>NZ_CP155447.1:0-10774123 GCF_045290345.1 Singulisphaera photorubra | reverse complement strand
GGGCTCCGCCTTCTTGCTCATCGCATTTCTTGCGATTCTCACCGGCGGGCTCCATCTCGACGGAGTGGCCGACACCTTCGACGGCCTCTTCCTGTGGGGCGGTGCCGAGCGCCGCCTGGCTGTGATGCGTGACCCGCATATCGGTAGTCATGGTGTCTCTGCAATCGCGCTGGTACTCCTGGGGAAATACGCGGTCCTCAGCGATCTGAACGGACCCGATCGCGCGATGGCACTCCTCGGAGCGGTGACCGTCAGTCGGACCCTGATCCTCGTCTCGGCCGGCATGGCCTGCTACGCCCGACCGCAGGGAACGGGGCGCCTCATGATCGAAGCCACCACCCGACGGGATGCCCTCATGTCAACCCTCGCCGTGTTCGCCCTCTCCGGCGCAGTGGCGGGCTGGACCGGTCTGATTGCCAGCCTTGGGGCCCTGAGCCTCGCGTTCACCCTCACAAGGCTCGCTGCGAAGCGGCTGGGCGGGATCACAGGCGACATACTGGGCGCAACAGTGGAATTGGGCGAACTGACGTATTTGGTGATGTTCGCTGCCTTTCGGGCTCTTTAGGGAGTTCTGGTGAACAGCGAGTCCTGCGCGATTGGGGTGAAGGATGAGGGGGCATTGAGCCTCGCCGGGTGCGGTAAATCGCGAAAAGGTCCTACGACCTGACTCTTCGCCAGATTCGTTTCAAGCCCACCGAGAGAGAGGCCGATAACGATCGCATAAGCCTCTTGGTGCGCGGTGGGTGATTGGAACCCTACCCGAACGCAAGTCTTGGGTTGGGGAAGGGGCGGTCGATGGGTGAGTCGATCCTGGTGCTCGGAGGGATCCGATCAGGAAAGAGCCGGCTGGCCGAACGGCTGGCCGCCGAGTGTTCGCCGGTCACTTATGTGGCGACGGCAACGCGGGAACACGATGACCCGGAGATGGTGGCCCGAATCGAGCGTCACCAGGCGGATCGCCCCGAAGGTTGGACGACGAAAGAGGTTCCGCGAGACCTGGAAGCCGTGCTCCCTACGATCGTGGCCACGGAGGGTTCAGTGGTGATCGACTGTGTAACGCTCTGGATCAGCAACCTGTTGCTCGGTCTGGGAAATGGGGCGGCCTTGGCGGACTCGGAGATTCTCGATGCCGTGGTTCGAGCGGTTCGAGCGGGTCGGGGCCAGGCGCGGGTGATCTGGGTCTCGAATGAGGTGGGGGCGAGCCTCGTGCCGACGAATGCCCTGGGGCGGCGGTTCGCCGACCTTCAAGGGATGGCCAATCAGCGGCTGGCCGAAGAGTGTGATGCGGTCCACTTTTGCATTGCGGGGCTATCGATCCGGCTGAAGTAATCAGCCGGTTCTTGGGGGTTCGACCCCGCGTGAGACGTTGAGTTCGGAGCCTAGGTTCGAGGAGCGAACGCGTGGCGCCAAGGGGCTGTCGGTTGCGACTGGCGAGTATCGGATTGGGCCTGGCCCTGATCCTGGGACTCTCCACGCCCGCTTCGATCGCGGCCCCGCCTCCGGCCCGAGCGTCCCGGGTCCCGACCCTTTACCACAAGAACCGGTCGTTCCGGATCCCGTTCAACGTCGACCCCTCCGAGCGTTCGCGGCTCAAGGAGGTCCAGCTCTGGGTCTCCAACGATGATGGCTTCACCTGGAAGGCCAAGACCACGACACCTCCCGATCGCCCTTCCTTCACGTTCAAGGCGACCGAGGATGACGAGTACTGGTTCGCCGTCCGAACCCTCGACACCCAGGGCCGGCTCTACCCAAGCGACGATGATCAGGTCGAGCCGAGTATGAAGGTGATCGTTGACACGAAGCCCCCTTCGTTGGTCCTCGAATCCGACGGCCGCCGGGGAAGTGGGGCCTCGGTCCGCTGGGAGGTTCACGACGAACATCTCGCCCTGGGCTCGCTGGTCATCGAGTATCAGGTCGACGGCGCTGACAAGTGGCGCAAAGTGTCGATCAATCAGTTGGCCCTGATCGGCAGTGAGACCTGGGATGCCGGCACCGCCGAGCCGCTCACGGTCCGGGCTCAGATCGAGGATCGCGCAGGCAACATTGCTCAGTCAACCATCACGTTGCCCGAAGGAACGCCGAGTAATCCCAGCCTGGCGGGGAGCCAGGATGCGGAATTCCTGGCTCCTCCGCCTCTTTCCTCGGGGCCGAATTTCCAGAATTCCGCCTCGAGGACACGAGCGTCCGAGCCGCGGGATGTCTTTCCGCCGCCCACTCGCATCTCGAAGCGGAATGCGCCGGCACCCATTGCCAACGAGCCGAATCCGTTCACGGCTTCGCCCGACGAGGAGGCGGAGCCATTCGAAAGCCCCGCGCCGAAAGAGGCCCCCGCGGCTCCGAGCCGATCGTTGCTGGTCAAAGACACTCATTTCTCTTTGCAATATGAGGTCGAAGACGCGGGGCCGGATGGCCCGAGCACGGTCGAACTTTTCGTCAGCAGTGACGGCGGCCGGAACTGGAATCGACGATGCGAGGACCAGGACCGAGTCTCGCCCATTCAGGTCGACCTGCCGGGCGAAGGAACCTTCGGGCTCTGCCTGGTCGCCCGCTCGGCTTCAGGACTGGGTGACCTCCCCCCTAGACCCGGCGACCCGCCTCAGATCTGGGTTGAAGTCGACAGCACGCCCCCGTCGGTCGTCATGCCCAAGGCCCCCACGGTGGGCACCGGTCAATTTGCGGGAAAAGTCGCGATCTATTGGCAGGCGACAGACTTTCATTTGCCTTCCCACCCCGTCACGATCTTCTGGCGACCCGAACGAGGTGGAGAGAACTGGCAGCCGATCGGTCCGCCGATGGAGAATAAAGGTCGGACGATCTGGAACGTTCCGCCCAATGTTCCGCCGCGGATCCACCTTCGGATTGAAGTCGTCGACACCGTCGGCAACATCGGCTCGATTGAAACCACTGACGTAGGCCCCGTCATCGTTGATCGGAGCCACCCCAAGAGCCGGATCATCGGTCTCGACCCGGCCGCCAAAACCGGCACCGGCTCCAAGGAGAGCAGCACCAAGTAAGCCTACTCTCCTTTCTTCCCCTCCTGACCGATTCCCGGGCTCAGTGGTGCATCCGTCAAGTTCGTTGATGACGCTTCACTGTCTTTCGATCCCGGTTTCTCCGCTGTGTGCAATTCGTTCGCGAGCCGCTTTCACACCAGTAGCACGGCCGGCCCGGCCGTAATTCAAAAGCATGGCCGGCCCGGCCGTAATTCAAAAAAAGCGGGTGGTGCGTCCCGAAGGGCTGCCTGAGACCGAGTGAAAGACGGCCGGGCCGGCCGGCTTCCTGGTTTTGGCTTGGTTAGCCCGGAATTGAGACCGAAGCATTGCTCAAATTGTTTTCTGCTTGATTTTGGTTGCATGATAGCTAGGATACGTTTTGGCTTCGCTCTCACTTCCCCTTCGGAGTCATGTTGATGATCTCCGCACTTCTGATCTGCACGGGGTGGCTTGCCGCGGCCCCAGTGATACTGCCCGATGCCGAGGGTGAACTTGCCTCTTACGAGGCCGCCAAGGCAAGTGTCGGGCGTGATCCTGAGTCCCAGATCAAGCTGGCGCTCTGGTGTGAGTCGCACGGCCTTCAAGCGGAGCGGATCAAACATCTGGCGATCGCCGTGATGACTGACCCGAAGAACGCGACGGCCCGGGGGCTGATGGGGTTGGTTGCCTACCGAGGGCGTTGGCAGCGACCTGAGGCGGTCGGTAAGTCGGTCGAGGCGGATGATCAACTCAAGGCCAGTCTCGAACGCTATCATGAGAAACGACTCGAGGCTCCGTATACGGCTGAGGGGCAGTGGAAGCTGGCGCTTTGGTGCGACGAGAATGATTTGAAGAGTCAAGCACGCGCTCACTTGATGGCTGTCACCTCGCTGGATCCCGCTCGGGATCAGGCATGGAAACGGCTTGGTTATAAGAAGGTGGATGGGCGTTGGGTGAGCGCCGGGCAACTCGCGGCGGAGGCAACGGAGAGTAAGCGGCAGAAAGAAGCCGACGGGCGCTGGAAGTCGATTCTCGAACGAGCGAGGGGCGCACTTGCGAGCAAGAATCGCCAGGTTGACGCCGAAGAGACCCTGGCTCAAGTGACGGATCCACGCGCGGTGCCCACGATCTGCCGGGTGTTCAGCAAGGGGGAAGCGAATCAGAACGTGGCCATTCGGCTGCTCGGTCAGATTGATTCGGCATCGTCATCACGTGCCTTGGCCGCACTGGCGGTCGGCAGTCCCTTTGCCGAGGTCCGTCGGGCGGCGGCCGAAACACTGGTGAGACGGGATCCGCGGGACTTCGCGGGTTGGCTTGCCAACCTGTTGCGGAAACCGGTCCGATTCGAAGTCCGGCCTGTCGGCGGACCAGGGTCCCCAGGTGAGCTCTTTGTCGAAGGCACTCAGTTCAATGTCAAGCGGCTTTACAGTCCCCCGGCTGGCCCGACGCTCCGGCCGGGCGACCAACTCGGCCTGAACGATGCGGGGCTTCCCGTCGCTACCCGCTTTCTCGGCTTGACCCAGCGGCGAATGTCGCCGGCTGAGGTCCAGATGTTGGAGGGGAAAAGTTCCAATGTGAAGCAGGTCCTTGCGCAGTTTCCCAAAAATGGGCTCGCCCCCGAGGCGGCCCAGAAGCTTGAGCAATTGCTGGAGGGGAGTTGGTCCATACCGATCTTTGAGAGGGATCAACAGGTTGCAAACTCGCGGAATTACTCCGCGATTGTGCCCCAACTGGCTCAGATCCCGGTGGGCGAGATGGTCCTCGAAGCGCAGGCCGCGGCTCGGATGGCCGAGCGTCAACTGGAAAGTGACGTTGCCTCCTCGAGCAATACAATGCTCCGATCGTTCAAGTCAACGAGCGAGTCGTCTCCATCCTCACGAACGTCGCTGGAGCCAATCTCGGCGACGATCCTGAGACCTGGAAGAAATGGGCGATCGACCTTCGGGGTTACGCCTATGTTCCCCAGCGATCCACACAAGAAACTCCGACGATCACGGAGCAGGTGCCGCTCGCGTTCCAGCCGCAAGCGGCTCCGATCCTCGGAACTGGAGCGCCGTTCATCGCCATTCGCGAACGCCACTCCTGTTTTGGAGGCGGTACGCTGGTCGCGACCCTGGCGGGATCCCGCCCCATCGAGAGCTTGATGGTCGGCGACCAGGTCCTTGGCCAAGAGACGACGACCGGCCGGCTGAGTTATCAACCCATCGTCGCGGTCTTTCACAACCCACCCAGCCAGACGCTTCGGATCGACCTTGGCGACGAGTCGATCGTCGCGACCGGGATCCATCGATTCTGGAAGGCGGGACGAGGCTGGACGATGGCCCGTGAATTGAAGCCGGGCGATACCGTGCGTACCCTCGCCGGTCTGAGCACCGTTCGGTCGGTCGAGAGCGACCAGGTCCAGCCGGTCTTCAACCTCCAGGTGGCCGAAGGTCGGACGTTCTTCGTCGGTCGGACCGGAACTTTAGTGCATGACAACAGCCTGATCGAAGCGGTGACCGACCCGTTCGACGCCGCGCCTGAACTCGAGTCCGTGGTGCGCAAAGACTGAGAACGCGGTCGAGAATGACCCCATTTGATCCGTGAGTAGGCGAACGGCAGGATGACGCCTGCCGCTAGCACTAAGGCCGTAGTCGCATCAAGTGTTCGTTTGAGAATTTTTGTATTCGTTGCTGCGAACGTCGAACGGCGGGGGCGAGGAAGATCGCCTGACGCGAGGGTAGTCTCTTATTCGCTCATCACAGCTTCAGCCGGGTGCACTTCTCCCGCATCACCCCGCCGTTCACGACAGGTGCCGGCCGCCAACCATCGAGCGCCGGATCGGTCAGGATTGGGTGGGCCGAGTTGACGCCGCCGATCATCGGCGTCTCCAGGCCATAGACGACGAGGCCGATGCGAAGCTGACGGATGGCATAGGAGCACATGAAGCAGGGCTCAGCGGTGGTGTAGAGCACCGCGCCGGCGAGGTCTTTGCGACCCGTCGAATCGAGCGCCGCCTGACAGGCGAGGATTTCAGCATGGCCAGTGAGGGAAGTGCCCACAGGCAAGGTCTCGACCCCTTCGCCGATGATCCGGTCGTCGAGCACGACGATGCTCCCGACCGGGGTGTTGCCCTGATCGCGGGCCGTCACCGCCAACTCGAGGCATCGCCGCATGAAGCTTTCGTGGTCGTGGGGCGTTTCCATCCCGATGTCCTCGAGGCGGATCGTGTGAGGTTTGAGGTGCGGCTCTCGGAATTCTTGGCGGAGTTGAGCACCATCTGAATGGGGTGGCCGAGGGCCTGCGGAGCTGGTTGGCCCTGGCCACCCCGAATCCTTACCCACGGATTCAGCATGCCGGGAACGGAGTCCCGGCGGCTTGATCCGCAGAGTCACGACTGCCCGAGCGTCACCCGGATCTCGAGGGTGCGGCCCCCCCGGAGTACGGTAACCTTGGCCACCTGGCCGGGAGCGTGGGACTCCACCTCGGTGAGCAACTCGTCGACGTTGTGGACCGGCTTGCCGTCGATCGCCACCAGGATATCGGCCGACTCGGGGTCGAGCTTCCGGACCAGGGCTCCGCCGTAGCGAACGACTTTCACCTGGATCGGCTGGATGCCCGCTCGTTCGGCGGGTCCATCCTCGACGAGCCCGAGGACGACCAGGCCCTCATTGGTCGTGAAGACACGGGTGATGCCCAGGTCAGCGCGGATGACGCGGCCGTGCTCGATGAGCGGCTTGATGATTCGCGCGATCGCGTTGATCGGCACCGCGAAGCTGATCCCGGCCGATTGCCCGACCTGGCTCATGATCGCCGTGTTCATCCCGATCACCTGCCCACGCGAGTTCAAGAGCGGCCCCCCGGAGTTGCCGGGGTTGATCGCGGCGTCCGTCTGGATGATCCCCTTGATCATCCGCCCATTCTTGGCTTGCAGTGAGCGGTCGAGACTACTGATGATCCCTGTGGTCAAGGTCCGCTCGAGTCCGAACGGGTTGCCGAGGGCCAGGATTTTCTGTCCCACCAGCAGGCCCGACGAATCGCCCAGCGCGACCGGGTAAAGATCGGCAGTCGGGGCTTGCACCTTGACGATCGCCACGTCGTTGGACGCGTCCGCGCCGATCACGCGGGCCTCGTGCGTGGTTCCGTCATAGAGCGTGACCTGGACCGACTCGGCGTCCTCGACGACGTGGTAGTTGGTCAGGATATGCCCCTGAGCGTCGATGACGAACCCTGACCCGGTTCCGCTCGACGTCTCATCGCCGAAGATCCCGGCCGCCTCGGATGCCGTCGTGATGTTGACGACGCTTCGGTTCACCCCTTGATAGACTCGGATGTTGATCTGCTCGTCGGCATCGGCACTCTTGAGCACCTCGGGCGGTATCGGGGGTGAGGGGACGGTCTGTAACTGATAACCCGTCGGGCGGGCCGGCCTGGGTGTGGCTGGCGGCTCGAGTCGACGAAACCCCGGAATCTGATTGACGGGGGGCTGTCGCGGAGCCCCGAATCGTCCTCCGAAGAGGAGAGCTGCCAAAGCCAGCGTGGTCGCCGCCGTCAAGAGGTGCGCCGAGATCGACTTCCAGTTCGACATTTCGCCTCCCGCTTCAGTCGTTTCATTCCAGAATCGCGGGCCAATGAGGGGACTCGTGATCCTCCTCCTCTTCTGCCGAATTCTCGCTTCTATTCTAGCGGGTTGTCACTTCAACTTTGAGACCGAAACCGCGGACGATCTGCCCGGTGTTCGACGATGGGTCGATCAAGCGCCGATCGTCGCCCGGCACGTTCCGTTCTCCGGCCCGCTCGGCCGGGCAAGAGGCTGGACTGCTCCTTCCCCGCGCGACACAATGAGCAGGCCAGGCCAATCCGCAGGAGCCGCTCGTCAGAGATTTTCCCAAGTTTTGCAGCTAACGGTCGAATCCGGCCGAGGACCAGGTGTCCTCGATCTCTTCGCCCATCGATCAGGAGCCGTCGCCGATGTCGCATCGCAACCCGCCGCGCACCAGGCTCGCCCGCTGGGCCGGTCTCGGGGTCTGGGCACTCATGCTCAGCGGACCCCTCGCCGGCTTTGCCCAGGTCGGTCCGGAAGAATCGGCCCGCAAGATCAAGCCGGCCGATGGCCTTCACGCGACCCTCTGGGCGTCCGAGCCCTTGGTTAACAACCCCACAAATATGGATGTCGACTCGCGCGGTCGGGTCTGGGTGACCGAAGGACTCAATTATCGACTTCAACGCGCTCGCAACGCCGGCCTGAAGAAAATCGAGGAGGCTGATCGGATCAAGATCCTCGAGGATACCGATGGTGATGGCAAGGCCGACAAGGTGACCGTGTTTGCCGATCATATCTTCCCGGTGCCCATGGGCTTGGCCGTCGAAGAACGATACGGCAAAGACGGCAAATACAAGGGGTGCAAGGTCTACATCGGCAACAGCCCCGACCTACTCGTGCTCGAAGACACGGATGGCGATGACAAGGCCGACAAACGCTATCCGCTCCTGACCGGGTTCGGTGGGGTTGACTCCGACCACGGTGTCCACGGCATGGTACTCGGGCTCGACGGCAAGCTGTACTTCACCCACGGCGACGGTTGCTGCTCGGTTCAGCAAGACCATACCGAGAAGGTGCAGAACTTCGACGTGGTCGACAAGAGTGGTCGCCACGTCTCCAGCGACCAGCTCGCGAATACCCTTCGCGTCAACCGCGACGGCACCCAGTTCGAGGTTCTCGCCGATCGTCAGCGCAACAACTACGAGACCAGCCTGAACGCGTTCGGGAACATCTTCACCAGCGACAACGACGACGACGGCAACCGTGGCAGTCGGGTGATCTGGGTCATGGATGGCGGCCAGTATGGCTACCGGACCCCGGGGAGCCCCCGGCACTGGGGCGAAGAAGTGCCCGGCAGCGTGCCGAAGTTGGCCGGAACCGGGAACGGCAGTCCTTGCGGCATCATGGTCTATGAAGGAAGTCTCTTTCCCAAGGAGTACCACGGGGCCGTTCTCGAGGCCGATGCCGGGACGAGACAGATCAATTTCTTCCCCTTGAGCCGCCATGGCGCTTCGTTTCGCACGGAGTACAAGGTCTTCCTCGGCAGTGATGATCCCTGGTTCCGCCCCGTCGATATGACGGCCGCCCCTGACGGTGCGGTCTTCGTCGCCGACTGGTACGACGCCGGAGTTGGCGGACACGCGTTCAAAGATCAGGACACCGGGCGGATCTATCGCGTCACGCCCATCGGCGCCAAGCCGAAGGCCGCCAAGCCGAATTTCGGGACCGTGCACGGACTGATCGAAGCGCTCAGGTCTCCCGTGGTCGCCGCCCAGGACGCCGCCCGCCGCGGACTGATCGAATATGCCAAGGCCGGTGATCCGAACGCGAAGCCGGTCGATCCCGAAAAGCCGAAGGGGACGCAAGTGCTCGACCCCGAGCAGGAGGCCGTTTCGGCTCTTGTGAATCTCTTCTCGACCGGTCAGCCGCATGAGCGTGCCCGTACTCTCTGGGTGCTTCATGCGATCGTTGGCGACCGGGCGGCTGAAGACGCTTTGAAGGACCGCGACCCACGGATTCGCGAGCAGGCCGTCCGCATCCTCGGCCGCGACGCCCGCGAGAACGGCCGCGTCGAGTACAAGGATCCCGCGGCGAAGCTTCCCGCCCCCGCCTCGACCCATCTCAAAGCACTGTTGCCGATGGCGGCTGACCCTGACGCCGGCGTCCGCCGCGAACTCGTTCTTGCGTTGCGGAACTTGCCGACGGAACAAGTGGGCGATGCCCTCAAGACCCTGGCGAGAACCTGGGACGGCCAGGATCGCTGGTATCTCGAAGCGCTCGGGCTGGCCCTTGAAGCGCGTGAAAGTGACTTTCTGGAGAGCCTGTTCGACGGCACCTTGTACGGCGATCTCACGCTCGACGACACGAGGCAAGTGGCCCTTCCGCCTTATTTCCCGGTCGACCGCAACGAGGCTTACATCGTCGTCGGTACGAAGGACCTCCCCGCTTCGGGACTCAGCAAGACACTCGGACTCGCGTGGCGGATCCATCAGCCCGCGGTACTTCCCTTGCTCGCCCGGATCGCTCCCAAGCTGGACACTCCCGAGTTGCAGCAGGCGGCCGACGACGTCGTGATGCAGATCAATGACCCGGCCGGGGCCGAAGCCCTGGCCGGTTTGGCGGCCGAATCGAACGACCCGACCCGCAAGCGGCAGGTCTTGGAACTGCTCGGGCGCAAGCTCGGGGGGAACTGGGCCGCCGCGCGGGCGAACCCGCGAGTCATCCAGGTCATTCAACTGGCGCTCGGCGATCCTCTGACGCGGTCTTCAGCGATGGTGGCGGCCGCCGCCACCGGTGACGGCCGGTTCGCCGACGAGATCCGGGCCGAGGCGAGCAATCCGAAGGCCTCGGAAGAAGTTCGGGTGGCTGCGGTCGAGGCTCTCGGCCAGCTCAATCCACCAAAAGTCGGCGAGTTCTTCGACAAGTTGATCGCCGAGACCAAGGGCAAGAACCACTCCAACAGCCCGGCCGAGGCGGCCGTGCGGACCTTGCCGAAGCTCGGAAATGCGAACCGGCGGCTCGCTGACCTGATCGTGGCCAAGGATTACCCCCTCGGCCTCCGCCGCGAGGCGCTCCGCACGTTCGCCAGGACCAGCGAGGGAGGCCGTGGCGTCCTTGCCCTGGCTCGCGAGGACAAGCTCCCCGCCGACCTCAGGACCGAGGCGACGACCGTCGTCAACGCCCACGTGGACGGCAAGATCCGCGACGAGGCGTCGAAGATCCTCCCGTTGCCCAAGACCAAGTCCGGTCGTCCCCTCCCGCCGTTCGGCGATCTGATCCGTCGTGATGGGCGGGCCGACGTTGGCCGCGATGTCTTCTTCCGAGGTCAGGAAGGGCAAGGACTGGTCAGTTGCGGTGGCTGCCATCGCGTGCAAGGACGCGGCGATTGGGTAGGGCCAGACCTCTCGACGATTGGCACCAAGTATGGCAAGGACGAGCTGCTGCGCTCGATCCTCAACCCGAGCGCGGCGATCGGCTATAATTACAAGACGGCGGTGGTCGCGACCAAGGACGGTCAGGTCTTCACCGGCCTGCCCGTCGAGGACGGCCCGGATCGTCTTGTCCTCAAAACGGCCGATGCGAAGCGGATCGCGATCCGGCCCGGCGACGTGGACGATCGCTCCACCAGCGACGTTTCCCTGATGCCTGAGGGCCTGGCCGAAACGATGGGAGACCAGGACCTGGTCGACCTGCTCGCATTCCTTACCACCTTGCGGCAGCCGGTGAGCATCGTGGGTCAGTACCAGGTGATCGGCCCGCTGGCCAATGCGAAGGACGGTTCGTCCCCGTTCGATACCAGCGTGAAGGTCAACCTTCGAGAAACCCTGACCGGTCCCGAAGGGCGAAAGCTCTCCTGGCGTCGGCTCAATGCCAACGCTGAAGGACGTGCCGACCTGTCGACGCTCGCCGGGGCCGATCCCAAACAGGTTGTCTATCTGCACGCCCCGGTCGGTTCGCCGGTCGAGCAGGATGCCCAACTTGTGCTTGAAACCAAGGGGGATCTCAAGGTCTGGTTCAACGGCAAGGAACTGGAACTTCCCCAGAGCCAGGAGAACGAGCCTCGGTCCGTTTTCGTCCGCCTTCCCAAAGGTTCGAGTGACCTCCTCATTCGCGCCGCCGGGAATCCGAACGCCGCGCTGGTGACGACGCTGGTCGCCGATCGGCCGGTTGAGTTCAGCGTCGAAGAGTCGAAAGACGCGTCGCGTTGATTGCGGCGGGGCCAGATTGGGTTTTCCGCCGTTGCCTCCGCGCTCACGCGGAGGCAACGGCGATGTTGGCGTGATATGAAATCCCAATCAAATAAAAAAAGAGGATACCGATGGGCCTCGACCTCGTGGAGATCGCGATCGCAACCGAGGAGGCCTTCGGTATCACGATCAATAACCGGGATGGCGAGAAGATCACGACGGTCGGAGAATTGTATCGCTACGTACTCACGAAACTTGCCGATCAGGAGTCTCCCTTTCCCACGTGCAAGAGTGCCATGGTTTTCTACCGCCTGCGCCGTGCGCTGGGCGAAACACTTGGGATTGAGCGCGATCGCGTCCGCCCCTCGACAGCCATCGAAGATCTGATTGCGTCGAACGACCGCAGGCGGGTCTGGAATCAACTGGAGAACGCAACCAACCTGGATTTCCCCTGGTTACAGTTTCCAGCCTGGGTTGGGGTGGTCGTGGTCGGATCCCTGCTCGCTTCGCTGATCACCGGCGCAGCTTCGCTTGTTTTTGGATTATCAAACCAGTTGGCCGTTTGGTTTCCACTGGCCATCTTTGGCTTGATTGCGATCGGTCAGATCCTGGTTGGAATGGATTCACTCGCCGTCTGCCTTCCCGACGATTGTCAATCGGTGAGGGGAATGATTCATCATGTCGTTGCGATGAATTATGGGAACATGGTTAAAATTGACAAGCAATGGAATTCGTGTGAGGTTTGGGAAGCGATTCGAACCCTTGTCGGTCAGCACGCGGGCGTTGACCCCAACGAATTGACCGAGGAGACCAGCTTCGTGTATGACCTTGGTCTGGATTGAGCCTGGGGCGAAATCGATTCGAGGCGATCACAGTCTCCTCGCGGCCCGCCCGGTTGGCATTTCCGAGACTTGAGACGTTTTCATTTCATTCCCTCCCTCGGCCGCCCCCGGAAGACGATCTTGAACGAGTCGCCCGACGCCATTTCACCTCAAGTTGCCGTCGCCATCCCCTGCTACAACGAAGCCGCGGCAATCGCCACGGTGATCGCCGAGTGGCGGTCCGCGCTTCCCGACGCCGAGATCGTCGTCTTCGACAACAACTCGAGCGACGGCACGGGCGCCATCGCACGCGACCTCGGAGTGCGTGTTGTCGATGTGCCTCGCCAAGGCAAGGGACATGCCGTCCAGGCAATGTTCCACCACCTTCAAGACCGCGACGCCGTCATCATGGTCGACGGCGACGGCACCTATCCGGCCGAGGAAATCGGCCGCTTGCTCAGGCCGATCCTCGACGGCACGGCCGACATGTCCATCGGCGCGCGGATTCCGGTCGCCGAACCGGGGGCGATGACGCCACTTCGAGGCCTGGGCAATGTCCTGATTCGAGGGGCGTTCCGCGTCCTGATTGGCCGTGGCCCCGGCGACCTGCTATCGGGATATCGAGTCTTCGGCCCCCGGTTCCTTGAATCCGTGTCGCTCCGGTCCGAAGGGTTCGAGATCGAGACCGAATTGGCGAGTGAAGCCGTGGCGCGGCAGATGCGTACGGTGGAGGTTCCCGTTCCGTATCATCCGCGAATCGCCGGGACGGCCAGCAAGCTCAATCTTTTTCGTGACGGCTGGCGGATCCTGAAAACGATCGTTCGCCAGAGCCTGCGGCTCCGACCCTGGAGACCTTTGCTGATCGCAGTCCTCCTGGGCGTTCTTACTGCCGTGATCATCGCGGTCTTGTAGAGTGTGAAGCTTCGCCTCACCCGTGATAAATTGATCAACGATTCACGATGGGGCAGCGGCCAGACACCGATTTTTCCCGTAGGGTGGGCACGGACCACCTCCCTATCTTCTTGCCGAAGCGAAGGTTAAGACTGTGGGCCGTGCCCGCCCGATGGGAATTGTCAGGCCGACGAATGAGGACATGGCCGATCGCGTTGGCGTAGGAAGAAACGAGTTCGGCGAAGCTTTACGACCTAAGTCGGATTGCCGAGTGTGCCGAGTGCTTGTTTGAGGGCTTCCCAGGTCACCGGCTTTTCCAGGTAGCCGTTGACCCCGGCCTCGCCAATTCGGTGCTGGTTGACCAGAGTGACGTCGCCGGTGAGTGCGAATATCGGTAATGCTTGATGTTTTGGGTCGGCGCGGAGTGTCAGGGTGGCCTCGATGCCGTCCATGAGAGGCATGTTCACGTCCATCAGGACGGCGAGCAAGCGTTCTTGCTTGGCGACCGCGAGTACGTCGCGGCCATTGCTTGCCTCGAGGACGCGATAGCCCATCCGGCGGAGCACTCGGGCGAGCGCCTGCCGGCTGTCGACGTGGTCTTCGGCCACCAGGATCGCGCCGGAGGGAAACGCGGGGGACTCGAAGCGATGGTCGTACTCGGAGGCGGGCTGGTTCAAGGTCAGGGCCGAGCTGGGGAGGACCAGCGTGAACGTGCTGCCGACGCCGGCGGTGCTACGCAAGGTGATCTCTCCGTTCAGGAGACTCGCCAGACGGCGGCAAATCGCCAGTCCGAGCCCGGTTCCTCCCTCGGCCCGCTGGGCGTCCTCGAGGACGACGAACTCCTCGAAGATCCGCCCCTGATCGCTCAGGCTGATCCCAATCCCCGTGTCTTCGACCGCGATCCGGATCTGGTCCTCCGTAAGCTCGCCATAGATTCGGATCTGGCCTTTTTCGGTGTATCGCAAGGCATTGGAAAGGAGGTTGCTGAGGATCTGCTTGAGCTTTGATCGATCGGTCTCGAGGCTAAGGCCGGCGAGCGAGCCGGGTTCGAGCTGAACTTTGAGCCCTTTGACCCGAGCTTGTGGTTCGATGCTGGCCACGCACTCGGTGAGGACCTGCTCGAGTGGGAATCGGGAGACCTCGGCCGGCAAGGCACCGGCGTCGATCTTGCTCAGGTTGAGCAGGTCTCCGAGGAGGTCGAGGACGTTGCGGACCGAGTGGCGGATCGTCCGTAGGCAGATCTGGACCTCGGCATCGGCGTCCCCGTCGAAGTGGATTTCGAGCAGTTGGGCCGCCAGGCCGACCGCGTTGAGCGGCGTGCGTGCGTCGTGTGAGAGCGCGGAGACGAGGTGGGTCTTGTGCCGCGAACTCTCCTCGGCCAGTTCGCGCTGTTGTTTTAGCGAGGTTTCGAGGTTGATCCGCTCGGTGATGTCGAGGCACGAGCCGAGGTAGCCGAGGAACGTGCCTTTCGGATCGGAGTACGGGGTGCCTCGGTCGTTGATCCAGCGGAACTGACCGTCACTGCTTCGCAGGCGGTAGGTGATCTCGAACGATTCGCGGCGGGCGAAGGCCTCGCGGTAACTGGCTTGAAAGCGTTCCAGGTCGTCGGGGTGGACCGCGCTGGCCCAGTGCTCGCTCAGGTCGGGATGGGCGCCTCGGCCGCGAAAGTCGAGCCAGGTTTCATTCACGTAGTCGCACCGGCCCTCGACGTCGGTCCGCCAGATCATGACCGGCGACTTTTCGGCGATGGTTCGGAACTGGGCCTCGGAGGTGGCGAGTCGGGCCTCGAGTTGCTTGCGCTCGGTGATATCCTGGACAACCGAGACCGCCCCAAGGATTGCGCCGGCGGCATCGGTCAAGGGGGCGGACTTGATCGAGACAGTCCGCGCCTCCCCTTGGATGACCCAGATCAACTCCTCTTGGGACGCCGGCTCACCGCGAAGCACGCGGAGGATCGAGAGTTCCTCGTGGGTAAGCGGAGTCCCATCGGGGCGGAGAATCTTGTTCTCCGACCCAAGATGATGGACGCTCGTCCGCCCGACTTTCTCTTTTTGGGCGAAAATGGGGAGCCGCTCAGCCTCCTCATTGACTCCGATGACCGTTCCTTCGAGGTCGACCACCCAGACTGCGAGCGGGAGGCTGTTGAGGATCGTGCGGAGCTTCGACTTCTCGAGTTTCGCGGCGATCCAGGCGTCTTCGATCGCGCTCTGCCGTTGCTTGACCTCTGACAAGGCCTTCTGCGTTTCCGACCGGCTTACCTCCTGGAAATGGCGGACCGACACGGCGGTTGCCTCATCCAGGACCTCGTTAATCGACTCGTAGGCGGAGTTGAGCTTTGCGAGGCTCCACTGATGCTGGTGGGCGAATTCGAGGGTCGCTCGCGCCAGCGCCGTGCGGAGATGCCCGAACTCCACAACGACCTCGGCGATGTTGTAACCACGAGCCCAGCGGTCAGCCCCGTGCAGTTTCCCTTCGGCTGTGGTACTGAACGGCCGACCCCGAAGCCGATCCCCTAATCGCACGAGCAGATCCGGGATATGATCGTTGAACTCGGCTCGCGACAGTCGTCCGACCTCGGGACAATCGTCATCGCGTTCGACGATGCTCCGCCAGATGGCGAGAATCGCTTCGCTTTGTTCGTCGATATGATCCGCCAACACGGCGGGCTCACTCATGGCTGATGGTCTCTCCACAAACAACAGCCTTGACTCGCGTTCCGTCCTGGGAGGGCTCTCGTCGCCCAACCTTGTCCCGTTTGATTCCTGGTTGTTGCTCGATTCGCTTCAGACTGGAGATGAGGAGGGTGTTTGGAAGGGACGCTTACCTTCTCAGTATCGGCCAGCGGCTCAAGGACTGTCAAGCGCAACCACACACCCGCTTTCCGAGAAGATTGCCTGGGCAGTGGCGCGGTTTGAAGAAGCGAGCAACTCAGAGGGAGAAAAATTTCGTTGGTTGACAGCGCTGTGAAGTTAGAATGTGGCTCGCCCCCCGCTCCTGCACGAGAGCAGACCTCGCTGGCATCGTCGCCCCGGACTCGCCTTCATCCTGCTTCCCCGAGATGGGAACCTGCTTATGCCGTTCGCTCGATTCAGGCGGGCTCTACCCGCACTCGCTTTATCGGTCATTGTGCTCGGCCTGGGGGGCACGGCTTCCGGGGCGCTGCCCAAGGTTCCCGAAGGGTTTGAAGTTCGGCTGGTCGCAACTGTCCCGGCGGTCTTGTATCCCTGCCAGGTCGGCACCGCCCCCGACGGTTCCTTGTTCGTGGCCGAAGATCCGATGGATCAGGTCGGACCCTACGAGGCCAACCATGGGCGGATCCTCCTCTTTCGCGACGGCAAAGACCCAGTCGTCTACGCCGACGGCTTTCGGGCCATCCAGGGCATGGCCTGGCACAACGGGGCACTCTATGTCTCGCACATGCCCTTCCTCAGCGTGCTGCGCGACGCCGATGGTGACGATAAGGCCGAGAGCCGCAGTGAACTCTTCAAGGACCTGGGACCGACCGATAACCGGGGACTCAACGACCACATCGTTTCGGGTATCCAATTCGGAATGGATGGATATCTTTATATTTCCGTTGGCGACAAGGGCATTCCCAAGGCGACCGGGCCCGACGGACGCACGATCCAGATCGTCGGCGGCGGAACCTGCCGTTGCCGTCCCGACGGCACTGGACTCGAAGTGGTTTCGACCGGCACTCGCAACCACCTCGAACCGAACCTCGACGATCGCGATAATCTGTTTACCTATGACAATACCGATGACGGACTCGGCTGGTGGACCCGTCTGACCCATCATGTCGACGGGGGCTATTACGGCTATCCGTATGACTATCACGACCGCCCTGACCGCCATCTTCCCAGAATGGCCGAGTACGGTGGGGGTTCTCCCTGTGGCGCAGTGCTCTACAAGGAGGATGCCTGGCCGGAGAAGTACCGGGGCGTCGGTTTCTGGGCCGAGTGGGGGAAAGGGAAGGTTCATGCCTTCCGGCTCGCCCCCGATGGGGCGACCTTCAAGGTCGTCGAGGAGATTGACTTCGCGGTTGCCGACGGTCTCTCGAATTTTCGGCCGATCGACCTCGCACTCTCCCACGACGGTCGTACCCTCTACGTGGCCGACTGGGGGATGGGGAGTTGGGGGAGCAAGACCGAGAAAGTGGGCCGCGTTTTTGCGATCACCCACAAAGATCCGGTCGAGTCGCCTCCGCGCGGTCGGGACTCGGACTCGGTCAACGCCCAGATCAAGCAACTCGGCCATCCGGCGTTCAGCGAGCGGATGCGGGCTCAAGCGGCTCTGATCGCAAAGGGGCGCGAGGCCATCGACCCTGTCCTGACGGCGCTTCGTGACGGCTCGACCCCGGCGAATGCGCGGCGGCATCTGATCTGGGTGAGCGTGGCGCTTGCGCCCGAACCCTCGGTGATCGAAGCGGTATTGGCCGAGGTGCTCAAGGCGCCCGAGGCCGACCTCCGCGCTCAGGCGGTCAGGGCTCTCGGCCTCTCGAGTCAACCGGCACGACCGACGGCCGTGGCTCTGGCGGCCGACGGACTTGCCGACTCCGACCCGGTGGTCCGGCTCCAAGCCGTGATTGCACTCGGCAGACTGGGGCACGCCGATGGCGTCCGGCCGTTGTTCCCTTTGTTGGCCGCGCCCGAAGACTTCATCGCCTGGAGTGCTCGCCAGGCACTCCGGCGGATTGGCGACTGGAAAGGGGCGGCAAGTGGGCTGGGCTCGGACAACCCGAAGGTCCGCGCCGGTCTCCTGGCCTCGATGGAACTGGTCTACGAGGAGGGCGCTGCCCAGACGCTTGCCGAATACGCCAACGACGATCGCAAGGACGTCGACGAGCGGGCGAAGGCCGTCCTGTATCTCTCGCAGGTGCACCGCAAGACCAGTCCTTGGGACGGCCGCTGGTGGGGGACCCGGCCGGCCGCCGGCAAGCCTCCGGCCAAGGTGGTTGACTGGGAGCAAACCCGATTCGTGCTCGAGCGGATTCGCAGCCTCCTGGGCGATCAGGCGGTCGCGGTGCGGCTCGCCGCGGTGACTGCGGTTCGCGAAGTCGGTGATCGCGAGGCGCTCCCGACCTTGCGGGGCCAGGTCGAACGCGATCCCGACGTCTCGGTCCGCGTGGCGGCGATCAAGGCGCTCGGCGCCCTGGAGGACAAAGAATCGCTGCCCCTCTTGATTGCCGCGATCCGCGCCTCGGTGACGCCTGAGCCGGTCCGTGACTCCGCGCTGGAGGCGGTCGAGTTGATCGGGTCCGACGTGGCGGTCAACGCGCTCGTCGACCTGCTCAAGAACGGGGAGGCCGGCCCCTCGAGGCAGGCCCGGCTGATTCTGGCCTTGGGGCGATTCAAAGCTCAGGCCGCCGTTGCGACGATCGTCGAGGCGCTCGGAAATTCGTCGCCCGAGGTCCGGGCGGCCGGGGCCGAAGCCCTGGGAAAGATCGGTCAACTCGCCGGGGTGGGCGCTCCCTTGCGGGCGTTGCTGGACGATCGCGTAATTGAGGTCCGCAAGGCCGTGATCGTTGCCCTGGGGGCGCTGGCGGATCGGGAGGCGATCCCCGCGTTAATGGCCGCCGCGAATGCCAAGGAGACCCGGTTCGAGGCGACACGTGCCCTGGCCGCCATGCCCGACCTGCTGGCCTTGCAAGTCTATCTGGCCGGCCTGGCCGACAAGAGTCCCGACCTTCGCAAGGTTTCGGCCGACGCTCTTGGGCGGATCCAGGCGGAGGCGGTCCCGGTGCTCGATCAACTCGCCGCCCGGCATGAACTTCCCCCGGCTATCGTACCAGAGCTACGGAAGGTCTACACTTCGCTCCAGCCGGTGAAAGCCTGGCGGCTTGCCGGTCCGTTCGCGATCGACGCCGCGCCTCCCGTGGCGGTGGAAGGACCAGTCGATTTCCTCGCGGAACTGGTTGGCGCACAGGACGAACCAGTTGCCTGGAAAGTGGCCAAGCTGGCGGACAAACAGGGGCGGATCGACCTGCACAAGCTCTACTCGAGCTTGGAGGACCGGGCCGTGTTCGGCTACGCCGAGTTTCCGAGCCCTTCAAAGCGGGCCACGCAGATGGCTGTCGGATCGGACGACACACTCACGGTCTGGCTCAACGGCAAACAGGTCTATGACTTCCAGGGGCGTGACAGTTTTCAGCATGAGAAACATCGAGTCGACGTCTCCCTGGTTGAAGGGACGAATCGAATTCTGATCAAATGTGGCAATCGTGGCGGCCCTTGGCAATTCGCCCTCGGGTTCGCGACGCCCTCGGACTATGCTTTCCTGAAAGCGCCGGCGGAGGGCGGGTTCGATCCGGACGGCTTTCGGGCCTTCGCGATGGAGGGGCAAGGGAAGGCGGAACGCGGCCGTTCACTCTTCCAGGATCTGAAAGGATTGGCCTGCATTCGCTGTCATGCCGTGGGCAAAGAGGGAGGAGCGGTCGGTCCGGAACTGTCGAGCATCGGGGCCAAGTACCCGCGCCCTGAGTTGATCAACTCGGTCCTCTTCCCCTCCGCGCAGATCGCCTCGGGCTACGAGCCGGTCGTGGTGGCGACCGGGGACGGACGTGTGCTCACTGGGATTATCAAGAGTGACACCCCCGAAGCGCTTGAGATCGAAGATGCCGACGCCAAACGGGTCCGAATTCCCCGTGATCAGATCGACGATCGAAAGCGAAGCGATGTCTCCCTGATGCCGACCGGGCTGGCCGAGGGACTCTCCAAACAAGACTTTGCCGACCTGATCGCCTATCTTGAGACCTTGAAGGAGACTCCGGCCAATAAACCCTCGCAGTAGACTGTAGGGAACCGGGCGACCAGAGAACGCATCAGCCTCCCAACCAGAAAGGGGGCAGAGCCCAATCGGCTCTTGGCCCCTTTTTTCCTGCATCCAGCTTCAGATCCAACTTTCCCGATGGCGAGTTGGCCGATGAGTTGGAACTGCGATGAGTGGTTTTGCACGTAATTGATGATGCCGCCTCGAGATCTTGAGAGGTTCGCCAATCGCCCACCTGTACTCGCGATAGATCGGGGCCGATTCGATGACTCCGCCAAGGTCGCGGCCGAGTTTATTGTACGGCTTGCCAACGATCCGCGACGGAGCCAAAGTACCGATGATTCTTGCGGTATCCGTCCCGGGTGGGGTTGCAGTCGCCCGGCCGGCCCGGCCGTACTTCCCTCGAAGTCGGCGCGTCCGAGGAATGACCCGGGGCCGAGGGGATACGACCGGCCCGGAATCCATCGAGATTCTCGCCCAGTCACCGATCGTTGCGTTTTATTCCCCCGACGATGCCGACGCCAAGCGGGTCCGGATTCCCCGTGATCAGATCCACGGCCAAAGGCGTTGTCTCCCCGAGGCCGACCGGACTGGCCGAAGGACTTTCCGGGCAAGACTTTGCCGACCTGATCGCGTATCTTGAATCCTTGAAAGCGACTCCGGTCAGGAGCCTCTCACGGTAGGCCGATGGGAAGCAGGCAAGCTGAGGGCACACTTTCGGCTGACGGTCATCACCGATGCTGGAAGTCTCGTTGATCCGACGGACCGACAAGCAGCACCAAGCTGAGTGACCCGAGGCTCAAGTAAGCCTGCTGACGGGGACGCGACGCTCCGAAAAAAAAGGTGTTCCGAGGTTGGCGAGCGAATATGTCCGATCATAACGACGATGAGAATTCGGCTGCGTCCTCGCATCGCTCCAAACGCGAGCGGAGCACACGCTATCCTGGCGTTAGCCTGGCCGAGAGCCTCAAGCTTTGCGAGTCAATTGACGGCCTCGGTCTCGATGGCCTGACGGCCACCGCAATTGCTTCGGCGTTGGGCTACAAGAACATCAAGACGAACACGTTCTCGGCGCGGCTCAGTGCGGCACGCCAGTTCGGCTTGCTGACCCTGACCGGCGATGGCTACGGACTGACTCCCCTGGCGCGGACGATCCTCCACCCGGTGGATCCGGCGGAAGTGCCACAACTTCACCGCCAGGCGCTACTCAAGCCACCGCTGTATGCGGAACTGGCCGAGCGAATGGCGGGGAAGCGGGTTCCCGACCCTGAAATTCTCGGCAACGTGCTCTACCACAACCATCAGATCATCGCCACGGCCAAGAAGCAGGCGGCCGAGGCCTTCCTCGAATCGGCCCGTTTCGCCGGGGCTCTGGGAGCCGACCATGTCCTCCATCCGGACGGTCCCCCTGCCCCCCTGCCCGTTGCGCCCCCGTTGGCGGTAACGCCGGCTCCCGCTCCGGCACCTTCCCTGCCCCGCCCTGCTCCGGCCGAGGTTCGCATCGACCTCCAACTCTGGGACGAGGACGAAGGCAAGCTGATCCGCGTTCGTTCCCCCCGGTCGATCAGCGCGGCCAGCTTCGAGCGCCTCCTGCAAACGTTTCGGCTTTTGGTCCGAATCAAGGACTGAACTCTTTCGGAGTGAAGCCGTTAAGCCTCCACTCCGCGTGCTTTACCTCTAGACTCTTGGCGGAGCCGTGGCGTAGCATCGGCCCGTTCTAGTTGAGACCGATGCGCGAGGGACCCAGGACATGACCGACGCGAGTATTCACGATTCATCGGAAGTTGGACTGGCCAAGCGGGCGTCCAGCGGGGCGATGACGGCCTTTGTCATCCTGTTCGCGATGAATCTGCTCGACTACCTCGACCGCAACATCCTGGTCTCGATCCAGCCTCAGATCAGGGATGATTTGAAGGTGACGAACGAGCAGTGGGGACTCCTGATGAGCGTCTTCCTCATCAGCTACTCCCTCTTCAGCCCGCTGATGGGCTGGCTGGGCGATCGCTATCGCCGAACCTGGCTCCTCGCCTTCGGTGTGGGACTCTGGAGTCTGGCAACGGTCGGCAGCGGCCTGGCCCGAAGCTACGGGGACCTGATCCTGGCGCGGAGCATCCTCGGCATCGGCGAAGCGACTTATGGGGTCATCGCCCCCACGATCTTGATCGACGTCTTCTCACGCAACCAGCGATCCCGCGTCTTATCGGCGTTCTACCTCGCGATGCCGTTCGGCAGCGCGTTGGGGATTGGCCTCGGGCCGCTCGTCGCGAAGAACTATGGCTGGCACATGGCCTTTTACGTCGTCGGTGTGCCTGGCCTGGTCGCGGCCTTCTTCGCGTTCTTGCTCCCCGAGCCGGTGCGAGGGGCGAGCGAGGGAATTTCGGTCGATCGGCTCAAAGCCCACGAGAAAGCGGGCGCCACGCGTGAGGACTATCTCGACCTGATGGTCAACTCGTCCTACACCTACTCGGTCTTCGGTATGGCCGCATACACGTTCGGCATCGGCGGAATGCTCGTCTGGGTTCCGAACTACCTGTTCAATACCCGGCATTTCGACCAGCAACGCGCGGGGACCATGCTGGGCCTCTGCACGTTCGCGGCTGCCATCGTGGGGATGACCCTGGGAGGTTGGCTCACCGATCGCCTGGCGAAAACGAGGCCTCAGGCCCTCTTCCTCGTATCTGGCCTGAGCATGCTCGCCTCGATCCCGTTCGTTCTTCTGGCCCTTTTCTTGACCTCTGAGCCGATGATCTATGCAATGATCTTCGCCGCCGAAGCGCTCATGTTCGTCAATACGGGGCCGTGCAACGCGATCGTCGCCAACGTGGTTCAGCCCAACCTTCGGGCCGCCGCCTTTGCGATCTCGACCTTCGCGATCCACTTTCTTGGCGACATCTGGTCCCCCTGGCTGATTGGCAAGGCGGCCGATCTCTTTGGCGACCCGGAAACGATGGCCTCGTCCTACGGCCAGTTCCTCAAGGCGATCGGGGCGGTGCCCACTCAGGTGGCGGGTCATCCTCCCGAGAATATCGTCGCGGGCCTGCTGATGGTGGTCCCGGCGCTCCTGCTTTCCGGGATCGTTCTGCTCGCGGGAGCCCGGCATTTGCCTCGCGAGATGGCCCTGATGCAAGCCAAACTGAAGGCCTCGCCACGCCCTTCCCCGGCGACGGAAACGACTGCTCACTGAAGTCCGCGTTGTTCTGGTAAGATGAGCGGGAAATTGTGAAACCGCTCGCCGATCGCCACCGATTGGGTCTGTCGCGGCCGACGAAGTCAGAGTGGACTTCGTCGCATCCTGCGAGGAGGGGGCCGATCGGTGCGGGGCGGCGAACTTGTCCCTGCTTTCGAGACGAATTGTTTTTTCAGGAACTGCTCGACCATGACCGAACCCATTCGTATCGCCGTGACAGGAGCCGGAGGCCAGATTGGCTACGCTCTGATCTTCCGGATCGCCTCGGGAGGTCTCTTCGGGCCGAGCCAGCCCGTTTCCTTGCGGCTCCTGGAAATCACGCCCGCATTGCCCAGCCTCAAGGGCACCTTGATGGAACTCGAGGACTGCGCCTTCCCGCTCCTGACGGATGTCAAGGCGACGGATCAGGCCACCACGGCGTTCGAGGGAGCCGACTGGGTCATCCTCGTCGGTGGCTTGCCTCGCAAGGAAGGAATGACCCGCGCCGACCTGATTCGGGCCAACGGGCCGATTTTCACTGGGCAGGGCAAAGCGATCAACGACGCCGCCGGGCCGAACGTCCGGATCCTGACTGTCGCCAACCCGTGCAACACCAACTGTTTGATCGCCAAGTCGCATGCCCCCAAAATCCCGGCCGAGCGCTGGTTCGCGATGACCCGGCTCGACCAGAATCGGGCCGCCTCCCAACTCGCGGTCAAGGCGGGCGTTCCCGTCGCGGACGTCACGAATGTGACGATCTGGGGCAACCATAGCGACACCCAGTATCCCGACTATAAGAACGCCAAGATCGGCGGCGCACCAGCGACCACGGTCATCAACGACCCGACCTGGTTCACCGACGAGTACATTCCGGGCGTGGCCAAGCGCGGTTCCGCCGTCATCAAGGCACGCGGAGCCTCGTCGGCGGCCTCGGCGGCCAACGCAGCGCTCGACAGCGTTCGCTCACTCTCGACCCCCTCGAAGGGGGACGACTGGTTCAGCACCGGAGTTGTCTCTGACGGCAGCTACAACATTCCCGCCGGCCTGATCTATAGCTTCCCGATGATCTCGTCGGACGGCGGCCGCTGGTCGATCGTGCCGGGCCTGAAGATCGACGAAGAGGCCCGAGTCCGCCTCGATGCCTCCGCCAAGGAACTGCAAGCCGAGCGAGAGGCTGTCAAAGACCTCCTCGGACCCGCGTCCTGAACCTTGATTTTGTCGTTCCAACCGGGCGAGCGTGATCTGCCAGGGGCGAAAGTCCCTGGCTTTCTTTTTTTGTACAGTGACAAGGAATGCTTATTTCTGAGATTTGCTTTGCGTTGCGGTGTCCGCGCCCATCGCAAACCGCTCTATGGGTTGCCTCAGTCCGCCGGCAGGTCGTTGATGAAGTCGCCTTCCGGGGTGACGTGGAACCGGCGATGGAACTGCGTATCCATGTCAACCAGTTCCAACTTGGACGAACCGTCTTCGACTGCCGAGAGCAGGTATTGGCTTTTTCCGTTCCAGACGCCGAGACAGACTTTTCCACTCATGTTCGAGTAGCCGACCGACCGGACGCGCCCGCTCTTTCGAGAATCGCCCAGGCTGAATAAGATCGATCTGTCTTGATAAATTTGGCCATCCATTAATTGGCGACCTTCTTTGTCTCGGAGGATAAACCTGGTGAAGCTATCCCCTTCATCTTCCTTGTGCTCCAACAGGACGGTGATTCTGCCTCGGTCGTCTCGCACAATTTGCGACTTGGCATGGGGCGCGTCCCCATGAAGGAGGGGGGCGTTCTTCTCGTCGAAGCTCAGCCCCACGATGATCGCAGCACCTGTCACCAGGAGGACGGACTTCACGGTGAGTCCGAGGATTCCGTACAGGGCGCGAGTGAGATTAAGAATCATCGCATTCCTCCCGAACATGAATCACAAAGTCTTGATGTGGTTGTGGCTATCTTGATCCGGGCTCTTGGGCCTTGGAGCGGTCATTGCCCGGGTCGAGAAACGGCCTGGCGATTTCGGATACGTGATGATTTGGCGATTGCGATGGGACCTGATCGACAAACGTGCGAAGGGGACATTTCTTAGGAACTGAAGTTTTGCAAAGCCAGGCGAGCCCCAACTGAGCCACGACATGTTTCCAGAGTTGCTCAAATCACGTGACTTGCTCGATCGCCCAGGAAAGCGTCGACTGCAGGGTATCCCTTCCTCGGGGATCCGTGCCGTCACCGAGAAGTGCCACCGCCGCGACCGGACTCACAAGCATGGCGATTCGCAGCTCACCCACGAGATTTGAAAGCGGCGTGGGAGGAATTTCGCCTCTCGTACAAAAGTACGACTAAGATGTTAGTTTACACCGACGGGTGGCCATGCACAAGCCTGTTGTTGACGGAGGTCAGCGGACAGCGGGTGTTTCTCAACGGGCGGCCCGTGCAACGGGGAGAGGGGTTTCCTGTTTGAGATATTCAGGGGAGCGTGAACGCCCTGCTTTTTGATGTCGTCTGAAGACAAAGGGAGCTCACGTTTCTCGCCTGGCTAGGTTCGAGCGGTTTCTCCTGGACGCCGGGTGCCGGGATCTGTCAAATAGGGGCCGGCATCGTCAGCGAACGGGGTTCACGCGACGGTTACTGCTCACGTGATATCCTTGAGCACGCTGGAGATCCGGAGGGGTCGCCCTTGGCCATGTATTTGTCCAACATGGAGTTGGCGAGACGGCTGAAGAGGCGGAAACGTTCGCGGCCGAGGCGTTCCTCCGGCAACTCGCTCGGCGACGGCCCGAGGTTGATGTGGCGGTGGAGGTCGTGGCGGGGGGGCGTGTGATTTTCGCCGGGGCCGGCTCGCCGCTGACGGAGGCCAAGGCGATCGGCCTGCACGGCGCTGTGACCGAGGCTGACGTTGACCGGATGGAGGCCGCTTTTTTCGGTCGAGGGGAACCCGCCCGGGTCGTCGTTTGCCCACTGGCGGACCCGTCGTTCGTCGAGAGTCTCGGCCGCCGCGGCTATCGCATTGCCGGATTTGAAAACTTCCTGATCTTGCCCCTGGGTAGTGACGACGCCGAAACTCCACTCACGCCTGAGATTGAGGTCCGCCCGATCGGGTCAGGTGAACTCGAACTTTATGCGAGGGTCGTGGCCTCGAATTTCGTCGGCCCAGGCGAACCACCCGATGAAGCCCTCGAGATGACGGTGACCATGCTGGGGGCGGCGCATGCATCGGCCTTTTTGGCCTGTATCGACGGTGAACCGGTTGGTGGCGGGGCGGTCCTGATTCACCGCGGCGTGGCCCTTCTCGCCGGAGCTGCCACACTGCCCCCCTATCGCAACCGAGGCGTCCAGGCAGCCTTGCACCACGCCCGACTGGCCCTGGCCCGACGTTCCGGGTGCGACCTGGCTGCTCAGGGGGCGGAACCCGGCAGCACGTCCCAGCGGAACGCCGAGCGTCGCGGGTTCCGAATCGCCTACACCCGTGCGATCCTCGTCCGCGATCCGGCCTGAGGGACGCCAATCAAGTCGCGAGTTGATTGATGCGGGACTCCTTACTGAACGATCGGGGCTGGCGGCGACTCTTTGGCCGGTCGCCTGGATGGAGCTTGAACGAACCCTGCTCGACAGCCGACGGCTTGCCGGGTCGCTCGATCCGAGCCTCTGTCCGGTCCCCAGGTCGAATCGTGCTACTCGCCCGTTAAGCGAGACCAGCCCTGCCGGGTTGAAATCGGGCCGATACCGGCCAGGTCTTTGCTAATCAAGGGATGCAGCCCGCGATTCCGCCGGCCCCGGCGATCGCCGCCAGCTTCAGAGCCTCAACGTTGCGCGTCACGGGCCTGACACGCACGACGGCGGTGGCCAGCCACGCACTTCCCAATCAATTGCGGACGACCGGAGGCAAGTGCCAGGCACGGTTCGCTGTCATCCCAAATGCAGAGATCAGGGCAAGCGTCCTCGGCCACCCCGAGATGATCGCAATCTGACAGGAGTCGTGGCTCGAACCATCGGGTAATACTTCCGGCTTCCTCCGCGGGGCGGCATTGAACCGGTGAGTCTTTCAACGATCCAGTGGTTGGTCCCCTGGGCCACCGCTCCATGTACTCATTTATCAGGAATGCCCCCGAAACGTTCGCCGGCGTACGACGCGCAGTGAATCGGAATTCGAAGGTCCGGTTGGAGATTCCTGAGGCGACTTTCAATCCATCCTATTGCCACAATATCTGACAACGCAAGAACATCTGCCAACTGGAATACCTAATCGCCATAAGGCTGTACCGCAATAGAAAAAATCTTTCGGCTAAATAGGTGTACGAACTGTTCTTTCCATTCTTTCAATAACCGCTTTACACGGCTGATTGATTGATGTAATTTGTGGTGACATTGAGTTGGTCCGTATTCTGACTTTCGTGCGACACGGATCATTCATTCTCCTGCCAGCACACGCGTTCGAATTTTGGCTATGCGTTTGAGATACCCAATCCGGTGACTCGGACGGCGAGCGCGATTGTGCTGTGTTAATGAATTAAGACATCGGGATGCGTGTTCTAGTCGATTTTTATTCGCTGAAACAGAAAAGAGATGAGCATGATGCGCGGGATTCGGCTGGCGTCACTGGCGTTCCTGCTCTACGTGGGGCCGCTTCTCTTTCTGAGCGGTTGCGATTCGTCATCGTCGTCGACGGCACAGGGCGACGTGGCGCCTCCGCCTCAGGCGGTTCAGGACGAAATGAAGGCCTCGGATGATTTTATGAGATCACAGGCTGGAAAAAAGAAGTGATCGCGCGAGGTGTTGTTTTGAGCCCGTATTCGAGCTTGAAAACAGCGAGCAAAGTCTGCGTCTGTTCTGACTTGAGGCTATCTTATCATTGCTTACATTAGGGGGTGGTGCCTTGCTCCAACGTAATCGCCGCGGATTTACTCTGATCGAACTCCTTGTCGTCATCGCGATTATCGCGGTCTTGATTGCCTTGTTGTTGCCAGCCGTTCAGGCGGCGCGCGAGGCGGCCCGACGCAGCCAGTGCGTGAACAATCTGAAGCAAATCGGCTTGGCACTGCATAATTATCATTCGACGCATGACCGTTTCCCGATGGGACAATCTTCTCAGCTGAGTTGTGCGGCGTCGCCTTGTACCTACCCAATCTGGAATAGCATTGGTGTTCATGGTCTCATTCTGCCCTTCACGGAGCAGACTGCGGTCTACAACGCCATCAACTTCAATCTCGTTGCCACCGATGTGGTTAACGCGACGGCCTACAACACGAAGCTCGCCTCATACCTTTGCCCCTCCGACGGGAACTCGGGCAGTGGTGCGGGCGCCAACAACACCAACAGCTACCACGGCTCGACCGGGACTAACACCCAGTCGAACCCGACCGTGACCACCGGTATCTTCGCGATGCGTGGCTTCTGCTACGGTATCCGGGACGTCGTCGACGGGACTTCCAACACCGTGGCCTTTTCAGAGGCCCTGGTCGGCGATCCCATCGCCACGGCCACCAAGCGGACCAACGGCATTGTTGGCGTCTCCGACCCAGGTACGGGAGCTAGCTCTGCGCAGCAGGTTGATGCCAACATCGCCCCGGCCGCCATTCAGCAGGGTCTCACCGCCTGCACCGCGGCGTACCTGGCCGGTGTGGGTTCGACCAACTTCAAGAACAGCCGAGGTAACCGCTGGCTGATCGGCAACAGCGGCTTCTCGCTGATCAACACCGTTGTGACACCCAACTCGAATCAGTACAAATGGGGTGCTTGCCGCTTCGGGTGTCCCGGTTGCGGAATCGATGGAGCCAACTTCTCCAACGTCTCCAGCAATCATTCCGGTGGCGTCAACGTCGGTTTGGCTGATGGCAGCGTGAAGTTTATCAAGGATGCGATCTCCACGTCCGTCTGGTGGAGCCTGGGCACGAAGTCCAATGGTGAGACGATCAGCTCCGATTCCTACTGATCGGGCTGAGTGCGGGTCTCATCGTCCGTCGGACTTTTACCGCCTTAGTGCAAGTGTTGCAGAAATCTTAGTGCTTGCGATCCATCAAGGCCGAGAGGTTGGTCGCCGAGGGTCTCGTTCGCGAGACCACGGCGCCAGTCCTCTCGGCCTTTGCAATTCTCGTCGCCTCACGGTACGGCTATGCCAAAACGAGGTACGGTGACTGACCCGGCACCCAGGACTGCGCCCGCTACGAAGGGTGGGCCATACCGTCGTCCGCGGGGAGGACATTGCCATCGGCCCCTGGGTGCTCCGGCCCGACGGCGCACCCACGCCTGTGGGCCCGGGAGGAGACTGGCGTCCAGGACCGTCTGCACGTCGATCTGCGGGCGGCCCTCAAGCGGGCCGGGAAACCATCGACCCCGACATGGTGTTCTTCGACTTGTGTAGACTGGATGCGGGCGTTCGGTGGCGAGGCAGTCGGCCCCAGCCTTGTCGACGCTTTTGAAGAGAGTCGAGTCCGCAAAATTATGACGTTGGGAAGACCCGAGCATCGCGTTCTGCTAATTCTGGTGATGAGCTTTGGGGGTGATCAAGGTGTCCGAGGTGCGTCTCCCGACCCATCGCCGATCGGGTTCCGCGAGATCGCCGCTGAGGCGGGAGTGAAGTTTCGCTTCGACACCGGCTCGCGGCAGCGGCACGACCTCCCCGAGGTCATGGGGGGAGGAGTGGCGCTGATCGATGGCGATCAGGATGGATGGCCCGACCTCTATTTCTGCAATGGCGGCCCGATTGGCGCACGAGAGGGGAAGGCGGACCCGCCCTGTCGTTACTACCGGAATCAACGAGACGGCACGTTCCGCGACGAGACCGAGAACGCCCGGGCGCCTGGGCCGAGCTACGCGATGGGGGCGGCAGTTGGCGACGTGGATGGCGACGGTCGAGCCGACCTGTTCGTCACCGGCTGGCGCGATCAGCGTCTCTACCGCAATGAGGGGGGCGGGAAATTTGTCGACATCACGGCCCGCGCTGGACTTACGTCGGGACTCTGGAGTACCTCGGCGGCCTTCGCCGACCTGGACCAGGACGGCGACCTCGATCTTTATGTAGCGAACTACCTGGATTTTGATCCGAGTACCGCACCTCACTGCGCGGCCCCGGACGGGCGGCGGGATTACTGCGGCCCCGAAGACTTTCCCGCGCAGCCCGATCGGCTCTACCGCAACAATGGCGATGGGACCTTCACCGACGTCTCAGCGGCGGCCGGCATTGCCCTGCCCGGCGGCCGGGGACTGGGTGTCCTGATTGCCGACCTGACCGGAGATCGGCTCCCCGACCTCTTTGTTGCCAACGATGGGAGCGCCTGCTGGCTCTTTGAGAACCAAGGGGGGATGCGGTTCGCGGAAGTCGGTGAAGCGCGCGGGGTGGCGTTCGACGGGCAAGGTGACACCCTGGCTGGCATGGGAGTCGCTTGGGGGGATGTTGATGACGACGGTCGGCCCGACCTGTTGGTCAGTAACTTTTACGACCGATCGACGGTCGCGTTTCAGGCCCTTGGCCAGGGGACCTATCGTGACGTATCGGCGAGCCTGGGCCTGACGGTCGCAACCCGCGGGGTGCTTGGTTTCGGCCTGCTTCTCGAGGACTTCGATGGCGACGGCCGGCTCGACCTGCTCCAGGCGAACGGCCACGTCCTCGACCGCGCCCGGCTCGGTGTCCCGTTCGCGATGCGTCCCACGGTGCTTCGCAACGCGGGGAGACGGTTCGTGGATGCAGGTGCGGGGGCTGGGCCTTGGTTCGGTCAGTCGATGCTCGGCCGAGGGGTCGCCGTCGGTGACCTCGACCGCGATGGCCGGCCCGACGTGGTGGTCAACGCCCTTGATCGACCTGCCGCGATCCTTCGGAACGAGGGGCACGGAGGTCGTTGGCTTGTCCTGGACCTGGTTGGCCGAGCGGTCGGGCCCGCCGTGGGAGCACGGATCAAGGCGACCGTCGGCCCGCGCGTTCTGGTTCGCGAGGTCGTCGGTGGTGGCAGCTATCTTTCGGCGTCGGAGAACCGCCTCTTTCTGGGGTTGGGAGGTGCCTCGCGGGTCGATCGCCTGGAGGTTTCCTGGCCATCGGGCCGGGTTGAAACCTGGAGCGATCTCGGGGTTGGCGAGAGACTCCGCCTTGAAGAAGGGAGCGGCGTCGCTCGATAATTGGCAGATTGATGGCGTTGCCGACGCGAACCACGGGAGCGCTACGCGTCAGCAACCTTCGATTTGTTGATCACCAACGTCACGTAAGGGAGGATCTTGTGGAGGAAAAGCGATTGGCCACCGTTCGCCTTGTGGAAGAGTCGGAGGCCACCGGGTTGGTCGCCACAATCTTCGCGGATATCAAGGCGACGAAGAAGCTCGACTTCGTTCCCAACTTCTGGCGAGTTTTGGCCACCAATCCCACCCAGTTGGAGCTGGTCTGGACCCGGCTCAAGTCGATCATGCACCCCGAGGCCGAGGGGCGAACCGGTCGGCTTGACCCCTTGACCCGCGAGATCATCGCCTTGGCCGTGTCGGCCACCAACGGCTGCGCTTATTGTATCAACTCACACACGGCGGCCGTCCGCAAGCTTGGCCTCGACGTGGAGGCGCTCGGCGAGGTGATGGCGGTGGTCGCCTTATTCAATGGGACGAACGCAATCGCGAATGGCTATCAGATTGAGCCTGACGTGTTCCCGCCCTGGGATTGACGGAGGCTTGGCCGAGTGGTTGGCAGGCGAGCTGAGAGAGCGGTGACGTGGTGGGACTGCACCCGGGAAGCAAGTCACTTCCTCCAAGGTCTTGCCTTGGAGGAAGTGATGATCAAGCAACGAACGATCAGTTATTGGGTCGACGTTCGAATTTGACCTCGAACGGCTCTCCGGTCAGTTCCTTCCAGGCCTTCTTCTGGTCGTCGGTCAAAGCGGCGTGAACCTTCTCCAACGACTCTTTGCGAAGTTCCCGGAGCTTCTCCATCGCTGCCTGACGATCGTCGCCAGCATTCTGGCGGATTTCCCGCATCTTCTCGCCATTCTCCCGCACGAGCTCCCGGAATTTCGACTTCTGGTCGTCGGTCAAGCTCAGCTTCTCGGCGGTGGTGGGGTCGGCGAAGGCAAACAAGCCTTGAGTCTGCCGAATGATCTGCTCGAGCCGGGTGATCTGCTCAGCCTTGAGATCGCCCTTGACGGCTGCCTTCGTCTCTTCTTCGGCCGCCCGCCTCAGCTCGGCACCCTTCTCCCGCTGCTCGTCCTGCGGGATATCCTGCAATTTTTCGCGGGTTTTCGCGCTGATCTCGTTGACGATCTTCGAGACCTTCTCGGCTTGATCGCCCTCGAGCTTCAACTCCTGCTGAACGCTCTTGTTGGACAGCAGGCTGTAGCCGGTGAAGCCAAAGCCGCCGCCGCGACCGAACTGGGCTTGGGCGGGCGTGGTAATGACAACCGCTGCACCGAGGGTCAGAGCCATGATCCCGAACGTCCGCATCGTCGACCTCCCCTTTAACTTGGAGTAATACCGAAAGGAGCTGGATGCTGGAGTCGCCTGCGGATTCTCACCTTAGAACAGGCGGAGCCTCATCACAACCTCCTACCGTGATTAATGAGCGGCGGATCGGGGGTCAGCGGGCCGAGATTCTTCAGTCCAGTGAACAAGTTCCGGTTTTCCCTCGATTTCGACGTTGGAAAGTGGTGTGGAATGCCCAGGCGGCAACCGGTCTCGTCCTCGTTTCGAGGACTGCGGACAGGTGCCACCTCCAGTCGCGTCTGCAGCGGTTGCGTACACTGAGCCGGCAAGTTGGCCAGGCTTACCACATCCGCTGGACGAGCTTGGCGAGCTCGATGTAGATCGGGATGCCGACAGTCACGTTGTAAGAGAAGGTCAGGCCGAGCGAGGCCGCCAGAGGGAGGGTTGGGCTGGCTTCGGGGATCGCCATCCGTTGCACGGCGGGGACCGCGATATAGGACGCCGCGGAGCAGAGCACCGCGAACAGGACGTAGGTGCCCAACTCGAAGTGGGTGCCCGTCAGGTGGCTGTAGACGTGGGCGACCAAGATCCCGGTGGTGGCAAAGATGTTGGGCGCGATGAGGGCGAACGCGACGTATCGCCAGCCGGCGACTCGCAGGTCCTTCAGCTTCCGTGAGGCCGTCATGCCCATCTCGAGCAGGAAGAGGCAGAGGATGCCCTGGAACAGGGTGACGAAGAAGCTGTCGTCGGCCCGAGTTACCTCGGGGCCTTGCAACCCGCTGATGAACCCAATCACAATCCCGCCGAAGAGCAGGTAGAGTCCCGAGTTGAGGAAGACCTCGTGGAGCAGTTTTCGGGAGAAGACGCCGGGCTTCTTCCCGTTCCCGTTCCCATTTCCGTTGTCGGGATGCTCCATCTTCTCGAGCGAGAGTTCGGTCTCGGCTTCGATGGCGTGGTCGCCGTGGCCGTGATCGTCAAGCCGCGAGGGCGTTGCCGGCAGGGCCTTCGGGTCGTAGCCCGGTTCGTCCGGCATGTTCCCGAGGGCGTCCATCCCTTGATGCCGGAGCCGGGAGACGAGATAGAGGGCCACGAGGCAGCCCGGGATTTCCATGATCGCAAGCATGACCGGCATGTATGCGTCGTAGAGGATGTGGGTGGACGCCAGGACACCGAGGCAAGTCACGAAGGTACCGGCCGAGTCGGAGCCGTAGTAGCCGGCGACAGTCGCCTTATCCACTTTCCTGAGTGAGGTGAACGCATTGAGCATCAAGTAGGCGGCGATGCCAATGACGAAATTGGTGAGGAACCCGACTGTCATGAAACCAAAGACGGAGCCGAGGACATCGGGGTTCAGGTTGGAGAGTTCCTCGCCGCCGTGCCAGCCGATCGCCAGGAGCAGGTAGATCGTCAATCCTTGATAGATGACGTAGGGGAACTCAAACTTCACCCGGAGGATGGGGACCAGGAACCCGAGGTAGAAGAAGAGCAGAAGCGGTTTGAACAAGTTGTGCCGGAAGTTGTACCAGAATTCGCCGAGGATTCCACGCTCCGAGGCCGTCCCATTCCCGCTCGATCCGTCGTGTGCATTCGCCGACTCGTCAATGGCCACCTTCGAGGCCGTGATCGTATTGGTGACCACGACTTTCGTGCCGGGCTTGAGGTTTTGCAGGACGACGCTTTTCTTGCCGCTGGAGTCATAGGTTTTTGGGGTGATGTTGACCTTGATCTCGGCCTTGCCTTCCTCATCGGTCAAGGTCAACTGCTTAGTGACCGGATCGACCGACTTGACGGTCCCATGAATCTCCTCGGCGAGGGCGGGCAAGGTCACAATGGCGAAGGCAACTAGCCCGCTTGTCATCGCAAGAATCCGGAAACGACGGACGTTCATCGGCAAATGCTCCTGGGAATTGTCCCGGCTGATGAGTCGGCGACTAAGCGGCGCGGAAGACGTGGCGGGCTCGATGGAGGGGGGGGGGAAAGTTCTCGAACCGGATGAGCGTCTCGGTCGACTGACGAGTGGTCGTGCCCCCACGGTGGTTGTTGCGGGTGGATTCGCGATCGTGGGGTCGCAGGGGATCCGAGCGAACCAAGGCCCTTGAAGGGCTGGATCTGGCGAGGCGGACCGAGGACTGCCGACGAATGAGCCAAGAGATTTCGAATTCGTGATGTCGTGAACTGGGCTATGCATCTCGTCCCCGCCGCCCAAGGGGATGGGCGTACCGATTCCTGACTCTAAGCCGTTCGGCCGGTCGCACGAGTGGGTCTGATCCAGAAGATTATCCTTCTTTATGGATCAGTAAGCTAAACCGCGAATCCAGCCCTAAGTCTCGTTCCTCGGTCAGATCATTGAGGAAAAAACGAGCCTCGGTCATCTCAAAAAAAGGGGGGGGTGGATGACGTCAGCTCACTCCGGACGAATCGAAGTAATCGATCGACGATCGGATGAGGGGGGTCCGAATCGCCCGGATCATGCAAATCTCAGAGATTGCAGTGTACGTTGGGGGGGGGAAAGGGAAGCGTCTGGAGCAGAGAGTGACTTAGGTCATAAGTCCATCCTCCGCGACGGCTCAAAGGGGCATACGTACCGTGTTTACCTTATCCAGAATGTCGTCCTGTCGCAAGATGTTCTTCGGAAAGCTTGGATGAGGGCTTTGGTTTGGGTTCCGGGTTTGCCACGAGGAGGTGGGAGGAGTGGAAATAGATTCGGCCATCCGCGATGGGCTCGATGCCACCCCACTGGATTTCTGTCCTAGACTTTCCTGAAAAGGGGGGCTTCCCCCATTCTCCAGCGACTGGAGAGTTGAACCGTCCTCGAGTCTTCGCAGAATGAGTCGAGCATCACATGGTGGAACTGATCTCGGAAATCTGGGCGGGGCTTCGCGATGCGGGCTTGCCGGAAGTCATGCTCTTCCTGCCGGACGGCACGGCCAGTCGCTGTCACTGGGACGACACGGCCATTGTCAGTGACATTCGGGTCGCGCTCCTGGGTGATCAGGAGCGGAAGATCGTCCGGATCATTCCCGTGGATGCGTGTGTCGGGATCGGGATCGCCAGTCCCAAGGGGACTGACCCGATGAGCTACCGCGGCGTCATCAAGGAGAAACTCGAGGCGCGGCGCGAATCCGAGCAAGCCGTCGCCGCAAGTTCCGCTCGCACAGGAACTTTGTGATCGGGGTAGGTCACGATCGAGGGTGGAACTTGCTGTGGACTTCGCGAAGCCGGCTAAGCTCGACCCGGGTGTAGACCTGGGTCGTTGCGATCGAGGCGTGCCCGAGCATCTCCTGGACGGCGCGGAGGTCGGCTCCTCCGGCCAGGAGGTGGGTGGCGAAGCTATGTCGTAGTGTGTGCGGGCTGACGTCGGCGTGGAGGCCAATATTTTGCGCGTGGACCTTCACAATTCGCCAGAGCCCGATCCGGGAGAGCGGCCGTCCTGTCCGCGAGACGAAAATGGTCAAGGTCTCCGGCCGTCGCGTCACCAACGTCGGACGATCCACGCTCAGGTAGGACGAGAGGGCCTCACGAGCCCGCTCGCCGAGCGGAACGATTCGTTCCTTGTCCCCCTTGCCCACGCACCGGGCGAACCCCCCTTTCAGGTCGAGGTCTCGGGGACGTAGGCCCACGACCTCGGACGCCCGACAGCCGGTCGCGTAGAGCGTCTCGAGCGCGGCGCGGTCGCGCCGCCCTAACCGGGTCTCCGCGTTCGGCGCCTCCAAGAGTCGATCCACGGCCCCGGGGCCAAGGACCGTTGGCAGGCGATCCCAGACCGCCGGCGCCATCAGCAGTTTCGCCACGTTTTCCGTCAGGCGACCATCGAAGATCAGGAATCGGAAGAAGGTCGACAAACTCGCCAGGTTCCGCCCGACGCTGCTGGGAGCGAGCCCTTGCTGAGCGAGAAAATCGACGTACCCGACCAGGGACGAGATGTCGAGCTCGGCCAGCGCACCCGGTGCATGGGACTTTCGCCAGCGAGCGAACCGCATGACGTCCGAGCGATAGGCCGCCAGGGTATTCGGCGAAACGCCGCACTCCGCCATCAAGTAATGCAAGAACGGACCAATCGGGTCACGATTCGGGTCGGGGCGGGGGATGACGGGCATTGGGATGAACCGTTTGCGCGAAGAGTTTTGTGTGATCGAAGGCCAACGGCCAGCGCTCCTTAGCTTCTCATCGGTTGATCGCTCGTTCCCCCTTTCATCTCGCTCACGATCGTGCCGAAGGCCTGCCGGAGACTCCCCTAGGATTTGAGGGGGCGGCTCTGGTAGGGTGACCGACGATGTCGATTGGGACGTGTTGCAATCGGGAAAGGAGTACGTTCGCGCGATGGCGGAAAACTTCGATCGGTCGCGTTTGATTGAACTGCTGCGGCGGGATGCGTTGAGAACAGGGACTTTCACCCTGGCGAGCGGGCGGACCTCGCACTACTACGTGGATGGTCGCAAGGTGACCCTCTCCGCCGAGGGGGCGGCTCTGATCGGGCACGGGGTCCTCGCGCAACTGGCCGACCTTCCCGCCGTCTCGGCCGTGGGCGGGCTCACCATGGGCGCTGATCCGATCGTGGGCGCGACACTCGCGATTGCCGGATCTCTCGGTCTGGCGAATTGGCGGGGCTTTCTCGTGCGCAAGGAGGCCAAGGGGCACGGCACGGGCAAGCTCGTCGAGGGCCCGCTCGAACCCGGGAACGCGGTCGTGATTGTCGATGACGTCGCCACCACCGGAGGCTCGTCGCTCCAGGCGGTCGCGGCCGTCGAGGCCATGGGCTGCACCGTCGCTCGCGTCATCGTCGTGCTCGACCGCCTCGAAGGGGCCGCCGAGGCGTTCGCCGCCAAGGGACTCGACTTTCGCGCCTTGGTGACGATTCGCGACCTGGGAGTCGAGCCGTTGAAGCCGTAAGCGTGGAAAAACCAACGATCCGCGATAGGGCGAAAGCACCGAGAATTCTTGCGGTTTCCGCGCAAAGCTTCGACTAACCCGTGATGAATTGATCAACGATTTACCATGGATTAGCGGTCAGAATCCAGTTTTTCCCGTAGGGTGGGCACGGCCCACCATCCCTTATCTCTTTGCCAGATCGAAGGTTAAGATGATGGGCCGTGCCCACCCTACGGGAATTGTCAGGCCGACGATGATGCCATGACCGATCGCGTTGACGTGGGGAGAAACGGGTTCGGCGAAGCTTTGTGTTTCCGCCCCGGGTGGGTTTGCTGTCGCCCGGCCGGCACGGCCCTATTTCCCTCTCGAGTCCGAAGCATTGTCAGGGCCCGGGGGGATCAGGCTGGAATACCATCGCGATTCTCGCCCTGTCGGGGCTCATTGAAATAAAAAAAAACGGGGATTTCGGCCCTCGAGCGTAGGAGGCGCTTCGATCGTGGAGACGAGCTTGCACAGGCAGCTCAAGGAGCGGTATGGCCTTGAGCTGGGGGGGCGCTCCGAGGTTTCGATCGATGATTTTCGGATCGATGCGATTTCGCCCGACGGAACCTTGATCGAGGTGCAATCGGGGGCGCTCGGGCCGTTGAGGGGAAGCTCCACCGGCTTCTCCCTGAGTATCAGGTACGGGTGGTCAAGCCGATCATTCTCACGCGTCGGATCGTCAAACGCACGCGCAAGGACGGCACGGAGTCGTCACCACGGCTTAGCCCCAAGCGGGGGAGCCTGGTCGACGTTTTCGACGACCTCATCGGACTGGCTCGGGTCTTCCCCCATCCGAACCTGAGCGTGGATGTACTGGCCGTCGAGATTGACGAGGTCCGGATTCCACGTCGGCGATGGCCGGGATTTGGCGTCGTTGATCGTCGGCTCCGGCAGGTCTCGGCGACGGTGACGTTGCGCGAAGCGTCCGATCTTTGGGCCTTGCTGCCGGAGGTCCGGGGGGGCTCGTTCACCACCCTGGATCTGGCGGAGTGGCTCGAACGGCCGGTGGGGTTCGCGCAACGGGTCGCCTACTGCTTGCGGCACTCGGGGGCCGTTGAGACACTTGGCAAGGTGGGGAACCGGCTGATTTATGCCCCCTGCCCCTGTGGCACGAACGATTTCGCGAGGGAGAAGGTCGATGAGTGTGCTCGAGTCGTTTCGTCTTGATGGCAAACGCGCCTGCGTGACGGGGGGGAGCCGTGGCCTTGGGTTCGCCATGGCGCGGGGATTGGCCGAGGCGGGGGCCGACCTCATCCTGGTAGGCCGCGACCTCACTTCCCTCGAGCAAGCACGCGACGAACTGATCGCGACCGGCCGTCAGGTCGAAATCCTCTCGGTTGACGTCGGGTCCCCTGCTCCGAGTGAAGCCGGTGCGCAGCAGGTGCTCGACAACTGGGGGCCGATTGACATCCTGGTCAACAACGTTGGCGGCCGGAGGATCGATGTCCCGACCGAGACGCTTCCGACAGCCGACTGGCAGCGAATCCTCGACCTCAACCTCACCAGCGCCTTTGTCTGGTCGAAGGTGGTGGGGGGGGCCATGTTGCCCCGCGGTTGGGGTCGTGTCATCAACGTGGCCTCGATCTCGGGCCTGGTCGCCAACCGTGGGATTGGCGGACGGAGCTACGAGACCGCGAAGGCCGCCCTGCTCTCGTTCACCCGCGCCTTGGCCGCCGACTGGGCGACTCGCGGCGTGACCGTCAACGCGATTGCGCCGGGGGGCTTCCTGACCGAGCCGAACCATCGCTGGTTTCAGGAACGTCCCGAACTTCGCGAAACCTTCGAGCAAATGATCCCGATGGGGCGATTCGGCAAACCCGACGAATTGGCCCCACTGGCCGTCTATCTCGCCAGCGACGCCTCGTGCTATATGACGGGCGCCACCCTTGTGATCGACGGGGGATATACCCTTTGGTGAGTTGGTCAGCGAGTGAGGAACTCATTGCCCCCTTTTCGCTCGCTCCAGGGGAACGGATGACCGCGGCGCTACGAGACCGCCTGACCCATCAATGCGACATCCTGGAGATGAACGGCGAGAGCTACCGCATTCGGGAGTCGATGAACGCTAAGAAGGGGCCGCTCTTGTCTAGAGCGGCTATCTTAAACGGGTGGCCTAGCCAGGCTCCTAAGGTGGGCAATACGGGAAACCTGGCGAATTCAACTGGGTCAGGAACTGTACGCCCATCCTCACCGAATCTCTCAGGCCTCTCGCCTGAGGTGCCTGGCGACTCAATCCCCCATCGTCGATGTGCAACGAAGGCGTCACACCCTCGGTGAGCACCCGGGTCCGGAACCGGCCCGGTGTTTGCTTGGTGACGCCTCGGGCGAAGATCAGCTGGACGTGATCCGGCCGGCCGATGTCGAGCTATACATCTCGTCGGTCTGAGGTGGAGCCTCGTTAGACCATGGGGTACACCTCAACTGCCGGTTCGGCCGGTTTGACCCGGCGAGGTGGATCGCCCGCAACGGCTCCGGCAACTGAGACGAGCGGCCGGTGGGGGCCTTACCGGCGCCGCTCCAAACGATGCGCTTTCCTAGGCGTATGGCGAATCGGCCTGCAATATTAGGTAACGTGTAGGGAGCTTCTCAATAACCGTGGGCAACCGCAGCGCGCATCGTATCGGCGCGCGGGGATAGCGCGGAAGTCTTGGGAAACGATCGCTTTGGCGGTCGACCCATCGCGCCGCCTTCCGCCTACGCCGGCCGCGGCCTTCCTCGCCAGAGTCTCCTCCGCCTTACGGCGGATCAGCTCCACCAAGTCGGGGATTTGGCCCAATCCCCGCACGCGGTCCTGGAGATAGGCCCAGAGAATTCACCCCCAGCTCCTGGCACGTTATCTTCAGGCTCGCGAACGTGTCCCGCGCCTGACGCCCCAACTCGTTCCGCGTGCTTCCGCTGATCTTCCGCTGGTCTTCCGCTTCTTCACGTAGTCCCGAAGATGCCCTTCGCTCAGGTTGGTGTGCAACGGGACCGCGGGGCGGTCGAACACTCGCAACAACGCCGCCCGGTGCGCCCTCATCTCCTTGAGGACGCCGTCGAAGCTGGGGAAGCCGGTCTACTGCCCACACAACGCCTCGAACTGATCTTCGAGATCCCCACTTCGCAACGGCTCCGGGTGCTGCCGATAGGCCTTCAGTTCCTGGTAAAGATCCCAGATCTGCCCCCGCACCCGGTCAAGTCCTCGTATCCATTGAAGACGGCCGCCTCGGGACGGTCGTCCAGAGGGACGAGGATGTCTTCGGTGATGGTCAATTGGGCGGTCTTGGAACGCTTGGCGGTGCCGGGCCGTCTGGCATTGGGGTCGCGGGGCGGCCGAGACGGTGACTCGAGCGTGCTGGGAGCGATCCGGGGTCGGGCCTTGAGGCGAGCGATCTCGTCCTGGAGTTGCTGGATCCGCTCCTGCTGAAGGGCGATGATGTCGACCCGCTGCTGGACCAGCGGCGTGCGTTCGGATTCAGGGATGTCGGGCAACAGAATCGGCATGATCAGAGACGACCAGCAAATCCTCGGCCAATTAGTCATGGATTATTGATAAATTGAGCGTGTAGATGTCTCGAAAATTAATAGCTGTTGCGATCAGGAGACATCTTTGAATTTTTAGCTTGCAACTCGCCGGGTGGTCTCTACTCTGTTTAACGGAAGCTCGAAGGTCCTGGTCGGTCGATGTCCAGGACCTCCCGGAAGGCATCGCGGCCTGGAGGCCCCGGTGTGGAGCCCCCGCCGCCTCAAGGAGGTAAGGAGGCGAAGCCGGACAGGCGATTCGGAGATAGAAGGCGGCGAATTATCCTTCGTATCCGCAAGTCTTCACGCACGGGAACCTGCGATGCCTCAATTCCGACGTGTTCCATTGGCGGCGATGTGTTGTCTGGCGATCGTGGCGGAGGGGGCCCTCTCCGACGTTTACGGCGGCAAGCCCAACAACCCGCCCCCGCCGGAATCGGCTCTGATTTACCAGTGGCGGCCTGATCTCGGCGGCTGGCTCGACACCCAGACCAATCTCGTTTGGGGCTACAGCTTCTACGACATGCTGGGAACCAGCACGCACTCCGGATACGGGATCTCCCAGTCGGGGGCGGTCACGGCCGCCACCAACTACGCCGACATTTTCTACGAAATGGCCGACGTGCAACTCCCGGCCGCGGCCGCCGAGACGGAAGCCCATGCCGACTTGCAGGTGCAGCAGGGAGATGCAGCGCTGGCTGCCGGTGATGTGGTTCTTGCGAATCGATGGTATGCCGCCGCGGAGGCCAACTATGCGAAAGCCCAGGCCGATCGCGACAGCATCCCGCACTACGAGGCTGCCGCGGACATCGCCGATCAATTCACCTGGCGTCTGCCGACCCAGCAGGAGGCGCAGGCGGCTCTGGCCAACGGCCTGTTCACCTATGGTGCCGAGGGCTTCGATTCCTACGATGCTAGCCCGCGGATCGGATTTACGATTCCGAATAATATCCTGACCTGGAGTTCGACTCTGACGAAGAACAAAAGAGATGCCTGGACCTACCGTCCGCTGGTCGGCAGCGGCGGCAACATCGGCGTCAATTCGCAAGTGAACGCCATCTTCGTGCGGAAGCATGTTCCATAAGGAAGTAATGACCATAAGAATCGAACAACCAGTGCCAAACTGCTCGCGAGATTCATCGCGCAGGAACGGCTTGTCTGATCCCCGCGGTTGCGGGGCTGGTGGAACGTAACGTGCGGTCGCCGAATGGCAAACGGTGCAATTAGTCGGCATCTGATCCGGAATCAAGCGGAACAAGCGGCGGCTGGTTCCTCGACCGCGCTGGTCTTCCTCACTCTATCGGTCATCATGTGTGGGGAATTGTAATGGTTAAAATATTTTTGAGCTGTGGAAATGGCACAGCCCGAAACGGGTTACGTACGGCGAATGAGGAAGAATAGCCTTCACCAGCTTGCAGCAGATTGAACTTGGCTCGACGGCGCGAAATGAGCCGGAAGTTCAAGAAACGAAGCTCTTCGACCGTTGGTCGAAGAGCTTCGTTTCTGAGTAGAGTCGGGGCGACGGGATGATGAATTCCCGCCGGTAGTTGGAATTGGTGGCGGCTGGCGAGTGCCCGTTGACCCTATCCGGCGGCCACCTGACGGGCAAGCTCCTTGTCGCGGTCGCACTCATCCAGGATGTGGGGCAGGAAAGACAGCCATGGAGGAAACCGTCGAATCGAGGGCGGGAAGCCTGGGAACGAAGAGGCTCCGGCCCGGCATTCTGGCGGTTTGTTCTGGTTTCGGGGACGAACTGCGGGCCGATGGACCATCGCTGTCGCTGCAGATGACGCTCGCCACGCTGGTAATATCAGGGGAGTGACCCACACAGCCGGATCCGACGTTGGTGATCGGACAGAGCGCCACGCTATTATTTATGAAGTGTGGTGAGCAAAGCCTCGCGCTATATGACGGGCGCCACCCTCGTGATCGACGGCGGATACACCCTTTGGTGAGTGACCAGGCGGAGCGTAAGCCCCTGTCGCTCACTCGAATCCCCCAAAAAAATGATGTGACATCTGTCACAGGGTGGGGCGTTGGTTGTATAACCAGGGAGAACCAAGTCGCAAGTCGGTGATCGCCACATCTCCATCACATCTCAAAATCGGTGAGGCACTGATGACGGATCCCCTGTCGAACGTCAGTCCTGAGTCTGCGCCGAGGAACCCGCGCCGAGGCTCGCGGGGCCTGGTTTTCCGGTTGTACACCAGCAACCCGTTCTACGTGATCAGCGCCGACCTCGTTTTCGTCGGTCTGCGGATGTCTTTCGACACCCACGGCAAGACGTTCGAGACCTGGGCCCTGATGCTCGGCCTGGCGGGGTACACCTTGCTCCTGGCGACGACGGCTTGCTTGTTGATTCGGCGTGGCAAGGTCTGGGACGATACGCGGAGCTTGCTGCTGCTGGTTGTGATGATGTTCCTGGCGATGTCGGTCACCTTCGACAACACCTTGAATGCGAATCCGAGGCTGGGGACCGCGTGTTTTCTCGGGGGATTTCTCTTTGCCGTCGCTGTCAGTGAAGGACTCTTGCGGGGGATCCGGCTCGCGCTACCGCTCTGGTTTCGCGGCCCCTACTACTTGATCCTCGCACTCTTCTTTCTCTACCCACTGGGTATGGCTCCGCTTCTGAGCGATCCGGAAGGTCCCGTGCTGCAGTGGACCTTGTTCGCGTTCCCGGCCCTGGCCGGGCTCCTTTTTCTCACGTTGTTGCCCGCCATCCGCCGTGGGTCGAGTTACGTTGCCGACAATGGAAGCCCTTGGCGATGGCCGCTCTATCCTTGGGTCCTGTTCGGACTGCTGGCGATGGCTGTCTGTGCGCGGGCGTCGTATCTCTGTGTCTCGTTCCACTTCGTCGAGCGAACCAGCCATGAAACCACGAACAGCATCTTTGCGCCCTACTTTCTGGTCCCCTTTCTCTTCGCCCTGAACGTGTTGGTGTTAGAGGCTGGCCTTGCGGCGCGGAGTCGGGTCGTCCTTCGGACCGCCCTGGTAGTTCCCCTCGTTCTGATGGCCCTGGCGGTCCTGGGCCATCGCTCCGACCCCGTCTACCAGCGGTTCCTAATGATTTTCATGAACGGCCTCGGCGGGTCGCCGCTCTTCCTGACCACGATCGCGGCGGTTGCGTTCTACGGGTTTGCGGCGTTCCGCGCGGTGCCGATGGCCTGGGGCGGGGTAAGCTTATCGCTCGCCGCCCTCTCGGTGGTCGGGCCGGCCACGCTGGATTTGCACGGGCTGAAAGCCCCGAGCGCGTGGCCACTGCTGGCGATCGCGCTGCTCGAATCCTGCCTCTCCTACCGTCGCCACGAATCCTGGCGAGGTTTGATCGCCGCCGCGAGCTTCGTGGCCGCGATTGCACTCGTCCTCCCGGACGGGCTGCCAATTCCCAGGAGTGTTCTCGCCGTCCAACTCGCACTCGTCGCGATCTTGGCCGTGGGCGCGATCTTCGACGACTGGCTCGGCCGTTGGCTTCAACAGGCGGGAGCGTTGGCCTTGTTCCTGGTCGGCGCTGCCGTGATCTTCGGTGAGCCGCGTCGGTTTATCGACGTTCCCCAGGGGCACCTGGACCTCTACGCCCTGTTCACGGCGGTGGTCGCGGTCGGTTACGGAATCTCGGTGGGAAACCGGCTCTACTTCGCGGCGGCGGGGGCGGTCCTGGTTTCGTGGCTGACCGTCGTGGGGTGGCGGGGCTACCTCCTTTTGAGGCAGCTGATCGCCGGACTCGACCTGATCGCCTGGGGACTTGTCTTCTTTCTTGTGGCGGCTCTGATCAGCTTGAAAAAGGCCGGAGCATTCCCGAGGGGAATCGTCAGAAAGAGGACGCAGAACGAGTTGTGAGCGTCCGCTCGGCCGGCACGATCGCTCTCCAGGCGAATCCAAGGATGAGCGATCGTGCGTGTCGAGGCGATGAATCGAAAGGTTGGTGGTGAGGTCAGGCCCGTTTGTGGGGACCGTGGCCTGCGGATCGACGTTTGGTGCGTTCGCCCCGTGCTTGCTCCACCCAGCGGCGAACGGGATGCTGAAGCCTGAGCGCCAGAATCGAGACCAGGCTGACGCCAAGCGGGGCGGCCATGCTGGCGTGCTCGACTTGCTCCTCGGTCGCCGGCGTCACGAGATCGTCTCGCGAGAGCACGATCCGTTCGATGGGTTCACTCGGCGCGGCTTCCAACTCCATCGAAGTCGGAGAGCTTGAGGCCAGCCCCAAGCCATGGAGCAGCATCGTACCGAAACCACTTAGCCACTCGGACGGCGACGCAATGACCCGCTCATTCGGGCTCGGTACGGTCGGTGGCTCAGGCGTAATCAGGGCACCGACGGTGGACGCGAGCGGTTCGCCCGACTCTCCCGTGACGTCGCTGGAAGTGAGCAGACTCTCGCCGCTGAGGTTTGGCGTTGTCCGACCCAGGCTCGGGCCGTAAAGAATTCCTTGGAGGACCCCTGGAGTATTGGCGGCCAGAGCCGTCGTTCCGGTCAGCGTCCCCGGGCCAACCGCCGCGACATGCTCGGCCCCAGCGATGGGAGAGCCAATCAGCCCGCTACCGAGCGTGAGAACGAGCCCGTTGTCGGCTGAAGCGATGAGGGAGTGGCTTGTGGTCGATTGCACGGGAACGCCCGGCACTGGGGTCGTGGGTGCCAGCGGACTCGGACTGGCCGGTTCCGGGCCAAGAGGCAGACCTGTGGGCTCGCTCGGCATCCCGCCCTGCCCCGTCGGGTTCAGCGGAATCGGAGTGATGAGGGCGAGATTCAGCGCGGGGCCTTGGCCGACGCCGTTATCCAGGATCGCCTCTGGAGCGACCTGCTTTCGGAACAGCGCGAGGCTCAATTTCACGGGGCCGGGTCCCGTGGCCTTGTATTTCAGCGAGTAGATCCCACTGGTCAGAAAGACGGTGCTCGAGTTCAGGCCGTTACGACCGCCCGACTGAATCGTGGTCGTCAAGTCGCTGCCGACCATCTGGATCAGGAATGATTCGCTCGAGGCGGTGGTCTCAAGAGTGTAGTAGCCATCGGCGGGCACGACGAAACGGTAGGTGGCCGTGGATCCGGCCGCGAGAAGGTTGGCCCTCGTGACCGCGGCGCTCGCATCACGGAGGATCGTTCCCAGGTCGTTCGCGTCCTGGGTCCGTGCATGACTCTTGACCGTCCAGCTTGCCAGAACCCCGTTCCGAGTGTCCCGCCCGCTCCCCTTTGCCACCGGAGCCCGTCCGGTGAGATCGGTCACGCTGCCTGAGGTAGGGACGCGAAGCGAGTACTTTCCCTGGGGCAAGGGGTCGCTAAACAGGAACGAGTACTGGCTATTGCTCCCCTTGAATGAGGTGGGAATGAGCGACCAAACTCGCCCTGACTCGTCGACCAATTCCAGCCCAGCGAACGTCACGTTTCCTTTTGAATCGACCGAACTCGCGAAGCTATTGAGGTCCATCGGCCCGGAGAAGACGACGACGATCCCGGTCGGTCTTGGATCCAACGGGTCGGAATAGATGAGCTGGCTATCGAGCAACGAAGTGGGGGTGTCAGCGACACTGGCCACAACGTGGAGCGTATAGGAGCCGTCGGCCTGGCTCGAACCGGACGCTCCGAACACACCGTTGACCGGGTCGTAGCCGCCGGGAGCGTCAGGTCGGTTGCGCACGCTCGACACACCGAGGTAATAAGTGCCGGGCTCAAGCCCTACGAAGAAGTACGGATCGAACGGGGCGTCGGGGAGTCCGACATCAGCGGACTTCAGGACGCGACCGTTGGCATCGAACAGGGACAGCACCGAGTTGAGCGTCCCGCCATCTCGCTGAGCCGTGACCTCGGCTCCGAGGCGCCAGAAGTGCCCGGCTGCCAACGTCACCTTATAGAGCTGGTAATTGCCGACGTGGAATCCGAGGTCGAGCGAAGCTGAGGTCGCAATCGGAATGGGACCGACCGTTCCCAAGTCGGTCGCGTCGGCCAGTGTTTGCGGCGTCTCACCCGCAGGTTTTTGGGACCCGATCGTGAACGTGCTCACAACCTGGTCGGTGCCGCGATTGATCAAAGGAGCGCCGGCACCGCTGGGGGTGTCGAGCCCGCTGAGCTGGGACGTGCGACCGAGAATGAGAATTTGATACCGTCCGGGGGCCAACTTTCCTTGGATGGTTGAGGGCAAGACCGAGGGATCGGTCGTCAGGTTCAACGCGGTTCGGAGCCAGCCGGTGAGATTCTCGAGCACATTTCCGTTGGCATCAACTCGAACCAACCCGATGTCTTGACTCACTGAGTAGGGGGCGAACGGCTGATTGAACTTGACCGACAGAACGGTCGGCGGCTCGGTCAGGACGGCACCGTCACTGGGCGTCGTCTCAACCGCGCGAAGCGTGGCGAGGTCTCCCGACGCGTTGGGCAGTCCCGGGTCGATTCCGCCAGGAATCGGCAGCGGTGACGGGCCACCGGGGATGGGTATGCTTGGCCAAGGATCCGACGGATCGGGCAGTCCCGGGTCGATTCCGCCAGGAATCGGTAGCGATGGCGGCCCGTACGGTAGTCCACCGGGGGGCATACCCGGCCAAGGCGCCGACGGGTCGATTCCGCCAGGAATCGGTAGCGATGGCGGCCCGTACGGCAGTCCACCAGGGGGCATGCCCGGCCAAGGCGCCGACGGATCGGGCAGTCCCGGGTCGATTCCGCCAGGAATCGGCAGCGATGGCGGCCCGTAAGGCAGTCCACCGGGGGGCATGCCCGGCCAAATCGCCGACGGATCGGGTAGTCCCGGGTCGATTCCGCCAAGAATCGGCAGCGATGACGGCTCGAACGGCAGACCACCGGGCGGATTCATGCTTGTCCAAACCGCGAAGAGGCGACGCGATTCGAGCGCTTCGAGCCGGGGCGTACATCGGCTGGTGGATACACGAGTGGTTCGAGAGCGCAAAGTCATGGTTGGTCCGCACCTCTTTGGCTTCGTGACGGTGGACTCCAAGGGAGTCGCGACCGCTTTAGCCGAGGCTCAGTAGCCCGTGAGTATCTGGTGACATCAAGCGAGTAAGCTCTTTTAAGCAAGGCCGGCTCGTGAATCGATCCTTCAGCTCACGGAAGCGCGTTCTCGGGAGAACAAGAGTGAGTTCCCCGTTTGAAGCCTATGTCAGGAATTGAGTGACGACGAGCCCACGAGAAAAAGGGGCGAGTAGGTGTTGTTTTTGCTCAACAAAGAGGTTTGCGCCTCCGAGGAATTTCGCCACCGATAACACTTTATGGAATTTTGGGTGGTGGCCTGCATCAATGGATTATGCAGCTTGATTTCGCCGACTGGCCAAGGTCGCACCGTTTGAGATTGAAGTTTATCGGGGGTGAGTCCCCTGCTCCACCTCGAAAAAGTCATGAGCGTTTGGTTTTCGAAACCAAAAAAAGCGACCACCTCTCCCGCATTCGGGGGAGGTGGTCGCTTGATCCCCGAACCGAGCCGCCGCGAGGCGGCCCGGACTCGTGATTGTCAGCTCACCACTGGGGCGAGGACTTGATCGGGGCCTGGGGCGCGGGGTAGATCGCCGGGGCGAACTTGGCCGGAGCCTGGGGGCAAGGCAGAACCTTGCTGGGGGCCACCTTGGTGGGAGCCTGGGGGCAAGGCAGAACCTTGCTGGGGGCGACGCAAGGAGCCGGAGCCACCTTGGTGGGAGCCTGGGGGCAAGGCAGAACCTTGCTGGGGGCGACGCAAGGAGCCGGAGCCACCTTGGTGGGAGCCTGGGGGCAAGGCAGAACCTTGCTGGGGGCGACGCAAGGAGCCGGAGCCACCTTGGTGGGAGCCTGGGGGCAAGGCAGAACCTTGCTCGGGCCCTGCGGCGAGGCGTACGAACCGTTATGATGGCCAAGGCCGGTGGCGGTCAGAGCAAGAACCAAAAGTGCGCTGGTCATCGCGATGTCCTCTATGGAAAGAAAGAGCGTGTCGGTCGACGTCTCGATCGAGTCAATTGAGCAGACTATCCCCTGGTGGTCAGGCTTGGTCGAAGTCGTCCGACGACCACAGGCCGTCACCACCGATCCTGTTGAGGGCTAATCTCGGTACCGGAAACCATTTGATTCCCAGCCCAAACTTCATCCCCAACCCGCAACGGGGACTCATCACACGTTGGCCTAGGACCGGCGGAGGAAGCTTTGGACCAGTCATCTTGGCTGGTTCATCGTTTCACCCCAGGGGTGGCCAGCGTTGGTTATCGGCAAGTCCTGGCCCGGTGATGAGCCAACTTGGCAAGTTCGAGAAGATAACGCCTTGGCGAACTTTAGGGCCTCTGACGAGTTTCAAGACTCTAGGCGAAGACTCTTCCGGATATTGGTCTACCTTCGGGCGCATGGATGCCGACTCATTGTGAAGTGAGATTTCGATCAGGGACGTGAAATCGTTTGCGACGCCCGAACCGGCCTTGGCCGCCGGTACCGGGAAGCGTGAGATCGAGATGCGGTGGGGCGTCTACACTATTGGTTTTCGGGAGGCAGCATGCGTATCGGCAACAGGCTCGGCGGCTCGGTCTTATGGTCGATCGTCGTCATGATCTCAGCGCCCTGGGCCTTGGGAGCGGTTGCGACGGAGCGTGTCGCGCAGGTCCCCCTCGGCGGTAGCCTCTCAGCGCAGTCAGGTGACCGTCATTTCGGCGTCTATATCCCCACGCGTTTTGGTGGGGAGCTGACCATCACGACGAATGCGGGGACGGTCAGCAAGATCACCGGCCCTGATGGCAAAGAGCGACGGAATGGCCAGGAAGTGGGCCTGAACCAACAAGGCTGGTATTCCTTCGAGGTGACGGGGGCTGAGAAGCCTTATCGAGTAGAGACCGCGTTCGTTCAGGTGGGCCAGAGCGACCGCAAGGTCTGGAACTTCTATTACTGGCCGACCAAGTCGGACGCCATTCACGAGCCCTGGGCCGGCGGCAATGGCCGGGTCGACACGATGCGGGCCTATGGCGACGACGAGATGGCCGCCACGCCGGGCGGTTATATCGCACCCGGACAGGACATCGTTCGCGCGGGCCCCAACGGAATTCTCGAAACCCCCGTGGCCGCGGGAGACGATTCGACCTGGTTCCCCAACGAGTACGACGATCTCACGTACCGCGGGGCCGACGGTACGATCTACGCCACCCCCGCCCCAATGCTCAAGTACGACCAGCTCTTCAACTCCTCCGCACGGAGCTGGGAGGCGGCCAACAGCCAGAACCACGACATCCAGCGCTGGCCCGGTCACTGCCTTGGCGGTGCCGTCGCCTCGATCCTTCTGAATGAGCCGATCCCCGCCCCCGGTTCGGGCATGACCAAGGACGAGTTGAAGGCACTCTGGTCCGAGCTGGGCGAAAACCACCTCAACCACCAGATCGGCGATTACGCCAATGAGATTCCGGCCGGCCCCCCCCGCCCCGGTTATGACCAGTGCGACAGCTCGACCGCCAAGTTCCACCGGATGATCGAAAGCCACATTCGCGGTGATCGGAAAGCGTTGTTGGCCAATCTCCGCGCCTTCCCTCCTCGCGGCACGGTCAATGAAGTCTGGAATCACGGGGTGGGCAAGTACACGGCGACGTATCACGCGATCCCCGGCAAGGGCCCTCGTGCCGTGCGACTGGAAGTGGCTCTCGAAGGGAATTCGGGATCAAACCTCAACGAGCAGGATAGCAAGCCCCGCGTCTGCAACTACGAATACACCTTGGTCTACGGCCTCGACGGTAACGTCGATCTCAACAACATCGCAGGCAATGACTGGATCTCGGTCGGGGGTGAAGCCCAGTATGCTCCGCTCAATATCCTCCAACTGACGCTCACGCGGTGGGCCGGTCACAACCCCTACGTGACCGAAGCCAACGTCAAGTCCCTCGACCTGGCCAACGGCGGCGGCACCAACCGGACCTTCGCGGGGGCGCCCCCGCAGTTCCGCCCGGTCGGCAACTATGAGGCGGGACGACCCGCCATGGCGTCGAATCGCAACACTGACCTGAATTCGGCCAGTGGCGATACGAGCAGCCTCCAACCCCGGCGGGGACTCTTCCGGATGTTCGGCCGTTGAGAACGGACCTGCTCTCGTCCGTCGTTTGATGTCGTCAGCCCGTTCCCAAGTCGTCCCCCCCACCAGGCGATTTGGGGACGGGCGTCTGGTTTTCTGGTGAGGTTGAGTCTGCGGGCGGACCGCCATCTTTCCGATTTCGTTATTTCCGGCAAGGTCGTTCAAGTTTGTCGCGGCGCCGGGACGATACCATGAGCAGGCGGAGAAGTCCGCCGAGCTTTGCTAGTCAAAGCGATCCTCATGACGGTTTGAATCCTGCAAACCAGATACGCTTCCTTAGTCGACGTGGGGGACCCTACGATGTCCCGAGACAACGATCTTCAAACCTGGCCGGACTCTCGATCGACGCGACAACCATCGCGTTTGTTGGTCCCGGTCTTGATTCAAGTGCCAGCGATTCCGTCTTTGACGAGATCATCCAAGCGCATCGTTCCGAAACTCCCGACCGCCGGCCGCGCGACGCCGCCGGCTGCGACGTGAGGTCCGGATGGCGGGCTACACACTATTAATGGCCAGCCCTTTACTGTTGGCCTCGTTACTGCTTTGGGGAGGTCGGCCCACCGTTTCGATGGCTTCGGCCCGGCCCCAGGTTGGGGAAACTCGCGACTGCGACGCGAAGGATCTCGCCGCGGCGTCGCGACCTCCCGCAATCTCGATTTCGATCGAGCCTTATGCTCTGACGCCTTACGTGGAGGTTGAGTCTCCGGTCGTCTTGCCGGGCTACCTTCTGCCTGATGACGGTTGCGAGGACACGCACCATGCGGGAAGTTGATCAGGCTTTGGCTCGCGCCTATGCCCAGCGGGGGGCCACCGACCATTCCGTCGTTCCCCCCGCTCCTCACCTTCCGTCTCGCCCCGTCGAGTCCCCCGTAACCGCGGGAAACTCGACGGACCAGACCGAGTTTGACGACAGTCGGGCGCAACATCCCGATCTGGTGACCCTTCAGTGGCCTGCCACGATCCGGACGCTGGAACGGGAGTTTGGCGACCGATTCAACCAACTCGCTGATGCCTTGATCGAGGCTCGTGACCGCCAGCACTTGAAGGTTCTTCTGTTTACGAGCTGCCACCGTGCCGAGGGAAGGACGACCCTCATCCTGACCTTGGCACGTGCCTTGGCCCGACGGCCCGGCAAAACCCTACTGGTCGACGCGGACCTGAGCGGACCCATGCTCGCCCGACAGCTCGGCCTGCGTCCCAAGGTCGGGCTCGATGATGTGATCGAGAACGGTCTCGCGCTCTCCGATGCGCTGGTCGAGGCGCGCGACGATCATCTCACCATTTTGCCGCTTCGCGCACCGGTTGGTCACCCGCGTGAGTTTCTCGCAAGCCCGGCCTGGTCGTGCGTCCTGGCCCGATTGCGCCGCGAGTATGACCTGGTTCTGATTGATGGCAGCCCCCTCTTCGCCGGATTGAGTGCGACGGTCCTGCACCGTTCGGTCGACGCCGCCGTCCTGGTTCATAGCCGGGCCTTGACTGGGGAGCGAGCCTTGCAGCGTGCCCGCGAGGCCCTGGACACTGGCGGGATCCCGCTCTTGGGCATCGCTGAGACGTTCGTCTGAGTTCATTTCGCAGCGTTTCTTCGCTCAGGCGGCCGTTGCTGTCCCCTGGCCGGCGTCTCCTGCGATGACTCTTTTCGAAATCGCGGAGGCCTTTCGTTGTACGAGGCGCATTTCGGCCTGAGCGGTCGCCCTTTCGGCGAGACGGTGAATACGTCGGCCTATGTCTCGCTGCCGAGCCGGGATACGGTCTTGCGTCGAATCCGCTACGGGCTTGAGCACGGCCAAGGCCCCGCGCTCATCTTCGGGGCGTCCGGCATGGGGAAAACCTTGCTGGCGCGAACCCTGGCTCGCGAGCTTGGTGGCGCGTCGGCTCACGTGGTCTTTCCCGCGATGCCAGGGGGAGAATTGCTCGCGCTTCTCGCCGAGGAACTTGGCGCTGGCATCGCCGGTGACGATACCACGGTGACTGGGCCGCTCAAGCGGCTCCGCTCATGGCTTGCGACGGCCTCGGCGCGGGGCGAACGCCCATTGCTGATCGTGGATGAAGCGCACTTGATCGACGACCCGACAACGTTTGAGAGTCTTCGGCTCCTGCTCAACTTTGCCACCAACGGCCCGCCTGACCTTTCGCTTTTGCTCGTGGGCGGACCGGAAATCCTGCTTCGAATTCCCCCTGGATTAGCCGATCGCCTTACCGCCCGCTGCCTGCTCGGTCCGTTGACGGCCAAGGAGTCGGCTGCTTACCTGCTCGGCCGACTCTCGATCGTGGGAGCCACGAGCCCCCTCTTCTCCCCCGAGACGCTCGAATTGCTCCATCGAGCCGCCGATGGGATGCCCCGTCGCTTGAACCGCCTGGCCGATCTGGCGCTTTTGATCGCCTACGCCGAGGGTCAGGCCGGTCCCGACTCCCGCACCGTCTCGATTGCGGCCCGCGAACTCGATTTCGAAGGCATGGCCGCGTAACGAAATTACGCGGCGGTGAATCTCGCCGGCCGGCCCTTGAACTCAAGTCGCCCGACCGTTGTGGAGCGTATCCTCGGGCGAGGCCTTGATCCCTCCGCGCGCTCAGCCTGGACGTCGAAGCCGCCAATCAGCCTGGAACGATCCGACTTGACCGCGGATCTTTCCTCCATCAACACTGAGTCCGTTCCTCGTATTTGATCGTAACAGTAGGCGTGGAGGCGCGATGATAAGCCTGCTTCATCGCCGCTTGGGCGAGGAATTTGCGTCATCAAGGCAACAACGGCATCGATCCGGCCCATGACTGACATGGCTCGTCCGGATTCCTCCCCGATGCGTTAAGGACGAGCCATCGTGAACGGACCAAGAATTACAGCCTGGTTGAGTGCACTCACTCTGACATCTTTCGGGTTGGTCTCCTCGGCAATGGCCCAGGGAGATCCCAACGCCCCGCAGGAGATTGCGGGGATGCAGGTGCTGACCCGTGGACCGGTTCACGAGGCGTTTGCCGAGCCCGTGGTGTTCGATCCCCAAGCGAGTCCCATTGTTCCGAAGGAACCTCCTCCGCAGGTGGAGGAACTTCCTCCCGACCAGCAGCCTGAAGGAACCAACGTTCAGTGGATCCCGGGTTACTGGAGTTGGGATGACGAGCGCAACGATTACCTCTGGGTCAGTGGAATCTGGCGTGATATCCCCCCGGGCCGCCAGTGGGTGCCGGGCTATTGGAGCCAGGCCCAGGGAGGCTTTCAGTGGACGGCGGGCGCCTGGGTCCCCACCGCGCAGACGCAAATGGAATACCTTGCGGAGCCGCCGCAAAGTCTCGAAGTGGGCCCCAACGGCCCTTCCCCCTCCGCCGACGCGACCTGGGCCCCGGGGTGCTGGTACTGGCAGGAGAATCGCTACGTCTGGCGGCCCGGTTACTGGGTCCCGTTCCAGCCGAACTGGCTCTGGGTGCCGGCGCACTACGTTTGGACCCCCAACGGCTACCTGTATGTGAACGGCTATTGGGACCATCCGCTCGACACGCGGGGCCTGGCATTTGCCCCGGTCTATTTCCAGCAGCCGATCTACATCCAGCCCAATTTCGTCTACACGCCAAGCGTGGGCCTTCTGGCCACCGCGCTCGCGTCGAGTCTCTTCGTCCGGCCGTCGTATCAGCAATATTGCTTTGGCGACTACTACGCCGTGAACCATTTCAATTCGGGTATCTACCCGTGGTATTCCTACCACCAGAGCCGGTACGGCTACGACCCGCTCTTCTCCCACTACGCCGCGGTCCACACTCGCCGTGATCCACGCTGGATCAACGGGCTGCACGACGAGTATCGCTATCGTCGCGACCACCCCGAAGCCCGGCCTGCTCGCACGTTTGTTCAGCAGCAGACGATTGTCAATAATGTCACGAATGTAAACGTGACGAACGTGAATGTAAGAAATGTCAACAGGGTGCAAAACCTGGTGATCGGGCGGCCAATTCAACAGATGGCGGCGGTTGGAAGAGGACCGGCCGCGAAGCAAGACATTGCGGGGCGCCAGAATCTCCGATTCGAGCGAATCGATGAGGCTCGTCGCAAGGTGATTGCCCAACAGGCTGGCCAGTTGAACCAGTTCCGCCAGCAGCGGATTCGCCAGGAACAGGAATTTGCACGCCGTCCGCAACCGGGTCCACAAGCCAAGGAGCAGGGCAAGCGGGCGAATTTCCCGGATCAGCCGAGACGTATGGATCTTCCGCGATCGCCCGTCGCCTCCTCCATGCCCTTGAGGGACCGAGACCAGCCAGGACGCGAAGGGAACGGGGCCACGAAGGCTGCCCGCCAGGCAAATGCCGTGAATGCCGCTCGCGAGGCCTTTCAGGCTCGCGAGGCGACGAAGTCGGCCCGCCAGGAGAATGCCGCGACCGCAGCTCGCGAAGCGATGCAGGCCCGTGAGGCGAATGCGGCGGCGAAGGCGGCCCGTCAGGGGAATGCGGCCAATGCGGCCCGTGAGGCGAATGCCGAGCGGCAGGCGGCCACAGCGAGTGAGGCGATGCAAGCCCGTGAGGCGAACGCGGCGGCAAAGGCGGCCCGCCAGGGGAATGCGGTCAACGCGGCTCGTGAGGCGAATGCCGAGCGACAGGCGGCCACGGCTCGTGAGGCGATGCAGGCCCGTGAGGGGAATGCGGCGGCGAAGGCAGCCCGTCAGGCGAACGCCGTCAATGCGGCCAACGCGGCTCGTGAGGCGAATGCCGCACGACAGGCGGCCACGGCGCGTGAGGCGATGCAGGCCCGTGAGGGGAATGCGGCGGCGAAGGCAGCCCGTCAAGCGAATGTGGCGAACGCGGCTCGTGAGGCGAACGCGGCTCGCGAGGCGAACGCGGCTCGTGAGGCGAACGCGGCTCGTGAGGCGAATGCCGAGAATGTGCGGGCCCGGATGCAAGCCCGCCAATCCCGAGCCTTTGCGCCGCCCCCTGTTCCCACGCAGCCCAATCTGGACCCGAATCGTCGACCTGGAAATCCCAACCAGTTTCGCCAACAGCGGCACGAACCCGATCCCAACCAACTACCCCCTCAGTTTCGCCGAGGGGGACAGAACAATGTCCGTCCTAACGCCAACCTGGAGGGAGCGGCAACCAAGGCAAATCGCAGCGACCAGCGTAACGACGGAACTCCCAAGGCCCAGAATAAACGACAACGCGATTGACCCTGATGCTTCGCAATTTTGAACCGACCGATCCGAGCCACCCGCGGTGGCCGGCTTGAAAATCCTTGCCTCTCGTCCCTCTCCGTCTACCATGTTGAGTCGCGATCGGTCGGTTCCGCAACTCCGCCGGAGCCGACTGATCCTCACTCCCGGATTACACCCCATGGAAACGAAGGCGGCCTTCGAGATGACGCCCAACGGGTCCAAGCCGGCCCTCCTCGACGCGGATCAGGACGGCATGACCGCCAATCGACTTGCGATGCGGTATGACGAAGTTCGCCGCCGTACCTCTTCCCTCTGTGCACCCCTGGAAACCGAAGACTATGTGGTTCAGTCGATGCCAGACGCCAGCCCGGCGAAATGGCACCTGGCCCATACAAGTTGGTTTTTCGAGACGTTTGTGCTCAAAGCGGCATCCGCCGATGAAGTTGTTTCGGAAAAATATGCTTATCTATTTAATTCTTATTATAATGCGATTGGCGAACGAACGCCCCGCGCCGAACGCGGTCTGCTTTCCCGGCCGACGGTCGCGGAGGTCTACCGCTATCGCGCGGCCGTCGATGAGCGGATGAGGACACTCCTGGAACGGGCCGACGAGCCCCTCTTGCGACGTCTCGGGGCGACGATCGTGCTCGGGTTGAACCACGAGCAGCAACATCAGGAGTTGATCCTGACGGACCTGAAATACCTGTTCAGCCGCAACCCGCTTCGGCCTGTCTACCGTGAGGCTCGGTTGGTCGGAGGAGCCGAGGCTTCTCCCCTGCGCTGGCAACGGTTTGAGGAGGGGCTGAGGCAGATTGGCCACGAAGACAATGGGTTCGCGTTTGATAACGAGATGCCGCGGCACTCGGTCTTCGTTCAGTCCTTCCAGTTGGCCGACCGACTGGTCACGAACGAGGAGTTTCGCGTCTTCGTCGATGACGGCGGATACGATCAACCCCGCTTCTGGCTCTCCGACGGATGGAACGCGCGGCAGAGCCACGGTTGGACGGCTCCACTCTACTGGGAACGGGCCGAGGATCAGCAATGGCGGATCATGACCCTGGCCGGACTTCGCGACCTCGAGCCGAACGAGCCGGTTTGCCACGTAAGCTACTACGAGGCTGATGCCTTTGCCCGCTGGGCAGTCGCGCGACTACCGAGCGAGGCTGAGTGGGAAGTCGCGGCCGAGGGGGCCGAGGTTCGGGGGAACTTGCTCGAAGAGGAGCACTTTCATCCTCAGCCTCTCGCAAGGGACCGCACTGAAGCGGGGCTCCACCAACTGTTCGGGGATGTCTGGGAGTGGACGCGGAGCCCGTACAGCCCCTACCCCGGATATCGCCCTGCCCCCGGTGCGCTGGGCGAGTACAATGGTAAGTTTATGTGCAATCAAATGGTGTTGCGCGGCGGTTCCTGTGCGACGCCTCGCTCGCACATCCGGAGCACCTACCGCAACTTCTTCCCCCCCGATGCCCGCTGGCAGTTCTCGGGAATTCGTCTGGCCAATGATTCCTGAAGCGAGCGGAGCGTGTTGAACTCCCTCTGTTGCTTTCCATCGATCCGCGACTGGGCGCGTATCTCGCTGGATTTCCAGGCCGGTTGTATCAGTAGCACGGCCGGCCCGGCCGTATCCCCCTGGGCTCAGGGCCATTTCTCAGATCCGCGCCGATCCGGAGGGAATTACGGCCGGGCCGGCCGTGCCACTGCAAACAAACCGTGGCGGAAACCGCAAGAATCATCGCTGCTTTAGCACTGTTGCGGATCGTTGTTTCTTTCTTGGGTCTGGTAAGATGTCCGCTCGGTTCCCGGTTCCAATCGGCCTGGAGAGAAAGGCCCCCAGAATTTAGGAGGAGAATGCGGGGCGACCACTTCGGAATCGCCTCGGTTCCGCTTGGATGCACACCCAGGATCAGGACAGTTCGGATGGGCATGCCACGCTGACAGGGCCGGTCCGCGCTTGGTTTACTCACACCTTTCCCGGTGGTCCCACCCCGGCGCAGGCTCTGGCCTGGCCGCCGATCGCCGCGGGTGAGCACCTCCTCCTGATTTCTCCCACGGGAACCGGGAAGACGCTGGCCGCCTTCCTGGCGATCGTCGACCAACTCTTCCGTGAACTGGCCTCGGGAACGCTTTCCGATGGTTTGCGCTGTGTTTATGTCTCGCCATTGCGGAGTCTCGGATACGACATCGAGCGGAACCTCGCGGAACCGCTGCAAGCGATTCAACGCTCGCTCGGCTTGGCCAAGTGCCCGGTGGAAATCGGGGTTCGGACGGGGGATACGTCGGCCTACCAGCGCCGGAAGTTGCGTGACAAACCACCCCACTTGTTGATCACGACGCCCGAGAGCCTTTCGCTCTTACTGAGCCAGGAGGCCTGGCACGACCATTGGCGTGGGGTTCGCCACCTCATCGTGGATGAAGTTCATGCCTTGGTTCCCACCAAACGTGGGGTTGATCTGGCCGTTTCTCTCGAGCGGGTCGCGGCCAAGGCGGCGGCCGATCCTTGCCGGATTGGTCTCTCCGCCACTTGCCGGCCGGCCGAACCCGTGGCGCGTTTCCTGGTTGGTCCCTCGCGGCCTTGCCGGATCATTGAGGCTCCGCTTCCCGAAGACGCTCCTCCGATGATCCTGGAGGTCGAATCGCTTCTGAAACCTGACGAGGCGCCACATCGCGGGCTGACCTATCGCCGACTGCTCCGCAGGCTTGAACGGGCCGTGGGCGGGAATCGGACCACGGTCGTTTTCGCCAACACCCGAGCGCTGACTGAGAAGATCACCCATGACCTGCGTCGGACGATCCAAGGGGGGACCGAAGCGGTCGCCGCCCATCATTCGGCGCTCGATGCCGACCGCAGGCGCCAGGTCGAAGCGGCGTTGAAGGCGGGTGAGCTCCGGGCGGTGGTGACGAGCACGAGCCTTGAGCTGGGCGTGGATATTGGCTCGGCCGACCTGACCGTCCAGGTCGGACTGCCCGGGGGAGTCTCCCGCTGCCTTCAGCGGGTCGGCCGCTCGGGGCACCGGCTGGGGGTCGCTTCGCGAGGGCTCTTGCTGGCGGCGACTCCCGCCGAGCTGGCCGGTGGCGTGGTCACGGCCGAGGAGGCGCGCCTGGGGCGAGTCGAACCGCTCCGCTCGATCGCTGCTCCGCTCGATGTGGTCTGTCAGCAGTTGATTGGCATGGCTTGTGGCGAAGAGTGGGCGACCGACGTAGCGTTCGATCTGATCCGCAAAGCAGGGCCGATGGCCGAACTCGCACGGGCCGACTTCGATCTCTGCCTCGACTTCCTGGCCGGAGAGCTCGCCGCGCCCGCGGGAGCGACGGAGTCAGAAACTGGCCCTTCCCCGCGCTGGACTGCCCCTCGACTCTGGAGGAGGCGTGGCCTGTTCGGCCTGCGGAGCCGTCGAGTGGCACGCTGGTTCCGGAGTAACGTCGGCACGATCACGTCGGAAGAGTCGGTCCGTGTGCTCGAAGGGGGAGTCGAGGTCGGCACCCTGGAAGGCGCCTATGCCGAGCGACTCCAAGTTGGCGACAAGTTCATCCTCGACGGCCGTTCCCTGGAGTTTCGCCGACTCGAGGGACTCATCGTCCACGCCAAGGCGGCGGGAGGGGAACCGAGCTTGCCCCGCTGGTCGAGCGATCGGCAATCGCTTTCGGCCGAGCTGGCACTCGCCCTGGTCGAGTTCCGTGAGCAGGCCGCCGCGATGCTTGCCGACGGTCCCTCGGCGCTCCGTGGTTGGCTTGGCGAGGCCCACGGGCTCGATCCTCGCGCGGCCGGGCTGCTCGTCGCCCTGTTCGAGGCGCAGGAACAACTGAGCGAGATTCCGCCCCCCGGCACGTTGCTCGTCGAGGAGTCGCCCCGCGACGATGGGCTGACCTACACTTTCCATGCGCCCTTGAACCGGTCGGCCTGTGAAGCGCTCGGTCGTGCCACGGCCGCTCGGCTTGGGCGAAGGTTCGGTCGCGACGTCTCCTTGATTGCCGCCGACCTGGGCTGGGCGATCCGACTGCCGGACGAAGCGCGGTTGCTGGCGTCTGAGATCACGACGCTCCTGACGTCTGACGGGTTTGCCGAAGACGTGATGGAAGGACTCGACCGCGGTGAGTTGCCCGCCCGACGGTTCCGGCATGTCGCCGCGACGGCTCTGATGGTGTTGCGCAATCCCGAAGGGGGCCGCCGCCGCGTGGGAGGACTGCTCTGGGTGAGCAACCGCCTCTATCCGATGGTGAAGGCGCTTTGCCCCGATCATCCCCTGCTCCGCGAGACGCGTCGCGAAATCCTCGAGGACCTGCTCGACGTTCCCCGGGCCCTGGCCTGGCTGGCCGAGCGGCCCGAGGTCCGGTTCCGATCGCTCGCGGGGTTGTCCCCGTTCGCCGCCGCCTGGGTCGATCCGAGCGAGCCGGAGCCCTTGCACTTCGAATCGCCCGCCGAGGCGCTTCGTCGGCTCCATGCCCGGCTCAGTGAGGAGATTGGAGGGCGTCATCCGGTCTGACCTTACCCCTGCCTCGCCTGGCTTCGCCGGACCGGACGGTTGGATCCTCGCGCCCGAGGGGGCGGCCGTTCACCTCGCAGAGCGAACCGCGATCATTGCCGACGTCCATCTCGGTTATGAATGGGCTCGCGCCTCCGGGGGCGACTGCCTGCCCGCCCACTCGCTCGCCGAGACTCTGGCGAAGCTCGCAACTCTCCTCGACCGTTGGCCGATCGACCAGCTCATCGTGGCCGGCGACCTTGTCGAATCGCCGCACCCGTGTCGTCGAACCATGGAGGATCTCCGCGGTCTGAACCGATGGCTAGACGCGAGATCGGTGAGCCTGGTCCTCGTGCCGGGCAACCACGACCCACGTCCGCCCGCCGGTACGCCGCAAACGCGGGAAGTGGCCGGCTGGACGATCGGCCATGGTCACCGCCCGATCGACGCCCTGCGCTCGATCTCAGGGCACATCCACCCCGTTCTACGAGCGGGTGGGGTGGCGGCCCCCTGCTTTCTCGTCGGCCTGCGAACCATGATTTTGCCTGCCTTTTCGCCCAACGCGGCGGGATGGAACGTCGTGGCGGGGTTCCCTGAATCGTCGCGGCCCGTCGAACCCCTTCGCTGTATCGCGGGCGCGGGGGGGGAACTCCTCGACTTCGGCCCGATCTCAACGCTCTCCGTTCGCCTCAACCTCAAGGAGAAGCCGCAGCCTGATCGTCGGCGAGAGCGACGTTCCGGAACCGGTTGATTGTGACGCTGCATTGAGGTTCGGCAAGGTCTGGAGAGCGGGGATTCTGCGGAAAATGCGGATTCTTCGGCCTTGATCGTCGTTTTGCATTGTCATTTCGGTCGATACACTCACAGTTAAGGATGGTTCAAAGCTCCATCGACCGGCTGCATTAGGGAGGAGTAATCCGACTCATGCGTAAGCCTTATCCTTGCGGTGGCCTGGGCCGCCGCCAATTTCTGGCGAGTGCCGCGGCACTGCCCACCCTGATTGGCCTGAACGTTTCGGCGGCTGAACCGAAGGCGGCCCAGGATCCTGATGGGGTACCAGGGAAGTTGGGACTACCGGGCCCCTACCCCGGCCGGGTCATTGAGGCCCGCAATCCCGCGATGATCAAGGATGGCGTCAAGAACCGGGATGCAATCAAGACGACCCTCGCCCGAGGCATGAAAGAACTGACGGGCGCCGATGACGACGTCGAGGCCTGGCGCTCGTTCTTCGAACCGGGGGACGTCGTTGGCATCAAGATGAATCCGGTCGGCACCCCGCTTGCCAATACCTCAAGTGAGCTGATGCTCGAGGTCATCGAAGGCCTGAAAGCGGCCGGGGTCAAGACCCGGGACATGTTCGTGTTCGAGCGGTACCGGCAGGAGTTCATGGCCGCCGGAATGCACAAGGATGTCCCCGATGGCGTCCGCTGGGGGGGGCTGACCCCGGAAAACGACCCGAGCCAGCTCCAACTGAGCTGGCCCGGTGATGACCCGGTCGCCGGCTACGACCCCGATGAATATATGACGATGCAGTTGGTCAGTCGGGGGAGCGACCCGAAGGACGATCGCACGCTGCGGTCTCACCTGGGCCTTCTTGTCACCAAGCGGGTCAACAAGCTCGTCCTGCTCCCTGTACTCAAGGACCACGGTTCAGCGGGAGTGACCGGCGCCCTCAAAAACATGAGCCACGGCCTGGTCAACAACGTCGCGCTCGCACAGTACGCCCGACACCAACGCGTGTAATCAGTTCATTCCGCAAGTGGTCAGCCATCCGATCCTCCGCAAGAAGTGCGTGCTCCAGATTCTCGACGGCATCAAGGGGGTCTTCCAGAAGGGGCCGTTCGGACGCGACCCGCAGTTTGTCTGGGAGTACAACGCACTCTTGCTCGCAACCGACCCGGTTGCCCTCGATCACGTCGAGTGGCGAATCATCGACGCCCGTCGGAAAGAGGAGAAGCTTCCTCCCGTCGCCGGCACCGGCAAGGCGGCCCTCGACCCGCTCGGCACCGAGGGCTTCGACATCCGTCAGCCGCAGCACATCGCGTTGGCGGGCAACCTCGGCCTTGGCCGGTTCGACTTCAACTCCCCGCAAGGGCGCCGACGCTCGATCGACCATCGGATTATCGACGTGGGGTGATCGTAGGATCGTGGTCGTGAGCATGGGCTAAAACGAAAACGGCGGCGACCCTCAATGAGGGCCGCCGTCGTTTTACGTCGATGCAGTCGGTTGGGAAGCCCGAACTCAACGGCGTCAGAGGTCAGGGGCAGGTGAGGCAGGCGGGGACAGCGACAGGCACATAGGTGCAAGTCTGAACGGGAATCTGGCGGGCCACTTGGCGGGCGACGCAGCGATTCACCGTGACGGGGACCTGCTCGGGAACGCAGATGGGGACCTGTCGCGCGGCGGTCTCGGCAACCATCCGGCAGGTGGTGACGGGGACCATCTCGGTGCGTTCTTCGGCGACCATCTGGCAGGTGGTGACGGGGATGTTCTCGACCCGCTCCTCGGACACCATCTGGCAGGTGGTGACGGGGATGTTCTCGACTCGCTCCTCGTTGACCATCGTGCAGGTGCGAACCTCGTAGGGCTGCACCCGTTCTTCGGCGACCATCTGGCAGGTGGTGACGGGGACGTTCTCGACCCGCTCCTCGGATACCAACTGGCAGGTGGTGACGGGGATGTTCTCAACCTTCTCCTCGGACACCATCTGGCAGGTGGTGACGGGGACGTTCTCAACGCGCTCTTCCGCCACCATCGTGCAAGTCTGAACCGGGACCTGGCGGGTCACCGTCTCGGCGACATAGCTCGTCTCGCTGACGTTGCGAACCACCGGGCGGGAGACGAAGACCGACTGGCAGACGGTGCGAGGGGGGCACTGGACGGCCACCGTGGCGACGGTGGCGTAGGCTCGTCGCTTCTTGTGATGGAGGAAGCCGAACAACTTGCCGGTCTTGGGGGCGCAGGGGTCCACCGGGGCCAAGACGGGCTGCTCGACGACCGGGCCGGGAACTTCGACCATCTGCCGCTCGTAGTAGCCGCACTCTTCCACGACCTGACGAACCGTGGTGACGGGCTTGCAGACCGTGTAGTTTTGCGAAACCATGCTCGTCTGCATGACCGGCCGCATTACCGTGTAACGGCGCTGGGTGTTGGTGGTCTGGTAGACCGGGCGGCTGACGGTGTACCGGCGTTGGGTGTTGGTGGTCTGGTAGACCGGCTTGCAGACCGTGTAACGGCGCTGCACGGTCGACGTCTGGTAGACCGGCCGCATCACCGTGTACTTCCGCTCCAGACGCTGGGTCTGATAGACCGGGCGGCTGACGGTGTACCGGCGTTGGGTGTTGGTGGTCTGGTAGACCGGCTTGCAGACGGTGTACCGGCGTTGGGTATTGGTGGTCTGATAGACCGGCCGCATCACCGTGTACTTCCGGGCGACCTGCGTGGTCTCGGCCACGGGCCGCATCACCGTGTAGTTCTCGGTCCGATACCCCTGGCGGTAGCGGGTCTCCATGATCGTGGTGGGCTGGTTCTCATAAACCGTCTCGTAGACGGTTTGCATCGTCGTCTGGTACTGCGGCACCAGGCTCACGACGTTGCACTGAGCCTGAACGACCGGAGCCGGCGCACAAGTTGTACACGCCCCCCCGCCATAGGTGGCCAGGGCTGGGCTCGCAAGCCCCCACAGCGCCAAGGCCGCGCCCGCAATGGGACGCATCACTCTCATGGACTCCGACATGCGTTTCTCCTCGACGATGTAAGCGGGCTTCCCTGTTGTCTGCGCTAGTGGTGTCAAACGGCCCAAGACGGAGAGCCATGCCTCGTCCCTGAGATCGACCTCCCCCGAGTCCTTTTTGGATTTCCCAAGTCGTACTCGATCGGGCAAGGCGCGTTTCATCACTCTGAAACACGTCTAAGCACAGTATAACATGGGTAAATTGGGAGGTTAGCGGGAAAACAAATTTTTCCCGAATTCCTGAGCGTCCTTCGCCGATATAAAGAAGTTCGGCCCGAAACCAAACGTCTTCACTCGGCCTCAGTTCCCAACCAGAGCAACCCTCGGGCCATTCCCATGCTCACGCCCCCTAATCTTTGCGCAGCCGATCGCTGATTGGGGAGGAGACTTCCCGAGTCCGGTGGACGATCGTCACCGAACTCGCACGCAGGCAAGGACTTTCTCGTTCTCTGAACGCAGCGTCGCATTTCTTACGATCGGCTTTGAACGGATTTTCGGCGCAATCGAGCGATGCGTTGCGAACGCCAATCTTTTCAAGGCGTGTTCGGTAAACTTTTCAAAAGCGACTGAGCGCTGTTCCGGACACTCACCAGCCCTGATTTGGTCAGGGTGCTGATTTCGGGGCGGAGGCTCCCGGCCAGTCCTGGAGACTTCCGATCGACCGAGTGTTGAAGCGATTGAAGCGCTTCGAGTTCGATCGCCTCGATCTTGCTGTGCTTTTCGCTCGGCGAGGCGAGGGTGATGATCTTGTTGAGATCGGTGGAGGAGAGCATCTCACGGAAGACGCCCTGGCTCTCGGAGTCGCCGCGTCGTCCCAGGGCGATCGCGGTGTTGTAGCGGACGTAGCAGTCAACGTCCTTGAGCCGGTCGCGGAGCACGCGGGTCGCTTGGTCACCGCCGAAGAAGCCGAGGGCGTAGACCGCGGCCTGGCGGAGCTCCTGGTTCTCGTCTTCACTCGCCACTTCGAGCGCTTTGATCGCGCCGGGGTCTTCGAGGTGTTCGTCGAGCCGGGCGGCGTGTTTGGCGAGGCTGATGGCGGCGGCGAGCCGGACTTGCGGCGGCTGCTTGGGCGCGAGAGCGCGGGCCAGGGTGGCGAGCGGATCGACGTTCCGGCCGTCGGCCGACTGGGCGTCGAGGGTCTGGAACGCGCCCAGCGTGAGGGTCACATACTGGGTGAGTTCGGGACTCTCCTCGAGGTCGAGGTCGTGTGCTAGAAGGTCGGTCAGCTCGCCGAGTAGTTTGGGATCGTTGGCCAGCTTGGGGTCGTTCTGGATCAGGCTGGCCAGTTCGTAGGCGGCCCGCCAGTGGGCGTTCGGAGAGCGAAGGAGGCGGACGTACTCCATCGCATCACGCTCGCCGCCAGCCAACTTGCCGAACAGGAGCCAGACGACGATCACGACCGCCACGATCACGGCCGGGATCACGAATAACTGGACGATGAACCCGGCCGAGGGAGCCTCGACGGGGGGCAGGTCGGCCAAGGCAGGGTCGTACGGCTGCTGCGGACGCTCGGTCGGATGGCTCATGAGGCATCATTCATGGGAGAGAGGAGCGAATGCGCATCACGCGCCGAATTTTACCGGCGCGTTTCACGCACCCGTCCTCTCAGTGTAAAGATTAAGCCACGGCCGTCAAGCAACCAAGGGGCGGGCACGCTCGATGTGGATAACGAGCCTTGCCGGGGCGCTGGTCTGCGCGAGTGGGGCGTCGTTCCTCATCCTTGGTCGGGAACCGCGTATTCCGTCGATACGTTCTCCCTCGACCCGCCCCTCTGGCAGAAGTAGTAGATCGGGACGCCCGCCATGATGCTGAGCAGCGAGTAGGTGGAAACCCAGAATCGCTGCGAGAAGGCGGCGGCAGTGAGGATGGTCGTGAACACGAGATAGATCGCTGGTGTGACTGGATATCCAGGAGTCTTGAACGGCCGAGGGAGATCGGGCCGATTCACGCGGAGGACATAGACCGCGCTGATCGTTAGCATCGAGAAGATCGCCAGGCCGACGCTGGCATAAATGACCAGGCTATCGAACGACCCCGTCCAGAGGAGTGTGAGGGTGCACGCCACCTGCAAGACGGTGGCAACCACCGGGGTGGCGGCCCGCGTGGAGAGTCGGCCCGCGATTTTCGGAAATTGTCCCGCCAGAGCCATGGCGTAGACCACGCGGGGGCCGAGCAGGACGTAGGCGCTCAGCGACGAGAGGAGCATCAGGCCAATCGAGACCGAGAGTGGTTCCGACCAACGTGCGCCGAACAGCCGTTGCGCGGCGAGTTGTGCGATGGGTGCGACGGCCTCGGGCTTGTACGGAAGCCGGTTCCCCGGGGCGTCGACGATCGCACGGACATCGTCGGCCGACAGGGCGAGGGCGTACACCACATTCAAGCCGAGGTAGAGGGCGACGACGCCCGCGGTTCCGAGCAGGATGGCCCGAGGGAGGAGCCGTTGCGGTTCGACGATCTCGCCGGCGAGGTACGACGCGGCGTTCCAACCGATGTACGCGTAGGAAATGTAGACGAGCGAGAACATCATGGGGAGCACGCGCGCCTCGGACATGGGCGGGAGGTCGACCAGGTTGGCGTGATGCGGCCAGCCGACGGCCAGCCCGGCAAGAACGAACAGCCCCAGGATGAGCAGCTTCAGTGACGTGATCCAGCCCTGGACCCAGGCGGTCCCTCCCCTGCTCCTAGTGTGGATCGTCGCGAAGATCAGGATCGTGAATGTGGCCAGGCCTCGTTGGGCGTAGAGCGCGGTCGGCCCTTCGAGGTGGAGGGGGACCAGGAGAAACTTGGCGGCACCGAACGCCGCAGCGGCGCTGGGGGCCGCGAAGCCGATCAGGAATGAGACCCAACCCGACAAGAATGCCGCCAGGGGCCCGTAGGCCTCGTGCAGATAAACATAATCGCCCCCGGTCTTCGGCATCGCGGCCGACAACTCGCAGAGTGTCAACGCGCCCGAGGCGGCGATCACGCCCCCCAGGACCCAGAGACCGAGCATGAGCTGGTTGCTGCCGACGGCGTAGACGGTGAAGCCTGAAGTCGTCAGGATTCCGACGCCGACCATACTCGCCACGATGACGAAGGTCGCCATTGATAGGCCGAACTCGGCGGGCATCTTGGGCGGACCGTCCCCCGTCGGCGTCAGCTCGATCTTGGGATCGCAATTCGACATTGGCATCGCTGCTCCACCGTCCCGCTCGCAGGTCGACTCGCCACACTGGAAAGATCACAGGCCAGACGGACCAAAAAAACAAGACGGGAGGGGAGATCGCTCTCCCTTCCCGTCTCGGTTGAATGTGCCGAGATCAAGCCTTTCGGCGTGACTGACGCCGAAATTCAAGGCGTGCCGCTGAATCCGGGGGAGGAAGAGAACGAGGGCGTCGGGTCGGGCGGGACCTGTTCCTCGATCGGCGGTGCAACGTCACTGAACTTGGCCGAGCTCGGTGTCAGCGACTGCGTGGGAGTCTGGATCGTCGACGCTCCAGGGCCGAGAGCGGGCTCGGCGGGAACCTCGGTGGGAACTCCGCTGGCAATCTGGCCGAGGGCCAGCCCGGCGGCGTCACGGACCGCCTGTCGCTTATCGAGGGCGACGGCTTGCCGGAGCGGCTCCGAGGCGCGAGGGTCGCCGATCTCACCCAAGGCGTTGGCCGCGGCGACGCGAACGTCCTTGTCCCAGTCGTTCTTGAGCCGATCGACGAGCGCGGGGACGGCTCGCGCATCGCGGAGCCGGCCTAACGTGTAAGCCCCTTCGATCCGGCTGTTGTCGTGGCTGCTCTGGAGCCGGCCGATCGCGTTTGCGACAGGGTCAACGACGACCGTCGCCGGCGCCTGGGCGACCGGAGTGTAGGGCTGTGGGGCGTTGTAGATCACCGTCGGCGGGGGCGCGGGGGCCATGTAGATGGGGGCAGGCTGAGCCACGAAGACAGGAGCCGGAGGAGCCGAAGCGAGCGCTGAGCCCGCGAACATGCCCAGGCCGAAGAGGCCGCCGCCGACCGCCAACGCGGGACCCCAGCCCGGGCCTCGATTGTTGTTGACGTAGACGTTGCGTTCGACGAAGACCGGACCACGAGGCCCATAACCACCACCACCACCGCCACCACCACGATGGCCCGTGGGAACGTATCCCCGGTTCGAGTAGGCCGCCGGGCCGCGGGGAACGGCTCGCTGAGCGGTGTTCGAGCTCTGGAACGTCCCGCCTGGCCGCTGGATCGTCACCTCGCGGTTGACGTAGCCGGGACCTCGCTGGCTGGAGAGACTTCGCTGAATCGAGCGTCCGCGCGGTCCTGTGACCGTCACGTCGCGCTCTCGCCCTACGACCTGGCCCAAGCTCGGAAGATTGCCTACTCCCAAGGCCAGAACCAGGCCGGCGCTGATCCATCGTTTCTTCATGGCAAGATCTCCCTTCGGTCCGTCGGAGAGGCGTTGTCCGACCCACTACATCCCTCGGGCCGGACGGCGGAGATTCTTATGGTCTCGGACTAATTTGTGAAGCCCAATCGTTCGTGATTGACCTGGCTTGTCCCGAAACATATTCCTTTGATGGGGAGGGGCAGAAGGCGATCTCGCTCCATTTCTTTATCGGGAATTTCCCACATCCAAAACTCGTGGTTCCGTCTCATTTTTCATTGCGAGCTCGCGATGGAAGCGGGGCAAAACATCGAAATATTGAAAAATTCCCGATGCCTGTTTTGGCGGAAGGCGCTTTTACAGGCTAAACTTGATTTAATTCTTCCCTGGCTTGACTCGACGTTGGAAAGGGCCGAACTTGATGATGGGTTCGGGACTAGATGCACTCGAGTACGGCTCCTTGAGGATTGTGGAGGCCCCGCGTTGCATCCACTTTTTACTCGTCCGCTTTCAATGACGTGGAACGTGACCGTGCTGGAGGTCTCTCCAGACGGATTCGTTTCGCCCTTTTGTCAGAAGTGCCAGACCGAACTCGATATTCATCAGCCGCAAGAGCATGATCCCAACGAATTGCTGGGAACGTGTAGTCAATGTGGTTGCTGGCATCTCATCCAGGTGGCGCCCGGCGGAGCCGAGGCCTTGTTGATCAACTTACCCAGCGTTGAGTTCGTCCGCGAAACGCTGGCCAAGGCGCGAAAAGAGGCGGCCGGGAAGAAACCGGCCGCCCCTAAAGGATCCACGAGTCGTCCGAAGCGCCGCGCGAAGTTGGGCTCCGACTGAGGGGCGGGTCGATCAACCCTTCGATCGCTTTCCTTTCCCCTTCTTCTTTTTCGAGCTCTTTGGATTCGACTTCGACCGAGCGGCTTTGGCCAGGCTTGAGGCAGGAGGGCGAGACCGGCGCGCCTCGGGCGTGCTGGTCGTTGCTCCCGGCCGTTTCGGGCGGGATTCCTCCTCCTGGATGTCGGCGGGGGCGAGGTCGAGCTCCCGCCGATCAATGTCGATGCGCGTGATCCGGACCTCGATGTGGTCTCCTAACCGGTAGCGGCGGCCGGAGCGGCGGCCGATCAAGGTATGCGTCTCGAATTCGAGGTAGTAATAGTCGTCGGCGAGGCTCGTGATGTGGACGAGTCCGTCGACCGGCAGGTTGACAATTCGACAGAACAGGCCGAACTCCTCGACCCCGATGATAATTGCCTGGAACGCTTCACCGATCCGGCTCTCGAGATAGGTCAGGAGCTTGATCTTCACGAGCTCGCGCTCCGCGGCCTCCGCGCGGCGCTCGGTCTTCGTGCAATGGTCAGCCAGGACGGTCAGCTCGTCGTGGTCGCTCTTGGGCCGCTTCCCTTCGAGCAGGGTCGTCAACTGGCGGTGGACCTGAAGGTCGGGATAGCGGCGAATCGGTGAGGTGAAGTGGCAATAGTTCTCGCTGGCCAGGGCGAAGTGTCCTTCGGCTTCGGGCGTGTAGACCGCCTGTTTCAGGCTGCGAAGGACACCGTAGTGAACCGCATACTCTTCGGGCTTGCCCGCCGTCTCGATCAGGATGCGTTGGAGCTCGAACCGACTCTGCGGGTTTTCGATCTCCAGGCCCAGACTTCGGGCGAACTCGGCGAATGCGTCCAGCTTGGTCGGCTCGGGGTCGGCATGGGTCCGCCGGAGAAAGCCGGCGTGCTTCTCGGTCAGGAAGGTCGCGACGGCTTCGTTGGCCGCGAGCATGAAGTCTTCGATCACCTGGTGGCTCTCGTCGTTCGAGGCGAGATGGGCCCCGACGACCTCCCCTTGTTCGCCCAGATCGACTTCGACCGCCGGCATGTTCAGCTCTAACGCCCCGCGCTCGAAGCGGCGGCGGCGGAGAATCTGGGCGAGCTCGAGCATCTCGCCGAGCATGCGGGCGACTTCGGGGGCGACCCCTTCGTGGGTGGTCGCGGGCTCCTTCATCACCTTGAAGGCGTCTTCGTAGGAGAACCGGTGGTCGACGTTGATCGCCGAGCGTGCGAAGCTCAGGCCGGTGCGGATCCCCTCGGAGTTGAATTCCAGGAGAGCGCTGACGGTGTAGCGGACCTTGCCGGCCTGGAGGCTCGCCAGGCTATTGGAGATGACTTCGGGGAGCATCGGGATGACCCGATCGGGCAGATAGACGCTCGTACCACGCTGACGTGCGGTGCGATCGAGGTTCGAGTTGGGCTGCACGAAGTGGGAGACGTCGGCGATATGGACTCCCAGGCTCCAGAAGCCTCGCTCGTCGCGTGAGAGGGTGATCGCGTCATCGAAGTCACGCGCGGTGGCCGGGTCGATGGTGACCGTGAGCGTGCCGCGGAGGTCGAGTCGGTCGCCGATCTCCGTCTCCGAGAACTGCTTGCCCAACTTCCTGGCTTCGTTGAGCGTCTCTTCGTCGAAGGTATCGGGGATGTTGAACGCGCGGATTACCCCCAAGGTGTCGACACCGGGCTGGCCGCGTGGGCCGAGGATCTCGCTGATCACCCCCTCCCCCGCGGCATACGGGGTCGGATAGGAAACCATCTCGATCGCGACCTTGTCGGACGGCTTCGCCCCTTTGGCTCCGGGATCGCCGACATAGATCGGTGCGCCGAAGGTGGTGCCGTCCACGCGTACGAATCCGGCCCCCAACTCCTCGTAGTAGGTCCCCACGAAGATCCCGGACGCCCGCTCGAGGATCTGGACGATCCGACCTTCGACGTTCATCCCCGGCCCTTTGGGCCGCTTGGTGATCTTGACCGCGACCTCGTCGCCGCTCGAGGCGTCGCGGCTCTGGTCGATCGGGATGTAGATCTGGTCGGTCTTCTCTTTCGACGTATGGGGGCGAACGAAGCCGAAGCCTTTCGCCGACCGTCGGAAGAGGCCGATGATCGTACCTTTCGTGTGGGGCTTGCTCAGTCGCTTGTCTTTGGCGATCTCGAGGCGGCCATCCTTGATCATCCCCTTGACGGCCGCCCGAAACGAGGGGTAATCCTCGGGATCGACCCCGAGTCGGCGCGACATCGCCTTCACCGTCATCGGCTTGTATTCGGCCTCGGAGACCAGATCTAACACCTTGTCTGTCGGGTCGGTCATCGACGGTCTCTCCGCTCTGCCGGTGTCGGGGCACGGTGATCGCCAGGCGAGGCGCAGCAGGCGAACCCTCAAAGGCTACCGTGGTCAGCTTGCGCGAGCCAGCCCGGCTCCGATCGAGTGATTCCTCGGATTTATCGGCTCCCCGGTTCTGCTCGCGGGACTCGAAATCGGAAAGGACGACCCGGCATGGCGGAGACGCGTGCAAAGAGATGTTTTAAAAGGCGGATTGAATCGAGCGGAAGGGAGCCGACGATGGTGACCGGCTCTCAGGCGCGGGAAGCTCCTGGGGCCGTGGCGTCACGGGTTCCGTGGCGGGAACCCGTGACACCCAGACTGACGACTTATCCCGGTTCGAATCGGCCGATTGGCGAGCGATTCGGAACCGGTCAGATCTCGACGGAGGAGTTCAGGACTCCACCGTTTCGTCCGCGAGGCCGTTTGACTGTGCGACTCCCTTGAAGAGTCGCCGCCCCAGGTTCTGCTGGAACGGGGTCCAGCTCGACTCTCGGCACGGGTCGTCGCGGATCTCACGGCTGAACGTGTGGATCTTGGCGTCGAGGTTGTCGAGGTAGTGGAGCGCGATCGCCTCGAGAGTCATCGGCAGCTTGGGGCTGCCAAACTCGTGCGTGCCGTGGTGGCTGACGATCATATGCTTGAGGCGGAGCAAGAGCTCGTTCGGGAACGGTTCGCCCGTCAGATCCGCGCTCTGCTCGACCTTGTCGCGCAGCATCTCGACACCCATGACCAGGTGCCCGACGAGTTGTCCTTCATCACTATAGGCGAAGGCGCGATCGTAGCTGAGCTCGCTTACCTTGCCGATGTCGTGGAGAAAGATGCCCGTGAGCAAGAGGTCGCGGTCAAGCTCGGGATAGAGGTCGACGATGCGGTCGGCGATCGTGAGGATCGTGACGACGTGCTCGAGCAGCCCCGCGTGGTAGGCGTGGTGGTTTTTAATTCCCGCCGGCGCCGTGGTGAATTTACGAACGAACTCCTCGTCGATGAGGAAGCATTCGACGAGCGCCCGCAAGTGCGGATTACTGATGCTCAGAAGGATTTCGCGGAGCCTCGCGGTCAGTCGCGCGACATTCTGGGTGCTTTGCGGGAGGTAATCCTCGGGCTCGATCTTCGTCGGATCGACGACCTCGATATGCGAGAGGATTAGTTGCAAGGCGCCCTGGAAGACTTGAGTCTTCCCTTTGACCCGGAGATAGTCTCCTGGATCGAACGTTCGCGCCAGCCCCTCACTCGCATTCCAGAGCCGCGCACCGACGCTTCCCGTCTTGTCTCGCAGTTCAAGGTGGAGGTAGAGATTGCCCTGGCGATTCGCACGGAGTTGCTTGTCGGCGACCAAGAAGGATTCGTCGACCGCGTCTCCGTTGCTCAGCTGATTCACATAGCGACGGCTCATGCGGCAGTTCGACCGTGGGTGCGGAACCGGGTGGTTCGTTCAGGTATTTCGGACGCGAAGCCCACCGAAGCGGTGATTGTAGGGGGCGAGTGCGGGTGGGGTCAAGTCATGAACCCCACGCCTAAAGGCGGGGGCCTGCCAAAACAGTCTTGCCAGTCGTCTCGACCGGGATTCGACCTCCGGTGTCAACAACGCCGACATTAGGGCACATGACTTTGCCCCGGTCACGAATGTTTCGGGCCGCGTTCCAGTCCGCGGCGAGTTCAAATCCACAAGACTTGCACACGAATTCATCCCGCGATTTCCGGTTAGCCTTTTCGCAATGCCCGCACTCGGAGCATGTCCGAGACGTGTTGCGCGGGTCAACCGGAATGACGGGGATGCCTTCGGCGAGGGCCTTGTAGGCGATGAACTGCCTGAACTGGTAGAACGCCCAACCCTTCATGCGAGATCGATCGGCTTTCCTGGCCGTTGTCCGCGGGTCAATGCCGCCGAGATCCTCGACGGCGATGGCGCTGGCGGTGTCTTTAGCCTTGGCAACGATCCGCTTGCTGATGACGTGGTTCTCGTTGGCCTGGAACTGAGCCTCTCTCTTGCTGATCTTCTTGAGTTTCCGCTTAGCGGACTTGGTGCCTTTTCGCTGACAGGTCTTCCTCGCTTGGCTGTACTTCCGGCGACAGGCGTCAACATCGGCCACCGAGAAGTTCTCGCCGTCATCCGTAGTGGCGAGGTTTTTTACCCCCATGTCGACCCCGATGGTCCCCTTTGTCTCGATCGACTCGGGAACTTCGTCGGTCAACTGGACGTGGAGGAAGTAGGCACCGTCGCGACGCTTGACCAGGGCAGCGGATGTCGGCTTACGGCCCTTGAGTGCCGCATTCTGTCGCTCGCCGAGCTTGGTGGTGAGCTTGACTCGACCCGACAGGAGCGTCAGGCCGAAGGTCCAGTTCCATTCGTGGAACGAGAAGATCCTCGCGTCGTAGTCGATCGAAACCGGCGCGAACGCCGAGTGCATTTTCGCGGAGACCTTCAGGGCGGCACAGGCGCGGGCGATGGCCCGGATCGCGAGGTTGGACGAAAGGCCGAATGTTTCACGGATCTTCCAGTAGCAGGCGTGCTGGACCTTGACCTTGTTGGTGAAGCCGAGCGACCGGGCTGACTCGGCGGCGAAGTCGCAAGCCAACGCGAACGCCTTGAGCGTGGCGTCAATCTCGACGCGTTGCTCGGGGGTGGGCGTCAGCTTGCAGATGATCGTCTAGACGGTGTGCATGCGTTCAATTGTCTCGCATGGAGATCTCACATGCAAGGGCAAGATTCACGCGATTCCTCCCCACGGCTAAAGACGGGACTTCCTCGCTAGATTTTGGTGAGAAAAAGAAGGCTCGCCTGGCATGACGGAGTTCTCTAGCGAATCTATTGAAATTAAATATTCATATGTTGAAATGTATTGTTTTGTTGATCCCGTTCTGAAGAAACTCCGGCAAGTCGTCGCCCTTCATCTTGAACCCGAATCCATCCTATCAGCCTGTTGATTAGTTGGGCCGATCTGGCGGCGAAGCGTACTCGAACCGTATCGGTCTACTGCCGTGCGCGTCGTTTAATGGGGTTTCCGGGGGACGAGCTGAGTCTTACCCAGTTTGCGTAGACTGCGTCAAGAATTAAGAATGTCCCCATTCCTGATTTAAGTGGCGTCTCCTTTGTTTTGTTTGGCGCTGGCAAGAATCGATCGCAGTCTGCGATGCCGTCGGTCAAGGCGTGGCCGGGCTTCGGCGACCGCTTGCGCTGGTGTTCGCCTGGTCACCCCACCTGCAACTCTCCTACCGAAGCGGTGCTGGCGGGCGGGTCGCCACCTCGGATAGGCTGGAAGACAAAAGCATCTCGATGAGCGAGCAAGCCATGCATGAGGCCGACGACCGACTCGCGGGCGACCCCGTCTGGGAGCTATTTCCCGTCCTGGTGGATGACTCACGCCTTCGGCACTATCGCACGGGCCTACTCTTCCTCGCCCTGGCATTATCCTACTGGCTCCCAACCGCTTCCGTCATCCTGGCTTGCGTTGCGGCTTCGTTCCGGGAGTTCTGGGAAGGCCGCAGGCTGGCGAGGTCCATCCCCGATAAGGCTGGCGGCCGCATCTGCTCGCTCTTCACCTACGCCTGGGGAGCTTGGAAACTCGGCTTAACCGCCTTCCTCCTTTTGTTCGTCGTAATCGGAGTTTACGCGGCATCGAAGGAGAAGCCAGATGTCCCCGTAGCGGCTTTTGTAACCTTACTCCTCTCATTTTTCGGGTTCACCGCGTCCGCATTTCTGACGGCGATCGGGCTGCTGATGGCTTTCCGATCCGGGATGAGGGTTTGGATCGGCGAGGGGGTCAACGAGGCCCGTCTGTTACTGGGGGCGATGCTGATCGTGGTATTCGCCTTTCTCGTACTCGGGCCCCTGTGCGTCAGCCTCATCGGAGCGGCTCCCAGTGCAGGGGAGTCGAGCATCCGTAGCATCCTGATCACTTTCGGGTGCGTGCTGGTAGGCGGCCCGATCCCCCTCCTCATCGCACTCGACCGGATCAGCCGCCATGTAGTCGCCGACACGCCGGGCAAGTTCGGGCCGAAGGCGCCGACCGTCGGGAAATGGGACATCGACGACACGCTTTGATTCCGTCTACAAGCCCTTCGTTTCACTCACCTGCGGCTCGCTTCTTCCTCATCCTCTTTGTTCAAGTTTCGCACTTTTTCTGCAGGTCATATTCAATCTTATAGATTTGGCTGGGTCCCCAAAGAAACGTCGGCGTCTCTGTCAATTTTTGGAAAATTGTTTGAGCCTTACGCCGAGCAATTTCCCCTGACAGAGGACGCCGACCTATTTGAGTTCGAGTGGCCTGCCGGGGCTACCGGGTGAACGGCTGGACTTTCCCAACCATCGAGAGCGACGAAGACGGTTGTGTCGACCAGCACATGGTGCAGTTGGAAGCCTGGACGACGGGACGCGAGTCAAGGTAGGTGACCGGGAGACGAGACCTCGCACTTCTCCCGCGTGCCGAGGATCTTCCCGGCCATCGTGGCAGCGAAATGATTTGTCACATACCGGGGGCCAGCAACCAGGATGACCGAATCGGCTCCTGGTCCTTTCCCACAACCCGGCGGATTCATGGAAGGAGTCAGGATGACCGGATCGGCTTTGGCCCCTTTGGATTTCTTAACCCGACAGTCTCCGATGGCTTGGACTTGTGACGAAAGGTCGGTGGCAACCATTGTGTAAAAGCATATGATTTGTCTCCATGCGTGTTGGAGATCAACGCCTCGACGATCGACCGCTGGAATCCGGCGTTGAAATTATGGTTAACTCATTGGTTGGTTGGGTGTTACGTTAATTGTCTGTCGGGGCCGGCGAGAATTGTCAATTTTCTGCTTGTATTTTTGAGCTCATTGGGGCAACGTTGAAATCTAAGTGTGAATAATATTGAGTCAAGTTGGTGCGACATCGTCTTACACGATTGCCGAAGGTCAATGTTTCGGACACATCCCGAACACTCGTGCGCAGCTATCAATTCGACCTTCGGCTGATCTGTAATGAGTTCCGTCTCACCCCTCTGGTCGCTCGAAATCCATGATTTCAAGCGTCTGCGATTTACTCATGCGCTTCTACGCGTGGACTTCGTGATCTCGATGGGGTGCGGCAAGGGTTACGATACGACCGGTGATGTCGGAATCGGTGCTCCTTGGGACGTCAATCCGAACTTTCTGGAAGCCGATGCGCAGAGAGTCCGGGTGAAACCGGAGGCAGAAGACTTCTAAGGAGTGCTCAAGATCAAGCTGACTTGGGTTTCACTCAGCAGATGCAACATGAGCCATTATTTTAGTCGTATCAATAGGATACTCGCTTTTATCGAAACCTTGGATTCGAGTATTGGGTAGTTGTTTAGAGGATAATTGTCTGAGATGTCGGTATAAATCGTCATCGACGACTCATGATCAGGCCGCATGACTAATCCGTTCTGTCGTCAAACGTTAAGTTCGCCCCCGGATCGCTTTCGGTTTTGTCGATTTTTGAGCCATTTATATTCATTTGGATCAGAGGAAACGAGGGCAAGAGCCAATGTGACCGTATCGTCTCCTGGCCCCATCTTTTCGTCTGCCCAGTACCTGCCGACCAGTCCAGCAATTTTCACTCTACGTGCCGGTTATTTGTCATCGCTGTCGAGGAGGTCGTCGACGTCGTCTCGGCGCACCGGATCGGCATCGGCGGCTTCTTGCTTCGGCCTCTGCTTCGGAAGTTAGCGAGGTGCTCGTGCTTTCGCCGTGAGGGACTGCCTGGCGTGTGGCGAATCCACGTCGATAGGGACGGTTGGCCGTGGGCAGGGCTAGGAAGAGGCGGGTAGGGAAGCACGCGAGAGGAACGGTTCCCTTTTCGCTACGCGATACCGGGGAATTGGCCGTAAAGCCATGCGCCCTATCGATTTTAATCAGATTGCGATGTCTCTATTCTGTCACGATTCGTGTTGATCCAAAATTCTCGGAATCTCCATGGTCGCCTTTCGGAGTTTGGCGTGAACAAGACTATGGTCCTCCCAGGATTGCGGGAGTGGGTCCCGGTCTCCCTTGGGGTTATCCAAAAACTTCCCGAGATGTGGGGTAATTAGGACTTTTGCGTGTCATATTAATGAGATATGCATGGCTACGAAAAAACGCTACAGCTTGATACTTGATTTTCACGTCCAACCCGATAAGGTGTGGCATGTGGCTAAATTGTTGGAGGCATTCGCACCTTCTCGCAATCAATGCTCAACTCGTATTCGTATCTCGAGGGCCGTGCTCGGAGGTCGAGCCGACCTCTTATGACCGAGTCGTTCACGGAGTTTGCCGATCATGCATCTCAAGTTTTTCATCGGTCTTGCCTCTCTGGGGCTGCTGGGACTTAGCAACTCCGGATGCTCGGGTCCGTCCGATCCGGTCGCGGCCACCGCCGGGCAAGTCACCGTCGCTCCGGAGGCGACGCTGAAACCGGAGGAGTTCGCGAAGGTCGAGCAGGAGGCCATGAAGAAGCAGGCGGCAGCCGACAAGAAGGCCGGAAGAAGGTAATCATTCATCCCCCCGGTACCCAGTGCTGTCGATCATGGCGGCCGGGCCCAGTTCGCGGTGGTCCGGTCGCCCCGGTCGCGGAAGGCCAGGGCCCTTCAGTCGTCATGTCCCGTAGTTCGTTCGGAACACGTCCGTTCTTTTTTTTATTGCACTAAAATTGGAAGGGGGTCCCATGAAAAGCAGACGGAGACGCGGCTTCACGCTTATCGAGTTGCTGGTGGTGATCGCGATCATCGCTGTGCTGATTGCCCTGTTGCTCCCCGCCGTGCAGTCGGCCCGCGAGGCGGCCCGCCGATCGCAGTGCGTCAACAACCTGAAGCAACTCGGCCTGGCCGTCCATAACTACGAGAGCAGCACCCAGTGTATCCCTCCGGCGGGCACCACTTGCGGCGCGCAGCGTTACTCGATGAAGGCCCGCATCCTCCCCTATATGGAGCAAACGGGGATCTATAACGCATTCAACTGGAACTTCATTCCGTACAATTGGACCAACCCCGGCACGATCAGCAATACCTGCAACGGCATTGCGTACGTCGACGATTACGTGGTCGGCAGGGCCGTGAACGTCACCGCCGGCTCGACCAAGATCAGCAACTTCCTGTGCCCCTCGGATCCGAATATAGGCAATTCCGGCACGTGGAATATCAATGGTTATCCCTATCCCATCGCAGGGAGCAACTACGCGACCAACGATGGCACCGAACGCCGCTATACCGGCAGCAAGACGAACGGCGCCGCTTGGTGGACAGGCGGCGACGGCAATGTCGGGATCGTTCTTACCCTCGCCAGCATCACTGATGGGACGAGCAACTCGGCCCTCTTCAGCGAATTCGTCAAGGGTCAATCAGGCAAGAATCTCCCGGGCCTAAATATTGTCTGGACCAATGCCACTGCCCTTGGAGCCGGTGGTTCCGTCCAGGCCGATGCCGCCTCCTGCCAGAAGTCCACGGTCATCAACTGGGACTATAAGGGCGAATACTGGAACCACCAGGACAGCGGCCGTGGCGGGACCTACCAGCACACCAACCTGCCCAACACCAAGTCCTGCGGGGCCGGTGGCTGGGGATATGACGGTCAGATCGCGGCCAGTTCCTATCACTCCGGCGGGGTGAATGTCCTGTTCCTCGACGGCACCGTTCGGTTCGTCAAGAGCACGGTCTCTCCCGCTTCATGGTATGCCATCGGCACCGTGAACCTGGGCGAAGTGGTTAGCGCAGACGCCTTCTGAGTGGGGAATCGGGTTAGAGTCGGGAAAGGGGGCGGGAGTCGATATCGCGATATCGGCTCCCGACCCTTTGATTTCCTCTGAATGGCATGAAGCGAACGACAAGGTGAAGCGATTGCAGCGGGGGGGGGGGAGATAAAGAACGACCCAGACCGGACCAGATTGCCAAGATCCTCCGCGAGATCCAGGCCGACCTCGACGCCGGCCTGAACGTCCACCAAGCCTGCCGTAAGGCCGGCTATGCTTTGACGACGCACTATCGCTGAAAGGCCTTCCAGGAAGACTCTGCCGTTCAACTTGAACTCGAATCCGTCCTTTAGGTCTGATGATTAACCGGGCATGTTTTATCGGAAAATCACACTTAAACACATCATGTTTTTTTGTAAGTTCATGGTCCACTTTATTTAGGGAGAGACATCCTGCTGATCGGTGGTTGCACCTTTACCTTGCATCGTTCTACCACCAGACGCGTTGTTTGATGAGGGGCCCGGGGGACGAGGTGAGTCTTATCTAGTTCGCGTCGAATGTGCCAAGAATTAAAAATGTGTGGATTTTGTTTGACTGGCAGGGATCAATGGCTCACCAGAACACCACGACGAGAACCAGATAGACCGGGATCAGGAGGCACCAGCAGACGCCCAGTGCTCGCCCGAATCGGTCGATCCAGCCGTGCTCCGGTCTCCATCGGCCGATCAGAGCCAGAGCCGTCCAAGCTACCAAGACCGCCGAGGAAAGGGCCAGCATCCCGAACACGGCCGCGACGTCGAGCACGACAAAACCGACGCCGATGACGAGGCCGGCCAGCATGGCCTCCACGGCGACCATCCCCGGTTGTAGGAGCACGTGGCCCATAGGCGGCCTCGGCTTGCGCAACCGCATGAGGACGAACGCGAGCGACCCGACGAGGTTTAGCACGATTAGCCCGAAGCTCGCGAAAAACACGGGGGCCAAGGCGACCTCTGGCCGAGTCGACAGATAGTCCCACAAGTCCGATAATCCAGAGAACTTGTCGAAGGGAACGCTGCTCAAGCTTGCCCGGAAGAGAGGAAAGAGAATTCGGGAAAGCGCAAGGCTGATTGCGGTCCCAGCCACCAAGATCAGCATGTCGCCCAGGCCAAACCTCCGGCAGGTGGTCAGATTGGCCTTTTCTTTTGCCGTCAAATTTATTTTTAGCATATGCTAGCTAATCGTGTGTGTTGATGGGAATTCCGGATAGCATCGAAAGTCCGACCCTGTCGACGGCTCAGTGGGGTCGGTCCTGTTCCCGCCGCCAAGCCCGCACTTCCGCGTCGGCCGTCGCGTCCGACTGCTCGGCGTACCGCAACATGGTCTGGAGGTTCCTGTGCCCCAGCCGCCTCTGGATCGTCGCCAGGCTCACGCCCCCGTTGACCAGTTCGGTCGTGTGCGAGTGGCGCAATTGGTGGAGGGTGCACGCCCCCCCTGCCCGGCCACAGTACCGCGCCCAACGCGCTTGCACCGATTGAGGGGCCGAAAGACAGCCATGTAGGAAACGGTGGAAACGAGGGCGGGCAGCCTGGGGACGAAATGGGCCGGTTCCGGCCAGGCATGCGGGCGGTTTGTTCAGATTCCGGGGGCGAACTGCGGGCCGATGGACCATCTCTGTCGCTGCAGGTGACGCTCGCCACACTGGTAATATCAGGGGAGTGACCCCACACAGCCGGATCCGACGTTGGTGATCGGACAGAGCGCCACGCTTTTACCACGGCTTTGCGCCACGGGGACAGTCGACGTTATTCGGTCCCTCGGCCGGGTCGTCACTCTGTGGGATCAGGCTCCCCTGACGCGTTCGATGGTAGCATATCCACCCCCAACTTCGCCAAGACCGCGGGGAGAATCTCGCCCAAGAGTTGCGGACCGGTTCCCCGCTTCGACCGGGACCGCGACAGTTCCTCGGTCAGCGGGACCGCCTCCGACCGATGCTCCGATCGGGGAAGCCGGTACACCGACGAATTCAAGATCGGCAAAAGATGTGCATAGTCAGTCTTGTGCGCTGTCGAAAACTTGATAAGCTTGCCAAGTACGTAATGCCGATGCTGACAACTCGAATTTAAAGGGAATCAGGAGCCGATATCGCGATATCGGCTCCTGATTCCCTTTTTTCGCTGTCCCCCTTTTTTTTCGCTCGAAACCGTTGACCGCCACGCGATGGATGGCGGAGAGGTCGGTGTCATCGGTTTTGTTGCCGGGATCGGCGGGCTGGCGAAATTGCTTGGTGGCGAAGGGATGGACGCTCCGGACCTCAAAGCCGGCGGCCTGGACCGGCATGTGAAACCGCCCCGGGCGTTCGACCACGATGATCACCACCCCGAGCCGAGAACCTCCCAGGCCTTCCCGCTGAAGTTCCTGGCTGCTATGGCTCCTCCTATCGCGGGAATCCCGAAAATTCAACGGTTGATACGATATCCTTCCCCGATCTATCATACCCTTGGATAAAATACTGCAGCATACGACGTGCACCTCTCTTGACAGGAGGGCGACCAACCCTCGGGCCACAGGGCGAGGGCTCTAATGGCTTGGTCTCGTGTTCCGAAGGATTACACCGAACGCCGGAGCCTTGCGACGAAGAAGTACATCCACCCGGTTGTCCTCCTCTCGCCGATCGCCCGACACCGGGCTCCTGGGGAGAGCCGGACCTCCCGCCGGTCCAGGTCGACACGGATAGCCATCTCCTACCACCCCGGCCTGGGACGAAGAAAACGCACCAGAAAGCAGCCATGCGGCCGCCGTCGGAGAAGAGAAGTGAGGTGAGGAAAAGGCGAAGAGAAGACCCACGTGTGTTCCGAACTCGAGTCGTCCCCCCGATTCTTTGATATCCAGGACGAGGAATTACACCGATGCGACGATCCTTCACCAGTCGGCGCGGCTTTACGCTGATCGAGTTGCTGGTAGTCATCGCGATCATCGCCGTGCTCATCGCCCTCCTGCTGCCGGCGGTCCAGGCAGCCCGCGAGGCCGCCCGACGCTCGCAGTGCGTCAACCATCTGAAGCAGATCAGCCTGGGCATCGCCAACTACATGGACACCTTCGGCTCGACCCCGATCCATGAGTATCGGAGGTCAGACGAGTATGGTGGCACGGCGGGGTCGTCGGGCAACCGGGGCTGGCACTGCCAGATCCTGCCGTTCATCGAGCAGTCGACGCTCCATAACGCGATCAACTTCACCTATTCCGATGGCTTCTACGGGGCCAACAACATCGTCAACGGCGTGAACGGCACCGCGCACAAGGCCCAGATCGCCACCTTCCTCTGCCCGTCCGACGGCACCACCTGCCTCCCCCAAGACGGGGTCGTGAACGTCGCCGGCGGCAAGCTTGGCAACAACAACTACGCGGGCAACTCGGCCCACCCCCGCAACGTCCTCATGCCAGGCGGCACACCCGTCGGCAACAACTTACCGCCATCGCAAGGGGTGATCTCCACGTCCCGCATGTACACAACGCAGGGCGGTTGCGCCACCGCAGGCAGGGCGGCCACGACCAATCAGAACGTCAGCATCGCCAGCATCACCGACGGGATGTCGAACACCGCCGCCGTGAGCGAGTCGCTCATCAACGACGGCTCGGGCAAATCCAACGATAAGCGTCGGAATCTGCACTACACGAGCTCTCGTCTGATCGAACAGAACGACGTCCCCGCCATCGTGGCCGTTCGCGACGGCCTGGCCGCCCCCCTGAACTGGCCGGGCTGGAGCATGTACAAGGGCTCGACCTGGGCCTTCACAGACGGCTGGGAAGGGCACCTCTATGCCCACCTCTTCCCTCCCAATGCTCCGCCGATTCATGTGTATGCTGATAACACATTGCGATGCTTCGAGGGGGATACGGCGATGAACCCCACGAGCAACCACCCCGGCGGCGTGAACGTCGGCTCGATGGACGGCTCGGTCCGGTTCATCAAGAACACGATCAACCTGCCGACCTGGTGGTCCTTCGGCACCCGCAACGGTGGGGAGATCATCTCGGCCGACTCGCTCTGAGGATCTCCCCGGGGGCCGGATCAGGTCGACGCTAATCCCCCGGGGGTGAAGACACGCGCCCTCCTTTAAACTCGCGAAATCCAGGCAATCGAGGTTCTCCCTCCCATGCGCATGACCTCATCCCTCATCTTCGCGCTGTTGACCCTCATCGTTTCCGCAGGATTCACCGGCTGCGGGAATCATGCGGTCGAATTCGACAAGGACGCGGAACACAATCCGGAATCTCTCGCCCAGGAGTTCCTCTTTCGCTACAAGGCCCTCCCCGACCGCGCCTCGACCAAGCAGAAAGCCCAGATCGCAGCCCGGGAAAAGGCCGAGGCGGCCGTGCCCGATGCCGTCGACCAGACGAAGTCGGAACGCGGCGCAACCACCAAGAAGGTCACCGTTCCAACCCTGGACGGCCTGCTCACCGAGACCGAGGGGAGGGTCGCCGGGGTTCCGGGCATGTCCCGCACCGAAGCGGGTAGCAAGGTCGTCGAAATCCTCGCCAAGGAGCCGGCCATCACCCCCGACGATCTCCAGTTGATCCGCGAACGTCTGGCCCAGTGACGTCGGGGACCACAGCCCGCGCGGGGACTCTTACAGGCTCCGGGTGCCCTGAGAGAGTCCCCACTTCATGGCGTCAGCCTTGCAGGAGCACCGCGAGTCCTGGCCCGGCGAGCCAGGACTCACGAACCCGGGCGGATGCCCGGGGTGGACCGGACTCAATCGTCGTCATCGTCGTCATCGTCGTCGCCCTTCACGCCGATGAGCCGACGCGCCGCGAGCCCCTTGCCGTGCGCCCCGGCCAGTTCCGCCGGATAGCGCGCGTCGAGGCCCTTGGCCCGGTGCCAGAGGATCCGGTTCATGGCGTCGTCCTCAACGCGATCAGGCACCCGGAAATTCTGCTTCAGGCTGAGCCGGGCCCAGTGGAGCTCCGGCCCCTCGAGCCCGCTCAACTTGGGATTCAACTGGCCGATCGGGACGTTGGCCGGGAGCGCCTCATATGGGGAGAGGTCGGGTGTCTCCTGGAAGCAGGCCGACATCAAGGGGGACATCGCGTCCATCTGATTCATCGGCGGGCAGCCGAGGATACGCTCCATCGTGTGCAGCACCGAGGTCTGGTTGTAGAAGTCGTGGACCACGGCCCCTCGCTTTGTGTAGGGGCTGATCACCAGCGAGATCGAGCGGTGCCCGTCGATGTGGTCGAAGCCGTCCTGCGGGTCGTCCTCGATGACGAAGATGCAGGTCTTCGGCCAGAATTTGCTCCGGGACAGGCCCTCGACGATGCGGCCCAGCGCCAGGTCGTTGTCGGCCATATAGGCATTCGGGGTCGGCATGTCGGGCGAGGTTCCCGAAGTGTGGTCGTTCGGCAAGTGGACGATCGTCAGGTTCGGCCACTCGCCGTTCGCCTCCGCCTCGCGGAGCGCTTTGAGGAAGATGCCGGCCCGGACGACGTCGGGGATTCCCATGTTCCACCCTGGATAGCCCGGGGCACTGTAACGCCGCAATGTCTCGATGCCGATCTTGGCCTCGAAGCCGATCGTCCCCTTACCGTCCTCATAATCCTTGAGGATCTCGGTGTAGGTCGCCGTCTTGGGGACCGGGGTGGCATAGTCCATCTCGCCGTAGTTGCGGAACGAGAGACCGTGCAGCAGGACGTTGTCCCAGAGGAACCCGGTCGAGGAGTATGTCAGTGGGTCGTCGCCGTAGGTGTAGCTGCGGGTGAACCCGCCGAAGGACTTCTCCAGGTGGTCGGTAACGTTCCCCTCGGTGGCCCAGGAGTGGCCGTCGGCGGAGACGACCCCATTGCAGTAGAAGTTGTCGAGCAGGACGTAACGCTCTGCCAAGGCGTGGTGGTTGGGGGTGATCTCACGCCCGTAGATGCAGAGGGCCGGGTCCCCTTCTCCCCTGGGGATGTCGCCGAAGACCTGGTCGTAGGTCCGGTTCTCCTTGATGACGTAGACGACGTGCTCGAAGACGGAGGGCTCGCCCAGCCGCTTCGGCACCGGCACCGGGCCGACGCCGGCGTGGGCCTGCTCCCAGGCGCGGAGCATCTGCGGGATCCGGGCGTCCGTCCGGACCTGCTGGGTCTGCACGGCCAGCTCGTCGATGCCCGGCACGGGGACTTTCGAGACGACGCCGAGGTACGCCTTGGCCGACCGGCCCTTCGGGCTCGGCGACTCATTGCGCGACCCGAACCCCTTGACGTTCGCCACGAACAGCTCGCCCCCGTCGGCGACGACCGCCCCGGGATACCACGCCGTCGGGACGAACCCGCGCACCTTGCTCGCGCCCGGGGCCTCGCCCTTCTCCGGGGCGGGTGCCAGGTCGACGACGGCCAGGGCGTTGTTGCCCCCATTGGCCACGAACAGCGCCCGGCCATCGGCGGACAATGCGAGGGCATTCGAGGCGCTCCCGAAGGGGAGCGACGGCTCGGGGCGGACGAGGATCGTCTCCACCACCGTCATCCCGGCCGTGTCGATGACGGTGACGGTGTCGGAGTTGGCGTTGGCCACGTAGAGCCGGCCCGAGCCCGCGTGTGAGACGAGGTCGGCGGGGTGAAGGCCCGTCGCGACCTCCGCGACCTGCTTGCCCGCGACGAGGTCGACCTTGCCCACGGTTCCGCTCTTGCCGACCCCGCGCTCGTCGATCAGAACCGGGGTCCCCGACGACGGGGCGGTCTTCTCCCCCGTGCGGGGCCGTCGTCCTCCCCAGTTCGAGACGAAGGCCGAGGCGCCGTCCGAGGACAAGGTCACGTCGAACGGGGCGACGCTGACCGGGATCTCCTTGACGAGCTTCCCCTCCGCCAGGTCCACCACGCCGAGGGTGTTATTCCGGGAGAGGCAGACATACGCCGTGGCCCCGTCGGCCGAGAGGGCGATGCCGCATGCATGCGAGGCTCCTTTGCCACCCGGACCCGGCAGCGCGATCCTTCGGGACCAGGCGAGCGACCCGTCCGCGCCGACGGTCGCCTCATCCAGGGAGTCCTGGGCGGTCGTCGCGAACACCCGCGTCCCGTCCGCCGAGATGGCGATCCCGTGCATCGAGCCTCCCCCCTTGGGGAAGGCGAGCTCCTGCACGATCTTCCACCCCTCACGGTCGATGGCGACGAGGCCCCGGTGGTCCTTCGCGTAGAGCCTTCGGCCCCCGGGGGCCAGGACGAGGTCGACGGGACGACCTCCGTACTCGATCGCCTGTCCCGCCGGCCGGAGGACCTGCTTCGTCGGCGCGACCCATCCCCGGCCGTCAGAGGTCGGCCCCACCCGCTCCGCTTCATCCCCGGCCGCCGGTGTCGTCGTCATGACGAAGACGAGGACAACCGCGACGCCCCACCAGTTCCCGCGATTCTGCATCCCCAGACTCCTCGGCCCTCAGGTCGCTTTGCCTGCACTCCGGCCCGACACTATAAGGCGAGGAACCGCGACGGGGCAAGGAGCCGGACAGGGCTGTGACGACCCCGAGTGACAGGGGCAGGACGAGGAGACGCCTACGAGCTTGGCCGGCGGCCAGGCACCTAAAGAAGGTAAAGCGGGGAACCGCGAAAATCTATCGAATGAACCGCTGCTGATCTTTCGCAACAGATATAGACATATCGCTGAAGGGCCTGGTCACTGGTCACTCTCTGAAGGGCCTGGTCACTGGTCATCCCAGACTTCCCTGCTGAAGTGCCTGGCCACTGTGGCCGTCCAGTTGAAGTGGACCAATAAATGGGGAACAGCCCGCCCCGCATCCTCGAGATCAAAACGAATCCGGAGGTGGGGCGGCTCCCCCCCCCGGACGCGGAGAACGCCACGCTGGGTGGTGAAGCTCCGCTCAGTTTGGATTGGTCCTCTCGACGCGATCCTCGTCAAAATCCTCAACCTTGGCACGCTGCGCGGAGGTCAAGATCGGGTTCAGAACATCCAACTCCGCCTGTCTGAGGGCCTTGCGTTGCGTACGTTGGTCTTTGTACTTCGCCACGAAGTTGTCGTGGATGTCGCGGATCTTCGACCGCTGGTCGGCGGTCAGTTCTAGCTTGTCGCCGACCGTTTCCAGCCGTTCAGCCATGGACTCGCGGAGATGCTTCATGGCCTCGGCCCGGTCATTCTCCCAGGCGCGACCCCGATGAGGACGATCCGGTCCTCGGCGAAGTTCTTGAGCTTCTCGCGCTGGGCGGGGGTCAGGACGGCACCGAACGCTTTGAGCTCGTCCCGGAGCAACTCGCGACGCTCGTCCCTGAGAGCCCGGTACTTCTCGGCGAAGGGGCGGTGGGCCGCGACGATCCGCTGACGCTGGTCGGTGTTAAGCCCGAGAGAGTCGGCCACGGCATCGAGTCGCTCGGCGACAGACGCCGCCATTTGGGCGCGGACGCATGGTTCCTCGATCGCCTCGCGCGCCTTTCGCCGCTGCTCGGGGGTCAGCAGCGCGGCGAGGTCCTTGAACTCGGCCTCGACCAGATCCCGACGCCGGGCACGTTCGGCGCGGTATTTCTCTGCGAATGGGGCCCAGGCCGCGCGAATTTGCTTGCGTTGCTCGTCGGCCAAGCCGAGCGAGGCGCCGGCCCCCTGAATCCTCTCGGCGATCGTGTCTCGCATGTCGGCGAAATGGGGCCAGTCGCGCTCGGCGGCCTCGGTTTTCCTCACCTCGATGCGATCTTCGGCGAAGTCTTTGATCTTGTCACGCTGCTCGGGGGTGAGGATCGCGCCCAGGGCTGTCAACTCCGACCGGAGCAGGTCGCGCCGCTCGCCCCGCAGGCTCTTGTACTTCTCCTCGAAGCTGGCGTGAGTCTCGCGGATCTTCGCCCGCTGGTCGGCGGTCAGTCCCAGCTTGTCGCCGACCGACTCGAGCTTCTCCGCCACCGACTGCACCAACTGATCGACCTCCGGCCTGAGGTCTTTCTCATTCTGGGCGCTGGCCCCGCGCCCCGCGCCCAGCACGGCCACGAGAGCGGGAACGATCCAGTAGTACCGAGTCATTCTCATCGTACGACCCTCCGGGGGAAATGGGGAAGACTTGGGCCTCGCCCTTCTCGTCCCCTTTGGAGCAGGGGAGGTCACACGCAACCGAGGTAACATCAAACCGAGATTTCCCAGACCATCGGGGATCTCCCGGATGAGTCCCATCCGACCCACCGATTTGCCTTACATGGTCGATGACATAGCGCATTTAATCAGGAAAACTGAATAAATCAAGGGCTTTTTTTATTTGACATGTCATGTCATTTCAGAAATGTTGTAGCGAATGCTTTCGGTTCTGGCCGACCTCGGTGCAGAAATTGGGGTATGCTTAATTGTTAAAGAATTTTGTGCAATCTAGGTAAGATCATGCGGTGCTTGGGGCTCCAAGCACCCCGACCGGATCGACGCGCTCACGAATCAAGGGGACATCGCGCGACCAGGGCAGTGTCGGTTGGCCGGCGCCGAGCATTTATGATCGCGGCCGTCGAGGCGGTCCGCGTCCTCGGATCCGAGCACCCAGCCACACGCGCGGCCGAGGTGAGCCTCAGGCAATTCGGAGGACATCCCCGCTGAAGTGCCTGCCTGCTGTGGCCCACCCGGAAAGTGGCCGGTGGCCTGGCACCAAAAGAGGGTGAGACGGGGGACTTGGAGAATCCACCGAATGAGCCGCTGTTGATTTTTCGCCACATAAGCACTGAGGTGCCTGGCCACTGTGGCCCCCCCAAATGGGGATTCCGTCGAGGGGATAAGTCGTGCTGGATAGCTCTTGGGCCTGGTATGCTCTCGTGATGGCGCCTTTTCGATTAAACACCGACACGATGATGCGGAGAAGGGCATGCGTATCCACTGGACTATCGGGGTCGCTGGTGCCAGTTTGATGGTCCTCCTGCTCATGCTCCCGGCCTTGGCCCAGCGAGATCCAGGTCGGGGCGAGAAATACGCCCTCCTCGTCGGCGTGCGACGATACGATCCCAACCAGCTGCGATCCCTCCTTTACTCCGAACCCGATGTTGTCGACCTGGCCGCGACCCTCAAGGCTCAAGGCTACAAGCCCGGCAATGTCATCCTCATGACGCAGACGACCGGCGCCGAGGATCCCCGCTTCGCGCCCGAGGCGGCCAAGATCCGCAAGGAACTGACGCTGCTCCTTGAGGGCATGGAGGAAGAGGACAGCGTGATGGTCGCCCTGGCCGGCCACGGCGTCCAGTTCCGGGGCGAGGCGGAGAACTACTTCTGCCCCTCTGACGCCAGGCTCGATGACCGTCGCACGCTCATCCCGCTCGGTGAGGTCTACAAGGAACTGGAGGCCTGCAAGGCGGGGCTGAAATTGCTCCTGGTCGACGCCTGCCGCAATGACCCGCAGTCAGACAACTCGCGTTCACGGTCGGTGGTCAACCTGGAGAGCGTCACGCGGCCCCAGCGGGTCCTACCGCCGGGCGGGGTGGTGGCCTTTTTCAGCTGCTCGGAGGGCGAGCGTGCCTTCGAGCATTCGGACCTCAAACATGGGGTGTTCTTCCACTTCGTCATCGAGGCGTTGCGAGGCAACGCGGCCGGGTCGGGCGAGACGGAGGTCCTGATCCCCGATCTGGAGAAGTACGTCAAGCGGAACGTTCGCGACTACGTGCGGGACAAGTATGGGGAGCGGCAACGGCCCGAGATGCGGGGCACGAGCCGGGACCTTGTGCCGCTGGTGAGGCTGAAGACCGGACAAACTCCAGAAAGGCACCTCGGTCCTCGCAGGAATCTTTACGTCCTGGCCGTCGGCATCTCGAGCTATGTCCTGAAGGATCTGAACCTCCGTTTTGCCCACAAGGACGCCACGGATTTCGCCAGCGTGTGGCAGAGCCAAGAGGGCGTTTTCTACTCGAACGTCGAGACACGCGTCCTTACCGACGCGAACGCCACAAAGTCGAATATCCTAGCAGGGATGGACTGGTTAGCACGTAGCGCGTCAGATCAGGACGTGTCTATTGTGTTCGTGTCGTCGCACGGCATGCGTGATAGCTCGGGTGAATATTTCTTAGGGACGCAAGAGATCGACCCGGACCGCCTCCAGGCCACCGGCATCCGAGTTGCTGAATTTGCCCGTAAAGTTGCCATTTTGCCAGGTCAGGTCCTCGTCTTCACTGACACCTTTCGCACAGGCGGCCTGGGCGCCAAGCTTGTGGGCGACCCGCTCCGCGTTCTGGTCTCGGACGAAGTGGGAGCGATGCTGTTTGCGTCGTCCACCCCGCGCGAGGAGAGCCTCGAGTATCCTAACCTCAAGAATGGTGCGTTCTCCAAGGCGATCCTCGACACCCTTCAGGATTCCGCCAGCGACCTTGATAAAGACGGCAAGCTGACGATCACGGAGCTTGATTTCTGGATCGACAACCGCGTGCAGAAGTTCACGCGAGGGCAGCAGCATCCAACCACCCACAGGCCGCACACGATCTCGAACTTCGCGATCTACAAGTTCACCATGCCCGCTGTTCCTTTCAGCGGCTCTCCACCGGGAGGCACGCCATGACTCCCTGCTCGACACAGCGCCCATGCCAGGACGAAACCGGGAATGCCCCGGTAGGATGCGTTGGTAAACACCAGTATTTCTTTAAGCGAATCATTTGCCTGAAGCCGCCGACGACCGGGCACCCCCGATCGGCCAGCCGGCCCGCTTGATAGCTAGTACAAGGCGGCTAAAGAACACCAACCAGTACCGTTAACCAACTTCGGCTTCACCGAGGAGAGCCAGCGGATCGGCTTGGCCATGGTCAAGTTGAAGTACTCGTTGAACGCCAGGATCCGCGCCTCGAGGTCCGTGACCGGAGATTTAAAGGGGTCAGGAGCGAATGGTACGAGGATAAGGATTCCGCACAGTACCTTTTCAGACTCCTGTACACTGTTTTTGCGACGAAAACCAGTGCACGCCCGCTCTTGACCTCGTGCCATTCGCTCCTGACCCCCCCCCTTTTTTTTGTTCCGCTTTGAACCGCGTCGCCAAACTACCCCTGAAAAGTGTGGGAGGCGAGTTAATCGAACCACTGGCATCGGGCGGGTGTCGGATGCGAGGAGGTCATTGAGGGCCAGACCCGGTCAGGGTGTCAGGAAGTGTGGTAACCGCCATCGTCATGCTCGGGCCGGCCCCGTCCACTCGTTGGGAGCCGCCCTGTGGAATCCTGGAAAAACGAGACCTGGGTCTGCTTCGATTGCCGAGAGACCGTACGTCGCCCGTCGTACTACCGCAACGCCGTCCCCTGCCCGAAATGCGGGTTCGCCTGCCATTGTATCGGAACCAAGATCCGCATCCCTGCAAAGGGTGACAAACGGGCGTGGCGAGATCTCCGCGAGGGCATTCGCGAGCGACTTCACGCGGACCAAGAGCGATTGGAGCGGATGCGCGTCCAGCATCGCCATCGGTTGGAGCAACAGATCGTCGAGATGGAGGCAAAATCGGCGAACCAAGACCGTGCCATCACGATTCACCGCTTACGGGAGCGACTTGCCACGATGTAATACAAGTGCATGTGACATTGTTGTCGACTCAAACGCCTCACGGGCGACGGAGGTGCGCAGCCATGAATCCCAATCCTCGCGGACATAAATTGGGCGGTTCCGCTCGGCCCAGGATCGCGGGGTCGCGGTCGTATCGGAGGTGCTCGGGCCCGCGTTCGGGGTCCGGCTGCCCGCGACGAATCGCGAGTGGGTCACCATCTGCGGGGAGTGCGGGCGATACAAGGTCAGCCGTATCGGCGGCATCGGGGTCTACGCCCACGGCTTCGGGATCGAGTTGGTCCTCTACGGGGTGACGATGAACTTCGACTGGGGTGACTCGGGAGATCCGGACGGGGTCGATACCTGGCGGTTGTGGAACTTCGTCCGAGTCAACAGGATCGCGGTCGACTGCAGGAGCTTCGCCCAAATCCAGTCGTGGCTGGAGGAGGCTGCCGCGATCGGCGAGCTGACCGAAGATAGGCACCTCTACTACTCGCCCACACACCGCGCGAGGCCCTCAGCACCCTGACCACCCACCAGAGCGAGCCACGACCTGGGGAGTGCTTACCTACCCCTGGTCGACCGCTGATCCACGATTCGGATCCGTCGGGATAAATCGCGAGCGATCCGGATGCATAGAGTCCCGGAATGTGCAGGTATTTCCCAGGGTGAGCAAGTTCAAAATGTCGGGAATAACGTCATTTAGAACTCTTATGCGTTCGGTGTGGCGATCATCACCACGACTGCCCCAACCGTGGGTGTAAGGCCCATGGTTGGCCCAACCTTAATGTGCCCCTGGAGCACATTTAACATGAGGCCAGCCCATGACACAGCCAAATGCCATGTTATCCGGGCATTTCAAATGTGGTTTGTGGCCAGATTAACAGGGGGAGAGCCCCTGTTCTTGAAGGTGAGTGTGGATCACCCTAACCGCCCGGTTGGCCCGGCCTGATGTCTACAAGATCACCACACCAGGCTGCTTTGCTTCAGACGAATTGGAGAGATGCCCCACTCGAGTGATGAATCCCACTCTCCAGAAACGCCGACGGCCCGTCCGAATGATGTCGGACGGGCCGCGTGAGTCGACGAAGGTGTCGAGGATGTTACTCGGTCTGGCCAGAAGGAACCCTTCGGCCGGCCCTGGTCTCCCCTCGGGCTCAGAAGAGGTTGGGAGGGTTGACGAAGATCGGATTCCCCACCCGGGTACCCGGCGTCAGCGGGAAGGGGAAGGGCTGATTGTCGGTCCCATCGCCGGCCACGACGACACCCGCCGGAGGCAACCCGCCGATCGGCGGACCCACCTTGTGGATCAGGCTGAGCCCACTGGTCCGCACCTTGTGGCGGCCAATCTTGCCGAGCTGCTTGATCGAGTTCGACGGGTCGACTACCACGCCGATGTAGTAGTTGCGCGGGCGGTCGGGAAGGGTGACCGCGTTGCCGATGATCGTCGCCACGTTGTTCGGCGTGTTGATGGTCGACTGGCCGAACGCCTGGTTTCGCGACGGAACCGTGTCGATCCCAGAGATGTTGTCCAGGGTGTAGAGCGCGATCACCGAGCTGCCCGGCCCGAATGTGCGATCCACCGAAGCCACCAGGGCCACGGTCACCGGCCCCTGGGTGGAGCTGTCGACACTTCCGAAGTTAGCCACCTGAATGTTCGGCTGAATCGTGTCGCCCGGCTGCAACGTCGGCGGCAGAGCGAAGCCCACCGCCGCGAGTTTCGGCAGTGGCGCCGCGATCAGGACGGGCGACCGCCGGCTGATGTTGTTCGTGTAGTCGGACTCGAGGATGTTCCGTCCCGGGTTGATCTGGAAGAAGACGTTGATTGCGCCCCCTTCATTGGCAAACCCAGGGGGCCGGCTGGGCAACTGGAATGTTCCGGTGAACTGTTGGACATTGTTTTGGGTGATGCTCGGGATATCAAAGACCCCGATCTGCACCGCCCTGCGGTTCGGACGATTGTTTTGTGGCGCTGCGAAGACAGCCACCTGGGTCGGTCCGGCGTCAGCCGTGCTCGTCGCTCCGGGCTGGAGCGCCAGGGGCTCGATCAGGGTGCTCGAACCGGTGTTTTTGACGTCGATCGTCACGGTCAGGGGGCTATCCCAGGCCGCGGTCGGGGCCGTAAATCCCTGGACTGTGAGGTCGGGGAGCGAATAGCCCAACGGCGTATACGCCATCAATTCACGCCCTTCGAGGCGTTCCAGGCTGGCAAGTTCTGGTCGGCGTCGGGCGCGACCCTTCCGGCGATCGCGCCGGGATACCCATGGTAACACCGAACACCTCCCTGCGGCTGAGGGTCCACGGCCTCCCGAGCCTTCCGTGAGCTCAGAACAGTGGACCTTGTTTCCCCCAGCCATCAACATTGTTGATTTTCGGCGAGACGATGCAATCCGTAACGGCCCGTTCGCTTTCGTTCCCGAACCCTCGGACACTGGTCTAGATTGTCGTCCGTCCGAGCGGCTGAAATTGGGGCCAATTCGCCGTCATCCGAGGTTTTGGGTCGTGCCGTGAACAAGATAACGAGCGATCGGAACGTCGGGTTTCGTCGGGGTTTGCAGGTCGAACCGGATCGGCCGGGAAGACCGCGCTCCGCGATGGGGGGGCGATCTGGTAGATTATCCGTTCCATGACCCCCGCCTTGGCCCGACGCAACGGGATTCAGGTGTGTGTCTCGGACTCCCTAACGTCCGCAACCGAGCGAGGAGCGATCCCGTGCGCTGGTCGAAAGCCTTGATCCCGACGCAGAAAGAAACCCCGGCCGATGCCGTGGCGCCGAGCCACGTCTTCCTCCTCCGCGCGGGGATGGTCCGGCAGCTTGGTGCGGGTGCCTATACTTATCTCCCCCTCGGCTTTCGCGTCCTCAATAAGGTGATTCAGATCATCCGCGAGGAGATGGACGCGGCTGGCGCCTCCGAGCTTTTGATGCCCGCGCTTCAGCCGGTCGAGCTCTGGAAGCAATCGGGCCGGTACGAGACCTTCGGCGAACTCTTGATGCAGCTGACCATCAGCAACAATCAGACGATCGCACTCGGGCCGACCCACGAAGAAGTGATCACCGACCTGGTCCGCGACCTCGTCAAGTCGTACCGGCAGCTCCCGATCACCCTCTACCAGATCCAGACCAAGTTCCGCGACGAGCCTCGTCCCCGGTTCGGCATCCTCCGGACCCGCGAGTTCCTGATGAAGGACGCGTACAGCTTCGACGCCGACGTCGAGCAACTGAACACCAGCTACGACGCGATGTACGAGGCCTATTGCCGGATCTTCGATCGTTGCGGGATCCCGTACGTCATCGTCGAGGCCGAGAGCGGGCCGATCGGCGGAGATAGCTCGCACGAATTCATGGTCCCGTCGTCGACCGGCGAGGACGTCGTCGTCCAGTGCCCGGCATGCAACTACGCGGCCAACCGCGAGCGTGCCGAGATCGGCGAACGCCCGGCCGCTCCGAAGTTCGCCGACGTCGTGGCTCCGTTCGAGGAAGTGGCGACCCCCGGCAGGCGCACGATCCAGGAAGTCTGCGACTTCCTCAAGGTCGACGAGTCGACCACCGCCAAGTTGCTCGTCTTCCTCGCCGACGACAAGCCCGTGGCCGTCTTGATCCGAGGCGATCATGAGGCCAATGAAGCCAAGGTCCGCCGCACGTTCGAGGCGACCACCCTCGTCGCCGCCGACGCGGCGACCGTGGAAAAAGTCACAGGCGCTCCGATGGGCTTCCTCGGCCCGATCGCGATCAAGATCCCGATGGCGATTGACCGCTCGGTGGCCGAGATGCCCACGGCCGTGGTCGGCGGCAACGCGGTCGACATCCACCTCAAGGGGGTGGTCCCCGGCCGTGATTTCCCGCTCGAACGCGTTGTCGACCTCCGCAACGCCGCCGAAGGGGACCCCTGCCCTCGCTGTGGCGAGACGATGATCGTCAAGCAAGGCATCGAGGTCGGCCACGTCTTCAAGCTCGGCACCAAGTACTCCAAGGCGATGGGGGCGACCTTCCTCGACGACAAGGGGGCCGAGATCCCCTTGATCATGGGATGCTACGGGATCGGTGTAAACCGGATCGTCGCCGCGGCCGTCGAGGCGGGACACGATGCCAACGGCATCGTCTGGCCCCTGCCGCTCGCCCCTTACGAGGCCTTGATCGTTCCGCTTCAGCCCCAGAATGCGGCGGTGCTCGAAGCGGCGGAAACGCTCGAAAAGCAGTTCACCGCGGCGGGAATCGACGTCCTGATGGACGATCGCGAACAGCGCCCGGGGGTGAAGTTCAAGGATGCCGACCTGATCGGGATTCCGCTCCGCATCGTGATCAGCGAGCGCGGACTCAAGGAGGGAACGATCGAGGTGAAGTGGCGCACCGACGCCGCCGCCCACCAGGTTTCGGCCGCGACCGCAGGCGAGGCGATCCTTGCCGAATTGGAGGCGACCCGAAAGGGACTGGCCGCCACCTGCGTCGAGCGTCGAATTGCACGTGCCGCGGCGAAAGGTCAATGAGCCAGACACCCCCTCCGATTCCGAAAACCCCGTTCGTCCTCCTCGGCCTGCTGACGGTCCTCACCGTCAGCGGGCCGGTCGCGATCACCCAGACGATCAAAGGAGGGGCCAGCCCTGGTTGGCCCCCTGATCGGCCCGTCGAGTGGTGGACCTTCGGCCTGGTGACCGGGGCCGTGCTGATCTTGATGACGGCCTGCCTCGCGATCGGCCTGGTCAACTGGCGAAAGACCCTCGCCCAACGCCCCGCGAGGCCGCAGGGCGGATCCCTTATGTCCACTCCCGTTGATGATTCTTTCAATTCGGACTAAAATGACAAAAAGAGCAGAAAGAGGGACGCGCCGCAGTGTCGTGGAAGTCGGCCCAGGGATTGGTGCGATCAAAGAGAGGTAGGTCAGGTCATGCCGTCTGAAGCATCCCGGATGGAGACGATCCGCGAAAAAGTCGAGGCCGGGCAGCGTTTGAGCTTCGATGATGGCATCGCCTTGGAGGAGTCGAACGACCTGTTCGCGCTCGGTTCGATGGCCAACCTGGTGCGCGAGCGGTACAACGGCAACTTCGGCTACTTCAACGTCAACACCCACATCAATCCGACGAACGTCTGCGTCTACACGTGCGACTTCTGCGCCTTCCGGGCCGATCTCAACGACCCGCGTGCGTACGTGATGACCCAGGAGCAGATCGTGGAGCGGGCCCGCCAGGCGCATGAACGCGGGGCGACCGAGCTGCACATCGTCGGCGGCTTGCACCATAAGTTGCCGTTTGAGTATTACGTCGACGTGGTTCGCTGGATCCGCGAGGCGGCCCCCGAGATCCACATCAAGGCGTACACCGCGGTCGAGATCGAGTTCTTCGCCAAGATCTCCCGGCTGTCGGTCGAGGTGATCCTCCAGCGTCTGATCGAGGCGGGTCTGGGGAGCCTTCCTGGGGGAGGAGCCGAGATCTTCCACCCCGAGGTCCGCGCTGAGATCTGCGGGGCCAAGGCGTCGACCGAGACCTGGCTCGACGTGCATCGGACCGCGCACCGGCTGGGCCTCCATTCCAACGCGACCATGCTCTACGGCCACATCGACAAGGCCAAGCACCGGATCGACCACATGATCCGCCTTCGCGAGCTGCAAGACGAGACGAAGGGATTTCAGACCTTCATCCCGCTGGCCTTTCACCCCGATAATTCGCGGATGGACGAATTGCCCAAGCCGTCGGGGGTCATGGACCTCAAGACGATGGCGATCAGCCGGCTGATGCTCGACAACTTTCCGCACATCAAGGCCTACTGGGTCATGCTCGGCATCAAGACCGCTCAGGTCGCCTTGTCATTCGGGGCCGACGATATCGACGGGACCGTGGTCCACGAGAAGATCTACCACGAAGCGGGCGCCGAGACCCCGCAAGAAGTGACCGTCGCCGAGATCCAGCGCCTCATTACCGAGGCAGGACGCATCCCGGTCGAGCGCGACACCCTCTACCATCGGGTCGAGCGCGAAGGGGGCCAATGGGTTTCGCGTGAGCATATCGACGTGGTTGCTCTTTCGGGGGCGGGAAAGTAAGCGTTCGCGGTTCGTCGGGAAGGCAAGCGGGGAACGCGAGTTCCCCGCCCACCTCGCTCAGAGAAGCGGGAGAGCGGACACTCTCAACCATGGCGAGATCGCACATGGCGAAGAAAGTCAGCCGAAATCGGAACCAGGCGGTGATGTCGGCGGTCGAGGCGGGCGACATCGCGCTTCTACGCGAGATGATTGCCGCGGGGGCGGACGTTGAACTGAAGCAAGAAACCTCGGCCTTGGGACGCGCGGTGGAGCTGGGCGATCTCAACATGGCCGAAGCCCTGCTCGACTTGGGGCATAGCCCGAATTGGGGAGGCGTGGCCCTTCCCCTTTGCGAAGCTGTGCGCCGAGGCAATCGGCCGCTGTTGGATTTGCTCCTGGCTCGCGGGGCCGATGTCGACGGGGAAGAGGAAGACGGGGATACGGCGATCATGTTCGCGGCTGGCAGCGGCGACCTAGCCCTCCTGCAACGGCTCGTCGCCGCCGGCGCAGACCTCAACCGGATCAATCGAGCAGGGTGCGACGCCCTCGACTATGCCTGTCGTGGCCCCAGTGCGGACGTGCTCGACTGGTTCTTGCCCCTGTACCCGAAGTCTCGGCAGGACCAGGTCAGACGGCAAGCCCATCTCGTCGTGGAGAAGCAACAGGCGGTTGCCAAGAAGAAAAAGCTTCGCAAGGTGGCCGAGCCGACGACGTCCGAAACGAAGCCAGCGACTCCCGCCCCTCTCATTCGAGCCTTTCAACGCGGCGAGATCGAGTCCTTTTTCACGATGCTCGCGGCGGGCGGCGATCCCAACGAGGTCAATGGCGAGGGGACGACGCTTCTGGCATTGGTGGCTGGCTCGTGGAGTGGCGTCGATCTGGTCGAGCCGCTACTCAAGGCGGGGGCCGACCCGAATCGTGCCTCAAAGTTTATCCCGCTCCTGATGGCCGCGGGTAACGGGGTGGAATCGGTGGTCCGGCTCCTGTTGGCGGCCGGTGCCGATGTCCTGACGCGTAATGAGGACGGAAGAACCGCGCTCATGGCGGCCGCCGCGTCCGGGAATCTCGAAGTTGTGCAACGGTTGCTCGATGCCGGAGCGGACCCGAATGCGGAAGACCGTGAAGGGCGCACGGCCTATCAGCAAGCGCTCGAGTGCAACAATGAGGAGATCGCGGAGTTATTGCGCGGGAGGACCGTGGCGACCGAGGACGCGGAAAAACCGTGGCGGCTCAACCAAGCCGGCCTCTCCCTGGAACGTCGGCTGCTGGCGGCGGCCAAAGCGGGCGACGTCGAATCGGTTCAGCGCTTTCTGGCGGAAGGAGCGTCGATCGATCCGGCGGATGAAAGCCATGACACGCCGCTTCATCATGCCGCGGAATCGGGCCATCTGGAAACGGTCGATGCCCTGCTCGAAGCCGGTGCGCCGCTCGAGGCTTGCGGTTGCGCCGATCATACGCCGTTGCTGACCGCCATCCAGGCCGGGCAACTGACGGTGGTCCGCCGCCTCATGGAGGCGGGCGCCAATCCGCTTGCCAACGAAGGCCGAAGTCAGTCCGCTCTGCATCTGGCGTGCGCGGCGAACCAGGGCTTGGAGTTGGTCGAACTTTTGCTCGAGTCGGGTGCCAATGTGAACGCTCTGGAGCCCCAAACCCTGGCCACTCCGTTGCATGTTGCGGCAGAGCGGGATCAGGCGGCCATCGTCGCCCAACTCCTTGCGGCCGGGGCCGATCTGCAGGCTCGCGATCAGAATGGCTGGACGCCTTTTTTGGTCGCCGCGCTGAGGGCGGATCTGAGGACGATCCAGTTGCTGATCGACGCCGGGTCGGACGTGAAGGCCGTCGACGATGACGGTCGCAACGCGTTCACGCTGGCCAAGAGCTGGGGCCAACCCCAGGTGGCTGCCTTCCTCGAATCGCTCGCGGACAGTTCCGAAGCGTAGCGATTGAATTCGCGATCCGCGGCGCGTGACAAACAACGCGAATTGCGTCGAATCGGCGGCGAGCCGGCTCAAAGTCGTGATTCGTGTCCCCCAAATCCGGGTGCGAGTCGTTGCGGGGTTCGCATTGACCTCGTTTCCGGCTTGGCATAAGATCCGCGCAAACCGGAGTTGTCCGTCAGGCCGACCGTTCGGCCTCGGCCTGTGTGCTCATGGAGGAGCGCCCGCGATGCGAGATCATAATAAGGCGTTCTGTCGCCTTGTGGCCGATAACTTTGAGTGTCCCGGCCCCGTCTATGAGTTCGGCTCATACCAGGTGGAGGGACAGCTCGACTACGCCGACCTGCGTTCCATGTTTCCCGGCCGGGAATACGTGGGTTGTGACATGCGACCCGGCCCTGGGGTCGATCGCGTCGAGGACGTCAGTGCGATAACCCTCGGCGATGAAACGGCGGGAACGATCCTCTGTATCGAGACGTTCGAGCACGTGTTCGAGGTCCGCAGGGCGTTCGACGAGGTCTTCCGGGTGCTCAAGCCGGGCGGCCTGTTCGTGATCACGTCGCCCTTGAACTTCCGGATCCACGGATATCCCGACGACTACTGGCGGATGACCCCGAACTGTCTGCGGCGGATGATGACCCCGTATGCCGCTCGTCTGACCGGCTACCAGGGCTACCACAAATTCCCGCACTCGGTGATGGCGCTGGGCGTCAAAGGGCCGAGCCCGGTCGGATTCGCACGCAAAGCCGACGAGTTGGCCTTGGCCTACCGGGCCTGGCTTCGGAAGACCGAGGAGAGCCTCCCGTTGACCGAGAAGGTCCGCCGCGGGCTGTCGCGGGTCTATCGCTCCAAGGGCGAGCGCTACCAGGTCTCCGACTATTATTCGGCCGACTTTACCCTGGACGTCGAGGGTCAGCTCGCGAACGCGGGCTGATTGCGCTGCGAGCGTTCGCCGTTGCTGGTGACGGATCGCGCGGGTGATCCAACCGGTCTTCTCTCGGTCCCTACTTCTTGAGGTCGTGCCGATGTCGACAACGCTCAACCGCCTCGTGATTCTCGGGCTCGACGGTGCCACGTGGACCGTTCTTGACCCGATGCGGAAGCGCGGCCTGATGCCGAATCTCGACGCACTGCTGGCGCGGACGGCTCATGGGACCTTGCGGTCGATCGTTCCCCCAGTGACGTCGGCCGCCTGGACGACGATGATGACCGGTTGTGGTCCGGCCCGCCATGGGGTCTTCGACCATCGCTACTACGATGTGGCCGCCGGTCAGATGAAGGTCAACCACTCCGCCAGGGTACGGGTGCCGACGTTCTGGCACCTGCTTTCCCAGGCAGGGCGGTCGGTGGTCAGCCTGAATGTGCCGGTCACCTATCCGCCGCTGGCCGTCCGGGGTGTGGTCGTCTCGGGCATGGACGCGCCTCATCTCGACGCCGCGCTCTCGGGTGCCCCTGAATTCGCCGAACGGCTTCGCGCCGAGGTGCCCAACTACAGCCTCAAGTACTTCTGGAAGCGTGCCCCACAGTCGCTCGCCGAGCTCACCGAGAACGCCCGGCTCACGGCCGAGAGTTTCATGGGACGCGCTGAGGGGGGAGTGCTCGCGGACCGGATGGTGCCCGACTGGTCGGCCTTGATGGTCCAGTTCCAGAACCTCGACCCGTTCCAGCATCGTGCCTGGCGCTACTTGAACGTGGATGAGACGGGGATCGACAACCCGCCTTGGAACGCCGCGGCCGGCGAAGTCATGCGTGGGCTCGACCGGGCGATTGGGACCTTGGTCGAACTGGCCGACCGCCGCAACGCGGGGGTCCTGGTGGTCAGTGACCACGGCTTCGGTCCTTGCCTGGGCCGGATCCATGTGAACCGGATCCTGATCGAGGCCGGGGTGGCGCGTGTGCCGGGAGTCTCGGGCAAACTCGTCCGTCGGGCCAAGCAAGCCGCCGACCACGCGCGGCTCTGGGGGGCAAAGCGTGACGATCCCTCGGCTCGTTCGTCGTCGTTCGATCTCTCGGTGGAAGCCCAGTTCCCGTTCGACTGGAAGCGGACTCTCGCATTTGCGCCGCACCAGGATACGGCGGCGATGGTTTATTTGAACTCGACCGACCGGCGGGCCGGCGCACCGTTGACCACGCCCCGGCAAATCGACGAGGCTCGCGTCGCGGCGTCGCAAGCGTTGGCCGAAGCTCGGCATCCGGAATCGGGCACTCCCTTGTTCCCGCTGGTCATCTCGACCGCCGAAGCCTACGGCCTTGACCCGGCCCGCGAGGGGTACCCCGACCTGATCGCGCTTCCGGACGAGTCGTACTGGGTTCGCACCAAGCTCGCCCCGGGCCGAGGGTGGGTCGAACCCGACGCGAACTTGCCCGGCACGCATCGCCCCGAAGGGATCGTCGCGCTCTGCGGAGCAGGGATCGAACCGGGCCGGACGCTGCAGGCCGAACTGCCCGACATCGCCCCCACCGTCTTGAAGCTGCTGGGTCTCCCGATTCCCGGGCATATCGAGGGGAAGCCCCTCCCCTGCATTGCCGAGCTCCCGACCATCCGCCAGGATCCCGCGACCCCGGCCGTCGTCGGGCCTCATCGGGCCCAGTTCGACTACACGCCCGAAGAGCAGGCGATCATCGAGCAGCGGTTGGCCGATCTTGGCTACCTGGAATAAAGTTCCAAGGACTGTCGGCCGGACGACTCAAACGGTTGCGGGTCCGACAGTTTAATCAGCCTATTGGTTCCTTGGCTGTTCGAGCACCACGGAGACGATGCCGCCGACTTCTTTGGCTTCCCAGGCCGCGACCACCGGGCCGCGGCCATCGGGAGCGGCGGCGACAACCGGATCGGAAGCTCGTTCGTCGAGGGTCCGCAAACTGGCGTCGGGCAGCAGCGCCAGGAGTTTGCCCGGCCGGTTCTCCAGCCACACGGCGTACGAGCCCTCGGTACCGAAGGCGGTCCAACCTTGGACACCGCGGCCAAGGGATCGCTCTGCTTCACCTGGCCTCGCGGCGAACATCGACCCGGCCCTCATCCAGACCGTCTCGACTCGTCCCGCAGGCCCGGCGGCGACCGCACCGCCGTCCATCGGGCAGGCGTTCAGCGGCCAGCTCCCACGGCCGAGCTTCTCCGCCGGACGGAACGTCTTGCCGCCGTCAGACGAACGGGTGAGATAGAGGTCGCGGGCACCCCTGACCTGATTGCGCCACATGACGTGGAGCGTGCCATCGGGGCCGAACGCCGCGGAGGGATGGCAGCACTCGCACACGCTCCTGTCTGGGGAGCGGTATACCAGGGCCTCTGGCTCCCAGTTCACGCCGCCGTCCTTCGAGAGGGAGCCGTAGATCTCCGTCTGCTTATTCCGGAGGTCAAGCCAGGTGCAGAAAACCTGCCCGTTGGGGCCGGCGGCCATGCCGTGGAGGCCCTCCCGAGCGGAGCTTTCGACCGTATTCACGCGGGTCGGCCCGGTCCACGTCTTGCCGCCATCCGGCGAACGCCAGGCGAGGACGTCGCCGTCCCGACCTTTGCCCTCACGGCCGCCGATCGCTGTGACCACGACGGCCTCTGACGTGGCTGCGACCCGTGGCCCCCGGCGCATGCCGAGGGCGAGCGAACCGACGGATCCGACGGTGTTCACGTCATAGTTCCGCCCGCCATCGCTCGAGGCGGCAAGGCGGATCGTGTCGTCCCGGCCGAAAACGATGTAGATTCGACCACCGGAGTCCACCGCGACCTGTGGCTGCTTGGCGTCGCGGTCAGGTCCGTCCTCAGCGACAACTCGGACTGGCTCCGAGCCCATCGCTCCGGTTGCGATGATGCTCAGAGCAAACAGCACGCCCAGGCGGAGTCGGACTCGTCTCGTTGGTTGTTGCATCGTCGAACCTTTTCCGGAGGCTGGAGGTAAAGCTTCGCCTAACCCGTTATGGGGCTATCAACGATTTACAATGGATCGTCACGGATGGAGAGAGCAACGTGGTCACCGTCCGCCAGGTAGTAGGACAGACTTGCCGCGGTCGCCCGCGACAAGCGACAGGTGGCGCTGACAAAGAAGCGTGACGATCCGAACAGGACCTCGGGCAAACGGCCTTGGTTGACCACGTGCGGAGGTGTGGTTACGATATTTTGGAGAAATCGCCCAATGTAATTGACGCTGCTCGCGGATCTCGTTCCGAGTGACATCTCTTGAAGTTTTTGAGCCGGACACCGACAGGCCTGGTCTTGTCAGCCCTCATGCTGACTTGCGGCCTTGCGCCGCCCGGTATCCGACATACTCACGAAGGAACAGGTCAGCACCATCATCATCATACTGAGCGTCATCCTCATAGGCACGCCCGGACTTCCCCGGACGATGGGCATTCCCACGATCACCATCCCGCTCATCACGGCGAACAGGAACGGGACCCGCTCGCAGGGCGGACGTCCCACGTCCACTTCGCCTGGCTTGGTTTCGAGCTGACATACCCCGATCCGGAAAGCACCTCGGGGCAGACCGACCAACCCGATGACGCAGGAATGGCCTTCGTCCGCCTGATCGATGATGGCTGGCGCGGCCCGCTCCAAGATGGGCCGTGCGTCGATTGGAATCCTTCACCTCTGACCTGGGCCTCATTTCTCGACTTTGCGCCCTCACCATGCCCCTATCCGGCCGCTCCGCCGGGTTCCTCCCCTCTTCTGTCTGATGCTGCGCGCCATGCGCGCTCAGGCGTTCTCCGCATCTGATCGCCCACCTCACGCTTCATCCCAAGACTCCTCCGCCCGCCTGAACCAGGCGGCTGCGTGAGCCTCCGTCGTTCGTTGTGACCACGTTCAGAGAAATCCATCGATTCCCCTCAGGTGAAGGAGTCTTCCATGGTCCGTTCCAGGATCTTGGCCGCCTATTTCGCGAGTTTCACCGTCTCGGCTTTTCTGACCGGCTGCGGCGAGACGAATCCACAACCCCCTGCGCAGCCGTCGAATCCCGCGGCCGTTTCCGAAGTGAATGCCGCCGTCTCAGCGGACCCCGACGATCTGCCAATCAAGGAGGCTGATGTGAAGCGTCCGGCAGACTTCCCAGCCGCGCTGACGAGGATCAAGGGCTATCGCGATACGATCCGCGACGAGATCGCCGCCGGGCGACCAACCAAGGCCCATCGGGCGCTCGACGAGCTGGACATCGTTTTGAACTGGCTGCCGGAGGTCGCGCGAGACAGCAGTGTACCCAAGGAACAATGGGAGACGGTTAATACAACCGCTCAACAGATTCGTGAACTCTTTAACAAGGTTCACACCAAGATCGACGCCAAACAGAATCCCGACTATTCGTCCGTCTCGAAGGCCATCGATCAATCCATCAAGCAGTTGGACGAAGTCGCCGGGACGGTTCCTGCCACCAAGGGTTGAAATTCGCTTGGTCCCGATCGGGAGTCGCCGCCATGAGTCCGAACCGAATTGATGTCACGCGACACGCCCGGCTGCGGCCAGCCCGGGTTGCCCTGTTACTTGGGGTCGTGGCGGCGGTGCACAGGGTCATTCCTGCCCATGGCCACGAGGGGCATGCCGCTTTGCCCACGAAGGGAGCGACCGTCGAGGGCAACCAGATCCTGCTCACCGCCAATGCCCGCGAAGCCCTCGGCCTGGAAGTCGCCAAGGTAGCGCTTGGCGATGTACACCGCGTGATGCGAGCCCAGGCCAAGGTTCAGCTCCCCTGGAGTCGGCAGGCAATGATTACCACGCTGGTGCCGGGGCGGATCGAGCGTGTGCTCGTCCGGCCGGGAGACGCCGTCGTGTCCGGACAGGAGCTGGCCCGCGTCGAGAGTCTGGAGCTGGAGGCGTTCCAACGGGAGATGCTCCGGGCGGTCGCCGAGCACGCGTTGGCCAAACGGCTTCTCGAGCATCAAGAGGAACTGGGCCGAACGAATACCTCCGCCCATGTCGTCGTGCTCAAGGCGCGGAGGAGCTTCGAGGAAGCCACGTCCCGGCTGGCGATCACGACCCAAAAGCTACGCGCCCTGGGGCTCAGTCGTGAGACAATCGCAAGCGTCCGAACCACGGGCCAGCCGCAGCGGACCGTCTCGATCACAAGTCCCATCACCGGCATGATTCGGCATGCGGATGTCCGGGTGGGCCAGGTTGTCACACCAACCGAGCATCTCTTCCACGTTCTCGATCTCTCTGAGGTCGAGATCGTTGGTGAGCTCTTGGAGTCGGACGTCGGGCGGTTCCGCATCGGCCAGGCCTTCACCGCGACATTTGCCTCGCTGCCGGGAAAAGTTGCGCAAGGTCGGATCGAGCATAGCCACCAGACCATCGAATCCAAGGCCCGCACACTGTCCGTCTTAGCTCACGTCGACAACAGGGATCACGCGCTCCGCCCAGCGATGTCCGGCCTGATGGAGATCCGCGCAGGGACGGCTGAAGGGGCGATTGTCTGTCCAACGGATGCGCTCATCGAGGGCAAGGACGACGTGTTCGTGATGAGACTGAGGGGAGAAGGTCGATACGAACGCCGCCGAGTGAAGATCGGCACTCGGGCCGGCAATCGGGTCGAGATCAGCGACGGACTCTTCCCTGGTGACTACGTCGTCGTTACCGGAAAGCACGTCTTGATCTCCTTGCTGGGAACCGCCTCTGAGCCGACAGCGGACGCTCTGGGCCCGAGGCCGGTGAGTCCTTTGCCCGTCGTGCGAGGTGCCAGGCAGATCCCCAACGGATCGGCCTCGGCGTTCGGAGCCCGGACCAGGATCGTGGCACAGGCGACCGTCGAGCTCCCCACAGACCGCAAGCGCTTCGCCAACCCTCGGATCGAGGGACGGATCGCCAAGATCCTCGTCCACTCGGGGGATCAGGTGCGTGAAGGCCAGATCCTGGCCGAGATCGACAGCCTCTCACTCCGGAACCTCCAGCTCGACCTGGTTCAGGCCCGCGTCAGTCGGGAATGGTGTTTCCAGGAGGTCAGCCGACTTCGTGCCCTGGCACCGATCGGCGCGTCTCCCAAGGTAGACCTCTGGCGAGCCGAGGCCGAGCTGCAAATCCTCGACAACACCCTGGCGGCCTTGCGGGCCAAGTTGCTCGCCATCGGCCTTACGGCGGACGATCTCCGAAAAATCGGTGAGGCCAACCTCGCCTCCCCGGAATCGGAAGTGGTGCTCGCGATGACGGTCCCGATCCGTGCCCCACTCTCGGGACGGCTCGAGCACTTCGAGGTCGTGCCTGGGCAGGTGGTCCGGCCGTCTGATGCGCCGTTCGAGGTTCACGACGCCTCCCGGCTCTGGATTAAAGGCTATGTGCTCGAACGGGACGCGGCAAGGGTCCGGATCGGCGACGAAGCCAGCGTGACCTTCCCGTCACTGCCCGGCCGGACGGTGACCGGTGCCCTGGTCCGCATCGCGCCGGAACTCGGCCCCGGCGAGCTCGTCCTGCCCGTCTGGGGCGAGGTCGACAACCCCGACGGGCTGTTGTTCGAAGGGGCGCAGGCGAGCATGACCATCGCGAGTCCGCTCGCCCCGGGCGATCGAGATCGAGTGGCTCGTCGAGGTCGTTGAGGCCGCCCGACATTGGCCGGGGGCGCGGTCACAAGGTGGGGATTGGTGTCAGAGTCGGAACCGAGACCGGGGTCCAGTCGCATGCTCAGTTCGCTCATCCAGTTCTCGCTCAAGAACCGCCTGCTCGTCCTGGTCGGCTCGCTGGTCCTGGCCGCGTACGGGGGCTACCGCGCGACCCAGATCCCAATCGACGTCTTCCCCGACTTGAACCGGCCCATGGTCACCGTCATGACCGAGTCCCACGGGCTCGCGCCCGAGGAGGTCGAGACTCTGGTGACGTTCCCGATCGAGGCGGCGATGAACGGAGCCAGCGGCGTCCGGCGCGTCCGCTCCGCCTCCGGCATTGGGCTCTCGATCGTCTGGGCCGAGTTCGACTGGGGCACGGACATCTACGTCGCCCGCCAGATCGTTGCGGAGAAGCTCCAACTTGTCCGCGCCCGGCTTCCGACCGATTTGAACCCGGTCATGGCTCCGATCACATCGATCATGGGCGAGGTTTTGCTGATTGGTCTTACCTCCAACGGCGCGACGAACGCGATGGAGCTTCGCACGCTCGCCGACTGGGTCGTCCGCCCGCGCCTGCTCGCTCAGGCGGGCGTTGCCCAGGTCACCGTGCTTGGCGGTGAACTGAAACAGTATCAGGTGCTCACCTCCCCTGAGCGGCTGGCTCGGTACGGCGTGACGCTCGACGAACTCACCCGCGCCGTCTCTCGGTCGAACGCAGCCACTGGCGGCGGTTTCCTGCAGGAGAAGGACCGGGAATCGCTGATCCGCATCGTCGGGCGAGCCACAAGCCTCGGCGATCTTGCCGAGACCGTTGTTCGCACGGGCGACCCCGTACCGATCACCGTGCGGCAGGTCGCGGAGGTCCGCCTCGGGGGGCCGGTCAAGCGTGGCCAGGGAAGCGTCGGCGGCAAGCCTGCCGTAATCCTCTCGGTGCAGAAGCAGCCGGGGGCCGACACGCTGGACCTGACCCGACGGATCGACCACACCCTGGGCGAAATCCGCGCCACGGTGCCGACCGGCGTGACCCTCGACACGGAGATCTTCCGCCAGCAGCGGTTCATCGATACGGCGATTGCAAACGTCCTGGAGGCGATCCGCGACGGGGCCTTCTGGGTGGTCGTCGTCCTGTTCCTCTTTCTCTGGAATCTTCGGGTCAGCCTGATCACGCTGGCGGCGATCCCACTCTCGATCGTTGTCACCGCACTCGTGTTCGACTATTTCGGGGTGACCATCAATACGATGACGCTCGGCGGCCTGGCCGTGGCGATTGGCGAACTGGTCGACGACTCGATCGTTGACGTCGAGAATATCTACCGACGTTTAAAGGAGAACGCCCAGAAGGAACGACCTGACCCGCCGCTGGAAGTTGTCTTCCACGCTTCAGCGGAGGTGCGAAACAGCATCGTCTACGCCACCCTGATCGTCGTCCTTGTGGTCACGCCCCTGTTTTCACTGCCCGGTCTCGAAGGGCGGATGTTTGCCCCCCTGGGCGTATCGTACCTGCTGACCCTGCTGGCCTCGCTCCTGGTCTCGCTGACAGTGACCCCGGCGCTGGCCTCTCTACTCCTCCCCCGTGCCCGGTTCCTGGCACGGCATGGCGATCCCCTGCTGCTGCGGGGCCTGAAGCGCCTTGACGAGCAACTGCTCCGGTTCACGCTGCGGCACACGACCGCCATCCTCCTCTCCGTCGCGTTGCTGGTCGTGGTCTCGGCAGCGAGCATCGGCTGGATGGGAGGCGAGTTCCTCCCCGAGTTCAACGAGGGGACGCTGACCCTGGCGGCGACTTGCCCCCCAGGCACGAACCTCGCGGAGTCGGATCGCCTGGGAACGCGGATCGAACAGATGCTCCTGAAAATCCCCGAGGTCACGCATGTCGCCCGCCGGACGGGCCGAGCCGAACTGGACGAGCATGCCGAGAACGTCAATTTCTCCGAGATCGACGTCGGCCTGGTCGAACCCGAGCGCCCGCGGCCGGGGGTGATCAACGCCGTCGCACGGGCGCTGCCCGGTCTCCGCGACCATGGGATCGAGCGCGTCGGGCGGCCCAGAGCGGTCGTGCTGGCCGAGATCCGTGACACGCTCTCGGAGATGCCGGGCGTAGTCTTCAACATCGGCCAGCCGATCTCACACCGGCTCGACCACATCATGTCGGGGATCCGCGCCCAGGTCGTTGTCAAGTTGTTCGGCCCGGACCTGATCGTGCTCCGCGACAAGGCCGACGAAATTGCCCTGCTGATGGCCGCGGTCCCGGGCGTGGTGGACCTCCAGGTCGAGCCGCAGGTGGACATCCCCCAGGTCCAAGTCCGCATCAGGCGCGAAGTGGCGGCACGCCATGGCCTGGCCCCCGGCGATGTGGCCGAGGCGTTGGAGACCGCCTTCCAGGGACGGGCCGTCTCCCAGGTGCTCGAGGGGCAGCGGACCTTCGACCTCGTCGTCTGGTTTGACGAGCGAGCGCGCCACGATGTCGAGGTGGTCCGGTCGACTTTGATCGGCACTCCGTCGGGAGCGAAAGTGGCCCTGGGAAGCGTCGCTGAGGTGCTCCAGACCGTCGGACCGAACACAATCAACCGCGAGAACGTCGTTCGCCGTATCGTCGTGCAGGCGAACACGGCCGGGCGTGACCTGACGAGCGTGGTCGAGGAGATCCAGGCGACGGTGGCAAGGTCGGTGGTGCCCACGCTGCCTCCCGGCTTCTTCGTCGAATACGGCGGGCAGTTCGAGGCCCAGCGAGCGGCCAATCGTCGCCTCCTCATCCTCAGCGGACTCTCGATTCTGGGAATCTTTCTGTTGCTCTACAAGTGCTTGGACTCCTGGCGGGCCGCCTTGCAGGTGCTGGTGAACGTCCCTCTGGCGGCGATCGGCTCGGTCATCGCCCTGTTCCTCGTTCACTGGCCGGGGGGGCAAGCGTTTCAGGGGGCACCATGGTGGCAATGGCCCCGCATCTGGGGTGGGTCGGTTACCCTTTCGGTGGCGCACTGGGTGGGATTCATCACCCTGATCGGCATCGTCTGCCGCAATGGAATTATGATGATCTCGCACTACATCCACCTCATGCGGCACGAAGGGGAGACCTTCGGCGAGGCGATGATCATTCGAGGGAGCCTGGAGCGGCTTGCCCCGGTCCTGATGACGGCCTTGACTGCGGCGATCGGGCTCGTCCCGTTGGCGCTGGGGGAGGGGCAGACGGGTAAGGAGATCCTCCACCCGCTGGCCATCGTGGTAATTGGTGGGCTGATCAGCTCGACGCTGCTTGATCAGGTGGTCACTCCGGCCTTGTTCTTTCGGTTCGGCCGGGGTGCCGACCGGGAAGGGAAGACCGGACCCGGGTAGGCGAGCCCGTCGACGCCACTGGATGGCGAGAACCTGTTGCGAACTCCGGAGCTTGGCCGTCGCCGCGGTGCTGGAACTCCGTGACGCGTATTTCAGCAGGCAGGTTCATCGCGGCTTGGGGAAACAGACGCGAGTGGACCACTCGGTGGTCAACCGCACTTCTCGGCAAGACGGGGACCGTGGAAGAGGCTGAACGGCTCAGATCAGATCAAGCCGGCGACGCGGGCTGCGGGCGCGACTGCAGGTGGAGCAGACGCCCGAGATGACAAACCGGTGTCCGGAGGACCGGAATCCGTGTTCCTGACTGATCGCCTCGCGCAACTTCTGAATCTCTTCGTTGCGGAATTCAATGATGGTATTGCACTCGGTGCAGTGCAAATGGTCGTGCGACGGGTAACCGTAGTCGTGCTCGTAGGCGCTTCGGTTCGTCAGGCGAAGCTCGCGGAGTAATCCCGCTTCGACCAGGAGCCGGAGGGTGCGATAGACCGTCGATCGACTTACACGACGCCCGGCCTCACGCAGGTCGGCCACCAGCTCATCGGCGTCGAAATGCTTGTGGGAGTCGAAGATGTGGCGGATCAGGATGCGCCGGGGCTCGGTCAGCTTCTCGCCACGGATCTCGAGAAACTCCCGGAACTTCTCTTCCGGGCTCTCAGAAACCACGATGGGATCAAGGGGTGCGGAATTCGACACGAGCCACATCCTGAAAGGGAATCTCGGGAACGACATGGTGAAAGCCGACCCGTGAATCAAGAATCATTATTATTCTAGCAACTCAGGTCGCCTACTTCTACTCGACTCGCCCTGAGTCGCCCGATTTCCCGAGGGGAAAGTCGGGGGACTCCGTGTAACCTGGCTACGCTGATCGGCGTGGTTGATCTGAATTCCCGGATGACGAAGCGGTTTGGCTTCGCCCTCCGGGAATCAAGTCAGATCAGGACAATCTCCGGTCGACTCCGCGCTCAGTTGCTCGGGGTCAAGGAGATCGTGGGGCCATTTCCGGGCGTCGGTTCGCCGGCAGGGGCGAACGACGAGGCGGCTCCGGCTCCGGTTCCCGCCGGAGCGGAAGTCGGTGAAGCGACGGCCGGGCGGCTAAGCTTGGCCTGGAGCCCTTCCAGGACGGTGTGGAGGTGACGCACCGCATGGTCGCACCCTTGCGGGTTGCCCGAGTAGGAGAAGGCGTTGGCGCGGAGCCGGCCGAGACTGCGCTCGTAGGCGACAACATGGACCTGCTCAACAAAGTCGGTCGCCGGCGCTCCGCAGTGCCCCTTCACTCGGAAGAGGTCCCCGGACGCGAGGAGATCGATGAGCGGTTTGAGATCGGTCTGGCTGACGTGGTGGGTCCCTTCGTTATCAAGGACGGTGCCGTCGGCGTAGACCTGCAGGACCATTCCGAACTGATTTCCATCACTCGAACGGACCAGCGAGATCCGTGAGAGGATCGGGTCGGACTCGGTGCTCGCCCGGCTGACGCGGGGCTGGGGGACCAAACGAGGCGTTGCCCCATTATTTGGAGCGGGCGCCGGCGTTGTGGCTGAGAACAACATCCCCTGGGGCGGCTCAGACGGCGACGGTGCCCGCGGGGCGGGGGTCGTCGGTGAGGGGGTTGACGGGGCGGAATTCGCGGGACTTCCGCCAAATCGAAAAAGGCGACCGAGGCGGCTGGGCTCTTCGCCGTAGCTGGCCTGGTGGCTCGTGAGTGCAACGAAAAGGCTGGGGGCGACCAGGGTCACACCCAGCAACGTCTTCAAGCCGGGACGCATGCCGACCTCCTTGCCGGTTAGCTCTCGGATCCGATTGGCACAACACGGCGGCTCACATCGAGACGACGCGAAACACCTCCTCGACCGTGGTCGTGCCTTCCAGAATCTTATCGACCGCGCTCCGCTTCAACGTTTGCATTCCCAGATCGATCGCCACGCGGCGAAGCACATCCTTGGGTATCTGCTGGAAAATCAGGTCGCGAAGCTCGTCGTTGATCTCCATGATTTCGAAGATGCCGGTCCGCCCGAGATAGCCCGACTGAAAACAGGCGGGGCAACCCAGACCGCGGTGGAGGATCAGGCCCTCGTGCTCCGCGGGGTCGAGGTCGAGCGCGCTCAGCACCTTCGGGTCCGCAACCTGGTTGACTCGGCAGTACGGGCAAATTTTGCGGACCAGCCGTTGCGAAACGATGGCGACGAGGCTGTTCGAGAGCTGATACCCAGGAATTCCGAAGTTGTAGAGGTTGCCGATGGTGCTCGGCGCATCAGCGCCATGCACCGAGCTGAAGACGAGCACGCCCGTGACGGCGGCCCGGATGCCGATCCGCGCGGTCTCGTCATCCCGGATCTCGCCAATCATGATGACGTCCGGGTCCTGGCGAAGCATCGACCGCAGGCCTTCGCTGAAGTGCAACTCGTTGCTGACCTGCGTCTGGTTCGTCCCCGGGATCCTGGTTTCGATCGGGTCCTCGATCGTCATCACATTACGCGTTGGGGAGTTGACTTTCGACAGGCAGGAGTACAGCGTCGTCGTCTTCCCCGATCCGACCGGACCTGCCACCAGAATGGCACCGTAGGGATGCGCCACCAGGCGATCGAGCTGTTCTCGCTGCTTCGGAGGCATCCCGAGTCGTTCGAAGCCGTGGGGGCCACCCATTGTGTCATGGATACGGATGACGATCTTCTCCCCGAGCGAGGTCGGGAAGGTGGCCACGCGGAGGTCGCGGGATTTGTTGGCGTGCTGGATTGTGATCCGGCCGTCCTGGGAGTGGCGGCGGTCGACGATGTTGAGGTTCGACATCACCTTGAGGCGGCTGACCAGGGGCATGGCCTCGCGGGCTTCGAGTTGCACGACTTCCTGGAGTTGGCCGTCAATCCGGAAGCGAACCCGGACGCCGGCCTCGGTGGGGTCGAGGTGGACGTCGGTCGCACGCGACTCACAGGCGCAGGCGAGGATTTGATTGATCAGATCCGGGATGCTGGCCGTGGTCGCCAACTCCTTCAACTCGTTGCGCATATCGAGCTGGAATTTTGTTCGGTCGGGTGAGAGCGGCTGGGCCGCGACCGACGCGCCGTTGCACTCGGCGCTGGCAGGCTTTGAACCGTTGACCTCGGCCAGGGAGGTGAGCCGCTCGAAGGCGAGCGCGTTCAGTCGTTCCGGGGCGATCAGGTTCAGTTCGAGGATGGCCTGGCGGAGGTTGAGATGATTCTTTCGGCCATAATTCAGGGCTTCCTGCAAGGCATCGCCCGTGAGCAGGCCGTTACTGACCAATACCGAGATCAGGATTTGATCGGCCGCGGATTCCGCCGGTAAGTCCTCGCGACGAGGGGCGGTGCGGTTCGCCGACAGGTCTCGATCTTCAAGGGAATGGCTCGGTGAGCTCGGGGTTTCCACGTCGGGAACCTCCTAGGCAATGCCTGGCGGCGCAACCCGAGTCTGACCGAGATGCCCTCCCGATCTGGGAGTTCGGGGCGCTGGGATCGGAGAAATCTGATCGATGTGACTTGATTGTTTCCGAACCCCAGCCGGGAAGCGAGGAAAATCCGCGGTCGACGCGCAAAAAAAAAGCACTGGCGACCGATCGAACGACGAGTACGGTCCCGAGGGGATCGCCTCATCGGCCGATCGGTCGCCAGTACGGGCCGAGCGGAGCCGGGCCAGGGTTTACCAGCCCTGCAACTCATCCAGGAGACGGTCTAGCGCCAGTTCCATCTTCGCGGGCGTCTCATAGGAGCCGGTAGCGATCTGCCGTCGGATCTCCTCGACCTTTTCGTGACGGATTTCGGGCAGCCTGCTGATCCCGTCGAGCATCTGGCCCAAGGGCGAGATCTCAACCTGATCGCGGGGTGTACCCGCTTGCACGGTCTGGCCCGCATCGACACTGAACGCAGCCAGCCGCGGGTAAATGGGTTGAGGGCCTTGCATTCCCCCAGCGCCGAAGACTTCCATGTGTGTGCCTCCCCTAGTGGTGCTCTGGCCGGCGGCTCCACCGTCGGCACGCCCGGACGTTGCGAAACAAGGAAACCCGCGGAAACCACAGTCGAGGATGAGCCGTCTGACGAACAGTCGGTTTCGTTCCCATCCCCCAGGTCTCCACCGTGGTGCCCAACGGTCTCGGGCGTCCACACCTATCTTATCGGCCGGAAGATGGAACGGATTTAACCAAAGACCCGAAAATCGGGGCTTTGTTTTGGGCAAACTCTGCGGGTCACCGTTGCATCCGCGCATTACGGGGCGTCGGCTTCAGTGAGTCGGCTAAGAGCTGCGACGTCTGACCCAGCCGCGCGGTCACCGCCTGGATGTGTTGCTGGATTTGTGTAACTTCTTGACGTTGCGAGGGATCGGTTGATTTTGTCTGCATCGCGTCGAGCGTCTTGACCAGGTCGTGCAGCTCCTGGGCTCCCTTGGTGAAGATCTGGGCCGTGTCGTAAACCGCCTGGACCCGCACATCCTCGGGGGTCGGTTTATAGAACGGACTGAGGACGAACGGGTTTGCGAAGATCTTCTGAACCAGCTTATTCCCCCAGTCGGTCGCGTCGCGAACGTTGGCGACGGTCCGTTCCATGTCGGCCCGGCCCTTGGTCATGATCTGGGCCCCGTGGGTCGTGATCACGTCGGCCTGATAGAGGACGCGGTCGGCACGGGCCCGGGTCCCGTCGAGTCCGTCGAGCAGCCTCTCGATCTTGACCCGGTCCTTGTTCGTAATGTCCTGAATCGTGGCCAGCAAGTCACGCAGGCCGGTGATGCTATCGCGGATGTTGGGCCGGTTCTCGGTCAGTAGGCCGTCGGCCTGGGTCGTGATCGATTCGAGGCGGCTCAGCGCGGCCTCGATCTTCGGGCCGGTGGCGGCGATTCGCTTGACCAGGTCTTCGATGTTCCCCGCGCTCGATTCGAGGGCGGGCCGGATCGCCTCGGCCGATTCACGGACCCCGCTGGCCGTCTCCTGGACGGTCCCCAGGATTTGCCGGACTCGCGGGCTGACGGCGTCAACCGTCTGTCGGACCTCGGAGATCGTGTGGCTGAGGTGACTCCGCTCCACGGGGCCGAGACCAACTTGCTCGAGGATCGGGTCGAAGAAGGTGGACGCCACCCCCTGCACCACCTGACCGGGCACCAGGGCCACGGTCGAAGTGCCCGACGAGAGGATGTTGACCCGGCTCTGGCCCGAGAGACTCGACTGGATCGTCACCTTGACATCCTGTCGCAATTTCTTGGCGAGCTTCGTGGGGAGCGACAGCTTGAGTTTGGCGACAAGGAATCCCTCGACTTCGGTCAGGTCGATGTCGACGACCCGACCGGAATCGATGCCGGCGATCCGGACCGGGCTGCCCACGCGGATCCCCTGCCCGTCTCGGAAGACCACGTCAATGGTCCGTTTTGACGTCAGGAAGCCGGGACCCGACGACGCCAGGCCGACCAGGCCGAGCAAGCTCGCCAGCGCGACGACGATCACCGCTCCGATCAGGATTTCACGTATCGAGGATCGGCCGTACATCGGGTGTCCCTTCCCTGGGAATAACTCTTGGTGATCTCATGTGCTTACTTACTTACAGACCTGGAGGAGCCATGAGAGTTGGGCCAAAAGCTGGCCCCGCGTGGTAAAACAGCAGAAACCAGATGCTATTGAGCGCCAGCGTGGCCACCGCCGCGAAGCAGGTCGCCCGAAAGACGGCCCAGGGGACCGGGCCGCCCGGGGCGTCCGCTGTCCCCCGCAAACCTTCGTGACAGGCAAACAGGGCCGCGAACAGCGCGAATGCCCCCCCCTTGATCACGAGGCCTGCCACATCGCGGAGCCAGATCATCTCCATGAACATCGAATAAAAGGCATCGGTGCTAACCCCCAGGAGCGTTTGAGCGACCTGCCAGCCGACTACGGTTCCAACCAATACTCCCCAGACCGAGAGTACGAGCCCTGCGATCACCCCCGCACTCAGCCGAACGGCCGCCAACCGCGCAGGTTCCGGCGAGAGCGAAGCCGATTCCCGCTGGCCGGGTACCGGGTCGCGATCGGCAATCGCTCTGGGGTCGGCGTCAAGCGCCTTCGTGAAGCGTTCGCGGAGCTCCGGGGTGAATAAAGCGGACAGCAGACCGGCCAGCGTCAGGCCGGTCATGAGCGGTGCGACGTTCCGGATCAAGCCGACTCCCACGACGGCCCCAGTCCCATCGACGAACGTGCCCCCGAAGTAAGCTTGCATCGAGAGGAACGAACCAATGCCGACGTGGACCAGGCCGACCAACGGAATTCCCATGGCAAGGATCGAACTCGTCTGCCGGGCCAGAGTCGGCACGAACGGGGGAACTGCCCCGACCGGCTGGAACACCGAGCGCACGGCCGAAATCACCAGCGATCCCAGGCTTCCCAGGTAGGCGGCTCCGCCCAGCGCCCCCCGGCCGAGTATCGCCAGCGGGGAAAACAAGGGAAGCTCGAGAAACGATGAGCTGTGCATGACGTCGGTCCTCCGTGACCGGTTGCGTCTCAAGTAGGCGATCGATGTCGGCGAACGGGGAGGAATACTCTAGGGCTTATGGGGAAGTCTGGCCAGCCCGGCTCGACGATGTTCCCACCAGGCCTGCCACTGCGTGATCGACTTGGCTCGCTCCTCGGGGGGCGCCCAAGGCAGGTACCCAAAGTCCTGGCCCGAACGACGGCGGAGTTCCTCGTGGGCGCTTAGCCGCACCACGGGATCGGGGTCGTTAAGTTCTCGGATTAATGTCGGTACGACCTGGCTTTCGGGAAGCCCGTTGCCCAGGCCAACCGACCGGGCACGAGTGATCGCGGCAGGGTGGGTCATTCCCCGGAAGTTGCGCGGGGCGATGCTGCAGCCGAAGGTCATGGCCACCAAGGGCAATGTGATTCCGACCACACGCCAGAGGCGGGGACGACGACGGGGGCGGGCGGCAAGGGATGGTTCCTTCCGCTCGACAGGTTGCCTGAAGCGTTGCTCAGTGTGTTGCATCATGCGAGGCTCGGTTTCGGTCAGCGTCCTTGCGTGCGAAGAACCTACAACTCGTCTGAGCGGGCGTCCCCCCGCACGGCCAATCCCAAGAGGCAAATTGGCCCGGCTTTAGCGGGAGCGACAGCCCGAAGAACAGGTTCGTTCCCGGGCTTGTGGCGAACCGTAGTCGAAATGATTAAAGAGGGCAATGGCAACTGGCCGACCCCTTTTAGAATGGAGTGGACCTTCCACCTTTGCCTTTGGATCATTGACTTCCTTGTTTAGGCGTGGACCGGGACGAGAGCCCGGATCGCCTCGGCGGCGATCTCAACTTGCTCACGCGAGACGTCGAGGTGGGTGCAGGCCCGGAGCACCTGCGGGCCGAGGGCCGAGACGAGCACCCCGGCTTCACGGAGCTGAGCGACGACCGCGGGGGCGGTCCCCATCGCCTGGTCGACGGAGATCCAGACCAGGTTGGTTTCCACCGGACCCGACTCGAGATTCAACCCTTCGGTTTCCTCGACCGCGCGGGCCAGGATCTGGGCGTGGAGATGGTCCTCCGCCAGTCGCTCGACATGATTTTCGAGGGCGAAAAGGGCGCCTGCCGCGATGATTCCGGCCTGCCTCATCCCTCCCCCGAACGCCTTGCGAAGCCGGTGGGCTTTGCGGATCAAGGCGGCAGGACCGGCGAGGGCCGAACCGACCGGCGCCCCGAGCCCTTTGGAGAAACAGACCGAGAGGGTATCGAAGTGCCGGCCCCACTCGGCGGCCGCGACGCCCGAGGCCACGACCGCGTTCATCACACGGGCGCCGTCGAGGTGCATCGCAAGGCCATTCGACCGGGCCCAGGTCGAGATCCGGGCCACGCTCTCGAGCGGGTGCACCCGCCCTCCCCCGCGATTGTGCGTGTTTTCGAGGCTGACCAGGCGAGTCCGCGCATAGTGGCAGTCGTCGGGCCGAATCTTGCCTTGGAGGTGCTCGAGGTTGAGCAGGCCCCCTTCCCCCTCGATCGGCCGGGTGGTCGCACCCGAGTGCCGGGCGATTCCCCCCCCTTCCCAGACGTAGACATGGGCGTTGACGTCACAGAGAACCTCGTCGCCAGGCACGACGTGCACGCCGATGGCGATCTGGTTGGTCATCGTTCCCGACGGCATGAAGATCGCAGCTTCCATGCCGAAGAGCGCGGCGGTCCGGTGTTCGAGGGCCTTGACCGTCGGATCCTCGTCGTAGACGTCGTCCCCCACCTCGGCCGCGGCCATGGCCCGACGCATCGCGGGAGTCGGGCGGGTGACGGTATCGGACCTCAGGTCGATCGCGGGCCTGGTCATGGAAGGTGTTCTCGGCACTCGATTGGCGAAAAAAAGAACGCCTGCCAAAAGTGGCGGCGCACCGATCATCGGATCTCATTGTACGGGAACCGGCGACCCCTTTCGCTAATCCTGCCGATCCGCACTCAAGTTGTCCCGCCGTCAGGCTGTTGCACTGGGGGCCGACCCTCCAAAGAATGGACGACTTCCCTTCCCAACTCAACCCACCGGTCCCGACGGATCGGGCCGAGCTCGCCGCAGTCTCGAGGCGCCCGGAAAAATGGTTCCGAAAAATGAAGAGGCGATCGGTTGCCTTGGGAGATAGAATGGTCGCGTTCGACTCCTGGGAGACTCCTCCTCCGATGGCAACGACTTTGAACATTTGTCGGATCGATTGTGCCAATGACGATGCGCGCGAGGCGATCTTTGAATTGCGCAGGCAACTGAGCCCCAACGGCAACGTGGTGAGCCCTCAGGGGCGTGCCCGGACGTTGGCCGCCTTCGGCGAGGAGCTGACGCCCCAGCAAGTGATCGAGCGGATCTGCGCCGACGTGCGAAACCGCGGGCTCGATGCCGTGCTGGATTACACGGCGAAGCTCGACGGGGTGACGCTTAGTCCGAGGGAGGTTCGCGTCTCGCGTGACGAGTTGCATGAGGCCTTCCGCGCGGCTGACCCAGCCTACCTGCGGACTTTGCGCAGGGTCCGCAACAACATCCTGGCGTTTCAGTCGGGCATCCTCAATCGCGATGCGGTGATGCGGCAAGGGCCCAACACCGAGCTCCGACTGCGGTATCGGCCGCTCCGGCGGGTGGGGGTCTGCATTCCGGGAGGGGCGGCGGCCTACCCGTCGTCACTCCTCATGACCGTCGTCCCCGCGCAGGCGGCGGGGGTCGAGGAGATCGCGGTGGTGGTCCCGCCGACTCCGTTCGGGGGCTATAATACCGACCTGCTGGCCGCTTGCCATGCGCTCGGCGTGACCGAGGTCCACCGGATCGGCGGCGCCCAGGCCGTGGCCGCCATGGCCTACGGCGTCGAGGGAATCCCGGCCGTCGACAAGATCGTCGGGCCGGGCAACCTGTTCGTCGCGCTCGCGAAGCGGCAGGTCTACGGCGAGGTTGATATCGACAGCATCGCCGGACCGAGCGAAATTGTCCTGATCGCGGACTGGACCGCCGACCCTCGCTTCATCGCCGCGGATTTGATCAGCCAGGCTGAACATTCTCCGGGGGCCAGTGTCCTGATCACCTGGGAAGCCGACCTGATCGAACGCGTCGCCGAGGCCCTGGTCAAGCAGCTCGAGCAATTGAGCCGCGGCGACCTGGCCCGCGAAAGCCTCGAGCGGTTCGGAGCGCTGATCCTGGTGCGCGACGAGGACGAGGCCGTGACCCTGACGAACCTGATCGCCCCTGAGCACCTGCACGTCTCGACGTCCGACCCGGATCGGCTGGCCGAGCGGCTCACCAACGCGGGGGCGATCTTCCTGGGTCACGACACGCCGGTCGCCGTGGGTGACTACGCCGCCGGCCCCTCGCACGTCCTGCCCACCGGCGGCACCGCCCGCTGGGCCTCGGGCCTCTGCTCGAACGACTTCCTCAAGAGAACGAGCCTGATTTACGTCAACCGCGAAGGGCTGGCCCAGATTGCTCCCGACGTCCGCCTGCTCGCCGACAAGGAAGGGCTGACCGCCCACCGCTACAGCGTCGACGTGCGGCTGGAAGATGATCAGGAGCCGTGATGCCCGTCTGTTTCTCGGCCAACTCACCAGGAAAAGCGTGCCTGACACGCCCAAGCTCACCATGAATCTGAATGTGAAGATCCGTCCTTGCCGGCCCGACGATGCCGAGACTCTCGTCGCGATGATCCGTGAGCTGGCGGCTTACGAAAAACTCGAGGAATTTGCCCAGGCGACCCCCGAGGCGCTTCGCACCCACCTGTTTGGGCCGCGACCGAGCGCCGAGGCGATCATGGCTGAACGGGATGGTTCGCCGGTCGGGTTTGCACTCTTTTTCTCGACCTTTTCGACGTTTCGCGGGCAGCCTGGTTTGTACCTCGAAGATATTTTCGTCCGCGAGGCGCATCGCAATCACGGGATCGGCAAGGCCTTGCTGGCGACCGTGGCGCGAATTGCCGTGGAGCGAGGCTGCGGCCGAGTGGAATGGTCGGTCCTCGACTGGAACGCCCCTTCGATCGGCTTCTACCGCAGCCTCGGGGCCGAGCCGATGGATGATTGGACCGTACAACGGCTTCACGAAGAGCCGCTTGCTCGCCTGGCCGCCCTTGTCCCCTCCAGCTTTGGGATGACCTCCGAATGAGCCGCGACTCCTTTTTCCGCCCGCACATCGAGCGGATGGCGGGTTACGTACCGGGCGAGCAACCGCGCGATACCGGCGTTCTCAAACTGAACACGAACGAGAACCCGTACCCCCCCTCCCCTCGCGCCTACGAGGCCATCGCCGCCAACCTGGACGACCGGCTCCGCCGTTATCCCGACCCCATGGGCACGGCCTTCCGTCAGGCCGCGGCGCGGCGGCATGGGGTCGATCCCGAGATGATCCTGGCCGGCAACGGCTCGGACGATCTCCTGACGATCATCACTCGCGCCTTCGTCGGACCGGGCGACCTGCTCGTCTATCCCACGCCCAGCTACATCCTCTATCGCACCCTGGCCGAGCTCCAGGATGCCCGGGTGGCCGAGGTTTCCTTCGGGCCCGACTGGTCGCTCGACCCCGCCTCGTTCGCCCTGCTGGGGACGAAGCTCGCGTTCGTCGCCAACCCGAACAGCCCGTCGGGCACGACCCTCGCACCCGATCAGGTCGCACTCCTGGCGGAGCGGCTCGACTGCCCGCTCGTGGTTGACGAAGCGTATGCCGACTTCGCCGCGTCCGACTGCGTGAGCCTGGTCGCCAGCCATCCGAACGTCATTGTCACCCGCACCTTTAGCAAAGGGTACAGCCTGGCTGGCCTCCGCCTCGGCTACCTGATCGCACGGCCTGAGCTCATCGCGGGGCTCGTGAAGGTGAAGGACTCGTACAACTGCGACTCGTTGAGCCTCGCCGGAGCCACCGCCGCGCTCGAAGATCGCGACTACCTCACCCAGACCCGCGGGAAGATCCTTGAGACCCGCCGTCGCCTGACCGATGCCGTTCGTGTCCTTGGCTACCAGGTGCCCGAGAGCCAGGCCAACTTCGTCTGGTGCACCGGCGGGCCCCCGGCCGCCAAGGTCTATGAGGCCCTCAAGGCCCAAAAGATCCTCGTCCGCCTGATGCGTTATCCCGGCCACGCCGATGGCCTCCGAATCACCGTCGGCACCGACGCCGAGATCGATCGGCTTCTCGAGGCGCTCGGGCCGATCGTGGCGGCCTGCTAGGTACGTGGACCTGGTCTTTACTTTGTATTGAAGTGTGTGCATGCCCTGGGTGCCACGGGTTGTTCCCAACCTGTGGCATCCCACGGTTATTGCAGCACCGCGTTCACCTGTCAGAATATCAGAGAGAACCGAGGCCAACGGCTTCGGAAACGCACAGGTGCCGGCAGATCTGTCGGCGGTGCTCCGTTCATTTCTGGCTCCGACGGCCGGACCGTGACAGATCCTCTGGGGCGATTCCGAGTTACTTCGCGACGAAGGCAACGACCGCGTCGAGGAGGTTCTCGGAGCGTCCGGCCTGGAGAACAGGTACGAGGCGAGCCGAGCCGAAATGCGGACCTCAGGCCATTGACTGGTGAGGTCGATACAAGAGACCCGTCAGCGGTTCGCGCAGGACGGCGCGAAGGAAGTCGCGATGTTCCCGGGACTCCTATGGCGTGGGAGCCGTCACGTCGCTCGCGTTCCGCGTCGCTGAGGAACCGGAAGGGCACGGCGGCCTCCTTCAGGGAGCGGTCGCCCTCAGGTTCTCGGAAGCAAAGAGTTCCGAGCAGTCGCGGTGGGGCGGCGCCGAGACCATCGAACCGGAGCCTTCTCGTTCTCGAAAGCCAGTCTTGGAATCGCTTTCTCGCAGGTGCACGTGTACGATAAGTTTTGAGAAAGCGAATAGGTGGATTTGTATGCGGTTGGTACCATCCGCATCTTCACCTCCGAGCCGTCGTTTGACCGTCAGATCGATGCCTTGAAGAGACTGGATGCATCGTCGGTGGCCAGTTCCGCAGCCTGACCAACGGTATCGACACGACGATGACGTCGGCCGGTCGATGCTCATGGTGTCGCTGGCCCAGACGGTGAATGGCTCTAGGGAAAGTGAAATCGGCGGGCAAGCCCTTGAAAGCTGAGGGGCCCCGCGGGATCTTGCCTGTCGCCTCGGCGTCTCGTTCACGACTTGCGATCGCTGGGTTCCGGTCGCGAACTGATGACCGCGTTCCTTCTGATCTCAGCCTAGATTCGGTCTCAATTATTTGCACTGGCTGAAATGCTAATGAATGAAGTGACACGTATCCTGTCATCATTCGATCGGGGCGACCCGCGGGGGGCCGAGCTCTTGCTCCCCTTGGTCTACGATGAACTCCGAAAGCTCGCCGCACAGCGATTGGCGCAGGAGAAGCCTGGCCAAACGATGCAGGCCACGGCGCTGGTCCATGAAGCCTACCTTCGGCTTTTAGGGGGGCACGACCCCGGCTGGGACGGTCGCGGCCACTTCTTCGCCGCAGCCGCCGAAGCCATGCGCCGTATCCTGGTCGACAACGCCCGTAAGAAGCGGACCGAGAAGCACGGTGGTGGTCGTCGCCGATGGAATCTCGAACGTTTTGACGTTGCGGATCAGGCGGCCCCCGAGGATCTCCTCGACCTCGACGAAGCCCTTGCCAAGCTCGCTCGCGAAGACCCTGCCAAGGCGGAAGTGGTCAAGCTCCGCTACTTCGCCGGCCTGACCGTCGTTGAGGCCGCTCGCGTTCTTGGCATCTCACGCGCAACGGCTGACCGCCACTGGCATTATGCAAGAGTTTGGCTGTATTGCGAGCTGGGGGGCACGGACGAGCGGCCGGGAGGCCCGGACGATCTGGCGGGGCCGTGAGGCGCACCGGCGTCAGTTCTCGCATAGAGAGGCGGGACGAGATTCACGACCACCTCACTGGGGGTTTGGGGCATGGATTGTAACGGCTGGAACCCCGACGACCTTTTCTTCGCGGCGTTGGAGATCGACGATCGGGCGGCTCGGGAAGCCTTTCTGGTCATGTCCTGCGGCCAGGACCTGGAATTACGCGGTCGCGTCGAGCGGTTGCTGGCTGCCAATTCGCGAGTCGGTCACTTCTTGGATCCCTCGGCAGCCGGAACGATGACCGCAGACTCAAACGCCCCTCTCTTGGAGGGGCCAGGGACGGTGATTGGCCCGTACAAGCTACTGGAGGCGATCGGCGAAGGTGGCATGGGCGTCGTTTACATGGCCGCGCAGGTCGAACCCGTCCGCCGAAAGGTGGCGTTGAAGGTCGTGAAGCCCGGCATGGATTCTCGGCAGATCCTCGCCCGATTCGAGGTTGAGCGTCAGGCCCTGGCCATGATGGATCACCCCAACATCGCCAAGGTCCTTGATGCCGGCGCGACCGATTCGGGCCGCCCCTACTTCGTCATGGAACTGGTCAACGGGGTGCCGATTACCGAATATTGTGACCGCGAGCAACTCTCCATTTCCGAGCGGCTCGACCTCTTCGTCCTGGTCTGCCGGGCGGTGCAGCACGCGCACCAGAAGGGGGTCATCCACCGCGACCTGAAACCTTCCAATATCCTGACGACCATCATTGACGGCACGCCTGTTCCGAAGGTTATCGACTTCGGTATCGCCAAGGCGACCGGTAATCCGCTCACCGACCGGACGCTCTTCACGGGCTTCACGCAGCTTCTCGGTACCCCGATGTATATGAGCCCTGAGCAGGCCGAACTCACGGGCGTTGATGTTGATACTCGGAGCGACATCTATTCACTCGGAGTCGTGCTCTATGAGCTCCTGACCGGCACGACCCCCTTCGATGAGAAGCTGCTGCGGAACGCGGCCTTCGACGAGATGCTGCGGTTGATCCGCGAAGCGGAGCCGCCGAAACCGAGCACGCGACTGAGCACGCTGGGCGGGTCGCTCACGGCCACCTCGGCGAAGCGAGGAGCCGATCCGCGACGGCTGGGACGGTCGGTGAGGGGCGAGCTCGACTGGATCGTGATGAAGTCGCTCGAGAAGGACCGGCGTCGGCGATATGAGACGGCCAACGACTTCGCCGCCGACGTGATGCGGCACCTCACCGACAAGGCGGTGGAAGCGTGCCCACCCACCGGCTTCTACCGGTTCAAGAAGTTTGCCCGCCGCAATCGTGTGGCGCTCACCACGTCCGGGATCATCGCGGCGGTGATACTCGTCGGCGGTGTGATCATTGTGTGGCAGGCGATCGGTACCAACCAAGCGCGGCGAGAGACCGAGACGGCCTTGGTGACGGCGCGCAAGGCCGTGGATGAGATGTACACCGATGTCGCGCAGCAGTGGCTCGGCGGCAAATCGGAGCTCGATCCGCTGCAGAGGAAATTTCTCGAGAAGGCGCTGGGGTTTTACGAGGGCTTCGCCGCCCGGGATGGCACCGATCCCGAGATCCGGTACCTCGCCGCGGACGCGGCCCAACGGGTCGGCAATATCCGGGCGAAGCTCGGACTTCTCGAATTGGCGCTGATTGCGGATCACCAGGCGCTGGCGATCCGTAAGGAGATGTCCGAAGCCCACCCGGAGAGCGCCCACAATCGGCGATTTCTTGCCTACGCATACGACCAGCTCGCCGTCCACCTCGACTACCTTGGCCGGAGCACGGAAGCCGAGCGGGAACATGAGAAGGCGGTCGAAAGCCTCGAGCAGGTCCTCGCGAAGGATCCGAAATCGACCTCGGACCGCAATCGGTTAGCCATGTGCCAGATCAATCTGGGGGTGACGCTGTTGGATCGGGGCCGAAATCGGGAGGCGGAAACGCTACTCCGGCGCAGTTGTGATCACTTCGAGCGGTTGACGAAGGAAGTCCCCAAGGAACGCGCCAGCTTCGAGAACAATCTCTCCTTTGCTCTGAGCAACCTTTCTCAAATGTTGCAGGAAACCGGGCGGCTCACCGAGGCGGAGGCAGGCTTAAAACGAGTTCTGGAAATCCAACGACTTGCCGCCGATCACTCACCTGGGGGCCAGTTGTTTATCGCCAATCAGCGAAATACGCTGGCCAGAGTCTATACCGCTTCCGGCCAGCATCGAGACGCACTCGACAACTACCAGAAAGCAATCGGCATTTGTGAAGAAGTCATCAAGGAACATCCCGAACGCCACAAAGGCCGCTACCAGCTGATCCTCTGTCGCACCAGTCAGGCATTGCTGATGATGGGCCTGGAGCGATATGGGGAGGTGGAGGAGGTGATGCGGCTCCTCTTGCCCGAGGCCGAGAAGCTGATTGAGGACTATCCTGCCTTTGCCCACTATCGTGAGGCTGTGGCGAGTGTTTTCTTCATAGTCGCGGACTTCCACTCGATATCGCCGCAAGCGCCTCCCCACGACCTGGAGCTCGCCTTGGCTCTGGCCCGTCGTGCCGTCGCGCTAGTCCCGGAGTCTGGCATGGCCCAACAATCCCTGGGATGGGTCTTGTATCGTACCGGTGACTGGAAGGGCTGTGTGGAGTCATGGGAGAAGCAGAGGAAGAAGGCTACGGACTTTGTCCTGGCGATGGCCTATCAGCGTTTGGGCGAGGAGGCAAAGGCCCGGGAGATGTTCGATCGAGCCGACGCCTGGCTCCCTGGCTACGAGGAGCGATGGAAACCGACCATTTACCCCACGCCGGCCATGCAGCGTCGGATTCGGGCCGAGGCGGCAGCCCTGTTGGGTCGCGACACCGCGACTCGTGCTCGAACTGACTCCACATCTCCCAAGGCAGTGACTCACCCGAATTGAAGTGACCGGCCCGCCGAGCTTCCTCGGCGGATGGCGCGGGCTCCGATGGCGACGCTCGCGGATCGACCGGGCCTTGATCCGACGTGCCCCGGTCCCTCGCTTGCTCCGACATCTCTACTGTGGCACGGCCCGACTCGGAATTTTTTGGGCTCTGTGAGGCGGGCCAGGCCGCCTTCTCGCATTGAATCGGGAAAAGGCAGCCCGAGTGAGGATGAGCCCTCGCCGACAAGGCCTTTTCCGAACGATTCGAGCCCGTCGGTCTCCCGAGGGAGACCGAAAATCATCTCGCTCCGGGCGGCCGCTTGACTGACCGGGGGCGAGGAAACTGTTGTTCCGCAATCCGTACTTTGTGGAGGCCTGACCACCATGTTGTCTCTCCGTACCAAGCGCCGACGTGCCCTCCGGCCCCAACTGGAATCGCTCGAAGGCCGCGTTGTCCTCAGCGCCGTCTTCGACTCCGTCATCGGAGTCGGCAACGAGACCTCGGCGATCACACCGTCAGGCAACGCCATGGATGCCGCCGGGAATAGCTACGTCACCGGCACCCTCATGGGGGTGATGGACCTCGACCCGGCGGTCGACCGTCCCGACCACTCCGACATCCTCACGCCGCGGGGGAAAACCGACGCGTTTGTCGCCAAGTATGCCCCTGACAACTCGCTCGTCTGGGCTCGCCGGATGGGCGGTGACAACACCAACAACGACTTCACGACCGATAGCGGCTCGGGCGTCGCCGTCGACTCGACCGGAAACGTGTTCGTCACCGGACGTTTCAACGGTCAGTCCGACTTTGGACCGTTCTCCCTGACCAGTGCCGGTGACTCCGACGGCTTCGTCACCAAGCTTGACCCGAACGGCTCCGTCCTCTGGGCGAAACGCTGGGGCGGCACCACCCGGGACGACGGCGCGGATATCGCTGTCGACGCCGCCGGTAACGTCGTCACGGTCGGTAGCACACTTCTCGTCAATTCCGCGGGTGGGCAATCCTATACCGGGTTTGAGGTGCGGAAGTTCAGCCCGACCGGTGCCGCCGTGTGGAACAAGCGAATTGACAACTCGGGAGGGACCGCGGTGAGTGTGGCGACCGACGCGGCCGGGAATGTCTTCCTGGGCGGCCAGTTTTACGGAACAACGGATTTCAACCCGGACTCCACGAAGACCAACTACGTCACCGGCGCGAACAAGATGGCGGTGAACGGTGGAGCGAATAGTTACGTCCTGAAGCTGACGGCGTCCGGATCGTTCAGTTGGGTTGCGCCTTTCATCGCCAAGACTGCGGAAGCGACGAATTCGTGGGTCTTCTTTGAAGACCTTGCCGTGGACGCCGGAGGCAATGTCTTCGTTGGCGGCTTCCAAACCGGCCAGGTCGATATCAATCCGAGTTCGTCGGGCGACTACCGCCTCTCGAACTCCAGGAAATACAACGGGTTTGTGGCCAAGCTCTCCTCCGGCGGTTCCCTTTCTTGGGCCAGTCAGACGGGTGGCGACATGAACCAGAGACTCGCCGTCGACCCCTCCGGAGCCGTGTACGTCACCGGTACTTTCGGCTCGGGCCCGGAGGCTTTCACCCCCGGCTCCGGCCTGCCTGCCGCGACGACCAGAGGCGGAACAGATGTGTTCGTAACCAAGTTCACCCCTACCGGCGCACAGGACTGGGCCGTGACGTTCGGTGGGACCGGCTTCGAAAATACTCGGTCAATCGCCGTGAACGCCTCCGGCATGATCTACGTGGTTGGGATGTATCCGGCGACGGTCGACTTCGACCCGGACCCTCTGACTACCTACGAATTGAATAATCAATTATTCAATAATATGTTTTTGTTAAAGCTTCGGAAATCGTGATTGAACGCCGAAGTTATCCTCCTGAAACCGTGGGCACCGCGCTCGCGGTTTCAGAGTTTGCACCTCGCTCCCATCCCGTCTGCCGCCGCTCACGGATAGAACCTGGGATCCGTGAACGGCTGGCCCCCCGGGAACATGCCGAGATAGGCGTCGGCCTTGGGGGTCGATTTGACGTGGCCGTCGAGATAGAGGCAGTTCCCGCTGCCATGCCGGTTCCAGGCGATCCAGTCGTCGAGCATGAGCGTGCCGACCCAGATGTCGTAGTCGTCCTGCCTTGGCTCGTCGCTGAAGACCGCGGCATTCCGTTCGTTGAACGCGACGAAGTTCGAGGTGCCCACCTCATACTGAAACCGCGGGAACGTCCAGCGCCCGAACCGTCGGCTCTTGTGACTCAAGAGCGAATTCATCAGGTAACTCGTCCGGTGGGCCAGCCCATCGGCCTCCTTGGTCTCCGGATCGATGAACGGTTCGACCTTGGAGATATCAGAGAGGCAGCGGAAGATCCTCTCGTCGGCGACTTGCGTCCCCCCCTGGGCGATCTTGTCGTTGGCGTAGGCGGGATTCACGTACGGCATGATCTTGTCTTCCCAGTAGATCTCCGCAAACGAGTCGGCGGCGTCGACCTGTGAGTTCACGTCGGCGTCGAACGGGTGATGCAGGAAGAACTGGCCGTTCCAGTTGTCGAAGTACTGCAAGACCCCCAGGCCGATCTGATGGAGATGACTCTGACAGTCCATCCGTCGCGCCGCCTCGCGCGCACCCTGGACCGCCGGGAGCAAAAGCCCCACCAGGACCGCAATCAGGGCGATCACCACCAAGAGCTCGATCAGCGTGAACCCCGCCCGACTGCTCCGTACCATGGAATGGCATCCTTTAAGAAAAAGGAGATCGCAGTTGGCGGGGGGGACGCCGTGTTACGACTTTTGAGATCATGTTACTCGGCGTTCGCCCGGTCAAGAAGATGTCAGCGGGCAAATTCCTTTTTTTTTTGTTAACGTGAACGGCGGGGCCCGAAAGTGAGGGTCGCGACGATGGGTGCAATCCTAATGGGACCGAAGCGTAGGGGGAGCATTAGCCTTGAGCGAGTTGAACGCCGTGACGAACCGAACTGCCGAGATCGTTCGCAAGACCCGTGAGACCGATATTCGACTGACCCTGGACCTGGACGGCACGGGGCGTTCCGAGGTGGCCACGGGCGTTGGCTTCCTCGATCACATGCTCGAGCTCTTCGCGCGGCACGGGCTGATGGACTTGACCGTCACCTGCAAGGGGGACTTGCATATCGACGATCACCACTCGACGGAGGACATTGGCATCTGCCTGGGACAGGCGATCGATCGCGCCTTGGGGAATCGGGCAGGGATTCGCCGCTACGGGCATACCGTTTTGCCGATGGATGAGACGCTCGTGACCTCCGCCGTCGACCTCGGCGGCCGACCGTTCTGGGTCTGGAACGCGCCGATGCCTTCGCCCAAGATCGGCACGTTCGACACCGAACTGGTCGCCGACTTCTGGCAAGCGGTCTGCACTCAGGGGCGGATGAATCTCCACGTTCTGCTTCACTACGGACGGAACAGCCACCACATCAGTGAAGCGATTTTTAAAGGTCTGGCCCGCACGCTGCGGATGGCCTGCGAACGCGACCCGAGAACCGACGCCGTGCCCTCGACCAAGGGGTCGCTCTGATCGAGACGAACCCTCCGACTTCCCCTTCGCTCCACCGTCTCGACCTATGCGAGCCACGACTCATGTCGAAGTATTGGAAGCATCCCTATCTCGCCAAAGCGGTCAATGTGGGCCTGGTTCTGCTGGCGTTCAGCCTCCTTGGGGGCGTGATCTGGCAGAACCAGGAGGAGATTCGCGAGGTTTTCAGTCGGAAGCTCGACCTTCGCGTGATCGTCTTGGCGTTCGCGATCTACATGTTTGGTCTGCTCCTGACTTTCACCCGCTGGTTCTTTCTGGTGCGTGTGATCGAACCTCAGTTTCGCTGGCGTGACGCGGTCTTGCTCGGCTACATCGGCAACGTCTTCAACCTGGTGATTCCGGGGGCGGTCGGGGGCGACCTGATCAAGGCGGCCTACCTCGTCCGGATGAAAATCAACAAGACGCAGGCCGTCGCCTCCATGGTGCTGGACCGGATCCTCGGCTTGATGGGCCTGTTCGTGCTGGCGGGCATTTCGGGGGCGATCGCCTGGCCGCTTGCGGGAACGGTGATCCGTCGGTTGATCGTTATCGTCTGGGCCTTCCTCGGCCTCAGTGTTCTGGGGCTGCTGGCGATCTTCGGCCAGGCCCTGACCCGGCGATATCCCGCGCTCCTCGAGGGGCACGGCCGGATCGCCTTGCTCCTCAGAGAGTTGTCGGCCCTGTCCTCGACCTACCGGCGGAAGCCCGGCGTGGTCGCGAGTGCGCTGGTCCTGGCGTCGACCAACCACGCTCTCAGCGTCGTGGCGTTCTACCTGGTCAGCCGGACGATCTTCCCACTCACGCAGCTTCCCTCGTTGGGGCAGCACTTCTTGATGGTTCCCCTGACCTTGTTCACCACGGCCGTCCCGATCCCATTTGGAGCGCTCGGCCTGACTGAACGGGTCAGCAAGCAGCTCTTTCAACTCGTCGACCATCCCCACGGCGATTTGGCCATGATGGGTTTTCGGGTTTTGATGTATGCCGGTGCCTTGGTCAGCGCCTGCTTCTACCTGGCCAACCTGAAGCAAGTCCGCGGCCTCTCCGACACGGCCGAGCATCTGGAGGAGGAACTGCTCGAAGGGGAGCTCGACCCGGAAATGCCCAAGCAAGAGGATGCTCCTGCCTGACTCTTGTTGGGTGGTACGCATTCTTGTGGATATCTGTCTGAATAAAGTGATCTACCTGGAACGGGCCTTGCATTCAAGCAAGAATGGTTTTGCCAGCGTGGTCCGATTATCGTAGTGTTGGCAGCCGGATCGCCGGGGCGTGGTGTGGTGCGCCGGCCAGGATGGGGAATTGACAAGGTCTTCTTGATGAGACATCAGCCGTCCAATATGTTTGCAAGGAAGCCAATCGCGACGTTGCTCGAAGAGATGTCGGGAGCCGAGCGGCTGCATCGCGTGCTTGGACCGGTGGCCTTGACCTCGCTTGGCGTGGGAGCGACGATCGGTGCGGGCATCTATGTGCTCACAGGCGAGGCCGCGCACAATTTTGCCGGTCCCTCGCTCATGCTCTCTTTCCTTCTGGCCGGGATCGGCTGTGGGTTCGCCGCACTCTGTTATTCCGAGCTGGCCAGCATGGTTCCCGTGGCCGGCAGTGCTTACACGTATGCGTATGCTACACTCGGTGAGCTACTCGCCTGGATCATCGGTTGGGACCTGGTGCTCGAGTACGCGATCGGGTCGGCCGCCGTCGCCAACGGCTGGTCGAACTACTTCGTCGAGTTCACCCGGCACATGCTCCACATTCAGATCGACCCGAGGCTGCTGTCGCCCCCGTGGGACTACGACCTCAGGACCGGTGAGTTCTTCTTCAAGACGGTGACGCTCGCGTCGGGAGAGTCGGTCAATGCCTGGCTCAACTTGCCCGCGATCGGGATTATCGCGATCATCACCGCAGTGTTGGTGGTGGGTGTGCGCGAGAGTGCCGGGTTCAACGCGGCGATGGTGCTCCTCAACCTCGGTATCATTCTGACGATCATCGGGGTGGGAGCGGTTTATGTCGATCCGAGCAATTGGCGGCCGTTCCTCCACGAAGAGAAAGGCTGGAAAGGGGTAGCCGAGGGGGCGGCTCGGATCTTCTTTGCCTATATTGGGTTTGACTCGATATCAACCCACGCCGAGGAGGCCCGCAATCCTCAACGCGACCTGGCCATCGGCATCATCAGTTCGCTCTTGATTTGCAGCGTGCTTTACATCGTGGTGGCGGCAGTTCTGACCGGCATGGTCTCCTACCGCTCGATCGACGTCGCTGCCCCGCTTGCCGCGGCGTTCCGCCAAAAGGGGCTGACGTTCTCCACCGGCCTGATTACGTTGGGCATTCTTGCCGGCCTGACCAGCTCACTCCTGGTCGGGAACCTGAGCCAGCCCCGGATCCTGATGGCGATGGCCCGTGATGGGATGCTCCCCGAGAGTTTCTTCGCGGCCATTCACCCGCGATTCAAGACGCCGTGGAAGTCCACGATCTTGGTCGGACTGGTTGTCGCCCTGGGGGCCGCCTTTCTCCCCTTGAACTTCCTGGCCGACCTGGTGAGCGTCGGCACCCTGTTCGCTTTTGTGATCGTCTGTGCGTCGGTCTGGATCCTTCGCTACCGGAGTCCGGAAATCCACCGGCCGTTCCGGGTCCCCGCCCTGCCCTTGATCGCCGCGCTCGGGATTCTGGTCAACGGCGGTTTGATGTTCTCGCTTGGCCGCGATAACTGGATCCGCCTGATCGTCTGGCTCTCGATTGGCCTGATCGTTTACTTCGCCTACAGCCGATATCACACCAAGCTCGGACGGCCGCTCGAAAAGAGCTAGCTCGTTGGCCAATGTGTGGATTTTTGGTTGGCGGACGTCATCATGATGCCTGAGACGTTGTGATTCGCGGTGGGAGACTGCTCTCATGAATCGCCGGGCACAGTGGGTCTGTCGCTGCACCTTGCTTCTGCTCACTGCCCGCGGTTTTATGACCGTGAGTCAGGCCCAACCGCAGGCCAGTCGTCGCACTTCGCCCGATCAGGTCGTCGTGAGTCGGTTCATCGATCGGTACTGCGTCGATTGCCATAACAGCGAAGCTAAGGCGGCGGACCTGGACCTTGACGCCATCAACTCGGACGATCTGAACCAGCACCCGCAAGTCTGGGAACAGGTCGTCCGGAAGCTTGCCGCACGCCAGATGCCGCCGGCGAAAAAGCGAAGGCCGTCCGAAGGCACGTACGACTCGGTCATCGACTCACTGGTCAGGTCGCTCGATGACGCGGCGGCCGAGCATCCCAATCCTGGGAGAACGGATACGTTTCGCCGGCTCAACCGAACCGAATATCAGAATGCGATCCGAGACCTCCTGGCGGTGGAGGTCGATGCCACGGCGTTGCTGCCTCCTGATGAGTCCAGTCATGGATTTGATAATGTGACGGTGGGCGATCTCTCGCCGACGCTGTTCGACCGCTATATCACGGCCTCGCAGAAAATCAGCCGGCTAGCGGTCGGGAGTCCCAGGCGCTCACCCGGCGGGGACACGATCCGGATTCGAGCGGATCTCACCCAGGAGGAACACGTCGACGGGCTTCCTCTGGGAACGCGCGGTGGAGCCCTGATTCCGTACCAGTTCCCGCGGAGCGGTGAGTACGAGATCCAACTTCGGTTGGCGCGGGACCGCAACGAGCAAGTCGAAGGTTTGCGTGAGCCGCACGAGTTGGAAGTGCTCCTGGATCGTGAGCGAGTGGGATTGCTCACGGTGACGCCCCCATCGGGTGGCAAGGACCATCAGGCCGTCGACGAGAAACTCAAGGTTCGGATTCCGGTAACGGCCGGTCCCCACAAGCTAGGCGTGACCTTTCTGAAAAGACCTTCCTCATTGCTGGAAACGAAGCGTCAACCGTACCAAGCCCACTTCAACATGCATCGGCATCCACGGATGTCGCCGGCTCTCTATCAGGTCTCGATCACCGGCCCTTACGCGGCCACGGAGGTTGGCGACACACCCAGCCGTCGCCGTCTCTTTGTCTGCCGCCCGACGAAGCCGGGTGAGGAAGAGGATTGTGCCCGAGTCATCCTTTCCACGCTGATGCGCAGGGCCTATCGACGGCCTGTGACGGACGCGGACCTGGAAAAGCCCCTGGCGTTCTATCGCAATGCGCGAGCCGAGGGCGACTTCGACTCAGGGATCGAAATGGCCCTGAGCGCGGTGCTCGTGAATCCGCATTTCCTGTTCCGCATCGAACCCGACCCGCCTGGGGTCGCGGCGAACTCCGCCTATCGCATCAGCGATCTCGAACTGGCGTCCCGCCTCTCGTTCTTCCTCTGGAGCAGCATTCCGGACGACGAACTGCTCGACCTGGCCATGCGTGGCGACCTCAATAAACCAGACGTGCTCGAACGCCAGGTGCGGCGAATGCTGCTCGATTCCCGTTCGCGAACCTTGGTGAGCAACTTTGCGGGCCAGTGGCTGCACTTGCGCAACCTGGAATCGATGACTCCGGACCTGCGCCTGTTCCCTGACTTCGATGACAATCTGCGGCAGGCCTTTCGGCAGGAAACCGAGCTCAACTTCGAACGCGTCCTGCGCGAGGATCGGAGTGTGCTCGACCTGCTGAAGTCGGATTCCACCTTCCTGAACGAACGCCTCGCCAAGCATTATGGAATCCCCCATGTTTATGGCAGCCGGTTCCGTCGCGTGACGCTGGGTGAGGACAGCGTGCGTGGCGGCTTGCTTCGCCAGGGGAGCATTCTGACCGTGACGTCCTATGCCACTCGCACTTCGCCCGTGATTCGCGGTAAGTGGATCCTCGAGAACCTCCTGGGAACGCCGATACCACCCCCCCCCGCAAACGTGCCGGCGCTGAAGGATAATACGGTCTCGTCGACCCTCTCGGTCCGGGAGCGACTGGCCGAGCACCGCGCCAACATCGCCTGTGCGAGCTGTCATAATCTCATGGATCCGGTGGGCTTCGCACTCGAGAACTACGATGCCGTCGGCCGCTGGCGAACTGTCGAGGAAGGCAAGCCCACCGACTCGACCGGAGGCCTTCCGGACGGCAGTCAGTTCGCGGGAGTCACCGGGCTCGAGCAAGCCCTGTTGAATCGGCCCGAACTGTTTGTCGGCACCATGGCCGAGAAGCTTCTGACGTACGCTCTGGGGCGAGGCGTCGAGTCCTTTGATGGGCCCGCGATCCGCAAGGTGGTTCGGGAGACGCGGGCGGCCGATGATCGCTTCTCTTCGCTGATTGTGGGGATCGCGACCAGCACACCGTTTCAGATGAGGAAATCCGAATGATTATCATGAAGAAGTCCTTACCGCGACGGATGTTTCTGCGAGGCCTGGGGACCACGTTGGCCCTGCCCTTGCTGGATGCGATGATCCCTTCGATGACCGCCCTGGCCGAGACACCGGCCAATCCCGCTCGGCTTCGGCGCCTCGGTTTTGTTTACATGCCGATGGGCTGTGATGTCAGCCGCTGGACACCACCCGGCGCGAACCGGCTCGACGAGCTTTCGCCTACCCTCAGCCCGTTGGCGGCGGTCAAGGAACACGTCACGGCGATCACCAACCTGGAGTTGCAAAACGCCTATCCGGGCACGCACGCGACCTCCAACGCCGCCTTCCTGAGCGCGGCCAGGGCGCGTTGGACCGAGAGCACGGATTACTATCTCGGAACGACCGTCGATCAGATTGCCGCGAAGCAGATCGGGCAGGAAACCCAACTGCCCTCGCTGGAACTGGCGATGGATCTGCTCTCGACGGTCGGCCAGTGCGACAACGGCTACGCCTGCGTTTATCAAAATAATCTTTCGTGGTCTTCGCCGACGACCCCCCTACCGGCCGAGGCCCATCCTCGGATCGTTTTTGAGCGTCTGTTTGGCGAAGGAGGCAGTCTCGCGGATCGTCGCGCCGCGCTCCGGAAACGGGCCAGCCTGCTCGATTCGGTCACCGACGAGATGGCTCGTCTGCAAAAACAACTGGGCCCGGCCGATCGCGCCAAGGTCAGCCAGTATCTGGAGAGCGTCCGCGAAGTGGAACGGCGGATTCAGAAAGCCGAGGCGGATACGGCAGACAACAGGTTGCCGGATCTCGATCGCCCGGTGGGCGTCCCGGCCGCTTACGCCGATCATGCGCGGTTGATGTTCGACTTACAGGTGCTCGCGCTTCAAGGGGACGTCACCCGGGTCATCACCTTTCAACTCGCCCGAGAAACGAGCACGCGAACCTACCCTGAGATCGGCGTTTCCGATCCGCACCATCCCCTGACGCATCACGGCAACGATCCTGACAAGATCGCCAAGGTGGCCAAGATCAATCAATTTCATGTGTCGCTGTTCGCGGAGTTCCTCGAGAAGCTGAAGGCCACGCCGGAAGGAAATGGCTCGCTCCTCGACCACTCGCTCTACCTCTATGGCAGTGGAATGGGCAATCCGAACGTCCACGACCACACGAACCTGCCGATTTTGGTGGCCGGCGGGGCGGCCGGCAAGATGAGGGGCGGCCGGCACATCAAGTACGACAAGCCAACGCCACTCGCCAACCTCCACCTGACGCTGCTCGACAAAGTCGGGGTCCGCCTCGGCTCATTCGCCGATAGCCAGGGCCAGGTCGACGAACTGTTCGATCCCCTGACCTTGTAAAAAAATGGCATGTTGTTATGTGAGGTTTTGCTGCGTGATCGGGGGACTGTCGCGATGGGGCTGAAACGATTCGGCGCATCCGGCTTGGCGCTCTGGCTGCTGGCCGCCCGCGGCTTCGCTGGCGGCTCGAACGCGCCATTGGCGGATGCCATGGAACAGGTCGATCGGGCGAGCGTTCGCTCGCTCCTCGATCAGCGAGTCGACGTGAATCAGGCCCAGGTCGATGGCATGACGGCCCTGCACTGGGCGGTCTATCACGACGATCTGGAAACGGCGAAGCGTCTGGTGAACGCCAAGGCCAACGTGAAGGCGGCGAACCGCTACGGCGTCACCCCCCTCTCGCTGGCCTGCACCAATGGTGAGGTGGCGTTGGTCGAGTTGTTGCTCGACGCAGGCGCCGATCCGAACACGACGCTCCGCGGCAACGAGACGGCCTTGATGACCGCGGCACGCACGGGAAAGCTTGGAGCTGTCCGGGCCTTGCTCGCCCGGGGCGCCAACGTCAATGCCAAGGAACGACGCGGACAGACAGCCCTGATGTGGGCGGCGGCCGAAGGTCATGCCGCGGTCGTGGACGCGTTGCTCGAGGCGGGCGCTGACTTCCGCACGGCCTTGCCCTCTGGCTTTACCCCCTTGTTCTTCGCCGTGCGAGAAGGCCGGACGGACGTCGTCCAGCGGATCCTGAAGGCTGGAGCCGACGTCAACGAGGCCATGCAGCCCCGCAAGATTTCCGGCAAGGCTCCCAGCAAGGGGACGAGTCCGTTGATCCTGGCCGTTGAGAACGGCCATTTCGAACTCGCGGCCGTCCTGCTGGAGGCGGGTGCTGATCCAAATGATCAGCGTACGGGTTTCACGGCACTTCACACCTTGACCTGGGTCCGCAAGCCGAGCCGCGGTGACGGCGACGATGGCGACCCGGCTCCCACCGGGTCCGGCAATATGACCAGCCTTCAGTTCGCGAAAACGCTCGTGGCGAAGGGCGCCGACGTGAACTTGCGACTCAAGAAGGGCGCTTCGGGCCGCGGCATCCTCAGCAAAGTCGGGGCCACCCCCTTCCTGCTGGCCGCCGAGACCGCCGATGTCCCGCTCATGCGGACGCTCGTCGAGCTAGGCGCCGACCCCTTGCAGGCAAATGCCGAGCACTGCACGCCGCTGATGGCGGCGGCCGGGGTGGGCACACTGGCTCCCGGCGAAGAGGCCGGTACGGAACCCGAAGTGCTCGAGGCCGTCGCACTGGCCCTGGAACTGGGCGGGGACGTGAACGCGGTCGACGACAACGGCGAAACCGCCATGCATGGCGCTGCCTACAAGAGCCTCCCCAAGGTCGTGCAGTTCCTTGCCGACAAGGGGGCAAAGATCGATGTCTGGAATCAAAAGAATCAATATGGGTGGACGCCGCTCCTGATCGCGGAGGGGTACCGACCGGGCAACTTCAAGCCCTCGGCGGAAACCATCGCCGCGCTTCATCGCGTGATGCTCGCGAACGGCGTATCGCCTCCCACAAAACTGCCTGGGTCATCGGATTGAAGCCGGTGGCGAACTTCTGAACCGATGATTCTTGCGGTTTCCGCCACGGGTTGGTTTGCAGTAGCACGGCCGGCCCGGCCGTAGTCAGATCCAATTTCTCCGCCGCAGCCACATCTTGACTAGCTGCGTCAAGACCACGTAGCAGAGAAGGGTGAGTGCCAGCAGCGGCCAGTACAACGGTGGCAGCGGCGTGAAGCCCAGATAGCTCCCCAGCCGGCTGGACGGAATCGCGATGCCGGTCACCATGATGCAGGTGGACATCGCCATGAGCGGCCAGGACGCGCGGCTCTGCAAAAACGGAATTTTGTTGGTGCGGATGATGTGGATGATCAGTGTCTGCGTAAGTAGACTCTCCACGAACCAGCCAGTCTGAAAGAGGCTCGCGCTACGAGCCGCGGCGTCCGTCGTGGAGATGTTCCAGCAGTTGAAGACAGAGAGCATCATGAAGTACGTCGTGTAATCGAAGATGGACGAGCACGGGCCGATGCAGACGATGAAACGAGTCAGCGCTTTAATGTCCCAGGGACGCGGCTTTTCGACCTGCTCGGGATCGACGTCGTCGGTCGGTATGGCGGTCTGGCTCAGATCATAGAGCAGGTTGTTGGCCAAGATCTGGATCGGGGCCATGGGCAGGAAGGGGACGAAAACGCTCGCCCCCAGGACGCTGAACATGTTCCCGAAATTGCTGCTTGCGCCCATGCGAACATACTTGAGGATATTGGCAAAGACCTTGCGTCCCTCGACGACGCCCGCCTCCAGGACCATGAGCGACTTCTCCAGCAAAATCATATCCGCCGATTCCTTGGCGACATCCACGGCGGTATCGACGCTGATCCCTACGTCCGCCGCGTGGAGGGCGGGGGCATCGTTGATGCCGTCGCCCATGAAGCCCACGGTGTGCTTGCGGGATTGCAGGGCCTTGATGATCCGCTGCTTGTGGGAGGGAGAGACTCGGGCAAAAATCGTGGTTCCCTCCGCCGCGTCCGCAAGCTGGGCGTCGGACATCGTCTCGACCTCGCTGCCGAGCAGGAGGAATTCCGTAGAAAGGCCGACATCTTTGCAGATCTTGCGGGCGACCAGGTCGTTGTCGCCGGTGAGAACCTTGACGGCCACGCCGTGACCTTGAAGCGCCTTGATTGCGGCCGCGGCCGTCTCTTTTGGCGGGTCGAGGAACGCGGCATAACCGTTCAGGATCAGGGCGGACTCGTCGGCCTTGGAGTAGGGAGTGGCGTCGCCCGCAACGACCCCCCGCGGCACAATGTCCTTGCTGGCGATCGCGAGCACTCGGAACCCATCGGCCGAAAGCAGTTCGTGCTCCTGCTTGAGCCCGTCGATGTGCGCGTGATCCATCGGGTAAAGCGTGCCGTCGAGCTCGAAGTTCGCACAGCGAGGGAAGATCTCCTCCGGGGCTCCCTTGCTGATGATTCGGTCCTTGCCTTCGGGCGTACGGACGACGACAGACATGATACGTCGCTGAAAGTCGAAGGGGATCTCGTCGATCTTTGTGTACTCGGGTATCTTGATGTGAGTGTGGGTCTCGGTGTGTGCGAGCACCGCGCGGTCCAACACATTCCTCAAGCCCGTCTGAAAGTGGCTGTTCATGTACGCCAGCGCGAGAACGCCGTCGTCTTCCTTGAGCGTCACGTCGCAATGCTTCTCCAGAATGACGTGATCCATCGTCAATGTGCCGGTCTTGTCGGTGCAGAGCACATCCATCGCGCCCAGGTTCTGAATGGCATTGATCCGCTTGACGATCACCTTCTTGCCGCTCATGGCCAGGGCGCCTTTCGAGAGGCAAACCGTCACGATCATCGGTAACATCTCGGGCGTGAGGCCCACGGCGACCGCAACGGCGAAGAAAAAGGCTTCGACCCAGTTCCCCTTGGCCAGCCCATTGATGACGAAGACCAAGGGCACCATGGTGAGGATGAATCGCAGCATCAACCAGGTGAACTGAGTGATGCCCTTGTCGAAGGCCGTCGGCGTCGGATCCTCCGAAAGTGAGAGGGCCAGGCCGCCCAGATAGGTTTCTTTCCCGGTTGCGATTACAACCGCCGTCGCCGAACCGCTTTCGACGCTCGTACCGAGGAACGCGATGCAGGTCAGATCGATGATCGCTGTTGTTTCCGCGCTCGACTTGACCTCGAACTTCTCAACCGGGAAGGTCTCGCCCGTGAGCGAGCTCTGAGTCACGAACAAATCCTTCGCTGCGACCATGCGCACGTCGGCGGGGATCATGTCCCCTGCCGCCAGTTCCACAATGTCACCCGGGACCAGTTGCGAAACGGCGATCTCCGCGGACTTGCCGTCACGGATCACGGTGGCGGTGACCGAGATCATGGCTTTCAACTTCGCCGCTGCGCTATCGGCCTTGGCTTCCTGGAAGAGTTTCAGCCCGATCCCCATCGCGATCATGAACGACATCACGATTCCGGCCCGAGGGTCACCGGTGGCGAATGAGATGCTCGCCAGGATCGCCAGCAGGATCACCAGCGGGTTGAGAACCGCATGCCAGAGCAGCATGGCGAGGCTCTTTCGCTGGTCCTTTGCCAGGACGTTCGGGCCATACCGATCGCGCCGATCGCGAGCCTCGTCTTCGGTCAGGCCTTCGGGGCGGGTTGAGAATCGCGCAAGGACGGTCTCAATCTCCATCCCCGCCGAATCCACCAAGATTTGGGAGACTTGTGCGTGTGGCTTTTCGTTGCGGATGGTGATAAGCAGGCGTTTGGGAAGAATACTCGAGTGGGCCTTGGACATTCATACCTCATCGTGGCCGACAGGATCGGATCGTTCGGGGCGCCCTTGAGTTGTCTCCATCCCGGGTGGCTGAGAGCCGATTTTGGCCTCCGGTGCGAGGGCCGAAACTCAGTCCCAAGCCATCGGGATCGCTCGGTCACTGAATGATCTACCTCAACGGAAAAGGGCACGTCCTCAAGCGGTTGGCGACGGGAACCCAGTCACGTACATCGCTGCCATCCGGCCTGGATTGCGGATGCCCTGGCCAGTCATCCAGGTGTTAGCATGATCGAGTAAGTCTTGTCCTTCGTCGCCGCCGATGAACTCCCCCAGGACGCGTCGGGCCGACGCGGCGCAGAGTTGCATCTCGACGGAATCAAAGCCCGCCGCTGCGTCGGCGAGCCCGGTTTTGGCGGCGTCGAGATCGCCCTGGGCCGCGGCGATCCCGGCGCGGATCAAGCGGGCATAAGGCTTCGCGTAAGGGATTTTTTCACGCTCGAGGTGGCGAGCGTCGCGTGCGGCCACCTTGATCAGTGTGGCGGACCTGGTGGCCGTGGCTGCAGCGAGGGCGCAGCGAGCGCGGAGGAAGTACATCGAGGTCCGGATGAACTGGACCCGAAGCAGGAGCGAGCGTGCCAACGCGGGCCACTGTTCGCTGACGAGCTTCCACGCGGCGGGTCCGTCCCCGCGGTAGAGTTCGATGAGCGCGGCGGCCCAGAGCTCGTCGTTGTGCTGGACGTGATACCCTTGTCGGGACCACTGCGACATCGTCCGGAGCAGTTCTTCACGAGCCTCGATGGGGCTGTCCGCCGCGAGCCGGACCATGGCCATGATGTAAGTGCTCAGGTTCATGACGGCATAGAGGTCGCCCCGTTCCCGCGCCTCTTTGAGCAGGACGGGCCAGCGGCGATTGAGCTCGGCGATCGCCCCCAGGTGGGACAACGACCAGAGTGAGAACGCGTGGGCGGTGTCGATCTCCCAGGCGACCCCCTGGCAACGGTCGCGGAGGATCGTTTCGCCTGCGTCGCTCGCTTGCAAGGCGTCTCTCCAACGCCCTTCCAGGTAGGCGGACACGCCTTGGGCCAGGGTGACCAGGCCAAGCGCATGAGGGGCGTCGGCTTGCTTGGCCAGCGTCCCGGCCAGGGCGAGCAGCCGCGCGGTGCGGCGTTTGGCACTCACCCCTGGGATCGCGGTCTGGGCCGCTTCCATGGCGAGCGATCGCGCGATCCGGAACGGCTCGCCCGCCCGGAGGGCGAGCAAGAGGCCGCGGGCCTGAAAGTCGGCTCCTCGGATCGTATCGACGACGCTCAGGCCGGCTGCCGCCGACCAGCAGACGTCGATCCTGGTCAGGTCGGCCGCGGCAACTTCGCTGGTGTCGCGGCTCCGGAAGCCGAGTCCCCGGATCCGGAGCCAGGCGCGGCGGATGAGCAACGAGACGAGCGCTCGACGTGGAGTGTTCGGGAGAGTCATCCCGACCGCTTCGAGCACGGTCCGAATCGCGGCGAGGCCGTCGTCGACGTGGCCGCTGATCAAATACTGCATCGCGGCGCGGCGCTGGAGCTCGAGGGCCGCGGCGATCGTGGCGCCCGAGGCGGCCTCGAGGTACTCGTGAGCGGCCTCGGCCCCTCGGCCGGCGTTGGCCAGGGCGTCGCCGAGGCGGGCCTGGAGGGTGCGCCGCGCGTCCCCTTCCAGCGGGCGGCACTCGAGTGAGAGCCGGTAGAGCGCCGCCGCACGTTCGAAGGCGAGAGTCTCGGCGGCTCGCCCGCCGGCCTGGTCGTAGTAGCGGCCTGCTTTCTCCAGCTCCCCTGCCCCGTGAAAGTGCACGCCCAGGGCCTCGGGATCGGCACTCCCCGAGGCTTCGAGCACCCGCGCGAGCCGGCGATGGTGATCGCTCAGAACGGCCGGCGGCAGGTGCGCCAGGACGGTCTCGCGGATCCGGTCGTGATACGTTTCGACCTCCTCACCGGCCGTCGGACCCGCCCCTCGGATCAGCCGGCCCGACCTGAGCACCCCCATCGCCGCACGCTCGTCGTCGAGTCGCTCGGCGCACTGGCAAGCGTCGGTCTGCCGGAGCGGCCGGCTGGAGACTGCAACGACTTCGAGGAGCCGCCGGGCGTCGTCGGGCAACCGGGAGATTCGTTGCCAGAGTACCTCGTCGAGAGTGATGCCACCGGCCGGCCCGGGACCTTGCGCCGGGGGGGCCTCGACCTGGACGTGCCGCGCCAGCTCGGCGACGAAGAGCGGGTTGCCGCCGGATTCGCGGGCAATCGCATCGGCCTGTTCGCTATTCCCTTTCCCGTCGGGTCCGAGCAGCGCCAGGGCGAGGTCACGCGCCTCATTCGGTGTGAGTGCCTCGATGACCAGCTCACGGCGATCGAGCGACAGCCCGTCCGGTTTGTGAAAGGCTTGGAGAAACGGGCTGGAGATGGCGTCTTCGCTCCGGTAGCTCGCCAGCAACAAGAGTACCGGCGGGTCGGGCGGACGGAGGAGCTCGGAGAGCAAGGCGGCACTGTCGACGTCGCCCCACTGCAAGTCGTCGATCGCCAGGACCAGAGGTTTCCGGTCGCCGAGGCGGGCGAGCAGTTCCCGGAGTGCTGTGAATGCGCGGCGGCGGAGCTCCTGGGGCTCGGGGATCTCGTGGGCGCGGCGAGGGGCGTCGATCTCGGCCTCCGACACCGCTTGCGCTCGCCTGAGGACGGGAAAGACGCGAGTCAGCGGCGGGACGTCGCGCGGCAAGAGCGCTTTGGCTTCGGCGACCGGTAGGAGCCGCAGATATCGACTCAGGGCGTCGATCAGGCTATCGAGTGCCTTGTACGGCACCGACTCGCGTTCGTAGCACCGACCCGCCAGGACCACGGCCTGGCCTTGCTCGATCAGATCGGTCAGGAACCGCTGAACCAGGACGCTTTTGCCTACCCCCGAACGGCCGCTTACGAACAGGAGCACCGGGTTCCCCCCGGACATCGCCTCGAACGCCTCGCGTAACGATTCGCGGTGCCGCTCGCGGCCGATCAACGGGGCGGCGTGCTCGAGCGAAGATCGCGACGAGGGCTTGCCTTCGTGGCCGGAAGGCACGGTCCCGAGCCGGCGGAGCACTTCGCGTCCCGAGGGCCTGGCCTCAGGACGCTGGCGGAGCAGGTCGACACAGAGGGCGTTGAGGTCGTCGGGAACGTCGGCGACCAGCTCGCAGGGGGGCGGGGGCTCGAAGCGCTGCTTGTCCATGAGGACTTGCATATAACCGCCGACAAACGGGAGTCGGCCCGTCAGGGCTTCGTAGAGGACGACGCCGACGCTATACCAGTCGCTCGCCGGAGAGACCGGCGTGCCGGCCGCCTGCTCGGGGGCCATGTAGGCCGCGGTCCCGACCACCTCGTCCGCGGTGCTCTGGTGCAAGCCCCCTCGCCCTTGCTCCGCGGCGAGTCCGAAGTCGAGTAGGACGACCCGGCCCGATCGGGTCACCATCACGTTTGAAGGCTTGATGTCGCGATGAAGTTTGCCCGCGTCGTGGAGTGCCCCGACGCCTTCGGCGAGTTGCTTGAGCGCCGTTCGCAGTCGATTCCGCTGAACCGTGCTCAGACCGATGGGGGAGGCGAGTCTGGAGGGGTCGCGGCATTCATCGGACGCCAACGAGGCTTCGACGACATGGTGATCCGGTGGCCTTGTTGCCTGGATCTCGGTGTCAGCCTCGGTCGAGAGGATGCGCTGAAGTTCCTTGGCAGACTCCTTCTGTGGATCTCCTCCTTGGCGGACATATTCGAGGAAATCGACGCCTTCGACGAGCTCCATCGTGAAAAACCAGTTGTCACCGTCAGAGACCAGTTCATAAAGGTTGACCAGGTTCGGGTGGCTGACGTCGAGGAGGGTGCGGAATTCCTGTTTGAAGCGGTAGAGCGCAGACGGGCCAGCCCGTTGCACCGTCTTGAGCGCCACCTTGGTTTTGCGTTTGCGGTCATAGGCGCGATACACGACCCCCATGCCACCGCGGCCGAGCATGCCGGAGATCTCGTAGTCGGGCAGGACCGGCCATGAGGGATCGACGTCGGCGGGGGGCCCGGAGTGTGCCGACGGGGGCGGAGTGGGGGGGACCGTCACGAGCAGCGTGTGTGTTTTCGACTCCGTTGAATGACCGGGCGAGAGCCGGTGGAGGATCGAAGCGGCCAGAGTCGGGAACTGTTCCGCATATTCGGTCGGTTCGGGCGTCTCGCCTTGTTGTTCGCGGAGCCGCATTTCGTTGGCGATCAGTTTGACGAGGCTCTCGGGGTCGGCCTTGAGTGCGGGGTGATGCTCGAGATAGTCACCCACGAGAACCGGTTCACCTCGCTCCCAACGACGTTGCTGGTCTTCGAGCAAGGTGACGATGAGACCGCGGGACGCGTTCGCGCTCAAGGTCAGGTTTTCATCGAGAGGCGGTCCCTCTCCGGTCGGTTTGCCCATGGATTCGTCTCGTGCAAGGCCCCTCGGTCCGCCCCCCCCAGGCGAGCCGACCACTCAAAACAAAGGGGAAGCTCCCGGCCCCGAGGAATATCCTCCTCATCATACTCGCGGGCCGCTGGCTCCATCCATGTCTTTCCTACACCATGTGAGCAAAGGAATCATTATTGCTTTAATTGTTTTTGTGGCGGCTCCTGAGGGGGATCTGCTGGTATGGGCCGGGATCGGCCTTTATCCTGATCGTCTCGGGCCGGCCTGGCGCTGGTTCTCGTGACACTTCCTCACGCATTGAGGCAATCCATGAGCGACTTGAACCCTTCGCCACGCTGGTACGCGGGCATCACGGCGTCGCAGTGGATGGTTTTGGCGATTGCCTCGGCGGGCTGGATCTTCGACGTTTACGAAGGCCAGCTTTTCACGATTTACAAGACGCCGATGCTTCGGGAACTGACCGGAGGGGACAGCGCTTCCGTGAGCCGGCACGGCGATATTGCGTTCGCGCTCTTTTTGATCGGCGGCGCGGTCGGGGGGCTTGGCTTCGCGATGCTGGGCGATCGGATTGGCCGGGTGCGGGTGATGTCGTTGACGATTCTCGTCTATTCACTCTTCTCGGCCCTGACCTTCTTCGCGCGGTCGGTCTGGGAGGTCGACGCCTTGCGGTTCCTCGTGGCGCTGGGGACCGGTGGCGAGTGGGCGGTCGCCGCGGCCCTGGTCGCCGAGACGTTCCCCCCTCGCGCTCGCGCTTTCGCCTCGGGCCTTTTTCATGCGTCGAGCGTTCTCGGGGCGGCCCTGGCCTCGCTGACGGGCTGGCTCGTGGTCGGGCCGGGAGCCTGGCGGTGGGGTTTCCTCGTGGGCCTGGCCCCCGCGCTTCTCGTCGTCTGGATCCGCGCGAGCCTCAAGGAGCCGGAGCGTTGGGAGCAGGCGAAACAAGCGGCCGGCCCGCCGCCGGCCGGCGAGGGAGCTGACACGCTCGCGGGCGCGACTCACGAACCCGCCCAGAAGTTCGGCAGCTTGCGAGAGCTGCTCGGCGACCGGCGCTGGCGGTCACGAGCGTGGCTCGGATTGGGCCTGGCGGCGGTCGGGCTGGCGACGTACTGGGGGATCTACGCCTGGGCTCCGGAACTGGTGGCCGACGTGCTCGGCCCCACGGTTTCCGCCGAAGAACGGCAGAAATCGGCCAGTCTCGCCTACCTCTTGATGAACTTCACAGGGGGATTACTCGGCTTGCTCTGCTTCGCTCCGGTGGCCAACTGGCGGGGCCGTCGGTTCGCGTTCCTCGTCTATCACCTGGGGGCGCTCGTCCTCGTGCCTCTCACCTTTCTCGGTGCGCGCACCTATTCGCAAACCCTCTGGCTCCTGCCGACGATGGCCTTCTTCGTCGTCGGGATGCACGCCGGTTACGCGATCTATTTCCCCGAGCTTTTTCCCACCAGGCTGCGCGCGACCGGTTCAAGTTTCTGTTTCAACCTTGGGCGTCTGGTCGCGGCGGCGTTACTCATCGCTCGAGGTGTGCTCGGCCCACGATTCGATTTCCGGCACGGGGTTGTGGCGATGGCAAGTCTCTTTCTGGTCGGCCTCGTTCTCCTGGCCTTTGCGCCTGAGACTCGGGGGGCGGACTTGCCTGAGTGAATTACCGATGATCCTTACGGATTTCGCACCGGGTTGGTTTGCAGTAGCCCGGCCGGCCCGGCCGTAATTCCCTTTGGTTCGGCGCAATCCCGAGAGAGAATACGGCCGGGCCGGCCGTGCTACTGAATCGACCGGGCCGGAAATTCGCCGAGATTCTCGCCCAGGCGCGGATCGTTGTTTTTTGTCGATCCCGGTGAGTCCGTCGGATGGTGCATCATCGTCGTCCCCACCATGACTTCGGGCGTGACGACCCACGGGCTGCGTGGCAGGGCTGAGAGAGCAAACCGTTCGATCCAGGCGTGCGGGGTCGAGGGGATGACCTGGTCGGTCCAGCCGCAGGAGAGCGCGAGCCATCCGACAAGTTGGGCAGGATCGACACCGGCGTCGCGCAAGGTGGAGAGCTTGATCGAGCCATCGCGTTTGGCAAGGCGGCGGCCGTCGGGTCCGACGGTCAGGGGGATGTGGCCGAATTGGGGAAGTGTCCAACCCAGGCTGCGGTAAAGCAGGATCTGCCGAGGGGTGCTCGGCACCAGGTCGTCGCCCCGGATCACCTGGTTGATCCCCATCAAGGCGTCGTCAGTAACCACGGCAAGCTGGTACGACATTCCGGCCGGCGATCGCGCCACGACGAAGTCGCCCCCAAGCCGGTGAGCTTCGATGGACATCGGTCCCCGGAAGAGGTCGTTCCAGGCGACCGGCTCGGGCGGTACGCGAAACCGCCAGGCGAATGGGCGGTCGCCCAGGGCAAGGGCGTCGGCGGCCGACCGCCCGGCGCAGGTGCCCGGGTACACGAGGCCTTCGTCCTCGGTGTGCGGGGCCGACGCGGCCTTGAGAATGTCCGCCCGCGTACAAGTGCACGGATAGACCAGCTCGGCCTGCTTCAGTTGATCCAGGACGCCCTTGTACGTTTCTAGACGTTCGGATTGCGTGTAAGGGGCGGAGGGGCCGCCGAGATCGGGGCCCTCGTCCCAGTCGAGTCCGAGCCAGCGAAGGTCGACGAAGGCGCCGTCCTTGGCCTCGACGCGGCTCCGCGAGCCGTCGAGGTCCTCGACCCGGAGGATGACCTTGCCCCCGGCCTGCCGAGCGGCCAGCCAGGCGGTCAGGAACGTACGGGCATGCCCCAGGTGCAGGCCTCCGGTTGGCGACGGGGCCAAGCGGCCTACAACAAGGATGGTGGAATCTGGTGGCGAGGCGTGCATCAGCGAGGTCGAAATTAGGTTCATCTGGTCGCCGGGCCGGCGATCGGGTCTAATTGAGTTTCGGGGGAATGCCGGCTTGTCGGCGTTCCCCGTCGATTGTATCGGAAGTGGTCGTTTTGGGGAGTCATGCGCTGTGGATATGGAGCTGAAGAAGACTGCGAAGAGTGTGATTGATCGAATCGTTCACCTTCGAGACTCTCTTTGACTTGGGCGACAAGCAGTCCCGCCGCGAAGCGCTCGAAGTGGAGATGGCGAGCTCCTCATTCTGGAATGACCAGGAAAAAGCCAAAGCGGTCATCCTCGAGCTGCAGACCCTCAACGCCGTTTTGAAGCCGTTCGAAGAACTGGGCCGGGAGTCCGACGACCTCGAGGCCTTGATCGAGCTGGCTGAAGAGGATGGGAGCGACGACTTCGACGAAGAAATTCGAAGTGGCGCCAAGAAAGCCCTCCTCGACTTCGAGACCTTTGAGCTCCGCTCAATGCTCTCGGGGCCCAACGACCATTGCAATGCCTTCGTCACGATCCATGCCGGGGCCGGTGGCACCGAGGCGTGCGACTGGGCCGAGATGATTCTGCGCATGTATCTGATGTGGGCCGAATCGAAGAAATTCTCGGCGCAGATTACCGACCGTGAAGATGGTGGCGCGGCCGGCATCCAGGTGGCGACGATCCACATCAAGGGTGAGTACGCCTACGGCTATCTCAAGTGCGAAACCGGAGTCCATCGGCTCGTCCGGATCAGTCCGTACGACTCGGCGGGGCGCCGGCAGACGTCCTTTGCCTCGGTCGACATCCTTCCGGAAGTCGACGACACGATCGACATCGTCCTCCGCGACGATGAGCTCAAGCGCGACGTGTTTCGCTCGGGCGGGCCTGGTGGTCAGCACCAGAACAAGACCGAGTCGGGTGTGCGCTATACGCACTTGCCGACAGGGGTCGCCTCCGAGTCGCGAAGCGAGCGGTCGCAGCACAAGAACGATGCCAACGCCCTGGCCCAGCTCAAGGCCAAGCTCGTTCGTCTGGAAGAGGAAAAGCGCGAGGCCGATTTCGCCAAGAAGTACGACGAGAAGGGCGAGATCAGCTTCGGCAGCCAGATCCGCTCGTATGTCCTGCAGCCTTATCAGCTCGTCAAGGACCTACGGACCAGCCATGAGGTTGGTAATCCTCGTTCCGTCCTGGACGGTAACATCGATGGCTTCATCGAGGCCTACCTCAGGATGAAGCTTGCCAAGGGTGAGGCGAAGCCGTCGTGAGTGGCGATTCGCTTTCGTCCGCGGCTCAGGCCGGGCTGACCTATGTCGAAACCGAGGACCGGCGAACCATCGCCGCCCTCGGTTTTCGACTCACTTTCTTCCGGGTCGAAGACCGCTGGTCGCATGCGCTCGCGGTCGACGGGGAGAGTGGGCCCGCCGGGTCGGAAGGGCTGGTCGAGGTCGTCGAGGGGGATCCCGACCGCGACGATCGAACGCGAGTGGTCAGCCCGACCTATCAAGAGGTCCAGGAGCATGCGGTGCCCGAGGGCATCTGCTTGCTTTTGACCGGTCAATCGACCCCACACCATTTTTCGGCGGTCGTGACCGCGCGGCTCGAAGCCAACGGGGTCACGATCGAGTTCGACGTTGCCGACCGCTGTCGGGAACCGGTCGTCACCCTGGGGGCGATGTACCTCGTCCGACTCGGCTCGAGTGACCTGATCGATGCCGGGACCGGGCGAATCACCTGGGAAGGGAACGCGCTGGGCGCCGGCCGTCTGGAGTTCGTGGCCGACGACCCCGCCTCCGTCTCGCTGTCCGAAGCCGGCCGGCGTGCGTCACGCGTTCAGGCCCTGGCCCGGATCGTTCCGACGGAGCGCACCCAGAGGCTGCTCTATCGCTGGAGATGGTCGCCTTCGGCGCCTGCCGTCACCGTAGAATCGTGACTCACTGTTATTGCTCGATTCAGCCGACGCGATCAATGTCGTCCGTCGTATTGGAGCCGTCGCATGGACATTCTCAAGAATCAAGATCCGGAAGTCTTTGACTCCATCCTTTCCGAAGAACACCGCCAGCGCGACGAACTCGAGCTGATCGCTTCGGAGAATTACACCAGCGCCGCGGTGATGGAAGCCGTGGGCTCGGTCCTCACGAACAAATACGCCGAGGGCTTGCCGGGGCGTCGTTACTACGGCGGCTGCCAGTACGTCGACCAGGTCGAGCGCCTGGCGATCGACCGCGTCAAGTCGCTCTTCGGCGCGGCCCACGCCAACGTCCAGCCCCACTCCGGTGCCTCGGCCAACCAGGCGGTCTACTACGCCTCCCTCGAAATCGGCGACTCCGTCCTCGCGATGGATCTGGCCCAGGGGGGGCACCTCACGCACGGAATGAAGCTCAACTTCTCCGGGCGTTGGTATCCGACGGTCGGCTACGGCGTCGATCCCAAGACCGAGCGAATCGACTACGATCGGCTCGCCTCCCTGGCGCGCGAACACAAGCCGAAGTTGATCCTGGCCGGTGCCAGCGCCTACCCTCGGATCATCGAGTTCGAGCGGATCGCCGAGGTTGCTCGCGAGATCGGCGCGACCTTCTTCGTGGATATGGCCCACGTCGCGGGCCTGGTGGCGGCCGGCCTGCATCCGAATCCGGTGCCCGTGGCCGACTTTGTGACCACGACCACGCACAAGACTCTGCGCGGACCGCGCGGAGGGGTTGTCCTCTGCCGGGAGGAACGGGCGAAGAAGCTCGATTCGGCCGTCTTCCCCGGCCTCCAAGGGGGGCCGCTCATGCACGTGATCGCGGGCAAGGCGGTCTGCTTCGGCGAGGCCCTCAAGCCCGAGTTCAAGACGTACGCCGCCCAGGTCATCGCCAACGCCAATACCCTGGCCGAAGAGCTGACCCGCGCGGGGTTCCGACTCGTCTCGGGAGGCACGGATAATCACTTGATCTTGATCGACATGACCTCCAAGGGTCTGACCGGCAAGATCGGAGAGGCCTCACTCGGCCGCGCCGGGATCACCGTCAATAAGAACCTGATCCCGTTCGACAAGCGCAAGCCGATGGACCCGAGTGGTGTCCGGGTGGGGACCCCTGCCCTCACCACCCGCGGGATGCGTGAGGATGCGATCCGCCAGATCGCCGCCTGGATGATCACCGTCCTGGCCGCCCCTGATGATGAGGCGGTCGCCAAGCGCGTGAGCGGTGAGATCCAGGAATTCGCCCGCGATTATCCCGTCCCGGCCGCCGCGCTAGGGCGCTGAGTCGCGCAGTGTGACCTGATCGACGGCGAAGGGACGCACCCGGTAAACGGCGTAGCGGCCCTCAACGTGGATCAGTTCGAGTGGCCCATTGTCATCTCCGCTTGCCATCGTCGCCCGGCCCGAAGGGGCCGCGGCCACGATGTGCGAGGCGCCTTGACGAGTGGCGAGCCGAGCCCGTTCGGCATCAGTCATCGCCTGATAGCGACGCTCGAGGCCATGGCGATCGGTCAGGTAGGCGCGAACGAACGCCGCGTCCGGCCCGTCGAAGGCGACGTGGTCGCGGAATCGGGCCGACCAGTCGGCCAGCCCCTCGGCATGATAGGGGCTGCCAGCCCGGTTGAAGGCCAGGCTGCGCAATGACCAGAGCCGGAACGTCTTGGGGCCGGGGGGCCCGATGAACCGGGCCGAGCGTGGCGTGTGGTCGCGGCACCAGACCGCCAAGCGCTCGATATCATCCACCGGCACGGCCGCGAACCGACAACGGTCCACGAGCGCCGTTGCCCAGGTGCGGCCGCGCATCGCTTCACCGGTGGCACCCAGGGCGAGAAGCGGTACGGCCCACGAGCCCGCGATCGCCCAGACGACCCGCCGCCGGTTCCAGGTCACGGATCGGCCTCGGAAGAGGAACGTCAGCACGGTCAAGGTGACAAGGGCTGCCAGCATGGGTAGGTGCCCGGATTCCGTGTCGTGTCGCGTCAGAAAGTAGAGTCCCCAGCCGAAGACTGAAGCGGCGACCGCCAGGCGAGCCGCCGGTCGAATTGGCGTGCGCTCCAAGCCCGCGCAGGTGACCTCTACGAGCGTCGCGATGACGAGCGTCCAGTCCCCCGCCAGTCCCACCGTCAGAAGTGTGGCCCGGCAGCGATCGGTCCAGGTCCCTCGGCTCCAGAGTTTCAGGAGATGCCCGGAAAGAGCGACGAGCGCCAGCCCTCGGAAGACGGTCGCCATCCGGAACGGCTGGAAAAGCGTGGCGCGCAAGTCTTGTACCAGTTCCACCGCCACCCAGGCGAACGCCAGCCCGAGCAGGTTGATGCCCAGCAAGATTGCCAGGCGGAATCGGGCCGCCGGCGCTGCGGGCGCCGCTGCGGTTGTCGCTTCCGCCGGCCGCGATTGCAGGAATGCCAAAACGGCCAGGACGATGTAACAACTCCAGGCGAGCCACTGCGGGGTCCGCCAGAGGTGGGGGAGCATGTGCTGCGGACCTTGAAGCTCAACGCTCAGCAGGCGGAAGTCCTCGGTCGACAACCCCGCAAAGAGTGTCGAGCCTTGCCCCACATTCATCAGCAGACCGGGCGCAACCGCCAACCCCAGCGTCGCCAGCCCGCGCAAGGCCAGCCCCTTGGAAACGCCCGTCTTGGTCGAGCAGAAGGCCCAGATTACCCATCCCGCCCCGAGCAGCATGGCGAGTTGCAGGCCGACGGACGGATGAATCAACATGGCCAGGCCGAGCAGTGGCGCGGCGGTCCGCCAGCCTCGCGCCGGGTTTTCGATCGTCGCGGCCAGCGCGAGCCAGCCGAGCGCGAACCCGATCAGGCGATCGAGGAGCATCGCTTCGAACAGGTGGTTCGTGCCGATGTTGCCTGCCTTGGCGATCAGGACCAGTACGACCACCACGATTCCCACCTGGGATCCCGCCTCGGGCCAGACCGCGCGAGCCAACCGGTCGAGCCCCAGACAGGTCAGGGCGAACGTCAAGGCGAACAAGACGGCCAGGCCGGTCGACAGGCCGAGCGGACGGCTCGCAAGGTCGAGCAGTGTGAGATAGCCGCGATGGGGGTTGAAGGCGTCGAAGGCACGCACGAACGGGTCGTCGGCGAACAGTCCCGCGTCCTGCTTGTGGAGAAGCAACGGGAGCCGATAGGCCTGATCGCCATCCCGACTGTGGTAACCCCGCAAGGTCAGGAAGAGGCCGAAGATGAGGACAAAGGCGAGCCATCGGGGCAGGCCCGGCGAAGCGTTCTTGATTTCCAGCATGCGCGGCGTCTCTCCCCCGCCCGTCCGGTCGGACCGACGGTCGGGGGGAGTGTGCCGGAGCCTGCTCGTTCGGTCAACGCCAGTTCGTTAGCGGGGGTGTTCGGCCTTGAGCAGTTCTTGCCGGATCGTCTCAATCGCGTCGACGACTTCGGCGTCAAGATCGGAGGGGTTGAGCTCACCCCGCCCTGGTGCGCCCCATTGAAGTTGCGGAGTTCGGCTCGCGGTGCGAACTGGAGGGGCCGCTTCGGTTTCCTGAGGTCGGTCGGTCTCTTCCGAACGATTCAGGCCCATCCGCTGCACGTGCCTGACGAAGTGCTGGACCGGCGGGGCGGCCCAGATCCGAGGGACCGGATGGTATTGCTCGTTCAACGCCATCGAACGCGACGTCTCTACCTGTTGCACGGCCCAGGGGATCGCCTTGAGGTGGGCGACCGCGTACTTCTCGATCCCAGCGACCAGGAATGTGGCGACGACCAGGGCCTTGGCAATACCGAGCAATGACCCGGCAAACTGATCGCCCCGACGGGATTCATCCTCCATGCCGTAAGGCTGGCGTCGGTAAAGCTTCACGGCCAGGGAGGCCAGTCCGACCAGGATCAGGTAGGACGCCACGGCTGCCGACCACCAGAGCATCCGATCGATGAGTTCCGGCCGGATCGTGGGCAGATGGCCGATCACTCGGGGCTTGATTTGATCGCGGACTGGGTCAGCCGCGTAAACGCAAAGGATCAACCCGACCAGGCGGATCGCCTGAAGCAGGAAGCCCTTGAGCCAGCCTCGGATGGCCATGACCAGCACGAGCCCTCCCAGAGCTAGATCCAATCCCATGATGTCTCACCTCACTCGGTTGCGCCGTCAAGTTGCCTTCTCATGAATTCGTCGACCAACTCCGATTCTTGACCGGAATCAGCACGACGTATCATTTTCATCGGCTTCGGCGCAGCCCGGCCTTCAATCATTCGTGCGAAATCCGTCCGCGTCAAATCGACCCTCGATTTTCCTGGACAAAAGCGCACGTCGTCCGCACACCCTTTTCACGTGAGTGAAAGAGAAGCAAAAGCTGGACCCTTCGCCGCAATACCGGATCTCAGTAGCCCGGCCGGCCCGACCGCTATTACCTCGGCCCGCCGCCAACCCCGCCGACTCGCACTCACCCTGAGAACCGCCCGGGCCGACAGGTTGATGCTCGGCGCATGCTTCGACGGCAACGAACGAGCCGTTGGTGTAAAGCTTCTCCTAACTCGTTATGAGCCTATCAGCGATTTGCGATTGATCAGCGGCCAGAAGCCGGATTTTCCCTACGGGAATTGTTAGGCCGACGAAGATGCCATGGCTGCTTGTGTTGACGTGGGGTGAAACGAGTTCGGTGAAGCTTTACCCGTTGGTGGGATTCTTAACGACGAGCTTCGGCCTCGGTCGGTTGATCCGCTTGCATGTACCGTTCGAGCACGCTGAGGGGGACGGAACCGAGCGAGAGGAGCCGGTCGTGGAACGCGCGGAGGTCGAACTTGTCGCCTCGCCTGCGTTCTGCCTGGGCGCGGAGTTCTCGGATTTTGAGCTCACCGATCTTGTAAGCGAGCGCCTGGCCGGGCCAGGCAATGTACCGGTCGATCTCGCTTTCGATCTCGATCCGGGGGACGGCGGTGTTTGCCTCGAGGTAGGCGATCGCCTGGTCACGGCTCCAGCGCTTCTGGTGCAGGCCGGTGTCGACGACCAGCCTGCCCGCGCGCCAGGCGCTGTACTCGAGCTGGCCGAATTCGGCATAGGGGTCGGTGTAGAGCCCCACCTCGCGAGGGAGTCCTTCGCTGTAGAGGCCCCACCCTTCGGAGAAGGCTGGGACGTAGCCGAACTTGCGGAATGCAGGCCGGCCGGGGACTTCCATCGCCAGGCTGAATTGGAGATGGTGGCCGGGAACTCCCTCGTGATAGGCGAGCGCCTGCATCGTATACGTGGTCCGGCTGGTCGGGTCCGACGTGTTGACATAGAAGTAACCGGGGCGTGTGCCGTCCTCGGGAGCGGGATAATAGTATCCGGCGGCGGCGGCCTTGGCTCGGTAGGCCTCGATCGGACGGATCCCGTAATCGGTGCGCGGCAGGCGACCGAACAAGGCGGGCAGCTTGGCGTCAATCGCCTCGAAGATCGCTCGGTAGCGGGAGAGGATTTCCGCTTCGCTCTGGTTCTTGAGCTTCGGATCCTCCTTGAGTTTCTGGAAGAATGCCTTCAAATCACCCGCGAACCCCACCCGCTTGCGGATCGCCTCCATGGCCTCGCGGATCCTCGCCATCTCGGCGAGCCCGATCTCGTGGATCTGTTCGGGCGCGAGCGCCGTGGTGGTGAACGAGCGGGCGCGGAAGGCGTAGTGGACGTCCCCATCGGGCGAATCCCAGAGCCCGACGCTCTCACGGCAGGCGGGAAGATACTCTTTTTCCACGAACGTCGCGAGCTTGGCGTAGGCGGGAGTTACCTTGTCGGCGATGGCCTGGCGCACCGCGTTGGCGGCGTGGTCACGGTCCGCCTCCGGCCAATCCTTGAGTTTCGCGACGATCCCCCAGAGTGGACTCTCCTCGGGCTTCTCGGGAGCCAGGTCCCGGAGCTGCGGGACGACCTTGGCCATGGTGATCCGTGGTGGCATCCGCTTCTCGGCCATCCCCAACCGCATCAGTGCGATCGTCTGGTCGACGGCGCGGGGAAAGGCGTGCAGCCGCCGCACGTAATTCTCGAGGTCTCCGACCGTGGCGCTCGGGTGAAAGTTGACGCTCTGGGCGAATTGCAGGTGAATCCCATCCTGCTGGCTGATCGGGATCAGTCGACCGCGAAAGTACTCACCTTCGATCCGGTCATCGAGCGTAAACAGAAGCACCTCGCGGTCGATCCGCTCGGTGGCCGTGAGCTTCTCCGGATCGATCTTTCCGAGCGCTTGCCGATGGTCACGATCCCGTTTGACCCGCGCCTCATGAGCCGCCTCGGAGAGGTCAGCCAGCCGATCGTCGTAGCGGTGGTCGCCGAGGAACGTCGCTTCGAGCGGAGCCAACCGCAGCTCATCGTCCCAGAATTCCGCGAACAGGGTCTTGAGCTGGCGGCTCGGGTTGTCCGTCCCCTCACCCCCGATGAAGCCGGCTTGGCTCGTGCCCGCGCCGAAGTGCAGGCCCACCACCGCCACGGTGAGGACCGCATATTTCCACAAATAGCCCTGATTTACAAAACGGGTGCATGTCATTATTTCGTGTCTCGAAGTCAGGAGCCGGTGTGGAAACGTTGAAAGCCATCGGTCGATCATGTGGATGGTGCGCCACTTCTGTGCCTTTGAACTTTATCGGATGGCACGTTTGATTTCCACCTTGGGAAACCAGGCATGGGGAGTCGTTGACGTGGCCTGCGTGGGAGGCCAAGTTGGGGGTGTCAATCGATTCTCATTTGAGGACTCCCGACGACAGATTCCAGGGTGGACCTTCCCGTGAGGAAGTCGCAGAAAGAGCGGCGAGTCCATTGCGACTTCGGTCAACGGAATGGACCCGTAGAAATAAATGTGATTAATCGTATGTAAATAAATTTTTTGATGTGAAGTTTCAGCGGTGAAAGCGAGTGCTGTGACCGGAATGGCGTGGTGAGCTTTGGAGCTGGTATCCCCGAAATCCAGGGAATTGAGCAGGAACGAGCCCCCGGTGTGGTCGTTCTTGTCGTTTTACCTCCTGGGCTCACACGTTCTGTGAAGTCATGTGTCGAAGCCACCGAGGGCCTATTCTCCACGAATCGTGGCGTCCTTCTGCCAAATCATGGTGGAGAGATCGAGAATGAAGGTGCTTTCATTGTCGATCATTTCCCTTTCCGCTCCTGTAATGACACTTCCACCACGAATCTCGATTTGATTTTCGGTGATGAGTCGCGCCTTGTGGCTGTGGATCCAGCCGGGGTTTTCGCCGTGAGATTGGATTCGTTCGATCGTCCAGAGATCGCAGTGGAGTCGAAAGATGGGTGTCTCGCCAGGTTGCCTTTCCTGCGGATATCCCAGGTTTCCGATGAGATAAAGATAGGGCGCCTGGTATGTCGCCGAATGAAAATCTGTGGGTGGAAACACGTGTTCCGGATACCCCAGGATATCGAAGGTTCCGTCTCCGTGGTGAATCACCACGTCGTTGTAGATGCAGAAATCGGGGTCGTAGAAGTCTTCGTGCTCACCGGCAATCTCCACGTAGCGGCCATCGGGTAACCGGGTAATCGACTGTCCGAATCGCTTAAAGCACCAGGCGGGATCTTGCCCAAAGCTGGAATCCGAGAATTTCGAGGTCGCGGCATAAGCCCATACGCGGGTACGAACCATCGATTCCCAATACGGGTTGTTCATGCGATCAGGATTTCGCTGTCCGAACCTGCGGTTTCTGAATTCTCGGTACTCGACTTCGGAAACCTGGATTTCTTCTGACGGTTCAATGCCCGTCAGTCGTGATCGCATCGCGGGGTCGATCTCGCTGAGTTCCTCGCCGGCGGCAACGAGAAGATTGACCATCTCGGGAGTTGTAGCTTCGCTCATCACTCCAGTACCCGATTCGTTCCGACGTGAAGCCGAGGCACCCGCCCTGAGCAAGCCAGCGACACAGGCCAAGGCATTGTGTTGCACGGCGACATTCAGAGGGAAATTACCGAAATCGTCGGCCGCTTCGACATCCCAACCTTGCGAGATGAGCCAATTCATCATCGCCACGTCATCTCGCGCCACCGCATCCATCAGCGCCGTATGACCACAATGCCCCGTGACTGAACGGTCACTGCCGGATTCCAGGAGCATTTCCGAAATGCGTTGATGGCCCGCATGGACGCTCAGGAGAAACGGCGTTCTCATCCCCCGATCTCGCTCGTCAAGCGAGGCCCCTTGATCCAGTAGCGCCCTGACCTCGGGCATCCGGCCGAATGCAACCGCAAAAAAGAGGGGCGTCCAGCCGAGGGGCTCAGGATTCGCTCCTTGATCCAAGAGGAATTTGACCTTGGCGAATTCCCCACGTGACGAGAGGACGTTCAGAACCGATTCCCCATATTTAGAAGCAACGTCCAAGGGGGCGCCTGACGCGATGAGGTATTCGAGAACCGCGAGGTGCTCGTCTACTGTTTCATTCACCGTCCGATAAACGGCGTTGACCAAAATGCTGTAACCGTTGGGGTCGACATGGCCAGCGTCGGCTCCCGCTTCGATCAAGGCCTTGATCGTTTCGAGCCTCGCGGATTTGGCGGCAACGCCCAGCACAGAGGTGCCCGTTTCACTGGCGGACGCGGTGAAGGAGTCCACATCGATGCCCTGCTCTTTGAGGAGTTGGAGCGTTTCGGCATCAAGCTGTGGGGGCACGACGGGAGCCGTGAGCGCATTCACGTTCGCGCCATGCTCGATCAAGATTCGGACGGCTTCAAGACCCGCCCGGGGACTTGCGACGGCCGCCATGAGCGCGGTCTGTCCGTTCGAGTCGATGGCCTCGAGTGGAGCGTTGTCCGCGAGTGCGGCTCTGAGCCCTGCAAGGTCACCTCGGGCTGCGTACGTGTGAAGGTTCACGCTTGTTTCCTAGACTAATCGATGGATCACGGATCTATCTGAGGATCGACCACGGTAACCTAACGGCAATTACTCGCGGGTTGACGGCCTACGACAACGAACTCGAACTTTGGGTGGCCCGGGCCATCAGTGGTCCGGACCACCCACGAGTTGATGGTTTGTGAAAGGTCGAAGACGCGAAAATGAATGAAGGAGAATGGAAGTGAATGACAGGTCGGTTCTCCGTTCATGCACTTCACTTTGTTCGTGGTTTCTCCTGAACGTAAGGCGCTCTATTCTGGTTGGCCAGCATGTCGTCGATTTGCTGGCGGGTCTCCAAGAAGATACGCAGGCCCAACTTGGCCAACTCGTCGTTACTCTTGTAGAGCCTGAACTTCAAACCTTGTTTTTCATAAAAGGACTGCCAGATAAGGGGAGCCACCTTAATCTTGTCCTCTGTGGCGATTGCGGCTCCGTCGCTAGTCCAGACACCGTTCACCAGTTTCAACTCGCCGTCTTTGGCGAGGCTAGTGCTGCTCTGGACGCCGAGATTGAGCATCATGACCATGCACATCGGACAGGGTTCGAGCGTGCCGTACACATGAAGACCGTCAGGTAGCTTTCTCAAAAAATCGGTGTTGGCATCGTAGGTGCTGTCCGCCTTCATGATCGATTTGCCGAGCCGGGCTCGTTCAGCCTCGGATACCTTGCGTTTCTTGAGGTCGGCGAAAAGCACGACCGCGCGGTCCAGGGCACGCGCTTCCGCGTGGTCCCTGAGTCTATACCCGGTCACCATGGCGTTCCGGTCACGGAATTCGTGGACCTTACCTTCCCATTTGAGGAGGACCACGGCACCGATGCCATAGTTCCCCTCCTTGAACGCCATCACGGCTTGGTCGAGTGCCTTGAGCGCATAGTGCTCTTCGGTACCTTCCTTGGCCTGTTTGTTATGGCTTTTCACATAGGCTTCTGCTTCGCTGACGACGACGGGTTTCTTGTCCTGGCCGTAGAGTGGTGCGGACAGGAAGAGGCCGATCAATAACGACAGCAACGGTTTCCTGATCACGGAATCCCCTCCGTAATAGAAGCTCAATGGATGTGGAATTACGCCGATTTCCCTATTTTGCCAATCAGCCAAGAGTGCTCGATTCCAGGAGTCGCCGAGATGCTTGTTCGAGCGTCAGAAAGCAATCAATAAAATCTGACATCATGAGGAGAAGAGTTTATCGAATTGGAATCGCCTGCTCAAGGATGTCGCAGACCGGCCTTGAGTCCGAGCCGGCCGTCCCCCTCCATCCAGGATGGGGCGGACCGTCACCACAGTCTCGGCGCTGTCGAGTCACCCACGGACGTTCAGATCAGGAGCGTGGGACAACAGGTGAAATCGAACCGATCTTCCTCCTTCGGCCCGATCCCCGTCCTGTAGAGCACCGTGAAGTTGGCGTGATCTGAGGACACGACCAACAGGCACGCGAGACTTTGCCAAACGTCGAGCAACTGCCACTTTGGGCTACGTGAAGGAGCAGGAATCACCGTTCGCTCTCGATTTTAGAACCTCCCTGAGACCGAGAATGGGGCAGGTTATGAGATGTTGCGTTGTCGAATAAGAATGCGATGGGGGAAGCGTGGAGTGGAGCTCCTGTCATTGACTTGGGAGTGCTCGCCGTCAATCATGGATCCGCCCCGAGATCTCCGCATCTTTAAGGAGGAGAATAGCTAGTGGAAGCGCCTCTCGATCCCGTGTCCGCTGAAACCGTTTCGATATCCGCGGACCAGCGATCGCGGCCCTATCTCCGTCTCTTCTTGATCAGTTTTGTGCTGCTCTTCGCCGAGTTGGCTTGCATCCGCTGGTTCGGCAGTACGGTCATCCTGCTGACTTACTTTACGAACATCGTTTTGATGGCCTGCGTCCTGGGGATGTCGGTCGGCTGTCTGGCCGCTTCTCGGGGCCGCAACTGGATCAATGCCGTACTCCCCTTGGGGCTTGTGGCGATTGGCCTGGCATGCTGGACGCTGCAAGCGTATGAGCGTGGCGAGATGTCGATCGCGGCGGGTGACCAGAGCGCTCCTCAGGAAATCTTCTTCGGCGCGGAGTCGGTTCAGCAGGCGCCGCTCGGCCGGACCTATCCGATCGAGGTGGTCGCGGGCCTCTTTTACGCCCTGATCGCGCTGATGTTCGTGGGGCTCGGCCAGGTCATGGGCCGCGCGTTCAACGCGATTCCGAACCGGGTCGCCGCTTATACGACGAACGTTTTTGGAAGCCTGGTCGGGATCGCGGCCTTCGCCCTGGCCGCGGCGCTTCAAACTCCGCCCCGTGTCTGGTTCGCCCTGGCCCTGGTCCCCTTGCTCGGCTTCGTCACGCGGTTCCGGCCGATCCAGGTGGTGGCCCTGGTCGCCATCCTCTTTCTTGTGGGATGGCTGCCCCCCGCCCGGAACGGGGCCGCGAGACAGGTGACTTGGTCACCCTACTACAAGGTGGTCTTTCAGCCCTCGACGGCGGTCATCGAGACCAACAACATCGGCCACCAGCAAATGGCGTCGATCGGCAATTCGGGGGCGGCTTACCTGCTGCCCCACCTCCTGAATCGCGATGCCGGCGGTCGGCCGTTCGAGGATGTCCTGATCATCGGAGCCGGGTCGGGGAACGATGTTCAGGCTGCGCTGAGCCAGCATGCCAAGCATGTCGATGCAGTCGAGATTGACCCGGTCATGGCCTCGATCGGTCGCGCCAATCACCCGAACCGGCCCTATGACGATCCGAGAGTGTCCCTCCACCTCGACGACGGGCGCAGCTATGTGCGGAAAACGTCCAAGAAGTATGACCTGATTGTGTATGCGTTGGTCGACTCCCTGGTCCTCCACTCGGGCTACTCGAGTCTTCGGCTCGAGAACTTCCTCTTCACCGAGCAAGCGTACCGAGACATCCAGGCCAGGTTGAAGCCCGGCGGCGTTTTCGTGATGTACAACTATTTCCGCCAGGGCTGGGTCGTCGGCCGCCTCGTGAAAATGGTCGAAAAGGCGTTTCACATGCCGCCGATCGTCATCTCGCTCCCCTACCGAGCGAAGATCACCCCCGACCAGAATCAGGCGGGCGCAACGACCATGCTGATCGTCGGGAAGACCGAGGCGGCCACGGCGGCGATCCGCGAGAAACTTGCGGAGTCGGGTGCTTTCTGGATCCACGTCAGCCCCGCGAAGAATGCCGCGCTCAATGGATACGGTGCGAAAGCTCCCGAGGTCGAGGGGACGATGAAGGAGCACTGGTGGAAGATTGCTCCGTCGGTCGTCGAGACCCGCGGCATCGGTCCCTTGCCCAGTGACGACTGGCCCTTCCTCTATCTCCGTTCGAGCATGATTCCGGGGCTCAACCTCTGGGGCATCGTGATTGTCGCGGTCCTCTCATTGGCAATTCTCGCTCGGTTCGCCCCGCCGGCCACCACGCGTCCCAATGGTCGGATGTTCTTTCTGGGGGCGGGGTTCATGCTGCTGGAAACCAAGGGGGTCGTGCATCTCGCCCTGCTCTTCGGCTCGACCTGGATCGTCAACTCGATCGTCTTCTTCGCGATTTTGGTGATGGTCCTCTTGAGCAACCTCTTCGTCGTTCTGGTCCGGCCCCGTCGGATTTGTTGGTATTACGGCTTGCTCATCGCCTCATTAGTAATCGGGGCGTTCTTGCCGATGGATTCGTTTCTCGCCTTACCAGGGGCGAGCAAGGTGATCCTCTCCTGTGCGGTGACCTTCGTGCCGATCTTCTTCGCCGGGGTGATTTTCGCCACCGAGTTTCGCGATAGCCGGCATCCCGACGTCGACTTCGGCTCCAACATCGGAGGGGTGATTCTCGGCGGCCTGAGCGAAAACCTATCGTTGGTCGTCGGCTTCAAGCATCTGCTGCTCCTTGCGGCCGTCTACTACTTGCTCTCGGCGGCCTTCAAGCGTCGAGCGGAGCCGCCGGCGTCCTGAGCGTTCCGCGGGGTTGAGGTTGTGATAAGGCTTCCATGGGCTTTGATAGGTTGCTCCGGAGTTCTGCTTCGATGATCCGATACCGACCCGTCGTCTGGGTGTGTCTCGTCCTCCTGGGACTCCCCGCGTTCACGGCCTGGGGGGATGAGTTCGACCGGATCGAGGGGAAGACGCTTGCGGAGCTCCTCGCCAGCAATGATGCGAATGCGCAAACGAGCCTGACGATCGGTGAGATTGACGCCCTTCCCATTGTGCTTCGTGACTCGCGTTCCGCCTTTCTGATCGCTCGGACCGGTCAGGGCAATCTGGTCCGCCTGCTCGTCTCGCCCGCGCTTCGCAAGCCGGCCACGGGGTCAGGGCCGCCGGTCTCTGTGCTGACGCTCGAACGGTTCGACACGTTTGAATCAGGGAACCTTGCCACCCGACTGGCACGGGGCAAGGAGATCCTCCTCTTCATCGGCTTCGATTACGACCTCGACAGCGGCCAGGTGGTCCCTGAGGGTCAAGGAGGGGACCTGCGGTTCGAGGCCGCCGGGCCGGGAAAAGAAGGCCCGCGCCTCGTTGCGATCGGTGACGCCAAGCTCTATTCCTTGAGCAAACCAGTCGCCCTGGGCCAGGGCGCTGGGGATCCATCGCGGCCGTCGCTGGGCCGAACCGTGCTCCCGACTGACTTTGCGGGTCGATTTCGCCTGTTCGCCAACGGCCAGTGGTCGGGGCTGCTCGTGCTCAAGGTTGACCCGGCAGGCGTCGTTTCGGGGCAGTTTCGCTCGGACTTGAACGGGACTTCTTACTCGGTCAGCGGCCAGGTCGCGGCGGACGTCCCCCACAAGATCAGCTTCACGGTCACCTATCCGCGCACGCGGCAGGAGTTTGAGGGACTCCTCTGGACCGAAGGCAAAGGGGCGATGGCCGGAACAATGACGATGCTCGATCGTGCCTTCGGCTTCTTCGCCGTTCGCGAAGGGGGGGCGTTCGCTCCCGAAGGGGAAGACGTGGGCCCGCTCGCGAACGGGGAAGGCAAGCCGGGCCGGAGGACCGTGACCGTCCACAAGGGCCAGTACACGCTCGACGGCAAGGCGAAGACAGACATGGAACTCACGGACTCGCTGAAGCGGGCGGTCACGGCCGATCCGGCCACCTGGATTTTGCTCCAGGCTCCTGCCGACGAGCCATTCTCTGCCTTACAAACCGCGTTCGAAGTCATCGGCGCGGCCGGGATTTCCGCAGTCCGCCTCGCCGCGGCCGACCCGCAACCTTGAACGAAACCGATTCGTCAGACGGACCGAGGAGATCGATCGTGGCATCGTTTCCCTTTCCCAGAGTCCAGGCGCTTCCCCAGGTCGACCGAGCCAGCCTACGGGTCGATGGCATCGAACGCGTTGGCTACGAGTTTGGCCAGGGCGGACCTCGCCCGTTCGTCTACCCGGTCATCGGCCCGGCCGGAGCGATCCTGACGCGGATGGGGCACCCGAACCCCGTCGGGCACGAGCATCACCGCTCGGTCTGGTTTGGTCATGAAAAGGTGGATGGGACGAATTTCTGGGGCGAGAACGCTCATTCCGACATCCAGGTCCGTCACAAACGAGTTCTTGTTTATCAGGATGGACCCGACTGGGCGGGACTCGTGGCCGAATCCGACTGGTGGGCGCACGGGCACACGGTCATGCGGCAGCGGCTGACGCTCGTCCTCGAACCCACCGCCGACGGTGGCTTCGCGCTCGATCTCCAATCCCGGTTCGAGTCGGTCGGGATCCCGGTACCGCTCGACAAAACCAACTTCGGATTCCTGGGCGTTCGGGTGGCGAAGACGATTTCGGAGCAGTTCGGCGGCGGCCGACTGACCGCCGCCGATGGGTCGACAGGGGAACCCGCGATCTTTGGCAAAGCCCACCGCTGGGTCGACTACTCAGGCCCCGCCGCACCCGACAAGGTCGAGGGGATCTGCTACATGGATCACCCTGACAACCCGCGACACCCCACCCACTGGCACGTTCGGAAAGACGGCTGGATGGAGGCGGCCTTCAACCTGGCCGAGCCCTACGGACTGGCGACTGACCACCCGCTCGACCTCCGCTACCGACTCCTCATCCATGCCGGCCTTGCCGATCGCAACGCCCTTGACCAGGCCTGGAACTCCTTCGCGAAGACCCCGGCCTACGCCATCGCCCCCCCGCAAAAGGGAGGGATTGCCACCCTTCAGCGAGTGGCCCTACCTGGGTGAATGACGTTCATGTCCGAAGTCATGGGGTAGATCCTGACCGGAATCGCGGGCCGTGGCCACCTCACAAAAATGCACATTCGTGTGGTGGTCAAGGCCCGCCGATTTCGGCCGTTTCATTCTGGAATGAGGGTCGAACCGCCAGGCACCTCAACGGTTCGGATCTTGTGCTCATCGACGGAGAATTCAGCGAGGCGCTGGGGGAGCGGCGGGAGTTCCTTGGATTTCAGCGATTGCTCCTGCGTGGTCCTTGCCCCCTTCCAGCCGTGCTATCCGATAGCTGGTGGCGAACTTCTCGAATTGACGAGGGCGGGTCGCATTGGCCTTGGCCGGCCGCTTCGCGTTCAACGCCCCCTCCAGCAACTCCAGCGGTGAGGCGGTACTCTTCGCAAGCCGAACCGCCGCGCAGGCTTTGATCGTCAGGTCGACGATTCTCGGGGCATCCTCGAGATAGTGGCCTGTCAATTGAGCCAGCATCACGGCTGACCGGGCGACCAAGGGGTCGGTCTCCGGGAGCGGCCGCCCCGCCTCCATCATGGCGAGCCGGTGTGCGGGCACGACTCGGAGCACGGGCGCAAACTCTCCCTGCTCCGGAGCCACGAATTCCGTCGGGGGCACGACGAAGGGGAGCGGTGGCGGAGCCGTGGGACTCGGTGTTGCAGAGGGAAGTTGCGCCGGGGCCGGTGTGAGGTCCACGGGCGGAGGCTCGGTCGGGGCCGGTTCCGGCTCCATGGCGGGGGGCATTTCGGGTGCTGGTGGGGGATCGGCGGGGGCCTGTGCGACGGCGGGGGTCTGAATCGAAATGGGGAGCCACCCCTCTGCCGCGGTGGATGCCGCCACGACGACCAGCGAGGCCATGAAGGTTGCATGTTTCATAGGGGGTCCGCCTGCCTTGTTATGTCTTCCCGCGCCGAGTGCGCCCGGTTTCCCTGGGACTCATCGACCGCCGTTCGCGCACCAGAGAAGTCTGCGAAATCGGGCGACTTGAGGCGCTGACGAGGATGATCAAGTAGAACAATTGGATTGCTGGTCGGCACTTTTGCCTCGTCCTCAAGCTTATCACCGAATTTCGACATAGACCAACGAAACGACACTTCTGTCGCTCATCGGGACGTCGACCGGCAACCCGCAGACGATCCGCTAAGGCCTGAACCGGTTGCGAAAACTTTCAACGATCCGCGACAGATCGCAAGAACCGAGGAGCCCGTCGCGGATTCCGCACCCAGTTGGTTTGCAGTAGCACGGCCGGCCCGGCCGTAATTTCCTTGGGGTCGGCGTGAGTCCGAGGAATGGCCCTGGGCCGAGGAGGATTCGACCGGGCCGAAAATCAAGTCTGTCGCAAGGAAACCGGGCCGTCTCTCTGTCCCGGAGGCCGAAATTCGCGGGAGAAACTCGTTCCCATGCTCCGCGTGGGAATTCCGTTTTGGCCGCTCTGCGGCCCCACTCGCCGGGGAAGACGATTCGGAGCGTGGGAACGAGATCCCGGTATCCTTGCTGCAGTCTCCGAAAATCCATCGCGATTCTCGTACAGTCGCGGATCGTTGTTTTGAAGCGGTGAATTCGAGATCGCAGGCGATCGGGTGACCGATATCTGTAAAGTTGTTTTATTGTTATGTTTAAAATGGGTAAAAATAATACTTATATAAAACGGGAAAATTTAGTAATGAAGTGGTTTCGTTGTCGATAAAGGCGGCCTGAGCTCTGACAAGAAGTTGGCCGGCTACCTTTTGCCGATGGCTTGGTGGCTGGCGAGGAACATCCCTTCCCGGCCGTTTCCATTTGGAAGGGTCAGGGACAAGCCAAGCAGAGCGTGCGGACTGTCCGGAGTCGGGTGCTTTGAGCGATCGGCTCTCAGGGCGAGCCCACGCTCTGATACCCGCTCCTCCTGGCCCGCCGCACTCGGCGTGTTCCCATGTCGCGCTTATGACACTCGTGAAAAGGTCGAATGGGAGATCTCCGTGTCGGTCCCCAGACAGGTGGAGTACCCTGGAGAAGGTCTCGTTACCTGCGGGTCGAATTCTTTCCGGGGTGGGTGATGCTCGAGTTTCTCCAGGCGATGACCGGAATTTTCGTGGTGGTCTATGAAGGACAGCACGCCTTGAAGTTTCATCTCGGGCGAGCCATCGGTGTGGTCGGGCCCGGCGTTCACTTCAAGATTCCGATCCTCCAGCGCTTCCAGGTCGAGCCCACCAAGGACACGACCCTCGACCTTGAGCCGCAAGTGATTCAACTGAGCGACGAACTCGTCTATGAGGTGGGCGCCAAGGTCGTCTACCAGATCGTCGACCTCCGCAAGGCCGTCATCGAGGTCGACAACCTGGTCGAGGGCCTCAAAAATCGGCTCGTGATCATCGTGCAGAACGTGGTCAAGGCCCAGGACCGGCACTCGATCCGCGACATGTCGCGGATGGTCGACGAGGTGAAGGAAGCGCTCCGGCCGGTCGAACAGCAGTGGGGCGTGAAGATTCACGAGTTTGGCTTCTCGACGTTTTCGCCCACGCCGGAGACCATGGAAATCACGCAATTGCAGAAGCTTGCGCATGAGAAGCTCTCGCTTTATCGCCAGTTCCACGATGAGCAAGGACTCAACTCCGAGGCGGCGGTCTCGTTGATCTCGGGCGCGGTCATGGCCTTGCCGGCCCAACGCGCGCGGCTATCCGCGACGAGTCCTCTGGCTCCCACCCCGCCCGAGCTCGACGGAGCGAACCACGACACTGAGACCAACCTCTCGGATGAGGATCGCGATGGATGACCTGCTCGCTTGGCCGCTCAAGATCCTTGAGGTGGTCTGGAAGGTCACCTGGAGGTTTGCCCAGCAGCGTCCCTGGGCCGCCGCGGTGGCACTCTACGGCCTGGCTCGCGCCTTCGGGATCATGATTCAGTCCGGTCAGCGCGGAGTTCTGTTCCGTTGGGGACGAGCCGCCAAGGAGCTCGAGCCGGGCTTCCATTGGCTGATCCCCTTGATCCATGGGGTCAAAACCACGCCCGTGCGCTCGATCACGCTCGACCTGCCGGTGCAGAAGGTGCTCACTGCCGATGGGCTGGTCTACGACGTCAGCGTGAACGTGGTCTATCACGTGGAGAATGCGACCAAGGCCTTGACGTTGATCGATCACCTGAGCGCGGGCTGCCGAACCGCGGTCTCAATTCACGTCACGGAAGTCCTCCGCGTCCGCGATCAGGCGCAGTTGGCCGACCGCCTGACGCTGGACCGTGAGCTGACAGAACGTGTGCAGTCCTGGGTCGCCCGCTGGGGGCTCGTGATTGAGCAGGCGGGGTTCACGTCGATTGCGCCCAACAAGGGCGTTTTGCGGACGACACAGCTCGGCGAGAAGACCGTGGAACGTGCCCGAATGTTACGAGGGCTGATCGATGGGGGACTCGACGTCGATTCCGCGCTCGTGATGATCGGAACCGAACGCCCGCCGACGGCGAAGTCGAGCCACCGCTATCATGCTCGATCGCGTCGCTTGGCCCCGAGGAACGCTGGGGTTGGACGGGGGAACTCGACGACAGGACTCCGACTTTCCGGAACTCGGGAGTCCCCCGCATCCTCTTGATGAACCTCACTCCCCGCCGCTCAAGGGACGCGTCGCCCCAGAGCCTCAGGGGCGATTCCCCTCAACGACAGCAGCGATGAACCAGAACGAGCGAGTCGCCCGCAGGGAGATGGCGGGGGCAAGACCCGGTTCCCAGTGGCGTCGAACCGGTCCGCTCCGTCCTTACAATCACCGCTCATTTTCGGTTTTCCGCCCCGTTCCGGTTGCCTTGGCCTTCGGTTTTCCCTGGTCTGTACCGGTTCCGCGAGGGAGGTTGGGGACCAGGCTCGGATCATAGGTCGAACCGGCCGACACCTGAACCAACGTGATCCGCATCTTGGTCGGGAAGAACTTTTCCGAGTCGGGCCGCCGGTGAGCATGGCCTTTGCCACCGCTACCGTCTTTGATCACCAGATCCATTTGCTTGATCCCTTCGGACCACACGATCGCGTCGTTCTCCCAGAAGGATTTCATCGAAATGTCTTGTTCATAAACGCCTTTTTCACGGTAGAGCACCGTCCCGGTGCAACCGTAGCCGTTCCCTTGACCTCGATTTGGGATGTAGCAAATGCTCCAGGTCGTGGGTTCGCCCCCCGCGGGCTTCTCGATGACCTCCGTGCGGATGTGGACCGTCCCATTCCGATAGTCCACTGGGCTCGTCCAGTTGCGCGGTCGGTCTGGGTTGATCGCTTGGCCGCGGACGTAATAGTGCGACTTGCTCGGCTTCGACGTGTCCGCGTCCTCCTTGGTGAAAGTGAAGGTCGCGTCGAACAGGACGAACTGTTCGGCGAAGCTTACCGAGGATGTCATGATCAGCGCCACCATTCCCGCCAGCCGTGCCATGGCACCGACCCGGGCCGCTCGAATCCACTTCAATGGTCTCATGGTGACTGAACTCCAAGACGTCGCCGACGAGCGACCGTGATAAGGGAATGACAGGAAAAAGGATATCCGCAAAGTCTTCAAGAGGGGCACCATTTTTTTGAGGGTAGCTTCGGAGGGGCTGCTACTTATTATGTTTTAAGTGAATGTTGAGTTTTAGTGTGTGTATTTGTTTGTTTTTAGCAATCCGCGACTGGACGAGAATCTCGCTTTCGTCAGCCCAAAGACAGGAGCTTTCGCATGGGCTTGCTCGCTTGATACCGTGGCAAGGGCACAGCGTCGAGGAGTCCGGGCGGAAAACCCGGCAACGTGGCGATAGTGTCGAAACCTCGGGTCTTCACCTCTACCGCAGATCGTTGTTGATTTTGCTTGTGGTGACGGTCGTCAGCGCCAGCACGGAGCTCTTGAGGATTGCCTCTGCGGGGCCGCGAAATGCAGGTATTTGGTTGCTGACCTCTCTGGTTCACGAATCGGTCTTGCCTCATACTTTGGAGGCCAAGCTCGACATTCCTTTCAAGGAGACCATCATGGATCCGTCGAACGACCGAATCTTGCGCCGAACGGAGCGAAATCGACGCCTCGGGAGAGGGTCGGGGACGGTCATCCTGGTCCTGGCCGGCATAATCGGGTGCTTCGGGCTCTTTGGCACCAAGGTGCTCGAGGCTCAGCCGAGGGCGACTCGGGCTCCTGCAGCTCAGCCGGTCCGCCGCCCCAATGATTATCGCCAGGTCCAGGTCGTCTGGGCGAATATGGCCGAGACGCTCAACCAATGGGAAGAGAAGGGCTGGGAGACGTTCCAGATTGTTCCGATCCAGGCCACGAACCCGGGCGTTGGTGCCCCGATGACGGTGGCCATCCTGTTCCGGCGACCGGCGAAGTGAGTGAGCGGCGGCCCGCCGCGATCAGCCGCGAATTGTCCGTCTGCTCGTCCGGTTAAGTGGGTTCAGCCTTGCAAGACGCGGAGGAGCAGAATTAGCACGCCTGTGACCACGACCGAAACCAGGATCGAACCCAGACATCCGAGTTTGTTGAAGTAGAACAAGAACATGGGCCGGCACCCTCGTGATCTCGATGCCCGACGGAGTTGACATTCGCTCCAGGATCGAGTCGCACCTCAGTCAGCGAGGTGCACTTTCGGTGCCGGTTTTCCCTTCGGTTCCGCGCGGGGACGGCGATGGGGAATGGGCGGAAGACTTTACCGACCGTAGCCGGATCGGGTACCGCCGGACCAGGGGGTTGGGCCGGCGCGTCCCAGAAGGCTGTCGCACTCGAATGAGCACGAACTCAGGCTTTGCGATCTCGGATCCAGGAGAATGAGGTGGGGGCCTGCTGGGCGACCTGCTCGCCGATCTCGTCGGCAAAGCGATCGAAGCGTTCGGGTTGCTGGCAGATGTAGTCCTGGGCCTTCGCGGCTTTACCTGACACCGATTGGTGGCCGAGGTTCCAGGCGTTGTTGAGGTGCCGGATGATATCGCCGTAGTCCCGGGACGTGTAGACCCCGGTGCGCTGAGTGACGGCCGCGTAGTGATCGAAGAGATCGGGAGTTCTCCCGTCGTCCATCCTGGCCCCGGGCATCGCGATCATTCGCCGGAGCATGGCGCGATAGGCCAGAATTGTTCCCTCCGGGTCGCGTTCCATCGCTTGTGCGACCACTTTCGTGTAGAAAACCTCATGTCGGGTCTCGTCCGATGCGATCTTGCGGCAAATCATTGAAAGATTCACTTCGCCCCGTTCGTCGGCGAGACGGCCGAGGTTGCCGTGGGACATCCGGGTGGCTCGTTCCTGGAACGCAGCGTAGACGAGGCCCGCCTGGTTGTTCCCTTCGCTGCCCGGACTGAATCCGTTCTTGATGAGATGATGGACAGTCAACTCAACGGATCGCATGTTCACTCGCCCGGTGAGGCGGAGATAGGTATTGAGTAGATCGCCATGCCGGTTCTCCTCCGCCGTCCAACCACGAAGCCAGTGCGCCCAGGGAGTATCCGTGGTACCGCTTGGGTCCTTCGCGACATGCTCGAGCGAGATGGCGTAATTCGGGAGCGCCTCTTCGGTGACCATGTTGCCGACCAGAACGACCAGCAATTCATCGGGCAACCGCAGAGACGTCTCCCGGAATTGTGCCAAGTTCTCGGACCAATTGTCTGACTCGAGGTCTGGGAGGTAGTCGGTCGGTTGCCAGATTTGGTTGACAGGGAGAAGAAGCGAGAGGTTCTCTCCTACAAAACCTTGCAAGCTATCGACAATGTCCATCTTCAGACTGCTTTCTCGCCGCAAAAGACAATGCTCGAAGCGGGACCGTTCGTTCACAATCCCAAAGACAATCGAACATGGCGTGTGAAAATTGAAATGCCGGGCCTCCCCGAGGTCCTGGCGCTGCGGATCACGATGAGATCATCTGGGCAATGAATTTCAGAGACAGATGATAACGTTCTGCTTGTCAGGAAGCCTGGCCGGACTCTCCGTGGCAGGGACCACGATGGCCTCACCGACTTCCGTCCTTTTTGTGCTTTGTCGTTGCGAAGTCGATGGATTCAGCAGGAGTCTCAAGGCCAGGTCGGGTCGTGATTCGGCTCGAATAGATTGACGACCCCTTCATCACTGGTCAACGGACGGTCCGCCAGTTCTTGGGGATCGAACCAAACATACCCGGTCCAATGGTTTTCCAGAACCGGAGATATCAGGTCTGGTCAATCCATTGAGAGTTGAATGGCTGTAGTTTGGGGCAAATACGGGGGATGCGTTGAAAGTGGTCGATCTTTCCCTGGTGGGATCGATCGCACGAACATTGCGTCATATTACGGAGGAAGCAAATTCGGGGCTAACGCGATCGGCCCTATCATGACCGATCATCAAACGCCAGGAAAGCCGATTTGTTCAATATCACGTCGTCCGGCCCAGAATCATGGGGAATCGGCGGTCCGCCTGGGCCCTCCTTGGCCTCCGAGTCACAACCAGATCCCCTAGATAGGACGACAGCGGACCACTTGATCGCTTCTCGATCAATTTGAGGGCCTCGACCACTCAAGCTCCGGTTGGCGTTTCGCGAATCGGGGTCACGGTTTTCAGCTTGCCGGGTCGGGGCCGGATCCGGTTGGGGAGCGGATCACCGGTCTCGCGATCGAATTCGTCGGGGTTCAGCGGGCCGGCCTTGCGATCGTCGGTCTCGGCTTCCCAGGTTGCCAGCGCCTCACGCATCCGCCGGAGTGTGTTGGCCTGGTCTTTGTCGTCGGCCAGGTTGTGCAGCTCGTTCGGATCGGACTCGGTGTCATATAACTCTTCCGCGGTCCGAGGCCGAACGAAACAGACGCTCTGTTCAGGCGTGAGTTTCCGCGCATCGCGCAACGACCGCATCACCTGATAAGTGGGGCTCCGCACGGCATCGGCGGGAGGGGTCAGAGGCATGTCGTTGTCATAATTTCTGATGTATTTGAAGCGTTCGGAGCGGACCGCTCGCGCATGGGCGGCGTAGTCGTGCCAGTTGTGTTCGGCGAAGATGAGGTCACTGACTTTCGCTTGTGGATCGGTGAAGAGGATCGAAACGTCCTGGCCCTGAACGCTGGGCGGTCGCTCGAGCCCGGCCAGAGACAGAATCGTGGGGGCGATATCGACGGAGCTGACCAGGCGGGCGCAGTGGCTGCCGGCCGGGATCCGGCCGGGCCAGCGGACGATCAAGGGGGTCTTGATTCCGCTTTCGTAGAGGGTCGTCTTGCATCGCGGGAACGGCCGGCCGTTATCACTGAGGAACAAGACGACCGTCTCCTGGCTTGCCTCTTGCCGGTCCAGTTCCGCCAGAACCTCGCCGACGAACCGGTCGAGGCGGCCGATCTCGTCGTAGTAAAGGGCGAGATCCGCACGGACCTCAGGCGCGTCGGGCAAGTAGGGTGGGATCACGACGTCTTCAGGGCGGTGCGGCTTGGCGATGGCCCCGTCCGCATAGTCGCGATGCGGGTCGAAGGCGGCCAGCCAGAGGAAGAACGGCTTGTCGCGAGGCCGGTCCCGCAAGGTGGATACCCATTGGTCGCAGCCGCTGGCGGCGTCCCCCTTGGCCTTTGAGGCCAACCGAGCTCCGATCGCCTCGGGGCCGGTGGGAAGCTGGAAACTGGCTGGGTTGGCTTCGTGGACGACGTCGAATCGATTCTTGACGGCGTTACCCAGGTGCCACTTGCCGGCGGCGGCGGTCCAGTAGCCGCTGGCCTTGAGTCGCTCGACGAACGTGACCTGGCTCGCGGGCAGTGGCCAGTGCAGCTCCTCGGCGTCGGTACTGTGCGGGTATCGGCCGGTGATGATGCTGGAGCGGCTGGGGCTGCACGAACTGCAGGTCAGGTAGGCGCGGTCGAACCGCATGCCCTCACGAGCCAGCGCGTCAATATTGGGCGTCCGGATCGCCCTGTTTCCGAAGGCCCCGCAGTCGTCCCAGGCCATGTCGTCGGCGAGGATCAGGATGAAGTTCGGCGGTTTCTTCTCCTCCGAACCGCTGGCCGGCATCAGCAGCAGATTGGGGAGAACGAGCAGCAGTCCCGCCAGGGAGATCATCCTCATGGTTCCTCCTCTTTGGATCGTTCGGAATTCCGACACGCGCAGTGTGGCAAGCGACGGCCGGCATCTCAGTCGCGAGCCAAGCCGTTTCGCATTGGCCTGACCGGCACGCTACAATGCCGCGATCCGACCTTAACCGCCAGCACTGTGAGATGGCAATGTGCCAGGCGCACCTTGACATCCCCATTGCTCCGCCCGCACTCTTGTTTCATCTGGCAGATGATGAGCATGCACATGCCTCCGAACGTTGCGCTCGCTGATCGACCCGATCGTTGCCTACCGTTTGAGAGAGGAGGAGTGAAATGAAACGCTTCGCTTTGATGACCCTGGCCGTCGGCTTCTTGCTCGGAGCCGATGACGATGAGTCGGCTCGCGAACTTACCGCCTTGCAAGGGAGCTGGTCGCTGGTCTCACTTGACGTCAACGGAGAGAGCCTGTCCGACCAGCCGGAGGCGCCGAGCCTGCTGGTGTCGAACGCTCTGTATGTCACGGTCAGGGACGGCCGACGAACTTCCTATGGGTTCCGGCTCGAGCCGTCGACCGACCCCAAGGCGATCGAGCTCACCCTGGAAAATGGCCCGGATAAAGGCCAGATCCTCAAGGGGATCTACAAACTCGAAGGCGACCTGTTCACGGTCTGCCATGGACTGACACCGCAGGACGATCGTCCGGTCGAATTTTCGACGGGCGCTGAATCGGGCCATACCCTGATCGTCTGGAGGCGAGCGAAGGCCAAGCCGAGTTCATGAACCGACGTCTGAGCCGCCGTTTGATGTGATCAGCGTTCGGTCAAGGTCGGAAGCGAGCTCATGCGATTGATCGAAGAATTCTTGTCGATTTCATGCTTGAGATGCTTCGCCAAAAAATCGAACCCCCCGGCGCTGGGTAGACCGTCGACCGGGGGCAACGATTTCGATTTGCCGTATTGCGATTGAGGCGCCAAGGGGCAGATCAGCGCCAGGGAAATTCGCTTGGGACAGGGTATTTGGTCACTTCCTCGCGCACCAGGGTCCAGAAGTTGCGAATCCGGGCGCGGGCGACGCTCGACTCTAGCGCGAGCACCTTGTAGATCAAGCCGGCGTCGTTGGGCAAGCGAGCGGCTCCGTCGGCCCAGTCTGCCGAGCGATCGAACGTGGGTTGAAGGTTCGCGAGGATCCGGTCGGCGTGGACTTTCGGGGTGAGCAGGACGACGTTTCCGAAGACGTCGAACTTGCCCATCACCCCGAGATCCCGGGGAGAGAACTGCGCGGGCTCGACCACGAATTTCTCGGCGAACAAGGCGGTTCCGTCGGGGCGTTCGGCCTGCACGGCGGCAGAAAAAAGGTCGAACTCGTAGCTCTCGCCGTCCCGGTAGTATTTGCGGCCGGCCATGAGGGTCTCCGCGTACAGGAGCGTGGCCGTCGGGTCGATGGTGATCCGGGTTCGGGTCAAGAACCGCGCGTGGCGGAACGGGATGACCGGGTCGGGGAGGTATTCGAGGTAGGCGCCTTGCTCCAGGACGATCTCCTGGGTTTGTGCGGCGTAGTTCGTATCCATCTCGTGGATCTTGGTCGCCGCTTGAGTGGTGACGTGTCCGAACGAGTGCGCCGCAGCCTCGATCCGGATCTGGTAGCGGTCCCCCTGGAGGATCCCCCCGGAGTTGGTGATGATGAAGACCCAGGGGAGTGCCGGCATTCCTTCGTCGCAATAGATCGCCCGCTGGACGAGCAAGGGGGCTTTCCGCTCCATCACGGCCAGGATCGAGCGCTCCTCTCGGCGCTCGAACCGGAGCCGCAAGCGCGCATCCTTGCCGAGCGATCCGCTCGGAAGTTGCTTCGGTTCGTCCTTGTAGGGAGCCAACTCGGGGTCGACGATCGGCCTCGTCATACTTGCGGGGCTTTCATCTCGAGGTCGAACAGGACGTTCTCACGGATCAGGTGGACCAGGGCATCAATCCCTTCGCCCGTCTTGCAATTGGTGAAGACGAACGGTTTCTCGCCCCGCATGAACCGCGAGTCGGTATCCATGACCTCCAGGCTCGCGCCCACGTAAGGGGCGAGGTCGGTCTTGTTGATGATCAGGATGTCGGACTGGGTGATACCAGGGCCGTTCTTGCGGGGGATCTTGTCCCCCGCGCCGACGTCGATCACGTAGAGGAAGTAGTCGACCAGGGCCGGGCTGAAGGTGAGGGTCAGGTTGTCGCCGCCACTCTCGATCAGGACCAGGTCGGTGTCCGGGAACCGTGCCTCCATGTCCTCCACGGCGGCGAGGTTCATGCTGGGGTCTTCGCGCACGGCCGTGTGCGGACAGGCCCCGGTCTCAACGCCGAGAATTCTCTCTTCAATCAAAACCCCCTTGAGCGTGCGTCGGACGTGTTTTGCGTCCTCGGTTGTCACCACGTCGTTGGTGATGATCAAGATTCGGATGCCCAGATCGATCAACTTGGGGGTGATCGCCTCAATGATCGCGGTCTTGCCCGAGCCGACGGGCCCGCCGATGCCGATTCTTGTGATTTTTTTCATGGGAGCAAGTTCTCGCGATACGATATCAGTTCATGAACAGGCGGACTCGAGCACGGACGTGTACTGCGGCGAGGACATCGATCACGGGCGAGAACGAGGCCATGTCGTCCAGCGAGCGATCGGCGACCCGTTCGTAGTCCGCCTCGACCTCGCCGTTGATTCGGTAGAGGATTGCCTGGGCGTCGAGGTAGTCGATCTTCATCAGCCGCAACGATGCGCCCAGCATCATGCTCGCCAGGCCGTACTGATGCACGGCGAACGCGTCCCGTTCCTCCAGGTCGAGCGTGGCAAAGACGAGAGCCTGGCCCACGGGGTAGGTTCCCGGGGTCTCCCCTCGCTTGATGGCGCTGAGCCACTCGCCGACGTCAGACGCATCCAGGACCTTGACGGCCATCTCAGCGAGCTTGCGGCCCATTCGAACCGTCATCGTCCGCATTTCTTCGTTGAGCTTACGGAGGAAGACGGCATGGTCGGCTCGCCAGATCCGTGCGGGATCGTTCACACGGGCGGCTCGGAACGCTTCGAGTAGCGCGATCCCGTCGGTCGTCGCCGACTGGCGGGTCGCCGTCCGGACGAACCGTTCGAGGCTGTCCGGGTCGTGGACGATTCCCTGTTGGATGGCCGACTCGAGCCCGTTGGAGAACGAGAACGAGCCGACCGGGAGCATCGAATCGCCGAACTGCAGGAGACGCATCAAGGCCGGGATCGAGGTCACGGTGCCGCTTTCTCAATGGACATGATCGTGGTCGTGCTTCTGCCCCGGAGTGGGCGTGTCATGCGAGTGCGTGTAAGTGTGACCTTGGGCGTCGACATGCTGATGTGGCTCGGGTTCGAGAATCATGCTGACATGAGAATGGGGTGTTGCATTGGCCCCTCCGAACAGGCGCCGGGCTTCGTGAGGAGCGAGGTAAGGGATGACCACGGACCCAGGGCGGAAGTCATAGGTGATCCCGACAAACGCATGGGTTTTCATGACCGAGGCCATCACCTGCCGGTCCACGGTCAGGGGCACATAGACCGTGGTCCCCTTCACGACGGCCGGCCAGTGCTGGTTGCCCAGGGCGTGGCCTAACTCGAAGCAGGTGCGGGCGAGCGTTTCAGCCGGGTTGGCCAGCATCGCGTCGAGTTGGATGACCAGGACGTCCTTGAGGTGAATCCGGGTCGCAATCGCAGTCCGCGTCGCCTCGTCCCACCCCAGGATATCGCCGTCGTGCAGGTGCGTGTTCCGCTCCAAGGCAACCGCCACCTCAGCGCCTGCATTCGTTTTGAGACGGAATCGATTCTTCTGCGCCTGCCATTGGTCGAGTTCCAGGAGATCGATCGTGGCGCCTTCCAGGCGTTCCGCCCAAGCCGCGTCGCCGAGGTTACCAAGACTTTTCTCGACCAGGATCATTGCAAAGGCTCCGCGTTGAGGCGTCAACCGAAGAAGTGAAGCTGATTCAGGGCGATCGTTTTCGGGGGAGTGACCGTCGCGTGGACGCCGTCCACGGTCACCGCGAAGGTCTGCGGGTTGACGTCGATCTTGGGGAGGTAATCATTGCGAATCATATCACGCTTGGTCAGTGTCCGGGTGCCGTAGACGGGCCGAACGATGCGTTCGAGCCCATACTTCTCGGCGATCCCGCGCTCGTGAGCAACGCGTGAGACGAACGTAATACAGGTTTGTGCCAGCGTCGATCCGAACGCGCCGAACATCGGGCGATACATCATCGGTTGGCAGGTCGGCAGCGAGGCATTGGGATCTCCCATGTTGCCCCAGACGATCATGCCGCCTTTGAGCACCAGCTTTGGCTTGGCGCCGAAGAAGGCCGGCTCCCAGAGCACCAGGTCAGCCATCTTGCCAGGCGTAATGGAACCGAGGACGTCCGAGATCCCAACCGTCAGGGTGGGATTGATGGTGACCTTGGCCACGAACCGGAGCACGCGGTTGTTATCGTTGCCCGAGCCAGCGTCTTCGGGTAGCGGTCCGCGCGTCTTCTTCATGATGTCAGCGGTCTGGATCGACCGCAGCCAGGTTTCGCCGACCCGGCCCATCGCCTGGGAGTCGCTGGTGATCATGGAGATCGCCCCCATGTCGTGCAGCACACTCTCGGCGACGATCGTCTCGCCGCGGACCCGGCTCTCGGCGAACGCGACGTCCGACGGGATCTTGGGGCTCAGATTATGGCAGACCATAATCATATCAAAAAGTTCGGAGACCGAGTTCACCCCGCAGGGAAGGGTCGGGTTGGTCGAGCTCGGTAGGACGTTGGGCTGGCCGACGACTTTGAGCAAGTCGGGTGCGTGGCCGCCGCCGGCCCCTTCGCTGTGATAGGTGTGGATGGTTCGGCCATCGAAGGCGGCAATCGTGTCCTCGACGAAGCCGGCTTCGTTCAGTGTGTCCGTATGGATCGCGACCGAGACGTCGTAGTCATCGGAAACGCGTAGACAGGCGCGGATGTTCGCGGGGGTGGTACCGTAGTCCTCGTGGATCTTGAAGCCGGCCGCGCCCGCTTCGAGTTGCTCAACGAGTGGAGGGACCCCGGCGCAGTTGCCCTTCCATGGAATCCGAAGTTGATCGGTAGGCCCTCGACGGAACGGAGCATCATCTCCAGGTTCCAGGGACCGTTGGTGGTAGTGACGCCGTTGGTTCCATCCGACGGTCCGATGCCCCCTCCCCAGAACGTCGTGATTCCGTTACTGAGGGCGGCCCAGACCTGTTGCGGGCTGATGTAATGGACGTGCGCATCCATTCCCGCCGCCGTCAGGATCAGGTGTTCACCGGCGATGGCGTCGGTGGCGGTCCCGGTCGTCAGGCCGGGTGTGACGTTGTCCATCGTGCTCGGATTGCCCGCCTTGCCGACACCGACGATCTTGCCGTTGCGAATGCCGACGTCAGCCTTGATCACGCCGAGAATCGGGTCCAGCACCGTGACGTTCGTGATGACCATGTCGAGGCAGCCCGCGGTCTGTGTGACCTGGTTGTCCGACCCCATGCCATCGCGCAAGGTCTTGCCGCCGCCGTACTGGAGCTCATCCCCGAAGGTCCTCAGGTCACGCTCGATCTCGATGTAGAGATCGGTATCACCCAGGCGGATTTTGTCTCCGACGGTCGGGCCGTAGAGATCCACATATTGCTTGCGCGAGAGTTTCGACATGGCGAAAGCGCCTTTCGCGGAACGAACCGTTTTAGGACTTCGAAGATTTGAACCCGAGGGCGTTGGCCTTCGCGACGGCGGTCGTAAAGTTCGGCCGATAATCGGTCGTCGGTCCTCCCCCGGTCCATCCATTGACCAGATCATTGAACCCGAAGCAGTGCTGTTTTCCCCCCATGGGGACCAGCGATACGGACTTCTGGTCCCCGGGCTCGAACCGAATTGCGGTCCCTGAGGGAATGTTCAGTCGTAAGCCGAAGGTTGCCGGCCGGTCGAATTCCAGGGCGCGATTGGTCTCGAAGAAGTGGAAGTGCGAGCCAACCTGGATCGGGCGGTCGCCGGTGTTCCTGACTTCGAGCGTGATCGAAGGTCGACCGGCGTTCAGCTCGATCTCGCCATCGGCGAGAATCAGGCCGCCGACCGGGGCCGAGGTCTTGCTCGTCGATTGCGGCGCCGCGTCCGGATGCCGGAGCCATTCCCCCACGCCCGGTACTTCTTTTGGAGTCTCGGAATCCGCCATCGGTGTTCGCTCCTGGGTCGTGCCGCTTCAGTTCGCATCACCTGACGATAAAGCGGCGGCTACTTGATCGGGTCGTGAATCGTGACCAGGCGGCTACCGTCGGTGAAGATGGCCTCGACCTGGACGTACGGGATCATTTCGACCACGCCCTCCATGACATCCGCCTTGGTCAGGATTTGGGCCGCCTCGCCCATGACTTCCTCGACCGTCTTCCCTTCCCGCGCGCCTTCCATCGCCGCGGCGCAGAGGATGGCCATCGATTCCGGATGATTGAGCTTCAAGCCCTTGGCCCGTCGCTTCTCCGCGATCTCGGCCAACTGATAAACCAAGAGCTTTTCAATTTCGCGCGGGGTCAGATGCATTAAATCACCTCCGCCTCGGGTTGGTCGGCGCTCTGGACTTTACTCACACCGTTCACGGTCCGTCCGAGATAGGGATCGAGTGCGAGCAGCGCCAACACGATCCAGGACGCAATGACGAACGGGGCCGTCAGCGCTGGGATACCCAGCGCTTTGGGAAAGAATTCAGTGAGTGGCACCGACACGACCGCGGCCAGAATCGACAAGGCGAGTGACGATCGCGCTAACCAGATCGCCATCGCGGCTAACGACGCATTGTAACCGTAGAGGCCGAGGGAGACCGAACCTGACGGGTCGTTGTGATAGATCGACTGTAAGGTGCCAACGACCGAGCCGATCAGCGCCAGCACCGCATGTCGCCAGTTGCTGAGTGCGATGCCCATCAGGAACAGGGCCCCGGGCAGGCTACGCGACCCGAGCATGACCTCGGCCTCGCCGGCCAGGACCGATTCGATGAACGTCGAGGGCGAGCGCGGGGCGGGTGCAGGGATGGTATCGATACTCTTGCCCGCCACGCCATGGACCAGGACGAGCGCCAACCAGGTCACCAGGACGAACGGGGCGGTGTACGTCGGAAACGGAGCGAATTGCCTCGCCAACCGGGTGACGACCGACGCCAGAGCGGCGCCCAGTACCAACAAGACCCAGGTCATCGGCACCGGACGCAGAAGCACGAGCAGGGCCAGGCCCACCAGCGCCGAGTTGAACCCGTAAATGCCGTCGCTGATCTCGTTTCGGTCGTACCTGAGGACGACAGCAACCCCCGTGCCGATCGCGGATCCGAGAATGGCGCCCAGGGCCACGAGGGGCGAGCCGACCGCGAGCCCGGCCAAAAAGAGCAGTCCGGTTCCCGCGTGGGGCTGAAACATGACTTGCGCGATGCCCCGAAGCACGACCAGCGTCGAGGTCCAGGCGACACCGTACTGCCATCCGGTACGATCCATGGAATTCTCGAATCGCTCTTGGCTTCCCCCGGCGAATCTCATCAACAAGGAGTGTTGTTCGGATCTCGCCTCGCTACTAGTCAACCACGAATCATAAGCCTGCTCGATCGGTCAAACCAGAGCTTTTCGCCACGATTCTTTAAAATCCATCCATTTTCGATCAAGGTGTCCGGGAGTAATTGTCGATGCAATCAGAAGAATCGGTATTGGCGGTTCGGTCGGCATCCTCCCTCACATCTGGATCAAGGGATGGGATTTCGTATGGACAATTCGTCCGTGGCGCGGGAACGGTCACCGTTTCGATTCGAGCTTCTGATCGTCCGCACCCTCTGCCTGATCCTGGGTTTGGCCGTCACGGCGAGTGCCCAGGAGCCACCACCGTTGTCCGCCCCCGCCGCAACGACTGCTGCGGTCGAGGCTCCGGCGAACCCGTCGAACGCGGAGCTTGCCGAGCAACTCCGGCTGCTCCGATCCGAGGTCGCCGAGACCCGCGCACTCAAGGCCGAGATTCAACAACTCCGCGGTATCGTGCACTCCATGGGCGCCCAACCGGGCTCCGCGGGGGCCATGACTCCCACGGTTCCCGGCGCCGCCGGTCCCCCGACGAATGGCCTGGTCGGGGCTCACGAGGGAACATCCGCCGAAGCGCAGGGGATCTCGAATCAGGTGCCCGAGCGGTATCACTCCGGGGCCTTCGCCAGCCGCGACGACCCCGGGGCAAGCACCGAGCGGTTCGGCATCAAGGGCCGATACAAATACAACGATAAGGCCACCGGCCCATTGGGTGGCGGCGGCTACTTTTCCTTCAGCTCGCCCGACGACGAATATACGCTCAACGTCACCAACCAGATCACCGTCGATGGCACGTTTCTCGACCGCGCCCGGATTCCGACCACCGAGCAAGGGTTCAATGTTCCGTTTGCGCGTTCTTATATTTATGGCAATATTACTAAAGATTGGAGCTACCAGGTCGGCGTCCAGGGCTTTCTCGGTACGTTTAATCTTCTCGACTTGTTCATGGCCTGGCATATCAATGACTACGTGACGCTCCGGGCTGGTAAGGGCCTCGCCCCGCCCCTGTATGAGTACTACGCCTTCAGCCCGGCGCTCGAGCCGGTGATTACCAACTCGCCACTCTTTCAGTTGGCCGGCAAACGTCCGATCGGCTTGATGTTTACCGGCAACCTCTGGAAGAACCGGATCCAATGGTGGTCTGGGATCAGCAACAGTGGTATCAGCCTGTTCGGCAATCTCGACCGCAATCAGGATTACAATGGTGCTGTCGACTTCACGCCGTTCCGCGGTGAGGGCTGGGAAGATACGGTTCTCGAGGGGCTCGGTGGTGGTGCCGGCTTCTCGGCCGGGAAGCAAGAGTACCTGCTCAAGCAGGAAGGCGTCTCCATTTCCAACAACGGCGAGTCCACCACGAACCCGGCCTTTTCCACAGTCCTGGGCGTCCCCTTCTACACGTACCATTCCAATGTGTCCGCCGACGGAATGCGCAGCGTCTTCTCGCCGCACATTTATTGGTACGGCCGCTTCAGTGTCCTGGCCGAATACATCAACTTCAGCCGCGTACTCACCGACGGTACGACCAAAGGCCGGTCCACCCAGCGCGGTTATTACGTCAACGCTTCGTACTGGCTAACTGGCGAGAGTGACTTCAAAGGCAACGGCTTCCAGGGCTACTCCACCGTCACTCCCCTCCACCCGTTCATCCCGAGCAAGCACCTCTATGGCCCTGGGGCCTGGCAGATCGCCGCCCAGTGGTCTGAGTTGAACGCGGGAACCGGCGACATCGCCCGTGGCTTCGTCGACACGTCGAATTCGACCAACCGCATGACCAATTTCATGGCAGGCGTCAACTGGTGGCCGAACCGCTACACCCGCCTCAGCTTCGACTACGTCACGACCAACTTCAACAACCCGATCCCCCTCAGTGGCCGGAGCCCGGTCGACGGATACCAAACCTTCTGGATGCGGTTCGCGATGTTCTTCTGACGGCCGCTGACACTTGCCTGACCTTGGCCAGGGTTTGAAATATGAGCGGAACCCACTTGGCCGATACCAAAGAGATCCTGCGGCCTATCTCACTGTAACCGGTTTTCGGTGACTTTTTTCGGCCGTAAAGCTTCGCCGAACCCGTTTCTCCCTCCGCCAACACGATTGGGCATGGCATCATCGTCGGCCTAACTAATCCCGTAGGGTGGGCATGGCCCGCCATCTTAACCTTTGTTTTGGCAAGGGGATAGGGATGGTGGGCCGTGCCCGTGGCCGCTGAGCAATCATAAATCGTTGATAAGAACCGGCCATGAGCGTCACAACGTTCGAGTGTACACTCTGCTGGATCGGGATCATCTCGCTCAAAAATCATTGCAGTGTGCTTGACATCGAATCAACCGCGACCTAGAGATTCGGATATCGAGTCGCTGAGGCGTCCTCAGGTTGTGGCTCGGCGATATGGCGTCACGAGTCCATTGGTCATCTTCAGCTCGATTCGTGAGGACTGACTCACGTCACGATATTAATGTCGTGTTCGTTGGGTTGATCTGTCATGGTGTCGAACTTGGAACGGTCGAGTCCTGGAAGGCTTTGCCTCGGTGGTCTTTCGAGGAGGGGGAGTCGCGTTCACGGTCGCCGTGTCGGCGGTGCCGCGGTTTGCCCCTAGAAGATTCGAAGAAGACCCGAACGCAGAGAGGCAACGCGGCGGGAGTGCGGGGTAGGCCGCCAGAATGTCTTCTGACAGCCGCAAGGTTTGAGCACTCGGAGAGAGGTCATGATGGATTCGGTGTTCGTTTCGATGGACCTGATCCGCCTGCCGTTTTGCGTTGAAGAATCCTCGACCATTCGATGTGAGAAGTGTTACGACGAGTTGGAGCGACACCAACTTGACATCGCACTCCCAGGCCGAATGCTCGGGACGTGTGAGTCGTGTAAGGCGTGGTATTTGATCGATCTGGAGGGGGGTGTCATGGTCCTCTTGCCTGACGAAGCGGACCTTCGTGGGATCTGAACCTGGCCTTCAACGCGAGGAGGAAGAGAAGGGCTCCCCTTCGCCCGTCAGGAGCCAGTGAGGGTGGGCTCCAGTCAACTCGATGAATTCGAGCAGGACCGTGGCCGGCATGGTGCAACCCGCCTCGTAGTTCCACCAGGTTCGCACGGGCAGTCCCAGGCTCGCGGCCAGGCGTTCCCCGTCTCCGGAATCGAAGCTCTCGCGAATCTCACGAACGCGACGGGCCAGTTCCTGCTTGAGAACGCGCAGGTTGCCGGAACTCGGGGAGCCTTCCATCAGTTGACCTCGGTGTGTGGGGAGCAGACTCCAACTCGGTCGACCGACCGGTCTCGGTGCCGAGACCGGACCTCGCAGACCAACGGTCTACGAGGTCCCGCGATCATGCGGAATCAAAATCAACGGGAGGCACGTCTTCATCGACGTGACGGTGCCGGCCAGTTGCCGTCGTGAGGCCGGCTCAATTGGCAGTCGGCCCCGTTCTGCTTCACTTCAAGCCCGTGGTATCAATCAATCAGTAACCGCAAGCACGGAGGTGCGCGACGCTCCGGGCAATGCGGTCGTGACGGCCCTCGAGTCCCGGTTCGGGCTCGTCCTTGATCCCCTCGATCTCGATCGTGTAGGGGCCGGCGAAGCCGATGCCGTCGAGGATCTCGCGGATCCGAGTGAAGTCGACGGCCCCGCCGTCGCCGACGGCCGGGAAGTACCAGTCCTCGAAACCGCCCCGGCTATCCTTCACGTGGACGTTACGGACGAGGTGCTTCACCTTCTCGAGTTCGTCGGCCGGGTTCACGCCTTCGTTGTAGTAACCGATATTGCCCGTGTCGAAGTTGAGCCGAACCTGGGGATGATCGAGCTCGTCCATCAGCGCGAGCATCGCTTCCGCGTTCTGGGTCGGCCCTTTGTGAGTCTCGAGGGCGACCGTGATCCCGAGTTCCCCGGCCGTGTCGCCGATCTGTCGCAAGTGGTCGATCACCGTTTTACGTTCGGCCGCATCGGCCGGCTGGCCGGCTCCCGAGATGACCAGGGGGACGGCAAACCAGCGCCCGGCGAATTGGATGCGGCGCTGGGTCAGCTCGAGTCCTTCACGGGTCCGGATGTCAGCGCCTCCCACATTGCAACCGCTGACCTTGACCTCGTGCTTGGCCAGGTGGTCACAGAACGACTGGGCGGTGGCGTCGTCGGCCTTCTCGGTGATCACGACCGAATCGGGGATGACCAGGCCACCGAAGTTGTGACCGCGAAGGGCCAGCTCGAGGTGATCGATACCTGCGTCGCGGATGCGCTCCACGGCCGTCCAGACGCCCGCGGCGCCGTAGCAGTTGGTGAAGCAGCTCAAGATCCGTTGCACGTCTCGACCTCGTTTGTCTGAGAGAAAAAAAGGGGGAAAAGCCAGGTTCGGGGTCTCGCGAGCAGGCTCGCTATTTCGGACGTCGGTCCGCGAGCGGCTCGAGGACGACAGGAACGTCGGCCCTGGGGTCAGCCACGCGAAGTGCACAACGGCCGGAAAGGACGTCGAGGAGGGGTTTGCCACAAACCTCGGCGCGCCAGCCTTCGGCCAGTTCGGGGCGGAACGAGTCGGGGCAGTTTTGGGAGTGCCAGCGAATCAGGTCCTTGAGATCATTCGAGGTCCCGACGAGTCCGGCGGCCACCTTCGACTGGGCACAGCACTGAGCTAGCGCCGCGGCGAGCAGGTTGACCACCATTGTCAGTCCCGGACCGTCATCGTGGCGGTCCGGCGGCTCGGGCAATTCCTCAGGGGGGACGAGCTGGGCACTGGCGATCACGGCCAGGAGATCGGCCGCCCTGCTCAACAGGTGGGGACGGTTGAAGTCGCGGAGCGCCTCGAGATCACGGCGGCTCGATGGCTGCCGCTTCGCGATCGCCACGAGCAAATCGTCGCGGAGTAATTGGCGAATCGGCCGATTCGAACGTCGGGCTTCCGCGAATCGCCATTCGGCCAGCCGGCGGGCCGCTTCGAGGCTCCTGCGGTTGAGCTGATGAAGTCCGGGAAGCCGACGCCAGCGCTCTTCCTCGACGCGATTCTGAATGCTCGAGACGAAATGCGCGAACTCTCCCTCCGCCCAATCCACGCGTCCCAGTTCTTTGAGCTGGGAGCCGAGGAGGTCGGCCAGGTCGAGCAGGTAGCGCACGTCATCCAGCGCGTACCGGAGTTGCGCCGCAGTGAGCGGTCGCCGTCGCCAGTCGGTCCGGGTCTCCCCTCCGGAGACGGTGATCCGGAGGGCCTGGCCAATCAGGTTCACAAGCGAGAGCGGGTAGCCGAACCCGACGAGCCCGGCGGCGATCTGCACATCAAAGACACGGCGAGGAACCGTGCCGGTCTTGAACCGGCAGATTCGCAGATCCTCGCTCGCCGCGTGCATCACGACCTCGATGGTCGGGTCGATCACCAGATTCCAGAACGGTGAAAGATCATCGATCGCCAGCGGGTCGATGACCGCCAGCCGTTCCCGAGTCGCCACCTGGATCAAGCAGAGGACCGGTTCGAACGTCTCTTCGGAGACAAACTCGGTGTCGAACGCAAAGCGTCCGGAGGCTCGTAAGTGATCGACAAGCTCGCCGAGTGCCGACGGAGTCGCGATCAACGGTTCTTCAGTCGCGTCCGGCATCGAATCTCGGTCTGCCCAAGTCTGAAAATTGTCGCAAATCACCCGCTAGTGACGAATTATCTCGGCTTCGTCATCAGGATGCAAGGGCCGGCTCTCCCCTTCGCTCAAGCTAGGCTGGAGAGAAAGCGCAAGATGGCTTCATTGCTGGCTGAAGGGTTCTCCAATGGGGCAAGATGTCCGGCGTGGGGGATAATCTCCAGTTGGGCCCCTGGAATCGCTTGAGCCATGGCTCGTGCCTCGTTCGGCGGTGTGATCGTGTCGTCCTCCCCGACCAGCACCAAGGTCGGTACGTGGATCCGGGCGAGGTCGTTGGTCCGGTCGGGACGAGCAGCCATGCCGCGCAACGCGCCTGCCACCGTGCGGGCCGGAGTGTGCTCCATCATGCGACGGACCGGTTCGATCCGGTCTGGATGGAGGCTCCTGGTTGTTTCGGAGAAGAGTTTGGGCAGCATCGTCGTGACGACGTGCTCGACGCTCCGGGTCGCTTCGACCTGCTTCGCCAGCTCTTGGCGGGCGAGTGCTGCCTCGGTCGAGTCGGCCCCCGCCCGGGTGTCCATGAGCATCAGGGCGCGAACCCGCTCGGGGTGTCGGGCGATCAGGGAAAGGGCGATGTAGCCCCCCATCGACAGGCCGCCGAGCACGACCGGTTCCTTGAGCTGAAGCGCGTTGAGCAGGTCGAGGACATCGTCGGCCATCTCGTCGATCGTGTAGATCCCGTAAGGGGCGGCCGTGTGACCGTGACCGCGCAGATCGGGCGAGATCACGCGGTAGAGCGAGCCGATCCTCGCCTGTTGCGCCTTCCACATCGTCCGATTGAGCGGAAATCCGTGGAGCAGGACCACCACCGGACCTGGGCCGTCGTCATCGTACGCCAAGAGCATTGTGAGAGTCCCCGGAAATGGGCGGCGGGGCCGCTCGTTTTTGAGAAAAATTCCCAAAAAGTCCGCGACGGTGCGCGGATGGGCGAGTCGGCCCCTTTCGTCACGGAATCTTTATCGAGAAACAACACGAGCAAAGGCGATGCCAGCGTTGCTCATTGAGAGACGATGGCGTGCGACCCGCCTTCGCCTTACAATAGATCCTGAAAACTGACCAGGACGATTCTATCTGAAGACGAACTCACGACCGGACTTGATTCTCATGCCGACACCGAACGAACTGTACGACCAGGCCGTGGATCTGCGCGACGGCGGCGACAAGCCAGGCGCCATTGCCAAGCTGGAAGAGGCTGTTGTATTGGATCCGACTTATGCCATCGGCCACGGGATGCTTGCCAAGCTCTATGTGGATCTTGCGGACTCCGACAAGGCGATTGAGCACGCCAAGAAGGTGGTCGAGCTCGAACCGGACGATACCTTCAGCTACACGGCGCTCTCCGTGATCTATCAGCGGTGCGGGAAAATTCCCGAGGCTGAGCACGCCAAGGCCCTCGCCTACAACAAGCAGATGGGTTTGGAATGACCTCGCCGATGAGGTTGCGCCCTCTTGTCTGATTCCGATCCGAAACGAACGACCTGGTGATGATCGCCCCGTCACGGAGTATGCCGATGCCTTTGCTGCGCGTCTGGTTGGTTTCCATCGTCTTGCTCGCGCCGACGGCTGCCTCCGTGAAGGGGGCAAGTCCGAATGACGCCTGGTTCCAGGCCAACAAAGACGAGTTGGTGGCGCTCTACACGCACCTGCACAGCAACCCCGAGCTCTCCTTTCAGGAAGTGAAGACGGCCGAGCGGGTCGCCGCGGAGTTGACCAGAGTCGGAGCCGTGGTCACGACCGGCGTGGGGAAGCTCGGGGTCGTGGGGCTCCTGAAGAACGGGCCGGGACCGACCGTCCTGATTCGGAGCGACCTCGATGCGTTGCCCGTGACCGAAGAGACCGGCCTGCCGTACGCGAGCCAGGCGACCGGGCTCGATCCGGCCGGCAAGCCGGTAAGAGTGATGCATGCTTGTGGTCATGACGTCCATATGACTTGTCTTGTCGGTGTCGCCCGCTGGCTGGCCGCGCACAAGGACCAGTGGTCGGGAACGGCCCTTTTGATCGGCCAGCCCGCCGAGGAGATGATCGGCGGGGCGAAAGCGATGCTCGACGATGGGCTCTACACACGCTTTCCCAAGCCCGACTTTGCCCTGGCATTGCACGTCACTTCCGACGAACCGACCGGGACCGTAGCCTACACGTCGGGCCCTGCCCTGGCCGGCTCCACGGCGGTCGACGTGCTGATCAAAGGCAAAGGGGGCCATGGCGCGTCGCCTCATTCGACCGTCGATCCGGTCGTCTTGGCCGCCCTGGCGATCCTCGATTTTCAGACAATCGTGAGCCGTGAAATCAACCCGATTCATCCGGCGGTCTTGACCGTCGGCTCGATCCACGGGGGCACGAAGCACAACATCATCTCGAACGAGGTGAAGCTCCAGCTCACCCTCCGCGCCTATCGCGATGACGTCCGCGACCAGTTGATCGAAGGCATCAAACGCCGCGTGGTTGGACTGGCCCGATCGCATCAAGCCCCGGAGCCTGTCGTGAGCATTGTGGAAGGCACGCCTCCGACAATCAACACGCCGAGCCTGGTTGCGCGAATCGTGCCGATCTTGAAAGCGACCCTGGGCGCGTCCAGCGTCAAGGAGGTCGAGCCGGTCATGGGGGCGGAAGATTTCGGCCTCTTTGGTCAGGGGGGAGTGCCGACCTTCATGTTCCGCCTGGGCACGATCCCGCCGGAACGCGTCAAAGAGGCGAAAGCGAAGGGGGAAATCCTCCCTTCACTCCACTCGGCCCGCTACTACCCCGACCCCGCGCCGAGCATCCAGACCGGAATCCGGGCCATGACCGCCGCCGCCCTGGAACTCATGCCGGCCAAGCCTTGACCCCAACCCCAGCACCCGCCCCGCCGTTTTTTTTTCGAGATTCGCATCGTTCTTCATGCCTTGCCGGATCATCGTTTGCCGCGGGCTTCGCCCGCGGGGCGGAGCCTTCCCAGGCAGATGGCACCCGGCAGAATAGGCTTGTTCTCCCGTTGACTGGCAGAACCCCCGAGGAAGGGCACGTTGATGGATTCTCGCTATCCGCTGAACGATACCTCGCGACTCCTCAGTCCGTCGCTTTTGATTTTTCGGTCGATTCTCGAGCGGAATCTCGAGGCCATGATCAAGCTTGCCGGGGGCGCCGATCGACTTCGCCCCCACGTCAAGACGCACAAGATGGCCGAGATCGTCCGGCTGGCGGAACGGAAAGGGATTCACAAGCACAAATGTGCCACGATCGCCGAGGCTGAAATGGTCGCCCAGGCCGGGGGAACCGACGTGCTCCTCGCCTATCCGGTCGTCGGGCCGAATATCGCTCGACTCGCCCGGCTGATCCGCGCGTTCCCCGAGACCCAGTTCCGGGTCCTCGTGGACCATCCCGACTCGGCCCGTGCCTTATCGAGTGGCCTGGCGGGGATCGAGAAGCCGCTTTCGGTCCTGATCGACCTCGAGGTTGGCATGGGCCGGACCGGGATCGAGCCGGGTGAGGCCGCGGAAGAACTCGCGACGTTGCTCGAGCGACTGCCAAACCTCGTGCTTGATGGGTTGCACGCTTACGACGGCCACATCCAGGAGGCCGATCTGGACGAGCGCAAGCGAGTCGCAGCGCCGGGGGTTGAGAAGACGCTTCGGCTCCAGGAGCGACTCCGTCAGCGCGGGATCGCGGTTCCGTTACTGGTGCTGGGCGGAACTCCGACCTTCCCGGTCCATGCGGCTCTGGACCGACCGGGCGTGGAGTGCTCGCCGGGCACCTGTACGCTGCATGACAATGGCTATGCCACCAAATTCCCTGACCTGCCGTTCGTTCCCGCCGCCGTCTTGCTGACCCGGGTGATCAGCCACCCTCGACCCGGCCGCCTCTGTCTCGACCTCGGTCACAAGGCGGTCGCCGCCGACCCTGTCGGCGCTCGGCTCACGCTGCTCGATATCCCGGCAGCGACTCTCGGCGGCCAGAGCGAAGAGCATCTCGTCGTCGAGACCCCACAAGCGAGCCAGTTCCCGCCGGGGACCGCCGTCCTGGCCATTCCCACCCACATCTGCCCGACCTGCGCTCTCCATCGACGGGTGTACGTGATCGAGGACGGAGAACTCGTCGACGAGTGGGACGTCACCGCCCGCGATCGCTCGATCGGCCTCTGACGCTCGAAACCAGAACGGCAAATCATTCGCCTTGATTCTGGTGATAACGCTTCGCCGAACCCGTTCTCCCCTGCGTCATCGTTGGCCCAAAAATTCCCGTAGGGAGGGCACGGCCCACCATCTTATACCTCTGTTTTGGCAAAGAATTAAGAATGGTGGGCCGTGCCACCCTACGGGAAAATTCGAATTCTGACCGCTGATGGGTCGTAACTCGTTTATGGAGTCGTCGCGGGTTGGGCGAAGCCTGATTTTGGGAGCGTCCCTGAAGGACCGCGGCCAGGGTGGTTTGCCTGTTCTTGGCTGGAATGGTCGTCCCAGGGAATCTGCCGACCGATCTCGTCTTCCGAGTGGCTTCGGTCGGCTTCAATGTCACTCCTTGGCTTTCGCGACCTCGTCGAGCAACCGAAGCACCTCGGCGAGAATTTTCGGCTCGGCCCCGATTTCGAGGCAGCTCGAACGAGCACGCCAGGTCTCATAGCCTCCGAGTGCGTGCCGCGCGGGGGGCGGGATATAGCCGTTGTAACCGTTGGCCAACTCGATGGTGAATGTCGGCTTCAACGGACTCTTTTGCTTGATCGCCAGGCCGGTCTCGGCGAACGTTTCACAGGGGATGGCTGCAATTCCAAGGCTACCGACGCGGAGGGCCTGGAGCTTGAGCTCCACCTCCTTGGGAAACTCGCTCAGGAGGACCGTCTCGCGCGCATAGATTTCGCCGAAGCCGCTCAAGGTTGGCTTCTTGACCGCGGCCAGCACCTCCTTGGCCCGCTGGATCTCCTCCGCGTTGGGAAGACGGAGGGGGAGGGTCAACTTGGATTCGCGCATCACGAGTGGCACCGCATCGTGATACTCGATCTTCTCGTAGGCGGCGAACGCGGCGCGTGCGACGCTGTCGGCCACCGTGTCGATGGTCAGCGGCTGTTTCGGTTTGCTGTAGTCGTAGCAGTGGAGGTTGCCGCTGGTGCCATTCGACATGATTCCGACAAACGCGGGGTTGGACTTCTCGGCCCCGACCAGCGTTTTGATTCGCTCGGCGAACCGGCCGAAGTAGTCGGCCGAGGCGGCATTCGGGGGCACGCCGTAGCCGGCATAGTGCATCGAATAATTGGCCAGGATCGCGATCGGCCGGCCGTCCTTTGCCTTGACGGCGAGGAGGGACACGTCAGGATCGACCGGGGCGGTCGGTTCGATGGCGTTTGGGTTCTGGTAGCCCGGATGCATCTGGACCTGGTCGTCCTTGGTTCCTCCGAACGGATTGGTGAGGGCGGTTCCCGGCTTCATCAGCCAGTCCCGGCAGAAGACCTGAGTCGGGTCCTGGCCGACCCCCCAGCCGATCTGGGCCGGTTCCCGGTTCTTGAACGCCTTGCCGACGCCATCAACGATCCGGTCGATGAGGAACGCGGTGTAGTCGGCATCCGGCTCGGATTGGAACACACCGACGACCGCGGGCGCGGAGTGGGTATGGGTGGCCGACATCAGCATCCGCTCGGTCCGGATTGGCGTGGTCTCGGCGATCCGGCGTTTGGCCTCGTCGAAGATCGGGCGGCTGATCAAACAGCTATCGACGACCACGATCGCCACGGGCGCTTTGCCGTCGTCGAGCACGAGGCAACGCGCGTGGAGTCGATCGAGAGCCGAGCTGCCCGCACGATCATGCATTTGCCCGTTCAGTGAGATCGGAAACCGGGTCGGCGTGATGTCCGCCGCGTTGGCGCCGGCCTGAAATACCTTCGGCTCGTCCGCCGAGCTTGCGGCTCCCCCCGTGATCCAACCTGCCAGGAAAATGGCGACGATCAGGATCGACCGGCCGCCCGATCGACAATCCCCGTTCCGTAATCTCGCACGGCGTCTCATGAGAGTTCCTCGCTCGCGGTACGAACTTGAAAAGGCTGACTGACACTGAGTCGCCCACAGCGTATCGCTCTCCCAGGCGAGATCCCAGTGGATAGCGTTTCCGCGGCTCAGATGACGATATCCCTGTGAGATGATCTCGCTTGATCCTCGGGGTCTAGTCTCTGGTTCTGGTCGGTTGTAAGATAGTAGGTTTGCCACAGGGCGAACCCTGGGGCCTGATTGGGCGAGAACTTCCAGAAAGATAAGGACAACGGATGAAGGGTTTCATCATCGCCACGGCGGGCTTGGCCCTCATCGCCGTCACGGCGTTGGGTCAGGCTGAAAAGGCCGCCCCTGCCAGCGGCGGCGCTGCCGGCGTGAAGGACTTGAAGAAGAAGGCCAGTTACGGGATCGGCGTTGGCATTGGCAAGTCGTTCAAGACTCAGTCGGTCGACATCGACCCTGACGAGCTGGCCAAAGGGATCAAGGACTCGATCGAGGGCAAGCCTGCCCTGACCGAAGAGCAGATCCGCGAGGTCTTGATCGCCTTCCAGGAAGAGATGCTCAACAAGGTCAAGAAGGATAGCGAGGCGTTCCTGGCCAAGAACAAGGCGCAAAAAGGCGTCGTCACCACGGCCAGCGGTCTCAGTACCAGATCCTCAAGGAAGGCGTTGGCAAGTCGCCGAAGCCGACCGACAGTGTGACGGTGAACTACGAAGGCAAGCTGATCAACGGATCCGTTTTCGACAGCTCGGCCAAGACCGGAATGCCGGCAACCTTCCAGGTCGACCAGGTCATCAAGGGCTGGACAGAGGCGCTTCAGCTCATGAAGCCGGGCGCGAAGTTCAAGCTCTTCATTCCCTCGGAACTCGCCTACGGCGCACGGCCCCCGGGCAGCGGGATGATCCGCCCCAACGACGCCCTGATCTTTGAGGTTGAATTGCTCGGCGTCAACGCTCCCGCCGCCGGAGCGGCGGCTCCCAAGTAATCTCACCGCTCGACGACCCCCGCGCCTAGCCGCCCGGGGGATCGGCCCCTTGCTCCCGCTGGAGTGAACGACTCGGCGGGGGGAGGAGGTCGAGAACCCGATTGATCGAAATCGCGACCGCGCCCATGATGGTTTCGATTCCCACCACCGAAGGCGGCCCCCCAAAAAAAATCGACCCCGGCATCGTCTCGCCTGATTGACCTCGCCCCGGGGCCGCGACAATGGAGACCGGCTCATGGCGCGATCGACTCGCCCGATCCTCTCGAGCTTGACGCTCGTTCTCGTGGGTGGCTTCAGCCTCCTGACGCAAGCCGACGAACCGGTCAAGGATCCCGCGGCGCTCGAATTCTTCGAGAAGGACGTTCGCCCGCTCCTCGTCGCACGCTGCCAGTCGTGCCATGGAGCCGAGAAGCAGAAGGGGCACCTGAGGCTCGACTCGCGCGACGCGATTCTGACCGGCGGGGACACGGGCGCCGCGATCGTGCCGGGAAAATCGAATGAAAGCCTGTTGATCGAAGCGATCAACTACGGCGACCTGTATAAGATGCCCCCGAAGTCCAAGCTGTCAGACGCCGAGATCGCCACATTGACCCGGTGGGTCGAGCTCGGGGCCCCCTGGCCTCCCCAGGAAAAGGCGAGCCGATCCCCGACCAGCACCAGCGCGTTCGACCTCAAAAAACGCGCCGAGCACTGGAGCTTCCAACCCCTTCGAGTTCCGTCGCCCCCCGCCACTCGTATGAGCGGCTGGATGAGGTCTCCCATCGACGGCTACATCCTCTCGGCCCTGGAAGGGCGTGGACTCGCTCCCGCGCCGGAGGCCGACAAAAGGACGTTGATTCGGAGGCTCACCTTCGACCTGACCGGCCTGCCGCCCACTCCCGCCGAGATCGAAGCGTTCCTGGCCGACTCCTCACCGTCGGACTTCGAGACTCTGGCTGAGCGATTGCTCGCGTCCCCCGCCTATGGTGAGCGTTGGGCCAGGCACTGGCTCGACCTGGTCCGCTATGCGGAGACGGCTGGACACGAGTTCGATTACGACACTCCCGACGCCTTCCGCTACCGCGACTATGTCGTTCGGGCCCTCAACCTTGACCTTCCCTACGACCAGTTCGTGGTCGAGCACCTCGCGGGAGACCTTGTCGACCCGCCGCGCCGCCACCCGTCTGCTGGTTTCAACGAATCCATCCTTGGCACTGGGTTTTATTTTCTCGGCGAGGGGACTCACTCGCCGGTGGATCTTCTCGAGGACGAAGCGGCTCGCGTCGACAACCAGATCGACGTCCTCTCAAAAACGTTCCTCGGTCTGACCGTGGCCTGCGCCCGCTGCCACGACCACAAGTTCGACGCGATCTCGACCAAAGATTATTACGCGCTCTCCGGCTATCTCCAGAGCTCGCGACATCAGCATGCCTTTATTGATCCGCCCGCCCCGATTCGGGCCAAGGTGGCTGAGCTGGAATCACTCAAAAACTCGGTCAGGCGATCGCTGGGCACGCTTCCCGCCGCGACGGCGAGCGTGAGGGAGGAGGGAGCCTCGCTCCTCTTTGAAAATTTCAACGCGTCGGATTATGAAGGTTGGTTTGTTTCGGGAGATGCGTTTGGGAGCCGGCCCAGTCAGAACGGTGATCTCTTGCTGTCCTGGCAGGGAGAGACTCCGTTCGCTTCGTCGGTCGCGCCGGGACAGGCACATAGCGGTCTGGTCTCCAACCGGCTCGAAGGGGTGCTCCGCTCGCGGACCTTCTCTCTCGAGAAGCGGTATATTCATTGCCTGGCCTCGGGCCGCCGAGGTCGTCTGAACGTGGTCATCGACGGGTTCGAGAAAATCCGCTCGCCGATTTATGGCGGCCTCACGCTCGAGGTCGAGTCCGACCAGCCTCGCTGGTTCAGCATCGATACGGAGATGTGGGCCGGCCACACTGCCTATCTCGAGCTTTCGGACGGCGGGACCGTCGACTATACCCAAGGCAAGGGTCGATACGTCGATGGCTTGGGCTTTCTGGCGGTCGATGAGATCCGCTTCTCCGACCAGGGTACCCCCCCTGCTCTTTCTCCGGTCTCGGCCGTCGATTCGGTGGACCTCAGCCGGATCGAAGATCCTCGTCTTGCACGCGATCTCGCGCGGTATCGCGAGGTGGAAGCGACAATCCTGCCCCCGACCTTGGCACTGGCGATCACCGATGGAACCGGAGAAGACGATCGAGTTCACATTCGCGGGAGCACGAAGACACCGGGAGAGATCGTCCCTCGTCGCTTTCTCGAAGCGATCGCCGGGCGCGAGCAGCCCGCACCGGCGTCGGGGAGCGGCCGGCTCGACCTCGCGCGCCGGATGGTCGATCCCGCAAACCCACTCGTGGCTCGCGTGATGGTCAACCGGATCTGGAAGCACCACTTTGGCCAGGGGATCGTCCCGACTCCCGACGATTTTGGTGTCATGGGGCGGGCCCCGACTCATCCGGAGCTACTCGACGACCTCGCCGCTCGGTTCATGGCGAGCGGTTGGTCGATCAAAGCGATGCACCGGTTGATCGTGCTCTCGAGCACGTATCGGATGAGTAGCCGGCCCGTCGAAGCGGCCGAGTCGGTCGATCCGGACAACCAACTTCTGCACCGGATGAACGTTCGCCGACTCGAGGCCGAAGCGATTCGCGACACGCTTCTCGCCGTTTCTGGCCGACTGGACCCCAGCCTGTTCGGTCCCAGCGTGCCCCCTCACCTGACGTCGTTCATGGAGGGCCGGGGTCGGCCCTCGAGCTCGGGGCCGCTTGATGGCGATGGCCGCCGCAGTCTCTACATCAACGTCAGGCGGAACTTCTTGAACCCGATGTTCCTGGCCTTCGACGTCCCTTCCCCGTTCTCGACCATGGGTCGGCGGAACGTCTCGAACGTCCCTGCGCAGGCGCTGACGTTGCTCAACGATCCCTTCGTGATTGGCCAGGCCACACGCTGGTCGGAGCGACTCCTGGCCAATCAACGAACCGGAGCGACGCGTCGGGAACTCCTGACGCAGATGTATCTCACCGCCTTTGGCCGTCCCCCGACCGATCGGGAGATCGGCGCGGGACTGGCGTTCCTCGACTCTCAGGCCGGCTCGTCAGGCGCGGGGACCGATCCCCGAGCGTGGGCCGATCTTTGCCACGTTCTGATCAATGTTAAAGAATTTATCTACGTGAATTGATGTGAATGTGGGGTCCGCCTGCCAGGCGAAAAGTGACGATGGTGGGTTGTCCCCACCGTTACGGGATGTCCGCGAGGGCCGCCATGCACTGCAATCGTTTCCAGACCGCGCCCTTTTCACGCCGCGAGATGCTGACTCGATGCGCCAACGGGTTCGGAGCACTGGCACTCACGGCCTTGCTCGACGATCCTGCGTTTGGCGGCTCGGCCGATCGGCCTGATTCCGCGGCGGCCTCTTCTCGTCGTACTCACTTTGCGCCCAAGGCAACGAGCGTGATCTTCCTGTTCATGGACGGCGGGCCATCGCAGGTGGATACGTTCGACCCGAAGCCGCGGCTCGACCGGGAGCACGGTCAGCCGATCAAGGTCAAGACGCATCCGACTCAGTTCAATAACGTCGGCAACGTCCTCAAGTGTCCCTGGGCCTTCCGCAACTCCGGTGAGAGCGGCATCCCGGTCAGCGACCTGTTCCGGAACGTGTCCGAGTGCGTTGACGACATGGCGATCGTTCGCTCGATGGTCTCGAATTTCTCGGAGCACACCAGCGCCAACTATTTCATGCACACCGGGAGCGGGCTGCAAGGGCGGCCCAGCCATGGGGCCTGGGTGACCTACGGGCTTGGAAGCGAGTGCCAGGACTTGCCCGGCTTCGTGGTCTTGAACGGCGGCCTGATCCCACCGGGGGGGGCCGATTGCTTCAACAACGGCTTTCTCCCCGCAACTTACCAAGGGTCGGTCTTCAAAGCAGGTCAGGAGGCCGTCGCCAACATCCAGGCGTCCTCTGCATCGTCGGCCGAATCCCAGCGCAGGAAGCTCGGGCTGCTGCGGTCGCTCGACCTGGGGGTGCTCGACCGGATGGGCCATCACGACAGTCTCGAGTCGTCGATCGCCAACTATGAGCTGGCCTTCCGGATGCAGGCCGCGGTCCCGGATCTCTTGAACCTCGAGAATGAGTCGAAGGCGACCCAGGCGCTCTACGGCCTCGACGAAACCTATGTTCCTACCCAGATCTACGGCCGGCAGTGCTTGCTCGCCCGTCGCCTGGTCGAGCGCGGCGTTCGGTTCATCGAGCTGCTCTGCCCTAATGTCGGCGCTGACCGCTGGGACCAGCACTCCAACCTTAAAGTCGGGCACGAGAACAACGCCCGAGCGGTCGACAAGCCGATTGCCGGGCTGTTGAAAGACCTCAAAGCCCGTGGGCTCCTTGATACGACCCTGGTCGTCTGGGCCGGCGAGTTCGGCCGCACTCCGATGGCCCAGGGCTCCGACGGCCGCGACCACAACCCGTACGGCTTCACGGTCTGGCTTGCCGGCGGCGGCATCAAGGGGGGAACCATCCACGGCGCGACCGATGACTACGGCTATCACGCTGTCGAGAACAAGGTGGAGATCCATGATTTGCACGCCACGATGCTCCACCTGCTGGGCATGGACCACACACGACTGACCTCCCGCTTCGGTGGCCGCGACATGAGGCTTACCGACGTCCACGGCGAGGTGGTCAAGGCGATTCTCGCCTGAGCGAGCGCCCGAGGGTTCAGGACGAGGCATGCCGCCTGGGGAACATGAACCCAGTCCGGCTCCGGTAGTCCCGGTAGGCTGAACCGAACCGAGCCTCGAGCTGCGCCTCCTCCGTTCGCGAGCGGACGATCAGGAGCGTGAGCGCCACGCCGCCGACGACCGCGAGCAGGACGTTGGCGGTGAGCAGGCTGAACGACAGTATGATCAAGAATCCGGCAAGGTAAAACGGGTGGCGCACCCAGCGGTACGGACCGTTCGTGACGAGCGTCGCGTGCGCTCGGACCGTTACCGTGTCGGTCAAGTTCGGGCCGAGCGTGTGTAACACCCAAAAGAGCCAGGCCCCTGCCATCAGGCCGACCGGAAGTCCCACCCATCGGAGCCAGATCGGCAGATCGACTTGCGACCAATGCAAGAAGCGGGGGTCGATCAGATAGGCCAGGATCGTCAGCATCCCCAAGATTCCCGAGAGCCGTAGCGCAATCAGAATGAAAAGGCCTTCGTCTCGGCGGCGGAGCGGCTCGCCCGTCGCGGCCCTCCATCGGTGGTACGCTCCCACCGGTAGGAAGATTGCAATCAGCCCACCAATCGCCATTTGAAAGGAGAACTCGGAACTCATGTCATTCTCCAGTTACCTTTAGAACAACCGTTGATCCAAGACTTCAATCGGCAGAGTACCACCTTCGTCTTTTGTTGGCAAAATAATTATTTTGGTTAGCCGAAAAATAAGGCAGGCAGTTCGGCGGGGAGAAGATCAGGCGAGCATTGCGTGGGTTGCTTGGCTTTGGCGCTGCGCGTGGGAGTGGGACAGAAGCCAGGGAGTTTACGCTCCCCGCGCGTCTTTCAGGGGCGGGCGGAAGCCAGGAATGTCAACGGCCGCTGAGTGCCTGGGCGATCGCGGAGTATTCATCGGTCGCGATCCAATCGACGCCGGCGTTGGCGGCGGCCTGCCAGCGGATCCGGGCTGAGTCGTCGTCCTGGAAACGGTAGGAGCTGAGAGCGGGGCCGATATGGCCGTTGAGGCAGTAGAACCGGGCACGGAAGCCCTGGCGGTGGACGTGCCGCATCAGAGCGCTGAGGCGAGCGATGTCCTCGTCGGTCCAGGCACTGGCCAGGGGGGGGCCGCCGGCTTCGACGTTTCCCCAATGAAAGGTCAGGAAGCGGTGGTAGGCCGTGGCGGGGGAAGGTGCGTAGTCTTCGACCTTTTTCTTGAATTGGCCGCCGCCGAAAACCTTGTCGCTGAAGGCACGGTAGGTCCCCCCCGCTGGGATCAGCGCGTCAAATTGCGCTTTGGCTCGTTCGCTCCCGGTGAAGCAGACGGTCAAACGCCGGACGGTCAGGGGACTCTCGGCCGCCTTGGGCGCGGTCGAGAACCAATCGGGGTGAGCCTCCAGAAACGCCTGGAATTGAAGGATTGCGTCGAGGTTGTCGGTCTTCCAGTCGATCGCCAATACGGTCGGAGCCTTGTCCGCGCGAGGTTGGCGCCAGTGGGCTTCGAAGGCCGGAACGAGGTAGGCTTCGAGATCAGGGTAGGTCTGCCCAGGGCGAGGGGTCGCATCATGCCCAACGATCAGTTTCTTGTGGGCTGCGTCCCAGCCCAGGTCGATCTCGATGTTGTCGATGCCGAGCGCGAGGGCTTCAACCACACGATTGGTACTGACACTGTTGGCCGGATAGCAGTTGTGCGCCGAGACCGGTAACGTCCTGGGCGGCTCGGCCAGAACGAGCGGTGTCGCGAGAGCCGATACCAAGGCGAGAACGAGTGCGCTGGTTTTCATCCTGGCAACTCCGCGCGTCGGATCGTCAGTTCGAAGCCGTTTCCGACCGGGACGTGGCAACTCACGACTCCCGGTCGCGACCGAAGATGAGCCACGAAGGAGGCCAGTTCCTCGGCGTGCGTGGTCGTGTTATCGGTCACGATCGTGGCGGTCGGTGCCAGGAGTGGCCAGATGGCGTCGAGGTACTCGAACGACTGGCTCTTCTGGGCATCAATGAACACGAAGTCGAACGCCAATCCCGGCTTCATCCCCTCGAGCGTGTCGCGGGCGTCGCCCGGGTGAACGGTCGCCACGCCGTCCAGGCCGGCCTCCTTGAGGTGCCTGGTGGTGGCGGCGACCTTTTTCGGATCCTGTTCGAGGGAGTGGACGTGGCCCCCGTTTTCGAGCGCGGCCGCGGCCAGATGCAGCGTCGAGAACCCGTAGCTGGCGCCGATCTCGCAGATCGAGACGCAGCGTCCGAGCCGGACGAGCTGTGTCAACAGGGCCGCCTCGTCGCGAGGAATCTGCCAATGATCATCGACCGACTCGCGGAGCCGATCGACCTGGTCGACGACTCGCTGGATTTGCCCTGGAAACATCAGGAGAGACTCCCGCAAGCAAGGTCCGTCCGTTTATTCGTCGAGTCGGACGTGCTGGATGTTCTCGGAATTGAGCCAGCCGAGCAGTGACTCTTGTTCTTCGGTGATCTCCACCTCGGTCATGTTGGCCGTGTCGAGGGGAGAGACCAGATAGAAGACCCCTTCGTCGAGCCATTTCTCGACTTCTCCGGCGGCGAACCAGTATTCGTTTTCGCCGAGCGGCGGCACTCCAGGCTCGCCGTGTGCGCTCATGAAATAGACGAGCTGGGTGCGAAGGCGGGGCGAGATTGCTCTCGGCTTGACTTCGGTACGGTCGAGGGGAACGAGTTCGGGACGAGCCATTCGTCAGCACCAAGCTTGTGAGAGGAGGATCAAGGGAAAGGGAGGACGCGACTGATCGAGGGCCGCACTATCTCATCCTCGCCCGGCCGCGCTCTGGATTCTCTTACGAGGAGGTCCCGTTCGTCAAGGTGATGAGTCGACGTCGATCAAAGCGGCAGCGGGATCGGGATCGGAAGCGAGTCGCGGAGGTTGAGATAAGTGACCCGGACGAGCCCACGCGCCGAGTTGGGGAAGAGGGGGTCGACGAGGCCAAGTTGCGCCGCCAGCGGGCGGTCAACCTTAGGAGGAAGGCTCGCGCTTTTCAAGAGGACCAGCTCCGGGCTGTTGAGGGCGTCCGCGAGCCGGGCCGCGATTGAGTCGGAGGTCGCCTCCCAGGTGTGTGGAATCGGGTCGGACGACAGGGCATCGACCTCGTCGAGAAAGCGTCGCGGGGCGAGGATCGGGACCCTCGACGCGGCCCAGACGGTCTCGAACGCCTCGATCCGGTCAGTCACGGCCAGGTTCGGTACGATCGCGGCGAGCAGATGCGCGGTCAGGTCGAGCGAGCGAAGCGCGAGGGCGTGCGAACGCTCCTGGCCGAGCGTGTGAGTGTGGTCGAGGGTGCGAACGACGTCGGTGACGGCCCCGCCGCCGACGACGATCACGAGCCGTTCGGCATGTCGGGTCCGCAGATATCGTTCGAGCGTCGTTGCCAGCTCGGGCCAGTCGAGCAGGCTGCCGCCGACCTTGATGACGACGGGCCGGCTCACGCCACGCCCGCCTGGTTCATCACGCCATTGCCGAGTTGTTCCTGGGCAAGCACCAGGAGGGCATAGGCGCAGCCGGAGCTCGATGCGATCGGTCCCCAGGCCTGGTCGAGGCTGACAATCGGGCCGCCGGGTTTGATGACGCGACGAGCCAGCCTTTGGGCCACAAACCCTCCTGAACCCGAGACGACCGCGGCCTCGGGGCGGCCGACTGTCGCGAGGCAGGCCCGTTCGACGGCGGCCGCGAGCCGGCTCAACAGGCATTCGTCGGCGGCCCAGGCGAAGGCTTCGGCGTCCTCGTACGAGAAGCTGTCGCGGTCGGCCCCAATCATCCTCGCCAATCGATCCCGGGCGGCATCGGCCGTGGACGGCCGCCCATCCGCGGTCGAGTGATCCTTGGGGTCGGGGGCGACCTCGCGCAAGGTCAGGTAGACGTCGAGCGTCGAGGCAAAGAACTCTGCCGCGAGGCCGGTGGGTACGCCTCGAAACGGAATCTCGGTTGCCAGAGCGCAGAGAGGCGTGCGGCGCACCCCGGCATACACCAGTTCGCCAGTCTGCAACCGCTCCGTGTCGCTCAGTCCTCGAGCGGCGGCCCGACCGTTCTGCAACGGGATCAGGTCGGTGGTCGTCGTTCCGATGTCGATCAAGATCCCAGGGCGATCCGGGATGAGTCGAGCCGCGACGTTGGCTAGTGCCAGCCAGTTGGCCGCCGCGGCCAGGAGCGGTTGTTGACGAATGCCCTCGACGTCGTGAAAGGTCCCGTCCGTTCCCCAGACATGAACCGGCCGCTCGCGGAACGCCTCAAGGGTTGCGTCAAGCACGGCATTGACGCCGACCGCCTTGGTGGGATAACAGTCGCAAAGCTCGGCTGTCATCGTGAGCGCGACCCGGCCGCTGGGCGGAAAAGTGGCGGCCAGTCTTGCAAGAATATCGTCGAGCTCATCAGGACGCTTCCAGAGTTCGAACGGTAGGGTTCGCGCCTGCCCTGACTCATGCGCAGCCTTGATGTTCGCCCCACCAATATCCAATGCGATCCACGATCCGTTCGATTTACCCACGGCTGGCCTCCCTCTTACCCATACGATCAATAGTGCCATCCGTGTCAAAGGTCACGGGATTTTGCGCCCGGACGATTTCATCCAGTGGCCAGTCCGCCTGCACGTGAGCTTCCTTTACCGTGTCGATCCAGGTCTGTGCGAGGAGACCCGGGGGCAAAAGCTGCGCCAAGCCCACGTATGAGGTGGTTGGCCGGGGATTGATTTCGAGGATCGTGACTGTTCCTTGCTCCAGGTCGCGGAGGAAATCGACTCCAATCAGGCCACGGAGCCCCGGGATCGACTCGACCGCCTGTGCCAGGACCGGCGCGGGAGAGGTCTCGAGATCGGGCAAAACTCCCCCTCGATAGACAAATCTTCCTTCCTGGATCTCGATCCGCTGTCGGCCGATCCCGATCAGCCGCGCTTTGTTGTCGGAGCCGATGAGAAAGGTCGCGCTGGAGGGGATTCCCGGGAGGAACGGTTGGAGCAGCGCCTCGGGAAGCGCCTTCGCATCGTCGGGGACCAGCGAGGGGCCCGGAATCCAAAAGGTATCGACCGAGCCGGCACCATCGATCGGCTTGAGGACCGCGGGATAAGGGACGTCTTCGGGAAGCGGAAGCGAGGGAACGACTCGACGAGATGCGGGCGTCCTGAACCCGCGTTCGCCGAGAAAGACGGCCAACCTGAGCTTGTCGCCAGTGAGATCGATGGCCTCGGGTGTCGACCCGAGCGAGCGGCCTCCTCGGAGCGTCAGGGTCCGGCTACAATCGGCCAGGGTCCCCGCGGTTTCGGGGGCAATGAGCACCGTCCAGTCGGCCTGGGCTGAATGCCGGGCCCATTCATCGCTTTCTTGCTCGCTCCCGATGCGGAGGGTCGTCCAGGGGCCGGGCTCGTCGGGGAGCCGGGCATCGAGAGTCATGCGCACGCGAACACCGGGTATGCTGGCGAAGTCGGCCGCGATGGCCCTGCGCATCGCGCTTCCCTCGGTAGCCCAGGACGCCGGCAAGCTTGTCCTGGCCATCCCGCCGCCGGTCACCCACTCGTGAACCAAGACCGTTATGTACTTCAAAGGAGCCGTCACGCCCATGCCCTTGCGGGTGATTCCCGTCCTCGACGTCAAGGAAGGCCGTGCCGTCCACGCCGTTGCTGGCGATCGTGCTCATTATCGGCCGCTTGTGAGTGTGTTGCACTCAAACTCCGACCCCGTTGCCCTGGCCCGTGCCTTGCAGGTTCAACTCGGGTTCAGCGAAGTGTACCTCGCCGATCTCGACGCGATCGCCGGAACCGGACTAAATTTACCCATTTATCGTGGCCTGGCGGAACTCGGCCTCTCCGCCTGGGTCGATGCGGGCGTTCGTGACGTATCCTCCCTCGCCCCCCTGCTCGATGCCGGAATCCCCACCATCCTCGTGGGGTTGGAGACGGTGCGCGGACCGGAGGCACTCCGAGCGATCGTCGAGACGGTCGATCCGCAACGGATCGTCCTCAGCCTCGATCTTCACGATGGGTCGCCGCTCATCGCGGACCAGGCGAATTGGAATTTGAAGGAGCCGGAGGCGATTGCGGAAAAGGCGCTGGGCCTGGGAGTGCAAAGGCTCTTGCTTCTGGACCTGGCTCGAGTCGGCCTTGGCCAAGGAATCGGGACCGAGCAACTCCTTCGACGACTCGCCCTGGCCAGGCCCGACGTGGAGATTACGGTCGGGGGCGGGATCTCGAGTGTTGGCGAGCTTCGCACCTTGGCCGATGCCGGCGCCTCGGCGGTACTGGTGGGGTCGGCATTGCACGATGGGCGCATTGGGAATGAGGAACTGACGCACATATTTTCTCGAAGCTGCCCCCCGGATTGACTCCTCCTGGGACCGCGGTGCCCCAGAGTCGCCACGAGGGGGCGTGAGGCTCACTCGAATTTGCACATAAAGTTGAAGCAGTGCCCTACCCGAGCGGTCACTACACTCTGGAAGTCGAATCGGCTCGGAGCGAGGAGACTACGGTGGGAACATCAGACGTCGCGCTGGGCGAGCTCACGACCTTGTTCCAGTTCGGGACGGTTGGAGACGTCGACGACAACCAGCTGCTGGACCGATTCCTCTCCAGCCGGGACAGTGGGGCCGAGGCGGCGTTCGCTGCCCTCGTGGAGCGACATGGCCCGATGGTCTTGGGGATCTGCCGACGCCGGCTGGGCGATCCGCATGACGCTCAGGATGCCTTTCAAACGACCTTCCTCGTCCTGGTCAAGCGGGCGCACTCGATCCGGAACCAGAAATCCGTGGCGAGCTGGCTGTTCGGAGTGGCCTGCCGGGTCACGGCCCGGGCCAAGCGGGACGAGGCACGCCGCATCGCCAAAGAACGGCACGCCGCGAAAATGCTCGAGGCACTCAAGCCGGTGGACGGCCCCCTCGAATCGTGGTCCGAACTCTACGAGGAGGTCGAACGGCTACCGGACAAGTACCGCCTGCCGATCGTCCTTCACTATTTTGAGCATATGAGCTATGAGCAGGTGGCGAAGCGGGTCGACTGCCCGCTTCGGACGGTGCAGACTCGCCTGGCTCGCGGCCGGGAACGGCTTCGGAGCCGGTTGAGGCGTCGGGGCTTGGAGACCTCGGCCGGGCTGCTTGTCGCGGCTCAAACCAAGGATGTATGCTCGCTGGAATTTTCCAAGGCGTTGGCCTGGAAGTTGGCTCGGGACGCGAGTCGATTCGCGTCCGAGTCGTTGTCCCCCCTCGTGTCGGCAAAGGTTGCCTCCTGGACCTCTGGAGTCTTGCGAACCATGATCATGACCAAGCTCGTCTCTGCGTCGGTCGTTGCCATGGCGATCGGAGGGTTGGAGTGAGTGTAGCGGTGCTCGCACAGCAAGGAACGAGTGCCCAGCCGGCCGGTGATCGACCTTTGGTGGAATCCTCACCCAAACCGGCCCGCAACGACGCCGATCAGGTCGCTCCCGCTCCGGACTTGGGCCGAGACATGGCCATTCATCAGATGCTTGATCTGTCAATTAGCGCGAAGTTTGATGGGAGTCCGCTTGAAGACCTCTTGAAATACCTCAAGGCGGCATCAACCGGGACGAATGATAACGGACTCCCGATCTATGTCGAACCGACCGGCCTTGCGGACATGGGCCAAACCGCGACTTCGCCGGTGACCGTCGATGTCGAAGGGGTCAAGATTCGTTCCGTGCTCGAGAGGGCACTCCGACCTCTCGGTCTTTCGTTCACCGTTAAGGACGGTTTGTTGGTCATTGATTCGAGGACGGCGATTGCGCTCTCTCACCTGGAAAATCGCCTGAATTCCTTCGAGACGAAGCTCGATCGCATTCTGAAGGCAGTCGAGCGAGGCGAGAAGTCACCGCGACGGTGACTTTCTCATGCCTTGGCCGGAGCGACCGCGTGAAGCGGGACGGTCTCCCTCGTGGAAAGCTTCGCCGAACCCGCGTTCCCCTACTTCCTCGCGACCGGCCGTGGCGTCATCGTTGGATCAATGGTTCCGTAGGGTGGGCACGGCCCACCATCTTAACCTCTGCTTCGGCAAGGAGATAGGGATGGTGGGCCGTGCCCCCCCCCCCCTACGGGAGAATCTGGTCATAGCCTCTGGTTGATCAGAAGTCGTTTGTGAGTTTATGATTAACTAGGCGGGGCTTTATTTACCTTTGCCACTCGACCTCGGCCGATTGGCCGAAGCTCTCTTCGACCTCGACTCGCATGACGCGAGGCAACGCGAGTCCGCGTGTGGTCAAGGCTTCGCGGAGGCGGCCGGCGATGTAGTTGGCCAGGAGCTCGGCCGTGGTGTTGGCGATGGGCAAGAGGGCGCACTCGTTACGAGGGAAGCTCCAGTACCGCTCCTGGTAGCGGACTCGCCAGTTGGGGCCCTCCTCTTCGAGGAGAATCTGGGTGCTCTCCGTGGGCAAGAGCATGCGGTGGTCGAGCTCGTCGGTGATGGCGCGGGTCAAGTCTTTGAGGGCGATGAAGTCGAAGACGTAGTGGTTCTGATCGAGGTCGTCTTCCACTTCGACGGCCACGCGGTAGTTATGGCCGTGGATCCGCTCGCACTGGTTGCCGAGGTAGGTGATGAAGTGCCCCGAGCAGAAGACCAGGTAATCTTTGCTGACGCGGACCTTGTAGCGGGAATCGGACACGACCGTGGAACTCCCTTTTTTTTCTTTTTTTGCTGCGTTCAAAGGACTCAATCAACCGACCATGCCGCGGCCCCGACGGGCCTCGGTAGCTTGATTGTCCCATCTCGAAGAGTGGCGAACAAGGCGGCCGCTATCAGGTCGGCGGTCGCCCCAGGGTTCCGCGAGTGCCCCTCCTCGCGGAGCCAGCCGTCGAATGCCTCACAGAGCGACCGGCTGGACTTTGAGTCGGGCCATCCGGCGTCGAGGACTTCGGCCGCGCGCTCAGCGGCCTGGCGGGCTTCGACGCTTCCTCGCTTGCGGGCGATCAGGCTGTCGGGCCGGTTCGCTAGAACCGTCAGATAGGCCGCGACGATGGACGTCTCGAGCGGACGCGCTTCGGCCAGGGCCGACCGCAACGCCGGTAGGGCAAGGTCGAACATGTCCGCGAACTGATTTGCATACTGGGCGGCCACCAGATCGCGGTCGGCCGCCAGCCGCATGGCCTCGACCAGGGGGACGCTTGGCTCATCGGCCACGTCCTGGTCCGGGGCCGAGCCGAGCCCGCCGGGCCGGGCGCGGCGGATCGCTCGATAGACGAGCCGGGTGTCGTGGATCGTGGTCGACTCGAGGACGTTGGGCAACCCATCCCGGAGCGACTGATCCTCGGGAACAGCGGCCAGGGGGGCGAAGAGGAGAATCATCCCGAGGTTGGTGTTGGTCGCCACGACCCGGCAGGTTGCCTCCACGGCTTCGAGCACCGCGGCACCGACGCCGATCTGTCGGGTCCGATCGAGGGGAGCGGCGATCACGGAGGCGCTGAGGAGGAAATCCACGAAATTGGCGTCGGCGAATCCTCGCCCTGGGTAGACGTTCCCCGGCTTCCGCGCGGAGACTTCCAGCAGGCAGGCGATCTGCGCGAGTTGTCCCGGGCTGAGCAGCGAGGCGTTCGAGGGGCTGGAGCTCATCGGCGGGCGTCTCTCAAATGGAGGAGGATTTCCGAGGCGACGTCGACGCCCGTTGCCCCGGCCAGCGCGCGCCAGCCGGGCACGGCGTTGACCTCGAGGACGAGCAGGCGGCCGCGATCGAGATCGGGCAGCAAGTCGATCCCGGCCATCTCGGTGCCGACGGCCTTGGCCGCGCTGAGGGCGAGCCGCTCGGCTTCCGGCTCGAGCGAGCAGAGCTCGGGGCGACCGCCGAGCGAGACGTTGGTCCGCCAGTCGGAACCGGCGGCGTGGCGGCGGATCGCGCCCAGGACTCGGCCACCGAGGACGAACGCACGAAGGTCGTAGCCGGGATGGCGAATCGCCCGTTGAACGTAGATGACGGCTCCGAGCCGTTCCAGCGTGTGGAAGGTCCGCCGGGCCAGTTCGAGGTCGGAGACCCGGACCAGGCCGCGTCCTTCCGACCCGAAGAGCGGCTTGACCACGACGTCGCCGCCGAGTCGCTCGAAGGCCGTGAGTGCTTCGACCGCCGATTCGCCCGTCCAGGTCGGTGGGACGGGAAGACCGGCGGCGTCGAGCCGGGCCAGCGCGAGGTACTTGTCGACCGCCACCTCGACAGCGCGAGGCGGGTTGAGGACGGGAACTCCCAGGGCTTCAAGACGGTGGAGCGCATCCATCCGGAAGACGACTTGTTCGAGGGTCCCCGGGGGCATCATTCGCACGAGCACCCCGTCGACCTGGTCGAGCTCAATTCCACCCGCCGCCACGCGCGCTCGCGCCTCGCCCACGTGACCGACGACGCGGGGGAATGAAACGGCGTTCAGCCTGAAGTTCAGCGCCTCGGCCGCCCGGCGGAGATCCTGAACGTGCCAGCCGAAGCCGGACACAAGCGCGACCAGATTCGGCGAAGCAGGGCTGAAGGTACTCACGAGAAGAACGAAGACGCCATGACGTCGGTCGCGACCTGGCCGAAGACGTGAACCCGACCGGTCTCGAGGTTCTGGAAGACGACCTCGGCCGGGCTGAACAGGTGAGGATCGACCGCGTAGAAGTCGTTGTTGTACTTGGCGAAGATCGCCGCGAACGGCTCGCCGTGGTCGTGGGAGGAGGATGAAGGGACCTTTGGCCCGATCGCTTCAATGCTGGCGTCGTCCCCTCTGACGTACAGGACCACGCGTGCGCCGTAGAGGATCGCGTCGTTGGTTCGGCCGATCGCGGCCAGGTCGTTGGCCGCGACCGGCGGCAGCGGGGCTGATCCACTGGCCGACTCGATCCGGCGCAAGTTGAAACCAAGCTCGGCGAGCTTGTGCAGGGCGGTCTCGACCGAGCGTGCAACGATCTGCACCCCGCCGGCGAGACTCGCCGTGGGCGCGATGAGAAGCGTCACGCCGGTCGGGGAGACCTGGCAAGCGGCGGCGATCTTGGCGATCACCGCGGGGGTCGGTTTCTTGCGGCCCTCGAGGACGCCGACCACCGACCGGGCCGACTCGCGGCCAGAAATCTTCGCGAAGATCGGCTCGTCCCCCTTCGCCGCGCGCATCGGGCCCGAGCCCATCGCGAAGAACTTCTCCTCGCTGATCGCCCAACCGGCGTACTGGCTCGCCAGGCAGGCGCGGACAGGATGGTCGGTGACCACCTGCACCACGGGACAAGCCCTCCCCGCCACGTCTCCCGGCACGATCGTGATCTCGGCCAGGTTGGCCATACAGACTCGGGCCAGGTCGAGACCGGCCAGCAGGCCGCCGGGAACATCGATTCCACAGTCGATGAACCGTCCCCCCCGCTCGATCGCTTGAGCGGCGACCTTCCGCTCCTCGGCGCGTGCGAGAAGCTTCTCAACCACCCTGAGCGATCGTTCATTGAGATTCATCATCAGACTCCCGGCCGAGCCAAAGCCCGTGACGGCTCGACCCAGATTTCTCCCTGGCCACGCTCGGCCAAATCCCCATTGTACCGTTCGAGCGGACCCGAGAAAGCGGTGTCCGGTACCGGGAACCCCCACGTCCGCAACTGGCGGAGATAGACGCTCAGGAACGGCGGCCGCGACCTCCCGCTCGGGGCGAACGTCGGCAAGAGCCGCCGCTCACTCACGTCCTCACCTGCGAAGAACGCCAGGGTGCCTCGCTTCATCCCTGCCCCTGGAAAGCCGCCAACCGGCCCGAACGCGAAGATCGATCCCGCGATCATTCCCCGGCCCAGTCCTTCGCCCGCCGATCCCGTAACAGCGATCAATCCGCGACGCATCGCCAGCCCTGCGTCGTCGCCGATTGTCCCCTCCACCAGGATGATCCCATCTCTCATGCCCAGGCGGCTTCCAGGATAAGCGGAACCGAGTGATCGGCCAGCCCCCCCACGGATTCGCAAGACTCCGCCTCGCATCTCGGCACCGGCCCAATCGCCGACATGTCCGTCGACGTCGATCCGACCCCCTGTCATCTCGGCCCCGAGCTCGGCCCCCACGTCACCCCGGATGGTGAGCGTCCCCGTGCTCATCCCTTCGCCAAGCCGATCGACCTGACGGAGGTCCCCTTCGAGCGTGAGATGCCCGTCCTCGGCGCTTCCTTCGATCTCGAACAACTCACCGAGCTCGACTTCGGAGTTACCGAGACTCACTTTGCGCCGACGAACCTCCGCGGCCGACATCGAACTCAACGTTTCGGGTGCGAGTCCTTCGGCCTCGACGGTGAGACTCGTCGTTGCTCGCCATCGCAAGTTCAAAGCCATCCGCCGATTCTCCCACCCCAGTGCGTTTATGTCGGGCGGGCACGGCCCACCCACGTCGTCTTCTTTCGTTTCCGGTCGGATGGACGGGGCCCACCAGCGATCTCTTTTCGCTTCAATAAAGCAGGGAACTGACTCGCTCCGTCCCCTGCTCGCTCAAGCCGATTCCATGGTGGGTCGTGCTCATTTTGCGAATGATGAAAATATCAACGAGCCGCGACTGGGCGAGAATCTTGCTGGATTTTTGGCCCGTGCGACTGCGAATAACCTGTTGCGGAAACCGCAAGAATCATCGGTTCTTTCGCTCTTTTGCGGATCGTTGAAAAGTATGTGATTCGTATTAGTGTGATAAACGATTGAGGTGTCGAAAACTCAAGGCCAAACCCACGATCAGGCCAATCAATGTGATCATCAGACAAGCGACGGCATAAACCACGGGATCGATGCCGGGTACGAAGTACAGGGCGAGTGCCGAGAGGCCCGTGCCGATGCCGAACCAGAATAAACAGCGGCCCGCGTATTCGTTGGCATCGTACCAGACCTCAGGATGCTCCAAGGTTTTGCGGACGCGAAAGCCGTACAATGTGTTGGGTGCGATACGGCGGCGAATCAAGGGACGGGCGATGGCCGTCACGAGTAGGCCTGCCGCCAAGTATGTGGTCAGAATGAACGTCATGAAGCCTGTGCCCAGCATAATCCCCTGCCTTCCCATCTCCAAAAAAAAGATGAGGATGGACCGACTCTATCGACGTCAAGAGCGGGATCGATTGCCCGATGGATCCGGAGGAAGATCGACCCCTCGCAAGGCGAGGGGCGGTCAGGATTGTGCCATGCTCAGTGCGCGGGTTTAGCCCCATGGGGCCGGTCGTTCTGAGCTTGCGGTTCGCGACCGACGACATCGGCCGTGATCATCGCGGTGCGCATCTGCGAGGTCAGGTCGGTGAGTGTCCCCGGGGAATGCGGGATCAGGATGGTGTTGGAAACCGAAGTTGCGCCGATTTCCTTGAGCGTGTCGAAGTACTGGGTCATGAGGACGAGGTTCATGACATCCTGGGCGGTGGTCCCCGAAACGCTCCGCTGGAACTCGTCGACCGACTCGCGGAGCCCGTCCACGATCGCTCGTCGCTGGTCGGCGATCCCCTTGCCCTGGAGCGCCTTGCTTTGGGCTTCGGCCTCGGCGGCCTTCACTTTGAGGATCCGGTCGGCTTCTCCCTTCTCGGTCGCCGCGATTCGCATGCGCTGGGCGGCGTTGATCGCATTCATCGCTTCTTTGACCGTGTGGTCGGGTTCGATGTCGGTCACGAGTGCTTTGACGATTCCGTAGCCGAAGTCGTACATGACGTGGGAGAGTTCGTTCTTGACCGCATCGGCGATCTCGTCCTTCTTCTCGAACAGGTCGTCGAGCTTGATCCGAGGAACGCGAGCGCGAGTGACGTCGAAGACGAACGCGGTGATTTGCTGGTTGGCGTTGGCCAGCCGATAGTAAGCGTCGTAGACCTTCTCGGGAAGGACGTGGTACTGAACGGCGACGATCACGTGGACGAAGACGTTATCCTCGGTCTTGGTCTCAACCTTCACATCGAGTTGCTGAACGCGGAGGTTGAGCCGCCCGGCGATGGTCTCGATCAAGGGAATCCGAAAGTTCAGGCCCGGATGCGCCACGCGGGCAAACTTGCCGAATCGCTGGACGATGACCGCTGTTTGCTGGTTCACGGTGAACAGCGGGCCGAACATCAGAAAGATGATGCCCAACACGACCAGGGACACGAGAAGAACCACGATACCTTCCATTGCCAACCTCATTTTTTAGCTGGGAAAGCGAATAAATCTGATGCAGACGCTATTCGCCTTCATCCTAACGATATTGCAGCGATTTGAAGACTTGCCTCTCAATAACGGGTTAAAACGTCGGGCAAGCGGATATGGAATGGCCCGAGTTTGCCCCCGTAGTTGCCCGCGGTGATCTCGACGATTCGCGGGACGGCCCCCGCGCGAATTCCAAGGGCCGTGGCACGTTCGACCGACTCGAGGGTCAGCCCGTCGATGACGATCTCGTAGACGCACTGAACTTCGGGAGGAAGGACCGAATCGACCAGCCCGCGAAGCCCTGGCGAGAACGCCGTGTTGGTGCTCGCCCGGAGCTTCTTGTATTTGCTTCCCACCTTCGAACCCGAGCGGGCGATGCCCCCTGGAAAGGGAAGAATCACGTCGGGGCAGGCGCGCATCGCGACGACGGCCGCCTCGGTCGCGGCCAGCGTTTCCGCCGGGTCGATCCCGAGCAAGATGATGTTGCCGCCGGCCACCCCTTTGGTTGTGCCGAAGACCTCCTCGCAGGTGAAGTCGCCGTCCATCACCGGGATCCGCCAGTACCGCCTGCCGTCGAGCCGCTTGGAGATTTGCCAGCCATCGCCGAAGTAGCGGAGTCGGCCGCCGACGTTGATCGTTTTCTCGCCGAGGGGGAGACCGTTGTAGCAGGCGGTCGTCGGGCAGGTCATCACGCACTGGCCAACCCGGTTGATCATCGCCTTTTCGAGGGCGTCGCGACTGAAGGCGAACACGAGCACGCTGACCCCTGGTCGTCCGTCCGGAGTCTCCTCCGGAGTCAGCACGCGCTCGATCGCGGCCTCGGCATCGCAGGCGATCACGCTTGTCGCGTAGCCGCTCATTGTCCGCCCGGCGATCTCGGCCCAGGTCGGCGAGTCGGCGGTGATGATCGCACGCGCGGCCGTCATCGGGAAGGCCTCGGCGAACGTGTCGGCAATGGCCACGCCGTTGATTGCGAGCGTCATGACGAGCCCCCTGGGATCGCGCCGTCGAGGTCGTCGTCACTCACCGGGAAATTCGCGAACTGAATCGAGTAATCACGTGAGAACCATTCCTCGATTTCGGAAATCGCTTCGGGGTCGAAGCCGGGCTTGCTGAACCGGACCTGGCCGCTTGGGGCGAGCCGCAGGTCGCCATCATCGAGGACCACTTCGCCGTGCTTGATCAGGTAGCGAGGGAGCGAGAACATGCGTTCCTTATCGTCGTCGGGAGCATAGATCGCCACGTCGCCATCCGCGCCTGGGCCGAGGTGTCCTTTGTGGGCGAGGCCGAGCATTCGCGCGGGGGCCGCGCGGGTGATGATCGCGATCTCGGACAACGAATATTCGCGGGAGAGGTCGCCCAGTCCCGACCGGGCGCGGACTCGGTCGGGCAGGCTGGCGAGCATGTCCGCGCGATGGCCCCGATCCATCAAGAGGGCGATGATCTGCGGGTAGGCCAGAAACGACCCTCCGTTGGGGTGGTCGGTGCTCATTGCCACCCGCCACGGGTCGTCGACGCGCAGATACCACTCGAGGCCGATCGCCCACTGGAGCGCGTGCACGAAGTTCTTATTTTCATAAGTAATTGGAACGACCCCGCACCCGGTCTCCATCTCGACGTCGTGACTCAGCCATTTCCGGCCCGTGACCGCGTGGAGGAACTGGCCGACCGCCCCGTCGGCCGTCATGCTCGTCGTGTCGCCGAAGAGGACCTGGCCGACATCCACCGAGAGGCCGGGATGGGTGTTGATGTATTCAGCCAGGGCCGGGACCTGGGAGTCGAACGCCCTCGTGTCGTCGGGCGAGCCGCCATAGCTGTGAAACTGAATATGAGCCAGGTGGGCCCGGTGGCCGTCGAGGGCCTTAAACGTGTCGAGCGTCGTCGTCCAGTTGCCGGGAAGCCCGAGATTCGGGGTGTGCAAATGCATGGGATGCGGGAGCCCGAGTTCGTCGACGACGCGGGCCAGCTCGACCAAGATCTGCCGGGGAGTGACCTCGAAGTGGGGGATGACCTGGTCGAGCGACGTCACATTTCCGCGCCCTTCTTTCCAGTTCTCGACCCCCCCTGGGTTGACCACCTTGACCCCGTAGCCCCGGGTGGCGTTCAAGAGCCAGGCGACGTAGTCGCGGAGCCGCGCGTGTTCGCCCGCACGAATCCGGTCCATCACCGCGTGGTTGTTTCCCATCAGGACAAGGATCGCCTTGTCGATGATCGGGGTGTCACGAAGCTCGTGGTGCGCGTGTCGCGCTCCTAAAGGAGGGATCGCGGCGTCGACGGCCGTCGTGTAGCCGAGCCCTGCATAGCGGTATCCGGTGGTGAACGTGCTGGGCACGCTCCCGAGCGTTCCCGACCGCAGGCCGTTCTGGCGCGGAGCCTCCTGCCCTCGCTTCTCCTCGGGGCGAAGCATCCGCGCGGCGTTGACCTTCGAGCCGGCGATATGGCAATGGACGTCCACGCCGCCTGGCATGACGACGTAGCCCCGCGCGTCGATCGTACGGTCGGCCTTGGCGTCGGGGTCGGCGGGGGCCTCGACCATCTGCCCGTTGGTGATCCAGAGGTCACGGACCTCGTCGTCGACTCCGTTGGCCGGATCGACCACTCGTCCACCTGCGATCCGAAGCGTTGTCATGCGCGGAAGACCCTGGCCGTTGGAGATCCGTTCCTGTCGTTCTTCATCGAAAAAAGATAAGGGAGCCTGAAACGGATCGAGGTCAAGAGACATGAGAATGGAGCCGGGCCTCAAGGGCCTGCAGCCACTCCCGGTCCGTCGGCGTGCTGGGGTTGAGCGGAGGTCGGAGTGGCAAGACCACGCCATCCGACCTCATCACCGTGCCCCCGGCATCAATGCCGTAGGTCGCCGCGTCGAGTGCGACCGTGGCTTTGTTTCCCTGCGCGGTCGCCTTGGAGCCGATGACGATGCGGGGGATCCGCTCCAAATGGGCGCGGGCGGCCGCGGAGAGTCCGGAGAATTCCCCATCGCCGACGATCAGCGCGGCGTCGGCCCGGCGTCCCGCCAGCAGGGCCTCGGCTGAGGTCACGCCGGGCATCGTTCGGGGCCAACCTCGGGCCAGGCTCACGCTGGAAGGAGATCCGGTCTGCCAGGTCAGTGCAGCTTCGGCCCCGGCCGGGTTGCCCGGGCCGCCAAGACCGAGGATCACGAACCGGTTGAATCGGTTCAGGTCGCGCACCAAGGCCAAGGCCGCCTCGATTCGAGCGGCTCCGCCCGGCCCGTCCCCGAGCCGTGAGTCATAGAACCAGACGCCATATCTCGCCGCCTTGAGCGTCTCCGTGAGCCGCTTGAGGGTGGGCAGATCAAGGCCGGTCGCCCGCTCGACCCGGTTCGGATCGAGCGGAACGCCCCGGACCAGCGCCCGCAACGTCCAGAGGCACTCAAACTGGGCTTCCGGTGTGACGCGGAAGAACTCATCCGCCCGCTCGGCGGTCGCCGTTCGCGTCGCGTCGAAAACGAGGACTTTTCGCCCCGCGCGGCCGTCGGGCACGAATCGGCCGTGCGGTTCGACCGAGTACCGCTCCCAGTGCCTCGGGTGGGTGACGACCGGATCGACGCCCCAGAAGAGGACGACGTCGGCCCGGTTCTTGACTTCGCCCAAGGTCGCCGAAACTCGCCCGACCCGCTGGGTTGCGAACAGCCTGGCGCGATCTCCCTCGGTCGTGTCGGGATCGATCTCTGCGCCGATCCGATCGGCGATGGCCAGGGCCGCGGCGACGCTCTCGGTGGTCGTTCGTGTCAGACCCAGAACGAGCGGAGCGCGGGCCCGCGTGAGGATCTCGGCCGCGCGGTCGAGGGCCGCGGCCGGTTCCACCGATTGCCCCTCGATCGTTGCCGCGGGGAGTCCTGCGTGCGCATGATCGGCAAAATACCAACGCCGGCCGATCTCGCAGGCGTTGACCGCCTCGACGATTCGTCCCCCCTCGGTCTTCACGATCAGGTCATCGCAAAGGCAGCCGCATGCGGTGCAAGTGGAGTTTGCGACGGTGCGGTCAGGAGCGGATGAGGTGGCCGGGCTCGGTTCTTGCGGCATGGGGATGACCCGCTCTATTTTTTTTCTGACTTTTGTGGCCGCTGCACTTCCGCGGGCCGGCCGACCTTGTTTTGACGGTCGGATCGGTGGGTGGTGTTCTGCCGATTTCCCGATCTCATTCCCGATCAGAAGTTTGGCACAACCGAAACGATAACAAAACTTGTGGTCCCCGCGAGGATTTTTCCCGAGGACTCCGAGGGTGTCAAACCGTTCCAAGCCGTTCATGGCTCGTCTTGAGACCCGGTCGGGAAACGGCTACAACAAAAGGAGAGGAGAAATTACGGCAGACAGGAATCGGCTCGACCTCTTTTGACTTGAATCACATGACACCACCTGCCGACATTCATGAGCTGGAAGGTCTTCGAGCCGTCGTGCTCGGTTCGACCTCGGGAATCGGTCGGGCGGTCGCGTTGGACCTGGCGGACGGGGGAGCCGACGTCGTGATCCACGGGCACACCTCGCGAGAGGCCGCCGAGCGGGTCGCTGACGAAGTGCGCGGCAAAGGTCGCCGGGCTCACGTCCTGATGGCCGACCTTGCGGATCGCGCCGCCGGGGACCGCCTCGTCGCTGAGGCCTGGGAGCTGTGGGGGGGCCTCGACGCCTGGCTCCAGATCGCGGGGGCCGACACCTTGACCGGCCCGGCGGCCAAGCTGAGCTTCGAGCACAAGCTTGATCAACTCTGGGCCGTCGACGTCGTGGCGACGATGCGCCTGACGCGCGACGTGGGCCGGAGGATGAAGGAACAGGGCCACGGGTCGATCGTCACCATGGGCTGGGACCAGGCCGAGACCGGAATGGAAGGGGATTCGGGAGAGCTCTATGCCGCCACCAAGGGGGCGGTCATGGCGTTCACCCGCAGCCTGGCGCTCACCCTGGCTCCTGTCGTGCGGGTCAACGCCGTGGCCCCCGGCTGGATCAGGACCGCCTGGGGTGATACGGCCCCCCGCGCCTGGCAAGAACGTGTGATTCGCGAGACACCACTCGCCCGTTGGGGGGCGCCGGAAGATGTGGCCCACCTGGCTCGGTTTCTCGTCTCGCCCGGTTCGGCCTTCCTGACCGGCCAGATCCTGCGGATCAACGGCGGCGCGGTCCGATAACGCGTGTCGGTGGATCGACTCTTCGATCGGGAGGAAAGTGTGGCCCACGAAGTCGGGTCGGATCGGCCTCGCCTGCTCTTCGTGACCGGCCGACTGGCCGAGTTCGCGGTGCGCCAGGTCCTCGACGAACTCGCACCAAGGGCCGGTTTCGTGGCCGAGGTGGCCGTTTTGCCGATCTCGGTGGCCGCCTTGATGACGCCCAAATGGGTCGCGCGGAACCTTGTGGTTCCGCCCGGCATCGAGCGTGTGATCTTGCCCGGGCTCTGCCAAGGCGACCTCACGGCGGTGATCGAGAAGGCAGGGACCGCCATCGTCGAACGAGGACCTCAGGATATTCGCGACTTGCCCGGCCACTTCGGTCAGGCCGACACCCGGCTCGAGGGCTACGGTGGCTTCGACATCGAAATCCTCGCCGAGATCAACCATGCCCCCCAACTGACTCCGGCCGCCTTGCTCGAGATGGCACGCCGGTTTGCGGACGAGGGGGCGGACCGGATCGACCTCGGTTGCGACCCGGGCGGCGCCTGGGCCGGCGTCGGCGAGGCCGTCGCGGCCTTACGAGCCGACGGACACCGTGTCTCGGTCGATAGTTTCGACCCGGAGGAAGTGGCCGCGGCGGTTGCGGCCGGCGCGGACCTCGTCTTGAGCGTGAACGGGTCGAACCGGACGCTCGCCGCCGGTTGGGGCGTTGAGGTCGTCGCGATGCCGGATCGGCCGGGGACTCTCGAAGGGCTCGACGAGACAGTTGAATTCCTGGAACGCCAGGGGGTTCCGTTTCGGATCGATCCGATTCTCGAGCCGATCGGTTTCGGGTTTGCCGCGTCGCTCGGTCGCTACCTCGAAGTCCGCCGCCGCTATCCGACCGCCGCGATGATGATGGGGATTGGGAATCTGACCGAATTGACCGACGCCGATTCCGCGGCGGTGAATACCTTGCTGGCCGGCTTCTGTCAGGAGCTGTCCATCGGCAGTGTCCTGACGACCGCCGTGATCAACTGGGCCCGCTCCTCGGTTCGCGAGCTCGACCTGGCGCGGCGACTGGTCTATCACTCGGTGACGCGGCGGATGTTGCCCAAGCACGTCGAGCCGCGGCTCGTCGCGCTTCGCGACCCGAAAGTCCCCCGCTTCGGGCCCGATGCGCTGGCGGAGCTCGCCCGGCGGATCAAGGACCCGAACTGGCGGATCTTCGCCGAGGATGGAATGATTCATGCAATGAACAATGAACGGTTTTTGAGCGATGTCGATCCATTTCTCCTCTTCGACCGCATGGCGGTGAGCGACCCCTCGCACGCATTCTACCTTGGTTATGAACTGATGAAAGCGAAAACGGCATTGACCTTGAACAAGGCCTATCGACAGGACCAATCGCTCGACTGGGGGTTCCTCACCGAGCCGGAGGTCAGCCACCGGAAGCGAAAAGGCGCGGCGTCGAGCGAGGCCTCGTCGTGATTCTCGAGGGGATTGTGACGACCCTGGATCAGGAAGGAAACCTGAACGTCGCGCCGATGGGGCCGAAGGTCGACGCCGAGATGCGCCGGTTCGTTCTCCGACCGTTCCAGACCTCGACGACGTATCGGAATTTGAAGATACGCCATGAGGGGGTCTTGCATGTGACCGATGATGTCTTGCTGATCGCGAAGGCGGCGATCGGCCGCCCGGTCGATCCGCCCACGCGCCCGGCCGAGTTCGTCAGTGGGCGGATCCTGACCGACGCCTGCCGCTATTTCGAGTTCCGGGTCGCGGAGCTCGACGATCGCGAGCAGCGGACGACCATCACTGTGGATGTCATTGCGCAAGGTCGTCATCGCGATTTCTTCGGCCTGAACCGGGGCAAGCACGCGGTCGTCGAGGCGGCCATTCTGGCGACCCGGACGTCGATTCTTCCCCTTGATGAGATTCTGGCCGACTTTCGCAAGCTGGCGATCCTGGTCGAGAAGACCGGAGGAGCTGACGAGTGTGAAGCCTTCGAACTCTTGCGTGACTATGTGAGCGACGTCGCCCGGCGGCGCATCCTCGACTCGGACGATCGCCAGCCATGACCCAACTTCTGATCCGGACTCCCAGCCGCCTCCACTTCGGCCTCCTCGGTTGGGGGGCGCACTGTCCGAGGCAGTTCGGCGGCGTCGGCCTCATGATCGACTCGCCCGGAATTGAGCTGACCGTCGAGCCCGCTGAGAGCTGGCAAGCCGAAGGCCGGCTCGCCGATCGCGCACTTCGAGTCGCCGAACGGTTGGTGACGGCCGGTGTCGATCTTCCCCCCGCGCGGATCGTGATTCAGCAGGCGCCTGATGAGCATGTGGGCCTGGGGGTCGGTACGCAGCTCAGCCTGGGGGTGGCCCGGCTCCTCTTGAGGATGGCCGGTCACCACGAACCCTCCACGGCCACCCTGGCCGAGCTTTGCGGGCGTGGCCTGCGCTCGGGCGTTGGTCTCCATGGCTTTGCGCGGGGCGGCCTGATCGTCGACGGCGGGCGTCGGACTGACGATGGTATCCCCCCCTTGCTGGCCCACCTTGCCTTCCCGCCGGAATGGAAGGTGCTCGTCATCCTGCCCGGACCCCATGGCGGTCTTCACGGCTCGGCCGAGGTCCAGGCGTTCGCCCAACTCCCCCCTACCCCGGGAGATGTCGCCGACCGGCTCTGCCGGCTTGTTCTCCTCGGCCTGATGCCGGCCGTACTCGAACGGGACTTGCCGACTTTCGGGGCCGCGCTGGCCGAGTTGCAGGAACGCGTCGGCCGCTGTTTCGCTCCCGCCCAAGGGGGGATCTTCGCCCGCCCCGAGCTCGCCTCGATCATTCGAGGACTGGAAGCCGAGGGACTCCATGGCGCAGGGCAAAGCTCCTGGGGGCCGACGCTCTACGCGTTCAGCAACGAGTCGGATGGTCGTCGCACGCGAATTTTGGAAACGATTTGCGATCGATTCAACCTGCCCGAAGGATCGGCGTTCTGGACCAGCGTGAGCGAGCGAGGCGCGGTGGTGAGCGCGGGACGCTCGTAAGGTCGGGATCACAGACGACATGAACGCCCTTAGTGACTCTGCGAGTAGGCTGGCAGGATGTTTTGTCGTTTGCGAAATTCGGAATTCTTGCTTATGGTAATGTGCTCTGAATCAAGGCTTGTCGGAGTCCTCGGGTCTGCTCGGTGGGAATGAACAAGGATGAGGAAATCGGCCTATCCAAGCTGAACCGAGGCCCGTTGTCTCATCGGGAACCAGAATGATGTCTGCTCCCTTGCAAGACGATGAGGAATTCCGTTCTCACGACGACCGGGTGATCAAAAATCCCTGCTCGTCCCCCGATACGCTCCTGATCGATGACGAAACGTTCGATCCAACGCGCGACTCTAATCGGGCGCAAGAGGCGACGGTACGAACGATCGGGCTGATTTACTATCTGGAGGCATTCTCCTGTGTCATGAACCTTGGGCTCACTCTGACCTCCCAGGAGAGGCTCGAGGCGATACTCAAGGCCACCGGAGCTCGGGAGTCCGTCGCCGGCCTTCGCGCCAACATGGTCATCGGAGCCGCGGCTTACCTGGCCATCATGCTGACCCTGGGCTGGGGACTGAGGCAGTTCAAGGACTGGGCGCGGCGGGGGATCATCCTCACTTCCGGGGTCTCTTTACTTCTCATGACCCTGAAGGCTGCGGGTATAACCACCGGCGCAGGCTACTATTTTAAATTGATTTGTATAATTGTCTCAAATTATATCAACGCTAAAATCATTGTGCTCTTGCTTCAGTCTGAAAATCGGGCTGTGTTTTCACGCAAACATGCGGATGTGATTTCGGGCGTGCCGGAAGTCAAGTCGAAGCAAGGCCGTCGTGATTTGTGGCTGCTCGATCTTTCGGTCTTGTACACCGTGCTTAAGTTGTTCCTGCGCGATTGAGCCATCGTGCTCGGGCAGGGCCTTGGCCGTGCCGGTCCGGGCAAGCGTCGTGCGGTGATCTCAGGGGTGCTGGACCCGGGGCAGGCTGGAATCCGGCTCTGGCCGGAGGGGGGACCGTTTGCGATCCGCCCTCCGGCTTGTCGGTTATTTGAGCTTCGGACTGATTCCCTGCTCGATGGCTGCCTCGTCGCCGAGTTCACCCAGGTTGGCGAACAGTTCCCAGCGCTCGGTGTGTTCGACCGTCTTGCCGGGCTCGAGGCTGACGATGGGCCCGAGAGTTTCGATTTCCAGCATGTCCTCGTTCGTGAATGTTTCGAAGTTCACTCCGGAGTCGGGATAGGGCTTGCCTTCGACGAAGTCGAACCGCTTGACGAAGAGCGTGCCTCCGTTGAGGTAGCCGACGCCGCCGGTCTTGTGCGCCAGGCCGAGCTTGGTCGGGCCTTTGGCCGGGTCTTGGCGGAGGGTGATGAACTTGCTGCCGAAGCGCCAGCGAGGGTCTTGAAAGTCGAAGTACGGCCAGGGAATGATTACCTGTTCGGCCGCGTAGTCGGCGGCCGATTTCGCGTTCTTCGGGCTGCCCGGATGCGGTCGTTTGGGGGGCAACGGGATGATCTCGACTCCGCCCGGGGCCATGACCGAGATGGACCAGGGAGCCAATTCGGTCGCTTTCTCGCCGATGTTCGTCAGCCGGTGGATCAAGGTCACGCGACTTCCCGACGAGGGGACCTGGATCTCGATCTCTTTCTGGATTCCATACTCGAGGTCGGCCTTGGGGCGGACCTTGACCACACCCGGACCGGCCGCTTCGTAGGTCACCGGCCCGTTGTCGAGTGCGTAGGTTCGCATGTTGTCCTCGGGGCCGCACCAGAGGCGGTGCCCGCCTCGGATCTTCCACTCATCCTCGCCCGACTGGCCCATCTGGTCGGCGTATTCCTTGAGGACGTTCTTCCCGCCGGCCAGGCGATAACTGAGAATCCGCGGCCCGATGTCGAGCGTGACGATCAACTCGACGTCGCCGTTGCTGAGCCGGAGGTTGTTCTTCCAGCCCTGGTACTCCACCTTATCCACGGTCACGTTTCCTTTCTGTGCCAGGGCGGCCTCGGGGTTCGCCGCAATGGCTGACAGGCCCCCGATGACGGCCGCGAGGAGGAACGACGATTGCCGATGCATGACGACCCAGCCTCACAATGCGGGTGAATGACCTACAGTCGTCGACGGCAGGCCGTGAACTTGAGTGATTTGGAGGTTGAAGACCCTGAACACGCGGAGCGTCTGGCGAGAGCACTCGCCCTTGAGTCCGCGTCGCACTGCCGAAAGGGTGGCGGTGCGCGCTCGGTCATGATAGCGATCCGGACTTGTGCACGATAGTCTCTGGAAACGGTCGAGCGAACATCCGCCAGCCGTGGCTGTCAGGGGGCCCCGGCTTCCTGGTTCGGAAGACGGGTGGATCCGGCGGGACTTCCGCCCACCGGTTCTGAGTGTAGAACTCCCTGCTTGCTGAGGCCCTTTGGTTCGCGGCCTCAATCGGCTCTCGGGATGCCCCACGCGAGTTGATCGCCGAATCCTGGGATCGAGCCGCTCGCTGGGGCCGCCATCAAGACCATCGTTGCGCCCATCGAGGTTCTCGAGACTTCGGCGGATGCGCTCCGTCTGGCTGTTGGGTTTGCATTGGTTTGTAATGTTTGGATTTTAGAGATCGCTAATCGTTAGAAATTTTGGCCGCCGTTATTTTCGCGACCTAGTCTTCATCCGTGGTTTCCTGCCCGACGGTGAATCTGTGGCTGCCCGCTCTTAAAAAGGATCCTCCCCGATGAATGCGATTGCTTCGAAGATTCGTGGTTTTCTGGCGAACGAAGATGGACCGACCGCTGTCGAATACGCGGTCATGCTCGCCCTGATCCTCGTGGCGTGCATCACGATCGTTCGCACGCTCGGCACGAGCGCGTCTTCGACCTTCAGTACGGTCGATCAATCGATGGCCAGCTGATCGATTCGATTCCCCGAAAGGAGAGGCATGGCCTCTGTCAGTCTCTCCTTCCTTACTGGATGCCGGCCCGATTTCGGTCGTCGACCGCGGGCTTGCTGAAGGCGATCCGCCATTGTCGAGTCAATGCCTTGGCTCATGCCGCCTATCCGAAAGGACGCCTCGTTGATGCCCCGACTCGTCGGTCGTGTGAGTCGCTGGTGAATGGAGGCAGGCATCGTTGGTGTGATGATGCGTCGTCGGGGTTGGCGGAGGCCAAGGCTGCTCAACTTTCAAGCGGTCAAGCGTCCGATCTGTTGACGTTTTTCCTGCGTGGTCGAGGTTCCTATAAGAATCGCCCCACCCCGATCTGGGATCGAACAACGATGAGGGGCCGCTTCGCGGTGCCGGTTAGGTCTGCCGGGCGCGGATCGTCGTCGCTCAGCTAATTTTCATTCTGGCTGACCCCTGGCGCCAGTGCGGTCAGGGGTTTGGGTTCCGCTCGAGCTTGGTCGCGCACCTCTCTGACGCTCACTCGTACACGCTCGAGTCGCGCTTTTCCCCGAGCCGGGGATCACGTCACCGCGTCGCGTCCCCCTCCCTCCGGGATTGGTGAGGGTCCTGCGGCATCAGATTTGCAAGAGGACTCACGCGTCCAGGGCGTTTCGCCCTTTTTGGCCACGGGGGTCGGCCCGCGCGCTTCGAGATTCGTCGAATCGCGGATGGCCTGTCCCTTCCGATGGATCCACACGAGCTTCGCATTCCCAACCGCGGAGAAGGCTCGCATCGGGTTGACGCGCGGCGTTGATGGATGGCAAGCTCGATCAAGGGCGCCGGCCGGACGCGAGCCGTATTCCTCCACGCAAGTTGAGGAAATACGGCTGTCCCAGGTAGGAACCGAACCCGAGGAGAAGACCAACAGGATGAGCCTAACCTTCGTTGAGCAGGTCCCATCGACTTCGGCGACTCACCCGCCGGTGTCGCTCGCGGAGCTCCTGGTCGAACCTCAGGGACAGGAGCCGATCCGGGGCGAGATTTTCGGGCAAGAACGGTTCGAGGCCCATGCTCACCAGCTTGCGTCGGCCTGTGTCATTCAGTCTCATCGCCGTCAAAACAGCCCACTCCTGCGCCGGTTCGCCGAGAACGCACGCGCATTGATCGAGGCCCACGCCCGAATCATCAGCACCGACACTCCACGCCGGTCCGACCGCGACCTCGACGCCGAGTGGCTTGCCGATAACTATCACATCGTCGAGGACGTTCTCCGCGAGATTCGCCAGGATCTGCCCCAAGGCTACGATCAGGAACTGCCCAAGCTTTCGGGAGGGCCGGGGCACGGCTATCCGCGGGTTTATGCCTTGGCCCTTGCGCTGGTGGTTCACACCGATAGCGAGCTCGACGAGGCGAGGATCACTCGCTACGTCCAGGCGTTTCAAGCCGTCGTCCCGCTGACGACCGGTGAGCTCTGGGCCCTCCCCACGATGCTCCGCCTGGTTCTGATCGAGAACCTCAGACGACTCGCCGCGAAGATGCTCTGGGGATGGGACGAGCGGACTCGGGCCGAAGAATGGACCGCGCGTTCTCTGGCCGACGGCCGGTTAGCTCATGGCGGGAACGATGGTGAGGACCATTTCGACGACGAGGCCGCTCTCGAACAGCTCACCGACCCGTTCGTCGTCCGCCTGCTTCAACTGCTCCGCGACCACGGCCCCGCGATCCGGACGCTCGAGCGTCTCGAAGAACGGCTCGAGAAGCGGGGGAGCGACGCCAACGAGGTGCTCCGCCGCGAGCATCGGAGGCAGGCGGCGAATCAGGTCTCGGTCGGCAACTGCGTGATCAGCCTCCGGCTTCTCTCCGCGCTCGACTGGAACACCTTTTTTGAGCAGATCAGCCCGGTTGAGGCGATCCTCCGAACCGACCCGGCGGGGATGCACTCGCTTCAAGACTTCAATACCCGTGATCGCTATCGCCGGACCGTGGAAAAGATCGCCAGGGGCTCGGAGTCCGACGAGCTCGACGTCGCCCGCCGCGCGGTGGCACTGGCTCAGGAGTCCGTCGAGGCAGGCGAATCAGGGGGCCGTGGCCATGTCGGCTACTATCTGATCGATCGAGGCCAGGAGGTTTTGAAACGGGAGTTTGGCTATCGTCCGAGGTGGCGAGAGAAACTCCTGGGTTGGTCGCTTGCGCATCCCCGAGCGACCTATTTCGGCGCGATTGCCGTCGTCTTCACCGCCCTGATCGGGATCCTGGTGGGTCTCGGTGGTGGGGCTCTGATCGCGGCCCAACCCTGGTGGGCCGGTTTGCTTGGGTTGGTTCTCTTGCTGCCGGTGAGCGAGCTCGCCGTGGGCCTGGTCAACCACTTCGTCACGCTTTTATTTCCGCCCCGGGTGCTTCCCAAGCTCGAATTCAAGGAGGGGATTCCCGAGGATTGTGAGACCTTCATCGCGATGCCTTCCATGCTGGTGAGGCCCGGCAGCGCGGAGGCCTTGCTGGAGCGGTTGGAGATCCACCACCTCGCCAACCCGGACCCACGGCTCCGGTTCGCCTTGCTGACCGACTTCGCCGATGCCCACGAAGAGCAACGCCCCGAGGATGAGGGATACCTCCACGACGCCCTTGAGCGGATCAAGGCGCTCAACGAGCGGTACGGCAAGGACGGCGAAGACAAGTTCTTTCTCTTCATCGCCGTCGGCTCTGGAACCCCAGTCAGAATTGCTGGATGGGCTGGGAGCGGAAGCGAGGCAAACTTTCCGAGTTCAACCGGCTGCTGCTCGGCGACCGCGACACGAGCTATGTCCTCCAGAGTCGCGATCCCGCGTCACTGCCGACGATCCGGTTCGTGATCACGCTCGACGCCGACACCCAACTGCCTCGCGACGGGGCTCGTCGGCTGGTGGGAACCCTGGCACACCCGCTCAATCGGCCTCGGTTCGACCCGGCCCAAGGGCGGGTCGTCGAGGGGCACGGAGTCTTGCAACCGCGCGTCAGCTTCCACCTGACGGCGGCCACGCATTCGCGGTTCGCCGCGATCCTGGCGGCCTCTGGAGGGATTGACCCGTACTCGTCGGCGGCTTCCGACACATATATGGATCTCTTTGGTGTGGGCAGCTTCACCGGCAAGGGGATCTATGAGGTGAAGGCGTTCGAGGCGGCCACCGGTCACACCTTTCCGGAAAACCAGATCCTCAGCCACGACTTGATCGAGGGGAACTACGCGCGCTGCGGCCTGATCACCGACACCGAGCTGTTCGACGACTTCCCCGCGCGTTATCACGCCTACGCAAGGCGTGAACATCGTTGGATTCGAGGCGACTGGCAGTTGCTCCCCTGGTTGGGCCGCCGGGTGCCGACCTCAGATGGCGTTCGTCCCAACCCGCTTCCCACCCTGGAACGCTGGAAGCTCTTCGACAACCTCAGGCGCAGCCTGGTCGCGCCCGCGTCGGTTGTCTTGCTGGCCCTGGGCTGGACGGTTCTCCCCGGATCCCCCTGGCTCTGGACAGCGGCCGCGCTGGCCGTGCCCGCCCTGCCACTGGTGCAGCTCCTGATCGGGACGCTGGTGACCAGCGCGCGATCCCGCACGATGGCGGGCCTGTGGTCGTGGGCCGATCGGATGCCGGCCGCGACCGTTCAGGCCTTGATGGCGATCACGTTCCAGGCCGATCAGGCCAGAGTCGCCGTGGATGCGGTGGTGCGGACGCTGACGCGGCTGTTCATCACGCGACGAAATCTCCTTGTCTGGGAGACTGCGGCCTCGACCGATCGGCGGCTCGGGGCGGGACTCGGCGATTTCATCGTGAACATGTGGTTTGCCTCAGCCCTGGCTGTGACCTTGGCGGTCGTGGTCGGTCTGGTCCACCCCTCGGCCCTTGCGGCGGCCGGGCCGGTGCTCCTTGCCTGGTTCCTTTCGCCAGTCGTCGCGTACTGGCTCAGCCGGCCTCGGCCGGTCGCCGACTCGCCGCTCGAACTCGAGGAAAGACGTGAGCTGCGTCGGGTCGCGCGGCGAACCTGGCACTTCTTCGAGACATTCGTCGGCGCCGAGGACCACTGGCTCCCCCCCGACAATTATCAAGAAGAGCCGGACGGTCGCGTCGCCCATCGCACGTCGCCGACGAACCAAGGGCTTCTCTTGCTCTCGACCCTGGCCGCCCACGACCTGGGCTATATCGGGCTCGGAACCTTGGCGGAGCGGCTCGAGAAGACGCTCGATACGTTTGCTCGTATGGAGAAGCACTGGGGGCATTTTTACAACTGGTATGATACCCGAACACTTCGTCCGCTCCCTCCTGCATATATCTCCACCGTGGATAGCGGCAACTTGCTCGGTTGCCTCGTCGCGCTCAAACAAGGATTGAGGGAGAAGGCGGAAAGTCCGGTCCTGGACATGCAGATCGCCGCGGGGCTGGCCGATACGCTCGGGCTGGCTGTCGATGCCGTTCGCAGGCTCAAGCTCCCCTCCGGAGGACCCGCGCAGGCGACGCACCGAGCGCTCGAGGAAGACTTTCAACGAATCGAACGGCAACTCACCACCCCCCCCTCCCTTGACTTGCTGGAATGGGACGAGTGGCTGGGTGAACTGGACTGGGCGGCGAGTGGCCTGATCGGCCGGATCCGGACCTTGCTCAGCGAGTTGCCCGAGGGGCTAGCTCCGCCGGCCGAACCGCGAACGAAGCCAGGCGGCCCCCCCACAAAGGCGTCGTTGCTGGAAACCTGGCCACGACGATTCGGCGAGCAGGTCCGCCAGCGCCGGGCTGAGCTGGCCTCGCTGGCCCCCTGGTTGAGCCCGCTGCGCGACTGGGAGGCGAAGGGGAATGTCCCCTGGCCGACGGACGACCTCTTGCGACGTTGGCAGTCGGCGCGTAACTCGCTCGTGGAGCGGGCGAGCGTGGCTGTGATGTCCGATCGGGCCGAGGCTCTTGCCGCCGAGTTGGAAGCGTTGGCCACGTCCAATCCAGCGAGCGACGGGTTGCGGAGCCTGGCGGCGGCGGTCCGGGAGTCTGCTGCCTCGACGTTGCGCGACCGAATCCGCAAGCTGGCGATTCAGGCCGAGGCGCTGGCCGACGTCATGGACTTCCAGCCGCTCTACAAGCCCGAGCGCAACCTGTACTCGATTGGCAGCAATCTCGTCCTGGGCCGGCTCGATGGGGCGTGCTACGACCTGCTCGCATCGGAGTCGTGCCTGACGAGCTTCTTGACGATCGCGCGGGGCGATGCGCCCCGTCGCCACTGGTTTCAGCTCGGCCGTCCCTTCCTCAGTACTGCAGGTCGCGTCGGACTCGTCTCCTGGGGGGGGACGATGTTCGAGTACCTCATGCCTCGTCTCCTGATCAAGGCGTTACCCGGTACGATCGTGGCCGAGGCTGCGCGGACGGCCGTGGCCCGCCAGATCGAGTACGGCCGTGAGACCGGGGTCCCTTGGGGAATCTCCGAGAGCGCATTCAATGCGCAGTATGTTGATGGTGATTACCAGTACCAGTCGTTCGGCGTGCCGGGTCTCGGGCTGAAGCGGGGCTTAGACCAGGACCTGGTGATCGCGCCTTATGCGACGGCCCTCGCCGCGATGATCGTCCCTCGGGAGGCGCTGGCGAATCTCCGCACGCTGGCGGAAGAAGGGGCCGAGGGGTTGTATGGCTTCTACGAGGCGGTCGATTACACGGCCGAGCGTGTGCCCAAGGGGAAGCGGTCGGTGGTTGTCCGGTCTTATATGGCGCACCACCAGGGGATGAGCCTGGTCGCCCTGGCCAACGCCCTGTTGGATGAGCCGATGACCCGCCGGTTTCATGCCGACCCAATGGTCCGAGCGGCCGAGCTCTTGCTCCAGGAACGGATTCCACGCGATGCACCGCTCACCGGGCCGTCGGATGCGACCATGGCCACGGCCGGTGCCAATCGCGAAGGGATCCCCCTCATGAGCCGGCGATTGACCACGCCTCATACGCCCGCGCCGCGGACTCATCTGCTCTCGAATTCCCAATATCATGTGATGGTGACGAATGCCGGTTCGGGCTTCAGCGCTTGCCGAGGGCTCGATGTCACCCGATGGCGAGAAGACGCGACGTGCGATGCCCACGGGCAGTTCTGTTATATTCGCGACGTCGGTCGCGGGCTCTTCTGGTCGGCCGGCCATCATCCGGTCCGTCGGGTCACCAAGGATTACGAGGTCGTCTTCTCCTCCGACAAGGCGTCGTTCCGCCGGATTGACGCGGACATCGAGAGCTTGCTCGAGATCACGGTCTCGCCCGAACAGTTCGCCGAGGTTCGACGGCTGACGCTGACCAATCGCGATCAGCAGGCTCGTGAGCTCGAGGTGACCAGCTATACGGAGGTCGTCCTCAACTCGCGTGGCGGCGACCTGGCCCACCCTGCCTTTGGCAAGCTCTTTCTGGAGACCGAATGGCTCCCCGGTTCGGAGGCGCTGCTCTGCCGGCGGCGGCCCCGGTCGCACGAGCAGCAGCCGATTTGGGCGGTGCACGTCTCGGCGGTCGAGCGGAGTTCCATCGGCGAGGCCGAGTATGAAACCGATCGCGCCCGATTCCTCGGTCGGGGTCGTACTCCGGCCGATCCCGCGGCGCTCGACCCCGGCGCGGTCTTATCCGGCACGACCGGCCCGGTCCTCGACCCCATTTTGAGCCTGAGGCGGCGGGTCCGGCTCGAGCCGGGAGAGTCGGCGACCGTCGCGTTCACCACGGCCGTCGCCGACACCAGAGAGGATGCCCTTGCGCTGGCCGACCAGTACCACGACCCGAGCGCGGTGGCACGTGCCTTTGAACTCGCCTGGGCCCATAGTCAGGTCGAGCACCGCCATCGCAACTGGTCGCCGGAGGAGGCACACCTGTTTCAGCGTCTCGCGGCGCATCTCCTCTTCGCCGGCTCGGCGCTCCGAGCGCCTGCTCCGTTGCTCGCGGCGAACCGTCAAGGGCAGCCGGCCCTCTGGCGCTACGGCATCTCGGGCGACCTGCCGATCATCCTGGTCCGTATCGCCGAGGGGAGCGAGATTCCTCTGGCTCGCCAGGTTCTCACTGCGCACTCCTACATGCGGCTCAAAGGGCTCGTGGCCGACCTGGTTCTGCTCAACGAGCAGCCCACCAGCTATTTCGAGGAACTGAATCAACAGTTGCTCGATCTTGTGCGTTCCAGCGATGCTCATGATCTGCTCGATAAGCCGGGGGGCATCTTCGTCAGAAAATCGGCCTACGCGCCTGCTGAGGACCTGCTCCTGCTTCAGGCCGCGGCGCGCGTCGTCCTCGTGGGAGATCGGGGGCCTTTGGCCAGCCAGCTCGATCGCGTGGAGCGGTTGCCGGCGCCTCCCGAGCCGTTCGTTGCCCGCCGGAAACCGGAACGTTGGGTCAACCCCGAGATCACGCTTCCGGCCGACCTCCAGTTCGCGAACGGTCTGGGAGGGTTCCACCAGGAAGGGCGTGAGTATTGCGTGCTCGTTCGCTCGCATCCCCGGCCGGAAACGCCGCTCAACGGTCGCCCTGTGCCCGAGTCGAGCCCGACGTTGGACTTGCCTCCTGCTCCTTGGATCAACGTGATTGCCAACCCTGCGATCGGGTTTCTCGTCTCGGAGGCAGGTTCGGGTTACACCTGGGCTGGCAACAGCCAGGGGAACCGGCTCACGCCCTGGAATAATGACCCGATCTCCGACCCGGCGGGTGAGGCGGTCTACCTCCGGGACGAGCTGACCGGAGAAGTCTGGTCGCCGACCCCCCTGCCCGTCCCTTCGGAGGCGGCGACCTTGGTCCGGCACGGCCAGGGCTACTCGGTCTTCGAGCGGCACACTCATGGGCTTGCCCACGAGTTGCTCCTGCTCGTTCCCCCTGAGGATGCGGTCAAGCTGATCCAACTCAAAGTGCGCAACACAGGGGATCAGCCGAGATCGCTCTCAGCCACCTATTTCGCCGAATGGGTGCTGGGAACGACCCGAGACGTCGCCGCTTCGCACGTCGTCACCGAGATCGATGAGGAGACCGGAGCGCTCCTGGCCCGTAACTCGTTCCGTGCCGACTTCGCCACGAGGGTCGCCTTTGCCGATATCAGCCTCCGCCCGCGAACCCTGACGGCGGATCGTCTGGAATTCCTCGGGAGGAACGGTTCGATCGATGCCCCCGCCGCGCTCCGACGGGTCGACTTGTCGGGCCGCGCGGGAGCGGTGAGCGATCCCTGTGCTGCCTTTCAAACCAAGTTCGAGCTGGCTCCCGGCGAAGAAAAGGTGATCCTCTTCTTCCTCGGCGAAGCCGAGACGCTCGAGGACGCCCGCGACCTGATTCACCGCGTGCGGGAGCCGGGGAAGGCGGACGCCGTGATCCAGGCCGTTCGAACGCAATGGGATGCGGTACTGACCACCGTACAGGTCCATACGCCCGATTCCGCCATGGACCTCGTTCTCAATCGCTGGCTCCTTTATCAGGTCCTGAGCTGCCGCCTTTGGGCCCGCTCGGCGTTCTACCAGTCGGGAGGCGCTTATGGCTTCCGCGACCAGCTCCAGGACGTGGCTGCGCTCGTCCATGGCGCTCCGGACGAAGCGAGGGCCCATCTGCTCCGCGCAGCGTCGCGACAGTTTCTCGAAGGCGACGTTCAGCACTGGTGGCACCCACCCGCCGGTCGAGGCGTTCGCACGCGCTTTTCCGACGACTTGCTCTGGCTCCCCTTCGTGGTCAGCCACTACGTCAAGACGACCGGTGATGCCACCGTCCTCGACGAACGCGTTCCGTACCTGAAGGGGCATCTCCTCGCACCCACGCAGGAAGAGGATTATGGGGTGCCCGCGATCGCAGGCGAGTCGGGAACACTTTATGAACACTGTCTGCTTGCACTCAAAAGAGGAATGCAGCTTGGAGCACATGGACTCCCCTTGATGGGGACGGGTGACTGGAACGACGGCATGAACCGGGTCGGTGCGGGAGGAACGGGGGAGAGCGTCTGGGACGGCTGGTTCCTCGTGACGATCCTCCACCAGTTCGCTCCGCTCGCCGAGGCCCGCGGTGACTTGGCCCAGGCCAAGTGGTGCCGCGAACAGGCCGAGCTGCTCCGCTCCGCCATCGAGAAGGAAGCGTGGGACGGTGCATGGTATCGCCGTGCTTACTTCGATGATGGAACTCCGCTTGGCTCGGCGGAAAACGAGGAGTGCCAGATCGACTCGATCGCGCAGACCTGGGCGGTGATCTCCGGCGCCGCCGATCCGAAACGGGCGGCGCAGGCGCTCCGGGCGGTGGACGAGCGTCTGGTCCGTCGCGACGACGGGCTCATTCTCCTCTTCACGCCCCCGTTCGATACGGGAACGCTCGAACCCGGTTACATCAAAGGCTATGTTCCCGGGATTCGTGAGAACGGAGGGCAGTATACCCATGCCGCCACCTGGGTGGTGCTGGCCGCCACTCTCCAAGGTCGGGGCAACCACGCGGCCGAACTCTTCGGCTTACTGAATCCGATCAATCACGCCGACAGCCCCGAAGCGGTCGCGCGTTACAAGGTCGAGCCGTACGTCGTCGCGGCCGACGTCTACGGCCTCTCACCCCACACTGGCCGCGGCGGCTGGACCTGGTATACCGGTTCGGCCGCCTGGCTCTACCGCGTCGGCCTGGAGTCGATCCTCGGCTTTCAGCGCGAGGGCGACTCCCTCGTCATCGATCCCTGCATCCCCTCGAACTGGCCACGGTTCGAGATCACCTACCGGCACGGTGCGGCCGTGTACCGGATCAAGGTGACGAACCCACAGGGGGTCGAGAAGGGGGTGCTCCGTGTGACCCTCGATGGCGAGGTCGTTGACGCGGGGAGAATCCCTCTCGCCAGCGACGAGCAAGAACACGAGGTTTACGTGGTCCTTGGCGATCCGTTGCGCCCGCCCGGCTGAGATCAAGCGGCCGCCGTGAGGCCCGCGATGTGTGGCGGGCCTTACCAATCTCGATCAGGGGGAGAGCTCGATTTCTCCCTCAGATCGAATGCTTCGCTGGCTCTGAAAAGGTGAGTAAAGAGGCATGCACTGCATGAATTGTGTGCAGGTCTCCTTGCGGGAGCAAAAATTCTCAGCGTCTTCGGATCAGAGTTCGCGTCTGGAGGTGGCTGACCGGTAGGGAGGTTTCTTGAAGCTTCCTGGTCAATCGACTCTCCACCAGTTGAGACGGACTCTGGCCGAAGCGGTCGTCAATCACCAGCGTTTCCTCCTCGGGTTCCAGGGCCGGAACCACGGGCGATAGATTCCATCCCAGCCGTTCGGTCGCTCTCCCCGCGTGCTCAAAGGCGACATCCTGGGACGCTGGCAGGGCGTCAAGATTCAGCGATGAGGTCATGGGGAATTCGCGATTCATTATCAACGTGCCTCAATTTCCAAGGATATAGACCGATCGTGATTCGCAGCACCAATTCTGCAAATGTTGCGCCAGGTACTCTTCAACTTGCGTCTCGAGCCGGATTCCTCGGGGAATCGCTCGTCTACCTCGGGTTTATCTGTGAACGAGGTAAAATGCGGGGTTTTTGAACGAGTTTTCTCGACGGAACCATCGTTTCTCATTCGGATTCGACGGTGCCGAAATGCGAGTCGTTGTGCGCACCTGCCGGTCTCAATACGTCAAAGCTGCTCATGCTGATGGCGCGGCAAACCGACAAAGATTTGCGTTGGAGCCGGAAGTCACCGGGGCGGGCCGACGCGTGAAATGAAAAAAAATCGGCAATCCGATTTGCGTCCTGACCCATTCCATCCGTAGAGAGTGGTAGGAACGAACGGAATCTATGGGATGGATTCGCTTAATGAACGACGGGGAAGCCCGTCCGTCCGACGCGGTCGTGCATGGAGCGCGGCCTCCTCTCTCTCGGTCACGTCGCATCGATTGTAACGGTCTTTGGCGTGAATGCAACAAAAAATTTATGGCTCCACGATCTCAGAGATTTCTTGATGAGAGAATTTGAGATTGCCGCGAGCTTGGATCGGCCGGCACTGTGGGGAAGGAACTGACTGACAGTGGCACGGCGGTTGCTATCGAGTGGTGACGGTCTGACGCGACCGCAAATTCGACTCACTTTCATCTAGCCTTCTCGATGCGATTTCCTTTTCGATCCCGTCGGGAAAGTTACGTCCGGTTGGTCGGGGCCAAGCGCAATGCACCTCGCCGACCAATGGCTCTAGCGGACAGGACGTTTCGCACTGCCAATCGATAGTCACGCTTACGAACTTCACCGGCCACCTGTCACGTCTTCTCCCCGTGGCTGGTGTCGTCGTGAGTCACTTCTTTTTTTGGGATGGTAAGGAACGACCATGGCGCAGCGACAGGAGAGGCCAGTCAAGGGAATCTGGCTTGAATTACAAACCATAGCGGTGCGTGGCCGAGAGGTTTGGAGGCTGATCCCCGCACGCCATCGATGGGCTCTGGGAGTGGCCGTCGTGGTCATGGGACTCGGCAGCGCCGCCAGCACCGCGATTCCTCTGCTCCTGGGAACTGTGGTCAACTCCGTCAACCAACAAATCCAGCAGCAGGTGGAAAAGTGGGCCGTAACCCGGCTCGCCCTGTTCTATCTGACCTTGATCGGTGGCTTCTACTTGATGAGAGAGGGCCTGAACGTGCTCCGCCGCTTTCTGGTGGAGAATGCTTGCACTCGAATCGATCGAGACATGTGCGTTCGCCTCGTCTCCCACCTGATGAAAGTCGATCTCTCGGCTCTGAGCCATGAACAGGTTGGTGCGCTCCACGGACGAATCACGCGGAGTGTCGACGGCTTCGTGCGATTTCTCCGCATGAGCTTCCTCGACTTCATCCCGGCGATCTTGACGGGAAGCTTCGCGATTGCGGCCACGCTTTCCAAGCAGCCCGGCATCGCACTGGCGATGGCCGGGGTCGTCCCCATCTCGATCTCGCTCACGATGTGGCAGCTCATGACCCAGAAAGGGGTCCGGCTCGACTTGCTCCGCAATCGTGAAGCGATGGATGGGACGGTTGTCGAGCAACTCTCAGGAATCGACTACATCCGCGCGGCCAACACGCACTGCCAGGAGGTGCTCCGGGTCGAGCGGACGGCCGAGCGTCGACGGGCCAAGGAGATTCGTCATCACTTCGAGATGTCTCTCTTCGGTTGTGGCAAGGCGCTGAACGAGGGGTTGTTTCACCTGCTCGTCATTGCCTTCGCGATCTACCTCTTCGTCAACGGCCAGATTCAGAACGGCGACATTCTCACCTTCTCGGTCCTGTTCCTCAGCGTGATGACCCCCTTGAACGAGGTCCATCGGTTTGTGGACGAGGCCCATGAGTGTAGTCTCAGGGTTGGCGATTTGATCGATATTCTCGCTGAGCCGGTCGATCGATCGTTCCAGCCGGCGCCTGCCGGAGAGCCGTCACTCGTCCTCGGGGAACCTGTGTTTGTCGCGGATGACCTGCACGTCGATTACAAGGCGGCCGACGGCCGACCGAGGCGGGCTCTCAACGGGGTCTCGATGACGATCCGCCACGGAGAAACGATTGGGGTCGCCGGGCGTTCCGGAGGGGGCAAGTCGACCTGGTTGCGTGTGCTGGTGCGACTGACTCATCCGAGTGCCGGTCGGGCCATGCTCGGTGGAATTCCGATCGAATCGGTCTCGCGCGACGCGATCGGCGACCTCATCGGTTATGTCGGGCAGAACCCGTTCGTCTTCACCGGCACGATCGCCGAGAACATCGCATACGGCCAGAAGGACGTCACCCGAGAGCAGGTTGAGAACGCCGCTCGGCTGGCCTGTCTCCATGACGAGATCACGGCCATGCACGGTGGCTATGACGCCTTGGTCTCCGAACGCGGCCAGAACCTCTCCGGCGGTCAGCGCCAGCGGATCGCCCTGGCGCGTGTCTTTTTGAAGAATCCCCCGATCCTGATCCTCGACGAGGGCACCTCCGCCCTCGACAACATCAGTGAGCGACTCGTCCAGCAGGCGATCACCGCGGCCCGCGTAGACCGGACGGTGATTCTGGTCGCCCACCGCTTGACCACTTTGCGCGATGCGAACCGGATCTTGGTCTTCAAGGACGGTCAGATTGTGGAAAGTGGCGCTTACAACGAGCTGGTCTGTCGGGGCGGGGTTTTCAACGAATTGGTGCAATCCGCTTCGGAGGAGCTGCCTGCCAACGCGAACCTCGAGCTTCTCTTCGACCAGTCGGAGGGCCGCAAGAAGATCGCCTGAGGCGAGGAGCAAGGTGCAGGGTTGATCGCGGCCCCGGGGAGTTGACACTCCCCGCTTTCTTGTCTGGAAGAGTTGCTCACGGATCGCCTCGAATCAGGCTGTGAAGAGCCGTGAGATCGACTTGCCTTCACAGAGCCTGATGGGACGATCGAGTCGGTCGCGAAGCTCGGTGGCGGGATCGATCCCGAGCGACTGGTAGATGGTGGCGGCGAGGTCGGCGGGCGTGTATGCCTGGCTGGCGGGATAGGCGCCGATCTTGTCCGACTGTCCGATCACTTGCCCTCCGCGCACTCCACCGCCGGCGAGGGCGACCGAGAAGACCTTCGCCCAGTGGTCGCGACCGTCTTGTCCGTTGTTGTTTCCCGTGCTCTTGCCGATCCGAGGTGTCCGACCGAACTCCCCTGCGATGACGACCAGCGTCTCGTCGAGCAGACCGGTCGTGCCTAGGTCTTCAAGGAGCGTCGAGACTCCGCGATCGGTGGGGGGGAGCAGCCGCTCCTTGAGCGACTTGAAATTTCCGGAGTGCGTGTCCCAGGTCTGGACCCGGCCCATATTGACCTGGACGAGAGGGACACCGGCCTGGACGAGCCGGCGGGCGAGCAAGAGTGACTGCCCGAACATGTGGCGTCCGTAGCGGTCGCGCATCCGAGGGTCTTCGCGTTCCAGTTCGAAGGCGCGGGCGACCTTGCCGGAGAGAATCAAGGAGTAGGCCAGCTCGCGCTGGGCGTCGAGCGGATCTTTCGCCGGGGAGGATGCCGCCCCGAACCGATCGCGTTGCGTGGCGATCTCCTCAAAGAGCTCTCGACGCCGCTGGAGTCGCTCGATGCCGAACCCTGACGGCATCGCCAGGCTCTCCACGCGAAAGTCGCGTGAATTGGGGTCCTGCTTGATTTGCCAGGGGTCGTGCTTCGGGCCCAGGAAGCCGGCATGCTGCCCCGGCCAGGTCAGCGGGCCCTCCATCAAATAGGTGGGGAGCATCACGCCGCTGGGAACGCCATCGCTCCGGGGTTGGATCGCGTCGACCGCCGAGGCGTAGCACGGGTAGTCATCCCGCGAGGCGATCTTATCGAAGAAGGCGCCCGGTTGAGAGTGGCCGGTGAGCACCTGGTGCGTGCCATTCAGATGGTTCGTCTGCCCGTGCGAGATCGAGCGGACGATCGCTAGCTTTCCGGCCTGCTCCGCCAGGTGGGGGAGGTGTTCACAGATCCGGATGCCCGGGACCGAAGTCTCGATCGGCTGGAATTCACCGCGGATCCCGTCGGGAGCGTCGGGCTTCATGTCGAGGCTGTCGATATGGCTAAGTCCGCCGGTCAGGAAGACCAGGATGACCGACTTGGCCCGTGGCCGGGACGAGGCGCGAGGTTCAACCTGGCGGCCCGCCGCCTGCCCCGCCAGAAACTGGGGGAGGCCGATTCCGAGTACGCCCGAGAATCCCACTTGAAGGAATTCACGTCGGAGGATTCCACTGCCTTGACGTTGAGCGATTTGAGTCATTGTTGACCTCGGACGTATCGGTCACTCGGTCGGTCCGACGGATTTCGGAACGCCCGCATGATTATCCTACCACCGAGACCGTGATTCGTCTCTGGTGGGGGGCGGTACGATGCTCCCAGAGATAAATCCCCTGCCAGGTTCCCAGGTCGCATCGTGAGCGGGCCACCGGGACCGTGATCGATGTCTGCGTCAAGATCGACCGGATGTGAGCGGGCATATCGTCGATTCCTTCGTCCACGTGGTTGAAGATGGGATCTCCATCAGGGACCAATCGGGCGAAGTACCGCTCCAGGTCATGTCGAACGCTGGGGTCGGCGTTCTCGCAGACGATCAGTGAGGCGCTCGTATGGTGCACGAAGACCGTGCAGAGCCCTCGCTCGATTGCGGCGTTGGCCACGATTTGCTGGATCGGCCGGGTGATTTCGTAAGTGCCACGGCCCTTGGTGGCAAGCGTCAGACTCTCTGCGTGGAACATGCGCATCTCCTTTTGCGGTGAGTTTAATCGGAACGGGGAGAGCCTGGGAATGCCGAGACCAGTCAATGCTTCCTCGGCCCGGCTGTCTCAGGTCAGGCGGTCGGGTCGGAGTGAAAATCGGCTGGCATGGGACGAGTCTGACAAGCCGACGGGACTGAATCGTCAACGAAGGCAGAGAAAGTCGTCACGATTCGAGGAGCGGGACGAAGGGGAGCCGAGTGCTTTGCGCCATGCCGGGGAACGGCGAGAACGGCCGAGTGGAACGTTGGGCCCCGCGATACACTTCCGTGGCGGAGGGAACCGGAGAAGGCAGGGCTCGACGTGGGTTGATCTCTCGTTCATTGGCGGAGGGATTGGCTCTCTTCTGGGCGGCTTGTCCCGTCAGGTAGCGGTTCAGCATCGATTGATATTGATCGACCACGGTACCCGGAAGATTCCGGCCACGAGCCATGGCCTGCTTTTGATACTGGATGGCCCGGTCGAACTCGCGACACTCCGCGTGCGCGGCGGCCAGGTTTTTGAGCTGCACCGGGTCGTTCCAGTGGGTCAGTTCGCACGCCCGCCTGGCGTATCGAATGGCCAGGAAACCGTTTCTGACCCCCTGGTCGGGGGCCGTCGCGAGGAGCCAGGCAAGGTTGCCGAGAGCGCCTGCAAGCGTCTCGTCGATCTGCACGGCCGCGGAGAAGTCATCGAACGCGGAACGGAACTCCTGCCGACTGAAGCGGGCGACGCCTCGGGTGTTAAACGCATGAGCATCGCTGGCGTCCAGTTCGATCGCCTTGGTGGAGTCGGCGATGGCGCCCTCGGCATCACCCAGATTGGCGAGGGCCGCTCCGCGCAGGCGGTAGGCGACGGAATTGTTGGGATCAAGCAGGATTGCCTGGTTGCAGTCGGCCACGGCGTCGCGGTGGGCCTCCCACTTCGAGTAAGCCTCGGCTCGGCGCGTGTACGCGGCCGTGAGGTTCGGCCTGAGGCGGATGGCGTCGCCGAGTCGGGTGAGCGCCGCGGGAATCGCATTCTGTTTGAGGTCGGCGATCCCGGCCTGTACCAGCGCCTGGTATTGGGGATCGTCGGGTGGGGGATTCTCGACCCGTCGCTTGGCAGGGAGAGGCCGATCGTCAGCCCGCCCCTGCCCCTGCTCCATGGCATCGAGGGGCGATGGCTCGGAGAGCGTCGAGGCAACCGCTTCTGGCGAGCCGGTTGGGGCGTCAGACGAGAACCAGGTGATCGCCGCCCCGGCCAAGCTGCCGAGAAGGATCGTCACGACGAAGGCGAACGAGGAACGGGCCACTGTTGATAACGCGGATTTCTGAGGTCCGAGCGGCGTGGAGGGGGCTTCTGCGAGAGCGGCGACTGCTGCCGCCTTGTCGTTGGGAGTGGGAAGTGAGCAATAGCGAGCCAATGCCTCGGCGCAGTCGGCGGGGGTCGCGTAACGCTGGGCGGTGTGTTCGGCCAGCATCGTTCGAACGATCAGGGCGAGCTCCGCCGGAAGTGGAGGGGCCGAATCTTCACCTTGGTGGTCCGCCTCGTCGTCGACTCGAACGGGGCGGCTGGCCAGCATCAACATGAGCACGCGACCGAGGCCAAGGATGGCCGATTGGGCGTCTTCACGAACAGCTTCGGATTCGAGGGTTGGCGAAAGCTCGGCCTGTCCCGCAGAGTCCGGTTCGAGCAAGCTGCCGAAATTGAATTCCCCCAGGCCGAGCGAGCTCGGTCCGAGTCGGCCACGGCACGCGCTCAACAGTTTAACCGACGCTCCTCGATCCGTGACGATCAGGTCGGATAAGGCGACATCGCAGGGGACCAGCCTCCGCTCATAGGCGTGCTGAAGCGCGAGTGCCACCTGCTGGGCATAGCGACTCGCCTGCAAGGGCTCCAGGGGGCCGTGGAGCTCCAGAAACCGGGGGAGGTCGATTCCCTCCACGAGCTCCATGACCAGGTAAGCGTTACCGTCCGCCGTTCCGTCATCAAGCACGGTGACAAGATTGGGGTGACGCAGTCGTGTTGCGGCCTCAGCCTCGCGGTGGAACCGGTGCGTGTCCGTTGCGCCGGCCCCGGGAAGGCGATGAGAAGGAAACGACTTGAGGGCCACGACTTGGTTCGTTGTGTCGTGTCGCGCTCGGAAGACCCGCCCGCGCGTTCCCGCTCCCAGAGGCTCGAGAAGTCGATAGGGTCCGACCGCCAGTTGCGATCCGCGCCCCGCCAGGCATTCGTCGGCCTGAAAGGAGGTGAGTACCCCTCGACGGACGAGGTCGGCCGCAAGTGCGGGAGCCGAGTCGGGCAAGTCGCGACCGCCGGCAGCCAGTTCCTTGAGCCGATCGGGCTCGACCAACCGTCCCTGCCAGAGGGAATCGATCAAAGCATCAACCGAGTCCGAACTCATGGGGCGGAACACCTCGGGATCCACTACGCGATGGCTTCGAAATTGCGCCACCGAGCTCGGGCCGCCTGGATCAGGAGGATTGGTGGAGACAAGACACCTGCGACACCATTCCTGAGGAGGTGCACCAACGGGATGGGCTGGAGCCTCTCCCTCTCTTGCTCCTCAAGAAACGATAGGTCACCGATGCGGAGAGAATCGAGGGAATTGCATTCGGGTAGGTCACTGGCTCATCCATCCAGTCGTGGGGAACTCAAGTGAAAATCGATCTCAGTTCAGATTTCCCGGAAAATTAGAGCGAGTCAGAGTCAACATGTGACGAGAAAAGATGGTCGGCCGATCACCGAGTCCGCTGGCTGGTGGTGACGGACCGAGCTTGGGGGATCGGAGGACATCAAGGCCAGTTCTTGGTGAGTTCGTGAAGGATCTCGAGGTGATTGCCACGTCCCTTGCGATGGTTTTGAACTCATTTTGTGTCAATGCGTTAGGCGGGGTCGGTTTCGACCCTCTTTTCTGAAGAATGAGCCGAATTTAGCGAAGCACTTGGAAACGGATGTGCCGTGGGTGGTCATCCCGTTCGGGTTTTCGAGACGAGACGCTGAATATTTGGGGGTTGGCCATGCTCATGAGTGGTTTGTCAGGCAATGAGATTTTCTGCCTGACGCGCAAAGGCTGGAGTCCGGGCAACATCGTCGTAGGGAACAGCGTCTACTCGCTTGGCTTCGTCCGTGGGATCACGAGCAGCCTCAAAACGCTGGCTGGTGGTGAGGTTGCCAGCGTCACTCAGCTCATTGCCGACGGCCGGCATGCGGCGATCGGCCGGCTCGAGAACGAAGCGATCGAGCATGGAGCCCACGGCTTGACCGGAGTGGCCTCGGAACTCAAGCCCGTCGGCAACATGATCGAGTTCCTGGCCGTCGGATCGGCGATCCACGGCGACAACTATTCGGGGCCCTTCTTTTCGACGGCCTGTTCGGGGCAAGACCTCTACTGCCAGCTCGACTCGGGCTACGAACCGAGACACTTCGTCATCGGGAACGTGGCGTATGCCTTGGGTGTGGGTCGGGGGATCACCGGCAGCCTCAAGATGATCGCGCGTCGCGGCGAGATCAAAGAATTTTCGGACATGTATAACCACACCCGGCACCTCGCGCTCGAGCGACTCGAGAACGAAGCCGCCGAGCGTGGTTGCAACGCCGTGGTCGACATCATCACCCGGATCCTCCCGTTCGGCGTCGGTGTGCGGGAGATGTTGCTCGTGGGCACCGGCTCGTACAACCCCGTCCTGGGCCAGCCGAAGCGCCCGGTGACGTCGGAGTTGACCGGCGAAGAGCTCTGGAATCTGACCCAGATGGGTTACTCGCCGCTCCGCTTGGTCCTGGGGACCTCGGTTTACTCGCTGGGCCTTCTCGGCGGAATCTCGGCATTCTTTCAGTCGTTCGGCCGCGGCGAGATCAGCGAGGTCACCCAGTTGATCTACGACGCCCGCGAAAATTGTCTCGAGCATATCCGCCTCGAGGCCGAGGAGCTCAAAGCCGACGGAGTCATCGGGATCAAGGTTTTCATCTACGAGCTTGGCGGCGGCCTGGTCGAGGTCATGGCCATCGGAACCGCCATCCGCAAGCACTCCGGAGTCCGGACCCAGACCGATCAACTTCTTCCGCAGGCGATCATTCGCGACCGCGACACCTTCTTCGACCTTGCGCCCCAAATGCAAGGAATGCGCACTCGCGAGCTCGAACGAAAGTGATGAAAATAGAAGAACAAGAAAATTCAAGGGAATGGCGGATCCCACCCTGTAGATAATCAAAAACCGCGGAATTGGCGGAGTCGTTCATTCTCCACTTGTGAGGAAAGCTTCCCGGGACCGTGGACGTCCCGCTCGCTCGTTTGGGAGGGGGTGTGGATCACCGTCCACCCCCGTGGCAGGTTTACTCCATACGCTTCGCTGGCTCAAACCGATTCATCTCGATCGAAGCTTCTCTGCATACCAGTCGAGGATTGGTTTTGCCAGCGTCTCGATATCCTCAGGGATCAATGCGTGTTCGAGGTGGGGAGCATCGGGATGGTGAACCTTGAGCATTTTGACCAGGCACCATCGAGACGTCCAGTTGGGGTCAGTTGCCAGGGGAATCCAATCGTCCAACCGGTCCTCGCCGGCGCCACTCAGAAGGAGCAGCGCGAGATTGCCTCGCACGCCCATGTCCAGTTCGGTCTGCATGACCTCCCAGAGCCGCGTCCGTTCTTTTTTCGATTCAGGTCCACGCAGGGCGGAACAGGCCGCCTTTCTGACCATGGGTGAGTCGTCCGTCAGGAATCGCCAGAAAACCTGGCGGAGCTCTTTGCCTTCACTTCCATTCCCGATCGGGCGAAATCGCGCGGGGTTCTCGGCCAATGCCGAGATGGCGAGCGCCCGTTCGACCGCGTCCTTCGAATCCAAGGAGACGTTGGGATCGGTCACGGTCACGACCGGCGGAACCAAGGGCCAGGGCGGGGAGACGGCCTGGTCGTTCAGGGCCTGAATGGCTCGGGCCGCATTCACACGGACTCCGGCTCGTTTGCTGCCTGGGAGGCGATCACCGTAGCGGATCAGGGCGTGTTTCATGGTGGGTGCGTCGGCCTTCGGAAACCGAGCGAAGAGCAAGGCGCAGAGACCCGCGACCTGGGCGCTTCCCGAACTGGTCCCGCCGAAGTCGCCGAGTTCCCCGTGGGAGTCCACATGGTTGGGCACGTGATATTTCGGGGCCAGGAGGTCGGGGCGGAGGTGGCCGTCTGCATTGCGGCCCCAGGGCTCGTCAAGGTTCTCCCGGTGAAACTTGGGATCGGCACGCCCCGAGTCGTGGTAGGCGCCGACTGCCAGGTAGTCCGCTGGTGGTAGAAGGTTAATCGTCGTGGTATTGCCGTTGGCCGCGACGACAAGGATGCCGGCCTCGCTCGCTCGTTTCAAGGCGCGAGGGACCGGGTATTCGCGGGTGTTTTTGATAAGCCCATCCCACCGGGGGTCGGTAGGCGAGGCGATCTGCCAGCCTGCGTTGAGGATGACGCGGATGTTCCAATGCGCTCGGTTCTCCACGACCCACTCGAGGGCCCGATTCATTCGCCACTCGTCTCTGCCGTCGTAGGGAACCACGAAATAGGTCGCTCCCGGCGCCAGCCCAATATAGCTCGCGTCGCGCACCTGGAACGGGGCCGCAGCCATTTGGAGAAGCGACGGGACGCCGTGGCTGTCGTCCACTCGATCCAATTCGCGAATCTTCTCGCGACTCAGCGGTTCTACCAACGTGACGTTACCGCATGTGTCGACTGTCACGTGTTTAAGGCGATTGCCCAGGTGCCTCAGCGCAGGGTGAAGCTCCGCATCGTCGAGGATCACGACGCCTACGCCCCGTCCGGATTCCAGGGTCGGGGGTTCCGCCAGCCCCAGTCGCTTCCACACCGGGTCTGGCATTCGAGGGGGCTCCTGCCCCGCTGCGCACTCCGTTCGGATAAGATGCGTAAGTGTGCAGTAAAGAATGAGTCCGGTTGCCAATTTCTTCGGTGCCATGGTTCTCGCCTACGCGTGTTCGAGAACGGAATGAGAGGCAATGACAACAGTAAGATGGTCGTGTTCGTAGGTCAAGTCGGAGACCGCTTGTCGTTCTCACTGCGGTGTGGTTCGCGGGTTGGGGGTACGCGGGACGCGCCGATTGCACTCCCGATCGGATGGAGCGAAGATGTCGGGGGCCGACCGGGGGGCTGGAACGTTTGGAACCCGTTTGGTAGAGAGCGGCTCGTATTATTTCTTATAAAGGACTGCAATGTTTCACGACCGAGGAACGCTGAAAAAGACGGCTCTCTTGAGTCTCGTTGTGTTGGCGGGCTCGAACGCCTTTGCTCAGGGGCCCCGAGTGCCCAAGGCGGATCCCGAGGGGGTCCGGATCGAACGCGACGTTGCGTATCTTGAAGCGGGTCGGGCCGAGAAGGCCGACCTATACCTTCCCAGCCGTGTGACGCCGGGGGAACGGCGGCCCGCCGTGGTCATTATTCATGGCGGAGGCTGGTCGGGTGGAGACAAGGGGGCCGCGCGTGAAATCAATATCGGGACCAACCTTGTTCGCAACGGTTACGTGGGCATGAGTATCAACTACGTGCTCAGCACCAAAGAGAAGCCAACGTGGCCCCAGAACCTGCACGACTGCAAGACCGCCGTGCGCTGGCTGCGCAAAAATGCCGAACGGTTGCAGATCGACGCCGACCATATTGGCGTGATCGGAGGCTCGGCGGGGGGGCACCTCGCGGCGATGGTTGGCGTGACAGGGCCGGAGGACGGCCTGGATCCTGCCGGGCCTTATGGCGAGTTCTCCTCCCGGGTTCAGTGCGCCGTCGACCTCTACGGGCCGGCCGAGTTGATGGAGTATAACGATCTTTCGATGCTTGGGAAGTCGCGTGAAGAGGCGCCTGATCTCTACCGCAAGGCTTCGCCGACCGCGTATGCCGACAAGAACGACCCGCCCGTCTTGATCCTGCACGGCACGGCGGATAAGACCGTCGCATTGAAACAGTCGGAACTATTCGCCGCCGCATTGCAGAAGGGGGGAACCGTGCATGAGCTGGTTGTGGTCCCCGACGCCCCTCACACGTTCCACCTTCAGCCGAAACAACGCGACTTACGCCCGCTGGTGATCGGGTTCTTCGACAAGTCGCTCAAGCCGTCCGCGGCCGGCGAGTGATGACGCTCTAGAAAGTTTTCAATCGATCACGCATGCGGTCGCCTTACTAGGGGATGACCGATGCGTGAGTAGAGACGCATAAGTGTTTGCGGAAAATGTTCGCCGAACACGTTGCCAAGTGAGGATTGGCTCACGATTGATTCGCGGTGAGGGCCGAAACTTTCCCTCAGGGTGGGCACGGCCCACCATCCTGATTTCCTTGCCCAGAAGGAGGTTGACGGAAATTGAGGAGATTGGGATTTATGTCGATGACTCATGATTGAACCGACTCAAGGGGGCGTTCCTTCTGGCCCTTGAGCCGGAAAATCCGGACGCCGAAGCTTGTTTCGGCCACGCCATCGCGATCGCCCGCCGTCATCAGGCGAAGTCCCTGGAGCTTCGTGCCACGACAAGCCTCGCACGGCCCTGGCACCGCCAGGGCCGCCGTTTGCCGACCCTCTGGAGCAGGAATTCTCAGGGAGCGGGCTTGCGTTCTGTGTCGCTCGGCGTGTCCATTGCCGCAGCGCGCAGCAGGCCGAGCGCGGTTTCGACTAGCATCTCGCCTGCGCCCGGTTGCAGGCTGGAGTTCGTGACTTCGTAGCTACCGCCCGCGTAGGCGGCGCGGTTCGGGACGTAGATGGTCTCGACGGCGTTCGAGAGTTCAATGACCAATGTTGTGCTAAAGGGCGAGCCTTGCTTGATGGCCATTCCCAGTTCGACGAAGATCTCGCCGGGGAGGCAGACGATCGCGACGTCGCGGCCGAGCGTCATGACCGTTACATCCACCGGCAGCGTCTCGCCGATGCCGGCCAGGGAGCGGCTGAGGCCCCAGGTGATGTGCTCCGTCGCAACCGCGTGCGGCTCGCGGTGCCGAAAATGGTCGAGCATCAGCTTCTTATAGGACGTGACGTGCTCGAAGAAGTCGACTTCCTCTCGGCGATTGGCCGCCGCGAGGATCTTGAGCGACTGGGCGACCTCCTCCTTCGTCGCGTCTTGCAGCGGCAGCCGGACGACTTGCGATTTTACGACCAGGTCCGCCCGTTCGAGTCGCTTCAATTGGGGCAGTTGCTTGTGAATCGATTCGCCAATCGAGTTGCCGATAAAGTCGGCCTTGTTGCGATCCTTGCTGCGCGGGTTGACGTGATTGATGTCGCCGCAACAACCGGTGGCGAAGATCGAGATCACCTCCGAACCGCATGCCTTGCGCAGCGACTGTTCGATGAAGAACGGATAGTCCGCGCTCCACTTCGTCCCGCCGACGGTATCGAGGTGTAGCGCGAAGTTGCTGAGGATGCCGAGCGATTTGCCGGCCTCGTCGCGAACCGTCAACAGAGCGATCCCCGGATCGATCGGTCCCGCTGCGCGGACGACGTTGGGATTGTCGTGACTCTGCCACGTTTTCACGCTGCCGTCGCGCATCACCGAGCGGCGATTGAACGACACGGGTGTCGACTGCGTCGCCGAGCCGAACTCCAACTCGGCGGGCTTGGCGGCGGCATGCGCTTTGACGATCGCCTCGACCGGACCATTGATGAGCTTGTCGATGTATTCAGCTCGCAGCGGGGCTTGCTTCTCGCCGCCGAGCTTCAAGTACAGTTCCTTCATATAATCGGGCGCGGTGTGCGAGTGCGTTGCCGAAACCACGATGTGCGAGATCGGGATGCCGGTCTTCTCGGACGCTCGTTTGCGAATCGCATGCGACAGGTCTGTCGCGATCCCGATCAAATCGCACACGACGAGCGCGGATTCAGCGTGCGCATCTCGAAATACGATCGCCTTTGCCTTGAGCGGATCGATTGCGCCGTCGGCCAAGCGCTCGTGATAGTATCCCGCCATGGGAAACCCGACCGGCGGCGTGATGTCGGCCTCGGCCACGCCGACTCGTAGGGAGTCGGCCGCGGATGCCGTCATCATGGTTCCGACGAAATCAACCAGGAGGAGTCCCGCGACGAGAACAACGAAAGGGTTCATCCGGCTTTTCATAAGGCTTTTTCCTGAGATGACTACAGATTCCGAGGTGGCGTTATGGGGCCGTCGGTCGACGAGGTTTTGTTCCACATAGCTCGTTGGGAACGCGGACATCGTACGGCGAATGATGACAGGTCGCTACCATCTCGACTCCGATCGCAGTGAATCGATGTGCTCGTCGTGTTCATGCTCCCGGCCGTCCAGGCGGCCCGCGAAGCGGTCCCGACGTATCCAGTGCACCAACAATCTCAAACAGCTCGGCATCGGTCTGCTGTACTGGCCATGGTTCGTTCAGTCGCGGACGACCATACCGCCAGTGAGCCTGACAATCGCCACTTGCATAGGGAGTGTCTGATCTCCGAGCACGGGCGAGGATGGTGTTGGAGGCCGTGGTAACAACCGTCCCTGGGCCGGCTGTATCAGTCTTTCATATCAAGGTGAACTTGAGACCCGATCAAGCGTGGACCGCGAGTCGTGTTGGCGCCGTCACGTCGGCAGCCATGGGTGGTCACGATCCGTAAGCGAACGTAAGGACGCCTGATTGGTGGGGTTTGCGGGCGGCGGATCACGGTCGATTGGATAGGACCCGACGGTGGGAGGCGGCCCGGGCCGCAAACTGTTACTGTATTGCAACGTTCACTAAAGAAAGCGGGAATTTCGGTTGGCAATCGATTGAGACCACGTTTGCAATCCGCATGCAAGCAAATCTATCCGCCAATCCGAGGCGGACGGGACGGGTCGCGAGATCGGCACCCCGGTGCTTCCGGCTGGAAAGTGGGTGTCAGCGGGTGACCGATCTGCCACTATGTTCGTCGCAATCGTGATCGATGCGAGTCGTGCCGACAACCGCAAGGTGCCGGCGGCCTGCGCGGGGCCCGGCCGACGGTCGGATGACCGGCCCTTTCTCGTGACAACCGGGGAGCGAAGATGACGAGGCAATTCCTGCTGGGGCTCACGCTGATTCCGTGTCTGGCCGGTGCTGGACCGGCGGAGACGCCCGCGGGCGAGCCGTTCGTTTACAAGACAGCTGAGGGACGAAAGTTGAGGCTCTGGGTCGTTAAGCCGGAGGGATGGAAGGCGTCCGACCATCGGCCGGGGGCGGTCTTCTTCCATGGCGGTGGCTGGACTGGGGGCAGGCCCGGTCAGTTCGACACCCAGGCCCGCTACCTCGCCACGCGCGGGATGGTCTGCGCTCTGGTCGAGTATCGGCTACTGAGCAAGGAGAATTCCGAGAAGGAGGCCACGCCGCCTGTGGCATGCTGCCAGGACGCCAAATCGGCGATGCGGTGGGTCCGGTCCCATGCCGGCGAACTCGGCATCGACCCCGCGCGCATCGCGGCCGGCGGCGGATCGGCCGGCGGCCACCTGGCGGCCTTCACCGGTATGGTCGAGGGGCAGGACGACCCGGCCGACGACGCCTCGGTGTCGGCCCGGCCGGACGCACTGATCCTGTTCAACCCGGTCATCGACAACGGCCCCGGCGGCTGGGGGATAGGCCGGGTCAGGGACCGCTACAAGGAATTCTCGCCCGCCCACAATGTCAGCAAGGACGACCCGCCCACCATCGTCTTCCTCGGCTCGAAGGATCGTTTGATCCCGGTCAAGACCCTCGAAGACTTCCAGACCAACATGCGAAAGGAGGGCGTGCGCTGCGAAGCGTTCGTCTACGCCGACCAGTCGCACGGCTTCTTTAACAAAGACCCCTGGACGACGAAGACCCTGATCGAGGCCGACCGATTCCTCGAGTCGCTCGGCTGGCTCAGCGGACCGCCGACCCTCAAAGATTTGAAGAAATGAACCAAGTGCGAATCCATCGCGCCCGCAACGTGCCTTCGGCACCGTGATCGGAGGGTCGGCAAGCGACATCCCACGGGGTGGCCTACTTCCTCGCATGCTGGGCGGATAATATTGGGAGGGCGTCATTCCCCGCGCGGACCGGCGTGCGCGGGGATTCGAGCGACGTCGCTCGGGCGTCCCCCACCTTGCCGGACCGTGAACTTCGGGGCGGGTCGCCGGCGATGAACGACGTGACGCGCATCCTAGGGGGACGTACGATGGGGGTGGAGTTCCCGAGCGTCGAGGCCGTCTTCACCGAGGCGCTGGAGATCGCCGCGCCGGCCGAGCGGTCGGCGTACCTCGACCGGGCCTGCGGCGGCGACCCCTCGCTGCGCCGGCAGGTCGAGTTGCTGCTCGATGCCCATGACCGAGCGGGGGGGGGCCTCGAATCCCCGGCCGCGACGCCGATCGTCATACTCGGCCTGACGTCGCGGACTGAAGGCCCTGGGGCGGCCGTCGGGCCGTGAGGTCGCCCGTGCCCGCGAACTGGTCCGCGAGGCCGTCGCGATCGAGCCCGAGGAGGCGGGGTTCTGGAAGGGGCTGGCCCTGGCCGAATATCGCGCCGGCGACCTCGAGGCCGCCCTGAAGGCGGAGACCAGGTCGCTCGCCCTGCGGGACGGGGGACAGCGGGGCGTGGGCTATGTGTACGACTGGGTGCTGATGGCCCTGATCCACCTCGGAAGCGGCGACCGCGAGCTGGCGAGGCTGTGGGCGGCATGGGCGTTCTCTGGCAGGGCACCGGTCCGGTGGCCGACTGCGGAGGACGATCTCAACCGGCTCGTTCTCCAGAACGAGGCGAGGCTCCTCGCCTTGCTCCCCGCCGACGCGGAGGGGCTCGTCAAGCTGCACGAGCGTGGGGTCGAGGTGCGCCGCGCCGAGCGGGGGGCGGCGAGCGACGTGGCCCTCCTCGCGCTCGGCGAACTGGCCGAGCATCTCGCCGCGCTGGGCCGGCACGACGAGGCCATCGCCCGCTTCGAGGAGGCACGGCGGCTTGATCCCGATCGGTGGCGGCACCCGAGGTCGACCGGCCCGTGGTTCCCGCTTGGGATGCTGAGGCTCCGTGGGGGCGACGTCGACGGCTACCACGCCCTCTGCGCCGAGGCGCTGCGTCGGTTCGGGGGGACGACCAGCCGGTCCGACGCCGGGCATCTCGCAATCTTCTGCACCGGGTCGCCCGCGGTGGAGGTCGATCCCGGGCGCCCGCTCAAGCTCGCCCGGCATGCCGTGGCGAGCGACCCCGACGAGCCCGCCTTCCTGCCGGCCCTCGGGGCCGCCGAGTACCGCGCCGGCCGGCACGAGGCGGCTGTCGCGACGCTCACACGAGCGCTCGGGCTCCTCCCGCAGGACGCTCACTGGGGTCGGGCCCACGCCGGCCTGTTCCTCGCCATGGCCCGGCGGCGCCTCGGGCAGGTCGAGGAGGCCCGCCGTGCCCTCGCCGAGGCAGATCACGCCCTCGCGGTGGCACCCGCCGAGCCCGATCCGGCGTCCCCTCTCTTCGCGTGGGATTGGTGTGAGCGTGCCCTCGGCCAAGTCCTGCGCCGCGAGGCCGGCGAGGTCCTCGGGGTCGCGCCGCCCCCCGGGGCCGACGACTGATCGTCGTTCGTCCGGTCCTTGGGCGCCCTTGATCGGCGTCCGCGCCCGTCCTGCTCTCGCGGTCAACGTCACCGGGCAGGCCGCCCCCGATTCTTCGAGGGCCCGGCGAGCCGATTGGGGCTTGTTTCTCGCATTGTATTTCGAGCGATGCCCTCGCGGTCGGCACGGAGGAGCGTTGGCCAGGTCCGGAACGGCCGACCCGGGCACACCGCTTTTCGGTCGGATCCCGAGACGATTCCGCCCAGCCTTTCGCATCATCGCATTGACTTGCGGAAGGCCGGACCACCGGGGGGTTGAACTGACATTGTCGCCGCGTCCCCCGGCTGCCCGAGGCACCAGGAATGGCAACGCGGGGGGAGGTTAAGATAGTGGGCCGTGCCGACTCTACGGGGATTGTTTAACCATTGCTGACGCCGGGGCCGATCACGACGCAGTCGAGGAAAACGGGCTCAGCGAAGCCTGACTATTTTCGGGATTATTCACGCGGAGAACACGGAGGAAGGAGAATTGATGAAACTTGACGTGATGGTATTGGAGATTATGGATGCATTGATCAAAAGTCGACAACCTCCCCTCCTCTCTCTCCGCGTCTCCGCGTCTCCGCGTCTCCGCGTCTCCGCGTCTCCGCGTCTCCGCGTCTCCGCGTCTCCGCGTGAACCAGGGTTAAGCCGGAGGTGGCGCATGAGCTTTCTCGGGATGACTCACGCGGAGACGCGGAGAACACGGAGGAAGAAGAATTGATGAAACTTGATGAGATTGAATTGGTAATTATTGATATACTGATTAACAGTCAACAGCCTCCCCCCCCTCTCGCTCCGCGTCTCCGCGCGAACAAGGGTTAAGCCCAATACCGTTTAACGAGACATAACCACAGTCTCTGAAAAGGTTTTCCTTAAGGGCGGAATCCGCCGATGCTCGGGACGTTTCTTCTTCCATTTCGACATCTTTCGCTTGATCATGCGCGGATTGATCCGATTCCGCCGCGGCTCCGTCCGCTCCCCTTGCATCTCCCAGAGCAAGCCTTCATGGGCGGTCATCTCCCGCCAGAGCTCGTAGCTGAAGAATCCCCGGTCCCAAAACAGGAGCATCTCCGGCGTCAGATGGCGGAACAAGCCGCCGATCATCGACTGGTCGCCATGGGCCGAGGATCGCACCACCAGGCCGAGTTCGACGTGAGTCCCCAACTCGACCAGGCTGAGTTTGCGGACCTGGGGGAAGGCCCCCTCGCCGCGCGGCCCGGCCGAGGGGCGGGCGAAGACGCTGGCATTGGCCTCCGAATCGGGGACTTCGAAGATCGTGCCGTCGACTCCCATCAACCGCCAGTCGTGGTAGAACGCCCCCGGCGTATCGGGCCGGGCCAGGGGTCAAACGACTTGATGGAACAGGTACCACACCGGCGCCACGCCCAACCGCTGGCGAGCAACGCAGAGGCTCGAGCGATGGGGCGACCCTTCGCCCTTGCGCGGCCGCCGGGAGTGCTTGAAGACCTGGCGGATCGGCAAATCGGTCAAGAGTCCCATGGCCAGCACCACCCACAGAACGATCTCGTGCGACAACCGACAGCAGCGTGAATTGCCCCGACCCGTGGCCGCGAGCGCTTGTCGAGTCTCCGCGGGCGAGATAATCTGTTCGAGTCCCGCCAAGCGAGCCAAGATCCGGCCCGCGTCATCGGCCGGCAGCGTGCAATGTCCTTGTGGCATGCGAGTCGTAGCCTCTTTGTTGCTTCGGTTCTCAGCAAACCCAAAGTAACAGGAGGCTGTGACTTGCGCCCATTTCAACGGTATTGGGCTTAGCCCGATGCGGGGCGCGGCTTGCCCACGCCTCGCCAGCCTGCGGCGACGGTGGCCACGAGCGGGCCCATCTTCGGGTGCTCCGGTTCGAGGTCGATACTGAGGCCGAGTTCACGGAGGGTCTCGGTGGTGGTAGGACCGATGGAACCGACCACGGTCTGGTCCCTCAGCGCAGCGCGGAGCTCGGTCTCTCGACCCATCGTGGTGGCGACCTCGAGCATGTGGACGGCTTGCTGGGCCGAGGTGAACAGGACTGCGCCGATCTGGCCGGTCGCGATCTCCTCAATGGCCTGGCGAAGCGGTTCGATGTTCTCAGGGAGCGCCCAGCGATAGACCGGGACACGCGTGACGGTCGCGCCTCGGTGTTCGAGCCCCTCGATCAGTTCGGGGTTCGCCTTACCGTACTCTTGCACGGCGACCCGCAAGCCGGTGACTGGTAGATTCGCGTCGAGGGCGAGGAGCAACTCGCGCCAAGTATTCGGCTCGGGGGCTTGGAGATCAATCCGCACCTTCAGCTCGCGGAGTGGGACGAGTGGCTTGGGACCGCGGATGACGACCTTCGCTTTGGTCAAGGCCCCCGTCCAGGTTTCGCGGGGGATCCGAGTCTCGATCGCCTGGGTGAGGAAGCGGGTGCCGACGCCGGTCAGAAAGACGACCATGTCGAAGTCGCCGGCGATGAGGCGGTCGGCGAAGGCGAGGACCGAGGGATTGTCGCCGATCGGCACCTCGCGAAGGGCGGGTGCCGCGACCGGCACGCCCCCTTGTCGGGTGATCAACTCGGCCATCGGACCAGCCTGGCGGCTCTCGAAAGTGACGACACGGAGGCCGTCGAAGGCGGAGGTAGCGGCGGAGCTCATCGCGGAAGTGATCCTCGGATCGATTCGGGATTTGATGCTGGGGTATGAATCGGGGCCTCACGTTGACCCGAGGGGGCGGGCTCGGGTCGTGGCTCGGAACAAGCCGTTTTGCGGGCCTCCGCGGCGATCTGGAACGAACGCAACCGCGCCTCGTGATCGAAGATCTGGCCGGTGAGCATTAACTCATCGGCCTCGGTCGCCTCGATCAGCGTCTCGAGCGTCTGCCGCACCGACGCGGGGGAGCCGACGGCGGAGACGCGGGTCATCCGCTCGACGTGCGGCCGCTCGGCGGGATTCCAGCGGCCATCCATACTCTCGACCGGCGGCGGTAATGGGCCAGGGTGGCCGCGGATCAGGTTGAGGAACGCCTGCTGGAGCGAGGTGAATAGACGAAAGGCGGCTTCGTCCGTCTCGGCCGCGAACAGGTTCACGCCGATCATCACGCGCGGCTTGTTGAGCCACTCGGACGGTTTGAAGTGGGTGCGGTAGAGGTTGAGGGCCTCGAACAGGTAGTCGGGCGCGAAGTGCGAGGCGAAGGCGAAGGGGAGGCCGAGTTCGGCGGCCAGTCGAGCGCTGAAGTCGCTCGAGCCGAGCAGCCAGATGGGGACGTTGAGCCCCTCTCCGGGGATCGCCCGAACCGCTTGACCGGGGACCGCGGCGCGGAAGTAAGACAGCAACTCCATCAGGTCCTGCGGGAACGTGTCGCCGCTACTCCCCAGCTTTCGCCGCAACGCCTGGGCGGTCCGCTGGTCGCCGCCGGGGGCACGGCCCAGGCCCAGGTCGATCCGGCCTGGGTAGAGCGATTCGAGGGTGCCGAACTGTTCGGCGATGATGAGCGGGGCGTGGTTCGGCAGCATGATGCCGCCGGCACCGACGCGAATTCGCGACGTGCCGCCGGCGATGTGGCCGATCACGACCGAGGTCGCCGCGCTGGCAATGCCCGGAATGTTGTGGTGCTCGGCCACCCAGTAACGCTTGTATTCCCAATCCTCCGCGTGGCGGGCCAGGTCCAGCGAGTTCCGGAAGGCGTCAGTGGCCGTTCCCCCTTGCACGATCGGTGCGAGGTCAAGGACGGAGAGGGGCGTGGAGGCAAGACGCTGACTCATACCAAGACCTCGGCGAGTGCTGGGTAGTCGGTATACCCCTTCGGGCCGGGGGTATAAAACGTCGATGGCTCTGGCTCGTTGAGAGGCAGGCCCAACTTGAACCGGCGCGGGAGGTCGGGGTTGGCGAGAAACTGCACTCCAAAGGCGACGGCGTCGGCCTCACCGCTTTCGATCAGGTGTTCGGCCGTCTCTTTCGTGAATCGCTCGTTCGCGATATAGACACCGCCGAACGCCTTTTTCAGGCGGGGGCCGAGGCGGTCCGGCCCGAGGGCCTCGCGGACACAGAGAAACGCGACCTGACGCTGGCCGAGTTCGCGCGCGACGTGACCGAAGGTGGCCGCCCGGTCCGAATCGCCCATGGAGTGCGAATCGCATCGCGGCGAGAGGTGCACGCCCACACGTTGGCGTCCCCAGACGCCGATGGCGGCATCCGTCGCCTCCAGCAAGAACCGGGCTCGGTTGCTGATCGAGCCGCCGTAGGCGTCCGTCCGGTGATTGGTGCTGTCTTGCAGGAACTGATCCGGCAAATAGCCGTTGGCGCCATGGATCTCGACCCCATCGAACCCAGCGGCCTGGGCGTTGGCCGCCCCTTTGCGATAGGCGTCGATGATCCCGGCGATCTCGTTCGTCTCCAAGGCGCGGGGGGTCTCGTACGGGCACTTGGGTTGGAGTCGAGTCAACGTGCCCTCGGGTCGGATCGCGCTCGGGGCGACCGGAAGCTCGCCATTCAGATAAGCGGGATGCGAGATCCGCCCGACGTGCCACAGTTGCAGGAAGATGTGGCCGCCACGGGTGTGAACGGCCTTGGTGACCTTTTTCCAGCCCTCGACTTGCTCCTGGGACCAGATGCCGGGGGTATCGGGATAGCCAACCCCCATGGGCGTGATCGCGGTCGCCTCGGACAAAATGAGCCCCGCCGAAGCGCGCTGGGCGTAGTACTCGACCATGAGCTCGTTGGGTACGCGCCCGTCGCCGTCGGCGCGGGAGCGAGTCAGCGGCGCCATGAAGATCCGGTTCGGAAGCTGCAAGTCGCCGACGGTGATGGGATCGAAGAGTCCAGGCATCGAAAAACCCTCATCGCAAGGGTGCGTCGTTCGAGGTCGTTCCGATGAGAGGATACGTAGCGAATGACGTACCGGGAGACTCGGAGCGACCCGATCAGCCGACCTCAAGGCGTTCCCGATTGCTTCGATTCTTCGATCACGATCGAACCGAGGACATCCTAGGGAGCCGTCATCCCCAAGGCAACTCCGGCCTTTTAAGAGGTTCCTTGTACCCTGATCCCGCAGGCCGGCTCGCGCTCCGGCCTTGCTCGAGGTTACGAACTTACGGATGGATCGAAGTTTTGTCCTTGGCTCCGTCGGCATCAAGCGTCGACGCAATCGATCGAAGTCGCTTGATCGTCTCGGCCAGTCCGTTGCGTCGTCCTGTCGTCAGGTTCGATTCCAGGCCACCTCGCGCCAGAAACGAAGCCAGATCGAACGCGAGGATCTCCCCTGCCCTGTGCCCGGAGAAAAGTTCTTGGAGTACCGCGAGCAGCCCCCGAACGACTTCGCTATTGCTGTCGACCAGGAACTCGAGCACGTCCCGCGTGCCCGGCCTGGCTCGGGCGGCCACGTAAACGGTGCTCTGACATCCGCGGACCCGGTTGGCTTCGATTCGGAGCGACTCGGGTAAGGGGGCAGTCCTGCGTCCCAGCTCAATCAGGAACTCGTAGCGCTCTCCCCAGCCGTCGAGGCCGTCGAGTTCGTCCTGCATGGCCTCCGCGGCCTGCTCAATGGTCCTTGCGGCGGGACCGGGATAGTTGGCCTCGGGCTCGTCGTCTTCGTCGGTCGGCTCCAACGATTGGACCGGGTCGTGCTTCACGCCGACGACGGTCCGCAAGGCGGACGCGAACTGCTCCACCTCCTCGGTTGTGTTGTACAAGGCGAAGGAGGCGCGGACGGTCCCCGCGACACCAAGCCGCCCCATCAGCGGCTGGCAACAGTGATTCCCCGCGCGGACGGCGATGCCCTCCGCGTCGAGCCGAGTTCCCACGTCGAGGGCCGACATTGGTGGGTGCTCGACCACGAACGAGATGACTCCGGCCCGTTGCGCGGGCTCGCCCACGATCCGCACGCCGGGAATCTCATTGAGGCGTCGGACGGCCAGTTCCAGGAGCTGGGCCTCGTGGTCGGAGATCCGGTCCCGGCCCACACTCTCGAGGAACTCGAGGGCCGCCGCCAGCCCGACCGCTCCGGCCACGTTCGGTGTGCCGGCCTCGAACCGATAGGGCGGGTCACCGAAGGTGGTCCGGTCGAAGCCGACGGTGTGGACCATGTCGCCGCCGAACTGCCAGGGGGGCATCGACTCCAGCAGGCCGAGCCGTCCGTAGAGCACACCGACGCCCATCGGCCCGTAGACCTTGTGTCCGGAGAAGGCATAGAAGTCGCAGCCCAGTTCCTGAACGTCGACCCCGGCGTGGGGCAGACCCTGGGCGCCGTCGATGAACACGGGGATGCCCCTCCGGTGGGCCGCCTCGACGACGGCCTTGACCGGATTGACCGTCCCGAGGGCATTGGAAACATGGGCCAGGGCCACGAGCTTGGTCCGGGGCGTGAGCATCGCGTCGAGCGCGTCGAGTTGGAGCTCTCCACGTTCGGTGATCGGCAGGGCCCGCAGCCGCGCGCCTTTCTCCAGGCAGAGCTGTTGCCACGGGACGAAGTTGGCGTGGTGCTCCAACTCGGTGATCAGCACCTCGTCGCCGGCTCCGACGTTCTGGCGGCCGAACGTCTGGGCCAGGAGGTTGGTTGCCTCGGTGGTTCCCCGGACGAAGATGATCTCCTCGGCCCGGCGGGCGTTGAGGAACCGCCGGGTCGTCTCCCGGGCTTGCTCGTAGGCCGCGGTGGCGCGGTCGCTCAGGGCGTGGGCACCCCGGTGGACGTTCGCGTTGTCGAGCTCGTAGTACTGGACCAGGGCGTCGATCACCGGGCGCGGTTTTTGTGTGCTCGCGGCGTTATCGAGGTAGACCAGCGGCTTGCCGTGGACCTCCTGGCCGAGCGCAGGGAAGAGGCTGCGGACGCGGGCGAGGTTCGTCGGTCCCCGCGATTCGGTCCGATTCGCGTTGCGTGGATTCGGTCGGGTGGGGGCAAGACTCATCGTGGGTTCCCTCCGTTCTCGGCCAAGAGGGCGCGGGGGCTTGGCTCCGGCGCGGGCTCTGGCCATTCTGCGGGCGGCCATCCCGTCCCGACGACAACCGGGGGTGTCGGGGACGTGTTGACGACCAGGCGAAAGATGTCGGGCCGGGCATAATGGCCGACCACGTCGAGATCAAACTTGCCCCGCGCGATCTCGTCCAGGTCGAGGTCGGCTGTGAGGATCCCGGGCGCATCGTAGAGCGGACCGGCCAGAACCTGGCCAAGCGGGTCGATGATGCAACTGCCCCCCCGCGACATGACCGTCCCCGGGTCCTCTCCTTGGTCCGCCGGATAGTCGTCCGGGTAGTCGGAGCGGAGGGCGAACTGGTTGCACGAGAGGACGAAGCAGCGGCCCTCCAGGGCGATGTGTCGCGCCGTGGCTTGCCAGGTCTCCCGGTTGTCGGCGGTCGGAGCGCAATAGAGCTGGACCCCTTGGGCGTACATGTGCATCCGCAACAGGGGCATGTAGTTCTCCCAGCAGATCGCCGCTCCGAGGCGGCCGATCGGAGTGTTCAGTACCGGCATCGTCGAGCCGTCGCCAAAGCCCCAGACGAGTCGCTCGGCGGCCGTGGGCATGAGCTTGCGATGTTTGCCCAGCAATCGTCCGTCCGGGGCGAAGAAGAGGACCGAGCAATAGAGGGTCCCCCCTGCTCGCTCCACGACGCCGATCACCATATGGGCCTGGGCTTTCCGTGCGGCATCGCCCAGGGCGGCCGTGGCCGGGCCCGGGACGTCGATGGCGCTTTCCCAGTAGCGGCGAAATTGCTCGCGGCCTTCGGGAGTTCGCGAGCCGATGCGTGTGCCGAGGTCCAGCCCGCGTGGGTAGCCGGAGACGAACGCCTCGGGGAAAACGATGAGCTGAGCGCCGAGACCGGCCGCCTCGGTCGTGAGTGCGCTGACCCGCGCCAGTGAGCGGTCGCGGTCGAAGGCGGCGGGGGCCGCCTGGACGACGGCGGCTCGAACGATTGCCATTGGGGTCTTTCTGATCGAGGTCAGACGTCAATTCGTCCCAGCCAACAGCCAGATCGCATGGCCCGGCTTCGACGAGCGGCACCGCGTGCCGGGTGACCGGAACGGATCGGACCGCCGAGGGGAACGGTCACTTTCCGGTTTTGCCCCTTCGGGGATCGTTCTCGTTGAGAGCATCCCACCCGAGTCCTTTATCTTCCTCAAACCGGGACTCGCGGCGGAAGGCGAAAACCGGTCGCTTCGCTGACTCGGGCGTGACTCATTCCGGTGGCCTTGTTGTTGTTCGGATGGATTGAGCGGAATGTAGGGATTCTTGGTGTCGCGGTTTTCGTTGTGAGTCCTCTGAGCCCGCAGATGTCCTCATGCTCCAAGTGTCGCCCGGTTGGCCCGTGTCCTCATGCTCCAAGTGTCGCCCGGTTGGCCCGGCCGAAGTCTCAAGGACTGGCTCGCTCCGGGTTTATCGCTGAGGATTGTCCTTGGAGTTCTTGTTTGTAAAGAGGAACCAACCTCGTCCCAGGATTCCGATGGCGAGGAAGCACCACCCGAAAAGGAACAAGACGAACAGGAAGCCACCGATATAAGTCAGGTAGTTCATCGACTTTGACTCGATTCGCGGTTCGAAACCATCGGTTCTGGTCACACGCTTCAGCCAGGGCGGCCTCACCGCATCTCCTGCGGCAAATCTCGAAGAGGCAACGCGTGGCGGGCCAGGTTCAGTCACCCGCCCCGTCCGGGTCGAAGTAGCGGTCGAAGTGGATAAAGAGAATCCGGGAGTAGCGGAAGACAGCCGGGGCGAGCGGAAGGAAACAGGCCCAGACCACGAGGGTAATCCAGTGGAGGGGCCAGGTTGGGGCCAGCCAGAGTTTCCCGAGCAGGACCCCGGCCGCGATGATCGGGATGCCGAGGGCGTAACTGAAATACATCGCGCCGGTGAAGTAGCCGGGCCCGCGTTCGAACTTCACGTGGCAGACGGGGCAGCGCTCGTTCATCCGGAATGTCCCGTCGAAGACCCGCCCCTCGCCGCACTCCGAGCAGCGCTGACGGAGGATGGCCCGGAGACTGAAACGGTGATTTGAGATCGTGACCATCGTGTTTCTCTTCCGCAATAAAGGGGACCAGAGATCATTGAGGTCGGTGAACCGTTCGCGTTCCAGGACGGTCCAGGGGGGACTCAAAATGGAACTGGCCGAGCATGGCGTGCAAGTCTGCATCCGGGGCCAGGCCGCTGAGCGCCGAGCGTAAATCCAGGATTTCCAACGGCAACAGGTGAGCCTCGAATTTTGAGTTATTGATGTGAGCGAACCATGTGCCCGGCGAATTGACAATCGCCGAGGCTGGATCCCAGTCCACGCGCACCGGTTCTATGATACGCCCACGGCCGTCAAGTCGCTTGCCGATCAGCGTGGCGCCGCCGGGTTGGCAGTCGAGGATCAGATGCAGGGTTGTCGATCGGGAGAGCTGAGCGGGGCGGGTGTAAGCCCCTGGCAGCACGTCGACCATCGAGCGGAGCCCGGTGGTCTGATCGAACGAGCGAACGCTCAGAAAACTCCAGGGACTGGGCCCAGGATCGGACGCTTCGTCGGTCGGTGAGACATTTCGTCCCTCGGGCCGAACGATCGTTGGTTCGAATTTCGGTCGGGGGGCGCCCGTTTCCATCGCGCTGCGTAGTGGCTCGTCATGGACCCAGAACAAGGCGGAATCCTCGGACGCCGCATGGATCGCCGTCTGACCGGAAGGCAGGAGGAAAGAATCTCCGCGGCGCCATTCCGTAGCCTGATCGCCGGTACGGCTACGACCATGGCCGCGGAGAACGTAATAGAACTCCGCGGTCGCGTTTGCATGAGTGGCCACGGGTTCCCCGGGCCGGAGGCGGATGAAGTTCGGATTCAAGGCCAGGCCGGCCGTCGCCGAATCCGGGCCGTCGAGTTTCCTCCCTGATTCTAGAGGGATCACTCGCGACGGACCATCTTCATGGAGGCTCCGAGGGAAAACCGGGTAGGGACGAGGCGACTTTCCCCCCGCACCGACGAGGTCGACAATCTTTCCGGAGCCCACCTCCCTCTCGTCGATCCGGCTGGCCCAATGAGCGGACATCACGCGATTCCCTCGAGGTCAGAACGGACGAGACGAAGCCTGGAAACGAAGCTCGCCCGTGGTTCGGTCTTCGTCAGAAGAGGAGAATGCACGGAACGTGCCAATGACTTTGGTTTGCAGTAAGTCATTAGTGGATCATTGGTTGTGTTGAACTATCGGGGGCCGTTGGAATCGTGAAATCGTTGAAATGCACGAAATCTCGTGTTTTTCTGACGAGATTTCGTAGAGTCAGGAGATCGAGGACGAGGGTTTGCGAGTATATCGATGCGGATTGAGCCGATTCCTGGAATTGGGCCGTACCGACGGCTCCTGCTGGACATGGCCCAGGAGCGATCGGTCGAGGCCTTACTCCATCTGATTGTCGATCGTCTGTCCCAGCTTCCCGAAGCGGCGTTGGCTCGGGTCTGGCTGCTCGATCGAGGAGACATCTGTCCGACCTGTCCGATGATCGCTCAGTGTCCGGATCAGACCGCCTGCTTGCACCTCGTCTCGAGTGCGGGGCGATCGCTCGAGGACGAGAGGGATTGGTCCGGACTGGGCGGCCGGTTTCGCCGCTTTCCGATCGGCGTTTACAAGGTCGGGTTGATCGCCTCGCGCGCCGAGGCGATCGAGGTCCCCGACCTTCAGGAGGACGGGACGTGGCTGGCCGATCCGGGTTGGGCTCGTCGGGAGCGGATCCGTGGTTTTGCCGGCCAGCCTTTGCTTCATCGGGGGCAAGTTCTTGGCGTCTTGGGGGTATTCCTCCGAGCCCGCCTCGACGGCGATCTACTCGTCTGGCTCCGGATGATCGCCGATCATGCGGCGGCCGCCATCGCGAATGCTCGGGCCTTCGAGGAGATCGAGCGGCTTCGCAATCGGGTCGAACTCGAAAACGTCTACCTCCGCGATGAGGTCAAGGCCGCCTCCGCGTTCGGGGACATCGTCGGCAACAGCCCTGCTTTGAGGGGGGTTCTCGAGCAGGTCGACCTGGTCGGTCCGACCGATGCCGGCGTCCTGATACTTGGGGAATCGGGCACCGGCAAGGAACTGATCGCGCGGGCGCTTCACGAACAAGGGGGGCGGCGCAACGGTCCGATGATCAAGGTCAACTGCGCCTCGGTTCCGCGAGAGCTGTTCGAGAGCGAGTTCTTTGGCCACGCTCGGGGCTCTTTCTCAGGCGCCGTGCGCGACCGCATCGGCCGGTTTGAGTTGGCTGCGGGAGGGACGCTCTTTCTTGATGAAGTGGGCGAGATCCCGCTCGATATGCAGGGGAAGCTACTGCGAGTCCTGCAGGAGCGGACGTTCGAGCGGGTCGGCGAGGAGCGATCCCGCACGGTGGACGTGCGGATCATCGCGGCGACGAATCAGAATTTGAAGGCGGAAGTGGACGGCGGCCGGTTCCGCCAGGACCTTTATTATCGGCTCTCCGTCTTTCCGATCGTCGTTCCGCCGCTCCGGGATCGAATCGACGACGTACCACTTCTGGCGGCCCACTTCATGAGGCTGAGTTGTCGGCGGCTGGGCATTCCCGAGTGTCTGCTGAGCCCGGCCCATGTCTCCGAACTGCAAAGCTACACCTGGCCGGGGAACATTCGGGAACTGCAAAACGTGATCGAGCGGGCCGCGATCGCCTCACGGACGGGTTTGCTTCGTCTCGACCTCCCTGCCTCGGTGAACGCCCGAACGCCACAGCATTCCGGGGCGTTCGGGGCAGAACCGAAGGGGGCCGGCTCTCCCATCGCGGCGGGCCGATTGTTCAGCTACGCCGAGGTGGAGTCGCTGGAGCGTGAGAATCTGCTCGCGGCGCTCCGCTTTACCCACTGGAAGGTCTCCGGCAAAGGAGGGGCCGCGGAATTGCTCGGGGTCAAGGCGACGACGCTCGCCTCGCGAATCAAGGCGATGGGAATCCAACGCCCCGACTAGGCTGAGCGAAGCCGTTGGCTCTGGCCTTCCTGCGTTTTTTTTTCTTCTGGGTGGCTACGGTTATTGAACATTCAGCCCCAACGGGGGTCTTTCCAGTCAGCCCGGGGGTGCCCACGGGTTCCGTACACGCGGAACCCGTGTCGATCAGGCGAGGCCCCGGCTCACAGGTTCCCGGTCCGGAATCCGTGGCCCCAGGGTCATCCGGTTTGCGGCCTCAATCGGCTCCCCGCAAACCAGGCTCTCGTCTCGCTTTCTCGGAGCGTTACCCCCCGGGCTGACTGGGAATGCCCCCGTTGGGGCGGAACCAGGAGTCGGTTCCCTGCTTTCTCCACTGAGTGTACGACCCGAACGAAAACCGCTCGAGCGTGTTAGTGAAGCTGCCCCAGGGCTTGACCTGGCCCACAGCTATGTCGACCTCTTAGCACCGTCTCGCGGGGGCGCAGTGACGTGCGTTGCCGGCGCTTTCTCCTGTCTTCGTCGGTTGTTCCCATCTGGAGTGCCACCAAGACGGCCAAAAGTGCGAAGAGGATTGTCGCGGGGAACATCACATCCCGTGCGTTCGATTTCGGTTTGGTGGCGGATGCGTTGGCCAGCGTGGTTCCGATCGTCCGGACCCCTTTTTCGAGCCCGCCGTTTGCGTCGCCAGCCCGGAACGGCCCGAGGAAGGCCTCACGAATGTTGGCGCGGTCCGGTCCCGTAAGGAGTCCGTGCGCCTTGTTGAGGCCGACGACCACGGCAGCGTCTCGCTCCTGGCGGGCCATCAGAATGTAGATCCCATCTTTCCCGAGCGGGCGTGCTCGCCGCAGGGCCGCGTCGTTGATCGGCTCACCATCGAGCGAGTCGACTGTCTCGACCAGGATCAGGACGCGGTAATGGTAGCGGAATTGTCTCAGGGCCTCGCGTGCCCCTCGTTTCACCTGCTTGTCGAAGACCCCTCCTCGGTCGTTGATTTCTGGGGGCACCTCGTAGAGTGCCGAAGTCGCGGCGACGACCGGTACCGCGCTCATGTCCCATGACATCTGAGCGAACAAAATCCAGGGGAGGACGGTCAAGCAACCAAATCGCGCGTACATTTGTTGTGTCTCCTTCAGCCCAGAGAGAGGGTCGAAACACGTTATGTCGAACACGGATCCAGCAAGGAGGGCTCCGGCTTGCGCCGGATACAAAGGTTCTTAATCAAAGGGCATGCCGAAGCATGAGTACTCCGCAATGAGACCCAATTTGGACGTCCATAGGTAATGCCTCCAACGGGTTACGATCTCGAGTCGTTGCGACTCGGGCGAACGGCGTCCCTCGAATCCAGGGACCCGTCTGGCTGTCTGACGCCCCGACTGGTCGGAGAACGACCAGACGGGGCGAGATCCAGCCCAGCTCTGTTCAGCTCGGTTCTCACCTGATTTGCTCCGCCGTGGAGCGGATTGAGCGTGGGCTCTGGGCCGGTCACACGAGTCACGATCGAGCCGGCGTTTCCTGGCCGGGAGCACCACGCGGTTCAGCGGCTAGATGGTCAGTAGGCCGCCACTGGCATCTGGATCTCTCGGCGGCGGCGTCGCCGCTCCAGGGTGCGTCGGACCGACCGCCCTGCCCGCTTCGCCGCGTCGGCGACGAGGGCGAATGGGTCGTCTCCCGAGCCTTCGACCATGACCACGCCTCTGGGGACCAGAGCGATGGAAATCCGGCAGTGCTTGTCGATCCCGCCACGTGGTCCGTTCACGTCGGAGATCCGTACCGCGAGCCGATCGATCCGGGCCGCGAACCGCCCCAGGGCGAACTGCAGCCGACGCTCGATGTGATCCTTCAGTTCGTCCTGCAACTCGTAATTCATCCCACGCATTTCCAGTTGCATGTCATGCGCTCCAATCTAAAGATGCTCTCGTGAAGTCGTAATGGTTGACTGGGCGGTGAGTCGGGCTGATGTTGCCTGCCTCCTCGTTGCCCTGCTTGCAAGCTTCACGAGAATTTCCGTCTCGATGTCACGGTTCGTGAGGCCGAAGTGGCGAACTTGTCCGGCTTCAATTGCCGGGCCGTTCGTTGCCGGGTTCTCATGCCGGCTGATGACACTGTCGGTTAGCTGGCCGTTTGTGGTGTTCATGGTCTTGCTTTGCAGTCCTTATCGAACGCCATCGGCCGGGGCATCTCGCCTCCTCGGCCTCCCAACGTCGGGATTGAGCCGTCGGGCGAGCAGGCGACGGCGGCCCTTTTTGAGATTCGTCAGACGTCAAGTTCTTGGTGCGATGCGCGGGGGAGCCGCTTGCGCTATGCCCCGCCGGCACATAACACGTCCACTCCGACCGGTGGCACTTGCCATCGATCCTTCATCAAACTCCTCATGTGTGACGGCGATGCCCTGATTGATTTAGGGGCCGGGTGATGTGCGCCCTCACACGATATACCTTGATAAGCGATTGCGATGCCAGGAGCGAAAGTTTATGGTTTGAAGTTGATTTGGTTTGCTGTATCTTGTGTCAGGAAAATGGGTTGTGGAAAATCAAGTGGCTTCGCGGAGGAAGGGTCGGATGGGGTCGGAACGAGCCGATCGCGTTCCGTCCTGATCGCCGAGCGGTCCGCCTGATCGGTGGCCGACCAGGGTAACCGTTTGATGCGAATACCCAGTGGTAGGTGGCCACTCCCTGGGGAGGACCTGAAGACTCACAGGGGAGTTCCGCTGGATGATTTCTCGCGTTGCGGACGGCGTTTCGCAACCGCTCGTGGCTGTGGATGAGGGGCCGTCGTCACGCCAAGGCTGGAAGTGCCAGCCGACGCGTTTCCGCGGCGGCGGGGCGTGTGGAAGGCCCCGTCGGCGGCATCCAGCGCGGGTGAGGTCGGGATGGAGTTAACGGCCTGGCGAAGGTCGCCCGGCTTGGACGCGGGGACCAGAACTCGGCCGATCGCCGATCGGGCGTCGGTCCTGAGCAGAGGAGTTGAGTTGTTGTCTCAGCAAGCCCACGAAGGAACTCCGTGGTTCTCAAAAGAACGGCAAGTGCAGACGCGGTCAGAGTTCGTAATTCCCCGCGGCTTCCGGTTGATAGATGACCTTGGCGACGCGCCAGCGTTTCCTGCCCATCGGCACCTCCCAATCGAAGACGTCGCCGACCCGATAGCCTAGCATGGCCGTTCCCAGCGGGGCCGTTACCGAGATCTTCCCCTCGTCGGCATCGGCGTCTTTCGGGAATACGAGCGTATAAACTTCCTCCTCCGAAGAGTCGATTTCGACCAAGGAGACGGTCGAGTTCATCGTGATCACGTCGGCCGGTATTTCCTGCGGGGTGACCACGACGGCGCGGTCGAGTTCCGCTCGGAGGGCGTCGAGATAGTCGTTCACTTCTTCGTCTCGTGGCAGTTCGAGAAAACGGTTCAAGCGATCGCGGTCAAACTGCGTGATATAAATTTTCTTGCCGTTCATGATCTAACCTCGAACTTGGTCGGCGCTAACTGTTTCGCGGCATCCGCGCACGCCCTCTGAACCTGGTCAGATGCCGTGAGGGATCGGTCAGGCGGCCGGTCGCACGTTGCTTCGATACTTGTCATGATAAAGTGGCTAGGGCTGGGTTGTCGATGCCCCGGTGCGGCTCGATTCCGATCCGCGAGTCCCAAGCCTTACGAGCCGATCAGGCCCGGCGAAGCATTGGCTGAGAGTGTGAGCGCGGCCGCAGGCTTGCAGGCCCTGGCCCCGTTGTCCGTTTCGCGTACGCGGCAGGGGTCGTCCCCCTCGCCCTCGGCCTTCTCAACGCCTCGAGGGATCAGGGGAACGGTGATACGGTAGCGTTTGTCGATGCCTCTACGAGGCCCGTTGACGTCGGGCAGGCGGAACGTCGGCCGGCTTGATCCGGGATGTGACCCGCCTGTCACAAGCGAAATGTCGAGGCATGATGATGTGGTGATGTAACCGTTTTTGGGTTCATGCCACTTATTTATGGTGGCGTGTCGCCTGTTCCAATTGATGAGTCGCCAGGGCTCATGAGGTCAACAAAGCCGGCCGAGACTCGGCCGGCTCGCACCGAGAGGACTGTGGTGCCTGGGAGGCAACCGTCCTCGGTGCGGAAACCGTCGAATTCGGCCGGCTCAATCTTGCCAGGGTTCCCCGTGCGGAGTGATCGGCTTGTTGGCACGGGGATGCGGTGTCGATCGGGCGTCAGACGCCACTGGTGGCCTCGTGATCCAGCCAGTTCTTCAGCCGCTGGATCGCGTCTTCGTCTTGTCGCTTGAGGGTGCGCCAGTAGCCTTGCAGGGTAAGTCGGCCCGCGGCCTGGGCGATGTACCGGTCGTAGCGCCGGAGCTCGGCGAGTCGCCGCTCTCGCTCTCGGATCAGGGCGATGAGGTGAGGCGCACCGATATCCGAAGTCTCCCGGGAAATTGCCTTATCTTGGATGTTCGCAGACATGGAAAACCTCCTGGCAAGGACTCATGAGATGTTGGAAACGCCCGAGGCGGCCACGACGCCACGTTCGGCCAACCGCCGCACAGGTTTGGCCTTCCGGAATGCTCGAACGTCTGAGAGGGCAAGTGCGATCCCCTCACGCCTCCCTCGGGCTTGAGCGAAGTCGATCGCATCGACAAGCTGGTTCGAGAGATGGGCCGCCGCGTCGGCGAGCGATCGGCCTTCTCCTCGAATCTCCGGGTAGTGTCGGTGATGGATTTGGGTATGGCGAATGTGCATCCAATACCCGTCGGTAATGACGATCGAAGCGTCTGGGGTGAGTGTCATTTGCGTTGCCTACTCAAGATGTGGGATTTCGTTTTGTCTCGCTCCGCCTCGGTTACGGCCCATCGGCTCATTGGCTCTGAGACGGCAGCACACCTGGTCCTCACACACGCCCGCAACCCCAAGACAGGAAGTGCCTCATGGAGTCGCTCCAGGGCGCGTTGGACGGTTGGCCCCTGGAATGGCCGGAGGGCCTGCGCCCGAAGCACGCCGTGGAGCGTGTGGGTGAACTCCGGCCGCAGGGCCACGGCTCGGCGGACCCGGACGCGACCGTTCCGATCATCCACCAGGGTGATCCAGAGTGTGGCCCAGAGCCGGGCGTAGGTCCTGGGAGTGAGGGCGATCGATGCGGGCACGACCCGCTTGGCCGGTGCCGTGAAATACCAGTGATAAGGACGAGCCCATGCCCAGGGCATGGTCTCGCCGAATCGAGCGCCGAGGACGAGGAGTGGTCCCTCGACGACGAGTGCGAACTCGGCCTCGGCCTGGGCCACATCCGTTTCGTGGTGGCCCGCCACGCCGGAGGTCGTCAGGGCGAGCCGATGACGTCCCAGGCGGTACTGGTACGCCGCCCCTTCCGGCCAATGGATGCGCGCCGGCGTGTGCAACCAGGCCGGCGGGTTCTCGGCGACGTGGTGATCGCTCACCGTGGTGAACGCCTCAGCCGGGTCGGGCCGGAATGGGTAGATCCTTGCCGTGTCCCGTCGCTTCAGCCGATCTTCGAGTCGGTGGATCTGCTCAGGATTGTCATGACTTTTCATGATGCCCCCCGTGGTCTTCGCCGTTGACCGGTCCAGTCGTAGCCCCTGCGTGCAAGTCGCACGAGGATCTCGGTTTCGATGTCGCGGTTCGTGAGATCAGAACGGCGAACCGCCTCGCTCTGTCTTGGCTTGCCGTCCATCGTCGGGTCCTCGAATCGGTTCCTAGAACGGTCCGTCAATCCGGCGATCATGGTGTCCATGGCGTTGCTCGGAATCCTCCTCGAGCGTTTGGGGGTACGATGGCGGCTGATCCATTCCGCCACCGTCGTCTTCCCACCGCGGCAGGCACGCGTCGTTGTCGTCGCAGATCACGCATTCGAGGTGGGGATGCGCTTGGTTGAAGCCGCTCATGGTGAGTCCTTTTTGCCAATGAAATGTCGTTGGCTCAGGGCGGCTTCCCGGTCCAGCGCTTGGGCCGCATCCCAGATCCGCACGGTCCCGTCGAGGCTCCCCGAGGCGAGCTGTGAGCCGTCGGGGGAGAACGCGACGGAATAGACGTTGCCGGTGTGCCCTCGGAGTGTGGCCAACTCCTGGCGCGTCGCGACATCCCAGAGCCTGATCGTTTGGTCGTGGGAGCCGGTGGCCAGGACCGTTCCGTCGGGCGAGAACTGCGCCGCGGCGACCCAGCCCTCGTGGCCGGTGAGCGTTGCCATTTCCCGTCCGGTGGCCACGTTCCATAGCTTCACGGCCCTATCGAAGCCGCCGGTGGCCAGGGTCGTGCCATCGGGGGAGAAGGCCACTGAGATGACTCCGAATCCGTGGCCGATCAAGCGGTTCCGTGGCTTAGGGACGCGACTGGTAGTGAGGTCCCACAGCCGGATCTCCCCGATCTGCTCGACGTCCGCCGGCTCGGTCATGGCCGGCACCGTCCCGGTGGCCGCGGCCAGCAGCTTGCCGTCGGGGGAGAAGTCCAGAGACCAGATCGGACCCTGGTGGTCCAGCAGTCGCGCCAGCTCCTGGCCCGTGCTGACTTCGCAGAGCGACACGCTGCGGGTGTCTCCGTTGGCCGCCGCCAGCATCAACCCATCGGGAGAGAACGCGATCGCATCGAGCTTGCCTCCCTCCCGAATCAAGGGACGCCCCCTGCCCCCTTCCAACGCCCAGAGAGTTACGGCACCGAACGGCGCACCGTCGAAGCCTGTGCCCAGGCCCGCGATCGCGCTGCCGTCGGGGGTGATTGCGATCGCCTCGACCTCATCCCATTCGCCTCGGAGCGTCCGCTTCAGTTTGAGAGCACCGCTGCCGGTGTCCCAGAGCTTGATGGTCCCGTCCCAACTTCCGCTGGCGACGGTCTCACCGTCGGGGGTGAACGCCACCGAGGTCACGACGTTGCTATGGCTGGCCTGACGGATTGCCCGTGGCATGGGCTTGATCGAGAGTGTCATGGCATTGAAGTCCTTTGATTCGTTGGGTTGCCAGTGGTCGGACGGCCGATTCAGCGCGCGGAGGTAACGCACTCGCTGTGCCTTGGAAGGCACGGCGCGTGTCGACCCCGCCGGTGGCTTTCGCCACCACGGCCATTCAGCAAATCCATTTCAAAATGACGGCGAGGCTCGGCCTGCTGCCGTGGGACGATTGAGGTGCACCTTCAGATGCAAGACTCTCTATCGCGATTGCGATGCCAGAGCTGAGAGAGAGTCGCTTGTTCTTTTTGGTGCTTGTTTTAACTTATTGTTGTTAATGGGTTTGCGTTGTAATGCAATGGGGGTGGGAATGAAGCTGAGGGTCTCGTTGGATTCGACAGTGGCAGTAAAGCCACTGGGCGTCCTGGTCCATTAGTAGCCCGTCTGGTCATTGCCCGACCAGACGGACCGATCGATTCGGATGCCGAGTGTCCGGATCTTGGTTCGTAGGCTGCCACGTGTAATTCCGAGCAGCTTGGCTGCCTGCACCTGATTGCCCCCGGTGTGGCGCAGGACACGAGTCACCAGGGACCGCTCCATCAGCGCGAGCGCCTCGGCGTACAGGTCCTGCGAACCCACGCGGAGGCGATCGTCGAGGAACCCTTCCCAGTCGATGGGGGCCGCGGCCGCGCCCGCGGATTCCTCCTCGCCGCGAACCGAGGGGGGCAGGAAATCGGCGACGAGGACTGGCCCCTGCGCCCGCAGGAGCGCCTGCTTGAGGACGCTTTGCAACTCTCGGATGTTGCCGGGCCAAGGATGGCGCCTGAGCAGTTCCATCGCCTCTGGGGCGATCCGAACGACCGTCTTGCCCAGTTCGGGGCTGAACCGTTTGAGGAAGTGTTCGACGAGGAGCGGCAGGTCGTCGGCCCGCTCCCGGAGCGGCGGCACGTTGATGGTGACGATGCCCAGGCGGTAATAAAGGTCGCCGCGGAACTCCCCCGCCGTCACCATCTGCGCCAGGTCGCGGTTGGTCGCGGCGATGATCCGGACGTCGGTCCGGATCGTCTCGTTGCCGCCGACACGCTCGAACCGCCCGTCCTGGAGCACCCGGAGAAGCTTCGACTGGGTCAGTGGCGTCATGTCGCCGATCTCGTCCAGGAACAGCGTCCCGCCTGAGCATTGCTCGAATTTGCCGATTCGCTTGCGGTCGGCCCCGGTGAACGCGCCCTTCTCGTGCCCGAAGAGCTCACTTTCGAGGAGGGTCTCGGGAATCGCGGCGCAATTGATGGCCAGGAACGGTCCGGTGGCCCGGCGGCTGTGCTGGTAGACGGCTCGAGCGACCAGTTCCTTGCCCGTGCCGCTGTCGCCCAGGATCAGGACCGCGAGGTCCTGGGGCGCAACCAGGCCGATCGCCTTGTAGACCTCCTGCATGGCCGGAGAGCGGCCCACGATGACGTCGGCCGGGGCCTGGGCGAGGACCTCGTCCGTGACCACGGCGGGGACGCGCATCAGCCGACTGATCTCCGCGGCGCGTTCGACCTGCTCCCGGACCCGTCCGACGTCCAGGGGCTTGAGCAGATAGTCGAACGCCCCCATCTTCATCGCCTCAATGGCCGTCTCGGTCGTCCCCTGGCCCGTGATGAAAATGACGGGAATTCGTGCGTCGATTTGCCGGATCTGTTGGAACACTTCGAGGCCGAGCATGTCGGGCAGGTTCAGGTCCAGGACCACGACGTCGGGCCGGTTCTGGGCGACGAGTTCCAACCCCTCGGCCCCATCGCAGGCCGTCAGGAGCGTGTCGGCCGGGTCGTCGAAGGCGCGGCGGAAGGCGTGGAGGATGGAGAGTTCGTCGTCGATCACCAGGATGGTTGCCATGTCCGCCCTCGAAAAGGTTCCCGGGCTTGAGTTGGAGCTTCAAGCCCGAGCGCTCACTGAGTCCTCAACGTCATCGTACGCTCCGGGAAAACCCAAGGATAACAAAAGAGACCCTGACGAGACGAATCGCCAGACTCAGGTCCACTCCTAGCCTGGCCTTTTTTGTGCCGCGGGCAGACGGAGGACGAAACAGGCCCCCCCTTGAGGTTGGTTTGTCGCCCGAAGTTCGCCGCCATGGTCTCGCGCGATCCGTTGCGAGACGACCAGGCCCAGTCCGAGGCCCATCTCCTTGCTGGTGAAGAACGGTTCGTAGAGCCGGGGCAAGTGTCGGGGAGCGATCCCTGGTCCTGAGTCGAGCACCACCAACTCCACGATTTCGTTCGTCGGATGGCGAAGCTCGATCTCCAAGATGCCGCCGCGCGGCATGACATCCAGCGCATTCAGGGCGAGGTTGACCAGCAATTGGCGGATCTGCTCCCCGTCGGCCTCGACCTCGACCGGGGTCGAGGGGGGGCTGAATTTCACCGTCACCCGCTGCTTGCGTGCTCGGCCACCGACCAAGGACAGAGTCTGGTCCACCACCGGGATGAGGTTGACCCGCCTACGCTCCGGCTTCGGCGGTCGGGCGAAGTCGATGAACACGTTCAGTCGAGCCTCCATGCGAAGGATCTCCTGCTCAATGACTTGCAAGTCCTCCACGGGGAGGCCCTGGGCCTCGGTTTCCTCCCGGTTCATCTGCACCAGCATCTTGATCGCGGTCAAGGGGTTCCTGAGCTCGTGGGCCATGCCGGCGGCAATCTCGCCGACCTCCGCGAGCGACTCGGCACGGAGCACGGTCCGCCCGAGCCCACGGGCCACGCCGTAGCCGAGCAGTAGGCCGGCGAGCGACCCGAAGGTGCCTACTCCGACAAACCCCCAGGCCATCCACGTCACTGCCCGATCGAGGGTGGCCTCGGCTCGTTCGATCTCCCCTGCGTTGAATTGTTCCAACTCACGGCAGGCCGGCACCGTTTCTGACTCCAGGAGGTCGAGGGCCGACTTGGCCGCGCTCCTGGAATTCGGGGCCGAGGCCGTCTCGGCCCGCCGACGACTGAGATAGCGATCAAAACTCTGTTCCAGCCGACCCACGAACTGGGCCTCTTCCTTCAGGTTGGCCGCCCGCTTCGCCCGGGCGAGCAGCCCCAGGATCTTCCCGTGGAGCTGGGTCGCCTCCTGCTGTCGGTCTTCGGGCAGGGCGGCCAGGTCGTGCAACTCCCTCAGGAGGTCGGCCGCGATCCGGCGGCTCTGAAGATCCTCGTCAAGCATCCGGAGCGAGGTGGACTGCTGATGATGCAGGTAGATCGCGGCCGTGATGCTCGAGACAAGGAAGAGTACGCTCGTCAGGATAGTCGGCCCTGCGATCCTAATGAGCAGTATGCGTGTTAAAATTATCATAAAGTCATGCATTCCTCGTCTCGAACTCGGTGAACTTTCTATCGAAGCACCGCCGTGCGAGACCATCCCATTTCATCATTATAGACATAGCTCGCGTCGAACTTCGTTGCGAATGAGGCCGCAGGCGAAGTGATCCAATCGGATTGGCCGTTCGCCGGGAATCTTCCCTGAGGGATGCGGCCCCGCTGGCGGGAGCGAGGCTATTGAAAAGAGCGATTTATCAACGAAGTCCGCCCCCTCGAGCTGAGGGGGCGGACTGGTTGCGGGGACCTACTTTTTCGGCGGCTTCGTCAGGTGTCCGATTCCGCCGCGGGATTCCGGTCTCACACCGGGTCCAGGGCTGGCATCCGGTTGCTCTCCACGGCCGGGAGCAGTTCGATGCTTCCCGTCCCAACGTCGTACATGGCACCGACGATCGCGATCCGCCCGCTCTGGACAAGGACGTTGAGCGTATGGCTCTCTTCGATCATTGCGTTCACCACACGCAAGACGTTGCGCCGGGCCACATTGTCGACGAAAGCTTTCTTTTCGTCCGGCGGCAGTTGTTCGATCCCTTGGCAGGAGTGCGGGGCGATCGAGAGCTGGATATCGCTCACGATATGGTCCAGATGCTCGCAGCCGGTGGCATCGGCCGTCGAGACGTCCGAGCCTACGAGGTCGACCGCCGCCGTCACGGCGCCGCAACGTGTGTGGCCCATCACCAGGATCAGCTTCGCACCGGCCACGGCACAGCCGTATTCGATACTGCCCAGGACCTTACGGCTGGTGATATTGCCCGCGACTCGAACGCTGAAGATGTCGCCCACTCCCATGTCGAGGATCAGTTCGGCAGGGGTCCGGGAGTCGATGCAACTGACCACCACGGCCAGAGGGTGTTGACCGTTGGCGGTGGCATTGACCTGGCGCCCGAAGTCGCGGGTGAGACGTTGGCCGGTCCGAAACCGATCGTGGCCCTCCTTCAGGAGTTGGAGTACTTGTTTCGGGGTGAGGGCGCTCTGGATATCGCGGGTGGAGCAATCCACATATTGGGTCTGGTCCTTGAGTTGGTACGCCTGTCGGAATCCGACGAGGCTGACCTCGACGCCGCGGACCGGTGCCGATTGCGCGGTGAAGTCTCGGATCAGGCTGAGCACGTCCGGGTCGATATAGTCTGTATTCCGGGCATCGAGGAGGAGGTGGCCGCCGCGGGGCACCTCATCGAACGCCAGGGCCAAGGCGGCCCGGTTGAAGAAACTGACCTGATTGGCCAGTTCGATCCGGATGACCTCTCCTCCCAGGTGCTTCTCGACGATCCGGCGGATCGGCCGGCGTACGTTGCTGCTGAGGATGAAGGCGATGCTGACGGCCAGTCCGATCATGATCCCGATCAGCAGGTCGGTCAGGACAATGGAGACGACCGTCAAGATGAAGGGAAGGAACTGGTAGCGTCCCTCGCTCCACATCTGCTTGACCAAGACTGGGCTGGCCAGTTTGATGCCCGTGACCAGGAGGATCGCCGCCAGGCAGGACAACGGGATCAGGTTCAGCCACATCGGGAGGAACGTTACGCTGACCAACAGCAATACGCCGTGGACGACCGCCGAGAGTTTGGACTTGCTGCCGGCATGGATGTTCACGGACCCGCGGACGATCACTGACGTAACCGGGATTCCACCGATCAGGCCGGCGACGACGTTGCCGACTCCCTGGGCGACCAGTTCCCGACTCGGCGGGGAAACGCGCTGCTGGGGATCGAGCTTGTCAACCGCTTCCAGGTTCAGCAAGGTTTCCAATGAGGCCACGGCGGCGATCGTCAGGGCGGCCGTGTACACGGCCGGGTTCGACCACTGAGAGAAGTCCGGGTGCTGTAAGAACTTGAGGTAGCCGGTCAGGCTGTCGGCCAGTGGCACTTGGACCAGGTGGCTCGTGTCAATCAACCAGCGCCCGCCGAGTTGCCGAAACAAGAGGCTGAGGCCAACGCCCAGCAGTACCACGACCAAGGGCGCGGGGATGGACGAGTTCTTGAGCCGCTTCCACCGGCCCCAGACCACCAGCAACGCGATCGAAGCGAGACCAATCACCGCCGCGCCCGGGTGAATATCACCGAACACCTGGAACAGTTCCGAGAAAGAGTTTTCGTGATCCGGCTGCTGGAAGGACATATCGCCTTCCGGATTGGGGTCGTGGCCCAAAACGTGGGGAATCTGTTTCAGGACCAGGATCACACCGATCGCGGCGAGCAGGCCCTTGATCACGCTGGAAGGGAAGAAGGCCGCGAGGAACCCGGCCCGTGCGACCCCCAACGCGATCTGGATCAAGCCGGCGATGACCACGGCCATCAGGAACGCTTCGAACGACCCCAGCGAAGCAATCTGGGCCGCCACGATGGCCGTCAAGCCAGCGGCGGGGCCGCTCACGCTGGTCTGCGAACCGCTCAGCATTCCTACCAAGATGCCGCCGACGATCCCGGCCAGGACGCCGGAGAACAACGGAGCGTTGGATGCCAACGCCACTCCCAGACACAACGGCAGGGCCACAAGGAATACGACCGAGCCCGCCGCTAGGTCGCGTGGGAGTGTTGATCGTGAGAGAGACGCATTTGATGCCATAAAAACCTCATTGCTCTTTCAATCAAGAAATTATTGGTGACCTTGGGATCGTCCCGAGACCAGGGAACGAGTGGCGTTGCCAGGTTCCGATCGCCTGGCGGGCGTCTCGTCGTGGCGGTCCGTTCCGGTTCGCCTGGCCTCGGGAAATGGGTCCGGAGATCCGAGTCGTCACCAAGTCGCCGTGAGTCACTCCCCGTCCGTAAGGGAGGTCGGGGCCACATGCCTCCGGTTCGCACTGGCCTCAGCGACTGTACACATCGCCACTCTTGATTCAAAAAGCGTACCGCGATGGACCAAGGCGCGGGAAACGGCCCCGATTCGGCTCGTCTCAAATCTTTTGATTTCAACGGATTGCGAAATTTATCAGGTTGTGGACGGATTTCGGATCCGTGGTCCTATCACAGACCAACTGATTCGGTGGACGCTGGTCGCTCAGCGGTCAATCGGGTCATCGGCCAACCAGAATTGCCGATCATTTCGGATACAAGAGGGGGCGGAGGCCCCAATCGCGATGGGGGCATGCACCGGCGCGGAACGCTCGGGTTCCACACGCGAATTCGGAAAAGTAGTTCGCCACTCGCATGCCGGCTCGCTCGGAGCCGACACAAGGGAACAGTTAAAACGGTGCAAGGACGAAATCTCGACGAATTTGCCGGGGCTCCGCCCTTTTAGCATTGATATTCACCGGAGGTTTCGGAATCATCGCTATGCAGGAAACAGCTCTGGTGTGTCGCATTGGGCGAGGAAATAGTTATGCAAATCCAAGTCAATACAGACAATCATATCAAAGGCAGTAACGAGTTTTTCGCGAAGGTTTCCGCCGAGGTGGAACGTGGTTTGAGCCGGTTCGCGGACCAGATTACCCGGGTGGAGGTTCACCTCGCCGATGTGAACGGCCCCAGGGAAGGCGGCGCTGACAAGCGTTGCCTGTTGGAGGCTCGCCTCGCCGGCCGCCAACCGATTGTCGTGACCCATGAGGCGGCCACTCTGGACGAGTCGATCGTCGAGGCTTGCGACAAACTGGAACGGGCGATCGAGAGTCTTCTCGGACGGCTCGACCCCAAAGGTCAAACCTCCTTTGGGGGCGACCAGGTCATCTGAATCGGGAGGGGCGGCCCGTCCGCTGGGATCCTCCCAACCGTGCCGCCCGCCCGGACGACTTCGGGCTCATTTCCTTGCCTCTCACGTGAATTCCAATTGCCTGTCATGAAACCCAACTGTGGGGCCGACCTGCTTCCTGTCGCACGGGCGGCCCCCCGTTGGAAATCCCCCTGGCGTTCCGGCCATCGAGATTCCGATCCCATTCTTTTCAGAATCGAGACCTCGAAAGTTGTGACTTGGTCCGGCGTGCTTTAGAGTACCTACGACTCAACGTGGTCACTCAGGGGGACTACGGCCGATCGGGATTCATCAACCCGAACCGTCCGATGTGCCGGAGCAGACGCTCGCCTTGATTGCGGCCTGATCCACGCGTCATTCGACGCCAAGCCGATCCCCATTTGGTGTAGCAGCCACGTCGAGACGCTCTGCAACGGCGGTCTCTGGCAGCCTCTGGAATGCTGGCCTCCGCCCCCCTCGACTCCCAGATATGGCGGCTGCAACGCGGACTGGGAGGCGCGGGGGGACTGGCTGAGGACCTGGCGGACTTCTTTTTGTTAGTCGCGTTCAAGGCCAAGGGGGCATGCTCGGTGGAAGTTGTACCGCACCAAGCGGTCGTCCGCCCGGGCCCAAGGTGGGCTCGCTGAGCCCGCACCCCGCTCTCGGAGAAATGAATCGATGCGATCTCCCAATCGTTTGTCTCGCCGTGAGTTCGTGAAGGTTACGGGGCTTGCCGCCAGCGCGGCGGGCTTGGCCCTCCCATCGGCCGCCCAGGCGGCCCCGGCTCGCGACCCGAACGCCGTGCTGGCCCAGTTGCTCGAGGGCAACCAGCGGTTCGTCAAGGGGCAACTCGCCCACCCGGGACGGAGCCCGAAGGACTTCCTGGCGCTCGCCGAGGGGCAGGCGCCCCTGGCCGTCATCGTCGGGTGTGCCGACTCACGCGTGGCTCCCGAACTGATCTTCGACCAGGGAGTCGGTGACCTCTTCGTGGTGCGCGCGGCGGGGAATGTCGTCAGCGGCGCGGGGCCGATCGTCAAGGGGAGTATCGAGTTCGCGGTGGCCGAACTTGGCGCAAGGCTGATCATTGTGTTGGGGCACACTAAGTGTGGAGCGGTGAAGGCGGCCATCCAGCACATTGATGCCAACGACGTCCTGCCCGGGTCGATCGGCGACTTGATCGATCCGATTCGAGTGGCTGTCAACGCCGTGAAAGGACACCCTGGCGACAAGCTCGAGAACGTCACCCGAGCCAATGTCGAGAAGGGCGTCGAGCGGCTCAAGGCGCTCGACCCGATCCTATCGAAATTTGCCAAGGCGGGGGAATTGAAGGTGGTTGGCGCGGTTTACGAACTACACACCGGTCTGGTCAAGGTCTACGAATGACCCCGCGGTGACCGCGACCGAACCGAATGGCCCACGCGATCTTCGCCGATCGCGTGGGTCGCTTCCGTATGATCCCCCCCCTAGGAATCGGCCCGATCCGCCTGGGGGGGCTTTGGCTGAGATTACGTGAAGCTCCCTTGAAATGGCTGTCGTGTTGGCGAGTGGCAGAGATCGGATCCGCCAGGGCGTCGCTTGCTTGAGCCAGTGGGTTAGTGCCTGGCTGAAGTTGAGTGCAGTGGATTGCCGGGCATGGTCGAGATCTCGAGGCTTCTTATTGTTGGGTAGTTGATGATTGTGTTTTGATGATTTGTCATTTATGCCTACTTTTTTACTTGGTTGGTGAGGCCTCGGCCCCGACGTCCTTGTGATCGGACGCCGTTGTTCCGGCTCCGATTCACGCGAGGGTGGATCGGCCCTTTTTTTTGTTTCAGGCAAACGCTCCGTCTGACTGCGGCGTGGTCGATGAACGACCAGCCTCCGAAGTGGAAGATCAAGCTGATCTTCCATCGTCCCCAGGCGGTACACTGTCGCGTTCCGCGCCGCGTACTCGGACCGCCTTGGGAGGTAACTGAACCGGCGATCTTGAACTGGTAATGGAGGGAAAAAACAGTGGGACTCCTTGGGATATTGCTCGCGCTCGCCCTGTTGATGTGGCTAGCCTTTCGAGGCTGGAGCGTGCTGCTGGTGGCTCCGGCGGCTGCTCTCCTGGCTGCTGCAATGTCGGGCGAGCCGCTACTCGCCCATTGGACGCAGACTTTTATGGGCAGTACTTCCCGCTTCGTTGCGCAATGGTTTCCCTTGTTCCTGCTTGGCGGATTGTTCGGCAAGCTCATGGATGACAGCGGTTCGATCACCTCGATTGCGGGGTACTTGACCGATCGGTTGGGAACACACCGCACGATGCTCTCGGTCGTGCTTGCCTCAGCCGTAGTCACCTATGGTGGCGTGAGCGTCTTTGTTGCCTTTTTCGTGCTGGTCCCCATGGCGCAGAAGATGTTCCGCGCCGCGGATATCCCGCGCCGCCTGATGCCGGCGACCATCTGTCTCGGTGCGTTCACGTTCACGATGTCGGCGCTTCCAGGATCGCCCTCGATTAATAACGCCATTCCGATGCCTTACTTCGGAACCACGCCCTTCGCGGCTCCCGGTCTCGGCATCATCGCGTCGATCATCACGATGGCTTTCGGCATGTGGTGGCTCGGTCGTGCCGAAGCGGCCGCACGCACGGCCGGCGAGGGCTATGGCAGCGATTCGGACGTTGCTCCTGCCGTCGACGAGAAGATTCGTGAGCATGTGACAGCGGCAGGCGATTTCGATCCGGCCGAGATCTGCCATGGCAAGCGCGGCGACAGCGAGCCTTCCTTCGCACTCGCCATACTGCCCCTCGTTGTGGTCATCGCCATGAATTTCCTGATGTCGCTGGTCGTGCTCCCTCGCCTTGATTTTTCGTTTCTCGCCAAGCCAGTGTGGGGCGGGACCACGTTCGGGGCCGTGGCCGGTACATGGTCGGTCGCCATCGCGCTCGCGGTTGGGACCCTGACCATTGTCATCGTCAACTACCGGCGTCTGCCCGCCCTGCGCGAGAGCATGGACGCCGGCGCTAATTCCTCGGTTTTGCCGGTCCTGACGGTCGGCAGTCTCGTAGGCTTCGGCGCGGTGGTGGCGGCCATGCCCGCGTTCGCGGTGGTCCGCGACGCAGTGCTGTCGATCCGGGGAGGGCCGCTAATTTCGCTCACCGCCGCCATGAACATCCTCGCCGGGCTCACCGGTTCAGCCTCCGGCGGGATGGTGATCGCGCTCGATGCCCTTGGTGACACATATCTGCGACTCGCCGTGGAGCATGGTATCGATCCTGCGCTGATGCATCGCGTGGCCACGATCGGCTCCGGCACGCTCGACGCCCTTCCCCACAATGGCACAGTCCTGACGGTGCTTCAGGTCAGCGGACTGACCCATCGCGAAAGCTATTTCGACATGGTGATGACTGTGATCGTCAGTGTAATCATCTCGCTGGTTGCTATCATTGTGCTGGGTTCTGTGTTCGGTTCATTCTGACGAGGGATGGAGGTCGTGCCTGTGTGCCGGGCGGCTTGGCGATGCTCGATCATTCGGAATTTGGCATTCGATTGATAGACTCCGTCAAACCGGGGCACGCCACCCGGATGCGTGCTTCGCTTCGTCTGGGAACACCCCTGACGCGAACCTGAATTTCCGAAGTAAACGGATGCTGTTGCAAAGGCACAGGGTGCATGGATCCGGGCACCGGGGCCGGGTGGTAAACCCGGGAATCTAGCGACCGTCCCTAAAACATTCCTGATATTAAGTGATTGACTTACGGCAACTCGCTGGTATCACTGTTGAGATGTTGTCTCAACTTGCAAATGGATGTGGGGGTTACGCAGAATCGGAGTTCGGGGTCAGGGCCGTTCCGGGAGGTCTGCGGGAGTTCATCCCGTGGCGTGGCCGCCAGGGAGCGCAACTCAGGTGTCATTTCGGTTAGTCGGTGCGGAAAAGGCAGAAAGATTGGAGCCGTCCCCCTCATGCAATTCTAGGGGCGGGGCGGTATTCCCCATGGCGGGAAATTACCGGGTTTCTTAGACCGGGGCGTCATTGGCTCCATTCGGGGTCCAATGGAATCTCATCACCCAAATACGAGAATCGAGCTGATATGTTCTCGTTGTCGGATGAAGTTGTCCCTACCCCGCTTCGTACGACTCTGCGGGGGATCGGTCAAGTTTTCTTTCAGGAGAATGCCCTGACGGGCACCTGCTTTCTCGTCGGGATCGCGTTGAGCTCGCCCCTGATGGCGCTCGGCGCACTCGTGGGAGCGGTGCTCGGCGCGGTGACGGCCAAGGTGCTCAAGTTCGACGAGGCCGAGGTGGCTGCCGGCATCTACGGCTTCAACTCGACGCTGGTCGGGATTGCTACGCTCTTCTTCTTCAAGCCGGGGGCGGCGAGCATCCTCTTGCTGGTCGCCGGCGCTGTCGCGGCGGCGCCCGTGACCCGGCTGATGCGGCGTTACGTGCCGTTTCCGACCTACACCTCCCCGTTTATTGTCCTGACCTGGGTGATTTATTTCCTGGGGTTGGCCTTGAAGGTGCCCCAGGTCGCGGCGGGCGATCCGCTGGGCCCGGTCGGCCTCGTCGGCACCGTGGGCCATGGCGTGAGCCAGGTGATGTTCCAGGCGAGCGTGTGGACGGGGCTGCTCTTTCTCGTCGGGATCGCGTTGAGCGACTGGCGGCACGCCGCGTGGGTGCTGGTGGGCTCGTTGGTCGGGATGCTGGTGGGGAACTATCACGCCACCGTGGCCGTTCGCGCGCTCGATCCGGAGCGGCTCGTCGATCGGTCGTTGTTCGAGAACGTCGAACTCGGGCTCTATGGCTACAACGCGACGCTGGCGGCCGTCGCCCTCTTCCTCTCGAAGCGGTCGCTGATCCCGCCGCTGTTGGGGATCTTGCTCTCGGTTCCGATCACCGAACTCGTGCCCAGGCTCGGTCTTCCCGCCCTGACGGCACCCTTTGTTTTGGCGACCTGGCTGGTCTTGGCGTTCGGCTGGCTCGATGGAAGATTCTTCCGCGACCCGGCCTCGTCGTCGACTTGACGGGGGGCAAAGCGTCGGGCTGCCGCACCCGCTCATGTACGCGTTCCGTCGTTTCCCTGAACCGACTGGTGGAGTCCTGCCCATGCATTTGTCGCCCCAAGAACGTGACAAGATGATGATTTTCGTGGCCGCCCAGGTGGCCCGAGCCCGCAAGGATCGCGGTCTGAAGCTGAACATCCCCGAGGCGACCGCCCTGATCACGGCGGAGCTCATGGAGATGGCCCGCGACGGCAAGTCGGTCGCCGAGATCATGAGCGCCGGCCGCGAGATCCTTGGCCGTGACGATGTCATGGAAGGCGTTGCCGAGATCATCTCGATGATCCAGGTCGAGCCGACCTTCCCCGATGGCTCGAAGTTGATCACCGTCCACAACCCGATTCGTTGATGATCGAATCCGAGTTCCCCGACTTGCCATCCATCCCCTTGGGAGAGAAAACCATGGTTCCGGGCGAATATCTCTTCGATGGGCCCGACCTCGAGCTCAACGCCGGCGTCGAAGTCGTCACGCTCAGCGTCAACAATACGGGTGACCGGCCGATTCAGGTCGGGTCGCACTACCATTTCTTCGAGACCAACCGGGCGTTGGTGTTCGACCGTGAGAAGGCGTACGGCATGCGGCTCGACCTGCCGAGCGGGACCTCGGTGCGGCTCGAACCGGGCGACGTCAAAGAAGTCCGGCTGATCCCCTATGGCGGGCGTCGGAAGGTTTACGGGTTCAACGGTCTGGTGTCGGGTCGGCTCGATGATCCCTACACGCGACAGACCAGTTTGAAGCGATGCGTCGACGAAGGCTTTGGTTGCAGCACCACCTCGGAGTGATCCGCGTCGACTCGAACCATCCCATCCCGAATTGGTAAGGGGTATCCATCGATGAGTGTGCGTCTTTCTCGACAGTCATACGCGGGCAAGTACGGTCCGACGGTCGGCGACCGGATCCGGCTCGCCGACAGCGAGCTCATCATCGAGATCGAACACGATTATGTCGACTACGGTGAGGAGTCGATCTTCGGTGGCGGCAAGTCGATCCGCGACGGCCAGGACCAATGCCCGGTCATTGATCCGATGGGTCCGGAACATTGCGACCTGGTGATCACCAACGCGGTGATCATCGACCACTGGGGGATCGTGAAGGGGGACATCGGGATCCGGGGCGGCCGGATCGTGGCCGTCGGCAAGTCGGGCAACCCGCTGACCCAGCGTGGCATCGACCCCCGCCTGGTCATCGGGCCGGGCACCGAGATCATCGCCGGTGAGGGGCGGATCGTCACGGCCGGCGGGATCGACACCCACATTCACTTCATCTGTCCCCAGCAGATCGAGACGGCGGTCGCCTCGGGCGTGACGACCCTGATCGGCGGCGGCACCGGCTCGGCCACGGGGACCTGGGCGACGACGTGCACGCCGGGCCCCTGGAACATCATGCGGATGCTCCAGGCGTTCGAGGGCCTGCCGGTCAACGTCGGCTTGCTCGGCAAGGGGAACAGCAGCCTGCCCAAGCCGTTGCACGACCAGATCGAGGCCGGGGCCTGCGGCTTGAAGCTCCACGAGGACTGGGGAACTACGCCGGCCGTCATCGATACCAGCCTGACGGTGGCCGACAAGTACGACATCCAGATCGCGATCCACACCGACACGCTCAACGAGTCCGGCTTCATCGACGACTCGATCGCGGCGATGAAGGGTCGTGCGATCCATAGCTTCCACACCGAAGGGGCGGGCGGCGGGCACGCCCCGGATATCATCAAGATCGCGGGTCTGCCTTTCGTGTTGCCTTCGAGTACGAACCCGACTCGTCCGTTCACCGTCAACACGATTGACGAGCACCTTGACATGTTGATGGTTTGCCATCACCTGTCGCGGAACATCCCCGAGGACGTGGCGTTCGCGGAGAGCCGGATTCGCGCCGAGACGATCGGCGCTGAGGATGTGTTCCACGACCGTGGGATCATCAGCATGATGAGCTCGGACTCTCAGGCGATGGGTCGGATCGGCGAGGCGATCGTGCGGTGCTGGCAGACGGCGCACAAGATGAAGGTTCAAGTGGGTGCTTTGTCGAGCGATAGCGCCCGCAACGACAACGAGCGCGTGAAGCGTTACGTGGCCAAGTACACGATCAACCCTGCGCTCACGCACGGGATCGCGCAGCACGTGGGGAGCATCGAGTCCGGGAAGCTGGCGGACCTGGTGCTCTACAAGCCGGAGTATTTCGGGGTGAAGCCCGAGTTGGTGCTGAAGGGGGGCCTGCTGGTCTCCGCCCAGATGGGCGATCCCAACGCCAGCATCGCGACCCCGCAGCCGGTCTACCCCCGTCCTCAGTTCGCCGCGTTCGGCCGGGCGTTGTCGAAGTCGTGCCTGACGTTCGTGTCTCAGGCGGCCGTGGACAACGGTGCGGCGGAACGTTACGGTCTGCAGCGTGAGATTGCGGCGGTGCAAGGCTGCCGCACGGTGGGCAAGAAGGACATGATCCGCAACGAGGCGACGCCTGAGATTCGGGTCGACGCGGACACTTACCAGGTGTGGGTGGACGGCGAGAAGGTCGGTTCCGAGCCGATCGACGTGCTGCCGATGGCGCAGCGGTATTTCCTCTTTTGAACGCAGCCGTCGCCGTCCGGGCCGAGGGATTGCCTTGGCCCGGACTCCCCTCCCCTGGCGTCGGATTTGATCGTTATCCCAGGAAAAACCGGTCCGGTTGGCCAGTAACCATTGTGGATCTGGATTTCCTGGGACAAGAATTTGTGCATGTGCGTGTGATCCCTCTCGTCGGGTGGGCGCGGCCCACCAGGTCTTCTAACAATGGGGTTGGCGCGAGGTGGTGATCGTGCCTCCTCGGGGGCGAAACCTGGTGGGCCGTGCCCACCCGACGAGACCGCTTGGCTTCGTGTACGCTCTCAAGGACCAAGAGATCGCGATGAATCTCCGCTTGCTTCAGATCACCGATTCGGCCCTGCCGATCGGCGGTTATACCCATTCGTGGGGGCTCGAAACGGCGATCGCGCGCGGGCTGGTCCACGATCCCGAGACGCTCGAGAAATGGACCCGGCGCTGGCTGCGGACGTCGCTCGGTCCGCTCGAGGGGGTGCTCGTCGCCTCGGCCTGTCGCGCGGCCCACGCCGGCCTTGCGGTCGATCTGCTGACCCTGAATCAGATGGCCGAAACGTCGATTATTCCCCCTTCGACCCGGATCGCCAGCCGGGAGATGGGCGACCAACTTCTGGCGTTGGGGGCGACCTGGACCTGGTGCGCCACGGGCCTGGCGACCCTCATGGACGGGCAGCCCGACCGCTCCGCCGGCTGGCACCACCCGATCGCGTTCGGGCTGCTCGGAGCGCTTGCGGGGGGCGCGGCCGACGAGGTGCTGACGGCCTACCTGCACCAGGCGGCGCTGGGTATGATCGGCGCCGGTGTCCGCGCGATCCCGATCGGCCACACTCACGGCCAGCAAGTGCTGGCCTATGTCCATGACGATATCCGCGACCTGGCTCCCGACCTCGGCAGCCGCGCTGCCGAGACGGCCGGCGCCGGTTGCCCTCACTACGAGATCCTCTGCGATGAGCAAACTCGACTCTATGCTCGGATGTTCCGGTCTTGATGATGGGTCGGACGCGGGGGTTCGGTTCGCCCGCCCCCGCCGTCGGCGCCCTTCCCTTTCGTGGGGCGTCGCATTTCACAAGGACCCAGGTCACGACCACATGGGCCGTCCTGGGCCGGCCCGCTACGCCGGTCCGTCGCGTCAGGTCTTCACCCTGGGGGTGGCCGGGCCAGTCGGTTCGGGGAAGACGGCCCTGGTCGAGTCGCTCTGCCGCCACCTCTGGCCCGAGATCAACCTGGCGGTGATCACGAACGACATCTACACCCATGAAGACGCCGAGTTCCTCTCTCGCCGCGACGTGCTGCCGGTGGAGCGGATCGTCGGGGTTCAGACGGGGGGGTGTCCCCACACGGCGATCCGCGACGACGCCAGCGCCAACCTGAGTGCGGTGGCGAACTTTCAGCGTCAATTTCCCAAGCTTGAGCTGGTGGTGGTCGAGTCGGGTGGTGACAACCTGACGGCGGTCTTCTCGCGGGAGCTTGCGGACCGGTTCATTTTCATCATCGACGTGGCCGAGGGGGACAAGATCCCCCGCAAAGGGGGTCCAGGCATTTGCAACAGCGATCTGCTCGTGATCAACAAGACGGACCTCGCACCGTACGTGGGAGCCGACCTGGACGTGATGCGTCGGGACAGCCTCAAGATGCGGGGCGAGCGTCCGTTCCTGATGATCAGCCTCCGCGAGAAGGAAGGTGTCGAGGAGGTGATCAAGTGGGTGCGCGAGCAACTCGCATCACACGTGACGAACTCCTGACGCCTCCCGAGTTCCAAGGACTCTGCGCCAAGGAGCATCAGGCGCGCGGGTGGGCGGAGCACGGATCGAGTTGGTCCGGGTGGGTGAGGAGACTCGATTGGGGACCTGCTACCAGCAGGTCCCGGTTCGTCTGATGCCTCCATTCGTGATCGACGGTGAGCCGGCGTCGCTGCTGTACCTGATCAACCTGACCGCGGGCCTGATGGACGGTGACGGCCACCTGATGGAGCTGAAGGCTCGGGCGGGGACGCGGTCGCTGGTAACCGGTCAGTCGGCGACGCGGGTGCACCCTGCTCTGGCCAGCTTCGCGACGCAGCAGTGGGCGGTGGAGGTCGAAGATGACGCTTGCCTGGTGGTGTTGCCCGGTCCGGCGATCCCGTTCCAGGGGAGCCGGTACTACCAACGTGCGCGTGTGGAACTGGCGCCGCGAGCGCGTTTGATCTGGGGCGACATCTGGTTCGCGGGCCGGTACAACCGAGGCGCGCTGTCGGAGCGGTTCCAGTTCGAGCGGATCGTGCAGGACTTTGAGGCTCGCCGCGCGGGCCTGTTGATCTACCGCGATCGGTTCCGTTGGGACGGCCCGTGGTCGGCCGAGGATGCGGCCTGGTACTTCGGTGGGGGGTTGGCCACGGCGAGTCTGTTCGTTTCCGGACCGACTCCCGAGGTTGTCCCCGAGTCCGAAGCCGGTCCGTTATTCCGCCGCTCGGTGTTCCGTCTCGACACGGGTGACATCTGCCTGCGGTGGGCGGGCAACCCGACGGCGATCACGGCGGACCTTGCCCAGCAAGCGCTCCGGCTTGCGGGGAGCTGGACCGGGGGGCCCTCGGCCCCCCCCTGGTTCCTCGACTCGACCGGGCTCGCCCCTAACCACTGGTTCTCAACTCCGGTGGAAGCGCGATGAGGTCTATCTCGAGGGCATCGGCACTGGTGACTTCCAGGTCCTGCATGGGCGAAACCCATTGAGGGTGTACCGGCCCGAAGGGGCGTCCCAGAGACGATATGCCGAGCGGACGATCGCCGGGCGATTCACGAACGTCCCGCCACGCAGGACTCGCGGGACATTTTCAGCAACGATCTCAGAGGAATTGATTTCAATGGCATGAATCGTTTTCGATCGGGTTCCGGCGGCGTTCGAGCTGTCCTGACACCATTCCACCACGTTTCCCAGCATGTCGAATAATCCCAGGTCGTTCGAGAGCAGGCTCCCGCAAACCCAGGCGTGTTCCTCGCTGTTGGCTTGAAACCGAGCATAGGCGTGAAGCAGGTTGATCGAATGACCGTAATAACGGTTGGTGACCGCACCGGCACGGCATGCGTATTCCCATTCGGCTTCGGTGGGGAGCCGATAGCCGGTGCGTTCCAAAACGTCGGCGGGGATCGACATCCCTGCGCTATAGACACTTCCTTCTGTGGGAATATAGCACCATTGGTCCCTCGGTAGACCCTCCTGCTCGCTCAACCAATTGCAGTAGTGGGCCGCCATATACCAGTCGGGATCGACCCATGGCCCTTGGGGATCGGGGCTATATTTGGCGAGGAAGGCGGCGGAAGCGTGGTAGCGGTCAGTCGTGGTGCCACTGAGTTTCAAGAAGTGCTGGAATTGCTCGACGGTCACTTCTTTGGCAGCGATCGCGAACCGGTGAGGGATTCGCACGGAACGGAGGGGTTCTTTCCCGGGGATGCGTTCAGTCTCAGCCGGCGGTGAACCCATGCGGAACTCGAGTGGTCCCTCGATGAGAGCGAAGGACTGTCCCTGCCCGTTGACGTACCACCGCCGGTCACCCCAATCGTTGAGCTTCATCAACTCGGCATCCAACGACTTGAGCTTGGCCCGCTGCTTCCATTGCCGAAGGGTCCATTCCGTCGCCCCGTGAATGCCCGCATCGGGATCGTCACGGTAGAGCTCAATGAGTTTCCCGATCAGCGGTTTCCCCGCCTCGGTAGTCAGAACGTGTGTGCCATAGGTTCCCAGCGACTGGATCAGCGCTCGCCGTTGCGAGGTCCCACGGTGGAACAGAATCTCATCCATTGGCTGGCGTTTCTGACCGGGCGTTGACCCGGCGATGGGATCGATCCGATCGAGCTCGGTGACAATCCATTGCGGATCGACTCCCAAGGGAAAGAGCCAGTTGATGATAAAACTGCGCAGTCGCGGGTCGGCGCTGTGCTGGAGCAAAGGCAGGATCTCATCCGATTCCCCTAATCGCGCCAGCGCGACCGCAGCCCGTGCCTGACGTTGCGCGAGATTGTCTTTGGCCTCATCCGTGATCACCGGCCGGTGCCAGACCGAGGCGGTCACCGGCCGACCGTCGCTCGCGGGGTGGCTTGCGGCGGACCATGAGACCGGGCGGTAACCCTCGGCGATTCTTTCCCGGCATTCACGCCAGTGGGCGCTGGGATCGAGACCGTGGATCGAAGTTGCCTCGAATCTCCAATCACTACTCCATACCGTGGAATAGTGATGATCGGGGTCGCCAGCATTCGTGGTCCCGGCGGGCGCCTGGCTGACCGACACATCGATGAGCGACTGTTCGCTCAGGTTCGTTTGCGATTGTGCGAAGTCCTCGTCGGACTGGTCTCGATATGCCTGACCTTCGATGCCCGCTCGGGCCGGCCGCCCCCAAACACCGCAGTATGTTGAGGGGCCTTCCGTCCCCCTCAGGGCATGTAAGGTCCTGGGAATCAACTCCGCCTCTCGGAATCGTTGCTGAACTTCCTCCTGTTCGCCGGCAGTCGTTCCCACGTACATTCGGGCGTCATCCTCTCCGGATTTCTCGACCCAGAGGGCGGAGTGCTGGTCCGCTGACTTTCCTGAATTCCCGATCCCCTGGTATCCGGCGACATCGACAGGAAGGAACCCGTCTTCCCTGTTCTGGTCGTCCTGTCGTCGAACCTCCTCGGGAGTGAGACCTGACGAGAATCGCCAGTTTTGCCTATCGCGCGTCCAGACCGCCGCCACACGTACCAACTTATCATCGGCAAAAGGGCGCAATCGGACGGGACGGTATCCTGAGTTGCGGAGACCTTTAGCCGTCGTGATCCACTCGTCCAGGGGCATGGTCTGACAGAATGCAAACCGCGCGGTGACCATCCCATGGGCCTGTTCGATCCGGTTCACGAGCGCCGTTTCTGGTTGCGTCCACCCTGGTTTGAAGGGGGGATCATTCCAGTATTCCGTGATGTTCTTGGCGAGTTCGGCTTTGAGGATAGGTATGACCTTCCCGGCCCACTTTGCAGCACTCGGGAAGAGGCTCACAAAGGCTTTCGGGCCAGCGACCATGAGCAACTCGGCGAGTTGGGCAGGTTCGTCGGCGGCGAAATCGGCGAGGATGTAGGTCGCCAGCGTATATTCCGACTCAGGTCGTTTCTGATCCTGGAGGACCGCGTTGATCGGATCCAACAGTTTGGCTCGAACGGGACGCAGCGCATCGATCCAGGGGCCGAGATGAATCGCATTGACCGACACAAGCGATTGGGCCAGCTTGCTCCCCACGTCCTCCCATTGGGCGCTACCCGGGTCGTAGCTTGCCAGCGCACCGGCTGAGGGAAGCAGGCTCGCATCGCCCGGGTTCGCTTGCTGGAGCGCGGTCCAGAGCCGCGGCCTCAGCGCGGATTGATGGGGTTCCAGCGCATCGCGAAGCACTCGGAACTCGCTGGGAGTGGCCGACAGCAGGCGCTTGCAGAGGTAATCAATCTGGGTGGCGTCGACCGCGAGCAGGGCGAGGCTGGCGTGCAGATGCTCCCGACTCTCGTCGTCGGTCGAATTGATCGCACTCACGAGTTGAGGATCTGCCCAACGGCGGTAGCTCGCGAGTTGAGTGACGACCGCCGGAACGTCCGGGGTGGCGACTCTGTGGAGCGACTCCAGCAGGGTCGAAGCCCGAAGTGCGCCGAAGCCCTCGATCGCGGCCCAGGCGATCAAGCAGACCGAGATGACCAATCCGAGCGCCCTCCGCCCATAGACCCACCCCGCACGCTCCATCATCAGGCGTTGCGACCCGGTCCAGTCCCGGCGGTTCGTCAGCAACCGGATGGTTAACCACTCGGCTGAACTCGGCAAGTTCCGGTTTTCCGTCCGGGCACTCCAGAGCGACGCACGTTCGGTCAGCCGCAGTTCCGCCCGTCCTCGACGACTCCCTCCCTGCTCGCGGGTTAACCAGTCCCGTAGCAATTGGACCAGGTAATCATGACTAAGTTGATAGAGACATTCGCTGGAATTCGTCTTGGATTGTCCCATGACTGGGGAACGGTCGGGGTCGATCGGCGTGATGAGGCGAAGATCCTGGTCGAGCATTCGGATCAGGTCGTCGAATTCGCCCGGGCGATGGGCATACCGTGAAGCCTCGAGCAATTCCTGACGCGATTTCATCTTGGCCTTGATATCGCCGCCGCGGGTCGGGAGCAGTGCCTTCAGCACCGCCTGGGCGGCTTTCCGATGATCGTGAGGCTCGGGAGGTGCGGTCGGGCCGCCGAATGTCTCTTCTAGAAATCTGACGCCCACGCCTTTCGTGCCGCCCAATTCTAAAAGTGTGGCTATGTTCCAGTCCTTGCCCTTCATCGTCTCGGCAAACAGGGCCAGGTGCACGGGAATAACTTTGCCATCCTCCGCGAGTCCATACACGGCTTCTTCAAGGAAATCCCTCTGCTCGCGCGACTGGCCCGACGCCATCCGGGGCAGCTTGCCGAATGCGCGGCCGAATGCCGCCAACACCTCTCGGGCGTGGTCCACGTCGAAGAGGTCAACGGCCATGGAATTCTCACCTTCGATGAGGCGGATCTCCAGGCCCCTCATGAATCGGGTCGCCGCCATCCAGAAATCATCACGCACCATTACGATTGCCTGGAGACGCTCGCCGTCGCACTGACGAAGGGCCGCTAACAATTCCGTGTTCTCACTCCGCTTCGCAAACAGCCATTGCTCGAACTGGTCCAGTACAAGCAACAGCTTCCGTCCAGGGGGCAAGATGCGGCCCCTCCGGAGGCTTGCCAGCGCGGCGACCAGACCCGATTCTCGGTCGAGTTCGGGGCACGCTCGCAACAAACCGTTGAGAAGGCTGGCCTCGGTCTCGTCAGGCGTCGCCTCGAGGTAAACCGGCAGGACGTGTTGGCCGAGTCGGGGGAGAAGCCCTGCCTTGACCAACGACGACTTGCCGCATCCCGAGGGACCGTAGATCAACCCGACCTTGAAAGTCGGGTCGGGGGCAACCCGCTCGATGGTTCGCTTCCAGAATCGGATGCTGTCGGGTAATCCCTCCTTGTCCCGAGGCCCCGGAAGCAACTCGAGAAAAAAGTCAGCATCATGTTTATCGAAGGATCGGAGCCCTTTCGGCACGATCTGATGAAGGCGCAGGCCGGCTCCCGATTGACTAGGGAAAAGTCGGGGTGGGACGCCTTGAAAGTCTGAACTGGTGGGGGGCTTGAAGGAGGACGTGGAGCCGAGGCGCGAGGCCGCGTCCGTTGTGGATTGAAGGAATAGGCGAAGTTCCTCCGCCATCTCCTGAGCGAGACTGTACCGCTCCGACGCGCGCTTCGAGAGGGCCTTCTGGCAGATCCGGGTCAGTTCCGGGGGGATGGTTTGATCGAGCAGATGGGGTGGAAGTGGCTCGGCAAAGGAGATCTGTGCGATCAACTCCAGGAGAGAATCGCCCTGGAATGGCTTAACTCCGGTCAATAACTCGTAGAGGACGATGCCGAGGCTGAAGACGTCGGATCGCCGATCAACCCGGTGGCCCTCGCCCTGGACTTGCTCGGGACTCATGTAGACGGGCGTACCTGCCAAGTCCCCAGACTTGCCGAAGTCGTCGTCCTTGAGGGCGAGCCCAAAATCGGACAGGCAGGGCTTACCAGATGCGTCGATCAGAATGTTGGCGGGCTTGATATCGCGGTGGACCAGGCCTTGAGAGTGGGCATACTGAAGGGCGTCGGCAATCGTCGCAACCAATTCCGCCGAATCGCGCCAGGTTGGTCGCGTCTGTTCGAGCCTGGCCTTCAGGTCACTGCCTTCGATGAACTTCGACACGACAAAGCAGAGTCCGCCGCCCGTGGTACCCACATCGAAGACCGGCACAATATTGGGGTGGTCGAGCCTGGCGAGGATGCGGGCCTCGACGAGAAACGCTTTCAGGTCTTCAGCGCGGGTCATCCGTTCAGGATTTGGAATCTTGATGGCAACCGGGCGGTCGAGCTCGTCGTCGCGCGCGAGGTACACCTGCCCGAACCCACCCTGGCCTAGCCGATGGACGATCCGATAGCGACCAATCTTGGAGGGATCGCCTTCCGAGCCGCGACCAGAACCGTTGGGGACCCTTAGGCGTTCGATCCCCGGGGCCGACCCTGTTGATGCGCCTTCCGGTGCTTCGGCCTCCGTGCCCTCAAGCTTGTCTCCCGCTGCACTCACGAGAGACATGAAGTCGTTGCCGGCGGGACCGACGATGGGTTGATCGAGCAGACGATTGGGCAGTTCGCTGGCCCTTAGGAGCGCTTCGACCCGTCCTCGCAGATCGGCGTTGGCTGCGCACTCGCGATCCAGGATGGCGGCGCGCGCCTCGGGCTCGAGGCATTCGACGGCCTTGAGGAACACAGCTTGAACACGATGGGGATCGAACGGCATGGAGCGGGCCTCGGCTCGCGCGGTTGCTTCGGCACACCACGAGTGGTCGTGCAGTCGCTACTTGATGACTACTCTCCGAGAACTTCGCCGAGCCAGGCTCGGGCGTACGTCCATTTCTGGCGAGCGAGGTAGACGGTGATGCCCAAGGCGGCCGCGATTTCCTCGTGCCCCAAGCTGGCGAACTGACGAAGCTCGACGACCTTGGCGGCGACCGGGTCTTCGGTCGCCAGCCGGTTCAGAGCCTCGTCGAGGGCGAGGAGATCCTCGTCCGGGTCGGGTGCAGGTACCTCGGTGAGGTCGGTCCGACGGAGCCCTCCTCCTCGCTTCTGCCTGGCCTTGCGGCGCGCGGCTTCGACCAGGATGCGCCTCATGGCTTGGGCTGCGGCGGCGAAGAAGTGCCCCTTGCTGTCCCATCGGCTCCCCGGAGCGGTGCCGACCAGCCGCAAGTAGGCCTCATGCACCAAGGCCGTCGCCTGGAGTGAGTGGCCTGGTGACTCGTGCGCCAGTCTCCGGGCCGCCAGTCGGCGGAGTTCGTCGTAAACCAAGGGGAGCAATTGCTCGGCCGCTTGACGGTCGCCCTGCTCGATCGCCGTGAGAACACGAACCGCCTCGTTCATCGCTGCGCCCCAGAGGGTCTCAAGAGACAGTCGATCCGAGCACATGACCTCGCTGGCCCGATACGCCGCAGGATTGTGGATCTGCGAGAGTCCGAGAGATCCTCCCCCCAGATTACCTCCATGCACAGTGCCAGCGTGAAACAATATACAATCTGGACGGTCTGGCGCGACTGGGCCCGGCCTGACATCATTCGATTTGGACCCCCAAGCCATCCCACTGGCGATCGTCTACGATTTTTTCGACAGCTTCGGGCCCGGACGACGCATTGAGCATTGGGAGTGTCGCGAAGTGGGGAACTCTTACCGTTGGTTTGCCCCGAAACGCATCCAGAAAATGCTCCCGTCAGTGTGCGAATTACGGGTCGCTGGGGTCTCGGACTCTATCCCCCGTTCTTGATAGAAGGTGAAGACGTCAAAGGAATTAAGTGTCCGATGGCCTCGCTCTAAATTCCGAGCGAACTGTCTGGCGCAGTCCTATATTCCTTCTCTCTCTCAATCCGTGCTCCTCGAACATCCCTTTTCTTCGTGTGAGTGCCGCGCCCATGTCTTCGTTTTCGGACAGCGCTGTTCCCGCTCCGCTTCGTACCGTGCTTCGGGGAATCGGCCAGGTCTTCTTTCAGGAGAACGCCCTGACAGGCGGCTGTTTTCTCGTCGGGATCGCGTTGAGCTCGCCCCTGATGGCGCTCGGCGCACTCGTGGGAGCGGCGCTCGGCGCGGTGACGGCCAAGGTGCTCAAGTTCGACGAGGCCGAGGTGGCTGCCGGCATCTACGGCTTCAACTCGACGTTGGTTGGGATTGCTACGCTCTTCTTCTTCAAGCCGGGGGCGGCGAGCATCCTGTTGCTGGTCGCCGGCGCTGTCGCGGCGGCGCCCGTGACCCGGCTGATGCGGCGTTACGTGCCGTTTCCGACCTACACCTCCCCGTTTATTGTCCTGACCTGGGTGATTTATTTCCTGGGGTTGGCCTTGAAGGTGCCCCAGGTCGCGGCGGGCGATCCGCTGGGCCCGGTCGGCCTCGTCGGCACCGTGGGCCATGGCGTGAGCCAGGTGATGTTCCAGGCGAGCGTGTGGACGGGGCTGCTCTTTCTCGTCGGGATCGCGTTGAGCGACTGGCGACACGCCGCGTGGGTGCTGGTGGGCTCGTTGGTCGGGATGCTGGTGGGGAACTATCACGCCACCGCGGCCGTTCGCGCGCTCGATCCGGAGCGGCTCGTCGATCGGTCGTTGTTCGAGAACGTCGAACTCGGGCTCTATGGCTACAACGCGACGCTGGCGGCCGTCGCCCTCTTCCTCTCGAAGCGGTCGCTGATCCCGCCGCTGTTGGGGATCTTGCTCTCGGTTCCGATCACCGAACTCGTCCCCAAGCTCGGACTTCCCGCCCTGACGGCGCCCTTCGTCCTGGCCACCTGGCTGGTGCTGGCGTTCGGCTGGCTCGATCGCAAATTCTTTCGCGACCCGGCCGCATCGTCGTCTTGATCACAAACAATGCATCGGACTGCCGTGTCCGATTATCGTCGACCTCTTGAACCAATCGACTCATGGAGTCCTGCCCATGCATTTGTCGCCCCAAGAACGTGACAAGATGATGATTTTCGTGGCCGCCCAGGTGGCCCGAGCCCGCAAGGATCGCGGTCTGAAGCTGAACATCCCCGAGGCGACCGCCCTGATCACGGCGGAGCTCATGGAGATGGCCCGCGACGGCAAGTCGGTCGCCGAGATCATGAGCGCCGGCCGCGAGATCCTTGGCCGTGACGATGTCATGGAAGGCGTTGCCGAGATCATCTCGATGATCCAGGTCGAGCCGACCTTCCCCGATGGCTCGAAGTTGATCACCGTCCACAACCCGATTCGTTGACAATCGAGCCTGCGTTTCCCTACGCCTCATTATCCAGACATCGGGAGTTAAAATAGATGATTCCGGGCGAATATCTCTTCGATGGGCCCGACCTCGAGCTCAACGCGGGCGTCGAAGTCGTCACGCTCAGCGTCAACAACACGGGTGACCGGCCGATCCAGATCGGGTCGCACTACCATTTCTTCGAGACCAACCGGGCGCTCATCTTCGACCGTGAGAAGGCGTACGGCATGCGGCTCGACCTGCCGAGCGGGACCTCGGTGCGGCTCGAACCGGGCGACGTCAAAGAAGTCCGGCTGATCCCCTACGGCGGACGCCGGAAGGTTTTCGGTTTCAACGGTCTCGTCTCGGGCCGTCTCGATGATCCCTACACTCGGGAGACGAGTTTGAAGCGATGTGTCGACGAAGGATTTGGCCATAAACCGTCAGAGTGATACGCGTCGACTCAAACCATCCCATCCCGAATTGGTAAGGGGTATCCATTGATGAGTGTGCGTCTTTCTCGACAGTCATACGCGGGCAAGTACGGTCCGACGGTCGGCGACCGGATCCGGCTCGCCGACAGCGAGCTCATCATCGAGATCGAACACGATTATGTCGACTACGGTGAGGAGTCGATCTTCGGTGGCGGCAAGTCGATCCGCGACGGCCAGGACCAATGTCCGGTCATTGATCCGATGGGTCCGGACCACTGCGACCTGGTGATCACCAACGCGGTGATCATCGACCACTGGGGGATCGTGAAGGGGGACATCGGGATTCGGGGCGGCCGAATCGTGGCCGTCGGCAAGTCGGGCAACCCGCTGACCCAGCGTGGCATCGACCCCCGCCTGGTCATCGGGCCGGGCACCGAGATCATCGCCGGTGAAGGGCGGATCGTCACGGCCGGCGGGATCGACACCCACATTCACTTCATCTGTCCCCAGCAGATCGAGACGGCGGTCGCCTCGGGCGTGACGACCCTGATCGGCGGCGGCACCGGCTCGGCCACGGGGACCTGGGCGACGACGTGCACGCCGGGCCCCTGGAACATCATGCGGATGCTCCAGGCGTTCGAGGGCCTGCCGGTCAACGTCGGCTTGCTCGGCAAGGGGAACAGCAGCCTGCCCAAGCCGTTGCACGACCAGATCGAGGCCGGGGCCTGCGGCTTGAAGCTCCACGAGGACTGGGGAACTACGCCGGCCGTCATCGATACCAGCCTGACGGTGGCCGACAAGTACGACATCCAGATCGCGATCCACACCGACACGCTCAACGAGTCCGGCTTCATCGACGACTCGATCGCGGCGATGAAGGGTCGTGCGATCCATAGCTTCCACACCGAAGGGGCGGGCGGCGGGCACGCCCCGGATATCATCAAGATCGCGGGTCTGCCTTTCGTGTTGCCTTCGAGCACGAACCCGACTCGTCCGTTCACCGTCAACACGATTGACGAGCACCTTGACATGTTGATGGTTTGCCATCACCTGTCGCGGAACATCCCCGAGGACGTGGCGTTCGCGGAGAGCCGGATTCGCGCCGAGACGATCGGCGCTGAGGATGTGTTCCACGACCGTGGGATCATCAGCATGATGAGCTCGGACTCTCAGGCGATGGGTCGGATCGGCGAGGCGATCGTGCGGTGCTGGCAGACGGCGCACAAGATGAAGGTTCAAGTGGGTGCTTTGTCGAGCGATAGCGCCCGCAACGACAACGAACGCGTGAAGCGTTACGTGGCCAAGTACACGATCAATCCTGCGCTCACGCACGGGATCGCGCAGCACGTGGGGAGCATCGAGTCCGGGAAGCTGGCGGACCTGGTGCTCTACAAGCCGGAGTATTTCGGGGTGAAGCCCGAGTTGGTGCTGAAGGGGGGCCTGCTGGTCTCCGCCCAGATGGGCGATCCCAACGCCAGCATCGCGACCCCGCAGCCGGTCTACCCCCGTCCTCAGTTCGCCGCGTTCGGCCGGGCGTTGTCGAAGTCGTGTCTGACGTTCGTGTCTCAGGCGGCCGTGGACAACGGTGCGGCGGAACGTTACGGTCTGCAGCGTGAGATTGCGGCGGTGCAAGGCTGCCGCACGGTGGGCAAGAAGGACATGATCCGCAACGAGGCGACGCCTGAGATCCGGGTCGACGCGGACACGTACCAGGTGTGGGTGGACGGCGAGAAGGTCGGTTCCGAGCCGATCGACGTGCTGCCGATGGCGCAGCGGTATTTCCTCTTTTGAACGCAGCCGTCGCCGTCCGGGCCGAGGCTTACTCGGCCCGGACTCCCCTCCTGTAACAATATGTGCAAGCAGGCGTGATTTCTCTTGTAGGGTGGGCACGGCCCACCAGGTCTTTTGACCATGGAGTGGGCACGAGGTGGTGATCGTGCCTTCTCGGGGGCGAAACCTGGTGGGCCGTGCCCACCTTACGAGACCGCTTGGCTTCGTGTATGCTATCAAGGACCAAGAGATCTCGATGAATCTCCGCTTGCTTCAGATCACCGATTCGGCCCTGCCGATCGGCGGTTATACCCATTCGTGGGGGCTCGAAACGGCGATCGCGCGCGGGCTGGTCCACGATCCCGAGACGCTCGAGAAATGGACCCGGCGCTGGCTGCGGACGTCGCTCGGTCCGCTCGAGGGGGTGCTCGTCGCCTCGGCCTGTCGCGCGGCCCACGCCGGCCTTGCGGTCGATCTGCTGACCCTGAATCAGATGGCCGAAACGTCGATTATTCCCCCTTCGACCCGGATCGCCAGCCGGGAGATGGGCGACCAACTTCTGGCGTTGGGGGCGACCTGGACCTGGTGCGCCACGGGCCTGGCGACCCTCATGGACGGGCAGCCCGACCGCTCCGCCGGCTGGCACCACCCGATCGCGTTCGGGCTGCTCGGAGCGCTTGCGGGGGGCGCGGCCGACGAGGTGCTGACGGCCTACCTGCACCAGGCGGCGCTGGGTATGATCGGCGCCGGTGTCCGCGCGATCCCGATCGGCCACACTCACGGCCAGCAAGTGCTGGCCTATGTCCATGACGATATCCGCGACCTGGCTCCCGACCTCGGCAGCCGCGCTGCCGAGACCGCCGGCGCCGGTTGCCCTCACTACGAGATCCTCTGCGATGAGCAAACTCGACTCTATGCTCGGATGTTCCGGTCTTGATGATGGGTCGGACGTGCGGGGCTGGCCCACCCGGCCGTCGCGACGGCGTCCCCGCTGGGGCGTTGTTTTTCACAACGACCCTGGACACGACCACATGGGCCGTCCTGGTCCGGCCCGCTACGCCGGTCCGTCGCGTCAGGTCTTCACCCTGGGCGTGGCCGGGCCGGTCGGTTCGGGGAAGACAGCCCTGGTCGAGTCGCTCTGCCGCCACCTCTGGCCCGAGATCAACCTGGCGGTGATCACGAACGACATCTACACCCATGAAGACGCCGAGTTCCTCTCTCGCCGCGACGTGCTGCCGGTGGAGCGGATCGTCGGGGTTCAGACGGGGGGGTGTCCCCACACGGCGATCCGCGACGACGCCAGCGCCAACCTGAGTGCGGTGGCGAACTTTCAGCGTCAATTTCCCAAGCTTGAGCTGGTGGTGGTCGAGTCGGGTGGTGACAACCTGACGGCGGTCTTCTCGCGGGAGCTTGCGGACCGGTTCATTTTCATCATCGACGTGGCCGAGGGGGACAAGATCCCCCGCAAAGGGGGTCCAGGCATTTGCAACAGCGATCTGCTCGTGATCAACAAGACGGACCTCGCACCGTACGTGGGAGCCGACCTGGACGTGATGCGTCGGGACAGCCTCAAGATGCGGGGCGAGCGTCCGTTCCTGATGATCAGCCTCCGCGAGAAGGAAGGTGTCGAGGAGGTGATCAAGTGGGTGCGCGAGCAACTCGCATCACACGTGACGAACTCCTGACGCCTCCCGAGTTCCAAGGACTCTGCGCCAAGGAGCATCAGGCGGCGCGGGTGGGCGGAGCACGGATCGAGTTGGTCCGGGTGGGTGAGGAGACTCGATTGGGGACCTGCTACCAGCAGGTCCCGGTTCGTCTGATGCCTCCATTCGTGATCGACGGTGAGCCGGCGTCGCTGCTGTACCTGATCAACCTGACCGCGGGCCTGATGGACGGTGACGGCCACCTGATGGAGCTGAAGGCTCGGTCGGGGACGCGGTCGCTGGTAACCGGTCAGTCGGCGACGCGGGTGCACCCGGCGCTGGCCAGCTTCGCGACGCAGCAGTGGGCGGTGGAGGTCGAAGATGACGCCTGCCTGGTGGTGTTGCCCGGTCCGGCGATCCCGTTCCAGGGGAGCCGGTACTACCAACGTGCGCGGGTGGAGCTGGCGCCGCGAGCGCGTTTGATCTGGGGCGACATCTGGTTCGCGGGCCGGTACAACCGAGGCGCGCTGTCGGAGCGGTTCCAGTTCGAGCGGATCGTGCAGGACTTTGAGGCCCGGCGCGCGGGCCGGTTGATCTACCGCGATCGGTTCCGCTGGGACGGCCCGTGGTCGGCCGAGGATGCGGCCTGGTACTTCGGTGGGGGGTTGGCCACGGCGAGTCTGTTCGTTTCCGGACCGACTCCCGAGGTCGTTCCCGAGTCCGAAGCCGGTCCGTTGTTCCGTCGCTCGGTGTTCCGTCTCGACACGGGTGACATCTGCCTGCGGTGGGCGGGCAACCCGACGGCGATCACGGCGGACCTTGCCCAGCAAGCGCTCCGGCTTGCGGGGAGCTGGACCGGTGGTCCCACCGCCCCACCCTGGTTCCTCGACTCGACGGGCCTCGCCCCCAACCACTGGTTCTCGACCCCGGTGGTCTCCGAGTGAGGTGAAACCGCGAGGAATCGATCTGACTTGTCGGGTGGGTCGTGCCCTCCCGACAAGAATGAATCAAGTGATGAGATGAGACTCTCCACAAATGGAGAACGGCGATGGCAACTGGAGGGTTGCCATCGCCGTTCTCTTTGTTTTTTTGCCACTATATAAGCTGGTGTCAGAACTTGATCAAGGCACTGATCCCGCCGGTCAACTGGCTCCGGTGGGTCGGGGGCTCGCCCCCGCCTCCGAATGCGGGTTGGCCGGCGAAGTCGCCGCGGATTTCGGGGCGGACCTCAAGGAACTTGTTGGGGTGCCAGTTGAGGCCGAGGGTCACTTCGGCGTAGTCGGTGTTGATCCCGGTTCGCGTGCCCTTGACGTCGTCGAACCATTCGGCACGGCCCTGGATATCGAGTTGCGGGTCAAGGTGATAGATCCCGATGGTGTAGAGGCCATACCAGGAGCCGGTGCCAACCGGGGTGTTGGTATCCCAGCCCATATTGGACTGGACGATCTGGACGAAGCGCTCGCTCCAGTTCTGCTGGACGCGGAGCTCGACGGTGGTGTTGTGATCACCGGCCAAGCCCGGGGCGGCGAAGATGGCGTTCGGGCCAGTGTAGACCGAGCCGGTCAGCCGCGTCCTCTGCTCGTCCGTCAGCCAGTAATTGACCTGGCCGATGTAGCAGTAGGAGTTATCGCTCCGCAGGGTGAAGAACGTGTTGGCCCCAAGGGTCATCCCGCTCCAGATGTCCAATCGATCGGTAACATGCTGGTTGAGCAGGAAGCCGGTGAAGGCACCGTCCTGCGAGTAGAAAAACTGATAGTCGCTGGAGTAGAACGGCCGGTAGGGAGCGAGGAAGCCGTTGTAGCCGATGATCGTGTTCATCCGGCCGACCTTCACATCCATGCCGCCCTCAGTGAAGATCGGCAAGTGAGCGGAGAGGTAAAGGTCACGGAAGTCGTGGCTGAAGTGCGAATTGCCAGGTGGATAGTCAATGCCCCCCTTGGGCTGGCCCAGCGCCGCGTCGGCACCGGCAAAATAGCGAACGTTGAAGCCGATGTCGAATCGGTCTTGCTTGAGCGGCTTCTGGATCACGAGGCCGATCTGGTTCAGCAAGAACTCGTTGCCGAATCGGTTCTGCCGGGGTTCGACCGAGAGCAAGCCCGACCCGCTTGACGAACCGGTATACCCCCCTTCCACCCAGCCGAACGTCCGGATACCGCTGTCGCCGAACAAGTTCTTCAAGCCGAGGGTGTCCATCAGGAACCGGACGTCCGAGACCGGGGTCGGCCCCAGGGTCGGAGCGGCAGGCGGTTGAGAGATATCTTCCGCGAGTTCTGCCGGGAGCGACTCGGGCTGAAGGCCGGAGCCGGCCGGCCGCTGCGGAGGGGCGGGAGCCTCGAATCCAGGTGGCACCATTTCCTGAGCGTTCACGGCACTCGCTCCGAGGAGGAGTACTAATAAGCCTTGGCCGAATCGAAATCGCCAGTGATGCATGGCGGACCCCCGTCACTTGAGGCGGTTTAATGGTCGATGTCTGCGCATTGCCCGTTGGCATTTGGGGGGTGGTGCCACCGCGCCGCCAGGCGATTACACGTAATTTCGGTTGTGAGGAATCGGATGCGTTAGCGCCATGGCGGGGTTTTAATTCGCTTGAGGGATATAGGGGCGGGTTCGTCTGAAAGGGTAGGCTGGGTAATTTTGGTCTTCGGGAATCCTCCGGACTGCCTCATCAGAATGATTGGGATCGAGGTTCGACCGGCTCCCGAGCGGGGACCGCCGAGCACGAGGGGCGGGAGCAGACGGATCTTGGCACTCTGAAAACAAGAACGTGGTAACGTGTTCGCCGGATCTTTTGCCGGCTTATCAAGATTCGACACGTTCCTCGCCAGCTGCGCCTTGCGGCGGCAATGGGAAATGCTCATCATTCTAGGGTCGGAAGCGGGTTCGCAACCCAGGCCTCTCTCCAGGCCGAGGTCGGCGGCGAGCCGATCACCTTCGATCGTCATGTCCTGTATCAATGCGCCGTCACCCGCCATGGCTTGAGCCCTCTCGAGAGGGTGGGGTCACCCCACTGATTCCCGATCTCAGAACCCCGATCGCCGACCTTCAGAGGCGACGGGCAACGTCTCGGTAAGCGGAGAGACACTGCCGGGTGGGGACGGGCCGCGATCGCGCCCGCATTCGGCTGTCTTGATGAGACTGATCTCGAGGGAGTGATTGCTGCAATGCGTCTAGCGTTGAAACCTGTGCCGAGGGCGGGGATCCTCCTGCTTGGCGGACTGATAAGCCTGGTCTTGCTTCCCCGAGCGGATGGGGAAGACGAGGCTGCTCCGGTGAAGAGCGCCCGTGGCGGCTTCCTGGGGAAGTCGGAGCGGCATCAATTCGAGGTTTTCTTCTACACGCAGGGAATCCGGATCTTCCCTCAGGATTCGACCGGGAAGGGACTCGACGCCACGAACCTGTCGGCGATCGCGACCTTTTACCATCCCAACTCACCGAGTCCCTGGTTCGATCGTCGACTTCAGCCGGCGACGGCCGCGGCCGGCCAGCCGTCGACCTCGCTGGTGCGTGCCATCGGCTTGGGGACGGTCCCGGCGTCGGGCGTGAAGGTCGTCTTCGAGATTTCAGGGCTCCCTGATCCCGCCGAGACTTCGGCCTCGTTCTCCGTGCCGTTCGCGTTGATGACGTCGCAGGTTCCTGCGCCCACGGCGGCGGACGGGTCGGCTAGCCCGCCTTACATCTATGCCGCCGGCTATCAGGGTGTCGGCTATTACGCCAACCCCGGGCCTCAGAGTACACCTCCTGCCGCGACAGGATCACGTCCTGCTTCCCCTCCGAGGTACACGGGTAGCGCCCCTCGGACCCAGGCGAGCGGCGGTTCCAGCCCCCGCACTGTCGGGCCCGGAGCCCGCGACTGGACCACGGGGCGGCGAAGCCGGCTTCCGAAGCCGTGGCTCCGCCCGATGGACTGAAACCAACTTCGGCAACAGACGACGTACATCACGGCGAGACATTTACGGCCCGGGTGCCGGAAGAAGGAGACAACGATGAGTCGGTCGATGAAAATCTGGTGCGTGGCGGCCCTGCTTGGTGCTTGCTCCGTCTCCAGCGCGATCGTGCGGGGGGCGGACTGGAAGGCTGAGCACGACGCCGGCTGGAACGCTTACAAAGAGGGCCTCATCGACGAGGCGGAACGTCGACTCAGAACGGCCGCGAAAGAAGCGAAGGCGTTTGGCGAGAACGACCCTCGGCTCGCCACCACACTCGACCACCTGGCCTGGGTCCTTTCCTCCGAGGGCAGAAACGCCGAGGCTGAACTTCTCGCCAAACAGGCCCTCGCGATCCGTGAGAAGGCGGTCGGCGGCGACCCCGCCGACCTTGTTCGGAGTCTCAATACGCTTGCGTCCATCTACGACGCGGCGGGCCAGTCGGCTGAAGCCCGCTCGACCTACGCGCGTTGCCTTGCGGCTGCCGAGAAGGCGTACGGGCCCGTGCACTCGAACGTCGCGGCCGTACTCGACAACCTGGCGACGGTCGACCATATCCTGGGCAACTTCCCAGAGGCTGAAGCCTCGTACAAACGTGCGCTCGCGATCCGCGAAAAGACGGCCGGCGGTCAGCCCAATGATCTCGCCCCGACCTTGCACAACCTCGGCTCACTGTACCTCGACCAGGAAAAGTATGCCGAGGCCGAGCCGCTCCTGAAGCGGGCGCTGGCGATTCGAGAGAAGTCCCTTGGGGCTGAGCATCCGGACGTCGCCGCCAGCCTCGAAGCACTCGGGTGGCTCTATGCGAGCGAGGGGAAGCCCGCCGAAGGCGAGTCATTGCTCAAAAAGGCGCTGGCCCTCTACGAGCTTGACCTCGGGAAGGATCATCCGCACGTGGCCTGCTGCTCCTCGAAGCTGGGTCGGGCCTGTCTGTCGCAAGACCACCAGGACGAAGCCGTCGCGTGCTGCAAACGTGCGGTCGGGATCTTCGAGCGAACCGGGGGTGACCCCCTCGAAGTGGCGATGGTCCTTGAAGATTACGCGGCCGTACTGCGAAAGTCAGGCAACACGGCCGAGGCCGAAAAGCTCGAGGCTCGTGCTCGGTCACTTCGCGAATCGCTCAAGAAGCCTGAGACCCCGAAAGGCTGAGATCCTCTCGTCGGGGATTTTGCTGTCCGCTGAGTTTGCGTTCGTTCCGCGGCCCGACGGGCCGCATCCCATTGCGGCCGGGCGACTTCAACAGGGACCGCCTCCCTCGGGTCGCTCGGCCGTTCTGCTTCCTGGGAATCCTCGGATTTCCTGCCTCAGAAATAGAGCTGAAACCTCAGCCAGAACATGTCGGCGGTGTCCTGCAAGCGGCCGGGGCGGTACTGCACCGGGTCGGCGAAATCGCCGTGGAGCCAGAATGCATACACCTTGATGTATTCGTTCCAGTACCAATTGACTCCGAGCTCGGTCGTGATGACCTGGTTGGACCAGAGGTCCGGGTTGGCGAGGCCCGCGGTGAAGACCTGTTCGCCGAGGTGCAACTCGCTGACACGTCCGACGGCTTCAAAGGCGCCCAGGCCGCGATGCTCACCCTTGTTCGTCGGAACGAGCGGCCGGAGTGGCTTGACCCTGGTCCGTCGCTCGACGTGTTCGCCGGTCAGGAAGTAGCCTCCAGCGACGTAGAAGCCCGAGAACGGCACTTGCACTGACGACCGGCGGCCGGGGGTTGTGTAGTTGCCGTAGCCATATTGCCACTCACCGATCAGCGACAGCCCCTTGTAGAAGTAGGCGGAGTGGACGGACCCGAGCAACCGGTCCCCCTGCTCGGCCACGTCAGGATTGAGGATCAGGAATGGCACCGTGGCTGCACCGGGGATGTTGGCATCCGGCGAGCCGCCACCGATCCGAAACGTCCGGGGCACGGGCGACTGGTCCTGGTGCCCGAAGGCGACCGACGTGCCCATATTCAGAAACTGGAACAAAGGGAGATTCTTCGACTCCTGGAACGGTCTCGCGTTGAGATAGCCCACGAAATCCACGCCGTTGTGCAGGCTCTCGAACGAGTTGCGCGAGCCGTTGAAGATACCGGCCGCGTAGTCGAGCCGCTTGTCGAACAGGTATCCCCAGCCCATGAGCCCGATTTGGCGGTTGAGACTGAGATTGGTGGTGTAGATCGACCGCTCGGGGGTCAGCAACCAGTAGTTCGAGACGGCGAATTGATCGTAGGGGAGCGGTGTGAAGAAGCGGCCGAAGCGGAATTGGAAACGATCATCAAAATGCAGGTTAATATAAGCGTTCAGCAGGTTAATATTGTTTAACCCACGATTGATCGAGAGCTCGTACTCGATGGACTTGGTGATGTTGCCATCGAAGAAAATTCGTTGACGAGGCAAGAAGAAACCACTATTGGCCGGGACCTGGTCGCTCTGTTCCCAGAACCGGCCTTCGAGCTGCGACTCGTAGTGGACCTGGAGCCGAAATTCCTCGTTCTCGGTCTGGAATCGAAAGCCGGGGCCGAAGCTGCCATACAACGGATTGCGTTTCGAATCGGAGCGTTTCGACGAGGGGAATCCAGGCGCGGGCGTTGCGGGCGAGAACTGCCCTTCCGTGTAGTCCGGCACGGGAGAATCGACTTCGGCCGCCTGAGCCTCTTCGCCTGGCAGCGTCGGATCGTTGCCCCCTGGGCCGGTCGGGCCGGCTTCGTCCGTCCGGTTGTTTAAGGCTTGCGGCCGTTCCTCGAATCGCTCGAGAATTTGCCGGAGCTGCTCTTTTTGCTCGCGACGGGTTGTCTCTAACTCCTCGGCGAGCTTCCGATTCATCGCCTCCATCGCGCGAAGTCGCTCGGCGAGCTGCTCGATCGTGATTGGCGCCGTTGGCGTGGGGCCGGACGAGGAGCCAGGTGCCTGCGCAACCTGTGCGGGCGGCGCCGCCAATGGAAGATCCTGTGACCGGGCGTTCGGGCCAATCGCGGTCAAGAGCCCCCACGTGCCGAGCAGGACTTTCCACGAGCTTGGCCGAGTGGAGTACGATCGCACGCGGACTTGGCTCCTGTGACGGTATGCTGAGGGGCCGATCCGATGGAGATCGGCCTCACTGGACTGGTCGTTTCCCGACGCGATCGAAATGAGTACCGCGATTTGAGATGCCGGTCGGCTCGCTTCGAGCTTTTCTCGTTCGTGAACCCCAGGCGCAATCCACCTGGCGGAACACCTCGTCTCTCCGCGGCGCTGCAAGATAGCCGGTGTCAAATTCCCCTACAATGGCATTTCTCTCCGGCGATTGCATCATTGGAGACGGGAGGGAGTTTGGGCTCTTGGAGTCTAGGGAGAAGCGTAGGGTCCCGGCGCCGCTGACAGTCGGTGCTATCGCAGCGTGGCAACGCCTGTACAATCAAAGGTTGTCCGTGAGGTCGGTGGCCACTTCACCGCCATGACGCTCGACCGGCAACCGGATTTTCAATCCACCGAACCGGCTGTTGTGAGGAAGGCCTGTGATTCGTCACGAGGAGGAGACAGTGCCGATCAATTTGGGAAGTCAGAGCGGCGCGAGGCGCTGGGGCACGCCGATGGTGATATTCACCAGTGTTGTGATCGGCGTAGTCGCCGTCTCACGAGCGACCTATCCTCAGGATGGGGAAAAAGCTCAGGTGGCGACTCCAGCCTCTCCCGGAGAGGCGGAGATCCGCAACCTGTTGAAAGCCGTGTACGACGCCTACAACCAGGCTGACGCCAAGGGACTTGCGGCACGATTTACCGACGATGCCGTACTCATCGGCCAGGATGGGGGAGAGGTTCGGGGCGGAGCCGCAATCGGCCGGCACTATGCGGACGCGTTCGGAAACGGGCCGACCTGCAAGATCTCGGGAGTGGACGACACGATCCACTTCTTGACTCCCGGCATCGCTTCCGTGGTCGGCCATTTTCAACTCGAGGACGGGGTTGGTGGTGCGCTCGCCTCGGGGCGTTTCGGCCTGATCGCCGTTCGAAAGGGAGACCAGTGGCAGTTGGCCGAGCTTCGTGACGACTCCACCGAGCCTCGTGAATCTTCGGACTCGGAAGAGCCGTTGCGCGACCTCGAATGGCTGGTCGGCGAATGGGTCGACGAGGGCGAAGATGGCAAAGTCGCGACTCAGGTGCGCTGGGACGAGAATCAGAAGTTCTTGGTTCGCAAATACTCGGCCCAGTTCAACGGCGAACCCGCCACGAGCGGTACGCAGTGGATTGGCTGGGATCCTCAGGCGAAGCAAATCCGGTCCTGGAACTTCGACTCGGGAGGAGGCTTTGGCCAAGGCGAATGGACCCGCTCGGGTGACGCCTGGATCATCAAGGCAGGCGGGGTGACCGGCGACGGCCTCACGACGTCGGCAACCCAGGTCATCGAGTCGGTTAATAAGGATGTGGTTAAATTTCAATCCAATGACCGCATCGTCGGTGCCGACCTGCTTCCCGACATCGATGAGGTTCTGATGGTTCGAAAGCCCCCTGCACCCGATACCAGCCAGCCCGCGCCGCCTCCTGAGCAAAAAACACCGGCCGGGGCACCGGCTCCCGAAAGCGAACGGACTCCGTCTCGCGATCGGTCCTGATTGACTTCACGCCGCCATTCGCGACGTTTGACGTTCTGGGTTCCAGCCTCTTGGCGGCCCTCGGTTGAAATCGAACTGTCGTACATCCTGAAGCATCCTCGCGAGGGCCGTTGTGATGGGCACCACTTGGAAACTGGTTCTGGTTTTCGGCTTGTGCTTGACCTGGCTGGAACCCACCTACGGTCAGCGGGGAGGCGGTGCGGGCCGATCGGGAGGAGGCGCCCGAGCCGGAGGGGGGGGCCGACCGGGAGGGGGTGCCGGAGGCGTCCGATCGGGAGGAGGACGCCCTGGTGGGGGAATGACCAGTCCGGTGTCTCGCCCGAGCATTTCACGTCCCGGTGGCGGGTACGCCGGCGCAGGCTCCAGGCCGGGTGCGGGCGCGTCGAACCGGCCTGCACAACGACCGAGCACGACACCCGGATCCACGTACCGACCTGGGACTGGGGGGATTACTCGCCCCACGCCTTTGCCGGGCGGTGGAAATCGTCCCGGTGCTGGCGGTGGTGGAAGCTATGCTCCGGGAATTGGGAATCGCCCCGGGCTGGGCGACAACCGTCCGGGAGGTGGGATCAATCGCCCCGGCCTGGGCGACTATCGTCCGGGAGGCGGAATTAATCGCCCCGGGCTGGGCGACAACCGTCCGGGAGGTGGGATCAATCGCCCCGGCCTGGGCGACTATCGTCCGGGAGGTGGGATCAATCGCCCCGGTCTGGGTGACAATCGTCCGGGCGGCGGGATCAATCGCCCCGGCCTGGGCGACAACCGTCCGGGCGGCGGGATCAATCGCCCCGGCCTGGGCGACAACCGTCCGGGCGGCGGGATCAATCGCCCCGGTCTGGGTGACAATCGTCCGGGCGGCGGGATCAATCGCCCCGGCCTGGGCGACAACCGTCCGGGCGGCGGAATTAATCGCCCCGGCCAGGGTGACTATCGTCCGGGCGGCGGGATCAATCGCCCCGGCGTGGGTGTCAATCGTCCGGGAGGCGGGATCAATCGTCCTGGCCTGGGCGACAACCTTGGAGTCGTGAACCGGCCGAATCAACGCCCTGGCGGAGGATGGTTCGGCAATAGTAATATTGTCAATAACAATATTAATGTTAATATCAATAACGGTTGGGGTGGTGGGGGCCGGTGGCACGGGCAAGGTTGGGGGCGTCCGAATTCCCACTTTCGCGGCCACTGGTATCGGGGGAGTTGGGGGCGAAACCACTTCGGTCGCTGGGTCGGCCCGGTCGGTTGGGGGGTCGGGCCCTGGAGAAGGCCGATCCACGTTTTCCCCACCTGGGGCCACGCGGGTCTCGTCGGATGGGGACTTGGCCCATGGGCCAATCGCTGGATGTATACAGGCTTCACGAACCCGTACTTCATCGCCCCTGTGATCAACACGACCGTCATTGCGAATGCACAACCGGTTGTTGTTCATGATTACAGCCGCCCCCTTGATCTGACGAGCGTATCCTCTGAGCCCGAGGATACGGAGCAAGACGACTCGACGTTCCTGGCTGCGCGAGACGCGTTCAAAACCGGAGACTTTGCACGTGCCTTGAGTCTGACCGACCTGGCTTTGAAGCCGTATCCCAACGATCCGGTCTTGCACGAGTTTCGAGCGCTCTGTCTGTTCGCACTGGGGCGGTATGACGAGGCGGCGGGCGTGCTTTACGCCGTGCTGACCGCCGGCCCTGGCTGGGACTGGGCGACCATGATCGGGCTTTATCCTGACGTCGACACGTATACCAGCCACATTCGGGCGCTGGAGGCGGCCATCCGGACGAACCCGAATACGGCGTCGAATCGGTTTGTGCTGGCCTATCAGTACATGGTTCAAGATCATATCGAGCAGGCCCGCCAGCAATTCCAGCAGGTTGCCAAACTCCAGCCCAAAGACGGGCTGGCCGCCCAATTTGCCAAGTTGCTGGCCCCTGACTCCGAGGGGACGGCCGTGGCGGCGAGCGAGCCCGCTCAGCCTACTGAGACGGAGCCGATGCCCTCCCCTCCCCCGGCGGCCCTGGTCGGCACCTGGAAGGCCAAGCCTAGTGCGGATGTGAGCATTGAACTGACCGTGCAAGCGGATGGCCAGTTCGCCTGGGATGTCAACGCCGACGGTCAGGCCGACTCGATCATCGGCGAGGCTGACTATCTCGACGGAGTCCTGACACTCAGCCAGGCCGACGCTCCCCCCTTGGTCGGCAAGGTCCTCAACCTCGACGCGAATCAGTTCGGCTTCGAATTGCTCGGGGGCCCACAAGCCGCCACGATCCAGTTTTCTCGTTGAGTCCCTCAGGGCTCGAGCCCGCCCGATTTCCGGGTGGCACGATGAGCTACATCGTCGGTCGTTGGCGTGAGATTGAGGCCAGAGCGTGCGCGTCGTACGAAATTCATGACGGCATGCTCTGGCTGCGACGACCCTGGCCGACCGGTTGGGCTCACCCCACGGCCGCTGGCCTCGGCTCCCCAACCAACAAGATGCCCAATTCGTAAAGGAGGGCCATGGGGACGCTCAGTAGCAGCATGCTCACCACGTCAGGCCCCGGCGTCAGGAGGGCGGCCACGATGATGATGATCAGGAATGCCAGTCGGCGCTTGGCGCGATAGTCTGAAGCCGTGAAAATCCCAATCATCGCGAGGAAGAGCATCACCAGCGGCGTCTGAAAGCAGAGTCCGAACACCAAGGGCAGGATTGTCGCGAAACCCATCCATTCGCTCAGCCGTAGCATCGGCTTGACCCCGAGCCAAACGTTGAATTCGAGGAGGAACCGAAGCGTCAGCGGAAGGACTGCGAAAAAACAGAGGAAGACCCCCGCAAGGAATAAGACGAGTGAGTATGGCAGATACTTGTACAAGGAAGCCCGTTCGTGGCGGTAGAGCCCGGCAGCGATGAACGCCCAGACTTGATAGAAGACCCAGGGGCTGGCCAGGACCAGCCCAGTGACGAAGCAAACCCTGACGAAGATCAGCGCCGGCTCCATCGGGCCGAGGGCGATGAGGCTGTCGGTTCGCTCGACGTTGGCCTCGACGGCAGAAATTAAGCCCGAATCTTTCAATTCCAGGGGCAACTCGACATAGCGGATCTTCAGAGGGGCGGTTTGGCGAGCGGGCAAGTCGGGAAAAACCTGGCGGACGGCTCGGGCAAACACATCGGCGGGGATCCGCGTGGGGATCGACGTGTAGGAGCCGACAGCTTCGGCGGCTGCAGCCTTCTGAAGTGCCTGCTCGGCGTAGAAAGTGCTGAGAGTCCGCTGCGCGGGTTCCTGCATCTGCCGAACGACCTGCCTTCCCAGGTTGAGCGGCGGTATCACTGTGACGACGATCCCGGCAACCAGCCCCAACAAGGCCAGGATCAAGTGACGACGTAGCTCCTCGATATGATCGCCTAAACTCATGGCGACCATCGACCGCTCTTCGGCGAAGAGATCTTGCTCGGTAGGCATGGAAAGACCCCACCATTTCGGATGCGACACGGTTGGTCGTGGAGGGGAGCGCGGGTCGCGGCGGCCGATCCCGAGGCCGAGGACCCTTCTGACATGCCGCCGTAGGCCTCGCGGGGACGGCCTCTCGGCGGTGGCGTTCCAGGGACATTACATTATCCAAGTGTGCCCGGAGCGGCAAGTACGAAGTGGAACTGATGAACTGTGCAGGCGTGTTGATGCGGACTGACCTGGGTTTCAGTCGCCTATACAAAGCAGTCAGCTGATTGAACGTATGCGTTTTTTTTAAATTAACAGGAAAGTAGATGTGAAGATTGCTGGAAGCCTGCTATTGCTTGAAGTCGATGCCTTAATTCGGGGGCTCGGGTGGATGAGCCAGCAAGGCATGTCGACTTTTATGCCAGAGACATCATACGTTGCAAATTGGAGTGGGTGGCCCAAACAATGACTGATCCCAATCCACGTTCACTGCAAGCCAAGCGATCACGTTGGCAGCAACCGCCACCGCGAGCATCATCCCCCGAATGTTGAATTGCACGCGGGGTGTTTGCATCGCCATCGTCTCCAATCCCACAGATGATCCCATCGAGAACCGCACGGTATGCGGGCTGTTTCAAGACGCCGCTCAGCGAGGGAGGGCTGAGCGGCGCTGCTCCATCCCCTGGTATTGGTTCAGGCGAAATGGAAAGAGACCCTGCCCGAGTGATACGACAACTCGGCAGGATGACCTCCGATCCGGACGGAGCGTGAGCCACATCAGCATCGGGCAGGCTTGATCGTGAGGGATGACCGCGAATAGGGTCGCCAACCACGCATTCGACCACGGCGCGGCGGTTCGCCTCATAACCCTCAGGAGAATCGTACGTCCCCCAAGCAAATCCCCTGGCCGCCCAACCGGACGACGAGGAGATCGTTAGACTTACACCGCCGAGACTTGTGAACCCGGAACTGGGCGAGGTAGGATGGAAGACGATCAATGGCAAAAACCCTGATCGTCCACTCCGTCGTACCTGGTACGACTCAAGCGAGGACTTCAGGGCCATATTGCTCGGTCGTCGGTAGGTGCACGAGAACGTGCTCGACGAAATTCTTAGAGACAGGGTGGATGACGGGATTCGAACCCGCGATATCCAGATCCACAATCTGGCGCCTTAACCGCTAGGCCACACCCACCGTCTTGCGAGGAACCTAATATAAAGTTTGGCATTTCCTCCGTCAAGATGAGCCGGTCGAAACTGAGCGAATTTGGCAGCGAGGGGGGCTGGGCTTCTCGACACTCGGAGGCGGTTCACAAGGAAGTCGGCACCGATTCGGGAAATCGCCTTGACTTGGTCGGGAGCATGGTACATTACCCCCATCAAGGGTGACGACGGAATGTTGTCCCAGAAGGGGTGGGAATGGACGGTCTCCGGATCGGCCCCTTTCTCGCAACCTTCTCCAGAATTCCGGGATTAGGTCTTGACCGGGTGCGATAATCTCTTGACGTGGAATGGGTAGATTGATGGGATGGGGCCGCGTGGGTTTTGATCCTTGGTCGTGAGGCCAAGCGGTCGGACGCGGGAGTGAGGTGGAATGGCAAATTCAGCGCTCAGGATTGGGATCGTGGGATGCGGCTTCGCGGCCCGCGTTCACCTCGGCCGACTCCTCACCCTTGAAGGGGTGCAGGTGGTTGGGTGCGCCGATCCCGACCTCGACGCCGCCAAAGCACTCGTCTCGCTGATCCCCGTCCCGGAGGCAGGACCTCCGGCGGTGGCGTTTGCCGATCATCGCGAACTGCTCAAGCAGTCGGTGCCGGATGCCCTGGCGATTTTCACACCTCACGTGGCGCACTACCGACCGGCCATGGATGCCCTCCAGGCGGACTGCCACCTCTTTATTGAGAAGCCGCTTTCGACCAACGTTCAGGAAGCCGCCGATATTGTCGGGCTGGCCCGGGGACGGAATCGAAAAGTGGGGGTGGGACATCAGTATCGTTTGCTACCCAGCCTGGTCGAAGCGCGTCGACGCCTGAGCGAAGGAGCGATCGGGCCGCTCCGCCTGGTGACGGCGACCCTGGCTCAAAATTGGCTGGCCACGCACGGCGGGGCGGAGAATTCCTGGAGATTCGATCCCAAGTTTTCCGGCGGCGGCATCCTCGCCGATGCCGGAGATCACTTAATCGACGCTCTTCTCTGGAGCACGGGGCAGGTGGCGACCGATGTTGCCGCTGTTCAGAATCGGCTCGAGTCGGGACTCGACCTGGTGACTGCGGCGGCGATTCGGCTGGTCGACGGAACTCCCGTGACTTTGGCGGTCTCCGGTGTCTCGCCGGGCCAACTCTTTGAAATTCAATTTTTCGGCGAACGGGGGAAGCTCCGGGCGACCGAAAAGAGCTTGCTCGAGCAAATTGGCGATGCGCCGGCTGAGACCGTTCCGCTCGCCGAGGCGACCGAGAGCATTGATGGAAATTTCGTAGCGGCCGTCGTGAACGACGCCCCGCTATGTTGTCCGGCCGAAGCGGCTCTGGACACGGTTCGACTCTTGGAAGCGATCGCCCGTTCGGCCGCGACCGGACAGGCGGTTCGACTTGCGTGAGACGTGGGCCTTAAGGTCTCCCTCGAGGGAGATTTGCCCTAACCCAGGATTGTTTGTTTGACAATGGCGCTTCGCCTTGACGACGTGGATGGCTCCGCCCCAACCGTGGTTTTCGGACCGGGGACGGGTGAGTCGGCAATCCACTTGGATATCGCGCGGTGTCGGGGATTACCCCGTAGATCTTTAGGCCTGAGGACTGACCTCATGTGGGACCGTCTGGTTATGCTCGCGGAACTCGAAGAACCAATGATGGGCGAAGCGAAATGGACTGACCGTTTCGCTTCGTCTCCGACTGCCCGGCACCCCGGCGACGAAGAAGAATTTGACGACGAGGAAGCCGACGAAGAGGACGACGAAATCGACGACGACTTCGACGACGAGGATGACGACCTCGACGACGACTTCGACGACGAGGATGACGACCTCGACGATGATATTGATGATGAGATCGATGGTGAGATCGACGATATCGACGTCGAAGATGAGGATGATGATGACCTCGACGACGATGAGGACGAGGACCTCGACGATGCCGAGGAAGATGACCTTGAGGACATCTGAGTCGGCACGCTCGGTTTTCTCCGTGCTCTAGTTTGGGTCAGCTTCGACGATTGGGGCAGGCGCGAATTTCGCGCCCGCCCCCTTTCCTCACGCGGCTCCCCAAGAGCGCAAACTCCCGAAATTCCCGCCTCAGATCGGCTGCGCTGCGAGGTCCTTTGGTGATTTCGCCGAACTTCTCCTTGTTGACCGTACCGTGTTCCGGCTATCCTGAGTCATTGTCACCGGCGGAATCCGAAGGCGCTTGCGACTAGGCCCCGGTAGAGCGATTGATTTAGAGGATGCAACGGTCGGGACCGGGAAGGGAGCATCTCTGCGATGGCCGCACACCAGGATCGACCGAGCGACCCCTCCTCTGAGGGCCCGGCCCCCGAGACCACGACTCGGCGGCTCCGCGAGCAGAGTCAACTCGACTTCGAAATTGAATTCCTCGGCCGCGTTCTGGATCGCGATCCGTTCTTCGCGGATGCGCTCCGGGTTCATGCCAATAACCTGGCCGCCAAGGGACTTTATACGCGGGCGCTTCAGATCGACCGTCGCCTGGTTCGACTGATGCCTGAGCGTTCGATTCCTTGGTACAACCTGGCTTGCAGCTACGCGGTGCTCGGAATCACGGATCCGGCCTTCGCCGCTCTTCAGCGCGCCCTGGAACTCGGATATCGCCACCTCGAGCACGTGCGCCGCGACCCGGACTTGAAGTCGCTTCGCCGCGACCCTCGTTTCTCGCGGTTGCTGCGCCGCTATTGAGGCGTGTGCGAGTGATCGTTCCCCGTTTGAGCCGAGAGGAGACGCGACGTCTGCTGACGTCCGGCTCGTCGGCCTCTTTCCGGGGAGTCGTCGGGTTGGGGACGACTTTGGGTCGGCGTCTCTCGGCCTTCGTCGAACCTGCCGATCCCGTCGACGTAATCGATCGCCATCCATCATGACGCACCACGATTGGGAACACGTTCAGGAAGCCACCAAGGCCGTCCGAACGCGATGGTCGGGCACGCCTCTCGTGGGCATTGTCCTGGGGACCGGGCTCGGGGCCCTGGCCGGCGAGATCGACGCCGAGGCCACCATCCCCTACCCCACGATTCCCCACTTTCCCCGCTCCACGGTCGAAAGTCACAAGGGGCAATTCGTCTGCGGCAAGCTGGCCGGCCAGTCGGTCGTGGCGATGGAGGGGCGGTTCCACCTTTACGAAGGGTACACTGCCGCTCAAGTCACCTTCCCGATCCGGGTGATGAAAGAGCTTGGGTGCCGCTACCTCATCGTGTCGAACGCGGGAGGCGGACTCAACCCGATGCACGCCAAGGGTGATCTGATGGTCATTGATGACCATATCAACCTTCTCGGTGTGAACCCGCTAATCGGGCCCAACGACTCGCGACTCGGCGTCCGTTTTCCCGACCTCATCGAGCCGTACGATCAAGCCCTCCAGAAACTGGCGCTGCGGGCCGCCCTGGAAGAGAACATCGTGGCCCATCGCGGTGTCTACGTTGCGGTCACCGGTCCGAACCTCGAGACGCGCGCGGAGTACCGTTACCTGAGAGGGATCGGTGCTGACGTGGTGGGCATGTCCACCATTCCCGAGGTCTTGGTTGCGGTTCACGCCGGGATGCGGGTCCTTGGCTTCTCGATCATCACCGACCTCTGCTTACCCGACGCGCTCGCTCCGGTGAGCCTCGAGGAGATCATCGCGGTCGCTCAGGTGGCCGAAGGACAGCTCAGGACGATCGTCAAACGCGTCCTAGAACAGCTCAACTGAGCGACTCGGACTCCGGACCCGTTGCAACCTGGTCGTTTCCCTCGATGAGCCGTTCCCCGCCGAATCGCGACCTCCGACTCGTTTCCATTGGATTCCTTCGCCACCAGCCGTGATACCGTCGGCCTTTCCTTTTGAAATTTTTGCCATGTCTGAAAACAGCAAGCCGTATAAAGAAACGCTGAATCTCCCGGTCACCCGGTTCGAGATGAAAGCGAACCTGACCGTTCGCGAGCCGCAAATCCAGCAGCGCTGGCGCGAGGCCGACCTCTACGGGCAAATTCGCAAGGCCCGTGCCGGATCCGAGCGGAGGGTCCTCCATGACGGCCCCCCCTACGCCAATGGCGAAATTCATATGGGGCACCTGCTCAACAAGGTGCTCAAGGATATCGTCGTCCGCTCCCTGACGATGCAGGGGTTCGATAGCCCGTATGTCCCGGGTTGGGATTGCCACGGATTGCCGATCGAACACAAGGTCGTCAAAGACCTCGGCTCCAAGGCCGCTGGGATGAGCCTCGCGGACATCCGCGCCCTCTGCCAGGCCGATGCCCTCAAGTGGGTCGACCTTCAGCGCGACCAGTTCCGCCGCCTGGGCGTCTCGGGTGATTGGGAAAACCCTTACCTAACGCTCGACCCTCGGTACGAGGCCGGCATCCTCGACGTTCTGGCCGACCTGCTCGCGGGGGGATACGTCTTCCGCCAGCTCAAGCCGATCCACTGGTGCATGAACGACCGCACCGCGCTGGCCGAGGCTGAGCTCGAGTACCGCGACGAAACGACACCGAGCATCTACGTCAATTTCCCGGTCGTATCCGGCGTGCCCGACGCCTGGGGGCCGGGCCCCTGGCACGCAATGGTCTGGACGACCACTCCCTGGACCTTGCCCGCCAACGTCGCGATCGCCGCCCACCCCGACCTGACCTACGTCGGGGTCCGCTACGTCGATCCCGAATCGGGCCAGACCGTGCAGACGATCCTGGGCGCTGACTTGCTGGCCAAGGTGATGGCGCTCCGCGGTGTCACTGAGATCACGGAACTGGGACGGTGCCGCGGCAAGGAGCTCGAGCACGCGCAATACCATCACCCGTTCATCGATCGGATCAGCCCGATCGTCCTGGCCCAATACGTGACCGTCGAAGATGGCACAGGGTTGGTCCACACCGCGCCCGGTCACGGTACCGAAGACTACCAGACCGGACGCGCCTATCAACTGCCGACGTTGAGCCCCGTCGACGGCTCGGGCCGATTTACCGACGAGGCCCCTGCCTCGCTAGTGGGCAAGGCTGTCTTCAAGGCGAATCCGGAAATCATCGCCACACTGCGCGAAGGGGGGCATCTCTATCACGAGCTCTCATTCGTGCACAGCTACCCGCATTGCTGGCGCTGCAAGAAGCCGGTGATCTTCCGCGCCACCGAACAGTGGTTCATCGGTGTCGATCGCAACGATTTGCGCGCCCGGACGCTCAAGGAAATCGACTCGGTGCGCTGGCTCCCGGGATGGGGCAAGTCGCGGATCGATGCGATGGTCACGCTCCGCCCCGACTGGTGCATCAGCCGTCAGCGCTCCTGGGGCGTTCCGATTCCTGCCCTCGGTTGCGTTGGCTGCGAAACGCAGGTCCTCACGGCCGAGACGGTCCGCCACTTCCGCGATCTCTTCCGCAAGGAAGGGGCCGATGCCTGGTACACCAAGCCGGTCGAGGAGATCCTACCGCCGGGGCTGAGCTGCTCGAAGTGCGGTGGTGCCGAATTCCGCAAGGAAGGGGACATCCTCGACGTCTGGTTCGAGTCGGGATCGAGCCACCGCGGCGTTCTCGCCGGGGACTTCGCACTTGGCTACCCGGCCTTCATGTATCTCGAAGGCTCGGACCAACATCGCGGCTGGTTCCAGTCATCAATCCTGACGGCCGTGGGAACGACCGGTCGTGCGCCTTTCCAGACGGTGCTGACCCACGGGTTCGTCGTCGATGACAAGGGCGAGAAGATGGCCAAGTCGGGCGGGAACGCCGTCTCGGCCGTCAAGGCGACCGAGCAGTATGGCGCCGACGTCTTGCGGCTCTACGTGGCCAGCATGGACTATGCCGACGATATCCGCATGAGCGAACGCGGAATCAAGGAAATGTCGGAGGCCTATCGCAAGATCCGCAATACGTTCCGCTACCTGCTCGGCAACCTGGAAGACTACGCGACGTTCGACCCGGCGAGCGTGCCCCACGAGACCCTGCACGAGATCGATCGCTGGGCCTTGCGTCAGCTCGATGCGCTGGCCTCGGACGTCCAGGCTGCTTACGACCGGTTCGAGTTCTATCGGGTCTTTCAGCGGATCTACCAGTTCTGCTCGGTCGAGCTCTCGAGCTTCTATCTCGACGTACTCAAGGATCGGCTCTACGCCGAGCTTCCGCAGGGACCGGATCGCAGGGCCGCGCAGTACGTCCTGGCGAGACTGCACGACGTCCTGACGCGCTTGTTGGCCCCGTTGATCCCGCATACGACCGAAGAGTTGTGGGACCTCATCCCGAACTCGCCGACGAAGGTGCCCAGCGTCCATCTCGCGACCAGGCCCGAGGCGCTGGCAAGCGAGCCGGTGTCTGAGCCGGCGATCCCCTGGAAGGACCTGCTGGTTTATCGCGCCTTGATTTTGCGGGAGACCGAGTCGCTGCGCAAGAGCAAGAAGATCGGAAGCAACCAAGAGGCTTCCGTCGAGCTCTATACCGACTCATCCGAAACCGCCGAGATGATCACGCGATACCGCGATCTCCTGACGACGATCTGCATCGTTTCGGAGATCCAGCTCGTCCGCGTGGCCGAGATCGCGAAGGTCCAGGAAGAACAAGGGTGGGCGGGAGACGAGACTCACCTCGTTGACCTCGAGTATCGCCTGGCGATCCGGGCTCAGAAGTCGGCGGCGGCCAAGTGTGAACGCTGCTGGAACCATCGCCCGAGCGTGGGCGGGTCGGCCGCACACCCCGGTCTGTGCGAGCGCTGCGTTGAGGTCATGTCCGTCTTGAATTCCCCTGTCTGATCGAGCTCGGGCCAGGATGTTCCCGGAGCGTTACGTCTTCTCGTCATGACCCGAAGAGCCGGGTGAGTGCTCTCGGGTCACTGGGATCATTCTCCGTTGGCGAGTCGATGCTCCGGGAGCAGTTCATGGTTTCGCGGGATGCTTGGATTGTTGCAGGTGCGGGGCTGACCCTGGTTTTCCTCGCGTTCGCACTGAGTGCCTGGTTCTGCTCACTGATCCGAAAATGGGCGCCGCGGTTGGGACTGATCGACGTTCCGGCCGGGCACAAAGGGCATAAAACCCCGACTCCGCTCGGTGGCGGACTGGCCATCTGGCTGGCCACGGTCGTCGTTCTCGCTCTGGGGGCCTTGGTCGCCGGGTTTGGCCGCGGGGCGTTGCCCATTGAATTGGCGAAGCACGTGGGCGGCGTCTGGGAACGTTCCGGTGAGCTGGGCCTGATCCTGGGATTAGCCACTCTCATCATGTTCATGGGGCTGGTCGATGACCGGCTGACCCTTGGCTGGCGGCTTCGCCTGGGGGTTCAGGTCGTTTTGGCGACAGCCTTGGTCCTGTCCGGGGTTCGGGTGACGCTCTTCTGGCCCTTCAACCACCCGGTCTTGGGGGGGGCAGTTTCGATCCTTTGGGTGGTCGGGCTGACCAATGCGTTCAACTTGCTCGACAACATGGATGGTCTGGCGGGGGGCGTCGGCCTGATTGCCTCACTGCTGTTTGTCGGGGCGCAGGTGGCGGTCGGAAGTCTGTTCGCGCCTGCGGTGCTGCTGGTCCTCGTCGGTGCTCTGGCTGGGTTCCTGGTCCACAACCGCTACCCTGCGCGGCTGTTCATGGGAGATGCAGGGAGCAACTTCCTGGGGTTTATGCTCGGGGCGCTCACGATCGCGGGGACTTATTTTCGATACGACGCCAAATCGTCCTCTTTTAATGTGCTGGCGCCGCTGCTGGTCATGGCGGTTCCGCTCTACGATACCGTGTCGGTCATCATCATTCGGCTCCGCGAAGGGCGTAGCCCGTTCGTGGGAGATCGCCGCCATTTTTCGCACCGACTGGTCGAGCGCGGCTTGACGCCACCGCAGGCGGTCCGGACGATTGATCTAGTGACACTGGCGGGCGGTCTCGGTGCCCTGTTGCTTCATCAGCTCGACGCCATCGGGGCGGGCGTGGTTCTTGCCCAGACGTGCTGCCTGCTTGGGGTGGTGGCGATTCTCGAAGTTTCCGCAATCCGTTCTGATCGGAGTGAGTCCAACCATGGCCAGGAGTAGCCCGAGGCCAACCGTACTTCCGAACCTTGGGTTGGATCGGAAGGGGCTGGAATCCATGTCGGATGACTCTGACGCCGAACTCGCGGCCTGGCTGGGCGAACGCCTTCGCCTGGTCGCACTCGGATTGACCGTGGCGCTGATGACGGCCCGCGCCTACTGGCCGAGCGAGGTCGATCCCAAGGCCGAGGGGGGCGCTGGTCTCTACTGGGACCTAGCCGTCTTGCTCGTGGCGGGGCTTGCTGTCGCCTCGGGATTGATCGGTGGAGTCGTCCGGATTCGCTGGTCTTGGACCGATGCCGCCGTGATCGCCCTGATCACGCTGGTCGGCCTGAGCGCGGGGCAAGCGTACGACCGCCGCCTGGCGATCAACCTGGCCTGGGACTGGGGTGCGGTCGGCCTGGTTTATCTCCTGGTCCGGAACCTTCCTCGGACTCGAGCCGAGTCGGTCGTCCTGGCCGGAGCCATGGTGGCGACCGCGGTCTCGGTCTCCGTCTTTGGGCTCTACCACGCCGGGGTGGAGATGCCTCAGACGCGCGCCTATTACCTGGCGCATCGCCTCGAGGTTCTCCAGCAGATGGGCTACCCGCCTGGTTCTCCCGCGGCGATCATGTTCGAGAAGCGGCTGCTTGACTCGACCGAGACGATGTCGACCTTTGCGCTGGCCAACTCCCTGGCCGGTTTTCTGGTGGGTCCGCTGGTATTGATGGTGGCCGTCGGCTGGGAAAACCTGGTCCGCCGCGACGGACGTGGTTCGCGCCTGGCCAGCCTGGCACTCGCGGCCGCACCGACCCTGGTCGTGCTCGTCTGCCTGATTCTGACCAAGAGCCGAAGCGCCTACGTCGGACTCGCGGTTGGCCTCCTCGCCCTGGCCTGGTGTGAACGGCGGAGGGCGTCGAAAAAGACGTTGCTGCTCACCGCCCTGGGCGGACTGATCGTGGTCGGCAGCCTTGTGACGGCGGGGCTGGCCACAGGCAAGCTCGATCGCCAGGTTCTGACCGAGTCAACGAAGTCACTGCGCTACCGTTGGGAATACTGGGTCGGCGCCTGGCGCGTGATCACCGAGCGCAGAGAAGTCTTCTGGGGGGGACGTGGGCCGGGCAACTTCACGGCTCCCTACCTCCGGCTCAAGCTTCCCGAGGCCAGCGAAGAGATCTTCGACCCGCACAATCTGGTGCTCGAAGTCTGGTCGACCGCCGGCGCCGTGGCGATGGCGGCCCTCGTCCTCGGCCTCACAATAGCGTTCTGGAACATGATTCGTCCCGTCCCGGCGCCGGTGGACTTGCCGGCTGAGGATCATTCCCGGCCTCGGTCCGATCTGGAGTGGTCGAGCGACCCGCCTCGTCGGTCGAACTGGCTGCTCGTTTGCGCTGGGGGTGGATGGATCCTGGCGTCGATCGTGGGGGAGCTCAATCCGTTCGAGGGAGATATGCCCAACCGCTGGTTGATCCTCGGCTTGGCCTGGGTCTGGGCGGTCTTGTTCGGACTCCAGGTTTGGCGACGGGTGCCGATCACCGCAGTCGGATTTGGGGCGGGTGCCCTGGCGATCACCATCAACCTGCTGGCGGCCGGAGGAATCGGGATTCCAGGCGTCTCGCTGATGCTCTGGACCCTGATTGCTCTCGGTTTGAATCTGCGCGACGACCGACGTTGCGGGCAAGTTCGGGAATGGGGCGGCCGGTACCTTGGGTTCGCCCTGGCCTTGGTCTGGGCTGCTCTGCTCGGCACCTTTGTGGGAGCCATCCAACCATTTTGGCGGTCCGAGGCCCAGATTGCCGTGGCTAACTCGGCACTTAGTGCCAACCCGCCGAGGTTCGAGGTGGCGGAAGCCGCCTACAAAGAGGCGTATGCGACCGACAAATACAGCGCCCGCCCGTGGCTTGGTTTGGCCTTCGAGAAGTTTCGGGAATGGGAGTCGCGCGGAGCCAAGCCCGAAGACCAGCGCTGGAAGACGATCCCCGCCTCCATGCTCGAAGCTGTCGCGGCCCCTCGCAACCAGAATTCCTGGACTTTGCACTACGAACGTGCCAAGGTGACTCGCCAACTGCTCAGCCGTCTTGGCGACAGCCTCAAGCCGGGTGAGCTCATGCTCTATCGAGGGAACATCGTCGAGGCGACCCGACGCGCCTCCCGACTCTACCCGAGTAATGCCACACTCCACGCGGAACTGGCCCTGGCGAGCGCCGAGATTGGCATGTTCCTCGAGGCGGCAAGTGAAGGCGAGGAAGCGCTGCGCTACGACGGGCTCACGCCACACGCCGACAAGAAGCTGGCCCCTCCCCTGCGCAAGCAGATTGAGGCCGCACTGCCGGGTTGGAAGAAGTCGGCAGCCGACATGCTCAAGGGCGGAATGATGCCGAACAAGAAAAACTGAGTGGCCCCGTCCCCTGGTTTTGGCGATGCCGTGGAGCGGCGACAACTCCACGGCTCGAGGCTGCCGGCTCTGACCTGGTTATTGAGCCGCGGACCGAGGTCGCCCCCGCCTGTGCAGTCGTCAGGCCAAGGGGCGATGATTGAGGAGATAACGTCGCGCGGCCAGGCCAATCAAACCGGTGACGACCAGGACGATCGAGGCGGGCTCGGGCACCGTTCGTTTCTGCGGGGGGGCCGCGGGGAGAGTTCTGACCCCATCCCCGGGATCTTGGTGGATGGGAAGTGGTTCGGAATGGTCGTCGATTGGTGGTGGCAGGGTTGCCGCGATGGCCCTCTGCATCCCTGGCTCAAAATCGAGCTCGAGCGATGAGGCGCGTCGCACATCGATCGCAGGGTGAGAGACCGGCAGAGATGTCCATGAAGGGAGCCTGATCGGCTCGCCTGGTTTCGACGCTTCACCCGTCTGGTGGGTGATGTAAGGGCTGGCTTCCCCTCGTCCGACGAATGATCCGAAGCCGAGCAACAGGCCAAGTGCGACCAAGCCAAGTGCCTGGGGGCGTTTCATCAGAGACGGCTCCCTGGCCAAGAACCTCCATGCCGGCCATGTTGACCACTGTGGGTTGATCGGTCGTCTACTGCCTCGATTGCGACGGCAGTCCAAGAGCGGAAGGGACGGCCCCGAATGCTTTCGAGTCAATATGTTCTTCTCCAAGAACATAATTTCCTCACTGGCGTCCGCTGGGACAAGCCTGATCAGCTCAGACCAGGCCGTTACGCGAGAAACAGAAGCCATTTGAGGCTTTCTGTAAACGGAGATCGTCGGGAGACGAGTGCTGCGTTTGATGGGGGGAGGCTGAGGCTACTGGTTCGACGGCATCGTGGATGGCCTGCCTTCAGTCGCGACGATCCGATCGTTGCGGACGAGGCTGCGGGGCAATGGAGCTCAAGGAAAGGGACGCATCCTCGTCGAAGTCGATGAATCCAATCATCATTTCGTCAAATGTTTGCTCGCCCCAGCGGATGGCGAGCCTTGGGTCGGGGTTGGCTGGGTTCGATTCGGAATTGTCGAAGTGAGCCAGGCAATCGATCCGGGTTCCCGCCGGCATCGGTTTGGGCGCGGCCAGCCGGTAGACGCTCTGCCAGCCGAAGTCGTAGGCGGGGACCGACAGCAGGACCTCGGTCCGGCCGTCGGGATAGGTGGCCGTGTAGAGGAAGTCTTTTCCACGGAGGTGCATGTGAGGCATGAGGCTGAGGAGTCGCGCGTCATTGATGAAACGATAAGTGGAGCGGACCGGATGATTGGCCGCACCTGGCGGAATGGTGAAATCCTTCTGGCTGATCCCCTTCGTGAATGCTCGGCGGCGGGTCGGGCCCCGGGCGAAGACGAGCCCCACGGACGATTGATCGCGCTGAACGGTGCCGATGGGCGTGTAGTGGATCTCGATATCGAGCATCGCACCCGCCGGGAGGTGCTTTGCGGTCCCCGGGGGAAAGATGGAGGGAAGGTCTCCGGGAGCGTAACAGACCAGCTCGCGGACCTCGTCGCTCATCCGGTTCCCCTTGGGCCGATCGTCGGCCAAGAAAACGCAGATGTGATGGACCACGGCGCGATTGCCCGGTTGTGCCTCGGCCGCCTGGATCCAGTGGTCCTCGGTGAAGCCGGTCGCGACCCGGAACCGCTGATAAGAGAGGACCCCCTCCGCCACCACCTCGTAAGGCTTGGCCATGGTCAGGATCAGGTCGGGCGAGCCGATCGCCCAGCCCTTGGGGAATGTTTTCTTGGGAGGGAGATCCTCGGGGTCGCCCAGTGGGGTTTCCTGGTCGATCCAGGCAAGCAAGGTTGCTCGTTCCCGGGGCGAAAGGCTCCGATCGTTCAAGAAGTGTCCGACCCTCGGGTCAGCATGCCAGGGGGGCATCCGCCGGCTCTCCACCGCTTCACGAATCGGGTTGGCCCAACGCCTGGCCTGGTCGTAGGTCAGCAACGAGAAGGGAGCGACCTGGCCCGGGCGGTGGCATGACTGACATTTCTCTTGGAGGATCGTCGCCACGTCTGATGAGTAAGTCACCGGACCTACGGTCACCCGCGTCTCGGTTGACTTCAACTCCGAGATGACCTGGGCCGGGACGATTCGAATCCGAGTACGCGAGCCCATGCTCCGCTGGGCCGGGACGTTGGTCGTCCGACGCCCCTTCGCCAGAGCGAGGATTAGGCCCAGGCTCACGACGATACCGAGCGCAATCGCTACTCGACGCATTCGCCGTGTCGGCATTTGTTCACCTGAAGCTCGCGGTCGAGAGTACCCCTGAGAATCGTTGGATTTCCCTCCCACGGCTTCGAGGTTGTGGCGACGGAGGTGAGGTGTGGGGGAACCGTGAGCTTCCTATAACAAAGAATAGGTTTCGCTGAAAGACCGATCGACAGGGCGGGCTCTTTCGCCCACCCCTGATGACCGCCGTTCTCCATGGGGAACGGCCCCAAACTTCGCCGTAGGTCCGGGGCGATTCCTGTTCAGGCAGGCGCTCATGCGCATTCGGCGTTCGGACGCTGGCGACGGCGGACCGGCCCGAATTCGACGCGGATCAAGGCGGCGGGATCGAGGTGGGACCGGGCGGCGCGGCGTACCTTGGCTGTGCTCACTCGCGAGATCCGTTCGGGCCAATGGATCGGCTCATCCAGCGGCATGCCCCAGCGTTCCAGCTCCAACAGGCGTTCCGCGCGTTGCTCGACGGTCTGGAAATCGAACACCCAGGAGCCAGCCAGGTAGCGTCGGGCGCAGTCGACCTCGTCGTCCGAGAAGGCGCCTTCATGCATGGCACGCACTTGCTCGGCGATCGCGGCGACGACCCGATCGGCCTCGTCGGGCATGGTGCCCACGTAGACGCGAAAGAGGCCGGGGACCACGTCGGCCGTGTCGGTGATACCGCCTCCGACTGAGTAGGCCAGCCCCAACTCGTCGCGAAGGATCCGGCTCAAACGATCGGTGAACCCCGGTCCGCTGCCGAAAATGTGGTCGAGCACCGCCAGGGCGTCGAAGTCAGGGTGATTGCGAGGGATCCCGAGGTGCCCCAGGACAATGTGGACCTGTTCGCCCGGTTGCGAGACGCGGCGAACCCGGGGGCGGGCCGATCGGACCAGGCGAGGATATTCCGCAAGACTCCCCCCCCGCGGTTTCCAACGGTCGAAATGGGTTTTCACCAGGCTCGTGAGTCGCTTGGGATCGAAGTCGCCGGCCGCGACCAGGAACGCGTTGTCCGCCGCGAAATGCTCCCGGTGATGGGCCTTGACGTCCGTAAGCATGAGCCGGGCGATGTCCCTGCTCGAGCCTCGGGGGTCGCGGGCGTACGGATGGTCGCCATAGACGAGTCCGCGGAAGATCAGGTCAGCGCGGAAGGCCGGGTCTTCACGGTCGCCTTGCAACTCGGCCGCGATCCGCCGCTTGGCCCAGGGGAAGGCCTCTTCGGGGAAGGTGGGGTGGAGCGCGACGTCCGCCAGAATTTCGACCGCCAAGGGCAAATCCTCAGCGCGGACTCGAAGGGAGACTCCCGTGGAACCGACGTCGATCGTTCCGCCCACATCCTCGATCGCCTCGGCGAGGGTCTCGGCCGGCCTCGACTTCGTCCCTTCCTCAAGCAGCCGTCCCGTCAGGTAGGCCAGGCCGGGCTTGGACTCGCGGAGCACGCCGGCGTCCACGAACAACTCGAGAGCCACGATTCCGGTTTCGGGCCGGCGCTCGTAGATCAAACGCATGCCGTTGGTCAGCGTGGTCCGCTGAGGACTGTAGTCGGTGAGCCGGGAGTTCCCATTCGGGATCGTCAGCAAGATCGGCCGATCGGGATTTGGTGAGGGGGCGGTCCAGGTCCCCTCGGGAACGGTCTCGGACGGAAGCAGGACGGTCATCGTTCGTCCCGAGCGGGGCATGGACCAGCCCCCCGTGAGGCTCGAGTCGACCAGATAGGTGGAGGCCACACGGCGAATATCGTCGGGCGTGACCGCCATGGCCGCGCGGTGCTCGGCCTGCCAGGCCCGCCAGTCGTCCCAGAGCGAAACATTCCCGAGGCCGGCCGCCAGGCCCGCCAGGTCTTCCTGCTCCCAACGCCAGGCGGCTTCGAGGCGGTGCCGGGAACGCAAGAGTTCCTCAGGAGTGGGCCCATCCTCGGCGAGCTCGGCAATCAACTCGGCAATCGCGAGCTCGATCCGCGCCGGTTCAACGTCGGAAGCCGCCTCGACTTGCAAGAGAAATTGACCGGCCCACCGCGCGTCATCCTGGCCGGTCTCGACCCAGGTGGCGAGTTTGCGGCGCTCGACCAACTCATTCCAGAGCCGGGATCTTCGTCCGCAGGTCAAGAGATCGGAGAGGACGTTGAGCGCGGGGCCGTCGGGATGCCCCCGCGGGACGCTGTGCCAGCCGAGCAGCCCACGCGCCACCGACTCGGCATCGACCAGCGTGAAATCACGTCGGCCCATCTGGCGAGGTTCAGTGAGCGGGGGAGGGAGTCGCTCGTCCACACCGGGCGGCAACGGCTCGAAATGGGCCGAGACGCGATCGAGCGCTCGCTCGGGGTCGATGTCGCCGACGATGACGAGCACGGCGCCGTCGGGGCGGTAGTGCTGGCGGTAAAAGGCGCGGAGGTCATCGACCCCAATCCGCGCCAGGTCGTCGGGCCAGCCGAGGATCGGGTTGCGATAGGGGTGCCGCAAATAGGTGAGGGCCAGATGGGTCTGGTCCAGTCGCCCCATCGGTGAGTCGAGGTCGCGGGCCCGCTCTTCGCCAATCACGTGGCGCTCGGCTTCGACTTCACGGGGGTCGAAGGTCGCCCCCCGCATCCGGTCGGCCTCGACCTCCAGGGCCAGCTCCCATCGATCCGACGGGAAGGCGAACCAGTAGTGAGTGCAATCTTCGCCGGTCTCGGCGTTCGATTGCCCGGCCGCCACAAACGCAAGCCGGTCAATCTGGCCCTTGGGGAATCGCTCGGTCCCCTTGAACAGCATGTGCTCGACGAAATGGGCCAGCCCGGTCTTGCCGGCCGGCTCATCGACCGATCCGGCCGGGTAGTACAGGTCGCAGACCACCACCGGGGCATGGGTTCGCGGCAGGACTAAGGCCTTGAAGCCATTGGCAAGCGTCCGTTCGAAGACCGGCAAGTCCCCCACCCAGGCCGGTGATGGGCGGGCGGTCAATCGTCGGGCCATGGCTGCCCCTTTCTCGAGGCTGGGTGACATCGTTGGCGACCGGGACCCCGCGCGGGTCTCGAAAGACGCCCGACTGCGACGGCCGGTAGTGGCCATTGGGACCGGGAAGAGCAGACATCTCAGGCTCCCGCCATGGGGCCGAAGACATCCGCTCAAGAACTCGCAGCCCTATCCAACTCTTATGGTCATCAAGTTGGCCGTCAATCGCAAGGTGTATACCCCGGAAGTGACCGAGGATCGCCACGGCCTTGAAAGATCATACCCGCGCAAACTTGGCCTTGCATGAGGGAGCCCAATCCGCCACAATGACGAAGTCTAACGGGCCAATCGCCAAGAGACAGATGGCGGGGGTCTGGGTGAGCCGGGGGGGACCCGGGCAATGGGGGCTTGCGAACCTGGTCAGGACGGGAACGGAGCAGCCATAAGCATCGCCCTCATGTGCCCGGGAGAACCTCCCCGGCTCTCCCAGTCTCCTGCCTTTCTCTTGAGCTGGAACTGCCCAGCCCAATCACGAGCGATCTCCCCAAAGGGCTTTCGCCCCTCTCCCTAAGGCCCGACGGAGCGTGCCTTCTGGCCCTGCGCCAGTCCGGCCAAGCCGCCAATGCCCCAGCCGGCCGATGCTTCGAACTACACCGTCGTTGCCCGTCGCTACCGCCCCCAGCGGTTTGAGGATGTCGTCGGGCAAGATAACGTCGTCGAATCACTCCGTAACGCCATCAAGCTGAATCGGGTCACCCACGCCTACCTCTTCTCAGGAACGCGTGGCGTCGGCAAGACCTCGATCGCGCGGATCTTCGCTAAGTGCCTCAATTGTGTGAAAGGGCCGACCGACCAGCCCTGCCTGCAGTGCGATATCTGTCAGGCGATTGCGACCGGTGAAGACGTCGATGTCCTCGAGATCGACGGTGCCAGCAACAACGGTGTCGAGTCGGTTCGCGAATTGCGACAGAATACCGGGCTCCGACCGAGCCGGGCGCGATTCAAGATTTACTACATCGACGAAGTTCACATGCTTTCGACGGGGGCCTTCAACGCGCTTTTGAAGACATTGGAAGAGCCGCCGCCGCACGTGAAGTTCTTCTTCGCCACCACCGAACCGGGCAAGATTCCGGTCACGGTCCTCTCACGCTGCCAACGCTATGATTTCTCGGGGATCACCCCCGAGCAGATCGTCGCGACGCTCAGCGACATCTGTGTTCGCGAGAAGATCGACGCCGAACCCGAGGCGCTGCAGACCATCGCCCGCCGCGCGGGGGGGTCGATGCGCGATGCGCAATCGCTGATCGAGCAACTTCTTTCCTCCGCGGGCGAACGACTGACCGTCGAGGCCGTGCACCGCCTGCTCGGTACCGCCAGCGACGAGCGAATCCTCGACATGGTCGATGCTCTGGCCGACCATGACTCAGGCGCGGTCCTCCGGCTTGTGGATGCGGCGGCCAGCCAGGGGATTCAGCCGACCGACCTGCTCAACGGGGTCATCGACTTCCTTCGCGATCTGATGGTCCTGTCGGCCGGAGCCGGCCAGACGGTGCTCACCGCGACCCCTCGCCAGCGGCCTCGGCTTCAGGCGGTCGTCGATCGCTGGCCGCTCGACTCGATTCTGGCCGCGTTGCAGATCCTTCCGGAAGCACGCTCCAAACTTCGAGGTAGCCCCCACAGCCGTACCATCATCGAAGTCGGCCTGGTGAAGGTCGCGCGGTTGGAGAACCTCAGCGAAATCAGTGATTTGGTCGGGCGGCTCATCGCGCTCGAGGGGGGGCTGCCGCCGATGGATCCCTCGCAGACCCTTGTAAAAAAAAAGTTAGCCCCTCCTGATCCCGCACCCACTCCGCCACCGACGTCCCGCCGTGAGCCCACGCAGCCACCCCCCCCTGCCCCGGAGCCCGACCCGCCACCGTCGCGGAACGAGCCTGCGCGGATCCAGCCCGCTTCCACCGAGCTGCCTCTTGAGTTGAACGCGGTCCTTGCGATCTGGCCCCAGGTCGTCCAGAAGGTCGGCCTTGGGCTCGGCAAGGGCTTGAGCCAGGTCGCTCCCACGGCGATTTCAGAACCGGACGTCCTGGTCATCGGTGTGCCGCCGAGATACAATTGGATCGTCGAGGACTGCGGAAGCCCGCAGTCGCAGGCCAAGATTGAAGAGGCGCTCGAGAGTCTCTTGCATCGGCCAGTCCGGCTTCGATTCGAGCGATCTTCTCAGGAAGTTGCTTCCGCATCTCCAACGGTCGTCGCGGAGCCAACTCGCCACGACGAGGTTTCTGATGACCCGATGGTCCGTAAGGTTGTCGAGCTTTTCGAGGCCCGACCCGTCCTTATGGAAGTCGAAGAAGATTTAACCTCGACATCCAACGCCTGACGCTCGTAGGGAATGTGACGGGTGCCGAGTTCCGCGAACCAATGAAGAAGGTTTGTCGTGTTCAATAATTTAGGCAACCTCGCTGACATGATGCGGAATGCCGGGAAGATCCGGGAATCCGTCGAGAAGGCCACTGAGTCCCTTGGTCAGCTTCACGTCGAAGGAACGGCCGGCGGCGGGGTGGTTACGGCGAAGGCAAACGGTCGACTCGAGTTGATCTCGGTGCGAATCGACCCGAAACTTCTGGCCGATGGCGATGCCGAACTCCTGGAGGACCTGGTGGCGGCCGCCGTAAACCAGGCGCTGACGAAGGCTCGCGAGGCGGCCGCGCAGTCGCTCTCGTCGCTCGCGGGGGGCTTTCCGATCCCTGGGTTGGCGGGTCTGCTGGGCGGTGGCGGAGGAGGAGCCTGAGCCATGGCGGGTTACTCGGGCACGGTAGATCGGCTGATCGATGCGTTCGGCCGCTTGCCGGGCGTGGGGGCGAAGACCGCCGAACGGCTGGCTCACCACCTTCTCAAGTGCCCCGCCGAAGAGGCGCTGGCTCTGGCCGACGCCATTCGAGATGTCCGCGATCGGGTCCGGCACTGCCAGACCTGCTTCCACCTGACCGAAGCGGAACATCCGCTCTGTGGGATCTGCCGCGACCCGAGACGCGACGCGTCGATCGTCTGCGTCGTCGAACAACCGCGGGATCTGCTCGCCCTGGAGAAAGCGGGCACGTTCCGAGGGGTGTACCACGTGCTTCTCGGCCGGCTCGCGCCTTTGCAGGGGATGGGCCCTGACCAGTTGACCCTTCCCGCGCTCGAGGCACGCGTGCGCTCCGGGACGATTCAGGAGTTGATCATGGCGACCAACCCGAATCTCGAAGGCGACGGTACCGCGCTTCTGGTGGCGAGTCGCCTGGCCGACACCGGTGTCCCGATCACTCGTCTGGCCCGAGGCCTCGCCTCGGGGAGCGTCCTGGAATTCGCCAATAAAGAAATGCTGGCCGACGCGATCAATGGGCGCCAACGATTTTGAGGAGTTTTTGCAATATTTCAGGGTGATAGTGGGAACGACGAGAAGATGGCATTATAATTGCTATGACTGAGGCCGTGAAATGGGATGGTAGGGCCACTGAGTCGCGGCGGCCTCGGGTCAGGCTGCTCTAGGGCTCTTGTCTGCCAGGAAGTGGCCATCGCGACGTCGTTGCCGGGATCGCCCAATATTCCTCTCTTCCACGACGGAAAGCAGGACCATGCGTCTCGATACTTCCCAGCAGATGCGTACCGATATGCGCCTCCGCATGGCGCCTCGCATGATCCAGTCGATGGAAATCCTCCAGCTGCCTCTGATGGCTTTGCAGGAGCGAATTGACCAGGAATTGAGCGAGAACCCGGTCCTCGTCGACCTGAGAGAAACCCCCGCTCCTGAGTCGGACACTGGTGAAGAGGCTCCCGCCGCTCCCGAGGAGCCCACCACGACCGAGTTCGAGGCCGACGGTGGCATGGATGGCCAGGATGACTGGTCAGAGCCGTTTGGCGAGACGCACCGGCTCAGCCGGGCCGCGATGAGTGAAGAGGCCGATCGCAAACATGATGCGATGCAGAACATGGCCTCACGGCCCCGCTCGCTTCATGACGACCTCGACGATCAGCTGGGATTCCTCGACCCCGAGCCCACGGTCCGTGCCCTGGCTCAGTACATTATTTTCAACCTGGATGAGAACGGGTATCTGAACCACGATCTCAACGAGGTCCTGCGTGACTACGGTGGCGATGCCACGATGGCGCAGGCCGAAGAGGCGTTGGGCCTGGTTCAGAAGCTTGACCCGCTTGGTGTCGGTGCCCGAAATCTGCGGGAATGCTTGCTCCTCCAACTCAACCAGGACATTCCCTCACGCGAGATCCTCCAGGTTTTGATCTCGAACCACCTCGATGATCTCCAGCAGAACCGGCTCCCCGCGATCGAGAAGAAGACCGGGATCGCGATCGACGACATCAAGGAGGCGATGGAACATCTCCGTCGGCTCAACCCCCGGCCAGGCGCTCGTTTTGCTCCCGAGAGTACCCAGTACGTTGTTCCCGACCTGATCGTCGAGGCCAACGAGCAGGGCGAATACGAGGTCCGGCTTGTCGACGAGCACACGCCCCAGCTCTCGATCTCGCGTTACTATCAGATGCAACTCAAGAACAAGGCCACCGACGCCGCGGCCCGCGAGTTCATCCAAAAGCGGATCCAGTCGGCTCGTTGGCTGATCGAATCAATTGAGCAGCGGCGAAACACGCTACTCAAGGTCGCTCGGGCGATCATTGACCACCAGAAGGATTTCCTCGACAAAGGGCCTGAGTTCATCGAGCCCTTGAAGATGCAACAGATCGCCGATCGGGTCCATGTTCACGTGACAACGGTGAGTCGGGCCGTCGACGACAAGTGGGTGCAGACTCCCCGAGGTATTTTCGCGCTCAAACGATTCTTCGGAGGCGGTACGACCACGGCCGACGGCGAGGAAGTCGCGTGGGACACGATCAAGCAGAAGCTGCTCGAAATCATCGCCAAGGAAGACAAGCAGAACCCGCTCTCCGACGAAGAGATCGTTGAGGAACTGAGTCGGCATGGCTTCCCGGTGGCGCGTCGTACCGTGACCAAGTATCGGCGGACCCTGCGAATTCCCTCGAGCCGTCAGCGCAAGCAATTCTGACGCAGCGGTCGAGGCGGGCTCGACCCTCACTTTGGGACGCCGCTTCGATCGGTAAGGGGACGCAAGCTCCCTGGCGATTTCCTTGGTGGGACGTGCCCACTCTCCGAAAAAATAACGACCTGTTCACGAAACGTGAACAGGTCGTTACTTTTTTTTTGTGCTCAGGGGAGCGGCGGACGTCGCGCCAATCGATCAGGCGATGATGTCGTTGATGACCTTGCCGTGCACGTCGGTCAGGCGGAAGTCTCGTCCGGCGTAGCGGTAAGTGAAGGTCTCGTGGTCGAAGCCAAGGAGTCGGAGAATGGTGGCGTGGAGGTCGTGAACGTGGACCTTGTTCTCGACCGCCTGAAATCCGAACTCGTCGGTCGCGCCGTGGATGTGTCCCCCTTTGACGCCTCCACCGGCCATCCACATGGTGAATCCATAGTGGTTGTGGTCTCGGCCGTTCATCTTCCCTTGGTTCGCGCCCGCGGTGGGGAGCTCGACGGTGGGAGTGCGGCCGAATTCGCCTCCCCAGATCACGAGCGTGTCTTCCAGCATTCCGCGCTGCTTGAGATCTTTTAGAAGTGCGGCGATCGGCTGGTCGCACTGTTTGGCAAGGTTGGCGTGCTGGACCCCGATGTCGTCGTGGCTATCCCAGGGTTGGCCCTCGCCGTGCCAGAGCTGCACGTAACGGACGCCGCGTTCGAGCAGCCGCCGGGCGATCAGGATCTGCCTCGCCTGCACACCGGGGCCGTACATCTCGCGAATCGACTCGGGCTCCTGGCTGACGTCGAACGCGTCCCCGGCCTCGGTCTGCATCCGGAAGGCCAGCTCGAAGGACTGGATTCGAGCCTCGAGATCGGCCTCGCGCTGGCGACGCTCCATGTGTTCGCGATTCAGGGTCTGGAGCAATTCGAGCTGGGCGTGCTGGGCATGGTGCGAGACATGCCGATTCTTGATATGGCGAATCAGTTTTTCGATGTCGGTGTGTTGGCTGTCGATGTAGGTCCCCTGAAACACCCCTGGCAAGAAAGCGGCCTGCCAGTTCTGGGACTCGGCGATCGGGTAGCCTCCGGGGCACATGACGAGATAGCCCGGCAGGTTCTGATTCTCGGAGCCAAGCCCATAGAGCACCCAGGACCCCACGCTGGGCCGCGCCTGACGCGCGTCGCCGCAGTTCATGAGCATCAAGGACGGTTCGTGGTTGGGGACGTCGGCATGCATTGACCGGATCACACAGATATCGTCGATGCATTCGGCGGTTCGGGCGAACAGGTCTGAGACCTCGATGCCACTCTGACCGTACTTGCGGAACTTGAACGGAGAGGCGAACGCCGCGCCGGTCTTCCGTTCAGTGGGGAGGAGTGACGGGAGCGCCTTCCCGGCCTGCTTGGTCAAGGCGGGCTTGGGGTCGAAGGTGTCGACGTGCGACGGCCCGCCGTTCATGAACAAGTGGATGACGCGCTTGGCCTTCGGCGCAAACTGAGGGGCTCGAGGAGCCAGGGGCGTCAGCGATTCCGCCGCGCGAGCCGACGGTGCCAGAAGACCCTCTTCGGCGAAGAGCGCGCTTAATGCCAGCGCACCAAATCCGGTTCCCGCCCGGCGGAGGGCCTCTCGGCGCGTCAGGCTACCAACTTCGTTTCCAAAATAATGAGCAGGCATGGGAGGGCGACCTCGGCGGGATGATCGTTGGTTCCGATTCGGTCTGGCGGGTTCGTTTCCATTCTACCAGACAACCCCTCTGTTTCGGGAGTGCAACCCCCTCGGTGCGATCGATCAAACGACAGATTCGGATTCCGGGGCCGAAACACTCCCCTGTCGAAATCTCCCCCCAAAAAAAAACAAGGCCCACCGAAATCGCTTTCGGCGGGCCTTGTTTTGAGTTGTGGAGAGGTGAGGTCTCACGAATCCAGTTGAAAATGTCAATTCACCCAGATTGGTCCGTCCACCAGAAGCCCGTATTTTTTCATCTTCTTGTAGAGAGTTGTTCGATTGATGTCGAGGACTCGCGCGGTCTCCTGGCGATTCCAGTTCAAGGCCTGAAGTGCCTGGATGATGATTCGCTTCTCGGGTTCTTCGAGGGCTTCCTTCAGGGGCCGGATGCTCATGGAGTGATGAGGCCGAGGCGCCATCGACGAGGGGCGAAGAATCCGCGGATTGCCCAGGCTGGGCGAAAGGTGTCCGGAGGTGATCCGGCTCCCTTGGCTGAGGACCACCCCGCGCTGGATGACCCCTTCCAGCTCACGCACGTTGCCGGGCCAGTCATACTTATTAAGGCAGTCAAGCGCGTCGCGAGTGAAGCCCACAACGTTCTTGTTGAACTCCTGAGCGAAACGAGCCCGAAAGTATTCGGCGAGCTGTTCGATATCGGTACCGCGATGACGGAGCGGTGGGAGTTTCAGGCAGATGACGCTAATGCGGTGGTAGAGATCCTGGCGGAACTTCCCCTGTTCGACGAGTCCGACTAGGTTCTCGCTGGTGGACATGAGGAAGCGCACATCTGGTTGACCGTTGTGGTTCGAGTTCATCGACTCGAACTCGCGATCTTGGAGCACGCGAAGGAGTTGCAGCCTGAGGTCATCGGGAAGTTCGGAAACTTCGTTGAGGAACAGCGTGCCCGCCTGCGCCTGGGCAAGTTTGCTCCGCCACTCGTGGTCGCCCTGACCGTTGGACGCGCCGGGGATGGAGGCCATCGGGTCGTGGTCGGCCCAGGTCTCGCCTCGCGCGGTGCAATCGAAGTTGATAAACGGCTTGTCGCCTCGCGAGCCCATATTGTGCAGGGTCCGCGCCAGGAGCGATTTGCCGGTGCCGGGCTCGCCGACGATCAGTACCGGAGAGCGCATCGGGGCGATCGACGCCGCCAGCTCGATGGCTTGCCGCAGACTGGGATCGTTGCCGACAATTCCCCAATCCTTGGCCAATTGCTCCGCTCGGTGGTAGGCCGCCGGGGCGGGCGAATAATTCTGCGGGTTGGCGGTGGGTTGAGGGGCGCTGGGGGTTGTCGCCGCTGGCTTGGGCAGAGCGGCGGCCGCGGCTACCGCCGCGCTGGCTTGAGCGGCTGCGACGGGGCCGAGCGCCTGTGTGACGGCGGCCCGCAACTCCGTGGCCGGCACCGGGAATTTCAAGACGGCGAGCGCCCCGAGTCGAAGCGCTTCCTTGGTTCGCTCTGGATTGGAATCCGGGAACATCAGGATGACCGGAATCTGCCGATGCTTGCGCCGCATGTAAGCGAGCAATTCGAGCGCCTCGATATCCGAGGGATCGACGCCAGCGATCATGAGGTCAACGCCGCCTCGCTCCATCAGGCGGACCGCCATCCGATCATTGGCGGCTTCGTCGATTTCGTGGCCCATTGACATCAGCATCGACGACAAGAGGGCCAGGGTTGACGGCTCGGGATGTACAATCAACAGCCGAGTTTTCATTGGGTCATTCTCTCGCCATATGCGCCCGCATGGGGATACGAACTCGGTGCGTCATCCTTGAGAAAATGAAGTGCAACGACTTCGGTAACTCGAACGGCCATCGTTCGAGAAGGGCTGACGAATGGCAGATTGGCAGCCCGTACTTATTGTCGTTCCCCTCCCGGGAACGACCTCCACCTACTAGCAACGTCGCTCTGACTTAACGTCTAAGTCATGGATGCAAGACCGTCAAACAAAGCCGCGGTACACTACGTGAGGATACGATCGAGGTTGGTTTCCAGTTCGAAAACTTGCGGCTTTGGTGAATCCAAAGAAATCTTCGACCGTCAATGTTCCCCTCTCAAAGACTTCAATTTCGGATGAAAAAAAGGAACGCCGACTTCGTTGCCAATCTTAAAAAGGTGAACTATGTTATGCAACCGCGAACAGCCTAAAACGGGATAAAGAAGTTAAATTCCTCCTCGAGCACGTGGGTGCGCGTTCTTGTAGGTATCGAGCATTCTTTCTTCGGTGACATGTGTGTAAATCTGGGTTGTTGTCAAATTTCGATGGCCGAGCAATTCCTGGACGCTCCGCAGGTCGGCCCCCCGATCGAGCAGGTGGGTGGCGAAACTGTGGCGGAGCGTATGCGGGCTGGCGGATGGGTCAAGCCCGTGGCCGATGAGGTGGGTCTCGAGCAGACGCCCGACGCTCCGCGTCGTCAGTCGTTCGCCATATCGATTGAGATAGACGGCCTGCTCCCCTACCGCCTTCGGTTGGCGGACTTGCAGCCAGTTCGTGATCCAGGTCGCGGACATCCGACCGATCGGGCAGAGCCGTTCGCGCTTGCCCTTGCCGCGGACCCGGAGCAGTTCCTGCTCGAGGTCGATGTCATCGAGGTTCAAGCCGACCAGTTCACCGACGCGCAAACCGCCGCCATACAGGGTCTCGAACATGCTTCGGTCGCGGATGCCGAGAGGCGTATCGGTGGCGATCGAATCGAGCAACTGGATGATCTCCTCGATTCGGAGGAGGCGAGGAAGTCGCTTTGGCTGTTTCGGATTCCGGAGCGCTTCGGTGGGGTTCGACGTGATCACCCCGCGCCGCCTCTGAAATCGGTAGAACGAGCGTAAACTCGCCAGTCGGCGAGCGATCGTGCTGGCCGCGTAGTCGCGGCCGTTGAGCCAGGCCGAGTAGCGTCGCAGCCGCCGTCCGTCGACGGCGATCGGGTCAGCCTCTCCCCCGTTCCCTTCGCTCAGAAACTGGCAGAACAGGACAAGATCGTCCTCATAGCACCTGAGTGTGTGCTCTGACGAGTTTCGTTCCGTCTTCAGATGCTCCAGGAACTGGACGATACTCGGATGCATCTTCTCACTCCCTGCCAGTCGGGGGTCCACTCTGGTCCTCTGACACCTATCTCGGCGTCTCGATCGGGGGCACGACAGCAGATCCTCGAAGTTGTCGAGCGCTGCCTCGGTGTAATCGATCGGAGCGTCGATTCGTGTCTGACTCCCAGCAATGCAGATTGAACCCCACATCTATTCTTTAGAACGCGTCGAGCCAATTGGCCAGGAAAGTAATCTTAAAGGTTTACTTAGGCTTCGAGTGGGATGGTTTTAGCGTTTCATGTCAGGTTGGGTCAGCTTGCCAGGCGGAATTTCTGGAGGGTTTCGGATTTCCTTCGCCGGCCCAATTTTGAAAAGCCACCCCTCGATTTTTTTCGAAGGGGGGCGACTCGTCTTGGCGAGCGCGGGACCCCGACTCGGCAACCACGTGTCTCAATCCGTTCCGGTCGGTCTTGCACCCTTGATCGCGCGGTTGCGACCCTGAGGCCCGCGCGTTAGCTTTTCAAAGGTGTGGCGCATTCGTGCTCGCCGCTTCTGCCCATTCCCGTCATAGGCTCGATCCTCTTATGGCACGCTCGCTTGACGACGAGACATTGACTCATCGCCTGATCTTGCCGCGAGATGCCAACCACCACGGAACGCTCTACGCGGGAGTCCTTCTTTCGCTGGCCCTGGAGGCCGCCTACTCCACGGCGTATCGCGCGGCGGGATTGAACGCGAATCTCGTCTTGAAACGAGTCCTCGACGTGCGTTGTTTCGAACCCGTGCCGATCGGCAGAGTGGTCGAGATCCGCGGGGCGGAGATCCATCGGGCTCGTGCCCAGGTCGTTGTGGCGGTTTATGGGTCGCCGCTTGCCGACCGTCACTCCCCCTGGATGGACGGCCTGATGCAGTTCGTACAAGTCGACCACGCCGGCCGCCCCGAGCCGCTGGAGCAGGAACCGACGGCAGAGCCGCTCGAACTTGTTGCTCCGTGGTTCGCGCTCCGCGAACGAGCGATGCGGCTGCTCGCCATCCGGCAATAGGAACGATCGAGGTCGAAGCCTCCTCCACTCGATCCTGTTTCACGCAGGTTCACCATCACCACGTACTTGGACGCCCGCTGAGGAGTGGCTCACAGAGCGCCCGCGATAAATCTTTTTTTTGAGATTTCCGTATCGGCTTCAGCTCTCTCGCACAGTACCAGGGTGACCGGTTCACGAGAGGGGCAACCATGGCGAGCAGGCCGCTAGGAGCCACGATCCGACGGATCGAGCGGCTCTTTCATTTCGGTAGTGTCGCGGGAATGAGCGAGATCCAATTGCTCGAGCGGTTCGTGCGGCAGCACGATGATGCCGCGTTCGAGGCCTTGGTGGCGCGTCATGGCCCGATGGTCATGGGGGTCTGCCGCCAGTGGCTTCGCGACCCCAGCGACGTCGAGGACGCGTTCCAGGCAACCTTCTTGGTACTTGTCAGGAAGGCGGGTTCACTGCGCGACCGTGCACTTCTCGGGAATTGGCTCTACGGGGTCGCGTATCGGGTGGCCTTACGGGCGCGGGCCGAGGCGGCCAGACGGCGGTCTCGTGAGAAGGGAGGAGTGGACGATCGAGCCGATCCACAGGAACCAGGTTCCCAGGAACGACATCCGTGGCTTCATGAAGAGGTGAACCGACTTCCCGAGAAGTATCGAGCTCCGATCGTGCTCTGCTACCTGGAGGGGCGAACCCACGAGGAGGCCGCCGAACAGCTTTGCTGGCCGGTCGGAACCGTCAAGGGGCGTCTCTCGCGGGCCCGCGACCTCCTGCGGACACGCCTCAGCCGCCGAGGCCTTGCGCCTTCGGCCGGCCTCCTCACCGCCGCGCTCTCCCGGGACGCCTCGGCGGCGGTCCCGGTGACGCTCATCGAGTCCACTGGCCAGGCCGCGAGCAGCCTCGCGGTCGCCAATGGGGTGGCTGCCGGCCTGGTTTCGGGCCAGGTCGCCGCCTTGATGGAAGGAGTTTGCCGTACCATGTTCCTGAGCAAGCTGAAAGTGATCACCGCGACGTTGGCCGTCGCCGGACTCCTCACCGCCAGCGCGGGGGGGATTGCCCGCCAGGTCTCGGGGGAGGGAGACGCAGGGACTGAGCAGGAACCCGCCGCAACCGGGACTTCCGACCCCGGGAAAAGTGCCGGCCCTCGTGACGATGCTCGAATCCGCCTTGAGCTAGCTCAGAAGGCGCTCGACTCGATTGCCGAGCTTCGAAAACAGGGGCATGGGGACCCCGGCGATGAATATCTATGGTCTCGGCGTCTTCTGGAAGCCGTCGCGCAGGTGAGCGACAACAAGGATGATCGAGTTGCCGCGGCCAAGGCTCATCTCTCCCGGATGAAGAACGCCTTGGACCATGTGATTATTCAGGAAAAAGCCGGGTTGTCGCCGATGATCAACTCGCTCGAAGTTCAGTTCCGTTACCAAGAGGCAGCAAAAGGCGTGCGGGACGCGGAGGCCGAACTCGGACGGGGCGTCGCTCGGGTTGACCACACTCCTGACGCCAGGGTCGGCCAGACGTCCGCTCCGGCGAAGGCGCCAGGTGCTGTGCTCACCGAGAGGTTCGCGTCCGCAGTGGTTTCGGGGGATGACGTCCGCCCGGTCGCCCCGGTCGTATTTCCTCCAGGCATGATGAGGCCGCCGACACCTCGAACGTCGCCCACGCCGGAAGTTTTCGTTGGAGCTGGAGCCCACGTGGCTGCGTCGGATGAAGGGGGAGGACTCAGCCCCGACGTCGCTGCGGAGAAGCGGAGAATCCTTCTCTTTATTGCTCAGAAGGCCCGGCTCGTCGCTGCCCGGGACTCTTCTCCCCAAACGAAAGTCATTCTGAAGAAGCTTGAGGACCCCATCTCCATGGGTTTCGGCCAAGAGTCGTCGCTGAAGGATGTGCTGAAGTATATCAAGAGCGCAACGACCGGCGAAAATGATCAGGGGATCGCGATCTACGTGGACCCGAGAGGGCTGAACGATGTGGATGCGACGCTAGAGTCGACCGTGTCACTGGATCTGGAGGGAGTCCCGCTCAAAACCACCTTGAGGCTGTTGCTCAAACAACTGGGCCTCGCTTATTGCGTGAGGGATGGGCTTCTGATCATTAGCTCGCCGGAGGGAATCCACCAAGAACTGGAAGAAGCCGAGAGCATCCAGGAGGAGGATCGCGGGACGGCCCAGTAGCGGATGGAGTTGTTGCCTCCCGACGAGGTGGACTGTGAACGTGCGGAGGATCCTTCGATAGACCGATCGCCCGAGGACTGGTCTCAGGTCGGGTCAACCGGTGAGCACCGGCCCTTCGGAGGATCCGCCGGAATCGCCCCGTTTCGTCGGGAGGTCGATCACAAAGGTTGACCCCTGTCCCACTTTCGAGGTGACGACGATCTTGCCGCCGTGCTCGCGGATAATCTTCTGCGAGACGGGGAGTCCCAGGCCAGTCCCGCGCGATCCCTTGCTCGAGGAAAAGACCTGGAAGATCGAGGCAAGGTCTTCTTCATCGATCCCAATCCCGTTGTCCGCGATGGTGATCCGGGCGGTCGAGCTATCGGGATCGCAGACGGTCTTGACGACGACGCGGGGAGTTGTGACGCCTTCGGAGGCGTCGATGGCGTTGGTCAGGATATTGAGGATCGCCCGATGGATTCCGTCGGCGTCGATCAGGACCTGGTCGAGGTTCGCGCCCGGCTCCCACTGCAATTCGACTCCAAGCTCCTTGGCCCGCGACTGCATCAACTCGACGACGTCGGTGATGGTCTCGTTGAGGTCGTTTGGTTCGAGCGCGGGCTCGCGGTCCTTGGAGAACGAGAGCATGTCCATGACCATGTTGTAGATCTTGCCCTGGTTCTTCTCGACGATGGTCCAGCCGCGTCGGACGATGGCGTCGTCCTTCTCGTTCAGGCCCATGTCGATCAAGTAGCTCCCGCCCCGGATCCCCTGGAGGATGTTCTTGATGTGGTGTGAGAGCGTGGCGATGGTCTGACCGACCGCAGCGAGCCGCTCGGCCTGGATCTTGTCGTTATAGAAGAGGGTGTTCTCGATCGCCAGGCCGGCCTGGTGGCCGATCGCGGCCATGAGCATCAGGTGGTCCTGGGAGAATCGACTGCGGACGCCCTCGCGGGTGAACGTCGTCGGCATGAAGCCGCTGGCCGCGCGGATGTCGGCGTAGAGAACCCCCAGGGTCGCATGCCGCCCTTGCACGGGGACGCAGATGGCCTCGCGAATACCATAGTCGACGATCGACTGGGCGGGACCGAACCGCTTATCCCCGGGGGCGTCCGAGGTAATGACCCCCTGCCCTTGCTCGAGGACGTGCTCGACGATCGTCCGGGAGATAGTCATCCGCTCATCGGGCTCGGCCGGCCCGCGCCAGCGGACGGCCTTGGGGACGAGCTGCCCGTTATCATCCTTCAAGAGGATCGCCCCTCGATCGGCGCTGATCGACTCGAAAACGAGCTCGAGGATCTGCGGCAGGAGGGCGTCGATCTCCATGACGTGGCTGATCGCCTGCGTCGTGCGGTACATGACCGACAGGTTGAGCAAGCGATCCTTGAGCCAGCCGCCGGTGATGTCGGGCGCCTGGAGGACGCGCGAGCCTTCCCCGGCCGGGATGCTCTTGAGGATCGCCGAGCGATCGTCGGGGCTGGTGCGGCTCAGGACGTCGACCCGCGCAGTCAAGTCGCGCTCGGGTCCAACGCCTTCGTTAAAAAGCATGACAGTTTGGCCGAGCTGAAGCCGGTCGCCCGAACGGAGGGGCGCCTGGTCAATCGGCTGGCCATTGACGAACGTGCCGTTGGCCGAGCCCAGGTCGATGATTCGGTAAGAATCATCGACGGGTCGGACTTCGGCATGGCGTCGGGAAACCTCGGTGTCGTGGAGCCGGATCGGATTCGACTGATCTCGCCCCATTGCCATGGGTTTGGATTTCAGTTCGAATCGCTTACCCTGGTCGGCCCCTTGGATGACGAACAAGGAGGCCACGGAGGTATCCTCTCCTCGGCTCGGGGGCGTCGTCGCAAAGGCTCGTCCTCTTTCCCAAGGCTAATCGACCACGGGGCGAGCGTCAACCTGTTCCCCGAACCGGTTCTTCGCTTGTCGAGCGATTAAGGGAGGCTGGCGGCCCTCGGGAAGCGTCGTCGAAGGGCTCGACCTTGGGATATTCCAACAGCTTGGCTCACTTCTCGAGTGGCTCACGTTGGCCCGAGATATCCAGGGTCAGGTCGAGGGTCGTGGGGAGTTCCTTGTCGTTGGCCGTCAGCGTGAGGTTCCCTTTGATCCGGGTGACCATCGTGCTCTCGATTTTTTCGCCGGCCTCGCGGTCGAACAGGATCGTCCCCTCGGAGGACTCCACCTTGAGGTCGCTCTTGGTCGCCTTCAGCGGCGAGGCCGACTTCGGATCCATTGCGTAAACCACAGTCAGGGCACGAACGCCGATCTTGTCGAGCGTCTTGCCGTTCTTCTCGACCGTTCCCAGGTACTCAAAGCGTTTGCGGAGCGTCAAACTTTGATCATAGCCGAGGTCCATGATCTCGGTCGCTTCCCAAGGCTCTCCCTGGCGGGCGAGTACGTCGGGCAAATTCCCGTTTTCCTGCTCGAAGGCCTGCTTGATCTTCTCGGCATTGATTCGCCCTCGGAGCACCGCCGCGGCTTTCGGGTCGAGACCATCGAGCTTGGCGTCAAACGTCTCCGTCCCCTCGACGAACTTGACCTTGTCCTTGGCGTCGAGCACGACCGAGTAACTGACTCCGACGAGTGCCTTGAAGACATCGCCAAGAAAGGCCACCTGGGCATTCTCGATTTTCCCGTTGGGATCGGCCGAGTCGAACGTCACGTTGATTCCTCCCGGAAGCGACAGTTGCGTGCGGATCGACTCGATCTTATGAGTCATCGGCAGCGTTCCATCTGCGTTCCGTTTGCCGATGATCGAACTCGTGACAACCGACTCTTCGGCCTCGGTCTCCACGTCCATGCCCATGATACTCAGGATCTGATGCGTCTTTGCGGTGGTCTTGAAGGTTGACTTCCTCCCTTCGGGAAACTTGTATTCGAGCTTAACTTGGGCCTGTGCGGCAGGAACCGCGGTGAGGAAAATCGCCAGCGTTGCAAGCCAGGTGCGACGAAGCATGAGAACCTCCTGGGAAGACCCGGCGGCTCGACGCAAACCATCGCGCGGGCCGCATCAGGTTGATGAAAAGCCATTGACAGTTGTCGGATTTGTGGAGCATACAGGCTCCCCGGTTGAGATACAACCGCGTGCCGTTGGCGAAATCGATACGTTCTCAGGTCTGAGGTGTGAAGAGGATGATCTCGACGCGGCGCGGGGGTTGGTTGCCGGCAATCTCGGTGAGTGGGCTCGGGACCTGGCCACCGAAGCCGACCGCGGCCACTTTTCGGCTGCCGAACCAACCGGTGGACTGAATCGCGTGTTTCTCGACGAGGTATCTCCGGACGGCATCGGCCTGTTCCTGGGTCAGGATCTGGGCCAGTTCCTGGTCGCGATCCCTGTCGGTGAAGGCGGCAATGACGACTTCCGACGAGGGACGGCGGACGGATTTGAACCAACCGGCGATCCCGTCGAGCCTCGTGCGGCCCTGGCTGGTCAGGACGGCCCGACCGGGTTCGAAGAGGTCCGCCTCGTGGATGACCTGGCTCTCTCGCTCTGCTCCGGGATGGTAGAGCACGCGGTCTCTGTCGAAGAAGGAGCGATCGTTGAAGTAGCGAGAGAGCGGCCAGGTGCGCTTCAGGGCCGCCAGGTTCTCCTCGACGTCGTTTAGGGTCCGTTCGCCACGAGAGGAGAGTGCGAGGAGCTTCTGGTAGGCTTCTTCGTCTTGAACGAACTTGCCGAGGCTCCCCTCCCCTTTGCGGATCGTGGCGGCAATCAGGTTGATCTCGCCCAGGCCTTGCGCAGCGGCCTCGGCCACCGCGTCCACGCGGCCGAGTGATTTTCGTGCTTCCTGGAGCAGGTCGTTCATCTCGAGCGGGCGCTCGGCGGCGATCAGGCCGGTTGCGGGAAGGGGCGGCGCATCGGGCCGGCCTGGTGCGATCTCGATGACCTTGGAGCCGACCACTCCCTCGGTCACGATCCGCGCGATCGCGTCGGACCGGACGAGCGGCCTGAGCCGTTCATCGAGCCGTAAGACGAGATGGACGGGTTGCCCTGGCGCCCGTGGAGGGACGGCATCCTCCACCACGCCAGCGTCGATTCCCTGGATCCGAACGCGTTGTCCTACACCGAGGCCGCCGATTGTGGCGAAGTCGACGTGGACGCGGAAGGTCTTCTGGATGCGCCATTGTCGGCTGGCCACCTGGGCCATGCCGAATCCGGCCAGGGTCAGAATCGCCAAGGCGAACCCGGCGTTGGCCAGCGCCCGCCACCGCCCAATCTCTCGATTCATGGCTGGACCTCGACTCGGCACGGTAAAAAGACCGGTTCGATCCCGTGAACTGGTTCATTCGAGCGAACTCGAGCAACCCATTATTCTAGGCAGAGTGCTCTGAAAAGGCGACCAACCGCGATCCGCTCAATTCATTCTTTTAAGAAGAATTTCTGTTTTAATTCGTCCATCCGAACACGCTCGTCATCGCCTGGATCCAGGGCACCATTGCCACGTTGGCGACGAAGACGGCGAGCATGGCCCGCACCACTCCTGTGGTCGCGGCGCGCCCGACCGACTCGGTCGAACGGTTGGCGTTCAAGCCCGTCCAGCAACCCACCAGGCCGATCAGCAGGCCGAACACCGAGGTCTTGAGCGTCGCCGGGATCACGTCACAGAGCCGCAGGTAAAGGAGTGATTTGTGCCAGAACAGGCTGGCTGAGAGTGTCCCTCCCACCGCCTCCGCCCCCATCCCGCCGAGCACGGCCGCCGCGTCGATGAGGACTGTGAGAAATGGGACAGCCAGGGCGCAGGCGATCGCTCGCGGCGCGACCAAGGTGGGGATCGGCAAGGCACCCAGCACCGCGCGGGCCTCGACCTCCTCGGTCAACCGCATCGACCCCAATTCGGCCGCCAGGCCGGCTCCCATTCGCCCGGCCACCAGAAGGCCCGCGAGCATGGGCCCCAGTTCGACCAACACCGCGGGCGTCAGGAAGCTGGGCAGAGTCGCCTCGATCCCGTAGGTCGCCAGTTGCCGGTGGGTCTGAAGCCAGGTCACCAGTCCCACGCTGACCCCGGCGACCACGATGATCGGCAAGCTTCCCCATGCGACTCGTTCGAACTGGCGGATCACGTCGCCCGCGCGGTGGATCAGGGCGCCCGGCATCGCCCCAATCACCTGGAATGCAAAGTCGACAAACCGTCCCAGATGCTCCAGTCGATCGAGGATCCCTCCGGCCATGTCCGTCCTCGTTTAATCTCTTTGGGACGCGAAGAAGACGCTCCGGTCGCTCTTGGTATGTGTTCGTTGTGGCTCTGGGAATCTTCTGCCACGCCCGCCATGAAAGTCGGGTCGACAGCGGGTTCAGGCCGGGGATCCCTTCGTCGGTTGGGCGGGCGACGTTGCTCGAGGTGCCCGCCTCTGTCCTTCCCAGACAGCGCGAGGTGCCGGCTGTTGCAATATTAAGACTCAAGGGCCTGATTTTCGGTCCATCCTTGATACTCGAATTATCGCTCTTTCATTCGTGAGCTAAGATCGCGATCGAAAAAGAGGCTGGCCTTGATCCCAACGGCCTGATTGAGACGTACGGGGCCGCCTCGATCTTCGGCCTCGAGCCGTCGGAGGGGGCGATCCTGGTCCCGAGTTCACGCTCCTTCGAATCATATGCGTCTTCCTCGTGGGAATTATGTGGAATTTGAGCCAGTCGAAGTCTTGAGGCCAGAAACTCAGGTATACTGGCCGTGAAGGAGTGTTCTGATGCGAGTGAGAGCAAGCGGTTTTGGGTTTATTTGCTTAGCTGTGTCGTTACTGGGCGGCTTGAGTGTGCAGGCCGCGGTCACGCCCGTGCAGACCCAGTCGATCGCTCCGGCCTACGCCATCTGGGGGCCGAATACCACGTTTCAGGGGCAGGACCCACTGGTCTTCAGCAAGTTCGACCCAGGGCTTGGTACGTTGCAGTCGGTCAACATTAGCGTTTCCTACTCGTTCTCGCACAAAGTTTCGATGACCTTTGGGGACTCCTCGGACCGGCAGACCATCTCGTTGACCTCAGCGTTGCCGCAGACTCCGACGGTCGGACCGACGATCACCTTGAATGGTCCCGCCAATGGTCCGCTTTCGACCTTGCTAACGGCAACGGCTCCGGTGGTCACTTACACGAGGTCGTACGGCAGTCCTGGAGAGAACCTGCCCCAGTCGTTCTCAAATAATCCGAATCAATTTTCGCCGGGATCGCCGTTCTTCCTGACACCGGATGGTATGCCGGATAACCTGACCAGCACGTTCACAGGGACCCAGACGCTCGCGATCACCGATCCCTCGCAGGTGGCACTGTTTCAGGGGTCGGGGACATTGGGACTTCCTGCCAGCGCAAACTTCGGGGCGACGGTCACGGGGACCGGCAACAACTACGCGGGCTACCTCGTGACGTATGCGGGAATTACGGTCAGCCTGTCTTATACCTACGCCGTTCCTGAGCCTCCCAGCGCTGCATTGCTCGGTCTGGGAACCGGCGGATTGGTCCTGCTCGGCCGACTGCGTCGTCGCCGGCCGTCGCGGTAACCCGGTTCGCCGACGTGGGCTCCTGCAGAGCCGAGAGTTCGAAGCCTCCCGTTTTCGGAATGAAGTCACCGTTTGACTCCTGGTAAGGCGGTCAGCGCAGCGAATCGACAGGGGTTCTCCTCAAGGGTCGAGAAGTTCGCTCACCTACTCGCTCACCTCCGCTTCGGGCGGGGCTTTTTATGCGGGGCGGTTGGTGGTGGTGTCGAGATCACCACCAACCGTAGCTCGTTCGACTTCCACAAGGAGGCCGCTTCTCAACGGGCGACTCCTTTTTTTTTCGATATCATTCGGTCGCTGGCTCGGTTCAGGGACCAAAGGGGCCATTGTCATGAGTACCTTCGGCGGCAATTCGGTGGGTTTTCTCTCGCGGCCCATTCTTAGAGAAAGCGATCGGTCACGCTTCACCGCGGGGAAAAAGAGTCGGCCTGCCGTCGAGGAACTCGATAGGTTGGTGCTGCTGAGTGTCGGCTGCCCGGAGATTAGTGGTTTCGTTTATCTGGACGTGAACAACACCGTCGCGTTGACGAACAACGGCCACCTTGATCCTGGTGAGCAACCGATCGCGGGCGCTCAGGTCTTGTTGTATGACGCGAATAACAAATTGGTCGCGTCGACGACCACGGACATTTTCGGGGCCTACTCGTTCGACGGCCTGTCCAACACGGATAACCCGACCGTGTCGACGACCCCGCAGGTACTTTCGCTGGGGTCGACGCCGACTCCGTTTACGGATCGTTCGTACACTCCCACTTCATTTAACTTGTTCGACCCGTCACTCGGTACCTTGACGTCGGTGAGCATCTCGAGTTCGGCGACGTTGAATAGCAGCATCGTTGCGGAGAATCCCGCCCCGATTCCCATTGCGATTACAGCGACCCTCAACGGGAGCTACCAGATCAATGGATTGCTCGAGCCGATCGTGAATTCAGGGACGACGACGGCGGGCCCTGTTCTCGTTCAGGCCGACGACCCCTTGAATCCGACGGCAAACGATCTTCCCTTCAACCTGAGCGTTTCCAATCCGTCCACCACTCAGGTCTTGACCTCTCCCGCCGCCCTGCAGTTTTTCACTTCCGGGGCGGGGCGTACAACGATTTCGCCCACCGTGTCGGCCACAGCCGACGTGCTCGTCACGGGCACGGGAGTGCAATTTACGAACATCACCCGGGCGCAAGCCGCCACGATGATCATCACCTACAATTACATTCCCAAGGTTTGCATCCCCAACGGCCAATACACGATCGTCCAGAATCCCAATCCGGATCAGTTGATCAACGGCAAGACCTCACAGCCGCCCGACTCGGTCTACCCCGCTCCGCCGACCGGTCAGCTTCAAATGCTCCAGGTGACGGTCAACGATGTTGATCTCCCGCACAACGACTTCGCCAAGCTCCCTCCTGGTTTCGTTGGCAATGAAGTCTGCCCGACGCCGGGAACCATTGTTCGTTACGGCTTGCATCACCAGCAGACTCAGCTGGTCCTCAGCTTTGTCGGCACCGTGGACCCGGTCCGGGCGAATAACCCCGCCAACTATTCGGTCACGACGGCCAACGGCCAGCACATCCGGATCAACTCGGCGACGTTCAACCCCGTCACGAACACCGTGACCTTGATTCCGGCACGGCACCTCAACGTCCACCACCGGTACGACCTCTCGGTCTCGCTTCCCTGCAACACCGGATGTGGCGACACGGTGGTGGTCGCCTTCGGTGGCCGGAAGAGTCTTGGCGGGTTCCAGAACCATCGCGGTCAGTTCGTCCCGGTGGTTAACGGCGTGCTCCCCCGCGGCGGGCAAGGGGCGAGAGTGCTCGCCCACGCTCGTGCTCAGGCCAGGGCGGCTCGGGGTCGCGGTTGATTCGTACCGTTTGATGAGCCGGCAAACTGACAAGGGTTCCGACCTCCTCTCCGGTGAGGTCGGAACCCTTGTCATTTTTTGCGTCGACAGTTCGGCTCGGCCCGTTCCCGAGGGCTTGGTGGCTCAATGGCGAATCAGGCATCCGACTTCGAGTAACTCGTGAGGCAGCTTGGTAATCTCGTTCCAGAAGCCGGGCGAGACGTCACTGGGATGGTGGTAGGTGACGCTTTTCAGGCACTCCTCCAGAGACTCGTGGTTCACCAACGCGAGGGCTGCCGCCACGATCGCGGGGGACCGGCTCATCCCCCCTGAGCAGCACACCAGCGTCGGGATGCCCGACTCGATCAGGCTGGCCACCGTCCGGATGGCGAGGACCAGCAGCTCCGGAGGGTTGCCAACACCGTCGTGGAGCGGGAACCGGCAGGAGATCAAATTGCGGATGGAAGGCAGGGCCGGCTCCTCCATCGCGAGCTCGATCACCGCCTCAATGCCAGCGTCGAATATGGGCGGGAAGTTATGCCCCTCGCCGCCATGACCGATCCAGAGCGGATAAGACTGAATCTGGTTCATCGCGCCCTCCTGGTCAACGGAACAAGGAACCGTCAGGATCCTGCATTTTGGGCTCTCATTTCAGTGTAATGAAGGCAAGGCGAAATGAACAATGCTCGGCTCGAGCCTTCGTTGGTCGGTGCTCCGCATTGTAAGATGGGGTTGGTTGAGTCCCCGATTGTTGGCTTCAAGTCAGACGAGAATTGCGCAATGATCCGCCCAATCGTCCAGCTCGGCGACCCGGTGTTGAAGGCCAAGGTCCGAAGCCTCGCGCCCGAGGAAATCGCGAGCGAGTCCATTCAAACGCTGGTTCGCGACATGCTCGAGACCCTGGAGCATTCCGGAGGCGTCGGGTTGGCCGCCCCTCAAGTTGGGGTTTCGGTGGGCCTGATTCTCGCGGGATCCTTCCCCACCGAGCACTCCCCCGACCGACCCGAGGTCGAGGTGACGGCGCTGGTGAACCCGCGGATCATCTGGTCCTCGGCCGAGACCGAATCCGCCTGGGAAGGTTGTCTCAGCTTCCTCGACTATCGCGTGCGGGTGGTACGCTCCTTGTCGATCCACGTCGAGTATCTCGCCCTTGACGGCACGCCCACCCGGGTCGAGGCCACCGGATTCTTCGCTCGCGTGCTCCAGCACGAAATCGACCACCTTGAAGGGATCCTCACGCTCGACCGAGCTGAGTCTGCCGACGACATCGACCGCTTGGAGCCGAATCCTCCCTCGTGAGCCAATGACGCGTTTCGAGGGTTTCGAGCGTTCCCAAGGCCCCAACGATCATGCTTCGCAGCCTCAGCGACTGGCAGGTCGTCGGGGGAGGATCCACCAAAGCGATTCGCAGGTCTCGCGAAGTTCGTCGTCGACCGTCAGGTCGGTTGCGGCGAGAGTCTCGATCAGTTGCTCGGGGCGGCTCGCTCCCACGATCGCCGAACTGATCTCAGGGTGTGACAGCACCCAGGCGACGCTCAGAGTGGCAAGGCTCAGGCCCCGTTTCTGACAAACTTGACGCAACGTCTCGACCGCCTCGAATTGCGCGGATTGCCAGTATCGATCCCGGTAGAGCTTTCCTGAGTCGCCGAGCGTGAATCGGGTCCCCGGCGGTGGAGGTTGGTCGGGTCGGTGCTTGCCCGAGAGCAGTCCACCGGCGAGCGGGTTGTAGACGATAACGCCCACGCCTTGGTCGCGGCAGAGCGGAAGTAAGTCGGTCTCGATTTCGCGATAAAGCAGGTTGTAACGAGGTTGCACCGAGTCGTAGCGAGCAATTCTCGCCCGTTCGCTGGTTCCGAGCGCCAACGCGAGCTCCCATGACGCATAATTCGAGCAGCCGACGTAGCGGACCTTGCCGGTCCGGACGAGATCGTCGAACGCGCGAAGTGTTTCGTCGATGGGGGTTTCAGGATCGGGCATGTGCGATTGATAAAGGTCGATGGCCTCAATTTTGAGCCGTCTGAGGCTGGCCTCGCAGGCCGCGAGGATGTGCCGGCGCGACAATCCTTGATCGTTGGGACCGTGGCCGACTCGCAACCGGCACTTGGTCGCGATCACGAACCGGTCGCGCCCCCCTTTCCGCTCGAGCCAACGTCCGATGACCTCCTCGGTCCTCCCGCTCGTCTCCGGGGCAGGAGGAATCGGGTAGACGTCGGCCGTGTCGATCAACGTCACCCCTCGTTCGGTCGCGGTGTCGAGGATCTGGTGCGAGGTCGCCTCGTCGCACTGGCCCGCGAAGGTCATCGTGCCGAGGCCGATCTCGGAAACCTTCAAGCCGGTCCGTCCCAGACGTCGATGATTCATCGTTACTCCTCGAATTCAACCCCGGGAAACCGGTGATGCCCATGATCGCCTCGAAGCGTCCCGCCAACACCTTGTCTCGCTGGAAATCCGATCTGGTGGCCGACCTCGAACGCGTCGCCCTACGCGACCGTTGGGGGCTCGCGTTGATGATAATCGGCTGGATTCATCTGGCCGTCTTCGTCACCTGCCATGTTCTCTACACGATCGGGGACCGACGCAACATCCATTATCTGGGCCTTTGGGGCCTGGAGCTTGTCACCAATCTGTGGGTGATCCGTCGCGTGGCGGGCCCCGGATGGTTTCGCGCGACGCCCCTCGCTGAGATCCTGACTCGCGTCTGGGCGACCTTCCTGATTCTCTCGTTCAACGTCACCTCACTCAACCTGCTGACGGGCTTCTCCATCGAATGGTTCAAGGCCGTCTGGGCGACGCTGAGTACCTTTGGATTCGCGACCACGGCGTATCTCGTGAATCCCTGGTATTTTGTTCCCGCCGTTCAGATGTATTTCACCGGCCTGCTGATGGTCGTCTTACCCATGTGGCAATACCTGATCTACGGCGTCTCCTGGTGGGCCACTTTCCAAGGAATCGGCCTGACCCTGGAACGCAAGAGGAGGAAGAGCCGGCACCAGCCGATCAAGTTCGAGCCGGCGTGCCTGGAATACCGCGCTATCGACGAGGTTCTGGCCGAACATCGTTGATCGGACGGGACGGAACGAGACAGGATGGGACGTGCGCCCTGCGTCAGGGGCCGACGAACCAACCATCCTGGGCGTCGTGCAACGCTTCGACCTCGCGCGCTCGATCGGCGTAAAGGAATGCGAAGAGAATTCCGGTGGCCGCGCCACCGATATGGGCGAGATAGGCGACCCCCCCCGCCTCGCCGATCCTGCCGGCCGAGCCCACCCCTTCAATGATCTGAAGAATGATCCAGAATCCGATGACGTACAGAGCGGGCATCTGGGTGATGAAACGAAAAACAAGGACGCGGACCTGGTTATGAGGGAACCAGACCACGTACATCCCCATAATTCCGGCGATTGCGCCAGAGGCGCCGAGGGTGGGGATGAGCGAGTCTGGATTCATCTCGATTTGGAGCAGCGTCCCGACCAGACCACACGCCAGGTAGACGATCAAATAGCGGATCGTCCCGAGGACCTCCTCGACATTGTCCCCGAAGATCCAGAGATAGAGCATGTTCCCGGCCAGATGCAGCGGGCTGGCGTGCAGGAACATGGAGGTGAGAATGGTCAGCCAGATCGGGAACGGAACGTGCTCCTGCTCCTGAATCTGCCGGCGCAATTCTTCCTGCTCGGGCCCGATCGGCAGAGCCAAGCCATCGAAGACCGGGAGGTCGATGTTGTGGCTGATCTCGTAAGGGGTTGCGGCGTAAGTTGTCGTGAATGACGTGCCATGCTCGAGCTGGCTCAAGAAAATCACGACATTCAGCGCGATGAGTCCGTAAGTCCCGAAGGGGACGATGCGCGTTTTTGCCAGGTCGCCAAGCGGGAGAACCATTTCGGAACTCCTACACCACGCCGTGAGGGGCGCGGTCAATTGGGGGCACCTGCGCAGCGGGCGAGGGAAGTGGCACTCCGAGTCGGTTCGCCCAGTCATGAAAACGGGTCAACGAGACCGTTGTGACAGCAACGCCACGTTCGCGGGCCTCACGACGACGGGCTTCCCAGGTCGTGGGCAATAGGCGACCGGGGGCTTCGTCTGTCAGTCGCATCGTACTGCTCACTCGCTCGTGGAGGCCCGAGAGCGATTCGATGGTCTTGATGCTGAGCGCGGCGACGAGCCACCCGCCTTCGGGCACCATCGCGGTCGCCCAGGGGGCCCAGAGCGGGAGTGGCGTCGACTTGGTCGACCGCGCCGCGTTCGTTTTCGACGACGGGGTGACCGCAGCGAACTCGAGCGTGGAGTCGAAGACGGCGGGAAGTCCGTCCCCACTCGGAAGCGCCAGCGTCCAGGCGGGGCCGGGCCCGAGAATCGCTGAGAGGTACGGTCCGACCGCCATCTCGGCGGCGGTTCCGGCGGCTGGTCCCGCCGCGTTGGGGAGGTTTGCGACCCGGACCAAGCCGACGGCGGCATCCCTCGCCTTCTCGATCGCCAATTCACCGGCGCGAGCCAGGATCAACGAGGGAAGCCCGTTGCTCCCATCGAACACGGCCGTCCCCAGGTGCTCACTCGTCACCTTGCCTTCGGCTCGAGGGTCCACCTCACCCTTGGCGATTCGCTCCAACCAGAGCGGCAGAGTTTCGATTCCGCAGGAAGGAGCGCCGGTGGTGTTGTACCAAAGGAGCTGTGAGGCGAACGCCGAGGCGCGGGGGGGGGCCAAGCCGACCCCCACGCCCAACGCGGCGGCGAAACGTCGCAGGTCGTCGAGTCGGTAGCGCACTACGTCCATCACGCGGCTTGGCCCTCTCTACCACCGGAATTTCGCCGACGGAACGAAAGCCTCACCTCGCTCGTCCGGCTCCTTAATCTAAACTAGGGAGTCATCCCACTGCAAATCAGGACCAATGCACGGGCGCCAGGAAATGGCTCCGCTCAGGCGACGAAACCACGAGGGATCGAATCCCCCATCGATTCCGCCGCAATTTTTTCCCACTCGCGGCGAACCCGCGAGAGACCGAAGGCGCAGAGCTCGAATTGATCGCTCAGCCGTCGTAGCACCGCGGCTTGATCGTCGTCGAGCGTGCTGGCCACGTAATACGACTTCTTGCCTTGCACCTGATAGTTGATCAAGTGGTCGGGAGAGTCGGACGCCTGAAGCTTGGAGAGGGCTTCGGGATAGACGCCCGTCCAGAACAAGGTGAAGTCACCGACATGCCGATGGCAATCGCGGCGATGAGCGGTATTGGAGGCCGACTCAGCCTCCGCCACCATGGCCGTGACTTCGGTGAGCTGTCGTCCCTCGCCGTCTCGGATCCGCCAGATCGTCTGGCTGGGAACGAAACGGGCAAGCAAGTTGGCAACGTACCCCACCAGGCGCGGGTCACCGATCCCCAGTTCAGTCATGAACGTGGTTTCGGTCATTCCGCGGAAGAGTCGGAGTAACGGATGGGATTCAGAGATTTCGCGCGTCATCACAGGGCGCTCCTCACCCAGTTCGGACACGGTCTGGTTTGGAAAGAACTTCCGGAAGGGTGACCGCTCAGGGTCGCCCTGGAATTCTACGCAGGATCCCGAAACGGTTCAATCAGAGTTTGCCGTAAGATCGTGTGGCCTTGAACCCGCCGACCGATCATGGCATCATGGAATTTGCACCAAATCTAGGGAATACGCTATTCATCCGTTTGATCGTCCCGAGTCGTCATCGACGGATCTATCGGGAGGAAGATCGTTTGCGCATTACGTTCCACGGCGCGGCCCGGCAGGTCACCGGTACCGCCCATCTCTTGGAAATCGGCTCACATAGGATTTTGCTCGATTGTGGGCTGTTCGACTCGAACCGGATCGACCTCGATAGTCCGAATCGCCACTTTAGTTTCGATCCCCGCGACCTCGATGCGGTGATCGTCTCACACGCACACAACGATCATATCGGCCGCCTCCCCTGTCTGGTTCGCGCCGGCTATCATGGACCGATCATCACAACACCCGCGACGGGCGACATCCTCAGCGTGATGCTTCGTGATAGCGCCCGGATTCAGCGGGAGGATTTGCGGAACGCCAACCTTCGCAACCCCCACTCCGAGCCGATCGAACCCTTGTTCGAATTGGTCGATGTCGAGTTGGTCGTCGATCGGCTGCAACGCTTGCCCTACGCGAAGCCGGTCGAAATCCTCCCGGGGATCGTCCTGACGTATTTCGACGCCGGACACATCCTGGGCTCGGCGATGATTCAGCTCGATTATGAAGAAGGGGGCCGAAAGCGTCGGTTCCTCTTCACCGGAGACCTGGGCCGTCGCCAGATGGGTCTCTTGCCTGACCCGACGATCGTCAAGGACATCGATATCCTGGTCTCTGAGAGCACTTACGGGAATCGAGAGCTCGAGTCCTACGACAAGCTGATCAAGCAGCTTCACGCGATCGTCGCCCGGGCCACACGGCTCCAAAGCAAGATCGTCATCCCGGCATTCAGCCTGGGCCGAACGCAGCGGATGATCTACTGTCTCCAGGAATTGTTTGCGATCCACAAGGTTCGCCCGATCCCGATTTACGTTGATAGTCCGCTGGCGATGCGGCTGACCGACATCCATCGCGACCATCCCGAGGCCTACACCCCCGCCGCACGGCAGATGATGGATAAGGACCCGATGTATTTCGGGTCCAAATACGTTGAGTTCTGTGCCACCTGGGATGACTCGCGACGGCTCAATTATGTTCCAGGGCCGCTGGTGATCATCTCGTCGTCAGGGATGTGCGAAGCGGGTCGAATTCGCCACCACTTGCGGCATATCGTTGATGACCCGGACAACGCGATCGTGATCGTGAGCTATCAGGCCGAGGGGACCCTCGGTCGACGACTCGCCGAAGGGGTTGAGCGGATCCAGATCATGGATCAGTGGCACGAACTGAACGCGGCGGTCTATGTTCTTGACGGCTTCTCGGGCCATGCCGATCGCAATGACCTGGCCTGGTGGTACGAGCAGACCGGCGGTGGAATCGAGCGGGGATTCCTGGTGCATGGCGAGCCTGAAGGCCTCGAAGCACTCGCTCCGGTTCTTCAGCCCCATCTTTTGAATCCGGTCGAGATCCCCGACCGGCTAGCGACCTACGAAGTCTGAGGGGCACCCCCCTCAGACTTCCCTCTCCCTTGGGCTCAGATCGCGGGGCGAGGCGGGGTGGTATCCAAACCGTTGGCGAGTTCCGCGACGAATTGGCCGATTTCCTTGACGACCTCGGCACGGGTCAGCTTCTCGGCATCGACGAGTCGCTTGACGAGCGCGCTGCCGACGATCAGGCCATCGGCGACGGGCGCGAGCTCGCGGACGTGTTCGGGGGTGCTGATCCCGAACCCGATGCAGATCGGCAGGTCGGTCTGGGTGCGGAGCCAGGCGACATTCTCCACCAGGTTCGCCGGGATCGACCGCCGTTCCCCGGTGATTCCGGCCACCGAAACGTAGTAGACGAAGCCGGTCGTCGAGCGGGTGATCTGGACCGCTCGGTCGCGGGGGGTGGTCGGGGTCACGAGCTGGATCAAGCGCAAGTCCAGGGCGGTCGCTTTGCGACAGAGTCCCTCCGACTCCTCGACGGGGAGATCGGGGACGATCAGGCCGTCGATACCGGCGGTCACCGCCTCACGAAGATAGCGGTCGACTCCCTGACGGTGGATGATTGAGTAGGAAACCATCGTGACCAGGGCGCCGCGGTCAGAGGGCCGGTGGCGGTCTCGGCCCGCAAGGTCCGGATCGTCTGGAAGATATGGGCGAGCTTCACTCCGTGCCCGAGGGCTCGGTGATAGCTCGCTGCAATGACCGGCCCGTCCGCGATCGGGTCGGAATAGGGGATGCCGATTTCGACCATGTGCGCGCCCCGAGCCACGAGCTCGGTGATGAGCGCCGCGGTGGTGGGCAGGTCGGGATCGCCCGCCGTGATGAACGGCATCAAAGCGCGTCGGCCTTCGCTTTTCAGGCGGGTAAACAGTGTGTCGATGCGGTTCATGGGAGTCCTGATTCGGCCGTCGCGTGCGATCCCAGTACGATACAGACCACCGTGCAGGTCATTCTCGACAAGGTGCAGGCATGGGTTGGGCTTCGCATTCCATCGCCAAATTGCAGGTGGGGAGGACGTCCAATTTCGGCCTCGAGGCCATTCGAACGCAAGCCCGAAATGAATCGGGTGAACAATTGGATCGTCGAGCCAATCGACCCGACGAGCTTACGGGTCGGGGGTGTCGGATGCTGCAAGGTCAATAGCCAACAAGGCTTGCACCTACTTGTAAGCACCCGATGCGGGGACTATCAGGCCGGCAACAGGCGCCGCCGGCTCGATGGCTGGGGCACGACCCGGGCGATCGTCGGTCGCCGCACGCGGGGGAAGTGATCCAGCCAACGGAGATCGGGTGGCTCAGGACATCGGTTCCCCGCGGAGCCTGGCGACCTCATAGGCATCCTTATCTCCTCGACCGGAGAGGCAGATGACGATGATCTTGTCGGGGCCAAGACGAGGGGCCTCGACCAAGGCACGCGCCACCGCGTGACTCGATTCCAGGGCGGGAAGAATTCCCTCGAGCCGAGCCAGGGTTGCGTAGGCCGCCAGGGCGTCGGCGTCGGTCACGCTCTCGTAGCGGACCCGACCGGTGTCTTTCCAGTAACTATGCTCGGGGCCGACACCGGGATAATCCAGGCCAGCGGAGATCGAGTGAACGTTATCTGTCTGGCCGTCCTCGTCCTGGAGCACATAACTGAGGCTACCGTGCAGGACGCCTGGCCGCCCCTTCGTGAGGCTAGCGGCATGCTCGCCGGATTGCGGTCCCCGCCCCCCTGCCTCTGCGCCGATCAGTTCGACCTCGGCGTCATTGATGAAGGGGTAGAACATTCCCGCCGCATTGGAACCCCCGCCGACACACGCCACGGCGGCGTCAGGCAGGCGGCCGAGCCGGTCGAGGCACTGCTGGCGGGTTTCCCGGCCGATGACCGATTGGAAGTCGCGGACGATCATCGGGAAGGGATGCGGACCCACCACGCTGCCGATCGTGTAATGGGTCTGGCGGGACGAACCCATCCAGTCCCGCATCGCTTCATTGGTGGCATCGCGAAGCGTGCGCGTTCCATCGGTGACCGGCACGACGGTCGCGCCCAAGGTTTTCATGTTGAAGACGTTGAGCTTTTGCCGCCTGATGTCTTCTTCGCCCATGTACACGGTGCATTCGAGGCCGGTCAGGGCACAGGCGGTCGCGGTGGCGACCCCATGTTGTCCTGCCCCGGTTTCGGCGATCACTCGCGTCTTGCCCATGCGCTGGGCGATCAGGACCTGCCCGAGTGCATTGTTGATCTTATGGGCACCGGTGTGGTTCAGGTCCTCGCGCTTCAGGTAGATCGCGGCCCCCTGGGTGAGTTTGCTCAGTCGCTCGGCGTGAAACAACGGGGAGGGGCGGCCGACGTAATTCGTCAGATAGTCGTTCAGTTGAGCCTGGAAGACCGGGTCAACTCGGGCTCGCTCGTATTCCAGGGCAAGCTGGTTGAGCGCCTCCATCAAGGTTTCCGGAACATACCGGCCGCCGAACGTGCCGAAACGTCCAAGCGCATCGGGCCACTGCGAAGAGATCTGTTTCGTCTCGGATGGGGCGGACATAGTTCCAGCAGTCCTCTCGTCTCGTCGCGCGGCGCGGGCCTCTTCTCAAAACAAAGGGCGAAGACCCGTCATTGTCTCGACCCACGGGGGACAAGGTCAAGACGAGTCAGCGACGTCGGCTTCGTCCGCCCGTTGCGGGCTCCGCCTCCAGGACGAGGTCTTCGTCCTCGTCACCCACGTAGAAGTCGAAGAATTGCTGGCCGGCGAAGTAGTCGGCCATCGCGCGGCGGACCGAGCGGAGCTGGTCCAGGAATTGGGCGTACTGACGCACCAGGCGACGGCGGCGGTCGTCGGGCATCTGGAGGATGTCGGCATAAAATCGCCGGCCGAGCTCGGGGTCGTAGAAGCTCCAGAGCCGCTTGATGCGAAGATTGGACTCCTCGTCTTCGTACTCGAGCATCCGGGCGAACTGACGTGCCTTCATCTTCTTGGCAAACGCGAGCAGCTCGGCATCCGACTCGAAACCCGCTTGCTGGTCGATCCAGGCCACGATCTGCTCGGTGGTCAGTCGCGGCCCTTTTTCGATGCAGAGCTCTTTCAAACTCGCCACGATCTCGGCGGGTCCCATCAGCGCGCTCTCCCGGATGAGATGACTCCGATCCAGTCGCGAGAACCCGAGTCGGCCTCGCGTCTTCGAACGATTCTGGTGATTCTAACGGGAGTGTCCACCCGTTGTCGATGGACTGCCGTTCAAGCATCCAAAACTTCACTGACGCTGTTCGTCAGGATTCGGAGAATTCGCCGGGTTGGCCAGGGTTCGCTAGTTTCTCATGGGAGTGTGGCTTCAGTGGGGGATTCGCCTTCTGGTGCGAACAATGGAGAAGGGAGCGTACGGCGAAGCAGAAGCGGTCGATTGACGCGGTGTTGAAGTCGGGTTAGCGTGATTTTCTTGACCGCCGAGAGCGGAAGAATTCCGCCCCCACCAGGAGACTCGACCGATGTTTTCTTCGTTGGTTTTTTCCGCTGCGATCGTACTTGCCGCACCTGCGGCCGAGAGTACCGAAGTGGGCTTCACGTCCCTGTTCGATGGGCACGATCTCTCCCATTGGATCATTCCCGAAGGGGATAATGGCCACTGGAAAGTGCTCGACGGAGTGATCGATTACGACGCCAGGAGTGAAGCGCCAGGAACGAAGAATCTGATCAGCAAGAAAGAATATGGGGACTTCGTGGTCAAGCTCGATTGGCGGCTCAAGGAAGCCCCTTACCAAAATCCCAGGGTCCCTTATGTTCTCCCCGACGGGACCCACGCCCGGGACATTCACGGAAAGCCCATCCAACTGACGCTGCCGGATTGCGACTCGGGAATCTATCTCCGTGATCCGAAGGGAAAGAGCCAGATCAACATGTGGTGCTGGCCGATCGGTTCGGGCGAAGTTTATGGCTACCGGATGGACCCGAAGATGCCGCCGGAGGTCCGCGCAGGCGTCACTCCGAAGACCCAGGCCGACCGGCCGATCGGTGAGTGGAACGAGTTCACGATCACGCTCGTCGGCGACCGCCTGACGGTAGTTCTCAATGGCATCACGGTGATCAAGAACGCCCAGTTGCCTGGAATTCCCGCTCGTGGCCCGCTCGTCTTGCAGCACCACGGCGGTTTCAAAGACGGCAAGTACACTGGTCCTCCCAGCCTGGTCCAGTTCCGCAATATCCGCGTCAAGTCGATCGAGCCGGGTTCGACGCCGGCCTCGGGCATTTTCGATGGCAAGACTCCGGCGAAATCGGAACAACGACGTTGACCATTTCCGAAGCGGCTCCAAACGCCTATAACTGAAAGAAGGGGGAGGGAGGCCAGTGTCCCCCTCCCTCTCTTTTTTTTTCGAAGATCTGCGACAGGGGGAGGATCGTGATGGGTTTCCGGCCGGGCCGGCCGGAATTCTGCAAACCGACCCGTTGCGGCCGCTGCGAAAATCCTCCGTTCTTTGGCGCTGTCGCGGAACATTGTTTGATTCAGTGAATGGACTTCGAGAGATCTCAGGCGATTCGAGTCGGACCTGAAGCTCTCCGGTGGATCACCCTGGAGCCATGAGGGGTGAACTCACCTGTTTCAGTGGGTGGCGGGGAGGTCGACCGATGCGCAGGCGTTCGCGGATCCGTGGATTGATCGCAACCGGCATCTTGCTGTTGAGCCCATCCTGGTCCTTCAGCGATTCACCCGACCCGGCCGCTATCGAACGCGGTCGGCAGGCGCTGACCTCGACCGGTTACTTGAAGCCGGCCTGGAGCGAGGCGGCGTACGGTCGCGCAGGCGCCCTCTGGGGTCAGAATGCTCCTGCCGCAGAACTCTCCGCCGAAGCCTACGCGGCGGCGTTCAACCAGCGCTATGGAATGCACTCCGCTCCTTTTCCCAACGGCGGTCTCCCCATGGGATTACGCCGGGCTGGTGAATCCGGAGGCGGTAAGTCGGGCGTGCAGATTGACTGTATGGTGTGTCACGGCGGCTCGATCGGGGGCACGAGCTACGTGGGGTTGGGCAATTCCACGCTCGATCTGCGGGCGTTACTCTATGATCTGACCCAGGCGGACAACCGTCGGCTCCCACCGAGTCTCTTTCACTTGAACACCGCTCGAGGCACCATGAATGCCGGAATGATATCGGTGGTGCTGTTAAGCATGCGCAATTCCGATCTCTCGATGCGCAAGTTTCCCCTGGCCCTCGGCGCCAATCTCCCGGAACTCGACGTCCCCCCGTGGTGGCACCTGGGTCGCAAGGCGACCATGTACTACGACGGCAGGACGGACGCTCGGTCGGTCCGGTCGATCATGCAATTCTTTCTCGCCGAGAAGTCGCTCGAAGAGCTCAAGGAACTTGAGCCGACATTTCGAGATATCCATGCCTACATGAAGAGTCTCAAACCACCGAAATACCCATTCACAGTCGATGAAGTGAAGGCGGAACGCGGAAAGACCGTCTTCTCGAAGAACTGTGTGAAGTGTCACGGGACCTATGGCCCGGACGGTCAGTACCCGAACCGAATCGTTGAACTGGCGGTCATTGGCACCGATCCGGCGCGAGCCCATGGACTCTCCGACCGGCTCGTCGCGCACTACAATACGACCTGGTTTGCCGAGGAGTACCCTGCCGATCTCGAGAAGATCGGCTATCAGGCGCCCCCGCTGGATGGTATCTGGGCCACGGCACCCTACCTGCACAATGGGTCCGTCCCTACCCTCGCCGCGCTCCTCAAGTCGGCCGATCGCCCTGCGCGATTCAAGCGACCCCCTTCGACCGGATTTGAGCACTACGATCAAGTCGGGGTGGGGTGGAAGTTCGACGTTATCACCGACCCCCCCTCCCCTTCGCTCCCTCCACACGAGGCCCAGTTCATCTACGACACGTCGCGCTTCGGACTCGGCAACGGGGGGCACCGTTTCGGGGACGTTCTGTCGGACGATGAGCGAGCGGATCTGATCGAGTTTTTGAAGACGCTCTGATGCTTGTGCGCTGACTGCTCTGCCGGTGGCGAGGATTCGAGCGTCGGAGGAAAACGCGAGCGACCAGGCGGCTGCGGTTGTTCGGGCTCCGGGGCTAAATTTCAGCAAATGGCTTTCTCGGCCGATGGCGCGACTCTTGCGTGTGGCGGGGGCGGGTCGATCCGCTGGTACAGCCTCGACGTCGCCTCGCAGACGACGTCGCGGGCTCCCAGAATCCCTTTGGGATCACTCGGACTGGAACGCCGCGCCGAGTGATCCCGGGCCTTGTTCCTCAATGCTCGGGTGACGGTGTCGGAGTCGGCTGATCGACCTCCGGCTTTCGCGTCTGTTGAAGCTTCGACGCGACTTTGCCCGCTTCGCGAAATGCGCGGAGGGCGTTGCCACCGAGGATTTTCCGGACATCGTCGTCGGAGTGGCCGCGGTTCAAGAGCTCTTCGGTCAACCTGGGAAAGCACGAGACGTCCTCGAGGCCGACGGGCCAGGAGGTGATCCCGTCGAAGTCGGAGCCGATCCCGACATGGTCGATACCGGCCACCTTGATGATGTGTTCGATATGGTCGGCGACATCCGCGATGGTCCCGCGCGGCATCTTGTAGGTCTTCGACCACGCGGACATGGCCTTTTTGAATTCGGCCGGGTTCGGGAACTTTTCCCCCAATTCCCGGCGAGCCTTGGCGGTCTGCCGTGCGGCCTCGGGCACGACGAATCCGGAATAGAAGTTGACCATGATGACTCCTCCGTTGCGGGGCAATGCCTTTAGGATCTCATCGGGCACGTTCCGCGGGCTCGGGGCGATGGCGAAAGCGCCTGAGTGGCTTGCGATGAGCGGGGCTTCCGAAACGCGGAGGGCATCGGCCATCGTCTCGGGAGAGACGTGGGAGATGTCCACGAGCATGCCGACCCGGTTCATCTCGCGTACGACACGTTCGCCGAACGGGGTGAGTCCGTGGTGCCGGGGAACGTCGGTGGCGGCGTCGGCCCAGTCGAGGGTGACGTTGTGGGTCAGGGTCATGTACCGGGCACCCAAGCGGTGAAAGGCACGGATCTCCGCCAGGTCGTTCTCGATCGCCACCCCACCTTCGATGCCGATCAAGGAAGCGATCTTGCCCGCTTTGACGATTCGCTCGAGGTCGTCGGCCGAATAAGCCATCTCGAGGTCATTGGGATAGCGCTCGACCATCCGGTGAACAAGGTCGATCTGGGCTGTGACGGTCCGCGCAGGGTTGGGCTGCTCACTCGGGATGTATACCGACCAGAATTGGGCTTTGACTCCCCCCTCGCGAAGCCGAGGGATATCGGTCTGAGCCTGGTCCGATCCGAGCCGCTGAGAGAGGTCAATCTTCTCGAACCGGACGTCGCCGAGGTCGCGGAGCAGCCAGGGAAGATCGTTGTGTCCGTCAAACAGGATGGCGGAATCGTGGACGCGACGGGCCCGCTCGGAAACGTCGGAGAGAGGGGGCGCGGCGGTGGCCGAAGTTGTGGCGACGGCCAACCAAAGGATTCCGAGTCCCGCGAGTCCTCGGTGCTTCCCATTCATAAGTCGATGCTCCTGCCCTGGTGACACGATCCCAATCTCCCGTAACGCGTCCCCCTGCGAGGAGTGGCGGGACGGTTCACTATTCTGCGGTTGAGAGCGTCACGGAACAACGGGAAGCGGCAGCGCTTATGATCGAATCGTGGCTCGCCAGCCGGAGATACGACCGTCCGCGGTATCTGATTGTCCGATTTGCTCTAACTCCCCTGGCGGGAGGACACCTGAATCCGTTAGACTCTTCCTCTTCTGCTCCGACTGAGCCGGTTGGAGTGCCACAAATCAATCGATGAGGTGTCCCGTGCCGTTTCGCCCTCGCAAAAAGAAGTCGCGTCAGGCCAAGTACCAACGCTGCAAGCGATGCGGCGGCCAGGTTCGTAAACACATCGCACGCTGCAAGAAGTGCTCCGAAGCACAGTAAGAATTCAGAGGGGAGGCGGAAGTCCGGAACCGGTAATCCCCCTCTCCTTTTTTTTTTGATTTCTGCCCTGCAGAACCCACCCTCACGTCGCCCCGCCGTTCCACCTCCATACGGATTCGGGAGACGTTGCGATTCGCCGCACCATGATCATGGGTCGCCGAACCGTTCCCTTCTTGTTGCGCCCTTCTGTGCTCCTCATTGCGTTTCGAGCCATTCCTCGGCGCAATTGCTCAGGAGAACGCGGGCGGCTATGACCCTGGGCTAGCTACGGACCGCGTATCCCCGTCGAATCGCCGACGGTGATTGGCGCCAGCCGAGAGTCCTTCTTCTCGTCTCGGACGAAGGCACCTCACCGCGTCGGGTCGGTCGACCCCAGCGGTAGCCTGGTGGGTTCCTTGCTCCACCCACTTCAATAAGTCAAAGAATCACATACCACGCTCTTGAAAGCCCGTAAGACGATCTATAAACTCGTAATACGAGTGCAGTGTTACAGCATTGCGATTTCATGTTACAGGCGTGGCGACTCTGGCGCGAGCGCCTTGGGTCGGCCGCTTGAACGAGTTTCCCCCCCAGCCAGCAATGGAGCAACCACCATGCGTGGACGACGAGGTTTCACCCTGATCGAGCTCCTGGTCGTGATCGCGATCATCGCGGTTCTGATCGCCCTGCTGTTGCCCGCCGTGCAGGCGGCCCGTGAGGCCGCTCGGCGCTCCCAGTGTCTGAACAACCTGAAGCAGTTGGGGCTGGCCTTACACAGCTATCATGACACCTGGGGGAGCTTGCCGGTCGGTTATCCGGTCCGCATCTGGGAGCCTGACCCGACCGTGCCGGCTGCGCATGCCCGCTGGAGCACCCTCGCGGCCGTAACGCCATTTATGGAGCAATCGGCCGTTTTTAACGCGATCAATTTTCACTTTCCCATGATCGGTGGGCCGGGGCAAGCCAACGCTGTCTTTCCGCCGAACACCACGACTGTCTCGACGAAAATTGCCCTTTTTCTGTGTCCGAGCGACAGCGGAACCCAGATCCGACCCCCGTTTCAGCCTGCGAATTACGTGTCCTGCGTGGGGTCGGGCCGCAATGGCGGTGATGCTAACGCTGCTGATGGGTCGCTATTTATCAATTCGTCGATCGGAATTCGCGATATGACGGATGGCACGACGCAAACGGCGGTGATTTCCGAGAGCACGATCGGCACCGGTGGCGCAACCTCAGCGATCCCGGCGACCGGAACGATCGACCGGTCGCTCTACTTCCTGAGCGCGACGGCCTTCGCGACGCTGACTGACGAGAATTGCGTCGCGACGACCAGTTGGGGGGTCCGCCGCGGGGCCAACTGGGTCGATGGTGATTACGGCGTCGGCATCTACAACCATTATTACACCCCGAACTCCAAGTCGCCCGACTGCTTGCGGCATAGCAATCCCGGCTGGAAGGCCGCGAGGAGCCGGCACGCCGGTGGAGTCAATGTCTTGTTCGGGGATGGCGGGGTCCGGTTTATTAAGGACTCGATCGATCGCAGTACGTGGCAAAGTCTGGCGACTCGGTCTGGCGGCGAAGTGATCGGAGGCTACTGAAGTGGCCTCAATCCGCTCGATCATTCAAAGTGTCGGCCGGGGTTTGTTACGGTGGCGCTCGCCCTTACTTATCTCGGTTTTGATGATATCGGGATGTATCGATTCAACGCCGCCGTCGGTCAAGCAAGGCCGCTCGGCCTTCTCGTATGACGATGACGAGATCGACCCTGCGAACCTCAAGGTTCGCAAGGGACAGGCTCAGCCTCGGGGCCGCCGGTAGCCGCTCTGGTCGCAGCAAGGGGCACTTCCACAACAGTTCTCATCGGGGTGGTCATGGATTCGAAATCGATTCAAACCTGACTCTTGTCAGAGAAGAACTAGTTTGTTAGTTTTGGCCTTGCCCCCCCCCCGACTCGAACCAAAGAGCGGAATCCCACGTTCGACGTGAGTTCGCCGCGAACTCGTCGGGCGGTCGTCTGCTGGCACCCTGGAGGAAACCTGAGATGAGCAACGGTTCAAGGACCATTGCGCTGTCCGCCTTCTTAGCAGTGGCCGCGTGTCTCATGCTAGCGGGCCGGGCCGCCGCTGCCGACCCGGTTGAAGGAGTTGCGGAACCGACCCGAGAATTCGAGATCCGGGACGATCGGGCGGTGCTGGCGGCGAAAGAGATCGATCTCTGGGGCCTCAGATGCGGCAACGCGCTACTCAGCGACACGGTTACCGAACGACATGTCAACAACCTCGATAACATGGTCGCCCACGGGATCAACTTGTTGGGCCTCTACATCCAGGGCTCCAATGGCGGCTGGCCCGACATTGACGCCGGCCTGAACGGTTATCGCCGCGACGGTCGCCTCAAGCCGGACGTGGCCCGCCGACTGGAATGGTTGGTGCGTGAAGCGGACAGGCGAGGGATGGTCGTCATGGTGGGTCTCTTCTCACCGCGCAAGGACCAGGATTTTTACGACGAGTCGGCCATCAAGCGGGCCGTTCAAGAGACGGGCGAATTTCTCGTGAAGCGCAAGCTCAAAAACGTCTTCATCGACGTCATGCACGAGTACAACCACGCCGAACGGATGGACCACGAGATTTTCCGCGAGCCCGAGGGCGAGGCCAAGAAAGCCAAGCTGACCGCCTGGTTCAAGGAGGTCGCCCCCGACATTGAGGTTGGCGTCTGCCCGACCCACAAGTCGGGAACGGCCGACTCTTATCCGGGCATGGAGGTCCGGATCATTCAGAAAGAGGCGGAGATCCCATCACAGGGATTCGTGGTCAATGTCGAGACTCACAAGCAGGACGCATATCAAAACGACGGCTGGTTCAACGATGGGCACAAGGCCTTCATTTTTGCCGACTGCGAGCGCTACCTGAAGGCACCCAACGCCGTCATGCTCTTTCACAGTGCCTATTCTCAGGGAATTACCAATTTCAGCGGGACGGCACCCCACCCCGAAATGGGGGGATATGGCACAGGGCCTACCGACCGTGGCATCCGGTTCTACTACGAGTGGGTCCGGGACAATGTCGGCCGCTATGAGTATCCCAGACACATCAAGTCGGCCCACCAGTGACCCTGACTCGGACGAGTGAACGATTCCGGAGCTCGCCATGCGATCGACTCGCCGTTCTGGGTTTACTCTGATCGAGCTTCTCGTGGTGATTGCCATCATCGCGGTGCTGATTGCGCTGCTCTTGCCTGCGGTCCAGGCAGCGCGTGAGGCGGCTCGACGCGCCCAGTGCACCAACAACCTCAAACAAATCGGTCTTGCGCTGCATAACTACGAGGGCACCCACGGTATGCTGCCGTCGGGTCGAACCAACTCACCGCACCTCTGGTCGTCCTTGGCTCAGCTTCTGCCCCAGATCGAAGGGGGGGCGCTGTACAACGCGATCAATTTTCAGCATACGTCGTGGACGACGGCCGCGCAACCGCTGGGTGTGACGAACGCGACGGCTGTTGCCGTGATCGTGAACACATATCAGTGTCCCAGCGACCCCAAGGCCGACCGGCTCAACCCACTTTTCGGGCCGACGAACTACCTGGGAAGTTCCGGAAGTGGGGTCTTCAATGGCGGCGACCTGCGGATCAATACTCCACTTGGCAGTCCCGACGGCCTCTTCTTCGATATGGCCTCAGTGCGCTTCGCCGAGATCACCGACGGCCTCAGTCAGACGGCTGCTTTCAGCGAGACGATCAAAGGCTCCGCCATCGATACAGCGGGGCCGACGCCCCAGTACAAGCTGTTTCAGTACGCTCAGGTCCCCCAGAACACGAACCTGACCGATGCACTTTGCGCCTCACCGTCGTCCTGGAATGGCTCTCGCGGGGCCGAATGGTCGCGGGGCAGCTATATCCTCGCGACGTTCAATTTCTACTACCCTCCCAATAGCCCCTCTCCCGACTGCATCTCGGGTAATGCGATTGCGCGCACGGCGGCCCGGAGCTTCCATTCGGGTGGAGTCAACGTCTTGATGACCGATGGGCATGTGCAATTCGTCAAGAACAGCGCGACGGCCGCCACCTGGCATTCGATCGCCACGCGCAGCGGTGGCGAGGTCATCTCGGCCGACTCGCTCTGATCGACATCAAATATTGGACACATCTTCGCTTTGGAGTCGACAAGATGCCGATGACGCGCACCCTGGGATTGAGTCTTGCTCTGGTTTCCCTAATCTGGTCGCTCGGCCCCGGCGCAGCATGGGGTAAGCCTGACGACCCGGCGCCCCAGTCGACCAAGGAGTTCGAGATCCGGGACGACCAGGCCTATCTAGGGGGGCAGCCGGTCAAGCTCTGGGGCATCCGCTGCAACAACGCGCTGATGAGCCCAGCCGTGACCGAGCGGCATATTCGCTGTCTCGACACCATGACCACTCACGGGATCAACCTGATCAGCGTCGCCCTCCAGGGCACGAATGGCGGCTTCCCCAGCGTCGACGCCGGGCCCAACGGATACCGGAGCGACGGCACCCTCCGGCCCGACTTCGCGAAGCGACTCGAGGAGCTGATTCGCGAGGCGGACAAGCGGGGCATGGTGGTGGCCATCTACCTCCTCCAGCCGCGCAAGGATCAGGAGCTTCGTAACGAAGCCGCCGTGAAAAAGGCGGTCGAGGAGACCGGACGATTCTTGACCGAGCGGCGTTTGAAGAACGTCTTCGTCAACCTGATGCACGAGTTCAGTCACCTCGAGCGGGCTGACCACGAGGTCCTTCGTGAGCCGGACGGGCCGGCGAAGAAGGCGAAATTGACCGCCTGGTTCCATTCGACGGCCCCCGAGATCGAGGCAGGGATCTGCCCAAACCACAAGTCAGGATCGCTCGTCGACTACCCCGGCGTGCAGATCCGATTCTTCCAGGAGGAGATGCCAATCCCTGCTCACGGCTTCGTCGTCAATGCCGAGACGCACGATAACGATGAGCCCGGGAACGAGGGAATCTTCAACGCATTCCATCTTGAGTCGATGAGGACGGACTGGGAAAAGTACCTGTCGCTCTCGCGCGGGGCCATGATCTTCCATAGCGCCTACGGCGAAGGAGTTACCACGGCGACCGGCACGGGGCCCAATCCCGAGCGTGGAGGCAACGGCTCGGGAGAGAAGGATCGCGGGGTCCGGTTCTATTACGATTGGCTGCGCGGAAACGTGGGACGCTGGCAGTACCCGAAGCACGTCAAGGAGGATGCAGCCTCCCGCGCGTCGCGGTAGCAAGTCGGCACGAGATCCCGCACAGGAAGCCCGGAACAAACGGCCCCGCAGCCATAAGCAAGAACGAGGGGCGGTTCGAGCCGCTCTGGCTTCCCTTTCCCGATTCGTCGGAATGCGGAAAAAGCAACTTTCCGCTGTTCCGCTTGTTCCTCCCTGAGATCGCCGACGCTCCACCCGCGCTTGAATTCAATGGCAGAATTGAAGGCAAATGCGGGCGGAGTTTCGGAACGCGCATCAATCCGCGGGGCGGGGTCCAGGCGTGACCCCCGAAGCTGCGGCGCGGCTGAGCACGCGAATGGTCAGGTCGGACTCGACGCGGATCTGGCAGGCGAGTCGAATGTCCGCGGCCAGACTGGCCTCGCGTGCGAGCCGGGCCTGCTCGAGCTCACCCATCGGACCAGGCTCACCGGCGATGATCTGAACGCGGCAGGTCGTGCAACGCGAATTGCCGCCGCACCGGTGCATGATGTCGATTCCGGCATCTTCAATCGCGAGCACCAACTTCGTTCCCGATTCGACCTCAAACGACTTCTCGTCCTCAACTGTCACGGTAGGCATTGCGATGCGGCTCCAAGGCACTTCATAATGACGGGCGACTTCCACAATCGAACGAGCCCGCTCAAAGCAAAAAGGGGGGCTTCGCGGGGTGGCCCCGGCCCACCGTCGTAGTGAACGACGATGGGTTTTGCCACACCTTAAGAAATCTCGATCGTCATGCGGAGAGTGAATCAGAACAGAGTCAGGGGCCTGTTGGCAATCGGCAAGGCAGCGAACGCGACAGCCACGTGGGCCGACGGGAGACCGGAACGGGCAAGGATTTGCCGGGTCTGAAGGAAAATCTTGAGGTTCAGGTGCCTTTTCACGAGCACGGAAGGGACCAGCTCTATTGTGGTGGAACGTCACCAATCGAGTGCGGAGGGTCAGATCCTGTCAACCTTCACGCTGCGGTGATCGCGCTCGGAGCGGGCGTGGTGCCAGATCAGGTCCATGACTTCCTTGGGATCTTGGACGCCGGTCACGTAGAAGACCGGCAGGTCACGCTCGGACGAGACAACGACCACGGTCCCGAGCGAGAGCCAGCGCTCGATCAGGGTCTGGCGGGTGAAGACGTCCTTGACGCAGAGCAACTCCATCATGTCCCGCCGCCGCCGCATCAAGCCGCTGGAAACGAAGAGGCGGCGAGTTGTCAGGCGGTAGTAGTGACCATAGTGAGCCTGAATCATTCGATAGAAGAGCACCAGCCAGAAGAGACCGACAATCACTCCTCCCGCCGTGACCAGCCATCCCAGATCCGTGTCTTTTCGATACCCCATCGCGTACACGGCGAACGCCAGCCAGGCGACCGTCAGCAGCACGCGGAAAGCAATACGTCCCAGGAAGTTCCGCATGGCGTAACGCGCTTCCCAGACGACCTCCTCTCCTTCGATTCCGGCCCCATGAATCGCCTCTTCAGACGGCTGGCTTGCCATCGCGTCCACGGCTTCGGGTGTGGTTCCCGCTGGTTCCGGCCCTTGAGGTGGGTAGAGCGCGTTGGCCGACTCCGGTTCGGCGAGCGTGGGAGGACCATCGAAACGGGTGGAGACCTCAGTCGTTGAGATAATCGGGTTGGTATCGTTGGCGGCCATCGGAGGCTACTCCCGTCAACTGAGCCAAGGGCGGTCGCGCCACCCATTTTTCTTTCGATCGATTGCGAGTCATAAGTAAGCCAACGCAAATCCTGGGCCAGAACGAGCCCGCTTTGTCGCCGACGCTCGACGGCTTGGCTCTTTTTTTCGCCTTTTAGCCGGCGATTCACTATCGGCGTGACGTTCGGGGAACGCGATGTGATCGTGACTTGGGCTCGATTCAATGGCCTATTGAATCATTTTGTGTACGAATTCGTGTTGACTTATTGCGGGGCGAGTTCGAGGGAATAGGACGGGGGGGAAGAAAAAGGGATCAGTGGACGGGTTTTCTTGAACTGTTAGAGGAAGGCCCTTAGATTGGGCTTAAGACCTCTGACATCGGTCGATTTCATAGAAACCCTGAATCGACTGATCTGATGCGTTTCCGGAACCGGCGTAGCGTGAGGCTTGCTTGGCCGGGGGCCAACCCTCGCGTGCGTCGTGATGGGGAGGGAGCATGAATCTACGGTCGATCGCCTTTCAAACCGTCGGAATCTTGTTTCTTGGTCTCTGCGGGTTCTCCGGTTGTGGTGGTTCCTTGTCAGACACCGGACCGACCGAGCAACCAAACATCGGCCCCGGGGTTCCCGCGGGAAGCCCCACGTTCGCGGCCAAGAGCGATACGAAGGCCCCCACGTCTGCGTCCAACGCCTCGCGCAATGCGACGAAGTAGTCGCCAACCCTGACGTTTCCGAACCCCCCACGAATCGAGAGTCCGACCAGGGTCCACTTCCGACGGCGCTCATCGCTGGTGGCTCTGGCCATCCCGTTCCTTCGGCCTTGTCCTTCTGGTTTTCAACTTACAAGGGGAGGAGTCCGGCATGCGCCACGTTCGACCTCGAGGTTTCACGCTCATCGAATTGTTGGTGGTCATCGCGATCATTGCTGTGTTAATAGCCCTGCTCTTGCCCGCCGTCCAGATGGCTCGTGAGGCGGCCCGTCGATCCTCCTGCGCAAACAACTTGAAGCAGCTCGGGCTCGCCGTGCACAACTACGAGTCTGTGAATCAGACCCTCCCCTCGGCGTCGCTTTATCCTTGCCCGGCGGTCAATGCCTTCTCCACGGTGGATCTGTGCTGGAGCTATGGCGCCAGTCCTCTCGTGAGCCTGTTGCAATATCTCGAACAGGGGACCACCTATAACGCCTACAACTTGAGTCGAGGGGTCTACGGCTCCTATCCGCCCAGTACAGCAGGGCCGACCACTTGGTGGGCGAACACGACGGTCTTCAACGTCCAACTCTCGGTCGTTCTCTGCCCGTCGGACACGCCTCGGTTGCTTCGCCAGCCGGTGACCAACTACCTGGCGAACATCGGGGGGCCGTTCCTCCTCAACGGCTATAGCGGTCCCTTTGTTCCGCTGAACCCGACCATGACCTACACGGGAGGGGGTAACTACATCACGACGGCCAACTATCCGAATGCGCAGACGGCTGGGGTCGTCGGGATGAGTTCTATCACCGACGGCACCAGTAACACTGCGCTCTGGAGCGAAGGGGTGAGTGGCACGAATCTTCCCGTCCTCGCCGGCAGCGGCAAGGTTAGCGAGTTCCGCGGCTTCTTCAACTCCGGGTTCACCCTCAATCCCAACAACTTGATTCGCAACCAGAGCACCGTCTACCAGTTCCTGGCGGCCTGTAATGCGGTTCCGGCGGGAACTCTCGCGGCCTCTCCCGGAAACACTGGGGTCGGCTCACGCGGGCTGAGTTGGCAGATCTCGTATCCGTACTACGCCAATTTCGGGATGTATAACCACGTGGGTGGACCGAACTCGCGGCAGTGCTCGGCGATTACCGACCCCAACGGCGTCGGGCTCGACGTCTTCGGGACCTCCAACGCCACCAGTCTCCACTCTGGCGGCGTGAATATGACAATGGCTGACGGCTCCGTTCGTTTTGTGAAGGAACAGGTCAATCTCAATATGTGGTGGGCTATCGGCACCCGAAACGGCAATGAAATGGTCGACGCCAACCGGTTTTAGTTGGAAACCGTGGCTCCGATTCCATTCGACCCGCGACTTGAACGGGCTCGCGTCATCGGCTGGGGCCGGGTGATCTACCCCGGCTCCAGCCGATGTCGATGAGGAGGCGCCGAGTGAGCACTTTGTTGCATGGAAGCGGGAATACGTCTGGGAAACCGACTTTCGGGTTCCCCAGTCTCGACTGGAGGCCGCTGGCGTCTTGGCTGCGGAGATCCAGTTCAATCGTCCTGGTCAAGCCGAACAACTTGCCAGGACTTGGCTTTTGGTCGAGGTTTGGCCATACTATCCTCCCAATGAGAAGGATCGAGAGTTGCGAGAGGTTCGGAATTCACGAATCCTGAATTTCGCGTGGGGGCGGCCATGGTGGGTCAGACGCAGCGGATTGACAAGCTTCGTGAACTGGCGAGGAATTTGTGGTGGTGCTGGCAGCCGAATGTGGTCAGCCTGTTTCGCGAACTCGATCCCCAGTTGTGGCGCAGCGTCGATCATAACCCCATCGATTTCCTGAAACGCCTGCCACCGGAAGTTCTCGATCGTCGGGCCGCCGAGATGGCGCTCGACTCGCGAATCGACTACGCGTTTCGCCGTCTTGCCGAATATCTCAAGAACACCGATTCCTGGGGGACGGTGTACGCCGCCAATCTGCGGGCGCGTCCCATTGCCTATTTTTCCGCGGAATTCGGCCTTCACGAGAGCCTTCCGATCTATTCGGGCGGCCTTGGAGTGCTCGCCGGCGACCATTTGAAAAGTGCCAGCGACCTGGGCATTCCCTTGATTGGGATCGGTCTGCTCTACGACCAGGGCTATTTCCGCCAGTCACTGGATATCAACGGCTGGCAGCAAGAGGAGTATCTCAACGCCAACCCGGACCTCTTGCCGATCGAAACCGTCTCGGGAACCGACGGGACTCCCCTGATCATCTCGATTGAGACGAACAATGGGGTGCTCAAGGCCCGGGTCTGGCGGGTCAACGTGGGCCGGACGACCTTGTTGCTCCTGGACTCGAACGTACCCGGGAATTCCGAGAGCGATCTGGCACTCACCGCCCGGCTTTACGGTGGCGATGCGCGGGTGCGGATCCGTCAGGAACTTCTGTTGGGCGTCGGTGGCGTCCGTGTTTTGAATGCACTCGGGATTCATCCCTCGGTGCTGCACCTCAATGAGGGGCATAGCGCTTTCGCGGGGCTGGAGTTGATCCGGGCCGAGATGGAAGCCAACGAGATTCCGTTCGGCGAAGCCCTCCGCGACGTTGCGCGGATGACCGTCTTCACGACCCACACGCCTGTGGCCGCCGGTCACGACCGGTTTCCCGCCTCCCTGGTTGAGGAGAATCTGGGCAAGCTGCGTGAGGCACTGCACCTGTCTTACGATGACTTCATGGGGCTGGGCCGCGTTTACCCGACCGACGTCAACGAACCCTACTGCATGACGGTGCTCGCCCTCAAGCTCTCGCGGCATGCCAACGGGGTCAGTGCCCTCCACGGCCAGGTTTCGCGACGAATGTGGCACCCGCTCTACCCCAGCCGGCCCGAAGAGAGCGTGCCGATCGGCCATATCACGAACGGCGTCCACGTGCCGACCTGGATCGCCCCCCAGATGCAGCTCCTCTTCGGCCGGCACCTTGGCCCCGACTGGCTCAAGCAGGCTCGCAATCCTGAGACCTGGGAGAGTATCGAGGCGGTGGACGACGCCGAGCTCTGGGAGACTCAGCAGGTCTTGAAGGCAAGGCTGATCGACTTTGTCCGCCGACGGCTCACCGTGCAGGCCAAAAAGCGCGATGAAGGTGAAGCTGCGATCCAGCGTGCCCAGTCCGCGCTCGACCTTAACGCGTTGACCATCGGCTTCGCCCGCCGATTCGCGACCTACAAACGCGCTGGGCTGGTGCTTCAGGACGTCGAACGTTTGGTCGAGATGATCCATTCGAGCAATCGGCCGATCCAGTTCATCTTCGCAGGCAAGGCCCACCCCGAGGATCATTTCGGCAAGGAACTGATCCAGAACATCGTCCGCCTGACCCGCAAGGAAGAGCTGTCGCACCGCATCGTTTTCGTCGAAGACTATGACATCAACGTGGCGCGTCAGTTGGTTCAAGGGGTCGACGTCTGGTTGAACAACCCGCGTCGGCCGCAGGAGGCCAGCGGGACGTCGGGGGAAAAGGCGCTTCTCAACGGGGCCCTGAACTTCTCGATCCTCGACGGCTGGTGGGCCGAAGCGTACGACGGGACCAATGGTTTCGCGATCGGCTACGGCCAGTCGCATTCGATTCCCGCGGTGCAGGACGAGCGCGATTACAAGGCGCTCAGTGAGACCCTCACGGGCCAGGTGATCCCCCTCTTCTACAATCGCGACGCCGACGGGTTGCCCCGCGGCTGGATCAAGCGGCAGAAGAACGCCCTGCGTTCCCTCGCCTGGCGATTCAACGCCGATCGAATGGTTATGGACTACGTGCAGAACTGCTACCTACCGGCGGCCGGTGGGCAGTCGTGTCAGATGCCCCAATTCTGAATGCTCACGCCTCAATCGGGGGCGGCTCCGCGGACCCGAATCAAGGGTCCGCAGGGTCGTCGCCCCGTGGTCGAAGCGGGTTACGCTGCCTCGACGGCGGAGTTTCTGGGGCGACCCCTCGCAACGACCGGCCTCTGTCTCGCATAATCGATGAGATATGGGCACGACGACGTTCGGCCTCGGCCGTGATCGGCGTGACTGGCTCCCCTCGAGACGAGACCGCGGTGAGGCCCTTTCCTTGTGGACTCACGGTGGCTCAGGTAATGAGACGAGGCCCGGCCGGCGATACCGGGGTGCGATTATGATCGGCGAAAAGCTCGGTTCTTTCCGGATCGAGGCGATTCTCGGCACGGGGGCCATGGGGGTGGTCTACCGCGCGATCAGTGACGCGACGGGCAAGCCCGCCGCTGTCAAGGTGATCAGCGGCGAACTCACTCAGAAGAGCAAGTCGTACGAGCGATTTCGCCGTGAGGCCGAGATCCTCAAGCAGTTCCGTCACCCGAACATTGTTCGGTTTCTGGCGGTCGGCCGTTCTCAGGGAACCTCTTACTTCGCGATGGAGTATGTCGCGGGAGAGACCCTCGAGCAATTGCTTCGCCGTGAAGGCCCTCGCCCTTGGCGTGAGATCGTTGAGCTGGCGATCCAGACCTGCGAGGCGCTTCACTATGCGCACGAGCACGGTGTGGTTCACCGAGACCTGAAGCCGTCGAACCTGATGGTCTCCGAGGACGGTCAGATCAAGCTGACCGACTTCGGGATCGCCAAGGACCTTGACGCCACTGCCCTGACGGCGACGGGCCGGACCCTGGGTACCGCGGCCTACATGGCCCCCGAGCAGATTCGAGGGACGCCCGAGGTCAGCCACAAGACCGACCTCTACGCGCTGGGGGTCGTCCTCTACCAGATGCTCACCGGTCGCGCTCCGTTCGAGGGATCGTCGGCGGTTGTGCTGATGCACTGCCACATGAACGAGCCGCCCCCTCGTCCCAGCGCCCGGGTCGCCGAAATTCCGGTGGCCCTCGATAAGCTGGTCGTGCAACTGATGGCCAAGGACCCGAACGATCGGCCGTGGGACGCGGCGGCCCTGGCCGTATCCTTGGCGGAGATCCGCGACAAGGCGAGCCGGGGCGATACCGTCGCGATGGTCTGGGCGACTGATGGCGATCAGGCGATCACCCCGACTCGGGCGGGCCTCGCAACCCGCACGGGGACCGAAATTCCACCGACGAAACCTCGCAAGGCGGCCAAGGCCAAACGGCGGTGGACGCTTCCCGAGCTGAATCGGTCGTTACTCGAGGTCGTCCTGCTGTTTCTCGGTCTGGTGTTGGTTGGCGGCTTCCTCGGCTACATGCTCTGGCCACCAAGCGCCCCGTACCTCTACCATCAGGCCGAGCGGTTGATGGCGTCCGAGAAGCTGAGCGATTGGATGACCGCTCGTGATGATTATCTGAATCCGCTCGATCAGCGATTCAAACAGAATCCGTATCTCAAGACGACCCGGGGCTGGCGTGACCGCATCGAGCTCCAGATGGCCGATAATCGGGCCAAGATCCTCGAGAGTCCAGTGCCGACGCGGTTCAATGAACCCAAGAATGCGACCGAGGGAGCGTATCAGGCCTATTATCGACTGGCGAGTAAGGCAGCGAGCGAGGGGAACGACCTGGCGGCGATCGGTTATTGGGAGGAGATGACCAGCAAGCTCAATCCCGAAGAGGCCGAGGAACGCGGCTGGTTCTTGCTCTCCCAGAAGCGGGTTGCCGACCTCAAAAAGACCATCCTGCAACGCCGCGAGGTCGTGGCCGGCCTGCTGAGTCGCGCCTTGCAGGCAGAGCAATCGGGCCGCTCTGTTGAGGCTGCGAATATCCGCGCGGACCTCGTCAAGCATTACGGCAAATACACCGATCTGGACGAACTCTTTCTCGCGTTCGGCCTGAAGGCTCCCCCCGCCGCGGCGGCTTCTCCCACCCCTCTTCCCGCACCGAGCGACGTGACGCCAGCCGAAGAACCTGCGGCCAAGACCAAGGATCCGTGAGTTCAAACTCGCTTTCGATTGAGCGGTCCCAGGTGGTCTTCGACGGGGTCGAAACCCGGCGTTCGAACTATTGACTGTAAGGTCGGGGCCGCCTCGACGGGGCGTTCCAATTCAGCCTGGGCCAACGCCCGGGATCATCATCACAGAAAAAAAATACGAACCTGCCCTCCAACAAAAAAAAACGGCGGCCCGGTGAGTTCGTCGCGGGATGGGAACGCCCCGTTGAGGCCTGGTTCGTATCAGTCTCAGGCACGCTCACGTCGGGCGATTCGGCTTCGCTGAGCCGTGAACCCGTTGGGAAGAATCGGGATTTGTTTTATGTCTGCAGGTTGACATGAAGCAGTCATGTCAGGCATGTGTCAGAGCGGAAACCGTTGACGGCACGGCTTTCCGTGAACCTTGCACCATGCGACTCCGAAAGATTTGGGAATCTCGGAGTGACGCCTCCAAATTAGTTGACGCGAAGTTCAACGTCGGTTAATCTAGGGTTTACCTATCAAAGCCGGGGTGAGTAAGTCTGCTCACTTCGTTTTTCCCCCAGCATTTGGCCGTTCAAGGCCTCGAGGATGGAGATGTCTCAGTCTCGCGTTCGCTTCATTGGCAGTCGAGAACTTCACCGCGATCTTCCGAAGGTGCTGGATTCACTGGAAGACCCTAACGCTCGTTTTGTCCTGACCATCCACAGCAAGCCGAAGGCTGTACTGATCGGGGCGGAAGCATTCTTGCAGTTGTTGCGCGGGCACACCCCGAGCGATCGACTGCTGGCGCTTCAACTGGGAGCGTTGGTCCAAGGTCTTGAATCGGCAATCGCTTCGGATGACTCGGTTGATTCAGATGAAGTTCAGGATGTCGAAGAACTCGCGGTCGTCTGAGTTCCTTTCACGTCGAGTTTCGTCATAACCGATCTGGGCCCGAGCGCCCTCCACCACTTCTTTTCCGTTCACGGATTCGATCGGTAATTTCCCCAAGAACGATCGTCCGTGGGGCTATTCTGGGTCCCACGGGCGATCGTTCTGTTGGTTCGAACCCTCCAGTCGTGAGGATCGATCGCACTGGTCGTGATCGTGGTGAGAACCTGCGCGGTTCGTCGCGGTGCCCGTCCGATATACAGGAAGAAGTGTCGAGGCACCCTTCAGGGTCAGGGATGCCTTGTGTTAGAATGACCTGAGCGTAGGTTCAGCGGTCCCGGCTCGCACGACTGCCGGCCGCGGGACCCGGTCCGCCCGAGGTGTCTGATGTCCAGCCGGCCGTTCGTCCATCTACATTGTCATAGCCACTACAGTTTGCTCGATGGCGCCAGCAAGTTGCCTGCGCTGGTCAAGCGGGCGAAGGCATTGGGCATGCCGGCCTTGGCAGTGACCGATCACGGCAATCTTTACGGGGCCGTCGAGTTCTTGCGCGAGGCGAAATCGGTTGGGATCAAGCCGATCGTAGGGCTTGAGGCCTACGTGGCACCCCGGCATCGGACCGAGCGAAGCATGGGAGGAGGATCGGGCAAAGAGTACGCCTTCCACCTCACCCTGCTGGCTCGTAACGGCGAGGGGGTCCGCAACCTCATGCGGCTCTCGTCAGCCTCGTTCCTCGAAGGGTTTTACTACAAGCCGCGAATCGACAAGGAAATCCTCGAGCGGCACTCCGAGGGGCTCATCTGTCTCTCGGGCTGCGCCTCGGCCGAGTTCTCGGACCACATTCTCTACGGCAAGACGGCCGACGCCGAGAAGCTCTGCGACTGGTATGTCCGCGTCTTTGGCGAAGAGAACTTCTTCGTCGAGATCCAGGACAACGGGATCCAGATTCAGCGTGACTGCGCGGCGGGAGCGATCGATATCGCCCGTCGCAAGGGCCTGCCCTTGGTCGCCACCAGTGATGCTCACTACCTCACGCAGGATGACGCTCAGGCGCACGATATTCTACTTTGCATCAACACGGGCAAGACGGTCGACGACCCGAATCGGATGAAGTTCGAGAACGACCAGTTCCACGTTCGCAGCCCCGAGGAGATGTACGCCGCGATGCCCGGCCACGAGGAGGCGCTGGCCACCTCGGTCCGGATCGCGGAGATGGTGGAAGAGAACTATAAGAGCTTGAACCTTGGCAAGCGGATGTTTCCGTCATTCAAGCCCCCCGGCGAAAAGACCCCGGAGGACTATCTCGCCGAGCTCTGCCAGACCGGACTGATCGAACGCTTCGGGGAAAATCCTCCGGCCGCGGCCCAAGAACGGCTCGACCATGAGTTGGGCATCATCAACCGGATGGGGTTCGCGTCCTACTTCCTGATCGTCTGGGACTTCGTCCGTTTCGCACGCGAAGAGGGCATTCCCAACTCGGCGAGAGGTTCGGCGTGCGGGGCCTTGGTCAGTTACGTGCTCTACCTGAGCCATGTCGATCCGCTCAAGTATGACTTGCTATTCGAGCGGTTCCTCGACCCGAACCGGTCGGAAGCGCCTGACATCGACATCGACCTTTGCCGCGAGCAGCGGGCCAAGGTCATCGAGTACGTCCGAGGCAAGTACGGGGCGGCCAACGTCGCCCAGATCGGGACCTTCGGCACGATGGCCGCCAAGGCGGCACTCAAGGACGTCGGCCGTGCCTTGAATATTCCCTTGTCCCGGGTCGATCAGGTCACCAAGCTGATCCCGACCCGGCTGAACATCACTCTGGAAGAGGCCTTCAAGGAAGAGCCGGCCCTCAAGCGCCTGACCGAAGAAGACCCGGAGATCGCCAAGCTCTACGAGTATGCGAGGCGGCTGGAAGGGACCGCACGTAACGTCGGGACCCATGCCGCGGGCGTCGTGATCGCCGACCGCCCGCTCTGCGACATGGTTCCGCTTCAGCGCCTGCCGAACAAAGATAAAGACAAAGAGGTCGTCAGCACCCAGTGGGAAATGGGCGACGTTGAGAAGGCCGGCCTTCTCAAAATGGACTTCCTCGGCCTCCGCAACCTGACGAGCCTGGCAGCCGCGGTGAAGCTCGTCGAGAAGAAGCTCGGGCAGCCGCTCGACCTGCTCAGCCTGCCGCTCGACGATGAGGAGACCTACCAGCTCCTCCAGCGAGGTGAGGCCCGCGGTATCTTTCAGCTCGACTCGGCGGGGATCCGCGACCTCCTGGTCAAGATGAAGCCTGACCGCTTCGCCGACTTGATCGCGATCCTGGCTCTCTACCGTCCCGGTCCGCTCAACGGCGGTATGGTCGACGAGTACGTCGACGTCAAGCATGGTCGGAAGCAGGCGGTCTATGAACATGCCGTGATGAAAGAGGTCCTCGAGGACACTCACGGCGTCATGGTCTACCAAGAACAGGTCATGCGGATCTTGAACCGCTTGGGGGGCATCGAGCTCTCACAAGCGTACGCGTGCATCAAGGCCATCTCCAAGAAGAAGACCGAGACCATCGCCCAGGGACGGAAGCAGTTCGTCGAGGGGGCGGTCGAGCGCGGCCTGGAGAAGGATCGCGCGACCAAGATTTTCGAGCTCATCGAGTTCTTCGGCGGTTACGGTTTCAACAAGTCGCACTCGACGGCCTATGCCCTCGTTTTGTTCCAGACGGCCTACCTCAAGGCTCACCATCCCACCGAGTACATGGCTGCCCTGCTCTCCACCGAAATGGACGGGGCCGAGCGGGAAAAATTTCTCGTTGAGCACATCGAAGACTGCAAGAAGCTTGGCCTTGAGGTATTGCCCCCCAACATCAACGAAGGTGAGGCCCCGTTCCGGGTCGCCGCCGAGGGGAAGATCTATTTCGGCCTGGGTGCGATCAAGGGAGTCGGACTCAAGGCGGTCGATGAGATTGTAAAGGCCCGCGACAAAGGGGAGAAGTACACCGGGCTCGATGATCTCTTCGAACGGGTTCCTTTGAGCGTGGTCAGTCAGTCCTGCGTCGAAGCCTTGATCAAGGCCGGCGCGTTTGATTGCCTGGGGGCACGCCGAAGCCAGTGGCTGGCTGTCTTGCCCCGAGCGGCACAGGCAGGGCAAGCGGTCCAGGAGGATCGCAAGCGGGGCCAGCGCAGCCTCTTCGACGCGTTTTCAGGGGCCGCCGACGAGACCCCTCAAAACGGCAATGGCAAGCCAGCCACCACTTCGAGCCTCCCTGACATCCCCGAACTCCCCGACGTTGAACGTCTGGCCGAGGAGAAGAAGGTCCTCGGCTTCTACATGTCGAGTCACCCGTTGGCCCGGCATGCCAGCCTCTTGCAGGCGTTGGCCACGCATAGCGTGGCGAGCCTGGCCACGGTCGTGGCCAAGTCGGAAGTCATCCTGGGAGGGATGATCTCCGGCGTGCAAATCAAGAGCGTTCAGAAGAGCCGCTCCGGACTGACCCGAATGGCCAAGCTCAGCTTTGAGGATTTGACCGGTTCGGTTCCGGCGATGCTCTGGCCCGAGCAGTATGCCCAGGCCGAAGAAATGGTCAAAAATGACCTGATCTGCTTCGTCCGCGGAGCGCTTGATCGACGTCGCGAGCCCGCCGAACTGGTGATCTCCAAGATCATCCCCCTGAGCAAAGGGCCGGCTGAACTCTCACGCGGGGTCGTGGTTACCCTGCGCAAGGGAGTGACCGAGGACGAACAGATGCAGCGGTTGCTCCGTCAGTTCCGGATCAGGCCAGGAAACCTCGAGGTCTACCTCGAGATCCTCGGTCTCTCGGGCGTCCGCCGCGCGATCTACAAGGCCGGCTCGGGGCTGAAGATCCGTCACGACGAGCGCATGCTCGCCGACCTCGAAGCCGCGGTCGGGGCGGGCAATGTTCGCCTCCTGGGTAATCGCGGCGCGACTGCCCGCGTCGAACCGACGGTGACCGCCGCGGCCCCGGCTCCGACGGAGGCCGGCTACATCGAGGCCCCGTCCGACGACGATTAACTCCAGGGGCATGGGCGTTCGCCTTTTGGACATCGATACTTCATGGAACATTCATTAGGCTTTTCCCACGTCGCATCGTAGGATCATATCGAAGTAGGCCCCAGCCAATCAGGCCTGGGGCCTGACTTCCTGACATACTCGATTCGAGGGTGTTCGTACCTGCCAAAAGCCAAGCCTCCATTGTTCGCGAGAATTTGCATGCGTTGCTCAGAACGCTGCTCCCCCCCTCTGTCTCGCGACCTCGGAACTCTTTAGGCAGGACGATATCGATCAGAGTTTTGAGTTGTGGAATCAAGAATTCCAAATTCGAATCGCTGATTGAATTTGCTGAATCTTGGAATCGACAGACGTCCTGAGGCTGGGACCATTCCGGCGTGTGGATCGTCTGGGTTCGCTCTGCGCGCTGGGCTTGAGTTCGACGTGTGAAGCATCCCAGGCGTCGGGACGCCTTTGGTGACAGGAATGGCTTCCAAGCGTGGCCGATCGTTTTCTGGAACCCGATGTGACATGAGCATGTTATTTGAAAGATTCCAATCGCTGACGGGTAGGATTCGTTCAAGTCGTCGACCCATCTGGCTGGGCTGTGTCGTCCTCTCTGCCCTTGCTGGCTGTGGCTCGTCCGATGCCGCTGGCAAGGTCACCGTCTATCCGGTCAAGGGCAAGATTCTGTTGCCCGACGGCCAGCCACTGACCTCCGGCCGCGTCGTCTTTCTCCCTCTGGGGGAGTTGATGATCGAGTCCTCCGGAACGATCGGTGCAGACGGGGCATTTTCACTCAGCACGGGTGAGTCGGGTGAGGGCGCACCCGCGGGAGAATTTCGGGTCAAGATTACGCCTAACGAATCAAAACTTGCCGTTGCGAAGCCGGGAAGCCGGAGCGTGAATCAACGAAAACTGCCGTTTCCTCCCCAGTATGCTGACGAGGAGACCTCGGGGCTGAAGGTGACCGTGAAGCCCGAGCCGAATGACCTGCCGCCGATTCGCCTCCAGAAGACGTCCCTCAGATCGGTTGCTTCGGTTCGGTTTCACAACTGAGCGTCTGTTTAAAAAACATGCTCGCTGAGTGACATGGTTTAATTTGCAAGAGACTAGAACAAGGAACCACTGATGAGATCGGGAACGCGGCAGTCCGGTTTTACTTTGATCGAACTTCTCGTGGTGATCGCGATCATCGCGGTGCTGATCGCACTCCTGTTGCCCGCGGTTCAGGCAGCCCGAGAGGCGGCTCGCCGCTCTCAGTGCACCAACAATCTCAAGCAACTCGGCCTGGCCTTGCACAACTACGAGAGCAGCAACGGGAGTTTCCCGCCCGCGGGCGAGTCGACGAATTACAAGACGTCACCCCCCTCCACGCAATTCGTTGACGGCGGCTGGAGCACATTGGCGCGCATCCTGCCCTACATGGAAGGGGGGGCCACGTTCAACACGCTGAACTTCTCCGTGGACTACAACGAGCAAACCGGGATGAATTACACCGGGGCTTCGACCGTGGTGAGCGTCTATCTGTGTCCCTCGTCCGCTCGGAGCGGCACCGGACGCGACTCCTGGAGCACCGCTGCGAATTCGCCCGAGGAGGCTGCGGGGGGCAATAAAGGCTACGGCTATTCCGACTACGGCGCCACCTGCTACACCGACATCAACCCGACGGGCCAGTCCACGGCTTACTCTGCCGCGACGCCCTTCCGGCTCAAGACCTCTCGTGCGAACGGCCTCTTGAAGGAAGGACAGACCCGCATCGCCGAGGTTATCGACGGCACGAGTAACACGATGGCCATCGGAGAGGACGCAGGTCGTGACGAAAGCTTCCTGAGCCCGTATACGGAAGGCTATTACGACGGCACCAATTCCCGTCCCATCCTGGGACAGGGACCAGGCGGTGGCCAGAGCGCGTATCGACGCTACTGGCGCTGGGCCGAGCCGGACGGTGCTTATGGGGTTTCCGGACAGCCCAACAACAAGGCTCGCCCGATGAAAGAATCCACCCCGTGGCCCGCCACGCTCGGTACGGCCGGCAATAACGCCGGGGCCAACGATGAGTTGTTCTCGTTCCACTCGGGCGGGGTCAACGCTCTGTTTGGCGATGGCAGCGTCCGATTCATCAAGGACAGTATCAGCGTCATCACCCTCCGCAGCCTTGTGACCCTATCGGGCGGCGAGGTGGTCTCGGCCGACTCGTTCTGACCCGTGGTCGTCCGCCCCGCAAACCGGAAACAAGAGCGAGGCCCGAGATCCCCTTGGATCTCGGGCCATTTTTTTCATTTGGGTCGGGGCAAGTGCGAGGTCGGTCGAGTCGGATGGCTGGGGGCAAGGACCACGGGCTCGTTGCAACGACTTGCGCTCGCGGTCGACTCGGCTGGGCGATGCCAACTCAACCCGCCTGCGGAGAATCTTCGACAGGCAGGTCATGACCGACACTGGCGGCCCTGAAAGGGCGATGAGTGGCCATACCAGTCGGGGCTGCAAGGAGCTTACCGATGAGAACGGCTTTGGGGACGAACCCGACTGGGTTTTAAGGAGCAAAAAGTCGAGATGTCTGTACGAGAAGCTTGGCGCTCACCCAAGGTGGACTGCTCCCGATCTCTCTGTCGTTGGCTTCGAAGATCAGCGGGTCCGCTTTTCCTGTTCGGCCTTGGCGAGTTTGGAAGGGGAGCTGATAAAGCATTCCATCGTTGAAAAAGGGGCAGTCTCGGGCGCGGCCAGTCTCAGGCCACGTCGAACGGTCCGGGTGGCCTGGCCAGCTTCACGGATCGTGATCGAGAACGCGCACTCACGATCGGCGCTGGAGGTTTTCACGTCGTCGAGTCGAAGGGTCTGCAAGCCAGTTTGATCGACGTGCTGGCGGACCGTGCGGAATTGGCAGCCCGAGTGACTGGGCTTGATTTCGACGTCGCACCCGTCGCGGTCGAGCCCGGCGATCCGCAACTGAAGGTAGACGGTGTTTCCTTTTGTCGCTGGTTTCTCGTCGGCGTTCGCCTGACGAGCGAGAGGAAGAACGATCCCCACGGCGACGGTCAAAGCGGCCATCCATGACCTGCCCTGCATCGGCTCCACTCCTTTTGGTTGATTCGAGAAACCCTCCGGAAATGGTGCAGTGACGTGGGTGTAGGGGCGAGCGGCAAGTTACTCTGGCCCGCGGATCGACGCAAGGTCAGATCATATTGAGTCGGTGCAACCAACCGGAACCGTGACATCGTCGGGGGGCGGCTGGCGCGGCTCGTGTTCAGATGGTTCGTCCGCCGTCAGCGACGAGAACCTGGCCGGTCATCAATGAGGTACCGTTGGCGAGGAAGAGGGTGACGTCCGCGATGTCGTCGGCCGAGGCGGGCCGTTTCAGAGGAGTCGACTTCATCGCTTGCTCGACCATGTCTTGGTGGTCGGCGAGCCATCGGGTTTGAACCGGGCCGGGAGCGACGGCATTGACCCGAACCTCCGGGGCAAACGCCTTCGCCAGGCTCTTGGTCATGGTGATGACCCCCCCTTTACTCGCTGCGTAGGCGATCGAGCTCCCCGACCCCGCCACGCCTGCCACCGAGGCGATGTTGACGATGTTCCCCTTGCGCACCTTGAGGTAGGGCATTGCGGCGCGGCAGGCGAAGAAGGTGCCTTTCAGGTTCACGCCGAGGATCTCGTCCCAGACCTGGTCGGTCAGTCCTTCCAGGTCATGGTGTGCGACGAAGAACGTGGTCGCCGCGTTGTTCACGAGGACGTCGAGCCCGCCGAACTCCTCGGCGGTCCGTTCGACCATGGCACGCACCGCCGTGTCGTCGGCGACGTCCGCCTGAACAACGAGCGCCTCTCCGCCCCGTTCGCGAACACCGTCGGCTGTCTCCTCAGCCTCGGTCCGCGACTTCGAGTAGTTGACCGTGACCGCGAAACCAAGGCTGGCGAATCGCCAGGCCACTGCCCGGCCGATTCCCGTTGCCGACCCCGTCACCAGCGCGACACGTTCCCGGCCCATTGCACGTCAACCTCGGAGCGAGTCGGTCGCGGAGAGGAAATCGCCCTCTCCGTCGGACGACTGATAAAGTCCTGCCGAGCGTTCTCAGCGGTTTTGGACCACGGGGGTGGCTACTTCAGAGACAACCTTGGCCTGACGGGCAGCCTCGCTGGTTTCCAACCGGCTGGATGCGATGGCGACGTCGCGAACCATCAACTCGACCGACGGGCTCATCCAGCTCAGCAGGAATTGCTGGGGAAAGACACCCAAGGCGACGGTGAGGACGACCAACGGGATCGAGATTGCCCACTCGCGGGGGCTAAGGTCGGGCAGACCGCGGTATTGCTCGTTCCGGCCGAGGAAGACGCGTTGAAGCGTCCAGAGGATATAGGCGGCGGTCAGGACCACGGCGGCGGCCGCGAGAATGGCCAGCAGCTTGCTGTAGTTGAATGTGGAAAGAACCACGAACGCTTCGGCGATGAACCCGCAGAGCCCCGGCAGTCCCATCGATCCGAAGAAGATCAGGAACGAGACGGCTCCATAGGCGGGCATCGAGGTGAGCAGCCCCCCCAGCTTCTTGAGGTCACGGGTGTGGGCACGTTCATAGATGACGCCCACCAAGAAGAACATGCCGGTGGAGGTGATCCCGTGCGCGATCATCATGAACATCGCGCCGTTGACGCCGAAGGCGTAGTAGCGAGGATCGTCTGTGAGGTTCATCGCGGCCATGCCGAGCGTCACATAGCCCATGTGGCTGACCGAGCTATAGGCGACCAGCTTCTTGAAGTCGGTCTGCGCCATCGCCACCAGGGCCCCATAGAGGATGCTGAAGACACCCAGGATGGCGACCGGGTAGGCGAACTCAATCGCACCCTGCGGCGCGAGCGGCCAGGCGAGCCGGATCAGGCCGTAGCCGCCGATCTTGAGCAAGACGCCCGCGAGGATCATGCTGATCGGGGTCGGGGCCTGCACGTGAGCGTCGGGCAACCATGTGTGGAACGGGAACGACGGCAGCTTGATGCAGAATCCAACCAGGAAGAGGCCGAAGATCCAGCGCTGGACGGAGACGCCGTAATAACCCGTCTCGCTGGCGATCTGGGCCAGAGCCACGAGGTCGAAGGAGTGGGCGCTGAACACCTGGCCGTGGAGCATGGCTTGGGGCACGCCCGCCACCAGCGGATCGCCCGGCCAGAAGTAGAGCAGCAGGATGGCGACGAGAATAAAGACCGACCCGAAGAGCGTGTAGAGCAGGAACTTGATGGCCGCATACTCGCGGTTCTCACCGCCCCAAACGCCGATCAGGAAGTACATCGGCAGCAGCATGACTTCGAAGAAGACGTAGAAGAGGAACATGTCGAGCGAGAGGAAGACGCCCATCATGCTCGCCGTGAGCAGCAGGTAGAGGGAGAAATATCCCTTCACCTGCTTGTCGATCTTCCACGACGCCAGGCAGGCCAGCACGCTCACCAGGCCGGTGAGGAGAACCAGGCTCAGGCTGATCCCATCCAGGCCGAGATAATACTGGATGTTGAAGTAGGGGATCCAGGTCCGCCGCACCACCAGGTCGCCGAGTGCCGGTCCGACTTCGCTGACGGACGGGTTCTCCGCGGAGGTCGTGCTGGTGAGCGAGTTGCGCTCGGCTCGTTCGCGTAACGGGGCCGAGGCGTTCGAGCCAGGCTGGACGTAAGCGCTGTAGGCCACCAGCGTCAGGGCAAAGGTCGCGAGCGTGATCGCCAGTGCGGTCCCTTTGATCGCCGTCTCGGCCCGCTTAGGGATCAAGAGGACGCCGATGGCTCCGAGCAAAGGGAGCAGCCAGAGCAGGGTCAGCAAAAGATCGTCGCTCATGACGTTGGCACCACTTCGAAGAGAGTCAAGGTCGTGGAAGGACGTTGTACGGCGGTACGGCGAACGGACCCGGTCCAGTTCGCTCAAGGTCAGGGGCGAACCCAGGCGAAGACGCCTACGAACAAGCCGACCAAGGCGACAGCCAGGAACATCAGGTAGTTTCGGATGCGGCCGGTCTGGATCCCGCGGCTCCAGTTACCCACGGAATAGACGGTCCGCGCGGTCAGGTTCACCAGCGAGTCGACGGCGACCCGATCGAAGACCCCTTCTGCCTTGCTCACGAGGAGAGTCACTTTCGCCACGCCGTTGACCGCGGCATCGATGACCCGCTTATCGAACTCGCTACAGAGCCGGGTGAGAGCCAACGTCGGTTGCACGAAGGCGAGGTCATAGAGTTCGTCAAAATACCACTTGTTGACGAAGAAGCCGTAGATCCCGCCAAGTCGCTCGGCGGCCACGCGAGCATCCTGCCGCTTCCGAAAGACGTACGGGAGCGGCGGAGCGTAGAAGAGGATGCCCAGGCCGACGCCGACCGCGAGGATCAACACCGAAGCGCCCATCGCGAGCAAGTGCGACTGGTGGAGCGATTCAACATGAACTTGTCTGACAACCGGTTCGCCGTATTCGAGCATCCGCTCGACGACCGGTTTGGCGATGTCCGAGGTCGAGACCGGCAGAATCGTAAACGGGTAGCCGATGATGATCGTGGGCACGGCCAGAATCATGAGCGGCCATGTCATGATCGGAGGGCTCTCATGAGCGTGGTCGTACGGATTGCCATGGTGGTGGTCGCCGTGCTCATGCGCACCAGCGTGCCCGTGGGCTGCCGCCGGGTAGCCGCGGGGGTCGCCAGCGAAGACCAGGAACCACATCCGGAACATGTAGAAGGCGGTCAGCGCTGCTCCGAACGCAGGGAGCAGGAACAGGAGAATGTGCTGAGGATTGTGCTCGCCGAAGACGAAGTAGATCGAAGAAGCGAGGATCGCATCCTTCGAATAAAATCCGCTGAAGAGCGGCACGCCCGAGATCGCGAGCGTCGCTGCGAGCATTGTGTAAGCAGTGATCGGCATCTTCTTACGCAAGCCACCCAGCACCGGCATTTCGTAGGTGTGGACGGCGTGGTAGATACTTCCCGCACCCAAGAACAGGAGCGCCTTGAAGAAGGCGTGCGTCAGGAGGTGGAAGAGCCCGGCGGCCCAACCCCCGACTCCAAGTCCGAGCATCATGAAGCCGAGCTGGCTGACGGTCGAGTACGCGAGCACCTTCTTGTAATCGGTCTGCACCGTCGCGATCGTGGCCGCGATGAAGAGGGTGATTCCCCCGGTGTAGGCGATGTAGAGTTGAACATCCGGTGTGAAGAGCGGAAAGAAACGGCCCACCAAGTAAACGCCTGCCGCCACCATTGTGGCCGCGTGGATCAAGGCGGAAACAGGGGTCGGACCAGCCATCGCGTCCGGGAGCCAGACGTGGAGGGGGAACTGGGCACTCTTGCCAGCACATCCGGCGAAGATGCCGAGCCCCGCCAGGGTCAAAGCCCAAAACGGAATCTGTAACGGCTTGCCGGTCACCTCATTTTTGAGGGCCAGCCCACTTTCCTGGTCGTAAAGCGTGACGACCGCAGTGTCCCCTACGGTTGACGCTTCCACATTGAGTCGCCCCGTTTGATCACGAAGCGAGTGGTTGATCGTGTGGATATCGAAGGTGCCGAAACTGGTCCAGATCAGGCCCAGGCCGATGAGCATCCCGATGTCACCCACGCGGTTGACGATGAACGCCTTGTTCGCCGCGTTGCAATTCTTCTTCTCCTCGTACCAGAAGCCGATCAGGAGGTAAGAGCAGACCCCGACCAACTCCCAGAAGATGAAGATCATGAAGACGTTGGCCGACGCGACCAGGCCGAGCATCGAGAAGCAGAAGAGCGAGAGGTACGTGAAGAACCGCGGGTAGCCCGCGTCGTCGTGCATGTACCCCATCGAGTAGATGTGGATCAACGTCGCGATAAACGTGACCATCAAGAACATGATCACGGTAAGGTTGTCGATATGAACGGCTAGCGGGATCACCAACGCGGGCCCGGCAAGCCGGCCCACCACGGGGACGGCCTGGGTGCCCCCGATGACCCAGTTGTAGCTGGCACGCCAGACGAGTGGTCCCTTGGCGTGCTCCGCTTTCTCCGCGTGCGACCCCTCGGGCTCGGCCGCTTCCGCCGTTGCGCCTGGTTCGGCATGGGCCGCGGCGTGTGGATGGTGCGAGGCCAGGACCCCTTCCGCTTCCACGAAGAAGTACTGGAAAAAACCGACCGCGCTCAGGAGGAATGAGAGGCCGATGGCCCCAGTCGCCAGGTAGGCGTTCAAACGGCCGAGCAGGCGGATCCCGATTAACTCGATGGTAAACGCGGCCAAGGGAATTAGCACCGCGGCTACGTAAAGTCCTGCCTGCCAGCTCATTTCGTCCCCTCGATCATGTCGGTGTCCTGGTGCTGGAGGGTCGTCCGGGGAGAGGGTGAAATATGGCACAGGGGTTTGCGCTTTGCAACCCCCTGCCGGTAGAGCCCTTCACGGATTCGGTCGACTGTCAGCTAAGGGCTCGAGAGCGATCGTCAGCAGGACCCCTTATATCGCGGAAACGCCGTTGGTTCGGCTCTCAATCAATAGGTCGGCAGCGTCGGATCCACATCCTTGATCCAGGCCAGAATTCCACCCGTGAGGTTCTGAAGTCGACTGAATCCGGCCTCGTTCAGCAAGGCAATCGCCTTCGCGCTTCGGACGCCACTTTTGCAGTGGACGATCATCGCTCGATCGCGCTGGAGTTCCGCGAGCCGATTGGGAAGCTCAGGCAATGGGATGACGGTCGACCCGGCGATCCGGCAGATGGCAATTTCCTCAGGGTTGCGGACGTCGAGGATGAAGGGCTGTTCTCCCCGATCTTGCATCCCCTTGAGTTCCAGCGGGGTGATCGTGTCGTTCCCGGAAGCCGTCGTCGCCACCGCGGGATCAACGACCGGGACTCCGCAAAACTGCTGATAATCAATCAGGCCGGTGATCGTCGGGTTGGGGCCGCAGATCGGACATTTGGGGTTCTTCCGCACTTTCATCTCGCGGAAGCTCATGTCGAGAGCGTCGTAGAGAAGGAGTCGGCCGGTCAGCGGGCGTCCGGTCCCCAGCAGAAGTTTCACCGTTTCGGTGGCTTGAACGATTCCGATCAGCCCGGGCAGGATCCCCAATACACCCCCCTCGGCGCAGTTCGGCACGAGGTCGGGGGGAGGCGGTTCGGGATAGAGGCAGCGGTAGCAGGGACCATGCGGTGGGAAGAAAACCGACGCTTGGCCGTCGAATCGAAAGATCGATCCGTAGACATTCGGCTTGCCCAGAAGCACGCACGCGTCGTTGACGAGGTAGCGGGTCGGGAAGTTGTCGGTGCCATCCACGATCACGTCGTAGTCGGCGAAGATCTCCAGGGCGTTGCTGCTGTCGATCGGGTGCTCGTGCCGAATGATCTTCAGCTCGGGATTGATCGCCTGGAGCTTCTCTTGAGCGCTCGTGACCTTGGGGCGGCCGACGTCCGCGGTGAAGTGGATGATTTGGCGCTGGAGATTCGACACGTCGACGACGTCGAAGTCGACCAGACCGATCGTGCCGACCCCCGCGGCGGCCAGATAGAGGGTCAAGGGAGCTCCGAGGCCCCCTGTTCCAATACAGAGGACCTTGGAAGCCTTGAGCCTCTGCTGACCATTCATTGCGACCTCCGGCATGATGAGATGCCGAGCGTAGCGCTGAATTTCAGCGGAGGAAAGCGGCGAAGCGGCAGGCCGCTCGCCGAGGAGATCAATCGGAGGTATGTTCATCGTCTTGTGGTGCCTAACCTGGAATACGTCCGACCTAGGCGTCACTGGGCCGGTAACGGCCGATCAGGAGGCTGGCGTTGTGCCCGCCGAACCCGAAGCTGTTGGACATGACCCGCTCGACCTTCACTTCGCGTGCGACGTTCGGAATATAGTCGAGGTCGCATCCCTCGCCCGGGTGGTCGAGGTTGATCGTCGGGGGGAGCACGTCCGTATGAATCGCCAGGGCGGAAGCAATCAGCTCTACCCCTCCCGAGGCGCCCAGGAGGTGGCCCAGCTCACTCTTGGTGCTGGAGATCTGGAGCCGGCTGACGTGGGAACCGAAGACGGTCTTCATCGCCCGAGTCTCGGCCAGGTCTCCCAGACCGGTGCTCGTACCGTGAGCATTGACATAATCAACGCCATCGGGTGAAACACGTGCGTCGTTGAGACAAAGGTTCATGGCGCGGGCTGCGCCTCGGCCTTGCTCGTCGGGAGCCGTGATGTGCGATCCGTCGGCCGACATCCCGTAACCGAGTACTTCGGCATAGATGCGCGCCCCACGGGCTCGCGCAACCTCCTCGCACTCGAGGAGCATGATTCCGGCCCCTTCAGCCAGGACGAAGCCGTCCCGGTCACGGTCGAAGGGACGGCTGGCGCGAGTCGGATCGTCGTTCCGGGTGGACAAGGCCCGCATCGAGGCGAACCCTCCCAGTCCCATGTGCGTGATCGCGGCTTCGCTTCCGCCGGTGATCATGACGTCGGCCAAGCCCGACTGGATGAGTTTGAACGCGTCGCCGATGGCGTTGGCCGCCGACGCGCAGGCCGTCGCGATTGCCGTGTTCGGTCCGCACAAACCCCAGCGGATCGAGACCTGGCCGCTGGCCGCATTGACCATCAACTTCGGGATCGTGAACGGGCTGATCCGAGACGGACCCTTCTCGCGCATAATCGAGTGTTGGGTCTCAAACTCGGTGAGCCCGCCGATTCCCGATCCGATGATGACGCCGCAGGTGTGAGCGGGATAGCGCTCGAAATCGATTCCCGAATCCTCGACGGCCGACATGCTGGCGGCCATCGCGAATTGCGCGAACCGATCCAAGTGACGCGCTTCCTTGGCTCCAAACCGTGCTACGGGATCCCAGTCAGGAACCTGGCCGCCGAAGTGGACCTTGAACTCGCTCGTATCAAAGAGGGATAGCGGTCCAACGCCGCTTTGGCCCGCGCAGAGCGACGACCAGAATCGGTCCAGTGTGTCGCCCAGGGCCGTGACCACCCCCATGCCGGTGATGACGACTCGGCGTGACTTACCCATATTACTTCGTATGTTCCTCGATGTATAGGATCGCTTGGCCGACAGTCTGAATCTTCTCGGCCTCTTCATCGGGGATGGTGATGTCGAACTCTTCTTCGAACTCCATCACCAGTTCCACGGTGTCGAGCGAGTCGGCACCCAGGTCGTTGACGAATGAGGTTTCCCGGGTCACCTGGTCCTTGGCTACCCCCATCTGCTCGCTGACGATCTCGATCACGCGTTCTTCCACGGACACGGGCGAACCTCCTGATTTCTGGTCTAAGCTTTCGAGTCGGGTCGGGTGGCACCACTGGGCATGACGGTTCGCGTTCGGGCACCGAGGCGCATCGTCGGTGTGGCGTTGAGACACCCCCCACCGGATCGCGGCGGCAGAAGCCGCCGGGATGTAGCGAGGGAATCCTCAGAGTTATCGGTCGTAAAGAGCCTCGGCTTCGAACTTCAGGGCCGTGGATCCTGTAAAACGTCTCAAGTTACCAATCCCTGGCCGCAATGTCTACGGAAGGATCGGCCTGGGGATCACCATCGCCGATTTATATCGCTTCTCGACCGTGAGAACGGGGCGAACCGCTCTGCTCCCCCCTCACCGGTTGGTTCAAGCCGTCATCCCACCGTCGACGGCGATGACTTGGCCGGTCAGGTAGCTTGCGCCGGGTCCGGCAAGATAGCACGCCAAGTCGGCAATGTCATCGGGAGTCCCGAGCCTTCGAAGGGGAACGCGGTCTTTGACCTCGCTCTTGATCTTGTCGGGGAGTGCGTCGGTCATGTCGGTGGTGATGAACCCGGGGGCGATCACGTTGACCGTGATGTTGCGGGCGGCCAGCTCGCGGGCGATCGTCCGGCTGAAACCGATGACTCCCGCCTTGCTCGCCGAGTAATTGGCCTGGCCCGGGTTGCCCATCAGGCCCGAGACGCTGCTGATGTTGATGATCCGGCCGTACCGGCCGCGCATCATGATGGCGCCGACGGCTCTCGAGAAGAGAAACGTGCCCTTCAGATTGGTGTCGATGACGTCATCCCAGGCATCGTCTTCCATGCGGAGGACGAGGCCGTCGCGGGTAATGCCGGCATTATTGACCAGGATCTGAATTTTGCCGAATTTCGCTTCGACCTCTTCCACGACCCGGTTGACGTCGGCTGAGTCGGCGACGTTGGCGGCATAGCCCTCGGCGGTCCCTCCCGCGTCTCGGATCGTCTTGAGCGTCTCTTCGAGGCCCTCCACAGTCCGTGCGATGCCCGCCACGGTGGCGCCGCAGGCTGCCAGCCGAGTCGCGATCGCTCGACCGATCCCGCGCGAGGCTCCGGTCACCATCGCCACCTGACCGCTCAAATCGACTCGACATCCTGAAGGACTATCGCCGCTGGCCATTGTTCGCTTCCATCCTCTCGCGGGGATCAAATTCGCCGAAAACCACGCCGTGGCGGGACGTTGAGAATCGTTATAATCTCGGCCGAGCGGCCCCCACAACCCCAATCTCACCCGCCGCGAGCTGCGGCGGGACCGACGGTAAGGATGTCGAGGCCCCGCAGGGCGGAATCAACGGGCCGGGATGCTCGTGCATCGGGTCTTGCGATCGATTCGCTTCAAGAGACCGGTCAAGACGCGTCCGGGACCCACCTCGTAAAACGTGTCGAAGCCATCCGCCATCATTCGTCGCATCGAGTCTTCCCAGCGCACTCCACCGACCACCTGCGCGACCAGTGTCCGCCTCAGGTCGTCGGGATCGGAATGTGCGGCCGCATCGACATTCGAGTAGACCGGGATTCGCGGCGGGGCGATCGCTGTCGAGCCGAGCGCCTCGGCGAGTCGGTCGTCGGCCGGTTTCATGAGATCCGAGTGGAAGGCCCCCGCCACCTTCAGGGGGATCACCCGTGACGCACCGAGTTCCGAGGCGATCGGTTCGAGCTGAGCCAGGGCGGAGGTCTCGCCGGAGACGACGATATTGCCGGGACCGAGCAGGTTGGCTTTCCAGAGGCGGCCGTGCGGTGCGACCCGACGGCAGAGTTCGTCGATCGCCGGCTCGTCGAGGCCGAGCACGCTGGTCATTCCGCTGGGTGTGGCCAGTGCGGCTGCCTGCATCGCCTGACCGCGAGCCTGGACCACTTTCAGGCCAGCCTCGAAATCGAGTGACCCGGCAAAGACCAGGGCGGTGTATTCGCCGAGGCTGAGCCCTGCCGCTCCTTGGCACGCCTCGACGACGTCGGGCTGGCTCACCTTCAAGCTTTCAAGCGCCGCCAGACTGGCGACGAAAATCCCTGGCTGGCTCACGTCGGTCGATTCGAGAGCCTCGGCCGGTCCCTCGAAGCAGAGTTTCCGGAGGTCGAAGCCGAGGATCTCGCCCGCGCGGTCGAACAGCGAACGAGCGGCCGGCAATTCGCTGTCGAGCTCGCGGCCCATGCCGACGGTCTGTGCTCCTTGGCCGGGGAAGAGAAAGGCAATCTTGGGCATCGGGTCGTTTACCTTGAGTTCGAGAGGCTCTGCATGGAAATCTTTCTCCGGAGGAGCAGGGTTCGGACCCTCGAATTGAGCTGTTTGCGAGCGTGGTTGCCGCCTCGACGACGAACCGACCTCACACCTCTGCGATATGACCGGCGGCGATCTGCTCGACGATCAGTTGGTTGAGCTCGTCCTCGGCCATGGTGCTCGCGACGCGAAGCGCGTTCTTGATCGCGCGATCGCCGGACGAACCGTGGCAAATGATGCAGGCCCCGCGGATCCCGAGGAGAGGGGCGCCCCCGAATTCCTCATACTCGAACCGTGCCTTGAGCGCGCTGAGTCCGCTCGCCATGGCCTGGCCGGCTTCGGCGGGCATCGCGCCAAGGAGGCGGGCCAACTCCTGCTTGAGCGTGGCGAACAGGAAGTCGACCGCTCCCTCCCCTGCCTTCAGTAGGACGTTGCCGACGAACCCCTCGCAGACGACCACGCGGGCATGCCCCTCGTAGATGTCACGGCCCTCGACGTTGCCGACGAAGCGATGAGCCAGCGGACTCTTCTGGTAGATCGCGCGGGTCGACTTGGTGAGATCGGTTCCCTTGTCGTCCTCGGCTCCGACGTTGAGCAAGCCGATCTTGGGTTCGGAGACGCCCAGGATCGTCTCGGCGTAAATCGAGCCCATGACGCCGTACTGATAGAGATCTTCAGCCTTGGCGTTCATGTTGGCGCCGACGTCAATGATGACGATCGGCCCCTGGTGGGACGGGAAGATCGCGGCAATCCCCGGACGGCGGACGCCCGGCAAGAACATTTTGTTGTTGAACAGAGCCGAGCCGACCATGGCTCCGGTATTTCCGGCGGAGACCACGGCCTTCACATCGCCGGAGGCCATCAAGCCCCAGCATTTTGAGATCGAGTTATCACGCTTCTTTCGGAGCGCCTCGACGGGTTTCTCTTCCATGCCAATGACTTGGCTGGCGTGGATAATCGGTAAACGGTCGAGGTCCGCCTGGGGCGTTTTGGCCAGTTCGGCCTCGATCCGATCGCGGTCGCCGACGAGAACGACGGTCAAGCCCGGCTGATCGTGGACGGCTTCAACGGCGCCGGCAACGATCGGTCCGGGGGCATGATCGCCCCCCATAGCGTCCAGGGCAATCCGCATGCGGGGATCTCCGAGGCGGAAAACGAGAGAAATATCAAGACAATAGCGGGATGCTGAAAGGTGGGGGAAGCCCAGCCTTCGCATCCCGTGACAATCGCCACAAGGCGTGCTTACGTCCTGAAGGAAAGTCCTTCCCCATCGTACCGAGGTTGGGCCCGGCTCGGGAAGGTCTTTCGGATTCGCCCCCAATCCGATGTTCATCATATCAGTTGAGGCCAGGCGCGAAGTATCCTAGAGTATCGGCTCAAAAACTGTCAAGCGCACTCCGAACTTCAGAGCCCCCAACTCCTCCGGCGCAATCGCTTCAGGTTGATCCCGAGGGGTGGCCCGTCCGTTCGACCACGTCGGCGGGCGCTGGTCCGCTGCCGACGACTCGAAATGGCTACTTTTCGCGAACCGCCGATTTCAAGCCGACCGGTTTGGAACCGGGAACGGGACCGAGCCTATTGTACCGGACAGGGCGTCAACATGAATGCCTCGTGTCTGCTCTAATGCGCCGACAGAGATCGTCGCTTCACCATCAGATGAGTTGGCCGCTCACTGGTTTAAAGAGAGAAGGGAAGGCGATTTGGAGGGGCATGAGGTCCGAGGTTTGATCCTGTGGCACCGCGCAGGCCGCGATTTGATTCGATGACCGAACGGGTCGGGTGGCACCGTCTTCAGAAAAGCACTCGACGAGGACTCCAGGCTCGCATTTCGCGGGGGATGCGGGCAGGGTGTTGGCGCGGAGGCTGTTCGATCATACGATGCCAGTTGGATCGTTTCGATGGTGAGAGCAAGGTCCGGGATGACGGGAACCCCCCGCCGAGGTCTCATTCCAACTCGACCTTTCCCCCCTGCCCTTTGCCTCGACTCGTGCCACATCTCTCGAGTCTTCGCGAAAGGACTGCCACGTGCGTCGAATTCCGATCGGTCTGCGCCTCCTCCGATGGTCGTGCGGCGTCTTGACCCTCTCCGTGGGCCTCTCGACGACGCTGGATGCGCAGACGGGATCGGCCAAGAAAGCGGTGGCTGCGCCCGTGCCCGATTCGAGTCCGCTTGCCAGGTATGCGCCGCGGGACAATCTCTTTGTCTATGCGGAATTCGCCGGGCTTGACTCCCACCGAGAAGCGTGGCAGAAGTCGGCGGCGTACAAGATGCTAAACGAGACCACGCTGGGGGTGATGCTCGAGGACGTCAGCGCCCAGATTCTCGAGCGGGTCTTGAGCTACCGCCCTGATCGTCGCGTTACGGGGAGCGAAGTCGTCAAGCTGGTCGAGAATCTCGTCCAGTCGGGGTTCGTGTTCGCGGCCGCGGGTGTACCTGAGCATCCCGCGAAGTGGGCGTCGGTCTTGGTGTTGAGGGGCGCGGCACGCAAGGAACTTCGGCCGATCACGGGCAGGTTCCTGGTCATGCAGGGAGACCAGGCCGTCAAGCCTCAGGTTTCCAAACGTGGCAATGGACGACAGATCGTGGTGATGGGAGGACCCCAGCCCGGCACAAGCTGGGCATGGTGGGTCGAGAAGGACGACGTTGTCATCGCGCTCAACGGGCCCGAGACTGCGGATGTGATTGGCGAAGTCCTTGATGGCAAGCGACCGAACGCGATTGAGCATCCCGTCCGAATCGAGTTGGAGAAGCCCGAAGCGGGAATGGAACCGGTCGGACTGGCCTTCTTCGATAGCGCCGCCTGGAATCAACCACAATCGGCGGCCTCGCTATTCTTCGAGAAAATGCAGATTCGCGGCGTCGACCGGGTTGACTACCGTTGGGGACTCGCGGGCGACGCGATCATGACCGTGGCGCGGCTGAAGGCCAAATCGCCGCGTCAGGGGTTGCTCGCGCTGTTCGATCAGCCGACCTTCGATAAATCAACACTTTTGACGATGCCCGATGGGATCAGCTCGTTCACCGCGATCTCGATGAAGCCAGCGAACGTTTATGGAACTCTGGCGAGTGTGGCCAAGGAAGCGAATCCGGCATTCGGGGAGACCTTCGGTAAGATCGAGGAGTTGATTCAGGCGCGGGCGCGATTGCAGCTTCGGAAGGATCTCCTCGCTCACCTCGGCCCGAAGGCGTTGTTCTACCTCGCTCCAGCGGCCACGACGACCTCGGCGAAGCCCGCGGCGGCCGATACGACCACCAGTCGATTGAATCCACTGGCCATGGTCCTTGGCACGACCCCTCTCCCCAGGTTCGTGGCGATTTTCGAGTTTGATAACAAGGTTGCGGTCGAACGCGCCCTGGATACTCTGGTCATTGAGCTGAACAAGGAGATCCGGAACCGGATCCAGGATTCGGCAGCGGCGGCCGAGGCAGCGGCGGCGGCCGCCGCACCAGCTGGGGCAGACGATCGCGCTGAGCCGGGCGACGGGGGATCTCGACGGCGTCGACCCGAAGCGCTTCCTACCCCGGAATTCAAGATGATGCCGGGGCCGGAGAAGTCGTTCGTTCTCAACGTACCGAGCGAGCTCGGACGGTTGCCGGCCGGGCTTCGACCGACCATTCGGGTTGGAGCGAAATACCTGGTCATCGCCTCCGCTCCCGAAGTGGCGAGGCAGGCGCTTGAGATCAAGAAGGAAGCTAGCTGGATTCCTGCCGACGAATTTGCCGAGGCGCTCGAACAGGTCCCTTCGGACCTGGTTTTCCTTCATGTTGAAGATCCGAGGGAGCACCTACCCAAATTGCTGGCGAGTCTCCCTGGCGAGTTGCAGAAACGGATCAATCAGATGGGCTTGCTCAACCAGCCGAAACCAGTCGCCGGAGCGGCCGGTCCTGGCGAAGCGGCCGCCCCTGGAAATCCGGCCGCGGCGGTGGCCCCTCCTGCTGGGGCACTGGCGGGCGATCCGGCGGCCGGAGCCGTCCCCCCCGACCAACTGCCCGGAGCACCGGGGGCGCCTGGAGCACCGGGGGCTCCTGGAGCACCGGGTGCGCCTGGAGCAGAGGGAGCAGCGAAGACGACGGCCGCTCCGTTGATCCTCCGGATCGACCCGGCGAAGCTTCCCTCGGATGCCGCTCTGAAAGCCTTGATGTTTCCGGCGACGGCTGCCGTTGCCGTGGATGCGAACGAGGTGCGGTTCGTCAGGCGATTGTCATTTCCCAATCTGATCGGTCCAGATACGCCTGTCAGCCGGTTGTTCCGGATGATGGTCAGCCGCAGGGGTCCGAATCTGCCGGGGGCCGCTGGGGCCAATTTGCCCGATCCGGCCGGCATCACCGGTTCCCCCGCGCCTGGCCGCTAGACCGCGACGACCGGTCGCGGATGGGCTGGCCGATTGGGCGCGGACCCGCGCCCATCGGCCGACTTGTCCTTTCGATTCGATGGAGTCTGGATTCGTTAGTGATTCGAAACGCGGTGCAATTCACAGGAGATTGGCGTCGCGAAATCGCACGAAGTTTGGAGATCCGCAACGATGGGATTCATACGTTTTCGCATGATTAGCCATCGGACGCAGGCAGCCACGGCAGCGATTGCGCCACGCCTTTGGACCACCGGCCCTTCCGGTGGAAAGTGAACTCAGGATGAGACCGGAATGCCTTTGTTGAGACCCTGACCACTTGGAGGCAATTCGATGGAATTCGTCCACGAAGTGACTGCCTACCTCGAAAACAAGCCTGGCCGGCTGGCCAAGATCTGTTCGGCATTGGCGCATGAGAAGATCGACATCAAGGCGCTGTCGGTCATGGACAAGTCTGAGCGGAGCGTTTTTCGATTTGTGACCGATGACCTCGAGCCGACCAAGAAGGTGCTGACCTCCCTGGGCGTCGAGTTTACGGGTGCCGAAGTCCTGGCCGTCACCATGGATAATCAACCAGGCTCCCTGGCACGGGTTCTCGAGCGGCTCGCGGAGGAGCACATCAACGTCGAGTACGCGTATACGTCGTGTTCGGCGCCTGGCAAGGCCGTCGGCGTGTTTCAGACGTCGAACTCGAAGCGAGCCTTGCAGGTTCTCAACGAAGCGTCGCCCAACGGAGTCGATCGTGCGGCGGGCCGCAGGCCTCTGCACACGCGCTGAGCGGTCGGTCTCATTCCAATCCTGAACCGAGCGAGCCGCGGCGGAGCTTCTTCCGCCCGCGGTTTGCCCCCCCTTTGCAACCTGTCCCGCCCTCTCGAGCCTAGAAACTGGCACTCGATCCTGGGGTCGTGGTGCTCACGTTCAATTGACAGCGGGGCCTCGCTCCCTTTAGCCTTGAACCGTGAAGGTGAAAGCGAGCGATCTAGAAAGGCCTCGGACGTGGCGAAGAAGAAAAAGGTCCGGGTTGCGTTCAAAAAGAATCGGCAGAAGCGGACGCGCGCCAACGACCTGACCCGTCGTTACCGCCAGGACGATCTGGCGCGTGCCGAGCCGGCATCGGCCGAGCGTGTGCGCGCCAAGGGGGACCTGTCGAGGCACCGCACGATCGTCACGGACGTCGGCGAGGCCGGTGAGCCGAAACCGGGAGAGCCCGGCGCATCCGAGCCTTCGGCGAATCGGTCCGTGGATCTCTCGGCCTGTCTTGCCGGACGTGTGATTCGGGTCCACGGTCTGCTCTCGATGGTCGAGGGGGACGACGGCCGAACCTGGGCCTGTCATGTGCGCCGGATTCTCAAAACGCTGGCGATTGATGGGCGCAACGTCATCGCTGTCGGCGACCGGGTCTGGTTCCGTCCCGGAAATGCGGCCGGTGACGAGGGGATGATCGAGAAAGTCGAGGCCCGACGCGGGACGATTACCCGGGGCTACCGCCGGCGAGAGCACGTCATCGCGTGCAACGTCGACCAGGTTTTGATCGTCTCCGCCTTCGCGGAGCCGGGCCTGAAATTGCCGCTCATCGACCGCTATCTGATCTCGGCCGAGACCGGGGGCGTACGACCGATTATCATCCTCAACAAGGCCGATCTTGTCGACACGGCCCCTTTTCAGTGGGTGATCGGGCTCTACACTCAACTCGGTTACGAGACGCTGGTGACCTCGGCGGCTTCCGGACAGGGAATTTCTCGACTCAAGGAGCTCCTTGCCGAAGGGACGACGGCGTTCTCGGGCCAGAGCGGGGTCGGCAAGAGTTCGCTGCTGAATGCCATTCAGCCCGGCCTGGCCCTTCGGGTCCGCGAGGTTTCCGACTGGACGGCCAAGGGAAAGCACACGACCACGACGGCCGAATTGATTCGTCTCGAGTCGGGTGGCCATGTCGTCGACACCCCGGGCCTTCGCCAATTTGAGCTCTGGGGAGTCGACCCTGGTGAAGTCGAAGCTCACTTCGTCGAGTTCCGACCCTACATCCCACTCTGCAAGTACCCAAGCTGTTCACATACCCATGAGGACCAATGCGCCGTCAAGGACGCGGTCCACTGGGGGCAAATCCACTTCGGTCGCTACGAGAGCTACCTGAAAGTCTATGCCCAGCAGCCGATCGAAGGGGAGTGAGCGAAGCTCCTCGACGGATCGCACGCACGGTTGAATCGCGGGCTGAATTCGCGAGACGCATTCGCGCAAGGGAGCCGCTTTTTGATTGTGCGTGTTTTATATGATTTTGCGATCACTAGCAAATCAATATTTGATTTGTGTGATTGGATTGAATAAGAGGTCGTTTTGTGAGTCTGTCGCAAGGAAACTGGGCCGTTTGTTTGACCCCGAGGCCGAAATTCGCGGGAGAAACTCGTTCCCGCGCAGAGCGTGGGAACGAGATCCCGGTATCCTCGTTACAGTCTCCGTTTTGTGGTGGTTTTGTGTTCTAGTGAACGTTTTTGCGTCTGGGAATCTGTTGTTTTGAGTGTGTGAATGAACTGTGGGGTTTGTGTTTTAAACAAGCGAATTGGAACAGGATGAAACTTCGGTTTTGGTGCTTCTCTCCAGGTTGATCGGCCACGCGCGAGGCGTCGATTTGCCACCGGTTGTGGCCGCTCGGGTCGGCAAACAGTCGGACGGGCTAAGGGGCGGTTCGACCTTCGAGACGGGAAAGTCCCTGAACAACGGTTCGGAGATAGCCGAGCGAGCTGGCGATCCAATCGAGGTCACGGTCGACCCAGGGGATCGCTTCGATGACCTCGGGTCGGACGAGCGATCCTTCGGTGAAGCGGCGATCGCACCGCTCCGCCAGATTGACGATTCCGGCAAGCGCCTCAGGGCGAAGGTTGGGGAAGAAGGAAAGCCAGGTTTTGTCGAAGATGGGTAAGTCGTAGGTTCTGGGATGAAGCTCGATGGAGAGCGTTAACCTTGGGTTGGCGTGGATGAGCGTGGCGAGGACGTCGGGCATCGGGATCACCCCCGACCCGATCGGCCGCGCCTGCCAGCAGAGCCCCCGCGGTGTGAAGCCGAGGATCGCGTCCTTGACGTGCGTGGCCAGGACATGGGGTGCGAGCCGCTCGGCCGCCGCAATCGGCTCATCGAGCCGCATGAGCAGGTTCCCGGTGTCGAACGTCACTCCCACGATGTCAGGGCCGAGGCGGTCGATCATTTCGACCAGTTCCTCGACCGTCAGGTCCGCATGCGTCTCCAACGCGATCTGGAGGCCCAATTCGCGAAGCCGGGGAGCGAGGATCGACAGCACGTCGAGCGTGGCCGCACGTTGGGCGTCCCAGCGAACGTCGGTGCGGAATCGGTCATGACGGTCGCCGACGTAGGCCCTTGCGTGCCGGCACCCCAGCGCTGCAATCGCTTCGAGGTGCCTGACCAGGTCGTGCGCGTGTTCGGCGGCCGTGACGTCGCGGGCCTCGTGCCGTGAGCGACGCACGGGGTTGGGCGAGGGCAAGCCGACCTCGAGATAGAGCGCTCTCTCCTCAGCTCGGCGGCGGAACGCCGCCAAGGGGCCAGGGGCGAGCGACCGGTCGATGGACTCGGGATTGAGGAACTGTACGCCGTCGAACCCGTGGGCCTGGGCAAATTCGAGCGTGGCCTCCGCGGAGAGGTCGCGGTGGGCGATCGTGTAGTGGTCCAAACCAATCCGCACGGTCATCGTTGCTTTTTCCTGAGAAGTGCCGCAAATGTTGCTTAACGATCGCACCACGGCGCAGCCTCCGCAAGGAGATTTTTCGGTCGAGGCCGGGGTCTCAGACGAAATGCCGCAACCTCATGAGCAAGTTCGACTCACAAGGAATTCGCTCCCATACCCATCAATGACGACCTTTTGGATCTGGAGAGTTCTCGGGAAAAAGTGGACGCGAGTGGGTTGACGGACGGGGCATCTCAGCGTATTTTGGCGACCGTCCTGAGAGCACGACACCATTCGCTTCACATTCGAGTTGTGCTCGATTCAGACGCCCTTGGAAAGTTTGATCCCACCTAGGTATCCAGCCACGCACGTGTCCAACGCTGCGTGGATTCTGTCCGAAAAAATAAGGTTCGACTCCTGGTCGCATGGATGCGTCCCCCAGGTTCGACCCTTTGTCGTGAGGAAGTAGACTTGGACATGTGCTGAGTCTAATTCCTCAGATGAATGGCCACACGGCCCGCGAGCCGTCTTCGCAGGAGGCAAAGACGTCGCGGGCCGCGGCTGGCCCTTCAAATACCGCCAGACTTGACGAGAAACCACTGATGTTCTCGTATCAACGTTCTGGTTGCTTTTGGTCGGTGCGGAGCCCTGGCCGTACGCTCACTCTGACGGCTCCGGCCGCGTTCCATGGTCGAACGCGGCCTTTTATTTGAAAATGAGAATTCAAAAGAATAACAACACTCCGCAATCGCAGCTTCAGCAGGTCGTCGCTCCTCGAGCGAGCCGACTTCGCTGCAAACGAGGGGGCACAACGTGACCCCGACCTGTGACGTCCTGAGACGCGTTTAGCACGGCAATTGTGTCGGTTGCCGCGAGGTTATGATCGCGGGCTTACCCACACGAACCGGCCGTGAATGAGAGCGGATTACTCGTCCGTCTGTGGCCGGCCGCAACCCGGTGGCTTGAACCCGTACTCGCCCCCCCGGTGCGCGGGTAGAAGCCCAGGGGCCGACTCCGCCCCAACTCAGCCGATTGGCGCCGTCCGTGATTCACCCGAATGCGGATCGCTGGAGGATCATGGCCCGGACGGGCCTTCGAAATGGCTTCCCATGGGCGGTCCGCTCGACCCATGGGGACGAAGGGCTGGCCAGTCGATTACCGCCTCCAGGTGGAGAGGTCCGCCATGCATAAGACCGGTCAGGGGACGGTAGAGTCGCGGTACATGGCGTCAGCCTGGTCGCGAAGCATGACCGAGTCGGGAACGGCGTCACGCGAGAAGTAGGGATTCGAGCCGGGCTCGCTCGGGGGATCGACCGGGATCGCCGAGGGAGGCAATTCACCCAGGCGAATTCCGATTCGATCCATCAGTGCTCGCGAGAGTGGCTCATCGCCAAACCAGCCGATTCGGACGCTAATCCGGGAGACGGCCTGGTTGGGACGGATAGTGACCGAGACGCGACGATCGTCGGCCGTCGAGCCGTGGTAGACGAGCATTCCCGCATCGTGCGTCAACCGGACCGAGTGGACGCGGAGGTCATCCATCGCTCCGGTGATCGCCGACTGGAGCGTGGCAGCCGGGTAGTGGAAGTCCTGTGTGGCACGTCCGGCCGTGTAGGTGAATGCCGTCGCGCTCATGACGGGTCCGGCGACCGGCCCGACAGTCATGCAGCCGGTGATCGTTAAGGACGAGAGTATCGCGGCCGCAAGCGCGATCCGTCGCATCGTGCGCCTCATCTCTGGAATTCTTGATGACGTATCTACCCAAGTCGCGGCAAATTATCCCTTCCTACCAAAAGGGTCAAGGCCGACTCAATCGATCGATTGAGTCGGCCTTGCGGCGTGACGTCAGGTGTGAAGTGGGTATCTCCCCCCAGCCTCGTTAACGCCCCAGTTTCACTCGAGGCGTGAGGGTCACCGCCTTCAGGTCGAGGAGAGCATTGCGGATCGGTCCCACCGGACGAAATTCGATGCGATGAGTCCCGGCGGCCAGGATCATCTCACCGACGAAGATCGACCGATAACGCGACCAGGTGCCCGGGCCGGTGCCGTCGACGGTGCCTGGAAGGACTCTGTCTTCGGACCGAACCTCGAACGAGTTCCCCGCCGATTCGTCGGCGCAGGCCCACTCCATGGAGACGGTGAAAGTCTGCGGGCGATCGACCCGCACCGTCCAGACGGCTTGGTCGCCGGCGTTCTGCCACATACCGAGGTTGCCGAACTGCGTCTCAAAGGTCAGCGTGGGACCGAAGACCTGCGCGGTCTCGGCGCTCAGACGAAGGCTTCCGTCGGCCGCCTGGACGACCGTTTCAGGATGGTTGCCGTCGAGAACTTTCGGCCGCCGCGCACCCGAGGAGAGATACGCGATCAGGTCGGAGAGGTCGGCGGGTTTGAGGTCGTTTTCAAGCCCTTCGGGCATGAGTGACTGGCCAGTCGTCTTGAGCGCTTCGAGATCGGCCCGGAGGATCACGTCGAGCACGCCTTCCTGGCGTTTCAGGGTAATCGCGTTGCCGGTCTCGGCGGCGATCAGGCCGGTCACGACACGGCCGTCGGTCACGGCGGCCGTGTAGCCGGCGTAACGGGCGTCGACTTCGCGGTTCGGGTCAAGGATCGCGGTCAGGAAGGCGTCGGGCGTCGTATCGGTCAGAGCCGCCAGGTCAGGACCGACCTCGTGCCCCTGCCCGTCAAACTTGTGGCAGCTTGCGCAGATCTTGCCGAACAGCGCCTTGCCTCGGCTGGGATCACCGGTTTGTTCCGAAGCGGCTCGATAGGCGTTCAGAACCTCGGCGCGGCCACGCGGGCGAACTGACGCGAGGACTTTTTCGGCCCGTTCTCGAAGGGCAGGATCCGAGTGAGCGAGCAGCCTCTGGCGATGGGTGGCATCGATCTCGGCCGATCCGATCGACTTGCTCTCGAGAGCGGTGAGAAGCGCCTGGGTGGAGTTCGGTCGGGCCAGCAAGGCGTCGATGGTGGCCGCGCGGAGGGCAGGACCGAGTTGGGGCCAGGCCGCGATCAGTCGGCCAGCGGCCTCAGGGGTGCCAAGCTTCGCCAAGCCCTGTACGGCCGCGAGCTGGATCGACGAGTTGTTGCGAGGTTCGAGTAACTCCGTCAGCAGGGCGATGTCGCCCTCCTGGTTTTCCTTCTCGTGCCCGAGCAGGCGAACGGACGTGATTCGGTCGCCGGCCTTCCCCTGCTCGTCTCGAGCACTGATGCGTGCGTGAGCGAAAAGGGTGTGCATGAACGGGGAGGAGGCGAGATCACCGACTTCGGCGTTGCCCGACCCGAAGAGTTCGGCGGCCAGTGAGAGCCACCACGTTGGGATCGGTTCTCCCTTCGCGGGCTTGGGCAAAGAGTCGACGAGGGCTGCGATTGCAGCGGCATTTCGCGCCGAGGTTGCCGTGGTCACCAGCGGGCCAATCATGGCCGAGCGAATCCGCGGGTCGGCCTTGTCCGAGACCACGGCGGCGAGGATCGGTCCTGGATGCTTCACGGCCGAGCTGAGGATCGCGCCGCGGACCCAGACGTCGTTACCATCCCGTAAGGCGAGCTGGCCGAGCCATTCTCCTGCACGGGGATCGTTCCACTCTCCCAGGCTTAACGCCAGTTGATAACGGACGCCGAGGTCGGGGTCGGCCACGAGTGCGCCGACGGCGGTCGCGAGCCGATCGTCGTCGCCGAGCCTTTGCTCCGCGAGCCGGACGGCTTGTCGGCGGACGCCGGGATGGGGATCGGCCAGTCCGTGCAGGATCTCGGTGTTCTCGAGCGTTCCGAGACCAGCCAGAGTGCAGAGCGCCTGCATCCGCCCTTCGGGCCGGGTGCTCTGGGCGGCGACTTCCTTCAGTGCGGGCACCGCCGATTGGTCGCCACGCTCGACCAGGAGTCGTTGGACGTTGTCACGCAAGGTGCCATTGGGGCTGTCGAGCTGCTTGGCAAGTTCGGGACTGGCCAATCGGTTGAGGATGGGAACGGGGCGAGGTGCCTGTCCTTCGGCGAACACACGGTAGATGCGGCCCTTGTCGGCCCCCCCTCGGACGTCCAGGGTGGCGAGCTGTTGCGGGCTGATCCAACGCGGATGCTCGATAACGGATCGGTACATGTCGACAACCCAGATCGCTCCGTCTGGGCCGGTCCGTACCTGGACGGGCCGGAACCAGTTGTCGGTCGACGAGAGGAACTCGGATGTTTTCTCGTCCTCCGCGCGGTGGCTCGCGAACGTGATCCCGTCCGGTTTGAGAACTTCACGATGAACCAGGTTATGGACAGGCTCGCACGTGAAGGAATTTCCGGTGAAGGAATCGCCGAGCAACGTGTCGCGGTAGATCATCGGGCCGCAACCCGAGGTCACTCGGTTGGCACTCTGCGGCATGTTGAACCGTTCGAGCGTCCGGCTGCTGGGATAGATCCGCGCGTTGTCGGGGTCGCGTGCGACGTAGACCATGGGGCCCGGCGCCGCGACGCGCGGATTCCTCAGGGCATACTGATCGGGGAACGGATAGTGCCTGAGCCAGTCGCTATTCGTGTTGCCGAACTGATTGCCCCAGTCGTCGTGGGTCCGCCCCTGCTGGGTCAGGCCCGAGGCCGGTTCCATCGTCCCGCTGTCGGGATTGATCCGAAAATCGCGACCGCCAATATTGATCTCGCGTCCAGTCGCCGTGCCGTGAATGGTGCCGCCGATCAGGCCGTTGGCGCCGTAGACCCAATTGTCCAGGTTATAGGAGAGTCCGTTGACTCGTGCCTGGTAGTTCTCCGTCGCGAAGCCGCGGAAGAGAACCTTGCGGACGTCGGCCTTGCCGTCACCATCGGTGTCCTCGGCATAGATGATTTCGGGGGCAGCGCAGATCAAGGCACCCTTCCGCCAGGCCATCACGCCCGTCGGAAACGGCAAATCCTCAATGAAGTTCGTTCCCGTCTCATAGCGTCCGTCGCCATCGCGGTCTTCGAGGACTTTGACGACCCCGCCTGGCTTCCAGTTGCCATCGATGCCAGAGGGGTAGTCACGCATCTCGCAGACCCAGAGCTTGCCGTCGCCACCGAAGTCGATCGCGACCGGGTCGAGAACCAGAGGTTCAGACGCCACGAGCTCGACGCGAAACCCCTTTTTGACCCACATGGCACCAAGGGCTTCCTCGGGCGACTTCGCCGTGGGGAGCTCGAGGGTGGCGTTTACCTTAGCGTCGGCTTTGGGCGTCGGTTTCGCTTGAAACGCCTTCGGCATCAGCTTGTGAACTGCCGAGATGATCAAGTCTTCAATGCCCGTTTTGAACCGGGCCGGTCGCGCGTAGTAGACCATTGCCCCGCCTCCCTCGTAGCCCCCTTCACGGAGGATGCGTTCGGAGGGGATGTAGCAAGGGACGTCGTTGGCGTAGGCGGTGACCCAGAGCTTGGCCGGGTCGAATTCCTTCTTGAGCCGGAGCACATAGTCGACGACGACTTCGCCGGGCAGAAAGACCATGGCGAGTTCGTTGCCGAAGGCCCAGACCTGGACGGGATAATTGATCTCGGACTGGAGCGGTTCGCCGCGATCGAGCTTGGCGAGTTGGACCGAGGCGTTGTAGCCGGGAGGGCCTCCGGCCTTGACGAGCGCCTCGAGCTCCGAACGGGTCGGTAGCGTGTCCAGGGGAAGCTTCACCTCGGCGCCAGGTGACTTGGCGGGAGGAGTCTCAAGGGGCCGCCAGGGTGTTTCCGCTTGATTCGGGGTCGAAGCCAGCTTGATCAGCCGGTTGACTTCGTCGGCGATCGCGCGGCCGTTGACCTGAGCGCCATCAGCCGCGAGGCGTTTCAGGGGGTTCGAGTCGGCGCCGCAGCCGACGACCGTCAAAGCGATCGCGCCGGGATGATCGTGTTCGATCGCTTCTTGAGCGTAACCTGCCCAGTCGCCAGCGACCTTATTGTCGTTGGGGTCGAGTGTCGTGCAGTGGCAGGCGTAGTTCACGAGGATCGCGCGGATCTTGCCGTCAAGATCAGTCACTCGGAGCACCGGCAGCGAATGGTCGACCGGTCCCCCCTTGGTCCGCCGATTGTTGGCGAAGCCGACGCTCCCCTGGGCCCAGTCGAGCCGCCCCGGACGGAGGTCTTTGAGGGCAGCGAGGCTGACTCGCTCGAGGTTGTCGGTCAACTCGCGGGTGTACCGTTCGATCGTCGCCAGTTCGTTGTCGGCGATCTTCTTGCCGAAGATGTTCGGTGCGATTCCTGACAAGCAAGGCGCACTATGAGTATGCGAGGCGGCTACCACGAAATCCGACTTGGGAAGTTTTTCCTTCTCTTGAAGCCGTTTCGCCACTTCCTCGACGATCTCGAAGGGAACCCCCAGGCTATCGACCGACACCAGAACGACGCGGCGTCCTTCGGTTGAGCCAATGGCCAGTGCCTTGGCCCAGATGCGCTGGGCGGTGCCCCGTGATTCCTGTGTGCGGCTGAGATAACCGTGGAGTCGAATCGGGTAGTCGGGCGTGATGTCGACCCGGGCCACCCCGAGCTCAAGGTTTGCAATTGCCGGCGATGACGAAAGCCAAAGGAAACTCGCCATGACCAGGAACAAACGCTGCATTCAGAACTCCTCTTATTACGGAACGCGTACCTTCTCGCTGGCTCCGGTTCCCTGGGTCGGGAGTGTTCCGGCTCCTCACAAGCGTCTCAACCGACGGGAGTGCGGTCAAGATGCGAATTTGTCTCAAGCCGATTCCAGACCATGAAAACAGCGGTGCCGAGGAGCAGTGAGCCGACCCCGTAGAGAATAATTCGGGGTCTTGAGGCTCCGAAGACGAAGAGCCAGCCCGCCAACGCAACGAGAGCGGGAAGCGGAAAGAACCACATCCGGAATCGCATTTTCTCAAACAGGTCGGGACGTGTTCGCAGGTAGAAGACTGTGGCGATCTGGGCGACGAATTGGATCAGAATGCGCGAAGTGAGTAGGGCTTCGATGACCGTGACGAGGTCGGCCAGGCAGGCAATCGTGGCCAAGCCCGCGATCAAGAGCATGGAGCGGTGAGGGAATAGGCCCGTCGGGTGAGTCCGGGCCAGCCCCTGGAAGAAGTGTCCCGAGCGAGCCGCGGCGTAAGGGACTCGGCTGTAGCCGAGCAAGGCCGCGAAGGTTGAGGCTGCCGCCGTCCAGATAATCATCAGCGTGACGATGCGCGCGGCGGTTGCGCCGAAGAGGCGTTGCATCATATCGCTGGCGACATGGGTCGACGCGATGACCTCATGCCAGGGAAGGACGCCAAGAATGCTCACATTCATGGTCAAATAGACGAGGGCGACGGCGACGACCGAAATCAGGATAGCGCGTGGGATCGTTCGCGCGGCATCATCCACCTCATCGCCCAGATAACAGATCTGGTAATAGCCAAGGAAGTCGTACATCGCGATCCCCACCGCGGCTCCCAAACCCATCGCGAATGGGCGGTCGAGTGTGAAGGCGTTCGCGGGAAAAGCGAAGGCTTGGGCCGCGTTGAAGTGCCCCAGTCCGGACGCGATCACGACGGCCACGGTTGCGAGCATGCCTGCCCAGAGGACAACCATGAGCCGGCCAGCCACCTCGATCCGACGATATGCGAGCGCGGTGATCGCCAGCATCACGGCCATCGCCAACAACTGTTCGTTTTGCACCTGCCAGGTGAAAGCGCCCAGGATCGGAACCGAGGCGTGCCAGGACCAGGCCGTCTGCTTCAGCGCCGGCCCAAGATAACCGGCGTAGTGAGCGAGCCCGATCGCTCCGGTGGCCACCTCGAGTGGTGCGCTGAAGAGGAACTGCCAGACGAAGAGAAACTTGAGGAGGCGGCCAGCCCGTGACTCGCCGTAGACCGCGTCGAAGAAGTGATAGGTCCCTCCCGAACCGGGAAAGGCGGCCGCGAGTTCGCTCCAGACCAGGCCGTCGGCGAGGGCGATCACGGCTCCGATCACCCAGCCGATCATCACGTGCGGACCGTCCAGCTTCTTGAGAAATTCCGGGATGGTGATGAATGGGCCGATCCCCACCATCATCGCCATGTTCAGGCTGACGGCCTGCAACAACGAAAGTCGTCGGCGCAGCATGCCAGGTCGGTCCTTATTCGGGTGCGGAACAGCGTGAGGCCGATCCCTTGCGACCAGCCGCTCAGCCATCATACACCCAGATCACCCAACCTCGACAACTTGCTGAAGCCTCCAAATGACAGCGAGCGAGCCCTCCTGCTCAAGGCGACGTCTCGTTCGTCGCGTTTCCTCGACACCCCTGCTCGATACTCAATTCGCGACGGAACTCTGGAACGCCTGGCACCCTGCCCGGCTTCCAGTCCCAGCGAGAACTTAATGTCTCAAAGCATCGAAAACCACTGTCAAAAGCGATCGTTTTCAACCGACTCGCCTTCGAAAAGAGTCGGCTTCTTGATTTGCCTGGAGATTCCTGTATTCTTGGTGCAGAAATACGAGAATCGGCCGGGGATCGGATGGATGAAACTCGCTCTTCAGACGGATTACGCCCTGAGAACTCTGCTCTACCTGGCCACGGAGCGAGGGCGCTCGACCGTGGGCGAGTTGGCGGCGTTTTACGGGATTTCGGTCAATCATCTGGGGAAAGTGGTTCACCAGTTGGGTCGGCTTGGCTACGTGCGAAATGTTCGTGGGCCTGGGGGCGGGATTGAGTTGATGCGCGACGCCACGACGATTTCGGTCGGCGAGGTGGTTCGCGACTTCGAGGGACGAAACATTCACCTGCTTGAGTGTGTGGATCGACCGGGGGTTTGTGTGATTCAGCCTGGGTGTGCCTTGCGAGGAGTGCTCGCCGAGGCTGAGCGGCGGCAGATGGACTATCTGGATGGGGTGACTTTGGAGTCGCTCCGACCGGCGACGGGCGGGATCGTGACATTGAAGTCTCTTTGACGCCAGCCGGGCACGGTCATTGATGGTAGTTTCCAGACAACGAAGGGGAGAACCGATGCTGATGGGAATGAGAAGCGGCCGCTTGTATTGCGTCGTTTGCCTGGTGGCCTCCTTGGCGGCCGCGGCGCTCGTCGCCGTTCTGGTCTCGGGAACTGAACTCCGCGCCGAGGAGTCTGCTCAGGATCCGGCCCTGACGCGCGCTCGGGACCAGATCAAGATGCTCGATTCGCTCTACAAGACAGCCGTGGTCTCGGTCACCAAACGGTATGATGAGGGACCGCCAGCCATCAAGGTCGCCATGGATGTTTTCGGCGCGATGGATAAGGAGGGTTGGCACAAAGCCAAACTGGTCGATGCCTCCGGATCGCCACAGAACGAGGCCAACCTGCCGCAATCGGAATTCGAGAAGCGGGCTGCCAAGGCCATGCAAGCAGGCAAGCCCTACTACGAAGAAGTTGCCGGAGAGGGAGCGAAGCGGACGCTGTACGCCGCAACGCTCGTCCCTGCTGTTCTGAAGCGGTGTGCGTCCTGCCATGGTGTCAAGGAAGGTGATCTGCTCGGGTTTATTCGGTACGAACTTCCCGTTAAGTGAGGCCGCCCGGCTTCATTCAACAGCGACTCCAGAGAAGAGGGGGCCCGTCTTGGGTCCCCTCTTTTTCGTTGATAAGGTGGCTGAGCAGGGGCTATCAATTTTTCATTTAGTGACTACCTGAACTCGATGTGCAAGGGATGGTCGATGTGGGATTGAGTGAATTCGGCCTGTCTCTGGAATGAGGTTTTTTGTTTAGAATATGTGTGATTGATGGATTGATAAGATTGTCTGTAACGCAACAGTAAATTTGTTCTCGATGCTTGTTCGCCCGAAGGGGCGTGAATACCAACGCCCACCCGATTTGATCCGAACGTCAATATTGGCGAAAAACGGACTTGCGAATGTGACTCGCGCGTCACTAGAATCGATTCGCCGATCAAAGATGGCGTCTCGTGATGGTCGAATGGCTGGATCGGCACCGCTTACTTGATCGGTGAACTTGGATCATTCGTGCGAGAAGGAACTCGACAGGTGCTCTCCTAATGGTTTGAGGCTGAAGACAACACGATGACACAGGTGCTCAGGCTCTTTGCAATCGTCGAACCGAGCGAGCAGGGCTTTGAAATTGGGTTCGGCGATGAAGTTGAATCCACATCCTGTCCCGGTCTTCTTTCTCCCACTTCCACTGCAGAGTTGTGGTTTACGCATGCCGTTCGCCGTTCAGGCGGGCTCCACGACTCACCGGGTCGATCTCACATCCTTCGTTGTTGACCCGTCCATCCCGTTGCTAAGACTCGTCTCATCTTTCGTCCTTTGCTCAGCTTCTCAAGGTTGATCGCAGGGGACAATCCGCTCAGCCGGTTCGGCGAGCCAGATTCGCTCACAGCCGGCGGTTTTTCGGGCAGCGTTTGTAGTCGACACGATCAAGACACGCATCGATGGACCGCGCTTGATATCCGCGCTTAGGGAGATCGTGCCATGCTCTATACCACCACGGCCTCAGATCATCAGGTGGACCGAATTCGACTCTTCCCCAGTCCTGAGGCGGCCGCAGAGGCCGACGCCAACGACGTTCGCACAATTCATGGCGTTGCCGTGACCCTGGATCGTGGCGTTCATCGAGTGATCCCGCTTTGGACCGATCCGCAGGTCTTTGATTCGGCATGGACCGCCCCTGCTGAGCTGCTCGCCGATCGTTCGATCATCGCCAGGTGCCCGATTCCCGCTCCGCTGTTCGTCCACGACCTGGACGTGTTGGCTGAGGCCATCTAGCGGTTCCGGTGGCATTCTCGGGCGTTCCGAAAGGTGCGAGCCGATAGGAGCCAGTTGAGCTCCCCAATGACGCGGCCGACTCAGCCGCCACCTTCCCCAACAATTCATGGGACGACTCGAGTGGGCGTTGAACCGTTGGGCGGATTCTCCGTCCGCGGTTCCGCCTGGCTTGAGTTTAGCCCACCAGGGTCCTATATAATTGGGGGAGTCATCGACGATTCGAGACGGAATCGGCCATGCCGAAACGATGGTGCATCAAGATGAATGTTCCGAGGGAGAGCACCGGTCTTGGCCGTTGGAGGTGCTCTTGACGTCCTTCGACTGGCCCACGCTCCGCTCAGCCGTGTCGATCGATGTCACAGAGATCGTTGACATCGTGGTCGCGTCCGTCCTCATTTATGGTGTGCTTCGCCTGCTGCGGACGACCGTGAACCGAATGCCGCTTGTGGTCGCGGTCGTCATGGTGGGCATCTATTTCACGGCCCGTGCCTTCGGGCTCTTTTTGACTGAGATGCTGCTGCGCACCGCGAGCTTGGCGCTCTTCGTCCTGTTCGCAATCGCGTTTCAGGAGGATATCCGACGCGCTGTCCTTCGCTGGCGACACCGGCGTCCGTCGCGTACTTCGGTTCGGTCGGATCGCACGACAGAGGACGTGGACGCTCTGGTCGAACTCGCCCTCCAGAGTGCCGAGAAACGCATTGGCATGCTGGTCGTGCTTCAGGGCCGTGAGAAGTTGGATCATTGCGTGAATGGTGGGATTGAGTTGCTCGCACCCATCAAGGCGATCTTGATGCAGAGCATTTTTGACCCTCATTCACCGGGGCATGACGGCGCGATCGTGATTCGGGATGGTCGGATCGTGCGGATGTGCGTTCAACTTCCGCTCTCGGAGAATCTCGACGAGGCGAAATTGCGAGGGACGCGCCATAGTGCTGGCCTTGGACTTTCCGAGTTGACCGATGCGATGGTTTTAATCGTTTCTGAAGAGCGGGGCGAGGTGAGCATCGCGCGGGACGGGGGACTGATTGAGATCGCCTCAGCCGCTGAACTGAAACAACGGTTGGAGGGTTTCCTTGCGGAGATGTGTCCCGCAACCCATCGGCCCAGGTTGGCGAAGCTCCTGTTCCGCCATTCCGGATTAAAGCTCGCCTCGTTGGCGATTGCTGCGTTGGGCTGGTTTGTTTTCGCCCGCCAGGGAGAGACGATCGAGCAGACCTTCGTTGTCCCGATTGAGTATCGGAACATACCAACGAACCTATGCTTGGATGATCGCCCTCCCGCTGAGGCGAGAGTGACCCTGTCCGGTCCCGAGCCGGCGTTCGCACTTTTGTCACCCAGCTCATTGAAAATTCGGGTGGAACTTGGGGGTTATGGCGCCGGCGTGGTGAATGCCCATCTGACGGAAGCCGATTGCGTTCATCCGCCCGACCTCAGCGTCTATCGTATCGAGCCCAGAGTTCTTCACTTCCGGCTCATCCCCTGTCGACCCCGACCGGGCGAGAAGGTGGCGGTGTCGGCCTTGCCCTTGGAATCAAGGGCGAACTGAGTTTGAGACGGGGTCAGAAGGAGCTAAAACGACTGGTTCAATCCGAACCAGATCACGGGTCCGCGGCCCGTGCCGAGTCCGACGGGTTGGGCGATGTCGACCCGTAGGCTGGCGCGTTCGAGGAAGGCGAAGAGGATGGTGTCGATCCGGATGCCAACGCCCACGCCGTGAACGACGGGGTTCCATTCGCCTCGGAGATAAGACTGGCCGACGTCGTAGAAGACGGCTCCCAGCAGATTTCGGACGCTGAGGACGTGGTCCGCGAGGTCCTGGTCGATGTCGCGCCAGATCGGGAATCGCCATTCGAACGTGGAGAGCCAGACGGAGCTGCCGATGTCCTGGCTCAGGTCGAGTGCGCGGTGGCGGCGGCCGCCGCCGAGGCGGAACAAGGGAACGGTGTCGGGGCCGCCGTAGCCACCGTAGACGCGGACGGCAATCCGGCTCTTTGAGGGCTCACCCGACCAGGTGGGGATCGGGCGAACGATTCCTAGTTCGCCAGCGATCCGCACATACGTCGCGGCCGATCCGAACGATCGGTCGCCATACTCGGCCGTGGCGTCGACCTCGAATCCCTGGACTGGGTCCCAGTACGGAAAGAGCGTGCTCAGGCGGTAGCGGCCGCCCACGGCATTGAGTTTGCCGTTCACCGGCCGGCCGTCATCACCTTGCCAGAATTCATTGCCGGTGCCGAAGTAGAGTTCCGCGAACCCTTGATCATCGATCAGGAAGCTGGAGGTTTCGAGAAACCGGTAGCGGAGGAAGGCGCGGCCGCCTGAGTGTCGCTTGTCGTTGTAGAAGTTGTAGAGCCCTTCCTCGTAGAAGACCCCCAGCGACCAGTGGGGCCAGGGGAACTGCACGAGTGCGAACTGGCCACCGAAGATGGCCTCGCGCAAGGCGGGCTCGGCCCCCGCCCAGACGGTCGCTTGCCAGCGGTTGACGCGCTGGGCGCCGATCTTGAAACCGCCTCGGGCGTACTGGTCGATGAACGGGCCGGCGACGATCGAGGTACGGTCGTGGGATTGAAACTGGGACGACTCGTCGAGCGGAGTCATGAAGGGAGTGAACCGCCAGGCGATCTCGGGTTTCCAGCGGTTGTTATCCGGGACGGAGTCGAGCAGCGCGTGGTCCGGATCCACGATCACCTGGGAGGGGGCGGAGGGCGCCAGAACCGTCACGACCCAGCGATCCTCCTTGGGGACGTGAGCGACATGGGCACCCGGGATATCGTAGCTCCCTCGGTCGGGCCAGATCGGCACGCGAATCTCGTCGGGACCACAGCGGCAGAGAACGACCGTGGGCTCGACCATCTCCCCGGTCTGCCTGAGCTCGACCGTCACGGAGCGCTGACCGGAAGGGGCGGTCACAGGGTTGACCTTGACGTGTTCAACGGCCCAATCTGTGTCTTTGTGTTCAACCAACCAGCCATCGAGAAACGCGTTCCAGTCGAAGCTGGGATCGAACGCCGTGAGCTCGCGTTTCAGATCGGCGTAGTGGAATGTCTCGAACGCGTATTCGTGGTAGATCTTCCGGAAGAAGGCAAAGAACCGCTCGTCGCCGAGTCGATTCCTGATCATGTCAATGACCTTGCCACCACGGTCGTAGGCCAGGCTGAACAAGGCGTTCAGGTTGCCCATCGACTTGATGTCCTGGATCACCGGTCCGTTATTGCCGCGGGCGCGCCAGCCGTAGTAACCAGACAACCGCAGGTCTTCGCGGCCGATCGTGGGGAGCCAGGTCAGTCCTTTGCCCCAGTTGATCAACGGCGCGTTCCGGCCATACTTCTCGTCCAGGCGGATCGCCGTGAACGCATTGACCAGTCCTTCATCCATAAAAGTTTCTGCATATCCGTCGGTGCCGACGACGTTCCAGAACCACTGGTGACACGTTTCATGGGTCACGAGGTGGTCGATGTAACGCTCACCCGACGAGGGGACTCGCATCACGCGGTCGTCGAGCAGCACCAGGCCCGAACATTCGTTGCCGTTCCAGCCGAAAAAGGAGGGGGCGATCTCGAACTCGTCGTCGAAGTAGGGGCCAAACCAGCGCTCGTAGAGTGGGAGGACCTCCGCCGCGTATTCCAGGACTTTCTCGGCGTTGGCCTTGTGCTCGGGCAACGAGACGACCCGCAACAAAGTCGGGCCGACTTGTTGCTCGCGGACCTCGAACCGATCGGAGCAGACCAAGGCAAAGTCACGTGCCGGACTGGCCACGATCGTCGAGACTTGCCGGCCGGGAGCGCCTGGTTTGGTGCCGGTGATCCGGCCCGAGGAGGCAATCACCTGCCCTTGCGGGGTGTCGAACCGGACGTTGTAGTGGCCTGCCTCCTGGTGCCAGGGCTGATGCCACGGCACGTAAGGCGTTCGCTCCCAGCCGCGGTCATCGTGGTGAGCGAGAACCGGGTACCAGTTCAAGAGGTAGGTGAGACCGTGATGGTGTCCCCACCGTCCCCAGATATCGGGCAGTTCGACGTTGAAGTCGATCTCGGCAACGACTGCCTGCCCTGGCTCGACCGGCCGGGGCAGCGGGACGATCATGACCGTATCCACTTCCGGGTCGAAATCGAACGGGGCGGCCTGGCCATCGACCTGGACCCGGGCGACATTGATTCGCCGCCCTTCCGCGTCCATCGATTCTTCGGGGCTGAGCCGGAGCACCTCCAGCGTTTTGGAGAGCGCTGGCCGATCCTGCTCCTTCATTCGATAGCGGGGGTAGACGTGGAAGACCAACTCGCGAGTGGCCACACCGCTTCGATTGATGAAACGAACCTGCTCGTGTGCGGTCACTAGCCTCCGGTTGAGATCCAGGCTGGCGTCGATATCGTAGCGAGGCAAGCCGGCCGGAATCGTCAGCCGAGCTCGTTGCGTCGAAGCACGGACAGAAACCTCACCCGCCGTGACGGGGTGGTCAGGCCTGGGAACGAGAACGAGGATCAAGCAAGCAGTCCATTGCCATCGAAAGCGCATGAGCAGTAGAAGCGATCCTAAGAGATTCGGGGGGGGCCAACCACGGGGGGCATGTTAGTCGATTGAAGCCAATTCGTCATCGCGATTGTCGCGAAACGTTGATATAGGGAAAATAATGGGAATGTCGATGAATGCGCGGGACGGGGTGCACTTCCGCCTCGTTTCTGGGTTCGAGCGGATTCTGCCCGGCCTGCCCAACGAAACGAACAGTGGGTGGGGCTCGCGCCGCCCGAGAGACTCGGAGTGAATGGATCGAACCGCGGCCGGCCCGCCTTGCGATTCCTGCGGGCGGATGTCTGAAGTGCTCGGGCCTTGGGTCGACCGTTCGTTTCTGATTGCGGTTTTCGTCGGGGTGGACTCTTCGCCACCCCGAACCTGGGCGACCCAAAGGGCGACCGCATTGAGAATTTAGAAGTGAGACATCACGAGCGAGGCGTTCTGGCCGCCGAATCCGAAGCTGTTGGAGATCGCCAATCGCACAGGCATCTCCCGCGCGGTGTTGGGCACGTAGTCGAGGTCGCAAGCCGGGTCGGGAGTCGCCTGATTAATTGTGGGCGGAACGACCCCGCATTGGAGCGACATGGCCGTGGCGGCGGCCTCGAGCGCGCCTGAGGCACCGATCAGGTGGCCGACCATCGACTTTTGGGAACTCATCGGGATCGAGGCTGCGCGATGGCCGAAGACGCGTTTGACGGCCACGGTCTCCGAAAGGTCGTTGAGCCGCGTGCTGGTCCCATGAGCGTTGATGTAGTCGATGGCGGAATGGTCGACGCGCGCCTCGCGGAGTGCGGCCGTCATCGCGATGGCCGCCCCCTTCCCGTCCGGCTCGGGACGAGTGATGCCATAGGCGTCGAACGACGACCCGTAACCCTTGATCTCCGCATAAATTGTCGCCTTGCGGCGTTTGGCCTTGGTCAGGCTCTCGAGCATGAGCACCGCCGCCCCTTCTCCCAGGACGAAGCCGTCGCGCTCGCCGTCGAACGGCCGCGAGACCTCCGCGGGCGACCGGACCGACGCGCTGACCGTTTTCATCGCGTTGTAGGCCACCAGCAGTTGCGGGTCGAGTCGACTGTCGCAGCCGCCGGCGAGAATCACATCCGCATCCCCCCGCGCGATCAAACGGAACGCCTCGCCCACAGCCTGGGTACCCGCCGCGCAGGCTGTGACGATCGTGTTGTTCGGACCCATCGCGTGGTGCAAGATCGAAATGTGCGCAGCCGCCATGTTTGGCAGGTGCTGAAGCAGCCAGAGCGGAAACATCGACTCGGCGCGTGCCTGGGCGAATTGTCCCATGTCGAACGTGCCGTCGGGGCGGATCGATCGTGTGATCGGCTCGACGAGCTCACCCACGTCCATGGGGGTGATTCCCGTCCCCATGCAAACCCCAAATCGAGAGGGGTCAAGCTTTTGGACATCCAGGCCGGAATCCGTCACGGCCAATGCCGCTGCGCCAACCGCGAACCGAACCGCACGGCTCATTAACTTGGCGCTCTTCTTGTGGTCGCCCAGGAAGGGCAACACATCGAAGTTCTTGACTTCGCCCGCAATCTTGATCGCCAGGCTCGTCGTGTCGAAACTCTCGATGTAGCTCACGCCGGATCGCCCCTCGACGATCGCCTCGCTGAACTCGCGACGACCGATCCCATTGGGCGACACAATCCCGATGCCAGTGACCACCACGCGGTGCATGATCTCCCCCACTCCCAATGATTGCCAAGCCATTGGTGCCGAGGACGAAGCGTTCATTTCCAGAACGCCGCTATTCAACGCTCCCACTCGGCCCGTCCATTCCGAGTGAGAACACCCGATCTCATCTGATTGGGCGAGCGATTCGCTCACCTAATTTGCAATCGATTCGGAACATTGCCGCCCAAATCAATCGCACCGAACATGATCGACCGCGATACCGGTCGTTCCCGAGCGTATCCTTCTTCGATTCTCCGGAAAGATTCCACTCAAAACGAATCGCTTGCCGGTCTCCCTCATTTTATCATTCCACGATCTTGGGGGGCAAAAGAAATGGCGGATTAGAAGTGGAGTTTGTCGATATCTTGGAATTTGCGGATTGCGGGGCCTGGGTGTGAGGTTCCGGTTGGAGATGGGCGGGAACCAGACTGCGGTTTCTTGTGTCTTGCGGATCGGTGATGGGCTCGAGTCAGGGCGTGACGGAGTTCCGATTCCGTGATAGGGTGGAAGTCGAATTGATTGAAGGAGAGAGCTCTGCTTTCTCTCTTTTGTCGACGGGGGAAGACGAGGCGATGAGCCCAGCCACCCGAGAGTCTCATCAGGCACGATGTCCGCATTGATTATCAGGAGTACTGGCGCGATGTCTCTGACACTGGCCGAACGGGTGAGTGCGATTGCCCCCTCGGCGACGCTGGCGATGGCCGGAGCGGCGAAGCGACTGAAGGCTGACGGGGTCGAGGTTTTCGACTTCGCGCTGGGCGAGCCTGATTTCAAGACGCCGGAGAATATTCAAGAGGCGGCGCTTAAGGCGATGCGTGCGGGCCAGACCCATTACACGCCCCCCTCGGGGATCCCCGAGCTTCGCCAGGCGTTGGCCAAGTTGTATTCGGAGACCCGCGGACTGCCGACTCAGGAGGCGCAGGTCGTCGTCTCCAACGGTGCCAAGCACTCGATCCACAATGCGTTGATGGCGGTCTGCGGGCCGGGTGATGAGGTGATCATCCCCGCTCCTTACTGGGTCAGCTATGCCGACCTGGTCAAGTTGACGGGCGCCACGCCCGTTGTGCTGCAGACGACGGAGGCCAACGAGTTCAAGTTGACCCCCGAGCAGTTCCTGGCGGCGGTCACGCCGCGAACCAAGCTCTTGATGATCAACAGTCCGTCGAATCCGACCGGGGTGGTCTATACCCGCACGGAGCTCGAAGCGCTGGCGGACGCGGTGCTCCAATCGGACCAGGTTGGGGTGCTCTCCGACGAGATATACGAACAACTCCTGTATGGCGAGGCGGAAGCGACCTGCTTCGCGACGCTCCGGCCGGGGCTGGCCGATCGGACGATCACGATTTCGGGGGTCAGCAAGACTTACGCAATGACCGGCTGGCGGATCGGCTGGGCGCTGGCTCCGGCCCCGGTGGCGAAGTTCATGGGGGACATCCAGAGCCAGGAGACGAGCAACCCCTGCTCGATCAGTCAGTGGGCCGCACTCGAGGCGATCACGGGTCCCCAGGATTCGGTCGTCGAGATGAAGTCTCAATTCACGAAGCGACGAACTTACGTGCTGGAGCGGATTGCCGCTCTGCCTGAAGTGACCTGTATCGCTCCCGGGGGGGCGTTCTACGCCTTCATGAACATTTCGGCCCACCTGGGTCGGACGCTCGGGGGCAAGGTGATCGGCGATTCCACCGATTTTTGCCTGACGGCCCTCTCCTCGGCCCATGTTGCGCTCGTGATGGGCTCGGCGTTTGGCGCTGAGGGTTATGCGAGACTGTCGTTTGCGACGGATTTGACCACGCTCGAGCGTGGATTCGATGCGCTCGAGCGCTTTCTCCGTCATTGAGAACCGTGGGATTGGTCGATCCTAAAAGTGGTTCGTTTTTGCGACGGAGAATCCGGCTTGTTCGGCGGGGGGGATTGGGGTAACCTTCCCCCTCCCGTCGCAAGGCCCATCCCCATCGCTGCACCCCTCGAGAGACTGCCTTGTCGCCGGTCGATGTTCCGACCGGAAAGGACTCTGTATGAGGTATGCTCGGCCTGTCTCTTTTGCGGCTCTGTTACTTGTCGTGCAGACGGGTTGCCGGACTGCGGGTGTCGATAACCTCGCACGGCAGGCTCCTGTCGTGGCCAGGCCGCAACTTGATGCCCAGACACTGATCACTGAGCACAACCGCAACGCCGAACGGATTGAGAAAATCTCGGCCAAGCCGTCGCTCTCCGTCAGTAAAGGGCGGCGACCGGTGGGGGCGGCCAATGGCTACCTGGCCTTAGAACGTCCGCGCAATTTCCGGCTCGAAGTAAGATCGACGGGCGGCGATGTTGCCGACATCGGGTCGAATCACGAGAAGTTCTGGTTCTGGACCAAGGATAACGATCAGAAGGCGATCTTTTACTGCGACTACGACGAGTCAGGTAAGACGCCGCTCTCCCCCGCCACGCTCCAGCCCGAATGGATCGTCGAGGCCCTGGGCCTTCGCGTCATCAGCGAGGATGAGGCCGCCGGTTGTACGGTGACTCCAGGCACCGACCCTGACACGCTGGTCCTGAATCACGCTCCGACTCGCACGGGGGGCGAAACGGTCACCCGAGTAACTGTCCTCACCAAGTCGACGCGCCGGATCAAGGAGCATCAGCTCTTTGCGGGCGATGCGAAGACCCTCATTGCTCGGGCGGTCATTGAGGATTACCTGCAAATTACCGACGGGAATCATCCCGAAGAGACGGTCTATCTCCCCAAGCGGATGAAGCTCGAGTGGACGCGAGATCGTCTCAACCTGGATGTCACGTTCGCCCAAGGATCGACGAAGATCAACGAGGAGTTCCCCGCGGATAAGTACGCGGCCCTCTTCGTGGAGGATCCGAGGCATGGTTACCAGCGTGTCGACCTGGCCGCGGGTATCAAGCCTTTACCACAACAAGGTCCGACCACCCTTCGCGAGACGCTTCCCGCTCCGCCGACGGGAGTGAAATTGGGCGAGCCTGCCCCGCTCGGAGTCGATGGGGCGATGCGCACGGAACGAGACCCGGTGGCGCTTTCGTCGACACGGACCTCGCTCAGAGACGATCTACTTGGCCCCGCCCTGCCGACCGCTCCGGAACCAAGCTACGCAAAGCCGGAGGTTTCGACGCGATGGCGGGCGTCGAACTCGAGCTTCGAACGCTAATCTCACGGCAAAAGGCCGGTAATTCGCTCGCGGTTGTGGCTGACTTGTGCGTCGCGAGGTGGATGTTTGAGGCGAGAATCTGAAGCCTCGGTAGCCCGGCCGGCTCTTTCCCCAGTCGACGCGTGACTGGTTCCCGTGGAGCCGAAAGACCAAAGTGCCGCTTCGCCCAGGGGCCAAAAAACGCCCCCCCACTCTCTCCCGGACGCGAACCAACCCGTTTCATTCAAGGGATGCGCAAAAAAAATCGGGGAGCATGCGGTCCCAGACGAACGCCTGGTCCCATGCTCCCCGACCAATTCGGTTGGGGGGGTTAACCGGTCCGTTGTTCGGCCGTCCGACGAAGGCGTTTGCGTGCCTTGGCCAGGATCGGACCGACGGAATTCTCGGGGATCCCGAGTTGTTTGCCGATCTGACGATAATTCAGATATTTCAAGTGATAGAGCCGGACAATTTCGGCATCACGTTCGGGAAGGGTTTCGAGCATGCGCTCAACCTCCTCCGCCGAGGCGATCGCCTCTGCCTCGCCCGAAGCGTCTTCGTCAACGCTGGACCGATGGGCCTGGATGTGCCCCAGTTCGGCTTCGCGATGGCGCTTGATGACTTCTTTGACGCAAATCCGCCGCGCAACCACGGTCAAGTAGGTCGGGAGCGAGCTCGCTCCTTTAAAACGGCGTAACGCGCCATAATCTTCGTCGACGATCTCGAGAAAGATCTCGGCGGCAATATCTTCGATGTCCGCCGGCGAGAGCACGATACTTCGAGCATGCGACACGTGATGAATCACGTGGTAGATGAGGCCCATGTATCGATCGACGAAATCATTCCAGGCCCCGGGTTCTTTCCGGAGGCAACGATCAATCAACTGTCGGTCGATCTCACGTAAGGGCACGGACGAGCCTCCTCGCACGGAGAGGGCGCATGTCGCGTCCCAAAGAGAGCCACTCTCTCAGGAGAGCAACGCGTTACTGGCAATTTTACCATGTTCCTGCGACACGGCAAGCGACAGTCGTCGGATCTCATCCCTCATCCTCACACTCTCGCGGGGAGTTCGCTGACAATTCCGGTTTCGGCGAGGGGCCGCTCCGGTTAAAATCAGGCGGAAAGAATCCCGCTCCAACTCTCGACTCAATTTCCGTCCTGCTCAGTCTGCAAGACATATCCCTTTTGAGGGATTTCGGGGCAGCTGGTCGGATTCTCCTCAGGAGATCTTGCTTTGGATCAGCCGAAAGGTCTCCCGAAAATTGTGATCGCCGACGACAACCTCCAGAATGTGGAGTTGCTGGAGGCCTATCTCAGTGATGTCGACTGCGAAATTCGGACCGCGTTCGACGGCGAGGATACTTTGCGCGTTGTCGCCGAGTTTCAGCCCGACCTCCTGCTGCTCGACGTCATGATGCCCCGGCTCTCCGGCTTTGAAGTCTGTCGAAAACTGCGCGCGAATCCTGCCACCAAGGATCTCCTGATTCTGATGGTCACCGCGCTCAACGAAGCCTCCGACTTCGAACGCGGGGTTCAGGCGGGCACTGACGACTTTCTGACGAAACCGGTCAACAAGGTCGAACTTTTGTGCCGGATCAAGAGTATGCTGCGTGTTCGGCACTTGAAGAATCAACTGGATCGCACACTGGCGTATCTCGCTGAATTCGAGACCACCAGCCGCTCTCCCGAAGGCGAGCGGTGATGACGGATTGATTCTCCGTGAGTCCCGCGTTGGCTGTGCCCAGGCGGGACTCGCCAGTTTCGACCCGTTGATCCATGACTTACGAATCCCTTCCGCGACGAGCGATGATCGGTCAAGGGCGGTCCCTACTTCCATTGCCTCCTCGTTCCGACTTCATGCCAGAGGACTATCCCAGAGATGGCCAGCCTTCCCCGAGTCATCGTTAAGCCGCGTCGAGCGCGCCCTTTCTTTGCGCGTCACCCTTGGTTGTTTGTCACCTCCATCGCCAGGGTCGAAGGCGAGCCGAAACCGGGCTCCGAGGTGGAGGTCTTCAGTCATGAAGGTCAGTTCATCGCTCGCGGCCTCTTCAACCCCAACAGCGCCATCCGGGTCCGGCTCTACCGCTGGGACGGCGGGCCGCTCGATGACGAGTTTTGGGCGAAGACCGTCGCCACCGCGGTCCGCCTGAGGCGAGAGATTCTCCACCTGGGCGGGCCCAATGCCGCGTATCGGCTGATCGCGAGCGAATCCGACGGGCTTTCGGGCCTCACGGTCGACCGCTACGATCGCTGGCTGGTCGTTCAGTTCACCAGCCTGGCCCTCTTCGAGCGGCGGGAACTGCTGATCGGCCTCCTCGCCCAGGAGCCCGATCTCGAAGGAATTCTCTCCCGGCCCGATCGGACGACCGCCGAGCAGGAAGGGATCCGTCCGCACGAGGACGTGTTCCACGGCAGTGCACCCGTGGCCCCGGTGGAGATCATCGAGAACGGCCTGACCTTCTGGGTCGACGTGAAAGCCGGGCAAAAGACCGGTTTCTACCTCGATCAGCGCGAGAATCGCCGGGCCGTGGCCCAGTACTGTCAGGGCAAACGGGTCCTCGACTTGTTCACCTATACCGGTGCGTTTGCGCTGAACGCGCTCAAGCACGGCGGGGCGGAGTCGGTCTTGGGGATCGATAGCTCCTCAACCGCGGTCGAAGTGGCCCGCCATCACGCCGTGCTCAACCAACTGGGCAAGGCGCGGTTTGAATCGGCGGATGTCTTCGATGCGCTCGAGACGATCCGCGCGGGCAGTGACCGATTCGGCGTCGTGATTTGCGACCCCCCCAAGTTCGCCCGCCACCCTCGAGGGGTCGAAGACGCCCTGAAGGGCTATCTCCGCCTGAATCGGGCCGCGCTCGATGTGCTTGAACCCGACGGGTTGCTCGTCAGCTTCTCGTGCTCGGGCCTGGTCGAACGTGGCCTCTTCGCCGACCTGATCGGTCAACTCGCCGAACTGTCGGGGCGGTCGATCCAGATCCTCGAGCAACGCGGCCAGGCCGCCGACCACCCGGTCTCGGCCTCCTGCCTGGAAACCGAATACCTGAAGGGTTTCGTTTGCCGGGTTTCCTGACCGCGGTCTGCCCGCTGGGATCTCTTCCAGTCGAGCGAAATTGGAAGCCAAACAGAGGAAGCTGCCGGCCGGTCTTTCACCGGCCGGCCAGGCGGGAGGGGGTTCACTTCTTGGAATCGCCCCGCTCGGACTTGAGGTTCTTCACTTCGTTGATGAGCTCATCCAGCTTCTTCTCGAGATCGGCGATCCGCCGATCTTTCTCGGGGGACTGAGCCGCGAGCTTCTTTTCCACCAGGTGCCGTACCTCATCCTCGAGCTTCTTGATCCGCTCGACATCACGCACGACGAACAACTCGCGATTCAGAGTCGGCCGACGTTCGATCCGCACCTCGGCCCGAGCCTTGGCCCTGTCTTTGCCCTCGTCGCGTGAGTCCTCGGAACGCTCCGCGAGTTCCTTCACGTTGGCTTTCTTGGCTCTCAACCCGACTTGAAGCCTGGCCAGTGGCTCCCTCTCGCGGACGACCTGATCGGATTTCTTAGTTTTCAGCTCATCTCCAAGCTTTGCCAGTTGCGACTCCGCGCGGTGGAGCTGGGCTCTGGCGCGCTCGACCTCAGCCTTGGCTCTCGCCACTTCTCGATCGATGGCACCCCGGTGTACGGGCGTCATATGAAGTTGGAGTTCCTTCGCTTCAAGTTGTGTGGGCCAGCTCTTGAGGGTTTTGGCCGCGTCGAGGTCGTGGGCTCGAAACTCGATAATCGTATTCCCGTCGGGGGAGCTGGCCTTCGGGGAAGATTCCCCCTGCTCCTTCGTGGAGCCATCGCCCGGCTTGATCGTCGCCGTCGCTTTCTCGACAACGCGTTTCTCGAGCGACTGGAGCCTGCGGATTTCCTCGCCAAGCTTTCGCTTCAAATTGTCCAGTTCGGAACGTTCCGACCCTTCCTTGGATTCCTGGACGTCCTGATCGGCTTCGGATTTGACTCGATCTTCGTCGTCGGCCTTTTGAGCCCAGGTCGGTGACAACGGGAGGAGCAGCGCCGAGAGGCCGAGCATTGTCAGGAGGCCGGTCCAGCCGAGGTCGCGGGGCGTTTTCCCTTGCATGATCATGGTCACTCTCCGTTTCAAGTGATGGGCGTGACCGAACCCGCTGGCCGCCAAAGGCGCAGCATGGCCGGTTTCTGAGAGGAAATCCACGGTGTCCAACAACGTCTCCGCATACGCCCGGAGGGCGTCTGGGCAGACCCAGACCACCCAGGCGTCGCAGCATTGCTCTTCCGCCTCGCGGAGCGCACCGCGGGCAATCCAGGTCGTCGGCAACCACCAATAGAACGCCGTGGCGAGCAGCTCGATGACGCGAACCCAATGGTCTTTCCGGCGGAGATGGGCGAGTTCGTGGACGAGCAAGGTGATTCGTTGCCGATCATCAAGGCGGCTCCAGAGCTCAATCGGCACGATGAGCCTGGCCTGGCAGCCCAGGGCCCAGAGCATCGGGGCGGACGGACCGGGGAACCACCAGCTCGTCGGCGGCCGTGACAGCCCCAACTGTTTCGCAAGCTGATCCACCTGCTCCTGAACGTCGACCGAGGTGGGTTCCACCAGCCTCAGCAGCCGATTCCAACGCTGAATTCGCAGGCCGGTAACGGCCAGCGTCAGTACCGAACCGGTGAGCCAGGTCATTCCTGCCAGTCGAGTCCAATCGATCGAGCCGATTGATGCGGGGGGGATGAACCAGATCGCCCCCCCTCCCCTTTTTTCGAACGCTTCGGGGGCGTATCGGGCCTGGGACGACCGCGAGAACGCCCTGTTCTCTCCCCTTTCGACTTCCCAGAGGGTTGACTCCTCGTCACCCGAGCGCGAGGGCACGGGAACGGGACTGGTCAGCGGAACCACCCAGAGCGGCGGGGTGACCAATTTCAGGAGCACGAGCAACCAGAGTCCATGGCGCACAGCGGGCCAGCGACGGAGACACGTCCCCGCACCCGCCGCTCCGAGAGCCAGGATCGTCGCCAGCAAGGCATTGCCAAGGCCCGCCCGCAGAAACGTTTCCAAAGGCCGCCTCCCCTCTTAACTCGATGGGTGGTCGTTCGGCTCAACGCCTGGGTCGAGCTGTTCGATCAGGGACCGGAGATCGCTCCGCTCCTGCTCGGAAAGCCGCCCCCGCTGCACGAGGTGGCTCAAAAGGGGCGTGAGCGACCCGCCGCAGAGCGTCTCGGCCACCGCCTTGAGCTTGCGTCCGATCAACTCCTCGCGATCGGTGGCGGCCCGGAAGACATGGATGCTTTCCGTGCGGTCACGCACCACGTCCCCCTTCACTTCGAGTCGCTCCAGGAGCTTTTGCACCGTGGCATAGGCCGACGTCCCCCCTTCGCCGTAGACTCGCTCGGCCAACTGCCGGATCGTCGCCGGTCCATGCGCCCAGATCGCTTGCAGGATCGTCAACTCCGCGTCGGTGACGTCCTTCGATGATTTCCTCGCCATCCCGTACCTCCCCAAAGACAGAATGTCTGAGTTAAGGGTAAGACAATTAGTCTGAGGAATCAAGTGGGTTCTGGGGATGATCCGAATCGGGTGCGGATCGGTTTCCCAGGAGTGCCAATGAAAGTTGAAGAATTGCTGGAAGCGATTGAGAAAAGCGGCTACACTACAGGCGAGCCAAGGGAGAGAACCGTCAGATTAGCCCTCTGACGTTGGGGAGGTTTCGTGATGGAAGAACGAGCCGGCGGATTCGCACACAAGGTCAGCCATCGACTTGGTGCGAGTGGGTGGAGTCCATCCGAGTCGGATTTGCTCGGGGCCGGCTCGACGTCGCGTCGCTGGTTTATGAGGGCGGGTCTGTCGGGGATTGCCGGACTCTCAGCCGCGCAACTTTTGCAGCTTCGGGCGGAAGCGGCGATTACGGGGGGCGCCGCCACGAAGCCGAAGTCGGTGATCCTCTTCTGGCTGTCCGGGGGGCCGAGCCACCTCGACATGTGGGATCCCAAGCCTGACGCGCCCAGTGAGGTTCGTGGTCCGTTCGGCTCGATCGCGACGAACGTGCCGGGGGTCCGCTTCAGTGAGCATCTCCCGCGTCAGGCCGCGATCATGGATAAGCTGACCGTGATCCGATCGATGGATTGCTCGGCGAGCAATCACACGCCGATCACGATGCAGGCGGGGAATCCGCTGGCGCGGCGAACCGACGATAACCGCGAGGGGGGTGGCTTTCCTTCGATGGGGTCGATCGTCGCGAAACTGCGCGGGCCGAACGATCCGAACATGCCGGCGTTCGTCGGACTGGCCGATAGCTGGAAGGCCGACGTCTGGGGTGCGGGGCACATGGGGGCGGCCTTCGAGCCGGTCAAGGGGAGCGAACTGGCCGGACGCTTCGAGCTTCCCAAAGGGGTGAACCTCGATCGCCTCACCAGCCGTGAGGCCCTCCGGAAGCAGTTCGATCACCTCAGGTCGGACGTTGATAGCAACTCGGCGATCGAGCATGTGGACCGCTACACCCGGCAGGCCATCGATATGGTCAGCTCGGGGCAGGCTCAGCGGGCCTTCCAGCTCGATAAGGAAGATCCGAAGCTACGTGACGCCTACGGACGTGACAGCATCGGGACGAAGGCGCTCCTGGCGCGTCGGCTCGTCGAGGCGGGGGTCAGCTACGTGATGGTCAGCGGGGCCTGGGGCTATTTCGACCACCATGGCGATAACGTCGTCTGGAAAGGGATCGAGAAGGGCCTGAAGCCGCTCTTGCCTCGGGTCGATCAGACCCTGGCGACCTTGGTTGCTGACCTCGAGGGGCGTGGCCTGCTCGATAGCACGCTGATCGTCATGATGGGCGAGTTCGGCCGTTCCCCCGTGATCAATCGCGAGGCGGGACGCGAGCACTGGACCCACGTGATGTCAATGGTCCTCGCCGGCGGCGGACTCCGGCATGGTCAGGTCATCGGCGCCACCGATAGCAAGGGGTACGGCATCAACCAGCGCAAGGTGACGCCCCAGGATCTGGCCGCCACCATCTTCACCTACCTCGGCATCGACCCCAACGGCTACTGGGTCAATCCCCAAGGGCGTCCGATCCCGATCGTCGTCGAAGGGGGCCAACCCATCTCCGAACTCTTCTGAGTGGCGGGCATGGAGTGACGTGAACCGCAAAAGAAGGCGAGCGGCTCGGCTTGTAGGAAATGGGTCGATCGGCTATTCCTGACGCTGCACACCAATGAGGATCGACTTCGAGGCGATGCAAGGAGGCATTGCAGCTATGTCGCCGCGTCGCGAACTGCTCGCCTTTTCCGCGGTTCTGGCCACTCTTGTCGCAGGGTTCTTCTCAGAATCCCTGTTCGGCGGCAAGGTGCTGAGCCCGGCCGATGTTTTGCTCGTCTCCGCCAGCTTTCGGGATCAACGAGGAACGCATTACGAACCGGCCAACCGGCTGCTGATGGACCCCGTCCTTCAGTTTCAGCCTTGGATCGAGTTCAACCGGAAGATGATCCGCCAGGGCCGCCTCCCGCTCTGGAACGACCACGCCGGTTGCGGCGCACCCCACCTGGCCAACGGGCAGAGCGCGGTCTTCGATCCGTTCCAGGTCATCGCCTACCTTGGTACGCTCCCCGAAGCCTACGGCTGGATGGCGGCCGCGCGGCTCTGGATCGCGGGACTCGGGATGTTTCTGCTGGCTCGATCGTGGGGGTTCGGCCCATGGGGACGCTGGTTTTCCGGGCTGGCATTCCCGTTCTGCGGGTTCCTCGTCGTCTGGCTCCTCTATCCTGTGACCAACGTCGCGGTCTGGATGCCCTGGCTTTTCTGGGCGGGCGACCGAGTTCTGCGACGGCCCAACTTACGAGCGGTCGGAGTGCTCGGCCTCGTGACCGGTCTTGTCCTCGTGGGCGGGCATGTTCAGACGAGTGCCCATGTCCTGCTTGCCGCGGGACTCTTCGTGCTCTGGCAGGCCGCGGTCACGGTCAGACGCGGAAGAGCCATCGAGCCGGAACCGGCCGTGATTGAGGATTCCGGCGCATCCCGTCTGCCGTCAGAGGAACCGAGAACAGGTCGACGCGGCGTGTGCTATTGGGCCGTGGGAGTCACGCTTGGCATCATGCTCGCGGCTGTGGAGGTGGTGCCGCTCGGTTTCTATCTGGCGCGGAGCCCGGTCTGGGAAGACCGCGAACGGGAGCGGGACTCCCCCTGGGTGATCGCCCGGCCTCGAGTGCTCGGCGCGATCTGCACGGCCTTCCCGTACGCGTTCGGCAGTCAGCGCCGAGGTCATCCGCACCTGGGTCGCGGCCTGGGGGTGGATAACCTGAACGAGACGGCCGGGGGATTCGCCGGACTCGCCACTTTGATCTGGCTCGTGCCGCTGGCCTGGTCGGCGCGTCGGGCGAACGCTCGCGTCTGGTTCCTCGCCGGCCTTGCCGCCCTCGGTACCCTGGGCTCCTGTCGCCTCCCTCCGGTCGATAACCTGCTTCGCGCTCTCCCTGTGCTCGGGGTGACTGACAATCGACGGTTGAGCCTCTGGGTGGCCTTCTCGTTGATTCTGCTCGGTGGGATCGGACTTGACCGCCTGCAACAGACGCGGAGCGTCCTCTGGGGGGGGCTCTGGGCCGCGGTCGCCCTGCTCTTGGTGACCGGGGCCGTCGCGATCGGGCGCCTTGAACCCTATCTCAAACAAAGGGCGACCGATCATTACGCGAAGGCCGCGTCGGCGACCGCGGGCGCTGACCCGGCGGTGTATCAGCGCCGCGCCGAGCGCCAGGTGAGCTCGACCTTGACGTTCGTTCCGCGCTACCTCGGATTGGCGGGAGTCCATCTGCTCGTCCTGGCCGGTCTCGCGGAATCGATGAGGCGTCGGCTGGTACCGAGCCCGCTGATTCGCTCGGCCGTGGTCGGCCTGACGCTGGTCGACCTGTTCGGCTTCGGGTTCGGCCTGAACCCGGCGATTGCGCGAAGTGATGATCGGCCGGTCAGCCCGGTCATCGCCTACCTGCGCCGCGAACTGAAACCGCCCGGCCGGATCCTTGCTATCGGCGAAGAGTTACCACCCAATGTGCTGATGCGTTACGGGTTGGACGACGCTCGTAATTATGACTCGATTGAGCTCGCGCGGAACCTTGCCTTTTTCGCTCCACTCTATGAGCCGGGCACGAAGGCGCGGACCAGCCGGAGAGACATTACGTGGGAGGGGGTGCTCCGCTCCCGGGATCGTCTTGAAGAGGCGTCGGTCCAAGCGGTCGTTGGCGTCACCCCGCCCCCTGCCGGATCGTTTCGCCGGGTCGATCGGGTGGGCGAGATGTGGGTCGCGCATGTCGCGAGCGCGCCCTGGGCCTCGGCCGACTCGCCCAATGCCCGGATCGCGCTCGATCGCGAGCCCGGAAGAATTGGTGGCGAGTGTGAATTTGAAACGAGTGGTCAACTCGTCATGCGGGAAACTTTTGATCCCGGATGGCGGGCCACCGTCGATGGTTTGCCTGTGGAAATCAATTCATATCGAGAAGTTTTTTTGATGATGCCGGTTCCCGCGGGCCGACATCGACTGGAGGTTTGGTATGACCCGCCCGAGTTCCGGTTGGCGATCGCGGCTTCCGTTTTCGCTCTAATTGCCGTGGTTTTCGCCTTGACCGTGCCCCCATGGTTCCGATCTACTCGAATTATGGCCGTCGCGCTTGGACGGACTCAAGCCGCCGAGTTAGAATCGGATTTGTGCTCTTTACCAGCCAATAACTGAGGGATGAGACGCTGATGGTCCACTTCACGTGTGATCTCTGCGGTAAGGATCTGACCGCATGCGGAGACCCCCGTTATGTGGTCAAAATCGAGGCTTTCCCCGGCTTCGACCCCACCGAGATCACGGAGAATGATCTGGATGAGGACCCCATGGAGGCGGTCTCACAGATCTTGCAACGTGACGAGCAGCTCAACTCCGAGGAAGCCGCGACGCCCCTTCGCAAGGGCTTTCGTTTCGACCTCTGTCCAGGCTGTCACGGCAAGTTCCTCAAAGACCCGCTGGGCAAGGAATTCCTGCGATCGTTCGACTTCAGCAAGAACTAGAGCCATGCCCGCCTCGGCGCGTTCCATTGGGATCGCGGACGCCTTGTCCGCATTCGGGTTTCGTCGCCATGGCTGAGTCTCAGGGCTCCGACACTCACTCGAACACGAACTTGGGGCCGATCGACTTAGATCGACCTGATGAGGTGGAGTAACGCCGGGGCATGGCTCGCCTGGAACAAGGTTGGAGTCCGCCAGGATTTGCTACTGACCTTCCCCTTCTCTCGACTCATTGATAAGCGCGTTGTCGGTGACGAACTAGGTCGTTTCGACCTGGAAAGGCCCCGTCGCGAGCTTCGGTCGAGTGACGTCTTGTCTTACAAGGGTGGCCTTGGCCTCCTCTTTTGGTTTCGTCCCCGAGTGTGGATCGTCGCCCAGTCACAACAACCTGGCGCTCAGCAGGACTGGTGGCTCTAATTCCCTTCCAATCGAGGGCGTGAGCCATCAGGTTTCGTCACCGAGCCCGTCCGCCTCGCCCCTTTCGCGAGGCAGGTGGCGGACGGAAGTCGCCCTTGCATGAATCACCTGAGGATCCGGCTGTGTCCGAGCGGGCATGGCCGCACTCGGGTTTTGCCATTGCGGCGGGCGTAGAATGTCAACGCCCACCAAGCCTCTCGTTCAGGAGGCTTGGTGGGCGATTGTTTTGCCCGACACAACGTATGCTCTTCGCTTAGCGTGTGGTGATCATGACCACGTTGGTGATCACCGAGAGGGCGAGAATGGCCGCGAGCGCGAGGATCATGTGCTGCCGGCCATTGACGTAGCCGGCGATCTCGATCAACTGGGCTTCGCTGGCTCCCCGATTCGTGACGTCGTCAACGTCCCCTTCGGCCAGGGTCGCGAGGTCATCGGGCTTCTGCCCCGCGAGCATCGGGCTCTCGTCCTGGAGCAGGCACTTGAGGTCGAGAATGAGGTCGTCGGGATTGCGGTACCGGTTCTCCCGATTTTTGGCCATCATCGTCTCGACCACCACGCCCAAGCCGCTGGAGAGCTTGGTATTGAGATGGTCGGGTGGGACAATGAAAGTATTCTTATCGACGTGCTTTCGCATGACCTCCGCGGCGGTCTCCCCGTCATAGGGAACACGTCCGGTGACCATGTGGTAAAGCGTGGCGCCCAGGCTGTAGATGTCGGCCCGGATGTCCACGTCCACCTGCCCACGCACTTGTTCGGGACTGATGTAATAGGGAGTCCCGATCGCCATGCCCGCCTCGGACATCGCCCATTTCTCATCCGCGGTGAGTCGAGCCAGACCGAGGTCGGCGAGCTTGACCCCGCCATCCTTGGTGAGGATCACATTCTCGGGCTTGATATCGCGATGGATCAGGCCCCGCTGATGTGCGTGCTTCAGTGCCTCGGCCACCGCCATGACGATGGTCAGCGCGGCCTTCTCCTCGAACACATTTTTCTTGTCGAGGGTGTCCTTGATCGTTCCCCCTTCCACATACTCCATCACGAAGAAGTGATGGCCGTTGACTTCGCCGGCGTCGATGGCGTTGACGACGTTGTTGTGGGAGAGCTTGGCGGCGATCTTCGCTTCGCGATCGAACCGCTTGATGAACTCTTTGTTCTGAGCCAGGGCGTCGAGCAGGATCTTGACCGCGACGATGCGGTCGACGCTCGTCTGGCGCGCCTTGAGGACAACGCCCATCGACCCTTTGCCCAGCCGTTCGAGGACCTGATAGCCCGGGATCTCGAACTTCTTGGCGGTCTCGCCGATTTCCTTGAGCAATCGGACTGACTGGCTCTTGGTCAAGACCTTGGCCTCGACCATGATGTCGAGGAGTCCCTTACACTCATCCTTGGCGGCGAGCTTGGCCTTATGGGCCTTACACGCCTCGATCTCGCTGGGTGTGGCCAGGCCACGGCGCAGGATCGACTTCTCGAGATTTAACTCGTTGAGACTCGAAAGCCCTTTCGAATCCTTCGCGGGGGGATTGCTCTCGGTCTTCGTGGCCATGAGGCCGACTCCCAGGTGCCTGCAAAACACGGGGAACGAATAAAATCCGACGACTTTGAGATTGCAAGAGACAGGGTGCGACAGACGTCCGGTGGGAGAAAGGAAACCCCGGGTGCCGCAAGTAGATTAATCCTAACAGATTATGAGCGTTGCGTTGGCGTTGTCAACGGTTTTCTTTACCGTGGCGAGCCCGCCGCCCCTTGTTCTACCGGCTAGGGAAACTTACGGCGCATGAGCGCTCGGCGTGACGCTTGAACCTCACGCGCAGGGCGGTTACAGTAAGATTCGTGAGATGTTTGGTCACGCTCGACCGCGGATCTCGTCTGGAAGCGACTCACGTCGGGTGGCCCAGTTTTCGTTTGTCCCCTTGGTTGCGGAGGCGGTTTTGCCCACGATCGGCGTTATCGGCGGAGACGGGGTCGGACCTGAAGTGGTCCGTGAGGGATTGGCAGTTCTGGCCGATGTGGCCGAGCGTGAGGGGTTTCGCTATGACCTTGTCACGTTCGACCTCGGAGGGGAACGCTACCTTAAGACGGGCGAAGTTCTCCCCGACAAGGTCGTCGACGATCTGAGGCGATGCGATGCCCTTTTCCTGGGGGCGGTCGGACATCCGGGCGTGGCGCCTGGAATTCTCGAGAAGGGGATCCTGCTCCGTCTTCGTTTCGAATTCCACCAGTATGTGAATCTCCGACCGGTCCGCCTGTACCCCGGCGTCGAGACGCCGATCAAGGGGAAGGGCCCTGACGAGATCGACATGGTGGTCGTCCGCGAGAACAACGAAGACTTGTACGTGGGCGCGGGCGGTTTCACTCGGAAGGGGACGGCCGAGGAAGTGGCCATCCAGACGTCAATCAACACGCGCGCCGGGGTCGAACGCTGCCTGCGGTATGCCTTTGATCTGGCGCGATCGCGCGGCCTTGAGCGGCCTTATCGTGGTCTCACAGAGGAGGAACGGGGACGTGGTCTGGTGGGTCAGGTCACGCTGGTGGCCAAGACCAATGTGTTGACCTTCGCTCACGACCTGTGGATGCGCGCCTTCACCGAGACGGCACGTGACTATCCGGAGATCAAGAGTGACTATCAGCATGTCGACGCCTGCTGCATGCGCATGGTCGTCAGCCCGGAACGATTCGACGTGATTGCAACAACGAATATGTTCGGTGACATCATCACCGACCTGGGGGCGGTGCTCCAGGGGGGGATGGGCCTGGCCGCTTCCGGGAATCTGAACCCGGCACGGACTGCGCCGAGCATGTTCGAACCGGTCCACGGTTCCGCCCCTGACATTGCCGGCAAGGGGATCGCCAACCCGATTGCGGCGATCCTGTCGGTGGCCATGCTGCTGGATCATTTGGAGCTTCCTCGCGCCTCCGAGCGGATCCGACGCGCAGTGGCGCGGGTCTTGGCGGCGGGCGCACCCAAGACCCCCGACCTGGGAGGTCAAGCCAAAACGGCCGACGTTGGCCTGGCAGTCCGCAACGCCTTCGAGTGAGCGGACGGGCCAAGGCGACACGGCGCAGCGAACCCGATCCTGGGGTCGCATTGTCTGAACCGCGAGCCTTTCGCCTTGGCCCATTACGTCCGTTTCTGCCGCTCGGAGGAGAGACACGCCCATGAGTTTTGGCGCCAGTCACGCCCTCGATGCCAGTGTCCTTGTCCTGAATAAGTTTTACATGGCGGTTCACGTGATCTCGGTCCGGCGGGCCTTTTGCCTGCTCTTCAAGGATCTGGCCGAGGTGATCACGCTGGACGATGGCCGGTACGCCGCATTCGATTTCCAGAGCTGGCGCGAAGTCTCCGAGGCTCGGGCGCTGTTCAAGCACCCCGACGACGAGTTCATCCGCACCGTTCACTTCGAGATCCAGGTGCCCCGCGTCGTACGCCTCCTGGCGTACGATCGCCTTCCCCGGCAGAAGGTCAAATTCAACCGCCGCAACATTTTTGCCAGGGACGGCAATCGTTGCCAGTATTGTGGCAAGCGGTTCGCGACCAGTGAGTTGAGCCTCGATCACGTCTTGCCCCGCAGTCGAGGCGGACTGGCGAACTGGGAAAATATCGTGTGCGCCTGCCTGAAGTGCAACGTCCGGAAAGGCGGTCGCACGCCTTGGGAAGCCAACATGCGCTTGATCAAGGAACCGATTCAGCCCCGGACCAGCCCCTCACTTTGCCTGAAGCTTTCGCATCGCCGTTACCAGAGTTGGAAGACGTTCCTCGATAACGCCTATTGGTCGGTCGAATTGAAATGAGTGAATAAAACGCCGTCACCCTCGAATGCTTCTCATGAGCCCATTTCAGACCTCTTGCGAATCAGTGAGAGGGTGATGGCATTCAATTCGTCGATCGGTTAGGCTGGATGGTCGGAAGATTGTGACGCCGTCAGTCCGGTCGTAAAAAGAGGGATAGGCCCATGCGTCGAAGCCGGGGAGCCGCGAGGTCGAAGTCAGGGTTCACCCTGATCGAGTTACTCGTCGTTATCGCAATTATTGGCGTATTGGTCGCGCTGATCATGCCGGCGGTGCAATCGGCCCGAGAGGCAGCGAACCGGGCGAAGTGCCAGAACAACCTCAAGCAATTGGGGTTGGCCGGACAGGAGTATCACGACACCTTCTTGAGTCTTCCCTCGGGTTGGTTCTGCAACGAATCGCAGTGGGAGGCCACTTCGGGGTGCACCGGCGGCGACTGTAATTGCCTGCCGTGGGCGAGCCAACCCTATATGTGGAACGGTCTGACGTCGGGTTTGCTGTTGAAGCTCGAGCAAACGAACCTCTGGAACGAGATCAACTTCAACCTCCCTCCGAACGTGAGCGATAACACGACGTCGACGCGCCGCACCATCGAAGCCTTCGTTTGCCCGTCGAACCGGAAGGCGAATGCGGTCGCATCGGGCGCCTCGACCGCGATCAAGCTCGGGCCGTCTGACTATCGGGGGAATTCGGCCGCCGATGGCAATCTCGCCTGCAACGATGCCGCCACGCTGCCGACCAACCCGCTCGACCTCAGCACGTCGACTTGCACCCAGTTCGACAACGGGGTCACCTACAAGAACTCAACCGTGAGCATGGCCGATATTACCGATGGAACGACCTCGACCATGTTTATCGGCGAAGTGATTTATCCCAAGAATTACTGGAGCGACGCTCCAAGTTCTTGTGTCCGTACACTTCTGGGCCGCACGATCAACAAGCCAATCACCGTCGGCACGACGAACTACTGGACCTATTGGGCCAGCAAGCACCCGGGCATGGTGAACTTCGCGCGTTGCGACGGAAGCGTCGGCACGGTCACCAGCCAGATCAATAAGCTCGTTCTGATGAAACTCATGACCCGCTCGGGGGGTGAGTCGATCTCGAGCGACGAGATCAAGTGAGTTCAACTCCCAATCAATCTGGGATTTGCGACTTTATGGGCGGAGCCAACTGGCTTCGCCCATTCGCGTTCGAACACGGCCGATAACAACCGTGGCTTCGTTCTGTTTTTGCCTCCAGAATCCGATTTTTCCCGTCGGGTGGGCCGTGCCCACCCTTCGGGGATGGTTAAGCCGACGATGGGGCCATGGCCTATCGGTGTTGACGTCGAGGGAAACGGGTTCGGCGAAGCTGTACGTCGGTCGTTTGCTGAGCGGAGAGCCATGTTCGTTCGCCGAGCGAATTCATCCCCTCTTTCGTTTGCGCCGCGCAAAAAAGAAACCCCAGAGGAGCGTCTGGGGTTGGGTTGGGGTCGACTCGGTTTGGCGGTTCGCGCAGCTGGTGTTACTTCTTGGCGGGCGTGCAAGACTCGCCTTCCAGTGCGTCCTTCTTCTCGTTGATCACGGGGCACTTGGGGGCTTCTTCCGCATTCAACGCAGTGAAGTCCTTCCAGTCGTCCGGCAGGTTGTCTTCGTGGAAGATCGCCTCGACGGGGCACTCCGGGACGCACGCTTCGCAGTCGATGCATTCCTCGGGGTTGATGTAAAGCATCTGCGCCCCTTCGTAGAAGCAATCGACGGGGCAGACGACAACACAGTCGGTGTACTTGCAGTCAAAACAAGGCTCGGCCACGATGTGAGCCATTCATATACTCCTAAGAATACCTGATATCACAAAACCGAGAGGATCATGAATCGAGAGGTCCGGAGCGAATCCAGACGCGCACCTCCGGACATCTTAGATCGCACGCCAGCATGGGTCAAGAGAGTCCGGCGTGCGTCCGCTAGCCGAAATTGGGTCAGGACTTGGCTTTCCGCTTGGCGCTCTTGATGTAAATCGGTTTGACGGGGACGTCTTCGAGGTTGCCTTTGGCGGTGGATTTGGTGGTGGTTTGGACTTTGGCGATTGCGTCGACCACATCCATTCCCGCCGTGACCTTGCCGAAGACAGTATATCCGCCTCCGTAGCTGTCGAGCCGACTATTTGCGTCGAACAGGTTGATGAAGAACTGAGCGGTCGCCGAATTCGGGGCGTTGAGGCGGGCCATCGCGATGGTTCCGCGCGTATTGCTCAAGCCGTTGCCCGACTCGTTCTTGATCGAAGCCCTGGTCTGCTTCTCATTCAGCTGATCGTCAAACCCTCCGCCCTGAATCATGAAGTCGGGCATCACCCGGTGGAAGATCAGATTGTCGTAGAAACCGTCGTCGACATACTTGAGGAAGTTGTCGACTGTGATCGGCGCCTTGGCCCGGTCAAGTTCAATGGTAATTGGTCCCAGGGTCGTGTCGAGGATCACCACCGGCTTGTCATCGGCGGCGGTGGCGGTCATCGTCATGGCGCCGAGCCCGCAGAACGCGGTGATACCAAAGAGAAACCGACTCATGAATCGTGCTCGTGTCATGGGGATCAACCTCCGAAAAGTGAGCCTGAAGCGGTGACCGCAGGTCATTGCAGGGCCGGACTGTCGTTGCGAAACTTGAATCTAGCAAACGGCTGGCCGATTGGGTAGCCGCCCGCTGCCTTCGCGATTGCTTCACGCGAGGAGCAGGAGAAACCGGGCGCAAACCCGGCGCGACTACCAACCTGCGTAATACGTCATTCCCGGATAATCGCGCACGAACCCAAGCTCGGCCAACCAAGGGGCGGCGGGGCTCTCAATTGCGGGGCTGGTGTTGTAGGTCTCGACTTTCAGCACTCTTCGCGACGGTCCTGCCAGCTTGGGAACCAGGGCCAGGGCCCCGCGCAGGTCCAGTTCCGAGGCCGAAGCCAGGCCCGACAGCCGTTTGCCGCCTGCCTCGATGATCAAGATCGGGCGGCCATCCCGTAAGACCAGGAAATTTGTGGGATTGCGAGGTAACCGCGCGGTTCCTCCGTTGAGCAGGTCGATGTCGAACGGCGCTCCCGAGCCGTATAGGTTGGCCGGGTCCAGGGATGAGATCAAAACGAACTCAGGAGTAGGTTCCCGGTCGCCTGCTCGCTTGGCCAACGCTTCGGCAACGTCGAGCGTTGCGTACTGAACGCCCGAGAGCCCCTCCACAAAATAGCCTCGCCGGAGCTCGCCTCTCAACTCTGCCCGGGCGAGCCAGGGGGCCAAGTTGCGCCAAGGAGGGCACCACGTGTCGAGTGCGGCTGTTTCGCGAGCCAGAACACCGTACCGTTCGAGCAGGACCGCGGCCCAGGCGAGGTGGCTTGTCTCGGGATCTGCCTCCACCGACTCCAACCGCGACCAGCGTCCCTCGGGACGACTCGATGCGGTACGACGAAGTGAGGGACGGGAACGCTGCAAGCTCGGTCGGTGCCCCGCGGCGGCCGCCGAGGCGCGGGTGAGTGCCTCGGTCATTGCGGAACCGCCAGGTCGGAGGGGATCGAATCGGTCGTTCGTGGCCAGGCCGAGCCGGAGCAAGCGATCGAGCGCCAGCCGCGTGCGTGAGGGTTCGAGGCCCAGGTGCCGAGTCAGGTCGGTCGCGAACGAGGCGCCTCGACCCTCGAGCTCGGCGAGGACTCGGCTCTCATTGTCCGAGAGGGTGGGGGGAGCGTCGGGGAGGGGCCAGCCGCCGACGAAGTCACGAGGTGCGAAGCCGACGCGTGGCTCCCCCTTGGTCTCCCCTTCGGCTCGCCAGGACCAGCCACCGGCCGAGAGGAGGTCGTCGAGCCAGGCTGCGCGGAAGTCGCGTAGCCGCCTTGGCAAAATGTCGGTTTCCCAGAGGTCGGCCGGGGTTGCGAACCCAGCGAGCTGGTCCAGGATCAGGGCAACCGCCGCTTGTCCCTCCCAGCGCGTTGCCGGATGAACGTGCTGACGGCGGGCCACAAAGTCGGCGAAGACTTCGGGGGAGACGGCCACACTCTCCCGCCGTCGCAGGGCGATGGAGAGGCGACGGACCTCCTCGAGGTTTCGCCGCTCGGCCCAGAGGGGCTCGCCCGAGTCGCCGGCCGGCTCGAGGCGGATCAACCTCCCCTGCTCTTCCCAACGTTCAAGCAGGTCGGTTGCCGCCGCCGGGTCCAGCGGGTAGCGGCGGAGGAGTTCGTCGAGGCCGACCAGGGCGTGGGTGCTGAGGAAACGGCGGACGATCGTCTCTTGCCCAGCGTCGCTCGGTTCGCTGGCAAAGGCCGACGCATAGAGGATTGATTCCTCCGCGCTGATCCAGCGGGAGGGCTCGGCCGTGCCTGGGAGCTCGATTTCCGCGGCCCTGCCCTGCGCGTGAAGCTCGACGAGGAAGCCGAGCATCGGGCCGCTCAACTCGCCTGGTGCGAGATCTCCCAGTCGAAGCAGGGTTTCGGCCATTTCGTCGACCGTGCGAGGGGGGCGGCCGACCTCACGGAGCCGGCTGTCAACCTGACCAATCGCGTTGGGGTCGAGCCAGTGCGCCTGGCTTGCTGGGTCGAGCAACGGATCGAGAAGGCCTTCGTCCACCGCTGCCCGGCCCGCTTGGCGATCGGCTCGTCGGGGCTCGTCCCACTGATAAAGGAATTGGGAGGTAAAGCGAAAGATGAGGTCGGCCGCGAACGGGGAGGCGATCTCACCGCGGCGCGTCACGATCCGGATGGCACCCGAGGCGACGCGGTCGAGAAAGAGGCGGAGTCGGGGCAAGTCGAGGTCGTCGTTGAGACATTCACGGTAGGTCTCGACCACGATCGGGAAGTCAGGGAATTGCCGGACGACTTGCAGCAGGTCCTTAGCCCGGAGCCGCTGGAGCCAGAGCGGCGTTCGCTTCGACGGGTCGGGCCGGGGCATGAGTAGCGCCCTCCCGGCATTCTGGCGAAACCGGAGCCCGAACAGGGCGCTCTCCCCAAGCTCGTCACGGATCAGCCGCTCGGCAAGTTCGGCGGTAAGGCCGTCGAACAGGTCGAGGGGAGGATCGTCGTTCTGGGGCAGGCGAATCAAGATCCCATCGTCGGCGTGAAGGCAGGACAGAGAGATTCCCAACCGCTCCCGCAACCGGCCTTGAAGGGCAAGTTTCAAGGCCTGATGAAGTTTACCGCCGAAGGGAGTGAGTACGGCCACCCCCATCTCGCCGGCCGGATCGCGGAAGGACTCGATCACGACGGTCCGGTCGTCGGGGGCGGCTCCGACGGTCCTGACCTGACGCGCGAAGTGGTCGCGCAACGACTCCGCCGCGGCCGGCTCGAGATGACAGTCGGACTGAAGCCAGGCCGACAGCCCCGGGTCGTCGAGCCGCTCGACCAGCTCGCGGCTCAGGGCTCCCACGGCTTCGCCGAGCTCCGCGGTCCTTGCCGCATCCTCTCCGCGCCAGAACGGCATCATGGCGGCCTGCCCCTCGGCCCGAGCCACCACGACTCGGTGCGCCTCAATGGCCTCGATCCGCCAGGTGGCGGTCCCGAGCACGAAGGTCTCTCCCACCCGGCGTTCGAGGACGAATTCCTCGTCGAGCTCACCCAGCCGAGGCCCCTCATTGCCCAGATAGACGGGGTACTGGCCGGTGTCCGGGATCGTCCCACCGCTGGTCACCGCGAGCCGTGCGCTGCCGGGCAGCGCGTGCAGGCGGTTGTGGACCCGGTCCCAGGTCACCCGGGCCCGGAGGTCGCGGAAGGTCTCGGTGGGGAATCGACCCGCAACCATTCGAAGCACGCTGTCGAATGCGGACGGGGAGAGCTTGGCATAGGGATACGCCGAACGGACCAGGTCGAAGAGCGCGGGGACATCCCAGCGATCCATCGCCACGCAGGCAACCACTTGCTGGGCGAGCACGTCGAGACAACCGTTCGGCACGCGCAACGACTCGACCGTGCCGCCCACCATCGCGCGGCAGAGCGCCGCCGATTCCAGGAGGTCGCTGGCCGTCTTGGCGATGAGCCGCCCCTTACTGACCCGACCGACCACGTGCCCCGCGCGGCCGACCCGCTGAAGTCCCCGCGCTACGCTGCCGGGCGATTCGACCTGGCAGACCAAGTCGACCGCGCCCATGTCGATCCCGAGTTCCAGTGACGCCGTGGCCACCACGGCTTGAAGCTCGCCCCCCTTCAGAGCCTCTTCCGTGTTCCGCCGTTCTTCCAGACTCAGGCTGCCATGATGCGAGCGAACCAGCGAGGTGACGGGCGTCTCATGTTCTTCTTCGAGTTCGTTCAGATGAGAGGTCAGCCGTTCCACAACCCGCCGGTTGTTGGCGAAGATGATCGTCGAGCGGTGCGCGCGAATGAGCTCGAGGAGTCGGCGTTCGATGGCGGGCCAGGTCGTGCCGGGGGCGACGGGTCCTGGCCGCTCGAACGGCACGAGGATTTGCAAGTCGAGCTCTTTGCGGTGCCCCGTGTCGACGATCGTCACCGGTCTCGGTTCGAGTCGAGTCTTCGATCCGGGGCCGGTTTTGATCCGGCAGCCGCCCAGGTACCGCGCGACTTCGTCGAGCGGCCGCTGGGTGGCCGAAAGGCCCACGCGGACGAACCCATTGGGGTTGATCGCCTCCAGACGTTCCAGCAAGAGGGCGAGGAACACACCGCGTTTGTTGGGGCAAAGGGCGTGGATCTCATCAATGATCACGTGGGAGAGTGACCGTAAAGTCTCTCGGGCCCGGCTCGTCAGCATCAGGTGCAGCGACTCGGGCGTAGTGATCAGGATGTCGGGAGGCTTGCGGACGAGCTTCTGGCGGTCAGCCGGGGACGTATCACCGCTCCGGACCGCAACCGTGAGCGGAGCCAACTCTGTACCGGTTGCGCGAGCCGTCTCCAAGATCCCCTCGAGAGGCATCTGAAGGTTGCGATAGACGTCCTGGTTCAGGGCCTTCAGCGGTGAGATATAGAGGATTCGCGCCCCGGGTGCACGCCTTGGCGTCCGCCAGAGATGGTCAAGACAGGCCAGGAATGCCGCCAGTGTTTTGCCCGAACCGGTGGGGGCGAAAATGAGTGTGTTTCGGCCCTCGGCGATCGCCGGCCAGCCTGATTGCTGAGGAGGGGTGGGCGCACCGAAGGTGGTTCGAAACCAGGCGGCCACGACCGGCAGAAAGCCGTCCAGGCCATCGTTGCGTGACATGGGTTGAGGCAGACCCCCCTCGGCTCGCCGACTTTTTCGACGAGCTTCCCCCAATTGTCGCTCGAACGATCACCTTCTGACAAGATGGATCTAAACAAATGTACCCAAATTGAAAAAAAAGAGGTCAGGACCAGCGTGTGGCCAGCTCATCGTCGGTGAGCGCACGGTCGATGAGATCGCGGAGAATCTGGGCAACGCTTTGGTGGCGTCGTTTGGAGAGTTCGACCAGCGCGTCGGCTCGATCTGCAGGCAGTAATAAGCCGATTTCGACCACATCGCCCTGAAGTGGCGTGCCCGTTTTGCTTGCAATCAAGCCGTGAAAAACAGCCATCTGTGGAAGTCCCCCCGCTTCAAATCCCACGCGAATTGCTTGTGTCGTAGGCGTGCAGTGCCTTGACCAAGCAAACGGTGCGCCATTGCTGAAAAGTTCAACGGAGTAGCGTAATTCCCAAGATGGCGAGAACCCCGATGACGAGTGCGATGGCGACGAAGTGGACGAGCCATCGTGAGTCATCCGGCTCGGTTCGACGACCTATGTAGGCGTGGTTCGCGGCTTCGCGTCGTTCCCGTTCACCAGGGAGCAGGACAAGGGCGGGGACGGGGGGCGGGGGGGAGCGATGCATGGGGGCGAGGGCCGGCTCGGCCTCGCCCAGGTCGCGGAGCGAGAAGGGTTGGGAACTTTGCGACTCGTCGACGGAGAGCAGACGGAGGTCATCGTCTTCCAACTCGGGGGGGGGCGGTCGGAACGCGCTGGCCGATTCGGCCTCGGTACCGAGGATTGCCCTGACTTTTTCCGGGTCGGTCCAGCGCGCGATGTCGGGGCGAAGCTCCTCGCAGTTCTGATACCGATCGTCGGGCGACTTGGCCATGAGCTTGCGGACGATCGCCGCGAACGCTGCAGGGACACCGCGGGCCACTCGTTCCAGGGGCTCCGGATCTTCCATGCGTTGCTTGAAGATCTTGTTGACGACGTCGCCCCCTTCAAACGGGGCCCGGCCCGAGAGGGTGAAGTAGAGCGTGCAGCCGAGACTGTAGAGGTCGCTCCGGCGGTCGGCCCGCGCGGCGTTGCCGAGTTGCTCGGGGCTGGCGTAGTCGAGCGTACCGATCACAACGTTCGGGCGAGTGAGCGGACTCTCCTCGTTGATCGCCTTGGCCAGCCCCAGGTCGAGGATCCGGGCATCACCGTCGGGAGTCACCATGATGTTCGACGGCTTGATGTCGCGATGGATCAGGCCGGAGTTATGGGCGGCTTCGAGGCCGTCGAGGACTTTGAGGAAGAATCGCGCTGTGTCGGCGACGCGAAGCGGGCCGCCGTTTTTTCCCTTCACCGTGTGATAGAGGCTGTCGCCCGGAATGTACTCAAGCACCATGAAATGAACGTTTCCCTCGCTGCCGACGTCGAGGGTACGCGCCAGGTTGGGATGATTGGCTCGGCGCGACAGTTCCATTTCGCGGCGGAATCGAAGTAAGGCCTGTCCTTCCTCGGCGGCCTTCTTGGGAGGAAGCACCTTGATTGCGACCCGCTGCGGTTTTCCGTCGCGGGCGGCGAGAAAGACCTTCCCCATCCCCCCCTCACCGATCGGCCGGAGGATCCGGTAGCCTCCGAGGAAGAAGCCACGGGTGGCACCGGCGAGGACCTTCCTGGCCTGGTACGGGGTCAGGAGATCGAGCTGGATCAACCACTTGGCAAGGCGGACAGCCGCATCGGCGCCTGGTTCGCCCGGTAGCAGGTTGGCCCGGGCCCGGGCCAACTCGTCCGAGGGCACCAAGCCGCTCGTGGCCAGGTTCGCCAGGAAGTCGTCAAGCCGCGGCATGATGCTCAGACCCCTTGGTTGGGACGGTCCACTCATGCCGGCGACAACGCCGGGGCGGATGATCACGAGCACTGGATTCGGTGTGCGACGGGCGCCTGGCGCGACCTGACAACGGACCACGAGTCGGAAACCACGACCGATCGAGGTTCGTTAATGGAGCGGACCCAGTAGTCAACATGGGGTTCAGGACGACTTCTGGAACGACGAAGGCGGTCGTTACAAGGTCGCGCGTTCGACCTCGTTCACCACGTGGATAACCAAACTGGTGATATTGTCCTTCGAGTCATTGGCCAGTGCCTGGTCGATCAGGACTCGCGCCGCCTTCTGCGGGTCGTCGCAAGTCTGGAGCACTCGGGCCAGTTCCTCGTCGTGAACGACCCCTGTCAGCCCGTCAGTCGCGAGCAGGAATCGGTCGCCCGGCAGGACGTCGAGGACCCGAACTTCCTCGGGTCCGCCCCGTGCGTCCTTGCTGCCGAGGTAGAGGTAGAGCACATTCTTGAACTTATGATTGGCGACTTCTTCCTTGGTGATCGTGCCTGCGCGACCCAGCGCATCGGCCAGGGAATGGTCCTCGGTAAGTTGCTCGAACTGACCGCCGCGAAGGCGGTACGCCCTCGAATCACCGATGCCCGCAACAAACACACGATCGTGTCGGAAGAGCGCGAGGACAACGGTGGTCCCCATGTTCGAGAATTCGGCCACGGCTCCCGAACAGCCGAGGATCTCCTGATTGGCGTCGGCGACCGAATCACGAATCAGCCCTTGTACCACTTTCGGGTCCGATTCATCCGATCCGAGCCGCCGTGAGACGGCACGCGGGATCAACTCGACGGCCATCTTGCTCGCCTGCTCGCCCGCCTGCTGCCCTCCCATACCGTCGGCGACGATAAAGAGCACGTTGGACGAGGGGTCGAGTGACGACAAGACGGTCTCGCCGCTCCCTTCCGGGGCCGACGGGGCGTCAAATCGGACCGATTTTCGGCCCGGTACGAAGTAATTGTCTTCGTTGTGTTCGCGGTAGCGGCCCACCGTCGAGACCACGCCAACGAGGAGCTTCAGGCCACTCGAGCGGACCGTCAGCGGCGGGGGCGTGGGGTGGTCAGCGGTGGCGTCCAGGTCGCTCTGGCCACGAGTTTCCGAAGACTTCCCCACGAAGTCGTTCATCAAATTCCTCAGCCATGAAAGGAACCGCGAGTACCAACTCACCTCGACCGCCTTCTTTCACCGAACGAGCGCAATGCGCCTGGATCGGAACTTACAGTCTGGAATTCGGCGGTTCACGAACGCGCGTGGCCGGGGCTGGCCCATCGCATCAGGTCGTCGATCCCCACCGAGCGATAAGTCATGAACAACTCTCCCGCCTCGAAACCGGCCGTCAGCCCGTGGTAACGGTTCATGGTTTCGACGGCACCGAAGATCCCCGCCTTATTGGCGGGAAACTGGGTGGCGTAAGCGCGAACCGCCTCGATCTTCACGTCAAGCGTGCTGCCGATGTCGGCGACAATGTAGCCTGAGGCCTCGGGCAAGTCTAACCCGTGAATTGCAATCGGGAAGCTTAGCTGATTCGTGATCGTGTGGACCGGCAGGTTATCGAAATGCTCGTCCCACTTCGTGAGCCGACTGTAGAAGACGGCAGCATCGGTGATCAACATGGCTTGGTAGTGGTCGGGCGAGGCGAGCACGGTTTTGCCACCGAAGCCCAGCACCACTTTGGGTCGGTATTTTCGGAACACCTTGGCCAGAGCCACACGCGCCTCGAAGTTATCGAAGAGCCGACGGTTTGGCAGGTTCAGGTTGATTCGAACCTGGACGCCGAGGATTTTGGCCGCTCGCTCCGCTTCGGCGAGCCGGATGTCGGGGCCGGCGGAAAGCGGTGTTGGCTCGCCGTCGGTCAGATCGACGATCCCGACGTTATATCCCTTCCGAACCAGGCGTGCCAAAGTTCCACCGCATGCGATCTCGACATCGTCGGGGTGTGCGCCGACAGCGATCAGATCCAGCTCCGTGTCGACGGCCTCGGCCATGCTGCCCATTCCTCGTGCGGCCGCGATTCAGAAGCGACCAATGTGATGTCCCTTTCCCGCCAGTATACCTGCCGCCCTCGGCTTCTCACAACCGAGGGACGGGAATCGCGAAAGTTTCAGTCGCTCACGTCCGGCGTTTTGGTGACGGCGAGGAGAAAGGTGGGGTTAATCGCCTCGAACCGCACCCGGTCCATCTGCTCGATTCCGCGTGCGATCGAGATATTCCAGACCTGGACTTCCGAGGTGAGCTTTTTGAGCGTTTCGAGCGCGGTGGCCAGTCCGTCGATCGTGACGACGTTCACCGCCATTCGGCCCCCCGGACAGAGCCGAGCGTAGGCCGTACGGAGGACGAGCACGACCTGTCGGCCGGTGCCGCCGACAAAGATCGCGTCGGGATCGGGCAAGCTCGCGAGCACTTCCGGAGCGCGGCCCGCGACCGGGCGGACGTTGGGCACTCCGAACGACTCGGCATTGGCCTCGATCAAGGCCACGTCGGCCGCCTCGGGCTCGACGGCGTAGACGATGCCTTGATGGGCCAGTTGGGCGGCCTCGATGGCCACCGAACCGGAACCCGCGCCGATGTCCCAGACCACGCTATCCGGCCTGATATCGAGCTGAGCCAGGGCGATCGAGCGGACCTCGGCCTGGGTGATCAAACCACGCTTGGGCAGCGTCTGGGCGAACACATCGTCGGCGTTGCCGAAGAGACGGTGCCGCCCCGCGCGGCTGGCCTGGTCGGGGCGATTCGGCTTTCGGATCAGGATCAGGACGTTGAGCGGGTCGAAGTCCATGCTGGCCAGATCGGTCAGCTCAGCCTGGGTCACCCGCTCGTCGGGCGAGCCGAGATTTTCACAGACATAGGCGCGGAAGTAGTCGATCCCACGCTCGAGGAGCGCTCGAGCCAAGCGGTTCGGCGGGTGCTCGTCGCTGGAAAAGAGCCCCACTTTCTCGGCCGTCCGGATCCGATCGACGATCGCTTCGAGCGGTCGTCCGGCGAGGCTGGTCAGGTAGGCGTCCTCCCAGCTCTCCTTGACTCGCGCGAAGGCGAGCTGCATGCTGCTGACGTGGGGAATGACCTCAAACTGATCCTTACCCAGGCGGTCGCACAGGTATCGTGCCACGCCATAGAAGAGCGGATCGCCCCCGCTCACCAGCACGGCTCGTTGCGATGCGAACGCCTCACGCACTTGCCGGAGCGCGGCGGGCATATCGGGTTCGAGCGGCTCTCGTCGGCCGCCCAGGCCGTCGAGTAGCGCGAGTGTCGCCGGAGCGCCCAGGATCACCTCGGCCTCGGCCACGATCCGACGCGCCGACTCGGTCATCCCGGCGAGGCCGTCGTCGCCGATCCCTACAATCACCAGCTTCGAGCGAGATTCGGCCAAGGTCGACATCCTCAATAGATGAGTTTTCGTTGGTTCGCGACGACCGCCACGCCGACGAGCGTTTTATTGTAAACCGGAGAGACTCGTCAGGATAGATCGAGCGCCGATCTGAGTTCGGACCCTCGCAACAAGACGGCACGGCTTGCGTCGATCAGATCCGGAGCTCAGGCTCCCACTCATGATTTGGGCTCGTTGGGGCAACCCTCGGGCGCACAAGGGAGCAGCCAGTCGGCGGTCACTTGTGCCAGCGCCTCGGCGTGTGTGTAGTGCGGCTGGTGGCCGACCAGAGGCATGATGACCCCCTCGGCGGCTGGCAAGGCGGCATTCAGTTCGTCGAAGTAGCGGCGGACAACGATCCGGTCCTCGTTCCCCTGGAGCAGGAGGACGGGGTTGCGTATTTCGGGGAGGATCGGACGAAGGTCGAGCCGGGTGACTAGGTCGAGCCGATGGGCCAGTGCCGCGATTGGGGTGAGGCCGTTCTGCTCGAGATAATAGGGCCAGCGGTCCTCGATGATCGAGGGGAAGTGGCTCTTGCTGTTGTAGGCGAGAACCTGCTCACGCCAAGGCAGTCGCGAACTCTTGCCCGGGAGATGACGACCGAAGGACAGCGCCAGGCGTTCGGCCGCGGAGAACCGCCGGTGAGCGAACGCCCCTTGCACGACCCCCTTGGGAAATCGCCTCGGCTCTCGGTGGAGCGCCCGAAGCACGACCGTGGAACCGAACGAGAGGCCCGTCAAGAAGGCACGGCCGATGTTGAGGTGATCAATGAGGCCGAAGAGGTCGTCGACAATGTGGTCGTGGGTAATCCGTCCCAGTCTGGCCCCGTCGTCGGGATGATCTCCTGGGTAGTCGAAGATGACCGTCCGGAACCGGCTCGAGAGCCGGTTGAGCATGAGGGCATAGCCGCGATAGGTCGCTGCAATGCCTGGGGCAAGGATCAGAGGGGGCCCTTGGCCGAGCACCCGATAGCGCATCCGGTAACGCGGACCCTCCCAGATCGCGTGCTCCGCCAGCCGGTCGTACGTAGCGACCTCCGCCCGGAAATCAGCAGGCGCCGGGCACGGCGGCCGTGAAGGAATTTCGGGCGTCTCGACAGCCGGCGCGGGACGGTCAGGCACGGGTCTGGACCTCGGCTAAGGGGCTGGATTCTTCATGAACTTCAAACGCGAGGCTGGCAAAACTGACGCAGCAGGTGCGTCCGTCATCGACGGCCTGGTCATATTTGAGGAGCGTGCCCCGCGCGGGTCCCATCGCGTGAAGCATCGTGTAGGCCGCGGCCAATCCACAGACTCGCCAACGATTGCCGATCTCGGCCGCCGTCCCGAACCAACCCGCCGCGTCGCGAGCGGCGGCGCGGGCGAGCATCGCTCGGTCGAACGAACGCACTTCCGCCAGGATTTCGGGATCGAGCAACTCGGGATCGCCGAACTCCGGGCCGACGTGGCAGAGGTCAATCCCGCCAATATACGCGACCTTCTTGCCATGGGCCGCTTCCGCGGCGTGCAGCGCCTCAACAAATCGGCGCACGTCGGCGGACTCGATCGGGTCGGTTCCCGCATCCATCAAGTCGTGGAACGAGCCGACCAGGATCGGCACGATCGAGAACTCGCGGATGCCACCCAGGAGGTACTGGAGAAATACGACCTGAAACTCGATCGAGTGCTCGGTTCGATGCGAGAGTTCATCCTCGAAGAGGTTCTGTCCGGCCAACGAAGCGATCCGATCGACGTAGTCACGGTTGGTTGGGACTCGACCGAGCGGCGTCTCGAAGTCCTTGCGGGTCAATGCGAAACGATTTCGACAATACTGATGAGCCACGCCCAGGATCACGAACGTGTCGGCGTCGGATCGCTCGACCAGCTCCTTGTAAGACCAGGTGTAGACCAACCCGCCGCGCTGGAAGTCGATATGAGGGCTCAGTACACCTCGTAGCCGAGCCGGCACGGTCTGGGGTTCGGGTTGCGGTAGGCCCGATCCGTCGGCATGAGCGAAGTAGCGAGCAAGCTGCGACCGAAGCGCTCGCTCGGTGCCGGCGTAGGATCGTCCCGCCAGGGCGGCGGGCCGCACCTGTTCGCGTTGGTACGACTCGTGGTAGGCGGCGAACGTCGGACCGTCGAGGACCAGGGCGCGATCGAGTTGATCGACCAATTCCTCGAGCTGTGCCGTCGTGATCAGTTGGCCGGTCTCGCGGAGCACTCGGGCCTGAATCTCGCTCAGGGGCGTCTCGCCATCGAAGTGGCGGACGACCCATTGATAGCCGTCGAGCGGAATCAAGACGGGCTCGAGAAAGACACCGAGTGGGTCGGCGATCGCTGCGTACGTCTGCCCCTGATGCTCAAAGCGTCGGGCTGACAGGGGCCGGAGCTTGGGTCGGTCGAGGGACGCCATCGTGACGTTCCTGGGGCTCACAAGGCCGGGGATCCTTTCGAGCCGTCCCACGTCCACGACGGGCGCGGGAACGACGTCTCGATCATTCTCCGGCGGGAACCCAAGATCGTCAAGCGGCTCGACGCGGACCCCGTGGTGGCAGACCGATCAAGGGGAGCGGCCAAGCGGGAGGAGCGATCTCTCGAATCGGTTCCAGGCTCATCGCAGGCTCCAAGCGTTGTTTTTGATGGCTCAACGAGAGAAACGGCTCTGGCCTTCACTGCCTGTGCAAATCACGTTCCTTCACGGCTCCGGCAGAAAAAACAATCCAATCGAGGAGTGTTCGGCGGGCCAAGTCCAAACATGCGGCGCACCGCGAATCCGACAAACTAGGAAAACTTAGGGTAGTGGGCGTTTGCTACGTCAAGCTTCGCTGTACCCGTTTCCTCCTACCTCAACGCAATCGGCCGCGGCATCATCGAGGTTCCAACGATCCCCGTAGGGGTGGGTCTCGCCCATCATGCCTATCTCCTTGCCAGCGCGAAGGTTAAGGTGGTGGTGTGTGCCCGCCCAACGGGACTTTCTCAGCGAGGGTGGACAAGCGAGGACAGTTTCAGTAGTGGTCGCGTAGGCAGTAGGTGGCGCAGAAGTCCTTTTCCGGCAGAGCCTTGCTTCGGCTCCTCGGGCTGCCTTGGCCGCCCAAAGTGTCCGCGCTGTCCACTGGTCCTGGCATCGGCGGTGAGAAAGTCCCCCGCCCAACGGGGAGATCTGATTCTGACCGCTGAATCGTTGTAAGTCGTTGATGAATTGGTGGCGGGTGAGGCGAGGCTTTAATTGGAGATCGGCCACGCGGTTGAATTGAAATCCCCGGACGGTCGGTCGCGAGTGGTTCATTCCCGAACGATGTTGCTGGGAGTGCTTCTTCTCACCGCTTTTGAAGCTGGCACGAGTGCTCGATTCCAGGGCGGATGAAGTAAGTCGATGCGATGGGGCGGTGTCGAAAGGGCTGGTCTGGCGGGCTGGGCCGATCTCTGATAGGTTTGCCGCGCCGGTGTGAAACGTACTCCGGTAATAACGAGGCGAAGGCCAGTCCCACGGAGGAGGGTTGCCCATGCGATGGTCCATAAAGATGGTCTTGTCTCTGGCCGTGGTGTTCTGGGCCACATTGGTCGATCCGGCATCGGCGCAACAGCAGGCCCGGCCGGCAGCGCCGGCGGCCGGAAAGGCCGCGGCACCTCCGATCGATCCGGACGGGTCGCGAATGCAACTGCTTCTGGCCAAGTGGGCGAAGCAGAGCACCCAACTCCGGAGCTTGGACGTCAAGATCCGGCGGGTCGACAAATCCGCCAAGTGGGACGACGAGGAGTACGAAGGGCGGGCTATGTTCAAGAGCCCGAACCAGGCCTGGCTCGACTTCCAGAAGGTCGTCACCACGGAGGGGAAGCCGAGACAACTCGTCCCGCATGAGCGGATCGTCTGCACGGGTAAGGAAGTCTGGCAATACCGAAGTGATACCCATCAGGTATTCGTCCATGAACTGGGCGTGCAGCAACGCCAACGCGCACTTCAGGAAGGTCCGCTGCCGTTCCTGTTCAACTTTCAGGCGGAGGAAGCGCGTAAACGCTATCTGATGAAACTGCTCAGCGAGAATGAGAAATGCTACGTCATTTCTGTCTTGCCGCAGCTTCCGATTGATAAGGAATGCTTCAGTGCGGCGTGGGTCGAACTCGACAGGAACATGCTGTTGCCGACCCAGATCGTCTTGCTTGATCCGGAAGGGAAGAGCAAAAAGTATTTTGTGATTTCCGGAATCAAACCGAATGCGCCCGTCATGGCGGCGAACTTCCAAGGCCAGAAGCTGGGGCCCCCCTGGAAGATTCTCTACAACAAGGATGAGAGCCAGGCGGCTCCGTCCCCCGTCCCCGCTCAAGCCCCTCGAACCGGAGATACCCGCCAGGCGCCGCTCCGTCGCGGCACCCAGGGCGGAAATGTGCGCTGATTGCCGGTCGAAGTCAGAGGACAGATTTGCGTGAGGGCGAGGCCATGGTGCCTCGCCTTTCTTTTTTTAATTTTTGCGTTTGAAACGATGCTGTGAGAGCAAGCGGAAGCGAGCCGGTTGCTCCCCGAGAGACCGTAAGTTTGACGGTGATTTTTCAGAGGCATATAATCGGGTGAGGTGGCCGGTCCTCCGGGCCGTCCTCGTGCTTCCTCTGCACCGCCAGGACCGGGCGGGAGGGGTCGGTTGCTGAGCCGGAACCCTTATCGCCCCCGCGTTTGGGGGAGTTCGGTCGCGAGGTGGATGCCCCGGCTGATTCTCGGAGGGAGTCCGACTCAATGATTTGCCCGCGTGGTTCAGGTCGTCTGCTCTCCTGGGCGTGCTTCTTGACGGTTCTGACCTCGATTCTCGGCGGCCTCGTTCAGGCCCAACCTCCCGCCGCCGTACCCAACGATACCTATCCCGGCCAGTTTTTCACGATCACAGAACCGATCACCGACAAGACGCTCGAGCAGGTCCGCGCGGCGACCCGACAATTCGTCGATCGCAGCGCGGGGGCCGCTCACGGCAAGCTCCCGATTCTCGTTTTCGAGTTTCGGCCCGGGGAAACCGCTCCGGGACATAGCACGTTCGGGATGTCGTACGATCTCGCGTTCTACCTGATGAGGAATCTGGGGGGGGCCAAGACGACCGTAGCCTACGTTCCCGAACCTCTCAAGGGTTACGCTGTCCTCGCCGCTCTGGCCTGCGATGAGCTCGTGATGGGGTCGCAGGCGACCATCGGGCCGATCACCCCGGAGGACGAAACCCCGCGCCGGGAAATCCAGGATATCATCCGAACCCTGGCCGACACCAAGGTCCGCGATCGCGACCTCCTGCTCGGCCTGGTCGATCGGACAGCCGATCTCCGCGTGATCCGGACCACGGATAAGCAGATCCATTACGTGCTCGCCGACAATCTGGCGGAGTTCAAGAAAACCCACCAGATCCTCGAAGACGTGCCCGCCTGGGAGGGGGGTCAGCGCGGCGTCATTACCGCCAAACGCGCCCGCGAAGAAGGGTTCTCCAAGCTGACGACCGACTACCCGGCCGAGTTGGTGAAGATCTATCGGATCTCGGGCCGCTCCACGGCCGATGACCCGACGCTTGGGCAAGTGCTTCGACCGGTCTGGATCAAGATCGATGGGCCACTCGACACGGTGCAGCGGTCGTATCTCACGCGGCGGATTGAACAGGCGCGTCAAGAGAAAGTGAACCTGGTCTTCTTCGAGATCAACAGCGAGGGGGGCATTGATATGCCTGCCGATGGCATCGCTGACATGATCGCCGGGATCAAGGATATGAAGACCGTTGCGTTCATCAATGACCGCGCCATCGGGGTGTCAATCTTGGCGGCCCTCGCCTGCAACGAGATCGTCTTCCGCAAAGGGTCTGAGATGGGCGACGTCCGCCAACTCGTCGTCGGTCGGGGGCAAGTCGTCCCCTTGAACGAGGGCCAAATCCAGGCGATCGCCAATCGGGCCGCCAACCTGGCCGAGCAGAAGGGCCATCCCGCTGCCATCGCTCGCGCCATGGTCGATCCCGACGTGGAGGTGATTGAGGCGACCGATAACAAGACGGGGGCCGTGAGCCAGGTGCTTCAGTCGGACATTCAGGCCGAACCGGGCCGCTATCTGAACCCGCGGGTACGCAAGAGTAGTGGCGAGGTCCTGACGGTGACGGCCGAAGACGCGGTCTCGTATGGTCTCGGGCAGATGGTCAACGAGAAGGACGACTTCCTGGCACTCTATGGGCTCCGGGGAAAGCAGATCCGGGTCGACGGCCCGACATGGGTCGATACGCTGGTGACGGTCCTGACCGACCCGATCGTGAGCTGGATCCTGCTGTTCGTCGGCCTTTTCATGCTGGTGCTGGAGCTAAAGCTCCCTGGAATCGGCCTGCCGGCCATTACGTCGGCCTTGGCCTTCCTGCTCTTTTTCTGGAGCCACTACCTCAGCGGAACCGCCGACCAGCTTGAGATCATCCTGTTCCTCGTCGGGCTCGTCTGCCTGGCTCTCGAACTGTTCGTCTTCCCCGGCTTCGGCGTGTTCGGGATGAGCGGGGTCCTGCTGATCCTGACCAGTATCGTGATGGCCAGCCACACGTTTGTGTGGCCGACGCAAGAATACGAGTATCGCGAGCTGGCTTATACGCTGATCCAGATCACCGTGGCGATGGTTGCAGTCGGTGCCGGCGCCGTGGTCATCGCTCGCTATTTTCCGTCCCTCCCCCTGTTCAATCGGCTGGTCCTCAAGCCTGAGCCCTGGACCGGGAGCGGCATGGATGACGCGATCGTCAAGCCATCGCTCGAAGGGTATGAATCGCTGGGGTTCCTGATCGGCGAGACCGGCCGGACGACGACCATGCTCCGCCCGTCCGGGAAGGCCCGGTTCGGCGAAATGCTCCTCGACGTGACCGCCGACGGCTATTTCATCGAACCCGACAGCCTTGTCGAGGTGATCGACGTTCACGGATCTCGGGTGACGGTCAAACGCATCGGCTCGTGAATCCGGACGGACGATCGGCCGGCAAATCGGCAATGTTCCGGAAGAGAATTAGCTTTCGTCCCTCCGAGTGATTTAAACTACGGAAGGGGTGCCGCCTCCACGAGTAACGATGGCTCGTCCAACTTGATGGAATGTCTCCCCATCCCCCCAACAAAAGTGTGGGAGTCATGAGCACGCTGGCCTGGCCGCTTCTTCTCCTTGCGTTTGGTTTGATCCTGTTGATCGCCGAAGTGTTCATTCCCTCGGGTGGGTTAATCGGGCTGCTGGCCCTCTGCTGCATCGCCTTGAGTCTCTGGAGGGCGTTTGAACAGTCGACTGAACTGGGGCTGATCTTCTTGCTGGCTGATTTTCTCCTGATGCCCCTGGTGGTCGCGCTGGGAGTCTACCTCTGGCCACGGACTCCCCTGGGCAAACGCGTCCTCCTGAAGCCTCCCGATCCCGAAGATATTGAGGCGTCGCACTCGAGCCAAAGGTTGGATCACCTGGTCGGTCAGCTGGGCCGGGCCTTGACCCCCTTGCGACCCTCGGGCATGGTCGACTTCGACGGTCGCCGGCTCGATGGCCTTGCCGAGGAGGGGCTGATTCCCCCCGGTTCCCTGATCCAGGCCGTCCGGGTGCGAGGCGGCCAGTTGATTGTGCGGACTGCTCACGACCCAACCCTGGAAGAGGTCCTGGTCAAGCCAGCACCAGCGCCTGAACCTGAAACGAACCCGGCTGACCTGTTTTGATGTGATTCGTGCGACGTGGCCTGTCGTGGCAACAAATTTCCGTGAATCAGCGACGAATCGCTTTCCGCCACCCTGGCTTCGACGCTCAACGACGGCCTGAGAACGGCCGTTTATACGAGAGGACTCCGAATGAGCTTCACCCTGTTGGCGCAAGGACCAGCACCGATGTCTGCCTGGTCGACTTACGTCGTGCTCGGGATCATCGCGATCGCGATGTTCTCGCTTGTTGCTTGTATCTTTTTTGCTAAATATTTCAACCTCTGGATTCAGGCGAAGATGACCGGCGCGAACGTCGGGATCCTCGAACTGGTCGGGATGTCGTTCCGAAAGGTCAACCCAAACATTATCGTTCGCTCGAAGATCATGGCCTACCAGGCGGGTCTTGCCGAGAAGGACGGGGTGACCACCCAGAGCCTGGAGGCGCACTACCTGGCTGGTGGCAATGTGCCGAACGTCGTTCGCGCCTTGATCGCCGCCAACCGAGCAGATATCCCACTGTCCTATAAACGGGCCGCCGCGATCGACCTGGCCGGACGTAACGTCCTCGAAGCCGTCCAGACCAGCGTCAATCCCAAGGTCATCCCCTGCCCCGACCCGTCGCAGGGACGACTCACGATCGATGGCGTGGCCAAGAACGGCATTCAACTCAAGGTGAAGGCCAAGGTGACAGTCCGGACGAACATCGACCGGCTGGTCGGCGGTGCCACCGATGAGACGATCATCGCACGCGTCGGCGAGGGGATCGTCAACGCCATTGGGTCGGCCGATACCCACAACCAGGTGCTCGAGAAGCCGGACTCAATCTCCAAACGCGTGCTCGAGAAGGGACTCGACGCCGGGACGGCCTACGAGATCCTCTCGATCGACATCGCCGACATCGACGTGGGCGACAACATCGGCGCCAATCTCCAGGCGCTCCAGGCTGAAGCCGACACCCGCGTGGCCCGCGCCAAGGCCGAAGAACGCCGTGCATTCGCGGTGGCCTCCGAACAGGAGATGATCGCGCAGGTTCAGTCTAACCGTGCCAAGGTCGTGCTGGCCGAGGCCGAAGTGCCGCTCGCGATTGCCGAAGCGTTCCGCCAGGGCAATCTCGGGGTCACCGATTATTACCATCTACGCAACATTCAGGCTGACACCGAGATGAGGTCGGCCATCGGCGGCACCGGCAATTCGAGGCGCGAGGTAACCAGCGGCTGACCGCTTCGCTGCCGTTGACCTCGGTTGCTTTGGCCGAGCCAACGACAGTGCTCCAAGAGATCGGAGGATGAGTCGGTGGGAAATGGTGTCAATCTCTTTCAATTCATCGTTCCATTGACCTTCCTGGCCATCTGGGCGTTGACCTCACTGATCAACCGGGAGGCCCAACCTCTGCCTCCGCGGACGGGGCGACCTCCTGGTCCTCCGGGACCGAGACCGCCGGGGTCGGGGGGACCTCCTTCATTGGCCCGTCCGCCTGAGCGCCGGATGGAATCGTTCTCACGCGACGTGTCGCTGCGGCCGCCGGCCCCCGCGAACCAGGAGCGCCGAACCCAAGGGCGGCCCGATGATGAGATCCTCATCATCGAGGCCGATCCCCGTCGTCCGACCCCGCCGCTTGGTGCGCGGCCGAATTCGGGGGCGGGACAGCGACGCGGGTTTCGTGCTCGGTCCGCGCCGGTGACGCCGGCAAAGCGAACACAAGATCTGGCGACCCCGCGCGCTCTGAGCGCATCGATGAGTCCAGAACCGTCCGGGCAACTGAGCCGGGAAATGGATCTCACACCGCTCAAGAAGATGGTGGTGCCGCTGTCGACGCCGGTGAGCCAGGAGGTCGCCGCGACGCCGCACTCACCCCCCAAGTCGGCTGTCCTGGCGGCCCTTTCAAGCAATGATATCACGATTCTCTTGAGCTCTCCGGCGAAGTTGCGCGAGGCCATCATTCTCAATGAGTTGCTTCAGCCTCCGCTCGCCCTTCGCGGCAAAAGATCGCGACTCTACTGACCCCGGCAGCGCCGCTTCGTGACGGAGCGGCGTCCCTCCTCCACGACGCACATCCTCACTGCCAGTCGATTGACTTGGCCGCGAACGGTCGGATCCTGAAAAGGTCCGGCCGTTCGGCTGCGCCCCTGGATTCCCGAGTCGCAATCGGCACAATGGGTCGGAGCGGCAGGACTCGTCGGCTCGCCGTCGTTTCGCCCAGATTCGCTCCGCCTTAGATCCCGAGTGATCCTTCTAATTGGCCGGAGCGGAACCTCCCGAGATGTCAACGAGATGCGCCGCCCGGCGGCTCTCGTTTCGATCAAGTCCTTTCGGATATGGGCCGATGTAAAAGCGGGAATCAAGCAGATCCCTTGCCTGCCAATGGTTTGGCCCGCTTGTCACATTTCGGGTGGCATCTCCACGGATGGAGTGTGTCGCGTTCAACGACGCATTTCTGGCTCCCAGAGCTTCTTAAAATACGACGCCGAACGACGGAGATGCTCTATGACTCCACGCAAGTCCCGGTCGATCGGGATGGGCCTCGTCGCCCTCCTTGGATTCGGTTCGGTGTGGCTGGATGGAAGAGTGGCCGAAGCGGCCGGCCCCGGCGGGATCGAGTGGCGATCCGACATTCAACGCGCCAATGCCGAGGCAAAAGCCAAGCATCGATTGCTTTGGATCCAATTTACGGGTTCTTGGTGCCATTTTTGTACGCTGATGGATCGCGAATCGTTTATCCATCCCAAAGTCATCGGGCAGTCACGCGAACATTTCGTTCCCATTAAGCTTCAATCCGACACAAATGAAGAATTAGCGACGCAACTCGGCGTGGCCGGACTTCCTGCCACGATCCTTGTCTCCCCCGCGGGTGAGATTGTCGCCAAACACGAGGGGTATCTGGACCCAGAGACATTCCACTCCTTCCTCGAGTCGGCCCGGGCTCGCGTCGAGCAAGCCTCGCTCGCGAAGGGGTCAGCGCCCGCCCGGGAGTCGAAGGCCGCTGCTCCTTCCGCAACCCGGGCCGAGGAAAGCCTGGCGCTGGCCGGTTTTTGCCCGGTCAGTCTGGTCCAGGAGCATCGGCTCGTTCAGGGACAACATGCCCTGAGCCTGGAGCACGAGGGCCGCGTCTACCGCTTCGCCAACCCAATCGTCCGAGGGACGTTCCAGAGGCAACCGGAACGGTTCATCCCGGTCAACAGTGGCCGCTGCCCGGTTCATCAGGTCGACCGTGGAAACGTCAAGCCGGGTGAGGCTCGCTTCGGAATTCTCTTCCAAGGCCATCTCTATCTCTGTGCTGACGAGATCAGTCGCGCTCAATTCATGAAGAATCCCGAACGCTACTGTCACGTCGACCTGGCCGATCGGGGGCTCTGTCCGCACTGCTGGGGGCACGACTTCGTGCTCGCCAAGGGGCAGCCGCATTGGTCTCCGGTCTTCGATAAGCTTCGCGTTTCGACCGTCGAACGTGAGACGCGTGAGGCGGCTCGTCGTACCGAGATTTCAACCCGCCGCTGATGGCGATCGGCCTGCAAGCGACTACGGGAGACCGGAGCAGCGCGTTGCGGGCCACGTTCATCGGGCCGTGAGTTGTGTCCGACGCACGCTCAAACGGCATCTCTGGATCGAAAACGACCCGTCGGTTCTCGAGTACGCGTTGATCCTTTTTTGACACGTTCCGCTCGATTCACTGGCCGCCTCGTGCCGGTGAGCAAGCGGCACGTGTCTTTTTTTTCATGACCTGTCGGGTTCCGGCTGTTGATTTCGAGTCAAGCGCTGGCCACACAGTGATTTCGAGCATCAGCGACCCGCGCCGGGAGTGGGCGAATTTGCTTGAAGTCTCTGAGCGGAGTCTCTATCCTGGCACGCTGCCCGGATGTGGTGCACGAACTGCAACGGATTGCGACCTCGCTGAGGTATCAGGGCAGAAGGCATTGCCGTTCCCCCCTTCCTCTCGGTCTTCGCATTCCTTTTTTTTGTACGCCAGCCCTCCCGTGGCATGTGTTGATTCTTGGCAGCGTGTAGGAACGGGGTCCGTTCCCTCGCGTCAGGTACGCTGTGCTTCGTCCGGAATTCCCACCGATCCGGTCTGAGCGTGTGCCTGGTTAGGCTGTCAGCCCCTGCTTCGACTGGTTTTCCATCGCCGCGCACCTTTGGTCCGCACCTCAGACCCGGATGGTCGAGCGTTCGGGAGTCCCCACGATCGTCGCGGTCCGGCACCATGAGCTGAAGGAGATGAGCCCGATGACCGTCCGCTGGAAACCCCTTTTGGTCCTCTCCGGACTGTTTCTTGTCATCGCCGTAGTTGGCGTCGTTGCCATTGCCTACACCTTAATCCCTCGAGGTTCGAGCGATATCTTGCCGCAGGCGAGGGCCGCACGATCCGCCAAGCAGTACGAGAAGGCGCTGATCCATTACAAGCGTGCCCTCCAGAAGGATGGCCGGAACGCCGCGATCCATGAAGAGATCGCGAAGATGTACGGTGAGTGGGCCGAACAGGTGCCGCCCGAGAAGAAGGCGGAGATCCAGTACGGCCGGATCGAGTCGCTCATCACCGCCACTCGATATGGAAAGACGCTGAAGGAACCAAGGCGCCTCCTGCTTGACGATGCCATCAGACGCGGTGTCGGGTCCGACTCCCTTTTCTGGGCGAACCAGGTGCTCGAGCTGGAGCCGAGCAATGGTGACGCACGCTACGTGCTCGCCGCCGAGACGCTCGAAGAAAAATCGCCCAAGATTCCTGACGTCAAGCGGCACCTCGAAGCCCTGATCACCGCCAAGGCCGCGCCGGTCCGGATCAACTGGATCAAGTCGAAACTCGCCCAACACCTCCATGACAAGTCGACCGTCGAAGAGATCTTGAAGCAGACACGAACCCTGAGCCTTCCCGCGGATGCCGACGCGCTCGATCGGATGGCCCTGCTCCGGCTTCGTGAGCTCGATGTTTTGTCGACGACCGACCCCGTCGAATTGGCCGCGAGGGTCAACGCGCTCCAGGCCGAGGTCCAGACTGTCCTCGCGGGCTCGCCGCTGGCTCCTCCCCGGATCGCTCGTCTCAGCGCTCTTCTGGAAGGGGTCCAGAGATCGCTTCTCCAGATCGCCGCCACCTCCGAACCGAAAACACGGGCCTCGCTGACCGGACTGGTCGATGCGATCGACGCAAACGTCGAAAGCCTCTTTCAGAAGGCGCTTGAGGAAGTGAACCGGCCGGAACTTCAGGTCTACCTGAGCTATGCCGAGCATTTGCGGTTCCGGGCGAAGCGGACGGAGTGCCTCGCGATTGTCGAAAAGGCCCTCCGGTTGCCGCTGGTAACCCGCCCAAACAATGCCGAGACCGTGCTTGGGTTGCACACCATCGCCGTCGAAGTGGCACTGAGCAATTCTGAAGACAAAGAGCGATTCGACAAGGCCGGGCCGCATATCGCCAAGCTCGTCGAGAGTTCTTCGACGATCTACCAGGGGCTGGGCCATCTTTTCCAAGGCTCTATCGAACTGGAAAACTCCGGAGTGAGTGCGACGGCCCGAGGAAAGACACCGCCCACCACCGCGCCTAATCCGGCTCAAGTGAAGCTCCGCGCCAGCGCACTGAATCATCTGAAGATTGCCGCCGCTCAACTTCCGGAATTCGCCGAGGCCCAGGCACGGTACGGTGTGGCCTTGGTCCTCTCGATGGAGACCGGTCTCGGTCGGCAATATCTCCAGCGTGCGATGCGGATGGGCACTCTCGAACCCCAGTACCAGATCTGGGCGGCTTGGTCGATCGTTCAGGCGGGCTATCCCGAAGAGGCCGGGCCGATCGTCGACAGCCTGCTCGCGCAGGTCGCCCAGGGGCGTCAACCCCGCGAACTCGAGGCCACGCTTCACCTGTTGAAGGGAGAAATCCACCAGGCTCGGCGTAGTCCCGAGGACCTCGAGGTCGCACTTGCCGAATACGAGAGATCCTTCGCCAAAGGCGAGACGCCCACGCCCCCTGTCCAGCTTCGACTGGCCCAGATCGATGTCCAGCTCGGACGCCCGGAACAGGCCCTCAAGCGGATCGAATCACTCCGGGCGCAAAATGCCGGAGGCCCCCCCGTCGAGCACCTCGCCGTCCTGATCCTTCAAGAGCAGGATAAGACCACCGAAGCGAGAGCCGCCCTCGACGACGCCCGCAAGAAATATCCCGACAGCGATGAGCTCGTGGGACTTGACGCCGCCATGCTGGCGAAAGCGGATAAGCCGGAAGAGGCGGACGCCGTCCTGGCCCAATACATTGACCGTAACCCCGACAACATCGCGATCACGCTGACGCGAGCCCAGTTGCTTTCCGACACTCTCAACAAGCCCGAAGACGCCCGTAAGCTCTTGTTGAGCGTGGCCGATCGCAGCGACAATTCCGGGCCGCTGGTCCAACTCGCCCTGCTCGACCTCAGGAAGCACGACCACGCCGCGGTCGCGGCGACCATTGCCAAGATCCGGACACGCTGGAAAGAGGCCGCGATTGGCGACCTGCTCGATGCTCAGCTCTCGCTCGACGAGAACGACCTGACGGGGGCGGTCGCTCACTTTGATGCCGCTCTCAAGAAAGATCCCGGCAACAAGCTCGTCCAGTTCTGGAAGGCTCAGCTCGATAGCAGCACCGGGTCGACCGAGGAAGCGCGGGAGTCGCTCGAAGAAATCGCTCGGGCCAAGCCGACCAAGGAAGTCGATGGCGGACTCTCGCTCCTGGCCGCTGCCGAGTCGTCCCTGGCCGCAATCGCACTCGAGTCCGGCGACCCTGATGGTGCCATCAATCGGCTGGAAGCGCTCCGGGGCAAGAACCCCAACCGGATCGGTGGACTCACCCGCGCCGACCGCTGGCAACTCGTTACGGCTTACTCGTCTAAGGGAGAGTGGGCGACCGCGAAGCGGGAGATTGCCTCGCTCCTGAACGATACGAAGAACAAGCCGACCTTCGACGAGCGCGTCCGAGGCGCCAACTATTATCGTGTTCATGATGAGGACGAGGCGGCACTCGCACAGCTAGATTACGTGATCCAGGTCAACCCCGCTCACCCGCCGGCGGTGGTCTCTCGAGCCTACATCTTGGCGCGGGCCAAGAAGTTCACCGAGGCCTCCGCGATTCTCAGCAAGGCGATTGCCACGACCACCAAAGAGAAACCCCCTGCGGTTTTCTTTCTCATGCAGGCGGCGATTGACTCGCTGACTCCCCCCCAGGAAGACGCCACGCAGCGTGCTTTGGCGACCCTTGAGAAGGGGCTGATCTCTCAGCCTGACTCGACGGAACTGGTCAACGCCAAGTACCGAGTGCTCCGTTCGACCAAGGGGGACAAAGAAGCGATTGCGTATATCGAGTCTGTGGCTGCGGCCAAGCCGGACTTCCGGCGAATGCTCGTGGAGATCTACAGCAGGCACAACGACTTCACCAGTGGGGAACGGGTCCTTCGCGAGCTCCTGGCCGATAAGCCGAAGGATGCCCTGGTCGCGGCCAACTTGGTTCGGATTGTCGGACTCCAGGCGATCCAGGCCGCTCAGCAGAATAAGCCGGACCTCGAGCGGACGCTCAACGAAAAGGTCTCCGGTATGATTCGTGAGTTCCGCACGCGGTTCCCGACCGACCTGACGTTCCTCCAAGCCGAATGTGATCTCGCCGCTCGACGTGGCGACCTCACCCGAGCCACCGCGATCACCCAGGAGATGGACAAGATCGCCAAGGGCTCCTCGAGCGGTCCCTTGACCCGGGCCAGGATTTACGCCGCACAGGGAAGGACCCGTGAGACGGCCGAGGCCTACATCGAAGCCCTTGAACGGAACCCGAGGCAGTTCGATGTTCGACTCATGCTGGGGCAGACCCAGTTGAAGTTGAACGAGTACGCCGAAGCGATTCGCCAGGCCAAGATGGTCCTGGAAGTCGACAACGACCAGCCTGACGCAGTCATGCTTCTGGCACGTGCGATCGCCGCACAGCCCGGGCCCGACTCTCAGGTGGCCGCCAACCGTGCGCAAGTCATCAAGGACCTCTCGGAAGCGATCCGCAAGAATCCTAAGTTCGCGGACGCTTACCACGAGAAATCCGAACTCCAGATCTTGCTCAAGGATCGGAAGCAGGCGATTGCGACGTTGAACGAGGCGGTGAAGGCCAATCCCGAGGATGCGGCCGGCCTGGCCCTCTTGATCCAGCGACTCAGCGAAACTCGCGAGGATGGTCGCGCGGCGACGAGCGACGAGCTCGCCGAGGCCGAAAAAGTGGCGTCCACGGTCGGCGACTCCGACGAGAAGGGGAACATGTTGCTCGCCATCGCCGTGGGCTACCATAAGGCGGGCCAGTTGACAGCCGCCCTTCCCTGGGCGAAGAAGGCGTCGTCGAAGCTCGACGTGCCTTTGGTCCACCTCAACTACGGCGACCTACTGCTCTCGATCGCCGAGAAGACCAAGGATGCCGCCGAGGCCAAGCCCTACTTCGAGAAGGCGGTTGAGCAATATGACCTCGTCTTGAAGTCGTCCGCCAACTCGGTCGAGGCGATCAATAACAAAGCCTGGATCCTTCACACCCACCTCGGCCGGAGCACCCAGGCCCTCGAACTGGCCAACGGTTTCCTGAAACGAGTCGATCCGGGCACCTTGCCCGGCGAATTCTTCGACACCGTGGGAGCCATCCAGGAGGCGACCGGCCGGGCCCGCGAGGCGGAGGATTCCTACGCCCAGGGGCTTCGCAAGTCACCCGATCACCCCGTCCTGAACTATCATATGGGCAAACTCTTCGCCGCTGACAAGCGTCGTGCGTCTCAGGCGAGCTCCTACCTCGAGAAGGCAATTGCCGGCCGAGATCGGCTCAGCCCCACGATGGCGAGCGACCTCGAATCGGTGGTGAAGAAGTTGCAAATGAAGGCGAATTAAACGACCGATGGCTCATAGGTCTCGACGTTTGATTTGATCCAAGAGCGGCCCGTGCCGGGAATCAATATTCCTGGCACGGGCCGTTTCCCATTCGAGATGAACCCTGGCCGGCGGTGCTCCCGGCCCCTCGATAATTCAGCGCAGGTTGGTTGGCCGGTGTGATCGGTGTCTGGACATGCGGGGAGCGGGTGAATCTGCTACCATAAATTTCCGTGTCAGGCGCCTGGCGTTGGGTGAGGGCGTCTCAGCCCATCGGATGAGTGCAAAGAAGGGGAGAGTACTGCCTTGGCCAAGACTCGTGTGGAAATGGATTCGATGGGAGAGATGGACGTTCCGGTCGAGGCTTACTATGGAGCTCAGACCGAACGGGCCCGAAAGAACTTCCAGATCAGTCCGCTCCGGTTCTCTCGGTCGTTCATTCGTGCGTTGGGCCTGGTCAAGAAGGCGGCGGCCCAGGTCAATATGGACCTCCGCTTGCTCCCTTCCGAACTCGGCGAACGGATCGTCCTGGCCGCTCAAGGCGTGGCGGATGGCTTGCACGACGATCAGTTCGTCGTCGACATCTTCCAGACCGGCAGCGGCACCTCGACCAACATGAACGCGAACGAGGTGATCGCCGGGGTCGCCAACGAGTTCTTCAATAACGGCGTTCGGGGGGGCAAGGCGCCTGTTCACCCCAACGACGCGGTCAATATGGGACAGTCGTCGAACGACGTCATTCCCACCGCCATTCACATCGCCGCCCTGGAGGCGATCGAGAAGCATCTCAATCCCGCGCTGACTCACCTTCACGCACGGCTCGATGAGAAAGCTCGCGCTTTCGACGAGGTCGTCAAGATTGGCCGGACCCACCTTCAAGATGCCGTCCCGATTCGGCTCGGCCAGGAGTTTTCGGGATACGCCGCGCAGGTCCAGCAGGGAATCTTGAGGCTGAGCCGAAGCCGCGAATCGCTCGTCGAACTGGCGATTGGTGGGACCGCGGTGGGCACGGGCATCAACACCCACGCCGAGTTCCCGAAGCGGATGGCCGCCAAGCTGAGCCAGGATACGGGCCTGTCCTTCCGCCCGGCGGCAAACAACTTCGAGGCGATGGCGAACCGCGACGCCGCCGTGGAGGTTTCCTCGATCCTCAAAACGGTCGCGATCAGTCTTTCCAACATCGCCAACAATATTCGCTGGCTTGCCTCGGGGCCGCGGTGCGGGATCGGCGAAATCCAGATCCCCGAACTTCAGCCGGGCAGCTCGATCATGCCGGCCAAGGTCAATCCGGTGATTCCCGAGGCGGTGATGATGGTCACGGCGCAGGTCGTCGGCAACGACGCCACCATCGCCTGGGCTAATGCCCTCGGCTCGAACTTTGACCTCAACGTCATGATGCCGGTCCTCGCCTATAACTTGCTCCAATCGATCGACCTGCTTGCCAACGCGGCCGAACACCTGGCCGACAAGTGCGTGGACGCCGAGCAGTTCCTCGCGGGCAGCAAGGTCGTGGGAGTGGTTCGGATCGAAGCTGACGTGGAAGGCTGCCGCGAGCAGATCGAACGGAGCCTGGCGATGTGCACCGCCCTGGCCCCCAGAATCGGCTACGACAACGCCTCGGCCATTGCCAAGAAGGCGTACCAGGACAAGGTCAACGTCCGCGATATCGCGCTGAGCCTCGTAGGAAAGTCTCCCGAGGAGGTCGAGGCGGCGCTCGGTGGTTCGGCCTCGGCCGAGACCCTCAAGAAGAAGGGCAACTACCCCACGGTCCAGGAGATCGAGGCCATGCTCGATCCGCGCGGTCAGACGATCCGAGGGACAGGCGTGGGTGGTTCAGGAGGGGGATGATCGAATCCCCGCCGGGGTTGATGTTGGGTTGGGCATCGTTCGTCTCAGGATGGCTACGTAGAAGCGAGGACCACGATGATCGACGAACCGGACTTCTCGATCGAAGGCGAGGATTCCGCGCCAGTGGCGCAACCGGCGCCCCCGCTTCCGCCGAAGGTCGTCATCGAATACCGCGATCGGGGATTTCCGTCGCTCCTGGTCCCGCCACTCCTGATCCTGATCGCGGTCCTGGTGATTCTCGTCTCTCGGCGTGAGACGCCGCTTCTCGTCCCACCACCGGCGCCGCCGAAACCGACGGCGCTGGTCGACACGAAGCCGGACCGGCCCACGTCGGCCGAGCCGGTGAGTTCTGAACCGGCCGCGGCCTCGAACGAATCGCCCTCCCCTCCCCCTGCCCCACGGTCCCTTGCGACGGCATCAGCCCTTCCGGAACTTCCGGATCTGGATGAGCTGATGCCCTCGTTGGCCGCAAGTTCGGTCAGTCCGCCCGCACCGGCCGATCGTCATGTCGGGCCCGAGCCGTCCCCAGCGGTCGAAACCAAGCCCGAGGCTCCGGCCGCGGAGAAGGTGAAACCGTTGCACGTCAATGAGCCCGAGTCCATTCGGAAGCCGGTTGCCATCGCGAAGCTTGCTCCGGAGCCCGCAGTCGTTGCCGATCCGCCGCGCCCTCCCGAGGCCGCCGCCCCCGACCCCGTCCCCGACGTCACGAAAGAGCAGATCCTCAATGAGATTCGTGACGAAGCGGAACGCAAGGCGGCCGAGATTCGCAAAATCGAAGAACTGAAGCCTCAGATGCGCTTTCTCGAGGTCAGCCGGATGGTCAAGAAAGCCGAGGCCAACCGCCTCCCCTTTCATAAAGCACTCAAAGATCTCTTGAAATCTCGACGCACGAACGTGGGCCAAGACATCGAATCGCTCTGCAACGAGTATGGCCGGACGACAGTGCCGGAGATTCGAATACATATCGGCAAGATCTTGTCGACGACTTATGCGCGATCGCCGCTGAAGGTTAAGGTCGAGATCATGCGGGCCTGGGGCTATCCCGAGACCATGATTTTCGACTACGTTGCCAATGGCGTCGATCGATTGCTGGGCACTCCGGGAGGACCGCGGGACGGCGACGATGTCCGCGTTCGAGCGGCGCGTATCCTCGTCGCGATCCCCCCTGCGACCGCCGCGGGACGTTCGGTCGCCGGCTCCGCTTCAGTTCCGAGTTCCACCAACGGGCAGAGACCACACTAAAGGAAAGTCTATGTCGAAAACTGGTCGGCTCTACTCGACTTTTGTGCTAGGCATTTTCCTCATCCCGAGCCTGGTTTTCGCTGATCTCGACGCCGACGTCTCGACTGGGCGAAAGCTTCTCGCCGAGGGAGACGCGCAGGCGGATAAGGGAAACACGACCGAGGCCGTGGTTCTCTACAAGCGGGCGTTTGAGCAACTCCTGCCCGGGATGCGGAAGCTCCCCTTTAAACATGAAGTGAATCGGGATGTCACAAATCGTGAAGACATGAGCGCAATGCTCATCAAAGAGATCGACGCCGAGATGACTCCGGCCGAGTTCCGGGCCAATGAACTCGGCATGAAGGTGCTGGGGCTTTTGCCGCGCAACTTCAACCTGAAGGAGACGATGGTCAAGGTCTACTCGGAGGAGATTGCCGCCTTCTACGATACGAAGACCAAGACCATGCATCTGATCAAGGAACCCGCGGCCAAGACTGAGAAGGCACCCACCTTTCTGGAGCGGCTCCTGGGCAAGAAAGCCGGGTTCGACAAGGACGAGAACAAGACGGTGATCGCCCACGAGTTGACCCATGCCCTGGCCGATCAAAACTTCAACCTCGACAAGATGCAGTCGGCGATCAAAGGGGACGACGATCGGGACCTGGCCCTCTCCGCGCTGATCGAGGGCGAGGCGACCTTGACGATGTTCGGAGCGCAGATGGAGGACTGGACCGGCGTGGAGGCACCGAAGATGCCGGCGGCCGGACTCGACCGCGTCTTCAGCCTGATGATGCCATTCATGCCAATGGCCGGCGGGGCCAGCCTCCGTGAAGCTCCGGTGGTTCTTTCCGAAACCATGATTTTCCCATACCTTCGCGGTCTGGTCTTTTGCGCTCATCTGACGAACGAAGGGGGCTGGTCGGCGCTGAGCGAGGCCTATCGTCGGCCGCCGCTCTCCACCGAGCAAATTCTCCACCCCGAGAAGTACAAAGAGAAACCCGATCCGCCCACCGCCATCGACCTCGGAAAGCTCGAGGCGGGCGAAGGCTGGAAGGAACTCGGTCGCAACGTCGTCGGCGAGATGCAACTCGGGATTCTGCTTCGCCGCCATGGCGGCAAGAAGGCCGCGGCCGGCTGGGACGGCGATCGATTTGCCGTCTTCGAGGGCCCGAATGACCGGCTCGGTCTGGTCTGGTTCTCCACCTGGGACTCCGGGGAGGACGCGCGCGAGTTCGAGCGCGGATACACCGACTTCCAGAAGACCAAGGTTTCCGCCGAGGCTGATGGGGCGGCCGACGCCGTCCAGAAACTCGCCAAGGACGCCGTCCCACACATCGAACGCCGCGGACACGATGTCGTCGTCGTCGAAGGTTTTTCGCCGGAGACGACCGGGACACTCGTCGATGCCGCGTTCCGGGCCTCCAAGACCGAGATGACTCATGAGACTCCGTCCAAGGACGAGAGCAAGTAACCGCGACGGGGTGCCCGGTTGTCTGGTGGCACTCTGAGGAAGCCGGCGACCGTCCCCCCGACTTTTTTCTTTTTGGATTCGTTCCACCCATTGAAGGGAACACACGCCCTCATTTGGGCGTGATTGCAGCCCGCCAGACTTTTTCAAGAGAATCGATCGATGTCGATGCAAGACCTGATTCGCCAGCTTCGCGAGCCGAATAAGACCAAGATTGTTCTCCTCGTCGCCGACGGCCTCGGCGGACTGCCGATCGAGCCGGGCGGAAAGACCGAGCTCGAGACCGCGGTGACACCCAACCTCGACGCGTTCGCGGCCGAGGGGACCGTGGGACTGAGCACACCGGTCGCCCCTGGGATCACGCCGGGGTCAGGCCCGGGACACCTGGGACTCTTCGGCTACGACCCGCTCGTTCACGACATCGGCCGTGGCGTCCTCGAGGCGCTCGGGATCGGGGTCGAGGTCGGTCCGAAGGATGTGGCGATCCGCGGTAACTTTTGCACGATCGACGCCGACGGACGCGTGACCGACCGTCGTGCCGGCCGGATCCCGACCGAGACCTGTGAGGCGCTCGTCGCCAAGCTCCAGGCAGGGATCAAGATCGATGGGGTCGAGGTGCTCGTCGAACCGGTGCGCGAGTACCGCCTCGTCGTCCGCTTCCGGGGCGAAGGGCTGGGGGATCAGGTTTGCGATACCGACCCGCTCTCGACCGGCCTCCACACCCTTGAGCCCAAGGGAGCGGATGCCGCCTCGGAGAAGACCGCGAAGATCGCCGCGGAGTTCCTTCGTCAGGCCAAGGCGATCCTCAAGGAGGAACAGCCAGCCAACTTCCTGATGCTTCGCGGGTTCGCCAAGTTCCCCAAGATCGACACCATGGAAGAGGTCTATGGTATCAAGCCGGTGGCGATTGCCGTGTACCCGATGTACCGCGGCCTGGCCCGGCTGGTCGGCATGACAGTCGTGGAGCCGGGCAAGACGCTCGCCGACCAGATTGAGGTGGCGAAGGCCAACTGGGATGCGTATGACTTTTTCTTCATCCACTACAAATACACGGATAGCACCGGTGAGGATGGCGACTTCGCTCGCAAAGTGGCGATGATCGAGGCGTTCGACGCCGAAGTGCGGAAGATCCGCGCACTCGCTCCCGACGTCCTGATCGTGACGGGCGACCATTCGACACCCAGCCGGATGCGGGCGCATAGCTTCCACCCCGTCCCCACGTTGATCTGGGCGCCCGCGACGAGTCGTCCCGACCTCGTCACGACGTTTGGCGAGCGGCCTTGTCTCCAGGGGGGGCTCGGCCAGTTCCTGGCCAAGGACCTGATGCCATTGGCCTTGGCCCACGCGGGTCGGCTCCAGAAGTTTGGTGCGTAAATGATCGTGTGGGAGGGGTGACCGGCCTGGTTCACGCCCGGGTCGCCTCCTCCCATTGAATCAGGCGGCTTCCCGAGGAGCGGACGATGACGAGTTTGCTCGTGCTCTCGCTTTGTTTTGGCCTGGCACCTGCGCCCGGTTCCGCCGTGGCCACGGTTGAGTCGTTGCCATTCGACCCACCGGCCTGGAAGGCCATGACGCAGGTCGAGATCCGGGTGACCGAGTCGGGTCAGCCGGTGACCTACACCGGCGTTCCCCTCGCGATCGTTCTGAAGGGTCGACTGGAAGGCAAGCCGGCGATGGCGGCTTTGCGGTCGCTCTCCGATCAGGTGATCCTCGTATCTGCCGCTGACGGCTATCGTGTCGCAGTCTCGGCGGCCGCCGCGGCGATGGATCCGAAGGGGGAACGCTACCTGCTCGCGCTCAACCGGGACGGTCAACCATTGGGTGATCAGCAAGGTCCGGTTCGCTTGATCGTTGCCGGAGACCCGATGCATGTTCGCTGGGTCCGCATGGTCTCTTCGCTCTCGCTGGTAAAAATCAACGAGGAGAAGTAGGTGGCTGGTCAGGGAGTGCTGGATTTCTCCGACCCAGCGGGATGCGGCGTGGCGAGCTTGCGCCAGATCTGGGGATCGACGGTCGCGCTATACGTCCTCACCGCGCCGTCGAGGATCAAGACGTTGACCGTGCCCAGGTGCCCGCTCGATGCGCCCATCTCGGCGGAGCGCTCGTTCTTGGCGATGCAGGAGGGAGCTGCGTTGGGTGTGATGGCGTGTTGGTAGAGAGTCGAGCGCCAACCGCTGGTGTACCATGACGCCCCCGCGTCGCCTTTCCATGTCGCGGTTTCCAGCGGCGGACAACCTTTCGCTGTGATCGGGTCGGAGACCTCCGCATAGTTCGCTAACGAGCGCGAGGGGGGATTGGTCCCCACCAGTCGTTCCGAGAAGGCGGCCGTGAATTCGAGGCCGTTCCCGCCCTCGACTTCAGCCAGGCTCATCTTGTGGCCCGGTGAGAAGGCTCCGTTCTGCCCGTCGGTGGTATCCCCGGCGTTGGCCCGATAGCTGATGGTCGCGGGAAAGGTTCCCGCCGTTGCGTTCGGGTCACTCGGACAGATGAATCCGGGCACTTGTTGCTCACGCGCGACGAATCCGGCTTCTCTCACGGGGGGGTGTTCCGGATCAGTGACGTCCCGCAAGTCGGGGACGGAGAGTTCACTTAGCAACGCCCTGAGTGGACTGGTGTGTTGACTCGCGTCGGTTCCTAACTCGGGCACGAACGGCAGATGTCCGATCGACCGATCGTAGATGGCGAGTGCCACGCCGATTTGCATGAGGTTCTTCTGGCAGGACACTCGCCTGGCAACTTCGCGCTGGCGAGGCATTCGCATCGCCATGATGAGGACGAAGCAGGAGAGGACAACGAGGACGATGATCACCTCGACGAGGCTGATTCCGTCGCGACCCTTGTGTTTCGACATGGCGCACTCACCCCTCACTGCTCAGTCACCTCGCGCATGAGCGAACATCGCTCTCCCCTCGCGGACTTCATCTTCGCGTCCATCCGCCGTGACGTCCATGGCTTTCGCGCACTTCGTACCCCTTGGGAACGACTTTCGAAAGCGGTAGAGCCGCGAAGCCGTCCCCCCTTTTCCTTTGCAATCGACACGGTGTCCTGGCACGCTGGCAAACCTCTGTGCGTCGTGCATCCCATTAGAGAACGGATTCCGCAACGGTTGCGTTCTCCGGGACCGTGGGCGATCCGCCCGCATTCTTGATTTCTCGGGAAGGCATGAGTTCCATGCTCTCGAGAACCGCGCTTGATCGACCTTTCGTGGCAGGTTCGAGAACCGATCGACTCGCTCGAGGACAACGGTATGAGACGCTCGACTGTTTTGATAAGCGTACGTGTTGTTACGTTTGCAGCGTTCCTGGGACTTGGAGTGAGCACGCTCCCGGAGTTACGAGCAGACGAGAAGTCGGCTCCCATTGTTCCCCCCCGGCCAGGCCATTCCGAACGCATTGTGCTCTTCGACGGTAAGCACCTCGCAGGCTGGCAAGGCCACGCGAAATACTGGTCGGTCGAGGGCGGAGCGATCGTCGGCAAGAACGATGAGCCGGTCAAAGTGAGCACCTATTTGTTCACCGACCGAACGTTCACGGACTTTCGGCTGACTGCGACCGTCAAACTCGTCAAGTCCGAGATGCACAGCGGCATCGCGTTCTGGGGCCGCAACGCTCCCGAGCATGGAGATAAATATACGTACGCCGGTCACCTGGTCATGTTCCCCTCCGGCTGGGGATTGCACGACCTTTTCGGCCGCAATGGGCTGAAGGTCGACACCGCCCCCGCCAAGAAAGCGGGCAAGCAGCATGATTGGAATGCGCTGGAGATCCTCGCGCAAGGCAATCGCATCCGGGTCGGTGTGAACGGCTCGGAGGTTCTCGATTGGCGCGATCCGGAACCCGACCGAATTAAGGAGTCCCCGATTGGCCTCCAACTTCATGCGAACAAGGTTCCCCAAGAAGTTCACTTCAAGGATCTGATCGTCGAAACGTTTCCCAAGGAAGACCGCCTGATCACCGTAAAGTGATCTAGGGATTGCTATTCAGATTAGCATGGCGTGAATTGTTGATTCAGTGCGATTGTGGATAGCGGTGGTGGGAAGGCTCGCCAAGGTTTCCAAGCCTGACGGGATCGCAAATTCGACACGATCGCCACCTTACCGGGTTCTCCGCCCGAGTCCGTCAACCCTGCGTGCTTGCCTCGTTGGACGAGAATCCGATTTTTCCCGTCGGGTGGGCACGGACCACCATCCCTATCTCCTTGCTAAATGGGAGATTAAGATGGTGGGCCGTGCCCACCCTATCGGGAATTGTTAGGCCGACGATGATGCCATGGCCGATCGCATTGAAGTAGGGAGAAGTGGGTTCGGCGAAGGTTTAGTACGGGGCTCACTTCGCCAGGCCCACTCGTTTCGTTGACTCCTTGAATGCGGGGGGAAGGTCGACGGACCCTGCCGATTGTCGGATCGGTTTGCGGGTGGTGAGGGGGCACTTCGGTCAGGGAGCTGTTTTTCGCCGTTTCTCAGGATTGAGAATGGCTCGGCTTTTGAGAAATTGACTCATGTTGCGCTGTTCTTGTTGAAGCTTATTGTTTTGTTGCGCAGTGAGCCGACTGGATGTGGCGATCGGATTCTGACGATTCACGATGGTCAAGGTGACCGGGGCGCCCAGTTGGCTCTGTCGTCCCGCGGTATCACGGACTCGGAACCGCAGGGAGATGTTGCCCACCTTCAGGTTGCGAATGGGCTGAATGACAAAGCTGCCGTCGACGGATGAGGTGATTGTCATGGCTAGGACGTTGCCACTGTTATCGAGGAGTTCGACAACACCGCCACGGATCGACGTCCCGATCAGGTGAGGGCGGCGCGTCGCCAGGACCCTATTCCCTCGAATTCCGACTCTGTCCGCTGCGCTGAGGATGGGGACCTCCGGCGTCGGAACCGTGACCGCAACCGGCGCTTCGAGCGGAGTCGATTGAGCCTGGATTATTGGCGTCGGCGTCGGTGTGGGAATCGGTGTCGGCGTTGGCGTGGGAATCGGCGTTGGTGTTGGCGTGGGAATCGGCGTTGGCGTTGGCGTGAGAATCGGCGTCGGTGTGGGAATCGGCGTCGGCGTTGGCGTGGGAATCGGTGTTGGCGTTGGTGTGGGAATCGGTGTTGGCGTCGGCGTGGGGGTGACCGGCACCGGTGGGGATACGCCCGGTGTCAGCGAGACAATGAGCGTCTCAGCTTTTCGATCGTCCACGCGATACCAACCGATGTGCAGACCGTAGTTGTCTTCGGTAAAGATGTCGAGCATTCCGTCTCGTGGGTCCCGGTTCACGGCCACGGACGCCTGGTTGTCGAGCCAGCTACTGATTCCCGCGAGTGCGGCACCCGGTGAGACCGAGCCGATCCTCAGGCCATCGGCCGTGTACTGATAAATCGTTGCCGACTTACCGCCGCCGACCATGACGCCGCCACCGGCCCCTGGAATCGTATCCATCCCGGTGCAGATCTCGGGCAACTGAACGGCCCACAGTCTCTTTCCCGACGCGTCGTATTTCACGAGCGTCGTGCCCCCCATCCAGAAATCGGTGATTCCGGCGGCCCAGGGCTGACTCCAGCCGAACGCGTAGATCGAGCCGTCGTCGGCTCGCTGGACCATCTGCGGATGGAAGCCAAGCTCGGACTGATCCTGGGCCACGACTTCCCGCGCCTGCGACCAGTCGTAGGTCGGATTCCCGCGTCCGTCGGGCAACCCCAGGGGGATCACCCAGATTCCTCCGGTCGCCTGGTTGGCGAACCAGATGTTGCCTGCCCGATCGACGTCCATCCCGAAGGTCCGATAGTCCCCCTGCCCGGGAGGCTTGAACCAATGGAGTTCGCTGGCCGTCGGGATTCCGGTGCCGTTGACGTCGCTCCAGGTCCACTGACCCATCGGAAGCGTCCGTATGCTCCCGTCAGGCGCGGGGTCTTGACCGCCGACGAGCCCGACCAGATGGAACGCGGGTCCATCGATCCGGTAGATCTGCATCCCATCACCGGTCGGGTCGAAGAAGAACTCGATCCCGCCGATCGTCAAGACCCGGGGAACTCCGTGGGGGTTACTCGAATAGCTCTGCCCCCCTGGGTAGGTATTGCCTGTGTAATCCCAGGTCCCACTCGAGGAATCGAGCAGCTCGTAGCGGTGGAAGGTCATCGAGTAGAACTGGTCGGGATCGTCCTGTCCGTAGTTTCCGAGCGAGACGAACTCGTTGCCGAAGTGTTCCCAGAGCAACGAACCGTTGGGGGACCAGCGGGCCAGTCGCGCGCCTCCGACCGGCTCGGTCTGGACCGTGACGATGTTCCCGCCGGCATCGACGGCTACGCCGCGAAGCTGGTAGAAGTGGGAGGGATCACGATCCCCTGGTTTCGCCAACTGGCCGAGGGTCCATGCGAGTTGCGTCTGAACTCCGTTGACCTGGTAAACTTTGACTTGCCCCGCGGCTCCGTCGGCCACGTAGAGCTGTCCGCCAGGCCCAAACGCGAGGGCCATCACGTTGCCCAGGTTGCTCACCGCGTGGCCGAGGAAGGCACCGTCGCTTGTGAAGGCGGTGATGGTTCCGTGCTGATGGCCAACCCAGACCCTCCCCGCGGCATCGACGGCCAGGGCCTGGGGCAAAGTGACCGAAAACTGGCCGAGCGGTGCGCCGCTGTTTTTGTCGAAGCGGAGCACCCGGTTACCGGCGGCATCGGCTACGTAGAGGATGTTGCCCGAGACGGCCAGGGCCGAGAGCGGGCTGGTCATCAGCTCCACATCGGTCGAGGGGGTGTTCGGTGTCAATAGCCCGGCCACGGTGCTATAGACCTGGATGTGTCCTCCGACGAGTGAATCGCCGGTGAAGGGGGCGGGAGAGCCATCGGAGAGTCGGAATCTCTGGATTTGTTGCTGCCCCGACCACGCGCCGACCGCCAGGTACATGTAGGTGTCGTCGGTGGTGACTCGGTAGGGAGCCCCATTCGGGTTGCCGTTGCGAATCTTGAACTCAGCGTCATAGACGGAAACGCCGTTGGCCGTCCATTTCTTGAAATCGGCCCCCGGTTCGTCCCAGCTATTGGCGGTATAAATGGCCCCTGAACTGTCGACGGCGACCGAAAGCATCGTGGTCGGGATGTGATGTGCCGTCGAGGGGTTCGTCGCGCTGCCGCCGATGGCACCGACGTTTGCGTAGGTATTGCGATTCAGGACGACTCGGACCGAATACTCGCCCTCAGGAGTCAGGTTGCCGAAATCATCCTTTCTGTTCCACTGAGTCGAGTAGTCGCCGGCCGCCATCGACTGCATCGAGAACAAGGTGCGGACGAGATTGCCCTGAGCGTTGAACACCCCGGCGGACACGACGGCAGGCTGGACCAAGTGGTATCGAACCGATCCGGTGGCGGCATCGAGCGAAGCAAAATCGCCGAGAGTGGAGGTCGTCTCCGCTCCAGCGGTCCGCGAGGCCGGTTGGATCTGGTTCTTGTCGGGCGTCGAGAACGTCGAGGCGACCGAGGGAGTCTCGGCATCGGGTTGGTCGGGGACGGGCGTTTGATCCGTTGGTGCGGCAACGTAGGCGATCCCGGAAAGAGCACTCAGAACGATCCGTGGTTCGACGGACTCAAGCACGGGGAAATGGCGTGATGCGATCCTCGCCGCGGTACCCCATAGCTTGCTCGAGCGAAACGTGAGTGGAGATCGCACCGTAGGTAGACTCTGAGAGGATGATGTTGCGTGTCCGATCCACCTTGATGGACTGAATGAAGGGTAGGTCATTTTTCGTGAACGCAGGGATAAACAAGCGGTTTTTAAGCCAAAACCCGGTAAATCGAGTTGGGTATTCGAGAAGATAAGCGGGCTTCGTAAAATGGGGGAGTTTATTGGGCGACTCAGGGCGTGGCTCGATGGTAAACAGCGTGCCGTGGGGTGTTGCTATGGGTTGGGGCGGATTGGGAGGATTTGGTCGATATGAGGAATCTTTTCAACATGGATGGGCGTGCGGCGATTCGAACGCCTAAAGTGGTGGTGTCGGATCTTCTTCCGTGGCGATGACGCGTTCGCGTTCCGCGGTTGAGAGAGGGACACCGTACTTCGCCAGTCCCGTTGCCCCACCAGCAGTCTCAACGCCATGCCAAACGACCGACGTGATGCCGAGCGTGTTAACCAGGTAGACCGGCGAAGCTTTCCCCGCTTTCCGGCCCTCGACAACATGTCGGAAGTCGGTTGGCAGCAGGACGGCCAATTGGTGACCTCCTCCGCGCAGCTCATGGATGTGAGTCGGCAGGGGATGCTCGTTCTCGTCGACGACGAACCGCCGCAAGGGGTTTCCGTGATGATCCGGCTGATCCAGCCCACGGTCACGGCCTGGTTCGAGGCACGCGTGGCCGAATCACGGGCGCTGCGCCAGGGGCCCTACCAGTTACGACTCGTCTTTCTCAACGGGTCACCAACCGGATTTGTTGCGCTCGTTGCATCGCGACATGGTGAAATGAACTAATACTTGCTTGTGGTCGTTTCGCGGTTTGCCAGGCGGCGAGGGCCAGATGCTCGCAACGATATCCGACGGTCGATCACGATAGGGCGACAGGAGCCGATCGCGACTGCCGGTCGTTCGGGCCGGAGTCGCTTGTCGAGCCGATGCGTTGCGATCGACGCCTGCGTACGTCGTTGGGTGAGAAATTAACCCCGATGGTCGGGTTGCCCTGCGAGAACGATCCATCGCAGGGTGATATAGAGAGCACCAAAAACGACCAGGATTCCCATCAACGCAGTGGATAGTGTCTCAATCATTGATTCCCCCATCCAAGTGATGCACGTCGTTGACGCGAGCGGCCATCATCGCCTCAGGCCGCTCGTGAAGCCACATCATAGGTCATGAATCGACCAAGATGAGGATGTTAATTTTTTTTCTGCCCTCCCTGTTGGATTCTGGCAACAGGACGCTTGCTTGGATCTGGCAGAGTAAGTACCGACTCGCACCTGGGACTGGGTCGGTGGAGGACGGGTAGACGCGAATTCGAATGAGGTGGTGAGGGAGAATGAGAGGGAGAGGGGCGACACTCAGGATTGTTGTGGCACTGTGGCGGTCCCGGGTTTGAGACAGGTGACGCCTCAGGGCTGGCCGTGTTGCGGCGTTGGGGCGGCGTGGCGATGACCTACGGTTCTGCTCTTGACGTTGTAGGGGGGACGGATAGGATGCCCCCTTCTGTGAGACTCCGTGCCGTTCAGCGCCCAGGTCATCTCTCTTGTCGTTCGGACGCACACTGTTAAGGGCCGCCAGGCCAAGGATGGTCATTCCCATGGCCCATGAATCTCGCGCGGATCTGGATTCGCTCCGCGTTATTGTGTCTCAATTAAATGAAGCGCTTTCCGAGGCGAGCGGCGTTGTACAGGACGTCGATCGCTATCTCGCTGAGGAATTCGACATTGGGGTCTGGGCCATCAGCCGGCCTTTTGGTTCCCAACACGGCACCGGCGAGGGGGGGCGTGAACTGCTGATCTCGTCGCACCTCGCCTATGGCAAGGCCGCCGGCCGGAATCGGCTCCATATTCTCGCGGCCACCCTGGAGAGGGGCGAGGGGAGCGATCAATTCACACAGATCGTTTCCGAGGAGCGCATCCCCTGGCCGCTCTGTCCTCGCGAGACCAAACTCCATTCGTTCGCGATGCTGCCGGAACTCTTGGGAACATTGGCCTTGAAGGCCGAGGAGATTACCGCCCAGACCAGTCGGACGAGCGAAACGGTGCGGCAGTTGCTCAAAACGATGGGGCGACATTCGCACGGCTCCGCGGAACCTGCGCTCGTCACCAACGGAGTGGGAGCCGACCCCGACGCCGGTCTCTTCCGGCGATCGCGCTCACGGTAAGCCTCGACTTCGATTTCGGTAACGCTTCGCCTCACCCGTTAAGAATCGATCAATGATTTACGATTCATTTGCGGTCTGAATCAGATTTTTCCCGTCGGCTGGGCACGGCTCACCATCTCTATCTCCTTGCCAAAGAGGAGGTTAAGATGGTGGGCCGTGCCCACCCTACGGGAAATGTTAGGCCGACGATGATGCCATGGCCGATCGCGTTGACGTCGGGAGAAACGGGTTCGGCGAAGGATTACCTTCGATTCGATGATGCCCTGGATGCAGCAGCGAAAGACCTCGCCGGGGAAGATTCCTCGGTGGGGTCTTTTTTTCGTGGTGGACCAAGGAAACTGAGGCCACGCTCAGAAAGGCCCTTGTCGGCGTCCGAGCGCCGTCGGTGCCGGCCTGGGATCTTGTCGGGAGCGAGAGAGAGAAAGAGACCGGACCAAGGCCTCGTAGACACCGGCGGGGCAGTTCTCGTTCAACGCGAGCCGCACTGCGGAACGACCGCGTCGTAGCCAATTCGAGCCCAGAACGGTGGCCTGAATCCCGTCGAGGGATTTGGCCTCGTCGAGGCGGAGCCAGACCGTCTGACCGACCTGGATCGGCCCGTTGACCACAGCCAGGATCCCGTCCTGGCAGATGTTGATGAGTTGGGCGTTGACGATCACGAATTCGTCTCCCGACCAGCATCCGAGCGCAAGCTTTCCTGGTGCCTCGTTCCTCTCTGTATCCGTTGCGCCTTGCCGGAGCGGGGAATCCGAAATGTGTCGCGTGGCGAGGCGTCCCAGAGCGAGCGGGGGTTTCGGCGGGAACGGTGCGCGGAACATCGAGATTCTCCCAGGACGCCTGGCGATCCGGACGCACAGCCACGGCGGTTGGCGTGCTGGCTCTCAACCAAGCCTAGGTCACATCTCGCCATTTTGGGCCATACTCTGGCGGCTGACCCCAAGAAAGTGAGCGACCGAACTGGCGAGAGGGGAGTTGGCCGGTCTGCGAGGACGCCGGGCATCCTGGTTCGGGGAGTCTGAGCGTGCGTGCTGTCTTCACGCAACGCCCAGGTCGTCGCGTTGGGTAATTCCGACAAAACGAGCGTATTGCCGGGAAAAAGCAGAAGCGCCCTTTGTGGCGACACAGGAATCTGTTTGTTTATACAGATTCAGCAGGTTAATCAGGTCAGGAATGGGTTCGTCCCAACGATTTGGGCAAGCCCCTGCACGCCTTGGAAGGGGAATGACTTTGGTTTCGCAAGGTTTGAATCACCGGATCGAAATGCTTATCAATGATTTGATCGAAGAGGGAAATGTCGCGACCGCATCGCTCGCCTCGATCCTCGTGGCCGCTCAGGGGGCCGTCGCGGGGGGCTACGATGTGGCGCTCTGCCGTCACGTCTGGATGGCTTCGCGTGATTATGAGACGAACCTCCAGGAGGAGGTGTCGACTCCGGACGCCGGCGAATTCATCGGACGAACCTACCAATCGTGACGGCTTCTCCCAAAGCACGCCGCGATGGGGCGATCCGTGGATCACGCTCGGCGTGGTTCGCCACCTGCGGATTCGACAGCGCGAGCGGCAAGAGCAGAGTCGTCCGTCAGACAGTCGCGATGAGTTGCTCCATGGCTTCCTTCTCGAGTTGGCGAACACGCTCCCGGGTCAGGCCGAGGTTTTCGCCGACTTCGCGAAGTGTCATGGGGACGTACGGTTCCAGGCCGAATCGCATGCGGATCACAGTGGCTTCGCGCTCACCGAGACGTCCCATGTGATGAAAGATCCGCTCCAGGTCGTCCGACTCGATCAGGAGTTCGCCGGGAGCCTTGCTTCGGTCGTCGGTCAGCATGTCATCGAGCAGGAACTCGTCCCCCTCCGCGCCACCACCATGCGGAGTCAACTCGTTGATGCGGATCGCTTTGGCGACCATGCCCAACTTTTTCTTCGAGAGCTTCAATGCCTGTCCCACTTCCTCGGGCGTCGGCGTGCGGCCAAGCCGGTCGGTGAGGATTTCATTGGCCCGCTTCCATTTGGAAAGCAGGGTTACCATGTAGGCGGGAAGCCGGATTGGTTTGCCGTTGTTCATCACTGCGCGGCGGATCGATTGCTTGATCCAGTAGCTGGCATAGGTGCTGAAGCGGGTTTCCATCAGCCCGTCGAAACCCTCGACGGCACGCATCAGGCCGAGGTTCCCCTCTTCGATCAGATCTTCCAGACACATGCCTTTTCCGAGGTAGCCCCGGGCGATATTCACCACCAATCGAAGGTTGGCCTTGACCATGTGGTCACGGGCCAGGGCGTCTCCCACGGCCACTCGATCGGCCAGTTCGCGTTCTTCCGGTGCAGAAAGCAACGGAGTGCTGTTGATCTCTTGAAGATAGATCTGGAGTGTCGAACCATTTGCGGGGCGTTGGGCGGCGCGAGTGCTCACGGTTGATTCCTCGAGGTGGAGCGCTGCAATTTCGAATCAAGGCGACGTGATGCGGCGTGTGCAGCCACGGAACGGGACACCGCCGTGGGTGACGGTTCCGATTGGGCCGGTCTCAGCGTCGTGACGGAGCACGCTTTAATCAGACCGATTTCTCGTAGCCCAGGCCGTGGAGAACCTCGAGGATTTCGCTCCAGGTGGGAAACATCCGGCCGCTCGACTGCTTGTAGGCCTGGATCGCCTGCATGAATTCGAGTTCGGCGGCGGTGTACTCACGCTCACATGTGGTGGGATCAATTCGCTGACGCCGCTTGCTGGCATGTCGGGCCTTGGAAGCGCGAGCAGCACGTTCGCTGACCTTATGATGGACCCCAAGCAATGCGTCGGCCAGCAGGGTTTCGGATGTGGCGGCCTGGATCTCGTCCGCAAGTGTAGACATGAATCAATCCTCCTTCATGGGGGCTAACCGAAACGTCGCAACGTCGTGACGTCTGGTCGTCGAATCATTTCTGGAAGCGGGAGAACGGCGGGAGGGTCTTCTGGATCAATCCCGATCGGGAGACGTGGCCGGAAATAACCATCGCAGCTCACCTCGTCCTATGCATTTACCATAGGACACGTTTGCTTTCTAAGGTGAGCAAAATCAGGATTTTGTCGATTATTTCCGATAAGCCGTACATTTTTCCCGTTTATCAGGGAAAAACGTGGGGAATTAGGAAGGGGGATTTTGAGGTGCGTGGCTTAAATCGCCTCGCCCGGGTGGTGGTCCCCGCGGCAGACGTGTCCCGCGTACGGGGACGTTTGTTTACGGGCCAGGATCGTTTGCTTTGGAGCGGCCAAGGGCACGATGAGGTGGTTTGGACGGTGCGACAGCGGTGCTTTTATCCCTCACGCTGGAAGCGGTCGCGGAAGAACCCGCGTTGAGGTTTGGTTTCGACCGTAGCCAGGGAGGGGACTAGGGCGTTCGCCAGTTGGAGGATGACGCGTTGAGCTTCGCTGCGCGGTGCGATGACGTCGATGGGAACCCCTCGATCTCGCGCTGTGTGGAAGACCTTGGTTGCATTGGGGATCTGCCAGCGGATGGGTAACTTGAAATACTCTTCGGCCTTTTGCGCCGAGACAGTGCTACGGAGCGAGCCAACGCGGTTGGCGACGATCTGCACGCGTTGGGAGAGTCCTTCAAAGTTACGGAAGCAGTCGAGCAGCCTCGCCGTGTTCTTAACGGAGGTCAGCTCGAGTTGGGTCACTACGAGGATCACGTCGGCAGTATCGAAAGCAACAAAATCGGAGGTTTGAAGACTCTTGCTCGTATCAATCACGACCGAGGAGAACGTGGACTGAAGGAGTTTGAGCGTTCCGGGCAAGCTCTCAGGAGTGAGCTTTGCGGCGTCGATCAAGTCATGGGGCCGAGGCAAGACGTAAAGGCCCGAGGCGTGCTGGCAGAGCATCCGTTTCAATAAGGTGGCATCCAGCCGATCGACGCACTTCACGATCTCGAGCAGCGTATTCTCGGGGAGGACGTCTAGCAACGTATCGACCGCCCCGAACATCAGGTCGAAGTCGACGATCGCCACCTCACGACCGGGGACCCTGGCGAGGGCGGCTGCCAGGTTGACGGCCAACGAGGTACAGCCCACCTCTCCCGACGCCCCCGTGATCACGATCGTTTTCGTTTTCTGGTGGGCGTGAGTGGGCGGAGCTTGGACCTGGAGTGGGGCGACTACGGGAAGCGGAGCGGGAGCGAGAACCCCCTCGCGGCGTGACAGCGACCTAATGGTTTTGAGAAGGGACTCGTTCGAGATCGGCAGGGTCACGATCTCACTCACACCGCATTTGACCAGGTTCACGACCGTCCTGGTGTCGGTGGAATGGGTTGCGGCGAGGACCATCGACTCTGGATTTTTCTCGGTGAGAGTCCGGATGAGTTTGGCCGCCTTCTCCTGGTCCGCGTCGGTGACCACAATCGTCACCTCCGGTTGAATTGCGGTGGCTCGTTTGGCGGCTACAGAGTAAGCCACGCACACTTCAGCAAGCCAGATCGGGTCCATCTGCTCGAATTGAGCGAGCAGTGATCGACGAGACTCCTCGTGGGGGTCAACGAAGAGGATCCGGATGCCGTCCTTCATAGCCATTGAGTTCAACCGTCCGGGAGAGCAGTGGAATGGATCGCACTCAGCAAAGGCATCGCTTTTGAGAGCACGCCACCCGTGGCACGGAACCGACAATTCCTCGTGGACTGCGCGAACGAATTCAGAGCTCGTCACCCGGAGCCGAATGAGAACTCGCAATACGTCTTCTGAAATAGTGCGACACGGTTCCGGTCTTGCGCACGGCTTGCCAGAAATTCGTCATGGCACGAATACGCTAAAAGTCGCCTAAGTCATGAAAACAATCTGACTTGTGTCCTAAAAAATCGAATCCTGCGAGGGGTGATTTTTCTCACGATCTCGAGAGGGTTGGGAGGAACCGGGGGCGCTTTGCCCGATCATGACAAACCGTTCTCGGATCGGCTCAGGCTTTAAAAGGCTGGCAGCTCGTTTGTCCTCAATTAAAAAATGAGTGAGGCCGTTCGTCGCATGGCGCTGGTCGTGAGGTAGGATCGAGTAAATTCGATACTCCCTCGTTCCTGAAGGAGGCCTCCGTGTCGTTGGTTTTCCCGTCGTCGCATCCCATCGTGCTCCATCAGATCGCCAACCTGAGGGATGCGCGAACACGGCCGCCTGAGTTTCGAAGGTTGGTCCGGACCCTGGCGATGTTGCTGGCCCAAGACGCGACGGTCGACCTCCCGACGCTTCCGGTCGAGGTCTCGACTCCGTTGGGCCCCTCGTTCGCACGGAACCTGGCCGATACGATCGGAATTGTCCCGATTCTCCGCGCCGGACTCGGGATGGCCGAGGGGGTGCTCGAACTGATCCCGGATGCGCAGGTCTGGCACGTCGGTCTCTACCGCGACGAGCAAACGCTACGGCCGATGGAATACTACAAGAAGCTTCCCGCGAACCCGAGGATGACCATCGCCCTGGTCGTCGACCCCATGCTGGCGACTGGTGGATCGGCCGTTCATGCCTGCAGGGTTCTGAAGGCGGCGGGCGTGACTCGGATGAAGCTGATCTCCCTGATCGCGGCCCCTGAGGGAATCGCCCGCATGCAGGAGGCGATGCCCGACGTTCCGATTCACGTGGGCGCGGTCGATGATCATCTCAATGAGGTGGGGTTCATCTATCCGGGCCTGGGAGACGCCGGCGATCGCCAGTTTGGGACCGAACTCGATTGAACGGTGGGAGATGATCGCCCTGACACAAACCCGTTGCCGGGAGTCCCTGAGCCATGCGAGCGGTGGATTCGATGATGCCCGAGGAAATCGAAGATCACGCGGGGGAATCGGCTCGAGAGATCCTCAAGACAATCGCTGAGCCGGCCAGGGTCGCTGTCGTACTGGGATCAGGACTCGGTGGCCTGGCCGATCGGTTGGCCGATCGTGTCGTGCTCCCCTACGCGATGATCCCGCATTTTCCTCGGCCGACGGTCGAGGGGCACAAAGGCCTCCTCGTTTCCGGCTCGGTCGGCGGCGTCCCCGTCCTGGTCCTCCAAGGTCGGTTCCACTACTACGAGGGCTACGGGCTCGATGAGGTGACCTTTCCAGTCCGGGTGCTGCAGCGTCTCGGGGTGCGAACCCTGATCCTGACCGCGGCCACGGGGGGGATCGCGTTGTCACTTCGTGCCGGCTCGATCGTTTGCCTCGAAGATCACCTCAACCTGATCGGCGCGAACCCGCTGCGCGGGCCCAATGACAGGCGCCTTGGCGAGCGCTTCCCCGACATGTCCGAGGTCTACTCCAGCCGGCTGCGGACCATTGCCTTCGAGGAAGCGGGCAAACTTGGCCTGGATCTGGCTTCAGGGGTCTACGCGTGCCTGCCCGGCCCGAGCTACGAGACCCCCGCCGAGATCCGGATGCTCCGCACCCTCGGGGCCGATGTGGTCGGGATGTCCACGGTCCCGGAGGCGATCGTGGCTCGACATGGGGGGCTGGAGGTACTCGCCTTGGCCGTCGTCACCAACGCCGCGGCGGGTGTTTCCGGAGGACTCATCAGTCACGCGGAGGTGGTCGAGGCCGGTCAGGCGGCGACCCCACTCGTCGGTGCCCTGATCGAGGGGGTCGTACAACGACTCGAAGCTGGAGCCTGGTAGCCGGACTGTTGGAATTTTCCCTGCTCGTCCGTGAGGGAAGGTGCCGGCGAGTCGCCTCGCGTTTCGATACGTGGCCGGGCGAGCAGCCGCTTCGCGAGATCGAGGCACAATTTTATGACAGGTCGAGTTGCGCTTGCTCGCCGGTTTATTTCTTGGATGGGCCGCCGTACGCCTTGTCGAGCAGGTCGACGGGGTGAACGACTTTCATCGGGCTGCCCCGTTCCTTGATCTTACGGGCGATCTGGAGGATGCAGCCGACGTTACCAGTCGCCACTACTTCGGCCCCGGTCGCGGCAAGGTGGTCCATTTTACGGACACCGAGGCGTTCGGACATCTCGGGCTGGGTGAGGTTATACGTTCCCGCGGCGCCGCAACAGATCTCGGTCTCTTCGAGCGGAACGAGTTCGACCCCGGGAATCATCGAGAGCAACTGACGCGGTTGGCTCCGGATCTGCTGGCCGTGGCAGAGGTGGCAGGCGTCGTGATAGGTCACCTTCATCGGCACGGGGTTGGTCGGTTTGATCGGGCCCAGTGCGACGAGGAATTCGGAGATATCTTTGACCTTGGCCGTGAACTGTTCGGCGGCCGTGTGGTCGGCGGCGGGCAGAAGGTGCGGATAGTCTTTGAGCATGGCGCCGCAGCCGGCGGCGTTGACGATGATCGCGTCGAACTGAGTCGGATCAAAGGCCGCGAGGTTCTGCCGGGCAAGGTCGAGCGCCGGTTCCTCGACGCCCGAGTGGTAGTGGATCGCGCCGCAGCAGACCTGGCTCCGAGGGACGACGACCTCGCACCCGTTCTGCTGGAGCACGCGGGCCGTGGCCGCGTTGGTCTCGGGATACATCGCATCGGCCACGCAACCGAGGAAGAGGGCGACCCGAGCACGCTTGGGGCCGATGGCCGGCAAGACCTCGGGCAAGTGGCCGTGGCTTTCGCCCAGGTCGGGGAGCATGGCCTGCATCCGCCTGAGTGTCGGCGGCAAGAGTTTGGTCAGTCCGGACTTCTCGGCCAGGTTGATGAGTCCGAGTCGCTGAAACAACCGGGCCGGCATCAAGGCGAGCTTCACCCGCCCCGAATAGGGGAACAGATGATGAAGGATCAAGCGCCTGAGCAAGCTCGTCCGTTCCGAGGCGGGAGCGCTGCGTTGCAACGCGACCTTGAACGGCTCGATAATCTTGCCGTACTGAACCCCCGAAGGGCAGGCGCTTTCACAGGCCCGGCAGTCCAGGCAGAGATCCAGGTGCTCGCGAACTTCGGGGCTGAAGCCGAGTCGGCCGTCGGCCACGGCGCGCATCAAATAAATCCGCCCTCGCGGGCTATCGTTCTCGTTGCTGGTCTCGACGTAGGTCGGGCAACTCGCCGTACAGAGGCCGCAATGGACGCAATCCTGATAGAGTCGGTAGTCGATCTTACTCGAGAGCCAATCGAGGTCGACGCTCGCTTCCTGAGCGGGTCGGACCGTCGGCTTGGACTCCGTCTTCGATTCGGGCGTCGCGATCGCCATGCAGGATTGCCTCGTCTCTCAGCCAAAGAGTCTGATCATTATATTGTAGCCACGAACCGCCCTGGATTCATCACACCCTTGGGATCGAGGCTCCGTTTGATTCGCTCCGCCAGAGCCCAGTCGGGCCGAGGCGTTCCCCAGACGAGGAGACGCTCCTTCCACTCCGGCGGACAACGCGTGAGGGTCAGGCTTCCATCGTCGAGCGCCGCCGTGGCGCGGAGCCGATCGATTTCGGGGGCGAGTGTCTCGAGGTCGGGCGCCCCGAGGGCATGACCACGGACGATCCCGTTCCCGGCGTGAGCTTGCACGGCCCAGAGGGCGTTGTCGAACTCTCGGACAAACGCGGCGACAGACGAGGGACGCATGTTCGCCTGGATGCTGACCGGTCCGACCTCGGCCGCCTGAAACTCGGTCAAAGCCGACCAGAGCGACTCGGCGTCAGCCCCTTCACGGAGCACGATGTTGGTTCGCCCCAACTCCATCATCAACCGATCGACTTGCCAGGCAACCGACGCCGCATTGTCTTCGAAGCCGACGACCAGCACCCAATCGCCCGCCGGCAGACCCCGGGCTTCCCCGGTGTGTCGCGCTCCGGAGGCGTTGAACAGGTCGATCGCAATGGGGCGAGTTCCCGAGGTATTCAGCCGATCGAGCGCTGGCGCCAGCCCCTCGACGCTTGCGAAAGGGACCCAGACGAGTGCCGAGGCCTCGGGCATCGGCCGGACCTTCTGGGTGATTTGCGTCAGGATTCCCAGCGTGCCCAGCGATCCCGTCAACAGTCTGGGAAAGTCGTAGCCCGCGACGTTCTTGACGACGCGGCCCCCCCCCTTGACCAGTGCGCCATCGGCTGTGACGAAGCTGACGCCGATGATCTGATCGCGCGGTCGGCCCGCTCCGAAGCGACGCGATCCGGTCGTGTTCGTCGCGTAGATCCCGCCCAGCGTGGCACGGTCGGGATGAGGGGCGTCGATCAGAAGTCGCTGACGCTTCTCGGCCAGGATCGAGCGGAGGGACCCGAGGGTGATTCCAGCCTCGACCGTGATCGTCATGTCGGCCGCCGGATAGTCGATCACACGATTCAATGAGCGGGTGTCGATCGCGACGCCTGGGGTGCGAGGTGTCCCACCGTAGTCGAGTGCGGTGCCTCCCCCTTGGGGATAGATCGCCTCTCCTTGCGCCACGCGATCGATCACGACATGACGGAGCGCATCAATGGTCTCGGGGCGCTCCGTCGCGAGGGCGTGCCGGCCATCGCCGAGCCGTCCTCCGATCGGAGAATCGGGCCAGTTCAATGCGGAGTCTCCGGTCATGGTTTCGTGGGATAGTAGCGGATGTCTTGACCCGAGAGAATACGCTCGACCGCTTCCTGGACCGCGTGCAGCGTGTCGACCGTCCAGGCGTCGAACACGCCCGGCCAGGCATCGGTATGGAGGATCTGACCCTCGTAGGCCAAGCGGTGGAGCGCAAAGGCCACTCGACGATCGAGAACTTTCGCCTCGCGGGTCTCGACTTCCAGGGTCTGAAGCGCCCGAGCCAGCTCGGCGATCTCGTTCACCGAGACCAACTCACCCCGTCGCAAGCAGGGGAGAAACGCCAACGGATCGTCCTCACCCCCCTGCCCCGCATGATGCAGCACGACCAGGGCCGACGGGCTGATCGACTCAGATAACTCGGACGGCTGGGTCGGTGTGCCCGAGTCCGAGTCCAGCTCCAGGCTCAGCGCCGAAACTCGAGGTGCGGGAGCCTTCCCGACCGGGTCGAGACTGATCTCGAGCGAGATCGGTTCGGTGGGTTCGCGGGGCGCGGTCTGCTCGCTCCATTCGGCAAGGTAGGCGGGGTCGTTGGCAATCTCCTGGAGTCCTTCCAAGGGGCCGCTTCGTGCCTCGATCTCGGCGACCTGGCCGCGAACTCGCTCCGCCTGGATGGCGCGCGACAGCAACTCCGCACAATATTGCTGGACCGTCTCGAACCCCGCCCGTTCGGCCTGGCGTTCGGCCACCTCAAGGAGCTCATCCTTCAAGTAGAGGGAGAGCCGTTGCGGTTCCGGGTTAGGGTCGGGCAACTTGAATTCGCCGGATCGATAGACGCGTGGGAGGCGCCGCCATCGCGAGAATTTGGGTCGCTTGGCCACCGCGCACCTTCCTCGCCAGAATCGGACAAGAACACATGAGGGCTTGCGAGCCGTTCTGTCACCTCGGCCGGTGGAACGGCCCGAGTCGACAGATCCCTAAACTACCAGATCGACCACCATGACGACCAGTCGGGATCCCGTCACGGGAGTCCGGTCGGTCAGGCCGACGCCTTGTGCCCTGGGCCTTTGCGTTCGATGCACCCCGCGCCACCGGGCAACATCTTGTCGGGGCTGCAGCGACCGTCCGGGTTGAATGTGTTTCGCAAGGCGACCATGGCGGCAAGGTCTTCCGGGGTGAAGAGCTTGGGCATGAATTCCATCTTCTCGACGCCGATCCCGTGTTCCCCGGTCACGCTTCCACCAACGTTGATGCACTCGTCGAGGATTTCGTGGCTCGCCTTGAGTACGCGTGCCACCTGGTCGGCGTCGCGCTCGTCGAATAGGAGAATGGGATGGATGTTGCCGTCGCCGGCGTGGAAGACGTTGGCGATCCGAATCCCGTACCGCTGGCCGACCTCGGTGATGAACCGGAGGATGTAGGGAAGCTTGGTACGAGGAACGACGCCGTCCTGGGTGCAGAAGGTCGGGCTGAGCCGTCCGATCGCGCCGAAGGCCGACTTGCGGCTCTTCCAGATGGCGACGTACTCCGGTTCTTTTCGCGTCCGCCAGGTGATCGACTTGGAGACCGAGCCACCGTGGGACCGGACGATCTCGGAAATGGCCTGCGCCTCGTGGTCGAGCCCGGCGTCGAGGCCGTCGACCTCTATGATCAGGACCGCTCCGGCGTCGGTCGGGAAGCCGAAGTGGAAGGCCTGCTCGATCGCCTGAATCATCAGGGTGTCGAGCATCTCCAGCGCGGCGGGAACGATCCCCGCGGCAATGATTCCGCTGACGGTCTCGGTGGCCGCATCGACGCTGTCGAAAACGCCCAGCAAGGTGCGTCCCGCCTCCGGGTCTCGCGTCAGGCCGACGATCACCTTGGTGGTGATGCCGAACGTGCCCTCGTTGCCGACGATGACCCCGGTCAGGTCGTAGCCGGGATTGTCCTCATTGATTCCGCCGGTCTCAACCACCGTGCCGTCGGGGAGGACCAACTCGACCCCTCGAACGTGGTTCACGGTCACCCCATACTTGAGGGTGTGCGGCCCTCCGGAATTGGTGGCGACGTTGCCCCCGATCGTGCAGGCACTCTGGCTCGACGGATCCGGGGCGTAATGGAATCCGGTTCCCCCGAGTGCGCGGGTCAGCCAGAGATTGACCACGCCGGGCTCGACGATCGCGTAGCGGTCGCGGGTGTTGATCTCGATGATCCGCTTCATTCGGGTCAGGCAGATCATCACGCCGCCGCCGACCGCGAGCGTTCCGCCGGCCAGGCTCGTCCCGGCGCCTCGAGGCACGAATGGCACGCCGGCCTTGCTGCAGAGCTTGACGATCGCGACGACCTGCTCGGTCGACGTCGGGAAGACCACGACGTCGGGCGTGTTCTTCTCAATGACGTAGCCATCGCACTCGTAGACCACGAGCTCGTCGTGGCGGTGCAAGACATTCTCCGCTCCAAGGGCGGAAATCAGGTCATTCAGCAAGCCTGGTACTAATGTCGAGGAGGTCGAGTCGGACATCGGTCGGCATCGTCTCGTGATCAAGATCGGGGAGGAGAACAGAGCCCGAAGCCCCCTGAGTTTAACAGGCCCGGACGCTCCCCGCCACGTGCAACAATAGCCTCGGAGTGTCGTTTCGTTCCACTTGGATTCCGCGGAAGAGCCTCCTTGTTATTTCGTCACGACGATGGAGAGCTCCCCGACTCGCCTGAGGACATTCACGCCCACGTCGTCGCCGTGGCGGACCAGGTGGAGATCCACGGTCGCGTCGGCGAGGCTCAGATTTGTGATGCGGAGCTCGGGTACGAATGGGGGGAGGTGCGGTTGATGGAACCAGACCTGGCGGTCGAGGGCGCTTACCCTCAGGCCCAGGCACGCCTGGAGCAGCAGAACCGTGGATCCGGCCGCCCAGGCTTGAGGGGCGCAGGCAACCGGGTATGGAATCGGACCTTCGCCCGGCTCACGCGGGAAACCGCAGAACAGTTCCGGCATCCGGTTCAGGTCGAAGTAGGTGCCGGCCGCGAACAGGCCGGCGAGGACCCCGGCGGCAAGATCCTTCAGGCCGTACCTCGAGGCTCCGTAAGCGATCAACGCGTTGTCATGGGGCCAGACGGTCCCGTTGTGATACGACATCGGGTTGAAGCGACGTTCGATCGTGGCCAAGGTCCGAATCCCCCAGCCCGAGAAAAAGTCGGGGGACATGAGCCCACGAGCGACCCGGGCCGCACGGTCGGGTGCGGCGATGCCGCCGAAGAGGCACTGGCCGGCGTTGGAGGTCCGGACGAGGCAAGGCCGTTTGTTGCCATCCAGGGCCAGGGCGTAGGTTCCGAGGTCGTCGCACCAGAAAGCGGCCTCGAACCGCTCGCGGAGTGCCTCGGCTTGGCGCTCGAGCTCGACCGCGCGGGCCGGCATTTCGAGTGCGGCCGCGAGCGTTGCCCCGGCCCGTCGCGCGGCGTAGACGTAGGATTGGACCTCGCAGAGCGCGATCGGGCCGATCGCCAGGGTCCCGTCGGCGTGCGAGATGGCGTCGTCGGAGTCCTTCCAGCCCTGGTGGATCAGGCCCTCCTCCGTCTGCCGACCGTATTCGACCAGGCCGTCTCCGTCGCGATCGCCGTAGTCGTCGATCCAGTTCAGGGCCGCCTCGACGTGCGGCCAGAGCGCCCGGGTGAAGCTGATGTCCGCGGTCCGCTCGTAAAAGGCTCCCGCCAGGAGAACGAACAGCGGAGTGGCGTCGACGCTGCCGTAATACCGTCCGAACGGCATCTCCCCGACCACGGCCATCTCCCCATTGCGGACCTCGTGGAGGATCTTTCCTGGTTCGGCGTCTTGCGCGGGGATGATCTCGGTCGCCTGATTCGCCGCCAGGTAGGCGAGAACACCTCGTGCTAACTCCGGCCGGAGCCAGAGCGATTCCAGAGCGGTGATGATCCCGTCGCGGCCGAACGGCGTGTTGAACCAGGGGACGCCTGCGTACGGATAGGGGCCTGTCGACAACTCGGAGGTCATCATGTTCAGGTCCGACTCGGACCGCCGAAGCCAGGCGTCAAATCGCCCGTCCGTGGCCCTGATCCGGCAGGACCCGGTCCTCAGCCGCTCGAGGCTCGCCTCGGCCGCCGTCTGGGCCGCTTCGAAAGTCGGCGGATCGACGGTCGAGTCCCCGCGCCAGCAGGCCACCGCCAGGTCGTACGCGACTTCCCCATGGGGGCTCACGGTAAGTTCGAACCGGGCCCGGTCTACGGTCAAATCCTGGGGGGGCGGGCTGAACCGAAGCGAGCTCCTGCGCTCCTCTCCGTCCAGGCCCAGGTATCCGAGCACCACCCGAGCGGTCTCCAGGTCCGGCGGGAGGTCGCGTCCTCGGGCTTTGCGCTTCATGCCGCGAACCTCGAAGATGTCGGCGAAGTCGGCCTGGAATCGAAGCTGGATCGAGGCGTTCACCGGGGCCGTCCCGTGGTTCCTGATCCGGAGTCGCCAGTGGCAAGCCCCCTGCCAGAGGAGCGTCCGCACGGACAGGTGAAGGGTCCCGAGCGGGACCTCCACTCGCCCTGCCTTCATCCGGTCCGGGTTGGTCAGGGCAACCGAGAGTTGATCGTTGCCGTCCCGCACGGTCGAGCCGAGGAAGAACGGGGCCTGACCATCAAGCTCAAGAACCAGGCAGGAGAGGTAGCGTGTGCCCTCGTGGTACATCCCCTCCTCGCCCAGGCCGCCCGGCTTGATCTGGCCCAGGTGGTCGAAAACGGCGAACGTATCGCCATGCTTGAGAACACGAGTCCGGTCGTCGGTGACGCTGGAAGGGGCGAGCACGTGGTGCGGGTCGCCATCTTGCGGTCGGCCGATCGTTTTCGATGACGTGGTCGTGCTTTCCATTTCAAGACGCCAGCGCAGGGGGTAAACCACCGATCGGCCCGAGCAGGGCGCGACGATGGTGGATCGGGTCGGCCGGACCGCGTCCGTCCGTAGATTCGCCGTCGAGCGAGGTCGGGCGGGACTCCCCCTCGACAAGCTTGCGGTAGACTTCGAGGTAGTCTCGTGCCATTCGAGGTGCGCCGAACCGCTCGACGAACACCTGCCGGCAGACGCGACGGCTCAGCCTCGACAACTGGCCGATCGCTTCCACAGCCCAGGGGACATCGGTCACCACAAAGCCGGTTGCGCCGTCGACCATCACCTCCGGCACTGACCCACGTCGGAAGGCCACGACCGGGGTGCCACAGGCCATCGCCTCGATCATGACCAGTCCGAAGGGCTCGGCCCAGTCGATCGGGAAGAGCAAGGCGTGGGCCCCGCCCAGGAATTCGTCCTTCGCCGCGCCTCCCACTTCGCCGATGAACTCGACCCAGTGCGACCCCTTGATCAACGGCACGATCTCACGCTCGTAGTAAGTCTGCTCTTCCGGGTAGACCTTGGCGGCCACGCGGAGCGGCATCCCGGCCCGCCGGGCAATCTCGATGGCCTTCTCGAGGCCCTTTTCCGGCGAGACCCGTCCCAGGAAGGCGAGATAGGAGCCTGACCCTTCCCGGAACGTGTGGAGATCGAGGGGTAAGCCATGATAAACCGTCGCCTGCCAGTTGGCCCGGGGGATCGGCCGCCGCTGGTCGTCCGAGATCGAGACGAGCGGGACCCCAGGGAAGGCGTCGAAGAACGCCTCCTGGTCAGGGGGAAAGAGCCGGCCATGCAAGGTCGTGACTGTGGGGCAAGGCAGTTGGTCAACGATTGGAAAGTGAACATAGTCAAGATGGAAGTGGATCATGTCGAAACGATGGGCCTCGCGGCTCACCAGTTCGAGGAGCCGGATGTGATGCGGGAGCGTCTCCCGGCATCCCCGCTCCTGCCAGAGGGCTCGGGGACAGCCCGGAATCAGCCGGGCCGCCGTTTCCGAGTCTCCGCTCGCGAACAAGGTGACATCATGCCCTTGTCGGACGAGCTCCTCGGTCAGGTAGGAGACAACACGTTCCGTGCCGCCATAGAGCTTCGGAGGCACGCTCTCGAAGAGCGGGGCAACCTGTGCGATCCGCATGAATCGTATCTCCAGGAAAAAACCAGAAATGCAAGTTTGAGAAATTGAAGTCAAATCCTATGGTTATTCACTTTGGTTTTAGGAAGCCCTCGACGGTCTTTCTCGAAGTAGCAGATTTCAATCAGGGTGGGCCACAATTCCATCGAACCCTTGATCGTGGTCACGACGTCGTCCACGATCCGCAGGAGATTCTGGTGGAAGAAGTCCGGCTCGAACGCGTAGAACGCCTTCTGGAGGTTCGCCGCGAAGAGGCGGAGGGCGTCCTTTCGGTCGGGACGCATCGTTCGTTCCGACGCCTGGATCGCCCGCGTATACATCGTCGCCACTTTGTCGAGGACGGCGTGGGCATCGTCGGCCGTCACTTCGCCGTCGTAGTCGAACGCGATCCCGAGCTCGTCGATTCGTGTGACACTGTCCTTGATTTTCTTCTTGAGCAGGTTGGAGACCTCCTCGTTGAAGATCTCGGCGGCCACCGGGTTCCGCATGTAGTTCGATCGCGTGTGGTTCTGAGCCGAATCCACGTGAGCCGCGGCGACGCCGGGCTGCTGGATCCAGAGCCGGTAGATGTAATCCTCGAACCGAAGGCGGGTCGGGAAGAACGGCGGAAGCCCGAACGTGTTGTCGTACCCCGCCACGCCGCAGTCCATCCGCCAGTTCTTGTTCGTCACGGCCGGACGAAAGTTGACGAGGACGTAGAGCTCGTTCAGGCCGTCCGGGTCGATCTGAGCTTCGTCCTCAAGGAAGAGGCCGGCGAAGTCCATCGCGTCGATGTCGTTGGTCCCGGAGCGGAAGGTTTGCGCCATCTTGATCACGGCGTCGGGCGGTACCGGGCCGCGATCGAGGACCAGGGAATTCTCCCGGGACAGGCCCATCGACACGTTGGTTTCCAGGTCCATCGCCGTGTCGATCAGGACATCCCCTGTCTCATAGTTGTCCGGAACGTCGCAGGCTCGCTTGCCGAGTACGTCGAGGAAGGACCCGATGATGTCGTACGACTTGCACCCATAGCCGTTTTCCCCGGCTCGGTGCAGGCGGCCGCGGCTCACCTCCCCCTCGACGAGCGACTCCAGGCTATGCTCCATCAAGGCGTAGGGCCGCATGTCGTCGTCGGATGAGACCATCAAGCCGCCCAGTGAGTGCATCAGCGTGTGGTTCCGGTTTCCTCCATAGCTGGGGCGGAACAGATTCTTGACCAAGCCATCCAACCTCTTGTCGCGCAGCCGGCGGCTCAAAAAGGCGATGAACTCCTCCTTTTCCCGCGGGCCAACGTAGTAGAGTTCGCTGTGTGTGCTCGTCCGCTCCAGCGACGGAAAGTACTTCTCCTGGGCCACGGGACTGGAATCGTCGCACACGATCAACGTCGGTGAGTGTCCATTGCGCCAGAAATGCTCGTCATAGAGCTCGACCGTTTCTCCAACGTCGCGGAGTCGGTAGGTCGGAATGACAAAGTAAAGGTCATCGACTTGCATCGTTTCTCCCCAGCCGTCCTGAAAAAAAAACTGTTTAAACACGTATGCATTGCTAGGCTTATGACGTGGCGCCACGCTTGGATGATAAGCAGCCACCCGGCGGCGACATCATGAACCACCGTAAGCAAGCCCCGTGCCTTGACAAGAAACGAGTCGCAAGTGTTGAGTTTGAAAAATGTTAGAGTAAATCGGGGAAATCAGTGGTGGGGAAGATACCTCGCATCCTGCCCGGTCCGGATGGCAAAATGCACGATGTATCGAAGGGTGGTCCCACCGACCCTACCAGCACAGATTTTGCGGACATGTTCGGAGGGCCGGGGCACTCGAATGTAATTCTGACAGTTCCGCGATCTCGTATGCGTTTCGCAAGTTCTTAGCCGGTTTTTGCGATCGGTTGTTTATAGGTTCTCGGAGGATAGAGAACTTTTTCAATCCGCTGGGGCCGTGGGCTGAACCACGCCCGTCCCGGCTGTTGTTGACTACGGGTTTGATGAAACGGTATCCCACGCACCCAGGGGATTCCGGTGTCGGTCAATCGGTAGGGATGGGCATCATGTCGAGTGTCGTCGAGGAAACCGAGGAAGCGAAACTCGAAATCCTCCATCGAAGGGAATTCACATTGCTTCAAGACGTGGCAAATGAAAATATGATTGTGGTTTGGCTCTGTTAAGACGGCACGCCGATGCTGATCCATGCGTCATTCCGCCGCGGCGAGAGCGATGCCGTACAAGATCGGTCGATACCCTGTAGACGGGACGATCACCTGCGAATAATTGCAAATGCGTATAATGTGAGGAATTTGATTTTTCTGGCAAACTTGGCTTCAGCCGGACAAACCATTCAACGTTTCGAGATGCTCCCCAGCGATGCTCGCACCCAAGATTGAGATCGTTGGATCAGGACTCCCTGAAAATCAGGATCTCGACGCCCCCGTTGTCGCTGAACTTGGCCTACTGTTTCAACCACGATCGATTAAGGCAAATCGGTGGCCTCTGCTTCCGGTCTTAATGTAGGCAAGCCGGTGGTGGCCAGTTCTGTCGGATACGCGAGTTCTACTCTCGCAATACTGTCGATTGCAGGCTTTCACGAGTCAATGAGAACACCTCGATCGTGCCTGCGGGCGGAAAAATTCGATGCCTTCACAGGGGCTCATGCCAAATCTGAAGGGAGGTGGGAATGAACTTTCCTGGATCGCTCCATTTCGGCATTGGATATGCTTTGAAATGACGTTTTTCCGCTCCCGAGATTTGGAACTACCGCTATCCCAATCCGTTGAATGCTGTTTCTGCAAGTTCCAATTGATGGACATGGGAGATCGAATTTTGCTGGTCAAAAGTCGTCGTCGGTGCAATCGGTGCAACTGGCGTCGTCGAAATCACCAGCATGAAATTCCGGTGTCGGTCACTGAGCCAAATGCCGAATGGTCAAGATGCGTTTCTTCACAAAGACTTTTTTTATGTAGGAGCTCAGGGATGAGCCGCCTTGTTTTCGCTCTGCTCACTGTCGCGTTCATGCCGGGTTGTAGTCTGCTCGAGCGAGTGGATTTGACGCTGGCAAAACTCGATACCGCGAATCAACGACTTGGCAGGGTCAACGAGCAACTCGACACCGTCAGTCAGCAGATGACCCAGACTCAGGCCACTCTAATCGAGTCGAATCGCCTCGTCATCGAATCCAATCGCCAGGTGGCGGCGAGCATTCAAAAAGTCATGGAGTCCAACGGCAAAATGGATTTGTCGAATGCGAATATGGAAAAGTCGAATGAAAGCATGAGTCAATCCAACAAAAACATGGAGCTCTCAAACAAAGGGATGGAGAAATCGAACGAGAATATGGCAAAAACCCTTGCCGCGATGGCCGAAACGAATAAAGGCATGGCTCGAAGCAATTCTCTGATGACCGAGATGAATGAGAAGCTCGGGGTCATGACTCAGCTCATCCAAAAGATTCCAGGCTTCAAATAAGATCGCCGCAGCCGGGACGTCGGTCCCTCAAGAGTATCTTGTTGATTGGATCACGTTGTTTCGAACGAGCTTATGGGGAGTGGACTCATTTCCGGAGCTGTTGCATTTTAGGAGGTGTTCTACCACGCCTTCTCGCTGGCCGAAAGGGTGCGGGGTTTCCTAGCAGTCCTGGCTCCATCGTTGCCCTGGCTGATTGTGGAGCGATTTATGTGTTGATTAGACATGGCGTTCTGCTTGTTTTTCGCCGACGCGATGCCGATCCGCCAGTGCATTGTCAGGAAGTCGGGGTCGTTCAGCAGGTGGGTGTGATGTCCGGGCGGCTCGGGGGTCGAATCATTGAGTCCTTTTGGCGTGACCACTCCACTTTACGCAAAACCGCAACCAGGACATTTTCACCTTCCTGGTTACGCCCCTGCCACCGTTGTTGGGTCTGAACCTTCGCTTGAACCCCGTTCTCGGGGATGAGCGAATAGGTCGACGCTCCACCTAAAGCATGGGCGAAAAGCCCTGTGGTTAGAATGGAGCGTCGTACGACAAAATCGAGGCTCGCCGCGCCGAATCCTCGACCTGTGAATCTTGAACTGAATTGGAAAAAGACTTTCCTATACCGCCATTCGCAAGGATGAGTCCGGCATACAGCGATCACAATGGCCACAGTTTGTCCCCTCGACATCGTCATAGCCAAGGTAGTTGACAACGTAGTCCCAGCGACAACTCGGTAGCTCTGCGTAGTTCACCATTTGCTGCTGGCGGAACCGATCGATTTCGTCACGCTCGCGGTAGGTTTGGGCCATCCGGAGGAGTTCATGGGAGGTCGTTTCCTGGTGGAGGAGTGCATATCTGTCGCCAGTCGTTTTTTTGACGATCCCCCATTGCTTGAAGTGGTTGAGCGCCTGTTTAAGCCGTGTTTTGCGAATCGGCGAGATGGTTTCGATCTCGGCGATCGTGGGCGGCTCTGAGTTGTCGGCGAGGCGTTTCAATGCATGATGGACGTTGATCAGGTCTTCGGCGTCGGGGTAACGACCGGCCTGGAAGAACCGGTGAAGGTTTTTGTCGGAACGGTCGTAGAGCAACGTGCAACGCGCCGGCAACGCGTCACGACCTGCTCGCCCGGCTTCCTGGTAATAGGCTTCAATGGTCCCAGGGAGGTGGTGGTGAATGACGAACCGAATGTCCGGCTTATCGATTCCCATTCCAAAAGCGTTGGTGGCGACCAAAGCCTTGAGCAAACCGCGCATGAAGCGCTCCTGGTTTGCCACGCGCTCAGTCGCTTTAAGGCGACCGTGATATGCGGCGACTTCCAGGCCATTCTCGAGTAAGAACGCGGTTAGCTCATCGACGGCTTTGACCGTTGCCGTGTAGATAATGCCCGTCCCGTCCGTGGCCTCGAGCTGACGTAGGAGTGCGGCTCGCTTGGCGTCCTCGCCTTCGGTTGCGATGACCTCGAGCGTGAGGTTGGGCCGATGAAATCCGGTGTGGACGACCTCCGCCTCGGGGATGTGAAGCTGACGGCGGATGTCCTCGATCGCATCGGGGGTCGCTGTGGCAGTGAGAGCCAGGACCGGAGGATGATTCAACTCATCGATCAGTTCCCCCAAAACCAGGTACTCGGGCCGGAAGTCGTGTCCCCACTGGCTGACGCAATGGGCCTCATCAACGACGAATAAGTCGATGGGTGTTTGTCGGAGTGCGGCGCGGAACTCGCCGTCCGCGAGCCGCTCGGGAGTGGTGTATACGAGTTCGATTCGCCCTGCAATCATCGCCTCGATTGCCTCTTGTTGGAGGCGCGGGCTAAGCGTGCTATTGATGGCGACGGCCTTGATGCCCCGCTCCGTCAGCGCATCGGTCTGATCTTTCATCAAGGCAATCAGTGGGCTTACGACGATGGTCGTTCCCGTTAACGCCAAGGCCGGAAGTTGAAAGCAGAGGCTTTTGCCGGATCCAGTCGGCATGATTACAATCATGTCCCGACCTTCCATCGCGGCCTGGACGACCTCCGCCTGACCAGGCCGGAATCGCCGAAACCCGAAGTGCTCTCTGAGTTTGCGAGTGATCGAGTCGAGTCGGCTTGCTGTGTCCGAATTGTTGCTTGTCATCCGTTTCCCTGGCTTTGATTCCTGACAATGGGAGCGTGCTGCCCAACTGGCCACACCGCAAATCGCAGGCCAGTCCGAGAGTTGCCTCGCGAACCCGATTTGCCAGACCTGGCCCAGCCTGTCTTGCCGGATTTTACGATCTGGGTTACGGTTCGCGCGTCTCGACCCTTCGATTTCCCCGAACGAGGAGGCAGGCATGGATGCCAGCGTCCGCAGTGTCTCCGCGCATATTGGCCGGCCGACGTCCCCAGGGCTGACTGGACTACGAGTGGCGCTTGTCCACGACTGGCTGACCGGAATGCGGGGCGGGGAGAAATGCCTCGAGGTGCTCTGTCGCGCCTTCCCCGAGGCGACCCTGCATACGCTCATTCATCGTCGAGGCGCCTTGAGCCCCGCGATTGAGGGGATGACGATTCGTACCTCTCCCCTCCAGCGCGTACCGGGCGTCTTGCAACATTACCGTAAACTCCTTCCGCTCATGCCGCTCTCGGCCCGGAGCTGGAAAGTCGGCCAGGTGGACCTGGTCGTCAGCCTGAGTCATTGTGTGGCCAAAGCGGTGCGCCCCCCCCGCGGCGTACCTCACGTTTGCTATTGCTTCACCCCGATGCGCTACGCCTGGCAAGGGCGCGACGCCTATCTCGACGGTTGGTCGGACCGGCCAGTCCGTCGGGCCCTGGCGGGCGCCATGCTCAACCGGATGCGGAGTTGGGACCGCGCCTCGGCCGCCGGAGTAACGCATTTCGTGGCGATCTCAGAGACGGTTCGCGAGCGGATCGGGCTCTACTATCAGCGCGAAAGCCAGGTCATCTGCCCCCCCGTCGACACGGATTACTATGCTCCCGGGCCAGAAGCGCGAGAGTCCTTTTACCTCTGCGTCTCCGCGCTCGTTCCTTACAAGCGGCTCGAGCAAGCGATCCTCGCCTGCACACGCTCGGGACGCGAGTTGATCGTGATTGGCGAGGGGACGGAACGGATGCGGCTCGAAAAGCTGGCCGGGCCTGGAGTTCGGTTTCTCGGTTGGCAGCCCGACGATGTGATCCGCGATCATTATCGCCGATGCCGAGCGCTCCTCTTTCCGGGGGAAGAAGACTTTGGGATTGTGCCGATCGAGGCCCTGGCCTGCGGTGCTCCGGTGCTCGCCCTGGGCCTTGGGGGGGTGGCCGAGACGGTTGATGACGCGGTCGGCCGGATTTACGACGCGCCGACCACCGAGGCGCTGCTCGCGGCCATCGATGCTTGGGAAGCGGCAGGTTGCCCGCACGACTCCGCGCTGGCCCGCCGCCGCGCTGAGGCTTTGGCCTTGCCGGTCTTCCGCGATCGTTTGCTCGGCTATCTGAACGAGATCGTGAACGGTCAGCACCCGGCTCATGTCCCCCCTGCTCCGCACATGCCATTTGCGTTACGCGGGCAAAAAAATGTTCGGTGAAGTGGGACGGCAGGTTGGAAACGGAGGGAAAAGCCCCGTAGGATGGCGACCATCCCAACATTAGCTCGTGCAATCGACTCCCGTCGAAGTGGCGCTACGCATGAACGACTCATCTCGGATTGACCCCTACGCGTTGCCCCCGGACGCGATTCAGGCCCCGCCCAACTCGCTTCTGAAAGCGCTCGGCCAGATCGGCCCCGGCCTGATTCTCGCCGCGTCGATCGTGGGGACGGGAGAATTAATCAACACGACCAGCCTTGGGGCCAAGGCTGGTTTCAGCCTCCTCTGGCTGATCATCCTGAGCTGCCTGATCAAGGTTTTCGTTCAGGTGGAGCTCGGCCGCTACGCCATCACCCATGGCCGGACGACGCTCGCCGCGTTCAATACCTTGCCCGGTCCTCGGCTCGGGACGTCGTGGCTCTGCTGGCTCTGGTTGTTCATGATGCTCGCCACCCAGGCGCAGATCGCCGCGATGGAGGGGACGGTCGGCCAGGCCGCCCACATGGCCTTCCCCGACGCGTCACGCGCGGTGGCGAGCTTCGCCGGGCAAATCTCTCCGGCCTTCGGCACCTTTCTCGAGACCCGTCAGGAACACTTCTGGGCGAGCCTGACCACCTTGGCGGCGATCGTCCTGCTCCTTTCCGGCGGCTATAAACGGCTCGAGCGGATCACGACGATCCTCGTGGCAGCGGTCACGCTGTTCACGGTCGCCAGCGTCCTGATCCTTCAGTGGACCAGCTTTCGGATCAACGTCGCGAATCTCAAAGAAGGACTGGAATTCTCCGTCCCACCGATGGCGATCGCCCTGGCCTTCTCGGCCTTCGGGATCACCGGTGTCGGGGCCTCCGAGTTGTTCGCGTATCCTTACTGGTGCATCGAGAAAGGATATGCCCGCGCGGTCGGTTCGCGGTCGCCCGACCCTGCGTGGGCCGAACGCGCACGAGGCTGGACGCGGGTCATGCAACTCGATGCCTGGTTCAGCATGGTCGTTTTCACGGTGGCCACGATTGCGTTTTACCTACTTGGCGCGGCGGTTCTCCATCCGCAAGGGCTCGACCCGAAGGGGCCGGAAATGATCCCGACACTGTCGCGGATGTACCTCCAACCCCTGGAAGGAACCGCGCTGGCTGGGATGAGGAACTGGACGCGAGTGGGTTTTTTGCTCGGCGCCTGGGCGGTCCTTTTTAAAACGCTCTACGTGGCGACGGCCGCCAATAGCCGCCTGACGGCCGACTTCCTGGATCTGAGCGGACTCTGGCGGCAGAACGGTGTCACCGCCCGCGACCGTACCGTGCGAGCGTTCTGCATCATCTACCCGATCATGGCCCTGGGCTTGTACTTCGCGTTCCGCGAGCCGCAAGGATTGATCAAGATCGGGGGCATCGCGCAGAGCCTGATGCTACCGTTGATTGCGGGGGCCACTCTCTATTTAAAGCAGCGCGACGCCGACAGCCGAGTTGCCGCATCGTTCTTCAGCGACATCCTGACCTGGATTGCATTTTTCGCAATCTCAGCGGTCGCCCTTTACAGCACCTACATTCTCCTTAAGAGTTTCGACTACACTGGGGTGCAGAAGCTTCTCCCTTTCTCGATCGGCTAATCGAGTACGTCAAGGGAGGTGTCGCAGGGATGCGACTGGCTCAGCCTCCTTTTTTTTTTGACACGAGAGACCGGATTCGCCGTGATTCGAGTTTTGCTCAAGGCCCGCTACTTCGCGTTCACCACCGTCGCGTTGATCCTCGGTCTCCTGATCATCTTCGGCCATCGCGTCACGTACGAGCAGTCAATCGACTCGTTCTTTGCCGATGATGATCCCTCGATGCTCGCCTATCAAAAGGCGGCCCGGACCTTCGGCGATGATAACTTCGTCTTCCTCGTGTACGACGATCCTGAACTTCTGACTCCGGCTGGGATGGCGCGGGTCTCGGAACTCGCCGCCGCGGTCGATGCGTCGAAGATTCAGGGCGTACTTCGCGTGGAATCGCTCGACGCGATGCCCCAACTCTGGTTGATCGACGATATTCTGCTGACTCTCGATCGGCTCCCCGTTTTTGCACGCAATCTTGCGATCGATCGGGCCAAAAAGGGCCTCAAAAACGTGGACCCGAAGGCGAACGCCCTCACGGTTGCTGGCGCGGTGCGCTCGGCCGACCGAGCGGGGCTCGAGGCACTTCGGGTTCGCCTCACGAAACATCCCCTCTTTCGAGGCACCTTGATCGATGGGCAGGGGACGACCACAGCCGTCGTGGTTCGCTTGAGGAAGACGGCCGATCACGACGTGGTACAAACCGTCGAGGCTCTCCGTTCGGCGGCCGATCGGTTTGGTTCGAAGCACGGTCTTCTCAAACAGCCCGCCGTGGTCGGTCCTCCCGTGCTCCTGGCCGATGGCTTCCGGAGCATCGAGGTCGATGGTCGTCGACTTGCGGTGGTGGGAATGCTTCTGATCGGGTTTGTGACGCTTTCGGCGGTCCGCAGCATTTGGTGGGCGCTCGTGCCGATCACGTCCGGTTGGTTCGTCTGGCTGGCGACCGAGGAGTTGCTTTCGTACTTTCAGATCAAGCTGGCGCTTTCCGGAGGGCCGTTGGTCGCGCAGATCATTGTGTTGACGATGCCGGCCGCGAGCCATCTGGCGATTCACTTTCGCGAAGCACGACGTCAAGAGTCTGACCCTCGGGTTGCCGCTCGCTCAGCCTTGTCGGCCGTCTGGGTGCCCATCTTTTGGTGCGCGGTCACCGGCGCGATCGGCTACGGCGCGCTCGTCACCAGCGATGTCGTTCCGATCCGCCAGTTCGGCGCGATCCTGGGCACGTGCACACTCCTGGCGGCCCTGCTCGTGATGCTCCTCTCGCCGATCGCGATGCTCCCCCCAATCCCGCTGGAGATTCCTGTCCGCTACGGGTCATCCTCCTGGGTGTCGGCAGCCATGACCCGACTGACCGAACGGGTCTACCGCCATCCGGGCGCGATCGTCGTCATCGTCTTCGCGATTGTGCTACCGCTCGCCGCGGGCATGGCGAGGCTGCGCTACGAGTCAAACTACATCAACCTGTTCCGGCCCGATACCCGCGTGGTCCGTGACTATCACGCGGTGGAAGCTCGGCTCGGGGGCATCGGCCTGGTCGAGTTGATCGTGCCCGTGGGCAAGACGGTCGGCCGCGACTCGCTCGAGCGTTTGAAGGCTCTCGAACGTGCGATCGCCGCGATTCGCGTCGGCGGCGCAGACGATGCGGCGAACGTGATCTCGCTGGCGACGGTGCTTGATCCCGATGGTCGCCTCTCGGCACTTCCTCGCGAGGCGGCCGATCGAACGTTGGCGACCAAGCTCGATCTCATTGCCTCATCGCCGCAGGCCGAGCTCCTCAAGGGGTTCTGGAATCAGGAGACGGGCCAGGCACGGCTGATGATCCGGCTCAAGGAGCAGCAGCCCGCGCCTCAGAAGGCTGCCTTGTTCAAAGCCGCTCTGAATCGTGCCCGAGCGCCTTTCGGTCCCGATGTGTCCCTGACCGGCCTGTCCTACTTGATGACCAAGACGACGGAATCGATCATCGTCACCCAGTGGGATACCTTCTTCTGGTCGGTGGCCGGAATTCTCTTGATGCTCACGATCGCGCTTCGGGGTCCTGTTCTGGCCGCGCTCGCGATGATGCCCACCCTTTTGGCGGTCGCGTTCGTGCTCGGGCTGATGGGATGGCTTGGGATCAAGCTCGACATGGCCACCGCACTGGTCGCGAGCGTTGCCCTCGGACTCTCGGTGGACGACACCTTCCATTGCTTGCTCCAGTTCCGCAAAGAACGCGCATCGAATCCCTTTGAATCGAGCCTGTTCGACAGTTACGCCGTGACCGGCCCAGGAGTCTTACTCTCGAGCCTGGCCGTTGCCGTCGGGTTTGCTGCGCTCTGGCTGAGCGAGTTTGCCCCGTTTGCGACTTTCGGGACGATGGTCGGCATCGCCACCGCGGGAAGTACCCTGGGTAACCTCGTCCTCCTTCCCGCATGTCTGACGCTGGGCGAACGACTGCGAGTGCGTCTCCGCTCCAAAAAAGAGTCGGTTCGGTCGTCGGTTTGAGAGCACTGAGAGCGGATTCAGGGGCACCCGTCTTCCGGTTCTTCAGACGCATCACTTGAAATCGCAGGAATTGCCTCTCCATATCGTTCTCGATAAACGGTTTGCTACGTGTGGGTAGGTTGTCTGGGCTCCCCTGCGATCGTTCCGGCACGAATGCAGTGACCACTGGGAGTGGCGGGATCGGAGGACGAAGCTCTCCCGAAAGCGGGCTTCACGAAATCATGAAGCGGCCCCGAACCGAGTGTCGGGGGCCGCTTCATGCGTTTGCAAGCCATTAGGCTTCGGAGGGACGAGAAGGCCCTCGCCTGCACTTTCCGGCAGAAGACGGATGAGAAGAAAGCCCCCCCCATTTCCCTCCGCAGGCGGGTTCGCTCCGCCTTGCCAATCCGCTCCGCGGACTCGAGCTTGTGGGCCCCGGCTCTTGGTCTGATTTTCGATCATCCATAAGAAATGCAACGAGTGACGCGGAAATTTCGCCAAATCGGGTTGTAACACAAAACGAATTGTTTCATGGAAGAGTCTGCTTGAAATGTCAGAAATTAACATAAGACTCGAATTTCTGACTTGCGTTTCTAGGTAGTGTTGGTGTTTGGCGATAACGTTTGTGATGGGAAGAGTTTAACTTCGAGCTTCAGGTTTGCCCCCTGCCCTTACAGTCGGTCAAGTCGGGTCCGGGGGCGTCCCGGATTGGTTCACGGAATCCTGCTCACCGGACGATCTTTGGTGTGGGACCTGCGCGTCCTTCGTCGGCGTCTCGCGGCGCTGAGAACTCGCTGTCGGATCTAGAGATCGTTGCGAGATCAACACGCATGAAGGTGCACAGGATCAAGGGCCGACGAGTGTTCGGGAGGCGTGGATCATACGCCGCAACCGTTCAGGTCCCAGATGTCGAGCGGGCCTCGGACGGCGGTAAGCCCCGCTATCATGCTTTCGATGGCTTGCGCGGCATGGCGATGTTCCTGGTCGTCGGACTGCACGCGGCACTTGGTTACGTCACGCAGGACATTCCGGGTGTGCTCTGGTGTGTTCGGGATAGGCCTACCACGCCGGTTTTCGACTGGTTCTGCTGGTGGTCGATGGGGGTTTCCAACCCGCTTTATTTTACGATTGCCGGGTTCTTCGCCGCGTACTTGTACGAGACGCGCGGGTTACGGACGTTTCTCGAGAATCGGGCGAAGCGGGTCGCCGTTCCATTCCTGGTCGCGGTTCCCACGGTACTTCCGGCCTGCCTCCTTGCCTGGGTTTACGGCTGGCTGTTGTCGGGGCGTTGTACGTGGCGGCAGGCGATCCGGCTGCGGTTCCGCGACCCGGTGCTCCGGGCGGAGCAGATCGGCTCGGCTCACCTCTGGTTCCTGGAATACCTCATTGTCATGTTGGTGGCGTTCGCCCTTTATCAGTGGTGGTCGCAGCGCCGGAGAACGGGGTCAACGACCCGTCACGGTTTCGCGAGCCTTGTGTTGAGTTCGCCATGGTGCCCTTTCCTCCTCGCGGTTCCGACGACCGCCTTGCTCTGGATCAGCCGCGAACTTGTCGGTATCGATGCAGCGTTGGACCGTCACAACTCCTTTTTCATCGCTCCGATCAAGCTGATGCACCACGCGAGCTTCTTCATCGTGGGGGTGGGGTTGTATCGCTTGAGAGATGACCTTGAACGACTTGCCCGGCCTGCCCCTTGGTATCTCCTGATGTCGGTCCCCATTTTCGTGGGCCGGGCGTGGTTCCTGGGACGTGATTGGGTTTCCCCGTTGCACGGATTCGATGCCGTGGCGCAGGCTGTTCTTGGGGCCTTGTTTGCCTGGTTAATGGTTTTCGGGGCGATCGGGGCGGCCCACCGCCTGTTCCGCCACGCCAACCCGAGCTTGAGCTACTGCGCCGACAGTTCGTACTGGATCTATCTGGTTCACATGCCTGTTCTCGGCTTGATCCAGGGCGATCTCTTTCTGATCCCCGGGCATGCCGCCTGGAAGATGCCGGTCACGCTTCTCGGCACCCTGGCCATCGGCTTTGCCTCGTACCATTCCTTGGTGCGCTATACGGCGATCGGAACGTGGCTTCATGGCCGGAGGGAGCGTACGGCTTTTGCCTCAGGGGAGCAGGACTCGGGTCGGTTCGCTCGCTTGATTCCTCTGAGGCACCGGCAGGTGCGAGCTTCACATCAGAGTTCGAAGTCCTGAAGAATGAACGGGTGCCGGAGGTTTTGTAGGTTCGTATCCGTCTGCCTCCGCTTCGGCGAGCCTGCGCGGGTTAGCCGACACAGCCGACTTGCTCCCGCTCCTGTTTACGGCGGGAAGCAACTCAGCCAGAGTCATCGCAAGAGAAAAGCGATGTGGGTATGTGATGACACTGAATGTTACGGCCTGCCGTGGGTGTCGATGAGCTCCATCACAGTCTGTCCGGTGCGGAGTAGCGCTCGCTCGCGGACCCCCAACCCCTCGTATTGATAGGGGAGGAATCCTTCGGGGTGCGGGATGCGAAGGATTGTCTCGCCTCGGGGGTGGCCTTGGTGGCCGTGGATGGGATAAAGGAACTGGGTGTTCAGCATGAGATAGCTTGAATTATGGCCGGTGCGCCTTGCCGGGACAGGTTCTCCGGGCCTGGCGCCAGGGTTCTCCATCGACCGGAACGGGTCGTCCGGAATCCCCTCATCCAGGAGGGGCCCCACGAACGTCAGGCCGCGGGCTACGGGGCCGTAGGTTGCCGTGACCTGGCGGAGAACCTCGCCGGGATATCGCATCGCGAGGGGTTGCCCGAAATTGAACGCAGCCTGTGCCATCAGGAGTCCGGTGGCCACGATCGTGGACCGACCAATCGGCCGGCCGTTGAGCAGGCGGGTTACGGCGCATGCGGTACCCAGGCAGAGGAACGGCACGACTTGCCGGACAAGTCGGCCGTACACGACCATTTTCTCCATCACGGTTGAAACGGTCACGAGCACGAGGTAGAGCGAAAGGGCCAACCCGAGCCAGTGGAGGCCTCGTGCGCGAGCCGAGGCCTCGCGGTTTGCGCGGGCAGCGGGCAGAAGTACCAAGGGGGCGCCGAGAGTCCAGACCAGCAGGAGGCCGTGCTCCGCGTGCCACAGATAGGCCCAGGGGAGAGACCAGCCTTCGCTGAAGTCTCCCTGAGTCACCGTGCCGGAGAAGTTCACGAGATGCGACGGGAGGTCGGATCCTCGGGCGACGGCGATGAGGATGAGCAGCGCGATCGGCGCGACGAATCCGAGCCCTGCGGCCAGTCCACGCCGCGCGACGGACTTACCGGACGGCAAGCCGCGGAGCACGTGGATTGCCATTGCCGCCGCGGCGATGAGCCAGTAACCGTAGTAGGTCAGGAAGGCCAATCCGGCCACCGCTCCGGTGAGTACCGAAAGTGCCAGGCCGGGGCAGTCGGCGAGCCCAATCCAGAGGGCCAGCAGTGCGAGGGCCATGGAGGTGTCGTAGGGCAGGAGATGACGCGCGTAGTAGAACATGGAACTGGAACAGGCCATGATCAGGGCCGCCGTCAAACCTTCACGACGGTCGCCGCCCGCCCGCCGGGCAATGGCGTAGGTCAACCCGATGCATGCGACCGAGGCCAGCGACAGGATGAGCGTGGAGACCGACAACCACTCGAAAATAATAACCCACCGCATCGTCCGCCCGGCGAGCCGTGCCACGACACATTGAGCAACGGCCGGGACGCAGCAGATTACCGTGTAGAAACAGTGCGCAACCGAGTCGACGACAGCATCGCCCGCCTGCCCTAACTCGCCACAGGCCAGGTGCTTCAGAACGCCCCAACATTGGAAGTACCGAGTCTCGTCGGGAAAGTAACACTGGCCGCCGCGTAGCACCAAGACGATCCGTGGGCACCACGCAAGCAGCAACAGAATGAGTAAGTCGCCGAGCCCGCCCAACTTGTCTGGCATGATTGGTCTCCAGTCGCATTCAGCCGGACAATGTTGCCTGAATCACTGAAATCAGAGTGTGTTAATCTGAGTCCCAGGAGCGACCGATTCGCGGTGCTGTTGACTACGATCGCAACTCGCGGGTGTCCGCATCGATCTCCCCCAGAACGTACAGCTCCGTGCGGCCGGAAGAACCGCGGAACGAGATGCCGCCCGCAGCACCATCGAGAGCCCAGTAATGGGCGGGGATTGAAGTGAATCGATTCCCACACGCATGTTTCATGTCGAGTGTGGATGTCAAATTTGTGAAGGCCTGTTCGAAACACAGTGTGAGATGGAACGGTCGAAGAGCCGATCAGTCACAAGGCGGCGCGACTCCGTTGGCGGGGGGAGCACCAGTCAGGCACGCGTGCGACCATTTCGGCTTGGAACAGTTGTTCGGTAATCATGGCCACTCCTCGTACGAGTGTGACCCTTTAATCGCTAACGGGCGAGTCGAGGTTTGAGTTCGAAGATGACCAATATGGAAGAAAAATGCAAATGGATTATAAACGATCATGCGTTCCATAATAAATCGCTTAGGACTTGTATGCATGGTCGCAGTGAAAGTCGTGGCGGAGGGCCGGCCCGTCGAATGCATCCCACTGGAGGAGCAATCGCTGGGTCCTTGAGGCAAGCGAGTTGCACCACATTCGCAATGTTATGGATGGGATTCGCAGGCTTTTCGTTATGTTGAATGAACGGCTCGTTTTCTTGGCTTTCAAGCGGAAGAATCGACTGCGCAGACTTAGGGATGTTTGTGGTTAATATTTTTAACGCGTGTGTTATTGCGCATGGGATGGGGATGTAGAGTCCTTTGTGTTCCTGGGTGGCGACCTGATTCCCCGGTTGTCGCGGATGGCGGGGATCAAGAGGCCTGGAGGTTGAACCTGCGGTTCGGACCCTGGTTTTTTCGATTCATCCTGGTCATCATGACAATGCAAGGGGGAGCGGTGAGTCCCGTGAATCGTGTCGCGGGTGCAATGTGACGAGGAAGGAATAACGACGTGCTCAGGCGATTCGTTTTATCGACTTTGATTGGGCTTGCCTTGGCGCAGGCAAAGGCCGCTGAGGAGCCGGGGGACCGTAGTGGCGCTGTCGTCGCCGATCTGCTTCTCAAGGGGGGGACGTTGATCGACGGAACGGGGTCGCCGGGTCGCCGGGCCGACGTCGCTCTCCGGGGGGACCGGATCGTGGCGGTCGGGGAGTTCCAGGTCGCCCCAGGTGTGAAAGTGCTCGACGTGTCGGAACGAGTGGTCGCTCCGGGCTTTATTGACCTTCACTCTCATTCCGACAGCGTGATTCTCGACGCCCCCAAACGCGCGAACGTGAACTTTCAGACGCAAGGGGTGACGACCGTTGTGACTGGAAACTGCGGTGGTGGAGCGCTCAACGTTGCCAAGTATCTCGATGCGGTTGACGATCGAGGTGCGGGGACGAATGTGATCCATCTGATTCCGCATGGGGCGGTACGCTCGTCAGTCATGGGTAAGATCGACCGCGCTCCGAACGAGCGTGAGCTGGCTCGAATGAAGCGGCTCGTCGAGCAAGGAATGAAGGACGGGGCGTGGGGAATGTCCACCGGCCTGATCTATCTGCCCGGCCGTTATGCGGAAATTCCCGAGCTGGTCGAGCTCTCCGAGGTCGTGGCTCAGCATGGTGGATTCTATGCGAGCCACATCCGGAACGAGGGGAACGGGCTGCTCGATTCGATCGACGAGGCGCTCACGATCGGTCGCCAGGCCAAGATTCCGGTCCATATCTCTCACCTCAAAGCGTCGGGCAAGTCGAGTTGGGGATTGACGGTCGAGGCCTGCAAGAGGATCGCCGAGGCCAGGAAAGCGGGGCAGGCTGTTTCGGCGGATCAGTATCCCTACGTGGCGTCGAGCACAGCACTCGCGGCCATGGTCGTCCCCCACTGGGCCTTACAGGGGAGCACCGAGGACTTTATTCAGATCGCGGCCGATGCTGTCCGGGGCAAAAAGCTTCGCCAGGAGATCGAGGAGTCGCTCGAGAAGCGCAACGGGGGGGCCGCGATCCGGATCGCGCGTTATCCCCTGAAACCGACGCGAGTGGGCCGTGACCTCGCGGCCATCGCCGCCCAGGAAGGAACGACCGTGGTGGAGGTCGTTCTCGATGTCCAGCGCCACGGCGGGGCGCAGGCGATCAGCTTTGGGATGAGTGAGGATGATGTCCGCCAGGTGATGAAAGAAGACTTCGTGGCGACCGCCTCCGACGGTTCCACTCACGTCCCGACCGGTAAGGACAGCCCTCACCCCCGCGCCTATGGCACTTTCCCTCGCAAGATTCGCTACGCCCTCGACGACAACGTGATGACCCTCGAGAAGGCGATCCGTTCGTGTTCAGGACTTCCCGCGGAGATCCTCCGTCTGCCCGATCGGGGAGTGATTCGCCCTGGAGCGTTCGCCGACGTGGTCGTCTTCGATCCCAAAACGTTTCGCGACGCCGCCACGTTTGACAATCCGACCCGCTATGCGCCCGGTGTGGATCACCTGTTCGTGAACGGGGTGGCCGTCATCGCGCAAGGAGAACCGAATAAGAAGCTGCCCGGTCGGGCCCTGCGCCTGACCAAAGATGGCCCCGCCGACCTGATCCTGAAGCTCGGTCGAATCTGGACCGGCGATCAAGATCGCCCCTGGGCTCAGGCCCTGGCCGCTCGCGATGGCGTGGTTGTCGCTGTCGGGACGGCGGATGAGGTGCTCGCCTTTCGTGGCCCGAAGACACAGGTCGTCGATCGCCCCGATGCGTTCGCCACCCCGGGATTGGTCGACTCACATGGTCATCTCTGCGACTTTGGATCGAGTCGTGAGGAACTCGACCTGCGCGGAGTCGCCTCACTCGAAGACGTGGCTCAACGCGTCAAAGCATGGATGGAAGCCCATCCCGGGGACTCCTGGGTGATTGGGCAGAACTGGGATCAGAGCCTCTGGCCGGGGGGGGACTTTCCGACGGCGAAGACGCTCGACCTGGTGGCGCCGGATCGGCCCGTCTGGCTGGTCAGGGTTGACGGCCACGCGGGTTGGGCGAACTCCGAAGCGCTCCGCCGGGGCAAGGTGAATCGCGATACCGAGGCCCCCACCGACGGGCAGATCATTCGCGATCCGAATGGCGACCCCACCGGGGTCTTCATCGACGGTGCGATGAGCCTCGTTTCGCGACACCGACCCGGTGACTCGAAAGCGGACCTCACTCGTCGGATCCTGGCCGGTCAGGAGCTGGTCTTCCAGGCGGGGCTGACGGGGGTTCATGATGCGGGCGTTTCGATAAAGATGGCCGAGGCCTATCGCGAGCTCGACCAGGCGGGCAAGCTCAAGCTTCGGGTGTATGGCATGGCTTCGATTCCTGACCGGCAGCTCGTGGAATTTGCCAGCCATCCACCCGTTGCCGCCGCCCCCAAGGCCCGGTTCGTGTTGCGAGCGATCAAGCTCTTTATTGATGGCGCGTTGGGGTCGCGGGGGGGGCTGCTCAGTGAGGACTACAGTGACGACCCGGGCAACAAGGGGCTGCTCCTGATCGATCCCAAGCTGCTCACGACGGCGACCGAGCAAGGCCTTCGTCATGGCTGGCAGATCGCCACGCACGCGATCGGAGACCGTGGAAACTCGCTGGTGCTCGACGCTTACCAGCAAGCCCGCGAGGTGGTGCCGGCCGCCCAGGACCCGCGGCTCCGGATCGAGCACGCCCAGGTCGTTCGGAAAGCGGATGTCGCTCGGTTCGCCTCGCTCGGCGTCATTGCCTCGATGCAGCCTTCGCATGCGATTGACGACATGCGGTGGGCCGACGCTCGGCTCGGCCCGGAACGCGCTCAAGGAGCCTATGCCTGGCGCTGGTTTCTCGACGCAAACGTGCCCGTCGCCTTCGGGAGTGATTTTCCGGTCGAGGTCGTCAACCCGTTCTATGGGATCTACGCGGCGCTGACGCGTCAGGACGAGAAGGGGCAACCTGCGTCGGGCTGGCACCCTGATCAGAAGATGAATCTGGAAGAAACGCTTCGCGCTTTTACCGCAGGTTCGGCCCACGCGTCATTCGACGAGGCCCGGCTCGGACGGTTGAAGGTGGGGATGCGGGCGGACGTGACGGTCGTCGACCGCGACCTGTTTCAGGTCAAGCCGCTCGAGTTGCTCGGGGCCAAGGTCGTCATGACCGTCGTCGATGGCGAGGTGGTCTATGAGACGAAGGCCCCTTGATTCGTCCGATCCGGACGCGAGGGCTCGCACCGCAGGCCTGTTCATTCACTTATAAACAGGTCAAGAGATGCATGGGTTACTGCCATGAGGCCGGGCGGATCTTGGCCGCCCGGCCTCATGCGGTTGGGAGCTCAGGCAGGATGTTTGTGGTAGCCGGGAGTCACCTTGGTGACGTTCGGCTCGACGCTCGCCTCGACTTTGCCGGTCGCCCAGTTCAAGGCGCCGATCAAGAGGCCCTGAAAGAGCGGGTTTTCCCAGACGTCCTCGCGGTGGCCCATCGAGGTGTAGAAGACCCGGCCTTTGCCGTGCATCCGGGCCCAGGTCTCGGGGAAATTGGGTCGGTCGTAGGCCTTGTTTGACCCCTTGGTCTTCTCCATGGTCTCGGTGTCCTGGACCATGATGACGTGCAGGTCGTCCTGGAAGTTCTTGAGGGCGTACCACTCGTCCTGAATCATGAATGACGAACCGAACGCCTTGGCGCCTGGAAACGCGGGGTCGACCACGAGGAGCCGCGTTCTCTGCTGGTCGCCATGGACGATGAACTCGCCTCCGATCATCTCGATGTAGGGATCGAGCGGGCCGTCCTTCGGGCCGTGGAAGGTGTCGGTGGCACAGTGCATTCCGACGAAGCCCTTGCCCTGGCGGATTGCGTCGAGGAAGGCGTCCTTGCCTTCCTTCGTCATGGGCGGACTCTTGTCATCGCCAGGGACCGTCAGGTCACCCGTCGTCTCGAACGCAAACGCGTCCCACTGACCGATCTTGTCGGGGTCGAACATCCGGCCGTCCTTGGTGGCGACGACCTCGAAGCCGTGCTCCTTACCGATCTCGGTCAGGATTCGTTCGGCGAGGGAGAGCTTGTCGCCGTCGCGCTTGACGACCGAATGGATGTAACGCGAGCTCTTGGTGAAGAAGAGAACTTTTTTCGGACTTCCCTTGTCCGCCGCGGCGAGGACGCGGGACATTGTCCCCGAGCCGATCATGGCCGCGCCCGCGGCGAACAGCATCTGGCGACGGTTCAAGTCCATCATCTGGAACTCTCCGGAAGGTGAGTGAGAGCGAATCGACCGGTTTCCAGGATCGATCGCGGTCCGCCCGGCATCCTAACTCGCAGACTGCCTGGGTTCGCTGAGAAAATCCTCGGGACTCAAACGATTCCTCCGAACGCGAGGCGGGTAAGCTCCGGAGCGCCTCCGTCCGAGGGCAGATCATGACGGATGTATGGTCTCTTCACCGAGCCGAGTTTTTGCTTGCGGCCGGAAGAGTTACGAGTTAACCTGTCCGCTGTCTTTTGGAGACCACAAGGAAGTGTCGACTCTCTCGAGAGTTCGACGCGGACGATGCCGGCCGAAGACTTGATTGGCACAGTTCCATCGAGCATCCGGCCGTAGAGGTCGGGGAGAGATGATAAGGATGTCACAACTGACGGAAACGCAAGACACCTCGGAACACGCTCAACTCGCCAAGCTCTGCTCCACGATTCGGGGCAAACTCCAGTTCATGGACTACCTGGTCCGCGCGGCCGTCGCCGACGTCGAACGATTCCAGGAAGAGCCCGAGGCGGGGACGCGTATCTTCATCCGGCAGTTAATCGAGATGCACGCTTCTAACCTGGCCGTCGAATGTGAAAACATGCGAATGGTCGGTGAGCTGTGTGGCCAACTCGATACGATCATCCACAACACCGTGAATTCCTTCGACAATTCTACGGCGGATTCATTCAACGACCATCAGACGAGTGCATTGAGCTCGTTCGAGGGTCAGAACGGAGACGGCGTATGAACGAGGTCGTCAACGGGGCTGAAGAAAGCACCTACATGCGAGGTCGTGAGTCGATGTCATCGGTCGATCCCTCCTCGAAAACGTCTCCCGCGGGATCGATTTCCCCCGACCTTCTCCGCTCTCTGGCCGACGTCAAAGGACAGGCGCAGTTCTTGCTCTACCTGGCCGACCAGATCGAAGAGTCGTTGGAACAGCTCGGTAGCGAGACCGATTCGTGCCATGGGGCATTTCTTTGCAAGGTGCTTGGCATGTACTCCAGCCAGCTTGAAACCAAGCATCACGGGCTGGGCGACAAGATTGCTGAAACCTGCCAAGAAGTTTATGTGACCGTCCGCGAGTATGACGCCGTCTAGGCCCTTTTCCGGATCGGTTGCGATCCCAGCGGCTACGGGCGACCTGTTCGCCGTTGGTTTCGTTGGGAAGGTTGTGTCCCTTGGCTCCGAAAACGCTCTTGGCGTTTGTTCAAGCCGGACCGAGCAACCACCGCTTTTGCTCACCAGTCACACTCGGGGCGGGATCACCTGACCGATCCGCCCCGGGATTTCGTCGCCCGACGAACTCAACCGGTTCTTGATGTCGAAGGTTCGACCCGGGTCTTTCCCAGAGCCCGGTCGACTCCGAGTTGGAAAATGATCCGAAGCGCCTGGATCACTTCACGCTGATTGATCTTCGAGATCCCCGAGCGGCGGTTCTTGAACAGGATCGGCGTCTCTCCCATTCGGCAGCCGGCGATCCGGCACCAGAAGAGGATCTCTTCCTGGAACGAGTATCCGCGCGAACGGATCCGGTTCAGGTCGATCTGCTTGAGCTTGGTGACTCGGTAGCACCGGTAGGCGCCACTGTTGTCTTTCGTCTTGAGGCCAAGCAAGAGCCGGGCGTACCAATTGATCCCCGTGCTCATGAACTTCCGCTTCAGGTTGAACTCACCTTCCACCCCTCCCCCCCTGACGTAGCGAGACCCGATCATCACGTCGTGGTCACGCATCCCGGCGAGGATCGCAGGGATACACTCGGGTGGATGGCTGCCGTCAGCGTCGAGGGTGAGCAAGGCGTCATAATCATGCTCGATCGCGAACCTCATCGCGTCCAGCATCGCCGAGCCCAATCCGAGCTTGGTCGGGCGGTGGATGATGTGGATCTCAGCCAGGGCGGCCTTGAGTTCCTCAGCGATCGCCCCCGTCCCGTCGGGCGAGTTATCGTCAACGATCAGAATGGCTGCGTGGGGAGCGAACTGACGGATCTCCTGGACCAGCGAGCGGATGTTACCCGCCTCGTTGAAGGTGGCCAGGGATACGAGCAACCGATGAGGACCATCGGCCGGAGAATTGGGAGCAGTGGACACGGACAGCACATCCCGGAGGCTTCGATCGATGGGGCCGGCACGCTAGGAAAGGAGCAGTTCATTTTCAGCCTACCGAGTCGTCGTGCGACTCGCCAGGCGGTGGGAGCTCTTGAGGCAAGGAATCAGGTGTGTGAGCCTCGGCAGAAAAAAAAAGCAGGTGCCGCCTTTCGGAGGCCCGGCCCGTGCGACCCGAAGGGCACAAGGGACAGGATCGACCGCCGTCGCGCCCTTCTCGGGAAAGAAGAGCTACTGGGAGCACCAGATCGACTTTCGGCGGCACCTGCTTTTCAGAACGGCGGCGACCCTCGTCACGGTTTAGATGACGATCGCGGGTCACTATCAACCTTTCGGTCGAATCTGAGTCGTTTCATCAGTCGATTCCCCCAGCGTTGCGGAAAATTTCGCTGAGGGGAAATAGGGGGTTCGGGTCGATTGCTATGGCGCGGGGCCGTGGCTCGGTTGCATTCGAACGCGACTTCGGGTCGCCCCCGCGCGGCGAGCCCAAGGCGGCCCGCTCGTATGATGGAGCACGACAAGGTGGTCCGGTCGGCCTGTGAAAGCTCACTGAGCGCGTCGCCGCACTTCCGATGGCCTTTTCGGCCTTGTTTAAAGGGCAGTATCTCTTTGGGTTGTGCGCATACGGACCCTCCCGCTCGGTTTTGCGTGAAGTCAGACGAAGGCAGCGAGCGGACACTCCACGCTCGCTCAGCGGCGAGCGTCAGCACCCTGTCTTCCGAGCCAGGCTACTTCGCCGTGGGCAGCTTAGCCGTGAATCGATCTAGTGAGAATCCCGGCGCTGCTTGAGGCGGGTAAAGAGCTGGCTGTAAGGGGCGAAGTTCTGCTGCCCCTCCGACCAGACACCGGGATTTGCGGCGGCGAGCTCCGACGGCGCTTCCGCGACTTCATCGTCGAACTCGTCTGTGGGAGTGGACTGAACGTCGGGCTGTTCAGCAGGCTCGACGGCAGTGGCACGCCCCTGGTTCCGTGCCCACTCATTCCAGGCCTGCAACGCGGTGTAGCGATCGTTGATGGCCTCTTCACCCAAGGGTGACCTGTTCTGATTTGCGCTCGACGCAGGGTCCGTGTCGTCCCCCGCTTCGTTGTTGAGGGATTCCGATTCAGGTTCCCAACCGACCTCGATCAGTCCGTCCTCGACCCGCAGCGGAGGTTTGCCCTGGCCGAGTACGGGACCATCCCAGGAGTCTCGCTCCAAGGTTTCGACCGGGGTGGTCGGTGCTTGGCCGGGGAGCTCTCGGGACTCCTCCGCGACTTTCGGCATCGACTCGATCGGTGTCATGCTCGCTCGCGGGGGTGGAGCGATCGACCGTTGGAACCGCGCCCAGTCGAGAATGCGCTTCGGATTGCCCCCGGTCTCTCGATGGAGGAATTCGAGAGCCTCGGTCTGGCGTCCAAGGCTCGGAGCGATTCGCTCAACGAGAGCCTGGGCTTCCTCGACATCAAGGGATCGGAGATGGGTCCGGGCCGCGATCCTGGCAGCGAGTCCGGCGAGCACGCGCGACGAGAGGCGACGTGCCAGGGCGGTTTGCCCGACCAGAATCAGGCCCGCAAATCCATCGGAGCATCCGAGCCGGTTCGAGAGCAGCCGGATCTCTTCCAGAACCTCGACCGAAAGCCCGTGAGCTTCATCCACGGCGAGGACCCAGGAGAGTCCATCCGCTGCATTCTCTTTGAGGAAGTCGGCAAGCTCGAGCCGCGCCGCGGCGAGTCCCCTCGCTTCCTGGAGCCCCAAGGAATGGCCGATCAGGCGGTAAAACTCGGCGGGGTCGTTGGCCGGCGACGGGTCGATGGCGACTCCCCTCCAGTCCGAAGGAAGCTCGGACTGAATTCGGCCGCGAAGCCAGGTCTTTCCCACCCCGGCGTCACCTGTCACGAGGACCAGGCCCGATTGCGACCGCAAGGCGGGCAGGAGGGCATTGAGGGCGGCGACTCGGCTCGGCAGGGTGAACCCGGCAGGCAAGTCACCAACCCGGCCACTCTGTTCCCACGGCTTCGCCCAAACTTGATCCATCATGATCCCCTTCCCGATCGTGGGTCGCGGCTCGGGCCGACTCGCCACAACCTCGTCCTCGAGGGCCGTCCTTGCCTCCCGCGATCGGCACGTACAAACGCGCCCTTCGCTGGTCGCTCCCTCTCCTTCGAGTATCGGTGATGCTCTCCCCTCGGCTTGAACCACGCTCGAATCGATGGCGCGGGTGGTTGGCTCGGGGGTGTGCGGGGAATCGGTTGGGGGGTACAATCATCACATCCCCTCGAGGCCGTTCCGGGGGCGTTGCTGCTACTTTCGTCGGAGTGTTGCGCGTTCATGAGCGACTGGGCAATCCGGGTCAAAGACCTCAGAAAACAGTACCCCGGCCGCGACGGTCCCGTCGATGCGGTCAACGGAATCGACCTGGAGGTTCCCGTCGGGGAGTGCTTCGGCTTGCTCGGCCCGAACGGTGCGGGTAAGACAACGACCGTTGAAATCCTGGAAGGACTGACCCAACCGACTTCGGGAGAGGTTGAGGTCCTCGGCCTTCGCTGGCAGGAGAACGAGACGCAGATCCGCGAGCGGATCGGTGTGACCTTGCAGGAAACGCGATTCCCGGACAAGCAAACGGTCCGTGAGATGACTCGCCTGTTTCGCAGCTTCTACAATGACGGGCTGGAACCGGACGACGTTCTCGCTCGGGTCTCGTTGGAAGGGAAAGCAAACACGTTCGTTGAGCAACTTTCGGGGGGGCAGCAGCAGCGGCTGGCCGTTGCGATTGCGCTGGTGGGTGACCCCGAGTTACTCTTCCTCGACGAGCCGACGACCGGCCTGGACCCGCAGTCGAGGCGGCAACTCTGGGAAGTCATCCGAGGGTTGCATGATCAAGGGCGGACCACCGTCCTGACCACGCACTACATGGATGAGGCCGAGCGGCTCTGCGATCGCGTGGCCATCATCGACCACGGCAAGGTGATCGCCCTCGGTTCCCCCGCCGACCTGATCTCCCGGCTTGGCGGCGAGCATGTGGTTGAGTTTGCCCTCGGTGGCGAGGCCCCGGCGCTTGACGTTACCAGCTTCAGCGGCTTGCCGTCCGTCCTGTCGACGCGTCTGGATGGGGACGGCTATGCACTGACCGTCGGCGAACCGCACCGGGCGATTCCCGCTCTCCTCGACCACCTCGAAGAGGCCGGGCGGCCTCTCGCCCGCCTCACAACCCGTCAGGTCAGCCTCGAAGATGTCTTCGTGGCGCTCACCGGTCGCCACCTCCGCGACAATGGCGCTGAAGACGCCCCCAAGGACGGTGCGACCCGGAAGAAGAGGCGACGGGGGAGAGCCTGATCTCGCAAGCCACCCACGCAGGGGCCGGTAAGCCCATCGGACCCTCGAGTATCGACATTGGATCCTTTGTGGATTTGTAGCGTGACTTCCCGAAGGGTGAGCACGGACCCTCGGCTGAAAAAACGACAACCTGGCTGAAACCGACGCGACGCCCTCTTCCTCAAAAACGGCTTGAATTCGATATGTCCCGCTCTCACTCGTTGCGCGAACTGTACCTGAGCCGGATCCGCGAGTTTTATCGCCAGCCTGCGCGGATCTTTTGGGTCTACGGGTTCCCGACCATCCTGGCGATCGGTTTGGGCCTTGCTTTCCGGAGTCGGGCGCCGGAGAGCATTCAGCTCGATGTCGTCGAGGTCGGATCGTCCATCATCTCGCCCGTTCAAAAGACGCTTCTCGAATACGACGCGACGGCTCGTCGCGATGGACGCTCAGGTCTGCAACTTAAAAGCGGCTCGGCTGAGGACGCGAGACGCCGGCTCATGACCGGCAAGACGCCCTTGGTGGTCGAGCAGAATGGTTCGCAGATCATTTATCGGTACGATCCCACGCGTCCCGAGGGCGTTGCGGCTCGCGCCGCGGTCGACGATATCCTTCAGACGGCGGCGGGGAGGAAGGATCCGGTCGCGACCGAAGATATCAAGGTCACCGAACCCGGTTCGCGGTACATCGACTTCCTGATCCCCGGCCTGATCGGTTTGAACACGATGGGCGGGGGGCTCTGGGGAATCGGCTTCTTACTGGTCAACTTTCGGATGGCCAAGCTGCTCAAGTGCTTCGTCGCCACTCCCATGCCCCGGCGCAACTTCCTTCTCGCCTTGCTCGGGGCGCGGTTGACCTTTCTCCTGCCCGACCTGGGTGTGCTCATGCTTCTGGGCACCCTGGTCTTCAATATGCCCGTTCACGGGAGCTGGCTGCTGATCATCGTTGTCGACGTTTTGGGCGCCTTGGCCTTCGCGGGCATTGGCCTCTTGATCGCGAGCCGGGCCCAGAGCACCGAGACCGTCAGCGGGCTCATGAACCTGGTGATGCTGCCGATGTGGCTCTTCTCCGGGGTCTTCTTCTCCTCGGAGCGGTTCCCTGACGTCGCTCAGCCGTTCATCAAGGCGCTCCCCCTGACCCAGCTGATCAGCGCCCTGCGCCGGGTGATTCTCGAAGGGGCCGGTTGGCTCGACGTGACCCCCGCCCTGGCGATCCTCGCCGTCTGGGCCATCGCCTCCTTCTGCCTGGCCCTTCGGATCTTCCGCTGGACTTGAGCCGCGATTGAAAACCGGTCGCCGAAAGAGCGTGATGCAATCGCGTCCGAAGCTTGAGAGCGGTGGCCGGTCGAGCGGTGGGACGTCGACCTCATCGATCAAGTGGCCGAAAAAGGTCGCTTTCGCCAGGATCTCGACATTGAGGAATTCTGAGATCGACTGAAGCGGAATGGCCTCCAGCTTCTCGAATCGATGGAGCCGGCAAGGGGAGTGCACGTCGAGAACGGGCACGCCGAAAACGGGTTTCCAAGGCAGCCGACTGATCCAGCGCAACACTCGCTTCACCAGAGAGACGTGGCGCCTGCCAATCACGTGATCGCAGGCGTCGATCGATTTCAGCAAGGGATCGAGATGGGCGGCCGTCCAACGCTCACGAGCCGTCGTCACCAGGACGAGCGGGACGCTGGTTCCGAGCAGACCCTCCTCCAGAGCCCGGTTCCAACCTCGGCCTGTGACCGGGACGATCACACTTTCGACGGCTCGATTTCGCTCGACAATCAGCTCTTCCAAGGAAGCGGCCACCTCATCCGATCGGACCGCTTCCCCCTGGCAAAGAACGATGACCCGGATCCCCCCTTGCGGGATCGGGTCGCGATGAAAATGGGCTTCGAATGCGTCGAGCGGCTCGTCGGACGTGGACATTCGGGCTCCCGCGGGCACGTTACTAGGCGCTCGGTCAGAATCAGAAAGAAGAGAAAAGAGGGGCGGAGAGCCGTCGGCCCTCGCCCCGATCGATCAAACGGTTTGAGGGGCAAGCCAGCGTTCAATCGCCTCACGGAACGTGGCTTGAAGCCGCCTGGTCAGAGCCCCCGGTTGTCCCCCCGAGATCGGTGTGTCGTCGATCCGGATGACCGGAAAAATCTCGATGGTCGTACCGACGAGCAGGACTTCATCGGCCCGCTTGAGGTCGTCCAGGCTCAACCGCGCTTCCGCGAAGGGGATGCCGGTTTCCCCGGCCGCCTCGATGAGGAACCGGCGGGTCGTCCCCGGCAGAATCCCATTGTCTTCGGGTGTTCCCTCCAGCCGGCCATCGCGGACCCAGAGGACCGAGCTGTGGGTGGCTTCGGTCACGAGCCCGTCTTCACCGACCAGGATCGCCTCGAAACAACCGGCACGGTGCGCGGCTTCATGCGCCATGACGTTGGCGAGCAAGTTGGTCGACTTGACGTCGCAGCGTTTCCATCGCAGTTCAGGTTGGCTTAACGTCGCGACCCCGCTCTCCCGGTTTCGAGAGGGCTGCGTATCATCATACGAACGGATGACAATCAACTCGGTCGGCGGTACGGATGCGTCGGGGAAGGCATGCGCACGGGGGGCCACACCTCGCGTGATGTGCAGGTAGGCCGTACCTTCCTCAACTCCGCTGGCGGAGATCGTGCGATTCACGCGGTTCATCAGCTCTGTGAGGTCGACCGCGGGAAACTCCATGGAGGCGAGGCTTCGCCGGAGTCGGCCAAGATGCGCTTCCTCGAGCCAGCAGCGGCCCTGGTAAATCCGCATGACTTCGTAGACGGCGTCGCCGAAGAGAAAACCTCGGTCCCAGATCGGGATCCGCGCCTCGTCCACCGGCATCAGTTCGCCATTGAGGCAGGCCAGACTCTCCATCGGTCGTACGTCTCCGCAAAAGAGGGGCAAATATAAAGCCATCGTTATTGAGCCACGTCCGATCGGGTCGAGGATCAGACGGCTCGTCTCGATACGAGGTCGAATGAACTCAAAGATAAACGGCCGGACCCTCGCTCGGCAATGGAGCGAGGCCGATCTCTCGCGTCGGGCGAGAGATCGGCCTCCTCAATACTCCGATCGAAGCACGAGCCGGGTCGCGTTCTTCTCACTTGGCTCCGAGCGCGACGCCATCCTTGGAAGCAAGGACTTTCTCGAGTTGCTTCTCGAGCTCGGCGGCCGTGCGGATGCTCCGGTTGACGACTTTACCCTGGCTGTCGACGAGGATCATCGTCGGCAGGGCGATGATGCCGTAGCTGCTGGCGAACGGGTTCTTCTCGAGTCCACCCGGCTCGTAGATTTGCGGCCAGGGGAGCGGATTGCCCTTGAGGAACTCGTCGAGGTCCTCGCTTCTCTCGTCGAGGCAGATGCCCACGATGTCGAGACCTTGGCCGTGATACTTCTCATAGAGCTTCACGAGTTCGGGCAGATCCTTCTTGACGGGGTCGGCCCACGTGGCCCAGAAGGTGACGAGCAACGCCTTGCCGCGTGACTTCGCGGTGTCGATCGTCTCCTTGTTCAGGCTCTGACCCTTGATGTCGAGCGGTTTGCCCACGAGGTCGAGCCGGTTCAGGGCACCGGCCGCCTTCCGGCCCTGGTCGGTGTCGGCAAAGCTGCGAGTCAAGGTGTTATAGAAGGTTTTCGCCTCGTCCTCCTCGGCATTGTATTCGTGGGCGCTGGCGAGTTGGAGCAGGGCGTCAGGCGACTCTTCGGCCTTCGGGTTCTTGTCCACGAAACCCTTGAGATCGGCCATCCACTTCTTCTGGTTGGCCATCACGTTGCCGCCTTCGTCGTTCTTCGCGGCGAACTCGGCGAAGATCTTGCGGAAGGCCGCGTAGGTTCCGAGCTTGCTCCCCTGCTCGCTCTCGACCAACTTGTCGAGGGCCCCCAGTCCGGCGGCGAAGAGTCCCGTCTGGTAGGCTGCCGCGAGGCTATCGACGATCTGCTTGTTGTAGATCAGCCGGTCCTCCGGGGTCTTCGCAACTTTCACGACCGCCTGAAGCAGCGGGATTCGGCCGCGGTGGAACTGAGCCAAGGCCGTCTTCGACTCGGCGCTGGCATTGGCCTCGTCATAAGTGGCGAGTTCCTTCAGAGCGGTTTCCACCTCGGGATCTTGAGGCCCGCCCGCGACGGCCCCATGCTCCTGGAAGAGCGAGGAGCGAATTCCCCCTTCGCTCGCGACCAGCGGCTTGGTCGGATCGACGGCCCGAGGCAACGCGACGAACTTCCAGACGTCGCCCAGCTTGATCATTTCGGGGACTTGCAGGAACGCCATGTTCGGGGCGTTGGCCTGCCCGGCCGTGGTCGCGGGGAAGATGACCGCGTTCTCGTACAGAATCAGGTCCTGCTTCAACGACGTCGAGGGGTCGGCCGGAATGAGGTGGGGCATCATCCCATCGAGTCGGCTCCAAACGGTCTGGCTGTTCCAACCTTTGAGGTTTTGCAGAACCGCTCTGACCTCGGTAACCCGGTTGGTGGCGCCATCGGCGACTTGCTTGATCGTCGCTTGAGGAACTCCCAAAGCCGTCAGTTCCTCGGGGGTCGCCAGGACCGACTCCATCAGGGGAAGATCCGACGAGACGAGCGCCTGGACGAAGACCTTCGAGGCCTCTTCTGCGGAAAGGCGCTTCCAGCCGGTGATCTGGACCTTCCACTCCTTGTCTTTTTCGTTCTCCTTGGCGCCTTTCGCAATGCTCTTGACGGTCGCGATTCGGGTGCCCCCAGCATTCAGCCAGCGGCACGTGTCGAGGCTTCGGTCATTATTGAGATCGTTCTCACGATAGACCTCGAAACCGTCCTGATAGTAGCTCCACTGGTCGAGGAGACGATTTCCGTCGGTGTCGAGGAACTTGCGCAGCAACTTTCCCTGACCGTCGCGAAGCGCAAAGCCGACCTGCTGCTTATTGGCGTCGGTGACTGCCTCAACCTTACAGGCGTTGATCGCCGCGGGGTCGGTCACCAACTCGTACTCGACCCCCTTGAGGCTGGGCTTGAAATCCAGCAACGCCGCTGGCGTCGTTTTCGATTGGCCCATAGCCACGAACGGGGTCATTCCCAACAGGCCGGCCGCGACCGTCAATGTCCGCAGAGACCGCATGGCTGTCTCCTACTTGGCAGGGGTCGATGCCCCGGGATCATACCGCCGACCGTTCCACGGTCGGGGGATCCAGTCCTCGGGCACGCCGTTGATCGTCGGATCGACGTGACCGCAAAACTGGATTTTGTAAAACTTACTAGGGCAACTGCCCCCGCATGTCATTTCGCCAATTCGGTGGATCCGTCACCAGAGGCGCGACCGCTCTCTCCGTTTTCATCGGCGTTCTCGGCCCTGGGGCTCAAGGCGGGAACCAAAAACTGTGATTCTCCAGCCTTAGAGGTCTGTGGGGCCTGGCCCGATGCCGTCCAAATGGGCAAAGCGCGTGCCTGGAGTCGCGAGTCCTGGACCACTTTGTCTGGATCTGAGGCGTCTGAGGCGTTGCACTCGCCGTCGAACATCCGCAAACTCGGGGGCTCTTGTCATGTTCTCGATCCTTCTCCGAGGAGTTTGCATCCATGAAGGTCGTTCAACGCTCGAGCCAGTTTGGGGGAGCAAAACCCCTCGATTGGTCATCGAGAATTCATCCTGGATCGGTCTCGACCAGGTTAGGACTCGCGATCTGCCTTCTGATCGCTCTCCCCGGAGCGCGGGCAACGGCGGGCGATCCGCAAATCCCGACCTACCCCGATCACGCCCGGCTTCTGGTGGTCAGAAACGCCGAGGGGCGGAAGTGCCGGTCCGGTCGGCCACGGATTGGCAGGTCCGCCGTGCCCACATCATCGCCAACCTCCAAGCAGTCATGGGACCTCTGCCCGGTGGCGAGCGTCGGGTTCCGCTCGATCTCAAAGTCCTCGAGACAGTTGATGAACCAACCCTGGTCCGCAAGAAGATCAGCTTTGCCAGCGAGCCGGGTGACCGGGTTCCCGCCTGGCTCCTGATCCCCAAGTCGAGCGGTAAGCATGCCGCCATGCTCTGCTTGCATCAGACCACCGCGATCGGGAAGGACGAGCCGACAGGGCTTGGCGGTATGCCCAACCTACATTATGCCAAAGAACTCGCGGAGCGAGGCTACGTCACCATCGCTCCGGATTATCCGAACTTCGGCGAGCGCAAAGTCGACGCTTACGCTCTCGGTTACGCCAGCGCGTCCATGAAGGGAATCTGGGACCATCTTCGCGCGGTCGACCTTCTTAGTTCGCTCGATGAAGTCGACCCGGAGCGCATCGGCGTCATTGGGCACTCGCTTGGGGGACATAATTCGATCTTCGTGGCGATCTTCGACCCCAGGATCAAGGCTGTCGTCTCGTCGTGCGGCTTCAATGCGTTCCCATCCTACAGCAATGGGAACATCACGGGCTGGTCGCACAAAGGGTACATGCCGCGGCTCAAGGACACGTATCAGCTTGATCTCAATAAGGTTCCGTTTGATTTCCCGGAACTGATCGGGGCCCTGGCGCCTCGCGCTTTCTTCACCAACTCGCCGATCCGAGACGACAACTTCGCGGTTGGGGGAGTCAAACAGTGCCTCGTCGCCGCCGAGCCTGTCTACCGGTTACTCGGGGCCTCCGATCGGCTTGTCGCGGTCTATCCCGATGCTGAGCACGATTTCCCCCAGGCCGAGCGCACGCGTGCCTACGAGTTTCTTGACCGGAATCTCGCGACGGCTCCGTGATTCCACATGGCAGTCCCCTGCCCCCTCCGCTTCGCGATCATGAGTGAGACGATGGGAGGGGAAGGTGGATCATGGTTGTCCTGGGCCCTGGATTCTTGGTCTCGGCGAGCGCGAGAGCTGGGACCTCGGCTTGACAACCCTTGGAATCGGCGTAGTCTACTTTCTTTAGGATTTTCTCCCCCCTTCCGAAGCCCGAGACGATCTCGACCAGGCTCCTTGGGAGGTACGGGAACGTAGTCCCACCCGCCTCAACCTTGGATGAGGGCGCCATGGATCGACGCATCCTTGTGGTGGACGATAGCGAGCTGATTTGTCAGCAGTTGTCCCAGCTCCTTGCTTCCCCCGATCGACGGATCAAAGTGGCCCATGATGGGACCACCGCCCTGGAATGGATCGTTGAGCGAAACTTCTCCCTGGTCCTGACGGACCTCTGCCTGCCTGGGATCAACGGCCTCGATCTGATTCGCGAGATTCGCCAGCGCGACTTGCCGGTCACCGCGATCGTGATGACCGGGCATGCCTCGATTGATTCGGCCGTCGCGGCCATGAAGCTTGGCGCCTACGACTACTTGCTCAAGCCGATCGACGCGCTTCGCCTTGGCGTACTTGTCGAGCAGGCCCTTGACGATCGCAAGCTGCTTGACGAGGTCGAATCGCTCAGGCATGGCGTGCAGCAGCGTTGCGCTTACCACAACCTGCTCGGAAAGAGTCCCCGGATGCGCGAAGTCTTCTCCCGCGTGGCACGAGTGGCCTCATCGTCTTGCACCGTCTTGATCACGGGCGAGACCGGGACCGGCAAGGAACTGGTGGCGCAGGCGATTCACTATAGCGATGTCACCCGACGCGAGCCGCTCGTCGCGGTGAATTGCGCGGCCTTGCCCGAACCGCTGCTCGAAAGCGAGTTCTTTGGCCACGAGAAGGGGGCGTTCACCGGCGCCGATCGTCAGAAGAAGGGCCGGTTCGAACAGGCGAAGCGGGGAACCCTTCTCCTCGACGAGATCGGCGAGTTGCCCTTGGGCATGCAGGCCAAGTTGCTGCGCGTGCTCCAGGACGGGACTTTCGAACGCGTGGGTGGATCCGAAGTGATCCAGGCTGAGTGCCGTGTGCTCGCGGCCACGAACCTCAACCTGGCCGAAGCGGTGGCCGCCGGCCGGTTTCGCGAAGATCTCTTTTATCGGTTGAACGTCGTTTCGATTGAGCTACCCGCGCTTCGCGATCGCGCCGACGATATTCCGATGCTGGTCCAGCACATCCTCAAGCGGTTGCAGGAGCGCCGGCTGCCCGCCAAGACGCTTTCACGCGAGACCTATTCGAGGCTGGCGCGGTACGACTGGCCGGGCAATGTCCGCGAGCTCGAGCACGTGATCGAGCAAGCCGTGGTGACGACCCCGGGGCCGGTGATCGAACCCGATAATTTGCCGCCGCAGGTGGTCTCCACACGGGAGGAACCGTTCAGCCTCGATTTCGACCTGCATCGGCCGCTCCAGTTGATCACCGATGAATTGACCGAACGAGTGGAACGTGCCTATCTCCAGCGCGTGCTCTCGCGGTATCGAGGCCGAATCGATCGTTGTGCGGCTCATTGCGGGCTGTCGCGGCGGAGCATCAGCGAGAAGCTCCGACGTTATGGCATCGACAAGGCCGAATTCAAGTCGAAGTCTCCGCTCCACCAGGAAGTCGCCCTGGTGGAGCCGGTCTGAACCGTCTTCGACTCAATAGCTATCGGCACTGAGGATTTCACCCCCGCCCCGTGTTGCCAACCCTTGGTACACGGCGGGGGTGATTGTGTTCTTGATGAACTTCACCGAGCCGTCGCCAAACACGAAATTGACGCCGCCGGGGTGCCGGCTCGCGTAGTCCTCCACGTGGGCCATCTGATGATTCGGAGTTCTCGGGCCGTGCTCGGTTCCGATCGGTCCGAGGATCATCGTGAATGACTCTTCGGGATCGACGGCGTACTGGTCGTTTCCACCCTCGAACGAAGAGGTCTTGTGGAGCCATCCGCCGATGGCTCGACCGGTCCAGGTGACGTAGCTGAGGTTAAAGCTTCGCTCGCCCGCCATGATCGTCTGGCTCGAGCCGTCGGTCATGTCGGCGAAGCTCAGGCGGCTATTGCGGAAGAACATTCCCGTGCCACGCCCAGGGGCTTCGCCGACCTCGCCGATACCGTACATGCCAACATAATTGCCCGAGGCCACGGTGTAGACCGTCTGTGTGTTGGTCTCGTCCCGCACGGGAACGAGTTGTTTGGGGAAATCGGAGGGGCAGAGAAAGCTATTGAACCTGATGGACTGCGCGGTGACGTTGTCCTGAAAGGTCATGGTCAAGTTGAAATTGATGGCATTGTAGACCGCGGTTTGTTCGAGTTGTGGGAGGATCATGCTCCCCCATGCCCATCCCTGACCGAGGTCGTCCTCGGCCGTTCCCTCGTCGCTGGTGTCGCGTTTCCAGTTGCTGACGTAGCCAGGTGGGAAGGCGCCGATGGCGCTCTGATAGTTATGGATCGCCAGGCCGATCTGCTTGAGATTATTGACGCACTGCGAGCGTCGGGCCGCTTCGCGCGCTGACTGCACGGCCGGGAGCAGGAGTGCGATCAAGACTCCGATGATGGCGATGACGACAAGAAGCTCGATCAGGGTGAACCCTCGCGGACGAGTCCGCGGCGTATATCGAAACATGAGAATCTCCGGAACACTCAACGGAAACCGGGCGCATCAGAATGCGCACCAAGGCCGCCGTGAGCCTGAGCCACAGGGGAACGGTTTTCGATGAAAACCACACAGCGGACGACATCGCGCGGGACACGATGGAGCGTCGTTCAGGCGGTCTCACGTTCCGGGGGGGCTCGGCAGGTGTTCCAGCGGACAGACGTGATCGACGTGGAGGGGCCAGTTGAGGCCTTGAGGAGCAAACCGATCGGCCGGTCGAGGCAGAAAGGGGTGAGAATCCAGGCCTGATGATCGGCCCGATACTGGCAGGCCAAGCACTCGTCGTGATCGTGGGAGAGGTCAGGCGACCAGTGCCCTGCGATATGCGGTCTGGGATCGGCGCAGCCAGCCTCGTGTTGTGAACTTTCCACCCCGTCCGCACGGCCGTGGTCGTGCGAACTCTGGACCAGCACTGTGGCCAGCAGGTAGAGCAGAACTAACCAAGACCGAGACCTTCTCAATAATCAAATCCCCAACACACTCGTCCCATTCGATTCGATCCGGTAAACCCGGAGAGGGCGGAGTGTCCAATATATTGAGGCAGATCTTGGAATCCTGTCAAGCGGTATCAGCCGTGCAATTCAACCGCCAAGCACCATCCGAGCGAGAATTCGCAGTGCATCGGGTTCAAGTCCGGGGCATCTGCCGGCAATGGCTCCAGGCGAATCTTGCGCCGGACGTAGGTCTTGACCACCACCGGCAGCAGATAGAGAAACGTTTCATATTTGTATCATTAAATGCTGATGTTTGCTGTGGTGGAAATTAGAAAGTGTTGTGTTTGCGCGATCGCTCCTCGGTGCTTGCGGCCAAGGCGGATCGGATGAACTTGAGTGATTCCTCGATCGACTCGGGGACGAAGACCACGAGCAAGCCAGGTCCTAGATTATCCAGGGCCCGTTCGATTGCGACCAGCTCGCCCCGCGTCTCGAAGACGTTCTGGACGCGTCCTCCTACGGACAGACCTTGTCGTAGGAGAGCAAGGACGGAGCCGTCCGGCCGTTTGTAGTTGCATCCGTCCTCGTAGAGCAACACCTGGTCGAAGCCGTTTCCCAGGGCCATGCCCTGATCGATGATATCCTCATCACGCCGGTTTCCTGCCGCGGAGTAGACGATCAGACGCTTGTCCTCGGAAAAGCGATCGAGCGCCTCGGCGAGTGACCGAAGCGCCGAGGCGTTGTGCGCGTAGTCCACGATCAGGGTTGCACCGTGGGCCTGGAAGATGTTGAACCGGCCGGGCACGAGTTCGGTCTTACTTTCGAATGTCGCCAACCCCGCGCGAATCGTCTCGCTGGGCAGACCGAGTGCCCAGGCTGCCGCGACTGCCGCCAGTACGTTTTCTTCCTGGAAGGTGATCAGACCGCCAAGAGTCAGTGGCACGTCCGACCTAGCGATCAGCCGCTCATGCCGATCGCCCTCGGCCAGGAGGATCACTCCACCGCGGATGCAGACTGAGCGTCCTCCTGCCCGACCATGCCGATCGAGCACTTTGCAGTCGCCATCCCGCGCGAAGTAGATCAGACGTGCCGGGCTCGAGGTCCCCATCGCAACGACTCGGTGATCCATCGCATTGAGGACAACGGCCCCGTCGGGGGCGACGACCGAGACGACCGTGCTCTTGACCCGGGCCATCTCGTCGAGTGTTGCCACGTCGTGAGAGCCAAGATGGTCGCCCTGGCCAAGGTTCGTGACCACCGCGACATCGCATCGGTCGAACCCGAGTCCGCCCGTCAAGATCCCTCCTCTTGCCGTCTCCAGCACGGCCCCCTCGACCCGCGGGTTCATGAGAATTGTCCGGGCGCTTTGCGGTCCGCTGCAGTCGCCCGCCTGGATCCGCCGCTGATCGAGGTAAATCCCGTCGCTGCACGTCATCCCGATCGTCCGCCCGGCCTGGCGAAGGATGTGGGCGATCAGCCGGGTCGTGGTCGTCTTTCCGTTGGTCCCGGTCACGGCAACGATCGGGACGTGCCCGCGCTCTTCCCCAGGAAACATCAGGTCGACGATCGCCTTCCCGACAGGCCGGACCATCCCCGAGCTCGGGACCAGGTGCATGGAGAGCGAGGGCTCGGCATTGATTTCAATGATTGCCCCACCTTGCTCTTCAAACGGTCTGCCGATGTCTGGAATCACCACGTCGACTCCTGCCACGTCCAGGCCGACGATCCGGACCGCTTCGCGGACGCGTGCGGCCACCTCAGGATGAACGAGGTCCGTCACGTCGGTCGCGGTGCCACCGTCCCGGCGGTGCGTATTCCGCCGGATCAAGATCACGGCGCCGGCCGGAGGGACGGCCTCGGTGACATAGCCCTGCTCGCCAAGTACGGTCGTCGAGTTTGCGTCGAGGAGGATCGGGAATAGAGGAGTTTTCCAGTCGTCGCCGCGCCTGGGGTCGTCATTGAGCCGGGCGACGAGCTCGGCGATCGTTGACCGCCCGTCGCCGACGACTTGCGGCGGGTCGCGGCGGATTGCGGCGACGACGCAGTCGCCGACGACCAGCAGCCGGTACTCGGAGCCGGGAATGGCATGCTCGACCAGGACCTTGTCGCTCCAGTTGCGTGCTTCGGCGAAGGCGATCGCGACCTGCTTGCGAGTTACCAGCTGGAGGGCCACGCCGCGGCCATTCTCGGCATCCCCGGGCTTGATTACGACGGGGAAGCCCAACTCGAGCGCGGTCGCCCAGGCTTCCTCGAGGTTGGCGACGAGCCGTCCGGATGGGACGGGAACGCCGCATGCTCGGAGAATCAACTTCGTCAATTCTTTGTCGTTGGAGATCTTCTCGGCGATGGCGCCGGTGCGGCTGGTCCTGGCGCCGAGGTAGAAGCGTTGCCGCGCACCGTGGCCCAGCAGGATGAGACCTTCGTTCCGGTCCTTGTCCAGCCTGGCAGTCGGGATTCCCCGCGCCCTGGCCGCCTCGAGGATCGCCTCAACGGCCACCGTGGGCCGGAGTCGCCTGGCCAGGTCGCGGAGGCGATCGGCCTCGGCCGCCGGGTCCAGAGACCCTTGAGTTACTGCGGCCTGCACGATCTTGAGGGAGGCGTCCAGGCAAGCACGTCCCCAACCTTCATCCGCATACGAAATCGCCGTCCGATAAACCCCCGCCTCGGCTGTAGGCCGCGTCCAATACGCCCCGATCGCCGGGTCGGCCATCGCCTGGAGCACCCCGGTGAGGCCGGCGAAGACGTCAGCCAGACCTGTCCCATGGCACAATCGCTCGCGGAGCGACTCGCGCTCGGATCGTGAGTTCTCACCCGAATCCCAGAAGGAGAGCCAGCCCAAGATTCGTGCGTAGTACTCGGGGACTCCGGACGATGGATCATCCTTGAGACCTTCCAGATCAACCCAGGCCTCGAGCACGGGATGAGGAGCCCAGATATTCGGGCCGCGTAGCGCCCATAGCTTTCGGACGATCATGGTAACTCCTCTTGCCGGTAATTCTCGAGGTGAGTGTCGATTTCGTAAATATGGTTTGTTTTATGGTTTGTATGTATTTAGTGTTTGTGTTATGTTTTGCATATTGATGCGGCAGTGAATTTGTGATTGCCGCAACAAGGATGCTTCGATCCACCTGGAATCCACGGTTCTTACCCAGTCATCTGATCCGAGGCGAGCCTCACCCAAAGTGGGGCTTACCTCGTCCGGCGATGGCGGATACGCCGGCTGCAACAGGTCAGTTGATGGGATTGGCGACGGCACCGTAGACCGCCGCGATTTCCCCGGAGGCCATCCGATAGAGGCCGCTCAGGGGGAGCAACGAGATTTCGTCCGCAGGGGTCTCCGGCGTCGCTGGTCGATCGCGACCGTCCAGCGCGAAGTAGGGCGGCAAATCCGCGCACACTCCATTTCGCGAGCCCACGCGGATGGCTTCGACGACGCAGCCACTTGGCACGGCGTAGGGGGTTCCCACGACATCATCGCGGTGAGGAACGGCGATGATTCGACCGGGACGCACATTGAGCAATTCGACGTTCATCGCCATTGGCTCCCCTCGATGCTTGGGACCAGGTCGGTTCGGCTGAACACGGGATGGCCTTGCGAACGACGCGAACTCGGCGGACCAGCGATTCCAGTCGTTTATGGCTGGATCGTCCGGAGTTTTATTTATCGCCTTCTCTCGATCCGTCATCGGGACAGTCCGAGGAATTGCCAGAATGCTTCGACCATTTCGCCTCGCCTGGCAGGGCCGAAAGGATCGACTGGGGCAGTGACGGACCCAGCCGGCTTCCGCAGCAAGGGCACCCAACTCGTTTCAATGACGCGTCGGGCCGATTCGGGGACACGAGGCCGATCGATCGAGGCGAAGGGTTCGACCCGGCGTAGCGCCCGGTCGAACGCCGAGGCCATTTCAGCGGAGGAGACGAACGACTCGGGGCGGAAGGCCCCACCCTCCAGATCCATCAACCCGGCGGAGATGACCGCCATGATGTCCTCGGAGTTCTCGGACGAGGCCGCGACGTCAGAGGCGGGCCGGGTGGGTCCTCGCCCGCGTTCGAGACCCGTCGCTCGTGCCAGGGCGCTGGCGAACTCGGCCCTGGTGATCGGCTCATCGGGCCGGATGCGGCCGTACCGATCGGCCGGCAGGATCCCACGGTTGGCGATCGCCCGGGCCGCTTCGCTTGGGAGGCCCTCGGATTCGGGAGGAGTGGCGGAAGGGAACGAGTCGACCTGGACGGCGATCGGTCGCACGTCGAGCCGGACGCCTTGAGCGGCGTAGGAGTTGTTACCGTCGACCTGGCCAAAGTAACCGCGCGTCTGGCTCGTCTCGGAAAAGGTGAAACGATAACCGCGGCCGTGGTCCCCCGCGAAATCGAGGAGCAGGCCGACCTGCGACGCCGCCGTATTATCGACAAGCCCCCTCGTGATGGCCTGCCTGAGGGCCCCGGCCTGCCCAAGGTCGGCGACGATCCTCCGGTCGCCGAACGACTCTCCGCCCGCAGCGATCCGGGGCTTGTCCGGGTGGATCAGGCAAGACCGGGTTGCGACGTTGTAGCGGTCGCCATGCTCCAGGTAGTCGAGGACCAGGCCGGACAATGTCACCCCGAACGAACCGTCGCGGAGGGAGGCCCGGGTGGCGTCGACGATCGTCACTCCGCCGGTTCCGAGAATCTCGAGTGTGCCTCCTTCCCGCACCAGCACGGCCGTGTCCTCATCGATCCCGAAGCCGAGGTCGATCCTCCGCTCGACCAGGGCCCGGGCGAGCCTCGCGAGCCTGCCGTTTCTCGTGTTGAAGTGCTGATCGACCACCCCTGCCGGAAATAGCCCGAGTCCGCGCGAGACCAGGACGCCGCGGTGATGTGAGGCCGCGGCCAGACCGAAGTCGAGCGTGTCGATCGGGTCGCCCGCGGCGGAGATCATCAGGTCGCCCATGACGGCTGCCCCGGCACTGGTCCCCGCCACCACGCCGCCACGTCCCAGGACCTCGCGGATGGCGTCGAGCGCGGGCGTGCCACGACCGGCCTCGCCAAGCAGTGCCCCGGCCGCCAGCCGCTGGTCGCCCCCGGCGATAAACAGGCCCGTACAGCCCCGGATCTGATCCACCACGACGGGATCGCTTGCCTTCTCGGCCGCGTTGGCCGCGGTGAGGTCGACGATCAGGATTCGCTCCTTAGGGACGCCGTGCCGCACCAGGCATACGGCCGCACGCCGTGCCGACATGTCAAGGCTGCTTGCCGCAGGGATGATCCCGATTCGAGCCCGGTCCTTCCCACCGGCTAGCTCGACCAACGCACCGTAGACTCGCGCGTTTTCGGAACGAAGGCCCCCGCCAATCAGGAGCAGGTTCCCTCGCGAAACTTCGGCCCCGGTGGAGACGTCAGGGATCGTCAACGCCAACACCACGAACACGCATCGGCCTCTCGTCGCTCGACAGCTTGTCATCATCGACATGGAACCGCCTCGTTCGGAACTCATCGAGACTGATCATGAGCACGCAGGATGCCGATTCAACCGTTTTCAGCCGGATCAGTGCAGGTATCGAGATCCATCAGTAATTGAGATGCAACTCAACAAAACGATTCACTTGCAAAGCCGAGAGAGGCGAGGCAGGCGGGGCACGCGATCGCTCGCTGGACTGCGAAGACGGAAGAGGTTGAACCCAATGCGTTTCGTTCGTTCAGTGGCCGTCGTTCCCCTTGAGTCATGTCATTGTCGATTGAGTTGCGTTCGAAGCGTCCTGCCCACTGGTACTAAAGCGGAGGTCAGATTTGGTAACCGATCGTGTTGACGATTTGTGCGGCAGAGAGTTGGGGGTGGCGGGCGCACCGCGGTAGCTCAGGACAGCGATCTTGACTCCATTCCCCGCGACCACCCAAGGCGCGTGGGCCTCCACGTCATCCAACCGGAAGACCTGGGAAAGCGACGAATGCCGTACCAGGTCGAGCTTCGGATGAAACGAACCACGTCGAGGACTCAGCGCGGCATGGGCGCGACTTTGTTCCAGATCGCCATGACATCGCCACTCCCTCGTCGTGGGATGCCGTTTTCCGACATGACTTGATCGGTCGCCTCTTCGATCGCTCCGCGACGGAATACCATCGTCTCGGACAGTTCTCCGAAAAAGCGAAACGTGACGAACTCTCCCTGGCCTTGCTGGAGCATTTCGACGAGGTGGTGGAGGTTCTTCACCCTCACCCCGTCAACGTGCGACACGACCTGTCCAAACGAGTTCCCGTACCCTTTCGCAATCTTATGGGCCAGCAGTGGTGCCGTGACCACGACCAACTCCTCGCCCGGGAAAGCCGCACGGTCACCAGCGCGACTCAAGAGCGGGCTGCCCGCGAGCGCTATGGGGTTACCCTGGATGTAGTAGGGGACCACCTCCTCGAAGACCGGCGAGAAGACTAACGGGCCGTAGACGAAGAACGGGGGGTACTGTCCTCGGTACGGTTTGATCAGCCGGTCGTCCTCACGGCTCAATGAGAGGCCGATCTCGAGAGACTTGCCGTCCCGAACCAATGTCACGGGGAGGATCCCTTCCTTGGCCAGGCGTGGAATCAACGACGTGAACGGCAGCCTCAGATTCTCCTCGTAGTCGACCATCCCCTCGTTGTCGAGCGCGGCGTCACCGATACGAGTGATGACGTCGCCTTCACAAAGCGGGTAGGTCGAGTCGCTCCGGCCTGGCCTGTTGACCATGATCCCGCGGACCGACTTGGCCAGCCCGAGTCGGGCGCGTAACGCCTCATTCTCGAGAACCTGATAGCGATCGCTCGTCCGCAACTTGCCGTCGTAGCGGCCGTCTTTGACGTCGTCGAGGTAAGCGTCGATCTCCTCGTTCGGGATGACATAACCGACGTTCTCGGCACGACCAAGTTGGCCGAAAGTCAGACCGATCATTCTGCCGTCAACGAGGGCCGGACCGCCGCTGCTGCCGGGGTTGACGGCGGCATCAACCTGAATCCGCATCCCCTCAACAATGTCATTGTACTCGGCGTACTCGACGCGCGAGACGATCCCGCGCGTGACAGCCAGGCCACTGCCTCCGACCGAGAAACCGTAAACGACCACGCCCACGTTGGACGAAGGTCGTTGCGCCGCCCGGGGCATTGGAGGCCGCGTCTCGAAGAATTTCGACTCGTTCACCGTGACCGTTGCCAGGTCGATGCCTGGACCCACCGTGGCCACCTTTCCTTCGAAGCGATCCCCACCTTGCCTGCCCTGGACGGTGACATCGTCCGCGTAAAGCAGGAGGTGAGCGTTGGTCAGGATGGTCTTGCCATCAACGATCACGCCAGTGCCCATCAACTCGACCGGATTCTGTTTGGCCCAGGGCCGCACAGGATTTGGCACCCTGATCGTCGCGTACACCCGAACGACCGAGTCTTCCGGCGCCGCGGCGTAGGCCTCGATGACGCCACCGATGAGCAAGGCAAAACCAATGAAAATCGGTTGTATTCTCATAATGCGTTCTCTTTCCCGTTGGGCGCCATTGGGTACCAGTTCCTCAATCAAGGCATGCGCCGTCGCATCCTCCCACGCCTGACTCGTTGTCGACCGGCTCGATCGCGGAGGAACGGCCGCTCTCGCGGTGGGTGAAGTTGTCACTCTGCTTACCGGCGAGAGTCTCGAGGGCCCACCGCAGCAGGCATGAAGGGCAAAGGCCCTTCGGCGCATCGTCCGGCATAGTCGTCTTGCACGTTGGGCACTCATTAGACAGTGTCATTGCATCGACCTCCTTGAACTTGTCTTTCTCCAAAGAGAAAAGCAAAGGTAGGGAAAGGTCACGAGGACACGGGCGATTCGTTTCACCGAACAATGAGTCGGAGTATCGTGTGCGCGAAAGACGGCCAGCCTCCATGCCAGGGAGGGACTCTCGTGCTCCGTGGACTCCCTCGTGGTGGCCGGGTGAAATCATCGCTCAGTGAAAATCGCGATCGCATTCACCTGCGTGTCACCCGAAAAGCCCGTTGCCATGCTCGAAACTGCGGCTGGGCAAGCGATTTACGAGTCATGACGGACTCGGCATTTGCGGATTTCCCGTGTGCCGTTGCGAGGTTCCGTGCTCAGTTGAAGGAGATTGAGCTGGACTGGAAGGTCCCGCCACTGACACGCTCAGGGCGTCCAACAATAACCGGTAGGGCGGGCGGGGCGGCTGTGGCCCCAGTGAGCTGACGCCCCCTGCTCGCCTTTCAGGCGAGCGAAATCAGCCCAGAGGTCAGCACTCGCTCGCCTGAAAGGCGAGCGGGAAACGTCAGCTCCCTGTCTTCGTCAAGCGAGGACGAAGTGCGGGCGAAACGCTTGTCATACAGTGTCATTTAGACACTCTCAGGGACCGAGCCCGCCGAGGCTCCGCTTCGAGTCACGATTGATCTCGGTACACTCGACCGCCCGACCTTTTCAAAGACGAGTTGATTGCGAATATGATTGCGAATTATACTTGATGGCTCGCGAAGCACCCTGATGACGGAGGGATACGACATCAACGTGGCCACGCGCTGCTCAGCTTTGGCGATATCGTGAGGCCATCTCTGACTTCGACTCGGCATTCCGAGCCGCTCCTAGCGATCTCCACTTCCTCGGGTCGTGAGGCTCGCCGCAGGCCAACTCGACGAGTCAATCGCCGATATTAGGAGAGTCGCAGAAGTCGAAGCTCGCGCAATCGGCATGACGGAACAACTCACCCACCCCGGCAACCAACGCACCCGGTGCTGATTCTTGGCCCGAAACTCCGCCGCGACCCACCGCTCGCCGTGGCACTGCCCTGGCGTGCCCTGGAGTGGGAACCAGACAAGTCGCCCTCTCCTCAACCGCTCGGAATTGCCCTCCATCGCGGGTAAGCCATGCCGAGTCCATCCCAGTCCTCAGACGAAGCCTCGTTGCCGGGAAGGACCGGTTCGACGCGTTTGACCTGCTGTTCTTGGCAATGTCTCCACGCCGCCTGGTTGACTCCAACCTGGCCCGCGCCGACTTCGATCGGGCTATCGGGTGGCTGCATGGTAATCTGACTCTGTCGGCGGCTCATGCAAAAGCCCTGGCCTCCTTCCAAGCCGAGGCCGAGGGCGTACTCTGCAGTCCGGCCCTCACGCTCCCCTCGGGCGTATTCGCGCCCGTCCGGCCCGACGTTCGCCCGTGACGGAGCCGATACCTCGGACGTTTGTAATATTTTCCTGTGTGTCATTCGTCCCGTTCCGGGAGTGCAATGGTCGTCCTCGGTCCTCAAGGACCCTGGTCGCCTCATTGTTAAGAGTTGAGTGAATGAAATTAGTCGGCGATTTCCTGATCGACGAGTTTCGGGTCGGCGACGGTCCTTCCGATCTCTTCGCGGACCAATTCCCGGTACCGCTTCCTGATCCGATAGGCCTCTTGCTTGACCGCCTTCTCGGACATGCCCAGTTGCTCACCGATCTCGGAATAGCCGCCCATTTTGCTCCCAGCCGTGAGCGATGACTTCAGTTTTTCAAAGAGTGGGCCCTTGGAGGCGACGACCAACTCTCGCTCGAGTTCCTCGAGGACGCGGTTGAGCACGGTCAAGGCCCAGCGGCGTTCGTACAACCGCTCGGGAGTTGCCCCGTGCGTCACCTCGTTCACGTAGCGTCCCTCGGCGTCGCGGTAGTCGAGCGGGATGTGGCGGACCTTGCCACCCCGCTTGGTCCGTTTCTCCCAGTCTCGGTGGTTGTTCACGAAGTTCGACAGCGAACTGAGAAGGAACGAGCGAAATTTGCCCTTGGAGGGCTCGACGTCCTTGAAGAAGTCCCGGGCGAGGATATGGGCAAAGAATCCCTGGATGAGATCCTCGGCACGCTCCGGGGTTTCGCCGGACCTTCGCATGTAGGCATACAGTGGGTACCAGTACGCCTCGCAGAGTTCGGCGAGTGCCCGTCGTGCCAGCGGAGAGTCGGGGTCCTTGGCGTTGGCAACCAGCCCCCAAGTGGTTAGGGGGAACGACCCGGCATGGGGGTTGAGACTCGTATCGAAGGCCATGTCACCGGACTCCGAAGGGAGGAGTGGAGTGGAATGGACTAGCTCCCGCAAGCGTCGCCCCGGCTAATCACATTCGTGACAATATCCATACCCGAGGTCAACGAAGGAGGTTTCAACTCGCCAATCTGAACCGGCCTCGTCAGGCGACGGATAGAAACGAGAAGACATAAGGCGAACTTTCACTAACCAACTTATCCTCTGTTTTGACAAGGAGATAGGGATGGTGGACCGTGCCCACCCTACGGGGAAATTCGGATTCTGGCCGCTGGTCAATCGAAAAGAGTTAATGTATTTATTGTTGTAAAAAGCTTTGCTAATGCAACTCTCGGTAGAGCTTGGCGGCCGCAAGTCGAAGCCCTCCCAGGCACATGGAGCCATTGTCCCCGACCTGGCCGACGGGGGAGAATCTAGGAAAGCTGGTTCCAGTACCATCCCAACGAGGCTGGGAAAATCCACTTGATCTCCTCACAGCTTGAGTCGTCGCGGGAGGAAGCAATCGATATAATCGTGGATGCGCCCATCAATCTTGCCGGGACTTCTGGATGCTTCAATCGGTTCAGCTCGACGGCAAGGGGATTTTTGTGGGGAGGGGTCGATGGGGATTCGACGCTTCTGTCTCCTGGTGGTGCTGGCACAGCTTGCGTTCGATCCGTCGCTTGCGGTAGCGAGGGGCTACGGGCGAGCGGGCGGGACGATCAACACTCCGTTCGGATCGATGAAGATGAACTCACCCGAGTACAAGATGTCGGGGGGCAACCCGTTCGTCTATCAGCAGCTCATGGAGGAGAAGATGCTGATGACGCAGCAGCAGCGGGTACTGAAGCAACAGCAGCAGTTTCTGCAACAGATGAAGAGAGAGGCCAAGAACAAGACCAAGGACAAGAAAGGCAAAGCCGACCTACGGCCGGTCGCGCCCGTGAGCTCGGTGACGAGTCTCGTTTCACGGAAGTCGAAGAAAAGGAAGCCGGTCACGGCAACAGCCACAACAGCGAAGGCAACGAGTAAGGCCCCCTTGAGTGGCGGAGCCAAGGCCTCGTCCGAGACGGCCGAATCCAGGCCGTAGCAGGCGAGCGAAGACACTTCCCTCCCCGCATCTGACATGATTTCGTGGCGTTTACGGGCGCGATGGTCCACGAACAGAAAACCCCCGCTCGAGCCGAAAGGATCGAGCGGGGGTTGATGCGTCAAGGATCAAGGGGCGGCCGCCGCATTCGCGTCGGACTCGACGGGAGTGAACGTGAACTCGTTCCCGTCCCAGTCGATGTCGATCGTGGTTCCGGTCTTCGCCGGATTGCGGAGCAGCCAACTGGCCAGCGGGTTGGCGATCCGCTGCTGGAGAACTCGCTTCAAGGGACGCGCCCCGTAGGCCGGGTCGAAGCCTTCGTCGGCGACTTGCTGCTCGGCCTTCTCGCTGACCCGGACGGTCAGGCCGGCCTCGACGAGTTGCTTCTGGAGCCGTCGGAATTGAATGTCGACGATTTTCACCAGTTCTTTCATCCCCAGCGGATGGAAGATAATCGACTCGTCGATCCGGTTGAGGAACTCCGGCAGGAACTGGGCCTTGAGGACGTCCATGACCGCGCGTCGCATCCGCGCCTCGTCGCCGCTTTCGGCGAGCCGGGCGATCTCCTGGCTCCCGAGGTTCGACGTCATGATGATCACGGTGTTCCGGAAGTCGACCGTGCGACCCTGGCCGTCGGTCAGTCGCCCGTCATCAAGCACTTGCAGGAGCACGTTGAAGACGTCGCGGTGCGCCTTCTCGATCTCATCGAGCAAGATCACGGAATAGGGCCGGCGTCGCACGGCTTCGGTCAGCACGCCCCCCTCCTCGTAGCCGACGTAGCCGGAGGTGCGCCGATGAGCCGGGAGACGTTGTGCCGTTCGCCGAACTCGCTCATGTCGATCCGGACCATGGCGGTCTCACTATCGAAGAGGAATTCGGCCAATGCCTTCGCCAGCTCCGTCTTGCCGACGCCCGTCGGACCGAGAAAGAGGAAGGAGCCGATCGGCCGGTGCGGATCCTGGAGTCCCGCCCTGCTCCGTCGCACGGCGTCGGCGACGGCTTTCACGGCGGCATCCTGATTCACCATCCGGAGGTGAATTTGATCCTCCAGGTGGACCAATTTCTCTCGTTCGGTGGTGAGCATTTTCGAGACCGGGATCCCGGTCCACTGAGAGACGACTTCGGCGATTTCCTCGGCGTCCACTTCACGCTTGAGAAGTCGCTTGGTGTCCTTGGGCTGGTTGTCGCCAATCGCCTCGCTCTGGGCGATCTTGTTTTCCAAAGACTTTCGTTCCGTGTCGAGGGCGGCCAGCTCCTGGTATTTCTTCTCTTCGGGCCGCTCGCCGCGCTGTTGCATCAGGCGAATCTCATCCCAGATCCGCTGGTAGTCGGTCTGCACGTGGACGAGTCGTTCGCGGACCTTCTGGACGTCGCCGAGGCCCGACTTCTCCATCTCCCACTGGGCGCGAAGGTCCTGCTCCTGCTTCTTGAGCCGTTCGATCTCGGCTTCCACTTCGGCCAAACGTTCGAGGGCGTGTTCTTCCTCTTCCGTGGCGAGCATTCGCTGGGCCAGCTCGAGCTGGAGCAATCGGCGTTGAATGATATCGATTTCGGTCGGGACCGATCCGAGTTCCATCGCCAGGCGGCTCGAGGCCTCATCGACGAGGTCGATGGCCTTATCGGGCAGGAATCGATCGGTGATGTACCGCGAGGAAAGCTTGGCGGCGGCGACGAGGGCTGAGTCCTTGATTTTGACCCCGTGGTGGATCTCGTATCGCTCCTTCAATCCGCGAAGGATGGCGATCGTATCCTCGACTGAGGGTTCGGGGACGAAGACGGGCTGGAACCGACGCTCGAGAGCGGGGTCTTTCTCGATGTGTTTGCGGTACTCGTCCAGCGTGGTCGCGCCAATGCAGCGCAGCTCTCCCCTGGCCAGGGCGGGCTTGAGCAGGTTGGCGGCATCCATGGCGCCGTCTGCCTTGCCGGCCCCGACGACCAGATGCAACTCGTCGATGAACAGGATGATCCGCCCTTCGGATTCCGACACATCCTTGAGGATCGCTTTGAGCCGTTCCTCGAATTCACCGCGGAACTTGGTTCCGGCGACCAACGCCCCCATATCGAGCGCGATGACCTTGCGCTCCTTGAGACTCTCGGGGACGTCACCCGAGATAATCCGCTGCGCCAGGCCCTCGACAATCGCCGTCTTGCCGACGCCTGGCTCGCCAATGAGGACCGGGTTGTTCTTGGTTCGACGGCTCAAGACCTGAACCACGCGGCGGATCTCGGCGTCGCGGCCGATGACCGGGTCCATCTTCCCCTTGCGTGCCAGCTCCACCAGGTCACGCCCGTATTTCTCGAGTGCCTGATACTTGTCGTCCGGGTTTTGGTCGGTCACTCTCTGGCCCCCTCTTACTTTCTGTAGCGCCTGGAGAACATCCTTCTCGGTGATCCCGATCGCCTCGAGTAGGGACTGGGACTTGCCCTTGACCTTGATCAAGCCCAGGAGGAGATGCTCCACCGAGACAAACTCATCCTTCATGCGGTCGGCTTCGTCCTGAGCCACGTCGAAGACGCGGCTCAGGTCCTGACCGAGGGTGGTTTCTCCCCCGCTGACTTTGGGCAGGCTGTTCAGCCCTTCTTCAGTCGCTTTCAACAGCTGCCCAGGGTTCACGCCGAGCTCGGTCAACAGCGACCGAATCACGGTCTGATCGGGGTCGAGCAGGGCCGCAAGCAGGTGCATGGGTTCGAGCCGTTGATGGCTGCGTTCCTTGGCCAATTCTTGGGCCCGCTGGACCGCTTCCTGGCTCTTCAGCGTCAGCTTCTCGAATCGAAATGCCATGTCACGACCTCGCGGCGATTGCCGGCAAATCAGAGAACCTGATCTCAACTTGAGAGGCGTTACGCATATTGATACGCAAAAGACTTGCCCGGTGGTTCAAATCAGTCGCATCTTATCGCAGCCGTTCGGTCGGCGCAAGGGGCTACGATCGAAATTGAATCCAGATTCGGACTCTCGATCGCGTCGCCACCGGTTGAGAAATGAAGACGAAAGGCCCCTCTTTGGGGGGAGAGAGGGAGGGCCTCGCCGGGGAAGATGTTGGGCTCGGAGCGTTCCGGGCGAGCCAGTTTGACCGTGATTTGGAATACGGTCAACTTGGCTTACCACGATTCGGCAAGACGAGACGAGGCCACACTCCGTCGTCGGCGAGGCCCTGCCTTGGGTCGACTGCGCTTAGAAGAAAGGCGATTCGGGCCACTCGGGATAGTCGCGGGCCGCTTGGTACTGCTTGAACCAGAACGGGACATCGCCGACCGTGGTCTCTCCACGCGTGACGTAGGCCTCCCACCAACCATCGGCGGGACGCAGGAGGTTCCCGAAATCGCTTCGGGCCTTGGGCTTTTGAATGACCAGGGCACTCAGGTCGGGAAGATTGTTCTCGAGGCAGACCGTCTGAAGCGGCTTGAGCAGCTTGGTCGCGATTGTCCGAGGGGTTTCCTTGACGCCAACGTCTTTGCAGCGCTGGCAGAAGTCGTCGTAGGAGATCCAGACGGCGGTTCGCCGATCACGGGCGGCTTGGGCAAGGTCTTGGGCTATGCGCACCAGGATCGGGTAGACCGTCCTTGCATCGTCGAGAGACATTGCGTCGACTCCTCGGAGACAAGACGCCTCGGAAGTAGGGGGCGTCTTGGAGACAACGGCCCGGCTCCGCGGGGCACCTTTTTTTTGATTGTACAAAACGACGAGGGGGGTGGGGATGGTCCCCACCCCCCAGAGTTGCGGCCTGGACGGTTACTTCTTCTCTTCAAACTCGACATCAATGACGTCATCGGCTTTTTCGCCCGGGCCGTCATTGGTGGCGGATCCACCCGCGGCGGACGTTCCGTCGGCCGTGGGACCGCCTGGAGCGCCGGTGGCGTTGGCGGCGTAGAGATGTTCTGCCATCGCCTGGCTGGCGCGTTGCAGATCTTCAATCGCCTGATTGATCGCGGCGACGTCATTTTCCTTCTTGACCGCGTTGAGCCGCTCGATCGCGGTCCGGACCGCCGACTTATCGGAGTCGGAGAGCTTGTCCTTATTCTCATCCATCAACTTCTCGAGTTGATAGGTGCGCTGATCGGCGTTGTTCCGCGCTTCGGCGAGATCGCGTTTCTGCTTGTCGTCGGCCGCGTGCGAATCCGCGTCGCGTTGCATCCGTTCGATCTCATCTTTCGAGAGACCACCGGACGACTCGATCTTGATCGTCTGTTCCTTGCCGGTCCCCTTGTCACGCGCCGTGACATTCAAGATGCCGTTGGCGTCGAGGTTGAAGGTGACCTCGATCTGAGGCGTTCCCATCCGGGCGGGGGGAATGCCATCCAGGTTGAATTCGCCGAGCAGGCGATTGTCGGCCGCCATCGGCCGTTCCCCCTGGTAGACCTTGATCGTGACCGCGTTCTGGTTGTCTTCGGCGGTGGTGAACGATTCCTTCTTTTCGGTCGGGATCGTGGTGTTCCGCTCGACGAGCTTGGTGAACACGCCTCCCTTGGTCTCCAGGCCCAGGGAGAGCGGGGTGACGTCGAGCAGGAGCAAGTCCTTGACGTCGCCGGTCAGGACCGCGCCTTGAATCGCCGCGCCGATGGCGACGACCTCGTCGGGGTTCACGCCCTTGTGGGGTTCCTTGCCGAAGATCTCCTTGACGATCTGCTGGACACGAGGCATCCGGGTCGATCCGCCGACCAGGACGACCTCGTCGATCTCGGCCGCCTTGAGCTTGGCGTCGTCGAGCGCCTTCAAGACAGGGGCCTTGCAGCGGTCGAAAAGGCTGTCGGTCAGCTTCTCGAACTGGCTGCGATTGAGGGTCAGGGTCAAGTGCTTGGGGCCGTTCTGGTCGGCGCTGATGAACGGCAAGTTGATGTCGGCCTGCGTCTGGAAGGAGAGATCCTTCTTGGCCTTTTCGGCCGCTTCCTTCAGACGCTGGAGCGCCATCTGGTCCTTGCGGAGATCGACCCCCTGCTCTTTCTGGAACTCGTCGGCGATGTAGTTGATCAGCGCCTGGTCCCAGTCGTCGCCGCCGAGGTGCGTGTCGCCGTTGGTCGAGAGGACCTCGAAGACGCCGTCACCCACGTCGAGGATCGAGTTGTCGAAGGTGCCGCCGCCCAGGTCGAAGACGGCGATCTTCTCGTTCGCCTTCCGGTCGAGCCCGTACGCCAGCGCGGCGGCGGTCGGCTCGTTGATGATTCGAGCGACCTCGAGGCCGGCGATCTGGCCGGCGTCCTTGGTGGCCTGCCGCTGGCTATCGTTGAAGTAGGCGGGGACGGTGATGACCGCCTTGCGGACCTTGTGACCGAGATAGCTCTCGGCCGCTTCCTTCAACTTACGAAGCACTAGCGCGGAGATCTCGGGTGGGGTGTAGTCCTTGCCACCGACGTGGACCTTCACGTAGTCGCTGGAGCCGCCGACGACCGGGTAAGGGACCATCTTCTCTTCGCCCCGAACCTCGTCGTGGCGCCGGCCCATGAACCGCTTAATCGAGTAGATGGTTCCGGTCGGATTGGTGACTGCCTGTCGTTTGGCGGGTTCGCCCACCAGCGTTTCACCTTTGGGGGTGAAGGCAACGACGGATGGCGTCAGGCGACTCCCCTCCTGGTTGGCGATGACCGTGACATCGCCCCCCTCCATGACCGCAACGACACTATTGGTTGTCCCGAGGTCGATTCCAATAATCTTTTCGCCTTCAGCCACGACCAGTCTCCTTCTCCCAAGATTGAGCGGTGGCGAAGTTGCGGGCCACTGGACCCACGAGAACTCAGTGCGATCGCCCACTCGAGGGAATGGCCAAGGGGTGGTAAGCACCTCTCGGTCTCACTCAGTCTGATTCTTCGCCGCCTCGCGACACAGAATAGCAATTATGCAAGGCCAGTGCCATCTGGGCCGACGTCAATAATTGATGCACTGTTTCACGAGAGTTTTCAAAGACTTACGTCGGCAATGAATGATCGCTTGGAAAAGTGTGTCGCCACGCGGACTGCCAAAACGACAGGGAGTGTTGTGCGCCATCGCGAAGCACCCTGCCGCTTTGGCAGAAACATCAAAATTGGGCTGCGTTTTCCCAAAAAGGCCGACAGGTCAACCGTCGTACTGTAACGGATTTCGAGGGCCAGGGAAACCGGGCGGATCCCGGTTGTCGCGAGAAATGGCTTGACAGCGTCTGAAATTTTATGTATCCACTTGTGACGGCCAAGGTTGCGTCCGATTTTCCACGGACCGCGAAAACCGGTCTCATGCCCCGAGTGGACCGATGCCCCGTAAGCCCTCGTCCGACCGCCCCAAGTCCTCGCCCGCGTCGTCTCCCGCCGATACGAAACGCGCGCCGACCTTGGCGAGCTTCCGGAGCGAGATCGATCGCATCGACAAAGAGCTGATCACGCTCCTCAACCATCGAGCGGAGATCGCGTTACAGATTGGCCAGGTGAAGCAGAAGCAGGGCCTGGAAGTCTGGTCCGCGGCCCGCGAAGACGAAGTGATCGCGCGGGCCCTGGCCACCAGCCGCGGCCCCTTGCCCGCGGAAACCCTTCGGCTCATCTTTCGCGAGCTGATGAGCGGATCGCGCTCGTTGCAGCGGACCATGCGAATCGCCTGCCTGGGACCCAAATACAGCTACAGCCATCTCGCCGCGGTGGCCAAGTTTGGCGAAGCGGTCGAGCATGTGCCGGTCGGCTCGATCGCCGCCGTCTTCGAAGAGGTGAACCGTCGGCACGTCCAATTTGGAATTGTGCCGCTGGAGAACTCGACCGACGGCCGGATCGCTGACACCCTCGACATGTTCGTGCGGCTCCCCGGCCTGAAGATCCGGGCCGAGATTCGCCTGCGGGTGCACCATTGCCTGCTGAGCCGGGGGGAGTGGGGCCAGGTGCAGCGGATCTACTCGAAGTCGCAGGCGCTCTCGCAGTGCCGGCACTGGATCGGCAAGAATCTTCCGGAAGCACGCCTGATCGATGTCGTCTCGACGGCCGCCGCCGCGGAGCACGCCCAGCGCGAAGAGTTCTCGGCGGCCATCGCCAGCCAGGCGGCGGGAGCGTCGTACGGACTCAATGTGCTGGCCGCCAACATCGAGGACCAGCTCCACAACATCACCCGGTTCGCCGTCATCTCGGAGCGCTCGGAGGATCGGACCGGTCGCGACAAGACCACACTCATGCTGCGGGTGCCAAATCAGCCCGGAGCGCTGGTCGAGGCGATCTCACTCTTCAAAAAGAGTGGCATCAACATGACCTGGATCGAATCGTTCCCGAACTCCGACGGGCCGAGCGACCGCGATCCCACCTATCTCTTCTTTCTCGACATCGACGGCCATGCCGACGACGAGCCGATCAAAAAAACCCTCGACCTGGTCCGGAAGAAGTGCGAACGACTCGATATTCTCGGCTCCTACCCCCGCAGTGAGTGTATCGAGAGTTGATTGAGCATGGAACGGTTGAGTGCACCCAACTGTTCCATTGATAAAGATCGATCTTGACGAACGAGAGCGACCGGTGCTTAATGAGGCCGGTTTGAGCTCAGGAAGCAATGTCGGCATGCCAGTGACGATCACTGGACTCTGCACTCCATGGAAGGACCCACCTATGAGCGTTCGACTTGCAGGGTTGACTCGTTGTGGATTCTCCGCCGTGGCCGCCGTGTTGCTGGCGGTCTCGGCCGCGGTAGCCGAGCCGATCTACACCGTCACCGACATGGGGGTCAGCAGCGATAGTTTGCTCACCCCGGGCGACAGTGCGATGGACGTGATTACCCAGCGGCGGGTTACGCTCGATCCGTCGGGAAAAGTCTCGATTGAGACCTGGGAGCGGCCCGGCGATTATGAGGGGCCCCTTCCGGACTCATTGAATCCGGGGGCGTATGGTGTCGACGCCGTGGCAGCCGACCGCGCGGGGAAAAACGCGGCGGGCTGGGGCTTTGATAAGGAACGCGCCTGGGCCGGTTTCGCCGAGATCGATGGGCATGCCACGGCCACGGGAAACCTGCCTGACCGGACCTGGAGCCAGGCCCTCGGGGTGAACGAGAAGGGCCAGGTGGTGGGCATGTCAGGATCAGGGTCAGCGGGGAGCGCCCAGGCCTTCCTGTACACCCCAGAAGAAGGGATCAAGGGCCTCGGCCAGGCTGAGGTCGGTAGCGCGGCTTACGCGATCAACGACTCCGGGCAACTCGTTGGGGAACTCGCCAAAGGGAGCGGCCCGGTGGGGCGTGCCTTTACCTCGTTCAACAACGGACCCTTGGTTGATCTCAATCGCCTGATTGATCCCACCTTGGGTTATACCATGACGAGAGCCACGGATATCAACGCGCTCGGCCAGATCGGGGCCTTCGGACTCGACTCCTTGGACGTGATGCACGCCTTTCTGCTGACCCCGACCATCTCCGTGGACGCCGATAGTCTGGCGGCCGCGGCCGTCGGGACCAACGACACGTCGACGCCCCCTCCGTTCAATATCGTGCTGGATACACCTCAGACGGTTCCCGAACCGAGCGTCCTGGCCCTCTTCGGCCTTGTGACCGTCGGGCTCGCCGCGCGGCGGAGAATTGGCCACCGCCGGTCGTTCTGATCGGCGGCAAATCCGGCCTGTCGCGACGATAAATCGCATGCCCCGCCCGGTTTCCGCTTCCCTCCACGTTTGCCGATCGTTAAACTCTTGGGTTCACCCAACCGACAGTAGGTCGACCCCCAGCGTCGGGAGGAACACGGCCGACCCGGCCGGGAGCCTGAGGACCCTCATGATCATCGTTCTGAAGCCGCATGCGACCCAGGAGGTTATCGACCACGTTATCGAGCGGATCGAAGCCCTGGGCTTTACCCCGCACCTGAGCCAGGGGGTCGCACGGACCATCATCGGCGTAATCGGTGACGAAGACAAGTTGCAGGCCGAGCCGCTCCAGGCGATCGCGGGGGTCGAGCAGGTCGTTCCGATCCTCAAGCCCTACAAGCTGGCCAGCCGCGAATTTCACGGCGAGGACTCGGTCTTCGACATCAAGGGGATCAAGGTGGGCGGTGGCCACCTGATGATGATCGCCGGCCCTTGCGCCATCGAGAGCGAACCGCTTCTGCTGGAGATCGCCGAGAAGGTCCGCGATGCGGGGGCCAACGTGCTCCGCGGCGGCGCGTTCAAGCCGAGAACCTCCCCGTACAGCTTCCAGGGGCTTGGCGAAGACGGCCTCAAAATGCTCAAGGCCACGGGCGAGCGGTTCGGCATGCCGGTTGTCACCGAGGTCATGGATCCGCGGCAGATCGAGCTGGTCGAGCGCTACACCGACATGTTCCAGATCGGTGCCCGGAACATGCAAAACTTCGACCTGCTGAAGGAAGTCGGCAAGACCCGGATTCCCGTCTTGCTGAAGCGTGGGATGAGCGCGACGGTGAAGGATCTACTGATGTCGGCCGAGTACGTGCTGGCGCAGGGGAACCGCCGTGTGATTCTCTGTGAGCGCGGGGTGCGGACGTTCGAGGAGTCGACCCGCAACACGCTCGACCTGTCGATCGTGCCGAACGTCAAGGGCCTGAGCCACTTGCCGATCATCGTGGATCCGAGCCACGCGACGGGGCGGCCCGACCTGATTCCCGCGATGGCCCGAGCGGGCGTGGCCGCCGGCAGCGACGGGATCCATATCGAGGTCCATTCCTGCCCCGAGAAAGCGCTCTCGGACGGGCCGCAGGCGTTGTTGCCTGTTCAGTATGCCCAGCTCATGGAGGAATTGCGGCAGCTTGCCCAACTCCTGGGCAAATCGATCGACGCTTGTGAGGGAGTGACTGTCTGATGCGTCCCCTGTTTATCGCGGGCAACTGGAAGATGAACCCGGCGACGGCGAAGGAAGCCGTCGCGCTGGCCGAGGCGATCAAGCATGGCGTCGGCCCCGCGGCCGACGTCCGCGTGGCGGTCTGCCCGCCGGCGCTCTTTCTCGATCAGGTGGATGCGGCCCTGGCCAACTCGCCGATCGGCTTGGGGGCCCAGAACATGCACTGGAAGCCCGACGGAGCCTATACCGGCGAGATTTCAGGGGCGATGCTCAACGACGCAGGGTGCACGCACGTCATCCTCGGTCACAGCGAGCGCCGGCATGGGATGGGGGAAACCGACGCCCAGGTCAACGCCAAGCTCCACACCGCTCTGGCCGTCGGCCTGATCCCGATCGTCTGCATCGGCGAAACCCAGCAAGAGCGTGAAGGGGGCCAGACCGAAGACGTGGTCGCCGGCCAGTTGACCGGTTCCCTCGCGGGGATCTCGGCCGAGAAGATGGTGGGGGTCGTCCTGGCCTACGAGCCCGTCTGGGCGATCGGCACCGGTTTGACCGCGACTCCGGCTCAAGCCCAAGCGGTCCACGAGTTCATTCGCGACTGGCTCACGAAGCTGTTCGGCGAAGCGACCGCGGCGCGGATCGTTGTCCAGTATGGGGGGAGCGTCAAGCCCGACAACGCGGCTGAATTGCTCGCCTGCCCCGATATCGACGGAGCCCTCGTCGGCGGTGCTAGCCTCAAAGAGGCGGACTTCCTGGGCATCATCCGAGCGGCTCAGGTTGTCGCCGCGAAGGGCCAGGCCTGAACCAGAGCCTTCTGGAATCGCCGCGCGTCGTCCCCACCGATCGGGACGACGCTTCCTTTATTTTTAAACACCCTCCTCGCGGAAGGACTCTCGCCGTGAATATCCTGATCGGCATTCTGGATTCGCTGTTGATCCTTGCGTCGCTCTTCCTGATCTGCCTGGTTCTCATCCAGCGCGGCAAAGGGGGAGGCCTGGCGGGTGCGTTCGGTGGCATGGGAGGCTCGAGCGCCTTCGGCACCAAGGCCGGTGACGTCTTCACCAAGGTCACGATGAGCGTCGCCACCTTCTGGATCGTCCTGTGCATGCTGATGGTGATCATCTCCAACCGAGGTGGTGACTCCGCCTGGGGCAACGATTCCGGGACCACGAAGGTCACCAAGGGAGCCGCCCCGACCACCGGCACCAAGTCGACGAAAGCAACTAGCCCCAAGATCGACGTGCCGGCGAGCCCGAGCGGGTCGGTTCCCTCTCCGCAGCCGATCGAAGTCCCCGCGGTCCCCGCGCCGATTCCCCCGGCCAAGTAAGCGGGACGAAGGGGCATGCCCCTTCGTTCGTTTCGATCGCGCGCCTTCATTCATCTATTCCATGTACACGCTATGAGGTCGAAGTGCTCCTGAGCATGACCGGATTCGGAGAGGCCAGGCTTCAAGAGGAGCGCTGGACGGTCAGCGTCGAGATCCGGACGGTCAATAACCGCCATCTCAAGTTGAGTGCCAAGATCAGTGATCCCTATGGCGCCCTGGAGCCGGATCTCGAACGGCTGGTGCGCGAGACGATCCGCCGCGGGACGGTCCAGGTCGTCTTGCGGATCGATCGTCCTCGCCGGGTTGAGGACTACCGACTGAATGTCGTGGCTCTCACCAGCTACCGCGATCAGCTCGACGCCTTGCAAGGCAATGCGACGTCGCCGACTCCGCTGAGTTCGCTCTTGGTCTTGCCCGGCGTGGTCGAGGAGCGGAAGGCCGCCACCGATGACCCGCACCAAGACTGGCCTGCGCTCTCGGGCGTGATTTCTCAGGCGCTGGCGAAGCTCCAGCAGGCGCGTGCCGAAGAAGGCAACGCCATGGCCAACGAGCTGCTGGTGCTCGGGAAAACCGTGGCGACCCACCTCGACCAGATCGTCGCGAAAGGCCCCGAGGTCGTCGCGGCCTATCAGAAGCGGCTCATCGAGCGAGTCCAGAGCCTTGTCGAAGGGCAAGGCGTCACGATCGAACCCAAGGACTTGATCCGCGAGATCGCGATTCTCTCGGAGCGAGCCGACATCGCCGAGGAGATTGTCCGGCTTCGCGCTCACCTTGCCCAGTACATCGACGTGATTCACGAGCCCGAAAGCGCGGGCCGAAAGCTGGAATTCGTCGTTCAGGAGATGGGGCGAGAGACCAACACGATCGGCTCCAAGGCCAACGACGTGGAGATCAGCCGATGCGTCGTGGAGATCAAGGGTCTCCTGGAAAAGATCCGCGAGTTGATTCAGAACATAGAATGAGGAAGTGTTCTCCGAAGAATCGATTGAGTCACCACTCGATTCCCTGGATGATAAATCAATTTTGAAGTCTTTTGTGTGTTGATATTGGGGCCTTTTCCGGAAATCGAGATGGATGATTGGGAGAATTTGCCCGGCCGGTTGATTGTCATCTCCGGGGCTTCGGGCTCCGGCAAGAGCACCCTGGTTCGCCTGGCGATGCAGCGTCCGGAAGCGAGAACGCGGCTTTCGGTCTCAGCCACGACGCGCGCACCCCGGCCTGGCGAAGAAGATGGTCGGGACTATTTTTTCCTCTCACGACCCGCCTTCGAAGAACTGCGGGAGCGCGGTCAGTTCCTGGAGTGGGCCGAGGTCCACGGGAATTTTTACGGCACGCCCGTGGGGCCGGTGCGAGAGCTGCTGGCACTTGGGGAGTGCGTGATTCTCGAGATCGACGTCCAGGGCGCCTTGCTTGTCAAGGAACGCGTGCCGTCGGCTCTGCTCATTTTCGTCAATGTTCCGAGCTTCTCGATCCTCGAATCACGGTTGCGGGATCGTGCCACCGACAGCGAAGAGACGATCCTTCGCCGCCTGGCCAATGCACGGTGGGAACTCGAACAAGTCCACCGCTACGATTTTCCATTGATGAATAGCGAACTCGATCAGGCCGTCAACGACCTGGTCGCCCTGCTTGTCCAACATGGCTGTGGAGGTTGATCCCCCGATGCTCGAAGAACTGAAGGAAGAACACATCGTCAACAAGGTTGGCGGCCGGTTCAAACTGTCGACGCTGATCCAGAAGCGGATGATCGCGCTCAATCAGGGGGCTCGTCCCTTGGTCGATGCGCGAGGCGCGGACAAGATGGCCGTCGTGATTCAAGAAATCATGCAAGATAAAATCTACCTTGATATGTCGGGCAACCTTCAGAACACCGAGCCGACCGAAGAGGCCGAAGAGGGCGGTACGGTCGATCTTACCCAACCGTCAGAATAGTCACGCCAGCCTCGTCATCGGCGGTTCCTTGGGAGGGATTGTGAAAGCTGTTCGCTCGTCGTTGCCGATCTGAAGTAGACGGGTCCGGGGCTTGGTTCCCCGCGCGACGGCGCGCGGGGCAGGTCATACCCGGACTCCGTTGAACTTCAGGCGCGCCGAGGAACCTTCATGCTCGATCGACAGCAACTGACGCGCAATGGCCCTGCGTCGGCCTTTCTGCTGGCGATCATCTTTCTGGCGTTGAGCCTGGCTCACTACGACCCGTCCGATCCCCCTGGTCACTCGACCGAGCCGGTCCGGACGTCGCCCGCCAACCCGTGCGGGCCAGTCGGGGCTGCCCTGGCGCACCTCCTGTTCACGTCGGTCGGCTGGACCTCAATGCTGGTCGTCGTCGGGCTGGCGGCGCTCGACCTTCTCTGGTTCGCCCGCCGCCCGGTTACCGAGAAAGTCGGACCGTTGGCGGGTTTCGCCCTGTTGACGGCAGTCACGGCGGCGTTCGTACATAAGTATGGGAGAGAGCTGGATCCTCGTCCCCTGGTGGGGAGTGGGGGCTACCTCGGTGCGCTGGCGGTCGCCTTCTTCGAGGGGCAGTTCGGCCTGCTCGGGATGCTCCTCATTCTCGCGGCGTCGGGCCTGGTCGGGCTCTCACTTTGTGCTGAGCCGCTGTTCGTCTGGCCGTTTCAAGAGATCGTTCGCGTCCTCGGGCTCAAGACCAGGCGGAAGCAGGCGGCCGAGCCCGAACCGGTTCCCGTCGCCAACCCGGCGATGCTGATGCCGGGGAACTTCGCGCTGATGGACACCACGACGCGAGTGGCGCCGATCGCCTCGCGAGCGGCGCTCACTCGCCCGTCCTCGCCTGAGGAAGTGATTCCTGATGCGGCCGCCCGCGGTCTCAACCAGCCGAACGTGACCAAGCCGGCCGTCGCGAGTCTCTCCACGCCGATTCCGACCGCGCCGAGCGGTGGCGAGTACCAACTCCCCCCGCTTGAACTTCTGGAACCGCTCCCCTCGTACCCGATCCACGAACACGAGGCGAAGATCAATGCGCGGGCGCTGCTGGTCGAGCGGACCTTGCTCGACTTCGGCTACAAAGTACGGGTCGTCCAGATCGATACCGGCCCGGTGATCACCCAGTTCGAGATCGAGTTGGAAGCGGGTCTGCGGGTCTCGCGGATTATCAGCCTGGCCGATGACCTGGCGATCGCGATGGCGGTGCCTAGTGTCCGCATCGTGGCGCCGATCCCGGGCAAGACCACCGTCGGGATCGAGGTGCCTAATGAACTGCGGGCGATGGTCAAGCTCGGCGAAGTCGTCACGGAGATCCATAACCGGAACGATAAGCTCAAAATCCCCCTCTTCCTGGGCAAAGACGTCAAGGGGGCTCCGCTCGCCTTCGACCTGGCCGATATGCCCCACCTGTTGATCGCAGGACGAACCGGAACCGGAAAATCGGTCTGTCTCAATGCGATGATCCTCTCGATCCTCATGACCAAGCGCCCGGACGAGGTCAAGCTGATCCTGATCGACCCCAAGATGGTCGAACTCTCGCAGTTCAAGAAAATCCCGCACCTGATGCACCCGGTCGTCACCGACATGAAGAAGGCCGAGTCACTCTTGTCGTGGGCCTGCGATAAGATGGACGAGCGGTACGGCTATCTGGCACGGGCGGGGGTCCGCAACATCCAGACATACAATCAACTCGGTGCCGATGAAATCTACTCGCGACTTCGCCCTGAAGACGACGAGGAGATGGCGCGGATCCCGACCTATATGCCGTACATCGTGATTATCGCCGACGAGATGGCGGACCTGATGATGACGGCAGCCAAAGAGGTGGAGTCGCACATCGTCCGCCTGGCGCAGAAGGCTCGTGCGGTTGGGATGCACCTGATCGTCGCGACCCAGAAGCCGACCGTCGACGTGATCACCGGCCTGATCAAAGGCAACTTGCCCGCGCGAATCGCGTTCCAGGTCGCGAGCCGCGGCGACTCGCGGGTCGTGCTCGATGAGATGGGTGCCGACAAGTTGCTCGGCAACGGTGACATGCTCTTCCTCTTCCCCGGCACGTCGCACATCGTCCGGGCCCAGGGAACGTATGTCTCCGACGCCGAGGTCAATCGGGTCTGCCAGTACCTCGAGCAATTCCCGGCCGAGTACAGCCGCGAGCTGGTGCAGATGCAGGTCGGCGGCGGCCCCGGTGGGAAAGAGCGAGGCGCGGCCCTGAAGGAGCGGGACGAGCTCTACGAACCGGCCATCGAGATCATCATTCGCGAGGGCCGCGGTTCCTGCTCACTCCTCCAGCGTGCCCTCGGCATCGGCTACGGTCGCGCTGCCCGCCTGATCGACTTCATGGCCGAGGACGGCATCGTCGGCGAATTCAAGAGTGGCTCCGCGCGTGAGGTCCTCTACTCGTGGGACGAGTGGGAAGCGCTCAAGAATGGTGGCGAGGTGTCGGCTAACTCCGTCTAAATGACCGAGTGGCCAAATGTGAAATTCAGCATTCTCTTGTCTCTCTATTCTCTTGTTGGATAGAGATTTGTATTGTCGCACGCAGGTTGAGGGCGTCCGACACAGGCCCGGCCGACTCGTCCTGCACCCGTCGCCATCGCAACTTTACGGCGGAACGGTCGTAACGATGCTCACTCGACCCGCAGCAATGCGGTAAGACAGGGTCCTCGCTGTGCGGAAATTCTCGCGCCGGAGTGACGCCACCCCCTTGATCCTCAAGTCCTGCACTTGAGCTGTCGGAGCCGCAAGGCGGCCCCAGCCCGTGGGCCAGTCGTTCACCTGGGAAGACCGTCGTTCCACGAATCCCACATCGGGTGGACGTGAGGGGAGACGCGGCGTCTCGCTCGCCGATCAACCCACCAATTCTCAAAGAGCTTGCCAAGCCCCCCGAGAATCGTCAGGAAGGTATAGCCGGAGATTCGTTCGTAGAGGATTGTCTTCGAGCGATCCGACCATCTTGAAACGTAAACGATGATCGCGAACCCGACAGCCATGATCGCCACGACGATCATCCACGTCTGGATGTTGAGCCGAGGCCGCCTCATCAGTCGCCCCTCCGGTCGGCACGACCAGCATGTGAACCGGTCGATTCGAGGTTACCGCAAGTCTTCTCCCCGTTGCCTTTGCGGGGGAGCGAGCACGCTTAACTGGCAAGTCCTCGGGTCGGCCAGTTGCAACGCTCGGCCCATGGAAGCAGAATCGAGGACGTCGACCGAATCGCCGAGCCTGACTCGACTGACTAGGAACGGTGCTCCCGTTCGGGCTAAAATGACTCCACCGATTCCAAATGGACTTGTCCCCGAGCTCGACTTGATCCACGAAATATGAGAAGTCGAGAGGTCCACTCTCCTGGTCCAGAGCTCCACGACTGTTCACCCTCGCCCTGACACTGGTCGAAATCGTCGCCCTGGCGCTTTGCTTCTGGCGGCTTATGCGGAGGCCTCGAAGGTTCGCCGCCCTGCTCCTCATGGTCGTTGCATTGACCCCCCGTGGTGCTCTGGGGCTGCATCGGGGCTACGCATGGGCGAATTGGCGGCAGCGGCTCGTCCCGAACACGCTACCCATGAACCTGGCGAAAATGGCAGCCACCTCGTTGATGCGGTTGGAAGCTTCCGTCGAATACCCGAATCGCCTGGAGACCGACGATCGGAGACCGGCGCGCTACGTTTTTCGACCGACGTTCACAGTGGGAATTGGCAGGGGTAGAACGGGGCGCAGGAGCCGCTTTTTTAGTTTCGCCGGTCGTCCCAAGGGCTGCAAGTCGGATCCTGGCGACAGCCACTCGCTATGGGGTGTTCCGGACCCACGCCTTCTTCGAATCGTGGGCCGGACTCTGCAAAGCCTCAAGAAATGTGATTTACATGGGATCAGTCAAGGGAAAAAGGAGCTGTCCCGGGGCCGCTTCAGCGGCTGATCTCCCAACTGTACTTCACGCGATACTTGCCGTCGAAATCGGCATAGACCAAGCTCAGCACCGGCGAGATGAGGCTGCCGGCGAAGGTCGCCGAGGCGTCGGGTAGGGTTACCGTCGCAATCTGGGGTTCGAAGATGTCGTCCTTGAGCACGCCGGCGACGAACGTGATCAGGGCGCCCAGGATCAGGCCTGCCGCGAGGCCGATGATCGAGCCGATCGGGCCTCCGATCGCCGTGCCGACGGTTGAACCGATCGAGCCGCCGATGATCGCTCCCGCGGCGATGCCCAGGGCGGTCAAGATCACCGTGACCTCGGCCTGGATCGCCTCGAAGAGCTTCTCCAAGAAGTCGGCGAATCCGCCGAGGTCCTTTTCGGCCAGCGCGAGGAATACCGACAGGGTCTTGGGGAACTCCCCTTTCAACGCGAACGTGGCCAGGGTCTTCGGGGTGTCGAACGTGCTGACGTCGTTGTCGTTGAATTTGCCGACCGAGAATGCCTTGATCTCGGTGACGTTCCCCGTGTCGTCCAGGGTCGTCCCACCCATGGCGATCTCATCTTTACCGCCCCGCTCGGGGTCGGTTTCGTCGAGACACTTGACCTCGTGCAAGCGAAATGCCAGGCCCGTATTGATGACCGCGCCGCCGGCCGCGGTCGGCCGTTCGAACGAGATGTCGCCCCGGGCGTCGTTGAGTGAATCGAGGAACTTCTGAGCAAAGGCCGGGTTGAAGAACGCAAAAGCCGACTTCGCGTCGATCTGATGCAGGATGTACTTTTCGGACCTGATGTTGACTTTCAAGTCGGTTCTCGGGAGCGGCCGAGGTGTCGCTTCGGCCGTCTCACGGAACCGCGACATCAAGGCGCTCCGCCGATCGGGGGGGAGCGACTTCGCACGCTCCTGGATGACGAGGCCCACCGAGGGGTATTCCCGAGGGGTCGCGCCGACCTTGAGGTGGCCCATCTTGGCGGGCACTGCTTCTGGATCTTTCAAGGCGCCGAGGGCCTGCTCGACCTCGAGTTTCATGATCTCGACGACCTGATCGACGAACCGGAGCACGACGGGATCTCGGACGGTCGAGCGAGACAGTGAGGCGACCTGGATCGTTCCCACGGGTATTCTCCTACGGGGTTGAGGGGAGAGAGTCTGGCCTGCGACTCGCCCGGAAGGCTTGGCGAGCCGACTAGCAGACCGGAGGGGGAGCCTCGTTCCGAACGGATCGAGGTCATCCCACTCTCGGCCTTCAAGAAGGACCACGCAGAAAGTCGGAAATGGTTTCAGCAGAATTTCTTTTATGGCGGCAGAGGTCCGACGGCTTGGTGGCCATCCGATCTCCTTGGTCATCCGGGAATGTGTTAAATAGCGAGTCACAGGTATACTGGGCTTTGATAAATCACTTGGCCGACAGAGAACGTTGTGTGTTAAGAATGTTTAATCGCAAAACGGGCGAGTGAGACGGGATCAACCGAAGGGCTAGGGCTCCCTCATCAAGCGGGCACGCCCTGAGGCTCGAGGAGGGTTGGCAGGGACGGACCTGGTTTCTCGGCGGGTGCGAGCGTGCAGGGTCTACCTTCTGAGAATTGGGATCGATAATCTTGAATCGGTAGCCTGCCTGGTTCGGGAACGAGCGAGAGAAAGGGACGAGATGTCCTCCGGAATGTCCGAGACCGACACTTTGATCCAACTTGCTTGTCAGGGAGATGAAGTCGCCCGGGAGCAGTTGCTCACGTGTTTCCGGGGTCGGTTGCGCCAAATGGTCGCGGTGCGGCTGGACCCGAGATTGGCCGCTCGCTTCGACCCCTCGGATGTCGTGCAGGAAGCCTTGCTGGACGCGGCGAGGAACCTGACCGCGTACCTGGCAGAGCCTCCCTTGCCCTTCTATCCCTGGCTCCGTCAGTTTGCCTGGAACCGGTTGGTCGAGCTCCATCGTCATCACCTCCTCGCCCAGAGGCGGAGCGTGACTTGTGAGCAGGTCGGCCGCCTCCCCCTGCCGGACGAGTCGACGGCCTACTTGGCCAACCACCTGCTGGACAGCGGGACCAGCCCGAGCCAGGGTTTGATCCGCGACGAGATGATCCAGCGCGTGCGGGACGTACTCGCGGCGATGGCCGTCCACGATCAGGAAGTCATCGCCCTGCGCTATCTCGAGCAACTCTCCGTCAGCGAAATCGCCGCAGTCCTCGGGGTGAGCGAAGGGGCGGTCAAGTCGCGTCACATGCGGGCCCTGCTGCGACTACGGGTGCTGCTCGATGGGGCCCATTCGGAGAGTTCGTGATGATCGATTCCGTGCGACGGTTTCCTTCGGCCAGCACGACCGATCCGGCCCTCTCGGACCTCTTCGAGGAATTGGCTGTTCGAATTCAGGCGGGCGAATCTCTGGATCCGGAGGAACTGGCCCGAGAGCATCCGGAACTGGCTGAAGCATTGCGAAGCATCCTCCCGGCCGTTGAGATCCTCGTGGGCCTGGGACGCAGGGCGGCCGATTTCGCATCCGGCCCGGAACACCCCGCGCCGGATGTCAACCCAGGGGCCGAGGTGCTGGGCGACTTCCGGATCCTCCGCGAAATTGGCCGCGGGGGGATGGGGGTCGTCTTCGAGGCGCAACAGATTTCTCTCGGCCGCCGAGTGGCCTTGAAGGTCCTCCCGTTCGCCGCGGCGCTCGATCAGAGGCAACTCCAACGGTTCCGGGTCGAGGCCCAAGCCGCAGCCCACCTGCACCACGAACACATTGTGCCGGTCTTCTCCGTCGGCTGCGAGCGTGGTGTTCATTACTATGCCATGCAGCTTATCGAGGGAAGGACTCTGGCGCATCTGATCGGCGAACTGCGGCGGTTCGAGGGCCCTGCTTCGCTTGAGGCAAGGCGCCGCGGACGCTCGCCCTCCCCGACCGGTCGTCTGGCGTCGGACACCCTGCTCGCACCGGAGTGCGAATCGGGAACGGGTTGGCTCTCATCGGATGGCCCACCGCCGTCCTCCGATTTTGACGCACGACCGTCCGGAACTCCGCATGCGACCGGGGCGTCTTCCTCTCCGTTGCATTCGTGGACGGGGACCGGAACATCCACACGCGGGCGTACGTTCATTCGCAACGTGGCGGAACTGGGGCTGCAAGCGGCCGAGGCCCTGGAACACGCGCATCAGCTTGGCGTCGTGCATCGCGACATCAAGCCGGCGAACCTGCTGGTCGACGAGCGTCGAAGCCTCTGGATTACGGACTTCGGCTTGGCCCGACTTCACGGCGATAACGGCTTGAGCCTCACCGGCGACCTGATGGGCACGTTCCGGTACATGAGTCCCGAGCAGGTCAGGGCCCGATCGATGCCGATCGACCATCGCACCGACATTTACTCACTGGGTGCCACGCTTTACGAGTTGTTGACGCTGAGGTCGGCGATTCCCGGAGACAGTCAGCCGGAAATCATCCAGCGGATCCTCCAAGAAGAGCCGATTCCTCCCCGGCAGCTCAATCGCGCCATTCCGCCTGACCTCGAGACGATCGTGCTCAAGGCCATGGCCAAGGTGCCCTCCGAGCGTTACGTCGCCGCGCAAGAGTTGGCCGACGACCTCAGACGCTACCTGGAGGACAGGCCGATCGTGGCCCGTCGGCCCAGTCTTGCCCATCGCGCCGCGAAATGGTCGCGTCGCCATCGGTCGATCGTGGCCGCGGCCGCCCTGATCCTTTTCCTGGCGGTCCCCGCCTTGGCCATCAGCAACCTCCGCATCTGGTGGGAGAAGGAAGCGAAAGAGATCGCCCTGAGGCAAAAGGACGATGCCTTCCGACAACGATTAACCGCACTGACCGAGGCTCGCTTGAACGCGAGTCGAGCGACGATCGAAGCCCAGACGGCGAGCGCGATCAGTGATCTCCTTCACGAGATGCTCGCATCGGCCAACCCGGACAAGAGCAAAGGCCAGAACTACACCGTCCGCGAGCTCTTGGACGACTTCTCGAGGCGCATCGACCACCAGTTGGAGAGGCAACCCGAAGTCGAAGCGACGGTTCGCAGGACGATCGGGGTGGCCTACCGGCGGCTCGGTTTGACCGAACAGGCGGAGCCCCACCTCAAAAGGGCTCTCGAACTGCGTCGTTGCGCTTTCGACGCCAACCCCGAGAAAGTCGCCGAGAGCCTCATCGATATTGCCTGGAATCTGGCCGCGCGGGGTCAACTCGCCCCGGCCGAGAAGTCGGTGCGCGAAGCCCTCCTGATCTACCGTGATCGGGGCGAGCCGGAAGTCCCCATGATCCAGGCCCTCTGGGCGCTCCAGTGGCTCCAGGTCTACCAAGGCAAACATGCCGAATCCGAAGCGGCCGCTCGGGAGGCGCTGGCGATTCTCCGCAAGAACCCTGGTTCGACATCTCCAGAGATTGCCAATATCCTTCATACCTTGGCCGACTCGAAAAACGATCGATACCGCTTCAGCGAGGCCGAGCCCTTGGCCCGAGAGGCCCTGACCCTCCACCGCCGCTTGCACGGGGCCAATCACCCGGAGATGGGCTGGGGGTGGAACGCCCTGGCCCGCGCCCTCTTCGGCCTCGGACGCTACGCCGAGGCTGAAGCCTCGTTTCGCGAGGCCCTGAAAATCTTCCGTGCCCAGTATGGAGACCGACACAAGAGCGTTTCCCAAGTGCTCCAAGGGATTGCCTCGTCTTTGAGAGCTCAAGGCAAGAATGAGGGCCTCGAGACCTTGATCTGTGAGATGCTTCCCAATCAAACGCGATCCGTCGAGCAGAATCCCAAGGACCCGGCGCCCTGGCTTCATCGGGGCCTCGCGATCGCCGACTGGGAGCAGTGGACTCGCGCCGCAGCCGACTGCGATCGGGCTTTCGAGCTCCGCAACGCGCTGGCCCCGGCTTCCTTGCAGGAATTGGGAGACTTCTACGACCGCTGGAGCCTGCAAGCAGATCGCAACAATTCTCATGAGGAGGCTGAGAAGGCCGTGCGCCGGGCCGTCCTGATCTTCGGAGAACTCGTCGGAGCCGATCATCCCCCCGCTGAAGTCCGGATGAAGCTCGGTCGCCTCCGCGAACTACTGGGCCATCTGCTGAGCTCTTCGGGCCGTCACCATGAGGCGGAGGAGACCTATCAGGCCGCATTGGAGGTCTTCGAAGCCTTGGCGGAGCAATCGCCCGAGAGTCTCGACTTGCGGCGCATTCGGGGTCTCCTTCACCGACGGCACGGCGAAACCCTCGAGTGGGTCGATCGCAGTCAGGATGCCGAGAAGGCCTATCATCGGGCGTTGGGCCACTTCGAGAACCTTGAACGCGCTGCCCCGAGCGTCCCTGAGCATCGGCAGGAATATGCCCTCGCCCTCCGGGCCCTCTCGGAACTCCTCGAGCACGGCGGTCGTCTCCCCGAGGCGGAGGCGATGCATCGCAGGAGGTTGTTGATTCTCAAGAAGGCCGTAATCGACTTTCCCTCTCATCAAGAACTTCGGAAACAACTCGCTCTAAGTTCTGCGGGTTTAGCTGCTGTTGTGCTGCGACAAGGGACGGAACGCTCGCCCCCCGAGGTCGATCCCGTGAGGGATCTCCTCCGCGAAGCGGCCCAGACATGTCCTGATTCCCCCGAGGCCAGGAACGAGTTTGCCTGGTACCTCGTACGATACCCTGGAGATTGTGCGGAACTCGCCAAGATCGGGATTGAGCTGGCCCGGAAGGCCGTCGAAAAAGCGCCGGAGGCGGGGCATCTCTGGAACACACTCGGGGCCGCTTACTATCGTGTCGGGAAATGGCCTGAAGCGCTCGAAGCGCTCGAGAAATCGCAGCACCTGACGATTGAGAACCACTTTGGCCACAATGCCTTCTTCTTGGCCATGACCCATTGGCGCTGCGGTCATGAGGAACAGGCGCGACGCTGGCATCAACGCGCCCGGAATTGGATGGAGAAGAATCGCCCACGCGACAAAGAACTGTCTCGACTCAGCGGCGAGGCGAGCCGCTTGTTCGAATTGCAAGCCCCGGTCGCTGATCCTCCCGCAACTTGATCCGCGAACACGCCCGCGATGAGGCCGTTCTCGGTGGGTTCCTCGTGTTCCCCGGGATCTGTTTTTTTTGAGAAGCCTCTGATTTGTCTGAGTTGTGATCAATTGTATTGTTGTTGGCGGCGATAGAGTGCGGCTTGCGGATGGTTACGGCCCACCCGACGAAAAGCCAAAGGGAACAGTACTGGGATGAGAATCCCAGGGGACATTCGTTGATTTTGCCGTCATCTGGGGGAAATGGGATATCGCGGAATGACTCACAGGAATGATCGCGTCTAGCTTGCGCAGACTTGTTTGATAATAATAAATCTGCATTATTAATGTTCTGCTCTCTGTCTCGACTGAGTTGGCGAACCGTTCGTGGTGTTTCAGTCTCTATGACGTCGGACGAACGTCAGGAGTCCCCCAGGTCCGCCCAGCGAAAACTCCGAGATCATGCCGATCCTCACTCATCTGACCTCCGAGAAGCATGCCGGTTCGATCCGCCGATCTGGGATCAGGGCGTCCACCGTCGGATTCGATGCGCCGAGAGGCGTATTCTGCATGGCGATCCTGCCCGACTACTTAATCGCGCACGAGTGGCTCCGAGAGTTGAAACGGCGAGGGCAGCGGACGATCGTGGGCGTCGATTTCCGCATACCATCCGACGAACCAGTCTCGGTCGGGCATTTCAATCGCTCGCACGATGAAACAACCCTGGGCCAGGCAATCGGGATGCTCATGGGAACCACGGACGCCGTCGGATTCGAGATCATCGTCCCCCGATCGATCCGACGTGATGAGATTTTTCGGGTCCGTAAAGTGAGACAGGTACTTGGATGGCGTCATTTTCCCGATGCTCACGGTAAACGACCGACCTGTGCCTGCCGCATGTGCCTGCCCAAGGGAACGATCAAATCTAGACGGCTCCGTAATCACCTTGATCCCACGGGCGAGAATTACTGATAGATCCTGCGAAGCATGGTGTGTTGATTCGTGGTTAAAATTTGCCTGACTCTACCGGATTGCAGGTGTCGCACCGTACTCGCCAGATGGTGATTCCCAAAGTCCCCAAAGTTACTCAGAATCCGAGAGTTCAGGTAAAATGCGAGATCTAGCGAAGTCCATTCTTTCTTCCATCCCGCGATGCCAGCAATCCGGTAGAGTCAGCGATTTGTGACGATCGGGGAACAGCAGGCTTACTTCAACGAATGGGCTGGAAAGCCTCCGTTGAGCCGTCTGCAGTCTTGTGTTTGAGCCCATGTCAGGGAACGCCGCGGAAGTAGGTGGCTATGCGCTGGGGAAGGCGGCTATTCTACACTGACCGCGAATTTCGATTCGTCCCGCCATGGAAGCATCGCACTCCCGAACGAAGCGACTTTGGAATGCCCTGATTACGTTTGAGAGGCAATCGCCTCTTGCCGATCTCCACTCGAAGTCCGTGGCTGTTGGGGAACCGTTTTCGAGTGGATGAGCGTACGGCGGAAACAGCGAGCTCATGGCGTGCCGGATTCGTGTCTTGGCATTCCGCAAATCGGTTCGATGGCCGTGAGGTGCTGATGACTCGAGGAACGGTCCTGAGCAGCTTGGTCTTGGTGATCGTCTGCCAGAGCATGGCGCTGGCCGATGATCTGCCGTCGACGCCCTTGTTCGATCGCCAGGTGATGCCGTTGCTGAAGGTCCGATGCGTCAAGTGCCACGGACCAGCCAAGCGGGAGGCGAAGCTGAGCCTGGCCTCTCCGAACGGGCTCGCCCGAGGCGGTAAGAACGGATCGGCGGTCGTCGCGGGGCGGCTCGAAGAGAGCCTGATCTGGAAGCGAATCGCCGATGAGGAGATGCCGCCCGACGAGCCGCTGACCGAGGACGAGAAGCAAATCCTCCAGCGCTGGATCGCAGCCGGCGCGCCTGGCTTGCCGACGCTCGTCGCGGGAGCGCCCGAGGCCGCCGACCACTGGGCGTTCGCTCCGCTTCGTACGGCGCCGCCTCTGCCCGAGGTTCGCGTTGCACCAGTCGCCGCGAACCCGATCGACCGGCTCCTCCTGCCGGAGCTCGAGGCCAAGGGCCTGACCCTGGGACCCGAGGCCGATCGACAGACCCTCCTCCGTCGCGTCAGCTTCGACCTGACCGGTGTGCCGCCGACCCCCGCGGAGGTCGCGGCCTTCCTGTCCGATAAGAGCCCCGACGCTTACGGGCGCATGGTTGAACGCTACTTGGCCTCGCCGCGGTATGGCGAGCGCTGGGGTAAGTACTGGCTCGACGCCGCCGGGTACGCCGACTCGAACGGCTACTTCGCGGCCGACACTGACCGCCCCCTCGCCTACCGCTATCGCGACTACGTGATCCGCGCCTGGAACCAGGACAAGCCGCTCGATCAGTTCGTCCGTGAGCAACTGGCCGGTGACGAACTTTCCGGCTATCGGCCCGGTGATCGAGTGACGCCTGAGGTGGTGGATCAACTCGTGGCCGGGCACTACTTGCGGAACTCGCAGGATGGAACCGGCGAGAGTGACGGCAATCCCGACGAACTTCGAGCCGATCGCTATGCCGTGCTCGAGGGGACGATCGAGATCCTCGGCTCGTCACTTTTCGGCATGACCTTTCAGTGTGCCCGCTGTCACGATCATAAATTCGAGCCGATCACGCAGAAGGACTATTATCAGCTCCAGGCGATCCTCTACCCGGCGTTCCCGGTGGACAATTGGGTCAAGCCGAACGAGCGGGTCGTGGACGCGCCGCTCCCCGCAGAGCTTGAGGAATGGACCGCGCGAACCAAGGAGATCGATACCCAGATCGCCTCCTTGCGAAAGGAGTTTCGGGTCTGGTCCGAACAGAACCGGCGTAAAGGTGAGGTGCGGTTCCAGGACAACTTCGACGACAAACCGGGCCGCCTTGCGCCGCTCTGGAACTCGATGGCGCCGGCGGATGACACGCCCTTCGGTTCGCCGCCCGTCAATATTGACTCCGAGGTGGCTCCCGGGGCCCTGATCAAGGACGGCATGTTACGGGTTGTCGAGTCGGGCACGGCGGGCAATCGTTTCCTGTCGACGAGGCAGGCCTTCGACTGGTCGCCTGACAACGTGGGCGGATGGATCGAAGTGAGCTTCGACCTGGTGGATCGAAAGCTCAAAGCCGACGACGCTCCGGCCGAGCGGGTGGGATATTACCTTGCGCTGGCGGATTATCAGGACAAGAAACCGGCCGGAGGAGGCAATCTCCTGATCGACGGCAACCCAGCAGGCGGGGCGGAGGTCCATGTCGACTATCCGGGACCGGATTCGCGCGCGGCCGGCCGGATTGGTGGAACCGGCTACGAGCCAGGCCATCGCTACGGCGTGCGGATCACGAATGAAGGGGCAAATAAACTCCGCCTCGAACATATCGTTGACTGGCAGCCCGAAGGCCCGGCGGTGACGCTGGCCGCGGCCGACCTGCCCGACGGGGGATTCGGCTTCGAGTACTGCTGTGGTCGGAGTTTCGTGGTGGATAACCTGCTCATCGAGGCGGGTGAGAAGCCCGTTGAAGATTCCAACGCCCAGAACCGGAAGGCAAGGCGGAAGGAATACACGGACGCGCTCAAGGCGCTGGAGTCGAAACGGGGCGGGCGGCCGGCGAAGATTGCCTGGGTACGCGACCTCAAGGCGACCCCTCCCGAGGTTCACCTGCTGCTTCGGGGGAACTATTCTGCCCGCGGGCCGGTGGTCGAGCCGGGTGTTCCGTCCGTCCTGGCTGATCCTGAGAACCCGTTCAAGGTGGGGCCCCCGTTTGAGGGCGCACCATCCACGGGCGCTCGGCTGGCGCTGGCCAACTGGATCACTCGGCCTGGCTCGCGCGCCTCGGCCCTGCTGGCACGCGTCACGGCGAACCGAATCTGGCAGTATCACTTCGGCGTCGGATTGGTCGCGACCCCCGAGAACCTCGGGTATTCAGGGTCGCCGCCGTCGCACTCGGCGCTCCTGGAGGAACTGGCCAGGACGTTGGTCGCGAGCGGCTGGAGTGCCAAGGCGCTGAACCGCCTGATCATGAACTCGCGAGCTTACCGCCAGGTGAGCACCCCGGCCGAGCACGGTGAGGCACGGGACCCCGACAATGGCTTGCTCTGGCGGTATCCGATGCGTCGGCTCGATGCCGAGGCGCTCCGCGACGCGATGCTTGCCACTTCGGGCGAGCTCGACGGGCGTATGGGAGGCTCATACGTTCCGGCTGAGCGTAAAAAGAACGGCACTGTTGCGGTCGATGACTCGGTCGATGGGGCCCATCGGCGCTCGGTCTACCTTCAGCAGCGGAGAACGCATGTCGTCGGTGTGCTCGAGGACTTCGACGCGCCTTCGCTGGTCATCAACTGCACCCGCCGCAATGCGACGACCATTCCGCTGCAGTCGTTGAGCCTGCTCAATTCCGACTTCGTGATCGCCCGCGCCCGTGCCATGGCGAAGCGACTGGACCGCGAAGCCGGGCCGACCGCCGTCGACAAGGTGTTCCATGCCTTCCTCGTCGCGGTCGGTCGAGCGCCGACCGAGGACGAGTTGACCGTGGCGAAGCGGTTCCTTGACGCTCAGCCGGCGCGATACCAGGGGCAGGCCGACGCGGCCGAGCGCTCCTGGGCCGACTTCTGTCAGGCGCTCCTGGCAAGCAATGCCTTCTTATACGTGGAATAATCGAACCTCGAGCCGGGAGGGAAATGGCAATGCGGGCCATCGAACGCGACGACTTTTGCCTTAACCGGCGCGCCTTCCTGAGCCGCTTCGCCGGCACCCTCGGTTCGCTGGCGCTGGCGGATCTGCTGGCGCTGGACGACCGGTCGCTCCACGCCGCATCTGTGGCGGCCGCAAAACCACCGCGAGCGAAATCGGTCATCTGCCTGTTCCAGCATGGTGGTCCGAGCCAGATGGACCTGTTCGACCCGAAGCCGGAACTGACGCGCTGGGATCGGAAGCCGTACCCAGGGCAGCTCGAGGTTCACTTCGATAAACAGAAGGGGAACCTGCTCGCCTCCCCTTTCTCGTTCCGGCCTCGCGGCGAGTCGGGCCTGGAACTCTCCGAACTGCTGCCGCACACGGCCCGGATCGCCGATGAGATCACGCTTGTGCGTTCGATGTCGACGGAGTCGGTGGACCACGAGTCGGCGCTCCGGCTGATCCACTCGGGCAAGTTTCAAGCGGGGCGGCCGACGTTGGGGTCGTGGGTGATCTACGGGCTCGGCTCGGAGAATCAGGAGATGCCCGCCTATGTGGTCTTGAGCGACCCAGGGGGGCTGCCGGTCGACGGCGTGCGCAACTGGACCTCAGGCTGGCTGCCGGCGGTCTACCAGGGCACTCCCTTTCGCGCGGGGGCCGCGCCTGTGCCGAACCTGGCGACCCCCGAGGGGGTCACGCAGGCCGCGCGAACGGGGCAGCTTGGATTCATCAATGAGCTGAATCGAATCCACATACGCCGGCATCCCGGCCGTTCCGAGCTCGATGCACGGATCGCGAACTTCGAGACCGCTGCGCGGATGCAGACCGCCGTTCCTGACGTCCTCGACCTGTCGGACGAGAGCGAAGAGACGAAGCGGCTCTACGGCCTGGACCGCGAGGAGACCCGGGAATACGGCACGCGCTGCCTGCTGGCCCGGCGTCTGGTCGAGCGCGGGGTCCGGTTCGTGCAGCTCTTTCTCAGTGGGCAACCTTGGGACACCCACAGCAAGAACGCCGAGACGCTCAAGGGGCTTTGCAGCCGGACCGACCAACCGAGTGCCGCGCTCGTGATGGACTTGAAGCGGCGAGGTCTGCTCGACTCCACGATCGTGCTCTGGACCGGCGAGTTCGGCCGCCTTCCCATCTCGCAAGGGGCCGACGGCCGAGACCACAACCGGCATGCCTTCTCGCTCTGGCTGGCCGGCGGAGGGTTCAAGCAGGGCTACTGCCATGGCGCCACCGATGAATTCGGCTACAAGTCAGTCGAGAACATCGTCACCGTTCACGACCTTCAGGCCACCCTGCTCCACTCTCTCGGCCTCGATCACCGCCGCCTCACTTACCCACACGATGGCCGCGACGACAGCCTGACCGATGCCGAGGTGACCAAGGCGGAAGTCGTCCACAGCCTCCTGGCCTGAGCCGTCGGGGATGCTTCGTGCTCGATCTCAGGCTTGTGGAGACGGGCATGAAAGTTTCGAGGTCATCCTCGTTTTTGTTCTCTCCGACGCCGAACGCTTCCCGAGGAGTGGGCACCGCCCACCCCAGCATCGTTTGCCAGTTTCAAAGGGGGAAAGCGAAGGTGGCGGGCCGTGCCCACCCGACAAGATCTGACCTGGCAAGAGTGCGCCAGGTGGCTGGTCTCATCGGGCTCAGGTGGTGAGAGGCTCATGGCCCGCGTCCGGATTCTGATCTCGTGAGCCGTTGCGATCGAATCCGACGGCGGACCAACGGCTCCCATCCCACCGTAAGTCGTTGACCGCGACGAACTCGATGGGGACGTCCGCGAAATCGGCCAGTTGCAGTTCGTCGACCAGGCTACAGAGCAGGACCCGGATCACCACGCCGTGGGCCACGACGACGATCGTCTGGCCGCGATGTCGATCCGCGAGCGCCTGGAACGGGGGCACGGTGCGCGCCGCGATGGCCGCGAACGATTCTCCCCCTTCGTGGGTAAAGTCAAGGTCGCCGGCCATCCAACGTGTCATCGCTTGCTGATAAGTCGACCACCCCTCGGCCTTGGGCTGCCCGCTGAGCGGGCCCATCCGCCGTTCGTGAAGCGTTTCGACCACCTGGGGCTCGAGCTGGCAGGCTCGCGCGATCGGCTCGGCCGTCTCGCGGGCGCGGACCATCCCCGAGGAATAGATGGCGTCGGGCTGGAGCGTGGCGAGGTGGGTGGCGGCGGTGGCGGCCTGGCTGCGTCCCCGGTCGCCCAGGTTGACGTCCGACTCGGCGCCGTGGAAGCAGTCGGGGGACGATGTCTCGGCATGTCGGAGAAGTAGCACACGGGTTTCTGGCAACGGCTTGCTCCGGGGCTGAAGAGTTCGGATCATGGAGGAAGTGGGTAAGTGGTGGAATTCTCTACGGTTCGGGTTGTCGAGCGGAACGCCCCCCCCCATGATGGTTGCCGCTGCTCCTGGTAATCCATCCCCCCATACGTCTAGTCGAGGACTTGCGATGGCCGACTCCCCCAAGTATCGGACGATTCTTCTGTTCGGGATGCCTGGAAGCGGTAAAGGGACTCAAGGGTCGGTTCTCGGGCAGTTGCCCGACCTCGTGCACGTCTCGATGGGGGATGTGTTTCGCAAGATCCCGAAGTATGGCCATTACGGCCAACAGATCGCCCGCTTCACGTCAACCGGTGCACTTGTCCCCGACGATCTAACGGTCAAGATCTGGGAGCGACACGTTCAGATCCTCGAGATGCAGGAACTTCTCCTGCCCGACCAGCACACCTTGATCCTCGATGGTCTGCCTCGGAACTACCTCCAGGCCGAGCGACTCGACCACATCCTGGACGTGGTTCAGATCTTCCACCTCGTGATCAACGATACGGTCAAGGCGAGCGAGCGACTCAAAGCGCGGGCGTTGCGCGAGAATCGGCTCGACGACATGAACGAGGAGGTCATCAGGCGGCGGCTCAACACCTATTATGAGGAGACGTTCAAGACCCTGAGCTTCTACCCGCCGGAAACGGTCTACGAGGTGGATGCGAGCCTGGCCCCACTTGAAGTCCTTCGCCAGATCGTCAACCGCCTCTCCGAAATCCAGCAGAATCGCACGCCGGGCCGGCGTCCTTCGGCCATGTCCGAAACGGTCGGGTAGCCCCCTCGAGAGGAGATCCGCCTCCCTCCGCAGCCCCTTTGCGGCATTCGACTCGACGTTGTAAGGTGGAGACGTCGCAGCCTGGGAGGCGCACGCTTCGTTCTTCGAGGGAGATGAGATGTCGGTCCACACACCCCCTCCGGCCGAGACCCCGAGCGAGGGGCTCGGCTCGGCCTACCCCGTCCACAAGCCCTACATCCACGCCAATACCGTGATGCCCGAGCTGACCTGGTCAGCCGTCCTGCTCGGAGCGATCCTCGGGATCGTCTTCGGGGCGTCGTCGCTCTATCTTGTCCTTCGGGTCGGGATGACCGTGTCGGCCTCGATTCCGGTGGCCGTCCTCTCGATCACGGTCTTTCGCGCCTTCTCCAAGATCCTCGGGACGCGGCCGGCCACGATCCTCGAGAACAATATCGTGCAGACCGCGGGCTCGGCCGGGGAGTCGATCGCGTTCGGCGTCGGCGTGACGATGCCCGCCTTGATGATCCTCGGCTACGACATGGAACTCGTGCGAGTTATGCTCGTGGCCGCACTTGGCGGCTTGCTCGGGATCCTGATGATGATCCCGCTCCGTCGCGCCTTCATCGTCAAGCAGCATGGGTCGCTGACTTATCCCGAGGGAACCGCCTGTGCGAAGGTCCTGATCGTCGGCGAACAAGGGGGCTCCAGCGCCAAAACCGTGTTCGTCGGCTTCGGGCTCGCCTTCGTCTACCAGTTCCTCATGCAGTCGCTACGGCTCTGGGAGGAATATCCCGCCAAGGTGATCACCAAATTCAAAGGGGCGGTCGTCTCGCTCGAATCCTCCCCGGTGCTGATGGGGGTTGGCTATATCATCGGGTTCCGGATCTCCTGCGTGATGGTGGCCGGAGGCATGCTGGCCGCCCTCGTGCTGACGCCCGCGATTGCGTTCTTCGGGGAGACCGCCGCGACGCCGATCTTCCCGGGGCTCAAGCTGATTTCCAAGATGAACCCCAAGGATATCCGCGACTCGTACATCCTATACATCGGTGCGGGGGCCGTGGCCACGGGCGGAATCATCAGCCTTTTCCAGGCTTTGCCGCTCATCGTCTCGTCGATCGGCTCCGGCGTGCGCGATATCCGTCAGTCCAACCGAGGCGGGGCAACCGAGCAATCCGATCGGACCGATCGCGACCTGCCGCTCTGGATGGTCGGACTCGGCTCGATCGCGCTCGTGGCCGCGATCGCCGCCACGGACCTGATGCCGACCGATCTCTCGGGTCGACTGATGGGCGCGGCGATGGTTGTCGTCTTCGGGTTTCTCTTCGTCACGGTCTCGTCCCGGCTGACCGGTGAGATCGGGTCGTCCTCGAATCCGATCTCGGGGATGACCGTGGCCACGCTGCTGCTCACCTGCCTGATCTTCGTTCTGATGGGGTGGAAGGCGCCTTCCTATCGGCTCGCGGCCCTCTCCATCGCCGGGATCGTCTGCATCGCAGCCTCGAACGGCGGTACGACCTCGCAGGACCTGAAGACCGGCTTCCTCGTCGGGGCCACACCTCGGTCGCAGCAGATCTCGATTCTCGTGGGCGCGTTGACCTCGGCGGTCGTGATCGGGTTCACCCTGCTCTTGCTCAACGACGCGAGCACGGTCGTCACGGGACGTGCGGAGTACTTGCCGACGGCCCAGGTCGACGTGGCCACGCTGACTGAGACGGCCACGCATCAAGGTAAGTCGTACCATGTCTGGCGGGTCGTCGCCCCGATCAAGGGTGCTCAGCCGGGAAAATACCTGGTGGATGACCAGGGGCAGGCCCATTTCCTGATCGATCCCGCGATCAACGGCCGGGTCGACACACGCGACGACGGATCGAAGGTCGTCAAGTACGATGCGCCCAAGGCGACGTTGATGGCCTTGATCATCGACGGCATCATGACCGGAAAGCTGCCCTGGAACCTGGTCTTGATCGGTGTTTTCATCGCAATTGTGATGCACCTGGCCGGAGTTCCGGCCTTGGCGTTCGCCGTCGGGGTCTATTTGCCGTTGTCGACCTCGGTGCCGATCTTCATTGGTGGCCTCGTCCGCGCGGCGGTGGATTGGATCAAAAAGACACCGGCCGAAGAGTCGGACTCGAGTCCGGCGGTCCTGCTCTCGAGCGGGTACATCGCGGGAGGGGCGATTGCGGGGATCCTGATCGCGACTTTGGCCATCATCCCGCAAGCGTCGAAGCTATTCGATCTCTCGACACGCCTGCCTGCACACTGGAACTCGAGCCCGTGGCCGTCGATCGTCGCCTTCTCCTTCATGACGCTCGTGCTCTTTCTCGTCGGCATTGGAGCGTTGCTCCGTAGCGTCGAGTCGCCTGCCGTTGCCGAAGGCATCAAGGGCCGTGAAGAAGACCTCTAATACTGGCTCTTTTCACCGTGCTTGCTAACTCAGCCCCGAGGGTGTCATACCAATGAGTGCGCGCCAACGGATCTTGGCTCTGTCCGTGATTTCAGTCTTGAGCGTGGGAGGGACCGTGACTGCCGACGAAGGAATGTGGGTGTTTAACAACCTGCCGCTGAAGGCGTTGAAGCAGCGGTACAACTTCGAGCCGAACCCCGCCTGGGTCGAACGCCTCCGTTCTTCGGCCGTCCGCTTCAATAGTGGCGGTTCGGGCTCGTTCGTCTCGGCCGACGGACTGGTGATGACCAATCATCACGTTGGCGCGGATATGCTTCACAAGATCAGCACGGCCGGCAAGGACTATCTCAAGGAGGGTTTCCTGGCCAAGACTCGAGCCGAGGAGATCAAGGCCCCTGACCTCGAGCTGAACGTCCTGGTGGATCTCCAGGACGTCACCGACCGTGTCCTGGCCGCGGTCAAGCCGGGCATGGGCGATTCCGAAGCAGGGGCCGCCAAGCGGAAAGCGATGGCGACGATCGAGAAGGAGTCGCTCGACAAGTCGGGCCTCCGGAGCGACGTCGTCACCCTCTACCAGGGAGGGCAGTACGCGCTTTATACCTATAAGAAGTACACCGATGTTCGACTCGTCTTCGCCCCCGAGTTCGAGATCGCCTTCTTCGGCGGTGACCCGGATAATTTTGAATTTCCCCGGTACGACCTCGACGTCTGTTTCTTCCGTGCCTACGAGAATGACAAGCCGGCGCAGCCCAAGCATTACCTGAACTGGAGTCCCGCGGGGAGCAAGGACGGCGACCTGATCTTCGTGGCCGGACACCCCGGCAAGACCAGCCGCTTGAACACAGTCGCCCACCTGGAATACCTCAGAGACGTTTCGTTCCCCTTCTCCCTCGAGATCCTCCACGCCCGCGAGGCGTTTCTGCAGGAGTACGGCAAGAAAGGGCCTGAGCAGACCAGGCAAGCGAAGGACGAGCTATTCGGCTATCAAAACTCCCGGAAGGCCCGGGAAGGGGGCCTGAAGGGCTTGAAGGACGAGTCGCTCATGGCGCGCAAACGCGAGGCTGAGCAAACGCTTCGAACGCGGATCAAGGCCGATCAAGCCGCCCAGGCGGCCTATGGATCGGCCTGGGACAAGATCGCGGCCTCGCACCAGGTTGCGACCAAGATCGCCAAGCGGTTCAACATGCTCGAGCGGGGATTTGCGTTCGATTCGACCCTCTTTCAAGTCGCTCGTACGCTGGTTCGCCTCGCCCAGGAGCAAGAGAAGCCGAACGGCGACCGGCTTCGAGAGTTCCGCGAATCCGCCATCGAGTCGCTCCAGCTCGCGCTGTTCTCGGATGCCCCCATCTATCCCGAGTTCGAGGAAGCCAAGCTGGCCCACTCCTTGACGTTCTGGAAGAATTTGATGGGTGACACCGACCCGATGATCTCCCGAGTCCTTCATGGGCGGACCCCCGAGGAGACTGCCAAGGAACTGGTCCGTGGCACCAAGCTTGCCGACGTCTCACTCCGTCGCGCCATCGCAAAGGGCGGCTTGAAGGCCCTGCTCGAGCTCGATGATCCGATGATCAAGCTTGCCCTGGCGATCGACGCCGACGCTCGCTCACTCCGGACCCAGTACGAAGACGAAGTCGAGGATGTCCTCTCCGCGCAGTACGCCGGGATCGCCAAGGCGGCCTTCGAGGCCCAGGGGGATTCCGTCTACCCCGATGCGACATTCACCCTGCGTCTCGCCTTCGGAACGGTGAAGGGCTACGAAGCGAGGGGCAAGCACGTTCCCCCCTACACCACCATTGGCGGAGCCTTCAAGCATGCCGACGCCCATGGGAATACCCCCCCTTATGTGATTCCGCCGAGCTGGCATCAAGCGAAGAAAGATGGACGCTTGAGCCTCGATACCGCGATGAACTTTGTCTCGACGGCTGACATCATCGGCGGAAATTCGGGAAGTCCGGTCGTCAATCGTGACAACGAGGTCGTTGGACTCATCTTTGATGGGAATGTCGACTCGCTTGTGCTCGACTTTGCCTATGACGATCAGTCCGCCCGGGCGATCTCGGTCGACTCCCGGGCGATCATCGAGGCCTTGAAGTCAGTTTATCGCGCGGATGACCTTGTGGGAGAACTTATGCGTCAGCGTTGATCCCCCGAAAATGACAACCCTGGATCATCGAAGGCTTGGCATGCTGATTGCGTGTCAAGCCTTTGTTGTTAGCGGTTTTCGTCAAAAGCCTGGGGGAATTGGTCATTCCCCCAATCGCGGCGGCCTCATTCGTCGATTGCAGTCAATCCGAACTCACACGATCTATGCTTTTTTGTGGCACTTGACAAAGTGTAGAGCCTCGCAACTATACTAAGTAGATTCAGCCCTGCGATCGGCCAGGTCGTACCATTTTCAGTCATGGGTGTGCGTGCATTGATTTGGCTGTTCCGCTGAGAGAAACGGCAAGGTGCCCTCGTACCTTTTTGGGCGGCCGATTTCAGCGTCAAGCCGTTCGTCCACTTAAACAGAATAGGAATTCGCTCGATTATGAGCTGGGTTCTCCGTCGCTCAATCTCACTGGCTTTTCTTGGTTGCGGCCTGATAGCGATGGGCTGCGGGTCGCGGGATGAACTTCCTCGCGAGCCCCTTTCGGGAACTGTGACCCTGGCTGGGAAGCCGGTAACGTCGGGCTCGATTACCTTCATGCCGAGTGACTCGAATTCCCCAGGTACGGGGGCCACCGCTCAAATCTTGGATGGGGCTTACGATGTACCCAAAGTTTCGGGATTAATCCCAGGGACATATCGGGTCACGATTTCGCAAATTGAAGAGGGGTCGAAGCAAGCCGCGGCAAATGCCCAACCTGGAGACGGTGACGCGCCTCTCATGAAAGAACTGATCCCTGCCAAGTACAACACCAAAAGTACGCTTCAAGCTGAAGTGGTCAAGGACGGAAAGAATGTCTTTGATTTCTCGCTGGATGCAAAGTGATCAAAGTGTCCAGCGATCGATTTCCCTTTTTTTGGGATCTGAGTTTTTGAAAGTATTCATTTCACGCTTCACTGGCAGCTTTACTTTTGTCCATGGCCTGGAAAGAGATATGAGGACTATGCCCGAGATTCGTCGAAGAGGTTTTACACTCATTGAATTGTTGGTGGTGATTGCGATTATCGCCGTCCTGATCGCTTTACTTTTGCCCGCGGTTCAGGCGGCACGCGAGGCTGCCCGACGCGCCCAGTGCGTCAACAACATGAAGCAGATCGGCCTCGCGATGCACAATTACCACGATACGGTGGGATCGCTGCCAAGTGGGACCTCCGGTTGCTGTAACGGGACCTGGCAGGCTTTCATTTTGCCGTATATGGAGCAAAGTGCGCTGGCCAACGCGTACAACTTCTCCCGACCGCGATACTCCGACGCGTGGAATACCACTGTAACCTATAGCTATGTAAGTGCTCTGCTCTGCCCGAGCGATACCCCGAGCAAGCCGACCAGCACGAGTCTTGGCACTGCGAATTCGGGCAAACTCACCGCGCACAATTATTTCGTGAATTTCGGCCAGACGGATATCGACCAGCAGAACCTTGTGAACGGCGTCCCTTTTCTGGGTGCCCCCTTCGGCTGGATCGCCCCCTATAACAATGCCAACCATTCGGCCAGTCCCAATAAAGGCCAAGTGGTGACTCTCGCAGGCATTACTGATGGCACGAGCAACACGATTTTCGCTTCGGAGATGCTCGTCGGAAAAGGTCCCGATGTCCGGGGCGTGACTTGGTGGGCCGACGCCACCGGATTCACCACGCAGTTGGCTCCGAACTCCAAAATACCGGACGCGATGTACTCCGCCGCGGCGTGCGGATGCACGACGACCAATGGAGTTCTGAACTGCAATGGAAATTCCCCATGCGTGGTGGTCGCAGCGCTTGCCCCACTTTACCAAGCTGCTCGTAGCCGCCACTCCGGTGGAGTCACCGTGACCATGGGGGACGGTAGCGTCAAGTTCATCAAAGACTCGATCAGCCTGGGCGTCTGGCGAGCACTCAGCTCCAGCCGCGGCGGCGAAATCATTAGCGCGGATGCTTATTGATCACGGACTTTCCGATTTCTGCTACTCTACTCTCCTCTCCTTTCCTTGAGGGAACTCTTGGAGGAGAGGATTTTCATTTCGAAGGACGCCCTCCATGATGAATCTGCTTTTCGCGATGCTACTGCCGTTGTTGATCGATCCAGAACCGGCGAGTTCGACGGAGTTGCTTCGGCTGGCGACGTTTAATATCCACCACGCCGAAGGAACTGATGGGAACCTTGATGTAGGACGGGTCGTGAAGGTTGTTCACGACTCCGATGTCATCGCGTTTCAGGAAGTTGATGTCCGATTCGGCGAGCGTAGTCAGTTCGCCGATCAGGCCGAGGAACTCGCGAAGGCGCTTGGTGGTGAGGTCGCTTTTGGTGGGAACCTCATCAGGGACAAAGGAGCGTATGGAGTCGCCCTCGTCAGCAAGTACCCAATTCTTGCGAAGCGCAACCATCCGCTCCCTCGCTCAGCGGGCCGAGAGAACGCCGAGCCTCGCGGACTACTTGAAGTGACAATCGACGTAAAAGGTCGACCGATTCGCGTTTATGTCACTCACTTGGCCCACGACTCTGCGGCAGATCGCCGGCTTCAGGTTGAGGCCGTCCGCAAGGTAATTGCCAGCAAGAGTGGTCCCGCGATTTTGATGGGTGACCTGAACTTCCGGCCGGAATCCGATCACTACAAGCGACTGCTCGCCGCCGAAGCGGAAATGCCTGCGTTGCTGGTCGACTCCTGGACACAGGTCGGCAAGGGGAATGGACACAGTATTGGTCTGAAAGGGAAGTCACCCGGAAGGATCGACTACATCCTCGTCTCCCCGGATCTGGCGGATGGGCTCGAAGAGATCCATGTCGATACGGAGACCATTGCATCCGACCATCAGCCAGTTCTTGCGGAGCTTCGACTCAAACCAGTCGCGCCTCGTACCACAAGTACATCTTCCTCGCCAAGCCGAGTTTCGCCCTAAGCCGGGCCGTTCGCGTTCTCAAACCCTATTTCTGAGAAACGTGCGGTTTTTAGCACCTCGTTCGACGATGCGGCAATCCATTTTTTCGGCTCTCAATGCAAATGGCCCTGGACAATGAGTCCAGGGCCATTTTATAAGTCTCTGCCGCAAGACACGAGGACATGCGAGTCATGACTCGCGGTGGCCTCGCTCATCGGGGGCGGCCGCCACCGTGCCCTGGCCGGTGATGTCCGCCGTGATGATGCCCGCCACCGTACCACGGCCAGTTGTATCCACCGCCGTACCACGGTCGGTAATATCCCCCGCCGTACCAGGGACGGTGATGACCTCCGTGGTGTCCGCCGTGATGCCCCCCGTGGTGCCCCCCGTGGTGTCCGCCATGGTGCCCCCCACCGGGACCTCCGCGGCGAAAGTTTTGCGCCTTTGCCGCTGTGGGCGTCAGGCAACCCACCGCGAACACCATGGCCACAATCCCAAGCATCTGAGCCGCAGTCTTCGTGATCCTCATGAGATCAAACTCCTCAACTACCGGTTGACTCAAGGTTGTGGGCGACTCGACATCAGTCCCCCTCTACCTCTTGTTATCCGCAACCAAGCGAATCAACGTGCAACGGTAAATTGAGTTCTTGATCTTTGATCACTTGACACGATCCGGTTTTGAGAACTTGGGTCTGCTGACGCCGCTCCAAAAATTTGACGTCAGGTTTTGCGGACTGTGATTAGCTTGTAAGCCTTGATTCATGGGACTCGAAGGCAGATTTGAGTCGTGATAGGTGATATCACGAGATCGAGGTCAGCAGACCTTCGAGCGGATCCCTTTGTCATCATCATCATTGGCAGGCTTGCGCATCCCTTTTTCGAGGCCAGGGAAAAGGATGGAGGGATGGGCATCGCCTTCATCCGAGGAGGGGAGCGTCGAGCCGGTCAAGGATGCGAGTTGATCTTCGAGAGTCGCCAGCCGGCGAACCATCGCGACGTAGTCCCACCCGAAGGCCATCGTCGTCTGGATCTGATCGGCCAGTTCGTCCTGTCGGCCGCTCAGAAGATCCTGACGATACGCCAATGCTTCGTTCTGCCGACCCAATTCTGCCGCCAACTCCCCATGCTGCCGCTTCATCGCGTCCGCGTCGATGCGCAAGGCGAAGACGCGGTTCTCATGGTTGTCCAGACGGTCGGCGAGGTATTGGAAGATCTCAACCTGGCGGAGGAAAATCGGACGGAGCACTCGACGCATCACACGACGAGCCACGACGAGAACAGCACGCGGTCCCTTCATGGCATGGGAACCTGCGTTATAGAATGCAAAATCTTGCATGAAATTACTCCTTCCTTGGAGTCGAGGGGGAACGCCGAGCCGGCCTTTGGCGATCTTCTGGGGTCACATATCGATGTCGAACCGTCCGTGTTCAACACTGAGATCTGTGAGCAGGTGAAAAAAAGTCAATCCCATCGGCGGTTGTCTAGGCACAATAGGGTTCTTGAATGAGCACGCTTGTCAGTTTTTCGGCAAGCAGTGCGAGCCGGTAGACCTCGTCGGTCGTTCCTGCCCCGTCACGCGTTTGTCGGGCGGCCTTGGTCAGGATCCGCTCGATCTTTGGCAAGAGTTTATCGAGGTGGAAGTCCCGGCGGACAGCCAAGGCGCCCCGGCGGCCGATCGGCTCGAGATCGACCCGACGATCGAGGATTTCGCCAAACATGAAGGCGAACCCCTCGCTGGTTCGAGGCACCTTGAGGCAATGGACACCGTGGACCAGCCACTCGCTGTTACCACTGATGGTCGACATCACTGTGACGCAGCCACTCGGGGCTGCCTCGAGTGGCGCGAACGCACAGGGCTCGCGGAGTCGCGCGGGAAAGGCGAACACATCGTAGTCTTGATAGGCCGCGATCAGTTCAGCCTGCTTCAGGCTGCCACGAAGAGTGACAAGGCCGGTCAGGTGGTTCGTCTTGATGAGATCGCCGTAAAAGCTGTCGTTGACCTGACCGAAGATATCGAGCGAGAAGTTGTCGCGTCCCTGGTCGCGCAAGCTGGCGGCGGCCTTGATGAGGAGGTCCATCCCCTTATCGTAGCACCGGTCAATGTGTGCAGCGGAAGCCACAATCCGCAATGGCCGATCGCCCTGGTAGAACTCGGAACGGAGCGGCGGCACCGGGCCGGCGACCCAGTTGGGCACGATCTCAACCTCACCTTGAAGCCGGATCCCTCGACGCTCGATCTCGTCCACCAACTGCTGGCTGCAAGCGATGGTGTGGCCGTGAAGCTGCTTTTCAATTTCGCGAGCCAAAGCCGGGATGACCCGATTGTCGACCTGGCAGAGGGTGGCAGGGACGTCGTCCATCAAGTGCCAGACCCAGGGCACACGCAGATGGTGGAGCGTTGCCATCAGGCCGAGCCCTCCGATGCCGGTCAGCATCCAGACGTAGGCGACGTCGGGCTCGAAGTCTTCGAGTTCAGCCAGCAGGGCGTGAACATTGAAGGCGTTGATTCGATGGGACTCGGACTCGTCGAGGAGTTGAGTCACAGTCGCGCAGCGTGCCATATGGTAGTCGACCCACATGTCGGTCAGCCGGAGCGTTCGGCGCACGTGGGGAGGGCTGGCGACCGGTGTCCGGGGCGCGGTGGTCAAGACGCGAACTTCGTGGCCACGGGCCCGCAAGTTCTCAACGACCTGACGGCAGCCCATCTCGTAGCCGCCCAGAGCGTCGGGAGGATAGAGGTTGCTGATCACCAGAATTTTCACGCCGCCACCTCCCATGCGCGGGCGATCAAGGGCTCATAGACTTCGACCAGTCGGGCGCCTGCGACCCGATAGTCGTACTCTTGCTCGACCACGAGCCGGGCCTGTCGTCCCATCGTCTCGACGAGATCGGGGTCGGCGGCAAGAGTCCGCAGTTGTTCGGCGAGTTGGTCGGGGTCGTCGAACACGAAGCCGGTCTCCCCTTCGCGGATGAACTCGGGCATGGCCGCGACTCGCGAGCTGATGGCCGGAGTTCCGCAGGCCATTGCTTCGAGGATGGAGAACCCCATCAACTCCGGTGCGCGATGCATGTTGCCATAACAATCAATATAGACTGATGGCAAGATGTTGGCCCAGGCTTTGCGGTAAAGTTCGAGGATTCGGTCATCATCGGCATCGGTGATGAACTCGACTTGCTTCCCCACGGCCGCTTCTTGAAGTTTCAGGAAAAACCCCTCGTCATAGGGTCGCCCGCAGACAGTTAGTGGGAGTTCGGCCGGCATGGCCGCGACGAGCTGGTCGATCCCCTTGTGCGGCAAGAGCCGGCCGACGAAGAGGACGCGGTCGCGTTTGACCGGACTGGGCGGGGGAGTGAATCGTGACGCATCAACCCCCCCCTTGATGATTTCGATCGGGGTCGAGGTCTGAAAGAAGGACGCGGCGAAGTCCGACTGGGCGATGATCTGGTCGGCCAGGTCGAGGATCCCCAGATGCTGGACGAACGGACTGGAGGTTCCGCCGTGGTCGGTGACGCAGATCGGTTTGCGGAGTTGCTTGGCGACGAGAAGACCTAGCTCGGAACAGCGGGTGTAGGCCTGGTGAATGTGGACCAAGTCGGCGTCGGCCAGGGCCTCGGGAAGCTCCCAGGACACCATGTCCAGCGGGTGCGCTGGCTTTCCGGCCGCCGTCAGGATCCGCAACGAGACACCGGGGGCGATCTCCCGTCGGAACGAGGAGGGCCCGAACGAGACCAGCTCGACCTCATATTTCCCTGCCGAGCTCTCGACGACCCCCTTGGCCAGGTTCAGAGGATATCGTTCGCCCCCACCCAAGTAACACTGCTCGTCGAAGTAGAGAGGCGCCAGGTAGGCGATCTTCCTCACGCTCATCAACCACCTCTATGTTCGCGGTCATCCCTTGTGGAACGCGATTCCGACACGACCCACCTCGCGAAAGGTCGCGCGAGGCTTCGCCGGAAATATTTATGCATGCTTTGAATGGCGATCGAAGTGGTGTAAACCTGGGCGCAAACGCCTTCTATCCGATGATCGCAGGTCGGTCAAGTCCAGTCGGGTCAACGTGGGAATCCTTCTCGGTTTGCGAAAAGTCCTCAAGGGCGACCGGTCTGCGACTGATGTTTGTAATAGGTGTATGTTTTCTTGTTTGCTGTTATGCGAGAATTGACTCTTGAAGGAGTGACGCGGTGAGCTGCTCGGCCATTCGGGCCAGGCGATAGGCGTCGTGGGAGGAGCCGGCGATCCCTTTCGCGCGTCCCGCGGCGTCGAAGAGGAGCTGCTCAATCCGCGGGATGATGGCGTCGATGTGGAAGTCTCGCCAGGCCGCGGCCGCACCTCGTCTCGCGATCGGCTCAGGGTCGATCCGCTGCTCGATCACGTCGGTGAAGGCGCGGGCGAAGGCCTCCGGAGTCCGATCGGCTTTGAGGCAGTGGAGCCCGTGGACCAGCCACTCGGCGATCCCGCACTGGCGGGAGATGATCGGCACGCATCCTCGGGCCACGGCCTCGAGCGGGACGAGTCCGAACGGCTCGCGCTCGAGAGTGGGGAAGGCAAACAGGTCGTATTCCTTGTAGGTCTCCAGAAGGAGCTTCTGGGGCAGCACCCCCTTGAGGATGACGTGGTCGGCCAGGTCGAGCTTTCGAATCAGTTGCAGAAGCCATTGGTCATAGAGGTTGCCGTACATATGGACCGAGAAGTCATGGTGACCGGCGTCGCGGAGCCGGGCGGCCGCCTCGATCAGGATGTCGCTCCCCTTGAACTGGGCGACCTGGCCGGCGGCCATGATCCGGAGGTGGCCGCCGCGATAGTAGTTGGCCCGCTCGGGCTCCTGCGGTCCGGTGATCCAGTACGGGATCGTTTCGACGCGGTCGCCCAGCTTGAGTCCGCACTCCTCGGTTTCCTGGCGGACACGTTCGCTCACGACGATGTAGGTCCCTCGGATCCGCCGCGTGAATTCCTCGGCCAACATCGGAAAGGTGCGCCGCTCGGTGCTGCAGAGGATCCGGGGGATACAGTCGCCGAGTTGCCAGACCCAGGGGACGTCGAGAAACTGGAGGCAGGCCATCAGGCCGAACCCGCCGAGACCGGTGACGGCACAGACGAAGACGGCGTCGGGCTGAAACTCATCGAGCACGGTGGTCAGGGCGTGAACGTTGTAGGAGTTGACGAGTCTCGACTCGGCCTCGTCCAGGCGATAGCCGAGGGGGTGCTTGCTCATCCCGTTCGGATTCCACTCGTCGGTCAACTTGAGCCGGCGGAGGACGTGGGGGGGGGAGTCGACCGGGAGCCGAGGCGCTGCGGTCAGCACCCGAACGTCGTGTCCTCGGCCGCGGAGGGCATCAACGACATGGGAGCAGCCAAGTTCATAGCCGCCGACGAAATCGGGAGGATACAAGTTACTGAGTGCAAGGATCTTCATCGGTCGGCAAGCCTCGGACGAGGAGAATCCATTCAGGCGGCGATCGCCTCTTCTAGGAGCGAGGCGGTGAGCTGCTCGGCCATTCGGGCCAGGCGATAGGCATCGTGGGAGGAGCCGGCGATCCCCTTGGCTTGGCCCGCGGCGCGAACCAAGAGCCGCTCGATCCGGGGCAGGATGGCGTCGAGATGAAAGTCACGCCAGGCGGCTGTCGCGCCTCGGCGGGCGAGCGGTTGAAGGTCGATTCGCTGCTCGATGACCTCGGCGAAGACGCGGGCGAACGCTTCCGGCGTCCGTTCGGCCTTCAAGCAATGAACCCCATGAACGAGCCATTCCGCGATCCCGCAACGTCGGGAGATGATCGGCACGCAGCCGCGAGCGACCGCCTCGAGCGGGACGAGTCCGAACGGTTCGCGCTCGAGGGTGGGAAAGGCGAACAGGTCGTAGTCGCGATAGGCCTCGAGCAAGAGCGAGTGCGGGAGCACCCCCTGGAGGATCACATGATTCGCGAGGTGGAGTGAATGGATCAACGAGGGGAGGTCGGGCTGATGGACCTTGCCGTAGATGTGGACCGAGAAGTCGTCGTGACCGGAGTCGCGGAGCCGGGCCGCCGCTTCGATCAAAACATCGGTCCCTTTCCATCTCGCAACCTGACCGGCGGTCATGATGCGAAGGTGCCCGCCGCGATAGAAACCACGATGGGTTGCCCCACTGGTCCCGGTGATCCAGTTGGGGATGGTCTCCACATGTCCCTGGAGCCGGATCCCGCCGACCTCGATCTCACGACGCAACTGGTCGCTGACCACGATGTAATGGCCGCGAATATGCTGGGAGAAGGCTTCGGCCAGCCCAGGGATCACGCGCTGCCTGGTACTGCAGAGATGGTGCGGGACCCGATCGCCGAGCTGCCAGACCCAGGGGATATCGAGGAACTGGAGGCAGGCCATCAGGCCGAACCCACCGAGCCCGGTAATGGCACAGACGTAGACGACGTCGGGTTGAAACTCCTCGAGCACGGTGGTCAGCGCGTGAACGTTGTAGGCGCTGACGAGTCTCGACTCGGCCTCGTCGCGACGAAAGGCGAAGGGGCTCGTCCCCATGCCATTCTCCGACCACTCGTCGATCAACTTGAAGCGGCGAAGCACGTGAGCCGGCGATCCGACCGGAAGCCGAGGGGCGGCGGTCAGGACTCGGACATCATGCCCGCGGTCGCGGAGTGCGTCGACGACGTCGGCGCACGCAAGCTCGTAGCCGCCGATGAAGTCGGGAGGGTAGAGATTGCTGAGCGCCAGGATTTTCAAGCGGCCGCCTCCCGGTACTTTGTGACCATCTCTTCATAGATGGCAAACATCTTCCGGCCCGCGACCCGGAGGTCGAACGCTTCCAGGACGACCTCGCGTCCACGGCGACCCATCCGCTCGACGAGAGCCGGGTCTTGCGAGAGCCGGAGCAACCGTTCGGTCAACTGATCGAGTTGATCGTACACGAACCCGGTCTCCCCCTCGTGGATGAACTCGGGCATCGCGCCGACCCGTGAGCAAATGGCGGGTGTGCCGGACGCCATCGACTCCAGGAGCGTCAGCCCCATCAATTCGGGAGCGACGTGATTTCCGCCGAAGCAATCCTGGTAGACGGATGGGAGGACGGTGACCCAGGACCGGTGATAAAGTGCGCGGATGGTCGCATCGTCGGCGTCCGTGACGAACTCCACCTCTTTGCCCTGTTCAATCGCGAGGTTGGAGATCAGCCAGGCGTAGTCCTTGTGGGTGGGGCGGCCGCAGACCGTCAGCCGAAGTCCCGGGGGAAGGGCCCTGATCAGTTGATCGATGCCCTTGTGGGGGAGCAGGCGTCCCACATAGAGCACGCGATCCCGATCGGTTGGGTGGGGCGCCGGCGAGAAGGTGGAGGCGTCGACGCCTCCCTTGACGATCGCGATCGGGGTTTTGGTCCAGTAGAGCGAGGCGCCGAAGTCGGAGTAGGCGATGACCCGATCGGCGAGCTCGAGGCTCCCCAGGTTCAGGCCGATCGTGCTCGCCGTGCCGCCATGATCGGTCATGCAGAGCGGTTTGTGCTGCTGCTTCGCGGCCAGGATGCCGAGTTCGCTCGACCTTGTGAACGGGGAGTGGATGTGGACGAGATCGGCGTCGGCAAGCGCGTCGGGAAGTTCCCACGAGGCGACGTTCGTCCGATCGCCGGGTCGATTGGCAATTTGGAGGACCCGGAGCGTCACCCCGGGTCGCATTGTTCTCCGCTCTGACTTCTCGCCGTAAGAAATCAGCTCGACAGCACACGTTCCGCCCGAGGCTTCGACAATGCCGGTGGCGAGGTTCAGAGGGTATCGTTCCCCTCCCCCCAGGCACGACTGCTCGTCGAAATAGAGCGGAGTCAGATAAGCGATCTTCCTCAGGCTCATGGTCCACCTCATCCTCGGAGCGACCGTCTAAATGCGTGAACCAGGCGCATTGGTTGCGCCCGCGACACTTGTGTCGGGGTGATCCGGTGTGGTCTCGAAAGGAGGGCGTCGAGGAGGTTGGCGGGATTTCTAACAGAGGTGGGCCGAGGGGTCAAGGCCGGTCGAACCGGCCAGGTGCGGGTCTGCGGGCAGGCAACATGGTCAAGTCAAGCGCACGGCAACCAGCCCACCGGAGCGGTGGACCGGTTGAGAACTCGGGAATAGGGGCGAGCCGGTCCCTCAGGAGAGGGACTCGGGAAGGCCGTTGAGCTCGACTCCCCCCTCGTTGAAAACGCCCATCCGGCGGAACTTGTCGTAGCGGCGCTGGAGCAGTTCCGAGCGGGGCAGCTCGGACACTTCGCGGAGCGAACGAATCAGGAAGGACTTCAGATTCGCGGCGGCCTCGCGATGGTCACGGTGGGCTCCCCCGAGTGGCTCGGCGATGGCGTCGTCGATGATCCCGAGCCGGAGCAAGTCGCGGCTGGTCATCTTCAGCGCCTCGGCGGCACGCGGGGCATGTTCGTTCGACTTCCAGAGGATGGTGGCGCAGCCTTCGGGGCTGATGACCGAGTAATAGGCGTGTTCGAGCATTGCCAGCCGGTCGCCGATCCCGATCCCGAGCGCTCCACCCGACCCGCCCTCGCCGATCACGACGCACACAATCGGGGTATCGAGCTGGCTCATCACCATGAGATTCTCGGCGATGATGGCGGCCTGACCGCGCTCTTCCGCGGCGATCCCGGGGTAGGCGCCTGGGGTATCGATGAAGGTGATGATCGGCAGCCCGTACTTGGCGGCCATCCTCATCTTCACCAAGGCCTTGCGATATCCTTCGGGATGGGCGCAGCCGAAGTTGCAGGCCGTCCGCTCGAGGAGATTCTTCCCCTTCTGATGCCCGATGAACATCACCTTGGTCTCGCCCAGGTGGGCCAGGCCGGTGACGATCGCCTTGTCATCGCCCATGGCGCGGTCGCCGTGCAACTCGACGAACTGATCGAAGATCAGGTCGATGTAGTCGCGCGTCTGCGGCCGGCTGGGGAGCCGTGAGACTTGCACGGTCTGCCAGGCTTCGAGGTTGGCGTAAATCGTTCGCTTCAGATTCGCCAGTTCGCGACGGAGACGGCGGATCTGCTCGGCGATCGCCGAGGAGTCCACTCCGGTTCGATTCTTTGAGTAGCCGACCTCCATCTCGGCCAGGCGCGCTTCCATTTCATAGATCTGCGCCTCGAACGGGAGCCGGTACTCGCTTGGGCTGGCCATTGGCAGAAACGTCCTTCAGCGATCGATCAAGTCTCATCCGACAAATCAAACCAGGCCGCGATCGGCCCAACCGACTCACATCGAGAAGCCACTATTCGCCGCGGGGGCGGGGTCGTCCTGAAAGATTCGGGTCCGCCGGAATCGACTCAGAAACTCTTCTAAATCCGCCAAGCGATCGGTCGTCCGCTTCTGGAGCATCGACAGCACGAGGTCGTTGAACTCGGGAGTGATGGCCTTGTTGTGTGCCGTGAGCGGGAGCGGGCGATCACTCAGATGCTTATTCAAAAGTTCCGAGGTCGAGTTCGCACGGAACGGCGGCCGTCCGCAAGTGATTTCATAGCAGGTGACCCCGAAGCTGTAAATATCGGCCGACGGAGTCGGCGGCTCGCACCGAATTTGCTCGGGGGCCATGTAGCTAGGAGTCCCCTGCCTCGGTGGCTTGCTGCCAAGCATTTTGCGAAGGGCGCCGAACGGCTTCAACGCCAGGGCGTAGTCGATGACTCGGGTCTCCCCCGACTTGTTCACCAAGATATTCTCGGGCTTGATGTCCCGATGAACCCAGCCCTTCTGGTGAAAGAAGAGCAAGCCGGTCGCTGCCTGCGTAATAATCCGATGAAGCTGCGCCGTCGGCATCGGGTAAACCGAGGGGCGTGCGATCGGCAGCTTGAGGTGAAACGACGGGAAGTGGTCCATGACAAAGTAGGGCTGGACCGGATCCCGGAAATACTCATGGACGTGGATCAAGTTGGGATGGCGCATCTGCATCCCCAACTTGGCCTCGAATTCGAACGACTTCCGCTCTGCCGAATCCTCGGCCCGGGACTCGAGAAGAAGTTTCAGCGCGAATCGCTTCCCAGTCGACTCCTGGATGACCTCGACGACAACCGAAGTTGCGCCGGGGTGGAGCGTACGGACCAAGCGGAAACCACCGATCTTCTCGCTACCGGCGATATTGGTATCCGCCGACACAGTTCGTCCTTCCCCTCGCGGAAACTCGGAAGTGCGCGAGACGTACGGGCTGCCCGCGCCGCTTGCTCGTTGCGATCTATCAGACGGAAGTTTATCAAAAGCGTGCGCCGACGACAACTTCGGCCAGAACCGGTCCATCGCTATTCTTGGCGATGGACCGTGTTCGGGGCGGTCTCATCCTTCTCCAGAGTCAGTCTCCGTGGGAAACCGACCGGATGCGCGGGCCTGGTCCAGCGTGCTTCCGGCTGGCCTGCGTTTGGGCGTCGTTCCAGAAGCGAGAGGGGAGTGTGCGCTCCCCTCTTGGGCTTCCAATCTGAATGGGAAAGGAGAGGGAAGGGACACTCCTCGCTCGCTCTGGGAACCGAAATCAGACTGAGGATCGTCCCGGTGCCCGGTCGACCCGCCGACCGGGAGCGACCCAGCAGGAAAAAAAAGGGGAGCGAAACGAGCGTCAGATCACCAGCCGATCTTGGAGGATCGTGTACTTGGGGATCACCACGATCTTATCGCGGATCACGTAGTGGGGCGCGGCGTCGGAGTCGATCACGCCGGCCTCGTTGCGGATCCGCACGCCGCGGCCGATCCGCGCGTTCTTGTCGATAATGGCATTTTCGATGATCGAGTCCGCGCCCACGCCGACACCGGGGCGGTTGGCGCGTGCGTTGTCTTCCAGGTGCCTGCTCTGCTCGTAGCTGTCCGCGCCCATGATGTAGGTGTTGCGAATCGTGACGTTCTCGGCAATCTGAGCGCGAACTCCGATCACGGAATTCTCGATCACTGACCCTCGGCCGATCACGCAGCCATCGGAGATCAGGCTGTTGTTCACGGTCACTCCCGAGAGCCTCGAACAAGGCAGATATCTCGGCCGGGTGAAGATAGGGTGATCGCCAAACGTGAAGTCGAACGGCGGATTGTCGCTCGTCAGGTCGATGTTCGCCTTGTGGAAGGCGCCCACGGTCCCAATGTCTTCCCAGTAGCCGTCGAAGAGGTGGGTCTGGACCCGGTGCGATTCGATTGCCTGCGGAAAGAGTTCTTTGCCGAAGTCGGTGGCATCACCCGCGGCGAGCATCTGGACCAAGGTGGCCCGATTGAACAGGTAGATCCCCATGCTCGCCAGGTAGGATCGTCCGTGCGACTTGATGCCGAGTCGCTCGAGCCAGTCGGGAGAGGTCCGGATCCGCTCGAGTTTCTCCGGCGTCTTTGGCTTTTCCTCGAAGTCGGTCACGCGCCCTGAGGCGTCGATCCGCATGACGCCGCACGACTTGGCCTCTTCTTCGGGCACCGGAAGCGCGGCGATCGTGACTTCCGCCTTGTTTTCCAGGTGGGTGCGAATCATATCCTGGAAATCCATGCGATAAAGCTGGTCTCCGGAAAGGATGAGCACCAGGTCGTAACGATTCTCGGTGAAGTAGGGAATGTTGCGCCTGACCGCGTCGGCCGTTCCCTGATACCAGGTTTCGTGCTGCATCGTTTGCTGGGCCGCCAGCACCTCGACCATTCCGCCGCCGAACGGGTCGAATTTGTAGGTGTTGGAGATATGGCGATGCAAGCTCACCGAGTTGAACTGGGTCAGGACGAAGATCTCGTTCAGCCCGGAGTGAATGCAATTCGAAATCGGGATGTCGATAAGGCGGTACTTGCCCGCGATGGGCACGGCGGGCTTGCTCCGCGATTTCGTGAGCGGATAGAGCCGAGTCCCCCGCCCTCCTCCCAGGATCAGACAAATCACCCGGCTCATGTTCTTTCCCCGACCGAAGATGAGGTGAGCGAACGGCCCGACCCGGATTTCAATCCGTGCCGACGCGTTCGATGCGAACTGGAGTGCAACTCAAATAGCCGAAGTGTGACACAAAAAAAGAAAGAGAGGCGAACTGTCCTCGAGCCACCGTGATTCGCCGGCTCGGCGACAATTCCACCTCCCTGTCAGGAGCTGAAGTCAACGACGTTTCGGAGCGACTTCAAGCAGGTCCGGCCAGGCCCAGGACGGGTGACGCACGCTCACCCGGTCTTGTGGTTAACTGGCCGGTCAGGTTCGGAATTTACCAGCCGGTGGCCATGTTCGACTCGATCGCCTTGCGAGCGCCGTCGAGGTCGCTACCCGTCTGCTGCATGTAGAGGCGAACGGCGTGGAGTTTATCTCCTTGTGCCTTGGCAAGACAATCTCGAGCCGTGGTACAGGGGTCGAGTGCCCCCTTCAAGCCCAGCAGGTTCTTCGAGATCACCCAGGCGTCACGCGGACGATGGCTGACCCGCAGAACCTCCTCGCTCGGATAATTGGCGTTGGCGAAGCCCCTCGCGGAGACCTCGTCGTCAACGCATGCAATCATGATGTGTGATGTGGTTTCCACCTCGTACAAGGGCATGATCGAACCCCTTTCTGGAAGTGAGTGAGCCAGGGGCCATGCGCACCTGTGATTGGAGTGCGGCTCCTAAAGGGGATGGTACACCTCTGATAAGGTCGGGTCAAATGCCTGGCTGCCGCCAATCTTCCTTGATGAGTGGATTGTGCCAGTCGGTTCCCGCGGTCGGGAGGATGGTTCGACCGCGGGAACCGGGGTCCGTCGAGGGCGGTCATGAATTTAGGGCACGCGAACCGCCTCGCTTGTTTTGCTTCACTTCTCGGACGTGCCCGTGGCCACGGTCAGGGCATCGTCGTAGAGCTGCGCGAGGATGAGGCTGCCGAGGGTGACGATTTGCTCCCCCGCCTCAAGGCCGCGGGAGACGATGACCTTGTCGTGGTTCTCCTGAGCGACCTCGATCATTCGTCGCTCGAATCGGTCGACCGTGTGGTTCTTGGAGTCCGGCTCGATCGACTCGCTCGGCTTGCGGACGAAGACGTAGTCTTTGCCATTGGATGAGACCATCGCCAGACGAGGGATGCTGGTCTGTCCCGCTTTGGGCGGAATGTCGAGGATCGCTTTGACCAGCATGTCAGACTTCAGCCGGGCTCCAGGGTTCGGGATCGACGCCCGAATCTTGACCGCACGCGTTTCCTTGGAGACTTCGTTGGCGACGTATTGCACCTTGCCTTCGATTTTCTCCGCCAGGAAGGGGAACTGAATCTCCAGGGTCTGACCCACTTTCACCTTGTCCTGGTCGAGCTCGTAGACGTTCACTAGCACCCAGAGATGGTCGAGCGGAGCAATGACCATGAGCACGGTCGAGGTCTCGTAGAAGTTCTGCGGAACGACCTCACGCTCGATCACGATGCCGTCGACCGGCGAGACCAGCGTCATCTTCGCCTTGCTCTCGATATTGCCGAACTGGGTTCCGGTGGGCTTAGCGTCCACCTTCGTGTCGACGTCGCGAAGGGGGCCGAGAAGTGGCTCAATTTCTTCGTCGGGCACTTTGAGAATCTGGAGCCGGTCGCGGGCGAGCGTGTATTCGAGCCGGGTCTTTTTCTCATCGTTGATGGTGTCGACCCAGAGCTGCTTCGAGATCGCGCCCGTCTTGACCAGCTCCTGCCTCAGGTTGAAAAGTTTCAGGTCATGTTGCCACTGAACATATTTTTCTTGAAAGTCGCTCTTGGCGGCGGCGAGTTCCGTGCTATGGAGCTCGACCAGCGGCTCCCCCTTTTTCACGGTCTGCCCCAGGGAGGCGTGGACTTGCTCGACGAGGGTATCGAAACGGGGGCGGATCTTGGTGAGGGTGTCGGGGTCGTAGGCAGTTCGCCCGGTTAGTTCGAGTTGGATCGGATTCGTCTGTGCCGAAACGGTGGCGACGCTGATGCCGAGCGACTGCTCCTCCTCGGCCGTCAGCTTGACCTCCTGGTTCCAGGGACGACTTGCATCCACTTTGACAAGGTCGGCCTTGGGGGCCGATGATTCCGAAGGGGCGATGACATGTTCCACATGCTTTAAGGCTCCTTTGACGTAAGCCTTGGATACGCCGCTCAGATAAATCGCTCCCCCCACTCCGGCGAATGCCACGAGCGCGATCGTCGATTTCCAATACATTGAGGTCGGTCTCCAGCGCTCCGACCCCCAGGTTCAGGGCCGGGATCAATCGATCAAAAAATTGGGATTGGCCGATGAGTCAGGGCGTCATTCCAGGCTTCGAATCGCCGCTCCTCACGTCGAGACGGACTCGATGTTGTGAGGCCCGTTCGAAACCGTTTGCGAGTGATCGACGGATCGACCGCGCCTCGAGGAAAGCCCCCGAGGAGCAGGGATGATCCGATCGGAACAGGTCTGCGACACGATGGAAAGTGCCATGGGCGCGTCGTCCTCATTCGGCAGAGGGATGACGTTTTGTCGCGCTTTCAAACTCACGGCGTGCGTGCCGACGAGTGGAGCTGGTTTTAGGGAGTGACGGCCGAGCGTGCGACGGATTCCATGGGGCCGTCTCATCGCCGGAGAGAAATGAGAGGCGCAATCAACAGCGCAAGCAGATTCGTTGCGCAAGCAGCGGGGAGGATCGTTCGACCGAGATCATCGTGGGGACGGCCGCCGACTCCAGGGAGATGGAGAAGCCATGGGCCGGAAATGCAGCCATATCGAAGGCGACGGCGCAGCTGTCGTTGCCTTCTTGCTCTACCTCGCCAACCACTGTGGAAAACGTCAGGCAATCCAGGGGCGTTCGGTCGGAAGCAGCACCAGACATCTGGAGGTGATGACTCGCTGCGTCCAGCCTCACTTGCGAGCCGATTGCGATCGTTTGCGTCGCGTTTTCCATCGCCGAGAGCGCAAGCTGCCACGGGAAGGCCATGAGAAGGGCCAACCCGAGTGTGGCGCTGCGCAATTCACGACGAGAATTGACCACGGTTCAATGGACTCGATTCAAGTGGAAAGCCTTCGGTAGGTTGACTAAACACCAATCCTACGCGATTGTTCTGGATCCGTGAATAAGAAATCGTCTCGAGAAGGGCACGATTCCCGGCCTGCTATTGACTACGAGTGGGACGTGGGCTCAGTGCGGTCGAGAGGACCGACGGGGGTCGATTACTGGAAAGCTGTGATTGGGGGAGGCGACCCTATCTGGTGGTTTGACCGTCGGGTTTCAAGTGGATAGCATTGACACATTCTCTGAGAACAAAGTGACCTCGTTGCTCGATCTTCCTACCGAGGGTTTCCGCATGATTCGCGTCGATGCCGACAAGTCGGTGCGGTTTTGCGATGGCTTGTCGCGCCGTGATTTCCTTCACGCCGGCTCACTCGCCTGCCTCGGGCTCGGCCTGCCGGGCTTGCAAGCCCTTGAGGCACGCGGCGCGGTGACGAAGTCGCGGGACATGAATTGCATCCTCCTGTTCCTCGTGGGGGGGCCATCGCAGCTCGACACCTGGGATATGAAGCCCGACGCCCCGGAAGAAATCCGCGGTCCGTTCCGCCCGATCGAGACGAACGTTCCCGGGCTCTGGGTCTCCGAAATCTTTCCTCGGATGGCCCGGATGATGGATAAAGTCGCCCTGGTCCGTTCGGTCAACCACACGGCGGCGGCCGTTCACGACGTCGGTCACCAGATGATGCAGACAGGGCGTCTGTTCAGTGGGGGGATCGAGCACCCTCACTTTGGCAGTGCTCTGGCCAAACTGAAGGGGCCGAATGGCGACACGCCGGCTCACGTGCTTCTGCCCCGACCTATTGGTCCGACCGGCGGGAACATGCCCCACGGCCAGAGCGCTGGCTACCTCGGGAAGACTTTTGACCCCTTCGTTCTGAATGCCGATCCCAACGACAAGGCATTCAAGGTGCCCGACCTGCTTCCGCCCGACTACGTCACGGCGGTCCGCGAGGCACGCCGGCGGTCGCTCCGCTCCGCGATCGATGGCGCGGTCGGTTCGTTCGAGGCCTCGGCCGACGCTCGCTTGCTCGATGCCAACTTCGAGGGGGCGTACAAACTCACGTCGAGTCCGGCCGCTCGCGAGGCGTTCAACTTGCAGTCCGAGCCTGACGAGCTCCGCGACCGGTACGGGCGGACCCGGTTCGGCCAGAGTTGCCTGCTGGCGCGTAGGCTAGTGGAGCGCGGGGTCCGGTTCGTCACGGTCAACATGTTTGAAACGGTCTTCAACGAGATCACGTGGGACATTCACGGCTCGGCTCCGTTCAGCCCGATCGACTGCTACAAGAACGAGGTCGGCCCGAACTTCGATAATGCGTTCACGGCCTTGCTCGGTGACCTCTCGAAGCGAGGGATGCTCGACAACACCATGATCCTGGCGTTCGGTGAATTCGGCCGAACCCCCAAGGTGAACCCGGCGGGAGGTCGCGACCACCACCCTGCCTGCTGGACCTCTGTGTTCGCGGGAGGACCGTTCAAGGGGGGGCAAGCCATCGGGTCGTCGGACGAGATCGGTTATTCCCCCAAGGATCGCCCGGTCACGCCGGCCGAGGTGGCCGCGACGGTCTACCAAGGGCTTGGGATCAGTCTGGATACGGAGCTGCCGGGGCCGCAAGGCCGCCCGTTGCGGGTCGTCGACCACGGCGTTGAACCGATTAACGAGCTTTTCTGATCCGATGCGAGGTCCGGCGAAATCGTCCCTCGTCCCGCCTTGAAAACGTACGAACGAAGCCCCTGATCGAGGCCCACACGCGATGCAAAGTCGCCGCCTTTGGACCGCGCTCCTTGTACTCAGCGGGAGCGTCTCGGCCGCGATCGGGGCCGAGATCCAGCTCTTGCCCGGTGTTGCTCGGCTGGACGGCCCCAAAGCCCGTCAGCGATTCTTGGTCGAGGCCCGCGACGGGCAAGCCTTTGTTGGGGACCGGACCGGCGAGGCCCGGTTCCAAGTGGGCGATCCCAATGTGGCCTCCGTTTCGGCCGATGGCACCGTCACTCCGGTCGGCAATGGCATGACCGAGATCGTGGCCACCGTTGACGGTCAGGTCGCCCGTGCGAACGTCTCGGTCGAGAACCTGGAGCGCCCGACGCGCTGGAGCTTTCAGAACCATGTCTTGTCGGTTCTGACCAAGGCGGGCTGTAACTCGGGTGCCTGTCATGGCGCGGCGGCGGGGAAGAACGGATTCCGGCTGACGTTGCGGGGCTATGGGCCCGAGATCGATTTCGACGTCTTGACCCGTCAGGCCATGGGGCGTCGAATCGTCAAGACCGCTCCCGCGGAGAGCCTCCTCCTACTCAAGCCGACCGGGGCTGTCGAGCATGGCGGTGGGGTCAAGTTTGCGACGGACTCGCTCGAGTATCAGGTGATCTCCGAGTGGATCGCGGCGGGGACCCCGAAGCCAAGCCCGAATGATCCCACGATCGTCTCCCTCTCGGTGGTGCCCGAGTCGGTTGTCCTCAAGCCGGCCCAGACCCAGCAGGTCCTGGTCCAGGCCCTTTTCTCCGACGGACAGGTCGAGGACGTTACGCGCTGGGCCAAGTTTGCCAGTACCGATGATACTGTGGCCAAGGTGGATGAGCAGGGCCGAGTCAAGGTCGAGGGGCATGGCGAAGCGGCCATCACGGTCTGGTACGCCAGCCGGGTTCAGCGCACCACGGTTACGTCTCCCTTCGCCGCAAAGCTCGATCCGTTGGTCTTTACGGCGGCCCCTCGCCGCAATCCGATCGACGAGAAGAACCTGGCGAAGCTCAAAACTCTGAACATCCCCCCCTCCCCTGATGCCGGTGATGCTGCCTTTTTGCGCCGGGCCACGCTCGACGCTACGGGTACCTTGCCTCCGGCTGAGCAGGTTGAGGCATTTCTTGCCGACACCGACCCGAAGAAGCGCGATCGGCTGATCGATCGACTTCTGGCCAGCCCTGAGTTCGTCGACTATTGGGCCTACAAGTGGTCCGACCTGCTGCTGGTCTCCTCGAACACGCTGCCGTCGCCGGCGATGTGGTCGTTTTATCGGTTCGTTCGCAAGAGCGTGGCCGACAACGTCCCGTGGGATCAATTCGCCCGCTCGATCGTGACGGCCAAGGGAAGCAGCCTCAACAATGGCGCGGCGAATTACTTCGCGCTTCACCGCGATCCGATCGATCTGACCGAAAATTCGAGCATGGCGTTCCTCGGGATGTCGCTCACGTGCGCCCGCTGTCACAACCACCCGATGGAAAAGTGGACCCAGGACCAGTACTACGGCGTCGCGAGTCTCTTCTCTCGAGTTCAACTCAAAGATGGCGGGGCCGTTGGTGACGTGGTGGTCATGGCTTCCCCTGAAGGGGAGACCCGGCACCCAAGATCCGGGGTGGCGATGCCCCCCCGCCCTCTCGACGGCCGGCCCCTCCCTTTGGATTGGCGAGGAGATCGGCGCGAGGCGTTCGCAGATTGGCTCGCGCAGGCGGACAATCCCTACTTCGCCCGTGCGATCGTCAACCGGGTCTGGCGGTCTTTCTTCGGGCGCGGCCTGATTGACCCCGAAGATGACCTTCGCGCGACCAATCCCGCCAGCGACGAACTCTTAATGGACTGGCTCGTCGCCGATTTCCTCGCTCACAAGTACGACGTCAAGCATCTGATCCGGATCATTATGAGCTCGGCCGCTTATGCTCGGTCCAGCGTGCCGGTCCCCGGCCACGTGGCGGATCCGAAATACCTGAGTCACTACCCAGTCAAGCGGCTCCCTGCGGAAGTCATCCTCGACGCGATCGCCCGGGTGGCCGAGGTGCCAACTCCATTTCCGGGCTACCCCGCGGGCTGGCGGAGTTTGCAACTGCCCGACACCAAGATCCAGAGCACGTTCCTGAGCTCGTTCGGCCGGCCGGAACGACTGAATACTTGCTCTTGTGAACGCTCCTCGGAGCCGTCCATGTCGCAGGCCCTGCACCTGGCCAACGGGACGACGATCAATGAGAAGCTCCGTACCGAGACCAGCGCAATCTCGAAGGCGCTCGCCGCCCAGGCCAGTGACGACGAAATCATCACCAGTCTCTTCCGGGCCGCCCTGACCCGACAGCCTACCGAACGCGAACGGCGGCGTATCACGACGATCTTGCAGGAGGCCGTTGCGGGGCTGTCCGACCACAAGGAGATTGCGACGGCAAGACGGCAGGCGATCGAAGACCTGTACTGGGCCACCTTGACGGGCAATGAATTCCTGTTCAACCACTGAGACACGTTCCGATCGCAAGGGGACGAGTCGACCGACCTTCGCCGAGGTGACCATGGGCCGCCGCTTCTTCTCCTTGCTTCTCCTCCTGCCGCAAGCCGTCACGGCAAGTGGTGGCGAGGCGACCGGACCGGTCAGCTTTCGAGAGCAGGTTGCGCCGATCCTGGTCAAGTCGTGCCTGGGATGCCATAACGCGAAGAAGCCGGAAGGGGGTCTGAACATGGCCACCTTCGCCTTGCTCAAGAAAGGGGGCGAGTCGGGCGGCGAGTTGATTCTGGAACCCGGTGATCCCGAGTCCAGCCAGTTGATCGAACTGATCCGTGCGGGCGCAGCCCCTCGGATGCCGTATAAGCAACCCCCGCTGAGTGCCGCCCAGATTCAGACGCTGGAACGCTGGGTTGAGCAGGGAGCCAAGTTCGACGGACCATCGGAATCCGAGACGCCGATCGCTTCACTGGTCGATCCCCTCCGCGGACTCCCGAACGTCGCGCTCGCGGCACCGGTCGCCGAGGCGCTCACTTCACTCGCCTACTCCCCCGACGGCAAGTGGCTGGCGGGGGCGGCCGGGCGAAACGTGCTCTTGTTCGGGGCCGAGGCGGGAAAGCTCGAAGCGACGCTCTCGGGACACCCGGGGCCACTGACATCGGTTCAGATCAGTCCGGACGGGCGGACGCTGGTGGCGGTGGGAGGGCGTCCCGGGATCTTTGGCGGCATCACGGTCTGGGACCTTGCGACCAGGGCGAAGCGGCACGAGATCCAAGGGCATAAGGACTCGATCCTGGGTGCGGCGATTTCCCCGGATGGCAAGCTTCTGGCGACCGCATCCTACGACCGGGAGATCAAGCTCTGGGACTTGCTCGAAGGCAAAGAACTTCGCACGCTCAAGGATCACACCGACTCGGTCTATTCCGTGGCTTTTGCCCCTTCTGGCGCAATGCTGGCATCGGCTGGCGCCGATCGGACGGTCAAGCTCTGGGAGACGGCCTCGGGCCGTCGGCTCAAGACGCTCTCGGACGCGACCGCCGAGCTCTATGCGGTGACTTTCGGGAAGGGCGGGGATACGGTCCTGGCGGGAGGCGTGGATCGGTCGATCCACCGTTGGCGCGTCTCGGGGCAGGATGCGTCCCTGGCCGACTCGGTCTTCGCTCATGACGCCGCGATCCTGCGGCTGGTCGTCTCGGCCAACGGTAAGACCCTGGTTTCCAGCGGCGAGGATCGCGGAGTCAAGCTCTGGGATCTCCCGGCCTTGAAGACCAGGCAAGCGTTGAGTGTGCAGGTGGATTGGCCTCAAGGACTCGCGTTGAGCCCCGACGGACTTCGGGTTGCGGTCGGGCGATTCAACGGTTCGCTCGCGGTTTATGAATCGGAGACCGGGAAGCTGATCGTGACGATGAACCAGCCCGCGGTGGCCGATGCGCCGGTCAAGCCGCCCTTGGTTCGTAACGCCACGCTCAACCCGCCCAGTCCCCGGAGTGCCGTTCGCGGGGCGAGCCTCAAGTTGGTCTTAACGGGCAATGGAGTCGGCACGGCCACGTCGATCGTTTTCGCCGAGCCCGGTTTGACCGGCATGATTGTCCGATCACCGAAACCTGATCCGAACCGGCTGGAGGTCGACCTTGTCGTCGCGGCCGATGCGCGGGTGGGACTCCACAGCCTGGGCGTGATCACCCCGCTGGGGGTTCCTGCGTTTCAGTCATTGATGATCTCGGCAACTCCTGATGTCGCGGAGCTCGACCCCAAGGACGAGGCGCTCGGGGCCAGAACGTTCTCGCTCCCGGCGACCTTGACGGGCGTGATCGAACGACCGGGTGACCTGGATCGATTCCGGTTCGAGGCCAAGGCCGGCGATCAGCTTGTTATCGAGTCGCAGGCCAAATCTCTGGGGTCGCCGCTCCTGGGACGCTTGACCCTGGAGGATGACGCGGGGCACATCCTGGGGGAATCGGCCTTCGCCGATGGCGCGGAGGATCCCCAGTTGAGCGTCTCGATTCCCCGCGACGGCCACGTCACCTTGACGGTGACCGACACCGACTATGCGGGGACGCCGGGCCACTTTTATCGGATCGGGGTCGGTCGTCTGCCCTACCTCACGGATCTCTTCCCGCTGGGAGTCGAGCGCGGGCAGCGCGCGTCGATCCAGGTGCAGGGGACGAACTTGCAGGGAGTTTCGACGGTTTCGATGGTCACCGAGGCCAATGCCGAGCCTGGCTCGATGCCCGCGGTCGCGGTTGTGCTCCCTGATGGGAGGAGTCCGATCAACCGACGGCCTGTTGTGGTCGGCGAAGGCCGGCAGGGACTCGAGTCGGCGGAGAACGACCGCGCCGATCGCGCTGAGCCTGTTGCGGTGCCCGGCGGGATGTCGGGCCGGATCGAACGGGCCGGCGATGTCGACCACTTTCGCTTCGAGGCCAAGAAAGGGGAGCGGCTCATCCTCGAGGTCTACGGCCGACGCCTGGGGACTTCGATCGACTCGGCCCTGGAGATTTTGGATCAGAACGGGACGCCCGTGCCTCGGGCCGTGCTTCGGCCCCTGGACCAGACCGAAGTTGCCTTTCGCGAGCATGACTCCAGCAAACCGGGGATCCGGCTAACGCGTTGGGGGAACCTGGCCGTCGGTGATTTCGTGCTGATTGGCCGTGAATTGACTCGCATCCGAGCGTTACCACGCAACCTCGACGACGATTGCACCTTCTGGAACGAACGGAACCAGCGCGTTGCGTTCCTCGGGACGACCCCCGAGTACCATCCGATCTCCCAACCGATCTACAAGGTTTCGATCCATCCCCCGGGAACGGTCTTTCCCTCGGGAGGGGTGGCCCCGGTCACGTTGACCTATCGGAACGACGACGGTGGGCCTGAGACCTCGAAGGACTCTCGACTCACATTCGACCCGCCGGCCGACGGCGTCTACCTTGCCCGTATCGAGGATGTGAGGGGGCTTGGCGGGGAGACGTTCGGGTACCACCTCCTGGTTCGCAAGCCTCATCCACGGTTCCAGCTTTCACTCAGCGACGAGAATCCGAGCGTTCCGCGCGGGGGAACGACCCTCGTGACGGCAACGATCACACGGCTCGACGGTTTCGATGGCGCCGTGGATTTGACGGTGGATGGGCTCCCCCCCGGATTGACCGCAACCCCCGCGCGCATCGAACCCGAGGATTTCTCCGCGACTATCGGCCTCTCGGCCGCGACCTCCGCGTTGGCCTTTTCACCTCCAACCTGGCGGGTGACGGGGCATGCGAAGGCGGCCGCAGGCTCAAGCTCGGGGCCGGGCGACCTGGTGCAGGTCGTCGATCCGGGAGGGCCGGCCGGCGGCTGGATTGTCGTGACCCCGAAGCCGAATCTCAGGGTCGCGGCCGCGCCGACACGTGTGGTGATCCAGCCGGGCCAGGAGGTCTCTATGACCTTGTCGGTCGAACGCGCCCCGCAATTCGCGGGACGAGTGCCGATCGAGGTCCGCAACCTGCCCCAGGGTGTTCGCGTTCTGAACATCGGCCTCAATGGGATTTTGATTCCCGAGTCGCAGACGGAACGCACGATTTCCCTCTATGCCGAACCGTGGGCTGGTGCGACCGAGCGGCCTTTCTTTGCAGTCGGCAAGGCCGAAGCGGCGGGGACTGAGCATAGCTCAGCGCCGATTGATTTAATCGTCGGCCCCAGCGGCGGGAAGTCTCAAGCCTCCTCCACTCCGAGGCCACGTTAAACTCGGAACAACATGCCGCAAAAGTTTTCTTCGTTTCGCAAGTCCGCCATCGAGGTGACGACGTCTCGTCCGCTCCGGGATTTGGTCCTCGCCGCGCTTCACAACTGGAACCGGAACCAGGTCCTTCGGATCGTCGCGGCGATCAGCGTGGCCTGGGTCTTCGGGAGCATCGGCCTCCATCTGGCCGAGCAGGGAACTCATTCGGACTTCGAGACGTGGAGCGAGTCCTTCTTCAACGTCTGGGTACTTCTTTTCAGCGGTCTGGACAACTCTCCGAAGACCACGCTGGGGCGGTTTTTCGCCATGGTTCTTCTGGGCACGGGTGTGGGCCTGGCCGGTTTATTTACGGGGACCGTGGCTTCCGTCCTCGTCGAACACCAATTGCGGAGACGCGACGTGTCGCATTTTGAGATGGACGATCACCTCGTGCTCTGCAACTGGGGGCCGCGGGGCCTCGCCTGGATCCGCGAGGTCCATAGCAAGATCATCCAGGACAAACGCCCGGTCGTCATCATCCACGACGAGACCGAACAGATCGACCTGCCCGACCACCAGGATGACGCTGCATTCAATGATGTCTATATCGTCAAGGGCGATCCGACCAACGAGATTATCCTCAGACGGGCGCGAGTCACCACGGCACACTCGGTCGTCGTCCTGGTCGACGAGCGGCAACGGGAATACGCCGACGGCAAGTCCATCCTCACCTGCATCGCGATCCGTGACATCTGCAAAGGGACGCAACGGCCCAACGTCGCGGTCGAATGCCGGAACCCGGAAAATCGCCATCGCCTTCTCAAGGCGGGCGCCGACGAGATCATCTCTTCCGACGAGCTCGGACTGAGGCTCCTCGCCCGAACGGCGATCTATCATGGGATGACCCGGGTCTACCAAGAACTGCTCACCGTGGGCCGTGACGCCAACGAGATGTATCTGTATCCCGTCCCCAGCGAACTCGTCGGCCGCGACTTCGTCGAAATCTCAAGTATGTTTCTTCGCTATCGCGACGACAAGAAATGCTGTCTTCTGATCGGACTTCAGCGCGGCGACGAGATGATCTTGAACCCAATCGGCAATGAGGCCGGTCCCGTCAAGGCGGATGACCAGTTGATCCTCCTGAGCCGGGTCTTCCTCCTCGCCGCTCAGAATCTGCCGACGGTCCCCCCCGTCACTCGGACTTCGTGAACTGAGCTTGGGGAGCGTCGACTGAGCTGACAAGTCGGGATATTTTTGGTCTGACGATTGAAGTCCAAGGGACAGGCGGGAAGTGCTGGACCCTGTCGATGTCGCTCAGGCAGAGCCGGAAGTTGTTGGGTCGTGCCCACTCCAAAGCAATCTCATGTCGGTATTACCGACATGAGATTGCCTGAGAATCTCACAGGGGCGGACCTTCGCTTCTCAAGGACCGAGTTGATCCAGTTCCTTGCCGATGGCATCCATCAAGGGACGCAAGGTCTGCTCACTGAAATCGAACCGGATCCCCGCGGCCGTGAACAGGTCGGGCAAGGGACGGGCTCCCCCGAGGGCCAAGGCGCGTCGGTAGGCTGCTACGGCCTCGGCACGATCGGACAGGCTTCGCTGCCAGATCTGCAAGGCCCCAAGCTGGGCGATGCCATACTCGATGTAATAGAACGGATAGAGGAAAATATGCAGTTGGCGGTGCCATGAGTTGGCCTTGGCCTCCTCCAGGCCCGTCCAGTCGACGATCCCACCGAAACGGTCGATGAGCCCGGACCACGCTTCGCTGCGTTGCTCGTGGGTGTGGTTCGGATGGTTGTAGACCCAGTGCTGGAAGGCGTCGACTGTGGCGATCCAAGGGAGGATCAGGACGATCCCTTCAAGCAGTTGACGGTACGAGCGGTTGGCATCGTCGGCCGAATAAAACAACTCGAGATTACGGGCGCCGAGCAACTCCATGGACATCGAGGCCACTTCGCAGAACTCGATCGGACTTTCTCGATAGGCCGAGAGCGTTTCGCCGCGGCTGGCCAGGGCGTGGAACGCGTGCCCCCCTTCATGCAGGAGCGTGCGTACGTCGCCATCGAGGCCGACCGCGTTCATGAAGATGAACGGGAGCCGGTCGTCTTCCAGCGTCGTTTGATAGCCCCCTGGCGCTTTCCCTTTGCGGTTGGCCAGGTCGAGCAGACCGTTTGCGCGGAGGTAAGCGAACTGCTGGCCGAGCTCGGGATCAACGTCCGCGAAAATCGCTTCGGACCCTTCCGCCAACCGATCGATCTCGCTGAACGGGCGGAGCGGAGCGCGGCCGAGGGGGTCGACCGCGACGTCCCAGGGGCGAAGTGAATCGATCCCGAGTGACTGTTTCCGCTCCTCCTGGATCCGCCGGGCCAGCGGGACGACGACGCGCTCGATGGCCGATTGGAACGCGACCGCCTCGTTGATCCCATAGTCGAACCGCTCACGGAGCCGGTAGGCGTACTCGACGTAGTTCGGGAAGTCGGCCTCCCGCGCGACCTCGACACGAAGCTTCACCATCTGGTCGAACAGGCCATCGAGCGTGTCTCGCTCGGCCAGTCGGCGATTGGCGACGAGCTCCCAGGCGGTCTGGCGGATCGACCGGTCGTTTTCTTCGAGGAACGGGGCCATCTGTGAGGGCGTTCGTTCTTCGCCCTGGAAGTTGACCGTCATGGCGCCGACGATCTTCTGATACTGCTGATCCAACTCCGACAGTTCGGTCTCGCGGGGAATGTTGGCCTCGCGATAGAGCGCCCGACGGTTCTCCTGGGCCCGGTCGAAAACGTGATAGCGATCGCTGGGCAAGGTCGAGCGGTGCGGCGAGTCGAGGTACTTGGTCCGAATCTCGTTGTGAACGGGTTTGAGACGGGGCTCGATGTCGCGCACGAATTCGAGGTAAGCCGCCTCGCGTTCGGGATCGTCGGTCTGGCAGGTCATGGCCACGTAGCGTTTGGTCCCGACCTGTCCGACCGCCGCGTTCAACTCGCCGACGGCGAATAGCCACTGCTCTAGCGCGTCGGCCGACTCGATCGGCTGGTCGAGCAGTCGGCGATACCAGGGTTCGATCTTCTCCCAGGTGGTCAGCTCGGCATCAGCCGGAAGCCAGCGCCGAGGAAACGGTTCAGGGACGTAAGCAGTCGAACCCATGGAAAACCCCGCAACAATCGGACGAAACCTTCGTTCAAGCCACGACGACCTGAACGATCCAAGCACCGATAAAAATCCAGCCAGTCATGATCGCCGTGGAGACCGCAAGAACCACCGTCGTGGCGACCAGGGCTTCGGCGTGTGCGAAAAGCCCTTTGGCGTGGCCGAGCGAGCCAAGGGTCTGGAAGAGTGCCAGGATCGCGGTGGTGCCTACCACGACCTCGCCCAGACCGGTGACGAATACAATAATCGCCACGACGCCGACGGGGTCCTGGGCGATCGTCAAGCCGAGGGCAATCAGAACGATCGCAAAAGTTAGGTGCCAGAGCCGCATGGTGCTCCCGGTCCTCTCGGCCAGCGACAGTTCCGCCCGAAAAATGATCGCGCAAAAGTCGCGACGGCTCGCTAAGTTAGGGCCAAAGTTTCTCCGAGGGGTCTGCGAAGCTCGGAAAACGAATCGCACCCGATCCCTCGGCACCTGCCCTGATTCTAAAGAGGAATGACCTGTATGGCCAACGGCGCCTCTCCCACCAAGTACCAGTTTTCGTTCGGCCCCTGGAACATCAGCACCGGCGCTGACCCGTTTGGCCCCCCTGCCCGGAAAGAAATCGACTTCGCCCGCAAGATCAAAGCGTACAAAGAACTCGGTTTCGACGCCGTCCAAATGCATGACGACGACATCGTTCCGGCCGACCTCGACTGGCCCGCCACGCTCAAAGGGGTGGCGGAAGTCAAGTCGATGCTCGACGGCGAGGGCTTGTTTGTCGAGATCGTCGCCCCTCGGCTCTGGGAAGATCCCCGGACCGTCGACGGCGGATTCACAGCCAACAGCGCGAGCGATCGCAAGTACGCCCTCGATCGGGCCAAGCGCGCCGTCGACATCGCCCGTGAAGTCGGCTGCCGCAACTACGTCCTCTGGCTCGCTCGCGAAGGTTCCTACATCCGCGAGGCCAAGGACGCCAAGACCGCGGTCGGCCGGATCGTCGACGCCTGGAATACGATCCTCGAGCATGACCCGGACATCCGTGTGATGGGCGAGGCCAAGCCCAACGAGCCGATGGATCAGGCCTACCTGCCCACCGTCGGCCATATGGTCGGGATCGCCTACAAGACGGTCGACCCGAGCCGCTCCGGTGTCCTGATCGAGAGCGCTCACTCGATTCTCGCGGGCCTGGATCCGGCCGACGACATGGCGTACGCACTCTATCACAACAAACTCTGGAGCGTCCACCTGAACGACCAGAACGGGCTTAAGTACGATCAGGACAAGGTCTTCGGATCTGTTGACCTGCGTCGGGCCTTCGACCAGGTGCTGACCCTCGAGACCAACGGCTTCGGCCGTAACGGCGAATGCGTGGGCCTCGACGTCAAAGCGATGCGGACCACCAGCGTCGAAGACTCGATGAAGCACCTCAGCCACTCCAAGACGATGTTCCTGCGCCTGCTCGAGATCGTCCGAGAGCTCGATATGAAGAAGGTCGAGGAGCTCCGCGAGGCGCGGCAGTATGAGCAGCTCGAGATGCTGATTCTCAACGCACTGACCGGAAGGAAATGATCGGACAGTGCCCCGGCCCTGGTGATTCTTAGAGTCTGTCTCGTAAGTTCAGGGAAACCGAAAATTGAAGGCCGTTTGGGTGCCACGGGTTCCGTACTCGGAACCCGTGCGCGCCAGGCCAAGGCATTCCCGCATGGGTTCCGAGTACGGAACCGCATGGCACCCAGCAGATCATTCAAAAGCTCCCGTGGGATTCACCTTCTGGGACAGACTCTTAGTCGAGTGGAGATTCCAGAGCCGAGGTGTCAGGGGGTGTTCCTCGTCGAGGAACACCCCCTGACGAGTTCGTGTTGTCGCTTCTCACCCGAATTTTTCCGAGCGCCTGATCCGAGCTCCGTTGTCCGGGCTGATCGGCTTTTCGGCCGAACAGGACCGAGACACTGTCACGCGAGAGGGTCTGCCATTGCGGGTCGGCGGTGAGCCGTTTCGCCAGGCCACGCTCGGGCTTGATCCAGACCAGGCGGAATTGCTCCTGGGCCTGAAGCTCATCCCAGTCGGGACCTCCTTGCAGGGCGTTGAAGTAGTTGAGGAGGCTCGCTTTGCCGAAGAGCTCGAACCGATCGTCGACGTAGGCTTGGCGGACGGGACGGCACTCGGCCTCGATCAAACCTCCCCAGTCCTGCTCGTGGAAAAGGCGAGATTCAACCGGCTGTTGATCGAGGATTGCGAGCGAGTTGAGGGGCCATTTCTCGGGGCTGAAGCCTCCGAAACTGATCCCGGAGACGAGGGCGAGAAACACACCTGCCGAGATGGCCATCGGCCAGAGGGTCCAGCGGGCACTGTTCCGTCCGAGGTCGCGAGAGGCAAGCGGCAAACCGTCCAGGAGCTTTGCCAACCCCGGCGCGACGACAATCGCGAAGAGGGGGACGTGGCGGACCGATCCCAGCGCAAAGTGGAGCCAGACCAAACTGTGGGTGAGGTCGTAGCGACTCATCCGTCGGGAGGAGAATGTCGGCAAGGCAATCAGGGCGAGGATGAACCACTCGACCACGCGGAATTCAGGCTTGCCAAACGGAATTGGCTGGTACTCCTGGATCAGTTGCGTGACACCGCTCGTTCTGAGCAAATGGAATACGTGGCGATAGAGCCCGATCCCATACGGATTGATCAGCGGGGTCAGCAGACAAAGGACGAAGGCCGCCGCGAATATTAAAAGATTGCGCTTTTTCGATTCGTTCCACGGACCCGAGATGGCATGCCCGAAGCCGGCGGTGAGGAGGATCAGGGGGCCGGCGAGGAAGCCACCGTGAATATTGGCCCAGGGTACCATCAGCCAAGGCGCGAGCAGAATAGTCCAGCCCCCGCGCTCATGCTGGCGCTGGCAGAGCTGGAGCATCCAGAAAACGAAGAGCAGGGTGAAGAGATGAGGGCGGATCAAGAAGTGGATCGTGCTCATCCCGACCACCAGAATCGTGACCACCGCGGCGATGATCGGGGCGATCCCCTCGCGCATGAGCCGGCGCGCCAGACTCCCATAAAATGCCGCCAGGGCGAGGCTGGTGACCGCGATCGCCGTCGACCATCCGCCCCGGTCCACGACCGCCGCCAGGGCCAGGTCGAAGGCCCAGGACTGGTCGACCCAGGGGGTCCGCTCCTTGGTGTAAGTCAGGGTGTCGAACCGGGGAACATCGCCCGTCCGCATGATCTCGCGGCCGAGCCGGACGTGCCAGAACGTCCCCGGGTCGTTCAGCAGACCCGTCCGGCCACCGATCAAGACCGTGACCAGGACGACACCGAAGACCAGGTCCGGCATTCCCGGAGTCAACCTGCGCATCCATGTCATCATCCCCGCCTTTTCCATTTCGGTTCGCAAACGCCGCTGGGCTCGTGCCTCACGCCTTTTGGAACCATAGAACACGCCCTGTTTCTCGTCGTGCGTCCAGGACGATCGGGCGGTAACCCCCTTTTCGCCGGAACATGATCGGTTATACTGAGTAAAGGCTTGCCCCTCGCTAGCGGCCAACGGCCGTTCTTCCCCCGTGGCCGCAGCCGCTCTCAGACGAGTTCGACTCTCCTGCCCTGGCCTCTTTTTTTTCTTGGCTGCCGAGGTGTTCTGTGAGGCACCCGCGTCCCCGCGTCAACCGTCGCGATCTGTTGCGCCTTCGGCGGTTCAACGACGCTACGCCTGTCTCCGACCCCCTCTCGAGCGATCGTCCGAGCTCCGGCGACCTGATCAAGGCGACTCGGCCGGCGATGGGGTCGTATTTCGAGGTGCGGCTCGCAGCCAACACCCCGGGCGCGGCCGACCTGGCTGGTCGGGTTCTCGACCGGATCGACGAGCTCGAGACCCAGTTGACGGTCTATCGGGATGATTCGGAGGTCAGCCGGCTGAACGCGTCGGCCCATCTCGGACCGATCGAGGTTGAGCCAGGCCTGTTCCACTTGCTCGAGCGCGCCATGGAACTGGGCCGGGCGACGGGTGGAGCATATGACGTCGCCACCGGCGCCCTCTCCGCGGCCTGGGGGTTCTTCAAGGGGCCAAAGCATGTGCCCGAGGCGGCCGTCCTGGCAGAGGCTCGGGACCGAACTGGCCAGCACCATTTGACGCTCGATCCCGAGCGACGAACGGTGGCGTTTGACCGCGCCGGAGTGGCGATCAACCTTGGGAGTATCGGTAAGGGCTACGCGATCGACTGCGCGGTCAAAGTCGTCGAAGCCTACTGGTGGCCGACCTCGACCTTGATTCACGGGGGACGATCGAGCCTGTACGCCCTTGGCTCTCCCCCCGGACGATTCGGCGACCGTTGGGAAATCGCGGTCCGTAACCCGTTCCAGCCCGAGACGCCGCTCGGGGTGCTTCGGCTCCGGAACCGGGGAATGGGAACTTCGGGCACCGATTTTCAGCAGTTCGAGGCCGACGGTCGGGTCTATGGCCATATCCTCGACCCAAGGACGGGTGAGCCGGCGTTTGGCCCGGCCAGCGTCACCGTCGTGGCCCCCACGGCGGCCGAGGCCGACGCCCTCTCGACCGCTTTCTTCTTGCTCGGCCCCGATGCCGCGGCGGCTTATGTGACCGCCCATCCGGAGATCGGGGCGATTTTTGTGAACGAAGGCGATGTCGATGGTTCGCCATCGATCGTCACCCTCAACCTGACCGACGATGATTTCTTGCGGGACCCCTGAAAAATTGGGGCCGAAGCTTACTTTCCTGATTCGCTCGTTGTTCTGAGCAAAGGAGGACTCCCCTGGCTGCCTCGCGACGTTACTATCCCGGATTTCTTGGGGCGCTCTTCCTCGTGCTCTTGAGGATCGCGATTGGCTGGCACTTCCTCTACGAAGGGCTGGAAAAGGTCGAGACCACGCGGAAAGCGGGCAAGGCCTTCACAGCCGAGCCGTATCTCCGTTTTTCGACCGGGCCGCTTGCGCCTGTGTTCCGTGGGCTCATCCCCGATGTGAACAGCATTCACAAGCTCAATCCCGATGATCGCAAGGCTAGCTGGAAGGCGGATGTCGACCGGATCGCCTCGCATTACCACTTCGACCAGGCGCAGCGCGACAAAGCTCAGCTCGAGCTCAAAGATAGCGAAGACTACGCCGACATCTGGTTCGAGGATCATGAAACGAAAGAGAATCGGCGGAAGTACTTCGTCGAGTTGGGAAAAGTCCAGGCGATCGAACAAAACCCCAACGCCCTCTCGTATGAACGTGAACGGGCCGCGGCCAAGCGCAAAGATCTCGATGCGGATCGCAGGTCATTGATCGCCGACCTTGATGCGCGAGGTGAGTCGTTGCGGAGCGCGGTCACGCTGCTGGCCACTCCGGAGCAGCAGAAGTCCGCCGGACCCGTTGTGCCCCCACGCACCACGCTCGATTGGGTCAACCTGTCGACGATGTGGGGGCTGGTCATCATGGGGGTCTGCCTGATTCTCGGCCTCTTCTCGCCGCTCGCGGCCCTGGCGGGCGCGGTCTTCCTCGGCCAGATCTACCTGAGCATGCCCCCCTGGCCCGGCTTACCAGCGAACCCGATGGCCGAGGGACACTACTTCATCGTCAACAAGAACCTGATCGAGATGCTTGCGTGCCTTGCCCTGGCTTGCATTCCGACCGGCTCCTGGATCGGGATCGACGCCCTGCTCTTCGGCGGCCGCCGTCGCCGTCGCGAGCTGGCCCGAGAACTTGCCGAAGCCGAGTCGGAGCCTGCGTCCGCACGGTCTCGCTAGCCTCGATGATTGGCCAAAGCCACTGGCCCGATACCGATTTTGCCCCTGAGCGGTTTGAACCATCCCAGGACCTCCTGACCCGAGAGGGATTCATCAAATGGGTAGCTTGACCCCCGAGCAGCGTACCCTGGGCCGCGAGAACGCGAACCGCGTGCTCGGCGTCTCTCGCCGCGACGTACTCAAGGCCGCCGCCGCGGCACCGGCCCTTGGCGCCTTCTACTTCGGCTATGAGAAGCTGGACCGGCCCCCAGTTCGCGCTGCGATCATCGGCACCGGCAATGAAGGTTGCGGGGCCATGATCCATGATCATAACCGCGACTACCTGGACTACATCGGCTATTGCGATATCCGGCCGTCCAACCAGGCGCGGGCCGTCAAAGAGTTCTCCGCGCACAAGCAGTACACCACCGAAGACGTCAAGAAGCTCAAGAAGTACAACGACCACAAGGAGATGCTCGCCGATCCCGACGTCGAAGTGGTCGTGATCGCCTTGCCGCTCTGGCTCCACGCGCCGATCGCCATTGAGGCGATGAAAGCGGGCAAGCACGTCTTCTGCGAAAAGCTGATGGCGCATAACGTCCGTGAATGTAAAGAGATGTGCCGCGTTGCTCGGGAGACGAACAAGCTTCTGGCCATCGGCCACCAGCGGCATTACTCGGTGCTCTACGACAACGCCAACTACCTCGTCCAGAACGACCTCCTTGGCGACGTCCGACACATTCGCGCCCTCTGGCATCGCAACAACGCACGCCCCGCGCCGACGCTCAAGGACGGCAAACCGGTCTTCGACCCCGAGACGGGTCTGGTCGTGCCGCTTCGCGACGAAGCCGGGAGCATCGTCTACCTCGACGGCTGGAAGCCCAAGATCGACGACCTGGACAAGAAGGTTGATTTCAAGAAGTACGGATACGATAGCCTCGACCAACTGGTGCGCTGGAGGCTTTACAACAAGACAGGCGCCGGCTTGATGGCCGAGCTCGGCAGCCACCAGCTCGACGCTTGCTCGATCTTCTTGGGCAAGAAGCACCCGTTGGCCGTGACGGGCATCGGCGGTACGTACCTCTATACCGACGGTCGCGAGGTGGACGACCACGTTTTCGTCACCTTCGAGTTCCCCGGCAAGGCGAAGCACGATCACGTCGTCGTGACCTACTCCTCGATCAACACCAACTCGTTCGAGAAGTACGGCGAGACGATCATGGGTTCTCGCGGGACGATGATCATCGAGGAGGAGAAGGAGATCCTGCTTTACAAGGAAGCGGGCGCTTCCGGGACCTCACGCTTGACCAGCATCGCGCTCGAGAAGGCAGGCAAGAAGCCGCTGATCGAAGCCAGCCCGAGCACGGCCGGTCCGTCCGCGGCGACTGCACTGGGAGGCCTGGCCACGGCCGACCCGTCACGCGGTTACCGCGAAGAACTCGAGCACTTCGCCTACTGCATTCGCCATGGCAACGAGTCGAACTACCACGAGGACAAGGAACATCAGCCTCGCTGCCGGGGTGAAGTGGCCCTCGCCGACGCGGTCATCGCGTTGACCAGCAACCTGGCGATGAAGCAGAAGCGGCGGATCGAGTTCGACGAACGTTGGTTCGACTACACGTCGGACGAGGTTCCCGAAGGGTCGGAACACGCCATCGCCAAGCGATCCTGAGCTGAACTGAGCTGAGCCAGCCCGGCTCGAGACTGAACGTGAAGCTTCGCCACGCCCCCGTCCAGGTCCCACCAGGGATCCAGGATGGGGGCGTGTTCGATTTCGCAGGCGTGTGCGTGAAGTCATCGCGCGAGGAACGGGGCGCCGTTCACGGTGCGAGCTCTCGGAGCTCGATCCGGTCGTAATCCACGCGTAATCGCGTGTCTGAATCGGGCTTTTGTAAATTGAAGTGGGCCGCGGCAGGGAGCAAGTCCCAGTCGATCGAGATGGGTTCGCAGACGCGGACGGAATTGACGTAGATCTGGACTTCCCGGTTCTTGACCCGGACCGTGAGTTTGTTGAACTGATCGGCAGGTCGAATGGCGGGATGGACGATCGGGCCGACTCGTTGATCGTTGGGAAACTTCTCTGCGCCCCAGAACGATGGGACCAAGGTCAGCACGGCATTGCGGTCAATCTTGATGTCGACGCCTCGACCGTCTTCGCGACCGATGATGACTCCCCATGCTCCCTTGACGATCGGCGCTTCGGCGAGGATTCGGCCCACAACCTCGACCTGAAAGTTGTGTGGCAATAACTTGCTGGCACGCTCCGCGGTGAAGGAACCGTCCCAACCTCGCTGAGCCAAGAACGAGAAGAGGCCGTTGTCGTATTCGCGTTTGCACATGCCTGTGCTGTCGAGCGACCAGCCGCTGGTGGGATCATTAAAGTCATCAGAATAAAAGACGGGACCGAGTCGGAGGGCGGGTGCGGTGCTTGGATCGAGCTTGCGGAATTCCACGCGATCCCATTCGACGCGGACGACGCCGGCTTGGGACTCGCTCCCGAAGCCGAGCCGCATGGGAATCAGGCTCCAGTCGAATTCCACCGGCTCGCAGACGCTCTCTGAGTTCACGAAGATTTCCAACTGGTGCTTGAAGACGCGGAACTTGATCGAATTGAGCTCCCCCCCTTTCTTGATCGCAGGGTGGGTGACCGGGCCCATCCAGGGCACGACGGCTTCGAGTTTGTCCTTGCTCTCTCGCGCTTCAAGGTAGAGCTTGCCTTGGCCGTCGATTCGGACCTGGAAGCTGCGTCTGCTGTTCTCGATCGTCTGCCCTGGTTCTTCCGCGAAGAAGTGGATCACCGCCGACCCGCGGTTCAACGTCGCCTTCCCAACGACCCGCACCTGGATCTCGGCCTCGAATTCGGGAAGCGGAGGAGCGAGTGGCTTCCCGACGTACTGGGCAACGCCTCGAGACTGGCTGTACCAGACACCATTCTCGTAGCCGTAGGTCGTGGCCTGCTTTTTGGCCAACTCTTCCACGCTCATCTGGGGCCAGCCACTGGCCGGATCGCTGAAGTCGTCCGAGAACAGGATGGTGCCTGGCGCCGGGGTTTCAAGAACGGTTGGTTCAATGGGAGGCGTGGTGGGCCTTTCCTGTGTCTCCACTTTATTTTTGGCTTCACGTGCAGGTACGGAACTGGTCGTGGCGTCTTGTGGGGAACGCTCACTTTGGGCTCGGAGTTGGGCGCAGACTCCGTCTCGATCGCTTCCTCAAACTTCGGTTGGGCCGCCCATGGCTCTGGTTTCGCTTGGGCGACGGCCCATGGCTTGGGTTCGGCTTGCCGGACCGTTGGCGGCTCAAGTCTCCGGCGAGGAACGAGCATGGAGGCGGCGACGCAGAATCCGAGCAGGGCGAAAGCCCAGAGGACGAGCTCAGCCGGCTGACGTCGAAAGCGCTCTCCGATCGCCCCCAGCCGTCGGAACTTCGGCGGTCCCACCTCCTCGTATGCGGGGCCAGCGTTTTCTTCTTCGTCGTCGCGGAAATCGATCCCCAGATCCGCAAGATTCAGGTGGGGATCGAGTCTCGGATGATCCCTGAGCGTTGGGCGGGTGAAGTTGGCGGACTCCACGTCCCAAGCTTGGCGTTTGGGGCTGGCCTGCTGCATCACCGTGCCGGCGAACGTCTTCAAGGTCGCTCGGGCTTCCTTCGACTCGTTGGCCGAAGCCTGGCAGGCCTCGAGCATCGCGATGACCCGCGTCATGGAGGGGGGACGATCGGTCGGTCGTTTGGCCATCATCGCCTGATACGCGTCTTCGAGCGCAGCGGGCACGTCCGGCCTCGCGGCGCGGAGCGACGGGGCCGGACGAGTTTGGTGGGCCATGAGCCGCTTGAGCATGGTGTCGCCATCGAACGGCGACCGGCCCGTCAGGAGAAAGTGGATCGTGCAACCCAAGCTATAGATGTCGGCCAGGTGGTTGGCCTTCTTCGAGTTATCCGCCTGTTCCGGGGCGACGAAATCGACGGTCCCCATGTAGGCACCGCTCAGGGTCAAGCCTCCAGACCCGTCCACGGATTGGCCGATCGGGCTGGCAGCCTCCATCACGCGGGCGAGACCGAGGTCGAGCACCCGGACCGCCCCCGAACTGTCGAGCATCAGGTTGCTCGGTTTAATGTCGCGATGAACAATTCCTTGGGCGTGGGCGGCTTCCAGCCCACTGGCGGCCTGAATCAGGCAGTGGGTCGCCAGCTTGATCGGCAGCGGACCAACCTCGGAAACAAGGTCGTCGAGGTCGTGTCCCTCAATGTAGTCCATGGTGAGGAACTGGACCCCCCGATCCTCATCAGCATCCAGAGCGGCCACGATGTTGGGGTGGTTCAGGCGGCTTGCCAGCTTGAACTCGCGACGGAACCGCTGCACCGCCTCGGGATCGCGTCCGAACGACGGTGGCAGGATCTTGAGCGCGACCAATCGACCGGTCCGTCGATCCCGTGCCTTGAAGACGATCCCCATCCCCCCTTGTCCGCGTTTCTCCAGGACGAGGTAGTTTCCGATGAGCAGTCCCCGGCCCTTGCCCTGAGTGAGGGCCCCCGCCTGGTAGGGCGTCAGCTTGCGGGCCCTGACCAGGGCGCGGGCCAGACCGGAAACGTCGACGGACGCCGCGGCGGCGTAGGACGCCAATTCTTCGGCCCCCATCAATCCGAGTTCGACGACCGCGATCCGGAAGGTTTCAAGGTCCATGGGCCAAGCGGGTGTCTGCGGGTTGCCGGTCGGCGTGGAACCCCCGGGCGCATAGGAGATCGTGTCCGATATGGCCGCTCCCAACAGGCATCTCGGGCAGAGCCCTTGTGGCGTGTTGGGGGGGAGGCTCCCACCGCATTCCGGACATGCGTGTGACTTGGTCATGGGACGGTGCTTCCCGAATCGGGATTGTCGTCGCAGTCGATTTCCAAATGCATCACGATCGCCGCCCTCCGCCCGACGGAGGAAATTCCAACGGGTTGCAGGCCCGGCAACACATTCGATCGTGATTGCCGTCTTTCATCCAGACAATATTATGCGAAAGAAGTCACTCGCGAAAGGACCTGCATCGGTTCCAAGAGGCGGGATACCGCAAATAAAGGACGCTTCTCAAGAGACGCGCCACCCGAGCCGGGGGGCACCCCTGATTTGAGCACCTCGCGATCTTGGACGAGAGCCGAGGGAGGAAGGGAAGCTTCGCATGGCAGTCGGCCTTGCCAATAATCGAACAAATGCCGAGAATGGCCTAAACGCCCAGGGAAGGGAGTTTCGCGGCCGACCAGACGCGCTCACCTTTCATCCGTCCCGAGTTGAGCCACTCGCGAATTGGTTTCAGAAGGAGCGTCCCCAGGATGGCCGTCGCCTCGCCGCCCGCCTCAAATCCGGCGTTTCACGCGACGCCCGTCCATCGCGTGGGCGAGCAGATTTTCGACATGGTCGCCGACATTGGCGACGTCGGACTCTTCTCGGCGCTCACCATCTCCTGGCTCTTTCGACGCAGGCCGAAGTGGTCGACGCTCGTCCCGAGTTTTTACGCGATCGGCGTCTCAAGTGTGCCGGTCGTCGCAATTACGGGAACGTTCATCGGCATGGTCCTCGCGGTGCAAGCCCACAGCCAGTTCGCGATGATGGGCCTGGCCACTCGGCTCGGCTCGGTGATCAACATCTCGCTGGTGAAGGAACTGGGACCGGTCTTGGCGGCGACGATGCTCGCGGGCCGCGTCGGCTCGGCGATGTCGGCCGAGCTCGGGACGATGCGCGTGACCGAACAGATCGACGCCCTCTCGGCGCTTGGCACCAACCCGATCAACTACCTGGTCGTCCCCCGGTTTCTCGCCTGCTTCCTCCTGATTCCCTTGCTGACCCTCATGGCCGACTTCATGGGGGTCATCGGCGGTGCGGTGATCAGTACCCAGCTTCTCGCGGTTGATTCGTTTGCCTACTGGCAACACTCACGCGAATATGTCGGGGGAATGGACCTGTTCGCCGGCGTCTTCAAAAGCTTCTTCTTTGGCGCGGCGATTGCATTGATCAGTTGCCATCGGGGATTTCATTCCCGAGCGGGCGCCGAGGGAGTGGGACGCGCTGCGACCGAGGCATTCGTTTACTCGTTCATCGCCATCCTGTTCCTCGACTTGACGATCGGGATCGCCTGGAACGCCGTCTACCGGTCCATCTGGCCGCAAGCGGGGGGGCTGATATGAGCGGAGGCGGGACTGAGCATCCGCCGCAACTGCAGCCGCAGGGCGGTTCCAAGGCGATCATCGAGATGCTTGGCCTGACCATGCGATTCCGTCAGCAGACGGTTTTGCGTGATATCACCCTGCGGGTTCGGTCGGGGCAGACGCTCTGTGTGATCGGCGAGAGCGGGTGCGGTAAGACGGTCTTGCTCAAGCTGATGATCGGTCTGCTGCGTCCGACTCGAGGCGTCGTCAAGTTTGATGGCCGCGATCTGGCCACGCTCGACGAACATGAATTGACCAGGACCAGGCTTCGGTTCGGCTTCCTTTTCCAAATGGCCGCACTCTTTGACAGTCTGACAATCTACGACAACGTGGCCTTCGGGCCTCGCGAACATAACCTTTACGACGAAGAAACTTTGAGTAAGATCGTCGCCGATCGATTACAGGAAGTCGGTTTGCCAGTCGGTCTCGAGCACAAGAAGCCGGCCGAGCTTTCCGGGGGCCAGAGAAAGCGGGTGGGCATGGCCCGAGCCCTGGCGCTGGACCCCGAGGTCATGCTCTATGACGAACCGACGACCGGCCTCGATCCGATCATGAGCGACGTGATCAATGAACTGATTCTCCAGACGGCGGTGACCAAGAAGGCGACCGGGATTGTCGTCACCCACGACATGAAGACGGTCCTCAAGGTGGCCGACCGGGTGGTGATGCTTTATCCGTTGGCTCGGCTCCCCGCCGGAGAGTCGCAGATCCTTTATGATGGCCCCCCCGATGCTCTGGAAGACCACCCCGATGCGCGCGTCCGGCAGTTTGTCCGGGGCGAGGCAGGCGAACGCCTCCGAGAAATGGCCCAGAATCGAGGCAATAGCTAGCCGCTTGCTTCCCGAGAGAGGATGTTCATGAACGAACGGGTCATGCAGTTCCGGATCGGGATGTTTGTCATCGTGGCGGGGTTGGTCCTGACCATGCTGATCGTCTGGTTCGGCGAATCTCCGCAACTGTTTCGCGAACATGGCTACGTCGTCGTTCACTATGCCGAGGCACCGGGAGTCGCCGAGGGGATTCCGGTCCGCAAGAGCGGGATCCGCGTGGGCGTGGTCACGGCGATCGTCTTCGACGAGCGGCCGAACAAGCCGGATGGCGTGCTCGTCACCCTCTCGCTCGAGAAGAAATTCAAGATCAAGTCAGGGACGGTTCCGCACCTGTCTCGCTCGCTGATCGGTGACGTGACGATCGACCTGTTACCGGGGACCGGTCCTGGTTTACTCGCGATGTCCAAGACACCCATCGGTGCCCCGGTCATCGAGGGCGCGATTGCCCCCGATCCGTCCAAGGCGCTGGCCGCGGCGACCAAGGCGTTTGAGAAGGCGGGGTCCACGTTGCAGTCGATCGACCTGGCCGCCAATGGTATCGCCAAGATGACCAAGAGCGCGGAGCAGATCGGTGAATTCATCGACATCTGGACGCAGACCGGTCGAAGAGTGGCTTCCGCGGCGGACGGGATTGATCGCTTCATCCTGTCGAACGAGAAAGAGTTCCAGCCGGCGGTGGCAAATCTCCGGCAAGTTTCGCAGAAGGTGAACGAGACGCTCGACCCGGCCACTCAGGCGGCCTTGAAGACGGGGATCGACCGCTTCTCCTCGAGCTTTGCGCGGTTCGATTCGAGCATGGCCAGCGCTTCGCCGCTCTTCAAAGACCTTGGGGCCTCCGCCAATTCCGTGCCCGTGACCGAGTTCGGAGTGACCCTTCGCCGGCTCAACTTGATCGCGAGCGATCTCAGCTTGTTATCCAGGGCGCTGAATGATGGCCGGGGACGTCTGAACCCGGACGGGAGCATTCAGAAGTTGCTCCTCGAGAGCGAGCTCCACGACAACCTGAACAAGATGTCGGTGACGGCCATCGAAATCTTCGGCGCACTTCGCCCGATCGTGGCGTCGTTCCGCGTCTTCGCCGAAAAAGTGGCCCGCGACCCATCCTCGATGACTCGCGGAGCCTTGCAACGTCAGTAACCAGCCTTGATCAGCGATCCAGCAGGGACGACGGAATCCGCATGAACCGAGGCAAGGATCGCCGCCGGCTCGGGGCCTGAGCCACCTTCTTGGTCTCCTCGGGCCGACTCGTTTTCGGGCCCGACCTGGCGGCCGACGGGCCGGGAGCCTCGAGCGGCAACGGCTCGAGCGACATGTCGTTCGAATCGACCGGGGGAATCGGCGAGGCCTCGATCGGTGCGAGGGGCGAGGACTCGACCGCCGGGGAGTCCGTCGGGAATGGTGCGAGGGGGATGGATGAGTCGACGCTCGACTCGAACTGCGGTACTCCCAAGGTCTTGCCAGGAATGACCGGCAAGCCCGGTGCGAACGTTTCGCCGACGATTGAAGTCGGGAGAACGATTTCGTCGGACGTGCCTGGCACGCAGACCTCACACGTCCCTTCGCAGCGGCCGCGCAGCGCCTTTAAACCTTTACGAGCCCAGTGCCTGGTCGCAAAATCGCGGTCGTTCTCCGCGGCCTGGCTGAGCGCGGAGTGGGCCACCGGGAGGCAAGGGGCCATCTTGGCCAACGACTCGGCAGCCTCTTCTCGGACCTCTTCCTCAGGGTCGTTCAAGAGTGTGAACGCGAGGACGCCGACAATCTCAGGGTGGCACCGCCAATCGAAATCACGAAGATCGTTGGCGGCGTCGTCTCGCTCCCGCCAGCGCGGGGACGTTTGAAGCCGGGAGACGGTCGCGAGGATGACTCCACTTTTCTCGCCGCAGCTGTCGCAAGCCTCAACCTTCGAGCCATGATGGCCGTGACCGCCGAGCGCAGACTGGCAAATGATCAAGGCGGTTCCAATGGTCGCCGTCAACATGGTGTCCCGTCCCTTCCTATCGCAAATCAAGACCGAACACACTAGTGTACAAGCTGGTTTCGAAGGGTGACGATGAACTTAGCTATTTTTCCAAGGTTGTCCCAATTTCCTCTGGAGCGAGTCGCTTGAGCCCAAGGAGCATCGGGATCCCGCTCGTCCTGGCGCTTGGGGGCCTGGCCCTGATCTTCGAGCCTGGGTGGGCGCCTGCGTGCGTCGGACTGGCACTGGCAACGGCTTTCATCCCCTGGATGGCGGCTTGGCGAGGCGCTCGAGGAACGGAGCTTCGCCCTGCCGTGAGCTGGGGCGGTCTTGCGCTCCTCATCGGCCTGATCTCGCAGGGAGTGGCCGGGATCGAGTCGCTCGATTCGGGTCGGCCGATGGCGGGTCATCTCGTCTATCTCTCGGTGCTTGCTTCGTTTGCGGCCTTGATCTCGGTCTTGAACGCGCGACGGCCCGGCGGTGGGGCCTGGGCGATCTTGATGGCGCTTCTGGTACTTGTCTTCTTGATCCCTTGGCTCGAAGGACCAGGGTGGGCCCGGAAGGCGCAAGGCCTGAGTCGTTTGCGGCTCGACGCTCCCTGGAGCCTCTTTTACGCACTTGTGGTCATCGCCGGTGTGACGAACTATCTGCCGACACGCTATGGGCGCGCGGCGGCCTGGCTCGGGTTTGGGTTCGTCTGCGAGTATTTCGCCCTCACGCGAAGCGACTTGAGGTTAAACTACGGGGCCAGACTCTGGTCGGTCATTCCCTGGAGCCTGGCGGTCTCGGCCTGGACGGCGTTTCGGAGCGCGGAACAGGTCGACCGGGCTCGTCGGGGACGCGACTCGACCTGGCTCTGGTTTCGCGACCATTGGGGCGTGGTCTGGGCCCTTCGGCTCCAGGAGCGATTCAACCGGACGGCGGAGACACTTGGCTGGCCCTTACGATTAGTCTGGGATGGAATCGTTCCGGTCTCAGGAGCGAGTGACGAGGACGTCAGTGCGGTGCTGCCGGCCGCGGACACGACTCTGAAGGGGCTGCTCCGCCGTTTCGCCGACCCGGATCGGATCGAGCGGACGCGGGCGAGCGGGCCTTCCGACTCTTGCCAACCTGGCGGTGGCGAGTGATGATGGATCGAGTGGAATGGTGAGCAGAATGCGCAGGCGGTCGAGGAGGCTGGAGTGGATCGAGTCACCAAACTGACCAGTCCCTCCCTGGTGGTTCTGGCCACTCTCGGTGTGATTGCCGCGCTCTATCTGCTCAAAGCAATCCTGATCCCGATTGCGCTGGCGCTGGTGCTGGCATGCATGCTCCACCCTGTCACAAACCTGCTCCGTCGCGTGCTCCCGCTGAGTCCGACGGGAGCGGCGGTCGTTCTCTTCTTGTTAACCGTGCTTTGCGGACTGTATGTCGCGAGCCTGACGGCGGAAAGCCTGGTTCAGGCGGCCAACACGCTTCCCGCGGACATCGAACGGCTTTCCGGACGAATCAGTCATCGCATCAATGACATGATTCGCGATCACCCGTCAATGCGGGGAATCTTGCCCGAGCCGGGGACGATCGACCTGCTTGGTGACGCGAACCGAGCCATGGTCATCGACTCCTTGAGCATCGGGCTGGCGGACCTCTCGATTCGTGTGGCCCAGGGGTTCTTCATCCTGATCCTCGTTCTCTTTCTGCTCGCCGAGAGCGATATGCTGACGACGAAGGTGATCCGCTTCTTCGCGCCCACTCCCGGCGATGCGAATGCGGCGGCCCGAATCCTCGGCCGCTTGACCCGGCAGATTCGCAACTACCTGGTGGCCCGAACGATCATCAACCTCGGGCTCGGGATCGTGTTGGCCCTGTCGCTCTGGGGCCTGAATGTGAAGTTCCCCTTTGCGTTAGGCCTGTTCGCGGGCTTGATGAACTTCATTCCTTACGTCGGCCAGATGATCGGGGGAGGCCTGCCCACCTTGATCACGCTCGGTCAGTCGGGCTCGATCGGCGACGCCCTGATCGTGGCGGCGGTCTATCTCGCAGCCGTCGGAATCGAGGGGTACATCGTGACCCCGTTCGTCATGGGCCGATCGCTCGACATGAATGGGACCACGGTGCTCATCGCCTGTCTGTTCTGGGGCTTCCTCTGGGGACTCGTCGGTCTCATCCTCGCCATGCCGATTGCTGTCACGATGAAACTGGTCTTCCAGACGGTCCCCGAATTGAATCGATGGGCCGAGCTCATGAGCCTCGACTGGAAGACTCCCGAGGCAGAGGACTCGACCTTGGGGCTTCCACCGACTCCCGCACCTGACTCTTCCGGTGCCACTTCGCTGGCCACGGAGGTCATCATGCCAGGCGCTTCCGCCCCGGCCGGCCGCCGTTGATGCGGAAAGTCAAGGACGCTCGCACGCCGGGTGGAACCTGCTCGAACCCTCACCAACCGGAGCCCGACCTCGGATGAACGGATTATTTCTGATCCTGACGATCGCTCTGGGGGGAGTGGAGCGGGGCGAAGCGAGCTTTCAGCCGACGTCGGCGGAGGCCGACGTACCCGAACTCTTCCGACTCACCGCGGCCCGCTTTCCTTATGAACGCGAATTGATCCGGACCGAGGCGTCATACTCGGTTTTTGCCGTTCGATTTCCCTCGCCGATCACGACCCCTGACCCGGAAAACAATACGGTTCATGCGGAGTATTTTTGTCCGGCGGGATCGGTGCGACGACCGGCCGTGGTGGTCTTGCATATCCTCGGGGCCGATTTCGCGCTCTCGCGTTACCTGGCGGCCCGCTTAGCCCAGCGCGGTGTGGCCTCGCTGTTCGTCAAACTCCCTTACTACGGCGAGCGACGGCCGGCTGGAACCGAGAAGAGGTTTCTCTCGGGCGACATGGATCGATCCTTGCTCTCGATGCGACAAGGCGTGTGTGACGTCCGCCGCGCGACGGCCTGGCTGGCGGGTCGGCCCGAGGTCGATTCGAAGCAATTGGGCGTGACCGGGATCAGCCTGGGGGGGATCGTTGCCTCGTTGTCGGCCGCCATCGATCCCACGATCAAGCAGGCGGCCCTCCTCCTCGCCGGTGGTGACCTGGCACGCATCCTCTGGGAGATGCCCGAGGCGGAGGCGGCCAAGTATCGCGACCTCTGGCTGAAATCGGGACGAACCCAGGCCGATTTCAAGACCATGACCACCCCGTTCGACCCGCTCACCTACGCCCATCGCCTGATTGGCAAGCGCCTTTTCATGATGGCCGGAAATGTCGATGAGGTGATCCCCCCCGCATCAACCAAGGCGCTCTGGGAGGCGGCGGGTCGACCACGAATCGAGTGGTTTGACTGCGGCCACTACTCGGCCGTCGGATTTCTACTCCCCGCCATCCGTGAGACCGTGGATTTCTTCGCGGTTGACGAGGCTCCTTGAACGGTCGCCCCCTTCGTTGAGGCCGCTCGAATCGCGTGAATTCCGGGGGTTGGGTAAAACGTATCATATGAGATGGGCCTGCGCAAGGCGGCGCGGTAAGCCTCGCCGAACCCATTTTTCCGCGACCGCGTCGTGATCGTGGGTCCAATGATTCCCCTAGGGTGGGGGACTTTCTCACCGCCGATGCCAGGACCAGTGGACAGCGCGGACACTTTGGGCGGCCAAGGCAGCCCGAGGAGCCGAAGCAAGGCTCTGCCGGAAAAGGACTTCTGCGCCACCTACTGCCTACGCGACCACTACTGAAACTGTCCGCGCTTGTCCACCCTCGCTGAGAAAGTCCCTAGGGTGGGGACTTTCTCATTCCCCAACTCTTTGCGCGGACAGATGTTGGCGGAGTTGTTCAGGTGATAGCTTGAGCAGCTCCCACCAGTCCAATGCGGGCAGCGCCACCCCCAGTAACTCATACGGTGTCTGGTCACGTCGGCGGCCGGTGCGGAACCGTCGAAGGTTCCAGTACAGTCGCTTCAGGTCCAGCAGGCCTTGTGTCATCCGGCGGTGCCGCGATTGCTGCATCCGCGCGACACTGTTGAGGCACTCGACCAGGCTGCTGGCGCGCCAAGCGTTGCGAAGCACGTGGCGGACCCGCGTCGCCGACTCCGGCCAGTCTGGATCAGCCCGGGCTAACTGCACCGTGCGGACCAGGACTCGCCCCCGCCTCACCGCGGCCGCTACCGAATCCTCCGCCGAACGATCGCGCTGGCGGCTCAGGCCCTCCAGTTCGAGGATCGCTTCGAGGACCGCGGGATCCAGTGACAATTCCCTCAACCCCGCCTGCACCCGATCCAGGAAGGCCAAGGACTCGGGACGGCTGAGCAGCCGTCGGGTTTTGGCCCACTCCGTTCCCCTCAGCCGTGGGAGGGCCTCGGCCAGGATCGCCTCGGCCTGCGGTCGATCCTGCAGCCGACCCGCTGCGGTGAACAGTTCCAACGCCCCGCGTGCCTGATCCCAGGCCGCCTCCACGGCCAGCGCCTGATCCCAGATCCGTTCGGCCCGACTCCAGGTCGCCGCCGCGCTGGCGCCATGGCCCTTGCAGGACTGACCGTTCCGTCCCCGGCGCGCGACCACCCGGTCCTGAGCCACGGCCTGCTCCATGACTTTGGCGACTCGCCGCCAGGTCAACCGCAGGGCGCGCCGTCCCTCGCGGACGGTGTGGAAGACGTCCAGGCATTGATCCAGCGGTCGCGTCTCACCGTCACGCCGCCGCGCGGCCCGGACCAGATCCAACCCCTTGAGCAGGCCGGTCCCACCGTCGCTGACGACGTACTGCAAGGCGGGGAGCTTGGCGAAGCTCGCCTCCCACGTCAGACCATCGCGGCGCTCGGTCATGAGGCCCGTGACCCAGCAGAGACTCGCCGGTTCGACGGTCATCAGGACGGGGGTCGGGCCGAAAAAATTTCATCGGCGGCCGCTTGCATGACCCGGGGCCGCGTGACGTCGTCGAGCACCTCGAGCAGTTGACGCGAGCGGCGTGCCGCTGCGGCGGAGGCCCGGCCCAAGGTCGCGACGCTGGGCGTCTTGGGTCCCAGCATCACGGCCAGGAGCCGACGGGCGACGGGGAGGCTGACCCCTTCGGCCTGGGCCTTACTGACGAACGCGGCTTGCATGTCGGCGGTGATCTCGACGGCGCGTTGCAGTCGGGCCTCGAACTGCTTCAGCAAGGCAGTCTGCTCAGCCAGGCGAGCTTCGATCGCCTCGAGACGCTGTTGAGTCAGCGTCCCTTCGACCGCAACGACGACGGCGGCGGCGTCGCGGTAAAGGCTTTGTCGGCTCTGTCCCTGGTCCTGGGCGTGTCGGGTGATCTCGCCGTGAGCACCGAACAGAACGGTTCGGGCGTTGGCCAAGCGGCGTCGGATGTGGGCAACCATCTCCATGGCGCGGAACTCCGTGGTGGTCGGCGTGGTCAGGCCGCCTGCTGATTGGACGTGTTCAGTATCGAATTGTCCACGGAGTTCCCCAAATTAATGGGGGAGTTGAGAAAGTCCCCTAGGGTGGGCACGGCCCACCATCTTAACCTCCCCTCTGGTAAGGAGATAGGAATGGTGGGCCGTGCCCACCCTACAAGAAGAATTCAGGCATTTTTATGAATAATTTGTGAATTGATTGTGATTGTGTAATAGGGGTGGCGAAGCTTTGCGGCGACGAAGGATCGTTTGGCCCGCATCCTGCGTTTCTGGTCGCTTCGTAGCGGTTCGCGCACAGGTTCGATGGCGATCCAGTCACCGCCCGCCGCGATCTGTTCCGATACGAGCCGAGGCGATTGGCATCGTACGTCGTTCGCTTGAATTCCACTACGTTTGGGTCTGGCGTTTGCATCTTTGAAATCGTCGATGCCTTTGACCTGGGTTCGAGCCGTCTGCGGGCTCGCTCGAGGGTTGGGTGAACGCGATCTCCTGAGGCTCGAACCGCGGAACGTCCACCCAATCGATCGGGAAGCGAGGGCATCGCGGATCTGGCCATCAACCATGAGGAGTCGAGCGATGACGACGAAAATCAGTGCGAGCAACGCGAGCAATCAGGTCAAATTTCCGGCTGGTCAGCGGCTTCAGTGTCGGAAGTGCGGCTCTGAGATTGAGATTATCAATCCGTGCACCTGTTCGAAGAACGACCAGTCCTTCACCTGCTGTGGCCAGGCAATGACCCCAGCCTCGACGGGAAACGTGCATCTGGGCGAGGAGTAGTGTTCCTCGCGTGGGATTGGGATGGAGCGAACGCTCGCCCCCAAGGGCGAGCGGGGAGTGTTGGTTCCCTTGTACTTTTAGGATTGATTTCTGCGCGAGGGGGCTGGGATCGAGCTGCTTGTTGGCCAACCGCTTCCGCTTCAGGGCCACCTGATTCAGACCGCGTGCGCCGTTGCGGGAAAAGGTCCTTCGGGGTATCCTCCGGCGGGTGAATTTCCTGGCAGGTGAGAGGGGGATGCGGATGGCGGGCCAAGTTACTAGCGTCTTCATGTATGTGGAGGACGTGCTCAAGTCGCTTGAGTTCTATAATGAAGTCGTTGGCGCGGAGGTCGCTCAAATCCACGCAGAGGAAGAAGGCGCTCCGATCAGCCTTGCGATTCTTCGGATTGGCGATTTTAGCCTGATGCTTCATCCCCGAGAGGCGCACGCCGCCGAATTCGCGGATACCAGACCGGGTGTTGGTATCCATCTTCAGTTGCGTGTCGATGATATTGATGCTTTCTATCAGCATTGTCTCGACGAGGGGGCCATGCTCAGCGTCTCGAACGAACCGACCGACCAGTCGTGGGGTTGGCGCGAGTTTGCCCTGAAGGACCCCGACGGCTACGTCTGGTCGATCTATCAGGACAAGTCGGGCGGCCAGTGGACCTGATCCGGTTCCCAGGTCCGGGGCGGGATTCAACGGCGCAAGTGAGTGGGGTTGGGTCGACTCTGGGGTTCTTGAGAAGAGAAATAAAGGACGCCTGCAACCAGGAGTATGACCGCCTCGCGCCGGGCAAAGTGCGCCTGACCAATCGGGGGTTCGGTGGGCCGTTTTGCCAGAGTTAAGAGGGTCAGGGCGGGGATGATCGGACGGCCCTCGCCGATTCCAAACTTGCCACCGAAGACCCTTGTCGACGCGTTCCACGCTCGGGCCGCTCGAGGGGCCTATCCTTCGTATTGAGCCAGGACCGCCGAAGCGCCGACGAGTCCGGCCGTCTCGATACGCAGGATGGTCGTACCCAGGCCGACGATCGACCATCCACTCGCCTGGGCGTCGGCGACCTCCGCGTCGGTGAACCCCCCTTCGGGGCCCACCGCGAGCGTGACTGACCCGCCCTGCCCCGCGTTCCCGCGCGGCCACTGCCCGCGCAGACATCCGCTCGGATGGGCTAGGAGGCGGACGTCATCCGTGGTGCTTTTGAGGAGGGCCGGCCAGGGGGTGGGCCGCTCGACCTCCATGAGAAGGTTTCGGCCACATTGCTTGGAGGCTTCGACCACCCGGCGGCGGAGTCGTTCGAGCTTGGCATCGCGAGGGTCGACGACCGATCGCTCCGTGATGATGGGGACGAACCTGGCCACGCCTAGCTCCGTCGCCTTCTCGATCAGCCAGTCGAATCGCTCGCCCTTGGGAACCGCCGTCGCCAGGGTCAGCCGGCAGGGCAAGGCTCGGTCGGCCAACGCGGTTCCCACGGCGACCAACTCGACCCGATCGCGCCCCACTGCCGTGACCTCGGCGCAGGTGGCATACCCCCGGCCATCGAAAAGCTCGACCTGATCCCCTAAACCGAGCCGGCGCACCCGGAGGAGGTGGCGAGCCTCATCGCCTTCGAGAGTCAATCGGCCAGAGACTGGGGGATCGGGGCAATAGAAGCGGTCGGCCATCTCCACCCTTTGCGGTTCAACCAAAGGAAAAGGCCGATTTTACCGATCGTAGGAAGGGAACGCGATGCCGAAGCCCGCGCTTGCCTGAGGAGGCCTCCGTCCGTGTGGAAGCGTTACTGGAAACTCTCGCGAGACCCGTTCGATGCGCGGTCCTCGCCGTTTGTCCCACTCGAGGCGCACCAAGAGGCGGTTGCGCGCCTGATCGAGACGGTCGAGACGGGACGCAAGCTGGCCATCCTCCAAGAGAAGGAAGGGATGGGCAAGTCGCGAGTCCTCGCCCAACTGCTCAGCGAAGTGCGAACTCCCTGGCGGCGAGTCGCCAGGATCTCGAGTCCGGTGGATGGGGCCTCCCTGTTCTCCGAACTCGCCGAGGCCCTCGGTTCACGTGTTCCGGCAGGCGCCAGCCGAGGCTTGGCCTGGAAGCGGCTGGGCGAAGCGCTTCGGCTCTGTCGGTGGCAACGGCAACAAGTCATCCTGGCCATTGATGATTGCCAGAACTTGCCCGACCCTACCGATCGCCTCGATCTCGATCGACTCGTCCATGCCGACGCTCATCCGGCGGCTCGACTCACCGTGATTCAGGTGTTCCGACTCGCGGATGACGAGGAGCGAACCGTGGATCCGTGGTCGTTGTCGATCGCGTTGCCTTCGTTGCTGCGGTCCGAGTGTGAACGCTACTTGACGAGCAAGCTCGCCGCGTCGGGACGCGAGGAACCGGTCTTCACCCCCCGAGCGATTCATCGGCTCCACTCCTTGTCCGAAGGGGTTCCCCGCGGCATTGACCGACTCGCGTCGCTCGCCTTGATGGCGGGAGCCATGCGAGGGCTCGAGATCATCACCCCCGAGGTCGTGGAAGCCGTTTCCGTGGAATGCCGCCACTCGGCATTCTGCGCCTGACACGGCGGAGTCGGACTGGAAGGGGGCTCCCCTGCCGTGTTAAGATCAATGGGAACGTTTGGTACCTCGCCATCGGGGCGATGACTCGTGCGGTGGACCTGGGACCGGGATGATCTCGCAACCCATGCCTATAACTCCAGTCCCCCTCCGGAACCGTTACCTTGCCGCGTTCCTGGCATGGCTTGTCCCCGGCTCCGGCACATCTACCAGGGACGAACCGCCAAGGGCATTCTTTACGGTCTCTGCATCCTGAGTCTTTATTTTCTCGGGTTCGCCCTGGGAGACGGCAAGATCGTCTACTGGCGGTGGGTGAACCCGATGCAGAATCCCGATAAGTTCTGCCTCCACTACGTCGGCCAGTTCTTTGTCGGGCTGCCCGCTCTGCCCGCCCTGGTGCAGAGCACATTGAACCACTACGGCCTCCAGCCGATCCTGGGCGGCTTCATGGCCGAACCCTCGCAAAACGTCATCAATGGCCTGCAGAGATACGGTAAGCTCATCGAAGTCGGAACAATCTATACGACTGTTGCCGGCCTCCTGAATGTGTTGGCCATTTACGACGCGTTCGATGGGCCTGCCTACGCCGAGCTTGACGACGTCGAGGAGCTGGCCGTCACGGTCCCCCCCGAGGTCAAGATGGAAAGCCTCAAGACGGAGGGGTCGGCGTGATCTTCGGAATGATTCATCTCTACTGGTTTGTCCTACCGCTGGTGATCGCCATCAGTCTGGTTTACTCCGCGTCCCGGCACGAATCCTGGCGCTTGATCTGGCTCCACGCCGGCCGGCTCGGCACCTGGATCCTGGGCATCCTGGTGATCACGACGACCGTTTTGCTCCTGATCAACACCCAGGTCTGATCCTGGGTGTGGGTTTGCCCGTTCCGTCGGGGCCGGTGAAAGCCGGGTCAGGCGACCGGCCCAGTAGATCGCCACGAGCTGGGCGACCACGAGCGGGGCGAACTGGAGCCCTTGCCACCGTTCGGGGAGCTGGGCCAACGGGCCGGGCATGAGCAAGCCCACCAGGTTCCGCGCAAATCGCCCGCTGACCCACCAAGGCGGGAGCGCGGACCCACTCCAGAGCGGAAGGACGACTTCACGCAACGGATCGGCGATGAATTGCGGGACGTGAGCTCCAATCCCTTGAAAGAGAAGCATCAAGACTCCTCCCGCCAAGGCGAGTCCCACCGCGACCCAGGTCGTCACCCGGCCGCCGGCCGCCAGAGTGGCCGCGACCGGTAGCATGGCGAACGGGAAGAGGGGGACGAGGAGCCGAGGGCCGGTCGACCAACCCCCGGTCCATTCCGGGTAACTCAAGTTGACGAGGAAGATCGCGAGGACGGTGGCGGCCGAGACGACGGCCATCCCCCACTCCCGGCGCTTTGCGAGCACGATCCAGCCGGGGAACGCCAGGATCAGGATCGGGGCGTAAAAGAACAGGCCGCGATAGCCGCCCCAGAGCAAGGGGAGGACTCGTGACCCTGCGAGCCCGCGCAGGCCGAGCGGATTCTCCGCCGAATGGACCTTCTGAAAGGCATCCGTGGCATGGTGGAAGTAGCCCATGTCCCAAGGGGAGCCGAAGGCGAGGAAGTTGTAGCCAAGCAGCACGAGCGTTGGCAGGCTTGCTCCGACCGCGAATTCGCCGAGCCTGGCCAGCTTACGTTTGCGGGTCATGACCTGGGCGAGCAGGTAAAACCCGAGGATCGCCGAGACCGGCCCTACCTGGATCTCGATGACCGCGGCATAGGCCGCCAGTACCCCTGCCAAGAACGAACGCACCGCGGGCCGTTTCTGCGTTTCCCTCCAGAGTAGCGTGAACGAGGCCAGCAAGGTGAACGCGGTGGCCTGGTGCCCGTGGCTCATCGTAGCGTAAGCGTAGGCGGGCGTCGCCAGGCCATAACTCAGGCCAACCAGCAAGGATCGCCTCGGGCCGCAGCCGAGGTCACGGGCCAGGATCGTGAGGAGGACACCGCTCAAGGCGGAGAGGAATGACGAGGTCCCCAGGGTCGTCCAGTAATCGGCCGGCCAGTAGGCCAGGCCCGCGACATTCCTCGGGTGCGGAGGAAGGCCCAGCACCGTCTTGGCCAACGCGTACGGCAGGGTCGCCAGCAACGAGTAACCGGGCAGTTTGTCGGAATAGTACCGGCCGTGGAACTTGGCGATGTCCCCGGTCTGTTGATCGAGCCCATCGAGCAGTACCGTGCCACGATCGACGAGTGAATAGGTCAGCATCAAGCGGCTGGCGCTATTCCAGTCGCGGGCGTGCCAGAAGAAGGCGTAGCTTCCCAGCAAGATCACGAAAACCCAGGCTTCGGGGCGCCGGAGCAATCCCATCGGTTTACGATCCCTCTGCGCCGGTCTGGCGCCTGAAGACGCGATCGGCGACTGCCACGATCGCCCCGGCCGCCAGCACTGCGGAGCCCGGCTGGAGTGAGAGGTAGTAACGATCCCAGGCGAGTGGCAAGTACGCGGTCACGACCAGCAGGGCGATCCCTGCCTGAAGCAGGATCGCCCAGGCTGTGGGCGCTACTCCCGCCTGCGATTGAGCCCGTCCGCGACCCGCGAATAGTACGGCCCCGAGAGCGACGAGCGGGAGCCAGAGGACGGCCCCCCAATCTTGCTTCGGGTCGTACCGGATCCGAGAATTCGATTCATGGGGGCCGAATGGTCCGAAGCGGCCGAACCCTTGGACGCAGACGGTCCCGAGCTTGTCGAATGCCGTGGGCAAGGCGTTATGTTTAAAGAGCTGCATCTGTCCGCGAGAGATCCCGACCCTGTGGTCGACGAGGTAGCGCATCCGTTGGCCGAGCGACATTCGGGCCTTTGCTTCTAACTCCGGGCCCATGGCGCCTTGTGGATGGGCGGTCAGGAAGGGATTGCCGGCGATAAAGATCGCGAGCGACATTACTCCTGCGATCAGAGCCGCGACGACGACCGCCAGCTTACGCGTTCGAGCGATCCGAGGCAGGGCCAGGGCCAGCAGCGCCCAGGCGGAAACGATGATCATCGCCAGTGCCCCATTGAGCTTGGCCAGCGGGGCCAGGCCGCCTGCCAGCCCCGCCAGCCCTGCCATCAGCCAGGCGGTCGGCCCGAAGCGGCCGTCGAGCAGCCTCCGCCAGGCCCAGAGAAAGGCACAGGCCGTGAGCAAGATCAGGCTCTCCGCGATGACGTCGGACATCGCTCGTCTCGCATGGAGCCGATAGAGCGGGTTGACGATCAGGAACAGCGCCGCGAGAGCGCCGACCCGGCGATCGAAGGCCAAGGTTCCCAGACCGTAGACCGCAAGACAGCCGAGCATACCAATGAAGACCGTAGGCCACCGCGCAATCATGAGCGAGTCGGTGGTGCCGCTCTGGCTCCGCGTGTCCTCATACCACTTCATGGCCGCGGCTCGACCCGGTCGCTGATAGCCCCCGGCCCGGAGCGAGAGTCCAAAGAGATACTTGGGCAAGGGGGGCAGGTCGTAGGCAGGATACTCCAACCACTCTGCGCGATTGGTGTCCCGTGCGATCCAGAGGTCGGCGTAGTAGGTCTGGGAAAGATAAGCCCATTCATCAACAAATGAGGGTTCTGAGGGCAAATCATAGGCGAACGCGAACAGGGCCACAGTCCCGATGACGATCGCTCCCAGCCAGGAGATTCGTGTCCATCGCCTTGAGGCCGGGTCGATCGCATCGGATTTCGCCATGGAACCGCCGAAGTTGTGGAAGTTGGGGAAACTTTGCGGAATTCGCGGTGAACGCTCACAAAATCATTCTAGAAATCGCCATTGATTTTTGGCAACCACTCGAATGTCGGCTAAGTTTCATCGACGATCCTCAAGCCCTTGGTCGTCACCCGGACTCCGCACCCAGCGGCCTTTGTTTCGGTCGGTGATTTTCACTGTGCCGGATGAATCGGTCGCAACAAAGTCGCGGCCGGAGTGCCGCCTGAACGACGTGGAGGGCGAGCGGTTATTGTTCCGCCTCGCCTCGTCAAGGGATCGGTTGCGTACCTGTAGAGTTGACACCCTTTGAGCGTCCCGATGCCAACCGTCTCCCGGAGCCGCATCCCTGTGCATTGTCTCGAGCGATCTCGCGTCGCGACGCGGCTCCTCTCTCGTGATGGTCGGCAAATCCTCGGTGTGGTTGATGCAACGGATACGTGGCGTCCACCGCTCCGGCAACAGAGACGAACTTTTCGCCATTCATTCTGTCGACCGCAGAGCGCTTTGCCCTGCATCAGGATCGGCGCGGAGTTCGATCTGGGGAGCGACCCGGCGACGTGCGAATGGGTGTCGGAAGACGGGAGTTACAAGCGATGACGATGCGATGGATTGGAACCGGTCGCTCCGCTCGGGGCGCCCCCGGGCCGCGACGTTTGTTCCGACTCCGACCGCTGGGCCTGATCCTGCTTGCCTTGGCGGGACTGGCTCAAACGGGATGCCAATCTGGAATGTCCGGACCCTGCGGCACCAGCGCCTGCGGTGGCGCGTGCAAAGGCGGCGGTCCTTGCAGCTATCTCAAGGGACTTCGCGATCGCGTTTTCAATCGAGGCGCCCGACTCGGCACCCCGATTGGAGCGAGCGTCGTCAGCGGTAGCGGAAACTGCTGTGGGGGAGAAGCTCCCATGAGCATGGGGATGGGGGCGGAAGCCCCGCTCGAGTACGCTGCCCCGGCCATTGTTGCTCCCGGGGGCGCTCCGATTCTGCCCTCGGCTCCCGTCGATAGCACTCCGTCGGATCTTATGCCTCTGCCCATCGAGAAGGAAAGAACACCCTCGGCGACGCCCGAGCCGTCGTCGGGGAGTACGGCTCCCTCGGGAGCCAAGACTTCGGCGGGGCGAGCCAGCTACGAAGCGGGTCGCGCTCGCTATTCACCTGGAGAGAACGTCGCACGAGCGATGGTCTCGACCCCTGAGCCGGCCTCACGGTCGGCCCGGGGGTTCGAATCGAGCTCGGAGAGTTGGCTCGACAACCTCCCCCCGCTCTCGATCCCTCGAGACGAGTCACGCAACGAGCTTCCCGACCCCGCCCCCCCCGCCGAGGAAGTGTCCGCGGTAAAACCGGCCCCCGAACCTGACGTTCGCGCGTCGGCCGAACCTCCGACCCCGGCGGAGATCAGCGTTGCTCCCGGGATCCGGCGGTTCGTTGCCCTCGAGCCCAAGCTCTCGGGGGGAAGCCTCCCGACCCCCGCCGGTCTCGATTGGCTGGCGGAGAAGGGATACAAGACCATTCTCGACCTGCGCGAGACGAGTCAGGTACAGCCCACTTTCATTGAAGAAGTGGCGAGCCGAGGGATGCGCTACGTGGCTTTGCCGGTTGGCCTGAAGAAAATGGATGCGGAACATGTCGCCAGTTTCAATCTCGAAATCTCTTTGTCCGACGCCCGTCCTCTTTATTTCTGTGATACGGATGGAACTCGCTCCGGAGCCCTCTGGTACATCCGTCGCCTGACCGTCGATGGGGTGGATGCCCAGGTCGCCAAGCATGAGGCCGACGAGCTCGGACTCAGCGACCCAGAGTTCTGGGCGGCGACGACCGCCTACCTCGATCGTGTGAAGCCGGCCCAGCCCGCCCCTGCCGCGGCCCCTGCTCCGCTTCCGAGCACCCCGGCTCCCACCGACGCTGTGAAGCCTGCTCCCTCGGCCGCCGCTGAGCCGCAGCCGACTCCGGCTGGCGAACCTCAGCCCGCGACGACATCGCTGCCGCCGGCGACGATTACTGAGGTCGCCCAGAATTCGTACGAATCCCAGCAAACGCTGGATGCCCACCCTCGCGACACCACCGTTTGGCGGACTTGCGCCGCCATGGTGGTCACGGGGTTGGGGGTGCCTCTGGCGTACTGGAGTCGGACATCGCTTGATTCGCTTCGGACAATGACACGGGCCAGTCTGGCGGCACCGGAGCAGACACCGAAAGCACTTCCCCCCGCGTCGGGTGAGTGAACGTCAGTTGTTGGGCGTGGAGGGCGATCCGGGGGCGGTCGTCACTCATTCGGAGCGTACTGACCGCTCCATACTTGCGGTCACCGACGATCGGACATCCTCGCGCGGCGAGCTGCACCCGGATCTGATGGCTCCTTCCCGTGATCGGCCGCAACTCGAGCTGGGTCGTCCGAGGGAACCGTCCGAGCACCCGGAAGGCGAGCCGAGCCTCCTGACCGCCAGGTGTGTTCGGAGGCACGACCCGGACGACGTTCCGCTCTTCATCCTTCCAGAGAGTGTCGTTCCATTCCCCCGAATCCTCGGGGCACGACCCATCGATCACCGCGTGGTAGATCTTCTCGATCGAACCCAAGCGAAACTGCTCGGAGAGCCGGCTGGCGGCCTTGCTCGTCCTCGCCAGGAGAATGATGCCCGAGGTCGGGCGATCGAGGCGATGCACCAGGCCGACGTAGACGTTCCCTGGCTTCTGATACTTCGTTTTGAGGTAGGAGCTCGCCAGGTCGACCAGGCTCAGATCGCCTGTCACGTCTCCCTGGGCGAGCAGCCCCGCCGGTTTGTTCACCGCGAGGCAATGGTTGTCTTCGTAGAGGACGTCGAGGTTCAAGGTGGGGGACTTTCTCACTTTGGTGAGGACTGCCGGTGAACGGCGCGGACCTATTCCAGCCAGCCTAAAATCGTCAGCTTGCCGCGTCGGTCACGCGCTTGACGAGAAGGGTGGCATACGCCCCCTTCGGGAGCTCGAACGAAAGCGTCAGTTTCTTTCTTCTGCGATCCAGCTCGTCGGGGGCGCCGGCGTACTGCAGGTTCTCGGCAAAGAAGAGCGCGGGGCGTGTCCCTTTCGAGAAGAAGACATCCTTGAGATGCTTCACGCGGAGGTTTTCCCAGCTCAAACCGAACTCCGCCACAACTTCCTCGGCGATTTCGCGCATCGGGCCGTCGGGCAACGGAGATCGCGAAGCGGGCAATGGGATCCGGCTGAGGTTCAGGAGCTCGGCCTGCACCGGCTCCAGCCCATGATGGATCGGCAGGGTGGCGACCTTGAAATCGATCGGCACACGCTGATCTTCGCGGGTGTTCCGCTCGATCCAGCGCGCCAGGATCAAGTTCCAGAGATGGCTTTGGAAGGCGGAGAAGTACAGCGATCGCAGCTCCCGGCGCAACCGAGCGAAGGCCCCGCGAAAGTCGGTGGGGTGGTCAACGAGGTAGGTGACCAGGCTTCGGGCATTCGACCGATCGAGCCGGCTCTTGGCTTCGACCCAATTGCCCCACGTCTCGCGGAGAATCGCCTTTTCGGCCTTGGCGGTGGGTCGGTCCGACGGGTTGGGCTCGGCCATCGCCAGTCGAAGGGCGAGCTCGTGGTCGCCGGTCAGCCAGGCCTGTGCGATGAAGCCGCCACCAAAGCCGACCGATCCAAAGCGCTGATCATCGAAATAGTTGGGCAAGCCGTCCCGGGGAATTTCCGCGACCGCCTTCAGCGCCTGGTCGAGCGAGTGCGGTGAGAGGTCACGGAGCACGACGGCAAAGCGGTTCCCCCGAAAGTGGCTGGGGCCGTAAGGTTCGGGAAGTCGGCCCAACGGCTCGAGGTCGAAGCTGGTCTCATGGAGCGGGCGTTCGGGCCCCTCGAAGATCGTGAGATACTGGACCGTCACCGCATGCCGGTCCTTCAGGCCCCCATAACTGATGCGCCTGCCGGGGATGTTCCAGCGGCGACTGATCGCCTCGATGGCCTCGAGCGTGCCCAACCCACGCTTGGTCAGCCGATAATAGACGAATCGACCTCGGGGTTCGCCTTCAGCGACCACGGGCAATTCTTCAACGTGAAAGTCTTCGGGCAGGCGTTTAAGTTTCATGTTCCCGCGATGGCAGGCGATCGGATCGGAGACGCGTCCGGTCTCAAATCGGAACTCGGATCGGAGCGTACAACGATCCTATGCTACCAGGACGGGGGCGAATTCGGCGAGGGCGGGATGCGATGGAATGGTGGGTCAAGAACCGACTGAGTTCACGGCCGACGTGATCCGGTCGGTGTTGTCTTGCATCATCGCGGAGGTCGAGGTGCCCACGGAATTGATTGCGGCGATTACGCCCATTAAAACCAAGGCGAGCATCACGGCGTATTCGACAGCCGTCGGGCCGGCTTCATCCTTGAGCACGGCATGGGCGTAAGAGGCAAGCTTCATTGTGGACCACCTTGATCTACGGGACTCTCCCATTCGAGAGTGTGCTCCGGATTCCTTACGGAGCGCTCAATCGCGAGAAACAATGCCACCCTGACTCCACCTGTCTCACTTGATTAAGCTTATTCCGAAAATGCGTGTCCGTCAAAGCGTGATGATCGGAATTACCAATCTGGCGATAGAATGAATCCTTGAGGAACCCTACTCGCGGAGAAAAATGTCCATGGAGTCACACTCGCATCCACCGCATCACGACCTTCCAGGGCGTAGGTTCCCTGTCCTTCCGATCGTCACTCCAGGGTCGGACCAGGAGGTGCCCGGGTTTGTATTTCCGGGACTGCCGATCGTCACTCCGGATCCCCCGCGACTCTCGCAACGCGAGAAGTACGGGTCGCTCTTCTACGTGGGACTTCTCGGCTTGGCCGTTCTCATCGGTCTGGTCGGTTGGTTCGTCCATGGAGCCTGGACACTCCGTGATGTGTGGTCGAATGTTTATGTCTTGCACGATGAGGGCCGCCCGGAGGTCGAACGCGTGCGGGCGGCCGTCGCGTTGAGTCGTGACGCGCGAGTCAATCAAAGACAGCGGTGGGATATCTGTCTCAGGCCTCCTCTACCCGCACTGGCGCGGTACGTCCTCGCGGAATCGCTGACGGCGGAAGCGGCCTCGGCGGATCCGCGTGGGTATGCGCTGACCATCGCACGAAGCCCGGACTGGCCCGTCTGGCTCCGGCTCCTTCTGACCCGGCCGATGGCCTACGCCGCGGTGGAAGGGATCAAGTTTCCTCCGCTCGCATTGGAGGAGTTGAAGGGGAATCCTGATCGAGGGATTGCGCTCTGGGCCTCGTTCGTTCTGGCGCAAGAGGATTTGAAAACTCAGGCGGGCCGCCCTGAATTGGAGGCTGCGTGCCAGGGTTCAGGATGGGAGCGTGAGTTGGCCTGCCTCCTGCTCGAGGCGACCCGGCTCAAGGAGCGGCCCGATGAGCAGAGGCGGCTTCTCGACCAGGCCACCGCTTGGCTTCGACTCCACCATCCCGAGAGCAGGGCGCTCTGGATGCAACCGAACAAGTCCGACGATCAGCATAAATGAGCGTTGTTTGATGTTGAGCTCGGCTGGTTGCTTGAACGGGATGGTTGAGGCGAGACACGTTGAGAACGGGGAAACGATCTGCTTCTGATGGATCCGGAACACCCCGTGCAACCGGCGGCCGAGCAACAAGGCCTTATGGACGTAGGAGCAGAACCCACGATCCCCTCGCACGAGGTCGCCGGGTTCCAACTCCCGCGAGATCGCCCGCGACCTGCGACATCTCGTGGCTTCGCAACGGAGCCGGTATCGAGCGGAGCAGCATCCCGGTCGTGGGATCGAACATCGCCAGCCACTTGGCTACGGGGAAACCGCAGCCCTTCTTCTGGTTGCCGGGCTGGCCGAAGTGGCGTTGCAACTCGGGCTCGTCGGGCATGAAGAAGCTGGAGCCGTCGACGATTCAGATAAATGGAAATGATATTCGTTGTTATCTGGATCCTGGCATCAAAATCCGATAAATTCCTTGGATTCACCCAGGAGACCCAACAATAGTCTGCGAAAGAAGAGGACATGCATTGCAATCTCAAGGTCGCAAAGCATGTCCTTTTCGTCCCGGGCCTTACAGGAGATGTGAGGGTTGCGCGGTAAGTCCGCATCAAGTTGATATTCACCTGGTCGAGCTGGTTCGATCAGGTGAATGCAGCAATTGAGCCATCAACAGTCATCCCGAGCATGCCTATTGAACTCTCGCATCGACCGAGCCCATTTCTGCATCGAACATGAGTGCTTTGAGGAAGGACAGTGATGAAGAATTTTCTGCTATATGGGAACTTTGTTTTTATTTTAGGATGCGGAACTGATGTTATTGAACGACATCAGCAGATTCTTGCGATCAATAGAATTGACGACATGAGAATATCTGAATGCGCGCAGATCAGCACTCGGTTCGCGTTGAGACTCTACCAATCGCTGCCTAATTCCGGTCAGAATGTCGCATTTTCACCACTGGGTGTCATGTCCGTGGTGGGTGTTCTCAAGACAGGGGCTCGCGGCGACACGGCAGCCCAACTCAGTTCCGTATTGCACCCGGATATTCCCGGAATTCATCTGGACGATGCACTCGCGGCAACGGTCGCCTACCTGGCCGATAACTCCAAGGATTTCACGGGCACTTTCGACAAGGTTAACAAGAACGATTCAATGTTCAGCGTTTCCAATGCGATCTGGGTGCCCGATGGATCTCAAATCAGACCAGAAGTAGAATCAGTACTCAAAACCAAATACTTTTGCAATTTGTTCGACAATAAAGCAGGTAAAAGCAAACATTTCAATGAGTGGGTTAATGCCAACACTTCAAGAAAACGCGTGTTTTCGAAGGAAAGAGAAGGCCACTCGCCACACTTGGGACTGACCTTGGCCAACTCGATCAACTTTCGCATGAAATGGCTGGATCAATTTGAGGAGGCCGAGACCAAAGATGGATCGTTTTTCGTGGCTGCAGGCAAGGTAGTCAAGACGTCGATGATGTATCAGACCACGCGTTCCTTCCGGATCGGGAGGGGGCCGGGGTTGAGAGTGCTCGAGATGCCCTATATCGGTAAAAAATTCTCGCTGCTGGTGATCCTCCCCGATCGGCCGGATGGCTTGCCGGAGTTAGAAAAGGCGCTCACCATCGATCACTTGTCACAGTGGATCTCGAGCCTCCAACCCAAGGAAGTCGCTGTCGGTTTGCCGAAATTCAGCATCTCCGTACAGAATCAGCTTGGCGATGCGCTTCGTACCATGGGATTGACTTTGCCTTTCGGCGAATTCGCAGACTTCTCTGGGTTTTATGCTCAGCTAAAGGGTTATTCTGTGTCCGAGGTTGTCCATATTGCTTCAATTGACATGAATGAGCAGGGCACGGATGCGGCGGCGGTAACCTACTTGACGGTTTCCGGTGATGATATGGATTCCCAAGAAGTCTTTTACGCAGACCATCCCTTCCTCTATATTATTCGCGATAATCACTACGGGAATCTAATTTTCATGGGGGCTCTTAAAGATCCTGGACGGGACCATAATGAGTAGAGAAAATCAAAGGTGACATTAATCTTAAAGCGAGCAAAGGTGGAAATAGTTGAATGCCACGAAGATATTCTAGAAGTTCTTCGTCGGCAACGACTTGCGTGGCAAAAGGGCAAGGACATGCATTGTACTCTGGATCCTGGCATCAGAATCTGATAAATTCCTCGGATTCACCCAGGGTACCCAACAATGACGATCGCTCGCGCTCATCTCGTCGACTCCGTCGTCGCACGTTGGTATCGCTGCGTCACGCGATGCGTCCGACGCGCCTTCTTGCTCGGAGAAGGCGGCTCTGACCGGAAGTTGTGGATCGAAAACCGGCTTCAGGAGTTGGCGGGCCTCTTCTCCATCGCTGTCGGCGGGTTCGCCGTGCTCGACAATCACCTCCGTGTCCTGGTCCGACTCGACCTGCAACGCGCCGAAGCCTGGTCGGACGAGGAGGTCGTACGTCGCTGGGGACGGCTCTTTCCCCCGCGTGATCAGGCACGACAGCCACTTGAGGTCTCCCAGGCCTGGGTCGAAGGGCGGCTCAAGGACGAAGGCTGGGTGGCTACCGCACGCCAGCGATTGCAGAGCTTGAGTTGGTTCATGAAGTGCCTCAAGGAACCGCTGGCGCGGCTGGTCAATCGCGAGGAAGGGGCGCGCGGGGCGTTCTTGAAGGGTCGCTCATACTACCTCCATTCTCCTTGTTTGACGAATTGAAAGGCACCAGTGCCTCGGGCTGGCACAGAGACGCGCCACGGCAAAACAACTATCGGCCGAATTGAGTAATCACAGCATTCAAGAATGCTGATAATAGTTCCAGCCTTCAAACGGGCTCTCCATCGAGGTCTGCAGGATAGTGCCGGCCCTTGCGACTCAACGCGACTCTGCATTCGAGTCGTTTCAGTTCCCGTTCGTCAGCGTGAAGAATCCAAACGCCGTCAAACGGCCGCTCAAGCGCCTGCACCCATCCGCATCGTACCCAATCTTTCAACTTCTTCACTCGGATTCCCAGCCGCTCTGCCAGCGCGTCCGCCGACCATTGCGGCGGTTGTGGGCCCGACGCGTTTTCGCCTTCCGCCTGCCCCGCCAGACGCGGAAACAGTGAGCGGACCACGTCGGCCGTGAACGCTCCTCGTTGTTTCGGCGTCCGGAAGCCTTCCGCATTGAGCTGCTCGGCGATCCGCGGCGCCCGCCAACCGGCCCCGCGCAGCGCACCAAGGCGAGCCAGCAATTCCTCATAATTGTCGAGTTGCTTATATGCAAACACTGCGCGGCATAGCTCGTGCCGGCTCTCAAAGCCTCCCGCCCATCGGATCGCCACTGCTGTCTGCTGCCCCGTGCCACTCCTGGTGACCTCAACCCGCTCGATCAGGCAGCGCAACATCTCCTTCCGTTCGCCAGCAGTCGTTTCCGGCGCGTGCCAGAGCATGGGGATATCGTGACTCAACGCTTCCAGCACGCACCGCTCCACAGCCCCTAACTTGATCAACTCCTCGTGCTCCAACCGATCGCAAGCATCCTGGGCCGCGCTCTGGTGCTTGAGGGCCGCTTCCCAGTTCGCTTCCAGGGTGCGGGCCACGAGCCGATTCTCTGGCTCGACCGCCTGGTATTGACGCTCGGCACGCTTCGCCTCGTAGGTGGCACGTTCCAGGTTCTGCCGCAGTTGCGTCCCGTGCTGCCGGCGTTGCTCGCTCGCGTGCTCGATGGCGCACAAGCTGAGCTCGATCGCTGCCGGCGAGAGCGCTTGCAGAAGCTGCTGGGTGACGAGTTCGTCGAGGCCCCGCGCAGGGAGACCGCCACAGACTTCGTCAGTCGCCGCGAATCGCCGCCGCGTGCAGGAGTAGCGACCTTGACGGATCGTTCGATATTCGACCAGCATCTTGCGGCCGCAGCGCCCACAGTAGAGCAAGCCGGCCAACAGCGCCGAGCCGCCGCCAGGCGTTCCCTTCGTTGTCGGCCGGCGCTGGTTTTCGAGCAACAGCGATTGGTTCGCCTGATACTGCTCCCAGGTGATGTAAGCCGCGACGCGGTCGTGCAACAGAACGGTCCATTCCTCGGACGGACAGTGGTGGCGGCTCTCGGTCATCCGACCCGTGGGATCGACGTGGGTCTGCGTCTGGCGCCGTCCCCATGAGTACGCACCGGCGTAAAGCGGATGATGCAGCGCCGTGCTCACGATTGTCTCCGTGGCCGGGCGCCACGCGAGCTGGCCGGCGCTGTCGCGCCTTGGCAGTTTCACGTCGTGCCGCCGCAGGTCCCGCACCACGGCGTAAGCGGTTCCCAGCTCCAGGAACGCATCGAAGAGCCGTTGGACCGCGGCACGGACTTGCTCGTCAGGATCGAGCGTGACGGCGCCGTCCGGCAAGAGCACGTAGCCCCACGGCACGGAATGAAACAGCTCGCCGCGCTCCGCCTTGTTTCGCCGGCCCCGCTCCAGCCTCAATTTCATCACATGGAGTTCCATTTCACTCATAATACCTTTCATTCCAAGAATCAAGCGATCGTTAATGTCACTGGGATCATAGATGCCGTCTTCGTCGGCCAGCAACACGTCGCGAACAGCACAGAGATCGAAGAGATTATGCCAGTCCCGGCTGTTCCGCGCCAGGCGGCTCATCTCCAGGGCCAGAACCAGCCCCACGCGGTCCTGCGCCACGTCGGCCAACAGCCGCTGGAACCCGTGGCGGTCTTCCGAACCGCGGCCGCTGAGCCCGAGGTCTTGGTCAATCACCACGACGTTTGACGCCGGCCAGCCCAGGTCCACGGCGCGGTCCCGCAGCGCGTATTGCCGCGCGAGCGACTCGCCGTTTTCGACCATCTGGCGGGGATTGGACTGACGTATGTAGACATTGGCCTGGCGTTGCAAGTGGCACGGCCTCGTCTTGGATGACCCCCGTGGGACGGCCGTGGTCGAGACAGGACTGCGAGCCTTGCGGGACGGGACTGGGGACTGTTCAAGGGCGCTCATCGGCCACCTCCCTTCGCGCGAGGTGACCGACAACGATTCTCGCCAGGCAGCGTAGCGTCTTCCGCTGCACCTGTTCCGGCATCACCGTCCACAGACGTGCCAGTTCGACCTGTTTGGCCGACGCTTTGCGCGGGGGGGGGCACCGACAGAATTTTTGATGAACATGACTCTGTTTCGTGTTCGACACCCTGCTGACGTTGCCGTCGCCACGCGGCGAGCCTTTGTAACGCCGTAAGTGAGACAACTACCGCATCAGCCCCTGATCGGCAATCTGCGATTTTGGGGGTATTGTGTCGGGCCGTTCTTCGAGGGGCGGTACAAGAGCGTGGCGATCCTCGATGAAGAGGCGTTGCTGGCGACGTGCGCGTACATCGACCTGAACCCGGTCGCGGCGGGCCTCGTGGCAGTACCGGAGGCGGGTGAGCACACCTCGATCAAGCAGCGGGTCGAACACGTTGAGGAACAAGGGCGTGTCGAGACGCTCAAGGCCGCCGAGTCGGGGAGCGTGGCCGCGCAGGCGGTATCCTCCGGTCTGGAGGAGTCGCTCTGGCTCTGTCCGATCGAGGATCGCCGCGGCTTGGACTCGACGCGCGAGGGGATGGTCGAGGGCTTCACGCTGGGGAACTACCTGTTACTCGTCGAATACACGGGCCGGCTGTTCCGGGAAGGCAAGGCGTCGATCTCTGGCGAGCTTGCCGGGGTGTTCGCTCGGTTGGGGAGCGATGGAGCGTCGTGGTCGGCGCGGCTATTGAAGCTGAGTCGTGGCCGGTTGCTGGGCCGCTACTTCGCCTCGAGTCGGCAGCGTTTGCGTGAGGTGGCCGACCGCCTGGGACTGCATCACCTGGCGAACCTGGGGGGTTGTCCGGCCCGTAGCTAAGACCGTGACGGTTTGCCGGGCGAGCCCACAGCCGTCATTTCCCTCCCGAACCCCGGGTGGGGGGGGCCGAGCGGGGTTGATCGGTTCAACGTCGTCCCTCCCTTACCGTCGAGTGCTGCGCGAGCGCAAGATGGACCGGCCTGTCCTCAGTGGTGCCCTGCGGTCGGTAGCCAGAGTGCGAATCCGGCAAAAGGCGGGATCGAGTCGCCGGGGCAGTCCGTGCGTGCGAACGGGTTGAAATCTCGCGACGCAACGTTCGTTCCGACGATCTAACATCACTCAGGCCAGCACTGCAATGCATGTCCTTGCTGTTAAAGAAAATTATCTGAAGGACCAAATCGACCTCGTGAAAGCGGGATTAAAAAAAGAGATGAGGCCGCCGGGTTACAAGAGAGAACCCTTGGGTATCTACCGTGCGGAGGCTGCAGAGGAAATCGTGATCAAACGACTAATCCTCAAAGACTACGCCTCTTGGCTGTCGCCAAGTGATCGAATTTTCATCGAGAAACAGATCGGTGTTCTTATGATATGGGGCAAACTCTATGACTATTGACCCGGAGCAGCTAATCGCGAGGACCGACCCGAAGTGTTTGATTCTTGTCATGGACACTTCTGGAGAAGTCTACGACTCGCCAGCCTTCGGTCGTCTCTATGGTCTGAACGCTCAACGCTTCGACGAGTACTTCGTCGTCAACGTGGCCCTCGACGAGGGCGGCCGGTTCAGGGCGGTGACTGCGTTCGGGACGTTTCCCGTCGATCACCCGGACATCGAGAGGGGCCACCGTTTTTCTAAAGGCAGTTGGTGGTCGACTTCCGATCTCGCACGGTATCCCAAGCCGCCATTCCTGCTAACGGATGATACAACGTTTCATTTGGTCTATCACGGCACCGTAACGTTGCTCCCTGTGCAGGATATGGCGGATATGATTCGGGGACAATCTGAATACTACGGCGAGTACGATATTCCCATTGTGGCGAACCGGTGGTTTGGGATGGTCCGCGTCGTCGATCGGGACACCGACCACGCCCAACTCTGGGCGTTCTCAAACCAGGAACTGACTCTTTCCGAAAGGATCGATGACCTCCGCTGTGCGAGCGGGAATGATGGCGACGAATTCGGGTCGATTGTCATCCCCCCGGATGTCTGCGAGCCTGCGAAATGAGGAGACCGAAAGTGGCTCAATCGACTAGGGTTCACGCTTTTATGGATGCAGCGGAAATTTGCTAGGCTCGGTGCACATGCTGGCGATCATGGGTCTGCGAGAAAGGGGTCAGGAGCCAGGCCAGCACGCATTTTGAGCAAGCAGGGCAAATTGTAGCTCTTTCGCCCTGAGCGATTTGTTTGTATGCCTTTCTTGGGAGACTTCATCGACAACGGCGCACAGCGGGTCAATCATCGCGGACATCCAGCGGATCGGCGTGGACGAGATCAATCGGCATTTCGCGGAGCTTGAGGGCCCTCGCTCCACCATCAATCGGCATTCTCCTCTGAGCAGCGTCATCGTCAGTACCCTGATGGCGGTACTGGCCGGCGCCGCCGGGTCGACCGCGATCGCCAAGCGGGCCGCCCTCAAGGAGGAACTGCTCGTCAGGACCCTGGATTTGCCCCATGGGGTCCCCCGAAGGGCAAGGACATGCATTGCACTCTGGATCCTGGCATCAGAATCTGATAAATTCCTCGGATTCACCCAGGAGACCCAACAATGACGATCGCTCGCGCTCATCTCGTCGACCCCGACGTCGCACGTTGGTATCACTGCGTCACGCGATGCGTCCGACGCGCCTTCTTGCTCGGAGAAGGCGGCTCTGACCGGAAGTTGTGGATCGAAAACCGGCTTCAGGAGTTGGCGGGCCTCTTCTCCATCGCCGTCGGCGGGTTCGCCGTGCTCGACAATCACCTCCATGTCCTGGTCCGACTCGACCCGCAACGCGCCGAAGCCTGGTCGGACGAGGAGGTCGTACGTCGCTGGGGACGGCTCTTTCCCCCGCGTGATCAGGCACGACAGCCACTTGAGGTCTCCCAGGCCTGGGTCGAAGGGCGGCTCAAGGACGAAGGCTGGGTGGCTACCGCACGCCAGCGATTGCAGAGCCTGAGTTGGTTTATGGAGAAAAGAAGAGGACATGCATTGCAATCTCAAGGTCGCATTGCCTGTCCTCTTCGTCCCACCTCTTTTCGTCCCACCGATCGCTCCTCTAATCTCATCCAGTTCCATCAGTCCTCCTCCTTCCTCCGCGTTCTCCGCGTCTCCGCGTGAGTCACCCGAGCGAGCGATAACCTGCCTCATGGATCACCTCCGGCTTGCCCCTGGTTCACGCGGAGACGCGGAGAGAGCGAGGGGGGGGAGGTTGTTGACTTTTAATCGATGTATTCATAATTGCCAATGCGGTCTCGTTAAGTTTCATCAATTCTCCTCCTCCACGTTCTCCGCGTGAGTCATCCGGACTAATTCAGGGGTCAGGAGCCGATACGGCCGTATCGGCTCCTGACCCTTTGAATTCACCGGCTCCTGACCCTTTGAATTCACTGACCCTTTGAATTTACCCTAAGTCATCCGTCACAATCTTGCCATTTTCGATATTGCCCATGCGGAGAATCGCGATCGCTCCCTCCGCTTCGAGTGAGTCTGAGATCCCATAATCGACCGATGAAAATGCTCTTTTCAACAGGCAGGGCGGGAAAAAGGGGAACGGTGTCTTCGCCTCGCTCACTTCGAGGGGAATTGGAGAAGTGCCAGGCGCGCCCAGTTCAGGGCGTGCTTGGCAGCTCGTCGCTGAATGATCTCACGGGGTTGTTCGGGGCCGATTTCGAGCTTGCGAGTCTGGACCTTTCCGTCGGGGGTCGCCAAGCCGAGGTAGACGAGACCGACCGGTTTCTCGGGTGTTCCTCCCGTCGGGCCGGCAACGCCCGTTGCGCTCACGCCAATCGTCGCGTGAAATCGATCGCGAACTCCGATGGCCATGGCCTCGGCGACTTCGCTGCTGACCGCGCCATGAGCCTCCAGCAGTGAGGCAGGGACGCCCAGGAGTTCCTGCTTCGCTTGATTGGCGTAGGAAACGACTCCGCCGGGGAAATACGCACTGACGCCAGGCTGAGCCGTGATCATCTGGGCGATCAGGCCCCCGGTGCACGACTCGGCCGTGGCCAGGGTGGAGCCGGTCCGGACGAGTTGAGCGAGGAGTGCCTCGGCGACATCCGCGGTCCCTTCACCGACGATCAACTCGGCGAACCGTTCGCGAATCAGGTCCAGGGTCGGCCCCATCACGCGCCGAGCCTCGGCCTCGGTCGGTGCTTCGGCCGAAATCCGAAAGCTGATGGTGGCGTCATGGGCGGTGATGCCGACTTCGGGGACGCGTCCCCGGGTCGTCAGATCCAGCGCGGCGGCCTCGACGTCCGACTCCCCACGACCGAACAGGTTGATCTTGTGGTGGAGGATGACGCGTCCGCCCGAGGCGAATTGACTGAGCCGAGGGCGGACCTGTTCGTCGTACATGATCCGCAATTCGGAGGGGACACCGGGCAAGCAGACCACGATGGCCTGGCCCACCCGCATCCAAATTCCGGGGGCCGTACCGACCCGGTTTGGCACCATCTCGGCCCCTTGAGGAAAGAGGGCCTGCACCCGGTTTCGCTCGGCCATGGGCCGACTTCGCCGCGCGAACATCGCCGCGATCGCATCCAGAGCTTCGGCATTTTCGAGCAGGGGAACTCCGGCGACTCGGGCCAGGGCCTCTCGGGTCAAGTCATCCTGAGTGGGGCCGAGGCCGCCGCTGATCAGGATGAGGTCCGCGTGCGCAATCGCGTTTCGGAAGGCTTCGACGTCCTCGTCCAGGTCGTCGCCCAGCGTGGTGTGAAAGTGAACCGGGATGCCCAGAGCGCTGAGTTCCCGGCTGAGCCACTGGCTATTGGTATCGAGGCTTTGCCCACTGACGAGCTCGCTGCCGATCGCAATGATTTCCGCCTTCATTCCTCACCTTTTGTGCCTGAGCGGGAGCCGATCTCATGCGATTTCCGCGTCGGCGGCGTTCCCTTTTGAAATTGCTACTGTCTTGTCTGTATGCTTGGATTCGTCGGGAGGGCTGGGTCGCCGGCTTCCGGAATCAGACTCTCAACGTCTGTCTGATCCCGAGTTTCGAGTCACCGGTGTCTGGACGCTTGCTCCCAGGTCTCGAAGGTGAGTCACTCACCCGCCCTAAACACATCATACGGAACTGAGTCCAGCGGCTCAGATCCTGTTTGCGGCAGGATTTGCCACGGGTGAGCGAATATAACCTGAGTCGGCCGGCGCCTGGTAATCGATGGTGGCCAGGTCGGGGGTCTCGATTCGCTGATGATTCCGGATCCGGCTCTCGAGCGCGGCGTCGAGAATTCCCCCGGTCAGCAACGTCCGCTCGACGGGATAGGGAGCCTTTTTCTTGTTCATGAAGTCTTCGATTCGGAGGACGAGGGGATCGAAGAATCGTGCGCCCGGGGGGGCCGGCAGGTAGACCAGGGTGGAAACGATCTCCTCGCGCTCGCCCCCCAGCCGGCCCGCGAAGGTTGTATCGTCAACGTGGCCATTGAGGATCAAGGCGCTGGCGCGAAAGCCGTCGGCATATTCCACGATGAAGGCGATGGGATGGCGCAGTCTCGTCTGGAAGTCGCGACCGGCCGGGGGGCGGAAGTCGAGTGTGTTTTGTCGCATGTCCCCGGGGTTGACCGTGTGACTCCGGGAGAGCGCTTGATCGAGGAGTTGCCGTGACCAGACACCCTTGTCGCCGGCATCCCAGACCGCGTTCCCTTCCAGGCAGGTCACGGCGACCACGCCCTGGGGCTTCCCTTGCCGGTCGCGTCGTTCGACCATGCACTGCAAGGTCTCGAGCGCGTGAAAACCGAAGATTTCGAGGTCGCCACGCGAGACCACCAGCGCCTCGGTCCAGCGTCGATCGAGGGGGACCTCAAGCTCGGGAAGCCGCCACGTGATCGGCAAGCTGGAACCGGCCATCAAGGGAAATTGCAGTTCCTGAGCTTGCTCGACCATCGACCGGGCCTCGGGCCGGCTATATGAGAGGTGCTTGTCGATGAAGACGGGGACCGACCGTTTCGAGGCTCGGAAGACGTCGGTCACGTCACGAAAGAACCGACCGCGTGGGTAGAGCTTCTGGAGCTTTTCGTTGTAGGGATAATCGCCGTGTTCGGCGATCAGCAGAACGCCGTCGACGGCGAGTTTCCCCGTCCCCAGCGTCAGCGCATCGGCAATGGAGGGACTGAGCCGGACCTGGTTCCGCGCCGCCTTGGCCCGTCCCAGGTCGGTTTCCTCGGCAACTTGTTCGATGAACAGGCTCGCGATCTCGAAGTCAGGGCGATGCAAACCGCCACCGTCATGGACGACGAAACCGTCGAGGAACCGGCCCACGATATGGTAGGCGTGCGAAAGATAGTGATAAACGCTCGTCACCACAGCCAGCTTCATTCGAGGGGCCGCCTCGGTGGCCCGAGCCCGATCATCAGCCGCGAGCGCCAGGCTCGCCGACCCAACGGCCAAGCCGGTCGCTCCGAGAAACTCTCGTCGTGTCGCGGGCGGCGTCATGTGGTTTTGACCTTTGTTTCGGTTCCGGGTTCACGCGGATGGAGGTAAGGACCCTCGTCCTTCGCAACCTCTGACGACCAGCCGCGATGGGTTCAGCAGCTTCGACCAGGGGAAGTTTGGCGACAACAAGCAGTCTGGTCAAGCAGCATCCCTTCTCCCCTTCGAGTCTTCGGTTGTCGTCCAGCCGTTTCTTGGTAAAATTGGCGCGTGCCCTGGATCGGGAAATGGAGTTCCCCCCATCATGGTCAGACCACTTCACGAACTGCGCGACTTGCAGCCCGCTCGGGTCTGCATCATCAAGCCCAGCGCGCTTGGCGATGTGGTCAACGCCTTCTCCGCACTCTCCGCACTCCGAGCGATCTGGCCCGAGGCGCGAATCAGTTGGGTGATCAACGCCTCGTTGCGTGGCCTGGTCGACGGGCATCCCGAACTCGACGATGTTGTCCTCTACGATCGCGCGCGAACCAATTTTCGCCCGAGTGGAATTGCGACCTTCGCCCGGTTCCTGGCCCAGCTTCGCAAGGGCGAATACGATCTGGCCATCGACTTACAGGGACTGCTCCGTTCCGGCCTGATGGCGGCCGCGACGAGGGCGCCGATTCGCGTGGGCTTGGCCGATGCGCGTGAAGGCGCTTCGCTCTTCTACACCCATCGCGTGACGCCCCCCCCCTCGGCAGTGCACGCCGTGGATCGGCTCCTCAGCATTGCCGAGTCGTTTGGAGCCGATATCTCGTCCCCACGCTTCGTGGTGGCCGCCGGTGAAGCCGATCGAGCCTGGGCACGCCAGGTCCTCTCGGGACTCCCGACGCCCCTCTTAATGCTGAACATGGGAGCCCGCTGGCAGACGAAGCAGTGGCCCCCGGAGCATTTCGCCGAGGTGGCGCGACGCGCCATCGCGGCCTACGGAGTAGGCCTGGTCGTTGCCGGCGCACCCGAGGATCGGCCGATCGTCGATGCCTTTCGGCGGCATCTCGGTGAGACCACCCCGGTCGTCGACCTCTGCGGACGGACCAGCTTACCGCAACTGGCCGCCATCTCGGCCGCGGTTGACCTGCTGATCTCGAACGATTCCGGGCCGCTCCACCTGGCCACGGCGGCCGGCGCCCGCGTGGTGGGAATCTATACCTGCACAAGTCCAGCCTTGAATGGGCCGTACGGTCCCAACGCCACCGCGGTCGAGACCAAGGTCTGGTGCGCCGCGAGTTACGTGACAACGTGCTCCCGGCTCGAGTGCTTCACCGAACTGACGCCCGATCGCGTTTGGCCGATCGTCGATTCTCACCTGGCCTCGCGTGACTCCTTCTCAACACCGGCCGCATGATCGTGGTGTGGTCCCGGGGGCGCCGATCGCGCTGTGATCGTCGGATTGACCTGCAGTCACGGGTCGCCTGAGATGTTTCAAGGCGGGTTCCGTCTGACCCATGATGAGGAATGACGCTGAACGAAGGCACGACTTCCGGAATGCTGGTTAGGAAGGAAGCGAAGGCGTCTTAGAAAGACTGTATCGTGATGTATGATGCAAAGAGATCGTTCGATCTCTGACCGAAGCGCCGATGAGTGTCTCGGGCCAAGCATCAACGAGGCTTGTCGACCGACCTTGAGGCCTGGCGATGAGATGGCCCCGCTCACGGTTCACGGTGCGATGGTTGATGGCGGCGATTGCCGTCATAGCCGTGGGGCTCTGCGTTGCGTTCAATCTCTGGTCCAGTCTCGAGAAGGCATACAGGCCGCGAGAGCAACTAAGTTGCCGATGGAGTGCCGGCGCGACCTCCAATCGGTCTTCAAATGACATGTGGATTGAATACAATCCGATAGACTATCGAGTTTCGTCCGTTTACCGAGATTGTGATGGCGACGGATTTGTGGATGAACGGTTAATGTTTGTTACGTCGCGTATCGTTCTCTTCCGCGCAAGCAGTAATGACGGACTTCTCGACACGATGCGATACCTCTCCTCGCCGTCGAATTCTGCCACGCGGCTCACTCCAGGTGCACCGGAATCTGGTCCGTTTACACGTGATGACCTTGATGAGCGAGCTCGAACTCGTCCGCTGGTAGCGCCACCCGATGGGACGCACTGATGTGGATCACTTTTTCCCAACTCGTGGGGTATCCAAAACGCATCCTCTGATTGGGAGCGCGGACACTTGCAAGAGCCTCGTTCAACAGGCGGAGCCATGCTGCGAGCGAAAGGTTCATCTTTTTGGAACCGGCCGTTCGTCCTCGGAGTGTTCGGGGTCTCCTCCGCGCTGGTCGGCCTGATGGCTTGGTTTGGATATGGAACGTTCGCAACGCGTGGGATTGCCGCAGTGATCTTAAGCGACCCGGTGTTGGCCCAACGTATGGACTCCTACGCTGGTGCTTTCTCTCTTGCTCAACTGGTGCTGGGCATCCTTGCCGTCGGCCTGGGGTGGGGAGCCCGCGCCCGAGAAGAGAGTTCGAGACTTGCGCAAGGGCTTGGCGCATCGGCCATCGGCTTCGGCGCTCTTGTTCTCCTGCTTCTGCTGCTCCTCGTCTGATCTGGCAGGTAATTCCTGGCTTGGAGACGGCGCGGGCATCGGCGCATCGATTTGAGTCGAGGCGAGAATTGCCAGCCGACCCCGCTTGAGGACTCGGCCATGAGGCGCCCTTGTGTCCGGCTCACTGTGCGGTGGTTAGCGGTTGCCGTTTTGTTCCTCGGATGGCTGGCCCTGCCCTACACGGTGAGCCGTTACCAAGGGGACGGGACGATCACGGACAGAGGGTTCTGGTCTTATCCTCGATACCGGATCAGGCTCCCTCAGATGGAGCTGGCAGCGGGCCGGCCGCACGTCTACAGACTCAGGGGGCTACCGCCCGAATCGCTCTACTTGACGTTCGAGGTAGTCGGCCGTCGGCTCGTCGATGACGAGGACTTCGATGCGATGAGGACTGGGAAAACCTGGATGGCAGTCACGATCGCCGACGACCGTGGCAGGAGGGTCTGTTCTGCTTCTGGTGCTCTGAAAGAGTGGGTGCTGACCCAATCCTATCAGCACGCCTCGTACTGGCATGACGGATGTGTCCGTCCTGAGCTCAACGAGCGAACCGCCTACACGATGACTGTGACCGTGGGCGGCGAAAGCGCGACACCTCAGCTCGTGATCGTACCAACGCTGGAGGGGGGTGGGATGGAACTTCCGTGACGTCGAGAGGGTGGGCATGGCCTACGTACTGTTTCACCAAACCCGTGATAAACTTATCAACGATTCGCGATTGATCAGCGGCTCGTCTCCGATTTTTCCCGTAGGGTGGGCACGGCCCACCATTCCTATCCCTTTGTCAAAGCAGGAGTTAAGATGGTGGGCCGTGCCCACCCTACGGGAATTGTTGGGCCGACGATGATGCCATGGCCGCTCGCGTTTCAGCGACAAGGGCCCTGTGCGGCGAAGACTGGGAGCAGGTGCCTTCCGCCTCGGTTGATTATCGAGGCGGCGGAATCACGGGGCCGTTCAGTCCATCATCTCGGGGGGTGAGACGGGTATCCACGTCGATGTGGTCGATGACCACCTCGTTGGGATCCTGGGCCGGATGATCGTTTTGGAGGCTCCGGCGCTGGATTTGATCGAGCAAGTGACCGGCGTCGAAGCGTTCGCCGAGGTAGTAACGGCGGACGTCGGGGTTGAGGAGCACTTCGCGCGGAGATCCGTAGGCGAAGACCTGCCCTTCGCGAATCAGGTAGCTTCGATCGGTGACTTCGATCGTCTCGCGGAAGTTGTGGTCGGTCAGGAGGATGCCGAGGTTGTACCGGACGGCCAACTCGCGGATCGAGTCCTGGATCTCATTGACGGTCTTGGGATCGATGCCCGCGAACGGCTCGTCAAGCATGATGAGCTTCGGGTCGGTGATCAACGAACGCGCGATTTCGAGCCGTCTTCGTTCGCCGCCCGAGACGCGATTGGCCTTGGTCCTGCGAATGTGGACGAGCCCGAACTGGTCGAGGAGTTCGTTCTGCCGATCGATCCGCTGCCTGCGGTTCAGCTTCGGGAGCGTTTGGAGGATCGCCATCAGGTTGTCTTCAACGGAGAGTTGCTTGAAGACGCTCGAATCCTGGGCGAGGTAGCCCATCCCGAGCCGAGCCCGCTGGTACATCGGCATGTTCGTGACATCACGGCCGTCAAACGTGACCTTGCCGCCGTCGGCATTGATCAAGCCGATGGTCATGCGGAAGCTGGTGGTCTTGCCCGCTCCGTTGGGACCGAGCAGACCGACCACCTCGCCTCGCGAGACGTCGAAGGTTACGCCATTGACGACCTGGCGGCGTCCGTACCATTTCTCTAAGCCGCGGACTTCCAGCAAGGCCATGGGCCGATCCTCCGTGAAGCCCAAGGAGGGCCATTGGACCGCATCCGGCGGTCAGCGAATCCACTTCATCCGTTCAACGTAAGGCCGGAACGGGACGCGAAAATCGGGACTCAGACGAATGTCCGGCCCAAACGGCTTTCCGTGCGGCCAGTAGACAAAAAAGGCTTTCCCGGTCAGCAAGTTCCTGGGAACTTCCCAACTCTCCCGATTCGACGTATCCCAGCCGGCACCCGGTTCATCGATCTCGTAGCTCGAATTCCGGCGGTCCGCGTTGTTCCACCCTCGGCTGTCCCGACTCATCGGGCTGTTGTCCCCGAGCATGAGGAACCGATTCTCGCCGATCTGGTAGTCCTTCGGCGGCAGGTTGGCCAAAAAGGCAAATCGCGAAGGATTGGCCAGGTTGTCGAACAACTCCACCGTCGTTGTCGGAGTATAGGCTTCGTCCCAGAAACGATCGTAGTCGTGATGCCCAGGGGTGAGGGTATAGTAGATATCGCGTTTCAAGACAAGGTCGCTCACGCCAATCGAAGCCCCTTCGGCGCGGACGGCCGCGGGAGCAAGGTCGGCGACGGTCGGAAGCACGAGGGTTTCCGCTCCGTCGTCATAGGCCAGACCATCACCAAAGATGGCTTTGCCATCGACGACCAGTGACAGGCGGTTATCGAAGTTGGCGAAGTGAACCACATGCGAGCCGACGCCGACGGACGCGGTCGCCTTGTCCTGGCTGAGCACTTTCCCGTCGCGGAGGAGCTTGACGATCCCGTCCGCCAGGTTGATCTCGGCCTGATTTCTGACCCCTCCCTCGACGAGCTCGAACTGGACGACTCCCTTGGCCTCTTTCACCTCAAGCCGGGTTGAAAGGCTCAGGTCGCCGACCCAATCGGGATGCGCGAGGGCGACGTCGTCATTCCGCGAGTTCGTCGATTGGTTGGTGTTGTAGGAATAGAAGTCGGTGATCAGCGTCGATTGCGGCTTACGGGGCAGCTCCTGATCGTTGACGATCGCGTCCCACTGCTCCGGATCGGGCACGAGGTTCCGATAGCGAAGTTCAGCGACCTCGCCCGGTTTCGCGGAGACCGAGTACGATCCCACCACCCCTTCCTTCCAGGTGGTGGGCGTGGTCGACGTCCATCGCAGCCATTCCGGCTTGTTCCACATCGCCGCCGCGCGATGGCGATCGTCGTAGACCATCATGGCCATCGCTTGTTGATGCTTGACCGGCTTTCGGGCGATCTCGTAGTCCTTGCTGCCCGCTCGCTTGATATAGATGTTGCCATGCGAGATGCGCAGATTCTCACCCGGTAGGCCCACGAGCCGCTTGATGTAGCTGACCTCGGGTTCCTCGGGATATCGGAAGACGACGACATCCCACCGCTCGGGCTCAGAGGCGCCGGGGAGGAAGGGCATGTCGTAGTTGAACTTCATGACGAGGATGCGATCGCCGTTGAACGTCGGCTCGCCGCTCAGGTCGGCATGAAATCGGCAGTTGACGCACGTTCCCGCCACGACCCGGGAACCCGGTCGTCCTTCCGCGTTGGCGCGGAACCGGAATCCGCCGATGCCGAGCGGGGGGGCACCGCCGCCCTCTTCACCGGAGGCGTTGACCGAATAGACGAACTTGCACTGCGGACAGGTCACCTCTTTGTGACGACCCATCAAGGTCGGCGCCATCGAGCCTGTCGGGATGACGAAGGCCTCGGCCTCGAACCCACGGACCAGAAGCGCCAGGATCATGGCGACGACGATGGCCTCGATCGTCTCGCGGTGGCCTTCCTTCTTCGCTTCCTTGGGCTTCGCGTCGGGACTCACCACGTCGTGGCGAGTCGCATAGCTCCGGTTCATCGTCGAATATCCCCGCTGGTTCGGCCAAGGCGTTCAGACTTGCTATCGAATGTAACGAATTTCACGAGGATCGGGAACCCAGTACACGGATCGGCCAAAGACCTTGAGAGGAACCACCTGGCCCGGCAGATGGACCAGGAACGGCTTGCCCAGAAAGAGGTCGCCGCGCACGACCGGACTGGAGGACCAGAATCGGGAGTCGTTCGAGACGGAACTGTTGTCACCGAGGACAAAGAACGAGTCCAGGCCGAGCTTGTAAGGTTCATCGACGCCGAACGGCCGCTTCGGTGTGTTGGCCAGTGCGCTCGTGTAATAGACGTCGCGGAAAACCTTGAAACGCTCGATCGTCAGGGAGCCACGCCGGACACCAACCCCGATTGGGCTCACGTCCGAGCCGTAGCCGACCGCCGGATTGTCGTAGTCGACCGGGTCGAATAGCGGGACGCCGTCCAGCGAGACCGAGAGCCGGTGGTCCATGATCGAGGCTTCCAGGACTCTCGAACTTGGAGGCGTGCCTGGCGTGGATGGGATCGGGACGGCGTGGGCGAGAGCGACCGCCTGATTGTTGCGCCGGACTTGGGGAAGCGCGTCTTCGTGGAATGGGAGTGTGATCAAGAACCGGTCCGCCCCCGAATTCAGGCGGACATCCACCGTCGGGACATCGTTCCCCACGATCAGGCGGGCCTCGAGCATCAGGTCGGGCACCCGGTTTTCGCCGCGCAGTTCCCCGCCGTTGTAGGGGTTGAAGTCATAGATCGGGGTGTACTGCGCCCGGTCGGGGTCGCGGTGTCGGTACTCGACCCAATCCGTCGCGTTCTCGGTCGCCTCGGCCGGGTCGTGAATCAGCAGCGGACCCTCCGTCCGCCAGGCACTGGTCAGGCCGCTCTGAGGTCGACCATGACGGAAAATAAAGCGTGGGACCCGGTTTGCGTCCTGAGAGACGTATTGTGAGTCGTAGACCGGGATACGGATCGCACGCTGTTCCTGGAGCGATTTGCGGGCGATCTTGCCGTTGATATAGATGTCGCCACGCAAGATCTGGATCGATTCGCCGGGCAATCCGACGACTCGCTTGACGTAGGCTTGAGTCGGTTCGGCGGGAAAGTGGAACACGGCGACTTCCCAGCGTCTCGGACGCTTGAAGTCATAGAGCCCCTTCTGAACCAGCAGCCGATCGCCGCTGCAGGGGACGATCGGCACGCCGTCGAGCTTATCTTCGCCGCAATTGGGGCAGACGGGCTGGCCCGCCCGCCCGTCCTCATCGATTCCGAGGGCGAATCGGATCCCACAGCTTGGGCAGGCCACCTCCTCGTGATTGCCGAGGAGGGTGGGCGCCATCGAGCCAGTCGGCACCACGTAGGCTTCGGCGGTGAAGGTCCGGAAGACCATGATGGCGAGGCTGAGGGCGATCAGGAACTCGATGGTCTGGCGCACGAACCCGGAGCGGAGGGTGACAACGCGTGGCTTGACCTGGTCGGCGATGAGTGGGCTCATAGGCGTTGCTGCGACGAGTCCGTCGAAATGGTCGTGTGGGGAAGACAGGGATCGTGAAGCCGAGGCCGCGCCGAACGCCGTCGGGGCGATCAACTCTCTCCCCCGCACTTGCCTTATTCTTCCCCGTCGTCGAGGACGGAGAGGAAGGCCTCCTGCGAGATCTCGACGTTCCCGATCTGTTTCATACGCTTCTTGCCTTCTTTTTGCTTTTCGAGCAGCTTTCTTTTTCGAGAAATATCGCCGCCGTAGCACTTCGCCGTCACGTTCTTGCGGAGGGCCGAGATCGTCTCCCGGGCCACAACTCGGGTGCCAATGGCGGCCTGAATCGCAACCTCGAACTGGTGGCGGTCGATCTCCGCGCGGAGCTTGCGGACCAGTTTGCGCCCGCGACGATCGGCGTGAGCGCGGTGGACGACGATCGAGAGGGCGTCCACCTTGGATCCGGCCACCAGGATGTCGAGCCGGCAGAGGTCGCTGGCGCGATACCCGATCAGCTCGTAGTCCATGGTGCCGTAGCCGCGAGTCGCGCTCTTCAATTTATCGTAGAGGTCATAAATCATTTCGGCCAGAGGCAGTTCATAGGTCAAGATCGCGCGAGTCGGCGTCATGTACTCGGTTTTCAAGTACGTGCCGCGGCGGTCCTCACAGAGCTGCATGATGGCGCCGATGGAATCGGACGGGAGAATGAAGCTGACCTTGGCGACGGGTTCGCGGAATTCCTCGATCTCCCCTGGGTCCGGGATTCGGGTCGGGTTGGAGACGAGTGTCGTCGCCCCTCGTTTGTCGAGGATCTCGTAGGTCACGTTCGGGGCCGTCTGCACCAGGGCGAGATTACTCTCGCGCTCGAGCCTCTGCTGGACGATCTCCATGTGGAGCATGCCCAGGAAGCCGCAACGGAAGCCGAACCCGAGGGCGTCGGAGGTTTCGGGTTCGAACGAGAAGCTCGAGTCGTTGAGCGCGAGCTTCTGAAGCGCGGTTCTGAGGTCCTCGAACTGGTTATGCGTGGCTGGGAAGAGCCCGCAAAAGACGACGGGGACCGGTTCCTGATAACCGGGAAGGGCGATCTGGGCCCCTCGGGGCGATTCGGTGAGCGTGTCGCCGATGTTCACGTCGGCGAGCTTCTTGATGTTGGCGTGCACATAGCCGACCTGGCCGACCCCAAGCTCGTCGCACGCGACTGAGTGCGGGCGGAACCGGCCCAGGCCGATGACCTCATGCTCGGTGCCCCCGGCCATGAGGCGAACCTTCTGGCCGACCCGAAGAGCGCCGTCGACGACTCGAACGTAAATGATGACTCCTTGGTAGTCATCGAACTTCGAGTCGAAGATCAGGGCGCGAAGCGGAGCGGTCGGATCTCCGGCGGGGGCGGGGACGCGATCGATGATGGCCCGGAAGACCTCCGGCACGCCCAGTCCCGTCTTGGCACTGATGGCCAGCACGTCGTCGGGGTCGATCCCGAGGGTGGCCATGATCTCTTCGCGGATCTCGTCGGGCCGGGCCGCCTGCATGTCGATCTTATTCAGCACGGGGACGATTGCCAGGTCGCCGGCGATCGCCAGATAGGCGTTGGCAACCGTTTGAGCCTGGACCCCTTGGGTGGCGTCGACGAGCAGGATTGCCCCCTCGCAGGCCGCCAGGCTCCGTGAGACTTCGTAGTGGAAGTCGACGTGGCCCGGGGTGTCGATCAGGTTCAATTCATACGTTTGGCCGTCTAGCACATAATTGATCGCGACCGCTCGCGCTTTGATCGTGATCCCGCGTTCACGCTCCAGGTCCATGTCATCCAGGAGCTGCTCGCGAAACTCGCGTTGGGTGATCGCCCCCGACTGGAGCAAGAGCTGGTCAGCCAGCGTGCTCTTGCCGTGATCGATGTGCGCCACGATCGAAAAATTGCGAATAAATTTGGGGTCGAGGGCCATAGACAAGGATCCAAAAGTAAGAGAGTCTGCCGCGAACAAGGGGCCGAGGTCGTCAACACGATCGAAGGAGCGCCGTGAGGCTAATGGAACCGCTTCGCTCTCTCGAGCTTCGCGGCCATTCTCGATTGTTCGACATCCTCGAGTGGTCCGTCAATCCGGCGATTTCCGTAAGTGGGTAAATCGACCCAACGCGGGAGCGTCCGGTCGGCGTTGATCGAGCGGCGGAGTATTTTCGCGACGTCGAAGCTGAAGACGGCCGCGCCGTCCCGGGCCAGGTGATGAGGGTCGAAGAAAACCTTGGGATCATAGTTGGCGTGGCGACCGTCGAGGACGGTTACGTTCGAGAATTCGGCCTGGAAGCCTCGGACAAATTTCAGGTGCCGCGCATCGAAGCCAGTCTGCTCGCAACGCTGCTGAAGCGCCGGCTGGATGGGTGGAAGCAACCAGTATACCTGGATCTCACGGGATGCGGCCAGGGTCAATAAACGTCGGATGTATGCATCATTCACCGGGTCGCAAGACCAGTCGGCGGGAAAGTAAGTCTTTGACCAGGCCTCCAGGTCTGTGTCGAACGCCGGAGTCGAGATCGGGGGACAGAGTAGCCCCCCTTGATTGACCTCGAGGTTGCGCCGTAAGAACGGGGGAACATGCTGGCGGTCACTCTGGTCCTCGCCGTTCAACGCAGCCAGGAGATTCGCACGAATTTCCGGCCGCGCTCGGACGGTCGGGAGGAGTTTCGCCAGAGCGACTCGGCCCAGAAACTCGGCATCTCGACCAGCCCGGGCCAGGTCGACGATTTCGCCCCACGTGGAGAGGGCTGTCCAGGGATCAAGGCCGTTGAGCGGCGATTGTTGCAAGTGCCGTGGGAAGAAGTCGACAACCAAGGCGTCGGGACGTCCCCCTGCCTCAAGGAGTCGGCGGAGCAGGAAATAGCTCGACGCCGGCTGGCCGCCACTGATTGCAAGGTTACAGGTCGATAGCCCTGCGTGCTTTTCGACGAGCGGCGAGGCGATGCCGACTTGAACCAGGCTATCTCCGAGGCAGACGACTCGAGGCTTTGAAACCGAGCGTTCGGCACGTCGACCCGTCTGTCTCCAGGTCCAGGCGTCAATCTTCAAGAACAGGTCGCTTTCGTGATCTGCCGCAAAGGCTTCGACGGCAAGGATCAGCGCGAACATCCCCAGGAGGCCCCAGGGGAGAGAGCGGAGGGGAGAGCGAGGGTCATGACCGCTCATGAGACGTCTTACCCTAGGCCCGAGTCGGAGCGTGAGAGAAAGGATCGCGACGCCGGATCTCGATCCACCGCACCGAGTGCTCCTCTTGCTCCGAGAACGACGCGGCAAACTCTGGGGGCGCGGAGTGGGGGCATTAGGGCGAGCGACTTCTTTCGATATTTCCATTATATCGGATGGGCTGGCGAACGTTAAGCACAACTTACCGCTGAATTTCGGTCGGAACGGAGTGGAACGCCAACCGATCGGCGCCACAACCTATCGTGTCGAGAAACTCCGACGTTACAATCATCGCGGCATAAAATTGACTGCGACCCGCCCCTTAGAGGAATCGAAGGAACTTTTCCATGAAATGCGTCTCGGCGCTTTCGACAACGACGAACACCGAGGCGGCGATTCAGGAGGTTGTCGAGCGCGCAGCCGGGTTGATGGAGGGGGCACAGGCGGACCTCGCCCTGGTCTTCGCCTCGCCCCAGCACGCTGCCGGACTGGAAAAGATCACCGAGATGATCCAATCCCGAGGGCTCGGACGTCACGTGCTGGGCTGCACCGGGGAATCGATCGTCGCGGAGGGGCAAGAGGTCGAGGGCTCCGCCGCACTTGGTCTCTGGTCGGCTCACCTGCCCAACGTGGATCTGAAGCCGTTGCGTCTGACGTTTGAAGACGGTGAGTTTTCCGGGATGCCAACGGCCGGCGGTTCGTCCTTGCTGCTCCTGGGGGATCCCTTCTCCTTTCCCGCGGATCAATTCTTGCTCCGGATGAACGGCGAGCTCCCCGGCCTTCGGGTGAGCGGCGGGATGGCGAGTGGGGGAAACGTTCCCGGAAAGAATCGCTTGATTCTCGACGGAGAAATCTTCGAGGATGGAGCCGTTGCCATCAGTCTGGAGGGGGCAATCGTCCTCCGGACCATTGTCAGCCAGGGCTGCCGCCCGATTGGCCGGCCGTACGTCGTCACCAAGGCCGAACAGAATCTGATCCGTGAGCTCGGCCGCCGCCCGGCGCTCGAAGTGCTGGGTGAGCTGTTTGCGACCCTCCCGCCGGCCGATCAGCATCGAGTCCAGCACGGACTTCACGTCGGCCGCGTGATCAACGAGTACCAGGAGTCGTTCCAGCGGGGTGACTTTCTGGTCCACAACGTCCTCGGCGCTGATGAGGTCGGTGGGATCGCCATCACGGATCGTGTGAAGGTCGGTCAGACCGTTCAGTTTCACGTCCGCGACGAAGAAACGGCCGATGAAGATCTCCGCGCTCTCCTCGAGAAGGAGCGAATCCTTCATCCCGAGTCCAACGTTCGAGGGGCCTTGCTGTTCACCTGCAACGGGCGGGGCACCCGTCTTTTCAGCCAGCCTCACCACGATATTGCCTTGCTTCAGAACGTCTTTCCCGCAATCCCGACTGCTGGTTTCTTCGCCATGGGGGAACTCGGACCGGTCGGTGGTCAGAATTTCGTCCATGGCTACACGGCCAGTGTCGTGCTGTTCGAAGAGCCGAGTTCCCCGTCCGCCTAACACCGAGACGCTCGACCCATGCTCAACCCCTCCCGACCTGCCTGGCTCGCCGAGGTCCAACAGCCGCCGGCCGTGATCCCCAAAACGGCCGTGCGACCGGCCCCGTTGCTGTTCGACGCCCAACATCAACCGATCCAGACGATCGAGGCCTGGGACCAGCGCCGCGCGGAACTCGCCGGCCGCTGGAAGACCTTCATGGGCACGATCGCGGCACCGCGAGCCCGCCCTGCGTTGACGGTGCTCGAAGAGGACAAGGTGGACGGGGTCCTCCGCCAACTGGTTCGCTACGAAGCTGAACCTGGCTTGCCGATTGAAGGCTACCTCTTGCGGCCCGAAGCCCCCGGCCGAGGCCGACCCGGTGCCGTGGTGCTCCATTCGACGGTCGCGTACACGATCCGCCAGCCCGCGGGCCTGGAAGGGACGGCCGACAAGCACATCGGCATGCACCTCGCCCGGCGCGGTTACGTGACGTTCTCTCCGCGCTGCTTCCTCTGGCAATACAGCCGCGGCAATCGCCTGGTCCAGGCTGTCGAATGGCTCCATGGGCGCCATCCGAACGTGACCGGGATGGGCAAGATGCTCTTTGACGCCATCCGAGCGGTCGATATTCTCGCGGGCCAGGACGACGTGGACCCCAAACGGATTGGCGCGATCGGTCACTCGTTGGGGGCGAAAGAGGCGTTTTACCTCGCGGCCTTCGACCCAAGGATTCGGGCCACGGTCTCCAGTGAAGGAGGGATCGGCCTCACGTACTCCAACTGGGAGGCTTCGTGGTATCTCGGCGAGGCCATTCGCCGCCCGGGCTTCCCCCTCGACAATGCCCAGGTGCTCGCTCTCATCGCTCCTCGTGCCTTCCTCCTGATCGGCGGCGACTCCGCCGACGGTGATGCGAGTTGGCCGTACATCGACGCCGTCACCCCGGTCTGGTCACTCACCGGCGCTGCGGACGCGGTCGGGCTCTTTAACCATCGCCAAGGGCACGCCTTCCCGGCCGTAGCCCAGGAACGTTCGTACCAGTGGCTCGATTGGTTCCTCCGCTCTGAAACCACCTGATCGAAGGGGAATCAAAAAAAACGCCCGAGTCAAAGACTCGGGCGCACTACCGTTGTGTGGGTTGGTACCAGGCGAGTGAGAACGATCGAGCTCAAGGCTTGCGGCGGGTGCCCCGGAAGCGAACGCCGCAGAGGACGAGACCACTGATTCCCATCAGCGCCAGGCTGCCCGGCTCGGGCACGGCCGTGAGGTCGGCGGTGAAGCTGCCCACACCGGCGGCGGTGAACGAGTTCAGCATGCTTCGTCCACTCTCGGTGCTGAATGAGAGCCCGGGAAGAATCCCGCTGAAGGTGATCCCCATCCCGCTTGCCGTAACGTTCGAGAAATCATAGAAGTCCGAGCTGAACGTGATGATTTGCCCGGGGGAAGAGGCATTCAGCGATGCCGAGCCGTTCTGGCCTGACAGCAACGCCGTGCTCGAGGCGGGAGTCACCGTCACCGTGAGCAGGTTCTGCCGGTTGTTGTTGCCCGTATCGGCCTGGGTATCTCGAATAATAAGGATCGAGATCGGCGCGGTCAGTGGCTGATTCAGTTGGCCAAACAACTCCTGGCCGCTCACGTTTGAACCGGTGTCAAATCGGATGCGGGCGGCCTGCGGGCCTTGGAGCTGTGCGGAAAGCCCCGGAACGTTTGTGAAAGTGAAATCGACCGCCGCACCACCGTTCACGGTGTCGAAGGTGGTGACGAAGTTATCGTAGTTCGTCCAGCGGAACCCGTTGGCCGCGTCGTTTGCGCCGTTGTTGGTAAACTGCGCAAACTGCGTTGGGGCCGCAACCGCCGTGCTCGAGGCCCAGGCCAGGGCCACTGCCGAAACGATGACGAGGCGACGCATCGCCACGGTCGCTCCGGCTCTTGTCCTGAACCAAAAATCCGCAAACATAGCCTCTCCTCTGCTCGGCATTTGGAAATCGCTAACCATCGATTCCGACGGTATCGAGATGAGTGGTAAGTTAGTTCGTCCTTTCGATTCCGTCAACGACGCTATCGCCTGCGTTGGCGATTCGCCACGTAAACGACAGAAATGCGCTGTCTCCAGGCATCAATCACGGAGCTTGTGGGAATACGTGTGCGTTTTCGCCACAAATGACCACGGGGCTTATATGGCCGTCTGATCGCCCTTGCCGCATCGTTCGATGGGGAGACTCTATTGCTGTATACGAGTGCGGATTGAGTAGAAATGAAGGGACGCGGTTCCCCGGTCCGTCGGCTTGAGCCTTGGAGTGACGCAAACGCGTTTCGACCCGGCGATGCCGCAGCCATCACCGGCTCAGTGGCGTTGCAGCCGATTGCGGGGAGTTGACCCCAGGCGTGGCGTTGTGGTCGGCAGTCGACGTTCCTGCCAGTGTGCCGCGATGGAAAGTCCGATCGCGAGGCCCGCCGCGGCCACGACGAACGGGTCGCGTCGCGGATCGTGATAGACGATGCCCACAACGAGGATGGCCAGAGCGATCAGGAACGCTCCCGACTGAATCCACCAGCATGCCAGCCGTGAATGCAGCAGGATGCGGCCATGTGACAGGCCCAGTAGCAGTAGCGATGTAGCGGCCGTGGCCGCTCCCCCGGCGAGAAGGAGGATCGGCCTGCCGTTGCCGAGTGGACTGGGATCCGATGGCACTTGCTGGCGGATGGTCCAGATCCCCACCACAATCAGCACGATCGACCAGGTCGCAAGGAGCGCAGTGATCCCCAGGAGGAGCTTTCGGCGATCTGGGGGGGCTGTGGCAGTGTAAGCCAACGTCGGCCCATGGAGCAAGACACGGGGCAGTTCTCGGAGCGAGTCGCCCCGCCACACGGCCTCGATTTCCGTGCAGCCGGCCTCCTCAAGGCAGTCGAGGCACCAGCCGAACACGACCTGGCCGTCCGGTAGGAATCCGACGGCCTGTGGGATGGCGAGTCGATCGCATCGGGCGCAACGCATTGGAAGTCATGTCCTACACGATCGCCCGCGCCCGCGTCGGCGGGTCCGACTTGGAGCGCGAGGCGGTCTCCTGATTTCAGGTGGGGCGAACACCAAAATCTTCCAGCTTGCGGTAGAGTGACGAGAGGCCCAACCCAAGCCGGCGGGCGGCCTCGCGCTTGTCGTCCTCGCATTGTTCCAGGACGCGCTGAATGTGTTGTCGTTCGTACTCCCGGAGTGCGGCGCGGAGGTCATCTCCGTCGCTCGTCGTCCCCGCGGGGTCCTCGATGATCCCCGGGGCGAAATCGTCGGGTGAGAGGATGGGGCCATCGCTGAGGATGACCGCTCGCTCCAGCGCGTTGTCGAGTTCGCGCACGTTCCCCTTCCAGGGGGCGTTCATCAAACCGCGGATCGTGTTGTTGTCTACCCCGTCAACAGGTCTCCCCATGCGCTTCGCATGTCGAGCCAGCAGCACGGAGATGAGTTCGGGGATGTCTTCACGGCGATCGCGGAGCGGGGGCATGGTGATACTCACCACGTTGAGCCGGTAATACAGATCGGCGCGGAACCGGTTCTCGGTGACCTCGGTCGGGAGATCTTTGTTGGTGGCCGCCACCACTCTCGCCTCGACGCGAACGGTCCGGGTCGCGCCGATGGGCAATACCTCCTTGTTCTCGATCGCCCGGAGCAGTTTCGCCTGGGTGGCCGGAGGGAGTTCGCCGATCTCGTCGAGAAAGACCGTCCCTTTGCCGGCTGCGACGAAGAGACCCGCGTGGTCGCGATCCGCTCCGGTGAAGGCCCCTCGGACGTGCCCGAAGAGCTGGTTTTCCAGCAGATCGTGCGGAATCGCGGCACAGTTCACAGCCAGGAACGCTGAGTCGGGGTTGGGACCGAGCGTGTGCAAGGCGTGGGCGCACAGTTCCTTGCCGGTGCCCGACTCACCGGTGATCAGAACGTTGCTCCGGGTGGGGCCAACCTTGCGGATGAGCGTCTTGACCGATTTCATCGCCACGCCCTGCCCGACGAGGGTTTCCAGGTCGGTCGGCGCGTGGAGTTGCCGCCGCAGTGCCTGGTTCTCGACGAGGAGCCGGCGATAGCTCATCAAGCGATCGATCTTGACGAGGAGTTCCTCGAAGATGACCGGCTTGATCAAGTAATCGTGGGCCCCGCGCTGGAACGCTCCGACGGCGTTTTCGACCGTCGCGAACGCGGTGATCATCATCACCAGCGTATCGGGTCGAATTTTGAGGAGCCGGTCGAGGAGGGCGAGCCCGTCGAGGCCAGGCAGTTGCACGTCGCAGAGCGCCAGGTCGGGCTCGAGCCGCTCGGCCAGGGCGAGGGCCGACGGTGCATCGGCGGCGACGCCGACCTCAAATCCCTCTCCGGTGAGGAATTCTTCCAGAGTCGCCGCCAGCACCTCTTCGTCATCGACGATCAGGATGCGGCCACGATCGGGCTTAGGTTGGGTTGGGGATTGATCCCGCTTTTCTTGCATTCGAATCATTGCGCCGCACTCCTTTCAGAGCCTGCGGCAAGCAGGACGGGTTCGGGGTGGTCGGCGCGGAGTCGGACGGTGAATTTGGAGCCCCGACCGACTTCGGATTCGTAGGACAATGAGCCCCCCATCTCCTCAAGTATTTGCCGGCAGACGAACAGGCCCAATCCGGTACCGTGCGGCTTCGTGGTAAAGAACGGCTGGAAGAGGCGGCTGCGGAGGGATTCGGGGATGCCCCGGCCTTCGTCCTCGATGGCCAACATCACCCAGCCGTCGTCGGCTCTCGCCTCCAGGTGGATCCGCCCCGCAGTTTCGGTGGCGTCGATGGCGTTCAAGACCAGGTTGAGGACGACCTGGGTCAGGTGATCGCGAACCGCGCGAACGGGAAAGAGATCGATGGCCAGATCTGTCGAGATCGCCCGTTGCTTGGTGCGCTGATAGTATTTGGCGATTCCCAGGGCTTCCTCAACGACTTCTGCCGGTCGGACCCGCACCAGCGCGGTCGACGCGGGCCTGGAGAAGTCGACGAGCTCCCGGATCGTCCGCTGAATCCGCCCGAGCTGTTGTGCTGCCAAGCTAAGCTTCTCGGCCGTGTAGGGATCGGGTCCTCGTCTCTGGAGCATCTGTACCAGCGAGCTGAGTGCCGCCAGCGGGTTGCCGACCTCATGGGCGATGCCCGCGGCCAGGAGCCCGAACGCGGCCAGCTTCTCATGCTGGATCTCTCTGGCCTGTGAGGCCCGCAACGCAGCGGTTCGTTCCGCGACCCTGCGTTCGAGATCGAGGCGATGGCTTTCCAGCTCGGCATTGAGATTCTCGAGTCGCTCGCCGGTTCGTTTCAGGAGCGAGGCGAGTGATGAGCTCGCCCAGGTGGCCCAGGCCATGATCGCCAGTGTGAGCGGCCAATCCGGCGCTTCCTCCGGCTTGAATCCCAGGCTCAAGGCCAGTGCCAGGAGACTCAGCCAGTGAATGCCGAAGGTGAGCCAGGCGATCGTCGGTCGATACCTGATGGCGCAGCAGATTAACGAGAGCAAGTAATACCAGCGGAACGGGCTGGTCAGCCCCGTGTCGTGGTAGCAGAGCAAGGCGATAAAGATCGACTCCATCAGCGACACGAAGAGCGGCCAGCGTTTGAAGAAGACCTCCCCCATCCCGTAAAACGCGAGGTCGAGCGCGGCATAGCCGGCCCCCAGCGCGAGGAAGGCTCGGACCGCCGACGGGTTGTGGAGTCCTGTCCTGGTCTGAACCAGGACGTACCCCATCACGATCCCGAACCAGCGGATTTTGACCACGATCGACTCGGTGGCCAGATCCCATCTCAGTCGTTCTCTCGTTGTCGCAAGCATCGCCATCAGCCGTCCAGATCGTCGCGCAAGAGGGATCGTCAGCCGGCTCCAGCCGGCCCCCGAGCGCTTCCACAGAGGATTATAGCCGGTTGTCGAATTTCGAACATCAGACAGTCGTTAGCGCATTCGACTTGCGACCAAACTTGTCGTCAAATTCCAACCCGAGAGTTAGATGCTCGAGTAAAACTCAGAGAAGGCCGACCGAGGACCGTGGAAAGCGGCGATCTCCACTGGATCGGCAAGTGATACCGATTCGGTTTCTCTACTCTCGCTTTCACTTTTGGACGTTCTATCGCTAGCTAGGGGAGACCCCACGTTTATCCGCTCAACCCGTCGCGGGTCGTGACTTGCCTCAGGCTGAGGGTGACTTGCTGGACTTATCGAGAGTATCATTTCGTGGCCACTTCCCGGTTCGGGAATCGGGCACGCAGTTCGATGGGAGACGAACGTTCGCATGGCGCGATGGTGGCTCGCACTGGTTGGATTGTCATTGTTTGTGTCCGCGGTAGTGGGACTCTCGGGACCCGGTCGAATTGACATCGTCGACGGCCAGACTCGTTATGAGGTGGCCCGCAGCCTCGTCGAATACGGGGATCATGTCATCCGGGATGAGCGGGTCTGGTTCGGAGTTTTTCCCGGGAGGGATGGGCGGTCCTATACCTATTACCGATTCCCGCAGTCGGCCGCAGGCGCGTTGGCGATCCTTTGCTCTGATGCGACGGGGCCGGTGAGCGAAGCTCGACGCTATTATTTCTTCTCGCTCACGGGTGCCTTCGCCTGCGCCTTTCTCGCGGTCGCTTACGCCGTGCTCTTTTGCCACCTAGGCCATGAGCCGAGAGGGGCCCTGCTCTGGGCGGGAGCGGGAATCTTCTGCACGCCGAGTTGGTTTTATGGGACGAGCACGTACGACGACATTCTGGGGACGACTGCGCTGGTCCTGGCCGTGACCCTGGCCTTGATGTCTCGCCATCGGCGACCGCTACTGGGGGCGGCGGCCGCTGGTCTGATGCTAGGACTCGCGTTCAACTGCAAGCAGCCCCTCGGCGTCTTCGTGCTGGCGATCCTCGCGGCGAGCTACGATCGAGGTCAAAGCCTACGCCAGCAATCGTTCCGGGTCGTCCTGGTGTTGGCCGGCCTGGCGATCGGGATCGCCGCGTACAAGGGCTACGACCTGTACAAATACCCGCCTGGGACGGTCGAAGGCCATGCCGAATTGCTCCAAAAGTATGCTCCCAACTGGCCGGGCCATCCGCTCGCGGCCATACTCGCCCTGGCCTTCAGCCCGGGGACGGGGGTCTTCCTCTACTGTCCCCCACTTCTGATCTGCCTCTATGGCATTCGGGCCTGGTACCGCGACGAGAGATGGTTTTGCCTGACAGTCCTGGCGGCAACCACGATCTTCGTACTATTCGTCTCCTCGATGACCATCTTCAAGGGCGACCCCTCCTGGGGACCTCGGTATCTGACCCCCGTGTTCGCGCTCCTCTGGATATTCGCCCCCGCGGGGGCTCGTTTGCTCCCTCAGCGTTTGGTCGCCACTCTGTTGGCTCTCGGGTTGGTCGTACAACTCGGCGCTCTGAGCGTTGATCCGCACCGACTCTACCTGGAACGCCGGCTGCCCTCGGCGTTCTACCTCCAGGCTCCCTGGCTCTACTTCGACCCCGCCATCTCCCATCTGGCCAATCGGCCGCGTGAGATCATCGAGATACTCGCCGCCCGAGGGGAGAAGGCAGGACGCTTCTCACCTTCCCCCTCGCCCCTCTTCGCATTCCCGGTGATCGACTTCATTGAGAAGGGCCCGGAGGCGATCCGCAATTATCACGTACTCAACTCGTTCCGCCCGTGGTGGATCAGCCAGCGTCACTTGACCGCCGGGAGGCCGATCGCCCTAGGAAGAACGGCACTCTTACTCGTTCTTCTGGCAGCGAGCGGGCTGGCGATGCAAACTCTCGCACTTTTCGCTCGCCCTCGGATGGATCGAAAATCCTAAGCTTGATCGCATTGCCGTAAGACTTTGACGAGGAGGGAGCTCAATGAACCCGTATCGATCCCGAGTGTTTTCGGCGATCCGATCAATACTTGGTCCCCATGCCCCTTCCCACAAGGCGCTCGACTTCGGCTCGGGAGACGGTTGGTTCTCGCGTAAGATTCAAGAAGAAGGGCTCGCGACGGAAGTCATCTCGGTGGACGTGAAGCAGCGGCCTCATTCGCTCGTCGACCCCTTGGTCTACGACGGTGTGAACCTGCCCTTCGAGAATGGCTCCTTTGACCTTGTCTACGCGATCGACGTCCTGCATCACTGCCCCGACCCGCGGCAGAGTCTGAAGGAAATGCTCCGTTGCTCACGTGGACTTATCTTGTTAAAGGATCACAACTATTGTGGTACTGCGGGATGGCTGACACTGGCACTCCTGGACGAGCTGGGCAATCGACGATTCGGGATCCCTTCACCCCATCGCTACCAGCGAGATTGGGAATGGTTCCCTGAGATTGAAGCCGGCGGCTTCGCCGTCGAAGAGATCATCCATCCGGCCATCTGCCACACAGGCCTGTTGGGGTGGGCGACCAATGGACTCCAGTTCATCGGCCTCTGGAGACGCGAGCCATCGTAAACCAAGATCGGGGAACGCAACGGCTCTCGCCTCGATGGTGGGATCATCAACGCCATTTCCTGCTCGGACTCCGTCGGTTGATGGAGCGGATGCTGGACGGTCCGGCCACGCCCTTAGCGGGACAACGCATCGTCGATTTCGGCTGTGGAGATCGGCCCTACCAGCTGCTCCTGACGAAATACGGGGCAGAGTATGTCGCCTGCGTCATGAATCTGCGCATGGTGTTTAAGGATGCAATCACCCCGGCTTCGATCCGAGAGACGAATGCAAGTGTCTATGTAGCTCTCTCTCGGAAGCGGTGCGGAGTTGATGGGACCTCATCCTGATGCGCGTTCTGCTGGTGACCCATTATTACCCTGAACATCGCGGTGGCGTGGAGATTGTCGCTGGCGAACTTGCAGAGCGTCTCGCTCGCCGAGGAGTAGAGATCGTCTGGGCCGCCACCGGGCCCAGAGGTTTCCCCGTCGTGGCGGGAATCCGTGCAACCCCGAAGAAGGCGTGGAATATTACCGAGCGATTCCTGGGCTTCCTTATCCCATCTGGGGACCGATCGGCCTGTTCCATCTCGCCACCGAGGTCCGCCGCTCCGACTTGGTGCACCTTCACGATTGCCTCTATCTCGGCAACCTCGTTGCGTACGTAGTTGCCAGGTTGGCCGGCAAGCCGGTGGTCGTCACCCAGCACATCGGCATGGTCCCGTACTCCCGACGTGTGCTACGGATCTTGCTGTCCCTCGCGAACGGAATCGTAGCTCCCCTCGTGCTGGGGAACTGCGCACGCTCGATTTTCATTAGCCATAAAGTGCAGGAGTTTTTCCGCCGTTTCGTCCGGTTCCGACATGAGCCCTTGTTTATGCCAAACGGCGTGGCAACGGAGCATTTCCGGCCAGTCGCGCCTGAGGAGAGGTGGCGACTGCGCGGGGAGCTCCGGCTTCCCGTCGACAGGTCTGTCATCCTTTTCGTCGGACGTTTCGTGGAGAAAAAAGGCCTCGGCCTCATCAGGGGACTGGCCGAGCAATTCCCTGACATGGAGTGGGTCTTCGTCGGTTGGGGGGCGGAAGACCCGGTAGGTTGGGGGCTACCGAATGTGAGCTGCCCAGGCTCTCTGGGCCGCGAAGAGCTCACCCAATACTATCAGGTGGCCGACCTGCTGATCTTGCCTTCTGTCGGGGAAGGATTTCCCTTGGTCGTCCAGGAGGCAATGGCATGCGGAACCCCCGCGCTGATCTCCTCGGAGACCGCCCAGGGGATTCCCGGTATCGAGTCCGTGGCATTCGTCTCCGAAATTCAGCCCGAGGAGCTTGCGAAGGCATTCAGCGAGATTCTCCGCTCCCCCGAGTCGCTACGGGATCGGCGCAATCTCGTCGCAGAGTATGCCCATCGGAACTGGGACTGGGAGTCCTGCGCCGACCGATACCGCGATCTCTTCGCCGAGCTTGTTGGCGGGTCGAGTCACACGAGGCCGAGGCAAGATTCTTCAGTCCGCCGAGACTTCGGCCCGCCTTGGCTCTCGGGGCAGATTGATGATCCCGGCCAGGAAGGAGCCGAAGACGGTCTCAAGGCCGAGGCTGAACAGCGTCCCCGCGAAAATCCACTGAGCCGGTGAGGTCACGCGCTGGGTCCGGGCCCACTGGATCAAGACCGGCGATCCTAGCGCGACAGCTACCGCGATCAAGATAAGCCCGAGAGCTAGACCGCGCTCGACCGAGAATATCCCGGCGGCCCGCTCCACTTGAGGATCGCGGAAGACGGGGTCGACCCGGTGGGTGTAGAACTTGGCCAGGAGGCCGAAGGCCAGCAGATGGAAGCCGCCGATCGAGACCAGCGAGGCGGTGTACATGAAGTTGGGGCCGAAGGCGCCGGCAAAGGCGCCGTAGCCGGAGAGCACCGCGGCGGGGATCGCAACGAGACCCAAGAGGGTCAAGAAGAGACCGGGAAGTATGAACAGGAAGGTCGGGGTGCACATCAGTAGAAAACGCAGATGCCTCCAACCGTCGCGGAAACTGCGGAGGTGGGGCGGCCGATCGCGCCCGTCGGGGTGGAGGACGGTCGGCACCTCGGTGACCTTCTGGTGACTCAGGCAGGCCCTGACGACCATCTCGCTGGCGAATTCCATGCCGGGGGTCGTTAGCCCTAGGCGGCCGTAGGCGTCCTTACGAAAGCCCCGAAGGCCGCAGTGTGCGTCGTGGATCGGGGTCTGAAAAAAGAGATTGAGGATCCCCGTCAGGATCGGGTTGCCGATGTAGCGGTGGTGCCAGGGCATAGCGCCGGGTCGGATTCCGCCCTGGAAACGGTTCCCCATGACCAGGTCGTGCCCCTCACGCAACCGTTCGACAAACAGCTCCAGGCGGCTAAAATCATATGAGTCGTCGGCATCTCCCATGATCACGTACTGGCCGGAGGCAGCGGCGATACCGACCTGCAATGCGCTGCCGTATCCTTTGCGGTCGACGTGGACAACCCGGGCACCGTGCGACCGAGCAATCTCAGGCGATCCGTCCGTGCTGCCATTGTCGGCGACGACCACCTCGCCCCGAACTCCCATTTCATCCAGCGATTGTAACGCCTTGGCCACACAACGACCGACCGTCAGGGCCTCGTTCAAGCAGGGCATGACCACCGATATTTCCATGTAATCGGTCCAATCCAGCGGTCGGAATGGAGGACCTTCACGGAGGATCGCGGACATGGGGCACGCTCCATCAGCGACTATGGGGATGCAGGACGAACCAACCCCCACTGAATTGCTCAGGACGAGGGCCTTCTAGGAACACTAGGTCACGCTGCGCGAGGAGGTAGAAAGATGCCGCATCCCGGGTCGACACCCCGCGGTGGACACCACAAACGAAGTCGGTGAACCACACACCCATCGCAGTTGCAGAAAGTACGGGCCGCGACCAAGTCCAGCCGCCGCTCGCCACACTTGGTATTGCTGCCGAACGACCCGATCTGGCTGAGCCGCGTGATCACCAGGGTTTCCGGCAGGCTCGAGGATGTCGTACAGGTGTCGGAGAAAAGCCTGGTGACAGCTCATTCACTGATTTGGGAGGCCGCGGGGATCTCGCCAGGTGGGGCCTTTATTTTTTTTCGGCCCACTCGAGAGGCTTACTCCCGGTTGGCTCGTAGACCGAGCGCTACCTGTGATGGGGGCCGACATCGTAACCACGTCCGAAGTTGGGGCACAGTGATCCCAGGCGTGTGCCATTCACGGACGAATCGATGCTCAACAACCTTGGCGGAACCAGACTGGGGAATCGCTCCATCGGCCGGACTTCCGTATCATGGGAAAACCAGCCGACCTCCAAACGACGCGAGCCGCCGGCCTCTTACGGCGCATCCTCAAGGAATCATGATGAGATCCATGACCCGATGGCACGGAGGATTTGCCGTTTGGCTGTCGTTGTTGACAGCGGCCAATGCGGCGGACCACGTCACGAACCCGGCGACCGAGAACATCAAGGCAAACGACCTGCTTGGGCACATCCAGGTTCTGGCCTCGGATGAATATGAAGGTCGAGCGCCTGGAACGCCGGGCGAGGATCGGACGGTCGCTTACCTCACCGAACAGTTTCGCAAGTTTGGGCTGAAGCCTGGGAATCCTGATGGGACCTTCGTGCAAGAGGTGCCGCTCGTCGGATTTCAGGCGAGCGCAGTCTCTGGTGCGTTCCGGGTCGGGGCCCAGTCGATTGATCTGAAGTATCCCGAAGACTGGGTCGCGGTCTCGCGACGCCTGGCCCAAGAGGTGAAAATCGAAAATTCCGACGTCGTCTTCGTCGGGTACGGGGTCGTCGCGCCCGAGTATGGCTGGGACGACTATAAAGACGTCGATGTCCGTGGCAAGACGATCCTGATGCTGGTCAACGACCCGGCAGTCCCAGATCCGAAAGACCCCACCCAGCTCGACCCCGCGCTGTTCAAGGGGAAGGCGATGACCTACTACGGACGCTGGACCTACAAGTACGAGATCGCTTCCGAAAAGGGAGCCGCGGCCGTCTTGCTGGTCCATGAGACCGGCCCGGCCGGCTACCCTTACTCCGTGGTGGTCGGAAGTTGGGGCCGCGAAAACTTCGATATTCGCCAGGCGGTTGAGGACACAGGACGCGTGGCCGTGGAGGCCTGGATCGGTCTCGAACCGGCCAAGCAGCTTTTCACCGCAAGCGGCCAGGACTTCGATGCTCTCAAAAAAGGCGCCCTTTCCAAGGACTTCCGGCCCGTTTCGTTGAACGCCAAGGCTCGCTTCTCCGTCACGAGCACGATGCGGGACGTCAAGTCACGCAACGTGGTAGCGAGGCTCGAAGGCTCGGACCCGGAGCGTAAGAAAGAACATATTATCTATACCGCCCATTGGGATCACCTCGGGCGTGACGATTCTCTCACGGGCGACAAGATCTTCAATGGAGCGGCCGACAATGCTTCGGGAGTGGCCGCCGTGCTCGAGATCGCCAAGGCCTACTCCGAGCTGAAGACCCCTCCCAAGCGATCGATCCTGTTCCTGGCTCTGACCGCCGAAGAGAAGGGACTCCTCGGCGCGAAATACTATGCGGAACACCCGCTCTATCCGCTCGCGGACACGTTGGCCGACCTGAACATGGATGTGATCAACCTCTGGGGGCGAACTCGCGACATCACCAGCGTCGGGCTCGGTCAGTCAACTCTCGACGATCTCCTCCGTGAAGTCGCCCAGGTCCAGGGACGCGTCGTCATCCCGGACGCCGAACCCGAGAAAGGCCTCTTCTATCGGTCGGATCATTTCGAGTTCGCCAAGCAAGGTGTCCCTGCTTTGAACGTCAAGGCCGGTGTCAGTTACGTGGGGAAGCCCGACGACTACGGTCGGGTCAAACGCGAGGAGTACACCCAGAACGATTATCACAAGGTCAGCGACCAGGTGAAGCCGGACTGGGACCTCACCGGCGCGGTCGATGACCTGAAACTCTTGTGGGAGGTTGGGTATCGCCTTGCCGAGGGCGATCGATTTCCCGAGTGGTCGGCGGGTTCCGAATTTCGTGAGCGCCGTGAGGCGATGCTCAAGAAGTACCGACCCTGAGCCGGAACGCGGAAAGAGCGACCGCCAGCCGACTACCTGCGGTAGCTGCTCCAGGGGTAAATCGCCGATTTCTGGAGCACCCGTAGAAGCGGGTCCGTGGCGACCCGCTGTTCGATTCGGCTCCAAGGGTCGCGCACTCCAGCCACCCCATAGAGGCCTCCGACCACCAGGAGGATCACGAAGACGACCCATGCAGACCGGCGCTTCAACCGTGAGGCTCCCACCACAGCGAAGAAGAAACAGGCGGGAGTGATCGCGAGCAGGTGCCGGGTTCCGAACGACTGCCCCGCATAGTCCGTCCGCCGGACGCCCCAGACATAGTAAGTCAGAAGCACGACGACCATACCGCCGACCGCCAAGGCCGCCGGTCGCAGCGGGTCATCCCGTCGCGCGATCGCCGAGTAGAGCCCGATCACCGCGAAGAGAAGTACCGGAGTGACCGTCATCCAGCCTTGCGGTCCAAACAGCAACTCCAGCCCGAACCGCCAGCGGGGACCGGTTTCCGTCCAGACCCCGGCCGTCGCCCAGTAGGATCCGGGATAGTCGAAGGCTTTGGGGTACATCTCGACCGGCAAGGGAGTTCCAGTCACCATCGATTGAAGGGCGGAATGGAAGAGGAGCGGGAAGAATGCGCCCGACAGAAACGACCAGGGAAGCCTCCGGGAGCGAAACGTGAGCCAGAGGCTGAGAGCGACCAACAGGACTCCCCCCGCGGGGAGGTCGACGGCCGCAGTCAGGCCGGCGAGGTACCCCGCCATCGCCCGGCGCAGTTTCGATCGCTCGTTCTGGGGATCCTCGAGAATCGTCAGGGCAAGCGCTCCCGTGACGAGTCCCGCCGCAACGCTGTGGTTGTTGAAGGTGACCCCGTACGACAGCAGGAGTGAGCCGAATCCAAAGCCGAGGGTCAACGCGTCGGCGGCCCAGGGCGCGATTGGTATCGCCTGCAAGAGCTGACGGAGCCAGACCAGGGTCAAGGCGGAGGCCACCCCGACGATGCTTGTCACCAAGACCCAGTTGGCGAGCACGAACTCAGCCATCGAACCGCTGAAACGCGATCCGGACTGGTAGACGATCGCGTAGACGGCCGCCCCGATCACGGACAGAACCGGGGGCTTGTCGGAATAGAGGTGGCGCCCGAATCGGACCAGGTCCGGAGATCCGCTGGCGGCCCGCAAGGGCGACGACTCTACTGCCAGAGTCCCCCGCTCCACGATCCCCTCGATCGTCATGTAGCGTGAGGAGACGTTCCCGCTGATCTTGGGTGTGAATGAGAGCGGGACCAGGGCCAGCAGATAAACCGCACCGAGCAGCCAGGGCCGAGCCGGGTGGACGCGACTCACGACGGGTGACACCCATCGCGGCGGATTCGAGTTCCGGATAAACTTTTCCATGACGACCCTTCAAGATGTCGAGTCACGCCCGACGTCTGATCTTAACACGGCGAAACCAACACCGACACCGTGACTGACATCAAACCGGCCAGCATCCCGCGATGGTCCGTGCTCATCCTCGCGGCTGTCCTCCTCTTCAACGTCTGGCTCCGTGGGCACACCTTCGGCCCGACCCTGCGCGATCAATTCGGACTCGATCTCTGGCCCGTCTCCGGGGCCGAGGCTGAGCCGCTCGACTGCGACGAGGCGGCCTACGCCTACATCGGCCGGCGGATCGATCAGGGGGCTGTGATGTATCGCGACCTGAGCGAGAACAAGCCGCCCGGTGGCTACTGGCTCTATGCCCTGGCCCTGGCGATTGGCGGGTCACACGAACTGACGGTCCGAGTGATGCCGATCCCGATCGTCCTGGCCACGATCATGCTGGTCTGGTGGCTCGGCCTGCGGCTTCGAGGGCCGGGGGCGGCTTCCTTGGCGGCACTCATCTACGCGGTCGTCAGTACTGATCCCTATCTCTACGGCAATGGCGCCAACTTCGAGCACGCGATCAACCTGTTCGCCATTGCGTCGGTCGCCTGTCTGGTGGCGGCAATGGATCGCGGGTGCCGCCGCCTCGTGTTTGTCTCCGGCCTCAGCTTGGGGATTGCCTGCCTGTTCAAACAGGTTGTCATTCTGCATGGCCTTGTGCTTGCCCTCTTCGTGCTCGTTCAGGCTCGACCGCTCCGTCATCGCGTGAAAGATGTGTTGGCCCTGGCGGGGGGATTCCTGTTCGTCTGGGGAGCGGCCGCGCTCATCCTGGTTTTCCAGGGAGCGAGCACAGCGGCCTACGAGGATATCTTCCAGTACGGTCGTGCCCTGGCCACCGACACTCCGGCGGAGCCGAACTCGCCTCCTTTTTGGATGCGCTGGGTCACTGGTAACGCCGACCCCTCGGGGCATCTGCCCCCTCCCTTCGGAAAGACCGACTACCTTGTCTGGTGGGGTGCGGGGAGTTGGCCGCTCTGGCTGGCGGGAATTCCGTCGATTGTTGCGTTGGGAATGGCACGGACATCGACGATGGCGAGGCGGCTGGTTGCGGCATGGACGGTCTCAGCCTGGATCCAGGTTGCGCTTCCTGGCCTGTTCTGGCAGCATTACTACTTACTTCCCTTGCCAGGCCTGGCGATCGTTGTGGCCGTTCACCTCGCCGATTCCCTGTCTCGGATGTTGGCGGGAGGGGGTCGAGCCATCTTGTGGGCCGCCTGGGTTCTCGTACTCAGTCTGGCCCTGGTTTGGACGGGTCGGATTCAGGTGCGCGACTACCTGATGACTCCCCCGGAGATGCTGACCGTCAAGTTTAAAGGGGGCGGGCAATGGGTAGTGCTCCGCGACCTCGGCCGCGACCTGGCGGAACGTTCGACGCTCTGGACCGACCCGCAGCTTTTCATCTGGGGCTGGCAGAGTCCGCTCTTCTTCTACTCCGGGCTCGATGGGGTCTCACGCCACTTCTTCGTTGACAACCTGCTCAAGGCGTACGCGACTACCGATCACCCCTTGATTCGGCCACGGATCGATCGGATCATGCGCGACCTCAACGCTCATCCCCCGGCGCTGATCTTCGTGGGCTACCCCCCCTTCCCTGAGTTGCAGGCCTTCCTCCGCGAGCACTATCTCCGGTCCCATCTTGTGGGTAACGATCAGCAAGGCTATCCACTCTGGGTCGAGCGGAAGAAATATCGCGAATTCGAGACGTTTCAGTCACCGGTGACACCGCGCCGCTGAGTCGTGTCGAGTGACAGAGCCAAGCGGGGCATGCGTGCTCGAGGCGATACCTTACGAAGCATCGTCAGGTCGGTCCGAGGGGATGGATTATCCGCATGCGGGAAGCGAAATGGTGCATCCGTCAACAGCGTTGACGTTGCGGAAAAAGGAGCACGGCCGGCCCGGCCGTCATTCGATCGGGGGCGGCGCGAATCCGATGGGTTGTCAGGGGCGACGCTCAACGCCTCGCGCAGCCGGGAGTTGGTGGATGGCAGAGCCGGCGATCAACCCTTCCAGATTGCCCAGACCATGGCACCGGCAATCGCGAGGGCGACGACTGACAAGAACTTCGAGCTGTCCAGGAACCTTACTACGAACTCGAAGGGATTTTCGGCTTGTCGCAAGCAAAAGTCTCATCTGCGGCCGTGCCGCGTTGAAAATATCACCCACCTGAATGTAGCAGAAAAATGGAGGAATAAGATATTAAAAAATCCTGATTTTGAAAATTCGTTGCAATTTTGATTAAAATGAGGTCTTTGCGAGTTGTGCACTCCTCGGCTGACTTGCTCCCCGACAACGCGAGCTGGCGGCCCGATATTCGCTTACCCCAGCGACGGACGATCTGCATGTTGAGTCGGATTCGGCTCTGTTTGCACCGCTGTGAGCCACGTAACGCGAACCGCGGAAAATCGATGGCACGGTGGCGATTGGGGTGAGAGGATGTTGCGACGGAATGAGCACAGGCTCCTGAGCTGTTAGGCCTCCCATCGTCCCAGTCGGAGCGCCGACTCGCCCTTTTCCATTTCGCTTTGGGAAGAAAGACGAAGTCAATGCGACGTCCCAGGTTGATCTCCCAGACTTTGCTGATCGCGGCCATTCTTTTCCCGGCTTCCCTGGCAGCGATTGCTGTTTCGCCGACGACTTGGGCGAAGGTGCGCGAATGGTCGGTGCCGGAGGCGAGGCAAGCCGCGGCGGCCGACGAGCGGTTCCTCTACGCCATCACGAACACGCTCGTCGCCAAGTATGATCGGGGAACAGGGCAGCGAGTGGCCGTCAGTACCGGCAAGGCCGAGCACTTGAATAGCGGTTTCGTCTGGGATCACCGCGTCTACTGCGCCCATTCCAACTACCCGAAGCTCCCAGAGCAGAGCCAAATCATGGTCCTCGACCCTGAGACCATGCAACTCTCGACCTTCAAGGATTTCGGCAACGCGGGCGGAAGCCTGACCTGGGCCGTGCGCCACGAGGGGAGCTGGTGGTGCAACTTTGCGCGGTATGGGGCCGATAACGCCGGGACCTTCCTGGTCAAATACGACGACTCATGGCGCGAGCTTGGTCGCTGGACTTATCCGCCCGAAATCTTTCGCGAACTGCATGATTACAGCTTTTCAGGCGGCCTCTGGCGTGATGGATCCCTGTTGCTCACCGGCCACGACGACCCGGTGCTCTTCCGATTCCAGATCCTGAACGGGAAGCTTCAACTCGTCGAAAAACAGTCGGTCCCGTTCACCGGCCAGGGAATCGCCGAGGATCCTGGTACGGGCGGACTGGTGGGAATCGATCGGGCGCGGCGGAAATTCGTCCTGGCGCAACTGGTCAAGCCATCGGAGTAGCCCGAATGGGGAGGACGAAAGTGATCGCCGGCGCCTTCGGCCGCCGGGCGGGCCGCTTCCTCAGACCGGTCTAATGTCGCTCTGGTGAGTTGCGCGCCCACGCCGTACGCAGGCTGGCGATCAAGCGATCCGCCAACGTGGTCGCGACTCGCGGGAGAGCATGGCATTGGCGCGGTCGTTGTCGAGGAAGCGTTCGGCTTTAGGGTCCCAGCGGAGGGATTCGCCGGTGCGAATGGCGATGTTGCCCAGGTGGCAGACGGTGGCGGAGCGGTGGCCAATCGTGGGGTTGCAGACCGGTTTTTCGCGAGTGCGAACGCCATCAATGAAGTTGAGAATGTGATCGTTTGCGGAGGCGAGTCGGGTGGCGGTGGCGGGGAGTGGGTCGGAGAGAAGGCGGGGGTCGCTGGATTCGATCTTGGCGCGGTCCACGAAGATCCAGCCGAGGTCGCCGACGAAGAGGACGCCGTTCTTCCCCTTGGCCGAGCAGATCAGGTTCGCGCCTGTGGCGTAAGTATAGGTGACGTTGAAGTCGACCGGGCAGGCGTAACTGTGGGGCGAACTGCCGACTTCGGAGTGGGTGGCCTCGACCGCGATGGGGCCGGTGTCGTCAGCGTCAAGGCCCCATTGGGCGATGTCATTGTGGTGGGCGCCCCAGTCGGTGAGCTTCCCGCCGGAGTATTCGTACCACCAGCGGAAGTCGTAGTGACACCGCTCCTTGATATAAGGAACCGCCGGCGCCTGGCCGAGCCAGAAATCCCAGTCGAGGCCGACGGGCGGGGTCGAGGGCGAAAGCGGCTTGTGCTTGGGGTTTGAACCGACGCGAGTCTCGACGCGGCGGATCGTGCCGATCCGGCCGTTGCGGACGAGTTCGCAAGCCAGGCGGAACCTGGGGTCGGAGCGCTGCTGGGTCCCGACCTGCACGAGCCGGTCGGTCGACGACGCGGCCTTGACCAGGGCTTTTCCCTCGCCGATGGTGAGGGTCATCGGCTTCTCGCAGTAGACGTCCTTCCCCGCACGTAGAGCGGCGATCGTGATCGGGGCATGCCAGTGGTCTGGGGTGACGACCGTCACGGCGTCGATGTCGTGACGAGCGAGCAAGGCGCGGAAATCGCCGTATTCGGCGACCCCCTTGAGCTTGGACTTGGCGATCGCCGCCTGCCTCCGGTTTGCGTCGACGTCGCACGCGGCCACCAGTTCGACGCCCGGCCGCTTCTTGACGGCCTCGGTCATCACGAGGTAGCCCTGTCCGCCCGTGCCGATCGCCCCGAGCCTGATCCGGTCGCTGGGCGCGACGGGCTTGCTCTCCTTCGCCGCGCGCTCCTGCTCGTCCGAGACGACCTCACGCGCATACCATGCCGGCAGTCCCGCCCCGATGGTCAACGCCGCCATCGATGCGCCCACGAATCCCCGGCGCGAAAGCGTCCCTCTGCGGATCATCGCGACATCCTCTCCAAGCTTCCGGCACCCCCTCCAACGGCCGCGCGGGTATGATAGCAGCCCTCTGCCCTCACACAAGCCGAGCTTGACGATGCTGCTGGACTGGACTCGGAGCGGATGAGGGGAGATCAACGTTCGCTCAGATCGTCGCGCTGCTCATGATCCTCGTCGCGTTTGCTGTTGTTTTGATGGGGCGTGTCAGCTTATCAAGCCAGGAGGGCCAGGAGGTCGCTCGGAGATGAGTTGTGGAGGATCGCCTGGTAGCGTTGGCGGAGCAGTTCCATGACGGCGTCCCAGCTTTTTCCGACCGCGAAGGTGCGCGCCGCTTGCGCGAGCCGTTGCCGAAGCGCGGCGTCATCGACGAGTTCGATCAAGGTCGCAGCGAAATCGGCCGGGGATTGGTCGGGCTCGAGCAAAAAGCCGTTGTCACCTGGCTGGACGATGTTGCCTACCCCCCCTGCCCTGAGTGCCACGACAGGCAGGCCCGAGGCCATCGCTTCGAGGATGACGTTACCGAAGGTTTCGGTCAGGCTTGAGAAGGCGAAGACGTCGGCGGCGGCATAATGATCGGCCAGGTCGTCTCCACTCCGGTAGCCGACGAACTGGGCTTGTCGGCCGATTCGCGTCTCGAGGTCGGCCCGGGCAGGGCCGTCGCCGACGAGCAGGAACCGTGCCTCCGGGCGAGCGGCGGCCACGCGCTCGAACGCGTCGATCAGGTACGCGACGTTCTTCTCCACGGCCATCCGGCTCACGTAGCCGATGACCACGTCCTCCGGTCCGAACCCGAGGTCGGCCCTCACCCGCGCTCGCCCAGGGCGATCGGGGCGGAACAGGTGGCTATCGACGCCGCGCGGCCAGAGTACCAATCGTTCAAATCCGCGTTCTTCCAACTCGGCGATGGTCGTGAGTGAGGGAACGTAGGTTTCCAGGGTCCGATTGTGGAACCAACGCAGGTAACGCCAGATTGTCCCTTTGGCCCAGCCAACTCGGTAATGGTTGCTGTACTGATCGAAATTGGTGTGAAAGCTCGAAACCACCGGAATCTTTCGCCGTTTGGCGAGACCGAGGAGGCTTAGTCCCAAGGTGGCTTCGGTGGCAATGTGGATCAGGTCGGGGCGAAATTCGACGATCCGGCGGTGGATCCCACCGAACGGCGGCAGCGGCAGCCGGAGTTCCTTGTAGAACGGCAGCGGCCAGGCTCGGACCAGAAGGGTTTGGACCTCCTTCGGTTTTCCCCCGTAGTCGGGATGAACGAGTTGGACCTCGTCACCCGCCTCGCGGAGATATCGGACAAGCTGTCCGAGCGTCCGCGAGACGCCGTTGACTTGAGGATAATAGGTCTCAGTGACGATTGTCACTCGCATGGATCACTCTTCGCAACGAGCGGAATACCACCATCGACGCTCAAAAAGGGGCCGATCTCTGCCAGGTAACCCGCGGGGAGTTTCATTTCATTCCTTCTGTCGGCCTCACCGACGAGCAGACTTGCCGCATTTTACGGAATCTCCAAGCCGAGATGCGAGTCAGGGAGTTCGAATCTTCCAAGAAACTTGTGTGAACCAAGAGCGCCTGGTTTGGTGGATCGCCTCTTGCCGGGCCGATCGGGACTTGGCAAACTCGCCCCGGATGAACTGACTCTTGGTCCAATGGTTGAGCCCTCGTCAGCCGGCGGTAGGTGTTTGGCGGGAGAGATGCATTGAAACCGAATCCGGTCAAGAAGGCGTTGCGCGAGGGGAAACCGCAAATCGGCACATGGTTATCGCTCGGAAGCGTGGTCGCCGCGCGATTTCTGGCACGGTCGGGTTTCCCCTGGCTGACGGTCGACATGGAGCACACCCATACCGACATCCAGACTGCCGCCATGATGTTCGGCGCGATTGCGGATGCCGGTTGCGTCCCTCTGGCTCGTGTCCCCGCTTCGCGCCACGAGTACATCAAGTCGGTTCTCGACTGCGGTGCCATGGGAATCGTCGTCCCCATGGTGATGGACGTCGCCGAAGCGAAAGCGGTCGTCGCCGCCGCCAAGTACCCTCCCCTGGGCAACCGATCGGTCGGCGGCGGTTTGCACGCCATGAACTACGGGGCGACCGCGGAAGATTACTACGTCCAGGCCGACAATGAAATCCTGGTCGTTATTCAGACCGAGCACATCGCGGCGGTCGATATCGCTGACGAGATTTACGCGGTCCCCGGCATCGACGCGATCTTCGTCGGCCCCAACGACCTTGCCGCTTCGCTCCGCAAGCCCGACGGCACGCCGCCGAGCAAAGAGCTGATGGAAGAAACGCTCACCCGGATTCGGGAGGCGGCAAAGCGTCAAGGGGTCCCTTGCGGCATCCACCTCCACTCGATCGCCGACGTCGAGCGCAGGGTTGCGGAAGGCTGGCAGTTCATCGCGCTGGGCAGCGAGCTCAAAATGATGCTCGACGGCGCGGGTAACTACATTCGTCAGCTCCATCCGGAACGCGGAACGGCCGAGATGGCCAAGTATTGACGCACAATCAAATAAAACCGTGAGCGCCCATCCCGGAACACGCGCGATCCGGGATGGTCACTCACCGCTTCGATTCGGGCTTCGCTTCGGCAAGGAAAAAGGGATGGTGGGCCGTGCCTACCCGACGGGAGAAATCTGATCCTGGCCGCTGATCAATCGTAAGTCGTTGATGAATTTATAACGGGTTAGGCGAAGCTTTACACCGCTTCGAGCTTTTCTCGGAACTGTTTGCTGTTGCCACGCATCGGTCGGGATTCCGTGGGCATCGCGCTCCACGTCCGAAACGCAGCAACATTCGCTTCTCAATGGCAAGGGAGCTGGCGCTCTCCGCTCACCTTCGCGGTGAGCGAAGTCGCTTTGTCGTGGCTGGGGAGCCAGCGCGATCGATTACCCCTCGACGAGGCTCTTCATTCGTTCGATCCCGGCTCGGGCCACCTCGTAGGGGTCGTGACTCCAGAGTTCGCGATTGAAGAGTTCGAGGGAGAGGGGGCCTCGATAGCCAATGGTTCGGAGGTTGGCGATCACTCGAGGCAAGTCGGCGATTCCTTCGCCGAGCATGACTCGATCGGCATCGGTCTGGGTCAGCGGGTCGGGCGAGGCGGGGAGATCGTTGATGTGGAAGCAGGCGAGCTGACTCCCGTTGAGGGAGAGCAAGTCATCGACTGAGCCTCCACCACGAATCATGTGGAAGACGTCGGCAACCACCGTCGCCTGGGGATCGCCCGAACCGGTGGCGATGGCCAGGGCGGTGGCGACGTTATTGACCCCGGCGACGAAGCCGAGGAATTCCATCGACGGCGTCACGCCGCACTGACGGCCAAGCTCCAGGAGTTTCCCAAACCGGGTCGCCGCCAACTCGAGATCGACCACCTCCTGGGGCGGGCTCGCGACGATGGTCGGGCTGCCCAAGGCGGCCGCTTGCTCCATCCTCCGTCGGCAATCCTCCTGGACTTTGGCGTCGTCAGCACCTTCGGCCAGGATCCAACCGTGGAGGGCGATGACGCTCACGACCTTGAGGCCGGCGTCCGCCAGCGCCTTGCGGAGGTCATCGAGCGTTCCCCCTGAGCGAAGATAGGCGTCGATCTCGTCGTTCCAGGGCTCCAGGGCTTGGTAACCCAAGCGGCCGGCAATCCGAATCTTCTCGAGCAAGGGCGTGGGCTGGATGGTACTCGTGTTCAGGCAGTAGAGGAATTCGCTCACGACCGAGGCTCCGAAGGGGGCGTGAATGGATTGGCGATCGGCTGATGATAGCGAACCGATTGCTCATCAGGCAGGTAGACCATTCCCGCGTCGTCGGCGACGTGGAGTCCCGAATCGAGGTAGAGAATGATGCCGTTGACTTTTCTGCCGGCGGGTGAGGCGAGAAAAACGACGGCGCCACCAACGTCCTCCGGGGTGGTCAAGTTACTCACCCCCTGGGGAAAATCAGGCCTCCCCTGCTCGGCCTGAATCAGTCGTTCTCCGGGGGTATCGACCCAGCCGGGAGCGACCATATTGCAGGTAACTCCCTGCCCGAGGGTTTCGACGGCGACTTGTCGCGTCAGTCCGAGCAAGCCAGCCTTACTCGTCACATAGGAGAAGAGGCCGGGCATCGGTCGGGTCGCCCGGGTCGAACCAATATTGACGATCGTCCCCTGTCGACGCTGGAGCGAGGGAAGCGACGCCTTGATGCCGAGCCAAGGACCTTTCAGATTGATGGCCAAAGTGCGATCCCAGAGGGCCTCATCGGTCGATTCGATCGTCCCTCGGGGGCTGATCCCCGCGTTGTTCACCAGGAGGTCGAGCCCGCCCCAACGCGCCGTGACTTCCCCCACGGCGTGCGCCCAGGCGTCCGCCTGGGTCACGTCCAGCTTCATGGCTAGCGTCGGGTAACCTTGATCACCCAGCAAGGACGCGGATCGAGCGGCCGAGTCTTCATCAATATCGGTCAGTGCGACCTGGAATCCTGCTTTGGCGAGGGCGGTGGCGATCCCGAGCCCGATTCCGCGGCCGGCACCGGTCACCAGGGCCGTGGAGCGGAACAAATGTTGACCGATTGGCATGAAATAAAGCACCTTCGTGTACGTCGAGGATCGTCTCGCCCCGGCACGAGGGGCTTTCCAAACGCGGCCCAACTTGTTCCAATCCTAATCCAATGGCTTTATGATGATGTGGTAAGAGCAAGGCGTCAATTAGCTACCGTACAAACCTGTCGGTCATTGATTTATGACGAGGTCTCACGTGCGAGCCAATCCTGTTCTCCTCGTGGGGACCCTGGATACGAAAGGGCACGAATTAGCGTTCGTTCGCGACCTGCTGCGGAGACAAGGCCTCGCGACCCTGATCATTGATGTCGGTTCGTCGGGGGCTCCCGTCGTTCCCGCCGACATCGACCGCGAGGAGGTCTTTCAACGAGCGGGCACCTCACTGGCCCTGGTCCGCGAGCGAGGTGACCGGGGCCTTGCCGTCGCCACCGCCGCGCAAGGTGTGGCCAGGCTCGTGACGGAGCTCGCATCGAAAATGTCGATCGCGGGTATCTTTGGACTCGGAGGTTCCGCCGGAACCGAGATTGCCACCTCGGCGATGCGCCAGCTCCCGTTCGGGGTTCCCAAGGTCATGGTGAGCACGCTGGCGAGCGGCCAGACGCGGCCCTATGTCCGCGGAAGTGATATCACGATGGTGTTCCCCGTGGCCGATATTGCCGGCCTGAATCGCCTGAGCCGAACGGCGCTGACCAACGCCGCGCTTGGACTGGCCGGGATGGTCCGCCTCCCCCGCGAGCCCGAAAACATCGACGCGTCACGGCCGGTCGTCGCGGCGACGATGTTCGGGGTCACGACGCCTTGCGTCGACCGCGCCCGACATGTCCTGGAAGAGGGGTCGGTCGAGGTGATCGTCTTCCACGCGACGGGAGTGGGGGGGCAAGCGATGGAGGGCCTCGTTCGCGACGGCCAGATTGCGGGCGTGCTCGACTTGACGACCACCGAAATTGCGGACGAGCTGGTGGGAGGAGTGCTCTCGGCGGGCCCCGACCGGCTCGAGGCCGCGGGGAGACACCGCGTCCCTCAAGTGGTCAGCCTCGGTGCGCTCGACATGGTCAACTTCGGACCGATGGCGACCGTCCCCAGTCAGTTTGCCGGTCGCAAGTTCCACGCCCATAATCCTTCCGTGACCTTGATGCGGACGACCTCCGCGGAGAACGAACGGATCGGACTTTACATGGCCGAAGTACTGAGCCGGGCTCAAGGACCGGTGGTCCTCCTGATTCCTCGGCGCGGACTGTCTGCGCTGGACGCTCCGGGGCAGCCGTTCCACGACCCTGACGCTGACGATGCCCTGTTTTCGACGCTCACTAGGGAACTTGCGGTTCACCCCCAGATCCGGGTCGAGTCGCGTGACGAACACATCAACGACTCATCGTTCGCGACGGCTGCCGCGCGAGCGATGGCCGAGCAACTGTCCCTTCGTAAAGGTCTCTGATGCCTCAATCCGCCTCTCTGTCTCGTGGTGAGATCCTCGAACGATTCCGTCGCAAAGTCGCCCAGGGCCTTCCTTTGATCGGAGGGGGAGCTGGGACCGGCCTGAGTGCGAAATGCGCCGAGTCGGGGGGGATCGACCTGATCATTCTCTATAATTCCGGGCGATTCCGGATGGCGGGGCGTGGAAGTCTCGCGGGTCTGATGCCTTACGGAGATGCCAACAAGATCGTCATGGAGATGGCGGCGGAAGTGCTTCCGGTGGTCGAGCACACGCCGGTCCTGGCCGGGGTCTGTGCGACCGACCCGTTCCGGATCATGTCCCGATTCTTGAAGGAAGTGCGTGACGCCGGGTTCGCGGGAGTTCAGAATTTCCCCACGGTCGGCCTGATTGACGGTGTATTTCGGCAAGGTCTTGAAGAAACGGGAATGGGTTTCGATCTTGAAGTCACAATGATTGCCCAGGCCCGTAGGATGGACTTGTTGACTTGTCCCTACGTCCACAACGTCGATGAAGCGCGCGCTATGGCGGAGGCCGGCGCCGACCTCATCGTGCCTCACGTCGGTTTGACAACCCACGGGATGATCGGGGCCAAGTCGGCCGTTACGCTTGCGGAGGCAGCGAGCCGGGTCCAGGCGATGGCCGATGCGGCCAAGGCCGTCCGAGATGATATCCTGGTCCTCTGTCACGGCGGCCCGATCGCCGAACCGGCCGACGTCGCGGAGATTTTCCGGACGACCCGAGGGATCGTCGGTTTCTTCGGGGCGAGCAGTATCGAACGACTGCCCACGGAACCAGCGATCGTGGCCCAGGTCCGTGACTTCCTTTCACTCCGCTTCTCGACTAGTTGAAGGAAATCGAGGCGATTATCGAACGGCTTTCCCCCCATCGACGCTCAACCGACTCGTTCGCGATCCTCCTCGAATTCGTCCCACCACTCAATGACCTGGTGGTCGGATTCACCGTCCGGGGTCAGTTCGGGTTCGAGCGTATCGTCGGAGACAACCTGAACGATCACGGTCGCTCGACCGGTGGGGAGGTGTGCCGGCAGTTGCAGACAGACATAGCGGTCGTCGGCGATGATCACCTCAGTTCGATACTGCGCCACAATCAGGGACCTCGAGGGCCGAAGGGGAAGGCAAAACGGGATGCTAGGATCGATCAGGGAGGCCGGGTTCAGGCGTCAGTCTCGCGTTCACGCGCCCTCGTTCCCGACTTCGAGGCGGGGTTTGCCGCGGACGAGTGTCTGGGTCAAACCTTCCTGAACCACCTGCCCATGTTGATTGAGCAGGCGGCGCTGCCAGGTCACGACGCCCCGGCGCCCCCGCGACCGCGGCTCCAAGGCGACGACCTGGGAAATCACCCGGATCGTATCGCCGAATGCAATGGGTTGCAGAAATTTCCATTCCAGGATAGCAAGAAATGCCATGGTGTCGACACTGGGCGCATGGCTCGTCAGTCCCGAGCTGATCGAAAGGCCGAGCAGTCCGTGCGCCACCGGCTTGCCGAAGGGACCTCGACCGGCTTCTTCGTGGTCCATATGGAGCGGGTTGAAATCACCGGACATCCCAGCGAAGGCTGCCACATCCGCCTCGGTCACGGTTCTGGCCGGGCTTTCCCACTCGTCGCCGATTGCCAGATCATTGAAGGCGAGACGAGCGATCGCGTGCCGTGTCACTATTTTCGCTCCCGACCGAGGAGGATCCATGCCAACGGATATGCTACGATAACAGTCGAGCCGGAAGGAGTTCGGTACGAATTGTGCGTATTCGAAGGAGAATCGTCAAGATTTCCCTCCGGCAAAGCTTGGGTTTACTTCATGACTGGCGGGTTTGGCGCTGCTGGCAATCGCCCGTGGTTTCGATGATTGAATGAGATTCACGCGTGTTCTCGTCCGAGCAGGACGTTAAGGGAGGTTGGTCTTATGAATCGACCGTATAAGGTGCTGATCGCCGATGACGAGAAACCGGTGGCTGCCGGTCTTCAGGGGCAACTCGAATCGCTCGGCTACGATGTTGTGGCCGTGGTCAATGACGGACATCACGCCATTGAGGTTTGTCGACGCGCTCTGCCGGACGTCGTGCTGATGGACATCGAGATGCCGGGGCTCGATGGTCTCTCCGCGGCGCGGCAAATCGTCCGAGATCCGGGGACGCCGGTCATTATTCTGACCGCGCATGGTCACCCCAACTTGATCGATCAGGCCGTCGAGGACGGAGTGCTCTACTACCTGCTCAAGCCGGTCACCAGCCCCAGCCTGCACGCCGCGCTGCAGGTTGCCGTGGCGCGAGCCCGTGAGATCCGCACCTTGCGTGAAAATGTCAACACGCTAGAACTCACTTTGCGGGAACGGAAGTTGATCGAGCGTGCCAAGGGAATCCTCATGACCAGGCGCAGCCTCTCCGAGTCCGAGGCGTTTCGGCTGCTCCAGCGACAGAGCCAGGATCGCCGCATGCCCATGGCCAAGCTCGCCGAGTCGATCGTGCAAGCCGATGAACTCCTGGAATCCCCCCATCACCCTTCGGAACCCGCTCGTCGAGGAACAGGGTATTCGCAAGATCTGTAGCATTTCATGTTTGACGTTCGGTGGTGACGTCGCTAGGCTAAGTGTGTTTGGTTCGACTCTGAAGTCGCAGCCAAACGCTCTCGGAGCGAAACCGCCGGTGGGATTCAAAGGAATCAAAGGAGTTAGCGATCCCAGACGCCCAGAACTGATGAGACGCATTTCGGCTCACCTCCCGCGACACGAGTTTCTGGGCGAACTCCTTTCAACCACCACTGGCTCGGCATTGATTGAGCAATGGATGTTCCTGACGCGCTGCCGAACACCAGGGAGACTGGCATGACGACGTTTGACTCCGGGATGGACGCTCGGCGGTCTGGACGTGGCTGGAGCGCCGAAATGCTTGCCGAGCAGTTGGAAGGATATATTGAACAGCGTGCGAGCGGTCGGATCCGCGATCTCCACGTTGTCTGCTCGGCCGATTCGATCGTCCTTCAGGGGCGGTCTCGAACTTACCACGCCAAGCAACTGGCCCAGCAGGCAGTGCTTGATCTCACCGATGGACATCGGGTGCTCTCAAACGAGATCGTGGTCAGTTAAACCGACCTTCGACGACGGCCAAGGCAGTTCAGGAGAGGTCATGGCGGCCTCTCTTGATCGACGGCCACTCACATTCGTCCCCCTTCTTTTTTTCGAGGGTAGACGTTGAGAGAGGAACATGGACGCGCGCACTGATTTGTCTTCCTCCGCAGCGAACGCGACGACTCGGCCCTTGATCGCTCACGATGAATTACGGACGATCTTGTCGAATCTCAGTCACGAGCTCTGCCGGCCCTTGATCTCGCTCCGTGCAGGCTTTGACCTGATCCTCGGATCGGCCGCGAAGCCGATCTCGAGTGACCAGCGTGGGCATGTCCAGGCGATGGTCGTGCTTTGCGATGACCTGCTTCGACTGACGCGAAGCTACCTGGACTACGCCGGGCTCGTACAAGGGACACGTCCGCTCTGTTATGGCTCGTTCACCCTCAGCGCCTTGATCCGCGAGATTGATCGACAATTCTCTGAGGATGCGGCCTCGCGCAGGGTGACCTGGGAGTGCGGCATGGAGGGGGCCGATGCCACCGTCTCCACCGATGCCTCACGCTGCCAGCAGATCTTCGGAAATCTGGTTGCCAACGCGCTGAAATACACGCCGCCTGGGGGGCAGGTTCGTTTGACCGCCCACCACGAGGAGGAAAGCTGGACCGTCGTCGTGACGGACAGCGGGCCCGGAATCCCCGCGGATGCGATCTCGAAGGTTTTTGAACCGTTCTATCGACTCTCGCGAGAAGAACACTCCGGAGTCGAGGGAAGCGGGCTCGGGCTGGCCATTTGCCGTGAGATGGTCGACCAGTTGGGAGGCCAGATCTCGATCAGTTCCACCGTGGGACAGGGCACGCGCGTGATCGTCCGATTTCCGGTGGCGAAGGCAACGCGTGGGGCGCTCTCCAGCCAACGGAATTAATCCCCACCCTCGTTTTTCGACGACCAACCAGGCGGACCGCCTGGTTGGAGGTAACCCAGGCGGAATTCAGAGACTGAGGGAAAGCGGGGATTCTCGGCCGTTCCCTTCTTAGGCTTAGCCCTGATAGGGCTCGACGCAGAGTCGAAGCACGGTCCCTTCGCCAGGCTGGCTGCGGAGGGAGAGGGTGCCGCGGTGGCGGCGCCAAATCCCGTTGGCGATGCTCAATCCCACGCCGAGATGGCCGTTCTTCGAGCTAAAGAAGGGTTCCACGGCGCGGACCATCGTCTCGCTCTCCATCCCTTGGCCCGAGTCGCGCAACTCCAGGACGACCCATCCTCGCGTATCGGTCGAGGTCGAGAGCCAGACCGTCCCTTCGTCGTTGGGCATTGCGTCGTATGCGTTGCTGATCAAGTGGCCCAGCATCGCGCGCAGTTGGTCGGAATGTCCTCGGATCAAGGGGGTGGGGGCCAGGTCGGTGATCCAGTCGACCCCGGAAGGTCCGTATTCCAGTTGATCGGAGACGAAGTCTTCCGCGAGTCGGTCGAGTGCGACGACGGAGGGTTCCTGGCCCCGGTTGTCTGTATCGATGGAGGTGACCGGCCGCGTGTAATCGATCAGCCGGCGGGCGACGGTCGCGGCCTCGAGAGCCGTCCGCACGATGGTATCTGCCAGCGAGACCGGGTCGACCACGAGGGGCATCGGTGTCTTCATTCGCAGCAACTCCGCGTTGCTCACGATTGCGCTGAAGGCGTTGATCACATGATGGCCTACCCCTGCCGAGAGGTGTCCCAGATTATTGAGTCGCTCGGTGGTCTCGGTCATCTTATTGTCGGTCATGATGCTCAATCCAGGAACGTTCGAGAGGGGATTCGAGTTGGTGGCGAGCCATCGCCATAGAATATCAGCGGAGGAGCCGTGCCTCGACCCAATCGGCGAAGTCGCGAACTTCACCGCGTTCGCCGAACTCCGTAATCAAGATCAGTAGCTTAGCCCCCTCCACATCAACGTCGATCGCTTTTGGCGTGTCGCGAGCGGAGATCGGGGGCGAAATAAATCGTTCCTGGGCATCGACGAGGACCCGGAACACCACGCTCCCGAGCGGACCCGCCCGGTCGTCGAGACCGACGATTGCCTGGAAGCGACGATCGCCAGGCATGAGCCGGTACGCGAGAATGGTCCGGCTCTGGGTCCCGAGACCGCGGTCGTAGACCTGGCCAGCGAGCCTGAGCGGGCTGCCGTCGACCGAGCTATTGCGACGAAATGGGCGCGTTGGTCCGACATAGCCGACATACCTCGCTTCGGTCACTTCACGATCGGCGAGGTAGACGATCGAGTCGGAACGCGCATGGAGGTGGACGAGGTCGTTCAATGCCAGTCGGATCGGGGCCTTGAACCGGGTGGAGGCGATGATTTCCCCCTGCTCAATTCGCGGGTTGGTGACCCCCAACCTTGAGCCGTCCGACGAGGTGAGCTCGAAGTAGGAACCCTCGGGCTTTGGGTAGGTCACCAGGCTGGCGTCAAATCCGAGCGCCACGACTTTCGCGAGCTCCAGGGAGATGGGGCCGGTGCTCGCTTGGAACTTGATGGTTTTCTCGTCGAGCCCAAGGAATCCACCCTGCACGCGGTCGCCATTAGGCGCAAGCCAGAGGATCTCAGACGATCGCGGTTCGGTCCGGACTCGATTCACCAGGTCGAACGAGGCATCCTCATCGTCGGGAGGTTCGAGGACCAGGCCCGCAAGACTCTCGAGAGGGATGGAAACCTTGCCGAACGTGAGGGATTGGACGTCCAGCTTCGTCTCGGTCGCCGCTCCGATGACCGCTCGATAGAGTCGATCGCCCTCAGGAAGCAGGACCAACTGCTTCTCGGGAGCGCCCAGGGACAAGAATCCGTCACGGCTTAGCTTCACCAGCCTTTGAAACGGGAGAACCTGCTCGGGGCCTCGACTGGGGACGAGGGTCACGTCCCCGTTGGGACCGATCTGGCGGATTCGACCCGTGGCCACGGTTCCGTCGATCATCAAGGCGGAGAAGACGGGGTCGGAGGGGACCGTCGGCCCTGCCGCGGGGGGAGCATCCGCACCCAGGCAGAGCAACAATGCAAACAGGGCGTGGGCAAGAGGCGCGAGTCGAGGCGCTGGGATCGTCGTGGCTCCGGTCATCAGGGGTCGCCTCGGGCTCAGCGTTGGAAGATAGGCAGGAAGTTGTTCGGCATCTGAAGGATAATCAGCGCCATTGCCGTGCCGTACTCATTGCAGATGCTATCAGGCCAGTGCCCCGTCGTCGCCAGTTGACGGTGAATCAACTCGTCGCGAATGGCGGGATACCATGAGTTCCAATCATCGCCACCCCGGATCCACATTGCCTGGGCGGCGTAATAGTGGCCGTAAAAGTAGTGACTGTAGCGACTTCCGAGTTTGATCTCAGGCATGTATTGGCGAAGGTAGGCCAGGCCCGACTCCACCTCTTTGGTGTCGTAAACCGCGGCGCTATACAAGGCCACCACGCCCGCGGCCGACCGTGGAAATGCGCTTGCTCCCCCCTGAAGCATGTAACGAAACCCACCGTCCGGGTTCTGCGACTGCTTCACGTAGCGAATGCAGTTCTCGACGGTCTCTTTGGGAACGAAAAGACCTGCATTCCGCGCGGCGCGAAGCGCGTTGATCTGACAAATCGTGACCGAGAGGTCGGCATCGCGGCGCACGGGCTGGTACCGCCACCCCCCCTCATTGTTCTGGGTATCGATAATCAGTCGAACGGCCTTCTGAAGTTTCTCGCGGATTTCCGGGCGATGCGTCATGCCGTACGCTTCGGCCAGAAAGAGCGTGCCGAAACCATGCGAGTACATCGGCCCGTGCGTGGCCGCCGCCTGCACGGCAATGAAGCCGGAGGGCGAAGTGTTGTCCATTACGTAGACCAGGGCTCGGTCAATGTTGGCCCCGTACGGGCCGCGGCCCGGACTCGATCCCGAGGCCATGAACGCGAGACCGGCCAGGCTCGTGACCGCGATGTTGCCTCGATAGGTCGCCGAGCCGAACGACCCGTCGGCGTTTTGCTGGCGGGAGAGCCAGGAGAGACCGCTTTTGATTGCGCGATCGGTCTCATCGGTGAGCATCTCGGCGGCCCCTTCCGGGATCTTGCCGTGCCGCGCATCGCCAAAACCGGCTGCTTCCTTGGGCTTCTCAGTTGCTTGTGCCTTGGCCTGTGGATTGATGGTACCGAGCACGATTGCCGCGATGAGCACGAGCCGGATCGTCGGGAAATCAGAACGGAAGGGACGTCGCACGGCGATTACTCCTCTCGGGTCAGGATCTTTTTAGAGAGGGATAGGTAATAGCGCCTGATGTGCTCCGCCTTGTTCGGGAGCCCTTCTTCCTTGAAGATATTGACCATTTGCTGCCTGAGTTCGGCGGGCAGGTGTCCCCACTCATCCTTGCCTCCGGCATTCGCATGCCTGTCGGTCGGTCGCTCCGGCTTTGAGGCGCCAACACCCTTGGCCATGGCTCCCTTCTCCTGCCCCCCCTTGGATCCGGGCTGGTTGGCGGGCTTCATGCTGATCTGCGACTGCTTCTTGGTCTGGGATTGCGACTGGGATTCGCGCATCTGTTCGATCAACTGTTCGAGATTCTTGACGATCTCGGTCTGTCGTTTCCTGGTCTCTTCCCCTGTGTCCGTTTTGCCCAGCCGCTGCTCAACGTCGCGCATCTCCTTGATCACCTTGGAGAGAGGGCCGCTCGACTCCCCTTGCTCTTTCTGACGATCCTTCTTTTTCGAGGCCCGTCCGGTGAGCTCTTCGAGGTGCTCGTCGAGGCCTTTCGCGTCGCCCTTGAGCTCAGCGCCTTTGGCCTTCTCCGGCTGGTCGCCGGGAGGGGTGGGGGGCTTCAAGCCTGGTCCAGGTCTCTTGGACTGTTCGTCGGGAGTGGGGGCGTCGGTAGTCTGTCCCAGCTTTTCAAGAAGGCTATCGAGGTCCTTGTCGCCGGGAGCGACTTCCGACGGTGGCTTCACCGTGTCCGCCTTGTCCCCGTCGGGCTTGGTGCCCTCGAGCTTCTCGAGGAGGCGCTCGAGCGCATCATCGACTGGCTTGGGAGGGTCCTGGGCCCGGCCGAGCGATCCAAAGAGTAAGGTGGCGGCAAGTGTCGTTGTGAGCGACACCAGTTGCAGCTTCGACATGGTCAGTCCTCCCCGTCTTCCTTTTTGGGTCGGGTCAGGTCTCGAGCGAGGTCGGCGAGCGTCCCCTGATCGGTTTCCAGTCGCTCCAGCTCTTCATTCTGCACAGGGGTCAGCTCGTGTTTGCGGCGGCGGAGCTCGTCGAAGAATTCCGTTCGGTCGTTGATCTCTTCCTGCAAGGCTTTGAGCATCTTGACCTGCGCGGCGGGCGGGATCCCGTCGCCTCCACCGCCCCCCCCCTGCCCGTCGCCGCCCCCTTGTCCTTGGCCGCCATTTTTGGGCTTGTCGGGTTTGAGCGAGGCGATGAGTTGGTCGAACCGGCGGGCGGCCGCTCGCGCGGCACGCTGGGTTTCTTCGTCGGTCTTGAGGGTCAGCAATCGCTGCGCCGCGTTGTCCATCGCCTCGCCGGCCCGTTTCAGAGTGAGTGCGAAGACCGGGGCTCCTTCGAGCTTCTCGGCGAGGCTGGCCGACTCTTCCTTGAGTCCTTCCTGGACGCGTCCCAGATCGCGGACGCCGGTCCGCTGCGCGATGGTGAGTGAGCCTTCGCGCTTGGTTCGGAGCGTCTCATAGTTCGTGATCTCTTCGACCATCTTCGCTTGCCGTTGCGCGAGTGATTTGAGTTCGTCGCCCATCTTCGCGAGCTGCTCCATGGCGAGCTGCTCTTCGAGGTCTTTGCGAGCTTGAGCGACCTGCTCCTCGGCATCCTCAAGGTCGGCGAGCGCTTCCTCCTGGTCCTGGCCGGCCTGCTCGCCCTGGTCCTGGTCGAGGTCAGCCTTGGCCTTGCTCATCTTGGCGGCAGCGCGGGAGCCGGCCTGGGCGGCCCCTTCGGCATTGAGCTTCGCCAGCTTCTTGAGTTGCTTATTCAGTTCTTTCTGAATCTCTTCTTGTTCCTTAGCGAGTTTTTCAGGTCGTCGGCCCGCTGCTTCGCGTCCTGGTTCTTTCTCGCCGCTTCGGTCTTCTTGAGATTTTGGGTTTGCCGTTCTTTGAGTGCTTTGAGCTCGGCCTCGGCGTTCTTGAGTTCTTTGACGAGCCGGGCGAGCTCGCGTTCGCGGCGGTTCTGAATCGAGTCGACCAGATCCTTGAGTTCCTGACGCGCTTGCTCCTGGCCGGCTCTCGCTTCACCCATCTGGTTCTTGGCAAGTCGATCGGCGGTTTCGCCCATCTTGGCGGCGGTCTCTTTTTTCCGGCTCTCGTCGGCCGCTTCGCGGAGCGCGGCCGCGGCGAGCGGGTCCGACTCCTCGAGCTTCTTGGCCATCTCGTTCATCTGTTCTTGGAGGCCCTGGAGGCCTCGGGAGACGTTGCCCTGGCGATCGGCGAGGTTGGCGAGATCCGCCTTCTGTTCGGGCGTGAGGTTTTCAGGCGTCTTGCCCATCAGCTCGGCCTTGCTCGCCGCGTCGGCCGTTTGCTTCATGGTCTGTTCCTGCTCTTTGAGCAGGTTTTGTGCATCCTTGACCACGCTCCGATAGGTCTCAAATTCTCTGAGCCCGTCGAGCATCTTCTGGAGTTCGTCGGCGATCGCCTGCTGATTCGTCCCACTCTCCTTCAGATTGTTCCGGGCGATTTCACTGAATCGATTGCGTGGTGGTTGCGGCTGTGGATTGGCTTTCGCCGGATCATCGGTCCCCCCCTTTGGATTGGCTGAATCGGGGGTCGGCTGCGTTCCCTCTTTGGATGGCTCTTGGCCGTCGGCTTTCTTGGTTCCGGGCTGATCCGGACTTGGCTGGCCGGTCGTTGCTTTCGCTCGGTCCTGCGAGGCCTTCTTCGTGGCGGCCGCACTCTGGCCGTCGGCTTTGGAAGGGGAGGCGTCTTGTGCGGGCTGCTCTCGTCCCGGTTCCGCATCGGGGGTGGGACGCGCCACCTCACCCTGGTTCTGGGAACTCTTCGGCTTCGCCGCTTGCGCCTCCTCCAGGTTCTTTGCGGCATGAGTCAGGCCCTGTTCGGCGGGGCCAAGATGCTTGTCCCGGATTCGTTCGACGCCAGCCTGCATTTCCTGCATCTGCTTCGCCGCGTCGGGATTGGGGACCTTGAAGTTTTTCAGGTCGTCGAGGAAGCGGTTGATCTTTTGGTCCAAGCCGTCGGTGTGGCTGTTGATCCGACTGGCGACCTGACGCTGAATCATCTCGGCATTTTTTAACTCGTCCTGCGCAGGCTGGTCGAGTGCGTCGGTAGTCTCGAGTTTGCGGAGTGCGTCATTGACGGGGACTTGCGCCTGTTTCTCCATCGCGAGGATCCGGGCGGTTTCCTCACGGATTTCGCGACGCTGGTCGTCGAGTTGGCGGGCGATCTCCTCTTCCGAGACGATCCGGAGCCGCAGCTCTCGACTTTTGCCGAGGTTGGGGCCCTTGAGGTTATCAATGTCGAGCGCCTCGGCGTGGAACGTGATGACGGAACCCGGAGGAAGGTTCAGCGGGGCCAGGTTCCACTCGTAGGCCACTTCTTGATGTTTGGCGGGTTGACCGGGGGGCAGGCCTTTGGCATCCCAGAGGGGAAGGACCACCACGTTCGTGGGCTCGGATCCCCCCGAGGCGGTCTGATAGAGGATCTTTGCCGCCTGGATCCCATAGTCATCGTCAACCGTGAATTGAACGGGGACCACCGCCTTGGCCGGGACGTCGCGGTCGTTGGGGGGCTGGTCGATGACGACGCGAGGGGCCTCGTCGCGGATGGCGCGGACGTCGTACCGCGGGGCTTCGCGATTGGCGAAACCGTCGGTGTCGTGAAGCTCGAACCAGAAGGGGAGCGACGTGGCTACCACGAAGTTGGTCGTGAGCCGGGTGCGGGCCTGATCGAAGGTCACAGCTTGCTGGGCCGTCGACTCGCCCAGATGGAGCGAGGCGGTTCGGATCGGCTTGTTCGCTGTCGCGGTGATCTCGATTTGGGTGCCTTCGACGGCGCGGATCTGGGTATTCCCCGCGGCGAGCGTGAACGGGGCGATCGCGGTGTACGCCGGGGGGATCAGGCGAATCGCGACCTGCTTCAAGGCAGGAGGTGGGACGACTCTGACCGCGACATTACGAATCGAGGTGGAATCATCCCCCGCGGCAACGGAGAAGTTGAAGTCGCGTTCGACCGACTCGAGCCGGCCGCGAAAAATCCCGCCTTCGACAGCCCGCAATGGTTCCGTGACAACCTCGCCATTGGCAAACCGGTAGGTGGCCCGCGCTGAGGCCGGAACGGTCTCCCCCTTGCCGATGCGGACGCCCAGGGTGAAGGGCTCGCCTCGCGCTACTTTGTTCGGCGTTTCGCGGTCGAGCAGGCTGAGATGAGTCTGCTGCGGCCAGCGGGTCGATCCGAACGGCTGGAACAGACGCTTCAACGCGATCGTGCTCAGATTGGGGGCGGCCAGGAGGAAGGTCAGGCCCAGGATCAAGGCGGCCGAGGCTGCGCCCAGGGCGCGAACCACCGGCTTGGGTTCGATGACCTCGCGGAAGTCGATCGACTGGGTCTCCACCAACGTCTGGCGAATCGTCGCCTCACGCATCAAGGGCGAGCCGAAGCGATCGTCGTCGGAGGACATCCGGAGGAACTGCACGGTGCTGGCCAGCCGGTCATTCAAGCCGGGCCAACGCTCCTCGATCCGCATGGCGATGTCGAGGTCGGGGAAGCGCAGGACCAGAGGAGTGATCACATAACGAAAGCTGAGCCAGAACCCGTATCCGATGAGCCCGACCAGTGCAGCCAGTCGAACCAACGAATCGAGATGAACCATCCAATCGAGTAGGCCGACGAAGATGATGATCGGCACGACCAGGCCGATCACCCAACTCATCCCGTGCAACGCCAGGACGCGGCGAACTTGAGCACGGAGCGTTGCGATTCTGGACTCGAGACTGGTAACCACGTCGGCCTCCCGCCCGGAACATGGCCAGACATTGATGATTCTAACGACAATTATACCATCTGCTTGCGTTTCCTCAAAACCCATTCCGCCCCGATCACCGTCAGGAAGAGGACCAGGATTGGCCATGTGTTCCAGAGCGGGATGGGGGGGTCGGTATCGAGGGGAACTTTCTGTGGTTTCGGGAGATCCTTGAGCAGGGTGGCCGTGTTCTCGGGGGTGTAGAACTTGCCGGCCGTGGTCGTTGCCGCGCGGATCAACTCGGCCTCGTTCATCTGCACCCGTTCCATTTCACCGGCCGGGGCATCGACCCGGAAGGTCGCGAGCGGGGCCGGGCCCACGAGGACCGGCGGGGGAAGGAGACGGACCTCATACTCGCCTTCGGAGGCCTGGGCGAGCGCGCCCTCGAACAGGTTGCGGGTGCCCGGTGATTGCTTGAGGGTCAGCTTTCTCGGTCCTTGTCCCTTGCGCTCGATCTGAACGACAACCTCGCCGCGGGTCGGGGCCAGCGCAGGGTTGGGGAACCGGACCCGGATCTGGATCGGTTGATTCCGCTGATAGCGGCGGCGGTCGGTTTCGATCTCGGCCTGCTTCTGGCCGGTGAGCTTGGTTCGCGCCAGGAACCGAATCGTTTGGATCCAGTAGCGGTCGAAGTAGCGATCGCCGCCGCGGAATCGCCAGCGCCAGGTGTCATCGACGGCGCTGAACATGGTTTTGCCCGAGCCCACGAACTGGTAGAGAAAGATCGGGAGCTTCCCATCCGGCCCGATTTGCGTGGGATGCTCGGCAAGTGCCACGGCGGCTGGTTTCTTGCGCGGAGTTTCCATGTACCAGTAGAGCTCAGGGAGGTTTTGCCAGATCTGTGTGCTCGAGGCTTCATCGTCCCCAAATCGGAAGATCGGGCTGGCCCGCCCTTCCCCGGTCAGCTCGGGGCGGAACGCCGTGATCGCGTTCCCGACAGCAGTCGGGTCGCGTGCTTCAGCCAGTTCGATCGGCAGGAGGACCTCCAGCGGGGTCGCCTTGTAGTGCAGCGGGTTGAAGCCGGCCCCGGCCATGAACAGGAGCCCGCCCCCCTTCTCCGTGACGAAATCGGAGAGGTTCTGCATCTGGGAGACGCTCAAGTAGCTTGGGTCAGCGTCCCCTAGCAGGACGACGTCATAGGCGAAGAGATCTTCCTTGGCGGCGGGGAAGGTGGGCAACGCGAACCGGTCTTGCTCGCTGTACTCGGGGTCGGAGGAGATCAAGAGGACGCTCAGGTCGATGGTTTCCTCGCGCTCCAGGTAGTTCTTGAGGTAGCGATACTCGTATCGCGGTTCGCCGTCGACGAGTAAGACCTTGAGCTTCTCCTTGCGGACGTTGATGGTCCGCACGATCCGGTTGTTCTCCGCTTGGAGCTCACGGGGGCGGGGATCGACCTCGAGGGTGTAGGTGACATCCCCGGTCTCCTTGGGCCTGTGGCCGATTTCGACGCGAAGCGGCTGACCGTCGGGGGGAGCCTTGACCCGGATCGATTCGAGTTCGCGTGTCGACTGGGGATCGCTGGAAGTTCGATCGCGCTCTTTCAGGCGGATCACGACCTCCTGGCCGGCGAATCCACGCGACAGTAACTTCGCCTGAAACCGGACCATATCATCAACGAAGACCACTTCGTCAACGAGAAGTTCCGTCAGCTCGAGGTCCCGGGCCGGCTCGGGGTCGCCCAGCCCGATGGTATAAAGCGGTACCCCCTTCCGCGCGGCCAACTCGGCCGCTTTGGCCAGGCCGATACCATCGGTCGTCTGCCCGTCGCTCAGCAACAGGATCGCCGATGGGGGCGCTCCGCGAAGCTCGGTGAGGACTTGCCGAACCCCTTCTCCCAGTTGGGTCTGCCCCCCGATGGCCTCGACCTTGCGAAGCTTCTCGATTGCCGGTTGGACCTCGTCCGCTTTGTCGACCTCGGCGAGCATTCGTGCCGACGAGGAGACGAGGTAGAGTCGGACCTTATTCTGCTTCTGTAACTCGCGGAGGATCTGGGCGTCGTCGCGCTCCAGCCAGGCCTTGGCCACCTCGAGCCGGCTCGGGTCGGCCTTTTTGGTCAGGTCCGTGAGCGCTGTTTTTGTCGAGGGGTTGGCATACTGGTCGGCGACATGGGTGCTCGCCGAGTCATCCACCATCACGACAAAATAAGGTAACCCGGTCCGCTCGACCGAGAGGACCGCTTCGGAGAGCATGAACAAGGTCAGCAGGACGAGGGTGATCCTGAGCGTGGCGAGCCCCATCTTGTAGAGGAACGAGGCGTTCCCCTCTCGGCGATAGAGCCAGACGATCAGGGCCACGGTGGCGAGGACGATGAAGATGCAGACAGCCTGCGGCCAGGGCTGCTCGAAGCGGATCTGGGGAACGATCGCCTCTCCGGCCCGCGCGGGCTCGACTCCAAGTCGGTCGGCGATTTTGAGCAGCAGCCACTCGATCACGGTCAACCGTCCTCACGCTCGGGATGCATGGTGTCCGAAAATCCAGGCCAAGACCGACTCGAGGAGAAGGAGCACCAAGACCCCGTAAAGGAAAGGGCGATGAAGCTCCCCGCGCCGGCTCACAGCACCGGCGTTACTCGAGAGTTCCTTCCAGTTCGTCAGATAGGCAAAATTCCAGCCGGGCACCGCGGCCGCCAGACCGGCGCGATCGAGCTTGGCCGGGTCGCTCTCCGCCGGGTTCGGGTTGGCCGTGAACAGGCTCTCCACCGCCAAAGGGGGGCCAACCTTCACTTGGTAAGGGCCCGAGATCTCCGTGTCTTCAAAGTGGAACTGGCTGACTCCTCCCTCGGCCCGGAGCTTGGTCGTAAGGCTCCGTTTGTCCGGGGTGAGGACGGTCACGGCGGCCGAGGCCCCGCTGGCCGGCAGCGATTGCGCGAGCGGTTGCCCGACCTGGACGTTCCGCTCGGCGAGCCGTCCGGCCGCGGCCTCCAGCACGATCTTCTCCATCACGGGGGGATAGCTCGGGTGCACCGGCCAGTTCGTCCACCCCGAATCGGCCGAGGTGGCCACCTGAATGACCGTGCCGCGATACCTGGGGATCTCGATCACGGCCGGGTCGCCGTTCTCGAACGCCAACGCGATCTTGGCCCGCGACCCCTTGGGAAGCGTCAGCTTGTGGAACTCGTAGATTCTCGTCCCGGTCAGGCTGGCCTGGACCGTCTCCGGTTCGTTGGCAAACTCTTCGATGATCGGGTGGCGGTAGCCAAGCGGCAGGAATCCGAACGCCGACTCGTTCTTCTTGGCGGCGTCGCCCACGTTCGCCCCGATCGCGGCCGGCAGAAGCCCCTTGCCGTCGGCATAGAGGAGCCGGTTGTAGTTCTCGGGGACGACCTGGTCGCCTCCAAACACAACGACGCCTCCCCCTTGCTTCAGGTAGTCATCGAGTGAGTTGACCTCCGACTCGGTGAACTGGGCGATGTTACAGAGGACGACCGTGTCAAAAGCGGCCAGCTCGAGGCGGGAAAGCTGGGACTCGGAGACGACCGTCGTCCGGATCATGCTCGGCGTCCCGGTCGAATCGGAGGCTGGGTTCAGTGCCGCGGCCAAAAAGTCGGTCTCGGCCTCGAACGGCTCGGGCTTGAAATGGCCGTCCACGAGCAGGACGTTGAGGAATTCGCGCACCGGCACGGCTTGCCAACGGTGGTTGTCGAGTGGGAGCGGGTCGTCGTCAATCTGAACTTCGACGTCGTGGTCGCCGGGCGTGCCGAACGTGTGCCGGAAGACCACGGCCTGGTCTTCGCCCACCGGCAGGTCAACGCTCTCCTCGGGGCCGAGCCGACCGTCGACGATCAGGCGAACGTGCACCCCTTCAGACTTTTCCGGCCCGAAGTTCCGGACGACTGCGCGGATCAAGCTCGAGGTCCCCGAGGTCACGAGCGGGGGCGTGACTCCCAGTTCGGTCACGGCCCGGTTGGCGCCTCCGGCTTTTCCCAGGTCGATCACGACTGAGCGGGTCTGCCGTTTCGAGAGGTTGGCGACGGCACGCTTGAGTCCTTCGTCCTTGTCTCCCTCGGGTTTACGCCAGCTCGCGGTCTGGAGGTCCGTGAGGAAGACGACCTCTTTCTGAGCGATCGGCGAGGCCTCGAGGACGCGGTCGATCGCGGCGAAGCTCGCGGCCAGGTCGGTTCCGCCGTGGGGGAGCGTGATTCCTTCGATCTCTTTGAGGACCTCGGAGTGGTTTGGGGACGGGTCCTTGATGAAGATCCGAGGAGGATCGGCCATGAGGACCACGCTGACGGCATCGCCACGCCTCGTGTCTTTCACCAGTTGTTTGGCCAGCGCCTTGGCTTGTTCCCAACGCGTCGTCTCACCCGTCGAGTACGCCATGCTCAGCGAGCCGTCGAGGACGAGGACATGGTGGGTCCGCTGCCCGGCGATGATCGGTAGCGCCCCCAGGCTTTCGAGGAAAGGCTTGGCCATGGCCGAGACGACCAGCAGGATCACCAGCGTCCGGATCGCCAGCAAGAGCCAATTCTCAATTCGAATTCGCCGTGAGTTCTTCTGCATCGCGGCCAGGAGAAACCGCATCGCCGCCCACGGAATCTCGCGGTATTTCCGCCGGTTCAGGAGGTGGATGATGAGCGGTAGCGACGCCGCGGCCAGGCCCCAGAGCAGTGCGGGATTGGCGAAGTTCAGGGCCAGCACGATCGGGAAGTCCAACGTCGTCTCCTCTTCCTGAACTCGCTGGCGCGGGGGCCTGGGCCTTAGGGCTGGAATCTTACAAAAAAAAACCGCGGACATGGACCGGTACGCCCGGTCGAACTTCACTCTACCGTTTTCGGGCGGCGCGGGAGGCGAGATAAGACGACAGGGCCAGGTCGAGGTCCATATCGGTCCGGATCGGAACGTAGTCGATGTCGATCATCTGACATCCCTTCTTGACCTCGGCCAGGTAGGCACTGATCTCGGCTTGATAGGCCCGACGGAGGGCGTGGGGTTCGGTGAGGATCTCGGGCATCCCCTCCATCCCTTTGAAAAGAGTGGTGTCCCGGAACGGAAAGTCGAGTTCGGCCGGGTCGAGGATGTGAAAGACGATCACTTCGTGGCGGCGATGTCGAAAGTGCCTCAGGCCGGCGACGATCTTGGGGACGTCATCAAAGAGGTCGGAGAAGATGGCGATGACCCCGCGCTTCTTGAATCGTTCCGCCAGGTCGTGGAACACGAGCGAGAGGTCCGACTTCTCCCGCGCGGGGGAGGTGTCCATCAGGTGGATCAGCTCTTTGAGGTGCGACGGTTGCCCGGCCGGCTTGAGGTAGCGGCGGACCATGTCGTCGAACAGAGCGAGGCCGACGGAATCCTGTTGCTGGAGCACCATGTAGCCGAGCGCCGCGGCCACGAATTGCGAATATTGCAATTTCGTGACGTTGTTGCCCGAGGCATAACCCATCGACTCGCTCGTATCGAGAAGCAAGTACAAGAGGAGGTTCGTCTCCTCCTCATACTGCTTCAAATAGAGCTTGTCGGTCTTGGACCAGACCTTCCAATCGACGTGTCGGATGTCGTCCCCGGGCACGTACTCACGGTGCTCGGCGAACTCCACCGAGAAGCCGTGATAGGGGCTCGGGTGCATGCCTGCAACGTAGCCCTCGACCACCAGGCGTGCCTGGAGGTCGAGGCCTTCGAGGCTAGCTAGCGTTTGCGGATTTAAATATTTTTGGGAGTTTTCCACTTTGCTCAGCCTCGTGCTCGTCGATCGGGGCGGCCTTGATCAGTCGCTTGACGATGTCGTCGGGCTTGAGGCCTTCGGCCTCGGCGTTGAAGTTCGTGACGATCCGGTGCCGAAGCACGGGCCCCGCGACCGCGCGGATGTCTTCGGTTGACACATAGTAACGTCCGTAGAGCACCGCGCGGGCCTTGGCCGCCAACACGAGGAATTGGCTGGCCCGCGGGCCGGCTCCCCAGCTCACGTAGTCGCGGACGAAGTCGGGAACGTCCCCCTTCTCGCGCCGGGTCATCCGGGTAATTTTGACGGCGTAGCGCGAGACGTGGTCGGCCACCGGAACCTTCCTGACAATCTCCTGAAGCTCGAGGATGTCGGCCCCGGAGAGGACCTTGGTCACGTTCGGCTTCTGGAGTGAGGTGGTGAGCCGGACGATCTCGAGTTCTTCGTCCTCGTCGGGATAGTCCACGAGGATATTGAGCATGAACCGGTCGAGCTGGGCCTCGGGCAAGGGGTAGGTCCCTTCTTGCTCGATCGGGTTCTGCGTCGCGAGGACGAAGAAGGGGTCCGGCAGCCGGTGTCGATCGCCCCCCACGGTCACCTGACGCTCTTGCATCGCTTCCAGGAGCGCGGCCTGGGTTTTTGGAGGGGTGCGGTTGATTTCGTCGGCGAGCACGATGTTGGCGAAGATCGGACCGCGGAGGAACTTGAACTGGCGAACGCCCGTCGCCTTGTCTTCCTGGATCACTTCCGTTCCCGTGATGTCCGACGGCATCAGGTCGGGGGTGAATTGGATTCGGTTGTAGCTCAGGTTGAGCGCATCGGCGAGCGTGTGGATCATCAGGGTCTTGGCCAGGCCGGGAACCCCGATCAGCAGGCAGTGGCCGCGGGCGAAGATGCCGATGAGCAGTTCTTCGAGGACCGCTTGCTGGCCGACGATGACCTTGCCCATCTCGCTCTTGAGCTTGTCGAACGCGTCTTTGAGTCGCTCGACTGCGGCGAGGTCGTCGTTCTGGAGTGGTTGGGTTGTCGGTTCGTCGCTCACGCCTGGAACTCCCTGGGACGGATTCGGCGGCTCGGCCGGTTCGATCATTTCAAAGACAGCGGCGAGACTTGTTGGCCAGTCCCCATTATTTTTTTTGGCAAGGCGGGACTGCGTCCATCGGACTTACTTACTGACGATCTCCGAGCGCCCAGAAGCCCTCGTGGGTCGCTACCATCACCCCTTTCGCGGCGAGGCGTACGGTCACGTCGGAGGTGGACGCCGGAAAGAGCACTCGTTGCACCAAGGTCCCCGTGTCGCGACGGCGGAAGATAAGCGGCAACCCCTCGCCATCTCCGGGCGTGGAAGTCGGGAAGAGAGGAAAGGCTAACACGCAACGCTCGGTCAACGCGAGAGCCCAATCCGAGTCCGCCCCCGTCAAATGACTGGACCACACCAGGCGACCGTCTTTGAGCGAAAGCGCATTGAGGGTTCGGTCGCTCGCCCAATAGAAGCGCTGGCTGTCGGCCAGCGTGGCATCGGTCCGCTCGCTCAGGTCTTCCGCGCCGAGCGGATGAGACCAACGCTTCTCACCTGTGGCTGGGTCGAGGCGGATCAACTCGGTCCCCTCGTGAATCACGAGCAAAACTTCCGCGTTGCCGAGCAGGCGAGGCGAACCGTTTTTGGGAAGTTTGTCGCTCTCGCGAAAGACCCAAGAATCCATCCCCTTACGGATGTCAAACAGGGCGATCGTCCGTCGGTCGGGCACGAGCGCGATATGATCGTCGTCGATCGGCAGCGGAGTTCGAAGCCAGGCTTCGGAGCTCGCGTGGGGAAACTCGGATTTGCGCCGGCCCCCCTCGGTCTCGAGGACGAGAATCGAGTTCGGCTTCAAGACCTGGAGCACGATCTGCCGTGGCCCGAACAAGGCGAGCGGATTGAGTTTCCCCGCGCCCGGCGCGTACGACCAGTCGATGAGCCCGGTGTCGCCGTCCAGGGCCCGGAGCTCGAGGGTTTCCCCTTCCTGCAAGAGCTCGCGAGTTCCTCGGAAACAGAACAAGCGGTTGCCGACAATCTGAAATCCGTGTAACAGGGCCGAGGCGGAGTTCTCCGGATTGGTATCAACCTCGGGTTTGGCAAACGGGTGCGGCCCCAACTTCGCCTGAGGTGCCCCGCCGATCTCGTGAGTCCACTCGGCCGTCCCTTTCTCCAGGCTCAGCGCCACGAGGCGCGTCGTCGTGGCCGCGACGACTTTGTCAGCCAGATAGCCCACCCAGACTGGAGCACCGCCAAGGTCGGCCGACCAGAGCGAGGCCCCCGAGTTGGGGTCGACCGAGGCGAGTTCCGTGCCCCGGACCAGGAAGATCCGGTTGGCGATGGCCGACGGAGGGACGCCTTCGGCGCTGAGGGGCTTGGCCTGGTCCGGGAGTGTCCGACTCCAGCGGCGAACCAGGGGGATCGGCAGGTTCGGCTCCGCGCGATCGGCCGCCATTTGCGCAAAGGGCTCGCGTGCGAGTCGCTCGACGACGAGGTCGCCGAGCCTCGAGGCGGTTCCGACCTCGTCGATTCGAAGGTTGCCAAAGCGTGTCATCGCTTCGACGTACGTGTCGCGCGAAGGGACCCAGAGCCGTTGCACTTCGTAGGCATGGGCCAATCCCCACAAGGCCCGCGCTCGCAGTTCATCGGTGGGCGAGCTCGTGAGCAGTCGTTTATAGGCGTGAGCGGCATCGGCCGGCCGTTGCAGCGAGTCGCAAAGCCGCCCCAGCGCCAGCAAGGCTTCGGGAGCCACCTGCGCAACCGGGTAGCTCCGACCGACCTCCTCCAAGAGGCGCGGACTCTTCTGTTCTCGCCCCTTTTCCAGCAGTTTACGAGCTTCTTCGTCGTATTCGGCATAGAGGGAGCGGCCGTGCTCGCGAATCAGTGTCGCCAACCGATCACCGATCAGCAGGTCGGCGCGAATCGTTCGGTGGCCGTCATCCGCGGCGAGGTTCAGGAGCCGCATCGGCTCCTCCTCGAGTAACCCTTGGAGGATTCTCACGGCCTCGCCTGGCGTGCCTCGTGCGACCTCGACTTCGGCCAGTTTGAGCCGAGCGGTAAGGCGGTCGCGGTCGACCCGTGCGGCCTGAGCGGCCGCCCCGAACCGGGTGGCACCTTGATCCCACTCTTTCGCGGTCGTCGCTTTCTTCCCCAGCTTCATCAGTAGGCGATATTGATGATCGCGCGTGGCGTCGGACAGAGACACACCGTCCATCGTCTCGGAGGGACGGGCCTTCTTCAAGGTCATCACGAACGACTCGATTGCCAGTTCATCCTGGTTCGTGGCCTCCGCGGCCTGGGCCAGGCGAAAGTAGTTTCCCGCCTGGTCGGGCGCTCGTGCGATCGCATCGCGATAGCGTTGGATCAGCCGGCTGTTCTGGCAGAAGGCGACCAGCGCGTCGGCCTGGGCCACGATCAGATAGCCGTCGCCGACAGCGAGGTTACCGCCGGTGGTACGGAACGATTCCTGGAGTTTGATCGAGGGATCGGCCCGGAGTCCGCTCGCCTGGTCGAGGATATGGATCTCGTTCTTTGTGGGCCAGTAGATCCGATCGCCTGCCAGAACGCCTCGGCCGTATCCTTCGTAGCCGTGGCCGCCGTCGGGCCAGGTGTTCAGGAGTTTCCCGGTCTTGACGTCGAAGAGCAAGACGCGATCCCCGGTTGCGATGAGGCGGCCCTTGGCGACGCCCAGCAGGTGGGCCAACTTGACGCCGTTCGGCAGAGCTTCACTTCTCCAGACGAGCCGTCCGCTGGCTGCGTCAAAGGCATAGATGCAGACGGAGTCGTCGGGAGCCACGATCACCAGGCCGTCATGGACGATCGCCGGGTTGAGGTCGCGTTCGTTCTTCGCTCCCCCTTCCGCGAGGTCTTGCCGGGGATAGGTGGCCACCCAGCAAATCCCGCCCGTCTCCGCGTCGAGTGCGACCACCGCGCCGAGGTTGGTTTGGTAGTAGATGGTGGGCCCGTCGAGGGTGAGCAGGCGATGGCCGAAGTCGTGCGACATGGAGGCCATCCCGAAGCCCATCCCCCCCATGCCGAAGGGCATCATATTGTCGCCGTCGGGCGAGGCCGCCCCGAGATAGCGGACCCAGCGAGTGCTGCCGCTCTCGGCATCCAGGCATGCCACGTAGGTTGAGATCTGCTCGCGCCGGTCGGTCATGGCGACATACACATTGCGCGCGTCGGCGACCGGGGTGCCCTCGAACCCGGTTCGATTGGTGCCGTCGGCGGGCCGCCGCGGAAAGTCGACCTCGCTGGCCAGCGCCGACCAGAGCACCTTTCCTTCGGTCTTTCGGTCGAGCGCGACGATCCGGCTCGACGTTGGAGGGACCGATCGTCCCTGGTAGACCGGATTGGCCGGTCCGAGTCGGGCATAGATCCGATCACCGAAAGTGGTCAACGTATACCGAGGAACCGTGGAGTTCGGCGCGGATGCGATCGCGGCGGTCTCCTGATTATCCGGGGGAGCCTCCCAGACCGGATTGACCGTCATCGAAGGACTTCCCGCCGGACCTTCGGGGCGATCGTTCAGGTTGTATGCCATCACCTTACTCTCCGTACCGACGATCACCTGGTCTCCCAGGACAATCGGGTGGTACGAGAGCAGTCGATTGTCGGCCACCTTCATTGCGCCGCTCACTCCCCCTCGGGGACCGAACGGGTTCATGGGCGCCCGCCTGGTGAGGTCGAACGTCGGGAGCGGAACTTGCCATTGAAGCGAACCGACGTCGATCGCGCCTGGCATCACCTTGGTCCGTGTCGGCGAGCCCGCGAACGTCGGCCACCGACCGTCAGGCTGGGCTGGGGGAGCAAGCTGGTCCGATCGCAGGGCGGCCACGAGCGTTTTCAGGTAAGGGCCAGTCCGTCCGGCCAGGGAACCGGTGGCGTCGGGGTACGACTTGGCAAAGCTCGCGAGCGCGGCTTGGTCCGGCACGGCTTCGCCGAGCGCGGCCCTGCACAGGAGCTTCTTGGCCGCGACCCGCGCCTGGTCCACGCTTGGATCGGGGTAGATCAAGCCGGAGCGGTCGTCCGTCGAGTCGGGAACGATCTGTTTATAGAGTGCGATTGCCTCTTCGAACCGCCCGTCCTGGAACGCGAGGTCTCCAAGCAGGTCGAGCGCATCGTCACCCCAGGTGCTGCAAAAGGCCTGTTCGACGATCCGTCGAAGTGACGCGCGATCTCGTTCGTCGTGTCCCAGCCGATACCAACGTTCCGCCTGGGAATCGACCCGCCGGCGGTAAATCGCCAGCGCCTCGGCGGGTAGCGTCGCGAGGCGACGTTGGCAGAAGTGGCGAAGGTCGACGTAGAGGACTGATTCGCCCGTGCGATCGCTGGCCGCGTCATCATTCGGCAGCTTGGCGACTTTATCGCCGTACTGCTGAATCACACGCTGATAGATATCGATCGCCTCGGCCCACTGCCCGTCCCGGGCATGGCTCGACGCGTTGCGGAGCAGAGCATCCGCCGTGTCGCTGAAGTCGGGATAAAACTTCGTCGCCGTGCGATTCGGTCCCTGGGCCAGGGTCGGACAAGGCGCGAGAAGTGGGAGAAAACCTGCAGCGATCAGGAGAGCGAAACGACCTGCCCGATCCGACCGAGACTTCGTCATGAGCGGACCCTCCGTGCCCGATCGTCCGGGGTGGACGTCGATCGAACAGGGGATAGCGGACTTCACGCGAGGACCAGGAATCAGAAAGCGGATACCCGCTTGACTCCGTCATCACCATTCACGGGTGCAAACGGTAGAGCCGTGTACTTTCCATCGACCCTCGGAGCCTTCCTGTTCGCGAAGAATTGACCCGATTATCGCATGCGCTGCGACCTCGAAATCGATCATCTATTCGACACCAGGAACGACGTCTTTTGCAACAGCAAATCAAATACCGCGACGGGTCATACTCCCGGTTGACGCCTCAGCGCGGTTCCGGTAGACGCTCCGCGATCAGTAATATGCCTTAATTGTAGGAGGCGTTGCTGGAAAAGCATGCAAAAATAAGCTCAGGGTCGGTGCTGCATGACGTAGCCGACGTAAAAAACGAGGGCCCCACCGGCTGCGATCAGGAGGGACTGCCCCAATCCGATTCTGTCCACTAACTCAGAGGCGATTCCAAACGGGAGGATGAGCAAGCCGAGGAATTGGAGCCCGCGGCCGAGGCGTTGGCGCGTCATTGGGGAGAGTCCGCATCCTCGTTGTGGAAGGGGAAGGAAGTTGGGAAGGGCCTTGGTCGGGTGAACCGACGGCAAGGCCCTTGGGTGAATCCATCCACGATTACGGCTTGATTTTCTTGGGGTCGAGCTTGACGTCACCGAGATCGACGGTGGCATCGGCTTTGACTTCAACGGGAACACCAACGGCAAAGCCAGGGGTCACGTACCCTGCCTTCTCCTGCCAGACGACTACGTTTTGCTTCCCGGCGGGGACGCCCTTGATCTCGAACGAGCCGTCTTCCCCGGTGACCGCGAAGAAGGGGTGATCGAACACCATGAGATAGCCGGTCATCCAGGGATGGAGGTCGCAGCCCACGGCAATCGGACGCTTCTCCACCGAGAATTTCTTCTCAACCTCGCTCTTGGCGGGCATCATCTGGTTGAAGCCGCCGTTGGCGAAGCCGGCGTAGCGCAGGTTATGGCTCGTGGGGTCGCTCGACTTGAAAATGACCGTCTGGTCGGTCGTCACGGCGACGTTGTGGGGGACGAATCGGCAGTTCACCTGGTCGACGACCACTTCGGGCGCCTTGGTTGCAATCGCCTTCAGGGCTTCCGGATTCTTACCGTTCGGTTTGGCCAGGTAAGCGAATCCGAATTGAATTCCCTTGGTCTTGGGATCCACGACGAATTTGTCGTCGAGAATGGCCTCATCTTTCGCACAGACCTGGCCATCTTTTTGAGCCTGGCCCTTCTCCTGAAGCACGATGCGAGGGGGAGCACTGGCCGCGTCCAGGACCAATCGGCCCTTGATGGTTCCGTAACCGGCTTGGGTGGGGAGCTGAGCGGCGAGAAGACCGACCGGGACGGCCGCCTGCGTGGGCGAGGCGGACACCGTGAGGAGAGTCAGAGCCGCCAGAGTTCCAGCAGCCCGAGCGGCGGCCGCGGAAAGCCATCGTGTCGCGAATTTCATTGCGATCGACCCTTTTGTGCAGTGATTGTTGGCGCTGGGTGGGGGCGTGGCCAATGCCGCGCCTGTACGGCGGATTGTGAATTTTATCAATTCAAGTGCGGCGAGGGTATCCCCTCAATGACCGAGGGCCGCAGTTCCTGAATGAACAGGAGCGGCGGCCCTCGCGATCAGCTCGGTGGCGGTCACTGAATTTCGTGACCCTGACGCTTTATTCCGGCCGAATCTTGCCGGCGTCGATCTTGAGTTCGAGCGTACCGGAGCCGTTCGCGGCGATGGTCACCGCTTGCCCCGAGGGCGGGGTCACGAAGCCGCTGCCGGTGACGGCCTCTTGCCAGACGACGACCTTCTGAGTGCCGGCGGGGACGTTCTTGATCTCGAAGTTCCCCTTTTCATCGGTCACCGCGAAGTAAGGGCTGTCCGTGACCATCCAGTACGCCTTCATCCATTGATGGATATCGCAGACGACTTCGCCGGGGGTTTTCTCGCCCCCTTGGGTCAGGAACGGCAACTCGCTCGAGGGAGGAACGTTCGGGTTGGTCCCGTTGTTCTTGAGCTTGGAATTCACGTTGTGATTCACCGGATCGCTGTTTTTCAGCAGAATCTTGGCGCCGGTCATTGCGGCGAGCACATGGGGCTCGAAGATGCAATTTTTCTGGTCAAATACGATTTCCGCGGTGGCAGCGGCACTCTTGGCCTCGGGGTTCACCGCGGTCGGCTTGGGGATGTAGACCAGGACGTTCTTGACCCCCTTGGAGCCGGAATCGACGATCAGACGCTCCGTCTTGATCGGTTGATCCTTGGCGCAGATCTCGGGATCCTTGAGAGCCTTCCCCTTCTCAACGAGGTCCTTCGGCGCAGGCGGTGTGCCCTCGAAAGTGATCACTCCCTTGAGCGTGCCCCATCCTTCCGCCTTGACATTCTCGGCCAGGGCCGGGGACGTCGGCGAGGCCGTTGTCGCGGCCGCGGGGGCCGGGGCGGTGCCGTCAGCGGTGGGAGCGGCGGTGGGGGCGGCGACGGTCGAGTCGGGAATGACGATCGAGTCATCCGCCTCCGGTCCCTTGCCACCACACCCAGAGATCGTCAACAGGAGGGCGCCTGCGAGACTGAGGCCGGCTATGTACGAAGGGCGGGTCCAAGCGTGTGACATTGGGAAAACTCCTGGTGCGTGGGGATGAGATGGGGCAAGTCGCGCTGGCTGGTAGGGACAGACCGATGCGACGGGCCCCTTTGGAGGCTCTGATTCAAGGCGTTTGACCCCTCGGTGGGCCTGCTTGGAAGCAGGTTTCCCGCCGAGGGGTCGCGTGGGGACGACGAAGGAAACGCCAGCTCCGTCAACGAACGGAGTCGTTACTCGGATGCCCCCGGTTTGGGTGCCGGTGCGGCGGGCTTCGTTGCGCCTGCCTTGGCGTTGGTGGCCAGTTGCTGTTCGACGGCGTTCACGTAGTTGAGCAGGGTATCACGGATTGCCATGACCATGGCGGTCGGCTTGTCCGCGAACGTGTTGGGAACAAAGGGGGGCGGCGGTCCGTGCGGTGGGACGTTCTGAGGCATGGCCGTGTACGGCACCAGCCGCTTCGGATTCGCCAGCCACTCTCCAAGATAGCCCGGTCGGAATCGCGGCCCGACCTGACGAAGGTCGGGGCCGTTGACCACCTCCGCTCCGCCGGTCGGCTTGAACTGGCCGAGCGAATGGCACTGGATGCAGGCCCCCTTGGCCATCAGGTCCCAGCCGGCCCCCAGGTAGTCAGGATGCTCGGACTCGAGCTTGGCCAGATAGGCCTGCTCACGTTCGGCGATCGGCTGGTAGGGGAATTCCGCTCCGTCACGCGCTGCGAAGTAGTTGGCCAGGCCGGCCGTTTCTCCGGCGGCGAGTGCCTCCGACTTGCCGAAGTGGAACTTGGGCATCCGCAAGTTGGCCGCGGGTCGAATGGCGTACGGGTCCTTCAGGAACGAGGTCAACCAGGGGGTTTGCACCTTCAAACCTTCGCGGAGCAACGGTGGGGGGAGTCGATTCCAGAAGGTGGCGAAATCGCTCCCGGTCTTCTCCGCCTGGTAGCCCGCATAGAGCCAGGCGAAGTTCCCCCCTTCGGCCTCGGTCTTGGTGACCTTGGTCTGGTCGAGCGTGAGGTTGTCGCCAACCTGGAAGGTGAACCCGCGAATCGTCACGGGCTTCCAGAGCTGTACGGTCAACTCATCTTCGAAGACGCCGATGGGCATCCCCTCGATGGTCACCCCTTGGCCGTCGTACGGCTTCAACTCGGGGGGCGTCTTGGGGTCGTAGGTGAGGCCGGCGGCGAACTCCTTGAGGTAGTCGTTCGCTCGGGCGTTATACGAGACCTTCACGTTCGTGGCCAGGTCGGTGAACGCGGCTTCGAGCGGCTTGCCCGCGGCCACCGTGTACTTCGGCATGTCGACAACGTGGCAGCCGGTGCAGTTGAACCGGTTGAGGAGCTTGGTTCCCTGCGCCACGGCGAGCTGCGATGGTCCGTAGTGGGAATCCGGCAGGTACTTGCTGGCGATTTTCTCGCCGGTCAAGCCGAGCACGAACGTCATCACCTCCTCGACGGCCTCCGGCTTATCCGCCCAGGCGAACTGGGGCATCCGCAGGCGTTCGTCCCAGGACTTGATGTCCTCGTTCGTTTTCGCGAAGTCGTAGCTCCGCGGCCGGTGCAATTTCTGATAGAGGAAGCCGGCCCGGGTGTGGTCTTCGAGCTGTTCCTGGTAGTACGGGTCGGTGCCGTCGCGCGCCTTATCCTGGTCTTCGTTCTTATCGATGAGGTATTCGGCGATATGGCCGTAGTCGAGCTTCGTCGGGCTCTTGGTTCCCCAGCCGTTGAGCGGCGTGCCGATCGGCTTGGCGTTCTCAAACCCGTTGATGGTATGACAGCCGAAGCAGCCGAGGCGGGAGATCGTCTTCTCGCCGAGGAACATCAGCTTGTCTTCCTGCGAGAGCGAGGTGGAGACGAACGTGTCCACTTCGCTCAACGGGACGGATTCAAGCTTGCCGTTACGCTTGTAGCCCCCCTTGGAAACATAGAGCCTGACCAACTCGTCAAGGCCTTCCTTGACGGTCGCCGAATCGGCGGCCGGGACGTCGACCAGGACGGGCCACTCACCCGGGACCGAGAGGATCCAGGCGGCGATATTCGCCGAATCTTCCATCGAGAGCTGCAAGTCGGGCATCAGGCTCTTGGGATGGTAGGACTCGGGTGACTTGATCCAGTTGGCCAGCCACTTGTACCCCTCGGCGTGCGACTTGAACTTGGCCGAGATGTTCGACAGGTTCGGTCCGTAGTCGGCCTTCGCATAGTTGCGAACCGACTCGGGGAAGCCGCTTGGGTCGAGGGTGGCTGCCGTGTCGGGCTTGTACTTCGGGTTGATCTGGCCTCGATCGGCGCGCTGAATCTCCCCATTGCCGTAGGGGCGATGCGAGTGGCAGGCCAGGCAGCCCTTCTGGAGGAACAGTTCCTTCCCCTTCGCGGGATCGCTCTTGGCTGGGGGCTCGACAAAGTCGGCCGGCGGCTTGCTGGTGGCGAAGAGGTAATGGGTGATCGCCTGAATTTCCGCGTCGTTCTTCGGCGCGTCGGCGGGCGAGTCATTGTTCGACACCCCATAGAACCGGGGCATTCTCGAGTCGGGTCGGAACGCGTGAGGGTTCTTGATCCACTTCGCCGTCCAGTCTCGCGAGACCTTCGAGGCGAGATGGGAAAGATTCGGCCCCACCTGCCGTTCGTCGGTCAGGTCCGGTCCGAACGACCCTTCACCGCCGATGGTATGGCAGCCGGTGCAGCCGAACTTGGTGACGCGTTCGAACCCAGCCTGGAGCTTCTTCGCCTGGGGAACGTCGGTGACCTGGTGGTGGCACTTCAAGCAACTCGATTCGATGAACCGGGAGGGGAGCATGGGCTCATCCCAGTGATGAATCTCGTGCCAGTTGTTTTTGTGCTCCCACTCTTCCTTTTGTTTGAGGTCGTTTGGGGTGTGGGACGCAAAAGTGAAGTCCGTTCCCGACCCCTGCCCGCCGTGGCAGATCGTGCACCCGAAGGTATTGATTTTGTGCGGTCCGTTACCGTCGAGGTAGAGCCCGGCCTTGACCACGTTCCCCCGAGGGTCGAGCGCCGTCGCGCCATCGGTCAGGTGGGGGTGGGCCGCGAAAACCGTTTTCATCTTCTTGCCGTGGGCGTCGGTCTCATAGCCGAGCCGGTCGATCCCTTGGTGGCAGGTCGTGCAGCGGTCGTAGCGAGGCACATCCTTGAAGTTGTAGTTGATCGTCAGGTCAGGCAGGCTGATCTGCTGGATTTTCTCCGGGGGCATCAAGTCGATACCCGGCAGGCTCCGGAACCAGGCTTTCAGGCCGAAATACTGCTCTTCCTTCTGTTTGATCGTTCGCTTGACTCGGTCGGCGTCGCGTGTGAGGGCCTCGAGCTGCTTTTTAAGGTCATCAACGTGTCCGAGCAGATCCTCTTTCTTCGCTTTCAGCTCGTTTTCTTGCTTCTCGACCTTCTCGAGATCCTCGGACAACGTCTGCAATTTCCGTTCGCACTCGACAATGATCGTGTCGCGATAAATCCGCGCTTCCCGCTTCTCGTCGCGGTCGATCATCCCGTCATAGAGGCTGCGGACGCTGTCGAGTTCCGCCTTCTGGAACCGCTTGGCGGTATCGAGCCGTTCTCTCTGGCCACCCACTCGGGAAAGCTCGGCGTCGACCTTCCGGATCTCCGAGGCATTCTTGTATTCGAACTGTTCCGCCTCGGTGATCTGAGTTTTGAGCTGATCGATCTTCGTCTGATATTTTTCCGCCTGCTGGCGGTCTTTTTCTTTCTCAGAGACCCTGAGCTTAGCCTCCTCGATCCGGTGAAACTCGCGCTGGACGTTCTTCCAGGGTCGGAGGTGGTCAGCCATGATCATCCAGACGATGACAAGCGTCATTGCGATTGACGAGATCGCAAAGACGATGTGCAAGGTCGGTTGACTGCGGTAAGTTTCCTCTGTTGCGGGCATGGGCGTCCATCCTGCGCGGGTCCGGGTGGCTCGGCTTCACCCGATCCCGGTTGTTTTAGATGTTGAAGAAGTATTCCGGGATGGCGATCAAGTATTTCAGGTTGATGGTCCAGCGAAGGACCATCTTGAGCGGCAGGCTGGCCATGAACAGCAACAAGAGCGTCAGGACGCTAAAGCGAAGCCAGCCCCCTTGGGCGATGATCTTCTTGAAGAAGGAAATCTTCGTCAGGATCAAGGGGACGACCGCGAAGTAGGCCGCCACGATCAAGCCGCCCGGAAACTCCCGGACCAGGATGTTCGTCGGTTTCGTCTGACCCAGGATTTGCACCCAGACGATGTCCGACAGGTTGACGTTGTTCAGTGGGATAACCTTGTGCAAATCCCAGTATTCGTAGGGGCCGAAGAAGTTCCAGTTGGGACCGCGCAGGAAGGTCCCCAGCAGGATCAGGATCACCCAGAGCACGAGGAATCCGTACTGGAACGTGATGTACGCGAACTTTCGCTGGCTGATCGTGTAGTAGCCGTTGCCCGTCTTGTTCGTGTCGATGTAAGGCATCGCCATCAAGCCGACGACGATCATGCTCGGCAGGACTACGCCGGCCATCCAGGGGTCGAAGTAGACGAGCATTTCCTGAAGCCCGAGGAAGTACCAGGGGGCCTTCGACGGGTTGGGAGCCACGGTCGAGCTCGCCGGCTGTTCGAGCGGCGCTTGGAGCGCAATCGCCCAAACCACCAGGAAGATCGTCTGCCCGACCATCGCGATCAGTTCGGTGTAGACGAGGTCGGGCCAGGTCAGCGTCTTCTCGGGCTCGAGCTCTTCGAGGTTGGGTAACCCGAGGGCCATTCGCGAGTCATTGATGACCGCGCGGCGCAGGCTGAGCCAGGTGAAGAAGCCGACCAGAATCATCAGGCCGACGATCGGAACGTTGTCCGGCTTGGTGACGATGTCCCGGAAGTCGAAGTCGGTCATGCTCAGACCGAAGGCGAGCAAGGACAGGTTGACCAACGCCCAGGCCACGATTCCATTGGCGAGGAGGCGGCGATAGGCGATCATCGCGGCGAAGCCGATCGTGGCCCCGATGAAGAAGGTCGTCGGCCCCGAAACGAAGTTGACGCCATCGCGGAAGAATTGCGGGAGTGAGAACTCGCGTCCGAGAATGTAGACCAGGCCCATGACCTGGAAGATCCCGGCAATCGACCCCCAGATGAGAGTCCAGAGCGTTCGATTCATCGCCTTGCCGAGCCCGACGGCGGGCTGGTGGTCATCAAGGCTGGGAGGGCCAACCTCATCGCCCCGACCGTGCCCCTCGTCCTTCACTTCGCTGAAGTGGGCTGCGTCGGCCGCCGCCGCGATCGCCACCAGGACGTTGGCCAAGGCGCAGAGGCCATACGCGACTCGGGTCGCCTCGGGCAGGTAGGCCCGGCCGAGGATCATCATGGTTGCCAGGCCATAGAGTCCGAAAAAGCTGATCATCAGCCATTCGGGAAGTCGGCGTGTCCGGGGAGCCAGCCCGACGCGCGAGGCCCCCTCCGAGACGATCTCCATATAGGAGACATACGCCGCCGCGGCTGCGTTGAGCATCGCCGCGAGGAGGTAGTACCAGGCGAGCCCGGTCATGACGCCGGGGGTCAGATCCTTATGCATGGTCGTCTTTTCGAATGGTTAGTGGCTCAAAGGACCCGCCCAAGGGATTCGCGGTCACTGACCCCAGGCGGGCGTGTCCCATCGTCACATCGGGCCGCTGATCCCACCATCTTTCCGGACCCGCCAGAAGTGGATCATGATCAGCAGGGAGACCGCCAGCGGAATCGCCACGCAATGGAGTACGTAGAACCGATTCAAGGTCATCTCGCCGACGGTTCGACCACCGAGGAGCGCGAACTTGGCGTCGGAGCCCGAGGTGATCATGCTGACGTTATTCAGCTTGAGAAACGAGGCGCCTGGACCTTCCACGCCAAGCAGTGGCGTGGCCCTTGCCATGTTCGAGCCGACCGTGATGGCCCAGATCGCCAACTGGTCCCAGGGGAGCAAGTAGCCGGTGAAGGAGAGCAAGAGGGTCAGCACCAGCAGGAGGACGCCGACCACCCAGTTGAATTCGCGAGGCGGTTTGTAACTCCCGGTCAGGAAGACCCGGTACATATGGAGCCAGACCGCGATCACCATCGCATGGGCTCCCCAGCGATGGAGTTCCCGGAGGATTCCCAGGGTGGTCACATCGCGGAGTGCGAGAATGTCGTTGTAGGCATGCTCGAGGGTCGGCCGGTAGTAGAACATGAGGAGGACGCCGGTCACCACCTCGACGATGAACAGGAAAAACGTCGTCCCGCCCATGCACCAGGTGTAGCTCAGAGCAATCCCCTGCTTGCGCACGCTGACCGGGTGCAAGTGAAGGAAGAAGTTGGTGAGCATCACGACCACGCGATTGCGGCGGTCGGTGGGCATCGGATGGCGAAAAACGCTCTTCCAGACCTGCGACTCGGTGATGGATTTGGTGATCTTATCAACGATGGCCATGATCGTCCTTTGGTGACGAACGGAACGCGTCCGCCGAGGCGGAGCCGCGGATGCGCAAGTCGTGATTGCTCAGTTTGATCGCGATACGATACGACCCGAAAGCCGGCCTGTCGATGCCCCGCTGGAGACAACCCGAGCCACGCGGTCAGGCCGTGATGTAACTCTCGGGTTCGGACCACTGACCCAACTCTTGCTGATACTTTTGACTCTTGTCGACGATCATCTGGCCGTCGTCGGCCAGGGTGACCTTGAACCGCTCGAGTGGTCGGGGGGCAGGCCCCTCGAAGTTCACGCCCGAGATGTAGAACCCACTGCCGTGGCAAGGGCATTTGAACTTCTGTTCGCCGCCCAACCAGTTGGGGGGACAACCGAGGTGCGTGCAGACCGACTGGAGTGCGTAGACGATGTCTTCGCCGTTATAGCGCGTGGAACGGACGATCCAGAAGCCCCACTCGGCCTTGAATCGCTCGTTCACCTCTTCAGGTTCAAAGGTGGAGGGTAGGCCGACCTTGACGGTGCTCGGCGGTTCCGCCAGCACGTTGGGGAACATGAATCGACCCAGCATCGCCGAGAAGAGAGTGACGCCGGCGGCGAAGGAGGCCCAGCCCAGCACGATCCAGGAGATCGGCCCTGCGACGAAGGCGCGCCGGGTGGTCCCGGCCACGCCGGCCGTGGCTTTGCTCGGTTTGGGGAGGACTGACTGCGGCTTGGTCTCTTTCTGGACTGCGGCCTTGGCCGCCGTCGCCGCTTTGGCCGGAGTGGCCCCTGCCGCTTCGGCCGCCTTGGATGCCGCGAGTGCAGCGGATTCCTTGGCTTTCTTCGCACCCGATTGGCGGAGCGCCTCGGCTAGGTCTTTGGGATCGGTGATCTTGTCGAGCGGCGGAAGCGTCCGCGGCGCGTTGGATTTCGCGGGGGCAGTCGCCGCCGCGGTCGCACCGGCGGGCTTGCCCGCCGCCGGGGTTGCCGCCGAGGCTGTGGGAGTTCCCCCTCCGACGCGAGCAGCCGCGAGCTTTTCTTTGAGCGTCAGGGGACGCCCGAGGGAAGGCGCTGGGGCCGGCACGGCGGGGGACGCCGATGCTGGTTCTGCCGGAGCCTGTTCGGTCACACCCGCCGCAACGACTTCCGCGGCGGCGGCGGCCGGCGGGGCTGCCGCCGCTGGGGGCGCGGAGCCCCCTGCTCGCGCTGCCGCCAGTTTCTCTTTGAGGGTCATCGGCCGGCCTAGCGATGCGGGCGACGGGACGTTCGCCGCTGGGGCAGGCACTGGAGCCGACTCGGCGGCCGGGGCCGTCGACTCGGCGGCTGGAGAATCAGGCGTTTCGGTGGGCGCGGCCGATGCTTCGACCTCGTCGGCCGGCTTGGCCGGCCCCCCCTGCCTTGCCGCCTCCAGCATCTCTTTCACGCTCAGACGTTTCGCCATCGGTCGGTACCAGCCTCTCGATAAACCGCGGCCCCTCGACTCAGAGTGTCGTTTGCGGGAGCACCGGGCGAGATGATCGGATCAAGAGCACGTAGCAAAGCCAATGCCGCGAATCCCCACTCAGAAATAGAGACGTAACAGGCTTCGACAACTGAGGATTCCAGCGAAATCATTTGATCTTGTGTCCGGATGAGGTTCTCAGAAACGAGAATGGCTTCGGGTCTGATTCTCGTTTGCGGGAATCGTCCGGGAAATCCTCGGCTCGCTCTCGCAACCTTTGGGTGCGGACGCACTTCGATCCGAGGAGATCCTTAGCGTAGCAAGGCGGACTCGATGCGGCAACATCGTGGTTTGATGTGGTCCGCTCTTTCCAGGGCCCGGCCTCTTTTTCGCGGTGGAGCGAGGGGGCAAGCACGAGGTCATGCAGAATCAAAGACTTCTAGAGCGCTTGAGATTTCATGAAGTCTTGCGGTCAGATAGGTGCGGATTTCCTCGCTCGTCTTGAGCTGGAGGACTTGGTGAGCGAATCGTTCGGCCTGAGCCGTGGTGACGGAGCTCAGCAGGGCTTTAATCGTCGGCACGAAGGCGGGGCTCATGCTGAACCGGCGCAATCCCATGCCGAAGAGGGCCAGGACGGAACGAGGCTGGCCGGCCATTTCGCCGCAGAGCGTGACCGGAGTTCCGGTGCGCTGGCAGGCGTCGAGGACCATCTGAAGGACCTTGAAGATCGCCGGGCTGAGCGGTTCGCAGAGGTGAGCCACCTTGGGATTGTCGCGGTCGGCGGCGACCAGGTACTGGATCAGGTCGTTCGAGCCGATCGAGATGAAGTCGGTCTCGCGTAGCAGGGCGTCGATGCAGACGGCGGCGGCGGGAACCTCGACCATGACTCCGGTTTTGACGTCCTCTCCGAACGGAACGCCCTCGCGGCGGAGGTTGCGTCGAGTCTCTTCGACGAGCTTGTTGACGTACCTGAGCTCCTCCAGGGTCGTAATCATCGGGAAGAGCATGTTGACTTTGCCATGCCGTCCGGCCCGGAGGATCGCGCGGATCTGCCGCTCGAAGAGCCGCGGGTGCTCGAACGAGAGCCGGATCGACCGCCATCCCATGAACGGATTGGCCTCGCTCCGCCGTCCCAGGTAGGGAACGGTCTTGTCCCCGCCGAGGTCGAGGGTCCGGATCGTCACGGTGCAGTTGGGCGAGTCTTCAATGATCTGGCGGTAGTACTGATACTGTTCCTCTTCGTCGGGAACGTCCTGGTGGGTCAGGAAGAGGTACTCGGTGCGGAACAGGCCAACGCCGGTTGCCCCGACCTTGAGCGCGGCCTGCGTGTCGGCCACGTTGTTGATATTGGCCAGCAATTCGATTTGCGAGCCATCCGCGCTGCGGGCCGGCTGGTCGCGGTTGAGAACGAGCCGGTCTTTGAGGTCAAAGAATTCGCGTTGAAGCTTGCGATAGGCGGCGGTCGTTTCGCGGTCGGGGCGGACCAGGACGAGTCCGTCCCGGCCGTCGACGACCATGAGGTCGCCGGAGCGGACGTCGTTGGTGATTCCAATCACGCCGGAGACGGCCGGGATCCCCCGGCTTCGCGACAGGATCGCGGCGTGGCTCGTCCCCCCCCCGGTCTCGGTCACGATCCCGGCGATCGGCAGGTTGCCCAGACTCATCGCCTGGCTCGGCAGGATCTCATGCGCCACCAGAATCACGGGCTCGTCCCCGTGCCCGTCGACATGGGTGCCGGTCGGCATCAGAGGAGACTGAAGCGTCAGGTGGGAGCCGATCCGCGAGATCACGTCGCGAATGTCGGTCATCCGCTCGCGAAAGTAGTCGTGCTCGATCCGCGCGAACGTGGCAGCGTAACTCTGGAGCACGAGTTGGAGCGCCGACAGCGCCGTGAGCTGTTGCGTCTCGATCAACGAGCGGACCTTGGCCAGAAGCGTCTGGTCATTGACGATCTGGAGGTGGCTCTTGAAGATGTCAGCCTCGCTCCCCCCGAGCTGCTGGGCCACCTTGACCACGATCGCTTCCAACTCGGTGGTCGATAGAACGACCGCGCGATCGAAGCGCTCGATCTCGGCCGGAATACTCTCGGGGTTGTCCAGGCATTGCGGTTCGCTCGATCCGAAGACGGAGTCGAGCCGATAGGCGACGCCGACCACGACTCCGGGACTGACCGCGATACCCTTGTGCATGACAGACTCAGTCCAGATTTCCCAAGCGTTCAAAACCTTCCGGAGACAATTCCGAGAGGTGCAAGTCGTCAACGTGCCTCATTAGGCGGCAGCGTCTGATCGTAAGTTTGGAGTCACCGACATCTCGACGCCGGGTTGGGATCTCCTGAGGAAACCACGGGGGCCCGCTGTAGAGTGGAAGTGATGAGGGCAACTCGACGGAAGTCACACGTGGCAACCGATCGGGTTCACGTACTCTCCAGTCCCCGCTGGCAATTTTCATACCTAAAATCAGCGAATTTATCAAGGCCGACAGTTCTCTTGAATAAGTCGGAACGTTGGGCACGAGAATCTTGAGTCGTGAGTGCGTGCATCGGGTGCATGTCATCAAGACCAGGAATCGGGCGCTGCGGGTTCAGCCTGGTCGACCGGGATTCGGCCGACCGCTCCGCTGATCAGGATGATTGCGGCGAAGCCTCCATAGGCCATTGCCCAATGATAGGGAGTCTGGTTTGCCGAAGCCAAGTCCCGCCCCTCGACTTTGAGTCGCGCCATTGCCACGTGAGGAACGACGATCGGGCCCGACGGCAGCGGGGAGTGGATGATTCCGAACCAGGCCATTGCGCTCGCCACGAGCATTGTGGCGGCAGCCCCCCGGATCCGGCCATCGATCAGGTGGGCGAGGGTCGTTGCCCAGAGCAGGCTGGTCACGATGAACCCTCCTGAGAGGATCGTGACGGTCTGGATCCAGCGCTGCGCTGAGGGGGGGAGGGTGCGGAATTCAAGTGAGGGGAGGACCTGGTTGAGCGTGATCAATGCGAGGTACGCCAGCGCGGGCACGCAGGCAAGCGCGATGGCCGGATAGTGACGGACCGCTGTGGCCCGGAACGATTGTGAGGTGATCTCCAGTCCGACGAAGATCAGAATCGGGAATACGGTGGCCTTGGGAATCAGGTAGAAGAACCAGTCAAAATAACCGAAGATGCCCGCGGCCCCGACAAAAAGGGCAGTCGCCAGGGTATATCCAGACCGGGCTCCCATGGCCTTGTAGGCGGGATGCCCGATATACGGGGTCGATTGGATCACCCCGCCAAAGAGGCCTCCCACGACTGTGGCCAGGCCCTCGGCCGCGACGATCTGGCCGGTCGAGTAGTCGTCACCGGCCGCCGCTGCGCTCTCGGTGCAGTCGATTCCGCCGACCACCGTCGCCAGTGCAAGTGGGATCGCCACGGGAAGGTAGTTCGCCGCCTCGAGCCAGAACTCACTGAGCCAGGCCAGGAACGGGCCGACGGGCAAGGGTAGGACCGCCCGCAAGTGGGTGGAAGGGGGACTCCCCTCCGTGCCTGGCCCGGGGCCGAAACCAAGGGCGTACATGCCATAGTAGATCAGGCAGCCCACGAGAACCGCGGCCAGAGCCCCTGGGAATCGGGCGGGCAACTGCCATCGTGCTGTGAGTGTGACCAGAATGATCGCCAACGACGCGAACCCGACGATCGGCTGAGCGGCGATGTCGATGAGGGGGAGGAAGCTGATGATCACCAGGGCAATGGCTGTCAGCGAGCCGAGCAGGCCCGCGCGGGGGACGACCCGCCGCACCAGGTCGCTCACCAGGGCACAGCCGAGCTTGAAGAGGCCCGAGGCCAGGATCATGGCGATCCCGAGGTACCAGGCGTGATGGGCCGCGTCGATCGGGTCGAGACCCCGCGCGGTCGCGGCACGGTACGAAGGGCCGATGATCAGAAAGACGGTGCCGAATGTGCTGGGAGTGTCAAGTCCCAGCGGCATCGCGGTAACGTCGGAGCGTCCCGTGCGCCTGGCGAGCTGGAAGGCCATCAAGGTATAGATCAGGTCCCCCACCATGACGCCGACGGCCGTGCCTGGAATCATCCGGGTCATGACGAATTCGGCGGGGAGGCCGAACACGCCGACCAGCAACCCGGCCATCAGGATCATGTCGCCGAGGTTATCGAGCGTAAGTCCGAAAAATGCGTTGATATCGCCTCGCGCAGCCCAGCGGTAGCCAAGTTGCGATCGCGCTGCTGTCGAAGGGGATGACACGTTTCGATACGCTCCCAAGTTTCGTGGATCGACTTCCCCTATAATGACCTCATGGCCGCGTCGTTGCACGCAAGACTTCGTTCGAATCCGTGGCTGCGGGCAGCCTGAACCCTCTCTCCGTAATTTTCTGCCCGTTGACCTGGGCCGCGTTGACCTGCACGCCGACATTCCCGAGGGCGTTCGCGGGTGCTGCGAGACTGTCCCCCTGTTGGGTCACGACCAGTTCGCCGGGGTCGAATGACGGGAGAAATCCGAAGGTGAATCCGCGCAACGGCATTTTCTCCTTGGCTCGACTCCGCTGGCGCAGGAACGCGTCGGACCATCGGACTACGTTGTTCTTCAGGGAGATTGTCATGTAGGTCCGCCCGACAATCGACTTGGTATGCTTGGAATGCTCCACGCCGATCAGTCCCCCTTCGTTCGAGTCTTCAAGGAGGTTGTTCTCGACCAAGCCGCCGAGAAAGGGGGCTCGGGACCAGCCCCAGATCATGGGCGTCTCGCTGGCGGCCGCCGCGAACCGGACGATCTCTCCCCCGCCGAAAAACCGATTCCCGCGGACCTGGGTCCCGAAATGGTTCCCTGGCAAGACGAGGCAATAGGCAAGCTTCCCGCCTCGGGCGTCGACCGTGTTCCCCTCGACCCGCATGTTGACGAACCCGCCGCTGATCGAGATCACCGACGCATCGGAGGGGAGAGGCGAGTCGAGCAAGTAGGTTGTCGGCGAAAGATGTTGGGTGATCGTCCGCCACTCGCCCGCTCGTGTCCCCGCGAGCACGGAGACAATTGACCCGATTTCAGGAGGTCCCCCGAACACAGGGCTGATCGTGAGCAAGCGCCCGTCCGACGAGACCGCCGAGGGCCTTCCCTCGAAGTTGAGTCGGTATGACTCCGTCAGGATGATTTCGGGGGCATTGTGCGATGGGATCGTGTCGTCGTCGCGTGGGCCGACGCCCTCGACCGTATTGTTCTCGACCAGGACCGTGCGCCCGTATCCCGTCACGATCAGGAATCGCCAGGTCTTACCCGAGCGGGCGATCGGTTTGGCCCGGTTGCCCCGGACGAGCAGGTCGTGAACGAAATGGCCGACGACCACGCCATGGCTGAAGGTCCCACTCGGCGTCCCTTGAGAGAGGTTGTCGACGAACTGCCAAGGGCCACCAAAGAACTCGATCATGCCTCCGAAGAGCGTGCAGCCAGTGATCCTTCCCCCTTGCGCCGTATTGAGCCGCATCAACCGCACGGCCTCTTCCCATTCCGTGGTACCCGATGGGGGAGGACTGGCGAGATCGAGCCGCTCAAAGGTCAGGCCGATCGTGGGGTCGCTCCGCGCCGGCTCGAGGTTGTCGGTCGAGCCGATGACGGCGGGCCCGTAGTTCACTTTCTGATTCCAGCGCACGGGACCTGCAAATCGGATCGCAAAATTCCGGAGCGTCGTCGACCCGCAATGAATCTTGACCGCCGTTGTCCAGGGAGGCTCAGACGGGCCTTGCGAGAACTCGAGGATGGCCCCTGGCTCACCGACGATCGTGACCGGCTTGTCGAGGACCAACGGCCTGGAGAGACGGTGCGTCCCGCCCGCCAGAGTGACCGTTCCGAACCGGTTGGCCAGGTCGTTAAGGTCGTCTCCCGGTTTAGCGACGACCGAGGTCGCAGCCGGCTGGGGCAATCCCGCGAATGGGTCGCACTCGCCCCCATCGAACTGGGCGAATGTGCTCGTTCCATTCCCGAAAATGAGACGCAGGGTCAGGGTGGCCCCAACTTCGTTGCGGTACGGGGTGAAGTAGAGATCGGCTTTGGTCGGGTCATCCCCTGGTCGCAACGTCAGCGGTCGTTCCCCCGGCTCAACCTCGAGTTTAATTTGCGGGCTGCTCCGATAGGTCCAATTCTTGAACACGGAGTCGCTCAGAACCGCCGCCTCGATCGTTCGACCGCTCGGTAGCCCGGAGAGCGCGACATGAACGTCTCGCCGGTTGGATTCCAGGCTCGCATCCTGGCCAAGCCAGCGACCGTTGAACGTTCCGGCTTCCAGCTTCGGAACGGAGGGGAGCGGCATCGCCAGCCTTGGGTCGGTCCGCTCCCCTTTGATCCGCAGCGTGTCGCTTTTGCCGTTTGAATAGGAGATCGTGACCGTGAGGTCTCGTCCTGCCAGGTCCTTGACCGGTTGGAAAAAGAGCTGGGCGATTGACGGGTCTGCGCCATCTCTAACGATCTCGGCGTTGTAGTCCCCGTTGGGATTGACACCGGCCTGCCACCGAACGCCTTCACCGGCATCAAGCACGACCCCTTTGATCGTGTCCTTCACGACAAGCTTCTCGAGGGTCAAACGCGCGTCCTGAAATCCGTCCGGCCCGACGCCGAGATCCGCCGCCGTGAAGTCCTGTCCGTCCTGCCCGACCCATCGAATCGTCGGCATTGTTGCGGGCGTGCGAAGGTTTGGATTCGATCGGCCTCCCCTGACCGAGAGTTCGGCGGCCGTACCGTCGTTGTAGTTGATCTTGATTTGAAGCGGTCGCCCTGTCTCGGGCGAGTCATGCTCAAAATAGAGGTCAGCCGTTCTTGAGCCGGGAGCTTGCACCACGGCGATCTTCCAGGAGTTTGACGCCGGGTCGGAACTCCAGAGACCGCCCCCGCCCGGCCTGATCTCGATCGCTTTGAACGCGCGCTGTGGAGGCAAGTTGTTGAGCTGAATGCGGATGTCTTGATATCCGTTGGGCTCAAGGGTCGCCGAGGGAGAGACCAGGTCGCGACCGTCCTGGCCAAGCCATCGACCGGTTGGTCCGCCGGCGCCTACGAGGGCCAGACTCAACGCGATCGTCCATGATGCGGCCACCATTGCCGGCTCCTTATAATGATGCCTGAATCCGTGAGCGACCGCCTGGCTCAGCCAGCGAATCGAGATAGCTGCAAAATCTTGCCCAGTCGCCCTGCGATCATACCACAACCGAGCCCTGGATTCTCCCCTCGGAAACTCGTGTTATACTGGACATTCAGTCATGTCAGGCCGCGTCGCGGACAGACGAACCGGTTGATGGATCGAGGAATCTTTACGATGGCCAGGGAAGAAACGAGGGACCTTTTCGGCGAACCGGAAATGGAGGAGGAAGCGAGCCCGTCGGCCATTGATCCGGAGGCCCCCCTGGCTGAACGAATGCGCCCGCGCACGATTGAGGAATACGTCGGCCAGGAGCACCTCACGGGGGAGGGCAAGCTCATCCGCCGCCTGATCGAGGACCGAGGCCCGCTCCCTTCCTTGATTTTGTGGGGTGGACCTGGGACTGGGAAGACCACCCTTGGCCGCTTGCTTGCCCAGCGGGCCCACGCGCGGTTTGTCCCGCTTTCCGCGGTCCTCTCAGGGGTGAAGGATCTGCGTGAGGCGGTTGCGGAGGCGAAACGCCATCGTCGCGGCGGGCGGCGAACCGTCCTCTTTATCGATGAGATTCATCGCTTCAACAAGTCGCAGCAGGATGCGCTTTTGCCGTCCGTTGAGGATGGAACGGTGTCGCTGGTTGGGGCGACGACCGAGAATCCGTCGTTCGAGGTGAACTCGGCTCTGCTTTCCCGCTCGCGGGTCCTGGTCCTGAACCCCTTGGGCGAGGAGGAGATTTCCGAAATCCTGCGCCGGGCGATGGTGGATCGGGAGCGCGGTCTGCTCGGGTACCAGGTCACGATCTCTGACGAGGACTTGCGACTCCTGGCGCATTCCGCGGGGGGCGATGCTCGAGTGGCGCTCACTGCACTGGATGCGGCGACTCGGGCGACCGAACCGGGGGCCGACGGCTTGCGGCAGGTGGACCGAGAGACCCTGGTCGAGGCTTTGGGTCGTTCGCGGTTCGCCTATGATAAGGGGGGAGAGGATCACTATAACTTGGCCTCAGCCTTGATCAAGTCCTTGCGCAACTCAGACGTTGACGCGGGCCTTTACTGGCTGGCTCGCCTGATCGAGGGGGGCGCCGACCCTATTTTTATTGCCCGTCGACTTTGCATCCTGGCCTCGGAAGACGTGGGACTCGCCGATCCTCAGGCGATGGTCCAGGCTGCCGCGGCGGCCGAGATTACGCGGATGATCGGTCTGCCCGAGGCGCTCTATCCGCTTTCCCAGTTGACGATCTATCTCGCTCGCGCTCCCAAATCGAATGCCGTGAAACGAGCCTATCAAGCCGCGGCTGCTGATGCCGCTGCCACTCCTCGCGAACCGGTCCCGCTCCACCTGCGGAACGCCGTCACTTCGTTGATGAAAACGTCAGGGTATGGGCAGGGCTATCGTTATGCCCACGACGATCCGAAGGCGAAGGATGAGATGCCTTGTCTTCCCGAGTCCCTGCGCGGGCATCGCTATCTTGAGGATTGATCGTAAGTCGAATCGCCTTGTCTCACTCATGGCTCCGAGCAAACCGCTGCACGAGGACGGATGCGAACGCCTTCCAGTCGGGCGGCGGGCCGAATCCGTAATTGTGATGAGACCCGTCGAGTGTCCATTCTCCCAGGACGGTCGCGGGCAGATCGCCCGAGGTTGCTTCACGCGGCTGGAGGAGTTCGGCCAACTCGTCGTGGCTCTTCTCGAGCGTGAAGTAGCGTGCCCGAGCTCGTTCTGATGAGAGAGGAAGCTCGTCGGCCGACTTGGGAAGCTCCGTGACGAACACGACGAAATAGGGTTCGGGCACATGCCGTGGGGCCGGCAACTCGATCAGCACGGCGAACTCATTTCCAAGCATGAACCGCTGAATGGGGAAGGACGCCGGGGCCGGTTCGGTCTCGATTTTCGTTTGTTGGCAGACATCCGCCCAGACTTCCCGGAGCAGTTGCTCCCCCATCGGACCAGCCACGGCGTTCAGAAAGTTTGACGGATTCTCGAAGCCGAGACTCGGCAGGGCCCGATGGGCAAAGAGAGTATGCACGGTCGCCGCGGCGACAGCCTGGTCCTTGGCTGGAACTGGTTCCCCGGTCGTTTGGTGTTCCACTCGGCGGCGACGCATTTCTTCGACCAGGCGGCCAGTCGTCGCTGAAGAGGGTGCGGCCGGGTCAAAGGACGGACCGCTGTGAGATGGCCTCCCATGATGCACTTTGAAGCCGGGCTCCCCTTCCCTGTTGAGCTTCCAGTACAAGATTCCGAAGCAGAGAAATCCGACGACAATCAGTGCAATGCCTTGCCAGAACATCTTCAATTCCGAAGAGCCAGCAAGCAGGAGACCGCTGGCAATCCCGCCGAGACCACACCTGATATAGAAGCTCGCGCGAATTGGAATTCCCTCCTGATCTCGGTCAAACTCCGTCCCGAACGCCGGGTGGCCAGTTGATGAATTGCGGCGTGGAGACTCGAGTGTGACAGTTCGCTTCCCCAGGTCCACGCCTGATGATTCGCAAGCATCATTGTGTGTTTCGTTAGAGTTCGCCAAGTGGGTCCAATTGCAGCGTCAGGTTCTGGGCCTACAAAGGGATGCTCACGGTCTACGAGAGCCAAGTTTGCAGGCCATCGGAAAATCGGATAGGCTCATCGCGAGGTATGCAGAGTAGAGTTCAGGGAAGTGAGGTCGCATGTGGAACTTGCTCATCTTCTTGATCAAGGAATCACGATTGCCATAGGGACCTTTTTTATCCTATTCGGCTACCGTATTGTGGGGAAGCGGCCAGGCCTCAATGCTCGATTTGACGAATGGCATGCGCGGAGCCGAGGATTCTTTAAACTCGGGGGACTCCTTCTCATTGGAATGGGAGTCCTTCGCCTCTTCTGGTTTTCGCTACCGATCACGACGCAAGCGGCGAATCCTGCCTCCCTGGAGTGGCGGACTGTCCCCTCCTCCGACGGCGTTCTCACGGTGGGGATGCCTGGGGAACCCGAGGTCGAGTCCCGGGATGAACAAGATAGCGTAGGACCAACACAGGTCGTCAAGCAACGGGTCGGGATCGACGACAACACGATTCTTTTCAGTCTCGTCGAGAGACATTACCTCGATGAAGACGTGCAGTTTGACCGGGGCCCTTTCTTGGACGGAACGGCGGAGAGCACGCTTGCACAATCGAAGGGTGAGTTAGTCGGAGAGAGCGAGGTCCACCGAGGTGATCTTGTGGGGAAGGCAATTTCGATCGAAATGCCGCAAGAATATACGGTCTCGATGCAATTCTTCCTGATAGGCCGTTCCGTGTATCAATTGAAAGTCGTCACCCCGAATGCCATGGCCGATTCTCCGATCGTCCGGCGATTCTTCGAATCCCTGGAGGTAGACAAGTCCCGCATTGGTACCGTGGGCGACCGGGTCTCGGCCACTTACGGTGAGTTCTCTCGGGCCGATTGAACCGAAGTGTCGAAAGTCGAATCTTTGATCAATTCGAGTGATTGCCGAGCGGCCTGGCGAACCGCCGGCACGCTGTTAGAGAGAAGTTGAACCAGGTCGTGGCGAGCGGAACCTGGGGGCGGGGTCACTCCCCCCAGAGCACGAGCAGCCCCCGCGCGCACGGAGGCATCGTCATCCTTTAATCCTGTTAAGAGTGTATCGCCTACAGCACTTGCTAATCCTTGGTGGCGTCCCATCGCCCTGACCGCCATGCGGCGGGCCTTCACATTCGAGTCGGTAAGCATCGTCCTGGATACCGCCGGTGACTTCACGTTGAGGATCCAGAAGGCGTGGATGCCTGATTCGCGGACATGGTCACTTGGATCATCGGCCGTTTCGACGAGCCATTCTCGAATGTCCGATTGTCCGATACTGCTCTGAGTTCGGCGCGTCACGTAGGCCAGAGAGCCCACCGCTGCTCCCCGTACCCACTGGTCGTTGTCTCGCGCGGTTTTCATGAGAGCGGGGAGAACGGAGGCATGGTCGGTCGCGAGCTCTCCCAGGGCTTCAGCCGCGGCTCGTCGGACACTCGGAGTGGGATCAGTCAACGCCCCGACGAGTTCGGCAACCACCGCCGCGACGAGGCTTGTTTCATGCCCACCACGGCCCAGCAGCTTGGCCAACGAAACGCATGAGAGGCGACGTGTCTCCGGGTCGGTATTGGAACGGATCGCCCGCGCCAGTGCCTGCGCCGCCACATCAACGGATCCTGCCCCCCTGCCGAGTTCTTCGGCCGCCAGGCGCCGCCGTGGGACGTCCGTTTCCGTCAGCCAGCGAATCCAGAGGTGCGGTGGGCTCAGGTCATTTGAGGTCCGGACCCCCCAGAAGACCAGGGCGAATATCGCCACGAGTGCAATCAAGGAGGAAAGTCCGAAGCGGCTTCGATAACAGCGCATTGACTTCATCCCAACGGGAGGCGTCAACAAAGCCGGCCCTGTGTCATTGCTCTCACTCAAACGATTGAATCAGCGTCGGATGACCCGCCGACTCCCCGGCTGTAGAGTATCGGCCATCACGTTGGTCGATCCCGCTTGAGCTTCGTGCTCAAGCCCGAGTAAGTGGCCGAACTCATGCCCCAGCACGCTCAGCAGGTCGATCAATTGGGCGGTTGGGTTCGTCATCCCGGCCGCGAACTCGAAGTCATCATCGGGAGTTGGGTCGATAAACCAGCCGTATCCGGCGGCGTCGTGGTCGATCGCAATCCCGTCTGAACCGACAAGGCCCAGCTCATCGCCGGGTAAGTCAACGATCCGAATCGGCACAGTACGTAATGCCTCGAGTTGTGACTCCTCAACCCCAGCCACCCGCCAACGTGCAAGGGCCGCGTCAACGATCAGAGGTAAATCCTCGAGGTTGACAAGCCTTCTGTCCGGCAGTGAGTTGGCGCCACCTGCAGCACGTAAAGAACTGGCGGCGGAAATCCGGATGGCATCGGCGATGACATAGCCGTCAGCATCGTTGCTCAAGGTTATGCGGATCGTGGTCCCTGTGATCGTGACAGTGCCGAGGCTTTGGAAGATGATGCCGTTCTCGGTGACGCCGCCGATCGGTGCATCGCGTTGATCCACCCGCACTGTTTTGATTAGGGTGTTGTCATCATAGATTTGGTAGAGGGCGTTGCTGGCGCGATTGCTGCCTGCATTCCAAGTCACCTGGATCTCATACGTGTCAGGGGCCAACGCGCTTTGCACCCAGGTAAGACTCGCTGAACCGTCGCCCGGCGCGCTATAACGCGCGGTATCGCCGTATCCGGTCGAGAAGCTCTCCCAAGTTCCGCTCTGGACGGTATTGGGTTGGGTGTCATCGGAGAATTTCGGCAAAATGGGGATCGGCTCACTGATACGAATCGCATCGGCAATGACATATCCGTCAGCGTCGTTGCTCAAGACCACCCGGAGTGTGGTTCCTGTGAGCATAACCGTGCCGAGGCTCTGGAAGATGCTGCCATACATTGAGACGCCAATTGGTGCAAGGCGTTGGTCGACCCGAACGGATTTGAGGAGGATATCACCGTCATAGATGCGATAAAGTGCGTTGCTGGCGCGGTTGGCCCCTGCGTTCCACGTGACCTGGATGTCATAGGCGCGGGGAACGAGCGTTGACTGTGTCCAAGTATGGCTCGTCGATCCATCGCCCGGTGCGGCATACCTCGCTCCCGTGTATCCGCCTGAGAAGTTCACCCAGGTTCCAGTACGGCTGGAACTGGGAAAACTGTCATCCGAGATTTTGGGTGTGAAGTCGGTGCGATCACCGAGGAGCACAGCATCGGCGATCACATAACCGTCAGCATCGTTGCTCAAGACGACCCGAAGTGTCGATCCCGTTATCGTGACAACGGCAATCTTTTGGAACTGTAAGTTGTCCGACCAAAGTAATCCGTCGGGGGCTTTGCGTTGATCGATTCGGATCGTTAGGATGAGGGAGTTCCCATCATAAAATTTGTAGAGTGCATTGCTCGCACGGTTACCGCCCGCTCCCCAGGTCACATTCACCTCGTAGGTCCCTGGTGTCATCGACCCGATGACCCAGGTGAAACTCGCCGAACCATCGCCCGGCGCGGTGTAGCGGGCCGAACCCTCGTAGCCAGATGGAAACGTTTCCCAGGTGCCGATCTGACTGGTGCTGGGTTGGTTGTCGTCGGAGTGTCTAAAGCTGTAAGTGGGCTCGGAAATGTAAATTGTATCCGCGATAACATAGCCGTCCGCGTCGTTACTCAAGACGACGCGAATCGAGTCTCCAGTGATTTTGAATTCACCAATTTTTTGGAACACCCCGTCGCGTGTTCGCATTGGGCCGACGGGCGCGTTCCGCTGATCGATGCGGACAGATTTGACCAACCTGTTCCCGTCATAGATTCGATAGAGCGCGTTACTGGCGCGATTGAGTCCCGCGCTCCAGGTCACCATGACTTGGTAGGAACCGGGTGTTACTGAATCGTCGCGAAACCAGGTGGCGCTGGCTGAGCCATCGCCCGGAGCAGCGTAGCGTGCCGTGCCTCCAGAGCTAGTGGTGAAAGGTATCCATGTCCCCGTCTCGCTAAAACCGGGCTGGCCGTCGTCGGCGAATCGGGGGGAGAATGGAATGGCTTCGCGAATGAAAATCGCGTCGGCAATGACAAATCCGTCGGCATCGTTACTGAGTACGACACGCAGCGAGGTCCCAACGATAGTGGCGGTTCCCAGGCTTTGGAATACCACGTTTCCCTGGGTGTTTGTGCCAGCGGGTGCGTTGCGTTGATCGATCCAGACGGTTTTGAGTAATGTATTGCCGTCATAGATCCGGTAGGGTGCGTTGCTGGCGCGATTTCCGCCTGCCAGCCAGGTCACGTGGATCTCGTAAGTTCCAGGTTCTAGTCCATCAGTGAACCACGTCGTTTTGGCTGAACCGTCCCCGCTCGGTACGAAATCGACCGAGCCGCCATACCCGCCGACCTCGGCACTGGTCCACGGACCGATTTGACTGAAGCCTAATTGCCCGTGATCCGTGAGCTTGATCGGTGTGGGCGTGACATGGATCGTCACCACGACCGGGAGGCTTAGCTGCACGCCATCCATGACCAAATAAGTGAAAGTGTCAGTTCCCACGAAGTTCGAAATCGGTGTATAGACGAATCCTCCGTTACCAGTAATATGCAAGTTTCCGTTTGTCGGAAATGTGAGAAAGGTGAGCGTTAATGTATCACCATCGGCATCCGTGTCATTGGCGAGTAAGCCAGGTGCTGGGACGATCAGAGGCTTCGCCTGGGGCGTAATGTATGTGTCGTTATTGGCAGTCGGCGCATCGTTGACCGGACTAACCGTGATGTTGACGGTGCGTGGAGCACTGAAGGCCAGACCATTACTAGCCACGTAGGTAAAACTGTCGAGGCCAAAGTAGTCAGCCGCGGGCTGGTAGTCGAACGAGCCGTCGCTGGAAAGTGTCAGTGTGCCGTGAGCCGGTTCCGTTGCCACGAAAGCAACGAACGTTGAGCTCCCTGAACTGTTGGCAAGGACACCGGGTGCCGCAACTCTCAGTAACGTGTCTTCGATCGCATCGAATTCGAGCGGGCTGGGGATCGTCGGGGCAGGAACGGTGGCAACGCCCGTTGGGTTCCGGATGTAGTTGCTCGTTGCGACGATCGATTGCATACCGGAGATCAAATCGACCGCGAGCAAGGCGCCGCTGCGCACAGGTTCACTCAAATTGGCATAGATGTCTGCAATGATTAGGCTGCTGTTTGATGTTAGTGTGATTCCGACCGGTTCCTGTAAGAAGCCTGCCTGCGAGATGACGGTCTGGCCCCCGGTCTGGGGGGTGATCCGTAAGATTGCACCCTGGGCATTCGATGCTCCTCGGTCGGAGACGATCAGGCTGCCGTCAGGGGCCACGACCAAGCTGGACGGTGCGGAGAGAAATCCAGCGATTGAAACTAAGATTCGCGTTGATGTTGTTGGTTCAATGCAGAGGATTTGGCCATATAGACCGAAAAATCCCGCATGCTGAGCCGTATAGATCAAACCATCCGGGGAGAGAGCAATGCCAAATGGACCCGCCACCGGGCCCACGTCGATCACGTATGTCTGTACGCCCGTGCTGGGATTAACCCGAATGATCTGTCCGGTTCCGCCGGACGCGAAGTCGGCGACCAGGAGGCTGCCGTCGCGGTCGATGACCACCCCGGTGGGATCCACGAGGAACCCGCCGGTGGTGATCACCGATTGGGTGCCGGTGGTCGGGTCAATGCGAAAAAGGGTGCCAGTTCCACCGAGCGGGCCGCGGTCGGCGACGATTAGCGAACCATCTGAAGCGATCGTCACGCCATAGGGGGCAATGAATTGGCCCCCCGACGATACAACGGACTGGACGCCGGTGGTGGGGTCGATGCGAAGAATTCTCTTGGAGCCCCCCCCAAACTCTTCGAAATCGGCGACATAGTAGGGGGTCACGCCGACGCTTGGAGAGGTGCTGTTCGTCTTGATGCTCACTGCGTCAATTACGGTGACTAAATCTGCCTGGTTTGCAGCGACGGCAATGCGAAGTCTCACCGTTTGACCAGCAAAGCTTGAGAGGTCGGCGGTGATCGCGGTCGGTGCCAGGATATTCGGGGCACCGGCACGGGTCTGGAAGATCGTCATCAGGACATCGGCGGCGGCAGTCGAGAGCAGACTTGCGCTCGGATCGACGATATCGATGCGAAATTGCTGGTTGAGGACGGAATGAGTGTCAAGCGAGTTGGGAGTCAGAAAAGCATTACTAAAATTTTGATATCCGATTAACATCGACAGATCGGCAAACTGTCCTGTTGGCAGGAATACATCTTGGTAGAGGATCTTGGCTTCAACCAGGTTCGGGGCAGCCCACATCAACTCGTTGGTCGCCGCGAAATTGCCCTGCGGAGGTGTGGGCAGCGGCCAGCTCCAGGGGCCAGTTCCGCTGTAGACCTGATAACCGAGGCGGGGCAAAGCGTTCGAGACTGAGTTTGTGAGCCAGCCGGTCAAGTCGCCGCGTTCGAAATCACCATTGAGGACGCGCTCGTTACTTGGGCTGACTTCGACGCCGTCACCCGCGAGGGCTGAGACAGGATAAGGGATAGTAAGAGTGTAGAGGGGATCGCCCGAGCGTTGAACTACGTAGATCCGGTTATTGAATGCGGAGCCGAAATAGTAATTGCCATCGACAAACGCGGCCCCGTAAACCGGGCCGGGAAGGAGGAACCGTCCGAGAACTGAACCAGTTGAGGGGTTAATCCTTACGGCGACATCGAGTCTTTCAGTTCCAATTAATTCATTCGGGCTGTCCGCTCCGGCCAGTCCCCCTACAAGATCGGCTGCGACATTGAGGCGGCCGACTTCGAATCCGTTCGCTGGGTTTATGACAATAATCTGGTCCGCGTAGTGGTCTTGGAGATAAACCTTTCCACCAACCGCCCCGAGTCCGTCGATATTGGCGAAACCAGAAGTCACAACTGGCGAACGTATTACGGAGCCGGAGTCGGGATTGAGTTCCCAAAGTCGCCCCGAACCATCTTGTGGCATGTAATAGAGCAGCTGGCCGTCAAATGCGAGGCCGTTTTCGCCGCTGGGATTCGCGGGCACGGGCGCATTGAAACGGCGAATCTCGGCCCCGGTCAGGCGGTTAAGCTCGGTGATCACGAACGGGTTGTCGCGTGGGAGTGCAAAGAGCCGGCTGGCGAGTAATGTTCGAGCTTCCAGGGCCTCAATTCGGAGAGATGTCGTTCGTCTTGCGTGACGAGCTTTGCTAGGTTTATTGGAAATTGGCCCGCGACCACTGCCGTGTTGTGCTTTCAATGTATCGTTCTCAAAGCGAGGGAGTCGTGTGCCTGCGGGGCCATGATCCTGTTGAAGGCCCGGCCAGACTCCGTGAGTCCTGGTTGAAGGCCACTCTGGAGCCTCAGGGTTAAGTAGTGTCGATAATAGAACGTTGATTTGCAAGATGTCTTGACGTAGTCGCGAGCAGGCATGTTCTTCGAACACAGCATTAAGGCGGAACTTACTCGCCCTGTAGGTAAGTATTTAGGGCGGATGCGCAACGGACGTGACTTCAAGTTTCGGTGATCGCTGGGGATTCAGGAGCAATTTTGCCGAAGGGAATTGACTTGAGGTTGGCCAGCGATCGCATCGCGCAGCCATTATTCCCAATGGTCCGGGAGGCCTTGCGGGCTCCACTTCAGCCGGGAGACGCCGGTCAGTCGGGACAGTTCGATCACAAAGTCCGGCCGGTCGGAATCGATGGGGCGCACTCGCCAAAAAACGTGGCAACACACGGTCCAACGCCGCTCGTTCATCTCATAGTTGACACCCCAATTCGCCACCCTGTATCCACGGCCGATGAGATCATTCCGGATGAATTCTTCCGTCGGACCGTCGAGGGATGCTGTTAGAGTCAGAGTGGCCCATCGGTCCTGAGAAATTCGCAACTCCAATCGCTTGACGCCTGTGAGGACGAGCATCCCGATCGCGAGAGCAACGGCGCCCAGCAATTTCTGACCTCCCCCAAAGCAGAGGCCGATCACGGTCATGAACCAGAGAGTCGCCGCCGTTGTGACTCCCCGGACAATATCGCCCCGCTTGAGAATCGCTCCCCCGCCAATGAACCCCATCCCGGTCAGAATCCCCAGCGGGAGCCGCATCAGGTCGATGGTCACAAAGGAGTCTGTCGATCTGCCAGCGGTTGCCAGGAGCAAGTTCGTCTGAATCATGGAGATCGACGCGGCCATACAGACGAGCAACGTCGTCCGCAGACCGGCGGGTCGACCATGCTCCCCTCGATTGAAACCGACCAGCGTCCCCGCGATGACCGTGAGAGTGAGTCGTATGACGATTTCTTGCCAGCCGAGATCAGTCGTCACGTTTCTCCTCCGAATCGCGTACCGTCCGATTCGCGATGTGCTTTTGGTACCCGTGGCGAAGCCGTTCGAGCGGAGGCAATGCTGATGCCTCACGTGTCCGCGCGGCTACGGCAGTGGCGGATTCCGCGGTCAGGGAAGTGCCGAGAGCGGAAGAAACTGGAACGAGAGTCCACCCCAAGAGGCCTCCGGCTTCCAGTTCTCGTTGGCCCGCGCCAGCGACTCATTCGACTCTAGAATGGACAACGGGTTATTGCTTGACGTAAAGACCTGTGCAGGAAGAAAAGCAGTCGCCGCGGCCTGATCTTGGGCCGAGAAGGGACGATCGTCCGATAATCGGCCGAGGATGGCGCGCAGTCGTGTGAGCTTTGCGGGTTCGGCGGGGTTCGGCCCGGTTCGTCGTAAGAGACTGAGTAATTCGGGACGGCTGATCCAGACTCCCCAATCGTCGGGGGCAATGTCAGCGATCTGGATTTGGCGGTGCCGGTTCACGGACTGCCAGGGAAGCGAGTCGTCCCAGGTTGCGACCTCGATCGAGTCGGCTGTCCAGGTGAGGACCGGAAGCGCCGGAAGGCTTTTGAGTGGTGGTTGATCAGCCTGGATATTTGCATTGGCTGATGTGGTTTCGCCTTCTGGGGCGTGGACGACGAGCCGGGTTTCCCAAGGCAATAAGTCGCTCGCACGCACCCAACCGATTGGCCGGCGATTGCCGACTCGGTAGAAATCCGGGGAGCCGCTCAAGGGCCAGACGTCGTAGATGTCGACGAACATTCGGAGCCGGATTGGCTCGGCCGGGGTCCCTCCAGGGCGATCCGACGTGCTGACGTCGTCGTGCAGCAGGAGTGCCTTGCGGACGATTGGCCCAACGACGACTTTCGGCTCGGTCGAGTTGGGGACTGGTGGTCCCTCGAATTGACGTTGCCAGCGCGTGGTCAGGGCCGACCTCAGCGGACGAGTCATCACCTCTCCACGCCAGGCGAGCAGGCCCAGGACAACGAGCAGCACGAGCGTGGGCAGCGGGTAGCGGATGGGTGGGAGCATCGACACCGATCTCAACAACGGAGGAGGGACGATTGGGCCTGGGTCAGGTGTCAAGGATGCGCGGGCTTCTGCTTTCGCGAGAGCCAGCCCGGGAGCGCCGCCAGACAAATCAGGACCGCGACGAGCAAGAGGAAAAGGTGGGGCCAGCCACCCGCGGGGACGACCATGCCGGGGATGAACACGGCCGTCTCACCCGCCTTGCGGCTGGCTCGGTAGTAGATCCGGACCGGCCGGAGCGTTCCATCCGGGAGGGCACGGTCACTCTGGTAGGACAGAGAATAGCTGGACCGCAGTCGTTCGGCGAGCTGTTCATAAATGGATCGCAACTGATCGGCCTGGCGCGCGGGGTAGTACTGGCCGCGCGTTTCGGCGGCGAGTCGACGGAGCGCATCGCTCTCGATCTCATCCTCCGTACCGAGACCGAGGGTGTGGACCGGCAGGCCGAGGCGGCGGGCCGCCACGATGACTGAGTCGAGCGAGGCGGACTGGCTGAACGTGTCCTCTCCGTCGGTGAGCGCCAGGACGGCGCGGCGGCCTTTTTCTCGATTGAGCATTTCGAGCGCTTCGGCGACGGCGTCGTAGTAGCGGGTGGCTCCTTCGGCGGTCAAGCCGTCAACGGCCTCCTGGACCTTTTGCGGGTCGCCGGTGAACGGGCAGATCGTTTTTACGTCGGAGCCAAAGGCCACGACAGCCACGCGCGACCCTGGCGGCAGTCCTTTCACGAACGAGGCGACCGCACTCTTGAGGCTGCCGATCCGGTCCTCCTCTTCCATGCTCCGGCTTCGATCAACCACGAGCACAACCGTGGTCGCGTGCGCCTGAGTGGTGACGGGGGACTGGAACTTTCGGATCACGACCGGCTGGCCTTCTTCGGTGACTTTGAAATCCTTCTCCGTCGCGTCGAGTAAGTAGGTCCCATCGGGTCTCTTGACCTCAAATTCGACCGAGATCTCCGGGAAATTGGTGTCGCTCGCCCCGGTGACCACCACGTCGTTTTCCTCGCCCCCCTTTCGGGGCGGCTCGTCTTTGGCCTGGTCCGTGAGCGGAACCTCGTCGGCTGGTCGATCGGGCCGCGAGGAAGTCGGAAGCTTCAGGACGCGATCGAGCTCGAAGGCGAGGTTGGCTTTACGGAGGAAGAGCAAGGCGAGGCAGGTATTGGGAATTCGGCCCCAGGCGGGCTCGGGCCAGCCCCCGTCTTCCAGTTGGCGTCGGAGCAGTTCCGAAGCGCCTGTCTCGTACCAGTCGAAGCCGTCGAGATCGCGGAGTCCCAGGGCGACGCAGACTCGTTCAAGTGACCAAAGGTAATAAATGTCGGAATTCTGGCCGATCTTCCGCGCGTCTTTGGCCACGGCTTGCAGTGCGTTGGCGAAGATAGGATCGGCGGCCAGGGCCGCGCCTCGGGCGCGGGCAGTCTGGCGCTCGGCCAGGTTCGGCCGAGCTGCGCTGATCGCCAGCCCCATGAGCCCCGCACAGGTCATGGAATCGGTCCCTGCCGCTCCGCTGACATACCCCCAGCGCCCGTTCCGATCGGGCGACCGTCGGAAGTGGCCATCGATGGCCGCCAGGCTGGCGTTGGGCTCGTACCCGTGGCGGCTGGCCGCCCAGATTCCGAGCAGGGCGAATTGGGTGTTCGAGTTGTCACCGACCTCGGCGACCCTCGTCGACTGATCTCGCCGCGACGTGCGGGGCCGCTCGTCGTCCTCGATGTTCTCGAGCGGCACGGTGTACGACCACATCCCCCCCTGCTCTCCCGAGGCGAGTCGCGCGGCCAGCCGTTGAATCAGGCGGTCGTCGGGCCCTCGAGTCTCGACCTGGGCCCTGGCCAGGTAGAGGATGGCCAGGGCAAGGTCATAAGTCTGCGTCGATCTGAGCGAGAGGCTCCGGACGACGGAGGTCGCCCGGGTGATCGAGGGGTCGGTCCGTTCGATTCCGTTCTCCAACAGGGCCAGGCCGGCGAGCGCGGTGATTCCCAACGTATGGTCATGGTTGAACGAGAACGACCAGTTTCCCGTGGGAGCTTGCTGCGCTTTCAGGAAGTCGACGCCACGCTCGATCGCCTGGGCGATGGCGTCGGCCTGGGGATCGGCGGCCCTTGCCTGCATCTGGCCGAACCCGAGAACGAGAAGGACCATCGACAGGACGGCACGGAGGTTCATGATTCGGACTCCGCGACGGTGCGATGGGGGGCGATTACGAGGGAGAGCCCCGCGATCCCTGCGCCAAGGACGGCCCAGAGCAGGCCCGAGAGCCAGAGGGATCGAGTCGGCGCCGGTCCCAGGATCGGCTCCACGGCACGACAGAAAGCGACGCTAAGCGCGGCGACGAAGACACCGCCGCATGCCCCCGCAAAGCCCGCCGGTGGCAGGTCACGAGCCTCACCCCGTCTCGCGATGAGGGCCGTGCCGATGACGCCCCCTGCCGTGGCGAACAGGATCACGGGACCCAACAAGCGAGGGAGCGCTTCGGCCGCACCTGCCCCTTGCCCGATGGGAAGCAGTCCGCCGAGTGCCACGAGTGACCGAAGTGCGAGGCCTCCCAAGGTTCCGAGCGCCATGCGGAGGCCGATCGGTTGTCGTGCGACGAGTTCGAGGAGATCGGGGCCCCCCTCGCCGTACATGGCCGAGGAGAGTTCGGGGATCGACTCCGGCGCGGGGAGTCGCTCGAGCCGCACGGTCACCCGGCGGGTTCCCCCGTTACTCTCGATGACGATCGTCCCGAGTTTCGGAGCCGCAAGTTGCTCGGGGATCTGGATGTCGAGAGGCACCTCGGTGCGATCCACCGTGATCAAGGACCGCCCAGTGAACGTTGATGACAGCTTGATCCAGGCGGCCGCGCTGGGGTCGACGCTGAGGGTCGAGCGCAGCAGTCGATACCCCGTGTTCGTGATCGCGAGGACCTGGCGCGTCGTTCCCCCCCCTGCCACCGCGCGGACGGTCAATGTCTCAGGATGCACGTCCAGTTCCGGCAGGCTCGGCCGCGTCGTGGGAAGTTGGCCCAGCCAGGCATCCAGGCGCTCGTCAGCGGTGCCGGGGGCATCCGCCGAAGGAACCAGTTCGTTCAGCCGGTGGGTGGCGAGGAAAGCAGCCAGCCGCCCCGAAGTCAGTTCGTCACGCAAAGCCTCCCAGCGTTGAGCCGAGACCGTCAAGACATCGTCCCAGGTCCGGCACGACGCTCCCGCCTTGAGCACGAATGGGCTCGGTAAGGCTCCTCCTCGCACAGGCCTGGAGAGTGGGGGCGGAGGGGGTGAAGCCGGCCGTGGTGGCGGCTTCGTCGCGGGCGAAGGGGATGCGGGAGCGACCGCGGCCGGTCGACTCGGCTTCGATGCCGACACTGGCTGAGCCCCTGGTCGCGAGGGAGCCGCCGGCACGGGGGCGGTTCGTTGAGGCGCGGGCCTGGATTGCGGCTCTGGGGCACTTGCCGGGGCTCGAGCGATCAACTTGAGTTGAACGCCGCCGATCTGGATCAAATCCCCCGGTTGGAGCGTGACGGCTTGCCCCGGCAGAATGCGTTGACGGTTGACGAAGGTGCCGCCGGGACTATCGAGATCGCGGACCACCGGACCCTTGGAGGAAAGGTCGATCTGGGCCTGTCGCCCGGCCATCCGGCGCGGACTGCTCCCTTCCTGGTGGCCGAGATCGAGCCCGGTGCCCTCATCGAGTGCGTTCCCGAGCACGATCGCTGCTCCGTTGAGCGCGTAGGTTCGACCCACTTCCGTTCCACGGACCACTTCCAGCGACCAGCCGCTTTGATTCATTGTGTGACTCGTTCGGCCGGAGTATCGGCCGCGCTTCTAGCGTTGCCGGAACACGAGCATCGTCTGGCCGAGCTCGATTCGATCGCCGTTGCTCAGGATGTGGATATCATCAATGACCGTTCCGTTGACGCGGGTCCGGCCGCTCGGGGCGTGGTTGCGGAGGACATAACCCTTGGCCGTCGACTCGATCTCGGCGTGGCGTCGAGCCACCGCGCGATCCCCGAACAGGCCGACTTCCGCACGCTCGTCCAACCCGAGCGCGGAGACTTTCCGGGCGAGTAGGTAGACGCGTCCCTCCTGCCTCCCTGAGATGACCTGGATCCAGGCTCGTCTCAAGACCTGTTCCACGAGCGCCAGGAAGAGGCCCAAGCCGGCCCCCAGGATCACGATCCCGAGCCCTTGGCCCAGGCTGTTGTTGTAGCGATGTCCGAGGCTCTGCCGGAGCCATTCGAAGAGGTAGCCGCCCACCAGGCCGCCGAGTCCTCCACCGAGGAGGCCGTAAACGAGGCGCTGTCGGGAACGCTCGGCCAGTCCCTGACTAACCCCGATCCCGAGCCCCAGGACCGCCCACGAGAGGGCACGGCCCACCAGGCCCCCCTGGAACCAGCCGATGACGGATTCGCCGAGTACCAGCCCGAGCGCTCCCCCGGCTGCGCCGGCCAGGGCTCCCCAGGTGGAGGCGCGGCTGAGCTTGATCCAGGCACCGTCGCGAAATGGCCCGGCGGCATTGAGGAAGAAGCCGATGGTGCCACCGATCGCGACTCCTGCCAGGGCGTCGCGGACTAGCACCGAGTCGGCCCGAACGAGCTCGACGTAGAGATAGAGGCCGAAGATGGCGCCGAGCGCCCCCGCCAGGGCGAGGTCGTAGGCCTGGCGGACGTTCACGAACCGACTCCGCGCAAGCGGGACGGGCTTGCTCGCGACGCTCATTGAATCTTCCGCAAGCTACGGCCCCCCTCGGCGATGACCCGGGCAATGTGGCCGAACGTTTTCACGAGCTCGCCGGCATGGGCGAAGATCGAACCTTGTTCGCTGCTTGCGATCCGACGAAGATAATCGAGGTCGGCATCGCCCATGCCGATGGCCACGATCTCGATTCCCTTCTCCCGCGCCGCTTGCGCACTCTCCACTGCGCTTTCGGAGGCGTCGGGGTATCCGTCCGTCAGGACGACCATATAGCGGATCCGATCTGTGGCGACGAGCCGTTCGCTGGCCAGGTCGATCGCGTCGGTCAGATTCGTGCTGCTGTCCGGCTCGAGCCGGGAGATTGCGGCTTGGACCTTCCTCGAGTTATCAGTGGCCTCGGCCTGCAAGGTGACCTGGGTCGAGAACGAGATCAAGCCGACTTCCATGGTGGTAAAGTCGCACCGGTCGAGGAACTCGCGCGCGGCGGTCTGGGCTTCGACCAGCGGGAAACCGGCCATGCTTGCCGAGACATCCATCAAGAGGTAAACGCGCACGGGTTCGGGGCGGCCCGCCTCGACGATCGATTCCGGAGCTCGGCCGAGCCAGGAGAGATCGTTGGGGACCGGCTCGACTTCCATCGTGAGGCGATGTCCGGTATCACGCTGAACCGCGGCGACCTGCACGACACCGTTGGCGTCATACGACATTTCCAGATCGATCGTCACTTCGGAATCGGTGGCGTGGATTCCCGAGCAAACATATTTGCCGAGAATCGTGCAATCCAACGGGAGCTCGCTTTCCCCTTGGGTGATGTAGACCTCGAGTTTCGAGTTCGCTCCGCCGTGCGTGGCGTGGAGATAAGACCTGGAATTCTCAGCGGGAATCGGCAAGTTCCGGCGGATCACGATGTCGTTGATGTAGCGTGAGCCATCGGGACTGATGGCGACGGTGCCCAGGCTGTGGGACATCACGTCATGAATTCGCCTTGCGCCGGCGAGACTGTATTGCGGGGTGGCGTCGCGGGAGGACTGACCCTCCTCCATGGCCGCCTGAATCGCGGCTCCGAGCGCAACGACCTCGTCCACGTTCACCCCGGTTCGCGGGGGAGCGCCCGCCATCTGGGTGACGTAGGTCCGAACCATCGGCATGCGCGTGGAACCGCCGACCAGCAGTACTCCGCTGAGCTGCTTCCAACTGAGCTTGGCTTCTTCGAGGGCCTCTTCGGTCAGTCGTCTGGTCCGGTCCATCAGTGGGAAAGTCAGACTCTCGAATTCCGCGCGGGCGAGTTCATAGCTCCGTCGCTCCGTCCCGAGCTGGAGCGTGATCCGGGTCGTGGCGCGGTCGGAGAGGGCCCACTTGGCTTGTTCGCTCCGGACCAGGACCTCGTTGAGGGCGACCGGATCGTCCAGGGGATCGATCCCGGTATCGGCGGCGAATCGCTCTGAGAGGAACGTTGCGATCCGATCGTCCCAGTTCTTGCCCCCCAGGTCGTGGTCACCCGCAGTGCTCAGGACGGCAATTTCTTCGGGGGTGATTTGGGCGACCGTCACGTCGAACGTTCCGCCCCCCAGGTCATAAATGAGCACGGTCTCACTGGTCCCGGTCCGTTGCAAGCCGTAGGCGAGGGCCGCTGCGGTCGGCTCGTTGATGATCCTGAGGACCTCGAGCCCCGCCGCGTTCCCGGCGTCGATCGTGGCCTTGCGCTGGGCGTCGGCAAAGTAGGCGGGGACGGTGATGACCGCGCGGTCGACGACCTGTCCGAGCTTGGCCTCGGCGTCTTCCTTCAGGCGTCTCAAGACGAGAGCAGAGAGATCGCTCGCGTTGTAGTCACGGGTCCCGAACCGGAGTTGATAGAGTGGGCTTCCCATGTGGGGTTTGAAGAAGCTGGCGATGTCGTCATTGCCCAGCCGCGCCCACTCCTTCGCTTCCTGGCCGACCACCGGGGGATCCGTGCCGAAATACACCACCGAGGGGGTAATGTTTTGCCCCTCGCGGTTGGCAATCACCTCGGGCCGGCCGTAGGTGTTACGCCAGGCCACCACCGAATTGGTGGTCCCGAGGTCGATGCCGACGAACGTGCTCGCCATTCTTGACTCCCGCTGAATGTCAGCACGCTTGAAGGATTGTTGAGGTCGGAACGCCTCGAGCCCTGGTTCAGGAGACGTTCAGCAACCGCAGGGCCGACGACCTCTCGGCAACCTCCTCAGCGTTCAGGACCGCCTCGGTCTCGAACTCGACGTCGATCGAGGCTCCGCCGGTCAGGTCGGTTGCGGTGACGATGAGCCGGCCGTCCCGGTTAATCGCGAACTTGACCCGGATCGGGCTCCGAGCCGGCAGACTGGGGGGGAGGTTCAGCGTGGCCGTGCCGACATCCTTGCAGTCGAGCGGTTCGGGGCTGTCTCGTTCGCCGGCCATCACGCGGATATCGACACCGGCCTGGTTCGCGGTGTCGGTGCCGAAGTCACTGCTGTATTCCATCGGGACTTCGCCGTTGCGCGGAAGGAGGTAAACGACGACGTCCTTGTTTTTCTCGTCGCGGGCCACGACGCCGAGGCTCTTGCTCAGGACGTTGACGATCTTGGTGCTGACGAGCTCGCGCACCGGGCCGGTGAGGGTGAATCCGAGTTGCTTCTCGATCCGATCGAGCGCTTCGGCCACCTGTTCCTCGGATGCGGCCTCGAGACTCTGTCCGTTGGCCGGATCGTCGGCCGTGGTGCCCTCGGGGGCGAGGATCTCGCGGACCGAGTCTTCGAGCGATTCCTTCAGGCCAAACAAGGCGGCCCCTTTCGCGACCGACTCATCGGGGTCGAAGCTTTCCGGTTCCTTGGCAAAGTCGGCGACGATCCGCTCGCGCACTTGCGGCATCCGGGTGGCGCCGCCGACGAGGATGATCTTGTCGAAGGTCTCGTGCCCTTTGTCCCTGGCGTCGGCCAGCATTTCGCGGGTGAGCTCGAGCGTGCGGTCGAGCAGGTGCTTGGTGATCTCATCGAACTTGGTGCGTTCGAGCTCCACGCGGGCCTGCTGGCCGGCGTGGGTGACCCGGAACGGGGCCTTTTCGCGCTGGGTGAGTGTCTTCTTTCCGCGCTCGGCCTGAAGAAAGAGGTCATTGAGGACCTCGGGATCGTCCATTGGGTCGGCGTCGAGTCCTGTCTGTTCGCGGAACTGGTCCGCCAGGTACATCACGATCGCCTCGTCCCAGAGGGTGCCCCCGAGACGATGGTCGCCGCCGGTGCAGATGACCCGGATTAGGCGGTCCTTGATCTCGATCATCGTGATGTCGAAGGTGCCGCCGCCGAGGTCGTAGACGAGGACGGTCTGATCATCCCCTTGCTCGAGCCCGTAGGCGATGGCGGCGGCGGTCGGCTCGTTGAGGATGGCACGGACATTGAGCCCGGCCAGACGCCCGGCGTTGGCGGTCGCTTCGCGTTCGGGCGTTCCGAAGTAGGCCGGGCAGGTGATGACGACGTCAGTAATCTTCTCTTCGCCCAGGGCCAGTTCCGCGTCACCGACAACTTTACGGAGGATGAACGACGAGATGTCCTCGGGGCTGAAGACCTGACCGTCGTGCTCGAACACGTAGTTCGGGTCGCCCATGTGCTGCTTCACCCGCGAGACGACGCGGTGCGGTTCGACCTTGGCCGACTCCTTCGCCGTGTTGCCCACGATAATGTTGTCACCGTCGAAGAGCACGACCGAGGGAGTGATGCGTTCACTCTCCTGATTGGGAACGATCACCGGCTTCCCATGCTCGTCGACGTAGGCGATCGCCGAATAGGTTGTCCCCAGATCGATTCCGTAGACGCGCTTGAGACCTTCGCTCACGGCAACGGCTCCCTTTGACTGGGCCACTGCAAACAAGAGACTGGCTCGAAAACCGGGAGTCGAGCCGTCTCGCCCTGGATCTTCGTCGAGTCGACTGAATTATTGATTGTAATCGCGGAGTGGGGTCGATGGCAGTCGCTCATTTTTTTCGAATGGAGCGAACGCGGGAACCCGGAGCGGTCCGAGCGGCTCTAAAAATGGTAGTGGTCGGTGGATTCTGCCGGTCTGCTTGGGCCACGATCCCCGATCAAATCGGGAGGCGACGCACAGCTTGTCCCTAAGAAAAATTCCCCTCGCACGTTTTTCGATTAGGTCCCATCGCAATCGCCGGATCGTCATGTAGATGAGGAGGGTCTCCCATGAAACCTCGAATCGGACGATATCTGATCGTCTTCGCCCTGGCCTTGGCGGCCCAGCCGGATCGAGCCTGGTCGCAAGGCCTGATCATCGACCGTCGCCCTGACCACCCCATCGCGCGATCTTATGAAATCCGTGAAGTCACGGTCGATGCCAAGGTTCGCGACCAGGTGGCAGAGGTTCAAGTCTCCCAGACATTCCACAACCCGGGTTCGACCGTGCTCGAGTCGGAGTACTTCTTCCCGTTGCCGGAGGAGGGAGCGATCCAGAATTTCGTGCTGATGGTCGACGGCAAGGAACTCCCCGGCCGGCTCCTGCCCAAGGATGAGGCGAGACGGATCTACGAGGAGATCGTACGGTCCAAGCGCGATCCCGCATTGCTCGAATACATGGGGCGTGGCCTCTTTCGGACCAGCGTCTTTCCAATTCCCGCCGGGGCTGACCGCAAGGTCACGATGCGCTACACGCAACTTTGCAAACGCGATCGAGATCGGGTCGAGTTCGCCTATCCGTTCAGCACCCAGAAGTTCACGGCCAAGCCGATTCAGCGACTCTCACTCTCGCTCCAGATCCAGAGCCGGGACGCGATCAAGTCGATCTACAGCCCCACCAGCGACACAACGATCCGACGAGACGGGGATCACGACGCTCGAATCGTTCTGGAACAGCATGACGTGGTCCCCAAGAACGACTTTCGCGTGATCTACTCCCTGGCCGAAGGAGCACTCGGGACCACGGTCATGAGCTACCGGCCCAGTGGCTCCGAGGATGGCTATTTCCTGCTGCTGACCAGCCCGCAGGTCAAGCCGGCCGACGTCAAGCCGCAGCCCAAGACGGTCATTTTCGTCCTCGACCGCTCGGGCTCGATGGCAGGCAAGAAAATCGAGCAAGCTCGCAAGGCCCTTCAATTCGTTCTGAACAACTTGCGTGAAGATGACTTGTTCAACATCGTCGTCTACGATGATCGAGTCGAGACGTTCCAGCCCGAGCTCCAACGCTATACGTCGCGGACGCGGGCCGAGGCGGGTCGCTTCGTGGAGAACATTCGCGAGGGAGGAGCGACGAACATCGACGCCGCCCTCAAGTCAGCGCTCGGCATGATTCATGATGATTCACGACCCAGTTATGTATTGTTCCTTACTGACGGCCTGCCCACCGCTGGCGAGACGAAGGAGATGGAGATTGCCGATGGTGCGCGAAAGGCGAACCGGGAGCATGCACGGATCTTTGCGTTTGGCGTCGGTTATGACGTCAACTCACGCTTGCTCGATCGGATCAGCAGTGGCAATAGCGGGACCAGCGAGTACGTAAAGCCGGACGACGACATTGAGTCCCACATTTCCCGGTTCTACGCCAAAATGACGAGTCCCGTCCTGACCGATCCGCGAATCGAGTTCGCGGACACCGACGTCAACCGGACCTATCCCCGCGACCTCCCCGACCTATTCGAGGGGGGACAGCTCGTTTGGGTCGGTCGCTACCGCCAGTCGGGCCGTACCACCGTCCGATTGACCGGACGTACCGGCGATGAGCGCCAAAGCTTCGAATTCCCAGCCGAGCTCGCCTCGGCCGATCGAGGCACGGCGTACGAGTTCGTGGAGCGGGTCTGGGCGATGCGACGTGTCGGCCACATCATCGACGAGATCGATCTCCGCGGCCAGAACAAGGAGTTGATCGATGAACTTGTTTCTCTCAGCACGAAATACGGGATCATGACCCCGTACACGTCGTTTCTCGCCGACGAACGGGTCCCGCTCCACGCCGGTGTGGCGAACACTTTTCGCGCGGGCGTGCGACTTCGCGAGCTCGAAGCGACCGACGGCGCGAGCGGCGTGAACCAGCGGGGGGCCAAACGCTACTATCAGGAAGCGGCACGACCGTCGACGTCCGGTTATGTCTTCTCCCCAACGCCATCCGACCCTTCCACGACGAGCTCGACCTTGAATGACCGCTTCGAGACTCTCGGTGGAATGGGAATGAGCGCTTCGCCGGCAGAGTCGCGGCTTGCACGAACCCAACCGCGGCTGGCTGGAAACCACCGAACCAACGAACTTGTGCAGTTGGGAGCGGAGGATAAGGGGACCGCGGGGAAACCATCGGTACGTCAGGTCGGTGGGAAGACCTTCTATTTCAAGAACGGGCACTGGATCGATTCGACGGTCAAGGCCGAGGACGTCGCGAAAGCCACGGTCATCGAGCAGTTCAGCGATGCCTTCTTCCGTCTGGCGGAGAACCAGAAGCCCGAGCTCAACCAGTACCTGGCCTTCGATGAGCCGGTGACGGTCAATCTGGATGGCCAGATCTATCGATTTGAACTTGCAAAGCCGTGAGAGTCCGAGAACCTGGTGGATCTGTTATGCCCGAGAGGTAGGTCCGGCAGATCCCTGTGCGTCGCGCCTGGCCTACTTCTTGAGGGCGTAGACCGAAACAAGCTCGGCTCGGATGACCCGATCGCCCGCCTGGAACCCTTTGCGGTGCCGAGCGGCGATCTGCTTGTTGAGTCCGGCTTCCTCGGTCACCACCGTCGCGACCGCCCGTTGCCGTCGCGGGTCAAACGACTCCCCCTCCTGCGCATAGGGTTCGACCCCTTGACGATAGAGGATGTCCTCGATCCCTTGCTGGAACCCGCGCATCAGGCCCAGGAATCGGCTCGCTTCTCCGTTATCTTCGTCCTGGGCCTCGGCAATCTTGCCGATGTCATCATGCAGTTGGATCAGGTCGACGAAAATGGGTCGAAGCACGTTCAGGAGCAGCCCTTGCTTGTACTCCTGCAACTCGGCATGCAAGCGATCGACGACCTTCTCCCGTGTAGCCTCCGCGCGAATCTCACGATCGAAGAGCGTCTGCAACGCATCGAGCTTGCGATGGAGCGTCTCGCCCAGGGCCGCAATCGCCGGTAGGGTCAAGGCGTCGCTCGGCTGGCCTTGATCCGTAGTGAGTTCAGCGGGCAGAGCGAGCTCGGCCTCGGTATCGATCGACTCATAAGCCGACGCCGGGATGACGAAGGCAATCTCCGGCGCGATTTCTTCGGGAACGAGGGGCTCGGGGAGTGCCGCCAGGATGAGGTCGTTCTCGGGCTGCAATTCGTCGGCCATGGCGAATTTCAAAGGGCGGATCGGCTCCGCCTTCTCCTTGAGGGTCCTCGCTCCGGGTACACGGGATCGATGACAGCCGCACCCGAAAGCGCCACGATAAGAAATGAGTTCTGGAAAGGAAAGGGCACGCCGATCCCCATCGACGTCACCCGATCATTTTCCGGGGGTCGCCCGGAGTTGCTCAACCAAGCCGGTGAGGCCCGCGAGGTTGGCCCGTAGCTGCGTTTCGGCATCGCCGGCGGTATGGTTCAGGATACCGACCGGGCCTTTCCAGCCACTGTCGCGGATCGCGCGCAGGAGTCGCAAGTCTTCGTCCCCCTTGCCGATCACGAGGATCTTCTTGTCGTGATAGTCCCCTTCAACGACCATTCCGTTGAGGTTGATCGCGAGCAGTCGTGGCTTGATGAGCTGGAGCACTTCGGGGAACCGCGGCAGATGCTCATGGCCGTGGTGGAGGTTGTAGACGATCCCGACGTTCGGGAGGCCGAGCGTGTCGATGATGGCGAGTTGGTTCTCGGGCTGGCCGAACCAGGCGCCGTGGTTGTAGAGTCCGACGGTGCAGCCGATCTTCGCTGCCTCTTCGGCGATGGGCCGGAGCCTGGTCGCTTCGGAACGGACCAGGGCGCGTTGCTCCTCGGGGGTCCGTGCCGGGCCGACCGCCCCCGTGACCCAGAGCTGCGTCTTGATCCGGTGCTTCGCCAGCGTATCGAGGATAAACCGCGCGTCCTTATCGAGGGTCGTCGGGAACCAGACAGCCGTCAACTCGATGCCGTGCTTCTTCAGAGCGGCCAGTTCGGCTTCGAAGTGAGGCAAGTGCTCCGCCCGCCAGTCGTAGGCAAACCGCCGTAGTCCCAGCCGTTCGAGCATCACGGCCCGCTCCTCGGGGCCACGCTGCTTGGCGTCAAAGGGAACGATGCACCATGCCGCCAGGTTAGAACGGTCAAAGAGCTTGAGGTCGGTGCCCGCGTCGGCGCGAAGCGGGCCCGCAACAGTGCCCAGGTTCACTGCCAGAACAGCTAGACAGATCCAGCGGGTTCGCATCGGTCTCTCCCTTCAGCTTCGAGGTCTCGGTCTATCGACCTCGGTAAAACAACCTGACTGCTCGGCCGTCGTCGGAGTCCCCTGGGATGAGATCGCGTAAGCCGCTTTTGAATACACCAGGGAGTCTCGTAGGGTCTCGAGCCACGCCCCCACCGTCACCGCTTCTTTCATCTCAATCGAGACCCATCCTTCGTATTGCACGGCCCGCAATGCCGTTCGGAAGGCGGGGTGGTCCGCCCCTCCGCGCCCGACCGGCGCGAGGTGGGGTTCGCTGGCATGGAAATGGCGACAGCGGGGGGTGAGCCCGACGACGGTCTGCACGGGGTCTTCGCCAGAGAGGGTCATTCCGCCCGTGTCGAGGTGGAGCCCGAACCCTTCGCTATCGACCCGCGCGACCAACTCGGCAGCCTCGACCGTGCTCGTGACGAAGTCGCAGCCGTAGGCGGCCGGGTTGGCCTCGATGCAGAAGGCGGTTCCGCTGTTCGCGGCGTAGTCACCGAGTTCGCGAAAGATCGCCGTGGCGATCACATCGGCCTCCTCGCGGGGCCGGTCCCCGATGAGTCGGTTTTTTGGCGAGCCGAACACTAATGCTCCCGCCCCAAGCGCCGATGCCAGGTCGATCATCCCCTTGAGGTAATCGATGGTTTGCCTGTGCACCGCTCCGTCCCCGAACAGGACGAGATCGGGTCGGCCGAACAAGAGTGCCTGCAGGGCAACAACCCGCAGCCCGCGCTGTTCCCAGGTTTTGCGGTACGCCAGGACATCAGACTCGTCGGCGTCGAGGGGGCGGGGCCAGACCTTAGTCGGGGCGATCTCGACCCCCTCGGCACCATGATCAGCCAGGATCTTCGCAGCGTCGGCGTCGGCTCCGGAGGGCCACGCGATGTTCGAGACGGCTAAGCGCATCACTCCGTTACCTCCTGTGACGCAACGAAGGCACGCAGTTCCGACAAGACCTGCTTTCGGGTCGAAATGTATCCGCCCGAGCCGCCGAAGACCCGGTCGTGCTTGGTGCGGAAGTCGTACCGCGCTGGGGTCACCGCCGGTGTGTTTGAGAACTCGAACCCGAACCCCTCGCGGGCCACTTCGCCGACCGATGTCGGCTCCGTGGCGAGGTTCACGACGGAAAGCCCGGCCTCGAGTGCGATTTCGATGTCGCGCCAGAGGTTCCCCACCCAGTAGAACTGAAAGACGCCGCGGGCGTCGATCTTGTCCAGCGCATTACCGTGCAGGAAGTCGTAAACGACGTTCTTCTTGAGTCCCTCGCCGAATAAGCCCGGAAGCCGGACGATCAGCGTGTCGAATTGATCGGCGGCCCGCCGCTCGAGTTCGTGCCGGTGCCGGCCATAGGCCGTCGGCCGTTCGTGCCCGGGATCGACGTCCTCGTCGACGTCGACGGGGCGGGCGTAGACGTCGACCGTCGAGATCAGGACCAGCTTCCCGATCACGACCTGCCGCAGCGACGACCAGAGGCGGTCGATGACACGGAGGTCGGCCTCGGGGTCCTGGTTGGCCTTCCACTTTTCCGCAGGCGCACCGGAACAGACGACAAGGTCGAACGACCGGCCGGCGATCATCTCGATATTCTTCGAATTGAAGTAGGCATCAAACTTTCGCTCGTGGGCGAGGTTGCTCCCGACGAACCCTGTGTGACCGATCAACGCGCTGGCCATCGTTCCCCTCCTGGGCCCCGACCGTCGCGGGGGGGTTGTAGCGTTGCAGACAGGCGTAAAGGAGAGTCTGGAGGACGAGGAGGTTGCCCCGGAACTTGCTGATCTTCGTGGGCACCTTCCCCTTCGGGTACGCCCGCGTGACCGGTCGCTCACAGACCTTGAACCCTAACCGCGCGGAGCGGATCGCCAGGTAGTAGTGGAGCTCATACCGAGAGAAGACCGCGCGAAACGGGGCCACTCGGGGATCAAGCAGCAGCCGCCGGCTGTAGGCCCGGAAGCCGTTGGTTGTGTCGGTGTAGTGGAATCCCGCCGCCAGGCTGATCAGCGGAGCGTGGAGCAGCTTGATTCCGAGCAGCCGTGACGGCGGGGTGTTCACCGCCCTGCCCCCGATAAGGAACCGCGAGCCCTGAACGTGGTCGTATCCCTTGTCCAGGGCGCGGACGAACTTGGGGATCGCCGCCGGGTCGTCCTTGTCGTTGCCGTCGATGACGATCACGCCCTCGTAGCCCCGGCGGATCGCGTAGGCCAAGGCCATTCGCATTTGCGCGGCGAGCTTCCCCGGACCCCGCTTGACCAGCAGCGAGTTGACCCCCAACGGCACGAGCCGTTCGGGACTCACCGAGCCGTCGGTGCTGCCCCCGTCGGCGATAATGATGTCGACCCGGCTGCTCAGCGGTTTCATCCGTTCGAGTTGCCGGGTGAGCCGCTCCCCTTCGTTGATCACGAAGACGCAGGCGGCGTACTTCGACCGCTTTGGGGCGAAGGCGTGTTCCTCGGACTCGGGTACCTCCCACGGCTCGCCCGTGGTCTCTGGTTTGGACTCGTCCATGCACTCACCTCGCGGTCCGGTTGTGGGGCGTCTCACGAAACGTTCCTCCGTGCGGGGTCGGGGAACTTGACTGTACTGCACCGCTCGTCCAGCACGTGGTACAGCGGACGCTCTTGCGTTTCTTGCATCATCCGAGCCACATACTCAGAAATAATCATTAAGTTGAGGAATGCGAAAAAAAACATGAACGAAATCTGGAGCGAGAGCGTCGTCCAACCCTCGGCGACCTGGCGTTTCACCACGTTCACGAGGAGGATGTAGAGGACGTAGATCAGGTTCATCAACCCGGCAAAGGCGCCAAGGTAGCTCACCGCCCGAAGCGGAAAGGGTGACTGGGTAATTAACACGGCGATTGCCTCGTCGACCGCCTCCCGCAACGGACGCACGTAGCGTTTCGACGAGCGCGCGATCTGGCGGTAATCGTAGAGGGTCACGGCGTGGCCAACGGTGCACGACAGGAACCCCAGATGCCTGTACTGCGACTTGGTCCGAGTGATGGCGTTGACTGCGGTGCGCGACAGGACGCAGAACCCCGTTGCGTTGACCGGGGGGGCGTGGTGAAGCAACCGCCGCATCAGAAAGTAGAAGGCGTGCCTGGCGAAATGGGACAGACGCCCGCGACCGGGCTCGCGGTCGGACACACCCAGCACGACCCCGTTGCCGTCGCGTTCCGCCGCGTCGACCATCGCCGGAAGCTCGTCGGGCGGGTCGGACAGGGGACGCATCACGGCCACGTAGTCACCGATCGCGGCGTCGAGTCCCGCCGTGACCGCGACCTCCGCCCCGAACCGCCGGGTCAGGCGGATCAGCCGAAGGCACGGGTAACTCGAGAGCAGCCGTTCGACCACGCTCAACGTGTCGTCCGTTGAATAGTCATCGACCAGGACAATCTCGTAGTTGATCCAGTGGCCCCGGAGCGTCTCCAGGACCTCGGCAACGAACGGAGCGATCAGGGGGCCGTCGTTCTGGACCACAGCGACGACCGAGATCAGCGTTTCTGTACCCATGATTACCCGGCCCTCCGGCTCCTGGAGATCTGGTCGACTGACTCCAGGGCGTCGTAAATGTTGTCGATCTTGGCCCCCATCACACAGTGCAAGTCGGGCAACCCGTGGTGGGCCCGCATCAGGATCGGTCGACTGTCGTCCGCCTCGCTGGCCGGCAGGACCGTCTTCACTTCCCAGAGTGAGTCGACGTGGACGCACCCCGACAGTGCGGGTAGGTAGCGGAGGGTATCGCGGAGCATGTACGGGTATTGGCTCACCCGGGGAGACTGGTCGAGTGTCTCGTACGGATCACGGTCGTCGGCCTGGTCGTTCCAGGCCACATGCGGGGTATACCGTACGTGACTGAGGGTGTGCAGCCCCCGCGCGGGGAAGGGCATCACCGAGAAGAACGGGCCGCACATGACCGTAATCCCCAGGTCTCGAAGCGGAGCGGGGACTTCGACCAAGGCCATCTCGGTCAACTCGTGCTTCATTGGGATCGGCGGCAGTCCCGATGCCCGTAGCAGCCGGTTGATCCCCGCGTAAGTGCAGTTGAAGACCTGCCCGGCCTTGACGCCGTGGAGGCCGTCGGGCGTCCCGCAGACCAGCCGGAGCCCCCCTTGCGGGTGCCTCTCGACCAAGGCCACCTCGCGTTCCAGGAAGACCTCCACGCCCGCCGCCTCCAGCGCTCCGGCGGTACGCGCGGCCAGTTTGTCGGCGTCGAACGCGTACTCCTGGACGGCGAACACCTCCTCAATCAACCGGAGGTCGAACAACTTACGGATCCGGCTGGGGGCCGGGCTGAGGGGCGCTCCGATCCGGTCGAAAAAGCGCTGGAACTGCTGTCCGGTCACCTTCGAGAACGTTCGGGCCACCGCGTAGTACTTATCGAAATTCGAGACCACGCAGTCGCCGAACTCAGCCACGAACCGCGGGAAATTCACGCGAGAGAGCGGAAGGCCGTCAGCACACTTCGCGGGTAGTGGTAGCCGTTGTGGACCCGCGCCTGGTTGTGATATGACGCCCGCCCCAGCAGCCGGCTGCCCCGTTCCACCACCGCCACCCGCGCGTTCTGCCTCCGCAGGTGAAGGGCAATCATGCATCCGAAGAAACCGCCGCCGACCACGACGACATCGTATGACCCTCGCATTCCTTTTGCTCCCCCTTCCATGGGTTGCCTAAACCACCGTCGTGGCCGCGAACGGCCCGCCGGTCAGCGAATGAGGTGGTCGCCAGGCGCGGCCGCAACGGCTGAAGGCGCTGCGGCCGAACGTCGTTCCAGCCGCCAGAGTCCGAGGTCGCGGCACCACCCGGTGATCCGCTTCGGCGGCGGGCCGGCGGTGGTCAGCGCCAGGTCGTACCGCACCAATGACTTCGCTGCGAACTCGAGGGAGGGCTGCACGTTGTGGGTCAAGAGGTAGACCGGTCCCTGGTGTTTCCGGACCAGGTCCAGCACCTCCCGCTCCATGGCCAGCGGTTCGTCCCCGGCAGTCCTCATGATCTGCGGGCTGTCGATCCGGATGTATCGCATCTCCGGGGGGAGCTCGGCGACGACGGCCCCGAACGGCTCGGGACTCGCTTGCTTGCCGTACGCGATCATGAGCACGATCCCGTTCTTGGTCGTCGCTGCCTCGAACTTCGGGATCTTGAAGTCGAGGTACGTCCAGTTCCAATCGCGGCGGCCAAGGTTGGTCATGTCGATCCCGGCTGAGACCACGATCAGCACGGCGGCCGACGCCACCCAGACCCGCCGCCGACCCCGCAACAGGTCCAGCAACAGCAGCACACAGACCAGCGGCGCCAGCAGCTTGACCGGTGTCAGATACCGCACGATGCGAAACTGCAAGTACCAGACGACGTACGACGCGACGGCGAACACCACCAGCAGCGATGCGTCGGGCGAGAACGGCCCCTTCAGCCGCTCTCTGACCGCTTTCGGCGACCGCCAATCGGTCCCCATTGCCAAAAGCAGCCTGCCCAGTCCGGTCAGCAGGAGCAGGACGCAGGCGATCGCGAGCCGGGGATCGGCCGAGGGGACCTCCGAGAGCAATTGCTTGTTCTGCGCCAGGTAAAACGGCACGAGTAAGTGATCGTACCACCGGAAACCGGCCGACACCCGGTGGTACGTCATGTTCTGATCGGTCCAGTAGGGCGACTTGAAAATGGTGTTGTACAGCGGAAAGATCGGGTTCCCGTAGCGCACGTAGAGCTCGGACATCCAGAACCCGTTCGTGAGCAGAAGGCCCGGCACGACCCCGGCGGCGAACGCGGCCGCGAGGCCCAGTCTCCTCCTCCAGCAGACTGGCGAAGCCAGCAGAGCGAGTGTCATCCCGACGGCATAAGTGGCCGACGTGAGCTTGAACCCCGCCGCCATTCCGATGAGTCCTCCGGCCAGTACCGCCAACCACCCAGCCCTGATCGGACTGACGTCATCCCCCCGGCCCACCAACCTCACGACCACCAAGACGGCGGCCAGCACGAACGAGGTCAGCAGCACGTCGTTCCAAGTGGTCCCGAGTTGGGCGAGGAACATTGGCTCGCAGACCCCCGCGAAAGCGCAGGCGGCCGCCAACGGGATGCGGCCGGCTCGCAACGCGTCCAATCGGCCGAGGACTTCGTACGCGATCCCGAACAACAGAGTGACGGCCAAACCGTGCACCGCCCCGAAAATGAAGCCGCCCCAGACCGGTCGGACGTTCCGGACCACGAGGTAATACGCCACGTCAAGCAGGGGATTGAAGTGCGTCTCTTTGTCGGCCACCGCGAAATCGAAGCCGTGTCGGTGATTCAAGAAGGCGTAAGCATTGTAATAGTGGTAGTTAAACAGGTCCCAGCCGCAGTCCGCGCCGAAGTGGACCGACGCCAGGCCACACGCGACCATCGATCCGATAATGAACAGGTAATGCCTGACGCCCCTCTCGACCGGCCTCATCCCCGCCCTCGCCAACTCCCGCCGGAGTGCAAGCAACCCGAGCGCGATGATCGCCGCCTGGGTCATCAGGAAGGCCCTCCTCGTGTTCAACCCGGTCGCCACGAGCCCGAAGAACTCAGTCAGCCCTACGACCACCAGGACCGACAGTTGCGCGACGAGGATACCGACTGCGTCCGTCTCTCCCCGCCGTCTACCGATCCTGACGGCTGCGGTCAGGCAGAGTGGCATCGGCGCAAACAGTCCGACGACAGCGGCCAGGATCAGCTTTGGACTCCGTAGCAAGGCCAGGGCATACGATTCCGGCGGGAAGGGCCAGATCCCGTAAGGGTTGTGATAGATTTTGAAGCCGACTATGCCGAGTAGCGTAAGCGGCAATAAGCACGCTATGGCTATCCTTACTTTAGACATTCTGTCACTTCCTCCCCTAGCCAGCCCAATCGACCCTTGCCATCCTGGCATTCGAGTCACACTCACCGCCTCCATGCCGTTCCTATGGACCGATCTGGTGGACCTGCCTTCCAGCCGAGAGAGAAGGTGGACGAACAAGTTTGTCGCGCATGGTGAAACGTGGCATTTGACGTATAAGGGAGGTGTTTGTAACCAATAGCGCTTTAGTCGCATAGCTCAATTCCATCTCGGTATGACTTCGGGTTTAGGTGAATCACAGGCCTTGGGGATATTCCGGACAATAGGATCCATGAATGCGTTGGCCAAGTTTCCGTAACCCGGCGCCGCGTGGAGTTCCCGGCGATGCGGCCTCTACCGACATACACTCAATCTTGCCCGATCACCCGATTGACTTCGTTGCTATGCTCCCAAACGCGAGTTTCGCCTCCGGCTAACTGACGCGGAGTCATTGAATCTGCAGTTTCAACACAGACTGGAAGTGTTTGCTCGTGTTGATTTTGTTGCGATTGAGTTGACTCACGGAAAGCATTTTGTCGAGTGGTAAAATAAGTGAAATTTGATGAAGCGGTAGCGTGAATTAATAAGTGATGATGCTGATTTGTGCAGTGTCTGTGTATTGAAATGTATTGTAAGCCAGGCTCCGACCGATGCCCGTTTTGGCTAAGTCCAACGGGATCAAGGCCATCCTCCCAGCCCCCACTGCCCCTCAGTTTGCTCGGTAGCTCCTCCAACCTCCCCATGAGTGCGCCTTCCTTGAACTCGCTGCGTCCGGCGGAGCGCGATCGGGATCGAAGCCGAAGACACGATTTCATGGCTCCGCTCACAACAGCCCGGCCCAAAGAGATCGCCTCGAAGAAAACCCCGCTCGCGCTGAATCGCGAAACGGGGATATCCTTGTCGAGCCACACCAGGATCGGGTCATCGGACGCGATGTTCGGTCTGCCACACGCCTTCGCTCTCAGGTGTTAGCTCACCGGGTTCGGCTTGACGCCGATCACCTGTCCGGATAGCGTGAACCCGATAGGACTTTGCATAGCAAAGCTGACAGGCCCGGGGCCAGTTTTTGCGTTTGAATGGTTGATGACGGCGAGGCGGTGGCAGACGTACGAGATGCGATCGATGACGGTGCTGCTGTTGCTCGGGCCGATGTGGATCGTGTGGAACGAGGCGACGGCGACAGGTGAGATGACAATCGTGCAGCAGGTTTGGATGGGCAGGGCTTTGTTCGGCACGACGGCTATGATTCTGCTTGGTAAGCGTTCACGGTTACGTCACGACCACCAGAACACCCTCGCTGTGCAAGGCTACGCCAGCATAGAACGACCGCAGCCCCTCGAAGTATCCAATGATCCGGTCCCAGGTCTGTTCATCAGCCCGATCCGCCCAGTACTTGTAGACGCCTTGCCGCTCCATCTCCGTGGGAGAGTAGGCCGAACGGAGATGCGCGACGGTCTGCCCTTCGAGCCAGGCCGCTATCTCGCCCACCTCGGCGGGAGGCGTGTAGCGAATCAGATGCCCCTGCCCACCTCGAATGTGTTCGGGGAGGCTCATCCCACCGAGGATCGACCTCCTGCCCAAGTCGGCCCCGCCAGGCTCGCCACGTCGCCGACCCTCGGAGAGCAGGTAGTGGAGCATGTCGAAATAGCGGTCGAGGGTATAGATCCGGCCTTCGATGCCCGGGTGCAAGCGGTTCATCTCGTCGACTTCCGCCAGGAATTCGGCATCGAGGTCGCCGTAGTTGTGACGCCATCGCTCCCGTCCGAAATAACCGGGCGATCCCAGATACTCGACGAATGCCCGGTCCGATAGGGAACGTTTCAGGAGGTGGCACCCGTCGGCGACCGCCACGTACCACATTTCCATACCCATAGGATCGCTCCGGATCAGTATCGCCGAACGGCTCAGGTCGCCCCGAGAGTCATGATACCAGGGATGAGCGAGGGTGCGGGGCGACGGTCGAGCCTGGCGCGGAAACACCCGGTCAGGAGCTCCAGCAGGTACCGTTCCTGCTGACGGCAGGTGGCCATTTGGCACTCCTGCGGTGCCATCCCGACAAGATTCCCTAGATTTTCCAGGGTCACCGACGCTGTCGGCTGAGTTACGAAACGGACCGCGAGTCCTGTTACCTCCCTGTAAGCGAAGTAAGTCTCAATGTGCGAGCGGTCACCAACGTGACGAAGTCGTTCACTTCCGAACCGCGTTCCAGGCAATCGCGACCGTGAAATCGAAAACGGGCCGCCGATCTCTCAAAAGTTGAGGATCGGTGGCCCGTCTGTGTCCAAGTTATTGGGATGTTCAAGGCTTCTCGATCAGCTTCGGCTCGGCCGGCACACTGGGCGTTGACTCGATGATGATCGGTCCCGCGCCACCCGGAGTTACCTTGACCTCCGTGGTCACGGAGGGCGACGTTTCGATAACGCTCGGGATCGGGCTTGCCTGGATTACCCTGGCTCCCTTGGCCACAGCCAGTTCGTCAGTCACGCTGGTCACACCCAGTGTGTTCTGAGCCAGGTCCACTGCACGCAGCCTCACGACTTCGTCAGTCACAGAACCACGGAGGACGATCGCCCCGCCCGGCCTCGACTCGACGCGCAGGGCCGATCCCACGAATTGCTTGTCCCATTCGATCCGTCTGACGACCCGGTTCAGCATCTCGCGTTCCTGAACCGCGCTCTGTGCTCGCGCAACATCGGTCTCCACTCGTGAACGAATGTTCTTGCCGGTGGCGTCCAGGGCCCGTCCGGCTCGTCGCAACGGTCCGTCCTGGGCAAACGATGTCGAAGCGATCAGCGCGAGAGACAGCAAGGCGGTGGCAACGGAACGGATCATGATCGGACTCCAGCGGGTGTATTGGGTTGACCGGACTCACGGACAAGGGGGCGAGTCGGACGGGAGTTGGCGACCACATAAAGCAACCAACGTGCCAACGGGAAGTGATTGCCGGGCCAATTTCCCACTGAGATCCATGGTCGACGGCGTTCAGTCCCACCGCTGGTTTGGAGGCTTCGTTCGTTCGCCTCTCCCGTGGAGGGGGAATGTACCCGATGGATCGAAACCGTGGCAGCCCGACTGACCCGGACAACCACGTCGAGGAGTCTCTTCAGTCCGTCGAGCCCGCTTCGCGTTGAGAAACAGGGGATCCCCGGCCGGGCGTTTTACCCGAAACCTGGAGTTTATCCCTGGATAGACCACGGTCGGGAAGGCCGTCAAACTATCTTGCCCTTGTCCCTTCGCAGGATGCTCGCGGGTTCAGCGCCACGCCCCTGCGAGAAACCAGGTCCTGCCCCAAGAATCACCCGAACCGTATTGGTCCGATTGCATTCGGCGACGTTCGGGGATCCGAACTGAAGATGCGCCAGGTTGCGGGTGGCCAGGACGACTCGCTCGCCCCGACTGACGACGACTTAAACGAGGTCGGCCGCGAGCAATGGGATGATCAGGTGGGCAAAATTTAACATTATTGGCTTCTCCAGGTGCCCAGGGTGGGGCCGTCGTCGTCCAGGCAGGTGTGGCCCGCCGACTGCGTCAGTGGGCGTTGACGGCGACCATGCCCCCTGGGCCCTCCACCGTGGCGGGGCCTGGATCACCTCGTCCACGCCGGCGAGGTGAGTAACGCCAGGCGGCCGTCGCAGAGCACCGTTACGCTGGGCTCGCGATGCTCCACTTCGGCCAGGTCGATCCCGACGCAGGGCGGAAGCTCGCGGTGAGGGCCTTGAGCTCCCTCAGCTTCTGGTCGGCCATTCTCCCCAAGTCGACGGGCCGAGGCGAACTGAAGACGAATATGGCAAGGCCAGGTTCACCCCCGACTAAGATTGGGGTCGGGACGAATGGTGCAATAACTCGCTCGCTTATGCAACGCAAGACGCGATAAAATGCTTGAATAGTCAACATGAAAAGTTGTTGTGTTGAGAAACGAATTTGGTTGACCCTTGCTTGGTGAGTTGGCCATACTCGTCCTTCACGACGGCCCGTCGGTGGGCCATACCCGATGCGGGGTATCATTAAAAAGTTTTGGGGTGCTTACACCTCTGTATCCGCTCAATTCGTATGGCATTCGGCCCCAGTTCTCGAAGGGGAGCGCTGAGGGCGGTGCTCTACGGCATCACTCGCTTCGTCGACGCAAGTTTGTCGGCGGGTGGCTAGATCGTCTCGGCTCACCAAGACAACCGTAGTTCTGGCGGCATGTCATACCCCAAGGACCCTGTAGGTCTGGTCCTCGGGGGCCCGTGTCTTACGTCGTTCGGCAGAGGAGTTCGGCCAGCATGTTACATCCCACCTCGTATCGCTCCGGATCGAAATCACGCCGGCAACGCTCGCGACGTTCCACGGTCGCTCCAGTTCTCCAGTGTCTCGAAGAACGTCGCTTGCTCAGCGTGGCTTCGGCCGATGTGTTCCGCGCCCAGTTATCGAACGCTACTGACTTCGCAGCGCCCACCACTGCAGCCTATGTAAACCTGAAGTATGCGAATGTCGACGCGAATTCCACCGGGCTGGTCGTCCAGTCGGACGGTTCGCTTTTGGTCGCCCAATCCGGGCTCTACACGATTGCGGGCGACTTCGATTTCATCGCCTTCCCTGGATCCAATTATGTCCCAACGCAGATTCTCGTTAACGGGGCCGTGGTTGATCTCTCCCTGGCCACTTCCATCAGCGGGCAATGGAACATGGCCCACTTCGGGCTGACCCGGCAGTTTCAGGTCGGGGAGATCGTGCAGATCCAGACCCGGCCCGACCTCATTTTGGCGATGGACAATGGCCCGTGGAGCAACCTCGATGTCGTCAGGCACAACATGGTTGGACAGTCCCCCACGGCCAACACGTTCCGTGCCCAGTTATCCAACGCCTCCGAATTCGCGGCGCTCTCCACTCCAGCCTTTGAAAATCTTAAATATGCGAATATCGAACATAATTCAACAGGTCTTGTCGTTCAGTCGGACGGATCGCTTTTGGTCACCCAGGCTGGGCTTTATACGATAGCAGGAGACTACGTCTTCGTCGCCTCCGGTTTTAGTTATGTCACGACGCAGGTTCTCGTCAACGGGGCCGTGGCTGACCTCTCTCTGGCCAATACCACCAACGGGCAATGGAATACGGCCCACTTCGGGCTGACCCGGCAGTTCCAGGCCGGGGAGAGCATCCAGATTCAGACTCGGCCCGATTTTATCTCGGCGTTGGCCGACGGCCTGTGGAGCAACCTTGATGTCGTCAGGCACAACACGGTCGGACAGTCCCCCTCGGCCAATGCGTTCCGCGCCCAGTTATCCAACGCTACTGACTTCGCAGCGCCCACCACTGCAGCCTTTGTAAACCTGAAGTATGCGAATGTCGACGCGAATTCCACCGGGCTTGTCGTCCAGACGGACGGCTCGATTTTGGTCGCCCAAGCCGGGCTCTATACGATTGCGGGTGACTTCGATTTCGTCGCCGCCCCTGGTTCCAATTTCGTCCCGACGCAGATTCTCGTCAACGGGGCCCTGGTTGATCTCTCCCTGGCCACTTCCATCGGCGGGCAATGGAACATGGCCCACTTCGGGTTGACCCGGCAGTTCCAGGCCGGGGAAATCGTGCAGATTCAGACCCGGCCCGACCTCATCTTGGCGATGGACAATGGCCTGTGGAGCAATCTCGACGTTGTCCGCTACAACGTTATAGTCGTCAACGAAGCCCCGGTGGCGAGAGACGACGCTTATACCACCAGTGAGGACACGACGCTGACGGTCGTCTCCCCGGGTGTCCTGAGCAACGACACTGACGCTGACGGCGGTTCTCTGATCACGACCCTCGTCTCCGGCCCGGCGCACGGAACCGTGTCACTCAATAGCAACGGCTCGTTCACATACACTCCAGCGACCAATTACAACGGACCGGACAGTTTCACTTACAAGACTAACGACGGCAGTCTCGATTCCGGCAATGCGACGGTCAGCATCACCGTCACCGCCGTCAACGACGCGCCGGTGTTGTCGAATGTTCCCCCGGCCGTGACGATCAACGAGGCGGAGCCGTACAGCTTCACTTCAACCGCCGCTGACATCGATTCCCCGACGTTGACTTTCACCTTGGTCGGCGGGCCGCTGAACGCCTCAATCGGTGCTGCGAGCGGCGTGTTCGCCTGGACGCCGACCGAAGCCCAGGGGGCTGGGACCTACTCCTTTAAGGTCCGTGTCAGCGATGGGACGGCGACCGCCGACGCCGACATCACAATCACGGTCAACGAGGTCAACGTCGCCCCGGTCGTAAGCGGAGTGCCGACCGAGATGACCGTCCCCGAGATGCAGGCTGTCAACTTCACGGCCACCGCGACCGACGACGATGCCCCGGTTCAAAGCCTGGTGTTCTCTTTGCTCGGTGCGCCCTCGGGGGCCTCAATCGGCGGATCCAGCGGCGTGTTCACCTGGGTCCCCGGGGAGGATCAGGGCCCCGGGACCTACACCTTTACGGTACGCGTCAGTGACGGGGTCATTCAGACCGACCGTCCGATCACTCTGCACGTCACCGAGGTGAACCAGGCCCCGGTCCTGGTCATCATCGGCGACAATTCGGTCGACGAGGAAGGCACCCTGAACTTCACTCTGGGCGCCGCCGATTCCGACCTGCCGCACAACGCGCTGGCCTACTCGATTCAGAGCGGTTACCTGCCTGGGATGAGCCTGGACGCGACCAGCGGCGTGTTCACCTGGACGCCAGCTGAGACCCAGGACGGTCTGTACAGCGTCGTCTTCGCCGTCAGTGACGGCGTCGGCGGAATGGACACCCAGACGGTGGTCATCACCGTCAACGAGGTTAATCAGGCTCCCGTCCCGGCAAATCCTGGCGACCAGTCGGTCGCAGAAGGGAGCACACTGGTTTTCATGCTGAACGCCACCGACGGCGACCTGGTCAACCCGAACGAGATGCCGAATCCTCTGACCTACTCCATCGTCAACGGCGGCCAGTTCGGCATGTCGCTCGACCCTCAAACAGGAACCTTCAGTTGGACGCCCGATGAGACGCAGGACGGCGTGTACGACCTGACTTTCCAGGTGGACGACGGCGAGGGAGGGGCGGTCGAGCGGACAATCACGATCACAGTGGCGGAGGTCAATGCGTCGCCGCTAATTGGAGTAATTGGTGATTTCGCAGTAAATGAGAACACGTCTCTGGATTTCGCGATCGTAGGCAATGACGCCGATGCCGGGCCTGGCGCCAGGAACACGTTGAGCTTCTCGGCCACGGGTCTCCCTCCAGGCGCAACGCTCGACAGCAGCACGGGTGCCTTCCACTGGACACCGACCGATGACGGCATCTATGAAATCGTGATCACGGTGGACGATAACGGCACGCCGAGCCTGAGCGACACAAAGTCGTTCCGGATCACGGTCGCCAATGTCTCTCCGTCGGTGTCGATCACTGGGGCGCCGGCGAGCGTCGGCGAAGGCACGGTCGTCATCCTGGGAAGCGTGGCCAGCGACCTGGCCGGGGCCGCCGACCCGCTGACGTACGCCTGGAGCGTCACCCGCAATGCCTCGCCGTTCGCCCTGCCGGTCGGCACAGTGACCGCTGCGGCCGACTTCTCCTTCACGCCGACCGATGACGGGTCGTACCTGGTCACGCTGACTGTTGGTGACGGTGACGGCGGCTCGGCCACCGCCACCAAGTCGATCACCGTCAACAACGTGGCACCGACAGGTACCTACAACGCACCGACTTCGGTCGTCTACGGCTCGGCGATCGGGGTCAGTATCACGGGCGAGTTCGACCCGTCGATCACAGATATCGCAACGACTCTTCGCTACAGCTTTGGCTACGCTACCTCGAATTCATCCCCACTCGCTGGTTCGTCCTACGGCAGTAGCAGCACGACGGCTTCAGCGAACTTCTCATCGTTAAACTCCGGGATCTATTACCTCTTCGCCCGAATCATCGACCACGATGGAGGGTACACCGAATATAGTTCGGTCGTGACGGTGAACCAGAAGATCATCACACCGAGCATCACGGCCAATTCCAAGGTCTACGATGGGACCATCTCAGCCACGCTGACCTCGCAGGCCCTTTCCGGTGTCCTTCTCGAGGATCTCGGACAGGTCGTCCTGAATGTCGACGCGGTCAACTTTGGTGACGAGAACGCCGGTACCGGCAAGATGGTCACGGCCAGCGGCCTCTTCCTCTCCGGTGTTGCCGCTGGCAATTATGCTCTCTCCTCATCTCTGGCTACCACCATCGCCGACATCACGCCGAGGAACCTGTGGGCGTCGATCAGGCCGCAGACTAAGATCTATACCGGCTCGAGCAGCGCCACGCTCACTCCCGCCGACTTCGTCCTCTCCGGCCTGGTCGGCGCCGAGGGCTTCACCGTCACCAAGACGTCAGGGGCTTACTCAATCTCGGATGTCGGTTTGGGCACAGTCGTTGCGAACCTGGCGGAGGCCGACTTCGCGGCAGCCCCGGGCACGTTGGCCAGTAACTACACGCTGCCGACTATTGCCAGCGGGCTGGGGCAGATCACGGCCAAGACGTTGACGCCGTACATCGCGGCGAACCATAAGGCCTACGACGGCGGCACGACGGCGACGCTGAGCACCCAGGCGGTCACCGGCGTGGTCCCCGTAGACACGGCCGACGTCAGCCTGACGGTGACGTCGGCTAATTTCGACACGGCGAGCGCAGGCACGGGCAAGACGGTGACGGCACTTGGCCTCGCTCTAAGCGGCGCGGCGGCTGGCAACTACACGCTGGGCACGACGACCAGCGTGTCCACAACGGCCGACATCAATCAAGCGATACCGACGGTCAGCGTCACGAACAACGGCGGGACCTACGGCGGCTCGGTCTTCGCAGCCACCGCCGCCACGGTCGCTGGCGTGGATTCCACCACGCTCGCCAGCTTCGGCGACCCCTCGCTAACGTACCACTACTACGCCGGGATCCTGACCACCTCGTCGCAAATTGCCGCCGCCACCGAGCTCTCGGGTGGTGCTCCGAGGAACGCCGGCCTCTACACGGTGGTGGCGCATTTTGCCTCAGCCAATGCCAACTACACCAGCGCCGACTCGGAGCCAGTGAGCTTCATGATCGCCGCCCGTGCCGTTACCATCACGGCCGACGCCAAGAGCAAGACTTACGGCGATGCCGACTCGGCGCTGACGTACCAGGTCACTAGCGGCTCGCTCGTCGCCGGCGAGGCCTTTACCGGGGGCCTGACGCGTCAGGCGGGCTCCAATGTCGGCATCTACGCGATCCACCGGGATTCGCTCGCAATTTCCAGCAACTATGCCATCACCTACGTCGGGGCTGAACTGACGATTACCCCGCGTACCCTGCACGTCACCGCGAGCGCGAGCCAGAAGGTCTACGACGCCAGCACGAGCGCAATCGTAACCCTCTACGACGACCGCGTCGCCGGCGACATCTTCACAGAAACATATGCAACTGCCGCATTCGCCGACAAGAATGTTGGTACCGGCAAGACCGTCATCCTGAGCGGAATCAGCATCAGTGGTGGCTCCTCAACGAATTACACCTTGGCGAATACCGTCGTCACCACCACCGCAACCATCTCCCCTCGCAGCCTCACTGTCTCCGCGACCGGCTCGAGCAAGACCTACGACGGCGATGCCACGGCCAGCGTGACGCTCTCCGATGATCGTGTCACGGGCGATGTCCTGGCCACCGTTTACGGCTTGGCCAGCTTCTCCGACAAGAATGTGGGTATCGGCAAATCGGTATCGGTCAGCGGCATCACGATCAACGGCATCGACGCGGGCAACTACGCGTTCAACGCGACGACCGGCACCTCCGCGGACATCACGACACGGCACATCACCGGCAGCTTCACGACCTCCAGCAAGATCTACGACGGCACGACGTCCGCAGCGGTGCTGACGCGATCCACCGTGGGCGATGTCGGCGGTGTTGTGCTCATTGGTGGCGCGGCCACTTTCGCCGACAAGAACGTCGAAAACGACAAGGTAGCGACTCTGGTCGGTGCCACCCTGATGGGCGACGACGCCGCAAACTACGTGCTCGACTCTGTCTCCACCACCACCGCCAGCATCAGCGCCCGTACCCTGACCGTTTCCGCCATCGCCAACAACAAGGTCTACGACGGTGCCACGATCGCGACGGTCACTTTGAGTGACAACCGCGTCTCCGGCGATGTCATCGTCGACAGCTACCTCGCGGCAACCTTCGCCGACAAGAATGTTGCCGCGAACAAGGCCGTCTCGGTCGTCGGCATCGGACTCAGCGGCACCGACGCCGGAAATTACACGTTTAACACCTCCACGAGCACTACCGCCGAGATCACGTCGCGAAGCTTGATGGTGTCGGCTACGGGCGTAAATCGGGTTTACGACGGCACCACGGGGGCCACGGTAGCCCTGTCGGACGACCGCCTCGGCAGCGACGTGGTGACGACCGGATACACGACGGCCGTCTTCACTGACAAGAATGTGGGTGCCAACAAGACGGTATACGTCACGGGCATTAGCATCACGGGCGGGGCCGACGCGGGCAACTACACGCTCGATGGCGTGACCACGACCAGCACCACGGCGGACATCACGGCGGCGACCCTCTCGGTTGCGGCCGACCCTCTGACCAAAGTCTACGGTGCCAGCGACCCGGCGCTGAGCTACGTTGTTAGCGGCCTGCAGTTCGGCGACACCGGGGCGGTCGTGCTGGCGGGCGAATTGACCCGCGCATCGGGCCAGAACGTCGGCTCATACGCCATCAACCAGAACACGCTCTCGGCGGGCGCGAACTACACGATCAGCTTCACCGGGAGCAGCCTCGCGATCACGGCGCGACCGATCACTGTCACCGCCGATGCCAATGGCAAGACCTACGGAGACGCCGATCCGTCGCTGACCTACCAGCTCACCAGCGGTTCACTTGTCTCGGGCGACGGTTTCTCCGGCAGCCTGAGCCGCGCTTCAGGCGAGAACGTCGGCACGTATGCGATTACCCAGGGCACGGTGGCGCTCAATAGCAACTACGCACTGACCTACGTCGGCGCCGATCTCAGGATCAACCGGGCTTATTTGACTGTGACGGCCGACAGCCTGTCGCGTCCTTACGGCGAGGCCAATCCAACGCTCTCCGGCACCGTCGCGGGGATCCATTACGGCGACGCCATTACGGCGACTTACTCAACCACGGCCACTGCCAACAGCGCAGTCGGCACCTACAGCATCACCGTCTCGCTCGCCGATCCCGGTGGCAAGCTCAGCAACTACGAAGTCCTCACCACCCTCGGGACGCTTACAGTAACCCCCCCGCTCAACGAGGTACCCCGGATCGGGTTACTCACCAGCAGTTCGCCCAATGGGCGAGTGGCGGAAGGAGAGTTGGTACTCGTTGCGGGCCTCTTCAGCGACTCAGACCGGCGTGACAAGCACACTGCCGTCATCGACTGGGGCGATGGCACCACGACGACCGCAGGCATCCTGGAGTTGTTCGGTGTCGGCGCCTTGGCCGGCTCTCACAGCTACGCCAACGGCGGGATCTACACGATCACTGTGAGCCTTTCCGACGATTGGAGTTCGGCCTCCAAGTCGACCCAGGTTGTGGTCGCGGGTGCGGTGATCAAGAACAGGGTGCTCTACGTGATCGGCTCCAACGACGACGACAACGTCACGGTCAGCCAGTCGGCCAGCAATCAGACCCAGATTCAGGCGAATTTCCTCCACGGCCAGTCGAAGACATTCTCCTCAACCCTGTACGACTCGATGGTCGTCCTCCTGGGCGATGGTGACGACAGGGCAACGATCGCCAGCAGCGTCGCTAAGCCCGCCATCCTCAGTGGTGGAGATGGAAATGACGAACTCTATGGAGGAAGTGGCAGCAGCATCCTGCTAGGCGGAGCGGGTAACGACAGGCTCGCCGGCGGGTTGGCGCGTGACCTGCTGATCGGCGGCGTCGGGGCCGACCAGCTCACAGGCAATGCGGGGGACGACATCCTGATCGGGGGTTTCACCGCTTTCGACCTCAATGAAGTCGCCCTGGCTGAGATCCTCTCCGAGTGGAACTCGTCTCGATCCTACGCCACCCGTGTCGCCAATCTGAAGGGGCCGGGAACTGGCCCGCGCAACAATGGCAGCACATTCCTCATCGCTGAGGGGACCTCGGCCACCGTTTTCGACGATGGCGCGGTGGATGTTCTGACCGGCTCGGCTGGACTGGACTGGTTCCTCTTCGACGTCGACGGTGACGGCAACAAGAAGAAGAAGGACAAGGCCAACGATTTGGCGAGTGCCTCGGAGATTGGAACCGACGTCGACCAGGCGAGCTGATCCTGGATTCTCATGGGTAAGAAAGCCGTGGTCACCCGGCGCAGCCAATCTTATTGCGAGACGCACCCGCACACCCTGGTAGCACACCGTGTGCGGGTTCACCTCTGCTCCTGGCGATTTCCTGGACTTTCCCAGACCCGACGTTATTGACCACTGAGGACTCGCCTAGTTGCAGGCTAAGGAAGCACCACAGGCGTGGTTCCGGGCAGGAGTCGCTTGTGCCGATCCACCCCCAGTGGGCCGTATCAGCCCACTCGCGATGTCGCGCTATGATCCATTCATGCGCTGTCACCAAACCCGTAAAACCGGGTCTTCTGTACGTCGGAACGCTGCCAGCTTCTGGGGACTCGCGAGATTGCGATTTATTTGAATTACATCGGTGCCGGGCATACTCCAGTTCGAGATTCGTGCCCAACGTTTGATGTCAACGAATCAGCCGTCTGCGAGACTTCACTTAAAGCTTTCATCACCTGCCTCGGCGGCGTGGTCCATCGACGGGAGGGACGACCCCTTGGCGTTCGAGGAGCCAGAGAACGGGACGCTCGACCAGGAGTGGAGTCGGCAGCGGTTGGGGAAGATCTTCTCGATCCTGGGCGGCGTCACCCAGTGCCGAGCAGGCGAAGAAACGATGGTTCGGAAACGTGACAGCGACGTGCTCGAGGAAGCCGGCGGCGCCCCAGTGGCGAAGCGCCGACTGGACCTCGTCGTGGATCGCTTGATCGAGTGAGGGACTGGGCGGGGATTCGGGAACTCCGGTTGCCCAATCGTGAATTCTCGTTCCTTCCGGGAGGAGGTGTCCCCAGCGGTCGAGCTTGTTCAGGCAGATCGCGAGGGGGACATTCACCGGGGAGCGGCGGAAAAAGGTGGCCAGTTTGCGAATATCGGTGAGGTAATCGGCGGGAGGGACGCGGCTTTCTTTCTCGGTAAGATGCATCCGCCGGTCGTGTGCGACCGACCGGATCCGCAACGGGTCGATCAGAAAGAGAAGGCCACGCGCTCCGCCGAGGTAGCGAGCCTCGCTTCGGAGCATCTCGATGTTCATCTCCCAATCTTCACCGGCGGTGTCGAAGAAGGAGAGCAATGCAGTGCCGCCGCGTTCGGAGTCCCTTCGGCTGGTGAGCCGATAAACCAGGGGTTGAAGGACCCCACGGTTGGTCTCCAGGCTCGGAGTGGCCGAGTGGCTGTGTCGGAACGATTCGCCGTTGAGTTCCTCACCGACGCCGAACTGGCTGCCGCCATAAGTCAACTCGTGATACTCGCGTTCGTATCGATCACGGATCTCGTCGGTCAACGGATCGAGCACGAAGCCGCGTTCGGGACCGACCCGGTGGTCGAGCTCGTGGAGGAGCACCGTCACGAAGGTGGTTTTGCCGACCGATTGCGGGCCGAAGATGGCGATGTGCCCGGGGTCGAGCGTGATCGCGGAGTCGGGCAGATGACTGTGACAGCGTGGACAGAGGCGGAGATCCGTCGGCCTCCGACAGTTCGGACAGTCGAGCGAGCCGGGCAAGACCATCCAGTCGAAGTGGCGGCGCAGCCCGCGCCGGACATCGGTTCTCGGATCGACCCACCATGGGCTCCGTAGCGCCGAGGTTCCCGACCCTCCCACGCGTCGGCCGTTCAGAGCGTGCGAAAGAATCGGGTCTTCGATCATCCGCGCGAAGTCGGTTTTGCAGTAGTGGTCATTACATCGCAGGTGCATCTCGCACGCGGCGAATCGCTCGAAACAGAACGGGCAACGGACGCGCCGAAGGGGATCGAGACGGGTCATCAAGTCCAGGGGCATCGCGCACCAATCCGGCTGGAGTGAGACGAGTCGAGACGAAATCCGTCAGGCGGTCCACGGGGTTCCTTCCAAAAACGAAGGGACTTGTCTCTAGCTTACCATCGTCCGATTGTCCGAGGTGGGAATCAACGCGAACTTCGCTTGAATCTTGCTCAATTCATGCGCGTTGAACCGTCCCGGTCGCGGTGTTTCCCGGGAGAGGGGTCTCTTGTCTTCACGTCCATCGCCGCTAAACTGGCCCTGAACCTTCGCCAATCCAACCAAAAAGGGAGTGCTTCCGTCACTCCGCTTCGATCCATCGCTCGAGGGAGTTCCAACGCAATGCGCATCCCCATTCTCGTGGCCACGGTCTCCTTGGCCTGGTCGATCCCGTTCGTGGTCGCCGACGAGGCCAAGCCGAACGATGCCACGCTTGGCCAGAAGGCTCCCGAGGGGGCCGTCACTCTATTCAGCGGCGAGAATCTCAACGGCTGGGTCAAGACCGACGGCAAAACCCCCGCGAACTGGGTGGTTGAAGACGGGATTCTGACCGTCAAGCCAGGCGAGGGCGCGATTCAGACCGAGAAGACGTTTGGCGACATCCAGCTCCATGCCGAGTTTAGCGTTCCCTACATGCCCGACAAAAAGGGGCAGGCTCGTGGCAACAGCGGCGTCTACCTCGGCGGTATTTATGAGCTCCAGGTTCTCGACTCCTATGGCCTGAAGCTTCAAAACAACGACTGCGGCGCGATCTACCAGCAGATCATCCCCTCGGTCAACGCGTGCAAGCCGCCCCTTCAGTGGCAGACCTACGATGTCACGTTCCACAAGGCCGTCGTTGACGGGGGGAAAGTGGTCAAGAAGGCACGTATAACGGTCGTTCATAATGGCATCAAAACCATCGATGATGCCGAGATCAATCCCACTCCTGGCGGCACGTCCCACAAGGCTGGCGAGGATGGACCGATCTTGCTTCAGGACCACGGTAACAAGGTCCAGTTTCGGAATGTCTGGATCAAACCGCTACCGTGATCGAGCGATCGTTTCCGAAAAAAGGGACGGCGGCCTTGCGCCTCGTCCCTTTTTTTTTTATTGTTTTTGAACCGACGAGAATTCCGGGCCGAGGTTTTGGAGCCTGAAGACAATGCTCTCTCCCGCGGGTTGCAGCACACGACGCTCGAGGCTCTGGAAGGCTTTGCCTGAGCCCTGCGATGTCCTGATCTTGGCCGATCCCCAGCACCTGACCTACTTCGCCAACTACGTACAGTCGCCATTCGTATTCCGCTCGGCGGATGCAGGGGCATTGCTCGTCCTCGAGCCCGAGAAGTCGACCCTGGTGTCGGACAGTATGGTCCAGCCGTTCTGGGAACGCGCCTCGGTCGACGAGGTCGTGGCGCCCGTCTGGTACAACGGCAAGACCTCGGCGCCGCACCGCCAAGGGATTCGCGTGGGGGCGGCGATCGACGTCCTGTCGCGGATTCCTGGCAATCGGATTGGGATCGAAGGAGCGAGCGTTCCCGCCGCGGTGGTCGAGGCGCTTCGAGCCACTCGTCCCGACCTGACGCTGATCGACCTCGATCCCATCATCCGGCCCATGAAACGCGCCAAGGATCCCGATGAGGTTGCGCTGATCAAACGCTCGATCCGTGCCGGAGAGGCCGCGCAGGCCGCCGCACTCGCCGGGGTCAAACCCGGAATGACGGAGTTGGATGTTTTTCTCCTGGTCCAGAATGCCGCGATGAAATGCCTCGATGAGCAACTCATCGTCTACGGCGACTTCGCGACCGGCCCGAGGTGCGCGACCGATAAGGGGGGGCCCCCGACCCCGCGAACGATCGAGAGCGGGGATCTTTGCTTGCTCGACTTCTCGGTGGTCGTGCACGGATACCGGGGCGACTTCACGAACTCGTTCGTCGTCGACGGCGAGCCGACCCCTCGGCAGCGGGAAATGTTCGAGGCCTGCCTGGCCGCGATCGAGGCGGGTGAGGGACAACTACGCGCAGGCTTCCCCGCGCGTGCCGTGGACGCCGCGGTCCGGGGACGACTGGCCTCACTCGGCCTGGCGGAGTTCTTCACGAGCCACAGTGGACACGGGCTGGGACTTGGCCACCCCGAACCCCCTTACTTCGTCCCCGAAAGCACGGATACGCTTGTGGTTGGAGACGTGGTCGCGCTCGAGCCCGGGCTCTACATCGAAGGAGTGGGTGGGATGCGTTTCGAACGCAATTACCTGATCACCGAGGATGGCTTCGAAACCCTTTCGGTGCACGATCTCACGATCACGCAACCGAGGCGATGAGAAGAGAAAAGAAGGAGGCCCTGACGCTTCGCGTTGCTCAGGGCCTCCCTTCGCTTAGCCGGGTCGATTGTCAGGCCGCGCCGGCGGCCTCTTTGAGGGCCTTCAGGGCGGGCTCATAATTCGGCTCTTGAGCGATTTCCGGGACGATCTCGATGTAGCGGATCGTGTTGTCCGGATCCACCACGATGACCGCGCGCGCCAGCAAGGGAATCGGCAACCCTTGAATCAGCACGCCGTAGTGCTCGCCGAAGCTGTGGTTGTGCGCGTCCGACAGGTTCTTGAGGTTCTCGACCTTCGCCTCGGTGCACCAACGCTGCTGCGCGAACGGAAGGTCAAGGCTCACGGTGTAGATCGCGACCGAGTCGCCGAGTGCTTGCAGCTCTTCCGAAAACTTCCTGGTCTGGATGTTGCAGACCGGGGTATCGAGCGACGGGATCACGTTGAAGAGCCGTGCCTTGCCGGCGGTGTCGGCCAGGGTCACCACCGCAAGGCCTGCTCCGACGCTGGCAAAGTCGGGCGCCTTGTCCCCGACGTTGAGCTTGGGGCCGACCAGTTCGACGGGGTTGCCCTTGAATGTCACTTCGCCCTTCCGCGTCTCTGCCATGGTGCTCATCCTCTTTTTCTTTTTTTCGAATGGAGAGTCGTTGTACGTGGTCCGGCCATCTGGGCCCTGAGGCTCCAAGTTAGCCAGAGTCTCAACGGACTCGCAAGGCGATTGAGTGCCCCGCTCACTCCGTTTGGCTTTCGTTTCATCGAGCTGTAACGGTATGATAAGAAACGAGGACAGGGGAAATTCGTAGAGTTTTGCTCGATTGGGCGAATACGGTGATGACGCGGGACGATCCCTATCGGTATGACGTGATCGTGGTCGGAGCGGGACATGCGGGGCTCGAGGCGGCGCTTGCGTCGGCTCGAATGGGGCTTCGGACCGCCCTGCTGACCATCAACTGCGATTCGGTTGCCCAGATGAGCTGTAACCCGGCAATCGGTGGGGTGGCCAAGGGGCAGATCGTTCGCGAAATCGACGCTCTCGGCGGCGCGATGGGGGTGCTCACCGATGCCGCGGCGCTCCAGTTCCGTCTCCTCAATCGAGGCAAAGGGCCGGCGATGCACAGCCCGCGGGCCCAGTGCGATAAGAAGGCCTACCAATTCCTCGGCAAGCTCACGGTCGAACGGCAGCCGAACCTCACCCTCCGCCAGGAGATGGTCGAGGCGCTCAGTATTGATGGTGACCGGATCACGGGCCTTCGTTGCCGGGGCGGGGCCGAGTACCGCGCTCGGGCCGTCGTCGTGACCACGGGGACGTTTCTCCAGGCGCTCATGCATACGGGTGAGACCAAGACGGCGGGAGGCCGCGCAGGGGAAGGCTCGGCGGAAGGACTTTCGGGCAGTCTCCGGGCCCTCGGGTTCGAGCTCCAGCGATTCAAGACGGGGACTCCGCCTCGCCTCAACGGTCGAACCATCGACTTCGCGAAGCTTCAGGAACAGCCCGGTGACGCCGAACCCGTGGCCTTCTCATTCCTGACCGACCGGATCACCCAGGAACAATGTTCCTGCCATATCACGACCACCAATTCCGCCGTCCACGACTTGATCCGTGCCAATATCCACCGCGCCCCGATGTACTCGGGGCAAATCCAGAGTACCGGTCCGCGCTACTGTCCCTCGATCGAGGACAAGGTGGTCCGCTTCGCCGATCGGACCGGGCATCAGATTTTCCTCGAGCCCGAGGGCCGAGGCACCCTGGAATACTACTGCAACGGGATTTCGACCAGCCTGCCGCGCGACGTCCAGGACGCGGTGATCCCTCTGATCGCCGGCCTGGAACACGCGGAGATCATGAGGTATGGCTACGCCGTCGAGTATGACTTCGCCCCCCCCACCCAACTTCACCCGACGCTCGAGACCAAGAATGTCGCGGGCCTCTATTTCGCCGGGCAGATCAACGGGACGACCGGATACGAGGAAGCCGCCGCCCAGGGTCTGATTGCTGGCATCAATGCCGCGCGGGGCGTCCGAGGCGACGATCCGTTCATCATCGACCGGTCACAAGCCTATCTCGGCGTCTTGATCGATGATCTTGTGACCCGAGGCGTCGAAGAGCCGTACCGGATGTTCACGAGCCGTGCGGAGTATCGCCTGCTCTTGCGGCACGACAACGCGGATCTTCGCCTCACGGAATTGGGACGACAGATCGGACTCGTCGACGATCTTCGCTGGGCGCGCTTTGAAGAGCGGACCCAAAAGATCGGCGCACTTCGGTCGGCACTCAATACGACGCGCGTGGAAGGACAGTCCCTGTTCCAGATCCTGCGCCGGCCACCGACGACCTGGGAACAATTGCTCGAACTCTCCCCCGCGCTCGCGGCTCACGAAAACGAGCAAGCGATCGAGCAAGTGACCATCGAGGCAAAATACGGCGGCTATATTGACCGCCAGGCTCTGGAAGTCGAACGCTTCCGCCGCCTCGAGCACAAACCGCTTCCCGTCGACATGGACTATGACGCGATTACCCAGCTTCGCGCTGAGGCCCGTGAGAAGTTTCTGAGAGTCCGCCCTCGCTCGCTCGGTCAGGCCGGTCGAATCAGCGGGGTCAACCCGACGGATATCGCGACCCTGCTCGTCTACATGAAACAAGACAGGTCGCGAACGCCCGCACCCGACCCAGCCCCCGAAATCGAATCGCTCCCCGACGAGTTGGAATAACCGGTCTTTCACCCAGGGGGAGGACTTCTCACTCGATCATTCGCGGTTTCATTGTGGATTCATCACTTCCGACTGGGCGGAGGTGAGACCTTGGGCCGTTTATCCACTCTTGACAGGATTCGCGTTCTACGGAAGAGTCTGCCGTCCATTCGGGTTGACAGGTTAGGCAGCCACCTTATAATTGGCTACGTCGGCAATTCGGGTAAATTCGTTAGAATCCGTAAACTTTACTGGTCGTGCGTCGCTGAGGGGCTGGGCGGTCTTGGTGCGGCTGGCGAAAGGCTGGTTCGTACTCAGTGTGGCCCCAGCATGGAGGCTTTCACGGGCCTCGGCGAAGTCTTGGGGAAGTCCCAAATTCGTCGGGAGAAGGAGCGACCGAGCCCATGAGCTCGCAGAATGGGACGTACTCGAACATGAAGACCGTTTTTACGACGGGCGAAGCTGCGAAGATCTGTAAAGTTAGTCAGCAAACGATCATCCGCTGCTTCGACTCAGGCCAACTCAAGGGATTCCGGGTCCCTGGCTCGCGATTTCGTCGGATTCCGCGCGAGGCGCTTTACCGGTTCATGAAGGAAAACAGCATCCCGACCGATGCGCTGGAGAGCGGTAAGCGGCGGATCTTGATCGTCGACGACGATCAGGCCGTGGTCGACCTGATCTCGGACGTCTTGGCCAACGACGCTCGGTTTGAGACCAAGGTCGTGAACAACGGCTTTGGCGCCGGGATGCTGGCCAAAGAGTATCACCCCGACCTGATCATCCTCGACGTGATGCTGCCGGACATCAATGGGCAGGCGGTCTGTGAGCTGATCCGCAAAGATCCGACGATGTCCGACATCAAGATTATCTGCATTTCGGGTATGGTGGAGGAAGACAAGATCGCTGAGTTGCGCACCTCGGGCGCGGACGACTTTCTTCACAAGCCGCTCGACATCGATGAATTGATTCGCCGCGTCTGCCGACTCTTGGATATAGAGACTGGTCCAACAGGCTGATGATGGGCAGACGACCCCGTCAGGGATGAGGGCTCGTTCGGTTAAGATCGTTGTTGGGAGTTCTGAGTCGTCGCCGACGGGAAGGAGCCCGGATCGGTGCCAGTTTCTCGTTGCCGAACGATTCTCGTACCCGAGGTGATCCGCCGCAAGCTTGAGCGGTTGGACGGCCTTCCCCTGCGCCCGGCTACCGCGCGGCTGGCCTTGAACGTCTTTCCCGAGGATTCCGCGGAACCGTCTCCGGAACTTCTCGCGTCGTCTCGCTTCGCAGCGGTCGCCGAATCCGACCCGGGTTGGGTGGTCGCCCTGACCCGCTCGGACGCGACCTTTCAGGCGATCGAGCTGCTTGAACAGTCCCCGTGGTGGAGTCTGGCCTCGGGGCCGGCAGTTGAGGCCTTGAATCGACTCTGGCGGCATTCCGTGGCGGTCGGTCAGGCCGCTCGGCGGCTCGCCACCGAGGCCGGCGAAGCCGATGTGGAACGGATCGCACGCGCTGGCCTGCTCCATGGGCTGGGGCTCTGGGCGATCGCGGCGTTGGAACCGGAGTGGTTCGCGGAGCTGTTAGGCGAGCCCGATGGTCAGCGTCGCCAGGCGATGGAACTCCAGATGCTCGGGACCGAGGCTTCCAACCTTGGCCGGACGCTGGCGGAACGCTGGGGATGTGACCCGCTCGTCGTCGACGCGGCCTGGCTGCACGCCGATCAGAACGGGATCATGAACGCCGGCTCGGTCGAGCCGCGTGCCTTGGCCTTGATCCAGCAAGCGTTCGCGCTCGCGGAGCGGACCCCTTGGGGACTCTACTCCACGGAAGCCCGCGAAATCGGCGGTTCCGAGCCCCGGCTCCGACTTCTGATCGCCGAGGTTCAAGTCCGTTGCACCCCCGGTTTAATCGAGGCGGATGCGACGGTTCACGAGGAGCGATTCGCCCGCTCGACTGCGCGCTTGCGGCGGCAAATGGCCCAGTTACGGGGTGAGAAGGCGGCCTCCGATCGCTTCCTCCAGGCCTTCGTTGACTCCGATCCCGCCGAGAGCGCGGACAGTTGGGCCGAGCGTGCCGCGCTCTCCTGGTGTGGTGTCGCGGGGGTTGCCACCGCGCGGGTGGTCTGGACCGGGCCTGGGACGGAATCCGGTCACGAGGAGGATCCGCGACGAGCCGAGCGTCCGGCGACCAGGGTACTCGCGCTCGCATCGCGAGGTCGGCCGTGCGCGGAGATCCATCTTTGGCTTGATCCCGATCGACGCGCAGCGGAGGCCGAGGCTGAGATCGCGGCACCGGCCTGGCAGGCCTGGGCCGCACTCGTCGCGGAGCGCACGCAACTGAGTGCGAAGCTGGAGTCGCTGGCTCGAGGGCATCGCGGCTGGGTTGATAAGGAAGAACCTCGCGTCCGCCGCGCCAAGCTCGACGCGCTGGCCGAGTTTGCCGCAGGCGCGGGGCATGAGTTGAACAACCCGCTCGCGGTGATCGTGGGGCGAGCTCAGTTGCTCCTGACTCGTGCCACCGACCCCGACATGGTGCGTTCACTCCGGGCGATTCTCGGGCAGGCGCAGCGGACCCATCGAATCATCCGCGACTTGATGTTCATTGGCCGGACGCCCGAGTCGCGGCCTCGCTTCTGCCAGCCGGACGAAGTCGTCAGGGCGAGTCTCAGAGACATCAAGGACGAGGCCGACACGCGAGGGGTTCGCCTGATCCTCAAGGGGGGCGAGGCGGGCCCGAAAGTCTGGGCCGACCCTGATGCGCTGAGACACCTGGCCGACGCCTTGATTCGCAATGCGCTCGAGGCGACCCGTGAGGGGGACACGATCCAGATCGCCGTTGCGGGGGGCCTCGAGGAAGTCTCGTGGTCGGTCAAGGACAATGGGCGTGGGATTACCTCCGCCGAGGGGGAGCATCTGTTCGACCCGTTCTTCTGTGGTCGGCAGGCCGGGCGCGGGCTCGGGCTGGGACTCCCTCGCGCCGCCCGAATCGTCCAGCAGGCCGGCGGCGAACTTCGCTGGCATTCGATGCCCGGTCAGGGGACGATTTTCCAGGTTCATATTCCGCTCCTCCCTCCGCCGAAACCCCCCTCCCCCACCGTGGGGGGGGGCGAGGGGGAACCGGCAGGGGGCAGGAACGACCCCGCCCGTGCATAAAACTTAGGCAGTGCTCGCCTCGAGAGTCATTGAGTCCGCGATGGCATGGCACTCCACGCAGAGGAAGGTGACGTTCAGAGGCTCGTCATAGCTCCAGTGATGCCGCTGGAGACGGGCCCGCCGCCGCCGACACCACGAACAGCAGTTGGGACGCTCAATCAGCCCGAGTTGTTCACCGAGCGCTGCCGCATAACGCGCTGAGCGGGTGCGGATACGGCGAGGCCGGAGTAAATCCCGACAAATTTCCAGGTGGCGACGAAGCCGGGCAAATTTGGCGTGATGGAGGTTTCTACGTCCTTTTTTCATGACGCGTCACCTATTCTTGAAACCTGGGAGATCCCTCGAAGCAAGCCACGCGGGACAGCGGTTTCCACTCCATCGGAGGAGCCCAGTGACGGGGAATCCTACCGACTCCTGGCAAGGTCTCTCTCTCTGAACAATCATAGCCCACCGCAAAAAATAGACCAAATCAATCAATTCAACATGATTGTGAGAGAATTGCGGTCGTGCCAATTTTATGGTTTATGCGGATAGAGCATGACTTTAGGATTGCCTGGCGTGACTTCCTGTCGATGACTCCCCATCTGACGAATCTTACAAGGGATGGCCAGGTCCGTCGACAGGCTTGGAATCCTCGCATTCCGATCAAATTTGTGCGAAGTTTTGTGCTGTCTCTTGGGCCGAGGGTTCAACCCTTGTCGAACTCCCCTGGATCCCGCTATCGTCGAGTGGAACGGGGATCAGAACGTTTCGGGCGCGCTTTGTGGTGACGTGCTCGCTTTGAATTGGGAGGGATCATTGCTTGAATTCGATCGATCCATGAATCGTCGCACGGCGCTCCGACGCACGGTGGGAGGCGTACTGGTATGTGGCAGCGGGATCGCCTCGTTTGAGACTCACACTCCGGTTCAAGCCGAAGAAGCGGAGCTGATCGTCCGAAATACGAGGCCCCTCGATCTCGAGACGCCGGTAACCGCCCTGGACAGTTGGATCACCCCTAACGACCAGTTCTTTGTCCGCAGTCATCTCAGCACACCGGCCGTCGGACTCTCCCCTTGGAGTTTGCAGGTCGGCGGACTCGCCGATCGGCCGCGGGCCTGGAGCCTCGTCGAACTTCAGAAACTCGAGCAAGTCAAGATTCCCGCCGTACTCCAGTGTTCGGGAAATGGCCGTGCCTATTTCCGACCCCGGCTTCCCGGTGTGCAGTGGGAGAAGGGGGCAGTTGGTCATGCCGAATGGACTGGGGTCCGTCTCGTCGAACTACTCGAACGCGTCGGGTATCAGCGCGGTGCGGCGCACGTTCATCTCCTCGGTGCGGATCCGCCCCCCACGCCCAAGACGCCGCAGTTTCTCCGGAGTCTCCCGATCGAGCGGGCGCTCGACCCGAACACGTTGATTGCCACTCACATGAACGGGGAACCTCTGCCGTTGTTGCACGGCGGGCCGATGCGGCTGGTCGTGCCGGGTTGGACCGGAAATCACTGGCTGAAGTGGCTCCGCCAGATCAACCTGGCCAAGGACGAAGCGCCCGGGACGTACCAACAAGCCGGCTACCGGATGCCCAGGTCCCCTGCTCCCCCGGGCGCCGTGCTGAAACCGACCGATCTTGTGCCCCTCACCGTGATGAATGTGAAGTCATTGATCACTGCTCCCGCCGATGGCTCGGTGCTCAAACCGGGGAAAAACGAAGTGCGGGGAGTGGCCTGGACGGGCGACGGACATGTGACCAAGGTTGAGTACGCCGTCGGCCCAGATTCGCCGTGGAAGCCTGCGATCCTGCAGGGTGAACCGCGTCAAGGAAGCTGGCGGACCTGGAAGTTTGACTGGGAGACGGCTCAACCTGGCGCATACGTCGTTCGGGTTCGCGCCACGGATTCCAACGGAGAGACTCAGCCGGAGTCGACGGCCTGGAATCGAAGTGGGTACTTGTGGAACGGGATCGATCGGCTGACTTGCGAGGTGCGATAGATGGATACGTGCTCATCCTTAAGTCGGCTGCGTTTGAGCCGTCGCGCCTACAGCCCCGTCCTGGTTCTGGGCCTGGTCGGGCTGGTCGTGTCGATCTCGATCTGGCCGTCTCCTTCGATCGGGAGCGGACCCGCCCTGGCCAGACTTGACCCCTCATCGGCCATTCAGGCGACCCCTGGGGGCGGGCAGGACGAGGAGTCGCAAGAGACGGCGAAAATGGCCCTGCGAGATAACTGTCTGATCTGCCATTCCGAAGAGATGGTGGTCTCTCAAAGGCTCACTCCGCCTCAATGGAAGGCGGAAGTCGATAAGATGATCGGCTTCGGATCTCCGCTCCCCTCCGACCAGGTTGAACTACTCACGACTTATTTGAGTGAGCAGTATTCGGATTCGACTCCTCCGGCCCCTGTGGCCCGGATCCGATATACCGAGGCCCTCGAGCAGGTCAGGTCAACCGCCTTGGAGATTCCTCCGCGCGGGAGCCAGGCTGATCGGGGCGCTGACGTTTATGCCGCGAATTGCGCGGCCTGTCATGGACCGACCGCCCAAGGGGCGGATCTCGGCCCGAACCTGGTTGAGGTGGCGGTCGTGTTGCGTCCGACCGACTTCCTCGAGTTGGTCCGAACTGGCCGGCATCGGATGCCGGGATTCCAACTCGTCCTCAAACCAGAGCAAGCGAAGGATATCCTCGCCTGGTTGCAGTCGAAGCGGTATGAATCCGCTCAGAAATAGCTTCGATCCCGTGTTGTCGTCCCCGCCGGGCCGGTGAGAGCAATCCTTCCGTCGGCCCAGGCGACTCTTGCAGTCCTGAAGCCGATGCGGAGGCAACCGAGCGAGATCTCCAGCGGCTGCGCGGTCCGCCCTTTGAGACGGACCGCGCACCAGCCGAGAGGGTTGTTGCCAGCAGTCTTCCTTACCGCGGCTGGTGGTTGTCGGTCAGGAACTTCTCGCGGGCGAGGAGTGACGCTCCCAGGATTCCGGCATCGTCGCCGAGCGCTGCCCGAACGATTCGGATCTTTTTATCCGGATCCGTCAGCATGTGGCGACGTGCCGAGGCCCGCACCAGATCGACATAGGGTTCGCCGAGGGCTCCCGCCACCCCACCGCCGATGATGAACACCTCGGGTCCGAGCACGTTCGACAGGCCGCTCAGGCCGACGCCCAGGTAATGTGCAGCGCGGTGGACTTCGCGGATCGCGACCTGATCGTGGTGAGCGATGGCGTCGGCAAGCTCGCCGCTCTTGAGGCGCCCTGACTTCTTCGAGAGCTTGTCGCTCAGGAGCGTCGGGTGTCCCTTTCGGATCGCCTTCGAAATTCGGTGTGCGATGGCCGTCTTGCTGGCGAGGGCTTCGACGCATCCGTGGGCGCCGCAGCCGCACTTGGGGCCGCCCGCCTTGACGATGATATGGCCAAGCTCGCCGGCGTTGCCGGTCGATCCCGTGAAAATCTTGCCATCGAGGATCAGGCAGCCGCCGATCCCGGTTCCGACGAACGCGGCGACGATATTTTGATAGCCGACGCCGGCTCCCAGGCGAAATTCGCCATAGCCTCCGACCCGAACATCATTTTGAAGGAGCACCGGCCGATTGAGGATGGCCGAGAGGTCGGGTCCGAGCGGAAAGTTGCGGATGTTCAGGTTGGCGCTGAAGAGGACGACGCCCGTTTCAGGATTCAACGGACCGGGAGATCCGATGCCTGCCGCGGCGATGTCGTCTCGCGTGAGTCCGGCATTCTTGAGAGCGTCGTCCACGCACTGGACGATGGTCTGAACAATGGCGGGTCCCCCCTCCTTGGCCGGGGTTGATCGCTTGCTACGTCCGAGGATTTGGTTGTCGGCTCCCACAACCCCCGCCAGCGTTTTGGTGCCTCCCAGGTCGATTCCGACCACGAAGGGGCCAGCCCCCTGCAATGACATTCGCTCTCGCTCCTAAGTGGCCGGCATCAAGCCTATCCAGGCAAGCTGTGACGCTGGGTGTTACGGGGGCGATATTAACCGATTACGGGTCGGGGGGGGAATCGGGCGATCGCGATTTTCTGCTGCCGGATTCCCGGGCGTCGCGGATCACATTCCTGAGTTCCATGCGCAAGTCGCCGACCAGGGGAGCCCGCGCCAGCTTGATCGCATCAGTAACCGCTCCAATTTCGTCCAGTTCCTCGGCCCATCGAGACAGCCGATCCGCGTCGGACAACCCCGACTCGAAAAGCCATTTCGCGAACCGGGCAATATGAAACGGTTCAAATTCGTCGACGCGAAGAATGAACCAGGAGACGAAACGGTAGCGGTCCGCCGACTCGAGCTCACCCAGCGGGAGCACGTGTTTCCAGCCGGCCAGACTTTGCCAGCAGGAAGCGCTGCCGATTCCGGTTCGATAAATCGCGGAAAGTGCTTCCAGGCAACGCCAGCGCGCAGCGCCTTGGCGTGAGAGCACAGGTGTGTGATCCGCGATCCGGGGCTCCAAAAGTTCGAGCAATTCCGGGAGTGGCGAGTCCTCGCTGGTCGAGCGGGGATCGGCCGGCCTGGGGGTGGGCCTCATCCAGTGCTGAACCGAGGTCAGTCCTTCCTCGGGCAAGGGCGCCATCGGTGAGAGCGTCGCGAACGCATCGCGGAGGTCATTGCAGGAGTCTGGATCTTGAGTCGATCGCCACCAGGGAATGGGACCCAGCGATTTCAGGGCGGCGGCTCGAGTCGCGACAGTGGCGGCCAGCGTGGGACCATCGCACACGTTCAACCAGACTTCGAAAAAACGTGCCGTATGCATCCCCTTGTTGAGCGACCGGTCCCATACTTCGAGGATTTCCAGACGGGCTGAAATCGATTTTCCTGCCAGATCCCGACCGACGTCGGCCGCGAGGAGACGCCATGATCGATCGTTCTGGAGCAGGAATTGGCGAACACTCCAGACGTCGAACGAGGGACCGGCCCGCCGCAGAGTCTCGGCGCTGATCTCGGCCGCCAGGCTGTCGCACTCGAAGCCGTCAACGCCGTCTCGGGTCAGTCCCAGCCGGTCGAGGAGTCCGACGAGCCGATCGAACCAGACCGTCGGATTGGCCCGATCGGCCAGCAAGGGTTCCGCGAGTGCACGCGCCAGCCCGCCAATTCCCGGCTGCCCGGCCTGGAACGCATCTGGCCAGGAGTCGCGGCAAGTGTCGAGCGCGAGGTTCAACGTATCGTTCGAGCCTCCGCCCATATGGCGAAGGATCTGGCTGAGAATCGCCCCCCGCTCCGTGGCAGGGATGCCCGGTAGTTTGATGTTCAGGAGCGAGCGAGCATCTCCTGTTCGGAGCACCCGAGCATATTGCTCACAGTCAGCGATGCGCTCCTGCTGTGCTTCCGAGAGTTCCCCCCGGACCCGGGCCTGTTCGACCCATTGCGCCAGGCCTATCCTGCGGTATTCCTTGGTGAAGAGTCGTTTCAAGAGGTCGAGGCCCGACGGGGTCCGATCGAGGTAGAGACCGGCCCAACCTGAGGACTGAGGACGGTTTCCCTCCGGGAGCGTCAGGAGAACCTCTTCCACGGCCCAGCGAAAGGCTTCATCCGGCAGAGTAGGATCCCGACCGATTTCGAGCGCGACAGTTCCGAACTCACTTTGCAACGGCTGCGGGACCATCTTATAGAGGGTCTGCCAGCCTTCTCGGTTCGTCGGATCCGCAAAGACTCGTCGCAAATAGGGCTTGAGCCAGAGCTTCGCCGCATCCCCCTGGCGGAGTGCCCAGCGCACGACGATCGCAACGGGCCGGGGCCCGCCGGTTCGAGTGCCCTGGCAATCCAAGCCGCCATTTCCTCGATTGCCGAAGGCTGGGTCGCCGCTTCGGCGGCGAGGGCGTCGAGCACGGCGGGCAGCGACTCCGGCAGGCCGAAGGCCTGCACAAGTACGCTGCGGATCGGCCGCGTGTCCTGATTCTTGAGGGCGTCGGCCACTGCGCTTCGAACGCCGAGAGCGAGCAAGAGCGCCCGATCGCTCGAAGGGAGTGCCTGGAGCCAACGGAGCGTCTCTCGGGCCTCGGGGTCGGGCAGCGCGCCGATCAAGGCACGCACGAACCCAGGACGGTCCGCCGCCGGCGCCGACCCTAGCGCCGCTTCGATCAAGGAGATCCGCTCGTTCGGTGCCAGATCGCGCGACCAGCGGGCAATCAATTCACCCCATCCGCCTGGCTCGTCATCGGGGATCCAGGCGGATGGCTGAGCCAGATGTTCCCGCAAGGCGAGCCTTGCGTCGTTCGATCCACCAGTCACCTCCCGCCACCACGAGGGAGGACGCGCCTTGACCAATTCTTCGGCCAGCCCGTGCCGCCTTGCCCAGCGGGTCAAACTCGCCAATTCCGCCCATTCGCCAGTCTCCGCAGGCGCATTCCTCTTGGGGTGGGCCAGGCGATCGAAGTCGTGAAGTTGGTTGAGCCACTCGTCGGTCCAGATCGAATCGGTGGCGCAACTCGACCGGGCGATGCCGGCACGCCGCGCGGTCTCCTCCCACGCCCATCGGTTCGCCGGACCTCGGGCTGTGAGCCAATTCGCCAGCGTCGTCGCCCAAGGGGTCGGCTCGATTTGCGGTTCGATGCGGCCTGAGCCGAGATCCGCCACAATCCCGTTCGCAAGCAGGGCATGCCGATTCGGACGCGCGGCGGGAATCGATCCCTGAATTCGGAACCCCGGAAGTTCCTCGGGGCGGTCGTGGTAGGTGGAAAACGTGAGGGCGGGCCGCCAAGCGGCGGGGAAGGCGAGGGTCAGCAGTGCGATCCGATCGGCGAGTCGTTCGGGGTCGTCGATCAGGAACAGGGTCCGCCCTTCGCGGACAACCGCGGCCAGGCTCGTCAACAGTTGAGCCAGCAACGTCGCGTCTGTCCCCGGGACGAGTTTGTCGAAGGCATCGAAGCCAGGTGGATCGCTCAAGTCGGCGACCGACAACTCGAGGGCCGCTGGGGGTTCCCCTCGGCTCGGAACTGGGTCGGATCGGATCCAGAGCGGGCGGTTGAACAGGCCCGCGGGCCAATTGCCCAGTGTTTCCAGCTCCGTGTCATCAAGGAGCAAGCCGTGAGCGAAGTGGCCTCCCGGTCTCCCCCAACGGCCGCGTTCGGTGTCATATTCATGGCTCCGCGGAGCGAGCCAGGCCACCTCGGCTTCGCCTTGCTCGTTGCGGCGGTAACGGAGTGCGGACGGAGCCATCGTCCGCGTCCCTGCCAGGAACGCACGAAGGCCCAGATACCGAAAGTCACCCGAGATCGGGTAACCCGGCGTGAGCCTTTTGATCTGAAAACCATTACTCGCACCCAGCCCGTATCCGATCGGGCACTGCGTGTAATAAATCTGCTTCATAACCGCTGAGTTTCGCTCTAAACGCCTGCTATGTCAATCGGTTATAGTGCTCAAGAATGACCCTCACGTGGGGCGAGATGCACGAGCAGGAGGTCTCCCCTGCCGCGACCCTCGAATCCAATAAAAAAACGACCCGAGGCCACTTGGGCTTCGGGTCGTCGTCATTTCATGCTGAAGCTGAGAGGAGGTGTCAGGGGGCGATGGTGACGACCGCGGGGCCGTGGAGCAGGCTTGCCCAGGCGACGACAGCCTCGCGGGTCAAGCGAACGGCGTTCGTCAGGCGATTCTCAGCCTTGCCTCTCACGTCGGTCTCGAACGAATCATTGTCCGGGCTTGGGGTCGAAGCGGCCAGGGTTGCGGCATCAACCGCGAAGCTGGTGATCGTTTCCTCGATCACTCCATCGAATGCCAGGTCGAGTTGGTGTGCCGGGGTCGAGCTCACCACTTCGCCGGGGTGACTCTCGGTCGACTCTTGGTTCCAACCCTCGAACGCAATCTCCGTAATATCGGTGGGGATCGACTCATCGATCACCATGTCGGCGGGGGCCGTGGGCAGGTCGATCGCGAGGGATTTCGACGAATCGACGGTGGCGAGCTGGTCGCCGTTCTTCACAAATTGGTCCATTTCACGGGTTGAGCTCGCGAGCTCGTCTTGAGCGAACAAGGCAACATTCTCTGCAAGAACACCGGCAAAGTCATTGTCTGACACGGGGGCGGGGGCGGGAGCTGCCGGAGGCAGCGTGGTCTGGGCGGGGTCGGCGATGAGGACGTAGCTCTCGTCGTCGGACGTCGTTTGAAAATCCCAGTCAGCAAGGCGGGTATTCACCCATTGTTGCGCAGATTGGGCCATCGTATCCAGTTCGTGCCGAGTCGGCATGTCACATCCAAGCCCGGCGACAAGACTCACCAAGATCAGTCGCAGTACCATCGGTCTATCTCCGCGACATCGAAGAGTCGTTATTGCAAGTTCATCCGTTCAATGGGGTCATATGATGTCGCCCTTGGTGACCCATTGATCCTTCGCTGTTAAACATTTTCGACAGGGAAGACCTGATCCTTTAGCGACTTCGGGGGAATCAGGCAAAGAATTCGGTCCAGCGGTCGGAGAGCTCGTACAGACTCACGGCAATTCTTGCCACGACCCAAGGCCGGAACACACTGATGCCGGGGACAAAAAAAAAGGGCTCCCCGGAGCGTATAGCGGGAGCCCTCTGTGTCGGTCGATCATCGCGGTCAAGAAGTTGTGACGATCACGAACGGTGGCGCGGATTACTCACCGAAAATGGCTGAGTTGTAGAAGTCAGACGGGCACCGTTCCTGAAACTCGAGCCGGACGTTGTAGTGGCGTCTTAGAGTTACCCACCGCGATTCGAGAACCAGGGCGGCGAGACTGCTCTGCGTGGAGGTCCCTTCCAGTCGCATCCAGACAACCTGTCCTGCGGCGGGGCCGTCGCGACTGCGATTTGCACTCCGCCTTCGCTGATATTCACGAGTTCAGCGTCGACGAGGACGAACTCATCCTCTGCCCACCATCCCAGCCAGAGACTTTCCTTGACGGCCGAGTAGCGGGGTGATTCCCGGCGATTTCGCAGACTGGCCTCGCTGCTCAGGCTGTCCGATTGCGTCCCGGGGGGGATCGTCGTCGATGGTGCCGCGCTGGTTTGTTGTCGCGGAGTATCGGCGGATTGGTGGGCCTTCGGATTCGGAATGGATTCCGTCGGTCTTGGTACCTCAGAACGCGAGAGCAATTTCCACATGGCCAAGCAGCTCCCTTTGCAGGATGAGGACTCCCCACGAGATGAAGATCCAATCCACTGCAAGCGAAAACGGTTCCAAGTGATTCAAGCTTAGCTCGAATATGCCTGCGCGGAGGCGTGATTGCCTCGAACTTTGTCGGGACGACGTTTTGGAAAAGTCAAACGAACGTGAGGACGTGATGGACTCTGCCTGGGGCGTTCCCTCAGAAATCGATGAGCGAATAGGGAATGAGCGCCATGCCATCAATCGTGCGGCGGGGGTCGCCCCAGTCGGACGAGTTCCGTCGTTTGATGAGTTCGGACAGGGTGGTGGCGAGTCGATCGTTGAGCGCGGCCCTGGAGATATCGTCGGCCTGGAGAAGGTCCGCCTGGGTGCGGTGGAGCAGACTGTCGGGTCGCGCGGGGGGGAGGCCCTGACGACGGCGGAGGTGGTCGGCGAACGTCTGCGTCCCCCGGTCGGTCGCCAGGAAGCTTGCCTCGCCGGCGGCGGCGGCGGTGCCGATCTGGGCCAGCTCGGCCAGGTCGCGAGCGGTGCCTTGCGCGGCCAGTTGAAGTTGCGTCAACTCGTCGATGAGCGAGCCAAGTTCCTGACGTGACATCAAGGTTTCGACCGAAACGATCGGCTGCCCGTCACTTTGTTCCCCAATCCAACCGACGCGGACTGACGGGGCTTTCCGACCCTGAAATCGAGGATCGGGTCGAGCCTGTCCCGACGACTCGTCGCGGTGGAGGTCGACGAGCACCGGCGCGACCTGGTCGAGGGTCAGACCCTGGCTGTTGACGTAATCGGTGAGTCTTCCCTCTGCCTCGGCCGTGGCCAGCGCCGCGAGGTCCCGGGCGTACTTGATCCGGTCGTTGATGATGGCCTGGAGCATGGCGACGAGTTGATCGGCGTCAGCCAATTGCAACGCGAGAGGAGGGACCGTTTGGGTGAAACCCTTGTCCTTCTCGAGTGGCAAGAAGGAGTCCTCGGCCAGGGTTTGCCACTGAGCGCGGTACCGAGCCAGTTCCTGTCGCGAGAGCGTACCCGGTCGGTCGAGCGCGACGGTGGCGATCGTGATTCCGGCCTGCTTGGCCCGTTTGGCCAGCGACCGGGCGCGTGACAGGTCCTGAGCATGGTCGGGCGCGTCGCCGAGCAGGACGATCATCTTGGTCGCGAGCTCGCCGGCCCGTCCCGACGGCCAGTCGAGGTGGGGTGATCCGGGCCGATCGCCGGGGCCGGCCGGGAGGGCCTGGGCCAGTCCATCGAACACCGCTTCGTCAATCGAACCATCGCCGCGACGAGCGGCGCTCAGCGTCTCCAGTGCGGCGAGGAAGTTGACGGCGTTGGTGAACCGCGTAACGATCCTCGCGGTGTGGCCGAAGGCCGGGGAGTCGTCACGGTAGTCGACGAGGGCCAAACGGATCGTCACGTCACGGTGCCGATCGGCGGCATCGGCAATGAGTTGCTGAGCCAGCGTTCGCGAGGCGACGATCGTCGCTTGCATTGAGGCCGTGGTATCGATCACAAAGGCGATATCGACCCTGCGCAATGAAGGGAGGAAGTCCTTCGGTGGCGCGGCGGGGGGAGGAGGTGGCGGGGCCTGGTCACGGACCAGGCTGGCGACCTGGAAGATCGTCTTGTTCGAATCGTCCGGCTGGGGAATCGACCGCGACGTGAGGATCGGCATTCCGAGCGCTGGAGTCCCTGCCCCGTCGGAACGTTCTTCCCCTTCCGTCGGGCAATGCCCCGCATGCCGCGGGCAAGGGCGATGGGCCAGCACGTCGAGGAGGCACGCCGCTTCCCGATAGATCACCAGGGGGGGACGTCCCTGCCTTGGCGTCGGTCGGGCCATCAGGCGGGTGTCCCACTCCAGGACTGATGCCGAGGGGACCCAGCACGGCGAAGCCTCCTCCTTCGAGCCGAGTTGGAAGGCGGTCGGTCGATCCGTGGGGGATTCACCATAAACGTATCGGATGGCAAAATAATCGAGTGGCGAGTTCGCGACCGTGCCTCCGCTGGGTTCGCTCTGACAGAGGACGTCCAGATCTTTGATCAAGACCTTGCGCCTCAGCCCTTCCGATGTGCGCAAGATCCCGTCCATGAGTCCGGTGGTTGGCGACTCGACGATCGGGGCGCGAAGCGCGGCTCGATCCGGGGGAGGAGCGGTCGTGCGTTGAGGTGTCGGTCGCTGGCTTGTCCGGTCCGAAGCCGACCATGTTCCGATCGCATACGCACCTGTGATCAGCAGGGCGAACGCATAGAAGACCGGCATGCGATAAAGCGGAGGCATCGGAGGCGGTTCCAGTGGGATTCAATGTCGGGCCGTTCCCGCACTTTTATGGTACGCTGAGACCGACCTTGCGGACAATTCCCGGAGGATTGTCCTGGCACCGGGGGTAGTTCGAGCCGGACCCTGGCGGACTCGCAACTCCCCCACACGCCATTTTTTTCGGAGCCTTCGATGAACCAGCGGCACCTGCTCCTTGCACTTGGATTGTGCCAAGCCTTGGCGTACGGCCATGGGATGGCGTTCGCGGCAGAGCGCGTCCAGCTCTTGGGCTGGGACCAACCCGCGGTCCATTTTCCTGGAGGAGGCCGTGATTCGTTCGAGCTGACGGCGAGGACCGGGTGGCCGCGCGGCCTCTCGGGACAATTCGCGCTACGAATCGTTTTGCCGCTCGGACAGGTGGAAACCCAGCCCTTACGAGTCGAGCCGGGGCAATCTCCGCGGCGCATCCCGGTGTACGTGCCGGCCTCGGCCGTCAGGAACTTGCGGCCCGCTTCGGTCCTCATTCGCGTGAGTGTGCTCGATCCGGCGACGAATGCGGAGCTGAGCAATGCGATCGAAGCGAGAATCGACGACTTCCCCCATCCTCGTGCCGAAGATTCGGATCAGGCCGTGGGACCTATCGGTTGGGGAACCCCCCTGGCTGGTCCTCCCGGCGAAGCACGACTCTTGCCGAGGCCCGGGCCCGAGGCTTTGCAGTTCGTCCGCGTGCCCGGCTCCAACGCTCAGCCTGGTTTCTTCATCGCGACCACCGAGGTGAGCAATGCCCAGGCCGGTCGCCTGCTCTCCGATTATGATCCCCGCGCAGGTCGGTCTGATGAATTCTTGCTCGAATCCCCCGCGCAGCCGGCGATCGGCCTCACGCCTCGGAAGGCACAGGCCCTCCTCGCCCAGCTGGGGAAGCTCGATCGTTCCGGAGTGGTCTACCGCCTGCCAACCGTCCCCGAGTGGGACCGCGCAGCCAGGGCCGGTCGCTCGACTCGCTTCTGGTGGGGGGAAGAGCCGTTGAATGTCGAGGGGGCGAACTTCCTCGGCTCGGAACCGACTCTCCCGGGAGATACCACGGCGTCGACTCGACCCGGCTTGGGTGTGCCCCAGTTTCAGGCGAGCCCATGGCACTTGTTTCATACCTTCGGGAATGCTGCCGAATGGGCGACCGCACCGCCCGATGGCTTTGCTCGGTTGGGCGGGCACTTTCGCACGGAGCCGGCTGAGTCCGTGACGAAGATCGAGGTGTCCGACGCCGACTCGACCGGCCCGGATCCGTATGTGGGCGTCCGCCCCGTGTTCGACCTCGATGCGCAGACCGGTTCGGACCTCGTAAAGAAGACGCTTGCAGGAGATCCGAGGCTGGCGAAGCTCGAGGCGCAGTTCGACCCCGATCGAGCCACGGTGACGCTTCAGGGAACGCTGCCCGAATCGAGCTGGCGCGCCCTGGCGGATCGAAAGATTGCATCGCTCTGGTTCGTCGCAGCGGTCGAGAACCGGGTTCAGACACCGACGTTTGCCAAAGGACAACTTGCTCGACTCGGGGGCCTGGCGGGGCCGGTCCGACGGATCACCCCCCTGGGCCGCTGGTTTTACGAGGTCCCACTCGAGGTTCGCTGGTCGGACCCCCTGCCCGTGTCGGGAACGGAATGGTGGGTCAATGTTTACCTGCCGGGAGGGGGGCACATGTCCCACCGCCTGGCGACGACCGAACCCGATCGTTCAAGACGCCTGACGGTAATGATCGACCGGTCACGGATGTCGGCCGCGGGGCTGGCCGCAAACGCTCCGGTCTCCGTCGCCCTGAGCCTGGGGGGGGAGGCGGCAAACTCCGCCGATCCTCGCGTTGTCAGTAACCTCGTCCCGGTCCGCTGGCAGTTGAAATGAGCCGCTCAATGGATCGAGGCACCGTCCCTTGAATGCTCGGCTGGCACGTCCGGGCCGACGACGAGCCAGGTCTCAAGCAGCCGATGACCAAACCAACCCAAATTCGTCTCGCATCGTGATCTTAGGATAATCCATGGATTCGCCTCCCACAGTCGTGACGGTTCCACCCAAGCCCGGACTTCCCAAAGCGATCGGTTCTTTGAACGTCGCCTTTGGTTTCTTTCTCTTCCTGATCGGGCTCGGGCCCCTGGATTTGATTGGCCCGTCGTTCACCCAAAACCAGCCGTTCAAACTTGAACCGGGCGATGCGCAGAATTTTTATGATCAGTATCGCCAACGACAGATTCTCGAGCTTCAAACTCGCGAGGAGTCGACCACCGACGACGCGAAAAAAGCGGCGTTGCGGGCCGAACGGCTGGAGCTCAGCACGAGTCATCAGAAGAACCTTGAGAAGCATATTGATCTTAAGTCGATCAACTATGTCCTGCTCTTGCTCAACTGGTATTACTGGGCCGATTTCGCGACGGGTCCGGTGCTCAACCTACTGATGCTCGCCTCGGGGATCGGCCTGACCCAACTTCGGGTCTGGGCGCGGAAGATGGCCATCTGGGTGGCCCTCCTGAAGATCGGACGGATCATCGCGTTGACCTTGTTCTTCACGATCGTGATCGTCCCCCAGGCGCATCGAGCGCTTCAGGCGGTTGCCCCCACCGAACTCGGCAAAGTCATCATCGCGAAAGCGAACGCCACTCTGAGTCAGGGGCGGACCAGCCCTCCCCCCGTCCAATACACGGCAGAGAACTTTGCCTTGAACATGGTCGCGATGGCTTATATCCTCGCCCTGTTCGGCATGATTCTCTGCCTGATTTACCCGGCGGTCACCCTGGTCATCCTGACCCGCCCGAGCGTCAAGGCGGCATGCTGTCTCGACGAGGTGTCCGGCTCTGAGGAACGCGAGGGAGAACTGTCGTAACCGGCGCCGTGGACTTTGCCGGATCATAAGGACTCTCGGCGATGCGAATGCCCCGGGTTCGATTCCGTGAATTCCTCCTCATCACGACTCTGGCCTCGCTCGTCACCGCGGCCTTCGCGCTTCGGGCGAGCGTGGCCCACCTTGAGGCCGCCCACGTTCATGCCACCCGCGCTTACCAGGCCCGGCTCCAACTGCCTTTTTGGGAAGGTGTCGTCAAGGACCGCCAGATGCGGGTGAAGCGGGCCACGACGGCCGCTGAGAAGGCGATTCTCCAGGTGGTTCTCACGGACGCCCGTTCCTTACAGGTACAGGCTGTCGAGAATGCTGAGCACCTGGAACGGGTCGCGAGCCGCTACCGGCCCTAGGCCGACAATCGGGGGCGCCGGCCGATGGGAAGCCGCGAAAGTTGGCTATGCGGCTGGGCAGCTAAGATCGCCTCATCGTGACCGGGGCTGAGTGGCTCACCGGTGCGTTCAGGCGAGGTGAGTTGGTCTCCAAGCTTCGCACCCTTCTCGCAAGCAATCCGCTCCAGATCCTACGAGTTCCACGTATCGCCAAACCTCCGACGAGTGTAAAGTAAACACGTCTCCGGAAGCCGGGAGTGCTTGCGCTCAATGGTTTCGACGAAATAATTCTGCGTGTTCGACGATTGACCTGGCAGAGCCGCGCGCTTCAAGGCGATCCATCCCTCTGCGGAGCAAAGAGTGATATGGAACCCGTGTCGTCCTCCTCGTACGTGGTCCCCAACCCACGGATTCCCAAGGTTCTCGGCATTCTGAATATTGTTTTTGCCTCAGCGTTGATGATCTGTGGGCTCTGTTCCATCGGTTATTACACGTCGATCCCTATGTTTTCGAAGACGATGGTGAAGTTCCAGAAGGATATCGAGGCGAAGCAGGACTCGGAGCGGAAAGCCGTCCTCGATGCATTTAAGGCCGAGGAGGAAGCCGCCACGACCGACGAGGCGAAGGCCGCGGTCGGTGAGAGGCGGAAGGTCTACGAGGCCCAGCCGCAACCTCCGAAAGTCCCTCAGATGGATTTCGGAGCGATGGGCCTCGAGGACCGTCCCATTCTGATTTATGTTTGGTTTGAGTTTTTGAGTGGACTACTGCTGAATCTCCTGCTCTTGACGGCGGGGATCGGGTTGGTGCTGCGAAGACCGTGGGGGATCAAGCTTGGCCTGGGAGTCGCCGCACTGAAGATCATTCGGCTGGTTTTGGTCTACGGCTACGCGACGATCGCCATCATTCCGAAGCTCGCTGTGGGTATGACCAAATTTCAGATGCAGGCCATGGCGCAGCAGCAGGCCGCGGGCCAGAAGTTACCGCCAGGATTTGCTGATACGCTCACCAAGGCGATGCTGGTCTGGTTCACGTCGTGTGCCGTGGCCATGATGATCGTGGGATCGATTTACCCCATCGTCTCGCTCTGGTTGCTCAGCCGCCCGAGTGCGCGAGCCGCCTGTTCGGACTCGGCCAAGACGCAGGAGCCCGACGTCTCGTGGTGACCCTCTTGTCAGCGGTGTTCGGTCCGCTCGTCGAGTCAGAGTGCCGCAGGGCCCTGGCGCGCGGTTGGCTCATTCTTGTGCGGACCTTGGCCGCGCTCGCCATTCTGTCGGTCACGATGATCGACCTCTGGTACGGTTGGATCTGCGTTTATTCCATCCCCGACTATCGTCCCTACATCGAGTTTCGATTCGGTCTGACACTCGTTGAGGGGATCTTGCTGACAATTGCCCTCGTCATCTCGCCGGCGGTGCTGGCGGGAACGCTCGCCGGTGAGAAGGAGCGAGGGGCGCTCGGCTTGCTCCTTACCACCAGGTTGAACTCGCGAGAAGTGGTTCTCGGGCGATTCGCAGGCAAGATGACCCAGGTTCTGATGATCCTGCTCGTGGGAGTGCCGTCGATCGTTCTGTTCGCCGCGCTGACCGGTTCCGACGCGAAGACCATGGGAGTTCTCCTGCTCTTGCCGACCGCCGTTGGTTTTGGCGGGGGCGGGTTATCGATGGCGATCTCGGCCGTGTCACGGCGGGGCCGGGACGCGCTTCTTTCGGTCTACCTGATCGATCTGGTGTTCCTTCTCGGTCCACTGGCCAACGCACTCAAACTATCGCTCGGGCCTCTCGAGTGGTTACTGTTGCTGAACCCGTACAGCACGCTGGGGAGTCTCGTCTGGGAGGAAAGGTATGAGCCGGCCTTGCTCTCAAGTGGGCTCTGGATGGCTCTCGGGCTGATTGGGCTTGCCGTTGCCTCCTGGCGACTTGCTCCCAACTGCCTGGGCCAACTCGACGGTGCCCAGGTCGGCCGGACTGGCAAACGCCGAGGCCGGGTTCCTCCGCTCCGCGGCGACCGGCCGATGATCTGGAAAGAGCTTTATATCGAACGCGCGGGAACGCTTGGCGGGTTGGGGTGGTGGGTGTGCGCCTGCCTGACGTTGCTCCTCGGTATCGGCAGCCTGACGATGGCCGGCGTGATGATCTGGGCCAAGTGGCAAGCGCCCGCTAGCGGTCAAGAATGGTATGGGTGGGCTCAGTCCATGCTGAAGATTGCCGTGGGGGAATCCGGGTTGATTCTCTCCTGGTTGATCCAGTGGGCGGTTGGCCTTCGCGCTGCAGTGACGATTGCGTCGGAGCGCGAGCGCGGGACCTGGGATGCGATTTTGACCAGTCCTCTGGAGGCCAAGGAAATCATCCGCGCGAAGCTCTGGGGTTCGCTCTTCGCGCTCCGTTGGCTATTCGCCGCGGCGGTTCTCGCCTGGAGTCTCTCGTTCGCTGTCGGGGCGATGTCAGGAGGAGATTACGCCAGACTGGTTATTGGAACCCTAGTCGTCGGCGGGTTCATGGCCGCGGTGGGTATTCGCGCGTCACTTGCCTCGACAACTTCCACGCGGGCCATGACGGTCACGATCGGTATCTGGCTCGGCGCGTTGGTCGCTTGCTCGATCATCGCCGCGATCCTCACGGCCATTGCTTGGTTGCTGCTCTTTATCACGATCACGGTGATGTCTGAGACGCTCGCGATCGTCCCTGTCAACATGCGCCGGTACGCGTCGGCAATGTCCGTTGTGCAACTCGTGATTGGCTATGCACCCTACGTTGTCGCAATGCTCGTCTTGGTGAGCTACACGAGGCTGCGGTTCGACCGTCTTGCCGGACGGAGCACGGAAGGCCGGTTTGCGCTCGCGGCCGAGCGCCTCCTTCACGAGCCAACCCCGGTTTTGACACCGACCGAAATGAGAGAACCGTCTCCCAGGTGACCCGTTCAGCCTCGCCGTCGTGGGCCGAGGATCGGATTCTGAGGGGCTCGTTGACGAGACGACCGCCCCTGCAGCCATGGAATCCCTGAGGCGCGTCCGCACCCCACCCGCAATTCCATACTCACTCTAGAGCTACGCCGAACCGGTTCTGAATCTAGAATTCACTTGTGATTGAATCCCACTTGTAGGGTGGGCACTGCCCACCATCCCTATCTCCTTGCTCATTAGGAAGTTAAGATGGTGGGCCGTGCCCACCCAACGGGAATCGTTGGGCCCACATTGATGCCCAGGACGATCACGACGCCGTCGAGGAAAATGGGTTCGGCGAAGCTTTGTATCTAGTTTTGCATGGATTTAAATAGAAGACTGCGGGCTGGATGCCCGCAGTCTCGGGGGAATCGAGAAAAATCGCGTTCTGAATGGTGATTACACCAAGTCGGAGAGAGGCCGAATCTCGTAGGGGTAGGCGTCGAGAATGCTCTGGAGTTCGCTGGCATCGATCGACTCATGATCCATGAGGTTTCGGGTGATCTCTTCGAGTGCGTCTCTTCGCTCGGAGAGGATCCGCCCGGAAGCCCTTTGAGCCTCGTCGAGAATCCGACGGACCTCGAGGTCGATTTCGCGTGCGGTCCGCGGGCTGCACGCGTAATCGTTGGCTCCTCCTCCGTTGAGGAAAGGGCTTCGCCCGTCGGTCTGGTAGCTGACTCGACCGATTTTGGGACTCATACCGAAGTCGGTGACCATTCGCCGGGCGATCTGTGTGGCGCGTTGGAGGTCGCTGGTCGCGCCGTCGGACACTTCGCCGTAGACGATTTCTTCGGCGACCGTCCCTCCGAGCAGAGAGCAGATCGTGCTCTCCAGCCAGGTTCGGGTATGGAGGAAGCGATCGTCCTCAGGACGATACATCGTGTAACCGAGAGCCGCCGTGCCGCGTCCCAGGATCGTGATCTTGTGAACCGGGTCGGTCTGGGGCAGGCTGCGCGACACCAGGGCGTGGCCTGCCTCGTGGTACGCGATTCGCAGCTTTTCCTCGGGGACGAGGACGCGCTGACGTTTCTCGGGACCTGCGATCACGCGCTCGACCCCTTCCTGGAACTCCACCGAACCGACCTTGGTCTTTCCCTTCCGGGCCGCGAGCAGGGCCGCCTCGTTCACGAGGTTGGCCAGGTCCGCGCCGACGAACCCTGAAGTCATCGCGGCGATTTGCCGGAGGTTGATTTCCTCATCAAGGGCCACGGTCTTGACGTGGACCTTGAGGATATCCTCACGGCCGAGGATGTCGGGTCGGTCAACCACGACTTGGCGATCGAACCGGCCCGGGCGCACCAGGGCGGGGTCGAGCATCTCGGGCCGGTTGGTGGCGGCGATGAGAATGATGCCGTTATTGGAGTTGAAACCATCCATTTGAACGAGGAGCTGATTCAGAGTCTGGTCGCGTTCGTCGTGGTTCCCTCCACCGGTCCCTCGCGCCTTGCCCAGTGCGTCGAGCTCGTCGATGAAGATCAGGCAGGGAGCCTTGGCCTCAGCTTGCTGAAACAAGCTCCGGACCCGCGCGGCGCCGACGCCTACGAACATCTCGACGAAGTCGGAACCGGAGAGCGAGAAAAAGGGAACTCCCGCCTCGCCCGCCACCGCCTTGGCCAGGAGCGTTTTGCCCGTGCCGGGTGGCCCGGCCAACAGAACCCCCTTGGGAATTCTTCCGCCCAGCGCCTGGTACTTCTCCGGCGTCCGGAGGAACTCGACGACTTCACGCAGTTCCGTCACCGCTTCTTCATTGCCCGCGACGTCATCGAAAGTAACCCGACGCTCATCCTTCTCGTAGACCTTGGGACGACTCTTGGCGAACGCCATCGCCGATCCCATGCCGCCCGATCGTTTCATCATGATCCAGAGAGCAACGATCAGGAACGTCAGGGTAAACGAAGGGAGCACGACCGTCTGAACGAGCGAAGGGCCGGCCTCCCCTTGATAATCGGTGCCGAGCTTCTCGCGGAGCAGCCGGAAGAGCTGCTGGTCGTCCTCGAGGCCGACTCGGGAGGTGGAGAAATGCACGGAGCGGGACGTCGGGCCTTTGGTTTTCAGTTCACCGGTGATCCAGGTCGGGCCCACCTTGGCCGAACGAATCTCCCCTTTCTCGAGCCGTTGAATGAAATCTCCGTAGCCGATGTCTCGAGCCGACTGGAAGGTGATGGACCAGTAAATCAGGGGTGGGGTGCAGAGTAGAGCGACCGCAAGAAGGAGCCAGGGAGAAGACAAGCGGGAAGGACGGCGCGAGGGTGCAGAGCGCGTGGTCTTAGGATCCATGCCGGGATCATCCGTGGAGTATCAGACAAGGTGTAAGCTCAAGAAGTCGAGGGATAGCATTATCCCTCGAGTCGATTCAACCGAGACGGTCAGAAGGCGGGACCTCAAAGTTTAGGATTCTGCGGGGGTCTCGTCAATAATTTCTTCCCGAACCACGGATCGTTTCGCCGAACGGGACGTGCGGACTTCCGTGCGGCGGCCCCGCGTCTCCCGAGGCCGTCGGGCCGTGAGGAAGTTGGGGCCGTGCTTCGATGCGGCGAGCCTTGGAGAGGTCGATCCGCTCGTCGCTGAGGTTGACCTCGAACTTGCGATTCCCCGGCAGTTGCATCGGGAGCCGGACGGTGAAGGTGCTCCCCTGCCCTGGCCGACTCTCGAGGAAAATGTCTCCCCCGAGCAGCTTGGTCAACTCGCGAACGATCGAAAGGCCGAGCCCGGTGCCCTGGTGCTCACGGGTCAGCACACTGTCTTCCTGGCCGGGCCCCCCCGCCTGGCGGAACTTCTCGAAGATCTTCTCGCGGTCCTCCTCGGCGATTCCAATGCCCGTGTCGGCCACATCGATGACGACGTGCCGCCCTTCGGTCCTGGCCCGCAACGAGACGCGGCCCCCCTCAGGCGTGAACTTGATCGCGTTGGAGAGCAGGTTATAGAGGATCTGGCGGAGCTTGCCCGAGTCCTGTCGGAGCAACGGGATGGCCTCGTCGAGCCGGCATTCGAGGTCGATGTTCTTCCGTTCCGCGATCGGGCGGGCGAGGCTGGTCAAGGCTTCGCAGACGTCGCGGATCGAGAAGTCCTCGGTCCGCACCTCCATCTTGCCACTCTCGATCTTGGCCAGGTCCAGAATGTCGTTAATCATTCCCAGGAGCATCTTGCCCGAAGACTGGATGTTCGAGGCGTACCGTCGTTGTCGCTCGTTGATCTGCTCGCTCCCCGCGAGCACTTCGGAGAAGCCGATGATCGAGTTCAACGGGGTGCGGAGTTCGTGGCTCATCGTGGCCAGGAAGTCGCTCTTGAGCCGGTTCATCTCGAAGAGGGCCAGGTTGGCCTGAGCCAGTTCGTCGACCTTGCGGTCGAGGTCTCCGTTGACGTCACGCAATTCCTGCTGCATCGAGACGAGGTTGTGAAGCATGCGGTTGAACGCATGCGAGAGCTCTTCGAATTCATCACCCGTCTGAATCTGGCTGCGGATGTTGAGCTTGCCTGCCGCGATGGCGTCGGAGACGTCCCGCAAATGCTTGACCGGCTTGACGATCACGTAGCGCACGATCACGTAGGAGGCCACCATCGCCAGGATCGCCGTTACGAGGGCGGCCGTGATCAGGATGGCGCGATTGCTGTGGATGGCCTTGTTCGTGGGCTCCATCGGCAGCCGGATCGAGACCATTCCGGCGAAGTCCCCCGCCTTGGCCAGTTGAAATTTGCCATCCTCCGTCTGCCGCGACATGTGATTGTCGATGGCGCTGTCGCGACTGCCGTGACAGGCAATCAGGCAGCCGGGCTTGTACAAGACCGCCTGGAGGTACTGAAAGTCCTTCTTGCCAGGCGGGATCTTACTGCTCCACATCGGCGTGCCATCGCCGAAGGTGTACGGCTTCCGTGGGTTGCCGGCTTTTCGGTACGCCTCCTCGGAACCCGCCGAGCGGACAAACCGAGCGAGCGTGGCCCTCTCAAACTCGTCGTCAGGCGTATTCTTCTTCCGCGGCCTGTACGGGTTGAGAATCTTCGACTCGTACTTGGGAAGATCATCCAGGAGCGAGAGATCATCCCAGAGCATGCCGATGAGCGCCTGGAATTCGGAATTTCCCGTGGCTTTGTAGTGAATGTTCATCAACGCGGGGTTGACGAGCATTCGCGCAGTCTGGGTGGTCTGGTTGATGACCAGGGTCTCGGTCTTCTGACCGTACCAGTAGAAACTCACCGTGACGAGGACGAGGATACCGCCGCCGAAGATGAAGCGGCATTTCCGCTCCAGGCTCGTCTCGCCCAGCAAGTGCTTAAAGCTGCGGTAGGACACGGGGTTGTCTCCCCCCCTTGGGACGCCGCCCGGGCGTGAAATGGCTTCCTTGCCAAGACGTCACCGTCGATGAAGCCTGAGGTGGCACCTCAGAATACCGCAAATCGACGACGACGAATAGGGCGAGATCCGGAGACGGAGGTGCTTTGAAGCAAACAGGTTACCGTGGAACGTGTCGTCCTCGTGGCGGATTCGAGCCGTCGTGAAAACGAATCGCATCCCGCCTGCGATCCTTCGCTCATCGTTTGCTGGTCCGACGAGGTGGATTCAGCGGCTGGCACTTTGGGCAAAAGTGAGTTGGCCGACCGCTCAGCCCCGCGATCTTCGTCTTCTCGATCGGGTCGCCACAATTCGGGCAAGGCTGTCCCCCGCGGCCGTACATCGCGTTTCCGGCCAAAAAGCCCCCCTCGAGACCGAGCACGGTACGATAACCCGCGTCGAAGCTCGACCCCTCCGCCGCGATCGCCTCGGCCAGCACGGCTGGGATCGCGGCGTGAAGGCGGTCAAGCTCCGCGTTCGAGAGCTTCGAAGCAGGACGCGAGGGATGGATCCGCGACCGGAAGAGGATCTCGTCGGCGTAAATGTTGCCGATCCCAGCGAGCACCTTCTGGTCCATGAGCGTCGGCTTGATCCCCCGCCCGGTCCGTTCGAGCCGATCACTCAACTCTTGCCGGGTGATTACGAGCGCGTCGGGACCGTGCGATCGTGCGAACGCGAATTCAGCCTCGTCGGGGCCGGGATACCAGGCGATCTTGCCCAGGCGCCGGTTGTCGCAGAACCAGATGCTCTCCCGTGGCCCATTCGTCCGGAAAATCAGGCGGATGTGTTCCGGGCGATCGGGAGGAACGAGCCAAAAGCCTCCAGTCATCCGGGGCTGGATGACGATCAATCCACGGCGGTCACCCAGCGTGATGACGACCCACTTGCCGCGACGGTCGACTCGGTCGACCTTCGCCCCTTGGCCGAATCGCTCGAACTCGCGGGCGGTATGGCCGACGAGCAAGAATTCGTCGAGGACTTGCACCTCACGCAGGGTCATTCCCCCAAGCGCAGGCCGGAGCCCTCGCACCATCGTTTCCACTTCGGGTAACTCGGGCATGGCTTGTCCTCTCTGAATGAGCTCGCCACCAAAAAGTCTACCGCACAGCGAGCCTACAATCATCACTGCGGTCCGAATCCTGCAAACTCTTTCAAATTCCGTCAGGCGGCTCTGAAGGTTCTTGACAAGTTGTGAAAGAGGCCGGAAACTCTCTTGTGGGTTTGTGAACGAAACCGATCGCCTGAGGCCTGATGCTCGCCGAAACACGTCGCCGCCACTTGCTGGATCTGATCGCTCGCCAGGGGTTTGCCACGCTCGATGAGCTGGTCAAGTCGTTGGGAGTGTCGGAAAGCACGGTCCGCCGTGATTTGGAGAACCTCGACCTGACTGGGGCGATCAAGCGGACGCACGGTGGGGCGGTGTTTCAGGGAGAGTTGCGTACCTTGCCGGCGCTTGAAGACCGAGTCACAACCGCCGCGACGGAGAAGCAGGTGATCGGCCGGGCGGCCGCCCTGCTCTTCGAGGACGGGGACACGGTTCTGCTCGACGGGGGAACGACGACCCTGGAGGTGGCGCGCTCCTTGCTGGGCCGGTCGTTGCAGATCGTGACCAACAGCCTTCCGATCGCGCAGCTCGTCGCGTCCTGTCCCTCGATCGATCTGATTTTGATCGGCGGTTACGTGTACCCGCGAACGGGCGTTGCGCTGGGGCCGTTGGCGATCGCCACGATGCAGGGGATTCGCGTCCGCAAGGCGGTCCTGGGAGCGGGCGGAATCGTGGCCGAGGGGATTTACAACTCGAACCTACTACTGGTCGAGACCGAGCGTCAGATGATGAGCTGCGGTCAAGAGGTGATCATCGTCGCGGACCACTCCAAGTTCGGTCGGTTGGCGCTTGCAAGGCTTTGCGGCTTGGAAGAGGTCCAGCACCTGGTCGTCGACTCCGGCCTGGAGGACGAGGACCGCGCGATGGTGGAGCGGGCGGGGGTGACGATTCACCTCGCGTCTATGGCGGGAGAGAACGTGGAGGGACGTGCCAATGGCGCTCTCCGCTCGGACGGATTGAGGAAGGACGCATGAGTAGCCTCGAGGCCTCGAGAGATCTGGTCGAGCAGCTCGTCCGGTCGATCCTGACGCAGCAACTCGGCAACGGCCTTTCCGGCAACGGGCGGGTCGGCCCCGCAAAGCCGAATGTCGTTGCGAATATCTCCGCGCGGCACTGTCACCTGACCCAGGAGGACGTGAACGTCCTGTTCGGGGATGGGTATCAGCTCACGGAGATGAAGCGGCTCTACCAGGCGACCGACTTCGCCGCCAACGAGACGGTCGCGGTCGTCGGCCCTCGCCAGCGGATGATTCCGAGCGTGCGGATCCTTGGCCCTTGCCGCCAGTTCAGCCAGGTGGAGCTCTCGTTCACCGACTCGATCAGCCTGGGCATCGACATCCCGGTGCGGCTCTCGGGCGACGTCGAAGGAACGCCCGGCTGCCTCCTGGTGGGGCCGAAGGGGAGCCTGGTGATGCCCAAGGGAGTGATCCGGGCGGAACGCCACGTTCACATGGGCACGAAGGATGCCGCTTACTACGGCGTCAAGCATCTCGACCGGATGAACATGCGGGTGGACAGCCCCTGCCCCACCACGCTCGAGGGCCTGCTCGTGCGGGTCAATCCTGACTGGAAGCTCGAGGTGCATATCGACACCGACGAGGCCAACTGCTGCGACCTGGTGCACGCGACCAACGTCACCTTATTCCGTCCTTGATTGCCGATTCGACCGAAATTTGCCCGATTTGTCCCGACTGAAGGAGGGCCGAAATGGCCGTTGCGACGCTTGAAGCGCTAGGCATGATTGAGTGCAAAGGGTTCGTCGCCCTGGTGGAAGCCTGCGACGCGATGCTGAAGGCCGCCAACGTCGAGTTGGTGGGCTGGGACAAGATCGGTAGCGGCCTGGTCACGGCCTTCGTGGCAGGCGACGTCGCCGCGGTGAAAGCGGCCGTCGATGCCGGGGCGGCCGCCGCCAGCCGGATCGGCGAAGTGGTCAGCGTGCAGGTGATCCCCCGTCCCCACGAAGACCTGAGCGGAATCCTGACCTTCACCAAGGCCGCGGCTCAGGCTCCCGCCAAGACCGCCAACTCCAAGAATGACGGAGCCTAATCCCATGGCGACGGTTCAAAAAAGCAATGCGCGGAGCAATGGCAGCACGGGCTTCAACGGCGATGCGTTGGGCCTGATCGAGACCAAGGGGCTGGTCGGCGTCATTGAGGCGACCGACGCCATGCTCAAGGCGGCCAACGTGACCCTGGTCGGACGCGTCGGCATTGGCGCGGCGTTCATCACGACGCTGGTTCGGGGCGACGTCGGCAGCGTTCGCGCGGCCGTCGAAGCGGGAGCCGAGGCCGCCAGCCGCGTCGGCGAGCTCGTCAGCGCCCACGTGATTCCCCGGCCTGACGAAGCGGTTGTGCGCACCTTCATCGGTTGATCCCCAGTGAGGGCGTGGGCCACACGCCAATTCCAAAGAAGACGGCTCCCCCATGTGTTGCACACGCCCTACCCGAGGTTTGGAAACGTCATGAACGGCAATGCAATTGGCCTGATCGAAACCCAGGGGTTGGTCGGCCTGATCAACGCGATCGACGCGATGCTCAAGGCCGCGAGCGTCGAGCTCGTCAGCTCGATCATCAAACTCGACGGCGGCATCGTCAGTGTGGTGGTCCGGGGCGATGTCAGCAGCGTCCGCGCCGCGGTCGAAGCGGGGGCCGAGGCCGCCTCGCGTATCGGCGAATTGAAGGCGGCCCACGTGATCCCCCGCCCCAGCGACACGATCGTCGCGACCTTCATCGGAGGGTCCAGTCGTTGAAAATCCTCGTCGCTAACCTCGGCAGCACCAGCTTCAAGTACCGCCTCTATAACCTGGAGGGGGAGAATGAGCAAATGCTGGCGCGTGGCGCGATCGAGCGCATCGGCTCGCCCAACTCCAAGATCACCTTCCAGTCAGCGCGGGGTGATGCGGAGAGCGTCGAGCCGATCGCCAACCATGGCGATGCGGTCCAGTCCTGCCTCGACCAATTGATCGACCCCGAGCTGGGCGTTCTGGAAGAGGCAGGTGACGTGGCTGCCATCGGCTTCAAGGCGGTTCACGCTCGAAACCTGACCGGTGTGCAGCGCGTGAACGAGGAGGTGCTCGTCGCGATGGAGGCATTCGCCGACGTCGCCCCGGCGCACAACCCGCCGTACACCAAAGCGATGCGGATGCTCGCGGAGCGGTTCCCCAACCTCCCGCTGGTCGCCGCGTTCGAGACCGGGTTCCACCGCACCATCCCTGAAGCCAACCAACGCTACGCGATTCCCGAGGAGTGGACGACCAATTTTGGGGTCCGCCGCTGGGGGTTTCATGGCGCGAGCCATCGTTACATCGCCGGGCGAATGGCTCAGCTTCTCGGTCGCTCGGACCTGAAATTGATCTCATGTCACCTGGGAGGGAGCTCATCTCTCTGTGCGATTCGCGACGGCAAGTCGGTCGCTTGCAGCCTGGGGATGAGCCCGCAGTCGGGCCTGCCGCAGAACAATCGGGTCGGTGACTTCGACCCCTTCGCCCTGCCGGTTCTGCTCCGCGAGACTGGCAAGAGCCTCGAAGAGGTCCTCGACATCCTGGCGAACCAGTCGGGGCTCGAAGGTTTGAGCGGCGCCGGTCGTGACTTGCGGGATATCGAGGCGGCAGCCAGCGGGGGAGACGCGAAAGCGAACCTGGCGCTGGGGGTCTATATCGCCGCGGTCCGCCACTACCTCGGGGCCTACCTCGTGGAGTTGGGGGGGGCTGACGCGATCGTCTTCACCGGCGGGATCGGCGAGAACTCGGTCACGATCCGCTCGGGCGTCTGCCGCGACCTGGATTGGCTGGGCGTTTCGTTCGACCCGGTCGCGAACGAAGGGGGCGTGCCCGAGCGGAAGGTCTCCGCGGCCGGCTCTCGGATCGAGATCTGGACCGTTCCGACCAATGAAGAGATCGTCGTCGCCCGCCAGACGCGCGAACTCCTGGCGTCCTCGTCGTAAATCCATAGCTGTTCCGGAGCCGTCCATGTTCGTCGCTCGAGTGACCGGAAGTGTGGTGGCCACCCAGAAGGTGGCGTCGATGACCGGTCACAAGCTGCTGATCGTCGAACCTTATCGGGTGGACGAGAAGAACCAGGACCGCCTGGTGCCGACCGGCCGCACGTTTGTGGTCGTCGACACGCTGGGTGCTGGGCTGGACGAGATGGTCCTGGTTTGCCAGGGGTCGAGCGCCCGGCTCACCCCTGAGACGGAGAAGCTGCCGATCGATGCGGTGGTCATCGGCTTGATCAACACGGTGGATATCGGCGGCCGGGAGATCTTCTCCAGCCGGGAACTCTCTTGAAGGCGTCGGTTGTGATTCGGACTCCCCTTCGGGTTGGTGGACCGTTCACCTCCTACATGAGTGCCAACCATGCAAATGACTGAAGACCTGATCCGGAACGTCGTTCAGCAAGTGTTGTCGCAGATGGGAGGCACGAGCCCGGCGACCAACGGCAAGGCCTCAGCCAAGCCCTCGGGCCAGTGGGGGATCTATCCCACGGCCGACGCCGCCGTGACCGCCGCCGAGGCGGCCTTCCAGGAGTATCGAACTCGGCCTTACGACGATCGAAAGAAGGCCGTCGAGTGCATCAAGCGGATCTGCGTTGAGCAGGCTGAGGAACTCGGCCGGCTCGAGCTCGAAGAGACGAAGATCGGCCGGCTCGATCACAAGATTGCCAAGCTTCGCGACGCGATCCCGCAAGTGCCGGGGGTCGAGTACCTTCGCACCGACAACGCGTCGGGAGACAACGGCCTGACCCTGACCGACTACTCCCCATTCGGAGTTATCGGAGCGATCACGCCGGTAACCCACAGCTTGCCGACCCTGGCGGGCAACGCGATCAATATGCTGGCTTCCGGCAACACGGTCGTCTTCAACGCCCATCCGTCGGGGGCCAAGATCGCCGCCGAGGGGGTCCGCCGGTTCAACAAGGCGATTCAGCAAGCGATCGGCCTCGATGATTTGCTCACGATCATCGATCCGCCGACTCTGGAATCGGCCTCAGCACTGTTCGACCATCGGGGCGTCCGCCTGCTGGTGGTGACCGGTGGTCCCGCCGTCGCCCGAGCGGCCCTGGCGAGCAAGCGGCGAGCGGTCGTGGCGGGGCCGGGCAATCCGCCGGTCGTCGTCGACTCGACGGCCTGCCTCGACAATGCGGCCCGATCCATCGTGGCGGGGGCGGCCTTCGACAACAACCTGCTCTGCATCGGCGAGAAGCAGGTATTTGCGGTCGCCGATATCTTCGACAAGCTGCTCGATACCGTTTCGCGAAACGGTGGCTATCGCCTCAACTCCTCACAGATCGATGCGTTGACGAAGGCGGCCTTCAAGTTGGGCGACGATAACGCCTTGCATGTCAACAAGGACCTGGTCGGCCAGGACGCCGCCGTCCTGGCTCGCTATGCGGGCGTCGAAGTGCCGCAGGGCACGCAAATTGTTTACGGCGAAACGGGAGCCGACCATCCGTTCGTCGAACACGAGCAGATGATGCCGTTCATCCCGTTCGTCCGGGTCTCCAACGTCGACCGCGCCATCGCCATGGCCAAGCAGAGTGAACACGGTTACGGCCATACCGCCGTGCTCCACTCGCGCGACACCTCGGTGATGTCGAAGATGGGCAAGTTGATGGACTGCACCGTGTTCGTCATCAACGGGCCGAGCCCGGCCGGGCTCGGCCTGGGTGGAGAGGGAACCTTGTCGTTCTCAATCGCGGGGCCGACGGGCGAGGGGTTGACCACTCCCCTGACCTTCTGCCGGCAGCGTCGCACGGCGGTGATTGGCAGCATGCGGTTCGTCTGATGAGTGAGTTGGGTCGGGGCGAGGCGAGGAGCGATCGATGCAACTCGGGCGCGTGGTCGGAACGGCAACCTCGACGATCAAGCATCCGTCCTTTCAAGGGGAGCGGCTGCTGATCGTCCAGCTCGAAGGGGTTGAGGGAAAGGCCGACGGCGAACCGGTCCTCGTGTTTGATCGGATGGGGGCTGCGCGGGGGGATCTCGTATTAGTCACGAACGACGGGATGACGTTGCAGGAGCAACTCGGCCGGAACACGCCCGGGCGTTGGAGCGTCATGGGGTTGCCCGACCGATGAGCATCGCAAGCGTCGAACAGGTCGCGGCCGCGGTCAGAGAGGTCCTTCGGGATCTCGACCGAGGTCGCGCGTCGCGGCCGAGAGTCGGGGTTTCCCGGCAAGACGTCTTCGCGGAGCGGCTGCTCTCGCTCCGCCAGGCGGAGGGGTTTGCGGCCAACCGCCATGAGATTCGGATCGCGCCTGGGACGGTGGTCACGCCCTTGGCTCGCGACTTTCTCAAGCGGCAGGGGATCAGTCTGAAGGTGGTTTCCCGGTCCGAAGTCGAACGAGTTCGTGACCCGGGAGAATGGGGGCTGGCGATCGAGTCGGACTCGGGCCTGATCTCAGCGTTTCGGAGGTCCTTGCTCGACGGAGCTCACCCCTGGCACGAGGTCGAAGGATCGGCCGAAGCCGCGGCGGATTGGGTCATCGATTCGCCAGGGCGGGGTGTCGTCCTCTTGACGGACCAGGCTTCGGTTGCGGTCTGGCTGGGTTGCCGGGTGCCGGGTGTCAGAGCGGCGCAGGTGGGCGACGTTGACTCCGTGGACCGGGCGATTCGCTGGCTGGGCGTGAACTTACTTGTGGTCGAGCCGGCGGGGAAGTCGATTTCCCTACTGAAACAGATGAGCCTCGTCTTTCAGCGGGCGGGCGCTCCTCGAACGGTCGAAGGCCTCGAGGGGAGAGTCTGACATGCGGATCGCCGAGGTGATCGGACGAGTGACGTTGTCCCGGAGCCACCCGAGCCTGCGAGGCGCACGGTTCGTCCTCGCCCTGCCGATGCCGCTCGAGGCACTGACCGAGGACTCGGCCAAACGCGGCGAGGATGTGGTCGTTTACGACGACCTCGGCGCCGGCCCTGGAAGTCTGATCGGACTGAGCGAGGGCCGCGAGGCGGCTAACCCGTTCGGAAAAGTAAAAATACCTGTGGATGCCTACTGCGCCTGCCTCCTGGATCGGTTGTCCTTCTAAAAGCGAAACGAACGGGGCGGCCCAAGCGAATCGGAGATTTCGACGATGGCGAGCGACGGCGGGATGATGAGCGAGTGGAAACTTCGGGAAGAAATGTGCGAGGTCGGTCGGCGCGTCTACGCCAAGGGCTTCGCCGCCGCCAATGACGGGAACATCAGCTTCCGGTTGTCGGAAGATCGCGTGCTCTGCACCCCGACGCGGGTCTCGAAGGGCTTCATGAAGCCTGACGACCTCTGCATCGTCGACATGGACGGCAAGCAGGTCTCGGGCAAGCGCAAACGGTCGAGCGAGATCCTGCTCCACCTGGCGATCATGAAAGCACGTCCCGATGTGAAGGCGTGCGTTCACTGCCACCCCCCTCACGCCACCGCTTTCGCCGTGGCCCACGAGCCGATCCCCAAGTGCACGATGCCCGAGTTCGAGGTCTTCCTCGGCGAAGTGGCGATCACTCCCTACGAAACGCCGGGCACGCAAGCGTTCGCCGACACGGTGATCCCCTACATCAAGGATACCGACGTCATTCTCCTCGCCAATCACGGGACGATCACGGCGGGCAGCGACCTGACCGACGCCTACTTCAAGACCGAGATCATCGACGCCTATTGTCGGATCTTGATCCTGTCCAAGCAGATCGGCCGGGTGAACTACTACTCCGACGAGAAGGCCGCCGAGCTGATCAAGATCAAGCCGGCCCTGGGCATCCGCGACGTCCGGCTCGAACGCGGACTCGAGAACTGCGACCTCTGCGGCAACAGCCTGTTCCGTGAAGGGTACAGCGACTTCAAGCCCGAACACAAAGCGTTCGTCCCCGGCAAGTTCGAGTCGCAGCCGCAATCAAACCCGGCTCCGGCCAGCCCGTCGTCGAACGGTTCGACTGCCAACGGGGGCGATCCGATGGAATCGCTCGTGAAGATGATCACCGATCAGGTCATGCAGGCGATGAATGGTGCTGGCGGCAATCGATAAAGGCGTGAGCAACGCGTCGGGTGACGGCAACGATCGGCGTTGATTGTCACGTCTTTTCCGAGATTTCGGCTCTTGTTGAGGGACCCATGAAAGTCAGCATCATCGGCGGAGGCGGGCTGGTCGGGTCGTGCGCGGCGTTTGCGTTGCAGTGTGGCGGCGTGGTCAGCCAGATCGATCTGATCGACCTGAACGCCGACCTCTGCCGCGGCCAGACGCTCGACCTGCTCCACGGTGCCTCGCTCGTCGCCGACCAGCGGATCCAGGCGACCGGCTACGAAGCGATCCCGGAAAGCGACCTGATCATGATCACGGCCGGTCTAAGGCGCAAGCCCGACGAGAGCCGGCTCGACCTGATCAATCGAAACGTCGAGCTGTTCTTGAACATCCTCGGCCAGGTCAAGGCGGCCGGAGTCAAGAAGGAGGCGATCGTCCTGGTCGTCTCGAACCCTGTCGACGTGCTCACCTACCTCGCGACCGCCCAGCTCGGTCTCCCCGCGCGACAGGTCATCGGCCTGGGGACCCAGCTCGACTCCGCCCGGTTCCGCAGCCTGATCGCCGAGGCACTGAAGCTGCCCGCCACCCAGGTCACGGCGACGATTCTGGGAGAGCACGGCGACAGCATGGTCCCGATCTGGTCGGCCGCCCAGGCCGGTGGAATGCCGCTCGACAAGTTCCCGGGGTGGAACGCGAGCACCGCGGAAGCCCTCTTCAAGCGAACGAAGGGGAGTGGTGCCGAGGTCATCAAGCTCAAAGGGGGCGCCGGGTTCGCGGTCGGCCTCTCAATCCGGGACGTCGTCCACGCGGTGGCCCTCGATCAGAAGCGAATCTTGCCGGTTTCCTCGCTGGTCACCGGCACCTACGGGATGCGTGACGTCTGCATCTCGGTGCCCACCGTCGTCGGCCGCGCGGGAGTCGAGTCGCAGCTCGAGATCGAGCTCTGGGCCAAGGAAGTCTCGGCGTTGCAGCAGTCGGCCCGGGTGCTCCGAGAGACGATCGATCAGGTCCTTCAGAAGAACCCGGGGGCCGCGAAGAACTCGCCCAAGTCCGAGCCCGCCGCGCCTGCCTCGCAGAGCCGAGCCGTCAAGGTGACGATGGGGAGCGGCGGCAGCGGCAACGGCAACGGCGGTAGCTCGCGGGTCACGATCTCGGGTCAGTCGAACGGGGGACGCCGTGGATAAGTCGCTCGACCGGAAGTTGGCCGCGATTCATGCCAACCCGAACTGCCGCGAGTTCATCCTGGCCGATGCCAAGGACGCGGACATGGCGTTCGGCATCGGTGCACCTGGGTTGTCCCCCGAGGCACATTCGGGAGAGCTCCGCCATCGGACGCTCGAGGAATATCGCGAGCAGATGCGCCTGATCACACGGCAAGGGCTCGTCGACATCATGCTGATGTCGGCCAGCTCGAACTATGCCCTGACGATCCGCGAGCGGCTGTTCGAAAACTCCCACGTGACCCCGGCGATCCGCGCCAACGATACGACTGACGTTCACCTGGCGCGCGGAGCGACTTACGCCGAGTCCCCTTCTCGCCCCTTCCGAAGTGCCAGCCTCGATCACGCCCAGTGCGGCCACCTCGATTGCGCCCCTGAGGAACGCACCCTCGGCGCCAACCTGGGCCTCTACAGCGTGACCTTCAACAACGACCTGAGCCATGACACCGCGACCCTCGAGCGGTTCCACGAGTTTCGGGTCGAGGCCGAGCGCAAGGGGTTCCGTTACTTCCTCGAAGTCTTCGACCCCAACATCGCGAACGCGGTGGCTCCTGAAGTCCTGCCCGGCTACATCAACGACATGATCGCGCGGATGCTCGCGGGGGTTGCGCCGGCGGGCCGGCCGGTCTTCCTCAAAATGGTCTACCACGGCCCCCAGGCGATGGAAGAGCTGTTCCGCTATGACCCGCACCTGGTCATCGGAATTCTCGGTGGATCGGCAGGGACGACGTTTGACGCCTTCCAACTGCTCGCCGATGCCCAGAGGCACGGTGCCAAAGTTGCGCTCTTTGGGCGCAAGATCAACAGCGCCGAGAACCAGCTCGCCTTCGTCCAGTTCCTCCGGTTGATCGTCGACGGCGTCATCAATCCCGTCGAGGCGGTCAAGGCGTATCACGCCGTGCTCGGCAAGCTGGGAGTTCGTCCTCATCGGCCGCTCGAAGAGGACCTCAAGCCCCAGGCGACATCGATGAGCTACGGGGGAACCTCCACGTCCGTCGTCGTTCCCGCCAAACCAGAGCCCGCCCCCCCTGCCCTTGCGGCTGCTCCGGCGAAAGAGGCCCATGCCTGCCAGTGCCACAGCCATAACCACGCGCCCGAGCCGGTCCCGGTGACCAGGGCGGCCGAACCGCCGGCTCGCTCGACACGCAACGGCCAGTCCGAGTCCAACGGGTTCCCCACCTTCTCCGACGGGCTCCCCGACTTCAGCCGGATGGACGTCGTGCAACGACTCGCCTACCACCGCCAGCGGCTTGGATTGGGACGCTAATTCGCGCAACCAGACAAGTCCACATGATTCGGGCCGGCCGAGCCACAACAAGTTGGCCGGCCGGCCCGATTGCATTTCGTCAGGCCCCTCTCGAACACATCGAGACCTCGAGCCTGCCACCCCACGTACGTTGACTTTCGGGACCGGTATCTTGTGAGCCGGCTGTGTCTGCAACCCCCACCGATGCTGGACTCTATCCTCCCAGCACGCCCGACTGGGCGAGGCGCCAGGTAACGACGAGGGCCGTGGCTGATCGGCTCCAGCGTGAGATGAGCCGCTCGGCCCCCCCGGGGCTCAAGCTGGATCAGGTTGACGAATTCACCCCCGTCTCGCGGGTCAGGTGGCCGGGGGGGATTGGTGGTGCGGAACCGGCCTTCCGACGAGTCGTGAAGGAGGTGGGCCGTGGCATGGGCCAAGTCCTGCATCGCGGTGTCGTCCCAGTGAAGGCCCATGGCGCGAGGCGTCCCGATGTAGTGGATTCCGCAAGTCAGGGCATCGACGTCGGGCTGTTCGCCGAACCGCTTCAACCCAGGCGAGATGATGAGCGGCTCGCTGCCGGTGGATGGCCCTGAGGTTAACTTGGTTCGAGCCATCAACGCCTTGTTATTCGCGACTCCGTCCGAAGATCCCAGGCCCGGCAGAATGCTTCCGCCACGCGTTCCGCTTGGTCTGCACTCGGGGTCGCGCCGACGGGCAGGTAGAGGGTTCTCTCTTCCCGTCGGGCAAGCACCTGCTCAACCAGAACCGCCCGGAGGAGCCATACCGTCTCCTCCTCGTCACGCAACTCGACGCCGACCCAGCCAACATACCGGCGCGACGAGAGCGGCAGCCCAGCCGCGCGTAGGCGGTTCGCCACCTCTTCCACCGCCGCTTCGTACTCGGACGGCGTAGCTGCCGCCTCGGCCGGAGTCGCCGCCTCCCAGATGTTTTTTCCGGCCATGGACTGCTGGTCGGCAGTCAAGTGACCGTCCCAGTAGTGGTATGCCTTAGCCAGCGCTACCACGACGTTCTTGATCTCCTTCTCGACCCGGAAAGCGGGGCCGGCGGGGAGCTGAAGGAGGGAGAGTCTGCGTCGAGCGGACACGTTTTCCGCGGTGACGGCCAGTTGGAGCCAGGCAGCTTCTTCCACCGACCCGCATTGCACGCCGATCCATCCCGGGGCGTAGCCGTCGACGACGGGCAGACCGGTTGTCAACCTGATGGCGCGATCGATCTCTCGGACCACATCTCGATGCTGTCCCGGCTCGGCCGACACTTCCGTCTCGGGCACCGGCTCCAAGAGCTTGCCCCGGTGAGGCGGCCCACCGGCGAGAGCCAGGTCGCAGAACGTCGTCCAGACCTGATCCCAGGCGACCCGCCCATCCGGCCCATACCTGAGCCCGGCCGAGCCCATCGAGTTGGGTGATACGGATGTGTAACAGTGCTGATATCGCGGAGGCAGGAGAGCGTTGACTTTCATATCGAGAGCCATCAGTTCTGCCGCGAGATTCCGGTGCTGCGTCGATTTCATGAATCAAATCCCATGCACTGAATTTGTCGGACGGCGCCGATCGGAGTAGGCGACTGGCAGGAACTCGATGAATCGGCCCATCGGAGGGCCTCGATCCGGATTGTCGGGGTCGGTCCAGGCGTTCCGCCGCCGGCGCGGCTCGGCGTAATCGCTTCCGGCCTCGTCGCACTGTGGATCAGCCCCGAACCGTCTTGGACCATAGGGATGTGGGGCGTGCCGCAGTCATTCACTTCTTCAAAGGGGTGATCGTGATGTTGTGGTAGTAGACCTCGGCCCCTTCAGCTTGTTTAAGATGATCTTACCGCGGGCGACGTTCGCCCCGGTTGGCTTGTTGATCACGACGCCGTTGACGATGTTGGTGATCGCGTCGCCGTCGCAGTCGACCTCGACGACATTCCACTCGCCGAGGGGTTTCTCGAGGTCCATCGTCCAGACCTTTTCAGGCCCGATGCAGTGTATCAGGATGCTCGAGTCGCGGGGCGTCTACGCCGTCGCGGGGGGCCATTTCTTCTTGCCCCATTTCACCTCGAGGCGGAGCCGATAGTTGTCGTATGCGTAGGTGTCAGGAGGCAGGGTCTTGACGGACCAATGCGTGATCCTGGTTGTGGATGTAGGCGAAGTTGTCGCCCTCCTCGTGGATGGTCCCGGCCCCGTTGGTCGCAGTCGGCGAACCTATTGGCTTAATCGATTAAAGGCCGCTTTCGGAGCATGGCAGAGAGGAATAGGCCCAGCATCGCCTCGTCCGGCGACCTTGCACTCAGTGTCAAACTAACGGGCGAGCCATCCTCTTAAACGGCCTCGGCGGGGGATCCAGTCTGCTGGAAGTCGGTGGCCCGGAGTGAGGAGAGTTAGGGATTGGAGTGGCCCACATACTGAACGACGCCCAGGTTCCCGGCATCGAAGATCCCTTTGTACGCTTCCCTCTCCGTGTTCAGTCCCATCTGATCGTCCAGCTTGTGGACCTTGTCGCGCGGACTTGCTGCTTGTCGAACGCACCTTGTCGTATTCATCGTCGCCGTAGGAAACGAGTGCGTTGAGCCTGCCGCTACCGCCAGCGTGCTGCACCATGACCAGGACGCGGTCGTTCTTCAGGCCTGGCCTCGATCCCGTTGCGCGGTTTGCCCGCGAGGACCATCCCGGTCTTGTGCAAGTAGCCCGCAACGGGGGCCGTAAGCGCGGCCAACCCGAGTATGTTGCGGCTGAACTAACGCCGATTGACGGTTCGCATGGCTGGAATCCTCCGGGGTGCATTGCCATGGGCTAAGCTGGTACAAGCTTGCGAACCCGTGATAAATCGTCGAGACGAGGCCGGCTAGATGCCCATTTCTTTCGCATGCGAGCGCTGTGGCAAACGATATCGAGTCGAGGAATCCGGGGCAGGGAAGCGAGGCAGGTGCAAGCAGTGCGGCCACGCCTTCTCGGTTCCGGCCTCGTCGAGCCCGCTCGAAACCTTCAAGGCTCTTTTGGAGCCCGATCCGTTTCTCACTGCAACGGCGGCCGACCGGACTACCCGGAAAGAATCGAAGTCAGAGCCGCAACGCCGGTGGGTGCCAGTGCTCGGACTCGCGGTCGGCCTTGTGGTGGGAGCGGGCGCGGGCATCTACTCGCTATTCCGTGGCCGGGCCGCTCGCAAGAGGGTGTCGACGCACCTGGCGATCGACCGGTGGTCGCTGCTCCGATCGCCCCCGCCCTGCCGCCCAGGGTCGACGGAGTACCGGCCTCGGTGGTGAAGTCCTCACCGTCGGACATCACCGTCCCTGCGCCTCAGATTGAAGAAAGGCCGGCCGCGGACGAATCGCCATCGGTCGAGACCCGGGAAATCCGCCGGCTCAAGGGGCATACGGACGGGGTTTCGAGCGTGGTCTTCTCACCCGATGGGCGCAAAATCTTCTCGGGCGGGGGCGACAAGGTCCATCGACTCTGGGACGTGGCGTCGGTCAAGGAAATCGGCCGCTGTGAAGGAGATCCGGAAGCGGCGTCGGACGTGGCATTTTCACCTGACGGCCGATACGTAATCTCGGGAGGTGGTGACAAGACCCTCACGCTCTGGGATGCGGAGACCGGCAAGGCAGTCCGCCGGTTCGAGGGGGACACGGGCGCGGTGACCCACCTGGCGTTCTCCCCCGACGGCCGATCCGTGGTCTCGGGCGGCAAGGATCGCAACGCCCGGCTCTGGGATGTCACCACCGGAACGGAAATCCGCCGATTCGAGGGGCATGCCGACACGGTCATCGGTGTGGCGTTCTCGCCCGATGGCCGGAAACTCGCCACCGGGAGCTGGGATAAAACCGTGCGGCTTTGGGATGTGGAGACCGGCAAAGAAATCCGCCGGTTCGAGGGGCACGAAGATCGAGTGGGCGACGTGGCGTTCTCCTCCGACGGCCGCCAGATTCTTTCTGGGAGCACGGATCAGTCGATGCGCCTCTGGGACGTGGAGAGCGGCCGGGAGATCGCGCGGTTTCCCGTTGGGGCCGACGCCGGTTGGGCTGTCGCCCTCTCCCCAGACGGCCGCCGCGCACTTTCCGTCCACGACTCCAAGCTCGACCTCTGGGACGTCCCGACCGCCACGCGGATCTCGAGCCTTGAGGGGCACACGGAACAGGTCAAGGGGGTGGCGTTTTCCCCCGACGGCCGCACCGCCCTCTCTTGCAGCCAGGATCGAACCGTGCGCCTCTGGGCGCTCCCGTCCGTCGGCGAGGGAGACGCAAAGGGGCCGATCGCACTCGCCCTCCCCAAGGTCCCCGAGCCAGTTGCAACTGTCCCGTCCAACGTGCCTGAACCGACCGCCTCGGCCCCACCCAAGGGTCCTGGGCCAACGCAGGCCGACCTCGACTACCTGAAGTCGATCGATTCCAGTCTCGTGAACGAAAACCTCGCCACCCTGGCCAAGCGGACCTTTCTCTCGCTTGGTTCGGAAATCGATGACTCAGGTGTGGAGCGTCTCACGAGGATTCCCAGTCTGGAATTGCTCACGATCGAGGGAGCAAACCATCTGACCGATGTTGGTTTTGAGCACCTCGCCAAGCTTTCCAACCTGAAATCGTTGTCGATCATCGAGCCAATTAAGGTAAGCGCCGCGGGCCTTGCTCACCTGGCCAAGTTGCAAAAGCTAAGCGGCCTGGACCTGATCTCCATCGAACTGAGCGATGCCGCGATCATGCCGTTGGCAGCTTTGAAGGGCCTGAAACGGCTGTCGCTCATTGGGACGAAGCTTACCGACACCGGGATGTCCGCTCTGAAGGACATGACTGAGCTGGAGCGCCTGGTGCTCGCTGGAACGGAGGTCCGCGGCCCGGGTCTTGCCCACCTCAAGACGATGACCAAGTTGACGTCCCTCTCGTTTAACGTTGGGCCCCGGGACGAGCTCGAGCCTCTGACGGACGGCGGGCTGGCCGAGCTCAAAGACCTCCCCTCGCTTGCGGATTTGGACCTGGCTGCAACCTCCGTCACCGACGCCGGGGCCGCGTTCCTTCAGCAGATCAAATCGTTGAAATCCTTGCGCCTGACGAACGTAAGAATCGGAAATGCCGGCCTGGCGCGCCTGGCAACGCTTCCAAACCTCGCCTATTTGTACTTAGGCGGGACTCGAGTCACGGACACGGGGCTCAAAGCCCTGAAGGGCAAGCAGACGCTACGGCAACTGAGCCTGAGGGGGACCCGGGTCACGGACGCAGGACTGGCGCATCTGAAGGGGTTGACGGAGCTCGAGAATCTCGACCTGGGCTTTACCGGCGTGGGTGACGCGGGGATGAAGCATCTCAAGGAACTCAAGAAGCTCAAGGTACTCAGCATTGAGGAGACCCGCATCAGCAATCGGTCGGTCCCGATCATCAGCGGGTTCGAACACCTGGAATTCTTGAACCCGCGCGACTCGAACCTCTCGACGGCCGGGGAGGCCGCGATCCAAAAGGCGTTGCCGAAGTTGAGGATCGACCACAGTTGAGGCGATCGCGCGGAGCGTTGGGGCGAGATCCTCGCGAACCGGTTCGTCGCCGCTCCTAAACACAAATCCTCGTGGCCGTAGTAAGGCGTGTCGACTTCGGAGGCTGGGGTTGGGAGCGTTATGCCGGACGGATCAGCCAAAAAAGGAAGACGCCCGGAATTGCGACGGCAATCCGGGCGTTCGCGAGGGCCATGACCCGCTGCCGAAACGAAGATCAGGCGTCGGCCAGGACCGTATCGATCCACTTACGCTGCTGGTAGGACTCCAGGACGGCATCGGCCACGATCTGGGCGTTGAGCCCGTCGAGGTAGCTCGGGACCGCGGGGCGCTGCTCGACGATGGCGGAGATGAACTCCCAAACCAGGTCGTAGCGGAAGACGGTGGCCGGTTTTCCCTCCGAGGGGTCGCGCGGACTGCCGCTCGGTTTCAGGAATTCGGCGGGGACAGGCACCGGGGCGAGGTCTTCCCCGGTCTTGCCGAGCAGGATCGTGTTCGGCTCGTGGAGGCGGTAGACGGCCGACGCTTCCGACCCGTTGACTTCAGCCCATTCGTGACCGAATCCGTCGCGGCCGTAGCCTTTGGCCAGGGTGGTCCCCTCCCAGACGCCGGTGGCACCGTTGGCGAATTCGCCGATCAGGGAGGACCAGTCATCGACGTTGGACGGGGGGCATGACTTGCCGTCGGGAGTCGTGGTCCGGGGCGCGAACCGGGCGACCGCACCACAGACCTGGGTCAGCGGACCCATCAGGTCGAGGGCGAAGTCGATGCGGTGGATCGTCATGTCATAGAGGTCGCCGGCCCCTGCCTTGTCTTGGTACTGACGCCAGCCCCAACTCGTTTCGGGCCAATCGAGGAAACGTTGCGAGCGGAAGTGGCGCGGGGTGCCCAGGGCGCCCGACTTGAGCAGGTGCCGGAGATACTTCATGGACGGGGCGAATCGGTAGGTGAACGCCGTCATGTGGACCACGCCGGCATCACGCGCGGCGAGGTACATCCCGCGAACCTCTTCCGCGTTCAGGCCGAGCGGCTTCTCGCACATCATGTGCTTCTTCCCCGCCGCCGCCGCCAGGGCGATTGGGCTGTGGGTGAAGTTCGGCGTCGCGATGATCACGGCGTCGACGTCGGGATCCGCGCAGAGCGCGACGGGGTCAGTCGTCACCTTGGTGATGCCCCAGTCCGCTTTCCGTCGCTCGAGAAGATTCGGGTCCGCATCGCAGACGGCCACGAGTTCGGCGCGAGGGTCAAGGCGGAGCGCGGGGACGTGGTGGTAGTCGCTGACAGCGCCCGCACCAATAATGGCCACCCTCACCTTGCTCGTTGTGGATGCGTTCGACATCGGACTCGGTCTCTCCTTAACTTGCTGGCGTAGGTGTCTCTGATACGGACAAGCGGGATGGATGGGGGGACTGCGCACGAGTGGGGGTTGCTCAAGACGCCCCTGGCCCCAATGACTTGCCTTCAGGATACCGTCCTACTATCCTGCATGCGGCACCGCAAGAGGCCGGTCACATTTCCTCGCAGGTCACCTGGGGCGAGTCTCATGGCAAAGAGTCCGAATATTCGCGTGGCCATTATTGGCCTGGGCTTCGGGGCTGAGTTCATCCCGATCTACCAGAGCTACCCAGGCGCCGAGGTTGCGGCCATTTGCCGACGTTCGACCAAAGAACTCGACGAGTGCGGCGATCGTTGGAAGATCCAGAAGCGGTATACCCGGTTTGAGGACGTGCTCAACGACCCGGAGATCGACGCCGTCCACATCAACTCGCCGATTCAGGACCATGCGCCCCAGAGTCTCGCCGCCCTCAAGGCCGGCAAGCATGTCGCCTGCACGGTGCCGATGGCCACTTCGGTGGAGGATTGCCGCGCCCTCGTCGAGGCGCAGCGATCATCGGGCAAGGTCTACATGATGATGGAGACGGTTGTCTATAGCCGCGAATACCTCTTCGTCAAAGACCTCTACGATCAGGGCGAGCTCGGCCGACTCCAGTTCCTCAGGGGGAGCCACCAGCAAGATATGGAAGGTTGGCCCGGCTACTGGGAAGGCCTTCCCCCGATGCACTATGCCACTCACTGCGTCAGCCCCTGCCTGGCGATCCTCGGGAAGCACGCCGAGCACGTCGTCTGCCATGGGTCGGGGCGGATCGACGAGAAGCTGATCCCGAAGTATGGCAGCCCGTTTGCCATCGAGACGGCCACCTTCAAGATTCGCGACTCTGACGTCTGCGGTGAGGTCACACGTAGCCTGTTCGACACGGCGCGGCAGTACCGCGAGAGTTTCGACGCCTACGGCAGCAAGAAGAGCTTCGAGTGGCAGCAGGTCGATGGCGAAGAACCGGTGATCCACACGCGCGGGCTCGCCGAACCCGAGATTCCGAAGCGAGTGCCGGTTCCCGACTTCGCTCACCTCTTGCCGGAGCCAATCCAGCGGTTCACGACCAAAGGCGTCTACGACGCTGACGACGAACAGCACCTTTCGTTCACCCAGGGGGGGGGACACGGCGGTTCGCACCCGCATCTGGTTCATGCCTGGCTGAGCGCCATTCGAGGGGAACGCCCCGCCCTGCCCGATGCCGCGACGTCGGCGAACTGGACGATGGTCGGCCTGCTGGCTCACGAGTCGGCCATGCAAGGGGGAGAGAAAAAGGTGATCCCCACGTTCTGATCCGAGGGGCGATCCCGAAGTACTTCAGACGCCTCGATCCGGGCTCGCCTTGGTCGAGGCGATCTGCTTTGGATTGCTCCAGGCCCTTGGCGACGGAATCCCAAATGCGAATCACCTGGTACGGACACGCCGCCTTTTTGATCGAGACCGAGGGGCGTCGGATCATCCTCGACCCCTTTCGTTCGCCCGACTCCGGCGGCTATGAGCCGATCGATGAGCCAGCTGACCTCGTCGTCGTGAGCCATGAAAACGACCGGTATCACAGCCACCTGGGCCAGATCCGGCCGCCATTTCAAGTGCTCAAGGCGCTCGAGATCCCTCCCGAAGGGGAGACCGCGTGTGGGATCCATTTCGAGTCGGTCCACGTCTACGAGACGCCCGAGCGAAAGCCCGAAGACGAAGTGACCATCGTCCATTTTCGGGTCGAAGGTCTCCACGTCGTCTTTCTCGGCGACCTGGGGCATGCCCTCGACGAGTCGGACCTGAAGCCGCTGCGTGGAGCGGAAATCGTGCTCGCGGCCGCGGGAGGCCCTCCGACGATTGAGCTTTCCGAGCTCCCCCCCCTGCTCGACTCGATCGGTCCTCGTCTGATTCTCCCGATGCACTACAAGACGCCAAGGATCAACCTCAAGATCCAACCCGTGGAGCGGTTCCTCGAAGTCCTGCCTGAAACTCCCGTCGATCGCCCAGGGCGGAGTTGGCTGGAGGTTACCCGCAACTCGCTTCCCGAGAGCCGAAGAATCGTTGTCCTCGACCATGCCCGCTGAAGCCCGCCCTTGCCGTGAGAATCCCAACGGGCTGGGATGTTCGCGCGACTCGAAGTGCGGAATCCTGATTGCGAAACCGAGGCGAGCGGGGAGCGTGAGTTCACGCTCCCCGCTCGCATATCGGCCGTGTGAAACGAACCAGGTGGGCGCGGTGAATCTCAGAGCTCGCGAAGCGCTTTGATCACGTCCATCCGGACCGCGCGGATGGCGGGGAAGAGGCCCCGAAAATGCCCATCGCGAACGTCATGGCCACGGCGACGCCCATCACCAGTGGTCCAAATCGGAATGTGACGGTCGACTCGCTGAACGTGTTGAAATTGCTCATGCCGAAGCTGAAGGCGCTCAGCGGGATCGTTGCGAGCAGGCCGAGCGCTCCCCCCAAGAAGCAAAGCAGGACCGACTCGCCGAGGAAGGAGACCAGGATGTCGAACTGCGAAAAGCCGAGCGCCCGCAGTGTGCCGATCTCGCGCGTTCGGGCTCCGACGGCCGCGTACATCGTGTTGGCGGCGGCGAACATCGCACCGATTGTCAGGAGCACCGCGATCAAGGTCCCCGCGGCCTTCAGGAAGTTTCCCGTCGCCGACTGCTTGGCGTAAAACTCCTTCTCGCGGAGTGCCTCGAGTTTGAACTGGGTATCATTATCGATGGTTTTCTTGATCCGTTCGAGGTCGGCTTGCGAGCTCGCACGCAGTTGAACGCAGGAAACGCTCCCTTCGCGGGCGATGTCACGGGACAGGTCTTTGATATCCACCCAGACCTCGCTCTCCGCGGCGCTTCCGCTGGCCGTGAAAAGGCCGACGACGCGATAGACTTGTTTGTCACCGACCTTGATCAGCCCGCCAATCTTCGCGCCTTTGAATCGCTTCGAGACGTTTCGGCTGACGACGCACTCGCCACGCCCTGGCGTGAAGTAGCGCCCCTGGCCGGGGATCATCTCGAAGTTCGGCCGTAACGCGCGGGATGCGTGGGAGACGCCTCGAAGGATGATGTTCGTCCGGCTGCCGTCGTTGCGTTCAACGACCGGGATGTACAACAACTCCGGGGCGGCGAGCGGTATCCCTTTTTCGTCGCGAGCGATCCCGCTCAGGGTCAGGATCGAGTCGGCCTTGTCCTTGGCGTAACCGCCGTTGACCTCGTTCGACGACCCCTTGCGAAGGATGATCAGGTCGAGCGGGTCGCCCGAGACCGTCATGCTATGCTGGAGTCCCTCGACCAGGCTGAACAGGAGGCACGACGACCAGACGATCATGCCGGTCCCGAGGACCGTGAGCAGCGTCGTCACCCAACGGACCCGTAGGTTTCGCGTGTTGTATTTGATCGGGATCATGACGGGCTAGACCACCTTCCTCAGTCCTTGGATCACCGATCGCCGCGCCGCGGTCACGGCCGGAATGATGCCGCTGAGTAGTCCGATTAGGAGCGAGACGAGCAATCCGGTGAGGGCCGTCCTCCAGGGGACGAAGAAGAAGGGCAAGGTCCCCGCACTGTAGCGCGAAATATCGACGACGTCGCAAAGGATCTTGCACCCAAAAGAGCCGAGCAATCCCCCGATTCCGGCGACCAGGACCGCCTCGGCCAGCACGAGGTTGAGCACGAGGCTTCGGTTGAAGCCGATTGCCTTGAGGATCGCAACCTCGGTCGTCCGCTCGCGGAGTGCCATGGCCATGGCATTGCCCGCGACGAAGATGAGTGAAACGAGAACGGCCATGCCGATGGCGGCGATCAGCCACTGGAGGTCGCGCATCATTTCACTGAACATCGCCCCGAACGCCTCTTCAGACTGGGTTCGGGTGGGCTTATCGGTATTGAGGTAGTCGGCGTCGATCTTGCGGCAGAGACTTGCGATCTGACCCGAGTCCGCACACTTGGCGACGATGACGCCGGCGTTGCCCGACCCCGCCCCCTCCCCTTTCGAGATGCGCTTCAGGCCCTCGTCGAGGTAGCTCCAATGGAACATGCACATCCGACGGTCGCGGTCATGGGGGCCGTCATAGATGCCTCGAATCGTCAGGTCGAGGTCGAACTGGTAGATGTCTCCCTTGAGCGGCAACGAGTCGCCCACTTTCCAGCCCCGATCTTCGGCGAGTTTGCTGCCGATGACACAGCCGGATTTGTCTTCACGGAACGCTTTGAGTTGGTCCGCCGGAATGGTGAGCTCGTCGTAGATCTTGAAAATCGTGTCGGGGTCGATGCCGAACTGAGCAAACGGCATCTGTTCCTCGCCGTACTTCCCGCCGTACCAACTGAACGGGGTGGCGGCGATGATCTGTTCGTTCGCGGCGATCTCGCGGACGCGACTGATCGGAACCTGGCCGGCGAACCCTTGTGAGTTCATCACGACGATTCGGTTGTACTCTCCCAGTCCCTTGGCAACTTCGCTGTTGATGGTGAAGAACGAGACCAGGATCATCATTAAAAAGAGGGTGACGGCGGTCGATGCGATGGTGAGCATCGACCGGACCGGGTTGCGCCTGGCGTTGCGATAGATGTAATGCAAGTACTTCATGAGGCGACCCCGATCTTGGTGTCCTGCATGATGTCATCGACAAGCTTGCCCTTGTCGAGATGCAGGACGCGACTGGCTCGCTGCGCGGCGAGCGGGTCGTGCGTCACCATCACGATCGTCTTCTGGAACTCGCGGTTGAGTTGCTCGAGCAGGTCGAGAATTTCGCCGGCGCTCGTGCGGTCGAGGTCGCCGGTCGGTTCGTCGGCAACGAGCAAGTAGGGATCGGTCACGATCGCTCGGGCGATGGCGACGCGCTGCTCCTGACCACCGGAGAGCTGACGAGGATAGTGATCTTCGCGCCCCTCGAGTCCCACAACCCGAAGCGCTGTCATGACGTTTTCTCGCCGCCGCCGCTTGGAAAGCTTTGTCAGCAAGAGCGGGAGCTCAACGTTTTCGAAGGCGGTCAGGACCGGGATCAGGTTGTAGAGCTGGAAGATGAAGCCCACGTTGTCGGCCCGCCAGCGGGTAATCCGCGAGTCGGTCAACGCTCCGAGCTCTTGCCCATGGACGACGACCGAGCCCTGGGAGGCGCGGTCGAGACCCGCGATCAGGTTGAGCAAGGTCGTCTTGCCCGATCCCGACGGACCCATCAGCGCAAGGTATTCGCCTTCCGCGACGCGAAGGTCGAGATTGACGAGAACCGGGATCCGGAACTCGTCGCGGCGATACTCCTTGGTCACATCCTTCAACTCAATCGAATAGGGGGAATCATCCATGCGATTGGGCCTTTCATCTCGCACACAGCCGATCGAATTCCGAACCAACAGATTCGGAAATCGTGACGGCCAGTTTGTACTGTCCCCAGTCCCGTCTCGACCCAAGGGCGCACGACAGGACGAAATCGCCTTATCTCCTATGGGATTCGCCGAAGCCGTTGATCGCTTCTCGAAAACCGGGGGTTACTCGGAGACTTTGACTTCGATATTTTCGCGCAACGTATTAGCGGGGTTCAAGATGACGGATTCGCCCTCTTTGAGTCCCGCATCGACTCGGGTCAGATCGTCGGTGGTCACGACGACCTCGACCCGACGTTTGGAGATTCGCGATTGGTCGTTGATGACCCAGACGATCGAGTGCCCATTCTCTTCGATCACGGCCGCTTTGGGGACGAAGAGGAAGGCACGGTTCGCATTGGGGTTGTTGAGCGCCTTGTCGGGGAGAAAGTGAACGGTGGCCACGAGTTCCGGGAACAATTGTTCGTCCGGGTCGAGGATCTCGACCTTCACCTTGATCGTTCCTCGACTTCGGTCCCCCATCGGAATGATCTGACGGAGGCGGCCCCGGTAGTGCATGTTGGGCACGGCACTGACGGAGACTTCGGCCGGCTGCCCCAGAGCAACGCGTGAGAGGAGGTTCTCAGCAATGTCGGTCTCGACCTCCATCGTGCTGAGGTTCGCCAGCGACACGACTGCCGATCGGCCGATCGATGCGCTCATCGCCGAAGGGGTGATAACCTCCCCCTCTTCTCCCTGTTTCTCGACCACCGTTCCGTCGAACGGGGCAAACAGGTGCATCCGGCGGATCATCTCCTGAGTCTCTTCGATATTCGACTGGGTTAACTTCATCGAGGCTTCCGCGGCACCGACCCGTGCGGAGGCCATGTCCCGCGCGGCGTTGGCTTTCTCGATCTCCTCGATCGCAACCGTTTTCTGGTTGTAGAGCCGCGCGGCACGAGTGGCCTCACGCTCTTTCTGCTTCAAGTCGAGTCGGCCTTCGAGGATTTCGGCCTCATTCTTCTGGAGCATCGCCTTCTTCGAGGCAAGGATGGCCTTGAGATCGTCGTGCTCGAGAACGGCCAGCACCTCCCCTTTCTTGACCTTCGATCCCTCCTCGACGAACATCCGTTCGACGCGGCCCGGAATCGTGGCGCCGATCATTGCCTGGTGGCGTGATTTCAGGTAACCCTTGGCGCTCAGCAGTTTTTCCGCTTCCCCTGAAGTCATCGTCTGGACCAATCCGACGGTCACTTCCGGCTTGGCCCTGATCTTCTCGTACTGCTGATAGGCCACGCCCCCTGCTGTCCCCAGCAGGGTCAGGGGGATCAGCCAGAGTAAGATCGTCGCCAGGCCGATGCCGTTTCGTTTTCGAATTTGACCGTGGTCTTGGCCTTGCTTGGGCCGGCGATCACGCGGAGCCTCTCTCGGCTCTGTGTGATGTCGGTCAATCTTCAGTGAAGCGAGATCGTCGCGCAGACTGCTCGCCATGGGCTCGATCCCTTCCCGTCTATGGGTATAGCCAGAACGGTATTTGAAGTGTTGCCGATTTTACGAGAATCTTAAGAGAGTCACACGTGTCCTCGAGAGAAGACACGATGGAAAGCACTGAGGTTCATTTGGTCAGTAGTATTGCGACTCTCGCCGGCTGCGTCTACTCGAATTTGATGACAACCGGGCGGCACGATGACATTCTCCAAGGGAACATTGGGCCAGTCGATGCGCCGGTGAGCAACGTACGCTTGAATGTCAGCCGGCGTGCGATCCGCATCGGTGGGATGCGGGATTCTCGCTGTCGGCTTAATCCTTGCAATTGATAGATTTTGGCTAGAGTGACGGCAGTTCGCAACCGATGATTTCTACTGAAGTTAGTTCCAGGGTGAGAGTGGAGGGCGTCGGCGAACCTGGCGGATTGCCGACGCCCTTCTCTTTTTCCTCGCCGCGAACTTGATCCACGCGTCGATGCCTACCGGGCGTCCTTGCTCAGCTCGCTGGTGACTTCGGCTTCGGGCGGTTTGACGGTGAGTGAGTAGATCCGGCTCCGCTCGTTGAGCGCCCGAAATTTGCCCGTGACGACGGTGACTCGATCGTCGTGTTTGATTCGGACCTTCCATCGCGTCGGCTTGGGAATTCCGCCGAACCCTCCCCAATAGACCACGAACCACTTATACTCGCCCGCCGGGCCCTTCCCCTTGACCGGCCCGTCTCCGGTCGGATCATCCCGAAGCCAGTAAACGTTTTCCGGTCCGTAGCCCTTCGTGTTGTCGACGTCGAGCTCTCCCCCGAGACCTGCCTTGCCCTTGGGATCCTCCCAATAGATCTCCTTGCCCCCCGGCTCGATGACATGAAGGTCGAGGTCGGCATCGTTATCCCAGATCAGGGTGAACTGCGGGTCTCCCACCTTCACCTCGACGCCGCGGATGCTCTCCCCCCCCTGCCCGAACTTCGCCAGTCCGAAGCCGTCGCCGTTGCCGGCCCCCGGGTTGTTATTTTCGATCCCGCCGTCGGCCGAGGCCTTCTCGGCGCCCGAGAAGTTCACCCCCACCTTGGGTTCAAGCGAGGGGAGATCGAGTGGGGCGAGTGCCGCCGGTAAGGGATCCTGAGGGGCGGGCGTCGGGTCGGCAGGCAGGGTGAGCGTCGTGTTCAGACCGCCGGTGAGCGTGAGGCCCTCGTCGACCCCCCGTTCGGTTCCCGCCAGCCTTGCATTCAGTGGCTTGTATGCATCCACGTTCGGTGCAAAATACCAGAATGCGAGACAGAGCAGGAAGACGGCGTGAAGCGCCAGGGAGGACGCCCAACCTTTCAGGGACTCGGCCGTGAAGAACGGAGTGTCGACGTCGTCGACTTCCTCCGAGGCCACGATGAAGGCGGTCAGCCTGGCCGGCTTGGCGACCGGGGCACTCACCCTGGCGACCTTGGGCGACTCGCTGGCCATCGCACTACTCCCTCGGGTCAGGCAAGGTTGGGGCGCTTCGGTGAATCGAGACGGTTCTCGGCGAGGGGGAATTCAGTTAATCGGTCCATCCAGCATAGCATGGTCCGAAAACCGGCCGGAAGGCCGATCCGACAGTGACGGACCTGGTTTTCCTGGGGTCCCAGTTCCCACAAGTCATCCGCCGCGCGGGTTGAACCAGCCCCTGCGGTGGGCCATAATGCAAAAGATCCAACATCCCTTCGCGACCGACGAGTTCCGAATGAAACTTGCGTTCAGCACCAACGCCTACCTCCGTTTCCCGTTCGACGAGGCGGCCGAGCGGATCAAGTCCTTCGGGTACGAAGGGCTGGAATTGATGGCCGACGTTCCGCATGCCTGGCCCGCGGGGCTTCTCGAAGGACCGAAGCGGGCGATCCTCGCCGCCCTGGAGCGGAACGACCTCGCTTTCTCGAACGTTAATGCGTTTATGATGAACGCAATCAACGACGCCCGTCAGCCGTACTGGTATCCATCGTTCATCGAACCCGACCCCCACTACCGCTCGGTCCGTATCGATCATACGAGGCGCGCACTCAGCCTTTGTGCCGAGTTGGGTGCGCCGCATATCACGACCGAACCAGGGGGACCGCTGGCGCCGGGCCAGACCCGGGCCGAGGCGATCGACCTGTTCGTCGAAGTCCTCAAGCCGCTCGCCGAGCACGCCCACAACCTGGGGGTTCTCTTGCTGATCGAACCCGAACCCGGCTTGCTGCTCGAGACGAGCGACCAGTATCTCGAGGTCGCCGAACGGGTGAACGCTCCTTCGATCGGTTTGAACTACGATGTCGGCCACGCGTACTGCGTCTCCGAGGACATTCCGCAGGCGATTGCCAAACTGGCACCCCAGATTCGCCACTACCACCTCGAAGATATCGCGGCGACCCGGGTCCACCACCACATGGTGCCGGGCACCGGTGCGATCGATTTTCCCGAGGTCTTCGCGGCGATTCGCAAGACGGGTTACGACGGCTGGCTCACCGTGGAGCTCTATCCGTTTGGCGACGATCCCGACGCCGCGGCGCGGGGAGCGTTCGAGTTCCTCTCCCCCCTGATGGCCCCACCACGCGGCGCCTGAACGATCCGATGAGCCGGGCTTCGCGGACTCCGCAACCAGGGCCCGGTTTTCACTTCTTATCCTTTCTGCGTATTCAGGCGACGGTCTCATTCAATGGCGATCAAGCCCTACCTGCAACTCATCCGCTTGCCCAACGTCTTCACCGCCGCGGCCGACAGCCTGGCCGGCTGGCTCCTGGTGCGGGGAAGCCTGGAGTCGCCCGAGCGTTGGCTCCCGCTCGTCGGAGCGTCCATGGCGATCTACGCGGCCGGGATTGCGCTCAACGACGTCTTCGACTACGAAATCGACCTCAAGGAACGCCCAGCCCGCCCCTTGCCTTCCGGCCGGGTTTCGCGACGGTTCGCTGCCTGGGGGGGAGGTTTTCTGCTTCTGCTAGGCCCTGCGCTGGCGGCACTCAGCGGCTCGGCCTCGAGCCTCATCATTGCGTTGAGCTTGGCCGCGTGCGTGCTCGCCTACAACCTAGGGCTGAAACGGACGATTCTCGGCCCCGAGGTTATGGGAAGTTGTCGGGCTCTCAATCTCATCCTTGGGATGAGCCAGGCGGCCAACTTTGGCGGCCCTGGGGGGTGGCTCGTCGCCTGCTCGCTCGGCCTCTTTGTGGTCGGGGTCACCTGGATCAGTCGGTCGGAGACCGAAACGGGTCGGACCCGGGGCCTTTATCTTGGGCTGACCCTCGAGAACGTGGCCTTCCTAGGGCTCCTGACCGCCGCCTTACAACCACGGCTGTTCCCCGCCGTCGGCATCGACTCCCGCTCGGTCCTGCCGCTCGAAGGCTTGCTCGTCCTCCTCCTGGTTGCCTGGGTCGTGAACCTGGCCGGCGCCCGTGCACTGCGGAACCCTGTCCCCGCTTCCCTTCAGCAGGCAGTCAAAACGGGAGTTCTCTCCCTCGTCTGGCTCAATGTCGGGGTCGTGGCGGCCGTTCGAGGCCCGGCGACGGCCGTTTCGGTCGCGATTCTCTGGATCCCCGCCTACCTCCTCGGGCGTTGGATTTATTCCACCTGACGCGGGTCACCTCTGCCTTACCGAAGCGCGGATTTTGGTGTCAATCGCCAATGTTTGCCAGCCTTATCCGTTTACTGCTTTTCAAAGCATGGATGGATTGTAGAAAATACGTTTGCACCATCGACCACTGAGTGTCATTTTTAAAGTGTCTCCTGACCCAGCCTGGGGATTCGGCAGAGTCTCAAGATTTAGTGGGATCTGAAGTGCGTCGCTGCACTATTCGGGGGCCGTTTGTGACACCACGCCGTGGGTTTACGCTGATCGAGCTCTTGGTGGTCATTGCCATCATCGCGGTCCTGATCGCCCTATTACTCCCCGCGGTCCAGGCCGCGCGCGAAGCGGCCCGGCAATCTCAATGCCGCAATAATCTCAAGCAAATCGGCCTGGCCATCGCCAACTACGAAAGTGCTCAGGGGAGTCTGCCGATGGGGGCGGTGCTCCACAGCGCGACGGACGCAGACAGTGATTGCGGGGGTGTTTTCAACAAGAGCGGCCCGGGCGCTCCGCGTAATTTCACCATGTTCGCACTCATCCTCCCCCACATGGAACAATCGGCGGCCTATAACTCGATTAACTTTCAGCTCCGGGCCGACGGCGTTTTCATCGGGGGAGCCAATGCGGGGGCGGCCAATAGCACGGGCCTCCTCACGACCATCTCATCGTACCTTTGCCCGAGCGATGACCTGCGCTCCTCAAAGTTGGGGCCGGGACCGGTGGCATATTCGCAGACTTCGTATTTTCCGTCCGGGGGAACCTGGAACACGATCGCCTACTACGCCGGACCGAAGTGTTCGGATCTCGAAGTCGGCAATGGTGCGTTTGACTCGCAGACGGCCTATTCGATGGCCGCATTTGTCGACGGCACGAGTCAGACGATCTTCGTGGGGGAATCGGCCCGGTTTCGGAATGATCCCGACTGGTTCTGCAACAACTGGAGCGTCTACGGCTACTTCTCCTCAATGCTCGGGGGGAATACGACCCGCCCTCAAGGCTTTGCGTACATGGTCCCGAAGATCAACGCCAACCTGATGGTTGGAGACTATCCCGGCGGAGGGATTCATCCGCTTCCCCCAGAGACCCACTGGCCTGATCTCAATGACTACAAGGCGTGGGTTGGCAACCCAACCTACCTGGAGTACGGTCAGTGGGGTTTTCGGAGCCAGCACCCAGCCGGCGCCCAGTTCCTCTTCGGCGACGGCTCGGTGAAGTATCTCAAGGACGCGATCCACCCCTCCGTCTACCGTGCGTTGGGGACCCGGAACGGCGGTGAAGTGGTGAGTGCCGAGGCCTTCTGAGCCCTGAGTGAAGTCCCCCTGGCAACTCGCCCGAGTCTCCTCCGATGGCCAGTTCGAGAGCCAGCGGGTCCAGAACATCGGCTCGTTGGACTCGGACCGTAGCGAAGACCGTGACCAGGCAGAGGACTCGATCGATGACGGGAAGATTGCTCCGCCGCACGTTCTGGGCGGCCATCGTGATGGTTAGCGGCTGCGACTCAAATCCGAATGGCCCCTCGGCCCCCTCCCCCGCGGGAACCGGCAAGGACTCGGTTCCCGCGAGCGGAACGCCGAAGAGCATTCCGCTGAAGCAAGTCGGGGCGCCAATCGGGCTGTTGATGCACCTTCCGCTTGCACGCTGACAGCGGACCCCGTGATCACGCAGATTGGGTCGCGCTCAGGGTCGCGCTCCGAGGCGCGAACTGAAACCGCGAGCACTGCGAGAAGAAGGTGAGTGGGTTCTCGTAGACGACTTTGCGAATCAGGGCCTCATCGTGGCCCCGTGCCCGGAGTTCGAAAATGAGCTCGGGCACGGCAAGGGGATCGCTGTGCCCCCAGTCGCCGGCCGAGTTGACCATCAGGCGCTCGGTGCCATAGAGTTCGATCATGTCGGCGGCCCGAGCGGGCGTGCATTTGGTGATCGGGTAAAGCGTCATCCCGACCCAGTGGCCAGCGTCGAGCGCGAGGCGGATCGTGTGCTCCTCGACATGGTCGATGCAGACGCGCTCGGGGGCCAGCCGAGAGTCGTCGCGGACCATGTCGAGGATCATTCGCGTCCCCTGGTACTTGTCTGCCAGGTGAGGGGTGTGGACGAGGATCAGCTCCTGCGTTCGCGCCGCGAGTTCGAGATGTTCGAGAAAGACCGTGGCTTCATTCTTCGTGTTCTTATTGAGACCGATCTCCCCGATCCCGAGGACGCTGGGATCGTCGAGGAATTCGGGGATCATCTTGATCACCTCGCGCGAGAGGGAAACGTTTTCGGCCTCCTTGGCATTGATGCAGAGCCAGGTCAAGTGCTCGATACCGTAAAGTTTCGCCCGGCTTCGCTCAAACCCTGTGAGCTGGCGGAAATAGTCGCGAAAACCTTCCGGCCCTGACCGGTCGAACCCCGCCCAGAACGCCGGTTCGCTGACCATCACGCATCCGGCAAGCGCCATCCGCTTGTAGTCGTCGGTGGTTCGGGAGACCATGTGAATGTGCGGGTCGATATAGAAAGACATCGGGTTTGACTCCCATGAGTACAACAACTTGCATTCTGGGCATGCAGGGATTTTTTTCGCCGGTTTTGCGATCAGGCCAACTCTTAAAGATACCAGGTTTGCGGGAGGTCGACACCGGGTGAACCCAGGGCAATCAGGGCCGATCGAGGGCGATTGTTCCGCTGGGTCGGAACATCGAGATCCGGATCCACACGACTCCCAATAACTGGGGTGAAACAGTTTGGTGGGAGCACTCGGTTCCCAACGCGTGAATTTTCGGGATCGTCCGGTTCGTCGGTGGTGAAATCAGGCAGGCCTGTGACGGAGAGTGTCGATTGGATCGCGTCCCCGAAACCCTTTACGATCCTCGCGGTGGTGATTCGTCGGTGAAGCTCGCGGAGTTGGCGATTGACCCCGGCTCCGCGTTCATCGCGCGCTCGAATTACTTTACCATTGACTGGATCCAGGCGGGGCACGGCCAATTCTGGGCGGATTCCGCATGCCACCCGTTCGCTTCCTCCTCGCTTCTCTTTTTCGTTCCCTATCAGTACATCCGCTTTGTTCCGGAAACTCCGGTTCGGGGCGTGACCCTGCAATTTCATGCCAATTTCTTGTGCATTGAGACCTATCACGAAGAGGTGGGATGTAACGGGGTCCTGTTTAACGATATCTTTGGCATCCCGGCCGTCGAGCTGGAAGGGAAGCATGAGAGTGAAGTTGCGGATCTCCTGTCCCAGATCCGGGGTGAGCTGGATGAAGGTGGACTCGCTCAGTCCGAGCTCCTGCTCTCGTACCTCAAGGTCCTCTTGATCCGAGCGACTCGCCTGAAGCGGGAGCAGCAAGGGGAAATGACCGGCCCGACTCGCGACCGGATTCCACCGGTCCTGGAGTCGCTTCGGCAGCTCATTGAAGTGAATTATCGGCAGTTTCATGCCCCTGCGGACTACGCTCGCCTGCTCGATGCCGACCCGAAAGGACTCGGGAAGGTGGTCAAGGCTCACCTTCATAAGACGCTGACCGAGTTGATCCGGGAACGGATCCTGAAACACGCGAAGTGGGAACTGCTTCACACGCTGAAGCCGGTGAAACAGATCGCACACGAGCTTGGTTACGCCGACGAGCTCTACTTCAGTCGTCTCTTCAAGCGAGCGACCGGCCATTCGCCCCTGTTCTTCCGGGAATTCGAGACCGCCATCCGCGGCGGGAGAAATCTCTCCATGACATTGCCTCTTCCGTCCATTCCTGAGGACCTCCAGGATCCCGACAATGGAGCATCGTCCGCAGCCGAATCCTGAATGTGACAGGGGCTTGCGGCCGGCCATTCGCGGGAGAGAGTCCGATGATCGGTGGGCTACAGAGACTTATGGAAGTGGCGGCGAAGGCGGACCGTTTGGGGATCACGGTGACCCGACTCGGGCTGATCGTGGTGTTGCTCTGGATCGGCGGGTTGAAGGCGTTTCGCTACGAGGCGGACGGGATCGTGCCGTTTGTCGCGAATAGTCCGTTCATGAGCTTTTGGTACAACGACCCCGGGAATTACAAGACCCACAAGAATCCCGAAGGAGCCTTGGTCCCGACCAACCGGGCCTGGCACGAGGCGAACCGAACGTACCTCTTCGCCTATGGGCTCGGGGCGGTCATCGTTCTCTATGGGCTGATGCTTTGTCTGCATCCTTGGCTCCCTCAGGTCGCGGCCGTGGGGAGTTTCCTGGTGGTCGTGATGTCGTTTGTCACGCTCTCATTCTTGATCACGACCCCGGAGTGCTGGGTCCCTGCCCTGGGGGACGCTCAGCATGGGTTTCCCTACCTCAGCGGAGCCGGGCGGCTGGTTGTCAAAGACGCGATCATGATGGGCGCCGCGCTCGTTACGATGGCCGACTCGGCCAAGGCGTACCTGCGGAAGCAGGGGCGTGTCCTCACAACCTGAGGATCAGCCGTCGGTGGGACGTTCGCGAGGAAGCTTCTTCTCTCCGTGACGTCCCGCCCGTTGGGTATTTCGCCGTCCGTCCGCCACCTGGCCAGATTCCACCAGCCGAGCCACGGCAACAGGGAGAGTCTCCGTCCAAGCTGGCCGGACCGGCCGCCGGGAGGCCCTGTCGCGCCCGCGACCATTAGGTTGGACGGGTCTCGAGGACGCCGTAGTTCGCTTGCCAGTTCGGGTCGTATTCGAGCGAGAAGAGGCGTTGAATCGTCTCAGCGCGGCCATGCCCGGGCTCGAGGAGGGCTTCGATCGCCTGGCGTAACTGAGCGAGGCGGCGATCAGGGGGCTCGCCGGGCCGACCAGGGGCTCGGTCGAGGCGATCCAGGGCAGCGGCGACCTCGAGGATCCGGCTTCTGGACTCGAGGAAATCGCGGTTGAGCACCTCGGCCGCGTCACGTAATTGGGTCATGACGAAGACGTCTCCCGATGATTCGTTACCCCCGGTGGGCCCGTAGCGGCTCGGGGGATGATCCTGATCATCGCAGATCTATCGATGGCACGCAAATTGTTGGTTTCATCACCTAGACTTGGTATTGTAGGGGTCATGCGGTATTCGCGAACGAGAACGAAAATGACATCAAGGAAGTTCTCCTTTCGTCGCATCGAGGAGCTACGCTCATGAAGACACCTGGGATTCGCGCTTTCCTAGTCTCCACCTCGCTTCTGGCCTTCTCGGACCCAGGGTCGTTGGCCTACGGAAACCATGGGCGACGAGCCGCGGTTTACGCACCAACCGCGGCTGTACTACCCGTGGCAACCTCGGAGGTTCTCCCAACCTCATACGTGCTGCCCACCTCGTATGTGCTTCCCACGTCGTTCGTTCTACCTACTTCGTACGTTACGCCAACAACTTACGTGGCGACAACCTCCGTGGTGCCGTCGGTGTATGCCACGGTGTACGAGAGTCCAATCGTCGCGTCGTCGTATGTGGTTCCAACCTCTACCTATAGGGCCCGGCGGGTCCTCACGCCGCGCCGAATCGTAGATCGGCCGATCTATACGACGACCTCCGGCAGCTATTACGTGCCGACGACGTACGTCCCCACCACGTATATCCCGACCACGTACATCCCGACGACGTACGTTCCCACCACGTACGTCCCCACTACCTACGTTGCCACCACGTACACCGCCGCCTCCTACTCGCCGACGACGTACACGAGAACCGCCTTCGTGTATCCCACGATTTACGATCAGCCGGTGGTCGCGACGACCGATGTCTGCTGCGCGGAGACGACCTCGGTCCCGGCTCCAGCCGCTGCTCCGATTCCCTCCTCGGCGACGAAGAAGAAAGAACGTGCACCCTCATCGGTCGTGGAGAGCACGACCTCAGAACCCGCACCGGCCAACGAAACGTCGTCGCTTCCCGAGCCCGCGCCCGCTCAAACTCCGGCTCCGGCTTCAGTTCCGGCTCAACGCGAGACCAAGCCCGAACCGCCTCCCGTCGACCTGCCTCCCGCAACCAATGAGGCAGCACCGATCGAGCGATCGACCGCACCTAGCACCGGTGCGATTCCCGACATTTCGTCGCCGAACACTGGGGCAGAGGTTCCCTTGCCGCTCGCACCTGCAGATTCCACGACTCCACCCGTTCCCCAGGGGATTCAGGAGCCCCCGACTGCCCCGGGCGATACCCCTTCCCGACGCACTGTAAATCGCCCTGCGTTCAACACCGGTAACCTTCGAGCGGCCCGCAATATCCTCAAGGGCAAGGTCCTCTCCGGTGACACCGGTGAGCTTGAAGAGGGCGTTCAACTGATCCTCTCCAGCCGAACGAACGCTTTCACGGACCGAGTGGTGACGACCGATGCTTATGGCCATTACGCGGTTCGCCTGCCCGATGGCGACTGGACCGTCAAAGTGGTCATGCCCAGTGGTCGGGCCTATTCGGTCAGTCAGCTCACGATCAGTGGCAACGAGATTGTGGATGACCTTGGAAGAAACATCCCGAGTCTGACGATCACTCGTTGAAGTCGAATCGACTGAACGCGACGATACTGAGACCCGGTTCCTCCCAAGGAGCCGGGTCTCGTCGTTTCTCACCGGGTTTGAATCGCTGAAAGCGCTCCGAACCGGGCACTCAACGGGCCACTTATCTTTTGGTATCGATGGACGATTCGAAGGTCCGCGTCTGCTATGCGCTGAGCTATTTCCATCCGCTCGAGAGCGGGGCCGAACGTCAGGCCCTTGCGCAAGGGGTTGAACTTGTGAAACGGGGACATTCCGTCCAGGTGGTGACCCATGCTGTCGATGGGCTTGCCAGAGACGAGGATGTTCAGGGAATTCAAGTTCACCGATGGGTTCGATCATCGCGTGTCGGCCCGCTGTTCGCAGTGAGCTTTGTGGCTGGAGTAATCCGTGCTCTGCGTCGGCTCCGTGGCAGCTACGACCTGATCCATACCCACCAAGGGCTCTGGGAGGCGATCGCGACGGGTCTCGGACGTCAAACGTTCGGGGGCGTGCCGACGCTCGTGCAGCCGGCGAGCTCGGGATACTATGGCGAGGCTGAGGAGCTATCGAGGACCAAGGGCTTCCCCCTGCTCCGTCGCCTGATTCTGCGCAATCATGCGTTCGCGGCGATCTCCGCCGATATCGAAGATCAGTGGCTCAGGCTCGGCGTTCCGCCGGAGCGAATGTTCCGGATGGCGAGCGGAGTCGACGCCGTTCACTATCGGCCGGGCAAGTCTGAAATCGAGTCGGCACTCCTGCCGCGTCCTCGGGTCATGTTCACCGGCCGCCTTCACCCTCAAAAAAACCTCATGCGGCTCCTTGATGCTTGGCCGGCCGTGGCGAAGCTGACGAGCGCCAACCTCATCCTCGTCGGACAGGGGCCGGAGCATGATCGCCTCAAGGCACGAGTCGCGGAACTTGGAATCGCCGACCGGGTTCAGTTTGCGGGGGCCGTGAACGACCCGGCCGACATCCTCCGCGCGGCGGACCTGTTTGTCTTGCCGAGCGTGGCGGAGGGGATGAGCAACTCGTTGCTGGAAGCGATGGCCACGGCGTTGCCCTGTGTGGCTTCGGGGATCGGTGGCAATGTCGACTTGATTGGCGAGGGGGTCGGGCGACTGGTGATCGGTGACGATCCCGCGATGTGGTCGGATGCTCTGATCGAGATCCTCGGCGATCGGGACCACGCAAGCCGCATGGGGGCCACGGCTCGGCATCGTGTCGAGACGGAATTCGCGCTTCCGATCGTGGTCGACCGTTACCTCACGCTCTACCGGCATCTGCTGGCGGAACGATCCACCTCGCGGTCGGATCGTCCGTGGTGATCGACTCCGTTCACTCACTCGGGCTGGCGGAGAATTCGGGAGGCGAACGCGATCTGCGAGACGACCCAGCGTTGCTCGACGGGGTCGACGTCCGCCTCGAAGCCCCGACCTGAAATCAGGTCGGGGTCGAGTGTCTCATCCTGGAGTAGGAGGGAATACGGAATGATGAGTTTACGCGGTTGCCCGGCCCCCACGCCTTGCACGCGCAGGATCATTTCGATGGTTCCGCTTCCCGGGGGATTTTCCTCGAGCGCAGCGGTCTGGACGATCCCTCGGAGATGCATGGGAATTCCTTCTATAAGCAGGTGGACATGGTCTGCCTTGGAATTTTGTGCAACCTATTGACCTTCAGCCGTCAATGCTGAGCGGCTGGTCATGGTTTTACTTGATCTTCTGAGGAATGTCCGCGACCCAGCGTGGTTTACAGACGAATCGATCGCAACCATATTGCCGGGCCTGTGCCCCGAGGCGATGGCCAAAAGATCGGGGTCACGGCCAGGTCCATCCGCAATACGGGTTAGGCCACGGTCCGCGGGCCGAGAGTCAGGCAAACCGTAGCCATCTCCTTAGATCGCCTCATCGAGGGCAACGACCGTCGATTTGATGGGGGTCGTAGTCTGGTCGAGGAGGACTGCGACGGTCATATCACCCAGGACGTTCGACGTCGTCCGGCAGCGATCGAGAAACCAGTCGATCGTCAGCAGGACGGGGATCTTGTCGGGCGGAAGTCCAACGGCGGCGAAGATGAGCGGCAGTGTCACAAAGCTTCCCGACGGGATCCCGCCGGCACCGACGCTGGCGACCAGGGTCGTCAGGACGATGATCACCTGGTCGATCGGACCAAGTGGGAAGCCGAGCGCCTGGGCCATGAAGAGGACGGCGGTCGCCTGGTAGAGCGCGGTACCATCGTTGTTGAAGTTGGTCCCGACGCAGGCCGCGAGCTGACTCGACTCCCGCGAGATGCCCAGCTTGGACAGAGCCCGAAGCGTGATCGGAATCGTCGCCGCCGTGCTCGAGGTGCTAAACGTACTGGCCATCACGTCCGTCGCACCGCGGAGAAATTTCAGAGGGGACATCCGCCCGAAGATGACCATGACGACCAAATACCAAAGGATCTGGCAGGAGAGACCAATCAGGACGACCACGATCAGCCAGATCAGTGAGCTGAAGACCTGAATCCCCCCCTTCTGTCCCACGCTCGCGGCCACCACCCCGAAAACGGCCAGAGGAACGAGAGCGACCACCCAGAGCAGGACGCGCATCAAGAGATCGAAGCCGACGTTCAGCAAGTCGACGGCCGCCTTGTAGGTCGTCTCGCCTCGCGCTTGTTGCTCATTGCGGATCTTGACCAGGCCGATCGCCAACGCGAGGGTCAGCAGGACGAGTTGGGCCAGGTTGTTCTGTGCAAACGCATCGCCGACGCTTCGAGGAACGAGCTCAATGAGCAAGTCAGTCACCGTCTTCCGCGGCGGGGGAACGGGCGGATTGGCGAGGTCGATCAGCTTCGCGCCCACGCCTGGACGGATCAGGTTCGAGAGGACAAGACCAAACCCCATGGCGACCAGGGTGTTGATCAGGTAGTAGATCATCATCCGCGCTCCCTGGCGCCCGCGGATGTCGTTGGAAACGATCGCGCTGAGGATGGCCAAGACAACCAAGGGGGCCGCCAGTGCGCTCAACGCCCGAATAATTAATTTGGGAAGCAGGCTGAGATGTTCGGCGCCCTCCTGCCAGTACAGGCCCACCGGGATCGCCAAGATCACGGCGGCGATCACCCAGACATAAAGCGGAATGCCGCCCGGACGGCTCTCCGGCTCGTCCAAAACGTTTGCTGTGAGTTCCTCGTCAAACTGAGCCATCGAGTCATCCTCGCGTACGCAGCGTATTCGGGAGCGCTACAATCCCCTTGGCTATCGCGTTGGTCATACGACATCGTTATCAAGGAGGCAAGCGCATCAAGCCGGGTACCCCATCACTTTTACGCCACTTTCGGAGTTGCATCATTCTGTATCACAGGTGGGAAACCCTCGGTTCGGTCATTGGTCGATTTCCCGAAATAAAAATTCCGGGGCTGTCTGAATAGAACCGATGCTCCGGGCGTCTGCATTTGTGATTGAAGTGCTCTGCTGAGTACGGCTGCCCCGACCTGGGGTGCCTGCCCCCGTCAGCAACACTGGATTCGCATTCCCCCCCCACGCTTCACTTCCCCCCTCAGCAACGCTTTTCCCCCCCTTTGGAAAATGCGCCTCTCCCACTGCTCATGAGATGCTGAGAAAGGGTTTCCGATGTTGACCAATGCGCTCCTCCCCTGGCGGGTGGCCATGCTTGCAGGTGGCCTGTCGTTACTGGGTCTAGTTCTGCCCGCGCCGAGTTTTGGCAATGAACCGTCACCCGAGCGACAGGAGAAGGCGTCCGATGAAGCAGAACGCCCCGTCGATCTCCTGACCGCACTCCGGCAAGGAGATGTCAGCGTGGATGCGGAGGGAAGTGGTGATGGTCGAATGACCTTATCGCTCACCAACAAAACGAAGCGGAAGCTTCGCGTGGTCCTCCCCCCCGGCCTCATTGCCTCCGGTGCCACCGGCCAGTTCGGTGGTATGGGAGGCATGGGGGGTGGCATGGGAGGCATGGGGGGTATGGGCGGCGGCATGGGAGGGATGGGCGGTGGCATGGGAGGAATGGGTGGTGGCATGGGAGGGATGGGCGGCGGCATGGGGGGAATGGGAGGACGTGGCGGCATGGGGGGTGGCATGAGTAGTGGTGGAACGATGCCCGCCTCGATGGGAATGATGATGCTCGGTCGACTGATCATGTCGTTGGTCGGCGACCGCGATAGCTGGGACCAGCAGTCGCTCATGTCCGGCATGATGATGGGTATGGGCGGCGGCATGGGAAGCATGGGAGGCATGGGAGGCGGCATGGGTGGCATGGGGGGTGGCATGGGTGGTATGGGGGGCGGAATGCGGTCCGTCCCACCCACCGGCCTCCCCTTCGCCACGTTGAACCCCAAGCAGACCCGGCATCTGCCCACTCGCCTGGTGGGGCTTTCGGAGCCGGATGCAGAACAACCGGTGATCATGCCAGCGAAGGGGGAGAAGCTTCGACTCGGCGACATCAGCCAGTTGACTGAGGATACTCGGATTCAGAAAGCGCTCAAGCGACTGGCCGAGGATAAGGCGCCTCAGACATTGGCCCAACTTGTGATGTGGAAAGTCGGTTCCGGCAAGGATTGGAAAGCCATCGAAGAGCTGGCTCGGCCGTGGTCGAATGCCCACGAGTTGACCCTGGCGCGCACCTTCGTTGATCGGCTGGGAGCGCCTTCTTCGGATGAGACCGGAGTTCTGCTCTATGAAATTGAGTCGAAGGACGCGACAGGAGAGTCGGCGGCACGAGAGCTCAGAGACGCGTTCAAGGGAAAGTCCGTGTTGGGGCTGAAGGGGCAAACAGGTGTGCCCGCGGAACCCAAAGGGCCGGCGTTGGCCTGCAAGGTTCAAATCACTGGAGACGACGCAGTCGTGCAGGTCGCGACCAGCGATGGACCGGCGCGTTCGTGGTTGGCGGCGGGCAAGTTCACGCTTCCACTTACCCGGATGAAAACGGGTGAACTCAACACTTCGGCGGTGGCGGACGGGTTGGCCGAGGGGATTCTCAACCGCGTGGTCCGGGCTCAGCTCGCGCTCGGGGCGCGCTCGAAGGGGAAGCCGACCTACAAGATCAAGATCGAGAATGCCTCGCCGCTCGTACTGAACGGGGTCTCAGTGCTGGGCCGGGGAAGCGACACCGAGTCGAAGATCCTCTCGGGGATCAGCATTTCGCCGCAGCGAAGCATGACGCTGCCCGCCACGGACGAGACGGTCAGGTTGCTCGGCCTCAAGAAAGGGATTCGCATCATCGCGGCCGATTTGAGTGCATTGTAAGCAATGACGACCTCCGTCTTCAAAGCAAACAACCCCGTCCTGAGCCGTTGCTGGGTGCCACGCGGGCCGAGTCTCGAACCGGTGGCCCCCAGCCCTCCTCGAACGCCGATGTCGACTGGCCCGCGGAAATCGGTTCGCCGGGGAACAACGTGGGTGGTGAAATCAACGAAAAAGTGCTGCCCCAGGCTGTTCAGCGCTCGGGCAGCACTTTTTGAAGTCAGTCAACGAACATGAACTCGTTGGTGAGGAGAAGGACCTGGGCATACTCTTCCCAGGGGTTGAGTGGCGGGGTCGGCGGTCCTTGAAAACCTGACGTGGCCTTCCACTCCGCTGGGGCTGGGGCGATTTTTCGGACGACGGGCGACCAGCCAAACGAATCGAAACTTGGGCTGCTCCGACCGTCGACGACGAAGTCGATCGTTTCCCCTGCCTTCACCTCGTATCGATCCACTCGGGTCGGAACGTTGTTATGCTGAGCGACCCAGTCGCCCAGGTTCCCCGCGCGAGACGCAACGATGCGACCGCGTACCCCGTCCCCTTCCTTGGCGGTATGAGTGAGCGTTCCTTCGATCGAGATGATCGCATCCTGGGGCGCAGTCCACCGTCGGATGGCCGCGTGCTGAGTGTCGTTGCCGACGTGCCCTCCCGAGGCATTCAGGTGAAGGTAGCTCTTGTCCGGATCGGGAAGTTTGGGACCAAACTGCCAGGCCGTGCCGGTCCAGTGCGGAAACGGTGAGAATTGGCCCACTCGCTGCGTCGACTCGTCCACGCCGCCGAAGCCCGACTGCCAGATCTCCGGGGTCGTGGGAGATTGGTCGTTTGCCCTCTGGTCGACGAAGCGGAGCCCTTGGGCAAGCTCGGTAGGTTCAGGCGAACGGCCGAAGATTCGGCGATAAAGCACACGAACCCGCGCTTCGGGATCGGCCGATGCACCTGCCGTGGTGGCAAGCTCGCGCGCCTGTTCGATCACGAACGGGCTATTCATCAGGAACAGCGCTTGCTGCGGAACCGTGGTCACGTAGCGGCGTGGACTGGTGGCGTCGGGGCTGGCGAAGTCGAACGTGCGATAGACGCCATCGAGGTTCTGGCGGTCGATGTAGCCGTAGACGGTCCGTCGTGTTGTGAACGGAGTCGCCGTGAGGTCGATGGACCGGCCCCCAAGGGTTCTGTCCAGCCGGCCTGACACGGCCAACAAGGCGTCCCGCATCGGCTCGAATTCAAGCCGGCGGCGGGGAAAGCGCCAGAGCAAGCGATTGGCCGGGTCCTTCACAAGGTAGTCCGGTTTGTTTTCACTCTTTTGCTGATAAACACTCGAGAGCATCATTCGACGGTGCAACGATTTGATCGACCAACCGCTCTGAACGAACTCCGTGGCCAGGTCGTCGAGAAGCTCTGGGTGCGATGGAGGATCGCTTCGCAGGCCGAAGTCACTCGCGGTCTCCACCAGGCCGGTGCCGAAGTGGAGCATCCAGACGCGATTGACCAGGACGCGCGCGGTCAGCGGGTTGCTCGGGTCGATGATCGCCTTCGCCAGGTCCAGCCGTCCACTCCCGTTCGTGAAAGGAGTCCGCTTGGCGCCCGACAGGACTTCAAGAAACTGGCGAGGGACCGGTTTCCCTGGGCGTCCCGGATTCCCCCGGACAAAAATGTGGGGATTGACGGGTTGCGGTGCATCGTTGAGGACCATCGCTCGAGGCGGAGCCCCCGGGTGGGTTGCCGAAAGCTCGGCTACCTCGTTTTGTAGCTTCTTGAGTCGAGTTCGCTCCTGGCGGTCGAGGGTTCGCTGGACCTCGTCGGCTGAGACGCTGAGGGGCCCCCCGTCTTCGTGGAGAACCCGTCGGATCGAGTTCCAGGCCGTTTCGTCGGCCGACGTCGAGGCGTCCTTGCCAGGCTCCGGCCGCTGCTCGGCTTTCGCCAGGAGAGTTGCGTAGCGGGCGGCCACCTCTTTCATACCGGTCGGCGGTTTTTCACGGAACAAGGCGACGACGACCGGGTTCGATGCCGGGGCTTTGCTGTTAGCGATTGTTTGGGCGACGTCACCTGCTTGGCGGGCGAAATCGGCCTCGGGAATCGCTGCAAACGCGTGCCAGGGACCGAGGATTGGGTCTTGAGCGGTTCGCGACGCATCGAGCCGTGACTTCCAGTGGCTGATCGCCAGGCGGAGGCGGCTGGGAGGGAGCGAGGCTGCGCGAGCCCGATCGTCGAGCTTGGGATGTTTCGGGTTGAACTCGAGGTCGAAGGCGGCCAGGAAGTAGGGCTCGACCCGAGCCCCCAGATCCTTCTGGATCTCGTCGCGTTTGGAGACCAAAAATGTGTTCACCTTCTCGCTGCGTTTGGCATGTTCGAGGTCGAAGGCAATCGATTCGGGAGTGCTTGTTGTCGGCGTGATCAGAGGAGGATCCGCAGGTTCATTCGAGCTGGCAAATACGCCGTAGAGCGAGTAGTAGTCGGCGGTTGGGATCGGGTCAAACTTATGGTCGTGGCAACGGGCGCAGGAGACGGTGAGTCCCAGAAGGCCGCGAGTCACGACATCGATTCGATCGTCGATGATGTCTTGCTGGTTGTTGAGAAATCGGCGTCCCACGGTCAAGAACCCAAGGGCCGCCAAGGGTTGCGTGTTTCCTTCCAGTGGCAGGCGATCGGCCGCGATCTGCTGGAGCAGGAACTGGTCGTAGGGGAGATCCTCATTGAAGGACCGGATGACGTAGTCGCGGTATGTATATGAGAAGGGGTAGCGACGTTCTTCGTTGAAGACGTAGCCTTTCGTATCTGCATATCGGGCAACGTCGAGCCAATGTCGCCCCCAGCGTTCCCCGTATTGAGGTGAGGCCAGGAGGCGCTCGACGACTTTCGCAAAGGCGTCGGGTGCGGGATCGGCTTCGAACGCCTCGATTTCGGCGGCGGTCGGCGGTAAGCCTGTCAGGTCGAAAGTCGCCCGCCGAATCAAGGTTCGTTTGTCGACCTGCCCCGAGGGGCTCATCCCCGCGCTCTCGAGTTTGGCGAGGATGAAAGCGTCGATCGTCGAAGTGCCCCAGCCCTGGGTTTTGACCGGGGCCGGTTTGACTTGGCGGACTGGCTGAAATGCCCAGTGCTGTTCCGTGGCTTGATCTTTCTCGGCCGCCGTGAGGACGGTTCCCTTGGTCCAGGGAGCACCTTGCACCACCCACTCGGCGAGCGCCTCGATCGCCGGAGCAGGGAGTTTGCCCTTCGGGGGCATCTTGTACTCTTCGTGAGTGTGTCGGATTACCTGCATGAGCAGACTCGTGTCGGGATTGCCGGGCACGAGGGCCGGCCCGCTATCCCCCCCTTCGAGAATCGCTTCGCGCGAGTCGAGCCGCAGGCCTCCGGACTGCTTTTTCTCCCCATGACAACGAACACACGAATCTACAAGCAACGGGCGAACCCGCGCCTCGAAGAACTCGGTCGAGGGGGCTCCCCCGCCCGGTTGCGCGGGGGCGTCCGCGTGGACGGGCGGTAAGATTCCAAGGATCAAGCTAAATCCAAGGAGGGAAGTTGACCATCTCATAGGATTTCTCGAGAACGAGGAGTTCGGAGGGTGCCCGAGGGCATCGCAATCGGTGGGGCGAGGAGCCTGCAACGGCCGCGGGAGGGATCCGATCACCACGTCATTGTAGGCGTTGGACCCTGATTTTGCCAGGGCGATCGAGGGAGCCGTTTGACCCATCAGGCCGACTCTGGAAGGATGAAACCCTTGCCTGGCCTTTCTTGCTCTTGTATCGAGACGAAGTGGAATGAACACGGCTGCTGAAAACGACCTTGCTTCCGAGACACCCAGGCTTCACATCATCCTCTACGAGCCTGAGATTGCCGCGAATACGGGGTCGATCGGACGCACGTGCGTCGCCGTGGGCGCGATGCTCTGGCTCGTCCGTCCCCTTGGGTTTCACCTCGACGATCGGCATCGCCGCCGAGCGGGCTTGGATTACTGGGAGCATTTGAACTGGCGGGTCGTCGACCATATCGACGAGGTGGTAGCCGTCGTGGGAAGAGACCACCTCTGGTCGTTCAGTACGAAAGCACAGGCTTCCTACACGAGGGCCGTCTATCGCGCGGGCGATGGACTGGTCTTCGGACCCGAGAGCCGGGGCCTTCCACTCTCCTGGATATCATCACCGGAAAATCGGTTGGTCCGCATTCCGATCCGACCGGAAGCACGCAGCCTCAATCTGGCCAACGCCGTCGCGATCGGGGCGTTCGAAGCGGTCCGGCAAATCGAACTGCCAGGGGCATGATCCCTCGCGTCCCCCCTCTTTCCCTTCACGCAAGCGACCCCGAACGCCAACGGCGTTCGGGGTCGCATGGGGAACGATCGAAAATCAAGCTCGGAGGACAACTCAAAGGCCGCTGAGATCAGCCGCAACCAGGCGAACACCCTTTTGAGGCCCAACTGCTCAACCACCCGGCTGGAGGCCGGGACGGTGATGCTCTTGCCGGGTGCCACGCTGAGACCCGCAAGCACCTTGGCCTCCTGGCCGCTCTCGCTGCCCGTGCCCACGACGGCGATGCCGTTCAGGATCAGCGGAGAGCCGTTCTCAATCCGCACTTTGTACGCGTCTTTGCCTTTGGCGTTGCCGTTGCCCTTCGACGCGGGGGCGACGGACGCCCGAACCAGACGTCCCAGCATCCCTTCCGCCAACGAATCCACGAATGCGTCTGTTTTGGCCTTGTCGCCTTCGCGATCGACCGGCAAGGTGAATTTGCCCGCGGCGGCCCATCGGGTTGCATCAGGGTTGCTCGTGGACACCTCCACGATGGCCTCGGGCTTCGCCTCGGTGCCTCGCAGGGTGATCCGGCAGGCGACACCAGGGCCTTCGGGTTCAGGTGTGATCGCCGTCTTCACCGACAGGCCGAGAACGTTCTGGCCCTGGAGGGTCTTTTCGATCTGACGGGCCAGTGCCTTGTGCGCGGGAGCGTCGGCCCTGACTTCGCAAAGGAGCGTCCCGGAGTCACCCTTGGGCAATTCGCCGAGTTGGTCAACGAATGAGCGGGCCAGAGTCAGCTCTTGAGCGTTGGCCCAATCCTTGGACATCGCGGCAATCGTGTCCCAATCCAGGCGGGAAGCCACTCGCCACATCACGAGTTGCGACACCGTTTGGGGGGCTTTGTCCTCGGCGAGCCGCTTCAAAGCCTGCTGCACGCGTGGGTCTGTCGTGAGTTGGCTGATATCGCCCACCCGGAGTCGTTCGCCCTTGGCCGGCATTGCCACGGGCTGTTCCGGATTGGGGTCGGAAAGGCCCACCAAACGCGTGGGCAGGTGTCGGGTCTGCTTGGGATTCAGCGTGGCGAACGGGAGGCCGGTGGGAGGGACGGACCGCATTCCGCCACCCATGCCGCCCATTCCGCCCATGCCGCCCATGCCGCCGCCCATGCCACCCATTCCGCCGCCCATGCCGCCCATCATGCCGCCCATGAGCGACTGCTGGTCCCAGCTATCGCGGTCGCCGACCAACGACATGATCAGTCGACCGAGCATCATCATTCCCATCGAGGCGGGCATGGTCCCTCCACCCATTCCCATGCCGCCGCCCATGCCGCCGCCGCCCATACCTCCCATGCCACCGCCCATTCCTCCCATGCCGCCGCCCATGCCTCCCATGCCGCCGCCGCCCATGCCTCCCATGCCCATTCCGCCCATGCCACCGCCCATGCCGCCCATTCCACCACCCATTCCGCCCATCCCACCGAACTGGCCGGTGGCACCGGAGGCAATGAGGCCGGGCGGAAGAACGACTTGAAGCTTGCGCTTGGTCTTATTGGTCACGGAGAGCGTCATGCGGCCGTCGCCGATCCCTTCGGCATTCACCGAGACCGCGCCCTTGCGAACGGCTTCGAGGAGGTTCAGGGACGGGATTTTTTCCGTCGAGTCCGGGGACCCTTTATCCGTACTCGGGGAGACGGGGGGAGCCGTCGTTTCATCGTCGGCCGCAACCGGCTGGGGGCCAACCAGGAAAAGGCTGGTGACGACAACTGCGGGAACACCAAGGAGTCGAAGCGTTAAATTCATGGCAAGAGCCTCTTACACTCCGATCAGGAGTTCAGTCCGAGTGCGTCGACCGGATCAGGAATGCGCTCCAACTGACTGGTGGAAGGCCGACCGGGACCTGCGACTCGGGGGGGTAAAGAAACACCGTTAAAACGCATCAATCGACTGGCAAGACTCACGAGTCCACAGACTCAGAGACGTACAGACCTCAGGCGGTATTCGAGCCTCAATCAGGGATTTTTTTGAGGATCGCCTCGATCGAAGTCTACGCTTCCGATTCCGGATGTCAAAATCAGGGCGGTGGGACCGTGTCGGGGCGGGCCCCGTAAATGTTCGGAGGTCAACCACTCGTGGGTAGCTTCAGGTCGACTCGTCGAGAGACTGGATGCGTCACCGGGGCCGATCGGTTAAAGTACGTATCAGCGATTCGGAAATGCGTGAGCCTATTGACGTAATCGGTGTCGGGAGCGAATGATGCGATTTGTGTCCCACCTGGGCTGTCCCACCTGCGGTGCCACCTATCCGGCCGACCGCTTGATGAATTTGTGTGAGCGGGATGGGCGTCCGGTCCAGTTGGTTCTCGATATCGATCGACTCAAGGCGGAACGCGGCCGCGATGGTGGGTGGGATCCCTCGCGGCCCGATCTTTGGCGGTTTGGTGGGCTGCTACCGCTCGACGTCGCCGACCCCGACGATTGCCGTTACGTCGTTTCCCTGGGAGAGGGCCATACCCCATGTCTCCCCTACCCCCACCCCTGGGCCGATCGGCTGAAGTGTCGGCTTGAGGTGAAAGACGAGGGGAAGCCCTATCCGGGTTTCGGCCACAATCCGACGCTGTCGTTCAAGGACCGGGGGATGGCCATGACGGTCTCGATGGCCAAGGCCCTCGGACTGTCGCGGTTGGCCGTCCCGACTCAAGGCAACGCGGGGGATGCGCTGGCCGAATACGCGTTGGCTGGTGGGCTCGAGGCGGCGATCGTGATGTCGCCCGACACCGACCTACCGATTCTGGGCAAGGTGGCTGCCTATGCCAAACTCCACCCGGAGCTCATCACCCTGGAACTCGTGGCGGGCACGATCGTGGAATCCGCCCAGAGGGTTCGCGACCATTATGTGCCGGCCGGCTACTTCAGTGTGGCCACGTTTCAGGAGCCCGGCTGGCGAACCGAGGGAAAAAAGACCCTCGGCCTGGAAATGGCGGAACCCGCCGGGGATCGTTTAGCCGATCGGGTCTGGAAACTGCCCGACGTGATCGTTTATCCGACCGGAGGCGGGACCGGGGTCGTCGGGATGGCCAAAGCCTTTGATGAGCTTCAAGCGCTTGGGCTGGTGGGGGACGAGCGGCCCCGAATGATCTGTGTTCAGAGCGCGGCGACCACCCCGATCGTTCGCGCCTTTGACGAGGGGGCGGATGACATCACTCCCCTGCCCCCCGGCGCCACCATTGCCACGGGTTTGAACGTCGCGCGGAACGTCGGCCACATCAATGTTTTGCGGATCATCAGGGAGTCGGGCGGCGCCGCCATCGCCGTGACCGACGAGGCCATTCGCGCGGTCATTCGCGACGAGTGGCGGGCCCGACGATTCGCCTGGTCGCCCGAGGGAGCCGCGACGCTGGCTGCCTTGCCGGAAATGGCCGATCGCGGTCTGGTTCGCGAGGGGGATCGAGTCGTCCTGGTGAACACTGCCGCAGCCGAGAAGTCTTTGCCCAATATCCGGATGCTGCTGGACGGTGGGCTCTGAGCGATTTAGTCACTCACGTCCTGAGTCACGCCGCGTTCAGACGGCGCCGCGGCTCGGCCGAAGCTGGCTCAAACCTGCCGTCAGTAGTGCGACTGCCACGGCCACTAAAATCGAGGCCGACGGGGGAAATGCAGCGTCAAGGCAACCTGCGAACAGCTTGTCCAGGTGCACGACTACCCGGAGGACGATGGCCAAGCCGACGACGATCATCGTCCACCCGAGGCAGGCTGAAAGCCATTGCTTCGGAGTGATTGACTCTGAGATTCCCATAACATGGAACTCCCGACTCTCTGGACTTGATTCAGCAACGAATCAATTCTGGCACGGAAATCCGCATCCATCACGGATTCCCCAGACGGCGGTGGCCGAGATCGTACGAACTTCGGCCAACTCGTCAATCTCGTCCGCCGATTAGTGCTCGTGCAGCACTTCGGCGACCACCAACTGGCGACCTGGCGAGGGCCAGTAGCGACAGGCCACTCCCAAGAGCAGAAAGAGGCCGCCCACGATCGTGGGAACCGCGGGGCGCTCGCCGATCACCAGCAGCACCCAGATCGGAGCGAGTACTGGTTCGAGGAGACCGAGGAGACCCGCCTCGGGAGCGCCGATCTCACGGAGTCCCCGGGCGAACAAGCCGTACGGAATCGCCATCTGGATCGTTCCGAACACCACGAGGAGCGCTATCGTCGACGGGGGCGGCACGGGAATCGAGCCGCGGGTCAGAAGGATCCAGAGTCCGAGCGTGACCGAAGCGGCGAGGTTGTTGAACGCGCTGAGCCAGATGGGGTCGAGGTCGCGAAACCCGCGGAGCCCCACCACAACTCCTGCATAGCCCACGCCACTGGCGAGCCCGAGCGCGATCCCCTGCCCTTCGTTCGGCCGGCCGTCGTAACCGTAGAACACGATTGCCACGATGCCGAGCGATGCCAGCGCGATCCCTGCGATCGAGCGTCGATCCGGGCGTTCCTTGAGGAGCCAGGCACTCAGCGGAATCGTCCAGATCGTGGCGGTGCATTGAAGGAAGATCGCGTTGGCGGCCGTGGTCGTCATGACGGAACTGAGATAGAGCCCGGTCATGGCGCCAAAGGTGAAACCAAGCGGGAGCATCGCCGGCCGGACGACGCGGCGCGACGCGGGGACGAACGGCAACAAGACCAGCCCCGCGAACAGGCTGCGATAGAAGGCGACCGTCAGGCCGTCGAGTTCGAGCCCCTTGGCGAACACTCCGCCCAGGCTCCAGAGAGCGGCCGCACCAAGCACGTATCGGCGTCCGTACCGCGCCGCTTTCCGATGATCGTCCAACACCCAGCCCACGCGCAGCTCCTCGGTCATTTGTCTTTCGAGCACATCCTGCCAAATGGTACGAGTCACGGCCTGCCCCGAATAGGTGACTCGCAATTGCCTTTCCGTGTGACAATAGTAAAATCAGAGCATCGCCCTCGTTGATTGACGATCGTGGAGTGGTGGAAGCCAGCCCCGGTTTACGATCGTTGTCGAAGCAACTGAGTTCCCAACGCGTTCGGTATTTGGCTCCCCCAAATCGAAACCAAAAATAAAAGGATACGCGCCATGCACCTGGTGGTTCTCGGCGCCATCGTCCTGTTGGTCTACCTGGTGATTCGTTTGGGGGCGACGGCCGGCGCTTGGATGACGGGCAATCGTTATCGATCGTACCGCCAGCTCGCGGCGCGTTATCAGGGAAAGTATGAAAGCCGGGGCCTCTCCGATCCTCCGACCGTCAGCTTTGCCTACAAGGGGTCGAACGTCCGGGTGGGTCTGGCCCCCCAGATTACCGGCCAGTCCAACCACCCGAGGACCCGGGTCGTGGCTCGGTTTCGTAACGGCCTTCCGTTTCGGCTCGAGCTGGCGCCGGTTTCCCGCCCTGCCCCGGCGCAAGCTCCCAAAGGGACTCGACTGGTCCGGATCGGCGATCAGGAGTTCGACCGAGGCTTCGTCGTGCAGGCCAACGATCCCGAAATGGCTGCCGGGTTCCTGGACTCAGGGGTTCGCTGGTCGATCGGAAACTTACAGCGCCTGGCGCCTCCGGGCGGGATGCTGATCTCGATCAATCCGGAACGACTGCTGGTCCAGATTGATCGTAACCTCGGACTCCATGCCGAGTCGCTCATTCACGCCGTGCGTGAAACGCTTCTGATCCACGACGGGCTGCAACTCGGAGTGGCCTCGCAGTTGTCGCAGGGGGTCTCGATCCTCGCCGTGGGTCCCACTTCCAGCGAGGATGCCGGCCCGCCGATCTGCAAGGTTTGCGGGGAGGCCATCGATGGCCCAAGTGTCCGCTGTGCGGTCTGCCGGACTCCCCACCATCGCGACTGCTGGGAATACGTCGGGACGTGCTCGATCTATGGCTGCAACGGCAAACATAGTGTGTCGGCCTGAGAGTGATAGGGCATTTTCTGGGAAAGGGGTAGTTCTCCGATGAAGCAGACGCTGGAATTGATCGATTCCCGCGTTTGGGCGGTTTCGGCCCGGGGAATTACCGGTTATCCTAGCACCACCAGTTCACCTCGAACGCCGAGGATTCCCGGCGTCTCTTCCTAATATTGTCGCGTGACCAGCGAATGAGATGCTGAGGAGGTATCCTGACTATGTCATACGGCGGAAATGCCGATCCCACCGGGATTCAGGTGACGTTCCTGGACCAGACTGGGGCGAAGTCGGTTAAGGCGGTCATTGCATTCAGCGTGCCGGTTAGCCGAATTCTCCCGAATATCATCACCAAGATGAACTTACCGACCACCAGTCCGGACGGGCAACCGATGAGTTATTCGCTCGACCATAAAGAGGGAGGGCGAAGACTGATCGAGAGCCATACACTGGTGGAGGCCGGAGTTCAGAACGGCGATCACCTGATCGTCTATCCCGAGGTTGTCGCCGGACGCTTCTAACCGTTCCACGGCTCAAGTCGATGTAGGGCGCCATCCTCATTTTTTGACGCGTTGGGCTCGTCAGAACTATGTACGAATCACCTCGCATCCGACGACTTCGCAACGATTACACCGCCATGGAGCGGTTGGGGTCGGAAAGCTCGGTCCTTCGGTTCCGAGCCGAGGGAAAGCCTGCGCAACGGTATGTGGTGGAGTTTCGAGGCCGGAGCCTCGCCCGCGAGCGGGGCAAGGTCTCGATCCGCGACCGTCACGAAGTCGAGATCAAGCTCGGCTCGTCCTATCCACGAACGATGCCCGAGATCCGCTGGCTCACTCCGATTTATCATCCGAACATCTCGGAAATTGGAATGGTTTGCCTGGGGGGGTATGGGACGCACTGGGTTCCCAGCCTCAACCTCGACGAACTTTGCGGCATGCTCTGGGATATGGCTCGATTCCACAACTATGACATCAGGAGTCCGTACAACCGCGAGGCGGCCCTCTGGGTCGCGAACCAGAGCGCGTTCCTCTTTCCACTCGACGCTCGGGCGCTCCGCGACCTCAGAGTCGCGCTCGGCCGGGTCGAGTCGCAGTCCCCCCCTGCTCCCTCCGCGGAGTCGGAGCCGTCAACCCGCATACCGGCCGGGAGCAATCCGCCGGCGAGTTCGGCACCCGGCTCCAAAGCAGGCAAATATGCCGATTTTGTCCGGAAGTTCGCGGCCAATTTGAGCTCGATCACACCAGGCCAGTCCAACGCGATTCCCCGAGTCCCCGAGGCTTGGAACGGGTCTGGAGCGGAAGGACCCGAGGGATGATCCTCCTTGACATGGAGGTCGAGCTTCGCCCTGCTCCACCCCGTCCTCGGCCGGGCGATGAGATTTTCTTCATTGATTAATTGCTTGATACCTCATTCTAAGAGGTGTTGAGCCACCTTTTCGGCAAGGCGACCGGGCCTGATTGACGCGGCTAAAGTTTTGAGTCGCGCTCGATCGCCCCGGTCGTTTCGCAAACCGCCTTCGGTGAATCCTTCATGGCAGACTCCCCACTGACGTTCCTCGATGAAGACTCGCCTGATCCGGATTCGGTGACGAACGTCGATGCATCCCCTGATTTGATCATCGACGATTCCGACCGATACTCTCGGCTTCGGCTCATTCCGTGGTGGCGGCAAGAACGGCTGGCCGCCGCGCGGGTGCTCGTCGTCGGCGCGGGGGCGTTAGGGAATGAGGTGCTCAAAAATCTGGCGCTCCTCGGAGTCGGGACCGTCTACGTCATCGACCTCGACGACGTGGAACCCTCGAATCTTTCGCGGTCGGTCCTTTTTCGGACCGAAGACGGCGGTCGCGGTAAGGCGGAGGTCGGGGCGCAGCGGGCCTGCGAGATCAATCCGGAGGTGAAGATCATCCCACTCAAGGGGGATGTGATCACCGACCTTGGCCTTGGTCTGTTCGCGGATGTCGACGTCGTGATCGGCTGCCTCGATAACCGTGAGGCCCGACTTTGGGTCAACCGACAGTGCTGGAAGGTGGGAACACCCTGGGTGGATTCGGGCATTCAAGAAATCCAGGGGGTTGTGAAAGTCTTCGTTCCCCCCAACTCCGCCTGTTACGAATGCGCGATGACCGAGCGGGATTATCAACTCCTGAATCTTCGATACAGTTGCCCACTGCTCCGCCGTGATCAAATCATGGAGGGGAAGGTTCCAACGGCCCCCACCATCGCCTCTATGATGGGCGCGCTCGAGGTGCAGGAGGCGCTCAAAATCATTCACGGCCTCCCGGTTGCCGCCGGCAGCGCGATGGTTTTCAACGGGGTCGCGAACCAGTTCTACACGACTCAACTCCCCTTCCGGGCCGATTGTCTCAGTCACGAGACCTATCCCGAACCTGTCGAATTGCCTCTGAAATCGACGCGACCCGTCTCCGATCTCTTCGAGGCTGCGCGGCGGACGGATCTGGCCGGACCGTTGACCCTGGCCCTCGAACGCGACCTTGTCGTCTCGATCGATTGCCCGCGCTGCGGCTGGCAGTTGGAGGTTCATCGGCCGAGAACTCGCGTTTCCCAGTCCGAGTCGATTTGCCCAACTTGCAACGAGCCGGCTCAACCGGAAATCGTGAGCGCCCTGGCTGAGGATTCTCCCCTGGTCGCGCTATCGCTTGCACGCGTCGGCATCCCTCCCTACGACATCGTCCGTGTCGACGGCGTCGACGAGTCGCGTTTCTTTCTCCTCGCCGGGGATCGAGGATGGCTCGAACCCGATGCAAAGGATCCTGGAACCCACTCCTGAGAGAGGTCGTTGACTGGCCTTTGATTGTTCGGACTTCGGGTTCTGATAGAATGTGTTTCTGTAGACATGTTTTGGTTTAATGTGTTTCGAGGTCAGCGACGGGAAGGGCGAGCGGCTTGAGCCACGATGAGATGGTCTTCGACGACGTGAAGTATCGCGAGCCGGAGCGTCGCTGCCGGCCTGATCGTGATCGCCGCTGGGCCTGTCTGGCCTACGGGGTGCCAGGGGTGATCGACCTCCCCATCTATCTCGATCGCGAGACGGCCGACTTGATCGAGCGGCATGCCCTCCGCGACACTTCCGTTGAGCTGGGGGGAATTCTGCTCGGTAAGGAATGCCTCGACGAGAAGACAGGGCTCCCGTTCGTCATGGTCACCAAGTCGCTGGAAGCCAAGCACTACGAGAATACGCAGGCCAGTTTCACCTACACTCATGATTCGTGGGAAGAGATTACCCGCGAGCGCGATCGTTTGCATCCCGACCTGGACATTGTGGGCTGGTACCATACCCATCCGGATTTCGGCATCTTCCTCTCCAGTCACGACCAGTTCATCCATCGCCACTTCTTCGCTCAGCCGCTTCAGATCGCTTATGTAGTTGACCCGATCCGCCAGACCCGCGGGTTCTTTCATTGGCGTGACGGGGAACTGGCCGAGGTGGAGGGGTACTACCTCTTCGCCGATCGGGCCGACCGAATCGCCCTCACGCGATTGGTCAATGACCTGGAGAACTTCCCCAACGCCGAAGGAGGCGGTGGGGGCCTCTCCCCTCGACTGGAGGCGCAGCTAATCGCCATGCTCACGCGACCGGTCACTCACCATCCAACGGCCGTCGACCGCACCCAGACGGCCGTACTTTTCAGTCTGTTCGGCAGCCTGGTCGGGATGCTCGTGCTGACCGCTGGCCTCGTCCTCTACCAGATGTACCAAAGCGTCGCGGACCAGGCGCGGACGCTCAAGGAACTTGAGCAAAGCACAGGAGAGATCGTCTCGGCGCAACGCCTGGCGCTCGATAGTCTTCTCGAAGAGGCGAGCAATGGTCGTCCCGACAAGTTTACCGATCAGTACAATCGCGTCGTCCGCGAGCGCGACGCGGCTCGCAAAGAGGCGGAGCGTTCGAAGACGATCGATGTCGCACTTACCGATCGGTCCAGGCAGCTCGAGGTCGCCAACCTCAAACTCAGCAAAGACTATGAGTCTGCGAAAAAGATCGTTGCTCAGTACAATGAGGAGAAGAAAAAATCGCCTGATCTGCTCAGTCGGCTCGAGTTCCTCGAAGACGCGGTGAAGACAAAGGCGCAGACGATCAGGGAAAAGGATGCGATCCTGGAGACGGTCAAGGACGCGGACAAAGTCGAAGCGCTGATCAATCGCTATCATCGAACCTGGTACACCGCGGCCGCGGGTTGGGGGCTCTTTCTGGTCGCCGCGCTTGGCCTCTTCACGATGCTGGGGCAGCCGAGGCCGGTCGTGACGCCGCGCGAGGAATCGACAACCGATGACCCGCCCCCGCACCGAATTGTGTGAAAGGCCCTGAGGACATTGCGAACCGACTTCCACTTGCGCCTGCTGAGACTCGCGCTTCTGCTGGCTCTTTTCCTCACCCCTCCCCTTCAGGCAGCCGACCTTGCCCCGTCAGGCTCCTCGGTGTCCGGGCGACCGACCCCGGTTGCAAAGGACCTGACTCCGGTCCCCGTCCCGCAACCGAGCGCACTCGCCGTTCGTTACCATGAGTCGGGGAACTGGCTCTGGGCGCTGGGCCAACTGTGGGCCTTACTGGTCCCGGCCGCCCTGCTCTTCTCTGGCGCCTCGGCCAGATTTCGGGATTTGGCGCGGCAACTTGGTCGTCGCTGGATTTTTACCGTTGGGATCTATGTTCTGCTTTTCTCCTTGATCGTGTTTCTGCTCGACCTTCCACTTCACTTCTACCGTGGGTACGTTCGCCAACACGCCTACGGACTCTCCACGCAATCGTTCCAAAAATGGTTGTCCGATTCCGTCAAGGAAGCGGGCATCTCGGCGGTCGTGGGCGCACTGTTCACCTGGATTCCGTTCCTGATCATTCAGCGAAGTCCTCGTCGATGGTGGCTCTACACCACGATTCTCACGATTCCGTTTCTGCTTGGCGTGGTGCTCTTGAAGCCGATCTGGGTGGATCCTTTATTCAACGACTTCGGGCCGATGAAGGACAAAGTGCTCGAGCGCGAGATTCTCGCGTTGGCCGAGCGTGCGGGGATCAGCGGCAGCCGGATCCACGAGGTCAACAAAAGCGTGGACACCAAGGCGTTGAACGCCTACGTCACTGGCCTGCTGGGGACAAAGCGGATCGTGCTCTGGGACACGTTGCTCGCCCGGCTCGACGATCGCGAAGTGCTCGTCGTCATGGGCCATGAAATGGGGCACTACGTTCTTGGCCATGTCCCGAGGACGATCTTGCTCTCCTCCTTGATCACCCTGGCGAGCCTCTTCTGGGCCGACCGGGCCGGGCGTTGGCTGCTCGCGCGCGCCAAGGGGCGGTTCGGCGTCAGCCAACTCTCCGACGTGGCCTCGGTCCCGCTCTTGCTACTTCTCTTGCAGCTCGCTTCGCTAGCGCTTCTTCCCGTTGCCAACGTTTATAGCCGGCATCAAGAACACGAGGCCGATCGCTTTGCGCTCGAGCTCACTCGCTCGAACCGGGATGCTGCGCTCGCTTTCGTCAAGCTGCAAAAAGAGAATCTCGGAGTTCCTCGGCCCGGCTTGGTCTACCGTATCTGGCGAGGATCGCATCCCAGCATTGGGGAGAGGATTGATTTCTGCAACACCTACCGCCCTTGGATGCAGGGTCGTTCGCTCCGGTACTCCCGCTGGATTCGTCCCGAATCCGCGGTTCGCCGCTAAAAAAATGGTGATCGAGGTTGCACTCGACGCGAACGATTGTGGATCAATAGGTTAGGTGAGGATTTCCAGGCCGCGAATCGGTCCCTGTCTCGATTCGGCCGTGAATTGGAAAAAGTGAAGCTTGCACGCAGGGACGACGCTTGCCATGATCGGGCAGCTGAAAGGCGTTGCGAAGCTTGGCACTTGGATATGAGCGATTTCCTTCCCTGCCGTCTCTCGCTCTCAGTCTGGAATCACCCAGCATAGATCCCCGCCGGCCTGCTCTCTCCTAAACCAAGTTTGAATTTTTATTGAGGGTCCTTCAATTCCAGGGGATGGGAGGGGCCTCGAAACGGGAGCATCGGTTAATGAACCTGGATTTCTGGCGAAGATTGGCATGCCGGCGTCCTGGATGGGTGGTCAGCGGTTGGTTTGCGGCGGCGATTGTCATCGGCCTGTTTGCGCCGAACCTGACGAAATTGGCTGCCGAGGGGCAAGCGAAGCTGCTTGGTCGGGATTCTGAAAGTTTGAAGGTGGCCCAGGTCGTGGCCAAGGTTTGGCCCGACCAAGGCTACGAGTCGATGGCGATTGTCGGTTTCCACCGCCCTGGGGGTCTGACCGATTCCGATCGCGAGTACGCAAGCCAACTGGCTAAGAAGTTTGCGGCCCCGTCGCGGCCCCGCGAGATCCTCCGAGTTCTTGGGCCCGACTCTCAACCCGAGGTGGCCGATCGCCTTTTGAGCCGGGACAAGTCGCTGGAACTGGTGGCGGTTCCAATGCGTCTCGCGTTTGTGGCTCCGCGCACTCAGGAGGCTGTCGCCTGGCTGCAGGCAACCGCGGCCAGCCCGTCGCTCTCTACGCCCAACGGACTCGAGATCCTCTGGAGTGGCGACGCAGTACTTGGGCGCGACTACATGGCGAGCGTCCAGACCTCCCTCGACCGCGCCGCTCTCGTCACCGTTTTCCTCCTGTTTGTGGTCTTGCTGGCGGTTTACCGATCCATCTGGCTTGCCCTGGTTCCACTGGTCACGATCGGGCTCAGCTTGGTGATCACGCGCGGGATTCTGGCGTGGATGACTCAGTTCGGTTGGGAGATTTCCCCCCTGGTCGAGCTCTTTCTGGTGGCGATCTTGTTCGGTACCGGGACGGACTTCTGTCTCTTTATCTCGTGGCGATTCGGCGAACATTTCAACCCGGACAATCCCCGGGGTGCAATGCAGGCGACCCTCGAGAGTTCTTCGCTCGCTCTGTTGACCAGCGCAGGGACGGTCATCGTCGGTCTCTCCCTGATGGGGACAACCCACTTCAAGTTGTTTTCGAGTACCGGGCCGAGCGTTGCGATCGGTCTCGTCCTGACGCTGATGGCGACCCTGACCTTGACCCCTGCCCTGCTCGTCCTGCTGGCGGGGCTACGGCCGCGCTCGTTCAGCGGACTGACGGCGCCTTCGTCGGGTGTCTGGGAAAAGCTCGGTCGGTTGGCAATGGCTCGGCCGCTGCTGAGTTGGGGCCTGGCCCTCCTCTTCATGACCCCTCTGGCGCTCTTGAGCCTTCGCGCGGATTTCGTCCAAGACCTCATGACCGAACTGCCCGAACAGACCCGATCGGTCCAGTGCTTGCGGCTGATCGCCGAGAAGTTTGAACCGGGGATGATGGCCCCCTTGACCGTGGTTCTCGAGTCCGACGCCGATCTCCGGAGTTCGGAAGGCCTGGCGCTGATCGACGATGTCAGTCGTTTTCTCACCCTGCAACGCAGACTCGTCGAAGTGCGATCGGCCACTCAGCCGTTGGGGCGTACGGAGACTTTGGCGCGGGCGCGGCTGGCCTCGCGGCTTGGCGAGGTCAATGAGGGATTTGTTCGCATGGCCTCGGGGGCCGGCGAGCTCCGCAAAGGCCTGATCGAAGGAGCGGCGAAGATACAGGCAGCGCTCTGGTTGGAGCGGACAACCGGCCTGAAACTGATGAATGAAGCCTCGACCGCTTCCTCGTTGGGTGGGGTCAATCCCGCTCCCACAAACGCCGGGAACCTCCTCTCACAAGGGTTCAGGCAAGCTTCGGCCGCCTTCGTGGGGTCGAGTCCTTGGTCGGCTCGGAAGCCTACGACCGAGCCTGAGAAGATAAGCCCATTGCCCAATGGGGCCCTCAAGCCCGAACAGCCACGTCAGTCGATGCTCCGTGACCTCAGCCGAGCCGCCGAGGGGGCAGCGCAGATCGAAGAAGGTGCGGCCCGCGCCCACCGTGAAGTCTCGTCAATTCTGGCCGATCCGGTCGGGCGTCGCGCACTCGATCGGCTCTTAATCGACGCCCAGACGCTGCGTGACAACCCTGACCTGGGAAAGAGTTTCTCCGCCTATATCACCAAGAGCGGTCGTCGCGCCCGGATCGACTTGGTCCAGGCTGACCGCGTCTTCTCGGCGGGGGCCATGGACCAGGTTCAGACGCTTCGCCAACGTCTCAATGACTTTCTTGGCGAGGTCGAGGGAATGAAGGTCAAGGCCACGATTGGCGGCGCCAACGCCGAGTCGGCGGACATTCGCGCTCTGACCCGGTCCGACCAGATTCAGAGCTGGTTCGTGGTACCGATCGGAGTCTTCCTCGTTTTGCTTGTGGCCCTGCGCGACCCGCTGGCGTGTCTTAACCTGGTCGCCACGATGATCCTGACCTACATGTTTGCGCTCGGGGCCAGTCACCTGGTGTTCGTCACCCTTCTCGGTGCCGAGGGGCTCGACTGGAAGGTGCCCTACTTCTTGTTCGTACTACTGGTCGCCGTGGGCGTGGACTACAACGTGTTCCTGATGGACCGGGTCCGTGAAGAGTCATCACGGCTCGGGTTGCGAGCGGGGATCGTTCAAGCGATCGCGAAGACGGGGGGCCTGATTACCTCGGCCGCGGCGATCACCGCGTGCAGTTTTGCATCGTTTTTGAGTAGCCCGCTGGGTTCGCTTCGTCAGCTCGGCTTCGCGCTCGTCGTTGGGATCACGCTCGACGCCGTGCTCGTTCGACCGATACTGGTCCCCTGCGGCCACTGGCTGTTGAGCCGCTTACGATTGGCAAGAAACGTGAGGTCCGACCAGCGGGCGACCCTGGGGCCCGTCGGACAGTACGTTCATGTGGGCGACTGAGCTCCCTTTCGGGAGATCGAGCGATCGGCCAGCAGGTCCCCTGCACTGCCCCCGTGCGGATCGAACCGGAGTTGACCCGCCGCGCGGCTGTGCACATCTTGTCAGGTCGGATCGTCACGGGTCAGTGCGGTCGACTCGACCCGAGTCATTGATTCGGGTCTGGTGGTCGGCGTTCGGACGATCCGGATTTCCTGCCGTCCCCATCGCCGCCCGGTCGGGCTCCTAACGCCGAGAATTGGATCCGCTTCGAGAGCGCTTCAGTCGCGAGGGTTGGTGGGTTCCGACCATGCAAACAGTGCGGCCCCGACGTGTAGAGGATTTAGGCCAATGAAAAGCCGGGGCGGACGACCCAACGCGAGTGTCTCGGGAGGAACGATTCGTCACGGGATCGGTCCGTCACCGCTGGGGTCAATTCTGATTGGGATCTCTCAAGAGGGGATCTGCGGTTTATTTGTTCTCCTCGACGGAGGAGCGCTCCATGCGATGGAGCGACTTCGCCACCATTACCCGGGGGCCGAGCTTGTCGAGGATCAGGCCGCGGTCAGCGGACTCTTTGCTCGCGTAACCGCCTTCCTGTACGGCGAAGACGATTGCAGGGACCTGTCGATCGACATGTCGAGCGGAACGCCATTTCAAAGGCGCGTGTGGGAGTCGCTCCGCGGGATTCCAAGGGGACAGACTCAATCGTACGGAGAGGTGGCGAAGGCGATCGGTCACCCCGGGGCCGCGCGAGCGGTCGGTGCGGCCTGTGGCATTAATCCCGTCTCACTGCTCGTCCCTTGCCACCGGGTCGTCGCATCGGGGGGATCCCTCGGTGGCTACGGTTGGGGGCTTGAGAGGAAGCAGGCCCTACTCGATCTCGAGCGCGAGTAATGAACCGTCTGGCTCCGCGCTTCCCGAGTACGAGGGCTCCAGTCGGGAAATCAATCCTGGGGCCCGCCTGTCGGGAGATCCGACAGGCCGAGGTTCAGCGTCATAGTTGATCCCGGACGATGACCTGATCCAGGTAGGCAGGTCGCGGATCAGGAGGAACAACCGGCCGAATTGCATCGGCCGATCCCCTGCCCTATCCCTCGCGAATCAGACTTCCAGCCAGGTGGCCCGGATGCTGAATTCCAACCTGGCGGGCCACCTGTCTCTCGACAATCCGGTTCAGTTCGCCCGGCCGAGGTACTCGCCGGTCCGGGTATCGACCCGCACCGTGACGCCTTGCTCGAGGTGCTCCGGCACCTGAATGACGTGGCCGGTAGCGAGTGTGGCAGGCTTGGTTCGTCCCGTGGCGGAGTTTCCCCGGACACCCGGGGCCGTCTCGGCGATCAGTAGATCGACGGTGTCGGGGAGTTCGACGGCGATCACTTCGTCGTCGACGACGAGCGACTCGACACCTTCCATGTTCTCGGTCATGTACGGCAGTTGATCGCGAAGATCGTCGACCGAGAACGAAAACTGATTGAAATCCGCCGAGTCCATGAAGTGACAGCCATCAGGGTCACGGTAGAGGAACTGAACCGGACGGCGTTCGAAACTCGACTCGTTGAGGGCGTCAGTCCCTCGGTAGGCTTTCTCGACGCGCGACTTCGTCTTGAGGTTGCGCGCTTTGATCTTGTAGAGCGTGGCCGCACCCCTCGCCGAGGGGGTCTGAACCTGGATCTGCTCGATCATGTGAGGCGAGCCGTCGATCTCGACCACCATCCGTCGTTTGAAATCTTTGGCGGGAACCACGGCGGCCGATCCTCCAGCCCCGTCGAACAGGCGACGTGGGCTTCGGTGAAAAAACGCAGAACTGTATGGACCTGTCGATTCATCCCATCATACGGGAGTCAGTCGCGACGGTCAAAGCCAACCGAAGGCGGCGTGACGGAACTCGCGATCCCCGTTTGGCCCACCGACCACGCAGTTGACACGAAGCCCACCCAGAGATAGCTTAGCTCACTGAAACGCAACTCTGTAAGCGCCAACTTGGTGCGGCTATGCCCGATTCGACTGAACGAGATGAAGCGACACAACTCGAGCACTGCCAGGACGTGCTCAACTACTCGTTCAAAGATCCCACCTATCTCCGTGAGGCCCTGACGCACGCGTCAGGAGCCGACCACCGGCTGGTGTCGAACGAACGACTCGAATTCCTCGGCGACGCGATTCTTGGTGCGATCGTCTGTGAACAACTCTTTCTCAAGTTCCCCGAGTACCTCGAAGGGGAGCTGACGCGCATCAAGTCGGTCGTCGTGTCGCGACGCACTTGCGCCAAGATTTCCCAGAAGCTCGGGCTCGAGGACTTTCTCGTCCTTGGCAAAGGGATGGGAGGGCAGGACGAGACCCCCTCCTCTGCCCTGGCCGACGTGTTCGAGAGCTTGATCGGCGCGATCTATCTTGATGGCGGCATGGAGTCGGCCAAGCGTTTCATCGTCCGGCACATCGAGGCGGAGATCGACGCGACGGTCGATGGCCAAGGGGGCATCAACTACAAGAGCAACCTGCAGCAGGTTGCCCAACGCCAGTTCGGCGAAACGCCGACCTACCTACTGCTTGACGAGAAGGGCCCAGACCACTCGAAGTGCTTCAAGATTTCCGCCCAGATCGGCCGTGAACGATACGCGCCGGCCTGGGGCCGCAATAAGAAGGACGCCGAGCAACGAGCCGCGATGAACGCCCTCAGTCAACTCTCGGGAGAGGCGGTTCCCTTCGAGTCGGACTGAGTCGCTCCGCTGTCGATTCTTGCGGACTTGCGACCTGTGCGAGTGAAGCGTACGATCTCAGACGTCGGAGGCTTGCCGAGGGGCTGTCTCGGCACTTCTTGACTGCTATTCGCGGAGAGAGGATCCCGTGACCGGTTCGCTGGTTCTCGACCTTGGAGTCGGGCCCGAAATCTGGCTCTTTCTGACGCTCTTCGGCTGTATCACGCTCTTCTTTAAATTCAGCCGAATTTGGAGCGTGCGGAACCTCGATCTCCTGCTCCTCTTCGCGCTCTCACCCGGCATGATGCGGCTCGTCGGGAACGGGGACCGGCAGCCCTGGATCGCCTTCCTCTGGCTGTTCCTCGGCTCCGCGGCCTGGCTGGTTCGCTGCTTCGTCGACCTTGGGCTCACCCGTCGCCCACTCCTCGAGCCCAACCTCAACGTGGCAGGGCTCGCCTGCCTGTCGGTCGGGATGCTCTCGCTTCTGGTCGCCGAAACGATTAGCTTGCCCGTCGATGAAGGAGAAGCGCGGAACCCGGCGGCCCCCAGCGGACGCGATACGTCGCCTCCCCCCGGAGCGCGAGACGCCAATTCGACCGTCAACAAAATGCTCATGAACGCGCCGCTCCTCGGCGCCCTGAAACCAAATCCGCCGCAAGTCATCCTCTCGCGGGTCCTCGCCAGTCTGGCACACCTCGGCCTGGTTGCCGGTTTGATCGTCGTCGGTTGGAGACATTTCGAGCGACCGATCGCCGGACTTGCCGTCGCCACCTGTTACCTGCTCTCCCCCTACACCAGAATCGCCCTCGTTGATAGTGGCCAGGTCGTTCCCGCCGCACTCATCGTGACTGCCCTCGCGGTCTACACCAGACCCGCAATCGTGGGGTTGCTCATCGGCCTGGCGGCCGGTTGGATGCCTGCCTGTCTCGGGCTGGTGCCGCTCTGGGCTGGTTTCTATCGCAGCCGAGGATGGATCCGCTTCACTTCCGTGAGCCTGGGAGTCATCTCGGTCTGCGCGCTTCTGGGCGCATTCATTCCTGGGTTGGCTCGTTGGGCTCGCGCACTGGGGGCCCGAAGTCTCGCTGAGGCCGGCCTCTTGCCTGGTATGGAACCGCCGCAGTATGGGAGCTTCTGGTCAGGAATCGACGCGAGCTATCGGCTTCCCGTTTTGATCGCGTACCTGGCGCTGGTGATCGTCACTTCGCTCTGGCCCGCCGAGAAGAACCTGGGCGAGCTGATCGCGTTGTCATCCGCCTCGCTCATCGCGAGCCAGTTCTGGTATCTGGAGGAGGGGGGGACGATGGTCCTGCTTTATTTACCCCTCGTCCTGCTGATGATGTTCCGACCGAACCTTGGCACGAAGCGACCGATCGCCGGTGGCTCGAGGACCAAGGAAACCCGGCGGTCGCTCTTCCCCGTCCGTTGAGACGACTCCGACTAACGCGAGGACGTTCTCCTCTCAGCAGAGAATTTGCGCCGCACCTCTGCCCTGCTCTGGAGCCGGTTGAACATGGAATTTACTTACGAAGCGATCGCCAAGCGGATCGATCACTCACTTCTCGGCCCGACGTTGACGGAGGTCGAACTCGAAGAGGGATGTCGAGTCGCTGCGCGATATCAGGTTGCCAGCGTTTGCATCAAGCCGTTTGCGGTGGCTCAAGCCTCAGAAATTCTCCGAGGCTCCGGTGTGCTCGTTGGGACGACGATCGGCTTCCCGCACGGAGGACATGCGACTTCGGTGAAAGTGTTCGAGTCCGAACGGGCTATCGCCGACGGTGCGACCGAGCTCGATATGGTGATCAACATCGGCCATGCGATCGAAGGCCGCTGGGATCAAGTCCGGGCGGAGATCGAGGCGATCACAACCACGGCGCACAATGGCGGTGCGATCCTGAAAGTGATCTTCGAGAATTGCTATCTCACCGACGAGCAGAAGATTCGCCTCTGCCAGATCTGTGGCGAGGTGGGAGCCGATTACGTGAAGACTTCCACGGGCTACGGGACCGGCGGAGCCTCGCACGCTGACCTGATCTTGATGAGGAAGGCGGCGCCATCGCACGTGAAGTTGAAGGCCGCCGGCGGAATTCGCGATCTCGACGCCGCGATCGCGGTTGCCAAACTTGGCTGTGATCGAATTGGTGCCAGCAAGACCGCAGAGATCCTCGACGAGCTCACCCTGCGATTGGCTCGCTAACTGTTGCCTCCGGCGCGTTCTGAATTTCGGTCGATCGGGCCGCCCGACGTCTGGCTCGGCTCCTACCCGAACGTTGAGCCTCATCGACTCGCCGGACCCACCAGAAGGTTTCACGTGGAATCAAAGAGTCGCATCGGACCGGTGTCGGCAAGTTCGGGTTGGTCACCAAGGATTATCGACCCGACCGGTTTCACGTGAAACGAGTCCCGCGCTCGCACGCCCTCACATTGCAAGGCCTTCAACCGTCTCGCCCCTGCCCTGCTCTGCCAAACCTGAGCGGTTGGAATCTCAGGTCCGGCTCACCGGATTCAAAGTCTCTGGGAGCAGATAACCGTCGGGTCGCAATCGATTCGCATCGCCCGGACGACCTTGATGCCCGTGGTAGCGATTCGACACGAGTTTTTGCGTTTGACCGGTCTGACCGCTCGACGCCGAGGACTCGTCGCTTACCACGTGCGCTCCGCCCCGCGGACGATAAGTTGCTCGACAACCTCAGTAGCTCCGAGCCGAATGCCGATCCCTCGTCATGGTGATCGATCATCACCTGGAAATCTCTCTACGGTAGTGTGGCCAGCGATCTTCGAGTTGCTCGATCCATTCATTGCTGGGATCCGGTCGCTGATGACGAACTTCGCCATGCCGGCACGTACGATCGCCCGGACCACATCGGAGTCACGACGATCGGCGATCGCAACGGCCGCCAGGTCCTCGGTCTGACCGACGCATTGCTATGGCTTCGCGTTCGCCTCGCACCTCAATGGCCCATCCATGAGAGCCGACGTTGCGCGACGATCACCCCAGAGGTCAACTAAGCGATGACCGGATCCAAGGCGTGAGTGACTTGCCGCTTCAGCTTGGGGATCGTGCCCAGCAAGTTGTCCAGCACGAACAGGTCGGATGCCAAACGCTGGATCGGCCGAACGGCCAGGCGGTGGGAGCCAGCAAACTTGGTGAGGATCGCCCGCAGACGCAGGCCGATGGGACCGGTCGGAACGCCCCCTGGAGGGGCCGCGCAATTGGTCGCCCCAACGTGGCAATTGGTCATCCGGTGGAGTCGGTACTCCTCGACCTCGGGCCGGACCGGTGGGATCTCGGCGATCCGATATCGCATCAGTTTGGGAGCTTCGCTGCGATGCGCAGCACCACGACGGACGGCTGTTCGTCGGCTTGACCTCGAGGTTCTCGCGCGGTTGCTCGGGTGCAACCGATGCCCGGGTGTGGCGTTTGGGGCCGGGCTGAGCAATTCGCTTTCGCCCGGACGGAGAGCCAGGCGCGTCACGGCGGAGGGATCGGTCGAACGCGGCTCAGACGCATTGGTGGAAGCTCTGGTTGCGCCGCGTCTCCAAGCTATCGAACCTCTTCGCCAAAGATGCGGTGACTGCCAGGATTCCCACTTGGGCTCCGGCGGAACGAGATTCCAGATCAACTCGAGGATCGAAGCCTGCGAGTTCAGGTTCCGGTGTCTACGAGCCTACTTCGCAACGCGTTCGATCCCGCGAACATTTGCCAACTCGTTGGTGGTGCGGTACTGCCGACCCGATTGATTTCGCCACTCGGGGCCATCCACACTTCTGCGAACCCGCCTCGTCGCTGTGGAGGGGCGAGGTCTCAGACGCCAGGGGAAGCCCCAGTTCGGTGTGGCTTCAGCCACTCGAGCTCGAGCTCAAAGTCACCCTCACCGATGGCGTTCAGCGCCGATGCGGGGCTTCGACCCGTTCGACCCAATCCGCGTGCCCGACGATCAGGAGGTCGCACAGGCCGAAGAAGAAGCCGGTATCGAGAACACCGGCAATCCGACGAAGTTGGAGGTCGAGACTCTCAGGATCGTCGCTCACCGCGAATCGGCAGTCGATGATTCCGTTCCCACCATCGGTGAGAAACAAGGTGCCGTCACTTTGAGTCCGAATCGACGTTCGAGCCCCCAGGTCAGCGAGCTTAACCTGCGTATGCTTCAGGCCGAAGAGGCTGACCTCAACGGGGAGTGGCATCGTCGCGCCGAGCCGTTCAACCCGCTTTTCCGCCGTGATGATCGTGACTTTACGTCTCGCGGTGGAGACAACGATCTTCTCGCGTAGCAGGGCCCCACCCCGTCCCTTGATCATGCGGAACTGGGAGTCAACCTCGTCGGCTCCATCGAGGTTGAGGTCAAGGTCCTCTACCTCGTCGAGCTCACGAAGCGGGATCGCCAAGGAGCGAGCCAACTCCGCGGTCGCGGCACTCGTGGGAACACCGACGAAATCCAGGCCTTCGGCCTTGAGTCGATCGCCAAGTAGAGCGATCGTGAGGCTGGCGGTCGTTCCGGAGCCCAGTCCCACAACCATCCCACTCTGAACCAGAGCGGCCGCGGTCAGAGCTGCCTGGTACTTCGCGGGATCGCTCACGCTCATGACGTCGACTTGCCCCACGAATCCAGGCCGTGTCCGGAGAGAGAAATCTCAAAAATGAATCGGGGCGACCAGATTCGAACTGGTGACCTCCTGCTCCCAAGGCAGGCGCGCTAACCAGGCTGCGCTACGCCCCGAATCGTTTGGACCACGGCATGTTACGATCAATCGGGCAGGTAGGTCAAGGTCGGCTCGAGAAACCTTTCAGAAGGCATTAGCCGATCGAGGCATTTGAGGAACCGCTCGGGGTCAATCGGCTTGCGAAAGACCGCGGTAAACGTGCGGCGCATCGAGTCGAGCGTGGGGGAGTCGAGCACCTCTCCCGTCATCAAAATTAGGGGGACAGAGGGGTAGCGGGCACTGATCCAGTGCGCCAGTGCCCGGCCATCGAGGTTCGGCATCGAGAGATCGGTCACGATCACCTGGGGCCGGCGCACGTCGCATTGGGAGAGTGCCAGTGCACCCGAGGAGGCAACCACGCATGGATGCCCTGCCCCCTTCACCACTTGGTGGAGCTGACGCAGACTTGGTTCATGGTCATCCACCAGGAGGACGTACGGCCTCGCTCCGCCCACTCGTGAAGTGGTGGTGATTCTCGGTGCAACTCTCGGCATGGTAGTCACTCACAAGGTAGGACGAACGTTCAAAGGCCAGGTCGCCCTGAGGTGCAAGCCATCGTGGTATTCGAGAGTCATCGTTCCCCCGTGCGCGGACAGGACTCGCGCCAGGAGAGGCAAGGCCAGTGGATCGGACCGAGCGGGATCGACCGCGGAATCACCAATGCCGAGAGACGACGGTTCGTCCCACTCGATCACAAACTGATTTTCATGGATCCCCCAACCTAACTGGGCCGGCTGACCTTGCTCGCCTACCTCGGCGCGCCAGAGTACGAACGTGTTGAGACAATCAGGAAGTCGAATCGGATCAAAGTCGCCGACGTCGGATGTTCCGGGAGGAATCAAGTGGAGCGACCGGTCGCGCTCTGCCATGGCTGAAATCCAAGCGGGTCCCAGATCGTTCATGATGAGCGACAGAGAGGCCTTGATGGGAGTCAGCGTCATCGGTCGGCAAACGGCCTGGAGCCGATCGAAGATGAGCTCCACTTCCTTGTAGCGTTGATCAAGTTCTCCCCAGAGTGGGGACGCCTCGTGGGTCGTATCGCGCTTGGTCAGATACAGACTCAGCTTGAGTGAGTTGAGAGTGTTCCGGCACTGGTGGCAGAACCCTCCAAGGATCTCGTGTAAGGCGCGGACTTTGGTGGGGCTCGATGCGACCCCAATCAAAGAACACGCCAGGTCGTCTTCCTGCATTGCCTGAGCCATCTGAATATCCATCTCGGATGCGTTTCGGGCCTCTTCGCCGAACGAACAGGACCAGGCCGCCTCGCCGGGCCAAAAGGATGAAACACACGGAGAGAGGAAGGAATCGTGAGTTGGACTAAATCGCAAACAGAATGCCATCGGGGGCAATTCCCCCGGCCAGCAACTTGGGCGGTTCCCCATGGTTAATTTATGCCATTCGACGAAAATTCGCGGATCCCTGCGATTTCACGCTCCGACACTTTGGATTCTCCTTTCGGTGGTGCGCCGGTAGAAATGGGAAGCCGGGTTGTCGATTGCGATCCCTGGTCGGCTGGCTCGCTCGTCGGAGCTCCTCGGACAAATCCCGACGTGAGTCGTTGGGTCGCTCGGTGGGTCCCGACGATTTCAGACGGGTGGGCGGGAGGCGGCAAGTCTGAGGAGAGGAGGAGGGGGATCCGACAGTGGACGGCCGGATTGGGACGAGCATCGACCCAGCCAGGGGGGCGGTGCTCGAGGCTTGTCTCAACGACGACAGACGCGAGAACCACGTTGGGTGGGGTTCTCGCGCCTGTCGGGATGGGAGTCGGAACTAGGGTCGAGTCGGTCAGGTTTTACCCGCGAATCAGGGTGGTAACGCGATCGAATTCTTCTTGAGAATTGAAGTCGATCACGATCTGTCCCCGGTCGCGACTCTTCACGCGAATGAGGACCGGAGTGCCGAACCGGGTATGGAGGTGCTTCTCGAGCTCGAGCACATGCGGGGTCTTTCCGCCGCCAGAGGTTACCCCCTGCTCCGCGGGATCCTTGCGGATCCGGGTTCGAGCCGGAGTCGGCTCCCCGGTCGCGACGAGGGCCTCGGTCTGTCGGACCGAAAGATTCTCCGCGATGATACGCTGGAATGCGCCGATCTGGCTGTCAGCAGTCGGCAGGCCGAGGATGGCGCGAGCGTGTCCCTGGGAGATTTTCTTGTTGCGGACCGCGTCCTGGATCTCTTCCGGGAGGTCGAGGAGGCGGATCAGGTTTGAGACCGTGGACCGATCGAGCCCGAGCCGGCTGGCGAGCTCCTCCTGCGTGCCGCCATAGTTGCTGAGGTAGTCGCGGAAGGCGACCGCCTTTTCCAGCGCGTTCAGGTCCTCGCGCTGGAGGTTCTCAACCATGGCGAGTTCGCTGACCCGCTGGTCATCGAGCTCCATGACTCGGGCGGGGATTTCGTGGAGCTGGGCCTCGATGCTCGCCCGGAGACGGCGTTCGCCCGCGACCAGTTGGTAGCGGTCATTGACGGCGCGGACGAGTACCGGCTGGAGCATTCCATGTTGGCGGAGCGAGTCGGCCAGCGCGGCGATCTCGGCCGGGTCGAACTGCCGTCGCGGCTGAAACGGATTGGGATCGATCAGATTGATCGCGACAAAAGTCAGGTCGGTGGGGTCGCCGGAACCGGGGTCGAAGCCCCCTTCATCGCGACCCAGGAGTGACTCCAAGCCGCGTCCGAGTCGTCGCTTATTCACGGTCGATGACCTCCATGGCAAGTTCGGCGTAGGCCCAGGCGCCCCGGGCTCTCGGGGAATAATCGAGTACGCTGACGCCGTGACTCGGCGCTTCGCTGATATAAACGTCGCGGGGGATGAGAGTGTCGAAGACGGTCTCATCAAAGTAGCCGCGGACTTCCTCGGCGACCTCGTTGGCGAGATCGAGCGCGGGGTCGTACATCGTCAAGACGATCCCGCCAATCTCGAGCCGGTGATTGTCCTTGGCCTTGGTCTGTCGTGCGAGATCGATGATTTGTGAGAGTCCCTCCATCGCGAAGTATTCGCACTGGATCGGGATGTAGACCTCGGCTGAGGCTCCCAGCGCGGCACGGGTGAGCTGGCCCAGCGAGGGGGGACAGTCCAGGAACACGAAGTCGTATCCGCTCAACTCCCCATTGAGTTGCTGGCGGAGTGTCGAGGCCCGCTGGCGATTCGAGGCCGAAAGCGCATCCGCATCGGCCAGGCTCTGTGATCCCGGAAGGACGAAGAGCTTCGGCTGCGACGTCTCGACGACCGACTCAGCCAGGGGTCGGCCGGCGAGCAAGGGATGACGCTGGGCGGGCTCAACACCGAGTCCGCTGGTCGCGTTGCACTGGGGATCGACGTCGATCACTAGCGCGGATCGGCCTGCCTTCGCGAGGCCCGCGGCGAGGTTGATCGCGGTGGTCGTTTTGCCGACCCCCCCCTTCTGGTTGGCCACGCTGATGATCTTGGCCACGGCTGGGCAATCTCCGTCCGGTTTCGATCGCGCAAGGGCCGACCGACGGACGGACGAATGGCCGTGCCGGGATCGGGCGTCCCTGCCCGCTGAAGTGTTTGACCAGGGCTGTGAGGCTCCGGTCGTCGCGGATCGTATCCGGGGCGGGAAAGGGTGTAAAGCTCAAGATTTGAAGCGGTAACCGGCCTGGATTTGTTCTCGGTCGCTGTGCGGAACTCGACCCCCGAGAACGCGGGTGTCGAGTGCTTGAGGACGACTTCAGGTTCAAGCCCGAGGAACGAGCCGTTCCGCCTCTGCCTCCAGCGCGAAGCTATACGCGAGCGGATAAACTGCCTGGGCGTCGTGACCGCGGAGGATGTCGGGGAGCGAGGCGATTTGGAGGCGACAGTAGTCGCGAATCGCATCGAGGCGGGGAAGCGGACTGACGAGTTTGCCCGACCGAACGATCGGAACGAGCAGCGGTTCTCCCGCGGACTCTTCATCCGCCTTCGTCACACGGTCGCACGAGATTCGCCCCGACGCGTCATGGAATCGATAGACCTGCTTTGTCATCGGGTAGGTCTTCTTGCCGGGACTCCACTTGATCTTGCCTTCCCCGTTGAGCTCCACGAGCTTGTAGACAATGGAGAGAGAGGGCGCATCCCGACTTGTGATCAAGTCGGTGCCGACCCCGAAGGAATCGAACGGCGCACCCTGCGCGACCAACCGGGCGATCGCTGCTTCATTCAGGTCGCCGCTGCCGATGATTTTGACCGAAGCTCGGTCTGCGGCGTCGAGGATGGCTCTTGCCTTGAAGGCCAGCGTGGCAAGGTCTCCGCTATCCAGCCGAATGCCTTGGATCGGGGGTTCAATGGCCGCGGCAAGCCGAACGCCTTGCTCGGTGTCGTAGGTATCCACGAGCAGTGTCGACGCGTTCGGGATAATCGCGGCGAAGGCTTTAAAGGCCTCGACCTCGGTGGGAAACGATTGGACCCAGGAATGGGCCATCGTGCCCACACACGGGATCCCCAGCCGGGTGGCCGCCTCAACATGGCTCGTCCCCGCGCAGCCCGCGATGTAGGCCGCCCTCGCCGCGAGGAAGCCGGCATGGGGGCCGTGACCCCGTCGGCTCCCGAAGTCGTAAACAGGGCGGCCCTGGGCGGCCTCGACCAGGCGCGCGGCTTTCGACGCGACCAGGGTCGGGTAGCCGATCGAGGCGAGTAAGAACGTCTCCACCCATTGCGCCTGCGGCAAGCTGGCCTCGACCCGGAGCAGCGGCTCTCCCGCAAAAACGACCGATCCTTCTGGGGCCGCCCACACATCGCCCTCGAACCGGAGGGATCGAAGCGACTCGAAGAACGAGGGGCTGATCGCGGAGAAGGCAGGGAGTCGGCGAATCGCGTCGATCTGTTCCGCGGAGAAGGCCAACCTCAACAGGTCGCCAATCGCCTGCTCCAGCCCCGCGAATACGAGATAGGCACGGTCGTCAGGGAGCCGACGGACGAACATCTCGAACGTCGCTCGGTCGCGGTCCTTTCCCGCCTGGGCATAGCCCGCCATCATGGTGAGTTGGTAGAGATCCGTGACCGGTCCAAGCGACTCGGGAGCTGGCCAGAGGGAGACGGGTGGGACCGGGAACAAGGGGGGGATCCTCTCAATGCGAGCGGAGCAGGGAGGGTTGGTTCACGCCATCTCGCTAGTCACCGCTCGGAAGACCGGACGGTTTCAGCACCAGGATCGAGCTCGATCGAATCGCGTTCCGGGTGAATGCGGACCCGGGCGAGACGTCCAGCAAGGTCACTGGGTCGAGTGCTTCATTGCGGACTTCCACTACTCGTGCCTTGAGCTCACTGGGGAGAACTGCCTGGACCCCGCCGTCGAACAAGGCGTCGTCCAGGATCGCCCAGGCGTCAGAACTTTGGACGACGTCATCCAGACTTTCAACGAGCCGGAACGGGTACCGCCCTTGGAGCAGCAGATAGTACGCGAGCGGACGCCGCCCAAGGACGACCAGCTCGGGCTCGCGGCCCGAAGCGGGTCGGATGGTATGGGGCAGGTCGGTGATCAAGCCCCTGAGCGTCGAGGTCTCCTGATAGAAACGAGCCAATGTGAAGGAACGGGCGGCCGTGTTCAATTGGAAGAGGAACCCAATCGCGAGACAAACGAGGATCGGGAGCAGGGGACCCAATGGCTTGAATCGCGGCGTCTTTCGCTCCAACTTTCGATCGCCCTCCTCGAAGGATGCCGATTGAAGATAGGCGAGGAGCAGACCGGCGACAAGAAGCCAGCCGGCGGCGTGCAAAGGGAGCCATAGGCGGGCGTACGGATGATAGAACGGAGTTAGGATCGAAAGGAGGAACCACCAGCTCCCGAGCATTCGATGCGCGGGGATTGTCGAGGCTAGGAGCCAAGGAGCCGCAGCGATCCCGATCCACCAGGGGAGGCTGCTCAGAGCCGCGAGCGCCAGCCCCCCTCCGAGAAGTCCGGCGACGAGTTGAATCCAGTAGTGCCGCGAGTTCGAGGACAGCAAGCCCCTCCCGTATCTCGACCAGGCGCAGGAGAGCCAAGCCACGGACCAGGTGAATGCGCCCCAGGTGGCTCCGCCCGAGAGTGCAACGAGTTGTGCCTGCTGCTGCTTCAAGTAGGGGAACCAACGGGCGATCCCCCCCAGGTAACTCTGGTGATGCGTCACGAGGGCACGGTATCCACCATGTCGCTCGACGAATTGAAACCAGGGCCAGTAGACCACTAGAGCGACGCCGGCCGCGAGCAAACTCAGGTGAATCGGGCCGAATCGAAGTCGACTCGCTGAGAACCACGATCGCCGGTGATCCACATGGCAAAGCAGCCCAGTCAGGGCGGCAAGTGCGATGATCACCCCGGTGAGCCATCCGTTGTACTTGAAGAGCTGAGCCGTCCCTACGCTGAGTCCGAGAGCAACCGCCCGACCCAGGGTGGGCTTCTCGAGGAAGCGCCCCCCTAGCCCGATCGCGATGAGCCACGCGAGCCCGAACGGGACGTCGGTCATTGCCTTTCGGGAAAAGGCGACATGCGGCATCGAGAGCGCGACCAGAGCTGCGGACGCGGCCCCCGCGCCGACGCCAAAGGTGCGGCGTCCGACCCAGGCCGCGGCTGGGATCGTGGCGACTCCGCACAGGGTCGACGCGAAAATCGCCGAGACGTCGGCGACTCCGAGAACGAGCACGCTGACTCCCACCAGGAACGGAAATCCGGGGGGCGCGTAGGCGATCACCAGCGGGTCGAGTCCTGCAAGGCCTCGCGGTGACATCGACCAGAGACCCGACAAGGCGTAGATCCCCTCGTCGAAGTGATTCAGGCCGAGACGCCCGTACCCCCAGAACCGAAGCCCTGCCCCCAGTAGTGTGAGGATCGAGACGGCAAGCAACTCACGGCGGGTCGACGGTTCGATGCGGCTCATGGGGGCCGATCTTAATCGAAAGCGGGTCAGATCTCATCACGTCAGAGCTGGGAACTTTGCCCCGTTTCACGTGGAACCACTCTGCCGGTTGACGTCGACACCGACGAGCTTTACCCTCGGGGGGTCTTCACCAGAGGTGATTTTCAACCAAAACAATGGCCACCGGGGTTCCGCGAATGGTCACTCTCTTCACCGACCCGCGGATGCTCGACCACGTTCCGCCTGCCGGACACCCCGAGCGTCCGGAACGACTCAAGGCAATTCTGCGACATCTCGAACGAACCGGCTTGTTCGCGACATGCCCGCAAGGGACGATCCGCGAAGCGACTCGTGAGGAACTGTTGAGGGTCCACACTCCCGGTTACCTGAAGCACCTTGCCGAATTCGAGGCGAGGGGCGGGGGATCGATCGAGCAGGATACCTGGCTCTCGTCGGGGTCGAACCACGCGGCTCTACTCGCGGCCGGGGCTTGCCTCGAGGCGGTTTCCGCCGTCGTCGAAGGGCCAGGAAAACGTGCCCTTTGCCTGGTGCGGCCTCCGGGGCACCACGCCCGACCGGACGAGGCGATGGGCTTCTGCCTCTACGGAAATGTCGCAGTCGCCGCGGCCGATGCGATCCACCGGCTCGGGATGCACCGGGTACTGATCGTCGATTTCGATGTGCATCACGGCAACGGCACGCAGGAGATGTTCTACGACGATCCCTCAGTCGCCTATCTCTCGATTCATCGCTTCCCGTTTTATCCAGGCACTGGCGCGGCGGATGAAACCGGAACCGGGCGGGGCCTCGGTCTCACACGGAACATCCCCCTGCCCGCCAATGTTTCGCGTGCCGACTTCCACGCGGCATTCCGGGCCGGGCTGGATTCGATCGCGGATCGGGTCCGCCCCGAGCTCGTGCTGATCAGCGCAGGGTTCGACGCCCACGAGGAGGATCCGGTCGGCGGGCTGGGTTTGGTTGAGGAGGACTTCGCCATCCTGACTCGTGACCTCATCGACGTCGCCGAGACCCATGCGGAGGGGCGGGTCGTGAGTGTCCTCGAAGGGGGATATAATGTGTCGCGTCTTGCGGGATGCGTCGAGGTTCACCTCCGAAGTTTAGGTGCGGGACAGGTGGAGAGTCTATGAGCGACGGGGAGTCTGTAGGAACGGCCATGTCAAGTTTACCCAGCGGCCCGCGACGACGTTTGCCGTTCTTTGCTCGGATCCTTGCCGCAATGGTCCTCGGGGTGATCGTCGGCCTGGTGTTCGGTCCGCGGGCTGAACCCCTCGGTCAACTCGGCAGCGTGATCATCGGCTTGATCAAGACTCTTGCGGCGCCTCTGCTGTTCTTCGCGGTGGTCGATGCGTTTCTGAGAACTCACATCCGACTTCGGAGCGGGCTGATCATGCTCGCCATCACCGCGACAAACGCAGCGCTTGCGGTCGTCATCGGCCTGACACTCTCCAACACCCTGCGTCCTGGAGATCATCTCACCATCTCGAAGGCGTTGGTTGCCGAGGCGAAGTCAGAAGTTCCGGAGTCCAAGAAGATCGATTTCCTGCGCGAGCTGACGAACTACATTCCCACGAGTGTGGTTCGCCCGTTCCTCGACAACTCGATCATCTCGATCATTATTCTCGCCCTGCTCTCCGGCATTGCGCTGCGGCATGTGAAGAACGAGCAACTGGCGGTCGGGGAACACGCCTACCGCGTGGTCGAACAATTCGTAGCCACGATTTACCGCGCCATCGAGGTCGTGCTCGGCGGAGTGATCACCTTCGTTCCGCTGGCGGTCTTCGGCGTCGTTGCGAAGATGATCGGGCAGGAAGGTTTCACCCCGTTGGTTGGCTTGGCCGCATACGTGGGAGTTGCTGTCCTCGGGTTGGCAATTCAGGTCCTGGTGGTTTACCAGGCGTGGATCGTCTTCGTTTCTCAGCGGACACTTCGCGAGTTCTGGACCGGAGCGCGGGATGCCGTTGTGTATGCCTTGGGGGCGAGCAGTAGCCTCGCATCACTTCCCGTTACCCTCCGTTGTCTTGACCGCATGAAGGTTTCCCCGCAATCTGCGCGGCTGGCGGCCTGCGTCGGGACCAACCTGAATAACGATGGGATCTTGCTCTACGAGGCCATGGCAGTACTCTTCGTCGCGCAAGTGTATGGCATCGAGCTCTCGTTCGGGCAGCAGTTACTGACAGCGGCCTCGTGCGTGATCGCGGGGATCGGTATCGCGGCCGTGCCCGACGCGGGCCTGATCTCGCTCGCGCTAGTGCTTGCCACGGTCGGGCTGCCGCTCGAGCTTCTTCCGCTTCTCCTCACCGTCGATTGGTTGCTCTCGCGCTGTCGCGCGATGACGAACGTCACGAGCGATATCCTGGTCGCCGTGCTTCTCGATCGTTTCGATAAGGGGGAAAGAATGCCGGAAGAGGGGCCTGATTCGGAGTGTGCCGGCCAGGAGCCCGTCGCGTTGGGACTCAACGGTCACTTGCCCGCCGAGACTGCCTGAGGTGACCCTCAACGTTGGCGGGAAGCGGATCAGCGTTGCACGCGTGAACGGCAGGTGCGCTTGCACTGGATACGCGACGGGGCGAGCAGTGGAGTGGAACGGCGAAGCATCCCGGATCCGGACGTGATGAGTGGCTTCGGCACGCCGTTCGCCCTCTCGATCGGTTCGATCGAGAGGTGAGAACGATCCGGAGTAAGCGGCGGCTCGCACGCTGGTCGAACAAATTCCGAACCCGGTGGGAACCACCGGGCGGTTACCGCCTCGAGCCGCTGAAGGTGAGTAGTGACCCCGACGGGATTCGAACCCGTGTTGCATGCGTGAAAGGCATGTGTCCTAGGCCAGGCTAGACGACGGGGCCTTGAGTGGTGCGGCGAGGAGCGATATGGATCCGGAGGAGGAAGCGCCGACTCCAAGGCTTGAACATCGGTTTTCCAGATCCGGTGGAAACCACCGGGCGGTTACCGTGCTAAGCCGCTGAAGGTGAGAATGACCCCGACGGGATTCGAACCCGTGTTGCATGCGTGAAAGGCATGTGTCCTAGGCCAGGCTAGACGACGGGGCCTTGAGCGGTGCGGAACGGCTAACACGAATGAGAAAGAGAGTGGATCAAAGCATGAAGTTCGAGCTTCTCTCCCGGTGGAGACCACCGGGCGATTTCCACTCCAGACCACTTAAACTGAGCAGTGACCCCGACGGGATTCGAACCCGTGTTGCATGCGTGAAAGGCATGTGTCCTAGGCCAGGCTAGACGACGGGGCCTTTAGTGGTGCGGCGAGGAATAATGTAACCGGACGAGGGGGATCGGTCAAGTCGAGGGAGGAAGAAGTTGCGCGAAAGCTCTTGGATCCACTTGAGAACTTCCAAGTCGGTTGCGACTTTGGTGGTGAGCCGTTAGCCTCGGAAGAATCAGGCGTGCGAATCTGTGAAGTGCCAAGTCTGCGAGGATCGTCTCCATGCTAAAGATCTTGTTGATGACAGGCGATGCCGGCGAGGCGCAAGAGATCTATTACGCAAAGTATCGCTTGGAGGAAGAGGGGTGGCAGGTTCACATTGCGGCGCCGGAGAAACGAGCCTTTCTCTCGGTCGTACATGATTTCGAACCCGGGTTCGACACGTATACCGAAAAGCCCGGCTATCGCGTCGAGGCGGACCTCGGCTTCGCTCAGGTCGAGCCAACGTCCTACGACGCGCTTGTTCTTCCAGGGGGAAGAGCGCCCGAGTATCTTCGGAACCGGCCTGCTGCCGTGACAATTGTCCGACATTTTGTCGAGGCCGGTAAACCGATCGCGGCCAACTGCCACGGCCCGTTGCTTTTGATTGCCGCCGGCGGCGCCAAAGGGAAGACGTTGACCTGCTATCCCGACCTCGAACCCGATGTTCGCGCTGCGGGCGCTGAGTTCGTCAATCGCGATGTCGTGGTCGATGGGTCACTTGTTACGGTCCGGGGATGGCCGGATAATGGACCTTGGATGCGGGAATTTGTCCGGATACTCAAAGACTCGGCGCGAGCCTAGCCGAAGCCGCTTGGGTGGGCAACTTGGATTGGGCGAGCTGTAGTTCAAGAGCTGGAAACGCAATGAGGCCCGAAACGGGCCTCATCTTGCGCACGAGGGCGCGCATAAAGCGGTGAGCGAAGGTCGCGTCAAATCGGGTCAGGGCTGACAGAGCTCGGATCGGGCTCGCCCACCTTCGATTGATTTTGGATGGCCTCGTACACCTCGCGGCGGTGGACGGTGACATCCTTCGGAGCGTCGATGCCGAGGCGCACCTTATCACCCCGTATCTCGATCACGGTGATCGTGATGTTATCGTTGATGATGATGCTCTCGTTCTTCTTGCGGGAGAGAACCAGCATCGCCGTTCCCCTCTGAGCCAAGCATCCTTGGCGAGACCCGTTCATCACGGGAGGCATATCTTCGAAGTCGATACGTCGTAGAGGTCTTCCGTCATCACCAGCGACGGGATCGACATCCTCATTACAACTTTACACGCCGAAGATAGGGGGTCAAGGGGCCGTGGGAATTTCCCCACTTTCCCGGATCAGGAAATCTGGGTGGATTCCGTGATCTGAGCGAGACACCGTCGCGTCGGAAGCGGGCTGACGGAAACGATTCAACCGTCGAGTTCGGACGAGTATCGGCGGTAGAGGTTGCCCAGCCCGAGATCGAAGATTTCCGCCTCGATGTCTTCAGGCTCCGCGGGGTGGATCGTTTCGCGGAGTTCCGTGACCAGAAGCTCGAGGAACTTGGCACGGGCCCGCTGAAGTGTTTTTCGGAACGCTTCGGGAGTCACGGTCGTGCGGTTCTGTTCGCCCAGTTGCTGAGCGAGCTCGTCGATCGATGCCTTCGGGTTCCCGACCCTCAGGTGGAGCACAGTTGCGTAACGGTTCTTGGGCGTGTTGACTTCGTAGGTATCGAGTCGCGTCCAGACTCGCTTGATCACGGCTTCGCGCCAGACGCGATCGTAGTCGGCATCGGGGCTCGCGGGATCGAGGAGATCGCCGGGGGGAAGCGGCTGGATCTTTTTGGCGCGGAAGTGGTCAATAATGAGCCGGTGCAGGACAGTCCGAAGATAGTCGCGGAACCGCCCTTTATTATTGTCCGCACCTGCGAGCTTGTGCGTGAGGAGTTTCGTCCAGAACTCCTGAAAGACCTCGTCGGCCAGGTTTCGATCGCGAAGCTTGAGCCGAAGGTATCGTTCCACCGCATCATGGTAGCGGCCGATCAACTCACTCATTGCCGCCTGGCCGACGGGCCCAGGGCAATGCGCATTGCGAATCGTTGTCCAGCTCGTCTCCAAGTCGGTCAGATTCTCACCCGACATCGGAGTGGCCCCTGGTTCGGGGAAGTCCATGATCTGGCCCACCTCAATTGGACGTTCGCCGTTGCCTAGGGAGTTTCACGTGGAACTTCGCCCAAGGCCCTAGACTGAGGGCAAAACGCCTGGTCGCCCTTATGAGACTCGACGCCATCGCGGCTGTCAAGAAGGGGGGCAATTGTGATGGGAATTTCCAGAACCAGGCGGGCTGCCCCCGTCGTGGGGGCGCCTGCGAGTTCTATCTTGTTCCCGGATCAAGTACGCCCGGCAGGATTCGAACCTGCGACCGACGGTTTAGAAAACCGTTGCTCTATCCACTGAGCTACGAGCGCAACGATGGTGGGCCAACCAGCCGAGAAGCGAATGCTAAGTCGTGGTGAAGTACGCCCGGCAGGATTCGAACCTGCGGCCTGCGGTTTAGGAAACCGCCGCTCTATCCACCTGAGCTACGGGCGCGTTTACTGAATGCGTGCTCGATTCTGCTCCAAGAGGCGGTATGCTGTCAACGCCGGGAATGGATGAGTCTCAGAAATAGTGGAACTTCGGTCGTCGGACCTACGGGTCGTCGTCGTTTTTTCGAGGAGGACCTGCCATGGCGGTCGGGGAGCGAGTTGCGATTGTTACGGGAGGTTCGCGAGGGATTGGTCGGGGGATTGTGGGCGAACTGGCGGCTCTGAAATACTCGGTGGTGGTGAACTACCGCTCGGATGGTGAAGCCGCCGAGTCCGCCTGTCGCGACGCCTTGACTCGCGGTGCGCCTCGGAGTCTCGGGATCCGCGCGGATGTCGCTGACCTCCAAGCGGGACGGATCCTGGTCGAGCGGACTCTTGCGGAATTCGGCCGGATCGACCTCCTGGTGAACAACGCGGGGGTTGCGCCTGAGGTTCGACTCGACCTCCTGAACACGACGGCCGAGAGCTGGGATCGCGTCCTCGGGATCAACCTACGCGGACCGTTCTTCCTGACCCAGGCTGTAGCCGCGACGATGATCGAGTTGCTTCGAGCCGGTACGGTCGTCGATCCTCAGATCATTTTCGTGACGTCGATCTCCAGTGCGTTCGCCAGCGTCAACCGCGGCGACTACTGCGTTTCAAAGGCAGGGCTGAGCATGGTCGCTCAGCTCTTCGCGACGCGACTGGCCGACGAAGGGATTCGTGTCAATGAGGTTCGGCCGGGGATCATCGCCACCGACATGACGGACTCCGTCCGCGACGTCTACGACCGCCGCATCGCCGCGGGACTCGTTCCGATCCGACGCTGGGGTACTCCGGTGGATGTCGGCCGAGCAGTCGGGGCGCTGGCGAATGATTCCTTCCCTTATACGACTGGGGAAGTGTTTCATGTGGATGGCGGTTTGCACCTTCGAAAACTCTGAGACCCCGGTGCTGATCCCCGCCGTCCCCATCCTATTCAGCTCCGCGAGCGTCACTCCGTGGCTTCTCGGGCGTATTGCCCCGGAACGTAGCGCGGAAGCCTGATCAGGATTGTCCGGTTCGGCGGGGCCTTGATCGTCCAGCGAGGGTAGGGGGGGTCGACGAACGTTCGAGTTCAGGTACAATTCTTCTGGCGTCGTGGTCGATGAGCGTCCCCTCCATTTTCGCTCGAACCGAGTGTGCGATCGGGCTCGGGATCGGAACTTCCGGCCAATCGGCCGTCCGCGACCTAAGGGAACAATGGTGGCGACGGCTACATGTCGACCGGCCCCCATGTCATCTGGAGCCAGACGGCGTTTGGTGGGAATGAGTCCGCGGTCGATGTCGCGAGCTGGGCACGGGAGCGTCAATGTCTGAGGGTGCAACTTCCAACGCCAGCAAACCTCAGCCGAGGATCGGCAGTTACCGCCTGATCCATTCACTTGGCTCGGGGGGGATGAGCTCGGTCTTCAAGGCCGTCCACGTGGAGACCGGCCATGAGGTGGCGCTCAAGGTTCTCCCTCGCGCGTTGGCCAAGAATACGACCCTGCTCCAGCGCTTCATCCGTGAGGCGAAAAGCGCCGAATCGCTCGAGCATCCCAATATTGTTTCGATTTACGATCGAGGGGTCGATCAGGGGCGTCACTACCTGGTTCTCGAATACGTGGAGGGAGGAGACCTTCACGATCGCGTCAGGCAGGGAGGACCCCTCGGTATTCGTGAGGCCGTCGCGGCGATTCGCGCGGTCGCGACCGGGCTGCAATTCGCGGCAAGCCGAGGCTTGATTCATCGCGACATCAAGCCCGCAAATTTGCTGATGACTCCCTCGAAGCAGATCAAGATTATCGACCTCGGCCTGGCGCTCCAGGCGGAGAGCGAGGACGAACGCGTCACGCGTGAAGGCACCACGGTTGGCACAGTCGACTACATGTCGCCCGAGCAGGCGCGGGACAGCAGGGCGACGAGTGAGCGAAGCGACATTTACTCGCTCGGTTGTACGTTCTATTTCCTGCTGACGGGCTCGCCCCCATTTCCCGGCGGTGACATCGCCGATAAGTTGAGTCGACATTGCACCGAGGCCCCGCCCGACTCGCGGAAGCTCCGCCCCGAGATCCCTGGTCCTCTCGCCCTGCTGATCCGGCGGATGATGGCCAAGCGTCCCGAAAATCGGTTCGTGAACTACGCCGAGCTCATCGACGAACTCGACGTCGTGCCGACGGGCGAGGAAACCGTCGCGAAGGTTGAGGACGAGCCCGAGCTCCTTTTCGCCTTGGTTGACGACGATGACGAGGTACCACTCGACCCCGCGACCACGCTCGTTGCGGCGCCCGAGCCCGTCTTCGCCTTGATCGATGAGGAGCCCGACGATTCGCCGACCGAACTACCGGCGGGCATGATCGAGCTTTTGGAGCCTGAGCCGAAGCGGAAGGCCGGCCATGTCGGGCCGAGAGAGCAGGCGCTTCCCCAGGGCGAACTGAACTTGGGGGAGCTCGCCGCGCTGGATGATCCCGCCCCGGTGAGCGCTCCGCGGCGAACTTCGGCACCGGTCGCGCCTTCGAGCCGAGCGGCCGGGCCGGGATTGCTGGCTGATGCACTGCTTGAAGATGAACAGGACGCCGAGTTCGAACCATCCCCGTTCCTGTCGGGTTCGCGAAGCTATGACAATTCGACGAAGAAGTTGGTGATCAATTACTCGCTCCTGGGCCTGGGCCTGATTGTTTTCATCATCGGCGTTCATCAGCTCTATCTCGCCTCGCTGACGGTGCCGGAGATCCAGGTCGAACGGCTCGATCTCCCGGAGGAGATCGAAGCGCAGGACTCGGTTGCTCCTTCCTCCGTGGAACCGCTGCCACTCGACCCTCAGGTGATTTCGACTCAGTCATCGGCCGCTGAGGCTGTACCTCAGCAAGTGGTCAAGGGCACTTCGTCTCCTGTGCCTTGGGTCGAGCCGGAAGATCCAATCTCGACCGTGCTCCCCGAGCCCGACTACGGCCCGGAGCGGGAGCACCGATTTGTGCCGACGTGGGCGAGGACCAAAATTCCGGATCGGTTGGGTGATCACCTCGTCACGGTTCAGCGGGTGGTCGACCCCAGGGATCCCGGTCAGAAGCATGCGCTGAAGCCCGCGCTCGAGACTGCGATCGGAGGCACGATCGAGCTTGCAGACAACGGACCGTTCTTCGAGGACGACGTGCGGATCCGCGGCGACTTCCTTTTAATCCGGGCGCGAGAAGGTTTCAGGCCGATCCTCTGCGTTGACCCTCCCCAGCTCGAGGTGGTTTGGGAGCAGCCCGCGGTTGTCATGCTGGAAGGCAAGAATCTGATTCTGGAGGGACTCGATCTGGTCGTCGACGTCCAGAAACTCCCGTTGGACCAGACGGCCCTGTTTCTCTGTCGGGGGGGGAATCTGACGGTCAGCCGTTGCACGATCACGATTCTCAACCCGCAGCGACGACCGTTCGCCGTAGTCCGCACATTGAACTCGCCACGCCCGTCCCGTGTGAGGATCGAAGAGTCGACGATCCGAGGTACGGCGTTTTCCGCCCTGGACATGAGTGGCGGGGGCGTCGACGCCGTCTTTTCTCGGTCACTGATTGCGACCGGGGGACCTTCCGTGATCCGGTCCGCGAGTCTGGAAACGGATGCGGAACGGACGATCCAGTTCGTTCGCAGTCTGGTCTGTAGCCGCGGCTCGCTTCTGGAAGTGGTCGGTGGACCGGAGCCTGGTCGTACTCGGCCCGTCGTCGTTCGAGCACTCGGATCAACGTTCGCCCAGTTGGCGGGGGAGGGGACGGCCAGCCTCTTGTTCTTGGCCTCGGGGGAGGGGCGTCCCCACCAGTTGGTCCAGTGGGCTGGAGATTTCAACGTCTTCGCGGGTTGGCACGACTGGTTCTCGTCCGGCCGAGGTAACGCGGTCAGGATGGCCAACCTTGCGGCAGCCCGAACCGTCTGGCCGGAAATCTCCGCTAGCAACCGCGAAGATTTCGCGCGTTGGGCGATTCCTCTGCCCCCCGTGCAGATCGTTCCGACCGACCTGCAATCGGTCGCGTCGGAACGTGAGGGAACTCTGTCTCGCATCGCGTCGCCGAGTCCCTACCTGCTGAATAAGACTTTCGAGCCATTTCATCGCGTTGCGATCCCCCGCCTCGCAGCGGTTGCTTCCAGAGCACCGACCGCCACGAGTGAGCACCCGACTCGGCTTTCGAGCGGATCGCCGGCTCCGCCGGAGAGTGCAGCCGTCGATTCGGGGCCCCGAGTTGCGCGCGAGATCGCCTTCAACCTGGCCGCTTCCCCGTGGAATGGGGACCTCGGACTTTTCCTGCGCGATCAAATTCGCCAGGATGACCGTCGCCTCCGGGTTATGGTGAGTGGAACCGGATCTCCCTTTTCGACCCCGATCAAGCTCCCTGTCGGATTGTCCTTGGAAATTCAGCCTGATCCCTCCCGGTCTCCGGAACTTCCCCCGATCATTTGGTCGCCGGTCAAAGGGGCACCAGGCGAGGTCTTGATCGACGTCCGGGGGGGGGACCTGGCGCTCACCAATATTCGTCTCACTCGCGATGGCTCGGCGGCTCCGAAGCACCTGATTCGGGTTGAGGACGGGCACCTGGTTCTCGACCGTTGTTGGTTGACCGCTCCGGGCACGGTCGAGCCGGGAGGCGGAAACCTGGTCTGGTTTCAGGCGGCTCGCACTGAGCCGAAACCGGAAGCACCGTACCACTTTCAAACTTCCACGGATCGCCCGATCTGCCTCTTGAGCGATACCCTGCTGATCACGGGGGGCGATGCGATCCGGGCCGACGTTGGCCGGGGATACGTCGCTCTCTCGAACTGCGCGATGGCCGTGGGGGGGACGGCTTTCGATCTTCGGCCCACGAAGGTGGCCCGGTCCCGATTCGATGCGGGACTCTGGATCGACCATTGCACGGTCGCTGCCGAGCGGAGCTTCGTCAACCTGGGTGCTTGGCCGGGTACGGCCCCTGGCCCCGATCGGCCCTGGCTGGTATCGACGCAGGACAGCGTATTCCTCGCCAGTTACGATCGAAGCAGTGTCGCGACCGAGAGTGTACTGCTTCGAACCGAGCTCGATTCATTTGCTCGCGGAACACTCTTCTGGCAGTCGACGAACGACGCGTTTGATGTCACTCACTTCACCGCGCGTGCCGGATCTCCCCCCATCACCCCGCGTCGCCCCGACGTCCATCGCCAGTGGGTCAAGCTTTGGGGTGAGAACCATATTCGGAAAGTGACGGGGCCACTCTGGCCGAAAGGGAGTGTCCTGCCCACCCAGAGCGTGCGGTTCCACGAGCGTCTCCAGTCCGGCAATGTCGCGCCTGCCGACCTCGAACTTGACTCGAAGTATCACCCGGGTCGCACCCGGTTGAACGTGGGCGCGGACCTTGTTCGCATGCAGGTCGTGTTGAGGAAGCGCGAGAGGCGTTGAGTACGGGACCGGGGCGGTCTCGCGAACGAATCGGGTCGTCCTGTCCATCGGGGCAGGGGGGCTCCCCACTGCTGACGCGACCAATGCGTTCGATGGCACGTCGCCCAATCGTGTCGACTTTCGAAGAGGTCTTGTAATGAGTCCATCATTTGGTCGTGTGCCAGGAGGAACGCCCGTTGCCTTTCCAGGGACCGATGGGTGATAATCAAGGGATCGTGGCAGAGCGCGGAGACCTTCAGGGGAAGGAGGTCGATCGGGTCATGTCGATACTAAGACTTTTGGGCAGATCCTCCTGTCTGTTAACCGTCCTCAGCGCTTCGAGTGTTTTTGGGGGGGAGCATTCTCCGACGAGTTCCCCGGGATCAATGCCCACGGCAACGATTCCGGCGGCCGTCAGTGGTTCGTCCGTGGGCTGGCGAAACTATCCCTTCCCGTACTATCAGACGATCGGCCCGAACGGGCTTCCGATGACGATTTTGCCGCCGATGCCTCCGCTCATCATGCCGGCGGTTCTCGTCCCCATCTCGGTTCAAAACGCCCCCGCCCCCAATGGCGGCAATTTTGGACTCGCGGGTCCGCTCCCTCGCGGTGGGTTCCCAGCGATCCATCCCCAAGCCGGGGGCGTCAAGAAAAAGGTCGACCCTGCCCGGGTGAGCCAGCTTGTCACTTTTGGTGACCGCCTGTTCCGAGGCGGCAATACGCGGAAGGCGGAAGAACGCTACGAACAGGCCGTCCGAGCCAACCCAAACTCGGCTGCACCCCGCGTTCGCCTCGCTCAACTCGCCTTGGTCCGTGGCCAATACAGCCTGGCCGCCGACCACCTGCGGACGGCTCAAGCTGCCGAGCCGGGCTGGATCACCAATGGGGACGACATCCAATCGATCTACAGCGAGCCCGCCGATTTTGCCAAGCAGATTGCACGCCTCGAGTCGCACCTTCAGGCGAAACCAGGCGACCGTGACGCTTGGCTCGTGCTCGGAGCGCAGTGGTACCTGTCGGGCCGAACGCAGAAGGCGGCCGACATCTTTCTGCGGTTGTCCGACCGCCAACCCGATTCGACCCTGGAGGCATTCCTTGAAGCCTCTCGTTCGGTGGAGCCGGCGCTGGTACGATGACCGCCAGATCAACACCGATGGGATTCTCTTGAGGACGCTGCGCTGAGCGAGCCCTGCCGATACTACGCGGCGTCATGCCAAACGGACCTCCCGTGTCCGCGGGACCGAAGCGAACTGCCGGGTCGGGTCGACGCGCTCCTCGCGATGGTGGATCGCGCGGTCGTCGCCTACCGGCCGGTCTTCGACGTGAAGCTGCTCGTTTTCCCCGAGTTCGCCCACGCGGCTCCGATCTACGAGACGGTCGAGGAACTGGCCGACCGCCTGGCCGTCGAGATTCCCAACGAGCAGACCGACCGGTACGTCGCCAAGGCCCGACAGCGGGGGGTCTGGATCCAAACCGGGACGTTCCTCGAGATCGATCGTCGCTGGCCAGGGCAGGTCTTCAACACCACCTGCCTGATCGGTCCTGACGGCATCCTCAGCCGTTATCGGAAAGTCAACCCGTGGATTCCTTGGGAGTTACACGCGAGCCCACTCGATCTTCCTGGGTACGACGAACCTCTCTTTCCCGTCGTCGAAACCGAGATCGGTCGCCTGGGAGCGGCGATTTGCTACGACTGGCTGTTTCCGGAAGCGATCCGTGCACTCGCTCACGGGGGCGCTGAGGTTTTGATTCGCGTCTCAGCCTACATGGATCCGTGGGGGGCCACTCCGCCCATGGACTGGTGGACGCTCTTCAATCGGGCGCGTGCTGTCGAGAATTTCGCTTACGTGGTTGCGTCGAACCAGGGGGCGAGCTCCGCGAACTATCCACCGTTCTCGTGGCCTGGCGGTAGCATGGTCGTCGACTTCGATGGCCGGATCCTCGCTCAGGCCGACCCTGGCCCTGGTGAAAAAATCGTGGTCGCCCCCATCGACCTGGGTGCCCTTCGCGCCGAGCGACGTCGACGCGAGGGACATCAGATGCTCAATCACCTCAGAAGCGGACTTCGCTTCTCCCCTATCTCGCCCCTGCCCAATCCGAACTTACGCTCCAGCCATTGAGGCAACCGGGGCTCGCGTCGCGTATCATCGTCGCGTCGGTTTCCATGGTCCGCGCGCGGCCCACAGCCACCTTCTTTCTCTGAGCTTGAACCAGGTGCCAAAACTTCGGGGTCGGTCGTGGCGGCCGAATCCCAAAATGCGTGTTTGATTCCGGGACGCTCACAGGAAGCGGTGGGAAATAAGGGCGGCGCACTGGCTACGGATGTGACCTGCTGATCTCGAAAGTCGTGTTCTGGTTTGGCGAATCGAGGGTCATCAATGCGTCCGTTCCATCCCGGCTGGAGGTTGATCCTTTCGGTCTCTGCCTTGTCGATGGCGTTGGCCTGTTCTTCGGAATCGAACGATGCCACACCGACAAAGCACACGACCGGTCGCTCGAACGACCCGATCCCGGGCTCGCAATCGGCAGTCGTGCCGTCCCAAGACGTGATCCCCACGGCGCACTTCGAGGCGGTGGTCCGGGAGCACCTGAAGGGGCTTGGAGCGATGGAGCGTTATGAATACGACGCCGCCGTCGCGGCGTTCCGTGAGGTCCATCGCCTCGCTCCGGGATGGATCGCCGGCTCAGTCAACCTGGCGATCGCGTTGCTGAACCAGACCGGGAACGTAGTTCAGGGAGATCAATCGACGCCGGAACGAGATCATTATCAGGAGGCGCTGGACCTCCTCGACGGAGTGCTCAAGATCGCACCTGCGAATCGACACGCCCGATACTGCCGGGGCATCATCCTGGAACACCTGGGCCGACTTGGCGAAGCGCACCAAGAATTCTTGTTCGTGGCGGAGCATGACCCGCTCGATGCACACACCTGGTACAAGGTCGGGAGCACGATGACCGACCCGGGTGATCCCGATCGGCCGGCAGGCCCCGAGCAGGCGAAGGCTCTCATCCCCCTCTATCGCAAGGCGCTCGAACTCAACCCTTACCTCGTGAGTGCGCTCTACAAGCTGCAGACGGCTTACTCCTGGGCCGGTGAATCGGCGCAGCAGAAAGAAGTGCTCGACCTCTGGAAACGTCTCAATCCCCGCAATAACGTCGCAGGGCCTGGTGAAACCTCCGACACCTATTACGGCGAGATGGGCCGATACGCGTGCATCATCAACCCGACAGAAACGCCGCGTATGGCCTCAGCGCCTGGGACTCCGCCACGGTTCGAGCCGCCACAACCGATTGACGTGATCCTGCCACCCGGGGATCGATGGGTGCGGAGTGCTGACTTTCAGGGACCCATGGCGCTCGTCGGGCGGGTACGCGACCGCTTCGGTGCGGCCATCGCAAGTTTCGACGCCAATGGTGACGGCCGATCTGACCTCTTCCTGACGGCATCCATCCTCGGGCCGAAGGGGATTCGGGATGCCCTCCTCCTCAATCGGGGGGAAGGAAAGTTCGAGGATGCAACCGCGGCGTTTGGCCTTCCGATCGATCGTGCGAGTCTCGGTGCGGCCGCAGGCGACTTCGACGCCGATCGCAAGATCGACCTCGTTCTGACCGGGGCTGGCGAAAACCGACTCTATCGCAATCAGGGCCATCGTTTCGAGGACGTCAGTACAGCCGCCGGGTTGAACGGCTCGGACGCCCTCAGTCTGTCCGCCCGCTGGATCGATCTCGATCAGGACGGAGACCTTGATCTGTACGTGATCAATTATTCGAGCGTCGACGACGCTGACTCCGCGTTCACAGGGCAGAGTCCTGCCGGAGCACCCAACCTCGTGCTTCGCAATGACGGCAAGGCCGCGCCCGTACTTGGCCGACCCCAAGACAACTGGGCCCCCTTGGCGCTAGCCACCGATGACCTTCCCGCGACCGCCGGGCTGTCCGTTGCGTTCTCGAGCTGGCCTGACTCCGAAAAACTTTCCGGCGGTCGTGGCCGGCATACTGCCGTCGCCGCGCTCGACCTTGATGATGATCGTGACATCGATCTCGTGCTTGCCGCGGATGGAGCGAAGCCGGTCGCACTTCTGAATGATCGACTCGGCCGGTTCCACGAGACCGAACTCCAGGGCTCCGCTTACCCTGGCGCCATCAACGGGCTGCTTGTGATCGACCTCGACAAGGACGGTCGCGCTGACCTCGCGGTGATGGACGCGACAGCCACGCTCCAGCTCTGGAGGAACACGACCGTTCGGACAGGGGCAGGAAGTAGGATCACCTGGGAACGCTGGCCGACTGACGCGAGCGGCTGGAGATCGACCACGACCGCCGACCTCGATCTCGACACCTGGCCTGACCTGATCGGGCTTCCCGCGGCGAGCGAACGGGGCGGTCCTGCATGGGCTCGCAACGACGGTCATCGGCTCTCAACGAGACCGTTGGCGCTCGGCCCGGGAACGCACCCTGCGATGAGTTTGCTCGGCCTGGCGCTCAGCGACCTGATTGGCGATCCACTGCCCGACCTGTTTCTGTGCTCAGACGGCGAGCCTCCTCGCTTGGCGCGGAATCTGGGGAACGGCCAGCATTGGCTGGCGCTGGATCTTGCAGGCCGGTGGAAGGTCCAACCGGCTCCGATGCGTTCGAATCCGCATGGTCTGGGCACGCGAGTCGCGTTGGAAGGACAAGGTCTGAGCGTGTCGTTTGACCACACCACGCGCGAGGCCGGCCTCGCTCAGTCGGTGGGCCCGGTGGTGCTCGGGCTTGGGCCGGTCCCAACGACCGCCTTACTCCGGCTCCGCTGGCCCGACGGCACCATGCAGTGTGAGTTGAACGTGACGGCCGACAAGCCGCTCAAGGTCGTTGAGCACAACCGAAAGACAGGAAGTTGCCCGGTACTTTTCACGTGGAACAATGAAAAATTCGTCTGCCTGGGCGACTTCCTCGGTGGGGGGGGACTCGGTTATCTCGTCGCGCCCGGGATCACCAGTGCTCCTGATCGCGACGAGTCCGTCGCGATCAGCTCCGAACAACTCCGGCCCGAGAACGGCGTCTATCGGCTCGTCGTGACCGAGCCGATGGATGAGTGTTCGTATCTCGACAAAATCACCCTCTCGGTTGTCGATCGACCGTCCGAGGTGAGCGTCGCCCCCGATGAGCGGTTTGCTCCTGAGGGGCCTCGCCCGACGGGTGAAGTGCTCGCTTGGAGAACGACGATCGAGCCGGTCCGGGCCACCGACCTCAAGGGGCGAGACGTGACGGATCGACTCCGTTTCTGGGATCGGCGGACTGTCGATGAATTCGCGAATCTGAATGGCTGGATCGGATACACCGAGACACACGGGATCGTCCTCGATTTCGGCGACCGGCTTCGCCGTTTCGGGAAGGCCGACCCACTCGTCCTTTGTCTGGCGGGCTGGGTGGAATACCCTTACTCGCAGACGAACTATGCGGCGGCCACGGCCGCGGTTCCGTTGCAACCCCCGTCGGTCGAGCGTCGACGTGAAGATGGGACCTGGGAAGTTGTGGAGTTGAACGCGGGATATCCCGCCGGACTCCCGAGGCTTACCACGCTCGACCTGACGGGAAAGCTGACTGGGCCGTCATGCGTTATCCGGCTCAAGACGAACATGGAGTGTTACTGGGATCAGGCATTCCTTGCCGTAACTGAACGAGACCTACCGGTCCGCATCCAGACGCTCCCGGTCGCCCGGGCTCAGCTCGCTGAACGGGGCTATCTTCGCGAGTACTCGCCGGATGGTCGCCTGCCGCTGCTTTATGATTATGACCATGTCGACCCTGTTCCGCTCGCGCGAATGGAGGGGCAACTCACCCGACTTGGGGACGTCGCGAGTCTGCTCCGCACGGACGACGACCACCTCTGCGTGATCGGACCGGGTGACGAGGTCCGGCTCGAGTTCGATGCGGAGCATGCTCCAAGCTTGCCGGAAGGATGGACGCGAAGCTATGTCTTGAATGCGGTTGGTTACTGCAAGGATGCCGACCCGTTCACCTCATCCGGCGACTTCGTCGGGCCGCTCCCCTGGCGAGGGATGCCCTCGTACCCATTTGGTCCCGAGGGCATGCGCTCCGTTGATCCTGCTTACCGAGCGTATCTTCGGGAGTATCAGACCCGGAGCGCGAGACTGCCGTGACGACCAGGATCAGATCAATAGGTCGATCACGCTGAAGGCGAGGAGCCCCATGCTGATCGCGATATTGACCTGGAAAAAGGCAACGTTGACCCGCGTGAGATCGTCGGGGCGGACGATGGCGTGCTCATAGGCAAGCAGGAGTGTGACCGCTCCGATCCCCACGAAGTAGACTGCTCCGAGTGGATAGGCCCAGCCCAGCGCGATCAAGACGACGATCATCACCGCGTGGCAGGCGGCGGCCATTTTCAAAGCCCGGCGGACTCCGAACCGCGCGGGGATGCTGTGCAGGCCGGCATTGCGATCGAAGTCGGCATCCTGGCAGGCATAGATGATGTCGAAGCCCGATACCCAGAAGAGGACCGCCAGGCCGAGCAAGATCGGGGGCCACGCCAGGTCCCCTCGCAGTGCGATCCAAGCCGCGATCGGCGCCAGCATCAGAGCTACGCCCAGCCAGACATGCGCCAGGCTCGTGAACCGCTTGGCATATGAGTAGCCGAGCAGCCAGAGGAGGACCGGAGCCGAGAGTCGGAGCGGCCACGGATTGGGCAAGAAGAGGCATGTCGACGCCACGAACCCGACAACGCAGGCCAGGGTGAAGAGGGTCACCGAGGCCACGGAGAGTTGTCCACTCGGGAGGTGTCGTGAGGCCGTGCGCGGATTCAATGCGTCGATCCGCCGGTCGGCCAGTCGGTTGAAGGCCATTGCAGCCGAGCGCGCTGTTGCCATGCAGAGCAGGATTCCGAGCCAGTCGCGAGGACGTCCCTGCCAACCTTCCGGAGTGTGGGCGGCAAGCACGGCGCCGAGCAGGGCGAACGGCAAGGCGAAAAGCGTGTGGCTGAACTTGATCATCCCGAGCAAGTCATTCAGTCGGCCGAGCATCACCGGGGCTCCGGGAGGGGGACCGATTGAGATCCCCCTTCTTGTCGAAGTGTTTAGTCATCGTCGTGAGCCCGAGATCGCCCAGCCACGGCCAGATTCGAAACAGGCCTCCGAGCACGCGCCAGGGCCAAACGAACCGGCGCGGGACGGAGAGACGTCGTTGAGGATGTTCAATTAATCGGACGATTCGCCGGGCCACATCGTCGACCTGGGCCGACATCCAGGGGGCCGGAGCGTCCAGCAGTGGATTGTACTCGCCATTCACGGGCGCGAGCTTTTCCAGTGCGCTGAAGAATTCGGTCTTCACCGGCCCCGGCTCGACCAGGCAGACCTTGACGCCCTTGTGGTGGAGCTCGCGTCGCAACGCATCGTTCCAGTACGCGAGACCCGCCTTGGTTGCGCCATACGCTCCAAGCGCCGAGTTGGCCACGCAACTGATCGCCGAGCCGATGTTGATGATGGTTCCTCGCCGTTCGAGCAGGTAGGGGAGGGCCTGCCGGCTGAGCATCAATGGGGCGACGAAGTTGACCTCAAGCTGGCGGCGCACGTCCGTGGGATCGGCGTCGGCGAACAGGGTCGGCAGTCCGAACCCGGCATTATTGATCAAGACGTCGAGCCGACCGAACCGCGCATGGGTCTCGGAGACGAGTCGCTCGGGCGTGGATGGATCTTCAAGTGCTGACGGAATGATGAGTATATCGATCGGACCTCGCCCCGATTCGCCTCGGGAGTTCTGCTCCGAAAGAGCGCGGAGGTCTTGGGCTAGCTGGCTCAGGCGGTCTTCTCGCCTCGCGGTCAACACCAGGTCGAAGCCCTGACGGGCCAGCTCTCGAGCGATGCTCGCACCAATACCGGCCGATGCGCCGGTGAGGAGTACAACCCTTCTCGTCTCTGCGGCCATGAATCAGGAGGCTCCGCGGGTTCCAGTGGCAGGAGAGGGACTTTCCCCCCAGTGTCGGGCCGGCCGATCTACGCCAAGCTGGTCGCAGCTTCGCGCGACCACGAACTTGACCAGGCCGTCAAGCGACTTGGGACGAGGATGCCAGCCGGGCATCGCCGGTAAGACCAGGGCGCCCGCACGCGAGACGCCGGGCATGTTTTCCAGATGAATCTGGCCGAGGGGGGGCTCGCGCGGGACGACAATCAACGTTCGCCGTTCTTTCCGATGAACTTCGGCTGCGCGGGTGATCCGGCTTCTGGTTATCCCGTAGGCAATCGAGGCCAGGGGACGCATTCCACGCGCGATGCCGTCGGAAACGTCTTTGAGGGAATGGTAGACGACCCGTTGCGGTTCGACGTCTCTGGAAACAGAAACGTCAAAGTCTTTTGAGGAAACGTTGATGTTCATCTCTTCGCGTGGCACTTGTGCTCCGCTCTCACCGCTCGTCAGTTGGACGGTGCGCCCGGCCTGGCCGAGCGCGTGCTGGCGAGCCACGCCGTATGGGGAACCGCTGGAGTCGGTCATTACCTGGACAGTACCGGGGAGTGGTGGGGCGAGGGCAGGGGGGATCGCACTCATCCCAGCGACTCTCGGCCTGACTTGGTTCCGACGTAGAGCGTCGCGATGCCGAACGTCAGTGGGTACTGCTTTGTGTTATCCAAGCCTCGAGATGTGAGCAGGTCGAGCATGACCTGGCCATCGGGGAACTGCAAGACGCTCGATGGCAGGTAGTGGTAGGCGTCGTGTTGATTCGGGGCAATCGCCTGGCCGACCTTGGGGAGCACGTGTCGAAAGAAAGCGAGATAGAGGCGGCCGAGCACTGGACCTCTTGGTCGAGAGAATTCCAGGATCGCGATCTTTCCGCCGGGCCGGGCGACCCGGACCATCTCGTCGATCCCGCGCACCGTGTCGCTCACGTTTCTCAGGCCGAACGCGACCGTGACGATCCCGAAAGTGTCGCTCGGCAGAGGAAGGCGCTGGGTGTCTGCCTCGACCAGGACAATGCGGTCGCTCGCTCCTGCCTTCTTGACCTTGCCGTCGCCGAGGCGAAGCATCTCGTGACAGAAGTCGGTGCCGATGACTGGCGAACGTCCCTGACTTGCCCGGTCGTAGGCCAAGGCGAGGTCGGCGGTGCCGGTGCAACAGTCGAGAACCGGGACACCCGGCTCGGGCGGAACCGTCCTCGTGGTGAAGCGGCGCCATAGGCGGTCGACATTCAGGCTCAAGAGGTGGTTGAGCAGGTCGTACTTCCCTGCGATCGAGGTGAACATCGAGCGCACGCGTTGCGACGATTTATCGACGACCTCCGCCTCGTTCTGCCGCGCTGCCGGTTCGGTCTCCGTGGACATTCCCATTCCCTTTTGCGGTTCCCAAAGCGGGTCGATTCGACCTCCTCGCACCTGACCCCTCTGATTGTATCGTCAATAGGGCACGACTCGATATTGCACTTCCTGCCGAAAGCGTCGACTCAGACTACTCTTGGCGATCTTCGGTCGACTTCCTACCCTTTGTCTTGTGAACCCTCCGACACCAAAACGCCGGGAGTTGCCGAATCGATATGGGCTATCGCACCTTGGCCGAATGCGTGGATGACCTGCGGACGCACCGGATGCTGGTCGAGATCGACGAGGAAATCGACCCCTACCTTGAAGCGGCAGCCATTCAGCGCAGGGTCTACGAGGCCCAAGGGCCCGCGCTCCTGTTCCGTCGCGTCAAGGGAAGTCCGTTTGGGATGATCGGCAATCTGTTCGGCACACTCGATCGAACTCGTTTCTTGTTCCGCGACACCCTTGAGGCGGTCCGGCGACTCGTCGAGCTCAAAGTCAATCCCCCCAGTCTGTTCCGGAATCCCTGGCGATACCGGGGTGTGCCGAACACCGCGCTTCATTTACTTCCCAGGCGAGTCGCCCGCGGCCCGATCCTCGGGCAGACGACCACGATCGATCGGCTACCGCAACTCCAGTCCTGGCCCCGGGACGGTGGCGCCTTCATCACCTTGCCGCAAGTCTATTCCGAAGATCCCGATCGGCCCGGACTTTCGAAGTCGAACCTGGGAATGTATCGGGTTCAGCTTTCGGGGAACCAGTACGAGCTGAATCGCGAGATCGGCCTGCACTACCAGATCCATCGCGGGATCGGAGTCCATCACGCCGCGGCGATCCGCCGCGGGGAGCCGCTGCGCGTCAATATCTTCGTCGGGGGGCCTCCCGCCTTGACGGTTGCTGCCGTCATGCCGCTGCCCGAGGGACTCCCGGAATTGAGTTTTGCAGGAGCCCTGGCCGGGCACCGGATCCGGATGGTCTCTCCTTCGGGGCAACTGCCCATGCCCGCCGAGGCCGACTTCGTGATCACCGGCACGATCGACCCCAAGATCAGGAAGCCGGAAGGTCCGTTTGGCGACCACCTTGGTTACTACAGTTTGACGCACGATTTTCCGGTGCTTCGCGTTGAGCAGGTTTATCATCGCCCTGGGGCCTTGTGGCCGTTTACCACGGTCGGTCGCCCCCCCCAGGAAGACACCTCGTTCGGCGCATTGATCCACGACCTGACCGGCCCCCTCGTCCCGACCGTCATCCCTGGAGTCCACGCGGTCCACGCGGTCGATGCGGCCGGCGTCCACCCGCTGCTCCTGGCGATTGCCAGCGAGCGCTATGTTCCTTATGCCGAGGTCCGTCGGCCGCAAGAAATCCTGACCACCGCCAACGCGATCCTTGGCCAAGGACAAATGTCGCTCGCGAAGTATCTCTTGATCGTTGCCCATGAGGACGACCCAGGCCTCGAGATCGACGATGTCCCGCGATTCCTCCGTCACCTGCTCGAGCGGGTGGACTGGGAAAATGACCTCCATTTTCAAACGAGGACGACGATTGACACGCTCGACTACTCGGGCCACGGCTTCAATCAGGGGTCGAAAGTCGTGATCGCCGCCGCTGGGCCGATCCGTCGAGCGCTATCGACCGAGCGTCCGGCGGAGCTACGTCTCCCGGACGGTTTTCATTCGCCCCGGGTTGCATTGCCCGGGATTCTCGTGATTCAAGGGCCACCGTACGAACCGGGGACGGATGGACTTCGACGTCTGACGGAATTCGATGGGTTGAGGGATCGAGTCGACGGGTTCCCTTTGATTGTCGTCGTCGACGATAGTGCGTTTGCCGCGAGGAGTGAGAAGAATTTTCTCTGGGTGACGTTCACCCGCTCGAATCCTGCGTCCGACATCGAAGGCATCGGCGCATCGATCACCCAGAAGCACTGGGGGTGTGCCGGTCCGTTGGTGATCGACGCCCGGATCAAGCCGCACCACGCCCCGCCCCTGATCGATGATCCAGCCATCGAACGCAGGGTCGATGCCCTGGCAGGGCCGGGACGGCCATTGCACGGGATTCTCTAACCCAGGCGTTGCGTGCGACGAAGCGCGGGCGATCCGCCCGCGCTTCCGTCATAGGCTTATGTGTTGACGAGTCGCGATTCGCCACGGACCATCTGCCGGGTCATGGTTGCGAAGTGGGTATGGAGGATGCATTTCCAGGCGAACTGAAAGAGGTAACGCGGCGGGCGACCGGAGAGGAGCATTTTGCGAAGATACTTGGCATAAACAGGGCGGTATGGCTTCGTTCGTGGATCGGTCCAGAGGCGAAAGAGCATACCCAGTGCGCCCAGGATCGTGAGTGTCTGGTTCTTGAGGTAGGCCAGAGGCTTGTGTCGGCGGAGCCAGCGCATCTTGGCGCTCGCCAAGGGGAGCTTCCCCTTGATGAAGAGCTCATCGAACCGCTCGAAGTAGTTTTCCGCGTCGTAGAGCCGATCCATCAGGTCGAGCCAGCCGTCGCGCATCTCCTCGCGGGACATGAGCAGCGGGATCACGTTGGTTGCGATTCTCGGGTCGTCAGCCGCGGCGTTATCGAGTCGGCCCGCGGCCTCGAGGCGGTCGTAAAGCGGGGTCTTGGGGATCGCCGAGAGCATGCCGGCCATGGCGCCGATGACCCGGGCCCGCTGGAGAAACGCGAACTGACGTTCGAAGATCCCCGTATCATCACTGTCGAATCCGACGATCATCCCCGCGTAGACCTCGAGCCCGGCGGCCTGCACCTTGTGGACTCGTTCGATCAGTCCACCGCGGACGTTTTGATATTTCTTGGTTTCGCGGAGCGCCTCTTCATCGGGGCTCTCGACGCCGATGAAGACGGCGACCATTCCGGCTTCCGCCATGAGCTGCATCAGCTCATCGTCCTCAGCGAGGTCGAGCGAGGCTTCGGTGAAGAAGGCGAGCGGGTAGCCGTGCTGCTTCTGCCATTCCACGATCGCGCGGAGGATGACCTTGGCCGCTTTCTTGTTGCCAATGAAGTTGTCATCCACCAGGAAGATGACATGGACGCCGAGCTTGTGCTGGGCATCAATCTCGGCCACGACCAGCTCGGCCGTCTTGATTCTCGGCTTGCGACCGAAGATCACAATGATGTCGCAGAACTCGCACTGGAACGGGCAGCCACGCGAGGTCTGGATGCACCCCATCGCATATTCGCGGAACGGGACCAGGTCATAGCGAGGGAGCGGGACCTTGGTCATGTCGGTTTTTTCCGCCTGCTCGTACCGCGGCTTCCATTCGTTTCGGCTCCAGTCCTCCAGAAAGAGGGGCCAGGTCTCCTCCGCCTCACCGACGAACATGACGTCAACCAGGCCGCGGAACCAGTCTTCAGCCACGGTGATCCAAGGACCGCCGATCACGACGAAGATGTCGCGCGCTTGGAGCTCGAGCAAAATGTCGCGCATCCGGTCGCGCTGAACCGTCATTCCGGTCAGACCGACGATGTCGAAGCCCTCGAGTGCCTCGAAATCGATCTCCTGCACGTTTTCGTCGATAAGGACGACCTCGTGCTCCTCGGGCGTGAGTCCCGCGAGTACGGGGAGGGCCAGGACCGGCATGTTGGCCTTCTTGCCGAGCAAGGGAAGGCCATGATTCAGACCCCAGAACGACGTCGGAAAGCGTGGGTTTATCAGGCAGATGCGTGCCATCGAGCGAGTCTCGGCCACGGGCGACCGTCGGATCCCATGCCGAACCTCGGCGTGGTGACCTAAAGTCCGGAGCAAGCGCGAGGTTAGCAACAGCCAGTCAGAGTCACAAGAGCCTTGGTTCAATTCCCTCAGGGAATCGGGTGCTCATGCCGGCTCCGCAGTTTCGGTTTCACGTCGAGACGGAGCGGGTTTGGCAAAGCTATTATAGTGTGCTGATGATTGAAAATCTAGAAGTCGTCGGCATGGGGCTATTGACCCATATTGCCTATTTTGTTGCGAACAACCAGTGCTATTGGGCGAGTCAACCCTAGTGGGCCACAACCGCGACAATCGGGCGATGCCGTGTCCCCTTAGTCTTAAATTATTCGGGTATACGTAAGTCATTGGGGAGCAATGACAATCTCATCCCGACTTGCCAGCTTAAGAATTCCGGAAGATTGGGGTTCAATCGGAGGCCGATTATTCCGATACTACCGATAATTATGTGGAGACTTTCGGACGGATCCGACGTTTCTTCTGGTGGACGCCGCGCTCATGGATCGAGCCAGGATTGTACGGTTGACGTTCCGACGCTTGATTCTCATCGCAATCGCGTTTCAGGCGGCGACTCCGGATCTCCTCGATTTCTCCTTGCTGACCCAGAAGCTTCCGCCCGGCGCCTTTTTTGAAGCGACGCGGCTGGCACCCCATCGCAACGGACTTTCCGTTCGGGGTGATTTGCTTGAGCCCGAAGTCTTCCCCTTGGAATTGGCGGTTGGTGACGAATTTCCCGAGAACTTCGGCTCGCCGAGTTGGCCGGAATCGGGTCTCAAGCTTGATTCCAATCAGGTCGCTCCCGCTCGTCTGAAACCTGGGGTGAACCTTCCGCCCGCTCTGTTCGCGGTGTGTCGGGCACAGGTTGGGGGGCGGCACGCTCTCGGTTCCGCGAAGTCCGTCGTGCGACCCTGGAGACTCCACCGACTGATCTGTTGAGTTCCGCTCTGGTATTCGCGCACCGTCGCATCCAGAGCGGGTTTCGCTTGCCATCAGTCGACTCGAGGTGACTTGCGCGGCTCGGGTGGCTTCACAATAGGTGACCTCGAGTTCGATCACCGATCGAATATCACTTTGCTGTCGTCCTGATTTACCCGGCTTTTCAAAGCAAATAGTGAGAGCGGACCGCCGCCACCGCGGATTCAACGGCAGCCGCCAGTCCTCCGAGTCGCATTGTGCCGGGAAGCTTACGAGTGACCCCCGGTCATCAACCTTCGGACCTGCCTTGACGCATGCCGGAGGAGGGAATCGACTCGAGACGATCTGGCGAATTCTCGCCTGAGGAATGCGGCGATTCGTCCAGACGACGCCTCCTTTGCACGCGAGCTTCGGCCATACACGTGGTCCTTTTGGTTCTCGCGTGGAGGACCAAGCTGAACGATGACTCGAAATTTGAACACTCGATAAAAAAGAGGCGATGACTATGGTGCCGACTGTCGTTTTGCTTGCCTATTTCGGGCCGGAAACCGTGTTGCCGATGACTTCGGTGATTGCGACGGTGGTCGGCCTTTTCATGATGTTTGGACGGAACACGATACGTTTCCTCTTCCGTTGGCGGCGAAGTGGCTCGACCACGCCCAAGCCGGCTGACCTCACGCGAGGACCGCACTTTTCGCCAAAAGGTACGGAACAGCCCGCTCAGCCGCGACGCTGAGATGAAGAGGCGGACGGTTTGCAACCTCCGCGACGGGAAGGTCGAGCGGCAGACGAGATGTCGGTGACACGATCGACTTCGGGTCGAGACGGAAGCCGCACGAAACAGAGGAGGTTCAGGCGTTGATGAAGAAGACGATCGTGATCGGTCTGGACGGTCTCGAACCCCGGATCGTCGAAGCGATGCTCGAGGCGGGGCAACTGCCCAACCTGGCGGAGCTCAAAAAACGCGGCGGCTATTCGCGGGTTGCGACCACCTCCCCAGCGCAAACTCCTGTGGCTTGGTCGACCTTCGCCACGGGGGTGAACCCTGGCGGTCACGGGATCTTCGACTTCATCAGACGTGATCCTCGAACCTACCTCCCTGACTTCGCTCTGAACCGTTACGAAGCGAGAGGAGCCTTCCTCCCTCCCAAGGCCGTCAATCTCCGGCGCGGGAAGCCGGTCTGGGACCTCCTGACCGAGGCAGGACTCGGTTCGACGATCGTGCGCTGTCCGTGCACCTACCCGCCGGAACCGCTCCGGGGACGAATGCTCTCGGGGATGGGCGTTCCCGACCTCCGCGGAGGACTGGGAACGGCCACCTATTACACCTCGAATAACGAGGTGAAACCGGGCGAGAGTGAAAATATCGTGAGGCTCCCGCCAGGAATCGATCGCCCGATCGAAACCTATTTGATCGGCCCGAGAAACCCGAAGGGCGGGGGGGATCTCCGGTTCGACGTGACACTTTACCCTGATCTCGACGGTCGCCGGGTTCTGCTTCGGTCGGCGGGCACTCCCAAAGAGCTCGAGATTCGCGAGGGACAATGGAGCGACTGGGTCCGGGTCAAATTCAAACTCGGCATGCTCCAGTCAGTTCGCGGGCTCGTCAGGTTCCACCTTGTCCAGCTCGAACCGTCGCTTGCGCTTTATGCGTCGCCCATCAATTTCGACGTCGAGTCGCCACTCTTTCCGATCAGCCACCCCGCGGACTACGCGGCGAGCCTGGCGGAGGATATCGGTGGTCTCTACCACACGACCGGTATGGTCGAGGATCATGCCGGCCTGAATAACGAGCGGTTTGGCGAAGACGCCTTCCTCGACCAGTGCGACACGGCCTGGCGCGAGCGCGAAGCGATGTTGCTCCGCGAGCTCGATCGATTCGACGAAGGCCTGCTCTACTGCCTCTTCGACACGACCGATCGGGTCCAGCACCTGTTCTGGCGATACCTCGAGCCCGATCATCCGGCCAATCACGGCCAGGCTCCGTCGACTGCCTATGCGGGCGTGATTGAAGATCAATATCGTCGAGGCGATGAGATCGTCGGTAAAGCGCTTCAGTATGCAGATGACGACACCTTTGTCATCGTGCTCAGTGACCACGGTTTCGGCAGCTTCCGCCGTGGCGTGAACCTGAATACGTTGCTCCACGACCATGGACTCCTCACGCTCCGCGACGGCTTGAAACCAGGGGAGGAGGCGGGCGACTTCCTCAAGAGCGTCGACTGGAGCAAGACGAAGGCATACGCACTCGGGCTGAGCGGAATCTACCTGAATATCGAGGGGCGAGAGAGCCAAGGAATCGTCAAGCTCGAAGACGTCGCCAGTCTCAAGACCTCGATCGCCGAAGGGCTGTCAGGCCTGGTCGACTCCGCCACGAGCGAGGTTGCGATTCGGAACGTTCGGCCCCGCGAGTCGGTCTACAGTGGCCCCTTTGTGGAGGAAGCTCCCGACCTGCTGGTGAATTTCTCCCGGGGCTACCGGATCTCCTGGGGTTCCTCGTTGGGTGGAGTGGGCGAGGGACATTTCGAGGATAACCGGAAGAAATGGAGTGGCGATCATATCGTCGATCCATCACTCGTTCCGGGAGTGCTTTTTATGAATAAGCCATTCAAGGAACAGAATGCGGCTCTCCTCGACCTGGCGCCGACGATCCTTGACGCCATGGGGGTCCCCAAAGGCTCCGCCATGGAAGGAGACTCACTGCTTTCTCAGTCCTGATATTCGGCCAGGTTTTGGACTCTCGAGTCAACCTTCGATGTCAACGACTGCGCCGAAGGCATCCCGTGGTCTCCGGAGGAGATGGGGCCGGTCTCGGTGACCTCACACCTTGGAGCTTTGCTCCAAGGCATGTTTCAGGAGCCCACCACGGCTGGGCGATCAGGAGGATTGGCTTGTGGTGAACGTCGCACGTGAGTTTGGCAACAGGATCGGTGGCATCGGATCATTGCGACGTATCGACGTTCGTCGAACTGAGGACGAGGACGTCGCTCAAACCATCCCACGTCTTTTGATCACGAGCTCGCTCGTTTTCGGCCTCGTCACCGGCTTCCTCGAACTCGCCCTGGTGCTCGCTCAGGATGCGCTCACTCCCAAGATCACGATGGACTCGCTCCGCACGAATCTCCACTTCATGTGGATGATTCCCCTGGCGGAGGTTCTGCTCTTTGGGACGTGTGGCCTGCTGTTTGGCTGGCTCGCCAGGCGTCGCCCCCAGTTGGCGAGTCGAATGGCATTCTTGACCATGACGGGCTTGCTTGCCCTCGCCCTCTTGATGAGATTCGACGGCCTTTATTTGATCGCTCGAATCGTCCTGTCGATGGGGGTTGCCACGTCGATCGGGCCTTGGCTCGAAGCACGTACCTTGGGCTTTCCTCGTCTGACTCGATGGAGCCTCGGGCTGCTGGGCACCGGCTTGATCGTGCTGATCGGAGTGGATTTTACTCGGGTTGCCACCGCCGAGAGTCGCGCGATCGGGAACCTTCCCCCAGCGTCTCCCAAGGCGCCTAACGTGCTCTTTCTCGTCATGGACAACGTCCGTGCCGCCAGCGCCAGCCTCAATGGCCATGATCGACCGACAACGCCCAACCTCGATCGCCTCGCGGCGCGCGGCGTTCGCTTTGATGAAGCCCGGTCGACCGCATCCTGGACACTTCCTTCCCATGCGGGCATGTTCACTGGTCAATGGCATCACCGACTGTCGGTCGGCTGGGATCGTGCGCTTGACACGACTTATCCCACCCTGGCCGAGTATCTTTCGAACCAGGGTTATGCCACGGCCGGGTTCGTCGGAAACATCTATTACTGTAACCGGCGATACGGCCTTGATCGTGGTTTTGCTCGCTATGAAGATTACTATGAAAACCAGACGGTCTCTCCCTACGAGATCATCCGGAGCTCAAGCCTGGGCCGTTGCCTGCTGCCGCTGGTCGGGTACCCGGTGCGGGTCGGCTTTGCGGAAGTTTATCGCCGCAAGAGTGCGGACCTGCTGAATCACGACCTGCTCGGCTGGCTTTCGAAGCGACAGGACAAGCGGCCCTTCTTCGCCTTCGTCAACTATTACGACGCTCATGCTCCATGCGTCCTCCCGAGGGCCCTCATCGCCTCTTCGGGCATGCCGAGCGGCCGCATAAAGAGAAGATCGCCGCGCTCAAGCGATATCAGCGCCTCAACGCCCACACGTTGAAGCCCGAAGACGGCGATCCGGCGCAAGTCGATCGCGAAGCGATCGATATTCTTCGGGATTCCTATGAAAGTTGTATCGCCTACATCGACGCCCAGATCGGCCGACTGTTCGCCGACCTCGAGCGCCGGGGGATGCTCGAGAATACGATGGTGGTGGTGACCTCCGACCATGGCGAACACTTCAACGAGCATGGATTCGTTGGGCATGGCCAGAGCGTGTATCGCCGCGAGGTCCACGTTCCGTTGCTGATCATTCCCCCATCGAGCCGTTCGGACCTGGCCAGGGGGGTTGTCCCCGAGCCGGTGTCGCTCCGTGATCTCCCGGCGACGATTGTCGACCTGCTCGCGATCAAGGACAGGTCGCCATTTCCCGGCTCGTCACTCGCTCCGCTCTGGAATTCGAGCGGGTCGTTGGATCCGCTTCAGGCCACGTCTCCGGTGCTCTCTGAGGTCGGACACAAGCTTCATGTGCCTCGGATGCCGCTGATTCCGGCCACGCTGGGGGAGGTCAAGGCGCTCATCTCGGACGGGAAGGTGTATATTCAAAACAAGGGAGTCAAGGAAGAGGTCTATGACCTCAACATGGACCCCTTGGAGAAGAGCAATATCGTCGCCGCCGAGAATCTCGATCCGTCGTTGACGCGGTTTCGAGCCAATCTGAAAGAGATCCTCGCCGGTAAGCCAACCGAGGTTAAGGCGCGGTGACTGCCCGCCATGCACCTGAGGCAGCCGTTGAGACCCGTTGAAACTCAACCCGAGGCCTGGGGAATCTCTTCGAGCGCGGCGGGATTCTCCAGGCTCGAGAGGTCTCCCAGGTCGAGGTTGAGGAGGCGAGCGCGAATCACACGTCGCAGAATCTTGGCGCTTCGGGTCTTGGGCAGGTCGCTCACGAAGCGGACCTGATCGGGGGCGAACGGCTTTCCAAGCACGTGGGCCACCTGGTCACGGATCTCCTTGGGGAGGTCCGGGCTGGGCTTGACGTTGGGGCCGAGCACGACGAAGCACCAGATCGATTCCCCTTTGAGTTCATGCGGCACCCCGACCGCGGCCGCTTCGATCACGCTGGGATGGCCGACGGCGGCCGATTCGATCTCGGCAGGCCCGATCCGCTTCCCTGCAACCTTGATCGTGTCGTCGCTCCGCCCGTGGAGATACCAGGTCCCTTCGTCGTCGATCGAGGCCCAGTCTCCATGGGTCCAGACCTCAGGCCATCGCGACCAGTAAGAGCGGAGAAATCGCTCCTCATCATTCCAGAGCCCGCGGGTCATCCCGGGCCATGGCTTGGTGCAAACGAGCTCGCCGACCTCGCCGCGGAGCGGCTGCCCGGCCGCATCGAAGACGTCGATCGCCATCCCGAGCGACGGCCCGCCGAGGGCACACGGCTTGAGCGGCTCGATCGTCAGGCACGAGAGGAAGCAGGCGCCAACCTCGGTCCCGCCCGAGAAGTTGATCAAAGGACGAGTCCCGCCACCGACCTGTTGGAAACACCAGTTCCAGGGGGCTGGATTCCAGGGCTCACCGGTCGAGGCCAGCACGCGGAGCCGGTGCAAGTCATGAGACTTGACCGGCTCCTCGCCATACTTCATCAGCGCGCGAATCAGGGTGGGTGAAACCCCCAGAATCGTCACCCCGTGGTCCTCGACGACGCGCCAGAGGCGGTCAGGGGTGGGAAAGTCGGGCGCGCCCTCGAAGAGCACGAGGGTTCCACCGAGTGCCAGGCCGCCGATCACCTTCCAAGGGCCCATGATCCAGCCCATGTCCGTCACCCAGCAGAGGCGATCGTCGTCGTGAAGGTCGACCTGGTGGAGCACTTCCTGGGCGATTTTGACCAGAAAGCCGGCGTGGACGTGAACTGAGCCTTTGGGCTGACCGGTGGTCCCGGACGTGTACGCGATCATCCAGGGGGCTTCGGAATCCATCGGCTCGCAGGGACAGGACGCTGGTTCCGCCTGGGTGATCTCATGCCACCAGAGGTCACGCCCCGAGGTCCAGGGAACCTCGCGGCCGAGGCGCTGGACGACGATCAGGTGTTGCACGGTCGGGGAGAGTGCGACGGCCTCATCGGCGATCGGCTTGAGTGGGACGGCCACTCCCCGTCGGAGGGTGCCGTCGGCGGTGATGAGAACCTTGGCCGCACCATCCTGAAGCCGGGTTGCCACGGCCTCGGCACCGTAACCGGAGAAGATCGGAATCGCGATCGCGCCGATCTTGGCGCAGGCGAGCATCGCCGCCACGGCCTCGGGAACCATCGGGAGAAACACGCCGACTCGATCACCCCGACCGATTTCGAGCCGTTTCAAGGCGTTGGCGAGCCGATCCGTCTCCTCAAGAAGCTGGCGATAAGTGAGCTCTCTCACCGCGCCATCTTCGCCCTCCCAGACCAAAGCGGTTTTCTCAGCGCGGGGTGTGGCGACATGCCGGTCCAGACAGTTGTGGGCGAGGTTGAGCTTGCCTCCCACGAACCAACGCGACCGGGCAATTCCATCGCTGGTATCCAGGACCGAGTCATACGGTTCAAAGAACTCGATGCCGAGCTCGTCGCCCATCGCACCCCAGAACCAGGCGACGTCGTCGGTGGAGCGACGACGAAGTTCGTCGACATCGGTGATGCCGTGGCGCTCCATGAACTGTCGGACGTGGCTGCGCTCGATATAATCCTGAGTGGGGTTCCAGACGAACGCGTCGGCCATTTCGAACAACTCCTGGGGCTCAGGTCGGCAACAGCCCGTTCCGAGTCGAGCGGCCGGCAGACCGCCAGGATATCCTCCACGATCCGGGTGTCAATCAGCAGGGCGCATCGGCATGAAAACAATCATCGAGCCCTTTAAGATCAAAATGGTCGAGCCGCTCAAGCTCACCACCCCGGGACAGCGAGAGCAGGCACTTCACAAGGCTCATTTCAACCTGTTCCAGATCCCGGCTGAAGACGTCATGATCGACCTGCTGACCGATAGCGGCACATCGGCGATGAGCGCCGATCAATGGGCCGGGATGATCCGAGGAGATGAATCATACGCCGGAGCGCGGAGTTGGTTCCACTTTGAGAACGTGCTCCGCGACCTGACGGGGATGGAGCACATCCTCCCGACTCACCAGGGGCGCGCCAGCGAGCGGATCTTGTTCGAGCTGACCGGCGGCCCCGGCAAGGTCATCCCGAGCAACAATCACTTCGATACCACCCGCGCCAACATCGAGCACTCGGGCGCCGTTGCGGTGGACCTCGTGATTCCCGAAGGGACCGACCCGCGCAATCGCCACCCGTTCAAGGGAAACATGGATCTCGCGAAGCTCGAAGCCCTGATCGATGAGGTGGGGCCGGAGCGCATTCCCCTTTGTATGACGACCGTCACGAACAACAGTGGCGGCGGCCAGCCCGTGAGCCTGGCGAATTTGCAGGCGGTACGCGAGCTCTGTCATCGGCACGGAATTCCGCTCTTCCTCGACGCCTGCCGATTTGCCGAGAACGCCGCTCTGATTCAGCAACGAGAGCCCGGCCAGTCGGGACGATCCGCCCGGGCGATCGCTCGGGACATGTTTGACCTCGTCGACGGGGCCACCATCAGCGCCAAGAAAGATGGCCTGGTCAACATCGGCGGCGTTCTCCTGATGCGCAACGACGCGCTCGCCCTCCGAGCAAACGAACTGCTGATCCTCACCGAGGGGTTCGTCACCTATGGCGGTCTTGCCGGCCGTGACCTTGAGGCGATGGCTCAAGGTTTCATCGAAGTGCTCGACGAGAATTATCTCCAGTATCGCCTCCGGAGCGTGGCTTACCTGGGCGAACATCTCCTCGCCGCCGGGATCCAAATCGTCGAACCCCCGGGCGGACATGCGATCTACATCGACGCCGCCGCTTTCTGCGCTCACATTCCCCCTCATCATTTTCCTGGCCAGGCCCTGGTCTGTGCGCTCTACCGTCATGCGGGAATCCGAAGCGTCGAGATTGGCAGCGTCATGTTCCACGCGGTGGATCCCGACTCCGGCGAGACGATTCATCCTCCGATGGAACTCGTGCGGCTCGCCATCCCGCGCCGGGTTTATACTCAGAGCCACATCGATTACACCATTGAGGCGATGATCGAACTCTCCGAGCAACGCGATGCGATCCATGGCTTACGGATCATCGAGGCGCCGCCGACCCTCCGTCATTTCACCGCGAAATTCGCGATGCTCGACTGAGCGGTCAACGCGATTCGGCACTCTCCAAACAATCGACAATTGTCTGTGCGTGCACTCGGAACCAAGTTGCTCAATTGGCCTTCACGTCGTTCTCTTCAGCTTCCGACAAGCCTCCGAGTTCACGTTCGTCCGAGTGTTCTCTGGGAGCGGCGTGATTGCACGCTGACGCGAGCTCAGCGAATTCTGCCGGCATCGCTCACGAGGGCGCGAATCTTCGGAGTGCAAGAGATCGGCGACCTGGCATCGACTTGGATGCAATATGGATCCTCCATCGAATCGATCGCCCGCCCGATTCAGCGAAACCGCACAGGCTTGTGATGGACGAGGATGAGGTCGGCGATTTTCCTCCTGGGCCTTGCCGTGAGCGGGCGGCTGCTCAGTCAGACGTAAAGCTTCGCCGAACCCGTTTCTCCCGACGTCAACGCGATCGGCCATGGCATCATCGTCGGCCTAACAATTCCCGTGGGGTGGGCACGTCCCACCATCTTAACCTCCGCTTTGACAAGGAGATAGGATGGTGGACCGTGCCCACCCTATCGGGAGAAATCGGATTCTGGCCGTCGATCAATCGGAAATCGTTGATCCATTTATGACGGGTTAGGCGAAGCTTTACAGTCAGACAATGTCAGGTTAATCCGATCGTCCAGGCCGACATCTCACAATTCATCTGACGGACTTGGGGCCGTTGCGTGCGTCACGGACCTGTCCCTGCTTTCGGCGAGTTTGTGCCTGGATCTCCTCTCCGCATTATGCAGGAACGATTAATATCATCATGCAAACAGTATAAAATTGAAAATGCTGGTTATCTTACGCATTTGCGAAATCATGCAAATCAGAAGATTATATGAAATTGCATGCAATGCAACGCCGAAACGCCTGGTGATTCTTGCAAGCCATCCAGGCGCCGGCGCATTCTCAGTCAAGTTGTCGACTGCTTCGATGTCAGGGCTTCACGGCCTTGTCGACCGCTCGGCCAGCCTCCTCAACGGGTCCCGGGGGATTGATCGCGTCCTTGGCGTCCTGGACACTATTATCAATTCTCTCCCCCGCTTTTTCGGCAGGTCCCTTGGACTCACAACCCGCGAGAAGCAGTACCGCACCGAGGAGCAGCGACGAGGCACGCACAGCCGGGATCAGCCAATTTTCATCTGAGCAATCCTCAGGCATCAGGAACAGAACCGAAGCGCACGTCGCGTTCGACGACTCCGATACGGCAGCAAAGCGCATGCCAAGCGTGCCGACTTCCCGTTCGGCCCCGGCGATTGGATCCACGACTGTCGGCCGAGGCAGAAACGGGGTCGGCTTGATTTCACCGCTGCGATTCAGTTTTTTGATGGTATGCCACGGCGCCGACGGTTTGCGATGGGCGGTTATGTGTACCATGTCCTGAATCGGGCCGTGGGGCGGGGAACGCTGTTTCGGAACGAAGGCGACTCCACCGCGTTCTAGCGCGTGCTGGAAGTGGCCTGGGACCAGATTCCGATGCGGGTGCTCTGTTTTGGCGACATGCCCAATCATTGGCATCTGGTGCTCTGGCCGGAGCACGACGGCGACCTCTCTGAGTCTCTGCGGTGGCTCGCCGTGACACACGCGCAGCGCTGGCACGCCGCGCATCACACGTAGGGAACCGGTCCGCTCTACCAGGGACGATTCAAGTCGTTTCCGATGCAAGACGACGAGCATTTGCTCACCGTGAGCCGGTACGTGGAGCGGAACGCCTTGCGGGTTAACCTGACTTCCCGGGCGGAGGACTGGCGCTGGGGAAGTCTCTGGCAGCGCGGGCAGCAAGTCGCATCGGTGACTCTGGTAGACGCCTGGCCGGTCCCGCGTCCTCGGCAGTGGACCGCGTTCGTGAACCAGCCGGAAACCGAAGCGGGGCTGCCGGCTCTCTGCCGCTCGGTGGTCCGCGGAACGCCCTTTGGTGAGGACCGCTGGCAGTAGGACACCGCGAAAACGCTCGGGCTGGGATCGACCCTGCGTGGCCGTGGCCGTCCGAGGAAATCCTCACGTTAAACGAGAAATCAAACGCCGCGGCGTCAGAAACGACTCCCGACCCCTTTCCCCTCACCCGCGACGGAAGGCGGTGCGGCAGAAGGAAAAACGCCAGCGGCGTCGCGCGACTTCATCACAAAGCGAGCGAGTTGAGGGTCAGGTCGGGAAGACGACTGGCTCGTGATCGCCTGCCCAGGTATCAGGGTAACCTGTCTCTCGACTAGGACCGTCGTCGGCGTGCAAGGTTGGGAGGAGCGTGCGCTTACCGCCGCATTGATGATTCAGGAGGGCGTATGACCGGTGAGGTGAAGCCGCAGGACCGCGACAGCGGTTTGGTGGAAAGGAGCTGGGTAGGCACCAGCCGCGGCGAGGGCTAGGTGAAATTAAGAAACTTAACAATCACCGGTTTTTCGCTTTGCTCGAGATGAGGTCAGAGGGTACGATGGACAGATCCACCAAATTCTACTTAAATTCGTAAGGCCTCAGCCAAGCTCAGTGACTCTCGCTGGCAAAGTTGGAAATCGACCGATTCGGACATAGGTGCAAATCGCGTTCGACACGGCCGAGACGGAATTGTGGTCGCGCTGCGAACGATTTCACAGACAGTTCCTTCCTCCGCTTGTTCAGGCGGATCGAATCGCGGATCAACCGCTTCACAAGAGATGCCGTATCGAGGTCGTCATGATCCCAGTGGAATCGCTTCCTCATCGGGATGCAGGCCCACAGAATTCCGCTCAGAACCTACATGAATTCTTACCTTCTATCTGATGGACGTAGAAATTTCACCGATCACGCCGAAACTTTTGCTTGAACTCCATATAATCGGAAGTAAACGGCCTCCATTTATTCTCAAGGCCGTGGGTGACTTGACGTGGATGCAAGGGTTATCCGTTGGAGACACTAGGACCATCACGGTTTGGTCAGTCGAAACGCACAAGGACAGTGAGGCGCCCATCCTGAAATGCGACCTGTCCTTTCTCGATTTCAAGCTGCTCAGCAAGAAGAAAGAACCGTATACGGAACCTGGAACATACAAAATCACATATCATTACCAATCTGCAATCATTGCTCGGCCCCGGACGGAACGATTGCATCGGAAGTTCTGGTCTTTCCCGAGTGGAGCGATTCTCCGGAGAGCGTAGCTGTTACAATTCACGGCGATCGCCCCCTGCGGGCAATCCCTCAATCGCTTGTCATGAGTCTCAAGAATGCGCCCGGCGAGGAAACGTCGTGTGCGTCCGGCGGACCACGTCCCCCTTCGCAACTGGCCGAGGGGCCTCGGCCACTTTGGTGACCGTCGGTCGAAACCCTGCGCGGTGTCATGATCCGGCGTCAACAGACGCGACGCGCGCTCGAACCCGTGTCGAGCCTGGCCCGAACACCGCGGTGGGAGCGCGCCGCGTTTCGAGTGCCGGCGGGAGCCGTTGTCAGCTCGGGGAACCGTCGGCGATGGGACCCTCTGGGGTCGCCGCAGGATCGGCGGCTTGGGGAGGCGACCAACGGTCAGGGAGAAGGTCGGCCAGATTCTCTTTGGGAAGCACCGGCAATCGGGATAGCACGTCGCGCAGGTAGACGAACGGGTCATGACCGTGACGCTGGCAACTCGACACTACGCTGAACAGCACGGCCATGGTCTTCCCGCCGGTCTCACTCCCAGTGAAAAGCCAGTTTTTTCGTCCAGTCGCGATTGTCTTCATATGTTGCTCGGCTACGTTGTTATCGATCGACAGGTAGCCCGAACTGGTGTACCGTTTCAACGCCTCCCAGTGGTTCTTCATGTAACCGATCGCCCCTCCCATCGGACTCTTGGGGAGCACCTGCGGTCGCTCCTCCTTCAGCCACTTCTCGAGGCTCTCCCAAACTGGCACCGCCCGCTCCTGGCGCACCCGTAGCCGAATCGCGGCCCGTGTCGGCTCGTTGGCGTCCTCAGGCAGCTTGGCGAGCTCTGCTTTGATCTGCTTCTCGATCGCGTAGAGCTGGCGGTAGTAGGCCAGGGCCGTACTCGCTCTCGTTAGGTCCGTCTTCTGCGCCTCGACGAACTTGCGGCGGGCGTGGGCGTTGCAACCCACCTCCACGACGTTGCCGCCCGCGTAGATGCCGTCGTAGCCGCTGAAGGCATCAGCCTGCAAATAACCGCGAAAACCCTTGAGAAACAGACTCGGACCGTCTCGCTTATGGCTCCTCGTGAAATCAAAAACATTGTAAGGATAAAGATGATCGCCGAAGTAGATCCAGAGCCGGGCCAAGGCCTTGATCTTTCGCTCCGAGTCCCGCAGCTTCACCGACGTGTCGTCGGTGTGAATCGTGCCGCACAACAGGACCAATGTCTTCATCAGGTCGTAGAGCGGCTCGAGACTTTGGGCGGCGCCGGCCATCCAGTCGCAGAGGGTTGAGCGTGACAGCTCCACCCCTTGCCGGGCCAGGCGGCGTTCCTGGCGATGGAGTGGAATATGATCGGCATACTTTTCCGTGATCACATGAGCTAGTAGTCCCGGTCCAGGCAAACCCTTGGGGATCGGCTGGGCTGGCTTGCCGGCGGTGACGACTTGACCTTCGCAGTGCGGGCAGGCGTAAGTGCAGCGCACGTGCTCGACCACGAACAAGGTCGCCGGCACATAGTCGAGTTGCTCGCTGCGTTCTGCGCTGATCTGGGCTCGGGTCTCGCCGCATTGCGGACAGCGGCGTTCGGCTTCGGTCAATTCGTAGACCCGAGGCTCGCGGCGGAGGTTCTTGGGCAAGGGCCTGCGGCCGTGAGATCGATTCTTCTTCGCGGGGGCCGCACCCGGCTCGGGCTCGGGCTCGGGTGCGACCGCGTCGCCGGTGACCGAGGGTTCGGGTTCCGGGGCCAGCGGTTCGAAGGCGTCGGGGATAAGCAGCGGTTGATTGGGGTCGAAGCGTTCGGTGCGTGGGCCGTAGAGCCGCCGCAAAAGGAGGTCGAGGCGATGTTGCAATTCCTCGTTCTGACGCCGTGTTTCGCGAAGGGCGGCGAGCAGTTCGATGATCATCTGCTGGAGGAAGGCAGGATCACTGGGCAACGTCGCCGTGGGATCGGCAGGGGTTTCAAAGGTGATGGGGCGGGCGTCTTCGCTCATGCACTTTTAGACGCATGAGGTTCTTATATTATTCGATGATTCTTTGGAAAAACGCGGCGGCCGGCCGGGGACTCACACCGTGGCTCTGGGGACGGGTCGGTGATAGCGTTTGCCGCGTTTCACGCTCGAGAGGTCGATCCCTTCGAGGAGCATGACGAGGTCCGCGGCGCGGACCTCGACGCGGGGCTGAGCCTCCGGAGACGGCGGAAAGCGAAAGGTGCCGGCTTCCAATCGCTTGTACCAGATTGCGTACCCGTCCTCCTCCCAAATCAGGAGCTTGATGCGATCGGCGGCCCGGTTGCGGAAGACGAAGATGTCTCCCGAGAGCGGATCGCCCTGGAGCCCGTCGCGGACCAGGGCCGCCAAACTGTCGAACGATTTTCGCAGATCGACCGGCTGCGCCGCGAGCCAGATCCGGACGGTTGGAGACAAGCTCACCATGACCGTTCTCCGGCTTCGAGCAGTTCAACGACTTGCACGAGGGTCTGAGGGTCGAACCCGGCCCCGACCCGCAAGCAGCGTCCATTGGCCAGCACGACCTCGATGCTCCCGGCGGGCGACTCCGCCTTGTCGGCGAGCACATGCACAGGAAGAAACGCGGGCTTGGGCTGGTCGCGCCGCTGGAGTTCCCGCCGCCACCAATAAAACGACGGCGCACTCACGCCCTCGGCCAGGCAGAACGCCCGGACCGACAGTCCACTCCGCTTCCACCGGGCCAGAACCAGCCGCCAGTACGGCTCCCGCCCGTTTCTCGATCCTGCCACTCGGCCCATAGTTCACCCCCTTTCGGCCATGCACCGATCGTAGCATGGGCCGCAAGAAGGGGTTCACCGGACGCACACACCCGTCAAGAGGGACCATGTTGACTGGGTTTTCTGTTCAATCAAGGTTGTTGCCTTATTTGGAACAGGCCGCCGTGTACGACTCGATCAATTTCTCGATCGAGAGCAATCTTCCCGGATACTTTCCAAAAGGCAACGGGACAGCCGCTTCAACGCGTGTCGCGGTGTTTTTCTGTCCTTCCGACCCAGAAACTCGGGGGATTGGCTATGCTCCGATCAGCTATCGAGCCAGCGCAGGGACTTGTGACGAAGGGGAGTCTAACGAGACGGGGGCTTTTGTACATCCGAAGCGAACTCTAAAACCGGCAGACTTCCTTGACGGGTTGTCCAGTACACTTGCATTCTCGGAGAAGCCCATCGGGTTCTCCGCGCAGCAGGAACTTCGCCTTTTCGCGACTGGTTTCAATTGAGTGAAAATCCTATCTATCGGAAATCTGATGATTGGGTCGCCGCTTGTTCTCGTTCAGCACTGGGTCAACTCCAAGCGGGTGCAGGACAAACCTGGATGTCGTCCGGAGCAATCTACACGGATTTCTACACGGTCCTTGGACCAAATAGCCTCATTCCAGATTGCGGCCACGAAGCACTCGTCGGAATAGGTATCTTCACGGCACGAAGCTATCATCGTATGGGTGTAAACACCGTGTTTATGGATGGATCAGTGCGATGGATGGGCTCAAACGTCAATACACGGATTTGGCGCGGTCTGGGAACCCGCGCCGGCAAAGAGATTGTTCAGTGATCTCTCACGCATGAACTTGGTGGAATTGGACGGGATTACGTGTGGATTTCCGGCGCCCTCGGTCGTTGGCGTCTGCCATACAATACAAGAGGGGACAACGTGCGGCCTGATGACACATTATTGCGGGGCATTCGAGGAAGATTGCGACACGGGGATTCGTACCCACACGGTGGGTGGCCCATGCAACCAAACCGCGAACTACTGCGATAATGTCTGAAGCCTTGTTGAGTTTGAGACGCGAATAGCAAGCAATCCATATTCTTTGGGTTTCAATTGAGCATCGAATCGCGATTCGTCGACTCGATGTTAAGTGGCCATGCCTGCTTCGTGAGGCATGGCCATGATTCCACACACATCACGACCCAAATCCTTTAACGGAATACGTCAATGGTTTCGGGTACAACCGATCAGGCCATCCTACGATTGGCCAAGGAGATGACTTCGTGGAATTCCATCGAACTTACTGTCCATGAGGACATGGAAAACTATCCGGTCGATGCGGGTGCAAAATCGAGGAGCGCAAACGATACGCGATATATTGAAACAAACCGCTCTCAGCGAATGCTTGCTGTCAAAATGCGAGCCGAAGTAGCCCCTACGGGTGCCTATCTCGAGGCATTCTGCGACGGAAAGAAGTGCGCGAATGTCATTTATCGCGGCGAAACGAAACAGGACCATATCGACATCAGCCGTCACTTTGGCTCAGAGAGAGTTTCCGGCTCAAGCAATCGACCCAGTCCCCTTAGTTTCTTCTACGTCGGGAAAATCCCGCTTTATGAGGCGTTGTCGAACGGAAAATACCTTGGCAATGGCCGAATCTCGGAACGAAAGAGTGAAGTCTATCTTTTTACCAACGTGAAATGGGCGAGGTATCCGCAGCACTTGGTTTACGACCTCGACACGATGACGTCGATTCCGATCCGCGTACGCGCGTTCCCTGCCAGTACGCGTGTTGAGGGTGAAAATTGGGATTCGGCTTTACCTCTCTGGGTGTGGACAGCCAAGACCGTGGATCAGGTTGGTGGAACCTTCTGGTTGCCCCTCAACTCCGAATTCATCCAGTACAGGCGGACGAACGACGAGGCCACAAGGACAGTTCGGCGGACCAACACTATCAAGGTGGAATCGGTTCTGTATAACAAGAGCTATCCGAGCCAAACGTTTTGGCCGATTCTTCAGCCTGGTGTGGTCGTGCGTGACGAATTCACCAAGAAGACCACGGCCGTTCCTGACCCGAAAGGGACGCGCGCCTTCATAGATGATCAGGTCGGTACCGCGAGATCGGCGACGGCCGACTACCCTGTGGGATGGTCAAGCTGGGTCCCGACCGGTTGCGTACTTTTGGGGATATCACTTCTCGTCGTCGGATTGGTCAAGCGATGGAATCCGTGAATTCGACTTTTGTACTTTTCTTTCAGTTCGCGGGAGGTGTAGCCGTGCGCGGTAGACCACGCAATGCTTTTTTGTTCCTATCTGGTATCCTGGTCGTTGGATTAACGATCGGGTGTGGCTACGAGTCCGTTTCGGGCAGAAAAGGGGTCGGGAGTGAATGGCACGAGGTTAAAAGCGGGCGTGCACTAGTTTTCATCGCAATAACAGTGTACAGGAGCCCGAAAAGGTACTGTACGGAATCCTTATCCTCGTACCATTCACTCCCGACCCCTTTCCCCCCACCCCGCATGGCATCCGGGTCATCTCGATCCATCCGACAGGCGTGAATACACCGATGAACGATGGGCTGGCGGGCTTGGAAGGGGCGAATCCCTTGCAGATCGCCGAGCGATCGGCCGGAAACCTGCTACCGGTCCCCGGGGTCGAACCGGAGGACGTCGCTGAAGCCGTCGTCTTCCTCGCGTCCGAGCGTGCTCGATTCGTCACGGGCTCACAGTTCGTCCTTGATGCGGGTCTTTTGACTCGCTGACGAATGAGGTCATGAGCTCATCGGGCGAAGTCTGCTCGCGATCAACGACCTTGGATCTAAAACGAGCATCCCGATGTTAATGTGTCAGGTGCATCGCTGACGTCGAAGCTCGCCTCGGGCACGCCTACGGCTGAGGCCAGTTTCGCTCCGAGATCACGGAGCATGCCGGCCGAATAGCCGGGCCAAAGCCGGTCGACGGTCCCTTCCTTCGTGACAAACGCCACGTAGGCGGACCGTTCGGCGCGATAGGCGTGGACGACCTTCAGATCCGGGTCGGCGACGATGGGGTAGGGGGTCTCATGTTGCTGGATCCAGCGCTCCGCATCGGGGGCTTCGCCGTCGATGATCCCGAGGAATGCAACATGTTCACCGTAGGCGGTGAAGAGCCGACGGAAGCAAGCTTCGGCCGCTTCACTGCAAGGGCAACCCTCTTTGATAAAGATGATGACCGCCGGTTGCCCCTGTGCGGAATCCGGCAAAGGGAGGGCAGGGAGGCCGGCAACCGCTCTGGCGGCGGCCCGCATCCTGGCGGTGACAGGATGTCCGACCTGGGATCGAGTGGCGAATGCCGCCGCAAAGGCAGCCCCCGCGGCGATGAGTAGCAGGACGGTCGCAATCCTCCTCACGGCGTCCCCCGGGGTGCGATGCAAGCGAAAGTGTCGAGGATCAGGCGGCGGCGGTTTCGGTCTCATGATCAGCAAGGGCCAGGTGGGTCGAGCCTCGGCGTTGGCCGATTTGAAGGACCATGGCGGCGGTGACGAGACAGAGACCTCCGGAAGTCAGGAACGCGGGTTGATAGTCGCCAATGACCGAGCGAATCGTGCCCGCGCCGAAGGTGGCGACGGCCGCTCCCAGTTGATGGGCCGCCACAATCCAGCCGAACATGATCCCCGCCCGCTCTCGCCCGAATGCGTCCGCCGTCAGCTTGACGGTCGGCGGCACCGTCGCGATCCAGTCGAGCCCATAGAGGACTGCGAAGGCGGAGAGGCCCCACGACGCGTCGATCAGCCCGAAGGGCAAGTAGATCAGGGCGACTCCTCTGAGGCCATAGTACCAGCATAACAGAACGCGGTTATCGTAACGGTCGGAGAGCCAGCCCGAGGCCGTCGTCCCCACCAGGTCGAACAGTCCCATGGCCGCGAGCAGGCCGGCCGCGCGGATCTCGGGGATGCCGGCGTCCAGGCAGGCGGGGATCAGGTGGGTACCGACCAGCCCGTTCGTACTCAGGCCGCAGATGAAGAAGCTGCCTGCCAGGAGCCAGAAGTCGCGTGACCGTAAGCCGTCACGAAGCGCCCAGACCGCGGCGGCGAACGGTCGGTCCATCTTGATCGTCACCAATGGCGCATCAGCGGCCGCCCTGTACTGACGGAGGCCAAGGTCCTCGGGGCGATCCCGCATCAAGAGGGCGATGAGGGGCAGGAGGAGCGCCGCGATCGCCGCAACGACCAGCACCGCCGGCCGCCAACCGTACCGTGAGACGAGTGCGGCCAGGGCGGGCAGAAAGACCATCTGGCCAGTGGCCGAACTCGCTGTCAGCACGCCCAGCACCAACCCTCTTCGCTCGGCGAACCAGCGGTTGACGATCGTCGCGCCGAGGACCAGGGCCGTCATCCCCGTTCCGCCCCCGACGACCACCCCCCAGAGCAGGACGAGCTGCCAGGGGGTTGAGATCTGGGTCGAGAGGGCCACGCCCGAGGCGACGATCGCGAGCGACCCGAGCATCGTCCGCCGAACCCCAATCCGATCCATGAGCGCGGCCGCGAAGGGACCGATCAACCCATAAAGGAGCAGGTTGACCGAGATCGCCAGCGAGATGGTTGCTCGAGACCAGCCGAACTCGCGCTCCAGCGGCACAATCAGGATGCTTGGAGTTGCCCTGACCCCGGCCGTCGCCAGCAGAGTCAGGAATGTCAGCCCGGCGACCACCCAGGCATAGTGATATTTTTGCGCCATTCTCCGCGGGGCCATTCCGTCGTTCCTCTTCGTTGACTGGCTTGGCCTTGGGCGGAATCGTGCCGCGGTTCGGGCCAATTCGCTCGCTCAGTTGTGAGTCAATGTTGATGCCGGAGTAGGTCCGTTCGCCGCGTCGCTCCTGGGCGGCGTCGCGCTTGCGCGAGGTTCAGTCGCGGGAAGTCGTGATCTCCCTCGACGGCAGAATCGGAGGGAGATCATGACTTCCGCAACTTGCACGATGGCGGCGATCCGCTCAGTTGGTGTACCGCCGCACGATCAGCGCTGTGTTTTGGCCGCCGAATCCGAAGCTGTTGGAGAGGACCACGTCGACCTTTTTCTCGCGGGCCTCCTGCGGCAGATAGTCGAGATCACACTCCGGATCTTTATTTTCCAGGTTGATCGTCGGCGGCAAGACGCCGTCGCGGATCGCCAGCAGGCAGGCAATCGCTTCGACGGCACCGCCGGCCGAAACGAGGTGCCCTGTCATGCTCTTTGTGCTCGAGATCGGAACGCGATAGGCGTCGTCGCCGAAGACTCGCTTGATCGAGAGGGTCTCGATCGAGTCGTTGGAGGGGGTGCTCGTGCCGTGGGCGTTGATATAGCCGATTTCCGAGGGGGTGACCTTGGCATCGGTCATGGCTCCGCGCATCGCCGCGATGGCGCCTCGCCCTTGGTCGTGGCTGTCGGTCAGTCGAAAGGCGTCGGCCGTCGAGCAGTGCCCGGCGATCTCACCGTAGATCGTTGCGCCTCGGGCCTTGGCATGTTCCAGTTCCTCGAGGACGAGCATACCGCCCCCCTCTCCGAGGACGAATCCATCGCGATGGCGATCGAACGGGCGGCTTGCCGTCGCGAAATCCTCATTGCGGGTCGACATCGCCGTGAGCAGGATGAACCCGGTCAGGCCGAGTGGGTGAACCATGCTGTGGGTTCCTCCCGCCAGGATGACGTCGGCATCGCCCCGGCGAAGCAACTCCGTGGCCTCGCCAATCGCCTGGGCGCTTGCTGCGCACGCCGTCTGGCACGTCGAGTTCGGCCCTTTGGCATTGAAAACGGCGGCCAGGTATCCGGCCGGACCGCCATGTTCCTGATCTGCCTCGTTGATCAGTTGGAGTCGCTCGATGCCGTAGCCCGTGAACTTGGCCGGATCGAAGTCGCCGTCCGTGGTTGAGCTGTAGACGAGATCGACGAAGCGATCGAAGTCTTGTTGCCCTTCCCCGGAGCCCAGGTACACTCCAAACCGGGTCGGATCGATGGCCGCATCGCTGAGCCCGGCGTGTGTCACCGCCAGGGTCGCCGCGGCCAGCGCCAGTTGTGAGGTCCGACTGTACTGAACCCAACGGTCGGCGTCGGCTCGATAGTCCGCCAGGCGAAACCCCGCGACTTCACCGGCAATTCGCGTGGCGAACGTCGACGCGTCGAATAGAGTGATTGGGCCAATCCCACCACGCCCCTCGCGGAGCGAACGCCAGGACGTTTCCACGTCGCGCCCCACCGGCGTAATCATTCCCATGCCGGTCACTACCACTCGTCGTTCCACGCGATTTGTCTCCCCAACGGCTCCAGGGCCGATACTCGTCCGTTGACTTCGCAGCCAATCGTATCCAACCCCGCCACGTCCTACGATCCCTCGAGTCGACGCGATCAGTCGGGCAATTGTACGAGATCTGCGCGTCGACTCCTCCCCCAGAGTTTCGGCTGGAGCGACCGTCCTGGGTGAATCAGGCCGCGATAAATGATATGACGAGCGTAATCTGAAATCAACCGTCCTGGCGAGCGTCGGGGAGTGAAGGCATGCGTGGGAGCATTGGAACAGGGGGGGCGAGAAACCGCCGCTCCTGGGATTTCAGCCGGTCGCTCGTACGAGTTCTGATTAGGCCTGCGGGCGACCACCTAGTGTGAAGTTGTGAAGATATAGTTTCGTGGTTTGGTTGGTTTTTTTGCGAGGCGAGGATCGACGGCGGCCGCCACGTTGGCTTGGGATACCTGACCTAGCCCGATACGTTTTACTCGAGGTGGGGCGGACTACGGTACGATCGCCATTGCCGCGTCTTTATGGTCAGAAGGGGAACGGCCCATCGCTCCCCTTCACCGAAGGACTCGGCCGTGATCGAGTCGGCTGTGTCGTCTTCCATGAACCGCAGTCGAAATTGATGACGGTGCGAGATGACTTGCTTCGGAAAACGCCTGAACGTGGATCCCAAGCGATCGAGTAACTGCCAACCGTTACGTTCAGTGACCAGGCGCGTTGCCTGGAAATCTCCGCCCGCGTAGCCCAACGAGCGAAGGACCGATCCGGATTCCTGCACCGAGAGGGGCTCGATCCGCTCCCCATGAATCCTGTGCAATTGGGGGAAGGGATGCCCAAGTGACGGCGTTTGCAAGAGGTAGAGACCCTCCGGGAGCTTGACGACCGGTTCGATGGAGAGGAGGTGCGACTTCCCGGCCGGAGGCTTGAGAATGAGCCTCGTCACTGTCCCGTCACGGCCTACATCGATCCGATACAGGCGGACCGGGTTTCGGACCACGGGCGGCGACCGGACGAGTCCCGGCCTGGAGGTCACAAGATCGATCGCGACGAAGACCGAGACCCCCTCTGCACTCTCGAAGATCTGCATCGGTCCGATGCGGTAACAGTAACCGTGAGGTCGCCCGATTCCGAACATGACGAACCCGAAGATCACGAACCCGATGAGTCCCGCGAGACAACCCACGACTCCAGGTCGTGCCCCCGTTTGGGCGCTTGCTTTGAGACGTGGCGGCGATGCTCCGAGAAGTTCCGCCGGGTCGGTCATGACCGGTCTCCGATCCTCTAAACGCTCGTGACCAGAACGCAAGCGCTCGAATGTACGATTTCGCCTCGACTCCACGTGGAACAGACCGCCGTCACCGTAAGCTCTTGTCAATGGTATCAGATACCACCGATGCTTACAGTGACAGGCTCAGCTATAGAGCGAGACGCGGTCGCCGAGCGTCGTCCCGATGTCGAGGCCCCCACGTCAGGAAATCGCAACCCAGTAGACGACGAGGACAATAGCCGCCCCGACCAGGCCTGTGACGAGCCCGGGGAGGCGCCGGCGTTTGATGTAGAAGAGCAGGATCAGGCCACTCATTGAGACCACGATGAGGAGGATCGCCGAGAGGTCGATCACGACCGACCAGACCATCCCGGTGTCTCGTCCCTTGTGGAGGTCGTTGAGTATGGCGATCAAGCCATGGTACGACTCGGACAACTGGTAGTGGCCCGACTGGCGGTCGATGAAGACATCCGCCGCGTATCCTGGACCCTTGAAGGTGACTGTGCACTCGGCTTCGTCAACCTTCAATTCCGTCAGGGCGCCGCGGATGCCGTGGACCTTCCGCAGATGCTCGACCACTTCCAGTTTCGCAACACGTCTCGACTCATCCTGTTCGACTTCGGGGCCAATCTCGGGGACGTCGAGATTCAGCCATTTGGCGTTGAGGTCACTCTCGATTTGGATGGTTCGCTCGGTCTCGCCGAAGAACCAACCCGGGTGGTTGAGGGTGATCCCCGTCGCACTGAAGAAGAGGACGATGGCCAGGCCGAACAACGAGAGATAGATATGGATCCATCGCATGAAGGCGGCGAGCTTGATCCGGAACTTGCGACCGCGCGAAGGGGCAACCACCGTCGAGCGAGGCGTCGGAGAGTCACTTGCCTGTTCCCTTGCGGCGGTATTCGATGGAGGCGGACTTGAGCTCGACATTACCTTTGAGTTCCTCGACGATCGGCTCGTTGGCCAGGATCAGCTCTTTGCGGATGATCTGGTGGGTTCCATGCTCACGCGCGACTTCGATCGCGATCGTGTAAGTGCCAGCGGGGAGGGAGGCGCCGCGATCATCCTTGCCGTTCCAGATGACCTTGTAGTTCCCGGCCGGTCGGGTTGCTCTAGATATGGTCTCGACCAGATCGACCTTGTCAACAAGCTTGCGCACTTGATCGGCCTGATACCAATGCTTGAGGTCGGGAATCCATCGCGGGCCCGGCGCATTGGCCTGTACCGAGAGCATCAACGTGCGAACGGCCAGCCGATCCTTATCTTCAACCCAGATCGCGACATACGGGCGCCGATCACGTGAGGTCTTACTCTTGGGCGGGCTAATCTCATACGACATTACCAGGGTGTGGTGGGCACACTTCGGGGCGGGATGGTCCAGAAACTCAGTGCACCGGATCTTGGTAGGCAGACATTGAGCCCGGATCATCGTCCTGCGCGGCCAGTTGCCGCGTCAATCTCTCACGATCTGGATGGAGTGTTCGAGGGGAGAAGACGACATGGCGGTACCAAAGAGGCGGACGTCCAAATCGGCCAAGGGGAAGCGGCGGAGCCATGACTCACTGAAACCGATCAATCTGACGATCAGCCCGATGTGAAAAAAAGGTCGTTCCTACCCACCGTGTTCATAAAGAATGCCTGCTTGAGCATTTAAAGAGTGGCAATCCTGGGCCGATGCTCCGTTGATCGTGACCGCGATTCGGTGGTGGGGAAGATCACTCGTGCAAGCAAGGGCACGAGGTTGGTGGATTCGGGTGGTCCAGATCAATGGCGTGTCAGGACCACCCGTTCTGTGGGACAACCACCTTCGTTGAGGATGGTTCGAACCTCGTTCCTTCCGAAGCCGATTCGAGGAGGAGTGGGGACGGGTCACGGAGCCTTTCTCTCGGCCAGCTTCTTTTCCCTGATCGCCTCGGCTCGAGCATCGATCGCGTCGGCATTCGCCGGGTCGAGTCGAATCGCCTTGTCGTAGTCGGCGATTGCCTTGTCGAATTCTCGCTTGGCCATCCATGCGCCGCCACGGCCGATGTACGACCACGCCTCCTTCGGGTTAAGTCGGATCGCCACGGTGTAATCAGCGATCGTACCGTCGTATTCCTGTTTCGAGTGCCGAGCATCCGCCCGGTTGAAGTACGGCCAGAAGTCTTCCGGGTCGAGTCGGATGGCTTCAGTGAGGTCACTGATCGCCTTCTCATACTCGTTTTTCAAACGCCAAGAATCCCCGCGGAGCGAGAACGCTGACTGTTGTTTCGGGTCGAGTCGGATGGCGATGGTGAAGTCGGCGATCGCACGGTCGTGGTCCTCCTTTTCTTGCCAGACGCTTCCCCGGTTTATGTACGCGTTTGCACTGGTTGGATTGAGCTGAATTGCGATGTTGTAGTCGGCGATCGCCTTCTCGGAGTCTTCCTTGATCTTCCAGATGTTCCCCCGATTCACGTATGCCTTCGCAAACTTAGGGTCGGCCCTGATGGCGGAAGTGTAATCGGCGAGCGCCTTGTCCTCGTTCTGCTTGCCGTGCCAGGCATTTCCTCGATTGCAGTAGGACCACGCATCTTTCGGGTCGAGCCGGATGGACTCGGAGAAGTCGGCGATCGCCTTGTCGTATTCTCGTTGCTCGAGCCACGAATCCCCCCGATTGCCGTAGGCCCGCACACTCTTCGGGTTGAGCCGGATGGACTCGGAGTAGTCGGCGAGTGCCTTGTCGTACTGCTGCTTGGAATTCCAGGCATTGCCCCGATTCCCGTACGCCGAGTCGTTTTTCGGGTCGAGCCGGATGGTCTCGGTGAAATCGGCGATGGCCCGGTCGTAATCCCGCTTCAGGAGCCAGGCGATCCCACGCTCGGAAAACGCCAGCACATTCTTCGGGTCGAGCCGGATCACCTCGGTATAGTGAGCGATGCGCTGATCTGGGTTGAGACTGGCCTTCTGGTCCGAGACGGTCGGCGAGAATTGTGATGTGACAGCCAACGCCAAGATCACTTGCCGCAACATCGCGAACTCCGAGTCGTTGGGAGGGGCTAGTTCGTGAGTGGGATCGAGATCCCCTGACGACTTTACACGGCTCACCGAACTCAGTCCATCCAGCGCGGGCGGGTGGGTGATGGCACGTTGCGAACAGGTTGTGGTGCGCTGGCACTTTCATACAGCTTGGCATCACAGGGGAGACAGCCGGATGTTCCGTCGGTAAGATCCGATAAACTCCACGCCTGCGGCATCGTGAGGATCCACTCATGTCCCGAAGAACGTTTCATATTCTCGCCACTTTTTCCCTGCTGATGCCAGTAGTCACCGCCCAGGCTGACGAGCCTGCGAAGCTCGGCCCCAACTCGGACAAGGAGCCGATGGCCGAGCAGTTCTCCCTGAAACAAGGCGCACGTTTCCTCGATCGGGTCTCGGTGGACTGGACGAGGCAGCGTAAGTGCGGGACTTGCCACACCAACTACGCCCATATGATGGCCGGACCGACGGTGGAGATGCGGGCATCCGCGGAACTGGTCGAGGTCCGGACTTTCTTCGAGACCCGCGTCGCCGGCTGGGACAATCGCGCAACCAAGCCGATTGCTGATGGTGAGATCGTCGCCACGGCCGCCGCGCTCGCGTTGAACGACGCGGCCTCGACGGGAACACTGCATCCGCGGACTCGAACCGCTCTTGATCGAATGTGGACGATCCAGCGGCCCGACGGTGCGTGGAACTGGTTCGACTGCGATCTGCCACCGATGGAGGACGATGACTACTATGGCATCGCCCTGGCTGCCGTCGCCGTGGGCCATGCTCCGGGGGAATATCAGTCGACGGAAGCGGCACGCAAGGGCCTTGATAAGGTCCGCGGCTACCTCGGCCAGACTCCCGCCCCGAATCTGCACCACCGGGCACTGCTCCTCTGGGCCTCGCTCAAGGTCGACGGCCTGATGGATCGCGCCGAACGCGAACGGACAGTCACGGACTTGCTCGCGAAGCAACGCCCGGACGGCGGCTGGAGCCTGACCTCGCTGGGCAAGTTTACACGTCGTGACGGCACGCCCAACCCAGAGGATGCCCCAAGCGACGGCTATGGCACGGGGTTCGTCATCTATGTCCTGCGCCAGGCGGGGATGCCTGCCGAATCCAAGCCGATCCAGCAGGGAATCGCCTGGCTCAAGTCCCACCAGCGCGCTTCCGGCCGATGGTTCACTCGTTCTCCGACCCTCGACCGCGTCCACTACGTCACCCACGCGGGGACCGGTTATGCCCTGATGGCCTTGGCTGCGTGCGGTGAGAAGTGAGGATTTCCGAACCGACCACGGAATTCGAGAGACACTGAGCGCTGGCTCCGCTCGACCTCAACCCCGTAAACTGCCAACGCGACCGATCGGCGAAGTCACGGTAAATAACGCTTCCGACAAGTCCTCATTCTCGGGCGGGCCGGGCCGCAACCAGTAGCACGGCCGGCCCGGCCGTAATTCTCTGGAGCCCCCACCACCTCCCCCCTTGGACCCGCGCCGACCCATATCGAACCACGGTCGGCCCGGCCATCTTGCTTCCCCTCTACGTTGACGTGCACTGTGTGTGCAAGTAATGCTTGGTGTTGCGAGTGGGGCACGATTAACGCTGACGTGATAATGTGCTAAATCAAATGAAATTTCCGAGCGTGCGACTTATTATTGCCTCATCTCTATGAATGACCGCAAACCTTGGGCACTGCCTGCAATGGCCAATGATCGGGTCTGCCTCTCCGAAAGTGGTAGTCGCGTTAGAGTACGCCCAACAGATGAATGAAATAATATTGATAATAACAGATCGTGTTGGCTCAAAGTGCTCCCGGCATACTTGCACCTCACCGTTGCGAATGGTGTCGAAGTAGAGATTGTTCTCGCAAGCACGCCGATCTTCTCTTGACAAAGCCGCTTTGCATCGCAAAGCTTGGTTTGCTTTGTAATGCAAAGTGTCCTGGTGTGTCGTCACCTCGCTCCCGGAAGAAGGACTCGCCCATGAAGTCCCCGTGGATTCCCCGCGCGCTGCGGATCGCCCCGACACTCGATCCCTCGATTCGCCCTGGTTCGCCCTGTCCGAAGTCGGTCCTTTTGATCAACCCATTCTATCCCAAGGACCCCCACGCGAGTTACGGTAAGCATGTTCTCACGCCGTCGCTTGCGCTCACCAGCATCGCCGGGGCGACTCCTCCCGACTGGAAAGTGACCTACTGGGACGAGAATCTGCTGCAAGGGCCTCCTCCTTGGGAACCGTTCCCGGAGGTGGTCGGGATCACCGTCCATTTGACGTTCGCCGACCGGGCCTATGCCCTGGCGGCCTGGTATCGCGAGCGGGGTGCGAAGGTCATACTCGGCGGCCTTCACGTCCTGTCGTGCCCCGAGGAGGCTGCGCCCCACGCCGACGCCCTGGCCATCGGCGAGGGTGTGCAGGTCTGGCCGGACATCCTCCGCGACATTGAGGCGGGGACGCTCAAGGAGGTCTACCGGGGGAGTTACCGTCGTCCCTACCGCGAGGACCCGCCGCCACGTCGCGACTTGATCCCCAGGCGCGGCTTCCTGACCAGCACGAGTCTGATCGCGACGCGGGGATGCCACAATCGCTGCGGCTTCTGCTACCTGGCGACCGACGGGCTGACGATGCCGTATCAGGTTCGGGACGTGCAGCAAGTCGTGGGCGAATTCCTGGAGGACGGGCAGCCCTACGCGGTTTTCGTCGACAATAACCTCGGCTCTCGTCCCGAGTACCTGCGGAATCTCTGCCATGCCCTGCGACCATTGGGGGTGATCTGGAGCGCGGCCGTGACGATCGACGTGACCGACGACCCGTCTCTGGTCCGCGAAATGGCGCTGGCGGGTTGCACGGGTGTCTTCGTCGGTTTCGAGTCGCTCGCCCACGAGAATCTCGCCGAGGCGGGCAAGAAGACTCCGAGCCCGGCGGATTATGCGAGGCGTGTGGCGGTGCTCCATGACCACGGGATCCAGGTCAACGGCAGCTTCGTCCTCGGTTTCGATCACGACGGCAAGGACGTGTTCGAGAAAACGGTCGCCTGGATCGAGGAGGCTCGCCTGGAGTGCGCCACGTTTCACATCCTGACGCCCTATCCGGGCACGCCGCTCTTTCGCTCGATGGAGTCGGAGGGGCGGCTGTTGCACGAGGACTGGAGCCGCTACGACACGTCCCACGCCGTCTTCCAGCCCAGGCAGATGACGCCTGAGGAACTGGAGGAGGGCTATGCCTGGTGCTACGATCGCCTGTTCTCGCACGGCTCGATCTGGCGGCGCAGGCCACAGGACTGGCGGGCCGTACCGCCCTACCTGGCAATGTCCTACCTCTACAAGAGATCGAATCGGCTCTGGCACCTGCTGATCCGTCATCAACTGACCGGGCCGGTCTGGCACCCGCTTGTGGAGTGGACGCGACGAAGGCACTTGCGGTTCCGTCGCCGACTGGAACAGCGAATCGCCTCCGGCGATCGCCCGATGGCGGGGACGGTCGTATCCGCCGGGGTCTGAACGACGGAGCTGGTCGATTTCAGATCGACTCGAAGCAACGGCGCTCGTCGCCGGTCACCCCTCGCTGGTGCGAATCGTTGGATAAAACCTGATCGGTCGCCGTTCAGATCGCAGAAACGGTCGTTCGAAGACGCAGTGAAACCCATACGAAGCGAGCAATGAAAGAGCGATCCCCAGGCTCAGCATCAGAATCTGTGTGCCCACGCATGAGATTCGGCACGCCTGGAGCACGAGGAAGACCACGGCCAGCACCGGGGCATGGATCAGGTACAGACTATAGGAGAACTTGCCTACGCCGCTCAGCAGGCAGGACTCGAACCTTTGGAGGATCCAAGGACGTGAGCCCGCCTTGACGGCCCCAGTGCAGTAGACGAGAAGGCATGCAGTTCCTCCCCCAACGACCAGGTCGGGAACCTGCTGGCGCCCGGTCCCGAGCAGCCAATGCCCCACGGTCATTTCCAGGATCACGTACAGGCCGAAGAGCAAGGCGGCCAGCCGGCCCCACGGTCTCTGACGCGCTGGGATCGGGTCGCGGGAGCGAGGATAGTTCACCGTCGCCGCCGCCATCCCGAGAGCAAACAAAGTCACGAACTGCGGTGGCCACGGATTGACGTCCGGCGCGAAAACAATCAACCCCACTTGCAGTCCCAGCGTGATTCGCATCGCTGCCATCACCGCGTCACCGATTGTCGCCCGATTCCAGATGGCCACGAAGATCGGAAACAAGAGTAAGATCTGCCACTCGGTCGCGAGGCTCCACATCGGATAATCGATGGCATGCTGCCAGTGTGGATTGTAATTGTGAACGAGCAATAAATGGGACAGGATCACGCCTGGGGTAAACGCGGGGAAGACCTGGATCCAGAACGCCTGATGCCAGTCACTCGTGTCCGACTCCCCCATGCCAGGCACCGTGGCGATGAGTACGAGCGAAACGAGCAACGCTCCGTAGTAAGGAGGCAAGAGACGCCGTGCCCGGCGCAGGAAGAACCCGAGCGTGCCACCGGCGAGTTTGCCGTCCTCCGACTGAGCCACCGGCAGCATCAGGCAGTAGCCCGATATTACGATAAAGACCGCCACCGCCGACCGTCCGTAATTCAGCCACTGCATCCCGTGCAGAAGGGCGTCGCCAAGCTCGCCATTGGACCGGCGTAGGAAGAGGTTCGCGTAGGTCAAGTAGGCATGACATGCCGTGACATAGAGCGCCGCTGCCCCCCGAACCCCATCCAGGTAATCCAGTCGCTGACGAACACTCATGGTCGGATGAACTCCTTTCGGCAAAGATAGTTCATGGACTTCCGATCGCCTTGTTATTTCAACTTTTTTTCAGACTTTCGTGGTGGGTCCGGAGGATGCAGCGGCAGACGCCTCAGGCCATCGGGCCGCGACGCTGGATGAGACCCTCAGACGCCGCCTCTTCACGACGGGCAGCGAAACACCCCAGGAGTTACCCGTCCGAGAGTCCTCCAACCGCTCACACGCTGAAAAGCGTTTGGAGGTCTAGCCTGGGGGGATTTATTGGGCAGATACCCACGTCGAAGCTCCGTGGGTTGGCGTCAAGGGTCGCTTCCTCTTAACTGCTCGGTCGAGGGCCGCTGGTTGAAGACCAGCGACCTCATCGCAAGACAAGATAGAAGCTTGTCGTCCCGTTCGGCCAATCCACGATCTGAAACCAGGAGGTTCCTCGGAACCTGATCCCCTGGGGACCGTAAACCACGCTCGTGGTGCCATCCGACCAGGAGACGATGCAGACTCCGATTACCTCGAATTCCATGGGATACGGCCGCGTCACAAGCCACCAGAGGGTCAGGGCCGCGAACGCCACCACAACCATCAGTCGCCGCGTGGTCATTTTGATCACGGTTCGCCTCCGATGCGTCGATTCGATTGAGGCTTGAGGGGAAACTGTCGCATCGCGACGTTCAATCGACGGGCCAGAGGAGCTCGACATACCGACCGGCTCACGACGATACCGCTCCTTCAATCTTGGGGCCGCGAGGTTTGCGCCACGGGGACATTCCGCTTTAGCAGTCAGCTTGGAGATGTAGAATGTAATGGATAGCATGCAGAAATAGTCTTATTCAGTTTGCATGTAATGAGTCAAGAATTGAGAATGTCGCCAATAAATTTTGGCCAGTGTATTGGAATTCAGGGGGATTGAGGAAGGGCTGATTTTCAGGCGACCGGATGGTAGTATTGGTCGCTCTGGGAGACGTAGAGTCAGAACCCACGAATAGTGAAACAGGCAAAACTCCGGGCATTAGCCGAGGCAACATGATGTACAATGCGCTACGATGGGCATTGATCCCTGTAGTAAGCATAGCGGCTTGGTATGTAGCACTGTTATTGGGAATGATGTTGCTCAGTATCGCCGAGTCCTTCTGCTCTGCCGACGAGATGATTTCAGGTATGTGCATTGCGCCTTGGTATCGAGCGGTCGAGCCTGGCATTTTTTGCTTTAGCACGGCGTTGTCTGCCGTCTTCGTTGTCGCCTCCGCTTTTTTTGTCGCTCCAGCAGGGAAGGCCCTTGTGGCGTGGATCGCTTTCTCTTGTGGATTGATCGTAGCCTTTTTTTTCGCGTTGGGAACTTCAGCCTGGGGCATGTTTGCTTCTGCTGCGATCGCGGGATTGTGCACTGCATTCCTTCTCTCGAGATTCCAGAAAAGAAAAATTACAAAACATTTGTCAAAAATATGATTCCCTAACAATATTCTTCCCCAAATCTGGGCCATCGCTTACTGAAGTCTCTCGGCCGCAATTTCATTGTGGATTTCATGAAATGTATAGGAGTGGACCTTTGAGGCCTGCAATAGCTTTGTTTTGCACCGGCGTTGATGTCAGGCGGACCGTAGAGTGTTTTATTTAAATCAATAAATGAGAACATTGTGACTTAAAATGTGCGGAGCTAAAAAATTGGCATGCTTGAGGCTGGTGGGGTGGACTCTTGGAATGGGTACGGAGAATCCCTCAATCCTGACGGGGAAAAAGCTTCTCCAGTCTATGCGATGAACTGAAGACCGAAAGCCTTGGCGAATGCCTACGCCGACCTGCGGGGAATCACCGATTCGCTCAACAATGATCGCGGGAACTGCCCCCGTATCCTCGGCTGGCACCACAGCACCGTCAGGCGCAAGCTCTGCGGCCAGCTACTGATCACCGTTGCGCCACGGGGACATTCTTCAACTTGGCCGTTATCTGGGTGAAATAGGATATCATGAAGATAATACAGGGATAAGATTGCCCAGTTTACGCAGACCGCTTCAAGAATTAGGAATGTCCCATTTGCTCCCCGAGTATAGCTCGGGGGGTGAGGAATGTTGCGGCTTAACCACCCAGCGAGGGCTGAACTTTGTCCTCTCCTCGGCACGACACCGCGTATAGGAAGGCCCCGCCGGCCCGCGATCATGCGGAGCGACGGGGCTTTGGTTGAGGGCCGGATGGCTCGCCTGGGCAGCGTGCCAAGGCTCATCTGGCGTCAGGCAGTTAGTCGGGGCCTTGTGACGACGCTTCCAGGCGAGCCCCAGGCCCATCGCGTGGGCGGCCTCGGGAGACTCAGGTGAACCGGTTGTCCCAGTACTTCCGCCGGACAGGAACCCCGCCCCGGATCGGCTTGGTACCGGCAATCAGGACGTGGAAGCCATCGAAGCGGGTCGGGCCGCCAAAGGGGTCGGATCGACGGCCCTATTGCTGTGGCTCTGAGCGTTTTGCCAGTCGCATGACCCGCACAGGAGACGATTGAAAAAACAGACTCGGCTTCAGGTGATATCCTTTGGGTGGCCCTAGCGCCATTCCCGTTGCCTGGTACGCAGGGGCGACGGCGTGTGGAATCGGAGGAAGCAAGAGAGAGCGAAGCAATGAAACGCGATATGGATCTGGCGCGGCGAATCCTCCTTGAACTTGAGGAATGCGCGGACGCAGACGGCCACGGCTGGATCGACATCGAGCTTGAAGGCGAGTCTCGGGAAAGTATCGTTTATCACATAAGACTTTTGTATGAAGCTGGCATCATAGAGGCCAGCGACTGCTCCGACATGGATGGAGCGGACTGGAGGGCGAAGCGTTTGACGTGGGAGGGGCACGAATTCCTTGACGAAGCGAGGAACCAATTCGTCTGGGATAAGGTCCTATCCGACGTTAAGGAAAAGGGCCTGGCGAACGTCTCGCTCGACATCATGAAGCGCATGTTGAACTCGGAGCTTAAGCGGCGGCTGAACATTCAATAAATACAGAATTGTAAATGTGAAAAATCGAGAATCAGGAGCCCGGTAAGGGTAGAGGGGCGAGTTCGACGGCGACGGAGCCCAGCGAGATGCGCGGTTGCCGATCAACTCAATCCATCCTCCCCAGTCTACCCGCCATCTTGTCCTGCTCCCAGGCATGCGGTAGCCTTAGAACTTGGATAAGTTTGGCGATATTTGGCGAGGCAGCACATGGAACGGAATGAACAGGCCGGGGACGGAAGAAACTGCCCATACTGCGGCATCAGGTTTAGTCTTGACGGGGTAAACGCCGACAACGCGTTTCTGAATTTCGGCCGTTCGCGGCCGTGGTCGGGATCTCCGTACGGTGCAAATCAAACTCCACCAACAGTAACGACATCGTACACCCTTACGTCGCACTTATGCCCAACATGCAAAAACAAGATTGTTTGGATGAACGAGGTCGAGAACCGTTTGATTGGCGATCACTATGAGTCTGACATTAAAGCCACTACCCTTGTTTGGCCAAAAACTCCGAAATGCCAGATTCCGCCGGGCGTACCCGATCCTCTCGCGTCCGATTTCCGTGAAGCTCACGACAGCTTGGCGATCTCGCCAAAAGCTAGTGCCGCACTAAGTCGGCGTTGCTTGCAAGCTCTCATTCAAGACCAAGAGGGAATCCACGATCGCAACTTGGTCGATCAGATTAAGAAACTTCTAGCTATGAATAAAATTCCTTCTTATCTCGCTCAAGACCTAGATGCGATACGAAATATCGGCAACTTTGCGGCCCATCCCCAGAAGAATCAGAATACTGGGGAAATCGTTGATGTTGAACCGGGAGAGGCGGCTTGGACGCTCCAAGTGTGCCGCGATCTTCTCGAATTTTATTATGTAGATTTGCCAAAAAGTGTCGCCCGCCGAATCGCACTCAATCAAAAACTTGGCGATGCTGGCCAGAAACCAATGTTGTAGCGTCGATTGTTCGATCCTGAGTCGGCGCGGACCGGCGTAGGTGCGGCGTCTGGAGGTCCGCGAAGTGGAGACAAAGGGGCTGTGGGTCTGCCGGTGTCGGGAGTATAGAGGTTGGGGGATGCGGCAGAGGAAGTGTGATGCTACCCACGGGGGCTGCAGATTGCTGGCCCTATGGGGGGGGCAAAGACGATCGGTTCTCAAGCCCCTGTGTAGTCAACCGCTCTCTTAAATTCCGTCCCAAGAGGAGTGAGTTTCACGCCTTTTTCGATGAGAATCGGCTTCTGTTTCCACCTTGCTTCGACCTGAGACACGATTTGCTTGAACTCTCCAGACGCGTATATTTTGTTGTACGAATCCCAAGGTGTCAGGGCACTTTCTGTAACCTTTTCCTGGCTTGGAATCTCAAGGAGTCCCATCCTAATCAGGTTGTTCAAGTACGTTGGAGTCCTGTCGGGCAAGTCGCACGCCGCTTCAGTACCGATCAGCGAATAGTTACTAAGTACAACGTTGGTACCTCTGGACTCATCGACATGGTGGATTTGAGCGAGGTGGGGGTAAACTCGTAAGGTCACGAGAGGTATAAATCTTTGAAAAGTGAAAACTCGCAGTACTCTCGCTTCGTCCGGCAACATCTGGCGAACAAAGTCCACAAAGGAGGGTGGGCAAAATTTCTCGTGTCCTCGTCCATGGATGTCGCCAATAGATTAATGTAAAGGTTTCTTAATGCCTCATTTGATCCTGCGAATCGCAGTGCCTCTAGAGTCGGTCCCGCAATCATTAGACTTGGGGCCACTAGTTTGTTGAGCCTATTCTTGAGTTTTTCTTGCAAGGGTGGCACGATTATTTCTTCGATTTGTTCGTAGCTCCAAACCAGTGCACGAAGTGGAGCAAGAGCCATGTGGATTGTGCGGGCGGCGGTAGTCCCAATCTCTGACCCAGCAGGGGCTAGTTCGGTGCCCAAGTTCTTTGCGACCGGCTGAATGGCATCCTTGTAAACCGGCACCTCTTGAAGGACGCCCTTGATCGCCTCGGCGGTATCCTTGATTGAGTTGCCCGCTTCTTTTTTCTCCTCGTTTGCCATTTCCGCCCCTTTTGCCGCTGAGTATGCCTGATTTCAGTTGTCCGAGCAGGAGTTTAACAAGGATAGTCCTCTTGTGCCATTGGCTCTCGAAGCCACGGTCAATCAGTCCCCGTTGGGAAAAGGCGGCCTCAGAGGTTGGCTCGCCATCCTTCACGTAATAGGCGTCGGCCCACTTGAGGAACTCGACCATGAGTTCACTGATGGTGGCATCGTCGGTGACGGGAAGTTGCCGTCCAGCTGTCAGCCATTCGGCGATGAGCCGATCATACTCGCTCCGGCTGGCCTCGGTCCCATGCTTGCCGAGATAGAAATCACGGCCGGAGATGGTGACGACGGCTTGGCCGGTAGGTTTATGCAGGCGATACGAGGGGGTACGAAACGACATCGAAGCGGCCTCCCAATCCGGTAGACTACCGGATTTCGTTGGGGTTTTGGCCGCTCCGTCCACGGTGTGGAGGGTACGCAAGTCGAGCGTTCGGCAGGAGTTACGGAGTGGGCGATGAGGGACTCGAACCCCCGACATCCTGCGTGTAAAGCAGGCGCTCTAACCAACTGAGCTAATCGCCCGGGCTGGGATGAGGACTGGCTCGGTCGTCTGAGCGACGACCGAACACAGATCCTAATCGACGACCTGGAAAGTCTCAAGGCATCTGTGGCCAAGGAGACAATTGGCGCTGACTGGCCTCAGCTTTTGAGGAACAGAAATACTGGGCCATTAAGACTCTACGTTCAATGGACCTCGATCAGGGCGTCTCCGGTTCCCGAGTTTCCGGCGGCGTCGGTGGTGCGGACGACGAGGATGTGGGTGCCGGGTTTGAGGTCGGGGAGGGAGACGGTAATCGTCTCCTTGGGAGAATCGAACAGGGTGTCGTCGGGGAAGACCGGGACCCAATCACCGCCGTCGAGAGCGTAGGCGGCTTTCACGAGACGGGTCAATTCGTCCTTGAGGGTGATCGTGGCCCCGCGCGGTTGAGGGGCGATGGTGATCGTGGGGCTGTCGTGATCGACGATGAAAGGCTCGCTCAGACGCTCGCGGACCAGGGCGTCGTCGGGGTTGTTGGATGGGCGGTCGCTGGCGGTGATGCGGATCCGGTAGAGGCCGGCTGGGACGGCGGTGGTGTCCCAGTCGTAGCTTGAGGACGTCTGCCGCTCGTCGCCGATGCGGACCCAGTCGGGCCAGCCCTCTTTGCGGATGTGGAGGGTGTATTCGAGGTCGTCGCCGTTGGGGTCGGTCACGCTCCACTTCAGGTTCAGGCGGGCCTGCTTGGTGGTGCCGTCGGCAACTCCCACGTCGGGCACCTCGACCTTGGTGATTTCAGGCGGTAGGTTCGCGGTCTGGTAGCGGAGGAAGACGGAGCGGAGTTCGGGGGTGACCGAATCGTCGCGCGTGGAGAGCGTGGCGCGGTACTGGGCGAAGCGGCCGGGGGGGGACTGGGCCTGCGATCCTTCGGGGTCGGTCTGCTCGGGCGACCAGGCCGACCAGGTAGAGTCGGGCTCGCCGACATTCCCGGTGCGGACTTGCAAGGCGACCGAGGTTCCCTTGGGCTGATCGGCCCGCCAGGTCAAGGCGCCGAAGCGGCTGATCAGCTTGGTGTCGAGGACGTCGGAGACGAGTGAGCCACTCGCGACGTAGCCGGTGTTGAGCCGGACGACGGCCCCCGGGTCCCCCGCGCCGATGAGCAGGCCACCGTCCGGGTCGGAGAGCATCGAAAGGATCTGGCCATGATCGAGCCGGGCGATCGGGGTTGTCTCGTCCTGGTTGCGGACTTCGTAGAGCTGCCCCTCCGGCCCGGTTCCGACCAGCAATCGGCCCGATTGCCAGGCGAGGGCGTAGACCAAGGCCCGGGCTCGGAAGACTTCTCGCGGTACGCTGTCGGACCCGATCCGGTAGACGGCGTTGTCCCCCGAGGAGGAACGCGGAGAGGCGGAGCCGCCTCCCGTCGAGGAGGATGAGGAAGGGGTCGCGGACTTGGTCGTTGAAGGCGAAGGCTTGGGCGGCTCGGGAGCGGACGATGCGTTGATGGCGCCCGGGGGGCGGGTGGCCTCCGCAGTTCCGCCCGGCGAGAAGAGCGAGCTGCCTCGGCCCGAACCCCCTCCGCCTCCCGACTCGGCGGCGGTGCCGGCGTAGAGAGCGCCATCGGGAGCGAAGAGAAGCGAGCGGATTTCGGATTGAGGCGCGTCGTAGACGACCGAGGTCTTGCCCTCGGCCGAGACGCGATAGATCAAGCCTTCGCCGTCACTGCCGGCGTAGACCGAACCGTCAGGACTGACCGCAACGCAGAGCAGGTGGGGGTGCTTGCTGTCGAGGATCAGCGTGCGCTTTCCGTCCGGCGCGAGCTTCCAGAGCTGGCCGGTCGGGCCGGTGGCGGCGTACAGGTTGCCCTTGGAGTCGTGGGCAAGGTCCCAGATGTACTTGACGTCGGGGTCGAGCCGAGGCGTTGTCACCGGGTTGGCCGAGTCGGTCACGTCGACGATCAGGCCGGTCGGGCCGGTCCCGACGAACACGTGGCCGTCGGGCAAGACGTCCACCGCGAGGATCTGGGAGTCGGCGGCATCATAGGCGACGTTCCAGGCGGCGCTTTCCTTGGACTCTCGGCGGAAGAGCTTGCCCTCGTCGCCGGTGGCCGCGTAGATCGTGCCGTCGGGAGTGCGGGCCAAGTCCCAGACGCGGGCCGCCTCGATTTTTTCAATCGGGCTGAGCGACTGGCCAAGCCGGACCCGGCCGGTTTCGGACACCACGACCCGTTCGCGATGTCCCTTCACGAAGGCCGAGGACGTCTCCTGCCGCCAGGTCTCGAGCTTGCCGAGGGCGACCGGAGGCCCGCCGATCGCTGCCAGGAGCAGGAGGCAAGCGGCAACCGCGGCCGCCCGCTCGAACTTCGCGTTCAAGATCATCGGAATTCCTTTTAGGGCATTCAGACCGCGGGAGCGACCCCAGCACGGGCTGAGGTCAGGCCAGCCCGAGGCGGTGCGGCCTCGATAGAAACGAAGAGCGGAAACCACTCTTATTTGAGCGAGAGACCCTTATCCTTGACCACCGTGAACTTGAGCACCTGCAGGCCTTCGACAACGTACGGCGTCTGGGCCGTCTGAATCAAGTCGGTACGGACCGCTGGATCCTGGCTCTGCCGGCTCGTGTTGAAGACAGCGCGGGCGCTTCCGGGGAGATTCGGGAGCGACTGCCCTTCGATCGAGAGGCCGCGGCCCTGGAGCGGAACGTGCAAGTAGAGGGCGGTCCGCTGGGGTTCGATCTGGAGATGGATCGCCCGGAGGATGGCGTTGAGGTCGCGCGGATCCGTCAGGGACGGCTCGTTGCGGAATCGACGACGAAGGCTGTTGCCCAGGTCGCAGACCGTGGCCTCGTAGCTTCCTTCCTCGATGTCAGCGGGCAATGGCAACTCAATGTTCACCGTTTGCCGCTCACCTTTGAACGGCTTGATCGTCACCGACCCTTTGAGGGGCTCACCCGGCTCCAACCGGTCCGTGTTAAGCCGGATGGACTCGATCGTCGCGACCTTGCGGCCTGGGGTGATGTCGATGTCGCAGTCAATCGACTCCAGCCTGATCGGGGCCATCGGGTTCCGCACCAGGATGTTGACGATGGACGCGATCGGGCTGAACAGGTTGGCCGCCCCCATTTGCCCGGTGAACCGAGGTCCGCTCAACGTGTCGGTGAACTCGATCGGGTCGTGGCCTTTGAGCTTGATCGACGCCTTGATCTTCGCGGTCAGCTCCTCAGGGAGATTCCCTTCGGTGTCGATCGCGTTGGTCAGGACGGTCATGACCAGGGTTGCCAGCAGGTTCGGTTCTCGAACGATCTGAACGTTATAGGCCTGGGGCTCGGAGTAGCGCCCGGTTTTGACCCGAATGCTCAGCGGGATCATGTCGGGAACCCCACCGAGGTGGCCGGCGACACCGGTGCTCACGTCGGTGTCGAGCACGCCGACGACCTTCAAGGGTGATCCCATCTTCATGCTCACACTCGCCCGCGGATAGACGGTGTGGATATACCCGGTCATCATCGGGAACTCACAGGCGCCCAGGCTGAACATCGGGTGGCCGAAGCCGTAGACCCGATTCCCCTCAACATGGGTGACGGTGCCGATCCCGGAGAGGTCGAAGTCGCCGGTCACCATCGCGATGCTCAACGGAGAGCCGGGGACGAGCGGCTTGTCCCCCTCCTCGCGGATCACGCGTTCGGGAGCAGCGCCACCGGCCATCAGGGCCATTCCGAGGGGCTGAAATCGATCGCCAAGGAAGGCCAAGGCGCGAGGACTGAACCCGGTCGCGGCGATCGGAGTCGCGATCGGCCTCATTCCGCCGAGGGCACTTGCCGAGACCGGCGTGGGAGAGGCGCTGAAGGTGGTGTCGGTGGCCAGGCCGTCGATCAGCGCGGAGGGAGCGGAGGCCGCGGCGTGGAATTCGCCGTCTTTCGCCTCGGCCGCGATTCGGCGGTCGTTTGAACGGACGTACTGGACCATCTGCTCGAACGGGGTGACTCCGGCGATCGGGTCCTTGCCGAACTCCCAGGCGAATGCCACGGCGCCGAGGAGTTTGCCGTTGATATAGATCGGGCTGCCGCTCATCCCTTGGATGATCCCGGCGTGCTCGAGGTTGCAACCGGTAAGCCGGCAGAGGATCATGTCGCGGCCGGGGCTCACCCCGCGCATCACGCCGAGAACCTCGGCGCCGAACTCTTCGAGTTTCGTGCCGACCATGACCGTCTGCCCCGTCCCCTTCATGCCGGGACGGATGTCTTCGACGTTCCAGTACATTTTGCGGTCGGGTTCGCCGGCAGGGCAAACCAGGGCGCTACCGAGGATTGCCAGCAGAGCAAGCAATCCATGCCCCGTCGACCACCGCGATGAAAACAAAGATCGCATCGAGCAGATCTCCCAAGATCGGGATGGAGCTTTCGGTGCGATGGTCCAAGCCAGGAAGCACGCGACGGCGAGAGGGGAACCCGGAGCGAAGAGTTCGGGGTCGTCTGTCGAGGGTGAGACGTCCGAAGGGTACTCGGCTATCGATCCTCTAGCGGCGTTTCCGAGCCTTCGTCACGACACCGTGGCGAAGACAATTCCATCCTGGATCATCGTGTTGAATCGTATCCCTCGACGAACATTGCGTCAACCAAGGACTTCACTCAAGCTTCACCAAGCTTTCCCAGAAGTTCAGGACACTCGTAATCGTCCCAGGACGACACACTGGCGCTCCGGAAACCGACTTCCGCGACGCTGGATCACGATGCGGGGAGGTCGTCCAGGTGCGCTCCCGATCCCTCTTGGTGACCGTCTCGGGCGATTCGTTGTCGTTGTTGCTCGGCGCGGAGGATTTCGAGCCGTTCCCGGGCGAGTTGCTGGAGTTGTCTTCGTGCATAGACGCGGGTCGCCAACCAGTCGAGCATGGCGAGTAAGAGCAGTCCCAGGACGAGGGCGAAGGCGGAGAGCCAGATCACGAGGAACGCATAATTTTTCCGGCCCCCGACTTTGGCTTCCATGGGCGAACCGACGAAAATTTCCAGGGCCAGAACGAAGAGAATGATCGCGACCAAGGCTCGCCGATAGTCCTGCCGCTTGAAGTGCCGGGCGTCGACTTCGGAGAGGTTGGGATCTCGGTCTCGGCGTTCGTACCAGAGCCAGATCAGGAGGGCGATGGCAACCACCACGATCCCGATCGAAAGGGCCAGGCTAACGGCCGCGGTCCGTTGAGCGAGGGACATGCGTGAGGTCTCGCGAAGTGAGGGCGATCAATGGCACCAGACTACCGCGATCGGGAAGCCAGCGGCTACCCCCTCTATCACCTCCGTCACGGCTCGGGTGATAATGTCGGGCCGCGATGGGGGTTGGATTCAGGAGGACGAGCCAGGTGCCAATCATGGGCGACGTCAATGACTCAGGCCGGGTTGAGGCACGCGGGCCGGAGCGCTGGGGAGGCCGAAGCTACTTCCCGGAACTCGATGGACTCCGATTTGTGGCCTTTATGCTCGTCTACTTATTCCATGGTGGTATCGAGCCGGCGATCCTCTCACCGTTCGTGGGACGTACCGTGGCCGCCTCGCTTCGCGAGAAGGGCTGGGTGGGCATCGAGCTCTTCTTCATCCTCAGCGGCTACTTGATCACGACCCTCCTGCTGCGCGAGGAGCGGGAGTTTGGGCGCATCGACCTGAAGGCGTTCTGGATTCGCCGAATTCTCCGGATCTGGCCGCTTTATTACCTGATCGTCGCGATCGGATTCCTGCTCATCCCCTGGATTGAAGGGGAGCTCGGAACGCCAGGGTATCGCAATCTGGTCGCCAACCACCTGGCCCCTTTTCTCACCTTCCTGGGCAACTGGTCGATGTCGCTAATCGGGGTCGTCCCGTACGACGCTCTGAGCGTCCTCTGGAGCGTCTGCGTCGAGGAACAGTTCTACCTGTTCGTGCCGTTGCTGGTGGCCTGGATAGGCCCTCGGTATCGGATCGGGGTTGTGGTGCTTCTGATCATGGCCACGGTGCTGGCACGATACCTTTTCTCTCAGGCTTATCCGATCGAGATCAAGATACGATTCAACACGTTTCTTTGCCTGGATACGCTGTTGAGTGGCGTCTTACTGGCCCTGGTGCTCGGCACATCCCCCGGGTCGGATCGGGGGGCGCGATGGGCCCGCTGGCTTCAACTGCCGCTTTTGCTCGGGACGATCTGGCTCTTTTCCGGGCCTCAGCTCGGGGTCGAAACCACCGCGCGGAGGACCTGGGACTTCGTCTTGCTGTGGATTTGGGGAGTCTCGCTCGTCGCCATCGTTGTCAACTCGCGGGGATGGCTCCGTGCTTGTCTCTCCTATTCGCGGCTCGCCTGGCTGGGGAAGATCAGCTATGGCCTCTACATGTATCACGAGTTCGCGCTCTGGGGGCGACGCTCGCTCTACCATCGACTCCCCTGGTTCCCGAACAAGGACATCCTGCTGACTATCGCCACGTTTGCGGCGACGGTCGGGCTCGCTGCATTATCGTACTACGCCTACGAGCGGCGATTTCTGGTTCTGAAACGCGCGTGGACACGAGTTCCTTCTCGGCCGATCTGACTGATTTGAATGTGAAGAAGACGGGATTTGAGAATGCTTGCGGACGAGTAGCGAGGGGCCATTCCCTTGGTCTTCGAGAACCAGAGGGGGTCAGTACAGGTCGGCATTGGTCAGTTGCATCTCGACGTGGTCGGCACGGCGTGCGATCTCCAGCAGGGCGGAGCGGACGTCGGCCGCGCTGACGAGGTCGCGAGCGAACGTGCGAGTCATCACGAACATCGGCTGACCATTGACGTTACGAATGGAAAGACTGCCATAAATCAGCTTGTCGTTGAGCTTGAGGGCGAATTCGTAATGCTTGGGATCGCCCGGCCCACAGACGGAGAAGACGGAGAGAATTCGCTGACCGAGGTCGTCCTGGGTGACCTCGAGGTAGACTTCCTGGAGCCGGTCGTTGGGCAGCTCGAACAGAATCCGATAGTTGTCCCGGCCGCCCTGGATGAAGCAGTTGAGCCCTTCCACGCTTTCCCGGACGAGGGATTCGGTTTCGCGAAGGTTGAAGATCGCGATCTGAAGGTCCTCGGCCAGCTCTTCGGCCGACTGATAGCGATCGTCGGGATGCTTGGCGAGGCAGCGATTCAGGATCGTGAGCACATGATCGGAAATGGTCGGGATGATCGCTTTGACGTCCGGCACCCGCCCGAAACGATGGAGCGAAATCAACTCGCCCATCTGTTCCGAGACGAACGGGAGTCGGGCGGAGATCAAGTAGTAGTACATGACCCCCACCGCGTAGATGTCGGAGCGGTGGCTGGCGGGGATGCCCGCGAACAGTTCGGGGGCCATGTACGTGGGGGTACCGGCCACCGGAACCCCTGCGCGTTCCAGTTCGCTGATCCGGCGGACCAGTCCGAAGTCGGCGAGCTTGGCGTCACCAGCGGCCGTCAGCAGGACGTTTGATGGCTTGACGTCACGATGGACCATCCCCGATCGATGGGCGGCGCCAAGGGCCAGGACCACCTGGCGGACCAAGGTTGACGCGCGCACCGAGTCGAAAGGCCCCTCGCGGATCAATGACTCGCTCAGGCTGAGACCGCCGGCAACATATTCCATCTCGATGAAGTGATAGCCCCGGTCGCTCCCCAGGTTGTGGATCGTCACCACGTGAGGATGGAGCAGATTGGCGACGGCTCGGGCTTCGGCCCAGAACCGCTCGCGGATCTGGGGTTGCTTGGCAACAAGCCCCGGATTCATCACCTTGATTGCGCAGGAGCGCGCCAGGGCGAGATGCTCGGCCCGATAGACGCGACCCATCGACCCGCGACCGACGACCGACCCCAGCTTGTACTGGCCGAGTGTCTGGTCGATCAGGTCATCCACCGCGGGGAACCCGTCGTCCTGATCCTCCTGGAGTGAGGAGCCTGACTCTTCGGCTTGAAGGACCAGATTCCCTTGATAGGCAACCGTCTCACCGAGCAAGTCCGGATTCAGATTCACAATCCCGAACTGGTCGTCGTGAAAGGTGATGTCTCCGCGCACGGAGCAGCGATGAACGAGCGTTCCCTCACTGATCGGTTCGTCGCAACTTGGGCAGCGGCCCGTGCCGGTCTTCATGGGTCTCTCGTTTCCGACGCGTCCGGGGGGTAAGGATGGTCCTGTCGCCGTTTCGGCTTCGCGTTCCCAATACCCTTCAGAGTGTTCGATGCAGGTCGAATAAGTCAAGCGTCCGCACGTCCTTGCTTTAAGGGAAGCCTGGCGACTTCCATTCTTGAATCGCGCTGAATGACCCTGGGGATCAGGTCATGGCTACACTTCCCTGTTTACCAGTTTTTGCGGGATTACTACTGTTGATCCTAGTGGTCCCGCCGGACAATCTCCGGGCGGCGGCGGACCCTCCCGTCGAGCACGATGATGCAGTCGTACCGAAGCCGACTGAAGCGACGCGGAAGCGGGGCGTTTCCAAGTCCAGGTCGGGAGGCCGAGCGGTGCGGCATCGCGGTGAGAATGAGCCACCCCGTTGCCCCAGTCCGCGCCGCGTTTCATCTCCCCCCGCACGTTCGATGCCCGAAATGTTCCAACGGATGGGAGAGAGTTTCGCGAGAAACCCCGCGACCGGATTCAACGATTTTCTCGGAGAACTGGCGCGGATGGAAGAGCCAGCCCTGCGTGGGGTGTCGGTGAGCGTGGTCGAGGAACGGAGGGCGGGCCTCCGTGCGCGAACCGAGTACCTTTCGAAGGCGAAGCAGCGGGGCTTCCAGGTGGTCGAAGGCGGAATTCGCGTCGAGTACCTTCGGGCTCTCGTTGATCGGCTTGCCACGCGAATGAAGCATCGCGACCGCTACCCCAAGATCGATGTCTGCCTGATCAATGCTCCGATCTCCGACGGTCAGTCCTTCCCCGGTGGTTTTCTCGTCTTCACAACGGCCTTGCTCGACGAGCCTGACGAGGCGACGGTGGCCGGGGTGGTGGCCCATGAACTTGCCCACCTCGACCTTGGTCATCTTTATGGTTATGTACGTCGAAGCAAGCTTGCGGAGACGACCTATGCTCGGCCTCCCGCGTGGGGAGATTCCTTCGACCGATTTTTCACCCAGCAGGCGGCCCTGTTGGGGCTGCTCGTCAATCCGTTCCGTCCCGAGCATGAGACCGAAGCCGATTGCGCCGCGGTGACCTGGTTGTATGAAGAGGGCTATGACCCGCGTGGGCTGGTCGGTTTCTTCGAGCGGCTCCATGAACGTAAGAACGACCAGCGGGACAATCCGTTCTTTTCGTTCGGGCGGACTCATCCGTACTCACTCGACCGCCGCGATCACGTGCGGGCACGACTCGCCCAGCTTCAGCGCTGGCGGCGACGGGATGACCTCCGGCTCGCCGCCGACGACTTGCACCACTTTCGAATCCCGGAGAAGCAGGAAGCCGCCCCGAATTAATCGGAGGCGGCTTCTTCGAGAGCAGGGAACAAGGGGGGACAGGAGAGTCTCCCGCCCCCTGTTCGTTGTCGTTGGTTTCCTAACCGATTGTCAGACGTTGTAGGTCGACGACGCGGTCGTACCACCTCGGCCCGTCCAGTTGGTGTGGAAGAACTGGCCGCGCGGCTTGTCGATGCGCTCGTAGGTGTGCGCCCCGAAGAAGTCGCGCTGGGCTTGCAGCAGGTTCGCGGGCAGGTTCTCGGTGCGATAGCCGTCGAAATAGGACAGGGCCGAGGTCATGGCCGGAATCGGCACGCCGTGGGTGATGGCCGCGGCGCAGACGCGGCGCCAGCCCTCCTGGGCCTTTTCGAGTTCGCCCGTGAAATAGGGGTCGAGCATCAAGTTGGTGAGTTTCGGGTCGCGATCGAACGCCTCTTTGATCTTGCCGAGGAAGGCGCTTCGGATGATGCAGCCCCCTCGCCACATGAGGGCGACGCCGCCGTTGTTGATCTCCCACCCTTCTTCCTTGGCCATCGCGTTCATCAGGGCGTAGCCCTGAGCGTACGAGATGATCTTGCTGCCGTAGAGGGCCATCTCGATGTCGTCGATCAAGGCCTTGGGATCGCCGGTGAACTTGGCCGAGGGCCCCTTGAGGATCTTGGAGGCGGCTTTGCGTTCATCCTTCTGGGCCGACAGGCAGCGTGCGAAGACGGCCTCGGCGATCAGGGTGAGCGGCACGCCGAGATCGAGGGCCGAGGTGACGGTCCACTTGCCCGTCCCCTTCTGGCCGGCGGTGTCGAGGATCAGGTCGACCATCGGCTTGCCGCTGTCCGGGTCGTTGAAGGCGAGGATGTCGCGGGAGATCTCGATCAGGTAGCTATCGAGCGGCCCCTTGTTCCAGCGTGCGAACACGTCGTGCATGGCAGGCGCATCCATGCCGAGCAGGGTTCGCTGCATCTGGTAGGCTTCGCAGATCAACTGCATGTCGCCGTATTCGATGCCGTTGTGGACCATCTTGACGTAGTGGCCGGCCCCTTCAGGACCCACCCAGTCGCAACAAGGGGTGCCGTCGTCGACCTTGGCGGCGATCGCCTGGAAGATCGGCTTGACGTGCGGCCAGGCGTCGGGATTGCCGCCGGGCATGATCGAGGGGCCCTTGAGCGCGCCTTCTTCGCCGCCCGACACGCCGGTGCCGATGAACTGCAAGCCTTTGGCCTTCAGGTCACGGGTGCGCCGGGTGGAGTCGGGATAGTGGGTATTGCCACCGTCGATGAGGATGTCACCGGGGTCGAGCAGCGGGACGAGCTCGTCGATCACCTGGTCCACGGGTGCCCCTGCCTTGACCATGATCATGATCTTGCGCGGGCTCTTGAGCGACTTGACCAGATCCGCGACCGAATGACAGCCGACGAGCTTCTTGCCCTTGCCTCGGCCGTTGACGAATTCGTCCACCTTGGAGGTGGTCCGGTTGAAGACGGCGACGGTGAAGCCGTGACTCTCCATGTTCAGGACGAGGTTCTCGCCCATCACGGCAAGGCCAATCAGGCCGATGTCGGCGGTAGGTGTCGTCATTGGGGAACTCGGACCTTCTCAATGAATGGGTGAACAATCGACTTGTTTAGATTGACCGATTTGTTGCGGCGGTGGCCCGGACGACCCGGCCGTTTGGATGTCGGCACGGCGGGCCGCCGGGCGGTTCCCGACGGCCGGGTCGGCCGTCCGAGTCTTGGGTCAGGCCTTGCGATAGGTCTGTGGCACGTACTCGCTCAGTTGCTTGGTGGCCAGCTTCTTCTCGATCCGAGCGAACCGGGCCAGGCCATCGACCATGGGGACGCTGACCCAGTCGTCGCCGATGAGCGGGCGGGCGTAGGCAAGGAAGTCGTCGGTGACGTCGATCCGGTTGGAGGCGATCCAGTGCTTGGGGAAGTAGCGCTCGGAGTTGGCGACCTTTTCGAGCGGCGCCTTATCGAACCGGACGTTGTAGGACGCTTGCGAGTGGTCACGGAGGATGGTTGCCATCCAGCCGTTCCCCTCTTTGCGGGCGATCTCGACGGCGTGGCAGCCAACCCCGTAGGCCTCGTCGAGGTCGACCACGCTGGCATACGCGATCGCATTGCGCTGATCGGTGCCGGGAACCTGGCCGCGCGCCTTGCCGGGGACCGGCAATTTCAAGGTGTTCAGGTAGTTGACCACGGTCTGCGCGACGGTCGTCTGGCTCGAGCTGTACTGGACGTGGCCGAAGTTATCGCGAGCCACGCCGTACTCGCCGACGTCGAAGCCTTCGCTCACGACCACGATGCAGCGGCCGTCCGACTTGAGCTGGTTGACGACGTTCTCACCAAGCTGCTCGAGCGAGACCCCGGACTCGGTAAGATAGATCTGGAGCGGCATCTTGCGATGCGGGTCGGCCAGGCGGGCGGCGGCCGGGATATAGCCGATCTTGCGGCCCATCGCCTGGATCACGATCACCGGATCAGCCGGGCACGACCCCGCGTTTTCCTCGTTCACTTGCCGGACATACTGGGCGTAGTAGCGGGCCACCGAGCCGTAGCCGGGGGAGTGGTCGAGCAAGGTGAACTCGGCGTCGCCCAGGTCGTTGTCGATCGTTTTGGGAACGCCGGTGGCGACCAGCTCGAGCCCACGGTCGCGCGCCAGCTCGCTCACCTTGTGCGCGGTGTCTTGCGAGTCATTGCCGCCGATGTAGAAAAAGTATCCCACGTTGTGGGCTTTGAGCACGTCGACCACGCGGGAGAAATCTTCGTCCTGCCCCTTCTTGAGCTTGTAGCGGCAGGTGCCGATTCCACCGGCCGCCGGGGAGGTCCGGAGGAGGGCGATCTCCTCGTCCGAGGTGGCGGACAAGTCGATCAACTCCTCCTTGAGGACCCCTTCGATGCCGAAATTTCCGGCATAGACGGTGCCGAAGGTCTTCGGGTCGCGGCGGCAAGTCTCGACGATCCCGCGCAACGAGTTGTTGATGACGCAGGTCGGTCCCCCGGATTGGGCAACGACGACGTTACGAGCAGCCATGAGACGATTTCCTTCGACGGGACGGTGGGTTGGAGTTCAAGTGACGTTTGGGGTGACTCGATCATAAGCGACTGCGGCCGGAATCACCCTTTTTTCCAAGGGGGCGTCTCGGGCAGCAGTTTTTCGAAGCGGGCGATCTGCTCGTTCATGTAGGCGCCGGCGTAGGTGCCCGCGAAGAAGCGGGGGAGGGCCTCCTCGTAGAACCGCTGCCAGGACTCGTCTTCCTGACCCGGGTCGATCGGGTAGAAGAGCACGTGGTTGGCTTCGGCCGCTTTGCGATCGCCGGGGGCGTCGCCGATCATGAGGATCTTGGTCTTCTCATACTTGTCGGCCGCGGCGATCCCGAGGTGTTCCTTCTTGCTTCCCATCTCCTGCCCGGCGATCAGCGCGACGTGTGACTTGAGCCCGTGCTCTTCCCACTCGCGGTTCAGGGCCTCTCCGGGGGTGGCTGAGACCACCATGACGTCGGCCTTCCCACTCATGGCCTCGATCGACTGCCGCACGAAGGGGAACGGAGGGACATCGCGGACGATGTCGCCGACCTTCCGATTCACGGCCTCGCTCCACTCCAAGGCGAGGGCGAGGTCCGGGTCGTTGGTCTTGGCGACCTCGGCCTTCAGGGTCGGGTTGGCCAGCTTGGTCTCCCGTTCGATCCAGCTTCTCACGCCGGTCAGTTTCGGCACCTTGAAGCCGCGGCGGGCCACTTCGGGCCGCTCGGTCAAGAGGTCGAGCGCCATGGTCAGGGCAGGGAAGCGGTTGATCCCGCGCCAGAGCGAGTAGAGGTTGACGAACTCCGCAGCTTCACGCGCGTACTTCGAGACGGCTGCCAGGCCGAAGAACTCGATGATGTTGGGGATGAAGCATTCCTTGTGCTTCACCTCCATCGTGTCGAATGCGCAGCCGTCGCTGTCGATGCCAATGAAGAATTCCTGCGTCTTTCGAAAATCTCGAAGGGGCGACTGCGGGTCGGCTGACGCCGTCATTGCAATGTTCCTTTTCGGGTCGAACGGGACGCACCGGTCCCTCGGAAGCCATGAGCTTGGCTCGGCGCATCGATCGAAATCGTAGTCGTCGCCAGCGACGATGTCCAGTCGACGCTCCACCAAAGCGAACCGCTTCGAAAGTTTCGAGCGAGGCGAGCCACAACCTCCTCGACGTCAATGAACCTGGCGGATGCAGCAGTCAGGGTTGTGACCAGGTGGAGTGACGGTTCGACTTTGACGAATGGGTGGCTTGCTTGGAAGGCGGATGGCTGGGCTGATTTCGGGTGTTTTGCTGGTCGCGGCAGTGAGAACGCCGGGCGATGAATGCGTATTGACTCCACGAATTGTTTCTTTGAGGTTCTGTGAAACCTGTGGTATCGTCGGATGTCTGGCGAAGCTGCGGGCCTCGCCAATCTTGATCGAAGAGGACGCCGGAAAGAAACCGGGTGAATTCGACATGGCGACCTTCGAGAAGCCGAAGCCGTCGGATAGCGTTCCTCTCGATCTCTTGTCGGTCATACGGTCAGCGGGCGTGCTGACCGACCGTCAATTTCAGGAAGTCAAAGCCAAAGTCCTCCGCGGCGAGTATTCCAACGATACCAAAGCGCTGGCGACGCAACTTGTCAACGACAAAGTACTTACCGCGTACCAGACGAAGCGATTCCTGAGCAACAAAACGCACGGGATGGTCGTTGGCCGCTACGCCATTCTTGACCGACTCGGCTCCGGTTCGATGGGGCGAGTGTACAAGGCCCACCATTTGATGATGGACCGGGTGGTGGCACTCAAGATCATCGCCCCCGAGATCGCGACGAACGAACGGGTCGTGGCACGGTTCTATCGCGAGATGAAGCTGGTTGGCCGGCTCGATCACCCGAACGTGGTGCGCGCCTACGACGCCGACCAACTGAACAAAGTTCTCTATCTCGTGATGGAGTATGTCAGCGGGCAGAGTCTGGCCCAGGTCTTTCGCAAGTCGCCGATCGCTCCTCCCGACATGGTCAACTATGCCGCGCAGGCTGCGCTCGGCCTGGCCCACGCGCACGAGCAGGGGATTGTGCATCGCGATGTCAAGCCGTCGAACCTCCTACTGACCGACGACCTCAAGATCAAGGTTCTCGACCTGGGACTCGGCGTTTTGATGGAGGCTGACGACGCGTCCTCGTTCGCGACGGCCGATGGGATCGCGGTCGGCACGGTCGACTACATGTCCCCCGAGCAGGCTTGCGGTCGCGACGTTGACGGACGGAGCGATCTCTTCAGCCTTGGTTGCTCGATGTACCATATGATGACCGGTCGCCTCCCTTATCCGGGCGAAAATCCGATCGAGCGGCTCGGCAAGCGGATCAGCGGCCGGCCGGTGCCGCTCTCTGAAGTCCAGCCTAACCTTCCTCCGGGCCTTGTGAAAGTCGTCGATAAACTGCTGGCTCACCGGCCGAGCGAGCGATTCCAGACCGCAACCGAGGCTTCCGAAGCACTCCTGGCCCTGATTCGCCCCAAAGTCAAGCGAGTGGCGCCCCCCGCGGAACGAGAACCGGCCCCAGCCCGGCCCGCCCCCGTGGTGACGCCCCCACCGGTGGCTGCACCCCCGGTCGTGGTCACGGTCAGGCCAAAGTATCCCCGCTGGTTTCAGCCGCTCGCCGGCCTGGCTGAGCGAAAACCAAAAGGGGCCTTGTTCGCGTCCCTGGGCGCCCTGGCGGTCGCGTTCGCCTGCGGCTTCGGAATCGCCCTCCTCGTCCGTTGAGTCCAGAACCGAGACGCCTGCCAAATGGCTGGATTCCTGTCCTTGCTCACCAGCCGGACCGGTCCTTGTCGTGTTCAGAGCCCGTTGGCGGCCCATCGAAACACGAGGACGGCGAACATCAACTGGTGAGCGGTCAGGACGGACCACGCGAGGGCCTGGTTCGACCTGGGCCTCGAGACGTTGTATGCGAGGGCCGTCAGCAACGCCACGACCAAGAGTGGGATCGCGACAGCGCAGCCGACCGAGACCGTCAGACTCATCGTCGTCAGACCCAGGGGAGTGCCGCTCAGATCCTGATTCCTGGTCAGGTCGATCAGGAAGACGGGCAGGGCCGCGACCAGTGGGGCGATGATCGCGGAGTGGAAGAAGAGCTGGCAGGCCAGGACGTCGTCGCCGGGAACGTTCCGCCAGGTGAGTACGCTCCCAAGCGCCGAGAAGCTGGCGCCGAGGGCAAACCAGAGCGCCAGATTTCGCTCTCCCATGGTAAGCATGAAGAGCAGTCCAGCCAGCTCGATCATCAGGAAGATGGCAAGATAGAGGATCGTCGTGGCCCGCCCGGCCAGGGAACGCTTTCCGTCCCGATCGGCGAAAGTCAGGACCAGAGCCAGTCCGGTCAAGGCGTGTCCGACGGAGGTGAGGCCGATCACCCGCCTGGCGTCGGCCGTGGTGGTGAGCGCCGTCATGCCCAGGGCGGCGAACGCGATTCCCCAGAGACCCGCCGCCACGGTCAGCCCCGAGCGTTCTGCCATCGCATTGCCGTCCTTTGTCAGGTGGGTCGACGGCCTTGGACGATCCAGACTGGGCGAAGTGGCACGAAGGTTGTCAGGCCCGCCAGGTCTTGTCCGGGACTGATCTGCACCTGTGTCACGGTCGGAGACCAACCTTCGAGCCGGAGCCGTACCAAAGTCTGCGCGAGATTTTCCAGTCCGACAAAGTTGGCCACGAAAACGCCCTGGGGGATGAGTCGGCTGAGGACGAGGTCGAGGATCAGGTCGAGCTGTCTCCCCGAACCGCCGACGAAGACGGCCGCGGGAGCGACTTCGTCGGCAAGGGCGGCGGGGGCGGCCCCGTGGATGATCCGCAGGTTCCAGGCTTCGAACTGTTTTCGGTTTTCCCGGAGATACTCGAGTTGCGTGGATGAGCGCTCGACGGCGACCACCTCGCGTGTGGGGAACTGATTGGCCAGACCAACCGAAACTCCCCCGAGCCCTGCCCCCAGGTCCCAGATCGGGCCGGGTGGAACGTCCGCGAACCGATTCAAGGCGATGGAGCGGACGTCCCGATGCGTCAAGAGCACAGGGCCGCCCTCGGGCCGGGCGAACTCGTCGTCGGCCGGGACGGCGGGCCGGCTCGTGAAGCCTGGACGCGAGCCATCGCTTTCATTACGGATGAGAACCAGGAAGTTCAGGTCGCGGAACCGACGGTTTGGAAGCTCCTGAATCGCGAGCCGGGTGACGCGTTCGGTCGGGCTTCCGAGGTCTTCGCAGACCCAGACGCGGTAGTCGTCGAGTCCGCGTTCCAGAAAGAAATCGGCGACCGCCGACGGACTCGAGCCGTCCTGGGTGAACAGGCCGATCTTCGGTTTCCCGAGGAGCGGAATCAAAACCGGCGGCGCGGGCCGGCCATGGATACTGGCGATCGCCGCATCCTGCCACGAGTGGGCGGCACGCGCGAACGCGAGTTGGAGGCTACAAAGGGCTGGCTCGATCTCGAGCGGTTCGGAACCGAGTGCTCGCTGAAGCGTGACGCCGACGCCGTAGCAGAGCGGGTCGCCCGAGGCGAGGACCACACAACGTTCGTCAGGTCCGCGGTTCCGGAGGCGCGTGGCCAGCTCGTTGAGGTTATTCGTGATTGCAAAAATCTCGACTTGTCGAGGCTCGACCAGGGCCAGATGCCGCTTCCCTCCCGCGACGAACGTGGCCGCGTTCAGCGCCTCCCTGGCTCGCTCGGAAAGGCTTTCCGTGCCGTTTGCGCCGAGGCCGAGGATGTGAATGGGGCGACTCATGACAGCGCTGCCTTGGCGTCGACCGAGGCGCGACCGAGGATACCGCCATCGAAGTCGAACATGACGGCCTCGATGGAAAGTGCCCCTTTGACGTGAGCCTGACAGGTGGAGGCGGTTTTCGCGGCGATCAGGTTGTAGAGCTCAGTGAAACCTGCCGCATCGATCAAGTCTTCCACATGCCTTGCGGTGTTGGCCGTACCGATTTGGGCCACCAAGCTGTCATCCGCACCGGCGTCTCGGGCGAGATCGGCCAGGAACGTCACGTCGACAGCTCCGCCCGCCACGTGGGTCTGCATTTGCCCCGTGGCCAGCTTGGCCAGCTTCCCGATCATTCCGCAGACCGTGACCTTCGGTACTCCCCGCTCGACGGCCCTGCGCAACCCGTCTCCCGTGAAGATCCCCATTTGCACGAAGGCCATTTCGGGAAGCGCGGGGTAGATCGCGGCGGCAAACCGCTCGGACCGCCCTCCCGTCGTGAGCACGATGTGCTTCAAACTATTGGCGGCGGCCACATCGATCGACTGCAAGACCGACGCCCGCCAACTGGCCGTGCTCATCGGTCGGACCACCCCCGTCGTGCCGAGGATCGAGAGTCCGCCGACGATTCCGATCCGGGAATTGAGCGTCTTCTTGGCGAGCTCCTCACCGCCTGGGATCGAGACCGTGACCTCGACGCCGGGGTCTGGCTGATCGGTCCCGAGGACGATGGCCACCCCCTGCGCGATCATCAGCCGCGGGACCGGGTTGATGGCGGGAGACCCGGGGGGGAGCTCCAGACCGGGCTGTGTGATCGTGCCGACCCCGACGCCTCCGCGAATATGGACCCCCGGCAAGTCGACCCGTCGCACCACCACGATGATCTCGGCTCCATGAGTGACGTCGGGGTCGTCTCCCCCATCTTTGATCACTCCGGCCGTCGCCGTCGCATCGGCAAACGCGAGCCGGTTGATCGGGATGATCAGGTCGAAGCCGAGTGGCGAGGGAACGGACACGGACTCGGGGCGCTCGTCCCGCTCGAGCAGGCGGCATGCCGCCTGAGTGGCCGCCGCCGCTGAGGCCCCGGTCGTATACCCCTCTCGAGTCCCTTGGGGATTGCGGGGGGCGACGGAGAGGCCGCGAACGAGCTGGAATGGAGGGCGTTCGATCTTGAACATGGAATGTGCCTGCGACCCCGATTGAGCGAAGCGGTGACGCGATCAATCTCCCGCCAGCGTTCGATTCCGCGGCGTACTCCTCGCCAGTTCGAGCAGGGCGTTGACCACGGCCGCGGTGACCGCCGTCCCCCCCTTACGCCCCAGGCTCGTGATAAACGGAACGCCACTGACTGAAGAGTCCGCGACGAGCCGCTGCTTCGAGGCCTCGACCCCCACGAACCCGACCGGGATCCCGATCACACAGGCAGGGCGCCAGGCCGTCTCGCGGATCAGCCTGAGCGTTTCCTCAAGGGCCGTCGGCGCGTTCCCGATGGCGACGACAACGTTGCTGCCGACTTCCGTGGCAGCCAGTCGTAGACCCGCGGCCGATCGCGTGATCGCGTCGTCCCCGGCGATTCGCCGCGACCGGGAGTGGTTCAGGAGGCAGTACGTGGAAACCCCTAGAGGTTCAGTCAGATCGCGGCGAATTCCCGACTTGAGCATTTCTACGTCTGTGATCACACTTGCCGGCAATCCCGGTGCGCTCGAATCGGAGCCTTCGCCTCGAAACGCCTTGATGGCGGCCTCGATCGCACCAGGGCTGAACTGCAAGCTGCCCGCGAACTCGAAGTCGGCCGACGCGTGAATCACGCGTCGGAGAACCGCGCGTTCGGCCGGATCGCTCGGCTCGGGGCCAAGCTCGCGCTCGATGATCGCCATCGACTCGGCCATGATCAGGTCGCCCGCGGCTCGACCGTTTGTCGTCCCCTCAATCGAGGCGGTCGCTTCAGCCTTCGGAGCTTTTGCGGCATAGATCCGCGGGGTGACCATCTTGCCGTTCGAGACGAACGTACGTGAGCTGCCGACCACAACGGTCGTGAACATGTTCACGGCCGCTTTTCCGAGGGCCAGGTCCAAAAGCGATACGATCTCGACCCGTTCACCGGGCCTGTACGCGTTCTCGACCAGGCCGACGGGGGTCTCCGGAGACCGATGGACGAGCAGCCGTTCGGCAACGGCCGCAAGCTGGCGGGTTCGTTTCCGACTGGCCGGATTGTAGAGAGCGACGACGAAGTCTGCCTCTGCGGCGGCATCGACCCGGCGAACGATCACTTCCCAGGGAGTGAGCAGGTCGCTCAGACTGATGCTCGCCCAGTCGTGAGCGATCGGAGCGCCGAGCAGGGCCGCGGCCGAGCAGGCGGCCGTCACGCCCGGCACGACCACAAGTTCGGCCGTCGTGCCGACTCGAGCGGCCAGTTCCCAGACCACGCCCCCCATCCCGTAAATTCCCGCGTCACCCGTCGAGATCAGCGCGACCGTGCGACCCTGCTCGGCGAGCTCGAGCGCCAGCCGTGCTCGTTCCACCTCCTCGCCGAGCTCGCGTCCCACGATCGTCTTTCCCGCGAGCCGATCCTCGATCAGGTCGAGGTACCCGCGATAGCCGACAATCGCCTCAGAGGCCGCCAGGGCGGCCGAGGCATCGGGAGTGAGGAGTCCGGCGGAACCCGGCCCGAGCCCAACAACATACAGTGTGCCGGCGACTTGATCTTCAAGACTCATGGGTTCAGCGTACCAGGACGACCATCCGTTAAAAGGCACGGGCATCGATTCACCCGTTGTTCGATTGCAAGGGCCAGAGAGGAAGCCCCAGCAACAAGATGATCGTCACCTTTACCGCCAGCGACTGCAAGAGAGCTTGAGCCGAGAGCCGAAGGAGTAGCCCGGCCGGCCCGGCCGTTTCCTACCGGACTTGCCGGATCTACCATTCCGCCCTGATGGAGGAAGCGAAACCACACCTTGTTTTCCTCCTCACTCCCGATCGCTCAGACTTCGCTCAGTTTATTCAGACGATCGCTTGATTATAATCGACGCCGCCACTCGGGAACTCGGCGGCACGCTTCCGGGCTCCAACCCTCGCGGGGGGTGGCTCCGCCGTTGTCGCGGATGCCGATCTTCCCTAAAAGGAGATGACCTGCACATGCTCGGCAAGATTCTTAGGGTCGAATATATCTTTACAGGAATTGCTCTCACGATTGCGATCTGGGCCCATGGTGCTGAGGACAAAGCTCCGCCAGCCTTTGATCCGACGGCGGACCAAAGTGCCGCGCTCGACCAGATCTCGGCGGACTCGCTTCAAGGGCATCTCTCGTTCCTCGCATCGGACTTACTCGAGGGGCGTGACACTCCCTCTCGAGGGCTTGACCTTGCGGCCGAATATATCGCCGCCCAGTTCCGACGCGCCGGGCTCGAGCCGGTCGGGGATGATGGCTATTTTCAGACGGCCAACTGGCAATTTGCCGAGCCGAATGCCCGAAGTTTCGCGTTCGAGATGCGGCGGGGCGATGACCGAATCCCGCTAACCAAGGACCAGGTGAGCATGGCGGGGTTAAAGGGAATCGACCTCACGAGCAAGCCATCGGTCAAGGTCGAGCTCCGCGAGATCGAAACCCTCAAGCTTGATCAGATTCAAGGAAAAGTGGTCATCACCGAATGTCCGGATCCCGAACGCGTCGCAACCGATCGGAAACCGGCGACCTTGATCGCGTTCAATCGGTTCCTCACTCGCATGCGAGAACTGAAGCCCGCGCTTGTGGTCAATATCAGCCGCGATTTGAAACAGGCCTCCGGGCTCGACGGTCAGCGCTTGATCGATCCTGAATTCCCGAGCGGGTCTCGTGCCTCGCTTGCGGATCGGCTGGGCTTTCCTCTCGTCAAAATTCACGATTCGAAGGTCGTGGAAATCTTCGACGCGCTTCCGATTGGCGAGTCCCCATGGGAATTCTCGGTCCATCTGGATGAGCCCACGCTCAGGCCGGTCAAGATTCGCAATGTCGCGGGCTTGTTACGGGGATCGGACCCGACATTGAAAGAAACGTATGTCCTCCTGACGGCCCACTACGACCACATCGGAGTTCGAGCTTCGGCCGCTGACGATCGGATCTACAACGGTGCGAACGACGATGGCAGTGGGACGGTCACCGTCATCGAAGTTGCTTCGGCCCTGGCCAAACTCAAGCAGCGACCGAGCCGTAGCCTGGTTTTCCTGACCTTCTTCGGTGAAGAGAAGGGCCTGCTCGGCTCGCGATACTACGCTCGCCACCCCCTCGTTCCGATCGCCAAGACGGTGGCCGACGTCAATCTGGAACAAGTAGGCCGCACCGATAGCACCGAAGGCCCGCAGGTTGCCTCCGCGTCCATGACCGGGATTGATTTCTCAACCGTGGGAAATGTCTTCCAGGCCGCAGGTAAGGCGGAGGGAATCCGAGTCTACAAACATCCCCAAAACGGCGACGCCTACTTCGCCAGGAGCGACAATCAAGCTCTGGCTGATCTGGGTGTCCCTGCCCATACCCTTACGGTCTCGTTTGATTATCCCGACTATCATGGACTCAGCGATCACTGGGACAAGATCGACTACGCGAACATGGCCAAAGTCAACCGGATGACCGCCCGTGCGTTGTTGATGATCGCTGAAGACCCTGCCGAACCGCAGTGGAACGAAACGAATCCCAAGACGGCCGTGTATCGTAAGGCGCGGAGTCTTGGCGCAGCTCAATAAACAACGATTCGCGACCGGGCGAGAGTCTCGATGGATTTCCGGCCCGGCCGTGCTACTGCAAACCAACCCGCGGCGGAAACCGCAAGCATCATGAGACTGTAGCAAGGATACCGGGATCTCGTTCCCACGCTCTGCGTGGGAATGCCGTCCGCGACGCTCCGCGTCGTCTTCCCCGGCGGGTTGGGCCGCAGAGCGGCCAGAACGGCATTCCCACGCAGAGCGTGGGAACGAGTTTCTCCCGCGAATTTTGGCCTCCGGGGCAAACAGACGGCCCGGTTTCCTTGCGACAGACTCAGAATCATCGATTCTTTAGCTCTGTCGCGGATCGTTGTGTGGATTTGAGCATGCTATCTCACGAGGACCAGCGAGAAGTAGGACAGATCGACCAGGAGCGCTTCCGAAATATCGAGGAAGACGCGTTCATCAGGATGGCCGATCCGTTCGATGAGCGCGGCGCGATCGAGACGACCACGCTGGCGAAGCTCCTCAACCAATCGAGGGAGGACGGCGGCGGCCTTGAACCAGCAGACCGGGCCGCCTCGATCGAGAATCGCGCCGATCTCGTCGGAATGATACGTGCCCGGACATATGGTGAGGATTTCGTCTTTTTGGGCCAGCGGCCAGCCAAGTCGTGCGGCGGCGGCCGAAGACGCGCTGACACCGGGGACGATCTCGACCGGGACATCAGGCGCGATCAGGCGGAGCCGCTCGGCGACGTACGACCCGGAGCCGAAGAGCATCGGGTCGCCTTCGGTCAGAAACGCCACAGGCCGGCCTTGGCTGGCCTCGTGGGCGAGTCGCTGGGCCACGCGATCGTAGCCGACCGTGCCGTCGTCCGGGCCTCGGCGCATCGCAAGCTCTGCCCCTCGGATGAGCTGGTTGGGGCGGAGCAGGGGGGCGACAACCGCAAGGGCGAATCCGGAGTCATCCCGAGGCCCTGGGTGGAAGATCACCTCGCAGCGTTCGAGGACCTTGACGGCCCGCAAGGTGAGGAGATCGGTTTCCCCGGGGCCGACCCCGACCACATAAACTGTCGCTGGCAGGGCGGACTCTGACACGCGATCACCTCGACTCAGTGATCAGGTGCAACCGTTGGAGCAAACGCTCATCCCACGGATGGAAGGCTGTGTCGGCCGCCGGCATTAGGGCAGGACGCCGTCGCCGTCGGAGGCGATGGTCGTGGCCATGATCGAAGTCATCGGTCAGGTCAGACGAGGCCCGCACGTGATGATGATGGCCGACCTGCGGGAGGCCGATCTCGGATTCGCGACCGAGCAGCCGAACGCGATATTTGCAGAGGTCGCAGTTCATGTGCGGCGCGCCGTGGATTGCCTCGTGAGCCCGGTCCTCGAACGCCTGGAGCAAGAGCGGGTGGAGCCGAAGATGGGGGACAGTCACGATCTCCACGCTCGGGTCGAGTGCGGCATGTCGCTCGGCCGTGTCGCGGATCCGCTTGAGCAGGATGCCATCGAAGAGGAAGTAGGGTTGAACAACAATGCGATCGAATCCGAGTCGGCGGCAGACCGTCAACGCCTGATCGACGTTGGGTGTGGTAACGCCCGAGAAGGCCACGCTCGCCCAGCCCACCCCGTACGATTCCCAGAGGAACCGAGAGACGCGTGCGATATTGGCGTTCGCGTCCGGGTCGGACGTCCCCCGTCCCACGAGGAGGAGCAGAGTGCGCTCGGCGGGGACCTCGCGCAGAGGGGCGATCGTCTCGCGATAACGGACGTGACAGAGCTCCAGCAGCGCGGGGTGGATATCGAGCGCCCGGGCCATCTGAAACGTCACGTTCGGGTGCCGGCCGCGCGATTCCTGGACCTCGCTCGGCACGTCGTTTTTGACGTGGCCGGCCGCCATGAGCATCGCAGGAACGACAACGATCCGGGTCGCTCCGCGGTCGATGAGCTGGTCGATCGCGGCGCCGATCGTGGGCTGGGCGAACTCGAGGAATCCGGCCGCTTGGATCCGGTCGGGGCGGAGCCGACGCCAGGCGTCGGCAAACTCCCAGAATTCTTCCACTCCCGCCTCGTCGCGGCTGCCGTGCGCGGCGATCAGCAAGGCCTCAGACATGGCGTTGATCCACCCCTGGGTTGCAACCATTTGCAATTCGTCGCAACCTGCCATGGTCGTCGGAATTCACCACAAAACTAGCACGCCCCGGCGCAGTGGGTCAAGGCGATCCGAAGAGCCCGCTCCGAACTCCCCAGGCAAACGTAACCGCCAGGATCGCGGCCACTCGCATCACCCGGACCGATCGGCGGACCGTGCGTCGGTTGATCGGCTCGTCCGGCTCACCCAGCAATGGCTTGAAGCCCGGTACGCCTCCATATGTGGCTGGCCCTCCAAGCTGGATGCCCAAGGCGCCCGCCATGGCGGCTTCGCCCCAGCCGGCATTCGGGCTCGGATGGTTGCGGCCGTCGCGCCAGCCGATCCGAATGGCATTTCCGGCCCGCTCTCCCGCGATCCAGGCGGCAAAGCTGATCAACAGCCAGGCCAAGCGCGACGGGATCAGGGCCGCCAGGTCGTCGAGCCGCGCTGAGGCCCAGCCGAAGTCACGATACTTGGCGTTACGGTAGCCGACCATGCTATCAAGAGTGCTGATAGCTTTGAACATCCAGAGACCGACAGGCCCGCCGACCACGAACCAGAAGAGGGGGGCGACGACGGCGTCGGCGTAGTTCTCGGCCACCGTCTCCACGCAGGCTCGACCAATCTCGGCTCCGTCGAGCGTGGCCGTGTCGCGGCCGACGATCATCGCCAACTCGCGACGAGCCGTTTTGAGGTCGATCGCCTCCGACGCCTGGAGGGTCTCGTCCCCAAGACTCCGCGCAGCCAGGCCCCAATAGATCAACAGAGTTCGGCCCATCAGCGAGGGGACCGGGCCCAGCCAATCGCAGGCGGCGACGAACTCCGAAGCAATCAGGCCCACGAACCCGACCACGATGACAGTCAGCCAGACTCCGGCCAGCCGCTCCCTGGACGCTCCGCCGCCTGCCCGCTGGATGAGGGATCGCGCGACGGCCTCAAGGCGAACGATCAAGCGGCCGATGGCCCGGACGGGATGCGGCCATCCTCTTGGATCACCGAGCAGAAGATCGAGCGCCGCCCCAAGTGGGAGCGACCAGACCGCGAGGGTGAGGCTTTCCATCTCAGTCCGCGCTCCGGGCCGAAGGCTCAGCAAGGGCGGCCCAGATCGGCGCGAGATCGAGGTGGGCTCGGAGGAATTCGGCCAGCTTCGCGTAACGTCCGGCGAGGAAGTCGCGATGCGACTGCCATTCGGGCGTGGCGAGGGGAGCGAATCCACGCCGGGCGCGGAGCTGGTTGATGAACTGCTCCGCGAATGGAGCGCTATCGAAGATCCCGTGAACGTAGGTGCCCGAGACTCGCCCTGCCTGATCGATCGCTCCGTCGAGGATTGCGGCCTGGTTGCGGTGTCGAATCAGCGAGAACCAGGGCAGCGTCGAGTCGCCGCGCTCGGTTTCTCCCATGTGAATTTCATAGCCGAGGATGGGCAGGTCCATACCGATCACTCGACCCGACACGAGCTGTCGGGTCTTGCTCTCCGCGAATCGGGTGACCGTGTCGAGCAGACCGAGCCCTTCCACTTGCTTCTGGCTCGACTCGATGCCGAGCGGATCCTCGATCCAACGGCCGAGCATCTGGAAGCCGCCGCAGATTCCGAGGATCTGCGGCCCGTCCGGTTCGGCCCGGGAGGCGATGATCCGATCGGCGAGTCCGACCTGTCTCAGCCAGTCGAGGTCGCGCACCGTCGTTTTCGTGCCGGGGAGCACGAAGAGGTCGGGCCGACCGAAATTCACGCCTCGCTCCACGTAGCGAACCCGGACGCCTGGGATGCGCGACAACGGCCAGAAGTCGGTGAAGTTGCTCATGCCGGGCAATCGCGCGACCGCCACGTCAAGGTCGCCGGGACCGAGCGCTTCGTCGTCGAACGTGGCCGTTTCGTCGATTCCGAGTGAGTCTTCCTGGTCGATCTGCAGGTCGGGCCGATAAGGCAAAACTCCGAGCACCGGCACCCCGGTTCGTTCCCGGACGAACGCCAGGCCGGAATCGAGCAAGGTGACATCACCTCGGAACTTGTTGATGATGAAGCCGACCACGCGTGCTCGATCTCTCGGTTCGAGCAGTTCCCAGGTCCCGATGATTTGCGCGAAGACGCCCCCGCGTTCGATATCGGCCACGAGGATGACAGCGGCGTCGGCGTGGTGCGCCATTTTGAGGTTGGTGAGGTCGTGCTCGGTCAGGTTGATTTCGACCGGGCTCCCCGCTCCTTCGAGGACGACCCGCTCATAGCGGCTGGCGAGGCGGTCGTAGGCGGCGGTCACCCGAGGCCAGAGCGTTGCTTTCTCCGCGTAGTATTCGCGGGCCGACATGACGCCGATCGGGTGGCCCTCGACGATGACTTGCGAGACGCCCCCCATCGGCTTGAGCAAGATCGGGTTCATATCGACGTGAGGGGCGATTCCGCTCGCCTCGGCTTGCGCGACTTGAGCGCGACCGATTTCGCCCCCTTCGAGCGTGACGAAGCTATTGAGCGCCATGTTCTGGGCTTTGAAGGGGGCGACGCGATGTCCTGCTTCCGCGAGCAAGCGGCAAAAGGCCGCGGTCAGTAGGCTCTTGCCGACGTGGCTCGCTGTACCGAGGACCATCAAGCTGGAGGCGCGAGGCGGGAGATCAGAACGAGTCAACGGGGAGGCTCCGAACTCAAGACTTCGGCAAGCGCGGCGATCAGCCGGTCGTTCTCGGTGGGTGTTCTTATGGCGATTCGAAGATGGCCCTGGGTTGCGACCAGCTTGTCATGTCCCGTGAGGAGTGCTCCGACTTCGAGCCCGCGATAGTCGGAACATTCACGGACCAAGAATCCCCGATGGGCCAGGACTTCATGAACTTGCGGGAGGTCCAGACTGTCTCCGAGAGACTGACCAGGAGATAGTTCGGCGCGGGCGGAGCGTTGCCGGGGCGTTCGTGCTCAGGCCAGGCGGGGCGCAGGCCGGGGATCTCCCAGAGGCGATCGGTCAGGCGAGGCACTTCCTCGGATAGGAGTTGGATGACGCGTTGGCGCGAGTCGTTGTCATCGAGCGCCGCGAGTGCGGCGGCCTCGGCGACTTGCGTGATGGTCCACGGGTCCTGATACTGCTTGAGCCGGATCACCATGTCGGGCGAGGCGACGGCGTAACCGATCCGGAGCCCTGGGATGGCGGCGATCGGACCGAATGACCGGAGGACGAGCAGGTTCTCTCGGCTTGTCGCCGCCTGCACCAAGGTCCGCTCCGACTCGTCGGCCAGGAACGGCAAATAGGCCTCATCGACCACGGTCAAGAGCCCGAGCGACGCGTCGACGCGCGGCAGGAGCACAGTCCGGTCCCAGGCCCGGCCGGTCGGATTGTCCGGGTGTCCGGTCCAGAAGACGCCGGCCGCCGGTTCCGGGAACTCCTCCTGGTGCCAGTTGAGGATGTGGGTCCCCCAGGTCTCGATCCTCAACTCGTTCAGGACCGACACGCGGCGATAGTCGCCATAGGTCGGTTCGACCAGGTGAGAGACGGCCATGGCGGGGTCGCCATTCTCGTAGGCGTGGAGCGCCAGGACCTCACGGAGGGACTGAGCGATCAGGCTGATCAGCTCACTGGTTCCCGCCCCCACGACGACGTGATCGATGGGCACGCCATGGAATTCCGCGATCCGTTCCGCCAGCCGAGGGCAACCTGGCTCCGGAAACTCACCGACGTGGTCGAGCCCCGCCCGCGCGGCCGCGATCACCGTCGGTGAGGGGCCGAACGGATTCAGGCATGCGGAAAAATCAATGAGATGACGCTCGCCGAGTCCGTAACGGCGTCGCGCTTCAGCCGGGTTGCCGCCGTGGGGAATGGGTCTCATAGGTCAGAACAGCTTTTGGGGAACGAGTGTCGAGTCCAGGGCGGAACCTCTCCCGCGGGGCGCGAAGATCGCGCTGGGCCGGCGAATCCTCGTGACGCCCCGGGCCCAGCGGCGATTTGGCTCGCGCATTTTGTTTTAATGGTGGTGGCCGGACTTTACGGCCGAGCTCGGCTCGGGTTTGGGAACCGTGGCGACGGCCGGTTTGGCGAACAAGGCCTTCATCGCGGCGTCGAGCGTGGGATATTTGAACGAATAGCCCAACGCCAGTGCCCGGGTCGGAAGTACCTTCTGGCCCTTCGTGATGACATCGGCCACCTCGCCGAGAACCAACTTCAAGAGTGGGTCAGGGGGGCCGAATGGAGCGCAAGGACGCCACAACGACCTGGCCAACGCCTTCGAGAACTCGGCGTTGCGAACCGGGTGCGGGGCCGTGCCGTTGATCGGTCCGGTCGCTGCTGGGTTGTCGAGTGCCAGCAGCAAGATGCCGACGATGTCGTCGATATGGATCCAGCTCATCCATTGCTGACCGGTGGCCGGCTTGACGAGACTGCCGCCATTGCCGATCGGCGCCGCGCCCAAGGGCCACTTGAAGATCGGCACCATGACTCCGAGTGCGCCGGCACCTCGCTCCAGGACGATGCCGGTCCGAACCACGGAGAGCCGCACGCCCAGGGCCTCGACGTGATGCGCGGCCTCTTCCCATTCCCGGCAGACGACCGCCATGAAGTCGGAGCCCGACGGACTCTCCTCGGTCAATTCCGCCTCGGCGGGTGTGCCGTAGTAGCCGATGGCCGACGACTGAACCATCACCTTGGGGGCGTTCTTCGCTTTCGCGATCGCGGCGACGAGGTTCTCGGTGCCGTAGACCCGACTGTCGCGGATCTTGCGTTTGACTTGCGAGTTCCAGCGATCCTCGAAGATATTGTGCCCGGCCAGGTTCACGACGGCGTCGCAGCCATCGACCACGTTCTGCCAGGCGCCCGAGGTCGTTGGGTCGCCCGGGACGATCTCGCGCATGCGCATCGACGGGTCGCGGCGGGCCTGGTCCGAATGTCGGGACAGGATCACCGGCTGATCGCCACGCTCGGCCAGCCGCCGAACCAGGTGCCGTCCAATCAGGCCGGTTCCCCCCGTGATGAACACACGCATCGTGATGCACCTCGAATTCGTGGAACGATCTCGCCTGATGATTTTTTGACGCAAAAGTCCAAGTCGCTGGAACATCTTGTAGCGATTTATCGGCGATCGTCAAGCGGTCGGGGCGATCCTGGCGGCTCACCCTCTTAACTTGTTCTACATGCCAGCCAATTTTGAGGTTACGATCAGGAACAGGTTGGCTGCACTTAGTCCGGATGGTATTGTCGATGACAGAGATCCCCAGAGGAAGTGGCCTCCGATGACTCCATCAAAACCCACTTCGGAAACCGGGAGTCCTGGAGCCCGATGAATCCAACCGTGCGGAAGTTCTTCGACCTCCCTCGACTGAACGCCTCCAAGAGGCCCGCCCCTCTCATCCTGGTCAATGGACTGGCCGAGCAGTCGGAAAGCTGGTTCGCCAACCGGTCTCACTGGTCGAGACATTTCGACGTCAAGGCCCCCGAACTGCTCGTCTACGACGGTGACTCACTGCATCGAAGAATCGATGAAGGCGGCGAGGTCACTGTTGACTATCTTACGGATCGACTCGCAACCTTTCTCGATGAATTCGTTCAGCGTCCTCCGTACCACCTCGTTGGTTCCAGCCTCGGCGGCCAGATCATTCTCACGTACGCCACGCGCTACCCTGAGAAGGTGGGGCGACTCGTCATGCTCTGTCCCTCCGGCCTGCACGGGGACGAGAACCTGCCGATGATGGAAGGGGTCAGACGGAGCCAGTACGATACTCTTGTTCAGTCTGTCTTCCACCGCTCTCATTTTGCCAGCGAAGACCTTGTGGCGGTGATTGAGCGGAAGTTCCAGGACCGGAAGTGGAAGAAAGGGGTGCTGCGAACGCTCCGGGGGACCGTCGGCCACTCGGTCGCACCGCTGTTGAGCCGGGTTACGCAGCCGACCCTGTTGATCTGGGGCGAGAACGACCAGGTCATCGCCGACGTCCCGGGATCGATCCGCGCGGCCGACCAGATGCGTAACGTTCGGCAGGTCGTGATCCCCCGGTGTGGCCATGCTCCTCAGATTGAGAAGTCGCGGCTCGTCAACCAACTCGTCCTTCAGTTCCTCCACGATAAACTTGGGACGATCCCGCCGACGCTCATCCCGGCTCGGTTCTGGCCTTATCAAGTGAAGAGTCCGACGTCGACCGTCGTGAACCAGAGCCGATGATTTGCTGCACCCTGCGCGCGGTTCCATGTGGCCTGACTGGCTCGTTCCTTCCCCGTTGAGCACCGATGAAAGATTTCTTTCTGTTCCTCGGCAAGTTCTTCAAGCATGGAACGGCGATCGCCAGCCTGGCGCCGAGTAGCCCTTGGCTTTCACGGACAACCGTGCGCAACATCCCCTGGGAAAGCGCTCGAGTCGTTGTGGAACTGGGAGCCGGCACCGGCCCGATCACGAAGGTGATCGCCGATCGAGTGCATCCGGATTGCCGCGTGATCATCCTGGAGCGAGACCCCGACTTCGCTCGGCTGCTTCGTGAACGATTCGCCCACCGAGCGAACTTCGACGTGGTTGAAGGGGACGTTCGCGATCTCACCGAAATTCTCAATCAGCGGGGGATCGAGCAGGTCGATTACGTCGTTTCCGGCCTACCCGTTCCCTCCTTTCCGAAAGCGTTGCAACGCGATCTCTTTCGCGCGGTCAAGCAAGTACTCGCCCCGTCGGGAACGTTCAACCAGATCACCGAGATGCCGTGGGTTTATCAGCGGTTCTATCGTCGGTTCTTCGACGAGGTGACGTTCGTGTTCGAACCTCGCAACCTTCCCCCGGCCGGTGCCTATTTTTGCCGGGGTGTGAAGGAAAGTTTCTGAGATGAGCCTGTTATTTCCGTTGGTCTCCCTCGCCGGTTCCCGTCCGGTCCGGTCGGTGGTGAATCGTACGTTTCACTGGAATGCACACCGACGCGTCCAGCAACTGGCGAGCGCCCACGCCACGCTCGTTCAGGAACGAATGCTTATGCGATTGGTCGGTAAGGCCAAGGGGACGAGGTTCGGTCGCGATCATCGGTTTGCTTCGATTCGCTCGGTCGCGAACTTTCAAGACGCGGTCCCGCTGCGCACCTACGACGATCTCTGGCGTCAGTACCTCCGCGACCAGTACCCGATTTTCGATAACCTGACCTGGCCCGGCCGGATCCCCTACCTCGCGCTGACCAGTGGCACGACGCAAGGCGCCACGAAGTTCATCCCCGTGTCGCGGGCGATGCTCGCATCGAACCTGACAGCGGCCAGGACGATGGTGTCGTACCACCTGGCGCATGTCCCGGATTCACGCCTCTTTCACGGCCGACTCTTCTTCCTGGGAGGATCGAGCGACCTCGAGCAACCGGCGCCGGGCGTCCGCCAAGGGGACCTGAGTGGGATCGCCTCCAAAGAAGTCAGCGAGTTGCTCCGCCCTTATACGTTTCCCCCGCTGAAACTGGCGCTGGAGCCGGACTGGGACCGCAAACTCGCACTCCTGGCCGAGCGAAGCTTGCGTGAGCCCATCACACTGGTCGGGGGTGTTCCGAGCTGGCTGCTCGCCTTGTTTCAGCGTCTACTCGACCTCTCGGGCAAGACCACGATCGCTGAAGTCTGGCCCAGGCTCGAGGTCGTCGTTCACGGGGGCGTCAAGTTCGACCCGTACCGCGAGGCCTTTGCCAAGGTCCTGGGCAGTCCCCGGATCCGCCTTCAGGAGTCATACCCGTGCTCTGAGGGGTTCATCGCCTTTGGTGACCCAGCGACCGGGCATCTGCGCCTGCTGTTCGATCATGGGATCTTTTACGAGTTCGTACCCGTGGACGAGCTCGAGTCGGACCGTCCCACGCGGCACTGGCTGGGGAATGTGCAGGTTGGCGTGAACTATGCGATCGTCGTGTCGACCTGCGCGGGGATGTGGTCGCACGTGATCGGCGACACGGTGAGGTTCGAGTCGGTCGATCCACCGCTCCTCACCTTCACCGGCCGGACCAAGTACACGCTCTCCGCATTTGGCGAGCATTTGATCAGTGAAGAGGTTGAGGCCGCCGTTGCGAACGCTTCGGGGCGCACGGGAGCGTCGGTGCGGGAGTGGCACGTCGGCCCCGTCTTCCACGGAGCCCTTGGCCATCATCTCTTCATCTTTGAGTTCCTCAATCCGCCCGAAGACTTGCCGGCGTTTCGCCGCGCCCTCGATTCCGACCTCGCCGTCCGCAATGCCGACTACCAGGCCCATCGCGTCGAGGGTGTCGGTCTTCCTTTACCGGCATTCATCGTGTCCCGGCCAGGTGGATTCGACGCCTGGATGCGGTCGCGCGGCAAGCTCGGCGGCCAGCACAAAGTCCCTCGAATGGATAACGCAGGGGAACTCACCCACCAACTCGCGGAGTTCCTCCGCACGCAAGGTCTGGTCGAGCGAGAGTTGCCGCTGGGGGGAGCCTGAACGATTGGGGTGTCGAGTACGGACGACGAACTGGCGGCTCTCGAAATAGTGGTCGCATTGCCATTCCGCAAGGCATAATCTCAAAGAGCGGCTCTGCAACTTCCTTTTCCGATCGCCGTGATTTCACAGGTCCTCACTCGTTCATTCCTTAGGAACAAGGGCAGGATTCCATGGGCACTCGGCGCCGTCGAAGAGTTCCGATCGCCTTTCCGCTCACGAACTCGTTCCAATCGCTGGAGCCTCGATTACTTTTGTCAGCGGTAGTCCAGGTCGATGCTGTCAGTTCCGACTCGGCTTCCGGGAAGCCGCTTGCTCGTAAGAACCTATCGATTCCGCAACAAGTCCGTAATTTTGGTCCTGCAAGAACTCAGCCGGCTGGGAATGACTTGGGGCTGCGAGGCTTTCTGCCGCTCTCTCAGTCGAGAGTTCGCCCGAATCGGAATCCTGCGCCCGCACCAATTAACGGCGCTCGGGCGTATCGCTACCTGAGCCAGATCACCGATCTTGGTCCTCGGCCGGCAGGCTCAGCGGCCAACACGCTTCAGCGGCAACTCGTCGCGCAGCATTTCGCCCTGAACGGGGCGGTCGTTCGCGAACAACCGTTCTCGAGTCTCGACCCATTGAGCGGGGCCACAGTCAGGATGGCCAACCTGATCGGATCGTGGCATCCCGAGCGCACCGAGCGGGTGGTCATCGCCGCGCACTATGACACTCGCCCTTATGCCGACCAGGAAAGCGATCCGACCCTCCGCCGGACCCCTTACCTTGGAGCCAATGATGGCGCCTCGGGAGTGGCCATGCTCATGGAGCTTGCCCATCATCTCAGGACCTTGCCGACGAGCGTGGGGGTCGACCTCGTGCTTTTTGATGGCGAGGAACTTGTCTACGACGAGCGAGGGGAATACTTCCTGGGCTCGAAGGAGTTCGCTCGCGAGTACGAACAAGCCGTCAAGCAGGGCTCGTCCGCCAGCCGCTACCAGGCTGCTCTCGTGCTCGACATGGTGGGAGGGAAAAACTTACAGATCTCCAAGGAACCGTACAGCCTTCAATTGGCTCCCAAGTTGGTCCAGGACGTCTGGACGGTTGCGCGTCGACTCAAGGCCCCCGCGTTTCGTAACCGTGTCGGTCGCGCGGTCCTTGATGACCACATCCCGCTGAACGACAGCGGGATTCCCGCGATCGACGTCATCGACTTCGATTATCCGTACTGGCACAAGGCGCAGGACCGGCCCGAGAACTGTTCGCCCGCGAGCCTCAGGCAAGTCGGGCGAGTAGTCACGGGCTGGCTGACCACGAAATAGCCTCGGTGATGACGAGCGGTGGTGCGGGATACCGATTCGCAACGGAATCGACGAGACCGGACCGTCGAAACCCCACCCAGAACGTACTGCTGGACCGACAGGAGGCTCGGTGCAGCTCGAGACTGGAAAGGGGCGTTCAGGTCGGGAGAAGCCGATTGAGCGCTGCGTATGATCGGCGCTCAGATCGAATTCAAGCCGCGTTCTTCTTTTCCTGAATCAAACGGACAATCTGCCCCACGGAGTCGAGGTTATCGACGCCGGCCTCGTGGGCTTCAATGGTCACGTTGAACCGTTCCTCAAGGAAGTTGACAAGCTTCAATGTGCTGATCGAATCGAGAATGCCGCCGGTGATCAGGGGCGTCGTTTCGGTCAACTCGCTCGGGTCTTCGCCAGGGAGGAATTCACTGAGGATGAACTGGTGGATGCTCTCTTGAATATCGTTCATGGGGACCTCTTGAGCAACGGGGGGGGAAGTCAATCGCACTCGGCGCCGAAGCCTGCTGCGAGGAGGGCCTCGAAGCGAGGGTCGGGTTCGATCACGGGGCGCGCCCCGTAGCGAACATGGAGCGGGTTCTCAAACGCCTCGTGGAGGACGCGACCTTCCATGCTTTCCGGGACCCGCAGGCCGAGCATGGTCAGCGCCGTCGGCGCGACGTCGTGCAGGTTGGCATGAAGGTCTACCCCCGGCTTGATGTCAGGGGCGTCGATGGCGATGATCCCGTCCATGTAGTGCGTGGCGGGGAGGTTCGGGTCCGGCTTCAGGATCTCGTTGCGAAGCGTCACGCCCCATTTGGCCTGGGCCTGGTAGCCGTCGGCAGAGAGGGCAAGGACCTCCGGTAGCCCCTCGGCGGCCGGGTCGAGCCCGTACCGTGCGGCCACGTCGAACACGTCGCGAAAGAGCGCGGCACCCGTCTCGGGGTCGCGGGCTTCGCGACAGATCTCGATTACTTCACCACGAACTCGTTCCGCGGCCGCCTCATGCGGGACCACGGCTCGGTTGACGAAGAGACAGCCACTGAGCTGTCCGAATGGGGCGTAGACCGCCGTTCGCTTCCAGTCGCAGCCTACCTGGCCTTCGATCGAACGCGGCAATCGGCGTCCCGCCCCGCCCGGTGCGCGTCGGGTCATCCAGCGATGAAACCGGTCTCCCAGTCGCTGCGCCCGGTACTTGAATCGAGTGCCGTACATCAGGCCGCGCTGAAGACCGGCCTGGCGCATGAGTCCGTTGACGTTCACCAGCGCTTTGCAAGGACCAAAGCCATGGTCGGAGACCGCGATCACGGCGGCATCGCGTTTGGAGGCCAACTCCATGAGCCGCCCTGCGCTGTCGTCGAGCGCCTTGAGGCAGCTCTCGACTTCCACGTTCCACCCTTTTTCGCGAACGCCGGTCTCGTCCACGTCGAGGTAGGGCCAAAGCCGGTGCTGCAAGCTATCCAGGTTATGGAAGTGGACCATCATCGCCGACCAGTCGGTTCGCGCGTCCGCCCGCTCCGCGGCTTCAGCCTGGGCGTGAAAGGTCGCCCGATTCTTCTCGGCCTGCGATTGCAGGTCCTCGAGCGTGCGAGGGCGCTTCTTCCAGACGATCTTGTGCGTGTAGTCGGGGACCTGCTCGAAGATTTCCTCGGCGAAGTCGGGACACTGGGCGAACGCCCAGGTCAGGCCGGGAGCGTCCGAGCCGGCGACCACCACCCCGCGGACTCGCGGAGGGGGGTAAGTCATCGGCAAGTTCAGGCTCACGACCTCTCGACCGGCCGCGGAGAGGATTTGCCAGAGGGTCGGCACGCGAACCCGCCCGGCATGATTCGAGCGAATCGTCCGGTCGGACGGCTCGACATGATAAAATTCGTGGATTCCGTGGGTGGGCGGGGTGCATCCGGTGGCAAACGAGGTCCAGGCCACCGGAGTGACCATGGGTTCGGATGACCGGAGCGTGCCCGTGGCCGATCGCCGCCAGAGGGAGGCGAGGTTCGGCATCAGGCCCCGCGCGAATCCAGGGGCAAGGACGGACATGGTCCCGCCGTCAAGGCCGAGGAACAGGACCCGGGACGCGGAAGCCGGCATGGACAGTTGCCTCGGTAACCCCGGGTTCTGCCGCTCCCGCTCCATCGGGGGCCGCCAGCCTTTGTTTTCTTGCACGGTGGACAGGTTTACCGCCATGCAAAAAAGGGCCTAACACCAGGTGGGCCGAAAACTACTCCCTCCCGCCAATTTGGTCAATCCCGAGTTTTGGTCAAGTTGTCAGGCCAATCTTGCCGACCCAAGGGATGATGCCGACTCACGGTAGGGTCGGGTCCGCGCCGTTTCCGGACGAGCGGGCCATATGCTGGGACGGAACGCCCGAATGAGAGTGCCGGCCGATGACCGCATGGACGCCAACGGGCTGTGAACGACTCACACGACAACTCTTGCTCGGGGGCCTCCTACTCCTCGTGGCAGGCTGTCAGGGGCTAGGCAGCAAGCACGCTGCGAATCGGATTCCCCAGTATGGGTGCGTCGACCCGAACCAGCCTCGCGAGCTGCAGATGGTGTCGATGCCGGTTTACGTCGTCGAGCCTCCCGACGAGCTCGATATCGCGGTCCGGCCTGCTATCGCCGACCTGACGCTCAACACCGTGCCCGTCCAGGCGGATGGCAATATCGACCTCGGCTTCCTGGGCGACGTCTACGTCGCGGGGCTCACTCTCCCCCAAGTGGAGGAGAAGATCGCCCTTCACATTGCCGCGCAGCAGACCAAGGTCAATTCCAGACGGCCGCCTCAGGTCTCGGTCCGCCTGGTCAACGGAAGCTCCAGCAAGTTCTATTACGTGATGGGGACCGTCACAACCCAGGGCAGGTTCCCCAGCACGGGTAACGACACGGTGCTCGATGCCCTCATGACCGCGGGCCTCCGAACCAATAGCATGCCCGAGAAGGCCTATCTCGTCCGGCCGCACCCTGCGGGTGGTCCCGACCAGATCCTCAAAATCGACTGGTTCGGGATCAAGGACCGGGGCGATACCTTGACCAACTACCAGGTCTTCCCCGGCGATCGCATTGTCGTCCCGGGCGGGAAGCCCCCAGGCCTACTCAGCACCCTGCTCGGCGGGGGTTGACGGTCCATGGGCGAATACGTGGCAGTCGAAGGTTGCGCCGTGAGTTGAATCGGCGGCTCGGCCGATCCAGCCATGATCCCAAAGGGGATCGAGAGAAGCTGCTATGAGCCCTCGGGCGGACGGTACGGCGATCAGGTGCGCAGGCTTTAGAATCGATCGAAACGATTTGGGGCCAACGATTCGGGTATCGGAAGGGCCGATCCAGCGGCGAGGCAGGCGCGAGCCCAATTGATGATGGCGTCGTAGTGGGCGTCGCCGTCGAGCCGGCCGTACCACTCGGTTCCTTGGGGGGTGACGACCACGGCGACATTCGGCAGGTCGCACGGGCCAAGGCAGCCTGAAATCGTCAATTGAACCCCTTTGTTCAGCTTCTCGGCTTTCCAGGTCGCCTTCAGGCGATCGACCGGGACTTCTGGGAGGCCACGTTCGGTTTTGCCGCAGCAGCACCCTTTGCAGAAGAGAATCTGTGCAGGGGGTTTGACCTTGGTCGTCAAGGGGACGGGGACGGAGTTCTCGTCGTGATTCAAAATTCAATCCCTTGTTGAGCCTTGATCCCCGCTTTGAACGGGTGCTTGATGGGAACGATCTCGGAAACGAGGTCCGCGAGTTCAATGATCGCCGGCGGCGCGCCTCGGCCGGTCAGGACCACATGCAGGCGCGGGTCTCTCGTCTTGAGGAATTCGACGACCACCGTCGGGTCGAGGTAGCCGAGCTTCATGACGACGTTGATCTCGTCGAGGATCACCATGTCGTAATCCCCGGAGCTGATCGCCTGCTTGCTGACTTCCCAGATCTTCGCCGTCGTGGCGATGTCTTGCTCGGGGTTCTTGGTGTCCCAGGTGAACCCGTCCCCCATCGGCAGGATCTGCATCTCGGGAGCGAGTTTGTCGGCCAGCTTCTTTTCGCCGGTCTTCCACTTTCCCTTGATGTATTGAAGCATGAACACCTTGAATCCGCTGCCCAGGGCGCGAAAGGCGAGGCCGAGTGCGGCGGTGGTCTTCCCCTTGCCATCGCCGGTGTTGACGATGATCAGGCCCCTGCGCCGTTTCGGGTCCGGGCGTTGTTCCGCTTCCTTCGTTTCTTCCGACATGCTTGGTTGTCCTTGACCCGATCGTTCCTTGGTACCCGGAACGGGACGATTCGCCCGCCAGTTTCCGACCACTCGAATCGCTTATCCCGCGAACAGAGCTTTGCGAACGACTTCGGGGAATCGCCGCTCGCCGAGCGCGTCGAGGGAGAGAACCTCGGCGCCCCAGGCCCGTGCGAGTCGGGACGCCAACCCGAACCGAACAGGTCCTTCCTCGGTATCGATCACGAGTCCGGCCACCCCGCTGCGTGCGAATCGCTGAGCGAGCACGGTGGCGTCCGCCGCCGGGTTCCCCCCGAGTTGGAGGGGGACGTTGCCTCTGCCGTCGGTGAGCAAGACGATTAATGGGGAGATCCCCGGCTCACGACGTCGAACGGCCGCGATCGTTCGTTCGGCCAGCGCGAGTCCATGGGCTAACGGCGTAAGACCCCCGACGGGAAGCTCGTTCAGGTGGCGAGCCGCCACCCGGACGCTTCGGGTCGGCGGCAAAATGAGCGTAGCCGACGTGCCACCGAAGGAGACCAGGCCAACTCGCTCCCGTTTCTGATAGGCGTCGATCAAGAGTGAGAGTACGGCCCCCTTGGTGCGGGCCATCCGTCGCCGGGCGCCCATCGAGCGGCTGGCATCGACGACGAAGAGGACCAGGTGCTGGGTCCGGCGGGCACGGACCTTGTCGTGGAGGTCGGCCGCGCGGAGGATGAGCGGCTGCCCGGTGACTCGTCCGCGAGCGACCTGCCAAGGGGCGGCGGCCCCCAGGGTCGCGGCGATCGCGGGGTCGTGGGATCTTCCTTTCGGAAGGGTCGCACGCACGAAAACCCCTTGGCGATCAGGGGCGGAAAGCGTCCCCCGGCGGCCCGCCTTGGCCCGGCGGTTCCGGTCGCGCGGCGGAGTCAACCGAGGGGTGGTCGAGGGATTGGCCGCGGGGATGACCTGGGACTCCGTCTCGTCCTCATCCCCTGACTTCGATTCGGCCGCCGAGGCACGCGGCTCGTCGCGACGTCCCTGGCCCTGGCCGGCGTAATACTCGTTGCGCGGGGGAACCGCCGGGCGATCGGGCGGCGGGGGCTCCTCACCCGAAGGAGGTGGGGGGGGCGGCGAGCCGGGCGGGGGCGAGCCGTGAGTCGTTCGCCGATGGGAGAGGGCGAGCTCGGCTACCGTGTCGATGTCTTCCATCGTCACGGTGGTCCGGCCGTCGTGAGCGGCCAGTGCCGTGGCTGCCTTGTAGATCGTCAGGTCGGCGCGAAGCCCGTCGGCCCCTTCTCGGGCACATCGTGAGCAGAGGGCCTCGAGGATCGAGTCCGGTACGATGACCGACGGTAAGATCCGTTGCGCATCGGCGATCCGTGCCCCCTCGCTCCGATCGGCCTCGGCCCATTGGGCGCGAAACTTGGCTGGGTTCGACTCATAGGCGAGGCGTCGGCGAACCACCTCGGCACGTTGCGCCGGGTCGGTCATCGGCTCGACGTCTACGGCCAGCCCGAAGCGGTCGAGGAGTTGAGGACGGAGGTCCCCTTCCTCGGGATTCATCGTGCCGACCAGGACGAAACGCGCGGGGTGGCGGAACGCCATGCCCTCGCGCTCGACATGGTTGACGCCCATGGCGGCAGCGTCGAGCAGCACGTCGACGAGGTGATCGCCGAGCAGGTTGACCTCATCAATGTAGAGCAGACCCCGGTGCGCCGTGGCGAGCAGGCCGGGCTCGAACGCACGTCGGCCGGTGGTCAACGCTCGCTCAAAGTTCAGACTACCGACCACCCGGTCGTCCGTCGCGCCGACGGGCAAATTCACAAGTGAGACCGGCCGGCGGACGAACGTCGCGTTGTCGGGGAGCGGCCATTCGGGGATCACTTCCCCCGGCGCGCGCCGGAATGGATCGTCGGGGACGACGTCGATATCGGGGAGCAGGGCCGCCATGGCACGGACCGCGGTGCTCTTGGCGGCTCCCTTCGACCCTCGGATCAGGACGCCTCCCAGGCCGGGGTGGATCGCCGCCAGGATCAGGGCGAGCTTCATGGGCTCTTGCCCGACGATCGCGGAAAAGGGATAGACGATGTCGCCAACCGTGGCGTTGCTATTTTTTTTCAGAGCGTCAGTCATTCCGGGTCTCAGGAGAACAGCTTCGCGATCAGGAACGCCGCGGAGGCGGCCAGGCCCCCGATCAGGGTGGTCTGAACGGCACTTCGCACCGGCTTGGTCCCGGTGAAACGCCCTTTGATGTAGCCGAAGACCAAGAGCGCTGTCAGAGTCAGGGCCACCGAGCCAAGGAGTGCCACGCTCGGATCCTTCCAGAACATGTAGGGAGCCAGTGGGATCATGCCACCGACGATATACGCCCCCGCGATCGTGGCTGCGCTGTTCAAGGCGCGCTTGGGGTCGGGTTCCTCAAGGCCGAGCTCGTACCTCATCATGAAGTCAACCCACCCCTTGGGATTGGCTTCGAATGCCTTGAGGATGGGGGCAATGGCGTCGTCAGTAAGGCCGTAATCGCGAAAAAGGTCGGCAACCTCGGCCAACTCGACTTCGGGCACGGTCTCCACCTCGTGCGCCTCCCGCTTCTTCTCGGAGACAAAGTGTTCGGCATCGCTCCGCGCGGCGAGGTAGCCCCCGAGCCCCATTGCGATCGAACCGGCCGCCACTTCGGCCAGGCCCGCGGTGACGATGATCGATGTCAACTGGACCGCGCCCGAGAGGCCCGCCGCCAGCGCAAATGGCACGGTGAGGCCGTCGGCCATGCCGATCACGACGTCGCGGACGAACGCGCTGGAGGTGAAGTGGCGTTCAATATGAGGCGTCTGCGGCATCAGCTCTCGTCCTTCGAGGAAAGGTCTTCACCACCACTCCCCGCAGGCACGGCGGGCGTCGCGTTCGAAGTAGTTGTCGAGATAATAATGTTGGCCCCGGGACCAGGCCCAGGCACTCGCCGCGAAGTAGGCCGGGATGAACGCGATCCCCCAACGCTCCACCTGTCGGACATGGGCCTGCTCGTGAGCGCGACACGAGTCGAGCGCACAAGGGTCGCGTCCGATGATGACATGCCCGAGCGTCATGGCGGCGAACCGGTTCCGTTCCGCGAACCACCGCGAGAATCCCCCGTGAAACTCCAAGGTCCCCAGCCGACGCTGCACTCGTCCCCCTGTCGCGAGCGTCAGCGCGCCCGCCGTCAGTCCCACGAGCGTGGTGGGGGATGCCCAAGCGTAGGCGAGAACACGCTTAGTTCGGATCATCGGATATCCGTGGGTTCGATCAATCGAAAGATGCGACTCCGCCTCCTTCCCTATTGTACGGTAGGTTTCTGCCTGCCGCCCCTCAAAGTGGTGGCAGGCAAACAAGGATTGTTGGCCCACGCCTCCCCCTCCACCACAGGATGGCAACGGGGTTGCCTGGTTTCCACCGGTCAGGCAAACCGATCCTTGATCACGACTTCCGAACCACGCCGTCGGGACGCCAGCAACTCCGGCAGCCGGGTCGCCAGGACGGCAGTGCCGTACGCCGAGGTCGCCAGGATCAGTCCCAGGGCGGCGAAGACGCAGACATGCTGCACGACTCCATGGGGGGAAAACTCATGGCCGAGGAGTTCGACGCCAACGTGATGAGCCAACATGAACATTGGAATGATCCTTCTCTGAGTTTGGTTGTGGTCAGGGTTAACGGCTTTCCAGCACGCTCTCGTTGCGGAGGTAGAGTTCCTTGAGCGCCTCGACCGTCTCCGGGTTCGGAGACTCCCAGAACCCGCGGTCGACGGCCTCGATCAAACGCTCGGCCATCGTCCGGAGTGCCCAGGGGTTTTTCTCTTGGAGGAACTCCTGGACCTTGGGATCGAGCAAATAGGCTTTGCTGACGTCTTCAAACATCCAGTCGTCAATCACCTGGGCGGTTGCCTCGTAGCCGAACAGGTAGTCGACGGTGGCGGCCATCTCGAACGCCCCCTTGTAGCCGTGGCGCATCACCGACGCGATCCACTTGGGGTTCACGACCCGGGAGCGGAAGACGCGTCGGGCTTCGTCGGCCAGGTCGCGTACCCGGACGTTGTCGGGGTTGGAGGTGTCACCGAAGTAGGCGGCCGGGTTCTCCCCGGTCAGGGCGCGGATCGCGGCGATCATTCCGCCATGGAACTGGAAGTAGTCGTCGCTGTCGAAAATGTCGTGCTCGCGGTTGTCCTGGTTCTGTACGGCGACCGTGACCTGACTCAACCTCCGCTTGAACGGCTCCGAAGCGGCGACACCATGTTCCTTGGCTGTATAAGCATAGGAGCCCCAGTTGATGTAGACCTCGGCCAGGTCGGCGTCGTTCTTCCAGTTCCGCTCGTCGATCAGGTTCAAGAGGCCTGCTCCGTAGCTCCCCGGCTTCGAGCCGAAGACCCGATACCGTGCTTGGCGGGCGGCCTGGTCGGAGGTCACTCCCTTGGCGGTGAGAGCCTGTTCCTCGCGGCGGACGTGGCGGCGGAGGAAGTTCTGGTCGTCGGGCTCGTCGGCCGCCGCGACCAATTCCACCGCGCGGTCGATCAGGGCCACGACGTTCGGAAAGGCGTCGCGGAAGAACCCGGAGATCCGCACCGTCACGTCGATCCGTGGGCGGCCGAGCTCGGCCAGCGACACCAGTTCGATTCCACTCAAGCGCCGACTTTCTGGAATCCAGACCGGGCGGCAGCCCATCAAGTGAAGGATTTCCGCGATGTCGTCACCATGCGTCCGCATCGTGCTGGTGCCCCAGACGACGATACCGACACTCTTGGGGAACTCGCCCTCATTCTCGGCTTGGTATTTCTCGATCAGTCGGTCGGCGGCCTGCGTCCCCACCGTCCAGGCGGTCTCGGTCGGGATCGTATGGATGTCGATGCTGTAGAAATTCCGCCCGGTCGGCAGGATCCGCGCCATGCCTCGGGTCGGTGCACCACTTGGCCCTGCCGGGACGAAGCGGCCCGCGAGGCCGCGGAGGGTGTTCGTCACCTCGTCCGTCGTCCGATCGAGACGCGGGATGATTTCGTCGCGAACGAACCGGCCGCAGACGGAGATTTCATTGGGTTGATCACCAGGATCCGATGGCGGACCGATGAGACCGATGGATCGCGAAATGCCGTAATGGATCTGGTGGTCGATCCGGTCGACGACGTCCCCTCGAGTCCAGACGGTTCGCTTCGATTTGTCGATGAACGCCGCTTCATCCAGGGCATCAACGATTTCCTGATCGACCGGCGTCCCTAGATCCTGGAAGAGCCAGTCAGGATCGAGTTCGAACCATCGCGCCCAGGCTTTGCGGAGGGAAGGGATCTCGCCATTATCCAGTCTCATCATGGCGGCGATCAACCCAACTCGTTGCTCACCCTGAGGAGGTTGCCCGAAGATATGCAGCCCGTCGCGGATCTGGGCATCGCCCAACTCGCAGAGGTATCCGTCAATTTCTTGAAGGAAGGCGTCGAACTCCTCGGCTTCAGGGCAGCGGTCGACCTTGAGATCTCGCTCGAGATTGTTCTTGGTGACGATCGTCCAGATCTGCTGCGTAATGTACGGCAATTTCGATGGATCGAGCGACGCCATCCGGTAATACTCGTCGAGCAACTGCTCGAGCCGGGCGAGGTCGTCGTACGTTTCTGCCTGGGTCATGGGAGGAACCAGGTGGTCGATGATGACCGCGTGAGCGCGACGCTTGGCCTGAGTCCCTTCGCCAGGGTTATTGATGATGTAGGGATAAAAGTTAGGTAGGGTGCTGAGCATGATCTCAGGATAGCATTCTTCCGACAAGGCCGTCGCCTTGCCCGGGAGCCATTCGAGATTGCCGTGTTTGCCCATGTGGAGCACCGCGAGGGCACCGAAATCGTCGCGAAGCCAGCGGTAATAAGCGAGATAGTGGTGAGTCGGCGGCAGGTCGGGGCTGTGGTAGATCGCCATCGGGTCAGCGCCGAAGCCGCGAGGGGGCTGAATTCCGACGAAGACGTTGCCGAAGATCAGGCCCGGAATCGCGAGTTTCTCGTCGACTCGCCCCACTTCGCCCAGCGGCAGGCCCCACTGCTCGATCATCGCGCGACGGGAGGCCTCGGGAATCTCGAGGAACCAGCGGTCGTAGGTGGCCAAGCTGACGTGTCCGACCGCATTGCGGAGTTGCTCGTCGGTGAGGAACTCCTCATCATTCGTGCAGCCGTCGATCAACTGGTGCATCAACGCGTCGCCATCCTCCGGGAGGTTGTCGACGGTATAGCCGGCGAACTTCAAGCTCCGGAGCAGGTTCATGACCGAGGCCGGCGTGTCGAGGCCGACGCCGTTGCCGATCCGCGCATTCTTGGTCGGATAATTGCCGAAGAGAATCGCCACGCGTTTCTCGGCATTGGCGGTCCGTCGGAGCCGGGCGAAGTTCAGGGCCAGGCGAGCCACGTAGTCGACCCGATCGGCTTTCGGTACGTACGCTTTGATCGAAGTTCCGAGCCGCTCGTCGAACTGACCTTCCTCTTTGAAGCTGATGGCGACGGTGTTGATCCGGCCATCGAACTCGGGGAGGACGACGTTCATCGCGATATCGCGCGGAGTCATGCCGGCCGAGTTCGCCTCCCAATCGGCCGAGCTGGACGAGCAGAGCACGGCTTGGAGCACCGGGACGTCGAGCCGTTCGAGGAGGTCGACAACCGCGCCCGTGGCCTCGGTGTGGGTTCCATCGCTGAGGTTGGCCACGGTGAAGCTGAGTGTACTGATCAGGACGTCGACCTGCGTCTGGCCCTGCGCGTCGATCAGGTATTCGCGGAAGACGCTCGGGACGCCCCCGTCCTGGTCGGGATCGTCCTTCAGGCTGTAGCAGAAGATCGGCAGCGGGTTACCGCCGAGTTCCTCAACCTTGTGGACGAGGGCGTCGATCGGCGCAAGGTTCTGGGCCATCCAGTGCGCGCGATAGAAGAGGATGCCGACGGTCGGCCAATCGGGCCGGTGAATCCGTTCCCGCCAGGCATCGAGGCTCAGGCCATCGGGAGCGTCAGGGAGGTAGAGACCATCGCGTGGCAGCGGGGAGGGGGGCTCGTACCCGAGTCCGGTCAGCAGGACGTTATCACTCAGGCACTTCAGGAGGTTGACGAGGTTTTGCAGTCCCCCCTGGGTGAAGTACTCAAGCACCTGCGTGACCAGGGGCAGGGGAGCGTGGCAGAGCGCTGTGAGTTCGGGGTCGAGCCCCGCTTCGCCCGGCATTGCGATGAACGGGATCCCGCGCGTCTTGCACTCGCGAGACAACCGTTCAAAGCCGTCGGCGAAATAAGGGCGTCCGCCCAGGACTCGGACGACCACCGCTCGGGCGGCGGGCAGGTCGTCGGCGATGAACCGATCGAGGGCCTCGGCGGCTTGGAGTTCGTTGGGGTTCCGGGCGCGAACGGCCGAGAAGTCATCGGGCAGGCGGCGGACCGCGGCGGCCAGGGCCTGGATCTCGGTATCGGCGGTCGTGAGGAAGACGAACAACGGATCACCCACCTTCGGCGCGTCGGGGGCCTTTGATCGAGCCACCACCGCAGAAGACGCATCGAGTGCGTGATGCCGAAGGACGGGACAGTCGTTCCTGGTTCCATTGCGCAAGCCAGGGAGGCGCGCAGAAACCGGGAATGTCCGCGGAATCCCTCGACTGCCTCACCCTCGAAGGCGTCAGAGGTCTGATAGATCCCGGTCAGGTCTTCTGGCTCATGGGCCATCGTTGCGTTCTGCCTTCCCACCCGCTCTGATCGCGCGGGCAGTGGCTTCGCTTTGCAGCGGAACGCAGCGTTCCCAATTACAGCGGCGGGGCCGCGCCGGATTCGCACCGGCTTCCCTTAGACCGGGACAGTGAACTTAGTTGTCCTCGCGACGATTGCTCGCCCGCGAAGATAACAGACACATCATGCGAGGCATCCCCTCCCAAGTCAATGGGCAGTCTCCGGCCCGCTCAGAGCCCAGGGCGGGTTTACCTCTGGAATGCATGGAGGTAAAGTGCGGGCAGGAACTCCAGTCGATTCGTGACCAGCAGGGAGGCGAGAGGATGAATTTTTCACTCAGCGCAGAGCAGCAGGACTGGCAGGATCGGGCCATCGCATTCGCCAAGGAAAACCTCGTCGACGACCTGCTGGGCCGCGATGAACGCCGCGAGTTCTGGCGCGAAGGGTGGCGACGCTGCGCCTCCTTTGGCATTCAAGGGTTGCCGATCCCCGCGGAGTATGGGGGAAAAGGGCAAGACTTGCAGGCCACGATCGCGGCCATGGAGGGACTCGGCTACGGCTGTGCGGACAATGGCCTCATCTTCGCGATCAACGCCTCGATGTGGACCAACTCGATCCCGATCCTCCGTTATGGAACTGAGGCTCAAAAGCAGCAATTCTTGCCCGGTCTCTGCGACGGCACCTTCGTCGGTGCGAACGGAGCCAGCGAGGTCGACGCAGGCTCGGACATCTTCAGCATGCAGACCCGGGCCGAGCGTCGGGGCGATCGCTGGATCCTCAACGGGCGCAAGACCTGGGTCACGAGCGGGCCGGTGGCCGACCTGTTCGTCTGCTATGCCACCTCCGCCCCTGAGCGGGGAGTCATGGGCATTAGTGCCTTCATCATCCCCCGCGAAACCCCCGGCTTCCGCGTTGTCCGCGAGATCCCGAAACTGGGAGTCCGCACCGTCCCGATGGGCGAGCTTGCCCTGGAAGACTGCGAATTGCCCGGAGAGAGCCTGCTCGGCCGCGAGGGCCGTGGCGCCGAAGTCTTCAACTGCTCCATGGAGTGGGAGCGAGGCGCCATCCTCGCCAGCGCCTTGGGCACGATGAAGCGACAACTCGAGCGTTGTATCACCCACGTCCGAACCCGCAAGCAGTTCGGCAAGCCGATCGGCAAGAACCAGTCAGTGGCCAATAAAATCGTCGACATGGCCGTACGCTTGGAAACTTGCCGCCCCTTGGTCTACCGGATCGGCTGGCTCAAGGCCCAGGGTAAGGACGCCACGCTCGAGGCGGCAATGGCCAAACTTCACGTGTCCGATTGCTTCGTCAAAAACAGCCTCGACGCCGTTCAGTTGTTCGGCGCCGCCGGGTTCGTCTCCGAAACCGGGATCGAGAAAGACCTCCGGGACAGCATCGGCAGCACGATCTACTCGGGAACCAATGAAATCCAGCGCAACGTGATCGCACAGCACCTGATTCGATAGTTCACGAGGCCAATCGGCTCCCAGGGTAAGGCCATTGAGCAAGGAGGGGAGGGGGAACAGTCGGTGTCTGCCGGCTCGGCGTTCCAATGGTAATCACAGTCGTGGGCATGCATTGCTGATTCTGCTCATTGAGTTCAGAAAGTCCTCAAGAAACGAGGCTTCTGAACTGACTCCGGATTGTTCCTCATGTCCTCCGGCTCGTGGCACGCTCCGGAGCTTCGGAATAGAATGGCTCACGGTGGCTTACTTCTTTAACTTATGGGCAAGTCTGGTGTGCATGAGCCTGCATCAAGGATACACCCCTCCTTCGGTGCGGAGAAACGGCGCATTGGTAATGAGGCTGACCCAGGCGGAAATCCGTGTGTGTACCCGCGTCCTAAAAGTGTGAACGCCGAGAAACGATTGCCACAAACGAAGAGTCACTGAGCCATGCCGGACTCTCCAGAAACACCCACGGTCTATGTCATCGCTGGTCCAAACGGGGCCGGGAAGACAACGTTTGCCACGGAATTTCTGCCGGGCTTCGTCGATTGCCGCCAGTTCTTAAATGCCGACCTGATCGCCGCTGGATTATCTCCGTTCGCGCCTGAGACTCAACTGGTGCGGGCCGGTCGATTGCTGCTGGAACGGATCAAGGAACTCACGAAGGCCCGAGAGAACTTCAGTTTCGAGACGACGCTGGCAGGGCATGGCTATGCCAGAATGTTGAAGGAGATGAGGGGGAGCGGATATCGCGTCTTGCTCATATTCCTCTGGCTGCCTAGTGCCGATTTGGCAGTGGCGCGAGTAGCCAATCGAGTCCGTCACGGGGGGCATGGCGTCCCGGAGCCGGATGTGCGACGACGATGGACTTCGGGATTGCAAAATTTATTCCGAATCTATCGCCCTTGCCTCGATACCTGGTGGATTTTTGATGCCTCCCGCCTACCTTCGGCATTGATTGCGAGGGAGGACGATGGGAACCTCACCGCGATTCAGCCTGACCTGTTCGGACGGGTTCAGCGAAATATTCATGGGTGATCTTGTGAACGGCAACATGAAAAAAATGACGCTGACGGAAAAGGTCGAAGCCGCGTTTCAACAAGCGGCGATCCTGGTCATCGAGCGTGCTCGTCAGACCGGAACATCGGTGATTGTCTGGGAAGACGATCATGTTCTGGAACGCACATGCGATGAGATGGAGGTTCTCTTAAAGATCAATCAGCAGGGCGTGGTGTCTCGGCGAAAATGAAGAAGTCAGGAGCGGTGCGCAAGGTTGGCCCCAGAATTCTATGATACGCCCAATATTCACTGAATGGTTATGACTGTCGGATCAACTGGGTGTTGGGCTCGCTCAAGTAGCCTCCAGAAACGAGGATCGCTGGAGAGTCCAAGGCCACTTGATCAATGCCAGAAGGAATGATTTTCAGCCAGTAATCACCCAGCAATCGAGTTAAGTGATGGGTGTTATTGGATGATGAAAAAAATAGATTTCAATGCAATCCACCTCATGATTGCGACGGCATTGGTTGCTTTGCTGCTGGTTTCCTTTCGGGATCAAATCTTTGCGTGGGTCATTGCTTGGGTCCGGTCTGAAGCCTCTCGAAGGCATGACGCCCGAGGAGTCGTGGCGGGGACGGCGAGTTCATCGGTGGGATGCAATGAAGCGTCAAGAGAACAGAAGCAGATCGCTAGAATTGTGCGAACTCTTTTTACACCCATGATCGGAATCCTCCCAATGACCCGTAGCTTCGTCCTTGCCGTTTTCGTCTGGTGGAATGTGACAGGAATCACCGCAGCCGCCGGTGCGGTAAAGTTTGCGAATCCGGGCAACTACCGGAAGGCTCTCCAGTCTCTGGCCGCGGGCGACACGCTTCAGTTGGCCGCCGGCACTTACACGGCCGGGCTTCCGATCACGAATTGTCATGGCCGCGTGAATGACTGGATCACCATTGAAGGGCCGGCATCGGGAGGAGTCGCGGAGATTCGGCAGACCCAGGTGGCGAATTGCGTTGAGTTGCGGCAGTGCAGCTATGTGGCTTTGAAGCGGTTGAAGATCCAGGGCGAGGGAGCGTCGGGCATTCCTGGGGTGTTCGGCATCAGCGCTCAGGGGGGGCTCGGCAATCCGGTGCATCATATCCTCATTGAGGATTGTATTGTCAGCGATTGGAACACCTCGCAGCAGGCCGTCGGCATTTCGACGAAGGCGCCGGCCTGGGATTGGACGATCCGGGGAAACAAGATCCTCAACTGTGGCACCGGGCTTTACCTGGGCAACTCAAACGGAGGATCCCTTTGTCCGTGGCGTGATCGAGAACAACCTGGTGCAGAATCCGCTCGGGTATTGTCTGGAGATCAAGTTTCAGAAGCCGCGTCCCGCCGTCGAGGGGATGCCGGTTACACCCAGCAGCACGCTTGTCCGTCATAATGTGTTCATCAAGAACGATTCCCGGAGCCCGGACGGGGACCGACCGAATATGCTGGTTGGCGGCTTTCCCGCAAGCGGTCCTGGCGCGGACGACCTGTACGAGATCTACGGCAATTTTTTCTACCATAACCCGCGAGAATCACTGCTCCAGGCGTCGGGGCGAGTCGCCATTCATGATAATGTGTTTGTTGATGGCGCGGCGCCGGGCCATGCCGCGATCACGCTTCGTGATCACGATTCGCCGCTAAAGAACGCGTCTATTTATCATAACACGATCTGCTCGTCTGCGCGTGGGATCCATGTCTCCGGCCCGGCACCCGAGGGGCACGCGGTCATCGGCAATCTCGTCTTCGCTGACACTCCGACCTCGTTCCACCGCTCGATCACCCAGGTCTCCGCGAACATCATCTCATCCCGATCCGACGCGGCCACTTATTTGCTCAATCCCACCCGCGAGCTCGGCGTGATGAACCTGTATCCCCGTGTTGGACAGTGTCAAGGCGGTGCCTTGGACCTGACTCCCTTCATAGCTCACGCCGACTACAACCTGGACTTCAATCGGACATCCAAGGTCGGCCACCACTTTCGCGGGGCCTATGCCGGTCAGGGAGCCAATCCTGGCTGGCAACTCGATGCCGCATTGAAACGGTTCGAATCGGATCCCTTGTCGTCGCAAAATCCTCAGTAGCCAGGCACTTGAGTGATGGGATCGGGCAGGTCGGTAAGGTTGGAATCTGTCGTGTTAAGGCCTCGGCCGTGACAGTGTAGTATAGCCACTGGCAACCGTCGCTGGCGCTTCCGATGCTTGTCGGACTCGTCGCGGGTGAATGAGTGAGAGGTGGGCCGGGGAACTGGATCGATCAAGGTTTCCAGTCAAGTCACTCGAGGACTCGGCGATGAGAATACCGAGATGTCGGATGCGGTGGCTGCTGTACGGAATCGCCCTCCTGACCATGTCCCTGGCGATGCTCGTCGGTCTGATCCTGATTCGGAGGGCGGCGGTACGAGAGCAGCAACTCCGGGTCATCGTGAGTCAGATCGATCAGGGCGACGAAGTCGAGAGAATGGCAACCCTGAACGGCCTTCTCATCGAGTTGACGAAACCGGTTGAGTTTGCCCAGGTATTCCCTTCTCTGCTTCGGGCCATGAAGGATCGATCACCGAAGGTTCGTGAGGCGGCGGCTTCGGCCGTCGGTGGGCTCATCCTCCGTCTAGGTATGAAATTGCCGGTAACGGATGAACGCGAGCCGACGATCGTGGCGCTCTGTCCCGAGGCGGAAGCGGCGCTTGTGGTCCTACTCAACGAGTCTTCACCGAGTCTTCGCGCCAGCGCGGCGAAATCTCTGGGATTTGTGGCCGGAATCGGGAAGCTGGATGTTCCCCATCCTCGTCTCATCACATGCCTTGACGACGAAGATGAACAGGTTCGAGCCGCCGCGGCAAGATCCCTGATCGGGTATGGCCGGGGGCCCGAGTCGTTCCTCCCCGTTGCGTTGAGACGTCTGCCTACCGAAGGCCCAATCGCTCACTCAGAATTCACGGGGATTCTCTGGAACATTCGCTTTCGACCGACGGTGCTACCGCTTTTGATCGAAGGATTGTCGAGTGAAAACACGCTTGTGTGTGTCACTGCCGCGACGGTGATTAACCACATGGGGCTCGAGGCCGGACCGGCAAGACCCGCCGTCATGGCGTTACTTCGCAAGGAGCTAGAAACTCCCCACCCCAGATTGGATCTGCGACTGATGAAGTGGGGCGACGGCTCCGACGTTCCCAGTTCGGGAGTCGATCTGGTCGTGCTCGGCACTGGAAATCAGGGCGAACTTCACTTCCGAATCTTCGGTCCCGGCGGTCGATGTGTCACAGACACGGACGAAACGAATTTTGCCGATCAGGCCGGTGCCATCTCCGTTCTGAAGAAAGAACTGCAGATTCTGTGGCCCCCGCACGCACTGAGCCTCGCGGAGAAAGGCCGAGTCATTGACGAAGTGACATCACTCGTCGGTCAGAGTCAATTGAATGCCTCGCAGGGCGTTGCCGTTGATATTGTGGAACAGACGTCGGAGGCGCTCGTCCAGCTTTCGCCGGACGGAGATCCGCTGCCAGGTACTGTCGAAATCCTCTGTGAGGTATTGAAGCGTCCGAACGCGATGAGACAACAAGCGGCTGCCTGGTCGCTGGGAATTCTGGGCCGTGACGCTACGACCGCCGTGCCACTGCTCATCGCGACGTTCGAGGGGGCCCCGAATCCCTCTCCAGATTTTCGGGGGACCATCGCCCTGTCTCTCGCCGAGATCGGTCGAGGAACGCCGGACGAGGATCGTATTCTCGCAAGCCTTGCAAACGCATGGAGAACAGCACCCCAGGGGCAAAAATCCGTACTCGCCCAGGCTCTTCGGAGTTACGGCCCAAAGTCCGAACAACTCGTGCCAGAGCTCCGACAACTGCCTCCGGACAGCACTCCCTCAAGGATACGACGTGGTCGCTCGCCTCGATCCTTCTTCTGAGAAGAGCATAATTTCGTAGATGCAGTCCGGGATTGAGACTCAGCCACAAAACTGATTTGATTTTTGGCTAGCTTTTGCGAGAAACGTCAAACGGCCTTGGAAACCGAGGGCAGGAGAATCGAGGAAGTCAGTTCGTTCACTCGTTTTCGCGCAGCGTCTTGAGGCGGACAGGCGGTTCGCGACGTGGAACTCCCTTTATCGTCGCGCGGCGACTGCCGACTTTCGTGTTGTCCCTCGACGTGACCAAGAATCCGGGCGATGGTCGATGGGCCTGCTCGGGCTAACGCATACCGTGCTTGGGCATTGCGATACGTCGACCGCTCGGGTATGACAGGACGACCGCACCCATTCCTTGAATCGGACGAGTGTCAACGCTTAGGTTTCAGGTGATCAGGTTTTCTCCGCCAGGGACGTTGCCCACGGTGGATCTGGACTTGATGGGCCGAATCTTTGGCCTGCGCGCGACAAGTATGGGGCTTGTGCCGTGAATTGATTTGTTGATGGCGACTTTGACCACCACGCTTTTGGGATGAGAGGGACCGGCTCCGATGGACGATTTTATTAGCGACGTCCCATCGACGGACAAGGCAGGACGAGACGAGAAGCTGCTCTTCTGGGCCTGTTTTATCGCGCTGATCGCCACGGCGTTCGGCTTTGTCGTTCGCACCCAGATCATTGCCGACTGGGGCCGGGAGTTCAGCCTGAGCAAGACGGAGCAGGGGCAGATCTTCGGGGTCGGGCTCTGGCCGTTCTCGATTAGCATCGTGCTCTTCAGCTTGATCATCGACAAGATCGGTTATGGAAAGGCGATGGTCTTCGCCTTCGTCTGTCACTTGTTGTCGGCCTACTTGACGATCACGGCGACCGGCTACAAGAGCCTCTACTGGGCCACTTTCGTCGTCGCCCTTGGCAACGGCACGGTTGAGGCGGTGATCAATCCGGTCGTCGCGACTCTGTTTGCCCGCGAGAAGACGAAGTGGCTCAACATGCTTCATGCGGGTTGGCCCGGCGGATTGGTGCTCGGTGGAATTCTTGCGATGGCGATGGGGTCCACCCACTGGAAGTACAAGGTTGCCCTCTTGTTCTTCCCGGTGATCGCCTACGGGATTCTGATGATCGGCCGCAAATTCCCGGTGAACGAGCGGGTGGCGGCCGGCGTCTCCTACAAGCCGATGCTGCAGCAGGTGGGCATCTTGGGGGCGGCGATCGTCGTCGGACTGATTGTTCGCGAGCTCGGAAACACGTTTGAGTTGGCGACCGGGGTGCAAATCACGATCGCGGCGGTACTTGTGGCCGCCTACGGTGCCTACGTCCGAACGCTCGGCCAGCCGTTGTTCATCTTCCTCTTGCTGATCATGGTTCCGTTGGCGACCACCGAGTTGGGCACGGATAGCTGGATCGGCGATCTCATGGGTCCCGAGATGGAACGGCTCGGGCTCAACGGCGGGTGGGTCTTGATCTACACCTCGGCAATCATGCTGATTCTCCGCTTCTTCGCCGGGCCGATCGTTCACAAGCTGTCGCCCCTCGGCCTGCTCGCCAGCAGCGCGTTGGTGGCCGCTTGCGGACTCCTCTTTCTTTCCAAGGCCACGGGCGGAGCGATTCTCGCGGCGGCGACGCTATACGGATTCGGGAAGACGTTCTTCTGGCCGACGATGTTGGGTGTTGTGGCCGAGCAGTTCCCCAAGGGGGGGGCGTTGACGCTCAACACGACGGGCGGCGTGGGCATGCTCGCCGTCGGCGTCATTGGCGCGGCTCTGCTGGGCAACATCCAGGACAAGGAAGCCGGTCGCGAGCTCAAGGTTCAAGACCCGCAAGTCTACGCCGCGGTGGTCGATGCGCCGAAGACGAGCGTTTTCGGCAAGTATCAACCGCTCGACCAGAAGAAGATTGATAACCTTCCCGAGGCCCAGCAGGGGCTGATCGAATCGATTCAGGGACTCGCCAAAAAGCGGGCCCTGGCGACGGTGGCGATCTTCCCTTGTATCATGTTCGTGTGCTACGTGGCCTTGATCCTCTACTTCAAGTCGCAGGGTGGATACAAGCCGAAGATTCTGATTAGCGAAAAGGAAGAGGAGCTTCTGATGATGGGAGGGGTTTCCGGCCCCGCCGAGCTGTGAGCGACAAACGTTGCTTCTCTTGACCCGCCATCAGAAACGCCGATACTTTCTGGAAACCGTGTCGCGGCCTGAGTCTCTCGGGCCGCGTTTTCCGTTAAGGCGTGTGGGACCCTCTCTCGAGATCCGATCTGAGCGGAGCCGAATCGAGGAGCACCCTTTCTACTTTGAGTCCTCGCGAATATGTCGGAACACGCCCCATTCTCCCCCGCGCTTCAGGTGGCCTTGAATAGCCCGCCGCTCGAGCGGAAGGGGTGGCAAGCAACCTCGGCGCCTAGCTACATCGCCTTTTTCTTGTGGGCCGTCTACTTTGACCAGCTCGGTCGGCGCACGCTCGCGATCGGGGGGCTGGGTTGGTCCGTCCTCGGGGCGGCCGTGGCCGGTCTGCTCTGCTACGTCCTGCTCTATCGCGTTCCGGCGCTTTGGGGACAGAAGACCGGGAGGCCGCTCACCGTCATCGGTTCCAGCACATTCGGTACGACCGGGACGGTCGGCTTGACGTTCGTCTTATTCGGCCTCGCCCAGATCGTGCTCATGGCCATGGCCACGCTGTATGCGGTTGATTGGGCCTTTCATGGTCTGAGTCTTTGCGGATTGGTCAGCGTCGAGTGGCTCAAGCCGATGAAGATCTCCCTTGGGGGAGGCCTCTCCCCGGTTCTCGAGTTGCGAAGCCCATTAATCCTGGTCACTTCCCTCGTCTGGATTTACGCGGCCTCGCTGACCGGGCACTTTCTCGTCAAGATTATCGCGGCACTCATGAAGATCTTCCCGATCTTCCCGGCGCTCATGCTCGCCCTTGCCACGATCTTGTCACTGCGGGGGTTACCCAGCTTCCGACCTTTGGAGATCGATCCGGCCACATCAGCCCCGGTCCTCGACGGAGGCCTGCGCGCGTTCTTGATGATGATCCAGATGATCTTCGGCTTCTTTGCCATCGCTGGGGCTATGGCCGCCGATTTCGGCGCGGTGAATCGGTCCACGCGCGACGTGCGGCTGGGAGGTTGGATCGGCGTCGCGCTCGCCTCCTGGACCGTGGCGACCCTGTCGCTCTTGACTGTGGCCGGAGCCGTGGGCCGCTTCACGGCTCCGCTCAACTTGAAGAACACTCCGGGCGTCGGGAACTTCAGTTTCAGGACGGCCCTCGTTCTCGGTTTGCCCGAGACACTCGCCGGCGCGATCTTTCTCTTCTTTGCCCTTTCCTCGCTCGCCCAGTCGTGTTTCTCCGCCGACATCTTCGGACGTAGGTTCGAGGCGGTTTGGCCTCGGATTACGCGACTCCGCTGGAACTTGATCGGAACGACGGTGGCCTGGCCGTTCGTCGCGACGGGATTGGCCATTCGTCTGGAAGAAATCTTCACGCTGCTCGGCGCGGTTTTCGCTCCGATGGTGGGAGCGATGACGGCCGATTACGTCCGGAGCCGCGGCGTCTGGCCCGGCCCACGACGCGGCCTGAACCCCGCGGGGCTGGTTGCCTGGTTCATGGGGCTCGGAGTCGGCCTGGTGCCACTGATCGCCGTTGCCGGCGGTTGGAGTGACGGCTCCAGGCTTCAGCCTGCCTCCGTCTACGCGTTCGCGACGGCGTTCCTGGTCTACAGCCTCCTCGCTGCCTTCGGCGCGGAGACGCAGGCAATGCCGATCCCGAAGCCCCCGATGCCCTCCGAGCAGCCTGCCCCGGCGGTCGTGCCCCCCAGTTTGGAACCGGCACCAAGTGCCGGGTGAGAGCGAGGGCTGACGGTCGGGTGACGTTGTCCGGGGCGGGCGATCACGCCATAATGGAGAATCCAACCGCGGCCTCTCCCCCAAGGCCGAGCGATTCTCAGGCCCTTTAGGAACTTCATGGCCAACGCCCTCGCCGCCGACCGCGGTCCCATCCACTCTCGAACGTTCGCGGCGTTGGCCAATCCAAACTATCGACGGTTTTATCTCGGCCAGGGAATCAGCCTGATCGGTACCTGGCTTCAGGGGGCGGCGATCAACTGGATCGTCTTCGAGAAAACGCACTCGGAGTCGATGCTCGGCATCGTCGGCGCGGCGGCCCTGCTTCCTGGCCTGGCCGTGGGGCTCATCGCGGGGGTGATCGCCGACCGGGTCGTCCCCCGGCGGATGATTTTGATCATGGAAGTTGCGCAGATGGTTCTGGCCTTTGCCGTCACCTTGCTGGTCGGCTTCGGCATCGTCCAGGTCTGGCATCTGATCGTGATCCTGATGCTCACCCGTGTTTGCGTGACGTTCGAGATGCCCAGCCGCCAGGTCTTTCTCTACGACGTGGTCGGTCGCGCTGACTTGAGCAACGCGATTGCGCTCAACTCCGGCCTCTTCAATGCCTCGCGAGTGATCGGGCCGGCGCTGGCAGGTGTCATCTATGCGGGGCTCGGCGCGACCGTCTGTTTCGCGTTGAATGGCGCCAGTTATATCGCCGCGATCGTCGCCGTGCTCATGATCAAGCTTCCCGATCGTCGCCGCCCGCAAGGGGCCAAGGGATTGGCGGAAGTGTTGGGAGGGTTTGCTTTCATCGCCAGCGATCGCAGGGTCATGGTCCTCTTCCTGCTCATGACCTTCTTCGGAATCGTGGGGATGGGCTATGACTCAATGATCCCGGCCTACGCCACGCGTGTTGTGGAGACGGACGTCCGGGGCTATAGCGTGCTCCTGGCGTGCAGTGGGGTCGGTGCCACGGTCGGAGCGCTCTGGATGGCCTCGTTCAGTACGGTCGAGAGCAAGGAGTGGCTCGTGCTGGTCGGGCTGCTCCTCTTCGCCGTCTCGCTGGCGGCCTCCGCCTGGTTCCCTCCGCTGGCAGGGCTGGTCGCGTACCCTACCACGCGTTTGGTCACGGCCTCTGTCTGTCTGTTCGGAGTGGGATTTGGCGCTGTCTTGTTCTATGCATCGACGCAGACAATGATCCAGAACGCGCTCCCCGACCACCTGCGGGGGCGGGTGATGGCGATCTGGATCATTGCCTACTCGGGTTCCGTCCCGCTCGGTTCGCTCTGGACCGGCTACGTCGCGAGCCGTTTCGGGGTGACGTACGCCATGACCGTCTCGTCTTCCATTTGCGCGGCGGTCGGTTTGGTCGGGGGCGTTGCCTGGCTCCTGGTCAAGCCCGCGGAATCTTCGCTCCACCGCGCTCATCACGAGCCTGGTTGACGCGATCGCCGCCCACGACGTTCCGGTTCAATGCGATGGTTCCACCGTTTTCGCAGCTCGGTTGACGGCATCAATGATGTCTTCTTCCACCTTTTCCGACCACACGGTGGGATGGCCGTAATAGACCATCGAGGTGGCCCCTTCATATCCCCCCTCCTTGAGCACTCGGAGCGAGGGAATGTAGGCGCAGACGTCGTTGCAGTACGACGAAACCCAGGTATGGGAAGAGCCGAGGTTGCGCTTGATCCGCAACGAGTAGTCGACGACGACTTCGCCGCCCAGGAAGATCCAGGTCAATCCGCCGAGCCGCCAGGCCTGGACGGGATACGGATAGCTCGCTGGCAACTGGCCCTTTGCATCCAGAGCCTGAAGTAGCGACTTGGCGCGGTTTGCGATCGCGAGCGTCGTCGACTTCGCCTCCTTCTCGATCTCCGCGCGCGTCGGCATCGTGCCGAAGCCGAGATCGATTTCGGAGTAGGATGCCTTCAACGGGGTCGTGATCGGTTCCATCGGCGATTCAAGGACGCGCTGCACGCTCTTGGCGAGTTGCTCTCCATATCCCTGGGCGAGCTCGACAGTGCGGCGAGGGAGCGGATTCTGGTCGGCCCCGCAGCCGGCGACGAACATCGCTTGCGCTCCGGGATGATTCTTCTCGACGGCGAGTTGGGCAAAACCGGCGTAGTCCCCGCAGAACTTGTTGAAGGAGAGGACCGTGCAGTGGCAGGCGTAGCCGAAGACGATGGCCTTCGTCTTGCCGTCGGCTCCTTGGACGCGCAGGACCGGGACGTCGTGATCAACTGGGCCTTCGAGTGCGAGGCGATCGCGGAGCTCAGGGACCTGTGGCTCCTTGTTGTTGCGTCGATTGACCGCAAAATCGGCTTTTCCCGTGCCCCAGGCCAGCTTCGCCGGCGCGAGGTTCTTCACGGCCTGGGCGGTGGCATTGACGATCGAGTCCGCGAGGAATTTGGCATAGTCGAGCACGACCTTGCGCTGGGCCTCGTCCAGCGGATACATGCCGATCAGATTATCCCCTACGACGGGGCCGGAATGCGTGTGCGAGCAAGAAAGGACGACATGGTCGCGGTCGATTCCGAGCTCTGACTTGAGGCGGTCGCGAATCTTCAAGGAGAGCTCGCGCCCGATCCCGCAGAGGTCGAGAGTTACCAACGCGGCTTTTCGGCCCGACTCATCTTCGAGGACCAGGGCCTTGGCCCAGAGGTCATGGATGGTTCCTTCCGACGGCTTGGTTCGGCTTCCGTACCCGGCCATCCAGGTTGGCTGCTTGGGCGTGATGGCCACACTTGCCGCCCCTGCTCTCGTGCTTTCGGCCGCTTCGGCGTGGTGTTGGCTTGCCAGCGCAGACACGATCACCAGCGAGACGGCGACGATTTTTCGGACCACAGACCTATCCATCAACGGTTCTCCCACGCCACAAGGCCTCGAATCGATGCGTTCGTCTCCGTGGCGGTGTGCCGAGGGTACTCGGAGAGCAAACTCCCGACAAGGTTCTGGAGCCTGAAACCATCGAGGCATTTGCGTGGCCTGCCGTCACAGTCCTGAAGGGCTGGCCCCACTCACCTGCGTTGACTGCTTGCTCGAGGTCCATGGTGGCGCGTGGCCAGGCTGCGGGCAAAGCTTCGTCGAACCAGTTGTGAAGTTATCATCAAATCGCGATCGATTCGCGGTGAGGATCGAATCCTGCCCTACTGGGGATCGTTGGACCCTCGATCACATCAGGGCCGTTCACGACCCCGTCGAGAAAAAGTGGGTACGACGGGGCATGAACCCTACGGGAAAGTCAGGTTATTGCTGGCCGGGCATTACGGATGCCTGGGTCTTCATGTCCTTGGCCGCAGGAGGTTATCCCCCTGCCAGGTTTGTCAGGATGGAGAGGTACGGGAGGAAGATGGCCAGGATGATGAAGAAGACGATGCCGCCGAGAATGACCATAAGGATCGGTTGCACTAGCTGGCCCATGTTCTTGACCATGTAGGCCACCTGCTCGTCGTAGTCGTCGGCCAGGCGGTCGAGGCTCTCGGGAAGTTTGCCTGTCTCTTCGCCAGAGTCGATGATCGCGATGACGTCGACGGAAAATCGACGTGAGGCGTCGAGCGACGCGGTGAGGGTATCGCCGCTCAGAACGGCACCCCGAGCGCCTCGGACCGCTTCACGGAACGGATCGAGTTGCAGGACGCCGGCCGTCAGATCGAGTGATGTACCGACGTCGACCCCGGAACCGAGTAAGACGGAGAGCGTTCGCGCGAACCGACTGGTGTCGATCTTTTTCAGAAGGAGTCCGAGGACTGGAATATAGAGGGCGATCCGGTCCATCAGAGCCTTGCCGGCCTTGGTTTGATAGAGCTTGATCAGCGCGATCGGGCCCCCGATCATGACCAAGGGCATCATCCACCAGCCCGACGATCCCACGAATGCGCTAAAGGCCATCAGGATCCGGCTAGGGAGGGGGAGTTGGGCGCCACGTGCCACATCCTTGAGCATGGCGATGAACTGCGGAAGCAAGAAGATCGTGATCAGGGCGACCACACCCGAGGCGATGACCAAGACCGCGATCGGATAGATCATCGCCGAGCGGGCCTGGCGGATCAGGCTCTGGCGGGCTTCGTAGTGCCTCGAGAGGCGATGGAGCGTTTCAGGGATACCCCCGCGCATCTCGGCGACTTTGATCAGGCTGACGAACAGGGAGTCGAACACCTGTGGCTCGCGGGAAACCGCTTCGGTGAGACTGTCCCCTTGGCGGATCGCCAGTCGGATCCGGCTAATCACCGGTCCGAGCGCTGTCCGCGCGAACTGGGTTTCCAGGCTTGAAAGAGTTTTCAGAAGGTCGACACCCGCGTCCAGATAGGCCGCGAACTGGCGACAGAAACGGGCGAGTTGGCCAGAGCTGACACGACCGAAGAGGATCCGCTCCCAGAGCCCGGGGGCCGAGGGCATCGGCTCGCGTTCACTCGCCGTGGTGGGGGGCGTAGTCGACTTGGTGCCGTTCGCCCCTTTCTTCGGGTTGGGGCGAAACGTCGACGGTTCGAGGCCATCATCAGGCTTCGCGGCGGCTTTTTTGGTTGCCGACGGCGGAGACTTGGGATGGCGCCTGGGCATTTGATCTTGCGGGTCTTGGCTCATCGAAGGGCACTCCCCGCCAGGACGCCATCCCCGCTGGGTGGGCAACGAACCGGCATTTCGGGAATTCGACATCGGCCTCAAGCCCCTATTATCAAGGCTGGTGTCGTCGTTTTCAATCCAACGACACCGGTTCCTCGACTTTTGTCGGAGAGGCCGGGGCCTCTCCGACAAGAAATGGGGCGGAACGCTCGATGTTCTGTGACGTTAGCTCTTGATAATGTCGCGAACGGTGCCACCGGACGGAATCATCGGAAGCACGTGTTCCTGGTAGGGGACGAGCACGTCGAGGACATAGGGCCCAGGATGAGCGATCATCTCTTTCAGGGCGTCGATGACCTCCGACTTATGGCGGATCTGCCGCGACTTGACGCCGAACCCCTTGGCGATCGCCACGAAGTCGGGGTAAGTCACCTCGGGGAGACTGCCTTCCCCTTCGCCGGTGGCCTCGGGATGCTCGATCGGACCGAGGTAGGTGTGAGCGCGGTTGCCGGCGTGGAACCGGTCTTCCCACTGCACGACCATGCCCAGGTGCTGATTGTTGAGCACGATCACCTTGACCGGCAGGCTCTCGCAGTAGACGGTCGCGAGTTCCTGAATGTTCATCAGGAAGCTGCCGTCGCCGTCGATATCGACAACCAAGGCGTCGGGATGAGCGGCCTGAGCCCCCATCGCGGCGGCGAGACCGAAACCCATCGAGCCCAGGCCCCCGGAGGTGATCCAGGTACGCGGGGCCGTGAATCGGGTCCACTGGGCGGCCCACATTTGGTGCTGGCCGACACCGGTCGCCATGATGAAATCGCCCTTGGCGATATTCGAGAACTGATCGATGACGTACTGGGGCATGATCGCATCATCCCGCTGGTCGTAGGTCATCGGATCGCTGGCCCGCCAGGCATCGAGCTGCTGGTGCCACTCGCGCCAGTCCCCCGGCTCGACCGAGGGGGTGATTGCCTGCAGGAACGACTTGACGTCGCTATTGATCGCGATGTGTGCGGTCTTGTTCTTGTTGATCTCCGAGGCGTCGATATCGACGTGGACGATCCGGCCGTGCTTGGCAAACTCGCTGAGCTTGCCGGTCACCCGGTCGTCGAACCGGACGCCCAGGGCCAGCAGCAAATCGGCGTCGTTGATCGCGAGATTGGCGTAAACGGTCCCGTGCATGCCAAGCATGTTGAGCGAGAGATAATGCTCATTGGGGATCGAGCCCAGCCCCTGGAGCGTCATCGTGACGGGGATGCCCGCCTTGATGGCGAACTCGCGAAGCTCCTCGGCAGCGTTGGAGGCGATCACTCCGCCACCGCAATAAATGATTGGCCTACGGCTCCCCTTGAGCGCGGCGAGGACTTCCTGAATCTTCACGGCCGAGGGGGCCGGAGGGAGACGATAGCCAGGCAAATCCATGGCGACGTCGTAGTTCGGGTTGGCGACGATCGTGTTCTGAATGTCCTTCGGGATATCGATCAGGACCGGACCGGGACGTCCCGTGGAGGCGATGTGAAACGCCTCTTTGACGATCCGAGCAATGTCCTTCGCGTTCTGGACGAGGTAGTGGTGCTTGGTGATTGCACGGCAGACCTCAACCATCGGCGTTTCTTGGAACGCGTCGCTGCCGATCGCATGGCTGGGAACCTGCCCGGTGATCGCCACAAGCGGGAGCGAATCCATCTTGGCGTCGGCCAGGCCGGTCACGAGGTTGAGCGCTCCGGGGCCCGAGGTGGCCATGACGACGCCGGGCTTGCCAGTGGTCCGGGCATAACCCTCGGCTGCGAAGATGCCCCCTTGCTCGTGCCGCGGCAAGATCGTGCGGATCTTATCCCGTTGGCGAGTAAGCGCCTGGTGCATCGGCATGCTCGCTCCGCCGGGATAGGCGAAGATGACATCCACCTCGTGGCGCACGAGAGACTCGACCAGGACATCGGCTCCGGTCATTGGTTGACGGTTGGTCGCGGTCTGGCGGTCGTCGATAGTGGCCACGTCAATCCTCTTGTTTGGACTTAAGGAGTCCAGCTCTTTTCGGGGGAAACTCGCGTACAATGATCTTAATTCATCGTACGACCAGGGACAACCCACCCTGATCTCGGAACCGATTCCGGTTTGCTGGACACGCTCTACTGCTTCGGAGTTCGCTCTCAAATGCCGAGTTACGCCCTGGTCACAGGCGCTTCATCCGGGCTGGGGCGGGAATTGGTTCGCCAGCTCGTGCTCGACCGAGGCATGACCGTGCTGGCGACCGCCCGCCGCCTCGACCGGCTGGAGAGCCTCGCCCAAGAACTTCCTCCCGGCCAGGTTGAGATTCTCGCGGGCGACCTCGCCGATCCCGGCTTCCGTGACCGACTCTGGGAGCGGGCCGAGCAGTTTCCGGGCGGGGTCGATCTCCTCGTCAATAATGCCGGCCTGGGTCATTATCACGAGTTCGCCGACCAGGACCCCAAAATCATTCGCCAGATCATCGAAGTCAACCTGCTCGCTCTCATCGACCTCACGCAAAAAGGGGTCCGTTCCATGAGAGCGAGAGGGACGGGGCAAATCCTGGAAATCTCGTCCGTCCTGGGCTCGATCGGACTCCCCTATTCGGCGGCTTACGTCGCAAGCAAGCATGCGGTCAACGGTCTGGTGAAAAGCCTGCGTTACGAGCTGCGGGGGACTGGGGTCCGGGTCTGGGCGGCCTGCCCGGGGCAGACCGAGAGCGAGTTCTTCCAGGTCGCTCTCGGCGAGGGCGAGTCGCGGGGTCCGCTTCCCAAGGGAACGTCGACCGAAAAAGTGGTTCGGGCGATCGTCCGGGGAATTGACCGGCGAAAAGCGTTCCTGATTCCGTCCGCCGCCGCCTGGTGGACCGTGACCCTGGCTCACTGGCTCCCAGGCCCGTTCGACTGGTTGATGGCACGCTGGTCGCCCCGCTTCTTCGGAGCCCAGATCGAAAGAGCACGCTCGGGAACCCGTTAGATCATGGGCTCCTTGAGCGACCGCACGAAGTGGTTTCCCTTGCCCTTGGCCTTGAGCTGGAGCGCCAGCGCTTCCGCGTCGGCCTTGTTGGGATAGTCGAAGGTCTTGACCGTTCGCCCACCGATGTCGCAGACCGCCCAGACGACCCGCATACGCATTTGCAGTTCAGGCTTTGCCCGACGTTCCGTCGGCTCGGACCGCCGCTTTGTTTCGGAAGGCGTATTGAGACCGAGGGCCTCGGCGGCCTCCGCGTGGGCGCGGAGTTCGTGTCGGTTCAGGGGTCGTCCCATGGAAAATCAAGGCCTCAAGTCAAGATCGATCGTTCTGCGAATTTCACCGGGGACGCCTGTCCTCCCGGGGCTTCGGACTGCGTTGTCCGAGAGCTTTTACCATGAAATCACAGATTGGCCACATCCCAGCCTAGGTGGTTCGTCAAGTGGCGAGCCCCGCGGGCTTTGGCTGATCGGCTTGCGCTGGAACGGAAGCTTCGCACCGATTCGTGTCGCCGTCGAGCTAGCCAGGCTACGAATCCGATCGTGCGGTGAGCGGGCCGGGGAGGCGATAGAGGATGGACGTCTCGGAAGGGGCAAAGCCGAGCGATTGGTAGAGTTCCAGGGCGGGGGTGTTGGTCGCCCGGGTCTGGAGCGCGACGCTCGAGATCATCTCGCCACGTGAGCGGCGGAGGATCTCGGCCACGAGATGCCGGCCGTATCCCTTGCGGCGATGTTCGGGGTCGACGCCCATGGCGATCAGGCCCAATCGGAGCCCATTCTCGCGGCGCCCGAACCAGCTCATATCCCAGGTCGTGGCTCGCGCGAGCACGCGATCGTCGGCCTTGGCGAGGAGTTGAAAAGAGGTCGGCCGATAATTGCCGATCGCGACCGCCTCCCACCAATTGTCGGGCAGAGAATCGTCCTCGACTTCGACCCGGGCCATGCGGCGGATCAGCGGCGACCTCGGTTCACGGATCTCCGGTCGGTGGAGATCGGCCTCCATCAACACGGTGCCGCTCACCGGTTCGTAGCCCGCGCGGAGGATCGCCCTGAGAAAGCCGTGGTGGGTCGAAAGGATTCCCGCGTATTCGCTTCCGCCGTAGATTCCCCAGTAGAACGGATTCAGCGGGAACTGTCCCCCCGCGTAGATCACTTTCGCTCCGTGGCCGCGGAGATACCGCTCGGCGGCGAGGACCAGGTTGGTCTCGAGCTCCACGTCCTCGGAGCCGGGTTCGACGACCAGCATCGCAATCGTGCCGATCTCAAAATTCAGACGGTTCGGAGGACCGACCGGCTCGTCGGGCCCGAACCCTGCGTGGGCGAAGCCGAGGATTCGACCGTCCCGCTCAGCCACGATCAGACCCTTGGCGTCGAAGTTCAGCTTCGAGACGACATGGGAATCGAATTCGTGGCCGCTCAAGGGACCGGCGGCTCCCAGATTGGGGATTCCCCGATTCCAGAGGTCCGCCAGCGCGGGCGAGTCGCCGTTTCGGAACGAGCGAAAATTCGTCACCGGGTTCAATTGCGGTAAGAGGGCCGGATCGCGATGGGAGGATGAATGTCGTCCTCCGCGAAAGGGGGAACCACGATCAGGGAACGGAGACCAAGACATCTTCGCCTTCAACTTTGACTTCGTAAACCGTCTGCTTCAGCTTGGAACCCAGTGGAGTCTTCCCGGTGCAGACGTCGAACTGCCAGCCGTGCCAGGGGCAAGTGACGAGGGTCCCCTCCAGCGGGCCATCGGCGAGTGGCCCCCCTTGGTGAGGGCAAATCCCGTCGATTGCAGTGATCTTGCCGTCTACGTTAAATAGGGCGTAAATCCGTCCGTCGTGTTCGACTTCCTTGGACATTCCGGGAGGCAACTCGCTCAATTCCGCCATTTTGACGAGTTCAGGCATTCCCAATGGCTCCACAATCGGTTCAGCGAACCACGGTTGGACGGTTCGACCGGACGTCCGCCGTCATCTCATCACCTTGGCTTTGCTCAATAATGGCTAGTCTAGCACAGCCGTCAACCTTTTGGGAACGACAGCGACGACATGAGGCTTGTCGCCCGGCTAAACTCCAAGCATGCGGTGATTGCTCGAGAACGCTCCAGGAGTGGCCATGGGGGACGACTCGATTTACGACCTGATCGTGGTGGGTGGAGGCATGGGAGGCCTGGCCACGGCCGCCCTGGTGCAACGATTTGGTCTCCGCGTCGCCTTGCTCGAAGCGCACACCAAGCTTGGGGGCTGCGCTGGCTATTTTGGGCGAGAGTGCTTCACATTCGATGCCGGCGCAACCGCCCTGATGGGTCTGAACCCAGGTGAGCCGATCGGCGATCTCCTGACGACTTTGGGCGTCGATCTGCCGACCGCATCCACGCCCGGTTATCGAGTCCACCTGCCCGACCGATCCTTCGAGCTTGGCACCGAACCAGGACAGTTCGAGCGCGAGTCTTCGTCAGTCTTTCCCGATCATCCGCGAGCGGGGCGGGCGTTCTGGCGGTTACAGGAGGCGGTCGGGGGCACGCTCTTCCGGGCGGCCGGTCAGATCCCTCGGATGCCGGTCGCGAGGGTCGCCGACCTGTGGCACGACCTCCGGATCCTTGGACTTTCCGGGGTCCTTGCGGGGACCCTTGCCTTCATGACCGTTCAGGACGTTTTGAGGCTCTTCCGGCTCGACCGCGACCGCTCGTTTCGGAGCTTGATCGCGATGTTGCTCCAGGACACGGCCCAGGCGGGACCGGAATCCGTCCCGTTCGCCAATGCCGCGGCCTGCCTGCAGGCCTACCGACTGGGCCTGAGACGACCTCTCGGGGGGATGAAACGACTTGTCGAGGGGATCGGGCATCGTCTTGGCGAACTCGGTGGCGATCTCCGGACCGCCTGTCTCGTCGATGCGATCGATCGGCAAGGTCCGGGCGAGTTTGCCGTCGTCACCAGGCGTCGGGAACGACTACGAACGCGGCAAGTGGCCATGAATCTCCCGCTCGACATTGCGGCGAGGCTGTTGGGTCGTCCTCTCACCGGAAGTTTGGGCCGAAGCGAGCGGCAGTCTCGCCCCGCCTGGAGCGCCTTCACCGGTTATCTCGCGATCGCCAGAGAGCGGATTCCCGACGATTCGCCTCTCTTTCATCACGTCTTGCAGTCGTACGACGCCCCGACCCACGATGGCAACAATGTGCTGATCTCGCTTTCGGCGCCCGACGACGAAGGTTATGGTCCGTCGGACGTTCGCGTTGCGACGCTTTCCACCCATACCGAGCCGGTGAGCTGGACCTCACTCGATCGCGCGGCCTACGCCGCGAAGAAGGCCGACTATCGCCGTCGGCTCCTCGGTGCGCTCGAAACGGCTCTGCCAGGCGCTTCGGGCGCGCTTGTCCATGAAGAGTTCGCGACGCCCCGCAGTTTTGCCCGATACACGCGGCGATCCGAGGGGGCCGTTGGCGGGGCTCCTATGTCGCGTTGGAATAGCAACTTCCTGTCCGTTGGTTCCGACCTCCTCGGCCCCGGTCTCTGGGTCGTGGGCGACTCGGTTTTTCCAGGCCAGGGAACGATGGCGACCGTGCTGTCCGCGATCCGGGTCGTGGAGCGTATCACGGGGATCCGTTGGGAGAAGTCGAGATCCCAGTACGGCGGCGGAAAGAGTGATTCGTTGGGCCAATCCGAAAGAACGGAAATTCGGCGTCGAGGGGGCTGAGGATTCGGAACTGCTCCCTCCTTGAATTTCGGCCTTATGTCGCCTTACTTGTTTTTATGTCAGGATGACACCTGATTCACTTTGCTGGAGATCCTTGACGATGCTTGATGCCTTGGTCATTGCGCCGCACCCGGATGATGCCGAGCTCGGTATGGGAGGAACCATCGTTCGTCTGCTCGATCAAGGGTGGAAGGTCGGAATTCTCGACCTGACCAGTGGAGAGCCCACACCGCTGGGAAGCGTCGAGCGCCGGCAGCAGGAGACGGCCGCGGCGACCCTGGCGTTGAAGAACCCTTGGCGGAGGAACCTCGGTCTACCCAACCGCAGTCTCGAGCCGACCCTGGCCCATCGCCGTACGCTGGCGGCTCTCTTCCGCGAGGTTCGGCCGCGGATCTTGTTCGCCCCCTACTGGGAAGACGCCCACCCCGACCACACCGCCGCAACCCAACTCGTCGAAGGGGCCCGGTTCTGGAGCAAGCTCTCGAAGTCCGATATCCCAGGAACTCCGTTCCACCCCTCGCGGATCTTCTATTACTTTAGCGTTCATCTGCGGATCGTTGAACGACCGACCTTCATGGTCGACATCAGCGACCAACTCGAGGAGAAGCTCAACGCGCTGCGTTGCTATCGCTCGCAACTGGTGGACAACCAGCCGGAGGGCGCTCCTGGCGTGATCGATTCCGTCCGCGATCGCTCGCGGTTCTGGGGACACACCGTGGGGGTCGCGCATGCGGAACCGTTTGCGAGCCGGGAGCCGATCGGGCTATCCAGCTTGGAGCATCTTTTGCTCTGAGCTCTCGGGCACTGACCTCGGTGGCAGGCTGACGACGCCTTGAGAGTGTGACCGAGTTTCGTTCAAGTCGATCCCAGACCGAGTGATCCGGTCGCTGAGGACCGGACTCGGTCCGTGGTCAACTTCTCCGCGCAACGGGGGCGGAATGCGAGCCACCCGCCAGCCCCGGTTGGAGGACTCTTCTCGCTCTCAGGTGCGGTTTCCGCGGATTCGGCCGCGCCGCTCGTTCACTTCGGTAGTTCGGCTTCGATGGCTTGGAGCGTTGCCAGATGCGTCTGGTCTTGACGGAATGTTTTCGTCTTCTCATGAAACGATGCCAGGTTCTTGGTGCAGACCAGCGTCTGCGGTGATCCTCGCCGATCAGTGACCACATCGAGGTCGCAGTGGGCATTCCTGATTATGGTTTCGAGATGACTGCGGCGGTCCTGTCTGACCCTGAATCGGTGGACCGACTCGTGTGGATCCTCAAGAAATAGTTTCAGTTCGGCACAGTCGGCACAGACGCAGGCGATCTTGGCCGCGCGGCGAAACGTCCTCGGTGGCGCCGGCTGCTTTGCCGTGAGGGTTTCGAGTCGCTCCCGGCATGAGACCAGCCAATTGTTCAGCGGGGCGCAGGACGACTTGAGATTCTTCACGAGCCAGGGGCGAAGGCTCGTCAACGCTGCCTTTTGCGTGGTTGTCAGTGGATATCGTTTCGGCGTTGCCAGGATGTGCTTCACAACGTCTGAAAGCAAGGCGGTCTGATCGGCAAGAATCAGTGAACGCACCAATCCGGCGAGCACTACCGCCCGGTCCACGTCCCGCGAACGCCAATCTTGTTTGGTAGGCTCGCGATCGATTCGCTTCAAGGCCGCCACAAATGTCTTCGCGAGAATGGTGCAGAGATTGCCCCATCCCGGCTTCTTCCCGGATTTGGATGAACAGATTTGTTCGAGCAATCTTACGTTGCGTGCCAGCGACTGGCTGGACGTGGATTCCAAGGCGGCCTGAAGGTCGTCCTGAAAGGTTGCCCAGCCGTACTTTCCGCAAATCGTTGCGGCTGAATTGCCGAACTCGAGAGTCACATCCTGGGTCAGGAGATTTCGGAAGAAGCCGCTGATCAACTCCGGTGCGCCAAGTTCTCCCAGAGCGTTCAAGAGATCCGGCGGTTTGGACTCGCCGGGGTACGACCAGCCAAATTCTTGTTCCGGCCAAGTTGTGAAGATGGCTTTGGCAAGCTCGAGGCATTGGGACTTGAGAGCTTTGGATTCGCCAGGCTTGGATCGCTTCAGAAGCGTGACCATTCGCTCCAATTCAAGGACGCCGTTCCTGCCATTGCCGTTGCAGAGGATTTCGAAATGGCGTCGCTCGGGCCAAAGAACGATCGAAGCATGTCGGTACCAGTGATCCATGGTCATGCCGGCGTTGCCCGTGTAGCCCTCGAACTCCTCCTCGGGCTCGACATCCCTGAGCGCCTCGGTATCAAGTTCAAGAAGCTCGTCTTCCTCGACCCGCAGCTCACCAATCGGGAGCGGATTGCCGTCGCTGTCGCTCCATGACTTCGCTGTCAGTTCCGTCTCGAAAACCTCTCCCATTTCATAATCGTCGGCGTTGCCGTTGCCATACCCACCGTATCCTCCCCACCTCCCCGAGTAGCGGCCACCGTTGCCGCTCTCCTCGGCTGCGCCTGATTCGTGGAGCGTCAGCAACGCCAGGTAAGCCTTACAACCCGCCTGCCGCGCGGCCTCGTTGAGAATTTTCGCCCTGGTGCGATCGACGCCTTTGAGCGCATTCCATGTGAGCCCTGCTTCGGTGTACTGGTGGTTGAGCGTGATCACCAGCTTCCGGGCTGTGTCGTCCGCCGCCCAATCCTGGAGCAACTTGCCGATCCGCGCGACGTGTTCCGACTCCCGAGGCGCGGTGATCGATTTCTTCGATTTCGCGAGTGTCAGGTTGTAGACCAGGGCAAGGCGATAGCCCTTTCGGAGCGGACGCACCTCGTGCTCACAATCGGCGTAGAATGCGGCGAAGTGGATGTCGAAAGGGTTGTCATCGGGCTTTCGAAAATCAATCGTCTCTTCGCGGCCGTCGTGACGGACCACCAGTTCGCCCCCCTCAAAGGTTGAAGGGAGCGCGATGATTAGTGTTGCGACCATCCGATTGAGCTTTTCGCCGTCACGATGCGGTAAGAAAAAGCTCTTGGGCTCATAGAGCAAGAGGTCGTAGAGGTGACTTTCGAGCTTCTGTTTCTCCAACCCGAGTGCTTCCTGAACCTTGCTGACCGTCGTCGCGATGAATCGGTTCCATTCGGGATTGGTCAACGTGAAGTGGTCCGGCTCCAGCCGCCAGACGCGCCGAACGCTCCGATCGACGAGGGTCTTCTCGCCCTTGCCGTATGGAGCCTGGTGGCAATGTTCGATCAGCTCCTTCGCCTGCTTGGGGGCGAGCGGCAACCCGATCGGACCCAGACCTTTAATCTCCAACCCTGGCAAAACGGCGGGCGAGCTACCGCTGAAGTAGAACGAGCCGGGGCGGTCGATCTCGTTCAACGCTTCGCTCAGTCGTTCGCGAACTGTCTTGCTCACAGTGTTCTCCCGACCATGGTCGTGAGGCTGTTGGACAGGCTCTGTTCAACAGGACATCATCAATTCAGATGGGATCAAGTATGCGAACCCGTCGCCCTTCAACCTGGAGTCGGCCGGAGGCGTAGAGTGCGATCGCCTCGGGAAGCGCCTGACACTCAGCTTCGAAGACGCGAGCCGCGAGGCGTTCCGGCGTATCGTCGTTCAGGACCGGGACGGTTTGCTGGAGGATGATCGGCCCCGTGTCGTACGTCATGTCGGCGAAGTGAACGGTGCAGCCGGAGACCTTGGCCCCTGCCTCGATCACGGCCTGGTGGACCGAGCGACCGTGGAACCCTTTGCCGCAGAAGGCGGGGATCAACGAGGGATGGATGTTGATCACCCGGCCGGTGTAGTCGGGCGGGATTTCCACGAGCGATAGGAATCCGGCGAGGACGACCAGGTCGGCCTTGGCCTGGCGGATTGGGTCGAACACCGAGGCGCTGAAGGTCGCGAGCGATTGGGACTTTCCCCGTGTGGCCAGGACGACGGGGATTTGTGCGGCCTCGGCCCGCGCAATCGCTCCGATCCTGGGACGGCTCGCGATCACCTGGCTGATCGTCGCGTTGAGCTTGCCGGCCCGAATCAGGTCGATCAAGTTCTGGAGGGACAGCCCGCCCCCCGAGACGCATACGGCCAGGCGGATCGGGGGACTTGTGATCGGCAGGTTGCGGGGAAAATCGGCCATCACCAAGTGATCCAGGGACTTATCAAGACAAAAAGGAGTGACTCTGTCGAGATCCGAGACTGCGCCAAGTTTTCGACAGAAACGAAGGCTTCGTCATTATGAGCGGAGGTCTGAGGAATGCAAAGGCATGTGGGAAAATCCGAGGTGAGCGAAAACATTATTTTGAGTACCTCGTGCCGTCGCTTTGGAGAGAACTTGCGAAGTTTCGGTATGGCACCTGCTACACTCAAAAATGGATCTCGCCTCACATTCCTTTGAGGAGACTAGACGATGAGCCAGGCGGACAGACCTTCAGGTTCGAGCGTCGTGGCGGTCTATCCTGATCATGCTTCGGCGGAGCGGGCGGTGCGCCGGTTGCACCAGGGAGGGTTCGCGATGAGCGACCTCTCGATCGTGGGACGCGACTTTCAGGTGAGCGAGGAGCCGATCGGCTTCGTCAACACGGGGGATTTCGCGGCGGCCGGCGCGGGGACGGGAGCCTGGGTCGGCGGCCTCTTCGGGCTCTTGGTCGGGGCGGCGTTCTTGATCCTGCCGGGTGTGGGCCCGGTGGTTGTAGCAGGGCCTCTCGCCGCAGCTCTGCTGGGCGGGGTGGAGGGGGCGCTTGCGGGAGCAGCGATTGGAGCGTTGGGGGGCGCACTGATCGGCTGGGGCGTTCCCAAGGACCAAGCGCTCAAGTTTGAAACCCAGGTCAAGGCGGGAAAGTTCCTCGTCGTCGCTCGAGGCACCGCCGAGGCGATCGACAAGGCCAAGGAGCTCCTGGCTCCGGAAGCTCCCGAGCAAGTCGACGTTTTTGAACCCACTTCCGCCTGAGCTCCGTTCCAGCGAGACGGAAGCAGGGTGGGGTTTCAACGACCCACCCTGCGATCGCCATTACATTAGCGGAGCGGATTGATGACGAGTCCGCTGAGCAACTTGGGATAGAAATAGGTGCTCTTGGGGGGCATCTTCTCGAGATTCGACGCGATTGACTCGACGTGCTCCATGCCCGCGGGGGGGACGAGGCAGGCCAGGTCACATCCGCCTGCGTTCAGGTCGGCCGTGACCTCCTCGAGCAGGTGCACGTAGCGGCAGACGGCGGGCTCGGCCGGCTTCAAGAGGGCCTTGAGCACGAGTTCGTGAAGAATGCTCACCCCTAGCGATCGCCACTCGGCGCTGTGGTCGGGGGCGAGAGTGTCCATCATCGCGTCGGAACGGAGCTGGGCGAGCAACCAGCGGCCGTCGGCCCGCGTGCCGAAGGCGAGCACATCCTGATCGCCTCCCATGGCGATCTCTTCCCAGGCGGCGCGGCAACCGGCTTCGCCTTCACCCGCGATCCGAACATCAAACTCGGGGGCGAGTCGTTCGATGAGCGCTTCGGACGTGAGGCCCGGGAAGCCGGAGACGAGCCGGTGGGTCGGGAGGATCAGCAGCCCCGGATCGCTCATGCCGACCAGCATCATCATGCAGAAGTTGGCCGGGTCGTTGGGGCCCGTCAATTCGCCCGCGGCGGCCAGGTCGTCCCGGAACTTCACACCGGTCTCGTAGCGGTGATGGCCGTCAGCGATGAAGATCGGCTTCGCGGCCATCAGGCCCTGGACCAACGTGTGAACTTGCGGGTCGAGGACCGGCCAGAGCTGGTTCTGCACACCCAGGTGATCGGTCGCCTCGAGAGGGGTACGGTCGCGAATGCCCGCTTCAGCAGCACGAAGGACGTCAGCTTCCGCGTCGGGGTAGAGGCCGAAGATCGGGCTCAGGTTGTACTTGGTCGCGTTGAAGAGGGCGAGCCGGTCGGCCTTCGGACCGGAAAGCGTCTGCTCGTGTGGGTAGATCTTCCCCTCGCCAAACGCTTCGAGGCGGACACGGGCCAGGAATCCCTTGCGCGTGTGGGTTTGTCCCTCGATCTCGAACGTCTGATGGTAGACGTAGAGCGCGGGGTGGTCGTCTTGCCGGAGGATTCCGTCTCGGTTCCACTCCCGGAGGGAGCGGGCCGCTCGGGTGTAACGGTTCTCAGTGGCGTTGTCGTCCGGTTCTTCGCGGTTTAGCTCGAGCCGAACGATGTTGTGCGGGCTCGCTTGGTAGAGCCGCTCCTGGAGCGCCGCGTCGATCACATCATAGGGAGGAGCGACCACGTCGGACATCGCCCCGACTCGAGCGATGTCGTAGCGGACGCCCCGGAACGGTTGAATCTCGGGCATCGGGTAGGTTCCCACCGGTGAGGATTCTGGCCCCGCCAGCGTTCAAGGATAAAAGGGTCAACAAGGGTCCAAGGCGTCTGAAGGACAACTTCCTGGATCGTTTCGGGCCGGCCGTCCCGGAATGAGGACGGCCGGCCCAGCGAGTCTCGATGGCGTTCGTGCGTGGAGACGCGGGGAGATCAGGTCCCCATTTCCCAGCTGTTGAGGTACTTGCGCTGTTCTTCGGTCAGGGTATCGATCGCGATTCCCATCGTCTGAAGCTTCAAGGCGGCGACCCACTGGTCGACGGCCTTGGGGACGTTGTAGACGGCGTTCTTGAGTTCGCCCTTCTGCTTGATCGACCATTCGGTCGCCAGCGCCTGGGTGGCGAAGCTCATGTCCATGACACTCGCCGGGTGTCCGTGGGCGGCGGCCAGGTTAATCAAGCGGCCTTCGCCGAGGACGTAGAGCTTCCGACCGTCGCCGAGCACATATTCGTCGACGAACTCACGGACCTTCTTCTTGGTCGTCGTCGCCATTTTCGCCAGTGAGTCGAGTGCCAGCTCGACGTTGAAGTGGCCCGAGTTGCAGATCATGGCGCCATCCTTCATCAGCGCGAAGTGCTCTTCGCGGATGACGTGGATGTTGCCGGTGACCGTGATGAACAGGTCACCGGTGGTCGCCGCCTTGGTGATCTCCATGACCTCGAAACCGTCCATCGCGGCTTCAAGACCACGAACCGGGTTGACCTCGGTTACGATGACGTGAGCACCGAGCCCCTTGGCCCGTGAGGCGACTCCCTTGCCACACCAGCCGTAGCCGCAAACGACGACCCGGCGGCCCGCCAGGAGCATGTCGGTCGCGCGGATCACGCCGTCGAGCGTGCTCTGACCGGTCCCGTAGCGATTGTCGAAGAAGTGCTTGGTCTCGGCGTCGTTGACGGCGATGACCGGCAGCTTCAGAACGCCGTCCTTTTCCATGGCGCGGAGCCGGATCACTCCGGTAGTCGTCTCTTCCATGCTCGCGACGACGTTTTCAACAAGGCCCGTTCGCTCGGCGGCGGAGAGGGTCTTCGCCCAGGCCTTGAGCTCGGGGTGGAGGTCGTCAAGCCGATTCAGGGCGATGAAGATCATCGCGCTGACCAGGTCGGCTCCGTCGTCCATGGTCACATTCGGGCTGTGCTTGAGCGCGGCGGCGATGTGTCGGTAGTAACTCGACTCGTCCTCACCCTTGATCGCATAGACCGGGATGTTGAAGTCTTGCACCAGGCTCGCCGCGACGTCGTCCTGCGTCGAGAGGGGGTTCGAGGCGACCAGGACCAGGTCCGCGCCACCGGCGACCAGCGTTCGCGCCAGGTTGGCGGTCTCGGCAGTCACATGCAAGCATGCCGACATTTTCATGCCCGCCAGGGGCTTCTCGGCTTCAAACCGCTCACGAATCGCGCGGAGGACGGGCATGTCCCGCTCCGCCCAATTGATTCGCTCGAGGCCAAGGGCCGCCAGCGCAAGATCCTTCACATCTCCGGGAACAACGGTCGCCAAGGGAGCGCCTTCTTTGAGAACCATGAAAAAAAGTGTTCACGTTCTAGTGAACCCTGTTTGAAACAGGCTGAAACAAACGTCTCCCTCGTCAATCCACGATTTTCGAGGAGAGATTTTTCGGTGTGATGTCCGGCCTCGAAGTCCCGGAGCCTAGGCCTTTGCCGGCACGAAGCGGAGCTCGACGCCTGACGTTGTGGCTCGCACTCAAGCGATCCCAAAAAAAAATGTACGGGCCGGCTCTGCTCACTCAGATCGCCGAGTGGAGCAGCCTCAAGGTCTTCTGCCGCTCCCAGTCCATCCAATCGAAAGGCCCAGGAGCGGGGCGATCCACGGCGGGTGGTCGCTCGATCAGGTGAGAAATCACGATCCCGTGCGCCCGGGCCTGGGTCGGAGCCAACGGAGTTGCGCTGTGAACCAGGGCTTCAAACCGCGCCCAGTCCTCACTCGACATCGCAACCCGCAACGCCTTACTCGTCCACTCGCCCGGCAACCGGGGATGGAGCGGTCGCAAGCCCCGTTCTTGATTGGGCTGCCGCCGCCGCCCTCGCCGATCTTTCTCCATGCCGACCTCCCTGAAACCGTCTCACAGAGGAGACCGTTCATTCCACTTCGTCAGGGATGATAAGACACGCGTACGTGTGTGTCAAGAGCGATGCAATTACGGCTTGACCGAATCGAAACCTCAGCGCAGCCCGTGCAATGGCGAGGACTGGTTCCAGTCGACCCGAGACGTGCGCGGCACGCACCGTTCCGTTCCGATCCGCTTCCCGGGGGATTCCATTCCATTCAGGAACGGACGGCGCGCTCGCAGTCCCAGTTGGAAGTCAATTCGGCGATTCAGACGCAGATCTCCGCGACTTCAGCAACGAATTTGCGCCCCGTCACTTGAGCACGTCTAGGTGGCGGCAGATCGGGCGGCTCGAATGAAGGAAACCACGCGGAGTGGGTCTTTCTGGCCTGGGGCCGACTCGACTCCGGACGCCACGTCGACCATCCAGGGGCGGACCCGGGCGACTCGCTCGGCGACATTCTCAGGGGTCAGGCCGCCGGCCAGAATGAGGCGGGGCAGGGGAGGGAGCAGGGGGAAGAGATGGTCCGCGATCGCCTGGCCGGTCCCGCCGTCACGACCGGGGACGAACGCATCGACGAGAACTTCGTCCGGAACCCGTCCCAAGTCTTCGGCCCTGCGCAAGTAGGCCACCATCGCCGCGACCGCCTCGGCACTTCCGATCCGGAAGGCGCGAACGAGTCGGAGATGGCTGAGCGTGAGGAGGTCTTCGGGGGGTTCTTGTCCATGGAGCTGGACAATCCCGATTCGGGTTCGATCGGCCAGGGCCGCCACTTCGTCGGGAGGCCGGTCGACGAACAGCCCGACCACTTCGGTCGGGCTTGGTAAGGCGGCCACGATTTCGGCCGCCAGCGCAGGGTCGACACGGCGGGGTGACGCGGGGTGGAAATTGAGTCCGACCCAGTCAGCGCCCGCCGTGGCACAAGCCAAGGCTTGGGCTATGCTCGTCAGCCCGCACACCTTGATTCGAACGGTAGGATGGGACACGCGCTCAGGAAACCCCAAGCTTCTCGAGCGAAGCCTTGAACTTCGACTCGGTGTTGACCCCAACCAGCCGGTCCACTTCCTTGCCGCCGTGGAAAATCAAGACGGTCGGGATCGCCGAGATTCGCAGACCACCGGGGGTCTCCTGATTCTCGTCGGTGTTCATTTTGCCGATCTTGACTTTGCCTTCGAACTCTCCCGCGAGCTTTTCGATCGTCGGAGCGAGCATTCGGCAGGGACCGCACCAGGGAGCCCAGAAGTCGACAATCACGGGGATTTCCGAGTCTAAAACGTCCGACTTCCAGTTCGCGTCGGTGAAATCCAGCACATTCGCGGCCATTGGTATCGCCTCGTTCCTCGATCGAACGTCAAGAGCGGTGGTCGACGGACTTGACAGGGCTGTTGGCAGCGTAAATAGGTCCGTCGCTCGTCGGTAGACATTATAAGATTGCCTGAGCGCGAGTCAACCAGCCGGATCGACCCGCGGCCGGCCGGCTCGCCTGGCCTTATCGGGCCGAGCGGCGGGTGTTGGCGATGTCTTCTTCAGCCAGGTAGAGGACCCGCCCGCACGTCTTGCAGAAGCTGAGCGAGTTGTTATTGATCAGCTCGTTCATCATCTGCGCCGTGATCGAGACGAAACAACCCGAGCAGGCGTGATTCTCGATGAACGCCATGGCGTCGGAACCGTGCTGCTTGACGGTCCGGCGGTAGCGTTCGCGGAGGTCCTCGGGAATGATCGCCTCGGCGCCGACGATCGCGGCCACGAGCTCCTCGAGTCGCGCCGTCTGGTCCGCGGCCTGCGACTCGATTTCGGACTGGAACTCGGCGACCTGTCCCTCGAACTTCTTGAATTCGGATTCCTCGGTCACGAGCGCGGCCGCTTGATCGTCGATCCGCATCATGTCTTCGAGCATTTCGCCTTCGAGCTTCTCGATGGCGGCCTTGTCGTTGGCGATCTGATTCTGGATCGCCTTGTACTCTTCGTTCTTCTTGACTAGGTTGAGCTTGGCCTTGAGGTCATCGATCTTGGATTGGTGTGCCTGGAGCGAGTGCTCACGCTTTTTGAGCTGGACCTTGGAATCTTGAACGGCCTTGCGGGATGCTTCGAGAGCGGTCTTGCGAATCACGAGCGCCGCCTGGCGCGCGGCGAGCGTCTTGGGACCCGAGGTCATCCGGTCGCGAAGTGCCTTGGCTCGCTGGTGGAGCTGGTGGAGCTCACGGAGATTCTCGGCGGTGGCAGCCATCGTATCGTCTCCATCGGGTCGGTGCGGACGCGCGGTCAAGTCAGTCGTCAGAAGTGGCCAATCAATCTCCAGATGCCTGAGAACGGAGTTCTTCCCGGCGTCCCTTTTGATTGCGGCGTTCGATCGACGGATGCCGGTCGGGGTTCTTGAGCCGTTGCAATTCGGGCCGTAAGGCCAACAAAAAACCGCCGGTCGCTCGAAGGCGACCGGCGGTCGTGAAGTCCGGTGTCAACCGGTGCTCTCGAGGAAACCCTCGAGTTGCCGGCTGCGAACAGGATGTTGCAGCTTGCGGACGGCCTTGGCTTCGATTTGCCGCACCCGCTCGCGGGTGACTTTGAAGATCCGGCCCACCTCTTCCAAGGTATAGGTGTAGCCGTCTCCCAGGCCGTAACGCAGTTTGATGATCTCGCGTTCTCGATAGGTCAGGGTTTTGAGGACCTGATCAATCTTCTCTTTGAGCATTTCCTGGGTGGCGGCGTTGATCGGGCTCTCAGCAGCCTCGTCCTCGATGAAGTCACCGAAGTAGCTGTCTTCGCTCTCGCCGACCGGCCGATCGAGCGAGATCGGGTGGCGAGAGATCTTCATCACCCGCCGTGTCTCTTCGATCGAGATATTGGCGGCCTTGGCGGTCTCTTCGATGGTCGGTTCGCGCCCCTTCTCCTGGAGCAGTTTCTTCGAGACGTTGCGCAGCTTCGACATCGTCTCGATCATGTGGACCGGGATCCGGATCGTCCGGGCCTGGTCAGCGATGGCGCGAGTGATCGCCTGACGAATCCACCAGGTGGCATACGTGCTGAACTTGTAGCCTCGGCGATACTCGTACTTGTCGACGGCCCGCATCAGGCCGGTGTTCCCCTCCTGGATGAGGTCGAGGAAGGAGAGGCCGCGGTTGCGATACTTCTTGGCGATCGAGACGACCAGCCGAAGGTTACCGCCGGAGAGTTCGCGCTTGGCCTGCTCGTACTCTTTGAACCGAGAGTTCATCGCCTCGACCCGATTGCGCAAGCTTTTCGGGGTTTCGAGGGTGATCCGCATCAGGTCCTTGAGTTCCTTCTGCAGGTTGGAGCGGTCTTCCTTGCCTCCACGTCCTGCGCGGTAGTCCTGAAGCTGGACCACCAACTCACCCATCCGCGCGGCGACCTGCTCGAGCCGCTTCATGAGCGGCTGGACCTTCTGGGTCCGGATCGAGAGTTCTTCGACCAGGTTGACGGCCTTGCGGCGGCGGCTCTTGAGCTCGACCATCAACGCGCGACGCGCCGACTTGTCGCGTTCACGGATGAACGAGCGGAAGTCGCGGTTGTTGCATTCCATCAGGTGCGCGAGCGTCACCAGGTTATGCGGCATCCGGCCGAGAATCTGGTCTTTCTCGAGATTCTCGGTCACCGACACCTTGACCGTGCGATCGAACGGGAGGTCCCCCTCGTTGACCTTCTTGAGCACGTCGACGACCAAGGCCAGCGCGAAGTGGCACTCGAGGACCTTGCGGCGGAACCGCTTGCGGGTGATCTCGATCTTCTTGGCGAGGTTGATTTCCTGGTCGCGCGTCAGGAGCGGGATCTCACCCATCTGGGTGAGGTACATCCGGACCGGATCATCAATCCGCCGCGAGATCTCGTCAAGGTCTTCGGGCGTCAGTTCGCCGTCATCATCGTCGCTCGGCTCGTCAACCAGTTCATCGGGTTCATCATCGGAGTCGCCCGAGGCCTGAAGGCGTGATTCCGCCTCGTCCTCGTTAATCAGCTCAATCCCCATCTCGTCGAGCGATTCGAGCAAGCCGTGGATCTTATCCGGGCTACTGGCCTCATCTGGCAAGTAGTCGTTCACCTGATCGAACGTCAGGAACCCTCGGCGTTTGCCCAAATCGAGGAGCGTCTTGAGGCCCTCGTCCAGCTTTTCCATCCAATAACCTCCCTCACGACGGAACGATGGGGTCAGGACGCGTTTTTCTTCTTCGTGTCCGGCCGCATGGAATGGTGTCGGTACAATTCGCGTTGCAGGGCTTGATACTCTTCAGGCCGCGCAGCAGGATCGTTTTCTTTCAAAGCATCTTTGAGATCTTGCAGGTGGTCTTGCCAGTCGCGCTGGGCAAGTCGGCCGAGCACCCCCGCAAGACAATCCTCCCAGGGAGCGGGCTGGGCATAATCGGGCAAGGGGGCCGGATCTCGCGGGAGGAGCAAGCCGGCGGCCAGAGCCCGCGTTGCCGCGTCGTCGAGACGCAGTGCAACCCGATCGAACGTGGGCGTCATCCCTTCGGCGTGCAGGTCGTAGCATGCCTGGAGGATTGCTCGCAACGGGGCGTCACGGATCGAAGCGACCGCCACCCGCGAGATCAACTGTCCGACCACATTCGGCTGGTTCAAAACAATTTCGAGGAGCTCGCGACCGATGGGGTCGAGATCCGCCAGGCGGATCGGGACGACCGGCGGCGCCGGGGCCGTTCCCTCGGCCGAGGTCATCGCCACTTCGGGCAGGGCCCGGTTTCGGGCTGCGGCTGAGGAGGCGGCGGACGCGGCCGCCATGTGCAGCCGCTTCAGCGATTGTTTCAAGACGTCTACCGGGACGCGAAGTCGCCGGGAGAGTGTGTCGAGGGCGCGGGCGATCTTGATATCCATGCCGATCCGGGACGACTTCGGCACTCGTGCCAAGATCGAGAGGACCCATTCTGCCGCCCGCCGCGCATCCTCGAACGAGTTGAGATCGAACCGTGATTCCGCGCGCCGGATGGCAAAGGCCATCGGGTCGACAGCCTGATCCACCAGGGCCCGGAACGCATCCGCTCCTTCGGCCAGGAGAAACTCACAGGGGTCGAGCTTGGACGGAAGAGTCAACACGCGGACGTCTACCTCATGGGCCAGGAACAACTCAAGGCTGCGGTCGGCGGCCGACTGTCCCGCGTCGTCGCCGTCGAAAATCAGGACGACCCGGTCGGTGAGTCGGCGGAGCATCAGGACATGGTCGTCGCCCAAGGCGGTGCCGAGGGTGCCAACCACATTCCTCAAGCCCACTTGGTAGGCTGCAATCACGTCGGTATAACCTTCGACGACCGCCACCCAACCCATCTCGCGAGCCGGGGCCAACGCGAGATCTGCCGCATAAAGAATCTTACGCTTCTGAAACAAAGGTGTTTCGGGGCTATTCAAGTATTTTGCGACATTTTTCCCCGCAGCGACCAAAGAACGTTCCACTTGGGGCAGAATCCGACCACCAAAACCAAGGGTTCGCCCTCGAAGGTCGTGAATCGGGAACATCAGTCGGCCGCGAAACCGTTCGCGAGTCAGGCCGGGAGACTCCTTAGATCGAACGACAAGGCCCGCTCGCTCCAGAAAGTCAATAGAAATTCCTTCTTTGGCGGCACGGGTGGTGAGCCAGTCGCGTCCATCAGGAGCGTAGCCCAAGTGGAATCGAGCCACACTCTCCGCGTTGATCCCCCGCTCATCGACGTAGCTCAAAATGCCGGAATCGCGTGCCAGTGCCTCGCCGTATTGCTTTTGGGCCCACTCGTTAACCGCGAGCAGGTCTCGCTTGGTCGGCCCTTTCGGGCCCGTTCCGGCGGGTGCGGATTCCAGAGTAACTCCAGCCCGTTCGGCCAGCATGAGGAGTGCCTCGGGGAAATCCACCCGCAAATAATCCTTGACAAAGTCGAAGACATCACCCCCGGCGCCACAACTCCAACACTTGAACGATTGCCGTTCAGGGTTGAGCTCCAGCGAGGGATTGTGATCGTCGTGAAACGGACACAAAACCTTAAATTTTGAACCGGAACGATGCAGAGGAAGGTATTCACCAACGATTGCGACGATGTCTACCGCCTGTTTAATGGCGGTCAGAGTCGCTTCGGAGTATCGGGGCACCGAGATCTCCTCTACGAGTCCTCAGGCCCGGGTCCAAGGTGATCGCAGACACGGTAGGTTTGATGATTGCCCGCTCCCGAACGAGCCTCGCTCCGTGCTGTTCTTCGTCGGCTGTCGGGGGAATTATAGCCCCCATCTGAAATACGGTCAAGTTTTTCGGAAGGTTGAACGACAGTAACCGGTCATTCTAACCTGGCATGATTTTAGCAGTTAGGGCTACTGACTCGTAAACTCGCCTCCCCAGCTTGCCTGATCCTTTCAGCCGACCTGACTCGACTCTTGACAACGGGATCCCGCTCGTTCCTCGGGATTCCCTCTTCATAATCCCTTACCTGGATTCTCGTTCGAGTGACGCGGCTCAAAAACCCCTGTCCCGCAAACCAGGTGTCCAAGTCAAGGGCGATGGTGCGGATTGGAGGCGGGTGTGGATCGGCCTGGTCGAAATCCCAAAAATAAATAAGGCGAACGCCGCCCAGCGTCTCCTGAGCATGGCGCCGCCCGCCGTTAGGATTTTGATCCGGCGCCCTGGGCGCTCAGCCTGGAATTGTGCTTGCCCGTGCCCCGCCCTCGGGGAAAAACGAGGGAAAGGGACGGGCCAGCGGAGTGAGGGGGCAATCTATCGGTGGACTATCGGTCGATCGATCAGCGTCTGGGGATGGGGATGTTGCCCATGTTGATGGTGACGGAGCCGGTCTGGCCATCGGGAGTCTGGACCACGAGGGGTAGGCCCAATTCGGGGTTGAGGGCGGCGACGGCGGCGTCGTATTCCGCCTTGGTGTGAACCGGGGTGGGTCCGACGGCCAGGATTCTTAGGCCCGGACGAAGCCCCGCGCGTAACGCAGGGCTTTCCAGGACGACCTGGTCGATCTCGAGTGAGCCGCCGCGGTTCTGGTTCTCCTCGCCGGGGATCTCACGGACCCGGAAGCCGTAGGAGGCCAGCACCGGAGCCCCGGGGAACTCGGCGATGGTCACTTCCACGACTTTCAGCTTGCCGTCGCGGTAGACGCCGATCGGGATGCGCACGCCGACCGCGAGGTCGGCTGTGAGTCGCTTGAGGCTGTCGGGATCCGAAACGTCCTTCCCGTTCAGTTTGACGATGACGTCCCCCGAGAGTAAGCCTGCTTTGTCGGCTGGCCCACCAGGCAAGACGGACTTGACGAAGGCCCCTTTGGCATCGGGGATTGCCATCGCACGAGCTCGGTCCGGCGTGAGAAGCTCCATGTTCACACCCACGAAACCGCGGATGACGCGCCCGTCCTTGATCAGGCTTTCCACGATCCGTCGGGCCATTGATGAGGGGATGGCGAGCCCGATTCCCTCGTTGCCCTGGCTCTGGTTCGACGTGTAAATCGCCGTATTGATCCCGATCACCTTCCCCGTCAGGTCGATCAAAGGTCCCCCGGAATTTCCCGGGTTGATCGCGGCGTCGGTTTGGATGAACGATTCATATTCGTTGATCCGGAGGTCATTGCGCTGAGTCGCCGAGACGATTCCGGCGGTGACGGTATGGTCGAGGGCGAACGGGCTGCCGATGGCGAGCACCCAGTCGCCGATATCGAGCTTGTCGGAATCGCCCCAGGACGCGGCCGTGGTCACTTTCCCGCTGATCTGGAGGACGGCGAGATCCGTCTTGGGGTCGGCCCCCACCAGCCGGGCGGTCAGCCGGGTTCCCTGGCTCAGGCGAACGACGATCTCGTTGGCATCTTTCACGACGTGATTATTGGTGACCACGAACCCCCGATCCTTGTCGATGATCACGCCCGAGCCGAGGCTGGCGTCCGCCATCCCGAGCGGGTCGCCCTGCGGTGCCTCTGGCGCACCCTGGCCACGCACCGGAAACCGCTTGGCTTCGACGCGAACCACCGCCGGGGCGGCCACGGCCGTGGCCATCCGGAACAGTTCCGAAGCGCGGGCGATAATTCCTGCCTTGTTCAGCTTCGCCAACGCTTCGGAGGCAGCGCGCGATCGGCCGGACTCCCAGGCGTAACCTGCATTCTCGGCAATATAAGGAACGCCGTAGACCAGGGAGGCCAAGAGGGTGAGGACGAACAGGATCAACAGGAACCCTCGCCTCACCGGCGGGGTCGTGGGGCGGGGAGGCGGCTCGTCGAGGCCAAAGTCTTGCGGGTCGAACGAGGCCATCGGCGCGTCTCTCCTAACGAAATATGAATTCAAGGCGAAACGGGATCGCTTCACCTTTGCCCTATATTTTGGGGGGTGGCCGGACCGAAAGCAACCCGCGGTCCCGCGTGTTCCGATTCCTTCGGACGCCTGAGCGTTGTTCAGGCGGAAAAGCGATCGGCAAGTTCACGGAATCGACTGAGCAAGGGATGCGGTCAAGTCACGCGAGTGATCCGCCCGCATCGGCGCTGATCGCGAAGAACGTGGAAGCATTCCCGCCTCACTTTCACGCGACCGAGGCGACCAATCTCGACCTTTATCTGCTTCACCCGGGGGAGGAGGCGTCGATGAGGGCGGGGGTCGTTTCTCGGCGGTTCGGAACTCTGGGGATCGAGCCTATCATCAGTTTGTGTTCATTGGAATCGGTGCGACGTCGGGTTCACTCAGTCCAGGTGTCCTTGCGTTCCCCCTACTGCCAATTGTGAATCGGGCTCACTTCGGTTACTTTCCCCCCACATGGGGCCTGTGTTGGGGGATCCCAAACTTGCAAGCGATCTGGTTTGGATCGAAGGATTTGACGAGTCCGGGCTCTCAGCCGGACTCTCGAAAGGTTGGCTCCGAGCCGGCGGTTGGGTTCAGTTTGAAAGGCTCCGCGTGACCATGATCGAACGCCTCCGCGCGAGTGATGGGTGGAAATTCTTCGGGGTTTTGCCGCAGGCAGATCGCACCCTCGCATTGGCTTGGTGGGTGGTGTTGATACTCCGCGGGATCCTCCCCGCCCTGTTCGCCATCGTCATTGGGACGCTCGTGGGTGCAGTCCAGCGGGGCCAGGATGTCGTAGGGCCCCTGGCACTGGTGGGTCTTGTGTTCGTCCCTCTCCAGATTCTGGCGCCCCTCCACAGAGCCATCGGCGCCAATCTCGGGAGCCGAACGGCCGCCTGGCTTTACGATCGCCTCATTTTGGCCTGTGTTCGGCCACCCGGGATGGGACACCTCGAGAATCCGAAACTTGCCAATGACCTCACGATGGCGCGGGACTTTGACCTTGGGATCAGCGGGCCTCCCATGTCGATATCCATGGATTTTATCGCCTCCGGGTTGATAGAAATGATCACAGGGCTGACCTCGGCCGTCATCCTGGTCGGGTATGCCTGGTGGGCCCCCTTGGTCGTTGGTGGTGGCTGGCTTTCCACCCACTGGCTGTTACGTGAGAGCGCCGTCTGGCGCGACCGGAATACCGAGGAAGTCCGCGATGCCCAGCGCCTTGCCGACTACGCCTACCGGCTTGCGGTCGAGCCCTTTGCCGCCAAGGAACTCCGACTCTTCGGTCTTGCCGACTGGACGGTGGATCACTTCCGTTCGATGCGGAGCCGCCTCGTCGAGCTCCGATATCAGGCCACGAAGCTTCGCGAACGTCCGGTGCTCTGGAGCCTCTTGATTGTCTTGGTCGCTAACACTGTGGTCCTTGGCTCGATGGCGATGGCGGCGGCTGACGGCACGCTCGCACTCGATCGGCTGGTGACCTATGCGAGCGCCGCGGTCACGACCAGCATGATCGCGTTCGGCGGCCTGTCCTGGGCGCTCGATAGCTCGTCCGCACCGGTCGGGGCGGTCCTCCGACTCAGGGACGCGATGGAACCCGCCGGGAGGTTGGCCCTGGGCCGGCAGCCGGCCGTTGGGGTTCCTGCCCGTGAGATCCGGTTTCGCGACCTCACGTTCGCCTACCCGGGCACGGACCAGCCGGTCCTCGAGGGCTTTGATCTCACGATCCCGGCCGGGACATCCCTTGCAATCGTCGGCCAGAACGGGGCCGGCAAGACGACCCTGGCCAAGCTGCTCTGCCGGCTCTACGATCCCCAAGCCGGTGGTATCGAAGTCGACGGCGTGGACCTTCGCACGCTCGACCTGGATGCGTGGCGGTCTCGGGTGACCGCCGTGTTCCAGGACTTCATTCGTTTCGAACTTCCACTTCGCGACAACGTGGCCCCCGCCGGTGCCCCCGACGAACTCATCCGCTGCGCCCTGGCGGATGCCGGTGCGGCAGGGCTTGCCGATCTCGACACCGTGTTGGCCCGAGGCTATGAGGGGGGCACCGACCTTTCCGGCGGACAATGGCAACGGATCGCACTCGCCCGTGCCCTGTGTGCGGTCAGGCTTGGGGCGGGTTTGGTGCTACTCGATGAGCCCACCGCGCAACTCGACGTGCGTGGTGAGGCCGAGATCTTCGAGCGGATTCTCGCCGCGACGCGACAGACCACCACAATCCTGATCTCTCACCGCTTCTCGACCGTAAGGCATGCTGATCGGATCTGCGTCCTCGAATCCGGTAAGGTTGTCGAACTCGGCACGCATGAAGAGTTGATGGCGGCCGGTGGCCGCTACCACACCATGTTCGAGCTTCAAGCCTCGCGTTTCGGATCCGACGACGCTGAGGAGGAAGGGGTCAGTTACGATGTCCTCGCCTGATGCCCCTATGCCCCCGGCGTTGTCTTCGATGTGGCGTGCCCTCAAACGCGGGTACGAGGCCGAGCCGCGGCTCCTCGTCGTGGCGTTTGGCCTGGCTCTGCTTGCGGCATTGCCTGACTCACTGATGGCGCTCTGGTTCAAACTGCTCACTGACGGGGTTCTGGCTCATCAGCGCGGGGTCGTGCTGGGGGCGGCGGCCGGTCTCGGCGCCTCGGCCACCGCAACTTGGTTCCTGCGGGTGATGAGCGACCGCACTCAGCGGCGGTTTCGCGACCAGGTCACCATCGCCCTCGAGTCTCATGTAGCGCGGCTCCAGGCGTCGGTGGTTACGGTCGAGCATCACGAACGCCCCGAATACCTGAATCGGCTCGCTGTGCTCCGCGACCAGGTTTTTGTGCTCGATCACATGTACATGTCGCTTTTCTCGACGTGTGGGTGGATCTTGCGACTGGGAGTGACCGTCGCGTTACTGATGTCGATCCACCCCGCGCTCGTACTGCTCGTCCTGTTCGCCTTGCCCACCGTGGTGAGCTCGACGTGGAGACCTGGTGTGGAACGTGCGGCCGAGGAACAGGGTGCACCGGCGAACCGGCTGGCGCGGCACTTGTTCGTCACGGCCACCACGGCTCCGCCCGGCAAGGAAGTGCGGGTGACCGGCATCGGCGATCGATTGGTGGCGGATCGCCGCGCGGCCTGGGAACGCTGGTACGGGCCGGTCGCCAAGGCGCGGTGGGGGAGTGCCTTCTGGCATATGCTGGCGTGGGGGATCTTTGGCGCTGGGTTTCTCGGTGCCGTTGCGTTCGTCTCGTTGGGAATCCGGGCGACTCCGGGTAATGTGTTGCTCGTGCTTGCGGCCGGCTCGCGACTCTCGGCATACATCGGCGCCACGGTGGGAGAGATCGGTTTTCTCCGTGGATTCTGGCTCGATGGGTCACGGCGGATGGCCTGGCTCGAAGACTATGCGGCCGCCATGATCGAACGCTCCGACACGCCAGTGCCGGTCCGGCTCAGCCACGGGATTCGCTTCGAGCATGTCTTTTTCGCCTATCCGGCGACCGAGCGCCTTGTGCTCGAGGACATTCACCTGGACCTCAAGCCGGGCACCGTGGTGGCCATCGTGGGAGAAAACGGCGCAGGCAAGTCGACACTCGTGAAGCTCTTGTGCCGGCTCTACCAACCGACGAGCGGGCGCATCCTGTTGGATGGACTTGAGCTCGCACGCATGCCTGCCGATGAGTGGCGGTCTCGGCTTGCCGGTGCGTTTCAGGATTTCTTTCGGTTCGAATTCAAGGCTCGCCGGACCATTGGCATTGGTGATCTTTCTCGACTTGACGATGAACCCGCAGTGGTGACCGCGGTCGACCGCGCAGGCGCGGAGGATGTCGTGGCTCGCCTCAAGGCGGGCCTTGAGACCCAGCTCGGCCCAACCTGGGCCGAGGGGGTCGAAGTTAGCTTCGGACAGTGGCAAAAGTTCGCCTTGGCCCGCGGTTTCATGCGTGATCACCCCCTCCTTCTCATCCTTGATGAGCCGACCGCCGCGCTCGACGCCGAGACTGAGCACGCCCTCTTTGAGCGTTACGCCGCCGCGGCGCGTGCCGGGAGATCGAACGGCTCCCAGGGGGCGGTCGATGGCCGCATCACGATCCTCGTCTCCCACCGTTTCAGCACCGTACGGATGGCCGACCTCATCGTCGTGCTCGACGGCTCGCGTGTGGCGGAGGTCGGTGCCCACGAAGAGCTCATGGCGAAGGGGGGCAAATACGCGGAACTTTACGGAATCCAGGCGTCGGCGTATCGGTAGGGATCTTTGAGCCGGTGCGTTGGAGCGTCGTCCCCTTCGGTCCGAGAAGTTGATCGGAGTTGAGCATGATCACTGGATTGTACGGGCTGATGGGCATTGACGCGCTGACAGCCCGTGGCATTGCGTGGGCGGTTGCGATCTTCGTGGGTCTCTTCTTAGGAAGCCTCGCCGTCGTGATGGTGCTGCTTGTGAAACTGCCGGCGACCTATTTCCTGGATAGCCACCCGCGCGAGGGGTGGGGGGGGCAGCATCCGGTTGTCCGCTGGGCGGTCCTGGTTGTGAAAAACCTTCTCGGGGCCGTGCTGGTTGGGGTCGGGATCGTGATGCTCGTGACTCCCGGCCAGGGTGTGTTGACCATGCTGATCGGCATCATGCTCCTGGACTTCCCTGGGAAGCGCCGTCTTGAAAAAAAGCTGATCGGCCGGCCGACGGCGCTGCGGGCGATCAACCGCTTGCGGGCTCGCTTTGGCAAGCCACCCGTTATCCTGAATTAGGCTTTCGCACCCAGGTCGGTCCGACGGCCCAGTACGGTTTTGCGGTCTCCGCCTGCCGTGCCGCAGGGCAATCAATCAAAGGCAGGTCGTACCCCAAGCGGGGCCGTCGGTGGGACGGCACGCGATATTCTGCTGGCCGAGATCCATGCGGCACTTTGGGCCGAACTCGACACCTTCGCCGCCCTTGGACGGTGTGACCGCGGAGGTGCCCCGCGCAACGACATCTCGGGGGCGCCGGCGAACGGGCATCCCCCGAGAAATCGTTTCTGGTGGATCGACCGATGATCGATGGCTCACCACCAACTGGCTGAATATCGCGGACCTCCAGCACTGGAAGCTCAGCTCGGGCCTATCGAGCGTGAACGCGAATTCGCCCGTCAGATCCGATGCGGGGCGCCTTCGATTCCGGATCGCATTGAAGCCACTCCCAACGGTCCAATCTGTGGGAATCGGGCCCCTGGGATACTCGTTTGAGACCGTTGGCTGATGCCCACCGGGTGTGATCGAGTCACCGCTGTCCGAAGGTACGGAATTTGCGGGTCTTGGCGGTCCAAACTTGAGTCGGAGAGATCGGGGGACGCGATGATGTGGTCTTTCGCCTGGCTAAACCTGATCACACGGCCGACGCGGACGGCCCTGGCGGTCCTTGGACTTACGATTCCAGTGCTGGCATTCCTTGGGCTGTTCAGCCTGTCGGGGGGCATCCGTCACCTGATGGGCGACACCCTGGCGAGCATGGATAACCTGATGGTCCTCAGCGCGAACGCCCCGGCGCCTGTGTTCAGCGACCTGCCGCCCGGAACCGGCGATGCCTTGCGGAAGGTGCCCGGCGAAAGTGATCGCCGCGGAAGTCTGGAAGGTGGCCCCGCCGATCGACGGCCACGGCGGAACAGGTCTGGGCGGTGTCGCGTTCAACATGCTCACGAAGCCGAAGGACCAGGGCCTCAACGGCCTCCTCAACTTGATCGCCGTCGAGGGGCAGGACATCCGCGAGCACGCGAAACTCAAGAACGCGACGATCCATCGTTCGATCCTACCGGCCTCAAAAGGCGGGGGCAGGATGCTCAACGAGTCGGACGCAGGCAAACCACATATCGTGATTAGCACAAAGATTGCCCGCGACTCTCCCAATGCCGACGGCTCGCCGAGGAAGGTTGGCCAGACAATGCGGCTCGGCAGCCAGGACTTCACGATCGTCGGCCTCTATAACACGGGCTCGCTCCTGGTCGACTCGACGATCGTGATGGATATCGGCATGGCCCGTACGTTGTTCGGCCTCGGCTCGAACGCTGTGTCGACTTATAACCTGGAGCCAGCGGACTCCGCTCAATCCGATGCGTTGGCCGAGCGGATCTCGCGGGCTGTGCCAGGAGTCCGGGTGCAGCGGATCTCCCAGTTCAACCTGACGGTCGGCGCGATCATGGGGCGGCTGGATCTGTTCCTGCTCCTAGCCGTCGCGCTGGCGGTGCTCGTCGGCGGAGTGGGCATCGCCAACACGATGCTGATGAGCACGTCGGAGCGCTACGTCGAGTTCGGAGTGATGCGCACTAACGGGTGGACGCGCCGGAACGTACTCTGCTTGGTGACGGCCGAGAGTGCGCTTCTGGGTCTGCTCTCCGGGTTGATTGGCGCGGGGTTGGCGACGGCCGGGGTGCTCACCATTAACCGATTCCTCGACGGATTCGCACTTGAGCTGCGCCCCGGGCTAATCGCCGTGAGCCTCGCCGCGGCCCTCGTGACCGCGACCCTGTCGGGCCTGTACCCTGCGTGGAAGGCTTCGCGGATGACCCCGATGGACGCGATCCGACACAGTTTGACCTGACAAGACGTCGGGCATGCCAGAGGCCCCCTTCGCTCTCCTCCCCCCGCGGAGTGGAGCGGCGACCAGGACGATGCCACTAACACCCAGTTCTTGTGGAGCCATTGTCGTGATGATTGAGGCCGATGACGTCCGGAAGACGTTTCAAAGCGGCGATGAGGTTGTCGAGGCGCTGCGGGGGGTGACGTTCCGGCTGCCGGCCGGGTCGTGCACGTTCATCGTCGGCCCGTCCGGGTCGGGCAAGAGCACTCTGCTGTATCTTCTCGCTGCGCTCGACTTGCCCACATCGGGGACGATTCGCGTGGCCGACCATGACATCACGGCCATGTCGGAAGCCGGGGGCGACGACTTCCGACGCAACCGAGTGGGATTCGTCTACCAGACTTTCAACCTGATCAGCAACCTCACCGCGGTCGACAACGTATTGCTCCCCTACTTCCCGCTCGGCGTCACGCGCGAGCTCCGAGCGAAGGCGCATGAACTGCTCGAGGAGGTCGGCCTGGGGCACCGGATGAAGCTGCGCCCGAGGCAGATGTCCGGCGGCGAGCAACAGCGGGTGGCGATCGCTCGGGCCCTGATCAAGGACCCGCTCGTGATCTACGCCGATGAGCCGACCGGCAGCCTCGACCGCGCCGGCGGTAGCCGCATCATCCAGCTCTTGCGCGATCGCCAGCAGGCGGCGAACCGAACCCTGGTCATCGTCACTCACGACCACCGGTTCATCAGCGGGGACGACCTCGTGCTGGAGATCGAGGATGGCCGTATCAAGGGCGAGCCTTCCCCCACGCCAAACCCCGCGGGCGCAGCGACGTAAGCAGAGTATGTCTCGGTGTCACGTCCTCAAGCAGAAAATTGGTAACGTGCTGTTGTCTTTGGAGTTATGGATTGTGAAAATGTTGTATTTTAGTAATGTGCAATTGTGGTCTTGTGTAATATGCCATTCGGTTTATCGCCGATTTTCCGCCAATCGCCGGCTTCGTCGAGACCGGAGGTGGTATTTCAGGCCGGTGGCGAAGAAGCAGAGTCCCGCGACGACGCCGTAGATGAGGGGAGCGAATCGGGGGAATCGAGCCATCGGGACGATCGTGAGGAATGTCAGGGCCGCCTGGACATAGTAGCTTCCCGAGAGGATGCCCCCTTTGACCAGGAAGAGCGCTCCGTTCATCACGGCGATCATTGGCGCGAGGGTCAGGACAGGTAAGTCGAGGAGCCATTCGACCAGAAAGATCAGGTTGATGCCGATCACGCCGGCGCCCCAGACGTGGGCGAGTTGCCGCTCGACGAAGGCGATCGGACCACCACGCCTCCGGAGTGCCCAGAACAAGGCTGCCCAGGCCCCGAGGCCGACGGTGAAAATCGCGACATAGGGCCAGCGTGCGGAGACGTTCCGCCAGACCAGCCAGTTGGTCAGTCCGAAGAAGACGATCAGGGCGACACTGTGGCAGATCCAGATCATTCCCCAGTTCTCGAGGACGGCCGCGTGATGCGTTTCGCCCAGGAGCCGGGCCGCCAGGGCGCGGAGGGTCGTGGAACGAGCCGAGACGGGTTCACCGGCCAGGAAGGCATCGAGGTCGTCACCCAGAGCGGCCGCGGTCGCATAGCGGAGACTGGGAGGCTTTTGAAGACATTTTAAAGCGATCATCTCGAGGTCGGCGTTGACCTTTGGGTTCAGGAGGCGGGGAGGGACCGGGTCTTGCTCCAGCAGGAGGAGCACTGTATCGAGCGGCGAGGGGGCCTGGAACGGGGGGCGGCCGGTTAGCATCTGGTAGAGGATCGCGCCCAGGCTATATACGTCGCTGGCCGGACCGATCGGGCCCCAACTTCGCGACGCCTGCTCGGGTGACATATAACTTGGCGTTCCCAGGATGGCTCCACTCTGGGTCAGGCTGGTATCGACGTCGATCATTTTTGCCAGGCCGAAGTCACCGACATAAGGCTCACCGTCTCGGTCCAGCAGGATGTTCGACGGTTTCAGGTCACGGTGGAGCACCCCTTGAGAATGAGCGTGCTGAACGGCACGGCTGACCTGGACCAAGAGTTTCGCGGCCTCGATTGCGGTCATCGGGCCATCGGCCAGACGTTTCGCCAGCGTCGTACCGTCGATATACGTCATCACGAAGTAGGGCTGTCCTTCGTGCTCATCGACGTAGTGCAAGGGGACGATGTGCGGATGCGCGAGCTTCGCGGCCGCCGCGGACTCCGCGCGGAATCGGGCCAGGTCATTAACACCGGCGGACTCGCCGCGCAACAGGCATTTCAAGGCCACGATCCGGCCGTGTTCGAGCTCCAAAGCGCGATAGACGACCCCCATTCCGCCCCGGCCCAACTCCTCCAGCAATTGGTGGTTCCCGAGCCGCTGCATGCCCGATTCAATGAGCGCTGGGCGCTGCGTGAGGCTGGGGTAGGAATCGGAGGACCAGGCGGCGGTCGCTTCCGTTGGCGCGGCCAGATCTTCGGCAATCCTCGCCGTGGCCCAGAGTTCACGGAGCTCGGCCGCGAGTTCGGGGTGCCGTCGAGCCGCGCCTTCGATGTCGGGAACCTGTCCTTGCCGGAGCTCGTCTGTCAGCGATTGCAGCAACGCAACGAGCTGAGTCTCGTGCTCGGTCGACTCGGGGACGAGATGGTCACGATCCCGAGGAGAACGTGGCTCGCTCATGCGTTTCCCTTTAACGATGGCGACTCGCCCAGGATGGTTCGCAGCCGACGAAGTGCGCGGAGGTGCCGCATCCCGGCCGCCGCTTCGCTCACGCCGAGGTGCCGGGCGGCATCGCCGTTAGAAAGCTGTTCGAAGTGGCGCATCAGCACAATCTCACGGTCGGGTTCGTCGAGCTGGGTGAGCGCATCGCGAAAGCGTCGTTCCAGTTCGAGACGGAGGACGGCGGCCGCCGGGGTCAGGTTCGGGTCGCGGAGCTGCGCCGCCAGATCCATCGACGAGCGATCGACGAACGCGGGGGCGGCTAACGACTGCTCACGATCGAGGCTTCGACGCGCGGCGACTCGATGCCGCCGGTGCTCGTCGATCATATGGTCACGGGCAATGTGGCGAAGCCAGAGGTGAAACGGCATCGCGGGATTGCGCAAGTATTCTGACAGTCGTTGATTGGCTTTGAGCAGCACCTCTTGAACGACGTCGCTCGCGTCAACACGCCGTTCGAGCGCGCGGTCGAGCCGGTGAAGGATCATCCTCCGGAGCGGTTCGCGGTGTCGCTCCCAGAGTCGCTCCGTCGCTGAGGCACCCTCCTGTTCGACGCGATTCAGCAGGATCTGGGTCTCGTTTGCATCAGGCCACATGGTGCGGCTCGGACCGGTGTCGGTTCCTCGTCGTTTCGGTTCAGTATAACGTCCGGTTCCGGTCAGGTCAGGAGGCCCCAGCCATTGAGGCTCGAAGGCGCACGGATTTTTCTCGAAATCGAGTTAAGAAGGGGCTGGCGTCCCGGTTGGGAATGTGTGACCGGGGCCGAAACGATTGCCTTCTGAACTTCAAGCGGTTTGCGGCGTTCGCTCGTCGCAATCGGGGAGGACTGCAATGTACGTCGTCTACTCTTACGTCGCGTACCTGACGATCAGTATCGGGCTCACGATCTGGGTGGCCCGCACGCTCGTGAAAAACGGCCGTGTTTTCTTGATCGACGCGTTTCTGGAAAACGAAAGGCTCGCCGATTCGGTCAACCACTTACTTGTTGTTGGTTTCTATCTGGTCAATTTCGGCTACGTGAGCCTCGCGCTCAAATATGGCGATCGCCCGGTCGATTTGGCCGGGGCCATTGAAACGCTGAGCACGAAGGTGGGCGTGGTGTTGCTGGTCCTGGGAGGAATGCACTTCTTCAACCTCTACCTGTTCTCCAGGCTTCGCCGGCGCTCGATGCTCCGAAGTCAAAAACCGCCGGTCCAACCCGAGCGTTTCATCGAACCCGCTCGCGAATTCAGCCATTCCTGACCGTGGGGAAGAGGAGGAGCGGGAGAGTGAGTACTCTCTCGCTTTCGCTTGTGGGAGGGCTTCCGAATGCGACGTCTCTTCGTGCTCTATGACGACCGGTGTGGGCTCTGCACCTGGGCCCGGCGCTGGCTTACGCGGCAGCCGGCATTCTTGGAGTTCGTTTTCATTCCCAAAGGTTCGGCCTGGGCCTTGCGGCTCTTTCCCGATCTTTCGTCACCTGATTCGGTGGACGACCTCGTTGTCGTCTCCGACGTAGGCGGCGTCTACGGCGAGGCTCGGGCCTGGATCATGTGTCTCTACGCGCTGGTCGAATATCGCGAGTGGTCACTTCGCCTGGCGCAGCCGCTGCTCTATCCGCTCGCTCGTGAGACGTTCGCCCTGATCTCGACGGGTCGCCAGCGCCTGTCGGCGTGGCTCAACCTGGCGAGCGAGGCTGAAATCGCTGACGCGCTCCGACGTTTTCAAGGAACCGCTTGCGCGATCCAGGCTCCCGAAGCCCTCCATCCGTCGAACGCTCCTGCCGTCGATTGAGGCCGCGACGATCGCCCTGTGTTTCCCACTGAAGTGAGAAAATATGGATGCGGGGCCGTGCCTATCTCAACGATCGGAAATAGTTGATTGGTGTCATCTTGTAGGGTCACGAGGACGCGGTGAATGACGTCCTTGCCAGGGATGCCCCGGGGCAGGTCGAGGAAGCCTATCATGAGGTCATCCTTGAGCTTGGCCCAGCGGGCGATGGTGGTGGGCCGGCCGCGCTGGCGAGGACCGCCAGTACGGCCATGCCCCCTCCCACTTTTCCACCGTCGACACACCGTCGGAAGCGTGCAAAGTCAAGATAAGATTTAGTTTTAAGGGGATTCAGCTCCCACTTGCATCGTCCGAACAAAATTGAGATTATGCGTCGATTGTTTTGGCGGTTCCAACCACCAGGTTCCGGCAGGGGCGTTTCGCCGCGGCGAGAGTTGGTTTCGTCCCGGATCATCATCAGGTCGTGAGAAAGTTGACCCCGGCCACGGGCCGCGCGTTCTCCATGTTCAGAGCTCGATGATCCGCGTCTGATGAACTTGGTCGTTAGGCGGCTTCGAGCACCTTCACTCCTCGCAGGACTACTCCGCGCGAGGTGAAGTCGCCAACTCAAACCTGCCGTGAGGAGCGAGTCATGAGAGGACCGATTGTTGCCATCCTTGCCTTGAGCATCTTGACCCCTGCCGCGTTGGCGGAGGGCAAACGAAGCGAAGGGACTGACCTCACGAAAGTTGCCGATTTCCTCAGAGAGCATGTGGCTGGGAAATCACTGGAAACCAAGATCACCGAGAAGATCGACAACGGTAAGATTGAGGCCGTCTTTACACGCCGGTCTAGCATCATAAACGTCCTCAATTCACGGAACTCGCTTGTCTTCGATGAGATCGCGGTCATCGAACAGACCAATTTCGACCTTGATAAGGATGGCCGTCGGCAGATGCCAGGGCACAAGAAAGACCGCGCCTTGGTTCTCCGGTATGAAATCCGGCAGTCCAAAAGCACAGGGGCGTTGATTGGCACCTCCCGAGTCATCTCCAATTCTATTGATGACTCTCTGGGCTCGGCCCGAAGCGTCAGGGTCAAGTTCGAGGATGCAAAGCTGACCCTCCACGAAGTTTCAGTCGGGTACGATGACTACTTCGCTCGTGGTGACAGTTACAAACCAGGTGTGGGTGAGACACGGAGGGTCGTCTCACTGGTCGACGGGAAAGTGCGAATGACCGATGATTCGACGTCCTACGACGTTGATCCAGAGACAATGATCCGGTCTAACAAGATCCAGTACGGCACGTTGGTCGGCAGGGAAGCAAATTGATAGGTACGCGTCAATGCTTGGCCAATAACGGTGTCAGTCCCAGTCGGGGTGTTTGGTGGGTGTGGTTGCCGCCATCGTCGTGGTCCGGTCGGAACCGGCTTCGTCTTTTCACCACTCATTTGGCGGCGGAGCCTGAGACGTAAGCCTGCCTCTTGCCAACTCAATCCGCCGCTGCCCCCACTCGTTAGCTTGATATGCACATGAAGGAAATATCGTCTTCGAAGCGTTTTCCTCCTTGCTGCTCGCACGCGTGGGGAGCTACCATCGACCCTCAGGTCGGGGAATAGACGAGACCCAAGGGTTTGGCCCCGCCGGCTTCCTGTCTCTCCAGTTTGCGGATGTTTCCGCATCTGAGAAGCCCACGGGACATTTCGCACTGACGACAATTTACGCGTCGCTGAATTGTATCGAGCGGGCGATCGCCCCCGTCCCGACCTGGTGAAGTTCATCCTCTTTGAAGGATATAACCGAAGAAAAGGTCGAGAGTGCGTCCCAATATATTGAAACGCTTGCGAAAGTTTATGATTAGTCCACTACTAGACGAGAGCTTCGGCATGCGAGTGCTCAACCGTTGCGTAATCACATCGTGGTTGATTCGTTGCCTTGTCGGCGTACTGGCAACCAGCTTCTCGAGCCTGCCCCAAGGGAGCTGGGCTGACGAACCTGATTTGAACGCCCAGAAAAAGGCCTTGAGGAATGCCGAAGGGGTCGTACCGTTCCGCGGACGCTCCATCGATGTCATGGGCCAGTTAACGGCGTTCCCCTACGATGTCTATCGCTGGGAAGGCTCCTTGAGGCACAAGAAGCTGGTGTTCCTCGAACGTCGGGGAGGGAAACAGCTCGTATCCGTACTCGACCTCGACCGACCGGGGGAGTCGCCGGCGACGCTGGACCAGTCCCGGCTGGAGTGCGATCGTGATTGGTCACGCTCCCTGACATTCCATTGGAAAGTCCGGAAACGGGATGGCGTGGTCTTCCTCACAGCCGACGAGAACAACAACGAGGCCTTCAATCTCTACCGCCTCGACCCGGTGACCCGGGCCGCCCTCCGGCTGACCAACGTGGCCTACATCACGGACTTTAGTTTCAGCCCCGACGACTCGAAGATCGCGTATATCGAGCGCATGGGCAAAGAAGGGGAACGTTGCCGCCTGCACGTGCTGGAGTTGGAGACGCTGTCGGATCGTGTCGTGGCCGAGGACTCGCAGGCAGACCGCTTCACTTGGTCCAACGTCAGCTGGCAGCCCGAAGGCAAGGCACTTGTCCTGACCACCCTCCGGGACGGCGACCGGAATCGGGGCAATCTGACGTATGTCTCCCTTGCGGAGAAAGAAATCGTCCAGCCCCGGAACTTGACCGACCCCACCGTGCCCCGCACGTTCCCCGAGGCGCTCAAGCACTGGTACGACCCCGAGCAGGTCCTGATCAAGAGCAGCGAGTCGGGCGTGCAGAACATCTACCGGCTCAACGTACAGACCGGGCAACAGACCCGTCTGACGGATCTCACCGCGGATGTCGACTTCGCCGAGGTCACAACGATCGGATCGGTACGATACCTGGTCGTCAGCGTGCCCAGTCCTTTGGGAACGACCCTGTACCGCTATAACCTGTCCGAAGACCCGACTCGGCGCGAGACAGTCCTTGAATCATCATCAAATATTCACGTAATGGACTTGGACGGGGACCGAATTCTGGCGAAGAAAACGTCGGCAGTCGAGCCAATTCTCGTCGAGGAAATTACCTTGGCTGATGCGCCAGCCACGGCGCGGCGGCTTGCCGGCTTAACCGAGGAGGTCGAGCGGAAGGTCGTGCATTCGGAAGCCTTGCCGGTCCTCTTCGACACGTTCGAGGGAATCGAGATGCCCTTGCGAGGGCGCAAGTACCGCGGCAAGCTCCACGGGTTTCTGTATATGCCCAAGCATCCCCTGCCGCGAGAGCAACAGCTTGTGATGGTCCAGTCGTTCTACGGTGGGGAGAACCGGTTCGATCCGGACGTGCAAATCTGGTGTGATGCGGGTCTGTACGTCTTCAGCCCCGCGCCGCGAGGGAGTTCCTTGTTCACGTCGACATTCGAGCAGGCGAATGACGGGGACCTTGGCGGCAAGGAGACCGTGGATGTCATGCGAGGGGCGCAGTTCGTCAGCAAGAAGCTGGGGATCCCACCCTCTCGGGTGGGAGTGTATGGTCATAGCCACGGGGGATACGCCACGCTCCGACAGCTGACGTTCCCCGGGGCGGTGGACGGCATCCGGGCGAGCTTCGATTGGGGCTTCGGCGTCAGCATGTCTGGCTTCGCCAGCATCAAGAACGAGTACGATTTTAGCAACATCAAACAGTGGATCGTGAAGGAGGCAGGCGACCCTTCCCGGGCGGGCGTCCGCCAGCAATGGGAGGATCGCTCCCCCATCAACCATGCCGACCAACTCCGCGCTCGCTTGTTACTCATCCATGGGACGGCCGATGAGCGGGTACCGTACTCAGAAAGTCAATCGCTCTATGACCGATTGGTCACGCTTGGCAAGAAGCCTCAAGTCCGCTTGTTGCCCCTCGAAGGGACGGGGCACGTCTACACCTCCGATGAGGATCGATTCCGCGTCTACCGCGAGATTTTCGCATTTCTGGAATCCTTACCTTGATCGAAGGTAGACCGACAGTGTGTTTGTCATTTTCGTTGGAAGGAGCGTTGATAACCTCCCATTGAATGGTATCGAGAACGCCCCCAACCAGACGCCCACCCTGGCCCCGGACGGCAAGCGAAACATCCCAGGAGTGCAGTAGGCTCGGAGTAACGACTATTAGGCACTACATCACGTCGGTATCATTTGCATTGAGCCCGTCTTCCGTTTAAGGATTTCCGCCGGCCATCGGCGGGCGCCTGCACGACGGCGATGATCGCGCACCGCGCCCTCGGTGACGCCCACGTTCCGGGCCGTCTCGGACGCGGTCTGACCTTGCTGCGGTCTGACCTTGCTGCTGCAAGATTCCGATCGTCACGAACTGCTCCCTTGGGAGCTTCGCCACGGTGATGACTCTGAGCGGGCCTGGGATGTCCAGGCCCAGCTTGAAAGCCCTTGGCTCGCCTGTCGATGGATGTCCAGCACGGCGGGTGTGCTGAACCTCTATCCGGCTCGTAACGATTCGGGTTCGCTAACTCCCCGTTTTATGGGTTTGGTGACACCAAATGCCAGACCGGGAGTTATTTCACCGAGGTAGGTTGGTACGAATGGACTTCTTCAACCAGTGCGATCACGTGGTCAACGGGGGTGGTGGGCAAGATCCCATGTCCCAGGTTGAAGATGTGACCGGGCCGACCCGCCGCCTGATCGAGAATTCGCCTTGTCTGGCGCTGAATCTCAGGGATCGGTGCGAACAGCAAGGTGGGATCGAGGTTCCCTTGAACGCCGACCTTGGGGCCCAACCGGTTCCAGGACTGTTCGAGGTCGACACGCCAATCGAGCCCGATGACGTCGCCACCGGCGTCGCGCTGAAGTTCCAGGAGCGAGCCGGTGTCAGTCCCGAAGTGGATCACCGGAGTTTCGGGATCAAGGCCCTCGAAGAGTCGACGCATGTGGGGAAGTACGAACCGGCGGTAATCGTCGGGGCCAAGGTTGCCGACCCAACTATCGAAGATCTGGAGCACCTGGGCTCCCGCGGTGACCTGGGCGTTGAGATAGAGAATGGTCGCGGCGACGAGCCGTTCCATCAAGGCATCCCAGGCGCCCGGATCGCGATACATAAACGACTTGGCCTTCTCATAATGGCGGGATCCGCCTCCCTCGATCGCGTAGCAAGCCAGGGTGAAGGGAGCGCCCGCGAACCCGATCAGAGGAATTCCCGAAGGAAGCGCCGACCGGATCGAAGTCACCGCGCGGTAGACGTAATCGAGAGGTGACGGATCCTCCATCCATCGGATCCGATCGACGTCTTCCGCGGTCCGAACCGGGTTGTGGATGACCGGCCCTTCGCCCTTGGCGAATTCGAGGTCGAGCCCCATCGGCTCAAGGATCAGCAGGATATCCGCGAACAGGATGGCGGCATCGACGCCCAACCGTTCGGCGGCGGTCACGGTGACCTCGGTCGCAAGCTCGGGGTTCTTGCAAAGTTCCAGGAACGAAACCTTGGCACGGAGCTCGCGATATTCCGACATGTAGCGTCCGGCCTGCCTCATGAGCCAGACCGGTGTGACGTCGGTCGGTTCGAGGTGGCATGCCTTGAGGAATCGACTCTGTCTGAGCGTATCATTCATGGTGGATTGCGAGGCGGGGGTTGGCATGGGGATGTCGTCTGATGGATTTATTCGGTTGGCGGTCGCAAACTATCTTACGCCAGGGGTCGTAGAACTGGGAATGGAGGACGGGCGATCGGTCAGCAGGGGGTAGGCCCGCGTGGTTGTGGGGCGTACAATTTTAGTCGGATACGAGGAGCCTGCCTGAGTCGTTAATGAAAGAGCAACCCCCCCCCAACTCCGTGTCAATCAGGGAATGATAAATTCCACGTCTCGCCGGATGTTGCGGTTTGTTCCTTTTTTTAATAAGGGCTTGCGCTAAAAAAAATGCCCACTGCTCGGTCAGAGTGCAAGAAATCCAAGTTCTCGCTGTTTTTGGCCGCGTTTCGAAAGCGAGGACTCTCGTCGATGCTTCGACATGCGGCGTGACTTGATGAGTTGATAACGATGGACCGCGTCGATCCCAATACAGGACGGAATCAAGACCCCATTTCATACACCAACGGTCAGAGCGCCGAGGCCGCTCGACGGAGGATCCTTCAGCCGCCGCTTCGTGTTCCCCAGGGAAGTCGCGCGACCGAGGACGAGGAACTGCTCAATCGTCCGTTGCCCCCGTTCCCTCAGGCCCAGGCGCCGGAGCTGGCTGCGTTTACGCACACCGACCCCTGGCGCGTCTTGCGGATTCAGGGAGAGTTTGTCAACGGGATGGATGCCCTGGCCGAGATCGGCGCCGGGGTGGCGGTCTTCGGCTCGGCCCGATTCGGCGAGGACAACCCGATTTACGCGGAAGCACGCGCGCTCGGGGCCAAGCTGGTCGAGGCCGGCTTCGCCGTGATCACCGGCGGTGGGCCCGGTCTGATGGAAGCGGCCAATCGAGGGGCCTTCGAGGCGGGTGGAATCTCCGTGGGTTGTAATATCGAGCTTCCGTTTGAGCAGTCGGAGAACCGATATACAACGCTCTCGATCGACTTCCGCTACTTTTTTGTGCGGAAGACGATGTTCGTGAAATACGCCAATGGGTTCGTGATCTTTCCTGGCGGCTTCGGTACCCTGGATGAGTTGTTCGAAGCCTTGACCCTGGTCCAGACCCGGAAGATCAGCCGGTTCCCAATCGTCCTCTACGGATCAGCCTACTGGAACGGCTTGCTCGACTGGATCAAGGGAACTCAACTGGTCCATGGGGCGATCTCGCCCGAGGACATGAATCTGCTGATCGTCACCGACTCAGTCGATGAAGCCCGCGACGTGATCGTCGACTGTTATAATACACGTTGCTGGACGACCTGGAAGAAGTCGGAAGGGGCCAAACTCGACGCCGATCCGCCGGGGGCTCCGGCCACCGCAATTGACCCCACGAAGTCCGACGCGCAATAGTCGATCCGAGCCTTTGAAGCTGACCGTCCCACCGGCCCCGTCCTGACCCCCCGCCGCAGGAGCCATTGAGACATGACCGTCGCCCCCGATGTGACCGTACAGGACGCCGAGCCGTTTCACGCACTCGAGCAGACGCTGGGGGCCTCGGGGCCCCGGGCCGTGCTCGACCAATTGGTCGATCGACTCGCCGAGCGGGGGGAGTTTCGCGCTCTGTTGGATGCGCTCTTACTGCGGGCCCGCCATGAACTTGGACTTCCCTTGATCCAGGTTGGCTCACTCAGCGAACTGCCGGAGCCGGCTCGATCCCAGTACGAGGAACGCTATGTCGAGGCCATCCGATCGGTCGGCGACCGGCTTCTAAATGCGGGTGAGATTGCGTCCGCATGGCCCTACTTCCGGGCGATCGGCGAGCCTGAGCCGGTCCGTCGCGCCATCGACGCCTATCAAGCGATCGAAGGCGACGAGCAGATCAACCAGATCGTCGAGGTCGCCTTCAATCAGGGAGCCAATCCTCGCCGTGGTTTTGAGCTGATCCTCGAGCACTATGGGACTTGCTCGGCCATCTCGGCATTCGAGCATCTGCCTCCTGATGAGGCGACCCGCGTCGCTTGCTCCGATCGCCTGGTCCGACAACTCCATGATCATCTGGTCGCCAATCTTCGCGCGGAGATTGCCCAGCACGGTCAGCCACTGCCGCCTGACGGAAGCTTCATACCCGCGCTAATCGCGGGAAACGACTGGCTGTTTTTCGAGGACGCCTACCACATCGACATCTCCCACCTGTCGGCGACGGTGCGGCTGGCTCCGATGCTGACCGACCCGGAGACGCTCATTCGCGCGGCCGGGCTTTGTGAGTATGGCCGACGACTCTCCGAACGGCATCAGTATGAGGGAGAGGCTCCATTCGAGAAGACGTTCGATGACCACGCGGTCTACCTTGCCGCTCTCCTCGGTCAGGATGTCGATGCTGCCTTGGCTCATTTTCGCCAAAAAATCGACGCTCCCGAACCCGATCGGCCGGAAAATTCACTCCCGGCGCAGATCTTCGTCGGCCTCCTGGTGCGTCTCGGCAGGCTCGACCAGGCCATCGAGGTCGCGGCCGAGCACCTTGCGGGACTTCCAGAGTCCACCTTGGGCTGTCCGAGTGTTGCCCAACTCTGTCAGCGGGCCGGTCAGCCCGACCGGCTTGCTGCGATCGCTCGCAAGCAAGGAGATCTCGTCAACTTCACCGCCGCGCTTCTCCAGACAGCCCTCCCCACAAGCAGCCAGCCTGGTAGTGGTCACTGATCCGAATCTCGTCCCGCATCACCGCGTCTCGACTGGGTTTTAGGAAACTTACCGCGGCTTTTTCACGGGCCTGGTCGTTTTTTTGTGGCATGGTTGTTTGCGAAGTGATGTACGAGATGCGTGGCGACAGTCGTGGAGGTGCCGGTCAATGACACGCCTGAGATTGACAGTGACGGGCGTTGCCTTGACGGGCGTCTTGGTCGCCATGAGTTTGGCCGAAGAACCGGCGTTTGTGGCCTTGTTCGACGGACAGTCCTTGGCCGGATGGACGCTCGAGCACACCCAGCGCTTTATCGTGCGCGACGGAGTGATCGTCAACGATGGCGGCACGGGTTGGCTGCGGAGCGATAAGCGATATAAGAACTTTGAGCTCGAAGCGGAATATCGCGCGGTGAACAAAGGCTCGGATAGTGGTGTCTTCTTTCGAACGGCCACCGAAAGCTCACCCGATGATCCGCACTGGCCCGCGCGAGGTTACCAACTCCAAGTCAGCGACTCCGAGAGTAATTTCAAGGTGTTCGGCCATGGAACCCCTCCCCCCACCTCCGATCGAGACTCCGCGGCCTTGAAACAGGCGATGAAAGGAGCGGGGGAGTGGCAGCAGATTCGCTTGAGGGTGGTCGGGACGCGTGCCGAGGCGTTTTTGAACGGCGTCGCGGTCACGGTGTCTGATGCGATTGCACTTCCTGAGGGCCATATCGGCCTCCAGGCGGAACACGGGCATTTTGAATGGCGCAGTCTCAAGATTAAAGAACTTCCAGCCCAGTAAGGCTGGCCGTTTCGAGCTGAGATACCTATGGCACATTCACCGCAAGTTCCCGATGCGCGTGAGGTCGACCGGATCGAGGCCTTGGTGACGGTCAATGACCCGGCGAAGGCCGACACCTTTCTGCTCGAATGCTTACCCGGTACGACGTGGCGGGTTCAAATCCGGACAGCGGACGTCTGGGCGACCATTCGTGATCGAACGCCGTTGGGGTCCTTCGACGAACGCGTCTGCACCTGCCTGAGCCTGAGACTGGCGCGGCCGGTCCCGGTCGAGCCTGGTCTGCGATTCCAGATCATCGCCGAGGATGATGAGTCGTTGAGTGCCTCGGGCTTGGTGCGCCCTTGGGGCGGTTGAAGATCGCTATCGCAGTCCCTGGTGGGATACTTCCCTTCGGTAAGTTCTTGAATCCGCTGTCCCACCAAAACAACTTCATAAAAACTGTAAGCGCTCGGCAGTTGGTGCTTGTCTGAATCCGACGGAGGTCGCTCAAGGCCGCCAGGACATCCGAACTACCGGTTCGGGCCGTAAACTTCCTTATTCAGGCAGCGTTCTTTGCGGAGAACCTCGCGCTAGTTGCCGAGCGCTAGCCGTCTTTTTTTCAAGCATTGGATATTGCCGAAGTGTTCCGCTTTTGTGCGGACGACCACCTGGCAGATTCTTGGCGGCCGTGCGTTGGTCCCAGCTCACAGGGCGAGAGGCTTGACGTCCGGTTCGACGTCGTCCCAAGAAAGGCCCGCCTCGGCGAGTGCCTGGGCGGGCAGATCTTGGAATTGGCTAAGGAGGAAGTCGCGACCCCAATCTTCGTTCTCGATCGCGTCGAGAGGGGCAGATTTACGACGCCGAAGCGAACGGAGAGAATCTCGTACGCTTCGGCGACTCCGAGCTCAATGATCGGGATCAGCGCCATGACGATCGTCGATCGGTGGTGTGGACCACGATTGGGGCGAGTTGCCAGACTCCTTTGCCGCGACTGACCCAGCGAAAGCCTGGCGGAGCGACCCAGACGTCATCCGAGTCGTTATGCGAGTCCGAGTCCGAATCCGACCGGCCCTCCGCGAGCACTTGCCTCAACTCGGCTCCGGCCACGATGTAGATGAACATGGCCAGGATCACCTGGAGCCAGTCACCTCGCATCAGGCTGAAGAGGCCGAACAGGATCGCCAATCCACGGCCAATCGAGGCCGCAATCATCGTCGCTCGCACTCGGCCGAGCCATCCGGTCAACGCGGCCCGCAAAACTCGGCCGCCGTCCATTGGAAACGCCGGGATCATGTTGAATAACACCAACACAATGTTGATTGAGAGCAGGTTCACGGCGAATGCACCCAGAATCGCCATGTCTCCCGGGCCATCAAAGAGCCCGATTCCCAGCGCGAGTGCAAGGATCGCGGCGATCACGACGTTCACTGCGGGCCCAGCAAGGGCAATGGCCATCTCGGCACCTGGCGACTTGGGCATCCGTCGCAGTCGGGCCACGCCACCGATCGGATAGAGCGTGATATCCTCGGTCTCGATCCCAAATTTTCGGGCCATGAGAGCATGGCCAAATTCATGGAGCAGGACGCAGCTAAAAGCCGCCACCACGAGCAAGATCGCCGGGAGCCCGCCCAGCACCAAGCCCGCGTAGGCCAGGATCAGCATGAAGGTCGAATGGAGGTAAACGTCAATTCCCGCCAGCCGGCCCAACTTCCAAGAACTTTGCATGAGATTTTCCTTTCTCGAAGGGCGGACCCTTCTCTTCCCTATTGTACTTCGCACTTCGAGTGAGGAATGTTCAATCCAACTATCAATAAGCTGTTGTTTGAATGAGATCTATTGCCATGAGAGCAGCCACTCATTGAGTCGACACCCAATCGGGGGGGGCTGACGGACCTTGGCGCACAGGCAGGGTCATCGGAGCTCCTGCCGGGTTGATCGGTTGAGCATAAACCATGCCGTCGCTTGCGTGACTGAGGAGCCGATCGTCTTCGAGATCCTGATCAGGTCAGCGTTCGAGGATACCTGGACGTGGGATCACGAAGCCCTTCACGGCCACATCAATTTGCGGCCAATTCTGGGCCGTGGTGACCACCTCGTAGCCTCGACGGTCGACCACCAAGGTATCGCCGGAACGTGCCGCGCCGATACTCGGGCTCCAGCAGAGAGGCATCCCGTGCGTGAGAACGAGTGAGCTATCGGGGAGGAGGAGCGACTCGCGGGGGGTGTAGCCGGTCACGAAGCCGAGGTAGTCGAGCGTCCATTCGTGCCCGCGTCCGTACTTCTCGAAGATCCGCTTGGACCGGCGCGCGACTTCGCTGACGGTCTCGCCGTCGCGGGAGAAATAGATGCAGGTCGCGTCGATCATCGCGGCCAGCGCGTGGCAGGCGCCGAATTTCTCGTCGACCGGCCCGAACGAGACTGTCCGGGAGACGGTGGCACAAAGCCCGAACCGACGGCCGGTAGCGGTGATCGTGACCCGCTTGTCGATGGCCGCCGCTTTGAACGTCGGTTGGCGGAAACGCTCGAGCCGGTCGTCACCCGCGACGCGCAGGTCGACAGGGATGACACCTTCGCGGATCAGACGGTGGGCAAGGTGCCCTGCGACGTCAGCTTCGGTTTCCCCGCGCACAAAGTTCCGACTGGTGGCTTCTACCGCCAGGGTCAGGGTTCGGCCCAGTTCACGGAGTCGCTGGCGTTCGAGGGAGGTCAAGGGGCGACGCATTGCGCGAAACGGATCGCCATCGCGGGGCCAAGGGCGTGGAGCGTGGGCCAGGTCGCAGGCCAGCCGCTTATTGTGGCCCAACTCGTCGATAACGCGACTCGGGTCTTCGAACCAGGGGCGTTCTTTGAGCTGGAAGCCGAGGCCTGCCAGTTCCTCCTCAAACACCCGGGCGCTCTGAACGTTGTCGGTCACGACGGCCCGGCTGCCTCGGTTGATGTAGAGCAGGACCGTGCTCACCTCGGAGCTGAGATCTTGACCCAGGTCCCCCCCCGAGGTGAACCAGGAAACCGAATCTCCCCGCCCCAGAACGACGGCGTCGTGCCCCGTCGTATCGAGGAACGCGCAGATCCGACGATGCTTTTCCTCGATATCTTCCCGTCGACGCGTCAGATTGCGGTCGGCGAAGTCCAGGGCCGGATCGATCAAGGCAGGCAACGTGTCGGTGGAAGGGCGATCGCCCGCCGTGTGCAAGACTCGATCGAACTGATCGTCCAAGTCCAGCGTTTCCGAGATGGGCGCGTTGATCCCACCCATTGGGGTGTTGGAAGCCACTACCCCGCCTCCATCATGCGTGATCGAACGCGAAACAGCCGCCGCGGCGAGCCTACGGCTCGCAACCGATTCCCTGTTAGGAAAGGATTCACTAATCGTTCCAAGTCGAGCAAAAAAATGCAAGGAGTATTGGAAACCGAATTTCTTCCCCCGGAGCTGCTCTGGATGGTTTTCCTAATCCCTCCAGTTTAACGGGTCAATTGTTTAGGGTTCCACACGGAGTCGAGAAAGGCAAGGATGTCGGGCAGAATGTTGCGCTTGGGGACGTGGAACCCAAATCCGTGAGCCGCGTTGTCGACCTCGATCAGGCGGTGGGAGACCCCGGCTTCGTCGAGCACGGCAGCGAGCGTCTGCGATTGCTCGAGGGGGACAAGTCGGTCCTCCCGGCCGTGGATCACGAGCATTGGCGGATCATCGGGCGAGACGTGGTGGACCGGCGACGCCGCCTCGTATCGTCCCGGCATGTCTTTGAGCGTGCCGCCAAGCATCAAGGTCACGGGGGTCGTCGGTAACGGGAGGGAAGTCCGGGTCCCAGGCAGGTCGGCCGGACCATAAAGGTCGACGACCGCCTGGACCCTGGCTGAGTCGTTGGTCGCGGCCGAAGCTGAGCGATCCGGGCGCCGGTCTCGCGCATCCGGATCGACGGGGCCGTCCGGGTAAGTCCCGAGCAACGAGGCGAGATGTCCCCCCGCCGAGGCACCCAAAGCGACGATGCGATTCGGATCGACGCCGTAGTCGGTGGCATGGCGGCGGACCCAGCGGACCGCCTCCTGGGCGTCCTCGAAATTGCTCGGCCAGCTCGGCCGACCGGGGCGAGAAAGCTGGTAGTCAATGGCGACCACGACGTATCCGTGGTCTGCGAGCTGGATCGACATCAGCTTCATGTCGCGCTTGCTGCCGCCGCGCCAGCCTCCGCCGTGGATCGCCACCACGGCCGGGCGTCCGCCTTGAGCGGGAGGGGCATTGGGAAGGTAGACATCGAGCCGGACCTCACGCCCGTCGACGTTCCGATAGACGAGATCGGCGTGTTCCGAAACCGTCTCCGGCAAAGTTGTTCGGAGTGCCTCGGCTCGCACCAGAATTGCGGTCGCTCCGAGCAGAACCAGCCAAGCGACGGTACGAAACAGGCTGGTTCCGAAGTGAGGTCGCGCCGGGAGTAATCGTCGAGTTGTTGACGGCATGGTGTGATCTTCCGGTGCGTTACTCTGCGAGCGTTGAATCGAGTGGGATCACTCTCATCGTAGGCGCAATCTCCCGCCCTGAGCAAGGAATCCGCCTCGTCTTGGTCAACTCGACACTGAGCTCCGCGACGATCGCGATGACTGGGTAAATTCGACACCCGTCACGAAGGCCGATTCACGTCTTTCTTTCTATATTTGAGCAAAAACACCTGTTTGGCCTGTGGTTTGCTGCCTAAGCCATTTCGGTCTTGACAGCGACCGGTTTGGAGGGCCGACCTGAGGGCTCGCGAAATCGTGTCGGCCGCGATCGCAACCAAGTGGGGAAGGTTTTGACTGAGCCGTTCCCCGAGTTCCGTCCTTTACGGTTGGAGTGGATTCCATGTGGGATTCTTACCATAAGAGCCCTCGATTACTTCTGGTGGAGGATGCTCCTTTCCTGCGCTATGCGTTCGGGCGTTTGCTACGAATGCATGGTTTCGAGGTTATGGAAGCAACTGATGGGCGTGAGGCATTGAATTGTGTCGGGACGTTTCGACCCCAACTGGTGTTGACCGACCTGGCGATGCCCGTGATGGATGGCGTAGAGCTCATTCAACGGCTTCGCGCCAATCCGGAGACAGCCAAGTTGCCGGTCGTTGCAATCACGGCCGATTCCTCCGGGCAGTCCGAGAAGCGAGCCAGAGCCGCGGGAGCCGATGACTTCGTGACCAAGCCGATCGATCTTCCGACACTGCTGAACCGGTTGCGCGCCATCCCGGTTTGATCGTGTTCAGGGGAGCGACGAAGTTTAGAATGAAGGCCAACCCACGCGTCTTTCTGTCTGTGTTACGGTCGGGTTTGTGGAGCCTTGCCCTCAATGCCGTCCGACGATGCCCGCCTCAGCCTACTCCGGCAGCGCGAGATCGAAGCTCGCATCATTGGCCCAATCGTCCATGCGGTACGCGACGAGCTGGGCGAAGAAAAAACCCTGGCCTTGCTTCGCCGCGTCATCTCCGAACTGGCCCGCCAGAGCGGTGCCGATCTCGCGGCGCAGTTGGGTGAAGCGACGCTCGAAGCGTTCTCGGGAAGTCTCGATCGCTGGCGGGAGGGGGGAGCTCTCGAGTTTGACCTGCTCGAAAAGACCGAGCAACGGCTCTCATTTAACGTGACTCGCTGCCGCTACGCCGAGATGTACCGCGCCTTGGGCCTGGCCGACCTGGGTACGATTCTCTCGTGCCAACGCGATTTTTCGCTGGTCGAGGGCTTCAATCCCGCGATCCGGCTTTCACGCACGCAAACTCTCATGGAAGGTGCGTCCTACTGCAACTTCCGGTTTGTTGAGACGTCGGGATCGGATGCCACTGACGCCTCGAACGAAGGGGACTCACCGACCGAACAGAGCGAAGCCTCGCGCCCTTGACACTCAAGTCCTCTGAGCAATATGCCGATTAACGCGATGGTAGGGTGAGCGGACCGAACTTCGTCAGGATGACGAGCGGCCACGCTCGAAAGGGCTGATTGGCCCACAAGGAAGGGGCTTTCCCATGCCGAGCGGAGCTCACGGCACTTCCAGGATGTCTTATTCCGGCACGCTCGCGATGCTGGGTCTGGCCCTGGCTTTCCCGATCGGCCTGATGATTTTCAACCCCACGCTCATGTTCGAGCGGGGTTGGGAACAATATGTTGGAACCGCCATCTATTTTTGGGCGGTCATCGCCCTGACCCGCGAGCTAGCCAAGCTCTGGGCCAACGAGAAGGCATTCGATGAGGTTCCCGCGCTTCTTCACACCGTCAAGGTCGCGTGCGGCTCAATTGACGCGGGGGAGGCCGTTGCGGCCGCGATTCCCCTTGAAGAGGGGAGGATCCTGCCGGTTCGGGTTCGTCAGCTCACGACTTACCTCGAAGAAACCGGCACCCCGTCTGTCTCACAGATGATGGAGCTGAATCGGGAAGCCTCGTCCCTCGATCAGGAGCAGAGTGCGGGGCGATTCACACTCACACGCTACATCCTCTATCTCTTGCCGGTGATCGGATTCATTGGGACCGTCGAAGGCATCTCCAAGGCCTTGATGAACATCAGCAAGGTCTTGCCGATGGTCAAGGACCTCGACGGGTTCATGAATAATCTGACCGGGGTCACGTCCGCGCTTCAGATCGCGTTCGACAGCACGTTGCTCGCCCTCTTCCTGAGCGCGGCATTGATGCTTGTTCAGACCCTGGTCTTCCGCCGATCCGAGGACTTGCTCGCACGAGTCGATCGCTGGGTCGTCGAATTTGTACTTCCCCGGGTGGGCGCTGCGGAACCAGTGGCCGCGGGCGGGTCGGATGCGACCGCCGCGCGGTGGAGTGAGCGGCTTGGAAGTCAGATTGAACAGTTCGCGCGCTCGATCGATCTCCTGCCCACTTCGATGTCCGGTTTCCAGCGTGGGGCCGAGTCCATCAGCCGGATCGGTTCCGAACTCGAGGCCCTGGGTGCGGCCGGTGACACCCTACGCCGGGGCGTTGCCGCCCTCGGGCGAATCGAGACCACGCTTCATGACCAGGCGGGCTCGGCCGATCAGCTGGATGAAATCAAGCGAGGGATCGACCGCACCTGCGCGGCGATCGAGGCGATGTCGAACTCGTGGGCCCTGGCCTATGAGCGATCGAGCCGAAGCACACAGGATCAGTTGGCGCGGACCTTGAACAGCCTCAAGGATGCGATTGACCTGCTGAACGTCAGCATGGAACAAGGCAATGCCCTCTATCGCAACATCGTGAAGAAGATGTTCGACGAGCGGGCTGCTGGTCAGGGTCAGGGGCACGATACTTTCCGGGCCGCTTGAAGGAGGAACAATGCGTCGATCACGGCGAGGCGGCCATGGCGGCATGGAGTTCGGCGGTTCGGGCGAGGATTCGTTCGTCGCGGTCGTCGTGACCAAGCTGACCGGCGCCCTTCTTTTCATTTTGCTGCTGACCATGGTGATCATGGCACTTTTGCCCAAGGCGATCGACCTTCCCTCCTCGGAGGGGGGGGAGGAGAAGTCTGACCCGATTCCGCTTGCGATCGCCACCCCGGAGACGCTTCCCGAGGCGATCGCGGGCCGTCCTTATGTCGTCGCTCTGGCGTCGACTGGGGGGAGTGGACCCATTCGTTGGGCGATCGACGGGAAGCTTCCAGACGGTCTGACTTTCGACCCCACAACGGCGCAGCTCCGGGGCACGCCTCGGGTCGGCACGCCGGAACCCGCGGCGCTCCTGCTCCGCGCGACCGATGGGATGGATCGGACGAGCCAGACCACGCGACTCGTCGTCTACGAATCCGATCGGCCGCTGACGACCCCATCGAAATGGGCGCCTCACCTACCGCCGATCCCGTGGCGAGCCTGGCTCGAACAGGGCGTTGGCTTCCTCATCCTCTGGCTGATCTATCTCGTGGGGATGAACACCCTGTCGAGTCTTCAGCGCCACTCACTCGCTTCGCAGTCCGCGGGCGACCTGGAGCTCAACGTTCGCCGCCGCTTCACCTCATACCGTTGGATGGTCCGCCTGGCTTCAATCGGCGCGGCAGCCACACTCGCCGTCTGGCTGGTTCAGCAACGCGCCTGATCCAGCCGGAAGCGGCCTCCTGACCGGATCTACCGGCCTGTTCCCACCCGCCACTTTTTTATGTATCTTCCGGGGTAGGCTCAGTTTCGAGATTCAGCGAGGATTCGGGGGCGCACGGATGATGGATGTCGCTACATCCTATATTCGTTAGCGGCTCCCTTCTGCGCATTGGTTACAACCAGGCGTGACTCCCCTAGGAGGCAGAGATGTCCCGAATTCGCGTGATTCTGCTCAGCATGGGTTTGGTCATCGTCGTCTTATTCGCGCAGTCCGTGAGCCAAGCTCAGGCTCCGGGCGGCGGTCGTGGCGATCGTGGGGGCCGTGGAGGTCCCGGTGGTGGTTTTGGCCGGGTTCGGGTTTCGTCGCCGTTAACATTGGCATCGAACAAATACGTGCAAGAGGATCTCAAGTTGACCGACTCCCAGAAGGAGCAGGTCAAGGAGCTCTCCGACAAGATTGACGCACAACGAAAAGCCGCTTTCGGCCAGCGTCGGGGCGGCGGTGACAATCCCGCCGCCAACGGTGATGCCGCGAAGACGGACGCACCGGCGACGAAAGGCCGCGGTGGTCGGACGCGAGGCGGTTCACCCACTCCCGATGGCACTGGTGTTCAGGCGAACAATGAGGTGGCCAAAGGGGCCGATCCCAACGGCGGTGGTGCGCCTCCTCGGGGCCAGCGCGGTGGTGCTGCTCAGGGGGCCGATCCCAACGGCGGCGGTGCGCCTCGGGGCCAGCGTGGTGGGTTCAATGGCGGTGGTGGGTTCAACGGCGGTGGGATGGACTTCCGCGCGATCTTCCAGCGACAGCAGGCGGAAACCGACGCGGCTCTCGCCAAGATTTTGACCAAGCCCCAGCGCGAACGGATCCTCCAGATCCAGTTGCGACAAGAAGGGCCGATGGCGGTCACCAAGCCTGAATTGCAGCAAAAGCTGAACATGAGCGACACGCAGATCGAGCAGATCGCCATGATTATCGATGAGCGGCAGCAGGCGCAGACTGCGCTCTTCAGCCAGGGTCGAGAGCGGATGGCGGGTTTCCAGACGGCGGACGGAAACTTCGACTTCCGCGCCTTCCAGGCCAAGGTTCAGCAGGATCCTCAATTCAAAGCCGAGATGGACAAGAGTCGCGAGGCCGCAACGAAGCAGAGGACGCAACTCGAAGATCAGACGATTGCCATGATTGGCAAGACGATGTCCAAGAAGCAGCATCAGACCTTCCAGAAGATGCAAGGCCCTCCTTTTGACTTGGCGAAGCTGGATCGCAACTACGATCCCGTAGCCGCCGAGGCGAAGGCGAAAGAGGAGGCCGAGGCCGCCAAGGAAGCCGCGAGTAGCAAGAAGACCTCGTCTTCGAAAAAGAAGTCCTCGGCCAAGTCCAAACGGAGCAGTTGAGAACACCTCGCGTCTCGACGCCAACCCACGAAGGCCCGACCTCTTTTCCAGAAGAGGTCGGGCCTTGGTTTGCGCCAGCCTTCCGGACGGTCGAGTCGACCGGGACGTTGGTCGATCCGGCTGGCTTGAGTCTGATCTTCCCCCCTGGGTCTGATCCTCGTATAACGGCGAAGCGAAGGTTGCGAAGGATCGATTTGGTTCGCGGGAGGGATTCCGGCGATGCGTCAGGGAACGACAGCCGTTGTGTCTGCGCTACTCATGAGCATGGCATTCACCCATTCGCCTTGCCACGCGGGCACCGAGGCGCTTCCCGACAGCCGACTCGGGGTTCGGACTGCGCCGTTGCTTTTGCTGAGTCGTAGCGATGTGCAGGCCGACCTTCAATTGAGTCGGACTCAGGTGGATGACGCCAAGGTCGCGATCAGCGAACTCTCTGCCAAGGCGATTGGAGTGCGTGGCCTCAAAGGGGAGAAGGCGATTGCCGAGCGACGTGCGATCGACGACCAGCAACGCCAGTGGATTGAGACCAGGCTTTCCGAGACACAGCGGAAGCGGCTCGTGCAGATCGATCTGCAATGGGAAGGGCCAACCGCCTTGGTCAGTCGACCGGCCGTGGCGGAACTGCTCGAATTGTCGCCCGAGCAGGTCACGACCCTGAAAAAGGCCGTGGAAGAATCGATCCGCCGACGAGGCCAGGAAGAGAGCACGAGCCATTTCGAAAGTGAACTGGCCCGTCAGACGCTCGCGACCCTTTCCGAAGCGCAAAAACTGCGATGGAAGGCCATGCTGGGCCAACCGATCCAGCTTCAGTTGACTCGCGCCGAGGGAACGAGCACGAAGACGAAGTAAACGCCCCGGCCTGACTGCCAGCCCGGTCACAGCGATCAGGCGAGTGGGGCGGGACCGATGGTGAGTCGTTCAAACTCCGGGTTGCCTCGGAGTTTGTCGAAGTCATGCTCGTCGGGGATCAGTGAACGGAGCTCAGGCCCGAGGTCGAGGGCGACGGTAAGCTCATCGAGCGCCTTCGGTGTATTGCCGGCCAGGCTCCAGTAACACGCCAGGTTATAGTGGATGAGTGGCTGGGGATTCTTCGAGTTATGTCGGGCGGCTCGCTCCAGAGCGTCGATCGCTTGCGCGAGTCGCTGCGTGCGTTTGTAGCACCAGCCGAGCGCGATGGCGACGCCAATGTCGGCGGGCCGGAGGGCCGCGGCCACTTCGAGCGGTTTGAGTGCCTCTCGGTATCGCTCCAGAGAGCGCAAGGCCTCACCGCTCAAGAAACTGGCCTCGAACTGCATCGTTGCCCAGTCCGCTCGGCGTTCGAGAATCTCCAGGGCTTTGCGAGGCAAATTGAGCATCAAGTAGCCCTCTGCCTCGTCAAGTTGCCGCTTAATTGGGTCGCGGATGATCCGGCTCATCGCCCCGCCGTCTCCCCTCAACAATCGTCCCACCCGATCCCTTCACTCCCTCGAAGGTCGACGAACTGACCCATGAAACTGTTGCAATAGTTTACCCGAAAACAAAGGGGCAAGGAAGAGACTGTTGTCTCTTCCTTCGCGTCGGCAACGGTCGCGCGGGTTGTTCAAATTCGGCGATTGGCGCCGAGGTCGCCGCCGTTCTGGGTGTGGGTGAGCAGCCGGTCGCGGCAAGCCCCTTCCATCGCGCTCAGCTCATGCTCTTTGGTGACGAGGTCTGGGATTCCCAGGCCCTCGGCCGAGCGGCGGATCAGGGCTTCGGCTCGGAGTTCGATTCCGTTTCGATTTTGAAGCCTAGCCAACCACCGGTCCGGGATCGCATCGATCCCGTAGTGGGCACCGAGCAGGGCACCGAGAATGGCGCCTGTCGTATCGGCGTCGCCACCGAGGTTGATCACCTCAATGATCGCTTCCTCGAAACTATCGGTGGTCAGCAGCAGATAAAGGCAGGTGGGAATGCAGGCCGGGGGAAAGCCCATCGTCGCCCGCTTACACGTGGGCTCGGCACCGTGCCGGTTGGCCTCCTCGACGAGGGCCGCCAGGGCGCGGTCACGGGGCAGATCGAGGAGTGACTCGGCATGGGCGATCGACCGTGACATGCTTCGGGGGTGATCCCGAAGTGAGGTCACGACATCGCCGTAGAGGGAGGCAATCTTGTCCTCGGTCCGAGCGACGTCGGCGGCCACCCAGAGTAGGAACGAGGGATTTCGCGATTCGCCATTGGCCATGCGGCGGACGGCATGAGCCACTGCCATGGCGCCGGCGAGGCTGCGGATATCGCGGTGCGTGATCAGGCTGGCGGCCATGATCGACGTGAACATCTCGTCGGAATCGTCGTCGCTGAAAAAGATGCCGAGTGGTGCGATCCGCATCGCCGCGCCAATCCCGGCCGAGACCTGTCCCGTCTGTCGTGGGGACACGCCACGCTCCAGCTCACTGAGCACCTGCCGGAAGCTCCGGCCGACCCCACGATGGGCGCCGACGTAAGAGCCCTTCGGTGTCGCGAGGCGAAGGTAGAGTTCGGCCAAGGGGTCAGCTTCGATGCGGCTCCGCTCGATCAGCACGTCACAGAGCGCGAGCGCCTGCTGTGTGTCATCCGAGTACAGACCGGGCATTCGCCAGCGGTAGGGCTTCTTCTTCCAGGCTCGAGCGCCGTCGACGTAGTCGACCACCACGCCGTAATGGGCGCGAATTTGTTGGGCGCTAAGACCTTCCAGCGGAGCCCCCAGGGCATCACCGATGGCCAACCCGAGCAGACATCCCCGGGCACGGTCGAGCGGGGGCAATTGGGGCATCGAAACAAGCTCCTTCGGATCTCGGGCCGATTGGCAAAATGCCGCGCCGGACCCCTTCTCGTCGGGACGCAACGAACTGTAACCACGTGGCCGAACCACGCCAACGGAATTTTACTCGAGTGCTCGCCATCGGGTCATTTGCGACGCCGGCATGGCAACACGGGCGCGAGTCCCACGTTCTACTTAGGAAGCATCCGAGCCCCGTCGGTTTTTTTTCCAGTCCCGCACGTTTTTCCCTCGCAAGGTCGCAATCATCGTGCGGCTCCCTCTCATACTCTCGCTAACTTTGATGGTCAAATGGCTAGGTTCTACTGTGCGACCGGCTCGTCACTCCGAGGCCCATCGTGCGGTCATCTGTTCAGAAATTCACTCTGCATGATTCCAGGGCCATTCCTCGGAGGATTCTATCGGCGCTCTCGGGCCATTGAGAGCAACCCCGGTCAGTGCGAATCCGGTTTCGCATCATGACATTCGCCGCGCAACCGTGCGCAACGGTCTGATGCTTGAAATCGGGTCAGGTTGGCCCTGCTTGGCTTGCCGAGGACTCCTTTTGAAGAACCATGCCGAGAATCAGCCGGTTCCAAGGGTTGTCGGCCGGAGAGGGAGTGAGAACATTAAACGCCGAATCCGCGAAAAATGCCACTCTTTGTACCAATTTTGTCAGCGAGCCTTCGCCCATGCATGATATTGCTCGTGTTGGCGGGAGAAGTACCGGCCAACCAGACCGAGCGGAGGGGGGATGATACCCGCTTTGAAGAGGCGCGTCGGCATTTATCAAGTCGGACGGGCGATCCGGGGCTCAAACAGGGATTGAGTCCGGACGATCGCGCATTCGGCGGGGAACGTGTGAAAGGACTGGATCGAGAGGCCTTTGACCCGCGCTTCGATGTGCAGGTGCGTGAGCGGGGCGGGGGCCATCCGATCGACGGGAAGGAAGCTGTGGAAGAGTCGGCCGCGTCGGGAGTCGAGCGTGATTTCATCGCAAAGGTGAGTGAAGACCTCGGGGTCGACGCGCTCAACCTCAAAGCAGGTCTGGTAGACCAAGCCGGCCCCGGGATGGAGGGAGGCGGAACGCTCGTGCCGGACAGGCGAATGAAAGAGTAGTCCGGGTTCGGGAAGACTGGTCTCGGGACCAGCGAGCACCTCGGCCACGCGGACGTCTCCCGAACGGAAAATCACCGAATGGCCCCCCTCGATGATCCGGATGTCGGCTTCCCAGATATTCTGCGAGATTCGGCGATGCGCCCGGACCGTGAACCAGTCGGGATGGATCGCCTTGCCGAATACCTGAAACGCCAGGTCGGCGACTCGGGAACGCCCGAAACTCACCCCCATGCCCGTCACTCCTTCCGACGCCGGACCGATCCAAGAGGAGTCTCGTACGACCCCCGGACCTTCGAAGTCATTCTATATCGCGGTTTCAGAACCCGCAAATCAACCTGACCCCTCTCCTACGATGACTCCAACCGGCAAGTTCTCTCACCGAGCAGACTGCCTTGACCGCGACTCCGAAGGCTCGTACACTCCTCCGCGACTGGACCGGGGCCAAGGGAGAACAGTTGTCGAGTCTCCGCTGGTTCTCGGCCTTAAACCCGGTCGTCCGGGCGGTGAGATTCGCCCGGCGGAGTCGTGCGATGGAACGCTCAGTCCCGCTCCCGTTACCGGTCCGTGCCTGGTCCGCCTGGAGGCACCGAGGGACGCGCTACGCCTGGCACAAAGTGCTTCGGCGCACCCTGAGTCGCTGGCCCGACTGGAAGCGCCGCCTGCTCTATGCCGACCCTCGCGAATACTGGATCCTCCGCGGTGGGGCCGAGTATTTTCGGGAGCAGGAAGATCATCCGACGCGAACCGAGCGTTCCGAATGGATCGCCGACCGGGTCGCCGCCTATCGCCCCACTTCCATCCTCGAGATCGGTTGCGGCTACGGTAAGCAGTTGCGGGCGATTCGCCGACGTCTGAATGTGCCGATGGTCGGCCTCGACTTCAGCCCGACCCAACTGGGGCAGGCCCGTGTCTACCTGGATGGTCTCGATCGTGTGGACCTGGTCCTGGGTACGGGGGATCTTCTCCCGTTCGCCGACCAATCGTTTGACCTGGTGCTGACCTCGGCCGTCATCCTTCATAATCCCCCGCCGATCGCCGATCGGATCCGCCGCGAGGTGATCCGCGTTTCGCGCCGATTCGCTGCGCATAATGAGGATACCGACGTCAGTTACAACCGTTACGGCTACGACACCGCCGCCTGGTATCGCGCGGCCGGAGTTCCGCTCGCCGAGTGTGGGCCGATCCCGACCGAGCTCGATTCCGCTCCGACGCAATTCTGCGTGGCAGAGCCGTGTCGACGATAACCACCACGCGAGCCATGGAATCCGGTCAGGCCGCGGCTGAAGGGCGGAGGAACGTTCGCGACAGCCTGGTCGTCACGGTCGGCGGCCAGCTCGAGCGAATCCTTGGCACGCTCACGGCGCTGGCTCTGCGCTGGGGTCTGGATCCGGCGCTCCTGGGGGTCTATACCGGGCTGCGTCTCTACTTGGACCAGACCAACCGCTCCAGTCTGGGAATCAGCCTGGGCGCCGTGCAGGAGATCCCGATCCTCCGCGCCGCTGGCGAGGAGGCCGAGGCCCAGCGCGTGGCGGACGTGGCCTATACGACGAACACCCTGACTTGCGCGATCTACATCGCGGCCCTTTTGATCTGGGCCTGGGTTCGAGCACCGCTGCTGGTCGGCGATCCGCTGGCGAGCGAATGGACCTGGGGGCTCGTGGTGGTGGCCGGATTGGCGGTTCTGAAGCGTTACGAGAGCTTTCTCGTCGCCGTGCTTCGAGCCCACCGTGAGTTCACCCTGACGACGGAACTCGACATCGTCGAGTCGCTCGTCTCGGCCGTCGCCGTCTCGGCAGGACTCTGGCTGGCCGGGTTCTGGGGCCTCCTGATCGGAGTCGGTGGACTTCTCGGGTTCAAGATCCTCTATCTGCACGCGCGGCACCCCCTCCGGTTCCGGTGGGACTGGCACTGGCCGACGGCAATGCGACTGATGCGAGTCGGCTTGCCGATCCTGGCCAATACGGCGGTCTTCGGCGCCGTCCTGAGCATCGATCGCGTGCTGATTCTCTGGAGGGTGCCCGATGGTGCCCGGGCCGTGGGACTCTACACGATCGCGATCATGGGGACGAGTTGGAGTCTCGACCTCGCGGGACGGATCGTGCTCGTGATGTACACGGCTTTTCAGACCACTCTGGGACGGACCCGCGACCCGAGAGAAGTCGCCATCCAAGCGATGCGGGCGACGGAGGCGCAAGCGCCTTTGCTCGCGGCCGGCAGCGCCGTGGCCTATTTGGTCGGTCCGACCTTCCTGGGAACCCTGATCCCACGCTACGTGGATGGGCTCCCGGCCTTGCGGCCCCTTCTGCTCGGGACGTTCATGCTGGGACTCGCCTGGCCCGCCCGACAAGTCCTGATCACGTTGGACCGTCCCATCCGGCTTTTCCTGGCGACGCTTCTCGGCCTGGCCGTGACCGCGATCGCGGGAACCATCGGGGCCGATCGGGCCGGGATTGCCGGTGTGGCCTGGGGTATGACACTCGGTTACTCGACCGTCTCGTTACTCACGAGTGCCACGGCGCAGGTGCCCGCGCTAGGCTGGCATGCCTGGTTCGTCCACCAGGCACGACTCATGCGTACCCTGGCCTGGTACGCGACGGGGGCCTTGCTCGCCGCCCATCTTGATTTCAGCTCACTTCCTGCCTGGTCCCAGTTGCCTGCGCGTTGCCTGTTCCTTGCCGCCTGGATCGTGCCAGCGCTCTGGTATTGGGGACATCAGCACGGATGGGGTGGCATGACTCTTCGCCGTAGCAGACCGTCGGTCTGACACGATCCAGACCGCGACGATCGCGTCGTTGGCGGACACCCGGACATTGAGGGATCGATGCTCGACTGTCTCTTCATCCTCAGTCTCGGCCTGCTCGCGGCGGTGGTCGGGCTCCGACTGCTCGATACACTCGATGCGCGGCGGGAGCAAGCGTTCGATACCCTGGCCTTGGCGATTCCGCTAGGGCTGGGAGTGATCGCACTCGCCACCTTGGCACTCGGTGAATTCGGAATCTTGACGCCGACTGCGCTCCTGGTCCTGTTCACGGCAGGTGCGTTGCTGGCAGGTCGCCAGGCCTGGAGCGATGTTGGCGTCCTGATCCGCAACTCGACCTTCGCCAGGCAGGGTCGTTCGGCTTTCGAACTTAGCCTTGCTTGCGCCTTAGTCGTCACCGCGCTCGGTGCTTTCGTGACCGCGCTCGCTCCGGTCACCGATGGCGACGCCCTCTGTTATCACCTGCAAGTTCCCAAGCTCTTTCTTGCGCGTGGGGGGCTCTTTTTCGATCCCGATCTTCATGAAACCGTCTATCCATTGCTGACGGAAATGCTTTATGCCGTGGGCCTGGCCTTCCGAGGTCCGGTCGCTTGCCGTCTGGTCCAATGGCTGCTTGGGCTCGTGTTCGCGGCCAACGTTACGGCATTGGCGCGTCCCAGCCTGGGAACCCGGGCCTGGTGGGCGGGCGCGGTCGCGCTGTTAGTTCCCGCGGTTTCCAACGGCATGGGCGCACCCCTCAATGACGTGGCCCTGGCGGCATTCGGGACTGCCGCAATGGTCGCCTTGTCCTGCTATTACGATCGACCTGGTGCAAAAGCATTGATACTCGTCGGTCTATTCGCGGGAATGGCGATGGGGGTCAAATACCCCGCGCTCGTGTTGATCGGTCTCCTCGGCCTGGCGATCGCGGCGAGGCCGATGCTCTCCGATGCCGAACGTTCCACGACGAGTTCATGGCCCTCGAGGATCCGGTCCGCTCTGCTGGGCATGGCGGCGTTTGGCCTCGTGGCCTTACTCGTGGGCGGCTCCTGGTATCTTCGCGCCTGGATCTACACGGGCAATCCTGTTTATCCCTTTTTTCGACACTTGTTCGGTGGAGCGGGCCTGGATGAGGTGCTCGACCCGATCAAGCGTCCGATGGCGGTGAATCCATGGAACCTGTTGACGGCCTTGGTGCCGATGACGCTCCAACCCGACCGGTTCGATAGCTTTTCGCACCAGTTCGGGCCGGCCTTCTTGCTATTTCTCCCCGCACTCCTGCTTGAGAAGGCACCGCGCCGAGTTCTCGCGATTGTTGCGCTTGGCCTGGCGTTTTTGATGCTCTGTCTGACCCAGCGACAGAGCATGCGGTTCGTCCTGACCGCGATTGGGCCGATGGCGGTGGGGGTGGCCTGGCTTGCTTCGGTCTGGAGCGAGCGTCGGAACCTCCCTTGCCGGGTCCTCATCACCCTTTTCTTGCTCATGGTTGGCTTTGAGGCGAGCCTTGCCGCCGCCAGGACCCGACATGGCTTCAACGTTGTGATTGGGCGCGAGACCGCCGAGCATTACCTGATGCGTCGCGAACCGACCTATCGCGTCGGTCAGTGGATCGGCGAGAACTTGCCAGCGAACGTGAGAATCGTCGGGCAGGATCACCGCGGATTCTATCTCCCCTGTGACTATACGATGGAACTGGCCCATCGACGAAGAACGGGGCTGGGACGTCAGGGCGAATCCGCGGACAGGGTCGTTGGGGAACTGAGAAGGCAAGGGTTCACTCATGTGATGTTCTGCCCCCCCGTCCCTGAGCACGCCGTCGAGTTCGACCCGACGCTGAGCAACCTGCTCGCGGATTGGGTTGAACCTCGCCATCCGATCTACCGCGAAGAGATTGCTGATGCCGACAACGTCATCCGACGCTACGCCATCTATTCTCTCGAGGAACCGATGGCCGAGGCCAGGATGGTTCGACGATGAGCCGACAGCCGACATTGATCCAGCTCCGCGAACGCGTGCATAAGCAGAGGCATCAAGAGATCGGCAACTGGCTGGCGAGGCGGATTGCCCGCCCATCGGCGGTCTACGGCACCTGGCTGGCCGTGCGACTTGGTCTCTCGGCCAATCAGGTGACGATCGCCGCGTTGGTGGCCGCCCTCGCGGCCGCGGGGGGGATTGCGAGTGGCACGCGGGTGGGCTTTGTCAGCGGCACCATTCTGGCCTTTCTCTCGTTCTGGCTCGATCGAGTGGACGGTCAGATCGCGCGCTGGCGGGGGACGGCCAGCCTCGACGGCGTCTATTTCGACTATTTGATGCACCACACCGCCAACCTGGCCCTCGGTTTCGCACTCGGTCATGGCCTGGCTTGCCGAACTGGCGAGCCGACCTGGTCCGTCGCCGGGTTCGCGATTGCGCTGGGCTGGGCGATCCTTAGTTTGCACAACGACTGCCGTTACAAGGCATTTTTCCAGCAACTGAAACGCGTCGAGGGCTCGTACCGGGTGGATGGTGGCCGAGGGGGACGTCCCTCGCCTCCAACCCCCTGGCCGCGAGTCGGCCGCGCAGCACTGACCTGGCCCGCGTACAAGTTGTGTGAGCCGCACGTGGTCTTGATCGGGCTCCTTGTCCTCTCGGTTGTGGCCCTGGTTTCGTCTCGCCTCTGGATCTTCGGCTGGAGTTGGAGTGTGGGGTTGATGGCGGGCCTCGCCCCACTGCTCGCCTGCGGACGAGTCGCGAAGGCGATCCGAGCCGGCTCCACGGAGGCGGAATTCCGGGTCTGGTTCCAACCGTGGTCGACATCCCCGGGGGCGGATGAGTTGCATGACGCAGAACCCTGTACAGGCGACAGTCGGCGTGTAGGATAAAGGGCCAAACACGTTTTTCGATTCCCTACCTTCGCGGAACCCGACGATGCGCCGACTTGACCCTCTCGGCCTCGCCTATCTCGCAGTTCCTCCCAACCGGCTCGACGTTGGCATCGGTGTGGTGGGCGCTGGGTTTATTGTGCGTGACTGCCACCTGGTCGCTTACAAGGACGCGGGTTTTCGGGTCGTCGGCCTGACGTCGCGAACGCGCTCGACAGCCGAGGAAGTTGCCAGGCTTCGGGGCGTTCCGCGCGTGTTCGACAGCCTCGATGCGATGCTCGAAGACCCCGAAGTCGAAGTCGTCGATATCGCGGTGCCGCCTCGCGAGCAGCCGAACGTCATACGTCGAATTGTTGAGAAGCCTGGGAAAGTTCGCGGCATTCTCGCCCAGAAACCGCTGGCGATGAGTTTCGCGGAGGCCCAGGGGTTGGTCGAGGCGTGTGAGGGGGCTGGAATCCGGTTGCAGGTCAACCAGAACATGAGGTACGACCACTCGGTTCGTGCCCTCAAGGCACTTCTCGATCGTGGCGACCTGGGTGAGCCGGTCCTGGCGACCATCGAGATGCGGGCGATTCCCCATTGGATGCCCTGGGCTCGGGAGGAGCAGTCGCTCTCGACGTTTGTGATGAGTATCCACCACCTCGACACCTTCCGATACTGGTTGGGAGACCCTCTGCGAGTCCTCGCGAGCACGCGTCCCGACCCTCGGACCTCGTTCCCGCACGTCGACGGGATCAACCTGACCATTCTCGAATTCGCGGGTGGAGCGCGGGCCTCGGCCTGGGATGATGTTTGGAGTGGCCCGGTCCGTGAAGGAGCCGCCTCAGACATCGGGATTCGCTGGCGGTTCGAGGGGACCGAAGGTTTGGCGCTTGGCACGATCGGATGGCCGGGGTGGCCCGAACGCGTGCCCAGCACGATCGACTACTCGACGATCCACGAACCGGGCGTCTGGCATCGACCCCGCTGGCCCCAGTCGTGGTTCCCCGACGCCTTCGCGGGTACCATGGGGGGGCTACTGACTGCGCTCGAATCAGGGGCCGACCCCGACATCTCCGGACGCGACAACCTCAAGACGATCGCCCTCTGCGAGGCGGTCTATTCCGCGGCAACCGAACATCGGGTCGTGGATTTCAATGAGGTCGTCGAGCGTTAGCCAGAGCCGAACGCGGGGTCGGCTTCCGGGCTGTCGATTGTTTGAAACATGAATATTTCATAACCTGGCCACTCTTATCGGGAAGCCCAATGAAACTCGGCCTGATCAATTCGGCGTGGGCCCAGTCGGGTCGCGAGACCAGCTTCGGGATTCGCAAGACCAAAGAAATCGGCTTCGACTCGATCGATATCTTCGCTGACCCGCTAGATATCAGTCGCGAGGAACGGGAGCAGATCAAGGTCGACTGCGACCAGGCGGGACTCCCGATTATCAGCGTGGCGTGTGTGGCCGTCGGCCTGATCGATTTCAATCCGAGCGTTCAGCGGTTTCATCTCGAGCGGGTCAGAGCCTATCTCGAGATGGCCCGAGAGTTCGAGGCAAAGAACCTGCTTCTCGTGCTCGGCGAATATATCTGGCAGCGTGAAGTGATTCCCCCCGCCGAACAGTGGGCGACGGGCGTGGCCAACGTCAGGACCCTGGGGGAACATGCCCTGGACCTCGGGCTCGAGATCGCCCTGGAACTCGAACCGTTCCACCTTTCCCTGCTCAATGATGTCGAGAGCATGTCGCGGTTTCTGACTGACGTCGCTCATCCGGCCGTAAAGGCGAATCTCGATATCTCGCACCTGGTTCTGGCCCAGCAATCGGCGGCTCTGATCGAGCGGCTTCGAGGGCAAGTTGCGCACGTCCATATCTCCGACTGTGATGGCAAGGTGCACGGCGATCTTCCGCCCGGCCGAGGGGTGGTTGACTTCGCTCCTTACTTGCAAGCAATCAAGAACCTTGGAATCGACGACCTGACGATCTCGGTGGAGCTCGAGTATTCGCCGCAACCCGAGGCGATCGTCGACTGGGTGACGGAAGCCTATCAAACGACCGCCGCACTCATGCGGAGCGCGGGCCTCCGATCGTGATTGCGCCACGAGTGCCGGGCGTCATCCAGGCTGGTTTTCCCACATGATATCGCGAGTCAGCCAGCTCCTTCTGACCGTGGCCTTGATCGCGGTGCTCGGTTGGCCTGCGTTCGCGACCTTCCAGGCGGCCACCAGCGCGGGCGAGTCTGGCGACGGAGCTGGAGGGGGCTTGATGGTCGCGACGTCCGCCGACCTGGCGGCCGGTCGGATCTTGAGGCCCCTGGAACTGGCGAGCACGTCCGTTCAACTCGTCCTGCTGACCGAAGCGATGGCGCTCCCGATCGGCCTGCCACTGGCTCTGATCCTGTTTCGGACCGACGCGTGGGGCAGGCGTTTCATGCTCGGGCTGCTCGGGATCGCGGCCCTGGTCCCGATGCCGTTGCATGCCACAAGCTGGATCGGGGGGTTTGGCAATGCCGGTCGGATGCAGGCCTTCGGGTCGGCTCCTCTTCTCGTCGGCCTGCCAGGCGCGGCGTTCGTGCACGCCATGGCGGCGCTCCCCTGGATCGTACTGCTCGCGGGCGTCGGATTTCGGACCGTCGAATCCGAGCTCGAGGAGTCGGCCTTACTGGAAATGCCCCCCTGGCGCGTGGTCGCTTGCGTGACAGTCCGCCGGAGCGTCGGAGCCCTGGCGGGGGCAGCCCTCGCGGTCGCCGTGCTCACGGCGGGCGATATGACGGTCACAGACCTCTTGCAGGTTCGCAGCTATGCAGAGGAAGCCTACATTCAGTTTCAACTGGGGCACGGACCGGCGTCGGCCGCCCCGGTGGCGCTTCCGCCGCTCGTCGTTCTAGGCGTCCTGATCCTGGTGACAGCACGACTGTTGCTCAGGGCCGATCCCGCCCGGCTCGCCTCGGTGGCCCGGCAAGGACGAGTCTGGGCGCTCGGAGTCTGGAGAATTCCGATCGGCGTCCTGGTTGCGGCCACCGCGGGAAGCGTGTTGTTCCTGCCAATTTTCACCCTCGTATGGCGGGCTGGTCGGGTCGGGGGTATCGCGGCTTCGGGCCAGCCGCCGGAATGGACGCTCCCCGGTTTCCTTGGAACGCTTCGCCGGGCAGTTCTGGATGTCGGAGGCTCGTTCCTGGCGGGCCCACTTGAGAATGCGTTGAAGTCGGGGACCTGGAGTGCGCTCCGAGGACCAGGCCGTTGGTTGGGAAATCCGCTCGGTAGCCCTCTGCTCGAAAGTATGCTCTGGGGGGCCGTAGGGGCAACGGCTGCCGTGGTTTTGGCCTGGAGCTTGGCCTGGCTGAGCCGCCAGCCCGGGCCTTGGCGTTGGGTCTGCGCGGCGAGCGTCGCTCTGGCGTTGGCGACTCCTGGACCAGTCGCCGGGATGGCGTTCGTGCTCGCCTATCGCGAATACGCATTGATTTATGATTCGTCGGTGAACTTGGTTTTCGTCTTCGTCCTGCGCACCTTTCCCTACGCGTTGCTCGTGCTTTGGCCGGCGGTCCGTGCTTTACCTCGGGAGCATCTCGAAGTTGCGGCCCTTGAAGGAACGCGAGCATGGGGGACGATTTGGCGTGTTGCACTTCCAGGGTCGCGGGGGGCGCTGGTCGCGGCCTGGTGCGTCGCGTTTGTGCTGGCGCTGGGGGAACTCCCCGCGGCGAACCTGGTGGCACCGCCGGGGACCAGCTTGATCTCGATCGAGATCTGGAGCCTGCTCCACACCGGTGTGGAAAGCCATCTCGCCGGTGTCGCCCTCGTCGTTCTCGCCGCATTCTCTTGCTTCGGGCTTGCTACCGTCATCGCACTCGCACGCTTAAGCCGAATGGCTCGTACGCGAGTCGACACTGGTTTTCCGTCGGATGGCGCTCGGCTTGAGGTCGCGGAGATCCCACACTCGACCTGATGGGGATCAGGCGACGATCGCTCGCAAAGCCGCTCTGATCAGAATGTTACTTGTGGCCCCGAAGGGGGCGGCCACCATCGCCAGGGGCGCAATCCCTCGGAAATGTTTAGCAGAACATAACCTGCTTTTTTTGCATTTCGACTCGCCCAGTCGCGGCGGGAGATCGCACAGTCGCTACTGGGCCTGGATCATTGTCCGGCACCTGCGATTTGGGCGATATACGGTCGCCCTATCGGGGCTGGCAAAGCCGGCGAAATTCTGCCCCGCCGCGAGAGTTCCCACCGATGGGTTGGCAATGGCGCAACTCGTTGATAAACCGCTGTGTTTCATGGAAGTCGAAAAAAATTTGCGATGTTGAAATGCTGGTATTTTCTGTAGCTGTGTGTGCTTGTGGTGGTGATCACGGAACCAGCCGTTGCGCGGATGATTCGCCTTCCTGCTCCACTGGTAACGATCGACCCCACGGGCTGCCAGGCCGAGATCACCGAGACGATCGTCGCTGGCCGGACTGAGTTCGTACTGAAAGAAGTGGGAGACCAGTCGATTTTTATGGAAATTATGGCATTAATAATTGATAATTTGTTTTTGTGTACAGTGGGAAGTCACGGCCGACACCAACCCGGTAACAAGGTCCCGGCCGTGCGAGGTAGAGGACGTGCTTCGGATACGACGGAGTGTTGGAAGAGTCTGTAGCGGTACGGCGTGGCATTCCGCGCAGGCGCTTGCGGCGGAAAACCGGTCGATTCGGTCCGCGACCGCAATTTAAGCGGGAGGCAAAGCGCACGGAAGTTCACTGCGTCAGTGCGGAGTCACTGGTCGGTCGAGAATTACTGTCGCTGGAGTTTCGGAGTGAACTACCGTCAACGAAGAATCACGGATGAGGAATGCGCCCGGATTTCGCCTTAAACCACGCGTAATCGGAGACGAATCGAGTTCTCGCCCCTATGTTTTAAGGCTTTTGCCAGACTCGTCTGCGAGCGTGTCGTTGTTTTCGAGGGATCGCTTCTCTGAATTATATCGTCTCAGTGTATGCCTTGTTTTGCCGGGTAAAAACCACTGTCGATCCTATCTTAAGCTTCGTTGTTTGCGTGGTTCAGTTTCATGTAGGCACGCAATGCCGCCCCTGGCAGTTGAAGGGCAACATGGGCTCCAGAATGAGGCTCGCAGGAAATCCACGCATATGTGACACAAAAATGTGCGTATGAATCGTGGATTCTGTGTTGACAATGGATTTGTGGAGTGCTTTGATAATTGTCCTGGATAGACGCATGGAGGTGATTAGTCGATGAATAATAATTTTTGATTATTTAATAATTGTGAAAATAAAGCATGTATTCATTGCATGCTTGAAAGTGGGCTGGCGAAATGCCGTGATGACGGTGCGACTCGACGCCATGAGGGCAATCGGCCGATTGAATTAGGGGGTATCTGGAAAACCCCGACCGGGAAATTCCTAGTTGAATTCGTTGGTGTATGCGTGCAGGCGGTTTCAATTGTTGTGGCGAACAGTGCCGTAAGAGGCCGCTCCTGGATTCAGAGCGGAGCTAGCTTGTCGCGAATACGGCTGTCCGTGAGGAAACCCGAACCGCGCGTCCGGAGAACCCGGCGTCTCACTCCCAAAACGACGTTGTCCTCCAGGACAGGGGATCAGAGTTGGCATCACTATGATGCTCAATTCGCTGATCGTCACCAACCTCGGAACGGACGGCTGGGACGTTGCGAGGATCGAGTTTCTCTGGGTGTCGAGGGTCCTGCGGTCGCTCCTGGACTGCATCGAGACGTTCGTCATCCCAGGTGAGCGGTCGAAAGTGTCGCGCCGGCGTACGGTGAAGGAAAGGTGCAACCATGAATGCGTTGCCTGTCATGGACCCGTGCCGTTTTCGCATCCTGAGGCCGCTCGACCGCGGCGGGATCAGCAGGGTTTTCGTTGCTTACGACGAGGAGCTCAATCGGGAGGTAGCTCTGAAACAGCTGCGGCGCCGGTATGCGGACCGCATTCGGTCGAGGTCGCGGTTCCTCTTCGAGGCTGAAGTCACCGCAGGGCTGGAACACCCGGGGGTCGTGCCGGTCTACGGCATGGGGCAATTCGCCGACCGCCGCACGTTCTTTACGATGCGGCTTATCCGGGGCGAAACCCTCAGGGGGGCGATCAAGCGAGCCCACTCGACTGGCAAACCGAGGGGCACATCGCCGGAACTGCGGACGTTGCTGGATCGGCTTGTCGATGTCTGCTACACGGTGGCTTATGCCCATAGCCGGGGGATCATCCACCGCGACCTGACGCCCGGCAACATCATGCTTGGCGCTCACGGCGAGACGCTGGTCATCGATTGGGGGCTGGCCAAGCCAATCGGGCGCCCATCGCCTTTGGACGAGGGGGATTCTGCCCAGGAGGTCCCCTGGCCGGCCACCGCTCGTACCCTCCCCCGGACACGAGTTGGGCACACCTCCGGGACCACGTGGTACATGAGCCCCGAGCAGGCCTCTGGAGATTCGGATCGGCTGGGACCGGCGACTGACGTCTATACCCTGGGGGCTACGCTCTACATGGTTCTGACCGGTCAGGCGCCGTTCGACGGTCCGGATGAGGACGAGGTCCAGAAACTGGTTCAGTGCGGTGCTCTCGTCGCGCCTCGTCGGATCAACCGCAAGATCGCCCCGGCCCTGGAGGCAATCTGCCTGAAGGCGATGGCGATGGAGCCCGGCGACCGCTACGTCTCACCACTCGACCTGGGCGACGACATCGCCTGCTGGCTCGCGAGAAGACCGCTCAAGGCACGCCCGGTCACCGCGGCGCGGGAGTGGTTGGTCGAGCCCGCGATCGAGGGGATTGCGTCGTTTCATGAAAGAGCGGCCGTACCCGCGCGGGACGGTCGGTCATACCCGGCGGGTTAGCGCGGCCCGGTTGCCGTTGCCCCCCGGGGTTCTGGGAGCAAGGAAGCATGGCGGCCGTCGGGCCTTCGGGGCCCGGCTCGTTTCGTCGACTGCTGTTTCGTTTCCCAACTCAACAGCCTGGAGACACTACCATGTCCGTTCGCAACACCGAGAGGACTCGCCGCTTTCGCATCACGAGGCTCGAGGAACGCATCGCGCCCGCTCCTATCGGGGGCGTAAAATGCGGTGACAGCCGGCCCAGTCAGCAGTCTCATCATGACCGGCAAAGTCATGACGATAAGAGCAAGGGGAGCCACGGGAGCAAGGGGAGCCACAACACCAAGCGGAGTCATGACAGCAAGCGAAGCCATGACAGCAAGCGGAGCCATGACAGCAAGCGGAGCCATGACAGCAAGCGGAGTCATGACAGCAAGCGGAGCCATAACAGCAAGCGGAGTCATGACAGCAAACGGAGTCATGATAATAAGCAGAGCCATCAAAGCAAGGTGTGCCGCCGCTAAGTGACGCATCCGGCGGGTGCGGCAACACCTAAGACTATGGGCGAGTGTAAACACTTGAACTCTCAGGTTTTGCCGTTGTCGACCGATGTTGGCAGACATGCCGGATGAACCACTTATGGCAATGACGTTAGGCCTTTTGACGTAACGTGATTCCCGGCGGCGCGGCGGCCACCGACACCCCGCGCGCACGCCGCTCCGTTGTCTCGGGCACCCCGGCCGCGGGGTCCCCAAAGTGTGGGGAGCCGGAGGTCGTGGTGGTAACCGGGCGCGACAGGATACGGGCCGCCTTGTCCTGAATATACGCTGCCCCTTTCCACCCGACCTCCGCTGTCTCCCGTTGAGGCACGGACGGACGTGACCGTCGTTGGCCGTCGGTTCTCGTCCGGCTTATTTCTCATACCGGCCGTTTCTCAGCCAGGGACCAAGTCGCCTAGGTGCGGTCTCGAACCTTCGGTTTCAGGGACAAGTCCCATGACGACCTTCGCGACCATCCCACCGGCCCGGAGGCCTGAACTGGTGATGGGCCCGGTAGGGGCCGATGGTCAGCGCGTCGTGAAGGATCCGCGGTCGGGGCGTTATTACCACCTCGGAGAGCAGGAGACGTTCTTGCTGACGCGGCTCGACGGGACACAGTCGGCCGAAGCGATTTGCACCGCCTTCGAGGCGAAATTTGGGGAGCCGCTCTCCCAGGATGATCTGGGCGACTTCCTGGAGGTGGCGGGAGAGCAGGGGTTGATCAACTCCGCCGCCGGGTCGTCCCACCGCGCTGCCCCGGAACTCGACGAGTTCGACGACGAAGACGACGACCTCGCGCCTCGGCGACGATTGGCCGACGGCAGTGTGCCTTTCTGACCGCTTCGGCCGGATGCATCCTGGTCGCGACCCTGGTGGTGTGGATCGACCGCCGGGAGCTGGTGACGGGCTTCTCCAATGTGTTGAGGTGGGAGGTGGTCGCCCTGGCCTGGCTGACGTTGCTGGCGGTGACCACGCTCCACGAATTCGCCCACGGGCTGACCTGTAAGCACCACGGCGGCGAGGTCCACGAGGTCGGCTTCCTGCTGATGTATTTCATGCCTTGCCTCTACTGCAACGTCTCCGACGCGTGGCTGATCCGGAGAAGTCCAAGCGGCTGTGGGTAACGCTCGCCGGAGGCTACTGCGACATGTTCCTGTGGGCGCTCGCGGTGTTTGCTTGGCGTCTCACCCTTCCCGGGACCCTGCTCAATCATCTGGCCTGGTTGGTGGTGTCGCTCTGTGGAGTCCGGATCTTCTTCAATTTCAATCCGTTCTTGAAGCTCGACGGCTATTACCTCCTGAGCGACCTGCTGGAGATGCCGAACCTGCGGAGGAGGGCCTGGGAATCGGTGACAGGTCACCTGCGGTGGCTGCTCTGGGGCGCGGCCAGGCCCGCCCCGGGGCCGCGGAGTCGGTTCCTCCTGGGCTTTGGTGCGATGACCTGGGGCTATTCGGTGGCATTCCTCTGTCTCATGCTCGCCGGGATGGCCCGGCTGTTCGACGGGAGCTGGGGACCGGCCGCGATCGGCTTCACGCTGTTCATGGTGGCGGTGCGCGTGCGCCGCCGGTTTCGCGGGATCCTGACCGGGGAGGTCGCGACGATGCTCCGGATGCGCCGGAAGCGGTGCGCCGTCTGGGCGTTGGCCCTGACAACCTTGTTGGTAGTGTTGACGGCGGTCCGGATGGAAGACCGGGTCGGCGGCTCGTTCTCAATCCGGCCGGCGACCCGGGTGGAGCTGCGTGCCCCGGTCGCCGGTTTCCTCAGAATGGTCGAGTTCGATGAAGGGGACCGCGTTTCCGCCGGGCAGCTCGTTGCCCGGCTCGAGGTGCCCGACCTGCTCAGCCGGATCGCGCAGAAAGGCGCTGAGGTCCGTGAGGCCCGCTCCCGCCTCCGCTTGCTGGAGGTCGGCTCGCGGCCCGAAGAGGTGGCCGAACAGCGGCTTCGCGTGCAACGGGCCAAGGACTGGCGGGACCTGGCCGAGCAGGATTTGGAGCGGAACCGACAGGCCCTCCAGGGAGAGTTGTCGAAGCTCGACCACATGATCGACCAGAACCGTGCTGAGTATGACTACGCGGAGACGGTCGTCGGACTCGCCCGCAAGCTCCTGGGCAAGGGGGCCCTCTCGGGCGAACAGTACCAGCAAGCGGAAGTGAAGCGCCGGGTCAGTCGCTCCCAGGAAGAGCAGGTCAAGTCCCAGAAGCGAGCCCGCGAGGCCGAAGGGACCTTGGTCTCCGAGGCCGAACTGGCTCGCCGCGAGACGCAATGGGCCGAGGCTCGCTCGACCCTGGCCCTACTCGAGGCGGGGACCCGCCCTGAGGAAATCGAGGTGGCTCGGGCCCACCTGGCCCGGGTGGAAGAGGAGGCCCGATTTCTCGAAGCGGGGCGAAACCGGTTGGTGATCACGAGCCCGATTTCCGGGATTGTCACTACCCCCCGTCTGAAGGAACGAACCGGCCTGTTTCTCAGCGAAGGTCAGCCGATCTGCGAGATCGAAACCCTCTCCATTCTCGAGGCCGAGGTCGCCGTGGACGAGCAAGATATTTTGCGTGTCCGGCCCGGTCAGGAGATTTTTTTGAGGCCACGCTCCCGGCCGTTCCAGACCTTCACCGCTCGTGTGGACCGGATCGCCCCTGCCACAACGCGGGCCCAGGGGCCGAGTGGCGCCGTCGCTCCGCGCCCCGAGGACAGGGGCGGCATCGCCGAGCCTGGGAAGGTGCCGGGGAGTGTCATCGTCTATTGCCGGATGGCCGGTTCGTCCTGGGGACTGCGGACCGGGATGACCGGCTACGCCCGGATCCATTGCGGACGACTTCCTGTGGGCGAGCTCCTGGCGTTCCACCTACTCCGCATCCTCCGGACGGAATTCTGGTGGTGAACTGCCGACACAACAGGGACTCGGTATGCCTGGGGGCGTACCCTGATTGGCGGATCGGCCAGGGACCAAACGGCGGCCTTAACCCGCGCGATCGCCCGTCTCGAGCCAAAGACCCTCTCATCCCCGGCAAAACCCCGGCGACGGACGGATCTCTATAATCAAGGGAACGGTGTAATTATGATGCTTAATTTGTTGATAGAGAGAGAGTTTCGCTACTCTCCGCGGATCTTCCAGATCCGCTTGGTGAGGCGAGTGGCCAACCCATTGAATCACCAAATGGCTTGAATTGGGGACGCGGTAACTGGCAACCGGGGTCGCGCAGCCACAGGAGGTGTCGGCTCGAACCGGGGGGCGAGCTTCAGGCCCACGCTTGTCGCTCGAACTCAATCCGGCGACGGCCAACGGCTCAGGTCGAAGCACCTTTTGCCGTCACGTCGCCCCCGGTCGCAAGCGATTCTGAACACCCAGATCAATTCAGACGAGTCTGGATAATCTTAAGTGAATTCGCGAATTGGTGTTCAGAAGTCGATCGCTGCAGGATTAGAGCGACGTGAGTGAGCTCGGCACCTTATCGACGGTGTCGACGATGAGGGATGCAACAAGCCACGTGATCGAGACGCCGAGCAGTTCGGCCTCGGTCCGCAGGCGATCGAAAAGTTCGGGGGTCAAGGTTACTGCGACTTCCCTTTTGTTCTTCATCGCCGTCTCTCCCGAGAACCAAGAGCAGATGGATAACCACTCTGAACGAGGCCCGAGCCGCTGAATGCGCGAAGTGAGACACAAGATAGGGGAGGGCGTCATCAAGGTTGCCTAAGTATCATCAGATCCTATTTCGACGTTTGACCGTGACGAACCTTAGGCAATCGGCATCATCTTCGAGACCCATCCGCTTGGCTGCATTGAAATAGTAAGGCAGATTTGGTGCCAAAAGCCCTGGAGGCCGATTTATGAACGCATTTTCGACGAAAAAGGCCCGAGAGGTCCATGGCACGAAATCGAACCGGGGCACGAGTCCTTGCCGGAACTTGTTGTCATCCATCGGCCTAGAAGGGCCTACGGTCAATTTGGGATGGCGCGTCTGATGGTGATGTGTGACGCAAGACCAGGGCAAGTGATTGGTAAGAAATGTCTGAAGGGTGGTCAAGTTGCGCTGCGAGGCGATGCTTGATTTGGTGGTTCACTGATGATGGGCTGGCTGCATCATTACGAGGGAATTGGGACTCGATCGAGTCCCAATTCCTGCCAGCGTGGGTCGGGATCTGGGGTTAGGCCTGCGCTGGCTCGTCGTCGATTCTGGGAAAGAGAGGTACCGGTTTTCCCGAGACGATCTCAGCGGTGACTTGCAGGTCGGGCACGACGAGTCGGGTGGCGGCATCTCGATAGCCAACCGTCTCCCACGCCTGGACCTGCTCAAAGTTGAACGACCGATAGAAAATCTCGGCCGTCTTGGGGGTGAACGGTTTGATGAGGATGGCGATGACGCGCAGCGCCTCGGCCAGGTTGATCATGACGGCCTTGCAGGCCTCGAGATCGGTCTTGGCAAGCTTGAAGGGGGCCGTGACGTCAATGTAACGATTTGCCGCGTCGAGGACTTCGAGCCAGATGCGCTGAAGCGCGATGTTGTACTCGAACGCGCCGACCTTGGTTCGGAGCTCCTCGACCAAGGCACTGAGGTCGAGTCCGGCGAGCCAGGCAGTGGCATCGACGGCGGCCGCGTCGGGCAACTGGCCCTCGAAGTACTTCATACACATCGACAGGGTTCGGCTGTAAAGGTTGCCGAGGTTCTTGGCGAGGTCCGAGTTATAAACCTCGGCAAATCGCTTCTCACTGTAGTTGCCGTCGCCGCCGAACGGGCATTCCCTCATGAAGTAGTAGCGAAAGGCATCCGCGCCATGAACTTTGGAGACGTCCATGGGGTCGACAGCGGTGCCGGTCGACTTGGAGATCTTCGAGCCGTCCTTGTTGTAGACGAAGCCGTGGCCGAAGACGCGACGGGGCAGGGGGAGCCCCGCCGACATTAGCATGGCGGGCCAGAGGGCGCAGTGGAATCGGGTAATATCTTTGCCGATCACGTGAACGTCGGCCGGCCAGAGCGACTGGAACTGGGCTTCGTCGCTGCCGTAGCCGACGGCCGTGATGTAATTCAGGAGGGCATCGAACCAGACGTAGATCGTCTGGTCAGGGTCGAAGGGAACGGAGATCCCCCAGGTGAAGCCCTTGCGGGTGATCGCGACGTCTTGCAGGCCCCCTTCGACGAGATTGATGATCTCGTTGCGCCGACTCTCGGGCTGAATGAACTCGGGGTGAGCGTCGTAGTGCGCTCTCAACCGTTCGCCGAACGCCGAGAGCCGGAAGAAGTAGTTTTCTTCCTCCACCGCCCTGAGGGTGAGGTGAGGGTGGTTCGGGCATCGCCCTTCCACGAGCACCTTCTCGGTCTTGAACTCCTCGCAACCATCGCAATAGAGTCCGGTGTAGGCCTTTTTGAAGATGTCGCCGGCGTCGTAGACGGCCTGGATGAACTTGCGGCAACCGTCGTGATGCCGGGGCTCGCTGGTCTGGATGAAGTCGTCGAACGAAATCTCGAGGGCGTTCCAGACGTCGCGAAACTGGCGTGCCATGTCGTCGACGTAGGGTTTGGTCTCCATCCCCAGTTCCCGGGCGCGGAGAGTCACCTTGTTGGTGTTCTCGTCGTTGCCCATCTGGAAGTGGACGTCGGACCCTTCCATGCGACGGAACCGCGCCTGGACGTCGGCACCGATCTTCTCAAACGCGGTGCCGATATGCGGGCGGCTATTGGGATAGTCGATCGCAGTCGTCACGTAGTACGTCTTCGCTTCGCGCATCATCGAGACCTTACGCCTTGTTGGTGCTCCGTCGGCGGCCCCTCGCCCTTGCTAGACAGGGGCTGCATCCGGGGAGTTCACGCCCGGCCTCAGTGTACCAAAAACGAAGGTCGGGACCAGCAAGGCGCAAGTCGATCTGAGGCACGTTGCCCAGGCCCAGAGGGCAAGTGGTCGCGGCTTGGCGATCACTTGCCGTCGGCCTCGTGCAGACGCCGCTCCCGAGGAAGTGATCAGGTGGTTGCCATGAGGGTTGGCAAGCGCCCCGTGCGGGTGCGCCACCAGGCACCTGCTCCGAGCAGGCCTAACGCGATCAGCAACGAACTCGGTTCGGGGAACTCCGGTGTTACCGCCGGTGGCGGGATTACTTCGCCCTCCGCCGGAGGGTTCGGGGGGGGGAGCTCCGGCACAACCGGTGGCGGCAGTTGCTCGAGAACGGGACCAAGGACCGGGTGGTAGAAGTTAAACCGAGCGACGTTCCGGCCTTGGCGCCAGAGCAAATATTGCACCCAGGGTGTTGACCTGGGGTCCGCCGATCGGAGCGCTCGGACCATCGCGATGTGGATGGCCCCTGAGATTCGCGGAGCCTTGCTCTGCGACCAGAGTCCGCTACCACCTGCCAGGTATGAAGTCCAGGTTCTGAGATCCCGCGCACCCCTTGCCGTGATGCGGTGCTGCCGGATTGGGCTCGCTTCAACGGACGAAGCGAAGCATCCGAGCAGACTCAGACTGAAAAGTGCCTCAAGCCAGCGTCGTCGCTGGAAGATCCATCTTGCTGAGGTCGATCGAGTCATGGCACACCAGCTAAAGCCGTCAGGGGGCAACTCGCGATTGCGTACGGCAGAATCGCTGTTTGAGTTATGCGGCTCCACATCCAAATATCGGAACGGTAGGTTCAACCGCTTGAGACGGATTGTGCGCTCAATCCGACTTTGCGTCCACCGATGTTCCGATAATGAGGCATTGGGAAACCTAGGTGAAATACTGGACTAACCGGAAACTAATCGTTGAACTTCCATGCGCAGCGACAGAGCGGTTTGGTTGAATGTGGGGAGGGCGACCTGTATCGTGAGTGGTTCTGGAAAAGGGTGGATCATGACCAAACGTCTTCCTCAGAGTCAAGCGCTGAGGACGACGAATATCGGGTTTGGGGGGGCGAAATCGATGGCCACGACCGCGAATATTCCGACGAGAATGTACATCAACGGGGCATGGTGCGACGCTCAGGGCGGGACCACGCTTGCGGTCATCAATCCGGCGAACGAGTCGACCATTGCGGAAGTTGCGTTCGGGACCAGGGCGGAGGCTGACCGTGCGATCGAGGCGGCGACCCGCGCCTTTCCGGCCTGGCGTGACGCCTCGGCCTACGACCGCGCCAAAATCCTCAAGAAGACCGCCGAACTCATGAGGGAACGGGTCGAGACGATCGCCCGGACGCTCACGCAGGAACAAGGCAAGCCGCTTCCCGAGGCCAAAGCCGAGGTCCTCCACTCCGCCGACACCTTTGAGTGGTTCGCCGAGGAGGGGAAGCGGTCGTATGGCCGGACGATCCCCCCTTCGAACACCGCGAAGCGGCATTACGTGATCAAGCATGCCGTCGGCGTGGTGGGGACGATCACCCCTTGGAATTTTCCTGCGGCGTTGCCGAGTCGCAAGATTGCACCCGCCCTGGCGGTGGGCTGCACCGTGGTGAGTCGTCCGGCGGAACAGACCCCTCTGACGTTGATTCAGATGTTCCAATGCCTGGAAGACGCTGGACTTCCGCCCGGCGTGGCCAACCTGGTCATGGGCGAAGCCCGACCCATCGCCGATGCCTTCTTCGAAAACCAGGCGGTGCGGAAGATCAGCTTCACCGGGTCGACCGCCGTGGGCAAGGAATTGATCCGCCGCTCGGCCGATGGTGTGAAGCGGCTCAGCCTCGAGCTCGGAGGCCACGCCCCTCTCATCGTCTTCCCCGACGCGGACATCGAGCAGGTGGCTCAGGCTGCCGTGATCGGCAAGTTCCGGAACAACGGGCAAGTCTGCATTGCTCCTTCTCGGTTCTACGTCCACGAGAAAATCTCGAAGCAGTTCACTGAGGTCGCGGTCGAACTGACCAAGAAGCTCAAATTGGGCAACGGTCTCGAAGACGGCGTGCAGGTGGGGCCGATGTTCGAGTCCCGGGCCCTCGACAAGACGTCGGCGTTGATCGAGGATGCTCGCGGCCGAGGGGCGAAGATCTTGACGGGAGGAGCGCGGTCCGACCGGTTCGACAAGGGGTACTGGTTCGAGCCCACCGTGATCCGCGAGGTCGACGGTCAGATGCGGATCATGACCGAAGAACCGTTCGCGCCCGTTATGCCCCTGCTCGACTTCTCGAAACTCGACGACGTCATCGCCGCCGCGAATAACACCCCCTACGGCCTGGCCGCCTACGTCTTTACCAACGACCTGACCGTTGCCACGCGGATGGCCGAAGGACTGGAAGCGGGCATCATCGGGATCAACGACCCGGTGCCCGCGACCCCTCAATGTCCGTTCGGTGGCATGAAGGAGTCGGGCCTGGGCCGTGAGCTCGGCCAGGAGGGGCTCGAGGCCTACCAGGAGACGAAGTACGTCTCCGTCGGGCTTCGAGCCTGATTCGAGTCGCTGACGTTCCGGTCTGGAGATTCAACAGAGCGGGCCGCCCTCCGACTCAATGGAGTCGGAAGGCGGCCTGTGGGACTGAATTCGATATTCGAGGGCTGAGGCAACGGGAGCTGTCGGTCGGTCAATTGAGGATGGGAAGGGCTGACTTCTTCTTCTCTTGATACGACTTCAACGCGGGCGTGTCCTCGTCGAACCGGCCGACTTCTTCGAGCAAGGCATCGACCATCTCCGCTTCGGTGACGTGCCGGATGGGAACCCCCTTCTTGAAGATGATCCCCTTGCCCGCGCCGGCGGCAATCCCCAGGTCGGCTTCTTTGGCTTCTCCGAAGCCGTTGACCAGGCAGCCGAGGATGCTGATGCGGAGCGGGTTCTTGAGATGCGCCATCTTGGCCTCGACCTCGGCGACGATCCGCTCGAGGTCGATGTCGAGCCGACCGCACGTCGGGCAGGCGACCACTTCGGGGCGATTGACCCGGCGATCGCAGGCGCGGAGGATGTCGAAGCCGGCCGCGATCTCGGGGACCGGATCGCCCAGCAGCGAGACCCGGATCGTATCGCCGATCCCTCGCAGCAAGATCGACCCAATTCCGGCCGCGCTCTTGAGCGTCCCATACTCACGCGACCCGGCCTCGGTGATCCCGACATGCGTCGGGTAGTCGCACTTCGAGGCGAACAGGCTGTAGGTCTCCACGGCCGTGGGCACGTGGCTTGCCTTGAGCGAAACGATGATGTCGTGGTAGCCAAGACCTTCCGCCGTCTCGATCGCCCTCAGGGCACTCTCGACCAAGGCTTCGGGACAAGGGTAGCCATACTTCTCGACCAGGTCTTTTTCGAGGCTTCCGGAGTTGACCCCGACCCGCATCGGGATCCCCTTGTCGCGGGCCTTGCGGATGACCTCTTTGAAACGCTCGGTGCCGCCGATGTTGCCGGGATTGATCCGGATCTTGTCCACCGCAGGACGGCCAGCGTCGGTCGTTGCTTCGAGACAGGCCAGGGCCATCCGGTAGTCGTAGTGAATGTCGGCGATCAACGGAATCTTGATTCGTGAGCGGATCAGGCGGCAGGCCTCGACGTCCTCCTTCTTGGGGACGGTCACGCGGATGATCTCGCATCCCGCTTCTTCCAGCTTCTGGATTTGCGCGATCGTCTCCTCGACGTCGAACGTGTTCGTCGTCGTCATCGACTGGACCGAGATCGGATGGTCGCCTCCGACCAGGTGATCGCCGACGCTGACAACCCGCGTCTTGTGTCGCTTCACCACCGTGCTGTACGCCATCGCCGCCGTCCTGGGTTCTGAGATGGGTCGACCTTCGCGCGTTTATTCACACCAGGGCCGAGTTTGAGGTTATCGTAGCCCAAGGGGGCGGAGAGGGTCAAGGCGACCCCCCACGCCCCTTGACTCGACAGGATCGTTCCTCGATATGCCTCGAATTCCTCGTTGGTTAAAGTCGGGGCTTGTCCCCGTCTGGAATCGAACTCATCGCGTTGTGGCCAGAGCCAGGCAATTTGCAACCGCAATCCTTCAGGGACGTTGTGAGTGGTGTACGGTTTGCGGCCGATTCGGGCCGATGCTCTATCAGCCCAGACTTGTACCGCCCCGTTTGGCTGAACTCTGGGGGCTCTCACCGCAGTGGACCGAGGCCATTGCACGCAGAGAGTCATGTAACTGCGCCTGGTGTGGAGCGAAGCTTCGGGCGCGTCGGATCGCTGCGGTTCTGCTCGCGACCTATCCCGTGGGTGACCCTTCCAAGTTGGCTTCGTCGGTCGCGGCTTGGGTTCGTCGGCCTGAGTGTCAGCCCCTTCGGCTGGCCGAGATCAACCAGATCGAAGGGCTTCACGATGTCCTTCGCGCACTCCCTGGATTGGCATACTCCGAGTATCAAGAAGGGGTTGAACCCGGCGCTGAGGTGGATCGGGTCCGGTGCGAAAACCTCACGCGTCTCACCTACCCGGATGAGTCGTTCGACCTGGTTTTGACCTCAGAGACATTGGAGCACGTCCCCGACCTTGACGCCGCTCTCAGAGAGATTCACCGGATCCTGGTTCCGGGGGGCCGCCACATCTTCACGGTACCGGTTTTGCCCGACGTTCCCCTGACCTTTGCGCGGGCGGAGCTCATGCCCGATGGCACGATTGTGCCTCGCGTTCCGTTGATTCACCATCCCGGTGGGGACCATGGCTATCCCGTTTTCACCGAGTTCGGCGCGGACTGGCCCGATCTTCTGAGGAATGCCGGCTTTGAGACGACCGTCACGCTGGGTTCCTCGACCGAGGAGGACCTGACCCCGGTTTTCAACTGTCGCAAAGCGGAGAGCGACTCGATCGGATCGGCCGGGCCGCGGCTTCCCCATCCCAGGGAAGATGCGTCGCGGTCTCGATGACGACTTCCCTGAGGTCCGAGAACGTTAGCAACCCGTGAGGTTCGACGTGTTACAGTTCCGTCCCAAGGGGTCGCCTGCCTATGATTTCAGAAAGGGGATGGCTACAAGTGCGGCGCTGAGGCTGAATCGACCGGATTTTTCGGCCGTGATTTTCCGCTCCGTCAAACCATGCCGGATCCATTTTCTCCAACCGGGCGGTACCGATGCACGACCGATTTCGCAAGCCACATCAAACGCCGCGTGTCACGGCCCGCGTACGGAGCCAGATCGCCGTCGAAGCCGCCAGACGGATGTACGACCTTCTGGCCCTGAATCCGGGCGAAGTCCCGATCCGGATCGGCGACGCCACCGAGAACGAGTATTATTCGGCCAAGCGCAAAGCGGCGGCCGTTCTGGGGCACAGGGTCAGGCCGGGCGATCTCCCGTCGGACGCCGAAGTTCGCGAACAGGTGGTCTTCCTCGCCAATTCACGAGCCGGCATCGATCCGACGGCGGCCGAGGAGGAGGAATCCGAGGAGGGACCCACCCTTGTGGCCATGGCCGATCACGTGGACCGCTTCGCAATCTATAAGATGCGTCTGGAACCACTCGAGTCGGTCAAACAAAACCCGTTTCAGCATCCCGAGGGGGATGCCCTATTCCATAGTCTCCAGGTCTTTGAACGGGCACGTCATGCTCGCCCCTACGACGAGGAGTTTCTCCTGGCGGCCCTCCTGCATGATGTAGGCAAGGCCATCGACCCCAAGGCCCCCGCCGTGGCAGGGGTGGAAGCCCTTCGAGGGGCGGTCACCGAGCGAACCCTCTGGCTCATCGAGCACCTTGAGGATCTGGCCGCCTTGCGCGACCGTACGTTGAGTCAACGGGACCGCAGGATCCTCGAATCCTCAGAATACCTCGAGGACTTGAAGCTGCTCCGCGACCTTGACGAGGCGGGACGAGTTCCGGGGACTCCCGTGGAAACGGTCGATCAGGCTCTTGCCTACTTGCGCGGGTTGGAGGACGAATCGTACCTCGAAGGCAATCCGAACTTACGCGGGTAGGCTGGCGAGCGATGGCGTAAGGTCGACTCGTTCGTGATTCCGGGAGCGTCTGCCGTCTGCTGTTCGTTCTTGGAAGGCGTCTGAATGGAAGCCTCGACTCATGGCCCGATGTTAAAGGAGCGATTATGGTCCGGGTTCCGACCCTTTTCTTCGACATCGGGGGTGTGCTACTGACCAACGGCTGGGACACCCCGGCTCGCAAGTGTGCCGCGGAGGTATTTGAGCTCGATTTTCAGGAGTTTCAGACGCGGCACGAGATGCTCAAGACGGCCTTTGAAACTGGGCGTTTGAGTCTGGATGAGTACCTCAGGAAGGCGGTCTTTTCGCATCCGCGCCGGTTCACGCCGGATGACTTCAAGGCGTTCATGTTCGCTCAATCGAAGGCGCTTGGGGAGACGTTGGACTGGGTCAGGGAGCTCGCCAGGACGCAGAGCTGCCGACTTTACACGCTCAACAATGAGTCGCGGGAGCTCCACGAGCATCGGGTCGAAATGTTTGGCCTCGACGAGATTTTCCGTGGGTTTCTGGTTTCCTGTTACCTCGGTCAGGCCAAGCCCGACGAAGGAATTTATGAGAACGCGTTGGGGATCGCCGCGTGCCATCCCGAGGACGCGATCTTCATTGACGATCGTGGTCTCAACGTGGAACCGGCTCTGGCACTTGGGTTTAAGGCGGTCCAGTTCAAGGGCCTCGACTCGCTTCAATCGTTCCTCAAGGAGTGCGGCCTCGGCGTCTGAGGGGAGCCAAGTCAGACCGATCGGAACGTTCAGCCGGAGTCCAAGGTGGGGCGAACGTCAACGGGTTCGAGAGGGCTGAAGCCTGGAATGGGCTTGACCCATTCCATGTGGGCGATAGATTTCAGCCGCAACGTACCGATGGACTTGGTTTGAGGTCTTCTCGATCGTTCTTGTTCGCTGAGGGTGTCCTGGCTTGAATGAACTCAAAACCAAACGGCGCCGTCGAAGACGGATCGTCGTGGTTAGCCTGCTGCTGCTGACCGGGTCGGTCTGTACGGTCCTCTTCCGAAACTCCTTGTTTCATCGGAATTTCGGGGTGGTCGCACGGGGTCTTGTTTATCGTTCGGCGCAGCCCGAAGAGAACCTGAAATCACTCGTTGAGAAGTACGATGTCGCGTCAATCCTGAATCTCAGGGGGGGCGGGTCGGCCGACCAGTTCTATACAGACGAAGTTCGGCTCGCCAATGCGAATGGCATCGATTTCTATGATTATCCGATGAGCGCAAATCGCAGGCCGAAGCGTCGCGATCTTCTGGTCCTCATCGATCTCTTTGAGCGCTGTCGTTACCCACTCCTGATCCATTGCAAATCAGGGTCCGATCGGACGGGCTTGGCGAGCGGACTCTATCTCATGGTCCGTTCGGGAACGCCGCCGGAGAAGGCGCTCGAATCGTTCTCCCTCTTCTACGGACATGTTCCCCTGTTCGGCCCCGAAAATCTTCACGAGCCATTTCACGAGTACGCCGATTGGCTCAAGAATAAGAACCTGGTCCATTCGCCCGAACGGCTTCGCGCCTGGGTGGAAAACGAGTATCAGGCGGATGACCCTGCTCGGGAGATCCAACCCCTCCGATCGGGGCCTCGCGCGTTGCTTCGTGCCGGCCTTGCGGGAGAGGCGGGTCAGCGGCACGCGGCTCAGCCTTGAAACCGTAGCCAAGGCGCCCGCGGTCGATCGAAACGGTCGGGCCGGTGCCGACGTTCACAGGCTTGGGTTGGAGAACTCTTTCAAGGGGAGCGCGACGGGAGACTGGTGGCGGGAGCTGCGCGCGACGGCCTCGGTGAATTGCATGTAGCGGACGCCGGTGGCGAAGTCGGTCCGGGTGACTGGCTTCTCACCACGAATGGCGGCGATAAAGTCGGCCTCGACCTGCCATCCCCCCCGCAGCTTGGACGGAATCCGTAGTGGCTCGAGCGCGGACTCGCCGCGGCGAGCGCCTCGGATCACGTCATGGGAGAGGTCGTAGACCAGAGTCCCCTCACTGCCGTACAGGCTGATGCTCATCCCGACGTCGTGCAAGACCACACCACTCAATCGGTAGACGCCACTCGAGCCGTCCGAATGCGTCGTGAGTACCTGAACGCTATCCGGAGTGCCGGTCTTGGCGAACTCTCCGGTTTCGGGGTCGATCCGTTTGCCGATATGCTTCCACGCGAACGCGAAGACTCGATTGGCCGGGGCGACCCACCGGAGCACCGTCTCATGGAGGATGCCCAGCGTGAGCATGTTGAAGCCAGAGTACTTGGTCATCTGCCGCCAGCCCAGCGGGGTCTCAGGATCGGCCAGATCGCTCGAGAGCCCTCGAACGTGGACTTCTCGTAGCGTTCCGAGATATCCCGCATCGATGAGCGAGCGCATAAAGGCATCGCCCGTCAGGCCGTAGGGGCTGGGAACGACCATTGCCGTGAGGTTCGGCAATTCGTTCGCGTGGTCGTACATCCGGCCTGCTTCGCGCGCGTTCATGGCCATCCGCGCTTCGGTCAGGACGTGCTTGCCGGCGTCGAGCGCGGCGAGCGTGACCGGGCAGTGGAGGTAGGGCCAGGCACCGATGACGACGGCGTCAATTTCGTCGTCCTCAATCAAGTGCTCCCAGTTGCCATAGATTTTGGGAATATTGAACTCGCGGGCCACGCGCCCGGCGGACTCCCTGCGTAGGTTGCAGACGCCGACGACTCGGACACCTGGCAATTCCTTGAAACCGGGGAGATGCCGCCTACGCGCGATCTGGCCCGCGCCGACGATCCCAATTCGCAATTCGCCCGCACTCATCGAACGGACCGTCCTTTCGACCCCTCAGCGCGGACTGGCGGCATGAACAGCGTGGCGTCTTTTCGGTCAGCTCGCATCGTTCTCTCAACTCCCCTTGGATTGTAATCCGTTTCGGATCATCGCGTCCAAGGCGCTCCCGGATTTTCCAGTGGTGGCAAGGCTTCGTCCGGGCGAACGACTCAGCGGCCCCCGAACCAACCCGAATAGATCGGCCGTCTCGCGGAGCGGACCGCGGCCCGGTCGCCCTGGCCGAGCGGAGGGTAAGTGGCTCCCGCATAGCCCGACGGATAAAAGGTCCGCGTCGGGAGACTCGAGAGGATCGGACGAAAGGCTGTTCTTCTCGACGGTTCCGTGCCGGGAGGTTGGGCGGTTTTGGACCACCTGTGTCCCGCCGAGGCGCTACAGGCCGGAAGGACGGTCAACGCCATCGAGAGCGTCACGATCCTCGAGAGGACGTACCAGCGGTCCGTACGGAATTTCATCTGTCGCACTCCCGTTCGAGGGGGTTTGCGGGTCGTGGCGATTGTACGCAACGCGTTCCATGCCGGAGGGCGAGGGGACCCGAATCCAAGGTTATCACACAAGGAACATCGGTCATCACGACGAGCAAGAACGAGTCGTGGAATCCTCCACACGATAGATGGCGAACCGGCCCTTCGTTTACGATGCGATACGCTCGGACTTGTCACTACTAATCCGCCAATCCCCCCGAACCGGGAGAGATGCTGATGATGCGATCGATCATGCTTGCGACTTTAGGCCTGGCCTGCTTTGGTTCGATGACGCGGGCAGAGCACGCCAAGATCCACCTCGACGTGACCGGTCCTGGTAACACCAAGCAGACGGCGTTCGTCGACCAGACCCCGCCCGAGTCAGGTAAGAATCCGCGCCCGGTTCTCAAGGCGAAGGTTGGTGATCCGATCCGGATCGAGTGGGTGATTACCAACGTCTATCCGCACAAGACCTTGGAGAATGTGGTCGTGCATTTCTTCATCGCGCGTCAGGACAAGGTCGGCCAGAAAGATCTGCCCGAGCTTGGCGATGATGTCGTTCTCGAAACCGCATTCGACATGGATTTCAAGCCAGGTGCCAAGGCCGGTCAACGGAACACGGTGCGGATCGACACGCCTGGGGTCTACCTGGTGCGCGTGGAGAGCAAGCAGACGCAGAGCGATCACGAGCATTTTTCGGCGATCGATCTCGTCATCGAGGGGAGCAAGAGTCAGCCCTGATCGCTCGCGGCCGCGTGCCGTCAGGGCTAACTCGGCCTTATCTTAATCCACTCACTTCGCCTTCTCGTCGGCCGGCTTGCCCGGATCTTGCCGGTAGACGAGGATGCGGTCGTGGACGATCAGGACGAGGTCGGCTCGCTTGTCGCCATCAACGTCTCCGATGCCCAGGTCGCGTGGTTCGATCATATCATTGAGGCCACGGGACGACTTGCGCTCGAAAATCTTGAACGCGAACGCACGATTGAGGTCGGTCGGGCTCGAAGCCGTGACGATCTCGATAAAGTGTTCGGCGATGTCGGTCAGGACGATATCGGGTTGGCCGTCCCCATTCAGGTCGCCCGCGGCGAGGTCGGCGAGTTTGGCTTCGGTCCGGTTTGACTCGTAGCTCGCCATCGGTTTCAGCCGCTGACCTTTTTGACCGGTCAGGACCACACCGAAGCGATCGGTCCCGGCGAGCAGCAGGTCATCGCGACCATCGCCGTCAAGGTCGGCGACATGCATTCCTTGGAAGTCGATGGGGCCAACCACCAGGGAGCCGTTCGGGCGATAGACCTTGTCTCGGTACTCGAGGAAGAGGAGTGACTTGGAGCTCTTGTCGAGAAGGACGACCTCCTTGGTCCCGTTCCCATCAAGATCCAGCGCGGCGGCTCCCAGGATCTGAGCGGAGCCGCGACCGGAGTTGTATTGATCCTTGACCTCCCAGACCCCTTGCTTGTCGAGTTGCAGGTTCCGCGCAAAAGTGTTCTGGGCCACGATCAAGGCCGGGCCGTTCAGCTCTGCCAAGGTCAGGCCAGCCGGTGTGACGCCTGCAAGCGGACCAAGGCTCCCGCCGGCGGGGGCAGGGGGCTCTCCCCCCGCGCGGCCGAGCAGGAGGAGCGGCGGGCCGAACGAATTAAAGGCGAGCACGTCGGGTTGGCCATCACGATTGACGTCAAGGATCTGGAGTGCCGGCGGGGCGCTCGTGAGTCCCTTCAAGGGGACCTCATCTTCCTGCCCCCAGCGGAACGGAACAAACGTTCCCGACGCTTCACGCTTCACGCCACGCAACGAGTAGTTCTCGTTGCCGTTCGTTTTGGTCCGAGCGACGTAGAGAACCTCGGGGGTTTTATCACCGTCGAGGTCGGCAACGTCGAGTGCAACGGGTTCACCACTGATGGGCAAGGGGGTTGGGAACGTCAGTCGACCATCGTCCAGGACGCTTCGGCCGATCTGTTTCTCTTGTTCGGAGAGGACGATGACCTCTGCTTTTCCGTTGCCGTCGAGGTCGGCGATCCGAACCGTCCGACCTCCCACGAGGGCGGGAAAACTCTGGCCGGCGCCCAGACCGGTTCGCCCAGACTGGCGATAGAGGAGAAACTGGGCGTTGGCCGGGTCAGTCACCACCACGTCGACCTTGCCATCCCCATCGAGATCGCCCAACGCGAGTGATCGCCCACGCTCGTTGCCTGGCGGAAGCGGGTAGAAAATGAGCCGGCCGCGCGTCCCCGATTCATCGTTCTCGGCCTCATCGAGCTTGAGGACCCGGGCCCGCCCTGACTGCGACTCGATTGTGAGGAGCTCGGCGCCTGCTTTTCCGTCGATCTGGGCGAACGCGATCGCCCGGGGTGATTCGACGAAAAAGCGTTGCTCGGGGCCAAGCTTTCCACCCGGTACCGAGAAGCGGACCCGGATCGGGTCGTCCGTCCCCCCGTCGAGAATCACGAGATCGTCGCCACCATCCCCATCGATATCCACCGCCTTGAGCATCCGGGGATTGCTCGCGGTATGAGGCAGGCGCTCGGGTTCGCCGAGCTTTCCCCCCTCTCCTTGATAGACTATCTCGATCTCGTTCGTCTCGAGAAGGGCCAGGTCGGCGCGACCGTCGCGATTGAGATCGCCCACCGTCAACGCGTTGGGATTCTCGACAGCCTCTCCCGCATTGAGCCGCTTCACGTTCGAATAGCCCCCTTGACCGTCATTCAGCATGATGACGAGCTCAGCGGGGTTGCCAAAGAATGCGAGGTCGGGACGGCCATCGCCATCGAAGTCGGCGATTTGCAAGCTGACGACTTCCTTATTCACCGGCACGCTCACCAGCCGCATCCGCCGATCGCTCGAAATCTGATTCGGCTCTTGATCGTCGGCGGGAGTTGTTTCAGGCTCCTTGCCCGGCTTTTTGCTGCTCAGGAGCAGGTCGATCCTCGAGCGGCCGTTATTGACGACGACGATGTCATCGGTCTTGTCGCCATCGAGGTCCTTGAGGATGAGATTCCCCATCCTCGGGTCGAGTTTGTAGACTTCCAGGGGCAGGAACCCGAAGTAGTCGGCCAGCCGAGGCTCGTCTCCGAGCGCTTGACCAGTGGAGACGGTCAGGACTGTAGCCAGGATCCATCCCATTCGGCATCTCAGCGCTGCGCTCATCGCGATCGCCCCAGGTTATCTAATCCCGCTAAATCGCATAATAATCAAGCAACAGGGTACGAAAGGCCTGCAACGACGGCAAGACGGGGCAGGGGAGAATCGTGGGAATGTTGAACATTCGTATGAGGATAAGAAGATCTTCGGGACAAAGAAATCGAGCGTGATCGTCCCTGCGGGCTGCCCTTGAACTTCACGGTACGAGGTTCGCTTTGCCCGGTTCCGCCTTGGGGCGCGCCGACCCCGAACCGGACGGTCCCGGTTTCCGCGTCGTCTCCCTGAGACAAGGAGAGGATCGTGGAGCCGGGCCGGTCTTTTTTTCCCCTCGGTGGGCGAATGACAGGCCCAGAGGACCTGATCACGTTCGTAAGATGGCGAAGCTCGGGTGGTCGAGCAGCTGGAACGGTTGGGCGAGGGACTTGATCGTTTCGCCCCGCTGGGTGATATGCCCCTCAGCGATTGCGCCGAGCCGCCCGGAAGCAGCGGCAAGATAGGAAACGCGCCAGGGGTTGATCCCCATGAGTCGTGCCGCCGTGGCGTCGACCGAAGGCAGGTTTGTTCCCATGACGATGACACCCGACTGTCGAGGTGATCCCATGATTGGGCCATCCCCTTCCATACCGACGATTCCGTCAACGATCGCCAGATGCGGGCGGACGGTTGCGTTGATATCGAGGATGGATTCCGGAATGCCGACATGGTGCAGGACGTTCTTGGGCCAGCCGTAGAAGATCCCAGGCATGACACCGAAAAGATTCTTCATCGAAAGCGTGACACCCGCCCAGTGATGCGTTTTGAGCTTGGGCATCGAGACGATCAGGTCCGCCCGACGCAATGAGGCGGGGAGGGCGAGCCGAGTCAGTGACGTGAAACGCAACGGGTTGGACGTCATTACGAGTTCGTCGTGGTTCAGGTCAACGAATTCGATTCCCTCCTGGTCGAGCACTGGGCCGAGCCCCGATTGTTCGAGCACGAAGTCGGTATCCCGACAGTGGCCTTGCCCTTCCGCCACGAAGACTTCGCGCGCGCTCCAGCTCTTGAAGACCTCGGCCGCTGCGCGGATCAAGGCGGGGTTTGTGTTGATTTGAGGCGCCTGGCGACTCGGTTCAACCAGGTTCGGCTTGAGCAGGATCGACTTTCCCGAAACCTGCTTCGGGCCGAATCCCAGTTCCAGCAAACCCTCGCGGATCTTTGATTCCAGATCCACTGTGTAAGTGGGCGCGGAAGCAATGAACACATCCCCGCGCAGGGAATGTTCGTTCTGGTCGTAGACGAGCTTGGCGGCCATTCCCCCCGCCAGCGCGGCCCCCGTACCGGTGAGAAAAGTGCGACGCTTGAGAATCCCTGGATTATCCACGACGACCTCCCGTTTGCTTTCCCACGAAGAGCGGGAGCGACCCTTCACCGGCGGCCAACAGCAGCATTGCCAGTCGTGTTGCGCCGTCAGGCCGGCCGGCGGATTGGCGATAGGCCTCGGTCAGCCACATGGTTGACTCCGGCGGCGCTTCGTTCCAAAGCCGGAGTCCGAGCACGCCCCATCCCAGCGAGGCTGGAGCGCGGGTATTCGGCAGTGTTTCCCGCAAGTACTGAACCCCATTCTTGATGACGCTCGATGTCGCTTCAGTCTGGGCGAGCGCCAACAGGGCCAGGCCAGTGGGGGCCGGTTGAGGTCGAAGGATATTGCCGAAGGCGGCCTTGTTCCCGTAGTTCCAGCCCCCCTCGGGAAGCGCTCGATCGGAGATCAAGCGAATCCCGTCGCGCACCCGGCGGTGGTCGCCATGACCTTCCCGACCGAGGGCGAGGATCGCGATCGCCGTGGGTTCCAGCCACGAGTGCGTATCCGTAACCCAGGGCCAGCCGACAAGGGTTGTGTCATGTCCGATGAGGTGGTCGGGGTCGGATCCGGCGCTCGTCCGACCTTGCTGCTGGAGCAGCCACGCGGCGGCTCGTCGGCGTGGTTGTTCATAACCAGTCAATGTGTTCCAGAGCAGGAGAGCGTAGGGAGTCGGCCAGCAGGGCGAGGAGTGTCCCACTGAGATCCCGAGCGAGCCGTCCGGATTCTGGATCGAGACGAGCCAATCGGCAGCGCGTCGAACGATCGACTCGTCCGTGTGAGAGTCTTCGGATGAGGTGACCAACGCGAGCCCTGCAAGGGCTGTCGGCTCGACGCTCAGTCTCGACCCGTTCCGATATCCCCAGCCAGCCGAGGTCGCTCGGAAAGCAAGCAACTCACGGCGAGCGGCTCCGATCCATTCACGCGGCACTACCTGGTTCTCTGGCATCTCCAAAACCACCTCGAGTCGGCAAGGAATGGCAAGGTTACAAAGGCCGAAGAACGTCGAGCTTGTCTGGCTCTCGACCGGGACGAACGTTCGAAAGAACAACACCGGCTCGCCTGAACGTTCGTTCCGGGAAAGGGACGGAGGGGATCGTCGCGGATCGATTTGGTGACCGGACCATCAATCCCTTTAAAGAGTTATAGAACATGGTCGGTGGTGGGTGGGAATCGGCCATCGGAGGCGACCCATGAGGCGGTCAAAAAAAATAAATCGCGTTTTTTTTACAACGCCAAATTACATGACCTAGGTTTGCGATGTTCGAGGCGTGGGACGTCCAAGCGATGAGGCCTAGGCGACCTAACCGACTCCGCGGAATCAACCCACATCCTACGAATCCACCTCATCAGTGTGGATGAGATCGTTTCTCCAATAGCGTCCAGCTTCGTCATCCCAAAGAGTGGAGTGAGTCCCATGCAAATCGTCAAGAAGGTTCGTCAGTTCCTGGTCAACGAAGATGGCCCGACCGCGGTTGAGTACGCCGTCATGCTCGCCTTGATCCTCGTGGCCTGCATCACGATCGTGCGGACGCTTGGCACCAGCGCCAGCAGCACGTTCACCACGGTCAACAGTTCAATGGTTGGTAGCTGAGCTCTCTTTGCTTGATGGCGTCATTCCAGATGCCATCGAGTGGCCGACCAACACGGAATTTGACCACCGGGCGAGGCGGGGAGGCAAGTCCACCGCTTTGTCCGGGGTTTTTCGTTTTTTGGCCCCGAGAAAAAAAGCAGGAAACCACGACGACCTGGCCGCTTACTTCCCTCGAGCGTGGAGATACAGGTTCCTCGTCATGAGAGAACTCGGCGCGCAATTCCTTTTTGTCTCAGTGTATGCGGCTTCAAGCGACACCCAAGTTTTGATTTGACATCCGTGGGGATTCGACCCAAGTTTCCAAGGAAGCCAGTCAAGATCGAAGGCAATGAGCCACCTCTCAGGATTCTTCGACTTACCCCTTAACGTCGCGAGGATAAGGAATCATGCCGCAAGTCTCTCAAGAAGTCGCCTGGTTCGTCTCGGCCGTACTCGTGGAAGCGGCCCTGATCGACGGTTGGAAGTTGAAGGTGCCCAACTGGTTAACCTTCCATATGGTGCTCGGCGGTCTGGCCTTTGCGACCTATTCGGGGGGAAGCGCGGGGCTGCTCTGGGCGTTCACCGGGGCTGTGGTGGGCTTGGCCCTCCTCTTGCCCTTGCATGCGATCGGAGGCATGGGAGCCGGCGACGTGAAGCTGATGGCCGGAATCGGTGCGTGGATGGGGCCAACCTTGACCCTCGGAGCCTTTGCGGTCTCGGTGATTGTGGGCGGAGTGATGGCGATCGCGATGGTGGTTTGGTCGGGCGACCTGGTCAAGCACTGGGTTCAGATGCAGGCGATTAGTCATGAGATTCTTACGGTCCGCAATCCTGAGAAGCTCTCGGCGACCGCGGCCGCACGCAAGCCAACGATGATGCTTCTCCCCTATGGCATCCCGATCGCGGTGGGCTCGATCGCCTACTTCGCCTGGATGGGGATTCTGGTCTGATCCCTTGAGACACGCCTACTGACGGCGGAAAGTGGTGGGAACGCCCATGAACGGCAAGTCGTTGGCAATGTTGGGGTTGGCCGCTCTGAGCGGGCTCGGTGCCATGTACGGTACGAGCCGGATGCTCGCAAAGAACCAGAACCCGGTCGTCCAAGAGAGTCAGGATGTCATCGTCGCGTTGCACGACCTGAAGGTGGAGGAGACCCTCAAGCCCGACCTTGTCAAAGTCGTCTCGATGCCCAAGTCGAGCGTTCCGGCCGGGACTTTCGCCAGCTTCAAGGATCTTCAAGATCGCTGGGTCATGATCAAGACCCTTGAGGGAGAGCCGATTCTCGAACGCAAGCTGGCACCCAAGGGGAGTCCGGCCGGTCTTGTCTCGCGAATCCACCCTGGAATGCGGGCCTTCACGCTCGAGGTCAACGAACACACGGGTGTCTCCGGCTTCATTTTGCCGGACCATCGAGTCGATGTGGTCTTGAGCATCCCGACGAATAACCGAGGGGACGAGGAGGCCGAAACCATTCTCCAAGACATTCCCGTGCTGGCCTCGGGACAAGTCTTTACTCGTCCCGATGATCGCTCGATCCAGTCTCGGACCGTGACCCTCGAGGTGAGTCCGGAGCAGGTCGATATTCTCGTGGCGGCTCGGACCAAGGGATCGCTCTCACTGGCCCTGCGGGGACTCAACGACCACCTTAAGCTGACCCCTGTTAAGCGTGAGCCCGTTCCCGCTCCGGTCGAAGTCGAGGTCAAGCCGGTGGAACTGCCACTTCCTCCTCCGACACCGGTCGTCAAGGAGCCGGAGCCGACCTCGAAGCCGGCTGTAGAGCGGCGGGTCATCTGGATTTACCGCGGACTTCAAAACGCGGAGCGACTTTCTCTGAGCAAAGAAGGCGTGGAACATTCTGCGGAAGACCAGGCCTTTCCTCCGAGCGACCAGTAATCATCGGTACTCCAGCCGCGTTGGCGATCGCTGAATGCCGCCCTGACCCTCTGAAGTGCGCGGAGCAAGGCCGGGGCAAATTAACTCAACTCAAGCTTTCGGCTGGATCCACCGCTCTCCTTCGCACGATGCTCCGCTGGGTGAAATGCCATGAAGGATGCCATTAGAATTATTCTCATTGATCCGATCGACGAATCTCGGCTCACGCTCCTTCGCGTGATCAGCGGAGTGTCCGAACTCTGGCTTGCCGAGGTTTGTGGAGCGTATCAAGGGGCGGCCAAGCGGGTGGCCGAGATCAACCCCGACGTGGCGATCGTGGTCATGGATGCCGATTCCGAGCTGGCCTTCGACCTGATTCAGCAGATCCTTCAGCATTCCCCCGACGTCGTCGTTTTGCCCGCCAGCAAGCAGCATGATACGTCCGTGATTCTCCGCGTCATTCGAGCCGGGGTTCGCGAGTTCCTGACCTTGCCCACGCGCTCCGAGGAGCTTCTCGAGTCGATCAACCGGATTGCCACGCCGAAGGCAGCGAAGGCGGAAGCAGGCGACCGGGGCCCGCAGCTCATTACCGTCACGGCGGCCGCAGGAGGAGTTGGCTGTACGTCTCTGGCCGTGAATCTTGCGACAACCCTGGCCAAAGCCTCGGCGCACGAGACGATCCTCGTCGATTTTGACCTCATGTTCGGCTCCATCGACGCCTGTCTCGACCTCGTCACCGACAACACGCTTCAGGGAATCGTTCAGAGTGTCGACCGACTCGACCAGACGCTCCTGAAACGCTCGCTCACACGCCACTCGTCGGGTCTCTACTGCTCCCGCACCCGACCACAATGGAGGAGTCGGCCCAGATCGACCCGGAGGCCCTGCGCCGGGTGTTGATGATGCTCAAAGCGTCCTTTCCGTCGGTCATCGTCGACACCAGCAAAGGCCTCCAGTCCTCCGACTTTCTTGCCTTCGAGTTGTCCGACGTGATCCTCTTGGTCGTTCAACTCGATCTGACCTGTTTGCGAAACACCGCCCGATTACTGCATCTGTTCCAACAATACGAAGGCTTGACCGATCGGGTCCGCCTCGTCGTCAATCGATTGGGGGCTCACGAGTCGGAGATTAGCCTCAAAAAGGCCGAAGAAACGCTCCAGATGCCAATCTCCTGGCAGATCCCCAACGCGACGAAATCGTTCACGCTGGCTCGGGCCCGGGGTGTGCCCCTCGACGAAGTGGCCTCGGGCAGCAAGGCCCATCAAGCGATTCTCGAAATCGCCCGAGCGCTACGTCCGTTCCCTGTTGTCGAAGAGAGTAAGCCCCGTAAAGGCCTTTTCGCGGCCTTCTTCTGATCGACGCCGATCATCAAGGTGGAACCGTGACAGCTCCTGGAGAGTTGCGCAATGATTAAAGGATTAGGACGTACACCGTTTGGACCTCGACCGACGCCGGTCTCTGTTCCTGTTCCAGTCCCACTTCCCGTTCCTGTCTCGGTTCCTGCCACAACCGAAAGTCCAACGAGCAAGCTGCCGCCGCCGATGCCCAGTCCGATTCCTCCGCCGCCTCCCGCGGTCAACCGGGGCCGCGAGACTCCCAAGGAACCGGATCCGGCCGAGGTTGCGTATGAGACGTTGAAGCGTCATATCCACATGAAGTTGGTGGACAGACTCGATATGAATCGGGTCAGCGAGATGGATCCGAACACCCTCCGGAGCGAGATCCGGGTGGTCGTCGAGCATCTCTGCGATACCGAGAACCCATTGCTCAACCGCAACGAGCGGCAGCGGCTGGTGAGTGAGATTCTCGACGAGACCTTTGGCTTCGGTCCGCTCGAGCTCTTGCTGAAAGACGACAAGATTGCCGACATCATGATCAATGGACCGAAGAAGATCTTCGTCGAGAAGGAGGGGCGGATCCTTCGGTCGGAAGTCGTCTTTCGCGACAATGAGCATTTGCTCCAGATCATCGATCGGGTCGTCTCCCGGGTTGGCCGGCGAGTCGATGAGACGTCACCGATGGTCGACGCTCGACTTCCCAACGGCTCGCGATTCAACGCCATCATTCCCCCGCTTGCCCTCGATGGCGCGGCGGTCACCATTCGTATGTTCGGTTCGAAACCGATCAACAAGGATGACCTCCTCCGTTTCAAGGCGTTCACCCCCGAGATGCTCGCCCTGATGGAAGGAGCGATGAAGGCTCGGTTGAACGTGATCATCTCGGGAGGAACCGGTTCCGGTAAGACGACGCTTTTGAACACACTCTCAAGCTTCATCCAGCCCGACCATCGCGTGATCACGATCGAGGATGCCGCCGAATTGCAGCTCCAGCAGGACCACGTCGTCCGCCTGGAGACGCGCCCCGCGAATATCGAAGGTCGAGGCGCGGTGACGGCCACCGACCTGGTCAAGAACGCCCTCCGAATGCGGCCTGACCGGATTATCATCGGCGAGTGTCGCGGCGCCGAAACCCTGGACATGATCCAGGCGATGAACACCGGTCACGAAGGCTCGATGACCACCGTGCACGCCAACACCCCGCGCGATGCACTCAGCCGACTCGAGACCATGATCAGCATGGCTGGACTCGAACTCCCAATCCGGGCGCTCCGGTCCCAGTTCGCATCGGCCGTCGACTTGATCATCCAGGCCAGCCGGCTTCAGGGCGGGCCGAGAAAAGTGACCAGCATCACCGAAGTGATCGGCATGGAAGGTGATACGATCATCATGCAGGAAATCTTCTCTTTCAAGCAACAGGGAGTGGATGCGAATGGTCGAGCCTTCGGCGAATTCATCGCGACGGGCATCCGGCCCACCTTCATGGACCGTCTCGAATACGCCGGCTATCACCTTACGACCGACGTCTTCCGCCAGCGAGTTCTCCTCAAGGACTGAGCCCAACAGCAATGGGGGAGACTCTCAATGAATGAACAGATGATTGTCTCGATTTTGGCCGGATTGACGGTGGTCACCCTCTTTCTGGGGCTTGGCCTGGCCTTTCGGAAATCCGAAGGGTCGCACGCGGAACAGCGGCTCGACGACTTGATCTCGCGACCCAAGAAAGACGCCGATCTGCGCAGTGGAATCTTGCTTCGGCCGCCGGCGATCGACCTCGAGACGCCGCTCTTCTGGACCAAGTTCATCCCCAACCTCGAAAACTTGAGCCGGCTCTACGAGCAGGCCGACGTCAATCTCCCCTTCAATAAGTTCATGGGGATTGTCGTTTTGCTGTCGCTGGCCGGGTCCCTGATTGGCCTCCTGTTCCAACTTCCCATCTACTTGCTTCCGTTGGGCTCCGCGGTGCTTGGGATCACGCCATTCATCTGGCTCGTGCATCGGAAGAAGCAACGGATCAAGAAGTTTCTCGACGCGATGCCTGAAGCCGTTGAACTGATCGGCCGTGGGCTTCGCGCGGGGCATAGCCTGGCTTCGGCGCTGCACCTGGTTTCCGAGGAGATGAAGGGGCCGATCGCCGACGAGTTCGGCCGTGTTTTCGAAGAGCAAAACCTGGGCATCCCGCTCGAGGTCACCCTCCGCGGTCTGGCCGATCGAGTGCCTTCGGTCGACGTCCGGTTCTTCGTGATCGCCGTGGTGATTCAGCGGGCGACCGGTGGTGACCTTGCCGAGGTTCTGGACAAGATCGGCAAACTGATCCGTCAACGGTTCGAGCTATTTGGTCACGTCAAATCGCTCACTGCGGAAGGTCGGCTTTCCGGGATCGTGCTCTTGGCCCTCCCACCGGGTTTGCTCGGCTTCCTGTCTATGTCGAATTATGAGTATGTCAGCGTTCTTTTCACGACGTCGATCGGCACCAAGATGCTGGCCATCACGGCCGCCTTTCAACTTCTTGGAGCGTTGATGATCAAAAAGATCGTCGCGATCAAGGTGTAAGCCAAATGAGTTGGGAAACGCTCGTTCCCGTAGCCGTCTTTCTGACGATCACCCTGGGAGTCTGGGGTTTACTCACGACGATGGCCGACCGCCGGCCCTCCACGGCCGAGGAGCGATTGAAGCGCTTGCTCGACCCGACGACGTCGCGAAACGACTTGAAGCAGATGGAGCAGCAGCAGGCGAAGTTCCAGGCGAAAGTCTCGGAAGCCGCCTCCAAGATCGGCAAGTCCTTACGGCCGACCAACGAAGTGGAACTCGGCAAGATTCGCCTCACCCTGCTCAATGCTGGTTTTCGAGGTGAACAGGCCGTAATGGCTTACTATGGCTGGAAGTTGGTCGGCCTGTTGATTGCACTTGCGATTGCGGTCCCCATTGTCGTTACACGATATGGTGCGACCCAGACCGGCTTGACCTACGGCATTCTGGCCGGTGCGGTCGGGTTTTACCTGCCGGACCTGTACGTGAGCCAGCTCCGCAAGAAACGGATCGAGTCGATTTTTCTCGCCTTGCCCGATGCGCTCGACCTGATGGTCGTCTGTGTGGAAGCAGGACTAGGCCTGGACACGGCGATGCGTCGGGTAACGTCCGAGTTGTCGACTTCGTGCCCGGTGCTCTGCGAGGAGTTCGCGATCGCCAACTTCCAGATTCAGATGGGCCGCGCACGAAAAGACGTGCTCCGCGACCTGGGAACGCGGACGGGTGTCGACGACATGCGGGCGCTCTCCGCGGTGGTGATCCAGGCGGAGAAGTTCGGCTCGAGCATTGGCGGTGCGCTTCGGGTCCAGTCCGATTCGATGCGGTTGAGGCGCCGTCAGTTGGCGGAGGAGCGGGCGGCGAAGACCGCGGTCAAGATCATGATCCCGCTCGTCCTGTTCATTTTTCCGGGTGTCTTCGTCATTCTGGTGGGCCCCGCGGGCATCCAGATCGCCACTACGATGTTGGGCAAGGGTTGAGGCCATCCGCCCTCCACGAGAATTGTCATGCGTAAATTCACCTCGGTCACGCTCGACCAACGCCCCCGAAGTCGAAGAACCAGGGTCATGGGCTTCATGGTCTTTTCCCTGATCCTGATTCTTTCGCCGATCGTCTACGAAGCGGGCCTGCTCTGCTATGCGTCCTGGCAGAGTCTTTTCGGAGTCTACCCGCACATCCAGACCCCCATCCTTGACATCCTGAGCGGTGGTTACCAGACCGCGAGCTTTGACCTCAAGCAAATGTTCTCGGGGATCTTCCGCCAAAGCCCATGGAAGTCGTCGTACGTCATCACCTTCGCGATTTTCTGGACCGGAGTCCTCGCGATGCTCCTCCGCAAGGGCTGACCGCAACTCATTGATCCTGACCTCGCATCCAACGACCCCAACCCGGTCAACTTGGTCACTTTCTTCGGGTTATAGCGAATAGAGTGGGAGCCTTGCCCCATTCCGTTGCGAGTTCGGATCGGACGTCTTGACGAATCGCCTCGAGAAACGGATTATAGTGTCCTACGAGCTACGACGTCCCCACGGGGATGTCGAATCTCTCGTGTGTTCAAGCTTGGCCGAAGTGGCGGAATGGCAGACGCGCCGGACTCAAAATCCGGTGGGGTAACACCCGTGTGGGTTCAAGTCCCACCTTCGGTACTAAAGACTTACGGCAAATCCTGGGTGATCTTACCACAGCCCTTGGTAAGAATTTGGTAAGATCGCCCCCGTCGCGTTGGGGTGGCATGGCCCTTCAGGAGGGCACATGGCCTCGCTTCAGAATCGGAACGGCAGTTTCCGGGTCTTCTTCGAATACCAGCGGAAGCAACGTGTCTTCACGATCGGCCACGTCACCGAGGCCGAGGCCAAATCGAAGGCCGATCAGATCGACTACCTGCTTATGCGCCTCGGTCAGGGGCTGATCGAGCACCCGCCGGGCATCGGCATCGTCGAGTTCGTCCGTCAGGATGGTAAGGTGATTCTTGCCAAGGACGGCGCTGTGGCACCCGCAGCCAAACTCACACTGGGATCGCTCCGCGACCGCTACCTCGAGACTCACGGCAACGGCACGCTGGAGGAGCGAACCCTCGACGGCATTCGGCTTCACTTCAAGCACCTGGTGGTCGCCCTCGGGGAGGCGTTCCCGATCGGGGATCTCGCCCTGTCCGACCTGCAGGCCTACGTCGATCGCCGCGCGAAGGCGAAGGGCATCCGAGGGAAGCTTTCTCCTGCCACGATCCGCAAGGAGGTCGTCACGCTTCGGACGACCTGGAACTGGGGCGCGCGGATGGATCTCGTCGCGGGCAAATTCCCCAACGGGGGTTTACGCTATCCGAAGAAGGACGCCAAGCCGCCGTTTCAGACCCGAGTCGAGATCGAGCGGCAGGTTGCGGGCCTCCCCGCCAAGGGCAAGGCCGAACTCTGGGACGTCCTGTACCTTCTCCAGCCCGAGGTCGAAGAACTGCTCGCCTACATCCGCGACCACGCTGGGCATCCGTGGATCCACCCCCTGATGGCCACGGCCGCCTATACGGGGGCCCGGCGGTCGGAACTGATTCGTATGCGGATCTCCGACGTGGACTTCGAGGGTGGCATCATCACGGTGCGGGAGCGGAAGCGGTCGCACAGCGAGCGGACCACCCGCCGCGTGCCGCTTTCCTCATCGCTGGCCACCGTCCTCCGCGATTGGATCACTGTTCATCCTGGCGGCCCATGGCTATTCTGCCAGTCGGGGGAGGTGATGCGGAGTAAGAAGCGGAGCCGCACGACTGGCCACCAGTCGGGCGAGGGACGAGCGAAGACGCGCGGCGCCAGGATGAAGCAGGTCCGCAATCGCGAGGGCGCGGGTATTAGCCCCATCACCAAAGATGAGGCCCACGACCACCTCAAACGGACGCTGGCCGATTCGCCATGGTCCGTGGTGAGGGGCTACCACACCCTGCGACACTCGTTCATCTCGGCTTGCGCCTCGAGGGGCATCGACCAGCGGCTCCTCCAGGAGTGGGTCGGCCACCTGACGGCCGAAGTCCACAAACGGTATTCCCACCTGTATCCGAGCGTCCAGGCAGAGGCGATCAAGAGCGTGTTCGGGTAGATATCGCGGCCGACTCGCATTGATACGACTCCGGAGCTTGGAGCGGCTAACAACTTGGATGGCACGCGATTTGAAAGGGGCATCCCTCTTGAGGAGGTGCCCCATGCGCGCGGGTGGCGGGCACTGACGCGAAACAGTTTGGCCTTCGTCGACGAGAACGGAGCCAATCCGTCATTGCCCCGGCCCCATGGCCTTGCCCCCGCGGACGAACGGGGCCCTGGGTCGGCTCCCGGCCACTGGTACACGGTCACCCTGATCCGCGGCATGCGGCTCTCGGGGGTGACGGCATCTCTGGTCATTGAGGGGACCATGGACACAGCGTTGTTCGCGAGTTATGTCGAATAGGTCCTGGTGCCGCAACTGCGGACCGGGGAAGTGGTGATCTGGGATAACCTCAAGCCGCACAAGGCCAAGGCGGTAGTCGGCGCGATCGAAGACGCCGGGGCGAGACTGATCCCAATTCCGCCGTGGAGTTCGGACATGACGCCGATCGAGGAGAGGTTCTCGAAGGTCAAGGGGGCGTTGCGATCGGTGGCGGCGCGAACGACGGAGACTGCCACGGCGGCGATCGGCTCTGCCTTGCACGAGATCTCCGCAAGACATCTTGAGGTGGTTCCACCCGCGAGCGGCGTACGCAATGCCAATGTGAACCGCTCTCGCGTCGTGACCGATTCTCCGGCGATTCAACCGTTACCGCGCCCAGCCGGCGGCCTGCTCCAAGCGGTGCTCGTGGCGAGTTGACAGGTTGGCAGGAGTGTTTCTGAAACGACATTTCGGCCTCGGTCGCTGACTGGCTGCTCGACCTCTCCACGCGAGCTTCACGAGGCCGCGCGAAGGAGAGGGCGCTCGAAGCCAACACGGATCTTGGTGAATAAAAGCGAGCGACGAAATCCGTTCAGTGAACATACACGATGTGGAATCTCGATTATCGTGTAGACTCGCTCGCAAACCGTCAGCATCTTCGTGGAGAAAAGAAAGGCCGCGACCACGATGGCGAGGAAGTTGGGGACGAGGCAGGCGGGGTCCAAAAAGTCTGCGAGTGCGCCCACGCGTCCACCGGATGGTGTCGTTCCGGCCCACTGGGATTTTATTGAACTTGGGCGGGAGGTCGCTGAACTGGCTCGCCTCGAAGGAATCGGATCGAAGGCGGCCGCCAGGAAGGCGCATGAGCGGTTCAATTGTGGGGAGGGTAAGGCAAGGGCGGCCCATTGTTTCTTCGCCCGATTCGGCCTCGCCGATCTCATCCGGCTAGGCCGGATCAAGACCCGTGAGGGGAAGCCTCTCACCGTCACGCACCTCCATCGACTCGCGATGGTCGGGGACAAGAGCCAGCGAAAGACCATCATCACGGGTTTGGCCCGGGAAGGGTGGACCATCGGGGAATTCGAGGAGCGCATCAAGCAAGTCAAAGGAGTAAGAGAGTCACCGGGAGGTCGCCCACGCCGGAAGGCGCGGAGTTTGGCGGAGGCGCTGGACAAGACCTTCACCCAGACCGAGGAGTGGCTGAAGTCCTATCGCTTCCTCTGGACCGATGATCCGCCGCCTGACGGGGATGAAGAGAAATCGATTCTTGTCGAGAAGCTCGAGCGAGCGAAGGCCCGTGTACGCGAGCTCTCGAGGTCTACTGCCATGCTCGAAAAGCAACTTATAAGCATCGAGACCCGGTTGGGAAAGAGCCGACGAAAGCCGTAGGCGGGATCTCAGGTCGATCTTAATGAGGAGTAAGCCGAACTAAGCCACTGTTCAGGCCGTCGAGGGTTCAGAGGCCCCGGTTCCGAAGTAGCGGGTGGAGAGCGGCGAGGTTTTGCCTTTAGCGACGGCTACGAGACATCGAGAAAACGCTGGGGCGGGTATCACGGAGAAAACAGGGAATCTGTACCCGAACTGGCATAGCCTGGCGTTGGCAAACCCATCGGCCTCTCCTGCATGCCGGCAGGGTCCAAATGCCGTGAAAGACGTCGGAGAGATCATAGTAGGTGCGTGTCATGGTGGGTTACCGTCCGGAGCGGAAACATCGTTACATTTATCAAGGTAAACTCTATGAGGACATCGCCTGGAACGATCTCGCCGAGGTGATCGAGGCCTTCCACTGGAAGATTAACGAGTGGTACATCGTCCCCCCGGACGGTATCCTCAAGGCGGGTTTTGACCAGGCTTTCTCGCTCATGGCCTTGACCTGCATGCTCATTGACACCCTGAGCCAGTACTACCTCGGCAAAACCAGGTCCACACAGAAAACTTTCAAGGATTTCCTCAAGGAAACCATCCCGCCCTTTGATACGCAGCTACCCCAACCGATCGAGTACACCAATCCGCGAGGAAATCCGGCTCAGCTCGAGACCTACGCGGATGTGCTCTACGTTGGCTTCCGGTGCGGCATCCTCCACGAGTGCCATATACCTCTCTACGGGGGCCTGACTGGCCAGGATCAACTCCGCGGCAAGATGTTCGACGTCGATCCAGACATCTGCACGAAGTACGACGACGGGAGAGACTGCCCGACCGTGCGTATGGACCCAACCCTAATCTACCCCGCTGTGAAAACAGTGTTCGGCCAGTACATCAACGATCTCCTCACTACGGATCCAAATTTCGACTCCCGCCGCGAGCTATTCAAAACCAAATTCTCCGCGAGCTTCGGTGAGGATCTGACTAACTCCAAGCTCTGAGGACCGAACCGCAGTGCGTCGGTCTGATCGACGAATGGCACTAGCTTTAGAACCATTTCTTGCGATTCTGGGGCAGCTTGGCCTCGGCTCGTAGTTGGTTCAGGCGGGCACCTGGCTTCGGCCTGCGCTTCCTCGCCCGCGGCTCCCATCGCCCCGGGCGGTTGCCGACGCGGTGGTAGGCGATGACCGCCAGCATCGCGTCGATCAGCGCCGGCCGATCCGCTGGCCGCGCCGCCTCGATCTTCGGGGCGAACGCCGTCACCGCTTGCTTGGCCCCCTTGAAGCTCACCTGCCAAGGCTCGAGGCCGTTCTCACTGGCCGCGACAGCCATCACCGTGCGGAGCAGATTGTACGCCAGCAGGTGGGCCCAGATCTCCTTGTGCACCATCTCGGGCGTCTTGCACCGCAGGACGTCCATCTGCATCGTCGACTTGATTGAACGAATATCGATTTCTCCGTCCCACCTCCGCTCGTAGAGGTCGCCGAACTGCCCGCTATCGATCGACGCGTCGAGGATCGTGCTGATGACCTTGAACTGCTCGGAGCGGTTGTCCCTGTCGCGGGCATTCACGGCCACCTGGCGCATCAGCAGGCTCTTGGGGTAGCGGCGATACTGCTCCCCCGTCATCCCACGCGGCTTTTGGGGCCGCGGCCAGATGATGATGTCGCCATCGGGCCGGCTCTCCACGATCCGGCTCCTATGGTGGACCCCATTGTCTAGACCAAGAAACGGCGATCCTTAGCTACTCCCCCATCAGATCGTCGTGACCTTGATGTCACGGTAGACCGCTCCTGGAGTCTGATATCCCAGCGATTGGTGAAGCCGATCCTCGTTATAGAAGCCAAAGTAACGCTTCAGGCCTCGCTGCAACTCCGGCACCGACTCGTAGCCTTGGATGTAAATATTCTCGTATTTTACGGTCCTCCAGAGCCGCTCGACGAACACGTTGTCCAACGCCCTCCCTCGCCCATCCATGCTCACCGCCACCCCGTCCGACTCCAGCCTCCCGGTGAACGCCTCCGCCGTGAACTGCACCCCTTGATCCGTGTTGAACACCTCGGGCTTCCCCACCCTCAAGGCGTCTTCCAGCATCTCCAGACAGAACGAGCCGTCCAGCGTGTTCGACAGCCGCCAGCTGATCACGTACCGGCTGTACCAGTCGAGCACGGCCGCCAGGTACATGAACCCCTCTCTCAACATGATATATGTGATATCGGTACTCCATACGTGGTTCGACCGCTCGATCTTCACACCTCTCAGAAGATATGGGTCGACCTTGTGGCCCTTCCCGGCTGTGCTCAGCCTCGGCTTGGGATAGATCGCCTCCAGGCCCATCATCCGCATCAGACGCTGCACTCGCTTCCGATTGACCTTCTCACCTCGTTGATCCAGCCAGGCGGTCATCTTGCGACTCCCGTAGAACGGGCAGGCCGTGTATTGCTCGTCGATCAGCCGCATCAGACGCAGATTCTCGGGCGTCTCGCCGGTGGGCTCGTAGTAGAAGCTCGATCGGTTCAGGCCCAGCAACTCGCACTGACGGCGGACGCTCAACCCAGGATGATCGGCTTCAATCAAGGGTCTCCGGTCCTCAGCCGAAGGGGGTAACTTTTTTTTTCATCCACTCGAGCTCCATCTTGAGCCGGCCGATCTGCTCAAAGAGCTCGGCCTGACGGGACTCGGCGTCAGCCGAGGCCGCCCTGGCCGGGCTCCCGAAGACCTCCTCGGCACCGGTGAGGAGTTGCTTCTTCCAGCCGTGGATCAGCGTGGGATGGACGCCGTACTGTCCGGCCAACTCGTTGATCGTACGGTCCCCCTTCAAGGCCGCCAGGGCGACCTGGGCCTTGAACGCTGCCGTGTGGACTTTCCGCTTACCCGCCATGCGTTCCCCTCCTCCGGACCACCAGTGTAGCTTAACTGGTGGTCTGAATTTCGGGGTCGTGCGTCGTGAACGGCGAACTCGGCATCCCTTTCTCAGAGAGGAGGACACTCGGGCAATCGTGTCCTGGGTCATCCGGCTTACCCGTAACCGATGAGGCCAAGGGGAACAGAGCCTGCCGGAGAAGCGGGGGGCGGACCGCCAGCGGGACGCACGCCCCGCGAGACCCGCGCGGCATGGTCAAGGCTATACTGCTTGAAGTCCAATCCCGGTCGGAGTCAGATTTCTCCCGTCACAATGCTGGTTAATGTGACGGCACTCGACGCGAGGGGCCTGGGCCCCGCCTCTCAACGTCCCGCAACGAGGGACGCCGTGGCCGCGAGTGCGACATCGGACAACGAGTCCGAGTGTAGGGATGAGTGGACGACCTGCACCGCGCTACTACGTGCCGGGTTCGTGCAGCACGAGATTGACCCTCGGGGGGCGACCCCCAGGGCAACGGAGTCTCCGTAGTAGTCGGAGGCCGGGAAAGCCGGCCACAGGGCGAAGGGAGACAGGTCACTTCGACGTCCAAGACTGAGGAGGTACGCGAGATGCGTGACGCCGAGACGGTCCTGGGCATCATCCAAGATCGTGGCAAACTAACGATCGAAGAAGCAAGTGACTGGAAAGCCGGATGACATCGAAAGAGTCACGTCCGGTTTGGCGGGGGGCCGAAGGGAAAGGGATCGTAAGATTACCTCACCGGCGGCCTACCCGACCACTATACTCGACTAACACGATACACGATCTGCTTCCCGATCGACCTGACCGGACCAACGGGTCGAAAAGCCAAGGGAGGGAACCGTGCGAAGAGCCAGCATGACGCCTTCGAAGAACATCGTTCTCGGTGGGTAGCCGAAGCTAAAGCAGCAGGCGTATCAATCCAGGTACGACTCGAGACTTCCTCGACCATTCTCGATAGCCTCCACACCTTCGATCCAGACGGAGGTCTCCTCCGATTCTGGTTCGATGAGACGATCCTCGGCGAGAATTGGTTCGCAGCCCATCTCAAGTCGGCGATCCGAAGTGCAGGTCCGCGATACACTCCGGAGCTGAGCGTCGACAACTCGCTTTCTCGCTCATTCGAGGCCTTCGGGCTCACCGATGAGTGGTACGCCTCACTTGATGACGATCTCGGCCAGCTCGGCAAATTCCTCCAGTCCTGGCGAAAGGATGTCGCCAGGACTTCGGATTCGGGCTGGAGTGGTGCGCCGTTTCCCGAGGAACTCAGGCGTTCGGGTGCGGAGGCCGGGGACGCTCTTGAAGACGTGTTCTCGACATTCCGGCGTACTGCGGGACTCAGGCAGGTCGAGATCGATCCGGCCATTCTCGCCAAGCAGACCGAACAAGCCTTGTCTAAATTTCGTGGCCTCAGAAGCGAACTGTCAAGCGAGCTCGACGCCAGGTTCGGTGAAGGAAGCGCCGACTCGGCATCGTTCCGCCAGTTCCAGGCGGAGTACCAGTGCTGTTTCCCTGCAACGAACGTGGATAGCGCCGACAGGATTATCGAATTTCTGGATCGATTCACTGGCCTGGTCTGCTCGCCCATAGCGTACCTCTCGCATGCCCGGATCCTCACTCTGACGGGATTCGCGGGGGTCGGGAAGACCCATTCGAGCTGTGACGCGGCGGTCGAGCGCCACAGCAGAGGGCTTCGAACAGTGATGCTCCACGGCGCCCGATTCAATGGTGCCTCGGAGCCATGGGACCAGATTCGCCAATTGCTCGGCTTCGACGCTGCGCTCAGCCGCGACTCGTTGCTCGCCGCACTCGACGCCGCAGGCGAGGCTTCAGGAAAGCCTCTCCTCCTCTGCATCGACGGCGTAAATGAGACGAAACCCCGTGATTTCTGGAGACACCACCTTCTCGCCATGACCGCGGAGATCGAGCGGTTTTCATGGGTGAAGCTTTGCGTGACCTGCCGGTCAACGTACGAGGCGCAGGTGCTGCCGGACGCTATGCCAGGAGTGCGCATTGTTCATGGCGGTTTCGAGGGAGTCGAGTTCGATGCCTGTTGGGCGTTTTTCGAACACTATGCGCTCGAACCGCCGGTCGTTCCTATCCTCCAGCCAGAGTTCGCCAACCCTCTCTTCCTCCAACTCGTCTGCAAGGCAATGGTGGCGGCCGGGATGAAGCGGCTTCCGATCGGATGGCATGGTGTGAGTGGGGCACTCAACGCCCTCATCAGTCAGAAGAACAAGGCGTTCGCCGATGAGTTCTCGAGCCTTCCCAACTATCGCTACCCCGAGCGCGGGCTCATGGCATTCGTCGATGAATTGGAAAAGCAACGCTGTAGCTCGCTATCTCTATCAGCTGCCGATGCGGTCATCGACTCCGTGATGAACCAGCAACACCTTCGGGGCATTCTCACGGAGTGGCTTGTCCGCGAGGGGCTTCTCATCATCGACGCATCCCTCGATGCGAAAGATCCGGGGACTGAGGACTTGGTGCGAATTGCCTTCGAAAGGATGGGCGATTGTCTTCTCGCCGCGAAATACCTCGAGGGCTATGAAGGTGATACGATCAGATTTGCCTTCGCCCCGGTCGGTGGGCTCTCGTTCGTGGTCGAGAGTCTTCCAGCAGTCGAGGCCCACGCAGGACTCCTCGAAGCGTTTGCCGTCCTGATCCCCGAGAGATTCGGCGTCGAATTAGTCAATTGCTGCGCTGCGGTCGACGACATCCTGCGCCGACTCCTCCAGATTACGATCACCACCCTTCCCTGGCGCGACCCATCCAGGATCAGCGACGCCACTCGCCGAATCATCGAGGAGTCCCTCGGCCTTCCGGGATTTTCTCACACGGCATTCGACGCGGCTTTGTCCATATCTGCCCTCCCTTCGTCTGCAGACGCTTTCTGGCTTCACGATGTCCTCGCCCGTCCCGCAATGAGCACTCGAGACGAGTTCTGGTGCGGCTATCTCCACAAGCGGTTCGATGAGAAACGCGGCCCCGTCGAGAAGCTCATCAGGACCGCCTTCCAGGTGGATCCGAATCGAATCCCGCCGGAGATCGCCGAACGTTGGGCCATGGTGCTGGTCTGGTTCTGTGCCGCTGCCGATCGCAGAGTTCGAGATCATGCGACGATGGCGCTCGTCACGATCACTGAACCGGTTCCCGTGATCTGGGCCGATTTGATCCGGCGCCTCGCGGACGTCGACGACGAGTATGTGGTGGAGCGCGGGCTAGCGGCCGCCTACGGCGCGTTGCTCCGGAGCAGAAACCGATCTGCAGAAGCCTCGGTCGCTGAAGCAACCTATCGTCTCGTTTTCGAGGATCACTCGCGGTTCCAGAACGCCGCAATCCGCGACTATGCGCGATCGATCCTGGAACTTGCCGAACTCGATCAGGTTCTTTCGTCCCAGATCGAGAAGTCGTCTTACATGCCACCTTACCAGAGCGAATGGCCCCTGATCGTCCCCGATGAAGCAGCTATCGCTGAATACAAGGACTCCCACGAGTCGCTTCCCGGTCTCTATCAAAGTTGCCTCGGCGACGATTTCAACCGCTATACGCTCTTGCGGCTCAGCGAATACGAGCACGCCATGGACACGGCTTCCATGGGTCACTGGATCTTCAATGAAGTCCTGGAGATGGGCTATGGCGGTGAGAAGCTTGCGAATTACGACGGCTATATGATTTATCGTCACGGCGGCGGACGCGGTAGGCCTGCCTGGGCCGAGCGAATCGGAAAGAAATACCAGTGGATCGCCTTGTCGAGGCTCGCGGTCTGTCTTTCGGACCACGTGAAGCCGCGTCGTGATCGGTGGGACCCAAAGCCGCTCCGCATGCCCCTTGTCTATTCGAGCGGACGGGATATCGACCCGAGCCTGCTCGTTCGTGGCAATCCCGAGAGGCGAGAATCCGCGTGGTGGCTGCCTGACGGTTACAGCTTTTCAGCCATGGAGCAGCTTTCCGACGCAGAATGGACCGGCAGACACGACGATTTGCCGTCGTCGGAGGCGATCCTTAGTGAGAAGGTCGATTCAGGCGGTAGCAGATGGATCATCCTCGAAGCCTGCCCGAAATGGCGTGACAAGGACGCCAACGAAGATTCTCGCTGCTATCGGTTGGTTTGGATGAATATCCAGAGCTATCTTGTTCCGGCGCGGAAGGCAGAGACCTGCTGGAAATGGCTTAGTGCTCAGAACTTCATGGGCCGTTGGATGCCGGATGGTCGCGACTACCACGACGGATTCCTGGGTGAGTATCCGTGGGCGACACCCTTCAACCTGTACAAGGAGAGTTTCGAGACTCGGTTTGGCGAGAAGCGGCTCCCTTGCAAAGTTGTCCCAACCCGCAACTCTCTCGTGGTCCAGGGCGACTCTTTTCAAGAAGGTCTGACGGTCTCCCTTCCCGCACGACCGTTCTTTGAGGACAAGAACCTCGAGTGGGATGGCAAAGGAGGATACCGCACGCAAGATGGCCGCCTCCGGTTCCTCGATCCCTGTATCTCGGAGGCAGGCCCCACGGCTCTGCTCGTTGATCCTGATCACCTTCGTGACTTTCTAGCGGCGAAAAAGCTGGTCATCATCTGGACGGTCTTGGGCGAAAAGCTCAAGGTTGGGGAAAATGAAGCCCCCCGGCTCGTATTCAACCGCGTACACATGCTTGACCAATCTAGACTTCGGTCTTCGGAGCCCGTGATTAGCGACAGATAGCCTCCACCCTTGGGCGACGGGTACGCGAGACATTCGGAATGATGAGGATCGGTATCGGACCGGAGAGCTTCTTCTCGATCATACCGATGGCACTTCAGCCTGAGTCCCATTGGACCCAACGCCCAGCGGGATCGGACTCAACTCTCTGGCTGCAGCGAGTCGAAGTGCTCGCTGAAGCTTCAGGCAATGGTCAACGAGCGGATGGATTCGACCGCCTCAATGGTCCTGGGGTGTTCCGCCCTGGTGGAATTATCGGAGGACAGAAACGCCTGCCCCCCGTCTCGACTCAGCCTACTCGAGACTGGTCCGGACCAGGTCGACTCTCCCGTCGTCGAAAAGGTGGCTGCCCCGGTTCTGGGCCATCAGGTCGGTCAGTTCGTCGGGCTTCGCAAGTCTACCGTGGGAGAGAGGTGCTCACGGAGTTTGCATTTGGTAGGACCCACGAATGAACGGTCAGGGCTTTCACTCCGAGGCCTCAGATCGAGAGGTAGCGGGCCGTCCTTTCGATCGCGATGCCCCATCGCCTAAATATTTAGCAATAACCTGTCACTATAAATTGATGGACCAAGCCGTCGGACCGGTGCGTCAATCGCAACGGGTCCCTCGTCGGCGAGGACCGGAAGTTAGCTGCCGTTCTTCCATGATCCCCTCCTTACCCTGAATCTACTCTCGAAGGGAGAATCGTTCATGAGTCACATCGTCACCATCGCCACGAAGGTCCAGGATCCCGTCGCCTTCCTCGCCGCCTGCCAGCGGCTGAAGTTGCCTGAACCCGTCCATGGCACCGCCACTCTCTTCAGCGGCGAGGTCACGGGGTTAATCGTCAAGCTGCCTGACTGGGTCTACCCGGTCGTCGTTGACACGGCCACTGGCCAGGTCGCCTACGATAATTTTGAGGGTTCGTGGGGCGACCCGAAGCAGCTCGACCATTTCCTGCAAATCTACGCCGTCGAGAAGGCGAAGCTGGAAGCGAGAAAGAAGGGCTACTCGGTCAGCGAACAGTCGTTGAACGATGGCAGCATCAAGCTCCAGATCATCGAGGCTCGCTGACGCACCGGACGGTAATTCCAACTCTCGCGATTCTAGTCCTGCCACTCTCAATCCCACTCGCCCAATATTTTCGTCCAGGAGAGATCCCCCATGTCTCGGATCATCGAGGTCACGGTCTCGCCACGCGGCGTGACGACCGTTCAGACCAAGGGCTACACCGGCGGTGACTGTCTCCAGGCCACCAAGTTCCTGGAGCAGGCCCTCGGCGTCACTGCCACCGATCACAAAACCGCCGAGTTCTACCAGAGCCAGCAGGTGGAGCAGACTCTCCCTCAGGCGCAGTAGGCGAAGCGAGTGTCACTCCTCTCAATCTCCCCGCCATCCGCTCGCTCTCATTCTCAAAGAGTTAAATGAGGTCTTGATAGTCGAGCACCGTTGTTGCTCCTGAGTGCCTGACCACAGGTCGAGTCCCGAATCGAATTCGACAGGTTGGATCCAGTCTGATCGCCCGCACGTAGATCACCTCTCGATCCTCAAATTTACTCACCTTTCACAGGAGAGTCTCATGACGCTCAGCGAGCGTTTGCAGGAGCTGGTGCGCGCCGCGTTCAGCGGCATCTATATCCAGTCGTTTGAGCACGACGACGCGATCCTGGAGATCGCCCGCCTCTGTCGCGGCGAAGGCTGGAACCTCGCCACCTGGGACATCGACCGCGGCCTGGCCCTGGTCGGCCAGAACGAGATCAGCACGGCTGTCCCGGCGACCGATCCCCTAGCGGCGATTCGCGCTGTCGGCACCCTGGCCACAGCCGATGGCACGGCGCTGCTCGTGCTCAGGAACTTTCATCGGTTCCTGAACTCGGTCGAGGTCGTCCAGGCCCTAGACTCGCAGATCAATGCCGGCAAGCAGAACCGGACGTTCGTCGTCATCCTCGCCCCGGTCGTCCAGATCCCGATCGAGCTGGAGCGGCAACTCGTCGTCGTGGAGCACGAACTGCCCGACCGCGACCAGCTGCTCCGGATCGCCCGGGGGATTGCCACCGAGCCGGGTGAGCTGCCCGAGGGTGAGCCACTGGAACGGACTCTCACCGCCGCCGCAGGCATGACCCGCATGGAGGCGGAGAATGCGCTCAGCCTGGCCCTGGTCCGACACGGCCGGGTCGTCCCCGACGTGATCTGGGACATGAAGGTGCAAGGTCTCAAGAAGTCCGGCCTCCTGGAAATGCACGGGGGGACCGAGACGTTCCACGGCCTGGGGGGCCTGGAGCACATGAAGTCGTTCTGCCTGCGGGCGCTGAGTAGTCGATCGCGAAAGGCCGAGCCCCGGGGCATCCTCATACTGGGGGTTCCCGGAACGGGCAAGTCGGAATTCGCCAAGCGACTGGGCAACGAGGTGGGATTCCCCACGATCCTCGTCGACCTCGGGCACCTGAAAGGAAGCCTGGTCGGCGAGAGCGAGCGACGGACGCGTCAGGCGCTGCGGCAGCTCTCGGCCACGGCGCGGAACATCGCCTTCTTCGATGAGATCGAGAAGATGGCCTCGGGGGTCCAGTCCAGCGGCCAGTCCGACGGCGGCGTCTCCGCTGGCCAGTTCGGAAGTCTGCTCGGCCATATGTCAGATCATCCGGGCGAGTCCTTCTTCATCTTCACGGCGAACGATATCTCGAAGCTTCCTCCCGAGTTCACGCGTGCGGAGAGGCTCGACGGGATATTCTTCGTCGACTTGCCCGGTCCCAGAGAGAAGAAAGCGATCTGGGATATTTACATCCAAACCTTCGAGCTCGACCCCACCCAGCGAATGCCCCGTGATGATTCCTGGACTGGCGCGGAGATCAAGGCATGCTGCCGGCTGGCGTCTCTGCTCGACGTCCCGCTGATCGAGGCGGCGACGAACATCGTCCCGGTCGCCGTCACGGCGGGCGAGTCGATCGAGCGATTGCGGCAGTGGGCGTCGGGCCGCTGCCTCTGCGCCGATCGTCCGGGCCTGTTCACCCGCGGCGGCGACGTCGCGGGCAAGACGGGCCGCAAAGTCAACCGCAGCGATCCCTCGGTCAACTGATCCGGATCGCAAGCACCTGATCACTAAAAAAAGGGCCGGTGGGGGAGAGCATTCTCCCTCATCGGCCCCTTCGTATTTCTCCCCGTTCATTCACTCACTGGAGACATTGATGATGAGTACCGCGAGCTTGCTCGACAGGGCCGAAACCCAATCCGTGACCACGGCCACCACCCGGCTCCGGACCACGATGGCGGCCGTCCGCGTCTCGTTCACCTGGTTCGGCGTCCAGAAGTCGCTGACACCGCAGCAGAAGGCGCAGGCCGCCGAGAGCTTCGATGCCGAGGGGCAGTTCCTCTCGGCGACCAAGAAGCTGATCGACACCAAGCATCCCGCGTTCCGCGCCGTCACCGCGATCCGGGGCAAGATCGACCAGTTCTGGAAGGGGCAAAGCCTGCCGTTCCCCGAACCGGGCGTGCGGCTGATTAAGCAGGACCAGCTCGAGCCGTTCGCCCGTCAGATCGATGATCTCCGGGTCGAGCTGACCGACGCCGTCGGCGAGCTCGACCGCCACTTCGACGAGCTCAAGCGGGCGGCCCGACAGCGACTCGGCTCGCTCTACAACAATGACGATTACCCCGCAACCTTGGAGGGCCTGTTCGAGGTCGCCTGCGACTTCCCGAGCGTCGAGCCTCCCGGCTATCTGGTGGCGCTCTCTCCCCAGCTCTATGAGCAGGAGCAGGCCCGGGTCTCGTCCCGGTTCGAGGAGGCGGTCAGGCTGGCCGAGGAGGCGTTCCTGGGCGAGTTCGGCCGGCTCGTGGCCCATCTTAGCGAACGGCTTAGCGGCAGCAACGATGACGGCACGACCAAGGTTTTTCGCGACTCGGCGATCAGCAATCTGACCGAGTTTTTTCAGCGATTCCAGCAGCTCAACGTCCGCTCCAATGCGCAGCTCGACGCGCTGGTGGCCGAGGCCCAGCAGATCGTGCGTGGGGTCGGCCCGCAACAGCTCCGGGACAGTGGCTCGCTCCGCCAGCGGGTCACGTCGGATCTGAACCGGGTGCAGTCGGCACTCGACGACCTGCTCGTGGACCGGCCGCGGCGGCGGATCGTGCGGAGCAATCTACCGCGGGAGGCAACGTGATGCAGCTCGTCATCACGACGACTGGTGAAGTTCGCTGTCTCTACTCCGAGCTCATCGACCTGATGTCTCTGGGCCCCCCGACCATCACCCGTGCCAGTTACGTCGAACCCGGACCGGACGGCCGCTGGCATACCGACCTCCGACCCCTGCTCGGACCGGTGCTCGGTCCGTTCGAGCGGCGGAGCGAGGCCCTGAATGCGGAACAGGTCTGGATCGAGGCCTACTTGCTCGGCTCCGGTTCCTGAACCCGCCGTCGGGCTTTTACCTCGCTCGTCCACATCGCCGTGATCCGTCGTCACTCGTCTGCCCACCCTCAACCCAGACCCCGCGCGTTGCAACCCGCGGGGCCCGAGGGCCTGCGCGGACGCAACTCGCCTTCCCCCGGAAGGAACGTTCCGTGACCCAGTTTCAACTTGATAGCGCCGTGGCCGATGCCACCGGCGAGTCCCTCGATCTGGTGCAGGATCTCGGCTTCAGCCTCGTGGCGCACGATTGCGACGGCCTCGAACCCGAAGACGTCGTCCTGGCGGTCGTCTGCCCGTCGTGTCGCCGCGCCGTCTCGTATCCCGGTCCGACTCGCGACGGCGCGCTCCCGCTTGCGGAATGCGTGCCCTGCGACCTCTACTTCGCGATCACGTTCGCCGAGATCTTCTCGACGACACAAGCCAGCGACTGACTGAATGACACGGCCGTCCGCCCGTCCGCAAAAAAATCAAGTCAACACGGTCACGCGTTCCGACGTGCGGACCAAACACCGTGGGCGGGCGCGACGCTCGTCCGTCTCTCCTGGACGTCGCGCAGGACCGTGAGTTTTCACCGCCAGCACCGTTCCAACAAACTGCCTTGCGCTAACTCATTCCGGTGAGGCGAGAACAGGAGTGTCCTTAGGCTGCTTGAGAATCAAGTCGATGACCCAGCACCCGCGGGAGTGAGGCCCGAGCCATCGGAGACAATGAGCTAGGACGGCGTCATCGGCGCAACCGGCCTCCTCCAGGGCCTCGACCAGGCCTGGCATCCGGTCGAAGGCACGTTCGGCATAGATCGCCCGGGCCAGGGCGAGGACTGTCGGAGTCCGCCAGCCAGGGTCGGCCGTCACGGCCCGGAAGGGGTTACCGCAGAGGTCCCGGAGTAATCGGCACTGGACCGTCTTCTCACCCGCCTCGGCGGAGTCGTAGTCGCCTTGTCCCACGGGGTGTGTGAGGTCACCGTACGCGGCGGCACGCAAGGTCGAGCAGGCAGCCGCGGCGTACGCCGCGGCATCGACCGCCCGCGTTGTCGCGGCCTGGGCGAGGGCCGGGTTCGTCGTCCAGTCGGGGACGGCGCCCAGCTCGGTCTGATCGGCTCGCCCGTCCGCGTACCCTTCAATCACGACGAGCGCGTCGCGGTCCCGGTCGCCGTCGAACAAGTCCTGGATGCGGCCGCAGCACGCCGCGGCGAAGAGCCGTAGCTTGCGGGCATCAACCCGCCCCTCCAAGAACGCCACCAGCGCCTGCGGGTCGGCGCAGGTGAACCAGTCGAGCTCAGTCATGGTTCGCTCCGCGCGGTCGGACGCGCGCCGTGCCGGATCTGCGTTTCCGGCCGGCGCCGGCCGTGTCATCGTCGCACACGCTCACCCACCGTGCCACGGATTGTCAGCCCAGGCATCCGTTCTCGACCTCCGGTCCGCGGCTGGCGTGGTCGTTCGTACCTGGCCCAGCGGACCGTGTCCAGTCGGATCCGGGCCGTCGTGATGCAGGAGGGATCCTCCGCCACTCGCTCCTATTTTCGCGATCGGGGGGCTCGGAACCAATGCCCTGTTGTTCGGGCCACTGAGTCTGCGTTCCTTGCGGAACGCTCGGAATCGACCACTTCAACCTTGTCAGACCTTATCCGAAAGGGATTGCGCTCATGATCACGATCACTCGCCATCAGGGCCGCCGCCTGCGCGGAGTCTTCCGCCGCCACGTCCTGGGGATCACCCATCGTGGTTCGATTCCGCCCCTGGTACTTCACGCCGAGGGGACGCAACTGCGAGCGCAATATCGCTACACCGCGCTCGCTATCGAGTCGACTCTGTCCCTGGCATCCGCCTCGGAGGAGACGCTCGTGCTGCCCCTGGACGCTCTGGCCGAGTTCGAGGGCCGCGACGACTCGTCCGTGGTTCTCGAGGCGCTTGCCTTCGACCGGATCGTCGTCCGCTGGTCTGACCATGGCGTCCCTCAGACACGTGAATACGACGTCCCGGCACTCGACTCCCTCAAGCCTTTCCCCGATTCGCCTTCCGCCTGGACCACCCTTCCGTCCGGATTGATCTCGACACTGGTCGAGGCATCCGAGACGGCGTCCGAGGACTCAACTAGGTATGCGTTGAATTGCCTTCAATTGCGGGGCGGCACTGGCGAGGTGGCCGCCACCGACGGACAGCAGTTGCTGATCCAAGGCGGTTTTACTTTCCCCTGGAGCGACGACCTCCTGGTTCGCCGTTCGTTGGTCTTCGCCAACCGAGCGTTGCCCCGCGATCAGCCCGTCCAGATCGGCCGGACCGCCTCTCACGTCGTTCTCAGGGACGGCCCCTGGTCGCTCTTCCAGGAAATCCAGACCGGGGTGCGTTTCCCGGCCCTTGGTCACATCATCCCCGACCCTGCGGCCACGGCCACTCGCCTGAGTCTCGATCTCGAGGATGCACGATTCCTGAGCGAGGCACTGACGCGGCTGCCGGGATCCGAAGCCCTGAGCGCGCCCACGACGCTGGAGCTCAACGGGAAGGTGGCCATCCGAGCCCGAGAAACAGACCGCGCGCAGCCGACGGAACTGGTCCTGTCCCGTTCCAAATACACCGGCACCCCGGTTCGGCTCAACACGAACCGGGAGTTCTTGAACCGGGCGATTCGCCTCGGTTTCTCCGCGATCGAGATCGTCGACGTCGAGTCTCCCGTCGTCTGTCGCGACCGGGACCTGGTTTATTGCTGGCAACCGCTGTCGAAGGAATCGGCGATCGAGCCGACCGACGATGTCACCCGGATCACCTCCACTCCTACCATCACCCCGACGTCACTCCCTGAGGACGTCACACCCGGAACGAGGCCCATCGTGAGTCAGTCCAGCGAAACCCCAAGGAACGACGATCAGAGCCACGAGAAAATCAGAGTAACTCCCGCGCCGGGGAGTCAGGACACCCTCGGACTGCCTGCCTTGATCCAGGAGGCCGAATCCTTGCATCAGACGCTGGCAGACGCCCGAACACGGGCCGGTCGTCTGGTCGTGGCCCTGCGTCGCTATCGCCGCCGTGAACGCCTCGTGAGCACGACTCTTGCGTCGCTCAGAGCGCTCAATCTCAAGGAAGTCGCCGGGTAGGCGTTCAATCGATTTCCCGTCTCCTGAACCATCCCGAATAACACACCAAAGAAGGAGATCCTCATGCCGCTGCGACTCAACGTCGGGGTCTCGAAGAAGCTCGGACTGCCCGAATACTCGAGCATCGGTGCGAGTTGCAACCTGGAGCTCGAACTCGAGTCGGGCCTTCTTCAAAATGACCTCGACGGCTTGCACGCTCAGATCCGCGGGGCGTACGTCGCGGCCAACCAGGCGGTCAACGATGAGTTGAATCGTCTCCAGGCCTTGCCCGTTCGGCCCAGCCTGACCGCCGAGGTGACGACCAGCGGGAACGGCCACAGCAACGGAACTGTGGTTCACACCAATGGTACGCCGACGCGAAGAAACGGCGTACACGCTCGCGCTTCCAAGCCCGCGACGACGGGTCAGGTCAAGGCGATCTATGCCATCGCGCGGGCACAGCGTGCTGACCTGGAGGGCCTGCTCCGCGACGAATACGCCGTCGATCGGCCCGAAGACCTGTCGCTGGCCGACGCGAGCAAGATGATCGACCAGCTCAAGGTCGCCGGCGCGATCTGAAGCTGCTCGTCGACACAGTTATCGCAAACTGCGGCGTGATCGCCACGTAAGAAGTGCGCCTCTGACTCTGATTGCCAACACCTTGATCCCTGGAGGATTTCATGGGAAATGCTCGCACCAAGCTGAACGTCGCGTATTTCAACGGCTGCCTCTTCGTTGCGGCCATCTTCGGACTGATCGCTCAGAGCTGGGTCATGTTCCTCGCAACTCTGGCGGTCACGATCCTCTGTGGCATTTATGGCGGCGACATCCGGCCGATGGCCGGGAGACGCTGATCGGCGCCATCCCGCCCGTGCTTCGCTCCCTTTCGGGTCGGGGCACGGTCGGGATCGCGACGCACGTCTCAATCGCAACGACTCCACCGGGAGCCCACTCTTTTCTTTAGCTATTGGCGGGTTCTGCCACTGGCGAATTTGCCCAGAGTCCTGACCGCCATCGGCCGCGGTTCGAGCACGACCCATCGTCGCTTCGACCATGGCGGAGAGGTTACGAAAACGGGGGAGGCGGACGCGCCGAGGGATCAGGCCGATTTTCGGCCGACGACAGGCATGAGGGAGTCGGCAATCCTTGCCGTTGACAGGCTGGCGAAGGCGTACCACCGGATGATGGCCGGGAGTGGCATCGATAACATGCGTGTAGCCGGCCTGAACCGTGAACTGCACGGGATATCGATCACTCGACCAAGCAGGGTGCATATCGACCACGACGGCCTGTTCACCCGAGCGAATGTTTGGCAAAACTGCCAAACCTTGATTCTCCACGGGCCGGCAAAAAGTCCCAAATGGCACCGCCCCGTGGTAGAATAATCCGAGAAATTCAGTGGGTGCACTCTCTGATTTCGGACTTTTTGCCGGTCCGTCGATTCTCGACTTTTGCCCTTTTTCCGGACTCAGAATTGCCTTGTTTTCCAGGGCCCCCTCGATGGGTAGCCCGAGTTTTTGCAATCGGCCTGTTGCGGATCGAGCGGGGCGGGCAACATATGGATCGGCTCGATCCGCCAATGACCTCACCCCAGAGCCACGGCGTGGGCCTTCTGCACAGCGTCATGGCTTTCAGAGAGGTCATGAGCACATCGTGTCCCTCGGGGGACTCGGGAGAGATCTCCCGAACTCCCCCGGAAGCAGGGTGGGGATCATGACTTCTCCTCGAACTCGATGTCGATGGCCTCGTCGGCATGACTATCCCCCGACGCTCCATTCGCCTCGGAGGAAGGCCCGTTCGAGCCGGAGCGTGCCCCCGTCGTCGCGGAAGCCGCGTAGAGGTGTTCTGACATCGCCTTGCTCGCCCGCTCGAGGTCGTCCAGCGCCTGCTGCATCGCGACCGCGTCCTCACCGGCCTTGGCTTGATTGACCCGCTCGATGGCCCCGCGGACGGCGGCTACGTCGGATTCCGACAACTTGCCCTTGTGCTCCTCGAGCAGCTTCTCCAGTTGGTAGACGCGCTGTTCGGCGGAGTTGCGGGCCTCGGCCAGCTCGCGGCGATGCTTGTCGGCGGCGGCGTTCTGCTCGGCGTCGCGCTGCATCCGGTCGATCTCGTCCTTGTTCAAGCCGCCAGACGACTCGACCTTGATCGTCTGCTCCTTGCCGGTCCCCTTGTCCTTGGCCGTGACGTTGAGGATTCCGTTGGCGTCGATGTTGAAGGCGACCTCCATCTGGGGCGTCCCCATCCGGGCCGGGGGGATCCCTTCGAGGTTGAACTCGCTGAGTAGCCGGTTGTCGGCCGCCATCGGCCGCTCCCCCTGGTAGACCTTGATCGTCACCGCGGTCTGGTTGTCCTCGGCGGTGGTGAAGGTCTCTTTCTTCTCGGTCGGGATCGTGGTGTTCCGCTCGACGAGTTTGGTGAAGACGCCGCCCTTGGTCTCCACGCCCAGGGAGAGCGGGGTGACGTCGAGCAGGAGCAGGTCCTTGACTTCGCCGGTCAAGACCGCGCCTTGGATCGCCGCGCCGACGGCGACGACCTCGTCGGGGTTGACGCCCTTGTGGGGCTCCTTGCCGAAGATCTCCTTGACGATCTGCTGGACGCGCGGCATCCGGGTCGCGCCGCCGACGAGGATGATCTCGTGGATCTGGGAGGCACTCAGCTTCGCGTCCTCGAGCGCCTTCATGACCGGCGGCTTGATGCGATCGAAGAGCTTGTCGGTCAGCTTCTCGAACTGGCTGCGCGTGATAGTCATCGTCAGGTGCTTGGGACTGTGCTGGTCGGCCGTGATGAACGGCAGGTTGATGTCGGCCTGGGCCTGGAACGAGAGGTCCTTCTTGGCCGCCTCCTTCAGGCGCTGAAGGGCCATCTGGTCCTTGCGGAGGTCGACCCCCTGCTCGCGCTTGAACTTATCGGCGATGTGGTTGATCAGCGACTCGTCCCAATCATCGCCGCCGAGGTGGGTGTCGCCGTTGGTCGAGAGGACCTCGAAGACGCCGTCACCGACGTCGAGGATCGAGATGTCGAACGTGCCGCCGCCGAGGTCGAAGACGGCGATCTTCTCGTTCTTCTTCTTGTCGAGTCCGTAGACTAGGGCGGCGGCGGTCGGCTCGTTGATGATCCGGGCGACCTCGAGTCCGGCGATCTGGCCCGCGTCCTTGGTGGCCTGGCGCTGGCTGTCGTTGAAGTACGCCAGGACGGTAATCACCGCCTTGCGGACCTTGTGGCCGAGGTGGTTCTCGGCCGCTTCCTTGAGCTTGCGGAGGATGTAGGCGGAGATCTCGGGCGGGGTGTACTCCTTGGCGCTGACGCGAATTTTGACGAAGTCGTCGGGTCCGCCGACGATCTCGTAAGGGATCATCTTCTCTTCGGTGGCGACCTCCTTGTGGCGTCGGCCCATGAACCGCTTGATCGAGTAGATCGTCCCCTTGGGGTTGGTGATGGCCTGGCGGCGGGCCGGCTCGCCGACGAGTACCTCGCCCTTGCACGTGTATGCGACGACCGAGGGGGTCAGCCGGCCCCCCTCCTGGTTGGGGATGACGGTCGGCTCTCCCCCTTCCATCACCGCAACCACGCTGTTGGTTGTCCCCAGGTCGATGCCGATGAGCTTTTCGCCTTCTGCCACGGTGAACCTCCTCTTGAGTCTGCAAGGAGCTGGAACCTCGGTACGGGCGACGATCGGCGTGCTCGATTCCAAGTCATGGCACCACGACCGTGGGATGAACCTTGTCTGGGCACCCGAGCCTGCTCGTCACTCACAGGCCCTGGGGCATCGCGCTGAAGACCTCGCGAAGTTCGTCGAATGGCTCCCTCCGTGACGACTCGACGACGATTGACGTGACGGATTCAACCGTGTGCCGGGTTGCCGCGCAGGCGGCCCGGCTCTTCAACGGGCTCGACCCTGGGCGGGTTCACCATGCTGTCAATTCCATGCTTCAGCCAGCTTCGCAGCCGGAAGCCCAGGGCGATGCCCAAGCCGCCGAAGGCGATCGAGTAGGCCCCGATCAACCAGATGACCGCCAAGGCGCCGGCCCCTGGCCTAATCACCAGCGCCACCCCGAAGAGGACGGACAGGAGGCCGCTCAAGCCCAGCAGCCATTCGCCCTGGATCTCTCGGCGGAGCCGGATCGCCGCGACGATCTGCAAGACGCCCGTGAAGATGGCCCAGGCCGCGATCAGGAAGAGCAGCACCAGTGCCGTGATCCCCGGCCAGGCGAAGGTCGCGATCCCCACGGCGATGCCGACCAACCCTTCGATCGTCAACACCCACCAGGGCTCAGTCCGTGGTCGGCCGACGAGGGCTGAGACGAGGGCGAAAACACCGTCGACAAGCGCATAGACGCCGTAGAGAAGGACCAGGGCCGCCAGGGTAATTCCCGGCCAGGCGAAGCACATGATCCCGAAGAGCACCGCCAGGATGCCCCGCAGGACCACGACCTACCAGTTACGTGCCAAAATGAGAACCATTCTCTTCGTTTTCACTAGTTAGCAAGATTTTTCGATTAAATTAACATGTTCAATCGATTGCGTGAATGACGGGCTCGCCGACAACCGACCGCGGTCGGAGGGCACAACTCGGTCCGGTTGGACTCGAAACGACGCCGGGGGCCCGCAGATCCTCCGCGGTAGCGCAGCAGGGGGTGGGACACCCGGCTCCGGAAGCGGCGATCAGAGATGACGTCTGAACCAACTATTGACCCGATCCCACCAGTGTGTCACCTGCTGGGTATGGCGCGTCCGATCGGCGGCGGTGGTGGACTGGGACTTCGATTCCTGGCGAAGTTGGGCCTCGAGCTGCTCGACCTCGCGGAGCATCTTGTCCACGTCCTGCCGATTGTCGGTCGCGAGCACTTCACGGTAAATTCGCAGTCGTTGTCGGGCGGTTTCGAGGTTGACCAGGGCTTGCGCGACGTTGTTCTCCTCCAGCGCACGCCGCGCGTACCAGATGGCGTCGCGGGCGGACACCAGCTCCTTGTCCTCCTTGGTGAAGCGGAGATCGATCCCGCGGACCAGGGCTTCCGCCAGCGCCTTGGAGGCATCCGCCGGCTTGTTCTTCTCGAGGGCCTTCGCGGCCCGCGCCAACTGCGCGTCGATCACCTCGAGATCGGCGATCGCCTCGGTGACGATCCGCTCCGACTCGATCACCTGAACCCCGGCGATTTCCATCGCGTTGCGCCGGGCCGCCAGGATCGGCGCCAAGGTCCGCGCGTGCCAGATCCCCTCGTATAGTGGAACCCGAGTATCCTGAACCGTGATCTCATCCTCGAAGATCGGCTTGCCATCGGACGCGAGGGTTTTCGTGCGGACGATCGTCCTGGGTTGCATCTTGCGGATCGCCTGGACCGCCTCGCGGCCCTTGGACACCTCCTTTTGGGCCTCCTTGAGCTCGTCGGCCGCCAGTGAGACAGTCGCTTTATCGATATGTGCGAAGGCGTCGGCCGTCAGCAAGGAGATCTGCCGCTGATCGTCGTAGCCCGGGGCGGATTCCACGTTCTCGCTCACTACCTCGGTGCGGTACCCCCCCTCGGAGCCAAAGGTGCGGACAATGCGGCGGGAGGTTTTCTCGTCCTTGGCGGACGATGACGATGCGGAGTTGATGCTCTCCTGCGTGGAGGAACTCTCCTGCTTGTTGGAGGAGGCCGAGGTGGACTTCTCCTGCTTGGCGGAGGATGAGGAAGGCTTTTGCTGGCCCCATGTCGGCGCCGCGACCACCATGAGCGACAACAGGCCCGCGGCCAGGGATCGCCAGGTCATCCACAAAGGATAATCTCTCATGATCTTGCCTCCTGAACTCTCGATTGGTTTGGCAGTCTGGGTGGCACAAAGGTTTTGGGAGACGCATGTCGGGATTCGGGATGGGAGAGCTCCCGGAGTTTTCGAGCTCGGGGAGTGTGAGGTGGACCGGTCGCGTGATGCGTCGGACTTGACTCGGGTTGCGCCTGATTCCATCGAAGGACATTACCACGCTAACAGTTCGACGCGGTGATGAGGTACTCGACTGTATGGATACCAGGCGCAAACCAGGCCTCTCGAGCTGCCTCCTCTTTCTCGGCCCAGGAGCGGACCGTCCCGCGGAGGATCACCTTGCCGCCTTCCACCTTGACCGTGATTCGTCGAGCGTCCATCTCGGCACTGCGCTTGAGGGCTTCCTTGATCTTGGACTTGATTTCGGTAGGAGAGACCAGTGGCTTGACCGTGATCAGGTTGCTGACGCCGATCACGCCCGGCAAGGACTGAACGGCGTTCTCGGCGGCGACTCGCTGGTAGTTCCGCTCCACCTCCCCTTCAAGCCTGACCCAGCCGTCGCTGTCTGTGACCTTGATCTTGTCGGCCGGCACGGTGAGATTCGACTTCAAGGCCTGAACGACCGCGGGGGCGATGTCCACAACGGTGCGCTTACTGCTGCCGGACAGTTTCACGTCGAGCTCATTGGCAACGGCCCGGACATCGTGGACCCGATTGGCCGTTCTCTCGGCTGCGTACTTCTCGGCGTAGGACGAAACATGGCCGGTGCAGGTGATGACGCCATCCTTGACCGTGACTCCGATGTGGGCTGCATTCACGCTTGGATCCCACTTCAGTTCCTCCAGGACATCACGCTGCAACTCGATCTCCGAGATGATGGCGGTGCTCATGTGTGGTCTTCGGGAGCCGCAGTCTGGCGCTCCTTCGGGCGCCAGGACGACTGGCTCCCTGCAACCGTCCCGAGCGACCGGTTGGCTCTCACCTTTGCAAGCGGAATGCCTGATCGCAATCGGTCGGAAGATGGGGCCGGATTTCGCTACGAAACACCGGATTCTTCAATGACTTGAGGGTTATTACGATCACGCGAGCCGCATCGGAGCGCTCGACAAAGTCCCGCGCCGATCGGGACAAACTGTCACCGTGATCGGATCGAGGCGACATTTTTGCCCTCGAACGACTCCAAGCGTGTCCCGCAACGACCGGTGTCATGATCGGTATCGCCGCCCTTGCGGAATGCAATTTGCCTTTCCATCGAAACAACTAGATTCATGAACTTGTCCTGTCTCACATCACCTCGTGGGATCCGAAGGACGCATTCGCCGGACGCTCCGGAGCATCCTACCGGGCCTAGGCTCGTGAAAGGAGATCGGCAACCGATGAAGGACTCTCCCACACCGGTCGACGAGCCGAGCACAATGACCGGCCGCCGACGAGACGAGGAGCCTCGTCCCGTTCCGCATACTCAGGTCCACACCCTCGTGAGGCGCACGTTGGAGAACCTCCAGGACCTGGTAGCCACTCTCCTGGCGGCGCTGCTCCTCGTCTTGTCGCTCCAGGCTCTCTGGCGAATCACGCACATGGCCGTCTTCGAAGGGGCGTCCACGGCCCAGTTGATGTCGGAGATCGTCCTCGTACTGATCCTCACGGAGCTCTACCGCCTGATGATCTATTACCTTCGCGAGCACCGGATCTCGGTCGCCTTGACGGTAGAGGTCGCGCTGGTCAGCACCCTGCGGGAAGTGATGCTCGAGGGCGCTCACGAATTCGAATGGCTCAGGCTGCTCGCCCTCTGTCTGCTCCTGGTGGTTCTGGGCGGACTGCTGGCGATGGAACGCTGGATGGGGTGCTGGCGCAACGAGGCTTCCGAGACCGATGCTCGCTGATCGGTCGGCAGGCTCTCGTGTCAGGACCATCCAGAACGAGCTCGATGCCGTCGGTGGGGTCTCGGTGGATCCGAGAAAACCGCAGCACCGCCGGCGAGTGGCCTCAACAGAGTCGCGACGGGCTGGATCGACAGGTTTTTATCGTTCATGAAAATATTGCAACTTATTAGAAGTGAATCATGATCCGCAATGGAAAGCATCCGGGATATGCAGAACCACTTCCAACAGGCACCGCACCAAGCCAGCGGTTCAACCCTGCTCCCGACATTCCTGCCCGCCCTTCGCTCGGACATCGACGAGTACAGGACCCGGGAATCCTTTCCTCGCTCTCGCCAGGGGATCACGATGTAGAAGCTGGTGAATGAGGCGATCCGGCACTGAGAGGCGATCCGGGAAGCATCATTCTGGCGGAATTCAGCCCCGGCCACCCAGGGTTCAATTGTCCTCGAAATGGGCTTCCCGGATCGTCGCTGACTGATCCAGGCCGGGGGCTATCGGCGGTGGACCGTAGAACTCCCGGAGTTCAGCACTCGCACCCGGCTGCGGAAGTTCCGAGAGTAGCAGGATGGAAGATCCATTGCGGACGCCTCCTGCGAGGGATGCCCTCCATCTTATGCGACCATCCCCCTGCGGCAGACCAAGAGCTTTCCGAGTCGGGTCGAGTGGAGTGGAGTTCACCGCGTCCGGGACCCAGGATGCGACAAACTGTCATCCAGCCCTGGGCGTGGGCCATTCTGTCTCAAAGCCCGCACCGTTCTGCATCCGAGGGGACGATCCTTCTCGGCCGGGTCGCTAAGTCGCAAATTCAGACACGCGCAGGGCTTGATGAGCACCCTGGGATCGAATGACCGCGAGCACGCTTTCGAGCACGACACTTGAATTCCAGAGGATCAAACGACGGGCCGGTGGCGAAGGCCAACCGGCAGGGTCAACCCGCGATCGGTAGGGGAGGAGCTGCCAGTCCCTGGGTGAAAGTAGGGCAAGGGGCCAGCCCGCGCATAATTGGCTCGATCAGTCAATGATTTCTTAGATATTTGCAATTCTGGATGCAATCCGCGGGCCTCTCCGTCAGGCCACACTCCGGGAGACTCGGCCCACCATTTTTTTCGAAAGGAGATTAGCAGCCATGGCCATCCAACACTGGGAGCCGTCCTACCGCGAGGCGATCAGCCTCCGCGACGCGATGAACTCGCTCTTGCAGGACAGTTTCGTCCGCCCTCTCGGCATGCTGGCCGAGAGCGACGTCGCAATGCTCCCCTTGGACATCGTCGAGACCGAGGATGAGTTCGTCGTCAAGGCTTCCATGCCGGGGGTGCGCCCCGAGGATGTCCAGATCACGGCCATCGGCGACATCCTGACGCTCCGGGGCGAGTTGAAGACCGAGGAGGAGAAGAAGGACGAGCACTATCACCTGCGCGAGCGTCGATTCGGACAGTTCCAGCGCTCGGTGAAGCTCTCGTCCCCGATCAGCCCCGACAAGGCCCAGGCGAACTTCGAGAACGGTGTGCTGACGCTGAGACTGCCCAAGGCGGAGGAGGCCAAGCCGTAGCAGATCAAGGTCGGCGCGGGGGCCGGAAACGGGTCAAACCAGGGCTCGAAGTGAGCCGACGCCGCGATTCGATGTGAGATCGACCCGGGAAGCTGCGATGGGACTGGAGCCGCCTCGGGACGGGGCCGATGACGGGATCGATCCGGTCGACGATGGCGATCGTGCTGGCGCGCAACTGATAAGCGCTCGTGCTTCGGGGCCTGTTCGCCCTGCTCTGTGGCGTCGGGGCGTTCGACTGTCCGGGGGTTCACCCTGGGGTGCTGGTTTTCCTCTACGGCCCCTACGTCCTAGCCAACGGCCGCTCCGCCATCGCAGCCGCTCTGGTCGGTCGCTCACGTGAACGGGCTCTTCGGGGCCTACGCGATAGCCTCGTGCTGCTGATCGTCCTCGGCATCCGGTTTGCGGTTGGAGCCAGAGGACCGGGGCGGAGGCGGTCGGAGTGGGCCTCACCTGATCGAAAAAGATGAGCTTCGTCCCAGGTGGCGGGAACCGAGCCGATGGTGTCACTGGAATCAATCCGCCGATCCGCGACTGATGGGGTCGCCGACTGGCTTTCTCGACTGGTCGAAATCATGCCGAACCTCGCGCCGACGCGGACCGACCCGACGGCCGAAGATCCGGCTGCCGCGGGATGGCTACACGGGTTCGTCCGGGATGTCGTCACGGTCAACCCTGAAACCAAGCATGACCTGACCAACATCCAGATCTTCCTGATCGAAATCGCCCTCGACTGCGTGGACTGGGACGCGCTGGCCCGCAACCCGCGGTTCCGCCACCTCGATTGGTCCAAGGCTCGGCTCACCTATCCTTGAGTCCCTATCGTCTTGACCGTGCCAGCAGGCGAGGCGATGCGGATCCCTGATCGGTTCCGGTAGGTGAGCCGAGCCTCGGGTCCATCCAGGTGACGGCGCCGGGATGCAACGCCATCGGATGGGCGATACGAAAGAGCCACCCCGGGTGTTCGCCCCGGACGGTGTCCGACGAAGTCGAGCGGTCCGAGCGGAGCGGAAGTCCGATCACACCCTTGACCACCGGACGCCACGCCTCTGATGGGAGAGATCGGCGATGTGGATCTATCCAAATTGCGGAGCGGAAGTTGAGTCGACTCTCGACGTCTGCTGGCGATGCGGCACGTCACGCGACGGGGTTGTGGACCCCGACTTCGTCCCCGCTGACAAGGCCGGTCCGATCGAGGACCCGCCGGTCGTCCCCCGGCTGGACCCCGCCGAGGTGGTCGACCAGTTCGGGGAAAGCCCGGAGGACGAGGTGGTCGAGTGCTACCAGGCCCTAAGCCTGATGGAGGCCCAGTTCATCGCCAATGAACTGACCGCGCAGGGCATTCCGGCCGTGTCCGATACCCACGACCTCCAGGATGAGCTCGGCCCCTGGGAGGGTAACCCCCGCGTCTTCTGCCGTGCCGGCGATGTGACCCGCGCCCGCACATGGCTGGCCGCTTACGAGCGCCGCAAGGCCGAGCACGACCGAAGCGAGTGACCATCGCAGGTGAAATGTCCGGCGCGGGTCTAAACGTCCATTTTTGGGATCGAGAATCCCCCGGCTTTCAGGCGGGCACTTCCCGCGAGTCGCATGAGCCGTTGAAATGATCCAACCGTGAGGCAATGCCAAGGACAGACGTCGCCTGATGGACGTCCCTTCGGAGTGCCACGCGGTTGCCGTACCTCGAAGACCTCCTGAGATTGGACCTGGGCGGAACCCGCGTCGAGGTGCGCCGCAAGAAGACGCCGAACCTCCACGACGAGCTTCTCGGACATTGAGGACTTGATTTGCGGCCTGGTCGCAACTCCATGGTAAAGCTCAGCGGCGGTAAAGCTCAGCGACCAGGATTCCATCCGGGTACGTGGCGAGCACCAAGAGGTCGCTGACAGGCTCACCCGTCCCACCCAAGCCGATGGGAAGACACAGTCTGCGTCGTGTCCTGAAGCCCGGCTGATTGCATGAACCCACGAAGGGATCGTAGTACCGAGGAGATTTCTCTTTCCTGCGAGATGCAACATGATTTGCAAACACGTGATCGATCTTGAGCCGGTCTCCGCCCGCACTCGGGGATGTGAAGAGTGCCTCAAAATGGGAACACCCTGGGTCCATCTGCGCCTCTGCCTCAGTTGCGGTCACGTCGGCTGCTGCGACAGCTCGCCGGGCCGTCACGCAACACGGCATTTCCACCAGTCGGGCCACCCGGTGATCGCATCCTACGAGCCCGGCGAGCGCTGGGCCTGGTGTTACCTCGATGAGGTGGATATGGACTTGCCGGCGCGGTTCACGCCGTACCTGCGGGATTGAGGAGGTCCGAGTTTCCCCCGGAGGTGGTCCAGACATGCCCAAGAACGACTTGCACGGCGTAGCCTTCCCCAAGCTTGATGAGGCCCAGATGGCCTCGCTGGGGCACTGTCCCCTGACGACGCTCAAGAGATTCCGGGACGGGGAGAAGCTCTTCGAGGCCGGCGACCGCGACTTCAGGTTCTTCGTCGTCAAGTCCGGTGAGATTGAGATCCTGGACGAAGCCGACGAGACGCCGAAGAGACTCGCGGTCCTCCGACCCGGGGAGTTCACCGGCGACGAGGTCCAACTGACCGGCGGCCCGGCGATCGTCAGCGCCGTTGCCCGGTTGGGCACCGAAGCCTACGAGGTGTCGCCCGACGGCCTGCGTCAGATCCTCAACTACCACCCTGACCTGGGCGACGTCATCATTCAGGCCTTCATCGCCCGGCGGCAGCTCCTGCGCCAGTGGGGGGAGTTCACGAGCCTGCGGGTCATCGGATCGCGCGATTCGAGGGACACCTTCCGGGTCCGCGACTTCCTGGCCAAGAACCGCGTGCCGTTCATCTGGCTCGACCCGGAGGCCGACCCGCAGGCGAAGGAACTGCTCAAGCGGTACCATGCGAGCGACGATGCGATTCCGGTGGTCGACTGGGGCCGCAAGTTGCTCCTGCGCAATCCCACAAACCGCCAGCTTGCGGAGGCGCTCGGCCTCCGCCGGCCGCTGCGCCAGGCGGCGTACGACCTGGTCGTGGTCGGGGCAGGGCCTGCCGGGCTGGCAGCGTCGGTTTATGGCGCCTCGGAGGGATTGAGCACCTTGACGCTGGAACACTCGGGACCCGGGGGCCAGGCCGGCCGCAGCATGCGCATCGAGAATTATCTCGGCTTCCCCACTGGCATCACAGGCGCCGAGCTGGCGGAGCGGGCCGTCGTCCAGGTGAGCAAATTCGGGGCGACCCTACCCGTCGGCACGCAGGTCACGGGCCTGACGTTCGACAAGGCCTCCTCGGTAATCCACCTCGACAGCGGCGAAACGGTCGCGGCCAAGTGCCTGCTGATCGCCACCGGGGCCGACTACCGCAAACTGGGGGTCGAGGGGTGCGAGCGGCTCGAGGGGTGCGGCGTCTATTACGCCGCGACTCCCCTCGAGGCGCAGATGTGCGGAGGGTCCGAGGTGTTGGTCGTCGGAGGAGGCAACTCCGCCGGCCAGGCTGCCGTCTTCCTCGCCGAGCAAGTCCGCAAAGTGTACCTCGTGATCCGAGGCGATGACTTGCACAAGAATATGTCCGAATACCTGGTCCGTCGGATCGAGGAGAATCCCAAGATCGAAGTGCTCCGCAACACGGAAGTCCGGCGGATGTCCGGCGACACTCACCTCGGCGAGGTCGAGCTCGTCAACAACAAGACGGGGGAAGTGCGGACGATAAGAACACCGGCACTCTTCAGCTTCATCGGGGCGGCGCCTCGTACCGAATGGCTCCCCCCGGAGATCGAGAAGGATGACAAGGGGTTCGTCCGGACGGGTCAGGCCCTGTCGCAGTCCGACCGCTGGACAGCCCGCCGGCCGCCGTTCCTGCTGGAGACCAGCCGCCCGGGGGTGTTCGCCGCCGGCGATGTGCGGTCGGGATCGGTCAAGCGCGTCGCTTCGGCCGTCGGCGAGGGGGCGATGGCCGTCCAGTTCGTTCATGAGTACATGAAGGAACTACCAAACGGTGCTCCGGCGGACGTACCGGTATCTCAAGGACAGAAGGGGTAATACGGAACGGAAATGAAATCCGCGTTCCCTACCATCCGGTGCTTCATAATACGTAAGGAGGCTTTACGGACACGGATTGATAGGGACATCCCGCGGATGCACATCGAGAATTATGACCAGCTGGACCGCCTGCGGGAGGCGGCCAGGGGCTATCGCAATACCCGCACCGGGCCCCGGGTGCAGGCCATTATCCTGGCCAAGCAGGGCGACACCGCCCCGCAGATCGCCCGCGCCCTCGGCTTCAGCCGCCGCGCCGTCCAGGCGTGGGTGGCCGCCTACAACCGGGGCGGCCTTGACTCGCTGCCGGACCGGCCCCACCTCGGCCGTGCACCGACCCTGGCCCATGACCAGGAGGACCGCTTCCGGGAGCGGATCGAGGCCTCACCGCGGCCCGAGGACGGGGTCTGCGAACTCCGCAGCGCCGACATCCGACGGATCCTCGAGCAGGAGTTCGCTGCCCGCTACACCCTCAGCGGGGTCTACAAGCTGCTGCACTGGCTCGGCTACAGCGACCTGATGCCGCGGCCGCAGCACCCCGAGACCCACCCCGAGGCCCAGGAGTTCTTCAAGGAGATCGTCGTCGAGCAGATCGCCGCGATCGCGGCCCAGCACCCCGACCGGGAGGTCCAGGTCTGGCACCACGACGAGGCGCGGTTCGGCCAGAAGGGGACGCTCACCTAGGTCTGGGCCCGCCGCGGGTCGCGGCCGCGGCGGTTGCGCCAGGACGGGCGGGAGTCGCTGTACGTGCTGACGGCGGTCTGTGCCGCCAGCGGGGCGGCGGTGGGGCTGGTCATGCCCGAGCTGAACACGGCGGTGGTCAACCTGTTCCTGGAGGAGTTCTCGCGGCAACTCGCCCCCGGGGTGCACGCGGTCTTGCTCTGGGACAACGCGGGGTCCCACGTGGGCGCTGGCCTGGTGGTGCCGGCGAACGTGAGCCTGATCGAGCTCTTGCCCTACTCGCCGGAGCTGAACTCGGTGGAGAACCTGTGGCACGACCTGCGTTCTCATCACTGGTCCCACCGGGTGTACACGGATTACGAGGCCCTACGCGATGCGGCCACGGTCGCCTGGAGGGCCGTCTGCCTCGACGCGGAGAAGATCCGGACGATCTGGCGCCGCTCCGTATCTCAACGAGCGCAGATAACTTTTCTGTTCCGTATAAGACGTCCCTGAGCCGTTTCCGCCGGGGGCTAGATTCGCTGGGGGAGTGGTGCCGGGGCAACCGACACCAGCCGTTGGCGGCGCAGCACCTCACCCTGAGCCAGAAACTGCGCGGCCACTTCGCCTACTACGGGATCACGGGCAACGCCGATGCGCTGTCGCGGTTCCAGTACGAGGTGACCGTCATCTGGAGGTATTGGCTGTCGCGGCGGCGCCGCGGCGGTGACTTGACCTGGGATCGTTGCAAACGGCTGTTGGAGCGGTATCCGCTCCCACCGCCGCGCGCGATCCACTCGGTGTGCCGTCCTGTAGCGAGTTCATGATGCGACGAGCCAGTTGCGGGAAATCCGCCCGACTGGATCTGTGGGAGCCTTGGGGGGCAACCCCCAAGGCGCCCCGGCCTCCCCGCTCGCCTTGCCCGAACGAGGGCCGAAGCGGCCCGGCTGTCGGGAATCTCCCGGGCGGGCCGCCCGGCCGCGTCGGTCGGGCGTCGGTCACGGTGCGGCGACGCTCCCTCATCGCCGAGGCGGACCGGCGACGGCGAGGCCCGGTGGAGGGCGGTTCCTACGGCTTCAGCACCACCTTGACGCAGTCGTCCTCCTTGTCCCGGAAGACCTTGGACATCTCCGGCGCGTCGTCGAACTTCACGCGGTGCGTGATGACGAAGCTGGGGTCGATTTCACCCTTCTGGATCCGCTCGAGGAGCGGCTTCGTATACCGCTGGACGTGGCATTGCCCCGTCTTGATCGTCAGCGACCGGTTCATGACTGCCCCCATCGGGAATTTGTCGATGAACCCGCCGTAGACGCCGATGACCGAGACCGTGCCGCCGCTGCGGCAGGACATGATCGCCTCACGCAAGACGTGGGGCCGGTCGGTCTCCAGCATCATCGCTTGCTTGACGCGGTCGTAGGTCGCGATCGGCCCGGGCGTATGGGCCTCCATGCCGACGGCGTCGATCACCGAGTCCGGCCCCCGTCCCCCGGTCATCTCCATGAGCGTGTCGTAGACGTCTGCCTCCTCGTAGTTGATCGTCTCCGCCTTGGCCCGTTCGCGTGCCATTCGGAGGCGGTATTCGTATCTGTCGATCCCGATCACACGCTCGGCGCCGAGCAGGTAGGCGCTCGCCATCGCGAGCTGACCGACGGGCCCGCATCCCCAGACGGCGATCACGTCCCCTTTCTTGATGTCGCACATCTCCGCACCCATGTAGCCGGTGGGGAAGATGTCCGAGAGGAAGAGGACCTGCTCGTCGGTCAGGCCGTCGGGGACCTTGATCGGGCCGACGTCGGCGAAGGGGACCCGCGCGTATTCGGCCTGGCCTCCTGGGAACCCGCCGAGCATGTGCGAGTATCCGAAGACACCGGACAACGAGTGCCCGAACAACTTCTCGGCCATCCAGGCATTCGGGTTTGAATTCTCGCAGATCGAAAACATCTTCCGCCCGCAGTTATAGCAAGTGCCGCAGGCGATCGGGAACGGGACGACCACGCGGTCACCTTTCTTGAGGTTCTTGACCCCCTTGCCGGTCTCGACCACCTCGCCCATGAACTCGTGCCCGAAGATGTCGCCCGACTCGACAGTCGGGATAAAGCCGTTGAAGAGGTGCAGGTCGGAGCCGCAGATCGCCGACGAAGTGATCCGGACGATTGCGTCTTGGGAGTTGAGGATTTTCGGGTCGGGCACCCGCTCCACTTTCATGGTGCCCTTGGACACGTAGCAGTTCGCCTTCATCACCGTCCTCCTTCCCGGGCTGCTCGAGGGCTGGATCGCGTCGAGTCATCCGATTGGCCTTAGGTCGCACTGCCTCGCACCCACCGCCGGACTTCTGCCGGGATTTCTGCCGGGGGTTGCGCCGGGCGTTGCCACAGGTGCGACCCGTCAAGGGTGGCCTCGGACAGGACGATTTCGCCCGTCTCCATCACCTGCTTGAAGTGGAGCAGGTCGTCCTTCAGCTGCTGCGATGGCTCTTCCCCGAAGAGCTTGGCGATCGCCGCGCCGATGATGACGCCCGGCGGGTTCTAGCGCATCTCCACGTGGACCTCGGTGCCCCGCCCGCCCGGCGCCGGCACGAACCGGACCGCCCCGGAGTTCTCCACGTCGGCCCCCTCGAGGGAGCGCCAGGCGATCAACTCGTTGGGCCGGTCCTCGGTGATCTCGGCATCCCACTCGACGGTCGACCCCACCGGGGCCTTCGCCTTCCAGTGCGACCGCCGGTCTCCGGTCACCTGCACCGACTCGAGGTGGGTCATGATGCGCGGCAAGTTCTCGAAGTTGCGCCAGAAGCGATAGAGTTCCTCGGCCGGACGATTGATCGTGATGGACCCCGTCACATCGATCTCGCGACCCCCCCATCGAGGCACCGCCGAGTCGGAACGTTGACTGAGCTGGATGGCGTCGCACACGTCCAGCACCGTCACGCCGAGGACGGCCGAGATGGCCGCCGCGACCCGGTCCCGCCGCGGAGCATCCTAGGTGACTGCATTGCCCAGGAGGGCGAGGTCCATCACATTGCCTGCCACCCGCCCCCAGATCCAGCCGGCCGGCTTGGGCCGCATGAGGATGCCGACACCCGTGGCCAGCTCTCGCAACCCCACCAGACGCACTACCTTGCGGTTCTCTTCCTCTTTGCTGACGCCGATGAACCGCGCGAAGTCTCGTGGGGCCAGGATCTCGGTCAGCCCGAGGCCGATACTGAACCAGCCCAGGAAACCCGCCAGCCACTCGGCGTGATCGCCGTAGGTCTCCATTCGAGTATCCGAGCGAGTCGCCGGGTACAAGGCCCGGTCCCCTTGCCGTCCATCCCGGACGGTGGTTCGCCCCCAAGAGAATGTCGTCGACATGTGAGTCCCTCCGCTCGTCTTGCTTCGATGGCCCGGCTTCCGTAGCCGGGCACCTCACCAGCCGGTGCCACCGGCGGCCTCCTGTCGGTCACCGACAATCGCCCGCTCCCAGAGCCTGGTCGGGACGCCAGTCCTCCCCCATGGCACGAGGCATCTGAACTCGCTCGGCTTGTCGTTGGGGTTCCCAGCGAAGTCCGCATCTCTGATGCCGCCGGATCCCGCCATGGGCCCGACTCACCCGGGGGACGGGCCCGAAAGGGGCCGATCAGCGCTTCCACAACAAGTTGGTTGTTGAAGACCGTCGCGCGACGGGAACTTCGTCGGTCCACCCGTGGCGTGGCAGGCCGGCGCACGTCCTCCCGCCCGCCGCGGAGACAAGACAGAAAGTCCCCCGCTCGTGGGAGAGCGACAGTTTGTCGGCCCCCGAGTCGACGAAGGAGTCGACCATCCGCATCGCGCAAGGCCAACCGGGCCGACCGTAAGTCGCCGGGGACGCGGGCCTTCGTCCCCTTCGGGAGCGTTGAGGCTTTTGCTGATATCTACGGTGACGAGAGCAGACGGTGTGATTAAGATGATCGCCGGCCTAGGTCCCCGTCGGGATGCGGAACTCGTCGCAATTATGCGGCTTACCTTTGGGTTGCCTACCGCGAAGGAAAAAGGGACTGACTCCCGGCCTGCATGGCCCTCGGTCCTTTCGGACCGGCCTTGGGTGGCCGGGTGCCTGTCCCCTTTTTCCGTGCGCCAGCCGAGGGAAAACCGCTCTAATACGGATCGGAAGAGAATTCTACGCTCGCGAGTGGACTTGCCCTCAGAGTTCACTGCGGAGCGGACTTCGAAGCGCGCGGCTTTCAATTCCGTTCCGTATAAGATCATCGCAACTGCCCTGATCGAGGCGGATGCCAAGCACCTGGACACGGTTGTCCTGGCGTTTGTGGGGTTTGGGTGGCTGGGGTCTCGTCCTCGAGAATCGGGCGCGAAGGCGCACGTTCCGGAGTCTCGAAGACGAGACCCCAACCACCCGGAAGATCGGAAAAATCAAGGGGAATCGTCTCCGGCTGCTTAGCACCCCGCCCGGGAGCAGGTGGAATCGTCCAGCCCTCGTGCGCGGCTGGACGGTTGGTCAACCGTTTGTCGCCATCCGGCGCTTCCAGACCTCCAGCAGCGCCACGGTGACGGCAAGGATGACCGGACCCAGGATCATCCCGGACACGCCGAACAACTCCAGGCCGCCCATGAAGGCGACCAGGGACGGCACTTCGTGCATTTGCATCCGCTTCCCCGCCAGCCGCACGTAGAGCGCGTTGTCCACGAAGATGAATGTGAGCACCCCCCACCCTAGCAGGGGACGGCCGAGAGCCATTGGCCCGTCAGGGCCAAGTACACCGAGGTAGGGACCCAGACCACGCCGGCCCCGAACACCGGCAGGATACTCAGGATGAACATGACCACGGACCACAAGATCGGGGCGGGCAGGCCTAGAGCCCAGAACAAGAGCCCGAAGCCGGTCGTGTCGATCACGCTGGTGACGACCGTGGCATGGAGGTTCGCATGGATCGAGTCGCCGGCGCGCGACAAGACCAGGTCGCTCTCGGCCCTCGACAGCGGCAGCAGCTCTCGCAGCCCGTGCACGAACATTGCTTGGTCGCGGAGCAGGTGATAGAAGATGAACACCGCCACCAGGAACTGGATGATGGCCGCCAGCGACCCTTGGGCGAGGGCGGTGGCATCCCGGGTATACGAAGCGATCCACCGGCGGATCTCCGCCTCGATATCCAAGCCCGAGCGTTGCATCCACGACACCGCGCGACCCACGATGGGAAGCGCGGTCGCCCTCTCTCGGAGGTCGATCCCAGCCGTTACCCCACCGACCATTTCGACAGCGGTGGCCGCCTCGCGGGCGAGTTGGTAGGTGACGAACAGCACCGTCCCCAGGATCAGGATCACCACGATGGCCGAGCAGAGGGCGGCGGCCAACTCGGGCCGCGCGACGCGGCGGGCGATCCGGCGGTGCATTGGCCAGGCCAAGATCGCCAGGGCCACGGCCCAGCTGATCGCGGGAAGGAGGGGGACGGCCAGCACGACGCACAGGGCGATCAGGGTGACGGTCAGCGCGGCGAGGGCGATCAACCGGAAGCCTACTCCGAACGCCCCTGGGATTGCCTCGATCGACGGGTGAGGCAGAGCGCCGGTCTTCACTCCCGAGGCTTGATCAGGGCGGAGATCCCCGGGTTGTGCACCGAGCATTGTCATCGTATTGGCTCTGTCCTTCGGCCGATCCGAGGCGGAACGATCCGGATTCGCTGTCCCTCGATGCCGCCGTCGGGCCTTCGCCTCATGTACTGACGCAGCCGAGCCTCCACTCGTTAAGATGCTTGATCAGGTCGGCCCAGGCGATGACACCAACCATGCGATTGTCGGAGTCGATGACAACCAGGTGGCGGACCTTCTTCTCGGCGAACAGCCGCTCGATCTCGTCGAGCGGATCGTCGGGCCGGACTTCGACGACGTCCCGGCTCATGATGTCGGACACGGGCCGGTTCGCCAGGTCAGGGTAGACGGGCACGCCTAATGCCACATTGTGGTCGGTCACGACCCCGACCAGCTTGCCGGCGTCCACGACCGGCAGGGTGCTGCAGTCCTCGTCGCCGAAGACCAACGTGGCCTCCAGGACAGTACTGAAGGGCGAGCAAGTCCGGGAGCTCGCCGTCACGAGGTCGGCGGCCGTACCACAGTTCCCGACCGGGCCGGGGGTCAATCGCAAATCGCGGGTTGACATCGCGGAGTCGCTCCGTGGTGAAAATCGGGCGGAAGGCGGCCCGGTCCCCAGCGAGGAGATCGGCCCAACGCGGAGGGCTGCCGGCTTCCGGATCGCGTACTTGGCACGTCCAGACCCCTATGCATCGCGGATGCCGGGTGACGACACGGCGACACGATTGCTGAGCCGCCGCCGCGATCGACCCGGACATCAGGGTGTCTTCGGCGAACCTTGGGGAAGCACGTTCTCATCGATTCGCCGCTGGGGGGCTTTCGAGCCAGATGAAGCTGATTCTGGCCATGCCCGAGGTCACCCGAGCCTGTGAAGCGCTGGCCTCATGACAACAGCTTTCGCTCTTCGGAATCGAGTCGTCCTTACCCGTTCGCCAGCTCCGTGAAGTGACAACCTGTCTCTCGTACCGAGTGAGAGACAATCTGTCGCGTTCTCGTGCCGATCGGCAAGCGAGTCGGTCGTCATTCTCGCATCGAACGCTGCGCCACAACTCCTCTCTACCGATTCGCTGGACCTGAGACGGTTCAATCGGGATCTCGACCGGCCCGGCACGGACTTTGCCCCCCCCAAGGTGTCGCTGTGACCAAGCGCTTGGACGTGGTTGATCTTGATGTTCGGATGGCACGGGGCACTTCCACGAGACCCTGGTGCGCAGGCCCACGAACCGGGAGTCTCGCCGACGAGACCCGAGCCACCCGAAGAGCAGACGCCCTCTACGATCGCTCATCATTGAGAGCCTTCCAACCATGTGGAAGTTTGCGTGGAAGAACCTGATCTCGAGGCCGACTCGCACGGCGCTGGCTGTGGTGGGCCTGACGATCCCGGTACTCGCGTATCTCGGGTTGTTCAGCGTCTCACGGGGTATCCGAGACCTGATGGGCGATACACTCGGCAAGATCCAAGGTCTGATGGTCCTACGTGAGAACTCACCCAGCCCGGTATTTAGCGACCTCTCGGCCGATCTGGGGAAGAAGTTGCGGTCGATCCCCGGAGTGCGCATCGCCGCGGCCGAGGTTTGGAAAATCGCCCCGCCGATCGATGGCAAGGTCGGCCTCAAGCCCTCCCCGATTGCGTTGCTCACGCGGCCCAAGGAGGAGGGAGTCAAACTCATCTCGTCGATGTACATGGTCGAGGGCCAGGACCTCCCGGATCATCTCCGATTGAAGGCGGCTCTGTATGCCATGTCGATCTTGCCGAAGAACCAGGCCGAGGGACGGTTCCTGACCCTTCAGGACCTCGGCAAGCCTCACGTCGTCATCAGCACCAAGCTTGCCCGCGATTTCCCCAACACCGATGGCACGCCGAAGAAAGTGGGCCAAAAGCTCCGGATCGGGACCCAGGACTTCACCATCGTTGGGCTCTACGAGACAGGATCGCTCGTCACGGATATGACCGCGTTGATGGAAATCAGCGTCGCACGGAAGTTGCTGGGAGTCGCGGAAGGCTCCGTCTCCACGTTCGACGTCGAACCGGTCAACATTGTCGAAACCGACGCCCTGGCAATGCGAATCGAGGCCAAATTCCCGGGGGTCCGGGCGCAGCGAATCAGCCAGTTCAACCTCACGGTCGGCACGATTATGGGCAAGCTCGATGCGTTCCTCTTCCTGGCGGTGAGTCTAGCGCTCGTGGTCGTCGATGGTCAGGGAGTGCCGCGTTGAGGGCTTTGGCCGGGTCCGAGGTGGGGCGCGACGGAGCGACAACTGTTACCCGACGGTCACGCTATAGCGATCCTCCATTGAGTATCGTTCCTGCTCGAGTCTTCTCCGCGCCGCCTCGATCGCTCCGACCCGTCCCGGGGACTGTGGTGCCGCGTCAGAAAGGAGGCGGTGGGATTCCCTCGGGCCGAACGATCACCGGGATGTCGCACGGGAAAACCTTCAGCTCGAAGGGGGTCCGACCGATGGTCTCGCCGTCGGCCTGCACGAGGAGGGGAGAATCGGACACGACGACGATGATGTGCCGAGCAACGAGGTAGCTGACGTTGCGGTTCGTCTGCGGACGGCCCAGGGCCAGTTGCCAACCCAGCACCAGGAAATCGATCAGATTCCGAGCTCGAAAAATACAGATGTTGATGTTGCCGTCATCCGGACGAATCCCTGGTCCCCATCGGAATGGCTTCCTGCCCATCGTCCCGCAGTTCACCGCGGCCACTTCCGAGGCTCGAGCGTGCGTTACATCCCCATCGACGAAAATATGGAAATGGCGTGGCTGGAATCCCACCAGACCCTTGATGGCCGCCCAAGAATAGGCAACCCAGCCGATCCGCCTCTTGACCTGGGGTTTCGCCTCGTGGATCACCAGGGCGTCGAGTCCGATGCCTACCCGCGAGAAGTGGTGGCGACCCTGGACCTCCATTCCGTCGATGCGGGCCACCGAATGAGGACCGGTCAGCAAGGCGCACGCCCCCTCGAGGTTGAGCGGAATGCCCAGCTCTTGGGCCACGACATTGGCGGTACCGAGAGGGAGGATGCCGAGCGTGGCCGACGTCCCTACGAGCCCATTGGCGACCGCGGCTACGGTTCCGTCTCCTCCGCCGGCGACGACGATCTCATATCCACGCTCGGCCGCGTCTCGGGCCGTCGCCGTAACGTCTTCCGGTCCGGTCGACTCGTGGAAGGCGAAAGTCCCATCAGCACTTTTCCACTGCTGCTGGAGGATTTCGTTGATCTTCCCTGGGTAGGAGCCCGCCGCCGGATTAAGGATCACATAACAACGTGGGGATCTGACATCTGGGGCGCTGGCCATCGCGATTACACCCCCCAGGAATTGCTGCGTGGCCACCGGTCGTCCTGACAAGGTTTTGTCGATACCCCGAGGATGGCTGCGGATCCGAACCCGCCGACTCACTGAGAGAACGGGCGGGGAGGAAGGCGGGAGGGCCCGTCATCGCCCCTCAAGCTCGGCAAGAACCCTGATGACCCCAATGGTGGTCGCCGTCGCGTACGCATTGACCGGCGACGGTCGGAATGGGGGAAGGGTCGCCGAGTCAGGCGCCACATTTGCTCTCTCAACGGGAACCGGCACACTGTCGGAAGGGCAGCGAGCCTAAGACCGGACCGGACCATATCGGACGGGGGGATCCCTATGCAAAAGCTGGTCCAGGGCATCCACCAGTTCCAGGCGAACGTGTTCCGCCCCCGGCGGGAGTGGTTCGAGCGGCTGGCCGCCGGGCAGCGGCCGCTGGCCCTATTCATCACCTGCTCGGACAGCCGGATCGACCCGAACCTGATCACCCAGACCGACCCGGGCGAGCTGTTCATCGTCCGCAACGCCGGGAACCTCGTCCCCCCGCACCTGCCGGGCCCGGGCGGGGAAGAGGCGACGATCGAGTTCGCCGTCGCCGGGCTGGGGATCAAGGACGTGATCGTCTGCGGGCACACCCGTTGCGGGGCCATGAATGGCCTACTCAACCCGGCCGGGCTCGCGGACATGCCGGCCGTCCGGCATTGGCTGACGCACGCCGACGCCACCCGGCGGATCATCCGGGAGAAGTACGGGCACCTGGCCGACCCGTCGCTCCTGACCGCGGCCGCCCAGGAGAACGTGCTGGTCCAGTTGGAGAACCTGCGGACCCACCCGGCGGTGGCGGCGGGCCTGGCGAAGGGGGAGCTGAATCTCTATGGGTGGGTGTACAAGATCGAGACCGGGGAGGTGTTCGCGTTCGACCCGGCGGCCGGCCAGTATACCCCGCTCGCCGACCAGCCCCCGCCGGCGGTCCCGGCCACCCGGCTGACCGCCCCGATGATCTGACGAACCAGCCCGACGCCCGAACCCCCCGGAGTGAGACCTCACCGACTTTTGGATATCACCCTCCACACCCCCGACACGATCTACTCCCCCCGGCACGTCCCGAGCTGGCTCTTCCTCGCGGGGGCGGCCGGGATGGTGAACGGGGTCGCGTTCCTGATCTGCGAGCAGTTCGTCACCCACGTGACCGGGACGGTCACCCGGCTCGGACTGGAGTGGCCGCACGACCGGGTGGCGGCCGAGTACGCGGTCATCGTCGTCAGCTTCGTGGCCGGGGCGGTCGCGTCGGTCGTCGCGATCCAGGCCCGGGCCCGCCGGGGGTAGCGGCCCCGGTGGGCGACCCCGCTGGTCTCCGTCGCCCTGATCCTGGCCGGTGTCGCAGTCGCCGGATACCTCGGGGGGTTCGGGCGGTTCGGCGGGACGTACGCCGCCGACCCGCCGCCGTTCGCCTTGCTGTCCCTGCTGTCGTTCGCGATGGGGTTGCAGAATGCGGCCGTCTCCTCGACCACAGGGCTGACCGTGCGGACGACGCACCTGACCGGGCCGGCCACCGACCTCGGCGTCCACCTCGGGGTGGCCTGCCTGGCGACCGGGGCCGAGCAGCGGGCCGCCCTCCGGGGGGCCGCGCTGCGTGGCGGCAAGATCGTCGCCTTCATGATCGCGGCGGGTTTGTCGCTCCCGCTGGCCGGGACGTTCGGGTTCCTCTCCCTGCTCGCCCCGGCCGCCTTCGTCCTGTTCGCGGCCGTGCTCAGCTTCATCCCGGACTGGAGCCGGAGCGACTTCCCGTTCCGGGCGGAAAGCGGCTCCGCACGGGCGGCTGGCACGTCTCCGACGTCGGTTGCTGGCGCCCGGTGAGGGGCGGCCGGCGGGTAACAACCGGAGCGGCTCCTGCCGGTGGGAATGGTGGCCAGGCACCTAGAGAAGGTAAAGCGGGAAACCTGGATAATCTGTCAAGGTGGGCGGCTGACTATTCATTCTTACTGGAACTCCCAGATATCCGACTGGAGTGCCTGGCTGCTCAATCTCCCTCGCTGCCCGGCGCCTGGTAGAATGGGGCACCAGAAATCGCCATGGAGCAACCGATGTCCTCGCTGCTCAACTCTGCCTTGCGCGACTTCCTTCGGCTCCTGATCCTCATCCTTCAGGCGGGGCTGATAGTCTGGACGGCCTGCGTGCCGTTGGTTTGGATCCTGAGGGACGGCCTGGGTCCGGACGCTGCCGATAGCGGTTGGCCATGGTCCGTGTTCAAGTTCGCAGTGCGATGGGGCGTCCCGTCGCTGGCACTCGCGTTGCCGCTGCACGGGCTCTCGTTCGTGGACCGGCGGCTTGGCGAGAATGGGCCTGGGAATGGTCGCTATAGAGGGTCAGAAAAGTCATGCACGTGAAGTCCCCCCGGCGGACGGGTTCATTGCAGCCCCGAAGGGGCGACCGTTCCTAGACAGGGGTGAAGTCCCTGGGAACAAGACAAGCTCAAATCAGTATTTTTTGCTTTGCAGCCACGGAGGGGCGACCGTAAAACGCATAGGGACTCATGAGAAGTAGCCAGGCACTTCAGGTGGCTCATCTGGGAGTTTCCCTGAAACTGGGTGGTCAGCCGCCCTCCTTGACGGATTATCCAGATTTCCCGTTTCACCCTCTTTTGGTGCCTGGCCACCATTCCCCGGAATCCGAGAGCGGTGGGACTTGTTGAGGTAGAGGTTCCCCTGAATAAGGTTGGCGACCTCAGCGTCTGTGCAGCCACCGAGCCACAGTAGGAGCGCTTTGGTGGCAGACTTGAGAGTATTAAGGTGGGCCGACACGATTAAGAGGACGGACGTGCCGCGCCCCATCGGAGTTTTCCGCGTTCGGCCGCCAGATCTACGGCTTGTGCCACTGGTTTCGCTCGAAAGGTTCGGAACAGACGAATCGTTTTGGAATCGGCCGAGACAACGAATTGACCCGTCCCTTCGTGGCCCGAACCGTCGCGCCGATCGTCTTGGCACCCAAAAAGGGGAGCGGTGAATCCGTAAATGGGCCTTTTGGCCTCGAACGCTGACCGGAAGGTTCCATCGAGACGTCACCGCAACGCCCACACACGAGATGATCCGCGAGAACCAGGACGCAATGAGCACGGCGATGAGGGGGTTCGAGGTCTCGTCGTTTCCTCAGTCGGTTCCGGAAGCGCGAGCCGCCTCGGGAAATCGCTTGAGCGCCGCCATCGATCCGACGCTTCGGAGCCGCGGGTCAGTCCAGTAACGCACGTGCGCTCCCTGATCGATGCCATCCAGGAGGGTCTCTTCAAAGATCCGATCGACTTCAGCCTTGGTGTCACTGCCGCACTCGACGCAGGGATCGCGGTCCAGGCTCAAACGGGTGCAGTTCGTGCATCGGAAACCGGGTCGTTCCACATCCGGCTCTTGCAAGAGCGTGTCGACCCGCAGCCTCCAAAGGGCGGCGAATACCTCCTCGGGACCATGCGCGCCTCGATACGGCAGGAAATCCTGAATGGTCTGCCACGTGGCCTGGGCCTCGCGATCGAGGAGTTGTTGCTCCTCCAGTCGCGCGCGTTCCAGGATCTGGAGGTGGGGATCATGCAAGTCGTCGACATCCCACCGGGCCACGATCCGGTCGCGTAGATATCGATGCAAGCGGCTCTCGAAATCGGGCAGGATCTCCGAGGGACACCCAATTATCAAATGTTCAAATGGCTCTCGTTGCAGCCACCGCAGCGCCGTCTCGGAAACATTGTCAAAATGTTGGTGGTAGGACGCAACATGTCGGTTCCTGTACTGAATCTCGCGGTTTGGGACCGGGAATCGAATTCGGCCAGGGAGTTCGTCGTGGAGCTCGGCCACCTCCTCGAGTCGCTCGAGGAAGAATAGGAACATCCGGGACTGGGCCTTGTCAGTCAGAATGATCGCGTAGCGGTCGGATTGATCGAGGATCTGGTTGAGCGGCCAGAGGACGAAGCGGTTCTCATAGAAGAACCGTTCCTGGACCGGCCAGGGGAGCGGCAGCACATGACCTTCGCCGGCTTCGGAGCCGATGAAACAGGCCAGGCCGCGAGTGAACCGCTCGCCATAGGCGGTCGGGGCGACCTCCTCCACCAAGTCCAGGTCATGGAGCAGCGACTGGCGCACCTCGTGCCGGGTTTCCAACCGTTCGATCTCCTGGCGAGCGTGGGCCAGGGTGGTCTTCAGGTCGCGTCGGAATTCCGGAAAGTTGCCCCAGTGCTTCGGGTCCAGGTCCAAGTAAACACTGCTCACCCTTTGGTCGGGTGCCTGGAACGCCTCGAGTTCGTTGACCAGATCCGGGCGAATGACGCCTTCGTGGACGGCGACCTTGTTCTTGGTCAAGTTAGGCATAGATCTCTCTCTCTGTTGGTTCAGACACGCCCGATCGGGCTCAGACCTGGTCTCGCATTTCCATGCGAGGTCCATTGGTGTTCGCATTTGTCAATGTTTCATGCCACATTGTCTTCGCCACAGCACTCTCCTCTCGGCCTCTCCGTTGCATTAGTGCTCGAGACGACTGGCCACTTTGTTGTGCAAGTCGATACGGTCCACCTGGCATGTTTGGTTCCGGAGTTCAGCCCTGACGACATCGAGCCTGCCGGGCTCCCGGGTTTTCATCGGGATTCGTCCAGCCACCGACGTCCCGGATCAACTCGTCGGCCTCGGGGGGGCCCCAGGTGTCGGGTTCGTAAAAGGCGAGCGGGGGCGGATCGTGAAGGATGGGATCGACGACGCTCCACGCGGCCTCAACGCCGTCTTCACGCGCGAAGAGGGTGGGGTCGCCTGCCAGGGCGTTCTCGAGGAGGCGAGTGTAAGCGGGTACCTGGACTTCGGGGTGACGGGACACGATCAGCTCCACGTCCTCCAGGTCGACCGTCTCCCCTTCGGTTCGCGTCAACGCCCCGATTGCGATTGTGTTGTCCTGGGCCAAGCGGAACCGGACGTAGTTTCGCGAGGCCTCGAGTTTGAGCCGACCGAAAAGATCTTGCGGCCGGCAACGGAACTTCACTCGGACTTCCGTCACGGTTCTCGGCAAGCGTTTGCCGGCCCGGATCAAGAACGGCACGCCACTCCACCGCCAGGAGTCGATCGACAACCGCACCGCGGCAAAGGTCTCGACGTTCGAGTCGGGGAGCACACCCGGCTCATCGCGGTATCCCCGGAATTGGCCTCGCACGATCCGAGAGGCGTCCAGGAGCCGGATCGCCCGGAGGACCTTGACTTGCTCGTCTCGAAGCCCGTCCGGTGCGCCGCTACCGGGCGGCTCCATTCCCAGGAACGCGACGACACTGAGCATGTGGTTCTGGATCACGTCGCGAATCGCGCCCACCTCCTCATAGAACTTGCCGCGTCCCTGCACGCCGAAGCTCTCGGCCGACGTGATCTCGACGTGCTGGACGAAGTTCCGGTTCCAAACTGGCTCCAGGAAGAGGTTCGCGAACCGGAAGAATACGAGATTCAGCACCGGCTCTTTGCCGAGGTAGTGGTCGATTCGGAAGATCGACGATTCGGGAAAGTATCCGTGCAGGATTCGGTTCAGCTCGCGGGCCGACTCCAGGTCCCGGCCGAACGGCTTCTCGACCACGATCCGCGCATTCTGGGCACACCCCGACTCGGCCAGGTGGCGTGCCACGTCATCGAAGAGGCTCGGTGGAATCGCCAGGTAGTGCAGCGGCCGTTGCGCGTCGCCCAGCTCGCGGCGTAGCGCGTGGAAGGTCGCCAGCGATGTATAGTCTCCATCGACGTAGCGAAGCAGCTCCAGGAGCTTCCAGTCGGACTCATCCAGCCCGCCGCCATGTTCTTCGAGACTGGCCAGTACCCATTCCCGGAACCTCTGGAGGTCCCATCCGGATCGGGCCACGCCGAGGACCGGGACCTTGAGCCGTCCATGCCTCATCATCTCCCGGAGGGCTGGGTAGATTTTCTTGAAGGCAAGGTTACCCGTCGCGCCGAAGAAGACCAGAGCATCGGATGGAGTGGCGTCCAAAGAAATCCCCTTGGTTCCATGGGACAACTCATCGGTGGAGAAAGATCGGCTCCTCCGGGCCATCCAAGCCGCAGTGCACGTCAGGCTGACCCCTCCACGCGTCGCCGCACGGCCTTCGCGGGCGATGCTTGATCCAAGGGTACGGCGCCGAGTCACAAGTCATCGGACGTGGCCACGGATTCCATCGAGCGTTGCTCGTTCATGCAATGATGATAGTTGATGATTCGAATCCCACGCAGGCGTCGAGGCGGTCACGTCCGAGTCACGGGTAGTCGCGCTGGATCTCTGGCAGTTCCTCGTCGGTCGCTCGACGTTTGGAGGTCTCGAGCGGGACGAGCACAATTCCCGTCGACTGACTCGCGCCGTCGTCCGCGATCCTTGCTCGGCCTGGTCCGATCGGACTCTGGTCGAGGCCTGGACTGGCTCCTCCAAGTCAGACGTCGTAATGACTGCGCGGCCCCTGCGCGGAAGCGTGCGCCTCTTGTTTTTCAATCTCGAAGCAAGAGATGCGCCAAGCGGTCGAAGCCGATGAGAACCAAGCGCCCGGACGACCTCATCACAGTGAGGAGCAAGCAGTTAAGACCAAGAGAAGGCATAGAGCGAGTGCGGACTTGAGAGGTCGCCGATCCCTGGGACTCGCCGCGGGCGCAGGACACGATGTCGGTCTCGCCCCACCCGAAGGACATCTTGGCACACCAACGACGGTACTCGCTGGGCACGGCTGAGGTTGTGGCGATGGTTCCGTCCTGCAAATACCGAGGATTCAAGAGGGGTCGCAGCCGCGGCGCCCCCTCTCGAGACGCATCGGCATCCTTCGTGCAATGGAAGAGACCAATCAGATCAAGACGAGAGATGTCCAGCAGCCGGCCATCCATTCTCTCGGAGGAGCGTGTAATGAATATGAATAGCCACTGGGTCTTCAACGGGGTCGACGATGCCCTCAAAGCACGCCTCGAGTCGACCTGGGCGAAAGAACTTCCGAGGATCCAAGCGCTCCTGAAGCGTTACCCCTCGGACCTCCAGGAGATCCGACTGACCATCAGCCATCACGCGGCGAGGCCGCTAGGTGAGTTTTACGAGGTCAAGGCCGTGCTCCAACTGCCCACGGGTACGCTCACGGCGGAGGCGAACGGCCGAGATCCCGAGACGCTCCTGGACCACGTCGCGGACTCCCTCGTGTCGCAAGTCAAGCGGCACAAGGGGCGGGTTCGCCGCGAGGCGAGCACCGATGAGAAGGCCCGCAATCGGGCTGAGCTCAGCGCGGTCCTTCCCGTGCTCCAGCAGCGCGTCGAGTCGGGCGATCGGGAGAACTTTTTCCGACTGCTTCGCCCGCTACTCGGCCACTTGCGAGACTATGTCCGCCGGGAGTTGAGACACCTGGAAATGAACGGATCGCTCCATCGGGGGGAATGGACGGTGGAGGATGTTCTCGATGAAGTCATGGTCCGGGCCTGGGATCGGTTTTCGAATCGACCTCGGGACTTGGAACTGGATCTCTGGCTCACCAAGCTCGTCGACGAAGCGATGAGCGCGTTGATCATGCAAGAGCCTCGTCCCCACCTGTCGCTGGAAGTGAGTGCCGAAGAGATCATGCCGGACGCGGTGCCTCGGCCGGACGAATCCGAGTGGTGGGCCGATCTCCGGGACGAAACCGAGCACTACTCGCTCGGCGACCTGATCCCAGACATCGAAGGGACCAACTCCTGGGAGGAGCTCGAGGCCGAGGGGCAGCAAGATCGGCTCCTCTCTCTACTGGACGAGTTGCCACCGGCCCAGCGGCAGGCCTTCATTCTGTATGCCCTGGAGAACTATCAGACGGGGGAGATTGCGAAACTCCAGGGGCGGCCCGAGGCCCAGGTGAAGGCGGAGATCAAGGCGGCCCGGGAGCGGCTCAGAGAGCGCCTCATGACCGACGGCCATGCGCGGGACCCAGGCAAGCCAGGCGCGGCGTTGAGCGCCGCCGGAAAGACGGGAGGGAACTGACGAAGTCGGTGCCCCTTGCACTCGAGGTGATCTCACGGTCAAAGGCCCGCACGTTGTCGGTGCGGATGGGATGGCATCAGGAATGCCTCGACTCGAAAGGAGCTTCATCCATGACCGACCGAACGATGTCCGCACCCGCGACGGAGGACCAATCCCCACCTTCAGGGGCGGAGAAAACGATCGGTGGAGCACCGCAGGCCCAAAAGGCCTCGGACGCGACCGCGGGGGGAGAGCAAGCCGTCGGTGGAGAGACGCAGGCGCGGACGGCTTCAGCAGCGCGCCCGGCCGATCCGGAGACCTTGCGGGCTCAGGTCGCGGCCGCCGAACAGCAGCGAGACGATTATCTGGCCCAGCTTCAGCGCATCCAGGCCGATGCTGAGAACTTCCGAAAGCGTCTCCTGCGCGATCAAGCCGAACAGCAGCGGTATGCGCCCGCTCCTCTGCTCGGCGCGCTGCTCCCGGTCCTGGACAACCTGGAGCGTGCCCTGGAGGCCGCCAGGCAGCAGAGCGAGGAAGGCCCGCTGGTCCAAGGGGTGGCCCTGGTTCGGTCGCAACTACTCGACATCCTCGGCCGCTTCGGCCTCACCCCTATTGGCGCTTTGGACCAACCATTCGACCCCGACGTGCATGAGGCCGTGCAGCAACAGCCCCGGGCCGACGCGACCGCGGGACATGTCGTCGAGGTTCTCCAACCCGGCTACTCCATGCACGATCGAGTCGTGCGTCCCGCCAAGGTGGTCGTTGCGTCGTCACCCACCTTGTAGCGGGGACCGAAGCGCCTACGGAGCTCGGCGCTGAAACAGGCTCATGAGCAGGGAGAAGAGGATGCTGAGCAGGAGGCAAGTGACCACAGGGAAGTAAAAGGTCGTTCGCCGACCTCGGACGATGATGTCCCCCGGCAACCGGCCCAGGCCAATGCGCTCGCCCAGCGGCCACAAGACCCCGATGACGACGAGTCCAATACCTACCAGGATAAGTCCCTTGGCAATGTTCATCGGACGGGTTCCCGGTCAGGTTTCGCCATGCTCGTGCGACCCGAGCAGGCCGCTACGGTAGAGGTAATAGGCGAGGGTAAGCAGGCTGGTCAGGGTCGCCGCCACGTATGTCAGCGCCGCGGCTGAAAGGACCTTCTTGACGACCAGTTCTTCGCGCGGGTCGATCAAACCCACGGAGCGCAGCGCCTGGCGAGCGCGTTGGCTGGCATCGAACTCAACGGGGAGGTTGATGATCTGGAACAGCAGCGTGAGCGAGAAGGCAACGATTCCGATGACGATCAGGTTCAGGCTGGAGAGGGCGAATCCCAAGAGGATCAGGATCCAGGACAGATTACCACCCCAGGCGGCCAGCGGGACGATCCCGTTGCGAAGCTTCAAGAGGGGGTAATGAGTCGCGTCCTGAAGCGCATGCCCGGCTTCGTGAGCCGTGATCCCGAGCGCGGCCAGCGTCCGCCCTTCGTAGACGTCCGGACTGAGCCGGAGGACCTTCCCAACCGGGTCATAGTGGTCCGATAAGAATCCCTCGGCCACCTCGATACGAACCGCCGTCATCCCGAAGCGAGAGAGGATCACCTGGGCGGTCTCCGCGCCGCTCACGCCGGAGGCGGCCGGGACCTTTTGTGCCTCGGCGTAGGCTCGCTGCACCTTCCATGACGCCCAAGCAGCCAGCAGCAGGCCCGGAGCCAGAAAGACTAAGTAGAACGGATCGGACCCATAAACCATCAGAGAATCCTGAGTTATACCTAAGACACGTCACTGGTTTCGCGTCGACTCTCCTCCGTACTGTCTTTGGTGGCAAGGGGCATGCCAGTCGGGGTGGCGGCACAGCGAGCTCATCACAAGTCCAACAAATCCAAGGACTTGCCGTACCCAAGAATGCGACGCTCTGCAAACGTTTATAAGAACGTCTCAGTCTGAACGCACCTGATTTCGCAAGGAGCGGGACAATTTGTCCAGATCGATGAGGCGACGTCCTGATCGACAATCATGCCGCCGGGCATTCGGCTCGTTGCCTTTCCCCGGAACCCCACTCGGCCGTTCGTAGACGAGCTCCCGTGCCTCTCGGCGAGTCGTTGGGGGCCGCCGGCGCGGCGACAAACTGTCTACCACCTCAGCGCAGGGGACAATGTGTCTCGGGGCTTCGACGACGGCCGAGGCGCTGGTAAACCGACCTCGGTCCGGCATCGATTGCGTAAATCCTGCCATTCGTCGGTGTTGACGCCGAGATTCGCCATGACCCCCGGCGGCGATTACCCGCGGGCACGCCAATTGCATGAGGCAAAAGACAAGCCTTACTAATGGACAAGTGTTAATTGATGTGCCCGTCTTGTAGCCGTTCATAGGACGGGAGAAGTGAAATCAGGCGGCTTTGATGTCTGACGTGCTGGCCGGCAAGAGAGAAGGGACGGCGTGACCGCGACGATCCGCTTCAAAACACGAGGTCAAGTAGTCCAGGACGCTACGACCCTGTTGCCGAGAGGTCGCCACCACGGTCAGCATCCGTTCCACCAACCGACTCCCCTCCGCGCTGGCCGTCCCGCCGCTGATCCGCCGCCAGATTACCGCATGCCGCAACGAGCGTTCGGCCACGTTGTTCGTCGGCTCCACGCCCCGGACCCGAGCGAACGTCCACAGGCCCTCCTCCACCTTGAGGATCTCGAAGCAGGTCGCGGCCGTCTTGGCGCACGAACTCCGCGATCCCTCCTGAAGGACCCTCTTGACCTCCCGTCGCAGTCGGCTCATCCGCTCTTGGAACTGGTCCCAGGGCACGGTCCCGTCACGAACCCGGTGCCAGTGCCGGAACAGTCGGTTCGACAATCCGAGCAACCGCTGTCCGACCCGCTCGCTACCACCACCCCGGTCGATCATCGCCTGAAAGTCGCGACGAAGATGCACCATCCGAACGCAATCGATAAACTGCGGGCAACCCTTGTCATTCCGTTCAGGTCCTCAACCCACCCCTACTCACCTCGCTCTCGCCGTCGATCCTAGACCGGCGGTATCGGCAAGATCATCTTTGGCCTCTCATCAGGAGGTTCATCGATGCGCCGGAATTCCCGCAACCCTCGACCTGCGGGGTGGGCTATCCACTCCGCATTCGTCCCGCGCCATGACGGCCCCCGCCGGCTCGAGCAGGCCATCCGGATCCTGCTCGGCGCCGGGCCGGAGGCCGCCGGCATTCCGTCAACCACTGTGGGGGATATTAATCATGAGAGCTGCCGTTTATGCCAGGGTCTCGACCGCGAAGCAGGGGCGTGACCAGACGATCCTTAGCCAACTCGATGCCCTTCGCGCCTGGGCCCAGGCCAATAGCCATGATCTCAAAGAAGATCACGTTTTTATTGATGAAGGATATTCGGGATCACGCCTCGACCGCCCGGCCCTCGACCGACTCCGTGACGCCGCCCGCGAGGGCGAGTTCGATGTCGTCGCTGTCTTCAGTCCGGATCGGCTCGCTCGCCGATACGCCTACCAGATCCTCCTGCTCGAGGAATTCCGCCGGGCCGCCTGCGAAGTCGAATTCGTCCACCGGCCAATCTCAGACGACCCGCACGACCAGCTCCTGCTCCAAATCCAGGGCGCCATCGCCGAGTATGAGCGGGCGGTCCTCGCCGAGCGGTTCCGCCGTGGGAAGATCCAGAAGGCCAAGGACGTTCACTGGATCGCCGGTAAGGCCCCCTACGGCTACCGCTACGTCCCGGCCCGCGACGGCGTCCCGGCGCACCTCGAGGTCGAGGAGGCGGAGGCCGATGTGGTGCGAATCCTCTACCGATGGCTTATCGACGAGAGGGTGACCGTCCGACAGATCCTCAAGAGGCTCGCCGAAGGCCCTTGGCGTCCGCGGTGCGGCCGCCGGCTCTGGTCGCCCAGCGTCGTGCATCGGGTCCTGTCCGACCCGGTCTACATCGGCGAAGGCTACCTCAATCGGCATGTGTTCGTCGTGCCGCGCAAGCCACGGTCGAAGGGGATCAGGGCGGGCACGGCCACCTGCCGGCGCCCGAGGCCGCGAGAGGAATGGATCCCGATCCGTGCCCCAGCTTTGATCGATACGTCTACGCATCAAGATGCGAAGGAGCAGCTCGCGAGGAACTCGAGCCTGTCGTTTCGCAACAACACCCGCAACAGCTATTTGCTGAGGTGCCTGCTAACCTGCCGGACGTGCGGCCTGGCCATGTTCGGCATCACCACATACGGGGGGGCGGGGCAGGCCACGCACCGATACTACAAGTGCCACGGTAAGGACACCGTGGCCCGCGACCGGGCCTGCCGCTGTACCCAGACGCCGGCCAAGGTCGCCGAGCTTGACGCGGCCGTCTGGGACCATGTCAAGTCATTGCTGGAAGACCCCGGGATGCTGGCCGCTCAATTCGAGGGATTTCTGGGAGCGTCACAGGCCCGGGAGGACGGCCAAAGCGAGGTCCGGCGTTGGGAGTTGCAACTGCAGCGGCTCGACCGGGAGGAACAACGGCTGGTCGACGCTTATCAAGCTGAGGTGATCGATCTGGCCGAGCTGAAGGCACGTCGCGAGAAAATTCAATGGCATCGACATGTCCTTGCAACACAGCGTGACCAGGAACAACGACTGCACGCCGAGCGGCAAGCGGCGAAGGCCGTCTGGGCAGACCTCAAGTCGTTCTGCCGACGAGTCTGCGACCGGCTCGACGAGGCGACCTTCACAGAGCGGCAGGGGATCTTGCAGTTGCTGATCGACCGAGTCATAGTCGGGGAAGACTCGCTGGAGATCCGGCACGTGATTCCCCTGGGCCATTCCGGAGGGGAGGCATCACGCCTGGGCCCGGATGAACGGACGGGGCCGAGTCATGGTGAAGGGGATGGATCTGAAGTCACGTCGGAGGGCCGGCCGAATTGTCGATTGCGTTCGGATGGTGTGAGCCCAGCAGATTTGCCGCCAGGACGCCATGATCCAGTCATAGGCGCTGAATCGGTCGCTGGTGACGACCTGGCCGTCTTGACTGCCCAACAACGCCCGGGCGATCGCGCCACTGCGGTTCTTGGCGATCGTGAAGACCGTGGTCAGGCGAGTCACCGTCACCCACAACCAGACCTTGCGAAGTTGCTCACGCCACGACGTCTCGTCGATGTTCGCCACCTCGGCCTGATGGACCGACAGCGCCAGTTCGTTGTAGGGAGCCTCCAGAGCCGCGGCCGACTGCCGTTCCAGCTTGGCGATCATCCCGGTGGAGATCGACAGGGTAAACAGATCGGAACTGACCTGCTGGATCTGCCGTTTGCTGAGACGATAGGCCCCGGCGAGCATGGCCAGGACGGCTTGAAGGTAAGGGCCGAAACAACCGCTCGGGACACCGGGGGGCAAGGCGCCGCAGGTCGTCTCACCGCATCCGGGACAGGTGAGACGATGAAGTCGATATTCATCGACGAGGGGCTCGATCTTGGGCAATTCGGCCACCTGATGGATCAACGGCTCGGGGTCGTCGCCCCGAAGCCCCTGACCGCATCGGCGACACGCCTCCGGCTTGCAGTGGATGGTCTGGCGCAACTTCTCAGGCGGCACCAAGGCACGGTGGGATTTGCGATGTCCCGGTTGCCCACCGCGCTTCTTGCCGCTGGCCGGAGCGGGCGGCCGCCGCTTCAGGCCGATCGGATCAGACGAAGGTGGCTTGGACGAGTTGGTGGAGTTGAGCTTGAGCCGTGCTTCGAGATCGCTGACCCGCGCTTCCAGGTCGGCGTGCCGCTGCTGCATCGCCACAAAGACTGCAGCGATGGCGGCCTGAGCGTCGGGCGGCACCGTACTCCAGAGGTCGTCAGGGATGGGCAGCGGATTCGTCATAATGCAGATATAGTGCCGTCATCGGCAACTTTCAATACCGGACTGTGAACGGCTACCCCGTCTTCAACGCGAAGGCAAACCGGAACCGACCGGGCAGGGTTGATGCTTCAAGGGCCTCACACTGAATCATTCCTCGCAGATGGGACAGTGGAACGGGCGGCTCGACCGTTGGAAAAAACTCGGGCGGGCCGCCCGAACCACCTTCGACGAATGTCCAGCCAACTTCCCGCCGCGTGGGTGGACCGCTTTCCTAAGGGCGAGGCCTGAATTAGTCCACGGCCCATCCCGAACGCGCGACGAACGACCGAGTGGCCCCGTTGGGTCCCTGCTTCCGCAAGGCCCAGCCCATTGAATGAGAAAGGGGAACGGCATCCATGGCCATCCAGCGCTACGAACCCTTCCGCGAGATGATCAGCCTTCAGGACGCGAAGAATTCGTTGTTCCGGGAAAGCTTTGTGCGTCCGCTCGGCATGTCGGGCGACGGCAACGCACTCATGCTCCCTTGGATCTCCTGGAGGACGAGAACGAGTTCATCGTCCGCGGGTCCTTGCCAGGCATGCGCCCCGAAGATATTCACATCACGGTCCACGGGAACGATGTGACGTTTCGCGGCGAGATCAAGGCTGACTATGAGTGGCAGGAGAGCCAATACCGTATTCGGGAACGCCGTCACGGCGTGTTCCAACGGACGGTGAGCCTGCCTACTCCGATCAGCCCTGTCAAAGCACAGGCCCAGTTCGAGGACGGCGTGCTGACGCTAGTTCTGCCCGAGGCCGAGGAGGCTAAACCGAAAGAAATCAGGATCGGCGGCCGGTCGCAACCTGGCGCCCGGGCGCAAGTGGGTGGCCAGTCGCAAACCGGCGGCCAGCCACAGGGAGGCGCCCAATCGTGAGGTGGCGGCCAGGCACAAGGCAGCGAGCAGGCCCAACCTCAGACGGTCGGAGCGTCCAGCTCGTCCTGATCGCCGTGGCGCTCGTCGGGTCACCAGCCCCCTGGGTCGTGTGAGGGGGAAACCTCGGTGGTCGAAGGGATCGTTTCAGTCAAGTCGCCCCAGCTCAAGACAACGCGGAGCCCGTTGATGATTGAGGGCCGAACGCCGGCGAGACTCGAGGTGACGAGCGCAGCCGCAGAGCGGCAAACCCCAATGGAGAATGTCCGATGATCGTTCCGTTCATTGACAGCGTGACCGCAACGAGCGTTTACCTGAACCCGGACTTTATCATGAGTATACGTCCGGATCCGGCCGATCCTCATCGAGTCACCATCGTCAAGCTGAAGGACGGGGAGACCCTCAGAGTGATCGGCGAGCACACGGAGGTCGCCGAAAAACTCACCATAACTTCCGCAGTCTGAATCGAGATTCTTACGCTGAGCATCACCCCGATCCAACGGGGGCCGAATCGAAGGTCAGGAGAGGACCCTCTTGGGCAGGTCTGGGCTTGACCTGACGGACCCGCAACCGAGTTGAACTCAAGGTGAGCGCCTTGCCCCTCACTGATCCGCATCGCCTCCTTGACTCAGCATCGGGTCGCGGTTCATCGTGGATTTCTGGGTGGCCGCAGTTGCAAGCCTCCGCGGTCACCCAAAGATCAGTAGATCAAAGAAGATCTTGACCAGATGCTTATTGAGAATCAGATTCGTCGTGCACGCGAAGGGTCGCCGCCAGTCTGACGCGGTTCGCCGCGGTCGCCACGGTTCAGCCGGCTACTTCCATGGTCAGGCCGCTACGATTTCGAACACCTCGACCCCCTCGTTTTGCCCTTCGTCCAGCAGTGACTTGGCTCGCTCGATCTGCTCGGGAGTGCCGCGTGCGATCACGAGGAACTTGCCGGCCTTGACCTGAGCTTCGTACTTGAGCGCCTGGTCCTTGGGGACGCCCCAGCCGACCAGTGCACCTGTCAGGGCCCCCAGTGCCGCACCTGCCAGCGCACCCTCCAACCCGCCCAGCAGCGCCACGGACAGCGGTCCCGCGACGACCACTGGCCCGACGCCCGGCAGGACGAGGAACGCCGCCCCGAGGAGCAGGCCGAAGATCCCGCCGACCCACGCGCCAGTCGCGGCACCGACCGAGGCATAGTCTCCCGTCGTAACGAGGCCGATCGGCTCCTCGGACACCTGGCAGTCGCGGCCCACGATCGACAAGTCCTTCATCGGGAACCCGCTCTTGAGTAGGCGCCGGACGGCATTCTCGGCCGAGGCATGATCGGGATAGACGGCAATGACGCGCGAAGCGAAAGCGGTCTCTGCCTGACTCATCGTTGTCTCCTCATGAATGGAGATCCACCGAGTCAAGGATTACCCACGGGATGTCGTTGGAAACGACGGCCTTCCTGGCCGCAATGGGTGCGCCGAGCCATGCGGGAGCGGAGTCACCATCGATAAAAGGGCCTCCAGCACGGGTGCCAACCCGCAATTGGAAGGCGAAAAGCGAGTGCGGAGAACGCAGAGCGTCGGTCCCATCGAAATCGGAACGACCGTCGGCCCACGGGTCATTTTGTCGGTCACCTCCCGTTCGAGTGACATCTTGGCATACTCTTCGCAAGCCCCGCCGGGCACTTTCCTGCTGGATCGGGCGTCCGTCGTCGGAAATTGACCTACCCCTGCCCCGCGCCGAACTGAGCCGGGCCGGGGATTCGTTTTGGCTTGGTTCCCGGGTGTCGGTTTCGGTCAGGATGGGTACCACTTTTTCGGGCCAGTGGGAGCCACCTGAGCGGTTGCGGCGCGATCCGTTTGAGCACAGCTTCATCGGCGACCAAGGATTGAGCCAGCCGGTCCGTCTGGCTTGCCGCCCTCACCCGGCTCGGGAGTGACTCTCGAGCGACAGGCCGTCCACTTGGCGAGTCAGCTCCCGGGTCCTGGACCGCCGTACCCGGAGACCACTCGGTCAATCGTCGCGAACAGCTCCGCTGCCCGGACCGGCTTGGAGAGGTAGTCGTCCATGCCGGCCGTGAGGCAGCGCTCGCGGTCCTCCGGCCGAGCTCTGGCGGTCAGGGCGATGACGGGCAGGTGCCCCCCGGCGGCCCGCTCCCTCTCCCGGATCGCCCTCGCGACCTGGAAGCCGTCGAGTTCCGGCATGTGGAGGTCCAAGAGCAAGAGGTCGAAGGCGTCTTCTCCGAGGAGGTTCAGGGCCTGGCGGCCGTCGGTCGCCACTCTCACGAGGTGTCCCCGCCGCCCGAGCAGCCGATCGATGTGCCGTGAGTTGAACCCGCTATCCTCGGCCACAAGGATGCGCAGCGGTGCCGCCGCCGCAGTCGGTGCAGCCTCGTGGACCGCGACCGCCGGCTGAGCGTCGACTTTCTCCGAGGGGTGCGGCTGCCGCCCGAAGCGCGCCGTGAAGGCAAAGGTACTGCCCTCGCCCGGCTCGCTCTCGACGCGGATCTCGCCGCCTATCAGGCCGACCAGCCGCGCGGAGATGGTCAGGCCCAGCCCGGTGCCGCCGAATTCCCGCGTGGTCGAGCTGTCCGCCTGCTCGAAGGCCCGGAAGATCCGCTCCCGGGCGTCGGGCGGAATGCCGATGCCGGTGTCGCGCACCGTGAAACGCAGGACGATCTCCTCGCCGGGCGCCGGACCTTCGACGACTTGCACCCGGGCGGCCACCTCACCGCGCTTGGTGAACTTGACGGCGTTGCTGACCAGGTTGAGCAGCACCTGGCGCAGCCGGTCCGCGTCGCCGACCAAGGCGTCGGGCACGTCCGGCTCGACGATCCACTCCAGCTCCAGCCCCTTCATCCGGGCCCGCTCGGCCAGGGCCCGCAGGGTGTCGGCCATCATCGTCCGGAGCGAGAAGTCGGCCGGAACGAGGTCGAGCTTGCCGGCCTCGATCTTCTCGAAGTCGAGCAGTTCCTCGACGAGGTGGAGGAGGCTGTCGGCCTCCGATTTCACCGTCTCCAGGCATTGCCGCTGGTCGTCGGTCAGGGATGTGTCGAGGACGAGCTCGGTCATGCCGAGGATGGCGCCGAAGGGGGTGCGGATCTCGTGGCTGACGTTGGCCAGGAACTCATCCTTGGCCCGGTTCGCCGCCTCCGCCGCCTCCTTGGCCCGGAGCAGCGCCTTCTCCAGCCGCTTGCGGTGGGTGATGTCCACCGCAACACAGGTAATCCCGGTGACCTGACCGCTGGGGTCGCGTAACGGCTCGACGGTCAGGTCATAGGTTCGCGTCTCCTCGCGGGTGATCGTCATCTCCTCACGCACCCTGACGCCGCCGTGCAGCACCCTCCGCTTGACAGCGGTGACTCGTGCAGCGTCCTCTTGATTCAGGATCTCGGCGTCCGTCTTCCCGAGCAAATCTTCGACGGTATCCCCGAACTGCGGGTTGTAGGCCCAGGTGTAACGCAGGGCCATGTCCTGGCCGAAGACCACGATGCCCGGGGAGGCGCTGAGCGCGACCTGGAAACGCTCCTCGCTCTCGCGGAGCGCCTGTTCGGTCTGCGTCCGTTCGGTGACATCTTGAATGGTCCCGAACATGCGGACAAGCTCGTCCCCTTCATTGACCGCAGGTCGTCCCCGCGACTGCACGATCCGCACCGCCCCGTCATCGAGAATCAGGCGGAAGGTGCATTCATAGGGCCGGCGGTCCCGGATCGTCTGATCGAACAGGTCTTGGAATCGCGCCCGGTCTTCGGGGTGGACCCGGTCCAAGGCCCGGTCCAGCGTGATGGGCGGCTCCTGCGGCTCGAACCCGAAGATGCGGTAGTGCTCGTCCGACCAGTGGAAGGCGCCGCTCGTCAGGTCCCAGTTCCAGCTTCCGAGGTGGGCCAACTGCTGGGCCTCGGCCAGCAGTGACTCGCTCCGCCTGAGAGCCTCCTCCTTGCACTTCTCCTCCGTCACGTCCAGGACCGAGCCGACGTAGCCCAGGAACTCCCAGGACGCCCCCAAGCGCGGCGCCCCCGAGTCGATGGCCCAGCGGTAGTCACCGTCGTGGCGCCTGAGCCGGAACGCCAGCCGGAACGGCTCGCGCCTCTCGCTGGCCGCCCGGAAGACCGACAGCATCTTTTCCCGGTCGTCGGGGTGGACGGCCTCCCATCTGCCGGCACCGAAGCCCTGCTCGGGCCGCATGCCGGTGAGCCGGCACCAGCACTCGTTCAGGTACGTGCAAGCCCCCGTGGCGTCCGTGACCCAGATCATCACCGGGGCGTGGTCGGCCATGTTGTGGAAGCGGACCTCGCTCTCGTGCAGTGCCGCCTCGGCCCGCCTGCGCTCGGTGATGTCACGCGCGACTTTGGACGCGCCGACGACCCGACCTGCGTCGTCCCGGAGGGGCGAGACGGTCAAGGAAATCGGGATGCGCCGGCCCTCTTTGGAGCCACGCACGGTTTCAAAGTGCTCGACCCGTTCGCCCCACCGCAGCCGCTCCAGTATTGAACGCTCCTCCTCTTGCAGACCGGGCGGGATGATCAGGTTGATCGATTGCCCCACTGTCTCGGCGGCGGTGTATCCGAAGAGCCGCTCGGCGGCCGGGTTCCAACTGGTGATGGTGCCCTCCAGAGTCGTGCCGATGATGGCGTCCTGGGAGGACTGGACGATGGCCGCGAGCCGGTACGCCTCCCGCTCCGCCGCTCGGTGTGCCCGCCTGACCGCCGCCTCCCGCAGCGTCCGCTCCACTGCGGGGGCCAGCCGGGCGAGGTTTGTCTTGAGGAGATAGTCGTCGGCCCCAGCCCTCATGAGTTGGGCCGCTTGTTCCTCCCCGAGGGTGCCAGTGACCACGATGTAGGGCAGGTCCTCGGCCGTTTGCTGCAGTAGCGGCAGCGCGGCCATGGAATCGAAGCCCGGCAGCGTGTAGTCCCAGAGGGCGACCTCCCACGTCCCTTGCGCGAGGGCGGCACGCAACTCCTCGACGGTCTCGACCCGCTGCCACGACGGGTCGAGACCCCCTCGCCGGAGTTCGAGCAGCATCAACTCCGCGTCGTCCGGGGAGTCTTCGACGATCAGGACACGAAGCGGCCGGGCCATACTCATGTCGAACTCCTGCGTGGGGAAGCTCTACCCGAGTGCCCGGCGCCGCCGCTGTGCTCGACCGACCGGCAGGGTGACCGGTGCCGGCGTTCAATCACCACTCGGGGGCGCCTCGTTCAGCACCAACCAGTACATCTGGAGTTGCTGCACGGCTTCCGCGAACCGGGCGAAGTCCACCGGCTTGCGGACGTAGGAGTTTGCCCCCAGGTCGTAGCTCTCGATCAGGTCTTGCTCCTCCCGCGAGGAGGTGAGGACGACCACCGGCAGGCGCCTCGTGCGCGGGTCGGCCCGCAACCGCTTCAGGACCTCCAGGCCGTCGAACTTCGGCAGCTTGAGGTCCAGCAACACGAGCTGCGGCAGGACGGGCGAGTCGCACCCGGCGTGGGATCCGGCGCCGAACAGGTAGTCGATGGCCTCGGCGCCGTCGCGGGCGACGACGACCTTGTTGGCGATGTTGCTCTTCCGGAAGGCCAGCAGGGCCAGCTCCTCGTCGTCCTGGTTGTCCTCGACCAGCAGGATCACTTTGGTTTGCATAGTGGACTCCTCGGGGCCGTCAAAGAAAGGAGGGCCGCGCTCACGGCTCAGGGCGGTCGCTTGTCGGTGCTGACGGCCGAGGGGGGAGGGTGAACGAGAACGATGCCCCTCGCTCCACGGCCCCCTCGCCCCAGACGCGGCCGCCGTGGCGGTGGATGACCCGCTGGACGATGGCCAGGCCGATGCCGGTGCCGGGGAAGTCGCGGTCGCTGTGCAGCCGCTGGAAGGCCCCGAAGAGCTTGCCGGCGAAGGCCATGTCGAAACCCGCGCCGTCGTCCCGCACAGCGTAGGCCCGCCCGCCCTCAGTCTCGGCCCGCTCGAACGCGATGGTCGCCCGCGGTTGCTTGGCGGTGAACTTCCAGGCGTTGCCGAGCAGATTCTCGAGCACGAGCCGCAGCAGGCGGGGGTCTCCGAAGCCGCTGACGCCCGGCTCGATGACGAAGCTGACGTCGCGCCCGGGCTCCCGCTGGCGGAGGTCGTCCGCGACCTCCCGGGCCACGCCACTCAGGTCGACCCGCTGTTGCTGCATCTCGCTGCGGGAAAGCCGCGAGAGCTGGAGTAGGTCGGCGATGAGCTGGGCCATCCGCTGGCCGCCCGCCCGGATCCGCTCCAGGTAGTGCCGGCCCTGGTCATCCAGCTGCCCCGCATGGCTGGCGAGCAGTTCCTGGCTGAAGCCGTCGATGGCCCGGAGCGGGGCCTGGAGGTCGTGCGAGACCGAGTAGCAGAACGCCTCCAGCTCCTTGTTGGACGCTTCGAGCTGGGCCGTCCGCTCGCGGACGCGGTGCTCTAGCTCCGCGTTCAACCGCCGGAGTTCCTCCCGGGCTTGCTTCTGCTCCGTCACGTCCTCGATCGCCAGCAGGATCATGGGGGCATGGTCGTCCTCGCGGTGGATCCGTCGGGCGTTGAGCAGCATGGCCCGGCGGCCGAGCCCGGGGATGTCGTGGTCCACCTCGAAGTCGCGGAACGCCCGGCCCGTGGCGTTGACCTCGTCCAGCAGTCGGCGGAGCGGGGGGATGTCCCACTGGCCGGCCCCCAGCTCGTGGATGGGCCGGCCCTCCGTCTGCCCCGGGGAGACCCGGAACGCCTGGTAGAAGCTGATGTTGGCCTCCCACACCCGCAACTCGGCGTCGAGCACGAGGAGGGGCTCGCGGACGGTCTCGACGATGCTCTGTGCGAAGGGACGCATGGCCGGCAAAGGACACCCCCGATTCCCCGCCGGGCCGGGCGGGAAGCTTCTCTTGGGGAATACCGATCAGACATTAGCCTACCCCGCAGGAGCGGCATTATTCTACCCGGACGAGCGATGGAAGGCCGCGCGTCTGCAAGATCCTGGATGATTGGTCCGGCCCTGTGAAGGGGCTCACGAAGGGGCAGCAGCACCCGGTGTCGGCGCAACCGACGAGGATCCAGTCGCTCCCGCCGGCACACGCGTGAGGGTGCCCCTGCCGCGCTCGGCGGCGAGCTGAATATTAACCCGATATCGGAGTGTGCGGTGACATTCAAGTCACGGTCCGTGGGTCGGCGCTCACGGTTGTACATCCCTGTCATCCGCGTGTGTCTATCTCACATCCCCTCCGGGGTCACGTACGACCCGATCGATGCTGAAGGGGTCATCGCTTGAGCCAAGCCTCGACGGGAGTCGCGCCCCCGGAGGGACACTGGCCGTTCGGCCGTCGGCGGAGGGTCATGCCCGGGCTGTCCATGTCGCCAGGTCCGCCAAGATGTCCCTCGATCGCCATGATCACGCCAAAACGTCAGGTGGAACCGGTCGGGACGCTGCTCCGCCCGCCGCGTCCTCCGCCGCGAGGACGGCAATCGTCTCTCCCAACTGCGTGCTCAGGCGGGGGATGAGGCTGCCCATCACGACGCTCCGTCCCGACTCTTTCGGCCCGGTACACTCGTTGCATCGAAGGGCCCGGGTCGATGACAAGCCGTTCCGAAACTCGGAACCGAGTACTGCAGTCAAAGGGGAACTCCGATGAGAAAAGTGCTCGCAGTGGTGGCCGCATGCGGCCTCGGGATTGCGCTGGCCTCGGGTGTTTGGGCCCAGGACAACAAAGCTGCAAACGGCGATCAGAACCAGGAGAAGGACAAGGCCCGTGGGGAGACGATCACGGTTCGCGGGGTGATCGCCGAGGTAAACGCCGAGGGTGAGCTGGCGATCGACTACCAGACGAAGCAGGCGGTCCTGGTGGCGGCTACCTATCTGACCATCGTCGAGACGCCGAAGGATGGGCAGGGTGACGCGTCGAAGCGGGGGGATGCCGATCGAAAAGACGAGGGCAAAGACAAAGACAAGGACCAGGCCAAAGACGGTGATGAAGATGATGACACCAGCCGACGCAACGTCTACATCGTCTGGCTTTCGCCGCGTACCAAGGTCTACGAGGCGAGCGGCGACTCCGAGGAGGCGGGCCAGAAGAAAGAGGCGCCGCCTGACCGGATCGATGTAGGCGAAGTCGTCGAGGTCCAGATGACCCGCCGCGCCGAGACTGCGGCGGAGCCCGGAGTGGACCAGTCCGGTCCGGCACGGCGAAAGCACGGCCGGTATCGCGTCGTGCTCGGCGACGCCAAGGAAATCACCATTCTGTCGCTGGCTACCGAAGACGAGCCGTCTTCGCGCAAATGATAAGTCGTCCTGGCGCAAACGGGATGCATTCAGAGCGCGGCGACCAGGACTCGAAACACGACCAATGAGCGGCCCGCTTTGTGATGGCCGCCACCCTGGGTAGCCAGCCATTGCACCGGCACTAGGGCGTCACGGGCAAGTCCGCCGCGTGGACGAACACATACGAAGGCTTGCGTCCACTCGACCCGGTGGTGGAGCGTCGGAGGCGTGCGGCGTGGCAACTCAAGATGGCCGGTACCACGGGGAATTGAGTCGCCGGTACGAACGGGCCGCGTGGTATCCTTGGGTGGCTATGACTCGTGCCGCCGGCCGGTCACGACTCGCGGTCGACGGGCACCCCCTCCGCCGGGGGGTCCTGGGGGGCCAGTTTCGCCAGGACGGCCGCCAAGGCAATGACAGCGAGGATGGGCACGCCGAAGAGGAGGAAATAGGCGAGCAGGGCGAGGATCCACATCTTGGGCTGACTCCTTAGCTCGACCCTTGCCGTTCCTGGAGAGATCTCATGGGTGGTACTACAACTCCCTGACGCAAGAATACACAGGACTGCTTCGCCGCGCGGCGCCGAAATTTCGGCGCACACCAATTTGCACATTTGAGTATTGGAAGGGCTCCTCTGTGCCAGGGGGCCCTGAAAACTGGTCAGCAGGGGTTGCGAGTCATTTTTCAGCAGCAACTGCTTCAGAAAACGGCAAGAGTCGAGTTTAGAGCGTCTCACAATACCCTGCGGGGCGCCCGCGGTCCCAGGAAACGCACCAGGTCTCGGCTCTGCAGAAGAGAGAGGGACAGGGAGCTGACGCTCAATGGCACTTTCTTTCTCTATCTTGTGTGACCACCTCATTTTGGCATGAAATTTGCGCACTTGTCCTGGCCATTTGCTCATGACTGCCACAGTGTCAGGACCGATCTCACATGGAACCCATTCAAACGCCGCTGACCGAGTCCGAATTGACATCCGCTGTGGAACTCCTCCGTCGACTCATCCCCAAAGACGAATTCCCCGCCTATTCACTCGACGTCTCCCCAACCACGGTCTACACCACGCTGGTCACTCTCTGGATGCTCACGCTCCAGCGACTTGGGGGTGGCACGTCGATGACTTCCGTGATCAAGGAGGTGCTCACCAACCACAAAGATCTCCTGCCCGCAAACAAGCGGGTCCGCGAAGGCACGCTTTCCGAACGATCCGGTGCCTACAGTCATGCACGGAAGCGCTTGCCTTTGGAGACTGTTCGAGCCTTCGCCGAGCGCGTCAGCCAGACCTTGATTGAGTCGTCCCTGGCGGAGTTCGCTGGCCGTCGGATCTTTCTCATTGACGGTACGACCATGACGCTCTCGCCCACGAGTCCGCTGCTGGATGCCTATCCGCCGGCCACCAATCAGTACGGCGAATCGGTCTGGCGATCCTGATGTTGATGGTCGCTCATGAGCTGCAAAGCGGCTGTGCCCTGATTCCCGAACTCGGGGCCAAGTATGGCCCGAACAACACTTCGGAAGCTCGCCAAGCCGCCGCGATCGGTCTCAGGATCCCCACCGGTTCGATCGTCATGGCGGATGCGGGCTTTGGGATCTTTCAGGTCGCGCACGCGGGGACTTTCTCACCGCCGATGCCAGGACCAGTGGACAGCGCGGACACTTTGGGCGGCCAAGGCAGCCCGAGGAGCCGAAGCAAGGCTCTGCCGGAAAAGGACTTCTGCGCCACCTACTGCCTACGCGACCACTACTGAAACTGTCCGCGCTTGTCCACCCTCGCTGAGAAAGTCCCCGCACGCGATGGTTCTTGCCGGTCATGACATCCTGTTCCGCTTGACCAAAACCCGCTTCGAGTCGATGCGTCGTCGTGCCAAATCATCAGTCAGACGGCCCACAGCGTGCGATACCGCCTGAAATGGACTCCTTCGGTGAAGGAGCACAAAACGAACCCGGATTTGCCGGCCGATGCACGCGTGATGATCGATCTTCACGAAGTGAAATTGGAAACCGGCGAGCCCTTGTATTTGGTAACAACCCTGGAACTCGCGAGTCAAGCGGCAGGAAAAATGTACCGTCGTCGTTACGATGTCGAACATGATATTCGAGACATAAAGATCTCAATGGGTATCGAAAATATTCGAGCGAAAAGCGACGAGATGGTTCAAAAAGAACTATTGTGCAGTGTGGTTGCTTACAATTTGGTGGTGGAATTGCGTCGCGAGGCGGCGAAGCTCGCGGGAGTCAAGCCGCGTCGTCTGAGTTTCACAGGGACTTGGACGACGATGAAGATCTACCTCCTGCAGCGCCCACCGTGCTCGGCGTCCGAGTGGCAGGAGCGATACGAAAAAGCTTTGCGATCGGCCGCCAATTCCGTACTCCCGAACCGACCCGACCGCAGTTACCCACGCCAAGCACACGCTCGCCGAGCAAAGTCAACCAAGTTCATGAAACAGAAAGCAAAAGAACCTACTAGAAAACCAAAGTAAGTGCCATTGAGCTGACGCTCCCCGCTCGCCTTGGGGGCGAGCGAAATCAGCCAAGAGGTCAGCTCCCTGTCTTCCTCAAGCGAGGACGAAGAGCGGGCGACACGCCCACCCCATAGAGTCTTGTTAGACGGTCTAAGCCTTTTGCTCGAATTCGACGTCGATGACCTCTTCGTCACCCTGCTTCCTCCCTTGGCCCGCTTGGGCACCTCCGTTCGACGCTGCGGAGGCTCCGCTCGCCGCTCCTGCGGTCTGGCCACCGGGTGCGGCCGATGCGGCGTAGAGGTGTTCGGACATGGCTTGACTGGCCCGCTGGAGGTCTTCGATCGCCTGGTTGATCGCGGCCGTGTCTTCCCCGGTTTTCACCTCGTTGACCTTGGCGATGGCGCTGCGCACTGCGGCCATATCGGATTCCGAGAGCTTCTCCTTGCTCTCCTCGAGCAGTTTTTCCAACTGGTAGACGCGCTGTTCGGCACTGTTGCGGGCCTCGGCGAGGTCGCGACGGCGCTTGTCCTCTGCGGCGTGCGCGGAGGCGTCGCGCTGCATCCGATCGATCTCGTCCTTGGTGAGGCCGCCGGAGGATTCGACCTTGATCGACTGCTCCTTGCCGGTGCCTTTGTCCTTGGCGGAGACTTGGAGGATCCCGTTGGCATCGAGGTTGAACGCCACCTCAATTTGAGGAGTTCCCATGCGGGCCGGCGCGATGCCCTCGAGGTTGAACTCGCTGAGTAGCCGGTTGTCGGCCGCCATCGGCCGCTCCCCTTGGTAGACCTTGATCGTGACCGCGGTCTGGTTGTCCTCGGCGGTGGTAAAGGTCTCTTTCTTCTCGGTCGGGATCGTGGTGTTCCGCTCGACGAGCTTGGTGAAGACGCCGCCCTTGGTCTCCAGGCCCAGGGAGAGCGGGGTGACGTCGAGCAGGAGCAGGTCCTTGACTTCGCCGGTCAAGACCGCGCCTTGGATCGCCGCGCCGACGGCGACGACCTCGTCGGGGTTGACGCCCTTGTGGGGCTCCTTGCCGAAGATCTCCTTGACGATCTGCTGGACGCGCGGCATCCGGGTCGACCCGCCAACAAGCACAACCTCGTGGATGTCTGCCGGGGTGAGCTTGGCGTCTTCGAGCGCCTTGCGGACCGGGGGCTTCACGCGCTCGAAAAGTTGGTCGGTCAGTTTTTCGAACTGGGCCCGGGTGATCGTCATCGTCAGGTGCTTGGGTCCATTCTGATCGGCCGTGATGAACGGGAGGTTGATGTCGGCCTGCGTCTGGAAGGAGAGGTCCTTCTTGGCCTTCTCGGCGGCCTCCTTGAGCCGCTGGAGCGCCATCTGATCTTTGCGAAGGTCGACCCCCTGTTCCTTCTTGAACTCGTCGGCGATGTAGTTGATCAGGGACTCGTCCCAGTCGTCGCCCCCCAGGTGGGTGTCGCCGTGGGTGGAGAGGACCTCGAAGACGCCGTCACCGACGTCGAGGATCGAGATGTCGTACGTCCCGCCGCCGAGGTCGAAGACGGCGATCTTCTCGTTCTTCTTCTTGTCGAGTCCGTAGGCCAGGGCCGCGGCGGTCGGCTCGTTGATGATCCGCGCGACCTCCAGGCCGGCGATCTGGCCGGCGTCCTTGGTGGCCTGGCGCTGGCTGTCATTGAAGTAGGCGGGGACGGTGATCACCGCCTTGCGGACCTTGTGTCCGAGGTGGCTCTCGGCGGCCTCCTTCAGCTTGCGGAGGATGTAGGCCGAGATCTCGGGGGGCGTGTACTCCTTGCTGCCCACCCGGATTTTGACGAAGTCGTCGGGCGAGCCGACGATCTCGTAGGGGACCATCTTCTCCTCGGTGGCGACTTCCTTGTGGCGGCGGCCCATGAACCGTTTGATGGAATAGACCGTCCCCTTGGGGTTGGTGATGGCCTGGCGCCTGGCCGGCTCGCCGACGAGGACTTCTCCCTTGCTGGTGAACGCGACGACCGAGGGGGTCAGTCGGCTGCCCTCTTGGTTGGGAATGACGGTCGGCTCGCCCCCCTCCATGACTGACACGACGCTGTTGGTCGTCCCCAAGTCGATACCGATAATCTTTTCGCCTTCTGCCACGGTGAACCTCCTCTCGAGTGTCTGACGAGCCAGGAACCAGAGTCCAGGTCACGATCCGTTGGAACGGGAACGAGCTCCGCGAGGGCAAAAAAAGGGGACGAGTGGATTAGTCGGTCTTTGCTGCGATTTCTGATGATGATCATGCGAAGTTCGGCGGCCGCTTGGTGATCGAATCGCTCGGATCGATCACGGGGTGGCCGATTCCAGGGATCATCTGATGCGACCAGTTCCGCAGCCGGAATCCGAGGACGATCATCAGCACGCCGAAGGCGATCGAGTACGCACCGATCAGCCAGATGACGGCCAGGGCTCCGGCCATTGGTCTGACGACCAGCGCTACTCCAAATAGGACGGACAGGATGCCGCCCAACGCTAGCAGCCATTCGCCTTGGATCTCTTTGCGGAGCTGGACGGCCGCGATGACCTGGAGAACGCCCGTGAAGACGGCCCAGAAGGCGATGAGGTAGAGCAACGCCAGCGCCGTGAGCCCCGGCCAGGCGAACGCCACGATTCCCACGGCGATGCCCAGGAGACCATCAATGAGCAAGGCCCACCACGGCTGCCCCCCCTGGGGTCGGCCGGCGATGGCCGCGGCGATCGCGAAGATGCCGCCCACCAGGGCGAAGACGCCGTAGACGAGGATCAGACTGGCCAGGGTGATCCCCGGCCAGGCGAAGGCCATGATCCCGAAGAGCACAGCGGCGAGGCCCCGCAACGCCAGGGCCCACCAGCTACGCGCCAAAACAATCATTTCTTTCTCCTCTCCTTCAATGGAAATTCGAGCAAAGATGAGGATTCGCGTATTCGGTGGCTCCTCTCCGCGGCTGGCGTACCGTCGGGTGGACCGAGGGACTTCTCGTGTCAGTGGCGAGGACCTCCCGAGTTGTCGAGGTTCACTCGAGAGGTCTTTCCGACACCCGGTAGAAGTCGCAGTCGCAGTCACCGGCGGACCCCCGCGATTGGGAGGCGGATGTCCCCGTGACTCGGGAAGCGGCGATCAAAGATGGCGACGGAACCAAGTGTTGACTTTGTCCCACCATTGCGTCACCGTTTGGCCCTGGCGTGTCCGATCGGCGCGGGTGGCGGTGGGCTGGGTCCTCTCCTGGCGGAGCTGGCCCTGCATTTGATCGAAGTCGCGAAGCAGTTCGTCCACATCCCTGCGATGGTCATTCGGGAGCACTTCCCGGTAGAGCACCAACCGCTGGCGGGCGACGTTCAAGTTCGCCGCGGCCTGCGTGACGTTGTTCTCTTCCAGGGCCCGCTTGGCAAACCAGAGCGCGTCCCGGGCGGAGATGAGTTCCGAGTCCTCCTTGGTGTAGCGGAAATCAAGGCCACGGACCAGGGCCATCGCCAGCGCCTTGGTGGCGACGTCGGACTTGTTCTCGCCCAGTGCCTTGGCCGCCTTCGTGAGCTGGGCCTCGATCGGGTCGAGTTTGGCGATCGCCTCCGTGATGACCCGCTCCGACTCGACGACCTGGACGCCGGCGACCGTGAGTGCATTCCGTCGTGCCTCCACGATCGGAGTCAACGTCCGGGCATGGAGAATCCCCGCGTATAAGGGAATGCTGTCGTTCTGGTCCACGAGCTCGTCCTCGAAGATCGGTTTGCCATCGGGCGCGATCGTCTTCGTACGGAGGATCGTTTTGGGCAGCATCTTGCGGATCGCCTGGGTCCCCTCGAGGCCCTTGTTCACTTCCTTGAGAGCGTCCTTGGTCTCATCGGCATCGAGCGCGATTCGCCCCTTGTCGACATGCTCCAAGACATCAATCATCAGCAGTGAGAGCTGCCGCTGGTCCTCTTGGGTCAGTTTCCCCGTGGTTTCGCTCACCAACTCGGTACGATACCCCTTCTCGGTGCCGAAGGTTCGGACGATGCGTTGTTCCTCCTTGTCCTGTTCTTTGGAGGCGGAGGGCTGCTCTTGCCCCCACGCCGGCAGAACGATAAACGTGAAGGCCACCAGGCCTGCGGTCAGAAGCCGCCACGTCAACGTCGACCCCAGATAACGGTTTCGCATGATCTTGTCTCCTCAACCCTCGATTGGCTGTAAACCCGTGGTGCGCAAGAGACGTTCGATAACCCGGGGCTGCTATTGAAAACAGGATCCTTCCTGTCGTGTTGAACTCATCGGCGCTTGCGGAGGCGGATCCCGCTTACAATCGCGACGTCGTTGCATTACTCGGACTCGATCGTGATGAACGTGTTGATATGCGGTCTTCGGCACTTCTGGATGACTCTCCCTGGAGGGCGAGCCGGTTGCCTCTGTGCAACCCAACCGGTCGGCCGACCTCCTCACCCTATTGCAACGGGGGTGCCCGATGGCTTCGTGGTTCGAAGATGCGACCCGGAGTTGCTGCCCAAGATGTGAGCCTCAAGGGACTTGGGGCAACGCGGTGGGGGAATCTTATTCCCAGGATTGAACATAGGTCACTCAAATCGATCGTGACAAACTGTCACCGCGACTGAACCGAGGTGACTTTCTGTCTTTGGGAAATCAGAAATCGCTGTCGGCCGTGAAACGACCTATCGTCTTCGGAACAGATGCCAAAAACATCGAGAAATCTAGCAATTGGGGCTTGACCACTTCTCTGGCCTTGAGCGTCTAACTTTACCTCATTTTGATGGCGAGTTTGGCATGCCAATCGCGCCGCTTGATCCTGGACTCAGACACCGGGAGTGCACGATCATGGCCAAGCCCCTGCTGTCCGACGAACTGTGGGAGATCCTCGAGCCCCTGCTGCCCAAGTGGACACCCAGCCCCAAGGGCGGACAACCCCGACTCGACGACCGTGGAGCCCTCACCGGCATCCTGTTCGTGCTCAAGACCGGCATCCCCTGGGAAGACTTGCCGTGCGAGATGGGGTGCGGCTGTGGGATGACCTGCTGGCGACGACTGCGCGACTGGCAGGTCGACGGCACCTGGGGCCAGGTCCACAAGGTCTTGCTCGACAAGCTGCGGAACGCCGACAAGATCGACTGGTCCAGGGCGCTGATCGACAGTAGCTTCGTGCGGGCGGCCTACGTGAGCAAGGTGACCGACCCGAAAGCCCAGGCGCTGTTCGAGACGACCGCCGAGGTGGCCGAGGGGCTGGTGCGGGCCTACGACCACTTCGAGCAGAAGTCCGAACCGGCCTGGCGGTGAGCGGCCGCCGGCACGGCCGTTTCGCATCGGAACCGGCCGAACCGTCGCCGGAGGGCGGGCTTCCCGCGGGCCTGCGGAGCTGCGAGGACGATGACGGCGGACTGGACGATCCTCTCCGGGATGGCCCACCCCGAGCTGGCGGCGGCGATCGCGCACGGGCTCGGCGCGCGAACCGTCGGGCGGTTCCCCGACGGCGAAGTCTCGGTCCGGATCGACGAGCCGGTGCGAGACCGCGAGGTCTTCCGCGTCCAGCCGACCGCGCCGCCGGTCGACGAGCACCTGGTCGAACTGCTGGCCGTGGCCGACGCCTGCCGCCGCGCCTCCGCCGCGCGGATCACGGCCGTCCTCCCTTACTTCGGCCACGCCCGCTCGGACGCGCGGCATGGCCGTCGCGAGCCGATCGTCGCGAGCATGATCGCCCGGCTGATCCAGGCCGTGGGCGTCGCCCGTGTCGTCGTGGTCGACCTGCACACGCCCCAGATCGAGGGCTTCTTCCAGATCGCGCTCGACACCCTGACGGCGGTCCCCACGCTCTGTGAGGCGCTCCGAGCTCGCCTCCCGGCCGGGGCGGTCGTCGTGGCCCCCGTCGCCGGCCGGGTGGAGATGGCCACGGGCTACGCCGGTCGGCTCGGCGCCCCGCTGGCCGTGTTGCACAAGCGGAGCACCAGCGGCACCGAGACCGCGGTGACGCACCTGGTCGGCGACGTGAGCGGCCGGACCTGCCTGATTGTCGACGACATCATTTCGACCGGCGGGACCATCGTCGAGAGCGCCACGGCGCTGCGGGAGGCCGGGGCCGGCCCGCAGATTACCGTCGCCGCCACGCACGGGCTGTTCGTCGGTGCTGCGCGGGGGAGGCTCCTGCGGGCCGGCATCTCCAGGGTGTTCGTCACCGACACCGTCCCGGTGGCGGGCGGCGAGTGGCCGGAACTCGAGGTCGTGCCGATCGCACCGCTCTTGGCCGGTGCGATCCGGCGGCTCGTGGCCGACGGATCGCTCAGCGACCTGTTCTGAGGCAGCAATCCTCGTTTGCGGGGATCCCCGAGTCACGGAACAGGGATGGAGCGACGCCGAGGTCCTGCTCGTCACCGGCCCCGGCCACGGGGCGCCGGCCAACCTGGGTCTCCGACGTCTTCCCCGCCTTGCTGCCTGCTCCCTCACGCCGGTTGTTATCGGGGAGTTGATCAAGCTCACGAGGCATCGAGGTGTCCGGTCCGCGTCGGTACCGATGGCACGACCTACCGCCGTGGATCTCATTGACGCATCGCTGCCTCAAACGAAGGAGGCTCCCTTGGAAGGCTGCCCGAGAATCCCCCTCGTCGTGAAGCTCCTCTACACCACATTCGTATGCGTCCTGGTCCCGTACTACTGGGTGACGTACACACCATGGAACTTCCTCTTTCTCTGTGACGTCGCGCTCCTGATGACCCTGGTGGCCCTCTGGCGGGAGGACCCGCTGCTGGCGAGCATGCCCGCGGTCGGGATCACGCTCCCCCAGTTCCTCTGGTTACTCGACTTCCTGGCGGGGGGACGGTTGGTCGGCATGGCCGCCTACATGTTCGACGCGAAGTATCCCCTGTTTGTCCGCGCCCTGTCACTGTTCCACGGCTGGCTCCCGATCTTCCTGCTGTGGCTCGTCTGGCGGCTCGGCTACGACGGGCGTGCCCTGCTGGCGCAGACCCTCCTGACGTGGGTCCTCTTGCTGATCAGCTATTTCTTCGCGCCCGCCCCTCCGCCTCCGCCGGACAAACCCACCGCCGCGGTCAACATCAACTACGTCCACGGGCTCAGTTCCGAAGCGTCCCAGACGTGGATGCCCCCGTGGCACTGGCTGGCCACGCTCATGATCGGCCTGCCGGTGTGCGTCTATCTGCCCACAGACCTGGTGCTCCGGAGGGCCTTCCCGCAGCGTGAGAGTCCGCCCCGACGTGGCGTCGGTACCAGGCCGGTCGGTTAGGGGAGTCTACGAATCTTGACACAATCCGTGAAATCGTAACAAATTTTCACTATCGAATATGATCAGGACAAGTAGGGTATTGCAACACCCGGCTCCGAGCCCTCGGCGCTCGATCTTTCGACGGGGGAGGACGACAGTCTACCGGGTCCGCCACAACCGCCATCAGCGTGAAGGCCTTCACCCAACTCCGTCCCCGGTCTCCCGGTCGAGTCCGGAGGTGCCGGCCTCCCCCTCGGCCTCGGCTTCCTCCGCGACTAGCCCCAGGAGGTTCGCCTCGATCGTCCCGCAGATGTCCTCCAGCGGCAGGTGCCCCAGATTGCGCCGGGAGAACGGGTTCTGGAGCTCGGACCCGATCAGGTCCACGGCCAACACAGGATAAGCCACCAGCATCAGGACCGGCGGCACCAGCCAGTTCGACTTGAGCCTGTCCAGGAGCGCGAAGTTCAGCGTGACGAGGAACAGGACGATGAATTGGCGGATCTTGATCGAGTAGACCCGCGCCAGTGGCGTCTTGAGGATCCGCTCGCAGGCGCCGACGTGGTCGATGAGCGTCGCCCGCTGGCCTTCCGCCTGCATGAACGCGAAGCCGTCCATCGCCTCCCCCTCGTGCGCCTGGCGAAGGGACCGGCCGATCTCCCGGGCGACGGCGTTGGGCATGTGCGCCGCTCGCGCGATTCGCGCCGCGGGACCCGCCCCCAGCAGGGCCGCGACGTCGGGGATCTCCCGCTCGCCGCGGAGGCTGTGGCGCGCGACGTGGGCGAAGGCGATCGTCAGGCGCACGACCTGATCCCTCCAGGGGGGGGCGCCGGGGCCGTAGGCGAGGGCCTGGATGGCCAGGTTCCGCGCCTGATTGACGATCCCGCCCCAGAGGCGGCGGGCCTCCCACCAGCGCTCGTAGCCGGCATTGGTCCGGAGGACGAGGAGGAGCCCCAGGACGGCCCCGGCGACCTCATGGGGGCCGACCGGGATTGCCAGCCGGGGGCCGGCAACGGCGCAGATCAGTGCGGAGATGAGACCGAAGGTGGCCACGCGGGGGAGGACGTGGGGGGTAGCCGTCCCGTGCCAGGCCAAGGCCTCACGCCAGAAGTCGTGCGTCCGCCAGCGTTCGGCCGTCTCATCCCAGAATCGCCACTGAAGGTTCTCGGCCATCGGTGCACCTCCCCTTATCGCCCGGCCGATCACGCGACGGCCTGCTCGGCGGCGGTGAGCCTCTCCTCGAATAGGTGAAGGGCGTCCACCCGCCGATCCGTCGCGTCGATCTCCCGAAGAGTAAGCGTTCCCCCTCCCGGCTTCCACCCGCAACTCGCGAGCGCGAGGCCGGGGAGCACCAGTACCCCTGCCGCCAGCACGAGGTGCTACATCGGCTCGCCGGCTCGATCTCAGCCTTCCCGTAGCAAACGGGAAAAAAAAGTAAGATTTTAGCCGCCTGCAGGGGACAACTACCTTGCTTTTGAAACCTCCGTTCCTTATTGATCTTGGCTCTGTACTTTTGGGCCAAAACCATGACGGATCAAACCCTTGCCACTCCCGTCTCTCTTGGACCCGCGCTCACCGAGCAGCAGGCGCGAGAGATCTATCGACAAGGTGAGGAAGCCGTCGTCTTCGCACTCTTGAGCTTGGCTCAAAAAGCGGGAGAGGCCCAATCTTCGACGACTCCCGTCGTCACACCGACGACCCCTTCGGCGATGATTCCCCCCTTCCTCAAGCCCAAGGCCAACGGCCGTCGCAAGCGTCCCGGCCGCGAGAAGGGACATCCGGGCACGCGGCGACCGACGCCCGAGGTGATCGACCGCCGGGTCGAACATCGCCTCGAAGCCTGTCCGGAATGCCACGGCCCGTTGACCCGGACCAACCAGACCCGGACCCGCGTCACCGAGGATATCCCCGAGGCGCTCACCCCGGTCGTCACCGAGCACTTGATCCATCGCGACTGGTGCCCACGATGTCAGAAGGCCGTCGAGCCGGTCGTGACAGAGGCGCTCCCCGGCGCTACGCTCGGCAATCGGACCTTGGTGCTCTCGGCCTGGCTCCATTACGGACTGGGCAACACCCTCTCCCAGATCGTCGCCGTCTTCAATCATCACCTGATGTTGAAGCTGAGCCCCGGCGGCCTAATCCAGATGTGGTACCGACTCCAGGCGATCCTCTTTGCCTGGTATTTGCAGATCCAGGCCGAGGCGTTGGGGTCGGCCCAGGGCTTACGCACCAGATTTCCTCGGGTTTTCGATGCTTTTCGCTGTGATAATCCACTGTAATTGGGACTGTGTAATATGCCACAGTCGGGGCATAGTGCTGTTGCCCGCTCGCAAAACTCCTTGTTTTGTGCGGTTCCCAAAAATAATAAATAGTTATTTATTACTATTTAGAGTTTCCAGCCTAGCTATTGTGATGCGTAAGCCCTGGTCCTCCTGGCGAATCCCACCAATTCCACCTTGGGCGGAACCGGTCAGGGGACCGGCACCATCCGAACCGGGACCTGACGCCGGGTGGGGCCAGCCCGGCCCGCGCTGCCGACTCACCGGCCGAAGAGACGCTGGCCCAGCGAATCTCGGCGCTGGGACTCGATCGGTCCGTCGCTGGGCCGGGCCGCGATCGGGCCGGGGTCGGGAGCACAGAGGTAGGGGGCCATCCAGCGGGCGCACTGCCGATTGGCCACGGTGTCGAGAAGGGTGTGCGCAACGCCAAGCTGCTCGTGAGTGTCGTGCTCCTCGTACTTCGCCGCCAGCGGACCGAGCCGATCGAGGTCGCTCGGCTTCAGCCCGATGCGCCCGAGGGCCCGGTGGTGTCCGCCTCGCCTCAGGAAGGGATTGAGGAGCAGAGCCTCGTCTTTGCGGTTGTACAGGTTGAGGAGCGCTTCGCAGCCATAGAGGGCCCGTTCGAGCCGCTGGTCGGGGTCGAGCCAGTGGTGGTCGGAGGCTCCTTCGATGCAGATGGCCCTGATGTGGAGGTCGGGCCTCAGCCCGGGCAGACGAACCGGAGTATCGTGGCTCTGACTGTCCAGGCATCCACCCCCGAGCAGGTACAGCGCCGAGGGCACGACACGGCCGCCGTAGCTCTGGCCCAGGACGGTAATCCGGCTTTCCGGCGGGAATTGCTGAAGGAATCTCGCGAGGTGGAACCCGGCGATGTAGGCCCGTCTCCCCTTCTCGTTGATGTCGCGAACGTCGTTTTGATAGACACGCTGGCTCGGCCAGTCGAAGGCGATGACGACGGCATCCGGGGGCAACGCCCGGTTCTCGAGGAGCCAAGCGCGGCTCCACAACAAGCCTCCAAGCGCGATGTCAGGGGTCGTCAGGCTGCCCTGGACCTGGATGAAGACCGGGCGGCCGACGGTCTGGGCGAGCATCTCGCTCGGGTCCCGTTGGACGACATCGCCGCGATCATCGAAGTGGAGCAACTTGAGGCATGGCAAGGGGTCGGAGCCCATCACTTGGGGACAGTTCCGGGTCTGCACGATCCAGAACCGCTCGACCTGCTCGGGCTTGGGGGAGAAATAGTGAAGAAAGACGAACGGCCAGCCGGACCGGGGATCGAGCGCCCCGCCGAGGAACAGCTCGCTCGAGGTACTGCCGATACCCGGACCCGAGGCGCCTGGATCGAATCGACTGCCGGGCAGCGGCCGCCTGCCGTTCGGCGGCAGCCCCGGCGAGGCCACCGCGGCATCCCTGTCATTGCGACGGACCAAGGGTAAGGGAACCGGGATCCGAGGTCGCTCGCCGGCCTCAATCGGGGCGGCTGCCGGCTCCTGCGCCCTGATGATCCCCGCGCTCCCGACGACAAGCCAGGCGGCCGCACAGATCACCAACCAAGCTCCAACGCGGGCCAATGGCCGTCGCGAACGTTCCACCATGGATCGTCCCCTTCCTGGGGCTCATTGGATGCTCGAGCAGCAGGCCGTCCTGACCCATCCACTTCGTGGCGACAGGCAGAGTATCGATCCTAATCGCCCTTTTACATCACCTCGCAATGACCGACATCCCGGCCGACATCCGGCCAATCCACACAATCTGCACGCTCGCTCCTGCCCTCGTCGGCCCACCGTACGGAAATCCCGGTCGCAATCGTTCAAACATCACGCATACTTTTCAGGAAAGTCATGCACGGGAAGCCTTCCCGATGGGTGGGTCCGTTGCAGGCCCGGAGAGGCTGCAACATGCGTGCATAATATTTCTCGCCCTCAACGGTGGTGTCCCGGAGCGATTGAACCTTGGGCGGGTCACGGACGTAGAATGATGGACAAGCTTTACTTTCACGTCCGCATCCCGACTCCCGGGCATGGCCTGGTACCTTCTGAATCATGCATGACCTCACTCGCTTCTGCTGCCAGAATCCCGACTGCTCGCTGTACGGACACCGTCACGCCGGCAACCTCACCGTCTGCGGGCATTTCGGCAAGCTCAACCACAGTTGCCTCCTCTACTGCCGAGCCTGCAAGTACCGGTTCTCCGAACGCAAGGGCACCCCGCTGTTCGGCTCCCAACTCCCTGCCGACAAGGCCCGTTCGGTGCTCGATCACGTCGCCGAGGGGAACGGCACCCGACAGACCAGCCGGCTCGTCGGCGTCCACCGCGACACCGTCACCCGCTTGGCTCGCCGGGCCGGACAGCACGCCCACGACGCTCACGACGAGCTCGTGGCCTTTTCCCCCTCGGACCCGAGAAGTCCAGTTCGATGAGAAATGGGCCTTCGTCGCCAAGAAGCAGCGGAACTGCGATCCGGCTGACCCCGCGGATGCTCACAAGGGCGACTACTGGGACCATGTCGCTTCCGACCCCGAACACCGGCTGGTCCTGGCCGTGGTCCCGGGGGCTCGCACCCTCGAGAACGCCGAAGCGATCGTCACCGAGGTGAAGCAGCGACTCGGTGGCAAGGCCCCGGATCTGATCACCAGCGACGAGACGCCGGCCTACAAAACGGTGATCGGAACCCCGTTCAGTAAGCCGGTCCCGCCCCCATTTCAGCGCCGCCCGGGCCGGCCGCGGATTGTGCCGGAACGCCGCTTGCCACCGGGTTTGAACTACGCGACGGTGCGGAAGCACCGTGAGAACGGCCGCGTCATTGCCGTGGACCGGGAGCAGATCTTCGGGACCCCGGGCGGGCTGGCCGTGGCGTTGGCCAGGTCTCCGGTCAGCCGGAGCGTGAACACGTCGGTCGTGGAGCGACGGCACGGGACGGACCGGGGCCGCAATGCCCGGAAGACGCGTCGGACCTATCGGTTTAGCAAAGACTGGCGTGTACATGAAGCGATGACCTATTTCACGCTGTACAGTGATAACTTCTGCTGGGAAGTCCGCACGCTCCGGATCCGGGCTGAGGATGGCCGTTGGCAATCGCGCACGGCGGCGATGGCGGCAGGCCTGGCCGATCGTGTCTGGTCGCGAGACGAATGGCTCAGCTTCCCGACCATTCAAGCTGATTAGGACACCACCCTTTTCGGGACCGTGGTATAACTCGACGGACGTGACTCATCCCATTAGATTTTAAAAGAGCCGGGCGGGGTGGGACCAATGGGTCTCAACGCATTTTCGATCGCTCCCCACTCCAAAGAGGAGATCGTCGATGTCCGAACAGGTCAAGGAGGCCAACTGGAGCAGCCGCTCGGATAAGCTCGGCGAGGCGCTGCTGGCCGAGGCCCAGCAGTTGGCCCACGTCGGCAGTTGGAACTGGGACCTCGTGAGCGGTACGGTGCTCTGGTCGGACGAACAATACCGCATCTTCGGCCTTCGGCCGCAAGAGATGGTGATGACGTACGACCGCGTCTTGAGTCACGTCCATCCGGACGACAGGGCGACGTTCCATCGCGTGGTCGACCAGGCGTCCCGCAACCACCAGCCCTTTGAGTTCTCTTTCCGCGCGCTGCACCGGGACGGCACGTTCCGGGTCGTATTATCCCGGGGGCAGGTCGAGCTCGACGGGGACGGCAAGCCTGTCCGCATGTTCGGCGCCGTTCAGGACATCACCGAACGGACGCAGACCGAGGACGCGTTGCGGTCTAGCGAGCGGCGGTTCCGGGCGGTCTTCGAGGGGGCACTGGACGGGATGATCGTCGCCGACAACGATGGCCGGTTCGTCGACGCCAACCCCGCCGCGTGCTCGCTGTACGGCACGCCCCGAGACCAACTGCTCGGGAAGTCGAACGCCGACTTCGCCGAGCCAGGGGTCGATTTCGGGGGGGCTTGGGCTGAGTTCCGGCGATCGGGGTCGGCGCAGGGTACCCACCGCCTGCTCCGGCCCGACGGCTCGGTGCGCGAGACGGAATATGCCTCCACGGCGGACTTCCTGCCCGGACTTCACCTCGCGGTGCTTCGCGACGTGACCGAGCGGGTGCGGGCCGAGCGGGCGCTGCGGGAGTCGGAGCGGCGGGTCGTCGCCATCCTGGAGAGTATTAGCGACTCTTTCTACACGCTCGATCATCAGTGGCGATTCAGCTACATCAACCCGCAGGCCGAGCCGATCCTCGGCAGGTCAGGAGCCGAATTGCTGGGCCGGAACGTCTGGGAAGAGTTCCCCGAAGCCGTCGGGACCGCGTTCGATCACCAATACCACCGAGCGGTGGCCGAGCGGGTCCCGGTCCACTTCGAGATCGACTACCCGCCGCTGGGAGGACGCTTCAGCATTCACGCCTATCCGTCGTCCGACGGGCTGTCGGTCTACTTCACCGACGTCACCGAGCGTCATCGGGCCGAGGAGGCCCTGAGGCAGAGCGAGCAGCGATTCCGCCGCGTTCTCGAGAACAGCCGCGACATCATCTACCAGTACAACATCGCGACTCGCACTTGTGATTATGCGAGTCCATCCGTCCGGGACATCCTGGGCTACAACTTCGAGGAGCTCGACGCCGGGGGCCTACCGCTGGTGCTCACCTCGATCCATCCGGAGGACCTTGAGCGGCTGGAGGGCCGTATGTCCCAACTGATGACTCTCCGGTCGGGGGCCGAATTCGACCCGGTGATCGAATACCGGGTGAGGGTGCCGGGACAGGGATGGAGGTGGATGAGCGACAGCGGGACCGTGGTCCGCGACGAGCGAGGCCACCCCGTTGCGGTTGTCGGGAACATCCGGGATGTGACCGACAAGCGGATGGCCGCGGAGCGACTCAGGGACCTCTCCCGCCGCCTGATTCGGGCGCAGGAAGAGGAGCGACGCCACATCGCTTTCGAACTGCACGACGAGATCGGCCAGGCCCTCTTCGCCATCAAGCTGAATATGCGGGCGGTGCTGTGCGACCCGGCCTCCCCGGCGGCGACGCACCGTCTGGAGGAATGCGTGGAGTTGGTTGACCGGACGATAAGGCAGGTCCGCGATATCTCGCTTGACCTGCGCCCCTCCTTGCTGGATGACCTGGGGCTGGTCGCCGCCTTGCGCGCGTATGTCTCGGAGTTCGCGTTGCGGTCGGGCGCCGAGACACAGTTCGTCGCCGAGGATGACACCGGCCGGATGGACCCGGACGTGGAGACGGCCTGCTACCGGATCGCCCAGGAGGCGCTGACGAACGTCGCCCGCCACGCTGGGGCCGGGCATGTCCGCGTGGAGCTCGTGCGATCGGGGTCCGGCCTGAGGCTGGTCGTCGCAGATGATGGGCGCGGTTTCGAGGTGGCGGCCGCGACGGCGCGGGCGGTGGGCGGCTCCAGCCTCGGCGTGCTGGGGATGCGCGAGCGGGCGGTGCTTGTCGGCGGCCATGTCGAGATCACGTCCGCACCGGGCCGGGGGACCGAGGTCCGGCTGACGGTCCCACTGGCCCTGGCCGGCGAGGGGGCGTAGCATGGACCCGATCCGCGTCCTCGTTGCCGACGACCACACGCTCGTCCGCGCCGGCATCCGCGCCCTGCTCCAGGCCCTGGAAGGCGTCGAGGTCGTCGCCGAGGCGGGCGACGGCCGCGAGGCGCTGGCGCTCGCCCGAGCCCACAGGCCCGACATCCTTCTGACCGACATCGCCATGCCGCTCCTGAGCGGGCTGGAGCTGGCCGGCGTCGTGGCTCGCGAGCTGGAGACGACGCGGGTTGTCATCCTGAGCATGCACGCCAGCGAGGAGTACGCCAGACGGGCGCTCGAGGCCGGTGCGGCGGGATACCTGCTCAAGGACTCGGGTCTCGCGGAGTTGGAGATCGCCGTGCGCGCCGTGGCGCGCGGGGAAACCTACCTCAGTCCGGCCGTCTCCAAGCATGTCATCGCGGAATACCTCCGGCGCACCGACGGGGCCCCCGCGACTGGGCCGCTGACGCCGCGACAGTGCGAGATCCTCCGGCTGTTGGCCGAGGGCCAGACGACCAAGGGGATCGCCCGCCGGCTCGGCATCAGCGACAAGACCGTCGAGGCGCACCGGGCGCAGTTGATGGAGCGGCTGGGCATCCACGACCTGGCCGGCCTGGTCCGCTACGCCATCCGGACCGGCCTCGTCGGGCCGGAGGAGTGATCGTGGCCTTGCGTCGTGACCGATGGCACCGGCGATGTATTCCACGGCCCGTTACCTTGAGGTGCAAGCCGGGTGGGCCGAGGAGAACTCACCCGCCCTGGCTGACGGGGTTTTGCTCACGCACAGTCGGGTTAAGAAGACCACACGCTACGCCCGGCCGGGCACTCCCGCTGATCCCTGATGGCCGGGTTGGATCCTATGGATTTGGGGACTTAGCATATGGGAGTTCAAGAGGCACGCATAGGCAGAGGATCAGCTCCGTCGTTGCTCCCAGGTGCGCCGGAGCGTGACTGGCAACCAGCCCGGAACGTCGGCGCAGGGGCTCATCCGCGGCGGCCTCCGCTTGATGTCTTCTTCCGGGACTTCGAGCACGACGGAATGCCCGAGGGTACATGTCTTGATGACAAGGCCCACGGTCCGGGTCCTGCGGATCCGGTAGGGATGGTCCGGGGCCGGTTCGCCGCCGAAGACCTCGGCATCGCCGCGGACCCAGAGCATACCCTTCGGATCGATCAGCATGTCGTCCACGCCGACGCACCCGGCCGGCGAACCGTCGAGAAGTTCTTCCAACCTCATGATATCCGTGGATCTCGCTATGGTCGCGTGCCTGAATCAGCATTTCGTTTCATTTCCCTCGATCTTGCGGCCCATGGCAAGCGGGATTTTCCCGACTTGAGACGTAGGGGAATGCCCTGCGGCCCCGGGGGTCGATCCGGGGCCGCAGGGCAGGGGTCAGATCTCGTCAGCCGGAGCCGGCAAATGGTTCCGGAGGATTCTCGCCACGCGCCGCCAGGAGATCATCGGTACTTCCTCGTCGCGCCGGAACGCGACCAGTTGAGGTTCCGCCCATTCTTTGAGCGCTTCGCTGGCGATCGCATCATCATCATCATCATCATCGTCGCCGATGAGAGCCAGGGCCATGGCATGGTGCTCCGCTTCCATGATGAGCCACAACAGGACCCATGCCGTCCCGAACCCGGTCTCATCCGTGAAGGCGGCCGTGAAATCATCGGCTGCGTTCCGGACTTCTTCGTCCACCATTGTGTCACTTCCTTTCAGGAGAGTGAAAGGGAACGGCGCGTAGACTCCTAGCCGCAGGGCAGCGGAGTCCACAGGAAACGCACCGTCTGTACCTGTACCAGTTCATCGCAATCCTGATTGCCTGCAATGTCAAAAATTAATGTAGCAATATGTCATGTAGTAAGCAACTATTGCTTTGTGTCGCTGTTTCGTTTCATTTCCCTCGATCTTGCGGCCCGTGGCAATCGGGATTTTCCCGACTTGAGACGTAGGGGAAGTCCCTACGGGCCGGCCGAGCATTCCCCTAGAGACGATCGCCAACCATGACCCAAGCTTCTCCTGTGCGAGGACGGGCCGGGCTTGCGGCGGGTCGACCACGGGGATCTTCCTCGGTCGTGCCTGAGCATGCGAGGTGACCCCATCGAGGGGATGCCGGAGCCAACGCTTCTACGCCCCCCGGGCGTCGCAGAATCCCGTATCCCGCCTGACGCCGATCGTTTCCGGGCCGACGAATACATTAAAAAAATACACACATTAATGATTAAGCAACAGACTGATCGTGACCCGGTGCTCGCCACCGCGACCACCGAATGGCCGATGGCGGGGGCTTGCCGCCCGGTTCGCCGCGCCGATCGGCATAGTGGGGCGGAGCGGATGAGCTGGGAGACCGAGAAGATCTCCCGGGCGGTCCTCGACTCACTCTCGGCTCACGTCGCCGTCCTCGACGGGTCCGGTGCGCTCCTCGCCGTCAATCGGGCCTGGCGCGACTTCGCCGGAGCCAACGCTCCGGCCGGCGTCCGCATCGCCAAGGGCGCCAACTACCTGCGCGTCTGTGACGAGGCCACGGGCGAGGACGCCGAGACCGCGAGGGCATTTGCAGCGGCCATCCGCGATGTGCTGGCCGGCCGCCGTGCCGAGTTCGCCCGGGAATACCCTTGTCGCGCCTTGGGGCAGCAGCGGTGGTTCATCGGACGCGTAACGCGCCTCGCCGGCAGCGGCCCCGTGCGGGTGGTGGTCGCCCATGAGGAAGTAACCGAGCGGAAGCGCATGGAGGAGGCCCTCGGCCGGAGCGAGTCGCGGCTCCAAGCCGTGCTCGATCACGTCCAGGCGGCCATCTTCCTCAAGGACGTCGACGGCCGCTACCTGCTGGTCAATCGCTACTTCGTCAAGCAGTTCGGGGTGACCGAGGAACAGGTCGTCGGCAAGACCGATTACGACTTCCTCCCTGAAGACGTCGCGGACACCTTCCGGGCGAACGACCGGAGGGCACTAGACGCAGGGGAGCCCGTCGAGGTCGATGAGGTCGCCCCGTATGTCGACAAGCCGCACACCTCGATCGTCATAAAGGTGCCGCTGCTCGGCGCCGACCAGAAACCTATCGCCGTCTGCGGCATCGCGACCGACATCACGGACCGGAAGAAGGCCGAGGCGGCGCTGAGCGAGAGCGAGGCGGTCCTCCGCAGCTTCTACGACGGCGCCCCGATGGCGCTGGCCGTCGCCGAGGAGTGTGGCGGCGACCTCCGGATCGTCTCTGCAAACTCGGCCTTCGCCCGGCTGCTGGAGCACTCCCCGGAAGGGCGTCAGGCTGGCGAGCCCGAGATCCCCGAAGAACAGCGACGACGTTGGCTCGATGCGTTTCGCGAAGCCAGGTGCAGCGGCCGGCCGGCCTGCGTCGAGGACGCCTGGAAGACGACCGACGGGCCGAGGTGGTTCGCGGTACTGGTCAACCCCATCGCCTACGAGCCGGAGGGCCGGCCGCGGTTCTGCGTCATGGTCGAGGACATCACCGAGCGCAAGCGGGCGGAGCGAGAGATCTTCGTCCTGAACGTCGAGCTGGAGGCCAGGCTGGGGCGGATCCAGTCGTTGCGCCAAATCGACATGGCGATCACCGGCAGCCTCGACCTGCCGCTGATGCTGGGGGTCGTCATCGACCAGGTGCGCACCCATCTCAAGGTCGACGCCGCCGGTATCCTCCTCTGTAGCCCGCTGATGCCACGGCTGGAGTATGCGGTGCGCAAGGGCTACCGCGGCGGGACTGCGGGGGGGCCATCGCAGCGGTTCGATGAGGGGCCGGCCGGCCGCGCGGTCCTGGAACGCCGCACCCAGCAGCTCACCGGCCCATCGGCCATGCCCGCGCCGTTGCCGGACTCGTACCGAGAGGAGGGGTTGGTCTCCTACTGGGCCGTGCCGCTGGTGATCAAGGGCCAGGTCAAGGGGGTGCTCGAAGCCGGCCACCGGTCCCCGCTGGAACCCGAGCCCGAGTGGCTGGAATTCCTGAAGGCCTTGGCCGGTCAGGCGGCCATCGCCGTCGAGAACGCCGAGCTGTTCGAGGGCCTGCGCCGCTCCAACCTGGAGCTGTCCCTGGCCTACGACGCCACCATCGAAGGCTGGTCGCGGGCGATGGACCTGCGCGACCACGAGACCGAGGGGCACAGCCGCCGCGTCACCGAGATGACGCTGCGGCTGGCCCGGGCGATGGGCATCGGAGAGGCCGATCTGGTCCACGTGCGCCGCGGGGCTCTGCTCCACGACATCGGCAAGATCGGCATCCCCGACGCGATCCTCCTCAAGCCCGGCCCGCTCACCGACGACGAGTTCGCCACCATCCGCCGCCATCCCGAGTACGCGCGGAAGATGCTGGCTCCGATTGCCTTCCTCCGCCCCGCGCTAGACATCCCGTATTACCACCATGAGAAATGGGACGGCAGCGGCTATCCCCGCGGGTTCGACGGCGAGCAGATCCCGCTCGTGGCCCGGATCTTTGCCGCCGTGGACATCTGGGACGCCCTGAGCTACGACCGTCCGTATCGGAAGGTTTGGCCGCGAGAGAAGGTCCACGAGCACCTCCGGTCGCTCTCCGGGACGCACCTGGATCCGCGCGTGGTGGAGTCCTTCCTGGAGATCCTCTCCCGGGAGGCGCCCGCCCCATGATGGGCGACGGAAGGAGAGCCCCGAAGGCCGAGGCGCCGTCCCGGAGCAGTGCCCTTTAGAGCGTGTTCGCGACGGGCACGAGACCGATTGGCCGCGCGTCGGCCGCGCACCCAAGGAGTCACGGCCGTGTCCAAATAGTGACACATATTTACAGAACATTACCGCGTCCAACCCGATCGACCCCGACCTCCATTTGACAGATCGGCGCACCGCCACCTGGAACAACCACTGTTCCCCGTCGCCTGCGCCACAGACCCGAGAAGAGCCAAAGAGCACCATGACATTCCGCGAAGAGCAAGAGTCAAAGAGTCCTATGACAATCCGCGAAGAGCAAGAGTCAAAGAGTCCTATGACAATCCGCGAAGAGCAAGAGTCAAAGAGTCCTATGACAATCCGCGAAGAGCAAGCTCGCCAGCGAAGTCGGCGGCGCCGGTTCCCCCGCTCTCGCACGCCGGGATCCCGGATCGCGGCACGGCGCCACCGGCCGCTACTCGAGACCCTCGACAGCCGCGTCCTGTTCGCAGTGGACATCACGTCCTTAAGCGTTGCTGCGGGCACCGTCACCTTCGCCGGCGACCAGAACGGCACGACGGCGGATACCCTGATGTTGTCGGAGGTGGCCGTCGGGATCGACGGCGGGGGCACGGAAATCCGGCTGTCCCACGACTTGATCGGCAACGGCGGGACGGGCGACTACGAAGACTCCACGGACGTGGACCCCAGCACCGGGGTTGCCCACATCGTCATCGGCTCAGGCTCGGCCCCGCTGATCACCGTCGACCTGGGAAGTGGAGACGACACGCTGACGAACGACGGGACCTGGACGTTCGGTCACAACGTCTCCTACGACGGCGGCACCGGGTCGAACACGCTGGCGACGATCGACGGGACGAACACCTGGACCCTCACCGGCCCGAAGGCGGGCAACATCAACGGACTAAGCGCCCTCGCGTTCACCTCGGTCGACACGCTTCAGGGCGGGGACGGCACCGACACGCTGAACGGCCGGAATGTGGCGAGCACCTGGGCGCTCGCGAACAGCCTGACCTACAACGACGGTTCCGCCTCAGTGACCCTGAGCGGCTTCGAGACGCTGCAGGGCGGTTCAGACGTCGACACCTTCAACATCACCGGCAATGATTTTATCGCAACGGCGACGGGCGCGCTCAAAGGCGGTGCCGGGAACGATGCCTTCAACTTCAACTACAACAACTCCGCCAACTTCCCAGCCTTCCTCGATGGGAGCATCGACGGCGAGGGCGACAGCGACACCCTGAACTACAGCAGCTACGGCGTGCCGATCACCGTCGTCCTTTCCGGCACCTCCAACGCCAACGGCTACTCGGGCGGTGAGAGTTCCAGCGTTTCCGGCACGTTCGACGGCATCGACACGATCACCGGGACCGCCGTGGGCGGGGACGTCCTCCAGGGCAAGGACGCGGTGAGCACCTGGGCGCTCGACGGCACGCCGACCTACTTCGACGGCAGCAACACCCTCAACTTCTCCGCCTTCGAGACGCTCCAGGGCGGCTTGGCGGCCGACACCTTCAACGTCACGGCCAACACCACCGCCACCCTCCAGGGCGGCGCCGGCGCCGACAGCTTCGTCTTCTCCGACGGCATCGCCCTGACTGGCACCGTCGCGGGCCAGGATGATAGCGATACGCTCAACCTGTCCGCCTACACCACCGCCCTGAGCGTGACGCTGAGCTCCTCCTCCTCGGCGAATGGCTACGCCGGTACCGATGGGGTGACCGGCGGCTTCAGCGGGATCAACGCGATCACCGGCGGCGGCAGCTCCGACACCCTGACCGGCGAGAACGTCGCCAGCACCTGGACGCTGGACGGCGCGCCATCCTACAACGACAGCACGGGAGGCAGCCTGGCCTTCTCCAGCTTCGAGACGCTCCAGGGCGACTCGGCGATCGACACCTTCAATATCTCGGCCAGCACCACAGCGAGCCTCAAGGGCGGCGGTGGGCTCGACGCCTTCAACGTCACCGCCGATGGCGTCTCCCTGACCGGCAGCATTGACGGCGAGGCGGCGAGCGGCACCCTCTCCTACGCCGGCGTCACCTCGGCCGTCGCCGTGACCCTGTCCAGCTCGTCCGGCACCGGCTTCAACGGCACCGGGACCTCGCTTAGCGGCGGCTTCAGCAACATCGCGAATATCCAGGGCGGCAGCGGCAGCTCCGACACTCTGACCGGCGAGAACGTGGCGAGCAACTGGGGTCTGGACGGGTTGCCGAGCTACTTCGACGGCAGCAACACCCTCGACTTCTCGGCCTTCGAGACGCTCCAGGGCGGCTCTGCAGTCGACAGCTTCGCCATCTCGGCGAACACCACCGCCACCCTCAAGGGTGGGGCCGGCGATGACAGCTTCGCCCTCTCGAACGGCGTCACCCTGACCGGCACCGCGGCAGGCGAGGGCGGCAGCGATACGCTCAACCTGTCCGCCTACACGACGGATGTCTCCATCATCCTGACCAGCTCGGATTCGGACGGCTTCATCGGCACCGGAACCGGGACCGGCGGCTTCAGCGGGATCAACGCCATCACCGGCGGCAGCGGCTCGAACAACACCCTGACCGGCGAGAACAGAGCCAGCACGTGGGGGCTCGACGGATCGCCCACCTATGACGACGGGACGAGCTTGCTCTCCCTCAGCACCTTCCAGACCTTGCAGGGCGGCTCGGACGCCGATACCTTCGCCATCTCGGCGAACAGCTCGGCCACGCTCAAGGGTGGCGGGGGCGCGGACAGCTTCGCCTTCAGCGGTTCGGCCGTGCTGTCGGGCACCATCGACGGCGAGGCCGGAAGCGACACCGTCAGCTACAGCGGCTACGGTTCCGCGATCAACGTGGTCTTGAGCGCCGCGGCCGCCGACGGCTACACCGGCACCGAGGCGACGAGCCTCACGAGCCCCTTCGCCGGCATCGACGTACTGACCGGCAGCTCCGTCTCGGATACCCTGACCGGCGAGAATGCCGCGAGCACCTGGTCCCTCGGTGCGTCGCTCACCTATAAGGACAACGGCGTCGCGAACAGCCTGGCCTTCTCCAGCTTCGAGACGCTCCAGGGCGGGAGCGACAGCGACGCCTTCACCATCTCGGACGCCGTCAGCGCGACGCTGAAGGGCGGCTCGGGTGCCGACTCCTTCGCGATGGCCACCAACGGGGCCCTGACCGGTTCGATCGACGGCGAGGGCGGCAGCGACACGCTGACTTATACCGTCTCGACACCTGTCACCTTGACCCTGTCCAGCTCGGGCGTCACCGGCTTCGCCGGCACGGCCACCTCGCTCACCGCCGGCTTCGGCGGCATCAACGTCGCTCAGGGCGGCAGCGGCAGCTCCGACACCCTGAACGGCGAGAACCTCGCCAGCACGTGGGGCCTCGACGGCACGCCGACCTACTCCGACGGCAGCAACACCCTCGACTTCTCGGCCTTCGAGACGCTCCAGGGTGGCTCGGCGATCGACACCTACAATGTCTCCGCCAACACGACCGCCAACCTCAAGGGCGGGAGCGACGTTGACAGCTTCAACCTCAGCGGTGCGGCCATGCTGACCGGCTCCATCGACGGTGAAGCCGACAGCGGTACCCTGTCCTACTCCAGCTTCTCGTCAGCCGTCGCGGTCACGCTGACGAGTTCGGACGCCATCACCGGCTTCGGCGGCACGGCCACCTCGCTCAACGCCGGCTTCAGCAACATCGGCACCATCATCGGCGGTTCCAGCACCGACACCCTGAGCGGTGGGAACTCCGATAGCACCTGGATCCTCGACACCGCCAAGACCTACGGCGATGGCGTCGGGATCCTGAACTTCTCGGCCTTCGAAATCCTCCAGGGCGGGGACGGCGTAGATACGTTCGCCATCCGGGCCAACACGACGGCGACGCTCAAGGGCGGCGACAACGCCGATACCTTCGACTTCCAGGCCAACGGTGTGTTTCTGAGCGGGAAGATCGACGGCGAGAATGGCGCCGACACGCTCACCTACTCGGGCTACACGTCGGCAGTGACGGTGAACCTCGCCGCCGCCGCCGCCACGGGCACTACCGGCATGGTCAGAATCGAGACCCTCGTCGGGAACTCGAACTCGAGCTCCACCACGCTGGTCGGTGCCAACAACGCCAACCTGTGGTCGATCACGAGTACCGGCGAAGGGACCGCGGACAACCTAGTCTTCGGCAGCAGCTTCGCGTTCTCCCAGGTCCGCAATCTGACCGGCGGCGGCCAGAACGACACCTTCATGTTCTCCGCAGGAGCGGGCGTCACCGGGAGCATCAACGGAGGGAGCGGCACCGACACACTCAACTTCACCTTCTCCATCGACGCCCTGACGGCGGCCATCTCGGCCAATAACGGTGGGTCCATCACCAGCACCGGGGTATCCTTCGGCTTCTCAGGGGTGGAGAACCTGACCGGTGGGTCCGGCAACGACACCTTCTCGATGGGCAGCGGCAGGACCCTCACCGGGAGCATCAATGGCGGTGGCGGCCTCGACACGCTCAGCTACGCGTCCTATGCGACCAGCGTCCGCGTGGACCTGTCCAACGGCGCGGCCTTGGGGATCAAGGGCGGAGCCAGTGGCGGCGTCCTCAACTTCGAGAACGTCATCGGAGGCTCCGGCAACGACATCCTCACCGGTGGCACCGGCGCCAACGTCCTGACGGGCAATGGCGGCAACGACATCCTCGTCGGAAATGGCGGCGATGATACGCTGTCGGGCAACGCCGGCACGGACATCCTCATCGGCGGCGCCGGGGCCGATGCACTCTCCGGTGGCAACGGCGACGACATGCTGATCGGCGGCAGCACCAGCTACGACAGCAACATCGGGGCCTTGACCGCGATCATGGCCGAGTGGAGCCGGACCGATCTGGACTATGCCACCCGCATCAGCCACCTCAACGGCTCCGTCGCCGGCGGCCGCAACGGCGCCTTCTTCCTGACCGGCGCGACCGTCCTCAACGACGCGGCGATCGACTCCCTGTACGGCGACGACGGGCTGGATTGGTTCCTCCTCTTCCCGAACGATGTCGTCAATGACCTCAACACGGGGGGCACCGAGCGTCGGGATAACTTCTGAGACCGAGTCGTCTCGTCCTGAAGCAGAGGCACCCGGGCCGGGTTGGGCTCGGGTGTTTCCTTTCCCGGTCGGGGATCCCTCCCACCGTGGAGAGTGCGACACCAGACTCGCTGGTCGGAGTGTACGCCCGACGAAGGAGTCCGCGAGTTTCGGACTGTCTGCGAACTCATGCTATAATTCCGAATTGAGCAGGCCTTCTTCCGGACGCAGGAGATCTCCCCCACCAGCGCCTTTCGGCGGCAACGGGGCGCCGTACGTATTCGAGGCGCAAGATGAGTATGACACAAAGGTTCGTAGGGATGACCGTCCTCCTCGCCCGGATATAGCGGTTCGCCACCTGCGTCGCAAACCGCCAACCCGTCGGGCCCTCGTGCTCGAGCCGCTCGAAGGCAGGGACCTGCTGTCGGTCGTCTCCACTCTGGGCCAGGACGGTGTCCTCGCCATCGTCAGCGACTCAACTGACGCGGTCGTCGTCCAGTGCGTCGATGGGCTCGTGAAGGTCGATGGCGACGACCCGGACTCCGGGGCCGCGGCGTGCGAGGAGATCACGGCGATCACGATCACTGGCGGTCCCGAGCCGGACGCCAACCTCATTGACCTCCGCGGCGTCGTCCCCGCCCACTTCCCCTCCCTCGCGAGCCTCCAGGTCGACGGCGGCGGGGGGCGCGACCGGCTGATCGGCCCCGACCTGCCGGCCCTCTGGATCCTGACCGCTCCGGACGAGGGGAGCCTGGCCGGCCCTGCCCTCGGACCATTCGCGACCTACACCTTCACTTCCGTCGAGGACCTCGTCGGCGGCGCTGGGGCGGATACGTTCGTGTTCGGCGCGGGCACAAGCCTCTCCGGCGTGCTCGACGGGGGCGGGGGCGGCGATGCCCTGGACTTCGGCGACGTCGGCGACCCCCTGGATGTGCAGCTGAGCGGCTCCGACGCCCTGGGCTTTCACGGCACGGCGACGGGCATCGGCGGCGGATTCGAGCACATCGCCATCTTAATCGGCGGCACCAGTACAGACCGCCTGATGGGAGAGGGCGCAGCCAGCACCTGGAGCCTGGACGGTACCCCAAGTTATAGCGACGGTGCCGGTACACTCCGGTTCGCGGGCTTCGAGACACTCCAGGGCGGCCGGGGCGACGATACGTTCCACCTGATCGGAGACTCCCTGGGGAACCTGGCGGCCGAGGTCGCCGGGGGCGAGGGCGACGACCGCTTCCTGTTCCGTGGGATCGCCATCCTGACCGGCTCGATCGACGGCGAGGGGGGCCGGGACACGCTCGACTACGACGGCTTCGCCAGCTCCGTTGCCGTGGTGCTGACGGCTTCGGATGCGAGCGGCCATGCGGGGGCCGAAGACAGCTCCATCAGCGGGGGCGGCTTCCGGGGCGTCGACACGTTCGTCGGCAGCGGGCTGAACAGCGGTCCGGACATCCTCCGGGGCCGGGACACGCCCTCCAGGTGGACGCTAGGCGCCATCTCGACCTATGCCGACGGCCCGTCCAGTTCCTTGAACTTTTCCGCCTTTGAATCCCTCAGGGGAGGCTCGGCCGAGGACCGATTCGAGATCGCATCGGACACCGCAGCAAGCCTCTCGGGTGGCGGAGGCGACGATGCCTTCACCTTCGCGGCCGACGGCGTGACGTTGCACGGAGCGATCGACGGCCAGGGCGGCCGCGACCGGATCGACCAGGCGGCATTCCGGAATCCGACCAGGATCGACATGTCCGCGGGCACGGCCACGGGGGTCCCGGGCGGGATCCGCGGAGTCGAGGACGCCACCGGGGGCGATGGCGACGATACGCTCATCGGCGACCCGCTCGCTAACGCCCTGGACGGCGGGCCCGGCAATGATCGCCTGTTCGGTGGCGGGGGCAACGATCGCTTGCTCGGCGGCGACGGCAGCGATGATTACGTCCTCTCGCCCGGCGACGGAAGCCGCGACGTCCTCATCGACACGCTCGGCGACGACACCCTCGACTTCTCCACGGCCGGCGCGGGCATCACGCTCGACCTGGATTCGGAGGCCGTCCAGGCGGTGACCCCGGGCGGCACGGTCCAGCTCGTCGGAGATTTCGAGAACGTCGTGGGCTCCCGCTTCACCGACACGATCGCCCTCGCGGCGTCCCCCGGCCCACGACGGGTTGACGGGGGCCCACCGGGAACCCGGCCGGGGGATACCCTCCGCTTCGATGCCCGCGGCCAGGCCGTGACCCTGACCCCAACGACCATCACCTCAGAAGGCTTTGCAACCGTCGCGTACACCGCGTTTGAACAGGTCGAACTCATCAATGCCGCGGGGACGGTCCCGAACAGCTCGGACCTTTCGTTGAGCCAGTCCGCGGCGCCAGACTTCGCCAGGGCTGGAGAAGGCGTGGCGATCTCCATCACGGTCACGAATCTCGGCCCTTCGATCGCCACGAGAGTGACCGTTGTCGATACGCTTCCGGACGATGTGAGCCTCGCATCGGCCACCGCAAGCCAGGGGGACTGCCGGGTCGTCGGCTCCACCCTGATCTGCGACTTGGGCTCGGTCCCCATTGGTGCCTCCGCCACCGTCACCCTGATCCTCGTGCCCCGGTCGGCGGGAACGCTCTCGAATACGGCCCGCGTGAGAGCCAACGAGCCGGACCCTGGTCCGGTCAACAACGAGACAACGCTGACTCTCACCGTGACGTCCGCCACGCCCAGTCCTCCCCTGGTCGTCGAGGGCTTCCGGAGGTCCGGCATTCATCGCCAGCCCACCCGGCTAGTGCTCACGTTCAACCAACCGCTCCAACCGGCGACGGCCGTCGATGTGAGCAATTACCGGTTGGTCGGCCTGGGACGGGACAGGCGGTTCGGGACTCGAAACGATCGTCACATCGCCATGCGGTCGGTGAAACTCGATCCCACCGGGCGGGTCGTGACTCTCACGCCGATCGTCAGGCTCCCGATTCGACTCCGCTTCCAGTTGACCGTCGCCGGGGCGGAGTCGGTCGGCTTGACCAGTACATCGGGCCGACTCCTGGATGGAGACTCTGACGGCCGTCCCGGCGGATCCTTCATCACCCGGTTCGGTGGGTGGGTTCGATGGTTACCGGGGTGGATGCGAACTCAGCTCATCACCGAGTGATGTAGTGGGAACGGGCATTTCGGTTGGGGGGATGCCGATTCTGGTCCATTTCGATGCCGCCTACGTCTCAGCTAGCGGGGAAAGTCGTGGTGGCTGTCGGTCGCCCGCCGTCGCCGGCCCGGGGTCTTGTTCTTCAGGCCCATCTTGGCCATCTGCCGCCGGACCCGCTTGCCGTTGACCGCCCAGCCCTCGCGGCAGAGCGTGACCGTCAGCCGGCGATGGCCGTAGGTCGACCACCGGGCGGTCAGCCGCCCCGGCGCTGCCGAAGCCGCCCTTCGTCGGCTGCCGGTGTGGCCTCGTGGTAGACGTTGCTGCGCGGCCAGCCGGTCGCCCGGCAGATCAGCCGGACCGGGTACTCGGCCGCCAGCCTCAGGACGACCTCGCGTCTCGCCTCAGGGCCGGGGGGAGCAAGGTCGAGGCTTTATTGCGACTTCCAGCTCCATGGTGAGGCGCCCGACCATCTGCTCCAACTCGGTGATATGGTCCTGGTCCTGTTGTTCCCCGCCCTGGCAGAGAATTCAGGCGGGGTATTCAGATGCAACAAAAACGACCCCAGATGTTGAGTCCAGGGCCGGGGGACCGGCGCCGTCCCTGGCCCCGGTCGATTACGTGGCATCGGAACGGATCCCGGGCCGTAGGGCAGGGCAGGGGTTCAGTCAGCCCACGTTGGCCGGGGCCGGCAAACGGTCCCGGAGGATTCTCGCCACGCGCCTCCAGGGGATCATGGACGAGTCCTCGCCACGTCGGAATGCGGCCAGTTGAGGCTCCGCCCATTCCTGGAGCGTTTTGCCGGCAACCATGTCATCTCGCTTGGCGCCGATGAGGGTTAGGGCCGCGACATGGCGTTCCGTTTTCGAGATCAGCCACAAGAGGGCCCATGCCGTCTCGAGCTCGGCGGCGGACTTGCGGACTTTCGTCGCGACCACCATCTGTGACTCCCTTGGGAAGCCGATTCCACTCCTCGTCCGACCAAGCTTTAAGCCCCTTGTAATCGAACATGGTTTCGCCTCGTGAGGATTCCTCGGATCGAGCACGACCTGATTCAGAGACCCGCCTCAGGAGAACGCAGCAGGACCGGATCCCCAAGCGCCGGCGAGAGGGCTGCGAGTTGGGCCAACGCCTGGGGTGGGGCGTCCCAGTCGGGCTCGAAGCGAATCCCGCGATCCCCCGGGTAGGGTCGGCGGTGATCGGCTGTGCCCTCGAGGAGTTCGCCGGGGATCCCCTCCGGGAAGGCGGCGCATCTCAAGGACCGTCGTCACTCGGGCGGAGCCGTTGGCAGATGATGCAGAGCGGATAGGTTTCGGCGGGAAATCGGATCTCCATCGTCAGCGTCCCATCGGGGGGATGGAGTGCCTATCATCAATGGCCCTGCCGGGAGCGGAGCACGACCCGCTCGGCAGGTTTGTGCGGCCACGCGAGTCCGGCACCGTGGCCTTTGCACCGAGTCGCCAGGATGTGACGACTACTGGCTATCTTCTGAAAGAGCAGGAGGGAGGTCGGTTCGATATCGAACCCACCAGGTTTTTCCTTGCCGAATCTCGCTCGACCCGCCTCGGTGTCACGGGAATAGGCGTTCGTACTCATCGCGCATGGCCCGGTAGCATTCGCACGAGGCGTCTTCCAGCCGTTCCCGGTCGAGGATCCTCATCAGGCCGCGACGATAGGTGATCAATTCCGCCCCCTGCAGGGCCCCGGCGGCGAGTGTGACGCTCGCACGTCGGACCCCGAGCATCAGGGCGAGGAACTCGTGAGTCATGGGGAATTCATCCGCCCCGGCCCGATCGGCGCTGATCAACAACCATCGGGCGCATCGCTCTTCGATCGGGTGGAGGACATTGCACGCGACCATCCACGCCGTCGAACCGTGGAGATATTAGGTGTAACGCGAGAGTACCTCGTGGAGTGGGCCGCCGCGACGGCCTTCGCCCGCAAATGCCGACACGGGCATCCGGGCGACTTCGCCCGGAATCTGGCAGATCACCTGGACCGAGGAGGCCTCGGCCCCCAGGAACGCAGGGATCCCGATCATCACCGCGATGCCCACCGCAGCGACCTCGGCGGACTGGCCATCGACGATGATCAGGATCGTGGAAAGGGCCCCGCTCCGGGGGAAATAGACATAGTCGAGGGGGCTACCCGGCCGGTACAGGACGTCCCGAAGTTTGAGCGACTTGATGTCCGCGTGGGCGAGAATCCTGTCGTACTCATCCAGTGGGAGTGCGGCCAGGAGATGACTCTCGGTCGGGGCGTGCGGCGATCGAGTGGGATAAGGCATCGGTTCGCTCTCGTTAGCGATTCGGCTAGGCGGACGCCAATCGCGAGATGCCGATGGCTTATGTGGCGGGTAGCGTACTGTCCACTCTACCGTGAATGACGAGCCCTGATCCGTTCGATACCGAACAAAGCAAAGGGGCTATCCCAATTCTTTCGGCGCGGCGTTCGCAAGTTCAGGGAGGGGCGTGCGACGAGCAGAGCACGAGGAGACCTGTCCTGAAGGCTTGCCGCAATTCATGGGACGGAGTGGCATGGGAGGATCAGCGCCGGACCTTTGCACGGGCCTCTTTTTGGACTGGCGGCCATGCCGGAGGTGTGGGCAACGCATCGTCGGCACCGAGGACGTGGGATCATGGTTGTGCCTCGAATGCTGGCGAATTGACCAAGCTCGCTTTGTGTAAGCGTTCACGCCCCATCGCCCAGGATCGATGGTTTCTGAGACCCATTCTGGTGGGCCATGATGGCTTGAGTGAGGAATTTCAACACGTCGCGGCCCTGGGATCGGCAACTGGCCACCACGGTTAAGATCCGTTCCACGAACCGACTGCCCTGTTCACTGTCGGTGCCATAGCTCGTCTTCCGCCAACAGACGGCATGACGGACGGCACGTTCGGCCGCATTATTCGTCGGCTCCACACCAGGCCTCGACGCGAACGTCCAAAGGCTTGCCTCAAGGGACAGGAGTTCGCTACAAACGCCGGCGGTCTTCGAGCCGCCACATTGCGATCCGGACTCAAGCAGGAGATGGACCTCTTCACGTAACCAGGGGAGGATCTCCCGCTGAAACCAGGCCCGGGTGCGAATCTCGGCGCGGACTTTCCCCCACTCCTGGGAGAGGATATCGGCGTATAGCAACAACTCTTCGCCGACCCCCGAACCTGGATCACGACGATCGATCATCGCCTGAAAATCGCGGCGGAGATGCGCCCAGCAAATTTGGCGTTTCTCGCTGGGCAGGTGAGTGTAGACCGAGTATCGATCGGTCGTCAGCACGCCGGGTGTAGATCCGACCAGATCATCGAAGGCTCCCCGATTGCGTTGCCTACGGATCAAGAAAACGGTCACCAGGCGGGTCACCGCGGCCCAGAGCCAGGCTTTCTTCTTGCCTTGTTTCCAGCCGGTCTCATCGACATTGGCGTCGCGCGTTTGTGTGTGATTCAAGGCCTCGTCGTGGATCGAGTGCAAGGCGAGACTGGTCCTGGCTTCGAGCTTGCTGACGCTGCCCAAGGCCATGGGAATGTCGTAGATATCGGCGAAGAGTAAAGCGATGGTTCGCTTGCTGAGCCGGCCGACGCCACTGAAGTAGGCTGTGGCCGCTTGGATTCTGGGGCCAAAGCCGTTGGCCGCCTCGGGGACTGGGGCTGCGGTAGTTCGGGCCTGGCAGAGAGGGCAGTCGAGGGTGTGGCGGCGATGATGGGTGACCCACCGTAGCTTCTCGTGGAGTTCGATCACCTGATCGATGGAGGGATCGGGATCGTCGCCAGCCAGTGAGGTGCCACAACGTCCGCAGTGTGACGGTTTGTAATCGACGACTTGATCGGGAGGCAAGATCACGCGGTCATGTTTGGGATGTCCGGTCTGCCCGCCGCGTCGCCGCTGGCTGGGCGGACGTGGCACGCCCCGCTTGTGCTGAGGACCATCGGAGGATGGAGGGCGGGAGGAGTTGGACGAATTCTGCTGGAGCTTGGCTTCGAGTTGAGCGACCTGCGCCGCGAGTTGTGTGGCAAATGCTTCGAGTTGGCGCAAGTAAGTCTGAACCGCGACAGGCAGCGAGGCGAAGAGTTCCTCAGGGAGTGGTGGAGGCATCGTCATGAAAGAGACGCTACCATACCTGGGACGATCGCGCAAGGCCGTGAACGGTTACATCTTGGGTGGTTGACCGGTTTTGTGCTTTATCAAAACTCGTTGGAAAACGTGCCCGAATTGCCGCTGATCATTGATCGCGTTCGCCGAAACCTGCTGTAATTTTGTCGAATAAACAAGCAATTTTTCTTTGATGATATGTGCGCCACGCAGAGACAAGGGATCGCCTTGGCTGTGATCCGATGGAAGGGTCGTAATCACGGCCGTTGTGGAGAAAAGTGGCACTTATTAACGCATGTGACGTGTTTGTTATGTCAAGAAGGACGTGGAATGTTGCAGATTGTATGGCTGGAATTTATAAATCCGCGAGGAGGAATCCCTTGCAGACATGGCCTTATCCAGCTTACGCAAACTGCGTGCGAATTGTCGAATGTCATCAATAGACTTATAAGATGAGGCGGGTTACTTTGGATGCGCGGACGCATTGGCCCAGGAGACCCCCGAAGTGTCAACCGGCAGGCTTGAAGATCCGGCAACTCCCCCAACCCATGTGAGCGCCAAGCCACAGGGGCCGCGTGGGGGCTTGCTCTGGCATCATGTCTGGACGGCGATCTTCGCGGCCAATCTCGTCGCTCCGATGTGGTTTGCCTCATCCTTGTGGGATGACGGCAAGCAGCTCGGGGAGATCGGCATGGCGATGGCGATCGCGATACTCTGGCTCCTCGGCGACATTGCAGGCGCGAGATCGCGTGACATGCGGCTCATGCTCATCGCTGGCGGCATCATCGTCGCCATCTCCCAGTTTTTCCCCCTCCTTCAAATGGTCGCGGGCGTGGTGAGCCTAACACTCGTCGCCTGGATCTCGGGCAGTTCGACGACGGATTTCGGCACGCCGCAAGAGCAGCTGTCCAGCCTCGAATACTTCCTGGCAACGTTATTCACGGGGTCGCTCCTACTCCTCGCCAGTTGCCTCGCCGGCCTACCGTTCCGATGGTTGAGGGACAGGCGGCGAGTGACTAGGTGAACACGCCAATCGGAATTGAAGTGTACTCCCTTTGTGAGTACACTTTTGGGGTGGTGCGTGTGGTGCGCATCGTTGGCGGGTCCAAAAAAAAGTTCTGAACTCTGCTCAAAAACGCACGCCCTCACGTTGTCTCGGGATCGGGCGGTTCCAGCAAATCACCCTCCCCCAACTGGTTCTTCGTGGAAGGTAGAATCCGCTCTTGTTTTGATCGCATGTATACCACGCAGAGACAAGGGATCGCCTTGGCTGTCATGAGATGGAAGGGGCGTATACCACGCAGAGACAAGGGATCGCCTTGGCTGTCATGAGATGGAAGGGGCGTAATCGCGTCCGCTGTGGAGCACAGTGGTATTTATGACCGCAGGCCACATGCTGGCAATTCAAATTTGTGTAAAAGTGAGCCGATCTAGGCCGCGTGTCGGTAATATAAACTTGAATAAAAGTGATACTCGCTAGCATGGCTTGGATTCGTTTCGCCGCGAGAAGGAATCCCTTGTGGGTATAGATTTGTCCAGAATACAGGCTGCGTGCAGATTGTCGAATGCCATAATCGCTCATGCGCGAATGTCCCCAATTCCAACTTAAAGAGTTCCTCAGGCATTCGACGGTGGAACTCGCGACCGGCGTGTACAACGACGAGGAACTGCACGACCTGAGAGGGACGGCGGGCATGTTGCCTGTGCGATGAGGGAGGATTTCACGTCGATCGGGTAAGTAACGTCTCTCGAAGTCGGAGTTCGCCCCACTCGCGGGAATGAGGACAATGCGCCCTGCCGATGAGCTGAGGCCTCGACGGCGACTTGACCGAGGAGATCGCCGATTTTGCGAGCTCTCGCCCCGTTCGCTGTGGCGTCGGCTCGCCACTACGACTTGCAAGTTGGATCAAGTGCCGCTAACCTGACTTGCCTGTCGACTCGAAGGGATCGAGCATCGATTTTTCATGGAGGATGACTTGCGCCATCTTGTGCTGTTCACCACCCTGGGGCTGGCTGGTCTCGCCTTGCCTCATGACGTCAACGCATCGCCTGTCACCGAACATGGCTACCGATTCCTCGGTACAGTGACGGAAGCATACGACAATTGGGGCCATGGGCTCTTTGAGGGCATCGAGCCCGGTGATCCGCTTATCGTCGACGTCCGCATCGGAGACGGGGTAGTCGACCTCGACCCTTCCACATCGCAAGTGCACGCCCTCACGACCGGAAACCTCAAGCCCGGGGAGATCTGGACGGGTATTATGGCCGGTCGCTTCGGCATGGGTACCACGTCGGAGGCCTCCGCCGAATTGCGCATCGGGGACAACGAGTCGGGCGCCGGGGGCGGGTTGGTGGATCGGTTCGATTTAACGTATAGCTTCCCCTTTCATTCCGAGCGGACGCCCCTCGATCGCCATGTCTTGAAGATTCACCTGGTCGACCACGACGCGACGACGTTCCAGGGACAACTCCCGCCGTCGTTAATTCACCCCTCAGATTTCGAGGAGGCGAGTTTCGTGTGGGAAGGGTATCAATCGGCAGGCGACACCACGCCAATCTACCGCTTAGCCGGTCACCTCGAGGCGATACCCGAGCCTGGCTCCATGGCCGTGTGGGGCGGACTGCTTGCCGTCGGGACGATCTGCACGAGACTCCGGGCAAGCAAACTCAAGGTGCCCAGGCGGGGTTGAGCGCCGGAGCGAACGGCGGCAACCACATGCAAGACTTCCTGGTCAAGTAGACCGTCGGGACGGTGGTCCTTCGGCGGACAGTGATTTCTGGTAACGCATCGTTACCACTTACCTGGCCGCCGAACTCGCCTTGAACCGCTCGAGCTCAGCCGATTCGAAGCGCAGCACGCGGCCGGCCCGGATCGCCTTGAGCTGGCCCGAGGTGACCCAACGGTTGACGCTGCGCCACGACACCCCCATCAGGTCGGCAACCTGGACCTTGGTGCGCATCCGGCTTGACGCGGCGGCCTCGGTCCTCCGCCGGGTGAGGTTCTCGCTCAGGGACGCTCGATTCTTCTTCGAAGAGGGGCCTATCGAGTCAGCTCCTCTCGGGGGCGGCGGGGATGTTTTTGAGGCGTGCGATCTGAACCCGCAAGACGGCGTTCCTGGCTTGCCTCAGGTCGCGCCTTTACTTGTGTGGCCTTAATTGATGAAGGAACCTTCACCTGTAGTGAGACTCGTAAGCAAGCCTCGACTCGAAGTCATCGAGAATCGATTGCGAGTAGGAATCGAGCCCCTCCCGGCCCGGCGACTCCGTGAAGCAGAACCCCTGCAAGGCAGGTGCGACGGGTAACCACGCTCCCGACACTCGACGAGGTCACGGCGGAGGCCAGCAACCTGCGCGATTGGTTTCGGGGATTCGGTGAGAAGCATCCCGGCCGGGCACTCGGAACAAATGCAGTGGCGGAATTGGGACTGATGAATGTGTGGCTCGCCCGTGAGCGATGACGGCTACGGCGGCCACGCTTGTGGGGAAACACCAGGCCGAAGCGCCCCGCGACTACGAAAAGTCTGGGGCTGGTCGACGTCCGAGTCACTGTTTCAGCCGATCGCCTGGGCGATGAGTGACCTGGAATGAGAATTTAAGTAAGGCTTCGCTTGATCAGTTATGAACTTGTCAGCGTTTTTATGTTAATCGGCGGCCAGAGTCCGATTTTTCCCGTAGGGTGGGCACGGACCACCATCCCTATCGCCTTGCCAAAGCAGAAGTTAAGATGGTGGGCCGTACCCACCCTATCGGGAATTGTTAGGCCGAGGATGATGCCATGGCCGCTCGCGTTGACGTAGGGCGAAACGGGTTCGGCGAAGCTTAACGAATTTGAAGAGAGCCCCAGGAGAGCTGCCGGGAGTCTCACGATGCCGAACGAGACGCCAGCCCATGGCGAGCACGAACCCTCGGACACGAAGCCCGAGAGGGAACCGCTCCGGGAATTGACCCTCGGCCGATCGAAACCGCCGTTCGATCCTTCGAAAGTTCGGCCGGAACCAGAACTCCCGGCGCGTGATGAGGATCGTGAGTTGGAGTCGCTCGCGACCCGTTGTCGGGCGAAGGCGGACGCGGCCCGCTGGGCGGCGGAACGTCAACGGCGGATTCACGAGCGGAGCGAGTCGCCGGATGAGGTGGCGCCGAGTGACCCGGCGATGGTGGAGTGGGCGGAGAAGCTCACGGATGCCTTCTACTGGGCCAGCACCGACGATCCCGAGGGGACTCCGGATATTGCACGGCTGGACGCCGTGGCCGGCTCTTTCGAGGCAGTCGCCGAGGGACTGCTCCTCGTCCGAGACACTCACCGTCGGCGGGGCGGGTTGGAGCGGGATCTGCCACTGCTCGCCGAGACCCAGTCGGCGCTCCGGCGGGCGCTCCATCGTCTCAAGGCTCAGGAAGACCCGGACCAATCGGAAGTTTACGAGTGGGTGCGGGATGCCGCGATCCGGCAACACCTCTTTCTCAAGCGGTTCATGCGGGCCGATGACATGGCGGATCCGGCGGGATGGCCGGGCCTGCTCGCTCGGATCGAGGCGCAGGCGGGCAGTCGTCCGGGATCGCAACGACAGGCGATGCTTTTCGACCGCTTGCGTTCGCTCGCCGCGCCGATCGAGGGCGGGCGGTCGCATGAGTCGTGGCAGGCGATCTTCAGTCTCGTGGCGGAGTTGATCGCCGAGGGGACTCCACCCAGCAGTCGGGAGTTTCGGGAAGTGCTCCTTCCACTCCTCGACGACCTCCCCGAAGGCGAGGAGATGCCCCCTGGATTTCGACTCGTACTTCGGGAGATCGACCGCTACCTGGCGATCCGACAAACGCTCACGGCTCCTGTGGTCACTGATGAGCCGACGGCCTGGGTTCGCGAAGCCGCCCGGCTGATCTCGGGAAGGAGCCTCGTGTTGATCGGCGGACTCCGACGCCCGGAGACCCAGCGGTCGTTGAAGCGGGCTCTCGGGCTGAAGGAACTGGTCTGGCTCGAGACGAAGGAGCATCAGTCGGTCACGACGTTCGAACCGGCCATCGCGCGTCCGGACGTTGCGCTGGTCTTGCTGGCGATTCGCTGGTCGAGCCATGCCTTCGGGGACGTGAAGTTGTACTGTGACCGGCATGTCAAGCCCCTGGTGCGTCTGCCGGGTGGGTACAGCACCAATCAGGTCGCCGCCCAGATCCTTTCGCAGTGCAGCGGGCACCTCGGGGAGCGATGAAACGGCCCCCTCGTTTTCCCGGACGGCTCGGGGCAATCGGTCAGCCCGGACCGCCCGGGCCTCGATCATTCCTCGGTGGTGGCGCCCCGGCAGCGTGGTCCGCCGCCTCGCCGTGTTGTATCCTGAACCTGGCAGCGGATGAGATGCAAGATCGGAACCCAGGGGCTTGGCATGCGACACAGAGAGCTTGGCAAGAGCGGTATCAAGGTCTCGGCCATTGGCCTGGGCTGCTGGGGCATGTCCGGCTCTTATGGACCGGCCGACGAGGCGGAGTCGTTGGCCACGCTGCGCCATGCGCTCGACCGCGGGGTGGACTTCATCGACACCGCCGACTCCTACGGCGACGACGGCCACAATGAGGGGCTCGTTGGGAGTGCCCTGGCGGGCCGACGCCACGAGTTTGTCCTGGCGACCAAGACGGGGTGGGTCAAACGTGTCGGGCCGGATGGCACGTCGACCGTTGGTGTCGATGGGCGCCCCGACCGGATCCGCTCAGCCTGTGAGGCGAGCCTCGGCCGGCTGAAGACAGACCGGATCGACCTCTATTACCTCCACCGGATCGATCCCGACGTGCCGGTCGAGGAGTCGGTCGGCGCCCTGGCTGAACTGGTTACCGCAGGTAAGGTCCGCGCCATCGGCCTGTCCGAGGTTTCGCCCGAGACGCTGAGGCGGGCCCATGCCGTCCACCCGGTCTCCGCGCTCCAGTCTGAGTATTCGCTCTGGACCCGTGAGCCCGAGGCGACGGTCATGCCGGTGTGCCGGGAACTCGGGATCGCGTTCGTGCCGTTCAGCCCACTGGGGCGGGGCTTTCTCACCGGGACGCTGACCGATCGCGGTCGGATTGCCCCCGGCGATTGGCGGGCCAACAACCCGCGCTTCACCGAGGAGAATATCGCCAGCAACCAGGCCTTGCTCGAGCCGCTGGAGCAGATCGCCAAGGCCCACGGAAGTACGCCCGCTCAGGTTGCCCTGGCCTGGGTACTGTCCCGAGGGCCGCAAGTCATTCCCATCCCCGGGATGAAGCGGCGGAGTCACCTCGACGAGAATGTGGCAGCGACGGAACTCGATCTGACGCCGGATGAACTGACCCGCTTGGACGATGCCTTCCCGCCCGGTGCGGCGGCTGGCGACCGGTATACGCCGGAGGTCGCACGCTGGGCCGGCCGCTAGCCCAAGCGAGGCCGGCGCATATTCACGACTCGCGACCGTAGATGCCCAGTGGCAGTCGTGCCTGCTTGCACCGGGTCGATCTTCCCGAGCGGCCAGGCGAGGACGATGGGTGAACCGACGAGTCGTCCGACGCCTTGGCCTTCCATCAAGGGTTTGTGCGAGTGGCCTCGAAACCGGCGAAGATCGCTTGAAGCCGGGTGGAACCCAGCGGACCAAGGTCGTGTCGAGTTGATTGGCGTCCCGCAGTCGATGAAGAGGTGGAGCGATGCATTACGAGTTCGTCGCGATTCCCGAAGTGGATGCGCCGGTCGCCGCCGATCCGGTGTTTCAGCACCTGATCACAACCTACGTGAGCGAGACGAACAAGACGGTCGGCGTTTGGCGGGCAATCCCCGATGATCTGTTGGAATTCAAACCTCATGTGAAGGTGAATACGATCCGGGCGATCCTGATTCATCAGGTCCTCTCGGAGCGGCGGTTCTTTGCTCAGTTCGTCGGGACCGAGGAACCGCCAGTGAATGACTTGCTGCCGCCGGGCGATTCCCCGACGGTCACCGCTTACATCGATAAGTACGTCGGGTTGGCGAAGGCCCGCTTGCCCCAGTTCGCGGCGGCGAGCGCAGGGTGGTGGCTGGAGGAGCGGCCCTTTTTCGGCGGGTTGATGCGACAGCGAATCTGGACGTTCTGGAGGCGGGTCCTTCACACCTGCCACCACCGGACCCAGGTGCAGACCTGGCTCCGCATGGCGAACGCCCCGTTGACCCCGGCAATCTACGGGCCGTCCGGGGACGTGAGTTGGGACGAGGCCGATCCGACCTATTCCCTCGAAGCCGCCGACCGTGGCGCGGGCAAATCGGGGTGACTCCCTCGGAAACTCGGAGCGTCGGAATCGATTTCCAACCTGTTTCCGAGGGGTCACCGATTCGCCGGTCAGTTCGACTTCGGAATATGAGTCCGTTGTCGGGAATTAGACCGCATTCCAGGATCGGTTTATCCTCCGAATCGGGATTCTCGTGGAGCGCGATACGCAATCTTGAGTTCGGGAGTCTCGATACGTCGATGTCCATCGACTTTGGAGTCGAGTAGGCGGTCGAGCATGGCGCTGCTGATCTGAGTGCGTTCGACGGGGTAGGGGGCCTTTCCCGACAGGATCATCTCCTCGATCTGGGCCACGAGGCAAGCCGAATAGGTGACGTTCGGTTTGGGGGAGAGGAAGAACTGGGTCGAGAGGATTTGCCCTCCCTTGAGACGAGCTGCGAAGGTGTAATCCTGGAGTGCACCGTTGAGCATGAGCAGGGTCGTGCGAAGGCCATCGTTCCGTTCGACCAAGTAGGCCGCTGGGTTCTTGACTAGCCTGGGAAGTTCTCCATTGTTGGCCAGGTCCTGGGGGCGAGAGTCAAGTTCGGAATACCCCTGCAAGGAGTCGCTCCTGGAGAGGGCGGCTTCGAGGAGACGTTTCGACCACAAGCCGTCCTCGCCGGCCTTCCAGACGGCATCTCCCTCGAGCAACTGCACGGATTTGATGCCGGTTTCCCCCCCTTTGCGGCGCTCGACCATGCACTGCATCGCTTCCAGGGCGTGGTAGTCCATCGGATCGGAACCGCCGACGCCCACCATGAGGGCGTCCTCGATCACCTCATCGTAGGGAACCTCGACCGCGGGCAGGCGCCACGTGACGGGCAATGACGATCCTGCCAGGAAGGGGAAATTCAGTCGTTTCGAATCCGCGACCATCCGTTCGGCCTTCTCGGCGCTGTAGGAGAGGTGCTTGTCGTTGTAGACCGGAACCACGCGGCCGTCTTTTTCAAAGACGTCGATGGCTTGCTGGAAGAACTCGTAGCGGGGGTAGAGGATCTGGCCTTTCTTGTTGTGAGGATATTTGCCGTGTTCGCAAATAATCACAACACCATCGACGGCCAGCTTGTCTCCGCCGCATCGTAACGTCTCGGCGATGGTTGGATAGACCTTGAAGCCGTGATCGGCGGCACGTTGAGCACTGAGGTCGCCCTCGGGCTTCTGGTCGACGTAGAGGGAGACCACATCGATCGGGGGTTTGTGCCACCGGCCATGGCGGGGGTAGCCCACGAGAAAGCGATCACCCATATGCTGACTATGCGAGAGATAGGTCCAGACCGAGGTGATAATCGCGATCTTTTTGCGGGCCGGTGGCTCGCCCAGAGCGGAGTTGACCAGCCAAGGAGCCACGCCCGCTGCCGCCAGAAAGTTTCGTCGGGTGAGCATTCACGATCTCCAGAATGTCGATTCGGCGGTGGGTTGGTATTGGACGGCCAGGTGCGGGGTTTCCAGGCGTTTCTGCTTCTGGAACAGTGACTCGACACCGCTGGCGGTCATGCCGGTCGTGAGCAACGTGCGTTCGATGGGATAAGGGGATTTGCCGGTGAGAAAGAGGGACTCGATGTGATGGACCAGGGGGCTGAAGAAGTTTCTCATCGAGTAGTACGGGAGGTAAAACTGGACGGAGAAGATCTCATTCCCCTTCAGGCGGGCGGCGGCATTGCAATCCCCGACCACCCCCTCCGTCTGCTTTCGGCGTCCTGCCTGGAACTGGATGATGCTTGCCTTGAGTCCATCAGCGTACTCGAAGCGGTAGGCGTACGAGTCCGGGGCAAGGCGACGGAGGTCGTCGTTGGAAGGATAAACGTTGTTGTAAGTGGGCCGAGCGGGAATGAGCTGATTGCTGCGGCTCAGGCAGGCTTCCAGCAACTTTGGATCCCAACCGCCAGCGTCCCACGAGCCGGACTCGAGCGCTTTCCAGAAAGCGTCCCCGCGCAACGCCTGAACCGCCCGCACGCCGGTCTCACCGCCGCGGCGACGTTCCACGATTGACTGTAAGGCTTCGATGACATGAATGTCACCGTCATCGATTCCCCCATTCCACACGCCGACGGCCTCTTCGACCTCCGCGCCTCGAGGCAAGTCGATCGAAGGTTGCCGCCAGGTCACGGGAAGCGACGAGCCGGCCATGAGCCCAAAACCCATGGTTTTGGCGGTTTCCACCATTTCTCGGGCGTGGTCCCAACTCCATGACAGGTGCTTGTCGTTAAACAAGGGGGCCGTCTTCCCGGTCTGACGATACACATCGACGACTTGCTGGAAGTACTCGTAGCGGGGATACAGGTGTTGCCGTTTCTCGTTGGTTGGGTACTGGCCATGTTCGCCGATGAGGAGGACCCCATCGACGGCCAGCGTACTCCCACCGCATTTCAGAGCGTCGGCGATGGTGGGGTAGATTTTCATCTGCGGGTGCCGCTTGGCCCGCTCTCGACTGAGATCGTTTTTCCCGACCTGTTCGACATACAAGGAAACCACGTCCATCGGCGGACGATGATGCTTCCCCTCCCAGCCATAGCCATCCAGGAATCGATCAATGATGTGTTCGGAATGTGAATATTTATGAAAAACCGTGGTCAGAGCGGCGATCTTCGGCCGGTGCTGGGCCGACCAACCGGCGCTTCCCAGAACCAGGGTCGATGCTGCTCCCGCCAGAAAATCCCGACGTGAATACCTCATTCAGTGAATCTCCCGATCGAAACCGGACGCGCCCGACTCAGTCGTTCCGTGCTTCGTCACCCAATGATCGTGGCATCTCAAAGGTAAACTCCACCATCGCTTCCAACGCGAGTGTCGTCGACCATCCGAAAGCCGTCACTCTCCCAGCGGCCGACTGCAATCCCCCCAAGATTAACGGGAGCAGGAGGAATATCCAACAAAGCTGCAAAAAATGTCTTACGGAATCGAATGCGGCCGATCCTCTCCCCTGTCCTCATAATCGAGGTCGCTGGCGTCGGGCGACGGGGTTGTCGCCTTGCCAGGGGGCGCAGGGTATGGTGGGACGTCAAGTGGGACGGCTGCCCGATCCGGAATGCGTGCTTACGATTCTGACCGGGCTTCCGCTCGATAAAACGACGCCCCACGTTGTAAGAAAAGAAAAAATAAAGAGGAGTGGTCGTATGCGACTCGGCCTGATCGGTTCAACGGGCCATTGGCAGACCTATGCGCCCGCGTTGAAGCTTGTTCCCGGTCTGACTCTTGTCGCGGTCGCCACGGCCGGGCCTGAGGAGACCACCGGCGCCTTCGACCATGCCCCCGGCCAGACGATGGACACGCGCCGCTATGACGACGCGCGGAAGATGCTCGATGCCGAGCGCTTGGATGTGGTGCAGGTCTGTGGCCGTTGTGATCAAATTCCGGTTTGGGTCGGCATCTGCCTTGAACGCGGGCTGCCTGTCATGGCGGAGAAGCCGTTGGCGATGGACTTGCCCGCGCTCGAGGGCCTTTTCCAGGCCGCGACGAAGACGAAGGCGGCCCTCGTCCCCATGCACACGATGAGGGGGGTGGCGGAGTTGGCGGCCGTGAGGCAGGCGGTTCGTGGCGGCGACATCGGCGATCCTTTGATGAGCTTTAGTCAGAAGACCTACAAGTGGGGCAAGTCCCGCCCGGACTTCTACCGCAGTCGCAAGACGTTTCCGGGACTCGCGCCCTGGGTCGGCATTCATGCGTTCGACTGGCTGCACTGGATTCTGGGGGATGTGTTCACGGAGGTGATGGGGCGAGAAGGAACGACAGCGCGACCGGAATATCCAGCCTGCGGCAGCCAGGCGGCCTTTGTGTTAACGATGGGCAACGGCGGCGTCGCCTCGGTCGCGCTCGATTATCTGCGTCCGGCCCACGCGCCTTCGCATGCCGACGAGCGGTTGCGGATCGCCGGGACTCGTGGCGTCATCGAGACCGCCTTGGTCGAGCGGAAGGTGACGCTCAGCACCACCGACGGCCCGGCTCGGATTCTTGATCTGCAAAAAACCGAAGATATCTTTACGCAATTCGTGCGATCGTTGCGTGGTGAATCGCCGCTACCCCTCACTTTGCACGAAGCCTGCCGCATCACGGAGATCGCCATCAAAGCGCAACAGGCGGCCGATACGGGACATGTCGTCTCCCTCCGTGATTCCCCTTATCGTAACAGGGTCTGAGCCGAGGTCGGGGAACTGGAGAACATGGTAATCTGCGGGCAGCAGTGATTAACAGTGGTGAATGTCGAAACGGTCGAAACAAAAACCTTGCTATTGATATCAGCGAGATGATAATCTCTCTGGAGAATCGAATCTGATTCCTTGAGCGGTTGGCTCACGATCAAGAATCCTTCGGACGAGGGCCGGAGGGCCCTTGGCACGGAGGTCGCCGTACATTGATTGATCGACTTCGGACAACAGTGGAACAGGGATTCGAATCCTCCAGCGGTGTTCGGCTGGAGCCTGTCCACAGGGAAAGTCTTCGCACGTCCCCATCTCCACCTCAGTTGGGATGCGCGGCGCGCTCGCGCGGGCATTTAACCAACCAAACGGCCGATGCTACGTACTCGTCCCATCGCGGCCGGTACGCCGGCGTCGAGTGGCTGAACGCCCCTGACTCGTCCGTTTGCCGCCGGCTCCCCCGCTGGCACTCCGACTGGCGTCGCCCGGTATCAAACATCTTGGCTCCCTCGCCATGAGCAAACCCTTCGGGGAAGCGAGCCGATTCTTTGGCCATCCTCCTCCGTCCGGGAACGGATTCAACGTTCGGGGAGTGTAAGGAGACCCTCGAATGAGAGCCCTTCTAAGACTCGGCGAGCGGATCCGAATTCTTAACAATCGACATGTCTCAGCGCGTAGGCAACGCTCCGGCTCCCACCGCTGGTCGCTGGAGGCGGGGATCTTGCTGGAGGATCGCTGTCTACTCGCCCCGGTCTGGATCTCTCAGGGGCCGAATGTGATCCAGAACGGCCAGGTCGAGGGAATGGCCGCCCAGCAGAACCCGGTTATCGGGGCCGCGCAGTCGGTCGTGGCGCATCCGACCAACTCGAACATCCTCTGGGTCGGGACAGTCAATGGTGGTGTCTGGCGGACTGATAACGCGACTGCTTCGAGTCCGAGCTGGACCCCTTTGACCGACTACCTCCCTTCGCTCTCGATCGGCGCTCTGGCGCTCGACCCGACCGACGCCACCAGCAATACCCTGGTCGCCGGGATTGGCCGATATAGCAGTTTCCAAAGCGACGGCGGATCGCTGACCGGCCTCATCCGGACCACCGATGGCGGCAACTCCTGGTCGCTGATGGGGCAGTCGGTGCTTTCCGGGCGGCGGGTTTCGGGGGTCGCCGGGCGGGGCAACCTGATCCTGGCGTCGTCCACCAGCTTCACGATTGGAGGGGTCACCAATGAGGGCCGGCTGGTGCGGTCGACCGATGCCGGCGTCAGCTTTTCGGTCGTCTCCGGTACGGGCGGTTTACCCACCGGTCCGGTACTCGACCTGGTGACCGACCCGGCAAGTCCGGCCACCTTCTTCGCCGCCACCACCTCGGGAATCTTCCGGAGTACCGACGATGGGGTGAACTGGGTGAATGTCACGCCCGTCGGGGCGCCGATCAGCAATGCGAGCAGTAACCTCGAGATGGCCGTACATTCCAGCGCGACTCAGCACGTCGTGTATCTCGGAGTCCTGAACAATGGCCGGCTTGCGGCCATTTATCGGTCGGAGACCGCCGGCAACGCGTGGACGGCGATGGATATCCCCGAGGTCGTTGAGGTGGACACCAACCCGATCACGGGCGCAACAAACGCCGCGCCGATCGTCGTCACCTCGGCGAGCCACGGCCAGCGGACCGGCGACCGGGTCCTGATCTCCGGAGTCACGGGCAACACCGCGGCGAACGGAACCTGGACGATCACGGTCGGGAACGCCAACACGTTTTCGCTCAACGGAAGCACCGGGAATGGAGCCTACGCCGGCGGGGGCGTGTGGCGGGCCGTTCAAGGGCTCGAGCCCGTAAGGCCCATCGTACCTGTGATGGAGGGAGAGGACATCTCTGGTGGGCAGGGGTCGATTCACTTCTCGATAGTTGCTGACCCGACCAATCCCAATGTGGTCTACCTCGGCGGTGATCGCCAGCCCTTGAGCCGTGGCTCCAACACCGGTGGCTTCCCCAACGCCATCGGCGCCACAAGCTTCACGGGCCGACTGTTCCGCGGCGATGCGGCACAGCCGTCGGGAAGCCAGTGGACCCCGCTGACACATAACTTCGCCGATCCCGACGGAGTCGGTTCCGGCCTGCCCGGCTCGGCGCCTCATGCGGATAGCCGCGAGATGACGTTCGACGCCGCGGGCAACTTGATCGAGGCCGACGATGGGGGCGTCTACCGCCGCTCCAATCCGACCTCGAGCACCGGCATCTGGACCTCACTCAACGGCAATCTCCAGAATACGGAGATCTATGCCGGTGGCCTCGCCTATGACCCGCTCAACAATATCCTGGTCGGTGGCGCCCAGGATACCGGATCCAGCCAGCAGTCCGCCGCCGGCAGCACGACCTGGGTCACACTGAACCAGGCGGACGGCAGCGTGATCCAGACGGCCATCGTGGGCGGGAATTCGGTACGCTACTCCAGTTCGCAGACCCTTGGCGGTTCGCCCGGCGGCTTCCGCCGCCGCACATACAACGGCAGCAACACGCTGCTCAGCAACGTCGCCGTCGGGCTGAACGTCGTCGGACTCGGTAACCTCTTCAGTGTTGACAGCGGAGCCCAGTTCCTCAATCCATACGAGCTCAACGCGGTCGACCCGACGCGCATGTTGATCGGGACGGCCAACGGCCTTTATGAGTCGTTCGACCAGGGCGACAACCTGAACAAACTCGACCTCGGCGCCGGCGTGACCCCCGGTTTTACCCGGTCGCTCGCCTATGGCGGGACCGGTAACGCCGCGGTTATCTACTTCGGCGGCAACACCCCCGAGACCCAACTGATGGTTCGGACCGGTGCCGGCGGTCCGTTCACGCTCCTCTCCACGTTCCCCGGCTTTTATACCCGGGATATCGCGGTCGATCCGAGCGACTGGCGGATCGCCTATCTCATCGACTACAACGGTCGACTCTGGCGGACCACCGATGCCGGCGCCACGTCGGGCGGCTGGACCGAGCTGACCGGCAACAATAACTCCCTCGATGGCGATGCTCGTTCGATCACGGTCATGCCAGGTGTCGTGATGGTCGGTGGCCGAAGTGGCGCCCACTTCATGAGGACTTCCCAGCCGACCGTCTGGCGTGAGTTGGGGACCGGGATGCCCAATGCGCCGGTCAATGACTTGCGGTATAACGCGACGGACAATGTGGTTACTTCCGGCACGTTCGGCCGCGGCGCCTGGATGATCAGCAATGTCGCTGCCGAGTTGAGCGATAGCCTCGCCCCCACCGCCGACATCCTCGACGTGGCCCCCGATCCCCGCAGCACGTCCGTCATGGCGGTGGGCATCACCTTCAGTGAGGCCGTCAATGGCTTCGACCTGAGTGGCCTGAACCTGATCCGAGACGGGGTTACGCTCGCGCTGAACGCTGCGATTCAAACCCTCAGCACCACCGACGGCATCCACTGGATCCTCGGTAACTTGGCGAACCTGACTTCAGCGGTGGGACTGTATACGCTCACCCTGAATGTTGCCACCTCGGGCATTTTCGACGGTGCGGGCAACGCACTGACCGGCTCCGTCGCGGATACGTGGACCGTCACCACTGCTCCGCCCAATGATAACTTCGCCGCCGCGACGCCACTCTCGGGCACGCCGGTCTCGGTCGCCGGTTCCAACGTGCTGGCGACCGGCGAGTCAGGTGAGCCGGACCACGCTGGAATCTCAGCGCCTCTGCAATCGGTCTGGTGGAACTGGACCGCGCTGGTTAGCGGCCCTGTGCTCATCGACACTCTGGGCAGCGAATTCGACACGACGCTGGCCGTCTACACGGGCACCGCGCTCAACGCTCTGACACTCGTTGCGAGCAACGACGATATCCCTGGCATGAGCCAGCAGAGTCGAGTTACCTTCACCGCCGTTGCCGGGACCATATATCACATCGCAGTCGACAGCTTTGGCACCCTCAGTGGCCCGATCACGCTGACCATCAGGCCTCAGCCCTCGGTGTCACTGACGTTGTCGGGCAACCCACTGGCCGAGCCGGGCGGAGTGGCGACGGTTACTGCCACACTCTCCGGAGTGTCGAGCCTGCCCGTGACGGTGAACCTGGCCTTCACGGGCACAGCCACACTGAACAGTGACTACACTCCCTCGGCGAACCTGATCACCATCCCGGCCGGTCAGACCAGTGGCAGTCTCACGCTCACCGGGGTCGATGATGCTCTGAATGAAGGATCAGAGACCATTGTTGTTGATGTTATGAGTGTGATCAACGGACTCGAATTGGGGACACAACAGGTCACCGCAACCATCACCGACGACGAGAGGGTCCGGTTTGTTGACGGCGGCGGTCCAGGCTACTCAGAGGTCGGTCCGTGGGTGGGCTTCACTGGCGGTTACGGCGGGACGGCTCGCTATGTTGGCCCGGGCACCGGCTCGAGCGTCGCCACCTGGCTGCAAACAGGGCTGGCTCCTGGTAACTACGAGGTGCAGGTTACCTGGCTGGCCGGGGGCAATCGCGCGAGCAACGCGCCTTATCGGATCTACGATGGCAACACGCTGCTGAAGACCGTCCGCATCGATCAGCGCACAGCGCCGTCAGGCAGTGTGACGTCTGGTGGCGTGACGTTCCAGACGCTTGGTTCCGTCGTCATCACCGGCACCACGCTGCGCATCGAGCTGGCCAATGACGCCGATAACTACATCATCGCCGACGCGGTACGGATCGGCGATCCCATACCATTTGCGCCGATCATCGGCGACGACGGGCAGGCTAGCTATCATCAGTCCGGTCCGTGGTCGGGCTTCGCAGGCGGTTACGGGGGGACGGCTCGCTACGTCAGCCCGGGCACTGGCTCGAGCGTTGCCACCTGGCTGCAAACAGGGCTGGCACCTGGCAGCTATGAGGTGCAAGTCACCTGGTTGGCCGGGGGCAATCGCGCGAGCAACGCTCCCTATCGGATGTACGATGGCAGCACGCTGTTGAAGACCGTCCGCATCGATCAGCGCACGTCGCCATCAGGCAGTGTGACGTCCGGTGGCGTGACGTTCCAGACGCTTGGTTCCGTCGTCATCAATGGCGGCACGCTACGCGTCGAGCTGGCCAACGACGCCGACGGCTACCTCATCGCCGACGCCGTACGGATCGGCGACCCCACGCCATTTGCGCCGATCATTGGCGACGACGGTCAGGCTGGCTACAGCCAGTCTGGTCCTTGGTCGAGCTTCGCGGGCGGTTACAGTGGGACGGCTCGCTACGTCGGCCCGGGCACCGGCTCGAGCGCCGCCACCTGGTTGCAGACAGGGCTGGCGCCTGGAAGCTATGAGGTGCAGGTCACCTGGTTGGCGGGCGGCAATCGCGCGAGCAACGCTCCCTATCGGATCTACGATGGCAGCACGCTGTTGAAGACCGTCCGCATCGATCAGCGCACAGCGCCGTCAGGCAGTGTGACGTCCGGTGGCGTGACGTTCCAGACGCTTGGTTCCGTCGTCATCACCGGCACCACGCTGCGCGTCGAGCTGGCCAATGACGCCGATAACTACATCGTCGCCGACGCCGTACGGATCGGCGAACCCACAACATTTGCGCCGATCATCGGCGACGACGGGCAGGCTGGCTATAATCAGTCTGGTCCTTGGTCGAGCTTCGCAGGCGGTTATGGCGGGACGGCTCGCTACGTTGGCCCGGGCACTGGCTCGAGCGTTGCCACCTGGCAGCAAACGGGGCTGGCTCCTGGTAGCTATGAGGTGCAGGTCACCTGGCTGGCGGGCGGCAATCGCGCGAGCAACGCTCCCTATCGGATCTACGATGGCAACACCCTGTTGAAGACCGTCCGCATCGATCAGCGGACGGCACCGTCTGGCGGTGTGACGTCCGGTGGCGTGACGTTCCAGTCGCTCGGTTCCGTCGTCATCACCGGCACCACGCTACGCGTTGAGCTGGCCAACGACGCCGACAATTACATCATCGCCGATGCCGTAAGGGTTTCCGCCGCGATCGCCCTGCCAGATACTGGTGGAACGATCTCCCAGGCCGACGGAATCGGTAAGGCCAAGGTCGTTGGGAGTGCGATCGACACCAAGGCCGGCGGATCCGAGCGTTTCAAAAAGTGGTTGGGAGAGCGTGAGGGACTTGCCCACCAGCGCTTGCGAGCGGTCGATCACTTTGAATCGCTACATGAGAGCCACTTGCAGGCTCCCCAGGACTCATCCATTGCCTGGCCGGGTGATTGGTCATTGAAAAAAGCGATGATCCGTGACCGTGCGAAAAACCCGATGGCTCGTGTTGTCTCCGCAACGGTTTTTCGTTGAAATTCACCACGGACGGACCCGCTCCTTTTTCAGTGTTTTCTTAGGCCCAGTCGCGGTTCGTTGAATAATTTGGGGCCACTGCTTGGGTGAATTCGCCGAACACAGGATCGCATTGAACGGCGTTAGTCGTTACGTATTCGATTTGACGTATGCCTTTATGTTATTCGCGAATGACATTATTCTGGCAGTGGCAATGCCTCCGCGATACAATCACCTGGCTGCCAACGGGGTCAACCGTCAGATCCAATGCGACCTGATCCGCGGAAGGCTGTCAGTCTGACGAATTAATGGCGGCAATATCCATGACGAGGTATTCGTTAGGGCCTGGTCCGGTGTTCGTCTACGAGTGGATGATCTCCTCGAGACGCTGGCAAGGTTATGCCCAACGCTCGCTTTTCGTCGCGATTCTATTAGCCGCGCTGATCGTCGTCTGGTCGGGTCGAGGCGGAGGCACCATCGTGCCGTCGATTCGAGGGCTGGCGGAGGTCGGTCGAGCTTACTTCAATGCGGCCGTCGTTACGCAGTTGACCCTCGTCCTCCTCGTTGCGCCGGCGGCGACCGCCGGCGCGATCTGTCTCGACCGATCGCGGGGCACGTTGACGCATTTGCTAGTGACCGACCTCTCCAGCTCAGAGATTGTCCTGGGAAAGTTCGCCGCGCGGCTCGTCCCGGTGATCTCGATGATTGCCTGCACGTTCCCGGTCCTGGCGTTCCTCACGTTGCTGGGGGGCATCGGCGGCGACGAAGTCGTGGGGGCGTTCCTCGTCACGATTAGCGTCGCCGTACTCGGGAGCAGCCTGGCGCTAGCTATGTCGCTCTGGGTGGGGAAAACCCACGAGGCGCTCCTCGGAACCTATGCCATCTGGGGCCTCTGGTTGCTCAGCCCGATGATGACCTCTTTCGTCGGCGGGATTCTGGGCGTAACCCTGTGGACGTTCCATTGGACTTTCGACCCGTTCGAGCTCACCGTTGGGGCCTACGGTCGAGGTGGCTCCGTTGGCCTGGGCGATCACCTCTTGTTTCTGAGTGTGACGTGGGCGATCTCGGCTGGGCTCGCGATCCTGGCCGTCATCCGGTTGCGGCCTGTCTGCTCGCGGGAACGAGTCAGACGGAAGTGGCCGCTGGCCACTCGCTTGAGCCTGAGCATGCCCTGGATTGCGGAATTGGAGAGACTGGCCGCGCGATTGCCCGCTCCCTCACTCGATGCCAATCCGGTGCTCTGGCGCGAGTGGCATCGCAACCGCCCATCGCCGTGGGCGCGCTTCGTCGTCGCCCTGTTCGTCGCGCTTTCGATTACGTTCAGCTTGTTGGCAATCGCCACGGGGACGCGGGGGGTGGATCAGTTTGTCAACGGATTTGTGGTCTCTGTTGGCCTCCTGATGCTGAGCGTGACTGCATCGACCTCGCTGGCCGAGGAACGCGCACGAGGGAGCCTTGACGTCCTGATGGCGACTCCGATGTCTACTCGACAGATCGTACTCGGCAAGTGGCTGGGGGCGTTTCGCCGGGTCCCCGCGCTCACGGTTTTGCCGACTTTGGTCGCACTCACGGGAGCCGGTTGGAAGGGCATGAAATGGCCGGTGGCGATCCTCATGGCCCTCTATGTGCTCGCCGTCGGTGCGGCCGTCACGAGCCTTGGCGTGGCGCTGGCAACGTGGTGCTCGAGGCTTGGCAGGGCGGTCGGGCTGACCGTCTTGACCTTTGCCGCCGTCACGGTCGGTTGGATGTTTCTGGTGATGGCGATGACGAGCCCCCATCCGTACGGATATCTGCTCATCGCCGGGAGTCCCTTTTTCGGTCCGGTCGTCATCACCTCGTTCCAAGAGTGGCAATCGACCACCTTGACAGACGCTTCCGTCGTGGTCTGCTGGGTCGTCGCCTACCTCATCGCGGCTTCCGTGCTTCTGGCTGCCACCTTGGCGACATTCGACCATTGCCTCGGACGCGTCAAAAGCAGTTCGGACCGGGAGCCGCTCCGCGAGCCGAATCTGTGGCCAGACCTCGAAAACCAGGCGGTTGGGCCCGACTGATCAGTCGATCGGTTGCATACCGATTTGTATTCAACGTGGGCCCAACTGTTCTGATTCGAGGTGACTGGCAACGTGTTGCACTGGCTTCAGGTCACGCCCGAATCCAGTCGAAGTAGCCAAGCTGCTCCAGGTCTGCTCTCAGTTTGGCCGCTTGTTCCGAGGTGAGGTTCGTGTGTGGGAGTCGGGTGGGGCCGACGTCGACACCCAGGAACGACATCACGGTCTTGGCGGCCCCCATGAAGCCCAAGCCGGCCAGTAGATCGACGAGTTGAACCGAGCGGTATTGTTCGACGCGAGCCTTGGCGAGATCGCCCTGCGAAAAGGCGGCCAACGCGCGATGGTAGATCGGGGCGGCGAAGTTATAAGTGCTACCGACGGCCCCGGTACCGCCCAGGGCGACCGCGCCCAACAGGGTCTCATCCGACCCCCATGGGATGTCGAAACGACCGTTTTGAGCGTGAAGGCATTGCTGGTAGGCCATCAAGTCGGGATTCGAAAACTTGATTCCCGCAAGCGTGGGGATGCTCGCCGTGGCCAGGTCCAGAAAGTCGGGCATGCTGAGCTGCACCCCGGTCATGCTGGGAATGTCGTAGTAGTAAAAGGGCAGGGCAGGGGCGGCGCTGGCGATCTCTGCGCAACAAGCGACGAGAGTGTTCACGTCCTTGGGTCTGAAGTAACTTGGGGAGAAGGCCGCGATGGCGGCAACTCCCAGGGCTTGAGCTTGGGCGGCCAGCGTCCGGGCGTCCTTGAGGCTATTGGAGCCGACATGGACCACGATGCGGAGCTCGGAGCCCTGGGCAACCTCGTTCCAACGTTGGGCCAGAGCGAGCCGTTCGTCCAGAGTGAGCGAATGGCTCTCGCCGGTGGTTCCGCCGATGAAGACGGTTTTCACGCCATTCTCGAGCAAATGCTCGGCCTGGCGCGCGACGGCGGCGAGGTTGAGCTCACCGTCTGCCTGGAACGGTGTGTGAGTCGCGGCGATCAGACCGCTCAGCTTAATCGACATCCTCAGGAATCCTTTGGGGCGAGTTCGGGTCGGGGATGGATCATCAGAACGATCAAGACTGAGATCAACGCGATCCCCGCGAAGATCCCGAAAATGGTGGCAAGGGAGACGTGCTGGTCACGCAGGAGACCAAAGCCCCAGTCGGCGAAGCCGCCGCAACTGATGCTTACCAGGTTCATGAAGCCGTAACCCGTGGCGCGGAGCTCGGGACGCACAATCTGGGAGAGGATCGGCATGTTGTTGCAGTCGAAGAACCCCCAGCCGATGCCGTAGAGTATCAGGAAGCCCACCGCCAGGCCGAGCCGTTCCGAAAGCCCAACGCCAAAAAGCGCGGGCAGAAAGAGGATCATGCCGATTGCGCTGACAAAGATGCGTCCCCTCTCGGACCGTTTCATCCACAAGTCTGCCATCCAACCACCGATACCGACGCCAATTAACGACGCGAGTTGCACCGGGATCACGGCATAGACCCCCGCGTTCCCCTGGTTGAGATGGAATCGTTCCCGAAGGATGTCCGGCATCCAATCTTTCACGACCCAACCGGCCAGCGCGGGCAGGGTGAAATAGATGACCAGGAGGATAAAGTCTCGATTCCTGACCAGTTCGACCCATGCCCGAAACAGCGATTTGGGATGGGCCTTGTCGGAGGTCGGCGATTTGGGCGGATCGCGCAGCAACCAGAAGAGCGGCAGTGAGTAGAGGACGCCGACGATCCCGCAGGCCTGAAACGCGAACCGCCAGCCAAGTTGCGGTTGATCCGCCACATGCCCTGCGAATCCACCCAGGATGATCCCCGCGTAGATGCCCATCTGATGGATGCCGACGGCTCGCGACCGGGTCGAACTTCGGTGAAAGTCGGTGATCAGCGCCAGGGCAGCCGGGATATAAAAGGCTTCACTGATCCCCATCAACGCCCGGGTGGCGACCAACCCGTCGTAGGTCGTCACGTAACCGGTCGACAAGGTCACCGCGGACCAGACGAACAGGCTCGCGATGATCACGAGTCGCCGGCTGAAGCGATCGGCGATGTAGCCGCCGATCGGGCTCAGGAACGCGTAGACCCACTTGAAGGAGCCGAGCATGAAGCCCCAGTTCTCCCGTGAGGCGATGTCGGGGATGTCCGCCATCATCGACATCTTCATCGCGGCGAGCATCTGTCGATCGAGATAGTTCAGCAAGGCGACCGGGGCGAGCAACGCAACAGCCAGCCACGCGGCGCGGCGGATTCCGGAAGAATCCTTGGGGACGGTATCGGCATCCATTGATTCACCACAGGGAGAGAGTGTGAACTCCGCACGCCATCAGTCATCAGTCCTCGGTTCGAGGGGAGCGATTCTTGCCGTCGGCCAACCAATCCAGGGTGAACCGGGCGAAGACGATCCGCTTCGCTCCGTCGGCCTCGTAGAGACAGCCGACAGATCCGTCAGGAAGGGAAGTCAAGCATGAGTAGCCGAAGCTCCCTTTGCAAAGGACACGATGGACAGGCCACGATACCCCTTCGTCGTCGCTAAGGAAGAGAGTGCCGTTCTCGCGTTTGGTACTTTGCGGTCCCGAGTAGAGAAGTCGGCCTTTTGCACCGTCTTCAGGGGTGGCGTAGCGGTAGATCGACGCCATGCAGCTTGGGTCAACCAGCTCCGGGACGTCCTCGACCTTCGACCAGGTGACACCGCCGTCTCGGCTCAGGCAGGTCTTGCGGACGGCTTTGCCAGCCCAGCGGCGGACGTTGAACCGGATCGAGCCATCGTTCAGCGCGACGAACTGGGCCTCGTTGACGGTGCTCGTTTTTCCTCCCTTGGGGGCGTCAATCAGCCCTCCCGGGGCCACGTCTCCCATCGTCCAGGTCTTGCCCTGATCATCGCTGAAAACGGCGTAGATGTTCCAGAGCCCAAACGGGCCTTCGTTCATCGGGAAGAGAAGTCGGCCGGCGTGAGGGCCGTGACGGAGTTGGATTCCGATTCCAGGGCCGCTGGCCAGAGTCGTCACCACGTCGGCCCGCTTGGTCCGGCGGGTCTCGTCTCGTGGCTTCGACCATGTCAGTCCGTCGTCCTCGCTGATGGTGAGGAAGTTGCGAACGATCAGGTCACCATCGTGACCTGGTTGAACCGCCTTGCTCCGCTCACTCACATTCGCCGGGAAGGACTGGTACATCAACAACACCTGACCGCGTTCGCGTTCGACCACAACGCAAGGGTTATTGAGCGAGCTATCGCCGCCGTCGGCAATCACCTCGATCTTCCCCCAGGTCTTGCCGCCGTCGCCACTCCGTTTCAGGACGATCTTGTTCTTGGCCTGATCGGCGTTGGCCGCTCGCCCTTCCGCGAACGCGAGGAGCGTCCCCTTGTTCGTCACCACGACGGCCGGGATCCGGATCGACTTGAACCCGTCCGTTTCCGGGACGAAGACGTCGGTTGTCGTCGGTTCTGCCCCCCTGGCTTGGATCGAGCCGACGAGAAGCAGAAAGAGGCCCCAGCGAAGTCCTCGCATGTCGGATTCTCACTTGGTGTGGCGGAGATCAATCCTCGACCCGAGTTCCATCGATCTTATCGATAGTACCCGATGACATGTGGCTGAGAACGGTGTCTCGGCCGGAACGTATGTGGGTTGTCATCCAGGTTGTGGCCTTCTCTGTGTCGCGTTCCGCCAGAATCACCAGGAACGCGTCATGCTGCCTCACGGTTGCCGCGGCCAATTCGTGCGTGAGTAGCTTGGGCGCCTTCTTCTGCGCTGCGAAGACCTGGGCGATCACACGGATCTCTTTGGCCACCTTCACGAGCCAGCGGTTACGCGAGGCTGCCACCAACCTGGTGTGAAATTCCTCCTCGCATTCGAGCCAACGCTCGAACTGAGGACGCGTGGCGTGCTGACCAGGAGAGATGGTCCCGGCAAGTTGACGGAATCGTGCGCAGACGGATTGCAGATCCGTGAGCAGGTGGTCGTTCGCGAACCGAGCGGCCTCCACGGCCGCCATGACCTCGAGGGCTTCACGCAGGTCGTAGAGTTCCCCGAGTTCGTTCGCATCGGGTGAGCGGACGAAGGCGCCGGCGCCAGGTCTGAAGTCCAGCAGGCCCTCGCTGACCAGTCGGCTGATCGCCTCGCGAACCGGGATCGTACTGGTTCCCAGTTCCGCGGCGAGAGACCGGTTGACCAACCGCGTTCCGGGACGGAGGCTCCCCGCACGCAACCGCTGGTGAAGCCGCTCATAGACGCGTTGTGCGAGAGATACTTCGTCCACCTCGGCCTCGCTCGTCGCCGCGAATCGGTTTAGGTATACCATGATATATCATCGCGGAGTTCCGACGACAAGTCGCCTCCCTCGGCTCGGATTTCGCCCTCGGTCGGTTCACCCTTGACCCGGTCGGGTCTGCCCCGTCCAATAACCTCGGGGTGAGCGAGTGCGCGGGTCGAGTTGACGGATTTTGAATCGACGGCAAACGAAACGATCGGGGTTTCAACGGATCAACAATATGAACAAATTCGCCTTGATCGTGTCGATTGCGTTATGCAGTACCTATGCTGTGGCTGCTGCGCCGTTGTCGTTGCCCAGGAGCACCCCGGAGTCTCAAGGGGTCTCGTCCGCGGGGGTTCTCGCGTTCATCGAGCAGGCCGACCAGACGATCGACGCGATGCACAGCGTCATTGTCGTTCGCCACGGCCATGTCGTGGCCGAAGGTTGGTGGGCCCCCTACGACGCGGCCTCTCGTCACTCGTTGTACTCGCTGAGTAAGAGTTTCACCGCGACGGCCGTGGGCCTGGCCATCGCGGAAGGGAAACTGAGCGTGGACGACAACGTGTTGAAGTTTTTCCCCGAGGACGCCCCGGCTTCTCCGAGCGACAACCTCAAGGCGATGCGTATCAGCGACCTCTTGCGCATGTCCACGGGGCATCAAACGCTGCCGAATCTCGGGCCGCTATTGCCCCAGGGCAAGTCTGCTTCCCCCGGGAGCGAGCCCCCTTGGACTCAGACGTTCCTGGCCCATCCCGTGCCCAACAAGCCCGGCACCCATTTTGTTTACAACACGCCGGCGACCTACATGCTCTCCGCGATCGTCCAGAAAAAAATGGGCATGACGGTGCTTGATTATCTGAAGCCGCGTCTATTCGATCCCTTGGGGATCGAGGAGCCGACCTGGGGAACCAGTCCGCAAGGCGTTTCGCTCGGTGGCTACGGTTTGAGCGTTCGCACCGAGGATATCGCGAAATTCGGCCAGCTCTATCTTCAAAAGGGAAAGTGGCAAGGGACGCAGTTGGTACCCGCAAGCTGGGTCGAGGCGGCCACCGCAAGGCAAACCTCGAACGGGAGCAATCCCAAGAGTGATTGGGAACAAGGTTACGGGTATCAGTTCTGGCGCTGTCGCAACGGTGGGTTCCGTGGCGATGGAGCGTTCGGGCAATACTGTCTCGTCTTGCCCGAGCAGGATGCCGTGATCGCGATCACGAGCAGTGTGAAGGATATGCAGGCCGTTCTGAACCTGGTGTGGGACCAACTCCTCCCTGCCCTGAAGCCGACTCCCTTGGCGCCTGATCCTTCGACTTCCGAGACTCTCGAACGCACGCTCAAAGGTCTGTCTTTGCGCCCCCAGCAGGGGTCGGGGTCGTCCCAGGTGGCGTCGAAAGTCTCGGGCAAGGTCTATCGATTTCCGGCAAACGATCAAGAGCTCGAAGCGATCACCCTCGAAGCGGACAGCAAGTCCGATGCGGTGAACCTCGTTGTGCGACGCAGCGGCGTCGATCAGCGCATTGCCTGTGGCCGGGGCGAGTGGCGGAAGGGGCGGTTGGCTTACGGCCCCTATCTCGACCAACCCGTGGCGGTCAGCGGCGACTGGGCCGAGGAAGGCACGTATACGGCTCGACTGGCTTTCTATGAGACGCCGTTTCTGGTCACGATTCGCTTGAAATTCAGCGAAGGCCAGCTGCACTTCGACTCCGAATCCAACGTGGCGTTCGGACCGACCAAAACACCGCGACTGGTCGGTCAGGCCGACTGAATACCCTCTCCCACTCGACAAGAGTACTGATGCGAAACCTACAAATCGTCGCTTTGATCGTCCTGAGTACGCTGAGCGTGGCGAACGGCCAGCCCGTCCAGCAGGAATGTGATGTGCTCGTGTATGGCGCAACGCCCGCCGGGGTCTGTGCGGCCGTCGCTGCGGCGCGAGAGGGGGCGAAGGTATTTCTCCTCGAGCCAAGCGACCACGTCGGTGGGGTGAACTCAGGCGGGCTCAGCTTCAGCGATTCCAATCAGATGGCTCGAGATGCGCTCCGAGGTTTGTTCGAGGAATTTCATCAGCGCATCGAGGCTGATTACACGCGACGCGGCATCCAACTCCCGTACTCCGTCGCGGAGAAAGATCAGAAGGTCTGGACCTACGAGCCGCATGTCGCTGCGCGTGTGATCGACGGATTGTTGAAAGAAGCGGGCGTTTCCGTCCTCCCGCGGCGGGTCTTGTGGACCGTGACCAAAGAAGGAACCCACTTACGTCGAGTCTCGACGACGAACGGTGAACTTTATACTGCGAAGACCTTTGTCGACGCCACCTATGAAGGCGATCTCCTCGCGGCGGCCAAGGTCGATTGGGTGATTGGACGTGAAGGTCGCAACGAGTTTGGGGAATCGCTCGCTGGCAAGCAATTTCCCAAACCGCCGATCGCCATTTCCGGCCTCGATGCTCGGGGAGAATTGTTACCGCTGATCACCACGAAGGATGCCGGGCCGGCCGAATCCGGTGACCGAAACGTGATGACCTATAGCTTTCGCCTCTGCCTGACGGCGAACCCGGAGAATCGCGTCCCTTTTCCTGAGCCGAAGCACTACGATCCTGCACGGTTCGAGGTGGTCCGACGTTATTTCAACCAGGAGAAGAAGCCGATCCTCCTCTGGGATCTCTATCCGTTGCCGGGAGACAAGGTTGATGCCAACAATGGGATTGGCAAGCAGTTCTCGATGGGAATCATCGGTGGCGGAAATGCGTGGTGCGAGTCCGATTCCAAAACACGCGCGCGGATCTGGGAGGAGCACAAGCAGTACACGCTCGAAATGTATCGGTTTTTGACCACGGATCTCGCGGTACCCCCGAACTTGCGCGAGACACTTGCGAAATATGGTCTTTGCAAGGATGAGTTCGCAGCCTATGACCATTGGTCGCCGCAACTCTATGTCCGCGAGGGCCGCCGAATGCGCGGCGCCTATGTGATGACCCAGTCCGACGTCCTGTCGAATCGCGTGAAGCCCGATCCGATTGCCGTCGTGTCGTTCCCGATTGACTCGCACGACTGTCAACGCGTCGCCCGCGGCGATGGTGAAGTCATCAACGAAGGGACGATCTATCCGGTCCGTCTTGAAACAGTGAAGCGCGGACCGGCCTATCAAGTCCCCTATCGCGCGATCACGCCCAAGCCCGACGAATGCACAAACCTGCTTGTTCCCGTGGCGCTCTCTGCCTCGCACGTCGCCTACAGTTCGATCCGCGTCGAGCCGTCCTGGATGACGATCGGCCAGAGCGCTGGGATCGCCGCGGCGGTGGCCGCCAAGCTTGAACAGCCCGTTCAGCAATTGGATTATCCGAAGCTCAAGGAGCGGCTCCTTGCTCAGAAGCAGGCGTTGGAACTCCCCTGAGTCCGGTTCCTCCCTCGCCAGTCAGGCCGAGCCGGTTCGTGGCGGCAGCGGCGGCGTTCGAGCCTCGACGCATTGAACGTAGGGCGGTCCGCCCTGGGACATGATCCCGGCGGCCCGCCTTGCCGAAGGCCACCGTCTAGCCGCTGGCTCACATTAATTCGGAAAGTGATTCACGGCTGGCCGCTCAGGAGCCCAGCGATGTGCTTGTTGGGGGCAATGCCGGCCCTCGACGCGACCTGAAGTTCGCCATGGGCGCGATTGACTGTCGGCCCGCATTGAACTTCGAGAATCGTCAAGTGGGGAAGATCCTGTTGAGTCACGCTGCGCATGGATTCGGCAGCGGTCCCGTCCGAGATGCAGAAATAGAGGACGAACATCGGGAGGAGAGCGGGAATCCACCGGCGAAGCGAGCGATGAGCAAGAAAATGGGGCATCCTCGAACCTCGTTGTCATTCCAGTCAGGGAATCGCGCCGGACCACATCGTCTCCAGCTAGTGAATGCTAACTCACGTTTCTGGAGAGCGCCGGCGAAAAAGCGATGTGGAGGATGTTTGGATCGATGCGTGTTGTTTCTTCGCCACGTCATGTGGCGTTTTGGGGGGCCTGTTCGGCCTCGAGTCCGCCATTTGAGGAAGCGGACCTCCGAGAAATCGAATCGGTGGAGTGGTCGCAGTCCTAATCTTGAGCGGAGGCCTTTGCTTCTCCTGATTGCCAACATTGATGTGGCGTGTCGTATGCTTTGGATACCAAGGAAATCGTCCTTGGGCCTTGTCGCGAATCACAATCACGAATGGGATTCGAGATTTAGGTGGAATTGACCGTGCCGTCCGGCCCGAGAATACGACGTTCGTTTAAGCGTTTGAAAATGCGAGCGGTCATCGATTGCGAATGGAATTGGGAACAACAATTAGGGTGTGCGGTTATGGATGAAAATTGTCAGGATCCGATTGGCCTCAGTTTATCCGATGGCCGCTACGCGATTCAAGCGAAACTCGGTGAAGGCGGCATGGGGGCGGTTTATCGCGCTCGGGACAACAATCTTCAATCCCAGGTCGTCATTAAGCTGCCCCATCGATCGATGGTCACCGACGCCGAATTCTCTCGCCGGTTCCGCGACGAGGTGAGATCACTCGTCCGGTTATCGCACCCGCATATCGTCAAAATCACTGACGTGGGTGAGTGGGCCGGGATTCCGTTTGCGGTACTTCAGTTTCTGCCCGGAGGCAGTCTGGAGGATCGGCTGACCGCATGGCAGGGGTCGGCCGCACTCGCGGCGATCGTGAGCTGGATCGGTCCGGTCAGTAGTGCGCTCGACTATGTTCACTCACAGAAGATGGTGCATCGCGACGTCAAGCCGGGCAACATCCTCTTCGACGCTCAAGGCCACGCCTTCCTCGGCGACTTTGGGGTGGTGAAAGTGCTGGCTGCGGAGGCCGGTGGCCGCTCGGCGCGGACGGCGATGACCGGCACGGGGATGGTGCTTGGAACGCCTCACTACATGGCCCCCGAGTTGATCATGGGGGATCCGTTCGATGGCCGAGTCGATCAGTACGCTTTGGCCGTCACCGCCTACGAGTTACTTTGCGGGCGTCGGCCGTTCGAACATGAGGTCTCGACGCGTGTCTTGTTGATGCAGGCTCAGGACGTGCCGCCGGGTCTCACGGCCCACTGCCCTTGGGTGACGCCCCAGTTCGAGTCGGCATTGTTTAAAGCGTTGGCGAAGGACCCGAACGACCGCTACCCGTCCTGCGCCGCGTTTGCGGCTGCCATCGTCGCAGAATCAGGGCTGGAGCAGGGGGAGCGCGGGCGCGCACGGATCCAGTGCGGGTCGTGTGAGAAAACGATGACCGTCACGGTCGAGGCGCTCGCGAAGCTGAGCCGTCCCGGACACAACGCTTCTTGCCCGAATTGCCGGAAGTTGCTTGACCTCGCGGCGGGCACCTCGACGGTGATCCCCCCCAGCCGCTCCGGCCAGTTGGCTCGGGGCGGCACCGCTGTCCTTGACCTGCAAGGCACCGCGGACAAGCTACAATCGCTCAGACCTCGCGAGAAGACCTCGCCGCCAGGCGGCGCCACCGTCGTGTTCGGCAGTCCCAAGCCAGTCACAGGTGCGGAACCTCGATCAGGGCTGGTAGCCGATGACCAAGCCAACGGTCGCGATGAACCCGGTCGCCCGCGACTCTCCTGGTTCTCCATTGGTATTGTGGCGGCGGCCATCACCCTGTGCGCTTGCGCCGTTCTCTTTTGGAGGGCGTCGTCAGGCCGCCCGGAGGGTTTAGCTAAGTCCGCGGTAACCGAGGACGTCGCCAAGAATCAACGGTCGCTTGTGACGCATCCCGTGGCCGGAGGATCGAGCGATCTTGTCGTCGAGAAGGCCGAAGCCCAAGCCGCTCCCGGTCAAACCCTCTTGCCTCGGTCTAATTCCCCCGCCAAGCAGGCCAAATGGGAGCCGCCGCAAACGACCGACTACGTTGAGAGCGAATTCAAGCCGATCTTCGCGGGACGTATGCTCGACGGGCCACTTACCGGTATGAGCAATTGCTGGATGGAAGAGCAGTTCACCGACTTCGTGCTGCGCTTCGAGTTTCGACTGAAATCGCACAAGACACAGCCTTGGTCTGGGATCCGACTCCGACATGGCGGGGACAGCCCTCGCCTGAGTCTCAGCCTGAGCGAGGGGATCTGCGGCGGACTCCTTCTCGACCAATCGCTCCCAAACCTGAAGGAACCGCTTGTCGAGGAGCGCCTGGACGATGTTCACCGGTTGGTCAAGCCCGCCCGAAACCCAGAGGAGAAGTTCGGGGACTGGAATCGATGCCAGGTCGTCTGCCTGGGAAGCAATACGACCGTCACTCTCAACGGGGAAGTGATCAATCATATTGAGAACGGGCCGTCCGGGGCCGGGATGATCTGTGTCACGGACACCGAGCAAGGAGTCGCCTACCGCAACCTCCGAGTCCTGCCCTTGAATCGAGCGGCCGCTTCGCTTCCTCCGGTTGTCGCAAAACAGAGTGAGTCTGCCTCCAAGGTCGTTCGCCCAACTGACGAGAGCCGAGCCGATGCGAAGCCAACGGAATCATTAACCGGGATGCGCCCGCTCTCGGACGTCCCAACCGGCGAAGCCCGCCGCCTGACTGGCCACGTGGGAGGCGTCATGTGCGTGAGTTTCACCCCGGACGGTAAGCAGGCCATCAGTGGCGGGCGCGACCGGACGATCCGGGTCTGGAACCTGGAATCGGGAACGGAAGCCCGTCGGCTGGAAGGCCACCGCGAAGACGTTTGGTGCCTTGCCCTTTCCAGCGACGGTCACCGTCTGGTTTCCAGCGGACCGGAGGGCGTTGTCAAGCTCTGGGACTTCGGGGCCGGTCAGGAGATCAAGGCGTTCACAGGACATACCTCCTGGGTGAACCACGTCGCCGTTTCGCCCGGCGGTTACCAGATCCTCAGCGGTAGCGGGAATTCCGCCGACCCGACGGCCCGGCTCTGGGATGTGACGACTGGTAAGGAGGTCGGCAAGATCCCCCCAGGCGGCCCCGTTGCCTTTTCGCCGGATGGTAAGTTCGCACTCCTGGCCGATTACAAGGACCTCCGACTCTGGGATGTCCGTCGCCGTCGGGAGGTTCGTCGGTTCGGCTCCCACGGTAGCTTCATCAGGGCGCTCGCCTTTTCCCCGAACGCGAGGCAAGCGGTCTCAGCGAGCGGCCGAGTCTGGGATGGGAAGAAATTAATCAGCGGGCCGGACAATTCGGTCCGGCTCTGGGACCTCGCCTCGGGCCGCGAGATCCTACGAATGAACCTCCATTCCAGTTGGGTCAACAGCGTTGCATACAGCCCGGACGGACGGAGGCTCCTCTCAGGTAGCGGTGGGACGATCGAGGCGAACGGTCGGATCACTCCGGGGCCGGACACCACGATTCGCCTGTGGGACTCAGGCACCGGGGCCGAACTCGAGAAATTTGACGGCCACCACAATACGGTGACTGGGGTCGCTTACTCTCCGGACGGCCAATTCGGGCTCTCGGGAAGTGAGGACGGTTCCGTACGTCTCTGGCGCCTCCCTGTTGCGACCAGGCGCGCGAAATAGACCGACTCAGTAGGAAAGCGATCCAACCGAATGGGGACCGAACGGGCGAGTCACCGGCCTTGGTGGCCGATTTGAAGTGCGGAGATCGCCGCCGGTCACAGCGCTCGGTGTTGCCCCTTTGGCTTGCCCCGGAAGCGGGCGAAGCTGGGTGAATTCGCTCCGATCCGTTCCCTCTCGGATCATCACGAAAAAAAAAAGAGGGAGTCAGGCTGTGTACGATCCCCTGGACCGCGCAAGTATCCGGGTATGGGGAATGCAATGATGACGGGACCGCCTGAGATCGAGGAACTCCTGCGTCGTGCCGGTGATGGTGACGAGGGAGCGGTGACCGAACTATTCGACCGCTACCGGAAGCGATTGAGGCAGATGATCCGACTGCGCCTGGACCGTCGGCTTCAAGGACGCGTCGACCCTTCCGATGTGCTCCAGGACGCCTTCATCGACCTTACCGAGCAACTTCCCTCGTATTTTACGCGGCCCGACTTACCATTCTTTCTGTGGCTGCGGTTGCTGGCCGGACAGCGTTTGATGCGGGTTCATCGCCACCATCTGGGCGCTGCCATGCGTGATGCTGGACGCGAGGTCTCCTTGTATAAGGGGGCACTGCCCCAGGCTAGTTCCGTCTCGCTCGCCGCTCAGCTCCTCGGGCGGTTCACTTCAGCCAGTCAGGCGGCGGTTCGCGCAGAGCGACAACTTCAACTCCAATCCGCCATCAATGGGATGGACGAGATCGACCGTGAGATGATCGCGCTTCGCCATTTCGAGGAACTGAGCAACAGCGAGATCGCCGCGATCCTTGGCCTATCGAAAGCCGCGGCGAGCAATCGTTACGTGCGTGCCATGGTTCGACTTCAGACTATCCTCGAGAGCCTGCCCGGGTTTCTCGATCGACCCGGCGAGTAGCTGAGGAAGCAATGGGGGCTACTTTCATGAGAATTCATCGCTGGCTCAGTCCCGTGGTTTCGGATGATCTCGAGTGGTCCCGAGCTGATGATGGTCCGCGAATTCACGCTGGACTCATTCCAAACCATCGTCGGCCTCTTCACACGAATTGCCAGGCGCATTTCAGACGCTTGACCGTCGCGGTGGGCTGAGGTCTTCTGAAGCAATGGCCCCAACTCCGCTGGGGGTCGCACCCACGCATGAGCTTGCTTTTTCGGACACTGCGATGAATGACTCGTTTTCAGACGGGAACCAGTTAGGAGGGCTCGCCGAGGAATTCCTCGACCGCCGCGCCCGCGGTGAACGTCCGACCGTCGCCGAATATGCGGATAAGTATCCGGAACTGGCCGATCAGATTCGTGCATTCTTCCCGGCATTGATGGTGGTTGAGGAACTCAAGCCGAGAGCTGATGACCTCACCAATTCGTTCGTCGTTGGTCTGCGACCAACCCGCGGACTCAGCATGGATCGTCTAGGCGATTTCCGCATCATTCGTGAGGTCGGTCGCGGTGGGATGGGGGTTGTCTATGAGGCGGAACAGGAATCATTGAGTCGCCGAGTGGCGCTGAAGGTCTTGGGATCGCCGTCACTGCTCGACCCGAAGCGATTGGCCCGGTTTCATCGCGAGGCCAAGGCGGCCGCGCGGCTGCATCATACGAATATTGTCCCGGTCTTTGGGGTCGGGGAAGTGGACGGAGTCCACTACTACGTCATGCAATTCATCCTGGGCGCGGGACTCGATGAAGTGCTCGACGATGTGAGGCGGCTGCAAGCCTCGAGGATGGGGCAGTCCGCATCACCACCGCCCCAGGAGCCCGTTGGTGGTCCATCGGCGAGCGCGGCACTCTCGCTCTTGGATGGGCGTCCTGGTTGGTTCGCGGAGCCTGACCAAAACAAAGCGACCGAGCCGCCGTTCCCTAACCCAGACTCCAGTGACCCATCGGTTGTCGCGGGACCAACCGCACTCTCGGTCGCGAGCGAAACGGGATCGAGTTATGCCCGCAGCATCGGCCGCATCGGTGCCCTCGTGGCCGAGGCGCTGGGGTACGCCCATGAGCAGGGGATCCTCCACCGGGACATCAAGCCCTCGAACATCCTGCTCGATAACCATGGTACGCCCTGGGTCACAGATTTTGGACTGGCCAAGGCTAAGGCGGACGAGGATCTGACCCATACCGGCGATATCGTCGGAACGATTCGCTACATGGCTCCCGAGCGGTTCCACGGCCATTGCGACGCCCTCTCCGATGTGTATGCGTTGGGGCTGACCTTGTACGAGCTCCTGGCTCGTGTCCCTGCGTTCGAGGGGGGCGATCGCAATAAGTTGATCCGGCAGGTCCACGTCGAGGAGCCGCTTCGCCTTCGAAAACGGGATCCGACAATCCCAAGGGACCTGGAAACGATCGTGCATAAGGCGATCGAGAAGGATCCCCTCCATCGGTATCCCTCAGCCGTTGCCCTGGCGGAGGACTTGCGCCGGTTCCTCGAGGATCGCCCGATTCTCGCGCGCCGCGCGAGCCTGACCGAGCGAACTCGTCGCTGGAGCCGGCGCAACCGCACGACTGCGGTGCTCGCGATCACGGCCGCGGCGGCCGTCCTGCTCGCCGCCGTGGTGGGCTGGACGGGGTACGTCATGACAACCCAGGCCCTCAAAGGAGAGCAAGCGCGTCGGACGGAGGCCGAAATCGCGACGCGACAAGCACGCGAGGCCACACAACGTGCGGAAGAGAACGTCGCGCTCTCGCTCGAGGTCTTTGAAGAACTGTTCGAGAAGCTCGCAGCCAACGACCGTTATCTCCTTCCTCCACCGCCGGGACTCCCTCACGTGCAGCACAAGACGAACCTGGGTCCTCCGCCCCCAGGCGAAGGGTTCGGCCGCCCTCTCGTGATTCAGCGACGGTCCAGTGGCGCATTCGATCGTCGGGCACTGTCGGACGACACTTCTCTTGGGCCACCTCGCCCGGGAGGGCCTCAGGAGGACAGCACATTGCTTGAGAGCGTGCTTATGTTCTATGACAGATTCGCCCAGCGCAATGCGACGAATCCAAGACTTCAGGGCGAAGCGGCGTGGGCCTACCGGAAGGTCGGGGCACTCTATTCCAGGCTAGGTCGCGATCAGGAGGCCGAGTCGGCCTACCAACGCGCGATCGACATGTTCGAGGAGTTGATCGTTCAATTCCCCGACGTACCTGAGTATCGCTCCAAGCTGGTCGAAACCTACATCATGGCCGACCCTTGGTCCGCACCTCCAACCGAACTTGAACGCCTCGAGAAACGATTCCGCAAGGCTCAGGTCCTGATCGATCAACTTGGTGACGAATCTCCCAAGAATCTGGGCTACATTCAGGAACGCGTGCACGTCTATGCCAAGCTCGGCGCCGTGCTGCAACGACGGAAGCAGTTTGACGCGGCTTCAGAATGTTATGAGCGAGCGATTTCCTTGGGAGGCTCGCTGATCCAGCTCTCCCAGAATTCCAGGCGTGCCCGCCTCGACCGTGCGTTCACTGAAGAGGCTCTGGCACTGCTCCAATTTCAACGAGGTCGCAATGAGGAGACTCGGCGACTCCTCAATGACGCGTTGGCTGACCTTCGAGTGCTCTCGGAGGGCGACTCGATGTTTTCACCCCCTCCCGAGTCGTTCGAGAATTTGGCTGAGGCGTTCACGATGCTGGGCGATACCGAGCGAGCCGAGGAAATCAACCGCTGGGCGGCAGTCGCTCGGGCTCGGCCGCGTGGTTTTCCGCCACGTCAGGGGCCCGGCTCCCGGCCTCCTTTCAGAAATTCCGCTCGATCCTCCACACCGAGTGAAGCGGAATCGCCTTGAAAGTCCGGTGGAACGAGGAAAGATCCGCCTGCATTCAAAGCAAAGGGGCTTTGAAGGTTTTCGCGATTTAACGACATCTCTTGCGTTGAATCTCACTTTCGCATCCGTTTATTCTAATTCAAGGAGATTAGCACGATGGGATCGTTGCCTTGGCGAACAGGCAGAGTTTTGGCCGTGAGCCTGACTCTGGCATTGACGATAGCCACAGCGAGTGCTCAGGGGCCCGGCGGCCAGGGCGGCCAGGGCGGCCAGGGCGGCCAGGGCGGCCAGGGCGGCCAAGGTGGCCAGGGCGGCTTTGGTGGCCCCGGTGGCTTCGGTGGCTTCGGTGGCTTCGGTGGCTTCGGTGGCCCCGGTGGCCCCGGTGGCCGTTCACTCATCATGTCCGAAGCGGTTCAGGAGGATCTTGGCCTCACTGCAAAGCAAGAGTCGCAGATCAAACGGCTGACCGCGTCGATGGCCGCGAAGCGACGCGAGCTTTTTGCTGATTCGGGCGACCAGGGAGGCGATCCGCGAGAGAGAATGTCGGCAATGTTCGACATGCAACGTGAGGTTGAAGCGACGATCACCAAGTCACTTACGAAGCGGCAGAAAGACCGGTTGGCCCAACTCGAACTCCAGCGTGAAGGACCATTGGCGCTTGCCCGCAAAGAGATTGCGGCCAAGGTCAAACTGACAACGGCGCAGAGTAAGAAGGTCAAAACCATTGTCGATGAAATGCGCTCGGAGATGGCCCGTTCCATGCCCCGACCGCCTGGCGGCGGCGGACCTCCGGGGGGTGGCGAGGGCGACCCGGCAGCGAACGGCAGGCAACGTGGTGGCCGAAATCGTGCACCTGGAGATGGGACTGCTCCTGACGGACCGAACTCTCGAGGAGGTCGGGCCCCCGGTGGCGAGGGAGTCGCGGACGCGACAGGGGAAACCAATTCGCCTGCGGGGAACGGAACACCGACCGGGAGAGGAGGAGAACCTGGTGGTGGACGGCCCCGTGGCGCAGGCGGACCTCAAGGCGGCCGCCCGAACTTCGACAGCCCTGAATTTCGAGCCCAGATTGCCAAGATGCGCGAAGCGCAAGAGAAAACACGCGCCGCGGCTACCGAGAAGATCGACGAGGTCCTCACCTCAACGCAAAAGACCGCCTACGAGAAACTGCTCGGCAAGCCGTTCGACTTCTCGAAGATCGCTCCCGGCGGCCCGGGCGGCCCCGGCGGTCCTGGAGGCCCTGGTGGCCCTGGTGGCCCCGGTGGTGGGCGACCACAAGGACCCTCCACGAATGAGCGCACACGCCCGGCGGAGGAGACTTGAGCTTTATCGTTTGTGACAGAATTTCCCTGAGGAGTTTTTGAATCATCGGTGAGAGGGATTATTGATGAGTCGTGAATATTCCGCTCAGAGTCGGCGTGCATTTCTTGGCGCGGTCACGGCGGGCGCTGCCTTTTTCACAACGCGTGGGCTGTTTGCCGAGCAACTCGCACTCACTCCATCTCGAACGGAAGGCCCGTTTTACCCGGATCGTCTCCCCCTGGACACAGACAATGATTTGATCATCGTCAATGATGGGATTACACCTGCGGTAGGGGAGATCACCCACCTCACCGGTCGTATCCTTGATGCGACCGGCTCTCCGATTCGCAACGCGACGATCGAGATCTGGCAGTGCGACGCAAACCAGGTCTATTTGCACACGGCCGATAGTGACGGCAAGAAGGATCAGCAAGACAGGAACTTCCAGGGTTTCGGCCGGTTCACGACCGGGTCGACCGGAGAATACTACTTCCGGACAATCAAGCCAGTTCCGTACCCCGGTCGGCCTGCGCCCCACATCCATCTCATGGTCAAGAAGGGGGGCCGGGAGATTCTGACCACCCAACTGAACATCGCCGGCCATCCAGGGAATGAGGTCGATGGTGTGGTGCGCGGGGGAATCGGAGTCTTTGATCGTGAACTACTGATGGTCGATTTTAAACCAATCAAGGATTCCAAGATTGGAGAATTGGCCGCTCACTTCGACATGGTCATCGGCCAGACTCCCGACGAGAAGTCGTTTCGGCCGAGACCGGTCACGTCCCGTTGACGGCGAGACCTTGCGGACTTCAACTCACCATCAGGCAGGAGCAAAGAACATAGATGCGAGCACAATTCTGGAAGTCTTCAGCGATAGGGCTATTGGTTGTGGCCTCGGCGTCGATTGCGACAGCGCAAGGCCCTGGCCATGGTCGAGAGGGGGCACCAGGTGTGGGCAACACCGACGACCTTGTGGCCCGGATGTTGGTATTTGACAAGGACAAGGATGGGGTGCTCACGAAGCCCGAAGTCACCGATGAGCGGTTGCACCGACTCTTCGACCGGGCGGATGGAGACAAGGATGGCTCCGTCACCAAAGAAGAACTCGCCACCCTGGCGAGCAAGGAACCGGCCGGCGGTTTCGGTGGCCCCCCCGGCGGCGGGCCAGGTGGATTCATGAGGGGAGGTATGCGCCCGGGTGATGTCCTCCCCCCCATGCTCCAGGACCGGCTAGAACTCTCCGCCGACCAGAAGAAGCAAGTCGCTGACCTTCAAAAAGAGGTCGATGCCTCACTCGCAAAGATTCTGAATGACGAACAGAAGGCTCTGCTCAAGCAAATTCGCGAACGTGGCCCTGGCGGTCCTGGCGGTCCCGGCGGCCCCGGCGGTCGCGGTGGGCTTGGCCGGCCTCGCCCTCCCGTCGACCGACCTCAGTAACGGGGAACGCATAAGCTGGCGTTGCCTGAATTGAGCGTCTCTGCCTCAGAGTGGGCCGACAGGATTGTCCGATTCCGAGGCGTTTCAGGCCCTCGAAATTGCGACAACCTGTCGGACTCCTTACCGCGTTGACTTGAGCGGTAGGTTTCAGGTCATCGCTGGGTCGACTCGACGTAACGTTATGATTTGCTCATCAAGCGAATTGTCTGAGCCAGTTTCACCCTCCCTGGATTTGGGCCTTCACAAGGGCTGGCTCGTTTGACACCGTGACAACGGCACAGGCTTGACGGACCCGGGTGGAAAGCCCGGTAACGTGGCGACAGTGTCTAATTCGCGACGGGTTTACCTTTGCCGAATCGAGCGAACGATTCGGCAAAGTCGAAGACATAAATATGTTTAATGTATTAAAAATATTATTAATGTTTGTTTGCTGAAATCATCCTCTTGGTGTCACGGGTTGGAATGAGCTCGCGAGCAGAAGCTCGTGGTGTTGAGTTACCACCTCATTCCAACCCGAGGCGCCCAGCAGCCTACCTCGGGCCGCGGTTTGCGAGCAGGAAATCAAGGGAGTCCGTGTCCGGCGGCCTCGAGGCGCATTGGTTCGATACCATCGACCGGGGTCTGAGTTTCACCTGCCTTGGCTTGAACGACCGGCCCTTTTCCGAACAGGAGATAGAGGACAGGAAGCGCGAGCATGGTCAGGAACGTATCACAGGCCATCCCGAAAAAGACGACGGTGGCGAGCGGACGCTGCACCTCGGCGCCGACTCCTGTCGAGAGCATCATTGGGAAAAAGCCGAGGGCGGCGACCGCTCCGGTCATCAGTACCGGGCGGAGTCGGGCGAGCCGCGCTTGTTCGATGGCTTCGCGTTTCGAGACGCCGTGTGCCATGCGGTCTCGGATATAACTGACCAGGATCAGGCCCTCCAGCATCGATGCCCCGGCGAGCGCCACGAAGCCGACGCCCGCTGAGATCGTGAATGGCATCCCACGGATCCAGAGACCCAGCACACCGCCCACTCGCGCGAAGAGAACGCCACTGAAGATCATCAGAGCGTCGCGAAGCGAATGGAAGGTCAGGTACAACAGGCTGAGGACGAGCGCCAGTGCCAGCGGAACGACGATCAACAGCCGTTGTTCGGCGCGGCGCATGTTCTCGAACTGGCCGCCCCATTCGAGATGGTATCCGGTGGGTAGACTGACTTCCCGTTCGATGCGTTGTTGGGCTTCCTCCACGAACGAACCGATGTCGCGCCCACGCACGTTCGACTGGACGACGATTCTCCGCTGCCCCCACTCACGCTGGATGGTCGATGGGCCGGTCGTCTCCACCACGCTGGCAAGCCGGGTCAGCGGAAGTCGTTGGCCCGCGGACGTTTCAATCATGATCTTTTCAAGTGAGCGCGGATCGTCCCGATAGGACATGGGCAGGCGGACGACCAGGGGGAACCGCCGGTCGTGTTCGAGGATCGCGCCAACCTGGATTCCCCCCGCGGCCTTGATGGTATCGAGGACCTGCCGCGCTGGGATTCCGTGCCGAGCCAGCGCATCGCGGTTCACCTCGACCCGGAGAACAGGCAGTCCCGTGACCTGCTCGGTGCTGACGTCCGCGGCGCCTTGGATCTGCTTGACGACGCGTTCGATCTCGGCTCCTTTATCTTTGAGCACCTCAAGATCTTCGCCGAACAGCTTGATCCCCAGGTCGGCCCGGATCCCGGCGACCATTTCATTGAGCCGTAACTCGATCGGTTGGCTATAAACGGCTCTCATGCCCGGCAGTGTCTCGGTGAGCTTGGCCATCGCCTCGACGAGTTGCTCCTGCGATTTCGCCTGCTTCCATTGGGTACGCGGCTTGAGCGTGATGTAGACGTCCGAGACCTCAAACCCCATCGGGTCGGTCGCGACTTCGGCGGTTCCGGTGCGGCTCCAGATCTGATCGATCTCGTCTGGGAACGATTCTTTCAGGAGATTCTCGATCCTGGTGCCATATTCGAGCGACTCTTCCAGACTCACGCTGGCCAGTCGGATCGTATTGATGACGATCGTTCCTTCATTGAGCCGAGGCACAAATTCCGAGCCAAGAGTGAGGCCAAGGATCGTTGTACCGACCGTGATCGATCCAACGAGCCCGAGTGTCGTCCAGGGGAATCGGAGCCCAAGTTTCAGCAGCGGCTGGAAGAGTCGGTGAGCGATCCGATCGACCCAGGTCTCTCGATCCCTCATCTGACGCGGAAGTCCTAGCGAAGCCAGGACGGGCATCAGAGTCAGCGACAGGACCATCGACCCGGCCAGGGCGAAGACGACCGTGAGGGCCATCGGCCGGAACAGCTTCCCTTCGATTCCTTGCAAGGTGAGAACAGGCAAGTAGACAATCATGATGATCAGCTCACCGAACATCGTCGGCTTCCTGACCTCGACGGCCGCCTCGCGGATGACCTCGAGCTTCGAGCGGTTCGACCGGTCGAGCGTCAGGTGCCGGACGCAGTTCTCGACCATCACCACCGAACTGTCGACGACGAGTCCGAAGTCGATCGCCCCCAGGCTCATCAAGCTCCCGGCGATGCCGACACGTTCCATCATCGTCACGGCGAAGAGCATCGAAAGCGGAATGGCCGAGGCCACGATCAGCCCGGCACGGACGTTACCCAGAAAGGCGAACAGGACGGCGATGACCAGCAGCGCCCCCTCGAACAGATTTCGCTCGACGGTCTTGAGAACCTGGTCGACCAGATGGGTCCGCTCATAAACAGGGCTGATTTCAACGCCGTTCGGGAGCGCGGACTTGACCTCTTCCATGGCTTTATGCAGAGCCATTGTGACGAGGCGCGAGTTCTCTCCCATCCGCATGAAGGCGAGCCCAAGGACTACCTCTCCTTTGCCATTCGCGGTGGCCCCCCCGCGCCTGATCCGGTGGCCCAGTGCGACCTCACCCAGATCGCCGATCCGGATCGGCACTCCGTCGCGGGCCGTGATCACGATCTTGGCAATCTCTTCGAGCGATCGGGCGCGACCGACACCTTGAACCAGGGTCGACTCGCCTGCTCGCAAGATGTACCCGCCACCGACGTTTTTGTTATTCTCCTCGAGCGCCTGAATCACCTCGTCGAGCGAGAGGCCGTACTTGGCGAGTTTGATCGGATCAACGCGCACCTCGAACTGCTTGGCGAGGCCGCCCCACGGGTTCACTTCCGCAACCCCCGGCACGCGCATCAAGCGAGGGCGAACCACCCAATCCTGAATCGACCTGAGCTCGGCGAGGTCATACTCCGGGTTCTCGCTGGTGAGGATGTAGTGGAAGACCTCGCCAAGACCGGTGGCGACGGGACCCATCGTGGGACGTTCGATATCGTTGGGAAGCTGGACCTCGCCCAGCCGCTCGTTGATCTGCTGGCGGGCGAAGTAGATGTCGATCCCGTCCTCGAAGATGGCCACGACCTGGGAGAGGCCAAATTTCGAGATTGAACGCACTTCCTCGAGCCCCTTCAGCCCACCGAGTGCCAGCTCGACAGGGAAAGTGATCTGGCGTTCGATTTCTTCGGGAGCTAACTCCGGTGCCGTTGTGTTGATCTGGACCTGGACCGGAGTGGTGTCGGGGAATGCGTCCAGCGGTAAATAGACCGCGGCTCGAATTCCGAGGACAATCAGCACGCCTCCCAGCAGGAGCACGACGAACCGATTCTTCAGACTGAAATCAATCAGCGCATTCAGCATCACGGCGTCCTTTCCCTGATCGGCGGAGTTATTCGCAGCAACCCGCGCCGATTGCGCCGCGCATGATCTCGGTTTTGAGGAGGAAGGCCCCCTTGGTAACGACTCGCTCCCCTGGTTTCAGCCCCCAGGCGACCTCGACGACGTCGTTCCGATCGGTTGGTTTGGTGACGACCCGCTGGGCGCGATACTCTCCCGGCTGAGCGAGAGGGAGGAAGACCAGGTCGGTGCCGTCCTTGCGCTGAACGGCCGCCTTGGGAACAACTGTGGCTTTGTGCTCGGAGCCGATTTGAATGTCGGCTTCGCCAAATTGATTGGCCCGAAGTCGACCGTTCGGGTTTGCCAGCTCCGCGCGGATCCGTGAGGTGCGAGTCTTGTCGCTGACTTCGGTCCCCACCCAGGTCACTTCACCCAGGAAGGCATGACCTTGCCCGTTCGGATCGGCACCCGAGATGGTGAACGAGACCGATTGCCCGGGAGCAATCAAGGCAATATCACGTTCGTAAACGTCGATCCAGAGCCACATCCGTGAGGTATCGGCCACGGCGAAGAGCTGGCTGGTCGCCTGCACGGCCTCTCCCTTGACTGCGTGGCGGAGGACAAGGACCCCGTCGATCGGAGCGACGACGTCCAGCAGGTTGCTGGTGTCCTTGTTCTTGATGATCGCGGCGAGCTGGTCGTTGTCGAACCCGAGGTTCCGAAGCTTCTGCTCGGCGTCCATCGCGCTGGCCTGCGCTTGGTTGAGGGCCGTCATCACCTCGAGTTCAGCTCGGGCCGGGACGGCACCCGACTGCGTGAGCGACTTCGTTCGATCCGCCGTGGCTTGAGCCAGGCGGACGGCCGAATGAGCCGAGAGGAGCTGGCTCTTGGCTGCGCTGACTTCGGCCGAGTTGACGACGGCCAGCACGTCGCCCCTCTGCACGGACTGACCGAGGTCGGCGCGGATCTCGGAAAGGAATCCAACGACGCGCGGGCTGATCTCGGCGTACCGATTCGCGTCGTAGGCGGTTTCTGCATTCGCGCCTAAGCGGTGCGCATGAACTTCCTCCGTGACCAGAGCGGTCTGAATCCCGACCTGGCGGACGAGCTTGGGGGTAGAAAGCTTGACAATCGGCAAGGGCTGCCGGCAAGGCTCGGGGATTTCCCCCGCGGCGAGTGGCCCGATCTTTCTCGGGTTCTTGGCGCACTCGGCGCACAGCGCCTCGGGCTTGTTGTGCAAGCCGCACCAGCCGTCATCGGGGAGAGCGGCCGAGGTCGTCGCACTCTTTCCGCACTCGACACAGAAGCTCGCAGGCAGACCATGTCCCTTCGGACACATCTCGATATTGTAAGCCTTCTCAACGTCGGGGTGGCATTTGGTGCAAATCTCTTCGGGGATGTTGCCATGCTGCTTGCAGAGCGGCAGCGTTTTGATCAACTCCTCGTGGCAGAGGGTGCAGAACTTTTCGGGAACACCATGCTCTTTACAATAGAGCCCTGCATCGGTCGATGAGTGACTCGCTTCATTTCCATGCGCGTGGCCTTCATGCGCGTCGCCTTCCTCATGCTTTGGGCCGAGATGGGCCCAATGAGGGATCCAACTTGGGCGAGCCAGGCCCACTCCGATGATTCCCAGCGCAACCAGGGGCGCAAGCGCGATCACAATCAATATCGTTCGCTTCATGAGTCGATCCTCGTCTCAAGTGTCGAGATTCACTCACTCATCGCGCGCTTCGCAGGCGCAACCTGCCCGGCGAGAGTGAAAACCAGATGACGTGAGGGTCCGATGGCCCAGGCGGCGGGCCGGCGGTCGAGGGGCTGCGCAACGAAATCGCTGCGCCGAAAAGGCGACTCAGCAGCGGTAATTTTGGAGAAATGAGCGAACGGCGAGGGCATTGCCCCAATCGGCCAGACCGGTCGAGGACCGTTCTCTGGCTTGGTGGGAGAGGGTGTTCAGAGAGAGAGGAAAGAGCAAGCCAACCAGGATCGAGTGGTTGAAAGTCTCGGCCCCGAAGAAGCGGACGTGGCCCCCTTGAACGGCTCCCTGGCAGATGCAGTTGTCCCCTTCTTCGGGACATTGGTCAGGCGCAGAAGAGTCGTGCGACGAATTCTCCGCGACATCGTGACGGTGCGCACCCTGACCGAACTCGGCCGCCCCGCAGAGGAGTGGGCAGAGGGTGATGAGGATGGCCAGGAAAGTCGCCAGTATCGATCGCACTCGTTTAGAAATCTCTCGTGGCCGCGCGAGACCAATTACTTACAGCATAGGGGTACAGCGTCCCAGGTCAAGGGATCCTCAGCTTTGATCCCACGGACGACGAGATGCTGTCATTCACTCTTCTCCTCATCGGGTGGATTTCCACCAATCTGAAATGCGAATCATTTTATTTAAACCGTCGCGCGGAGGGCGTTGCCAGGGCTGACAACTGTCGGGCCTGGATGCTCGGGGAGGCGAAGGGTGAAGCACGTGGCGCGTTCCGAATATCCCGTGATGCTGAGCGTGCCGTGGAGTGCCAGCGCAATTCGTCGGGCGACCGTGAGACCGAGGCCACTGCCTGGGAGGCCGTCATGTCGGGCGCCCTCCGCGCGGAAGAACGGGTCGAAGATGTGGGCCGCCTCTTCAGGATTGAGTCCACGGCCCCGATCTTCAACGTCCAGGACGACCGAGCCTCCCTCACGTTTCCCTCTCACAACGATCGGGGTTCCGGCCTCACTGTACTTGCAGGCGTTATCGAGCAGGTTGTCGAGTAGCTGGGCAAGCATCGGTGCATGGACGCGCACCGGCAACGCGTCGGCGCGGATGTCGAGCTGGAAGTCGGCCGTGCGCGGGTGGTCGGACCAGCGTTCCAGATGGTTGGGCAGCCACTTGGCGAGGTCGAGATCGTGGAGCAAGAGGCTCGGTCCATCAGGCTGTGCGAGGAAGAGGAGGGTTTCCACGATGACCCGAAGCCGCATCCCTTCCTCGAGGACCCGATCGAGCACCTGCCGGTATTCTTCGACGGGTCGTTCCCGCCGCTGGGCAAGCTGGACTTGGCCGAGAAGTGCGGCGAGAGGCGTACGGAGTTGGTGAGAGGCGTCCCCGGCAAAGCGCTGCTGCTTGTCAAACGCCTCATTGAGCCGGTCGAGCAGCCCGTTGAACGCATGCCCGAGGGCGTCGAGTTCGTCTCCAGTTCGCGGGGTTGGTACCCGTCGCCCCAGGTCCGTGGCCGACATCGTGCTGACGGCTTCCGCCATCCGGGTCAACGGTGCGAGGGCCCGGCGCGCAAGGAGGCGTCCGCCTGCGAGGGCGAGGAGCCAGATTCCCATCGACAGGAGGATCAACGTCGCTCCTAACCGGTTGAGCGTTGCCTTGACCGGCCCTGGTTTCAAGCCGGCGACGAGGACCAGCACCGGATACTGAATTTCAAAGCCAGGCTCATCGTCGGGATGACCTCGACCCAGACGGAGCAGCGCTTTCAGCGGCATCCGCCGCCCCGCGATCCGCCAACCGGCGACGTTGTCGATGACGGTGCCGTCAGGAGGGTGGGTGGGCCAGACGCGTGCCTCCCAGCCAGCGGGAAATCCTCCGCTGCCGGCGTTTGCCGATCGATCGACGAGACTTCCCTCGCCATCCCGAACCGCCCATCGCACCTCGTCCTGGCCAAGATCGAGGCCCAGTGCGATGCGGCGGTCCGTCGGCTCCCATTCCAGTCCGCCGGGCTCGATGTCGACGGAGGCTTCGAGGGTGTCGAGCGCTCGCTCCAGCCGCTCGTCGATCTCGCGATAGAGATGGCTGTGCGCCACGAGGTAAACGGTCGCCGAAAAACCCGCCAAAACGAGCGCCAGGGCGGTCAGGAAAAAGGCGGAGAACCGGGTAACCAGCCTCACGATTTCGCTCCGGGGAGGCCCTGGGGCGAGTTGCCGAGGATGTAGCCCCGACCGCGGAGCGTATGGATGACGCGGGGGCCATGGGCTTCAAGCTTGCGTCTCAGCTCCATGACGTGAACCTCCAAGGTCTTCGAGACCCCGTCATGGCGATCGTCCCAGACGTGTTCGTAGAGCCGGGTGCGCGAGAGCACCTGTTCGGGGTGCCGGAGGAAATAGACGAGGAGGCTCTGTTCTCGGGCGGTCAGGTCGAGCGGGTGGCCGGCGCGTTCCGCCCGTTGCGTGGCGAGATCCACAGTCAGCTCGCTCCAGGAGACTACCGTGCTACTCCCCGTTTCGCGGCGGCGAATCAAGGCGCGGATCCGGGCCAAAAGCTCGTCGTAGTCGAACGGTTTGCAGAGATAATCGTCGGCGCCACTGTCCAGCCCCTGAACGCGGTGCTCGACCTGGTCGCGTGCCGTCAGAAAGAGGACCGGAGTGTTCCGGTCGACCTGGCGGAAGCGTTGGAGCAGTGTCAAGCCGTCCTGGCCAGGCAGCCACCAGTCGAGGAGGACGAGGTCCCACGCACCGGTCCGTAACGCCTGCCAGGCACTCAGGCCGTCCGCGGCGAGCTCAACGAGGAACCCTTCTTCACGTAGGCCGCGAACCAGGAAGTCGGAGATGTTGGTTTCGTCCTCGATGACGAGGATGCGAATGCTCATGTCGTTCTCTTTGCCCCCGTCCCCGCCCGGCCTCGAATCCCAAAAAATGCGGATCCGATCACGCCCCGATTTGGTTGATTTCGAGCGTGAGACGCGACCCCAAAACCGAGGGATTTGGCCGGACTCTCTTTCCAGGATGACCGTCAGCCGTTCGTTGGGCTATTGAGTTAAAGGTAAGGTGGAATTTACTTTCCGTTAATTGCGAGCTTACCGGGCATGTCATAAGATGACACATCGTGAAGAGTGTGTCGGGCGATTCATTGAGATCGCCTGGCTCGAAAGTTTTCCAGCCGAGTTTCACACCGCTTCCGATCACTCTCCCCCTGACTTCACATTACCCGACCTTCCTCAAGTATTTGGAGATTAATCCTCATGTCGAGCACCCCTGTAGGCATGAGTTCGCCGCAACGGAGGTCGTTCCGGTGGTGGCATTCGTTGCCGGTCCTACTCGTCCTCGGCGTGGTTATCACCTGGTCGCAGATGCCGGGTCACGGGGAGGAAACGGGTGCAGGTTCGAAGCACGAGACTGCGAGTACAACATCGAAGCTGGGCGGTGAAATTCCTGAGGTTGAAGTGATTCACCCGCGGAAGGGGGGGATCGAACGGACGACGGTTCAGCCCGGCTCGGTCTACGCGTTCGAGTCGGTCGATCTCTATTCTATGGTGTCGGGCTATTTGAAGTCACAGACCGTCGATATCGGTTCACGGGTCAAGAAGGGGGAGGTGATCGCCGAGATCGACGTCCCCCGCGAGAAGAACGCCGTGGAACTCGCCGCGGCGATGCTGGAGCAGGCCAAGGCCAAGGCACTCCAGGCCGCTGCCAAGGTCGATGCGATGGATGCCGAGCGTGAGACAGCCGTCGCGACCGTGGCCCAGACCGAGGCCGACATTGACCGGCTGAGTTCGAGCCTTCGCCTTGCCGAGAGCCAGTACACGCGAATCAAGAGCCTTTTCGAGAGAAACGCCGTTCCGCAGAGTGTGGTCGATGAAAACTTGAACGCGGTGCAGGCTGCCAAGGCGGCGGAAAAGACCGCCCACCTCACCGTCCAGACCGCCAAGGCCAAGCTCGCCGGCGCAGTGGCCCGAGTCGAGGAAGCGAAGGCGGACGTGATTGAGGCGCAAGCTTCGGTGCGCGTGGCGGAAACCCAACTGGGCAAGGCGCAGGTTGATCTTGGTTACGCGCAAATTCTCGCTCCCTTCGACGGATTGGTCACCCGTCGAAATTTTCATCCCAGCGCCTTCGTTCGCGCGGCCTCGGCGGGGGGCGATCAGCCCTTGCTGACCGTGGTGCGGACGGACCTGATGCGCGTGGTCGTCCGCGTCCCCGATCGTGATGTGGTGCTCACCAATCCCGGCGACCCGGCCGTCGTGACGATCGACGGGATCGGGTCACGGGAGTTTCGGGGCAAGGTGTCGCGGATCGCGGATTCGGAGGATCACCAGACGCGGACGATGCGGGTGGAGATCGACCTGGAGAACCCCGATCGCCTGCTTCGTGAGGGAATGTACGGTCGTGCGACGATTGGGCTGGAAACGCTCTCGGAACGGTTGACTTTGCCCACGGCCTGCGTTCTCGAGCGTTCCGGCAAGCGGCAGGGTGTGGTTCAGGTCGTCCGCGACGGCAAGGTGGAACGGATCAAGGTCGAACTGGGCGCCGATAACGGGACCCTGGTCGAGATCGACTCCGGTATCAACCCCGACGACGATGTGGTGCTTCGCTCGAAGAGCGTGCTCGAGCCTGGAATGACCGTCAGTCCCAAGTTATCCGGTTGAGCCCGATGGAACGCTCGCGGACATCGTTGATCGCCCCTGTCGGAGAAGCTTGACCCATGAACGGTTTGATTCGATCGTCCCTCAAGAATCCGATCGCCGTGACGGTATTGTCACTGGCGATCGTTGTGCTCGGGACGTTATCCGTCTACTCGATCCCGATCGACATCTTGCCTGTCTTCCGTAGCCCAGCGGTGCAGACGCTGGTCTTTTACGGCGGGATGCCCGCGGCCAGCATCGAGAAAAACATCACTGCCCGACTGGAACGAGGAGTGGTCCAAGCGACGGGGGGACGGCGTCTAGAGTCACGTTCGATCGTCGGCGTCAGCATCGTTCGCGACTTTTTCCGGAGCAACGTGAATCCGAGTGGTGCCTTGACCGAGACGAACTCGCTGGCCGGTTGGGAATTTCCGACCATGCCCCCAGGGACGCTCCCGCCGGTCGTGCTGCCGTATGACCCGACCGGGACGACTCCGGTCTGCTTGCTCGCGCTGGATAGCCAGACGCAAGGCGAGGCGGCACTCTTCGACACGGGCCGCTACGAGGTTCGCCCCCAGATCATGTCGCAGCCGGGGGCCAATGCCCCATTGGTCTATGGCGGCAAGGTCCGCGCGATCATGCTCTATCTTGACCGGGTCAAGCTCCAGGCTCGTCATCTGTCGCCTCTTGATGTGCTGAAGTCGGTTGATGAATATAACGTGTTTCTCCCGACCGGCAGCGTCAAGTTTGGCACCACCGACTACGCCATCGACTCGAACTCGATGTTCGACATGGTGCAGAACATGGGCCAGATTCCCCTCCGCAACGAGCACGGGAATGCTGCCTACCTGGCTGACGTTGCAACCCCCAAAGACGCGAATTTTATTCAGACCAACATCGTCCGGGTCAACGGCAAACGTCAGGTCTACGTCCCTGTCTTCCGTCAGGCAGGGGCGAGCACCCTGCAGGTGGTGGATACGCTGCGATCGTCGCTCGAGACGATGAAGGCCCGGCTCACCCGCGGTGGGATTGACCTGAAGCTTGTGATGGACCAGTCGGTCTATGTTCGCCAATCGATCGAAAGTTTGGCCGAGGAAGGAGTGCTTGGCGCGGTACTTTGTTCGCTCGTGATTCTCCTCTTTCTCGGTGACTGGCGGATGACGATCATCGCCTTCATGACGATCCCGATCGCGGTCCTGGCCGCGATGATCGGCCTGAATGCGACGGGCAACACCGTGAACGTGATGACGCTGGCGGGGCTCGCCCTTTCGATTGGCCCGCTCGTGGACAGCGCGATCATTTGCCTGGAAAATACCCACCGCCATCTGGGAATGGGCGCCTCGCCTGAGGACGCCGCCTACCTGGGGGCCAGCGAGGTGGCGATGCCTGCCCTGGTCGCCTGTATCTGCACGCTCCTGGTGCTTGCTCCGCTGGCACTCATGCCCGGTCTAGGTGAGTTCCTCTATCGGCCGATGGCCGCGTCGGTGGCTTTCGCCATGATTTCGGCGTACCTCCTTTCTCAGACCCTCGTCCCTTCCCGTTCCGCCCGCTGGCTACGTCCTCATGCCAGCCACGGTCACGCCGATGAGGCCGGGGCCGGTGAGAACGGCGGGCGCAAGGCCGTTCTACGGAACCTGTTCGCGAGCGCTCAGGCGCGCTGGGAAGGGGTGATCGAGGCGGGAATTCGTTGGTACGTCCGTCAGCTCGAACGCGTGATGAAGTTCCGGCTCGCGACCGTCTTCGGCTCCTTGGTGACCTTGGTGGCCGTTCTCGGTCTGCTGGGAACTCAACTCCGTCGCGAGTTCTTTCCTGAAGTTGATGCGGGCGCCTTCGAGATCTACGCTCGCGCGGCCAGCGGTACCCGGATTGAGGAAACCGAGAAGAAGATCGCCCGGGTCGAGCAATTCGTCCGCGATAAAATTGGTGACGACGTACAAATCATCATCTCCGAGCTGGGGGTGGTTGCCGACCTGTCAGCCGCCTACACCCCCAACGCCGGGCCGATGGACGGGGTCGTCAAGGTCCAGCTCATCGAGCATCGCCATCACTCAGCGCAAGAGTATGTCCGTATGCTCCGCGCAGGATTCGCGAACGATCACTCGTTCTCCGACCTCGAGTTCGCCTTCGATGCCGGTGGGATGATTCGCTCCGCGATGAACGAGGCAAGTCGTCGCCGATCAATATCCGGATCTCCGGCAAGGATATGGCCCAGGCACGTAAAGTCGCGGCCCTGGTTCAGCGCAAGGTGACTCAAGTCAACGGCGTCGTCGACGCCCGGATCATCCAGCGGCTCGACTATCCGCAGTACATCATCGACGTCGACCGCGCCAAGGCCGCCGATCTCGGGCTCAACCAGGCCGAGGTCATGAAGAATGTCGTCGCCGCGATGAATTCCAGCATTCAGTTTCACAAGAAGAACTTCTGGATCGACCCGGTCAGCCGGAATCAGTACTTCGTCGGCGTGCAGTATTTCGAGGAAGACATCAACTCCGTCGAGACCCTGCTCGATATTCCGATCACGAGCCCGAAGCAGGCACAGCCGATCCCACTCCGGAATTTCGCCACGCTGCGACGGGGTACGGTGCCGACCGAGATCACGCACACTAACCTCCAGTCGACCATCGACCTGACGATGGGTGTCGACGGAAGAGACCTCGGACACGTTGCCGACGACGTCACCAAGGTGGTCAACGAGTTCGGCGAGTCGAACGGGACCGCCTCCTGGATTCCCTACGACCCTTCGGAAGACGCGGCGCCCCGGACGCCGATCAAAGGGGCCTTGATGGAGCTGAGCGGCGAATATTCGCGAATGCAGGAGACCTTCAGCAGTCTCGGGATCGGGCTGATCCTGGCGACCATGCTGATCTATTTCCTCATGGCCGGACTCTTCAAGTCCTATTTGACCCCTCTGGTGATTCTGTTCGCCGTGCCGCTCGGCCTGATCGGTGTGGTCATCATGCTCTACGTCACCGGCTCGGCGATCAACGTTCAGTCGCTCCTCGGCGTGATCTTCATGGTTGGCATCGTCGTCTCGAACACCGTGCTCCTGGTCGACTTCGCCCAGAACTTGCGGGTTCAAGAGGGACTGTCGCCTGACGCCGCGATCCGCAAGGCGGCCTCGATCCGGGTTCGTCCGGTCGTGATGACCGCACTCGCCTCGTTCTTCGCCCTAATTCCGATGGCTCTGGCCCTCGGGCGCGGCAGCGAGGCGAACGGTCCGCTCGGCCGTTCGGTCATCGGGGGTATCGTCGCCGGGATGCTCACGACCCTGTTCGTTGTCCCCGCTCTCTATTCCTTGGTCGTTCGAGACAGCGGGGAGAGCAACGAACCACTCGAGCCAACCTCCGAGGATGACTCGATCCCGGGGCTTGTTTGAGCTCGATCGTTGCCGGGCTCAACCCAGGCGCTTAAGCTAGCTCCCGCGACGTTGAGCTCCGGGTGATTCCTTGGTTCGTGGAGTTTGCTGATGTCTAGGATCTTGGCAATTGGTTTCGCGCTGTTGGTGGGCTTTTGCCCGATGGCCGAGGCCGTCGAACAGCACGTCGTGGTGATCACGATCGATGGCTTACCCGCCTCTTACTTGAACGATATTCATGCTTCGCTCCCCGTGATTCGCGGACTCGCGAAGTCGGGTGTCGCGGCCGTCGACGGAATGCACGTTTCCAACCCTTCGGTCACCTGGCCGAACCACACGACGTTGATGACCGGCGTCCATCCGGAAAAGCATGGTGTGATCTTCAATGGTGGGTTGGAGCGGATTCCCGCCACGAACATGGTTCGGGTGAATCCCAAAAAGACTCAGGCCGAGTTGGTTCGGGTGCCGCTCCTTTTCGACATCATCAAAGAGGCCGGGCTGTCGAGCGCGGCGATCAACTGGCCCTGCACCCGGGAATCGAAATCGATCGACGACAACTTCCCCGACGTGCCGGAAAACGTTCGGAACTCCAGCCCTCGCCTCGTGAAGGAGCTGACCGAGTCGGGCGTGCTACGGCACTTCGAGGATGGTGGAAGCATCGTTCGGGATGAGGTCTGGACTGATGCCGCCTGCCACGTGATCCGCCATCGGATGCCGAGACTGCTGGCGCTCCACTTGCTCAATCTGGATTCGACCCATCACCGCTATGGTCCGAATTCCGCACCTGGCTATACCGCCGCCGCGCTCTGCGATGCGATGGTGGGTCGTGTTGTCAAAGCCATCGATGAAGCTGGGGTTCGCGATCGAACCACCATCTTTCTCGTGGCGGACCACGGCTTTGCGGCGATTCATAAATCGCTCAACCCGAATGCGATCCTGCGTCGCGAGGGCTTGATCCAGGTCGAGAACGGTAAGGTCACTTCCGCGAGGGCTTTTGTGGTGCCCGAGGGAGGCACCGGCCTGGTCTACCTCACCAATCCCGAGACCGCGACGCAAGATGCCCAGACCGTGCGACGCCTCTTCGAAGGTGCGGAAGGGATCGTGTCGGTACTCGGCCCTGACGAGTTCGCCCGTTACCACATGCCGACGCCCGCCACTCATAAAGACATGGCGAACCTGATTCTCGTGGCCAAGGACGGGTACACCGTCGGTGGCGCGACGGCGGGCGACGAGTTCGTCGTGGTGAACAAGTCGGGCACCACCGGATCTCATGGTTTCTTGTCAACCGAACCGAAGATGAACGCGATTTTCGTCGCCTCGGGTTCCGGTATCAAGTCGGGGGTGGCGCTCAAGGCCATCGACAACAGCGACGTCGCTCCGACCGCGGCTCGACTTCTCGGCGTTCCCTTGAAGCAAGCCACGGGCCGAATCCTTACCGAAATCCTCGCGGAAGGAAACTGAGCAAAATTGCTCGAAGTGAAAAGTATTCAATGATGATGTGACTTAGTTCGCAGTTATGAGTGTGACACGCCGCGAAATAAGATAGGGAGCTACCGCGACTCCTTCGCCTCAGGCCTCCATTGGGGCAGGCGAGCGGAGCGGGTAAGCTCCCTTTTTCTATCAACGACCCGCCATAGAGCGAGGAATTCCTCTCGTTCCCACGGTCCCCCGTGGGAATGCCGTCCCCGACGCTCCGCGTCGTCTGGCCTTCGAAAGCCGAGGACGCTGAGCCTCCAGGATTTCACTCCCACGGGGGACCATGAGAACGAGTAGCGAGAGGCTTACTCGCCTTGTCTCGGGTCGTTGTTTTTATTGGGGGGGGAGCGAGTCGGCTCGAATCAATTTCGCTGAACCGAATAAGACTGGCGTGCCGGATTCGTCGGAGTTGATCCTCTGGGGATGCCTCCGACGCGATTGGGGGAGCCGCAATCGAGCGTCCGCGCAAGGGCAGACGCTCAGCAGCGGCCTTCGCTCATTTCATTTCAATGCGGACCCCGGCGGCCTTACACTCTTCGAGTTCTTTGGTCCGCGCCTCATCGGTGAGCGGGTTACCGGTCAGGTAGAGTCGCAGAAACGGCGCGAATCGTTTTGGCCCGGCGGCATCCTCTTTCACCAGCTTCACGAGGGGGCCGAGCTCACTGATCTTGTTCCGTTCAAGGATCAGGATCTTGAGATCGGTCTGAGGCGAGAGCGCTGTCAGGTCCTTGATCTCGTTGTCCTGGAGCTCGAGCAGGGAGAGTCTTGTCACCTTGGCGAGGGGCGAGAGGTCAGTGACCTGATTCTTCCCGAGGCACAGCGAAGAGAGCTTGGTCAAGTTCGCCAGCGGTGCGATATCCTTGATCTGGTTGTTGTTGAGATAGAGCGCGGACAGGTTGGTGAGTCCCGCGAGCGGCTGGAGGTCCTGAATCTTGTTGCTCGAAAGCTCCAGGTACTGGAGTCCTTTCGACTCGCTCAACGGTGCGATCTCCTCGATCTTGTTGTCTGCGAGGTCGAGTGACTGGAGGTTCGTCAATCCCTTGAGGGGCTTGAGATCGACGATCTCATTCTTCGAGAGTCGAAGAAGCGCGAGATTCTTGCATTTTTCGAGACCGGTCAGATCACGGATCCCCTTGCCGGGGGCTTCCAGCACGTACACATTTTGAAGCTTTGCCTCGGTCAGCTCAGCCTTCGGTTCGTGCTTGAGAACCGCCTGGATCGCGGCTTCGAGGTTCTTGTCGGGAATCAGCGGGTCCGCGCCGAAGGAGGGTTGGGCCAGGAGCCCGGTGAAGAGAGCGAGCAGGCACATCTCGGCATAGCGTCGTTTCATGAGAGGCTCCTGGATGGAGAGTCAACCGTCTGGTTGCGACTCGAAAGCAGGGGGAGCGCTTCCGCCCGACGGCCGGGAGGTTTGTTCGAGGCGTCTCGACGAAGGAGTTTAACCTTGCCGAGCCACGAAGCGGCGGTGGGGGATCGCTCTAAAACAAGCCTGGGACCGCATTATGATCGCAGCGCAGGCTTGGTGCAAGTCGCTCGGTCGTGAGTGTGCCGGGTGGAAATCAAAGCCCCACCTCATGACCCGAAACGACGATCCCTCCTGGCTCTCTCTCCACCTGGGTGGAGATGGAAAAGACGCTCCCGGTTTCGGAACGTTCGCGGTATCAGCATCAGAAGGGGAGGTTGACTTGTACGAGGTAGCCATCGCTACTGGCCACGATCAACTCACCCGTCCTTCGGCTGGGAAAACAGGCGATGGCCGAAGGAATGTCGACCTGAGTCGACGAGAAGAGAGTGAACCGGTCGGCACCACAGCGGAACCAGTCGATCCGAGAAGCGGTCACCACCGCAACGACGCGAGAACGGACCAAGGCGGCCGCGAGATAGGGCCGCTCGCCGAGGATGCGATTGCTTGCCACCAGGTCCAGAAGTCCTTCATCGAAACGCAGGGCGGCCCAGAAAAGGGCGCCTTCTCGATCCAGGCCAACGAGCTCGAGATGCTCCGGATCGCTCCGATACCAGGACAGAGCGACCGAGTGGAGGGAGTTCGTCGGAGTCTGGGATGGTCTCCAGACAAGCCCCGTGGCATGCCGGGTCGTGCCTCCCGGCTCGATGAGACACCATTCGCGTCCGTCGTGGAGCAGCACTGAGAATGGCAATACCGGGCTGGGGGGACCGGGAAAGAGTAGGCCGGCAGGTGGGTCCGAGTCCGGCCTGGGAAGAGTGGTGCTTCCCCAGGAGGTGAGTGTTCTGACCGTCATGTAGTAGAGGGCCTGGCCATCCCAGACGCCCACCAGTTCCACGCCGTCAACCGTGATGATGGGAGTGAGCCAAGGCCGAGCCAAGTCATCGACCGACATGCTAAGAATGAGGCGATAAGTCCCCTCGGGGGACGCGGCGTAGGAGCTGAGAACCCCCGAGTCATGGCCCGTATTGCGGAGAACGACCAGGGATTGGCCGTCATGACTGGCTGCAAGCGCGGCAATCGGGAGCGAATACGCGGCAATTGGGAGCGGATACGTGGCCACCGGGATGACCTCGTTCCGTTCCGATCGAAAGCAATAGACATCGCCCGATTCAAAGCCAAGGAATAGGTCGTCGGAACCGGGCGCTGAACAGGCTGCGGTGACGTCGCTTGTCCCGATCCTCGACTTTCTGGTCACGCCTGGCTTGGTGGTTCGCTCAGTCAGTGCCGGGAATGACTTGACCACGGCCCTGGTGGCAAACACTGCGTCTCTGACGACCGAGCTGGGCCAGACCCCCGACCTGCCGAACACCTCCGACACGATCCGCCCCGAGGGCCTTCCGGTTTTGGCCAGTCCCCGAAGCCGGGCCGCCAGGCCCAAGCGTGCGCGGTCCAGGAGTTCCTCGCGAATCGACTCGAGAGCCGGTTGACCGGCGAGTCTGGCCAACTCGTGATAGTAGTGATCCCACTCCGCTTCGATGGACCATCGGTCTGCGAGATACGTATCCACTTCATTGAGTAAGCCGATGATTTCTCGCGATGAACCTGCCTCCGCATACTGGTCTGTGGCTTCGATCAGGCAGGCCACCGCGTTCCCCCGCGGTCGTTGGTTCCAACCGGCGAGGTAGAGGCCAAGCGCGAGGTCAGGGCGTTTTGCTTTCATGGCCAAGAGGCGGCCCGCGGAGAGGTGCCCTCCTTCCGAGGCGATCAGTACTTTGGCCGCGCGTTGATATTCGATCAGGGCTTCTTCGACTTCCCCGACGCGGAGGCGAAGATCCCCGGCCGCCTCATGGTCCCCGCCTTGTTGGTAGAATTGCAATGCGCGGTCGATCTCGCCGGCGGCCTCGAACTCACGGGCCGCTCCTCGCCAGTCCTCGAGCTTGGTCAGGAGTAGGATTGCGGCGTCATGATGGAGCTCGGCAACCGAAAGTGCGTGCGCCGCCTGCCGGTAATCCTTCAAGAGCTTCCCGTAGATAAGGGCTGCGCGTCTGGGGTCGCCCCGTCTCTGCGCCTCTTCGGCCGCCTTGCGATACTCACGCTTGAGTTCATTCAGAACGTCATCGGCGCCCAGCCAAACCGTGCCCGATTTTCGACCCGCATTCCCCAGCAACTCGGTGAGCGAGTAGATGAACGGGTTCGAGGGCAGTTGGTCTCCGGTCTCGATCGAACTGCCGCGTGAATCGTCGGCTTCGCCAAGGGGTAGAGCGCGACGAAGCGCGAGGTCGAGATCGCCCTCGCGAAACTCGCGTAAGAGCGACTTCAGAGCCGCAGCCTGGCGCCCCAAGACGGCTTCGCTCAAGCGAGGGGCCAGCCTCATGGCCTCACCGGCCCAGGCTGCTCCCAGTTTGGCGAGTCCCTGGAGCCCGAGCGCCTGGCCGAGCCAGATCAGCCCTCGGCCCGCGCCGAGGATCGCCTGGCCGGTCATCGTCGAGATCGGTCCCGCTTCGTCCGGGCGTGGCGATTCTGACCCAATTCCCCCCTCGTCCGACTCGAGCCAGGTCTCGGGTGACTCGTGAGGGATCTCCAAGAGGATTTCCTCGATCCTCGGGGCCAGGACGGCTGGTTCAGGTAACGACTGCCAGGCAAGGCCGCGCGAGGCCTCGACCGAGAGCAACTCAGCCAGGTCGAGAGGACGCCTTGGATGGAAGCTCAGCACATCCCCCCAAGGGGAGAACACCAGGGCTCGTCCCTGGACAAGCCCCTCGGCTTCGTCGTCCAGCAACGCGGGGACTAACTCGGCATCGACCGGGACGTAGAGATCCGTCGCCGAACGCCGGAGTCGAACCACTCCCGGGAACGGCTGCGAGTTAGGTCGCTCGAGTTTGATCACGAAGCCCCCGTCGACCCCGTGGAGACGCCCCGTCGGGTCCAGGCCGAGCTGCGCACAGAGCCGGAATAACTCCGTCACATCCGACCCCAAGAAGAGGAACGCGACCGCCGGCTCACTCGAGGAGCGTCGCTTGAGCTGAAGCGGAACCTTCATAGGCTTTGGCTCCCCTCGATTTCCGACGCCGCTCTCAGCGCGGCCCAGAACCGTGCTTGACCGTCCTCGGTGGCGGCTCCCCCGGTGAGGTTGGCGGCGCCCATCCTGGTCCCATCCGGCATCCAGCCCGCAAGCTGGTCGCGGAAAACATAGAACATGCACACAAGCTGGTTGGATCTGTCGAAAACCGAGACCTGGCCAATGAAGTCGACGAGCACCGAGAGTACGAGGACGGAACAAGAGGCGAGAAATCGTTTCGGGTCCTTGGACGGCAAGTCATGACCGCGAGTCGCGGGAATCAGATGATTCTGTTGCCCAGCAAATCGCTGAGCAAGACAAGCAAGGTAGGACGCTCGATCGCCCCGGCCCTGGGATAGCTCGAGTACACCTTGATCCCAACGAATGAGATGGATGTATTCACCCACAGATATAACCAAGGCCGACCGACTGAGCATGACGTTGACGCGCTGGTGAGTCCGTCCTCGTGGTGAAACGTAGAACGGAGTCGATTCACCGGCGATCGCTCTGACTTCCAGGTGCCGCTCGCCCGACTTGCGCGCGAAGTATCGTCCGTCGGCCGAAACCGCGAAACCGCGTGCTTTCAAGGTGCAAGGCACGGTGCCGAGCACGCGGAAGGAACTTGTCGAGAAGAACAAGAGCGACGTCCGCGTGGAATCGCCGATGGCCGCCGCGATGACGTCTCCCCCACGACGAGTCGACCGGATCTGGGCGCCTCGCAGACTTGGCCGCCCATCGGTGGTAGGGACGATCGTCTTGACGACACCCGCGTCGTTTTGGATGTCGATAGCGCCAGTCGACTCATGGAGCCGAAGCGCGGACCCATGAGCGGGGAGCGGAAGCAGGCACGGAACGACGAGAGCATGGTCCGGGAGATGCTTCAGAGCGTGCTTAAAGGCCAGCGCGGCTCGGTTCGAGACCGGATCGGTCGGCTGGAGCGGAGGAAACCGCCACTCCTTGGCTTCCGCACGGAGGTCGAGGGCGAAAACGGGTCCGAGCGGGTTTCGGGCGACGAGGGCCTCATGGCTCCTGAGGTACGACCATTCCGAAATGTTTGCTAATTCAATTCCAAGCGAATGGACATTGCATCGTCTTGTGGTGAAATCATAGTGACCCAAGACATGGGCCGTTCCACACTTGCCGACGACAATGACTCCCCCGCCCACTCCCACCACCGATTCGACTCGCGAGAGTGGGCGTCCCTCAAGGACGACTCGGGGAAGCATCTCGACCTGTGTGCCATCGATTCGGCAGGCGTGCAGGATCCCTTGCTGTCCGGTGAAAACGACCCACTCTCCCGCCTCGTCGAAATCGAATAGGGCATCGGGAATCGGGCTGAGTGCGCCGAGGGCGAACGGGAATCCGGGCGACTCAACCTCGCCTTGCCATCCCCCAACCTCAGAATTTCGGGAGGCGTGAGCTGGAGTTCGGTCATTATCCCGAGCAAGCTCGACCCGAAGGGTGGATCGGAGGATCGCCGAGCCTCGCGAAATCTCCGATAACGCAACGTGTCCTTCGCGATCGACCGAGACGGCAAAAAGCCGGGTCAAGGAATCCATCCGACGGGCAGCCGCCACGACGCTGGGATCGTTGAGGGTTCTCGGATGAGTCAGGAGCACGATATCGCGAAGCCTTGATTCGCCTGAGGACTCGAGTATTCGCTCGAGCGTCAGGCCGGGATGGGGCGAGAGATCGCTCGATTCGAGCAATCCGCCCAACTCCTCGTCGCTGAGTTGAGCGGGATCGACAGCGTTGCCTTCCTGACTGGTCGCGGCGATCGAGAACGGAATCTTCCGGCGTTCCGCCTGCCGCCCCAGCGCCATCGCCGCGGCCCCCAAGACCAACCGGACGGTTCCCCAGGTCAGGACCCCCTGATCCAGCACGACCACCACTTCTTCCGGCACGGGGGCTCGCGGCTCCTCACGTTGATAGAAGAGCAGTTCGTGCTCCGCGAACCTCCGGACGAACTCGTCCCCCTCGAGCGCGAGCTGGGTGGGAAGGATTCGTTCGGGCTGGCCTCGCGTCGCCACATCTGAGTACCCCCCCATCGGTAGCGTGGCCGGGGCAAGGCGGCGCGGAGGCAGGGTCAATCCCCCGGCCAGGTGGACGGCCAACGACATTGTCCCCGCAAGCCTGGGACGGCTTTCCAGGGCCGCCAAGATGGCGGAAAGTGTCCTCGGTCGGGGGATTGCGGCCACCCGTTCCGCCACGCCCTCGTGGATCGGGCCTCGACCGTAGCGAAGCCAGTGACGGAGCTCGTCCGACGTCAGCTCGGAAATCCTTTGAGTGATCAAACGTTCAAAACTGGGTGGATCGAACGGAGGAAGGACCGCGACTCCGGTGCGCGTCTCGCCAAGTGGTTCGGCCGAGGGCCGGGTCAAGGTGAGAGTCAGCTCCGCGAGGTTGGGCGGGTCGAGCGCGGGGGGAACGTCGCGGCAGAGCCGAGCGCAAAGCGCGCCGGCATTGCGGAGCGGAAGCCCCCACTCGCGAAATGCCTTCTCCAGTGTCGAGAGACTTTGAGATCGCGGGGAGCGGGGGCCGAGACCGAGGAGCCGCAACAAGTGAAGAATCAAGCTGAACGAGATCGGTCGGGACGCGGAATGAAAGCCCTCGAGGAAGAGGGAGATTTCGGCCCCCATGGCGAACGTCAGGCCGATTTCCGGGCCGTCGCAGGCGTACTCCACCGCCTCCCCCGTGGGGCACCAGCGGAGGTCGCCCAGCCAGCGGCAGTAGCTTTCCGAAATGGCCAGATAGTCCTCCACGTGGCTCATGTGTGCAGACTCCTTTCCGAAAGCCTGATGCCGGACCGGGTTAGTGGTTTGAAGACATGAGAAGAAATGACTTCATAACCACCGGGAGTCAGCAAGAGGAGTTCGGTGGAAGCCACGCTCAGCGTCCTTCGTAACGCGTCCTCCGAGAGGCTGGGATCAGCCCGGAACCCAAGAGGGATCAGGAGTTTGGCCCCCCAGTACCGCGTACCGTCAGCAAGGGCCGGGAGAGGGGAGCCCAGCAGCATGACAAGATCTCCCGCAATGGCCGCCCTCAGCGAGTTGACCCGTGACGACGGAACGGTCTCAGCCCACGCTGCCAACGCATTCAATCGACAGCGCATCGCGCTTGCCGGGCGGACGAATTCGTCGCGGACCAGGCGGAGACGGGCCGGTTGCGTTGATGTTCGGCGCGGGAGGGCCACTTCGATCCGGTCGGGCACAAGCGCGGTTGCCAGTGGAACCGATTCGCGATCGAGCTCGCGAGGGATGGCAAATGTCGGCAAATGCCGACCGAGCTGATACCAGAGCCCGGCGTGACGCGCGAACAGCAGGACGCCCGAGACCGGCAGGATCCGCCGTAAGACCCGTTCATCAACGGCCGGCCACCGCACCCAGGCACGATCACCCTGGATCAACACCCGGATCTCCGGCTCACGACGGAGGTCGGCTAGCGCGGCGAGGGCCGGCTGCGGTAGACTTGCGCAACAGATCTGGTCCAGGGTGGGGCACATCGGTTCAACCCAACCGTCCGAGAAGCTGAGCCGTTCGCTCGAGGAGATGCCGCCTCGTCGATTCGTCGGCGAGCCAGGCCGAACGGTCGCCCAGGTCGGCCACTCGTTCGCGAAACCGAGCGGTGGCGGTGAGGGTCAGCGACCCTTGCTCCATCGCCGCGCTGATGGTGTCGAGTTGGCGTGCGATCGCCTCGCCATCGAGCCGTTCGGGGATTGTCGCCAGCGGGTGGGCACGCTCTCCTCCAAGGTGCGGCTCAATCACAGCTTCGACCAGCGCGGCCAGCGGGCCAATCTGCTCCTCGCGATCCCAGACATAGCGGAGCGGCCAGAAGTCCGAGATCAAGGCAACATGCCTGCCACAAAGGACCGCCGAGGCCGCCACGAGCTTCAACACCTTGACCGCTCGGCGGTCGGAGACCATGATTCCCAGGTCACGGACCTTGAAAATGAGCTCGGAATAGGGCTCGGTGATTTTCGAGAGATCGATGTCATAGATCCGGCGCGAGAGGCTGCGCAGGTCGGCGGCCGAAATCGAGGCGTCGGTCCCCTGGAAACGCTCCATTTCCCAGCCCGCCGTCAATAACCGGGGCATGGCGTCTCGCTTCAAGTTATCCACATGGCAACGCAACAGGAACCGATCGAACAAGGCGCGAAGTGCCTCATCCTCGGGGAGGTGGTTCGAGGCCGAGAATAGTGAGAGCATTGGTAAGCGGTGGGTCTCGGCCCCGCGTCGATAGATCCGTTCGTTGAGAACCGAAAGCAGGTTATTCAAGATGGCGCTGTTGGCGTTGAACAATTCATCCAGGAAGACGAACTCCGCCTCCGGAAGCATCCCTGTCGTGACGGTCGCCACAGTGCCTTCTCGGAGTCGTACCAGGTCGATCGGGCCGAACACTTCGTTGGGTTCGGAGAATCGAGTCAGAAGATACTCGAAGTAGCGTCCCTGAACCGTGGCGGCGAACTGGCGAATCAAGGCAGACTTGGCGGTGCCGGGGGGGCCGTGCAAGAAGAGATGCTCTCCCGCGACCACCGCCAGCGCGATGAGGTCAATGACCTCGTCGCGGCCGACAAACCGGCCCTTGAGAACGTCGACGACCTCGTGGCGAAGTCGTGCTGCCGGGTCGTCAGTCATGTCGCCTCGTCCTCGAAGTTCCCACGGGAGTTCCGTCTTGGGCGCGATCGTTCAGAACCAGATCGACGTACTCGTTCAATGAGTCGTCGGGCCGCCACGCCGGATCGCGATGGATGGCCCAACGCTCGGCGTAGAGGAGCATCAATCCCGGATGGCCACTGAACTGGGGCGGTGTGTCGGGCCCGGTTTCCAGGCCGGCAAGGACTCCCGACAGTGGCCACTGGCGTAAGATCGACTCGATCCGCTCGACCAGAGGATCGATCGCTCTGTGCGCCAACGCCCGCTTACGGAGTTGAGGGAGAAAACGAAACACAAGATCGGCGGTCAGATGATGCGATGGGGTCGTTGGAGGATGGGACATCGCGAGCCATCGTGTCAATTCCGCGACGGGCAGGCCGAGATTGACCAGAGCCCAACTCGCCCGGATTACGAGCGAGCTGGACTCGATGGCCGTGTTTGCGTCGAATTCGATCCGGGGGCCGGCAACGTTGAGCTGATAGACGTCGAAGGCCGACCGGAGCAGGCGTGTTGCCTCGGGGCTCGATGCGTCCATGCATGGGCTTTGCCGGAAGGCGAGACGGCCTTCATAAAGCAGAGTGGGCAAAAGCGCTTCGAGCCAATTCATGGAGCGACATTTTTCTGCCCTCGTCGTGCAAGGGCGAGCCCGCCGCGGGACGATACTCTCAGGGACGTCTCAACCAGACGGGCTTGAACCATCCGATCACATCAATCATTGTCGAGCATACCTCATCCGAACGAGGCCGGGAAAGTCCTTATCGTGGAGCGTCCAATCAGCTCACTCATCACGAGCGCAGCGACCTCACCGATCACAGCGGTTTCCCGATGCATCTCGATTCGGCCGCCTCGTCGTAGGGTCAGATCCGGTAAAGCGGCTCATACTTTTGCTTGAGGAACTCGACCAAAGGCGCGTGGTTCAACGGCGAACCGGTGACCTTCTCGATCAATTGGGACGAACGATATCGCTGGCCCTGAACATGAACCCGGTCGCGGAGCCAGTTGAGGAGCGGGGCGAAGTCTCCCTGGCGAAAGAGATCGTCAAGGTTGCCGAGATCGGCGTTCGCCTGGGCGAACAGTTGAGCAGCGAAGATGTTGCCCAGGGTGTAGGTCGGAAAATAGCCGAACAGGCCGGCACTCCAGTGAATGTCTTGCAGGCAGCCTTCTGCGTTATCGGTGGGACGAATCCCGAGATAGTCCGCATATTTGCGGTTCCAGGCTTCCGGGAGGTCGGTGGTTGCCAGTTGACCAGACAGAAGCTCGCGTTCCAGCTCGAAGCGGACAAGGATGTGAAGGTTGTATGTCACTTCGTCGGCTTCGACTCGAACGAGTGACGGCTTGACCTGATTGATCGCGAGATGGAACTCGTCGAGGGAGACGTTGGGGAACGCTCCGGGGAAAAAGCGTTGGGCGATCGGCAAGAAGTGGCTCCAGAACGGGCGACTGCGTCCGACCGCGTTTTCCCAGAGACGAGATTGTGACTCGTGGATCCCGAGGGAAACGGACTCGCCCATGGGTGTTCCGAAGTGAGCCGGGTCGAGTCCTTGTTCATAAAGGCCATGACCCACCTCGTGCATGATCCCGAAGAGCGCGTCGGCGAATTGGTCGTGATGAAAACGCGTAGTGATCCGGCAATCGCCAGGGCCGATCCCGGAACAGAAGGGATGAGCCGTGGTGTCGAGCCGCCCCTTCGAGAAATCAAAGCCAAGTGCGCTTGCGACCATTTCGCCGAAGATTCGCTGCCGTTCGACCGGGAACTCGCCGCGGAGCAGTGCGACATTCGGCTTGATCGGGGAATCAGCGATCGCCCGGACCAGCGGCACGAGGTCACCGCGAAGCGAATCGAACAAGACCGCGATGTCCTCACTCTTCGCGCCTGGCTCATATTCGTCGAGGAGCGCATCGTAACTCGCGGTCCCATCGCCCAAGCATTCGGCCTCGCGTTGTTTGAGCGTGACGATCCGCTCGAGCCAGGGTTGAAAATGCCCGTAGTCGTTCTTGGCGCGTGCGGTGATCCACTCCTGCTGGGCGACCGAGACCGTTCGCGCCAGTTCCTCGACGAGCGATCGAGGGAGTCGGGTGAGTCGTTGATAGTTCCGGTTCAACTCGCGAACGTTCACTGCGGCCGGTGAGTCAGCAGCCTGCACCAAGGGGGTGCCGTTCAGTTGAGTGATGAGCTCCCCGATGATCGGGTCGGTTGCCTTCTCGTGATGGAGGCCGGCCAGGAGCGCCATTTGCCGGCTCCGGTGCTCGACTCCCCCCGTCGGCATGTACGTTTGCTCGTCCCAGCCGAGGAGCGACGAGCACGACGCCAGGAGCGAAGCCTCCCGGGAACGTCGGATCAACTCTTCATATGCGGCATCCACTTGCATCGACTCTCACCTCTTTTGGATCGGCCGGTCGTCAACCCCTTGCGTCGTCGACCTGTCCGATTCGACACGTACCGAAAACAGTTCTTGCGTCACTTGACCGAATCGATCGGCCGACTTTCAAACTGGACTTTGAACTTGAGGAAGTGCTTTTCGAAAACGAGGCCAGTTCAGCCAGGCCGTGCTCAGCGTGGGAATCGTGGCCACGGCGACGTAGTCCATCCGTTCAACCACGACTGAATCCGTCCCGACCGCCACTCTGGCGGCAATGGTGAGTCCATCAGAGATAAGAATGAAAATCAATTCGTATGCGTAAATGCCTTAACTGCAGCGTCAAATCACAAGGCTCCGCGACCGGGCGACAATCTCGATGGATTTCCGGTCCGGCCGTGCGACAGCAAACAGACTCGTGTCGGAAACCGCAAGAATCCTCGGTTCTTTCGCGCTGTCACGGAGCGTTGAAATTTATCCGCTCATTCCCGGCTGGTCTACCCGGGTTCGGCCATCCTGGATGCGGACCCGGAGGATTGAGCGCGCTCACCCGGTCTCGAATGGCCGAGGCACAGTGAACGGCTGTGAGGTCTGGCTTGAAGGGGAGGGCGGTGATCGAGGGGGACGAAATGAAAGGAGGCGCAGGCGTTCGGGCAGGGCAGGGGGGCCGCTCGGTTCGTCACCGAACGGCCCGATAAATTCAGCTCTGGGTGACGCGAAGGGTGAACTGTCCGGTGACGGTGCTCCCGACCGGTAAATTTCGTAGCCGCGGCTTCAGGCTCAGGGTGGCGACCCCCTGGGTTCCGATCATTGACGCCAGCCTCGGAGGAGCAGCGACGACCGTGTAGTTGAGTTGCGTGGTGGTTGGCTTCGTCGACGTCAGGTCTGCCGTGGGGCCCGACACCACGGTGACGACATTTCCCCCCGCCCTTCGCGCGACGAGAGTGAGGACCCCGTTAGTATTGGTTGAGGAAGGCGGCAACGAGGGGTTGGAGGCAAGCGTGCCGGCGATCCGAGCATTCCCAAGGCTCGGAATACGTGCTGATCCCGACAAATTTATGTGGGTTTCACCGCCAGGAACCGCGGAGGGAACTGCGTTGTAGCGACCGGTGAACGTGGCCCGAAGTCCCGTCGGAGCGGGCGGGGTGGCCCGCTCAACAATGGCGGACACTTGGCTCAATGCGATTCGATCCTCGAGAGCCCATTGTCCGGAAGGGCGAAATCGGTGCTTGGCTTGCATGCTCGTTGAACCTCTTTCGGTGTCACGTCAGTGGAGTTTGATTGGAACACACTCTTGGTGGAAATCGTCCCAACCATGCCTGAAACCAACCCATGTAAAACATTACCAAGAGAATTACTGGCAATCTAGAGGCAATATGACCATTTAGGGAAAGTTAAGTAGAGTTTGCCAGTTGGCTTGATTGTTTGGATTATGAGGATTTCCAGGGAGAAAGTCTGGTGTTCTGAGGATTGGGGCACGTAAAGAATGAGTCCGACAGGGCGCGAGCCGGTTTGAGGAATTGCTCCCAATCGTCACTCTTCGGCCTTGAGCAACGAACCGCCAGCACCTTGCAAGGAGGGGGCGACCATCACATGCTGGTTTCGTTCCTCGCCGTGCGTTGGTTCGGAAACCGAACTGACTTTTTCAAGTGAGATCAAGGCAGGCGGTTCGCTTACTGCCGTTGAGGTGATCGTCAGGAGAACAGCAAATGATGGTTGGTGGCTCAAAACAAATTCGGCGTTGGGGAAGTTTGAGGAGGCTGGTCGTCGCCTTGATCCTGACATTCTTGTTGGCTCCGCAAGTCGCACCGCGGCCAGGTTTCGCCGCGGACGACGTTGCGGCGACCTCTGTGCCGCGACTCCCTCGCGAGAATTTGCTGCTCTATCGCGATGCCGGTCACGAGGTGAAGCCCGTGCGCAGCATCGACGATTGGCTCCATCGTCGGGCCGAGATCATCGCTGGGGCGGAGGCGGTCATGGGACAACTTCCCGGGCCTGAAAAGCGCTGTCCGTTGGATATGAAGGTCGAAGAGGAAGTGGATTGCGGTCGGTACGTGAGGCAGCTGATCACCTACGCTTCGGAGCCCGGTTCCCGCGTCCCTGCCTATCTCTTGATTCCCAAGTCAGCGCTTGGCCCCCAAGCCCAGCCGGCCCCCGCCGTGCTCTGTCTGCACGGCACCGATAATGTTGTGGGACACGGTACGGTGGTCGGTGTGGGAAACAAGAAGAATCGGCAGTACGCGAGCGAACTCGCGGAGCGCGGATTTGTGGCGCTGGCCCCCAACTATCCGCTCCTCGCCAAGTATCAACCCGACCTGAAGGCGCTCGGCTGGAAGAGCGGCACGCTGAAAGCGGTCTGGGACAATATCCGGGGCCTTGACCTGCTCAAGTCGCTCCCCTCGGTAAAGTCGGATCGGTTTGGCGCGATCGGACACTCGTTGGGCGGCCATAACGCCGTCTACACCGCCCTATTCGACGACCGGGTCCAGGTCGTGGTCTCAAGCTGCGGACTCGACTCGTTCCTGGACTACAAAGGGGCCAAAGAAGCGGTCTGGATGCCGGAGCAAGGCTGGGCACAGACCCGGTACATGCCTCGGCTGGCGGGATATCGGAACCGCCTCCAGGAGATTCCCTTCGACTTTTATGAGTTGATCGGAGCGCTTGCACCTCGTCAGGTTCTGATTGTCGCGCCCCTCCATGACGCGAACTTCCGCGCCGAGAGCGTGGACCGGATCGTCGCCGCGGCAAGCCAGGTCTACAAGCTCTACGGTCAGCCGTCACGACTGAATGTGGAGCACCCGGACTGCGAACACGACTTTCCCACGGAGATGCGCGAAAAAGCCTATTCACTCTTCGAAGCCGAACTCAAGAAGTGAGCGACCTGATTCCCGCGCCGCGATCCTCAGCGATAGGCCATGGGTTGGCTCTGGAATCACGTGGTGGCCGTCCCGACATCGACCCATCTGGGATCGAGTCAGGACGGTCCACTGGCTCTCCTTGAAGCAACCAGGCTCAAGGAGGCGCGGCACTGACTTCGCCGAATGAAATGTAAGAGTAGGGACTCATCGACCGTCGGAGTCGTCGATAAACTGGGCCGCATCGCGCTTAAGTTTGATCAGAGAAGGGCCGTGAAGATACATCATGTGGCCCGCCTCATAAGTTGTAACCTGAACATTCTTGCGGAGCGCCGACGCGAGTTTCAGGTGGGCCAGGCTGTAGTCGGTCGCGGCGAACGGGGTCGCCAGGTCGAGGTATCCCGAGGCAACCAGCACCTTGAGGTGAGGATTCTTACCCATGGCCTCACGCAACGCACTCCCCGTTTCCGGGTAGCCGATGCCGGGAGCGCCCCAATCCCACGCCCCGATCTGACCTCCGCCCAGGATGTGGTAAGGCGCATCCGTTTTGAAGTTCAACTCGGTACGCACGTACTGGTTGAACGTGGCGGTGTAGGCGGGACGCACCGCGGCCTCGCTGGGATCGAACTCAGGCGACGGCGATCCGGCATTTCCCACAAACCCAAGATAACGACTATCGAACCGGCCCACCGATTTCCGCTCGTCCCTCAGTAATTCTTTGCTGAAGAGATGTTGCGGAATGCGCAGGTCGTTCAGGTCGACGAAGCGCTCGGACAGCCCCGTGTAACGGGCCAGTCGCTTGATCATGGTCGTCCGTTCCTCGTCCGGCAACCGGTCTCCTTTGCCCAAAGCGGCGAGGTAGTCGCCCTCGGCCCACTTCGTGACCTCGGTGACGAGCTCAGGCAGGCCCAGACCTTGGAGGTCGGCGGGTAGCTTCTTGTGATACCAGGCCGTGGCGGCGAACGAGGGGACAAAGAGACTATAAGTCAATTCGTTGGCTCGTCCGAACCCGATCGTCTGGAAGTCGAGGACCGTTGAGATCAAAATCACTCCGTTCAGGGCGATCCCTTTGTCGGCGAGGTGGCCGGCAAGTCCCGCCGCGCGGGTTGTGCCGTAGCTCTCCCCCACGAGGTAGAGGGGCGACGTCCATCGCTCGTAACGGGTCAGGTACATCCTGATAAATTCACTCACCGAGGCGATATCTCCCTGGAGCCCATGGAACTTCTTGTTCAGTTCCGGCTTGATCGCGCGGCTGTAGCCCGTCTCCACGGGGTCGATGAACACGAGGTCGGTCTTGTCGAGCCAGGATTGGGCGTTCTCGGTCAACCGGTACGGGGGCGGAGGAATCGTCGGGTCCACAGGGACGACCACACACTTCGGGCCAAGTGCGCCAAGATGCAGCCAGACCGATGATGAACCTGGTCCTCCGTTGAATGCAAACATGAGCGGTCGACGAGGTTGATCCTCTTTGGTGTCGACGGTGTACGCGACGAAGAACATCCTGGCTTCGACCTTGTCCGAGGCGTCGTGGAGCGGCATTAGCCCAGCGGTTGCCCTGTATTTGATCGACTCCTCGCCAATTTTCGTCTCATGTTGAGTGACGATGAGCTTGTCGTCATCCTTCTCGTCCGCTTTGCCCTTCTCAGCGGCCTTAGGTGTTTCCTTCGTATCGTCGGCCGATGCTGGGAATCCAGCGAGGTGAATGGCCAATACGCTTGTCATCAAGAGTGACCACGGTCGCATCGTGAATTTGAACTCCATTGTCCAAGCAGAGAGAATGAGGTCGGCACCTCCTGGACTGTAACAATCGCCCTCCCGAGATACCACGTCTGGTTCTGGGAGCACCATTTCCTCGGTGAGTGCCCCGCCGATGCCAGCCCCCTCGATCGTCGGAACCCGTTACAAATGCGTATGTCGAAATTTTGGCAAAATTACATATAGTATTTGCAGTTAACGATTAATTGCTTGATGTCGTGCGGGCATGCAAGTTTGTCGAATTGAATAGCGTGCAAGTGTTGTACTTGGGGAGTTCGGACAATTTGTTGTGCGTGGTCACGTAGCGACTAGAGGAGGTTAGCTCTCCCGGGTTGATCGCCCTATGACTCCTGTTGTTCGACGACCGCTTGTGGCTGTGCAACCTAAACAGCAAGTTGTCCAGGCGGCTGTCTGTTTCGTTCATTTTCGCGTGATGCGGATGAATTTCCCGTGAGCCAAGTGTTGTTCTTCCTGCGTCTGCCCACCAGAGGCGTCTGGTGCCATGTTCGAAATTGTTCTGCCAAAGTCACCCATTCTGAATTTTTTGGGACCATCTTCGTTCGAACTGTCGCAATTAAAGATGTCGGGCGAAATCGAGTCGAGCCGACAAATGTCGTTCGGCATTGGTGAATAACGACATGATTGAAACGTGAATGCCACTCCAGGGCGTGACGCCCGTGTGGCTGAGCGTCGATCCGCCATCAGTTGCTCAGATTCGATGGCTTGAGCGCGGCAGAGTGCTGCGCGTGGGTTCGTTCTGTCTGTCCGATCGCCCCCGCTGGCGGATCGCAGACGTGGCTCGATGATCGTTCGAAAGTCGTGCTCATCCATCTCTTCCCGGCAAAAGGAGACGACGATGGTCTCGCTCGTCCGCGCGCTTTTTTTGGGGCCTCTGGCCATTTCGGGCCTCGTGCTGAACACTGTCCCTGCAGTCGCGGCCGACGCTCCGAGCGTGGCGGCTCTCGGTCAGAGTGCTCCCGCAGCCCGCTCGGGGGCCGAGGAGCTCGATGCACAAAGCTCAGCGGCGATTGCCCAAGACGACGACGTCGCGAAAGCCGAATCGATCGACGTTCTCGAAGGGCTTCGTTCCCGCCAACTCGCTGTCACGGCCGAGGGAACAGGCGACGGGCGGATGATCCTCTCCTTGTCCAACCGCACCAAGCAAAAGCTCCGGGTGATTCTGCCACCCGGCCTGGTCGCGTCGGGGCTCACCGGTCAATTCGCTGGTTTCGGCGGAGGAGGCCGCGGGGGCCGTGGTGGCCGCGGGGGAGGAGGAGGCATGGGAATGGGCGGTGGCGGCATGGGGATGGGGATGGGAATGGGTGGCGGCATGGGGATGGGTGGTGGCGGCATGGGCATGGGGGATGGGGGCGAGCGGCGGGATGATGGGGGGAGGAACGCTACCGGCATCCATGGGAATGATGATGGTCGGCAGGCTGATCATGTCGATGGTGGGCGAACGCGATAGCTGGGATCAGACAACGCTGATGTCCGGGATGATGGGCGGCGGCATGGGCATGGGCGTGGGCATGAGCATGGGCCGAGGCGGCATGGGGATGGGGGGCGGCGGCATGGGCATGGGGATGGGCGGGCGTGGAGGTGGATTCCGCTCGGTGGCCCCCGTGGAGCGGGCGCCCGAAACGACGCTCAAGCCGAAAGAGACCCGGCACTTACCGACGATTGCGATCAGTCTCGATGGGCCACGTGATGATGAACAGGTGAATGTGCCATTGAAAGGTGAGAGGCTCCGTCTGGGTGAGATCGGCCAGCTCAAGCGTGGAGTGAGGACCGAGCTCGTCCTGAAGCGTTTGAGTGCCGAGAATCCTCCGGAATCGGTGGCCCAACTCATTCTCTGGAACGTCGCGGGGGGAGTCGAGTGGCCACAAGTGTCGCGGCTTTCAAGGGCCTGGGCGAATCCGGCGGAACTAGCGCTTGCGAAGCAGTTCGTCTTGAACCTCAGTGATGAGGGGGTTGCGCTCGGGACTCCCGACTCCGGTCACCTCTACTGGGAGGCAGAGCAAAAGGATTCCGATGCCGGCTCACTCGTGGCCGCAATGGAGGCTCTGCTTCAAAAGCATCTCGTACTCGGCCTCAAGCCCGAACGCGGAATCCCGACGTCACCTCACGGCCCCGCCTTGGCGTGCCGCTTGACGATCGAAGCGGCCAAGGTGAACGTCGCTTTCGCCAAGTCGGAGGCGAGCGGGCGACGCTGGAATTCGCTCGGTTCGTTGGCAATCACCGTGGGGTCGCTCGAGGGGGACCAGGACGCCATCGAAGTTGAAGCGGCCGAGGTGATCGACGCGATGTCGTCGGGATTGTTGGGTAAGGTCGTTCGTGCGCAGTTGATCAAGGGGCCGAAGTCCAAAGGGAAAGAGACGTATACCATTCGAGTCGATAACGGTTCGCCGCTGATCGTCAGTGGGTTGGCGATTGCAGGTGCGGAAGCGTCGAAGCCCGTACCGTTCGCTTCGCTGTCGGGCCTCAGCGTTGCGCCTCTCACCTCGCTCCGATTGCCGGCGACGCCGGAGATCGTGGAACAGCTCGGCCTGCAAAAGAGCGTTCGGATCGTTGCGGTCGACCTGGGTGGGCTTTGAAGTGGTCGCGCCACGAGGCGACGAATCCGTTGCCTCGATATCGTGAAAGGATAAAGACCGTCCGGTAGCGAGTTCAGCCTGCCGGCAAAGGGAATCGGGTTGCGCCTAGATCCGGGCACCAGGTCACGATTCCGGTGACTCCGTCGCGCCGGCTTCCGCGTGCCATTGCCCAAGTCAATGGCACCCGAAAGTCGATGCAAGCAAGATTTTGGATCTCTGTATTACCTGTTGTTAGCTTGTCAACAATTTATGATTAATCAGCGGCCAGAATCCGATTTTTCCCGTAGGGTGGGCACGGCCCACCATCCCTATCTCTTTGCCAACGCGGAGGTTAAGATGGTGGGCCGAGCCCACCCTACGGGAATGATTAGGCCGGAGTAAATGCCATGGCCGATCGCGTTGACGTAGGGAGAAACGGGTTCGGCGACGCATGACAAATCGATCGCTCAAGCACGTATCTCTTAATGGGGAATCGATGAATTGATCGCGTCTCGAACTTTTCCGATCTCAGCCTGCGTGTAGCGTCTGGCTTCGGAGAGGTCGAAGTCCATTCTCAGCGTCAGCCGACGGACGAAGGCGTCGACGGCATCGTCGCAGAGTCGACGTCGCTGTTCGACTCCGATCGGCGCACCGCTTCCGGTTTCTCTTTGGTCGTCGAGGGTCGATTTCAATTCGTGCAGGACCTCGGGAGCATCGATCTCGCGGAGGATTGCCAGGAGAAATCGGAGTTCATCGAGCTTGCCTCGATGAATGATTCCGAGGAGGTCCTTCCTTGCCCCAGGGGCCCCGATCCGCGAGAGGGCGACCGTGGCGGGGAGTGACCTTGGAACGGGGGTCGGGGCCGTTTCCAATTCGACGGTCTCGCCGGCCGGCTGGGCCTGTTCGGCTTGAAGGACTTTCTCGACCTCCTTGTCGGGAAAATAGGCGAGCAGAAGCAAGGCGGCGGCCGAGGGATTACCGTGTTGCACACTTTTGCAAAGTGCGGCTCTCAACGTGGTTCTCGCCGCCATCGTGGAAAGATCGTCGCGCTCGTAGAGGCTCGTCGCGGCCCGTTCCTTGATGTCGGCCGAAGCGTCGTTCAAGGCCCGCTCCAGAAGGGGGAGCGCAGCCGTTCCGCCGACCACTTTCAGCAGGATAACGACTTCACGCCTGATGGATTCATCGGGGTCGTCCAGGTACAGAGCAAGGGCCGGCACGATCGCGGGCCCCACTTCCTGCAATTCAGTCAGGGGAGCAAAATCTCCCCGTCGCGCCGCGTCGAAGGCCTTGTTGACCTGGGCGGCGATCACTTGAGCCTGTCCCGACTCGTTGGATTCGGTTGCCATCGCGTCAGACCTCCAGGATGGGGCGGTCCCCCCGTCGATCGCTGTCACCGCAACGAACATCATCGTGGCGCAGCGGCACGCTTTGCCCATGGACCATGCCTCCTGCTATGGGTTCATGACATTGGCATGGGCCTTGGGAATCTTCAATTTGCTCTTCCCCGCGCCGACCATCAAATCATCCGAGTCTGTCGAGTGATCGTGGACCTTGAGAAAATGGCCAGCCTCATGAGCGAGGACTTCCTCGGCGGTAATGTCAGTCAGGTTATCCTCGAGGATCGTCATCTTATCCGAATCGATCGTACCCGCTTCCGTATCGTCGACGTTCGGGCTGGCGTCCTGCTCGTATTCCCAGACGAAGAAGACGTTGAAATCGGCCCCGGGATCACGCTTGGCCTTGATCAGGTTCCATTCGTCTTCACTGACGGGAACCCCGGGAATCGCCAGGGCCCAGCGAACCACGTTGCCCAGGTCTTTGTCGAGCGGCAACGGCTGGCCGCTCGAATTTTGAACTCGATGTTCACTTGCGGCTCGTAGATGTTATTCACGAGCTTCGTCAGATTGACTTCATCACCAAGATTTCGCGTGGTCTTGTGTTTAATCGGCTTGGCCGAATCCTCCACATAAAAGAATGAGGTTACGATTGTCTTCTTATTCTTTACCGCCACCTCCAAAGTGCCCAGCACGTTGCCACTGGCATCCTTCGCCTGGATCAGGGTCGTCGCGTGTGAAAGACCCCCAATCTGGATCAGGTTGGGGCTGATCTGAACCACGGAGGCAACGGCCGGATTTTTGCATGAAAACGTCACGCCATTCGTGTTCGTCACCTTGACGATCTTGAAGCCTGCTACCGGGACCATCTGCCAGGGCGGATTGACCTTCGCATCGAATCCATTGTTAACTTTGGATTCTTCGAAGCGAACCGGCGGATGGGGAGGGGCAGGAGGGCCGGCTGTGAGCTCGTTGAGCTTGGCAATGGTGACATTGTTCGTGTCGACTCGTCCATCGCTCCATCCGAAATGAAACTTCTGGAAGTTTCGAATCGCTGCGATGGTCTTTGGCCCGACAATTCCATCGACGGCCAGGAGCGGCTGAGGCCCTCCTTTGGACGTCGGAATCTGATTGAGCAATTCCTGGATCGTTTTTACGTCGGCGGAGCGATTGCTCCCACCTTCGCCGACCGATGCGGATATGGATTTCGCCATCAAGACGACCTCCGAGCGATTCGGATCGCCGCAGACTGGGCGAGCCGCCACGTATCGCACTTTCTGCCATTCCGGGGGCACCATGCCCACCGATTATCATTTGCTTAGTCAAATGGCTTCGATCGAAATCTGCGGAAGAAATGCCCTACTTCCACGCTCATGAGGGAAAATTGGCTGAGCTTGATTCCCATCGTATTGAATCTACGGCATTGAACGAGCGACGGGACACGTAATCTCACCAGTTCGACACGTTTTTCGGGAATGGATATTGGGAACAAGCATCCATGCGTTGAGAGGCGTCGACGACCTTGGGGCGGGTCAGTTCGGCCTCTTCGCTGTGTTTCTAAAATCGTGGCAAGATTTTTGTAGCAATAAACAATGAGCTGTAGATGACTGTGGAGACGATATATGTAAATTCCATGTAAACTTGGCAGCGATTATTGCTTATTAGTCGATTAAATTTGATGGATAAAGAAACCGTGAGTCGGTTAGCATGGGAAATCGTTGGATTTCCGTGAGTCTCAAGCCTTCCGGGACTCAGGCTAGCGTTCGCCTGCTCTCATCCTGGAAGCGATTTCACGTTGAGGTCGAGGAATCGCGTTACAGAGCCGTGAACCAAGAACGCTTAGTTAGGGGTAGCGTTCTGGTGTAACAGGCGATAAAAAGCGATTATGAGAATTCTGGCCCGCTTTGGGGAACCGTTCCGCCGGCTTCGGCACTCGACTTTGAGACGGCCTTCGAACCTGGTTTGAGATGAAAACAGGGTCGATCGGTGAATCGATTTCTGCGTGATCAGAGCCCGGGCCGCGCGGTCTACCAGGAGACCTTTGGTTCTCTCATCATGCTTTCGAATGCAGATATTAATCGGAGATTTGGGGCGTTTGCGAGAGAGGTGAGTCTTGCGGAATTTGATTCAGTTGAGCGGATGTGATTATGAGCTTTTCGCCGGAAAGCGTCGTGTTCTTGCGATTGCGTTCTGTGAGTTGGCAAGTCAATAATACGGTTCAACGGAAGCGACTTGATGCTCAATTTGTGGCAATCCCGCCCCGGGGGCGGACTCTTGGACGACAACTTTCTCGATCCAGCGAATGATCGAGTGTCGCTTCTCGAGTCGACTCCACGAATGGAACTGTATCTGGGCCATTCCGTTTTGAGCATTCCACGGTTGTGCAGGCCAAGAGCCGCGAATGCGATGACCCCCGCGAGGAACTCCCCACTTGGCTCGACGTCAGCCACAAACTGAGCGATCCCGCTCTCTCCTCGTCCTGACGTTCCGTTCCAATGGATTGCCGACGATCCGTGCGCTTCCTCGCGATTCTCTCGAGGGAGTGCCGTTGAGCCTTGCGTGTGGAGTCGAGGGTCGAGCTTAGAGATTCACCTTGATAACGTTTGTCCAGCCAACGAACAGGAGGTTCAACAATGTCCTTGCGCAAGGCGGTTTCCCTGGGCATTCTGGTGTGGGGGGCCCTGGGAACCGTGACCCTCGCCGACCCGATTACCGCGGTGAGCAAGTCGGGGGCCTGGACGTTCTGGTCGCAAGCCAGCGGAAGTGTGGTTGGGACGCCGACCTACGCGAGGAGTGTTGAGCCTGCCCCGCCCGATCGAGCTCCTGCCGCAGTCAGCGCGGTACCAAATGTTCCGGTTGCCGTGAATTCCTCCGCGGCGCCAGCTTTCTCGTACTCACCTCCCGCCCCTGTGCCGGCTCCATCCGCTTCGTCGGAACCCGTCGATGCCTTCCTGAACTTCGGAACCGGAAACTACACCGGGGCAGCGATGATGACCAGTGGAACGATCCAGCCCTGGTACGAGAGCCCGGCGGTCACTAAGGTCTTCGGCGGTGTGCCCACGCCCCAGCAGCAGTCTGACTTCGCGACCAACGTCTTGAAGAACGTCGAGCAGACCTTCCTCAACAGCGGGATCAACGTGAACCTCTCGCTCGATCCTGGCGACCAGTCGGCGCACACGTTGAGCGTTGTCTCCGGCGCATCCTATGGTCCGACTCCCAACGCGATTGGGATTACCGAGATTGGAGGGAGTGGTTTTAGTTTTATCGACAAGTTGAGCTTCGCTGAAACCGTGGATCAACTCGCGTGGGCAGACGCCCACAACATTGCCCATGAGCTGATGCACGCCTTTGGCGTTGCTGCTCACCACGACCAGACGGGAACGTATCTCGATGCCGCAGCAGCCAACTGGGATATGCTGACTTCGCCGAGTACAAAATTTAGCCCGGAGGCCACCACAAACATTCTGGCGCATCTTGGCCAGAAACACTCCAGCTCCGCGCTGATGGTAGGGGCCGAGACGCTCGATCTTGCCACGTCACCCGACAGGTTGTCGAGCCATTGTTTGCTTTGTCAGCAAGGTTACGTGCCCAAGGAAACTGCCGCGATGGAGTTGGGGGCCACGCCAGTACCTGAGCCGGCGACTCTGGTTTTGTGGGCCGCAGGTGCTGCCGCTTCCGTCTTCGCGGTGCGGAGACGGCGTAGGAGGCCCAGCGAGGCTGTGTTCGCGGCGGAGAGTGATTGACCTTTGGGATGTTCTCGCAGCCGCCTCAACGTCGCATCGCCAACCCACCCGTGAGGACGCTCGCCAGCGCGATCAAACCGCCAGCGCCAGGAGCCTGTCCGAATCCTCTCCGTTCCTGTCACTCGGTTAGGCGATCAGCTCCCGCTTCTTTGATGAAGGACGCCTTCCAGGTACCACGCGGTTCCGGGCTCGGAACCGCGTGGTACAGCGCTTTCCCTCATCGTTTGGTACCCATTTCTCGACTGAGATCAGTTCTACCACGATCGGTCGTGGCCTTTGCTTTGCGAAGCACCGGCGAGTCGACGCAGCGATCCGACAAACGATGCGGAACCGGAATCGGCCAGCACCGACATCGTCTTGGTGCTGGCCGATTCCCGTCGAAGTGAAGGCCTGGAACAAATATTGCTTAATGTTGTGTTTGCGTGTAAATGAAAGTCTTGACGCATCAGGAAAGATCGCACGAACGAGTCATTCCCTCTGGATCGCTGGAAGGTAATCTCGGTCGTCCTCAGTCCATCCACAGTCGCCGAGGGACTTTTGAAGCGCCTTGCGCGAGCGAGAGAGGCGCGACCGAACCGTGCCCACCGGAACTCGGAGCTTGGCGGCGATCGCCTCGTATTCCATTTGCTCAATTTCCCTGAGGACGAAGACTTCACGGAAGCAAGCGGGTAGTCGGGAAATCGCCGCTTCGATGCGGATGCCGAGTTCTTTGGCCTCGAGAATCCGCGACGCCTCTCCCTCAGCTTGGTTTTCAGGGCGATGTGCACCTGCCCTTGTCTCATGGCACCGTCGCCGTAGGCGGCAACGATTGAGATGAAGACTGCGATGGACGACGGCCCGGGATAGCCACCCGGTCGGGTTCGGGGGCAGCCGTCCTTCGCGCCAGAGACTGGTCAGCGCTTCCTGCACGGCGTCGTCCGCCATGTCGTCGCTTCGCAGAATCCGCCTCGCCAGTCGATAGAGACGATCGAGTCGCGGCGCCACGGTTTCCGCGAACTCAAGATGCCACGGACGTTGAAGCGCTGGTTTCGATTCGTCAGGCGAGACATCGATGGGACGGTCAGCCGCAGTCTCAGGCCCGACAGGTGAGTGGGTATCCGGAGTTTTCAAGAGGCCGAGGTCCGTTCTCGGCGCATGCGCGGGCCTCACCGACATCGTCGGCTCCTGTTGAATGGCGTGCCCCGAAGGTCAGCTCGAGAGGTCGTTCAATGACCTTGGAATGACCGCGAGACGTCTCCTGTACTGGCCGATGGCGGCCACTTTCGCGCAGGATATCGGTACGTCGCCAGTCGGATCGTGCCGCCAATCAAACCTGGCTATGCTCAAGCGACTCATTGAAAAATGTGAGGCGGGAGCTCAGTAGATTTTCGGGGCGCAGCAGGAATCCGTTTGCGATGTGAGTCGCCAATGAGGTGGCTTAGGCGTAGCTGGCCAGGTGAAACGGCGGTGCGCGCGGACTTCTGGGCGTATGCTGACATGGTGTCCCGTACGCGATCGAGACGACCGTGACGTGAGGCTGGTCGATGGGGCGGGAGGTGAGGGACGTCGTCCTGACCTGCAATTGCCCTTGTGACTGGAAGTCGCAGAGAGGGCAATGATCGTTCGCCGCGGAGATCGTTGGATTCGACCCCTCGTCGCAGTGACCGCCAGCGTGGTCATGATGCGCGAAATTCGCGTCCGCGAGCGAGTGCAGTCCCGAGCCGCACAGCGAAACCAACCCGTAGAGGGCCAGCAGCCATTGGACCAGGAAGTGCCGAACAGGTCGGGACAAGAATCGTAACCCTTCGCAAGAAATCGAGGACGCTCCCAGCGTGATGGTCCGAGAGCCTGGCGACGAGGAAGGTCGGACCGCGAGATCCGAACGAAGGCAGAACGTCGACGGCATGATTTTCAACAGCATTTCGAGAGTTGTCAACCGATAAATCTAGGGATTTCCCTCACTTTCCTCTCGCCAATCTCATCAGGATAAACCCTGGGAACTTTCGCATGCCGAGCGGCACTATGGTCGGTTGGAACGCGCATCAGTTGTTTGTTATCCGCACAAAGCGCAAGTTCCTACCGATCGATCACTGGATCTTGCGCAAACCGATCGCGTCGTCGGCGCGGCGCTCCGTTCCTGAAAATTTTCAACGATCCGCCACCGAGCAAAAGCACCGATGATTCTTGGCGCTTCCGCAACGGGTTGTATCCAGTAGCACGGCCGGCCCGGCCGTATCCCCCCTCTGGAATCCGCAAGAATCATCAGTGCTTTTGCTCGGTGGCGGATCGTAAAAAAAAATCTCCTTCCCAAGCACGGAACGCTTGAGAAGGAGATTGAGAATACCGGATCGATTGGTAAGCCCCCAGTCGGAGGTCAGACCTTGAATTCACTCAGTAGCTGTCGGCAGAAACGACTTCACCACCGGACTTGGTGCCGAGTGCCCAGTAGGTCGGGGGGCTGATCGAGTCCTTGATGAACTTGACGCTACCGTCGCAGAACGCCATGTTCACGCCGCCGGAGTGATTGCTGTTGGCGTTGATGAAGCTAGCGAAATCGGCACCTGCATTCGTGTCGGTTCGGCACGAGCTCCAAGGGTACTGCGAGGAGTTCGGTGTGACGACCGTGTTGAAGAAGGTGTATCCGGGCGAGCCGATTCCCCAGAATTGACCCCGGTTCGAGGCCGTACCGGTTGTGCTTGAAATGGCAGCGGCCCAGATACCGTTACAGGCAGTGAGCCCGGCCTGCACATTGGCGTGGAGGGCCACAGTCGTCCCGGCTGCGACCACCGGATTGAGCATGTTATTGGTGGAAGAGGTGCCGGTCGTGCCGACCGAGGTCCGCTTGTTGACGCGGGGGTTGTTGTTGCCGACCACAGCTTCTGACCACATGATCGTATTTGACGTTCCGTCCGTGACCGCGGAGACGTCGTACGAAATCGTGTGCGCGAAGATGCCGGTGGCTCCCCCCCCGAACCAGGGGTCGGTCGTCGTGCCCATGCTTCCGTGATAGTTGTTTTGACGGATTCCCGAGCCGGTGGTGATTGCCTGACCGTCCGACGGGCAGAGGAACGCGGCAATCTTGGCGTTGAGGGCGGTGGAGTTCATCGGACCGCCAGGAAGGAAGCTGGGGTTCGGGTTCAAATTGAAGTTGCAGGCGTTGAAGATGGCCGTCTGCTCGAGGTAAGGGAGCATCATGGCCTGCCCACTGAAGTTGCCCCAACTGCTCGCTGCGATCGCCCCAGCGCTATTGCCGAGAGTATTGGTGGCATTTCGCAGAGGATAGCTCTGGTTGGCCGATTGATACGTGTTGGCCGCCAAGCCCATCTGCTTCAGGTTGTTGATGCACTGAGACCGGCGGGCCGCTTCTCGGGCCGCCTGGACCGCGGGGAGCAAGAGGGCAATCAGGACTGCGATGATCGCAATAACGACGAGGAGTTCAATAAGTGTGAAACCAGACCGGGACGACTGAGGACGTTTCATAAATAACCGATCCTTTCCCGAGCGAAGAATTTGGGGAAACGAGGAGGAGAGGTATGAAGGCAACTGATTGCGCAAGTTCGATCAAAGATTCAAGGAGGCATCACGCCGACGCGGCCCTTACCCTTCGGCGCACCAGACTTTGAAGCGGCATCGTTCGCTGAGGTCTGGTCCTGGACCTCTTGCTGCACAGCCTGTTTCTGAGCGTCTGTGAGGACAGGGGGCTCATCACTTGATGAGCAGCCACCAAGCAGGGCAGTCGACACGAAGCCTAACCCCATCAGCAAGGCGCCAACGAGTCGAAAGTGTTTCGCACGTACCAACGGAATTCTCCCTGACAGAGTGGAAGAGGGTGAGCCTTTTCTCTGACTTCCTCTTGAACGGGGGATGTTCCCCTCAGAAACGGCGTCAAAGCATCCTTTACACTCGATGAAAACGAAATTCTTAGGAGTGTAGAGTGAGCTTCAGGAAAAAGGCTTTCCCAGCAGCGATTCAATGGATGTCGCACGAACAATAACTTTGCCTAACGGGGGAGATAGGCAAAGTAATTATTACCGGAATCGCGTGACTGCAAAGAAAAACGCAAAATTTATCGGAAAATCATCAGAAGGATTGCGTGGGTGGATACGGCGCTCGTGGGGGTTTTGTGACCACGCATTTTGTGGCCTCGCACTGAATCATGATATCCCATTGTCGCCATCGCTTTGTGAATCATCCGATTCATTCGGCCCGATTGCAATCCCGAAGGCGCGGAATTTCGCTTCCGTTACGTCCGATTTTGAAGCGGACACGCTCCTGTAGTCACGAAGATCGCACGAGGAAATATGCGGTACCACGTGTCCTAAGAGCAGGGGACGAGTCGAGAAAGAGATCATAAAATCCCCGCCCTTGTTTACGATGTTCGATCTTCTACGGGGGCGGATTTCATGGGAGCCAAGAGACTTCGTGTCGGAGGAAGAATGTGATCCGAAACGAGTAGGGTTCGCTCGCTTGTCCCTCAAGTTGGAACCTATTGTGTGTTGTAACTGATTGTCTGATTGAGGCTTGCGTAAATTGGGTCTGCCGCGGATTGGAGTTCTGGTTGGAATCGATTGGGATTCGTTCGCCGGTCCTGTGGCGACAAGTCTGGAAGCATGGAGGCGTGATTAGTCGTGAATATCAGTGTAACGCTGGAGTCAGGCTCACTGATGGGCTGGCTTCACTCAACTTTGATTTCGCTGGATGCACCGCACTCACTGGGACTTCCGCTGATTTCTCCCACTCGTCTTGTATCTCCGAATTGTCTCGTTTTGATCTGTCTTAATTGTCTCGTTTTGATCTACCTTATTTGATTTGCTTTCACAGGCCGTCGTCATTGGGATCGCCCGTCGTGCCGGTACAATCGAATCACTCCGACGCCGCCGCACGCCAGGATAGTGCCATCGGCCGTAAAGGCCAGTGCGGTGATTGGTTCGTTTCACTCCGAAACGGTCCAGCGGATCTCTCCGGTCGCGACCTCCCGGAGCCAAACGGTCCCGTCCCGCCTGGTCGTGGCTGATTCCCGGTCCCCGGGCGCAAATGCCACGGCATGGATTGATGTTGTGACCGCTCAACTCCCTGAGGAGATGACCTGCGCCGAGGTTTTACAGTCTGGGCCATGTGTACCGTCGTCGGGCCCTTTTGGAAGCAGGGCCTGGAGACTGTTGAGGCTTCCATAGGGGGTGGGCGTTCGCCTCTTCTATGGACCTGGTTTTTCGGTTCATCCCGTCCGCACCAACGGCACGCCACCTCGCGCATCGGGACTGGCTCTGGTGTCGGCGGATAAGCAGGGTGGACGGGGGCCGGCCCGATCGGGATGATAGCGGTTGCCAGACACAGTCGAACCTCCTTTTTTCAAGCGTAACGGTCCTTTCATGATCCTGAAACTACGCCGGCCAGATGACTTCCACGTTCACCTACGTGATGGAGAGATGCTGCGTCAGGTGGCCCAATACACGGCCTCTCAGTTTGCGCGGGCGCTCGTCATGCCCAATGTTCCCCCGATCGATACCGGTCCCCAGGCGGAACGGCTCCGCAACGAGATCTTGCAGCACGTCAGTCCGGCGAGTTTCACCCCTCTGATGACGATTCGACTTACAGAAAAGTCGATGCCCGAAACGATTCACGAGGCCAAACGCTGTGGCGTTGTCGCAGCCAAGGTTTACCCACAGGGCGTGACGACCGGATCACACGGCGGGCTCACGATCGATCAGCTTCAGCAAATGGGGGCCGTTTTTGCCGCCATGCAGGACGTGGGCATGATCCTGTGCTGGCACGGGGAGTTTCCAGGGCCTGGCTGGCTCCAAGCCGAACAACGGATGCTCCCGGAGATCCGTAAAGTCGTCGACGACTTCCCCAGGCTGAGGCAAGTCCTGGAACACATCAGCACGCGTGAGGGAGTGGAATGGGTTCGAAGATGCCCGGACATGGTGGCAGGCACGATCACGGTGCACCACCTCTTCTTGACCCTGGACGACCTGGGAGGTCGGGGGAAGTTTGGACGCGGCGGGATGCTCCAGCCCCATTACTTCTACGCCCCGATCGCCAAGGATGATTCCGACCGCCAAGCGCTGGCAGAGGCTGCGATCGAGCCATCGGGCAAGTTTTTTCTGGGAACCGATTCGGCTCCGCACCCCATCGACCGCAAGTTCAACGTGGACGCCGGATGCTGCGCAGCGGGCGTCTTCTCCGCGCCGGTGGCCATGGCCGCTCTCGCTTCCAAGTTCGAAGAGTTGAACGCTCTGGACCGGCTTGAGGGTTTTACCTCAGCCCATGGCGCCCGTTTCTACGGGCTTCCCCTCAACGAGGGATCGATCGTTCTGGAGAAGCAAGCTTGGGTCGTCCCCGAAACTGTGGCCGGGATGGTGCCTTTCCTCGCCGGAGAGGAATTGAGTTGGCGGGTTGCAGGCATCGATAACGTGTAGAACCATGTCGGGTTGGCAAGCAATCGAGATCGACTGTCTCATTTCAACCACCAACGCACTTTGGATGGCCGCTGCTGCCCGACGGCAGCTTCGCCATCCTGTCGCCGGCCAGCTTTCTTGCAATCCAACCGGATCGACTTCGCGAGCGGGACTCGGCCGGCCGGTCGTCGGCCCGCTTCGCATTCCAATTCCGCGGGGCGATGTCGTTCCTCCGTTTCTGCGGACCAAAGCGTCTGCGTCTTCGGCGGGTCCGTCACCTTCCTGATCCCGTTCTTGACGGCTCTCAAGGCGATCGCGGGCGAGATTTCCCACAATGTTTGCCTCCGCATGGTTTAGGATAGGTCCTCGTTTCCAGATCGCAAGGCGCGTCTCGAAGGACTCGATCCGTGATGAACGCTCGGCGCGGGCTTCGGCTCGGACTCGGTCCGGTCTTCGCTTACGAGTGGATCGCCACATCAAGGCGATGGCAATGGTATGCGATGCGGTCATTATTCACGGCAATGCTCTTCGTGGCCTTGCTCGTGGTCTTGTCACAGTCCAGTACACGACCTAGCGGGATGACGTTGCACGAGCTGGCGACGCTCGGTAAGAATTTTTTCATCGCCGTGATCGGAACCCAGTTGACCCTGGTGCTTCTCGTGGCTCCGGCCGCCACGGCGGGCGCGGTCTGTCTCGACCGATCGTCCGGCATGTTGACCCATGTTCTCGTTACCGACCTCTCGGACTCCGAGATCGTGCTCGGCAAGCTCGCCGCGCGGCTCGTGCCCGTGCTCGGCCTGGTTGCCTGCGCGTTGCCCCTGATGGCGATCCTGACCCTCCTCGGCGGCGTCGACCCCAATGCGCTTGTTGGGGCGTTCATCGTGACGGTCGGTATCGCCGTGCTTGGGAGTTCGCTTGCTTTTGCCTTTTCGCTCTGGGTGAAACGGACACACGAAGCGATGCTCGGTACATACGCGATCTGGGGGATCTGGCTTGTTGGGCGGCCGTTCGTCACGCTCGTGAACAATGCGTACGGCTGGTCGCTGGCCGTTCCTCCGAGTGTCGCCGATCCATATTATCTGGCCTTTGCGCCTTATTTGTTTCCCGGCACGGTATCGTTCAGCGATTACCTTTGGTTCCTGGCCATAACGACCGGGGCCGCTGCCATGCTCGTCGCTCTGACCATTTCGAGGCTTCGAGCCGTTTGTACCCGGGTAAACGTCCCCAGGAAACAGAGCCTTCGCGGCCGGTTGGAGAGGCTCAGCGATCGCATTGACCCGAGACGCTTCTTGCCCGGTCCGTCACTCGACTTCAACCCCGTGCTCTGGCGTGAGTGGCACCGCGCGCGTCCCTCACGATTGGCGCGGCGTGTGTGGGGACTCTTCATGGTTGGGGCGGTAACCGCCAGCGTTGGGGCGATCGTGGCGCCAAAGTCGTCGTTCGCCATGGCGTGGGTCAACGGCTTGCAGGTCTCGATTGGTATGCTTCTGCTGAGCGTGACGGCGGCGACATCCCTTTCTGAAGAGCGGGTGCGGGGCAGCCTCGACGTGCTGATGACCACAACGCTCTCGACTCGCGAGATCGTCCTCGGAAAATGGTTGGGGACGTTTCGCCTGGTCCCGTCGCTGGCGGTCTTGCCGGTGCTCGTCGTCCTCAGTAGCGATCCGTTGAATTCGCTTTATCTTCCGACCGCCCTGATGACGCTCGTCTTTGTATTTATCGGTGGCGCGGTGATCACCGGCCTGGGACTGGCGATGGCGACCTGGTGTGCCCGGCTTGGCCGGGCGGTGGCGCTGACGGTCTCGGCATACGTCGTTGTGGCCGTCGGCTGCTTGTTCATCGGAATGTTGTTTCAGTCCCAGCACAGTGGAGAAGGGCTCATGATGGCCAGCCCCTTCTACTTCGCGGGTGTGCTTGCGGCCGACATCTGCGGGCCAGGCGGCGGGCGGCAACACCTCGAGTGGGCGGTCTTCTGGATAGTGGTCTATAGCATGGCCGACCTCGGGTTGCTGGGCGCGACCCTCGCCACCTTCAACCGCTGTCTCGGCCGCGTCGAGGCGGGACTTCCCCTAACTCGCCGGAGAATGCGGGGAGTGGACAAACCCGCGAAAGTCATGGGGATCGCGGGAGAGGAATTTGATTAATAGCATGTACATGGTTTGATTTGGCGTTGGGCGCCTGTGAAATCGGGCCGGCGTTTTCCAGCCGATCGCCTATCCCCGAGTCGTTCACAATGGCCCAGGTGGCGATGAAGTGCGAGGTCGGGTATCGCACTTCAAGCGTGCCGACGAGTGTATAAGTCACTTGGCGAGGTTCAACTCATCGAGCAACCTGTCGGTCTTCGCCTCTAGATCATCCGCGTATGTGGCATTGACGAGTTGCAATCGTGTGTTGATCAATTGTCGAACCAGTTGTTCTCGTGGATCCCCTGGAGCCTCGGTTTGATTGCTAACAAACTCAACGAGCATCATGACCAGATAGGGCGGTAGGCATGCCGGATCGGCGGCTATCCCAAGCAGTTCCGCGCAGTAGCGACGAATGTCTTTCTCGCGGCGAGGAGTCAGGGGAATGGCGTACGTCAGCGCCCCTCCAACGATCCCGATGACCAGCGAATAGAGCAACCCCCGTGTTGCAATGATTCCGAACTCGTCGATATGTTCGCCTGTTAAGTGCATCATTAATGGCATGAAGGCAAGAGAGCCGACGAGACCAAGCGTTGCAAACAGTGAGCGAACATAGGCCATGGCTACCGATGTCTTATCGAGCGAAGCTAATGGAATACCGATGATTGCCGAAGTTTGGATGCTCGCGAGAAAAGGAATGCCCTTGGATTCGGATGGCCCCTGTTTCTCGAAGTAAAACGACTGCAACGGATAGATAGGCAAGCATTGGAGCATGAAAAATTTCGTTACGATTGGTGTGCCGGAAACGGATTTAACTCGACCATACGTGTCGCTCCCTGTGTAGACGGTCATCTTGAAGAAACCTCTAATTTCGCCGCACAATGGGAAACTTTGACGGCCCCACGCCGTCAAAGAAGTGAGCTTAGCAGTCAGCCAGGTAGCTCACCACGTTGCCTGGCTCGCACGGACGATCCATCGCAAAAAGAATTCGTGACGTTAGAACTTAGCGGTCCGCCGCAATGAGTTGCGAAAAATATCTATATGACGTAATGGTGTACGCTGGCGGTGTACGACGAAATCCCCTCGTCACCGCAAACACGGCCGAGGCAGTGCCGAACTTGACCATCGATCTCACCCAAGTCGGGATCGGCCGAGTCGAAGATGACTTTCTCGAAGAAATCGAACCGCAGTTCCGCCGCTACGAGACCCTACCCTTTTCTTGTTTCACAGGTGATTAATCGGAACAATTGAGAGCGCCAAGCGGCCATGTACCCAACAGAGGCAAATCCGGAAGCTTGGCGAGTCCGCCAAGGCTCTCGGCCTGACGCCCAGATCTCCCAGAGATCCTCATTGTAGTGTCTTGCTACTCAATCCCTCAATTTCCCAGATGCCCCCGTTGGAGTGCCTGGCTATGAACTCTAATCATCTCTCGGACCGACCGATGTAATTCCCGGGAGCTGAGCGTGAAATCGGCACATGGTAAATCTACACCCCATTTCGAGAGTTGGCCAATTCACAAAGTTGAGTTGGATTGCGATACCGAGCCCCGAGCATTCGCTCCAGCCATCGGTAGGTGGCCAATTGGGAATGCACCTTCTACAGGTAATGCCGAGAGTTAGGGGAATCCGCCAGGACTTCCGGCCAGACTCCATTTTTTTGCGAAATCTCCCAGAGATTCCAATTGAAGTGCTTGGCTGCTCAATCCCGGTGGTGTGAGCCGAACGAGGGATAGGGATAACGTCCCAGAGGCGGCGTGAGTACGCTGAAGCGTGAGGTTAGGCGTCGTTCCCTGCGCTGGAAGAGTCGGAATGTCGGGCCTTCAATGCCTGGACACGCTCCCAGACATCGTCGTTCATCATGTACTTCCAGACGCCGCCGAGCATCCTGGCGAACTTCGGATCAGCCGCCGCGCGCTCCTCGACTTTTTCGATGTAGTCAGCACCATGCCAACCCATCAGGTGTTCCATCGGGCCGGCGGCGACGTGGCCCAGATCATCATCCGAATCCGCTTCGGCTAACACCGCCTGGATGAATTGCCATTGATGCTCCGGCGCGGCCGTGAAGTTCATCATCACAACCGAGTGTCCCACGCCCCATTTTTGTTCCTTCGACGGATTTCGCAACTCTGCCAGCCAGGCACTGGCGAATGCGTGCCAATCGGACGGGCTAAATCGCTGCCAACGCTCATCGATTGGCATACACCCTTCCAAAATAGGTGATTATGCGGACGAACAAAATATGTGCTCTCGCGTCCTGGAACGCAAGCGTCAAATCCGTACACCTACGGTTCTCGTCCTTCGTCGCATGAGTTGTAAGTTTCGAAGGCTGACGAAGAGACACAGGCAACAAAAGCTTCTCCGTTATCCCGACAAAGGGTCCAGTGCACCGAGGCCGTCGATTGCGGCCTCGATCCGGATGGGCGAGTCGCCGGTGCCACCCGGTCACCACGCTGTCGGATCAATCGTCGACTGATCGGGATAACATCGTCGGGGCGGCCAGAGGCCGTTGCCGTGAAAGGTTACTGGTCGGCCGTGAATAGAACGAAGCGGCCTTCGGTTGCCGCCTTGGAATACAGACGACAGAGGTTCTGGAACCATCCCCAAGTGTAGGCGAAATCGAGTTCGTCGACGGTGCATCCGTAGCGGTCCGAGTCGATCGCGAAGTAGCGGCGACGGAATTCCGATTCGGAGACTCCCGACAGCGCGGCGGCGATTTCGCGAACCTGCTCGGGCGATTTGAGGCTCAGGATGTAATCGGGATCGGTGTAGAGCAACTCGCCGGCCAGGACCACATGATTGAGCGGATACTCGCCGCCATCCCAAGTCAACTCTCCGTCGGTAAGCGCGCGGTGGATTGCGTCCCAGGCTGTGTCCGTCTCGGCGAGGTACTCCTTGTGATCGGCGAAGTAGGATTCCTCGATGTTCTCGATGATGTAGTCGAGCCGAGCCTGCTCACTTGGTAGCGCACGCAGTTGCTCCGCCTCGGTTATGGACAACGCAAAATGAACCCCACGGCTCCCCAAGAGACCCCTCCCACCTATCAGGTATTGTGAGGACCATTGGACGAGAGTAGCGCGGCGAAGTGGTCACGCATCCAAAGGAGGCGAAGTCGGAAGCTTGGGCGATCCGCCAAGCTTCGCGGCCAGTTCCCCATCTATTGGCCGAATCTCTCTGGTCAACAAGCGAGAATGCTTGGATAATCAAGCAAGTCATCACAACTTGAACTTATGCGATGAGCTCGGCGATCGGCTTGCCCTGATCGACAATGGGGGTGGGGCGTCCGTTGAAGTCGTTGATGAGGACTTTCGAGCCGTCGATGCCCAGGTGGTGATAGATCGTTGCCAGGAAGTCGCCGGGGCTACAGACGCGCTCGATCACGTCCTCTCCACGCTTGTCGGTGGCGCCGATGACGCGGCCGGTGGTAATGCCGCCGCCGGCCCAGAGGTTGGAGAATGCGCGGGGCCAGTGGTCGCGGCCAGGTTGCACGGTGCCTGCCGCGGCGCTCGCGTTGCCGGCGCCGGTGCTGCGGTCATATTCAATCTTGGGGGTGCGGCCGAACTCGCCGGTGACGACCACCAGCACGCGCTTGTCCAGGCCGCGGGCATAGACGTCCTCAATGAGAGCGGTGACCGCCTGGTCGTAAGCCTCGGCGCGGAAGCGCATGGCATCGAAAACGTGATGGTTCACCGCGTGATCGTCCCAGTTACTGACCCGGCCGCAAAGGGGCCCATTCAGACTGCTGGTGATGATCTCCGCGCCGGCTTCAGCCAGTCGGCGGGCGAGTAAGAGTTGCTGTCCCCATCGATTCCGTCCGTAACGGTCGCGAACGCGTGGATCTTCCTGGTTCAAATCGAACGCTTTTCGCGTCTGCGGATTGGTCAGGAGGGTCATCGCCTGCGTTTCGAACTGGTCGAGGGCACCGAGTTCGCCCTCGCGGTCAAAGCTCCGCTCGAGGTTGTCGATGCTCTGCCGGAGCGCTACGCGATTGCCCAGCCGGATCGCCTCAGCGGGATTGGCGAGGCCGATGTTGGGCACCTCGAAGTTCGGCCGGTTGGGGTCGTCCTGCACCGAGAATGGGGAGTACGCATCGCCCAGGTAGGCGGGGCCGTTGTATTCCAAGGGGGGATTTACTCCCACGTACCTCGGCAGCGGATTCGAGCGTTGCGGATCCTGCGAGCGCAGATAGTTGACGACCGACATCCAGTCCGGCAACTTGGGCTTGGATTTATCACGCTCATCGGGATCACCCGAGAGCATTTGCATGGAACCGGCCGGGTGGCCCGGGCCCCGGTGGCTCATCGATCGCAGGATCGTGAACTTGTCCGCGATCTGTGCGTGTCGCGGCAAGAGTTCCGTGAACTGCAGGCCGGGCACCTTGGTGTCGATCGTCTTGAACGGGCCCCGATACTCGCTGCCGATCTCGGGCTTGGGGTCGTAGCTGTCGAGGTGGGATAATCCGCCCGGCAGCCAGACCATGATCACGGCCGTCTTTTCGTGGCTGGACGGGAGGGGGCTGGCCGCCCGTAGCTGCATCAGGTTCGGCCAGCTCAGACTTGCGAAACCAGTCAGCCCGAGACGCATGAAGCCGCGTCGGCTGAAGGGACCGGGGCAAGGGACAGGTGATCGAGACCGGGAAGTTGATGATGACATGAGATTTGCGCCGGTGAAAAGTATGTGGGAATCCTCGGACTCCGGTGTTCGACGGCGATCACGGCATTTTCGTGTTCGACTCAGCCCCAAATGTGGCCAGTTCCTGCCCCGTTACCCCGTTCCAGACGCGGAGCATGCTGTCTTCGCCACCGCCGATAATCAGGCCGGCGGTGGCTGCGCTGGCCGCAGATTGCATGAAATCGGGCAGCTTGGCCATGGCTCGGATCTGTCCGCCGTTATCGTCCACGATGCGGACCAGGTTGTCCCCGGCCGACGTGACGATCTGCTTGGTCGCTCCGATGAACTGGAGCGATGTCACCTCTTTACTCCAGCCTTCGATCTTCTTCTTCCGCTCTCCCGAAATCATGTCCCAGACGACCACGGCACTGTCCGCGCCCGCAGTGGCCAGTACGCGCCCGTCTGCACGGAAGGATACCCCCAGAACATGATGAGTGTGTCCTTCCAGCACATTGACGAGCTTGCCGCTGGCAATCTCGGTGACTCGCGCGATCTTGTCCGCGCCTCCGGAGGCGAGCCGTTTGCCGTCCGGAGAAAAGTCGAGACTGAGCACCGCGTCGCCATGCCGTTCCTTCCACTCGTTGACCAACGTGCCACTCGCGACGTCCCAGAGGCTGATATCACCGGATCGCGTCGGTTCGCCCCCACCTGCTGCGAGTGTCTTGCCGTCAGGGCTGAACCGCAGGGCGTTCACGCGATCGACAAACGGCGAGGCCGCCGTCTCGCCGCCGAGCGTCCGCTCCAGGACCCATTGCGAGGCGGTGCTCACGCGTACGGTCGAACCCTCCGCGGTAGCGGCTGAGAAGTCGCCATTGGCGCAGGTCACGAGGGAAGCCGACGGCGTCGGCCCGCGGCCTGGCAGGTGCCGGGTGGGCAGACCTGATGCGACCGCCCAGACGCGCAGCGATCCGTCACTCAATGCGGCGGCCACGGTCTCTGTATCCGCGGAAAAGCAGACGGCCAGCGGCTGAAGCTTTCGGGCCGCGGCGGACTTTCTGGTCGCGGCCGCATCCGCTGTCGCCTTGTCCTGCGCGGCTTTCGCTTTTGCCGAGGCTGCGTTGGCCGCGACGACCGTACTCGTGTTCCGGGATTGGGCCGCCGAGTAATTCTGGGCTTCGACCTCGGCATCCTTGAGATGAATCTCCCGTGCTTTCAAGGCCGCCAGCGCCGCACTCTCCGCCAGGGTGGCGGCCATGAGCTTATCCTGGGCCTCCTTCTGTGACTTCTCAAGCGCGGGATCGGGCTTGCCCTCAGGGGCCTTGGCGATCTGGTCCGCGACCGCGGCGACGTCTTTCTTCGCCGACTCCACCGCGTCGGTCGCCTGCTTCAGGGCGTTCCCTTTTTCGACCAGGTCCTTCCGGACCGTCGCGATGGTCTCGTTGACCTTCGTCAGCAGTCCCTCAAGCGCCTTGTTTTGGGCCTCGATGCGTGCCGCTTCCTGTTTCTGAAACGACATCTCGAGCCCTTCCGCCGCGACGACCCAGTCCAGAGCGGCCAGTTGCGTGTTGGTCTCCAGATCACCACTCAACTCGATGACGGACATTCCGGCCGCCAGGTCCCAGACCTGCACGACACCGTCGGCACGGCCAGCGGCGAGCCGCTTGCCGTCACTCGACACCCCGAGTGCCACGACGTCGGCGATCGCGAGCTCACGGACTGGATTGGCTTCGGACAAGTTCCACAAACGCACCTTGCCCTCGGCGCTCGCCGCGATCAGAAGATCGGCACCGGTCTCGATCGCCGTAATCGCTCCGGTCGCCCCCTTGAGTTCCTTCGAGATGACAAGCTCCGCCTTCTCCTCGACAGGCAGCGACCAGAGGCGCACGACCTTGTCTTCGCCCCCGGTGGCGATCGCTTTCCCATCGCGCGTCCAGGCCAGGGTGCGTACGCCGGCGAGGGACTCCTTGCTGGCGATACGCTGGCCGTCCGCGAGGCTCCAGAGGCTGAGCACGCCGTCGGTTCCGTAGGTAGCAATCTTCGCTGCGTCTGGTGAAAGGTTCAGCAGCGTCATGCTGCCTTGGTTCCCTGTCGGGATCGTTTTCAGTGTTTTTCCATTGGCGGCATCGAGCACGTGCAGGGTTCCCTGCTTGTCGGCAGACACGACCTGCGTGCCGTCCGCCGAAAGCACCGAAACGACCGCGGTAAGCGTCGGGTCGCCGTCTCGCGTTGTAGCGAGCACGTTCTCCCGCCGCCAGATTTTCACCTCGCGGAAACTTCCCGAGGCGAGCCTCATGCCGTCAGGACTGAACGCCAGCGACTGCACGAGGGCCCGATGGGCTGCACCCGTAATTTGAGGGGACCCTGGCTTGTTGAGCGACTCATCCGCGAGGCGGGTGACGAGCCGTCGTGTCGCCAGGTCGTAAACGAAGATCTGGTTCGCCCGACCGCAGGCGGCGAGCTGGCCGTCCCGGGTCATCGCCACGCTGTAGATCGGATTGAGGCCTGGCGGCAACGGCTGCCAGACCACTTGTCGCGCCTGCATGACCGAGCTCTTGGCCCCTTGGTCGATCCACGTCTTGAGCAATGCGAGCTCGTTGGGCGTGAGATTCAAGGCGCCGCTTTTGTTTCCCTTGGGCGGCATCTGGATGTCCCCGTCGTGTGCCGCGGCCTGGAATATCAGGCTCTCCGCGCCATTGCCAGGGATCACCCCTTCACCCGAGTCGCCCCCTTTGCGCATCGCCTCCGGCGACTCCATGTTCAGAGCCGCCTTGGTCGTCGTCTTGTTGTGGCAGGCGATGCAGTTGGACTTCAGGACCGGATAGATATCACGATAAAAGTCGATCTCCGCGCCGGTCGCCAACGGGTTGACCAGGCACCACCAGGCGCTCAGGATCGCAGCGACGGACGATCGGCGGAGGGCGCATTGCCGAACGGGCGCACTCATTTCTGATCCTTGGGAGTGACAAGAATTCGAATCGGTTCCGCCACCACGATATCGACGATGTCCACGGGTGCCGCCGCATCGGTCGCGGCCTTCATCCGCTTGGCGGCATCTGCCTTGGCGGCCTCGGCGGACTTCTGCTTGCCGACCGCGGCTTTCACGGTATTCTCGGCTTCCGACTTCTTCTCGGGGGGGGCGGCCTTCGCTTCGTCGGCGAGTTTCTTGGCGGCCTCCGCGATGGCGATCGCCTCCTGTTCGGCCTTCTTCTGCTCTTCCTCGGCCCGTTTCACGGCCTCCGGATTGTAGCGGTATTTGGCCACGGCACTGCCGTACAGGACGAGTGCATACTCTCCGGGCGGCGTCTGCAGGGCCGCCAGGTCGAGTACGACCTCCGAGCCAGCCGCTTTGAGTGGAATGTCGATCGCCTTGACGCCTTTGAAGTCGGCTCCCATGGGACTCAACTTGATCGAGGCCCCCGTGAACTCACTCCGCCAGGTGACCTTGAGTGGGATCGTAAGCTTGTCTCCCGCCTTTGCCTCCCAGACCTTGCTCTCGGCCGGTGCGATCGTGATGGGCGCGCCTTCCGATCCGCTGACGGAGACTGGTACGTCGGCAACCAGGCGTGGATTCGGGATCTCCTGGCTCGCATCTTTCACCGGCCAGACCATCGAAGCGAGCCGGCCAGGCCGTGTCACCGTTTTCCCATCGAGCTGAGCGCGGCCGAAAATCTTCGCGCCGCTGAATGAGCGGGGGGCGTTTTCTTGGGCGCTGATCAGCAGAGTTCCCACCGACTTGCCGGCCGGAATCTTCAAGCCGGAGGCCGACACGCCCTCGGGCAGGTCAGACATCCCCAACTCGATCGCGCCATCGAACCCATCGCGCCGCACGACCACGACCTCAAACGCCATCGTCGCCCCCGCGCGGAGCGCGATCGGTTTGGAGAGTGCGTTGCGATCGCCGTTCCGCAGGTTCATATGAAGGGCCCACGCGGCCAGGGCGAAATCGGGAGCCGGCTTGCGAATGATCAGCCGGTAAACGTGGCGAGCCTCGCTGCGCGTACCGCCGAACAGGTCGCGCAGTTGGAGGCGATAGACCCCGTCTTCCTTGATCTCGAGTTTGCCGAGCGCGTCCGCCGAACCGGCGTCGTAGACGGGGCCGTCGTACGAGTAGCCGTTGCTCGATGGTTTGATCGGGCTGGGAATATCGTTGAATTCCGCGACGTCGACGAGCTTCTCTTCCGAACCGTCTTGGGTCACGCGCTGGACGAGGACGAAGGGATCGGTGGGCAAACCGAGACGCTCCGACGCGACCTCCACCCACCACACGTCGCCCTTTTTGGCCGTGAACTCGAACGTGTCGACATCCGCGGCCGGATAGAACCGGCCGTCGATGTCGCAAGGGAGCGTGATCTTCTGCGCCTCGGTTTGCTGGTTGTTGGGCTCTGCCTCTGTGAGTTTGGGGAGGTTCGCAGCCTCATCCGGGACCCAAGAGAACGAACTCACAGTCGTCGTCGAGGGCTGTCGCGGCGCGGGACCGGTGCCTGGTTCTTCAAGAAAGGCCAGCCGATAGAAATGCGTGGGGCCTCCTTGAAAGGTCAGGTCATGCACCTTGACGAAATAGTTGCCATCGGCAGGGGCCTTGAAATCAAGAAGACCGCCGCGGCGATCGGCCAGCAGGTCGCGCCCCTTGTCGTCGGCGATGATTAACACCGGGTTCAGCTTCGAGTCGATGCCTCGTGCCGCGCACTCCACCGCGAATCGTTTTCCCTTCGCGGCCTGGAAGGCATAGAAGTCCACGCTTCTCGAAGTCATCACCGCGTTGCAGATCGAATTCGGTTTGAGCTCCCAGGCCGTCGCCAACGACGTATTCGGCTTGCCCCGGGTTGCCTCTGGCAATCCGCTCACCGAGAAGGCACGTGATGACGAGATCCCCAACCGCGACAACACCCGGGCGTCGTGCACGCCCTGGGGAGCGTCGGCAGCGATGGTGACCACGAACGTGTTGGCTACTGCCTTCCCTGCATCGGAAACCTTTGGTTTCGCGGTGATCTTGGGGTGGGAGAAGAGCAACTCGTTCTCCCCGTCGATGTTCTCGCCTGTGATCGTGACCTCGAAGCTGGTCCCGGCTTCCCCCCCCATCGGCAACATCGTGAGCAATCGCGGCGCGGGGAGGCAAACCAACTGGGCGAGCGACGTGGCGCCGAGCCAGAATCCCATCATGCCGGCGATAAAACGGACGAGTGTTTTTTTGCGCATGATATTAGTGATTGTAGAGGTACTCTTTGGTGTTGGTGATCGCCCAGAGCAGATCTTCGTAGGCTTCGCGCTTGGCCCTTGCGGGATCGAGCGGGTTGCCTTGCGCGTCCAACCGCGACTTGGCGATAAACTCCTCGGCCACCTTCAACTCCTCAGCGCTCGGCTCGCGCGAGTAGGCGGCCAGGTACAGCTCGCTCACCTTCTCGGACTCGGTCTTGTTCGATTTCGACAGCAGGTCCGCGCGTCCACTTGGCGTGCTGAGTTTCGACTTCACGTCTGCCGCGTTCATCAGGTGCAGGCTTTGCGCGAGACTCGGCGACTGGACCCGTTCGCACTCGCAAACGCTCGCCCCCTCGGGCCTGCCGAAGACCTTCAGGAAGGGCGAACTCCGGTTGTAGCTGTTGTCGGGAAGCGAGATCGCACGCGTGCCGGGCGGCAGGTTGGCGAAGTCGGTTTTTGCGCCTGTGAGCTGGTCGAGGGCATCCAGGAGCACCTCGGCTTGCATGCGTTTGGGGTAATAGTGCGAGAAGTTCTGGCGATCGACACCATTGTATGCGTTCGGGATCGCGCTCAATTGATATGTGTGCGACTGGGCGATCACGCGGACCACGGCCTTCAGGTCATAGCCACTGGCGACAAAATGATTGGCCAGGGCCTCCAGGAGCTCGGGATTCGTCGCCGGGTTCGTCTCGCGGATATCGTCCTCGGGTTCGATGAGGCCCCGCTTGAAGAAGTGCTTCCAGTAACGGTTCACCAGCGATTTCGCGAAGAAAGGGTTCGCCTTGTCGCTCATCCAGTCGGCCAGCTTCAACCGCGGGTCCTCGTCCGGGAGAATCGCCAGGGGGGGACCGCCCAGGACCGCCGGTTTCAGCGGGACCTTCGTCTTCTTGTTCTCGAGCTGGGCTGTGCCTCGCTTGTGAAAGATGACGTTCTCGCCCCGGGTCGCGGTTGGTTTCCGTCCCACCTGGCTGAAGAACGCCCCGAGGCTGAAGTAGTCATTCTGGCTCCAGCGCTCGAATGGATGGTGGTGGCACTGAGCACATTGCATGCGGACGCCGAGGAAGAGCTGGGCCACGTCTTCGAGCTGCTGCTGCGGCTCCACCACCCGCTTGTACCAGGCCACGGCCGGGTTATCCGCGATCGTCCCGGTCGCCGCCAGGAGCTCGCGCACCATCTGGTCGTAAGGCTTGTTCGCCAGGAGGCCGTCGCGCACCCAGGAGTGGAATGCGAAGTTTGCCGTGATGTCGCTGGTGTCATCCCGCCTGTTCCGGAGGATCGCGGTCCACTTGTTGGCGAAGTAGTCGGCGTAGTCGGGGCCACTCAGCAACGATTCGATCAGGCGCTCGCGCTTGTCCGAGTCCGCGCTCGACAGGAACGCACGCGCTTCCTCCACCGTGGGCAATCGGCCGGCGATATCCAGCGAGACGCGACGGAGAAACGTGGCGTCGTCGCAGACTGCTGAGGGAGGGACGCCCACCTGCTTCAGGTTGGCAAAGATGAGTGTGTCGATGAAGTTCTTCTCGGCGGGCATCTCCACGACCGGCGCGCCCAGCGGAATCGAGGCGATGTAAACGGACACGATTCCTTGATAGCGCACCATCACGGCCACGTTGCCGGGGATGTCGAGGATCTTGACGAGGCCGTTCTCGTCGACCTCCGCCATCCCCTTATCGTTGGGCTCATAGAGCGCCATCCGGGTGACATCCCCGATGTGGCCGTCCGAATAGTGGGCCAGCACCTTGAGTTGCTCTTCCCCGTGGATCGGCTTCACGTTCCGCTTCGGCTGCACTTCGATCGACACGAGCTTGGGGTCGGTATCCTTACCGTAGGCCATGCCTTCGCTGATCCACTGGGCCAGCCGCTTGTAGCCTTCCGAGCTTGGATCGAGTCGCTTACCGCCGCCGTGCGGGACGAGGTTCGCGGCTTTCAAGAGCACCAAGCTCTGCTCTGGAGCCGCCGGGAACACCCGTCGGCCGTGCCCCTCCTTCACGATATGCTCGTAGTCTTCCTGGGGTTCAAACCCGAGCAATGACAGACGAAAGCCGTTCTGCCCGTTTCCCGCCTTCGCGTGGCAGCCGCCCGAATTGCACGAGGCCTTGGTCAAGATAGGCGCCACGTCGTTGACGAAGCCGAGCGGGCGCGCCGGCTCGTCCGCGAATCCGGGTGTCACGCAGAACGAAAAAGCGGCCACGAAGGCGAGTTGCACGTACGTGTTAGTTTGGCAATTCAGTCGCATCAGACCGCTCTTTCCCAGGTAGAGAGCAGGCTTTCCTCACGCCCCATCCGCCTGACAAGCAGCAAGCCTGTATCTGCCATCAGCATTGGCATCTGGGACATAGCCGATAGAGAGCACCCAGAGACTCAGCACATGCGGTCGGCCGGGAAATCGAGATCGCGGGTTCCCTGGTTTCTGACATCGTTTGGCTTGGAACGCCAATGCGGCGGGAAGAGACGGTTAGGCGAGTCAGGCAGGTGAAGGGCACCGTATCAACATCGGGAAGGCATCGCTCACACTACTAAACATCGACGGCCCCCCTCAGCGTCTGCACATAATAAGTTTAACATCTGGCGGACGCAAGCGTGGGCCGACTTTTTTCCTGTTCGCTTCTCAGTTGAAGTTGGTGTCCCGGCTGACCACTCTGCGCTCGGGCCTCGATGACGCCTCGGAGCCAGACGTGGGAGCAGGTATGACCGCACGTCAGCAATCCTTTTCCCCCAGCGATCGGTGCTTCAATGGGGCCACGGCTCGGAAGCCGTGGATGACCTTGTCCCAGGCCGTCAGCTTGACGTTACTCGGCGAGCTTCAATGGGGCCACGGCTCGGAAGCCGTGGATGACGATCGCGCTGGCGCTGGGCGTCTTCGGGCTGGCGTTGCTTCAATGGGGCCACGGCTCGGAAGCCGTGGATGACGAGGCCTTGCGCGGAGTCGAGTGGCGCGACGTGCACTGGCTTCAATGGGGCCACGGCTCGGAAGCCGTGGATGACGGGAGAAGCTCCGGCTCTACGCCGAGTTCAAGGAACTGCTTCAATGGGGCCACGGCTCGGAAGCCGTGGATGACGAGACGCTGTCGGGTCGATCAGGAGGTAGCCGAAGCTGCTTCAATGGGGCCACGGCTCGGAAGCCGTGGATGACGGTGCGGAAGGATCGGCCACGGCGGGCGTAAATCACGGCTTCAATGGGGCCACGGCTCGGAAGCCGTGGATGACGGCAAGACAACGACATCTGGAACCGACCGAGGAGAGCTTCAATGGGGCCACGGCTCGGAAGCCGTGGATGACACCGTCGGCATGCCCGAGATTGATTGCCGTGTAGAGCTTCAATGGGGCCACGGCTCGGAAGCCGTGGATGACGCTGGAGTGGGCCGGAAAACCGGACGTAGATGGTTTGGGCTTCAATGGGGCCACTGCTCGGAAGCCGTGGATGACGCCGTCGCAAGCAGGGCGATGACGGCCGTGAACTGGAGCTTCAATGGGGCCACGGCTCGGAAGCCGTGGATGACACCAGTTCACCAACGCAAGCAAGAACAAGCTGATCGAGCTTCAATGGGGCCACGGCTCGGAAGCCGTGGATGACGCGGCTTCGACCGGCGTCCGGATCCATCAGGGTCCAGCTTCAATGGGGCCACGGCTCGGAAGCCGTGGATGACGGAGCCCGTGGAACTCCTCCTGGAGGCCGATATTGGGCTCGCTTCAATGGGGCCACGGCTCGGAAGCCGTGGATGACGAGTGGCATCTGCTTATGTACGATAGCGATTCCACGCTTCAATGGGGCCACGGCTCGGAAGCCGTGGATGACTTGCCATCGAGGGTCAGGCGAAGCTCAAGGCTCTGGCTTCAATGGGGCCACGGCTCGGAAGCCGTGGATGAAGTCGAATTCGCGGGAAAGGATCAATAACCATGAATAGCTTCAATGGGGCCACGGCTCGGAAGCCGTGGATGACGACGCTTCGTCGGTCGCCGCAACCAGGGTCTGAAAGCTTCATTGGGGCCACGGCTCGGAAGCCGTGGATGACATAAAATCGTGCTGGCAGAGAGAGGAGGTGTCGCTTGCTTCAATGGGGCCAGGGCTCGGAAGCCGTGGATGACCCAGTCCAACAGGTCGTCTACACGCCGGCTCCGGCTGCTTCAATGGGGCCACGGCTCGGAAGCCGTGGATGACGCGGACCTCAAATGCGGGAGTCGGCCCCACAGCAGGGCTTCAATGGGGCCACGGCTCGGAAGCCGTGGATGACAAGACGACTGCAATTCCAATTCGCCGCCCTCCCGATTGCTTCAATGGGGCCACGGCTCGGAAGCCGTGGATGACGATCGTCATCCTCGAAGACGCCACGGTCGCGATGCTCGCTTCAATGGGGCCACGGCTCGGAAGCCGTGGATGACGGGCTGACCGTGAAAAGCTCAAGGCTGCACTCGAGCAAGCTTCAATGGGGCCACGGCTCGGAAGCCGTGGATGACCAGGGCTCGTTGCAAAGCGATCTCGGCGGAGAATCGGCTTCAATGGGGCCACGGCTCGGAAGCCGTGGATGACCAAGAGTGCCACTTGTAGACTTGACTGTATATGTATTGCGTCAATGGGGCCACGGCTCGGAAGCCGTGGATGACGAACTTGTTCGGATACATCGAGTCCGAAGACACCTTGCTTCAATGGGGCCACGGCTCGGAAGCCGTGGATGACTGGGCGGAAGTTGAGGCGAGAACCAGGGTGGGATCGGTTGCTTCAATGGGGCCACGGCTCGGAAGCCGTGGATGACAAGAAGGACGGGTTCAAGCACGGTAACAAGTTGCTGGCTTCAATGGGGCCACGGCTCGGAAGCCGTGGATGACGATTTCAGGCGGAATCGATTCCATTTTGTTCCGTAAGCTTCAATGGGGCCACGGCTCGGAAGCCGTGGATGACGGAGACCCTGCCGGCCGATCAAATGGCTGATTACGAGCTTCAATGGGGCCACGGCTCGGAAGCCGTGGATGACCGCGGCCTATCGACAGACCCACTGGGTTGCATCAAGGCTTCAATGGGGCCACGGCTCGGAAGCCGTGGATGACGGCCAGGCCCGACTCAGGGTCGCCGATCAGGCACGCCAGCTTCAATGGGGCCACGGCTCGGAAGCCGTGGATGACTGCCTCGCATTCAGAACCGCTAGGGGCATCGGAAGCGAAGCTTCAATGGGGCCACGGCTCGGAAGCCGTGGATGACGCGACCTTTCGCGGCTCCTTTCCTGCCTCGAGGACGCTTCAATGGGGCCACGGCTCGGAAGCCGTGGATGACAAAGTCATCCGTCGTCATCTCGGCGAGAACCGCAAGCTTCAATGGGGCCACGGCTCGGAAGCCGTGGATGACCGGCCTCGCGCTCGATGTCTCGCGAGACCGGGTCGTCGCTTCAATGGGGCCACGGCTCGGAAGCCGTGGATGACCGGGACCGACGCGGGTGGGTTCAAGTCGTTGCCGAAGCTTCAATGGGGCCACGGCTCGGAAGCCGTGGATGACCATGAACTCCGCCCGCGAACATATGCGTGAGCTTGCAGCTTCAATGGGGCCACGGCTCGGAAGCCGTGGATGACCGGACATTCGCGCCGCGACCAAGGCGCCGCTCGCCAAGCTTCAATGGGGCCACGGCTCGGAAGCCGTGGATGACCGTCTCGACATCGGCGTGTCGATCTTAGTGAGGTCTGGCTTCAATGGGGCCACGGCTCGGAAGCCGTGGATGACAGGGCCAAGGCGATCCATCGTTTCGCCTTTCTTTGCTTCAATGGGGCCACGGCTCGGAAGCCGTGGATGACGACGGCGTTTCGTAGGTGACGGTCACGATCGCGTGCGTGCTTCAATGGGGCCACGGCTCGGAAGCCGTGGATGACGTCGAGACTTCGAGAGCGTTGGTCCAGGCCTCCGCGCTTCAATGGGGCCACGGCTCGGAAGCCGTGGATGACTACACGCAGTCCACGGACAGCAGCTATCCGGGCTACGAGCTTCAATGGGGCCACGGCTCGGAAGCCGTGGATGACCCCGGCTTGGCCCGGGGCGTTGGTGGATTGAGGACTGCTTCAATGGGGCCACGGCTCGGAAGCCGTGGATGACAAACGACCGGCTTGATGGGGGAGGACTTCAATCGCCTGCTTCAATGGGGCCACGGCTCGGAAGCCGTGGATGACCTTCGAGGTCTTCGCCAGGCCCCTCATCCTGGTGGCGCTCAATGGGGCCACGGCTCGGAAGCCGTGGATGACCTTGATTGCCGCCGCGATGGTGGCCTCCGTCCCCTGCTTCAATAGGGCCACGGCTCGGAAGCCGTGGATGACGATATTTCCGTGGGGCCATAACACCTGTTAGAACAAGGCTTCAATGGGGCCACGGCTCGGAAGCCGTGGATGACAACACCACCGTCATCTCCAGCGGCTGCTACCAGTAGCTTCAATGGGGCCACGGCTCGGAAGCCGTGGATGACTGACGGGACGGTCGTGGGGTTCAGTTGGGAGGGCCCGCTTCAATGGGGCCACGGCTCGGAAGCCGTGGATGACGCGGGGGTTTGATGGCGAAACCGGCCGACTGATCCAGCTTCAATGGGGCCACGGCTCGGAAGCCGTGGATGACCAGTTCTTGCCGGATAACTCCCGGCCTTACCGCCTGAAGCTTCAATGGGGCCACGGCTCGGAAGCCGTGGATGACGTTTCGCCGGAGAGGGGTCGGTCAGCAAATGACCTGGGCTTCAATGGGGCCACGGCTCGGAAGCCGTGGATGACAGCCTCAGACATGAGCATCGAAGTCCGACTGACTCACGCTTCAATGGGGCCACGGCTCGGAAGCCGTGGATGACGCAGTAGCGACTGGGGGCTCATACCGACCTTGCGGACGCTTCAATGGGGCCACGGCTCGGAAGCCGTGGATGACCGCCAATCCGCTCAAGCGACTCGATCCAGCCGGCGTAGCTTCAATGGGGCCACGGCTCGGAAGCCGTGGATGACGTCCGTACACTTTGGACCGAATAGGTACCGAGAAGGTGCTTCAATGGGGCCACGGCTCGGAAGCCGTGGATGACATGTAACATGTTTCGCCCTCTATGACGGCAATTACTGGCTTCAATGGGGCCACGGCTCGGAAGCCGTGGATGACTAGCCAGGACTTCGATATCCGTACGAACTTCGGCTGGGCTTCAATGGGGCCACGGCTCGGAAGCCGTGGATGACGGCGACGAAGAGGCTGATCACGTCTGGCAGAAGGTGCTTCAATGGGGCCACGGCTCGGAAGCCGTGGATGACCGAAAGGATCTGAGGTCTGGGTTTGACGTTCAACGGAGGCTTCAATGGGGCCACGGCTCGGAAGCCGTGGATGACATTGATGCGGTGCGTGCCGTCGGGCTGGACGTCCACGCTTCAATGGGGCCACGGCACGGAAGCCGTGGATGACATTGCGCTTGAGCAAGGTTGCTAAGGCGCAAGAATGCTTCAATGGGGCCACGGCTCGGAAGCCGTGGATGACTGACGGGCCGCGACTCTGTGTACGTCAGCGCTGAACGCTTCAATGGGGCCACGGCTCGGAAGCCGTGGATGACGCAAACCCCTTGAAACGAAGCGGTTGCCCGCAAGGGCCGCTTCAATGGGGCCACGGCTCGGAAGCCGTGGATGACGCGAGATTCCGCTTCCGACGTTTACGCTGAGCGAGCGTGCTTCAATGGGGCCACGGCTCGGAAGCCGTGGATGACGACGGTAACGACTCAACCTCGACGTCGATGAGGTCGCTTCAATGGGGCCACGGCTCGGAAGCCGTGGATGACGACCCGGTGATCTGCATCCCGAACCGGTTGTAGGCGCTTCAATGGGGCCACGGCTCGGAAGCCGTGGATGACAAGCACCGCGCATGGGATCGGCGGCACCGAGATTGGCTTCAATGGGGCCACGGCTCGGAAGCCGTGGATGACCAGCCTTGCGAGCTACGGACGCAAATTTCGCCACAGCTTCAATGGGGCCACGGCTCGGAAGCCGTGGATGACGACTCGGCCACGCAGATCACCTTGACCAAGAACGGCTTCAATGGGGCCACGGCTCGGAAGCCGTGGATGACTTGGTTTCATCGTGATTGCAATTCGAGTAGAGTGGTGCTTCAATGGGGCCACGGCTCGGAAGCCGTGGATGACCTTCCCCCCGGCTGTCGGTGGCTGCGTTAGCGGCGGCTTCAATGGGGCCACGGCTCGGAAGCCGTGGATGACTTCTCGCCGCTTACGCCTTGAAGATCGGGGATCAGGCTTCAATGGGGCCACGGCTCGGAAGCCGTGGATGACTTGACCTGCGCCCCTGGCAGGCCGAGCCGATCCAGCTTCAATGGGGCCACGGCTCGGAAGCCGTGGATGACTACCGGAGGAAACAGTCGTGAAATTCCGCCAGCAACCGGCTTCAATGGGGCCACGGCTCGGAAGCCGTGGATGACACAGCACCGTGTCATTCGTTCACCGCGAACCGTTATTGGCTTCAATGGGGCCACGGCTCGGAAGCCGTGGATGACGTCAAAGTCTTTGAAGCAGACCGAGCGGCGAACGATGCTTCAATGGGGCCACGGCTCGGAAGCCGTGGATGACCGTACAACTGGTCGATGCCCGCGACCGAATTTCGCGCTTCAATGGGGCCACGGCTCGGAAGCCGTGGATGACTTCCACATCTGAAGTATAGCCCGAGAACCGGGGATGTGCTTCAATGGGGCCACGGCTCGGAAGCCGTGGATGACGAAAGAGATGGGCGAAGAGGACCGGGAGAGCTATACGTGCTTCAATGGGGCCACGGCTCGGAAGCCGTGGATGACGCGGCGGCTACGGGTCGCAACGCCAGGAAGGCGAGCTTCAATGGGGCCACGGCTCGGAAGCCGTGGATGACGGACGCCGCGTGGTGGGCCGCGAACAGCCCGACGAGGCTTCAATGGGGCCACGGCTCGGAAGCCGTGGATGACGATTGACGAGGCCGGCCACGAACTCCGCAAGAATCCGGCTTCAATGGGGCCACGGCTCGGAAGCCGTGGATGACAGCCAACACCATCGAAACGCTCGCCGTGATGCCTGAGCTTCAATGGGGCCACGGCTCGGAAGCCGTGGATGACACGCCGGCAGTCGATCAATCTTGCGATCTGTGTTGGGCTTCATGGGGCCACGGCTCGGAAGCCGTGGATGACTCAATGGACGGATTTTATCTTCGAGATCCGCCTGATTAGCTTCAATGGGGCCACGGCTCGGAAGCCGTGGATGACTCGATTCAGGCAAGGGGGATGCCCTTCTTATCGATGCTTCAATGGGGCCACGGCTCGGAAGCCGTGGATGACGGTCGGTCAGTTGTTTCGGACTGTCAAGTAATCCCACGCTTCAATGGGGCCACGGCTCGGAAGCCGTGGATGACGCCAGCGGGGGTCGTCAACGGCCCTGGGTCGTTCACGGGCTTCAATGGGGCCACGGCTCGGAAGCCGTGGATGACTCGTTCGGGAGGAACCCAGGCGTCCAAGCGACGTCATGCTTCAATGGGGCCACGGCTCGGAAGCCGTGGATGACCGCCGGGCGCCTATCCTCTCGTAGCGTAGCGAGTTAAAGGGTCTCTCGCGAGAGGTGACTCTTCGTGGGTTGAACGATCGCGATCGAGGGCGAGGTTCATTGCCCGAAAGGTTTGAAGAGAAACAACTTGTAGCTTGCGAGAGGGGCTGGGGCGGTCGTTGTGCACTTAAATCCTTATTGCCAAAGAGTTTGACGACGATCCTGGAGCCGGCGCGAGATTCACGATCCTCGTGCTCGCGGGAGGTCAGGCACCGAAGCCGTAGGATGGAGGTTACTCGTTTGGGTCGCCCAAATCATCCTATTATCACCGACGAATCGGCGGCCTGCGTGGTGTGGTGCGGTCAAGTGGGGGAAGGGGAGGGGGGGCGTCGGTCGATCGTGGATCGGTGGAGGCCTCCAATGTCGCAGGGGAGTCGGTTATGTGCTCACCGAGAATCGGTCGGGCGGATTCTTGGACGACACAGGAAATCGCTCGGGATGAAGTCGGCGGCGATGATGGCCGAAGATTGGCTTCGCCGCCCCGACTTCCGTTTCCGGGGTGGTTAAGGTGAGGGGGCGAGGCGATCGCCGGAGGTTGGAAGACTCGGAAGAAAGAGGCCGAGCCCGAAGTGGCAAGAGTGTCCGAGGGCGATCGGGCCCGAGACCGGGCGCGGGAAGCGGATTCGGAAACCGCCCCGCGGACGACGCTCGCCTGCGCGGCCTTCTTTGCGGCGGCTCAGGTAAAATTCCAAGGGGCGGACGTGTCGAGGACCGATTCCGCGATCGCCCAAAGCCTCGATCTCGACGCCGCTGAACTTGTTCGGGGCAAGTTCGGCGCGGTGTTCCAATTCTTCCTTGAGCACTGCTCGAACGAAGGCGGCGTGGCCGTCGGGGCCTTGGGTCCATTCAAGAGGGTCGCGCTTGCGGCCTCGACGCTTCAGGTGGCGGGTGACGACGAACGGAGTCGCGGACTCCCAGATCGTCGCCGGGCCCAGGAGTCGAGAGCGGGCGAAGTCCTCGGGTTCGCCCAGGCCGACGACGACGAGCGACAAGTCGAGATCGCCGAAGCGGAGCCGACGGAGACGGTCGACAGCCTGAAGCTCCAGGCGACTGAACCCCATGGGAGCGAAGACGGCGACATGGTCGATGGCGCCGTCTCCGTCCTCATCCACGGGGAGGAAGTAGGCATGGCGGTGCCCGGTAAGTGGCCGACGCTCCTCATCCTTGCCCCAGAACGCCGGGGCGATTGTCGGGAGGTCGGCGATCGCGAGTTGGGGGTCGGTGGAGTTATGGAGCCACTTGCAACGACTCAAGAGCTGCCCCCGCACCCGCTCGGCGAGTTGAATCGTGTCGGTAACGAGCGGCAAGACCGGGCCGTCGAGCGCGAACCGGACGAAGGTCGGCGCCTGGCGGTTCGGGCCGCTAGATCGTGGGATCGGTTCGGGATGAGTAGGCCGGATCGAGTAGTTCACCCATTTGGCTCCAGGCACTTGAGGCCATCTACGATCGTGAATCGTTTGAGTGTCGAGGCAGAGATGCCAGCGCGGGGAGTCGAAGAGGAGGTCGCCCGGCTTGAGTCCCTTTTTGAGCATTTTGACGGTATGCGTGGGATAGTGCTCGCTACCGAATGCGGTGGCCGGGTCGGGGCAGAACACGGCGACCGGGTTGGGGTCGGATGACTCGGCTGGGAGGCAATTCCAGCATTCGGGTGGAGAAGTCGACAATTCGGCATGGACCCAGCTCTCCGCCCGACCGAGGGAGGTCAGGTTCGCAACGAGCTTCGTAAGGACGCCCCGGTCGGCGGGGGGCAGGTCGACGTCCGGCCAGCCGATCAGGAGTGGCGCATCGCGATGGATGGCGACGAACGTGTCGAAGACCAGGGTGCGCTCGCCCGGGCCGGCTTTCCCCTTCGGCATGTAGTGCCGGGTGTGTGCGACCCGAGAGGCTGGGAGTTGGAAACGTGGCGGGGAAAGGAGTGGTTCGATCACGCGGCTGACCTGCGACTCCGAGAGTTCCGGGCAGGTCCGCCTCCAGACGGCGACGAGGGCTCGCAGCAGCCGCCAGGGAGAAGGCGGCCACTCGGGGACCCCTTCGTTGACGTGGCGGCCCCAGGGGGTGGCATGGTATCGACCGGCCGGGAGGTTCAGCTTCAAGGTGACGGACATCGGCGCTCACTCCTTGCCGGCCGGCTTGTTCCAGGTCAGGGCCGTCGTGGTCGGAGCGGCGAAGTGGGGTTTGCACGCCTTGATCAGCTTGGCGAGTTCTACTGTAAGCTCATCCGTGGATGGAAGAGCGAAGTCCTTGGGCCGGCTCACCTCGATGCCGCCGCCCTTCTCGTCGACTTCGAGCTCGCAGGCGGTTCGAAGCCGCATGTTGGAGTCGAGGAACCGACGGACCTTCCAGAGCGAGAGAACCTTGAGGAGCCTGGTCGCCTCGGCGGGGAGGCCGTAGCCGCGGATCTGGGCCAGGTCGAGCGAGAAGAACGCGGTGATCGATCGCGCGGTGAACTCGGAACGGTGGAACGGTACGTTGCCATAGCCCCCCTTGGCGTCGACGCCGCCGACTGACGGCTTGGGCAAGACCCGGTCGAACTTGACGCCCCCGCTGTCGGCGCGATCGACTCCACTCGCTTCGATGAACGCGGAGAGCGCCCGAGGATGGCGGAGCCGGCCGGCGATCTTCTCGAGGAAGATGCCGTGGACCAGTGAGTTCGGGTCATATTGAAAGCAGACGGCCGCTAACCTGCGGAGGTTGACCACGCCGGCCACCTCGTCGCGTTCCTTATCGCCGGCTCCATCCTCGGTTGTCGCGGCTTCGACCACCTTCTTTGGTGATTTCTTCCCCGGCGCCGACCCGAGCCCAAGCTCTTTCCTTATCACGTCGGCGAACGAGATCCCATCGTCCCTCGCGCCATTCATAATGTAAGGGGAATTGAGCCGGTGGAATTCGAGCAGGCTATTCGTTGTGTCGGTCCCGTTGCCGATCCCCGAGAGTTTCACCGTGACGAACGGCAGTCCCTTCAACTCGGGGATGATATCGTCAGTGGCTTCATCCCAGCAGACCGCCTCGAGCCGGTTGGCCATCGACTGGGCCGACTCGACGAGGAGCATTTTTTCGAGGCCACCTTTGCCATCCGGGGCGCTGTATTCGGCCGCACCGAGGTCCGGGAAACCGGTCGGCTGGATCCGCGTCCCAATAACTGGTTTGAGGTGGGCCTCGATCAGGACGCGTGAGGCTGTTTTCAGAACTTTATCTAAGTTCATCAGGAATCCTCCGATTCGGGTGGGTAGAGGACGGCGTTGGCCACCGCCACGAGGTCGCGTTGAGAGAGCGGGAACATCATCGCGGCGAGGAGCCGGTCGGGTCGGAATGGGGACATGACGGCGAGGGAACGGCCCGCCAGGCGACGGTTGCGAGAACCGAGGGCAAACAGGCCGACTGTTTTCAAACGATGCGCGGCGCGATCCACACACCGGACGATCGAATCGGGTTGGCCGGAGTCGAGGATCGCGAAGACGCCGGGGTCGTGCGCGGAGTTCATCGTGTCGCTCTCGGCCACCGTCCACCGGCGGCCCTCCGGTTGTTTTCGACGGCGAGGATCCGGCTGGATGGTCCACGGTTTTGCCAGGAGCAGTAACCGGGGGATACCGAATTCAAAAGGGACCGCCACGTCCTCAACTCGCGGCGACCACGAGTCGACCATTGGCCAATCGATGGCCGCGAGACCCCAGGTCAGGTCTGCAAGTTTGTCGTCATCGATATCGCCGTACAAAAATGCGATTACATCATTTAATGCTGCGGGGCGAGGTGATCGGATTGGGATGACGGACTGGCCGGCGCGGAATGCTTCCATCTGGCGACGGAGAAAGATGGCCGCGAGATTGGCGGCGAGCGGTCGGTTCGACCAGACGGCCGCCTTATTCTGATCCTTCTGCCATTGGAAGGACCCGGTTTTCATTTCGACCGACTCGAGGTAAGCCCGAAATGGGCCGACCTCTCCGTTCGCTTCAATGCCGGAGAGTGCGACCGCGAGCCGAAATTCCGGGCTCTTATCGTCGGCCTGTTCGAGCCAATCCTTGGAGAGTTGCTGAAGTGGGCGAAGCGTTTTCTTTTCGCAGAATCGCAGGCCGATTGACAGGGTCCGCTCGGCGCGGCCCAGGGCGCGGAGCACGTGATTGAGACCACGGGTGCCAGACTCGTTCCCCGTGGAGAACTCATATATCGCCTGGTCGATCTGCCGGAGGGCCGTGCGGTAGCGAGCCGGAGTCTTTTCCGTGTCCCGGCAAGCCACGTGGAGTTGGCTGAGCCATTGGGTCAACTTGGAGTCCTGGAGCAGGTTGGCTGTGGGCTTCAGGGTGACCGGGACGCGGCCGAGCGGGACGGCGAAATAGGACAGTCCATTGCGCATCACGAATGCGTAGCGAACGAACGCGTCGACGCCCCGACTTACCCCCAGGAGGTTGATCGCCAAGGCAAATTCGATGGTGTTCCGAGCCTGGCGCCGGCCGAGCTGGACCCGACCTTCAGCGAACAGGTACTGCAACTCGGCGAAAGTCACCGGCTGCTTCCACCAGAGGGGGAGCCACAACTCGGCACGGGTACCGTTCTCCGCTTCCTGATCGGACTCGGACGCGTATCCGACGGCAACCGGCTCGACGCAGAAGGGGTAACTCGCCCTCCCGACCGTATCGCTACCGAGGCGTCGAGAGGCCGCGCCGGCGAGCATCAAAGTGCCTTCGATCGCCAGCAGGTAGTCCCACGGATTCGCTCCGCCTCCCCCCTCGAAGCCCTGGGATGAGTTCGGGCCGCCGATCGCTCCTGGACTGAAATGGCCGACCGAAATTCCTGCAAGCGTCGATGTGAACTCATCAAACAGGGCGTTGGCTACTCCGGCGCAATCGCTTCGGTCAACCAGGAGCGAACCAACCAACTGTGCGAACATCGAGACATAACTGCCGCTCCCTTCATTCCCCCCCGTCCCAAGGAGCGGGGGGAACTTGCGGGAATCGTCGGTGATGACGAACACGGCGTCGAGCCAATTCACCATCGTGTCGGAGGAGAGTTTGTTGCGGCAAAGCTGCATCAGTTTCAGCTTGTTGTCGTCGCTGACCTTCTCCGTCATTCCGTTGGTACGGAGGAGGTCTCGTATCTCCTCGATCGCGTTGCGAAAGTCTCCGAGCCGCGGGCTCGTCTCGGCGCCGGTGACGATCTGGTTCAGCGCCTCGCGAGCCGATTTTTCCGATGAGCCGGGATAGAACCCGGAACGTGCGCCCCAGGGACCGACGATTGGGGTCGGGCTGTAACGATTCGCGAAGAAGTCGATCAGCCCATCGCGGTTGAGTGTCGTTTGCAGCCGACAGATGCCGCCGTGCCAGAGCATTTTGGCCGAAGTGTCGGCCTGCTCGACGACGAGGCGGAAGATGCCCAATGCCTTGAGGTAGCTCATCAGCGGCTCGGGTTTGCCGCCGGGCAAGTCGATGATGTTCACGCCTTCCATCCTTTCCGCTCTTGCTTGCTCGCTTGCAGGTCGGCGGAGCGCAACAACGACTCCATGTAGGCCAGGCGGAACGGGCCAAGTGCATCGCGGAGTGCCAGAACTTGGGCGGTCCAGCTCTTCTCGCCGCCGAGACGCATCGGCGTGAGGTCGAGGGTCAAGGCCGGGCACTTCTCGTCACCGAGCTCAACTTCGTTCAATGTGTCGCCGTCATGGACCCCCTGGGCGAAGAGAGTGTCGGGGCTGTCGGGTGGTATTTCGTCCGGCAGCGAACGAATACTTAGCCGGACCTTGCCGTGGTGGGCGGCGATCACGTAGACCGCCTCGAACGGCAAACCGTGATGGAGTGCGGCCAGGGCCGATGCGAGCTCATGCCGGAACCGTGGGCGGTCGTAGGACAATCGCCCGGACTTGCCCGACTTCGCCCAAAGCTTGTTAGGATCGAGTTCGGGATTGGCCTTTCGCATGCCGCGTTGACACACATCATGAGCCTTTCCTGCGTCATGCCAGCGGGCGGCACGCGTCAAATGACCCGACCAGCCATCCGGTAGGTTGCCGAGTCCTTTCAAGCTCTTCTCGAGCTCGGTGCAGACGTGCTCCGTATGCTCGACGATCGTGAACTCCGGCCCGCAGGAGTTGAGGTCGTCACCGATGGCCTCCTGGAGTTGTCGATCCGACTCATCGAGCGCCACCGGTTTGACCGGCTCCGGAGAGTCTTCGTCCCAGCCGATCTCGATCGAGTAGCCCCCCGAAGTGGCCGGCAGCAGGATCGTCTGGCCGGGATGCACCTCGCGGTCGGGGTCGCCGATCTTACGCCACACTCTCTCCAGGTGGTCCCACAAATAGGCGAGCGGCCTCTTGCCCTTTTTCTCCTTTTTGAGGAACTCTCGAAAGATCCCGATCTGCACGCGACATAACTCGAGACGGTTCGGAAATGTCTCGTCCTTTCCCGGAACACCGAGGCCGAACTCCCGCCAGTAGACTTGAACGTCGCTGTCCTTCTCGTCGCCGCGGACGAACCGGGCGATGTCGATGTCGTTACCGGAGAGGTCGGGCGTCGTATCGAACAGGTCGAGCAGATCTCGGCGGCGGAGGACGTGGGTCGGAACGAAGTCCAGGGTGATCGCACGCTCTTGCTTGAAGTCCTCGAGCGCCTTCGGCGAGACGTCCTTGCCTTTGAGCGCGACCAATTGCTCATGGGTGAACTGAAGGTCACCGCTCTCGTAAGGGGCATGATGCTTCTCGATGTCGAGGTCGATCCAGAAGACGCGGCCGGGACCGTCCTCTCCCGTGCGGTTACAGCGGCCGATGCGCTGGACGAGGCTTGCCCATGGAGCCAGCTCGGAAATGAGTGTATATGCCGAGACATCAACGCCCGCTTCCACAACCTGGGTAGCGATGATGATTCGGTCCTTCACCGGTTTCATAAGCTCTTCGTTTAATTTTTCTCGCTCGAGTTGACGAAATTGCGAGTGGATGAGGAGAACGGTTTTCGGCGCAGACTTATCTTTAATAAGCGACTTGTAGACATTTTCGCACGGGCCACGGTGTTGAGAACGACCAGGGTCTGCGTGCCGGGAATGTGGCGTTTGATGACTTGCTGGGCCACCTCTTTCCCGTCCTTGGTCGCCATCACGCCGAGTGGCTCAAGTGTTTTCTTGGCGGTCATCCGTTTGTGCAGGGGCCGCTTCGGGTCATAGTCGTCGGCTTCGAGCTCGAGCGAGGAACCTCGGCGCCAGCCGGCGAAATCTACGGTGTCGAGCCAGGCCGGCTCCAGGGTGGCCGACATCCAGAGCGACGAGCAGGGAGCGACCGTGCCCAGCGAGGCGCGCAACCCTGCCAGTTGGGCCGAGGTGGCGACCCCGTTGCCCATCAACTGCGGCTCGTCGAATACCCAAAGACAGTCATTATTCAACAGCCCGAAATCGATGGGCCAGTGGAATCGGCTCGCGGCGTACCCGCGATTGAGTGCCCGCGATAGCAGCATATCCTGGGTGCCGATCAGAATCGCGGAGCGTTCCGGCTCGAGGAACCACTCGTCTTTCTCCGCACCCCCCATGAGAATACTAATCCTGGTATCGTGGAACTTCAGGTTCCCAAGCCACTTCTTGGCTTCGCGAATCGACTGGTCGACGAGTACTCGCATCGGCAAGCAATAGACCAACCGACGCGGGGTGGCCCGCCGCACCACCTCATCGGCGAAGTGACGTCTCCAGAGCCAGCCGAGAACCGCCGCGGCCGTCTTGCCCGCCCCAGTGGGAACGCGGACCAGTTCCGCCAGCTCGGGGGCGGTCGCCAGGCGTCGTTGATAGGGATAGGGAGGAGTCTTCGTTGCTTGTTCAAAAAACTTATCAAATGTCATGTTTCATCTCACGATGACCGCATCCCTCGCACCATGCGGCTCGATCGGCCGCCCGATTGTTTCGATCCGGCCCGCGCACCGCTTGCAAAGCGGCGCGAACAGGACCTGATCCTTGTCCTGGTCGACGATGTCATAAAGGCGGCTGCGCAGTCGTACCAAGTCGGTCATTGATAGTCGACAAAAAAACACTGCAAATCGATTCCGGAGCCCGAAGTCCTCGCAGCCCGGGGCAACTTTGCGGAGTTGTTTGGGGTCGGCGATGGAGTAGCCGACCAGGTAGGTATCCATGGTCGCCTCATCCTCATCGCACGGTGAAGCCCGTGTATCGCAGAGTCTCGCCGCGGGCGTACTCAGCGAGACTGTGTTCGTTGAAGCGATGGAGCCATTGGTAGACGGTGGGACGGCCGATGTGGAGTTTGTGGGCGATGCTCATGGCTCCGCGTCCCTGGGCGGCCGCCAAGTGGGTCTGGGCGTGCTCGACGAGTCGGGCGGCCGCGGTTTGAGAGCGAGCGAGTTGTTCGTGGTCGCCACGATCGTGGGGCGTCGGCTCACGAGACGCGAGCTTGGAGGTGATCGGCGTGGGTGCATTTTCTTCCGGAAGGACACCTGTTTTTGATTAGAGTAATGGCTTCAATTTACTTGACAGTTGCGTGGATTCGAGCCACAAGATGACGTGACTCATGTTGGTTTCAAACAGCACTGCCCATAAAATAACTGTCGCAGCCTTGCCGGCGGTGGTTTCAGGTGTTAGCTTGCCTGGATGTGTTGGTTGCAACGAACTGGCGCCGAAGGTTCGGCGAACCAAAATTGCAACGGGTGGTTGGTCCAAGTCCACTCGAACGGATGGAGGTAGCGACGGTTGTATTTGGCCAAGAAGTTCACGCAAAGGATCTGTTTATGCCGGCTCGTTCACGACGCTCGCCTCAACGAGCAGCTTCCGAGGGAGTTGTTGAGCAACTCCGCTTGATTTAGCCGCGAGGCGTGAATCGGGGTCGCCACGTACTCCGGCAGGCGGTGAAGGATTAGGCCGTCGTTCCCGCGATGTGGCGGGCCCGGGCGGCCTGGCTCAGGAAAATGTCCCGGAGATTGCGATGCCTCCGCGGGAAACTCTTCCATTTCCGAATGTCGTGCTCAGAGTCGTTGGCCGCCGGGCAGACTGCCTCCATATCGCCCGCATCGACGACCATGAACATCAGAATGCGAACAGTTTCGTGCCTGGTGTTCCCCAACTCCCGTTGCTCGGTCGAGCCAGGAGTGGTCGGGCGGCTCGGGCGGCGTTCGAGCCTCTGGCAGTTGGGCATTTCATCGGTAGCTACGAACCGGGCCCTCGCCTTGGCCAATCGTTCGGAGTTGGCGTGGCCCCGGCGCACCGTCCCGACCTGATCCTTGGAGCGGGCGTCCTGCCGGGCCGTCCGCCAGTAGCGGGTGTGGTGCGGCAGGAGATCGTCGACCGGCTCCCTGCATGCCAGTCTGACGATCTTCGGGCAGCCCGCCCGAGTTGTGCCCGACGGGCGAGCCGTCCGTTCCATTTGCGAGGACTGATTTAACGTCGCTAGCTTGCGACCAGTTCTGTTCAGCCAGCGTGAAAGCTTCATTTTGAGACGAGAGCGGCGTGGCTCTCATTGAATTGCGTGAAGTCGGATTCGCAGTAATTTGATCTCCTGCACGGCAACCCGACGTCGGGTTGTGAATGCTCAAGGTCCATGTTCTGGCCACTTTGGATCGAGGTCACCCGCTCACGAGCGGCGGCTTTAGGTGGCCGTGGATTTCCGCCCTTGGCAAACCAACGACAAGTACGTCTGTATCGACCCCGCGTGGCTTTGAGTCGCAACCCGACCTGGTCGGAGGCTCTCGCCCTCGCACGTCGGTCGCCTCGATACGATATCGGTCATATCAGGATTTATGAGATCTCGACTCATTCGATTACTCATGTGGAACTACCGAGGCCTTCGGGACAGCTTGAATCGCCACGCGGTGGTCGCGTGGCTCGAAGAACCCGCGAGATTCAGCGAATCGGCCCATCATGACACGAATTATTGAGATCCCTGTGAACACGATGCCGGCAAGTGTGCTCCCCAAGCGGGCCGAGACACCGGTCATCGATATCGTTCCTCATAAGAAATGGCGCGTTCTTGATTTCAACGAGCTCTGGGCTTACCGAGAGCTCCTCGCCTTTCTCTGCTGGCGCGACGTCAAGGTCCGATACAAGCAAACCGTGCTGGGCGGGGCCTGGGCGATCCTCCAGCCGCTCATGACGATGATCGTCTTCAGTATCTTCTTCGCCAAGCTAGCGAACCTCTCGTCGGGCCGAATTCCTTACCCGCTCTTCGCATTTGCCGGCCTGCTTCCCTGGACGTTCTTCGCCAATGCGATCTCCGCGGCGGGACAGAGCGTGGTCGGCAGCGAGCGGCTGATCTCGAAAGTCTATTTCCCGAGGTTGATCATCCCGCTCGCCTCGGTGGGGGCCGGTCTCGTCGACTTCGCGGTGGCGTGCGGGATGCTCGGCGTCTTGATGTTCGCGTACGGCGTCTTCCCGTCAACTTCGTTGGTGCTGGCCCCGGTCATCGTGCTCGGCCTCACGGTGGCGGCGGCCGGGGTCGGTTCCCTGCTGGCCGCTCTGAACGTGGCGTACCGCGATTTCCGCTACGTCATTCCGTTCTTGATGCAACTCTGGATGTTCGCGACGCCCACCATCTACATGGATTCCACTTCGTTGGCGTCCGGCGTCTGGAGCTGGATCTTGCCGCTCAACCCCGCCTTCGGGCTGATTGCGAACTTCCGTGCCGTCGTCCTGGGGGGCACGCTCGACACTTATTCACTCGCGGTCTCTCTGGCGGTGTCTGCGGCCATGTTTGCCGTGGGAACACTGTACTTCAGTCGCGTCGAACGTGGATTCGCGGACATCATCTAATAGCGAGTTGAACCCATGGAAAAGCTCAAGGTCGGAATCATCGGGTGCGGCTACTGGGGACCGAACCTGATCCGCAACTTCTCCGCCTGCCCGTTGACCGAGGTCGAGGCCGTCTGCGACGCGAATCCCGCGCGGCTCGCGACGATCGGCCAGGCCTACTCTCATCTCAAGCTGGCAAGTTCACTCGACGAGTTACTCGAGCTCCCGCTGGACGCGGCCGTGATCGCCACGCCGGTCTCGACCCACTTCCCGATCGCCCAGCGCTGCCTCGAGGCGGGTCTCCACGTCCTGGTCGAGAAGCCGCTGACGTCCCAGGTCCACGAAGCCCAGGCCCTCATCCACCTGGCAGAGCGCCAGCAGCGAATTCTCATGGTGGATCATACCTATCTCTTCAACAATGCCGTCCGCAAGATCAAGGAGCTGATCGAGCATGGCGAGCTGGGCGAGCTCTACTATATCGACAGCATTCGGATCAATCTCGGCCTCTTCCAGCACGACATCAATGTCGTCTGGGACCTCGCGCCGCACGACCTCTCGATCGCTGACTACCTGGTCGGCTTCGAAGCCCGCAGCACATCGGCCTGGGGTTGCTCTCACACCAACCGAGGGACCGAGGATATTGCCTACGTCAACGTCGACTACGGCGATCAGATGCTCGCCAACTTTCACGTCAACTGGCTCTCCCCCGTGAAGGTCCGCCAGATGATCTTTGCCGGTTCGCGCAAGAGCGTCGTCTTCAACGAGTTGAACACCACCGAGCCGGTCAAGGTATACGACCGCGGCATCGAATTCGGCGAAGGGGCCGAGGGGCGGCACAAGCTCCTGGTCGGCTACCGCACCGGCGACGTCTGGAGCCCCCACGTCGAGGCGGGCGAGGCCCTTCAGTCGATGGTCTGTCATTTCGCCGAGTGCGTCCGAGAAGGCAAGACGCCGATCAGTGACGGCTGGATGGGCTTGCGCATTACCCGGTTGCTCGATGCGGCGAATCGCAGCCTCCGCGCTCAGGGAGGCCGCGTCGTCCTTTCTCACGGAGACCTCGACCATGTCCATGCAGGCCCATCCACGCTCGGACCCAGCGAACGGGATCCGGATCGCCCCGGACGTCCGGCTCGGCCGCGACGTGACGTTTCACTGCTTCGTTAATCTCTACGGCTGCTCGATCGGCGACGACACCCGGATCGGGAGTTTCGTCGAAGTCCAGAAGAACGTGACCATTGGCACTCGCTGCAAGATCTCCAGCCACACGTTTCTCTGCGAGGGGGTCACGATCGAAGACGAGGTCTTCATCGGCCATGGCGTTATGTTTATTAATGATTCCAACCCCCGAGCCACCTGCGACGGACGCCCCATGACTGCGAGTGATTGGTGCGTCGAACCCACGCGGATCTGCAAGGGGGCCTCGATCGGTAGCGGAGCCGTGATTCTCGGTGGGTTGACGATCGGGCCGGGGGCGCTGGTCGCCGCCGGAGCCGTGGTGACCGGCGACGTGGCCGCCGGGGGAGTCGTCAAAGGGGTCCCGGCCCGACAATTTCGACTGCGGGAGCAACAAGGAGAACAACGATAATGACCATCGCAACCGAAACCGTTCAGGCTGGGCGAGGGCTCTGCTCGACTCCGCCGCCGATCCCGTTAATTGACCTGAAGGCCCAGTATGCCGGTCTATGCGATGATATCTCCGAGGCGCTCCGCGAGGTCGCCGACAGCTCGACCTACGTACTGGGCCCCCAAGTTAAAGAGTTCGAGAACGCGTTCGCCGCCCACGTCGGCGCCCGACACTGCGTCGGCGTCAACAGCGGCACCTCGGCGCTCCACCTGGCGCTGATCGCCGCGGGAGTCGGGCCGGGTGATGAGGTCATCACCGTCCCGATGACCTTCATCGCGACGACCTGGGCCGTCAACTACGTCGGCGCGACGCCCGTCATGGTCGACGTCGATCCCGTCAGCTATACCATGGACGTCGACCAGGTCGAGGCGAAGATCACGTCGCGCACCCGAGCGATCTTGCCCGTCCATCTCTACGGGCAGCCCGCCGCCTTGGAGCCGCTCCTGGAGATCGGACGTCGATACGGCATTCCCATCATCGAGGACGCCGCCCAGGCCCACGCTGCTCGCTATCGGGGCCGTGGCGCCGGGACCCTCGGTCAATCCGGCTGCTTCAGTTTCTATCCCGGGAAGAACCTGGGCGCCTACGGAGAGGCGGGCGCGATTGTCACCGACGACGACCGAATCGCGGCGCGGCTTCGCTCCCTGAGGGATCACGCCCAGAGCCAGCGTTATCACCACGACGAGATCGGCTTCAATTACCGTATGGATGCGTTCCAGGGGGCGATCCTCGGGATCAAGCTCCGCTACCTCGAAGGCTGGACCGAGGCGCGCCGCCGCCTGGCCGCGACTTATCTCGAGCGGCTCGCCGATCTGCCGATCCAACTGCCGACCGAGGCGCCCGAACTCCGCCACGTCTGGCACCTCTTCGTCGTCCTCCATCCCGAGCGGGACCGGCTCCGCGACCAGTTAGAGGCGCGCGGGATCGGCGCCGGGCTCCACTACCCCGTGCCGGTCCACCTTCAGAAGGCGTTCGCCCACCTCGGTTATCGCGAGGGGGATTTTCCAGTCACCGAGCGGATCGCCCGGGAGTGCCTGACCCTGCCCCTCTTCCCCGAGATGACCGCGTCGCAGCAGGAGCGGGTCGTCGATGCCTTGCGCGACGTCCTGCGGGAGGATCACGCATGAAAAACTCTCTCGAAGGGCAGACCATCCTCGTAACCGGTGGCGCGGGACTGATCGGCTCACACATCGTCGACCGATTGATCGACGAGGGCGCCGGTGAGATCCGCGTGCTCGACAACTTGGTGCGCGGCTCCGACGCCAACCTGGCCCAGGCGCGGGCCCGTCGGCCGATCACCTTCATCGAGGGCGACGTCCGCGATCGCACGACCGTCACCCAGGCCGTCGCCGGGTGCGACTACGTCTTCCATCAAGCCGCGATCCGGATCACCCTTTGCGCCGAGCAGCCCCGCGACTGCATGGACGTCCTGGTGATGGGAGCCTTCAACGTCTTCGAGGCCGCCGTCGCCTCGGGCGTGAAGAAGGTCGTCTACGCCTCCTCCGCCTCGGTCTATGGCGCTGCCGAGTTGTTCCCGACCGACGAGCGGCATCATCCGTACAACAACCGCACCCTCTACGGCGCCGCGAAGCTGATGAATGAAGGGATTGCACATAGCTTTCACGACATGTACGGATTTCCGAGCGTCGGGTTGCGGTACTTCAACGTTTATGGCCCGCGAATGGATCTGACGGGGGCCTATACCGAGGTCTTTATCCGTTGGCTCGATTGCATCGAACAGGGCCGGGCCCCCCAGGTCCATGGCGACGGTTCAGCCTCCATGGACTTCGTCTTCGTCGAGGATATCGCGCGGGCGAACGTTCTCGCGATGAAGTCGGACCGGGTCGACGACGTCTATAACGTCGCTAGCGGGATCGAGACGACGCTCCTCGGCCTCCTGCAGGCGATGACCGACGCGACCATTGCCCGCCCCCTGGCGCCGGAACATCACCCGGCTCGGAAGGTGAACCCGGTCCCTCGGCGCCTGGCCGACACGACGCGGGCCCGTCGGGAACTCGGCTTCTCGACTGAGGTCTCGCTCGAGGACGGGTTGCGCCGGCTGGTGGATTGGCGCCGGCAGTCGATGCCCCAGCTCGAGGAGGTGGCCCGGTGAGCACCGTGAGCCTTCGAACGATCCCGATCGCCCGCCCCGACCTGGGCGAGGAGGAGGCCGCGGCGGCACGCCGGGCGATCCTCTCGGGATGGATCACGCAAGGCCCCGAGGTCGCGGCGTTCGAGGACGCGTTTGCCGCATACGTCGGGGCGGAACACGCTTGTGCGGTCTCCAACTGCACGGCCGCGCTTCACCTGGCCCTGCACGCGCTCGGCGTCGGGCCGGGCGACGAGGTCATCACGGTGAGCCACTCGTTCATCGCCACCACGAACGCCATCCGGTATTGCGGCGCTGTCCCCGTCTTCGTGGACATCGATCCGCGGACCTACAACATGGACCCGTCGCTGATCGAGCGGGAGATCACGGCTCGTACGCGAGCGATCCTCCCGGTGCATCAGATGGGGCTGCCGTGCGAGATCCTGCCGATCCTCGAGGTCGCTGCGCGCCATCAGCTCCCCGTCGTCGAGGACGCCGCCTGTGCGATCGGGAGTGAAATTCGTGTCCGACAGGATTGGGAACGGGTTGGCAAGCCGCATGGCCTGGTGGCCTGCTTCTCGTTCCACCCACGGAAGATCCTGACGACCGGCGACGGCGGGATGCTCACGACCGACGACCCGGAACTCGACCGCAAGTTCCGCACGCTCCGCCAGCATGGGATGAGCATCTCCGACGCGACCAGGCACGCTGCGACCTCGGTCGTGTTCGAGGAGTACCCGGAACTTGGCTTCAACTATCGGATGACCGACATCCAGGCGGCGGTCGGACGGGTTCAGCTTCAACGACTGCCGGCGTTACTGTCGCGCCGGGCCGAGCTGGCCGAGCGTTACACCACGAAAATCGAAGGGATACAAGGCCTCATCCCCCCCCACGTGCCCGCCCACGTCAGGACGAACTACCAGTCATATGCGGTCCAGGTCACTGACTCCTATCCCGTCGGCCGCGACCAGCTCATGCAGAGGCTCCTGGAATGTGGGATCAGCACGCGTCGCGGCATCATGAACGCCCATCAAGAGGAGGCCCACAAGGAGATCCCCCATGGTGGATTGGCCCACTCTCAATTCGCCCGCGACCGCGTGATCCTGCTCCCCCTCTTTGCCGGGATGACCACCGAGGAGGTTGACCGTGTCGTTGAGGCTCTCACCCCATGAATCCGCCACGGACCGGGCTGGCTCCAAGAACCAGCCTCTTCCCGGCTTGAATCCCGGACGGCTTGCCAACCTGATGAGACAGGCTGTCAGGCGGTGCCGGCTCGACCTCTCCGGGGCCGTCGTTGTGACCGAGGCGGCGACGGGCGCGTACGCCGTGACACCAATCCTGGCGGCCATGGCCGAAGCGAGCAAGGTCTTTGCAGTCGCCCGGCCGTCCCGCCACGGTACGGTCCGGGACGTGGTCGACCAGACCAACGCGGTCGCCCTTGCGGCCAAGGTGCCGGGGGTTGTGGAAGTCATCACCGAGCTGACCTCGGAGATCATCGCGCGGGCCGATGTCTTGACCAACAGCGGCCATGTGAGGCCGATTGACCGACGAATGGTCGGCCACATGAAGCCGACCGCCGTGATCCCTCTCATGTACGAGTCGTGGGAATTTCGCGACTCGGACGTCGACCTCGCGGCCTGTCGCGAACGAGGGATCCCCGTGGCCGGGACGAACGAACGCCATCCGGAGGTCGACGTGTTCTCGTACCTCGGGATGATGGCCGTGAAACTCCTCCTCGACGCCGGCGTCTCGATCTATCGAAGCCGGATCCTCGTCCTCTGCGACAACCCGTTCGAGTCGTATATCCGCCGCGGTCTCGTCGTCGCCGGAGCCTCAGTGAATTCGGTGGCCGACCTCGGCGGCGAGGTGTCGTGCGAAGAGGTTGACGCGATCGTCGTGGCCCAGCGTCCCGGTGGGCAGCCTGTCATCGGCCCGCGCCAGGCAGGGCTGATCGCCGAGCGGTTCCCCGGGGTTGTGGTCGCCCAGTTCTGGGGAGACCTCGACCGCGATGCCCTCGATCGGGCTGGTGTCGTCTACTGGCCCGAGCAGGCGCCGAAGCTCGGCCACATGGGCGTCCTCCCCTCTGATATCGGGCCCGAAGCCATTGTCCGCCTCCAGGCAGGAGGCCTGAAGGTCGCCGAAGTCCTCCGGCGGAAAACACAGGGCGAGGAAAATCCCGAGTGGGAGTATCTCGATGTCATCTGAGCAAGCCAACACGAAACCAAGGGTCCTCCAACTGGGGGCGGGACCGACTGCCCTGAGTTGCCTGGAGGCCCTGATCGAAGGATTTCAGGTCGTTGGCCTGGTGCGCGCGTCGGAGGACGCGGACGGCGAGCGGGACGCGACCATCCGTCGCGCCCGCGAGTTCGGGGTGCCCGCCCTCCGGGACGACGGGTTGGGCGCGCTGGAGTGTTACATCGACGAACTGGCTCCCGACTGCGTCGTCGTCTCCTCGCACGCGCGGATCTTGCCGGTGCGGCTCCTGGAAAAGAGCCGATTCATCAACGTTCACTATGCGCCACTGCCGAAGTATCGCGGCCGGGCCAACGTGAACTGGGCGATCATCAACGGCGAGCCCTACGTCGGCATCACCATTCATACGATGGTCCCCGGCCTCGACGCCGGCAAAATCCTCTATCAGGAAGTCGTCGAGGTGCGCGAGGACGACGATGTCGCCACCCTGTACGATCGATTGAATTCGATCCAACGCGCTCGGATCGCGGCGATCGTCCGGGCTCACCTGAACGGCAACGAGGGTGCCTCCCAAGATGAACGGAAGGCGACCTATGGCTGCACGAGGATCCCGGAGGACGGCGAGATCGATTGGTCGCGTCCCGCTTCCGAAATCCAGAGGCTCGTCCGGGCCCTCGTCCCCCCGTTCCCAGGCGCCTTCACCTACTTCCAGGGTCGTCGCCTCCTGATCTGGCGTGCCGAGGCCGTTATCGACCCCCTTTGCTATGAAGGGCGAGTGCCGGGCCGCGTCGTTTCCAGCTCACGGAAGACCGGCACTGTTGATGTCCTCGCGGGCGACGGTGTGTTGCGGCTCTACGACGTCCAACGAGACAGCGGAGAACGCGAATCCGCTGCACAGCTCATTCCGTCGGTTCGCGGCACTCTGGGGCTTCGCACGTCGGATCTGCTGGCGCGGATCGAACGGCTCGAACGCCTGCTCTCTGAACAAACCACGGTGAGCCGATAGAACGCCACGGACCTCGCGCAGCTTCATCACCAAGAACCCATCCGATTGGAAAGTGAGATCGCCATGGCATCTGTAAGCGTATTTATTCCATGCTATAAATATGGCCACTTTCTCCGCCAGTCCGTCGAGTCTGTCCTCGAGCAAACCGGCGTCGACGTTCGGGTGATCATCCTCGATGACGCTTCGCCCGACGATACGCCCCAGGTTGCCGGAGAACTGGTCGAACAGGATCGACGCGTTGAGTATCGTCGCCATACGACGAACCAGGGGCACATCGCGACTTACAACGAGGGGATTGCATGGGCAAGCGGTGACTACACGCTCTTGTTGTCCGCCGACGACCTACTGACGCCGGGAGCTTTGGCCCGCGCCGCCAGGGTGATGGACGACCATCCCGAGGTCGGCATGGTCTATGGTCGAGGGCTCGAGTTCGAGTCAGATGGGCCGGCGCCTGAACCACAGGCCACCTCAGATCCGGCTGTTTGGAAAATCCACACCGGAGCCGAAGTCCTGGAGTCGTTCTGTGCCGCGGGCTACAACCTGGTTTGCACGCCGACCGCCGTCGTCCGCACCTGCCTGCAGAAAAGGCTAGGGGGTTACCTGAAAGAACTGCCCCACACCGGCGATATGGAGATGTGGATGCGATTTGCGGCACACGCGGACATCGCCGTGCTTGATGGGGAACAGGCCTGTTACCGCCGCCACGCATCGAGCATGAGCACGGACTGGTACAAGTCTCCCGTGGCGGAGTTGATGCAGCGGAAGGCCGCATTTGACAGCATCTTCAATGATTATTCAGTTCGCATCAACGACGCGGATCGCTTGAGAACCTCGGCCGATCGCACCCTGGCAAGCGCGACGGTTTGGGAGGCGCGCAGGGCGTTCGATGCGGGCAATCTTTCTTGTTGCCGAGAGTTGCTCGTGTACGCATTGGAGATTGACGCGGAACTCCGTGATTACACGGAGTGGAGCCGCATTGCCTGGAAGCTCCGACTGGGACCGAAGGCCTGCGCGGGCTTGCAACCCGTAATCAAACTGGCTCGTAAGGTCCGAGCGATCCGCTTCTCACAGCCTGGTCATCACATCACTCCACTCACAAATTAGGAGCGATTTAATCAAGATGAACACTGCCATTTCCGTTGATAATTTATCGAAACAATATCGCCTGGGTTCTCGGCAGCGCGGCTCGTACGGGTCACTCAGAGAGAGTTTGAGCGAGGCTGTCGCGGCTCCCCTTCGAAGATTAAGCCGGCGCATCCGGAAAAATGGGTCTGGAGCGTCCGATCCGTTAGAGGACGAACTTTGGGCCCTCAAGGACGTCTCATTCGAGATCCGCCCGGGAGAAGCTCTCGGGATCGTCGGCCGCAACGGAGCGGGGAAATCGACCCTTCTGAAGATCCTCAGCCGGATTACGGCGCCAACAGACGGACACGTCCGGATCGCTGGCCGGCTGGGCTGCCTCTTGGAGGTCGGCACTGGCTTCCACCAAGAGTTGACCGGCCGCGAGAACATCTTCCTCAACGGGGCCATCATCGGCATGGGTCGCCGAGAGATCGCACAAAAGTTCGACGCGATCGTCGCCTTCGCCGAGATTGACCGATTCATCGATACGCCCGTGAAGCGATACTCCAGCGGTATGTATGTACGCCTGGCGTTCGCAGTCGCCGCCCATATGGAACCCGATATCCTCCTGGTCGACGAAGTGCTGTCGGTCGGCGACCTCGCCTTCCAGAGGAAATGCATGGATTTTTCGAAGCGACTGCTCGAGCAGAACTGCACCCTATTATTCGTATCACACAACATGTTTGCAATTAAAGCGATGTGTGAGCGGGCAATCTATCTGTCGGAAGGTCGTCTCTCACTTGATGGCACGCCCGAGGAGGTGATCCGGCGCTATGACCAGGAGGGACAGCTGGACACGGCGTCGTGGGCCACTGGGCTGGTGGGTTCCGACCCGTCGAAGTGGTCGATTCACATCAAAGGCTGCGAGATCCTCGGGGAGGACGGAGAGCCGCGCGCCGTATTTGAGTATGGCGAGAGTATGCGAATCCGCCTGCGCTACGAAGCTCAAAACTTCTTGCACTCGCCGATCTTTAGTATCGGGATCGTGCGGTCTGACAATGTGAGTTGCTGCAATTACAACACCTCAATGGATCAATTCGCGACAGGCACGATCTCTGGAAGCGGTTTGATCGAGTTGCAAATCCCAGCGATGAAGCTTGTCGCGGATGTCTACACGATCCAGATTCTCGTGTGGGACTCAAAGTTCCAGCATCTCTACTGCGCTCAGGTCGGCAAGAATTTCCATGTGAGCCATCCCGTTTTGAGCACCGAGTTTGGGGTTTATCACGAGCCGGCACAATGGTCGTGGGCGGAATAGAGTCACCGCGATTCGGGAGCCAACGGTCGGGCCCGCGGGACGCTCTTGTAATTGACTGAGCCGCCGGCTACCCAAAATTCGCGAAGCTGCCCTCCCGTCGGCAATCCGGGAAGTTATTCCCGGCCTATTCCTTAGCGTTAAGGATTTCCACTGAAGGTAACCCAAAGACAAGAGGATGAACCATGGATCTGGTCGACCTGTTCGATTCGATCACGATCATCAACGCCGCTCACCGTAAGGACCGCCGACAACAGATGCGGGGCGCGTTGCGCCTGGTCGGCTGGGACCCCGATGGCCCGAAGGTGACCTGGTTCCCGGCGGTCGACCCGAAGACAGCGGTCGGTTTCACCACTCCGGGGACACGCGGGTGTTTTCTCTCGCACCTCGCCGTCCTCAATATCGCTCGCAGCGCCGGCCATCAACGCGTGCTGGTCCTGGAAGATGATTGTGAATTCGCCCCCGATTTCTCCGATCGCCAGGCCGAGGTCGCCGGTTGGCTAGAATCGTCCCCCTGGGGTATCGCCTACCTCGGCCACAGCGAGTCGATCACTACTGGGCCGCCTCGTCTGGTCCCCTGGAGCCCCGACCTGCCCATCATGTTGACGCACTGTTATGCCATTTCCGGCAATGTCCTTTCTCGCCTGCCGGGATATCTCGAGGCAATCACATTGCGGCCCCCCGGATCGCCCGAGGGCGGGCCAATGGCGCTCGACGGCGGTTTCAGTTGGTTCCGCCGCCAGAATCCGGACGTCCAGACGGTGCTCTCCGCGCCATCGCTGGCGTATCAACGTTCGAGTCGCTCGGACCTTTCACCCCGCTGGTTCGACCGCGTGCCTGTGCTCCGCGACGCTGCTGAGAACGTGCGTGGACTGCGGGGCAGACATCGTATTAAGCCATCGTCCTAGCCAGTAGTGTTTAAGTTGTGCGACATGTTGAGGAGTGAAAGCATATCAGATGTCGGAAACGTAATGTTGTCATGATTGCGTCTAATGTCGTTTAATTCGGCACCGCAATGAGATGCCCCGATGACCGACACTACGCTGTTCTAGACGATCTGGCAGTTCCCCTTGCTCAGTTCGAGAGCCGAATTGCGTCCGACGCAGGGAATCCAGCGTTCCGACGACCGCTTGGCGATGTCGGGAGTGCGGAGCTGCCACTCGCAGTCCGGAGGGTTGTGGTGGGAACCGGAAAAAAACGGAAACTGAGCATTGCAGAAATCTTCGAGTTCTCTATGGCGGTCACTTGTGCCTGCACCGTCGAGAGTGCGGTGGATTCTCGCATTCAATCGGCATATCCGGCTGGCGGCGACCTTAAGTGAATTCTGCTATGCACGATCGTGACAACCGTGTCACTGGCCGGAAGCACGCCTGAGGATGGGGACTCGCCCAGGGAATTCGCTTCAAGGACCTGATAATGTCGGAACCGACGAACGCGACCCCGTTACGAATCTATACACTTCTGTGTAATCGCGATGTCGATCGAGCGCTCGGATGCCTGAGCTCACTCCACAGCTTTTGTCGCGACCCGTTCCAACAAACGATCATCGACGACGGTAGCCTCATGCCTCGGGACATTGAGCGGCTGCACGAGGCAATCCCTGCTCTCGAAATCCTTTCCCGAGAGGAGGTCGAGGATCAGGTCGGTCCGAAACTTCAAGGGAAGGTGAACTGTCAGCTCTATCGCAAGAATCACATCTTCGCCCTCAAGCTGATCGACTCCGCCATGCTTTCCCCGGGAGCGTTCGCCCAGTGCGACGGCGACGTTCTGTTCCTCCGCCCGTTCCAAGGTTTCGATCGTAGGCCGATCGGCGGTGAAGATGTTGTCTTCATGAAGGATTCGACGACGGCTTACTCGATTAGCTACCTCAACCGCCACTTCCGGCACGGCCGGTTGAGACTTCCCCAGTTCGTCAATGCCGGGTTCATGTACGCCGATGCTGGAGTATTCGACCTCGACTTCATCGAGTGGTTCCTCGGTCGAGAGGAGTTCCGTCGCCATGCTTGGGTCATGGAGCAGACGGCTTGGGCGGCCCTCGGTGGGCGTTGCCGGACGCACTACTTCGCGCCTGAGCAGGTCGCTTTCCCCAGGGGAAACATGTACTTCCGAGATGATTCGGTCTGCCTCCATTTCATATCTCCGCTCCGCCATCACCTTGACGACCGTGAATATACTAACGAACTGACACGTCGCTCATCGGCCCATTACGCGAGTCTCGCCATGTTACGGACCGAGCCCGCTCTCTATGCAGGTCCGCTCCGCGACCTTAGCGGACGGCTATATCGCCGGCTCCGACTCCGTGACTAGGTAACGCGAAATCCTCAAGGTGTAACTGGTGGCCGTTTAAGCCGCCGCTCAAGCCGAGTTCCGAGTTCCATCAGGAGCAGCAACACGCCGGTAAACGTCGAGTATCAGGTCGACCTTGTGTTCCCAGTCGAACGCACGCTCGACCCTTCCGCGTCCGGCTCGGCCGAGCCGTTTACGAAGGCCGGAGTCGGACGAAAGGCGAGTCATTGCCTCAGCGAGCCCCGAGATCACTGCGTCGGGAGAATCGGGGGGAACGAGGATGCCACAGGTCTCATCGAGGTAGTCGATCGGGCCGCCCCAGGCCGTGGAAACGACAGGAATCCCACATGCCATTGCTTCCAGGACGACGGCTCCCCCGCACTCGTAGAGGCTGGGCAACACAAGGACGTCCGCGTCGCGGAGCCGACGGGCACACTCGACCTGGGGCTGCCAGCCGGAAAACACAACGCGATCGCTGAGCCTGAGCCGGTCGGTCTGCGCTTCTAATGTCTCGCGCAATGTCCCGTCGCCCAAGATCTCGAGTCTCGGCCTCACGTCGGTATTGACCCGGGCAAACGCCTCGAGCAGCAGGTCGATCGCCTTCCAGTCAACGAGCCGGCCAAGGAAGATGAACTTGGTTGGTCTGTCCGGGTCGTCGATGCGGTCATAGGGTGACCATACGCCAAGATCGACGCCGTTTTCAACCAGTGTGATGACTTCCCCTTGAACGCCAGGAGGGAGCCCTTGCCGGGTCCGCTCGTTGGCCACGAGGAGTGCCGAGGCTCTGAGCTTGCCGGGCATGAAGTGGTGGAGGGAGTTCGAAACGTACCGTCCGACAGCCATGAGTGGGCCGACAACCTTCTTAGTAAAGGCCGGCGGAAACGACATATTACCGTTCATCGGGCCGATCACGACCGGTGCCCCCATGTTGTACATGAGCGACGTTTCACGCGGCGAGACTGGGATCGGTTGGTGAACGACGTCGACCCGCTTTTCAGTTACGAGCCTCCGCACGAGCTTTCGAGCGGTCCACTGGGTACTCAGGCGGCTAGCGTAGCCGAACGTAAAGTTCGAGAGCTGGTCGGGGATGTACCGGCTGAGCTTGCACGCGAGTTTGTTGAACGTCGAATCGGGCATGAAGTACATCCGGCCCGCCTCATCAGGCAACAGTCCGACGAGCTCGTCCCGCGTCCGCGAGTGGACCACGAGCCACGCCTCGATCCCGCGACTTCTGAGGATTCGGAAGTAATGCCAAGGGAGGATCGCCTCCCCACCGAACTTCGTCGACGCATTCTCGCTGACGATCAGAACGCGAAGCCCGTCTCCTTCGCCGCTTTCCTGCTCGCCCATGTGGAAGAGCCTCCGAACCTGGTCGATCGGATTGTATTGTTGTAGCAGTCGCTGCAATTGCAGTGCACCCACCACGGGGACAGACCGCGAGAAGCCCGGAGGGTCTAGCCTCACTTGCTCCAGTGGGCCGTCCCCTCCTAATATCAGTGGAATCCCGGATAGGCGTCATTTGCAGCGGTTTAGTGGAACGATGTTGATGTAAACGATGGTTGGATGGCGTAATTATTAGGTGTAATTGCGTCCGGTGCCGAACGGAGATGCCCCGATGGCTGACCCCATGCTGTTCTGGTCGGCCTGGCATACCTTCCTGCAACGATTCAGCGCCGCTGCTTGGTGGTATCGAGAATGCAGAGCCGGCACGAGCAAGCTAAAGGGTTGTGTAGTTGGCCTGCTCCAGCTGAACTTCGCCAGCGCGTGAGGCATTCGATGTCCGAATTCAACGCGGCTCACCCTCCGGTCGGTATAGTAATTTGCGAGAATATTGCGCTTCGTCGACGGACAAACTGCGGTCGTTGCACAGGTGCCGCCGAATATTGTGGGCAGAGAACGAAGGTGGGTCGCCCCCAAAGTGGGCAATCAACCGAGGCGCTCTCGAACCTCGTCTCGGTCATCACGCGAGTCGTGGCTGATCAGAACTGTAGCCTCATCGTATAGCTTGTGCAAATCTGTACAAATGAGTTGTAATCCGTACGTTGCTTGAATTGCACTTTCTCCACTCTTGTACCAACTCCGTGCTCTCCCTTTGTCTCCCCGTCGCCAGTAGGCCATGGCCAACAGCAAGAGATCGAAACCACTGCTCTCGGAGCTGAGCTCAATCGATCTCTCTAACGCCTCGATCGCCGCGGGATAATCGCCGGCGCGATAATGCGCAGCGCCGAGGGTGTTCCAGTAGGCGGCTCGCTCGGGCGAGCTCTCGACGATTGACTGAGCAAGCTGAACCGCGATCGACGGATTCCGGTTCTCCACGTCCAGAGAGCTCGCCAAGAGCCAGGCCATGTTGTTTTGCCCATCGGCCAGGTTATTTCGGTACTCGCAGCAGGCGGGAAATTGGGTCGTCAGTTCCGTCCACAAATCCAGGGCGTGATTCCAAGCCATTTGCGCCTCTCGAACTCGGCCATGATTCTTCAAAAACCTGCCAAGGGCTTCATAGCTCAGCGCCAGATCGCGACTGTGCTCGGAGTCTTCAGGATGATCCAGGACCCGCTGGCTCTGGAGTTGGACGGCGTCAAGAAGAAGGTTCTCGTCCTCACGGGCCCCCTCCATCGTGTCCGGGGCGTCTCGGAGGTCGACGCCAGCAGTGGGCCTCCGATTCCCGAGCGCCGTCAGGCCTCCGATGACCATGGTATAGATTGGATTAATCATCCCGTTCATCAGGCAATCGATCGAGTAGAGCGCGATCAAAACCGCCAGAACGGCGGTCGGTGCGACATTGGGTTCGAGCCATCGACACACCGGGTACCGCCACAGCAGGAGTGCCAGCGGCATTAGCATGAACATATTGATTGACACAAGGCCCACGAAACCATGATTCCCCAGAGCGATGATCCAGAGACCATCGGTGATTGAGATATCTCGACCCTGTTCGTCATACACCCGCGCACGGCCCCAGCCGCCCCACCCAAAGAGCGGTCTCTGAAGGGCTTTGGAGATTAGCATGTTCTCGTTATCCAAACGAAACTGGAGCGACTGTTCGCGGTCAACGCCAACAGTGGCCCGGCTCAAGCTCACCAGTTCGGATCCAGACCAGAGGCCAGTGGCGCGGGTGTATGAGTAGAGCGGAGTAATCGCTAGCAGGATTAGCACCGGGATTCGTGATTTCGACCACTTGATCGCAATGAAGATCGCGACTCCCGCGGCCAGTAATACTAGAGTCCCGGTCGATTTGCAGAGGATTGTCGTCATCGTCAGGGCGAGCAGGTAGTGTCCGAACCCCACTCCCCACACCCGCCTTATCGTTCCGGTCGCCCACAGCCAGAAGCCTGCAAGTGAGGCCGCAGCCATCCACATCCCGACTTCGAGTCCATGTTGCATGAAGACTTGTGGGCGGTAACCACCGTATCGCATCGTCTGTGCGAAGCTGTGGGGATTGAATCCGTAGACAGTCGCATGCAACTGCGGACTCATTCGAATTTCCCACAGGCACAGCGGAATGTAGACGAGGCCACCGACGATAATTCCGGTCGCCAACTGCCTCAGGCCATCGAGATCACCGAAGTAAGACTTCCCAACCAGATATGGCAGGCCCCAAGTCATGCACTGGTCGACTGAACCCGACAGCCCGTCGTAGACTCCCAGCCCGTTTGAGACCGATGAGGCGAACGGGCAGAGGCACCACGCAAGCATCGGCAGGTCGATCCAATGAGGACGCAGTCCCAACAGCCGCGCACTGTCAAAGATCAGCATGCCCAGTAACAGGCCCATTGTCGTCGACGTGGTCTTCGTATAATCCGGCAGACCCATGAGTGGAAACCCCACCACCGGTAGAAACAGCCAGGCAGCGATGGGCGCGATGAGTGCAGCACGCATCGGCCCGACGCGGCCGAAGAGCGCGAGGACGACCGGGATCCAGGCCAGCATAATCAAGGGGACGACGACACTCATTCGGTCCGTACCAACGTTTGGGCCTTCTCAAGGACCCTTTTCAAAGCCGCCTCGAACTGATCGGTGGCATTCTCCCAGGTATACCGAGCGGCGGTGACGAACGCGGTCTCGGACATTGCTTTCCACCGCTCATCGCTGAGACCTACAATCCTCTCGACCCCCCGCGCCATTGATTCAGGATCTTCGGCGGCCACGAGGATGCCGCCTCCCCCCGACAATAGTTCTGGTGCGACGCCTGCTGGGGTCCCGATCACCGGGGTCCGGCATGCCATTGCCTCGAGAATCGGCAACCCGAATCCCTCACTACGGCTGCCGAAAAGCAGGGCATCGCACCTGGCGTAGATCTCTCTCAATTCGTGCTGGAGTGGCTTAAGGTGATATTCAGTCAGCGGCGGAAGGGGAAGCCAAGCAGAAGGAGGCTCGGTGCCGAAGGCCACCAGGCGCAGGTCTGCATTCCGCTGTTTGCTGAGATCGAAGGCCCGAAGGCTGATGTCGCAGCCTTTGAAGTCGGCCGTCGCATACATCAATCCCACGGTTGGCGTCGGGTTCTTGCCGCGAGGCGGCGCGTGGAAAAGATCGTGATCGACAGCATTTGAGACGAGCGAGACGTCATGATCGTCGTAACGTTCCCGAGCCAGATCAACGAGCCATTGTGCGACCGCGATCTTGTGCAGAGGTAGCCGCCAGGTCGCCTCGACTCGATCGATCGGCAGGTAAGAAAACGTCTCGTGATGCTGGACAAAGTAGACCTGCGCCCCTTTTCGGGGCGAAAGTTCAGCAACCCACTCGGCTGTCTCCCACCAAGTCGCGATGACAACATCAGCATCGGGCAGGTCAGCGTCGACGATTGGCCGCCACCGTTCGAGAATCTGGATTTCGACATCGGTATCGTTGAAATGGGTGGGATCCATCAACGTCGCCCTGTTCTTTGCCCAACCACGGCCTCGAGCAAGATCTCGAATGGTCTGACGAAGGGTTGGACCACGTGGCGGGGGTGTCACGACGACGACCTCATGTCCGCGACGACGCAGCCTATCCGCATAGATGGCGATGACCCGGATACCACCGCACAGATTGAGCCCCGGCAGAATAAAAGTGATTCGCATTGAAAATCCGCCCCGGAATGAGTGGACATTGGTTTGCCTTCAGCAGACCGAAAGCGTTGAGCCAATTAGACGCATGTTTAATGTTAAGGATTACATGATGCTTTTATGTAATGCCTTTCATTCCATGGCACGTCGGGCAATAAGCCAGCTTGTTCCCACAAACAAGTAGACCATCAGGGCGACCGTTCGGGTCAGTCTCAGGATCGGCTACGTGAAGATAGATCCCAGCAATCGAACCGTTCGATTCAGTGTCAATTCCGGCACCGTAGATTGAGACGCTTCCTCGTCCAAACCCGCATTAAACGAACGGTAAAAGCCTCCCAGCAATCGACTTTGTGATCGCATGTTATCTTGAATTAGCGGATGGACTTGCGATAGGCAAGCGACGTGTCAGCGATCACGTCATGAACATGCGACACCAATGGCTTCCACAGCCACCTTGCTAGCCAGGTGGCCCGACTCCTACCCGGTTCCACATCCTGCTTGACTTGCACACCTCGCGAGTCAGCGGGCGAGAGCGAAATCACATCGCTGACGATCGCTATGGTAGCCACGCCTCATCAATCCACGGAATGGCCAGTTTATCGCTGAAACTGTGTGTGTCATCTCATGGCCTGCCTATTTATGATATTTCAATAACCCCTCTGAGAACAGTAGAGGACCCGCCACGTTTCGATCGAGAAAGGGGCCCGGCGGAGTGCCGCCCAGGCATATTTTCTAGCGGTGGGGACGTGTCCTCCTCCCAGGGCGGCCCAGGCCCACTTTCGATAGTAAGCCGACACCGAGAAATCCGATGGCCCGTCCTGATGGAGGATCGTCTGAGTGGTCAGCCCTCGCCGTTTCCATGCTTCGAGAAGGACAGATTCTCTCACGCGATTCTGCAACTCCTGCTTCGTATGACAAATCGACGAAAGGTGTCGGCGCATCTTCAAGAGGGTATCCGGGACATTGGCAAGTCGGCCGCGTTCCGCCAATCGAAGAAAGAGGTCGAGATCCTCGCAGGTCTCCGACTCCAGGCGGTAGCCCTGGACGGCTAGTACCGCTGTCCGACGTGCCATGAGAGCTGGATGAGCGATTTCCTGATGCCCCTCAAGTTGTCGCTTGTCGATTTCCTCGTGATCGAGGGGGAAGTTCCAGGTGTCAAGTGACGCCCCATCCTTATCGATCGAAAGTACCATGCAACCAACGGCGAGGCATTCGGGATGATTTTTAAGATAATCCAATTGTATGGCGAAGCGACTAGGCAATGAGATGTCGTCGGCATCCATGCGGGCAATAAACTCGCCCGATGCTACGGCCAATCCATCGTTCAAAGCCCCCACGATCCCGGTATTGGGCCGGCCGATCACGCGTATCCGAGAGTCCCTCGTCGCGTAGTGGCGGAGAAGGTGGATTGATCGGTCGGTTGATCCATCATCGATAATGATGAACTCGAAATTGTCGAAAGTCTGTGTCAGGATGCTCTCGACTGCCTCCGCCACGTAAGGCTCCGCGTTGTAGACGGGCATCACGACCGAAATCGTCGGTGTAGGAGTCATGTCGTTCCCCAAGGTTAGCGCTCCCTAACCTGCGTTGATTGAGATTTAAGGACTCGCACCCTCGAAGTATCCCGGAGCTTGAAGACGATCAACCATGCCGACTTCGCATTCCACAGTTGTTTATACGCGATTCATGTAAATTGATTGAATACCCAAAAGCCACTTGTGCAAAAATTTAACCAGCCGGCGATCATAGACTTTGAAGTATGGTTCTGAATATCGGTGTAATCGTGACCACTGACTTTCACAAATTATGAAGTGATTAGCTGCGCTAATTTGCTAGCTTCTGTGCTTGCGCAATGCCGCTCGGCGACGAGGGCCGCTCCGGCGTGACCCATTCGGTCCAACTCGACGATGTCAGTGGCTAACGCCTGCTGCATCGCCTCGGCCAGCGCCTTGACCGACCCGGGTGGCACCAGCCAGCCATTGACTCCTGGGTGGACCAGTTCCGGTATCCCCGCGATATAGGTGCTAATCACCGGGCGGCGCAGGGCAAGCGCCTCCATCAAGACCACAGGGAGCCCCTCGGCGAAACTCGGTTGGACGAGGCCTCGAGCGGCCAGAATCTCTCGGCGGACCTCGCTTGGTCCCATCAACCCGGTGATCCGCACCCGATCCGATAGATCGAGCCGGTCGATGAGCTTTTCGATCACCCTCCGCATCGGTCCGTCACCTACGAGCACGAGTTCGCACGGCACGCCGCGGTCACGCAACAAGCCCACGGCCTGGACGAGCACAAGTTGACCCTTCTGTTCGGCGAACCTTCCGACGGATACGAACCGGGGCGTGTCGGCGACTGGTGTTGGGGGGGCCTCAATAAAATCCGCATTGACGCCGCAACGGATGATATGAATCTTGGACCAGTCGTCGGCGGCGGACCATCGATAAACTTGACTACGGGTATATTCGCTGATCGCGACGACAAACGAGGCGTGGTGTACTTTCACGTCGAGGGCTAACTGAGTCGGGATGTCAAACTCGGCTGATCCGTGAATCGTCAGGCTGAAGGGGATCTCGGCCAAGTGGGCGGCGAGCATGGCAACGGCCGCCACGCCCTCGCCGAAGTGATTATGAAGGTGTTCGACCCCCAATGATCGCAGCTTCCTCGCCAGAAAAGCACCTTCGAGAAGGTAAGCAAAGGGCCAAGACCTACCCTTCAAGCCCATGCTGCTGACCTGATTCGCTAGCCGAAATGCTGAAAAAAAACCGCGGGGTGATCGGGCCGTTTCACAGAGGCCCGCCCACGCCAAACTCGGAAGCCCAGAAGCAAGGATGTCGATCGTCGCGGCACGCTCCCGCGCAACTTCTTCTCCGATGATTTCGCTCGGTGAAGGCCTACGGATCGAAAACGTGTGCACGGTGTGGCCGAGTGCGCGCAGTTGGGCGACTTCGCCACGGATAAAGGTGTCACTGGCACGAGCATAGCTGCTTGTCAGGTAGGCGAGTGTCAGGTTTCTACGCATCGGTGATCACTCGTTCGGAGAAGTGTCGCGTGATCGGGGCCTCGATTGGGTCAGTCCCAACGATGTTCCTGGGCATGCCATAAGTGCGTTGAAGACAAGCCGCATAATCGAGACGAGGCCGCCAGTTCAGGATTTCGCGGGCCTTGCGGTTCGGAGAGCGAATCGGCTTGAAGCGGGCCTCGAAGCGGCAGGGGACAAGCAGGCTGGGAAGTTTGCCCTTGCCCGAGAAGAGCCTCTTGCTGATGAACGTCGCCAGGAGGGCTCCGAGATATCCCAGTTTGTAAGGAATCGGGATGCGGATGCCTTGCTCTCCTCTGGAGCGGAGATGATCGCCCAGATACCTCCAGGCGGAGACATCAGTCCCGTCGACGACGTTGAATGTCTCTCCCGAGGCACGCGAATCCTCGGCAGCTAGGACGAACATCTCTGCGCAATTTTCGACGTAAGTCAGCGGAATCCGTGCCAAGGGAGCAATGACCAGATGGAACCGTCCGAATCGCTGGCCTAAGCACGCGAGATACTCGTTGCCGCAGCCCCAGATGAAGCCGGGACGAAGGGTAACGAGATCCCATCCATGCTCCGCCGAGGCACGGCGGACGACTCGTTCCTGCCAAAGCTTCGCGATGGCGTATCCGTCACGGTCGTATAAATCAGGAGCCGACTCGACGGGTGAATCCTCAGTTAACTCCCCCCTGGTCACGCGCCAGTCGTAGATCGAAAAACTGCTCGCAAACACCAGGCGGCGTGTCTCGGTCGCCGCCATTGCGCCCAGGAGCCGCTCGGTCCCAACGACGGCCGCGGCGAGCTGCGCATCCTCGCCGCCCTGGACCGCGGCAGCTAAGTGAATGAGCGTATCGATCCCCTTGAAGGCGCCCGTCAGGTCGCCTGAAGCGCGAAGATCGGTACGGACGATCTCCACGGACGCGGGCCAATCCAGATTCCCTAGGTCGGTCGCTGGCCGGACCATGGCCCGGACGTCATGTCCCCGGTCCAGGAGAGTCCTCACGACCTGACGCCCAAGCAGACCGTTGGCTCCGGTAACGAGAACCCTCATGGTTGCGAGATCTCCACGGGTTTGAGATCGTCAATGAGATGGTTGACCTCGATCATCTGCTTTGGCGTGACCGGCGGAGTTCCGTCGTGTGCGATCGCATAATAGGTCTCCGCGATGAGGGTCCAGAGCCCTTCATAGGATGCCGCCCCGCCTTCGAGCTTACGCCACAGAGTCTTGTAGGCGGCGCGGCGTATCGTCTTGGCCTCATCCAGTGCGTCGCGTAGGGGACGCAACGGTTTGGGACCATCCCGGAGGCGATTGATCGTCAAACGCGTCTCGAAAAGATTCGCACTCGCATGCATCCGCTCTCCCTGGACGCGGACCCAAAACGCGTCAGGCTGTGAGCTGGCGCTGAACCCAAGGGTGGCAATTCCTCCCTCCGCGTCGACCAGGGCGCGAAACTCGTCGCTTGGCAACGGAGAACTCGATCTCTTGGTCCAGACGGTTCGAGCCGAACGATGGGATCCGACGAAGCAATGAGCGAGCGACGCCAGGTGTGGAAGGAAATCGGCGATCGCGCCCCCCGCCATTGAGAGGCAAGGGTGGGGCAGGTTCGGGTCCGCGAATGAGCTCCCCTTGCCGAGTATGTCAAGGCAGATGTCGATGTTGACTCCGGTCACCGCCCCGAGCTCCCCGTTCGCGATATACTCGAGAATCCGGATAATTTGCTCATTAAATAAATAGTTATAGTTTTCGACGATGGTGAGGTTGTTCTCCAACGCTCGGGAATTCAGCGCCGCCAGTTCGGTGAGAGTCGTTGTGATCGGCTTCTCGACGATGACATGCGCGCCAGCATCCAGGGCGTCCATCGTAAGGTGGAAGTGGGACGTCGGGGGAGTGGTTACGTGGACCACGTCGGGCCGTACTTCGGCAAGCAGGGCACGATGGTCGCGAAACCAGCGAGGAACTCCGAACCGCTCGGCGGCACACTCGGCGAGTCCCGGCGAGAGGTCGCACACCGCGGCGATTTCGACGTCGGGCAACTCGCGGAGACAGCGTAGATGCTGGCGAGCAATCTGGCCGGTGCCGATCAGTGCTGCCCTGAGTACTCGTTGCCTGGCATCGATCATGTCGAGTTTGCTCCCCTCAGCGAAGACCTGTGATCGATACGGCAGGTAATATTGTCAATCCGTGGTGAAGTCCCTGTTGACCATCGAGGCAATCGACGACTGAAGATGTTCTCAACTCGTGTCGGTTCTCTTGTCGGCAGGGCGGTTTCTGGCATGTCAGCAAGGGAGTATTCCCCGGGTGGCATTCATCCGCTCCCTGGGCTGCGACAACTCGGCTCCCGCCAGGTCCGCACCCACATCGAGGGCCTTCGGCCCAGCGCGACAGTGGTTTTCCATCCCATAAAGTAGGGAAGTGCCAGGAGACTGGCGAGATATCGGACTGGCAGGCGCATGACGAGGAGTGGGCTCAAGGTATAGGCCATCAAGGTGGCAGCCATCACGGCATGGGCAGGTCGCAACAGCCGCGACAGCGGCAGCAACCGCGGGTCGAGGACTGCCACAAGGTGGACGCTCGCTGCCAGGAGGAGGGCGGCGAACAATACAGACAGGGGCGGGAAAAACAATTCAATGACGTACAAACCCTTGCGGAAGGGCCCGATGTTGTGAGACCGCAGCAGAGGCCCAAGGACGCGCCTGCGCAGGGCCGTCCGGCCCACCTCCCAACGGCGACGCTGGGCCGAGGCGGCACTACCGCCCCGGGTCAGCATATCGGCCAGGACGCGGACATGAGGCTCGAAGTGAATCCGCTCGCCAGCCAGCCGCAACGTCCACGAGAACTCCAGGTCCTCGGCCAGACTATACGCCCGCCACGGCACCCGCGCTAGACCGGAGGTCGAGAAGCACATCCCGTTCCCGTTGAATGCGGCGCCGAGCCCGAGTTGCTCGAACCCCATCGGTCGCACGCCGTTGAACAGGCTGAATGCATAAGTCATCACCCGCGTCCGCCAGGAGGCGTCGGCGTTGCGAACAGTGTGGTAGCACTGGATCCAGTCCCAGCCCTTCGCCAGCCCAGATGCAAACGACTGGAGGATTCCTGGATCGACAACCGTGTCGGCGTCAACGATGACGACTGCGTCGTATTCACTCAACGGTCCCCGCTCAAAGAAATACTCCAGGGCATAACCCTTGCTTCGCTTGACCAAGTTGACCCGCTCGACGACCTCGGCCCCGGCCTCGCGGGCGACGAGGGCGGTTCCGTCCGAGCAGTTATCAGCGATGACGCAGACCGCGAACTGGGATTGGTCGTATTCGATAGCCCGGCAACTTTCCACCGTCGCCTGGATTGTCTCCTCCTCATCGTGAGCGGGGATGAGGATGAGGAATCGCGCTGTCGTCGGCACTTTCCTCCCCGAATGCGTCGCTGCGCTCGCCCGGATCAACACCGCCGCCGTGATGAGGCACAGCAATGAGAAGTAAGGAATCAGCCAAATTGACAGTGTTGCAAACAATAGCATCACGAGATTAATCATTAGCATCAACCTGTCATCAAGTACGACGGCACCGGAGCGGGCCCGGCCAGTGACACAAAACACCAACAGCCTGGAGAATCCTCCCCGCACGCATCCAGCGGCGAAGAAGAGGACATGCCTGGCCGGTAGTCCCGCGCTCGGGACGGCAAGTGAGGTGGCGGATACACCTGCTGACAGCGTCGAAACGATTCCCATTGATGAGGATAATCCTGAGGCAGAGCGTACCCATCGGATCATGGCCCTAATTCATGGGACTATCGGACTCGGGAGCCGGGCGTGCAAACTCGTCCGTGGTATGAATAGTTCCGCCTGCAAGAACGAGAGACGGCAATCGCCCAGATCGACTGCTCCTTGAGCCAGGGCCGTTTAGGATAAAGTGTCAGGTCGGTCTGCCAGTCCGGCTCGTGCACCGTCTCATCCCTTCGGTGGTGACTTCGCCAACCGGGGTCTTCATGGTGTGGCATGCTTATATTCGATAAGTCGTGCATGATGCCCTCTGGTAAGATCACACAAGTAGCGGATTTGACCGATCAATTCACCCCACTTCCCGATCATCGTCAGCATCCCGTATGAGATCGCAACCCGGTTGTCTTTGATTCTCGGACGAACTCTCGCCGCGATCCGGATCGACTGGAGTGCTGGGGCCAAGCTCAGGAGCCCCGCAGCCCAGATTCCAGCCATCGATCCACCGATCGAACCCGCAAGGCCTCCGGCTGCGGCTGTGACCAAGATCCACCCCACCGTCCAGAGCCGCGCGCTGTAGACCTGTCGCGCGAATGGCGCTGTCTTGCGATCGTGGGACCGCGTCACGACGTCCAGGCTTCCGTAGCCGCTACGGCACTGGCGCATCCACCATTGCCCGAAACGCGTCATCGCGATGTCGTGGCGAGCCATATCCGCCTCCAGTCGTACCACTTTCCATCCCTGCCCTCGGAGCCTGAGACACAACTCGGGTTCTTCTCCCGTCGGGATCGAGGGATCGAAGCCGCCAACAGCGCGGAAGGCGACGAGACGCATCATCGCGATTCCGCCGCATGCGTCGCTCTCGCCGATGGGCGTATCCCACTCCAGATCCGCAAGGCGGTTGTAGATCGAGCGTTCAGGGAACCGCTCACGCAGGCGTCCGCAGACGACCACCACATCGGGGCGAGCTTCCAATTCCTGGAGCCCCCGGTCGAGCCAGCCATCGACGACGAGACAGTCTCCGTCGACGAACTGGACGAAGTGGACGTGCGGGGCGAGTTGCAACAGGCCTTCGACGCCTGCGTTTCGCGCTCGTGCGGCCGTGAACGGCGTCGCGAGGTCCAGTACCACGACCTCGACTCCGAGCGCACGGGCCAGTGCAACGCTCCCGTCCGTCGAGCCCGAGTCGACATAGACGACCGGCCGGCCCGAATCAACAACCGACTCCAAGCAGCCACGAAGGCGCTCGCCTTCATTGCGTCCGATGATGACCACACCGAGACGAATCATGACGCCGTCTCCGAAGCGGCCGAAGGCCGGATCACGCGATGTGAACGACAGGAGCGGAGCAAGTTGTGGCGGACGAAGTCTCCGAGCAACCCGAAGGGATCGGTATCGGGTTTCCGCTGAACCACCCTTCGGACGCGGTACGACGCGAAACTCGAGGCCCAGGCGAGGTCGGTCAGCCACGTTGCGTATTTGCCCAGATATGTTTGGAAGTATCGCCGCCTGGAAGCGAACCAATAGGTTGGTTGGCGTTTCCGAGCAACGACGCCGGTTTCCACCCTGGTGCTCTGACCGACCAGATGCACCACCCGTGCCTCGGGGACAAACCAGCAGGGCCAGCCCGCCTGGGCGGCCCGTTTGCAGAAGTCGACCTCCTCGTAATACATGAAGTAGTCGGCATCGAGCAGCCCGACCGCGTCGAAAACCTCGCGGCGAACGAGCAGGCAGGCACCCGATACCCAATCGGTCCGACAAGCGACCTCGGGCACGGGGGGAGCGACCACCCAGCGGTGCAGCAACTTGGTCACCACGCCGAACCGCAGTCCGTTTTCAATCTCGCCCAGGACCGAGGGGAAGCGAAATGCCGACCGCTGGGGCGTGCCGTCGGGGTCCTCCAGGCGACTGCCGGCGATGCCGACCTCTGGCTTTGCTTCCATGAAATCGTAGAGAGTCCGCAGCGCACCGCCATGAACCACGGTGTCCGGATTCAGGAGGAGCACATAGTCGGGCGGGGCTGCCGCTTCGAGAGCAGGTTGAATCGCCGCGTTATTGCCAGCGGCAAACCCGCCATTGCGCTCGACGGGGAGGATCGACGCCCATCCCTCCCACAAATTCTCGACAATCGCGGCGACCAGGCGATCGACCGAGCCATCCCCAGACGCATTGTCGACCACGACGACTTGGATCCCGGGCAGCGAATCAACCTCGGCCTCGAGCGACCTGAGGCAGTCGGTGACGAGATCGGCGGTCCGATAATTGACAATCACGACGAGAATGCTCTTCGAAGTGCGGATCGTCATGGGATGCTCACTTCATATTGTTTTAGGTAGCCTCGCCGTCCAGGCGAATGATCGGACTCAGAACGTGCCGTCATCGAACGGCTCGCTCATCCTGTCTCGAACTCCTCGCGTTTCAACTCGAGGACATCTCCGGAGACGATCGGGCGTGCGGAGCGTTCTCCCTGGTTCCAGGATGCCAGGTCGTGCGCGATCATTCGCAGCAAGAACAAGGCGTTGCTGGCGTAGCGCGGTCCCAGACGCCTTGGCTCCAAGGACAGGCGGTAGGCCCACTCCATGGAAATCCGTTGGACCCAGAGGGGGGCCCGACGGACCCGGCCCGCGACGAAGTCGAGGCTGGCGCCGACCTGGACGCAGACGGGGACGCCGAGTCGTTCGAGGTGGCTGTCGATCCACAATTCCCCTTTGGGTTGCCCGAAGGCGACGAACAGCAGGTCCGGCTGGGCCTCGCGAATCCGGGCGATCAGACGATCGAATTCCTCCTCCTCGAGGTCGCGGTGGGGCGGGCAGGCCGTGCCGGCGACCCGAAGGCCCGGGTAGAGCGCCTCCAGGCGTCGGGCGGCCGCCTCGGCGACCCCCTCGGCCCCGCCCAGCAGGAAGGGCCTGAGCCCGCGCGCGGCGGCTTCCTCGCAGAGGTCGAAGATCAGATCCGAGCCGGCGACACGCTCGGGCAGCGGGGTCCGCTGCCAGCGCGAGGCCCAAACGATCGGGGCGCCATCAGCCAGGACGAAGGCCGCTCGCTCGTTGATCGAACCCAGTACGGGGTGCTGATGTGTCAGCATCGCGTAGTGGAGGTTGGCGGTGATGAAGTACGAGGGCCGGCCGGCTTCGGCGAGCGCCATGATGGCCTCGACCGCCTGCGGCCGAGTCATTGGAGTGAACGGGATCCCCCAGATTCGCACCGGTTTGCTCATCGCCGGGCCCCCATGATCATGGCACCAAGGAGGACCGGGGCGGGGCGCGAGGGGACTGGGGCGGCCGGTGCGTTCTCGAAGAGCCAGCTCAGCCAGGCGAGTTCCAGGCCGACCATGAGCATGGCCAGTGGCATCATGAGCCAACCTGCGGCATCGTGGGCGAAGGCATGTCCGGCTTCCGACCCGAAGTATTGATAGCACCAAGCCGTCGCCGCGATCCGCGTCACGTTGCAGAGCAGGGCGATCGGCACGATGCTACCGAGCAGCACAAGACGATTCCGAAGGCCGAAGGGGAAGACCAGGATGATCGCGCAAATCGACGCGGACAGACTGGCGAGCATCGCGAGGCCGCTGCAGGCGCGGGCCACCTCGAGGCGCTCGGGCCCGCAGTGGATCACATTCCCCTCAATGAGGACCCAGGTCCCCGTCGCCCGCAGAAGCGAGCAACTCCCCCGCGCGGCGAGTCGCTGCAGCGGGAGCGACAGCTTGGCATCGAGTTGGCCGGGAATCGTGAGCATGAAGGTGAGGAAGGCGACCGCTGGCCAGAGCCGCCGCAAGGTCGAGAATCCTCCGCATGTCCAGACGAGCGCGGCCACGACGGGGACGAGCGTGGCGGTCTCCAACCAGTATTCTCCCGACTGGTAGGACCACGCCCGGATGGCCAGGATCAGGACCAGGGGCATCACCCCCCAAGGCGTTGGCCGCGGCGACTGGTCGTCGGGGCCTGGCCACAGTCGCCAGGCGATCAGCAGGGCGATCGGAACGACGAGGATCCCGTGCGAATAGTCAGGGTTGGTCGTCCACGACTTGAGGAGTTCGTCAAGATTTGCGCGATAAGACCAGGCAAGCGTCACCGCCACTCCCAGCGTGATCGCCAACGTCCGGGTTGAAGGACGCGCGGCTCCGGGTGCCAGTTGTGGGGGGGGAGATGTGCTCAATTTGTTCATGATCGCACCTCGCGGCTTTGGCGGTCCGTCAGATTGGATTCTCGGGGCCAGTCCTCATTCTGGGCGGGATCGACGTCACTTTCCGGCGGTCTGGTAGGGAATCCGCAAAACGTTCAAGCCCCGTGACCCTCAACCGCCGTTGGGATGATCTTCGCGGAGTGAAGGTGTTCGATTCGGATAGGAATATTGCCCATATCGCGAGCCGGTCACCGGGATGCCGTTGAGGGCGATGCCCAGCACTGGGATGTGGGCGGTGACGAGCAACTGCTGGGCCTTCTCAAGAAGTGCCGTGCGGCTCGCGTCGTGTCGGGTCGCCAGGATGGCCCCGTCGACATAGCGGCCAATGGTGAGGGCATCGGGCACCGGCAACAGCGGTGGCGTATCAATAATGATCATATCGAAGCGGCTCCGGAGCCGATTCAGGACCTCGCGGAACTGTCGGCCTTGGAGCAAACGGCCGGGGCCTTCGAGCGACAAGCCGGCGGTCAGCAGTTGGCAGCCGGGTAGCGGGAGCCCCACGATCGCGTCCTCGACGGCGATCAGCCCACGCAGCACGTCGCTGAGGCCCGGCGAATCGGGAACGTCGAGGATTTGCCCCAGGTTGGAGCGACGCAGGTCGGCGTCGATCAGGAGCGTTGAGAGCCCGGCATCAGCGCATCGGGCCGCCAGTTGGAGCGAGAGCGTCGTCTTTCCTTCGCCGATTCCGGCGCTGGTGATCATCAAGCAACGGACCCGCCCAGGGCCCTCGGCGTCGCAAAGCGCGACCCGCATGTGGTCAATCCGGTTGGCGAACAATTCGAGCTGTTCGCCGGAATCGAGCGACCTGCCGAACCTCCGCAGGCGAGGCGCGGGGCCGGGACTGGGCAGAGGCGGGACCGGGAATACCTCGACCCGTGCGAGCCTCGACAAGACGTCCGGGCAATCGACCCTGCCGGCGTGCAGTTCCAGCGCCGTTGTGAGCCCGATCAGGCCGGCCAGTACGGCGAACGGGATGATCATCAGGAGCTTGGGCCGCTTGTCCGACGCCGCGAGCGCCGAGGGCTTGGCTTCGTCGATCCGGAGGACCCGGCTGTGTCCCCGCGACTCGAACCGCAACGCCTCCAGCCGCTTGTTGACCTCGGCGAGCATGCCCTGGACTTGCTCCAAGTCGGACCGGACGAGTGCCACCTTGACCGTGTCGGTCCCCTGTTGTTGGTTGTCGACCTTGAGCTGATCGATCATCGCCTGGAGCTTGGCCCGCGTCGACCGCAGGGTAGCGACCTTCAGACTCGCTTCCTCGAGCGACGGCCCCGCCGATTGTCCGGGCATCACGCTGGGACCCGCCACGAGCCACTGTGCCTTCTTGGCCTTATAGAGCCGCTCGAAGTGCTCTTTGAGCTCCCTGTGATTGGCCCGATATCGCACCGAGGCCGGATCGTTCAAAGGATCACGAGCTAACCGCGCGACCCCGGCCAATCTCTGGCGGACTTTCTCGATCTGTTCTGCCAGATCGTTCAACTCGGGGTCTTGCCGTGGGTCGAACTCCGAAGTCGCGGCCAGCCTGGGTGACCGGCTGCGGGCATCAACCTGGGATTCCGCCTCGGCCAGTTCCAACTCGGCCTGGATGAGTTGACCGCGGAGCTGCCGATATTCTTCGACGCTGACGGTCGAGCGAGTGAGCGCCGACGGGCGGTTCTCGATGCTCCGCCCCTGAGCGTCGACACCGGCCGGCGGTAAGGAACCCGAGGGCTCAACGTTCCACTTTGCCGCCAGTTCGAGCCATTCCCGCTTCCACGCCTCGAGTTGACTCTGCAGATTCCCCTGAAACTCGGTCAGGCGCTGGATCTGTTTGCGTGAGAGGCTCTCGGACCACTCCGCATCAGCGCTCAGGTAGGCATCGACGATCGCGTTGACGATTCCGGCGGCCTCCACCGACGAGCCGGAGTCCATCGCGACCTGGATCAGGGCCGTCCTGGGAACGATTTTGATGTCCAGCGCCTTCCGCAGTGAAGCCACCGGGTCGGGCGAGTCTCGGACGATCGGAAAGCCGGCGATCTTCGCGTCGGCCGCGGCCGCCAGCAACACATTGGTGCTGGTGATCAACTGCACCTGGGTCTCGAGGGGGCTCTCGTTCTGGGCCTGTGTGTGCGTGCCAAGACTCCCAAAGGGGTCGGCGACCAACTGGTCGACCCGCAACAGGCTCTCCGCCCGGTAGGTCGGCTTCATCTTGAAATAGACGAAGCCGGCCAAGGAGCCACTGCAGAGTGCCCAGAGCGGCAAGAGGAGCCACCAGGACCGCAGAACTCCCCGAGCGACAATGTGGAAGAGTGACCGCGATCCGCCCACTCCCGCACGGCCCGGTTCGGCCGGAGACACCCTGAGACGGACGGGCCGTGCGTCTCGGAACTCGATAGACTTCGCGGCGTCGCGAGTATCCATTAAGCCACTCTCATGTCGGCGGATATCTCAAGCTCGTGATTACGAAAGGGATCTTCGTCGACCCCGGTTACGAGCCTGGGATTCCGGACTTCGGGAGGACTGAGACAAATGCAAAGCAGTGGATTGCGCAGGTCACGGCTCGATCGCACTACCCGGGACAGTCTACTGACGTGTCAATGGAATTGTCAAATCCCAATCTCACTGATACACGATTCCGTTGTTTATAATCCACCTCTTATGGACTCGGTTTTCCAAAAACGTAAGTTGGATTGCGATATATGGGTGGGAAGCAGCGTTGGGATTTCTATTGGTTTGATGGCTGTGAACCACGCTGATTATTTTATCCAAGGTTGGCAAAGCCGGCGACTCTCAGGGTACGATCCTCGCTCGGGCTGGGTGGAGCACGCCCTGCGGGCGACGATGACAGCTCGTTGTGATGATGGGCACGGTGGAGCGAGACGATGAGCGATCGGACATCAAAGCCGAAGCGTCTGAACTTGCGAGCCTGGCTGATCTCAGCGGCCGTGGTGGCCTTCGCCCTCACTGCGGTCTTTCTGGTGAAGCGGGCCGAGGTGGGGCGAATCCGCCAGAAGGCGCTCGCCGAAGTCCGCGCCCTGCTCAAAAGTGATAAGCCGGATCTGGCGATACGGCACCTCGAGCAGTATCTGGCGATGGCCCCCGATGATGTCGAGGCACTCGAGATCCAGGCGGACGTTGCATTTAAGGCCGCGGCATCATTGCCCGAGTTGCTCCACGCCGCTCGAATTGACGACCGACTCCTACGCCTCGACCCTCACGGACCGGGACGTGGCAAGTCGCGGCGACGGCTGGTGGAAATCTACGTCCGCTACAGCGACGCCTTCCGCGCAACGGACCTGTTCCTCAACGCCCCGGAGTTGATGGCGAAGGAACTCCGCTACCGGGCCGCGGTGGTGATCGCCCGTGACGTGGTCGTGGCGGCCCCGAACGACCCGGTCTCGCACCGCCTGCTGGGCATGGCCTTGGAAGGCCTGGCGGCGTCAGGCGACGAGCCGACATTGGATGCGGCGACCAAGGAATACGAGACAGCCTTGTCGCTCGACCCGAAGGAACTGGAATCGGCCGAGCGGCTCGCACGGTTGCACCAGGAGCGTCGCCACGATCCGGCCTCCGCCGAACGCGTGCTCGGGGCTTTGCTCGCCGCCGCGCCCGACTCGGCCGAGGCGCGGCTGGTCCGCTACCGCTATTTCGATCGCATCCGCAATCTCGACCGTGCTGCCGTCGAAATCGAGGCGGCGACGCGCCTGGCGGCGAACAACCTGGAAGTCCGGCTGACCGCGGCCCGCGACGCATTGCAGCGCGGCGACACGACTGCCGCCCGCGCCCAGATTGACCGGATCGCCGCCGCTGACCGGGACGACGAACGCGTCCGGGTGCTCCGCGTCATGGTCAACTTCGGCGAGGAGCGGCCGCAGGAGGCCATCGAGGAGTGGCGTCGCGGCCTGATTGCCACCCACGGCACCAGCGCCGAGATGTCATGGTGGCTTGCCTACAGCCTGTTGAGGCTCGGCCGGGTCTCGGACGCCGTGCCCTTGATTGATCAATACCTTCGCCTGACCGGGAATCCTAAGGAGGCGCGCCTGTCCCTGTTGAAGGCCCTCCGCGCGGAGGCTTCCGGAAGGCCCGACGAGGGCGTCAAGATCCTCGAAGAGATCGAGCCCAAAGTTGCCGGGCCGCTTCGGGAAAAGCTTTACCTGGCCACCGGCCGTTGCTACCAGGCGCTCGGCGACAGTGCTCGAGCCCTGCGTTCCTTCCGGCAAGCGGCAAGAATCTCGCCCACCGGCTCGGTCGTCGCCCGCCTCACAGCGGCCAACGCCGTGATCGACACCGACCTCCAGGAGGCGATCGACGAGATCAATCGCGGCCTGTCCCAGGCGCCGGGCCAGCCCGACCTGCTCGTTGCGTTGGCTGGTGCGCACTTGAGGCTCCAGGCCTCGCAACCCGCCGAGCGTCGCAACTGGTCGGACTTCGATCGGGCTCAAGCCCAGGCCGCCCGGGCCTTGCCGAACAGTGCTTCAGTCGTCCTCTTGCAAGCCGACCGGCTGGCTGTCGACGGCCAGCTCGATCGGGCCGTCGCGCTGCTCGAGACGTCCGCCGGCCACGCCCCACACGATGTGCGGGTCGTGGCCGCCTGGGCTGAGGGTCTCCACCGACTTGGCCGTACCAGCGACGCGTTGAAGATCCTCGAGCAAGCCGCGGCCCCCAATGCCATTGGTGACGGTGCCGTGTTGCGTCTCGCTCGCGCCCGCCTCCTCCTGGCTTCCGCGCGAGGCGGCGAAGCCCGAGCCATGCTTGGCCGTGACCTCGATCGCCTCCCTCCCGTCCAGCGAGCTGTCGTCCTGGAGGCACGCGGCCTGCTTGCGGCCAGTCAAGGGGATGCTGTGACCGCACGTCAGGCCTTCGACGCCTGGGCCAACCTCAGGCCGAACGAGCCTCAGCCCCTGATCGCCTCTCTCAAACTTGCCGTGGTGCTGGGCGACGAGCTGGCCATCCGTGCCGCCCTTACCGCCCTCGAGAAGTGTGGGGGCGATGACATTGCCTACCTGACTGCCAAGGCGTTTGTGCTCCTGCAGGCCCGCGGCGACCAGCTCGAGTCGGCGGCTCGCGTGATCGGGCAGGTTCTGGAGAAGGCCCCCGAGCTCCCGACCGCGCACCTCCTGCAGGGCCAACTTTTCGAGCGGCAAAACCGGCTTGACGATGCGCTGACGGCCTACCGGCGAGCTCTCAAGGGTGGGGCCGATTTCGCTCTCCCGCGCCTGGCATCTCTCCTGGCTCGCACCAATCAATATGAACAGTTGCTTTCCCTGCAGCAGGCGGAGCGCACCTCCCAGATCGGCGGCCTGGCGGCCCATGCCTCCTGGCAGGCCGGCGACCGCGACCAGGCCGCCCGCTTCGCCGCCTTGGCCGTGAAGGCCCAACCCGAAGGCGTGGACGCCAAGCGCTGGCAAGCGAGGATGCTCGACTCCCTGGGCCGTGTGGAAGAGGCCGAGGCGGCCCTCCGCACCAACGTCGAGCGCCACCCCGACCAGATCGATCCCTGGATGGCTCTCATCAGATACCAGCTCAACCATGGTCGCCCCGACGCCGCGCGCCGGTCGGCCGACGCCGTCCGCCGCAATATCAAGACGGACCGCCCCGCAGTTCTGGAGGCCTTATGCCGGAGCGCACTGGGCGATCTCGCAGGCGCCGACCGGTCGTTTGAGGCGGCGTTGCGTGATTGGCCCGACGACTCAAAGGTCCATATCACCGCGGCCGGTTACTTTGAACACTCGGATCGGCATGCCCGGTCGATCGAACTGCTCCAACGCGCCCACCGGCTCGATCCCAAGAACCGAAAAATCGTCCTCCAACTCGCGCTCCAGCTCTCCGAGCGAGCCGCATCCGAACCTTCGGCCTGGGGCCAGGCCTGGTCATTCGTCGGTCCCGCCACCGGCAGGGTTGACACGCCCGAAGATCGCCTCACCCGCGCGATTGTCCTGAGCCGACATCCCGAGGCGGCACAACGTTCCGAGGCGATCCAAGCGTTTAACGATCTCCTGGCAGATCTCCCCCCCGATCACACCATCGCGGCCGCGGCGCGGCCTTACCTGGTTAACTCACTGCGGTCCGCCGGCCAGTTGGACCGTGCCATCGAGGTCGCCGCTTCCGCGGTTGGGTTGGATGCGAGCGTCAACGCGATCTCACTCTACGTCGAGTCATTGATCCATGCCGGTCGCTTCGCGCCCGCCGAAGCGCAACTGGACCGCCTCGTCCTGCTGAACCCGATGGACACTCGATCCGCCAAGCTCCGAGTGGATCTCATCCGCCTGCAGGCCGGCCCGGAGAACGCACCCGACGCACTTGAGCGGGCCGTACGCGCCCGCGACCGATCCCCCGACAGCGAGCGGTTCGGCCGGGAGGCCTTCGCGGCCATACTCGCGGCCGACTCGCCGTCCCTCGGCGCTGCCGACCGGGTGGGTCGCATGCTGGCCGGGCGCAATCCTGCCCTGACCTGGATGTCGGCCCTGGTTGCCGTCCGCCAGGGACGGCTCGCCGAGGCGATCGGCTCGGTCGAAACGGCAGCGAAGGTTGCCACCGGGAACGATCTCAACCAAGTCGGCCAGGTCGCCGTCCAGGCTGCCACGGCTCCGAACGCCGACGACGCGACCCGGGACCGGCTTGCAAAGATCGTCGAATTCGCCCTCGGTCGTAGCCCTGATAATCACGCTCTGATCCTGGCTTCGGCGCTGCTGCTGCACCAGCAGGGCCGCTATGCCGAGGAGATCGCCGCCTACCGCAAGCTCCTCGCCTCTAAACCCGAGGCCAATTCGATCCGCAACAACCTCGCCTGGGCGCTCTCCGAAGGCCACGGTCGTCCCGAGGAAGCCCTGGCGATGATCGACGAGCTCGTGAGGCGGGCCCCGGGCAACTCCGCATACCTCGCCACCCGGGGCGTCATCTTGATCCGCCTCAAGCGGTTCGAGCAAGCGGTCGCCGACTTGGAGACCGCAGTCCGCGTCGGGCCCACGGCCCTCCGCCAGTTCCACCTCGCCCGCGCCTATCACGCATCCGGCCAGGAATCCAAGTTCCGCGAGGCCATGGATCAGGCCCGTCTGTCCGGGCTCTCCTTGAAGATGAGTGACCCGACCGAACGGGATTTGATGGCGAGGTTCCTCAGAGCAAGTTCACCATAAATTAGGATCCGACGAGTTCCTGGATAGAGTCATCGTTCCATCCCGCGGCTCTCTCGCGAAGTGGTCCGGAATTGGCCTCGCTGGCTTGACGGTTTGTGTGGAAGGGGGAGCCGCCCTGTGGTGGACTGGCTCACGACCAGGATCACCGGTACCACGGAGGAGCCAACTTCGAAGAAGTAACTGGAACGGACAGTGGCGAGGATTCGGCAATCACAATTGATAATGGCAAACTGTATTAAATTGAGTGATTTTTGACATCGCATGACGATTTGTGCGATAGTTGTCGAACTCAGCGAGCTTCCCCGATTCAAGTCGAGAAGGACTCCGCGCTATTGCAGCAATGGGGAGTGATATTCGATCCCACAGATAGGCATAATTCAGAAAGTGAGATAGTCCGGACGACTCCTACGAGCCTATCGGCCCTCGCGCAATTCGAGGCCCCGCCTGCTCGCTCATGAGGCGAGCGACGGGGCCTTGTGATCAAGATGAGTCTTCTGAATCTGGTCACAAAGCTGTTGCCATTTTACGAACCCGCCGACGGGCATAGCCAAGGCCGAACAGGAGCGCAGTGCCGCTCATTGCTAAGGTGGAGGGCTCAGGAACAATCGAGAGCCTGACGTTATCAAAGAGAGTCTGACCGCCATTGGTCTCGGAGAGTACGATCTTAAGTTTCCCTGCCCCAGCGCCAACTGTATCCAGCGTCACTTGCTGAAAACCAGTTCCACCCGCAATGGTTCCGTGTATCTCCTTGAGCAGACTAGTGCCTGCCCAAAGCTCAACGCTATAATGAGAGTCAACATTTGTTAACGGTTGCGTGCCCACGGCGAGCGTGAGTCGATAGTTGGCACCCGGTGAGACCAGATCTGACAAAACCTGGTACATGGAGCTGGCACCAGTCTGGAAGGGAGTTGTGAACCCGTTGTCGCCAGCAAACCCAACTTCTTGGCCAACAACGAGCGGATCCAGGTAAGTCGAGCTGAGATGGGCTGTGCCAGTCACACCCACTTCTTCACCTTGAGAATCCAAGAGCGGCTTCCACTTTGCCGCAGAACCATAGAACTCTTCATCAGGGGCGGAAGTCGGATTCCACAAGGGATTTTCGAACGAAGGGTTCCCGATGGTGATGTCCTGGTCGGCCGATGCTGTCCCGGTTCCAACAAGACAAGCCATCGTTACGACGGCGGCTCTCAACCACGGAGGAAATGCAAAGGTGAACTGCATTGCGCTGACTCCTATTCACAGATTGCTGGAAGATGGAAATCACGACTGACCACGATTGGATTGATCCCTTTGAGCCCGTGGCGAATCTCCAAAGGCCGGGATCGCGAGGCGTGCGCGTGCCGACTCGTTCGGGAGAGCGAGACGATGTCTTGAAGGGGCACCAGGCTGTCGGGTGTCCGGAGAATTTCCCCAGGGCGAATTGACTGTGCTCGGGATATGGATTGACGACCCAGGCCGGCCTCGAGATAAATCGTTTGGGAACTTGTTAATAGCATTGTCACGAGCCGCTTCGTGCCCTAAGTTAAAAGAAGGATTGTGAAATAATGTCACGCGTGCGAGAGAGTCTCATGCCGATCCCGACGCGAGTCACCAAGGTCGATCACATGGCGCGAAACAAAGGGACCCGCCGTTTGGGAATCCCTCCCGTCCCGAGTTCCGGGACCGATCCCATCCGGCTTCTGGCCCATTGGGCGCTGGCGATCTGCCTGGCTCCGGCCCTGCTCGCGGCCTTGCTTGTCGGCGGATTGGCTCTTGTCATCCAGCAGTGCGGACGGTTCGCTTCGTCAGCCTTCCATCTGGCAGCCAGGCGATTCCGATGAGACTACGCTTGTGCCGTCCTTCGTGTTTGGGACTCGCTGATCCGCTTCTCGATTTCGGGCAGGAGATGTTCGATCAGCGATTCGGTCGGATTGTCTCGAGCCCGGTCCTCGGACTCGCCGACTCGGCGCTGAACCTGGATTTTGAACATGGCCGGATTCGACAGGAATTGCTTGCGGGTGCCCGCAGCATCGGGTGACCATATCCCTTCATGTCGGAACCCAAAGTAGGCCTCCTGACGGTCGCCCGCCACGCCGTTTCCCTTGGCGTACACTACCGAGCGGAGTCGAGCGGAGAGGTCGCCAATCTTCAGGCTGCGATCGATCGGCTGGCCGACCGCCGTATAGCCAACGGCCGGGAAGCACACGAGGGGCGAGTGTCTGACGATCTGATCGGCCGGGCCGAAGGCGACCAAGACCGCCAGTTTCACTCCAGTCCGCTCGTCCAAATAACAACGGGCCAGGTAGCCGGTCGCCCCCGCGATTTCAATCGTCTTGGCGTCGAGCGATTGATCGTCTCCTTCGGCTTTCCAGTGGCCAGCCGACTTCGGCAGGTCGTTGAGTCGAAATGGAGGCGATTGGGCGGACGTGGCTACGGCCTGCAGGTTTGCGCCCTGTCGGGCCCGGACTAATCCCGAGCCACCCAGCAGGAACGCGGCCAGAATTGGCCAGATCCAGACCGATCGCCCCCGGACCTGGCCGGGGGGGATGATCTGCGGACTTCCTTCGACAGGGTCGATTGGTTTCGTGTGACCCATGGGACCACCTCCTTGCCCGCATCATCGCGGGAGAGTTGGGCGTCGTAGCAGTGTCCGGGATGCGTTAACAAGCGCCACGGCCCGCCAGCACCGCCGGAACCGTCAGGACGAGGATTTGTAGGTCGCGCGCCAATGACCAGTTCGCCACGTAATCCAGGTCGAGACGCAGCATGGTATCACCGTCTGCATCGCTACGACCGCCGATCTGCCAAGGCCCCGTCAAGCCCTGGGGAACCGACAGTCGTTCGGCAAAGCCCTCCGGATCGTGCGTTTGTAACCGTTTACAGTCGCGGAGTTGCAAGGGGCGGGGTCCGACGAGGCTCATGTCCCCTTTGAGAACGTTGAAGAACTGAGGGAGCTCGTCGAGGCTCGTGCGACGTAAGAAACGACCGATTTTCGTCACTCGGGGGTCGGACTTGATCTTGAAGAGCACCCCTCCGGTCGATTCGTTCTGCACTTCGAGATTAGAGAGAAAACGCTCGGCGTCCGGCACCATCGTTCGGAATTTGTAGAACCAGAACTCTCGTCCCTCGAGACCCATGCGGCGCTGCCGGAACAGGATCGATCCGCGCGAGTCGAGCCGGATCAACACGGCCAGCAGGAGCATCAGCGGAGCAAGCATCAATAGGGCGACCGCCGCACCCGTGATATCGACAACCCTCTTAGAGAGCGATCTCGCCGCAGGGGGCGAGAGAATCAATGAGCATATCATTGCCTCGGCAGGCTTTAGCCGAATCTGCTGTCTCGAATAATGATGCTGGTCTAATGGCAATTCCTCAGCGGATATCGCGGTGCGCATTATTAGTTGGCTCTCAAAGCAGGAGGTTATGTTGTTGTCCAGCGTCTTCGCTGTCCCAACCTCCAGCGTCTTCGCTGGAAACGCGTTACACCGGTTTGGAGAGTACTCCAACATCAGATGTCATGTTATTGGCCAGCGTCTTCGCTGTCCCAACTTCCAGCGTCTTCGCTGGAAACGCGTTGCACAGGTTTAGAATTAACTCCAATCGAGATGTTATGTGATTGTCCAGCATCGTCGCTGTCCCAACCTCCAGCGTCTTCGCTGGAAACGCGATACACCGGTTTGGAGCAGGATTCCAAGATCAGATGTCTAGTGATTGGCCAGCGTCTTCGCTGGAAACGCGTTACACCGGTTTGGAGAAGCCCTCAAGATCAGATGTTATCTTCCCTCAAGCGACTTCGCTTGAGACGCGTTACATCGGGGCTCGCCAAGGAGAAGACGGTGGTCGCATTCAACTCCAATCACTGAGCCACGAAGCAGTCGGCATCATCGCTCCCTTGGTTTCGCAGATTGATGCGAGCCCGCAAACTCCTATTTCAATCCGACTGGAGATGATAGTTCAGGGTTTGCCAAGTGTCAATATAACTGATTCGATTTTTCACCCAATATATCCCTATGCCCTTATAAAGCCTGCGGCGGGCCGAACTTCCCAAAAAGGCCGCAATTGGCCGATTCGACTGACGTGACATTGGGGCCAATATATCCCGATTTGCTTGTAACGACTGTCGTGGGCCGATCTTTCCAAAATAGGCCGCGACGAGCCGATCCGCCCAAAATAGCAGGCATCTGACACTCGTTTGATGACCTGCGGCAACATAGGGAACCCGTACCTGGGCTCCCGTCTCCGTTTTATGCCGCTTTGGAGGCGCTCTTGCGGCGAACGGCACTCGACGGCTAAACGGGCGAAATGCGATGCAAATGCAGGTAGCGCTGGACCATGCGATGGTTCGAACCGACGATGCCCGGCGGCTATTCAACCGCCGTCGGTCACGACCATCTCGGGTTCCGATCCCCAGATCTTGAGATTCGCGATGAACCTCCGCATGTGATCCTTGTCGTTGCCGGCGGCCAGCGCGAAGGCGACGGCCAAATCATTCAGGGGGTCGGTTGCCTGCCGCAGGGATTAGCGGTCGAGATGTCGTTCATCCACGCAAAGCGTCCAGCGGAAAATGATCGAGTATCCATCGACGATGCTCGGCATTCTCGGGACGTTCCTTTAGTGGTTGATTTGAGCGGACCGGCCGATTGAGGGCATCGCTTCGCCGCCGCAACTTGCCACACGAAGGACGAGCTGATTGCTCGGGACAGCCCCGCACGGGTCCCGTGAGGCCTGGAGGTTGTCGTGTTTCCGGGGCCTGCGTGCTCCGGAAGGATTGGTTCGACTCCATCCTCCAGTATGCATGTGGGCATTCTCGCCGTCAAAATCAGCGAGATTGCCCCGGTGGGCTGCCAGAATTAGCGAGAAGTGTCGATAATAGACACCGATTGACTGAATTATGCCACGCTTGTTAAAAGTTGATTGCAATGCAGGCGGCAAAGCATTAAGACGAATCGATAGCAAAGATATGCAAAACAGCATGGCGCAAGTTTGACTTCGAAACCCTCGAGAACGACGTTGTAGGCCCGACTGCCGGGACGCTTGCGACCTCCAGCCGTACCTTGATCTCGGTGAACCGAGATCATTACCGAAGTCGTATCCAGGTCATCGCCCGCTTAAATGGTCGGGCGGAATGACCCTCGACCCGTTTGGCCTCCCGTCGCGTTGTAGTGGGGGATTTCCAATTGAGCGTTCTCAGTCGCCATTTCTCTGGCTTACTGGGGGGAGGCCATCGCTCGGATTTCCCGAGCGGCGTTCCTATTGGCAAGGGCACTTTGATCGCACGCCTTGCATCGAAGGTCCGCCTGGCTCGTGCGATTTCGCGGCTCGCGGTGGTTGGTGTCGGCCTCAGCCAACTTTTTGCCGATGGCGAGGCCCTGATGCAGGCCGGGAGTGACGATGGGATCCGTCGTACTCGGCTGCGTCTGCAACACCGCCGCGCCCGCTCATTGCGACGCGGAGTTCGCGATCCGAGCTACAGCCACTCGTGCTGGTATCCGAACCCCACCGACTCGAACAGAGTCCAACTGGAACAACGCTTATGATGAATGAACGAATTGTCGTGACCGGCGGCGCGGGCTTCATTGGTTCTGCCCTCGTCCGCGGCTTGATCGAACAGACGTCCTCCGTCGTCCTCAATATCGACAAGCTCACGTATGCGGGCAACCTCGGCTCGCTCGAGTCTGTGGAGAACCACCCTCGCTACCAGTTCGAGAAGGTCGACATCTGTGACTCCCGGCGATTGACTCGCCTTTTCGAGCGATATCGACCGACCGCCGTGATTCATCTGGCCGCCGAGTCACACGTCGACCGATCGATCGACGCGCCCTCGGAGTTCATCCGCACAAACGTCATGGGTACCTTCACATTGCTCGAGGTCGCGACGAACTATTGGCGGACCTGTTCGGATTCGGACCCGGTCAAGGAGCGGTTCCGCTTCGTCCATGTCTCCACGGACGAGGTCTATGGCTCGCTTGGTTCGACCGGCCACTTCCGCGAAGAACTCCCTTACAGACCCAGTAGCCCCTACTCCGCGAGTAAGGCGAGCTCGGACCATCTCGCCCACGCTTGGTACCAAACCTACGGCCTTCCGACGGTGGTCACCAACTGTTCCAACAACTATGGCCCGTTCCAGTTTCCAGAGAAGCTGATCCCATTGATGATCCTCAACGCTCTGGGTGGGAAGCCGCTCCCAATCTACGGGAAAGGCGAAAATGTTCGTGACTGGCTCTTCGTCGAGGATCATGTCAGGGCGCTGAGGACCGTCCTCGAACGGGGTGTCCCGGGAGAAACCTACCTGATTGGCGGCAACAACGAGCGGACCAATATTCAAATAGTCTTGGATCTTTGTCGGCTGCTCGACGAATTGGCTCCGGAATCTCAGCACCGGCCGCACGAGTCATTAATCAGGTTCGTCTCCGACCGTCCCGGACACGACCTCAGGTACGCGATCGACGCGAGCAAGATCCGCCGCGAGCTGGGTTGGAAGCCGGTCGAGTCGCCCGATTCGGGCCTCCGAAAGACGGTGATGTGGTATCTGGAGAATGCGACGTGGTGCGATTCGGTCCTGTCCGGCGCTTATCGCGGTGAACGACTTGGCCTGGCCCACAGCCGGGCTGGATTGGGGGATCAGTGAGGGCCGGATTGGGACCGCCTCCCGCCGAGTGGCATGGCCTACCACTCCCCACTGTTTGTTCCTGCTCCACCGGTCCTCGAGTTTCGTCTATGACTTGCTCTCAGACCATACGGCGAATCATGTGGCTCTGCTTCGGCCTCGTCTTGGCAATCGCCTCGGCCACGGCGCTGACGAGTCCTCGCGTCGGCTCCGGGTACGCTGACGACGTGCGCGTCGGCGTCGGGCACGCTTACGCCATAGTCGGTGATCTGCCCGTGAAGCATCGGGATCGGGTGAAACCTCTCCATAGTATGGCCATCGAAGAGGTCAAACTGATTTACGGCCGCTCCACCATCAAACTCCTCGGCCCAGACGGCAAGACGACGTCGAGTTGGGAACCGGTGGCGGCGCTCCTGGATTGGTCGGCCCGGTCCCAGTTCTGGGACAATCAGGATTTCATCCTGGTTGAGTCCCTGCCGTTGAAACGCCTGCTCCTGGGGGAATCGATCCGTGAGCAGGTCCGATCGTTGGCCGGCAGGGCCACGCCCGCACTCAGAAGGTCGCTCCAAGCGCTAGCTGCGCAGCCGGAGCTGACCGAGGCCGACTTGTACACAGCGGCGCAACAGTCGGGCGAAGCGAGTACGACGGGTAAGTGTCTCAACGCCTTGGCCGTCAAGGTCGGCCGGGATCACGAGTGGCTCTCGCCGCGCGTGCTCGAGGCCACCCAACTCCAGCACGAAGGTCACACGCTCACGTTCTCGCAGTGGGTCGGCGAGATCCTGGACAGGAAGGACCGTGGCCGTTCCGACGGGATCGCTGCCGCCTCGAAACTGACGCCGATCGAGGTGAAGGCGACCGAGGTCGGTGAGCGATTGTTTCACTACCAGGCAATCCGCGAGCACAAGAGCCCCGCGATCAAGCCGCTCGACCTTCTGGTGGTCCCGCGCCCCTTCAACGAAGCCTACAGCGTGTATTCGACCGCGAGTTTCGAGAAGGGCATGAAGCCCAATCAAACCCTGTCGCCGCTGGAGGCCAACGTCGCCAACACCCTCGTGGAGTACCTCCAGGGCCTTCAGAGCAAGGACTGGGCCTTGCCGGGGGAAGATGCCGTGTTCGATCAGAAGCTCGCGGTATGGTTGGCTGAGCGTTCGCCCTGGATTCCCCTGGGCATCATCCTCGGGAGCGACGTGTCGGAACTCGCGCACGCGGGGTTGCCGGCTGAACAGGTTGTGGCGTTCCGCAAGTGCTATCGAGACCTCGAAGACGCGGAGCGCGCGGCGCCCGGCAATCTCCCCGAGGCGATCGCGGTCGCCCTGACGGCCGCCGCTCGTGACCTCGGCACGAGCCTCGGGGAGTACCCCGAACCGGCCGCGATGGCGCGCGAGTCACGATTAAATCGATTCGCTCCGTTCTCCAGGGCGCCAATCGCCTATGGTTTCGGCCTGGTACTGCTGCTGTTGAGTCTCGGGATCAGGGCGAATCTACGGACGCCGGCCGGGAAGTTAGGTGCCGCGCTCTACTGTCTAGGGATGGTCGGGCTCATGGTCGGGATCGCGCTCGAGCTGTATGGCTTCTGGCACAGGTTTCGCATCTCCCGCTGGGGCCCGGTCACGACCATGTACGAAACAGTCGTTTGGGTCGCCCTGGCAACCGCGGGCCTGGGCCTGGCGTTCGAGCTTCTCTGGCGGAAAAAGCACGCCGCGCTGGCCGCGAGCGGCATCGCCTTGCTGGCGACCGTCCTGGCCCAGAACGTGTCGCTCCTCGACCCGAGCATCCGTGCGGTCCTGCCTGAGCTGCGGAGCAACCGTTGGCTTGTGGGCCATGTCCTGACGATCGCCTCGAGCTACGCGGCATTTGCGCTTGCGCTGGGCCTCGGGCTGCTGGCGGTCGGTCACTACCTCACGGCGACTTATCGCCGCTCCCCGTCTTACAGTGAGCTCGCCTGGCCACTGTTGCCCGGGATTCCACTCTATGCGCTGGGCCGCCTCGGAATCGACTCGTCGTACCGGCCCTTACTTCTCCCGGTTCTTGATCCCCAGTGGCTCGGTTTCGTGAGCTTAGGGCTTGCGGCCTTGGGGGGTGTTCTGACGATCGTTGGCGGCTTCAGCCTGCTGGGCGAGCTCGCGAATCGGTCCCCTCGGCGCGCGTGCGTCCTCGGTGTCATCTTGGCGGCGGTCGGTTCGACGGGGTTGATCGCCGTCACGACGGGAGCAGTCCAAGGGTCGTTGGCGAGTGCCCTCGACTTATACGACGCGTGGCTCGTAGGTCTGGTTGGCGGCGCGTTGATTGTGATGAGTCTGCTGGGAGTTCACGCGCGCGAGGACTTCACGCGGATCGAGCCCTTGGCGAACGTCATCTATCGCGCCATGCAGGTCGGCGCCCTCTTCCTCGCGGTGGGCATGATTCTGGGCGGCGCGTGGGCCCACTACAAATGGGGCGGGTTCTGGCGCTGGGACCCCAAGGAGGTGTTGGCCCTGGTTACGCTCCTGGTCTATCTCGTGCCCCTGCATTGTCGATTCGCCGGTTGGATGAACACGTTCGGGCTCGTGGCCGCGTCGGTCGTATGCTTCATTGCGGTATTGATGTCCTGGTACGGTGCAAACTTCGTGTTGCCCGTCGGACTGCACCACTACGGCAATACCGGAGGCGGGGACTGGAGAATCGTGATGTCATGCTCGCTCGCCCTACTCGCGGTCGTCGGCGCCGCGGCGTGGCGACGGTCGCGTGCGCGATAGGGAACGTCGATGCTCGGCGTACCGCTGCCAAGCTGCCTGAGGTTTGGGTAAGAGTTGGCCAGCGGCCAGGCCTTGGTCATCTGGCAGATGCTGTCGGTCGATTGTTGTGGGCGTTTTCAATGCACGAGTAGCCCCAGTCTGCCTGCCGATTCTCGCCCTCGACGACACACTGACGCCGCGATGTGGGCCGCGGGCACGGGCCAGCACCAAGTGAGATTCGTAAGGGCGAACTGTCGGGTCACTTGGCCCCGCCTCGGGAGAAGGCGTCACACCGCCCGAACCATGCGGAAGCGGAGGGCCTGACGCCGTGCGCTGCTGGGTGAGGAAATTCGGGAGGTTCTCCGGCCGGGAGGGACCGAGGAGGAAATTCAGGACGCGGTGGTTAGGATGCTCAACGTGGCCGCATGACATGCGTGACTTCCCCGAAAGGACAGAGAAATCGATGGCGATCCTTGGGGATGGATCATGGCCGAGTTGAAAAAACGACACGTGCGTTGCAACGCATTAAGTAAAGATCGATAAATGAACGGCTTAAACAGCAATAAAATCAACAAATGGCATTAATGTGAGTGTGCACCCAATGGATGCATCGTCAGGTTCGAGGGAGTCCCGGCTTGGTCGTCTGGGCCGACCGACGATCGGTCTGGGCCGTGTGTTGCACGCGGGTATCACCCTCGGCCTTGGTCTCGCGGCCTTGCTCTCCGCGGGAGTGAGCACGGCGGACCAGGTCGAGTCGCAATTCCGCGAACATATCCAACCCATCCTCGAGGATTACTGCGTTGCGTGCCACGGCAACGGAATGAAGAAGGGGGGGCTAGCGCTCGACGAGTTCACGATGGATCAGGCCCGACTGCACGATGGAGAGCTCTGGTGGACCGTGCTCAAAAACGTGCGGGCCGGCATTATGCCCCCGGCCGGCAAACCCCGGCCAACTGACTCGGAGCGGCGGCTCCTCGAGGACTGGATCAAGTACGGCGCGTTCGGAATCGAGCCGACGAACTCCGACCCCGGCCGCGTCACCGTGCGCCGGCTCAACCGGGTCGAATACCGAAACACGATTCGTGACTTGATGGGTGTGGACTACGACACGAACGTCGCGTTTCCACCGGACGACTCGGGTCATGGATTCGACAACATCGCTGATGTCCTCACCCTGTCACCCTTGCTGCTGGAGAAGTACCTCGCCGCTGCGAAGTCCATCGTCTCGCAAGTGGTGCCGGTGGTCTCGCGAGTCGTTCCGGAGACGATGATCGCCGGTCAACGCTTCCATCGGGCCGGTGCCGGCGACGATGAAAAGGGGGACAAAGGCCCGTTGTCGCTCTCGTATTACAAGCCGGCGTCGGTTACAAGTACGTTCCACGCCGAGCACCCGGGCCGTTACCAACTGGTGCTGAACTTAACGGCATGTGATAAGGATGCCTTCGGGGCCGACTACAACAAATGTCAGCTCGTTTTCAAGGCGGACGGACAAGAATTGATCCGGCAGGAATACAGCCGGCAGGAAAACAAGCCGTTCCAGTGTCAACTCGATCTCGATTGGAGTGCGGGCGAACATGAGCTGGCGTTCGCCCTCGAGCCACTGACGCCGGGCACGAAGCAACTCAGATCCCTTGCGATCAGGATCGAATCGGTGGCCGTGCGCGGGCCTTGGGAGCGACAATTCTGGATCCGACCCGCGAACTATGCCCGCTTTTTCCCGAGCGCTGTTCCGGAGGGCGCCCCGGAGCGGCGGCTCTACGCGCGCTCGCTGCTGCGTGGCTTCGCCCGAAAAGCATTTCGGCGTCCCGTGGACGAGGTCACGGTGAATCGGCTCGCGGCGCTGGCCGAGCGCGAGTACTCTCAGGAGGGGCGGACCTTCGAGGCCGGTATCGCCCAATCGATGGCGGCCGTCCTGGCTTCCCCAAGGTTTCTCTTCCGAGAGGAAGGCCTTGAGGAAAATTCTTCAGACCGATACCCGCTCATCGATGAATATGCATTGGCTTCGCGGCTATCGTACTTCCTCTGGTCGACCATGCCTGACGCCGAGTTGTTCCGATTGGCCGAGGAACACAGGCTCAGGAAAAACCTATCTGCTCAACTGAAACGAATGCTCGCCGACCCTCGGTCGGGGGAATTCATCCGGAACTTTGTCGGGCAGTGGCTGCAGGCACGCGACATTGAGACGGTTCCTATCAATGCGTTCGCAGTGATCTACCGCGATCAGCCGTCTGATCCCGACGCCAATCGATCCCGGGCACGTTTGCAAGAACTGAATCGTAGATTCCCCGATGCGCTTACGGACAGGGAGAAGAAAGAACGGAACGAAGTGCGCGCGGCGTACTTCAGGTCGTTCCGCGGCTTCCGCGCACACGATTTGAACGACGAGTTGCGCCAGGCGATGAGGCGCGAAACTGAGATGCTCGTCGACCGAATCGTGCGTCAGGACCGCAATCTGCGGGAGTTCCTGCTCAGCGATTACACGTTCCTGAACGAGCGGCTGGCAAGACACTATGGGATCGATGGCGTCGAAGGGACGGAAATGCGCCTCGTTGCCCTGCCACCCAAGAGCCCGCGCGGCGGCGTTCTGACGCAGGGAACCGTGCTGGCCGTGACCTCGAACCCGGACCGGACTTCTCCCGTAAAGCGCGGCCTGTTCATTCTCGACAACATTCTGGGAATTCCCCCGCCCCCTCCGCCGCCGAATATCCCGCCTCTCGAAGCGGCGGCGAAGGATTTCGCGAGCCGCACTCCGACGTTGCGGGAGACCCTGGAACTGCACCGCAAAAGGCCCGCGTGCAACTCTTGCCATAATCGGATGGATCCCCTGGGATTGGCTCTGGAAAACTTCAATGCACTCGGTCAGTGGCGGGACCGGGAACAAGGCAATCCCGTAGATTCGACCGGAAGACTCATCACCGGTGAGTCATTCTCGAACGTCAAAGAGCTGAAGCGCATCTTGGCCGACGAACATAGCCGCGACTTCTTTCGCTGTCTGAGCGAGAAAATGCTCACGTATGCCTTAGGACGCGGACTCAACTATCATGATGTAGCCACAGTTGATAATCTAGTGGATCGGATCGAACGCGAAAACGGCCGCGCCGGCGCGTTGATCTCCGGGGTGGTCGAGTCGACGCAGTTCCAGAGACGCCAACGATCCACAGAGGGAACGTCCCCGAATCGAATAGACAAGGCGACGGCGGATCCGGAACAGAGCGGCGAACCAAGGAGGCAACCATGAGCTCGACGAACCCTGGCGGAACCGATCCGATCGCCCCATCCCGTTGCGGCCGCCTCAGTCGCCGTCATCTCCTGCGCGGGCTGGGAGTCGCTGTCGCGCTGCCGGTCCTTGCCTCGCTGCGCCCAACCGCCCGGTTCGCCTCGCGCGCGTTGCCCGTCGGCGGCGTGGGCACGACCCCGACGGGCGCACCGTTGCGCGCGGCCTTCGTGTACGTCCCCAATGGCGCCATTCCCGCCGCCTGGTGGCCGAAGGGTGAGGAAACGAATTATCAGCTCAGCCGAAGCCTTCAGGCCCTGGAGCCGATCAAGGGCCTGATCCAGGTGCTCGGCGGCCTGGACCATCAGACCGCGGACTCGGGTCCGAATGGTGTTGATGGTTCTGGTGAACACGCGCGGGCCAATGGCACGTTCCTGACCGGGGTCCGGCTTAAAAAGAGTGCAACCGATATCCACGCCGGGATCTCCATCGATCAGGTGCTGGCACGCCAGATCGGTCCGCTCACGCGCTTCGCTTCACTCGAGCTCGGATGCGACGCCGTGCGCAAGACCGCGGCTTGTGATTCCGGCTATTCGTGCGCCTACCAGTACAACTTGTCCTGGAGTTCGCCCACGACGCCCGTCACGCCGGAATCCAATCCGCGCCTGGTCTTCGAACGCTTGTTTGGGACCGGGGCCCCCGCCGAGCGGCAGGCGAACCGTCAGCGGCGACGGCAAGAGCAGAGGTCCCTCCTCGACTTCGTCCTTGAAGATGCGCGCTCCATGCAACGACGGCTCAACCCTCAAGACCGAGACAAGCTAGACCAGTACTTGTCCAGCGTGCGCGAGATCGAGACGGGCATCGAAAGGGCGGAACAGTTCGGAGCGGTCCAGGATTTGGGCGTCGAGACTCCGGCGGGCATCCCCGCGGACTACACACAATACGTTCAGCTCATGTACGACATGCTCTTCCTGGCGTTCCAGACGGACTCGACGCGCGTGGCGAGTTTCCTGGTCACTCACGAGGGGAGTAATCTGTCGTTCGATCATATCGGAGTCTCCGAGGGTCATCATGACTTGTCGCACCACCAAAACCGGCCGGATTGGGTCGAAAAGGTCGTCAAAATCGACTCGTGGTATGTCCAGCAGTTCGCCCGGTTCCTGGCAAAGCTCGAGGCGACAAACGATGCCGACGGCAACTCCCTGCTCTTCAACTCCATGATCGTCTACGGTAGCGGCTGCGCTGATGGCAACACCCACACGCACACCAACCTGCCGTTCCTGCTTGCCGGGGCCGGTGGTGGGACGCTGACTCCTGGGCGCTACGTGAATTACGGCTCCAAACCGGCGACAAACCTCTTTCTGGACATGGCGGATCGACTCGGAATTTCGAGACTGGAACGATTTGGCGACTCCACCGGACGTCTCGCTAATATCTAAAATTAATAACCAGATAATAGCACAATTGTTATATGCGTCTGGCTCGCGACGACCTGCTGCGGGACGGCGTTGCCCTATCCCGAGCCCCGGGCACGATCGCAGTCGTACCGAGAGATGGTGGGGCTTGGGACGTTCGCGGCGATCTTCGCGACGGCACCCGCGATGTCAGGTCCGCCCTCGCGGCTGAGCGAGTACGGCCACGGGGCTCCAAAATCGAGGACGAAGCGTCGCACTCGTCGGGCCCGGTCGGGTTCGTGGCACTCTGTCCGAACGATGTGGCATTCAGAGTTTAAGGTTGGGGGCCACATCGCCAAGGCCGTCGCCTCAAACTATCTTGATGCCTTCCGTCGGGCGGAGTATCAATCGCGTGATTGAACCTGGCAGATCTTGAGATACACCATGGAAGGACTCCACGGTGGATGGTAAGTTGAAAGGCCCAAGGGCCGGCACGGTCCTGTGACGAAGCCCATCCGACATGGAGGATCCTCGGTGATTGGGGATAAGTTGTGGAGTGCGGATTGCCGACTCCGGAAGAATTGTCCGGCTCGGTTCCCGGCCTTCCGGGCCCTTTGTGCCGTCCTGGCTACCCTATGGCTCGGCCCAGCGGCGATGGCCCTCGCGCAACAAACGGAGCGACCTGTCGAGGGTGTCCAAGACGATTCGCTCTCTCGGATCATCTCGGACTATCAGCAGCAGCGAGCGCGCCTCGACCGCGAGCGGATCGAGCGGCTTACTCGGCTGGCGGGGTCGCAGAAAGGGGGCGAGGCCGAGCTCACCTATTTGGAGATCTTCCGGTTCGCGATCGCCGTCGACCGCTACGCCGATGCCGAGCCGGCCGCGGAGCAAGTAATCCGGACTGGCGGAACAAGCCGTGAGGTCGAATTCCTCGCCCAACTCGTCAACCTCATCGGGGAGGCGGAACGGGGCGATTACGACGGCTCGATGCGCAACCTCAAGGCCTACCTGGCGGCTCCTGCCACGGGTCCGACCCCCGCGCCTCAGATTCAGACACGCACCCTCCTCACCATCGGCGAGGCGTATTTCCGGCGCCTGGTTCAGGGCCGGAAGTTCGATCTCGCTCGCGAGGTTTGCGAACTCGTTGCGAGCAAGGCCGAAAACGCCGCGGTCCGCGAACACTTCGCCGGCTATCAGAGGCGACTCGCGCTTGTCGGCCGGCCGGCCCCCGCGATTCAGGGGGTCGACGCGGACGGTGCTGACGTCCGGCTCAAGGATCTCGAGGGCAAGGTCGTCCTCATCGTTTTTTGGGCGACCTGGTGTCCCCCCTGCGTCGAAAAGCTCCCGGCGCTGAACCGCGCCTTGGAGGCTCATGAGAAGGACGGGTTCGCGATCCTTGGCGTCAACCTGGACAGCGGCCTCGACCGCGACCGGCTCGTGCGGCAGTTCGTTGTCGAGTTCGGGGTCCCCTGGCCGAACATGCTGAGCGGCAAGGACGAGCACGACATCGCCAGCCTGTATGCCGTCTCGGAACTCCCCGCCAACGTCCTCGTCGGCCGCGACGGCAAGGTCGTCACTTTCGACCAGTGGGACGCAAACCTGATGGACGCGGTTACGGAGGCGGTGAAGAGGCCCCGCGCGCCTCGTTGAGTCTCCACCCGTTGTCAACGGGTCGGGCAATCCATCGTCAACCCATTCCAGATCAACGGGGCGATTGACCATGTTCTTTTCCCTTCCGTCTCGGGTCGCATCTCCCCTGGCGGCGGCCGCGTTCCTGGCCGCGATGGCCGCGGGACGGGCCGAGGCCCAGTTCGGCGTCGGGATTGCCTACCCCGGCGCTCCGTTCCTGTACTATACGCCCGAGCGCGTCCCCAGCCCGACCGATTACTTGTACGACCGTGACAAGGCGCGGATTTCCGCCTACGGGAACTCCGTTCAGCAACAGGCCGCCACCAGTCAGATGGCGTCACCGAGCGCGAGCTCGAACGCCTATTTCAACCACCTCCGCGACTACGCGGGGGAAGGGACCTACCAGGTCTCGTCGCGTCAGAGTCTCAGCCGGCGTACCGCGCCCCAGGCTCGGGCTTCTTCGAAACCCGAGACACGCTCGGCCAGCACGCGATCGGACCTGCTGCCACTCACTGGCTTCTTCCTCCCCGGCGGTGCCCTTGACTGGCCGCGCGATGCTCCCAACACTGGCACGTTGCGCTCCGCGCAGGCGGAGGTCGAAGCGGCCGTGAAGGTTGTACTCAACCAGGTCCGGTCCGGAGAGAAGGCGAAGGCACAGAGCGTCGGGGCTGCAAAACGGAAGTTGGTGAACTATGGGCAGCCGGCGATCGCCGAGGTCAGGTCCGCTCGCTCCAAGGCGGTCGCCGACTGCTTCCACTATTTCCTGCTGTTCCTTCACCAGGCGTTGGATCAGGCCGCCGAGACAGGTGATTCGTGATCGGGGAAGGTGAACCCCATTCGAGCAACAGAGCAACCTTGTCGAACATCAGTAATCCGGATGCGACATAAGCGGCACATCCGTCAGGTTCACTGCCGAAAGCCGACACCTTCGCTATGCAGCAATTTCCAATTGCATAATGTCGCAATAGCTTTACGCAGCCAAGCGAGCCGCGTGGCCGCCTCTGCTCCCCAGAGCCCGCCCCCAGAGCCCTGGGGCTATTGAGGGATGGATCCGGGGTCCTTCGCGGTCAAAGGGCGGGCGATCGTTGTGCCGCTTCGCCCGCCCGGGACTCCGCCTCTGATCAAGGCGAATGTCGATTCATGGACGTGTCACCTCAAACAAATGGCGGAGATCAAGCATGGCTTGTTGACTCACCCGAAGCAGCCCTTCTTGGGGACGGTCGAGGTCGACGACTAAAGGCCTGACCGCCATTCGTTTCCGCGAATCGACCGAATAATAATGATGTGATTAGACAACTGATTCCGATCCAGGGATAGCCCTGGGCTTTGCAGGCGTTCGCCGCTCGGGCATGAGGTTATCCGTCGGCATCGAGATTCCCGGGTGTGGCGGTGGGGAGCGTGATGATGGGGCGCGGCGCTACGAACCGGCCGGGGCCATCTTCCGTTCGAGGGGCGCGAGCTTGCCAAGCAGCAGCGCCCAACCCAGAGCGCCTCCAATGGAAACGAGGCCGTACGCCACCACGGCGGTGACGGCGGGCGTGCCCGCGAAGTTATTCGCGGCGATGACCAGGCCCACTGCGGCGTTGCGCGTGGCCGTGGTCGCGGCCAAAGCCTTCCGGGTTGCGACAGCAGGGCCCCCACTGGCCCAGCCGATGCCGAGACTGGCCAGCATGAGCAGGCCCATCCCGATCCAACCCCGGAGCCGGATGGCCGCCAGCGTCTCATACTGCGTGACCGCGATCAGCCCGACCAAGGCCAGGAGCAAGACATTCGCGAGAAGGCCAACCGGTCTGACGATCAGTCGGGTGAACTTGGGTGCTCCATGGTGAATTCCCAAGCCCAGAAGCAAGGGCAGCAATTGAGTAATCAGCAGGATCTGGAGGATCGCGAGAGCGTTGACGTGCAAGCCGCGATCCGGCGCCACCCGCGCTAGCAGCACGCTGAGCAGGGGCGGCGTGGCCAGTGCCGACAGCCCCGCCAGGATCAACATCATGCCGACGGCCCAAGGGACATTGCCCTTGGCGATGGCGGTGATCGGCGGTCCGACCGGGGCCCCGGGGCAAACCGCCAGGATGAGGAAACCCGCCGAGACCATCGGGTCGGCCCGAAACAGGTTCAGCAGCCCGACCGTGACCGCCGGCACGAAGACGTAGTTGGCGAGCAGGCCCATGACGAGCAGACGCGTCGGCCGGGCCGAGGCCAGCAGATCCTCGAAGCTGACCTGCAGCCCCATCGACAACATCATCGTCACGAGGGCCGTCACGTTGAGCAGACTGATGAGACTTTGAGTATTCACGGCCGCACCGCCTTGCTTCCAGGACGACTCCACGTGGTGACGAGACGATCGACCGGCAGGTGGACCGGCGATTTCCGCACGGAGACGCGTCTCGAAAAACGACGTCCTACCCCTTCCAGGGCCCGCTCGGGTTGAGGGTCGCGAAGAGATACATGATGCGGGCGATCACCCCGGTCCAGCCCCATTGGCGGCCGGCCCCGAGCCCGCCGTCGGTCCAATCGGTCATCTCAACGCGTCACTTGCTTGGACTTGGATCATTCGGCCGTGAGCTGACGCCTTGCCTCGGCCAGTTGCTCCTTCTTCTCCTCGGTCACCTCGGGATACTTCAGGTCCAGCGACTGGATCGTGGTCGTGACGACGTCGGCAACGATGGCCCGGGTGATCCACTTGTGGTCGGCCGGGACGACGTACCACGGTGCCCACTTGGTGCTGGTGGCCGACAGACATTCCGAGTAAGCCCGCATATACTGATCCCAATGGCCCCGCTCGGCGAGGTCGGACGTCGAGAACTTCCAGTGCTTCTCCGGCCGGTCGAGCCGCTCGAGGAACCGCCGCTTCTGCTCTTCCTTCGACACGTTCAGGAAGAACTTGAGCACCACCGTCCCGTTGCGGACCAGGTGTCGCTCGAAAGCATTGATGTCTTTATATCGCTGGCTCCAGAACTTCGAGCCAAACTTCACTGGCGAAAGATGCTGGGCCGTCAACAACTCGGGGTGGACCTTCACGACGAGGACATCTTCATAATAGGACCGATTGAAGATCCCGATCCGCCCACGCTCCGGCAGGCATTTCATGTAGCGCCAGAGGAAGGTGTGGTCCAGTTCCTCGGCCGACGGTTTCTTGAAGCTGAACACCTGGCAGCCTTGGGGATTGACCCCGGACATGACGTGCTTGATCGTCCCGTCCTTGCCGGCCGCGTCCATCGCCTGGAGGACGATCAGCACCGCAAACCGGTCGTCGGCGTACAGCATCTCCTGCGCATGGGAGAGGTCCGCGAGGTTCTGGTCGAGGGTCTGCCGGGCCCGCTCCTTCAGGGCATCCTTGCCGAGTTCCTCCATTTCCTCGGTCTGTGACCAGCCGGGGTTGTGATCCTTGATCCGGATTTTCGCGCCGGCAGGTACGCGAAACCGGTCGATGATGTCTTTTCGAATCACGGGCGGCCTCCATGGAGGACCTCACCGACGCGAGGGAATGGGCCACCAACCGGGGCCGGGCCGCGTCGAGGAGAATCTCCACATCGCTTGGTTATAGATCGCAAGAACCCGAGGGGAAAGGTCCAACGACTGGGCGGGGTCGGCCCGTCGAAATTACCACGAAATGAGCTGATTCCCCGAGGCATGTTGGCCTTGGCCGTCCTGGTAGCCACTCGCCGCACTGGCGAGCTCAACGGGTAGCGTCCCAATCGTACGATACCGGAGCGACCGATTCCAGAACCGAGGCAGAATACCGTCTGACCGCGAAATCAGCGCACCAACCGGCGAGCGCCAGGAGAAAAACTGCAAAAGAAGGAGGGGCCGGCTGAAATCGAAAAATTTTCGCATCTTCTTTGTTCGCAAGCATAGAATTTGTAGATGCTACTGATCCGTTGAGGCCGCGTTAATGTGTCAGGGACGTGACAACGGTCGAGATGGCAGGGCAGGGGGCATTCGGCCCGAATCCAATCCGAGTTCAGGAGACCCGAGCGAGGTCGTCGACCACGAAATCAAGGCTCATCTGGGTGCACGGGAAGGCCAGCCCGCCCTCGTATTGGACCATTTTCTCGAATCCTGGCCGCCGGTACGAGTTGTTGCGACAGTCGCGATCGGCCGTGAGCCGTGCCGATGGACGACCTGGAAATCAAGCAACACTGGGCGAAGCCCCGCGACAAGAAAGGCAGGAAGACTGACATGCAGCACGACTGGGCGAAGCCCGCCGCCAAGGCGATCCCGAAGGACGGCTTCTTCGAGGAGGAACAGGGACGATACGGCCCAATCTTTCCCAAGACTCCCGCGTGCTATGGCTTCACGATCATCGCGAAGATCAAGGCCGGCACCGAGCAGACCATCCGCGGGTATGGGAAGAAGATCGAGGAGACCATCGCGGGCCTGCCCGACGCCCTCGAGGTGCTCAAGCTGCACTACCTGCGCTGGGTGCTTTTCGACATCGGTACGGAGACCTACTTCATGTATCAGGGCATCTTCGACACCGACTTCGATAAGTACACCGAGGACGCCGTGGCCCTCTTCGCGAAATACGGCATCAACACGATCTTCGAGAACCTTGAAGGGTTCCCCGAGGATTGGAAGTCGAACCCCGCGGCCTTCGTCAAATTCGTCCGAGAGCACCAATGCCCGAGCTTCCTCGAATACGGGGAGTATCCCTACGTGAGCGCCGATGAGATCAAGAAGGCGCTCAGGCTCAAGGCGGCATTCTCCACGATGCTCGACCAGATGCAGTAATCCGCCAGGACGATGCAACATGCTGGAGTTTGACGACATTCAGCACATCCTGCTCACCCGTGCGCCGGCGCTCGCGGCACGCTATGAGTTTCTGTCCTTTCACAACCCCTCTGCTGGGAGGAAGTGGCTCGCCGGGATCCTACCGACGGTGCAGTCGACCGCCGCAGCTCGCGCCTCGGTCGAGGAAGACAAACGATGGGTGACCGTGGCCTTCACGTGGAACGGTTTGCGGGCGCTGGGGGTGGATGCGGCGTCGCTGGACACGTTCCCCGATGAGTTCAAGCAGGGCATGGTTGCCCGGGCGGAGATCCTCGGCGACACGGGCGCGAATCACCCTGACAATTGGGTGGGACATCTGGCCAGCCCGGACCTCCACGCCATAGTCATCCTCTTCGCCCGCGATCGCGCGGAACGCGAGCGTTGCCGGTCAGAGCACCAAGCACTCGTTGCGCGTTGTGAGGCGGTGGAAGTGCTCTCATCGCTCGACCTCGAAGCCACCCCGCCGTTTGACTACGCGCACGACCACTTCGGTTACCGGGACCGGCTCTCGCAACCGGCCATCGAGGGGTCGGGCGAGGAACCGATGCCCGGCTCGGGCGGGCCGCTGAAGGCGGGCGAATTCATCCTCGGCTATCCCGACGAGGACGGAAACGTGGCCAGCCAGCCTCAGCCGGAAACCCTCCGCCGTAACGGCAGCTACATGGCCTACCGCCGCCTGCAGGAACACGTGGGGGCGTTTCGAGATTTCCTGCGTCGGAACGCCCAGACCCCGGAGGAACAGGAACTTGTCGCCGCCAAGCTCATGGGCCGCTGGCGAAGCGGCGCCCCGCTCGTGCTGGCGCCGGACAAGGATGATCCTGCCCTCGGAGCTGATCCGCAGCGGAACAACGACTTCAACTTCAAGGAATTGGACCCTCACGGGTACGCTGTGCCGCTGGGGTCGCACATACGTCGCATGAACCCGCGTGACACGGCCGCAAACATGAATCGGCGGCGTCTGATTCGACGCGGCGCCACCTATGGGCCGCATCTGCCGGAAGATGCACCGGAGGATGGCCAGGAGCGGGGGATCGCGGCCTTCGTGATCTGCGGGAGCCTGATCCGCCAGTTCGAGTTTGCGCAAAACGTGTGGGCCAATGATAAGAACTTCCACGAACTCACCAATGAACGCGATCCGATCATCGGCAACCAGGACGGCACGCTGGAATTCAAGATTCCCAAGCGACCGATCCGGAAGAAGATCACCGGGCTACCGGCCTTCACCAACGTCCGAGGCGGTGCTTATTTCTTCCTGCCCGGCCTCAACGCGCTCCGAGACCTCGCGGCGCTGTCCGATGTCCCCCCCGAATCCGCACTGAGAACTTGAGCTGTGGAAGGACATGGGAATGGGATCGACGAACCAAACCGGTCGAACTTATAACCAGAACCACGTACTGCGGCCGTACACGCCGGGTCGTCGACGGTTCAGCATCTACTGGACCTGGAGCTATCCGTGGGAAGCGAACCGGGACCTGACCGACCTGGACAATCGGTTCTCGACCATGACCGAGGTTCGCCGGGTCGCCTGGCCGAGCTTCGAGGGGTCCGAGTGGGATAAGATGAACTTCCTCCAGGGGATCGCTGGCACCTTGGAGTTATTCCACCGCTCCACCCTCGCGTTCCAGCAGATCGTGGGTGAGACGACCGATCATCCCGTGGCTGTTTACCAACGCATCGACCAGGCAGGGTACAAGCTCCCGATCGATGAGAGAGTGCTTGCAGACACGGACACGTTGATGGTTTTCGGCCTGGACCACCTCGTCTCCGAGCAGGAAGCCGAGCAGGGGGAAATCGATGCCATCCGAAAGTGGCTCGATCGGGAAGGCACTTGCCTGCTCCTGGCGCCGCATCACGATGTCGGCTTCACCAGCGACATGCAGCAGCGTCAGATGGAGTACAAGCATCACGGCGACGAGCTCGTGCCGCGTCAGCAGCGCTTCGGCCAGTACACGCGTTCGCTGATGACAGGCCTCGAAGTGCCCGTACTCAATCAGTTCGGGCTTCGGCCTGCCGTCGTGCAGGGAACCGATCAGATCGCGCCACTTACCATCAACAAGGATCTCGACAAGCTGGGTTTGCTGAAGGGAGTGGCCACGTTCAACTTCCATCTGCATCTGCCGCACTATGCGCTAACAACAGAAGATACGAAGTCGATTCATGTTCTGGCCAGGCAGCCCATCGACCTATCCCGACCGCATCCATTCACCGCTGCGGGGAATCAGGAGTTTAATTCGTTCCTCTGGATGCCGCCGACAGGTACACGCGGCGGAGATATCCTGCTTGCCGACTCGACTATCTTCACCACCCTATTCGGAGGCACGGGGAGCCTCGAGCAATTTTGGCGGAACATGGCGAAGTTGCGTTAAAGATCTCCTTCGCAACCTGACGCCATATGAGAAGCGACTGCCCATCAAGCCGAAGACGAGGAGAAAGCCGGCGCTTTGTTTGCATACACCATCCTCATGTCGGGCGACCATTTGCTGCGTGAAGTGGGCAATTTCCGCAACGCGTTTGGTTGCCAGTAGTGACAAGTCGATCGGGGAAGCTAACGCAATCATCAATGATCGTAGTTGGATACCAAATACTTGGCGGAGATGATCGTCCCCGAAAGCAGGACGGCAAAATGGATCATCTCAAAAAAAATCGGTAATCAACAACAATTTTACTGTTACGGCGAGCGGCTCTCTGGCTCTGACGTGCCTCCATAGAGGTAACCACCGATGATATTAGCCTTGTCGCGCTCACTGCCGCCACCGGCGGGCGGAGGGCGTTAACCAGCCCGGAGCCCACTTAGTGGTGGGAGGGGGCCTCACCCAGCGGAGCCCGTGCCGACGGGAGGTCCCGGGCTGGGCCGCGGAATGGCGAGTTTGAGGTGGTGATGTCGGTGCCCTCCCGACTGGGGCCGCACGAAGCTGGCCGTGATCTGGGCCCTCGCCATTGGCATCCCCCTCCGGGCCCTATCTTAATTCTCCGCTTCATGAAAGTGTGGTGGGCGGAGCCGAAGCCTGGCTCAATCCGCCGAGTCCGAGGGGACCGTTCCCGCCCCTCGAGACTCTCGACGCTGGCAACAATTTGCAGGGATTAGGAGATCTGTTCCGGTTAAGACTTGTAAAGGAGGTGGATTTTTTGTCTGGTGAGATTGCCTGGATACCAAAGGTGGGGCGCGTCGACTAGACGCGCGAGCGGCAGACGCGACCTCACGCTGCACTGCGAACGTGCCGATTCATCGTGAACGCACCGAGTCCCAAGAGAGAACTGACCATGACGCGCAACATGAGGGTAAGTCTTCTGGTCTCCTCGATGCTGGTCGTCTCGTGGGCGACGACGTCGGAGGCGTGCCACCGGCGTAGGGCCCACGCGACCGCCACGTACGGCTATGCGGAGTCTGGCTACGCGACCACGACGGGCTACTACGGCGCCGGGGGCGGCTACGGCATGGCTGGCGGGGGATACTACGACGCCGGGTATGCCGGCGGCACGGCCGGCTATCCCGGCGCCTACGGGTACGACCGGCCTGGCTACGGCTTGGGCGGTGTCGGCGGGCCGTTCTCCGGGCTGGGCGTCCAGCCCGGTTTGGGCTTTGGCGCACCGGGTATGGGTGGGGGCGGTTTGGGCGGGCCGGCATCTGGTCTGGGGGTACGGCCCGGCTTGGGCTTCGGCGGCTTGGGCCGGGGGCGCTGACCGTCCCCAGCTTCTCCGATCAACCTGCGGGGGCGCGCCGGCCTGGACTTACGGGCCCCCTCGGGACGGTGTCGGCGGCTCGCTGATGGGCGCCGCGGCCGGTTACCGCGCGGCCGGCGGCCGGTGAGCAGATTCACACGTCGACCGATGCGGCCGGGCGTCACTTCGGTGGCAGCCCGGCCATCCGATTCGATCGAAAAGGCAAGTGTCGGTGTTGGTTCCGCATCGTGCTTTACGGCGCAGATAGTGCACAATACTTCACAGCCGTCTGAACGGGGCGGAACTTCAGTGGCTCGGATTGTCACGAATCGTTGCGCCCCCCCTATAGAAACCCTGCGCCCCGCCGGATTGGCGGCGAGGGGAAGTTGAAGCAAATGAGCGTCAACATCGAACCTTGGTCGTCCTGAACCAAGAAATGGATTGTGATTCCACCGCCTTGAGCCAATTCGGGCGAAGTCGGAATGAACCTCCCGTCGATGAATAAGGCGTTCTCCGGGCCGCACTGATAACGTTGTTACGGGTGTCGAGGCAGGGCTGACTTACGGGCTTCCTCCCCGAACAGCTTAGGATGATAGTTACCCATAAATCAGGAGTTCACCGATGGCAGGAAGCCAGGCGCTCCGTCTGCGAGGCGCCGTGTTCGCGGCCGCGCTCGCCTTCTTTTTCCTGACGTTCGCAGATCTCGCGCGTGCGCAATACCCGACACCGCCCTCCGCGATGTCAGCGGGGCGGTTCGCCGATCTCGCCGAGACCGGTGCCCCTCCGGTGGCGCTGCCCAATCCGACGACCGTCCCCCAACCCTCGTACTACCCCGGTGTGGCACCGGCAGCATCCCGGGTCGAGATGGGCCTCTTCGACACGATCACCGAGTCGATCTTCGGCAAGCCCGACCCGAATACCTGGCGGCCCTTGCCGCTCTCGACGCTCTTCAGCGAGGGTTGGAACGAGGCCTGGGTACCGTCGCCCAACGGTTCCGGCGGCGCGCCCCGGCAGGGCTGGATCAACGCCGCGGACGGCAACCTTTACCGGCTCTCGTTCTTCACGTTTGCTCAGGGGTTCAACCGTGGCTCGAAGGGCGACGGCTACCTCGGCGCTTACACGATCTTCGCTCCGTTGAGCCGTCGCCTGGACCTGATCATCAACGTCCCGTTCGTGCTCCGAAACAACGCCGTCACCGGATTGCCCGTCATCTCCCCGAACCGGCCGGGGGCGGCGACGCCCCAGAGTCACACGGGGTTCGGCGACCTTTCGTTCACGCCCCGCGTGCTCCTGCACGAGACGAAAGACTTCTCACTCACGGGTGAACTGGCGATATTGACCCCGACCGGCACCCAGCCGCTTGCGGGAAAAACGACCGTTCTGACCCCGTCCGTCGGCTTCTGGAACAACTTCGCCGGCGGTTGGGTGCTTCGGGGCGGGCTCGGTCTCGCGGTCCCGATGGATGGAAGTGGGGATAATCTGATCAGCCAACTCGCGATCGGTCATACCTTGACCGAGCATGATGTGCCCTTTTTTGGCGACTTCACCTACTACCTCTCGGTGGTGGCGAACACCCCCCTTGCCGACGGTGACCGGACAAGCGTGACACTGACCCCCGGCATGCGCACGCACGTGGGCAACGACTGGTATTTCCTGGCCGGCCTGCCCACGCCGGTGACCCATGATCGCGTCGCCGACCTCGGCATGATCTTCTGGTTCATGAAGGCCTGGTGAGATGGGTCGCAACCTGGCGCGCGCCGCCTGTCATGGCGCTGCAGCGCGTGGCAGGTTGCGGGCGCACTGGCTCTGACGCTAGCCCCGTTCCTTGCTGCCCTGCTGCCTCGGGACGGACGGTCCGAAGCGGCGGTGGAGAGCGGGCCGCGGCGAGGGTCGATCTCATCATACGACCGGTCCCGGGCGAAGTTCGCTACCCGAAACCGAGGGCGAGCGGATCATGAACCCCGGTCATCCAGCGGACTACCTTGCCCGGACCACCCAGCGCCTCGCGGACAGCGTCGGGGCAGGTCCTCGGCCGTCCGCACGGCGGCGGGTGGTGTCCACCCTACGGGACTACTTCTTCGCTGCGAAATCGTCCCCGATGCGAACTGTTTGGCAGATCTGGCGGATCGTTTCTTTGTAGTAATCCTCGATCCGGGAATCGAGGATGAATGCGGCCCCGACGATTTGCCCTGGGCCGGCATCCATGACCCCGACCGCGAACACCACATCGACGCCAGACTTCTTCCCCTTTCCTGTGCCGGTGACCACGAGGGCACCCCGTTTCGTCTCAGTCTGATCATCGTACTTGATGTCTTGAAGGTATCGAAGGAGCCCTTGCTTGACCTTGTCGATCCCTGCTGGTTTGTCAGCGACTCCGTCCAGGGTGGCGATCATCGCATAAGCCTGTCCGTCCGCACTAACGCCGGAGATATAGTTGGCTCCCAGGGCCTGCTTCCAATCGGAAGGGAGCGTGACCGCGACGACGGGCTTTCCATTCTTCTGAACGACAGCCTCTCCCCTGGGAGTGGTTGCCGCCGGTGCGGCGGTCGTCGTCGGCGGGGCCGTTGCTGCCGGCGGGGCCGTGCCCAGAACCGCCGGGGGGGCTTGATTGAAATCCGAGCGCGGGGCGCTCTGGTATGCCGCGGTGGCCTGGTACTGGGCGCGCGCCTGTGCCTCCTGGCCAACGGATCGGGCCGCGCCCGTCACGACACCAATCTTGGCGCCGGTTGCCGCTCCGGACTCCCCGCCCACGAGTCCGCCGACCACCGCTCCGCGTGCGCCGGTACGGACCGCACCACCCCCTCGTTGGGCCGTGGCGTCGCGGGCCAGCGTGAGGAGGGCCAGCGCAGCCACTCCCAGAACCTTGAATTTGGTCATCGTTCTTTCTCCTGTGCCGCATGTTTCCCGGGGGCTGACGAGCCTGGTACTGCACCAAGCTCACCTGGGTGTCGTCCTCCGGGGCGTCCGAGCATGCAGACGCCATCGACAACCAACACGGGCGGTCGTGCCCCCCGCAGGAGGACGGGCCCTTCACCCCGAATCGGAACAGCGTCCAATCGCCACTCCTGCCAACTGGTATGACTCTTGACATGTCCACAGCCGCGATCGCTGGAACACATCCTGACCAGATTCCTTTGTGGGCCGCCTGGACCTTCGCCACGCGCCCATCGTCCTCCCACACAGATTTCAGACATCAATCCAACAATACGCAACACAAATATCTATGAAATTCTTGGATTTTCCGCAAGAAAAACCTGGGAAGATAGGTGCCTTGCAATCGCCGAAAATCGTTCGAATCGCCCTTCGCGAGATGCCTGTTGGGTCTGGGCCCAGTCGGGGTCGCGACCGGCGGCGGAATGGCTCGCCGCGGTCGTGCCGGATTACCTCCTGATCCTTCAGTTAATGAGTTGCGCAGTTCAAATCCAGCCACCACGTTCGCTGCCCGCTGGGAGGATGGATCGAGCCCGCATCGCGGTCCCCCCGGACGACTTGCCCTTGGCACCGTGATACCGATGGCTAGGGTCGTTCGCGGCTCTGTAATTCCGGCTCTGATGTTCGTCCGGGCACAGCCGGTCCCGCCGGCGCGGACTCATGTGTGTCGGGGGTTAGCTTGAATAGTTGAGGATCGAGCCGATTCAATAGCCGGTGGATCTTCGGGACCTGTTCGAGCGCGGCCGCCTCGCCGATCACGGCGAGTTCCTTCGCCCTCATGAACTCCGAGGCATCGATGCCCGTCACGTCCGGCTCGATAACCACGTCCGCCGGTTGCACACCAAAAGCGTTCAGGTTGTAATTCTGAACGAGCAGGCTGCGAAGGATTGTTGGCACTATGCCCGGGTTTTTTCGGGACAGAGTTGGTTTCTCAGGTTTGATGTCGCAGAAGCTCGTCTCTAGCTTCGCCGTCACGCTGACGGCGATGACGAAATTGCATCCCATCGACACCAGCACATTCGCGGGAATGTTGTTGACCAGCCCGCCGTCGATCAGCGCCTGGCCGTTGCGGACGATCGGCACGGAGAGCACGGGCAAGTTGATGCTCTCGAGGATCGCATGGACGGCATCGCCGCGTTCGCGAACGACCGAGTTGCCGCTCACCAGGTCGACTGTGACGGAAAGACAAGGGAGGGCAAGTTGCTCGAGCCTCCAGTCATGCAGGTACTTGCGCAGCATCGGGTCGAATTTTCCGCGGCGATACTTGTACAGGAGGTGCCAGTAGTTGCCTTGCGGCAGTCGGCGAAAAATCCAGGAGGGGCGAAGGTCCGTGGCGAACGCATCGGCGTTGTAGTCGGGATCCAGGCCGGCGGAGTACAGAATACCGGTCATGGCGCCGGCGCTGGTGCCGGCGATCATGTCGACGACGACGCCGCTGCGTTCGAGGGCCTTGAGCACGCCGAGGTGCGACAAGCCTCGGGCGGCCCCGCCGCCGAGGGCCACGCCCACGCGAACGCCGCGGAGGTCGTGTACCAGTCGCTCCATCCCGTTTGCCAGCGACCGGCCGGTGGGCAATTTTGGTGGCGTTTCGTAGATTTTGAAATCGCGGGAGGCAAGATCGGGGAGGTTGGGAATGGCGGGGACCACGGGACTGTCGCCCCCAAGCAACCAGGCGATACTGATCTTGTCACGCCAGCCCCGGGCCGTCACGTCGATCGCCTGCAGGTGGCGGATTGCGGCGTCTGCCGCTTCTGCCGGGATGTAATAGACGGCGCGGTCGACGAGTTCCATAAGCTGCGCCGTCCGTTCCGGCGTCAGGTAGGTATGGACGTCGAAAACGATTCGATTGACGTCCTGCCAGCGAGTGACCTGCTCCCGGATTTCCTGTGATGTGAGATCTCGACCGTCCTCTCGGAGCGATCGAAACCGCACATTTGGCGAATCCAACCGCCGGTCCGAATCGCTCAAGACGCCGAGCTGCTCACCGATGTCGCCCAGACGCTTGATGAGTCGTTCGGCCGCCGGGCGCGTCGCGGGTGAATTGTGAATCAGCGCCAGCAATGTTGCCGACCGCTTGGGAGCGGCGCCGAGGAAGAACTTTCGCAGGCTTCCCGCGTAGGTCTTTAGCCACAGACGGCGCAGTTCCGGCCTGGCGAAGGTCAGCTCGAGCGCCTCCTCGTAGTCCAACCTGAGGACCGTCGTGGGTTCGAGCGCGACGACGCGGATCGGCACCGGTTCGTTCAACGCGCCGACCATGAGACCGAACTGTTCACCTCGCTCAATCATGCGAAACAGCGACTCCGTTCCGCTGGTGCTGACCCGGACGGCCTTGAGCCGCCCGCGCAGCACGAAGCCCACTGTGGTGAGCACGACGTCCGCCTCGTGGACGACGCTCCCGGCTGGAAACTGCGCGATCCGTCCGAGCCGTACGACTTCCTCGAGGGTCTCTTCGGACGCACCCTGAAAGTATTCGTGAACCTTCAGTAACGAGAGGACCTCATCGTTCATGGCGGCGCCTTTCGAGTTCGCGGCGGATATGATCGCCAAATCCCGCCTGGGGGGCTGCATTCGCAGTGTCGTTAAGGTAGGCGAGCCGGCGGAGTTCCTCGAACGGGAGAGTCCGGTCCAAGCGACCGTCCTGATAGAGGGCCCGATCCAAGCGGGCGTTGGCAATGATGCGCCAGTCCCAGCGGACCTTTCTGCTGGGAAGTTTGTAGAAGGACGTTGTGCAATTCGCAAACACCACGTGGTACCAACGAGGACTCTCGTACAATTGATTGATTGTGTTTACGTAATCGAGAAACAGTTTTGTTAGCTCCTCGACGCTCGAGTTGATGCGGTAGAGGTACGCCGATTGACCTTGGCTATATTTCGTGCGCCGCAGAATGACGTCGCGTTCGTCTGCGGCGACGAAGATCAGCTCCTGCTGTCGATACAGACCGCGAACGACTGAGTATTTCTGCCCCTTAGTGATTCTCGCCTCGATCGACATGCAGATGCGGCCATCGGGTCCCAAGTCGAAGACCAGGGCAGGGTGGCCCATCAACCCATTCCCCCAGTTGAAGAAAATGATGTCTAATCCATGAATGTTCGAGAGGTGATATGTGCGTACTTCGCGATTCGGAGTGAAATCGTCCAGCGAACGGTATTCAAGATTGCGGACGTTTTCGATCGTCACCGCATCCCCGGCGATGACAGCCCGCGGCAGCACGGCCGCGCTAGGGTCCCAGTCGCGGTCGCTGCTCGGTTTCCGACGGTACCACCAGGCGAGGAAGAGCGACTCCGCCCCGAACAAGGCAACGATCGGCTGCCAGAGCGGCCGCCAGACCACGAACATCGCGATCACGCCAATGGCCCAGGCCAGCGCGACCCAACGGCCCCACCTGGCTCCGCCACACACGTCGTAGTAAATCGAGCCGACCATCCATACGGCAACCAGGCCACAGGTCAGCAGCGATGCTCCCGTGATGATTCCCAGTAGGGGGCCCATAAACGTTTTCTCTTCTGGTTGACGCAGCGCATTGCGAGAACGGGTTGATGCACCAGCTAGAGCCGGCATCAAGACCGGCTTTCACGCAGTTTACCCGCACGGCCTTTTCGGAGCATTGGGCGTCTCATTCTTGAGGTGGATCGGCCGGCTGCGTGCGGCGCCGAGCCCCAACTCATCGTTCACCGCGACTGGATGGGAATCATTTGGAGTTAGAGAAAGACAGAGGTGGTGTGCCGTAAGCTGAGGCAAACGGGCCGGGGCACGAGTAGTCGAGGGGCATCCGGGCGTCCCCTCGGGCCACAGAAGTGCGACGGCATCGAGCGGTAGGCCAGCCGGCCCCGCCACGGACCTTGAGAGTGGTCCCGCCCCGTCATTCAGTCGGGGGAAGTCGTCGCCAGCCGTCCCCTGGATTCTCAGGTGCATACCCTCGGGCAGGGCCACGCCCAGGTTGGGCCGGGCCGCCGGGTGGAGCAACCTAATCCGCATCGTCCTCACCAAGACCGCTGCGCGGACCACGCGGTTGATGGCGCGGACCGTCATGTCACCGCAGTCGATCGTGGTCGTCCGCTCGGAGATCACGGGCACGGGCGGCTCCTTGAACTCGGCCGAAAGTTGCGTCCGTGGCGATCGGCGTAGAGCGCTGCGGAAGGAGGCGATCCGGACTCCCACCGTGCTCCAGTTTATCGCCGAAGCGTTCATCGCGCCTGCATCAGGCACGAAGGAACCAGCGGCTCACATGGAATAGGGCCGTCGAACCAAGTGCGGCGTCCACGGCCGCCGGGTTCAGGTGGACGAGGTCCACGTTCCTGGCCCGGACGAGCTCGAATCGTGTCCTTCGGCCCCCGCCCCAATTGGGTGGCGACGCGTGAATTGCCGGCGAGTGTCCCGGGCCGGATGCCACAAAGCGGCTACTTGATGGTGTCCTGGCGTGGAAGCTCGGATTCTCGGATTCGGACCCGCGAGGATCCCCACGCCGAAGACCCTGGTGTAGTTGCTGCCGGGCTTTCCGTTGCCCAGACCGTCCAGGAACATCCCCGAGGTGCTGGTCAGCCCGTTCGGGGCCATCCCGTTGACGACGAGTCGGTACCGCTGTCGCAAGGGGAGCCGAGTGACGGGATGGAGCGTGACCGCATCCGTGACTGGCGAATAGTCCAGCGACGCGAACGGGATCCGAGGGCCGAGCCGGCCGCGGGGACCGATCAGGGTCAGGAGGTAGTTACTCGCGTTGCTGGCGCGGTCCGGGTCCAGGTCTGTGCTGAAGGTAAGAACGAGCTCGGTCTGCTGGGCGTGGAAGCCGAAGCGCTTGATCGAGGTCACCGTGGGAGGCTCCACGGGCCTTGCCGTCACCACCACGTTCCCGACGTTGTTCCCGGGATTCGGGTCAATCGGAATGAGACCCGTGATCGACGCGAAGTTCGCCTGTGGGCCCGCCGTCACGACCCGTGCCTGGATCATGAGGACGGCGCGGGCCTCGGAAACGATCGCCCCGACGCTCCAGACGCCGGTCGCGGGGTCAAACGTCCCCTGACTGGCCGTTGACGTCACGTAGAGCAAGCCCGAGGGGAGCCGGTCAGTGACTTCAACGCCCGTCGCCGTACCGGAGCCATGGTTGCTCACCGTGACGGCGTAGGTGATCGTGTCGCCCACCTGGGGACTTGGGTTGTTGACCGTCTTCGTGATTTCCAGGTCCGACGTCCGTGGCGTCACGACGGCCGTCGCGCTATTGTTCTGGGCGTTGGGATCGAACTGGCTCGACCGGGAAACTGCCGCGAGGTTCGTCGTCACGGCCGGACTGGTCACCCATGCGGAGATTCGCAGTGTTTGCGAAGTCCCATTCGCGACGTCGCCGACCGACCAGATCCCCGTCACCACATCGTACGTCCCCTGGCTGGCCGTCGCCGTAAGGAACGTGACCCCCGTGGGAAGCAGGTCGCCGATCTGAACTCCGGTGGCGTCGTCCGGGCCGTTGTCGGTGACCGTGATCGTGAACGTGATCAAGTCGCCCACGCTGGGGGCGGGATCGTCGACGGTCTTGGTCACCGCCAAGTCGGCCTGCCGTGGTGTCACGACGACCGCCGCGCTGTTGTTGGCCGAGTTGGGATCGACCTGGTCCGACCCGGAAAGCACTGCGTTGTTCGTGGCGACGCCCGGACTGGTGACCATCGCCGTGATCAGCAGTGTCTGCGAAGTCCCATTCGCGACGTCCCCCACCGTCCAGAGGCCCGTGGCGGCGCTGTAGTTCCCCTGGCTAGGCGTTGCCGCGAGGAACGAGACGCCCAGGGGGAGCAGATCGCCAACCTGGACACCGGTGGCATCGCCCGGACCATTGTTGGTCACCGTGATCGTGAACGTGATCAGGTCGCCCACGTTGGGGGCGGGATCGTCGACGGTCTTGGTCACCGCCAGATCGGCTTCCAAAGGAGGAGCGACGGCGACGTTGCCGCTGAATTCCGAGGTGGTCCCGGCGATGGTGGCGGTGGAGGTCAGCGCCGTGCCCCCCGCGACCCCCGGCAGCGAGGCCAGAGGGATCACGAAGCGGAAGCGATTCGTCGTGTCGCTGCCCACGTTGAGTCCGTGAACCGTCGGGCCGTAGCTGCCGGTGGTGGCGTCGAGGTCGTCGGTCCCGCCCTCGACGCGGGTCACCAGATACGTCTTGCCCTCGCCGAAGCCGGTCGGGTCCGGATCGGCGATGAACAACTCGATTTCCGAACCGGGCCGGGCGAAGCCCTCGAGGATCAGGTTCGGGCCTTCAATTTGTGCCGAAGTGAGGACGGGAAAGTTCAGCAAGTCGTTGGGACCGGTCTCCTCATCGCCGGGATCGTTGGGCGTCACGCCGTCGGCGTTCAGGTCGATGCCCAGAGCATCGTTGGCGAAGATGCTGTTGCGCGAGATCCGGTTGCCGGTCGAGCTGGCACCGGTGATCGCCACCCCGGCCCTCGGGTTGAATGCGATGATGTTGCCTTCGGCCGCATCGCCCGGCGCATCACTGCCGGCGCCGATGACGTTGTTCGAAGCACTTATCCTCAACAGCACCCCGTTGGCGAAGTTGGGTAGGGCCGCGGTCCCGGTCACGTCGGTTCCGATCCGATTGCCCGACACGCGATTCTCGTCGCCATCGATCACGACGCCATGGCCGTTGTTCCCGGAGATGACGTTGCCTTCCAGGCCGTCGGACATCCCATCGCCGTTCGTGCCGATGATGTTGCCGGACGACGGGGCGCTGATGGTTATGCCGTCGAAGGTGTTGCTCAGGGCCGCCGTGCCATTGGCATCGGTGCCGATGAAGTTTCCCGACACGCGGTTGTTGGTGCCGTTGATAATGACGCCTGTGTTATTCCTGGAGATGACGTTGCGCTCCAGGTCGTCGGCTGTCCCGTCACCGTTCGTGCCGATGATGTTGCCGGTCCCCTGGAGGATCGATACGCCGTCGCCGAGGTTGGGGAGGGCCGTCACGCCGTTGACACCGGTGCCGATGTAGTTGCCCGACACGCGATTGTCGCTTCCAAAGTTGACCTGGACCGCGTCTCCTGTGTTGCCGGAGATGATGTTGCGTTCGCGGGTGTCGGACACCCCGTCGCCGTTCGTGCCGATGATGTTGCCCGACGCGCCATTGGAGATTTGCACACCGACGAAGTTGGACACGGGCAGGGTGCCGGTGAGGTCCGTGCCGATGAGGTTCCCGGCGACGCGATTGCCGGTCGAGAGGGGCCCGCTGATCATCACCCCGGGGCCTTCGATGTGTCCGGAGATGACGTTGCGCTCGAGGGTGTCCGACACCCCGTCGCCGTTCGTGCCGATAATGTTGCCTGTCCCCAAGGTGATGTTTACGCCGTCGATGGTGTTGCCCAGGTCCGCCGTGCCGCTGACGTCGGTGCCGATAAAGTTGCCCGACACGCGGTTGTTGTCGCTATTGATCACGACGCCCTCGAAGTTACTCGAGATGACGTTGCCCTCGGCGGCGTCGTTGTTACCGTCCCCGTCGGTGCCGATGAAGTTGCCGGTGCTCCCGCCTTGGATCAGTACGCCGCTGCGGTTCCCCTGGCCCCCGGTACCGCTGGCGTCGGTGCCGATGAAGTTGCCCTGGACGCGGTTATTCGACCCGCCGGTGATTCGAATGCCAGCCGCCGTGCCGCCTTGATCGAAATTGGTGATGTCCAGCCCGCGGATCAGGGCGCCGTTGACGTCGGAGAGGGTCAGGCCGGCCGCACCCAAACTCGTGGCGTCCCCGTCCAATTGGATCCGCGGAGCACCGAAGCTCGAGCCGGGCTGGGTGAAACCGTCAATGATCACCGTCTTGACGATGTCCGGCAGGGCCGAACCGGTCACGGTGATCACCCGGATCCCCAGGCCCGGGATGGCGAAGTTGATCGTGTCGTCCGTGCCGTAAGCTCCGGAGGCCGCCACATCGATGTTGACGGCGGCCCCGTCGTTGACGGAGGTAATCGCCTCGCGCAGTGTCACCACTCCGTCCTGGGCGATCGTATCGCCGATGCCGGTCACGGCGATCGTCGCGGGCGTGACCCGCGATTCCAGGTGTTCTACCGCCCACCGCAGGGCGCGGACGGCCGTAGAACGGCGCCGCGATCGGCGACGTGGTTCCCAGGGTGAACGAGATCGAATCTGCGACATGGCCTCGCTCCCTACTTCACAGGAGGCATCTCTGCTGACCGGCCCGGCTGGGCGCACCGATCCACTGGGCGAGGGTTCGTGACCCCAACCCGCAACGGCCCAGATCCATGCGTGGTCTCGATCTCGGACACGACTTGACTTGGGGTAGTGTCGCTACCGCTTCGGCAACCAAACATTTTCCTATATCACCGACATTTCCCTTCGGCCACTTTTTTATTTGGGAAAGGCCACGGGATGCGCCGGTGATGCCGGATCAACGGATTCTGGGACGTGTTCGGGCCTGGTAACCCCTCCGGGGTCATGCGGACAACGGAGGCTCATCAGACACACCGTATACGTCACCGGCGGGAGTCGCGATCGTGTGTCACCGGAGCGACCGATGCCAGACTGAGACAGAATGCCGCGTGACTGCGAAATCAGGACACCTACCGGCGAGAACTCATGAAAAGAGGAGGGGCCGACAAAACCGAAGGTTTTTTTGTCTTAATTGTTGACAGGAACTGCATTAATCGATTCTGCTGATAAGTTAGGGTCAAGTTCTCGTGCCAAGAGAGTGAAACCGGTCGAGATCGACCTGTCGTACTTAACCTGGTACGGACGGGATTTCTTCGCGCGCCGTCCGCTGAATGAACGGCAATCGAACGTGAGCCCCACTGGGACTTCCCGGAGCACAGCCATGAGCACGACCGACCTACAGCAGAGACCGCTGGGCCGGGTGATCCGCCACGAACTCGAGGCGATCCGGAGCAAGTGGATCTGGCTGGTGGCCCTGGGTGTCGCGCTGATCGTGCTCGCGACGATCATGCTGGGTTTCCCGGTCGTCGCCACGCTCGCGACCGTGACCATGCTTGGGGCCTTGATTCTCGTCGGGGGCGTTGCAGAGGCGGTCGGCGCCTTCTGGTGCCGCGAGTGGAGCGGGTTCTTCCTCGCTCTGCTCTCGGGCATCTTGGGTGTCGTCATCGGGCTGATGCTGCTCGGGAACCCCATCCACGGTGGGATGATCCTGACGATCCTGTTGGCGAGCTTCCTCTTCGTGGGCGGCATTTTCCGGGCCGTCGCGGCCCTCGCACACCGCTTCGAGGGGTGGGGGTGTCTGTTCCTGAGCGGCGTGATCGACGTCGTGCTCGGTGTCATGATCTGGCGAGAGCTGCCGATGGCGGGGCTGAGGATCATCGGCCTGCTTGTCGGCATCAGCACCCTATTCCGCGGGGTATCGTGGCTCATGCTTGGATTCGCCTTGAGGCGAATCCCCAAGCCGGTCGCTTAACGTTCCCTCTCAAGAAGGTGAAGTCGGCTAGGAGCATCGAGGATCTGGGCCATCCCGGGGCACTGGCAGTCCATTCCGAGGAGCAATCTGAAGTTCGCGGCTGTGATGGTGACATCGGCATCATGAACCGCATGCGGGTGTGACGGTCACCACCAACCGACCCATCGCGAGGCCTCCCATGCTCTGGATCGTGCGTTGGCTAGTCCTCTTCGGAGCACACGCGCAGGATGTCAGCGATCTCTCCGATCGCTTCGCGCCACCGGGCTGGCAAGGCAATCCCTGGGGCCCGGCGGCGACCCTTGCGCGGGCCGAGGGCCGGCTTCCCTCAATCGTGATGACCCCCGTAATGACGCGATGGGACCAGTGGGGGCGGGCAGTGCTCCGTGACGGCGACATCGTATTTCGGATGGGCGACGCGAGGATTCTCCATAACTTCTTCCCGTTCAGCCGATTCCTCGCCGGCGCGAGCGGCAGTCGGTTTTCCCACACCGGGATCGTCGCCATTGAGGACGGTGTGCCGGTCGTCTACGACTGCATCAAGTCGGGCGTCGGCCGGACACCGTTCGCCGTCTGGATCCTGGACAACGTCGGGGCGTTCGGCGTGAAGCGGATCAAGGTCGAGCGGCGCATGGTGATCCCCAGAGTGCTCGCCCATTGCCGGAGACTGTTCGAGCAGAAAGTGCCGTTCGACTACAGCTTTGACCTGGATGACTCTGCGCTCTACTGCCTGGAGATGACGGAGAAGGCCTTTCGCTCGCAGGGCCTGGCCCTGTCCGAGACGGTCCGACTCGGCGATATGGAGAACGCCACCCGATATCCTATCTGCATCTCCCTATTCGTGTCGCTCTCAAGGCTCATGCTCGAGAAACCGCTCACCCTGGAGCAGGCCGTCTACTTGCCCGGCAACGGGCGACACGGTATGTGGGCGTCACCGCTCCTGGAGCCGGTCTATCCTCCACCGGCCGAGCGCGTCATCGAGCACGTCCCTCGCCAGGACAGCCGATTCAGCCTGGAGGGAGACCTCGCAATCGTGGCGGGCATCGTGCACGAATTCCGGACGAGTGACAAGCTACGATCGCAACGAGAGGCGTGGTTCGGCCTTGGTTCACTCGTAGCTAGCGGCGGGGTCGACTCCGCCTCCCGCTCAACCGCCTCTGCCGTCAACCGCCGCGGCATCGGGGTCCTGGGGGATAGCTACTCCGACGAGTACCAGTTCACCTTGCCCGATCGGAGGACGGCCCGGAACTGGGTCGAGATCCTCTCCCTGACCCGCGGCCTCGACTTCGGCCGCTTCAGCGCGTCCGGTTGGGGCTCGCCGCGCGATCGGGGATTCGAATACAACTGGGCCCGCACGGGCGCGACGACCGGAGACATGATCGCCACCGGCCAGCAAACGGGGCTGGCCGCACAGGTCGCCCGGGGAGACGTGGGCACGGTCTTCGTCTTCATCGGCGGCAACGACTTTATCGACGCGATGTCCAAGTCCGACCCGAAGGCTGGGCTCCAGGAGGCGCTACCCCGGGCCCTGGCCAACTACCGACTCGCGGTCGGCACCATCCGGGCCGCCGACCCGGAGGTCCGGCTCGTGCTGGCGACGGTCCCCGACATCCGCCACCTGCCGGAGTTCGACGGGCCGCTCCAGGAAGGGCGCCTCCCGGTCCGCCTGGCTGACGACTGCACGGCCGCCATGGGGAAGTATAACGCCCAGATCCGGGCCTTGGCCGCCGGCGACCGGAAGATCGCGCTGCTCGACCTGGACCTGGTTGCGCGGCTCGCTGCCCTGGAGAGTCGCGACCACGCCGTCGTGGCGGGGAGGAGGCTGGATCGAATCCGGCCCGGCAACTCCTCGGATCGCTTCTTCCTCGCGGACCTCCGACGCCCGGGGACCCTGGCACAAGCCGAGCTGGCCCGGAAATTCATACAAACGGTCAATGCTCGATTCGGCGCCGCGATCGATCCGCTCCGCGACGCCGAGATCCTCCGCCTAGTCGACGATTCCCTGGCGAGGCGGACTAGTTCGTCGCCCTGATCCGGATTTCCCAGATGAACCCCAGGGTGTGGCACAGGACTTGCGCCAACCCCTCCCCTGGTTTCCCAGGGTTTTCGCTCGATTCCTGCGGTCAGGACAGGGGCTCCCGAGGGGTGACTGCCCAACCAGGGCGCTCCGACCTGGGGCCGGCCGAGGCCACAGCCTCGTGTCGCTCCTCCGTCGGTTCCGCTTCAGCCGCCTGGCCGGGTACGAGGATCTCAACGATCGCTTATCGCTTGTTTGTCGATCCCGCGATTTGCACCATGGTGGGTGGGGCAGGGGAGCATGCCTCCGCCTCGACCAGTGAGATCGGCCGGTTCGAAACCGAGAAGCTGACGCTCCGCGAGAGCCTGAACCTGCTGGTAGACCTCTACGGCCAGTGGGTCGACCGCACGTACTGACAGGGTATTCCTATGAATCTCGATCAGCAGCGGCTCTGCGTCGAACTCCAACGTCTGGACTGGGCTCGCCAACTCAAGGAGGAGGTGATCCAGGAGATTGCCGCCACGGCCGAATTGATGGAGTTCCAACCGGGGCAAGTCGTCATCGAATTGGATTCGGAGATCAACCATGTTTACTTCGTCGTCACCGGACGAATCGCATGTGGGCTCTTCGACCGAATTGGCAAAGTGATCAATCACGATATCTTCGGTCGCGGATCGGTTGTGGGACTGTTCTCCGTGCTGTTGCCCGATCGATCGCATCTCCAGGTCGAAACCCTCGAGCCAACCACCGTGGTTCGGCTGACATTGGACGAGTTACTTCACCTGACGTCCAAGTATCGTGAGTTCCAGCTCACGATGTTTCGGATCGCCGCCAATATCGTGAAGCAGTTGGTGACAGTCGACCGTGACCTTCCCAAGCCGGCGGTGGTCGGAGTCGTTCATCACTCCAGCGCAAGCCGCTCATTGACGAGCCGCTTGGCAGGAAGGCTGCGGCAGCTTGGCGAGTCCCCCTGCGTGGCAGGTGACGACGAACGTTGGAAATCGGAGGAGGGTATCCCGTACAGGCTGCTTTACGAGAATGGCGTGTTTGTGGGACGCGACGAGGTGAGAGAACTCCTGAAGAATTGGGCCTCCTACGGCCGTCTCTTCGTCGATCTTCGAGCGGACCATTCCTCTGAGGATCTCACTCGAGTGATGAGTTACTCGGATATCGTGCTTTGGTGCATCCAGCCGCAAGATGCCGCGGCCGCAGTGCAGAGGTTGAAAACACTGGAGAGTTCCGCGCCTCGCTTGCGTGAAAAGGTTCGCATCGTGTGGATCCTGGAACATGTCGCGCCGGCGCCACCGTATGTCCCGGAACTCGATAAGTTGGCAGCCCGCGACTTCAAGACATACTCCGGCGAGCCGAAGCCGAATCAGGGAAAGCTGCTGCAACAGGGCATCGAACGCATCGTCCATCACTTGCGCGGCGTGCAGATCGGCATGGCACTGGGCGGGGGAGCCGCGCGCGGAATGGCCCATCTGGGCGTGCTCAAATCCTTGGAGCAGAATGGGATCTACGTCGACATGCTGGCCGGAACCAGTGCTGGGGCAATGACGGGTACCATCTACGCCTCAGGGATGGATCCAGAATACACTGCCCAGTGCTTCAAGCGGGATTTGCTGCCACCGTGGTTCTTCCGGCAGCTCCCCGCCGGCGGATATTGGTATCTGCTCCACAAATATCGTCGCCATAAATTCGATCCGATGCTACGAAAGCACTTGGATAATCTCCATATGGAGCAATTGGTTATTCCTATGATCACAATATCCGTCGATCTCGTTGATGGGGTTCCTCTCATGCGAGACACCGGCGATGCAACCCACAATATCTTGGAGAGCATCAATTTGCCGCCTCTTTCGCTTCCGATCATTCGGTCCGACCAAGCGCTCATTGATGGCGGCTTGCTCAACAACGTTCCTGCGAATGAATTGGTCGCCAGGGGCTGCAATTTTGTCATTGCATCGACGGTGACAGCGAAACTCGAGCGGGATTTTATGGGCATTCGTAGCAAGAAGAGCAGCGGAATGAGCAAGTATTTCTCGACGATTCAAGTGGTCATGCGGGCAAACATGATTCAGGGCTACAGCATGAACGAGGTAGGAGTCAAGCCGGCCGACTTCGTCATCGAGCCCGACGTCACTTCGTTTGACCTCTCCGAGTTCACCCGCGCCGATGAAATGGCTGCGATCGGAGAACAAGCGACTAACGAGTCGATCCATCGACTCAAAAGGATGCTCTCCAAACTCGACCCGAAACTGTTTGGGCCAAATCCCATTCAAGCATAAGCTTCCTCCACGGTGGCGGCTGCCTCGGCGGAGATCGTCCCGGGGGTGCGTCCATTGCCGTCGGGTGGCGTTGGCGGTGTTGACCGGCCTAGCAGTCCCCAAGGGCCACGCGCCATACGGCTTCGTCACGGTGCTCGACTTCGGCCTCGTTGAAGCCGTGGCAGCCGTGACACGAGACCGACCCTAGCCGGGGCAACCCGTTCCCGGCAAGCCGCTGTACAGAGCCCCTGAGCAAATCACCCGCGACTCATGCCCTTGTCGTGTCCCTCAACCGGCTCAGGGTCTGAGTCTACCCTCGGCTGGAACGGCACGCGTTGGTCCCACAGGTTCTTCAATTGGGCAGGATCCAGAAATTCCATTCGCGGGCCCATGCGATCGACCGTTGAGATGATCGATCCGCATAGCGCGCCAGCGATCGTTGCCGTACCGTGATCAGGACTTGGTCCTTCTTTTATCGTTTCCGTTGGTCGAATTCAGAGTCAGAAGCCGTCGGCTCGAAACGAACTCGGCCCCATGATGTCGTGATTAGTGGGTAAAGGTCAGCCCCGGGTCCCCCGACCCGGAACCGAACACGCGGAAGTTCCACTTGTCGTCGGCCTGCCACACGATGCGACCGGCCAGTGCTCCCCCTTCCCCCGATTGTGCAAATGTGAGCACATCGTCGCCCAGCGTCCACTTACCGGCAAGCTGTTGGGGCTTACCCTTGGAGTCCACCGTCCAGGTGAAAGCCCCGTCGTTCGCGACGTTTAGCCGGATGGTCGTGTCCTTGCTCGGTTGCGCGGTCCAGTTGCCGGGCAGTCTACCCGGCTTGACCGTTGTCTCCGCCGTCGGGGGCGGGGTCGGCGTGGCTGGCTCCGTGCCGGGTTTGGCGAATTGCTTCACGAGCTGCGCGGAGAGCGTGTCCTGGGGTGCCAGGGCCACAACCTCCTTGAGCTGGGCCACAGCCGCGTCCATGTGCCCCTGGGTCAGGTAGTGATAGGCCACGACGAATCGCCCGGCCGTCGAGGTCGGGTTGGCCTTGATATAGGTCTCTAGTGCGCGGAGCTGGGCGGTGTAGACGTCGGCGCTCGGGTAAAGTCCGATCATGGTCGTCCAATCCCAGCCGGGGCCGACGGCGAGGACCGCGTAGAGTGGACCCGCGGCGAGGTCGTATTTGCCCACCGCGAAGAGGACCAGGCCCCGAAACTCGTGAAGGGTGGCATCGTTCGGCAGCACCTTGAGAGCCTCGTCGGTCAGACGGAGGGCGCCAGCAAAGTCGCCGGAGCGGAACGCCACGCGGGCCGATTCGAAATTCGCCATGGCCGGGTCGGCGACGTCCGCGGGGGGCGGGGTCGATTGCGTATCGATGGGCTGGCTGTAGTCGTACGCGAGAGGAGGTACGCTGAGTGTCTGAGGCTCGCCGGCCACCATTTGCTCGATCACGATCGGCTGGGCCACCACCGCTTCGCCATAGTAGGGGTTCGAGTAGCCGCCGCTGTAGCCCCAATTGTAGAACGACGAGCCGAGAGCCCATGCCGACAGGCCGACCGCGGTCCCGGCGGCGAACCGGCCCCAGCCCCAGTTGTTGGTATTATGGTATCCGTGCCAGTAACCGTTGGCCCATCCCTGATGGTTTCCCCAGTACGCTCCTCGCCAGTTGTTGTAAGCCGGTGGGCCAACACCGTAGCCCGGGTCTACGCCTCCCACGTTTCCAATGTTTCCTACGCTTGCTACGTTCGCAACGTTTGCCACATTCCCGACGCCTCCAACGCCTCCAACGCCTCCAACGCCTCCAACACCTCCGACGCCTCCAACGGCTCCAACACCTCCAACACCTCCGACGCCTCCGGGGCGGCCGACTCCGCCGACTCCGCCGACTCCTCCGACGCCTCCAGGGCGGCCGACTCCGCCGGGGCCTCCGACCCCGCCGACACCTCCGGGGCGGCCGACTCCGCCGACACCTCCGACTCCTCCGGGGCGGCCGACTCCGCCGGGGCCTCCGACCCCGCCGACACCTCCGACTCCTCCGGGGCGGCCAACTCCGCCGGGGCCTCCGACCCCGCCGACACCTCCGACTCCTCCGGGGCGGCCAACTCCGCCGACGCCGCCGGGTCCTCCGACCCCGCCGATGGGCGGACGGTTACCGAGACCGAGTGAGCCAGAAGGGCCTCCGACTCCTCCGGGGCGGCCACCTCCGCCGACGCCTCCGGGGCCGCCAACCCCGCCGACGCCTCCGGGGCGACCGGCTCCCCCGACGCCTCCAACGCCACCAGGTCGACCGGCTCCTCCAACGCCTACAGGTCGGCCGGCTCCTCCGACGCCTCCAGGGCCGCCAACCCCACCGATGGGCGGACGATTACCGGAACCGAGTGCACCGGAAGGGCTCCCGGGCCGACCTGCGCCGGGACGCCCGGCGGAATTCCCAGGACGTCCACCCCCTAACGACGGTCCCGAGGGGCGTGTCGCCGGGCGCCCGACTCCAGCTCCGCCCCCACCCGATGGCCGCTGCGCAGGCCGGGGGCTGCTGACCGCGGGGCTGTGAGAGAAGCCCCCACCAGGCCGTGCGCCACCACCGAAGCCTCCGCCGCCTCCCCCACCGCGCATGGCGCCTCCCCCGCCGCCGCGCATACCGCCTCCCCCGCCACCGCGCATGCCGCCACCGCCTCCGCCGCCACGTCCCCCGCGAAAGGCGAAGGCCGACGGGAGAACGCATGCGAGCGCCAACGAAACGATCAGAAGTCCTCTGCCGAGTCGGGGTGCCATTGCTCTCCTCCTGGGATTCTCGCTCATCGTCTTGGGACCGGGGAGTGCCGACCGCCCGTGACGAATTCAGTCGCCTGGAAGGGGGGCACGACGAACCACTTCGAACCGGTCGGTGTTGGGGATGGCCACTCCGCCGACGGTCCGGTCGAACACCTCCCAGCGCAGCTGGTCCTTGCCCAGGACGGTGATCACGTTGGTGAACGAGACCGACTGTCCGTCTGATCGGACGCCCGAACCCTTGATGACCCAGCGGTCGTCGTCACGAGCCAACAACCCCTCGGCGAATCCACCGTTGTCATCGAAGACCCACATCCGGAATTGCTTTTGCTGCTCGTCCCAGCCGATGCGCTGGGTGCCCCTCAGGGCGATACGGCCCTCGATCTTCACGTCGAACTCGCGGAGTAGAAAGTTCCCCTCATCCGCCCATTTGCATTGGGTGTAGACAATCTCGTTATCGCTCTCGTTGACCCATTCGCCGAGCATCCATTCGAGTTCGGTGAGCCGCTCGTGCGGTGAGACCTCGTCTGGCGGCTCGTCGCGGATCCGCGAGTGGAACCAGCGGCCGTCCTGTCTGGCGTAGATGACGCTGTACCGGTTCGAACTGAGCGTGTCGTCCGGCTCGCCCGTGAGCGTCGCTGTGCCCTCCTCGATCGCGAGGTCCGTCCCCAGGAAGCGGAGCGACTCGGTATTCACGGAAAGCGTGACGCGCTTGCCCTCGCCGAACGTGCTCGAGAAGCGCTCGACGATGGCATCGCGTCCCGACGTGATCTCGCCGTCGTCGTCCTCGATCTCGGCGTCCGGTAGGAACAGGTTCCCGAGCGCCTTGGCGTCCCTGGCGTTGTAGGCCTTGACGAAGGCAGCAAGCAGCTCAGTGATGGCCTGGGCGTCGGCCTCCCTCTCCTTGGACGCCGCGGTCGGGCCGGCGGCCGGTGCCGGCTCCTGCACTGGCCGGTCTTGGGCCACGACCAGCCCCAGCGTTGCGGAGAGTGCAAGGCCCCCCAGGAATGTCGCAGAGACTCGCATGGTTGATGACTCCAGCGGATCCGTCAGCGATGTTGCCGACGTATAAGCCTGATCGTGACAAGTTACAGGATTGAGGATGACCACTGCCCACGGGATTACCCGCTGTTATTTGGCGATATCACCCCCCGCCTCCGCCCCGACGGGCTCGGAGGACTTGGACTCATGAACCTGTCCGTTATCATCAGATGGCGTGGCCGGAATCGATTGAGCCGGGAGGCTGCTTGCTCCGCGGAGCCGCTCGCCCAGGACGTAATAGATCGGGATGACGAAACGGCCGAGGACCGTGCTGATCGCAATGCCGAAGGCGATCGTCACACCCAGCGAGTTGCGGCTGTAAGCCCCGGCGCCAGTGGCCCGGGCCATCGGCAGGACGCCGAAGACGAAGGCGAACGAGGTCATCAGGATCGGTCGGAGCCGCTGGCGAGACGCCTCCTTGGCCGACTCGATGATGCTCATCCCGTGCTTCTCCATCAGCTCGACGCCGAACTCGACGATCAAGATCGCGTTCTTCGTCTCGAGGCCAATCAGCATCACGAGGCCGATCTGACCGAAGACGTCGAGCGGCATGTCGTAGAGCCAGAGGCCGATCATCGCCCCGAAGGTTGCCAGAGGGACCGTCAGGATGATGACCAGCGGCCGAATCCAGCTCTCGTAGAGGGCTGCCATGAAGAGGAAGACACAGACGATCGACAAGGCGAAGATATAGAGCGCCAGGTTTCCCGTCTTCTGTTCCTGATATGTTGTACCAGTCCACTCATAGTCGAACCCCTCCGGCAAGACCTCGGCGGCCACCTCCTGCATAGCGGTGATCGCCTGGCCCGAGCTGAATCCCGCGGCTGGCTGACCGGTGATCCGTGCCGCGTTATACATGTTATAGTGCGGCGCATCGATCGGCCCGAGTGCGTACTTGACTTCGCCCAAGGCGCTGAGCGGCACCTTGTCCCCTTTGCGGTTAAGGACATAGAGGCGGGCAACATCCTCGGGGCGCTGGCGATCTCGACTCTCGGCCTGGACCATGACCTTCCAGGTCTTTCCGTAGAGGTTGAAATCGTTGACGTAGTAAGACCCCAGGTTGGTCTGGAGGACGCTGAAGATGTCGGAGACGGGAACGTCGAGGCGACGGGCCTTGATCCGGTCCACGTCGAACCGGAGTTGCGGGACCTTCGCCGAGAACGTGGTGAAGATTCCGGCGAGTTCGGGGCGGGCGCGGGCCGCGTCCAGGAACCGATCTGAGACGGACGCCAGCGCCTCGATCCCCTTGCCTTCGCGGTCCTCGATCATGAAGTCGAATCCGCCGGTGGAGCTCAGGCCCTGGATCGGCGGCGGCTGGAGGACCATCACGCTCGCCTCGAGGATCTGCTCCGACATCTTGCGTTGGAGTTCTCTCGCCAGGGAGACGGCCCGCAACTCCGGGGCGGTCCGATGGTGCCATTCCTCGAGGATGACGAACGCCGTGGCGGTATTGGTCTGGTTGATCGCGTTGATGGCGTTGTAGCCGTCGAGGATCAAAACGTCCCGGACGCCGTGGAGTTCTCCGGCGACCTGGCTGACGCGTTGGGCGGCTCGGCTGGTGGGTTCACGGGTCGTGCCATCGGGCGTCTGCACGACGACGATCAGGTAGCCCTGGTCCTCGGTCGGGATAAACGCCTTGGGACGCTCGAAAATCATCCAGCCGGTCAGGGCCAGCAGACCGAGCGAGGGCAGAACGATCGCCCACCAGTGACGGACGCCGAAGTCGAGGAACGAGTCGTAGGAATTCTCCACCCATTTTAGGCCGCGGTTGAACCAACGAAACGGCGGGAACTTCGTCTCGCCGTGCTTGGGCCGCAGGACCAGCCGGGCGATCGCCGGGGTGAAGGTCAGGGAGTTGAACGCCGAGAAGAGGAACGAGAAGACGATCGTCATGGCGAACTGGTTGTAAAGCCGCCCCGTGAGGCCGGGGATAAACGCAACCGGCACGAACACGGCCGCCAGGACCAGGCCGATCGTGACGATCGGCGCCGTGATCTCGGCCATCGCCGCCCGAGTCGCCTCCAGTGTGCCCATCCCCCGCTCGAGGAACTTCTCAATGTTTTCGACGACGATGATCGCGTCGTCGACGACCAGGCCGATCGCCAGGACCAGGCCGCACATCGTCAGTGTGTTGATCGAGAACCCGAAGGCGGCCATCATCGCGAACGTGGCGACGAGCGAAACGGGGATCGCGATCATGGGGATGGCCGTGGCCCGGAACCCCTGCAAGAACACGAACACGACGATGAGCACCAGCAAGAACGCCTCCAGGAGCGTGTGCCAGACCTCGGTGATGTTCTCGCGGACGTAGAGGGTCGTGTCGTAGGCGATCCGGTATTCCAGGCCCTCCGGGAAGTTCCGGGCCACGCGGTCCATTTGCTGCCGCACCTGCTTGACGATCTCCAGCGCGTTGGCGTCGGAGAGCTGGTAGATCGGGACCGTGCCGGCGGGCTTGCCGTTGAGCCAGCCGGCCGTCTCGTAATTCTCCGAGTCGAGCTGGACGCGGGCGACGTCGGAGAGGTGCACGATCGAGCCATCGTCATTGCGACGGACGACGATCTGCTCGAACTCGTCGACCCTCGACAGCCGCCCCTTGGACGTGATCGGGTACTCGAACCGCTGGCCTGGCATCGCCGGCGAGGCGCCGATCTTGCCGGAGGCCGACTGCTTGTTCTCCTGCTCGATCGCCTGGATGACCTCGGCGGGCGCGATCCGCTGGTTGGCCATGCGGTCCGGGTCGAGCCAGATTCTCATGGCATACTTACGGCCGAACGGATTCACGTCACTGACGCCCGGTATTCGCTTGAGCGCATCGACAACATTAATTTGTGCATAATTATCGAGAAAGGTCGCGTCGTATCGGCTGTCGGGCGAGACGAGGTTGACGACGCAGACCATGTTGGTCGAGGTCTTCTTGATCGTGACTCCGTATTGCTTGACCTCGGGGGGGAGGCTCGTCTGGGCTGTGGCCACCTTATTCTGAATGTCGACGGCGGCGATGTCCTGGTCGTAGCCGACGTCGAACGAGGCGATGATGTTGGTGAGTCCGTTGGATGTGCTGTCCGAGCTGAAGTAGATCTGGCCCTTGACGCCGTTGATCTGCTGCTCGATCGGGGTCGTCACGGTGTCGGCGACGGTCTGGGCGTCGGCCCCGGTATAAGTGGTCGTCACCTGGACCTGCGGCGGGACGACGTCTGGGTAGAGCGAGATCGGCAGGATGAAGATGCAGATGCCGCCGACGAGCAGCATCAGCAGGGCCAGAACCGAAGCGAATATGGGGCGGCCGATGAAGAAGTTGACCATGGTGAGTCTCGCTCTTGGATTCCCGGTTCGGGTCGATGGAGGATGCCGAGTCGGGGCGTGCCCCGGTCGGCTCATGGATCAAGGCTTCGACTTCGCCACGTCAGCCGGGCGGTCTTTGCGCGATCCCGCCGGGCCGCCCGCTCCGGTGGTGCTCGCGCTGTCTGGCACCGCCGCCGAGGCTTCGGGGCCTCTCTCGGTCGCGAGAGAAGCTTGTCTGGTCTTGACTGTCATCCCGCTGCGGACCAACGTCAGCCCCTCGACGATCACCGCCTGGCCGGGCTGCAAGCCCGATTCGAGGACGCGGAGCCCCTCGTGGACGAAGGCCGCACGGACGAGGACGACCTTCACCTTGCCCTTTTCGTCGACCGTGTAAACCGTCGGGCCCGCCTGGGTCTCCACCACGGCCTGCTCGGGGACGACGATTGCGTCCTTGGCTTCGCCGACCTTGGCATTGATCTTCACGTATTCACCCGGCAGGATCGTCTTCTCCGCATTGGCGACCTCCGCCTGGAGCCGGAAAGTGGAGGTGGTTGGATTGATCGTGTTGTCGATGACCGTCGCCTTACCGGCGGCCCGGCGGGCCTCCTCCCCAACGAGCCCCGGTCGGAAGATCTCGATGGGGAGTCCCTGCGTGATCAGCCGAGCCACCCGATCGAGGTAGCGCGAGGCGATCAGGATGTCGACACCCATCGGGTCGAGCTGACGGACCACCGCGAGCTCGGTGTAATCACCTCCGCCCCCGCTAGACGCGGGGCCGACGAGGTTGCCCACTTTGACCTCGGCCAGCCCGATCCGGCCGTTGATCGGCGAGGACATTCGGCAGTAGCTCAGGTTGATGTCTGCGTCGTTGACCTGGGCCTTTGCCGCGTTTACGTCGGCCTGGGCGGAGCTGATGTTCGTCTCGTAGTCGGCCTTGGCCTGCTCCAGGGTGGCCTTATCTGCCTCGACTTGAGCCGCGTCCTTCTTGCGGAGCGCCTGCTTGCGCTGAACGTCCTCGGTTGATGAGGCATTGCGCTTGAACAACGATTGCTCGCGCCGCTCCTCGACCTCGGAGAGTTCGAGCATCGACTTGGCGAGCGCCAGTTGGGCCGTCGCGACCTCACGCGCCTTGGAGTCGCGCGCCTTCTGCAGGTTGGCCTCGGCCGCGTCCAACTTGGCACGGGCCTCCGCCAGCTTGGCCTTGAAGGGCTCTTCATCGATGACGAAGAGGAGTTGGCCGGCCTTGACGTCGCCCCCTTCCTCGAATTGGATCTCCTTGAGGAACCCGCGTACCCGGGCCCGGACGGAGACCTCTTGCAGGGCCCGCGTTGTCCCGATCGGCTCGGCCATGATGGGGACGGTCATCCGGCGGGCTTGGACGACCGAGACCACCGGGGGCGGCGGCGTTCGTGCCGCCTCAACTTTGGGGGAGCACCCCGAGATTGCGACCGGCGCAAGGGCGATCCCCAGAGCGATCCCTCCGAGCCCCCTCGACTCACTCAGCCTTGGCCAAGTCATGATACTTACTCCAGGAGAAGGTCGAGGCGGGCGGCACCGCCCGACGATTGGTCAGTCTCGCCGTGTTCCGAACGCGCCCGAGCCCGGTTGTTGGCGCCCGAAGGACTTTCCGGGAGCCGCTTTCAAACGGCAGGGATCTCGCCAAATGTGAAACAGAATCGGGTGTCGTCGTCAAGTAATCAGACCGGTCGGTCATGGAGTTCTACGGGCTTGGAAGTCCGGTCGACAGACCGTCAGATCGGGCCCAGAGGGCCGCGGGAAGAGGGGTCGATCGGGTCTCCCGCCTCAGGATAACGGCCGAGCTTGAGGCGAAGCAGTTCGTCGTAATCGTGCAGGGCCGCGGCCGTGAAATCCTCGTTGTTCAGGCCGACGGCTTGGTACGCTGCCACGGCTGCGGCGAAGGCGTTGCGCGCGGCGAGGTCGGCCGTGACCATGGCGAGACCGCCGACGGATTTCCGTGCCTCGGTCGTCTTGAGCTCCCGAGGCTCGCCCTGCTTGGATTCGGTCAGGTGCCAGGAGGAGGCGGCCGCGTGGGCTGCTTCCGAGGCGGCCGCCGCGGCCTTTTCCGCGCGGAGGGGTATGTCCGCCCCACGACGGCTTACGTCGAGCGCCTCGGCCACCGAATCCGAGCACGGCGCGGTCGAGCCGCTCGCGAACCCCTCGGCCATGTGGAGGGCGGCTTCGATGTCCTCCCGAAGCCTTTCCCTCCCGGGATGGCCATCGGGGAGTTCGGAGAGGGACTGGACCCTGCGCGCGCAGCGGGCCGAGAACGCAACGATCGCACGGAGGGGGAGCTGCTTGAGGTGCTCAGCTTGGAAATCCTGCTTGTTCATGGAAGCCTCAATGGGTCAGAGGGGCCGACACTCCAACGAAGCCTGACCACCGAGATCCGGTTGGCTCGGGGCGGAGAGGACTTAACCTCCTCGCCGGCGAGTCGCGTCGGCGGTCAGTCTACGGGACAAGGCTGGGCGCCCCAGATGTCGGCCGCGTACTCGCGGATCGTCCGATCGCTGGAGAACTTCCCGGAGTGGGCGATGTTGAGGATGGCCTTGCGTCCCCACCCGTCGCGGCCCGCATAAAGGTCGGAGACGCGCGATTGCGTTGCGGCGTAGGACGCCAGGTCGGCAAGGTGCATGTAGTAATCGCCGTGCGTGAGCAGGGCCTCCCGGATCGGCTCGAACAGTCCTGGCTCGACGCGGTTGAAATGTCCCGAGAAGATCAGGTCCAGGGCCTGCCGGGTCTCGTCCTCGTGCTCGTAGTGCCAGCGAGGGTCATACCATCCCCGCGAATCCGCGACCTGCTCGGCGGTGAGACCGAACAGGAAGACGTTCTCCTCGCCGGCCTCCTCGGCGATCTCGATCGTGGCGCCGTCGCGGGTGCCGACGGTCAGGGCGCCGTTCATCATGAATTTCATGTTGCTCGTGCCGCTGGCCTCGTAGCCCGCGGTCGAGATCTGCTCGGAGATGTCGCTCGCCGGGATCAGCCGCTCGGCGAGGGTGACCGAATAATTCGGCAGGTACTCAACCCGGAGCCTGCCGCGAACTTCCGGGTCATGATTGACCACGGCGCCGACGTCGTTGATGAGCTTGATGATGAGCTTGGCGAGCCGGTACGCCGGGGCCGCCTTGCCCGCGAAGAGGTACGTCCGGGGCGGAAGATCCAGGCCCGGGTTTGCACGCAGCCGGTTGTAGCTCACCACGATCTGGAGCACGTTGAGCAGTTGCCGCTTGTACTCGTGGATGCGCTTGATCTGGGTGTCGAAGATCGTGTCGGGGTCGAGCGCGATGCCCTCCCTGGCATTGATCCAGTCGACGAACCGCAGCTTGGCCGCCCGCTTGGCGGCCAGGAACGCCTCCCGGAATGTCGAGTCCTCGGCCAGCGGGACGACCTGCCTCAGCGTCGAAAGGTCCGTGACCCAGTCCTCGCCGACCGCTTCGGTCAGCAACTCCGCCAGGTCCGGGTTGGCGAGTAGTAGCCAGCGTCGAGGGGTGACGCCGTTGGTCTTGTTGCTGAATCGCTCGGGGAACATCGTCGCGAAATCGGCGACGGTCTTGGTCCTGAGCAATTCCGAGTGGATCGCCGCGACTCCGTTCGTGCTATGGGTCCCGACGATCGCCAGGTTCGCCATCCGGACCTGACGCGCCGGCCCCTCCTCGATCAGGCTCATCCGAGCGACTTTCGCCGCGTCGCCGGGATGACTCGCCTGGACCACGTCCAGGAAGCGGCGGTTAATTTCGTAGATGATCTCCAACTGCCGGGGGAGGAGGGCCTCGAACAGTTCGACCGGCCACTTCTCGAGGGCCTCCGGCAGCAGCGTATGGTTGGTGTACGCCAGGGTCCGGACCGTGAGGTCCCACGCCTCGTCCCACCCGAGTTGGGCCTGGTCGAGCAGGATGCGCATCAATTCGGCCACGGCCATCGCCGGGTGTGTGTCGTTCAGTTGGACGGCGACCTTGTCCGCCAGCGTCCGCCAGTCGTTGCCGCGGCGGAGGAACCGGGAGACGATGTCGGCCAGCGAGGAGGCGACGAGGAAGTACTCCTGGACGAATCGGAGCGAGCGTCCCCGGGGCGTCGAATCGTCCGGGTACAGGACGCGACTGACCGTCTCGGCGAGTGTCCGGTCCGACACCGCGGCGAAGAAGTCGCCGCTGCTGAATTCGCCGAAGTCGAAGACGTCCGGGGTCGAGGCCTGCCACAAGCGAAGGGTGTTGATCGTCCGGCCGCCGTAACCGACCACCGGCCGATCGTAGGGTACCCCGAGCAAGCTGGACGTTTGCCCTCGCTGCACCGTGATCAGGCCCGCGTGGACCTGGAACCGAGAGCCGAGCGGGACGGTCACCGTCTCGTTCGGGCGTGCGATCTCCCAGGGGTCGGGCCGGGCCAACCAATGGTCGGGGTGTTCAACCTGAGAGCCGTCGCGGATCTCCTGGCGAAAGATCCCGTAATCGTAGCGGAGGCCGTATCCGACGGCTGGGATCGCCAGCGTGGCCAGCGAATCGATGAAGCACGCCGCGAGTCGACCGAGTCCGCCGTTGCCGAGGCCGGCGTCCGGCTCCTGCTCGATCAATTCGGCGAGTCTCAGCCCCTTTTCCCGGGCGGCGGCGTCGACCAGGGGCGACAGCATCAGGTTCGTGATGTTGTTCACCAGCGACCGGCCGATCAGGAACTCCATCGAGAGGTAGTAGACCTGCTTGGGGTTGGCCCGGTCATACTCCTGCTGGGTCCGAACCCAGCGCTGGGAGAGCACGTCGCGGATCGCGGCGGCGACGGCCTCGAACTGCTCTCGGGGACCGGCCTCCCCAGGGGCGACGACGTGGTCGAAGACCAGCCTTCGTTCGTAGAGGGCGTCGTCCGTGCCGCTGAACGGTACGAACCCACACTCATATCGGGCAATGAGTTCGTCGAGGCGGCTGCCATCGGGGCCGACGGCCCGAGGGCTCCGGGAAGTGGCGGTGCGTTGCGTCACGATCTGGCCTCCTGGTTCACGTTCCAACGGCCGTGGTGCTCGCGAATGATGTCGAGGATTTCCGGTCCGGTTCGGCAGCAGATCGGAATGGCGAAGTCTTCGGGGCTCGCCAGCGGGCCATCGGGGCGGAGCATCGACCTCCGGGCCCACTCGATGAGCTCGGGCCACATGGCGCCGGCCAGGATGAGCGGCGTGTCGTGCAGCTTCCGCACCTGGAGCAGTTGCCAGATCATCATCGTCTCCAGCACCGTGCCTATCCCCCCCGGCACGACGACGAAGGCGTCGGAGACGAGCACGAAGTGGTGCAGCCGGGAGAAGAATGTGCGGTGCTCGAAGGCCTGGCCGACGAACGGGTTGACATCCTGCTCGAACGGCAAGTCGACCCGGATGCCGACGGAACCCCGATCGGGGTCCACACCTGCCCTACGGGCCCCCTCGTTGGCCGCCTGCATCAGGCCGGGCCCGCCGCCGGTGATGATGTCGCAGTCCAGGCGTGTCAACTCCTCGGCCAGGTCCCTGACGGTCGCGTAGGCCCAGTGGTCGGGATCGGTCCTGGCTGACCCGAAGACGGTGACGCGGTAGCGCAGCTGCCGCGTCGGCCGGAGCCGTGTGAGGTTGTTGACGACCTCCCACAAGCCGAGGACGGCCTCCGAGAGAACCCCGACCGCCGCCTCCTCGTCGCCGAGGCGGATGATTTCGGATGGCCCGGTGGGACCAGCATGCTCGTTCACGATTTCAAGCTCCCGATCGAGATTCTCCGGGGTGGCTGCGGGCCACGCGAGCGGGAGGTGCCTCCCGGTTCGGCCCCGCCGCCCCTCACTTCGCCGACTCAAAGAGATCCACCCACTCGCGGTAGGACGCGGCGATCTGAGCGACGGCATCCTCGCGCGTGATCCGATCGGCACGGTAGTCCACGAGCGGATTCCAGAACGTGGTTCGACCGACCGCAAAGCCGATGAACCCTGGCACCCCGGCGGCGGTCCTCAGCCAATGCCGCACTTTTTCGTCATCCTCCCCGCGGCCCAGGATGATGCAGCCGACCCGGTCGCGGCCGCCGCGGCGGGCCGCCTTGACGACCCGTTGGCAGTCCTCCGTCCGTTCGATGCCCTCGATCTTCCAAACGTCCGCCTCGACACCGGCGTCCTGCAGCTCGTGGATAGCCCGGACCATCAAGTCGGGGCGCAACTGCAGGTCGTACGCCTTCTTGTCGTTGCCGAGCCCTTGCAGTTGGGCCGGTAGCGGGGGCACGAGCAACTCGAACATGTACAACCTGCCGCTCTCGTGCAGGTAGTCGGACAACTGTTTCAGCCGTGCGGCTTGCCGCCGATTTGCTTCCGCGTCCCCCTCCGGGTTGTAGCGCACCAGCACCTTGCAAAAGGTCGGGGCGAATTCCTCGATGTGACGTGCGAAGTCTGAACCGTACTCGAAATCGAACTCGTCCTGGCCACTCTTCTCGGCGGGGCAGGCGGTGATGAATCCATTCGCCTGGGCGTCGCGCAGGATGCTCGCCCCGAATTGCTCATCCACAAGGATCCCGGCCCGCGCCTTCGGGACACCCTCCGCGACGGCCGATTTGAAGGCGTCGTAGATCACGTCCTTGATGGCGGCAATCTGCGCCGACTGATCCGGGGCGAGCGGCCCCTCCCATCCGAACATGGTTTTCGAGAACGTGGCCCGGTGGTCGAAGGGCAAGACGTAGAGGGGACTGTCGTATCCGATCGCCATGGTCACTCCCTCCCGGATATGTGGTGCGTACCTCCCGACTCCATGCTCTTTCCTCCCCGGTTCACGCATGGGCCGTTCGTGGCGGCTCGCGACTCGGGTCGGAATTTGCGTCGGTCCCGGAGGCGGGCTCTTGGGTGACTACAGGTCCCGAGTTGACGGGTTCGCGTCGGGCCGGGCGGCCGTGAAAAGCATCACGACCGAGCGGGACTCAACGCGGTAAGTGTCGCCCGGTACCGTCGGTGCGGCCTGCCATGGGGCAATGTCGTGCGGCGGTTCGAGGGCGGTGTCGATCCATCGCCGCCATGGTTGGCCATCGCCGAGGTTCGGCAACTCGAATTCGAGCGGCTCCCAGTACGCGTTCAGGATCAGGTGGAAATGGATCCCCTCGCTGCGGAGCTCCGCCCCCAGGGCGACGCTGTGGGAGCCGTCCCCCCAGTCGGGCGCATACTGCTTCACACCGTGCCAGGCTTTTTTGGCCTCCTGCAGCAGGGTGTTCAGGCTCACCCGCCGACGCTCATTCTCTACGTCGCGCAACAATCGCCTTGCGGCGAGCAAGCTCACGAAGCGGTGGACATCGGGGTGCTTCGCCAGGAGCGTCCAGTCGAACCAGGTGGTCTCGTCGTCGAGACAATAGGCGTTGTTGTTCCCGTGCTGGGTGCGCCGGACCTCGTCTCCCATGAGGATCATGGGCACACCCAGCGACATCATTGTGACCGCGAGAAAATTCTTGACCTGGCGGTTGCGCAAGGCCTCGACCGCGGGATCGTCGGTCGGGCCTTCGACGCCGCAGTTCCAGCTCCTGTTGTCATTGGCGCCGTCGCGGTTGTCCTCGCCGTTCTCCTGGTTGTGCTTTTGGTTGTAGGAGACGAGGTCGTTGAGCGTGAAGCCATCGTGACACGTCACGAAATTGACGCTCTGCTCGGCCTCGCGTCCTTCGCCACCGTAGATCTCAGGGCTCCCGACCATCCGGTCCGCCAGGCGTCGCACCGCTCCCGGTTCGCCGCGGAAGAAGTCGCGGACGTCGTCGCGGAATCGACCGTTCCACTCCTTCCAGGCGTCGCCGACGAAACTCCCGACCTGGTAGAGCCCGGCCGCATCCCAGGCCTCGGCGATGAGCTTCGTACCCGCCAGGGCCGGCTCCGACTCGATATCCCAGAGGACCGGCGGATTCGGCAGTGGCTGCCCCGCCGAGTCGCGGGCCAGGATCGACGCGAGGTCGAACCGAAAGCCGTCCACATGCATTTCCTCGACCCAGTAGCGCAGGCTGTCCACGATCATGCGGCGGACGATCGGGTGATTCCCGTTCAGTGTGTTGCCGCAGCCGGTGTAGTCGGCGTATCGCGCGCCCTCTTCTTCGAGGATGTAGTAGGTTGGGTTGTCGATTCCCCGGAAACTGAGCGTCGGCCCAGTGCGATCCCCCTCGGCGGTGTGATTGAAGACCACGTCGAGGATGACTTCGATGCCTGCCCTGTGCAGGGCCTTCACCAGGTCACGGAACTCATCCACCGGGCCGAGGGCATCGCGGCGCGAGCTATAAGCCGGATGCGGCGCGAAGAAGGAAACCGGCTGGTAACCCCAGTAATTGACCAGCCCCGGCGGGCAGGCCTGGGCGTCGAACGCGAACACCGGGAGCAACTCGACGGCGGTGATCCCGAGTTCCCGGAGATAGGGAATCTTCTCGACCAGTCCGGCGTAGGTGCCCCGGGCCTGCTCTCCGACACCAGAGCTCGGGTGCCGGGTGAATCCCCGGACGTGCATCTCGTAGATGATCGTACGCGAGGAGGGCCGGCTCAGCGGCAGGTCCCCCTCCCAGTCGTACTTGCTCGGGTCGACGACCACACCCTTCATCGCCGTCGCGGCGTTATCGCCCTCCCGTTTCGCCGCCTCGCAATCGTAGGTCGTCGGGATCACGACGCCGCGAGCGTACGGGTCGAGAAGGAGCTTCGCCGGATCGAACCGCAGTCCGCGGGCGGGATCTGAAGGTCCGTCGACCCGATACCCGTAGAGCTGGCCCGGCGACACGCCGGGCACGAATACGTGCCAGTAGTGGTAAGTTCGGTTCGTCGCCGGGTCCAGCCGGATCACGCGCGACGGGGTGGAGTCGCTCTCCCGGTCGAAGAATACGAGTTCGACGGCGGCGGCGGTCCGTGAGAACAGGCTGAAGTTGACTCCGCCCTCGACGACGGTGGCTCCCAGGGGGGAGCTTCGGCTGCTGGTCGCGGAGCTCTCCAGGGGGGGGCCTCGCCTGATTTGCATGGCAACCGTCACGTTGACGCCGCTCCTCTCTCCGGGACGACCTACTTTTTGATACGCCAAGGCCCTGATCGGGCCGACTCACTCCCGCGGTCGAGCGACTTGGTTCCAGAGGACGAGTATCGGCTCGTCCCGCGTTCCGTGCTCGTAGCCGAGGACGCCCACGCTGGCAGTCCGGCAGAAGAAAAACCGGCCTGCCCTCGGCGGCAGGCCGAGCCATCGGGCCGCGATCATCCGGATGATGTGCCCGCTCGAGAACGCCAGCGCGTCCCCGTCGAGGGACCGAATCCGGGAGATGAACCGATCCGCCCGGGTGGCGACGTCCTCCGGCGATTCGCCGTCGGGGCAGCCGTCGCGATACAATTCCCAGCCAGGTTGCTGCTTGAGGATGCCCTTGGTCAGGCTCCCTTCGTAGCGGCCGTAGTCCCACTCGACCAGATCCGGTTCGACCCTTGCGTTCGCCCCGAAGCCGGCCAGCTCACATGTCTTCGAGGCCCGAATCAAGGGACTCGTGAAGACGGACGTGAAGGTGAAGCGCTGCAGCCTCTTGCCGAGCTCGCGGGCGCGGTCCTCGCCGGATTGGTTCAACGGCAGGTCGGTGCGACCGGTGCGCTGGCGAGAGTCGGTCCAGGCCGTGTCGCCGTGGCGGGCGAGGAACAGTCGTGGCAGTTCGGATGGCATGGATGACTCCCAAGACGGCCTCTGATCGGGCGCGGGCATGCGCCCGATCGGAGCGGAGGACTCTCGCCGCTAGATGTTGTCCCCTTCGGTGGTGGTAGCGCCCGCCCCAGCCTGACCGTTCACTCCCCACCTCCAGCCGCTGATCGCCGGCATGTCATCGCCGTGCTGGGCGATGTACTCCTTGTGCTCGATCAGCTTCTCGTGGATCGCCTGCTTGAAATAGGCGGCCCGGGAACCGAGCTGCGGTAAGCGATCGATCACGTCCTCCACCAGGTGGAACCGGTCCAGGTCGTTGAGCACCACCATGTCGAACGGCGTCGTCGTCGTCCCCTCCTCCTTGTAGCCCCGGACGTGCAGATTCTTGTGGTTCGTCCGCCGATACGTCAGCCGGTGGATCAGCCACGGGTAGCCGTGGAAGGCGAAGATGATCGGCTTGTCTTTCGTGAACAGGGCGTCGAAGTCCGCGTCCGGGAGCCCATGCGGGTGCTCGCTGGAGGGTTGGAGCTTCATCAGATTGACGACGTTGACGACGCGGACCTTCAGCTCGGGAAGGTGCTTGCGCAGCAGCTCGACTGCCGCCAGCGTCTCGAGGGTCGGCACGTCGCCGCAGCAGGCCATCACCACGTCCGGCTCGGCCCCCTTGTCGTTGCTGGCCCACTCCCAGATGCCGAGGCCTTGGGTGCAGTGCTTGATGGCCTGTTCCATGGTCAGCCACTGGGGCGCGGGCTGTTTACCGGCCACGACGATGTTGACGTAGTTGCGGCTCCGCAAGCAGTGGTCGGTGACCGAGAGCAGGCAATTCGCGTCGGGCGGCAGGTAGACGCGGATCACCTCGGCCTTTTTGTTGACCGCGTGGTCGATGAAGCCGGGGTCCTGGTGGCTGAACCCGTTGTTGTCCTGGCGCCAGACGTGCGAGCTGAGGAAGTAGTTGAACGAGGCGATCGGCCGCCGCCAGGGGATCTGGTTGCAGACCTTGAGCCACTTGGCGTGCTGATTGAACATCGAGTCGATGATGTGGATGAACGCCTCGTAACAGGAGAAGAACCCGTGCCGCCCCGTCAGGAGGTAGCCCTCCAGCCAGCCCTGGCACTGGTGCTCGCTGAGTACCTCCATCACCCGGCCGTCCGGGCTGAGCCGATCGTCCTCCGGGTAGATCTCGGCCATGAAACAACGATTGGTCACCTCGAGCACGTCCTGCCAGCGGTTCGAGTTGTTCTCGTCCGGGCTGAACAGGCGGAAGTTGGAGCTCTCCAGGTTCTCTCTCATGACGTCCCGGAGGAACGTACCCATCACGCGGGCCGACTCGGCCATGGTCTTTCCGGGGCTGGAAACATCGACCGCGTAGTCGCGGAAGTCTGGCAGCCTCAGGTCCCTCAGCAGCAGGCCACCGTTGGCGTGCGGGTTGTCACTCATCCGGCGACGCCCAATCGGGGCCAGTTCGGCCAGCTCGGGGACGAACCGGCCCCGGTCGTCGAAAAGCTCCTCGGGCCGGTATTGCTTCATCCAATCCTCAAGGATGCGGATGTGCTCGGGCTTGTCCATGTCGCTCATCGGAACCTGGTGGCTCCGCCAGTAGTCCTCGCACTTCTTGCCGTCGATTTCCGCCGGGCACGTCCAGCCCTTCGGGGTGCGGAAGACGATCATCGGCCAGGCCGGTCGCCTCATGACCCCGTTCTGGCGGGCGTCGTCCCAGATCTGCCGGATCTCCGCCACGACCGCATCGAGCACCCCGGCGAGCTGCTGGTGGACGGCGTTCGTGTCGCTCCCCTCGACGAAGTAGGGCCGATAGCCCATCCCTTCGAAGAACTTCTGCAACTCGTCCTTCGGGATCCGGGCGAGGAAGCAGGGGTTGGCGATCTTGTAGCCGTTCAGGTGGAGGATCGGGAGCACGCAGCCGTCGCGGGCCGGGTTGAGGAACTTGTTCCCGTGCCAGCCGGTAGCGAGCGGGCCGGTCTCCGCCTCACCGTCGCCGACGACGCAGGCGACGATCAGGTTCGGGTTGTCGAACGCGGCGCCATAGGCATGGCTCAGGGCGTAGCCGAGCTCGCCCCCCTCGTGGATACTGCCTGGCGTCTCCGGGGCGACATGGCTGGGAATACCCCCCGGGAAGCTGAATTGCTTGAACAGCTTCTTCATCCCCTCGGTGTCCCGACTGACCTCCGGGTAGACCTCGCTATAGGTGCCTTCGAGGTAGGCGTGGGCGACCAGGGACGGGCCGCCGTGCCCCGGGCCGATGATGTAGATCATGTCCAGGTCGTCCCGCTTGATGACCCGGTTGAGGTGAGTGCAGAGCATGTTCAGGCCTGGCGACGTACCCCAGTGACCGAGCAGCCGCGGCTTGATGTGTTCCCGCCTCAACGGCTCTTTCAGGAGCGGGTTGTCGAGCAGGTAGATCTGTCCGATCGAGAGATAGTTGGCGGCCCGCCAGTAGGCGTCGAGCTTGCGGAGCTCGTCCGGCGAGAGCGGCGCCTCCTTGCCCTGGGCATCGCCCGAAGGGGTGGGTGCCTGGGGGGGGACCTCCGTCATCAGCGTCGTGTCCATCGATCGACTCCGTAAGAAGGATCGCTGCGATCGAACTGGTCGCCTCCGAGGTTCACGACGGCGGAACCACGAGGCGGTTGGCCGCTCGGGCGATCATGAGCTCCTCGTCAGTTGGTATGACCCGGACTCGGGTCGCGCTCGCTTCGGTCGAGATCAACAGTTCGCCGGCTGCGTTTCACCCCTCCGTCGAGGGCGATCCCGAGGAATTCGAGCCCCTCGCAAACGCAGCGGCGGACCTCGGGAGAGTTCTCGCCGATGCCGTCGGAGAAGACGAGCGAATCCAGCCCGCCCAGTACGGCGCTCAGGGCCCCGATCGCGGTCTTCACCCGGCAACAGAACAGGTCGACTGCCTTGGCCGCGCGGTGATCGAGCTCGCGACGGCCTAGGAGTTCTCGCATATCGGCGATCGTCTCCGAAACTCCCAGGAGCCCCGACTCCTGGTTGATCAAGCGTTGGAACTGGCCCTACGTCATCCCCTCGGCGTGGGCGAGGAAGGCGATGAGACCGAGATCGAGTTCGCCGCAGATGAGCCGCCCTTGATCGTCACGATGTAGGGCCGTCGCGACCAACTGGCGTGGAGCGGGGCCACCGTGGATCCGGGCGGGTGTGGCCGGACGCCTTCGTGACTCATGGGTTCAGGCCATGGCGTTCCGCGAACTCGCGACGCGTCTCCTCGCTGATGAAGTAATAGGTTGTCCCGTCGTGGTCGAGCGTGGCCGCGGCGAAATACTTCGGGAAGGTGATGCCTGCCACGGTATCGGAGACCATCACCCGCGCCTGGTGCTGCTTCGTCGAGCGCAACTCCAGCAAGGCATTCGCGAACTCGATGATACGGTCGTCGAGCCACTTTCCCACGACCGCTTCGTCGAACGCCTCGAGCGGCATCTCAAACTCGGAGTGCGAATTGAACCGGAAGAAGACCGGAACGATCTGGAGGTCGTAGGCGAGGCTGATCTGCCGCACGTCCGAGTCGTGGGTCAGCCTGAAGGCAACCTTGATGACCCCAGCCAGCTCGGACTTCACGTCGAGGGTGACCGATCGAGAGTAAGACTGCTCCGTCTGGTACTGAGCCGGGATGACGTCGAACTCGAGCCGCTCTCTCAACTGCTCCAGCTTCTCCCGCGCGATCGCGACGATCCGCTCGGCGATCGGGAGGAACTTCTGGAACCGCTCTTGTACTGCATGGCGCGCCGTTTCCGCCTCCGTCTGGAAGGTCTTAGCTCTCTCCTTGGCTTCCTCGACCACGGCATTGAGGCGGCTGGTGAGATCGCCCGTTTCCGAGCGGTTGGCGCGATCGTCTATGCTGGGTGCACTCATTTTTGTAGCTCCACCGGCGTCCCTCCGGCCCGATCGACCTGCGATACAGCGATGGCGAACAGGAACGATGATTCTGTCAGGAGGGACAAGGACGCCGAAAACGGCAACAGGTTATGAACGCCTCTTTTCCCCATTGGCGGGACGCCCATTCCAATAAGGAGTAGCACGAAATCAGAATGTTTTGATGACGCTTTCGGGCCAGGGCGTTTCAAGCCTTCGAGACTCGTTGGACGGGAGAGGTCGTAGCGTCAGTGGTATCCAGTAAGGATGTCGCCCGTTTCATCGACGAGAACCACGGCTGTCATCCCGGAGAGAGGCCGAGCGTGCATGGGATGCACAGTTGAAACCAGCCTGACCCGGTTCGGTGTACCCTCCGAAGGGCGGAGCCAAAAAAATGATCCCACACCACAACGAATGGCAAAGCGGCGCCACCCTAGCCAAATGTGAGTTCCCGCCGCGAGATCACGCTTCTCGTAAATCCATGGAATCCGTAAAGACTTAGATTGTCAATAGCCCAATATCATGGACCCTACGATATTTAGTGGCTAAGCAAAATGTTTTAGAATTCAATGCAATTCAAACATAGCATCCATCATCTGAAGAGCATGGCACGACCGGGAGGCGTTCGAGACCGGCCGCAGGCCACTGCCATTCGTTCCTAACTTGCCGCACCCGCTCAGGCCGGATCATCCGGCTCAGAGAGGCCGGCATCGCGTGAACGTTAGGGCAGCCGGCGTGCCCACCGCTCGGTTTCCCGGGTCAGAACCGGCTCTGCGGGACTTGCGTATGGTCAGCGGGCGGGGCACGGTGCTTTCCGCTGAAGTGTGAGCATCCCAGTTGCCCCCGGGCGCTTCGATATTGGCGGAGCGCCCTCCAGGCGCCGAGCTCGGTACATGGAAATGGGTCGAGCCCCTCAACTCACGCCGCTGGCTCGGTCGACTCGGGGTTGTGACCGTTGACAACGAGCTAATCACGTGGGATATCATCATGTCACAAATCAACATGACCCACGCGACGCGGGATACGTTTATCAACCGACCCGTGCGGTCACCGGCGACTTCCCGGCCGGGGTCGATGTTCAGACCGTCCAGCGGGCACTCGCGGACGCCGGATTCGGGGCCGATCAAGTGCATTTATTCCAGGGCGAGGCGGGGGCTGCCCAGCTCGTCTCCTACGAGGAGCGTCCGGTGGACGGTTCGGCGCTGTTCCACTCTCTGGGGGAAAACCCCATGGGTATCATCATGTACACACCTGACGGGCGCATGTCGGCCCCCCTTCGCGTCCGGGGACTGGTTCGACGGGACCGCCGAGGAGTACCGGGATGAGGCCTCGGGCTATATCGCCTACTCCGGCCCATTCCACGTCGACGAGGAGAAATAGACGCTCACCCACTCCATGTACGTGTCGCTGTTCCCGAACTGGGCTGGGCAGAATCAGCCACGCGTGGGCGGGGTCGAGGGAGACGTGCTCCATCTCAGCACGGCGACTTTCATCCGAAGCTCGGGCACGACGGTGACGTCCCATCTCCGGTGGAAACGAGCCGGCGCGGACGAGCCGTAATGACAGTGTCCGACGCCGAGCGACGGCGGCATCACCCCCGAAGCGTTCCTCGTCTCCGTCCGGCGAGAAGACGGCACGCCGGTGGGGTCGGCCTTGTCGCGGAACTTATCGAGCCGCCAGTAGACGGACGACTGAACCGATTGAAATCTGCTCCGGCGGTGGCGTGGTTCTTTCCAGCCTACGCCTTTTGTGCGGGTGAGCCGATGACGCGTAAGATGGAGTATGCGGTGCCCCTGCCACAACGGCCCGATCTCGGAGGCGATGCTACTTGACCCCCGATCCCCACCAGCAGGCAACCACAGAAGACGCGCCACTCGAGACGGCCAGCCCGACCGGGGCCGGACCGGTGGACTTCGTGACGCCGCCGGTTGTGGTCGTCCCCCGTCCGGCCAGGCCGACCTTGTCGCCGCGGCGTAGGGTCTGGGGGCGGGCTACTGGCCCTCGCGGCCGTCGTGTGGTGGGCGTGGCCTGGGGTCGTCGAGTGGCTCAACACTGTCTCGACCGATGACGCCTACGTGGATAGCCACGTCACCATCGTCGCCCCCCGGGTGCCCGGTCAGGTCGCCCGCGTGGTGGTGGACGACAACGCCCAGGTCAGGAAGGGCGACCTCCTGGTCGAGCTGGACCGGGAGCCGTACCAGAATCAGGTCGAACTGAAGCGGTCCGGGGTCGAGGTCGCCGAGGCGGACTTGTCGGCGGCCGAGAGCCGGGTCCGAGGTGACCTTGCCCTGGCCCGCGCCCAGCGGTGGAAGCTCCAGATGGCCATCGAGGGCGTGGATAACCAGGTGGCCACCCTCCGGTCCCAGGTGGCCGCCCTCCGGAGCAAGGAGGCGACCCGGGACCTCGCCAAAATCGAACTCGCCCGGACCGAGCAGTTGCTCCGTAAGGGCGCGTCCTCCCGCGAGGAGTTCGACCAGGGCACGAGTGCATACAAGGTGGCCGAGGCCCAGGTCCGCCAGGCCGCCGAGGAGGTGCGCGTCGGCCGCGCCTCGCTCGGCCTGCCGCCCGACCCGCCCGACGGCGGGAGCCCTGCTGACGTCCCGGCCGACCTCGACCAGACGTTCTCCGGAGTCCGACAGGCACTCGCCGACCTGATCCAGACCATCGCCCAGGTCGGACTCCCCCTGGCCACCAGCGAGGCCACACCGTCCCAGTTCCTGGCCGAGTTCCGCAAGCAGGACGACGAGGGCAACGTCGACCGGATCTTCGCCAAGCTGGTGCCCGACGCCCCGGCTGTCAAGCAGGCCCGCGCCAAGGTCGCGCAGGCCCAGCGCGACCTGGCCCTGGCCGACCTGGACCTGCGGTACTGCGACGTCCGCGCCGAGATCGACGGGGTGGTGTCCCGCAGGGCCGTCAACCCCGGCAACCATGTCGTGGCCGGCCAGCAGATGATGGCCGTCCGGTCGCTCACCGAGGTGTGGGTCGATTGCCATTTCAAGGAGACCCAGTTGGTCGACGTCCGGATCGGCCACCCGGTCGACCTCCGGGTCGACGCCTATCCGGGCCGGGTGTTCCGCGGCCGGGTGAGCGGGTTCGCGCCCGGGACCGGGGCGGCCCTGGCCGTCCTGCCCGCCGAGAATGCCACCGGGAATTTCGTCAAGGTGGTCCAGCGGCTGACCGTCCGGGTCGACCTGGCGGAGCCGAACTCGCCCGAGGCTCCGCTCGCCGCCGGCCTGTCCGTCGTGCCGGTCGTCAGGATCCGGGAGGAGCCCACCGGGCCGGACGCCGGGGCCCGGCTCCAGTCAGGTGGCGGCAGATGACACGGACTCCGACGGTCCAGGGCGTCATGGTGATCGGGAGGGGGCCGGACCGGCGGGGGCTGGCCGCCGTGCTGGCCCTGGCCGGGATGACTCTCATCGCGGTGGTCTCGGTGAGCCTGCCGGTGGCATCCACTCGTCACGTGGCCGGCGGGGTCGGGGCGGCCCGGCGCGACGCGGTGTGGGTGGTGAACGCGTACCTGGCGGCCAGCATCGTCGCCGTCCCCTTGGCCTCTCGCCTGGCCTCTCGCCTGGCCTCCCGCCTGGCCGATCGGGTCGGTCGCCGTCGGGCGTGCCTGGGGTGCGTCGCGGGCTTCACCATCGCCACCGCCCTGTGCGGGGCGGCCACCTCCTTCACAGGGCTGATCGCCGCGCGGCTGCTCCAGGGACTGCTCGGCGGGATCCTGGTGCCGCTCGCCCAAGCCAGCCTGGCGGACCTCGCTCGGCCGGGGCGGCCGAGCCCTCTGGCCGCGTTCAGCGTCGCCCTGCTGATCGGCCCGGCGATCGGCGGATGGTTGACCGACGCCTATTCCTGGCGCTTCATGTTCCTGGCCGTCGTCCCGTTCTGGGTTCTCGCCCTGGCGGCGTGCGTCCGCTGGCTGCCGGACGACGCACCCGGATCGTCGGCCCCCGGGCGGTTCGACTGGGTCGGCGCGGCCCTGCTAGTCGCCGGTCTGGCCTGCCTGGAAATCGTGCGGACCGAAGGGCAGGTGTGGGATTGGTTCGAGTCCCGGACCGTGGTCGCCCTGAGCGCCGGGGCGGCGGCCGCATTCGCGGCGGTCGCGGCCTGATGCCTGCGGGGGCCCGACCCGCTCATCAGGCTCGACCTCCTGCGTGACCGCCATTTCCTCGCCTGCATCGCCCTGGGCGCGGCGACGACCTGCGTCTACATGGGGTCGCACCCGCGCCCGACGACCATGACGCGGGCGGGCAGTCAAAGCTCGCCCGTTTGAATGGCTGGGACTCCTCGACGATCCGGTGAAAGCCCCGGGGCAGGACATAGCGTGCCAGTTGCCTTTGATCTGACAAATGAAGCAACGCATGGAAGTCGGCCTCGAGTATCCGAGGGTCCTCCCTCGTGATACCCAAAGAAGTCCGATTCCAGTGTAAGAAAGGGGGTAAACGAACAAAGCCCCCTTGCGGGGGCTTTGTCGTAAACAGTGCCGGAGACAGGACTTGAACCTGCACGAGCATGGTTAGCTCACTAGCCCCTCAAGCTAGCGCGTCTGCCAATTCCGCCACTCCGGCGTTTCGTCTTAGTGTTTAGCACCAGGTTTTGTCTTAGTGCTCAGCACCAGCGAGAATCACATAGTACCCGGGAATCGCTGAGAGTCAATAGCCTGGTTCCAAATTGAGCGAGAATTCCCTGAACTCGAGGGCATCAGGGCTGAAGGCGGAGCTTCTTGATCGACAGGTCGGCGATCTGGGACATCAGGTCTCGGGCCATGATTTCGAGCTCGCTGACCAAGTGCGGAGCCTGATCGAGTTGGTTGAGGGCGGCTCGCTCTTCAAGATCAGACGCCAAATCTCCGGCAGGCCGGGAGAATGCGGAGAGCAACCCCGCGAGTTTGTGGGCCGCGTCGCGAAGTCTTGGCGAGTTTTGGTCACGGAGGGCGTCGCGCACCTCGGTCAATCGGGCGGGCGCATACGTTCGGAAGTCTTCGCAAAGTTCGCGCAGGACCGCTTCGTCGTCTCCGCAGGCGGCCAGCAGGGTCGCGGAGGTCAAGAGCGAGCATGCCCCCTCGCCACTGGCGGCTTCTCCTTGGAGGGGAATCGAGCGGTGAAGGACCAGTCCCTCGATCACCGCGAGCAACTCGTCGGTCCGGATCGGCTTCGGGAGATAGTCGTCCATCCCGGCTGCGAGGCAGCGGGCGCAATCTTCCGGCTGTGACCGCGCCGTGAGAGCAATCACGGGAAGGTGGCCTCCCAAAACTTTCTCTTGTTTCCGGATCGCTCGGACGACCGCATAGCCGTCGAGCTTCGGCATGTGAAGGTCGAGAAGTAGAAGGTCGAATGCCGTCGTCTGAGGCGAAGGGGTGAGTTTGTCGCAGGCGATGGTTTGCTCCCAGTCGCCGCCCGGATGCTGATCCAGAAAAGGCGCCGGCCGTTCTTCCAGTCCGAGCATGGCGAGCGCTTGATGGCCGTCCTCCGCGACCTGCACGAAATAGCCTCGCTTGGTCAGCAGACGCGCGACGAGCCGGGCGTTGAATTCGTTGTCCTCGGCAACAAGGAGGCGCAACGGGGTTGAACTGGGGGCCGGTGGCTCCGACGGTTCCACCGAGGGAGGGATGCCATCGATCGCTTGATCCATGACCCGAAAGATCGTTTCGAGCAACTCGTGCTGCTGAACAGGCTTGAGGAGTTGGCCGGCGACTTGCAATTCCCGGAGCCGGCGTTCCTCACCCGGATGAAACCCCGACGTTAACATGATCACGCGGGTGGCGGAAAGTTCGGCGCGTCGGCGGATCATGGCGGCGAGCATCAGTCCGTCGGTATCAGGCATTCGAGTGTCGAGCAACGCCAACGCAAACGGCTGACCCGCGGCTGCGCTTTGTTGAAGGGTGTTCATCGCCGCCATGCCGTTGCTCCTTGCGGTCGGCTTCATCTTCCAACCGACGAGCCATGCCTCCAGGGTACGGCGGCTCGTGGCATTATCGTCGACGACGAGCACAGGCAGGTTATGGAGTGAGGCTGGTGATTGGTCGCATTGGCGTTCGGATCGACGCGGCTGCCGCCGGAACCGCACCGTGAAGACGAACTGGCTACCTCGGTCCGGCTGGCTCTCGACCTCGATCGTTCCGTCCATCAAGGCCAACAGTCGGGCGGCGATGGTCAGTCCCAGGCCGGTCCCGCCGTATTTCCGGGTGGTCGAGGTATTCTCTTGTTCGAACGCAAGGAAGATTTTCGCTTGATGAGCGGGAGGGATGCCGATGCCCGTGTCGCGCACCTCGACCCGGAGGGACACCATATCGCCCGGCCTGGCGATCTCAACCACACCCACATCCACGACGACCTCACCCGCCTCTGTGAACTTGATGGCGTTGCCCACGAGGTTGAGCAACACCTGTTTGAGCCGGCCCGCGTCGCCGATGAGTGCATCGGGCACATCGAGTCCGACCTGGCAGACTAACTCCAAGCCCTTCCGATGGGCACGGAGGGCGAGGAGCCGCATGGTGTCGCTCAGCGCGGACCGGAGTGAGAACTCGGTTGAGGCCAACTCCAGTTTCCCCGCCTCAATCTTGGAAAAGTCGAGCAGGTCATCAATGACACCGAGGAGGTTGGCGGACGCGGACATTGCCGTCTGGAGGCAATCCCGCTGATCTCTCGTGAGGGGGGTGTCGAGAGCCAACTCGGTCATACCAATGATGGCGTTCAACGGGGTGCGGATCTCATGGCTAACATTGGCCAGGAACTCGTCCTTGGCTCGGTTGGCCGACTCCGCGGTGGCTCTCGCCTGCCTCAACTCTATCTCGAGGCGTTTCCGGTCGGAGATGTCGTGAATCACCGCGATTGCGTAGGTGGGTTTGCCCGTCACCACGGGCTGAGGAACAACCGACACCTCGCTCCAGAGGAGCGAACCGTCCTTGCGAATGGAGCGCTGCTCGAGTGAGATGCGATTCGATTCACCTCGCAAGAGCGGCGAGAATAACGCGAGACTTGCCTTCTGATCTTCGGGGAGGGTGATGTCCTGGAACGACTTTTCGAGTAACTCCTCGCGCGAGTAGCCGACGATGCCGCACAGGGTCTCATTGACGCGGAGAAAGTGGCCTGCGCAATCGACGTGAGCGATTCCGACGGCCGCGTTCTCGAATGTGCCGCGAAATTGCTCCTCGCTCGCGAGAAGCGTGAGCCAAGCTTGCGTGCGGTCGTGGATCTCGCTTGCTTCGAGGATGAGTCGGACAACCTGGCCTCGTTCGTCTCGTAACGGCTTGAGGGAAAGGTCGAGGACCGCGATTCGCTTATCGACGCATCGGACCTCGACCTTGCAGCGGACGAACTCACCACACGCCGCGTCGGCAATTGCGGCCCGTATTTGGGTTTGCGCCGCGACGGAATCTGCCCACCACCGAGCTTCCCAAAAGGGGCGGCCGACCACCTCTTCCCACCTCAGGCCTCCGAATTCAAGCGAGGCACGATTCGCATCAATGACCGTCCCGTCGAGATCAAGCAATCCCGAAAGCAGAAACATGCGACTGAACGTGCCGTGGTTAGGACGCTGGCTCCGTCGTAAAGCCGCCTCGTCCTGATGTCGTTGGATCACCAACGCAGCCTGACTGGCTCCGACGCAGAGGAGGAGGTGATTGTCCTGACCTGGGAAACCAGCTTGTGTCGAACCAGCTACCAGGACACCAACCTCTCCGTCGTCTCCCAGGGGGATGACGACGATCCGCGACTTCCCGGTTCCAACCGGATTAGGAACCGAAGAGGGCGAGTCGGCATGAGCGAGATCCAACCAGGGGGCCAAAACCTGCCCGATCTGACGTGTCTGATCCTGGGAGGCGGGCCGCTCAAGGGTTCGGGACACCTCGCTCGCGGACCCGTCCGACTGATCACGAAGGCGAAGATAGACGAAGTCAGGGCGCAGCCGATCAAACAGAATGTCTGCCAGGTTCTCGGCAACCTGAACGGGAGAAGAGCCGAAGCAGGACGTTGGGAACGCTGAAAGCGCAACCAGATCCCGGATCGTGCGGCGAACCGTCCGGATGTCCTCAGTGGGATGCTCCATGGTTCGAGGCCTTCTCAACCCAGTGGCTCGCCACCGGTCGAAGCTCGTTCTCGCAACGCGAGAAGGGTTTCGTCGGAGGGAACATCGAACGAATCGTTCCGGAGAATTCCACCGCTGATAACCGTCGAGTAAGATCGACCCCTATTGAGAATCATCACGTCGCTTGGCTGAGTCACTTGATATGCGAAACACACAGTATATGCGAAACACACAGTGCCGACGTCCTTGTGACGGAAGCGATTCTGATTCACCCAAGGTTCGATTGTGCTGAATTCATGCAACCTGAGCCGAGAAGCCACACCATCAGGTCATCCTGACGGGTTGCCCGCGATGGCAGGACCCACCATAGTTGGATCTTATCAATCGTAAGTCATGGAAATTACGTGGGGTGACAGGAAACGGTGGCACTCCTCCGCCGGTCAGTTCAAGGGTGACCACTCGGGAAGGTTGGGGGTCGAATTCATACTTCGTTCAACAAACAGGTCGGGTGTGCGGTTTGGAGTCGATTAACCATTGCAAAAACAAACAGCGTGCCAGACCGGTCGATGGTTCGACGTCGTCGCGGAAGACCACCGCAAAGTGAATTGTTTCAGAGGCTTGCGACGAGCATTGGTTAAATTTTGAGCCTCGGATTTGCCGCATGAAGTCGGCACTCAATTGCGACAGATTGTCACCTCGATTGGGTGAATGGGTCCTTTTTGTCTCGCCCGAGAGCTTCGAGACGGCCTCAAAGTTCGGTTATCGCGGAGGATTCCACAACTCGCTCCGCGCTTTCTTTTCAGACTTTGATGATGCCCTCACTTGGCGCAACGTGGCGTAGCCCTGAGAATGACGCGAGTTGGGACGATGCACTCGATTCGCCGAGAGTGGTGTCATGGCCCGTCTATTGCTTGTCGATGATGAGCCGGCTTTAGTGCCGACACAGGTACGCCAGGCGTTCCCGGCCCCCGAACACTACGTCGAGGTGGCGCGCACCGGGGCAGAGGGGTTGGCCCGCATCCATGCCAGACCGCCTGATGTCGTGCTTCTTGACCTGAGACTTCCCGACCAATCCGGCCTTGTGGTGTTCCAGGAGATCCGTCGCATTGATGCGCGGATTCCCGTGATCTTCATCACCGCCGCGAGAACGGCGGATGCGGCCATTGAGGCAATGCAACAGGGCGCCTATGATTATCTTTTTAAGCCACTCGACTTGCGCCAGTTGCAGCGGGTTGTCAGTGAGGCGCTCGAGGTTTCGCGACGGATGCGCGAGCCGGCCGTGGTCACCGATGCTGCTCCTGACCCCGATGCCGAGGACGCGATTATCGGCGGATGTCCGGCGATGCGCGAGGTCTACAAGGCGATCGGACGGGTCGCGGCTCAGGACGTCCCCGTGCTCATCACGGGCGAGAGCGGAACTGGCAAGGAGTTAGTCGCGCTTGCGATTTATCAGCACGGCCCTCGGGCTCGAGCGCCGTTTCTGGCGCTCAACTGCGCTGCGATTCCGGAGAATTTGCTTGAGAGCGAGCTCTTCGGTCATGAGAAAGGCGCGTTCACGGGGGCTGACCGCCGCCGCATCGGCAAGTTCGAGCAGTGCTCAGGGGGGACGATCTTTCTCGACGAAGTGGGTGACATGCCGTTATCCCTTCAAGCCAAGGTTCTCCGGCTGATGCAGGATCAGTCGTTTGAGCGTGTCGGCGGGAGCGAGACGGTACGGACCGATGTTCGTCTGATTGCCGCCACTCACCGTGACTTGAAAGCCTATTGCGAGGAGTCGAAGTTCAGGCCGGACCTTTATTATCGGTTGGGCGTTTTCACCATTCATCTGCCGGCCCTGCGCGAGCGAGGCGACGACTTGCCAATGCTGGTGATGATGTATGTGCGTCGTTTCAGTCGAGAACTCGGCCGTGAGGTGCGGGAAGTTGACCCCGAAGCGATGGAACGCCTGTGTGACTACTCGTGGCCGGGGAACGTGAGGGAATTGCAGAGCGTTCTCAAACAGGCCTTACTGCGAGCCAGCGGTACGGTCCTGCTCTCAAGCTTCTTACCGACCGACCTGCTTCCCAACGTTCGTGCCGTTCATACGACCGTGGGAGTGAATCGACATCACCCCAGTGTCACGCTGTCTGAATTAGAGCGCGAAGCCATTCAGGAGTGCTTGATTCGGACCGGTGGCAACCGGCAACGGACCGCGGAGCTCCTGGGAATTAGCACTCGCACCCTGCTTCGGAAGATTCGCACCTACGGGATGGAAGATCCGCTTCGCCCGAGCCCAGGCGACCAAGACTTACTCTTTTGAAATTCAACATATTCCGCAACAGAATTGGCGGACCTGCAATCGCGGTGACAGTCCGCGCTCACATCATGGATCCCATGACAATCGAGAGGCTTGCGAGGGTACGAACCCATGAGATTTGCTTCTTCGCACGATCAGCTCTCGATTCTCCCCTCCTCTCAGCCTTCATCCTCTGAACGCTCTCGCCTCGGTCGCTGACGCCGGGTTCGATCGAGGTTCAAAACGATTCAAAGTTCAAAAAGTGGCGGACTTCCCCCAAGAGCAGGGGAGGGACTCGTCCGTTTCGTCTGGATCAAGCAGACGCTTTGTGGTTCTCGAGGGAAATGGGACCATCGCGACCTCGATTGTCGTGGCGTTGGTTCCAGAGGCCAACGCTCGCGTTTTCGAGTTCTCTGCTTGAAAGCGCCTCTCCCCATTTGGGTCCGGCCGCTGATCTTGTCATGCCATCTTGACATGACAGGAACCAGAGATGATATGTTGGGTCCTTTGAATTTCGGCAGCGTGGAGGAAAAATCGCTCGTGACGATGCAATCGGCCTCGATTCCCCTAGTTTCAACAATCTTTGGTCTGACGTACCTGGCCCTGGCCCTTGGCAAGATTCCCGGGCTGCGGATTGATAGGGCGGGGATCGCTCTGGTAGGCGCGGCGACCATGCTCGCCTGCGGCCTGATCTCGATGCCGGATGCGGCCAAGGCCGTCGACTACGATACGATTGTGCTCCTGTTCAGTATGATGGTGATGGTCGCCTCCCTTCGGATGTCGGGGTTTTTCGCCCTGGTGACGGAGCAGATCGTTGCCCGGTTTTCCGGACCCTTTGCGCTGCTTGCGGTGACGATTGCGCTCTCGGGCGTCCTCTCGGCGTTTCTGGTCAACGACGTCGTCTGTGTCGCGCTCACGCCCTTGGTCCTGCAACTCTGCCAGCGGCTGAGGCGACCACCGATCCCTTATCTCATCGGACTGGCGACGGCCTCAAATGTCGGCTCGGTCGCCACGATCACGGGGAATCCGCAGAACATTATCATCGGGTCGCTCTCACATATTTCCTACCTCAGATTCGCGTCTCGGTTGGCCCCCGTTGCCGTGATCGGCCTCATCTTGAACTTCGTCGTGGTGGCGTTCGTCTACCGCAAGGTGCTTCGCGCAGTGAAGGACCAGCCGGTAGTGGGGAACGCGGCGTCAAGGCCCAGAACACATCGCCGACTTTTGATCAAGGGCGTTGTGGTCAGCATGATGACCGTGGCCTACTTCTTTGCGGGGAAACCGATCCCGTTGGTGGCACTCGTCGCGGCCGCGGTTTTGATGCTCGACCGGGTTCGCCCCGAGAAGCTCTACCGAGCGATCGACTGGCCGCTGCTGGTGATGTTCACCGGCCTATTCGTCGTCGTTCACACCTTTGAGGTGAACGTTGTGCATACCTGGGGAATCGACGGGTGGGGGGCGCTTCGACAATCGCCGGTGATGCTCGTCAGCGGCTTGTCCGTGATTCTGTCGAACCTGGTGTCAAACGTCCCCGCGGTCTTGTTGTTCAAGCCGTTGATGGAAGTGATGTCGCAAAAGGAACTGGCCTGGCTGGCGCTGGCGATGTCGAGCACACTGGCGGGAAACCTGACTCTGCTGGGCTCGGTCGCCAACCTGATCGTCGTCGAGAACGCCCGCCGCGCAGGCACCGACCTGGGCTTCGTGGAGTATCTCAAGGTTGGTGTGCCACTAACGCTCGTGACGATCCTCGTCGGAGTCGCCTGGCTGCAGTTCGTTCACTATTGATCGAGATCACTGAGGAGAACATCCGCACCAATGGCCAGCGATCAAGGTTAACGCTGTTTTGAAGAATCACCGTTCGAACTCATTATTCAACTCGAACTCATTATTCAACTGACCAGTCAGCCGATAACGAGCACGCCGTCGGATCGCCGATCCGGGCATCGGACGCTTGGCTCCGCTTTAAGTGGAGTCCCCGCAGTGATCGGAGAAACATATATATCAATACATCAATTAATACGAATGCCAGGAATTAAGGAAATCCTGGTCTGTGGACGACGGCCCGGCGACGAGTCGCCGTGAGCGAGAGAGAGACACGTTCCACTCGGCTCCAGGCCGTCGGTGCCGAGTCAGAGTGATTCTCCTTCGAGGGCTTCGATGGCTCGTCGGATTGGGTCAGGAACAGGGTGAGGGCGATTGGTGGAGTAGTCGAAGACAACGATCGTCGACTTGCCTTCAGCGGCAAGCGCCTGGTTCGATTCAGTGAATAGTTCGTGCTCCATCGTGATGCTGGTCCGTCCGATTCGAGTGACTTTCGCCCCGATGATCACGCTCTCCGGAAAGGTGATCTGTCGGCGGTAATCACAGGTGATCGACGCGAGGATCGGGCCGACCTTCGCGGCGGACATCATCTCCGTGAGCCCGATTTGACCGAAATAGGCGATCCGAGCACTCTCGAACCAGCGAAAGTAGACCGTGTTGTTCACGTGGCCGTAGGCATCTTGGTCGCCCCACTGCACGGGCAGTGTGATGAAGACCGGGAATTTCGAAGGGAACGCTGGTTTCGAGTCCATGTTCGAGCTCTACCCCAAGACACAACCTGCGATGAAACGCAATCTCGCGTAACATCCTGCCACCATAACTCCAGCCACGCAACGATCAGCTGCGACACCCCAGCCGCGGGGCTGCACGAGGCCCCTGCCTGCTCTCGGTTGCGAAATCACTTGGCCCTCCGTGAGCCAGCCCCATTTTCCGAGAGGCCACGCCTTGCGTATCGACGTGGACCGGACTAACTTCCTAGTCTTTGTTCATCGGCCTGTCGGTGGTTGATGGCCCTCACCCTGTGTCGATGGAGGACTGACGGATGCGAGTGCCCGGCAAATCCACGGTGTTGACTTTTCTGCTGGGGACCTTCGTGGCCGGGCTGACGACCCGACAGGTCGCCGCTCAAGGTTTGGAGTACGTGAAGTCCCACTACACCAAATTCGACTATCAAGTTCCCATGAGAGATGGAGTAACCCTCTTCACCTCGGTCTATGCCCCCAAGGATCACAGCCAGAAGTATCCGATCCTCATCAACCGGACCCCCTACAGCGCGCGGCCCTACGGCGTCGATCGCTATCGCCCTGACCTGGGCCCGTCCGAGAGTTTCGCCAAGGAGGGTTACATCTTCGTCTACCAGGACGTCCGGGGACGCTGGATGTCCGAAGGAGACTTCGTCCACGTGCGACCTAATGTTGCGCGGAGCGGAGGAGACAAGTCCATTGATGACAGCACCGATGCGTGGGATACGATCGACTGGTTGACCAAGAAACTCGAGAATCATAACGGCCGGGTCGGCGTCTGGGGCATCTCCTATCCCGGGTATTATACCTCGGCCTCGCTGATCAACGCACATCCCGCACTCAAAGCGGCGTCGCCTCAGGCCCCGGTGACCGACTGGTTCGTAGGAGACGACTGGCACCATAACGGAGCCTTCTTTCTGACCCATGCTTTTAACTTCATGGCACGTTTCGGTCGCCCCAGACCCGAACCCACGAAGAAGTTCGACTTTGTCTTCGACCACGGAACGCCTGACGCTTATGAGTTCTTCCTCCGACTTGGCCCCCTCTCCAACGCCGAGAAAACGCATTTCAAAGGCGAGGTCTCGTTCTGGAAGGAATTGATGGAACATGGGAGCTATGACGAGTTCTGGAAGGCACGCAACCTCCGACAGCACCTCAAAGAGATACGCCCCGCCGTCCTGACTGTCGGGGGCTGGTTTGACGCCGAAAATCTCTTTGGCGCCCTAGAAACCTATCGGAGTATTGAATCTCAATCGCCCAACGCATCCAACACGCTCGTCATGGGCCCTTGGATTCACGGTGGCTGGGCCCGAGGCACGGGCGAGTCGCTGGGCTCGGTCCAGTTCAATGCGAAAACATCCAGTTACTATCAAGAAACAATCGAATTCCCCTTCTTTGAATATTATCTGAAGGACAAAGGGAAGGCCGTTCATCCCGAGGCGTGGGTCTTCATCACGGGAAAGAATGAGTGGAGCCAGTTCTCGGCGTGGCCGCCCCGGAACGCGAAACCACGATCACTGGTCTTCTTGCCCAAGGGACGCCTGGCCATTGACGGTTCCACCGACGAAGCACTCGACCAAGATTCCAAGGCGCATGATGACTACGTGAGCGATCCGGACAGGCCGGTTCCCTATATTGCCGACATCGCGCCCGAGATGAAGAAGGAGTACATGATCGCCGACCAGCGTTTCGCTTCGCGACGGCCTGACGTGCTCACCTACTCGACCGCTGTCCTTGAAGAGGACGTCACGATAGTCGGTCCAATCAACGCGAAACTTCATGTTTCGACGTCAGGGACCGACTCCGACTGGGTCGTCAAGCTGATCGATGTTTACCCTGATGATTTCCCCGATCCGGAAAAGAATCCGACCGGCGAACGCATGGGGGGCTATCAGCAACTGGTTCGGGGGGACGTCATTCGAGGCAAGTTCCGCAATGGCTTAGATCGGCCCGAGGCGTTCACGCCCGATCAACCCACTCCTGTCAACTTCACACTCCCCGATACTGGTCACACTTTCCGACCTGGCCACCGCATCATGGTGCAGATCCAAAGTTCTTGGTTCCCGCTCGTCGACCGAAACCCACAGAAGTTTATGGACATCTATTCCGCCAAGGAGTCGGATTTCCAGAAAGCGAACCAGAAGGTTTATCGGTCGAAGGAACACCCCTCGCATATCGAGGTTCTTGTTCTCCCTTGACTTGATCGCAATGAATAACGAGATCAATTCTGATTCTCTGTTCTTGGTTGGTGGACACCGACGCAACTTCCCGTGGCCCTGGCAATCGACCTTTTTGAGGCCTCCATGCTCATTCACTGCGGTTATGCGCTTGCCCTGGCGCTCCTGGTCCAGGTCACGCCCGCTGAAACCAAGACGAAACCGCTCGCCTCACCGTCGGAAGTCCGGAAAGCGTTCTTGACGCTTCTCGACCGGCCGAAAGTACCGCTCGATGTGAAGTTCGAAAAGGTCGTGAACGACTCCCAAGGGTTCACGACGGAACAACTCAGCTTCGCCTCCGAGAAACGAGCGAATGGCCAGGTTGAGCGAGTGCCCGTGCTTGTGGTTCGTCCCGCGGCGAGCAAAGGGCCGCGACCAGCCGTGATCGTGCTGCACGGGACCGGCGGCAATAAGGAGATGATGAACTCGTGGCTCGTCGAACTCGCCGCGCGAGGGATCATCGGCGTGGCCATCGATGCGCGTTACCACGGTGACAGGGCAGGGGGGGCGGCGGGTGCGGACGCTTATAACAAGGCGATCACTCGGGCATGGAGGTCGAAAGCCGGTGAGCCGCAGGAGCATCCGTTCTACTACGACACTTGCTGGGACCTCTGGCGAACTCTCGACTACCTGGAATCTCGGCCCGATGTGGACCGGAAGCGGCTTGGCATGATCGGGATCAGTATGGGCGGGATCGAAACCTGGCTGACTGCATCGGTCGATGAGCGAGTGGCCGTGGCGGTCTCGGCCATCGCCGTGCAGAGCTTCCGTTGGAGCCTTGAAAACAATCAGTGGCAAGCGCGAGCCAAGACGATTCAGGCCGCCCACCAGGCTGCGGCCAACGACCTTGGACAGACCAGTGTCAACGCGCGGGTCTGTCTCGCCCTCTGGAACAAGGTTATTCCCGGAATTCTCACCAACTTCGATTGCCCAAGCATGCTCCGCCTTTTTGCGGGGCGTCCCTTGTTGATCCTGAACGGAGACCTCGATCTGAACTGTCCGATTGGTGGCGCCAGGAAAGCCTTCGCCTCAGCCGAGGAGGCGTATAAAAAAGCGGGAGCCCCTGATCGACTTCGGATCATCGTTGCCGAGGGGGTGGGACACGGGTTGAATGCCGGACAGCACCAAGCGGCGCTCGACTGGTTCACTCGCTGGCTCTTGCCCACGGAGGCGAACGGCAAGTAAACAGCTATCATTCGCAGATCATTGCATGCGATTAGTGAAATCGGATCGGTAGGTCGAAGCCCCCCCCGCCACGTCGGGGGGAGTGAGGCGATCAGGCAAGGAGTCCTTTCACAACGTTGCCGTGCACGTCGGTCAGACGGAAGTCACGCCCCTGAAATTTGAAGGTGAGCTTGGTGTGGTCGATCCCCAGGCAATGGAGGATCGTGGCATTGAAGTCGTGGATATGCACGGGGTCCTTGACGATGTTGTAGCAGAAGTCGTCGGTCTCGCCGTAGGAGATTCCGGGCTTGATCCCACCACCGGCCATCCACATAGTGAAGCAGCGGCCGTGGTGGTCCCGCCCATAGTTGTCTTTGATCAAGGCCCCTTGGCTATACACAGTCCGGCCAAACTCCCCTCCCCAGATGACCAGGGTCTCATCGAGCAGGCCGCGAGCTTTCAGATCTTTGATCAAGGCCGCCGCGGGCTGGTCGACGTCTTTGCACTGGCCGCGAATTTGGTTCGGCAAGTTGTTATGCTGATCCCAACCCCGGTGCATGAGTTGCACGAATCGGACGCCACGCTCAACCATCCGCCGGGCGAGCAGGCAGTTCCGCGCGAAGCCTCCATCCACGCCTTTGTCGTCGATGCCGTACATGTCGATCGTCGACCTGGGCTCGCCCGAGAGGTCGGTCAGGTCGGGCACCGAGGTCTGCATTCGGTAGGCCATCTCGTACTGGGCAATCCGCGTGTTGATCTCCGGGTCGCCGAACGAGTCGGCCGCGTTGCGATTGAGTCGGCCGACCGCATCGAGCATTCTCCGCCTGGTTTGCGGGTCGACCCCGGGCGGATTCGAGAGGTAGAGAACCGGGTCGTCCCCCGACCGAAATCGGACCCCTTGATGTTGCGTGGGGAGAAAGCCACTCCCCCAGAGTCGCGAGAAAATGGGTTGGTCCGTCTTGTTGCCGCTCCCTTGCGAGATCAAGACGATGAACGTTGGGAGGTTGTCATTTTCCCCCCCGAGACCGTAGTCGAGCCAAGCTCCCAGGCTTGGCCGCCCTGGTTGCTGGTGACCGGTCTGGATATAAGTGGTCGCCGGGTCGTGGTTGATCGCCTCGGTGTTCAGCGTCTTGATGACGGCAATGTCGTCGACGACCGTTGCGGTGTGCGGCAGAAGTTCGCTGACCCAGGTCCCCGCATCGCCATGTTGGGCGAATTTGAACATCGGCGCGACACAAGGGAACGACTTCTGGCCTGAAGTCATTCCCGTGACTCGCTGCCCCATGCGGATCGACCCGGGCAGTTCTTCGCCATGGTGGGCTTGCAGCTTCGGCTTGTAGTCGAACAGGTCGATGTGAGAGGGGCCACCCGACATGAAGAGGTAGATGACGTGCTTCGCCTTTGGCGCGAAGTGGGTCGATGCCGAGAGCAGTCCCGGATTCAGGAGTGAAGCCAAGGCGGTCGCGCCCAGTCCCGTCGCGGTTCGACCGAAGAACTGGCGGCGAGTCTGCAGCAATTCATGCTCGACGTGCGGGGCCATCATGTTATCCCTTCGTGACGGTCTCATCGAGATTCAAGATCGCGCTGGCAACCATGGACCAGGCGGCCAGTTCCGGGACATCGAGGTCGAGATTGCGGCGAGACTCGCCGACGCCCAGCAATTTCGAGGCGGCCGCAACGTCCTGGCGAAACGCGGATCGTTGGGCCTGGAACAGATCGCTGAGAACTTGAATCTCGACGTCGGTCGGCCGTCGGGCGGTGGCGAGGCGAAACGCAAACTGGATCCGCTCCTCGGGAGTCGAACCCCCTTCGAGCATCATTCGTTCGGCGAGTTTTCGCGAGGCCTCGACATAGGTCGGGTCGTTCATCAGGACGAGCGCCTGGAGCGGCGTGTTGGTGCGAGAACGCCGGACGGTGCAGGTTTCGCGGTCGGGGGCATCGAAGGTGACGAGGGTCGGCGGTGGCGAGGTTCGCTTCCAGAAGGTGTACATCGTCCGCCGATAGAGGTCACGTCCGCGACTCTGCTCGTAAGTCTGCGCGGTCCAGTTTTGCCCGTCGAGGCGGGACGCCAGTTCTTCCCAAAGCCCAGCCGGCTGGTAAGGCGAAACACTTTGACCGCCGATCCGGTGGTCGAGGAGTCCGCTCACCGCCAACGCCTGGTCACGGATGAACTCGGCCTGGAGTCGGTGCCGGACTCCCCGAGCCAACAGGCGATTGTTGGGATCACGCGCAATGAGTTCTGGTGAGCTGATCGCGGACTGACGGTAAGTGGCCGAGGTGACGATCATTCGGATCATCGCCTTGACGTCCCAACCTTCCTGGAATTTGACGGCCAGCCAATCCAGCAACTCAGGGTGGCTCGGTAGGGCTCCCTGCGAGCCGAAGTCATCGGAGGTTTCGACAATGCCGGTCCCGAAGATGGTCTGCCAGAGCCGGTTGACCGTCACGCGCGCTGTGAGTGGGTGCGAGCGATCGACCAGCCAACGCGCGAGGTCCAGTCGAGTGACCGGGGCACCCTTCGGCAGCGGGGGGAGACTCGCGGGGGTTCCGGCCACAACCTTCTCGCCGTGCTTGTCGTACTGGCCGCGCTCGAGCAAATAAGTATCTCTTGGCTTGCTCATCTCGCGCATGACCATGGTCGTGGGAATCGTTTTCTCGAAGTCGGCGTGTGCCTTCTTGAGCGCGGCGAGTTCCCGACTCAATGTCTTGTACTCGGCCGAAACGTGAGTCCGGTAATATGCCCGAAGCGCGTCCGATTCCGCCGCAGATCGCTGCGCCTGATTGCTGGCCACGATCCTGGCGATTTGCTCCGGGAGCTCGAGCCCTTCGTGAGGCCGTTCCGCTGAGGTGACCGAGAGACGAAACTTACCGAGTTGGTGCCGAGCCCAGACCGACTCGAACTCCAGAGTCGTCGACAACCGCATTCCTTCCTTGGCGATCAGAGGTTTGTCGAGTTCGAAGATCACAGAATGCGGTTTACCCACCTCGGGAAAGATGGACCACCCGGTCGACTTCCGGCCGTCGATCGCGTGCGTCGCCGGATGGTCCGCCTGGCTATAGTCGGCATGCACCGACTTGATTTTGAGAGGCGTGTCCGCATCGAAGCGAACCTCCGTGAGCACGACGTTGCCGTTGATCGAGCGTCCGGGGCCGTTACCTGGCAGCGAATTGTCGGGAAGCGTTTCGAGCCTGATCGCCGTGATCGGCTGCTGGGGAGCGGGCGCGGTGAGCGTATAGACGTCGGTGTCCGGGTTCGCGCCTCGTACCACGATGGACTGATCTTCGAGCGTCTCGAACGTGGTTCCTGCTTTGGCGGTCATCGTGTCGGGGGTGAGAGCCACCCAGCCGGCCCCGATCGCATTTTTCAGAGAGTGTTCCCACTGAATTTGTTGGGCGTCGACTGACGGCATTGGCCCCTGGATCCGGCGTTCGAGGTCACCGATCGCCGTGGTCTGGCTGACGATCGCGGCGAGCTGGGCGGAGCTCGGGACGGGAATCATCGGCTCTGCGTTCCCTTTGCGACCATCAAGCCCATTTTCAGGCAGGTTATTGAAGAAGGCGTAGAGCTGGTAATATTCCTTTTGAGTCACCGGATCAAACTTGTGATCGTGGCACTGAGCACAGCCGACGGTGAGACCCAGCCATACCGTCCCCGTTGTGTTCACCCGATCGATGACGTAAGCGGTCTGGTACTCCTCGGGAATCGCGCCCCCCTCGAAGTTGATCATGTGATTACGATTGAAACCGCTGGCCACTTGCTGGGAGAGGGTGGGCTTTGGAAGCAGGTCACCGGCGAGCTGTTCCACCGTGAACTGATCGAAAGGCAGGTTGCGGTTGAAGGCGTCGATGACCCAGTCTCGCCAGAGGGTCATATCTCGACCGCTGTCGATATGATATCCGTGTGTGTCGGCATAGCGGGACGCATCGAGCCAATCGAGCGCCATGCGCTCGCCATAGCGGCTCGAGTTCAGCAATCGATCCACGAGTCGTTCGTAAGCGTTGGCATGGCCGTCGGCCAAGAAGGCGTCGACCTCGCGTGGGGTGGGCGGAAGCCCGGTCAAGTCGAGGGTCAGCCGGCGAATCAATGTCGTCCGGTCGGCTTGGGCCGAGGGACGAAGCTTTTCCGACTCCAGCTTCGCGAGGATGAAGTGATCGATCGGGTTCTGTGGCCAGTTGCGATCGCCCACTTCCGGCAGCGGGGAACGCACCGGTGCGGTCAACGACCAGTGCGTTTGATATTTCGCCCCTTCGGCGATCCAATCTCGTAAGAGGGATCGCTGTTCGGCCGTGAGCGTGCGGTTGCTCTCGGGAGGAGGCATCACGAAACTCTGACGCGTGGAGAAGACGCGTTTGACCAGCGTGCTTTCCTCTGGGTGACCGGGAACGATCGCGGGCTTGCCCGATTCGGCCGGCTGGAGTGCCGCGTCCCGAAGGTCGAGTCTTAGCTCAGCCTGTCGCTCGGCCGCGTCGGGACCATGGCATTTGAAGCAGGTGTCCGAAAGGATGGGGCGTATCTGCCGGTCGAAGTCGACCGGGGCCTTGGCCTTACCCACGGGGGCCGTCGGTTCATCGGCCAGCATCGACCGGCTCGAAATCAGTAACCCGAGCAAGATCAACCACGCCCCGCGCAGTCGGTGGCCAGTCATTGTGCCTGATCCCTCGCGCCTGAGAGTCGTTCGCCGTTACAACCCGTATTCTATCAAGTCTCACGATCGATTGGCACAGCCTGGTGATACCATTGCGCTTGACCATCGCCAGAAAACGAACTCGGACAATTTATCCCGCGCGAAGTGTTCGGCGAGGACTGTCGGTAACCCCAAATACGTCCGAAATTGATGCGGCCGGCCGTGGCTTCCATACCGAGCTATTCGGATTTCATGAGCATGTCGGCAACCTCACCGCCGCTAGCAAGCAGAGCGTTGCAGGGAACCGAGGGCGAGGAAAATCCCAAAAGCAACCGGGTAAGCTCGCCCGACAGACCTCATTATCTGAGACCGTCGCCACGTTACCGGGGACTCTTCGTCAGCCCAAAGACAGGGAGCTTACGCTCCCCGCTCGCCTTTGGAAGGCGAGCAAAGACCCACAACGAATCGTGGTGCCCTGGATTTCGCTCGCCTGGAAGGCGAGCGGGGAGCGTAAGCTCCCTGTCTTCGGGCCTTCCCATGGGCTGGCTCGTTTGGCAACGCGACGGACCCGGGCTGAATTCCCGATAACGTGGTGACAGTGTCAGTTTACGTCTGGTTCCTAGCCCGATGAGGAATCATTGAAAGATTTTGATAATTTCCGAAGCCCGTCAAGTGCCGTCAATATGGGAAGTCTCCCCCAGAATCGGGACTTATTCTTTGCGGCCAAAACATATAACTACGCACAATTGCCGATGTTTTGTTCTATGCTAAGGCGTACCCACCCACGTCGACGCACCAATTGTAATTCTATCCCCATTAGTGGGGTTCGTTTTCCGTTCGGCGCGACTTGGAGCGTGAAGTTCGACTCCCCGCTTGGTTCGTCGGGGGCAAAATCCCTAGACCTTCAGTAAAGTTCGGATCGAAACCGGTGGCAGAAAATTTCTTTTCCCAGGCCTCTACCCAGCTCTTCCAGGAGACGGTGATCCGCTGGAACGGGATGAGCACGGAGCCGTCACCACCTCGATCGTTCGGGTGAGAATTCCGGGCGGAAGGTTCGCCCGTATGCACTCGGATGCGATCGATTCCGCTCAGCTTGTACAGGCCAACGAGCGCTGTTGTCAGAGTTTGCCTGCGCACCTCAGAGAGTTCCGAGAGCCATCCCGGCTCGGCGACCTCCGCGATCAGGCTCCCCGACTGTTCGACGAATTCAATTCGGATCTCGTCGCCGGTCATCTCGCGCGAGGAGAGCTCGAATGTGATCCGACTCGTCGACAGGGTGAGCGAGGAGACCTCGATCCCCATCGAACCAAGCGTTCGACTCTCGCGAAGTAATGCAATAAACTCGCGTTCAATGAATTGTCGGATGGCCTCTTCGACGTGGTGGAGCGCCTCACGCTGCTTGATGACTCCCTTGTCGCGGCCTTCGCGGAGCCAACGCCTTTCCCACTTGCGGAGCTTCGTAAATAACTTGGGGAGCGTTCCCGAATGGAAGCCGGGGCGGAGCAGTCGACCGATCGTCTCGCCATGACTTCCGACCGCAATGGGGCCGAGCATCTCACGGCGGTTGGCTCGATAGAGTCTCCAGTTCTCCTTGAGCTCCCAGACCAGAAATCCGAACACGCCGGGTAATAGGAACACGGTCGTCCATGCGATGAAATTCGCCACGACCTTGCCCAGCGGCATCAAGGGGGCGGCGAGAATTCTCGTCAGCCTCAGCGAAAGGGGCATGATGATTTTGTGAGAGACGGTCACGACCGGAAAATGCTTGATCGGATTGACCTGGGGCTCAATGAGCAAGTTGACATAGAAGCGGACCAGGTAAGCGACCAGGAACCAGCCGGCGCCCAGCACGGCTTTCGAGGCAAGCATTGTCTTGGACTGGCCGGATCGGAAACGGAGCCATTCGTCGACGGCGTAGAGAAAACGGTCCACCGTCTCGAGCACTTTATCAAATGTGCGCACAATGAGCCGATAAATGCCCGGCACGATGTCGCGATAGAGTTGCTTCCAGGTCCGGACCAATTCGTCGGCGACGATCTCCTCGAAGTCTCGGCCGAGCCGCGAGTTGATCACGATGATCGCACTCACGAAGACGATCGCGGAGAGCAAGGCAACCGATTGTTGCTCCAGGCCCAACGATTTCGCCAGAACCCAGACCAGGCCCGTGACCATCGCCGGTTTGAGCAGGAACCGCCACAACAGGGAAGCGAACCGGCCGACGAAGAGTAATCGGAGCAGCGGTTGACGTAACACCCAGGCGAGCGAATCAAAGCAGACCATGCGAAGCCCACGGCCGACCACCCGCATGGCCATCAGAAATCCCTGGCGGAAATTCGGGAAGTCAATGACCCCGAGCGCCACGGTTCCGAGAACGAGCAGTGACGGAATGTTCATGACGTGAACATGTCCGCCGCCAAGGCCGTGGACGATGGGCTCAATGATGTGTTGGAGCCCTTCGAGGATCAGAAACGCACCTCCGTACGGTAGGGCGACGTAAGAGGTGAGAAAACGGCCGATGGATGTGGCAAACGCCAGCGAGCTGAACCGTTGGAGCCATCGGAGGTAGACCTCGCCCTGGCGGTAAACCCCGTCGAGCGACTTGGAAAGGGCCTCGTCTGCCTTGAGCAAGCGGTCCCCCTCGAAGAACTCGCGAGGGCCAGAGAGGTCGGGCATTTTGAGGTTGCTTCGCGAGCAGGCGTCGCGGAGGTCGCCGAGTGAGAGGAAGCCTCGGCTCGCGATTCGGTCGAGCAATTCTTCGATCAGCTTCCGATAGGCGACGCGTTCGGGCAGGTTCCTCGGCTTGAACCCGGTCCTGGTCAGTGTGGCGTCGATCGGACCTCGGAGTCGATCTCTCAGGACCCGTTCGGCCTGTCTGACGGAGGAATGAAGGAGCGCCGACAACCGCTTCCGATCCTCGCCTCGAAGCCGGGTTGAGGAGAGCCGTTTCGAGGCGCTCCTCAAGTGGTTGGCGATCATGACCTCGCGGAGGTAAGGCTGAACTCGACGAATGGGGCGGCGTCCCCATGAGGCGACCCACCCCACGAGGTCCATCGTGAAGACCTCGCGCTCGTGGTCGACGCAGACCTTTTGCAGGTCATAGAGCAGACGGGCCTCGGGGGTCCAGAATCCTCGAGCCGACCGTTCCAGAAGAGCCGGCAAGGCGCGTCGCCAGCGCTCGGCCTCGGAATCATCGAAGGTCAGGGCGCGCTGAAGTCGACGCGCCAATCGTTCGAGTTCGCTTCGGGCCTCCGCCTGCACCGACTCGGCGAGTTCGGGGGTGGTGCGCCGAGCGGCTTCGGTGCGGAGGATTGCCGCGCGAACCAAGTTTCCTCGGATTGCGATGGCATCGGCCCGGTCGAGCAGGCGCCGGGAGGCTCCCGTGGCCTGTTCGACTGGCCAATCATCACGCGGCTCCGTATCAAACGTGCCGTCGTCCTCGCCTTCGACTTCGTCCTCGCTCGAACCCGGGATCAGTTCGATCACCGGATCGACGGCCCCCTCGAGCCTGGTCGCTTGGTAGAGCGCCTCGTCATCGACAAGCTCGGCGAGGAGCGAGTCGACGGCCATCGGATCCTCGATCGCTGGGAACGTGTGCGCGATGAGGCCCGGGGCGAATCGTCGGAGTTCCAGGTAGTAAGCGCCGAATTCAATCAAAACCGACCGATCATCGGCCAAGGTCACAAGGAGCCCTTCCTGGCGAAGGACGGAACGGACCTCCTCGAATTCGATCGTTCCGATCCGGTCGACACGCTTGCGGAGGGCGTTGTCGAAAGTCCGCTCACGAGCGAGCGAGCGTTCCATCGCCACGTGAACCTGGGCATGAAACAGGAGCCGCCAGTAGTCTGTCAGCATCACCTCGCGAGTCGTCGCCGCCAGGTCTTCCGTCGTGGGTCGCTCGAGTAAGATGGCGACGGAAGGCCATTCGGCCCCCGACTTGTCGATGCCGAGCTCTTCCTCCGAAACGACCCCTCTGAGCGAGTGACCGGTGGTAACATAGTGTCGTCGATGAGGGATATGGACCCCGACACGGGCCAACCCGAGGTCGCTTTTGATGACTCGACGGAGGATCCGTGGAGGAACCAGGAAAGCCCCGGGATCGGTGGCGCGGACAATACGTTCGAGCTCAGTGACTTCGAGCGAGCGATCACCACCGTCGTCCATCATCGGCTTGCAGGTCTCCTTGCGGCTGCGGAACAGACGCATCGTATCCGCCCCGGTCCCCTCAGCCAAGGACGACTCTCAGAGTTGCTCGAACTGGCGTGGTCAACCAGGCCTCACTCTGAGCGCTCGCGACTGGCAACGGATGGCGAACATTCCGGGGTGGAACCACGGCCGTGTTGACGAGAATGATCACAATGTGTGGTCTCTCGGGCCGGAAAGGTCGTGAGCCGCTAAAATTGTTGCGAGCCGAAGCGCGCCCACCATAATAGGGTCACGTCCGGAAGACGTCATCTTTGGAAATTCCGGGTTTGAGCCTCCGTGAACGCCGATAAGACGGGGGGAAGGTTTTGACACGAGGCGGATTAGGGTATTAGTTCGGTTATGATCGCGTTTTCGACCGATTCCAGTGGCACGACTCGCAGCGGTTCTTCACCCGATGGAGAGCTTCCGATGTCCTCCGTCGGCCTGGGCGGCGAATTGGGTGCTGGGCCATCCCGCGAAACCGCTGCCGAGCGCGAGAATTCCTACGAAGAGATCGCCTTATGGCTTCAGAACGAAGCCGAGCGACTCTTCACCCAGGGACAATACGGTGGTGCCGAGCAGAAGGTTCGCCAACTCCTGGACTTGCAGAACCAGGTCGTAGGACAGCAGCACGCTGACTTCGCCCTCGGCCTGAGCATGCTCGGCGAACTCCGATTTCTGCAAGGTGATCGTGTTTCGGCCGAAGGGATGTTCCGGAGGTCGCTGGCGATCCGGGGAAGAGTCCTCGGACGGTCCCACCCCGATTATGCGGTCAGCCTGACCTGTCTTGCCGGCATGCTCTGGCGGCGCGACGCGCTCGATGAAGCCGAACGCTGTCTCCGGGACGCATTGGCCATTCGCCATGATGCGCTCGGACCGGACCATCCCGATTCGATCCAAGGTCGAAAAGAACTGGTTCGAATGCTTCGGCACCGGGGGGACTGGGCCGGCGCTCAAGCGTTGATCCGGCCATTTCTCAGCCCAACCGAACTCCCGAGCGGTCGCTCCAGGGGTTTGGAGTTGGCGGACGATGTGGTCATTCTCTCCAACCAATTCAAAACGTTGGGGGAAACGCTCGCTTCGGCCGCTCGATTGATGAGTTCGGTCGGTGCCCCGCCGCCTCGGGAACGTGTGCAGGAACTGAAGGAGTGTCGGGAACAGTTCGACTCGATCCAGGGCGAGACCCTGGAATGCATCGAGTCGTTGCGCGTTCCCAATCCCCCCACAATCGTGCTTGGCACACTCCAGGACCTGGCGTCGGTCCTTGACGATCTGGCCGATGCAGAGTCGCAAAAAAGCGAACGAGAGCAACTCAGGATTCAAGCCCTGACCGTACTCGACCGTGTTCTTGCCCTGACTTACTGGCAAAACCAGGAGTTTCCCCCGCTTCGAGAGTGCCAGGAACGGGTCCGGCAACTCCGCGACACCATTGAGTCGGGGCATTGGCTCGACTTACCGACTCAGACCGAGAGCCTCGCCGAGGGGTCGCACTCACTCGTCAATTTGCTGATTCTCATCGAACAACGCGAGTCTCTGAGCGATCGTGAGTGGGCCGAGCTCCACGAACTCGTCGGCGAGGCGCTCGGCGAGCCGATGGCTCGGGCCGCATCTCGGGCGCGTCTGTTCGTGCATGAGGCGCCGCCACGTCGTATCGATGCCCCAGAGCGCCCACGTGCGGGCCGATCTCAACCCACGGCACGTCCACTCCCCATTCCAGCCGATCCCACGCCATCCCCAACTCCCACTCCCGCCCCCACGCCGCGAACGAACCTCACAGGGACGTTGCTTTGCGACCTTGCCGTGGCGAGTCTCGTGCCGTCCATGGGGACTGTGATCAACTTGCCGACAGCGTCAGCGTCGGAATCCGAGGCGCATCGATTGCTGAGGTCCGGTCGAGCCCCGAACGTCGTCGAACAGTCACCAACGGCCTGGAGTGAGCCGGCGAGTCATCCCAACGATGCCGCCCCGGAACGTCGCGGCGGCGATCGCAGACCCATTCCATCGATTGTCGCCGGTCCGCTTCCTCTTCTTAACTCGTTTGGGCCGACTCTCGAACCAGGCGTACGGACCGGCCTATTTCTGCCGAGCCAGTTTGGCTCCGGTGCTCGAAGCGGCAATCGCTTGCAAAGCCCCCTTACCTGATTGATTCCCGAGATCCGGCCTTGGGCTCGAACGATGATTTCGCGTGCCGCGTGATGGGGCTTTCGCATTGCCCCACTCGTTGAGGAGGTTCACGACTCGCTCCCCCTTTGTTCGAGTCCCGTTTTCGGAGTCGAGCCGTTACCTGACGGGTCGAAGGGCTTGAGTCGACTGCCGTTTCTGGAGATCATCGACCGTCCAGACCTTCCTCAGGAGAGTCGTCGTGATGAGCTCCATGCGCCGTAGAACCTTCCTTTCCATCAGCGGTCTGCTGGCCTGTTCGCTCTGCCAAGGGGGCGAGGAACCCGCTCCTGACGTGACGGAACCGCCAGTTTACGACTCCTTTCTTGTGATCCCGCTTCGCATCCATGTTCTGACGGCCTCCGACTTGCCTGAGATCGATTGCCGCTTGAAGGACGACGACCTCGCGCGGATCCTTCGCAAAGTCAACGGGATCTGGAACAAAGCCGGAATCCACTGGGGGCTCGAATCGATTGTCCGTGAGCCGGCGGCACAGACCGAGAAGTTTCGGCTGATCCGCGACCTCAACGGAGAAGTGCAACTTGGTCAATACTCCATGCTTGTGCCCGAGCCAACTCGGCTGACTACAGGCCTCAATGTTTATTATATTCACAAATTTTCTGTTAATGGCGTCTGGATGGGCAGCGATTTCGCGATGGTTCAGGAAACGGCAGGTCTGCGCCCCGTCGAGGGGGGCATCGACGAGCCGATCCCTCGGGTGACGGCACACGAGTTGGGACATGCTTTGGGGTTAGCCCACCGCCAGAATCGAACGAACTTGCTTGCCTCGGGCACCACGGGAACCCGGCTCAATGCCGACGAAGTGGCCACCGCTCGCCGGAAGGCCCTCGAGATTCAGGGAACGGTGACGGTCGAGCGGCTCCGAGCGCTCGCGGAAGCGGCGACGTCACAGGATCAGAAGGACGAAGCCCGCCGGCTCTGGACCTGGCTCTCCGAGATACCTGGAGACGCGAGCAAGGACGCGCTCAAGCGTCGGGACGAGATTGGAGCAGGGCAGGAATAGCGCCGAACCGGCGCAGCCCGCCCTGGTCTTGAGTTGGGAGCAGGAGATCAGGGAGCGACAGCTCCCTGACTGTGTTTGAGGTGGGCGTTGATAAACGCAGGCCGACCGGTGTCGAACCGACCTCAAGCGTGGTGAGGTTTGCCTGTCTCAATCGCTGGAGGCACGTTGGTGAGTCGACTCGCCCTGTCGCTCAGGCCGGAGGGAGTGGGGCCGACCGTGAAAGGGCGTTCCCTCGGCGCGTGACGGTGATGGGGCCTTGGGCTTGGGGCGCTGGAGGATCGGCGCGTCGGGAAAGAGGTGAAGCGTCCAGCGCTTGAAGCCCCAGTCAACGAGTCGAGGGATGACACGGTTGGCGAGCAGCAGGAACCGGCCCCCCGTGGTGAGTGTGAGCTCGTTGCGACCACTAAGTGCTGCACGTAAGGCGGCGTCCGCGACCGTCTCGGCCGTCATCCGACGCTTCTTGGTGACAGAGAAGCGGGCGGTGTCGATGATCAGATTTCGTTCAAACTCGGTCGCTGTGAAACCTGGATTGAGGAGCAGAACGTGGATCCCGTATTTCGACCATTCTGCGCGAATTGACTCGGTGAATCCGGCGACCGCGAACTTGCTGGCCGTGTACTCGGCCCGGCCCGGCAAGCCTCTGCGGGCGACGATTGATCCCACGTTGATCAGAGACGGCCGATCTCCCTGGGAGAGAACCGGGAGCAACAACCGGCTCAACTCGGCGAGGGCGAATACATTGATCTCAAAAAGTTGACGCAGAACGGAGGGATCGTGAGTCTCAAAGTGGCCCGTCGCGCCCACACCGGCGCTGTTGATGGCGAGGTCCAGCGCTCCCAGCCGTTCCGTCGTGAAATCGACGAGGCGCACGCGATCGCTGGCTTTGGTGAGGTCGGCGGCCAGAGTGAGGACCGAGCGCGGGTCGGCGCCTGACTCGATCAGATCGTTCCTGATGGAGTCGAGCTTGGTGCTCGAGCGCCCTGTGAGAACGACTCGGGCGCCTGCGCGAACCAGATGCTGGGCCATGGCGCGGCCGAGCCCCGAGGAGGCGCCGGTGACGAGACAGCGAGCGTCATTCCAAGTGCGGCGGCGTGCCATACGTTTGGCGATTCCTTTGAGTAGGCTTAGCGATTGGTCGTGGTGTCGTTGTAGGCCCCTTCCACGCGAGTCGTGGCCAGGCCGGCGTCAGGACTCGCACGCTGCCAACGGCCAAACCGCGAGCTCGAACTTGGCTCGCTGACGACCACGCGAGGGGTGGTGGCTCCGGAGTAGACCGGGACCCCGCTGACAATCGTCGAGCGACCCGCCCCCTGAGCGACGACGCTGCCCCCCCCCACCTGAGTCGGGACTTCGCAGACCGCTCCATTCGTAACGGTGGCCGGGACGGCGACCGGCGTCGGCCCGCAAATTGGGACACCCGGTCCGTAGTAGTGGTTGTGAGTGCAACCGGCCAAGCTCAGGACCAAGCCAAGGAAGAAGACCCCGAGGCCTCCTCGTAAGAATCGGGCATGTCGCATGGCGATACTCCTTTGCCGCGATCAAAGCCTCGGAACCATGCGCCTCCGGCGCGCCTCCAATTGGCCCCAATACCTGATGGACGTTTGAGTGGTTCGAGCGAGTTGCGGGCACAAGAAGTGGTTGGATCCGTAATGACGGGTCCTCAAAGTAACGGGACTCTAACCCAACTTGCCAATTCGTCCAACCGCAGTTTTCTCCGAGTCGCACTGCATGTCCCGTTGCAGACCGGCTCGGGCCACGTCGAGGCAGTCGCTGATACGGGCCCGTATCAGCGCCGTGACAGCCTCGGTATCAAGTCCTTCGAGTTCTTCGGGAAGGATCGGTGGACCATAGTGGATACGGATCGGGTGGGGCAGGGGGAATGCCCGAGAGCGGGGCCAGGCCTCAAAGGTGCCGGCGATTCCAGCCGGGACGACCGCCACGCGGGCCCGAGCGGCCAGAACCGAGATCCCCGACTTCAATTCGCCGAGCTCGCCATCGCGACTTCGGGTCCCCTCGGGAAAGAGAACAACGATGCCCCCCTTCTTGATCCGGCGCAACGTCTCTTTCAGGCCTTGGACGCCCATCCCTTCGCGTTGAATCGGGAATCCGCCGACTGAGCGGATGAACGTCCCAAGGATGGGGAGGAACAGGGTCGATCGCGCCACATAGTTGAGCGGACGTTGCAGGGGGATTCCGAGGATGAAGACGTCGAGGTGGCTCACGTGGTTCGAGACCAGCAAGGCGCCACCGTGTTGGGGGAGGTTGTTCCGCCCACTCACCCGAATCCCGCTGACCGAGGAGAGCAGGGTGGCGACCGAGACTTGAACCAGGCGATACCAGCTCATCGCCAACCGCGACCGATCGGCGTTCGGACGTGATTCCAAGGTTGTTTCTGAGACGTTCGTCATCGCGCGGTCTCCTCTCCGACGAGAGGTGCGGGATGCAGGCGGGAGCGAACGTCTTGCTCGATTTGCGCGATGACGTGATCGAGGCCCATTCCCGTGGTGTCGACCACGCAAGCATCGACGGCCGGTTTCATCGGAGCGATGGCTCGAGCCGCGTCACGAGCGTCGCGTTCCTCAAGGTCGCGAGCGACTGCCTCCAGGGCGATTGTCGCCCCCTTGGCCTCGAATTCGGCGTGTCGGCGGCGGGCTCGTTCCTCGAGGCTGGCCGTAAGGAAGTACTTACGAAAGGCGTTGGGAAAGACGACCGTCCCCTGGTCACGCCCTTCGGTCACGATATTATTTTCGCTGGCAAACTCACGCTGCCAGGCGACGAGTTGACGTCGGACACTCGGGCTGTCGGCCAGATAACGCGACGCGCGGGTGATCTCGACGGTCCGCACCAGCGTGCTGACGTCTTCACCGTTGAGCAGGACCGACCCGGGTGGGAGGCGAATGGAGAGGCTCGCCGCGAGCGTTCCCAACGCCTGATCGTCTTCCAAGGGGGTCCCCGCCCGCAGCGCAGCGACCGTCGCCGCCCGATACATCGCGCCCGTATCGAGCAAGCGCCACTCCAACCGCTCGGCGATCTGGCGAGCGACCGTACTCTTGCCTGCCCCCGCGGGCCCGTCGATCGTGATCACCCGCCGCATCGTGGAACGAACCTCACTCAACTAGGAACTCAGACCAAAGGCCGATTGCCACCGGATCCTCTGGCAGTCTATCCGCTGGAAAGGTCTGGGTCCAACGGAACACGATTGCAGGCGGCGCATCAAACGGCCCAGCCACGCGTCCGTCAGAGTCGCGAGGCTGGGCCGAGAGGGTATTTTCCTAGCTGAGATGATTGCAGTGGCACTCTCGATCAATGTGGTCGTTTGCCTGTCCCTGAGCCTGAGCCAGCGAGTGAGGCCAGCGTCTTGCGGCCAGCCACGCCCGCGTTGAGTTCGTGCCAGTGAAGGACCTCGGGTTCGCCGAGCCGCCAGCAGAGAAAGACCTCGCGGCCGTCCATGATGCTATAGAAGTCGCAGAGTCCGTCTAGCCCCTTCAACTCGACGCCCAACTTGGTGAGCTCATCAATGTAGGAGGCCAGTCGCTCCTCCTCGGTCTCCATTTCCGCCTGGCTTTGCGCCAGTTCTTCGGAATAGGGATCACCCGAGGCGCGTTTCCGTTCACTTTTGACAGCCGTCAGCCGTTGTTTCAACTCATTGACGGTGTGCCATTGTCGAACGATGTCGGTAACGATCGCCCTGACAAGCGGAAGGGTCTTGTTCGCCTCTTCAACACTGAAATAGCGGCGTTTCGTCTCTGCTGGCTTGGGAGGGGCCATGACGAGATCCTAATAATATAAGAAGGCGATGAGATTCAGAGACGCAAATCAGAAATCAGCCACGGCAAGGCGAGCGATTCGTTCGCCAAACGGCCCAAGGTGAATCAGGACTCGGTCGGAGTGACAGAGATACCCGCGCCCTCTTGGGGGGGGACGGCCTGATCCGTCGCAACTCCGATGGCCTCCTCACGAATCCTTCATCCTTCAGAATTATAGGACAGGTGAGACCCCCCGCAAGGGTCCCAAGCCAACAGTCGTCGTGATTCTCGATCAATGGTGAGCCTTGCGACGTTTCTCCAGCACCTGGGTGACCTCGGCCAGTGAGGCCGTATTGAACAGGTCGGCAGCCCCTAGCCCCGCCCGTCTGGCAATGCCCACACCGTAATCGAGGTCTGCCAGACCGCCTGTGGCATGCGCGTCGGGGTTCACAACGATCGTCACACCACGGGCTTTGGCCCGACGGCAGTGGATGGCGTCGAGATCGAGCCGGTGGGGATTCGCGTTGATCTCGATCATCGTACCCGCCTTTGCGGCGGCGTCGATGACCGCGTCGACGTCGACGGCATATGCGTCGCGCGCCAGCAGCAAGCGGCCGGTCGGGTGCCCGAGCATCGTCACTCTCGGGTTCGAGGCGGCGCGGACGATCCGGGCGGTCATTTCGTCGCGAGGCATGCCGAACAACGAATGGACGCTGGCCACGACGTAGTCGAAGCCATCAAGGATGTCGTCGGGGTAGTCGAGCGATCCATCGGCGAGGATATCGCACTCGGTTCCTTTGAAGATTCGAAACTTGCCGCCGAACGTCTCGTTGAGGGCGTCGATCGCAGCCCACTGCTGGCGGACCCGTTCGATGCTCAGGCCCCCCGCGTAGCCCGCCGATCGGGAGTGGTCGGCAATCCCGAGGTACGTCAGTCCGAGCGATCGAGCCGCCTCGGCCATCTCCTCGAGCGTTGCGAGTCCATCGCTCCAATCCGTATGGCAGTGGAAGGTCCCGGTCAGGTCGCTCAACTCGACGAGTGGAGCAAGCGGCCCCTTCTCCGCGGCCTCGATCTCCCCCACATCCTCACGTAGCTCCGGGGGGATGTAAGCAAGCCCGAGAGCGGCGAACAGATCGGCCTCGGTCCGGCAGGCGACCGACCCCTTCTCGCCGCTCAGACTGTATTCGTTCAACGAATAGCCGTGCGCCAGGGCACGGCGCCGGATGGCGATGTTGTGTTCCTTCGAACCGGTGAAATAATGAAGCGCAAATGGGAACTGGTCATCCTCGACCCCTCGAAGGTCACACTGGACCCCATCGGCAAGTCGGACGCTCGCCTTGGTCGGTCCGTGCGCCAGTACGGTGGCCACCTCGGGTAACTTGACGAAGTGATCGAGGACCGGGGCCGGATTCTCGGCGCTGAAGAGTATGTCAAGGTCGCCGATCGTCTCGGCGCGTCGTCGTAAGCTTCCGCAGATCTCGGCTCTCAAAACGAGGGGATGCTGGCGCACGGCATCGAAGATCGGCGCGACCAGTCGCCGGGCCTTGCTCTGGAGAATTCGGTCACCGACCGATTCGACGAACGAGATTCCGTCGAGGATTTTTTGCTCGGTCTTGGCGCCGAAGCCTTTGAGCGGGGCGATCTTCTTCGCTTCGCCGGCCGCGCGAAGATCGGCCAGGCTCTCGATCTTGAGCTCGTCGTGGAGCACCTTGATCTTCTTGGGCCCGAGCCCGGGCACCCGGAGCAAGGCCACGAGACCTGGCGGCGTGGCCCTCCGCAGTTCGTCATAGGCGGGAAGATGTCCCGTCGTGGCGAGCTGGACAATCTTGGAGAACATGGTTTCGCCAATACCGGGCGTTTCGGCCAAGCGGCCGTCGGCGATCATGTCCGACAAGTCGGAGGGAAGGGCCTTGAGGGTTTGCGCGACGTTATGATACGCCCGACAGCGGAACGGATTCTCGCCACGGACCTCGAGGAGTGTTCCCATCTCGCTCAAAATCTGAGCTATTCGCGTGGTTTCCATAGGGAAAAGACCTTGTGAAAGTCAGGCCGAAGTGTCGCGATCCCTCGACTCGAGGCCAAAGTTTTTCGAGAGGAATTCGCCGATGTGACGACGCACGTCTTCGGCATGAAGATCCACGTCCACCGACTTCGGAGTCACCTCCCGCAACTCCGCGCCAGGGATGATCTCGGCCAGAGTCTCGGCGAACTTCCAGGGATGGATCGGGTCCTGCTGGTTCGCAAGCACCAGGGTCGGCACGCTCAGGGTTTTCCACGCATTGCGATCACGTGACGGAGCGTCGTGGGGAATTCGTTCGAGCCGGACGACGCATTCCTCGGCGCGTGGAAACTCGAAGTGGTTCACGACGACCTGGGCGCAGTCGGGCGATTCTCGAACCAGGCTCTCGAACTCGGGCGTCGCTCGGAATTCCTCGAGTCCCTTCACGGCACCGTGCTTGTGAATATATTGAGATATTTGCGTGAAAATGCGGAGATTCTCAGGGAAGGGCTGATCGAGCCAGGCCGGTCGCGAGAAGATGAGCCCTAGCGTTCGCTCAGGATATCGCAGGGCGAAATTGAGTGTGATCGCCGCGCCCATGGAGATGCCCCCAATCACGGCGCGATCGATCTTGCGGGCGTCAAGGAAATCGCGGAGATCGTCCGCGGTCGCGGCAATGCCGATCTTGTTCGGGTCTCCGAGCGGCCGGGTTTGGCCGTGCCCGCGGGCGTCGAAGCCCACGAATTGAAATCCGGAGAGCTCGTTCTCAAAGCCCGGTTCCAAAAGAGCGAAGGTCTGATCAACGTCACTGCCGAGGCCGTGCTGCCAGACGACGGGGAATCCTTGGCCTTCGGAACGATAATAGAACTGTAAACCGTCGTGCTCGAAATAAGGCATCGGTGGCGACCTGAATGGTTCCGGACGGGGGTGATCGCCGGCCCCCGCCGTACGCAAGGGACCAGGCCGACGTGAGACCGCACTGATGTTGAGAGAATCCAGTTACGGGGAGGGCTGTGGGGATAAGCTCGCCCCGTCGATGCTTGCCCATTCGCTCAGTCGTGCATCTGGCTTATTCGGGAATGTCGAGGCTTGGAGCGAAACCCAAGAAGTCAGATGGCAGACCTACGAAGAAACCTTCCGGCTTGCGCAAGCCGACTTCCCTTCGCCTTCGAAATCGTCCTCTGAGGGGCAAGGGTTGCTTCATCGATAGGGTTTCATCGCGGACCTCGCCGGTTTGTGCCGATTCCATCAACGACTCGCGGGGTCGATGGTTGTTAAGGATAATCGCCCGTGCTCGGATTTTCATCAGGTCGTCAGCGGCACCGAACCAATAGATCGCGATTTTCGCCCGCCAGCGGCTGAGTGGGATGGGTTGACTCGTCGGTTCAACGGGACAGCAAAGCGAGGCGGATCAACCCGTTTCCGGTGTCGAGGACCGGCTCAACGGGAGCGAGCCATGCCAAAGGGAATCGGGAGATGAGCATGTTGTGGGAGCCGAGGTGAAAAATCAACGGTTGCGGATTGACAGGGCTCTTAACGCTGAGGTAGGTTGAGTTTGCTCCCCACCGATCCCTCAAGGTTGATAGGATCGGCAAAACTAGGATCAGTGGCTCTTTTTTCCGGAGCAAGAGCCAAGACCGTCGCCAAAAGGAGTTGGGTTCGACATCGGAAGGATTCCGAACGGCAACGCGCCTCTCGCCGCGGCCCTCCCTTCGACTCGCTCCCCGCGTACAAAGCCCGGTCCTTGAGGTTGGATGCCCCAGCCGTTCTGCAACGTGCGCCCCTGGATGGGTGCCGTCACCGATCACGAATTTGTCGATGATCGGGACATGCACGAACGGCGACTGTGAGTGAGGGAGGTCCCATGCAACGGATGCGCAGCCTCTTTGCCAGGGCCGGCCTGCCCCTCGTCCTCGTGGTCGGTCTCGGTGCCGAAGTCTCCGCGGAGTTGATTCAATCACCCGGAGGCCGAGCGTACCCCGACCTCGCCGGAGCGATTACAGGCACCCAGCAATACACCTATCACCCGTCGACTCAGACGGGGACGCTTCAAGTCACCAACACACCGTTCCTGCTGACGACGGGTCCTTCGACGGCAAACGAAGTGGTGGTCCAGCCGAACTCGGACGGGATGAGGAGTCAGGTTCTCAACCTGAAGCTCGATCCCAATGGGCGGTTGGTGAGCGACCCCGGGAATTCCTACTCGCTGTATGGCACCGTGGTGGTCGACGGCAAGACCTTTCAGGGCCTCTTGCTCCAAGCCACTCCCACCGCTTTCGGCGCCAAGACAGGGGCGACGGCCTCCTTCAACCTCGATCTCAAGGTGACAGGGGGAGAGCTTGCCCGGACCTTCGGACCCTCGGTCTACATGGAGTTTCATTCCGGGGAGGAGAGCACGTTCGACGGCAGCTTCTCCCGGAGTTTTACCACCAAAATTGATTCCAGCAATACGCTCGGCTATCAATCACCCGCGCCCACCACTGTGCCCGAGCCAACCACGTTCGTCGTGCTACTGGCCGGCGGCTTCTGGCTGATCGTCTATCGCCATCGACATCGGCATTCCACGATCAGCCCGATTCACCCTGCCGCGGCGGACGAACTGTCGGTGCTCTGATGAGCTTGATCCGCCGCGGTCGGAACTTCAGTCGGCCGCGAACGTGGCGGAGAGCTTGCCAAGTGCCTCGTTCTCAATCTGCCGGACACGTTCACGCGTCAGGCCGAGAGACTCGCCGATCTCCTTCAAGGTTTTGGGCGGCGCATCGTTCAAGCCAAATCGCATCCGGAGGACGGTGGCCTCGCGCTTGTCCATCTCGCCGAGACGATGCATGACGAGCCTGAGGTTGTCAGCTTCGACCATCTCAACGTCTGGCGCCCGAGTACGCTCGTCCATGAGCATCTCGCCCAGGCTCCAGCCGTTCTCGGGCTGATCGGTCTGGGGCACCAAGTTGTAGACCTTGATCGCCTTCTTGACGATGGCGAGCTTCTTCTTGGGAAGGTCGAGGGCCTTGGCGATTTCCTCGACAGTGGGCGCTCGCTTGAGCGAGTCCTGCAAGTCGGCCGCCATCCGCCGCCATTTGAACAGCAGCTCCACCATGTAGGCGGGGATGCGAATGGGTTTGGCCGTGTTGACCAGGGCACGCTTGATCGATTGCTTGATCCAGTAACTTGCATAGGTGCTGAATCGAGTTCCCACGCCCGGGTCGAAACCCTCCACGGCGCGGAGGAGGCCAATGTTGCCTTCCTCGATCAGGTCCTGAAGTGCAAGTCCCTTTCCCACATAGCCCCGGGCGATATTCACGACCAGCCGTAAATTGGCACGGACCATTCGGTCTCTGGCGCTATTATCGCCCTCTGCGATCCGATGCGCGAGCATCTTCTCTTCGTCTGCGTTCAAGAGCGCCATTTCGTTAATTTCCCGGAGATACGTCTCCAGGGGCTCTGAACCGTGTCGCGGCGGAGACGGCGAATACGGGCCATGAAGATCCTCGTAGGGTCGGTCGTGACTGGGTCCGCAGTTGGTCGGGGAGAACGGTCCAAGGTCCGAACCGAGGAGCTAACGGCTTCGCGAGGCGGCGCTGGCCTCTTCGTCTACACCGCAACGCTGAATTCCTCGGACCGCACACCAAAACGGGTCCAGGCGTCCACCGAACAGGCCATCGGCCTCCCGCCGAACCTTTACGGCCGCCTTACCCTTCGCTTTGCCATGAGCGACTTATACGGAAATGGACAGCCCAGACTCACCGAGTCAGCCAAACTCGGCAGTCCCCCTTGCATGCCATTCCCGCCCCGTCTCACGGTCTTACTGAGGTTATCGGAACGACCTTCCAAGAACTTGATAGGTTTTGGAAGTTTAGGGCATTTTGGGGGAGTGCGTATCGTGAGCATTCTGGCGAATGACGAAGAGAATGGGTTTGGGCAAACCGTGCGGCAGGGGAGCGATCAAATGCGCTACCGAGGCCCAAGCTGAAGGAGCTTCGAAACCAGATCGAATCCAACGAGAGGAGGAAGGTGGCCGCAGAGGAGCGGACTGGAGGCTCCGGCGGGAAAGTCGAAGGCAGGAGAGAAGGGCGTCTCGGAAGAGTGGCGGGTGGAGGAATTCCGTTCAGACGAGACGTTGTGCCCCTAAGAAGGAAAAAAAAGAGCCCGCGCCCCTCGATTTCAACCGAGGGGCGCGGGCCTAAGAATCAGGACGAAGGTTCGTCTTCGCTCGGTGGTTACTGGGTGCTCACTTCCTCATCGGTCGAGACCGCTCCCTCCGGAGCCGGGGCGACTTCCGGTTCGGTCGAAGCAGCTTCGGCAACCACTGAGGTTTCAACCGGTTCAGTGGGCACGGATTCCGCGGTGGACGAGGCTTCGCCCTCTTCGGTCGTCGCTCCTCCCATGGAGAAGAGCGGTCCGCCGCCACCGAGGCCTCCCTTGAGCTCTTTCTGGTCCTTGGATTCGGGCTTGGCGGTTCCGCCCGACGCGACGGCTGCCGCTTCGGTTTCCTCGCCCTCCTCATCTCCCTTGGTCCAGTGCGCCTTCTTTCGCGACAGGCCGATCTTCCGTTCGCCGCGATCGACGCGAAGGATTTTGACCTCGATGTCGTCCCCGACCTTGACCACTTCCTCGGGGCTATCGACCTTGTGGTCAGCCAGCTCGGAGATGTGCAAGAGTCCTTCGAGGCCGGGCTCGAGCTCGACGAACACACCGAAGTTGGTGAGTTTCGTGACCTTGCCCGTCACCACGTCGTTCGGCTCGTACCGGTTGGGGATGTCGGTCTCCCACGGATCCTCGCGAAGCTGCTTGAGTCCAAGGGCGATCCGCTTCCGTTCCTGGTCGACGTTGAGGACCTGGCAGGAGATGCGCTGACCCTTCTCGAGCAGTTCGTTGGGGTGACCGATCTTGCGGGTCCAGCTCATGTCGGAGATGTGCAGGAGGCCGTCGATGCCTTCCTCGATCTCGATGAACGCCCCGTAGTTGGTCAGGTTGCGGACGGTGCCTTCGATCATCGTGCCCGGCGGGTACTTGCCAGCCACTTGATCCCAGGGGTTGGTCTGCGTCTGCTTCATGCCCAAGGAGATTTCCTGTTTCTCCTTGTTGATGCCGAGGACGACGACCTCGATCTTGTCGCTGATCTGGACGAGCTCGCTCGGGTGATTGATGCGCTTGGTCCAGCTCATCTCCGAGATGTGTACCAGGCCTTCGATGCCCTCTTCGAGCTTCACGAATGCCCCGTAGCTCATCACGTTGACGACCTCGCCCATCACGCGAGTGCCAACCGGATACTTGTCGGCGACATTCTCCCAAGGGCTGGCCGACTTCTGCTTCAAGCCCAGCGCGATCTTCTCGCGATCCTTGTCGACGTGAAGAACCATCACCTCGATCTGATCGTCGATCTTGACCATATCGCTGGGATGGTTGATGCGGCCCCAGCTCATATCGGTGATATGCAGCAGGCCGTCGATCCCGCCGAGGTCGACGAACGCGCCGAAGTCGGCAATGTTCTTGACCGTACCCATGCGCACCTGCCCTGGCTCGATCTCCGCCAGGAGTTGCGTCTTCTGCTGCTCGCGAGTGATCTCGATGAGCTTACGGCGGCTCACGACGATGTTGCGCCGACCCTCGTCGATCTTGAGGATCATGCACTCGATCTCAGAATCGATGTAATCCGCAATATCGGAAGGTCGGCGAATGTCGACCTGGCTGGCCGGCAGGAAGACGTTGACGCCGATATCGACGAGCAGTCCGCCCTTGATCTTGCGCGTCACCTTGCCTTTGACCACGTCGCCTTCGTGGTACTTGGAGATCACCATCTCCCAGGCACGCATCCGGTGCGCCTTCTTGCGGGAGAGGACGATCTCGCCGGTCTCGTCCTCCATCCCTTCGAGCAAGACCTCGACGCTTTCGCCTGGCTGGGGCGGGGGCTCGTCTTCCCACTCGTTCAGCGGAACAAGGCCTTCCGACTTGTAACCGACGTCAACCACGACCTGGTCGCCGACGATTTCGATCACCTTGCCCGAAACGATCCCACCAACCTCAAAGTTCTGCCCATTGCTGAGGAATTGGTCGAGATCGACTGAGCCATCGCCGCCAGCCACAATGGCGGCGAGTTCATCATCGCTGACTTCAAATTCGCGGAGCAGGTTGCGATCTACCATGTTCGTTCGTTTCGATCCCATCCCCTTTGCAGAACGCAATGGGGTTTGAAACAAACCGTCGGGCTGAAAACGACCCGGTCAAAGTTGAGATGACCTCGACCGACTTCGGATCGTCTGACGATCCAGCCGATGGCCTGTCCCGGTGCTAGGGGTTGAGGTATCAGGAGATAGACCCACCCCTCAACGCAAGGAGTGGGGTGACGCAAAAAGTTATTATAGTACGAGTCTCGGCAAAAACAACGGTGCTCACGCCTTTTACGATCGGCCCGGATCATCCACTCGCCGCTTGTCAAACACGAACCCCTTCTCCTGCGAAAACGCAGGAGAAGGGGTTAAAAACTACCAGCCCGATCATGCGTGGAATCAGGCCTTCTTGGCGATGTTCAGGTAAGCATGGACGTGGGGTGCGCCCCGGAAGTGACAGACGACCGAGGGGCTCTCAATCCGCCAGATGTCCCAGACCTGGTCGTTGCCCAGATCTTGCGCCTGGTAGAAGGCCATGTGCATGGCGTCGAGCCCGCCCCCTTCCGCCTGGAGCGCGATCGCTTCGTTCACATCCTCTTCGCGGTAGGGAGCGAGAATCACCTTGAGGACCGATTCGACGAGTGCTTTCTGGTCGCTCGAGAGGTCGCCGACCGAGAGACCGGGGAATGTCCCTGACTTCCCCTGAACGAGCACGTCGGTCTCTTTCGGGGGTTCGGCCAGAAGGGCGGCTTTCCGCTGCTTACCGTCGAGGGCGTTAAAGACTTCGTTCGCCTTCAAGGTCTGGTAGTAGAAAACGTTGCCTGGCAAGCCTTTCTTACCGTCCCCCGCGCCGTGTCCGTAGACGATCGGTCCGCCGAAGGCGGCGTTGGCGACGCTATCGCCGTCCGCCCGAATCGTGAGGTGCCGTCCGGTCAGCTCCCACTGGAAGTGGCCGGAACCCGGGGTGCCGAACACGGCGACGTGATACTCGGAGAAGCCGCCCGAATCGTCATCCATCTGCTTTTGGAAACGCTCGTAGCCGTCCGGGCTGGTGACGCTCCGGAAGATCTCGTCGAGGATGACCTGCTGTTCCTTCGTGTAGTCATCAATCTTGGCCTTGGTGATCGGCCAGTTGGCACTGATGTTGTGGCGAAGCTTGTGATCGAAGGGGAAGCAGATCTCCTTGCGTTGGGTGTCGGAGAGGGTGTCGTAGAACCGCTTGACTGCGGTCTCGGCGGTGCTCTTGGCCGTGGGGGCGGCGATCGCACGCCGGGGTCCCGCGGCGAGCGGAACCAGGCTTCCCGCCACGGCGAGCCCTGTCATCTTCCGGACGAACTCGCGGCGAGAGACGCCGTCCTCACAGTCGGGACAATCCAGCTTGGGTTGCTCGGACATGGAGAGGCCCCTTTTTTTTCAAATCCAAAGGCGTCGCTAGGTGATCACGCTCACCGGGACCATCCGGAGAGCAAGATGCTCGCGCCACGAAGCGACGATTGGGTTGGGCTGATCCTAACCCGCTCGGTCAGAGGTTGGCAACTCTCCGCTTTGCGAGTTGTTGAATATTCTATGGCGACGAAAAGGACCCGACCGTCCCAAGGAAAAGTGGTTGTGACGCCACTTTACGGGTCGCTTGGGAGCGGCTCAGGTGCGAATTGATCCCCAGCGCGCCACGGCAATGCTGCCAAACCCGATCAAGGGGGCCCAGGCGGCGAGTTCGGGATTGATGACAGAGTGGTCGCCGAGATAATTCGAGAGGAAGCAGACGCCATAGAACAAGGCGGATGTGCCCAGCGAGAGCCCGAGGTTCACAAACATGTTGCGGCCGAACCCGCCGAGAACGAGCGGCAGGCTGAGCATCATTAAATTGAGACTCTGGAGTGGGCGAAGCAGGCGGGAGTGGAGGAAGACCGCGATCGTGACTCGCTCAGCCTTATCATTCGACTGGTCGGAGAGACTTTGGATGAGCTCGGTCGTTGTCGCATAGTGATACCAATCACGACTCCGCGCGACCGAGTCGAAGTCGAGTGTGCTTCGCAAAAAAAACGAATCGCCCAACAGGCTTGATTTGCTATCAGCGAGGCTCGGGAACCCCTTGAGGTCCTCGACCTTGACGAGCACCCCATTTTTATCTTCGAAGATTTTCTCGTCGACAGGAGTGATCAGACGCGTCCCCCGGAGTAACCATCCTCCAGTGAGCGGGGCTCTGGGGTGATCTGGAGGGATGTAGCGAGCTTGCTTGGCCTCGATCTCCACGATGACACCGAGCATGTCGGCCGGAACGGTGATGTTACAAGGTAAGAGGGTCTTGTTCCGTCGATCCGCTTCGCGGCCGTGAATCACCACCTTGTTGGAGTCATACCGGCTGGGGACCAAGACCTTCAGCGAACCGTCATCATCGTGGGACCGCTGGATCTCGGCGGCATACCGAGGCATGATGACTTCTTGATTGAAAACCGCAAGCAGGCTAACCGCAATCGTCGAGATCCAGACGGGACGGATGACGCGCTGGGTGCTAATGCCGGCGGCGAGCATCGCGAGTAGTTCGTTGTTCTTCTGCATCCAGGTGACCGTGAAAATTGCGGCCATCATCCCAATCACACCACAGAGCCGGTCATAAAATTGGCTCATGTGAATGAGATAGTACCAGCCCATGACCTGGAAGAGCTGGGTCACCCCTTCGGCGCGCTTGGCGAATTCGTCGAGGTTGGAAAATGCGTCGATAACGACGTAAAGGCCGACCAGCGCGACGAAGCAGATGATATAGGCTTTGAGAAAAGCCCAGTAACGCTCGCGATCGAGGATCCGCATCGTCGGCTTTCCTTCTGGGCGAAGTCGACCCGCTCATTCCCAGCGGGTTGTCAATGTTTCATGACCGAAGGTAGGACCAGGCCGGCCAGGACGCCCAGGACCGTGTTGCCGAGCCAGAGGGCGACAACAGGGGGCAAAATCGCGTCCTTGCCCATGTTCGTGCCAAGCAGAATCAAGGGATAGTAAAGAATGATAATCGGTACAAAGCAGGAGATGAACGCACTCAGAAAGTCACGTCTCGCGAAGATAATGCCTACCGGAGCTCCCAGGAGCACGAAGAAAAAACTCCCACACGACATCGCAATGCGTTGGTTCTTCTCCGTCTCGAGCGCACGCCACTGCATCTGCCAGCTTCCGTAGTCATTAAACGAGACCTGGACCTGCTTCCACTGAGTCCGCTCCAGCAAGCCCATGCCCATGCCGAGTGAGGCGGACATGGCCCAGCGCTTTCGTTCCGTCTTCATTGAGACGAGTAAACGCGCCTGCTCCTTGATCATTTCCGGCGTCGTCTGTTCCTGGATCCGCTTAAAATCGGGCATGTTGCCCTTCTCGGGAAGCTCAATCGGAAGGATCGAGTCGTTGATCAGCGACACATCTTTGGTCGGATTGCTGATCTCCGCATCGTCGAGGTAAACAAGGGCTTCGCCCTTCGTCTTGTCGAAGCGAATCCGCGCCTTTTTGGCCTGAATGATCGTGTCGAAACTTCGGGGAGTGCCTCGACCACCCCCCCCCGTGCGGTGCTTGAAAGTTGCGTCGAGCATGGTCTTGCCCTCGACGTCTCTCACCATGATCATGAATGGCCACTGTGCCTTGTCGAGCTGGCGTTCTTTCTTTAGGACCTTATAGAAGGCTTCTTCCATGTCGGCGATGATGATTTGCTTGGCCTGATGATTGGCCATTGGGATCGGCCCGTACGACAGGTAGAGCAGAATAATGCTCAGACCAAGCCCCAGGTAAATCGCAGGGCGAAGCACGAACAGAGTACTGAGCCCGGCCGTCTTGATGGCGACGATCTCGTTGTCGGAGGCAAGTCTGCCGTAGACGACGGTGACCGAGAACAGCAGCGAGACTGGAATCGTGTAGAGCAGGCTTCCCGGCACCATGTACGGTACGAGATGCACGATCTCCGTCGGTGAGAGGCCCATATTGGAGGCCTCGATCATCACCATGAAGAGGACGATGATCGAGGTGACAGTGAGCAATGCGAGGGCGAAGGCGCGGAGCACCTCCCCCATAACATAGCGCTGTAGGATTCCAAACACGGCGTTCCCCCAGCATCCTTGCCGCAGTCGAACCCCACTCGTCGCCTCGCGGCCGAATCGTTCGGCCGCTCGTCCGCTCAGGCGACCGGGTTAAGACAATCAGTCAGCGCTAACGAAAGACGCCTGGCTCCCTCGACGAGATCGGCTTCGCACGGAACACCGAAACAGAGTCGAGCATGATTCCTCGGTGCCGAGCCGGTCTCGTCCGCGTACGAGTACGATCCGGGCACGTAGAGCACGCCTCGCTCCAGGCATCTCGCAAAGAACAAACCTGCCGGACCTGTATCCACTTCACTCGGGACCGACAGCCAGACATAGAGCCCCCCCCGAGGGTGGGTCCACTGCACCGATCCAGTCCCATCTCCGAATGACTCCCGCAACGACGCAAGCATCACATCCCGTTTCCGGCGGTAGACCTCGACGAGCGTCGCGACATGCCGCTGATATCCGCCGCTACCGATCGCACGCTCGAGCACCACCTGGGCGAAGTTCCCCGATCCAAAATCGTGGTTGCCTTTCAACCGGAGTACAGGTTCAAGCAAAGCGGCCGGCAAGACCCCGTAGCCCGTCTTGAACCCCGGGCTGAACGTTTTGCTGAAGGTCCGCGCGAGGATCACGGTCTCGCCATCCGGGTCGTAACTCCAGACGCTTGGAGGTTCGACACCATCGAAGGTCAACCCGCGATAGGCTGAATCTTCAAGAATGAAAATTGTTTGATATTTAGACCATTTCTTGGCCAACTCGACGAGTGGCTGACGCCGGTCCGCGGCCAGGCTGATTCCCGATGGGTTGGAGTGCTCGGAAATGGTGTAGATCAGCTTGACGCGATGCAGCAAACCTTTCGCGTCGAGATCTGCCAACGTCGACTCGAGCGAGTCGAGCCGCAGTCCCCCTTCGTCGATCTCGATCCCGAGAACGCGAACACCTCGGGTTTCCAGAACTCCCAGGTAGACGAAGTAAGTCGGCGACTCCACCAGAACAATGTCACCCGGATCCAGCAGGGCCTCGGAGATTAAATAAAGCAGTTGCTGAGAGCCGGTCGTGACGACCGTCCGGGGAACCCAATGTTGGTAAGTACCACTTGGCACCCGTTCGTCCTGCTCCAAGAAGGCAATGAGTCGTTCCCGCAGCCGGTGGTCGCCGATGGTCGTCCCATACTGTAGCGCTCGACGTCCTTCACTCGCATCGTCCAGAATCGCGGCGATCTCCTCGGCGGCTAACCCCACGGGCAGGCTTTGTTGGTCGACAAAGCCCGCCGCCAGCGAGATCAGGCCCGGGGTCGCCAATGCCATATGCATCAGAGTACTGATCGCGGGAACACTGGTCCGTTCGGAGACCACACTCAAGTGCGTCGGGGAGGTCATGATAAAGAGGCCGGTTCGTGAATGAGCGGATCGCTGGGGGTCTTCTGGTACTCTAGCGATCGGCGTGAAGGTGTCAAGTTCGGTACGTGAGCCTGTGGGCCTACCCTTCGCGAGACACGAGGCACGGCCTCTGGGTTCGCGCGTCGTCGTCGTGCGCCTGCGGGTTGCAACGCCGGATCAGGAGTTCCTTTGGCACTTTCCTTCAGGACTTTGGCCGTAGGATCCGCAGCGTAACGCTCGGGTGCCCGAGGCGGAAGTACGCGGTTGTAGAGCAAGGTGACCGAGGCCTTGGGGCGGTATCCCCGATGCTGTTCGATCTCCGACAGAATCTCGTCCAGCGGCCGCCCCTGCACGATGAATCGGTAAATTCCCATCCAGGCAGGGGTTCGATCCATGCAGCCATGGCAATGAACCAGGATCGGCCAGGCGTTGGGATCCTGGGCGAGCGCCAGGGTTTGGTCGAGGAAGCGGCTGGAGCTTTCTTCGTCTGAAGGGCTGCCGACGTACTGGATGCCATGTTCCTTGGCGAACTGCAATTCGTCGGGCAAGATCGGGCTTCGTTGCGGTGTGTCTTCAGGAAACAAGTTGATGATGGTCTTGAAATGATGTCTCGCTTGAGCCACCTCCAGGCCACGCTTGGTTGGCATGGCCGAGATATAAATCTTTCCGGGCACGACGGTTCGTAGCCGAGAAAGGGGGCGGTGATACCAGGTCAAGCTGATCCCTCCGACGACCAGCGCGAACCAGGCGAGCGAGCTCAGGCCCAACGAGGTGGCCACGCGAATCCGCGACGGGGCAGGGGCAGGGGGCTTTGGAATCGCTTTGAGCAGCGCCAGGTCGAATGCGAGCAATCCGAGCACAAACGACCAACGCGGCCAGTACCCGACCGGTTCCACCCCGGGGATCTCAAACTGACGTAGCAGCACCAAAACCGTGGCCGTGACAAGAAGTCCAAGGTTGCCCGCGAGCCGGGCCCGCGCGACAAGTGAGCCCCACTCGGAACGCTTGCGGAGGACGGTAACCACGACGATCAGTGTGAGTGCGATCGCCGCAATCGCCAGCGAGATCCGTAACACGGGAGGCGCCAAGGGGTCGAAGATCTCCCGCCAGCCCATCCCGTGCCATCCGTCGAAGGTCGGACCGGGCGTCGACGCATGCCAGAGTGCCGCGCCTGAGAGTGCAAGGCCCGCGGTCCAGAGTCCGGTTCGCTTGCGCGTCAGCAAGATTCCCGAGACCGAGAGGACGACGGCGGCGGCGGAGAGATAAATTGCCGCCCGATCGAGTGTGTCCCCAGGTTCCGCAAGCCGGTAGGCAGGCGGTGGGCGACGGCTGAAGGTTGGTCGTTGGACCCGAGGGAACTCCACGTCGAGGTCGTCTGGAAAGTCCACGGCATGCCAGACCGCGATCAGAGCGGCGAATGCAAGCACCAGCCATGGCCAGAGTGTTGCTCGAAATGATCGAGTCACGGGAGTCGTCGATTCCGACATCCAGGAGTCCTCTCGGGTGTTGTGGTGCGCTGATCCTACTGCAACGATGCCCGCGAGGCTTGGCCTTCGCCTCGCGAGGAAGGTCGCTTAGGCGGCAGCAACCGCGTCTTCAGTCGGCCAGAAGAAGTACTCGTTGCTGTTGGAGGGGTGGAGACGTACCTCCTGCTCGAGCAACGACAAAAACCTCTGAACCCAAACCTGGCTCTCACCGTTGTGCAGAGCGTCGTTGGGAATCTGGAACGACGGGTGAAACTCCACGTGATACCGGCCCTGAGGCTGCATGTGGCAGAAAATTGGAACCACGGGCGCACCGGTCATCGCAGCCAGGTTGACCCAGGTTGCCGAAAACTGATGTTTCTGGCCCAGGAATGAAGCCTGCTGCGTATGGGCACCAGTCCAGCGGACATCCCCGGCCAGGTAAAGAATCATCCCGGCGCCCAGAGCTCGCGAAGCCCGCAGGATCGATCCGGCCGAGCCGTTCGCGTTCCCTTTCCGCGAGATGAAGAGCTTGTCCTGAGCAAGTGGCCCTTCGCTCTCGAACTGACGTTCGAGGAACTTCGAGACGTGCCGCGGCCGCTCCATGAAGAAACGGAGCGTATACCCTCGACGAGCCAACCAGTGCGCCGGAAGCAGGTGGCCGCCATAGTGACTGGTCAGGAGGATCACGCCTTTCCCCTGCTCGAGGGCCGAGTCAAGGAGTTCGCGGCCAGTGACCAGGAACATCGGATCCGCGCGATTATCGGCCACTCCGTCCAGGAGCAAGTCACGCGTTCGCCACCAAACCTGATTGCCCGCGAGATCAAGACTGACCGAGTCGATGTCCCAGTCGCAGCCGAGGCTCTCCCGGGCACGGCCGACCGCCTCGCGGTAGGCCAGGCGGAGCTTTGAGATCAGGTGATATTCGGTCCGGCCAATCCCCGCGATCATCCTTGACGCGAGCGGCAACGGCAGATACCTGAAGACGGGCAAGATCGTTCGCAGCAGTTGCTTGCGAACGTTGAGCATCCGTCGCTCCATGAGGGACTCCCTTCCCTGGGCGATTTCTGCGTGCGGCAAAGGCCTGCCGTCACGCAGCGGCCGACCCACGACGCGCTGCAACGTACGTCGCCAGGTCGGAAACACGTCGCAAGTCTGGCATATCTTCGTCATCAATGGCAACGTCAAAATGGTCCTGGATCTTGAGGACCACGTTGACGAGGTCGAGCGAGTCGATATTCAAGTCTTCGACCATTCTCGACTCGGCCGTGACCACCAGTTGGTTCGGAATCCTGCCGGCCTGGCGAACGATTGCGGTGATTTCGGCCAAAAGGGTCGGATCGGTCATCGGTTCCATCTCCGAAAAATCAAGGCGTTATTCGTGCCGCCAAATCCGAACGAGGCAGTCATTACGGTTTCGAGGCGAGCATCACGCGCTTCGCCGGGCACGTAGTCGAGATCGAGCTCAGGGTCGGGAATATGGTTAATCGTGGGCGGAATCATTTGTTCAAGGAGTGCGCGGATGCAGATGGCCGCCTCAATGGCGGAGGCCGCACCCAGGCTATGACCGATCGCCCCTTTGATCGAACTGACCGGCAGTTTTCGGGACGCCTCACCGAAGACCGTCTTGACCACCTCGGTCTCGATCCGGTCGTTCATGATGGTGCTCGTCCCGTGAGCGTTGTAGTAGTCGATCTCATCCGGCCGGACATCCGCACGCCTGAGGGCGGTCGTCAAGCAGGCGATGATCTTGTCCTTGGAGGGGAGTGAGACGTGAAACCCATCTGTGTTCAGGGCATGTCCCAGGTATTCGGCCTGGATGGTGAGTCCCAGTCGATTGGCGGCGGATTCGGTGGCCAAAGCGACCATGCCCGCTCCCTCCGCGAGCACGAAGCCTGCGCGGTCCACGCTGAACGGTCGGCTGGATTGGCCGGGGTCGGACGATGAGCGGTCGTCCGCACGGCGGGGAAGAAGCGCCTTCATCGTCGCGAAGCCATTGACGATCGGCGGGGTAAACGTGCTCTCTCCCGCCCCACAGAGCGCAAAGTCCGCCTCGCCTGCCCGTAAGAACATTGCCCCGAGCGCGATCGCGTGCCCCCCCGATGCGCAGGCGTTCGCCGGGGCCACGCTCGGTCCGTTCAGCCCAAGATGCTGCGCGACCTGGCCAGCCGCCTGATTGATAATCAGCCCCGGCACGATAAACGGGCTGATTGCAAGGCTTCGCCGCTTGGCCATCCTGGCCTGCTCCGCGTCGAGCAAGTCTTGACCACCCAAGGCCGAGCCGACAACCACGGCAACCCGTTCAGGCTCGACCCGATTCCCGTCGAGCCCGGCGTCGCTCCAGGCCGCTCGGGCCGCGGCCAACGAGAGGTGGATGAACCTCGCTCCCAGCCTTGAAATGGCGGGATCTTCACCCAAAGAGCCTGGACCGAAGTCCTCGACCACGCCGCCCACATCCTGGAGGAACGACTCAGGGTTTAACATCGCGTGGCGTGCAAGACCGGAACGGCCGCTCACCAGGCCGTCCCAGGTCGTGCCGAGATCACGACCGAGACAGGTGATCGCCGAGTGTCCGACAACAACAATCCGTTCCGACATCCGCGCCTCCTGCGCGATGTCTCGCGCTCGATCCGTCAAGTGATCGAGCGGCGAAACAACTCCGTATAACACGATCCATCGGACGAAATTACCAAGGACTTGATTATTTTTTGGGGCACTCGTTGTTGACCGAAATCGCCGGCTCGATTATGGAAAGAGACCTCGTCGTCGAATCGTGGTTGCCATCGTTCAGGAATGAGCCCCATGCGCATCGCCAAGTTTCTCTCGGAAACCGATTCGACCCCAGTCGTGGGACTCGTGAACGGAGAGCAGATCGTACCGCTCGGTTCCGGCAACACGTTCTTGGGCGAATTGCTTCAAACGGCGAACCCGGAAGAGCGGATTCTGGAACTCTCAGAGCGGGCGGGAGCCGAGATTCCTCTCGATCGTGTTCGTCTGTTGGCCCCGCTGGATGCTCACGAGGTGTGGGGGGCGGGGGTCACTTACGAACGCAGTAAGGTGGCTCGCCAGGAAGAGTCGGAGCAGGGGGGATCCTTCTACGACCTGGTCTACCGAGCGGAGCGGCCGGAGCTTTTCTTCAAGGCCACGCCTAGCCGTGTTGTCGGTCCGGGACGCCCGATCCGCGTCCGCGCGGATACGCGTTGGTGCGTTCCCGAGCCGGAACTGGCTCTGGTCCTGACTCCTGACCTGCGCTTAGTCGGTTACACCATTGGCAATGATGTCAGCGCACGCGACATCGAGGGAGAGAACCCCCTTTATCTACCGCAGGCGAAAGTCTACGACGCCTCGTGTGCGCTTGGCCCGTGGATCACGTTGGCCTCCGCAATGCCGCCAAGAAATGAGGTTGAGATCCGGCTCACGATCGAGCGGGACCAGGCGGTCATCTTCGAGGGACGCACTTCGCTTGGGCGAATGGCCCGCCGGTTTGAGGATTTGATCGACTGGCTCGGACGAGACAATCGGTTCCCTGACGGCGTGATTCTCCTCACGGGAACGGGAATTGTACCTCCCGACGAGTTCAGCCTCGGCGAAGGGGATCGCGTTCGAATTGATATTGATGGGATCGGTTCACTCATCAATCCGGCAACCCAGAACAAGCGAGGGGCCTGAACAGAAACGTCGTGGCCGTCGACCCGCGAAGGGCTAGTAAATAGTTATGGCCGTCTTTCCTGATCAAAGGAAGACGGCCATGGCAAACATCAAAACTATACTGCGAGAAATTTACTTCTTCTCGGCAGGGGTTTCGGCAGGGGTCTCAGCGGGCTTCTCAGCGGGGGCTTCGGCCGGAGCGGGCTTGGGCTCATCGGGCGTGCTGGGGGCGGGAGCTTCGAGAGCCGGACCGGGTTCGGGCGTGGCGGGTGCCGTGGCGGCCGGGGTTTCCGTGGCCGGTGCGGGCGTGCCGGGAGCGGCGTCGCCAGGGGCGGGAGCAACTTCGGGAGCGGCTTCTTCGTGATTGCATCCGCTCAGCAAAGCCAGCGAGAGAGTCAGGCCAGAGAACGCGGTCCAAATCTTGCAAGAAAGCTTCACTGAATCACTCCTTCATTGGCACCCGGCGGCCGTTCGTCGTGCAAATGGATGCAGATCCGGATCGTCGAACATTCCGGGCCTGTGCGAGTACGAAAACCACACAGGCGACGCATTGGACCACCAAATCAATTGCTGCAAAAAAGAGTATAGCCAGGATAAACCGTTGCCGCAACGAAAAATCGGTTCGGACTCAGGTCCCCGACAGTCCTGATCGCGTGCAATAACCCAACAACTGAAGTTATGCCGTCGCATTTATTAATAATAGGCATTGGCAATGGGCACGAAATTCGCGACTCACCCTCAAACAGGGTTTGGCAACTTCTTCCGTTTGTGTCCATTTTTACGGACGAGTTGTAAAAGCTTCCCCTTTTGAAACCTTTTACATGAACGGCCCCATACGCCCCGCAACAACGAATCGAAACGCCATCGCTTGACGTAGGTCCTCATCAAGCCAAACGTTCCGTCATCATCCCTGGCGATCCAAGCCGCGAAAACCAGCAATATCGATGTTTTCGAGGCCTTTGGCATACCTCTTGCTCTTCCTCGAACGCCCCTCACGCCGCATCGATCACGATCATCACTTATAAGCCCGCAATCATTCATTCGGACGAGGGGTTGGTATCCGGCCGAGTTGGGATGACGCCATGATGGCGTCTTCTGGGGCCGACGAACAGGAGGTTCGCCATGTCCGCAGTGAAGACGTTGTTCTTGAGCGTCTTGATCTTGAGTGTCACGGGCTCCGTCGCCTTGGCTGAGCCCATGATCTCAAATGGCGAAGGTTCTTGGTCGTTCTGGTCGTCGGGCGGCAACGCGGTCACTCCCACCACAGCGCGACCCGCTCCGCCGGTGGCTCCTCCCGCCCCCGTGACTCCCCCAAAGCCCGTTCCCGTCGCTGCGCCCGTCTTCACGCCGCCCCCGTCGCCTCCTGCGACCCCATCAATCTCAAGGTTCTCGAGCTCGATTCCCGCCGGAGGGAAGGCCGATGCCTATCTGAACTTTAGCAGTGGTCCCTACCCCGAAGCCAATGTCATGACCACGGGCGGAGCACAGCCCTGGTTCACCAGCCCGGTCCTCACGAAGTACTTTGGTGGGCAAACCCCCAATTCGGAGCAGCAAGCCGAGTTCACGAACTCCGTGCTCGATCATGTCAATCAAACCTTTCAACTGAGCGGCGGCCTCGCTCCCAAGATCACCCTCGACCCTACCATTCCCACCAATCACACGCTAAGTGTCGTGTCCGGTACCTCGTATGGCCCGAACCCCAACGCAATCGGGATCACTAACGTGGGAAACAATGGTTTCAGCTTCATCGATAAGCTCTCTTATGGCTCAACCCTTGACGAACTCGAATGGGCGGTGGCTCACAATGTCTCGCACGAATTGATGCACGCATTTGGTGTCGGTGGTCATGATGATCAGTCGGGTGATTACCTGGATGCCGCATCCGCAAAGTGGGAAATGCTGACGAGCCCCTCGACACGGTTCAGCGACGCGGCGATCGCCGATATGAGGTCGAAGGCGTTCGCGCCGAATTCCGGTGGGTTCATGAGCGGACTCGAGTTGGAGGGGGATCTGGAAATTCTTGCCCCGCCCGTTCCGGAACCCGCCACCTGGGCTCTCTGGGGCCTGGTCGTGTCGGCCGCGGTCGTTCAGCGTCGCCGTCAATCTCGCCGGAAAACGAACTGAGCTTCTGAGTTCGGCTCCCCGATCCTTCTCGCTCGCGGACCACTTGACCCTCTATCGGCCATTGCGGTATCCATGAAACTGGCTCTTAATGTCGTGTCAGGTCAAGCGGGTCTGTCCTCAACGGTCGCAATCCGCGAACGTCTCGAACGCTGGTGAGTCGATCGGATGAATCCTGGTCTCTTGCTCTCCCTAACGGCGCTGGTTCTGGCGGGGCCCTGGGTCCTCATGCCTCGGCCCCGAGTCCGACCGGAGATAGTCGGGATTCTTCGCCCGCTCGATTGGCTCAATCGACTGTATTGCGGACTCTGGCATCGGCTTCGTCTGGAGAACCGCTGCCCTTTGCCGGAGCACGGAGCCGCGATCCTGATCGCGAACCACACCTGCTCGATCGATCACATGCTACTCCAGGCGGGTAGTCGGAGAGTCCTCGGGTTCATCATCGCCCAGGAATACTTTGACAATCGGATACTCCACCCCATTTGCGTCCGGCTTGGGTGTATCCCGGTTCGACGTGACGGTCAGGATCTCTCCGCAATTCGTGCGGCGCTTCGAACCCTTGAGCAGGGGCGTGTTGTGCCGGTCTTCCCTGAGGGACGGATCCTGCCGACCTCGGGGCGAGAACTCGGCCCTGGGCGGCCGGGGGTGGCATTCCTGGCGCTTCATGCGCGGGTTCCGGTGATCCCCGCGTTCATTTGCGACACACCGCCGTCGAACGAAGTCTTGAAGTCATTATCCACTCCTTCACATTCGCGCGTCATCTTCGGCCCGCCGATCGACCTTTCGGATATGCCCAGCACACCTCCTTATGATCGGTCCGTCCTCACGACGGTGACCGATCGCATGATGGATGCGATTCGGGGCCTCCAGAAACAACTCCTGGTCGAGAACGATGCGTTCTGCAATGAGGCCGATCGGTCGATCGGCTAGGCGATGACCCTTGACGATCTGCACTCCGTCTTGGCCCACTACCCGGCGATGGTTCGACCAGTGGCCGAACCAGAGGCCTTGGGCAATGCGGGCGGAAACAGCGGCGTCAGTCTCTGGCGCTATCTGTCGGGTCAGGGTTCGCTCGTCGCTCGTGCCTGGCCCGCGGATGGGACCGACATGGCCCACCTGAGGCAGATCCATGAGTGGCTGTTCATGGCGGAATCACTTGGCTTTGTTCCCATTCCGCTCCAAGATCGCATGGGACGAACCTTTCAGGAGCAGAGCGGCCGGCTCTGGGACGTCTCCCCCTGGATGCCCGGATCGGCCGCGCTCGAACGTCCGCCCGAACGAGTTCGACTCCGCGCCGGATTCACGGCCCTCGCCTCATTCCATCAAGCCATGGCCTCGTGGTCGAGGTTCGGACCGAGCCCAGGGCTGGGACATCGACTCGAGGAGATCAGGGCCCTGCTCCGAGGCGGCTTTGACTTGCTTCAAGCGGCCGTGGAAGGGACCGCAGGTGATCCGGCACGAGGCCACGCGCTTCGGTGGTTGGACGTCGCTCGTCGTGTCACTCCACGCTACCAGGAGCATCTCAAGCAGGCGGCCTCCATGACTTGTAGGCTCCAGCCCTGTTTGCGTGATGTTCGTTCCGATCACCTGCTGTTTGAGGGCGAGACCCTAACCGGTCTGATCGATTTTGGAGCGATGCGGGTCGATGTCGTCTCGGGCGATCTGGCCCGGCTCTTGGCCGAATGGGTGGAAGAAGATCGCTGGGCGCGAGCCGAAGCGCTCAACGCCTACTCGGCGGTCCGTCCGCTCGATAGTTCCGAAGGGGTGTTGATCGATGCGTTTGACGCGTCGGCCGCCCTGCTTGGGGTGGGCCACTGGGTTCGCTGGCACTTTCTTGAAAAGCGCGTTTTCGAAGACTCCAACGCAGTCGCCCGGGGAATTGAACGCGGGCTAGAGCGACTGCTCCGCCACGTCTCGGGCGAGTTTCATTGATAGAACAAGCCGGCTGAGCCTCACGCCGAGTTGGTCATGAGTCTCAGGGCTTCCTCCTGATCGATGCCGATTCGCTGGATCGAGAGCGCTTCACCTGTCTCGGGATCGACCTCAAGGAGTGCGGCGTTGAGGCGAGGGTCGCCGGTAGCAACCTCGAAGTAGTGCGGAACGAAGCTCAGGTTAGCCGCGAGCACCCGATCGTAGCGACGGCCAAGGATCGAGTCGTGTGGGCCGGTCATGCCGACGTCGGTCTGGTACGCCGTACCGCGAGGAAGGATTCGCTCATCGGCCGTGACGACGTGAGTGTGTGTGCCCAGGACAGCGGACACCCGCCCATCCAGGTAGCGTCCCAGGAGTTGCTTATCACTGGTTGCTTCGGCATGGATGTCGACGACGATGACCTTCGCCAGCGGAGCAAGTCGATCCAGGACGCGGTCGGCCGCGCGGAGCGTACAGTCGACCGGTCGCATGAAGGTCCGACCAAGGACCGTGAAGACGCCGACCATGGTCCCGTCCTTGGCCTGCACGACAACGGCTTCTTCTCCGGGGGAATCGAGCGGAAAGTTCGCCGGTCTGAGCAGACGGTCGGTACGTTCGAACAGGGTAAAGACCTCGTCTTTGCGATAGACATGGTCTCCCAGTGTGAAGACGTCGACTCCCGCTTCGACCAGCTCTTCGTAGCACTTGATCGTCAGCCCTGAGCCTCCCGCCGAATTCTCGGCGTTGCAGATCACGAGCCCGAGATTCCAGCGGTGGATCAAGCGCGGGAGGAGTTGGCTGACGATCTTTCGGCCGGGCGATCCGACGACGTCACCGATGAACAGAATTTTCAGGGGCATAGGATTTCGACCTCTGGATCTCGTCGAACTCTTGCCCGTGAGGGATTCGGGTTCGAAATGCAAATTTCCCACGCTCGGCTGCCATCATGCGGCGGAGCGTGGGCTTAGCGAGCAAATTCGACGTTGCGCGTCTCACGCAAGACCGTGACTTTGACTTCGCCGGGATAGGTCAGTTGTTGTTGAACGGCTTTCGCAATATCCCGACAGAGTTTGGCGGCGGCTTCGTCCCCGAGTTGGTGACTATCGGCGATCACCCGGATTTCCCGTCCCGCCTGAATCGCATAGGCCTGCTCTACGCCGGGGAAGCCGCACGCGAGGGCTTCGAGGTCTTCGAGGCGGCGGACATATTTATCCAGCGTCTCGCGCCTTGCGCCGGGTCGACTCGCACTGACCGCATCGGCCGCGGCGACCAGAACGGTGTACGGGGTATCCGGTCTCAGGTCGTCGTGATGCCCGAGAGCGGCGTGGACGACTTCGGGTCGTTCACCATACCGTTTCGTCAGTTCCGCGCCGATGACGGGGTGTCCCCCCTCCATCTCGTGATCAGCGGCTTTGCCGATGTCGTGCAGCAAGCCACAGCGCCGACCAAGCGCCCCATCGAGACCGATCTCCTCGGCCATCAGACCTGTCAGGTAGGCCACCTCGAGCGAGTGCTGCAGGACGTTCTGAGAGTAGCTGGTGCGGAACTTGAGCCGACCCAGCATATCGAGCAATCGATCGTGCAGAGCCGGCACATTCGCCTCCTGGGCGGCGGCCTGACCGAGTTGGCGGATGTGTTGCTCCATCTCCTCTTGGGTCTCTTTGACGATCTCCTCAATCCGGGTCGGATGGATCCGCCCGTCCATGATCAGCTTCTCGAGCGAGAGCTTGGCGATCTCACGTCTGATGTTATCGAACCCGGTCACGATGACGATGCCCGGAGTATCATCGACGATGACGTCGACCCCCGTGGCTTTCTCGAAGGCGCGGATGTTGCGGCCCTCGCGGCCGATGATTCGACCCTTCATATCATCGCTCGGGATATCGACGGTGCTCACCGTGGTCTCGGCGGTATGCGAGGCCGCATATCGCTGAATGGCCGTGGCGAGAACCTCGCGGGCCTTCTGCTGGCATGTCTCCCGAAGCATCTGCTCGTGCTTGAGGATCAAGCCGCCAACCTCATGCCGCAATTCCGTATCCAGGCGTTTGAGAAGCAGCGTTCGGGCCTCGTCGGGACCAAGCTGAGCGACGCGATGGAGCACGTCCCGCTGCTCGGTCAAAGTGAGTTTGACCTCTTGATTCCGGCGTGTGAGCTCTTCTTGCTGTTCGGCCAGATACCGCTGAACGTGCTCGAAGTCTCGTTCTTTTTTATTGATCAGATCGAGCTTCTGGTCGAGGAGGTCCGCACGCTTCTCGAACCGTTTCTCTTGCTCGCGAAACCCTTTGCGAACCTCTTCGGTTTCCGCATCAATGGCTTCGCGACGGCGGAGCGCCTCTTGCTTAGACTGAATATCCGCCTCTTTGCGAATCGTCTCGGCCTCGCGACCCGCATTGGCGATAATGATTTGGGCTTCACCTCGCGCCATTTTGGCGCGGTGTCGAGCGACGACGAAAGCCCCCGACAGCCCGGCGGCGACTCCGAAAATCATTCCGATCAGGCCTATGGTCGCCTCGATCACGTCGGCGCCTTGCCTTTCCACTTAGGAAGTCTTTCGACGCGCTGCCGTATCCCCGGCCAGAAAGGGCGGGGTCCGGAGCGAAAGCACTTCCGAAGCGACTGGCACCAACGCCGTCAACGACTCAAACCGGCTCCAACGAGGACTGTCCAACCCAGAGGGTCGTCGAGACTAGCTATAGAACCGCCACCAGAACCCTCTCGGCGAACGAGAGCATTCCAGGATGCGGCCGTACAGTGTCGCGGCGGATAAGCCGAGGCACCTGTCGTCACGACCAGGAGAGCATACCTGGTCGGAAAACTGCTGTTCCCGTACTGTCCTAACCCCCGAAGCCATGCCTCGGCGCCACTTCGCATCCGTCCTCGGACGGACGCGAATGACATACCGGAACCCTGGCACCCAGCGGTCAGAGCGACCGCTATCCCAATGAGCGTCGAGACCAGCCAAAGCGCGAAACTCGTTAGCATCGCCGGCCCCTCGCGTTGAGGTATGGGGGTGGAGTGTCGTTTTCAGCGCCGGTCAGCCACGCCGATTCCCGCTTCCGCCGGATGGGCAATTGCTTAGACCACGCGACCGAAAGTCAAATATAACAACAAGATCGATCATAGCTTTCCTGGTCTGCCCAATAAGCAAAACCCTCAGGATGAGCCGGACCGATTCCAAACCTCGAGACGTGACCGTTCCGAGGACTCATATCCAATGTATCAGAACGGTTGGAGGGGTCAATCGGCGCGCGGCCAGAGATTTGCTAGGAACCACTGGGCTCCCCTGAGAAGTAGCCCCGATCGCGCTTCTCCCAGTCGGTGTAACCGAGCAACTCGTAGAGTTCGGCGCGGGTTTGCATCTGGTCGAGAATTCCGCGTTGGGTACCTGCATTGCGAAGTTCCTTGAGCGTCAGTTCGGCGGCATGCATCGCCGCGCGAAATGCAGTCAGCGGGAACAGCGCGGCCTGGTATCCCAACCCCCCCAGTTCATCGAGCGTGAGCAATGGACCGCGTCCGAACTCGGTCATGTTGGCGATTTTGGGACCCTCGACGCGTTTCGCGAACGAGGCGAACTCCGCCGCCGACTCGAGGGCTTCCGGGAAAATCATGTCAGCTCCGGCCACCCGATAGGCGCGCGCCCGATCGACCGCGGCATCGAATCCTTCGACCGACCGGGCGTCGGTTCGCGCGATGATGACGAAATCGGGGTCGCGACGAGCTTCGACAGCCGCACGGATCTTCGCGGCCATGGCCGAGGTTTCTATCAAGGACTTTCCCGTAAGGTGCCCGCAACGCTTGGGGAGCACCTGGTCCTCGAGGTGAACTCCTGCGGCCCCTGCTTGTTCGAAGAGTTGAATGGTCCGTGCCACGTTGATCGCCTCTCCGAATCCGGTGTCGGCATCGCAGAGCAACGGAAGTGTGGTCGCGCGGGCAATCACGGCGGCTTGTTCCACAAACTCGGAAAGCGACAGCAGTCCGATATCTGGCAGCCCCGCCCAGCCGGCCGAGAGCGCTCCACCCGACAGGTAGACCGCGGAGAAGCCAAGTCGTTCCGCGAGCTTCGCTGTCAGGGCGTTGAAGGCACCGGGAATGGAAATCGGCTGTTCCACCCATGCCGCACGCAGTCGAGCACCGGGAGAGGGCATCATGGTTCCTCAAAATCTCGGACGTCAGAACGGATCGAACACAATTGGCAACCAGCACAGAGACCATGAATCATCGTATCGAAGCGAAGCGCGTGGTCAAATCTGGCGGAATCGCACGCTCAGGAAAGAGGGCATCGTCAGGATCGTGGATCGTCGCGTCTTGGTGTTGACGTAAAGTTGCCATGGAGATAAGTTTCGCGGTCGGTGCCTCACGATGAGGCATGCAACGACAAGGAGGTCGTTCCCGTGAGAATCGGCGTCGACATGCTCGGGGTGCAGTCCCCCCATCACGGCCACCGCGGCATCGGTCGCTACGGCATCAATCTGGTGTCGTCACTTCTGGCCAGGGACGACGGGCACGAGTACGTGTTCTATGTCTATGAATCGCTCTCGGACGAGAGGATTCCTGAGGCAGAGGGCGCGACGGTCCGCATCATCGGCCAAGCTTCCGAGGCGGAAGGTGGAACGGTCACCCAGCGGATGGACCGACTCGTACGGACCAACCCGGATGGGCTCGATCTCCTCCTGGTCCTCAGCCCGTTCGAACCGTGGGACAACTATTGCCCACCGGCTCCTCCACTCAACGGCCTGAAGATGGTCGCGGTCGTGTACGACTTGATCCCGTTCCTCTTCCCCGTCGAGAACGCATACGACCCGATCCTGATGCGTTACTATCGCAGTCTGGAAGTACTGCGAGGGTATGATCTACTGCTCGCCATTTCTGACGCAACGCGTCAAGATATTCTTTCGACTCTGAATATTCCCGCCGAAAGAGTCGTTTCGATCGGCGCCGGCTGCGACCGAAAATTCTTCGTGCCGGATCCGTCACCAACGCCGACCGCGGCCACAAAGGCCGTCTTGCAGGGCCTTGGGATCACCAAGCCGTACGTCTTGAACGTCGGCGGTCTGGTTGACCGAAAGAATACGAGAGGCCTGATCGACGCATTCGGCAGGCTGGAGGAACGACTCAAAGAGCAATACCAGCTCGTGCTGACGTTCTCCTCGGGTGAGTGGGAGATCGCCGAAGTTCGCGAGTACGCCAAGGCGCACGGTGTCGACGGGCCGCTCATCTGGACGAACGAAGTCAGCGACGAGACGTTGCGGATTCTTTACCAGCGCTGTTCCGCGTTTGTGCTCCCCTCGTACTACGAAGGGTTTGGACTGCCGCTTCTGGAAGCCATGCAATGTGGCGCGCCAGTCGTGGCGGGAAACAACTCGTCGCAGATCGAGGTCGTCGGAGACGCCGGCCTTCTGGCCAACGTCAGCGATGCGAGCGATATTGCCGAGAAACTCGAGCGGATCCTGGTGAATCCCGAGTTCGCGCAGACACTTCGGGATCGCGCGGAGGTTCAGTCGCGCCAGTTCAGTTGGGACTTGACTGCCGAACGGGCCGCCAAGGCTGTGGAAGGCCTGGGACGCCGACGGGCGCTGCCCCGCCTCCGGATCGATCGGGCCCATGCGAAGCGACCGCGAATCGCTTACTTCTCTCCGCTTCCCCCGCGCAAGTCGGGAATCTCTGATTATTCCGTTTTCCTGCTCAATGAGCTGAAGAAAACGTACAAGATCGATTTGTTCCACGACATCGGTTACCGACCCGACGTTGCACTTGCGTCCGACGATTTCGAGTGCATCGACGCTCGTGTCTTCGGGCTCTACGCCGGAACAAAAGACTATCACGCGATCGTCTATCAGATGGGTAACTCTCGCTATCATAGTTACCTGTATGAGACGATGCTCCGCCATCCGGGCGTGGCCACACTCCACGACTTCTGCCTGGCCGGATTCCATCTCCACTACGGACACACCCGGGGAATGGAACGCGAATACATCCGCAACGAACTTCTGCTCTGGTATCCCGAGCACGAGGAAGAGATCCGATCGATGCTCAAGAGCGTTGATTGGGATTGGGAAGTCGTGGCGAGAGAATGCGCCAAGCGAGGGTGGTATCTCAATCGCCGGATGTTCGATACCCCCAACGTCGTTGTTGTTCACTCGCCGTGGTGCCTGGCCCAGGTGGCTGCCACTCGACCCGAGCATGCCGAGCGGACGATGGTCATTCCCCACGGGATCTGGCCGAGGCGCCCTTCCAGCGAGGAAAAGGCGGCCATCCGCACGCGGTTCGACCTTCCTCAGGATGCACTCGTCGTGGCCAGTTTCGGGTTCATTCATCCCGATAAGATGAATCCCGAAGCGCTCGACGCCTTCCAGGCGGTCGCGAGGACCAATGAGAAGGCGATGTTCCTATTCGTTGGTGAGGATGCCGATGGCGGAATCGCCCGCCGCCAGGCCGCCGACCTGGGACTTCTCGACCGCGTCCGTTTTCTTGGCCGTCAACCCTGGAATAATTTCACCGACTTGATCGCGGTGACAGACCTGGGAATCAACCTGCGTCTGCCCCCGACCAACGGCGAGACTTCTGGGGCACTCCTCAACATGCTGGCCGCCGGAGTCCCAACGATCGTCACCGATGTGGCGACCTTCTCGGATTACCCTGCGGATGTCGTTCGCAAGGTCCGCTGGGAAACCGAAGGGATCGATGGCTTACGTCGTTCGCTCTTCGACCTCGCGAGCGATGAGACTGAGCGGAAACGCTTGGGTGAAGCGGCCTGGAAGCATTGCGTCGAGCATCACGAATGGCCCCGCGTGGCCGCACAGTACGTCGAGGCGATCGAACGCTCCCACAGGCAACTCGCCGCGGCCGGAAAGAGCTTCCGCGAGAAGCGACTGAGGCGTTCCGGCAAGGCGATCATCGCCTGAAATCTCGGACGGCGCGGGCTGAACTCGCACTTCCTCTTGGGAATCGTTGATCCAGGTGAATTCATGAAACGACTCGTGAAGAAAATCGCAAAGGCACTCTGGCGTAGCACTTTGCCGCTTCGCCGGCCGATTCTGCACAAGTTCGAGAGCTATCTCTCCCGATGCCTTCGCCCCACCGAGCAGTTGCTCTCTGATGAGGCGAACACGCTCATGGAGCATGTCGTGCGAGAGCTCGTCCGCCTCCAACGGCAGGTCGACTATCTCCAGCAAACGGTCGAGGAACTGGCGCCGGAGTCCGGTAGGCTGGCGATCGCTGGTGAGATCGCCCCCGACGAGAAATTGCGAGCTGGCTAACTCGCCTTGTGCGCTTTGGCCGGCATAAACAAAAGCAAAGGCAAACGGGGAGCGCAAGCTCCCTGTCTTTTTTTAACACATCCGAATTCATCCATGAAACAATTCAAATCAACGAATTGCAATTGAAATGCTGGACCCGGCTCATAAGAACCCAGTTTTCGCTGACATGAACCATCGCAACTGAAAATGGGTTTGCCGAATTGTCTTCGCAAGTTCCTTCAACACGAGTCGAAACGGAACCGAACCTTCCACCTGGGCGGGAATCCACCAGGCCCTCGGAAACTTCATCCATCGTCCATCCGGCAAATGACCCTGTCGAGACCGATTGAGCAAGTCGGCAAATGCCGCGATGATGGCGATCGCTCCATCGCGGTTCCGATGCTGCGCATGGCCAAATAGGACCGGCTCGTCGACACCGGACCTACCGACATGATTTCCGGGGCCAGTCGATCAAGGCACCCGCCGGTCATGCTCCCGATTCCATCACCCGACGGAAAACGGCATATGTCGCAGGAGTCGGAGGCGAATATACGCCGAGGGGCCCGTCCGCGCCTTGATAGCGGAAGAGAACCGCCATATTTCAACTGGCTGTCGCCGAAACCGAGGAGATTGCAGGCACGCGAGCGACGCACGACGTCTCGATCCGCGAATTGCCAGTTCGCACCGTGCCGACTGAGGAAGGCGGGGTCGTGATGAAGCCGAGACGTTCGACCACAAAGCTCAGAAACATCACCCCGATCAAACCCCACGGCGTCGTGGGGCGCAGGGAACGTACGCGATCATCGCCGTTTCCTCTGCTCCAGCACTGACTTCAAAGCCAATCGCGATTCCGTGACATCCTCAATCGCGACCCGTGGCAGTTGATCATCAAATGCGGGAATCTTTATCCACGTGGTTCGTTCCGATTTCGATTTCGATTCCGATATCGAGACCTGGAGTGCCTGAGAAACCCCGGCGCTGAGAGCGGCGGCACCGTCGCGATCGAGATGTACCCCATCGACGAACACCGACCGTTCATAGCCCGACTGTCGAGCGTCGAGAACTACCAGGCCGGGGAATCGGGCCTGTTGCTGTTGGACGTAGTCGACAAAGAGTTGTTCATCGCCGCTATGTACCCAGTGCGAGAAGGTCCCGGGAGTGACCGGCGTCAACATCCAGTAAACCTTGATCCCGTGGCTCTGGGCGAGCTCGACGAATCGGTGAAGGTACGTTTCGTTCACCGGATGACAACGCCACGTGCCAGACTTGATCGGATGACTCTCGGGAACGACGACATCGGCGAAGGGTTCGACTTTGGGATTGGCTTGTCCCCCGTCGTTTGTATTCCAATTCCGCCAGAGCGCTGGGGCCACGTCGCGTTGGCCGGTCGGTTTTCCCCCCAGCATGGCCATGACGTGGGCCCTGATTTCATGCCTCTGCCGTACGGAATGTAAGACCGAACGAAGTCCAATCGACGCAACTAGGTTAGGATCCTTCGCCGTCCAGCACAGTTCCGCAGCCTCTCTCGGCTTGAGAAGCTCGACCCAAGGATAGGGCCGAGTCTCCGAGGCGGGACCGTCCCCCAAGATCCCTCGCGCGAAATCGACAATGACCGCCGAGGGACGAGCACCTGTGTCCAGGGCCCGACGGAGCAGGTAGTAGCTCGACGGGGCCGATCCACTCAGTACCGCAAGGCTATACGTCTTCTGGCCCGTGCCTTCGGCGAGCACTCGCGGCAAGAGTCCAAACTTCAGCATACTATCGCCAAAGCAGAGGATTGAGTTCCCCTTGGCCTTCCGCTTTACGATCTTCCCCGTGTACTTCCAACTCACGGCAACGTTGTCCATGAAGTCCAGGTTGCCGCGCATCACGCCAAGTTCAATCGTCGTGACCAGGACGATCATCCCCAACAAGCCAATAGGAACTAAGCCACGCCGGTGATCCCGGGGCACATCGTTCATTGTCGATGTCCTTTGATTGGCACGTGAAGAGTGACGCTGGAATCCAGACGATCGGTCGAGAGGGACTCGGCTCGACTCGTACGAAGGTGGGGCAACTGAGCCCACCGATCCGAAGGGGACGCATCCGCACGGAGTGAGGCCAGAGCGACGGCGATCTCCCGACTAAACGCGTGAGCACCGTGTCGACTCAGATGGAGCGGGTCGACGAATTGCGAGGAATCGTATCCTGAATGGCGAGCATCCAGGACCGTCAGGTTCGGATACTTTGACACCAATGGCTTCAGAAACGACGTATACTTTGCTTCAAGTCCTAACTCGTCTCGGCGCGATTGGAACTTGGGGACAACGGGAGGCAAGAGCCAGACGACCTGGACGCCATTCGCGGTGGCTAGCTCAAGAAAGCGGTGTATGAAATATTCATTGACTCTGTGGCAGGACCAGTTCCGGGGAAAGTAGCCAGGATCGGCCAAATCGACCTCGCCATCGAATGAGGGGCGTTCGGGATGGACATCGGCCCCGAGGTTCGTCTCCCAGACCTCCGCGTGGGCCATGACATCGTTGCGCCGGGATGCGGGTCGGCCTCTGAACGCGGCGACGATATTGCCTCGGACCTCGTCCCGGTCTTTCATGGAAGGAAAAATCCAACGCAGGGCCAACTCCGCACAGAATCCCGCGTGCTTGGCGGCCAATCCGAGTTCGATCGCTTCGGATGGGCTCAACAATTCAGGCCACTGACGCATGTTGTGCCTCGGGCCGGCCATCAGCAGATGAGGAGCGTAGTCAACCAGGACGGTGGATGGTCTCGACTCTGCTTCGATCGCCCGCCGGAGCAAGAAATAGCTGGAAGCAGCCTGCCCACCGCAGAGCGACACGTTATACGCCTTTGCCTCAGTCTGGTCTTGGATTACCCGCGGCAGCACTCCGAACTTCACGAGACTGTCACCAAAGCAAAGGAGCGAGCAAGCAGGAGAGCGCAACCGAACCGTCTTGCCGATCGCCCTCCAGTCATGAATATAGAAGCGAGTAAAATCAAGATGATGACAGGCGATGATAGACTCGACCATGATGATCATCCCGATCATCCCGATCAGCCCGCGAGGGACGCAGCCAGGCATTCGAAAGCACTTTGGCGAGCTCATCGCCGGATCTTCCCAATTTGCAGGAGGTATGCCTGAGACATAGGGATGTCCTCCACCCGGAATGTCGGATTCCACTCCTGATAAGCAGGGAGCGTGACCCACCGATCTTTTGGAGGCTGCTCGGGCAGGGTTCGGAGCAGGTCACCGACCGCCGCACTGAGCGCCAATGCACCTTGTCGATCGAGGTGGGCCGCGTCGAAGAAGACATTGGGGGCAAACTGGGAGTATTCCGCGTCGAGCACTGTGAGGCTGGGAAATTCGGCCATCCATTGACGCACGAAAGCGGTATAGAGGGCGACATTATTCGCCTGCTCCCGCTTGGCTTGAAGCTCAGGCGTGAACGGTGGTAGTACCCAGTAAACCTGGATGTTTCGCGAACTTGCCAGTTCGAGAAATCTCCGGATATAAGACTGGTTTACGGGCGTGCAGGCCCAGGACTTACCGAAGAAGGCGTCCTGATACTGTCCGCCAACCTGGCCTTTGAAACCTCCTACACCCGGCATGATGTACGCGCCACGGTTGACGTTTCGATTTCGCATCGCCGTGAGTGTGGACGTCCAATGAGTGACGTTCTCGCCGGCCAAAGCCGCAAGCACCATGGTCTGGATCTGCGATCGATCCTTGACCGAGGGGACGTTGTGGGCGAGGACCGTCGCCCCGAAGAACGTCGCGTCACGAGCAGACCAGGCGAGATCGAACGATTCCTTGAGATTCAACAATTCAGGCCAGAACCCCTTCGCGGTCCAGGGATCCGCTTGAAGCGTCGTCGGATGATATTCGACGAGGATTGATGTGGGCCTGGCGCCCGAATCGAGCGCTCGTTTTAGTAAGAAGTAGGCTGCCGGAGCCTGTCCCCAGCATACCCCGAGATTCCAGGTTTTCAGGCCACTCTGGTGCTCGATCACCTTCGGTACGATCGACTGCTGGATTCGGCTGGTTCCGAAGCAGAGGACATTGCAGTCTTGTGTCTTTGCTTGTGCATTTCTGCCGGTCAACTTCCAATCCCAGAAGTCGGACCGGGTATAGTCGAGATCATGTCTCGCGACATAGGACTCGATCACCCCCAACAGCAGGAGCATTCCCAGCAGGCCGCCCGGGAGGGCCGAGCCGCGCTGGCGGAGAGACAGCGAGCGCATTGCGGTCCTCTTGATCCGGTTAGAACTGGAAGTAAATGAACTGGCTCCCACCGAAATTGCCGCCCAGAACGAACGCATAGAAGCACGCCGTGTAGAAGACGCTACGGACGTACCAGGGCGTGCGGAAGACGACATCAAGATCCTTCGAGAGGAACTGGACGAACTGGACGAGCAAGAGGGGGAGAATACAGACCGAGACCGGGAGGATGTAAGCCGATGCCGGGATGGCGGCTTTGAAGACGATCGCTCCGAGCATTCCCTTGACCTGGGCAATGGAAGTGGCCCGGAAGATCAACCAGCCGAAGCAGACCAGGTGGAAGGTGACGAAGATTCGCAACGCCTTCCAGCAGGCGCGGTCCACCAACTCGGTGGGATGGACTCGATCCAGGAGCGGTCGTGCGAGTCGATGAGCGACGAGCAAGGCCCCTTGATAAAAGCCCCAGAGAATGAACGTCCACGCCGCCCCATGCCAGAGACCACCGATAATCATCGTCAGCATCAGGTTGCGATAGAGCTTGACCTGACTCCCCCGGCTTCCTCCCAAAGGAATGTAGAGATAGTCACGCAACCAGGTGGAAAGACTGATATGCCAACGGCTCCAGAAGTCTTGCGGGCTGGTGGCGAAGTAGGGAAGGTTGAAGTTCAGGGCCAACTCAATACCGAGGCACTTCGCGATTCCTCGCGCGGCATCGGTGTATCCCGAGAAGTCGCAATAGATCTGGAAGGCGAACGCGTAGATCGCGATCATCGCCAGACCGCCGTCGATCGTTTCCCACCGATTGAACAGGTCGTTCACGATCCCCGCGAGATTGTCGGCGACGACCACCTTCTTGGTCAGTCCCCAGAAAATCAGGTAAATCCCCTGATAGAACTGCTGGAGGTTGAATCGTCGAGGCTTCTCGATTTGGGGCAGAAGCGTTGTCGGACGCATGATCGGTCCGGCAACCAAGTGGGGGAAGAACGAGACGAAGGCCGCGAATTCGACGAAGTTTTTCGTCGGCTTGATGTCACGCCTGTAGACGTCGATGACATAGCTCATCGACTGGAACGTGTAGAACGAGATGCCAATTGGCAAGACCACGTTCAACTGGGCCAAGGGAACGGAAATTCCGCCTCGTGCCAAGGCGGCCTGAAGGCTTTCTGCGAAGAAGTTGTAATATTTGAAATAACCAAGCATGCCGAGGTTTAGCACCATGCTGATCGCGACAAACAGCTTACGTTTTCTTGGTGTCTCAATGCGATCGACAGCCAGTCCACAGGCATAATCCATCACCGTCGAAAGGAGCAGCAACGAGACGAATCGCGGATCCCAGCACGAGTAAAAGTAGTAACTCGCGGCCAGGATCAGGTAGTTCTGCGGCTTGTGTGGAAGGATCCAGTAGAGCGGCAGGAGGATCGCGAAGAAGTACGCGAAGTGGAACGTATTAAAGAGCATGCTTCATCCTCGTCCTTGAGGAGTCCTGGTCTCGTCGAGATCTCGGCCGTTTGCCCGAACGCTCGACAACGCCCGCGCATCTCGCGCATCCTAATCGAACGAATCGGCAGGACCGACCCTGACCCTTCACTGAACTTTACCAAATCACGAGGTGCTCATCCGAGATGCGTGCTCGCATTCGAAGGCTTGTGGGCTCTACCGCGGCTCCGAAAGAATGGCCTTCGGATGGCTTCGATCCCTCGATGGCAGCCAATCCACCAATCCGGGCGAGCGGTCGGTAACGTGATTGTCGCGGCAGCCTCCCGGACGTCCTGGCACTTGTCCCGCCGAAGCAACTCCACGATCTCGTGAACTCGCCTCGAGGCGAGTATCTCCGAGCCCGCACTGGTGAGAGTCCGGGAGATATAGAGACGCTCGGAGTCGTGCTCGGAATGGGCCGAGTGAACGATGCGGACCACAACCTCTTTGTACGTGAGTGGACGGTCTATACGGCAACCATTCAGGACTGGACTCAATCGTTTCAGAGCCAGATAGTCGACGCATGTGATCGGTTGAAAGTCCCCCGGTTGAACCGGGCAGAGCCGACCGGCTTCGATGAGGTAACTTCGGTAACCGTAGCCCTCCAGCAGTTGTTTCAGACGCGTCGGTGACTCGTCGAAAAAACGCAGGGTATGTCCATTTGATTCTACGAAGACGGTGGGAGCATTCGAGGCCGAGAGGAGCCGAGGCATTCCCTGAAGTCCGGCGATCTCTGAACCTTCAATATCCATTTTGAGGAAATCGACTCGATCCCAGCCCCGTTCCGCCAGCAGGTCGTCGACTCTCAACGCGGGGATCGAAACTGAACTTCGGCCCACCCCGGCGGCTCCGACGTAGCCGTACGGCCCTGCCGGGGAGAATTCGAGCGTTCCTGACCGATCACTCACCGCGGCGTTGACGAGGTGGACTCGACCGAACCGATTCTTTTGAAGGCTTGCTCTCAGGAGCGAGACGTTTTGCGGAGAGGCTTCGACTCCCATGACCTCATACCCGAGCGCCGCCGCTGCGAGCGTGAAGGTGCCGATATGAGTTCCCAGGTCGAGAACGCGCCCCCCTCGAGGCGTCGTTGCCTGCAAATATTCAATCGCTGGCCGGGTCGACGATGGAAAACGACCCGCCGCAAGGTCGAGACTGATCGAATCAAGGGCTCGGGCGTCGATCACCGCGGAAAAGGTGAGGCCGGGCTGCACCCCGATACGGTCAATGACTCGAATGCGGTTCGATTCGGAGAAATGTGGCTCGTGAGTGGAGTCTGAACATTCATCCATGAATGAGCTCGCTGCGCCGAGGAATTCGTCCGATCGGCTGAGTCCTGCTTTAAAACCTCACGCGACGGGTTGTTCGGAGTCTTACCTCATCAAGCCATTTTGCACAATTCCGAATCCCCTTCGCTCCGATGGTGAACGACTGATCAATCAGGCCGGAGGTCGAGGAGGCGAGCCGCGAATGTTGGCGCCCGGCTGAGGTTAGGGAGAGGAGGTAGACCATGCCCACGGGGTGGCCCGCTTCGTAAAGCGTGCGGACCGGGAGCTTGCACTCCCGGCTCGCATCAAGATGATCCAACCGACCAGGCGGCTTTATTGAGCAACGGGTGAGGAAATTCGCCAGTGCTTAATGAGCGCTGAGGAGGAAAATCGACTCGTGCGGTTTGGGGTCAGACTCGAGCCGCGAAAGTTGGTTCCAGATCTTTTCAGCTTGCGCGACACCGAGTGCCGGGTCGACGAGGCCATGAAATTTCAGAGCGAGTTGAGCATCCGTGAGCGGATTCTTGTCGTGCCCGGGCGGAAACGCGACTTCCGACTCGAGGACCGAGCCATCTTCGAGGCTGATGCGCACTCGGTTAGGGATCCCGGCGGGATACCCAGCCGTCAACTTCGGGTCCTCGACGACAGTGGTGCGAGAAACGAGGTCGAGCAGGGCAGGGTCGGAAAGGCGCTCAGGGAGGAATTGCCGGGCCGAGACTTCCCCATCCAGGAGAGCGACCACAGTGCAGTAGGGCAGGCTGTGATCCGCGGTCTCACGCGTCTTCGGCCGCCACTTCTCGGGATCCTGGCCAATAATTTCAACCGCGGTGCGGAACGTCGCGATTTCAATCGAGCGAATCTTGGTCAGGTCGCCGATTTTAGAGCGGAGTTCAAACGCGGCCGCGATGGCGGACTGACTGTGGTACTCGGCGGGAACGAACTTGATCGAGGTCTTGGGGAGCATCCAGTCGTCCGCCGACGGCCCCCCCAACTTGGGAAGTTCGAGCGGGCCGGAGACCTGCTGGCAAAAACCCATATCACCTTCGAACAAGGGGGCCGGTCCTGACATCCCTTCTCGGGCGAGCATTGCGGCGAAGACGCCGTTGCGTGCGGCGTGGGCGAAGGCGCATCCCTTCCACATCGACAACTCACCTGCGCGAGTCAATCGGAGCGCGGTCCCGGTCGTCCCCGCGATCCCCAGGGCGTGAACCGCCTGGGCATGGGAGAGACCGAAAAGTTTCGCCGCGGCCAGGGACGTGGAGAGCGAGCCGTAAGTCGTGTGATCCCATCCTCGCGCCCGGATGCTGGCGGCATCACAGAGGCGGCACTGGACCTCGTAGGCGATGGCCGCCGCGGTAATCCAGGCGCGACCATCCGCGCCGACTTCTTCCCCGGCCGCCATGACCGCGGCCCAGTTATCGCTGGGATGTGCTGGCTCGAGCGAGAGATAGGTGTCGTTGCAGTCGAGGTAACGGATGTGGACCCCGTTCGAGAACGCCGCCCAGTCAGCCGAAGCGCGTCCGCCGCCAAAGAGGGCGGAACCGCGGTCGCCACCGACCTTCGCGGCCACTCGTCGCGCAATCAACGGGGCTTCCTCTTCGAGAGCCCCAGCGGCACAGCCGAACGCGTCGAGAAGGCGCCGCTTTGCCTCGAGAATGACCACTTCGGGCAGGTCATCGAATCGTGTCTCGAGGGCAAACTTCACGAGCCGATCGGCCAGGGTCTCGCTCATCAGTTCGGCATCCAAAAAATGTGGGAACCAGGGTTGTGACAACTGATGGTAGTGTAGCCGTTTCAGGCCGCGGGGTCGAGCAAACTGGTCGGTCGGACACCGCTCACGCAACGGATTGCGACGAGCCGAACCCGAAGTCTCCTGACTTGGCCGTCACGATTCTCGCCCAGTTGTGAGAGGCCCTTCGCGAATCGAGCGTGCGATCGGGATTGCAGACGTAACCGAGTGCCGAAAAGACATCTTGATGGGCCGCGGCAATCCGCTGAGCCACGTGCGCCGTGAGGAGTGTTCTCCAAAGCCCTGGTTTTCCTGGCCAGATGTGTCTTGCGGTAATCGGGTTGCGAAAGCGAGGCATCGCACACGAGGTGACTGCGCCGTCGAACCCAATCGAGGGCGAAGTTCCCAGAGATTTTGCTATCTGCAAAAGCTGCCGTTTTGGATTCCGGACCAGATCCTCATACCGGATCCGATGAACCCCTTGCGCGGTCCACCATTGGGTACTCACCGCGAGCAGCGCCTTGGCACGTCGACTGGTCGCATACCGAATGAACGCCTCGCTCTCAGGTGAGACTCCGAAGATGGGCCGTTCATCTCCTTCTTGCCCGGAAAGCCAGCCAAGAGAGCCTTCACAGGGCGCGTAGCGCAGGATCGAGATGAGCACGTCCAGCGGGTGCCGTGCCAGTGTAATGGTGAAGAAGCGGTGCTGCTTCCAGAGCGTCGGCAGTGGCTCGACCCGATGCCAGTGAGTCATGATGATGCATCGGTCGGGGAGGTTGCGCCACGGAGCATCGAGCGGATTATAGAGGGCGAGTTCGCCGTGTTCACGGGTCGCACACTCGTAGGCGTGATCCAGCATGTTGCAGAGCCAGGTGTTGCCCGACCGGGGCGTGCTGACAATCGCGATCCGCGCCTCACCCGGCAGGTTCGCATGACGTGCACCGGAAAACCGCTGAATGATCGGTTGAAAGAACATGGCTCGTGCGTTCCCCTCATCGCGGCGAGTCCTCGACGCCTGGCCGGGACGTCTCGCCACGGGGCAACTAGCAAAATTTGCGCCGTCTTTCGATCAGACCACAATCGTCTTCCATTCGAGGGAACTCTGCAAGAACTAAGAGACTGTAGCAAGGATAACAGGATCTCGTTCGCACGCTCCGGGTGGGAACGAGTTTCTCCCGCGAATTTCGGCCTCCGGGGCAGACAGACGGACCGGTTTCCTTGCGATAGACTCAGAACTCTTCGTTCCGCGACGGATACCAGTCTCCTGGCCCACACATAGCCCCAAGTCTCTCACTGTCATTCGTTGAAGTATTCGTAAAACGTACCAACTGATGTGTAAGAATTGCGTTTATCTTGGCATTCAGAAGTAGGATGAATTTCGGTCGATACCGCGATGACGTCTTCCTGGAAGTGAATCTGAACGCCGTGAAGGCGGAAAAGGAAAGGAACGAGTGGCTGAGTCGCCACTCGAAAATCCTCAGGCGCTCCGTGCGCAATAGAGATTGCCGAAGTCTTCGCGATTATCTGGGTAGAGTGAAAGCAGCTCTTCCATCGTGGTCGACTCGGTGGTTTCTCCATCTTCATCAATCCGAAAGAGGCCGAAACCTTGACGGTCGAGATCGGCGAGGTACTCTCTCGCCTCGATGCCGCTACGAAGCAAACCGGCCGGCCAGAACTCGGTGATGATTTTCACGTCGTGATGCCTGCGGAGGAGTTTTTGCATTCCGCGGACGGCGCGGCCTTCGGATCCCTGAATGTCCATCTTGATGAAGTCAATTTTACCTTGGTATTCGGCAAAATATTCATCCAGAGTGGTCGCCTGAATCGGGATGGCGTCCCGATCGTCCTCGGACGCAAAAATCCGGTGGTCCCCCTTGTTATCAGGGCAGAGATAAAGGGAAAGCGGCCCGGAAACCTCGGCAACCGCCTTGTTGACGAATATGACGTTATGATAGCCATTCGCGCGGACATTCTTCTTCAGAAGGCGGAAGTTTGTCGGGTCCGGCTCAAACGCGTAGACTCGTCCGTGGTCGCCTACCAGCCGAGCAAAGATCAGCGTGTAGTAGCCGATATTCGCGCCGATGTCGAGGACCACGTCTCCCGCCTTCACTTCGGACTCGATCAGGGTTGTCTCATAGGGCTCGAAATAGCCGTCGCGAAGCAACATCGGCGAGACAATCGAGTCGGTCGGATCGAGGAACATCTCGTGGCCGAACACGCGACTGCGCGATCGCAGGAGATCATCGATTTGATCAACCTTGCGAAGGGTGTCGTAAGCGCGATCGTGGGCACCTTGTGCGGTGTCACCAATGTTCGAGAGGCGTTGCTCGGTGCGGACCGCTGTACCGGCCGATTCGCGTGAGGACGCTTCGAGCCTCTGACCCAGTTCCAACCAGCGTTTCTCATCAAGTGCGTTGACCGCGGCGGCTCCCTGTTCAATTTGCGCGAGGCGGTTGGCAACCGAGTGGAGTTCACGGAGGATCAGGTCGAAGCGACTGCCCAACTCCTCAACACGATGGTCGACGAGCTGTTCCAGCGTGGCCGTGCGCTGATCCAGAGCCACTGCGCGCTGATCCAGCGCGGCCACGCGCTGATCCAGATCATCGAGTCGTTCACGCAAGCCTCCCCGACGGACGAGCCATAAACTTCCTCGGATCGCGGAGGCCAACGAGTTCAGGCCGAGCATGAGACCACTCCAAGGGGACAGTTCCGACTTACCGCGAGCCGATCGGGGACGACAACGCGGCCCGTGGAAGCGTGACGCCGCCGGGAGCGGCTGCATGTTTCAGAAGGATTCGGCGCACTTCTTGAATCGCTTCAGGATCCTTCTGAACTCCGTGATCGGATCGGACCAGGAGCTCCGACTCGACGCCGTCGAGGTGCGCACTGCCATAACTAACCACACTGTCGGTCGTCGTATCGACTCCGCCCGGTTTCAACGACCCGATGATCGAATGATAAACCACATCCGAACGTGGCTTCATCATCAGGATCGCCTTGAGGATTGACGGGGTGTTCGGTGAGATCGATTCCAGGGTCTCGATGCTCGTGGGCAGCCGACGGAACTTGCGTTTGTCGAACGCATCGGGATTTTCCTTGACCAACTTCATCAGAAGTTCATTGATATGATCAGAGTATGCAATCAATCCCGAGCTCACTCGGCCGACGAAACTCCGGCTCAGATCCGACCCTCGGTGCGGAGTCGCCAAGAAAACGACGCGTCGAACGAACGGAAGCGGCTTGAAGAAGAAGTAACCTTGAAGCTCGTCAAGGACCTCTTTTGGCCCTTCGATCTCTTTGAACGGACGATCGGTATTGAGCTGCCAGAGTTTGTCATCGCTATCGAGCGTCATCGTATGGCTGAGCAGTCCCCCCATGCTGTGGCCGAGCAGCACCATCTGATCAAAAGCGGGATCAGCCCCGTCGGGGTTGTATTTTCGCTGGGCTTCACGAAGGGATTCGCGGAGCATGGAAGAGGCGATCGGGATGGGCACGCCCGTCGGGTACATGTAGAGCATGAACTGGTAGCGCTGCTGAACGCTTGGATCGTTAAGCAATTCGTTGATCATGGGGATCCAGGCCAGCGGGCTTGAGATCAGGCCATGGACCATCACGACGGGAATCTTGCCGGGCTCATAGGGCCGGAGCAGCATCAGGTTGGCGCGACCGAGTGCTTTATCAGGCCGGAGCAGACCGGTCCACCGATAGCGGTTCAGGTCCGTTCGCGACCACATGTAGGCCAGGGGAGTGCTGTAGTCGGACTCGACCGGGATGAGGATCGGCGGGCAGACGGTTCTCGTTCTGACCGGATCAATCAGCTCGATGCTACATTCGCGGCTCGCGCTCGCGTCGCTACCCGTATCACGAAGTCGCGAGGTGGGCTTGAGATACGCGGTCAGCGGAAAGGTCATTTCCGGGGGATAGAACCGGGTTTCCTCTTGAGTCGGACCATCGGCCAATCGAACACCGATCAAGGGAACGCCGAGGCCGTAATGGTACGTTTTCGAGATCAGGCCGCTCACCTCGTAGTCGGAAGCGAGAATGATCTTGTCCACGTCGTCGATCGCCCAGGCGGAATTCGCGAGCGAGATCCGAAACACTTGCTCATGGCCGCGGATCTTGAGCTTGATCGAACCTTCGGGCGTGATCGGTCCGACGGTTTGCGCGGCGCGGAGGATGCGCTCGAGTCCTGCGTTGTACAGATCCATCGCGGTTCTGTAGCGGGGATCGGATCCGCGCTGGCCATCCGGGCGAACCAGTTCGGGGTCGGTGAGAAAATCGTGGGCATACGCGACCGAATCGACATAATAGTCGATGGCGTTCGCTTTTCGCCACTTATCGAGCCGACGTCCCTCGACCCAGCAGAGCTCGGCCAGAGCGTAGACCAATTCCGGTTCGGGTCGCTCCCGAGCGAGCTTCACGAGGCTCGACAAGACCCGATCGGTCCCGAAACGATATTGACGCGACATGTCGTAGCGTTTGATCGTATCGAGCGTCCGATCGGTGGCTCGGTCGAGGGTGGCCAGGTTTCGGTACGAGGCTGAGTGCGCACGCTCGCCTCGACTCGGCTGCACGGTGATGTCAGTCCATCCCAGCAAAGAGGATGCGACGATCGCTAAGCAGGCAAGAGACATGGGCGGGTCACTCCATCGACCCAAGGGGATTCATCCATGACGCCGACCCTCAAAAAGGGCGGGCGTTCGCATGATACGCCGGGTGTGGAATCGGTCAAGACGGCGTTGGACCCGCGTCTTGCATGTACTGCTCAATCACTTCGTCAATCGGGCCGTCTCCGGCGACCTGTCCACGTCGCATCCAGATTCCTCGTGTACACATCTCACGAAGCGCATTCATGTCGTGCGATACGATGATCACAACATTGGATCGGTCAAGAAGACCCATGATCCGTGCCTTCGCCTTCGCGACGAATGCGGCATCACCGGCGCCTAACGATTCGTCGATCAGGAGAATATCAGGATCAATCTCCGTGGCGATCGCAAACGCGAGACGCATGAACATGCCGCTCGAATAGTATTTCAACGGCAAGTCGGCGAATTCCCGCAAGCCGGTGAACTCGAAGATGCCGTCGACCTTTTCGAGCATTTCGCGACGCTTGATGCCAAGCATCGCGCCGTTGAGCAGGATATTGTCCATCCCCGAGAGTTCGGGGTTGAATCCTGCCCCCATTTCAATGAGAGGCGCGACCGTACCGCGAATCCGGAGATTTCCGGAGGTCGGCGGATAGATCCGCGCCATCAGACGGAGGAGCGTACTCTTGCCGGCGCCGTTGGACCCTACGATGCCGATCCGTTCCCCTTTGCCGATCCGAAGGTTCACCCCTCGCAGCGCCCAGAATTCGGACGTCGGCATGGGCGCTTCACGGCGGAGAAGCAGGTCGAGGACAGCTCGCTTCAACGAGTAAGTCTTGTCAAAGTAGCTGACAAAATTGAGCGAGACGTCCTCGAGATCGACCAGGGCCTCGGTCGCGGGGAGATGGCGTTCCCACCGCAAAACGCGACTAGAGTCGGAAGACGAACTTGTCTTCATGACACTTGAATGCGACATAACCGATCCCCAGGCTCACCGTCGCAATGCCGGTAGCCGCCAATAATAGAAACGGGTCGGGCCACTTCCCTTCAGAGAGAATGACCTGGAAAAGCTTGATAAACGGGTACGCCGGGTTCGCCCAGAGTCGCCAGGGGGGCAAATTGGTCGATTCGTAGATGATCGGCGTCATGAAATACCAGGCTTGCAAGATGACCGACACCAGGTGTCCGCAGTCGCGGAAGAAGGTGTTGGTCGTGGCGACAATCAGGCCCAGACCAAGCGTGAATCCCGACAGCAGCAGAATCGCGACCGGGAGTAGCAGGAGCTGCGGGGTGAATCGCACGCCCAGCGGCTTCATCAGGATGAACAAGGCGACCATCGAGAGCACGAACGTCGTCAAGTTGATCAATAAGCGTGTTAATGGGAAGATCAACTTGGGCAAGAAGATCTTCCGAATCAACGCTTCATTATGGATGATCGAAAATGCCGAGTCGTTGACAGTTCCACTCAGAAAGTTCCAGGGAACCATTCCGGCGAACAGGTAAATTGCGTAGTCCTCGCGCTTGATCTCAAGAAGCTGCGAAAAGACGATCGTCAAGGTGGTCATCATCAGGATCGGATGGAGCAACGTCCAGAAAAACCCCAGCACTGAACGCTGGTACCGGACGCGCAGATCCTGGACAACCATGTTCTGGACGACCGGCCAGAACCGGACTAGCTGCCGGTGGTCGTCAGTCACCCAGCCGATCCAACGACTCGGTCCTCGTGGTTTGTGTGGAGGAGGAAAGAACTCCACATGAGGGACCGAGGGACTTGTGCTAACATCCATGTGTATCACTTCATCCGATGGACGCCGCAGACTTCAACCGGGCAGCATCCAGCCACACTCAGTAAAGTCTGCATCGGCGGGGCATCTTACGGTCCCCACCTCTTTCGAGGAAGTCCAACCGACCCAGTCAAGTATTACCGGCAACCTAGACTACCTGGATTCCCAGGTCGCAACATGCTGGTCAAACTCACCCTACAGGACGGCTAGGACGCGTAGATTGAACTGGAGACTGCTGAATTATCGGTCAGCTCTCGGCCGGACTTCGCTCTTTCAACCGGACTGCCCCGCATAACGGGTTCAATCATCATCGGGGCGGCGGCTCAATGAGCGGACGCCAATCCGCGATGCCATCCGCACCTTGGCGTCGGTCGGTAGACGACTGACGTAGGTCGATTTGAGGGCGTTGAGCCAGCGGACCTCCCGCCCTTCGTAGCTGATGATGACGCGAGTGAGGAGGGGACCAGGAGTCGCCAGGGCACGACCGATGCCGTTTCCCACATCCGGATTTTGGGCGATCTCGTTGTAACCGAGGCCCACTCCGCGTGCGAAGGCCGCGTAGTCGATGCGGGCGATCTCCGTGGCCGTGGTCCGGCGGTAGACCGGCTCCTGGAGCATCTGCATGTAGTGGTATGCGCCGTCGTCGAGAACGAAAAATTTCACCGGTAGGCAGGCTCGAGCGGCCGTCGAGAGCTCCATGGCCGACATCAGGAAGCATCCGTCGCCGGTAATCGAAACGACCTGGCGGTCGGGCCGGACGCGTTGCGCCCCGATGGCCGCGGGAATCGCCCACCCCATGCTCTGGTTGTTCGTCGGTGTGAAATAGCGACGCGGCCCCTGAACGCTGATCGCCTCGGAGGCCCAGTGCGTGGATGCGGTGACGTCCACGAAGATCAACTCGTCCGGGCCGAGGGCGTAGCGGAGTTGCGTCAGGAAGTACATCGGGTCGACGCCGCGGGTGATCTTCGGGACCGAGTTCTCGCGGTGATCGACTTGCCGCACATCCTTGATCTTCTTCAAGAGCGGTGGGGAGGGCGGGCGCTGGATCGAAGGGGCGTCGGCGAGCAACCGGTCGAAAAAGACCTGAGAGTCCGCGCACAGTTTCACGCAGGTGGGGACATTGCGCCCAAGGTTATGCGGGTTCGCATCGACATGAATGACGTTATGGGGAGGGATCGCGTAGTTGGCGGTTGAGACTTCGCTGTAGCGAACACCGACGGCCAGCACGAGGTCAACGTCCTTGAACGTTTTCTCAGCGGCTCGCGTCCCTTGCTTGCCGTATCCCCAGCCGACGGCCAAGGGATGGCAATCGGAAATGCAGCCTTTGCCACTGACCGAGGTGGCCACCGGTGCCTGGAGCATCTCGGCGACGGCGGTCAGTGCCGGACCAGCATCCATGCAACCAAGACCCGCGTAGATTCCGACTCGGCGCGAGCGATTCGAGAGCTGACCGAGAACTTGCCGGTACGCATTCTCGTCGAATGGAAGCGGCCGGGGTGGGGGCGGCGGCTGGTCGTAGTCCCAGACGGCATTGAAGTGGGGAAAGGGAATCATGATTCCCACAGGACCGGGTTCACCGGAGCGGGCGATCTCGAACGCCTGATAGATCGCTCCCGGGATCTCCGCCTGGTGTTGCACCTCGATCAAGGCTTTCACAAGCGGGCGGAGCAGGGCGGCGTTGGGGAGCGAGTGAACCTGGCCGAGGGGAGCGTCCGGTCCTTGGATCACGTCGGTGATGATGCCGACGATGGGGACGCTGTCGAGCAGCGCCTCACCAATTCCGGTCATGGCATTCGTCAGGCCTGGTCCCGGTACGACGTTGAAGACTCCCGGCTGTCCCGTGACCCGAGCCGCTGCATCGGCCATGACGCTTGCCGACGACTCGTTCGTGACCAGGAGATAGGGAAGCCGTCGCGCTTTCAAGGCATCCCAGAACTCGTTGCTCTGGGCGCCTGGAATTCCGAAGACGCATTGGACCCCTTCGCAGAAGAGAGCGGCCGCTGCGGCTTGGGCTCCGGTCATCCGACCGTGAACGCCTTGACGTTTGACGTAACGGCCCACTTCCACGTGACTGGCTGCCGCCGGGGTAGGCGCGGTCGACGCCGTCGCGGCCCCGATAGCGCCGAGGACGCCCAGCGCTTCGCGTCGGCTCAGGTTGAGTGCCACGACGTTGCTCCTCCTTGCCCGTCAGAACTCGACCACTTCCATGAATGAGTCCGTACGGCTCGCTCCCGAGCAGACGGCTCTCGAGTTCCTATCGGCAGCCCGGCGCGACCGTCTTTGCCGCGGGACCACTGCTGTCGAGCAGTTCAACTGGCGTCGACGGAGCATGCGGCATGGCCGTCAACATCCCCCCATTTTCCAGGTGAGCCGTGGTGTGCGCCTGCCCACACAATCCCGCTCAAGCTTGCGGGTAAGAATCAACGCCGATCCTCGGCTCGACGCCTGGAAACGCCTCGGGTCAGGAGCTGAAGCGTCTCCAGGAATGCGGGACTGATCGACGCTGGGTCCTTCCTCAGGTGGCGGACGCACTCGAGCATGATTGGGCCACGGTACTCGATCTCGTCGAGAGCTCGTCCCCAGGCGTGCCAATCAATAGTGCCAAGGCCAGGTGGCTGATGGGTGTCATGTCGCCCGTTGTTATCGTGAACGTGCGTCGTCCGAAGCCAATGGCCGGCCGCCTTGGTTTCCGACCCAAGATCGAGCGAGAGGTGGGCATGGCCCGTATCGAGCGCGATCGCGAGTCCTGCTTGGCTCAGTTCGGCCACCAGGCCGGCCAGGTCGGCCATCCGACTCCCTGGATGAACCCCTGGAGGCATATTCTCCACACAGATCACAATGCGGGTACCGCGTGCATGCTCGACAAGCTGCATCAAACCGCGGGCGAGTGCGGCTCGTCGGCTAAGCCTTTCCTCGGGGGCGGAAAGGCCCCCTGGATGAACAACCAGGCAGGTTCCTCCCGCCTCATGAAGCCAATCCACGCACCGTTGGAGATCCTCAATCGACTCACGATGACGTTCGAGGTCGGGGTCACCGAGGTCAACTCGAGCCGCGCGAATCGATTGACCACCCCAGCAGCCGTGGGCGCTATGGATCACCAGACCGGCGTCGGAAACCCGTGTGCGCAGGGACGCAGGGTCGGGTTCGCTTCGCCACTCGGGAAAGATTTCCAGAACTTCGGCGCCGAGGCGGTGGGCCAGGTCGAGCTCGCTGGCAAAGTCGACCACCTCAAAACCGTAGGCCACCATGGTCCCGAGCGGTCGCCGGTACGATGCTTCTATCGTCATGTCAATGCGACCTTTGCGTCAACTTAAGAATGAATCCTCTTGTCGTCTGCCCGGCCTCCGGTCATGATAGCGGGAATCTTCGCGCCGGACCGGATCCACCCTGTGGGGTAAGTCGAGCACCGCTGACAGGATCTGAGATTGTTAACTGGTCCCTCCCGTAGCGGCGACCAGCCCGCGCCTATTATCGCCTGCCTTGGGAAAGGACGTTCTGGAATGCCGCCCGTTGCCCTGGTTGATCCCGCGACGATTGATACCTCCCGTGTGCTCATCGATCGGGAAGGAATTCGTCTGGGCAACCCGCAACGGTTCGAGATGGAGCAATTAACCGCCATCATCTCGTGCGACCCGGAACGCCACCTGATCATCGGCTACAAAGACGTCGGATTCGACGAGTTCTGGATCCGGGGCCACATGCCCGACTACGCGTTGATGCCTGGCGTGCTGATCTGCGAGGCGGCGGCTCAGTTGTCGAGCTTCTACTGCCACTTCATCAATCTCATGGAAGGCGGATTCCTCGGGTTTGGCGGCATGGAAGACGTCCGCTTCCGAGGGCAGGTTCGACCGGGTGACCGACTCGTTTTGGTTTCGCAATCCAAGAAGGTCAACCGACGCCAGACGATCTTCGAGACTCAGGGGTTTGTTGGCTCGAACATGGTCTACCACGGACGGATTATCGGAGTTCCCCTGGCGGGTCGCGAAGTGAAACGTCCCGAAGTGAAGACTCCAGAAGTAAAACCCGCCAAGGAATGAGAGTCGTATTCCCGACCGGGACGATGCGTCGGATTTCACCCTTGAGTGTGATCCTACTTCGAGGTGGCGTGGTTCTTCGTCGTGCTGACTGGTGAGTTCGCGCCTCAGGATCGACCCGCGGTCTTTGATCGTCATCGCCCAGCGAGGGGGAGCCACACGTGGCTCCCGCAGGATTGTGCCTCGACCCGTTCCGAGAATGGTGTGGTGGTCGACCGGCCTGCTGCTCGGGGCGGTCGCCTACCTGAGCAGGCCTGCACTCGAACGTGCGGGCGTCGGACCCGGCTATGCGTTCTGGGCGTTCTTCGCCTTCCTCATGGGCGTGGTCGGGCTCCTGATCGTGCTATTCCTGCTCATTCTGGTACGACCGCGGCATCAACGAATCGCCCGAGCAATGATTCTGGCCCGATCCGGACAGGTCGACGCAGCGCTCGCTGACCTTCAACGTCAGATCGAAACGAGGGGACGGTCTCCGCGGCTCTCCGGTGCGCTAGGGGATTGCTACCTCTTGCGGGAGGAATGGCGTGAGGCCTACATCCAATTTCTCGAGGCCGAGCAACTGGATGGTCGGGGTGGACGCTTTCTCGCGAAGCAGGGATTTGCGCTTTGGAAGCTCGGGCGCGCCCCGGAAGCGATCGCACTTTTGGAACGGGCGGCGCTAGTGGATCCGCGCAATCCCACGCATGCCTGGACCGCCTGCATGATTCTGGCCGACCTGGGTCGTTGTGAGGAGGCCTGGGAACAGCTCGAACGCGCGGAACGCCTGATCGAAGAGTCGATTCCAGCGGGGACAGCTCGCCGCCGCACCCTGGAAGAATCGCTCGAAGTCTGTCGGAACCGCTTGCTGCTGACGCCCGACACGCCGAACGATCCTGGTCGCTTCGACTGAAGGTTGTCCCTACGCATTCAAGAACGCAGGATTGAATACTAAGTTCCCACGAGGTTGCCACGGTGTCGGAAACGTCTGAAGAACGGGAAGCCCACGAAATTGTCCCCGAACGAGTCCCGAGGGAACGTCCGCGATACCGGATGGCAGCGGACGCCATTCCTTACATCCTTGATCTGGCCACCTGCTCGACGCCCGTGGATTGGCCGGCAATGTTCGGCAACGATCATCCGGTCGAGCTCGAGGTGGGTTCAGGCAAGGGACTCTTTCTCGCCAACGCGGCGGCACGCGATCCGAAGTGCAACTACCTCGGCATCGAGGTGGCTCGAAAATATGCAGCGCAGGCCGCGGAGCGCATTGCGAAGCAGCATTTAACGAACGTCAAAGTGCTTCCAGGCGACGCCCTTCTTTTCCTGGCACGCTACGTTCCCCCACAGAGCCTCAGGGTGGTTCACGTCTATTTCCCCGATCCCTGGTGGAAGAAAAGGCACAGGAAGCGACGCGTCTTCAATGAAGGCCTCGTGGTCAGCATCGAGCGCGGTCTTGTCCCCCACGGGGAGCTGTCGGTGGTCACCGACGTCGAAGAATACTTCGGGGTGATCTGCGAGTTGATGGCGACCCACACGCTGTTCGAGGACATCCCGATCAGCGAGCCCAAGACACCCGAGCATGACTTGGACTACCTGACGAATTTCGAACGAAAGTATCGGATCGAAGGCCGGCCGATCTACCGCAAGCTCTATCGGCTTCGATGAAAGCGTCCCCTCTACCGGCTCACCATGCGGAGTTAGCGTGCATGTGGGGGAGCCTGGATACCTTCCAGGCTACCAAGAATCTTGCAAGGCAAGCGAGTCCTTGCATTACTGGCTCGCAAGCCTGAGCTCTCCTGAGTATGTCATCGATAAAGCCCACCTGGCGTCATCCTCAGGGATGAGACCGGGTGGGCCTTGCGCTTCTCATTCGATTGAGACTCAGATCAGAAATTCGCTCTCAGGTGGCCGAGCGAATTGGACTGGTCGCAGCCATCTCATAAGCTCGCTTCCCCCCCTTGGGTTGCGAGCCGCCGGAGATGTCGAGCTGGTAGAGTTTCTGTCCCGCGTTGCTTGGGTATTGACCCGTGATGCAGGCGCGGCATAGTTGGTCGGACGACATCGAAACAGCCCGCGCGATCGCTTCTACTGGCAAATATCGCAAGCTATCCGCACCCAGTTCCTTGGCCATCCGGTCCTGGTCTTCGATCGAAATTCGGCCGTCCGGTGCGTTCAAGAACTTTGTGGCGAAGAGCTCGTCGCGGCGCGACATGTCGATCCCGTAAAAACAGGGAGCGATGATCGGCGGGCAGGCCACGCGCAGGTGAATCTCACGCGCTCCGCCCCGGTCCCGAATCTCGTGGACGAGGGCTCGCATCGTGGTGGATCGGACGATGCTGTCTTCGACGAGGAGGACGCGTTTGCCGGCAAGCACCTCGGGAAGTGGCGTGTACTTCAAGCGGGCCTTGGCCGCCCGATCCGCCGTTCCCTCGATGAACGTTCGACCGACGTAACGATTTCGCATCAAGCCTTCGACGGACCGAACACCGAGTGCAAACGCCATGGCGTCTGCCGCAGCCTTCGCGGTGTCGGGCACCGGGACGACGATGGTATCGGGATCGAGGGGGACATCTTCGAGTCGAGCCAGCTCCTCACCTAAGGTGGCCCGACTCAGATAGACGGAACGATCGTCGAGGGTGCTCGCGACGTTGGCGAAGTAGATCCACTCGAAGAAGCAGTGAGCGCGACGAGGCGAAGCGGCAAATCGCTCGACCCGCACTCCGCTTTGATTGGCGATGACCATCGTTCCCGGATCCAGGGAGCGAATGTTCTGGAAACCGAGATTCGCCAGCGGAGAGCTTTCGCTGGCCGCGGCGAAGAGGGGACCATGCTCGGCGACACAGAGCGGCCGGAAACCAAGTGGGTCGCGAGCGACGATCAAGTCACCCTTCGCCGAAAGCAACACGATGTTGTAGGCGCCGTCGAGCCGATCGGCCAGCCGACTGAAAACCCCTTGCCAATCGGTCTCGAGCCCTTCACCCTGGAGCTCATGACTGAGCAGGTGCATCAGGATTTCGGTGTCGGTATCACGCTTCAGGTGATAGTCGCCCTGATCGAGTAACTCTTGCTTGAGCTCTTGATAATTGGCGAGTTGACCGTTGAACGCAAACGCAAACCACTTGGCCATGCGCCCATGTTCACGTTCGAAGGGCTGCGCGTAGCTACGATCAGCGCCGCCGCAAGTGGCGTAGCGAACGTGACCGATGGCGGCCTGACCATCCTGGCCCCGCATGATCGCCTCGAACTTCGCCTTATGGTTCAGGCGAAAGGCCTCGGCCACCGTTCCCACTTCCTTGTGCGTTTTGAGCAGGGCGGTACGCCCGGGGTGAAAACTGCTCATTCCCGCCGCGAGCTGACCCCGGTTCTGCATGTCCAGCAGCATCCGCGGGATCATCCGCGTAACACTGTTGAGATCCCCCGGGATCGGTGCGAGCGTGGAGACGGCCGGGCCAGCAGCGTGGTAAACGGCCGCCACGCCACACTCGTGATTCAGTTCGCCCATGAGCTTGGATTGTTCCCGTTGACCAGCCCCCGCCCTTGTCGCAAGTGGGGAGCGCAACAAAAGGGAAAGAGACGCGGGCCCTGTTAGCTCGTTCACGCAGTTGATCTAGGGCCGGTTGTGAGACTTTATTATAATGGCGCTCGCCTCTGAAGACAACCTTCACCCAATCGACTTGAGTCGTTCATCTCCCGTATACACCTTGCGGAAAGCGAAGAAACGGACGATTTTATTTCGCCATAAACACGGAAGTTTATGGGTCAAAGCTAATATTATCGCTTCTTTTACGACAGACCTCAACCACACTTGCGATAGAGACTCGATTCATGGCGATGGTACGTGACCTGGTTCGCGATGATGTGGTTCTCTCGGCACAAACCTGGGTCGTCAAGGTTGGCACCAGCGTTCTGACGGGTAAGGACGGCCGCCTCGACCCGGCTCGAATTGGCCACCTTGCCGAGCAGATTTGCGCGGTGATGGCAACCGGTCGAAAAGTAGCCCTGGTGAGCTCGGGCGCCGTTGGAGCCGGTCTGGGACAACTCAACCTGACTCGCCGCCCCGAGAATTTACCGCAGCTTCAGGCCGCGGCGGCAGTGGGACAATCCTACCTCATCCGGGCCTACGACGAGGGGCTTCGCCGTCATGGACGGCACGCGGCCCAACTCTTGTTGACTCATGAGGATTTCGATAATCGCGCCCGTTACCTGAATATGAGGAATACGCTGACGGCCTTGTTCGACTGGAACGCCGTCCCGATCATCAACGAGAACGACACAATCAGTGTCGCCGAGATCAAATTCGGCGACAATGACCGACTCGCCGCGATGGTTACCAACCTGCTCCAAGCTCCGTTGCTCGTGATCTTGAGCGTGGTCGATGGACTCTACCCCACCGATCCGGGCACAGGCGAAGTCGGGGGAGAACCGATTCCGCTGGTGGTGAATCTCGATGAGGAGACGTTCGGACGGGCCGGTACGAGCCGGAGTTCGCTCGGTACGGGGGGAATGCGGAGCAAACTCGAAGCGGTGCGTTTGGTCACTCACGCCGGGGGGTCGGTCATCATCGCTTCCGGTCAAAAGGCTGACCCGCTTACGAGGATCCTGGCAGGGGAAACCGTAGGCTCGCTCTTCCTTGCGCGAGGCTCGACGCAGACCGCACGAAAGCGTTGGATCGGGCTGACGGCACGGCCAAGAGGACATTACGTGGTCGACTCCGGGGCCAGACAAGCGCTGGAATCGGGATCGCGAAGCTTGCTTGCCATCGGGATCATCGAGGTGATCGGCGAGTTCGATAAAGGCGACGTGGTGGGAATCCGTGACGATCAAGGGCAGGAGTTCGCGCGCGGACTGACGAACTACGCAACGTCCGAAGCCCGCTTGATCCGGGGCTTACGTACCGATCAGGTGCATCAAACCCTCGATGAAACCGTCTATGACGAGGTCATCCACAAGGACAACCTCGTCCTGATCCTCTGATGAGGGGCGTTCAGGGAAGCGGGACGTCGGTGAACTCGAAGTTCACTTCCGTGGCGGCCCGGACGATCGAGTAGTAGCGGAGCTCGTGGGCTGCACCCTGATCGTGAGGCGTCAGCGTCAAGGTCATCCGAGAGCCGTCTGCGTCGTTGGACAGATACAAGGGAATCGATTTCCCCTGGCCGTCGAACACTTCGATTTGCTGCTGGATCGAATCAGGCCGACGGGCCATTGCGGTCGGCATCGCGGCCAGCAGGTCCGCCTCACTTCCAGAATTCGCCTTCGCCCGCACTGAAATCTGGATATTCGTCTGGTTAGTGTTCGGATTCACGCGAATATCCTGAACTTCCACGACCGCGTCTTCGCTCCGGAAGGATTTGCCACTCGAGCCGCTCAGGGGGACGACGAGCGGATTTCCTTTTCGGGTGGCCACCACGACCGGTAAGACGCCACGGAGCCGCTTGATCTTTTGGCCAGGTTGCTCGGGGCGATGCAGGGGTGCTTGAAGGTGCAAATTCGGTCCGGCGCTCAAGCCAAAGTAGCCTGACTGTCGCTGCTGAGTCAGGGTGTTGGTCTCGGGAATCAAAAGCGATTGACCGCGATCGTCGACCGCCTCGAGAAGCTTGAGCGCCCCGCGCTGGGTGACCGAGAGTCTTGGCTCGGCGGCCACCTGGATCTGGGCGTAAAACTCTTCAGTCAGGTTGAAGTCGGGGCGCTTCGCTTCCGCTGGGTTTTGAGGAAGCACGATCCGGTTTGAAGGGAGGGGTTGGCCACTGGAGAGGAACTGAACGTGACGCTGATAGTGAAGTCCGCCGAGATTCACCCGGAACGGGCCGTTATCCGACATCGGGCCAGCAGGACGGCCCCCCCCTGCGAAGAGCGGAAAAACCGACTCATTCGCATTCGGCATACCGTGCATCCCGAAGTTGTATTGTAACTGTCCCGCTTCGCAGAGCCGGTCCAAGGCTTTCCAGAACGGAAGCGGCGCGGATTCCTGCAGAGTGATCCGTTTCTGCAGGAGAGCAGGGGACGGTTCCGGATAAATGGCCATCTTGATGCCCGACTGCTCGCTGAAGGAACGAATGACCTCTGCGAGTGTCTGGTCCTGGAAGTTGAGAGCCACCATGGTCGGCTTCGTCAGCAAGGCCCCTTCAATCTTCGTGATCAAGGCCGAGGCGCGAGATCGGATCTCCGGATCCTTCACCTCTCTCACCGAGAGCAACGCGGGCAGCGCGGGACGACCCAGTCGTTCAAGGGCTGATGCGGCGGCTTCCCGTTGCGCGTAGCGAGCCGAACCCAGTTGAATCACAAGTACCATCGGATCGGGCGCGGGGACTTGACCAACCAAGACAGCAAATGCGAGATACGCACCAATCATCAGAGACTCCCCAGATTGGCCCATCCATGGTGAGGCGAGCCCGGCGGCGAAACCAGGCGCAGAACGCGAACGACCCTTGCCGCGATCTCACCATCATATCCCATTCCCCTCCCGTTTCCACCGCCTAGCCAATGGGTTTGGAGCGACTGATCGATCCGGCGTCATGCCCACTTTCTGAAACCGCTGGAATCCCATCGAGAAATTTGAGAACCCGCGTGGGTCGAATTCCTCTTGTAATTAATGTTTCGAATCCGAATCCCGATCTCAAGCGGGATAGAGACCCCTCCCGATCAAGAGCAAGAGGGACGCAGCGCTCGAACAAACCGGCGAGAGGTCGAGCTACCACTACGGGCTCCATCACTTCTCGCCTCGAAGGTTGAGCCAGTCGGACAGATTCGAAAATGGAGCCGAACGATCAGCGTGGCGACGTCGCAACTAAAGACTGCGACCATGTTCGACGGAATTCCTTGTGCTAGAATGAAAGATGGGTCGGCGCGCCTGTTGCCCATCGATCCTTCCGATGACGTGGAATGTCGGAGGCCTCTTTGAAAAAAGGGAGTGGCCGATGTCGGTGGAACGATCAAAAAATTTCCGGCGTGTCGTCAATGTTGGCCTGTTTTTCCTGACCCCCATGGGGTGGGCCGGACAAGCGACGGCCCAAGGCCACACCGCCGATCCGTACAAACCGTACAATCAGCAATATGAGCAATTCGTCTATCCCAGTTTCCCCTCTGGCTACGGGCTCACACCTAACCAGAACTTGCTCCAGCCCGGGGGATACGGCGCGGCCAACCAATTTCAACGATTCATGGAGTCGGAGATTGGACCCGCGGACGAATTCGGTACCGGGCGAAGACGCACTGGCCCAGGAGTTCCGTACTACTCGGCCTACCGGCAGTATGACAAAGAGTACAATCGCGTCTACCAGCCCAATCAGGCGAGCGACAAGGATTTCTATCACGACCAGCGTTCCAGGCACGAGAAGTATATTGCGTACTTGAAAGAGCGCGACCCGCGAAAACGCGCCGAGCTCTACCGGGCCTACACCAAGGATTCGAGCAAGGTCTCGCGCGATCTCGCCAACCCTCGCGGCCAGGCACCACGAGAACCAGGCGCGGAAGCAGCCTCGCCTGGCGGGGCGCGACGACAGAGTTCGGCCGCAACCCCCGGCGCAGCCTCCAGCCGGTCGCCCCTTTTTAGTGGTTCACGGTCGAATCCAGCGACCAAGCCGAGTACTCGACAACGTACGCCTTCTGATATTCTTCGTGAGAACGAGGAACTCGAGTCGTCCAGTCGGCTCACGGCTCCGGGCCTCGCCCCTCGGTCCGGCTCAACCAGGCCGAAGTGATCGGGACAACGACGCCGTATCGACTCGCGCTCATACGGCGACGTTTCCGCAAAACCTACGCAAAAATGAGCAATAAACCCCGAGGGGACCAGGACTGAATCCAGTCCCCCCTTGTTATCTCGATCATCTTGCGTATGATCATTGACGTCTCCCGTGTTAGTCCCGGCTTTCGAGCTGGGATTTTTTTAGTTCGACTTTGTGAACAGTTTCACAAAGCTGGAACAAGAGTGAGGCGGGCCGGGCGGTCTCGCGACAGATGGGTACAGAGTTCACGCCGATATTTCTGTTGATTTTGGTCGGGATCTCCGTCGCGGTGGGGATGACCGCCGCGAGTGCCATCATTGGCCCGAAGCGGAAAACGGCCGTCAAGCAGATGCCCTACGAGTCGGGCATGGACCCGATCGGCGATGCCCGCCAGCGGTTTGACGTCCGCTACTACCTCGTGGCCATCGTCTTTCTCTTGTTCGACGTGGAACTTCTCTTTCTCTATCCGTGGGCGGTCGCTCAGTGGAGTGCGGGGCCAACAGTCGCGGCCGCCGCGGCGGCTCCCGTTGCGAAGGTCGGTGCTCCGGCCGTTCTGGCAACGGCAGTCGCGGGGATTCCTCCCGTCTTCCGTAACCTCGTCTTTGGCGAAATCCTGGTCTTTGTCGCGATCCTGGGTGCGGGGTTCGCATACGCATGGCGGAAGGGGGTGTTCGAGTGGCGATAGGCTCAAACAAAGAGACTGGAGTGCCGATCACACTTCCTGGCGCCACGGGTTCGGCGGTTTCGATTCAGTCTGCCGGCAAGGTGGAGGTTCCCGAGAACACCATCGTGACCACGCTGGACTCGGTGGTGAGCTACTGCCGGAAGTACAGCCTCTGGCCGATGCCGTTCGCGACCGCCTGCTGCGGAATCGAACTGATGGCCGTCGGTGCGAGCCGATTCGACCTCGCCAGATTTGGTGCTGAGGTCATGCGGTTTACCCCGAGACAATGCGACCTGATGATCGTCGCGGGCCGAGTGGCCATGAAGATGATGCCGGTCCTCCAACGGATCTGGCTCCAGATGCCCGAGCCCAAGTGGTGCATTAGCATGGGCGCCTGTGCCTCGACAGGGGGTATCTTCGATACCTATGCGGTCGTCCAAGGGATCGATCGGTTCATTCCGGTTGATATCTATATCCCCGGATGTCCGCCTCGCCCCGAACAGATCCTACGGGCAGTGATCGACCTTCAGGAGAAGATCCAGCGTGGCGGTTCAATCGCCGGTTTGGGTCTGCCTGAATTGCTCGAACGCGAAAAGATGATCGAAGAGAAACGGAATGCGCCCGCCGGTTATGCCGTCGCCGGCGAACGTGGTGACGAAGATCGGTTTGGTTACCGGCTTCCCGGCGGACCCGGTCTGCTCGGCTCTGATGAGAACAAGTGATTCGCGACTCTGAGTGGGAGAGCCGATAACCATGAACACCGAGACAACAACGCCCGTTGATCCTCACGCAGCCACGTTGGCCACGCTCGATGGCATCTTCGGCGAAGGGGTTTATCGGCTGACGCGGTTTCGAGATAACCTCCGATTCCACGTTGGCTCCGATCGGCTGGTCGACTTGCTTCGTTCGCTCAAAGAGCAGTGTGGTTTCGCGATGCTTTCCGAGCTGGGCGGAGCGGACTATCTCGGATACCCCGATCGAACTGGGCCGCGGTTCGAGGTTCACTACGTTTTGAGGAACCTCGAGACGGCTGAATTTGTGGTCGTCAAAGTGGCTCTCGATGATCCCGAACCGACGCTTCCTACCGTGGTGCCCCTCTGGTTGGGTGCCGACTGGATGGAACGTGAAGTGTTCGACATGTACGGAATCAAGTTCGCGGGGCATCCCGACCTGCGGCGAATTTTGATGCCCGATGAGTTCACGGCGTTCCCGCTCCGGAAAGACTATCCGTTGCGAGGACGTGGCGAACGACACAACTTCCCGCGCCTGACGCGCGGGGAATCGTGAGTAAGCGGCCAAGGCCGCGATACGACTCGTTACTGGTTTGATTCGCGTTGAAACGAACGCCGTTATTTCGCAGGTGCCAGATCAATGCCGGCCAACTTGCTCGACGATCCCGAACTTGCCGCGGACTCCAAGCAATTTACTTGGACCCTCAACTTCGGGCCTCAGCACCCGCGACGCACACGACCCTCCGGCTCATCCTTGAATTGGATGGTGAACGGATCGTGAAGGCGACGCCCGACATCGGTTACCTGCATTCAGGGTTTGAGAAGCTCGGCGAGCACCTGAATTTCAATCAGTATGTGACGATCGTCGATCGTAAGAATTATATCAGCCCGCCGATGAACGAAGTGGCGTGGCATCATGCCGTCGAGAGCTTGCTGGACATCGAGCTGACGAAGCGGTGCCAGTACATCCGGGTCATCATCGGCGAACTCGCCCGAATGAGCGATCACTTGCTCTGCACGGGCGCTGCCGCGCTCGACCTTGGAGCGTTCACCGCCTTCCTTTATGCATTCAATCTTCGGGAGCAGATTTACGACGTCTACGAAGAGATGTCGGGTTATCGCTTCCACCCCGGTTACACGCGGGTCGGCGGAGTCCTCCATGACTTCAACGATAAGGTGATCCGCAAGATTCAAACGGTCCTCCAGAGCTTTCCCAAAGTCTATTCTGACATGGAAAAGCTGCTCTTCAGGAACCGGATCTTCCTGGAACGAACGCGAGGCGTCGGGGTCTTGACGAAGGAAGACGCAATCAGCCTCTCGGTTGCCGGGCCGTTGGCCCGAGCCAGTGGCGTAACCTTCGACCTGCGCAAGGATCAGCCGTACCTCGCCTATCGCGATTTCGACTTTGATGTCCCCTACATGACCGAGGGGGATTGCTACGCCCGGTTCTTTGTCCGCATGGAAGAAATGCGGCAAAGTCACCGGATCATCACACAGGCCCTTGGGAATTTACCGACCGGGCCGGTCAACGTGGCGATCGCCGAGAAGTTCCCGCTGCCCGATAAGGGCTCGACCTACAACAGCATGGAAGGCTTGATCCAGCACTTCGAGCTGATCATGCCCAATCGAGGCTTCGAGACTCCCAAGAACGAGATCTACGCCGCGGTCGAGGCGCCCAACGGCGAACTCGGCTACTACTTGATCACCGACGGCAGCCAGACCGCCTGGCGGACGCGGACGCGGCCCCCCTCGTTCATCCACTTCCAGATCTTCCCTCACATCATCAAAGATCACTTGATCGCTGATGTGGTGGCGATCCTGGGAAGTCTCAATATCATCGCTGCCGAGCTGGACCGCTGATCGTAAAAAGGGTGCGGGTTCAACACTCGTCCGACTCCCTGGGTTTGAGGAATGGGATCGATGGCCGCCGAGTCTATTGCCAAAATCACGATGCTCTCGGAGCCAATCCGCGAGAAGATCAGGGCGTTCATTCCTCGCTATCCGAGCAAGCGAGCGGTCACCCTGCCAGCGCTTCACATCGTGCACGAGCACTTTCGGTGTGTCCCGTTCCAGGCGATGGCCGAGATCGCGGAGATTCTCGAAATCACACCGGCCGAAGTTCATGACACCATGAGCTTCTACGGATTCTTTCCCCAGGCGCCGATTGGCGACGTGCGGGTCTGGGTCTGCCGGTCGATCTCGTGCATGCTGACCGGCGGCGAAGAGATGCTCGAACACGCCTGCCATAAGCTGGGCATCGAACCCGGGCAGACCACGCCCGACGGTAAGCTGACGGTGGAATTCGCCGAGTGTCTAGGTATCTGCGACTTCGCACCCGCGGCCTTGGCCGATGACGGGCGAATCTTCGGCCCGTTGACGTCCGACAAAGTGGATTCGATGCTCGACGATCTGAAGGCGGGTCCGAAACCTGCCTCTTGAGAACCACCGGGGTGCGGCACGCACGTTCTTCGTCTCGAATTGCTCGCAGGAGTTTATGGCCGTGGCCGAGTTTGAACCCGTACTGAGTCGCAACTGGAACGTGCCCGATAGTCGCACGCTGAAAGTTTACGAGTCGCGCGGGGGTTACCAGGCGGCGCGGAAGGCCCTGACGACGATGGACCCTGACCAGGTCGTCTCGCTCGTCAAGGATTCGGAGCTGCGAGGCCGAGGAGGCGCCGGTTTCCCTTGCGGCCTGAAGTGGAGTTTCCTTCCGAAAGATCGGAAGGAAACCCTGATGTGTATCAATGGCGATGAGAGCGAGCCGTCGACGTTCAATAACCGGCTTCTGATCGAGCGAGACCCGCACCAGTTCCTCGAAGGGATCGCGATCGCCTGCTTCGCCACCAAGGCGTCGACCGCTTACATCTACCTCCGGTTCGAGTACATCCACGGGTACCGGATCCTGGAGCAGGCAATCGAAGAAGCGAGGGCGGCGGGGCACCTCGGTAAGAATATCTACGGCTCCGGTTTCAACCTGGATATCTGGCTCCACCGCGGCGCTGGAGCTTATATCTGTGGCGAAGAGACCGGCTTGATCGAAAGCCTTGAAGGCAAGCGGGGCTGGCCTCGGATCAAGCCGCCCTTCCCTGCAATCGAAGGGGCCTTTCGCAAGCCCACGGTCGTCAACAACGTCGAAACGCTCTGCTGCGTCCCCCACATCATTGAACGTGGGGCCGACTGGTTCAAGTCGATGGGAACGCCCAAGAGCTACGGGCCGAAACTTTACTGTGTTTCGGGACACGTCAACAAGCAGGTCTGTGTCGAGCTCCCCTTGGGCGTGACCTGTCGCGAGCTGATCGACAAGCACGCGGGGGGGGTCTGGAAGGGGCGGAAAGCCAAGGCCGCGGTTCCGGGTGGAATCAGCATGGGTCTGCTCTCCGCCGAGGAACTCGACACACCGCTCGACTTCGAAGGACTTCGCAAACCCGGCTGCCTGGGGCTTGGAACGGCCGCGGTGACCGTGATGGACGACCATACGAGTATGGTCGACTATCTCTACAACTGTGCACGTTTCTTCGCCCACGAGAGCTGCGGACAGTGTACTCCCTGCCGCGAAGGAACCGCCTGGATGTACAAGACCTTGAAGCGCATCAAGGCGGGCGGCGGGCGCTCGGAAGACCTCGACATGATGCTCAACCTGGCTAACAACTTGGGCATCATTCCCGGGACCACGATCTGTGGCCTCGCCGATGGTGCGGCCTGGCCGGTCAAGAACGTGCTGGCGAAGTTCCGGGGCGAGTTCGAAGACTACATCAAGACTCATCAAAACCCGCAGTATGCGGTCACGCCGCTCCAAGAGCGGATCGCTCAAGGACTCTCCGTCGAGCCCTTACTGCCGATTTTGAACGGATCGACAAACGGTTCACTGCGGTCACTCCCCTCGGTCTGACTGAATCAGATCGCTGAGGGACGGAGAACGTCACTGTTGGGCGTGGTTGACACGCCGAAAGTCTTCGCCGATTGGCGTGTCCAACACGCCCTCAACTAGACTCAAGGATCCCGATGGCGACGATCTTCATCAACGGCCAAGAGCACGAAATCCCCGAGGGGGAGAAGCTCAACGCGATTCAGATGGCTTCCCGCGTCGGAGTCGACATCCCCTATTACTGTTGGCACCCCGCGCTCTCCGTCGTGGCCAACTGCCGGATGTGCGAAATCGAGGTCGGCAACAAGGATCCGAAGACGGGCGAGATCAAGATGATCCCGAAGCTCGTCCCGGCCTGTCAGACTCCGGCCAAAGACGCGACCGTGATCGTGACTGATAGCCCCAAGGTCAAAGAGCATCAACGGATGATCATGGAGCTACTCCTGATCAACCACCCGCTCGACTGCCCTGTTTGCGATCAGGCGGGGGAATGCGGGCTCCAAGACTACAGCTATGAGTATGGTCAGTCGAACCATCGCTTCGTCGAAGAGCGTACGGTCAACCCCCGCAAAGACGTCTCCGACCTGATTCAGCTCAATCAGGACCGGTGCATCATGTGCACTCGGTGCGTCCGGTTCACTCGCGAGATCACCCAGACCGGTGAGCTACAAGTGATGCGGCGCGGGAACCATGCCGAAATCGGCACATTCCCCGAGTATCCTCTCGAGAACCCGTTGGCGGGAAATGTTGTTGACATTTGCCCGGTGGGTGCGTTGCTCGACAAGGATTTCCTGCACAAGCAACGCGTCTGGTTCCTCTCGAAGCATGATTCGATCTGCACTCGTTGCTCGACGGGTTGCAACGTCAGCGCCGAGGAGAATCGAGGACAACTCTGGCGGTACAAGCCCAGATTCAATCCCGACGTCAACGACTACTGGATCTGTGACGAAGGCCGCTACAGCTACAAGGAAGCGAATGATCCTGCGCTGCTGAACGCCATGTACGTTCGCCAGGATGGGGATCTCAAACCAGCGTCCATTGATCAAGCCCTCAAGGACGTCAGCCGTGGATTCGCCCAGATCAATGAGTCGGGCGGAGTGGTGGCGGGGATTCTCTCGCCGTTCCTGACGGTTGAAGAAGCCTACTTGTTGGCCAGTTACCTGAAGGGTTTGAACTCCGCCAACGTGCTCGCGCTGGGGCCTGTTCCCCGCGTCGGCGTCGACCGGACGTTTGAACCGGACCAGCTCAAAGGCCGAACGGGCGACACCAGTTTCGTGGTTCCTCGACCGTTCACGATCCATTCGGAGAAGTGCCCAAACCGTCGCGGTGTCGAGGCGATTCTCGAGCACTTCCAGGGCCAGGTCATCGACTTTGCTTCGATCTCGGGTCGCGCAGCCCACGGCGAGTTTCGCGGCCTTTTCGTCGCCTCGGACGCGATTGACCCCGCGTTCACTGACGAGGACGTCAGGAAGCTCAGGCCGAAGGTCGAGTTCCTGGTGGTTCAGGATACACACGTCACCGACCTGGCTCAGGCGGCCGACGTTGTCCTCGCGGGTGCCACTTTCGCGGAGAAGGCTGGTTCCTATGTGAACGCCGACGGCCGACTCCAGTATGCGGAGGCTTCATTGCCACCGCGTGATGGGTCACTCCCTGACCTCGATCTCCTGGCGATTTTGATCGGCCGCTCCACCGGACCGGCCGACTCCCGCGACATCCTTGCCGAACTAGCGGGGATCGTACCAGGCTTTGCCGTCGCGACCGGCGGGCGAGTTGCCCCCTTCGGGGTGGTGCTCGGTTCGGAAGAGCCGGTAGGAGCCGGAGTACCCTTTCGCGACGCCTGGATGCAGCCGAGGGGCGCCAAGGGAGACCGTCCTGGCGAGCCTAGCCCCAAGGGGGGGAAGGACGCTTGAAGCTCGGCGTTGAGGACCTCGAGACCGAAAGGTCTCGAGGACTGACGTCTCGCTCGGGCTGAGCTTGAAGAGCAAGGTACGCGAAGGCGGAGTAGCCGACAGACTTCCGCGACCTGGCAACCCGTTGAGATTCTGGTGGTCGATGATTCCGGCATGCTCCTGATCGAGGAAATGGTTCCATGACGTTTTGGCTGGTCGTAGGGATGCTGATCAAGATCGGCATGGTGGTAGGGATCTCCCAAGGGGCGGTCGCCTATCTCATCCTCGCCGAACGGAAGATCGCGGCCTATGCGCAGGACCGGATCGGCCCCAACCGGGCGGGCCGCGAATTCGGGATCCCGTTCGCGCTGCTGCAGCCCTTGGTCGACGGGGCCAAGATGCTTCTCAAAGAGGACATGGTCCCCTCTTACGTCAATAAACCGGTCTTTATCCTCGCACCGATGATTGCGATCTTCGCGGCGACGATCTCGTTCGCGGTCGTCCCGTTCGGTGGAGTGGGCCCTGGGAATCCGATTCAATTTCAAATCGCACCCGGAATTGATATTGGAATTCTCTATATCTTCGCCGTTGGCAGTCTCGGAGTGTACGGGGTCATCCTGGCCGGCTGGTCTTCGAATAACAAGTACGCGTTCCTCGGTGGGCTTCGCTCCAGTGCCCAGTTGATCAGCTACGAGATCCCGCTCGGGTTGTCGATTCTCGGGATCGTCCTGATCGCCGGTTCGCTCGACCTGAATACGATCATCAACTGGCAGGACAAGTATGTCTGGGGCGTGGTGGTTCAACCGCTCGGCTGTTTGCTCTTCCTGATCAGCGCCTTCGCCGAGACGAATCGCCTGCCGTTTGACTTGCCCGAGAGCGAACAAGAGTTGGTAGGTGGCTTCCATACTGAATATTCGGCGATGAAGTTCGGCATGTTCTTCCTTGGCGAATATCTCAACGTGATCACGGTCAGCTACCTGACGGTGATTCTCTTCTTCGGTGGGTGGGACTTGCCGTTCGTCACGAGCCAAGAGCAGGTCGGCTTCTTCTGGTCACTGGTGAAGTGTTTCATCATGATCGGCAAAGTGGGCGTGATGATCTTCTTCATGATGTGGGTACGTTGGACCTTGCCCCGGTTCCGCTACGACACGCTGATGGATCTGGCCTGGAAGTCGTTGATCCCCCTGTCGCTCGTGAATCTTGTGGCCACCGCGGCCATCGTTCAGCTCTGGATGTCGCGCTATTGATGGGATCCGAGGGATCGGGTTCGTTGGGATGATTGGGCCGGTCTTTTTGTCGATCTCTACGTTTCGTTGAGGAGTTTTACGCGTGCGTGCCGATGACCCGAGTTTGAAGCGACTGACGCCTCCGAAGCTGAACTTGATGGAGAGGACTTACCTCCCCCAGATTGTCGCCGGATTGGCTGTCACCGCTCGGCACATGGCGGGCGTTGCCTTCTTCAACAAGGCGATCACGGTTCAGTATCCCGAAGAGCAGCACGTCCCGAGCGCCAATTATCGCGGCGTCCATCGTCTCAACAAGGACGAGCAGGGGCGAGTCAAGTGCGTGGCCTGTATGCTCTGCGCGACCGCTTGCCCCGCGCACTGCATCGACATCGTGGGCGCCACCGCTCCGGAGACCTGGCCTGACCGTGAGAAGTACTGCGAGAGCTTCGTGATCGACGAGCTCCGCTGTATCTACTGCGGCATGTGCGAAGAAGCCTGTCCCGTCGAGGCGATCGAGTTGACTGGCCTCTACGACTTGACTGGCCTCTCACGTGAACAGATGATTTTTGATAAGTCCAAACTCCTCTCGGTCTTCGATATGACCAAGGACGCCGAACCGATGCGGTTTGGCAAGGGGCCAACTTCCGTGCCGCCGGGGGCACCCGCGCAGCCGACCCAGCCTCTTTCCTAAGCCTGTACCGACAAGGGAACTTGCAGCTGTGAACACACAGGCAAACGATCTGATGCTGGCGGCCGTGGTGGTGGTTCTCGGGGCTGCCGGCACTTACTTGCTGCTGCCCCACCGGTTCGGGACGACGAAGCCCAGACGGATGCAAGCCGTGGGAGGAGGGCTGACCACGTTGGCTCTGCTCCTGTTCGCTCTCTTCTGGACACCGCCGAGCCCCTTCTTGTCCGGGGTCTTCTTCTATCTGTTCAGCTTCACCGCGTTGGCGGGAGCCTTGCTGACGATTACCGCGCGTAACCCGATCTACAGCGCCCTCTGGTTCGCAGCCGTCGTGCTTTCGACCTCGGGGCTCTTCCTGCTCGAGGGGGCTCAGTTCCTCGCGGCGGGAACCGTGATCGTCTACGCGGGAGCGATCATCGTCACGTTCCTCTTCGTCATCATGCTGGCCCAAATGGAAGGGCGAGCAATGTATGACCGATCTGCTCGTTCTCCGTTCCGAGCCACGCTGACGTGCTTCCTGCTTTTCTGGGCACTGCTGTATTCGCTCTTCACCGTTCGCCCCCCCTCGGTCTCACCTGAGGGGATCAAGAACGGGGCCGAGGCGCAGTTGGTCAGAAGTCGTGACCTTGCGCTCGCGAATCCCAAGATCGGGGCAGTGCTCGAGCGTGCGTCGAGGAGCACGTCGCAACTGCACGACAAAGCTGGGTTGCTCAAGCCCCATGTTGCCGGGTTGGGAGAAACGCTCTACACCGACAACCTGGTCACTGTGGAGTTGGCTGGCGCACTGCTGTTCGTGGCTTTGATCGCCGCTCTGTCGATCGCGCCGCCGAAGCCGCCGATTCGCCCTGGAGATCGTCAGGTCGCCACCCCGGTCAACATCTAAGCGGACCTCTAGGATCGCTTCGGTTCATTCTGGCCAGTCACGAGAGGAAGTGAGCTTCGACATGCCGCCTCCCGAAGAATTCACGTTTGAGATCCTGAGGAATTTCCTGCTGGTTGGGGCCGCGTTGATGGCCTTGGGGATGCTCGGCTTCCTCTCCCGACGCAACCTGATCGTGATGTTTCTCTCGGCCGAGATGATGCTCCAGGGGACGGCCCTGACCCTGGTCGGCTTTGGCCGTTACCACGGCAACTGGTCCGGCCAAGTGTTCACGATCGTGATCCTGACGGTCGCGGCGTGCGAGGCCTCGATCGCGTTGGCATTGATCCTTGTGCTGTACAACCGCAGGTCTTCGCTGGACGTGACTCTCTGGCAAGACATTCGTGAGCCTGGGCAGCCGCTGGCCCCCGTCTCGAGCGAAGAGTTGACCGCCGAGCCGGCCGATGAGATCCCGGGACCCGAATCTTATCCGCAACTGATCCCGTCCGGGCACGAGCCGGCACACCCGCGCCTGCCCTGGATGGAACGTCGAAACTAGGCTGAGTTGAGTTGTTCGATCGACGTGAATGCCACGCCCGACGAGTGAGACAGATGATGGGAGCGCCGCTGTGCCGAATCTGCTGGTGAACAACGCCTGGCTTGTGCCGTTCTTCCCCCTGCTCGGGGCGTTGATCGCGGCTGCCTTTGGGCGAGAACTGCGAGAGAAGGCGCATTTGCCGGTCGTGGTCGGCATTTTTCTCGCATTCCTCGTTTCGCTCGGCCTCTTGTTTTCCGCCGGGCCCGATAAAGTCGTCACCGTCTATCGATGGCTTGAGTTTTCCAACCTGAACGTGCCGATCCAGTTCCGGGTCGACGGCCTGACGACGATGATGCTCTCCATGGTCACGTTCGTGTCGACCCTGGTCGCCATCTACGCGGCAGGCTACATGGCTGGAGACCCGGGTTATCCTCGGTTCTTCACCTGCGTTGGCCTCTTCGTCTTCTCGATGACGGGCCTCGTGCTGTCGAATAACTACGTGCTGACCTATGTCTTCTGGGAAGGCGTGGGCACCTGTAGTTACCTGCTGGTCGGTTTCTGGCACGCGAAACCATCGGCCGCGGCAGCTGCCAAGAAGGCGTTCCTTGTCAATCGCGTGGGTGACTTTGGTTTTGCGATCGCCTTGTTCTGGCTCTGGACCGTGGTGCCGAACCATGACCTGAGCTATGGCAACGTCCTCAGCGCGTCCACACTGGCCGGCCTCCCGCAGGGAACCATTGAAGGGATTGCCCTGCTGCTCTTCTGGGCCGCGACGGCTAAGAGTGCCCAGGTGCCGCTCTACGTCTGGCTACCGGACGCGATGGAAGGTCCGACCCCGGTCTCGGCTCTGATCCATGCCGCGACGATGGTGACGGCGGGTGTTTATCTGATTGCTCGCTCGACTCCGTTGATTGCCCTGGCGCCGAACGTCCAACTGCTGATCGCCTCGATCGGCTGTCTCACTGCGCTTCTGTCCGCCTCGATTGCGGTCACTCAGACTGACCTCAAGCGAGTGATGGCTTATTCAACGGTGAGCCAGCTTGGCTTTATGTTCATGGGCATTGGGGCTGGTGTTGGTACGGTCGCGAAACTTGCGGTCTTCGCCGCGATGTTCCACCTCTTCACCCACGCCTTCTTCAAAGCCTTGCTGTTCCTCGCCTCGGGTAGCGTGATGCACTCGATGGGGGGAGTGATCGACATGAGGCGTTTCCGTGGCCTTCGCCATCGGATGCCGATCACCTGCTGGACGTTTGCTATCGGTGGTCTAGCTCTCTCTGGAATTCCTCCGTTTGCTGGGTTTTTCAGCAAAGACGAGATTCTCGTGGCCTTGAAAGAGGCCTCACACGCAGCCGGGCATGGCGGGGCTGCGACTGGCTACCGTGCGATTTACTGGATCGCTATTTTCACGGCCATGATGACCGCCTTCTATACGGGGCGGGCTTTCTTCATGACCTTCTTTGGTCCGGAAAAGCTTCCCAGCGCCGATGATCCGGAAGCGGAAGAAGGCGAGACCGCTCATGGTCACGGCTCGGCCCACGATGACCACGGGCATGGTCACGATGCCGGCCATGGTCACGGACACGACTCCCACTTTGGGCACGAGTCTCCGCCGGTCATGACCTATCCCTTGATCGCCTTGGCAGGATGCGCCGTGATGGTAGGCGTGCTCTTCGGTCCCACCGGATTGTTCGAGCATCATATCATGCAAAGTTTCGCATTCGAGACTCTCGGCCACCCCGAGCATGCTCACGGGCTTGATCTCTCTATTCCGCTCACCGGAACCCTGGTTGGGGTGCTCGGCCTTGTTGCGAGCTTCTTCCTTTACGCGAAACCGAGTCCGATTCCGGCTCGACTTGCTTCAAGCTTGAAGCCGCTCTACAGGGCGTCTTGTAACAAGTTCTATATCGATGAATTGTATGACATGATTTTCATTCGGCCCCTGCGAATGATCGCGTCTGTCAGTGCATTTCTCGACGAATGGTTCCTCCATGGAGCCCTGATTCGTGGCACCGCCTGGATGCCTCGGCTGCTCGGCCGAGAGGTGCTGGCTCCCTTGCAGAACGGCCTGATCCAGTACTATGCGGCAGTGACCGCTCTGGGCGTCGCGGGCCTGCTCTGGGTCTTGTTGTTGCTGAAGTGAAGACTTTTGCTCAATTTTGATGGGCGACGAGGACTGATGTGATGGCGACCCTGCTGGTGATCACGGCCTTTCTCCCTTTAATCGGGAGTGCGGTCCTCTTCTTGTCGCCCCGAATGGACGTCAAGACTGCGAGGTTGGTCGCACTGGCGACCGTGTTGGTGACGATTCTCCCGGCCCTGATCTTGCTTTTCGCCTTCAAGCCGGGAGTGGTCGAGCCACAATTCGCGTACGGACTTCCTGGGGGGCCTTACGGTCTGAGCTGGTTGGGGTCGCCGGACATCCGGTTCTCCTTCGGCCTCGACGGACTGAGCTTGCTCCTGTTCGTACTCACGACGGTGCTGATGCTGCCGGCCGTCTTCGCTTCCTGGGAGTCGGTGACCGATCGTGCTCCGACCCACTACGCCTTTCTCCTGGCGCTTGAAGCGGGGCTGCTCGGTCTCTTCGCCAGCCTCGACGTGATTCTGTTCTACATCTTCTTCGAGTTTTCCCTGATCCCGCTCTTCTTCCTGATCGGGATCTGGGGCGGCTCGGAGCGACGGCAAGCCGCCGTGACCTTCTTTCTCTACACACTCGCGGGAAGCTTGCTGACGCTGCTTGGCGTGATTGCCCTCGTGGTGATCCACTATCAGCATTCTCCGTCACACACCTTGACGTTCTCGATCCCCGAGCTGACCCGCGGCCTGGCGGCCCTGGACTGGGCGGGCTGGCAAGTCACAGCTCCCTGGTCGGCGAGCCCGCAGGTTCTGATTTTCCTGCTCTTGTTCGCCGGATTTGCCATCAAGGTTCCGCTCTTCCCGTTCCATACCTGGCTCCCCTTGGCTCACGTCGAAGCCCCCGCGGCGGGATCGATCTTGCTGGCGGGTGTGTTGCTCAAGGTGGGCACCTACGGCTTGCTCCGGTTCAACCTGGGGATGACGCCGGTCGGAGCACAGGTGCTTTTCCCGCTGCTCGCAACCCTGGCCGTGGCCGGGATCATCTATGGGGCATTGGTGGCCCTGGCGCAAACCGATATCAAGCGATTGGTGGCATATAGCTCGGTGAGCCACATGGGATTCATCGCCCTCGGCCTGTTCTCGCTGAATGCGACCGGGATCGAAGGCGCGGTCATCCAGATGGTCAACCACGGCATCACGACGGGGGCCTTGTTCGCCTGCGTTGGGGTGATTTATGAGCGGTATCACACACGGGAAATGTCGGAGCTGGGTGGACTCTGGGAACGACTGCCGCTGCTGGCATTCTTCCTGATCCTGTCGTCGCTCGGCTCGGCCGCGGTTCCTGGCCTGAACGGATTCGTGGGCGAGTTCCCGATCTTGGTGGGGATGTTCGCCAAGAGCCCCTGGGTGACGGTCTTTGCGGCAACCGGGATGATTCTCGGCGCTTATTACCTCCTCCTGATGCTTCAGCGGGTGATCTTCGGACCGCTCCATGAGCCGCATGGCGAGGACGCTCATCACCCGCATGTGATTCGACCCGTCGCCTGGCACGAGATTGCCGGACTGGCCCCCTTGATGGTCCTGATCGTCTGGATCGGTGTCTATCCTCGTCCCTTCCTGGAACGAATCAATCCGGCGGTTGCGCCGATTGCCGCTCGGTTCCCGAGCTTGAACCAGGCGGCTGCGAAACCCGCACTCGCCGCCAAGCCAGAGCCGGGTCGCGTTGTGTCGAAGCCGGTTACTCACTCGATTTCCTACACTCCCACCAGGGGCAGCCGTTGATGCTTCCTCCCAGTTCCTTAGAGATCGCCAAACAGACGCTTTTGATCCTCGTGCCGGAATTGCTCATCCTGCTCGTGGCGACGGTCATGATGACGGCTGGCGCGTTTGTCCGGCTTCCCAGACGCCTCTGGTGCGGTATCGCCGCCGGAACCATGCTTGCCGCCTTGCTGATCTTGTTCGGGCTTCGGAATCAGACGATCGATCTGTACTCGGCGATCGCGCTGAACGACGCCTTCTCGTATCATTCGCGGGTCGTGTTGCTTCTGGCCGGATTTATCGTCCTGGCCCTGGCTCACGACCAGGTTGACGATGCCCGCGCTCCCGAGTTCTTCGGCGCCTTGCTGATGATCAACGCCGGATCGATGCTCGTCGCCGCGTCCAACGAGTTGATCTTCCTGTTCGTTGGCCTTGAACTCGTGAGCATGCCGACTTATCTGCTGCTCTATCTCTCGAGGCGGAATGCCAGTACCCAGGAAGCGGCCACCAAGTACTTCTTCCTGAGTCTCTTCTCTTCCGCCTTGTTGCTCTACGGCCTGGCCTTCCTCTACGGCCTGACCGGGGTTAGCAACCTGAAGGCCCTGGCCTACATCGCGCAGAACGCGGGGACGGTCCTGAGCCCGAACCTGATGCTGATTGCCTTGGTGTTCGTCATGGCAGGACTCGGGTTCCGAGTCGCCGCCGTGCCGTTCCACTTTTATGCTCCCGACGTTTATCAGGGCTCGCCGACGGTCATCACGGCGATGCTTGCCTGGGTTCCCAAGGCGATCGGTTTCCTGGCGATGGCCCGAGTGCTGAGCTCCATCGTCTCGGCCGGAGGACCAGGTTCCATTACCATTGAGCGAGCGGTTGCCCTGGGATGGATCATGGCGGTCGCAACCATGACGCTGGGCAACACCGTTGCCCTCTTGCAAGACAACCTGAAACGACTGCTCGCCTATTCCTCGATTGCTCACGCGGGCTACTTGTTGGTTGGCATGACGGTCGCGTTCACGAATACCTCGGGGACGAACCCGGCGTTTTTCGGTCTCCAAGGTGTGCTCCTCTACCTGGTTGCGTATGCGTTGATGACGCTGGGCGCGTTCGGCGTGATCATCGCGCTCAGCACACCCGAGCGACCGGTCGAGAACGTGAATGATCTCTCCGGGCTCGCGCAGAGCCACCCGGTGATCGCCCTTGCGATGGCCGTCTGCCTGTTCAGCCTCGCCGGGATTCCTCCTCTGGCTGGCTTCTACGGCAAGTTCGCCATTTTCATGTCGGTCCTGGGCGCCGCGACCGGTGCGAGCTCCTCGATGCTCTGGTGGCTGGCGGTCATCGGCATGCTCAACGCCGCCGTGGGAGCCTACTACTACCTGCGCATCGTCGTTCTGATGTACCTTCGCCCGGCCCCCTCGACACCGATCAACCATCGGATCGCATGGCCGACGCTGGTGGCGGTCGGAGCCTGTGCGGTCCTTTCGCTCGTCCTTGGCTTGCTGCCGGCTCGCCTCGTCCGTGCCACCCGCGAGGCAAGCGTTGCCTCGATGGATCTCCCCGAACCTGGGGCGACGCCGATCGCCCTGGTTAAGGGTCGATGAGCCGAGTTGGTTGATGATCGGGCGAGCCATCGGCTTGCCCGATCATCTGACCTTCCAGGTTAGGTCAGCGACCTCTGTGACACGGTGTACTCGTCCGGTTATCCGTCCGAACGTACACGATGAGTGTGAGTGCCGTTGACCTGCACGCAATTCAATAAGTAAGCACGCCTACCTGATTAGCGGAAAATTCGTGAGCTCCGGGCTTGCCTGGGTTCTTCGTCCAGAGGTTGGGCGAGCCATGAACCGAGGCTTCGTAGGGGCCATGCGGCAACATTGGGGACCATTGATCATGGACCACAAGGCCGATGACACGTGGACGTTTGATGCGCTCCGTCGTGATGACGTTGAAGCCGTCATGCAGCGTGTCTTGAATGATCCGGCCTATCTCTCATCACGCGACCACTTCCGTAACACGCCGCTCCAGACCGCGATCGTATCCCATCAAGCGGGCCTCGTGGAGTTGATGCTCCAGCACGGTGCCGATCCCAACTTCGACAGTGTTGATAGCGATTCCTGCCTCTTGACCGCAGTGGATTCTGACACTCTCCCCTCGATTCCGATCGTCAAGACGTTAATTGACGGCGGGGCAGACATCCATCGCACGGGGCTCAACGGATGGACCCCGTTGCATCTGGCCGCAATCCGCGGTTACGTCGAGAAAGTTAGCCTGCTCCTCGATGCGGGGGCACTCGTCAACCAGCGAACCGAAATTGACGGGTGCGAGACACCGCTGATGCAAGCCGCTGTCATGGGCCACCCTGAAGTCGTCCGGCTGCTTTTGGAACACGGCGCCGATCCGACGATGCGCGACTCCGTGCATAATTACACCCCGCTCGAGAAGGCCCAGGACGCCGCGCGAGGCGCAAATCCTCAGGTTCTTGAATACCTGAAGTCGGAATGCCTTAGCATCGTTCCTGACGAGCTTTTTGCGGACTTCGATCTCTCGGCCGATCAGAAAGCGATGCTGAAATTCGATAATTTGCGGCTCGGCATGGCCGAGCAGTATCGCGACAGCGCCGAGCGAATCGCCCGTGAGGGGAGTCATCAAGAAGTGATTCGGATCCTGTCGCAACTCGAAGATCAGTGACCGGCAATGACGTCGCCGGCATCCCTCGATCACAAGGATGAGCAGGTCGCCTGCGATACGCTGATTTTCGGCCAGTCGCTTGTTGCCGAGCGGAGCCCCTGACAATCCCCCAGCCTTGTTGTTGGCAATTGGCTGGGGGATCGCTCCGGTTCGCGAGGCGTCGGCTCAGTCCACGCCACACGAGCGAACTCAGCCAAGGCGACTTGGGTCGCCTTGGTCGAGTGCCGTGACTCGCCTCATTTGGTGAGGATCATCCGCGCAATAAACATGGCGTCGGTGTCGGAGTCCTGCGGCCAGATCAAGGTCGTACCATTGGTAGTCCCTTCCAACAAAGGATGAGGGAAGGGATCGAGCTTGAACTGGGGGTGGGCCTGGAGAAAGTTCCGCACGACCTCGGTCGTTTCGGTGGGCGTTACCGTGCAGACCGAGTAGACGAGTGTTCCGCCGGGGCGGACACCGGCGGAAGCCACATGGAGCAGTTGGGCCTGCGTTTCGGCAAGACGCGTGATCGCCTGCCGGTCGATGGACCAGCGCGCATCGGGATTCCGCCGCCAGGTGCCGATCGCCGAACAAGGGGCGTCGACGAGCACACCGTCAAAGCTCTTGGTCTTGCCCGGTACGTGCCGACCGTCCCACTCTTTGGTCGTCAAGTTACGGAACGGACTGCGGCGGGCACGACGGACCGCCTCCTTGAGCCGAGCCGCGTTGACGTCGGTGGCGACGACAAGACCCTTACCTTTCATGAGGGACGCGAGGTGCAATGACTTGCCACCGGCCCCCGCACAGGCGTCCCACCAACGCTCGCCCGGGTCGGGATCGCAGATCAAACCGACGGCCTGAGACGCGAGATCCTGGATCTCGAGTTGGCCCCGAGTGAACGCGGGCAAGTGATGAACGTCCGAGTCGGCGTCGAGCTTGGCTGAGACCGTGAGCCGGCGATGAATCCAGGGCTTGATACCGCTGGCTGTCAATTCGGACCAGATCGCAGCTTCGTCGGCGCCTTGGACCCGGACCCAGAGTGAGGGGCGTTTCTGGAGGGCCAGGAGCAACTCGACGAATCGACTCTTCGGTGATCCACCGCCTGGAGGCAGTGGGAGGTTTTCACGCAACCAAGGGGGGAAGAGCCGCCAGGGGTCGGCCGTGACGGCGCGGCCTTCCAGGAGTCGCTTGAAGCCCTCGGAACGTGCCGTCCAGTTCGGAGCGTCGCCCAGGGCGATCAGTCGGGCCGGGTCGCGGCGGAGGACTCGCGCCCAGACACGGCAGGCGGGATGGACGGTGGGCGAATCAAGCAGCCAGGCGTAGAGCAGCCGCTCTTCGGGCTGGACCAGCCCGAGCGGTTCCAACCAGCCGCCCCAGCGGAGCAAGGCGAAGGCACACTGGCTGATGAATCGATGGTCGGGCGGGGCCAGGTCGCGTCGAGGGCGAAGCTCCGACCCCAGCATCCGGTCGGCGCGCTTTCTGTCCCTCAAGACCTCGCGCTCGACACGGGTCGCGATCTGGATCGCCGCCTGGGCCAGAGTCTCGATCGAGGCGATGTGCGGAACATCGCGAAGCGCTGGGCCTGCCTGGTTCGGCCGATCCGACCGGCCTCGCAACGGGCCTGCCTCGTGTGGAGGCCGACCCTGACTGGGCGCTGGCCCTCGATCGTTGGGGCGATTGCTCCGGCCTTTGCCTCGGGCGGGGCCGGGCTCCTGCGCGTACCCGCCCCGGCCTTGTTGTGGACCGGTGTTGTTTGCAAAGAAGTTTCGGCTTCTTGCCGGACCGACGTCGTTCGAGGGGAAGTTACCCCGGCCCTTGGCCGGCCCGTTGCCCTGAGATTGGAAGTTCCGACCACGCGCGGGCCCGGCGTCATTCGAATGCGACGAGCCCCGACCCTTGGCCGACCCTGCATTACTGTGGGATTGGAAGTTCCGTCCCTTCGCCGGCCCGGAGTCGTTCGATTGCGAGGGGCCTCGGCCTTTGGCCGGACCGCCCTCGTTCGGACGATTGCCCCGGCCCTTGGCCGGTCCTGACTGATCCAAATAAGTTCCATCGACTTCGGGCGGCCCGCTGGGACCAGGGCCTGATAGCCGCTTACCGTCAAATTTCTTGGAGCCGGTCTTCGGCATGGCCCGCGACGCCGTTTTGGGTCGGGGACGCGAAGTCGGACGATTCGGTCGTCGGTTCATATCGTTCGGATAATCAAGGTCAGAATTTTGGAAGGATTTTTTCAAGGCGATCAGCGGCGCGGGCGGCGCTTGGCCGATTTGCGATCAGGTCGATAGCCAGCCGATTGCGGCTTCGCTTGCTGTGATTCCGCCTCACCCGCGGGCTTGGGAATCGTGTGAACGTATCGCCCCTCGCCGAGTGCCCGGTTCGCCTTGGCCATTCTCGCTTGCAAGGCGGCCTTGGGCGGGTTGGCCGGGATCAAGGCGTCGCAGCCCGAGCCAATCAGCTCTTGCCGTCCTGCCTTTTGAAGCGCCTCACGCACCTCGAAGTAATTCTCGGGCTTGAAGAACTGGAGCAAGGCACGCTGGAGTTTGCGGTCGCGAAGATTCCGAGCCGTGTAAACTTCTTCGCCCGTGAATGGATCGAGACCTGTGTAATACATGCAGGTCGCGACATCGAACGGCGCGGGAATGAAGTCTTGAACCTGATCGGGTCGGTAGCCATTTCGCTTGAGGAAGAGAGCAAGGTCGATCATCGCGTCCAGGTCGCTTCCCGGATGCGACGCGATGAAGTAGGGCACGAGGAACTGCTTCGGCTTACCCGCCGCGGCGCTCGCCTCTTTGAAGGCGTCGGCAAAGCCCTCGTAGTCATTCACTTCGGGCTTCTTCATCCGCTTCAGAACTTCGGGATCGGTATGCTCGGGCGCAACCTTGAGGTGGCCGCCCACGTGATGCCCGGCGAGCTCCACCATGTACTCGGGAGATCGTTGCGCCAGGTCCATACGGACACCCGAGGCAACCATCACCTTGCGAACCCCTGGGATTTCACGGCTCTCGCGCATCAGTTGAACGAGCGGCCCGTGGTCGGTTCCCAGGAGCTTGCAGATCTTGGGGTGAACGCACGATTGTCGCTTGCACTTGGCTTCCACGTCGGGGCGAGTGCAGCGCATCTGGTACATGTTGGCGGTTGGGCCGCCAATGTCCGAGACGATGCCCGAGAAACTCGGTTCCTCACCCATCTTCCGGATTTCGGTCAGGACCGACTCTTGAGAGCGAGACTGAATGATCCGTCCTTGATGCGCGGTGATCGAGCAGAAGGTGCAGCCGCCGAAACAGCCCCGCATGATTGTGACCGAATCTTTCACGGTCTCGAACGCGGGGATCTTCTCGTTCTTGTACCTCGGATGCGGCCGCCGCGTATAAGGCAGGCCATAGATCCGATCCATGTCGTCCTGGCTGATCGGTAGAGCGGGGGGGTTGACGACAACGGCCTGGCGATCGTGGAACTGGACCAACCGCTTGGCGTTGAGCGGGTTGGTCTCTTGATGAATGATCTTGGTGGCCTGGGCGAACTTGTGGCGATCCGTCTTCACTTCTTCAAACGTCGGGAGCACGAACGAATCGTCGGGCGGGGCCTCTTTCGCCCCGAGGGCGTAGGCAACCCCACGCATGTCGCGGAGTTCCCGCGGGGACTCTCCGGCGGCAAGTCGGCGGGCAATCTCGACGATCGGCTGTTCGCCCATCCCGAAGACAAGGAGGTCGGCCTTGGCGTCGAGCAGGATCGAACGCTTGACGGTGTCGCTCCAGTAGTCGTAGTGGGCCAACCTCCGGAGGGACGCCTCGACTCCGCCGGCGATCACAGGGACCCCTGGGAATGCCTCGCGGGCGCGCTGACAGTAGGGTAAGGTCGCGCGGTCGGGCCGAAGCCCGATCCGGCCGCCCGGACTGTAGGCGTCGTCATTGCGAACTTTTTTATTCGCCGTGTAGTGGTTGATCATGCTGTCCATGTTCCCGGCGCTGATGCCGAAGAACAGGCGCGGTCGACCAAACTCCCGCCAGGGCTCCGCACTTCGCCAGTCCGGCTGGCTCAGGATCGCCACTCGAAATCCGGCCGCCTCCAGGATCCGTCCGAGAATCCCCATTGCAAACGCCGGGTGATCGACGTAGGCGTCGCCAGTGACAAAGACGACATCCACTTCATTCCAGCCCCGGCGTTCCATCTCGGCCCGAGAGGCGGGCAGGTGGGGGAGTGCGAGCGGAACCAATGGCAGAACCGGCAACTGCGTCGGTGCGACATTGTCGCTGGCATTGCGAGAAGAACAGGGGGGTGGTGCGACGGTCCCGGTCGTCATACGAAGTTGAATGCCTCGGAAAAAGAAACAAAAGAGTCCGAACCTTCGATTATCGCGTTTGTCGACCATTTGGGACAAGGGTGATTCAGCGGGGTTGCCAAATCGACTGGTCCGTTTTGAGGTTGCTGGATCGACGATGGAGATACCAACGTCGCGTGAAATCAGGGGCAGCGAGCAGTGCGGCCAGGGAGAGAGCAAGTCTGGGGTCGAGCGCGATCGACTTCAAAATCCCACGATCGAGCGCGACGGCTCGCCGCAAACAGAGGCGAGCCGCCGTCGAATCGCCCCGAGCCAAGCTATCGTGAGCTCGGTTCAGATAGGCCCGAGCGAGCCGACGGTGGGCCGCCTTCTGAATCGGAATTCGATCCTCGAGAGACTCGACACGCGTTAAGAGTCGACTTTGGAGCCTCTCGATCTCTTCAAGATCCCTGGTCCCAACCTTGAAACGATGGGTCTCGCTGGCGTGGTGCCAGCGCATCGACACGCTCGGGTGGGAGAGCCAGATCACGCCCCAATCGTTGGCGACCCGGGTCCAGAAGTCCCAATCCACCACGTAGCGGTACGAAGGGTCGAATCCACCGACCCGCTCATGGGCCATTTTTCGGAGAGTCACCGCCGAACAACGCAGTGGGTTGCGGACCAATAACTGTGCGACGAACTTTCCTGGCTCGAAGTTGCGATCGACCGGGGCGATCCTGCATCGCTCGACGACGGTTTCGGGCACGGCTTGGCCCAGGTCGTCGATCACCAGGGCTTCGTTACAGACGAGACCCGCGTCGGGATTGGCGTCGAACGCCCGAACGTGCGCGGCGAGGTGCCCCGGCTCCATCCGATCATCCTGGTGAAAAATCGCGATGAGGGGCGTTCGGCAGAGTTCGACGCAGCGGTTCCAGTTGCCGGCCAGGCCGAGGCGTTCGCTGTTGATCTGGATCCGAACCCGGTCCCCGGCCAGTGCTCGAGCGATGTCGAGCGTGTCGTCGTCGGACTGGTCGTCGGAGATGATGAGATCGAAGGGAACGCCTTCCTGACGCAGGATTCCCCGAAGTGCCTCGGCCAGATGCCGCGACCCTTGATAAGTGGGGATGGCGACCGTGATATTCGGGCTCTCGTCCACGGCCGCCCCCGCATCCCAGTTCGCTCGAGCGATTGAAATCAGTTCTCTCAGACATGGAACGGGAGGGAGAGTCGCTCCAGGGTTTCCCAGGTATAGAGCCCGGAGGAGTGACCATCGTTCCATCCCAACCGGATTGCGTAATTCCCGATCGGTTCCATGCCTTCGAGCTTCAGGTCGGGCCGGATTGTACTCGGGTCGAGGATCCGTTCCCCCGTCCATTCGTTGCGGCAGGACGCGCAGGGACATTCGCCTCGGAGATGCTTGTACGGAACGCGAACCGCGGCCTGATTCTCCCAGGTGAGTTCCAGAATTTGCTCACTCTGGAGGGCGCGAATATTGGCAGGTGCGTCGCTCATCTGGGGGACTCGAATTCAAGGCGAAGGGGTAGCTCTCACAACGTTCGAGACTACCATAACAGAGGCGGGTTGAGAAATGAGGGAGGCCACCATGGGACGATTCTTGGTGCGGGCAAAGAGCGTCAACGCCGTTCGGAAGGCGCTCGGACGAGCCCCAGGGGGCGTGCGGGTCGTTGGGCGATTCGACCGCGAAACGATTGAATGCGCTCATACGATGGAAGCGCATAGCCTCTCACGCCACTGGCCGGTCGTCGTGAGCCGCCTCGCGAAAGCGGGACTTACTGTGGTTAAGCCGGCCGAGCCTGAAGTTAATCCAGATTCGAATGATGAGCCCATACCCTCGTAGAGGGGACCCGACCCATCAGGTTTCGCTCCCGAAAACGAGGGACAACCTCGCGAAGACGAAGTTGGTGGGCCGTGTCCATCCTACGAGTCGTCATGAAAAGATCTGAGTAATTGGGTTGCCCGAAGCAATCGGCAAGGGGCGGCGGAGGGTGTCGTAAACCTCGGTGGCGGGGTCGATGCCAAGAGCCCAGAACATGGTGGCGGCAATGTCGTCGGGGGAGACAGGGTCGGAGGCGGGATAAGCACCGATGCGATCGCTGGAGCCATAGATGGCTCCGGGAGTGATGCCGCCGCCCGCGAACAGAACGGTGTAACACTGGGGCCAGTGGTCGCGGCCGTTGGCGCCGAACTTGGCCGTGTTGGCGATCTTGGGAGAGCGTCCGAACTCGCCCATCCAGACGACCAGGGTCTCATCGAGAAGACCTCGCGATTGCAGGTCGTCGATCAAGGTCGGAACGGTCTGATCGGTGATCGGCAAGAGGCCGTTCTTGAGTTGATTGAAATTGTCTCCGTGGGTATCCCAGCCTCCCTTCCCGCGGCCACCGATCGAGTTGGAGTAATAGACCGTGACGAACCGCACGCCGGTCTCGATCAGGCGACGAGCGAGCAGGCAGCTCTGGCCGTAGGTGGTCCGACCGTAAGCGTCACGGATGTTGTCCGGCTCATTCGACAGGTCGAATGCTTTCTTGACCTTGGGCGCCGCGAGCATGGTTAACGCGCGATCATAGAACGCATCGATTCCGCGTGCGGTGCCCGACCATTCGAGGAGGTCGCTCTGGGCGTCGATCATCCTCAGAAGGTTTCTCCGGTCGTCGAGCCGCTCCAGCGGTAGGCTCGAGGGGAGGCTGAGTTCCGGCAAGCGGAAGTCGGGCGCGGCCGGATCCTGGCCGACGAAGAAGGGATCGAACGGCTTGCCGAGGAAGCTGGCCGTTTGCCCCGGGGTGACGCTGCCATCGCGAAGGATGTGCGGAAACGACATGAAACTCGGTATCGCAGGGTCATCCACCGGTTTGAGCTTGGCCACCGTGCTGCCGTAGGCGGGGTAGAGTTCCTGGGTGTCGCGCAGCCGGATGTCGTCGAGCGGGGGAGCGTGGCCAGTCAGGCTGTAATAGGTTGCGGAATTATGATTCTTCATTCGGTGATGAACCGAGCGAACCTGGGCGAACTTACCGATCGTCTTTGAAAATCGAGGGAGGTGTTCGGACAACATGATCCCAGGTTGATGCGAGGCGATCGGTTTGAACTCGCCCCGGATGCCGTCGGGGGCGTCCGGCTTCATGTCGAAGGTATCGATGTGCGACGGACCACCGAACTGGTGGAGGAAGATCACGTGCTTCGCCTTCGAGGTCCGTCCCTGCGACTCGGCCGCCCGCAGGATCGTCGGGAGGCTCAGGCCGGCGAATCCGGCCGTGCCGACCTTCAAGAGGCTTCGACGTGAAAGGCGATTCACCACGCGGTATTCCGGGCAGCCGTCGTTCATGAGCCGCTTCCTTTCCTCTTGGACCTGAGGTCACGCGAACTTCCGGCGCTTTCGCTCCTCCTCGGAACGGAGAGCGCCACGGCCGGTTGCCGATCAATGTCTGAGAAGAAACTCTTTGCTATTCAAGACCGCCCAGCACGCGTCCTCCCATGCCTTGCGTTGATTCTTGGACGCATGCACATGAGCGATCACAGCGGAACGTTCGATCGCCGTTGGCTCGCGGCTGAGGGCGGCGAGATAGATTTCCGTGACTATCACGTCTTCCGAGACACCCGACTTCATGAGCTTGCCGATTCGATTGTCCTCGGCCTCGAGTGCGCGACGAACCGAGTCTCCGTTGATGAGCTGGAAAGCCTGGGCCAGCGTGGTGGCTTCAGATCGCTCGCACTCACAAGTGAGCAGTCGGTCGGGCTTACCGAATGCCTTGAGGAATTTTCCGCCCATTCGAGCGCCCGGTAACTGAACCGCGTTCATCCCAGCCGGGGTGTTCTCGAACCGCTCCCGGGTATCCAGGGCCTGGCCGATCGCGTCCAGGAGGACCTCGGCCGGGAGCAGGCGCACCAGCGAGTGGGCGAAGTTGGCCTCGTCGTCCTGATTGGTGGGGTTGGGCTTGGCGCTGAGCTGATACGTCTTTGATTTCATGATCAAGGCGACCAGAGGGCGAAGCCGGGTTCCTTTTGCGACAAACTCGGTGGTCAAGGCGTCGAGCAACGGCGGATTCGACGGAGGATTGGAGTCGCGAAAGTCATCCACGGGTTCGACGATGCCCCGGCCCATCAGGTGGAACCAGATCCGATTCGTCATGTTACGCGCGAATTGCGAATTGTCGCGGGTCAGCCATGTGGCCAGGTCATCCAGGGCATCCTGGTCATTCCCCAAGTTGGGCTTGGGCCCTCCAGGCGCCTTCGGTTCCATCATCATTCCGGTTCGTGGCTGAACCGTCGCCGGCTGGCCCGAGAGATAAATAAATTCGTCGCCGTTAATTTCATGCTTATCCAGCATGTCTCGGCGCTCGTTGTGGAGCTCCTTGCGCTGAACGTTGCCGAAATAAGCGGCCAGACCGAAGTAGTCGTCCTGAGTCCAGACGTCGAAGGGATGATTGTGACAGCGAGCGCATTGGAGTCGGACCCCAAGGAAGACTTGCCCCACGGTCTCGGCGGCCGTCATCGGATCGCGGTTCGTCCGGTAAAAACTGGCGGGAGGATTCGCATAGGTCGAGCCTTTGGCGGTCAGGATCCGCCTCGCGAATTCATCGAGTGGCAGGTCGCCGGCAAACTGGTCGCGAAGCCAACGCTGAAAGACCCAGACTCCTTTCTCCCCCATGGTCTTCTCTTCGTTGCGGAGCAGATCTGCCCACTTCAAGGCCCAGTAGTCCGCAAATTCAGGCAGTTCGAGAAGGCGATCAACCAGTCGGCCTCGCTTATCGGCCGCCTTGTCGGCTGCGAATGCCCGCGTTTCATCAGGGGTCGGGAGTCGACCGACTGCGTCGAGATAGGCCCGGCGCAAGAAGACAGAGTCGCCCGACGGCTCGGACGGATTGATTCGAAGTGATTTCAGTTTCTGAAATGCGTGAGTGTCGACGAGATTTTCAGACGGTACGTCGCGCCAGACGAAGTCGGGGCGATCGGCCAGGAAGGCGAGCCGGCTGATGCCCCGCCCCCCCAGGTAACGAACGGCGATGGTCGTTTCGACGGGCCGCCCGGCCTCGACATTGCCGTCGGCTGAGACCGTTACCGTGGTCGGATCGCTGATGTCGTAGGAGGCGAGACGAGTGACGTCGCGCCTCGTTCCATCGGAGAATTCAGCCGTCACGACCAGTTGTTGCCGCAACGCTCTGGGGGCGGAAATCCGCTCGGTGGGAAAGACGTCGAGTCGAGTCAATCGCGGAGCCGAGCGGAGATCGTCGCGCGCCCCTCCGGCGATCCAACCCAGCAACACGTGCTCCTCGGCCGACCCGGTGGGAAAGCGCTGGCCCCCTTCGTGGGAAATTCGCCCGGTGGGTTTTTGAACGATCAGACTTTTCGAAGGATCGACCAGGTCCGTCCGGCGTCCCAGGGTGTCGCGCGTGAGTGCGAGCCAGTCGGCCGCGGGGTCGTCGCCTCGAAGGCTCAGCCGGAAGCCCCCTTTTCCGTTCAGGTTGCCGTGGCACGCGCCCATGTTGCAGCCGGCCTTGGCGAGCAGGGCGACGACGTCGAGTCGATAGCTGACCGGCCGAACGACATCATACTTTGAGACGGAAAGTGTGATGTCGACTTGTTTCCCACCAGCGATGACACGCAGTCGCCCCGATCCGTCCGCGCGTGGTGTGACCACGCCCGAAGGGGCGGCGTTCGCGAGGCTGGCCGGTTCGATCTCGTATTCGGCCGAGTTGGTCAGGTCACGCGTCGTTCCATCGGCGAAGTAGCCGGTGACGGCGACTTGCTGTCGGGAGTTGGCGCCGCTCAGAAGGATCTGAGGCGGTTCGACACTGATCCGCGCAGGAAGCGATTCGGCCAAGCCCGTCTGAGCGATGCATTCAAGGAAGAGAAAGGAACCCAATACAACCTGGCGTGTGAGATTCAGACTTCGTCGAATCGAGATTGCCAAGGGAAAGACCCTCGCTGGGGGCGATCGAAGCGGAATCTCCGCCTGGCTAATGAGGGTGAACCGGCGGAGTTTGGGTGGGATGCACTTCACACACACTAATCCGACTTTCACCAGGTCGTCAAGCGCAAGGAACGGGCGGCCCGATTGGGGCCGCCCGTTCCTCGTTGTCAACTCGCACGTCGAACCAGGATCAACGATGGAAGCGTCGTGCGAACAAGCGAGCGGCCAACCGTCCCTTGGGCTTGGTGGGGGCCTTGGCCGGGGCCGGGGTCACGACCGAGTTGGTGGGCACGGGAGTGATCACCTGGCTGGTCGTCTGGGTTTGGGTTTGCACGGGGGGCGCCACCGAGGCTGCCTGGATTTGCGGAGTGTTCACCTTGAAGTTGTCGGCGAACCCGAGGCTCGGGGCCCCGTTCAGGCTCCTGACCGCCCCTTGCGGGATGGAGAGGTTGACGGTGCCGTTGAACTTATAGCCCCCTGTGAGGTTGAATCGCACCGTCTGTTCGTCGATCCAGGTCAGACTGGCGGCCTTGGCCGGAACGATGTTGTTCAGACCACTGCCGGAGATGACCAGGTCGTTGGGAGTGACCGAATTCCGATCGACGGGGCCGGAGAAGGCCACGGTGATGGCGCCCGGCCCTTGCGAGAAGGTCATGCCGTTTGCCTGGATCGCACCGCCGGGAGCCACCGAGGTGGTGACGATCCGGAACGCTCCACCCACCGGGATGCCACCGGTCCCTTGGAACTCGAAGGCTCCCACGTCGGACTTCGGCCCGACGCCCGCGAACCCCTTCCCAGCGACTTCGACCCGGTTTCGGAGCAGGAAGTCGGTCGGCGGAGCCACGTCGTCGTTGCCGGCGTCGATAGCCGCCGAGGCGTATGTCAGATTGAAGTTGGCATCGACGAAGAACGAGGCCGGGCCGTCGCCGCCCGGTCGCGGATCGCGAGGCGAGATGAACGCGGGGTCGCCCGCAAAGTTATTCTGGCTGGCGGCCGTCGGCACCGTACCGATCTTCGACTTATCGAAGCCGTTCCCGATGTTGAAACCGGAGTAACGAGCCTCGGTGGCCGAGTCGGATCCGTTGCCCGAGAACAGGTTGTTCCTCGCGACCAACTTGTTCGTCGCGGTGGCATAGATTCCCGCGCCGACACGTCCGGGCGACCGGTCGTGGTTCTGCCAGAAGATGTTGTTGTAGAGCTGAGCCATGACCGGCGAGTTCGACTGGACGTTCGCAAGCACGCCGAACGAGTTGAACGCGAAGGTGTTGTTGACGATGTTCGCGAGACCGTTCGACGGCAAGGAGGTGGTCCCCCCGATGTCGTTGATCAAGAGCCCGGTCGCGTTGCCGATGAACCCGTTGGTCACGATTCGAGGCGTGACGGCGAAGGCACCCGAGGTTTCGATCGCCACCCCGAAGCCGGAGGTGACGAAGTAGTTCCTCGTGACCAGGACGTTCGAGTTGTTCAGCCGCAGGCCGACCGAGTCGAGGTCGAGGAAGCCGAGGGCAGGGTCGCCCAGCAGCGGGCTGGCAATCGTGAACCCGGAGATTTCGGTATCGAGCCCCGGAACGCTGAAGAGGCCCACGGCAGTCACCGTGGTGTTCGTCGCCCCCGTGACGTTAAAGGATGGAGCACGGATGATCGTCGTCAGCGGGTTGCCACTGAAGAGATTGGTATTCGTGCTCGCCTGATCGGCAGAGACAAGCCGGACCAGCGACTTCAGCGTGACGTTCTCGGTGTAAACACCTGGCAGAACGGCCACGACATCTCCCTGGACGGCCGCCGCCATCCCGAGCGTGATGGTCGAATACGGATTCGATCGCGATCCCTGCGCGGCCGTGGGATCGGTGACGTAATTACCGGCCCCGACGAAGATCGAGTGCGAGGTCGTTTGGTTGAACACCACGTAGTTGTACGTGAGGTCCGCCCCCCCGAGGCCACTCGCCCCGCCGAGCGGGTTGCCGGCGATGTCGGTGATCGGCCCCGCACCCGTGCCCTTCAGGGTGACACGGTAGAGGTCGTTGGCAAGGGCTCCGCTGATCGTGAATGTGATCCGCTGGGCGCCTTCTCCCCCGGTCTTGAGCGGAGTCATCCCGATGGTCTGGTAGTCGATCGGAACAGCAATGTCGTCCGGGGTGTTGAAGAGCTGGTCGGGTCCAGCCGCAGTCACCAGGAGCGTGTTGACGTTGAGGCTCGCCGGGTTGATGTTCTTGTCGGTCGTGAACGAGAAGGCCACTTTCCCGCTCGAATCGGGCGTGAGCAGGGAGCCCACGTTCGGGCTGAACGAGGTGACCTTCGGGCCGTTCGTGTCGACAACGAATCCGGTGTACGACGGATTCGAGGTGTTCCCGCTGTTGACGACCCGAATCCGGGCGATCGAATAGCTCGTGTCGTCCTGGCTCAGATTCGCATTCAGGAACAAGTTGGCGGACGACCGGAGGATACCGTCGGGACCAACGGTATAGCTCGAGTCGGGGAGCCCCGACGTGTTGGTCACCAGCCCGGTGCTGGCCCCGTCGACTCCGATGCTCACGACGAAGTTGCCAAGTGCATCGGTGAGGGCCGTGCCGGCATTCATCCGATCGAAGACACCGTCTCCCTTGGTCGAGACGTCAAGGATGACCGTCTGACCCTGGATCGGGTTGATGGCCGGTTTCGTGACGGTGATCGATCCCGTGAAGCTCGGCAGATTGTTATAGGTAATGTAGTCGCGAACGTTGGTGTCGCTAGGTGTGGAGAGCACAAAGCTGTTCGGCGCGATCTGGGCCGACTCGGTGTTCACCGTGAAGTTCAGGAAGAAGTTGCCACTCGGGAAGCCGTCGCCCGAGGGCAAGGGGAGTTGAGGATTGTTCGGATCGTCGTTGAGCGTGTTCTCGCCGTCGAGCGCGGCCCCTTGGGGGTCACGGAGGACGTTGGTTCCACTGCCCAGGAGGAAGACCCGGTAGGCGTCGTCCTGGAGCACGACACCAATGTCAGCCAGGTGAATCGTCAGGACGCTCGTCGACGGATTGAACGAGAGTTTGCCCGAGAGGTCGATGAACGTGTCGGCCGAGCTGTTGCCGTTGCCGAAGATTCCGTCACCACCCGAGGCCTGGAGCAGCACCGACCGGTTCGTCACCGTGGTGGGATCGAGGTTGTTGTTGAGCTTGAAGTCGATCGTACGAGGTGCCGCGTTGCTTCCAGCCGCACCGCCCACGGTGTAGAAGTTTGAGGTCACGATCCCGCCGGGGGTGTTGGTCGTGGCCGTAACCGCAACAACTTTCGGCGGATTGAAAACGCGACGCTCGAACGCACCGATGTCCAACGAGGTGCTGGAGCCGAATCCGGTATCCGGGGTGTTCGGATCGTCAAGCCGTTGGAAGCCGAGGGCGTCAAGCACACCGCCGACCGGGGCGTAGTTATAGGTACTCGCGTTCGAGGCGGCACCCGAGACACCCGACGCGTCGGTCGTGAGGACGGGGACCCACTGGTCGAAGAACTTGCGGTCCTGGTACGACCGACCCGGCAGGAGCACGAGCTTTCGCGGATCCTGAACGCCCTGTCGGCCACCACTGGTATTACTGCGGCCCGGCGTCGCTGGGAACGTCAGCGAATTGGGGTCCGTTCGGATGCTGACGGATGTCGGCACGATGCCATTCGGCCCTTGGGCCGTGACCTGCGTGACGGTCGGGAAGATCGAGTCACCCCCCGGAAGAGGGCCGATTTCACTTCGTGACGCGTCAATGGCCGCGGAGTTGGGGCCAAGCTGGAAGTTGAGGGCTGCCGGGTCACGGAAATCCGGATCACCGACAACGGCTCCTGTGTTGCCGAGGAACCCGGAGCCACTGATCGCGAGATCGCCCCCGGTGTTCTGCCAGAACAGGTTGTATTGGGCCTGACTGCCGTACGCCAGCCCCTCGGAGACGATCGCCCTGGTCGTCGAGTTGGCGAAGATGTTGTTCATCGCCAACCAGTAGACATGGTTGTTCGGGGCTGTGCTCGCCGACCCGTATCCAATGGTGTGCAATCCCGTGGGATTGTTATAGAAGGTGTTGTTCAGCAGGATGATGCTTGTCGGACTGTTGGAACGTTGGGGATCGACGTTGTCGGAGTGGGCCTCCACGCCCACTGTGGAGTTGGAGATGGTGTTGCCATACATGAACAGGGTCACACCCTGGCTGCGCTGGGTGGTGACGGTGTCACGAATGGGGAAGAAGAACTGACCCGGGAACGGATTGTTCAGGCTCGAAACGTCTCGGATGATGGCATTGGCACTGTTGGCGTGGGCGAAGACGGCGGCCTCGGAGAAGAAGGCGAGGTTCGAGTTCGAGATCGTCATCGCCTGCGAGGAATTGAACTGGGTGATCGGGGTGAGGCCCAGCTTTTGGGAAGCGAAGTTCCCTTCCGTCGCGTTGGCGACGTCGATGATCCCACCTCCCTGGATTTCGATCCGGGTCATGTAGCGGATGTCGACGTTGTCGATCAGGTTGCCGTCACGCGGATCGAACAGGTTGTAGTCGGTCAGCGAGTTGCCGCCGAAGTAGATGTTGCCACCATCGCCCGGGGCAGGTGCCTTGAGGTTTCGGTTCGGATCACCAACAAACTTGTTGTAGATGTCGAACATGTTCACGCCACGCACCGACTTGCCGACGGTGCCGTCGCGGAGTGAAGTGAGGACCACGGGGACACGCTGTTGCCCCGTTGACTCATTGCCCGGGATACCGACGAAGCGAATCTGGCTTCCCGCCCCGGAATCGACCACTCCACCACTGAAGGGCGTGGGGGGGTCAACGCCGTCGTCGACGCCGACCACGAATCCTGCCCCGACATTCGTCCCCGAACTGTTGCCGGCGGCCACACCCACCGAGCCGAACGTGCCCAGCCCGGCGCTCCACGGAGCGAAGTCGCTCATCAATTTGACCAGGGCGGTCTCACCGGGGCGGCCGATCCTGGTGCCGTCCGCCAGCAGAGTGTCGGGCAGAGCACTCTGCACGGTGAGCGTGATGTGCGGTTTTCGCTGTTCAACGAACTGGTTCGGATCGGGGAGTGGCGCCTGATTGTTGAAGTTGAAGTTATCGTAGTCGCCGGCGAGGACGACGGAGCCACGGAGGACGTAGGTCAGGTCGGTGCTATCCCAGACCGAGTCGACGGTGAGGTTGGTGCCCCCCGATCCGAACGTCGTTTCAATGCGACGAATGGGCTGGTTGGGATTGGTCACGACCTGGAATACGTTGCTAGTGACCACGGCGAGGCCGTCGATATCGTTCCGCTGCATCACGTTGTCGCGGAAGTACGGATGGCCCGACAGCAAGGGCCGAATCGCATCACCGGCCATCAAGCCGTTGGGCTCGATCTGCATCGGCGTGTCGAGATTGTCGAAGAAGTCGTTGTTGGTCACCATCACGTGGGTGCCGAGTTCATCGACCGGCGTCCCATCCGGCGCGAATCCACCCCGAATTCGCAGCGGCGTATCACTGGTGATGAACGACAGCACCGACTGGTTCGGCACGCTGACCCCTGGGCCGTTGACCAGGCCGCCACCGTAGCGGAACTCGGCTCGGTTGACGACTCCGACCGAACCCGACTGATACGAGATGCTTCCCCACCGGGCCAAGACCGGCACGTTGTTCGGCGAGGGTTGATTGGCCCCATTGGAGTTGCCCGAGTCAATGGGCGGAACGATGATCGTGCTCTGCTGGGTGGACGCGTCGAAGTAAGAGGTCGACGCCACGTTGTCGTAGAGCGAGGTGAAGAGGACTTTGGCATCCTCATTCGAGCTGGGCTTGAAGCCGGGGGTGTTCGGGCTGACATTGTTGTCGGCATCGAACTGACTGATGTAAGTCCGGCTGCCGATATTCATGCTCGCCTCGTAGTTCACGACGGCGATGCCCGCACCTCGCTGCGACTTGATCAACATGCCCGGCTGGATGTAGAGCCGCGATCCGACGAACGCGGTCTGCCCACCGGTATCCTGGAGGAGTTGCTGCCCGACGAGGAGTTGCGAGACCAAGAGGTGCGGCAACGGATCGTCGAACGTGAAGTTGCGAGTACCCCCCAGCGACGCGGGATTGTCAGGGTAGAGAATGGCATCGGACTGCTGTGCCACACCCGAGGAATCGGCCCGGACAAGGATGCCGTTGAGGCTGTTCTGCGCGGTGGTGACGCGGCGGATCAGCGGGCCTCGTGCGATATCGTCCTCGCGGAACGAATCGAAGTCGGCCGAGATCGACGCGACAAGGTTCTGGCCGCCGCTTCCGATCGTTCCCGCAACACCGGTGAACGCGATGTTCGCGTTGGCCATGGTCGGCCGGCTGTTATACAACGAGACCGCGGAGGTCGGTTGCCCCTGGGTTTGCGGGACCGCACCGCCCGCATAGCGGATGTTGGCGAAATTGATGAACGACAAGGAGTCGTCGGCACCCGAACTTGCCTTGCCTCCGTTCAGACCTTTCAAGGATCCGTCGATCGGGAACTGAAGGTTGCGATTGTTGCTGAGGGTGTCGATGCTCCGGAAGATGATTCCACCCCAGTCGCCCGGGGCTGGCGTGGCCTTACCGAAGGCACCGTTGGTCTTACCCCCCACCGTCGCGTCGGCCCAGGAGGTGATGTTCACCCGGTCGTTCGGATTGGCACCACCGAGCAGTTGGAGCGAACTGCCCTGGTTCTGAATGTACAACGAGGCGTTCTGAAGTTTGAGCGCCGAGCCCGGGTTGAAGACCAGGCTCGTATTGAACGGCACCGAAGCACTGCCGTCATTGATCGTGGTGCTCGGGCCGGCCGGAGCCTGGAGCACGAACGTCTGCTGGATGACCTGTCCGGTAACCGGGTCGAGCGTGGGGGTGGCGGGCAATGCGACGACCACGACCGGGCCGCGAGTCGAAAGCTGTTCGGCCGCGTAGAGAGCCGATCGGGTGAAGCGGCCGTCTCCGTTGCGGTCGAAGTTCGAGTTGAAGTTGAAGAAGTTCGAGGAGTCGTTGGCACCCTTGTTCGGGTCGTGGGTAGGATTCGCCGGGACCGCGTCCGGATTGACCTCCGGGGCCAACGCCGCATAGGGCTTCGAGAGGCTTCCGTCCGGCGCCGTATTCGGATCGAGAGGATTCTCGGTCGCGTCGGGTCGGGCGTAGATGATATTCCCGTTGGGGACCACCACGAAGCTGGTTACGAAGGCACCACCGCCGACGCCATCGCCCGTGAGACCGCTCCGATACTGTCCGTTCGGGAGCAAGTCTTCGTAGCCACCCGTCGCCGTGGGCGTGCCGAGGAACTCGCCGTCGAACTGGTTGCCGTAGATGTCGAAGAGAGCGGTCGTCGGATCCGCGTTCGGAACGTAGACCCGGTAATGGTCGGCCGGGAGCGTCGTTCCCGCCGCGATCTTGAGAACCACGCGATCCGCATTATTGACGCCCGGCTGGTACGGAGCGCCCGTGACCTTGTCGAAAAAGCTCACCGTCGTGTTCGGCACGATCGAGAAGCCGGTCCCGGTGCTGCCGAGGCCGCCGACGGCGAAGGTGCCGTAGTCGCCGTCCGAAGTGCCCCCGAAATTATCGGCGGAAGCAATCAACTGGAACGCGGTGTTGTAGTTCTTCGAGAGGTCAACACTGAGCGGGTTGGCAAAATCGAGGACGAAGCCCGAGGGCGGAGCATTGGCCCGCGGCGTCTGGTTCAGCGCGGGGAGCTCGTAGTAGGAGCGAGGTCCGCCGACGACGTTGGAATTCCCGTCGATCGCCTGGAAGTTGGTCAGGAAGGTCGCCTGGTTCTGGACCGTCAGCACAAGCTGGAAGTCGATCGAACCGGTCGCGTTGGTGTTGTCGAGCGCGTTGCCCGCGGCGTCCTTCAGACCGCTGTAGTTCTTGCCGCCAGATGTCCCGGCCGTGTGGGCAACGAAGGCATAGCGCCCGGCGGGCAGTCCGGCATTGAACGTCAGGTCGACTCGACCCGCAAACGGATCGGCCGGTGAGGTGCGGGAGGGAGGATCGAGGAAGTTGAGTCCGGTGGCCACGAACACGGCGGTGGCGATGAACCCGCTCGCATCGAATCCGGTGTCGAGGTTGATCAGCGAGTAGTTGCTGATGTTATTCGCGGAAGTCGGGTCGAGGGCGGGGGTCAGGATCTGCTGCGGGGTTGCCAGCGAGCCACTGTTCGGGACCGGATTATCGATGATGTGGAGCGAGAGAGTCGAGAGATTTGCCAGGTTGGATCCGACCAGAGGGATCGGATTGCTTCCCGGCGTCAAGCTCGCCGCGATCACCGTGGGGCCGGTGCGATCGAGCCGGAATGCGGACGAGTACTGGGAAGAAAGGCCAGGGAGCGGCGGCACATCGGGCTGTCCGATGACGACCACCCGAACAGAGTTGTAGCCTTCGGGCAAGAACGGAGCATTGATAATAAACGTGCCGTTGGCGTCGGTCGTCGCCAAGACATCGAACGTGCCCACGAAGCCGCGACCACCACCACCGGGCGCCAAGTTAAACGACCCGCCGTGCAGGCTGTTGAACTGGACCAGCACCTGGAGTCCGGCTACCGTACCGGGGAAGCTGGCTCCCACCTGGCCGATAAACACGGGCTGATTTGCATTCGTGATCCCGTCGCCCTTGATTCCCGTGTCGGAGGCGTCCGTCAACTGCAAAGAGGTGACGACCGGAGCCAGAAGACCTCGGAATCCAAGGAACTGCGTGAAACGGTCGTTGACGGTCGAATTGCCGTTTCCTGAGGGGAAAATGCCATTGAACGAGCCGTCGAGGAAGTTGCCGGCAATGTCCGTGATGCCCGGGCCGCCATTTTCCCCCGCAAGGACCACGAGGGCATATTGATCAGAAGGAAACTGCGACTGGTCGAGGGCGCTATAGTCGAGCGTCGCAGTGTTGGTCGCTGCGTTGTAGGTAATTTTGAGGCGGGGATCATTGCTCAGGTTGACGTTGCTCGGCTTGCCGAAGCTTCCAGCCGACCCGGCGCGAATCAGCTGGAAATTCGTCGGGTTGATCGTCGAGGGGCGGATCGCTTCGCTGAACTGGACCGTAATGATCCGCCCGTTGATGGTGGTATTCGTGACGGTCGGGGACACCGTATCGTTCAAGCTGAACGAAATCGGGTCGGAGGCGACGAGCGGTTGACCCGTTGTGGAAACGACCCCACCCTGCACCCGGTAGGTGTAATTGCCGTTGGCGACCACCCCATTGGGAGTGTTGATGGTGATCGGGAACGCCACCATCGTCGGATTCTGCGGGTTGTCCAACGCAATCGGGTTTCCGGCGGCCGCGACCGACACACCGGGAGGGAGATTGGTGAAGACGAGATTCGACGCGCTGACGGTGTTGATGTTCACCGAGCTATTGAAGGTGACGATGATCTGGCGCGGAGCCAGGTTGATCGGCTGACCGTTGGCCGGAGTCGTCGAGAGAACCTGCAAGCCACCGATGAGGCTCACCGCTCTCACGGCATCGACGAGGCCGAAGCCGCCTTGAACGTTCCAGGTACCCGCCGACTGCCCGTTGAGGGGAGAGGCCGAGGCGACCAACGCGTTGCGAATATCGGTCGGGGTCGCTCCCGGAGCCTTCTGCTTCATGAGCGCGGCAATGGCGGCCGCGTTCGGAGCCGCGGCGGACGTTCCGAAGAAGCTGGGGAGGTTCTGAGAGAGGTTCGTCGGAGTGGAGGGCTGTCCCGCGAAGGGAGGATTGGTGGTGCTGATCACACTGCCGAAGAACGAGGTGTTGCCGCCGTCAGGGGCCGAGATGTCAGGCTTCTGACGGAGTTGAGGCTGAACGAGTGGATTGCCCAGGGAATTGAACTTGATCAGGGCGGGACCGAATGAGCTGAACGGTTCCGAGCGCACGGGATTGGGCGCGGGCGTATTCGTGGAATTCGTCCCCCACCAGGGGATCGCCCCGACGCCGATGGCACTCGCCGAGGTGGGATGGCCAAACGTCGTGGGATAGTACGTGCCACCGGCACTTCCGAACTGCTGGGAGACCGAGCTGATTGCGGAACCCCAGTCAACGAACTGGACGTGTCCCGGATCGGCCCCGGAGTTCACCCGGATGGCAACGAAGTAAGTCGTATTCGCCTGCGCTCCCGCCAGCGAAAGGAACTCGAAGGGAGTCTGGGTCGCGACGTTGTTGGTATTGCCGGAGGAGATCACCGCTCCGGTCGAATCGAGGAGGAAAATATCAACATCCGACGTGACGCCGGCGGTCGTGTACCAGGGCTGGTCGAACTGGAATCCCAGCCCGGCGCCGCCGCCGACCGAGGCCCCCGTGGTGACCGGCAACAAGACTGCCGTGCCTCCACTCGGGTTGAAGTTCATGTATCGACCCGAGGGAAGCGAGCCGGGAGTCGCCGTCACCCCTCGGAATTGCGAGAGATATCCCTTCGACGCGCTGTTGCCAGCGGCACTGAAGTACGAGACCCCATTGTCCCGAGTCACGTCAATCACGGCCTGCGAAATCAGGCCGTCCTGAAACATCGGCTCCATCAGATAACCGACGTCATCGACGATCACCTTCGCGTTGGCCTGATTCGCAAGATTGCGAATATTGTCAGCAAACCCGACTTGGCCGCTAAACGCGGTCGCGAAGGCGAGCGAAGCCCCGGGAGCGATGTCGTAAATGTGCTCGAGCATCGCGCGACCTTCGTCGCTGTCACCGGCGCTTCCGTCTTGAAGCACGTTGACGTTATTGGGCAAATCGCCGGTCGCAATCGAGGCGGCCAAGCCATTGCCCAGTCTGCTGACGCTGTCGGAGAGCACGCCAACGGTCACGCCCGCGCCATTTACGCCGAACTGTTGACGAGCGAGATCGCCCTTCAGAGTGGCGTCCGCTTGGTTGTTGGCCACCCCCATGAAGCTTGTCTTCGGCCGGTAAATGGGGCTGACACCGACCGTCTGAGTCGACGTGGAGACCGTCAGCAAGGCCGAGATCGGAAGCAAACCTTCGACGATCGACCGCGTCGAGTCGGTCGCCGTGACCTGCATCCCGACGTTCTGCAAGGTTGTGACGAAGTTATTGAAGTTGCCCGTACCTTTGATGTCGACCCCGACAGAATTGCCGGTGATCATGATCCCAGGATAGGCAGCGGCTACCTGGCCGCCATTTCCGCCCGCGTTCTGGAAGCTCTGGTAGACCTTGATCAAGTCGGCCCCGGCATTCGCCAAAGGACCGTTTTTCACGTCAGAGACATTGCTCGACGACGACTGCCAGGCGATCGGTCCAACCGGCGTCGAGGCGTCGAGCATCGTCCGCTGCTCGAGATGCTCGAACCTGAGGAGGTCCCGGAACCGTTGTCCAACGGAACCACGACGCCGATCGGGCCCCTGATTTCGCTTGTTAGCCTTGAAGCTCCCCATCGACAGACTCCCCGGTAAGCTTCGGAGTTCCTCGTCATGACCATATGACTCCCTACGAATTCGGGACGCCAAGGTTCGACTCAGGAGACTCCAATTTGGTTCAAGGTGATCCCGCTTGTTTCTTTATCTGAACCGCCTCGCAGGCTAACCCACGTTCAGCGGCTCGCTTCGACCCTACCGCGACCGTCCAGCCCATTCGACCTCATCCAGCCGTCTCCTTCCGCCTCCCCCCACTCACGCCTCGCTTGGGAATCCAAGGACGTAAGCAGATCAGGAAGTGGCTCGGCCAGTTCAGGTCCCTCTCGGGGGGACGCGTCGAAAACTTTTGTCTCTTGCAGCCTCAGCACGAATGAAGAACGTGAGGACGATCAGTGCTCGATTGGGTGATTGACTACATGCACGCAGTCATTCTTCCCTATAACGAAACGGGCCGTCAAGGGCGATTTTTGGGAATTCGTGGGAGGTGTGGATTCGGAGGGGTCGGACAAGCGAATTTTGCAATCCACGTGCTGTGTGGATCGCGGATCAGTTGGAGTGTGGCCCGGAGAATGAGGTAAGTCAAACGCGTGGCGTGAATGGCTGCGGAATTCTCAAATGTGTGGTTGTAATCCGAGAAGGGAGATCGGGATTGTGCCGGCAAATCACTTGATTTCAAGGCGATGGGGGGGGCGGGGCCGTACGACGATTCGGGGTCGATACTTTTGAAAATCAGGACCGGGCTCATCATGGATCGCCAGTTCCCACAAGATCGACCTGGCCAATTCTGGCCAGGCGGACCTCATGGGGCCGTTGGAGGCTGAACGTCCTGGCCAACCCTGGGCTGCACAATCGTCATCGAGGTCAGAACCATCCGGAGCGTGGCCTTCCTCAAACGGGCCTGTTCTCGAGCAATGGGGAGACGTCAACGCCCGCTGCCACGAGGTCGCTCAAAAGTTTAGGGAATTCCGTGAAATGAAGGGCGGAGAGTCCAGCCGCCTTGGCTCCCTCGACGTTCTCGGCGAGGTCGTCGATGAACAGGCAGGATGCCGGCACCTCACCGGCTACTTTCGCACAAGCGTGATAGAACTCTGCAGAGGGCTTGAGATGGCCAATCTCATGGGAGAGGACCAGGTGGTCGAAATGGGCCAGAGTCTGGGCAAATTGACTTTGGAACCGCGCGGCATGGAGCGCGTTTGTGTTCGATCCAAGAACGAGTCGGTAACCCTGTTGTTTGAGGAATTCCACGAGTTGCGCCATCGGCTCGTTCAGCCAGAAGATGTCGGACCAGGCGGCCGCGAATTCTTGGTGCGGTAATTCGAGACCGACGAGCTTGCAGAACCTCTCTGAGAACCGCTCCGGCGTGATTGCGCCGCTCTCGTATTCTTGGAGGATTGCAACGAAGTTCCGGCTCCGTGCCAATTCGAGCAGGGCCTCACCTGAGAGCCCCAACGGACGCCCGAGTACGTCGCACGCCTTTCGATAGTCGAAGTATGCGACCACGTTGCCAAAGTCAAAGATGAGAACCGGACGTGGCTTCCTGAGTTGGGTCATTGTGAATGCCTTTGTGTCAGCCTTCGTGATTCTCAATTCGCGAGATCTGTCGCGCCAGATCACCATCGAGAAAGGAGTCGACATTTTCAAACGAGACGACCCTCGAGTCTCGAACGGGTTTCGCCTCGGCTCCGAGCCAATCGCCCATTGCGAACGCCTCGCTCCGCTTTGGTAAACGTCGGGAAATCGGTGTGCCAGGCCATCGAGAACCGCTCGGGGCTCGAAGTGAGACAACCCCTGCTCCCGCTCCTCAGGGAACGGCTCGCGTGGATTTTTATCAACATCGCGAAACTGGTACTTACCTCGAACTAGATTTTCAGTAGGAGCCGTGCTGTTCGGATGCAAAGGATTACTGCTATGCACACTAATGAGATTGCCGAGGCTTTGCTATGCGCCGGATTCGCAATCCCCGATATGCCCCTGAGTTCCTGGAACGAAGACTGAGTCCATCAGGACTGCCAGGCACTTCGCCGCCGGCTGAGGTCGGGTCGGTTGGAGCATTGTCCTCCCCACCCTTAGTCGATCATTCTGCGACTACTGCGGCCGCTCCTGGCGATCCGCCCCCGATCGATCCGGTACCGCCTCCCGATCCGAGTGGCCCCGCGGTAGGCGCTGACCCTGGCGATCCGGTCCCTCCTGAACTGGACGATCCCGCGGTAGGACCTGACCCTGGCGACCCGGAGCCTCCTGAACTGGTCGATCCCGCGGTAGGCGCTGGCCCCGGCGATCCGCCCCCGATCGATCCGGTACCGCCTCCCGATCCGAGTGGTCCCGCCTAGTACTCCACTCCCGACGCCCGACAATCGGTTCCTGCCTCGAGCAAACTCGTCCCATTTCTGTGTCGGGAACGAATCGAATGGAATCGGCATCCGGTTCAGGGGGTTCGCTTCAGTTTCCCCTGATTTCAGGGCTCCAAGGGAGTTGGATTCAGCGGAGCCGGCGCACGCAGAAACGCGAGGATGTCGCGAGTCGCTTGCTCGCCGATTGCTCCAACAAGTCCCACTGGCATGATCGAGGTCCCGCTCGGTCGGAGCTCTTCAATCTCCGATCGCGGGATCTCCGTCATTTTTGCGTCGCTGTCGCTGACTCGAATCTTCTCGGCCCCCTCAGCGCGGATGATGCCAGCGATGACCCGGCCATCCTTGAGTGCCACCGCATAGGCGTTGAAGTCGGGATGGATCGCCGCGCTCGGCTCGGCGATGTCGCGGTAAAGCTCGTCGAGGCCACGATTGTTCAGATTGCTAAGATCAGGTCCGACACTTCCCCCCTTTCCTCTCAACCTGTGGCATCCCGAGCATTTCGCCCGATCACCATGAAAGAGAGCCTCTCCTCGAGCTCGATCCCCCCCAGAAAGCTGAAACGGGGGCGGTGTCCGGTCAGGCTGGGACGGGGGGGTTGGGGGAACCCATGGCAAGATCAGGCGATCACGCGACAAGGCACGATCTTTTTTATCGTGATCCGTTCGGTAGGTCGCCTGGAATGAAAATGGCCGTTCCCTGCGTTCAGGCCGGACTGTCATGAAGAGAGCATTCGGATCTCCCGTCGACTCCACCACGAACTCAGCCTGAGTCTTGTCCTGCGAACTTGGGTTTTCGCCATTGAGCGAAACCTCCATCGGCTCGTTGCACACCAGCCTGAGAACGACGCGTCCCTTGGGTAGCACCACCAGGCTCTCAAGAGTCGCTCGACCAGCCTGCTTCAGCAACGCAAATCCACGATCATGTTCTCGTGAATCGACAGTCATGCGCTGACTTGTTTGAGGATCGAAGTCTGGCCACCACCCTTCCCAGGCGTTTTCAGCCTCAACGTCTCCGGTGGCCAAGGTCACTGAGACGCCACTCAGATCGTAGGCGATCATCTCGCCCCGAGTCGGTTGAAGACCTGGCGACGAACGCTCTCCTGGCGGTTTTGAGGCCCCGGTCTCGAGGAGATAGACCGCGTCTCGAGGGTGCGGGTCGGTCGTGAGGATCAGCGTCCTCCGTTCCGAGTCGACCGTCGCGGCCGCAACTTTCAACGTTCCAATCGGAGGCGAAAAGAGGGGCGAGCCCTGCCTCCGCCATTCTTCAAGATTTCGGTGATGGAGATCGAAGTGGATCGATTTTCCAACGAAGTTCGTACCGAGTGTCAAGTCGATTGGGCGGTCGAAAGCAATTCGAGCTTCCATGGGGCCAGATGGCCAGGCGATCACAACTTTGGGAGCCTCCTTCGAGTCGGCCCGCGCTCGACTTGTCCCCAGAAGCAGCACGAGCACGCCCGTCAGGATCGCGGAGCGAGTCAATCGCGGTCGTCGTAACATGCAATTAGCTATAGGTTTAAGACAGTAAGCGTGGGTGTGCGCACCGGAGGCCGATCCCCCAGGGTTGGGGCCTGATTGTACTGGCATGTCGAAGTCTAGGGCAAGCAGACCGTGAAACTTGGATCGATCAAAATTCAAGGGGAAATCGACCGCCTTTTTCGGAAGAAAAGGTCAAGACCAGCGCAATACCTATAACCCTTTCAAACGGCTCAAGCGGACCCATGTGATGGGCCGATCGAAAGTCTGTCGCGACTCTCGGTGCGATCTCGACGTGAGATTTCCCTTGCGGCCAGGCCTCAGAACGGGTGAGTCGGAATGAAGGGAGCCTCTGCCCGCCATCGATGGCTTTCCCCCTGGCTTGCGCTGGGACTGGTAGCCCTGGCGACCCTCCAAGCGGGCTCTCAAGACCTGAGACCGGTACGCCCCAGTTCTCCCCCCTCGATCTGGGGAGTGGGACGTCCGCTCGCGATGGAGGTCGACGGCGGTCGGTCACAATTTCAGGTCAAAGCCCCCGAGCCGGGTTCAAGGACACTTGTCGTGGTCTCGGCCTTATCGGGTTCGGCGGGGCCCTATCCGATTCGGTTGACGGCACGAGGAGTCACCGAGTCTCGCCCTCCCCTACTGGCCCCCGCCGAGAAGCGTGGGAAGGCAAATCTGGTGGCGCCAAGCCTCCCTGCCGTGGCAGCGCCCGTCGATACCATGCCGCCTCACGAGCGGAAATTTTATGTCCTTGCCCGCGATGGCGACGTTGCCAGCGCCAGCAATTATCTCGCGATCACAGGGCAATTGCGAGCCGTCGGTGAGCGTGTTCAGGTCTATGTCGACTCGTTGGATGGAGCTCGGGTCGGCGAGCCCGTCCTCCGCGATCTGGTGGCGACCTTCGACCAGCAAGTCTTCCCGGTCGCCGCAAAAACGATCGGTCAGGCACGCGACGTCGACGGCGATGGCCGGTTCACAATCCTCATGTCGAGTTGGTTAACTCGGCTGGCGGGGGGACGCCATACTGTCGACGGCTTCGTCCGAGGTGCGGATCTCGACCCTGGATTTGCCGCCCCGTTCAGCAATCGCTGCGATATGATGTATTTGAACGCGAGTCTTCAGGCCGACCCTTACTTGAGAACCATCGTAGCGCATGAATACACGCATGCGGTCACCTATAGCGCCAAGACGTTCACAGGACCGGTAGGCGAGCGTTTGGGGGCTGACGAGGAAGGATGGCTCGACGAAGCATTGGCCCACCTTTGTGAAGATCTCCATGGATTCTCCCGATCGAATCTCGACTATCGCATCAGTGCCTTCCTGTCGAATCCGGAACGCTATCGGCTTGTGGTAGAAGACTATTACACGGCCGACCTCTTCCGAAGCCATGGGAATCGGGGGAGCACCTATCTGTTCCTCCGCTGGTGCGCGGACCGCTATGGACCGGCGCTCCTCCCCGCCCTGATCCGATCGCCGCGTCACGGGATCGAAAATCTCGAAGCCGTGACCGGAGCCCGCTTCGCCGACCTCTATCGACAGTGGTCACTCGCCCTCTACTTCAGTGGGATCGAAAAGGCGGCTCCCAGCGACGGGTACCGAACCCTCGACGTTCGCGCTTCCGTCGACGGCTGGCAATTGGCGGGTCCCCGAACGAGCCGGGTCGTCCCGGATGGAGGGTCGGAGACCTGGTCGGCCGCGGGCACGAGTAGCCACTACATCGTGGTCGACGCCTCGCCGCTTGGCGCGATCGATGTGGAGATTACCGGTCCCGCCGAGGCGGATTTACAAGTCACGGCCGTCCCACTTCCCGCTGCGCTCGCCAACCTCGACTTGCGGGCGGGCATCGAAGCCAGGTCGGGGGGAGAGCTCTATCTGAGAGCCGAAATCCGAGAGCGCGATGGCACGCCGACGACGCTCTCAGCGCTCGCGTGGGAACCGCTCGTTCCAGCGTCTAGCCCGCACGGGCTGACGTTTCGGCGAGGCAAGCTCGAGACGACAGCACTGGTTGCCGCGTTCGGTACGTCGGCCCTGCCAGGTCGAGGGACGCTCCACTCCCGCCCGATCAGGCTGGAAGGGGTTTCCAAAAGTAGTGGCCCGCTGATCGTTAAAGCCATCGGAACCGATCGCCATGGTAGGCGTGTCGCCGCCTGGGCGGAAGTCGCTCTCGGCGGTGAATGATACCGACGCAATCAACTCCAATTTTCGGATTGATTTCTCGGCCCGCCTCGTTGAGTTGATGCCGATTGGAAAAATCCAACGTGAAGTTGGCCGTTGAGTTGCTACACTTGACCCGTTTGCTCTCTGGAACCATACTCCGCAGCTCAACCTGCTGTTATTTGATTCATTGAAACTGAACATGGTCGTAGTAGCGCACTTACAAAGGAGGGAAAAATGTCGCGCCTGTCCGAACTGACCAACGCGATTCGTCGACGTGAATTTCGTCCCTCCTCGCTGTCTCTCTCTCAGTACGTGATGCCCGGAACTCAACCTCGCACCGGGCTCTCGGACCGGCTCAAGGAGTGTCGCGCCTACCCACTTTACTATTACCCTCAAAGTTATCTCGAAAAATTGATGGTCAAGACGGGATTTGGTGGGTTTGGAAAATGTCTCGTCTGCGGAGCGTTCACTCCCTGGAAGATTCATACGGACAATCTCAGAGAGACGGGACTCTGCCGCAACTGCCGTTCGATGAATCGATATCGCGCATTGGCTTACGTCATCTGCAAGTCTTTGAGCGGCGATCTCGGAACCAGCCTTCGCTCGCTCGTGGACGTGGCCAAGCTGGAGGACCTCAAGGTGTACAACACCGACGCCCATTCGGCGATCCACTCGGTCCTTGCTCCGATGAAAAACTACGTCTGCAGCGAATATCTCGGCGACGAACTTGCCGGCGGCGAATACGTAAATGACGTTCAGCATCAGGACCTGATGAATCTTTCGTTTCCTGATGCGAGTTTGGATGTGGTCCTCTCGGCCGACGTGTTCGAACACATCCCCGACCCGTACAAGGCTCATCGCGAGATTTTCCGGGTGCTCAAGCATGGGGGACGCCACATTTTCACGGTTCCCTTCGACCAGGCCCAGTATCTCGACGACCTTCGCGCGGTGATCGACGAAGATGGTTCGATCAAAATGTTGAAGCCTCCGATCTATCATCATGATCCGCTTCGGATCGATGAAGGGTGCCTCGTCTACTCATTTTTCTCGATCGAAATGCTTGTGAGGCTGCGCCGCATTGGCTTTCGAACGAATTTTTACCGCATCGAAAGCCCCTGGCACGGAATCTTCGGCCATAACAGTACGGTTTTTGAAGCGATCAAATGGGACCCCCCAAGCGAACTTCCCTCGGACGACTGGTTCCAGGGCTCGAGCGTCCCCCTCCACTGAACCTGCCTCAGAGCAAGTATGCCCCACCGGCACTCACTTTGCGAACTGACCGAATGAACGCCGGGGTTGCCACGACGAACCCGTTGGGCATCGCCTCGCTCAGGCGTCCACTGCTTCAACTATCCGTTGGCCGGATTCCCGAGCTGGGTGATTCTTGAAGTTATCAAACAAGCTAAAGCCGATGGATTGCTTGCCGATGGCCAACCGGTGGTCGAGTTGACAATTGGAAACTTGGGGGCCGGACTGGCAACTGCTCGCTGGTCCTGAGTCGGGTGCGACGATCGTCTTTCTTGCTTACGACAGCGGCCTGAAATATTAAAGTACCGACTTGTTTCTTTGAACGAACAATTGCATTCGCTCAACTTATGCCAAATAAAACCACTTCAAATCAGCTTTAGAGGCGATTCCTACTCGCAACGATTGTTTTCAAGTTTGTCCAGTGCGGATAGATACTAAAAGGGAACCAACGTGAAATCAACCACCGAGTATTTGACCTTCCAGCTCTCGGAGCGGATGGGTTTCCTGAACATCACCCCGAAGCTCGAACAGATCGTTCAGAAGAGCGGAGTCAAGGAGGGCCTCCTCCTCTGTAATGCCATGCACATCACGGCCAGCGTCTTCATCAACGACGACGAACCCGGCTTGCATGAGGACTATAAGGCTTGGCTGGAGGCGCTCGCTCCCTTCGACCCGTCGCCCCAGCGGTACCATCACAATCGGACGGGCGAGGACAATGCCGACGCCCATATGAAACGGCAGGTGATGGGTCGAGAGGTGGTCATCGCCATCACCGATGGGAAGTTGGACTTCGGCCCCTGGGAACAAGTCTTTTACGGCGAGTTCGACGGACGACGCCCGAAGCGGGTGCTGGTCAAGGTCATCGGGGAGTAAACCCTCCACATTCCCTTCCGAACGACGGTTTGCATCGGGATTTGCAGCTCTTCCGAAAATGCTTCACCCTTCCCATCCGCGCCATCCTCCTAATAATTGTGCGGGGACGCAGTGGAAACGAAGCCGTGCATGGATTCGCAGGCGGATATGAAGTCGCGATGTTAGACGGCCCGCTCAGCCGTTGGTCCCGGTTTTCTTTGATGTTCTGATGGGTAACCGCACCGTGGCCACGGGTTGAGAACCATCCGTGGCACCCAGGGCTAGCGCACAATTCAAGGAAAGACCATGTCCACCTGCTTAGAAAGACTGGGCCTTGAGTCGGTCAACAGCGGGGCCTGTCACGCGAGTTGGATGGATCGGCCAGGGGGCGAGGTCATTACCTCGAAGAATCCGGCGACCGGTGAACCGCTCGCGCAGGTCATCATGGCCTCGGCCGATGACTACCAGCGGATCGCGGAACGGTCATCTGCCTCATTCTTGAAGTGGCGCCAGACCCCCGCTCCAAAGCGTGGAGAGGTTGTCCGCCAAATCGGTGCGGCCCTGCGCGAGCGGAAGCGGGACCTCGGCCTACTTGTCACGCTGGAGACGGGAAAGATCCGGTCGGAAGGAGAAGGGGAAGTTCAAGAGATGATCGACATGTGCGATTTCGCCGTGGGGCTGTCTCGGCAGCTTCACGGATTGACAATCGCCAGCGAGCGTCCGTTGCATCGAATGATGGAGCAATGGCTTCCGATCGGACCGGTTGGGATTATCACCGCGTTCAACTTCCCCGTGGCCGTCTGGTCGTGGAACGCGGCGTTGGCGGCGGTCTGTGGCAATTCGATGATCTGGAAGCCGTCGCCCGAGACACCGTTAACGGCCGTCGCGGTTCAGCGGATTGTCAACGAGGTGGCGGCGGCGAATGACTGCGAGGGGGTGTTCAGCCTTGTCGTCGGCGGAGCGAGCGACGTTGGGGAGAGCATGATCCATGACACCAGGCTCCCCCTGATCTCAGCAACGGGAAGTTGCCGGATGGGAGAACGAGTTGCGGAGGTCGTCGCGCGACGGATGGGCCGATCGCTCCTCGAGTTGGGGGGCAACAACGCCATCATCGTGGCCCCGAGTGCCGACCTGGAGCTGGCCCTGAGGGGAATCCTGTTCGCCGCGGTCGGGACGGCCGGACAGCGTTGCACGACCGTTCGGCGTCTGATCGTCCACGAATCGCTGATCGAGACCGTGATCGAGCGACTCAAACGATCCTTCGCCAGCCTTCGAATCGGCAACCCCTGGGAAGATGGCGTCTTGATGGGGCCGCTCATCAACGAGCGTGCGGTCGAAACGATGGAGCAGGCGCTCAGAGCGGCCGAGGCGCAGGGTGGAAAGATTCTCTACGGTGGCAAACGACTTCCGCGGCCAGGATTCTTCGTCGAGCCGGCATTAGTCCGTGCCGACCCTGGGATGCCGATCGTCGGCGAAGAAACCTTTGCACCGATTCTGTACGTGATGAGTTACTCCACACTCGACGAAGCGATCAGAATTCAAAACGGCGTGGCCCAGGGTTTGACGTCGGCCATCTTCACCAACGACCTGCGCGAGTCGGAACATTTCCTCTCGGCCGAGGGTTCCGACTGCGGCATCGCAAACGTCAACATCGGCACCTCGGGTGCCGAGATCGGCGGGGCGTTTGGGGGCGAGAAGGCCACCGGTGGAGGACGTGAAGCCGGTTCCGACGCCTGGAAAACCTACATGAGACGGCAGACATGTACCATCAACCGAGGGGCCGACCTCCCGCTCGCCCAAGGCGTCAGATTTGATCTGGGGGCTGATTCACGGGAATAAGGATGAGCAATAAGGGGGAAAAGCCGAGCCGTGAGGTGACCGCTTACTCCAATTCCATCCTCTTGACCAGACGTGCCAACCGGGCGACGCGGGCAGGATCGATTGCACTCCCACGGTCCCCGTCGTGGCAGGCAGCCCCCCGGACGGCGATCCAATCGGGATCCAAGGGCGCCAGCCGTTCGATCCGGGATTCGTTCAGGCCGCCCGCTAGCGCGACGGTCAGTCCCCCTTGACGTGCTCGAGCCAGCCAGGGGATCCATGAGCGGCCGACTGTGCTGGGACTCGATTTATCCCAGGTATCAATCAAGATGCCGGTGCAACCGGCAACGGCTAGGGCTTCATCCAACACAGCGGTGGGCTCAGGCGCCTGGGCGAGTGGCCAGTCGGAGTAAACCACGGCCACCCAGGCCGGGCCCTCCCCCCATCGATCGCGCAGGTTGGCCCAACCGGTTCTCCAGTCGGCCCCGACTCCCGCCAGCCCGAGCTTTCGATACGATATTCCCGCGAAGTGACTAGGAGACGGATCGGCCTGGTCGGTCCACTCCGGCAGTTCCCCGAGCGCTACGCTGAGGCAAGCTTCGGCGGGCAACATTTCACGGCTGGCTTGCCAGACTTCGGTGTCGGCCCGCCCGAGAGGGCCTCGAGCCGGCTCCTTGAGATCGATGATGGACGCTCCTCCGGCGAACGCAACCAGGGCTTCCTCGACCGATCGTACACTCACCAGCAGCCGCGGCACGCTTACGCCTCCGGAGCCGTGGGGGCCGTCGTCATCTCGCTCGGAGGAACGACCTGGTAGCGGGTGACCCGATCGAGCCGGAATGACTTCTCGTAGGTATCGAGGTGACATAACGCGACCAGGTAGGCGACCCCTCCCCGATGGGCGAAACCGCGCGGAGTGACATCGCGAGGAGCAGGGCCACGTGATCCGCCCGCGTATTCCATCCGGATGACCAAGCCTTGCGCGATCGCCTCGTTGAGCAAGTCCCAACCGTTTGGAGCGGGCATCCCACCGCGCGCGTCGATGATCGGATAGGAGACCAACCATTCGGCAGGCGTGGTTGCACCATTCAGGGCGAGCCAGAGTCCCTTGACGCGCAGGCTATCCGCCAAGGCCCGATGAGGTCCGTCGGGGTCGAGACTGAACAACCGGGCGAGGGTGTCGAGGCGATGATCGCGTGCCTCCGGGATCATTCTCCTCGCCAGCGCAAGCGTGTCGACGACGGCATACTCCGAGGCGTCTCTGCCGATCAGGGCAAGTTCGCGGCCGAGAAAGCCTGCATCAAACGCAGCATTGTGAGCCAGAAGCAGGGTTGTCCGAGGGTCGCCAAGGTATTCGAGAAACTGAGGTAAAACGTCTCGAGCGGGTAGAGCGCCCACGAGGTCGGCGTCGGAGATTCCGTGAATCGCCTGGGCGGCGGGCGACATCGGTCGCTCCGGATGGACGAGACATTCGAACCGTCCGAGTTCATGACCGGAGGCATCGAACCGGACCGCGCCAATCTCGACCACTCGGTCGGTTTCTGCCACCAGCCCGGTGGTTTCCAGGTCGAACGCGACGTATTGGCGCGTTGGGTTCTCGGATTTCATTCCTCGGGCAAACTCCCGTTGATCACGCTGACATCCCACGAGAAACCAACATTATCGGGCATTGCGGCCGGTACGACCAGTTGAATCGTTACGGGATCGTTAGGAGCCGATCGGAATCGCTCGTTCCCCAGGGAAGTCGAGGACGAAGATTCGTCCATGGTGTGCCCTGTTATCCCGCAAAGGAGGTTCCGCGTGTTGGCCGCGATGTTGGCAATCATGCCTGGCTGTCTGGCGCAGACTAACCTAGCTCCTCGGGCTGCGGTTCCGCGCGATACGGCCATGCCGGAGAGCCCCGGCGATACGCTCACCGGACTGATTGAGGCTCATAACCGTGAGCGAGCGAGGCGGGGACTCCCCGCGCTCTCGGTGGATCCTCGACTCGAAGCCGCAGCGAGCCGGCACGCTGCCGATATGGCCTCACGGCGAAAAATGAGCCACAGGGGAAGCGATCGGTCCTCCCCGTTTCAACGAATGCAAGCCGAAGGATATCAGTATCGGCGTGCGGCCGAGAATGTTGCCGCCGGAGCGTTCACCCTTGAGACCTTGATGAACTCTTGGATGAATAGTCCTGGGCACCGGCGGAATATTCTCGGTCCGTACACCCAGGCCGGTGCTTCTTTTGCAACCGGAGAAGGCGGCACATCGTATTGGTGCGTCACCTTCGGAGAACCAGTCCGCCCCTGAGACCGCCTCGTGGGCGGTGCATCGGCTATCCTTGCATTGACGAGGGCGAGCAACCCCTTCAAGCGGGGCAACGGCCCGAAAGGTTTGGGATCTCATGCGTGGTCATCGTTGGTTGGCAGTTTCGCTGATCGTCTTGGGGACAGGCTGCCAGTCGGGTACGTCCGCTCGGCGCATGGCGTCGGCGGAACCCACTCTCTTGCCGCCGACCGAGCCGGGTACGACCGTGGTCCAGACTCAGCCGGCGCGCGAGATGACTTGGGTCGACCGTCACCCGCTATTCATCAAACCGCGTGAATATTATGACAACTCGGGAAGTAACCGGGTGGTCAAAGCAGCCGCGGCCACCGTCATCGGGGTTCCCGCGGGCATCATTGGCGAGATCAAACAGATCGTCGTCGGCACGCCCACGGACCTGCGCTACTGATCAGGGCATCGGTGGGGAGCCACATCGTGGCCTCCCTCGAGCGCGGGTGCCGAACAATGAACGAATCGCTCGGAACCCGTGTGAGAATCAGCCTGGCCGGTTTGCCTTTCGCCCGCGCTCCTTCGAGGAACTCGCGGGCGAAAGCCTTTCCCATGGAAGCAGCAGGGGGCCGTGTCCTTACGGCATGCTCACGACTCCCCCTTCTCCCTTCCCTCAGTCGACTTCGACCGTCGAACGCAAGCCAGACAGCGTTGACATCGATTCGAGCGAGCGTTGCAAACCGCGACGTTGCCAAAAACGAGTCGCTCTTCCTCGAACGGTCACCTCGCGGCCTACCACACGAACTTCAACGTCGCGCAGGCGATCACCAAAGTTCTGACGGATCTGGTGTTCGATCCGGCGCTTCAATGCGGCGTCCGAGGCCGGGTCCGTTCTCGGTTCCACCTTGATCGAATCGGAGGTGCCGGCCCGTGGAGTGCCGAGTGGGGCAGCGAACGGCGTCGGAAACATCCGGCCGAACAAGCCGGGGGCTCGCCTTGGAGCCGGAGTCGGCGACGGTGCCACCGGCTTCGACGCGTTGCGACGTGTACCAGGAGCCGTCGATCGTGTTGCTGCTTCCGACTCTTCGCCTTGCGGTATCGACTCGAGCACCAACGGCCGGTTGCTGACTTCGGAGGTCGGTCGCGCAACCGAACTCAACCTACGGCGCGACTCTGGCATCTCCGACGGACCGACCAACGGGGGAAAATCGCTTTCGGTACTCGCACCGGCCGATTCCGGAGTGGGGATGGCCGGTCGTGGCCGAGGAGCGCTCCGGTTGTTCAACCCGGGGATTGCGAGCACGGCACGACGATCGGGACCGGTGGAGGACTTTGGCTCGACCAACGACGACGATGAATCGTTCGACGTCGCTTCCGATGGCGCGGATGACGGCGGGAGCAACGGGAGCGCATCATCCTGCGCGATGGCTCCTCCGCTGATTCCAAGTCCGAGACCCAAGGAAAGAATCGTTTCGATTCTCCGCATCAACCCATCCCCGACGTGGCCAACTCACGCGTTTTCACACCGGCCCGCTTCTTAAGTGGTCGGCAGAAATCTTCAAAGAAATCCAATCGTTTTTGGGTGCGCATCCAGCGTCAGCGCTGGCGAAAACACGCTGGTGGACTCTCGTGCAAGAGCCCTAATTCGTGTTCACGCGCCGGATCACTCTGAAGTTTCGCTTATCTCTACCGAAGGGTTCGTGCGAGCGAACGATGACGGAGCCGACCAGGACGGGAACAATTGAAGTATGCCTGGGAGCTTTTTGGGGCGCGTGCCCATCGCGACGTGGGGGGGGGACCACCTCGAGAATTGAGCGGTTCTCGCGGGCGTTACGAATCAGGGAGGAAAACGAGAACGGGCTCCCACCTTATAATTGGCCCCAGGGCCAGCGCGCATTTTGCGTAGGCTTGGCAGTTTATGACGCTTGCGCTTTGGCCGATTTATTTGTATACATTCTCTGGGAGATTTTTACGGCTACGACGCACTTGGGTCAACCATGGCGAATATCAAGCAAAACGACATTGACGAAATCATTCAGCATTTCGCCGAGTTGGAGGACCCTCGCTCCACTATTAACCGCCAGCATCCTCTGAGTAGTGTGCTCGTCATTGCCTTGATGGCGGTCCTCGCTGGTGCCGCCGGGCCGACCGCGATCGCCAAGTGGGCCGCCATGAAGGAGGAGTTCCTCGTGAAGCTCCTGGACCTACCCCGTGGTGTCCCACGAAAGGATGTCTTTCGTCGCGTCCTGATGATCCTCAAGCCCGCCGCGTTTCAAGCCTGTTTCGCAAACTGGCTCCAATCTTTGCGCGATGCGGCCACTGCGGCGACCGGCGTCGAGCAACCGATCCTGGCGATTGATGGAAAAACGTTGCGGCGAAGTCACGATCACAAGAACGGTCTAGGGGCTCTCCATTCGGTCAGCGTTTGGGCCAGCGAATTTGGCCTGTCGTTAGGGCAAGTGGCCTGCGCCGAGAAATCCAACGAGATCACGGCCATCCCCGAGTTACTGCGGCTTGTGGACATCAAGGGAGCGATCATCACGATTGACGCGATGGGGACACAAAAGGCGATCGCCTCGCAAATCGTTGAGGGCGAGGCGGATTATGTGCTGGCGTTGAAAGGAAACCAGGAGACGTTGCACCAGGCTGTTATGGGAGCGATCAACAAAGAATGGGAGAACGATTTCGCCGATGTCAAAGCGAGTCGGCTTCAGACCAGCGAGACGGCCCATGGGCGAGCCGAAACGCGTACGTACATTCAGATGGCTGTGCCAGAAAGTTTGCCGGGGCTCAAGCCATGGAAGGGGCTGAAGTCGATCGGTGTCGTGGTCTCTGATTGTGTCCGGAACGGGAAAAAAACGTCCGAAGTGCGTTATTATATCAGCAGTCTTAATGTCGATGCGAAACGATTCGCCCACGCCGTCCGGAGCCATTGGGGCATCGAAAGCGCCTGTCATTGGAGTCTCGATGTAACCTATCGCGAGGACGAGTCGCGAATCCGAGAGAAGCACTTGCGCGAGAATTTCGCATGGCTCAATCGCCTGACACTGTCGCTATTGAAGCAACATCCGGGCCGTGACAGTCTGGTGATGAAACGACGCAGTTGCGGTTGGAGTGACGACTTTCTTCTGCAAGTTCTTGCCGGATCAACACTTTAGTGTGCGCTGGCCCTGTAATTGGCCCCAATTCCGTTCGGGCAGGTCCGAGGGGTCGGGAGCCTGAGCCTACGTTCCGCGTCCCATCTGTCAGAAGACCGCTTTGAATCAATCGAGGAACCGAGACATGAGGCTTGCCTCGGCCTTTTGCATCAATTCACCCTCCACACAGGACCGCGATCGTGGAGTGAAGCGGATCGAGACAAACGGACGCGTGCCACTCATGATGGATTTGTGACTACGCCTCCTGATTAGTGGCTTCAATCGCGAGCAAGAGCTTGGTGGCTTTCCGCTGGCTCGCGGGTGTGACACGCCCCTCGCGAATGATCCGTTTTAGGAGGTGTTGAGCCGCGTCCAGGAATAGACCGGTCTCGATACGTTCCTGTCGCTCTTGATACCAAGCCTCCAGAAGCTCATCGATCTCTTCGGCTGAGCGGCTCGGTGACACACCGATCGAGGCAGACGCTCCTTCATCAGCGGTCGCCCGAAGCAGTTCGTTGAAATGACCGATCATCGTCGAGGCTCCTTCGCCTTGAAGCATACCGAGGCACGACCACAAATGTACGCCCCGGCATGATTCGACCTCTTGCGTTCCCGATTCAGCCCGTTATAAGACGATCCATCGTGTCATTTGCAATTGGGGGGCCGTTCTTCGAGCCGCCCCACTCGGTTTTTACCCCTTCCTTTATCGTGCGATTCGTAACCCAGGTCGACCGGATCGCAATAACAACCACAGAACTGAGAAATCCGAACTTCGGAGTGGCAGAGCCGATGGCCGCGTTACCGTGCATTCTCCAACCTAGTTTCGGGGGATTGTCAGCACGTTGTCACGGGCAGTCAACAAAAAAATTAAATTTGTGTACTTCTTGGTCAGTCACGATTCCAAGGTGTCGCGTGTACCGAGGCGTCTGAAATGGACGGGAACCAAAACTTTGATCAATTTCGCAAAATGTCGTGGTCGAAAGCACTCTTTTGGATTGGCCTTAGTCTTAGGCCACTTACGGAGAAATCAGGCGACCGACTCACCCAATCTGTCCGAACACCTGTCGGCTCACGTAAATCAGGTGACTTGTTCGCCAGGATCAATGCTTCATCCGAATCCAGTCTGCTCTCGGCTGGGATCCAAGGACAACCGGCCCGGTGTCGATGCCGATGAGAACCAATCTGCAGGACCTGCGAAAGTCCTCCGAACAGCGTGGGAGAACCACGCGTGAAAGAAATCTAGCAAGTTCGATGCCGAACAAGTTTGTGTATCCAAAAGCAAATTCTCGCAATCATGGAGGCATGGCGACGACCGCGTCCGATGGCCCGCGAATGAGCTCAAAGAGCCTTGCTCGCATTGGCGATTGGTACGGGACGATCCGGCTGGTGCGGGCAAACCCGGGTAGGTGAACTTATGCAATCGCCTTCCCTCCGTAACGCGATGGCTAGGACAAGTTGTCAGACGACCGCACTGCCGATGGCCACGATGTCTGTTGAAACGCGGGCACCGAAGAGGTTGAACAGAATGACTGCCGCCTCGCTCTGGCCGATCAAACCCGAACAACGTTAGCCCCGAATTAATCGGAAGTTAGCCCCTCCAAGCGTCAGGGGAGTGTCACAACCTTCCTCGAACGGTTCTCCGTCCCCAGCAAAGGGGTAGCCAGAGGATCAATTCGCCCAGCGCCGCCCCAGCCAGAAGGGTCAACGGCATGCCTGAGGCGTTGACCCGGGACGTCCGCCCACGCTGGAAGCACGGTCTTTCCGCAGCCCTTCGGGATCAATCGGCTCGCGTTGCCAAACACCGCAATGCGGATCGACCCCCGCGTCTCCAGATCGAGATTCCGTTGCTCGAAAGCTCGCAAGTAAACCCGCCTGCGACGGACGAGGGAGCGATTGTGGCAGGACCATCAGGGCATCTCCGCTTGTAGGAGTGACCAGATCTCGATCAAAGCGCAATGAGGATCGGTGTTGTTAGCGAATCCTCGGCGCACACGTCCTCCGGGATCAACGACTTCCGAGAAAGCCGAACCAGGATGATGCGAGACGATCAATCCAAGGCGTCTTCACAAACGCCGGGAATGCGGTTGTTCTTTCGAACTTCTAATCTCTTGGGGCTTCTCCGTTCCGCAGGTCAGCCCAATCGATGAAGAGCAAGGTCAATAATGGTAGGGCCCCATGGCGAATGTCAAGGATATGGCGAAAAATTCCTCTGCGTCATTCTAAACGGACGAGCCGATGAGGGCGTCTTAGCTGAGTGTGGTGGTCAGGGATGCTGGGAAGAAGGGACTTCGGTCAAGGATTTCAGGCCTGAATCAGGGTCCACCGATCACCTCATTCCACCAGGACCCGGGGCACCCACCGAAATATCCATTGCCTTGAGAATCGAGGTGACCGTGGAATTTCGAAGCATGAGGGGATGTCAAGAACAGACTCGATCGAGTCGGACGGCGACCACCGTTGGTGGCGATTGCGAGGAAGCAATGGTGCTCCCCGGAGGCCACGGGTGTCCCAGCCGCAGACTGGCCATGGCCTTCAAGGGGATGTTCAGACTCTCAATCTTCCAAGTGGTCCTCACCCGTTCCGATCGCGGCACGGATCCGGTTGAGTGCGGGATCGAATTGATGTCGTCCCGCCAGTCCCGACGGAGAATCGACACGGCCGGGAACTTTGGCGAGCGGCGCCCCGGTCTCACTCCGACGCCGAAACCAGGATCGGGGGTTCAGGCAGCGAATCAACGAGTTGAGTTCGTCAGGCGCGAGGAAGACAAGGTAGCAGGCTGTCATGACCTCGCCGAAGATCGGCACGTTCACGGTAAAGAGAACTCCGGCATGCAGCCCGAGTCCCGCAAGGGCCATCCAAACCCGAGTGGGTCGAAACCAGAGGAAAACGGCAAGTCCGAACTCGACGGCCAGGGCGATGTAAGTCAGGAGATTGATCACCAACGGATACTCGACCAGCCACATCAGTTGTGAGCGGCCGACTTCGGTGTTGCTCAGAACAAAGTGGAGTGCCGTTCCCCCGAGCCAGGTTCCCCCATTGCACTTGAGGACGGCCGTGTCGAAGTAGATCAGCGAGAGATGCAACTGGATCAGACGTTGAGCCCAAGGAACGATCAAAGGTTCGGCGAGCGTTCCTCGTTTGCGGGCCGCCCGCCGGGCATCGAGTGAAAAGGCGGCTCCACAAGGGCTCAACATCGCGTAGAAGGCCATGATCAGCACGAGCGTATCGACACCGCAGTTGGTCACGATATTCCGGTGGTGGATCGAGAGCAACGTGAGGTAGAGCAAGACCCCCATGATCCTCGTGTGCCAGCCCACGGTGAATAGGACCACCACGACGGCCGTTGCCCCGAAAAAGAGGCGGACGGTCAGCGGGTCGTCAACCCATTGCAACGGGGAGAAGCGGAGCGCTCCGGCAACTTCCCGGGCCTCGGTTCCTTGCAGCAGGCCGGTGTTCGTGAACCAGTAGTCGAGCTCGAAGGACATGAACGCGAGGTTGGCCAAACAAAGTAGGCCGAAGACGATGCGGAAGGCTCCCAACGGGCGAGCCGAGATCGGGCCGAACCAAAATCGGTTCCACACGCGGAATGGATTCATGGCCGTACCTCCTTCTCGCTCGCGAACTGATATGTCGTCGGGAAGGGCGATCGTTGCGTCGGGGTCATCAGGTCGACGGGATTCCCGGGCGGTGGCGTGGGCCGAATCTGATAGACGAGTTGAACTTCCACGGGATAAGCGTCGGCGGGCAGGTTGAGCTGGCGAACCGCGTGGCGAGCGGCGTATTTGCGCGGCAGCTCGAAGTCATCCACACTCAGGTTCGCCGCATATTTCGAGTGCCGAAATCGGGGAATTCCCTGGAGGGCCGTGTAGTCGGCCAATTTAACGAAGGGAAAAACGGCTCGAATTCCCTTCGCGTCCACGACCTCGGCTTCGAGAGTAAACGTGTTCTGCACCGGATCGGGAGCAAACATCGTCCAGTATTGCCAGAATCCGAGCGGCAGGATGTAGTAAGAAATGAGGCTGGTCGTCCGTTGCCGGAGCGGGCAGGGGGGGAGCACCCAGAGCAAAGTTGCGCTGAGATGGACGACCAGGAACACCGAGATCAGTAGACGACGAACGTTCAATCGCCAGTCCATGGCCCCTCCTCGAGTATCAGCGGTCCGAGCGGAGGGCCGGACTTTAGAGGAACTTGCCGGAATCGTCAATTCGTCTTCAAGACCTTCGTCAATTCGCGAGTTCGCCGCCCCCGACGACCAGTGCCAGAGGGGCGGGAATCGAGTCCCGCTCCCACTCTGGCCTGCTCCGAGATTCGCCCTGAATCGATCAGTCGCCGCAGGCGTTCACGGTGTTTCGGTGGACGTGGAGGCTTCTTCAGCCAGGAGTGTCTTGACGATTTCCTCCATCCCCAGGCGGGAAATGCTGTCTTCCATATCGAAGAGACCGGCCAGCTTGGCGCGAACCTTGCCTGTGCGATCGATGAAAAAGGTGGTCGGGAAGCCTTCGATGCCCCCGGCACGTTCCTGCGTTTTATCATCACCGATCAGGCATGGATAAGGGATCTTGTTTTCCTTGACGAAGGCGGAAATCGTCTCGTTCACCTTCTCCGGCGGCACTTGTTCATAGTTGATGCCGACGACTTGCACGCCCTTGTCCTGGTACGTTTTCTGAAGGTCGATGAAGTGGGGGATCTCCCGCCGGCACGGTGGGCACCAGGTTCCCCAAAAGTCGACGACCAAGACCTTTCCGCGAAAGTCGGCTGAGGAGACCGTCTTCCCCTCGAGGTTCGGGAGACTGAAGTCGAAGGCGAATGGTTTGGTTTCCGCGAAGAGCGCCTGGACCTTGGCTTTCACTTGAATCCGAGCGGACTCCTCAACCTTCGCGATCAGTTCCTTGAACTCGGCCCGTTCTTGCAAGGAATGGAAGGCTTTGTCGCTCCGCAAACTCTCTGCATTCGAGAAGCCCGATTCGATGGATCCTTTGAGGGCCTCGACGGCTTTTTCGGCTTTCCCCTCGGAAGCCAGGATTCGGGCCTCGTTAAACAGGGCCGCGCGGAACAGGTTGGTTTCCATTGGGTTCAGCTTTTTGAATTGGCTCTGAACCTGGCGAATCACCTCCGCTGACCTCAGATAGGTCCGCGAGTTCTTGGGCGAGTCCATGCTACTCGCTCGATCTTGATCCACCGCGGCGAGCATGACGAGCGCCTCGCGATTTCCTGGCTCGAGCTTCACCACCTCTTCCAGTAACGCCGATGCGCCTCCGAGATTGCCCATATCCGCAGCCCGCTTGGCCTCGTCAAAAAGCTGCTCGGGAGTTGAAGCCGCATCCAGGCGAATCGGTCGCTTGGCCTCGTCTCCCGCCGTGGATGCGTAACCGGGGGGCCCGGTCGTGATCTCGATATTGGGTGCGGAGTCGGCACAGCCCGCCAAGAGCAGGAACAGCCCGACGGGCACGATTCGTCCAAGGCCTGTCATCGATCGCTCCGAATGTTTTCGAGGAGTCGAATCCCCCCCGGACCAAGCGTCAAGTTACCCCTCTACTTCATCCAGAGTGGTCAAGCTTTTCAACCCTTGCCCCGAAACAGGACCAACCGACCAGGGCGAGTCGTTCGCTCCGACTGTTGCCCGAGAGTTCCGGCCCGACTCGCAATCGCAAGCCGAGCCTACCGATCGTCCTGGCCGTGGCCTGGCTTGCCGGTTTCTCTTAGAATTCTTATAGTGAGCCAATAGGTAAACGACCGGACGGTCCGCGGGGGAATCGGCGGACGAGGGTCTGCTCGGCCTGCCCTGTGCGACGGCTCCGTTTGGCCTACTTAGAGATACAACGGATGTCGGGCCAGGAGCCGAGAACGCCGATGGATTCGGGCGTCAAATTGACGAATGTCGTGGTCCTGGGTTCGACGGGCTCCGTGGGCCGAAGCGCCCTGAGCGTGATCGAACACGATGGGGGTGCGCGCCTGGGAGCGTACGGCCTGGGCGCCCATACCAGTTGGGAAGCTCTCGTCGACCAGGCAAGAGCGTGTCGCCCCCGATATATCACGCTGACCGATCCCCAAGCCGCTGCCTGCATCAATGGGCAATTGAGTGGGACCGGCGTGGAGGTACTGTCCGGACAGGACGGCCTCATCACGATGGTCCAGGACGAACAGACCGATCGGGTCCTCAGCGCGATCGTGGGGGCTGCCGGCCTCCAGAGCACCTGGGCGGCTCTCGAAGCCGGTAAGATCGTCGCTCTCGCCAATAAAGAGACACTCGTCGTGGCCGGCCCGCTGGTCATGGATCTCGCTCGAGAACGGGGCGGATCAATTCTGCCGGTCGATAGCGAGCATTCCGCCATCTTCCAGGCGCTTCGCTCCGGGCAGGATCGAGAAGTTCGTCGGGTCATCCTGACCTCCTCGGGCGGACCATTTCGAGGCCGATCGCGCCGGGAACTCGCCGAGGTTTCCGCCGCCGAAGCCATCCGACATCCCACCTGGCAAATGGGCCCGAAAATTTCGGTCGACTCCGCCACGTTAATGAACAAGGCGCTCGAAGTCATCGAAGCAAGGTGGTTGTTCGATCTCAAACCCGAACAGATCGAAGTCGTCGTCCATCCCGAATCGATCGTCCACTCCATGGTGGAGTTCGTGGATGGAAGCGTGATTGCGCAGCTTTCCCCTCCCGACATGCGATTGCCGATCCAGTTTGCCTTGACCTACCCCGACCGAGTGGCGGGTGGGTGCCCGTTACTCGACCTGACCAAGTCGTTTTCGTTAACCTTCGAGCCGCCAGACGGCGAGACGTTCCCCTGTCTGGAGTTGGGATTCGAGGTCATGCGTCGGGGTGGGACCGCGGGGGCGGCGTTGAACGCCGCGAATGAGGCTGCGGTCGCTCGATTCCTTGATGGCGAAATCGGTTTCCTCGACCTTCCCCGCGCGTGCCGCGCGGTGCTTGATAACCACACATTCAATCCCAGGCCCACACTCGACGAACTCTGGGTGGTCGACGCCTGGGCTCGGCAGGAGGTAAGACGTTGGAGATCTTGACACCGGTTTGGAATATTTTGAAGGTCGCGCTTGGCTTGGGGTTCGTCATCTTTCTCCACGAACTCGGTCACTTTCTCCTGGCCAAATGGAATGGGGTCAAGGTCGAGAAATTCTCCATCGGTTTTGGTCCGACCCTGGTCGGATTCCGCCGGGGAGAAACGGAATATGTGCTAGCAGCAATCCCCCTGGGTGGCTTCGTCAAGATGCTCGGCGAGTCGCCTGACGACGAGGCGAACAAAACCACCGACCCCCGCGCCTATCCGAACAAATCGGTCGGGGCGCGGATGGCGATCATCTCCGCCGGCGTGATCATGAACGTCCTGCTCGGGTTGGCTTGCTTCGTTTATGCCTACGGACAAGGCATGGAGGAAGTGCCCGCGATGATCGGCATCGTCAAGCCGGGCTCACCCGCCTATGACGCCGGGATCCGACCGGGCGATGAGATTGTGGCCATTGACGGCCGACGCGACGTCAACTTCGGTTCCATGATGCTCAAGGTTTCTTTGAGCGGCGCGGGACAGAAGGTGGATTTCGAGATCGCCCGCCCTGGCCAGACGGATACGATTCCAATCACGATCGAGCCAAGGCGTGAAGAATCGGAAGACGTCCCTCGAATCGGCGTCGCTCAGGAAGCCAGCCTGACACTCGCCAAACCTCCCGTCGGGAAACCGGTGGGAATCTCGCCGCCTCCCAAGCCGGCGGACCTCGGCCTCCAGTCGGGGGACACGCTCATCGCACTTGGCCCAGAGGGGGTGGCAGCGGAGACGATTGATAACGCCGAGGCGTTGAGAGCAAAGCTGGCAACCCATCGAAGTGTCCCTCTGGTCCACCTCTTCGAGCGTCGCGTCGAGACCGCCAAGGGGAAGTCAGCGAAGCGCGAAGAGGTAAAGGCACTTTTCCCGGCCAACCACGTGCTGGACTTTGGGTTCCGCCTGACCAACGAACCGATCTCCAGCATCCAGGCCAACTCGCCGGCGTCCAAGGCGGGGTTCCAGGTCGGAGACCGGATCATCAAAGTCGATGGGAATTCCGACTTTGATCCGATGCGCCTGCCCGAACTTTGCTTCGATCGAGCGGAACAAACCATGACCTTCGTGGTGGAGCGTCCAGGGTCGGACAGCGCTTCGACGGAAGTCACCATCGAGGTGACTCCCGACCGGTCGCCGTATGGCCTCGTCTTTTTCCCGTCGGCACCGCTCGGTATCCCCGGACTTGGTCTTGCTTACCCGATCCGCACCAAGATTGCCGCGATTGACCCGGGATCTCCCGCCGAAAAGGCGGGGCTGAGGGTCGGCGACATCCTTGGAAAGATCACGCTGAACCCGGTTGATAAGTCGGTTGAAGCACAACTGGATCCGATCCCGTTGAGCGAGAAGGGCCTGGAATGGCCCCACGCGATGAGCCTGCTTCAGACTGAGCCGGTTCGCGATGTCGAACTCACCATTAATGGTTCCTCGAAGCCGGTTCGACTCCAGCCCCGGCTCAATCCGGATTGGTACAACCCCTGGCGCGGTCTCCAGTTCAGAACCAGCATCCGTACCCTTCCGCCCCAAAGCGTGCAGTCGTCGCTCCGTCGCGGGTTCGACGATACGGTTGACAACATTCTTCGGATCTATGCCATGCTCCGAAGCCTCGCTCAGAAACGGGTCAGCCCCAAACTCCTGGGAGGGCCGATCATGATCGCGAGCGTGGCCTACTCACAAGCCGACACCGGCTTGACCCAACTGGTCCACTTCCTCGGGATTCTGAGCATCAACCTCGCCGTTTTGAACTTCTTGCCAATACCTCCACTCGATGGAGGGCAGATGGTCTTCCTGATCGGCGAGAAAGTCCGCGGCCGCCCCCTGCCTGACTCGGCCATGATCGTCGGGAGCTGGATCGGGATCGGCATGCTCCTCTGCTTGATGGTCTACGTGATGTATCAGGACATCATTAGATTTTTCTTTAGCTAGTTCCCGGGATCGGCCCTGTGCGGATCCAAGAGGGAGGGGTCGGGAATGAGCGGTATCTGGGGGCTTATCGACTGTCGTCCAGGGGTTTCGCCCCGCTTCAGTTCCGGCGTCACGCTCGACCTGGTTCTGGAACGACTCGAAGCGGGTGAAACGCCGAAGCAGTTGATTGCTGCCTTGAACCTGACACCGGCCGGGTTGATCGCGGCGTTAGGGCATGCCGCGCTGGGAGATGACCAGGCGGAGGGGGTCGGACTGGTTCAGTCCCCCCCTTCGCGGCCCTGGCTCGAGCCGGCTCTGTCCGACTCCGCCTGGCAGTCACTCCTCCCCGCAGTACCAAGGTCGGCCCGGCTCGCCCTGGTCGCGGGGCTGTTTCAGATCCACGACTTCTGGGAAGCCAGCCACGAGGCGGCGCAACAGGCCGATGGCCTGGGCGAGCGGGCCGTCTCGGCGTACTGGCACGGGATCGCCCATCGCCGCGAACCCGACTCGGGCAATGCGTCCTACTGGTTCCGACGAGTCGGTCAACACTCGATCTTCGAACCGCTCGCCGAATCAGTTCGCCGCCTGCTGGCCACCTTGCCGGATCGGTCCTTGGGAGATCACCTGCTGAACGGCAATCAATGGAACCCGTTTGGCTTTATTTCCCTTTGCCGTGACGGAAAGCCCACTCCGGCTCTTGCCCCCCTCGCCAGACGTCTCCAGCGACGCGAGATGATCGCCCTGCTCGAAGCGACGGCCTTCGCCATCGGCTTTGGCTGAGAATGCACATGTGCTGTGATATTTTCCGCGCGTTGGTTGAGCCGAACCTCCCAGATCGGCTGAGCCGGCCCTGCCAAAATTCCGATTTTGTCGGCCTGTCTCATCTGCGGTGGGTCGGATTTTCGCTTTGATTTGTGGGATAGCGTCGCTCATCCACGACTGCTCCCCTCCTGATCCCCGATTCAGAACGACCACGTCCCTCTGCTGAGATCGGCCGAAGGAACGCAATCGCCTCGCGATCGAGATCCTTCCTTCCCTCCACTTCCCCTCTCCTTATTTGACTCCCCACTCCACTCATTGATAGAACCGTCGTTTTTTGATTAACAGTTATCATTGACTGTTGCTTCGCGATTCCCCCCCATCGTCACTCTGGTTCGTCTCAAATCGACTCGGTTCTCAACACGCTACACACTGGCGTGACAATTCTCGATTGTGCACTGTCAGTGGAACGGCTCCGCAGTCCGTCAAGGGTCCCAAGGCAAAAATGGCAAGTCTCCGTAGTTTTAAAGACATACCGGCTTCCGCGTCCTAGGGTTGATTTGAAAGGGAGGAGCCCTGTCACCCGGGCCGCCGAAACGATCCCCATTCTCAGGTTGAGGCCGAACTTTGCAGTGCCTGAATTCCACGGGTCTGTGATCCGGGAGCCCCTGGCCCGTATCAACGCCCTAATTTCGATCCTGATGAATTCAGACGTCTCTTGAACTCGATGTCGAGGGGATGGACCCCGTTCTACCGCTCAAGGAGGGCGATCTCGATGCACCCCTGGCAAGACCACAATCATGAGACCGCAACGCCGACGGGCCACGTTCGTTTCAGTTGCCGCGCTTGAAGGACGAGTCTTGATGGCCACGCAGGCCGTCACGGGGATTTGGCTCGGCCAGGATGGCCACGACGTGGTTGGAACAACGCAGAACGGCCCGCCCAATGAAGTTCAAGACATGCACATTGCTGTCTCGAACCTTCCCTCAGATCGTACGGTCGTGAAGGTGGATGTGCTCGGCTATGATGGCGGGCAATGGGTGTACAACGGCCGGCCGGGACCGAGTCCCGCGGGTTGGATTCAGGCGCCCGGAGCGACGACGGCGGATCTCTATCTCGATCCTTATATGGTCGAGACGGGCCGCACCTTCTTCGTGAGTCTTGTGTACGATGACACCACGAGCGTTGTGATCCACGTCCAAGGCGGGACTGCCGATCCCAACCTCCGGATGCCAAGTGCGCTGGCGACCGTACAGTGGGTTGGCCAGGACGGCCAGGATCTGACCGGACCGGGTGCCGGGGTTGGCCCGGACGGGATTCAGGATATTCGTCTTGCACTCACCAATCTGTCGTCGAGGGTTGGTGTCGCGTCGTTGAACGTAAGAGCTGCGTCAGGGGCGGGATGGAGCTTCGGAACCAACCCGGGTTCGCTCTCGAATGCCGAGTTTCGGAAACGAATGTCTGACCCGACCAAGGCGGACCTCTACTTCAATCCGATTCCAGGCCTGTCCGGCCAGGTGCTCACGCTCACTGTCGTCTACACCGATGGCAAGTCCGATGAAATGACCGTGGTCGCGGGTTCATCCGACCCGGGGTTGAGAATCCCGAGCCAGGTGCCCGCTGTCGTAACGTGGGGGACCATCGGAGCCGGCTGGGTCGGTCAGGATGGTTTCAACCCATTGGCCCTCGGTGATGTGCATGTGGCCGTGAGCGGACTGCCGGCAGGGCGGTCGGTGGTTTCCGCAACGCTCAGCGATGAAGCACGAAGCAACTGGGGCTTTCAGGCCAACCCGGGCTCGAGCGGCTGGGTGGATCCGTTCGCCCGCCGCCTGACTTTCCAACGGTCGACGACCGACGCCTCGCGTGCGGACATCGGATTTTCCCCAATCCGCGACGAGACCGGGAGCACAATGACCCTGCGCGTGGTGCTCGATGACGGCAGTATGCACGCGGTTCAGTTCGCGGGAGGGGCTGTTAATCTCGGCAATCGGGCCCCCACGGCCTCGACAAACTCGATCGTGGCCAGGCCGGGAGACAATCTTGTCATCCTGATCAATCAATATGGTTCCATCCATCTGAGTGCGGGCGTTTACCAGGTCAGCCAACCATTGTTGCTCGCTCGCCCGATCATCATCACGGCCGATCCTGGCGCGACGATTCTGTTCAGTCAGGCGGCCAGTGACCCGGTGTGGACGACCGCAATCAACGTCGAATGCGGGAATACGACGCTCGATGGATTCTCGGTCCGATTCGCGGGGCCGATCCGGTGGGCGACCGGAACCGGCTCGGAACCCTCCGTGATCGGCACTCCCGATCTCTACGGTGGGGCCCCGAGGACTCCGCTCGTGAATATCCGCCTGACCCATCTCGACCTGATGTCTCCCCCCGCCGCGAGCAGTTGGGAGTCCGCCGCGCACTTGATCTGGGTGACTCGAGCCGAGAGCGGCGTGATCGCCGACAACATCCTCAAGGGAGGAATGACCGAGTTCAACAACGGGCCTTGGTTGGTTACGGGGAACAACTACCAGGGTACAGTTCCTAACACGTTCGCGTACACCGCATTCGCGGGCCACTACACCCATGACGTTCTGATCGCGAACAACACGGTCCAGCCCGTCGGTTCGACGGGAAAGTCCTGGCGGTTCCTTGTGATGACGGGATCAGGATATCGCGATGTCATTCGTGATAATAACGTCTCCGGCATCGGTCCGATGGACAACGATACCGTTGCTCACCCGAATGCGCCTGAGATCGTGCTGACCGAGTCGTATCGCCTCAACTACGAGGGAGCGGTTTCGTCCATCTCGACGGATGGTCGAGTCGTGCAGATCCCTTACCTTCAGGGAGGAGTGGCGACGACCGGAGATGTGATCTCCATTCTTTCAGGGCCCGAGGCCGGTCAATGGCGGCTGATTGCCCAGTCACTCAGTCCCACGACATACCTTCTCAACGCGCCCATGTCGCCTGGGAACCTCATCATCTCGATCTCCACGGGATTTATTCAGGAAACTTTTCAAGGCAATACGATCGACGCTCGCGGCAGTTCCATTGCCGAAGGGATGATCCTCGCGGGGAACCACTTCGATACCAAGGTCCTCAATAATCACTTTATTGGGGGCAACCATGGTTTAAGAATCGCGGCTGCTGGGAGCGAATCCCCCGTGATGTGGGGATGGAGTCGCGCCCCGATTCTCGGAGCAACCGTCCGAGGGAACACCTTTGAGGACAATCTCCGGGGCGCCGTCTTCGAGGTTGAGGAAAGCATCTACACGAAGCGAAGCGAAAATCGCACCTACATGTCGCTTGCGTTCACTGACAACGCCATCGTGTGGAGCGAGGCGTTCTTGGCGGCCCGGGCGCAAGCGAATCTCGGTCTGCCGACGACGTTCGAGGCCGGCAACTCGCGCACGACCGACCCGTCAGGGGTCGTCGTCACGGCCAGCGGGAATACGTTCAAGGGGCCGGCAAGCCTGCGCTCGACCGCCTCCTGGAAAGTTTACGCAGCCACTCTCAACGGCCAGCGAGTCACCAACCAGTCTGTCGCTCTCCTCCCGGCTGTCACATTGACGGCCCCAACCGGGCTCGGACTCGTCCGCGATACCGGAGCGAGCGCAACGGACGGTGTGACCAATGACAGTCGACTCCGGTTTACCACCGTGACCGATGCCACCGGCTATGAGTATAGCCTGGGCAATGCTCCAAATTCCTTCAAGCCGGTCTCATCGCCGACCTCATTCGTTCCCGATGGTCTGACCCAGGGATCGAACACCGTCTATGTCCGCGCCTATGATTCCAGCGGCAATCGAGGGCCGATCGCCTCTGTCATTATGATTTACGACTCGATCGCTCCTGGAGCTGTCGCCCACCTGATTGCGTTTCAGGACGGCCGCGTGCAGTTCGAGGCAACCGGGATCGACGAGACTCACGAATATCGACTTGGGGGCTCAGGAACCTATCTCTTCCTGGGTCGCACCACGCAATTTTCGACCGCCGACCTGCTCAAGGGACCTCGGACGGTCCAGGTACACTCGATCGACCTGGCCGGAAATGTGGGCCCTGATGCGATCACGACGATCATACCGCGATGGGTTTCCGTCGAGCGGGAGGAGGTTGTTGAAACAACCCCACCCCTCTCAATCCCGTTACAGTTACAGGTGAGTCCTGAGACCCGAACGGAACCAGCCCAACCAGGCGCCGTGGTGAAACCATCGGATGTGCGACCAGCCGGAATTTTAGCAGGCCCGAGGAGAGCGAGTGGACATCGTTGGTTCCTACTCACCCGGCTCACGGCACAGCGCCGACAGGCTTCACTTTGGCAATCGAGTGGGCCGAAGGGAACCGGAGCCGGCAATCGACTGCGATTCGCCCCTCACTTGGCCGAAGCAAATCACAGTCCTGCCGGTCTGAGACAGCGGTTGCATTCACTGCTCCAGTGGAAGCAGAGTCAGCGCCAACGCTGAGGTGGAGCGATGGTGACGATCTCCGGGGACCGTCGCCATGTCTCGCCTTTGATACGAATCGAGATCAACGCTCGTTGAGAATCTTCTGGGTGATTTCTCGCTCGCAGATCTTGCACCACTTCCATCGGTTCTGACCGATCGTATCATCCAAGTGAACCTTAGCGATACTGATCGACCGGTACCAGATGGCGACTTCCTCGTCGCCGACCTTGTCGAGCTTGGCACAACGGGCGAAGTGCAGGAGATTCGTTCCTGCCTTGATCGCTTTCTTCTTCACATCCTCCAATGGAATGGAACCATGGAAGATGAAGCCGATCGCTTCAAGGCGAGCCTCATCGAGCTCGTCTGACGAATCGAGGGGGCGGACCCCCGCCTGATCCTGAATGGGCATAGTGGGTTCCCGTTCCCAACACCTTACAGCACCGCGTATTACGGGCTCAAATGTATCGAAAATTACTTCGCCTGGCAAGGCCGACACGTCAACTCCTCCCAGTCAGCGCGGTTGTAGCGGGGGGGAATGACGCAGTAAGCTGGAGTCGCGACGGAACTCGAGCGATGGGGTAGCGTCCCGACTTCAGGAACTGTATCAACTTGATTCGTGAAACGGTTAGTCATCTCCGCGACCTCCCTCGTTACCGCCAGATCCTGGCGTCCCTGATGCGCTACGGCTATCAGGATGTGGTCGCGGCGCTTCATCTCGAAGGGATTGTTCGCCCAATCGAGCGGGTGGCGCTCGGCGACGATGTCCCTCCCCAGGACCGCGCCAGGCGGCTACGGATGGTCTGCGAGGACCTTGGTCCCACTTTCGTGAAACTCGGCCAGGTCCTCAGTACGCGTCCCGACCTTTTGCCCGAAGCCTATACGACCGAGCTCGCCTCGCTTCGTGACGATGTTCGCCCGTTCCCTTCCGAGGAGGCCGAGGCGATTCTCACGGAGGAATTTGGCGGTCCTCCTTCCGAAGTATTCGCCCGACTCGATCCGATCCCAGTCGCATCCGCCTCGATTTCTCAAGTCCATCGCGCGACGCTGCATGACGGCCGACTGGTCGCGCTCAAAATTCGCCGGCCAGGGATCGAGAAGGTGGTCCACGCCGATCTCGACATCCTCAAGAACCTGGCCCAACTGGCAGAACGCCGGCTTGCCTTCATGGCCCCTTACGCGCCGGTCGCCTTGGTCCGGGAGTTCGAGCGGACCTTGAAGCGCGAGATGGATTTCACCGTCGAACGGCGGACCATGGAACGATGCCAACTCCAGTTCGCCAAGAACAAGACGGCGCATATCCCATTCGTCGTCGCCGAGTTCTCGACGACCCGAGTCCTGGCGATGGAGTTTATCGGCGGAGTCGGGGTCAACGACCGTGACGGCTTGAGGCAGATCGGGATCGAGCCCGCCGTCGTCGCCGTCCGAGGGGCCCGGATCCTCCTCACCCAGATCTTCGAGTATGGTTTCTTCCATGCCGATCCCCATCCGGGCAACCTCCGAGTCTTGCCTGGCGGCGTGATCGCGCCTCTCGACTACGGCATGTTCGGCCAGCTCGACTCGCGGACCCGGGAACGGATCGCCGACTTGCTGAATGGATTACTCTCCCAGGACACCGACCGCGTGATCCGGGCGCTCAATTCGCTCGAGATCCGCGGAGACCATGTCGATGTTCGCGCACTACGACGCGACGTGGCCGAGCTCGTTGCATCCTACTCCGACCTTTCGCTCGACAACATCAATCTCGGAGTCTTGCTTCGCGAGCTCATCGCGTTTATCCGAACGCACGACCTACACATCCCTCCTGACCTCGTGCTTCTGATCCGCTCCTTGGTCACAATTGAAGGGGTGGGACGCGCCCTCGACCCTCACTTCGACATTGCGAGCGAACTCTACCCGTTCATCCGCAACCTCTCGTTGAAACGGTTCGGACCCTGGCGAATGCTGGAGACGAGCGTTCGGACGGCCGAGGACATGCAGCGGATCGCCACCTTGTTGCCCGACGTCCTCGGCCAATCGCTGGAGTCGATCAAGAGGGGAAAGCTGACCGTTCACTTCGACCTGCAGCACTTCGAAAATTTGGTGAGGCAATTGAGCCGCGCGAGCCACGTCCTCGCGGTTGGGATCGTGCTCGCGGGCCTGATTGTCGGATCGGCAATGGTCTTCCGTGGGGGATCGACGTCCCTCGCCTACGGTGGTTTCTCGATCGGACTGGTTCTCGGCCTCTGGCTGGTCTGGGCAATGTCGAGATCGTAGGCTAGAGACAGTCGACGAAACCAGCAGGCACTCTCTCGTAGTAGGGTGTGCGTTTCCCATCCCAATCGTCATATCGAGATGCCGACCGCCGATCCACGCTTCACCGGCCTGGAGGCCGCCCGACCGGCAACGGCGGGCGTGTCGATCGTGAATCTTCCGCGTTGTTCAGCACAATTTGCCTGGGTGTGATGATAATTAACTGTTCGCTCATCACGGATCGAGGGCCGACCTGACGCTCATGATTCCCCAGGCTGAGGACCAGGCTGGATCCCTCAGGAACGTCGCACTTCCCCTTCGAGTAAACTAGGACGGCTCCCGGATCGATCGCAGGCCCAGCCTGACCAGCGACGAGTGTCGGCTCACTGACCTCGACCGTGAGACGCGTCGCTTTGAGTAAGTGCATCCCACTGACATTCACCTGGACCCCAGCATCCTTTTTCCGCTCGCCTGCACGTGCTTTCAGGATCGGCTTCGTCTGGCTTGAGGAGCTTTGGATCTTTCCAGGTCCATTGATAATGAGTGCGTGAGCGTTTTCGAAAGTCGTCACCTTTGGTGCTTGGACATGGTTCGAGTTAGCCTCATCGAGCATATGCTTGATGAAAACGAAGAAGGCCGACTGGTCAATGATCCACCCGTTCATGCCCGCCTGCTGGTCGAGCGCCGTGAGCTGTCCCTGGAGTTGCAGACGCCAGTCGTCGGGTTCACGCTCGATAAACCGCACATCGTAGGAGATCTCCCGAACGGCTTCGTTCATCGGCGGGGAGGCAGGGACCGGGAGTGGCACCAGAGTTGTGTCCGCACTCGAACGGGCGTCCTGCTTCGCCTCCAGGGAAGGCCCAGATGGCGGGCGGGACGGCGAAGGCTTCTCCTCGGCGAATCCGATGGAGGAGGCCACGAGGGCCACGGCGACGGCCGAAAGCAAGGCGGCGATGGGCCAGGCCTGAGGGCGGGAACGAATGGGCGTCATGCCAATGAGCTCCTGAATGCGGGGAAGAAGTGAAGAACTCTCACCCCCGAACGCCGCGCCGATGCGGCGAGGCAGCGGGGGACCGACACGGAGGCGTGCCACGGACTCCAGGGCCCTGGCCAGCGCCATCGGATCGCCAGTGAGACGAACCGCGAGAGCGTCGGCGCAGAGTTCACGCTGGCAGCGTAGGGACCGCGACAGCCAATGGACCCCGGGGTGAAAAAACAGCAAGGATTCCAGGATCCGTTGGGCCAAGTTTACGAGGTGGTCGGACCGCCGTGCGTGTGCCAATTCATGAGCGAGAACGGCCTCGAGCGAATCGGGACCGGCGGCGGCGAGCCAGCGTTCCGGCAGCAAGATGACGGGACGGAACAAACCGCAGAGGCAGGGTTCGTCCAAGGTCGAGTGGACCCGAATCGCCGGGATGATCCTGAGTCGCAAGAGTCGACCAAGCCGTTGGACCCGCTCCTCCACCGACCGAGGTGCCGGCGCTGCATCCCGACAGAGTTGGTGCAATCCTTTTATGCCAAGAGCCAGCACCGTCGACAGGCCAACCACGACCAGTGCCCATGAGGTGAGGGCATAAGGCCGAATCACACGTGCAACGACGACCACGCGATCACGTGTGAAGTCCAGGAACCGAAGCAACCGGATCGCATGCGAAATTCCTCCAGAGTTCGGAGAATTGGCAAGCAGGGGAGCACCCTGCATTCGGCCTGTCGACTCTCCTGGCACGATCGCGGCAGTCGTCGCCGCTCTCGCGGAGTCGCCTGCGGAGTGACGCACGGCCGTGAGGTACTGGACCGCCGTGAGAACGAGGGGACTGAACGCGACCAGGCCGAGGGACACGAACAGAGCCGCGTGACGCGACCGGTGCGATCGCACCCACCGAGTCTGAAAGCCCAATGCAACGAGAGCGGCCATGACAAGCCCAAGCCAGACGCTGTGAAGCAGCCCGAGCCAGACCAAGCCCCCGATCAACCCCTGGAGCGCTTCGGTCGCGAGCGTTTGCAAGGATCACCTCCTTCCTTGGTTTCACTTGCGCGGCGGTCCTCGTACCCGTCGAGGAGCGACCGAATCTGGTCGAGCTCATCGGCCGACGGCGTGGACTGGTCGAGCAGGTGCGCGACGAGCAGACTGGCCGACCCACTGTAGGCCCGCTCGAGCGTTTCACTCAGCAGCGACCGTAGCGTCTGCTCACGCGGTAACACCGGCTCGTAAAGAAACGCACGCCCCTGAGGTGAACGTCGCAGCATTCCCTTCTCAGTCATGACATTCATGAGGCTCATGACCGAGGTATAGGCCCGGGGCGTGTCGGCCTGTTGGTTCACAACCTCCAGGATGTCCCGCACCGTCGCTGGAGCGTTACGTTCCCAGAGCGTCTTGAGTATCTCCAACTCAGCGGGGGTCGGCTGTTCGGCTCGTGGACGTGCCATGAGGGCAATGACTCCCGGCTTCAGAACATGTTCCCAGGTGACGGTCAGCAGTCTACTGGTTTAGCCGTAGAAATCAACGGCAAAACCCGTAGTCACGAAGTTAGTCCGCGCGGAGCACCCGCAAGGGATGGTTCGAGGAGTGGAACGAGCGGATGCGCTTTGAGGAGGAGGAGCGGGATGTGTCGGTCACTGCGGGGTGGACCGAGATCGGGAGCGGAGGGTTCCGCAAGTTCAGCGGGCGAGCCGATCAGTCAAAAGCAATGCCATCGCGTACGCATCTATGCCAAACACATGACCACGGTTTTTCCTGTTTGCTTTAATGCATGGCAACCCCGGCCGGGCGACCGTCAGAGCCTACTCAATGGCATTGACGATCGCCCTGCAGGGGCCGTGGAAGGCGTGGAAATCGATTCTGCCCCAGCCAGGTCAAGGGGTCGCCGAGGCGCCCTGGATCACGGTCTTGGGTGCGGGGGCCCCGCTAGAGGGGGGCGGCGGAAATGTCGGAGCTTGTGACGTTGGTTCGTGCGTCAGCAACTCGGTGAGTTGGAAGGCATGGTAGGGCTGCGTGGCCGCAGGGGCGCCGTCTTTGGCGGCGTTGGCGACCCAGAAACGGCTCGACTTGGTTTCGAAGAGGACGCTATGAAGGTTTGACTTCATCGCCACCGGCCGATCCATCAGAGCCCGCGCGGAGTCGGCGTCGAACGTCCCGAAACCTGCTTTGACCCGGCGCGCGAGTTCTTCGTAACGGTCGCCGGCAGAGAGGAGCACAGCGTCTTTGATGGCGTGCGGAAGTCGGGGATGGGTTCCCCCCATCGGCACCACGCCGAAGTTGTTCCACGACGCTTCCATGCCCACGCCCTTGCCGCTCTTGCCATCGGCGATGACATAGTAATATTCGCAGGTCCGTGGGTTGTCACGGAAGACGGCGATCGCCTGGTCGAGGTCGTCGGCCTGCTCGAGCACCATCCGGACCAGGATGGCCATCGGGATGCCGTCCCAGTGGCCGAGGCCCCGGCCCCCCATCTCGCCGATCGAGATCTGACGCGCGTTCATGCCGGTTACCGACCCGATGAACCCAGCGTACGTGACGTTCACGAACGGAATCCGTCCCTCCGGTTCGGCGACTATCAGCACGGCATGATCCTGAAGCCGCCAGTCGCACCCGTAGTCCAGGATCCGGCCGTGATAGAGCGTCCCGTCCTTCGTCGCCGAGCCACTGACCGCGAAGCCGGAGCAGTGAAATAGCTCGGGGATGAAGTTGGCGACGGTAACTTCCTGAACGTCGAGGCCCGCCCCTTCGGCCATGCCTCGCATTTCCTCGAAGAACCGCTCGGGAACAAACTTCTTCTGGGTTGCGGCGATGCCACCAATCGCTCGCTTGGGATTCAAGAGCCTGATGCCAGCGACCTCGAGCTTCAACTCGTTCGCCTTCTCCTCGAAGAGAAAGCGAACGTTCTCCCGGATGTCCTCTTTGAGCAAAACCCCGTGCTGATACCCCATTTCATAAGGGGTTCCTTTGAGGTGGAGTACCCGATAGCCGTTGACTTCCTCCAGGAAACCGGCCCCGCAACGGCCGATCGTCTTGGTCTCGGCCTGAAGTGGTGAGACCGCCCAGACGACCAGTAGCAGAGTCAGCCCGATCGTGCGAATCGACGTCCGAAGCATTGTCCGGTCTCCTAAAAACGCTCCCGGAAAAGCCGTTCCTCGCCTCGCGCCGAAGCGCGATCGCCCGCGTCATTATTCACACGCGGGCGATCGAAAAGGGAGAGTGATCCGGCTCATTCCCACTCGATCGTGCCCGGGGGCTTGCTCGTGACGTCGTAGACGACTCGATTGATCCCCTTGACGGAGTTGATGATCCGCGTGGAAGCGCGAGCGAGCAGGTCGTGCGGCAGACGCGACCAGTCGGCCGTCATGAAGTCGTCCGTGTCGACCGATCGAAGCGCGATGGCATTCTCGTAGGTCCGGCCGTCTCCCATGACGCCGACGGACTGGACGGGCAGGAGCACAGCGAACGCTTGCGCGACCTGCCGCTCGAGACCGGCTTGTCGGAGTTCGTCGAGAAAGATCGAATCGGCCTGGCGGAGCACTTCCAGACGCTCCGCGTTGATGGTCCCGAGGCAGCGGACTGCCAGTCCGGGTCCAGGGAACGGATGTCTCCAGACGAGGCTGTCGGGGAGCCCGAGCTCAAGGCCGAGCCGGCGGACCTCATCCTTGAAAAGATCGCGAAGCGGCTCGATCAACTCGAATCCGAGTTCCGCGGGAAGCCCACCGACATTGTGGTGATGCTTAATCGTCGCGGCAGGACCGTCGCGGTCGCCGCCGCTCTCGATCACGTCGGGGTAGAGGGTACCCTGGGCGAGGAACCGAGCCGCGGGGATCGTTTTCGCTTCCTCGCGAAACACGTCGACGAAGGTATGACCGATCCGGATCCGCTTCTCCTGGGGGTCGCTGACCCCGTCGAGGGCATGGAGAAATTGTGCGGTTGCGTCGACCACGCGGAGCTCTGCGTTGGAATGGGCTCCGAACGCTTCGGCGACCGCGTTCCGCTCACCCGCACGAAGCAACCCGTTGTCCACGAAGACACAGACGACTCGCGGTCCGAGCGCTTTCGCCAAGAGAGCGGCGGCGACCGCCGAATCCACTCCTCCCGAAAGACCACAGACGACTCGATCGCTGGGGCCGACGCGCTCCTGAATCTCAACGATGGAGCGTTCAATGAACGCTCCCATCGTCCAGGTCCCGCGGCTGTGGCAGATTCGGTCGAGAAAATTGCCGAGGATCAGCGCTCCATACGGCGTATGCGCGACCTCGGGATGGAATTGGAGTCCATAGACGGGCCGCGTCTTGTGGCGAACGGCAGCCACGGGGCAGGTCGACGTCGTGGCCAGCGCCACGAAATCCTCACCGGCATCGTGGACCTGGTCGCCGTGACTCATCCAGACGGTCGTCGACTCGGGGACGTTGTGAAAGAGATCCTCCGAGTGGTTGAGCACCTTCAGGTCAGCCCGGCCATATTCACCGGCAGGGCAGGGGCGCACGGTGCCACCCATGGCCTTACAAGCCAACTGCATCCCATAGCAGATCCCTAAAATCGGGACGCCCAACTCAAACAAACCAGGGTCGCACTGAGGTGCCCCTGGTTCATAGACGCTCGACGGCCCTCCGGAGAGGATGATCGCCATCGGATTCAGTTCGCGGGCTCGCTCGGCCGTCAGGTCATGACGCACGATTCGGGCGAACGCGTGGCGTTCCCGAACTCGCCGAGCAATGAGCTGGACGTACTGCGATCCGAAATCAACTACCAGCACAGGCCGATCGGCGGGGTCCGGGCGCTCCATGAGCGTCGTCATCTCCCTCAGGACGATGAAGATCTCGTTCGAGATCAAAACGTCAGCCTACCACACGCACGGCCCGGTGCACATCACAAGAATCGAATGAGTGGAGAAATAAATCGAGGAACGCCGGGTCAGCGGAGTGTCCCATTCAACCTGAATCAACCGCGCTCAACCCGGCTTCGTTTTTGTCGCAGGGGCTTCCTCGGGCCACGGGTCGAGGGAGATCAGGTCACCACTCTCCACGTCATGAAAGCTGACCGAGAGTGTCGTCAGGTCGACGAGGGCGAACGTCCGAGAGCTATTTTTCACAACCGGCATTGAAACGACCGAGCCTGGATTGACGACGAGCCCTTGGTCGCAACGAAACCACATGGGCTCATGCGTGTGACCGACCACGAGGAGGTCCGCACCGAGAGCAGCCAGGTCGGCGCGAAGGGCCGACGGCGGGTGGGTCCGCCGCTGGATGAACTCCATGTCGCTGCGCGGTGAGCCGTGGACGATGACCCCAACTTGCTTGAGGTCAGCGACGAGAAGCTCGAAGGGGAGAGCGGCCAGCGTTTTCAGCGTGTCAGGGCTGGGCGTCCCGCCGCCGAACTCATCGGGAATGCCAACCCCTCGCTCGAGGGCCCAGCGGTCGTGGTTGCCTCGCACCGAGGCGATTTGATGTTCCTCGAGAAAGGCAACCACGCGGTCGGGATACGGGCCATATCCGACGAGGTCGCCGGCGCAGACGATTCGATCGGCCCCCATGACGGTCAAATGCGACCAGGCGAGCTCCAAGGCTAAAGGGTCGCCGTGGATGTCGGAGATCAGGCCAAGTTTCACAAGTTCCCTTTCACTTCTGGCCGGCTTGAGCGACCTGAGCGGCGAGCTCGGACGAGCGCTTGGTGGCCGCCTCGACCGCGTCGATCAGGGCGGCGCGAATCGACCCTCGCTCCAATGCGTGCAGGCCCGCAATCGTCGTCCCGCCGGGGCTTGTCACCTGATCTTTGAGTGTCCCCGTGTGCAGGCCAGTCTCCAGCACCATCCGGGCGGCCCCCAAAACCGTCTGAGCGGCCAGCGCTGTCGCCACGTCCCGAGGAAGGCCGACCCGGACCCCGCCGTCGGAAAGCGCCTCGATCATTACATAAACGAACGCAGGTCCACTGCCGGAGAGCCCCGTGACCGCATCGAGAAGCGACTCGGGGACGCGAAAGGCAAGCCCGACCGACTCGAGACAGGACCGGACGATGCCATCGTCCGATTCCCGGGCCCCAGCGCCGAGGCAATAGCCCGCGGCCCCCGCACCCACCAGCGCAGGGGTGTTCGGCATCACTCGCGCCAGCCTGCGATCGGCTCCGAGCCCGGCAGCCAAGGTCCCGAGCGAGACCCCCGCGGCGATCGAGATCAGCAGATGGTCCGACGTCACCGAACCCCGAAGCATCTGTAGCACTTCCGACATGCTCTGGGGCTTGACCGCCAGGATGAGTACGTCGCTGTCCTGGACCACCTGCTCGTTGGTGGCCCGGGACGTGATGCCCGTTTCATCCGCGAGCAACGTACGGGCCGCTTCGATCGGGTCGCTGGCGAAAATGGTTTCGGGAGTGGCGATCCCCGCGCGAAGCATTCCGCGAATCAACGCGGTGGCCATTTTCCCAGCGCCAATGAAGCCCCAGCGCAGCGGCGTCGTGTTCGTCGTGTTCATCAGACCTCAATCACAAAGAGAGTCGGGACGTGACCGACTTGCCCGAATTCCTTGATCCGCAACGAGCTAAAGCCAGTCGACCGCAATCGGCCGATCCGTTCGTATCCCCAAGGATAAGGCTCGTCGCTGAGCGATCGCAATCCGTTCTCCCCAGATCCGAAAAACGGGATGAACCCGCGAAAGTCGACCTTGAATTCCGAAGTCTAATCCGGATAATAGCTTTCTTTTCCAGAACACACTTGATCGCGTGGTTTTCGGGAGAGTCTGTCGTGGCCGTACCAAAGAGACGAACATCCAAATCAGCCAAGGGAAAGCGTCGGAGCCACGACTTCCTGGTTGCTCCCGCCCTGAATGTTTGCCCGCAGTGCAAGCTCGCGGTGCCCCCGCACAAGGTTTGCGACCTGGTCGAGGAATGCGGCAACGTCCAGCGCAGCAAGCCGCACAACCCGTTGGCCAAAGAAAAAGTCTGAACACCGCCAGGGCGCGAGATTGACAAGGAGCCTGTCCCATGGGACGCCAGTGCGAAGTTAGTGGTAAGAAGACCGCGTTTGGAAACCATATCACCACGCGCGGTAAAGCCAAGTATCTTGGCGGCGTAGGTATCAAAACGACCGGCGTGAGCCGCCGTTGCTTCCGTCCCAATCTCCAGCGCATCCACGTTTGGCTGCCCAACGGAACCACCCGTTACGTTCGGGTCGCCACGTCGGTCATCCGATCCGGAATCCTGACCCTTGAAGTCGATGGGAAAATGAAGACCTTCCCCTTGATCAAGGCCTCCAAAGGAAGCGCCAAAGCCCGAGCCGAACTCAAGAATCTCTACCCGATCTGATATGGGACGAGAATTCTTCGCGCAATGAGCCCCACCATCGGCGACACGCTCGCGGTCGATGCTGTGGGGCATTCTCATGCGCCTCGAGAATCACCCGGCAAATACGTCTCCGGTAGGGGACCTGGCCAAACCTGGCCAGGTCTCCTACCGGTCGCCCTTCTCTTCGCGATCGCGGCTCTCCTGACGGGTTTCATGTATCAATTCTGGCGAACAACCCGATCGCCGATACTTCCCCAGGTGGGCGACCAGCCAGGTGGGTCTGGTCTCAACGCTCCAGGATTCAACAATTCTTGAGATCAATTGGCGTCGACAGGCCTGGGTTTGTCCCGACCCTGCGGCGCCACTTTTTGCGCATCCGGTGGAATCGGTGCCTTGTCCGGAGCGATCAGTGGCAGATCGTCGGGCAATGATTTCAAGAAGAAGTCACGATACTGGATCTTCATGGGAGGTCCGACATGGACCTGGACTGCCAGTACCCCTGCGAGTTTCCGCCCTGACTCATCAAGGTCGATCAGGTCGACGGTGGGATGGCCGTCGATCCAGTGGCGATGGTGGTTTCCTTCGACGAGAACGCGGTAGTCGTGCCACTCGCCAGCGGGAAACGCCTTGAGTGGGAAAGTTTTGAGCACCCAGGGTTGGCCTTTGGTGTCGATAACGACCTGCTCACCGGTGTGCGCCAGTATCCGACGTCCTCGCTCTTCGTAGAGCATTCCATTGTAGTCGGGACGGTCCGCCACCACGTCGCACTGGTAGCCGGTGACGACCGACTCGCCCAGGTCGGGCCGCTCGGTTCCTCGGTATTGGAGCCCGCTATTGCCGTTCGGTGAGACTTTGACCTTCACCCGAAGCTCAAAGTTTTTGACCGTGCCCCCACGCCAGGTGATGAATCGATTGAATTTGAGCGTGCCGTCCGCTTTGCCGGTGAGGCATCCGTCCTCGGCAGACCAGTAGGCTGGGTTTCCGTCCCAGCCCGTCAGGTCACGGCCGTTGAAAATCGCCTGGAATCCTTCGGGGGGCGTTGGCGTCGCCGCCGCTTCACCCGCGCTCAATTCCCGGATCCGGACGTTACGCCAACGGACTTGGTACGGGCCTTGGCCTTTGGCGATCCCGTGAACTTGCAATCCAATGAAACCATGACTGTCCATGGGGTCGCTGAAATCCGACGCGGCAATCCCGTTGATCCAGGAACGGTAACGATCGCCCTGCACCACGATCCGGTAGTGATTCCAGTCGTCATCCTTGAAGGCGCCCTTGGCCTCCGACTTGATCTCGTTGAGCCATTTCCCGCGACGTCCCTCATCGTATACCTGGGCCGCCGTGCCGGTCTCTTTCCGAGCGATCTCGAACTGAGGACCGTAGACGACACCCGCCCTCTGCCGGTTCTTCGGGTCGGGGTCATCCTTGCCGTAGACGTGACTCCGGACCTGGACGCCCGAGTTCAAGGCGGGATCACATTTGACTTCCAGCTCGAGCTCAAAGTCTTTGTAGTCCCCTTTGCAGAGAAAGGTATTCGGACTTCCCTCCACGGTCGTGCCAACAATGGAGCCGTCCTCGACTTTGTACGTCGCGAACCCACCCCGGATCGTCCAGCCCTCGAGCGACTTACCGTCGAACAAAGAAACCCAGCCGTCGGCGGCGGCGAAGGTCGTTGAACAAAGCGCGGAAAGGGCCACGAGGGACGCGGTCAAGAGGGTTCGTGATCTTGGATCCATCGACTGTCTCCAATCTGGCTGGGGCCGAACTCGATTCGTAAACCGCGGCACAAATCAAAAAACGATAACGACACGTTGATGCATCCGGCCTCTCGAGTGCAAACTGGCCGTCGCACTGTCGAGGTCGGTGAAGCCTCAAGCCTCATTAAGCCTCATTGCGCGGGGAGGGATTGCAGTAAGGGGCGCATCGCCGACCAGAGTTGCTGTTTGATCTGGATCGCGACTGGGTTCTCAAGGCGTGCGAACTTCGTATTCTTGTCACCTTCCGCCGCAAGCACGCCCACAGTCAGTTCCCCGTCGGTGTAATACCGGTCACCTCCACCGTTTCGCCCCAAGAGGGTCGCCCCAACCCCTGTGACCTGGAACAGTTCGGTCAGCCAACCTGCCTTGCGGAGATCGGCCATCAGGCCGCCTCGTTCGGCATCGATATCGGGCCCGATATGGTGGGTGATCTGGCCGGTCAGATGGCTCAGCCCGACACTCCGGTCGTAGGTCGCGGAGCCGAGCCAGAGCGGAGCGCCGTCGCGGCCGACTTCCTTGGTCTTCCAGAAACGGACATGGTGCCGATGCGAGGCACTGTTCCCGACGGGTTGCTCGAAGGCAAGGTCCTGCTTCCGCCCGAAAAGAAAGAGGTTGCTGACAGGGGCATCGGGGTATGGCCGGTCGCGCAAAACGCTCCCCGCGATGCGGAGACTGGTTCGCAAGGTCACCGGATCCGCGGGATCCCAGCCCGAACCGAGCATGGCGTGGAGCAGTTCCTTCTCGGCTCCGATCAACCCAACGTTGAGCGGGTCTCCGGGGATGCCCTGGGACGTCAGGGTCGTCTTGGGCGCGTTTTCAAGGCCAGGCTGGTGTTCGTAATGCCGCCAGAGAGCGGGGAGGAGCACATAGGCTGAGAGCAGCCAGAAAATGACGACGAAGGCCAGGATCTTCAGTCCCCGGATCAGATACCGCCGCCATCGCGGGACTTTAGCCGGCGAAGATTCCGGCGCCCCTGGATCGGGACGTGCCGGCGTCTCAATCGGCTGCGAGTTCGCAGGTGGAACCGTGGCATCGCCTGCATCGCTGGTTTGATTGTCTGACATGCCAACCTCGCTCGTGGCTCTCGATCACGATCCCCAACGGCTCTCCACTCGATCATCGCATTTCGAGAGCGATCAAGCATCAGCCTGTCATTCCAAGAGCGAACGACGCTGACGGAGATGCGGAACTCGCGGTCAGCCTTGCTCCGGGTGTGCCGCGAGAGCAATCGTGAGACGGTGCTGGGTGTCGGAATCGAAGGCGAATCCAGTCCGCACGACCGAAGGGCGCAGGGCGATGAGCGATTGAGGGAGTTCAGCTCAAATGTGATCGCGGCCGGAGCAGGGGTGTTGGGCCACCAAGGTCGGGGCTCGAGGTCCAGCGGCTCGATGGCTGGGCCCCGCCCCAGTTCCGACAGTCCACCGCTTCTTCCCGACCAGCCGGGAAGAAGCGGAAAAGACGGTCGGAGTCTTAGAGTCTGTCTCGTAAGTTCAGAGAAACCGAAAATTGAAGGCCGTTTGGGTGCCACGGGTTCCGTACTCGGAACCCGTGCGCGCCAGGCCAAGGCATTCTCGCATGGGTTCCGAGTACGGAACCGCATGGCACCCAGCAGATCATTCAAAAGCTCCCGTGGGATTCACCTTCTGGGACAGACTCTTAGACTTCGTCTTCTTCCTTGAGCTTGGCGAGCACGCTCAGGTCTTCCAACGTGCTCTTATCGCCGGTGCTCTCGCGGCCGGCGGCGACATCGCGCAAGAGCCTGCGCATGATCTTACCGCTGCGCGTCTTCGGAAGTGAGTCCGTGAAACGGATGTCGTCAGGGCGGGCCAGGGCGCCGATTTCCTTGACAACGTGAGCGCGAAGCTCCTGCCGAAGTGCCTCGGAGGCCTCCTGTCCGGTCTCCAGGGTCACGAAGGCGGAGATCGCCTGTCCCCGAAGCTCGTCGGGCTTGCCGACCACCGCGGCCTCGGCCACCTTGGGATGGCTGACCAACGCGCTCTCGACTTCCATGGTCGACAGGCGATGCCCGGCGACGTTGAGAACGTCGTCGACCCGGCCCATGATCCAGAAGTTGCCATGTTCGTCGCGACGCGCGCCGTCGCCGGTGAAGTAGCAGCCGGGGACCTCGCTCCAGTACGTGCTCTTGTACCGCTCATCGTCGCCGTAGAGGGTTCTGAGCATCGCGGGCCATGGTTGCTTGATGACGAGGAAGCCCCCCTCGTTCACGCCAACCGGCTTGCCATCGCGAGTGACCACTTCGGGAACGATGCCGGGAAGTGGCCGCGTGGCCGAGCCTGGGATCGTTGGTGTTGCCCCCGGCAATGGTGCGATCATGATCGCGCCGGTCTCCGTCTGCCACCATGTATCGACGATCGGGCATCGTTCCCCGCCGATGACCCGGTGATACCACATCCAGGCTTCCGGATTGATCGGCTCGCCGACACTTCCGAGGAGGCGGAGGCTCGAGAGGTCATAGCTCTTCGGGAATTGCTCGCCCCATTTCATGAAGGCGCGGATGGCCGTTGGCGCGGTGTAGAGAATCGAGACCTTGTTCTCTTGGATGATCTTCCAGAACCGGCCTTCGTCGGGCCAGTTGGGGGCGCCTTCGTACATCACACAGCTTGCGCCATTGGCGAGCGGTCCGTAGACCAGGTAGGTGTGTCCGGTCACCCAGCCCACGTCGGCCGTGCAGAAGTAGACGTCGTCATCCTTCAGGTCGAACACCCACTTCGTGGTGAGCGCGGCCCCGAGGAGGTAACCGCCCGTGGTATGCAGAATCCCCTTCGGCGTGCCGGTCGAGCCCGAGGTGTAGAGGATGTAGAGCGGATGCTCGCTATCGAGCGACTCGGCCGGACAGTCGGTTGAGGCCTGGGCCGCGAGGTCATGCCACCAGTGGTCGCGACCTGCCGTCATTGCGATGTCGTGGCCCGTCCGCTTGTAGACGACCACGGCTTCCAGGGAGGGACAGAGGGCGGCCGCGCCATCAGCGTTCTCTTTGAGCGGGACGACCTTTCCTCGTCGAAACCCTCCGTCCGCGGTCACAAGAACCTTGGCCTGGCAATCCTGAACCCGCCCCGCGAGTGCCTCCGCGCTGAAACCGCCGAAAACGACGGTGTGCGGCGCTCCGATCCGGGCGCAAGCCAGCAGTGCGATGACGAGTTCGGGGACCATGGGCATGTAAATGGCGACGACATCGCCCTTGCGCACGCCGAGCCCTTTGAGCACATTCGCGAACTGAGAGACCTCGCGAAGCAGATCCTGGTAGGTCAGCACCCGCTTTTCGCCGGGCTCCCCTTCCCAGATGATCGCCGCCTTGTCCTTGTTCGGCCCTTCGCAGTGGCGGTCAACGCAATTCACCGACGCATTGAGCTCGCCGCCGACGAACCATTTGGCAAAGGGCGGGTTCCAGTCGAGAACCTGATCCCAGGGCTTGGACCACTGGAGAGTTTGGGCCATCTCGCCCCAAAAGCCGGCAGGGTCATCCTTGGCACGATTCCAGAGCGACTCGTATTGTTCGAGGCTCGAGATATGAGACTTCGCCGCAAACTCTGGGGGAGGCGGGAAGACCCGATTCTCGGTGAGGATGCTGACGATCGATCCGCCGTGTTCAGCCGACATCGTAGAGAGGCTCCGGAATCGCGTGGTCGTTCGCGGGAAGCTAGCCCCCGTCGGGGACCGGAAAACGCAACGACCCCACGTATCCGGTCCTCATGGAGGCAAGCCTTGAATTTTAAGGGCCAGCACGGCGAGACGCAAGCGGCCAATGCCCTCATGGCATGGGAGTTGCTTTGTATCAAATACTATGAACGCCAGGATGCGTTTACGCAAAAAGGGATTGCAAGCCGTTCGGATCGCCCCCATGGAGCCAGCGGAGCGGGTTGGTTTGTGCTAAGTATTCAAATATTAGGTCGGGAATTCGACGTCAGTGGTCCGGAGACGGATGCTCAACGTCAATCCGGGTTCCCTGAAAACAAAGAGGTCGGCCGGTCCCACTGATCTTCGAACACGAGGGGCTCGAGCTCAACTCGATTGAGCCACCCGAGCCTTTCAAGCTCGGGAGAGATCGGAAATTCCGCAACTCGGCCCAAGCAGAGGTAAGCCACCGGGACGACCTGGTCCGGAAGCGCAAGGATCTGGCGCAAATCCTCAATTTCGACGATGCTCACCCACCCAACACCCACACCCTCCGCGCGTGCGGCCAGCCAAAGATTTTGGATGGCGCAAACGGTGCTGTAGAGGTCCATCTCGGGTTGCGCCGTCTTGCCCAGGACGACCGGGCCGTGCCGCGATCGATCGCAGGTCACGCAGATGTTGAGAGGCGACTCCATGATCCCTTCCAGCTTGAGGGAGCGATACAACTCACCGCGCTCACCCTGGAACTGAACGTTCGCCGCTGCGTTGGCGCGTTCGAAGGCCGCTTTGACCCGGGATCGAACCTCGGTCGAGCGAACCAGGAGAAAATTCCACGGCTGCATGAATCCGACCGAGGGGGCGTGGTGCGCGGCATCAAGAAGTCGAGCGATCAAGTCGTCAGGCAAGGGATCGGGCAGGAACTGCCGGCAATCCCTGCGTTCGAAGATGGCTCGATAGACGGCCTCACGTTCAGTAGGAGAAAATGCGGACATGGACCGAAGCCTCTCACTCAGGCCGCGGCCGTGGAAGCGGGATCGGCCAAGGCATTAAGAACAGAATCAGCGGCGGCTCTCGCCCCTCGTATACAGTCGGGAATGCCGACTCCGTCGAAGGCGTTGCCTGTCATAATCAGCCGGGGGTGGCGGGTGAGCCGTTCGCGAATCGCCGCAACGCGGTCAATATGGCCAAGCGTGTATTGAGGCATCGCGCGAGGATGGCGACCCACCTGCATGAACAGAGGATCGCCAAACGTGCCGAGCAAGTCACCCAGTTCTTGGCGAACGATCTGTCCGATCCGCTTGTCGTCGCACTCGTAAAGATCAGGCTGGGTCGCGCCACCGACGAAGACTCGTAAGAGCACTTTCCCGGCGGGGGCTCGGCCAGGGAACTTCACGCTCAGGAACGAGACCGCCAGGATCGATCGTCCTTCGATCGCGGGGACGACAGCCCCGAACCCATCGAGCGGGTGGGCGATCTGATCGCGACGATAGGCTACGTTCACGATCACCGAGGACGCGTAGGGAATCGATCGGAGCTGGAGCGCCAGGTCCGAATCAAATCCATCGACGAGTCGCGCCGACGCGTGCGCCTCGGTCGCCAGAACGACAGCGCTCGCCTCGATCGGGAGACCGCTCAACAATTCGACCCGCCAGGGCGAGACCGCGTCGGGGCGGTGGATACGCCTCACAGGAGTCGACGTGCGAATGGTTCCGTCCGGAAGCGCGGCGGCCAGGGTCCTGGGAAGTGTGTCCATCCCCTCCGGCAGGGTGACGAACAGCCCGTAGCGGGCTCCCGAGGCAAAGCGCTCGGCCGATCGTGCGGCCTTTGCCTGACGGAGCGCACCCAGAATCAGGCTCCGGTGATCGTTCTCCATCGCGAGAAATTGAGGAAGGGTCGCTCGCAGGCTCAGCTCGTTGGGATCGGCCGTGTAGATCCCTCCCACGAGTGGCTGCACCAGCCGCTCCAGCGCCTCACGGCCAAGCCGTCGCTTCACAAACGAGCCGAGACTTTCATCCCCTTGCTCGTCGCGATCGCGGCGGGGCAGGATCAGATCCATCAACATCCGAAGCTTGCCGCGCACGGAGAGTATCGGAGTTGTAAGGATCGGGCCGAGCCGATTCGGAGCCATCAGCACGAAGCCTTCAGGAACCGGTACGAGCCGGCCTTGGCGGACGACGAAGGACCGCCGGTGCTGGGGGTCCGGTCCGATCAGTTGATCCTCGAGGCCGAGCTCTCGGCAGAGGTCAACTCCCCAAGGCTTGTTCGTGATGAACGAGTCAGCGCCCCCTTCGAGCGTGAATCCATCACCTCGATTCGTCCAGATTGCCCCGCCAATCCGGTCCTTGGCCTCCAGCAAGACCACCTCGACCGCCTTGCGAGCTTGCTTCGCGCGGTCCACGATCCGGTGCGCCGCGGCCAGCCCCGAAAGGCCGCCGCCGATCACGACTACCCGATCCTGTCTCGACGAAGTCTCAGGCAAGGCAAACTCCCTTCAGTCTCAAATCCAAGCGGCAGCCGTTTCCATGAAGGGACACGTCGTCGGCCCGATTTGGCTAGCGCTCCGCTCCGATCTTCGTGACGACGAGGTCTCCGAGCGCCTTGATAAAGGTGGGATGGTCGTTGACCGTCCCCGCTCGGACCATGTTCATCCCGAGTTCGCGACAAGTCTGAGCGGCCTCGAAGTCCAGATCATACATGACTTCCACGTGATCGGAAATAAATCCGATCGGACAAAGGACAACGTCAGCCACTCCTTCGTCGTTGAGCTGCCTGATCTTCGAGTTGACGTCCGGTTCGAGCCAGGGGGTTCGCGGATTTCCACTCCGGCTCTGCCAGACCAGGTTCCAGGGAACGCCGTCGAGGCAGGTCGCAACATTTCGGCAAGCGGTCTCGATTTGAGCGACGTAGGGACATCGTTCCGCCGTCGCCACCGGAATACTGTGCGCCGTGAAGAGGAGTTTGGCCTGGTCGCGCCTCGATTCTGGCACTTGTTCTAGGGCTCGCCTGACTTCGTCGGCCTGAGCTTCGGCAAACAGCGGGTGGTCGAACCAGGGTTGCACGAAATCGATCTGGAGCGTTTCACCCGCCCCCGTCGAGTCGAGCACCTCCTGCACCGTCTCCTGATACTTCTCGAAGCTCGGGTCGCTCCGATAAGGTGCGAGGATAATTCCGACGGCGCGCCGCCTGCCATCCTGCACCATTGCGTTGATGGCCGTGAACATGTACGGCTTGGCGAATCTCATTCCCACATAGACGGGGAGTTCGAGACTTTGCTCGTCAATCCAGTTCTTCAGCCCTCGAGCCTGACGAGCCGTCAGCTCATTCAACGGACTCTTCCCACCGATCAGTTCATAGTGATGGACAACCGCCTCGTAGCGTTCTTTGGGAACCGGGAGGCCGCGGAGGATGTTGTCCAGGAACGGACGGACCTCCTCCATCTTTTCGGGCGCTCCGTAGGCCATCAGCAGGACACTGTCGTAAGTGATTTCCATGTGTAAAAGTCAACACCGTTGTGATCGATGGAAGACCGAGGACTCGGGTCGGGCGGTTGGGGCGGGGCGCTTGCCTCTACAAGTTTATCCAATCGCCAAGAGCTTGGCGATGGTCAGGACCGAGGCGACCATCGCCGAATGTCATTGACCGGTCATCGACCGACCGGTTGCCCGTCTTCCAGCCGGACGCCCTTGATGAGGTTACTGGGAATCCCGTTGGGATACTCTTGAGTCAGGATCGACTCAATTTCTTGGAGACGCGTCTCGGGGAGTGGGTGGGTCGCGAGGAACTCGGGCTGCCGACTCCCCTGGCTTGCGGCTTTGAGAATTCGCATGACGTCGAGCATGGCTGAAGGGTCATAGCCGGCCTGAGCCATATAACGGAGTCCGAAAGTATCGGCTTCCGACTCATCCTCTCGGCTAAAGCGAAGCTGAGTCACCTGATTCACCATGGCGGCTACCATCTGGGCTTTGCGGCCGTTGTCGTCTTCGCCGCTCGCCCCGACCCCGACGGCCAGGGTCAACAACTGGCCCAATCGCCCTTTCGCCATCTGTGCGGCCGAGTGGCGGCCGACCACGTGGCCGATTTCGTGTCCCAGAACCCCGGCAAGCTGGGCCTCGTTCGTCATCTTCTCCATGAGGCCGAGAGTGATGAAAATCTGGCCTCCAGGCAGCGCGAAGGCGTTGATCGTCTCGGGATCGTTCAGCAGGTAGAAGTTGTAGTTGTCGACGTACTCACTCCGGCTCGCGTCGCTCCGCTCGACGAGCCGTCGGCCGACGGCATGGACGAGGCGCGCCCGCAGGTCGCGGGATGGGTCGATCCTGCCCCCCATTTGCGCGGCCATTTCGGGGGCGGCTTGCAGTCCCAGAGCTTTTTCTTCGGTGGAGCTGATCGCGATATGCTGGGTCTTCCCCGTGACAGGGTTGACTTGGGTTTGGAACGAGTAGATGCCGATGCTGATGACCGCGATGATGATCGCCCCGATGATTCGGAGGTTTGGCCCTCGATTTTCGTTGGAGGGTCCATAGTAGCCACCGTACGACATGACAATTCTCCCGCGCCTGACTTGATGCGAACCGCTTCGAAATTATGTTTTAGCAAATCGAGGACCATCTTGTCGCAATCGGTTCGCAAGAGACGGAGAACGCTTGCCACCCGCATCGTGAGCCGCATACGCTGCTAGACTCGGGACATTTTTTTCCTCACTTGCGGCAAGGGGGGGGATGGCTAAAATGTGGTGGTTCTTCCGTCCTTCGGCCGTCGCAGCGAAAGGGGTTGGGCGTGCGCATCGCCTATTTCGACTGTTTCAGCGGGATCTCCGGCGATATGACGCTAGGAGCGCTCGTCGATGCAGGGGTGGATTCCAGGGCGATTCAGGCGGCTGTGGCCAGCCTGGGCTTGCCGTGCGAGCTGACCTTTGAGACCGTGCGTCGCGGCGGATTTCGCGCGAATTATGCGCGCGTTTCCACGCCTCATGAACACGCTCATCGCCACCTCCATCACATTGAGGCGATCATCGACAAGAGCGTTTTGACCCCTCGTCAAAACGATCTGGCCAAGCGGATCTTTCGACGCCTCGGTGAGGCCGAGGCGATGGTCCATGGCATGGACCTTCAAAAGATTCACTTTCACGAGGTCGGCGCGGTCGACTCCATCGTTGACATCGTTGGGGCGGCGGTCGGTCTTGACCTGCTCGGAGCCGAGCGGATCGAGGCAAGTCCCGTTCCTCCCGGACTCGGGTCGGTCATGGCCGCCCACGGACGGATGCCTCTCCCCGCACCCGGCACGGCCGAGTTGCTCAAGGGAGTCCCTCTGGCCGAGTCGACGGTCGAAATGGAGCTGACCACCCCAACCGGGGCGGCCATTTTGACCTCGGTCGCCGACCGGTTCGGCCCTGTTCCCGCGATGACGATCGAGTCGATCGGTCTCGGCGCAGGGACACGTGAGCTTCCTGGCCAGGCGAATATCCTTCGCCTGCTGGTCGGCCAGATTAGCTTGCCGGCCTCGAGTGACCGTGTCTGGGTTCTCGAGACAAATCTTGATGACCTCCCGGGCGAGATCGTGGGCTACACCACGGAACAGCTCATGAAGGCCGGGGCGCTCGACACGTTCCTAACCCCGATCCAGATGAAGAAGAATCGGCCTGGCGTCATGGTGACGGTCCTCTGCGACGAGGAGCGGATCAATGCGCTCGAGGAAATTCTGTTCCGTGAGACGACGACCCTGGGGATCCGCCGCTACCCGGTCAGCCGGCACAAGCTGAAACGGCAGGCGACCGAGGTGGAAACGTCGTTCGGGCCGATCCGAGGAAAACTGGGTTGGCGCGATGACCGCCCCCCTGTGTTCAGCCCGGAACACGATGACTGCGCTCGGGTCGCCTCCGAACGTGGTGTGGCTCTTCGCGAAATCTACGACGCCGCCCATGCGGCCTATCAATCCCGGCAAGCCGCGGATCGCGCTGGTCAGTCCACTGGCTGATCGAGGATCTGGGCCGGGATTGACGTGTCGGACTTTCAATGAGGCGAGGCCACGGCAGGATGCCGGGCCCGCTTTCAACCTCGACACGATTCGGTCAATATTCACCGCATTTCCAGGGAAGGGAACGCGACATGACTCCGTCACCGAGATTGCTGATGACCCTGGTCGTGATCTTGAGCGCGGTGTTGGGGCTTACGCTAACCATCCTAGCCTGGGTCGTCGTGCAGTTGCGCCGCCAGCCGGTCGCGACTTGGGTGAAGAACCTGGATGACCTTCGAACTCGTCAGGACGCACTCGAAGCGATGATGGAGAAAGCGAACTCGACTCGGCTGGCCGAGCCTGCTCTCAAGGCTCACCCAGGCCCTCCGTTGCGACGGCCAGGGACACGCTCCCGTCGTATCGACGCCGCCGAACCTACGGCCGTCTCGGGCCCCACGTTGATCGCGGTACCCAGCTTGGTCACAGCCTCGTTGCCGTCGTCGGCTGCGGTCACCCATGACCTGGGACGCCGATTTAGCCCGATCTGGGACCTGGCCGATACGGGGGCGACCCCTGACGAAATCGCCAGGAGCACGGGTCAGCCGATCGGTCAGGTGGAGCTGATTCTGGCACTCCGGCGACAGCTCAACGCCAACGTTGGGGAGCCGCGTCTCACATGATCGCGCTGGAACCGGCCGCCGCTGCCTGTCTTTCTCGAACTCGTTCGGCCGTGATCAATGTTTTGATCGGGATCAGCGGGGGAATCGCCGTCAGTGGTCTCCTCCTTCGCTGGCGAGATCGAGGCGCGATCTGGCGCGCTCCCGACGAGCTCAGGCAAGGGTTGCTCGTGGCCCTTTTCCTCGTCCTTTTCTCGAGCTTTGCCGTACGACGCGTCAGTGCGAGTCGGGCACGGCTTCACGATCCCGAGCGTCGCGCCTCGCGATTTTACCAAGCCCATCTGACGTCGGCGGTTATCGGATCGCTCGCGATCTTGCTTGGCCTTTGTTACGGTTGGTGGATTCGGCCTCGGCTCGACGCGGTCAGCCCATTCTGGGTGGCCGCACTGGCCCTTGGCTTTCTGGCGCTTCCCCGCGCTGACGAGCTTCGAGATTTCGAAGAACCGATCCCCGAACCGAACGAGCCGAAGCGATGACCCCGTCCCAATCCACACTCCTCTGGGTCTACGTCGCGATCATCGCCATGTGGCCCATCCGGCACCTGGCGCTCTGGTTCATTTTCAGTAAGCTCGACATCCTTACTCCCGACTCCCCCCGTCTGGAGACGGACGATCCTCCCCTGGTGACGGCGATCATCCCGGCGAAGGACGAAGAAAGGACGCTGTCCGAGTGTCTGGCCTCGGTTTGTGCCCAGTCGTATCCCAACCTCGAAATCATCGTCGTCGACGATCGGAGCACCGATCGGACCGGGGCGATCGCACGCGAGTTCGCCGCGTCGGATCCGCGAATTGAGGTTCTTACGATTGAGCATTTGCCCCTGGGTTGGACCGGGAAGACCCACGCCGCGCAACAGGCGGCGGACCGGGCGCGGGGAGATTGGTACTGGTTTCTCGATGCGGACACCCGGCACTCGCCCGAAAATCTTGAGATCGTTATGGAGTACGCTCGCGAGCGCGGCGCGGCGCTGGCCAGCCTCTTGCCCGAGATGCGTTGTGAGACGTTCTGGGAGAACGTCGTGCAGCCGTTAGCGGGCATTGTTCTGATGCAATCGTATCCCCTCTTTCGCGTGAATGACGATCGTTCCTCGTTGGCGTTTGCCAACGGCCAATACATCCTCATCAAACGAGCCGCCTATGAGGCCGCGGGGGGCCATCACGCGGTCCGCGATCGGTTTGTTGAGGACATTCGTCTGGCGGCGCGGGTCAAGTCGCTAGGCCTGCCGATTCGTGTGGCCATCGCTCGGGGGATCGGATCAACCCGAATGTATTCGTCCCTGGATCAACTCGTGCGGGGATGGAGTCGGATCCTCTACGATGCGCTGGGACGTAATCCTTGGCGGTTATTCGGTCGCTTGCTCGACCCTCTGATATTCAGCCAGACTGGGCACGTCGCGCTCGCCTGGGCGATTTACCTGCTCGTTCAAGGGGGTGCAGCTCCGTTCGCCCTCTGGCTGCTCGGGCTGAGTGTGGTCCACCACATTTTCACCTACACCGTGCTCAATCGCGTCTACCGCATGTCCGTTCCCGAATCGCGTTACGTCGCCTGGTTCCCCGTGGCGAACCTGGTCATGGACGTGATCCTGATTCGTGCTATCAAGATGTGTCTGACCGGTCGCGTGACCTGGCGCGGAACCGTCTACGGGCCGACGGTCACGCAGACCACTCGCCCTGTCACAAAGCCGGTCTCCCCAAGCTCGTGACCCGTCAATAGAACACGGTCGGCCAACTCTTCCTATCCAGTCGACAGAGACGACCACTTCCCGGCCGCCGCTCAATCTGAGGCACCCATGGCAATCGCTCTCGCGGACGCCCTGATCGCACGTAACCCGTCCAATGGCGCGGAGCTGGGACGCGTGAACCCGACCGCGAGCGAGTCGGTCGGCGCGATCGTCGAACGCGCCCGCGAAGCTCAGCGCATCTGGAGCACCACCGCCTGGTCGGAACGTCGCAAGATTCTGAAGCAGTGGGCGCGAGCGTTTGTTGGTCAGGCTGACACCTGGGCCGATGCGATCTGCCAGGAGATTGGTAAGCCGAGGGGGGAGGCCATGGGCGAAGTCGTCATGAGCCTCGGTGCCATCCGCTGGACGATTCTCCATGGAGCGCGGGCGCTCGCTGACGAAAAACTCCGGGCCGGTCGGCAGGCGTTTCTCTTGATTCCAGGGGCTCGGGTCCGCTATCGGCCTCTGGGTGTGATCGGCATGATCGGTACCTGGAACTATCCGCTCTTCCTCAATGCGCCTGCAATCGCGCAGGCAGTTGCCGCAGGTAACGGAGTCGTCTGGAAGCCCTCCGAAATGGCCCCATTGGTAGGGCTTAAACTTCAAGAGAGCCTCGACGAAGCCGGGTTTCCCGCGGGATTGGTTGCGATGGTGCAGGGGCGAGCCGAAGTGGGTCGCGCCCTGGTCGGAGCACGCATCGATAAGGGGATGTTCACGGGCGGGAGTGAGAACGGTCATCGCGTACTGACGACACTGGCCGCGAATGGAGTTCCCGCGCTGGCCGAACTCTCGGGCTTCGATCCGGCGATCGTCCTGCCCGATGCGCCTCGGGCCTCAACGATTCGCGCGTTGACCTGGGGAGCGTTCGTCGGGTGCGGACAGACGTGCGTCGCGGTGAAACGGATCTACATCGTCGGCGACGCGAAACCATGGCTCAAGGAACTCGCTGAATCTGCACGCTCGTTAAGAGTGGGTGACCCGGCCGCGCCGAATGTCGATATGGGGCCGCTGATCTCGGAAGAGGCTCGGGATCGATTCGATCGGTTTGTGCGTGCGACCGTGGATCATGGCGCCGAGATCGTGACGGGGGGCGAGCCTCGGCCCGGCCCTGGTTGGTTTTACGCGCCGACGGTGCTTTCCGCCTCATCAGCCGAGGCCGAGTCGGCGCTTGCCGGCGTCTTCGGACCGGTCGTGCTCGTCAGGCAGGTTCACAATGAGGAAGAGGCGGTGGCTGCCGCAAACTCAAGTCGATTCGGCCTCGCCGCCAGCGTCTGGGGCCGCGACCTCGACGCGGCACGCGCCGTGGCGAGGCGGCTCGACGTGGGCACCGTGACCGTGAATGACGCCGTCACACCCATCGGCCATGCGTCGGCTCCATTCGGCGGTACCAAGGCGAGTGGATTCGGACGGATCCACGGCATCCACGGCATCCGGGAGTTCGTGCAGACCCAGGTTGAACAGACCCGTCATGCCGGTGGTTTCAGGCCGCAGTTGTTTCCCTACTCGCAACGCATTCCGACACTCTTGAAAGCGTACCTACAACTTTTCCATCGGTGATCGTAACCCCCATCGCCACGGCGGTTTTTCCTCATCGGCAGTCGATGAACGGCAACTCAAGCCTCCATCGGCGCTGGCCTGACGGTCCGAAAATCGATACAATAAAGCACCACGCAGGAGCGCCGCGTCGGCGGCGAGGATCAAGGGACGAAAAACAACGGAGTCTCACCACTATGGCGAAGTTACGCCTGCTCAAGACAGGTCACGGCGACCTCTGTTTGGCGGAGTGGGACAAAGACCGGCCGGAAACCATTACCGACGCGGCCGCGGCCTTCGCTGAGCATTTTACGCCGGGAAGGCTTGCCTTCCGGCTCGATGGCCCGGGCCAGACACGGCCGATTCGTGCGTTCGACGCCACCGCGCCGGAAATTCTCCTCGTCCCCGCCATCCAGGGAGGCTGAAGGGGCGTGCTGGGCTCGACCTTGATCGACGAGGGAGGGCATCCCCGCTCATCCTCACTCGGATGCGCCTCAGTCCGCTCTTTCGGATTGCCATGATTCGCACTGGCTACCTCCGCTGGGAAATTGACGTTGCTGACGAGCGGTCCCCGGTGGATCCAAGGGCCCGTGAGGTGACCTTCCGTGCGCGGCCAAGCTATCGCGTGATTCGGGTCAAAAGCAACGGGCAGATCGACGCCGCCGAGCAGTTCACACAGGGCGAAGCAACCTACGACACGGTTCTGAGAGCGATGCGCCGCGATGGCGAGGAAACCGACGTCGTCATCCCGGACGTGGGTCCGAGACCGTTTCGCTACTCGGAAAGCGATCGACTGGAAACGCCGCGGTTCTGGATGATGAAGATTCAGCGCGAGGCCAATGCCTTCGCCCACGAAGTCGTACGCGCTGCGGCTGGGTTTCCCCAGATGGTCATTTCGAGTCCCGCGCTGCGCGCTGGCTATGCTCGCCTCGTGGAGTGGGAAATCTTCCGCGTGATCGAAGGACGGAGCACCCCCCAGCCCACACGCGAGGATGAGCCGATGCGGCTCGATGCGGGGGCCTACCAATCGGGAGTTCCCGAACTCGTCGCCGCGGAACTGGTTCGCGACGTGGTCGATGCGAAGGAATTCGACGAGTTCTGTCGCTTCGATTGTGTCACCGTGCTCAACGGTGGCAAATACTTCCGGATCCCCCGGCGCCCGCACGGCCTGATCGAAGTCTGGGACGCCCGGACCCAACGCCCCGAAGCGCGTCTATGCGTGGTCTTTCAAGACCCCGGGATGCCCCCTTCGGATGAAGTGGTGATGAAATACCTCCTCGCCAAGCACCAGCCCGACCTCCTCTGGCAGGTCGGGATCAAGTTCAGTCCCCCCGCCGGCAAGTTTGAGTCGACACCTCCTCGAAGGTGGGGACGTGGCGATTGAACGGTTGCGTCAGGGTGGTCGGGAGTATCTCAACACTTTGCCTGGCGCCCGGTCGACTGGTAATCAAGGCAGCGCCGAAGGGAATGGCCGGCTCGCCGCGATGCCCGCACGCTCAAGCTTGCGATCGTGACCGCCTCTGAAGTTCGGAGCAACCGTTCCGATGCCAAAGTGTCAGGAAAACTTCCGTACTGCATCGCGATTGGCAGCTGGATACCGAGCGCCAGATTGGCCAGAATCTCCGCAAACCACTACCTAAATTAAGGTTGCGGAATTATTGATTGCTTGGTACGTACCTTGCCTGTTACGGTGGGATCATCAGAATCGAGAGGACGAATTGTGCCTCTCGGATCTCACGAGCCTCCACTCGCGATCTCATTCGATGGGGACCTTCGATGTCAGCCGTTTCGGAACCGCAGGTATTTTCGTTTCAAGCTGAGATCAGTCAGCTCCTCCACTTGCTGGCGCATTCGCTCTATCAGAGCAAAGAGATTGCTGTTCGTGAGCTGATCTCCAATGCCTCTGATGCCCTCGACAAGATGCGGTATGTCTCTCTGACCGAGGAGGCTCATCGCGACGAGGCCCCGTTGCAGATCGTGATTGAAGGGCAGAAAGAGCCACGTCAGCTCGTGATCCGAGACAATGGCATCGGAATGACTCGAGAGGAATTGGTGACGAACCTGGGCACGATCGCCCATAGCGGTTCGCTCGAATTCCTGAAAAATGCGATCAGCCAGAACAAGGGCGACCTCTCGCTCATCGGCCAGTTCGGGGTGGGATTCTACTCCGCCTTCATGCTTGCCGATCGCGTTCGGGTTCGCACCCGCAGCTTCAAGGAAAGCGAGGGCTGGGAGTGGGAGTCGGACGGGACGGGGACGTTCCGGATCTCTCCCGCGGGACCGCTGGAACGCGGGACCGAGGTGATCCTTCATCTCAAGGACGATGTTGCCGACTTCCTCGAGGAGTCACGGATCCGGTCGATCGTTCGCCGCTACTCGAGTTTCGTGCCCCACCCGATCCGACTTGGCGACCAGGTGATCAACGACCAGAAGCCGATCTGGGTTGAGCCCAAGAGCCAGGTCAGCGAGGAGCAGTACCTACAGTTCTACCAGCACCTGACACACCACTCGAATGAAACGCCGCTCTGGCACCTCCACCTTGCGGCCGATTCGCCGTTTCAGTTCCGCTCGATTCTTTATTGCCCCCCCAGCAACATCGAACTGCTCGGCTTTGGTCGTCTCGAGCACGGAGTCAGCCTGTGCGCCAAGCGAATCCTCGTGCAGTCCGATTGTCGTGAGCTCCTTCCCGACTATTTGCGCTTCCTGCACGGGATCGTCGACTCCGAGGATCTGCCCTTGAACGTCTCGCGAGAGACGTTGCAAGACAACACAGTCATCCGCCGGATCCGCAATACCCTGGTCAAGGGGGTCCTCGATAAACTGAACCAGATGGCCGATCAAGCGGCCGGTGGCTTTGAGGAATTCCACCGCCAGTTCGGCGCGATCCTCCGCGAGGGGATTGCCAGCGACCCTGCCAATCGCGAACGAATCGCCAAGCTGCTCCGCTTCCCCTCGTCGCATTCCGACGGGACCCAGTTGACCTCGCTTGATGAATACATCAAGAGGGCTGCCGCGGATCAGAAGCCCATCTATTACCTGGGTGGCCCCAGTCTGGCGTCGATCAAGACGAGTCCCAATCTCGAGATCTTCCGCCGGCGCGGAATCGAGGTCCTCTACCTGAGCGATCCGATCGACGAATTCGTCATGTCGACGATGCGCACCTTCGAGGGTCGGCCACTCACCTCGATCGATTCCGAAAACGTCGAATTGCCCGAGGTGGAGGCCGAGAAGAAAGCGGATGAGGAGCCGCCCGTTGGCACGAAGCGGGTGCTCGAGCTGTTCAAAGCAGCGCTCGGAGATCGGGTCAAGGAAGTCCGAGAATCTAAGCGATTGACCGATAGCCCTTGCTGCCTGGTGAACGCGGACGGTGGCATGAGCAGCCAGATGCAGCGGCTCATGAAGATGGCCAATCAAGACTTCATGCCTGCCAGTCGGATTCTGGAAATCAATCCGTCTGCCTCCCTGATCCGACGGCTCAGCAGCCTCAGCTCCAACCAGGAACACGACGACTTCATCAAACTCTGCGCCCTTCAACTCTGGGCCAACGCGATGCTCCTCGAGGGAACGATTCCCGAGCCTGAGAGCATGGTCGCGCGGGGGCAGTCGTTTATGGAAGAAGCCGCTCAGAAACGATCGTCGATCATTCTCTGAGCCGGGTGGATACCAGGGTGGGCACGGCACACCGGCCCACCCTCGCTTGATTATTGCGCCGATTCGCCCGGTGATCGGTGGATCGGCTCGGTTGAAGGCGTGGGTTCCGCGGGCTCGGCAACCGGCTCGGGCTCCCCCTCGCGCCTGGCGGAAATCACCTTCCAGCCCGTATCAATCCCTTCCAAACGGAATCGCATCAGCTTGAGGTGAAGCGGGGTCGGCGGGGCGCCGGATGAGCCCAGCCGATCCGTGATCATGGCCGTGACTTCCGCGCGATCGAGAATGTACGGGCCGTCGGCTTTCAAGGTGGGGAACGGACGCTTCAAGAGTTGATCCCACGTTTCGCGGTTCGCGCCAAAATCGAGCGCAAGCTCCCGTTCCGTAGCGGGCAGGGGGGGCTTGGCATCCTCGACGAGTTGCTTATAGGTCGGGATCAACTTCTTCGGGGCCAACGCCCCTTCTGCCAATTTTTCGAAGGTCGAGGCCATTGCCTCAGCGGCGTCGAAGAGGTCGTCCGGGCTTCCACTCGCAATCTTCTTGGCGGTTTCAACCTGTTCGGCCTTGGCGGCGTGGAGTGCGTCGAGAGTTTCCGCGGCCGGGCCAAGCAGGTCGCGAGGTTGGAAGCGGCCGATTTCCGTGTTGTATTCAAACGACTTGTTGAGCCGTTCGTGGAATCGGGCGATCGGTCGAAACGATCCCTTCAAGGGCCGATCTCGGGTTGGGTCATGCCTCACGTTTTGGAACGAGCGAATGGCGGGAGGCTCGTCAACGATCGAAACCTTCTGGGTTTCCTCCGGCTTTTCTTCCGTCAAAGACCGAAGAAACGTTGATGCCACAACTTCGATCGGATCGGGAGGAACCGGGTGCAACCAGGCTTGAATCGTCGGCCAGGCCACGACCATGGCAACCGCAAGAGTGGAGACGAGGAGGAACAAGCCAAGCCAGACAGGACGGAGTCGACGACGGCTGGGCGATTCGGCGGCGGGGACAAAAACCGACTCCTCGGTAACGGCGGAGCGTATCGCCGCGACCGGCTTCGGCGTCACTTGCTTGGCCCCACATTTGGGGCAGGCGACGCGCCGACCAACGGAATCGTCGGCGGTCAGAAACGTGGCGTGGCAGGACGCGCAGGTCAGACGAATGCTCATGTCGGATCCTTCGGAAGTGAGCCCCCGGCGCCAGCGGGAGAGAGCGGTGCATTCGTCGGCCCCTGAACGACGCAACGCGGGCAGAGATCCGCGTTCCCTTGGAATGGGCGAGCGCAACGGGGACACAGGCCGGCTTTTCGCCGTAAATTTGGCAAGGCCGCGCGGAGAGTGGCCCCTTCGGCCGTGTCTCCAAACGTCTCGGCCACGCGGGACGCAAGCATGGCGGCGTCCCGGGATCGACTTCCTGACCGAACCCAACCTTGGAGGAGAGTCACCAGCCAACGCACCAACTGACGATCGAGTTCAACGAGCCGCTCGCCTCGCAAATGCAGCGTGAGCGCATCGCGGGCGTCGATGACGCGATCGGGATCGTTTGCGGCTCGCCCCGCCTCGATCTCCTGGCGATGCGTCTCGATCTTCCGATCGCGGGCCCGGCACAGTTCGTCACCGAGGGCCGAGGCCTCGGAAGCGACCTGACTCTTATCGTTGGCCAATGATTCAATCAAACGCTCAGCGTCTTCCCAGTGGCAGTCGGCAATCGCTCTCCGTATCGCCGTGAGCCTTGGCTCACTCGCACTGCCTGGGCCGGCTTGTTCCGACTTTTCGAGGGCGTTGGCGATCCGACCGAGCGTCGGAATCATCCGAAGCTCAATCAGGTCAGCGGTTCGCCAGGCAGAGTCCGCGCCATCGATCAATAAGTCGATCAACTCTGCGGAGGCTTTCATGAGTCGACCTGCGACCCAGCCTCCCAACCCAAATCCACCGATAGTGAGCAAGGCGACAAGGCCCATGATCCGTCGTTCACCCCAGGTGAACTGCGCGTCGGAGAGCATCGGCCCCACTTGATCGAGGAAGACAGAGACGCCCATCCCCCAGAGCCCAAGACGAACCAAGGGGGCCATTCGTCCCAGCACCACACGGGAGGTGCGAAGCGACTGATAGCGTGAAGTCCGACGAACCGGGTCGATCATGAGCGATGCCACGGGTCGAATTGGGAACGGCTGTCGGTCCGAACGCACGTCATTATGGCGAGAGCGGGACTTGGCCGCCAGCGAGTGCCCCTGATTCCGTGAGGCAGGGGGAACAAGTCGTAAGAAATGACACAGAAATCGCTGCCTCGAAGCAGTCGCTAGAAATCAGGATCCCGATCGATCGGCTTTGCATGGCGAGTGGCTGGCCACTCCGCAAACGCAAGGAAGAGGAGCAAGCCGATGTTGGCGAAGGGGACGAGCGCCAGGAGACCGATTGCGCCCGGGAATCCGGCCTTCCGACAGATTCGCCAGACGGGCCAGAGGTATAACAAGCCCGTTGACGCAACAATGATGACTTCCATGGGACCAAGATACATCGATAAGCTCCGCAATGAACTGAGTCGCGAAGACGATCGCAACCGCACGCATGCCGTTTGTCGACTGAAACGAAACGGCCAGCTCAAACCGACTCCGCCTCGGCGTGCCCTGCATTCTGAAGGACGACCAGGGGCTCGCGAAGCTCGGCAAGATCTGAGTTCAGGTCGGTGCGGTAGGCGTCGACCCAGAGGTCCACGGTCCGGGAGATCACTCGCGAGACGGACTGAGGTCCGAGCGACGGACCAAACCATCGGGTGCCACCGGGTAAGAGCACGGCGACCAAACCCTGGAGCGCGAGGAAAAAGAGGATCATCATGGCGAGCAGGTGCCAGAGGAGCGTGAGCCCTGCATAGCTTCCCGAAAAGAGGTCTCGGGTCATGACAAAAAGTCCGATCACAACGAATGCCGATGGGACGATCCCACCCAGGCTACTCGCGAACCAGATGATCGATCGGCCCTGTTCGGAGAGCCGGACCGCGGCCAGTTCGAAACCGGCTTCGATCTCCTGGGAGATTGCCGCAATCTGTCCGGCTCCGTCGACGTTCACCGTCAGTTCACGCCAGCGTTCAATCGGAAGGCCATTCGCATAAAGGAGATCTTGAATATCTCGTGCTTGTGAACGCAGGACGACCTCAACAGGACCTCTAGCGACTCGATCGAGAGTGGACTCAATCAGACCTGGCCGATCGGTCTGACGCCGGCTGATCGAACGACGGACCAGGTTGGTCAGACCAAAACTGACGAAGTCGCAGAGGGCCAGCCAGAATCGGAACGGCCCCCAGAAACGCTCGTGCCGGCGGATGATCAAGAGGGGGACGAGCTCCGCCTCGACGGCCGCCAAAGGTTCGGCGATCGTTGCGGCGAGCCGCGTCCCTGCTTCTCCGGCACGTGTTGTCGCGAGCCGCGCGACCACTTCTAGCTTATCGGAAAAAGAGGCGGGAGCGATCCGTTCGATTTCGACCTGAAGGTGAGAGATCACGGCTTCGCGTTGTCGACGCAAGAGTCGAGCAATCTCGCTGCCGTGAAGTTCGCGTTCGAGATAGGCGCGGAGCGCGACCATATCATCGACCTCGGGCGCGAGGTTCGGGAGAACGCCCGAGGAATCAGGCACGTGGGCACGGGCACAGAGGCGAAAGATCCGGATATCCGCATGCCCCACCGCGGCGAAATGGGCACGGAGGTCTTCGGTAATCTGCTCGAGTTCTTCGGGAGAACCGATCCGATCGACCTTGTTGAGGATCGCCGCGGACGCGCTGAACTCGGTTTCGGTTCGCAGGATCGACCAGGTCCGCTCTTCCAGGTAGCGTTCCGGGCTGAAAACGTAGAGGACAAGGCCGGACCGTTTGAGGAGCGACTTGGTCGTGGCGCGATGCTGGACCATGAAGCTATCGAGGTCAGGGGTGTCGACGAGCATCTTGTGGCGGAGTTCGGGACGGTCGTGTGCGACGAACGTCGCTTTGCTGGCCAGATCTTCAGTCAGCGAGCCGAGCGAATCTTCCAGGTGGTGATAGGCCTGAAGCTGTCGGGTCGTGGGGCGAATCTCACTCGCCTCGGCAATCACGGTACCGGCCATCGCATTGATGAGTGTGCTCTTGCCGGCTCCCGTCCCCCCGGCGAGTGCGACGGTCAGAACGGGCTCGGAGGGCCCGAGCCATTGGCCACGCGCCCGCTCGATGAACGACTCGATGAGCGCCTGCTCGTAAGGGCGGATGATGAGCGCTCGAGGCGACTGGATCCGCTCGGCGAGCCGCTCGAGCGCGCTATTGATCGACCGTTTCGTGAGCTCGTCATTCACGGTCGGCCCCCTTCCGCGATCCGTGTCGCCTCGGCCTTGATCGAGGCGAAGTCGGCGCGTGCCGCATCGAGTTCGCCCGCGCTCACGGCGCCGGGGAAGAGGTTACGAACCGGCTGCTCCAGATGAACTTCAACGAGCTGGCGCATGGCCTGCAATTGGATGTCCTTCAATTCGGAACGGAGCGTCTCCAGGTAGCGACCCAACCCCCACTCGAGCAGATTTTGCCAGACTCCGGCAACCACCGGCCCCAGAACGGCGTCGGACCAATCAAGGCCCGCGGTCTTGATCACCAGAGCGACCGAGCTTGCGCTCACCATGAGGTTCGCCCCGCGCATCGTGGCCAGTTTCTTGGGGGTCTCGCGAAGCCGCTCGTGAAGGTCCTCTGCGCGTCGCCTTACCACGCGTTCCATCCGCTCTCGATAAACCTCGAAAGCCCGATCAAATGGGGCCAGCAATTCGGTCCGAAATCGTTCACTCTCAAGTTCCAAGACGATCGCGGTCCATTCCTCACGATTTTCCGAACGCGCGAGAACCTGGGCCTCGGCCTTGATCGCGGCGAGCCAGTGCGGGATCAGGTCCTGGAGGATTTCCTGCTCAGGCGGAGGCTTGGGTTCATTGGTACGATGCCCAAGCAGACTTCGGAATCCTCGCCCGGCGAGTTTCACGGGCATTCTGACCACCCGGCCGGTCAGTTCCAGGATCGGGCCGATGAGAGGGACCTGGAGTAATTCCATGAGATGGAGAAGCGTGCGGTTCAACTCTCCATAGCGAACCCCTTCGAGATAATCTTGGCGGTAGGGGTCCAGAATCGATTCGCGGGTCAGCCGGTGAATGGTTGCTTGCCAAGCGGCCGATGCGCTCACTTCATGGGTGAGCGGCCCCAGGAACTCATCGAGGCGACGCTCGAGAAATCCGATCGAACCCATCAATGATCGTCGCTTGATTGCGGGTTCCGATACCGCCTCGCGCTGGACCGACTCGCGGATTACGCTCGCCTCGTCGCGGCGCAGGAGCCGCTCCAAGCGATCGATTGGGGAAGTACCGGAGACTTCGGGCAACCGCAAGACAGGAGCCTGGCTGCCTCCGGCAGTGCCGAGCGTCCGGCCTACGTCTTCGAGGAGTGTGGGGTTCTCGGGCAACTTATTCGCCACGACGAGTGTGGCGACACCGGAATCGCCGACCATCTTCAGAAGTGAAGTTCCTCGGTCATCGGCATAGCACTCGTCGGTCACCGTCATCACGACAAGGTCGGCAAGTGCCAGGAGGTCGAGGATCGTGCCGAGGTAATATCCCGATTGTTCGGTTGAGAAGTCGGGCGCGTCCCAGACGATCGCAGTCGAGGCGGCCATTGGCGCGAGCTGAGCACCGGACAGGCGATCGATCTCGAAAATGGCGAGGGCTCGCCGATAGCCATCGCGTCGCAATTCCAGGTCGGTTTGGCGTGGAGGGTGTTCGCCGTGATAACGTCGATATCCCTGGAATCGCGTGGAGCTTCCTTCGAGCCAGCGATCACCGAGCGCGGAGAGGCGATAGGCCTCGGGGTGCTGGCTACAGCGAGCGCGAACACCCATGCCCGCCGCGGCTTGGCCCACAATCAAATTAACAACTGTTGATTTCCCAGTATTGGTCCCTCCGAAGAGAGTGACATGGACCGGGTCTGTCTCGATCCATCCCGGTTGGAAGGCGGGACGAACGCGCATTCGAAGCTGAGCGATCGCAAACGGGAGGATCGGCGCATGGATCGCATCGTCCGATGCCCAACGGCCCTTTGAGCTCAACGGAATCGCGCGTTCGAGTACCGCGATCAGCCGGTCACACGCGGCAATGGGATCGGTCACCCTTATCTCGTCGCCCATTCGAACGTGTCGCTCCCTGACCCTACCCGTTCAATGGCTCTGGAAATCGAGGGCAAATGACTTTGGGTTCAGGCTCTGACCGGTCACATGGCGCGTCAGGTCATCCCAAGTCAGCGAGCGGCCAGGCCCGAAGAGGCGTTCCTTGAGAAATCGGCCGACCGCCTGGTTTCCCACGTAGCTCGCCTTCGACGGATCGACCCCCTGAAGCACCTCGCGTGCGATCGTATGGTGGACCTGGGCCGCGAACAACTCGCCCATCATGTAGTTATGATAGTAGGCCGGGGCGCTGACGATGTGGATCTTGCTCGCGTAGTCAGGCGCATTGCGACCGTTCGGTCGGCGAAGTTCCTGGTACTTCTCAACCAGGTCCCACCAGAGGGTGTTCAAATCCTGCTCTGGGTTCTCATAGAGCGATTTCTCAAACCTGAGCATCACCTGACACCAGCGTGAAAAGATGAGTAGCTTGTGACTCCTCATTTTCGCCCCTGCCTCATCGAAGGCACGAGGGTCGTTGAGCTTGACGCCCATCTGCTGAAGCCAATCGGCATCTTTCGAGAATTTCTCGAACATCATCGCCACCCCCTCGGTGGCCAGGATGTGCGCCTCGGTTCTCAGCACGTAGGGGACGTCGCGAGGAATATTCTTGCTGCTGTAGACGGAATGACCGAGCTCGTGGAGCATCGTGCCCATCCAATACTCGTTGGGCACGATATTGGCCAGGACCCGGACGTCACCTTCACGGTCGATATCAATACAGAAGGCGTGGGGGCTCTTCCCCGGCTTCTCGTAGAGGTCGCTCTGGTTGATGACGTCTTCGATGGGCAGGCCGATCCCGGCATAGAACTTCCGGCAGAGCTCGAGGATGTCGGCCTTGGCGTATGCCTCGTCGAGGTCGGTCTTGAAGACGGCGGGCGTCTCTTGGAAGAAAGGATCGTGATAGTGCCAGGGACGAAGCTCGTCAACCTTCAATCCGAAGTTCGCGGCGAGCTTGCCATCGATCTCCGCCTTCGCCGCGCGAAAGGGTGCTCGCGTGAGTGCATCCAGTTCGTCGAACAGAGTGAGAACTTGCTCCTGCGATTGCTCGTTCAGATGCAACTGCATCGCATGGTAGTTCTTGAAGCCGAGCGTGTGCGCCGCCTCGTTCCGGAGTGCGACGAGTGCCTTTAAATCCGCTTCGACGGCTGGTCCAACCCCCTTGCTCGCTTCCCAGACCGCCTGGCGCCGTGGCTGGTCGTTCGATTCCTTCAAGACCTTGCGCACTTCGCTGTCGGTCATTTCGCGGCGGTCGACCGTGGCACGGTACGCGTTGAACGCCTTCTCGATCGCGTTCGCCTTGGCGCTGATCTTCCGAAGCAACTGAGGATCGACCTGCTTCTCGAGGTAGCTCAGATAGAGCACTTCGATCTGGCGTTTGAGGGCAGGGTCGGACACTGGGCTTTCTTTGATGGCCTTGAGCTCACTGAACCGCTGGCGATCGGCGAGGGCGGCGTCCAGTCGGTTTTGAGCCTCTTCCTTGGCCGCGAAGTCCTCGTCCTTGCCCGTGACGTTGGCGTTCCACCAGGACAGGGCGGCGGACCGTTCCAGAGGCCGGATCCGAGTCACATGATCGCTGACGAATCGCTGGGCCTTCACGTCGTTGTCGTTCACCTCAGGCGCACCCGAAGCAAGTGGGATGTCGCTGAGTCCCATGAGAAGCACCGCCATCGTCAGGAACACGGATCGGTGGAACATGTCGCTTGGCTTCCTCGTGCCATCGAGCGGAATTTGCGATGGGACATCTTCTCACGGGCGCCTTGAACTTGCAATCGGCGCTTTGTTCGCCGAGAGGTCGACCGGTTTCTTTTTTCAGGGGCACGGCTTGCTGGCTTTTTTTTCACAACCCAAAGTGTTTCGGATTGACCCTGCCCGGGTTCCGGCGGAAGATGCGAGTGCGCGGGAACGACCGAACCGAAGCGGCCAACTTTATGACCGAAGCGCCCGTCGGACAGGGTCTTACCATCAGCCCGAGATCGCTACGGTGCGAGAGCGCAGAGCGCGAATCGAAGTAGCGATGGAATCACCTGCCTGAACGAGCTTGCACCAGCGACGATTTCAAATTCTCCCATTGGCTTCGCTCGCGCGTCCTCCCGTCCGCAAATCAACTCCTGAGGTCTGATCGCCGCTCGCCCTCGCAGTGGACCCTTAATTTCCATGTCCGAACACGTACTTATTTCCTGCAACCAATGCCAGCGGGAACTTCGTGTCAGGGTCAATTACCTTGGTCAAAAGGTCGTGTGCAATCACTGCGGCCATCTTTTCGTCGCCGAGGCGAGGGAAGACTTCAACTCCGTTTCCATCGCTTCGGTGGGCGTTGCGGAGCAAAATCCAGCCGAATCGCCAGTCAGGACGGAAGTTCAAGAGCAAGAGATTCAACAGCTCAAGGAAGAGCTGTGCGAGCTGAAAACGGAGAACGACCGCCTCGCATCAAGATTTGTCGCGGCAAATTATCAACGAGTCTCCCTTCACCTCCGCGCCGAGAATCTCGAGTCGCAACTGCGACAGGCGATTGAGCATATTCGGCTCGTTCAAGACGACTTGGCCGCATGCGAGGTCGTTCGGTCGGAAGCCAATCGACTTCGTGTCGAAGCCTTCGCGCTTCGCGATGCAGCAATGCACGCCATCAGGCTCGAGGATGAACTTCAGAGGCTCACAAAGCAAGCAGAGGAACAACGGGTCGAGTACGAAGAGTCGGCCGCACTCAACGCTCGACTTCAGGAGGAAGCCGAGACGCTCGCCAAGGAACGTGAGCAGTCGTATCGCACGGACACGACCCGTCTCAGAGGCGAATTGACAGGACTTCGAGCGTCCCTCGACGCGCAGAGACTCGAGTATGAAGGGAAACTCGCCCGAGCCAATCTCGAACTCGATCAAGTCATGATCGAGCGTCAGAAGGCCAGCAGCGAACTCGAGGTGATCAAGGGCGAACGTGACCGCGCTCTGAGCGAACGCGATCTAGCGGTCATCGAACGCGATCGGCTCGCGGGGGAATTAAAGCAACTTGGAGATGGCCTCACCGCGGCCCACGAAGAAATCCATGGACTGGGCGAAACACTCGCGGGGGTTGCTCTCGATGGAGTGCGACTCGAAGAAGAACGAGAGTTTGTCTCACAGTTGCGGAATGAGATGCATACCTTGGTCAAGGAGCGGGAACGTTTCCTGGACGAGCAACTCGAAGAGCTGTCGGAAAAACGCGAACGACTAGAACTCGAGCGATCGGCCGTCAACTCAAGATGGGATCGTGACCGGCAGGATGGACTCGCCGAACTTCAAAAAGTGGCTGGCCAACTCGCCTCGATCCGCCGCGAACGGGATGACCTTTTTCAGACGTTACAGCAGACTCGCCGGGAGTTCGAAGCGTTCAAGAATCGGCGGCTCGATGAAAACGAGGCGCAGGGGAACCGGGAGCGAGAGCTTCGATCCATCATCAAGCGTCTTCAAGCGGCCCGACAGCCATTCGACAAATAATCACGCACGAGTCTACCGAGTCTTTGAGGCGATTCTCCACCCGAGCCCGTCAAGGCGTGCAGAGCCTCTCTCAACCACGCCCCGAATCCCGTCAGGTCGCTCGTTTACGAGGGATGGCGGGGACCGCTCTCAACCCGGTCGCCGGAGTGATAAGCCCGTGATAGAATGAGGTCACGGAACCAAAGGCGACGCTTCAGGTCGTTCGGAGTGCTCTCGGGAAATGCCGCCCAGCTACATCGTGGATATGGACGGGGTCATCTACCACGGCCACCGCCTGATCCCCGGAGTCCTCGACTTTCTCGAAAAGCTGAGGCGGGGAGGTCACAAGTTCCTCTTTTTGACCAACAACAGTCAGTGGACCCCGCGCGATCTGTGCCATCGACTCGGCCAGTTGGGAGTCGACGTCGATGAGTCGAGCTTCCATACTTCCGCACTCGCGACGGCCGACTTTCTTCACCAGCAGAAGCCCGGTGGGACCGCATATGTCATCGGTGGCGCGGGCTTGACGCATGCCCTTTACAGCGTCGGCTACACGCTGACCGAATCAAAACCGGACTATGTTGTCGTCGGCGATACCCGGAGCTACGACTTCGAGAAAATTGAGCGGGCCACCCGACTCATCGTGGGTGGGGCTCGATTCGTGGCGACCAACCTCGACCTGACCGGTCCCTCGGAACAAGGAATTCAGCCGGCCTGCGGCGCTTTGGTGGCACCGATCGAACTGGCGACAGGCCGAAAACCCTACTTCGTCGGCAAACCCAACCCGTTGATGATGCGGACTGCGCTCCGAAAGCTCGAAGCCCATTCGGCCGATTCGTTCATGGTGGGCGATCGAATGGACACCGACATTCTCGCCGGGACCGAAGCTGGGATGAGAACGATCCTCGTCCTCTCTGGAGTCAGCTCGCGTGAAACAGTGGAGCAGTATCCCTTCCGCCCGACTCTCATTTTCGAGAACGTCGGCGAGATTCCGGTCGAAACCCTGACCTGAACGTGCCTGGCCGGCAGGCGATACCTGAAGAGGGGAATCTCAACCGGCCGGGCCGGCCGCGCAACCGGGAAATTCCCGTGCTTTTGCTCGGTGATGAGAGCTGGGCAGGAGACCGAGGTCTCCCGCCCAAAAGTCAGGGTCGTTCCGATCAGAGCGGAGGCGGCAGCCCTTCGCGACGATCGTCTCTCGGTCGATCGCCCTCGCGGGGCGGTTCTTTCGGTGCGAACTCCTTGCGTTTCGCCGCGATGCCTTTGCGTTTTGGCTCGAACTCTTTGCGTTTTGCCTTGGGCCGTTCACCATCGTGAGGTTGGCGCCTCGGCTCACCATACTCACCCTTCGCCTCAGGACGATCACCGTCGTGGGGAGGGGGGGGACCGTCGTGGAGCGCATGGGCGAGATGTTCGGAAACGTGGGTGATCGCGATGGCGGCTTTGGCGAGTTCCCCGGCTCGATCTAGGCGGCCTGCTTCGGCATCGCGACGTGCCGCATTGTAGAGGTCACGTGCCGCGTCGATGTAGAACTTGTCGGCCTCGTCCTTGGGGGCGTCGAGGCCACCGCGGACCCGGTCATGAGCATGCCAGAGATCGCCACGGACCGGATTGTGGTCGCCTCCTCGTCCCCCTTCGGGGGGGGGCGGTAGGTCACTGTCGCGTTCTTCGTAAACCGAGGCGTTCTTTGAATGCTCCACAGCGCGGGCCAGATCATGAGCCGCAATGCCATATTCGTGGGCGCGACGCTCGTCTCCCTCTTTGTGGGCCTTAACTGCATCGCGATAGAGCGTTGAGGCCCGCTCGGTCCAGTCCTTGAGACGTTCCTCGGGGCGACCGGAAGATCGGCCGTCAGCTCGAAGTCGGCGAAGAAGCTCGTAAGCGCGTCTGAGCGCGCCACCCGGTGGCTCGTCGGCCTTTTTTCGAGGAGGCGGAGGAGGGGGGGGACCACCTCGCTCCTCGTCAGGAGGAGGTTGCGCGGCAACCAACGCGATACCGATCAGGCTGCTGGCGCCCATCGTCAAGATCTTGATCACGGCTTAGTTCTCCTTGGCCCCGGCCTTGTCCGTACTTCGCGACAACGCCAATCGCGCCGTCTCTTGAGGCTCAAAGCACGACTGATGCCAAAGCCAATAAGTCGCGATTTCACTCGCTTTTTGGTTCACGAGACGCCAGTCATGGGCACGAACCCCCCGGATCGGAGGGGGATTTCCGCCCACGAACGGGGGCTCATCCGATACGATCGACGCCGGTCGTCACGAATGACCGACGATTCCCCCGAAGAACACGATTGGCCCGATGATTGCTTTGTCTGTGGGAATCAGGTTCCTCTCTCATCTGGCTCAAGGCGAGGATCATGGCGCGTCCGAGGATACGGATCCCGCTCAAATGGCAAATCGGCGTGGTTGTCGCGTGCTTTGTGGCCGCCTTGACATCGCTCTGGATGACGTCCACCTCGGTCATCGAACGCGAGCGGCGCCGCGCCTCTGCCAAAGGGGTGCTCGACCGTGCGGGAGAGAGTCTGGCGAAACGCGGAATATCGGTCCTCGTCCGGGCGCCACGCTGGCCCGACTACCTCGATCCGGCCGATTGGGACGCGCTCGATCGTGATCTCTCGGCGCAAGCCACCGAGGCGTTGGCTCCGTTCGATGGAGTCGAAGGCGGCTATTACGTCCGTGACTTCAACCGCTTCCTCGGCGCAGCGTTCCCGACCGCTCCTCCACCGCCCCCGACCTACAAGCTGGAGCCAAACAGCCGTCGTGCGGGGCCCCCTCGATCCGAGGCCGAGCTCATCGAGATTCAGATCGACGCGGCTATCCGGAAGAAACAGAGCCTGTTCATCGTCGAAGTCAGCCAGCCGAGCCTGGTCGCAATCCGGACCGCTCCGGTCGCCGTGCGAGGCCAGGTCGTCGCCGCGACCTGGACGATGATCCGGCTGGAAGACCCTTTGTTCCTGAACCGGTCGATCCAGGGTTATCAACTCGCGGCCGGACTCGCTCTTGGCGGCATCGCGCTCTCATTGGTGCTGATGGCGGAGCTTGCCCGAACCGTCCGGCGCCAGGCGGCCGAACGTGAGCAACTGCAAACCGAGCTCAGGCGTTCGGAGCGACTCGCCGCGCTCGGTAAACTCCTCGCGGGAGTCGCCCACGAGGTCCGCAATCCGCTGGCGGGGATCCGTTCCACGGTCCAGCTCTGGCAACGAGGTATCGGTCCCGATGCCGAGTCGTTCGAGGGGCTCGTCGACGAAGTGGATCGCCTCGAAGGTATCGTGGCTCGCTTGCTTCACTTCTCCAGGGCCGACGCCCAGGACCTGATGCCGAGCGATCTCAATGAAGTCGTCGCGGAGGTCGCCCGGCTGTCCTCCGCCAGCGCCGAGGCGCAAGGGGTCACGGTAGAACTCGACCTCGATCCCGACCTCCCGCCGATTCTGATGGCTCCTCCGGCGATCGTGCAGGTTTTCCGTAACCTATCAACTAACGCACTTCAGGCCATGCCGGGCGGAGGAACACTTCGCTTCTCGACCCGGACCGACGTCATTGCGGGGGTCGTCGAGGCTCGAGTGGCCGATACGGGTCCCGGCCTTTCGCCCGAAGTCCTCGCCCACCTGTTCGAGCCCTTTTATACCACCAAGGCCGGCGGGACGGGCTTGGGGCTCGCGATCGCTCGCGAGATCGTCCTGGCACACTGCGGCGACCTTCGTTCCGAACCGGGACGGTCGGAACGAGGGGCACTTTTCACCTTGACGTTGCCGATTCTCAGACGGGACGGCCATGGAGTCTGATCCGATGAGCGAACCGGCCCTGATCTTGGTCGCCGATGATGATCGCACGATCCGTCGCAACCTCGTCCGACTCCTTCAGTCCGAGGGATACCGCACGTCCGAGGCCGCCGACGGGCTCGAGGCCCTCGCCTCGATTCGAGCGGAGCCCCCAACCGCCGTGCTCCTGGATTTGAAGATGCCCGGTCGGGATGGCCTCGACGTCCTCCGCGAGCTCGGTCCGGCCCTGTCGGATCTCCCGGTCATCGTGGTCACTGCCTTCGGCGGGTCGACCGCGGCGATCGAGGCGATGCGACAGGGAGCCTACGACTATCTTTCCAAACCGTTCGATCTCGACGAGGTCCTACTGACCTTGAAACGAGCCTTGCACCAGCGATCTCTGGCTGCCGAGGTTCGATCGCTACGAGCCGAGGTTGACGTCGATGAAACGGGCGAATCTCCTGAGGACGAACCTCAGATGGTCGGACAGAGCCCACCGATGCGCGAGGTGTATAAGGCGATCGGACGCGCCGCGGCAACCGACGAACCCGTTCTGATCGTGGGTGAGAGCGGCACCGGCAAGGAGCTGGTCGCCTCGGCCCTACACACTCACTCGCGTCGTGGCGAAGGTCCGTTCGTGAGGGTCAACTGCGGAGCCTTGCCCGACGGTCTCATCGAAAGCGAGCTCTTCGGCCATGAACGAGGCGCCTTCACTGGAGCCGATCGCCAGCGTCCCGGCCGATTCGAGCGTGCGGCGGGGGGGACGATCTTTCTCGACGAAGTGGGCGAGCTTCCCCAGGCCGCCCAGGCCAAGCTGCTCCGTGTCCTCCAGCGCCGGGAATTCGAGCGTGTGGGAGGAACCGAGACCCTCAAAACGGACGCCCGGGTGGTCTCGGCAACCCACCGAGATCTCCCCAAGGACGTGGCTGCCGGTCGATTTCGCGAAGACTTGTTCTATCGCTTGAACGTCATCCGAATCGCCATCCCCCCCTTGCGGGAGCGTACTGATGACATCACCCCCCTGGCCGAGCACATCCTGCGGAGACTCGAACGGAAGTATGGGTGGGTCAGCCTCAGCTTGACCCCCAAGGCCTCGCAAAAGATTCTCGCGAACCCTTGGCCCGGCAACGTCCGGCAACTGGAGAACTTCCTAGCCAGAGCCGCAATCGCCGCGCGCGGGCGGCCGATTCTCCCCGAACACCTGGATGTCGACGAGCCCGGATCAAGCCTGGCGGCCGAGCCTTCCGAAACGGACGATTCGTTGCCGTTGCGAGCCCTGCTCGCCGAAGTCGAGCGGCGCGCGATCCATCGCGCCTTGATCGCCTGCGAAGGGAATCGCACCAAGGCGGCCGCGCGACTCGGCATCTCCCGTCGCCAACTCTTCGATAAAATTCGTGAGTACGACCTTCATCCCTGAGGAACAAGGCCTGAGTCAGCCTCTCCCTCAGCAGAGGGGCAAGTCGTCTGAAATCGAGGGAGTTCGAGGCGGGGGGAATTGATCAGTCTGGCCTATCGACCCAGACCCATGACTCCGACACCTACTTCGATGCCGATGGGTCTGCGTTGGCTTCCGATTTCGGCGCCTCGGACTCAGATTCGGAACCCGACTCGGATTCCGACTTTGCCTTCGAGGGCTTCGCGGGTTTACGTTCCGGAACAAACTTCAAGGCGATCGAGTTGATGCAGTAGCGCAGGCCGGTCGGTGCGGGGCCGTCATTGAAGACGTGACCGAGATGCGAGCCGCAGCTCTCACAAAGGACCTCAATTCGAGGGGATCCCTCGCTGTTATCAATCTCGGTAGCAATGTTTTCCAAATCAATCGGCCGCCAAAAGCTCGGCCACCCCGTCCCCGAATTGAATTTGGTTCGTGAGTTGAACAACTCGGCACCGCAGGCCACACAGTCATACGTTCCCTTGGCATGGTTGTTGAGCAACCGACCCGAAAACGGCTCTTCGGTGACCTTCAATCGGCACACGAGAAACTGGCTCCGAGTCAAGATCTTGGCCCACTCTTCGTCCGACTTGATCACCTTCTTTTTTGGCTTCTGAACCGGTTCTTGCCCCACGCTTGGCATCGTCGAAAGAACCGCGCACGACAAGACTGTAAGTATCGAAAGAATGCGTCGACTCATGGTCCGTGTCTCCGAAATCTGGTGTGACGATTCAGAGCTGATCGAAGCCTTAGTCGCGATCGCGCCTCGCAGACACGATCATTTTCCCGACCTGGTTCTCGATCACGAACGCTCGGCAACTTCGCCCATCAAACCTGATGCTCTCATTCTCATTGATTCTATTCAATGAGACAAGCACTCTTCCAAAACCACCAGGCTGCCCAATCGCCGCAAACCACCGAAACCCTTCAGAAAGCCAGAGGTTTTGGGGTTGAGGTCGGGGTTTGCCGACGACTAAGCGTATCCCATTTTACGACGCTGACTTCGATCGGGTGGACAAGTGGTGGTTGATCTTGAGGTTTTTCTCGATCCGGAGTTTTATAAAGATGCGTGTTCAATGCCGGACTACGGAGGGTTCCGGGGAGTCAAGGACTGATGTCGCTCACCAATTCACCTCGCAAGCCTCGAAAATGGCTCCGGAGGTTTCTCCTTGCCGCAGTATTGATCCCAGCTCTGACTTTGATGAGTCTACCCTGGCTGGCGTCAACTTCTCCTGTTCGACTCATGGTCGTCTCGACAGCCAATCAAGCACTGGCGCCGAGTCGGCTCGAGATCGGAGGCTTGAGATTCTCCTGGTTTGGTCAGCAGGAGATGCGCGGGGTCGTCCTCCGAGATAAACAAGGGAAGGCGCTCGTCACGATCCCTCGCCTGAGTCTCAAGCGATCGTTGCCCAGCCTGGCGACGGGTAATCCCGTGGGGGGGCTTCTAGTCCTCGACGGAGCCAAGATCGATATCGAGCGTCGGGCTGACGGTTCGATCGACCTGGTCGATGCCTTGGATTCTCTGCTCAAGGAGGACCCAAACAAGCCGGCCCCGAAGGAACCAGCCCCGAAATCCGCGAAACCGGGGCGCCCCTGGGACGCGATCTCGGTCAAGCTCATCAATGGCTCGCTCAGCGTGCGGGCTCCCGAGCTACCGGAACCGATCCGAGCCCGTCGTTTTGAACTCTCGGCTAAAATGCCCGCCGTGAAAGGGCCTGTGACCTGGCAGGTCGTTCTCGCGAATCCCTCGGAAAAGGACGATTCGACGCTTGAGATCAGTGGAGAGCTCGATCATCGCGCTCCGAACTCGGGCATCCCTCCTCTCACGGCCAAGTTGGTTGCTCGTCATTGGCCCTGGAGCGTCGACTCCGGTGGCGTGACGATGAGGGGCCGTCTCAACGGGACTTATTCGACGGTCCGGAAAACCGAACAGTGGAGTTTCTCGGGCCAAGGTGAAGTCCTGGGGCTCGAGGCGACAGGCACAGCATTGGCTGGCGATCGACTCCAACTCGATCGGGTCGGCGGAAACTACGAGATCGCCGAGACCGGTGGTGCATGGGACGTGCGGCAACTCGACCTGGCTAGTCCGCTCGGTTCGCTCAAGGCGACAGCCAAGCTGACGACCGGCTCGCAGTCGGTTTCCACAAAAATTCAGGGCCAGCTCGATCTCGCCGCCCTGGCGCGACAGCTTCCCCACGTTTTGCACGTCCGCGAAGGGCTCTCGGTTGAAAAAGGCCTGGCAAGACTCGACATCGAGATCGCTGATGCCGAAAAGGGGCCAGGTCGTAAGCTGGTGGCCGAAGCCCGAGTTTCCGACTTGGAAGCACGGGACAAGGGACAATTGATTGCCATTCGCGATCCGGCAAGCCTCTCCGTCCACATCCTCCAGCGACCTGACAACATCAAGGTGGAACAGTTCGCCGTCAAAACCGCATTCCTCGACGCGACGGGGGCAGGCGACCTCGAGAGCGGGGTCAAAGTTTCGGCCACCGTCGATCTCGAAGGGCTCAAGAACCAACTGCGTGACCTGATCGATTTCGGTACGCTCGACATGTCCGGCAAGGGACGGATCGCCTTCGATTTTCGGCGCCCGGAGAAACAACGATACACCAGTCGACTGGCCGCCGAGTTCCTCGCGCTTCGCGTCGTCGGCTTAACGGCCGAACCAATCGCGCGTAAGGCCGTTCGCCTCGACCTCGGCGCCACCGGACCACTGGCCGATTCCGCGATTCCGAACTCGTGGAACGTGGCCCAGTTCGCGCTCAAGTCCGACGATCTGACCGCATCCACCAAGCTCTCGACGACGACGACCGACGGAGCCTTCCAGATCGACGAACTGCGGCTGGCTTTGGTTCCACTTCCTCAGAACCCTCCCCCCGCAGCCGTTCTCGACCCCGTCCGGCTTGCAGTGAAGGGCCGCTTCGACTCGACGACGGGGACGCTCGAGCTGCAATCACTTCCGGACGCGCTGAAGCCGGAACCGGTTGCAATCGGCGAAGAGGGCCTGAAGATCATTGGTCTGAACCGGGGCGGCGCTCTTCACGTGGAGGGAACGCTGACAGGGGATCTCGCTCGAATCGACCGGAGCTATGCATGGTGGTCGGGGGGAGCGGCAATGGACCTGGCCGGGGCCTTTTCGTTGAAGTCGGGCATCAACATTACGCCTGAAGGCGCGATCACCGCCTCGACAACATTCCAGTCGCCCGACCTCTCAATGGCTGGTTCAGAAGGAAGCCCTCGCCGGATCCTGGCGCCAGCGGTCCTCGCGATGCATACCCAGAGTTCCCCCAGTTTCGACCAGATCGAAATTGTGAACATGGCGATGGCGATCCGCCACGCGAGCATTCACGCCAAGGGAAACCTCAACACGAAGGGGGATCGGCGGTTTGCCGACTTCGCCGGCACCCTCGACCCGAACTGGGCGGTGCTTGATCCCCTGGTGGCCGAGTCGATCGAACCGAAAGCCAAAGTTCGCGGTGAGGCTCGCCCATTCATGATTCGTGGGCCACTCACGGCCGAGGGTTCGGGCAGCGTGCTCCAGGAACTGGAAGCGGAGCTTGGCTTCGACCGGTTCGAGGCGATTGCATTCGGACTCAAGGTCGCACCCACTCCAATTGTCCTGCACTGGAGTGGTGGAGTGGGGACAATCGACCCGATCGAGACGACGATCAACAATGGGCCGACGATCCTCAAACCAAGCCTCGACGTCGACAAGGCGGGGACAGTCACCTTCCGGCTGGCCCCGGGCTCGGAAATCAAAGGGGCGGAGATCAACGACGACGTTTCGCGCAGCCTGCTCGCCTACATCGCGCCGATGCTACACGATGCCACGAGGGTGACCGGCAAGGCCTCCGTCACGATCTCCAAGGCGGATTACCCGATCAATGGAGACGATTCGACCCACTCCACCCTGATCGGACGCGTCGAATTTCAGGACGTGAACTTTGCACCGGGGCCGTTCGCGGGTGAACTCATCACATTGACCGGCCAGAAAGGGGCGTCGGGACTTCGTCTCGACCAGCCGATTGAACTGGCGATCGCGGACGGACGCGTCAATCAACGCGGACTGTCGATTCCCGTGGGCCGTGACGCCAAGCTCGAATTCGAAGGCTCGGTCGGATTCGACCAGACGATCGCGATGCGGGCGAAGGTCCCCATCACTCAAGGGATGCTCGGCAATAGCGCCGAGGCGAAGGAGTTGCTGGAAGGGCTGAAAGTCGGCCTGCCCATTGGTGGAACGCTCTCTCATCCCACGATCGATCGCAGGGGTATGAAAGTTGGCTTGAGAGATGCAGGTAAGTCGGTCCTCAAACGAGGAGCGAGCGACCTGCTCAACAACCTGGTCAAGCCGCCCCGGTCGAACGACCAACGCAACCCCCGCCTCCGCTGAGGATGCGGCGGAAAGTCTCCCTCATTTGAGGGGAGGCGCTGTCATTAGACTTGCCCTACGAGCTGCCCCGTTTCCCTCTCAAACTGAGTGGGACACGGGGCCTTTCCATTAGGTTGGTGCTCGGTTCAGCCCCCGGAACGAGGGCCAGATGTCCGGAGCCATTCTCGGACCCTTGTGAGGCCCTTGGCCGAAAGTCGATGTGCCACGATTGCGAAAGTAGCCCGAAGCGAGTCCGGGGTCGACAAGGTCCCGGTTTCATCATTCGCCGAAGGTGATCCAACGATCGGAGAAAGCTCGTCGCCTGCTCGCCATTCCCGCAGTGACCCTACGGCCAAGTCGAGCGAACCGGACCACGCCGGCCGAGGGACCGACGCTGATCCTACCACTTGAGACGGGTCTACCACTGCGTCCCCCGCCGTCCGTTGAGAGATTTGACCTCCGCGTCCGAGACGGGCTTGCGTCCCGTGATCATCTCGCCTGAAATAAGACCTGAACCCATTGAGAGTCCCGAAAACCCGATCGATGGCGCCCCATGAACCGTCCTCATCCTCGATCGCCCCACATGGCACCGCATCTGGATCGTCCTGCCAGCTTTACCGCGCTCCACCACATCGCCGACGAGGTCGCCCGAAGAAACCGGCATATCTATGATGAGATGCTCCTCCATTCTCAGTATGTCCGCACCGGGAACTTCACTTCGCTGGGGACCGCCGACCTGCGCCTGCTCTTCGACCTTTACGATGCCAGATTCTTCGATGGATTGCTGGGCCGGATGCTCCGAGAGGATGGCGTCGGCGAGGTGACCTTACGGCCCTCGGCCCGGATGACCCGCGCGGCCGGTAAGACCTACATGCGCCGGGAGCGCCGGCAGACACTGACCGGGGTGGTCGAGCGGGTTGAGTATGAGATTGCCGTCTCGACCCTGCTGCTGGCTCAGAACTTCCGCGAACCAGGGCGACTGGTCACCGTCGGGGACTGGTATGTCGCGATCGGCTGGAGATCCTTCAGCGGATCTTCGAGCACGAGTTACTCCACCTGGCCGAGTTCCTCGCCTGGGGTCAGTCGAGCTGCTCGGCCGCTAACTTCCACACTCTGTCGCGGCGCATCTTCGGACACGAGGGAGCAACCCACGATCTCGTGACGCCGCAGGAGCGGGCCGCCGCGGTATACCAAGTCCGGGTCGGCGATCGCGTTAGTTTCGAGCATGAGGGTCTGCGCCATGTCGGTGTGATCAACCGAATCACGAAGCGGGCCACGGTCCTGGTCGAGGACCCCAAGGGCAGGCCTTACACGAACGGGCGGCGGTACTCGACCTTTTATGTCCCGGTCCCATCACTCTCCAAAGAGATTATTCCGGATAAGACGTGATATCATAAGTCGCCTACTTAATCGATTCTAATTTCCTGATCCTGACGGCATCACTCGGCTTCCAGGTGAACCTGGCTGAGAGGTAATCATGCCCTTGACCGATGCCGATTCCCACGCAATCGACCAAGTGCTCGGACTGCTACGGCCCGACCAGCGTCTACTCTTCATCACCGGAGCAGGGATCTCCGCCGACTCCGGTCTACCAACCTATCGAGGCGTTGGCGGACTCTACGGCGATGAGCGCCTCACCCGTCACGGCTATGCGATCGAAGAGGTCATGTCCGGCCCGATGATGCGCTTGCACCCGGAAATCACCTGGGAGTACCTCATCGAACTGGAACGGGCCTGCCGAGGCGTCGCTCCAAACAAGGCTCATCAAGTCATCGCCGCGATGGAGCAATGCTTCGCGGCGGTCTGGGTACTAACTCAGAACGTCGACGGACTCCATCGCCGAGCCGGATCGCATCATGTTATCGACATCCACGGCGACATTCATCTCATTGATTGCACTCGTTGTGATTTCCGTGAAGAGGTGGACGACTTCGCCCACCTGGACATGCTCCCTCTCTGCCCTCTGTGTAACGCGATCCTTCGCCCCGACGTCGTTCTCTTCGGCGAGGAACTCCCAGTCGAGAAGTTGGAGCGGCTGGAACGCGAAATGGACCTGGGATTCGACGTCGTCTTCTCGGTGGGCACCAGCAGTGTCTTCCCGTACATCGCCGCGCCGGTGCTGCGTGCGCGAGCAGCGGGCGTCCCGACGATCGAGATCAACCCAGGCCGGTCGGGTGTCTCAAGCGTGGTGGACCTCCGGATCACCGCAGGCGCGGCGCTGGTGCTCGGGACACTCTGGGAACGCTATCGGGACCGTGAAGACCGCGGCTGAGCGAGCAAGAATGTTGGGGGTTGAAGTGGCTCAAAAATCGCGTGGCCCGGCAGAGTAGCTGAAAAATGAGGTGAACGCCGCTTCCCGCAGGCGGCTTTCGCGGATCCTTGACAAAAAAGAGAGGGCTTCGCCCTGGCGGCGAAGCCCTTGAATCTTGTGTTCGTCATGTGGGCCGACTGCTGCTCAGAAGAAGAGCTGGAATCGAGCCATCAGCATATCGCTGGTCTTCTGTCGTCTTCCGGGAGCGAACAAGACAGGGTTATTGAAGTCCGAGTGCTGCCAATCGAGGTAAATCTTGACGTACTGCGTCAGGCTCCAGTTCAATCCGACATCGACCATGCTGACCCGGTTTGCCCAGAGGTTCTGATCGGCGAGTCCGCTGGTGAAGACCTGAGAGCCGATTTCAAGGTGATTGTACCGGGCGGTCAATTCCCAAGCTCCGAGGCCGAACTGTCCGCGACGCAGATCGAAGGGATGGAGTGGTTTCACAATGCCGACACTGCTACGGGTTTCGCCGGTCAGGTAGTAGCCGGCCTGGACGTAGAAGCTGTCGATCGGAAGATGAGTCCGATTCGCAAGATTCCCGACCTTTGCGTAGTCCTGAAAGCCGCTGCCCCACTCCCCGACGAGGGCGAATTGCTTGTAGTACCAGGCTGCATGGAGATCCCAGAGAGCACGGTCGCCCGACTCACGGACATTGTTATTGAAGTTGAGGAAGGGGACACCAATGATCTGATTGCCAGTTGTTGCAATAGCCGTTCTGAGGGTTTGCGGAAGCGGTATGTTGTTCTGGTTGCCGGCAACGACCGAGCCGCCGATGTTGAAATTCTCGAGAAGCGTGTTTTCCTCGTCACGGAAGGGACGCCAGTTCACGAATGCCGCGACGTCTTTCGCGTCGTTCTGGTCGAGAAATCCGTTCCTGGTCCCGTTCTGAAGCGCGACGGCGTAGTCGACCTGAGAATCGAGGATCCGGCCGTGCGCCATGATGCCGTCATCACGATTCAACCCGAAATTATTGAAGAACAGCGACCGTTCCGGCGCCATCAGGCCCTGAACCGGCTCAACATAAAATTCGTACGTGAACGGCGTTTTGTAACGACCAATCCTCAACTGAAGACGTGGGTCATAGTCGATATCAAGGAAGGCGTCGAGCAAAAAGACGGTATCCAGCCCGTTCTGGAGCGAGACGAAGTAACCAAAGGGTCGTGTGATCCGACCGCTGAACATGAACCACTGGCGAGGGATCGCGAACGTCTCGTGGGTCGGATCCTGCCCCCCCTGGAGATAGCCGCGATAATCAAATTGTGACAAATTGTGAAACTGAAAAAAGTACTCGTCGTCGTTGCTCTTGATCTCGAAACCCGGACCGAACTTGACTTTTCCGGGCACGTTCTGAAGGAGAGTCGGCGCATCAAACCGCGCGGAGGGCGAAGGGTTCGGCGGAGAGGACTGACCAGGAGCAGACGCTCCACCGCTTCCTGACGGAGTGGCGAGGTTCGCAGCCGATCCGGTATCACCCGAGCCAGGGTTTGGGCCGGCTCCTTCTCCCGTACCACCAGCACCACCTGCCGCGGCACCACCTGCCGCGGCACCACCTGTCGCGGCACCGCCTGTTGTCGCGCCCCCCGTCGGAGGTTGAAGTTTCTGGATTTGTCCCGACAGTGTGTTCACCATCGTTTCCAACTGGCGGATTCGCTCTTCGAGTGCACCCTCACGGGTTGTCGCAGGAGGCGAGAGCATTTCAGAACCAACGACCGCGGGGGGAACGGCGAGGTTCGGAGGTGTGGCTACCACCGGTGCGGTGGAATCCACAGGTTCCTGTGCCGGAGCCATCTGCTGAGCAACAGCGGCTTGCACCACCATTGAAGCGAGCAGAAACGTGCCGAGGAGACTGGCACGGGGCTTCCGGCGCCTGACGAGGACCAACATGATTCGAACTCCCCCGAGAACTTGATCCGGGACGGAGGGGCATCACCGGCGTCAGCAGTAGACGTAGAATCTCCTGGCTTTATTTTTCGACCGCTCCGGCAGGCGACTTTAACAATTGCGCCGGTTATGCGGATCCCGCGGGCCAGCCTGCTCGATTCTTGAGGAATTGCTGGTGGGTACACGTCTCGACACCCCGAGCAATCTTGGGGGAAGTCGGAATTTCGCATCCTCAGATCGAGAACCATCGCCATTCGGGTCAGGCCGCTTCGCCACGTCCGTTGTCAATTGATGAGCGGCTCAGGTCGATACCCAGCGATGGGGGGGCGATCGTCTGCCCGGGCTTCACGGTCGCAGGGTCGGTGCTCAGTGTGGTTCCGGATCCGGCCTCTCGATCGGCTGTCCCCATCGCAGTACAGCCTCCCCCGAATAAGGCCAGGATCGCGAAGACAACGGGCCATCTCCACCTTGGCGTCTCGGACCTCTCGGTCATCATCGAGCTTCTCCTTCCTTGGAGATCAAAGCGCAACCCGTGTCGCCGCATGCGCCATCGGTCTGCATACTGCCACCGGGGCAGCTCCCGCTGCCCGCTCGTATCGCTTGGTAACCCTGACGATCTTTTCCCCCCCTTGCCAGTGAAATGAGGGGTGGAAACTGACCGTTTGCGAATCAGACTCAATCGTGAAGGGACCACGACAAGCGTGGCCCCTTGATCTGATTCCGAATGGCCTGGATTGTCAACCCCGACCTTGGCAGTGCCAGAGCCACCGAACCCGAGAACCGTGACGAGGAGGCTCGAAGGCTCAGTCGCATGTTGTCGGCGGGTTGGGGTGATCGATCATAGTCTTGGTGGCGCGGGACGTAGGGGAGGCTGAAAGGCATTGGCGCCCTTCACCTTGAGTTTTCGCTTGAAGACACGGTCACCACAGGTGGCGATGAGTGTGTCGAAGTTCTCACCACCAAAGCGGAGGTTGGAAACCTTGCCATTGGGCGTTGGAATGATGCAATTCACACGGCCCGCCTGATCGCAGACCTGAACGCCCATTCTGGTGGCCACATAGAGCCGGCCGTCGCGATCCACGCACATGCCATCAGCGCCGCTGTCGTCGGCATTGTCGGGTACGTGAAGATGATAGTACTTCTGCTTGAATGCGAGGGTCCGATCCTCCTGAATCTGATAGCTGTAGACCCACCGCGAACGGCTTTCGGCGACATAGAGAAGAGATTGGTCCGGTGACAAGGTCACGCCGTTGGAGAACTTCAAACCGGTGTCGACGACCTGCTTCTCCCCGCCCGGGCGAATCATCCAGATCTTGCTCGGCTCTGTGCTGGTGCGGCTGGGATTGGTGACATAAATCGTTCCATCATTTCGGACGATCAGGTCGTTGCCGCGAATTCCGTCAGCCACGACGCTCGCTTTTCCATCATCGTAGGCAAGCACTTGGTCGGTTCCGGTGGCCACGACGTAGAGCCGGCCATCGGGCCCGAAGGCCTGCCCATTCGCTTTCTGGGAATCTGGAAGGAAGAGACTCACTGTACCGTCGAGAGCGATCTTATACGTCTTCGCGTTGGGGATGTCATTGAAGAAGACCTCACCTTTCGCGTTTGATGCGGGGCCTTCCGTGAATTTGTAGCCGTCGGCCACGAGCGTCCAGGCCTCGCCTGGGTGGATGATTTCGCGGAGTTGCGGAGAACCTTCTCCGGCTTTCACCGGACTCGGCCAGTCTTTCCAGAGCCAACGAATCGCGTCTGGAAAAACCTCGGTGGCCTGCGTTGCGTTGTGGCCCCCTTCACCCCAGACATGGCGAACCTCGTAGCCGGCGAAGCTCAGAGATCGTTCCATTTCCTGGTTCGCCATCCACCAGTCACCTCCATAGATGTTCAGATCGGTGCTTCCATCCTGGAGAAAGACGCGGATCGGTTTTGGCTCGTACTTACGGAGCAGCGTCGGGTACACGTTGCCTCCGCGCAAGCCCACGTAGGTTCCAATCGAGCTGAACACGCGCCGGAAGGCGTCGGGGCGTTCCCAGGCCGCGGTGAATGCGGCGATGGCTCCACTGCTCGAACCTCCAATGCAACGGTCGTTGCCATCCTTTGAGAGGCGAATGGGTCGGCCATCCGAAGTCGACTTTTTCTCGACTTCGGGCAAGATCTCCTCGAGCAGAAAGCGGGCGTATTGATCGCCAAGGCCATCATATTCATAGCTTCGATTGAAACGATCGAGCGCCGAGTCGGCGAGGGCCTTGACACGTCCGTGCGTGACAAAGACCCCGATCACGACCGGGATCTCCTTCGCATGAATCAGGCGATCAAAGACGGCGGGCGCATTGAACTGAACGTTGTCTTGGTTCACATAGACGCAGGCGGGCTTGGCCGGGTCGTACTGCTGAGGCACGTAAATCCAGTAATCACGCACCGTGCCCGGAAAAATCTTGCTCTGGTCGAAGGTGTACTTGGTCACGACACCCTTGGGAACATCTTTCCCCGTTTCGGGGACGTCCGCACCCAAGGCGAACGACGTCGCGGGAAGCGACACGATCGTCAAGAGAACAAGAATACGGTGATGGGGAAGCATCATCGGCGAAGGATCTCCGTTCGAGCCAGAGGACAGCCTCGTGCAGGGACACGCAGGGCAAGATTCTAGCCCAGGCGCAGGCAATGCAACATCAGGCCCCGACCGAGATCTCAATTGGCGCGATGAGGTGAGCCTTGGAGCGTACATGCGCTCGATGCCGAACTGGCGGGGCCCAACATCGGGACGCTGGCCAAGGGCCCGGTCTCGCGGAGCGCACTCGAATAACCCCGGCTCTCGAGCAAGTAGCCAGGATCATGGACTCGGGGATACGGCCTGGTCGCTTCGTCCGCCGATTGGCCCCAGAATATTGAACTGGCTGGGACTGAGCCCGGGGAGTAGGGCCGTGCGGAGGGGTGGACAGATCGGCCAAACCTCAATGAAGCTCCCGCTGAACCCCAGCCGAGGCATGGCGGTCGAGGTTCGGCGTCTGGAGCTCTGATATGTGAAACCCCACTTTTTTCGACCCGAGTTCATCGGCAACGATGAAAAATGAGATTCGGTGGGGCAGGGGCCCGGCCTTTTTCGAAACGTCGCGGCCGCCATCACGAAGAGCGCGACGAAGAACCAGGCGATCTCGACGACATGTGACGCTGATCACGATTTCGCGACAACAGACAAGCACACAAGGATTCGATGCTCAGTCGTGTCTCGTGTCGGCCGGCGTACATCATGAAATCAAGTCAGTCGCCTGGTTCTTCGGAACCGGTTCAACGTTGATCGATCGGCGTATAGGACAGTTGCTTCGGCCCGATGTAGATCTGACGAGGACGCGCGATCCGACTCGCTCCGTCTTGATTTTGCTCTTTCCAATGCGCGATCCATCCGGGCATCCGCCCGATCGCGAAGATGACCGTAAACATGGACGTCGGAATGCCGATCGCTCGCATGATGATGCCACTGTAAAAGTCGACGTTGGGGTAGAGCTTCCGCTCGACGAAGTACGGGTCGATCAGCGCAAGTTCCTCAAGCTTCCGAGCTACGTCGAGGAGTGGATCTCGCACGCCCAGACGCTCGAGAACCTTGTCGGCGGCGCGCTTGAGGATCAAAGCTCTGGGGTCAAAGTTCTTGTAGACCCGATGCCCGAAACCCATCAGTTTGAACCCGCTCTGCTTGTCCTTAGCCAGCGCCAGGGCATCTGCGGCCGACATCCCCCCCTTGTGGATTGCTTCGAGCATCTCGAGCACGGCCACGTTCGCCCCACCATGCAACGGTCCCCAAAGTGCCCCCACACCCGCGGCGCACGACGCATAGAGGTTGGCTTTACTCGAACCGACGACCCGAACCGTCGACGTGCTGCAATTCTGCTCATGGTCAGCGTGCAGCATGAAAATCAGGTTGAGGGCGTCGACCACTTCCTGGCTGGCGATGTGTTGCTCGTACGGCATCGAGAACATCATGTGGAGGAAGTTGGCCACGTACCGAAGCTTCGGGTCCGGATAGATGAAGGGAAGCCCGAGCGACCTCCGGTATGAGTAAGCGGCGATCGTCCGAACCTTGCTCATCAGCTTGGCGGAAAGCTCGTCAATCCCGTCCTCAGGAGTCTTCTGCCCATCGCACGAGGAGCTCGAGAGGGTGTTGATCATCGCCGAGAGGATCGCCATCGGCGGCGCATTCAGCGGGAACCCCTCGAAATGATTCTTGAAGCCCTCATGCAAGGGTGCATGCTTTGTCAGCCGCTTGCTAAACTGGTCGAGTTCGGCGGCGTTGGGGAGTTTGCCGTTGATGAGGAGCCAGGCGGTCTCGATGAACGTGGAATTCTCGGCGAGTTCTTCGATCGGCAACCCACGGTAACGGAGGATTCCTCGATCCCCATCAATAAAGGTCACGCCGCTCTGGCACGAGCCGGTATTGCCGAAACCAGGATCCAGCGTGATCAAGCCGGTCTTGGCCCGCAGCTGCGAGATATCCACCCCCAACTCCCCCTCCGTGCCCTCGATCACGGGAAGTTCGATGGTCTGGTCGCCGTAAGTTAAAGTCGCAGTGCGGGTCATCGTGCTCCGTTCCCCTCGCTGAACCACCGAATCAGATTTTTCAGGAGTCGATTATAAGGTGGGCCTCTGCCTTGAGGCCACCCGTTGGCGCGAAATCAGGCAGTCGCATCGCGAGGAAAGTGCACGAACCCCATCGTTTCCAGGCGACTTTCGTGAACGCGATCTGACGGAAAAAACCACTCGGCGGGTGATTTGACAGGGCAGCACAGTCCCGCCACACTGGAACCTCGCACCCGAATCTCCCGGATTTTCTCGCGAGGCAACCCAAATCATGTGGACCAATTTCGGAGCGTTCATGGCTTTCCTCGTGGCGGCCTCCGGTGTCGTCGCGGCCGAGGAGCCGAAGACTTTCCCCCTCTGGGCTAAGGGGGCTCCAGGCGCACTGGGAACTAAGACTGGTGATGAGTTTCACGCTGACGACGTGCCAACGATCACGGTCTACCGGCCCGACGTTGCCAAGGTGAACGGCGGCTCCATCGTCATTTGTCCGGGGGGTGGCTACCAATTTCTCGCGACCGAACACGAAGGGAAAGACGTCGCCGAATGGGCCCGTTCGCTGGGGCTGACCGCATTCGTCTTGAAGTACCGACTTGCTCCGCAGTACAAGCATCCCCGGATGCTCGAGGATGCCCAACGAGCCATTCGGACGGTCAGGGCGAGGGCGTCGGAGTGGGATCTGGACCCGAAACGCGTCGCCATCATCGGCTTTTCAGCGGGCGGACACCTCGCCTCGACGACTGCCACTCATTTCGACGGAGGAAAGGCGGACGCCAACGATCCGATCGAACGTCAGAGTAGCCGACCTGACCTGGCAATTCTGATCTATCCGGTCATCGCCATGGGGACGCCCGCCGGGCATACCGGCTCGCTGAAGAGTTTGCTCGGAGAGAATCCCCCGAAGGAGCTGGTCGAAAGCCTCTCGAACGAGACACAGGTGACAAAGGACACTCCCCCCACATTCCTGGCGCACACGAATGAGGACAATGGAGTCGTCCCCGAGAATAGCCTGCAGTTCGCCCTGGCGCTTCGCAAAGCCAAGGTGCCCGTCGAGTTGCACCTGTTCGAGAAGGGACAGCATGGATTGGGTCTCGGGACGGGTTGGGCTGACAAGATCCCCCCGAACGAGGCGTTCCAGGCGTGGCCGAAGCTCTGTGCCACCTGGCTCAAAGGACGTGGGTTCCTCACGCAAGGTCAACCCGCCACGGCCAAGTGAGGGAATCAGATTCAGCCAAACCGACGAGGAGCCTGGCTTCCAGGCTCCTCGTCCACATCGAGCTCGTTGAACGAGAAGCTTACTCCCCCCGCCCCCACGGACTTCAATTCGCTGAATGTGTGGGCGCCCCGCCCACAGTTGCCATAGACGCAACACCACTCAAAATCTGAAAATTCGCCATTGGTAAAACGTCGTTGTGGACCGACCGTCCCCAATCAAGGTCGCGACACGATCCGGAGTCAATTCATGCCTCGCCGTCACTTACTTTCCCTGGTCGCTGCGCTCTTCGGAGTGCCGACACTACTTTCCGCGGCCGAGCCGACGGTCACGCGACCGAATGTGCTGTTCATCGCGGTGGACGACATGCGCGACTGGGTTGGCTATCTCGGTCGTAACCCTCAGACGATGACGCCAAACCTCGACAAGCTTGCCTCGCGAGGCGTTTACTTCACCCGCAATTATTGCGCGGCGCCGGTCTGCAATCCCTCGCGTGCCTCGTTGATGTCAGGGCTGCGGCCATCGACTTCTGGCGTTTATGATAACGGCAACGACTGGCGCACGGTCATGCCGGAAGAGTTGATGCTCACCACGCAATTCCGCAAGGCAGGATACGAGGTCCGCGGGGCGGGGAAGATTTACCACGAGGCCTACAAACGTCCCGGCGAGTGGGACGACTACCTGACGAACGTGGAGCCCGACCCCAAGCCTACCGGTGACACAGGAGTCGATGGGATTGCCTTCGCTCCCATTGACTGCAAGGACGAGGACCTTCGCGAGTGGAAGATTACCGGCTACGCGATCGACCAGTTGCAGAAGAAGCACGACAAGCCGTTTTTCCTCGCCTGCGGCCTGCATAAGCCGCACATGCCCTGGAACGTCCCGCGCAAGTATTACGACATGCACCCGCTCGACCAGATCAAACTTCCTCCCTACCTCAAGACTGACCTCGACGATATTCCCCCTGCCGGACTCCGGATGGCTCACCCCGAGACCGATCACGCCAGGATCCTGGCCTCAGGGCGCTGGAAAGAAGCGATCCAGAGCTATCTCGCCGCCATCACCTACTCGGACGCCATGATCGGCCGGCTGATGGATGCGTTTGACAAGAGTGAGTACCGCGACAACACGATCGTCGTCTTCTGGTCCGATCACGGCTGGCACCTCGGCGAGAAGCACCACTGGCGGAAGTTCGCCCTCTGGGAAGAGTCCACTCGCTCACCGATGATCTGGGTCGTCCCCGGATTGACGAAGCCGAACGTCGCCTGCGATCGTCCGGTCGACTTGATGTCGGTCTACCCGACTCTGATGGATCTCTGCGGGATTCCGACGCCGAAACACGTCGAGGGGCGAAGCCTACGGCCACTGCTCAGCGATCCCAAGTCGAGCTGGGACCAACCCGCTCTCACGACCTACCGATTCAAGAATCACACCGTCCGCACGGAGGACTGGCGCTACATCCGTTACGCCAATGGCGACGAAGAACTCTACGACGAGACCAAGGACCCGAACGAGTGGACGAACCTCGCCGCTTTGCCGGAGTATTCCGCCAAGAAGGCCGAGTTAGCCAAGTCCTTCCCAACGCTTGATCATGCCGACATCGGAGGGAACAAGGAAGGGCCGGCGACCAAAAAGGGGGCTCAAAAGAAAGCCGCCGCACAGCGAAAGGCCGCCAAAAAGGCGGCTCCTTGAATGAACCGAGTCGATGGGACGCCGCTCGATCCCGCGGCGTTTCCGATTTCGTGCTGAGTTCAACCCGCAACCCCGACCGGAAGCCGTCGGCTCATGAACGCAGTCGGCGTGCTCCGGGGCGCTTTCTCGCCTGGGCCTGGCATCCCTCTCACGGCGACAAATCCGACTTCAATGAAGATCGTACCGATCACGTCGAGGTCGTTACGCCGGGGGCCATGACCGTGGACGACCATTGCACATACCTTGCTAGCAAAAGACTTGTCCTTAACATCACCTATCCGGATAAGCCACGCAACCAGCATCCGACTCGAGACATTGCGGAGCGGGCCGACAGATGTCCCTGATCGATCTCAGCAAGATCGTCGACCAGGCCTGATCCGGTTTGACGATCCTCAACAAGTGCAATGCGTCCTCCGGTTAGCCCTTCTCCGGCCCCGCGCTGGCCCAGAGCCGGGACAGATCCTCGATGACCCGAGGGCCCCGGCCCATGCGAAGTAGCTGGCGTAAAGGCTTCAAGCCAAGCGCCTCGACGATCTCGATCGCTTGGTCGTGGCTGGATGGAATATCGATGACTACCGGCTCGCCTGCGTATCTCCGCCCGGCGTCGGCAAGTAGCCTTCGGCCGGCGGTCTCGTCCGCAATGCAGGGCCCGATTTGGCGCGAATTCGAGCCGGGACGCGACATCAGAAAGCCTTTCACGCCCTGATCCGTTTCGACGACGCGTAGAGACTCCCCATGCTCGGCGAACAGGCGAGCGATCAGCGCACCTCGGTCGGTTCCGGTCACTTCACGATCGAGGGCAAGCAGTTCATGCTCACGTCCCGGTTGATTCCAGGCGGGAATCGCCTCGTTTTCAACAACCGGGCTCAAGATCCCCGCGAACCGGATCAATGTCGATTCCGGGGCGAAACCGAGCGATTCATAAAGCGGCTGACCGAACGGCGTGGCGTCCAGGCGGATGGATCGAATCTCATGGCGATCGAGTTCCTCGATGGCCCTGGTCATGAGTTTTCGGCCGATGCCTTGGCCCCGGTAGGCCTCATCGACCAGCATCATCGCGACCCAGGCCACCTGCTCGAAGCGGCAGGTGACCACGGTGCCGACCGGCCTGCCGTCGAACTCCGCGACGAAACAACCGTCCGGCTGCAAGTCGAACAGACGCTGCCAGTCTCGGTTAACCTGATTCCAGCCCGCCTGGTCCTTGAGACGCATTCCGTGGGCTATGTCCTTGCGAACCATCCTCCTGATTTGAATCACAGAACTGACTCCCAGGTCTTTGAAATGAATCATCGTGATATCAAGGTGTTCGATCAATGACACAGTCAATCAGGCTACGAGTGATCGCTGGCCCCAGAACCAGACCAGAGATCGGCCCCACTCCGTGAGAAGAACGGCGGCGGTGGGTCGCGGAAGTCGTGGATCCGAGCTTCCAGCGATCCACTGTTTCGAATTGTAAATTCGCCACCGTGCCGGGGTCCTCGCTCATTGAATGACTGTTGGCATGCGTCACGAGCCAGGGTATCATGAAGAGACATGCACAATGACGAGAAGCGGATTTCCCGAAAATCTATGTGGCCAACGCGGAACAGAGGGTCATGTCGCCATCGGATCCGCCTTCTGCCGAGCGATTCGGGCCGAGACATTGGGTAATTCAGGGTGCAAATACGCTCCTCGTGATCGTCGCGGCGACTGTTCTGACGACCCTGTTTCGCTCAGGAAGCACGTTCGAGGCCGATCGAGTGGCATGGCGACCGGTTTCGATGCCGGACGGACAGAGCAACCTCTGGATGCCGGTCAATCCCGAGGTTTCCAGGCGTTCCGTGACTGACGGCCCGGCCACTTTCGAGACGACCGAACTGAAATGGGTCTCGGGCAACGGTGCCACCGTGTTCGGTTGTATTCAGAATGAAATTCCCGCGGACGTTTCACTCGATCGCGAAAACGAGATTCTCACGACGATCGCTCAGCAGGCGGCCTCGGCCGCGAAAACCAGGATAATCGCCCAAGAATCGATCAGGCTCGCGAAAAAGTGGAACGGCCGCGAAGTGAGATTCGAGTCGGACGAAGGTTCTTTTGGGGTACTTCGCTACTACATCATCAACCACCGCATTTATCAGCTCCAGGCGATCGTACCCAAGTCGATGAATAAGTCACACTTGATCGATCGATTTCTTGACTCGTTTGGATATTCGAACGAGATCTTAGAGTCGACTCCTCCCATCTGATTCCTCACGTTTTCCCAAGCCAGCGCATGGCTCGATCCATGGTGCCATGGGCCTGAGCGCAACAAGAGTTGCTCAGGCAGGCCCAATGAACATGCAAATCAGGGACAAACGTCGTACTATCTCTTTAGCCAACCGCGAGCGATTGGCATGTGATATGCTACTAGTTCAGTTCATGGAAAGCGTTTTCTTCCGTTTCTTTTGAGGTGAATGCAACGATGGCTAGCACAGACGTCAAGCGTACGACCGCGGCAACACGAGCTTCGGCAACCCCGACCCCGACCGCTGCGGACAAGTCGATTCGCGAATTGGTTCAGGTTGCTCGGCTTCTCAGCGATGAGACTCGGCTTCGCATCCTGTTTTTGCTGGCGGAACACAGTGAATTGCACGTGACCGATCTTTGCGAACGACTGGGACAGAGCCAGCCCGCGGTGAGCCATCACCTGGCGCTGATGCGGGTGTCGGGCCTCATCGAAGCCCGACGTGAGGCGAAGCACAATTTCTACAGCATTCGCACCGACGCTTTTGGTGAAATGCTCGAAAGCCTTTTCACCGTGACGGGCGAGGTTCCCAAGAAAGTCAAGTTCCATGACTTCACGTTGACCTCCAGCGGTCGTTGATCGCGCAATTTGTTGCTCGTTACTGGGAAATTCGGCCGTATCACGTTACCGAATCACCTTTCGGCTAAATGCAACGATAAAAAGCCCCCAGAGAAGTGTTCCCATCAGCGATTCGGCGATCAGGGGAAGGTTAATCCATCCAGTCGCCGCACCTCGGATGTCGCCGAAGCCGGAAGTGAATGCTGAGACACTTGTCAACGTTCCAATCATGAGCCGATTCGCCAGGGTCCCTTTATCCCCGGCGAACGGCTCATGCCCATCTTCGATATGGAGCGATTGCACGTTCAGGGCATAGACCAAGGCGAAACCGATGATGATCACCAGCGCCGTGCGGACCGCGCGAAACGGGTTGGTGCCATAACCGCAGCCATGGTCGAGTAAGAGCCAGTCTGCCATTCCGGACAGCTTTGTCCATGGGTTCCGCCAGGAACGTGACTTACAGAGCCGCTGGTTTACCTTGAAGCGGTAGAACGCCCAGTCTTCCTCTTCATAGCGGTGAAGCCCTTCGAAAATCCGCTTCAGCAGGCCGTACTCCTGCATCGCCTGCAAGTGGTCGCCCGCCTCTTCACTCGCCAACCGACCGACGATCTGCTCCGGGCGGATCAAAATGCGTTCCGCTAACGCATTGGTAAAGGCGAATCGCTGGGATTCTCCCTGCTCGATCCCTTCCAAGTAAACAAAGTCATGAAGCTTTGCCTTGGAGAAGTCGAGCATCTTCTCGAACCTGCTTGAATCGGCCTGCCACTTCTTCTGAATCGCAGCCCCCCGAAAGAGTACATTCGAGCGAAACTGGCAACCGCTGATCACGAAGCCTTCCGCCACGTGAATGCTCCGAAAATCAACCTCCTCGACGAATTCTGATCGTTTTAATTCCACCCAGCCCTGAAATTGAGCATCCCAAAACCGGAGACGTCCCTCGAACCGCGAGGCTTCCACCAAGAAGCGGCCGCGAACGCGGATGTTATCACACCGGAAAGCTCCCTTGACCGTCATTCCACGCAAGTCAGGCTTGATCAGCGTCGAGGCCGTGAAGCAGAGCCCTTTCTCGAAGTGGGATTTGCGTGTGAATCTCGGACGTTCCAGGGTGCAACGCTCGAACGCAACCTCCTGGTTGAACGTCGACTTTTCGATCTCGAACTGAATGAGCGTGACCTCACGGAACCGAACCGGCTCTGTGAACTCCCCCCTGAGTTTGAGCCCCACGACTCGCGTTCGCTCGATCGGCTCGCCGCGCTTCAGCTTCTCCAGGGCCTCGGCGGCCGTCATGATCGAGCTCGAGCGATCCATTCCCGGTTCAAAGGTCTGGACTGACTCACTGGAGGCTTCTTCAGTTGTCACCGATTCTGTTTCGAATGCGTCCATGACAAAGACCTCGTGAAACGGAGGAGTACTCAGAGCGTCAAGAAGGATTCGCCGACCGCGTCGACTTCTTCTGTCTTACCGGCGGAATCTCAGCCGTAACGTGGGAGAATGAGGCGCGAGCCTCCTCGACCAGGTCATCGAACCGCCCCTCGTAGCGCGTCGAGAAGTGAATCAGAATAAGTTCTTCCACCCCCGCGGCCAGCGCGAATTCGGCCGCCTGAGTTGCGGTCATGTGATGATGCTTATCGGCTTGCTGAATCTGCTCCTGGGCATAGAACGCGTCGCAATAAAGTCGGTTCGCTCCGCCTGCCAGCCGCAAGAGAGCAGGGCGTACCGCCTCGCTCCATGCCGTATCCGTCACGTAGGCGATTCGCGACCCAGGCGATTGGGTGAAGTATTGATCTTTCAACTCGCCCAGCAATCGGGCTTGGCCCTTGATCATCAGCACGGTCTCGAGGGGAGCCCCAGCACGCAACAGTTTCAGGGCTTCGTTGATCCAGGGGCCACGCGGAAACGACGTGCCCGCGAGTCGCGTTGAGTCGGGAGCGAACCCCGGCTTTTCGACCAAGGCGAAGGCGAGGCAGGGGACCGTATGATCGACGTGCGCGGCCTCCACCTTCAGGTCGTCGGTCTCGTAGATCAACGGTTCAGCCCAGTTGACCTCGTGAACTTTTGGCCGTGGAAAGCGGCGCGTACATTCCAGTCGCGCGGTGCGGATCTGTGTCGCAAGGACCTCATGAACGTCAATAACGATCTTCTGGAACGGGAAAAACGGATACTCATAACTTTTGATCTTGCCATAAACTTTAGCAATCGTTCCTTCGGGTCCAAACACCTGGAGCGTTTTGTCGCGGTCGAGGTTCGCACGCACGATCCGATCGAAACCGATGAAATGGTCGACGTGATGGTGGGTGATGAAGACAGCCTCAAGGTCCCCGAGGCGATCCATTCCGAGCCCGGCATTATCGCCTGCATCGAAGAGAATGGCGTCGTTGCGTCCCGGATAATCGATGAAAAGGCCCGGATCGCCGGTCGATCCGTTCACCAGGCGAATGTCAGAGATCGTGCGGGAAGCAGGCATGACGCGCTCGCTTGATAATGACCGTTGGATTCCGTCCCTCCCCACAATCGCTCGGCGTTCCTCCGAATTTGGCCAGAGGAACATCGGCAATGCGTGGATCGCAAGATGGTGGTCCCGCTTGGCCTGTAGATCTAACCTTTTGAAGGACTCTGATCGAGCGTGGATTTCCGAATTCTGAGAATTTCTTGCCGCAGGACCGTCTCGAAGTCCGGAATGAACTCCCACTGAAGGAGCAGGACTGGGCTCGCCGAAGTGGAGCAGGGCGGGCATACTTGGCGACCTGCGATCCAAACGCTCGCGCTCGGGCACGCCGCCGCGCGATCACATGGAGGTGTCGCTTGCCTGTTTCGATTGCGCCGCCGACAATCATCGTCAAGCCTCCCCGGCTGTTATTCCTGGATGGCATCCGGGGGCTCGCCGCGCTCTACGTCACGTTGCACCATGCGGCGCTGATGATCCCGCCAGGGGAACTTTCGGGACCAGGGCTCACGGTTCGATTCTTGCTCCGGCACGGCCATGGCGCGGTTGCGGTCTTCATCGTTCTCTCGGGCTACTGCCTGATGCTTCCAGCGGCCTGCGATTCGTCGGGCCGATTGCCCAGCGATTTCGGTGGGTTTCTCCGGCGTCGCGCCCGGCGAATCCTGCCCCCTTATTTTGGGGCACTCCTCTTCTGCTGGATCTTGATCGCCTTGATCCCAGATCTCGGGCATCCTGCGCGTAGCCCTTGGGACCGCGCCCTGCCTGCGTTCAGTCCGGGCGTCATCGTGTCCCATCTTTTTCTCGTCCACAACCTGAGCGCGCATTGGCTCTTCAAGATCGCCCCACCCCTGTGGAGCGTCGCGACGGAGTGGCAGATCTACTTCCTGTTTCCCCTCCTTGTGACACTCTGGCGGCGAAATGGCCACTTAGCGGCGATCGCCGCGAGTTTTGCCATCGGATATTCGGTGGCAGCGCTTGCGATCCCCTTAAAAAACCCTGCGCTCCGCGAAATGTGTCCTTGGTTCGCGGGCCTCTTTACACTCGGTATGGTCGCGGCACTCGCGGCTCATCGCCATCCCTCGGTCATCGAGAATGGCCGGATGTTCCGAGGGGGGCCGGTGGCCATCGGCCTCGTCCTGATCGCGATAACCTGTACGGGCCTCGCACTTGCCGGAACCGATGACCGCAATTTCATGCTGACGGATCCGATCATCGGTGTGCTGATGGCTGGGCTGCTCGTGCGCTGGACGCGATCCACCTCGCCGGGGGCCAGTCGACCGCAACTTCCCTTACTTCGCCTCCTCCAAAGACGATGGGCCGTGGCGCTTGGCACGATTTCCTACAGCCTCTACCTGATCCACTACCCGCTCATCGCTCTAGGCGATGCTGTCATGCGGCGGTGGCTACTCCTCCCGGAAACTCGGCTCTGGGGCTTGATCCTGATCGTCGCCCCGTCGATTCTCCTTGCCGCGGCCCTCTTCCATCGGATCTTTGAGCGCCCTTTCCAAGCGGCACCAGAGAACTCAGGGTCGGCTGGACAACAAAGGTTGCCAGCAGTACGGAACCCAGCGATCATGGCGTCACGGTGATGTGGAGCCCCGACCGAAGATCAGATCGAGCGATCTGGATTGCGACAGGATGGTTGATGTGACCAGGCGTAGGCTCTTGGCGGCGATGGGCCTGGCCCTCTTCTTCACCTATGTGGTGCTGCGCAGTGCTCAGCGTGGCAATGACTTCAAGTACCCCTATCTAGCGGCCCAGGCTTTGTGGAGGACCAGCCGGTTACACGTCTCCGCTCAACCTCGCTATCCCGTTTCGTTCCATGTCCTGCTCGCACCATTGGCAGCACTACCGATCGGCCTCGCCTCGACGGTGTGGGCCGCACTCTCGTTTACAGCCGTCGGAGCCCTACCTCGGATTTTTGAGAGGCTTTCGGGGCGAAATCTTCATTACCAGGCCCTCGCCTGGTTTGTCGTCATCCCCTTTTTCATTGATGCGTTGGTGCTCGGCCAGAGCGATCCGATTAACGTCTGTCTCGTCGCGCTGGGGCTACAGGTTCTGCTCCAAGGAAACGCAATGGTAAGCGTCGGGCTGGTGGGAATGGCCGGGATGATCAAGATCCTCCCAATCCTTCACTGGGCGACGATTGTGGCTCGGGTCCGAACCTGGCGAGTCGGGCTGGCCATGTTGCTGACCGCGACGTTGGGGCTCGGCGTGGTTGTGGTCGCTGTCGGCTGGTCCTCGGCGCTCGAGGCAATCCGGGAGCAGATCGTCTGGATCAGCAATTACGAGAAGCCCTGGCATCTGGTCGCTCGACACGCCGACCTCCGGGTGAATAACGAGAGCCTTCCGATCGTTCTCGTCAGGACGTTTGGAGACCTCGGCAAGGATCATCCGCCTCATTCACTTTCTCTCGGGATTCTGTCCTTGAACCTGATCTGGGTCCTCTGGGGACTGGTTCTGGCGGGGCTTTCCGTGGCCTGGATCCTCTGCGCCTGGAAAACCAGGGCCGCCGAACCGCGCCGGGCCACACTGGGAATGTTTGCGCTCTCTTCAATCGTCATGCTCGCCAGCACACCGATCTGCTGGCACCATTACTTCCTCTGGTTGTTGCCGGCCGTCATTTTTCTCGCCCAACGGCGACGGCTTCTCTGGGCCTGCGGAATTCTCTCGTTGGTCGGAACTGCGTTACCCGTCGCCCGAGGCCTCGGCTGTCACATGCTCATGGCCCTTGGACTCTTCACCGTCGTTGCCCACGACCTCCTCTATCGGCCCGCCGAACCACTGATCCTGCCCGGTCAGTCCGACACGATCTCGCCGCATCGAATCGAGCGGATACCGGCTGGTGAATTGCCCAACGTGGCCGCGACGTCACGACAAGCCGTCGGAGATTGAGGCCTGGATCGCCCACAATCTACAGGGGATTCAAGAAGTCCGAATTCCAAACACGAATCAGGCGGGCGGGAAGCGACACCTTGATGCCACTTCCACGAGTCCCTCTGCACCGGGCGTTGCGAATCGTGATTGAGTGACTCGCCAAGGCACTTTCAGGACCTCGATCGGAGCGCTTCCGCGAAGAGATTGAGGTTTCCGGAGAGGCAGAGTCCGCCATCGGTCACCATGATTTCTCCGTTGATATTGGCGGCCGCTTCGCTCAGCAGGAAGAGGGTCAGGTTGACCACATCCTCGATCCGGCCGAGTCGGCGCAACGGGATGACCCCTTTGAGACGCTCCGCGATGGCGTCGGGAAAGAGGCGTCGGGCTCCTTCGGTGTCACTGATCGGGCCGGGGGCGATCGCGTTGACCCGGATGCGTTGTGGCCCCCATTCCACGGCCAGGGTCCGCGTCAATGCGTCGACGGCTGCCTTCGCCGCGGCCACGTGAACCTGACCGGGAGTTCCGCCATAGTGCAACGTGGCGCTGATGTTCAGGATCTGCCCACCGTGGTCGCGCAACCAGGCGTGGTATGCGGCTCGCGACACGTTCCACGTTCCCTTGGCATCAATATCCAGGACCGTGCCAAAACCATTCGGGGAGAGGTCGGCCGAGGGGCAGAGAAAATTTCCCGCGGCGGCATTGATCACGATATCCAGTCGTCCGAGTTCTTCGACCACCCGGGCGACCGCGGCATCGACGAGTTCCGGCAGGCGGACGTCGGCCGCGAGGGCCAGACAGCGGCGGCCGGTCGAACTACGAATCTCGGCCGCGGTGGATTCCAGGTGCTCGGCGCTCCGGCTGAGGATGGCCGTATGCGCTCCATGGGCTGCCAGTGCCATGGCAATTCCGCGCCCAATGCCGGTTCCGCCGCCGGTGATCAAGACCACCTGATCCCGAAAGAGGTCGTCACGAAAAATGCTCATGTCACGGTCCTCTTGAAGGAATGAAAGGAAAGGGCTCGATGGCCTCAGAGTGACTCGAGGAAGTTGAGGATGTCGGTGATCTCCTCATCACTCCAGGGTGTATCTCGCGGGTGCCTGTGCTCGCGAAAGACCGCATCCAGCGTCTTGGCCCGCCCATCGTGCAAGAGCGGAGCACGATATTGGACGCCGCGCAGAGACGGCGGATTGAACCGGCGCTGACCGACTTCATCAGCCAGTCCCACGTCATGGAGATGGGGCGACGTGTACTCGGGCTTGGCGTGACAGGAGGCGCAATTCGCCTCGAAAAGCGATTGACCGCGCTGGGCCGAAGCCGCTTTCGATGGGGCGACCGGGGGAATTCGCGGAAGCGAGAGGGTTTGCAGGAAGGCCGAGATTTCCGCCACTTCGCTCTCGGTCGGCCAGACTCCTTGAACGGTCGTCACGGTCGATTGATGAACCTGTTCATCAAGGCGATCGTTACGGCCGGTCCAACCCCAGGGTCCCGTCTGGCTCGTGCCGAACAAGGAAGGGACGCGTTTGGGCGCACCATAGCCACCGTCACCGACTGTGTCGACGTTGAGACCGTTCGAGTGGCCGTCAGTGTGGCAACTCTGGCAACTCATCCAGCCGCCTCGCGAGAGTCGCGCATCGTAAAACAAGCGTTCTCCACGCTCCGCGAGGGAGGGTTCGCGGCTGGGACCGAGAGGAATCTGGGCGAGTCGCTTGCCAGTCTTCATCTCGAACACCGAGACAGTGTCGTCGAGCGTATCCGCGACATACCCCAGCAACTCTTCGGCGTCCAACGCAATCGCGGTCGGCCGCTTTCCGCTCCCGGTTCGGATCTCGAGATGAGAATAATCCAATCCAGTGACCACTTGATCGACTCCGGCCAGGGCGAGAATGACTCTCCCCTTGCGGTCGCAGACGAGCGCGGACGGATCGCCCGAGAATCGGCCGAGGTCGATCACCTGATCCGTTTTTGCGGTACGGGGCGACTGCGCGTCAGGTTGCAGCTCGAGCAGAGGATCGAGCTTGAGAACGCGAACTTTATTCGAGAGGAGCGCCCCCCACTGAATATCGTCCTGGATCGCGCGGGCGTCCGGATTGAGCTCTTGATGGGCGAGCAGCAACGAATCGCCGTCGGGGGTCAGGGCCAAACCTCGGATGTTGTGGGCCGGCAACGAGTGAACCGCCAGGAGACGGCCCTCGGGCACGTTGATCAGCGCCAGCTTTCCTCCGAACGCGTCGGCCACGACGAGTGTCGACCCATCCCGTACCAGGACCATGTCACGCGGGCTGAACGGAAGGTCAATCGAACGGGTCAAACTCAACGTCGATTGCGTGACGGTTGGGGTCCGTCCCCTCGAGAAAAAGGTCACGGAACGTCCCAATCGTGAGGCCACAATGCAGGTCGACCCATCAGGGGTGAGTACCAGCTTTACCGGGTCGAGTTTCACCGGTTGTCGTGAGACGGCTGTGAGCGAGTCGTGGCGTTCCTCTAGCAGAAGGATGGCGTTTTCCTCCTGGTCGAGAGCGAGCCATGACGTGCCGTCGGGCAGGGAAACGAGGTCGGCCAACCCTTTTCCAACGGGATATTCGGCAACGACCTGGCGTTGCCGGACGTCGATGACCGAGACACTCCCCTTGTTTCGGTTCGCGACGAAGAGCCGGGTTCCCTCACGATCGAAACAGAGAGCGACCGGCCGCCGCGCCGAGGGCGGTACCGAAGCGGACGGCGCGGGCGTGGCGGCCTTGACGCCGCCGCTAAAACCAAGGCAAATCAACATAACAACGAGCGAGCCCCGCCCGCGCGGGGTGCCCTTGCTTTTGCATTTGGACCAGGTTCGCGGCAGCCCCGGCCAATGGTCCACGGGGTTCGAGTCCCTCAGTGCGTGCCGTACCAACATGGGTCGTTCTCGATAGGACCAGAAATGACTCGCCCCCAACTGAAACGATCATTTCTCAGCATTCGAGCAGAGCCAGATCGCAAGTGGGTCATCGACTTTCGGGTGATTCCCTGGAGACATAGGCGAAATAGGCGCCACAGATCTCGCCACCATTCTCGTCATAGAACCAACTTTGCATAGGTAACTTGATGTCGCTCTTCAAGTTGACGGTAAAAGTGATGGCCTTGGCGTCGGGGGGAACGGGCCTGGTTTCATCCATGTCGCCAATTTTCAAGCGTGCCCGGGCGATTGGTAGTGCCTTGCCCGTTTGTAGCTTGCCATCGACGGCGGAAAAGGCGGGAACGCCCGCCGCGATCGCGGCGTCGGCCTCTTTGGGCCAGCGACGAAGTTCGATCGTGTAAGTGCCCTCGGCCACGGGCAGCACGTGCCACGGGCCGTTACTCGGCTTGCCGGTCCGAAGGTCGTTCATATTATCGCAATAAACGTTCGCCCAGTCGGCCGCCGAGAGCGTCACGGGGTCCTCCCGATCCGAACCAAGGACGATCGGCGTGAAGTTGTCGAGCTCCGGAGCCGTGTCGGCCCACCAGTGTTCGTAATGCTCGCGCAGGCGAGCGACGACTTCGGGGTGTTGCCTGGCGACATCTTTCGTCTGCCCTGGATCGTTCGAGAGGTCGTAAAGCTCTTCACCATGGACCAGTCGCCACTTTTTCGATAACACGGCACAGTCCCACTTTGCCGGCTTCTGCCCGTATTGCACGACGAGAATCCGGTCGGTCAGCGTCTCCGTTGTGCCGCGAAGCAGGTCGGCCAGGCTCACTCCATCGAAGGCCGATGGCCCTGGTGAAGGAAGTTTAGCGAGGTCGATCAAGGTCGGGAGCAGGTCCTGGACCTCGGTCAAGGCGTCCAGATCGCTCGGTTTGCGGAGATCACCGGCCGGCCAGCGGACGAAGCAGGCGGCGCGATGGCCTCCCTCATAGTACTGCGTTTTCCTCCCTCGCATGCCGGCATTATAGACCTGGGCTCCAGCCGTCGCTCCATTATCGTTGAGATAGATGAAGATCGTGTTCTCTTTCAGGCCTTTGAACTCAAGGAACTCCTCGAAGCGCCCGAGATTCTCGTCGAGATTCGCCATCATTCCCAGGAAGGCCGCTGGCCCGCGTCCCTTGTAAGGGGTCTTGTATCGCTCCGGAACCCAGTGTGGGCCGTGGGCCGCGTTGGTGGGAAGATAGAGAAAGAACGGCTTGTTCTTCTTCTGGGACTCGCCGACCCAGCTCATGGCGAGGTCGAACCAGACGTCGGTGCAATAGCCTCGGTACTGAGTCAGGGTTCCGTTGTGGCGAAATCGGCCATCGAAGTAATCGTTCTGCCAGAGGTCGGCCATGGAAGTAATCCCCCACCCCAGGTGGTAGACTGCCTCCTGGAAACCGCGATCGTTGGGCAAATTCGGAAAGCTGTCGCCGAGGTGCCACTTGCCGAACATCGCGGTCCGATATCCCGCGGCGGCAAACAGTTCGGCCATCGAGGGAATTCCGCGCCGGATGAAGGATCGCCCGGCGGAGACCGAGGTTGCCCCATTGTGCAGGGCATCTTTTCCCGTCAAGAGCTGCCCGCGCGTCGGCGTACATATCGGGGCGACGTGGAAATCGGTCAGCCGGACGCTCTGGGCATGCAGCCGGTCGAAATTCGGCGTTTTGAGCACCGGATTTCCATGGCATGATAAATCGCCGTAGCCGTTGTCATCCGTGAGCAGGATCACAACGTTCGGGCGTTTCGTTTCGCCGGCTTGGGCCGGAACGAAGAGGACGCACGACAGTAACGCAATCGAATGCGTGAGTCTTCGGAAGCTCATGGCTTTTGCTCGGCGAACGTGGGCGCGAGGCCAATCCGGTCGAAGGGGACAGGCGTCATCCTTTCCCTTGCCAGATACTCAGCATACGCTGCACCCAATCGCCCCGAAAGCCCAGCCAACTGGTCCCCTCGGGCGAAATCGATCAATCCCGAGGCCCATCCTCTGATTCCCAACACGGCCAGCTCGATCTCGACGGCGACCGGGGTCGCCGATTATCCTAATCCGTTCCTTGCCGGCTTGTGCGACGATCACGGGCCTGGGATCGGTCCCATGTCACGAGTCCCCCAGCGCGTGGTTTCCTCGCCTTGAACGATCAAGCTTAACTGTCATCACATGATGGAATTGATCCAGTGCCATGTCACAACAAACCCTCGCACTCGTCGTAGTCGCATCAACGCTTATCGACTTTTTCGTGATCGCCGCCATTTTCTTCGGGGCTCGGTGGTTCGGTACTCGAACGGATTCCGCGGAAATCGGCATGAGACATGTGCTGTGTGCCGTGTTGGTCACCGCATTGGTCTTCATGATCAAGCTCACACCGTTGACCTTGTTGGGATTGAATTATTTCGGGGTCATCAACCTGATCTATGTCGATCTCATGGTTCTTCCACCCGCGGCCGCGGTTGTCCTTCTGGGGGCTTCGTGCATCCCGTTTCGTGAAGGGCGGCGGGTGACCGTGTCGAAACCAGCGCGGATCTTCGCGGTGGGGGCATTTGCGCTGATGCCGATCGGCGTTTATGCAAGCTGGATCGAGCCCTTCCGCCTCCAGTTGGAATCGACTCAGGTCCCAATCGCTCCAGCCCGGCAGGGTAAGGCGATGATCCGGGTCGGAGTGATCGCCGATCTGCAGACTTCACGGATCACGGATTACGAGCGGTCCGCCATCGATCGGCTGATGTCGCTCCGGCCCGACCTCATTCTGATGCCGGGGGACTTGTTCCAGGGATCCGGGAAAGAGCTCGAAGCGAATCGTTCGGATCTCATCGAGCTGCTCAGCCGGCTGTCCGCACCCGGCGGCGTCTACTTCGTCCTGGGCGATGTTGACCAGGGACATTACCAACTCGAAGAGATTCTTCAGGCGGCGGGGATCGGCTTGCTCGTCAACGAGGTGACCCGGATCAAAATTGGCGACCAGGATGTGACGATTGGTGGCGTTGAGTTGGATCCCAGTACGGGTCGCGCCAGGGAAACCATTCAGACGCTGGAAACGGAACCGGGGGACGGCGACATCCGGATCCTTGTCGCTCATCGCCCCGATGTGGCGCTCGGGCTGAAGCGACGCTCTCGGATCGATCTGACCGTGGCCGGTCACACTCACGGAGGCCAAATCGTTATTCCCGGCTTCGGCCCCCCCATGACCCTGAGCAGGGTGCCTCGCCCGGTCGCCGCCGGTGGGCTGCATGCACTCGTCGAGAACCGGCTCTACGTGAGCCGAGGAGTTGGCTGTGAACGAGGGCAGGCTCCGCGAATTCGCTTCTTCTGCCCGCCCGAAATCTCCCTGCTCGAACTGACTCACGACTCGTCGAAGTAGAGTCGAGCCGCCTCGGCCCAATCAACAGATCCTCGCCATCGCAGGCCAATCGGCTGGTTCCGCTGGACCACGGATTTGTCGTCGGATTGCTCGGGGCCTGTGAATTGTAGAGCTTCGCCGAACCCGTTACTCCCAACGTCAACGCGATCGGTCATGGCAACATCGTCGGCCTAACAATTCCCGTAGGGTAGCCACGGCCCACCATCTTAACTCCTCTCTGACAAGGAGATAGGAATGGTGGGCTGTGGCCCCCTTGCGGGAAAAATCGGATTCTGGCCGCTAATCAATCGTAATTCGTTGATAAAGTCATCACGGGTTAGGCGAAGCTTTATATTGGAACCGAAGGGCCCGCCCCGAATCCGCACCGATCTCTCAAAGCGCAAATCGGAACACGATTTGACAATCAAGTTGCCAAATCGGTTCTTATTAAACTAAAACAAGAACTCACGTCAACAATAGTTAGCGTCTGCTTGAGCCAGGAGAGTCTCACAAGACCAAGTCGCCGATAACAGAACAAGCAAGATCAACCTGGGCTTGTTTGCAGGGATGAAGGAGAGCAATTCATCCGATCCAGTGCGCCCTGCGGCGGCTCAGCGATTGGTGCTCTGAAGGGCGACGGGGCGAATCACTTCTTGATAGTCGGCACGACGAACCACGCTGTCGACAAGCGGAGTCGACTCGCCCGCCAATGGGACGACCGTGGATTCGACGACCTGTTCCAAGGGAGCAGGCAATGCTCCGAGTACCTTTGCTCGTTCCGCATTCTCCTGAGTTTGACGCGAAAACGCAGCCATTCTCTGCTGCAACGAACGTTCCCGTTGCTCGAGCTGATTCGCTTTGTCATGGAGATGGAAGGCCGAGACGAGCAGGGCACCGATGGTGATCAACCTGAGCGCCGAGTGCTCGGACCGAGGCGACCACCTGACGAGATGGGACCATGCACGCTTAGGAGTTACCATGGACTGACTCCTCCTTGAGACACGGCCTATTCGAGGCTCATTCCTTAAACCTGTAAAGCTCGCGTTAAGAACCGTACCGTGGGCCTGAGAATTTTGGAAGAGGGACCTGACAGATTCATATCGAGTTCTTTAGACGCTGCGTCATAAACCCATAAGTTTTTGGGGTAGATTTCACGAGAGCGATGATTACATACGTTCGACTTCGGTCCCGCGATGTCGCGAAGCGTCGTGAACCGAGCTCTGAGTTCGCGATAAGTTCAGAGCAACCTGGCTCTCAACGCATCATCCACGAGCGTCGTCGTGAACGACAGACGGCCATGCGAACGGCTAAAAAAGTTCGGCGATTGGCTGGCCGTCGGTCAGGATGGGAATCGGTCGGCCGCTGTGGTCGTGGTAGGCCTTCGTCGTGTCGATCCCGAACCGTCGATAGATCGTGGCGAGGAGGCAGTTGCTGTTCAAGGGGCGGTCGACGGGATCTTCGCCGCGGGAGTTGGTCGAGCCGATCACCTGTCCCATTTTGAGGCCGCCACCTGAGAGGAACGCACTCATTGCGCGGCACCAATGGTCGCGACCGGGCCGTTTGCTCTTGTCCTGGTAGGCGATCTTGGGAGTCCTGCCAAATTCGCCACAAAAGATGAAGAGAACGTTTTGGTCGAGTCCACGCACGGCCAGATCGTCGATCAGCGCGGAGACGGCCATGTCCAGCGCGGGCATGCGTTGTTCGTAGGCTTTAAAGATATGTGAGTTAACCGAATGGTCATCCCAGTTGGTGGGGCCGAGAACCCCTGTTTCTTTGGTGATCGGAAAATGGGCGCTCAACTGCACGAAGCGAACGCCCGCCTCGACCAAGCGGCGCGCCAGTAAGAGCCCTTGGCCCCCCGTCGTTCGCCCGTAACGATCGCGGAGCCGGGGATCTTCGCGCGAGAGATCGAAGGCGTCCCGAGTCCGTGAACTCGTGAGCATGTCCAACGCGCGGCGGTTGAACTGATCGAGGGCCTCCATCGTCCGGCTCCGGTCGATCTCCCTGCGGAGGGTATCGAACTCTTTCAGCAGGTCGTTCCGCGTTTGGAGCTGCCGGGCGCCTTGGGGAGTGAGCGAGAGGTTTCCGACGCTGAACGTCGGACTGTTCGGATCTCCACTCGAGATAAAGGGAACGTAGGCAGGCCCCAAGTAGGCGGGGCCGCCACCGTAGAAGCTGCCATTGGCCACGAACAAGGGGAGATCGCTCGCCTGAGGTTCGAGGTGTTTGGCCACCACGGACCCGATCTCGGGAAACTCGCTCTGGAACGGGTTGGCCGCCACGCTGGCATAGCCGGAGAGCATCCGGCCAGTCCCCCCCGAGTGCTCGTTCCGGTTGTGGAACAGGCTGCGCACCAGCGCGAATCGGTCGGCCCGCGCTGCCAGGTTCGGAAGTTGCTCGCTAATCTCGATCCCCGGGACGTTCGTCGCGATCGGCCGGAACGGGCCACGATACTCGGACGGGGCGTCCGGCTTCAGGTCGAAGGTATCCAGATGGCTCGGTCCCCCCGCTGCCCAGAGGAGAATCACCGAGAAATCACGGTCCGCTCGAGGCGAGGCAGCTTCGGCGGCCAGGAGTCCGGCCAGATTGGTGGACAGGCCGCTGGCCAGGGCCCCCAGGTTGAGTGCACCGAACTTCAAGAACTCGCGACGACGAACCGGCCCTGGGCAGACGTGAGGCGTTCGTGGCTCTGACATCAGAAACGGTCCTCGACGCGATGAACCCGCCGCGCTCGGCGTCAAGCGCGCGGCGGTGAGAGTGCCGACCGATATCCTATCCACTAGTGAGTGTAGAGAAACTCTTTCGTATTCAAGAGCACCCAAACCAGGTTTTGAAAACCTTCGGACGGGCTGGGACTACTCTGTAGGTAGGATCGAGCCTTCTCCAATTCCTCGCCGGTCGGTGGTCGCGAGAAGGTGGTCAAAAAGAGTTCTTCGACCCGATCATCCAGAGACCTGGGATCCTTGGCCAATCGCTCTGCCAAGCCTCCCTTGCTGGCCACCTTGTCGAGAATGAACCGATCGTTCATCAGAAAGAGGGATTGGGTCAGGCTCGGCTGGGCAATGCGCTCACATTCGCAAGCGCTTTCCCGTGGAGGCCGACCGAACAGGGAGAGAAACGCGTTACCGGAATCCTCATCAGGAAGTTGGGTGGCTTTGGTGCCCGAGGGAAGTCCGCGGTACTCGGTCCGAGCGCCTGTCACCGAATCGACGGCGTCCAGCAAAACCTCGGCCGCGAGCCGTTGGGGATAGAATCGCGAGTACGACTGCGTTTCGTCGAGGTTGTTGTCACTGGGAAACGCGCTCAGTTGATAGGTCGTGCTGGTGCCGATCAGGGAGACGACCCGACGCATATCGAACCCACTCTTGATAAACGCATCGGCCAACGCGTCGAGAAGTGGCTCGTTGGAAGCCGGGTTGGTCGCACGGATATCGTCGAGCGGTTCCACCAAGCCCCGGCCGAAGAAGTGAGCCCACATCCGGTTGACATAGGCCCGCGCGAAGTACGGATTATCGGGAGTCGTCATCCAATCGACGAGATGCGACCGGGGATCAGCGTAAGGGGGAACCTCCACAGGGGGAGCATTCAAGCCATGAGGAGCGACTACACGTCCGGTGACGGGGTGACGGACCTCGCCGCTCGGCTGGACGAAGATGACTTCGTTCGCGCGCCGTTCTTCGATTCCCAGTCCCCCCTTCCGGCCGACCCGTGCGAAGAAGGCGGCAAGGCCGTAGTAATCGTCCTGACTGAGCGTCTCGAACGGGTGGTTATGACAACGAGCACAGCCGATCCGAACCCCCAGGAACACTTCCGCCGTGTCATCCACGTACCGGTCGAGGTAGCGTACCTCGGCGTACCATTGGGCGGGTGGATGAATGGAGGGATTGCCACTTGCGGTGATGATTGCGCGGACGATCTGGTCGTAGGGCTGATTCGAGGCAATTGCGTTGCGAATCCAGCGGTGAAAGGCGAGAGTCCCCGACTCACGGTCCTTCTGCTTGCGGCGCTTGATCCGAAGGATGTCGGACCATTTCTGCGCGAAGTGGTCGGCGGATTCGCCGCTTCGTGCAAGCCGATCGATCAACCTTGTTCGCTTGTCAGGGGCCCGATCGCCAAGGAACGACTGCGTCTCGGCGAGTGTCGGGATCCGGCCGGCAATCTGGACCGTGGCGCGGCGGAGGAACCCGGCGTCATCCACCAAGGGAGAGGGTTGCACCTTCAGTTGCCTGAGCTTCGTCAGGACGTGATCGTCGATCAGGTTGGTACGAGGAAAGTCGGCCCATTCCTGTTTCGAGTCCGGCAGACTCTGGGGCACCATCATCCTCGCGACTCCAGCCTGTCCCGCATAGAGACAGACAATGGCTGTGTCGCCGATGCGGTCGGCCGCCGTAACCAGGCCGTGATCGTCAACGAGCGCGACGGCCGGTTCATTGCTCCGGAACTCGGCCGTTCGAGTGACGTCACGCGTGGAGCCATCTCGATAAACCGCCGTGACAATCACCTGCTGCCGCTGCCGGGGCCGCAGCGCTCGGAACTTGGGTTCCACGTCAATTCGCAGAAGGCCAGACTCAGTCTGAGAGTGACTGGACACTCCCTCTGCGATCCAGCGCAAAAGTCGGGAATACTCCGGATCGCTCGCCGAAAGCCGCTTGCCTCCCGCGTGGGGAACGGATCCGATTGGCTTCCGCAAGAGCAAGGATTCTTCAGGCCATGCGGGAAAGATCCGGCGGCCACGCGACCCCTTCACGATCGCATCGTAATCCGCGCCGGGGTCGTAGCCGAAGAGCGAGAGCGCAAATCCACCGCGACCGTCCGACTTCCCGTGGCATCCCCCGCCGTTGCACCCCGCCTTGGTCAAGATCGGCACGATGTCCTTGGCGAAGACAATCGGGAGAAACTGATCCCCCTGAACCACCTCCACGGGAATTGTTGTGCGGAACAGTCCCGCGCTGATCTCGATTTGGGTCCGACCGGTCGAAACCGGAAGGACCACACCGTCCGTTCCCACGGTCGCCACGCCGAGGTCAAGACTCTTGTAGCGGGCGTCTCGTGTCAGGTCATCAACACGACCATCGGGTTGCGGCGCCGAAATCAGCAGTTGTTGACGCGAGTCTTTGCCCTCCAGACGAACGGCTTCCGGAACGGCGAGCAGATGCATCGCATCGCTTGACGTTCCTTGTCCTTCATTCTGGCTCGCGGCCACCGGCAAACAGGTCAGGGCCATTCCATAGCCGAGGAACCGACAGACCGTCTTCAGCCGCTGATGAGCGTTCCGGAACCCGAGAAAGTCTCCCGGCATGGCACCCACCCCGTTGAAAGCTCACATCACCAACTTACACACGCGATCCTCGACAACAACCGAATGTCGATTAATTGTTTTACCATGAATTTCGAGCGAGTCGAGAGTAAACCTCCCTCGGTTGAAGTGGCTTAGATGGGTCGCGTTCGTTCTGACCTGCCGGCGTCCGATCAGGGTGACGCATCCGAGGACTTCGGATTTCGCGGGGCGAGGATTGCGGCGGTGATGCCATCGCTGAGTCGCACGACGGGTGGCTTGCCGTCTTGACCGAGAGTCGCTCCCAGCACGGAGAACGAGTGAAGTTGTCCTTCCACTTCGGTTTCGGCCACAAGCTCGATCGGTCCGGCGACAGTGGGGGCCATCGCGGCTGCGTCGAGGACCAGACTGGCGGAAAGTTGGTTTGCGAGAATCGTGGCCGGTTTCGCGGTCAGCCCCTCGATCAAAATCAGGGGTCGAATCGTGATCGGCGCCTCGTGTCCACCACGGCGGATCGCGAGCAACTGAAGGGGAGCGTGACCGCCCGGAACGAGGGAAAGGCCGCGAGGAACCGTCTCACTTAGATGCATCGCCACCACACGGACCGCTTCCTGCGTCTGTTCGATGGTGAGTCGATAGGCCCGTTCGGGACCGCTCGCGCTGGGGCCGTAAAGGTCGCGAATGACCAGGTTGTACTCGCCATCGGCCGGGGCCTTCCAGGTTCCCATCGGGTCGAGGGTATCCAGCGGGAACGATTTCGGACTCCCCTTGGGATGAGGCGTGTCGGCAAATACCGTCAGAAGCTTCCCTTGGAGATCATAGATTGCCACGTCGAGGTCCATGGCCAGGCCGGCTCTCTCGCCAACGGCTTCGACCCAGATCGGTTCTCCCTTCTTGGCCGGAAATCGATACCAGTCGATCTCGGCGGCTTGCAGGAACCGCCCGGCGATCGAGGCGCCAAGCGGTACGTGCTGCGCCGTATGAGCGGAGTCATGACGCGTGCTGATTTCAGAGACAATCGTGCCATCGATCAGCTCAAACTTGATCGAACCAGACGTCCCAGGATGTTGATAGCCGAAACGCTCGAGCATCACTGAATGAGATCGAGTCAAGCCCGCTCCATCGCGTTCGCCACTTGTCGGGGCGTCGATGTTGACCGGCAAGCGCATCAAGCCCGCGGCGAATCCCTCTCCCGCAGGCTCCCCCCCTGGGATCCGATATCCGAGCAGTTCGACGCGTTGGCGCTTGCCCTTCGTGAGAAGTTGTGGAAAGGCTGCGACCAGGCGAGGAGTGGCCTGGATCACCAGTTGGTACAAACTTGCGGCATCCCGGCGGAACGCTCGATCCTGAACGCGAATCCGATAAATGCCACGGGTTGGAGCGACCAGGTCAAGGGTCGGCTCGGCCTCCCCCCCTCGGTCATGCATCCACTCCTGTCCGTCGGGTGCGAACACGGTCAGGGCGGGAAGAACACTCCCTTCCAGGCTTACGGAACGGAATGCGATCGAAATCTGTTGATCACGATCGAGCTCAACGGAGTAATCGTCCTGGTCCGTCGGTGTGTCGATCGTCCCGGCGATGATAACCGGCGGCTTGACGACGGGAGCCGAACCGGCGGGGTCTTCCTTCGCTCGCTCGACGACCATCGGGAGGTCGTTCACGACAAACCGGCGGGGATTGCTCAGGCCCGTCGGGGTGAGGACCCAGAGGTCCCCCTCGCCTTGCGGCGTGTCTCGCTCGACCCTAAATGCGATGCGTCCCTCAGGTCGCGATTCCAACTGGATCGTCGCACGAGAAAAAAGGACGCGTTGCGGCTCCTGAAGGCCTGTCCCACTGAGCTGAATCTCGACAGACTCTCCCCGAGTGATACCCATCGGGAAGATCGAGACCAACGATGGTTCCGCTCCGCTCGCCGGCCAGGTTGGAAGAACGATGAAAAGGGCCAGCACAATTCGGCGTGAATTCGTCATTGCGGTTCGTCCATGGGCGTCGAGCCAAGCGCTGCAACTTCTCACTACGAACCCACTCGAGAAGGCGGTCGGGCACAAACGTTGGCCGTTGCCCTCTGGATCGATCCGAGTTCACGATCAGCCGATCAAGAGAGCGCGGGCGGCCAGCCGTTCAAGACAAGGGTCCAGTTCACCGCGAAGGATCTCAGCGATTCGGTCTCGATCCTCAATGGGTCGCCCCTCTTCATGGATCGAAAACTCACCTGAGCCGACGAGGGCCAGGAGCGAATCAAGGATGGCACCGCGATCGTTGCTCCCATCCAAGGCGCGGAGCACGAGACGCTCGAACTGATTGAGTCGGACGGTCCGGCCTCGAAGATTGATCACACGCTCGTCGTCCTCCGCCTGGAATCGCGCCAGGGGACTGGAAACAGGTCGCTCACCAGGCTCGGTCGCGAAGACGGGGGGGCGGGTGCGAAGCTGGATCAGGGAGGACATGAAGCAGCGGAGCAGGGCTTGTTTCAAGTGATCGCGATCGTGTTGCCCCTCGGAATTCGCGTCTCTCCCTAATCGCGACAGAACACGTTCCCAGAGAGTCTCGAAGCGAAGCGAACGCGGGGCAATTTCGAACAGGGTGACCAACGCCGCCTTGATCAAGGGATCGTTGGTCGAAAGGTTCGCCTCCCCCTCCGGCATCCGAAACGGCTCGGGCGTCTGCGAGACGATGTCGGGATCGGCCGAGACAGGGCTCAAACTTGTGCTGATCCAGAGCGACTCGATCGCATCGGGCGACGGTTCGTCGAACCGGCGCACGTCTTCATGGATGAGAAGAGTCTGCCGAAATGTTCGATTGCACAAAATATCGAGATATTGCTCGCGAGCAAGTTCATCCTCGGCCCATTCATCCAACGTCTCACGCGAGTCCTCAGGGAGATTATCAATCATTCCGCCGGAACGAGCTTCGACCAGATACTTCAAATGCTTCGTCTTCGCCAGATCAATGAACTCATGGAAGTAGAAGGGGTGGTTTGTCTCTTCCAGGTGTTCGTGAAAGAGGTACGAATTCGGCACGCCTTTGAGGTACTCGCTCTCGGTGCGAAGGATCCGGGCGTAGGAGCTAGCCTTGTCAGGGATGACCCGGACGACCTCGTCGAGAAAGGCACGTGCCTCGTGAACCTGCTCCAGCGACGTGGCGAGCGAGGAGCGCATGACGTGGTAGGCAAGTAACTTGCGAACCATGCCCCGTCCATGCCAGCCCGGATACGTGTTGTAGCTGACATAGGCCAGGCCGTTTTGGGAGAGGTTCCGGGAACAGATGGCGAGGATCTTTTCTCGAACGTGCTCGGGGACCCAGGAGAAGACCCCGTGACAAATAATGTAGTCGAACGCCCCGAAGGTATCATCAACCTCGGTGATGCTCATCGCTCGGAGGTCGATGTTTTGGAGGCCAAGCCGGTTGATAACGGTCTGGCCATGGGCGATCTGGCGGTGAGAAAGATCTATCCCAACAAACTGGGCCTCGGGGAGGTCGAAGGCCATCGGGAGCAAGTTCCCTCCCTCGGCACAACCGAGTTCGAGCACGCGGCAACGCTCTATCGCGGGAGTCTCGATGCCGAAGAGCGTCCCCAGGGTGGCGAGGTGGATCGGGTGGGTGTAGGGAAAAAAGTGCTCACCGTAGGGGATTTCGTCGTAACTATTCGCCTGATCCGCCATGATGCGCCCCACCTTCTCTCCGAGGCTCGGACGTGGTTGAATGGGCTCGTTTCCACCCACATGATCGCTCAGTGGCGCGTCGATCGCAAGCATGACCGGACACGCTTCGATTCCGACTCGTTTCGGAACGCTTCGTCCCCCATTTCGCTGGCCTGAGGGCACGAAGATCACCTTGGAGTTGTTACCCCTGCGCATCGGTTCTGTGACGTTCGGTCACGAGGCCCGGGCGATTGGCTCGCCGGGGAGTTGTTAGTCGGCCGTCACAGCGACAATCCCGACCGTAAAGCCTTCATGGCAACGAGCCAAGGCCAACCGTAGACCATCTGGCGGATCGTTCGACCCCGACCGGAACGCCTGAAGCAGCATACCGCGGCGACGCGTCCGGTTGTTCCTGCCCCCGCCGGGCATGTTGGCTTGCCTGGGCTGGCGACGCGTGTGAGAATCAGCCGGACACTCGACGTGGGACCGGAAGATCTTCGGATTTCGTGGAGTCGATAATGGCGACCTATTTGCAAGCCGATCGGATCATGACGGTCACGACGCCGTTAAAGCAAGATGCCCTCCTGATGGCCGGCTTCTCCGGTCACGAGTCGATCTCCCAACTCTTCGAGTATCGCCTCGAACTGTTCGCGATGAATGACGAACCGATCCCGTTCGAGAAGCTGCTCGGACAGAAGGCGATCGTCACCATGGCCCTCGAGGGGAACAAACGGCGCTATTTCAGTGGGATTTGCAACCGGGTGAGCCAGGGGGCACGCGACAATACGTTCACGTCCTATCACCTGGACGTGGTCCCCCAGTTTTGGTTCCTGACCAAGCGTGCTCAGAGCCGGATCTTCCAGCAGGTATCGGTTCCCCAAATCCTTCAGCAGGTGCTTGGGGGACTGGACGTCTCCTATGACTTGCGGGGAACCTACCAACCTCGCGACTACTGCGTGCAGTACCGAGAGACCGACTACAACTTCGCCTGTCGACTCATGGAAGAAGAAGGGGTCTTTTTCTTCTTCAAGCACTCAGCCAATGGCCACACCCTGGTCGTGACCGACGTGCCGCAGGCTTTCCCCGAGCTCCCTGGGAAAGCCAGGATGACGCTCGGCCGGTCAGAAGAGGATGTGAGCGGCGAAGAAATGGTCCTCTCCTGGGAGAAGACCCAGGAGCTTCGCTCCGGACGTTATCTGCTCTGGGATCATAGCTTCGAGCTTCCCCACAAGCATCTGGAAGCGGACAAGCAGATCGCCGACAGCGTCATGGCAGGGCAGGTGGCACACAAGCTCAGAATCGGGAACAACGATAAACTCGAGCTTTACGACTTTCCCGGCGAGTACGCCCAGCGATTCGACGGCGTCAACCCGAGCGGAGGCGACCGCGCCGGCGATCTCCAGAAGATCTTCGAGGACAACAAGCGAACCGTCGAGATCCGGATGCAGGAGGAGGCAGCGGCCAGCTTGTTGATTCAAGGCGAGGGGACCTGCCGTAACTTCGCCACCGGCCACACGGTCGTGCTCGACAACCACTATAATGCGAATGGCAAGTACCTGATTACGGGTATTCGCCACATGGCCAGACAGAGTTACAACTTTCGGTCGTCGAACGAGTCGGCGGAATTTTCGTATCGTAACTCGTTCACTTGCATGCCATTTGATCTTCCCTATCGCCCCGCGCGGAAAACGCCGAAACCGGCCGTTCAGGGGACTCAAACGGCTGTGGTGGTTGGACCAGCCGGCGAAGAAATCTTTACCGACAAGTATGGCCGGGTGAAGGTCCAGTTTCACTGGGATCGCCAGGGAAAGAACGACAACAATAGCTCTTGCTGGATCCGGGTCGGCACCCCTTGGGCGGGTAAAAACTGGGGGATGATCCACATTCCTCGGATCGGCCAGGAGGTCATCGTTGACTTTCAGGAGGGGGATCCGGACCAGCCCATCATCATCGGCAGCGTCTATAACGCCGCGATGATGCCTCCGTACGACCTCCCGGCGAACAAAACTCAGAGCGGCGTCAAGTCCCGCAGTTCCCTCAAGGGGTCGGACGCCAATTTCAACGAGCTTCGCTTCGAGGACAAGAAAGGTGAGGAAGACGTCTACTTCCACGCCGAGAAGGACTTTCACCGGGTGGTCGAACGCGACGACGACCTCAAGGTCCACCGCGATCAGACGGTCACGATCGATCGAGACCGCACCGAGCAGGTCAAGCGCAACGAGAAGGTCACCGTCACCAGCAATCGCGACGTCATCGTGAGCCAGGGCAACGACACCCACAACGTCAAGATGGGCAACCGCGCCGTCAAGATCGATATGGGCAATGACGCCTTGACGATCAAAATGGGGAATCAGACCACCAAGCTCGACCTCGGCAAAAGCGAGACCCAGGCCTTGCAATCGATCGAGCTCAAGGTCGGCCAGAGCAGCATCAAGATCGACCAGACGGGAGTTCAGATCAAGGGGATGATGATCGACATCAATGGGCAAATTCAGACTCAGGTGAAAGGCTTGATGACCCAGATCAGCGCCTCTGCCATCCTGCAAATGAAGGGTGGCCTGACCATGATCGGTTAACAACTGAATCACCATGTTTCTGCCGGTGAAATGGTGGGCAGCTCGTTCCCCGCGCGTGGGAACATCGCTTGAAGAAATGCGAATTGACTCGAGGGCCGGAGCCGACGATGAGTGAGGAATCTCTGATCCACCTGGTTGAAAAGACTCCAGGGGAACTCTGCCAAACCATTGAGCTCGGCGAGGCGTCGCGGGAGTTGCTCCGCGACGACCCGACGGCGAAACAGTTCTTGCGCCTGCTCGTCGAGACCCAGGAGTTCCCCGACGCCGCAAGGTTCTGGGCACACGCGCTTCCGAAACGCGAGGCCGTCTGGTGGGCCTGTGTCTGTGCGCGCATTGTGATGGCCGAAGGCGCACCACTGCCTCAACATGTCGCGCTCGAGGCGGCGGAGGCCTGGTGCACCGACCCGACCGAGGAGAATCGGCGCAAGACGATGCCCGCGTCCGACGCGGCCGGACTCGGGACCCCGGCCGGCTGCGCCGCGGCCGCGGCCTTCTGGAGTGGCGGCAGCCTCGCTCCTCCGGACGTCCCGGTGGTCCCTCCCGGCGAAGAGCTCACCGCACACGGGGTGGCCGGCTCCGTGATGCTCGCCGCAGTCCGCTCCGAACCTGAAAAAGCCCCTGAAAAATACAAGACGTTCTTCGAACAGGGTCTGGGCGTCGCCGAAGGAACCGTGCGCTGGAGCGAACCCGTCATCCAGACGCCGAGTCCGACGCGGAGTAAGGCCTCATCTGACGATCGTTCGAGCTCTCAACCTTCACGACCTGCCATTAACTGGGATTGAACCCATGCCAATGCCCGCCGCACGCGTCAGTGACATGCACGTTTGCCCGCTGGTCACGGTCCTCGTGCCCCATGTGGGGGGACCGATCCTGCCACCAGGCGCCCTGACCGTTTTGATCGGTGGTTTACCGGCCGCTCGCATGGGCGATCTTGCGGTCTGCGTTGGTCCTCCTGATGTGATTGCGCTCGGAAGTTTTACGGTCTTGATCAGTGGTCAGCCCGCAGCCCGGCTGGGAGACATCACCGCCCACGGCGGGGCGATCGTGATGGGCTTCCCTACGGTTCTCATCAATTGATCATGGGATGTCATCAAGTCGAGTGATCCCAGCGCGGACCGGCGTCCGACCTTTTGTTCGTCGTTCAGCCGTTGCTCATTGAGGCCGAAGATGAATTCGTTACCCAAATCGCTCCGACCTCGCTCTCCTTTCGCTCCAACTACGGCACCTGGGCGGGGACCGGATCGGTTTCGCGCCGCGGGTCCCATTTGCTGGACGAGAGATCACTACCTCGAACGAAACGTCTCGTTCGTTGCCGAGGCCTGGGAATTGGCCCGATTTCGTCACATTGAAACGGCGATCTCAAGACAGACGAGCGACGAGTTCCATTCGCTCATCCGGAATTTGACCGGCGGCCTGATGATGTCGGTCAACATCCTGGAGGAGCTAAACGCAGGGGGAGTGGGCGCCTTGGGCGTTGGCGTCACCGGGCTCCCGGGGACTGTGATCGGGGTGGGGACGGGTTACGCATTGAGCCTCCAATTCCTTGAGGGGCTCGAGGCCGATTTCCTCCTCGGCGAGTTGGCTCCCCACCTCGACGTGGTCGACCAGGCGTTCGCGAGAGGCATCGACGAAGCCTGGGAGTCGGCTGGCGCTTCATTTCGGATCCATGCGGCCGCACTGATTATGGCCGACGCAGTCGGCATCTTCTTCAGCTTGCTCCTCCAGGGCCTGATCGCATTCCTGGCCAAGGAGTTGGGCGGAAAGGCCCGCGGACGACTCCGGGTGGCCCTTGCCGAGCGAAAGGAATCGAAGCTCCTGAGTTCGAGCGCGGGGCTGGAGACCTGGATTCTCATTCAATACGACCGCTTGATCGAACGCTTTCGTGCCGACTCGATTTATCAGGGCCAGAGCCAAACTCCCATCGCGAACGCCTCTGCAAGCGGAGTGCTCGCTCCTCGGATTCAGCCGAATCCCCTGCTCCCAGACATCAGCAAAGATTTTCAATTTCGCGAGTATGTGAGTGATGGCAAGACATACAAGCTGGGCAGTGGGCGGCTCGGCGTTCCAGGCCGGGTGCGTACCCATCGCAACCAGGCCGCCCAGCGCGGTGTTTCCGAAGGGAGTGGGGATGATGCAGGACACTTGATCGGCAATCGATTCGGTGCGCCAGGCGGTCCGGAAAATCTCTCGCCCCAGAATTGGGTGGCAAACCGGTATGGCACGTTCAAAGGTCTCGAAGACGCTTGGGCCGAGGCGTTACATCAGGGTTCCGACATTGAGGTCAGCGTGACCGACGTCACACGGCCGGATGAAGATCGGCCGTTTATGCGTGAGGTGCGCTGGACCGAGATCAAGGCCGATGGCAAACGCCTGGCGGAGAACCTGACGTTTGCGAACACGCACACCCCGAAGAGCAGGAAGGCCCAGGGCATCGCCCCCACCAATCAGCCGGGCGAGATGGGCAAGGTCATTGAGGTTGACTTCACCAAGAACGATTGACTGCGTGTCACACGTCGATGACTCAAACCATTCATGATCTGAAGCTTTGGGTGGCTCGGTTTTTTTTGGCCGAACCACCCCATCAGATTTCCAGCCGGATGTCGGCCCCATTTTACTCCGCTCGTGTGCAGGGCCAGTGAAAATAGCACTACACGGTCGACGTGAAGACCGCGTCGTTGACGTCCTTTTCCAGTGGGTGACTCCGGAGCCAGGCGTAGCGCCCCAGGCGTGCTCCCCCTTTGCCTCGCGAGGAGAGGCGGCAGGCGGGAACGTCCTCGGCTTTCAGGATGAGCTGGACGTCAAACTCGAATTCGACATCGACAAAGAGCCGGACCATCTGGGCTACGGCGAGGAATTCCGGCCCATCAGGCTGTAACGCTTGAAATCGGTCGAAGGAGAGGGGGCCGAGGCGAAGTCGAATCTTTCCCTGAGCATCCCAAGCACGCGACCCAAGAACGAGACTCCCGCCGAGTTCGTTGTTCCGACCCGATGCGCCGAGGGAGGAGCAGTCGCTCGGTTCGAGTTGAAGCCAACGACCGACGAACTGGTCGACCTCGATCGGGAGTTCAAAATAATCGCGAAGTAGACTCTCCAGGACCACGGCGGGACGCTGCCTTCGGGCAAAAAAGCCTGAGTACGGCAACAGCGCGGCATCTGGGAACTCGTGACGATTCTGGAGTGAGGTGGTCCCCAGCCCGATCAGTTCAAAAAGGTGGCGTGCGAACGGTTCATCGCCTCCGCTCTCGCGTGCGACAATGAAATGATGTTTTTCCCAGGCCCTGTAAAAGAGCGAGATAAGACGATGGTTGATCAGGTCGAAAAAGGCCGCGAGCGAGTGATCCCCCAGTCGTGAACGCTCCATCAGCAGTTCGGTGTAGACGTGTGGGAGTACGCCCGAGGGACCGGTCAAGCCGAAGAAATTGACCCGCATGCCGGGCGCCACGCTCGGAGCTTCGCGTGGTTCGAGGCTGCGAATCGAGCTGGCCGGGAAGCTCATCGAGAGATGGGACAGGAACCGGACGATTTCGCCGTGGGCCGGCCCTTCGCGGCCAACCGTGGCGCGCTCGGGGCTCAGCCGGGCCAGGAGCCTGACCGCCTGAAAGAAATCGAACCGATAGGGTTCCTCGAAGAGCGTCTGCTCTAGAGGAGGGTCCGTTCGCCGGCTCGGGGTGGCCATTGCTTCAAGATTCCTTCGCGCTGTCGCGTCTTGGCGACCATCCTGGTAAATGAGTTGATCGACGTATACAGTCCGAAGAATCGGTCCAGTACGCTGGCGAGCAGGTAGACGCCGCCTCCCACGAAGTGGGTCTCGTCGAACTCGACGGTCACCTCGGTCCCAAGGCAGACGGCGCTGCCGATCTTCCGACCGGTGCGGACCGGCACCCGCCGGCTCGACACCCCCGTCACTCCGGCGATCTGCTGGCGGGTCGCCGCACTATCGGCGAAGTTGTAGATCATGAGGATTTCGTGGAGCGCGTCCAGCCCTTGCTCCGTATCGGCCAGTGAGAGGTGATTGAGCGAGAGGAGCGAGATCAACCGCCACTGGGCGTTCCGGCCCAGGGGAGGACGGAGGGGCTTCGTCGGCTTCCGGAGGCAGCGGACGCGACTCACCGGTCCTTGCCCCTCGAGTTCAAAGTCCCCTTGCTCGCCTCCGAAGGGCAGCCGGCTCGGTAAGTCGCGATTCGTGCAGGTGACGTGAACCGTGATGGTCTCACTGGCGGGCAGCTTCGGGCTAAACCCGGGATCGACGAAGGAGAGTTCCACCTCGGTTCCAGGGTCGTCCTTCACCTGCGAGGCGCGCCGGGTCGAGTACCAGTAGGCGCCCGGTGCCTCCCCTTGCCGCGCATGACGCATCGAATAAAAGGGCTCGTAAACCAAGGGTTCGTCGAGGAACCCACCGACGCTCGTCACCCGATCGATCGAGTAGACTTCAGTGGCCATCTGGCGATGGACGTCGGGCACCACGCGATACTTGTACTGCGTCTGGGTGAGTGCAATCGGCTCGGCGACCGTGGAGTACAGGTTCACAACGGGCGTGCAACCGAGCCGGAAGGTATCGACCTGAATTGGCAGCTCATTTCGCGGCGATCGGTTCAAAAAGAACATCAACTCGATCGACCCGCCGAACTTCCGGCCAAAAAGCGCTTTAAGACCGGTCAGATCAAAGAAGAGAAACTTTTCCGGAAGTGCAAAGTATTCCTGGATCAGACGGTAGCCGACGAACGACCGGTTCGGATAGTCGAACATGCCCTCATCACGGCCAAAGCCGACGGGTTGGAGGGCATCGGGGGGGAGGACGACGGATTCGTACCTCCCATCGTCGAGTTTGCTCCGAACTTGCACCTGGCAGACATTATTGAGCAGAAGTTCGTAGAGACTGTAAGGCAGCGGACCGGAGCCATCGAGGTAGAAGCGCAGTCGATCGATCGCGAGTTGCGAGAACTGGGCTCCCCCCATGCAGGAGAGGCTCAGTTGCAGCAGGGCGACGGCACCCGGTGGCTTGCCGGCCACGACAACCCGGTCGGGGTCGAGCCTCGCGGCTTCGATTTCAATCGGCCAGAGCGTGACCGGGTAGGTCGTTCGGAACGGGCAGGGGGCGCCGTTCACGGGCCTGGAATTGATTCGACTCCCCCGGTCGATGGTAAATCCGTCGGCCAGGTTGGCCTGCGCCCGGTTGAGCACGAATTGCACGATGGACACAGAGGGAAGCGGGCGCTGAAAGTGGGGGTAGAGAATGCCGAGGAGTGAATCGGTGATCTCAGGAAACTCGTCGTCGATCTTGTGGCGAATCCGCGCGGTCAGGAAGGCGACCCCTTCGAGCAGACGCTCCACGTGCGGATCTTCGCACTTGTCCGACTCCAGCAGCAGCCGGGCCGCGACCTTGGGATACTTCTGGGCGAACTCGGCCCCGAGCTCGCGCAGGTATGCCAGCTCCCCGTTGTAGTAGTGCAGCAGCTCATCGATCATTGCTTAATCACCCTGCACGACGAAGGCCCGGGTCGTCAACTGGAGCACGGAGTCGAACGTGATGGGCTCGGGGGCGGGGTCGACCCTGAGCATCGCATCGATCCGAAACCGAAGACTCCGATCGAATTCTCTCCCCTCGACGGTCGTGACTGAGACTCGGGAGAGTCGAGGCTCGAAACGAGCAATGGCTTCCTCGACCGTTCGTCTCAGTTTGTCCTGGTGGTTGGCACTGCTCAAGGTCGATGAGGAAAAGTCAGGCATCCCGTAGGTCAGCATCGACCTGGAGAGGTGCTGGAAGTCTTCGGGCCAGTCCGCCAAGAGTTGCTTGCTGTTCAGCAGCCATTCGAGGTCGCGCTTGACCGACTCCTTGATTTGAGCCGGTAATGGGTTCCGCCCCGATTGAGGCTCGGTGGAGACTTTCGGATCATGGTCGATCAACCGGTCGAGGACCGAGGGCAACAAAGAGTATTCGATTGGCGCTCGCGGCATCGGTCCTTCCCTTTCCGGTGATCATGGCTGATCGCAGTTCGCGGCCGTTGAAAACAAAAACGCCACCGGGGGCCCGACGGGCCTCCGGTGCGACGCGTTTTTGCTCGTTGTTGTTGCGGGAACGGCCGGTCTGGCTCGATCCGGTCCACTTCAGACCCGGTGGAACTCAGCCACCCGTGTTGGTCTTCATGTCCCAGTGCTTCTTGCCGGCCGACTTCGTGATCCCCTTCTCGTCCTGGGCCAGGTAGTCGATCTCGACCTTCGAGTAGTTCAGGCTGATCTGGTCCATGGGGACTTCGCCCCCCTGCGACCCGCCGGTCTGGTAGCTGGAGACCAGGACGTCCGACAGCGTGACGACCATGAAGTTCTGCTGGGTTCCGCCCGCCTTCCGGCAGGTGAGTTTTGCTTCCTTCAGGTGCTTGCCGTTGGCGCAGAAGAGAAAGAGGGTCGGCGATGCCGAGTTGTTCCGCATCACGAAATGGAAGTCGTTCATCGAGACCTTGCCGGCACCGGCTCCGGTCCCGTGCGAGGAGGCACCGAGTTGGGTCGCTCCCCAGCTGAAGGATTCGATTTCAATCTCGCCAGGGTGCGTCTTGTCTTTGGATTCGCCTTTGACATCAGTGATCTTCAGAAACATGTCAACAGCCATTGCAGCAACTCCTCACAAGTTTCCGTTTTTGGTCCGGTCGGCCATCCCCACCGGGCTTACTTCTGATTACGACATCCTGGCATCCTGGTGACGTGAGAACCGCAAGATTTCTCGAACGGTTCTCGCCGCCACCAAACACGACGACAACGCGCGATCAACCACCCGACGCAGGCGGCGGCAGTTCAGCCACCATGCGGAGCGAGACCGTCAACTCGTCGAGCTGGAAGTGAGGTCGCAGGAACGCGATCGCCTTGTAAGCACCCGGCTTGCCGGGGACCTCCATGACATCGATCCGGGCTTCCCGAAGCGGATACTGCGACTTCGTCTCCTGGCTCGCCGAGTCGTCCGTCGTGACGTACTGCGCGATCCAGGTGTTGAGGAACGTCTCGCACTGGCTGCGGCTCATGAAGCTGCCCAGCTTGTCGCGCATCATCGACTTCAGGTAGTGGGCAATGCGAGACACCGCCATGATGTACTGGAACTGGCTCGAGAGCCGGGCATTGGCGTTGGCGGCATCAGTGTTGTACAACTTTGACTTCTGAGCCGACTGGGCGCTGAAGAATGCGGCGTAGTCGGTATTCTTGCAATGCACCAGGGGAATGAATCCGAGATCCGCGAGCTCTTTCTCGCGACGATCGGTGATGGCGATCTCGGTCGGGCACTTCAGGGCAACGTCCCCTTCATCCGTGCTGAAAGTGTGGACGGGCAAGCCACTGACGAGACCGCCCCCTTCCACACCTCGGATCGCGGCGCACCAGTGGTGTCGGGCGAACGACTCGGTCAACCGGGTCGCGAAGGCGTAGGCCGCGTTCCCCCAGAGATACTTCTTGTGGTCTGCGCCATCAACGTCCTCCTCGAAGTTGAACGCTTCGACCGGAACGTTGTCACGTCCGTAGGGCGTCCGCATCAAGATATGCGGCAGGCAGAGACCGACGTAGCGAGAATCTTCCGAGTCGCGGAACGAACGCCACTTGACGTAATCGTTCGTCTCGAAGGTCTTGCTCAGGTCACGCGGACCCGACATCTCGGTGAAATCGTCCCAGTTGAACAGTTGGGGACTGGCTGCAGTCATGAAGGGGGCGTGCGCCGCGGCGGCCACGTTCGAGATCTTTTCCATCAGAGCAATGTCCTGCGTGCTACGACTGAACTCGTAGTCGCCGACCAGGGCTCCGAACGGTGAACCGCCGAAGGTGCCGAATTCTTCTTCGTAGACTTTCTTGAACAGAGCGCTCTGGTCGAACTCGGGAGCGCGCTCCATGTCCTTGAGAAGGTCCTTCTTCGAGACGTTCATGACCTTGATTTTGAGGGTCGGTCCCGTCTCGGACTGGTGCACGACGTAGTGAAGACCACGCCAGGATGCCTCCAGTTTCTGAAAGTCCTCATGGTGGAGGACCGCGTTCAGTTGCTTGGAGAGCAAGGTGTCGATCTGCGCGATCCGCGCGTTGATCATCGCCTGGGTATCTTTCGATACCTTCATGGTGCCGGTCATGACCTGATCGACGAACTCGCCGATCAGATCCTTCGCGAGTGTCCTTTGCTCTTCGTCCCGGGCCATCCGGCCCTGTGAGATGATCTGGTCGAGGAGGCTGACCTCCTCCTGCGACGTGACAGACGACGTCGGCTGACTTTGTTCCGCGGCTCCGCTCATGTTACGCCTCCTCCGACTTGTGCTCGACGCGTCCCGTCTCGCTACTCAACTTTTTCAAAGAATCGGTATTGTTGACCACGTCTTGAAGCAACTGCTCGAGCGTGTCGTTACCGTCCATCTTGGTCACGAGGTCGGAGAGCCGGTCCCGCGCTTCGAGAAGTTTGCGGAGCGGCTCAATCTGTCGGACAACCTGCTCGGGTTCGAAGTCATTCATATGACTGAACTTGAGCTCAACGTTGATCTTCGAGTTGTCGTCCTGCAGCGTGTTATCCACCTGAAACGCCAACCGAGGCTTGATCGCGTTCAGGACCTTGTTGAAATTGTCACGGTCGATTTCAACAAATTTGCGATCTTTCATCTTGGGCAACGACTCAATCGGCTTGCCCGAAAGGTCGGCCAGAACGCCCATGACAAAGGGAAGTTCTTTGACCTGGATGGCGCCGCCGACCTCAACGTCGTAAGTCAAATGGACGCGGGGACGACGCACGCGATCCAACTTGTGTTGGGTGCTTTCGTATGACGGCATCTGAGTTTTTCTCCCGAACGCAACACGTTCGAATCCGAGAGGGATGGGTAAGGAAACATTACTGCAGTATCAGGGCTCAAGGATGTGGCCTTGAAGCTTTTGTGTCAATTGAATTCCTCTAGCGAAGGCGCTCGGGAACCCGAGACGCTTGCATCGCTCGAGAAGTCATGATCCGCCGCCTCTCGCGCCGCGGACCCAGGGGGAGTGACCCCGTCTTCTTTTCAATGATTCGCGACCGAGCGAAAGCACCGATGCTTCTTGCGGTTTTCGCAACGGGTTGGTTTGCAGTCGCATGGGCCGGATATCCATCGCGATTCACGCCCAGTCGCGGATCGTTGTCTTTTTTAGTGAGGGCTGTCTCCCTCCAAGGCCAGTGCCTGGTTGATGTCGAGGCGACATAGGCGTGCGAAAACCGGCTGTAATTTCTCCGCGGCTGGAGTGCCGGCGCCGACAGCGCGGAGGCAGCGATAGAACGCTGCCCAAACCCGCGCACAGAGCTGTTCGGATTCCCATTCCTCTAGACGAAATTCGTCCACCAGACGCGCCAGATCTTCCGAAAGTGGAAGAGCGACCTGGTGGCGATTCGCCATGAGGCAGAGTTCGGCGAGTTGTAGTTTGCGCTGGAACCGCTCTCGGCCGCTCGAGGCCGAGGCCAGGGCGCGGCGGATCAGGTCGATCGCTTCATTGATCCGTCGCTCCTGAACCAACTCGAGTGCCTGGGTCCAGACGTCCGCGGGTTCATCGGACGCTCGTTCGCTGGGGTCGGGAACGTAGGGTTCCATCGGAGGCGGTTGATAGGCCACCGGTTCGTCCGAATCCGAGTCAACGGGTTCGGGAGCCGGGGGGACGATCTCCTCCTGAAGCCAGCTTCGGGTCTCGGAATTGGCCGTTGGGGTGCCGTCTCCTAGCTCTGATTGGCTCAGATCCGGGAAGTCGGTCAGGTAGGCCCGCAACAGACTGCGACAGGCGACCGCGGCCGCCGAGCGGTCGATATCGGTTGAGGCCATCGCGGTGAGTGCATAGCGTTGCGCATCGAGCCAGGCCGTTCCTTCAGGGCGGCCGAGCGCCTGCTCGGCCTCTTCCAGGAGTTGGGTCCACTCCCCCTCCTGGGCGAGTCTTCGGAGGCTCATCCGGACCTCGCTCGAGGGGGCTTCGCAGACGGAGATGTCCGGCGGCTGAGACTGCCCGTACAACTCCCCCATCCGCAGGGCGCGAACGACGAGGAAGGGGGCCGGACTCGCCGGATCGTGCTCCCGAAGATAGGCGCTCGCTTCGAGGATCCGCTGATGTGCGTCGGCCACGCTCGTGATCGGGCCGCCGGAGGACCGGGCGGGGCGGGCGCGACGCCGAGGTGCGGCGACCTGCGGCTCGGCGTCGTACGAGCTCTCCGTCTCGGCGTATTCGGATTGGTCCGAATCTTCGGGCGCTGCGGACTCGTCCTCAACCTCGGCTTCGGCATCGGGCTCGAGCGATCGTTTCTGATTCAGGATCGGCTCGAGGACGTTGCGGCACTCTGTGAGTGCTTTCCGCACCGAGACCACCCCCGGTGAGTCTCGACCCAACCGCTGGTCCATGCTGTCATCAAGAGCCTTGAGCGCATCAATGCAACCGCGAAGGTCTTCGACCAGGGTCACGTAGAATTGCTTCGGCGTTTGGGCCACCGCATCGTCGAACTGCTGCCCGGTGATCTTTCCTTCCGCGATCAACGCATCCATCGCGTCCTGGCTTTTCAGGCCGGCGTTGTCAGTCGCTCTCGATTCCTGCCAGCGATAATACGAATAGCGCTCATCGCCGAATCCGCGGGTCAAGGGGAGGCTGCGGATCAAGGGGGCGACAACGCTTTCAAGAAAGATGAACGGGCCGGAACGCGACTCGAGATCTCCATCGTCGATCTCGGGATAATACGTCTCCCAAAATTGCTCCTGGATCCCGAGCATCAACAAGAAGCCGTCGCGCAGGCCGCCGAACGCGTGCCGACGGCCAAGTGCCTCGGTGATCCAGGCGGCGACTTGCAGATCCTTCGACTGACCTTGAAGGATCTCCGTGCCCAGTTCGATGACGCGTTCCCAGTCGGCGGTTTTGGCCTTCCGCTGCCAGTCGCCTTGCAGGGTGTCGTCCTCGGACCGACGCGCCTCCCGCAACTCATCGTAAACGGCCTCGTAAGCGAGGTTGCGTCCCGACGGGTTTTCGCCGGAGATCGGCGCAAGACACTCATCGACGTTGAAAACCGATGTCGTGGCCATGGTCAGGATTGATCTCCCGCCTGATCGGCCGCCGGTGAATCCGGGGCCGGCTCGCTCGCCTTGCCTTCAGCGAGCGGAAACTGGGCTTGGCCAAGCTCTTGCAGGGTCCGTACCTCTTCACCTACGAGAAAAGACTTGCGGCCCACCCCTCGGATGATTCCGGACCCGACGTCGATCCAGTCCGTCTGCCGTCCCAGTCGCAACAGACCATCCGGGCTCGCTGACGTGCCTGGATAGAGACTGGGGAGGTAGACCTCGCCCAGCTGACCGTCATAGGTCGCCAGCTTGGCAGGCGCCCAGAGCAGGTCAAGCAACGTGATCGGCTTGGGAACTTCGAGAAATTGGACGTGGACCCAGGGGACCCAGTAATAACCGGTCGTCGAGAAGACCTCGAGAACAGGGGCCAAAATGTCGTCCGCATCCCGAAAATCGTCGAATTCCACCCCATCCGCGGTGCCTCGGACCGCCTCGTGGCTCGTGGCCGCCCGATCGAGCAGGCCGCGAGCCTCATCAAAGCGTCCCTCGCGCACCCGATCGAGAGCATCAAGGTGCAACGTCACACTCTCGGGTGGCATCACGAGAAACCGGGGCCGCTCTCCCTTCTCAAAGAGCTGAGTCCGCGCCCGCTCTGCGTTCAAGAGACCTTGGTAGACCCGTAACCCGTTCAGGTACGCGATCTCCGTACTCTTGGTGCGAACCACATCGAGCTGCTTCTCCGCACGGACCAGGTCGCCCGCGTAGCAATGCAGCTGAAAGAGAATGGTGCGCAGTTCGAGGTCGGTCGGATTGGCCTTGATTTCCTCGTTCAAAGCACGGATCGAATCCGTCAGTTGACCGCGATCCAGGTACTCTTTCGCATTCATTGTAAACCTTTTCCGAACGACGGACGAGCGAGCGCTGAACTCCGAGATTGTCGTTCCCGCGGCGTCGCGGTGTCGACCGAACCTGCCGTCTCGACGTCGGCAAGAATTCGGATGTTAAGTCGACTGGGAGATGAAGCCAACATCATACTGGCCGTTCCTGAGAAAGGGACACCATCCTGGAGAGATTCAGCGATTTCGCCAGTTCAAACCGTTGGCCCGCTGACATCCGGACAATGTCGCAGGTCAGAGTGTGCACTTCGGCGGCCCGTGTCACTCCACCTCGAGTTGCGCGTACGAAATCAGGCCCCATTCGCTCGAACGCACTTTGACGAAGGAGGCCGTAACGCCTATAGTGCACGAATCTATTGGGTGCGCGTTGACTCAGCAACGGAACGGTTGAGTTTTTGCAGGTGGGCCAGAGCAAGTCGGGACTGAATCGAATTCCATTGGCGCAGGTTCTCTAGCAAGCCGGAGAAGTTGGATGGCGCAAATCTGTCCCCGATGTGATGCGACTGTCGGCGACGATCTCACGCGCTGTCCCAGTTGCGGAGCCGATCTCGATCCCTGTCGCACGATTCCGCCGGCGCGCCCACGGCAGATTACGCCCGCGAAAGCTCCGGCGACCGCCCGAAAAGTCAGCCCAGTCGAGCGTGCGGAGCATTCGGAAGAGAGGGAGCCGGCCACACCGCCCCCTCCGAGGCCGATCAAGAAGGTCAAGCCGCGCCCGGTCGCGCCACAGCCCTCGGCCCAAGCCCCCAGCGCTCCGACCCCGGCTCCCCAACCTGCGAAGCCAGGTCCCCAGCTCGCCTACACGCCGTCGACTTCCACGGGAGAGATGGCCTATGCTGCGCCGGCCTATGCTCCGCCTGGGGGAGCAGCACCCGCTCCGCCAGAAGCTCGAGGGGGCCTGCGCGGCTGGATGATCAAAATGCTCGGTGGAGCGCAGCCCGCTCCTCCTCAGGCCCAGCCCCAACCTCAGCCCATGCCCGGTGCTTCTCCTTACTACGGATATCAGCAACCGGGGGGTGCCCCGCCACAGCCTGGGCCGCATCCTGGAATGTATCCTCCTGGCGCGGCGCATCAGACGCCCCCGATCGCCCCGGCGCAGCCGCTGCACCCAACTCCTCACCCGGGATGGCCCGAACAGCACCCCGCTCCTGGATTTGGGGGACCGCAACACGCCCAGGGTGGACCAGGGGCGCCGCCGCCTCACACCGCCCCCCCCTCGTTGCTCGACCCCTTTGGAGGGGACTCCGAGGAGATGGAAGCGAAGACTCAGTTCCTGGGTGGGGTCGATCTCGATAAGCTGAAGATCCCCAAGTTCACCTTCACACTTCAGATCCTCGACCATCAAGGCCAGTGGCGAGATTGGGGGCCAATCCACGCCAATGGCCTGAACGTCGGTCGTGCCAAGACGAGCGCGGAGTTTCCCGGGCTCAGCAGCATGGCCGTACGGCACATGAAGTTGCGTTACGATCGCACGACGCTGGTGGTCGAGGACCTCGGATCGATCAACGGCGTTTACCTTCGCGTGATTCAACCGACCGAGTTGAGCGATGGAATGCGCTTTCGCGTGGGCAACCAGACGATCGAGTTTCACGAAGCCCCTCCCTTCGAGCCGGCCTCGCCGTTGGTCGGGGAGGATGGCGAGGAGTATTGCAGCCGGGATCTCGAACCGTTGGCCTACCTTGACCTCATTCGTCCCAACGGTCAGCCGGGGCTTCGATTCCCAATCACCCGTCAGGATGCGACGATCCTGGGGCGTGAAGGACCGAACACCCACATCGCACTGACGAGCGACAATTCTGTAAGCGGAATGCACGCACGAGTCTATCGCAAGGACGGCAAGTTCATCCTCGAGGATTTGAAGAGTCGCAACGGCACGTTCGTTCATGTACTGGGTTCGGCCAAGGTCTCATCGGGCGACGTGCTTCTGGCCGGCCTGGTCTTGTTCCGAGTTATTGATCACATTCAGTAGAGAAAGGCGCTACCGCCGTTCTCACCTCCTCCGTCACTTAGGCACTCGCCAGATTAATCCATCCCAACGGGATGAACATTCCCTAACGAGGGCTACTTGTCTCCTCCAGCCAGGGTATCCGCTCTGGTCAAGATGAGCAGCAGGGCACTCCTGCCACGGAACCAACGTGACCGGATGACCTGCTGCACGCCTCCCGGGGGGCTCACGCAGGGGAGCAGGCTTTGAAGCGACTGTCCACGCTCGAGCGGAAGCATGAGCACGTCCTTTGAAACCTGCACGCGACCAATCGAACATAAGTGCCCGACCTTGTATCCGTCCACCTTTCTTGATATCGTGCATGCGCGTTATAGCATGGCATCGAAGCGTCGCCCCAGACGTCAGGATCAAGGAAGGGAACCAAGGATGTCCCAGTTACGAAGCCTTATTGCATGGACCCTGCTGTTCAGCGGGCTCTCGATCGGATCGGCCCGCGCTGCACAGATCGAGATGAGGACCTACCAGTTCGAGGGAACCCTCGACTCAGTGTCCGATCTGGATGGCATCTTTGATAGCTCCATCCAGGTTGGGTCGTCGTTCTCGATGACCGTATCGATCCCCGCCGCCACGCCGAACGAGCACGTGGGCAGCAACAGCCAGATCTTCGGCACCTACAATTTTCCCACAGATTTCCCAGGCACGGGCATCAGCCTGTCGATCGACGGGAAGCCGGTTCCCGTGGGCATCCCCGACACGCAGTCGAGCGCGAGCATCAACATCGCCCCGTCCCAGAACCATTTCTACGGCCACCAGTTCTTCACGACGACGCTCAACGACGAATCCGTCAGGCAAACGCGACTCGAGTTCGACATGAACTCGGTGGCTAATGCCCTCACGAGCACGGCGCTGCCGAACTTGCTGGACCTCACCGACTTCCTGACGACGCAGGTCTCGCTTGTCATGTTCCAGGGGGAGGATCCCAAGAGTCATGCATCGACCGCGTTAGGCCATATCACGTCGCTCGAGGTCAAGAGCGAGATGGTCACTGCTCCGGTCCCCGAGCCGGGCACCGGCCTCATCTTCGGCGTCGCTGTTCTGGGCTTTCTCGGCTACCGCCACCGGTCACGTCGACCGCGGTGAAATCCCAGTCAGAATGCGGAGGCTCTGGCAGGGGGGGCCTCCCGCTCGCATTGATCCCTTCGCTCGACCTTTTTTCCGTTTCGGTGCTCCGGGTTCCGAGTGGCAACAATGCACCCGGAACCCGGCAACGCAACCAATTGAGAGGTTATTTTCGCGAGCCTCGTCTTATCGAACGATGCGGAAGATCGCGATGAGCCAGACCACGATCAGGATAACAGGCCCTGCCCACCAGACCGAGTTGGCGGTCATTGCAATGATGGCGAACCAGGTCAGCAGGGATAGGCCGCCCCCCACGAGTCCCACGGCCAGGGCGAGCTTCCGATAAAATCGGTCGTCGTCCTTGGCCTGCTGGGTCCATTGGGTCACCGCATGCTCGGCAAGGATCCGGCCGCGCGGACCTCTCAGGAGACCGGCCGTGAAAGCTTGCTCGCGCGGGCTCGCCCCGGTGGCCGTGAAATAGCAGCCTCGAAACAGCATCGGCTCAGTTTCACGATGCGTCGAGAACGCTGCCTCCAGGACGGATCGGAGGCGTTTACGATAGCGGCGGAATTCGATGTCGAGGCTGAAGAGCTGGTTGTTCCCTGGCACGTTGAACAGATCATCGGCCATCAGGCTCAAGATCCAGCCGTGATACCAGCCGGACATCCAGATCAGGCCGTTCTGCACCAGGTCACCACTGAACGGGTGCGAGGCGGGGACGGCGAAACCGCAGCGGCTTTGCCGGAGGGCCGTCGACATCCTCCCCACGAACTCCGGAAAGCCAGGGGTTGTTTCCATCTCGGAAAAGACCGCGAACACCGGGCAACGGACCTTGAGAACCCGCTCGATCGTCCGCAAGTCTTCGCGAACCGAGGAAGCCCACTTCACCGATTCGGGTTGACCTGCCCAGGTGATCGGAAAGAGGACGACCACGCCTCGAACGACCGGGCAATTGGGTCGATCGGCCAGCAGCCGCTGGCAAACATTCTCGAGGCTTCGGCTCCCCTCCTCGCTCTGAACCCCAAAGGCCGAGGCACCCGCCACGCTCAGAAAGAGTCCGTCGGCCGTCGCGTACGCATGCACTGGCGCTTCGCCATCGGGACCTTCGGCGAACAGTTGAAGCCCAGCCGAATGGACCAACGCCGAGGCCCACCCTTCGTCGGGAACCAGGATGAGATAGACGTGCTGCGCTCCCGCCTCGATCCGGGCATTACTCAACCGAAGTTGGATCTCCCGCCATGCGGAATCGATCTCGGACGATCGGTCGGTCGATCCCTCGCCTCCCCCCGCTTCGACGGCCGCCGGCCGACCCTGGTAGAGTGCTCGGCCAAAGGAAATCAACGAGAGGGTAAACCCGACGATCAGAACGAAGATCCAGGTCCAGAAGTAGTTGAGGAAGAGCGGGGGGGTCGACTCGTCAAGAAATGCGTGCGCTGGATTGCGAATGGGAAGGAGGAACAGGAAAATGACCGCCGCCACCGTCACGCAGAGCGCGAGAAACCAGCGCCAGGACCACCGCGCCAGGAAATAGGCGAAGACGGCCGTGATACCGACCCCAATGGTCATCGCCACCCACTGCCCAAATCCGCTGAAGTAATAACTCACGTTGCCTCTCGGTGGATTGGGGCTTTTATCGTGGACGTACGGCCAGAACGAAGCAGGCCAGGGTAATCAAGGCCGTGATTGAAACCAGGGCACTGACGGCGAGCAAGATCGATTGCCCCGGAAGTGGGCTCAACGGTTCACGATCGAGCGATTCGTCCGGCAGAAATTTTTCAGGTTGAAGACCGCTCGAGGCAATCCGGTTGTAGATCCGCTCCGCCCAAGCGCGAAGCTCCGGCTGACTCTCCACGTACTTGCCTCGAAAGCCGAGGGCGACGCACAGGTAGTACGTCTCCAACGGGTCGGTATTGGCAAGGACTTCGGCCTCATGGGCCTTCTCGAAAAAGCGATCGGCACGAAGCCGTTCCTGATAAATCTCCCACTCCAAGATCTGCTGACGCCACTCCAGGGCGTGCGACCAGGGGGAGTTGATCAGAATCTCGTCGATCCAGTACACCAAGGCGTGCTTGGCAAGTTCAAAGTCGTGCGACAACTGGCTCGAGATGCCGGCTTTCCGTGCGGCTTCGTCGAGGGCAACGACAATATGTTCCCGTTCGGGGCCCAGTGGGGGATTTTCCCCTTCTTCCAGACGTTGCTGGAGATTGAGCACCGTCTGGAACACCGGGCTGACGAGACTGGCGAAGGGGTCGGTCATATTAAAAAATTTAGATGACAAACAGCGCGAATTGGAGGTTGGTGGTCTTGCTGCCCTTGGGCGGCACGACCGACAGGATGCGATCGCTCTGGAAGGTGGCCCGCGCCAGGTTCATTCGGATCGCCATCGAGCAAGTATCCGCCACATCACGCCAGAACACCTGGTCACGTTCGATCTGGTAATAAACAATCCCGGTCCCCGCCGGTAGGGCACGCGGAGGGCGCACGATCGGCACGAGCTTGAGCCCACGCAACGCCTGCTTGAAGATCTGCTCGACCCGGGACGTGCTTCCCAGCTTCATATCCATCGACCGCAGGAGCTGTTCGCAATCATCGTCCCCCAGCTCCGTCTCGACGCCGAGAAAGAGGGTCTTCGTACTGCTCAACCAACCGGGTTCCAGGCTCACCTGGAGCCGTTCGCCGTTCTTCTCGAAGTACCGCTTCTCGAACGCCGACGGCGCGATGGTATCGAGGCCGAGCTGAATATACTTGATCACGGTGTAGAAACAACCGCCGATGTCCTCGTGATCGTAGGGAGGAAGCGCCGGGGGCCGCCGCGCGTCCATGAAAATGGCGAGTTGGCCGACCAGCCGAGAAAGCTCGTGAAAGAGCACCAGTGGCGGCAATCCCCGAATGAAGACGATGGACTCGAACGCCGAGAGCGCGCCGTTGAGTGTGGCCAGCTTGAGCAATCGTTCCGCATCACCCGGGACCTGGCTATCGAACGAGATACTCCGGTCCACGATCTGAGAGGCCAGTTGATCGACCTTGGCCCCGATCTGGTGATAGAGCGACTGGACCATTTGCCAGAGGGGCGTCCAGGCATCCAGCACGAGCAGGGGAGGAACGTAGTCGACATCCAACTGGGGAGGCGCTTCGAGCTGAGCGGACCGCTCCACCCGTGCCAAGGGGAGCACTTCGTAGCCGGTATGATCCTGAGTTGAGAGGAGCAAGCGAGCGCGGGTCCGACGGACCAAGAGCGCCTGCTCCTCGCTGCCGGTATTCTCGTCGGTGATCTCCAACTCGTCGACCCAGTACCGCGGGCCATTGGCGGTCGGGACCTCCTCGACGTTGGCTCGCCCGGCCTGGAGCGCGGGCACCGCCAGGTAGATCATCGCCGAGCCCGAGCTCGCCAGCGCATTCCTCAGTTCCACGGGGTCGACGGTGCCGTCGGCCGGGATCGAAAGCTTGGTCCCATCCTTGAAGCGGGCCTCGCACGACCGCAAGACGGCCGAGTAGTTGCCGAATGCTTCGCGGTCGAACTCCACCGAGCGCACGCCCCAGTTGAATGGGTGGAACCAATCTTCGGAATCGCGAAGACTTTCCCGAACATTCCGGTCGGCGACCTGGAAGTGCTGAGGGCGCAGGAACATGCCTTCATGCCAGTGAATCGGTCGGCTTGCCATCGGACACTCCCAGCCCCTGACCTCTTCGGAAACGTTCGAAAAGCATAGCCGATCGGCGGGGCGATCTGAAGGGCTGGCCTTTTCCCGAGGGGGAATTCAGAACGTGCTCGCTTCTCCGGAAGATCCGACGATCAGGCGGAACCCGGATCTCGTTCGCAAACCGTAAGCGTGACCATGACCGGGTGGCGAGTCGCGGCTTGTGGCGAGACGGAACCGAGTGAATCAGTACGCGAAGAAGTGCGCTCTGGGACACAAGTTATTGACGCAGTTTCCAACAGCCCATCATACTGAAGAAACTCGGTCACAACACGAGGCGAAATATCGTAAACTGAGCAAGCCGAAATTCTTCACGGCATTGCGCGACGCCTTTTACGACTATCGTCCGTCAGGAAAGTCATGTCCTCGAAGCTTCCTTAGCGGACATGACTTTTCCCACCGCCAATAGTCTAGTCCCTTGATTTTGAGCGGGTTATGACGACAACAACGCTACAGTCCGGTCGACGGCGATTCGGACTGGTCGACACCCAAAGAATTTCCAAACCGCGACTCTCGCGACTCATCCTGGTCTTTACCGGGATGGTCATCGCGTTGGTCCTCTTCATTTGGTTACTTTTCTGGATTAACCCAACTCGCCGTGGGATTGGTGGGCGCTGGATCGCCCAGCGAGGGCTGACCCGACCTTGGATCGGCCACCAGGCCGCGGACCTCGAAAAAATCACAGGGGCGGTGCGAGGCACTGTGGCCGAGTCGGACTACAGGTCGTTCCCCGACCAGTTGCGCGAGTATCTGACCAAAGCGGCTAACCGCCCGGTGGTGCTCTACGTCTCGGCCGCGGGCGTGGTCGACGACAAAGGGGCCGTGCTCCTGCGCGACGACGGCGGGGTCATCGGTGAGACTTCAGAAACGGACGCGAGGCAATCCGCAATCTCGCTTGAACAGCTCTTTGAGGTCTTCAAGGACGCGGGCGAACGATTTCCAGGCCAATCGAGATTTCTCATCTGGGACGCCGGGCAAGTTGGGTCGGATCGCAATCTGGGAGTCTACGCGAACGGTTTCTTGCCCAAACTCCGCTCCTACTTGGCCGAGAATCCCGTCAAGCGACTCATCATCCTGAGTTCCTGCGCGGCGGGCCAAACGAGCGCCTCGAGCGAATTCGATAATCGCTCGGTCTTTGGCTATTTCGTCGAGCAGGCCCTTGCAGGTAAGGGAAGCACCCCGAATGGACTGACCGTTCAATCGCTCACCCGCTACGTCCGCGCCCAGGTCTCCCTTTGGGTGCGAAATCACCGGCAGGCGGAACAAACCCCCGAGCTTTTCGGGGATACCACCCTGGATTTCCCTCTCCCTCGTTCCCGCAAGCTGACTCAGGCCCCGAAGCCGGAGGGGGACGCGGAAAAGGAGGAGACGGCTCGATTCCTCAAACGCCTGGAGCGAGCTTGGGCCGAGCGCGACGGTTGGCAAAAGCGAAAGCCATATCGATCTGCGCCGCGAACCTGGCTCCGGTATCAAGAGACCTTGCTTCGCGCCGAACGCCTGTTCCGATCGGGAGAGCTGACCGAGGCGGAGGCCGCTTTAAACAGTCTTCCCAACCTGGCGAGCGAAATCTCCCGGGTTCCCGCGCCCGAAGGCTCGCTGGCTCTGCTCGAAAAGCAGGTGGCGGACTCGCCTGACAAGGCGAAATCAAAAGTATTGGAAGACGCCCGCGGCTCGATCAACGAGGCCCTCGACAGCATCTTGGGAGGAGACGAGTCGTCCGTTCCCGAAGAGGGCGCGGACGAAGCGGAGAAGCCGGCCGAAGCGGAGAAGGGGGAGCCGAAGAAAGCCGGTGAACCCGGGGCGGCGCCCCCTGCAACCAAAGGAACGAGTACCAAGAAAGCGCCTGCCGCTCTTGAGAAGAAGAAAACGGAATCGGGACACGGAACCCTCTCGAGTCGTCGAAAAGCGGATTCACCGATCGCTCGGCTCTCCGATGTGGATAACGATCGTCGCCCCTTATTTCCCGAAGCGCAACTGATCGTCTGGAGCGACACCTTCGTGACCCGCGGCCCCGACCGTAACGCATTCCGAGGTCGACGCGGCGAGGCTCTGGAGAAAGCGCTACAGACCCGCAACCTGGCCGAGGTCGCGGCGGCGGCGGACGAGCGGATCAACCGCTGGATCAGGCCTTGGGTCGAGGCCGGGGACATCCACCGTCGCAAGGGACAGGACCTTTTGTTCGCCGCCGAACCGGCCGTGCCCCCCTGCCTGGAAGCCCTCGACCTGGCGGACGAAGCCTATCAGATCGCAATCAAGAACGCCGAGATCTGTGAGCAGGCCATCGACCTGACCGAGCAGCTCTCGGCCGAGTTGCCTTACTACGGCGAATGGAAGGCGCGACGAGGCGGTCGACTGGAAATTGGTCTCGATCCGGCGTTCCAAGAACTGCTCGACTCGACCGCGGAGCTGGCGAGACTGATCCACTCGGTCCCTCCGCCCCTCCGCACGGACGGGGATCCGTTGGCAGGGCGTGACGAACAGATTCAGCGCATCAAACGCCAATCCAGCGTGGTTTCTGAATCGTTTCGCGGGCTGACCGACGACTTCCACAACCAGTGGGAAGGCGGACGCTGGCGCGACCTCGATTCCGTCCTCAACGTTCCGCTGATCCCGTCCGAGACGCGAATGAAGCTTCTCGGCCGGGTCCGCTCGCAGCCGGTGGCCTCCAGCCTGGATGCAACGACCGCAGACGCTTCAAGTAGTTCATCCTCTTCCTCGGACAGTTCGGAAAGTCGTCTCAAACGGGAGTCGGACTCGTTCCTTGCCGAGCGAGCCGCGCGGTCGACCACGAGTCTGGACTCGGGCGAAAGCGAAGGGCAATCGCCGGCCGACCCCAATTTCTGGCGTACCGCCTCTGGCCTCGCCCGGCTTGAGCTGGGCCTTCTCGAGATCGGCGGGGCCAAGAAAGAAGAGGTCGCCTCGCTCCGGGAAACCTACGACCGGGCCTGCCGAAAACTGGGAGGTTCTCCGTTCGCCGAGTTCGCCGAATTTTCGGAACGGATCAGGAGCCTCCGGCGAGCCAGGCTTATCGCCATCGCTGAGAAACCGAATCCCGACTTGCTCTCCGAAAACCTCGATGCGGTTGATCGGGCCATCCGGGTCCTCCCCCTGGCCGACGAGGTCGGGCGCGATAAACTCGTCGAACAGCGGATCAGGTTCCTGCGCAGGGATCTCACCACCTGGCATGGTCAACGCCTGCTCGACGACTTCGCCCCCCGGCACGCGCTTGCCCTCCTCGAGAAGGGGGGAGATGACTACGGCGACTCCGATGAGCTTCGGAAATCCGTCGAGCGGGCGAAAGTCATGGCTCGCGCTAACCTAGTCGTCGATGCCGCCTCACCCAAGCAGGCTTCGCTCGATGATCAAGAAGGCATGACCGTGAGCATCAAAGTCCACTCGGAGGGGGAGATCCCTCCGGGGGACGCCGTCGCCTTCCTCGGCCACGACCTCCGTTTGCCCGTTTCCGTCAACCAAAAAGGGGGCGATGCGACGAGCGGAGTGGCGGGCACCCTCGTGCCGATCGGAGCGGGCAATCCGGCCGACCCGGTCGAATTCGTCGTGGAACGGACGGACTCGACACCCGAGACGGTGTCGATCCAACTCGAACCGGGCGCATTCTATCGAGGGCAGATCTTTCCCAAGGATCTCACCGCCTCGGCCATCGTCTTCCGTTTGACCCCTGGGAAAGAGGGGATCGATGTCACGCTCCGTCAGAGTGACCGAAAGTTGATCAAGATTTTCGGCGACCAGTTCGAGCGGCACCCAGGCCAAGGTTTCCTCCACCCTCATACGCCGCTGGCCTATCGGTTCGTGATCAATCACACGCTTACCAAACCGGCGAAGATCTGGGTGCGCTACGGCCTGGAAGGTATCGAAGGGACCTTCGTCACCCGGAAGGACGTCAAGCTTGAGCCGGGGCGGCCCAACGACGAGATCGGCGACCGGGTCGACACCGACTCGCACGAGATCCCGCTTGAAAAGCCGCGCTATCTGGTCCTCGAGATCCGCAAAGACAACGAGATGGGACGGGTTCTCTTCAAGCGAAGATATCCATTCCGCCAGATCGCGCCCTCTCAGTACATCAGGGTTCAAGATGGGTACGACGAGGCCCAGAACATGGCCTACGTCAACGTCTGGCACCTGAAGAGCGACCCTGTCTGTGGTCCGTCCGACGTGATCGTCACCCTGGATGGGCAGTCGATCAAGACGACTCTCGACCGTGGGGCCGCCGAGCAGTGGTGGCGAATCTATCCCAAGCCGCCACTCCCTGTGGCGTGGAAGATCCAGGTCGAGCAGGTGATCGACGCCTTCAAGGGACGGATTGACACCGGCGTGGTCCCTCCGGAGAAGGTCGCCCCACCCCAGTGAAGATCGGTTGAAGGGTCGCCAGAGAGTTGACGCTCTCTGGCGACCCTCCAAGCACTCCGATCCACACTTTTTTATTCAATGATCCGTGACCGGGCGAAAGCACCGGGGATTTTCGCGGTTTCCGAAACGGGTTAGCCCGACTTCCGCAGTTCAGCGGCCAGGATCATGGAAGCGGCCTGCGAATGCAGAGCCGCAACAACGACGATGGGCCGAGGGCGAGATCAACTCGTCCTCGGCCCATTCGCGTTCACTCAGGAGAATTGGTAGCGGAAGTTCCCTTGTTCGTCGACATCCAGATGAACAGTGGAGAGGACTTCGCTCGCGGCCATGCGGGTGAGGAACTCCTGGGAAAGTTCCGGCAGAAGGCTGCGGGTCAGGATCTGGTCGACGTTGCGTGCTCCGCTATGCACTTCCTTGCACCGGCTGGCGATGTTCGCGACGGTTTCGTCGCTGTAGGTGAAAACGGCTTTGTGGTTCTCGCGAACCCGTCGGACGATCCGGTCGAGCTGGAGCCGAACGATCTGCTTCATCACGTCGTCGGAGATGGGATAATAGGGGACGACGACCAGGCGTCCGAGCAACGCAGGGGGGAAGACTTTGAGGAGTTCGGGGCGGAGGGCCTCGACCAGACCGGCCGCGTCGGGCGTGGTATCTTCGTCGGCACAGAGCGCCATGGTGGTATCCGTGCCGACGTTGGACGTCAGCAGGATCACAGTGTTCTTGAAGTCGATTACACGTCCTTCACCGTCTTCCAGGGTCCCCTTGTCAAAGACCTGGAAGAAGAGTTCCATCACGTCCGGGTGAGCTTTCTCAACTTCGTCGAGGAGAACGACGCAATAGGGCTTGCGACGAACGGCCTCGGTAAGCACGCCCCCTTCGCCGTAACCGACGTAACCGGGAGGTGAGCCTTTCAGACCGGAAACCGTGTGTGCTTCCTGATACTCGGACATATTGATGGTGACGAGGTTACGCTCGCCGCCATAGAGTGAGTCGGCCAGTGAGATCGCGGTCTCGGTCTTTCCCACGCCGCTGGGTCCGACCAGCAGGAAGACACCGATCGGTCGCCGGGGGTCCGTCAAGTTGGCCCGAGAGGTCCTGATTCGCTGGCTGACAGCCTCGAGTGCCTGGGCCTGGCCGATCACTCGTTCTTCGAGCTTCGATTTGAGGTTCAAGACCGTCCTGATCTCATCGGCCAACATCTTGCCCACCGGGATTCCGGTCCAGCCGGCAATCACCGCGGCGATCGTCTGGGAGTCGACGTTCACCTGCATCAATGGTGAGTCGCCCTGGAGCGCTCGCAACTCCGAGTTCCGGGTGGCGAGTTCGGACGTCAACGACTCCGGCTGAGCCGTTGGCTCGCTCGGCGGTTCACCGGCCTTACCGTTCTTGGCGGCGTGCGATTTTTCAATCTGGTCGGCGAGGCCTCGTATTTCCTGGACGAGCTTCCGTTCCTCCTCCCACCGTTTCTCGAGCTCGACAAGGAGGGTCTTGGCCTTGGCGAGTTCGTCGTTGGCCTCAGCGAGCCGCTCGACGTGGGGGGCGCCGGTGAGACTCTCGCGTTCGAGAATCTCGATTTCGACCTTGAGGTTGTCGATCCGGCGGCGGCAATCTTCGACGGCCGACGGGATCGCGGACTGACTGATCGCCACTCGGGCGCAGGCGGTATCGAGCAAACTCACCGACTTGTCCGGGAGTTGCCGGCCGGGGATATAGCGCGCCGAGAGCCTGACTGAGCCCTCCACGGCCTCGTCGAGGATCCGAACGCCGTGATGGGCCTCGAGCATGGCGGTAATCCCGCGCATCATCACGATCGCCTTTTCCTCACTCGGCTCCTCGACTCGGATCACCTGGAATCGTCGGGCCAGGGCCGCATCCTTCTCGAAATATTTCTTGTACTCAGCCCAGGTGGTCGCCGCGATCGTGCGGAGCTCACCGCGAGCGAGGGCCGGCTTGAGCAGGTTGGCCGCATCGCCTTGTCCAGCCTGTCCCCCCGCGCCAATCATCGTGTGGGCTTCATCAATGAAGAGCACAATCGGTACGGGTGACCCTTTGACCTCGGCAATCACTTGCTTGAGTCGATTCTCGAACTCGCCCTTGACCCCGGCTCCCGCCTGGAGCAGGCCCAGGTCCAAAGTTCTCAGAATCACTTTACGGAGCGGTTCGGGAACGTCGCCCGATGCGATCCGCACCGCGAGCCCCTCGACGACAGCCGTTTTGCCCACCCCGGCTTCGCCGGTCAGGATCGGGTTGTTCTGGCGACGGCGGATCAGAATATCAACCATCTGGCGGACCTCGGCGTCGCGGCCGAGCACCGGATCGATCTGGCCTGCGCGCGCCCGTTCCGTCAAGTTGATCGTGTACTGATCGAGCGCGGGAGTCTGGGTCGGCGCTCCATGGGTAGGCGCGGCTTGCTCCCCGGCCTCGCGTGCTGCCGCCGGAGATTCGTCCTCGGCCGAGCCGGCGATCAAGCTCGCCATTCCACTCGCCAGGGTCTCAACCTTGACCTTGGCGAATTCCGCTGAAGCGTCGCGAGCCAGTCGGCCGAGTTGTTCATCCTCGAGCAGGGCGAGAAGAAGGAACCCGGAGCGAACTTGCCGGGCCTGGTATTGGAGCGAGGCGAGCACCCAGGCCGAGCGGATTAGCTCATCGATCGAGGGAGCAAGCGTGGGAGTTCGCGCATTGCCGGTTCTTAGACGGTCGAGCGCCTTGGTCAAGTCGCGCTGAAGATGCGACGTATTGACCTCGAAGTGGCGAAAGATCCGGGTCAGGTCACTGTCGTGGACCTCGGTCAATTTCAGCAACCAGTGCTCGATCTCGACGCTGTAGTTCGTCCGCGACAGGCAGAGCCCGGCGGCCGCCTGGAGGGAGTTGACACAGGTCTTGTTCAGCGTCTTGATGACCGCTCCCGAATCGACTCCCATTGAAATTCTCTCCTTCGCTCGTTGATACCGGCGACTCAAACAGGGACGCGTACGAGTCAGACGAGTCGTGTCCCAAGGTTGGCCAACGCTCACCTCGCCTCTCGCCGAAAGGCTCGGTGGACGTTGCCCAACCGACAACCCAATCGATGGGGACGACTGCCGGACGGAACTTTCCAGAAATCTGCTTTTGGATCTTAATCTGACGTGAACAGCAAGACAATCTGCCGTCACATGCGACATTCAACGCGATAAGGCGGTCACAAGCGACGAGGAACGAGGCGGAATGTGGTCCGGCTCATGCACCTCGGTCTCGACGGTCTCAAAGGTCATCGATCACGAGACGAAAGCCGATATCGGACTCGCCCTTGTCGGCATCCCAATTCATCCGTTCATCGACATCCCGAAGATCTTTGTACAAGAGTGGGCTGCTTAATTTGAACGATCGACCGCGCAACAGGACCGGATCGAAACTTCCTTCCGGGAAGGGGAGCATTTTTCCTTCAATTGTCGAATTTCGGGTCCATTCCATACCGTTGCCGGCCATGTCGCGGCAACCGAGCGGACTCAGGTCGTGAGACGATGATCCGACCGGTGCGGGAGAATCTCGACCCACCGCGATCGTCAAGTCGCCGGGTTTCCACGGCTCGACGAACGGTCCTTGCTGCGTGGTCACGTCGTAGCAACCGGACGCCTTATCCCATTGCTCGACTCTTGGCAAACGGACCTTGGCCCGATCACGTCCCAGCCAGTGCGCAAAGCGACAGGCTTCCTCGGCGGTGACATTGAAGGCGGGGAGGTTCTGTCCCTTTCCTGGAGGCATCCGCCATGCCGTGCCCTTGAGCAGCTTCGGTTCTTTCGCGGCGAACCGAGCAAAGACCCGATTCGAGATCTTGTCCTTCATGATGTAAAACGAGGCCGGCTCATCGCTCTGATTGCGTTTGATAAAGAGGAACTCGACTTTGGCGTTGTCACCGAGGTTTTTAAAAATCTGCGAGTGAAATATCCTGTCATGATCCTGAATCAAAACGCTCCCAGGAGCCGGAACGAAATCGTCCGGGAGCTCAACTTTGGGAGCTTCGACGGTCAGTCGCACATTCGTCTTGAACTTGCTCGTCCCGGTGTGGGCGCGAAAGCTCAGGACGGTCACCCCCGGCACAACGTTGGGCCCGATCGCGAGTGCAAACTGCTGAACCCCCGTACTACTCTTGCCACCTGCCTTTGTGACCGAGATCCCCGGCGGCGTCACGTCGGCCTGATAATCGACGTGCTTCGGTCGATCGCCCTCGGCCAAGATCGTGATCGTGGCGCTTCCCCCGGCGGGAAGGCTCAAATCAGGCTGGGCGGCGTGGATATTGAAAGGATGAGGCCTCATGGAAACCCAGACGGCAATGCCAATCGCCAGTCCCGCCACAAGGAGAAGGGCCCCCAGCAGACCGCGTCGAGTCGGCAGCGGAGTTGCAATCGGTTCAGGCGGCTTCGGAGGCGTGGCGAGCCTGCGGAATTCGTCGCCGAGCTCGCGTGCTGACTGGGGGCGGAGCGCAGGATCCTTGTCGAGGCAGCGCAGCACTAGCTTTTCGACAGCCTCGGGAATCCGGATGGTTGCGTTCACCTCGGAGAAACAGGGCGGAGGGGTGTGAAGGTGGTCGTAGGTCAGCTTGAAGCTGGCACTGGTGAAGGGGCGGCGTCCCGTCAGCATCTCGAAGAGGATCACACCGACCGAATAGAGATCGCTCCGGCCATCGATCTGGTTCGCCTCACTATTGATCTGCTCGGGACTCATGTAAGCCGGGGTGCCAATCGTGGCGCCACTTCGGGTCTGGAGATCTTCGTGCCCTTGCTCGTCCGCGTGGAGGATCTTGGCAATGCCGAAGTCGAGGATTTTGAGGTGCTCGCGTCCCTCAGGCTGAGAGTCAAGCAGCATCATGTTCGACGGCTTCAAGTCGCGGTGAACGATACCGTGGGCGTGGGCCACTTCGAGCACCGCGCAAAGCTGCTCAACCATCCGCGCCACCCAGTCGAGCGGCATCGGAACGCCGGGTTCCAGGACCTTGTTCAGGCTCCGACCCCGGATGTACTCCATCTCGATGTAGGCGAGGTCGCCGTCGGCATTTGCATCGTGAACCGCCACAGCATTCGGGTGTGAGAAGAGCCCCATGGCTCGCGCCTCACGGCGGGCCCTCGCGCGCATCTCCGGATCCGAAAATCGTCCGAGATTGATCAGCTTGAGCGCCCGTTCGGCCCCGAGATCGCGGTGGCGGACCAGCCAGACTTCCCCCATCGCCCCTTCGCCGAGCTTGCGCACAACGAGGTACTTTCCGAACAGGATCCTGACCTGCTCCGAACTTCCGATCGCAGCCCTCGGATCATCCATTCTGGGCGTGGCGTAGAGCGATAGCGTCGCTCCCGTGGATGGAGTCGGTGGTTCCTGAGTCCTGGTGGGGGGAAGTGAACCCGAAGATGCCTCCGAGGGATGCATCTCGACGAACGGTGGGCCAGCCGGCTGAGTTGTGGGCATGTCAGTGGGCGGAACGTGGGACGTTCTCCGGACCCTCGCCTCATCCGGGAGTTCCCGACGATCGGCCATCAGACGTCTCCACCGGCAAATCGCCCTTGATCGGTTCCAAGCGGCGATGGGTCGTGCTCAGGCTTCGCAAAGGAAGGTGAGTCAAGAGCCTTGGTCATTTTTTGGAACCGAGGATCGATTCATGGTCCTTGGCGATGAGGGTTGCATCCTACTCATCCCCAACGCGGGGTCTGACCGGCAACCACATCCGTCATTTTATCATGGAAGGGATAACCGGCGACAATGCGATTTCGAGCAACGCGACGAATCGGGAGTACCCTGGGGCGAATCATCGTCAAGGACCTCGCACTCGCCTGGCCGAACCATGCGCCCAACTCACAAGGCCGGTTGGGATGCAGGCCGAGTTCAACCGTGAAACGAGGGGATTTGGAGGAGCACGAGCCCTCCACTCGAAACCAAGGGCGCCAGGCAGAAGATCATTCGAATCCCGGATCCGGTCGAGGAGTCGGCAGGGTCACCAATCTCATTTTTTCACGTATTGAGATGCAGCCTTTCGAGGAATCTAATAGATAGAGTTGAGGCTGATCGTTGCCGTGGATCGCAGTCAACTTGAATTGAACTGGGGGGGATCAATCCCATGCGGCCTCGATCGTTCACGATCCTTCTCCTGGGATTCCTGCCCCCCCTCGCAATGGCCGCGGGGTCCAATCAGACCCGTGCGGACGAGCCGCCAGTGCTCCGACTTCAGGCGGGTGGCCCCACCTCTTATGTCACGGGCCTCGCATTCAGCCCGGACGGGAAATCGCTCTACGAGACCGGGTGGGATAAGGTCATCCGGGTCTGGACGGAGAAACCGGGTTCGGACCAGCTCGCACTCAACGATCGAGCGACGTACCGCGTTCCGGTCGGACCTGGACTCGACGGCGCCATCAATGCCATGGCGTTATCGTCCGATGGCGTCTGGCTGGCGGTGGCCGGTCGCGGAATCGTGCCCGGGGCTTCGGGGTTTCATCAAAATGGGCTGGTCATCCCCGCGCCCGCGAAGTCGGACGAGATGCGCTGGTCGGAAGGCTCGATCTTTGTGTTCAACACAAAGGCGAATGTTCCGAGTGTGACAGTCCTTCGCGGTCATCGCGGGCCGGTTCTCAGCCTTGCTTTCGCTCCGATGCGGGCCGATAAGCCTCCGTTGCTCGTTTCGGCCGCCCATGAAATGGATCGATCCGGAGAAGTCAGGCTCTGGGACGTTGCCAAGGCCGAGTACCTGACGGGACTCGCGGGAATGCCCGGGCCCGAACTCTATAAAACGAGACCGGCCCTCACAGCCTGGCATACGGGAACCGGACGCACTCAAGTTCGCGTCGCAATCGCCTGGTGGGCCGGAACCTTTGGCAAAGACCCGGGAATCCTTCGGTGCTGGGATGCCGACCGCGGTCAGTCGGTTTTCAGCATCGCCGATGGCGCGGTGAATGACACGTTTGCCTTACTCCCGGGTCGCTCTCAACTCCTCTCGGGGAGCTTCCTTGTTCCCAGCCCGAACCAACGGCCGACTTCTCCCCAGGGACAGCTCACGACCTGGCGGACCGACGCCGGACCAATGCTTCAAGCCGTGCCCGAGCGCCGCATCTCTTTAGCGTCGGCCGATCCCCAACTCAAACCCCAGGCCATGTTTCTCCCCAGAGCCATGGCGGTGGTCACGGCGCCGGCCGACGGTTCGCCGCGGTTCGCCGCCTTGATTCTCCAGGACCTCGCCGCGACGGCCCCCGATGCCACTTACAGCCTCAGGCTCACCGACCTTTCCCAAGAGAAGTATGGCGCGACGGTCGCCCATGTCCCGCTTCGAACGGCGACGTCCGCCAAGTCGGCCCAACCGGTCCTTGCCGTCGACCCGAGTGGGACGCGACTCGCCCTCGCACTGGGCGAGGAACAGGAGGTCACGACCTTTTTCATCACCAATTTGATCGCGGGCAAAACCGAACCGCGGCAACGACTGCGAAGCGCGGGGCTTAACGTGGCTTATGTCGGCTTCGCAAAACGAGCGAATCAACTCGGTTTGGTGATCAATACCAAGGGACCGGAGCGTTTGGGTACACCGCCGCGTCCATTGGCCGTCGATGATCTCGTCTTCGACTTCTCGGGACGACAGTTGATTGGCAGACACGAAGGCTGGGCCGTCTCCGGGCCGGCCACGAATGAGGGTTGGATCGTCGATCATTCCCCGGCCCACTCGGGTCCGAACAAGCAAGCTGTGCCCGAGTCCTTGCGAATTCGCAAGGATCAGGGCGTCTGGCAATCGATCGCCTTGCAACCCGGTGAGACGACGACGGCCCTTGCCTTCCATCCTGGTGTGCCAGGAGGGGGGCCGATCGTGGCTGTTGCGTCCCAGACGGGGGCCGGAGAACCCCACTTACGACTCTACTCGGGACGTTCGGGAGCCTGGATCCGACAGTATACAGGGCACTCGGAGCGGATCGGTTGCCTTGCTTTCTCGGAGGATGGCCGCCTACTGGCCTCCGCCGCCGATGACCGCTCCACTTGCGTCTGGAGTCTCGCGGACCTGGGCGAAACCATCGGCAAGCGCGGGCAGATTCGCGGCTTGGCGGTCACGGAGCAGGGGAACCGACTCGTTGTTGTGAAGACCGATGACTCCGCGGGACGCAACGGTCCGTCGCTCCGCCAAGGGGATCGTGTCGACGGGATCGTCAGCGGTGGCGAGCTTCGCCCACTTCGGACGGTCCTGGACTTCTACAATGCCGTCTCGACCCTACGGCCCGGCCAGCATGTCACGGTGCGCCGAGCGGACGGGCAGACGGGACCAGTGGACGTCTCGCTTCCGATCGTTCAGGGGACCGACGAGCGAAAGCCCCTGTTGTCCCTCTTCTTCACACCGGGAGACGCGGCGGGGACATGGAAGTGGATTGGCTGGAATCCGCAAGGACCGTATGAGACCAGCGACCTCGAAGTGGAGTCGCTGATCGGCTGGCACTTTAATACGGGCGTGCCCGCCTCACCCACTCGATTTGCGCTCGCACCCGAGTATCACGACAAGTTTTATTACGATCATATTCTCCAAAAGCTCATCGAACGCGGCAGCCTTCCTCCCCCCGAGGTTCCGCCGCTTCCACCGCCGAATCTTTCCATGGCGATCGATCAGGAAGCGGAGATCGTCCGGGGCGATCAGATTCTGGTGCGACAGCCCCCCGGAGAACTTCATCTTTCGATCGTCGATCGACCGATTCCGGCGGAGTTGGTCGACTCCGTGATCGGTCGGGTCGGAAGTTTCCCACCCACGGAATTGCGGTCGACTCTGGATCGTGTCTGGACGGCGGATGTTTCCGGATTGGCCTGGAAACCAGGCGTCTATCCCGTTCACATCACCCTGAAAACAAAGGAAACGCCCTCGCAAACCTTCTCGATCTATCGTCAGATCCGATTCCAGAGGCCTGCCCCCACGGTCAAGCCGACGGCGCCACCGGCCCTCGTCGTGAACGTCCCGGAATTCATCGTCCGGGCCGACGTCGAACCGGCCCACCAAACGTCCGTCAAGGTCCGGATCACTCGTGAACCAGGGGGAGATAGCCGGGAGCAAGTCCTGAACGCTTCCTCGACCATCGCCGTGCCGTTCCCGCTCGAACCGGGAACCAACCGATTCCGACTGCGAGCAGTCAACGTCGAGGCCGTACCCGGTTTTGAAGAGGAAGAGACAACGGAACTGCCTCCATTGATCGTCAATTACAAAAAGAAGGCACTCGCTCCCACCGTCGAGCTTGTCATCCGTCCGTCCCCTGTGGGCGATGGTGAGGGTGAGGGCGAGAGCGAGGGCGAGGGAGAAGTGGGTCAAGCTGGTGAGACCGTCCAGGTCACAGTTCCCCAGGTCACGCTCCGCGGCACGATCAAGGGCGAAGAATTGCTGGTCGAGGCTGTGCAAGTGAAGTCCGGAACTCCGACAGGCCGGCCGCTGACTCGATTTGTTCCCGGACGGGAGAAAACTTTCAGCATCAATGAGCCGGTAAAGCTCATTCCGGGAACCCAGACCTTCGTCGTGCGGGCACGTGCGGCCGATAGCGACTCGGGAGAAGGCCGAGTGACGGTCGTTTACCAGCCCAGGTTGCCCCGTCTCGTGCGCAGGGATTTGAATCCCGCCGGCCCCGTTCTCTACGAACACGAAGATCATCCCCAGGTCACCGTCACTGCCCGGTTGGCTCCGCCCAACGATCCTCATCCCCTCAAGGGAGAACTTCTCCTCTATTCCGGGGATGAACCTCAGCCACGGATTATCCTCGCCAAGGTGGAGACAACTGCCTCCGCGCCACCAGGGGCTAAAACCAACGACGCGAACGGCATGAGCCTGACGGCCCTGGTTCCGCTGACCCCTGGGGAGAATCACATCCGGATTCGGCTTAGCAATGAGTGGGGAGCCGAGTGGACCAGTTCGGAGGATGTCGTAAGCTTCCGCAGGCCCCCGAGAGTCGTTGAGGTCAAGATTGCGGCCACGACCGAAAAAGGATCGACGTCGGTCTCGGCTCAACTGGAGTCGGCCACCGAGATTACCGAGGCTCAGATCGAGGTGTGGCACGAAGGCCAGACCGCTTGGGTCCGGGCGAATCCCACTCACACCGAGGGAACGCACTGGTCTGTTTCTGCCGCTGACGTGCCCGTGGAACCGGGACAGAGCCAGGTCCGGGTTCGAGCCCGCAACCTCGATGGCTGGAATCACGAGCCGGGCCCATCTTCCACGCTGAGCTACACCCGTCGCGAAACCCAGGAACCTCCGCTTCTCGATCCGCCTGACACCCCTCTCACAACGACCTTGGGGGAGATCCCGATTCCGATCGCCGTACGTTCGGCCAAGCCGCTCCACAACACCGAGCTCAGGCACCTGATCTCGGAGTCACGCTGGGAGACGATTCCTGCCGAGCCGATGGAGTCGGCGGGGCGCGACGACAAGGGGCGAATCCTCTATCGCGGTTCCACCCAGGCGAGACTCAATGACGGTCTCAATCAATTTGAACTCGTCACGAGCAACCCCGACGGCGAGGCTCGAGTCAAGTTCTTCGTGAGCCGAGTCCCACCCCCCATCCGGTTCACCGTCGACGGCTTCCAGCCGGAAGGGGACCGTTCCAAACTGATCGAGCCGACGAAGCCAATTCCCGACGGGCGAGTCTGGATCGTCGGGCGTGTGCAGTGGCCCGACGCCGAGGTTCAGCGCCGAAACGCCGCGGCCAGAATCCAGGTGCTGGTCAACGGTTTCCCGCAGATCGAAACCGCTCTCCTCCAGGCGGATGCCCCTCCGATCCAGGGCGCCAAGCCAGGTTCCGATCGCATCGAAAACCGGTTCCGGGCTGGAATTCTCCTCAACCGCCCGGAAAATTCCGTGGAATTGAAACTCAGTGGCGTCGCGGTCGCGGCCGATAGCCTGCCACTCTCGGTGGCTTGTCTCGCCCCCAATCAGAAGCAGCGGTTGCACATGCTCGTGATTGGCATCGGAGCGCAGGACAAGCCGGCGCTCAAAAAACTCGCCGTTCAGGCGGTCAACGGTGAATTCGTCTCCGACCGTAAAGATGAACGTGTCTTCAAAACTCCGGCCTTTTCCAGTGGCCGGGTCTACGGACCGCTCTCCAACGAATTCACCAAGATGCATGTGATGGCCCAGATCTCCTTGATCTGCGAGCAGATCCGGCTCAAAAGCAATGCCGCCAGCGCACCGAACGGGAGCGAGGTCGTCCTGATTTACTACCAAGGGGGTGAATGGATTGGTGAGAACCAGACCTCGCTCCTCATCCGGAGAGGTCGAGATAAGAATTCGGTCGACGGGGTGACGATTGATGAACTCGTCCGACCCTTCGTCAACACCAGAGGTGCCAAACTCTTGCTGCTCGACGTCGCCACGATGGGCCCACTCCGCAATGAGGAACCCTGGTCACGTGACGTCGCGCATGTCGGTCTGATGCGGTTCCTCTGGCTCGCCGCAAACAACGAGGAGCGACCTGCGATCCCTGATGACCTCCGCTTGCTCAGACTCTTCAAAGAGGTGCTCCCGAGCACGGTCACTCTGGGGCAAGCCACCACCGAGATTTCGGGTCGCTATTCTCGGCTTCACACGAAGTACCCCAATCGCTTCATCTTTGAAAACCATCCACTTCCCGACCCATTCTCCGAGCTACTCTTCGGCAAACCTTAGAATTCCAGAAATCCGGCTTTTCGTTCATGCCAAAGTGCCACCCAAATTCGCGCCATGAAACTCGCGGTGCGTCGCACGCATCCACTCCGGTCCCCGGCAGACCGCCCCGGGCAATGCCCTCCTTGAGTTGCTCCACCGCCGGTGCCCGAGCCGGCGTTGCATCGCATGCGTGGCGGCCTCGTTTACCCTGGGGTTGCCCGTGGCTGCGAGCAACGACAGCCTTCTGCACCCGAGTTCCTTAAGACTTCAGAAATCTCCAAGAAGTTCTAGCCATTTTCTTCAAATCAATCCCTCGGCGCAATCCCTCCAAACGTTTGAACCGTTGCTCCTGGCATTTCTGCCACATTTGCTAATTCCAACGCATTCCTAATTCCGATGACCTGACCATACCCATCTGGATGTAAGCACCCGGGACATTCACCATCCCCCTCGACGCCCTTCCGGGTTCGGCGGAGCCGAACCGGCCACGCAAGGAGGTCCGTATGCAAAGGCGACCCTTTCGATCCTTGAGGTTTTGGATGACCCTTGCGGTGTCGGCAATTCCTCCGATGCTTGATAAGGCGGCGAACGGACAGGTACCAGGTTACGACAACCCGCCACGGATCGCGCAAACTCCACAGTCGCCCTATAATTTCGGGACAGGGGCAGGGGCAGGGGCCGCGACTGATTTGAGGGGTACTCCCCCGATTGGGGCGGGAGAACCGGGTGGGACGGGAGTGGCGCCGGGGTCGGGGTTCGGGGGCACGCCCTCTCCGTTGGCGGAGGGCTTGACTCCGGAAAGCTTCAACACGAATGTTCCGACATTCAACCCCGGTCAATCGGCCGTTTTGGGGGGATCCACTCAGGCGGTTGCCGATAACGCCGGCTACATCGACAGCGCCATCATTCGGAGCCGCTTCCGACAGCGTTACGATGCCGCTTATGACATGAACCGACCCGACCGTGCCGAGTTCTTCTATCCCAAGTGCGGCTGCTTCGGGAACATTGCCAACTTTGCGCCTTTCCTCTCGATTGGAAACGCGGGGGGGACTCCCGTGTTGAATGGCCTGGGGGCGGCGAGACGAGCAGGCTACGACCCTCGGGCTTCCGGCCCCCAGCATCCACGCAACTTTCCAAGAGCGGCCAGTGGCGGCGAATCACGCGTTGACTATCAGGAGCTCTCCTCGTACCTCGAAATCGCGGCCACGCAGAAGACGTCAGGATTCATCGAGGTGCCCGCACGATTCCTCAACCCCACCCTGAACCGAAATACCTACGGCTTCTCCGACATCAACCTCGGTTTCAAGCACGCATTCGTCGCCGAACCTGATCGATTCTACACCTTTCAGTTTCGTACCTACGTCCCGACCGGTTCCGGGGAACGGGGGCTCGGGACCAATCACGCGAGCATCGAACCCGCCTTCCTGGTCTTTCAGCGCCTCTCCGAGCGGCTTTACTTCAGCGGTGAGCTCAGGGATTGGATCCCGGTCCACGGCTCCGACTTCGCCGGCAACGTGCTGCGATATGGGGCGGGCCTGGCTTACAACATGGTCCTGACCGACAATCTGCGAATCGCCCCCGTGAACGAATTCGTGGGCTGGACGGTGCTGAGCGGGAAGCAGCTCAATCCAGGGTCAGCCGACCCAAATATCATCGTCCCGAACGCGGGACCGGTTTCGGCCGTCGGTGATACGATCGTCAACTACAAGATCGGACTGCGAATTGGTCTCGGCGACTACGGCAACCCGGGAGGCGGCAGCGGACTGAACGATCGCCATAGCCTCTACATTGGATATGGTCACGCATTAACAGGTGACCACTGGTATCGTGACATGGCCCGCGTGGAATACAATTTCTGGTTCTGAAAAAATGCGAGATCCCGGCTCCGGCTCGCGGGGAAGGCGAACCGTGCCGGGACTGAAGAAGGATCGACCTCACAACGATGGGCTTGAGAGCCAGGCTGCTCGAGCCCATCGGAATGAGGACTGAGGTCGAGTTACTTGGCAGCTTCGGCACGAGCCTTGGCGAGTACGGTTTCCAGCAAGACCGGCTTGCCTCCCTGTCGCTTGCTCTCGTCGGCCGCTTCCATGAAGGCGAAGATTTCCAGGGTTTCCTCCGCGCTGACGGGCGGCTTTCCGGTCTTGAAGAACGTGCAGATCTCCTGCAACAACAAGTCATAGGCACCGCCCCCGACGCAGGGGGATTGTCCCTTGGTGCCGAAAACCATGGCGCCGTAGCCCCCGTTCTCCCTCAGCCCTCGGAACGTGCCAATACGGCCGTCGGTCCAGGTGCCGGTGACGAATTCCGCGTTGTCCGTCTGGACTCGCGTGACCGACTTGCACCCTTTCCCCATGAGGGTGAACAGCGTCTCAACGCCGTGAATCCCGTACCAGAAGAGGTCGGGGTGGTGTTCCTCGAGCGCACAAGGGCTGAACGCGTCGCATCCCCGGATCTCGCCGATTTTCGGATTATTCTTCATCGCAACGATCCCAGGCGCGTAACGAAGCGACGAGCTGGAAAAACAAGGGGTACCTGACTCGCGTGCCAGCTCGAAAATCTTGACCGCGTCGGCAAGGCTGCCAGCGACCGGCTTATCGATGAAGACCGGCTTGCGAGCCGCAAAGACGGGGCGAACCTGCTCGAGGTGAGGACGGCCGTCCACGCTTTCCAGCAAGACCACATCCACTTTCTTCAGCAGTTCGGGGATCGAGTCGACGATCTCCACCTTGAACTCATCGCGGAGCTGCTTGGTGTAGCCTTCCACGCGGTCGCGACTCGAAGGGATGTCGTCGCTTCCACCAGGATAGGCCGCGACCACGCGAACTCCCAATGACTTTGGCCCATTCAAAACCTTCGTGAACGCGACGACGTGCGAGGTATCGAGCCCGATGATGCCCGCTCGGAGCGGTTTCGCAGACTCTTCCTGAGCAGTGGCAACGCGAACGGTCAAACAAACAACAGAACAGAGCAGGAATGTCATCGCAGGTCGGAATCGCGCCATAGTTGGGGCTCCGGCGGGGTGAGAAGGAGGCGGGATCTAGAGAGAGTATCTGAACAAGATCCGGCCTTCAGTCCAAGCCCTTGTTTTTCCGAAAAATGAGTTCTCGACCCCTCCGATTCGCGAATCAGGTTCGAACTGATCGTGACCTGTCCGGTCACGCCAAGCCATGGGGCAAGGACGACGAGCACCGATTTCCCACCACCGAGATGATGAGCCGCCCATCTGCTTTTTCCAGAAGCAGGGGCAGATTGGTCCGTTGGAATACACTCCGGCGACTTCCCCGTTGAGCCTCGACCCGGCGCCCATCTCCAGACGAGCTCGATGAGCCTGGAGGCGAGGCTGTCCCCGCCAACGAGCCGATGCCATTGGGAAAATTCCCTCAGATTGCGACCTCGGTGTGGCACCGCTATGATCGGAACAGGATCGGCGGTGAAGCTCGCGGCCCTCACTCCATAAGAGGTTGGCCAAGCTCGGCGGTCCGCCCGACACCCACGTTGTCGAAGCGATTTCGACGACCAGGTGTTTCGTCGGGCTCCGCCCGGGAGCTTAGCCGAGCCATGGCCGACATCGTCTTGATCAGCCCTCGGTTCAACGTTTCCTACTGGGGCCTGGAACACGCCCTCCCGTTGATCGGCAAAAAGGCCAACATGCCGGTCGCCTGCCTTCCGCTTCTGGCCGCGCTCACGCCGCCCGAGCACTCGATCACCTTGATCGATGAGAACATCGAAGAAATCGACTTCGAGCGTTGTGCCCAAGCGGACATCGTGGGTATCACCGGCATGATCGTCCAGCGGCGGCGCATGAGGGAGATCCTCGAAGAACTGAAGCGCAGGGGTCGCTTCGTGGTCGTGGGGGGTCCTTGGGCCACCGTGAAGGAGCACGACTTCGAATCACTCGCGGATGTCATCTTCGTGGGCGAAGCCGAACAAACCTGGCCCATGTTCCTGCTCGACTGGAAAAAGGGGGAGCACCGGGCCCGTTACGAACAGGCGGACAAGACCGACATGACAACGGTCCCCACGCCCCGATTCGACCTGCTGAAAATGCGCCAGTACGCTTTTGGCAGTCTTCAATTCTCGCGAGGCTGTCCGTTTCAGTGCGAATTCTGCGACATCATCGTCACGTTCGGACGCAAGCCAAGGATCAAGTCGACCGATCAAGTGATCGCCGAGCTGAACGCGCTCCGCGAGCAAGGAATCCGCATGGCATTTATTGTTGATGACAATCTTATCGGCAATAAAAAAGCCATCAAAGAAGTCCTTCGCGAGGTCATTCACTGGCAGGAACGTCATGGCTATAAAATGACATTCTTCACCGAAGCCTCGATTGACCTGGCCGATGATCCGGAATTGCTCTGCCTGTTGGACGAAGCGAATATCGCGAGTGTCTTCATCGGGATTGAGAGCCCCAACGAAGCGGCGCTTCGCGAAACGAAAAAGTTTCAGAACGTGAGGGCAGGGGGGACTCTGATCGAGAAGGTTCACCGCATCCAGGACGCTGGCATTGAAGTCTGGTGCGGAATGATCATGGGTTTCGACCACGACGACGAAACCATCTTCGATGCCCAGTTAGAATTCATCGCGGACGCCCGGATCATTCAGGTCATGGCCGGAATGCTCTTCGCGATTCCAAAGACCCCGCTCTACGACCGGCTCGTAGCGGAGGAGAGGCTCGACCACGCCGAGGAACCCGAGTTCGGCACCAACGTCATTCCCCTTCAACTCGATCGCATGCAGTTGCGCGACGGGTATCTGCGTGTTTTGAGCGAGTTGAACGAGGCGGATGCCTACTTCGATCGGCTGGAAGATCTTTACCTCAAGGCTCGACTCCGTTACAGCCGAGCGGCGAACCGATACTGGCGACGACGGCCTTTGAGTTGGGTTCAGGCCAAGGGATTGTTCTTGATCCAGGCCATCGGTTTGCTCACACGACTGGTGATCGTTGTTCCCGAGCCCGCACTCCGTCGCGAATACCTTCGGCGCGTCTGGAGGCTACTCAAAGTCCGCCGCGATCCAGAGGTGCTCTGGATTTACGTCCTCAAGTGCGCCATGCATTACCATGCGCACACGATGGCCCGGCAAATGACCGAGGGGGTCTCGCCGGTGGTCAATTCGTATTGAATTCAACGATCCGCGACGAGACGAGACTCGCGATGGATTTCCGGCCCGGTCAATTCAGTAGAACGGCCGGCCCGGCCGCATCTCGCAAGAATCCTCGGTTCTTTCGCTCTGCCGCGAATCGTTGAATTAATTCAAGTCGATCGACACGGGCGTGAAGCGTTGAGTCGGGTGCTCGCTCGATCGTGAGATCGATCAGAACTCGGCGTTCCCTGGCGTCCGCGGGTACGGGATCACGTCGCGGATATTGGCCATCCCGGTGGCGTAGATGATCGTACGCTCGAAGCCGAGGCCGAACCCGGCATGGGGCACGGTGCCATACCGGCGGAGGTCGCGATACCAGGCATAGTGCTCCTTGGAGAGCCCCAGTTCATCCAGCCGGGAGTCAAGCACGTCAAGTCGTTCCTCGCGCTGGGAACCACCGATGATCTCACCAATTCCCGGTGCGAGAACGTCCATGGCGGCCACAGTCCGACCATCATCGTTCACTCGCATATAAAAAGCTTTGATGTCCTTGGGATAGTTCATCAGAACCACGGGCCGGCCGACGAGCGACTCGGTCAGATAGCGTTCGTGCTCGGACTGAAGGTCGATCCCCCAACGGACCGGGAACTCGAATTTTTCGCCCTTGGCCTGGGCTTTTTCGAGGGCCTTGATCGCGTCGGTATACTCCATGCGCTCGAAGCTCGCATCGACGAACGCTTCGAGTCTCGTAATACAGTCTTTATCGACGTGCTGTGCAAAGAAGGCCATGTCGTCGGGGCGTTCGTTCAGCACCGCGCGAAAGAGGTACTTCAGGAACTCCTCGGCCAGGTCGGCGTCATCGGAGAGGTTCGCGAAGGCGATCTCCGGTTCGATCATCCAGAACTCGGCGAGATGTCGAGTCGTGTTCGAGTTTTCAGCACGGAAGGTCGGCCCGAACGTGTAGACCCGGCTCAGGGCCAGGCAATACGCCTCGACATTCAACTGTCCCGAAACCGTCAGACTCGCTGGTTTGCCAAAGAAGTCGGCGGAAAAATCCACCTGGCCCTGCTCGTCGCGAGGCGGATTCGCCAGGTCGAGAGTCGAGACCCGGAACATCGCCCCCGCCCCTTCGGCATCGCTGGTGGTGATGATCGGCGTATGCACCCAGAGAAATCCGCGTTCATGGAAAAAACGATGGACCGCCAACGAGAGGCAATCGCGAACTCGCGCGATCGCCCCGAACGTATTGGTGCGCGGTCGCAAATGAGCCACGGTTCGCAAGTGCTCGAACGAATGCCGCTTGGCCGAGACCGGATAGCTGTCCGGGTGCTCGACCAGTCCGACCACTTCAATGCGATCGGCCTGCACCTCGAAGCGCTGGCCTTTACCTTGCGACTCGATCAGGGTCCCGACCACTCGAACCGCACAGTGTGTGGTCAAGTGAAGGATTTCCGACTGATAATTCTCCAAGGTCGCCGGCGCCACCGCCTGGATAGGATCGAAGCAGGAGCCATCGTGAATCTGGAGAAAAGAGAAACCAGCCTTCGAGTCGCGTCGGGTGCGGATCCAGCCCTCGAGGGTCACCTGCGACCCGACCGCCACGCGACCGGCCAGAAAATCCTTGATCGTGTGCTTCGTCATGACATTTCCCCGAGGCTGAATCGCTCGACCGCTCGCCAATTATGGACATCCGCCGCTCGCTTGTCCACTCAGCCTCATGGGGCCATTGCGCCCCCCAAAGTTTCCCGATTGGGGCCGTGGGCCCCCTCTATGGACGTCACGCATCGTCGGATAAGCTGGTCCCATTCATTTGCGAACTCGCTCAGCAATTCACGGTCCTCGGGAATATCCCATCGTTGTGGACCGCGGACGCCCCGACCATCTCTCAAGGAGCGCGTGGGCCGCCCGCGGCCCGCAACGCTCACTCGTCGCGAGCGACACTCATTACCCTGGAGTTGACCGATGGATTTGACATACCAAAGTGAGCCCGATCTCGATCCGCGCGAATTCATCGATCTCCTGACGCGTTCCACGCTGGCGGAGCGCCGGCCCGTGAACGACGCGGGGACGATTCACGGCATGCTCACACAAGCCGACCTTATTGTGACCGCTCGGCAGGATGGACTCCTGGTCGGGGTGTCGAGAGCCATCACCGACTATCACTTCTGCACGTATCTATCGGATCTCGCAGTCGACGAGGCGTACCAGCGAGGAGGAATCGGCCGGGAGCTCATCCGATTGACCCACGAGGCGGCCGGTCTCAAGACGACCCTCATCTTGCTGGCGGCGCCGAAGGCGCGCGAATACTATCCGCGCATCGGGATGATCCCGCACGATTCGTGCTGGATCATCCCGGGTCGGCATTGAATCCGCGAACGGCGTTGTTCCGCTCCGGAAACTCGACGGGCTCAGGGTCTTGCTTCTAAAGGGCGGATGCCGCAACTTCGGAAGGCTCGAGAACGATTCTCTCCCCCTCCTCGAGCCCTTCGAGCACTTGCATATAATCCGAATTCCTCTGACCGACTTTGACCTCGCGGCGCTCGATGCTTCCCGCGACAATGACGTAGCAGACCTCCTGGCCGTTCTCGACTGTGATCGCGACAGGCGGGAGAACCAGGACTTCGGGCAGCCTCGACGTGATGATCTCGATCTCGGCCGACATCCCGGGACGCAACCCACTTGGAATCGTATCGAGGCGCACCAGGGCGAGGTAATACTTGACGTCCCCCGCCCCCGAGTTCTGATCGAGCAGAGGCAAACGAGACACCGACGTCACGCTTCCCTCGGCGGAGCGGCCTCGAAGGGCTTCAAAGCGAATTCGGGCGGGCATGCCGACCTCGACTCGGTCCACAACGGTTTCGTGGACCATCGTCTGGACTTCCATGCGGTCCAGGTCCGGCAGATAAAACATGCGTTGACGTTGACGTACCGACGCCCCTTCCCAGATTCGCTGCGGCTCGCCCGGCTCGTTCGCATAAATCACAAAGCCGTCATTGGGCGCACGCATCGTACAGCGCTTGACCTGTTCCTCGAACAAGGCGAGCCGATCCTGCTCCAACTTCAGTCGGGTCGACTGGTAGCCTAGATTGGCCCTCGCGCCCTCGACCTGGCTCTGGAGCGAGCGAGTGTCGCGCGGAAGGCTGTAACGTCGATAGTTTTGATACGACATCTGAATTTGTTCGAGGCCGAATTTCAGGCGAAGTAGCGTCTCCTCCTCCCCGGAAACCTGGCTCAGCGAAGCGTAACCTTTCGTCAGCATGCGCTGGGCCCAGGCCAGGCGATCTTCCTGCCGGGCGAGTCCCGAGGTATTCAAGGCGACCTGTCCCTCGAATTCCTGCTCGGCTTGACGGACACTCCCCTCCAGATACGACTTGAGGTTGATTTCGGCAATCTCCAGGTTGAGCTGGGCCTGGCGATGCTCGGCCTCTGCCTTTTTCACGCCGATCAACTGCCGGCGAACCAGTTCCTGATAGTCCGCTGAGTCAAGCTCGCAGAGCAAATCCCCTTTCTTAACAACGGATCCGTCGGGGATCAGGCTGAGGATCGTCGACGAACCATTCGAGGTGACGACGCCGCCGCCACCCGGACTTATCAGCCGCTCCAACGTACAACGAATCTCCGAATTATTCATACTCGCCGCGCGTCCCGCCGCCGTAATCGACGTACTGAGCCAGTCGACGCGCCGAACCGGCACCGACTGGAACTTTTCCGAAGGATCAGCCTTCCGGCGGTCCCAACGGAAATCGGGTGATGACGGGGTAACGAGGGCGATAAAAACGATACAGACTGCAAAAACGGTAACCTTCGACCCTAGGGTCCAACTCGACCATCCTCGTAGCATCGAAGAATTTCCTCGTGGTGAATTCCCTCTGCCCCAAGGGCTGTCTCCGACCGACACCACAACCATCGCGCCGGTCCCCAATCTCGGAGCATGACCTCGCTCCGCTTAAGGGAAGTAGGCGGCAAACCATCGCTCGTTTGCCCTTCTGGTTTCGTGATCTTTCGAGAGACACTCTCAAGAGTGCTCGATGTCGTCGCCCCAGGTCAGGTTTCAACCACATCGACGCGCAACATCGAATTCTGCCAAGGGATCACGACGTGGCGCATCCGGCAAAATCAATCACATCGAAGCTTGAGCCGAGCCTGGCAAGAGTCACCCGAACGGCTCGGCTCCAGAGTAGGAAGGCCGGCCCGGCCATATCCCCTCAGGCGGGAACGCGCATGGATTCTCGCGTACGAGCCGACAACTCTTACGTCTGCGCCGCCCTCGCTGGAAAGCACCACGGCCCCACCAAGGAAAATCAAAGAACACCCATTCTCTTATCAACATCAGAGGATGTCGCGAATCACTTCCCCTCGACTGAGCGGGAATGGCCGCCCCAGCGTATCGCGAAACTCCGTCTGCGGCGAGTGGCCCAGGCAGTGGAAGATGGTCGCGGCCAGATCTTCGGGACCGACTTTCCCTTCGCGAGGGTAGGCTCCGAGCCGGTCTGACGATCCGAACACCTGGCCCCCGCGCACGCCTCCGCCCGCAGCGCCACCGAGAAAACCGAACCCCAATGACCTCGGCCGCCGTTCCCATCCAGCCGAGGGCTTCGGCCGAATTCGGCCATGCAAACCACCAGAGTTTCGTCGAGCAGGCCCCGGCTCTCCAGGTCGGTCACGAGGGCGCCGAAGGCCCGATCTGTGGGGGGCAACAAGACGTCCCTGAGTCGTGAGGCTTCGTTCGTATGACTGTCCCAGCAGGGGTTGGCGGGAGGTTCATCTGGTCCCCGGTACCAGTTGACCTGAACCAAGCGAACCCCTCGCTCGACGAGTCTGCGAGCCAACAAGACCCCCTGGCCAAATGGGGTCATCCCATATTGATTCCGGCTCGACTCAGGCTCGTGATCGAGCCGGAACGCTTGGCGGGCACGCGGAGAGTGGAGCAGGTCAAACGCCCGAACCGACCGCTCGTCCATTCGCCTCGCGACCGGGTCATGTTCAAGCGCATCGAACCCATGCTGAAGCCGGTCGAAAAGGTCTTTTCGACGCTCCATTCGAACCAGATCAATGTCGGCGGGCAAGTCGATTTCTTGGATCCGGTAGCCTGCCGAGGACAACCGTGCATTCAAGAGCCAAGGATCTTGAGAACGCCCCAAGAACCCGGCGTCCTGCCCTGGCCAGACGCTCCCATCCGTATTGACGATCCGGTTGGGCAGCGTGATCGACGGGGGCAGGTCTCCTCGAGTCGACCTGAGACGGCCGAGCATAGCGCCAAGGCTAGGTGCGTCGTTGGGAGGTCCCGGATTGGCATTCTCGAAATTCATCGGCTGATGAGGACGACCTGTGAGCATGTAATAGCCACTCGATGAGTGGGCATTATCTCTGGTGGAAACCGCGCGGAGAACGCAGATTTTATCGGCCACCGTCGCCGTCCTCGGCATCAGCTCACAAATCGAGAGGCCCGGAACTTTGGTGCTGATCGGACCGAATTCACCGCGGACCTCCGCCGGGGCGTCCGGCTTGGGGTCCCACGTCGAATGCTGAGGCGGCCCGCCCATCAGGAAGAGGAGGATGCAGGACTTCGCCCGGCCAAAGGTAGAGTCACCCAAGACCGGTGCAACCGAGGGGACCTCGGCCCCGGAGAGGTCGGCAAGGCTCAACCCCGATCCAAGAACTCCCAGTCCACCGATGCGGAGGATCTCACGGCGACTCCATCCGTCGCACAGACGAACCCCAGGGCCCAGCAATCGGAGCATGGACTCCTCGCATCTCTTGAAGGAATGGACCGGAGGATAACATTTGCTAAACATCATCCAACTTATCAGCCACTTCTCTCCGATTCAAGCGAGCGTGCCGCTGTCCTGCTCAAACGATCTGGCATTCCCTCATAAAGAAATCAGCATGAAATTCAAGTAACCACCGATTCAGACGACGCGCAACCGAGGCGAACAAGAACCTGAGCTTCGAGCGGATTGAAACGGAGGGCCCCCAGGCGATCACCGGGACTTGGTGAATGAATGGTCTCCGAAACGTTCCTCATCGGGCGCGTGGCACAGGTTTTGTTCGGTCCGATGCCGCCAGGGCTCGGTGATGCTGATTCCCTTGAATCCGTCCGTCAAGGATTCTCGACGGATGAGGAGTCTTGGTGGAGGTACTGCCAGCGATCGATCAGTTCGCGAAGTTCGCCAAGCCCATCGATAAAGTCGTAGGCCGACAGGTCGACCATTCCAACGCCCCGGGCCTGTTCGAAGACGCGGTTCCACTCGATGGATGGCACGGGCCCGCCAGTTTGAACCGGGGGGTCGTCGAGTTGGTTCGCGGCGGTGTCGACCCGCTCGCTCAATCCGTTCAGATCGGGCTCCTCGTCGACGGCCCATCCCGAAAGTCGCAAAACGCCCATCGCCATTTCCGTTTCGGAATCAGGCTCGTAGCGTGTCTCACAGTGGCCGGTGATCGTTGCCATCTTGGCCGCAGACTCGTCGTGAAGCCGTACGGGGCCGGCTTCCACCGTGGGGGCGATTCTCTCCTGTTCTTCGGCGGCGGGGGTGTCCGGCACCGGCGCGAGATCTAGCTCGTCCTCGATCTTCAGTTCACTGATAGGCTCGGTCTGAATCGAGGGGCAATCGCTGGCGAGGATAGTGGCATTCTCAGGCGCGATCGTCTCCAGCGGCTCCCGACTTTCGACGGTTTCAGGGCGGATCTCGGCCATGATCGGTGGCGCATCGGAAATCTTGGCCGGGGCGAAGGTGGCAACCTCAGGCTGAGCGGCTCCCGTTGGGTTGCAGCTCACTGCCTGTCCAAGATGCTGTTCGAGTCCACGGATGAAGCCGTCGAGGAATTCCTTCTTTTGTGGCTGGAAAAGACGGGTCGTGAGCCGACTTCGATCCTGCTTCGCCTTTTTGAGCCAGGCCTCGGCCAATTCCGGGGTGCATCGATAGAGGTTCTCGGCCTCGGAAGTTCCCTCGTAATAAGGCGTCATGGTTCGCCCTTAATAAAAAAAGCGGCAACCTCACCGCGATGCGGCGTGCGTTCACTTCAGTGCGTTCTCTTCAGAGTGATCGGCATCTCGCACGCAATTCTCGCGGATGGCTGGAAGTGACACGACAGCCTATTGTATCAAGTTTGCGGAGTACGAAGCCATTACCGCTTCTGAACCGCAAAATCAGAGGACAGGCGGGAACTCGGAGGTCCCCTCGATCAAGGCAAATTCAACCTTGGCGCCGAGCGCAGGATGGAGTCCTCGGCAGGTCGCGCCGAGCGCGGAGGCTTCGACCGAACGGGTCGGGGAGAGATCACCGGTGAAGACGATCTCGCTCCGGCATCCCCTTCGCCCTGCTTGTCTCCGCGTGTTGCCGGATTGAGTCGGGTCTCGGCATCAATCAAGAAAGCGCCGGCCGCGGCGACTCGCTCGCCGCCACGAAGTCCTTCGAGCACCGGGAACCGATCGCCCGACCGCGGTCCGAGCTCAACTCTCCGCCCCTCGTAAACCCCCGGCTCAGTTTCGACATAAACCACCTTGGCAATCCCGGTGTCGATGACTGCCGACTCGGGCACACTCAGCACTTCTTGGCTCGGCGGAGGCCCGAGCCGGGCCAGGTATCTGGCCGGATCCGCCTTCAACTTCGGCGTGCAGGCGCTGCAGCAGAGCCAGACTTTCCTCCCCTCCAGCTCGATGGCGATCGGTTCGCCCATCGAACCGAGCTTCGCGTGAGTGACCGGGCACTCGCTCGGTGGCGCGGCTGGGCTCATGACCTCTCGGAGTTGGGCGATCCGGTCGCGGAACAAGGGCGTCTCGGCGACCAAGGTCTTCAAGCTCACCGTGGCAAACATGCCGGGACGGAGTCCTCGGTCCTCGTTATCGAGCTCGTAGCGCACCTCGATCGTGCGAGTCGCCGGTTCGACTTGCGGGTGAATGACCGCAACCTTTCCCGTGAACCGGCGGCTGGGATCGGCGGGCACGGTGGCCTCAACCGACTGCCCGACGCGGACCAGCCCCATCTGATCCTCGTAAACGTGCGCCTTGACCCATACCGTCGAGAGGTCGGCAAGCTCAAATATCGCCTGTCCCTCAGTGATGTACTGCCCCTGGACCACGTTCTTCTTGACCACAACCCCTCCGATCGGGGCAATGACCGGTAGCCTGTAATCGGCTTCCCCGCGCGCCACGATCTCGTTGACCTGGGCCTGTCCCACCCCCAGTAGCTTGAGTTTGGCTTCGGCGAGTCGCACTTGTTCGAGCCCGTCCGGCACGACCGATCGACCCAAGGCAGCTTGCGCCCGAGCCGGCTCCCGACTCCCCCGTTTGGCCCGCAAGAGTTCCTGAATCGCCTGGGACAACTCGGGGCTGGAGAGTTCGCCCAGCGTATCGCCCGCCTTGACGGCCACGCCCGTGAAGCCCACCGAGAGTGACACGACCCGCGCCAACCCCTTAAGTTGGGACGCGATCTGAGCCCGCTTGCGCTCGTCGTATTCCACCGTGCCGACCGTCGTCAGCGTCTCGACCATCGGAGAATAACCGACTTCCACCGTCTGAATTCCCGCTTGACTGATCCGGAACGGGGCGAGTTGGATCCGCGCGGTGACTCCCTCGGCGAGAGTCTCCTTCGCCCCTTTCGCGCGCTTCGAGAGCGGCATGCCGCAGATCGGGCAACTCCCCGTTTGCTCGCGAACGACGTTCGGGTGCATCGGGCAGAAGCACTCCGTCAACGACAACGCCACATGCCTCTCAAACGAGGGCCGCGTCCACTTGTCGAAGTGATTCCAGATCGTATCCCAATAGGCGAATACGAGCCCGGTCACCGCCATCAATGCAATAAACCGAAGCCGCAGTTCGACCACCTTGACGATGAGGCGAAGCTTCTGCCAACGTGACTGCGGCACGAGTGACTCAGAGGCCCTTGATCCCGAGGAACCGGGTAAATCGAGTGAAGACATGTTATTTATCTAGCTCCCCACTTCGAGTATCATCCGGCCCTTGGGAATTCCCACCCAATCCGAACAAGCGTGAGACGCTCGCTTTTCAGGTGGGCACGGTCTGCTGATTTCTGAAGTCCAGGTTGGTCACGCCCATCAACTTCCGTTCGGTCGGCTTCAGCCGCTCGATTTTCCAGGTCAGGGCGGGCGACACGCCATGTGCGAGCGTCCGACGCGAACTCCTCAAGATCAGGGTGGCCTCGTAGGCTCGCGCTCTTCAAGCCTTTTTTTCTCGATCGATCGGTGAATGGCGGATTCACCCGTCGAACCGCCGCCATCGACTTTCCCAGGAATAACAAGCCTATCACTCATTAGGCGTACTCGGAGAATTCACGCCTACAAATTCGTTGGGCTTGTGAGCGAACGTGAAGTCAGGCCGAGTCGGCCGACAATTCTCACAAAAACTCGATCCACGGAATTCGGGATCAATCGATTATGCGGTTTGTACTCATGCCGAGCACCCGGACGATGTCCGATCCGGTTTGACATCACCGTGCGACACCCTGGCGATGAGATAGGAGATTAACGGCTACGACCGCCAAGTTTTCTGGTATTAACTCGGTTCACGGGATACGATCGAGTTGGCCGAGGTATCAGGTCGTACGGCGTCCTCACGCGAGTGAACGGCAGGGGATTGACCTTCGAGACGCTGGTCAATCGCCAGGCTTCGATGGGGATTCGCACCTGCCGAAAGAACGGGAGCAGAGGTGGTCGATTTGGTTCATCCTGATGCTCGAGTACGAGGGATCCAGCCTCGGTCACGCCGGTCGAATGCCTACTCTCGACCAAGGCGAATCCGACCTATCCGACATTAAAGGAATGCCCGGCATCCTCTTGTTCCTTCGATGAGTGGACCATTCCCACGTTGCAGGAACGGAACCCTTTGTTTCTCGGAGGCCTATTCATGTTGCGCTTTGCTCTGGTCGCTCTCGCACTGGTCTTACCGTCGACGGCCTGGACTCAGGAAGTGGACGCCAAGAAACTCGCGCAAGAGATCCTCGATAAAGGTTCCGCCCTGTACGACACCAAGGATGCGGCTGCCATGGCGGCGACCTACACCGAGAATGCCACAATCCACTGGTACTCGAAGAAGGATTCAGGAGAGATCGAACAGGGGCTCAAGAATGGGCGTGCCGAGATTGAAGGCCTCTATCACGACCTGTTCAAAGACCCGAACCAGAAATCGACGTCCAAGAACACCGTCGAGTTCGCCCGGTTCATTGCCCCCGACGTGATGATCATTCAGGGAGTCTTTCAGCCAAACTTGGCCAATACCGGAAAGTTTCCGTTCGTCCAGGTCAGGATCAAGGACGGAGATAAGTGGCTCATGAAAAGCCTTCAGTTCTTCGCCATTTCGCAAGACTAGCTTGGTATTGCCCTCGGGATGCGCATCGTTGGGGTGGCCCGGTTGTCCTGGCCACCCTTTGTTGCCTTGGGACCTTGGGCAGCCCGCTCGCATTCCTGGCTCGATAGAAGTGCTGGGGCTCTGGCTTTCATTGGTCGCTCCCGATCGCCAACCTGTCGGTGAATCGGATGACCTGATTCTGGTTCGGCACGTTCGCTTCAGCCTTGCCACTTCCCAGCAGTCCCGACCTTGAACTCGCTCGCTCTCTGGAGAATTCAGGAATGAATGCGACCACAAAACTCAGCTCGGGCGACGAGATGCCGCTGATTGGCCTCGGCCTCTGGAAGATCGATCGGGCGGACGCTGCGCGAGCCGTCCGCGAAGCGCTGCGCAGCGGCTACCGACATCTCGATAGTGCCTGCGACTACGGCAATGAAGCGGAAGTGGGGGAGGGAATTCGCCAGGCCATTGAAGAGGGGATCTGTCGTCGCGAAGAGCTGTGGGTCACCTCGAAGCTCTGGAACACGTATCATGCGAAGGAGCACGTCCGCCCCGCCGTCGAGCGAAGTCTGCGCGACCTCGGCCTCGATCATCTTGATCTGTACATGATCCACTTCCCCATCGCCATGGAATACGTCCCGTTCGAGAAGCAATATCCTCCGGGATGGATCTCGGACCATGCACATCCCGAGCGTGGAATGAAACTCGCCAAAGTTCCCGGCCATGAGGTCTGGGAGGCGATGGAAGAGCTCGTTCAAGCCGGGCTCGTGCGAAACATCGGTATCTGCAATTACAATACGGCGTTGCTTCGCGACTTGCTTTGCTACGCCAAGATTCGGCCCGCCGTCCTGCAAGTCGAGCTTCACCCCTACCTTACGCAGGAAAAGCTGCTGCGTTTCTGTCACGAAGAAGGGATCGCGGTGACCGGATTCTCACCGCTCGGAGCCCCCTCCTACGTACCTCTGGGCGCAGCGACCCTTGAGGAATCGGTGATGGAAGAGGACGTTGTGCGCGATGTGGCTCAGCGGCACGGCAAGACTCCCGCACAGGTGGTCCTGCGCTGGGGTGTGCAACGCGGGACATCCATCGTCCCCAAGACATCAAAGTTCGAGAGGATGATCGAAAATCGATCGATCTTTGATTTCGAGCTGACCGACGATGAGATGCGTTCGATCACCGCGCTAAATCGCAACCGCCGCTTCAATGATCCGGGGGTCTTCTGCGAAGCCGCATTCCACACGTTCTGCCCGATTTATGAATAAGGAAATCCAAGGGCTTCGAACATGAACGAGACACCGCTGCAAGTCTCTCCACTGTCCGTGCCGGGTCAGCAATGGCATGTAGGCGAGCCCTTCCCAATGGCCTGGGAATGTCGCTCGCCGGGCATTGGATTTGCGGCCATCGAAGCCTGGATCGGGGCGAATCGCGAGGAATTCTGTGACCAGGCGCACCGGCACGGAGCCGTCCTCTTCCGCGGGTTCCCGCTGACTACGGCGGACGATTTCGACCGGTTCGTTGCGGCCTTTGGGTTCGAGAATTTTCCGTATGAGGATTCGCTCTCGAATGCCGTGCGCGTCAACCGTACGCCTCGCGTGTTCACGGCGAATGAAGCGCCTCCCACAGTCGAGATCTTCTTGCACCACGAGATGGCACAAACGCCATTCTATCCGAGCCGGCTCTTTTTCTTCTGCGAGCAGCCGGCGGAGCAGGGGGGAGCGACTCCGCTCTGTCGGTCCGACCTGCTCTGGAGCCGCCTGGTTGAACGTTGTCCCGAATTTACTCGGGATTGTGTGGAGAAAGGGCTGAACTATTCCAACGTCATGCCCTCCTCAAACGACCCGAACTCAGGGATGGGACGAAGCTGGCAGAGCACCCTCCGTGCAACCAACCGCGAGGAGGCCGAGCAACGCCTCAAGAGCCTCGCCTATCATTGGGAATGGCTCGACGACGGATGCCTGCGCGTGACGACCCCCGTGCTTCCCGCCGTCTACAAGCTCGCCCCCGGCCGAAGCTCCTTTTTCAACCAGTTGATCGCGGCCTACTGCGGCTGGAAGGACGCTCGGAATGACCCCGCAAAATCGATCACCTTTGGCGATGGCACTCCTTTGGATGGATCCGCCGTCCGAGTGGCAATTGCGCTTGCGGATGAGCTGACATTCGACATCCCGTGGAAGCAGGGCGATGTGGCACTCGTGGATAACCTCGTCGCCATGCACGGCCGTCGGACTTTCTCTGGAACCAGAAAGGTCCTCGCGTCGCTCGCTTGTCCCAACACCTAACCCGACGAAGACAAAAGAGCTGGAGTTTCGGAGATGGCGAAGGGACGCCCCCGTGAGTTTGACGTTGATGAAGCCCTGGACCGAGCGCTTCATGTCTTCTGGCGCAAGGGCTATGAGGGGACGACCCTCCTGGACCTGACCGAAGCGATGAGCATCAACCGGCCCAGTCTGTACGCCGCGTTCGGGAACAAGGAAGAATTGTTTCGGAAGGCGTTCGATCGCTATGACGAGGAGCCGGCCGCTCGTCTGCGGGAGGCGCTCAGCCAGCCGACCGTGCATGACGTGGCCGATCGGCTGTTGCGGAAAACGGCCGACGCGCTCACCAATCCAGGCAACCCGCCAGGTTGTCTCGCGGTGCATGGCGCCCTCTCTTGCGGGGACGCGGCAGAACCGATCCGACAAAAACTGATCGCTCGCCGCGCCGCGGGGGAGACCGCCCTGCGCGAGCGATTCGAGCGAGCGAGATCGGAAGGAAGCCTGTCAGCCGACACCGACCCCGCCGACCTCGCTCGCTTTATCGTCACGGTCACCCAAGGGATGGCCGTCCAGGCGGCGGCGGGAGCAAGTCGCGACGAACTCCACCGGGTCGTCGAGCTGGCCCTGCGATGCTTACCCACCTGAATCAAACGACGCGTTCGCAGGCTCAATCTCTTCTCGTCGGCCTGGAGCGCCTTCCTTTGGAACGCCACAGGCTGCCGAAAGCCTGCGGCCGATCGTCGTGAGCTCGCTTGACCACAGGATTGGAGCGATCGAGCTCGGATGACTGCGGCCCACAACGGATTGTAAGCATCACCGCCCCGGTATGGCCAGCACAGGAAGTTGAGACCCGTCGACCTGCTATGGACAAGTGTACCGTAATCCGGTACGGTTGCGCCACGGATGACGGCGATCGAATCCACTGGTAATGAAGGAAGAACTCATGAGCTTCGGCACATCAATCCTGCCCGAATTCGACCAGGAGATGGCAAACACGCGGAAAGTTCTCGAGCGCATTCCCGATGACAAGCTCGATTGGAAGGCCCACCCCAAATCCAACACGATCGGCTGGGTGGGTGCGCACCTGGCTGAGATTCCGGGCTGGGTCCAGGGCGTCCTGGAACGCGAGACCTGGGACATCAACCCAGTGGGAGGCGAGCCTTATCAGACCATCAAGGCGAGCAGCCGGCAGCAACTTCTCGAGTTGTTCGATCAGAACGTTGCAACCGCCCGTGGAGCACTCGCATCCGCCACGGACGAAGCTTTCATAAAAGAATGGTCACTTCTTTCCCAAGGCCAGCCCATCCTGACCATGCCTCGCACCACTGTCATTCGGAGCCTGGTGATCAATCACACCATTCATCACCGCGCGGCACTCTGTGTTTATCTCCGATTGAACGACATCCCTGTCCCGGGAATGTACGGCCCCTCAGGCGACGAGTGACGAGCCGGTTGAGTCACAGCGAGCCGTGAAGTAGAAGCGCCCTTCGACGATCTTGTCAAAGGGCCTCTTCTCGGTACGATTGAGGCCAAATACAGCGTAACGCCCATTCGCACAACGTATGATCGACTTCACCCTTTTGCATCACTTTAACCACGGTCGAGTTCGACTCTCACGACCTGGCGCTGTCGGACCGGATCCCGCGAATGTGGCTTCAACCTCAAGGTGCCGGCCTCTCAGCCGAAGCATCGAGGCTTACCGTGGGTTGGGCCGAGAGGCGTGAGCGATCAAACCGTCTTGTGAGGGCTCCGAGCCTTCGTGGCACGCTTGGTCTTGGTGACGGGGGCGGGGTTCGCCTCCTGCCCAAGCGGCTTCCAACTGAGTTGAACGAGCGCTTGTCCGGTGATGGGATCCGTCGTCCCGAGGTCGACGACGTCGGTGAGTAACACCAGCACCGAATCGCCCCCCTTGACGTAAGAAGGCTGCTGACCCGCCCGGGACTGGGAGAGTGCAAAGAGAACCGTATCCCCGACCGCGAGGGACCCACCGGGGGGCAACGGGACAACGGCCCCGCAACTTCGGCCTCGCTCGATTTCGGAGATGCGCTGTTCGTTTGCCGGGTAGCTATTCATAAAGTGGTCCGTCCCAAGGTAAGAGTTCCAGTCATCGGTTTTGTCAACAATCGCCCGGCGGGCGTTTCTTTAAGACACGATAAAAACGGACTGAAAACAGACCAGGCCGTGAGCATCGAGCCGATTGGGTCCGGTCAAGCTCCGGTGCGATTCTACAGAAATAATCTTGAGTCGATCCATGTCGAGCACGATCGTCGTGCCCTCGGGTTCCGCGAAGGTGGCGATTTCGTCAGGATGACCTTGGCAGTGACCGTCGTGGCCTCGGCTCGAACGGGGCCAGACGCAGAGAGTCGCACCGTCAAACCCCGGGGTGGGAGCCAGATGACCAGGGGAAAGACCCCAGCCACTTCGAATCGCGTGGCGCGTGCTCCACCCGGACGGGAACCGCTCTAGGGATAGGGCATCAGCAGCCTATCGACTCTCGGAGTTTTTTTTGCGAGGTCGTGCAAGAGCCAACTTCCGTTGAAATCCCGATGGGCCAGGAAAGCTGCGAGCGAAAAACAAAGGAGGCCTGAGGCCGCATCAAGAAAACGTAACACTTCCGCGCCGATCTTCGTACCAACTAAAGCATACCAAAACCTCGAATCACTGGATAGAACGTCGCGGGTGTTGCTCAAAAACCGCCTCTGGCCCTCGCTGACTCGGCAACTATCCTCACTGGAATGTGCCTCACCTCGAGACATCGCCTGACTTCGAGCATGCGACCTGGACCCATCGGCCGAACCCCATAATGAATCACGAATTGAGCATTTCAATCAGGTTGAGTTCATCGACTCTGCTCGCGAGCGATCAGACAGAGACTCGCTGGCGCGTGGCACGAGCGCCCGGGCCACGGATTCTTCACGGGGTCGGCTCGCCCAGTCGTTGCTCGCACGACTGACCGCGGTTAAAGTGGGGCTTGGAGGTCGGATTTGATTCAGAAACGTCGACTTCTGCTGGCCTGTCACATCCATTCGTTACTATACAAAAGTAAATTTCTCAAGGAAACGAAACGCCAAGCTTGTCGCGTCCAGGACTGGCTGAGCGGTCGCCCCGCGAAATCAGACCTGATCCACAGCCTGACCACAAACCGAACTTATCGCATCATCGGATTCGATCCCGTCCACGGGGCTGTTGCAGTCCGTCGCCTCGGCGCGATCGGAGCCACCGCGAACGGCACGACTCACCAATTCGACGCCGCTTATAGTCACCACGGGGTCCTGGCAGTCATCCCTGGAAACCCTCGTTCTTTTTCCTTGGAAATCGGCGGCGAACCTGGGGACGATGCGTCGGCCGAGCTAGTGTTCTTGGGTGCGAAGTGGCCTTGTGACCCGTGAGGGATTATCTTGGAACAAAGGACGTGTTTCCTCCAGCGAGCAGGGTCCAGTGACGTTGGCGTGATTCAAGGCCAGAGGCTCCAGGGACTCAGATGAGTTACTGTTCCTCCGAGATTCTCTCCTGTCGAGGCTCGATCATGGACGCCGACCAGAGCGACAGCCACCACAACTCAATCGATGCAACTCTCACGAATCTTCTCGAAACACTGCCCGATCGTCCGTCCTGGTACGATCGATGGCGAAATCTGGGCCCCGATTCCTCCGAGACCGACCGGCTTTCGGTCTATCAGGAGATCCGGGATTCCCAACTGCTCCCGGCGGACGCCGGCTTTCACTTGATTGCCTGGCAGGCAGACGCCCTCGCCAGCAAACACGCGGAGACCGCGCTTCGGGAACTCGACGACCGCCTGGAGTCCCTCGAGGCGGCGCACGCATTGAACGACCTCGATGCCCCGGATTCGGGCGATACCTCCGAGGAACATGAGCGGGTCCTTGAAGAATATCACCGAGCCTGGGCCGCGATCTTCACCAATCAGCTCGATGAACATGGCGAACACGAGATCGCGGAGCTCTTCCGCACAAATCGCGAGGAGTTCGATCGGCGGAACGAGGCGGGCCGTCAGCTCTTTCAAGGCCTGCACGACCTGGCCGATGCTCGTGACTCGAACTGGCTCGATTCCCTGATCGAGGCCGTGGGGGGATGCCTCGCGGCCGACAACTTGATGGGGCCGCTAGGAATCCTCTACGGTGAAAAGGATGGATTCTGGGAGGTAGATATCTATCCAACACCGGTCGAACTGATCGGCGGCGCAGACGATGGGGCCGTCGTCTCTCCTGCCTTCTCGCTCGATCTGGAGGCGTTGCGATCCACGTTCGAGCAAGTCGAGGACTTCGGATGGACGACGATTGGCTGGCCTGACGGCAACGGCCCGTTCGTCTGGATCAAGGGGGCTCACCAGGGACACGAACTGCTCTTACGGATTCTGGCCCAGGCACCCGAGGGCGAAGAGCCAGGATCAAAATTGCGGTTGCCCGAAGCGTCGAAGGAGCTTCCGGACAACCCGGAGTGAGAGCGTCGCGCGCCCGTGAGCATCGCCACTTCCAAACGAGCAGCGCCAGGTGGGGTGGGAGGGCGTTGGGGTTCAGCCTCTGCCGACGAATGGCATCTTCGTGGCCATCAAGGTCATGAAGAGCGCGTTTGCCTGAAGGGGCAGGTTTGCCATGTACAGCACGGTCCGAGCCACGTTGTCGACATCCATCGTTGGCTCGACCGCCGTCTGGCCGTTCGCCTGGATCACCCCGCCTTTCATCCGGGCGGTCAATTCAGTCTCGGCGTTGCCGATGTCGATCTGGCCGCAGGCGATGTCGTAGACGCGACCGTCCAGGGCCGTCGACTTGGTCAACCCGGTAATCGCGTGCTTGCTGGCCGTGTAGGGCGCAGAGTTCGGGCGGGGCGTGGTCGCCGAGATCGAGCCGTTGTTGATGATTCGGCCTCCTCTCGGGTCCTGATTTTTCATGAGCCGGAATGCCGCCTGCGTGCAGAGAAAGACGCCGGTCAGGTTGATGTCGACGACCCGACGCCACTGCTCGAACGTCAGATCTTCCAAGGGAACGGCCGGAGCGCCTGTGCCAGCATTGTTAAACAGCAGATCGAGGCGTCCGAAGGCGGCTTTCGTCGCATCGAAGAGCGCCTGAACAGAGACAGGATCGCTGACGTCGGTGGGGACGGCGAGGGCTCGTGCTCCTGCCGATCCCGCTTGCACCACCGTCTCGGCGAGTGCGTCCAACCGGCGGCCGGCCAGCACGACCGAATACCCATCCTGCAGAAGCGCCAAGGTTGTCGCCCGGCCAATCCCCGACCCAGCACCCGTAACAATTGCGACCTTACCTACCGAGTTCATGGCGTTGACACCCCATTGTTCTGTAGAGCGCTGGAGGGAATTCCGACGGCCCCCCGACGCATCTCATCCTTGGATCGCCGGCCGAGTGGGCAGCGCGATCATGAGAATACCATGCGAGCGGTTGTGATCGCAGACAGAGCCGGTCGTCACGCTGGGCAACGAAACCGCAATCGCCCAGGCCTGCGTAAGGCTGCGTTCCGCAACGTAAAAGGTCGGCTGCACGAGTTTTACGCAGCAGCGGACGCATGCTGCCTTTTCCGATCGCGATTTGTGCTCCGGAAAGAATTCGGGCGGAGCACCCGAGGGAGTGATTGACCCTTCAGGCCATCGAGCCGCTGCCCCGCCGTGACGCGCCCTTCTCCCCACAGTTCGGGCGCATGCGGAAGGCCTCCACCCACCTTGCGTGTGGCATTGGTGGGTGGAGGCCTTTGCATGTTTTTAATGTCGGATTTCGGTTGGCTCAATCATCATCGTCATCATCATCATCCGCCTCGAGCCGCGGAACCACAAAGGCCGCTCGGACCGGCGGCGGCATCTTGGAATTCGCGCCTTTGACGGCCTTCCAGATGATCTCGTTGAAAACAAGGTCATCGGCCTGGTCCTCCTTCGAGAGGTCCAGTTTCATTGATGCTGCCGCGCCTGGAGCCGTGCGGAGATTGATCTCTTTGAGGTCTACGTTCGCCGGTCGAACCGTGTAGGGCGATGCATCCAGCACCCCGGTAAGGACATTGACATCGGCCGCGACGAGGCGTCGAACTGGCTCATCGGGTCCAGCCCCAGGATCAACTCGATCGTACGGAGCATCGACGAGGTGGAATACATCGTCGAATCGACCGATTTTCGCTTGACGTACGGGCTGATCGCCAGGGCCACGGTACGATGGGCATCCACATGATCAGAGCCGTTCTGGGCGTCATCCTCGACCACGAAGATCGCCAGCTTCGGCCAGAACTTGCTCCGGGACAGGCCCTCGACAACTCGCCCCAGCGCCAGGTCATTGTCGGCGACCATGGCCGTGACCGTCGGCTTCCCTGGCGCGGTGCCCGAGGTATGGTCGTTCGGGAGCCGTAAGACGATCAGCCGGGGCATCTCGCCCGCCTTCTCGAATTCGGCCAGTTCCTCGAGGAATCGGTCGGCCCGCTTCTGGTCGGGGTAGTCCAGGTCATAGCCACGATACTTCGGGTCGAAATGGCCTTGGAGCGCCTTGACCTTGGTGGTCGACGGATCTGCGGGTGTCTTGCCGTTATCGATGAATTCGCCATAGCTCCGATACGAAACCCCCTTGGCGGCCGCACGATCCCAGAGGTAGCCGCCAGCCGGGGTTGCGATCGCGAAATTCCCCTCGGCCGGGAACGGCACGCGCCCGTCGCCTCGGTAGCCGAGCGGCCAGGTGCGTTCCACGAAGTCGGTCGCGTACGCCCCCATCGTCCACTCATGGCCGTCCGCGGAGACCTCGGACTCAACGTAGAAGTTATCCAGGAGAACATACTCACGCGCCAGGGCGTGATGGTTGGGGGTAACCTTCTCGGGAAAGAGGCAGAGCGATGACTCGCCGTTGCCCTCGGGCATGTCGCCGAAAATCTGGTCGTAGGTGCGATTTTCCTTGATGATGTAGATGCAGTGGGTGATCGGTGAAGGGTCGCCCACCTTCGACGGAATGGGGTTATTCTTGGCGGCCTGGGGACCGGTGACGCCGGCCGGGTCGTCTTTCTTGATCGGGCTGCAGGCGTAGACCGTTCGGGAGTACTCGGCCATTTGCCGGGGCGCGGGCATCGGGATTGTGGAGAGGGTGCCCTGGAGGAGCCCGGCGATGTACTGGCGGGTGCGGCCTTCGCTCCCCCCTGAGAAACCAGGACGGGGGCCGTCACGATTGGCCCGGGATGACCCACCCTTGCCGTTGGTGACCCAGAGCGTCTTGCCGTCGCGGCTGGCGCGGACGCTTGTAGGATACCAGCCCACCGGAATGAATCCCAGCGGAGTGCTCTTGCCAGCGTCCTTGACGTTGAACGCCGCCACGTCGTTGGTGTTCGCGTTCGCGACGAGCAAGATCGACTCGTCGGGTGTCAGGGCCAGCGAGCTGGGCGTCGATCCGGCCGGGGCCTGGGGGGCGATCGCGGTGTTGATCGTCTCGATCGCCTGGCCTTTATTCGTGTCAAGGACGGTCACGGTATTGCGGTTCGCATTCGCGACGTAGAGGTATCGCCCCTGCTTCGCGGTGAGCATCTCATTGGGGTGCTCTTGCGTCTCGTACTCGCCGTCGAGCGCGTTTGCCTTGATGTCGATGATCGCAACCTTCGCTGCGCCCCAGAGGCTCACGTAAAGCCGACCTGCATTCTCGTCGAGCGCCAATCCGTAGGGATACGAGTCGAGCCCGAGTTCGATCTCGGAGATCAGGGCCTTCGACTCGGTGTCGAAGCGCGCGAGCGTATGACCGAAGGCATTGGCGGCCCAGAGGCTCTTGCCGTCGGCCGAGACGGCCAGCCCCGCGGTGACGCGCTGGCGTTTCTTGCCCCCTGGCCCGGACTCCTTCTGGAGTGGAGTACGGTCAGGATAGCGAAAGGTCGACTTGTTCGAGAGCAAACCGTCCTTGTGGTCGAAGCCGTAGATCAGGTCGTCGAACCCGCCCCCGACATAGAGTCGGTCGCCGTTCGCCGACCAGACGAGCCCGGAGAAGCTCGCCGGAATCGCCGCACGGGCGATGGTCTGACCCGACTTGGCGTCGAGGGTCCAGACCTCGTGTTCGCCGTACCCGGCATGCAGAATCGCCAGGATCGGGAACTTGGGGTTCTCGGCCAGAATCACGGGCAGGTCGCCGAGCGGTGATTGCTTCCCGGCGGGACGCAACGACCATCCATTCGGCAAGAGCACGGACCCGGAGCGAGTCAGACCCGGCAGCATGATTTCTCGTTGATCTGGCTCTTTGGGAGTCGGGTCGTCGGCCCCGACGGTCATCGCGGCGAAGATCGCCACAATGACCAAGGTCGCCCGACCCACTTGTCCGTCGTAATGTCGCATGAGGCCCTCGTCCGCCTGGTTCCAGCCATTGATCGCTTTCCCACTCCGCAAGCCACAGAGTAGCGGGACCGGAAGTAGAAGAACACGGTGAGTTGGCTAATTCCGTGTGAATCCACGATCACGAGAACGACCCGCCGGACCCCACGGGGCTCGAAGAAAATTCACGACTCCAGCCGCGCTACGTCGCTTTCGAGCCAAGCGCGGCGTAACGTCCGATTGGTCCAAGCTCCACGGTTTGATTGCAGCAAGACTCGAACGGTGCTGGTACCCTTTGGGCACAAGATGAGCACCCGACTCTTCGCGACCGGGTCAAGTGACGCCACGAGGTCAACAATGAAGCATCTTCCCATCGGTCCGCTCTACTACGAATTCAGCCGGCATCATGACCCCCGCGTGCGGATTGAGCCGGGCGAATCCCTCACGGTCGCGAGCGAGGACGCTCTCTCGGGACAGATCCGGAGCAATACCGATCGGCGCGATAAGGTCAAAATGCCGTATAGCAATCCGCTCACCGGACCGATCGTAGTCGCAGGGGCCGAGCCCGGCGATGCGCTTGCGGTGACAATCCACGAGATCCGACCGACCCTCGGCGAGTGTGCCACGAGGACCGCCGACCCGAAACAACTCTGCGAATGGCTCGGAACCGACTGTCCCCACGGCACCCACGTCTGCCCGATTCGGGACGGCCTGGTTTATTGGAGCGACTCGGTCACGATCCCTTATACGCCCATGCTCGGATGTATCGGCACGGCCCCCGATTGGGGCTGCCCCACGACCGCACCCGCCGGCCCGCACGGCGGGAACATGGATATCATCGAGACTTGTCCTGGGAACACGATTTTCTTACCGGTCTTCGTTCCAGGGGGGTTCCTCTATCTGGGCGACGCCCATGCCGCGATGGGCCACGGCGAGCTGTCCGCCACGGGCCTGGAGATGCCCGCGGAAACCACGATCACGGTCGACCTGATCAAGGAAAAGAGGCTGACATGGCCGCGAATTGAGTCACCCGACGAGATCATGACGATCGTGAGCGGCACACCGATGGAGCGGTCGATCGCCCAGGCCTACGCCCTCTTGAGCTTGTGGATGGAGGCGGAGTATGGCTGGGATCGGTGGCGTGCTTACGACCTGCTGACTCACGTCGGCCAGATTTCGGTCGGTTACTACGGCATCGGTACAGTGGCCGCCAAGGTCAAGAAACGTTACCTGCAAGGCCCATGAGGTTTGAGAGCCGGAATTGCGAGGCAGACACTTTTAGCCCAGTGGGGCGACCGCCAGATCCGGCGTCTCGCGTTTGACGGTCTCCCTATCGAGGCTGACACGAAACCATTCAGCCAAGAACTTTCCCCTGCAACCATTGCATTCATGAATTTCACCAGAGTTTGGCCTCGGCCGCGAGGATCGGTTCCAAAAGGGCTTTTATCTCGGATTCGTCCCCGGGACTCAGCCGGCGCTGGGGCGGCCGGGGCGGGCCGAAATCGCGTCCGATCATTGGAATTGCGACCTTGAGCATGCTGATGTTATAGGAATCGCCGAACCGAGCTCGGTAATCTTCGATCGGCCGAAGGATCCGCAACAGTTCCATGGCACGAGGATAGTTTCCGTCCTCGAGCGCCGTGTGGAGGGCCAGGGTCAGGCGAGGGCAGAGGTTGCCCGCCCCCGAGGTATATCCGCGCGCGCCGGCGAGATGAAAGAATGGCGCGAACCGTTCGGCCGTTCCGCAATAGACCCCAACGCGTGCCCCGTAATTCTGGATGAACCGAGTTACGGCATCAATGTCGTTGACAGCGTATTTGACCCCGACGAGTCGCCCTGTCGCTGCCAGTTCGCCAAGGAGATCATCACTGGGAAACGGCCCTTTTTTGTAGGCGAGGAACGGGAGTGGCAAAGCGACCATCAACGCCTGGAAGTAGTCGCGGAGCCCGGAGTCACCGAGATAGGGGTGAATCGGATGCATGACGAGCAGCGCGTCGGCTCCCACGTCGATCGCCGCTCGACCGATCGCCAAGGCGTGCGAAATCCCGAGCCCGATCGGTGCCAGCACGACCGCGTCGTCGCCGACGGCCCTGCGAACCACGCGAACACAAGAGACAACCTCGACCGCGCTCAGCGAGTGAAATTCGTGTGCGTCCGGTGAACCCCTTCTTGCGGCCCATGCTACGATCGGTGCATGGCCGAAAGGGGGTGAACTATGGGCCGAGTGGCAGGATCGAGAAACGGGCGGGAGCCGTACTGGCGGCTGGTTCTGGCCCGGTGGAAGCGGAGTGGACTGTCGGTCCGGGCGTTCTGCCTGGCCGAGGGCGTGAGTGCGCCGTCGTTTTATTGGTGGCGGCGGGAACTCCAGCGGCGCGACCAGCCCAAGCCCGCGTTTCTTCCTGTGCATGTGCTCGCCGACAAGGCGGAGTCGCCCGCCGGGAGCATCGAGGTCGTGCTGGCCAATGGACGCTGCTTGCGGGTCGGGGCCGGGTTCGACCCTCAGACCCTCGTGCAAGTCGTTGAACTGCTCGAAGCCGGAGAACGGTCATGGTGAGCTTGTCTCCAACCGTCCGGATCTGGCTCGCGCGCAGCCGGTCGATCTGCGAAAATCGTTCGACAGTTTGGCGGCCCTGGTCCGCGACGGGCTCCAGGGCGATCCGCTCGGGAGACATCTTCGTCTTCCGCAACCGGGCCGCCGATCGCATCAAGCTCCTGATTTGGGAGGAGGACGGGTACGCAATCTGGTACAAGCGATTGGAAGCCGGCACCTTTCGCTTTCCGCCGTCTCCGGAGGCTCAGCCCGCGTCGAGGTCCGCGCCGCGGACCTCGTCATGCTCCTCGAAGGGATCGACCTCTCGAGCGTGAAACGCGGCAAACGCTATCACCGACCCGTCCCCAGAGCCACGGTGTGAGTCCCCGGCCGGCCGCCGCGTTTTCCAAAGAATCATCGAATAATATAAGAACCTCATGCGTCTAAAGTGCATGAGCGAAGACGCCCGCCCCATCACCTTTGAAACCCTGCCGATCCCACGGCGACGTTGCCCAGTGATCCTGCCTTCCTCCAGCAGATGATCATCGAACTGCTCGCCGCCCTTCGCGAAACACGGCGTCAGAACGAGGAATTGCAACATCGCCTCGACCTCCTTTGCGGCGGCTCTACGGCCCACGCACCGAACGCTTGACCCCAATCAACCGCTGCTTATCCCCGACGCCTTCAGAACCGCTGGCCCCGGAACCCGAACCCTCGGTCACCGGCGACGCGGTCGCACCTGAGCCCGAGCCCGAGCCGGGTGCGGCCCCGCGAAGAAGAATCGATCTCACGGCCGCAGGCCCTGCCCAAGAACCTCCGCCGCGAGCCTCAGGTCTACAGAATTGACCGAAGCCGAACGCCGCTGTCCGCAATGCGGCGAGACCCGAGCCCAGATCAGCGCAGAACGCAGCGAGCAACTCGACTATGTGCCGGCGACCTTGTTCGTGGTCGAGCACGTGCGCTGCACTTACGCCTGCCCGCACTGCGAAGGTCAAGTCGTCACCGCCGGCAAGCCAGCCCAGCCGATCCCCAAGGGTTTGCCTGGACCGGGACTACTAGCTCATGTGATCACGGAAAGTATGCCGATCATATTCCACTCCATCGCCAGGAACGCCGCCTGGCCCGGCAAGGTGGAGCTGTCACGCTCAACCCTCTGCGACTGGATGGCCGGCGCGCCAAAGTCTCGAGCCGCTCTACGACCTGATGAAGACATTGGTCCTGTTGTGCGGCACGATTCACACCGACGACACGTCGGTGAAGCTGCGGACTCGGAGCGAAAGATCAAGGCCTTGGCCCGGCTCTGGATCTACTTCGGCGATCATCTTTATCCTTACAATGTTTTTGATTTCACGAGGAGCCATAAGCGAGACGGTCCGAGTCTGTTTCTCAGGGTTTTCGCGGTTATTTGCAGGCTGATGCCTTCAGCGGCTACGACGGCATCTACGCGGGCGGCAACGTCGTGGAGGTGGGTTGCAACGCCCACGCCCGCCGCAAGTTCGTCGAGCGCAGAAGACGGACCTAACGAGGCGAGTACGGCCCTGGCCTACTACCGCCAGCTCTACGCGATCGAGAAGCAGATCAAAGCAGAGCTCGCTAAGCTGCCTGAGGACGCCAACGAGCCGACACGGGCCGCGATTCGGCTACAGGTGCGCAGGAGCGGGCGGTGCCAGTTTGGGAGAGCCTCGAGAGTGGCTGAAGGAGGAGCGACCGCAGGTGCTCCCAAGAGTCCGATGGGAGGGCGATCGGTTACATGAAGAACCACTGGGAGGCGTTGAAACGGTACACCAGTTCGGGCTACCTGTCGATCGATAACAACGTAGCCGAGCAACATATGAAGACAATCGCGACTGGACGAAAAACTGGCTTTTCACTGGGAGTGAGACCGGCGGGAAGACCATGGCCGTGCTGTTCAGCGTAGTGTCGAGTTGCCAGCGTCACGGTCATGACCCGTTCGTCTACCTGCGCGACGTGCTATCCCGATTGCCGGTGCTTCCCAAAGAGAATCTGGCCGACCTTCTCCCTGACCGTTGGTCGCCTCCCCAAGCCGCCGATCCTGCGGCGACCCCAGAGGGTCCCATCGCCGACGGTTCCCCGAGCTGACAACGGCTCCCGCCGGCACTCGAAACGCGGCGCGCTCCCACCGCGGTGTTCGGGCCAGGCTCGACACGGGTTCGAGCGCGCGTCGCGTCTGTTGACGCCGGATCATGACACCGCGCAGGGTTTCGACCGACGGTCACCAAAGTGGCCGAGGCCCCTCGGCCAGTTGCGAAGGGGGACGTGGTCCGCCGGACGCACACTGAAATTCTCCCGTCCCGGCCGCGGGGAGGAAGACGCGAATGCCGGCGTCATACAGCCAGCGGGCAAAATCCGCCAACACTTCGGTCCGGACCGTTTCACCATCCTCGGAGAATGGCGTCAACGGGACGAGTTGAACGGTGGACAAGCGAGCGGGGTCGAGGCTCATCAGCGGGGGATCTCCCGGAACGGCCAATGCCTTACAAGACACCATCATCTCATGACAACCGAAATTCATTCGCCCGTCACGGACGCTCTCCCTTCGCCGGGCGTGCGGCAAGCTCGCTAACCTCGTTGGCCTTCAAGGCCCGTCCATAGAGACGAAGGTCGCTCAGGCTGCCCTTGAAGTAGTCGTGCATGCCAAGGCCAATCTTCAAGGGTTCGTCATTTGTAAGGTCAAGATCAACCGGGTTAGAGGGAGTGGAATCGGCGACGGGCTTGCCATCCACGAAAAGCTTGAGGCGGCCACTCTCACGAATGGCTGCGAGGTGCCTCCAGCCCGGTTTCAACTCGTGGTCGTAGGAGACGTTCTCGCCCACCTCGAGTCCATGAACCCTGCCCGAGGGGAGTGTTCCGCAGAAGAGGCGGCCTTGAAACAGGGCCATCGACCAGGCTCGGCGATAGCGCACGTCGGGGGTCCGGTCGAGCTGGCCGGTGTTGGCCCAGGTCACGCCCCCGTCGTAGCGATGAACCTCGGCCAGGGGGAGCGTGCCGCCATAAAGTTTGCCGTTGTGAACAGCCATTCCCATAACCTCTAACTCGCCCCCCAGGCGGCCTGCCGTCACCCACTGCCGCTCTCCGTCGTACCGGAAAACCTGCCCGTTGGGCCAGGTCCCCACGAAAAGCTCTCCGTTCCAGACCTCGAAGGAATAGGTCTGCCCGCTGGTTTCCAGTTTGCCGAGCGACTCCCAACTCGATCCGTCAAAGCGGTAAACCGCGCACGCGTCATACGAAGTTGCATAAACGTGCCCGTTGTACACTCCCAGCGCCACGACGCGCTCACCGTCGCGGGGAAGCGGACAAGCCACCCATTCACGCCCCCCTTGGTAGCGAAAGAAGCCAGCCGGCTTGTACAATGACGAAGCATAGAGCTCGCCCTGAAAGACGGCCATCCCGCCGACCGCTTCTGTCTTCGGCAACTGGCCGCAGTCCGTCCAGGACCCGTCGCCGTCGTAGCAAAGCACCTTGCCACCGACGTTCGCGTTCTTCGACTCGGTCAATGACGAGCCGGCCAGTCGATAACGACCGGTTCCCGCGTAGAGCTTGCCACCGTATGCGGCCAGGGAGGTCACCGCGTTGCTTCGGTCGGGGCTGCCGCAGTCCACCCAGCGCGTTCCTCCATCGTAGCGATAGACGTGGCCTGCCTCCTCGTTGCCCCCCTCGCAGGTCCCCACGAACAACTGCCCGTTGTGGACCGCCATCGCCATTACATAGACCGCGTTGCCGGGCCTCCCCTGGTCAGTCCACGTTGGTCGGCTCCCGGAATCAATACCGAATTGAATGTTGCGGTAATTCGACTGACTGCTCGTCGTACCGGCCCCATTCTTGATGCACCAGTTGAGCCCGCGTCGAGCCGCCGGATCATATTTACTCACCAGGTCGCCCAGAACGTCGTCAATGCGCTCGTCGGTGTGCGCCCAAACGGCGAAGGTGAAGTCGTTCGTTCCGAGGTTCAGCGAAGGATTGGCTGGCACCCGGATGTAAGACTTCCGTCCATCGAACTTGACCGCCGAATTTGCTTGACCACCGGGCCCGGACGAGCCGAAGTCGACCCCAACGCTCTCGCCGTGATTGCCCCGGCCCGAAGAATCCTTGGCGTCTCCGGCAAGTTTCCAGTGACCGATTAATCCCGCATCTTCGGCAAACGACGGCCGGGTCAAGGACCCAACCAGCAGAACAGTCACCAGCGTGAGCGTCCGACTCATCTTGCTTGAACTCCCTCGATAAAAGCTGCGACACCGACCCGCCTCGGCAAATACTTCCGGGTTCGACAGCATCATCCCGCTGGGGAGTATCGAGGTCAACGACCGACCCGCCTGGATCGAACAATTGTTTGCCACAGTCGCCAGTCAGCGCAGCCCATGAATCACGAAGAGACGTGCAATTGTGGGCGGGTACGCGAAAATCGAATCAAAAAAAACGAACCATGACTTCGTCAGGTCATGATTCGATTCCATGAAATGAGCGAGCTGCCACGGGCCGTATCCAACCCGTGACACTCGCAAGTCATTGAACGTCAATGAGAATTTCAGGCGAAGAGATCCGTCGCGACTTCACCAGCAACGTCGGTCAGGCGAAAGTCGCGACCGGCGTACTTGTAGGTGAGTCGTTCGTGGTCGAGGCCCAGAAGATGCAAGATGGTGGCATGAACATCATGGATATGCATCTTCTGTTCGACCGCGTAATAGCCGTAATCGTCGGTGGCGCCATACTTGAACCCGCCCTTGACCCCACCCCCGGCCATCCACATCGTGAATCCTTCGGGGTTGTGATCGCGGCCGTCGGTTCCCTGGGCGGTGGGTGTGCGGCCGAATTCTCCGCCCCAAAGGACGAGGGTGTCTTCGAGCAAGCCCCGAGATTTGAGATCTTTGAGCAGGGCCGCGATGGGCAAGTCGACCTCGCGAGCGTTCTTCTCGTGCCCCTCTTTGAGCTTGCCGTGCTGGTCCCATTGCACGTAGGAGTCGCTGTGGGTGACCTGGACGAAGCGGACCCCACGCTCGGCGAACCGACGGGCCAGCAAGCACTGGCGACCGAAGTTCGCGGTGACCGGGTCGTCCAGCCCGTACGCCTTCAGGGTTGCGGGATGCTCGCCCGCCAGCGACTGAATTTCCGGCATCGCAGACTGCATTCGGAAGGCCAATTCGAACGAGTCGAGCCGCCCTTCCAGGTCGAGGTTAGGGCCGACACCGGCCAGGTGATCGCGGTTCAGGTCGGCGAGCAGGTCGAGTTGCAATCGCTGGAGATCGCGAGGGGTCCGCGCATTTTCGATGTAGCGTACGCGAGCGCGATCGGAGGGCACACTCGCGTTGCCGAGCGGCGTTCCCTGGAACCGAGCAGGGAGGAAGGCCGACCCCCAGTTCAGCACGCCGCCATGAGCCAGAGTCGGGCAGATCGTGATAAACCCGGGCAGGTCCTGGTTCTCGGTACCCAGCCCGTAATTGATCCAAGACCCCATGCTCGGACGTACGAAGCTGTCGCTGCCGGTGTGGAGTTTCAGCAGCGCCCCTCCGTGGGCCGCGTTGGTACCGTGGACGGAGTTGATGATGCAGAGGTCGTCAACACATTGGGCCACATGCGGGAAAAGCGAACTGACTTCAATGCCGCTCTCGCCGTACTTCTGGAATTTCCAAGGAGAGGCGAGCAGTTTGCCGGTCGGGGCGAACTGGACCCGCGGTTTGGCAAAGGGAAGCTCCTTGCCGTTGTCGCGTTGAAGGAGGGGCTTGGGATCGAAGGTATCAAGGTGCGACGGCCCCCCCTTCATGAACAGGAAGATCACGCGCTTCGCGCGTGCCGGGAAGTGCGGGGCAGGGGGCACATCGACCTTCTTGGCCGGCGCCTCGGCCGAAGATTCTTCGGCCATGAGGGCGGCCAGGGCGAGGGCCCCAAACCCCGTGGCGCAACCCTTCAGCATCCGACGGCGCGAGGTCAATTCCCAATTGAATTGGTCCACGGTTAGGCCCTCGTTACTCGATATAAACAAATTCGTTGGACGCCAGGAGCGTCTGGCAAAGTGCTTGCCAGGCGCGGAGGACTCGCTCCGGGGCCTCTGGCACCGAAGCCGCAATCCCATGCGCGAACCGGTCAAGGAAGATTCCGGCGTGTCACTTCCGCCGGCTCCGGCGGTCGGCCGAAGGCCCGCAGGTAGAGCCGACCGATTCGATCGGCATCGCTGGACAACTTCGGTGCCAGCAGTTCGGTAGCCAGGGTCCGCGCCGTCTGGTCAACCAATTCGCTGTTCATCATGAACAAGGCCTGAGGCGCCACGGTCGTGGTCGCCCGGTCGCCATTGGTCACACCGGCCTCGGAGTAGTCGAACAAATCAAACGCATCATACAGATGATTGCGTACGATCGGAAGGTAGACCGATCGCCGCCCGACATCGTAATTCGTGGCATCCTTCGAGGTATGATCGAAGAAGTAGCCGCGATTCGCGACGTTGAGCAGCGAGCCTCCCATCGTCGGATCGAGCCTGCTGCCGACTGTCAGGAGCGCGTCACGAATCGCTTCCGCCTCGAGCCTGCGGGGGCTAAACCGCCAGTGAAGCAGGTTCTCGGGGTCGAGCTGCACTCCCTTGGGATCGAATGTCGAGCTCATCCTGTAAGTGCTTGAGAGCATAATGATGCGGTGCATCGCCTTGATCGACCAGCCGGATTCGACGAAGCGCTGGGCCAACCAGTCGAGAAGCGGCGGATGACTCGGGCGTCCGCCCAGGGCACCGAAGTTGTCGGGAGTCGAGACGAGCCCCTTGCCAAAATGCCAGCGCCAGATCCGATTGACCATGACCCGACTGGTGAGCGGATGGGCAGGGTCGGTTAGCCAGCGGGCCAGTTCTAACCGCCCGCTCTGTGAGGCGCTGAAGGTGGGCGCGCCCGTTGAAGCCAGGACAGTCGGAACCCGACGTGCGACTTTCTCACCCAGCGACAGATGGCTGCCGCGGATGTGGACGCGGACATCCGCAACGGGTCCCTCGGTCACCCCCATTGCAGAGGGCATCACAGGGGCCGATTTCTCCAGCGCACTCAGCGCGTCGCGCAACCGTTTGAGCTCGTCCTTGGTGGCCTGGGGATAGAGTGGCTCGGGGGCCTTCGGCAAAACGAATCCCGCGCCAGCCGACGCCTTAAGCTTCTCGTTCGCAGAACGAGCCAGAGCGTCGATGGTCGCCTTTTGCGCGGCAACCTGCTTGGCATGTTCCGCCAGACGAGCCTGGTCCTGCTTGGTGGCCAGCGGGATCTCGTACCAGCGGGCGACCTTTGCGAAGGTCTCCATCGTTTTGGTACTGCGGAATACCCCCGCCAAGGCGTAGTAGTCGGTCGTGGCGATCGGGTCGAACTTATGATCGTGACAGCGTGCACAGCCGAGCGTGAGCCCCATGAACGCTCGACCGACCGTGTCGACCTGTTCGTCGACGATATCCATCTCCATCTTGGTCTCGTCGACCTCGGCCAGCACCTTGGGCCCCAGGGAGAGGAATCCGGTCGCGATCAGCCGTTCATGCGTCGCCGCCTCGTCCCCCTCCACTGGCATCAGGTCTCCCGCGAGTTGCTCGCGGAGAAACTGGGCGAAGGGCTTGTCTTGGTTGAAGGCGTTGATGACGTAATCGCGATAACGCCACGAGTTGCCGTAGGCGACATTCTCATCCAGGCCGTTGGAGTCCGCATAACGCGCCACGTCCAGCCAGTGCCGACCCCATCGTTCCCCGTAGTGGGGCGAGGCCAGCAATCGATCGACCACCCGGTCAAACGCGTCGGGAGCCTCGTCGGCGAGAAAGGCGTCGATTTCCTCAGGCTTTGGCGGTAGCCCAATCAGGTCAAAAGTCGCCCGCCGGATCAGAGTCCGCTTGTCGGCCAGGGGCGCGGGTTGCAACCCCTTCTCCTCGATTCCGGCCAGGAGGAAGCGGTCGAGTCCGGATCGGGGCCAAGCCGCGTTCTTGACCACGGGAATCGGAGGGTCGACCGGAGCACGAAACGCCCAGAAATTGCGTCCCGCCTCGAGATCGATTTGGGCTCGCGTCGGAGCGGGAGCTCCACCGGTGCGCGGATCGGGGGCTCCCATCGCGACCCACTGCGTTAACAAGGCGATCTCATGCTCGGAAAGCTTGCCCTTGGGGGGCATTTTGAGGTCTTCGTCGTCGTAGCGTACGGCCTGGATCAGGAGACTCGTATCCGGTTTGCCAGGCTCAATCGACGGCCCGAGATCGCCCCCTTTAACCCAGCCGTCCTTGAGATCAAGGCTCAGGCCACCCCGGATCTTCTTGGCGTCCTTGGAGTGGCATTCGTAGCAGCGTTCCACGAGCAGCGGTCGAATCTTCTGTTCGAAGAATGTATTACCATCCTGCTCTGGCGCTGCGGCGGAAGCCGAATCGGGAAATCCGATGGCCAGGAGGCTGATGAGAACCGTGACGAATCGTCCAGGTTTATCGCCCGTGGCACGGTTCGTCTTATGGCGAGGCGTGCATTGACCTCGCAGCAACGATGTCTCGATCATGACGTCGTCCGAATCAGGGCCAGGGACTGGGTTCATCACGCTTAAAACAATTGTACCACAATAAGCCTGTACCTCCATAGCCATGCTCCGGGTCAAGTGCACTCGGGAATGAGCCTGCGGAGGTTGGGCCACCATTCTCCCGGTCGAGCCCACACAAACGGAGGCGGCTGGCAACTCGCGATCTTGTCCCTTGAGTGATAGAGTCGGGACGTGAACGAGATGACCCTCCGACGCTAGACGGACTATCGATCATGCCGATTCGACGACCAACTGCGTGCCTGGCCGCATCGTTATTTCTGCTCTCGATCGCCAGAGCCGAGGCTCCTCCGAATCCCCCCGCCGGACCGGCACCGGCTCTGACCGTCGTGACGCTCGGCGACTCGATCACAAAAGGTGTCCGGGCAGGAGTAAGCCCTGAGGAGACCTTCGCGGCGATCACCGAGTGCGAGTTGAAAGCGAAGGGAATCAATGTTCAGGTGGTCAACCTGGGCGTTGGTGGTGAGCGAACCGACCAGGCACTGAAGCGACTGGACGAGATTTGCACACCACGTCCGCAATTCGTCACGGTAATGTATGGGACGAACGACAGCTACGTCGATCCCGGAAAAGAAGGCCCTCGACTCACGCTGGAGCAATTCCGGAAGAATCTGCGAGCGATCGTCGAAGGGCTGCTGCTCCGTGGCATCGATCCGATCTTGATGACGGCTCCGCGCGAGGCGGAGAACGCGCCCTTGAATGGGCTTGGCGAGAACCGGAACATACGCCTCGCCCCCTTTATGGTGGCCTGTCGTGAAGTGGCGAAAGAGTGTCGCGTGCCGCTCGTCGACCACTTCGCCCGCTGGACCGATGCCGAATCGAAAGGGCAGTCGCTGAAGGACTGGACAACCGACGGATACCACCCAAACCCGGTGGGGCACCAGGATCTTGCCAGCGCGATCGTCCCCGTACTTCTCAAGACGATCCGGCCCGACACGCCTCGCGTCCCGTTCACGACCCGGCTCGATACCGTGCTCGAGCATGACGATGGCAAGTTTCTCTGGTATCACCCGCGAGTGACTTCGATCCCGTCGCCCGACGCGAAAGCGGATCCCAACGTGCTGATGACTTTGCAAAAGCATTTAAACGTGTCGGATCATTACTCAGGCCTGAGTGTGATGCGAAGCAAGGATTTGGGACGTACCTGGATCGGGCCCGACGCCGTTTCAGAGCTGGACTGGATCCGCGAAGCCGGGAACGTCGACGTCGCGGTTGCGGATGTCACACCCGGTTGGCATCCCGCGACGGGGAAAGTTCTCGCGGTCGGAGCGCAGGTGCGCTACAGCAAAAAGGGAGAGCAACTCGAGGACCAGGCCCGATCCAACCAGACGGCTTACGCCGTGTTCGACCCGACCTCGGGCCGCTGGACTCCCTGGCGGCGACTTGAAATGCCGGTCGGCCCAACGTTTGACTTTGCCCGCAGCGCGTGTGCCCAATTCGTCGTCGAGCCCGACGGATCGGTGCTCCTGCCTTTCTACATCGGCCGGTCGGCCACCGTGCCTTACGCCGTGACGGTGGTTCGTTGCAGGTTCGACGGCGATAAGCTGACCTACGTTGAGCACGGCGACGTACTGGCGCTGGACGTCGCCCGCGGCCTCTATGAACCGTCGCTCGTCCGCGCCGGAGGCCGCTTCTTCTTGACGATCCGCAACGACAACAAGGGATACGTTACTGCCAGCAACGACGGTCTGCACTACCGACCTGTCAAGGCATGGACTTTCGACGATGGGCAAGAGCTCGGGAGCTACAACACTCAGCAGCACTGGCTCACTCACGGTGACGGCCTCTTTCTCGTCTATACGAGACGCGGAGCCAACAACGATCACATCATTCGCCATCGCGCCCCGCTCTTCCTCGCCCAGGTCGACCCAGAACGGTTGTCGGTCATTCGAGCAACCGAACAGGTCCTGGTACCCGAGCGTGGCGCGGAGCTCGGCAACTTCGGCGCGGCGGCGATCAACGATCGAGAGTCCTGGGTCACCGTGTCCGAGGGAATGTGGAATGAAACCGCTCGAAAGCGAGGGGCGAAAGGCGCCTTGTTCGTTGCCCGAGTGCTCTGGGAAGAACCGAAGACGCCCGTTCTCCCGACGACTCGCGCAGCTCTCCAGGGCGGGAAGCCGGTGCGCGTCGTCTGCTTCGGGGACAGCGTGACCGGAGTCTATTACCATACCGGTTCGCGCCGGGCCTATACCGACATGCTCGGGGTGGCGCTCCGACGAACCTATCCCACGGCCGAGGTCGCCATGACCAACGCGGGAATCAGTGGTCACACCACGCGCGATGCGCTGGCGCGGATCGATCGTGATGTCTTGAGCCACAAGCCAACCCTCGTCACCGTCATGTTCGGCCTCAACGATGTTGCGCGACTGCCGATCGAGGAGTACCGCAAGAATCTCGGGGAGATCATCGCCCGATGCCAGGCCGCCGGGGCCGAGGTTCTCCTCTGCACACCGAACAACGTGATCACCACGAAGGATCGTCCCATAGGTCGATTGCTCACATACTGTCAGGCTGCCCGTGAGGTTAGTAAGAGTTTGAACGTACCGGTTTGCGATGTTTATGCCGAGTTGGAAACCCAGCGTGAGCGTGATCCGCTCGCCTGGCGGCTGTGCATGAGCGACGAGATTCATCCGAACATGGACGGTCACAAGCGGATCGCGGAATCCCTCTCCCACGCCATCACCGGGAAAGACGTCTCGCTGGCCGACGTCGCCCCGTTGCCCCCCTTGCTTTCACGAACCGCCGCTCGCCTCAAAGCGGGACAACCGATTCGACTGGTCGCCATGCCCCCCTTCGACGAGCAGCTCAGCGCGGCATTGAAGGCCGAGGCTCCCGACGCAAGGCTTGAAATCACGCGCTGGCCCACGGAGGGGAAAACCCTGTCGGAACTGGAGCAGGATGCCAAGGCGAGAATTCGTCCGACGGCCCCCGACCTCGTCGTGATCGCGGCGCCGCGTTCCGCCAGGTCAGAGACCCTGGAATCGTTGATCCACGATTACGCGTGGCTGATGAACTGGTCACTGAACTTCGGTGCGGGGGGTTGGGACTGCATCGTCGTTCATCCGTCGGTCATCTCCCCCGATCCGGCTGGGGAACATGACGACCTGATCCGTCAATTAGTGCGGGCCCAGGATCTCCCCCTCATCGATCGCCGCCCCGGCGACGATCGCCCCGCAACCGAAATCCTCCGCGCTTGGTTGAGCCAGAATCCATGGCGGGAATAACGCCAACCCAATAAAGCTATTGACACAACTAAATCTACTCTGCATTGATAAAAATCAACGATCCGCGACTGGGCGAGAATCTCGCTGGATTTCCGGCCCGGTCGAATCCGTAGTACGGCCGGGCCGGCCGTGCTACTGCAAACCAACCGATTGCGGAAACCGCAAGAATCATCGGTTCTTTCGCGCTTTCGCGGATCGTTGATAGAAAAAGAGAGGCTCACGGGCTCCCTTGACGATTTGAGGGAAGTCCGTGACCCAGCACGTTTCACTCTTGAGCCGCGCTCAGATTTACTTTGCGATCCAAGCCCTCACGCAGATCCGCTTCTGAGCGTTCCACTAAACAAGGGCGATCGAAGGGGGAGGCAGTCGATGATACGACGCGAAATGATAATTTATCTGGCAATCATCTTCATCTCAGGATGCACTGACGCGGGACAGGCTAAAAACGATCAGCCAACGGAATCGAGCCAACGACAAGATCGCGTCACGCTCAAGAAGCCGATCGGCATCGCCACCGTCGCAGGCGACTTCACCCCGTTGGTGGATGCCGGCCAGCGGCTTCCCTACACACGATCCGAAACCTTCACCAACAAGACCGACGGCGGCTCAGAGGCCCTGGTTGAACTCTCTCAGAAAGATGAATCGGGGATCGAAACCATCGCGTCGCTCATTATCGCGATCCCGAGCGTTGCCGATAACGCTCTGCAAATCACCGTGACCCTAAAAATCTCAAAAGACAAGAAAATGCGTGTCAAAACAACGGTCGTGCAAACCGCAAACATGCAGGAGTTCGGCCCCTTTTCCGTCGAGTGATGAGAGTTGGCCAGGCGGGTGGAATCCATGCTCGACTTGAGTCTTGTCACGGCAATTCCAAATCTCAGTTTTGCTTTGCCGTGGCCCCGGACACTTGCCAACGCTCGTCGAACAAGCCGGCTTGGATTACTTCCTCATTTCCGAGCCCCGAGCTTTTCTCTGCGAGTTTGACGATGGCCCAATCGCCCAGCCGGGGGAAGAGCAGGTAGTTGAGGGTTGACAGCTCCTGCTCATGAAACGTGTGACCGCTATTGAGAACCACGTATCGATTCGGGGCGAGTGGGTTCGGGTGGATCAACAACGGTACATGGTCGGCCGCGGCGTAAGTTGCGGTTCCGACCACGCATTCGTTACGCGTCCATCGGATCGGGAGCTGTGGAAGCACCTTGCTGATCCAAGGGTTACTGCCGGGGTCGCCGAAGAGGATGAGGTTGAACGGTTCAAATCGTCGGCCGTCACCGCCGTATCGTCTTTGATCGGCAGCTCGCCGCGGAAATATTGGTTCCACTCCGCGGCGAACCGTTTCAGGTTGGCGTCCGACCACGCCTGCACGGCTGGGTTCCAGGGCGTTCCAGTGCCGCGGACGCAGAGAAAGGGAGTCGTGAAAGCGTCATCGATCGGCCCTTGCAAGCCTGGGCGCTTGCCTTGAAGGCGAGAATCGTCGAGCTCACCGCCATCAACCCACCGGCCATCCTGTCTGGCGAGCACGATGGCGCCTGCGCCGTGGTCGGCCTGGTTCCGCGCGATCGGTACGAGCTCGGATCCGACCCGGATTCGCGTCATGCCGGCCTTCGCGACCGGTGGAAGGATGGCGAATCGTGTCACGTTCGTCGGGTTCGCCACCTCGATCGTTCCATCGGCGGCGATCTGTGCATCCAGTTCGGCCCGAGCATAGTGCTCGGCCATCCCGAGGATTTGCACCCAGTGGCAGCGACTGTACTTCAAGGTCCAGGTGACGAAGCGAACGTGGTTCGGAGTGTGGTTCAGGCCCTTGTCGGTCGTCTCATGGATCCGCCGCATCTGCTCTCGATGGGTCGCAGGATCGATCACATGGCCCGTCCCTGGCGAGATCAGGTTGACCATCGTCAGGCCCTCTTTGGCCATCGCGCGGCCCATGATTTCGTGGGCCTGGAAGAACAGGTCCTTCTCCCCCATGCAAGCAATGGCCGGCACAACGCCGGCATTGGCCGCATAATCCACCGAGTCGAGCATATGCAACCCTTTATCCTGATGGGAGGGCAACTCGCCCACCTTCACGAATCGGGGCACAGGGGTCAGGGAAAACTGTCGCGTATCAACGTAACCACAGTAAGGGCCAAGGGCGACGAATCGATCGGGGTGTTTGAGCCCAAGGTGCCAGGTCCCCGACGCCCCCATCGACATCCCTCGAAGCACGATTCGATCGCGGTCGATCGCATAATTGCGACAGACCGCCTCGATGGCCTCGAAAACGTCGGTTTCCCCAGCCCAACGGTATCCGTTCTCGACCCTGCCCAGTGGATGGAGTTCGATAAAATCCTGGTCAGGCGCATGGGCGCTGAGACGATCATCTTCGTCGAACCGATTCATAAACCTCAACTCACTCATCCCGGTCGGCAGCGAGCTCCCATGAAGGACGACGTCAAGCCGAATGGGTTTTGCAGGGTCGAACGTCGCCGGGACGATCACGCCGTAGGGTTGCACGGAACCATCCACCCCAGAGACGAAGCCGCGGACGAGCTTCCCCTTTTTCACACCCCAGGGCAGACTTCCGGACTCGAGCGCACTCAGTCGGTCATTACATCGCACCAATGCCCTTTCGAGCAGTGTAAGGTCGGCCGGTGCCAGGTTCGAGTCGTAGCGAAGGGCCCAGGTGATCGCTTTGGCGAACACTTCGACATCGGCGCGATGGTCCTGCCCGCTCCCCTTGAGCGATTGCAGTTTTTCGAGTCGACCCTTCACGGCATGAAGGCCCTGTTCGATTTGCTGCCGCTGATCGACGACGGCACGACTCGGCCGGACGGGCGCGAGGATCCGCGACGCATGCGATTGTTCGTGGTAGACGGTGTTCGTCGCGACGATCGGGTGAGGCGAGGGATCGAGCGTCAGCGGTTCACCCGTGTTCGGGTTCGGCTCGTAGAACGGGGCGCCGGTGCTGGCCACGGTGATCCGGATGCGATGTCCTCGATTGAACACCTGGCTCGTCCACCCGACGTCGAAGGCAACCTTGGCGACTTTGCCGGGCTCGAGCATCACCTCCCGGTCGTACCCGTCGCGATACCGGGCCCGGCGAATGTAGTCCATGATGAGGATGGAGCGGCCGTCGGGATAGACGTCTGAGACCCGGACGATGAAGTCGGTGTCGGGTGCCGAGGAGGCGACGAATAGCTCCGCCTTCACCTTGCCCGTCCACTCGACCGGTTCGGAGAGCGGGTCGGACGTGAAGGTGCGCACCTCTCCTTGTTTCTCGAACTCGCGCGCGTCCTTGGCACCGGGAAACCCACGAGCGGGGATCTCGTTCGGGTGGAGGGGGTCGGCCAGGAACGTCGTCGCCGAGGTCGGGGCGTCGGGGGTCTTGGTGGTAAGCTTGCCCCCCGCTTGGAAGTAGAGCGACTCCTCCGTGGCCGTGATCGGCCAGTCGGAGGCCGTGCGCCACTCGTTGCCCGGCGCCCCCTCTTCCCCGACCGCCCCCATCACGTAGTAGCGAACCGTGGGCTCACGCTCAACGCCATTATCAACCCCTTTGAGGTAGTGGTCGAACCAGCGAATCATGTGAGCATCCATGGCAAATCGGGCGTTCTCGGGGAAGGTGAGCTCGGCAACCTTGTTCGCCTCCTTCGACCCACCGTGAAGCCAGGGGCCGATCAGGAGCTGTTGCTTCCCCTGAGAGTTCGGACCGCCCCGGTGCTGTCGGCCAATAAAGCTCTCCACCGACCCGATGCACATAAAATCAAACCAGCTGCCGACGGTAAAGCAGGGGACGTTCATCTTCTCAAGGTGCTTCGTGCAATCCTCCTCGGCCCAGTAGGCGTCGTAGGTTGGATGTGTGAACCACTCTTTGAGCAGGCGTCTGTTGTCCTCGGGGTTACGGCACACCGAGTCCATCGTTTTGAAGCGTTCCGGACGAGCCGCGCCTCCGATCCGATAGCCTTCGTGGAACAAGCTCAGGCCGGTGTCGATCATGTACTGGCAAGTCAGGTGAGGAGGACGGGTCACGGCCAGGAAATTTTGCGCGAAACCGGCCTGGGAGCTGCCGAAGGTCCCCACTTTGCCCGTCGACCACGGCTGCTTGGCCAGCCATTCCACCGTGTCGTAGCCGTCGCGTTTCTCGCCCCAGCCGAGGTCACGATAGCCCACCCAGGTCCCTTCCGAGAGCTGAGATCCCCGGAAGTTTTGGCCGGCGACGACATAGCCCGCCGCGGCCATCCGGGCGAGGTTCTTGCGCGAACCGCGGAGGTCGGCATACCGCTGCTCATAAAGTACGGGCCAGGGACCATCCCCCTTCGGTGTGTAGATGTAGGTCGACAGGCGAACCCCGTCACGCATCGGCACCATCACATGTGTTTCGGTGACCGTGCCCAGGTCGGTCGCGGGAGCAGGTTCCGCAGCATCCGCAACGCTCACCGCCGTGATCAGGCCGGCGAGAGACAACAACAATAATCGGGTTCTCACCAGCGAATCTCCCTGCCGGAAACAAGGAACGAAGTAACAGCGATCCGACTGTCGAAGGATGACCGTTCGGTTGCCAACGAGACGCAAAGCCTGGCGATTCACTCGCGAACCTGGAGGCAAGGCGCCGAGACGCCCTGAACTCTTGGCTTACAGAGAAGCAATTTCTTAAATCGAAACTACTTGATTCTGGCAACCACTATCGGTGGATACTCACGCGACGATTATTTCTTGAGAAGTCGCTCGATGACATCCATCAACGCCTTCTCCACGTTGGGGGCGACGAGCGAGGCTTTCGGGCTGGTTTCGTATCCCCCTTCGGAATAGGCGATTTCGGTCCCGATATAGCCGGGGGCACCGTCGCCATAGGCGGCCATTGCCACGAACAGGTCGGGCCGCAGCTTCTGCGCGGCGAGCTGGTACTCGACGAATAGCTCTCCTGGCAGGTGGAGGATCCGAGCCGTCCCCAGGTGCAAGCAGGCGACGTCGATCCTCTCCCCGGCCTGGCACCGTCGCAGCCAGATCAGCTTTCGCGCCGCGTCCGCCCTCTCGAGGGCCGGCTTCGAGGCGTCGTTCAGGGCGGCTTGGAGTGGCGCTTCCTCGAGGTGCGCCGCGGGGGGGAGGGCGACGGGGATCGACTCCCAGATCACGTCGGCCGCCGTGACCGGTTTCTTCACCGTGGCTGACCATGCCTTCGCCATCCCGGCGGCGACCCGGTCGGCCAGAATCTGCCGGTTCTCGTGTGCACCATCGTTCCACTTGCCCGCACCAATATTTCCACCGGCCCCGTTGAAGTGGACGTGGGGAACTTGCGTGGCCTTCTGCCGCTGGTCCCGAGCCATGCCGGGAAAATCAGGATTGGCGAGCCCGGTCAAGTAATAGCTCTGGGGATGCGTGGCGTAGTAAGTGAGAGCCGCGACCGGCTCGGCACCGTCCCAGAAGCTGATGACCTTGAGTACCGGGTCGATCGTCCCGACGGGCTTCGCCCGAATCGCCGGATCCTTGCATGCCGTATAACGAACATGCTCCACCTTGCCGTCAGGGCCGAGGATCCGGCGGTTCGAGGCCACCATTTCCACCTCGGCCTGCCCCAGCCCCAGGTGACTGATCGTCCGCGCATTGGTCGTTGCGAGCTTGACCGCGGTGGCGGCCCGAGCGATCACGTCACGAACGAAGTCGGCGTCGAAGAACTCACGATTGATCCCCTCTTTGGCGAGCAGCCGGTCGGTCGAGAGATCACAACGTGGGGCATCATGTTGGTGCAAGACATGGACCGCAACCCGCTCCGGAACCGTCCCGGCAGCCGCGGCCAGGCCTTTTCGGAACTCAGCCTGCCCATCGTTGGCGATCGCGAGCCAATCGACAGCGCAGAGCACAATCGGTTGCCCGGCTCCCGTGAGGACGACCCCCCGGCAGCTCAAGCGATCGGTCACCCCTTTGGTCGGATTATAGGCGAGCGGACTGCCGACCTGTGGAGAGGCGTCGACCGCGAAAACGCCCACCTTCAATGGCTCCTCGGCACCGGCTCCGCCGATCATCAGAGCAAGGATCATGACCATCCAACAAGCTGACTTAATCATGTCTCCGCCTCTTGTAAATTCGCAGTCGCTGATTTGGACCAATTACTCTTTGACCTGCTTGACGAGCTTGTGGACGGTCGCCGCGATCCGGTCTTCGATATCACCCGCCCAGCGGAAGGCCGGTCGGCCGTACTCGAAAAGGTTCGACCCGCCCTCGTAGCCCCCTTCCTCCCAGACCCGCCTCGAGGGGATATACGAGATCATGTCATCCGCGTAGCCGCAGACCCAGGTCCCAGGGCCGAACTCACGCTTGAACCGAAGCGCATAATCCACGACGGTCTCCGCTCCCAGCCCGATCACGAGCATCTCGTTGCCGAGCCGCCAGGCGTGCACGGGATACGGATAGGAGGGTGCAAAAGTTTCACCCGCGTTGAGCTTCTCCAGCATCCGAGCAGCCCAGCGGGCGCGAATCGGACTTTGATCCTCACGCGCGGCGATCAGTTCCTTGCGGGTAACGACCTGCAAATAAGGAAGCTCGACATATTCGAACGCCGTTCGAAGCCCCGACGAAATCGGCTTCAAGGGTTGATCCAACGCATTTTCGACCGCTGTGGCCAGCATGTGCCCATAGCGCTCGCAAAGCTCGACGCTTTGCCGCGGTAACGGATTCTGATCGCCGCCGCAGGTGTTGACGAACATGGCTGTCGCCCCCGGATGGTTCTTCTCCAACTCGACCTGCGCGAAGCCCGGGTAATCGCCGCACCAAGTCAGAAAGCTGAGAGTCGTGGGGTGACAGGCATAACCATAAAGCACGGCCAAGAGGCGTCCCTCCGGCCCGGTCACGGTCATCACCGGCACACTGTGATCAACGGGCCCGACGAGCGGTGTCCCGTTCGCGAGCATCTCCGGCACCTTCGGCTCGGGATTGTTGCGTCGATTCACGGCGAAGGTCGCCTTCCCTTCACCAATTCCGAGCTGCGCTGGGGCCAACTTGGTCAGAGACTCACCGACCACCGCGACAACCTTCTCGATCATCGCCGACGTGTATTCGTCGACCAGCTTGACCTGCTCAGCTTCCACTGGATAGTAATCCACCAGGTCATCGCCCAGCCTGGGACCACAGTGGTTGTGAGAAAATGTAAACATCACCTGATTACGATCCAGCCCATGCTTCTGCTTGAGCAGCGCAAATACGCGGTCGCTCATCGTTTTGGGAACGCCCTGGAAATCGCTGGTGATCATGACCGCGCGACGCCCGTTGGCATCCTCAAGTGCAAGCGCCTTCACCCATAGATCGTGCAGTTTACCATCCGGCGGCCGTTTCGAACCATAGCCCGCGAGCCAGACCGATTTTTCGGGGGTAACCACGACCTTCGCCACGCCCGCCTTCCAGGGGGTCGAAAGCTTTGCCCCCGGCTCGGCGGCGAGCACGGATTGCGAGTCTCCCCCGAGCAGAACAACGAACAGAGTACCGGCAGCCAGGATCACCGCTACTCTCGTCGAAGCCGAAAATGAACGCCTGCGAGTCATTGGCCGAGTCATCAGCTCAAATCTCCAAACACGGACGGATCGATTTTTTGGTGGGATCAATTCACCATAAGAACTGATCTTTGTAGGCTGATAAAAACTGAGAAAAAAGGTGACACTTGCCGCCATGAGATGCCATCAACCGAACGCGAGCGAAGGTTGTGCATTCGGCGGAATTGGCAGTGGCTCACCCCCCAGGTGGTCAAGCATGCGGCCGCCTCATCGTGATCGCACCAGGCCACCTGCGAGGACGCTCGCCCAGGTGGTCATGCCCCTTTTTACGAAGTAAAGTCACTGACACCAGGCATGCGTTCTTGATGGGTTGGACATCTCCGCTGAAGCTCGCGTGCGGTTCTGAAGCGGGCGGCAGTCAAATCCAACCGGTTTTTGGTAACACGATTGTTGAATTTCGCTGGCGGCCCTACAATAACTCTCCTTCGGAGCAAACGCAAAGAATCATCTCGGTTTGCTGCAAGTTCCCACGGTTCGGGTTTCCCGCGGCTTCGGCGCTCGCAACCCGCACTTTCGCACGTCTGCAATGGGACTGACCGGAGACTCCGCACGCGGAAATAAAGCGACATCCGCCCTCTCGAAATCGGCATGACCTCTCTCAGAGATCGCGCCCGCGAAATTCACTTCAGACGGGCGACGGAGACATTTCGGAGTTTCTCGTAGATGGGGTGACTCGAATCGAGTATCAATAGCACCATGTAACGTCATTTCGACTGAACTGCAGCCTGCGAATGGGGATGCCAAAGCGCCTCCCCGAACCGATCGCCGACGAGCGGAATTGAATCCACCGCCACAAACCGAAGAGGCACAGAGATGCGTTCCAGTTACACCCGGGATGTCGCGGGTTGCGCGTTGGTCGCCCTGACTTTTCTCGTCGGGTTCAGCCTCACGACTCCGGCCGGTGCCGAGTCTCCATTCGGCCTCTCCAAACGCGTTCCCTGGAACTCGACGCGCCTGGTGGGTTCGCCTGAACCGCCGCTGCCCTATACAGTGGAGAAGACGTTTACGAAGTTGACCTGGAAAAAGCCGATCTACCTCGCCGAGGAACCGGGAACCGACCTCCTCTGGGTGATTCAGGAGGGGATTGCCGCCGAACAGGGCTCGCGCATCGTTCGGATCAAGGATGACCCGGCCACCGAAGCCTCCGAGTTGGTACTGGACATCCCAAAGAATCTGGTCTACTCCGTCTGCTTCCACCCTGACTACATCTCCAACGGCTACGTCTATCTGTTCAGCAATGGTCCGCGGTCGGCCTCGGAACGGATGAATCAGATTACCCGGTACACCGTGGAGCGTCAGTCGCCCCACAAGATCATTCCCAAGTCCGAAGTGCTCATCATCGAGTGGCAGTCCTCCGGCCATGACGGCGGTGACATGACGTTCGGTCTCGACGGGATGTTCTACATCACCACCGGCGACGGGAGCAGCGATTCGGACACCTACGTTTCCGGCCAAACCCTCAACGACCTGCTGGGCAGCGTACTCCGGATCGACGTCAACAAACGCATCGGCAACCAAGCCTATGCCGTTCCGTCAGATAATCCCTTCCTCAAAACGCCGGGCGCTCGACCGGAGATCTGGGCCTACGGATTGCGCAACCCATGGCGGATGGGTTGCGACGCGAAGACCGGACACATCTGGGTCGGAACCAATGGTCAAGACCAATGGGAAACGGCCCATCTGATCGGGCGCGGTGAGAATTACGGCTGGAGCGTCTACGAGGGGAGTCACCCTTTCTATCTCGAAAGGAAACGAGGTCCGACGCCTCATGTGCCCCCCACGATCGAACACTCCCATGCGGAGTTCCGTTCCCTGACCGGCGGCGTCGTCTACTATGGAGACAAACTCCCCGACCTGAACGGTGCCTACATTTATGGCGACTATGCGAGCGGACGGATCTGGGGCATGAAGCACGATGGCCAGCGCGTGCTCTGGCACCGTGAGCTGGCCGATACATCCCTCCTGATCGCGTCATTTCGAGTCGACCACCACGGCGAGCTTCTCATCGTCGACCATGGCGGTGGAATCAATCGGCTCGTTCCCGCCCCCAAAGACGCGGCCCGTACGCCGTTTCCGACACTCCTGAGCCAGACCGGCCTGTTTATATCGACGGCCAATCATACAATCGATCCTGCAGTCATTCCCTACTCCGTGAATGCAACGGGCTGGACTGACGGGGCGCGTGCTGAGCGATTCATGGTGGTCCCGGGCGAGTTGAAAGTCGGCTTCGATCAGGGCCGGGGCTGGGAATTCCCCGATCACACCGCGCTCATGCAATCGCTCACGCTCGAGCGCGAGCCGGGGAACGCGGCCACACGTTTCCGGGTGGAAACCCGAATCATGCTCCGCGAGCAAGGTGAGTGGACGGGGTACTCCTACCGCTGGAACGACCAGCAGACCGATGCGACGCTGGTGAACAGGAACGGTGAGGAAGCCGATTTCGCGATGGCAGGCCCGGGCCCTCAACAGCCGGGCGCCCGGCTCAAATGGCGGTTTCCCAGTCGCTCAGAGTGTATGGCGTGCCACAGTCGAGCGGCCGGGTTTGTTCTCGGCGTGACCGGATCTCAGTTGAATCGAGAGCACGATTACAACGGCGTTCGCGACAATCAACTCCGAACGCTTGAGCATATCGGCCTCTTCACCAAGGCATTGCCAAAAGCGCCGAAGGATCTTGATACGCTCATTGACCCGCAGGATTCGAGTCAGGACCTCGAACGGCGTGCACGGACCTATTTGCAGGTCAATTGCTCGGTCTGTCATATCGAGGCCGGTGGCGGCAACGCGAAGATGGTGCTGACGCTGGCGGCGCCTCGGGAAAAAATGGGACTGTTGGACGCGCGGCCGCAGCACGATACGTTCGGCATCAGCAACGCCATGCTGGTCGCCCCCGGCGATCCCGAACGTTCGGCGCTCGTGCGTCGCCTCTCGGTGCGGGGGCGGGGCCAAATGCCCCCACTGGTGACGAACCGTGTGGACGATCAGGCGGTCACCTTGTTGCGCGACTGGATCGCCCAACTCAAACCCCAGCAAACCTTCGTGAAGGCCTGGGAAATGTCCGACCTCCTGCCCGAACTTGACCAGTTGAAGTCAGGTCGATCGCTGGAGACGGGGCGAAAGGTCTTCCGCGAGACGGGTTGCATCGAGTGCCATCGTTTCGAGGGAGACGGAGGGAGTGTCGGCCCCGACCTGACGGGCATCGGCCACCGCTTGAACAGCCAAGACCTGCTCGAGTCCATTCTTTTGCCGTCGAAAGTGATCGCCGATGAATATGCGGGGGTGCTGATTGAAACCGCCGACGGGGCGGTCGTCACGGGTCGGGTCGAACGCGAAGATGATCAGGTCGTGGTGTTGCGCCCGCCCGGATCCGGCGACCTGCTCTCGGTCGAAAAGGCGAACATCCTTCAAAGGCGCCGGTCGGAACTGTCGAACATGCCCCTCGGGATCGTGAACGTGCTCCGAAAAGAACAGGTGCTCGACCTGCTCGGGTATCTCCAGAGCGAACAGGAACCCAAGAAATCGGGGACCCAGTGAGTCGCGAAGCCAACTGAGAGGCCGCCCGCCACAAGACCGCACATCGACTTGACATGGTTTCTGAACGGATCGGCCACGATCCACTGGCCCTTTCCCCAAGATCGGGCCAGTGGTAACCTTCGCGTGGGCCCGATCCCTAAATCAAGAATCAATCGTGACTAACGGCTTTGACTCACGAGGATTCTCGCACACCGATTGCTCCAGGTTATCTCCATGAAACAAGTTGCCACCTCAATTCCAGCAGCCCGGCTGGTCGTTGCACTCCTGAGCGGTTTGCTCGCTACCCCGGTATCGGCGGAGGAAATCCGACACTCCATTTTTATCGCCGGGCCCTCGTTTACCGGGATCATCGACGAAGCGGGCAAGGAAATCTGGGATGCCGGTCGGCCAGGTGCGCGCGATGGCTATCAACTTCCCAACGGCAATCTGCTGATTGCCTGGGACAGTGAAGTGAAGGAAATTACACCCGAACATCAAGTCGTTTTCCAATACGTCAGATCGCCGGAGAATCGCGAAATCGGCTCCGTGGAGCGACTCGACGACGGGCTCACGCTCATCTCAGAGCTTGGTGCCAGACCCCAACTGCTGGAAGTCGATCGGACCGGCAAGATGATCCACCGGATTCCGCTCCAGCCAGAGACCGACAATGCGCACATGCAGACCCGAATGGCGCGCAAACTTGCCGGCGGGCACTACTTGGTGCCGCACTTGCTCGCGTTCCAAGTGAAAGAGTACTCGCCTCAGGGCCAGGTGGTCGGTGCAATCGCCACCGACCTGCCTGAACTCGGTGGTCGGACTGCGGAAAACTGGCCATTTACCGCAATCCGCCTGGCGAACGGCAACACCTTGGTCACCTTGACTCATGGTAGCAAAGTGGTCGAGTTCGACCCCAAGGGCAAGGTCGCCTGGAAGGTCTCCAACGATGACCTCGCGAACAAACCGTTCGCCGATCCCTGCGGCTGCCAGCGTTTACCCAACGGGAACACCGTCGTCGCCAGCTACGGCGCGAGTCGGGGGATCAAGCTTTTCGAACTCACGCCCGCGAAGCAACTCGTCTGGGAGTCTAACGGCAAGCATCGAGTTCACCACTTCCAGGTGCTCACCACCAACGGCAAACCGCTGTTGGGAAAACCCCTGAAGTAAGGGTTGAGAACGCAAGCACAGCTCGTACGCTGACGTGAGATCGAGAGTTCTCCAGCCTACCCGGCGCATAAGGCCAGGTCAGAGTGCACCGAGTGGAAGAGCAGGAGGGGTCTGAAGTGGAATTCGGGGTAGAGACCACCCGATTAATGGGGCGTGGAGGTGGGAGTGATCGAATAGTTCCAGCCGCCGTGCAGGCCCTCCGCCGACAACAGGAGGTTTTCGATCTCCTGATACGTCAACTCGGTCCCACGCGACAATGCTTCCGGGGCGGGCGCGAACTTTTCCCCGATCTCGGAGCCGGCCGGTGGCGCGGCAATAAGGCTGACGACAACGTCGCGGCTGACGGCCGGTTTATCACGTAAATGCGGGCTGATGGTGGCGACGAGTCGGTGCTCGATGTGGCTCCACCGGGTCGTCGCCGGGGGAAAGTGGTGGACCGAGATCGCCAGTTGGGTCTCATCCGCAAATTTTTGAAGTCCCGAGCGCCAGAGGCGCGAAGTCAATTCGTCGCCCCCGTCGATATCCGCCACAACCAGCAATTTTTGGGCCTGCGGATTGATCTCGCTCCCCATCGATTGCCACCAGCGATGAATGACCTCGACGGCGAACTCGGCCATGTCGCGATCCACCACCACGCCGCTCCGGCTTTTCCCATGCATGCCGGCGTGTTCGTCGCCTACGTCGACATCGCAGACCCCCGCGACCGAAATCGCACGAGGGGAGACCTGGGACAAACCGTGGTTATGGTCCTGAGCCGCTGGTTTCCCCCTGGCTTTCGACGGATCCACGATCTCCTTCGTGATTGCCTCGACCGTGATGACAGGCTGCCCGGTTCGGAGCGCTTCACTGACCTTATAATTGATGTACTCGAACTGGGCATCTCGACTCCTCTGGCCTGGTCCCTCCACGCGTCTCCGCTTGGATTGAAGGCTATAGCCTGCGCGGTGGAGTAATTCCGCAACCATCCGATGGCTTGTCGCGTGCCCCATGCGAATCAACTCTGCGGCTAAAGTTCGCACACTGGAGCAGGTCCACCTCAGGGGCGACCCCAGATCACCTTTCGACACAGGGTTAATCAAATGTTCAAGATCATACTCTAGAGTCGAATCGTCAACGACTCTCCGCCTACGTCCTCCCCCTGGCCGCCGAATTCTCCCGCGTGCGGAACTGTCACGAGAGCGCAGTTCCGCGAGTCCGGCGGCGATCGCGCGACGAGAGACTCCCGTGACACGGGAGACGATCGTGATGCCGCCGCGTCCCAAGACCCCAGCTTCAGCCGCGCTGATGAGTCGGCGGGTCCGCTCATTGAGCAGCGGTGACAGTAAATCGAACCTGGCCTTGATTGCGGATTCTACGTCAATCATTGTCGGCACCATCAGATCGCCACTCACGCGGCGGATCGAATGAGAGAAATAATAAGAAACCGCGAACGCGCTATCTCAACCCATTCCTCACCTTACATCTCCATGCTTGCCTACGTTACCCCTGAATCCTGATTCTATAAAAACCCTGATTTAGTGCACAATCAATCCACCCATTCGCAATTCTTTAATCACTAAAGACCCGACGAGGACGCCTGATCTGCAAATCGGCGCGGGTCCAATCCTTCGCCTCATCGCGAAGTAATTCACGGAAGCTTCGAGAGCGAGCGAAGCCAATGTGCAACGCTCACGTTGGTGATCCAAATGCTCAAGTTGGCGAGTGCGATCCTGACGACCAAGAGCGTCCCCCCCCGCTTGGAACGGTACGCGTCGGCCCAGCGGATTGAGATGAAGGCGAATTTCCGTCAGGAAGGGTTCGTCGAAACGTAGGCACCCAAAGAATCGAAGCTTGATGGGCATCGAACCCGAGCCCAAGCACTCGCTGGCACCTATCTCTGCGACTGGTTAGATGCGGTGGATTCTGGCGGCGAGACGAGTGATGTCGAGCTGAACACGAATGGATTTAATAGTTTACGAGCGGCAAATCACCAAGAGCAATGGCTTGTATTTTATCCCAAATCTCATGTCTTGCTTTGCATCCACTACTTTTTATGCCTTCGTCGCATTGGCATCATTTAGCCATCGAAAGAATTTTTTAACGCATCCTTTTTCGTCTCGAGTGCTGGAAGCGAGGCGTTGGGCGAGTACGAGATGAAAATCACCGCTTGGATCTGGCGGGTTGGGCGTCGCTCTCCGGCCGTTGGCGGACTTGGCAGGGTTGAGCGATTCCGCTTCATCCCGCGTCTCAGGCAGTGGCGGGGAACCGACGACCGACACGGCGGCAGGCGCGGGGAGCGGGAGGCGAGAGAGTGCCCCGAGTTGATGGGGCTCGGAGGAGGGAGAAAGGTGGTCCCGTGCGTCACGGAGGGCCGATTGCTCTTCGACCAGGCAGCCCAGCCGATGCAACTCGGCTTTGACCACTGCCATCTGCTCCTGGTGCATCTGGTAGAACATCCCGAGAACTTGCCGAAATTGCTCGTTCGTTTCCAATTGCTGTTGACCAATCTCGCGTAACAATTCCACAACGAGCGATTCCTGCCCAGGGATTGATCCCAAGATTGGATCGGGCTGGCGGCAGTTGGTATCGAGGGATGAAGTCAATCCGTCACCGATGGGTTGGCCAAATCCTTGTTGTCCTGGCGGCAATGAACTGAACAAAATCTGGGTTGCGGAACGGCCTTGATGGAGTCGCAAACGGTTGGGACCGATTCCGAGTTCATCGCCATCGGCAAGTTTCACACAACGGACATTGATTCCGTTCACGAACGTCCCGCTTGAACTGCGCATGTCGACGACCCAGATTCCCGCCCGGGTGCTGACTAAACTCGCGTGGATCGCCGCGCACTGAGAACTCGGCAACAGCACCTTGCATGAAGGAGAACGACCCATCAGCATGATCGCCCTGTTCACCCTCCAGACCGTCGAGCCCTCCAAAGGATCAAGGAGTTCGAGGACCGCGTCCTTGGCGCGAGGAAGTCCAAACGAGCGGGATATCGGGAGATTCTCGGCCACCACCTCGCATTCGCCTTCGCCGGCATCACGGCGGCCCCAAGGTCGAAGGTGATTCATCCCGATCCGGACGGCAGCCCCTGGCTCAATCCATCCCCAGGGTTGCCGACCGCCTGCCCAATGAATGCCGGTCCTGCTCTGAAGGTCGATACAAAAGACATGGCCCTCGACAACCTGAAGGTAGGCGTGGCTACGACTCACATCCGGCTGGTCAATCGTGACGTCCGCCGTCTCTCTGCGGCCAACCACCACGAAGGGTTGACGAAGCTCTCGGTGAAGACTGGCGGGAGCGCCTTCGAACGTTTCGAGGCCCAACCCAAACGGGCCATTCCAGCCGCACTCGTCCAGAAATTGATCAGAAGCCGCTTCACTCATATCAGAATCGCCCGAATCACGTCGTCCTTGACTCACCGAAAGCCGGGTGGTGAATCTCAACGGGTCGGCTCGGAGACTTGCTCCGCCGAACCGGATCGACGTCTGCCTGAAATCGGCGCCGGTTGATTACATTGACGACCAAGCAAACCAACCGGTCAAATTCACGGAAAATCGTCGAGCACTCACCCCATGACAAGATTTAGCGCATCGCTACGTTTTCGGTACTTCTACATGCCGTAATTTTATCGCTTCCCAGAACTCATGACCACAATCTTTTCGCCTGCTGCGATCACTCATCCTTGGATGTTTTGCGTCGCTTTACATTGAACCCGGAATTATGTTGGAACGACCCGAAAGCGGTTTCTCCGTTGCCGACACCCCGGATTTTCCTCGATATCCCTGAATTCTCTCGACCACGAGATCATGAACCGCAATTTGAAGCGCCAGTAAGGCCGGATCGTCCGGCGTGAAGGTCAACAGCAAAGCAAGCTGATCTGGGCTAAGGTCATAATCGCGATTCAACAGATAAATCGTTAATGCCAACTCTGCTCGGAGCGCTTCGGATTGGTCCTCGGCATTTATCGCGGCGGCAAGCAGAGCGTCGAGTTCGGGATCCTGCCGTGATTGATCCCCGACAGTGAGAGTCCAGGTCTCACCGTCGGCCAATCGGACGTGAATTCTTTCCATACAATCCCCTTTACCCGTCTAATCCTCAAAGGCCATGCATGTATCCTACCCACTTAGAAGATGAAGGTAAACCGTTTATCGGCACGGCCAATCACCCTCAGTGGCTTCGTGGTGCGATCATGCAACTCCGACGGACAACTCAACTGAGCTAGACAACAAGGTTCAACTTTGTCTGTCACCTGAGAGATCCTCCGCCGCACTTCTCCCAGCCGACTTGAATCAGCCAAGACAATCGCCGAGCCAATCACCCGGCATGCCATTACTCTTCACTGCAAATCACATACCAAAGATAATTTCAAATCGTGTTTTCACGCACTAATTACGAGCACCGCCCCCGTGTGCAGTTTGGATGGAAGCGAGTTCGCCACTTGCCTTGTCCGTGCTTCAAAACCAAGGAGAACCGCAACACTCCCATACGACAAGCCAGAGGCTTTTCGTGGAAATCATCGAACAACCGATCATTAGTAAGCGTGACGTCGAATGGCGTGTGGAGATTCGTGCGATAGAGAAGCGGCATGCAACGTGCGATGACTACCGAATTCCACGCGGACAAGCCAATTTGAGCTCGAAGCGCCTCTCAGCTCGATCCCAACATCAGTGAATCCGGCATTTATTTTGTAACGGCATTTCATTTTTCCTGCAATAGGGTCGCGATAACAAACCATCGAATACTGGGCCTTCTGTTCAATTACTATCTGTTTATCACGAATATGATTTTCCAGTAAATCTGCATAAGATTCTCCAGCTTTTGAACCGTGAGTCGCGTTGTGGCCTCACCGCCAAAGCCTTATGTGCCAGCGATTTCGCGGCAACCGAGGCCACCAGCGACCTCGGATCGCGGGTACGGAGCTCACCGAATCCTTGTCTCCTCGCTTTTCTTTTCGGAGCTACTGGGGCGGCTTGCAACCGGGGATGAGCGTCATCCGGGCTTCGGCCGTTGCGGGAATCGGCAACGCATTATTGAGGCTTTCTGGGTGGCCTGGTTGCCCAGGCCACCCGTTTTGGATTCGCGAATGTGCAACGTGATCAAAAATCGCTCCATCGCGGCAGCCGTCCGTCGCTTCTCCCCAGGGTCCTCACGATGTACTCGACGTTCCTGATTTGAGCAGCTTGCCACCGAAGGCGCCCTGGTTGGAATCCGAACGACGATGCCTACGACACGGCGGCCGTTGTAAAGGTCCAGGAGAGGCCCTCCATCACGTTGTCCTCGAGGTCCTTCGCCCCACTGACGTTCACGAGATAAGTGGCCTGGGACACTAGTGGAGCCAATGGAATCAGGATTGCCGTTCTTGTGGTGTTGTCATAACTGACCGATCCCGAGACAACTCCCGCAGGGCCGGTCAGCGTCATCACAACAGTTCCGGCCTGGAGCGGTTCGCTGAAGGTCGCCGAAACGGCCGAGGTGATGGCGATGTCGGCCGCGTTCTCATCCGGGGTCTGCGCGATGATGGTGGGGGGCGTCGAGTCGGTGAACTCGGTGGCGAGAGAACCGCTGGAGAAGATGGGGTCAACCCAGTAATTGCTACCGAGGTACGTCTCGGTGGGGAACCCGCCGCCGCTTCCGTACTTATAGACTCCGTTGCCACCGCTTACCGCGCTGGACGGAGCGTGGAGGTTCCCATTGTTGACCCCATTGGTCGTAAAGTAACCATTGTCAACGGCATACCCCCCCACTGGTGCGTAGTACGAAACCACATAAGTCGTATTGGCGGTGATCGCGACCGGTGTAGTGAAGAAGGCTTGCTGCCAGCCGGTGGCGGTTTCCCCGATGAAGTTGGCGGAGGCGAGCAAGGTTCCCGTGGCGCTCCAGAGGTGCGCAACGTGAACGCCAGAATTGGTCGGTCCTTTGTAGAACCGAACGCCGGTGATGAATCCGGCGGTGTCGCTGGTAAACTTCACGCCGACCTCTACGGCGTTCGTGTCGCTTTCAGACGTCACAGTGGGAACCACCGAGTTGTTCCAGAGCGAACGTGTCGTGGAAGCGGCAGCCGTTGAGAAGTTCCAGGAGAGGCTCGCCATGGCGTTGTTCGCGAGATCCCTCGCGCCACTGACCGTGACGGTGTAGGTGGTCAGAGCGTTGAGTGAAGCCGAGGGAGTGAACCTGACCGTGTTTGTGGCGTTGTCATAGGTGACCGAACCCGCGACAGCTCCCCCAGGACCCGTCAGCGAGATCATGGCGGTTCCGGCCAGGAGCGTTTCGTTGAAGGTCGCCGATATCACGATGACGCTGGAAACGTCGGTCGCATTCGCGACCGGGGTCCGCGTGGTGACAGTGGGAGGCGTCGTGTCAAGGGCGGTGCCGGTGAAGATCGGATCGACCCAGTAATTGCTACCGAGGTACGTCTCGGTGGGGAACCCGCCGCCGCTTCCGTACTTATAGACTCCGTTGCCACCGCTTACCGCGCTGGACGGAGCGTGGAGGTTCCCATTGTCGTACCCCTTGGTGGTGAAGTAACCGTTATCGACGGCATAGCCACCCACCGGTGCGTAGTACGAAACCACATAAGTCGTATTAGCGGTGATCGCGACCGGTGTAGTGAAGAAGGCTTGCTGCCAGCCGGTGGCGGTTTCCCCGATGAAGTTGGCGGAGGCGAGCAAGGTTCCCGTGGCGCTCCAGAGGTGCGCAACGTGAACGCCAGAATTGGTCGGTCCTTTGTAGAACCGAACGCCGGTGATGGTTCCGACGGTGTCGCTGGTAAACTTCACGCCGACTTCAACGGCGCTCGTGTCGCTATCGGACGCCACGATGGGAACTACCGAGTTGTTCCAGAGCGAGCGTGTGGTGGAAGCGGCAGCCGTTGAGAAGTTCCAGGAGAGGCTCGCCATGGCGTTGTTCGCGAGATCCCTCGCGCCACTGACCGTGACGGTGTAGGTGGTCAGAGCGTTGAGTGAAGCCGAGGGAGTGAACCTGACCGTGTTTGTGGCGTTGTCATAGGTGACCGAACCCGCGACAGCTCCCCCAGGACCCGTCAGCGAGATCATGGCGGTTCCGGCCAGGAGCGTTTCGTTGAAGGTCGCCGATATCACGATGGCGCTGGATACGTCGGTCGCGTTCGCGACCGGGGTGCGCGTGGTGACGGTAGGAGGTGTGGAGTCAACGGGTGGGGAGGCAGCAGTGGAGAAGATCGGATCGACCCAGTAATTGCTCCCATTATAGGTTGCGTTGGGGAATCCGCCGCTACTTCCGTACTTATAAACTCCGTTGCCACCGCTTGTCGCGCTGGACGGAGCATGGAGATTCCGATTATCAAATCCTTTATTGGTGAAATAACCACTATTGAGGGCATAGCCACCCACAGGGGCGAAGTACGAAATGACATAGGTCGTATTGGCGGCGATCGCGACCGGGGTGGCGAAAAGGACTTGCTGCCAGCCGGTGGGGGTCTCCCCGATGAAGGGGGCGGTCGCAAGTAGGGTCCCCGTCGCGCTCCAGAGGTGGGCGACGTGCGCGCCGGTGTTGGAGGGTCCCTTGTAGAAGCGAGCGCCAGTAATGAATCCGCTCGTGTCGCTGGTGAACTTCAGGCCAACTTCAACGGCACTCCTGTCGGTTTCGGACGCGACGTCGGGAGTCGGCTCCCCCTCCCAGAGTGACGTGCCGTTGATGACACTCGCGGTCGTAAAAGTCCAAGAGAAGGGACTCAGGATATTGCCGGCAAGGTCGGTCACTCCGTTGACGCTGGCCGTGTAGGTCGTCGACGGATCCAATTCCGCAAAATTCACGAATCTCGCTGTATTTGTGCTGAAATCATACTGGACGATCCCAGGGCTCGCACCATCGGGCCCGGTGAGCGATATCCGGAGCGTATCGGGCCGGATTGGTTCATTAAATGTGACCCTCACCCCGGAGTTGGTGGCGACGTTCGTGGCGCCTGGTACAGGCGACTGGCTAGTTATGGTGGGGGCAGCCAGGTCAACTGTCAGCGTGAAGGGTGCCGAAGTCGTCTGGTTACCGCGAGCGTCTGTCGCAACGGCCGTGATGGTGTAGGTGCCCGCTGAGAGTGATGCGTTCAGTCGGTACGGGGCCGTGGAGTCCATCGCCCCGAGATTGGCGCCGTTGGCTTTGAACTGCACACCGGTGATACCGATATTATCGCTGGCGAATGCTCCGAGTACGAACTGGCCGCCGACCGTGGAGTTGGTGTAAGGAGTCGTAAGGCGGACCGTCGGAGCGGTGAGGTCTGCTGGGTTGTTCACCGTGACCGTGACCCCGCTGGAGGTCGTGAAGTTCCCGGCCATGTCACGTGCCCGCGAGGAAAGAACATAGCTGCCATTGGCAACTTTCGTGGTATTCCAGGCCAATGAGAACGGAGCGGCGATATCTTCCACGCCAACGGGGGTCCCATTGATCAGGAACTGGACTCCGGCGATGCCCGTGTTGTCCGACACGTTCGCCACGATCGTGTTCGTTCCGACGAGCGTCGCCGAGGCGGCCGGCGAAGAGATCGAGGCGGTCGGCGCCGTACTATCCATCACGCCACCAACCGGCGTGCTCATATCGGTTTGAACTTCCGCCAAGCTTAGGGCACGGTTATAGACACGAACATCATCGATGAGCCCGTTGAAAAACTCGTTAGAGAAAACGGAGTCTCCTCCGATCCGAAGCGCGCCGGTCGACGACAAAATTCCGGCGGTCGGGTTGGCCTGACTCATCAAGGCTCCGTTGACGTAGAGGCGAAGCGTGGTCCCATCGTAAGTGGCAGCCACGTGGTTCCAGGTGTTCGCCACCAGCGACTGGTACGACGGCGCAGCGGTACTCGTGGCGCTGTTCGCATTGAGGAAGGCAACCGGCATGACAGGGTCGGAAGCATACAAGGCATAAGGCGCGGTTCCGTTGCCTTCTTTCACCAGAATCGGATTGGAAGAATTGGTGTTGGAGGGCCGCACCCAGGCTTCCAGCGTCATCCCACTACTCAGGTTCAGGGAGGAGGAGTTGGCGATAGTGACCCAACTGTTCGTGCCGTTGAACGAGAGCGCGGAGCCGGCATGGCCGCTTGTGGACCAGGTCGCGTTCGAGATGGACCCATTGTTTCCAAAGCCCGAGATGTCGGTCACGGTCGTTCCACTTCCCGCGTTGAAGTTGAAGGACGCGACCAGTCCGGTCGAAGGCGTGGCCAGGAGCGAGACGTTTACCGAGAGGCTAGCCGAAGGAGCCCCGATATTCGCGCTATCATCCGTGGCACGGCTCTGAATGAGGATCAGGCCGCTGATCGTCGGCGTCCAGGAATAGGTCCAGTTCTCACGTCCCAGAGCACGCCGCCATGTTTTGCCGCCATCCACCGAGACCTCGATGCCCCCCACTCGACCGCCGCCCGTATCGGAGGCAGTCCCCGTAATCGTGATCGGCACGCCAACCTGGAGGTTGGTCCCGGCCGAGGGTGAAGTGATCACCGATGTCGGGCCAATGGCATCGGTCGTCATCGTGGCGTAGACCAGGCCAGACTGAATCGTGCCGGGCTGAACGCCCATATCGGCGAACAAGTTCAAAGTGGCCTGGCGCATGCTCTGATCGGGCGTTGTCGGACCGCCATCATGGGTCCCGTCCAGGCCCCATGACCATTGAACGGTTCCCGCGCCGAAGACGAGCGCTCCGCTGCTGGCACGATAAAGTGTCAGGGAATGAGTCGCCGTCCCCGGTCTAACAACACAACCACAGGAAGCGCAGACGCCTCCAGGATTCGCACCAGAGCCACCGAATGGGCAATTCACATAACTGTCATCGAGGAGTTGCGGAACGTCTTGGGTGGTCGACGACATGCGAATTAAGCCGTCGGGACGGAATTCATTGTCACGATCTTCATCCCATTCGTAGCCGAGTACCTTGTCCCCCAGAGTTGCGGTCTGGCCAGGCGCCAGGGCAGCCACAGCGGTATTCCGCCAAAACCGTAACTTACCGTCAGCTTCGGGAACCGTAAAGGACGTCCCCGTCTCCATGGCAGGACCACGGTTGACCACCCAGATTTGTCCTGTTAGCGAATTCTCCGAGAGCCCGCCGTCCCCGACCGTCCGATAGCGCGGATCGCGCCAGGTGCCCGTCCAGACGTTCGGCAAGGGATCGATCTTGGCGGCCGCAATGGTCTCCTTGTAGCAAACCAAGGTGCGATAGGGGGTATGAGAGGCGTCAATACTCGGTTCCCATCGCGTCTTCCAGTAGACCTCGTTGGCGCTGAAGAATGCGAGATTCACGCCGGCATCCCGGGCGGCCTCAACGTTGGCTCGCTGCCCTCCGGACCAATACTCGTCGTGACCCACCGACAGGAAACCTTGGTGTTCGAGAATCTCCGCGCCGTAACGATCGCTGTCCATGCCGGTGAAGTAACTCACGTTGTACCCATTGGCTTCTAACCAGCGAACCATGGGGTACTCTTCGCCAAAAACGAAATCTCGCCCGCCGTAGGTGCTCGTCCGGGTCATAAACGGCCGGTTATAGCTAATCTTATAGGCGCGGCTCGGATTCGCTCCGAGTGGGCCGGTGTAAAAGCTCGCTCCGCCCCAGTCGTTGTAGGCTTGCCAGGTCGTGTCCGAGGTCTGGAACAAGAGGTCAGAGTGCCCATCGTCGTCTCGTACGACAAAGTAGATGAAGCTCGCACCTCCAGTATCCTCACGCTTCAATCTGGCAAGGTAAATCCCGGACGTGGCAGTGGAAGGCACCGCCCACGAAGCGGTGACCGACCAATTGCCCGCGTCAATGAGCCCCGTCGAAGAGTCGGTGAGTGGAGCCGGTTGAGCAACTCGCAACGTTTGGGACGAAGGAATCGTCGCCACCTTGCGGGCACCGTTCCCCTGGTAGTAGCCCATTCTGTAAATATCAATGAGATAAGGGGCAATGGCGGAATCGTTAATCTTGAACGAGACTGTCTGGCCCTGGTCGACACTGATGTCGGTCGCAAACCCTTGAATTGAGGTGTCACCCGAGCCAAGAATGTCCCATTCGCTTTGGGGAGTTCCTGGCAGTTGATTCTCAGCGATGATGGGATTGACGGCAAAGAGAATCTTCTCCTCGAGCGGCTCCAGGCTTGGACGAGCCATAAATCGTCGCAAATCGCCAGCCAGCCGAAGGCGTCGGTTGCGTTTGAACATCAAGTTGTCCTTTACCAGGTAGGCTGAGATGAGGATAATCGCGAGTTGGCGTTAGCGCGGGTAGCGAAGGTCGACTACGCGGCCTTCACCACGAAGCTCGAATGGGGGCAGGTTGCCCGCGGTTCCAGGAAACGCAACCAATGCGGAAACCGTTCCCGCTGTCTTCTCAGGCAGACCAAGAACGGTTCGCGGCGCTCGCCCAGTCATCGGGTCAATAACGGTCCTTCGGGCTCGCCAATGAAAACTCGTCTCAATTTCCAGACTTGACTGGTTCGAGAGGTTCGGGGAGCGAATGCCGTTCACCCTTCCCAACTCCATTCGGCGGACTCATGAAAAACGCCGAACTCGGTGTTCAACTCGGGATGCCGAATATGAATATTTTTACCAACTTGTGCGCAGTAAAGTCGTTGGAACGAGGCGTCCCAAACCAGGACCTGGATTGAGTATAGTTCCGAGACGAGCTTGATCGGAGGTGTGAGGAGTTCGATAACGCCAGCGCCCGAAACCGTGGCGGTCGAAAACTTGTCCATCGCGGTGTTGTAGTTGCAACAAGCCACATCATCCGACCGGATCAGAGCCACATTGAAATTTGGCTCGTGCAAGGTTTCTTGCGCATCGAAATGCAGGCGGATCCGAATCCTTTCGCCGTGATCAAACAAGGTGCGCGACTCGCCGGCCTCATTCATGGTTTCAATATCGGTGATATAAATTGGCTGTTTCGTGGGATCTGAACCCACCATCGCCTGCGCCCAGGTCGCCATCTCCAGGCGTCCTTCTTGGTCGTAGAGCCGGATCGCTTCATCCGTACGACCGTCGAAGACGACCTTGCCCTCGGAGAGATAGATCGACCGATCGCAGATCGCCTTGATGGAGAACATATTGTGGGAGACGAAAAGGAGCGTCACGTCACGCTTTTGGAGCCGTTTGACATGCTCCATGCATTTCCTCTGGAACGCCAGGTCACCCACTGAAAGGACTTCATCAATCAGCAGAATCTCAGGCTCCATGTGTGCCGCGACGGCAAACGCCAATCGAACGTACATGCCGCTGGAATATCGCTTCACAGGGGTATCAATGAATCGATCAACCTCGGCGAATTCTACGATCTGATCAAACTTACGTGAGATCTCACTCCGACTCATGCCAATAATTGCACCGTTGAGATAAACATTCTCCCTCCCAGTCAGCTCGGGGTGAAAGCCTGTGCCAACTTCCAGCAGACTGCCCACACGCCCGAAAAGCTTGATGGAACCGGTGGTCGGGGCTGTGATTTGACTCAGGATCTTCAGGAGAGTCGACTTCCCCGCGCCGTTGCGGCCAATCACACCGATTGCCTCACCCCGTCCAACACGGAATGAGACATCTTTCAGCGACCAGAGCACGTCGGTTGAACCCCGAGGCTCCGTGGAATCTCGTCGCCCGATCCCGCGGAGGCGGTTCCATGGGGCGGCGGCCGCGAGCATGATCGCCTCTCGTAGCGAATCAACTCGCTCGCTCGCTCGGCAACCTAGGTGGTAGCGCTTCGAGACGCCCTCCACGATAATCGAGTCTCGAGCCACGGTCGGGACGGGTCGTGTGCGGCTGGTTTTGACTTGTAACAAGGCATCACCCTATCCAGGCTTGAGGAGGAAGTGGGTAAAACCGTCTCGGACAAACGAAAAGTGAGCCCCGCCGGTGATCTCGCTTCAAACTTGCAATCAAACCAAACGGGTCCCAGTTTGCCGATACGTTTGCTCATCAAGGGGCGACAACGCGAGTTCCAAGCGATCACCCACGCCGGAATCCCATCACCAGATTGCCACGTCTTATCTTCTTAGCCACTGAATGTCCGCGACATAACGTGGTTGATTTGCGAGTTTATTTGCGATTTGATTTACCAGGGAAGTCAGTGGTTCGGAGCATTTCCATCACCATCGTTCTCGCCCCGAGGTAATCGTGGTTTCAAGAGTAGGCGTCGGGCCAGCAGCGTGAGCGGAAGGCCCATGCGAAGCATCCATCGGAGGCGTTGGTAAAAAAGCAACGAACTGGTGGACGGGTCAGCTCTCACGGCAAGTTCGACCAGATTTCGGCAACTTGCGATATCGCCCTTATAGAAGGCTGTATACGCTTCATCGAGTGCCTCCTTAGAAACACAGGCGGCGACCTGCCGTTGCAACTGTTTGCAGCCTGGGATTTTGCTCCCGTATCTATGAAATAGAAAGTCAAAGGCGAGCTTTCTTTGTTCCATCTCGGCCTGGCGCGTCCCGAAGTTGCGCAAATTCATGTTCTGGCCATGAACACGATAGTAGGCTTGGTCCACATCCATTTCGGCCAAGTTTGCGTGGACGGCGAATCGCATCCACAACTCCATATCGCCGGAATGCGGCAGTCCTTCTCGGTAGCCGCCCAACTTTTGATGCAAGGCGGTACGCACGACCACCGTTGGAGTCGGGATGAAGTTCTGAGCGGTCTTCGCGACGGCCCTAAGATAATCGTGACCAGCAATGATTCGCCAATTCTGCTCCGTCAGCTCAAGTGGTGCGTTGGGCGACGGGAGGCTCGAATTGAAATGGATATCTCGCCCGAAGGTGAGACCAACATCCGGGTGTTCATCCATGATCTTGGTAGCACGAAAGAGGGAACCAGGGGTCAGGAGGTCATCAGCCGAGAGCAAGACCGTATAGTCACCTGCGACCCACTCAAGGCCATGGTTGTATGTCGCAATATGACCTCGATTAATGCTATGCCGCCGATACTCGACGCGGTGATCCTGTGCGCACAGTTCCGCGGCGACAGCCGGTGTGTCGTCGGGCGACGCATCGTCGACGATCAGGACCCGGGCTTCAACGCCCACCTGCGTCAATACACTTTCAACACATTGTCTCAAATAATGGCCGTATTTATAGCACGGGACGATGATGTCGACCTGGCTCATTTTCTGGCCTCGCTCGCTGCGGCGTTGGAAAGCGATTCGGCGTACGGCAACAGCCGCGCAGAATTGGCGACCAGGTTCGACCCGGCGGCGAGCTCTCGAAGGACCAAGCCCAGACTTGACCTACGAGTTCTCGCCGGCTCGGCGTTCCTGGCAAACTCCTTCCCGCTCGGTTTACCCCTACGTCAGACGGATGACAGGGGCTGACGCTCCCGCTCGTCCGTGGCGAGCAACTTATTTGTGACCCAGCGCTAACAGGCCGCGGTGGGGCGTTCCGCGAGTAGTCGTTCGAGTTGCTCGATCCGCGCCAGCAACTCCGATGTGCGAAGCCCCAGAGTCTCTCGAACGGAGGTAACGACGTGTGCGGCGGGTTCGCGTTTTCCGGTGGCACGTTGCACGTCGTACAGCCGCACCACCCCCTCACCTGCAAGGACGTCGACGGTACCCGTTTTCCGTGAATAGGCGACGACGCGGCCCGGCACACGCCCATCGTAGCGAGGCGGATCCACGACGGCCTCTGCACGCCAGATCAAGAGGCGGCGACCCTGAAAGTATGTGAAGGCGCCAGGGAAGGGGGGAACGAGGGCACGGACAAGCCTCTGGATCTCGATCGCGGGGCGAGACCAATCGATCTCGCCATCATCGGGTACCCTGGTGCAACCGTAAGTCGCCTGCCGCTCATCCTGAGAGACCCCTTCGTAGCCGTTCAAGTGATCCTGCACGACTCCCGCGATTTGATTGCGTTGAATCGAGTTCAACCTGTCATACAGGCTGGCGACGTCATCCCCTTCGCTCACCTCGATGATCTCTTGATAAAGGATATTCCCTGCATCAAGCCCGGGGCTGATCGTATGAATGGTGATTCCAGCGTAGGGCTCACTGTTGATGATCGCCCAGTTCACATTCGCCCGACCCCGATATTTCGGCAGAGGGGCATAATGAACGTTGATGAACCGACTTTTCTCCAGCAACCGTGGCGGCAAAATTCGTCCGTGGGAGGAGACGACAACACACTCAGGCGTGAGTTTGTCGATGCTTGTTTCAAGGGCTTCCAGCGAGTCGTCCTGGAGGACAGGCACACCGACCTCACGTGCGCGACGGATGGTCGCTTCTCGCTCCCCCTCTTCGCTACGACAGGCGCGGACCAGCCCGACGACATGAAATCTCTCGACCAGAGCGTCCAGGCAACTCAGGGCGGTTGGTCCCGCTCCTAGTTGAAGCACCCTGGTTCTCGTGGCGTCTTGTTTAGACGACATCGACATACTCCCATTCCCGGATTTGCTTTCCCTGATTTGCCCGCAACAAGATCTCGGCGACTTTAAGCCCTCCGGCTTGGAGACGTACGATCGATTCAGGTCCGATATCCGAGGGGAGGACCCCCATGTGGCCGGCCGCAGGCGCCCGGTCGGGCCAGTAGGCAACGCCGACTCGGTCGAGGGCATCGCGATTGAGGTCTCCCCAAAACTGAGTGACAACGGCCCCGGGATATCGCGCCGCGATCCAGCTCGCCTCGCGTTCGCTGATGACAGGATGACCGTTGGGCCGCTGAGCCACCACGATGGCATCGACCTCCTCGGGCAAAAGGCCGCTGATCAGGTGGTCCGCGGATTCCACCGAAGCTCCAGCGGCGACGAGACCACGGCGGATGTACGGCTCGAATGGGTTATCGCACAGGACAAGGATCCGGCTCCTGTAGACCGAAACACCGGCATCCAGGAGGAGTTTCACAGCCATCATCCCGAGATAAGAAAAGACATCGATCTCCGGATGTCGTTCGTTCGTCCCGGCAACAGCGATTCCTCGAGTGCGACAGGCCTCGAGGTCGACATCCGACGCTCGCAGTTCCCAGGACTCGTACATCAGAGGAATCACAGCACCCGGCTTAAGGTGAGCGACCATTCGTTCGTCGATCGGCCGCACATGGCCACTGTTCGTTATCACGTCAGCCTGCGCCACAATCTCTGGGCTCAGAGCGGTGATAACCTCGACGATTCCCGGGACCTCGGCGGCATGTGCGACCGCCTTGGTCTGGTCGATCACGTCCTGCACAGTTCCATGGCGGGAGGCTTGAGCGATGGCAAAGACCTTATTCGCGCCTGCCATGGCCGCAAGAATCGGAGTTACGACATACGAGCTCGTTGCCGCTTCGGTCACGACAACCGCTCCTGAGAGATCGAGTCGACAGCGGCGGACGGCATGTCGCATCAGATTTGCGAGCCGTCTTGGGTTCAAGCCCGGAAGGAGCGTATTCATGGGATGAGCGCGTCAACCACTCGGTCGACTTCCTCGAGGGTCATTTCGGCAAAAAGCGGGAGCAAGATCACACTGTCGCGAGCGACTTGGGAACAGGTCAGGTCACTATGCGCGAGATCCGTGTGAGCCGCCTCCTGATGGGCGTTCATGATTCCGCGGCGAGTGCTAATTCCCTGCTCCAGGAGCTTCCGCATCAACTGGTCGCGGCTGGTGGCATACTGATCCGTAACCTGAACGGCATACGACTGATAATTGGTTCTCACACCAGCAGGAACGTGCGGAGGAATGAGGCCCGAAATCCCTTTAATTCTCTCCGTATAATGCGAAGCAAGCTTGCTCCTGCGCATCAGTAACGCCGGAAGACGTTTGAGTTGAACGCGACCGACGGCCGCCTGAATATCGGTCATCCTGTAGTTGAAGCCGAGCATTGAGTATTCCTCAAACACGACGGTGGTGGCCAAGTGTCGGGTCGTGTCGGAGATGCTCATTCCATGCTGGCGGAGCACGCGAAATTTCCGGTCGAGTTCCGGGTCGAGAGTTGTCAGCATTCCTCCGTCACCGGTCGTCAGCAGCTTGCGGGGGTGGAACGAAAAGCAGGCCACAAGGCTGTGTGGCTTACCAACCCGTTCCCATTTCTGTTGAACCCGGAGCTCACTTCCAATTGCACAGGCGGCGTCTTCAACCACAGGTAGGTTGTGCCGTGCGGCGACTTCAAGAATGGGGAGGATATCGCAAGGCAGGCCAACCTGGTGGACCGGTAGGATGGCTCGGGTGCGCGATGTGATTGCTCGCTCGATCAGGCCTGGGTCGATGTTGTACGTCCGCGGATCAATGTCCACGAAAACGGGGACAGCTCCGCAGTACCGAATGGCATTGGTGGTGGCGATGAACGAGTGGCTCACCGTGATGACCTCATCGCCGAGTCCGACGCCAAGCGCATGCAGCGCAAGGTGAAGCGCGGCCGTGCAATTGGCGACCGCACAGGCGTGGGTTGTCCCTACATATGCAGCAAACTCGTCCTCGAAAGTCGCAACCTCTGGACCTTGGGTGATCCAACCCGAGAGTATCACCCTGCGCGCGGCCGCGGCTTCCTCTTCGCCAAGGTCAGGTCGTGCGATCGGGATGGTTCGAGGGCTCACCTCGAGCATTTTGCCACCTCCTCGAGCTGGGGCATCATCTGGCGTCGCCATGCCACCAGCCTGCGCAACCCTTCCTCCAGGGAGACTTGGGTTGAGAAACCGAGCTCGCGGCGAGCTCGCGTCGTATCGGCCAGCCTCCGGGGAACTGGGTTCACTTTCCGCGCCGGGTGATGCTCCGCTGCCAGGGCTCGCCGGCCCGTCGCATTGTGCATCGCCTGCAGCAGGCCCAGAAGCGTCGTTTCCGTCCCACTGGCGACGTTGTAGACGTCGTCGACCCGGTCCGATTTCATCGCGAGGAGGTTCGCCCGCGCGATGTCCTCGGCGAATACGAAGTCCATTGATGCAGAACCGTCGCCATGGACCTGCGGCGCCTTGCCTTGTTCGATGCAATCGAGCCAACGGATGAAGACCTCCGTATAAGCGCCCGTGACGTCCATTCGAGGGCCATAGACGTTGAAGTACCGCAATCCTACGCTCGGGAATCCGTACATGTCGTGAAAGCTATGTGCAATCCCCTCATTCATCAGCTTCGCAGCGCCGTAAAGCGTGCGATTATGATAGGGATGATGGCGCTCGTCCGTGGGAAAAACCTCGGCCGCGCCGTAGACCGAGGCTGAAGAGGCATAGACGATCTTCTTCACCCCCGAGGCAATCGCCGCCTCGAAAACATTGAAGGCCCCCATGACCAGGATGTCCATGCAATCGCGGGGCTGCTCGGCACAGAGGGTGATCCGAATCGCCGCTTGATGAAAGACGTAATCGCACCCAGCGACGGCCTGGGCGACCTTCTCACGGTCACGGACATCTCCTTGAATAAATTTGATCTCGCGACGTGCCCGCGCGGGAGCCAGGTTGGATTCGGAACCGCGAACCATGTTGTCGAGCACGCGGATCTCGCCCGCCCCCTCGTCGATCAATTGATCGACGATGTGTGAGCCGATCAAGCCCGCACCGCCGGTCACGAGGATTGTCCTTCCTTTCAGGGTCGTGGTCATACCTGCTCCTCCCGGAAAACGGCCCGCAAGGCCTCGACAACCCGCTCCTGCTGCGCCTCGGTCATCTCGGGGTAGAGCGGCAGTGTCAGACACTCCCGCGCGATCCGCTCACTGACTGGAAAATCACCCTCGTGATGTCCGAGGTGGGCAAAGGCTTTCTGAAGATGAACTGGGACCGGGTAATGCAGCCCGGTACCGATCCCACGAGCCTCCAACGCGTCGCGCAGCCGGTCCCGCTCCGGATGGAGAACGACGAAGAGATGCCAGACGTGGCGGCGATCGAGTGCTTCGGTCGGTAGTTGGAGGGGCGCGTCGGCAAGTCGATCGAGATATGAAGCAGCCAGACGGCGACGCGCTTCGGTCCAGGCTTCGAGATAGCGGAGTTTGATACCGAGGATGGCCCCTTGGAACGCATCCATGCGGTAATTGAAGCCGATCTCATCGTGATGGTATCGCTGACTCTGGGCGTGGTCTCTCAGAGAGCGAAGCCGGGCGGCGATCTGGTCGTCGTGGGTAACGATCGCCCCCGCCTCGCCATAGGCACCCAGGTTCTTTCCGGGATAAAAGCTGAAGCAGCCCGAGTGTCCCAGGGTTCCGGCTCCCGCATCCTGATAGCGAGCACCGTGAGCCTGAGCGGCGTCTTCAATCACGGGAATGCCGTGTCGCCGTCCGAGTTTCAAGAGCGGCCCCATGGCGGCCGGCTGGCCATAGAGATGGACCGGAAGAATGGCTTTGGTTCGCGAGTTGATCTTCCGTTCGACCTGGTCGACGTCCATAGTGTAGGTGACCGGATCAACGTCGACCATGACGGGCGTTGCGCCGACATAGCTGATGGCCCAGGTTGTCGCGATGAAGGTCATGGGAACGGTGATGACCTCATCACCCGGCCCGACTCCCGCGGCGATCAGGGCCAGGTGGAGCGCCGAGGTACCGCTATTGACACCGATGCAATGGCGGGCCCCGACGTGGGCGGCGAAGGCCTTCTCGAACTCCTTGACTCGGGGCCCCAGCACATAGGTCGAACTGTGGGCGACCTCGTGAAGTGCCTGCGAGATCTCATCACGAAGCCCCAGGTACTGGGCCTTCAGATCGAGCAGAGGGATCGGCGGCGGAGTCAAGCAAACCCCTGCGCCGGTTGGGACGGTTCCGGTAGCAATGGTCATCAGCGTGGTACTCCTGGTAGCTCCCGCAGTCGAAATTGTCGAGCCGGAACTCCCTTAACGACTCCTCGCGCGGCCACATCGCGGGTCACAACGGCCCCCGCGGCGACCAACGCCCCTGGTCCGATCGTCAAACCACCAAGAATCACGGCTCCGCTACCGATCGAGGCCCCCTTGCAGATCCGCGTGGGCTCGACGCACCAATCACTCTCGGTCATGGTGCGTCCGTCACAGGTCGCTCGAGGGTCGGAATCATTGATAAACATCACTCCGTGTCCGATGAAGACCTCGTCTTCGATCGTGACTCCCTCGCAGAGGAACGTGTGACTGGAGATTTTGCAGCGGGCGCCGATGACCACGTTCTTCTGGACCTCGACGAAACTCCCGATCCGCGTCTCATCGCCGATCGAGCATCCGTAGAGATTAACGAAGCAGTGAAAGATCACGTCGCGGCCGAGCCGGACGTCTGGGGCGATCCGAATTCCGTTCGTTGGGTCCGATCGCGGGTGAGTCCGGGTTGACATGGTCAAGGTCCCCGTGAGAAAGCACGACTCGGCCCCCTTGGGCGCGGAGGCTGCGGTTCGCCGCGTCGAGTAGCCGGGTAATTCGCAAGCCCATCCAACCGTCGCTCAGAGGCGTCTTACCCTCTCGGATGCACTCGGCAAAATGACCCACCATCGTCTGAAGCGCCTCGCCCGCCTCAATGTGGGGGCTCCACACATCGCCCGTGCGGTAACCGACGAGGAGCTTGCGCCGACCCTCGGCCCCTTCGCCGAATTCGATGCCGCGGTCGTACACCTTGACTGGCTCGGTGGAATTGAGTTCGTTGAAGACCACGCTCTTGCGTGAACCGGCGAAAATCATCTGGCGGACCTTCACGGGGGAGAGCCAGTTGACGTGAAAGTTCGCGAGCATCTGGTCGCCGTAGTCGACGTTGACGTAAGCAATGTCCTCAGTCCCGCGGCTGGTGTGGGCGCAACCCCATGCCGAGATGCTTCTGGCCTCGAAGTCGACGAGATAGTCGGCGATCGAAAGGTCGTGTGGTGCGAGATCCCAGACGACGTTGATGTCGTGCTGAAAGAGTCCGAGATTGATCCGAATGCTATCGATGTAGTAGATCTCGCCCAGCTCGCCGTATTCGATCAGCTCTTTGATCTTGCGGACGGCGTTGTTGAAGAGGTAGGTATGGTCAACCATCAGAATCCGCTGCTGACGCTCTGCCAGATCGATGAGCGTCTGGGCTTCATGAACGTTTGAGGCCAGCGGCTTCTCGACCAGGACGTGAAGCCCCGCCTCGAGGCAGCGGTGGGCGAGCGCGAAATGGGTCGAAACGGGCGTCGCGATCGCCACTGCGTCGAGCGGCACGTCGAGCAACTGATCGACCGAATTTGCCAACTTCACGTGAGAATAGTTTTGACCGATTGTGGCAAGTCGCGTTGGGTTTGCGTCGCAGACGGCCACCACTTCGGTAGTCGGGCAGGCGGAGAAGTTGCGGATCAGGTTCGGTCCCCAGTAGCCGCACCCGATCATTCCAATCTTGAGCTTTTCCATGGTACGTCTCGGTGCTAGATAATGTCGGCGAAACCGCGTTCGACGCGACGAAAGTAAAGTGTTCCCACGGCGAACATCGCCGCGGAGACCGCCAGGGAGATCACCAGGGAATAAGGATCGAGCGTGCCCCCGAGAACGACGGCACGGAAGTTGGCAATCAGTCCATAGGCGGGATTCAGTGGCATGAGCCAGGACCAGACGCCGGACACCATCGAAGTGGAATCCATGTAGACGGTGGGGGTGGCGAACATCCAGAGCTGCACTAAGAACGGAATGACGTAGCGGAAATCTCGGTAGGCCACGTTCAAGGCTGCCAACAGGGAACCGATGCCTGCCGCCGCCACGGCAAGGCCAAATACCATGACCGGGAACAGCAGCAACGACATCGAGGGATAGATGCCGTAATAGAGCACCAGCACCCCAAGCATGCCGCTCGCCACCGCGAAATCAACGAGCCCGGCTCCCACCGAGGAAAGCGGAATGAGGAGTCTTGGGAAGTAGACTTTCGTAATCAGCCGCTCATTGCCAACCACGCTCTGTCCGGCGGCGGCGATCGCATTTGCAAAGTAGGTCCAGGGGAGGAGGCCGGCGAACGCGAACAGCGGATATGGAATTCCGCCCGTGGAAACGTTCGCCAGCCTCGCGAAAAAGATGCTGAAGACGACCATCGTCATCAGCGGCTGAAGGATGGCCCATGCCCCGCCGAGGACCGTCTGCTTGTAACGGACTTTCACATCCCGCCAGCAGAGGAATGCGAAGAGTTCTCGGAAAGCCCAGATCTCGCTAAAATCAAGGACTCGCCACTTCTGATGTGGCAGGATCACGGCGACCGGGCTCTGTGCCTGGTTGGAAACTTCGCTTACCGGTGCCGTGATGACAGGGACTTCAATTGTTTGGCTCATAATTTGTCGATTCGCTGAATCTCGGGGAGACTTCGAGCCACGCGACCGCCGCGAGGCTATTCACGCGGCCCCAGACACCTTGAAAACGATCTCTCAATGGCCACTGTGAGGAGTCTGATCGAGAGTCTTGAAGGCCGGAATGACCTTTTCCGACCGGCTGAGCCTGACCGCATATCCAAGCGGAACGGCGTGGCTCTCCATGCTCCGCCCATTCCTCGCGGACGTTGTCCGCTCAACTTGTTTGCACACGGCTGGGGTCCAGCTGTAGTCGTTCAGTTTCGGCAAACAAAGATACTTGGATGAGGTGGCGTGAGGAATCCCGAGCAAGCCGAGCGCGGTGCATGCCGTGACACGCAGGTCCAGCCAGAGATTCATTTGCTCGATATAATGCAAGTCGCAGGTTAATTTGCGGCGGACGCTCGAGAGATCGGTGTCCGGCGGCAAGTGAATCTGTGCGAGCCCCGTCACGCCTGGACGCACCGCGAGACGCTCCCGGTAACGCGGCAAGACGACTTCGAGTTGGCCGACGAATTCGGGCCGCTCCGGTCTCGGACCCACCAAACTCATCTCGCCACGCAAGACATTCACGAGTTGAGGAAGCTCGTCGAGGTGGGTGCGACGGAGGAACCGACCAAGTGGTGTGATCCTCGGATCGTCAACACTCGACCAGCAAGGGCCGGTGGCCAGTTCACTGTTATTATGCATCGTCCTGATCTTGAAGATGGTAAAAGGCCGGCCCCCATGGCCAAGTCGAATCTGGGTGTAAATCACCGGTCCCTTCGACGTCAGCCTGACGAGGACCATTGTCACGAGTATGAGAGGAGCGGCCGGAATCATGAGCAACAGTGCTGTGAGAAAGTCGACGACGACTTTGGTCCGAGCCACCCGAAGAATGAGCTCGGAGCTCTCCGGGTTGTCGGCAGCCTGATTCGGGTCGGTCGTACGGGCGTTGGTTATCTTGGCAGCGATCATGGATCAATTTCCTTCGTGGACAGAAGGACATCGGTGTCCCATAATGTGCGGCATGCATTGCGCTGGTTCGCCAGCGTCAGATCCTATTAGATTGCCAATGTGTCCACCTGTGAGACCCCAGGCATGAAGGGGGCATGCCAATCGGCACCATCGACAATCGGGAAAGTTCCCTCGTTTACGGCGTCGAGGATCCGAACGCCGCGAGCATCGAGTCGCGCACGACAGCCATGGCTCAGGGAATGCGGCTCGCGGTCTTACGAGTCAACCGACTGCAACCATGAGCCGAGGTTGATTCAACTGTATGACGGCGATTGCGAGCACCAACGTCGAAATGACCGAGTCGTCGTTGATCCGCAGGGCCTACTGCGTAAGAACCCGATCCAGGATCCGACTTCCGTTCATTACTCTCTCTTCCATGAAGTGCGGTCCTCTCGATCTTCAACTCACTTGAAGCGTCGAGCCACGCGACGACAGTTCGGCCCACGTCAGGAGGCCGAGGATACGAACCGGGCACTCATTGTTCGCTCGGCAATGCGGACTTGACCGGTGAAGAGCTCCGTGCTGTCACTGACCGGCTCGACCTGCCAGTCCTGGAGGTCGATCGCCGCCCCTCGGCCGAGGAAATGGACAACGGCCACTAACTTGTCCCGACCGTTGCGACGTGTGATGGTTCCGATGAGTCCCCGAAGTGGACCGGTCAAAATCCGGACGAGATCCCCGACCTGGAGGTTTGGCTCGGCTGTGATCGCCATCCCTGAGCTGAGCATGCGATGGACTCCGCGGAGATCGCGCTCGAGTGCCTCTTGATCCCAAATCTCGAGCATATTCGCGAGATGATTTCCCTGGATTGCCTCAGCGCGATCGTGATCGTCACCGTAGAGAAACAGATAGCCCGGAAAGAGTGGAATTGTGGACTCGATCTTGCGGCCGCCCGGCGTCCGGGACTCCTGGGTCACCTTGGGCAGGTAGTGCGCAACACCTCGGGCCCGGAGAACACGAGCGAGCATTTTCTCCTGACGCGGTTTCGTGTGCAAACACCACCATCGATGATCCTCCTCGGCTCCGAGCCATTCACTGTCCCAGAGCGTGTCGGGGTACATCTCCGGCTCTGCAGGCAAAATGGGCATCGCTCGCTCCTCCTGTGACAGGGAATCCGTCAAGGCACCAACATCGTTTGATAAATCGCAGCGTAGCAATCCGACGTCTCTTGTTCAGAGAACATCCTGGCTGCCCGCATCCGCCCCTGGAGCGCGAATTGCTCGCGAAGTCGAGGACTCGAGCCGAGTCGCACGATCATTTCGGCCAGCGCTCCGTAATCGCCCGGGCTGACCAGAAAGCCACAAACGCGGTCCTCGACGATCTCGGCGACTGCGCCCTCGCGCGTTGCCACCACCGGGCAGCCTCCTGCGAGAGCCTGGATCAAGACCGAGGTATCGGCCTTGCCAATGCTCGTCGAAAGCACCAGGTCTGCGGCCCGCAGGAGCGTGCTGGTATCGGACCGAGCTCCAAGAAAGGTCACATAAGGCTCGAGACGGCTCCGAGAAACCATCGTGCGGATCGTCTCTAGCTCCGGACCGGCTCCCACAAGGACCAGGCGGACTGCGGGAAGCTCACGGACCGCTTGTTCCATTGCCTGGATGGCAAGGCTCTGGTTCTGGCAGAGTTCGAACGGAGCCACCTGAAGGATCAAGAACGTATCCGCACCGACACCAAGTTGATGCCGGATCAGTTGAGCGTCCCCGACGTTCTGGATCTCCGAGTTGGCGACTCCGTTGTAAACCACGCCCACCTGTTCGGGGAGAAGTCCCTCATTCAAGATCAAGGCCTGCCGTACTGACCGGCTCGCCGCGACCACCCGATCACGACTCTCGAGAAGCATCCGGTTGATCGACGCTCGTCTCGGCGACGGGTAGTCGGGATGTGGCCGATCATGGTCCGTGCACAAGACCGCTGGGTTCATATACTGCAGCCTTGCGAATAACCCAAAGAATAAAGCCGCGGACTGATGAGCGTGCACCAGGTCGGCTCTCTCGCGTTGAAGCAGGCAAGCCAATCGACGCGAGCATCGCCAATCCAGGCCGAGTTTGCGTTCAAGGAAATAGACGGGATGGCCGCCGAGGGCGAACTCCTCAAGCGGGGCACTGGGAGTGCCGATGCAGATGCTAGTAAACTGGTATTTGTCGGCAAATCGCCGCATCAAGAGATTCACCAGTGTCTCGGCCCTCATCACCGAAGAGGCCTCAAGGAGATGCACGATTTTCGGCTTCCGCACTTCGTTCCTCAGCGAATTGGACTTGGGTCCCTGAATCCCCTGAGCTTCTGAGTCCAAACCTCGACCTCGTGATTTTGGCGGTCCGACAAGAGTCCACGCGATTCGCTTCACAGGGTCCGAGATCCCGGAGAGGGCAAAAACCATCGTCTGGACCTCCTGAATCTTCGAGTGCAGTTCGGAGCGCCTGGCACGCCCAAGTTCCAGGCGAAGGAATCACGCTTCGAGGTCCACACACAACTTTGGTTGGCTGAACGTCACCGCCAAATCAAAGGCGACTGTGACACTTAATTCAAAGGTGAACCCACCACGCCATGATTCGATCGCCGGGCCGTTCCGCCACGCTGACGGAATCCGAGGCTGGCTCTCCAAACCCTGCTCTTGAAACGCCCCCCTCAACCTCCAAATGATGACTCCCCGACGAACGCTCGATGATGAGCGAAATCCAGCGCATACCTTCTGCCCATGGGGTGCAGTACTTGACCCACTGGAATAGTTCGGTGCGTACCCTTGGCCGATGGGTTGCATAGGCAACCTCAATATTCGATCGCATGCCAGACGATTAGGAACCACGGCCCACCTCAACGGAGGTGCAAATGCACCGTCGAGATGTGTGCGACCGTCAACCCTCAACCGTGGGCTTCAGGCTGATGCCTGTGCAACCAAGACGGTGAGTGTGATGATCAGCGAGCCGGCCTATCGTTCAATTTCAAGACGCAAATCGTCGCGTCACAGAGCCGTCGATCATCGACGGTCTTGAACCAAACTGGGATTGCTTCCCGACGTTCTCTCTGCACTAAACGATATTGCAGCTTCTGAAAAATTTACAACCGAAAATGGTGAGTTCGCTATTAGGCTCTACGCACATACGTTATTATGTCGCAAACCCTGGCATGACACCTTCTTATTTTATCCATAAAAGGCTTGTCTCGGCCTATTATTTCCTCCAATGCACCATGACCGAACCGAGCAGACCAAATCAATATTCCCACATTTCTCACGTCAATCAATTACGTATTCACGATCAAGCTTTGCGAACTCTGATTCAATCGTCCTCAAATTGAGACCAGGTGTCAATTATGTCGAACCTCAGGCCGTGGCAATGGATTTCCTGGCGAGGTATTCTCGACACATTGCGGTGCTCCAGCGATCGCGACAGACGTTCTGGTCAGAGAACTACGGCCTGGGGTTGGGACGACCAGCGGCGGGCCTCAGCGTCTCCGCTCGAGCCGTTTGGGAATCGTTAATGACCCAAAATCCCGTTGATGACTCGGCCACAGTCCTAGCCGATCGGATACCGGCTCCTTGATGTGGCCGATGGAGCAGTCTGAAGAGTCGCGATTCCGCACGTGCGGGCAAAACAAAGCCCCGGATTGACCTGGTTCTCAGGTCAACCCGGGGCGAGTTAACTCGTCCCTCCGGCGCGTGGCCCGAGGGGTCTGTCCAGCGCGAGGTCAAACCGAGCCGATCAAGCCGAGACGGGGCACGACCGACGGCGACGCAGACCCGCGACCCCGAGGGTGCCGAGTCCGGTAAGAGCGAGAGCTACCGTGGAGGGTTCGGGGACAGGGTTGGGAGAATTCTTGAGGATGGCCCACTCCTCGTATTTCCCATTGGTCGCGTAGGCGCCCGGCGGCGAGCCGAATTGCGAATAGAGATAGACATACTGTCGGTCCGGGTTCGTACCGACAACGGTCTGGAATGCGGCGTCCGCAACGTAGAGGAACATGTCGCCCGGGTTTGTTCTCGAATTGAGCGCCGCGTTGAGTTGAATCTCAAAGAAGCTCGAGTTGTTGTTGTTGAGCCTGAAAACCTCGCTCGAGAATGGGTCTACGAACGCGATCACGGGCGGAGTCGTGCTCGTTGCCGCCGACTGGACGAAGGCCCCGCCGAGATCTCCAAAATCTCGCAAGAAAATCTGCACTTGGTTGAGCGACAGGAGACTCCTCGTCTCGCCGTGCTTTTCGTTGATATCCAGCACGAATTGGCGATAATCGGTGCCTCCAACGTTTACGATCGGCACATCACTCAGGAGCAGCGAATGGGTGTATGCCGGGGACGATTTCTCGTCGAACTGAAGGGGACGAAAGTCCGTGTTATAGCCTTGCTCGCTCGTGTTTCTGCCTTCAGCTCGAAGTCGCACGAAGGAGTCAAGAACCCCCGTACCATTCGAGAGGGTGGTCTGCTGAACGATAAAGTTACCGCCGATTGCGGCCGTTTCGTTCGCATTGTTTCCTGCCTCCGTCAAATTGAGAATCGTTGACGCTGGCGCGATCGGAGAGGTCAGCGCCAGGAATGCGGCGATGACCGCGAGTCCTTTGACGTAAGTTCGAGTCATTCCAAATGCTCCTGTTCCCTTGAAAAGGTGACTGAAGCGGGGACGGGTTCTCTAGTTGTGCTGGTGTCGGCGAGGAAGCGCGATGCCCTCGGATAAACCACCGAGTGCGAGAGCCCGTCCAGCGGTTGTGGGTCTCGAGCGATGAGATCAATCGAGCCATTTACATCAATACTGATGTAACCTAGTGCTGGCCATGACAAGTATTTCCGCGGCGTCTCCTCTCCTTGAAAAGTACAGGGAATCACCCGAAACGCATCGGGGAAGAAGGGGTTACTGCCGGCTCAAGTCGGCGAGCAGTTGGTCGTAGGCCTTGCGTTCGAGCGGATGGAGTGTGTCGACCTGGAGCCCCGAAGTCTTCGCTTCCCGAATCGCCGTGTCGGCGCCCGCACGGTCTTTCGCCAGAAAGCGAGCCTGGGCTAAGTGCAGGTACATTTCTGGCGAAGGGCTTACCGAGATAGCGGCTTCCAGGTCCTTAATCGCCAGGTCATTCCGATCCATGACGAGATGAGCGACGGCTCTGGTATCCAGCAGTTCCGGCGTCGGCCCCGCCAAGGCGATGGCCTGGCCAATGACGGCGAGTGCCTCCGCTCCCTTGCCTTCGGCCACCGCGAGAAGCCAGGCAAGATTGTTCAATGGGCCGTCGTTGACCTTGTTCCGCTCAGAGATTCGTCGATAGAGCGACACAGCGTCCCTGTAATTTCCCTGATAGCTATAGAGGTTCGCGAGATCGAACTGGAGCCCGATCGAATCTGGATTCGTCCGGACCGCCGCTTCGAGCCGGCCGCCAACGCGTCTGATCTGATCGTGACTAGCCTTGGCCGCATACACCGCGCGAAGGCTGGAGTGGCCGACCGCCTCGGGATCGCATGTCGTCCAGGCCCGATCACAGAGGTCGAGCGCCTCGGAGACTCGCCCAGAACGAGCAAGGTATTCCGCAAGCACGAGGGTCGTTTCGGGTTTTCTGGAACGTTTGACGGCATCGCGGAACAATGACTCGGCTGCGCTGGGTTGGCTCAATTCTTCCAGCAACGCCGCGAACAGCGTCAAATATTCTTCCTTATCTTTAACGTAGGCCTTGATCAGAGTAACCGCATCATTCCCCTGATTCCGAGCGACGAACAAGCGAGCTTTCAACTCGATGACCTGGGGGTGATCGGGCATGACCTTCGCAAGCCGGTCGAGCCAGGTTTGCGCATCATCGTGCTGGCTATGCCGCAGGAGGCTCCGCGTGAAGGAGGCCAGATAGAGCGGGTTTTCGCCGTCGGCTGACAGCAGACTGAGCATCAAGGAACGAGCACGGGCCCAATCGCCGCTGGATTCGCAGAGTTGGGCCAGGACGAAGGTCTCGTCGGGTGTTGAGGGTTGACGACGTTCCAGGTCCTCGAGCGTTCGGATTGCGAGACGTAGGCCACCCGGTTTCTTCGCAAGAAGAAGGGCCTTGGCCCGCTGGTCTTCGACATCATCCCGACCTTGGAGGTTGCGTTCGATGAGTGCCAGCCCCTCCTGGATCTGTCGGTAGCCGCCCTGGAGCATCAGGCCGAACGCACGCTTACGCCTTGCCCAGGTGACCAGTGACTCGGGTGCTCGAATCCGAGCATCGAGAAGTTTCTTCAAATACGGATCGGCCTTCGCCTGCTGGCCGGTCCGAAGGTAGAAATCTGCCACAACGCGCAGAGTCGCCGGGTCATTGGGCCGGGCGGCCAGGGTGGTCTGATACAGCTCCTCGGCCCGATCGAGCTGGCCTGTCGCCGTGTAGCAGAGCGCCAGAGCCAGCGGAGCACGATCCGGTGGGAGCTTGCGCTGCGCCTGCGGGATCGCCGCTTCAGCCTTCGCTTTCTGGCCGGTCCTGGAGAGATATTCGACCCAGGCGATCCAGGTTTCGGGGACGGATTCCCCCAGTTCCAAGGCGCGGCGCAGCGCGGCCTCGGCCTTCGCCTTTTCCCCGGCCGACCAGTAGGTCTGACCGAGCCAGAGGTGATCCCGGTAATCGCGTGATTGGGGCGAGACCGCTCGGCTCGCCAGTTCCAGAGACTTCGTTCGATCGCGGTGCCGCAGCGCTTTCTCGGCGGCCAACTGTCCCAAGATTCCGACCGCGGGTCCCTGATCGAGCAACTTCTGGATGACGCGATCGGCCTCGGCGAAGCGGCGCTGATCGTTCAGAAGCTCGACCGTACGACGGATGACCAGGGCCTGCCTCGCACCACGATCGATCGCCCGCATGAAGGCCTCGATAGCCCGCTCCGGGCTCCCTTCCTGCTCCGCGATCGCGGCCTCGAGCAGAGGCACCTGCGACCACTCCGGCCGTCGCTTAGCCGCCTCGGCAAGCAGCAGGCGGGCCTGATCGAGCCGCTTCAAGTCGCCCTGGCGGGCCTGCCGAATCAGGAGCGTCGCCTCACCAACGCGCCAGAGCACCCCGTCCTCGCCTTCGATGTGACGGAGACGCTCGACAGCACGAGCCAAGGTTGCATGATCCGCCTGGTCTCCGACTTGAAGGGCCAGGCCGAACAATCGGATCGCGGCGCGTGGGTCATTGGGCCGTCGCTCGGCCACGTCGGTCCAGAGTTGCTCGGCCCGACGCACGTCACCGAGTTGAGCGAACGCATCGGCCAGCCCATCCTCGACGCGAACGCGGTCCAGCTCGGAGAACCTGTCGAGGTTCGCCGCCAGTGGTTCCAGAGCCTCGCGGGCTCCCTCACCGCCGCGTTGCCCCCAGTAGTTGGCGCGGGCCAGTCGGAGCTCGACTCGATCGCCGAGCTGCTTCTCTGCCTCGTCCAGGGCGGTCAGGAGGGCCTCCGGCTTGCCCTGGCGCCCGGCCAGTTTGGCCAAGGCGACCCAGAGCTCGACCCGATTTGGCTGCGACTTCCGAGCCTGCTGGAGCCGTTCGCGGGCTTGATCGAATTGCCCCCGGGCCGCGAGAGCCTCAGCGCGGAGGAGGGTCACTTCGGCAAGATCCGCCACGGCGTGCTCCGCCTCGCCCAGAGCCTTGTCGACCTCCGACCAGCGACGTTGCCCCTCCGGCAACCGGAGGTTCCGGGCGAGCAGCAGCCGCGCCACCTCGATCCTGGCCTCAGGAGCCTCGGGAGCGACCTTGCGGAATTCCTCGAGCGCCTCGTCGGCCCGGCCCAGCGTCAACAAGGCGGAGGCCTGCGAGAGGTGGGCACGCACTAATCTAGGCTCGAGAGTCAGAGCACGTCGGCTAGCGGCCAGTTGTTGCTCGGGGTTACCCAATTGCTCGTAGCAGCGAGCGAGCAGGAGGTCGGCCTGCGCGGTCAGACTTTTCAGGTCGGGCACATTCGCCATCAGCGCCCGGGCTTTTTCCAGGCGACGGAGGGCTTCGGCCCACTCCCCTTCGTTCAGCAGCAAACGTGCCTCGAGATAGTCGACCGCCGGCTGGAAAATCTCCGCCTGCTTGCGCAGCCTGGCGATGACGGTTTTCGCCTCCGGCTTCCCTGCGTTGATCAACCGGTCGGCCAGATTCCATTGCAAGTTTTTCTGGTCGGGCAATGCCTTATCACCCCGGCGCAAGATCACCACGGCCTCGTCGGGCCGACCGGCCTGAGTCTCGATTTCGGCGATTCCCTGATACATCCGCACATCTTGCGGATAAAGTTCCATCCCTTTCCCGAGGAGCTTCCGCGCCTCCTCGAATTGGCCTTTCTCCCGGGTGATTTCCCCGGCGGCCACAATGACATCAGCCTCCTCGGGAGCCAGTTGCTGCGATCGCGCCACGTCCTCCGCACTGCCCGGCAAGCCAAACTCTCTGCGATACTGCGCACGCGCCAGGTACGCGCGATACGAATGAGAGTTCTTGGCGACGAGGCCGTCAACGATCTCGCCCGCGTCCATGACTCGATCGGCCTGAGCCGGCTCGCCGATCGGACCCCTCAGAAGCGCGGCCAGCCGGACGTAGACGTCAATCCGATCCGGAGCCTGCGCCAGGGCGAGACGGTAGCAGGCTGAGGCTTTTCGATAGCAGTTGTCCGCCTCATCGCGTCGCCCTGTTCGAGCTTGCTCTTCGAGGCAACGGCCAAGCAGGTCCATCATCTCTGCTTCAGGGCGCCCCAGCAGTTGTTCGAGTGCCGGGGACGGCCCTTTCTGAAGATCCTGACGACCGAACTCGAGCAACAACGCTTCCAGGCGGAGGCCTTCCTCCGGCTCCGTGCCACTGCCTGGCGATGGTTTGAGAAGCAGGGTGACAAGATGCTCCTTGGCTTCCTTAAACTTCCCGACCTCCGGCGACATCGCCAGTACCGCGATGCGGCGGCGGATCTTGTCGCGATTCGAAGTGTGCGCGAGAGCCCGTTCCAGGACCTGCAGAGCCTGCAGTTGGACTCGTCCCGAGGTGGCGCCATCGGCGAGCGTCAGGCCATACCGAGCCAAAGCCTCGCCATCATTGGGCCGAAAGGCCAGGTAGCGTCCCAGGTACTTCTCAGTCCCAGCACGGTCGCCGTTACGTTCGGCCCGGTCTGCCTGCTTGAGCAGGCCTCCGACGTTGCGTTGTTCCAGAAAGCCATGCACCAGGTGCGTTCCACCGCCCAGTAAGGCACAGCCAATGACCATACCGAGCAGGAACTTAAGATTTATCCTGCGTTTCATGATATGCAATATCCTCCAGCGATCTTCCACCGGCCAATCTGGCCAGGAACAATCACCGGCGAAGCGACAAGCGGTCCCACTCCGAGCAGCCCGTAGCACGAAATCGTGCGTACAGCATGGCTGGGCGGAGGCCATCGCCACCGTGCGGCCCCACATCGGGTCGCGTGCTGATTTTCATCGGCCCGTGCTTTCCAGTCCCTTCATCGGGCCCGACGGGCTTCTCAGCCTCACCGTCTCGCTCTTCAGACCTATCCGCTTATATTGAATTTTCTCAATCTTCGTTACGTGACATCCATGACACACCTCGATTTCCTACTATGAAATAATCGGAAGTGGAATTCCAGAGGATTCTCCGCTCGAGCGGAGAATCACCAGATCCCCTATGCTTGCGACTGCACCCAAATACCAACTCGACCGCCGAGCATACATTTGTCATCTGCGCATACTCTCATCCTGTTTGCATAGTATCAAAGCGTGGTAGCCGAGGAGTCCGGTTTTTTTGTTTCCGACTCGATGCGACGTTCCATGCCAGCCCGGCCCACGCCCAGCCTCTTATGTTTAGCCCTGCGAGGGATGAAACTAGGGGGAGGAGGGGGGAGCGTGTCACTCATCGATCAACCGCCAAAGTGCAAAATCCGCCGCGAGCTGCAGCCCCTCGACGACCTCCGGAGTTGGCCAACCGGCTTGAGTCGGTGGTTGTCAATTCCCAACGTCATCAGTTCCACCCGCGAGACAAGCGGAGTTGAATCTGATGGGGCCGATCGTTCGATCGAGCACCCGTGCAGCGGACAAGTCTCGTTAACTCCGTGCGCGCATGCATTGGGAGTTTCCGGCTGACAGGATCGCAGGCGACACCCTCGGCGAATCCACCAGATCCACCGAGGACATCATGCATGCAAGACGACAATACTCGAGACCGAGCAACCGCCGAAGATCGTTCCTTGCAAGCAGGCTCCGAGGGGCTGCATTCTCGAACTCATCCTCTTGGCTCGTCCGAATTACTCAAGGTCGCTCGCTGCCAAGGCGACGGCCAACTTCCAATCGACCTAACTAAGGCTCATTGCGGAAATCAACTCACACGTAGGGGTGGGGTTGCTGGGTTCAGACGCAACTCCATCCTGAAGGCCGTTACTCGGCATTTGAGGCCTAAGCGACGGCTTCATCCACCTTCTCGATGCAACCCGAACTGAGTCTCAGGCATTCACGAAACAGCATCAGTGCAAAACAGTTTGATTGGCCGTTCATCGTTGCATGCGAACATGTCGCTCTCGACGGCGACCTGCGATTCTGCTCTAAATGAGGTCGAATCCGCTCTCTGAGGCACGGCCGGAGCCCTACTTTTCGACGAGTCCAGAGCCCATCGCGTCAAGAAAGACGTCAGCCGAAGCCAGTTCGCCTCGGAGCACCTGAGAGCCGCTCGACCCCTGCGGCCGTCCACATAAGACCAATCCTGCCAACACGTTCAGCCGAACGACGAACGACCCACTTAACTTACAAAGGCCATTCCAGCACTCACCAAGAGACCGTAGATAAGAGAATTATTCGAAACACTAATTTTGTGACGCATCCATTGTAATCTAATCTATTGTACTCAAAATTGCGGAGTGATCTGTACTCACACTAATTTGTAGACTATGGTATGAGTATCGCGTTCGCAGTTCGCTTTGCTCGGACCGCGAACTCATCTTGGAGCTAGGTCATTCCTGACCAGCGCCACAACCCGAACCAACGGCCCCGATTTCACGATTCGACCCACGATGCTGGGCCGGTTGCCGGCTGCATCCATCGGAGAATCGCTGTCGGACTGTCGATTCACCATAGTACGCAGGAGTGATTTGAGCCTGAGATCGGACAGCCTTCGCTTCCTCTCGTGCGGATCGGTAGAACGCTTCGTCGGCCGAGTGAGAGAAGAGCGATGGGAAAGGGCGTTGACTTCAACCATAAGCCCCCCCCTTGGGCAACGCCGATGACCGATTTCAATCGTGCAATTGCTTGCTCCGCCTTAAGGGAGGACATGCAAAACAATCGATAAATATTTTTGAGGCCCGGAATCCCGGCCAATGCTCCAGGATGCGGCCCCTCGCGGTTAGAACCAGAACACCTTCAGCAAGCAAGCTCCGATCGTTGGACGACATTGGGCCTGAAGCATGGGCCATGGCTGACCAACATCGTTAATGAAATTACTTTTGCCTATCTGAAAAGTATTGACTTTCTGGATAGGACAATCTTATACTTCTCCAACTCGGACTTCCAGGACATGACGGAACGAACCTGGCTTGCCCGCTTTCTTAATAAAAATGCTATTCCGCATTTGAGCATAACGGCTAATCTTAGCTCGTTATTCCTTTGAATTAATCAGGTCAACCGTCGTCGTTCTCTCCGGATGAGAATTCCGGACGAGTGCGGCCCTCAACCGGAGATGATTCACGACACAAGTCGTCGAGAATCATCACATCCTGTTTCATGGAGGAAAGTTCGTGAAGGCAAGAGGACCACGTGTTGCTGTCAACCCGTGTGCCTTGAGCCAAGGCTCCTGCTCACAGGCTGAAGCGAGCCTCGAGTACCCGGCGGACTCGATCCACAATCGAAAAGCATTGCTCACTGCTCGCTCGCCGAACGCGAGTTCGAACCACTGAACTCAAGTTCCAACCAAACGGTAGAGACGCCCGTCTGAGATTGCTGCTCCCTTAGTTTCATCAGCCTGGTCCACGACAACTCAACTGCGTCTCTGAGTCGCGCCCCCGTGCTCCCTGGTGGAGTCCTGGGTTCGGACCCCGGCTGCATCACAGTATCGCTTCTGGACTCGGGGAAGCTTTCCTCGGCTCGAAGCAATGCTTAACCCGTCTTGATTCGCAACGCGAGGATGTTTGGATGATGAACCCGTCTTGGCGGACTTTCCTGCAATCGCGAAAAAGCAAGGTCCAGAGAGCCTCACGAGCCAAAATCCGATTGCGGGTTGAGTCCCTGGAAGAACGGCAGTTGATGGCCACGGGGATCACTTCGTACTCATTCGATCTCGGTACGATCCGTTCATCAATCACTTCGAGAGGGGCCAACGTCGCTCCGACCGCATTCGCGGGAGGTCCTTACGCAGGCACAGTGGGCCAGTCGCTCACGCTCAAAGGCTCGGCCACCGACCCGAATCCGGCGGACACCGCGGCCGGGCTCACCTACACCTGGAACTTCGGCGACGGCACGGCGCAAGTCAGCGGGAAGAATCTGTCGAGCCCAAGCCACGTGTACGCAGCGGCGGGAACCTACACGGTCCTTGTCACTGCGACGGACCAAAACAGGGCGACCAGTTCCGTCGCCACCGGCACCGTCACCATCGCACGGCCATCCACTTCGCCGGTGACCGCCTCCGCGGGTGGGACGTACACGGGCCGAGAAGGTTCAGCAACCTCCCTCAGAGCGACCGCTACCGGCGGAACCGGGACCTACACCTACGCCTGGGACCTGGACAACAACGGCACCTATGAGACGATGGGGAAGAACGTCTCTTCCACCTTCCAGGATAACGGCTCATACAAGGTCGGACTCCGGGTCACCGACTCCGCAGGCGTCGCCGCGCTCTCATCAACGACCGTGAACGTGACCAACGTCGCTCCGACCGCATTGGCGGGCGGACCGTACACAGGCACCGCAGGGCAGTCGCTCACGCTCAAGGGTTCAGCCACCGATCCGAGTTCGGTCGACACCGCGGCTGGTCTCACCTACACCTGGAACTTCGGCGACAATACCGCGCAAGTCAGCGGAAAGAATCTGACGAGCCCGAGCCATGTCTTCGCAGCGGCGGGCACCTACACGGTGATCGTCACTGCAACCGACAAAGACAAAGCCACCAGCTCTGTTGCCACCGCCACCGTCACGATCGCACCGCCGACTTCCTCACCACTGACCGCCTCCGCGGGCGGGACGTACACGGGCCAAGAAGGTTCAGCAACCTCCCTCAGGGCGACCGCCACCGGCGGAACCGGGACCTACACCTACGCCTGGGACCTGGACAACAACGGCACCTACGAAACGGCCGGGCAGAACGTCTCCTCCACATTCCAGGATAACGGCTCCTACAAGGTCGGACTCCGCGTCACGGATTCCGCAGGCGTCGCCGCTCTCTCATCAACGACCGTGAACGTGACCAACGTCGCTCCGACCGCGTTGGCGGGCGGACCCTACGAAGGCACGGCGGGTCAGTCGCTCACACTCAAGGGATCGGCCACCGATCCGAGCTCGGTCGACACCGCGGCCGGGTTCACCTACACCTGGAACTTCGGTGACGGCACAGCCGTGGTCAGTGGGAAGAATCTGACGAGCCCGAGCCATGTGTACGCAGCGGCGGGCACCTACACGGTGATCGTCACCGCGACCGACAAGGACAATGCCACCAGTCCTGGCGCCTCTGCCACCGCCACCGTCATCATCGCCCCTCCGGACACTCCACCACTGACCGCCTCCGCGGGTGGGACGTACACGGGTCGAGAGGGTTCAGCAACCTCCCTCGGGGCGACCGCCACCGGCGGAACCGGGACCTACTCCTACGCGTGGGACCTCGACAACAACGGCACCTATGAGACGAATGGGAAGAACGTCTCTTCCACCTTCCAGGATAATGGAACCTACAAGGTCGGACTCCGCGTCACCGACTCCGCGGGCGTCGCCGCTCTCTCATCAACGACCGTAAACGTGACCAACGTCGCTCCGACCGCTCTGGCGGGCGGACCGTATACGGGCACCGCGGGTCAGTCGCTCACGCTCAAGGGGTCGGCCACCGATCCGAGCTCGGTCGACACCGCGGCTGGTCTCACCTACACCTGGAACTTCGGTGACGGCACGGCCGTGGTCAGCGGGCTGGGCATGACGAGCCCGAGCCATGTCTTCGCAGCGGCGGGCACCTACACGGTGATCGTCACCGCGACCGACAAGGACAATACGACCAGTTCAGCGGCTTCCACCTCGATCACGATCTCCCCGCCGGTTGCACCACTGACCGCCTCCACGGGTGGAACGTACACGGGCCGAGAAGGTTCAGCAACCTCCCTCAGGGCGACCGCCACCGGCGGAACCGGGGCCTACACCTACGCCTGGGACCTGGACAACAACGGCACCTACGAAACGGCCGGGCAGAACGTTTCCTCCACTTACCAGGATAACGGCACATACACCGTCGGACTCCGGGTCACGGATTCCGCTGGCGTAGCCGCTCTCTCATCAACGACCGTGAACGTGACCAACGTCGCTCCGACCGCGTTGGCGGGCGGACCGTACACAGGCACCGCAGGGCAGTCGCTCACGCTCAAGGGTTCAGCCACCGATCCGAGCTCGGTCGACACCGCGGCTGGTCTCACCTACACCTGGAACTTCGGTGACGGCACGGCCGTGGTCAGCGGGAAGAATCTGACGAGCCCGAGCCATGTGTACGCAACGGCGGGCACCTATACGGTGGTCGTCACCGCGACCGACAAGGATAGCGCCATCAGTTCAGGCGCCACCGCCACCGTCACCATCGCCCCGCCGGTTGCACCACTGACCGCCTCCGCGGGCGGGACGTACACGGGCCGAGAAGGTTCAGCAACCTCCCTCAGGGCGACCGCCACCGGTGGAACCGGGACCTACACCTACGCCTGGGACCTGGACAACAACGGCACCTACGAAACGGCCGGGCAGAACGTCTCTTCTACCTTCCAGGATAACGGCTCCTACCAGGTCAGGCTCCGCGTCACGGATGCCGCAGGCGTCGCCGCGCTCGCATCGACGACCGTGACTGTCACCAACGTCGTTCCGACTGCGTCGGCGGGCGGCCCCTACTCGAGCACGGCGGGTCAGACGCTCACGCTCAAGGGTTCGGCCACCGATCCGAGTTCGACGGATACCGCGGCCGGTTTCACCTACACCTGGAAGTTCGGTGATGGAACGGCCGATGTCAGTGGGAAAAACCTGACGAGCCAGAACCATGTGTACGCAACAGCGGGAACGTACACAGCGACCTTGACGGTGACCGACAAGGATGGTGGGGTCAGCTCCTCGACCACCGCGGTGGTCACGGTGACCCCGTCCGGAGGAACGACGACGCCCCCAACCGGGTCGGCTCTCTTCGATAAGGCCTTGGTCAAGTGGCAGTCGCAGATGATTACCTATGGTCGCCAAGCGGCCGCTGAACTCCACGCGAAAACGAATATCGATGGTCTCGGTGGAACGTACTACGACTCGACTCGGGTGTTCTACCAGATCGCCGACTACACGGGGGACTCCTCGTGGCTGACCGCGGTCAATGACTCCATCAAGATCTACCGTGATTCGTACGTGACGCCGAACAACGGCAGCGTCCCAGGCTACTGGAATTTCGCGGACGGGCTTGCGGAAAACTACCGTCGCACCGGCAGCACCGCCTCCCGCAATGCGGTTTTGGCTATGGCGACGTCGATGTACGGGGCCGACTCCACCCCGGCGAGCTGGACCGATTCCTTTGAGTTGAGTCGTGAGGTGGCCTACAGCCTCATGGCCAATCTCGAAGCGGAATCACTCGGTGCACCGCATCGCGCCAAGACCGACCAGCTCGCAAATCAGGCCTTGGGTCACCTGAATCAGTGGACCGTCTCTCGGACGGCCAGCTTCGTCAAGCCGTTCATGGTCGCCCTGACGTCTGAGGCGTTGATCGCCTATTACGACAAGACCGGCGACAGTCGGGTTCTCCCGGCGGTTCGCACCGCGCTGGATTGGATCTGGAACAACACCTGGGTCGCCGCGGACCGTGCGTTCTTGTACGCGAACGCTCCGACCAACGATGACCCGGTTGGCCGGTACTCGGCCCCCGACCTGAACCTGCTCATCGCCCCGGCGTTCGGGTGGGTCTATCACCAGACGGGTAACACGACGTACCGTGATCGTGGCGATGCGATCTTCGCGGGCGGAGTCGACCAGGCCTGGCTCGTGGGAGCCAAGCAGTTCAACCAGAGCTACCGCTGGAGCTTTGACTACGTGAAGTACCGGACCCAGCCGGTGCTCGGCAGCTAACCACTTCGTGGTGCCTCCGTCCAGGCCTCACCGGCTCGTGCCCCAGCAGGGATGCTCACGAGCCGGGATGGATCCGCCTGGCGATTGCCGGCGTCTTTGGGAACGCCGAAAACAGAACCGACGACTCAGGGGATGCCAAGGAAGGCCTCTCCCAATCCAGTTCGACGAAGGGGTGGCGACCAAGCCACCCCTTCTTTTTTTATGGATTCTCACATCATTGTATTTACAAACCATTAAGTCTCATGCGTTTCCGAACGCTTGAAGTACAAACGCCCACAAGTCGATCAGCGCTTGTACTTGGCTCGGTCTCGCGCGTGTAGAACGGTCATTTCACGGCACGGATCACCAGCAAGGTTCCTGGCCGTCCGTGTCGGATGGCACGGCGATCCCAGGAGTCTGCCAGTGGCCGCAGGGGTCGTGGTAGATAGGCGTTCCACTGGCCGACTCGAGAGAGATTGATAAACTCGACAGACCGGAACCTGGCGGCATGGCAACGGACCTGGGCGGGGGTATTCGTCCGATAGTAAACGGGATAGTCTTCGTACCGCTCGATTCCCCGCTCGCCGTGGAGCAAACTGAGGTACCGTGACTTGAGTCGGAGGCGATCGGCCCATCGTGAGGCCCGAGCGAACGGGTGACGGCCGTCGACGGTCATGGCCCAGAAAACGCCCCCTTCGCGCAACGACTCCCACAACTTCTCCCAGAAACCCTGGGGAGAGGGCAAGTGCTCCAGCACCATCACGGCGAAAGCCAGGTCGATCGAGCCCGGCCTGATCAAGGCCTTTTCGAAGAGCGCGCGGTGGGTCTCGTCGAAGTAATCGGCGAGGGGAATCTCCGGATCCGGCTCGATGCCGATGTAATGGTCCGCCAGGTCGGCGATCGACTGTTGCAGCGGAACGCTGCCGTCGAGCCCACGGCCACAACCGATATCCAGGATTGTCGGCCCACGCCCCATGCGTCGGGCATCGTCCGCGACCATATCCCGAAAGATCCGGTCCCGCCACTCGCCATCGCGGTAGCGCCGGAGGTAGGGAACCCACTCGGCGGACACGTCCATCTGTGCGGTGCTCATTCCGCATTCTCCAAGGGACCGGCGCCAGGTGCTTCATACACCACCTGACCCCACGATTGCGAGGCCCGACCCGAGAACCAGACCCAGAACGCCATCCAGGCGGCGGCGTTGAGAATCAAGAAGGACGACGTGACCGAGATCGCCCGGAGGCGTGTCCCGATCCCGAGCACTCCGGCCAGGCCGGCCGTGTAAGCGGCGACCTGGAGCAGGAAGAGGGGATGGTACAATGGTCCCCTCAATACGGCCGAGGCGCCGAGGGCTCCCAACAGCGCCCAGGGGACGAGCAACCGGGCCAGCTTGTGCGAGACGAGCTGCCACCAGATCGGATTTCGCCAGGGGAGGAGTACGGCGGGAAGCCGGACGAGGAGTTGGAAATTGCCGCTGAGTGTCCGAACCTTTCGGCGAAACTCGTCGCGGACCCGATCGGGGAGGCGATCATAGGCAAGGGCACGGTCGTCGTGGACAACGCGGTAACCCTGCATGACCACCCGTAACGGCCAGTAGACGTCGTCAAGCAGCGTCCCGCGCGGGATGGGCCGGAACAGCTCGCGGCGGACAGCGGCGATCGCTCCGGTCAGACCGATGCTCGAGTGCAACCGGCTCTCGGTCCGACGCAACCAGGTTTCGAACCGCCAGTAGACCCCCACGCCCGACAGCACTCCGTCGTCCGACTCCAGAATCAGGTGGCCGCCAACAGCCCCGACCGTGGGATCGACGAAGTTCTCCAACAGGCGTTCCAGGGCGTCCGGCGCCCAGGTCTGCCGGGCGTCGGCCAGAACCAGGACGTCATGCGAAGCCACGGCACAACCGGCGCTGAGCGCCGCGGCCTTACCCACGTTGGCTGGCAACTCGAGGACCCGTACGACCTCGCCCCCGGCGGCCCGCGCGGCGTCCGCGGTGCCGTCGCTCGATCCGTCGGAGACCACGATGACTTCTCCGCGCAGCCCCGTGGACGCGATCAAGGTGGCGAACTCGCGAACCCGGCGGCCGATCGAAGCCGCCTCGTTGCGTGCGGCCAAGACCACCGAGACCGAGGGCCGGTCGCCTCCCCGTTCGCGAACAAGGTCCCCCCGCCGTCTCGCTAAAACCGTCAGGAGCAGAGGATACACGAGATAAGGATAGGCGATGCAAGCCACGCACGCCCAGAACGTGATTTCAAGCACAGCCTTATCCCTTCTTTTCGACCCGACGTCGGCTCGGATCGTGAATCAGGTCACCCTCGTGACGCCAAAGGACGTAGTCAAAGCTCCAGCGGTAGTTCTGATTGAATTGCTTGCCGCCGACGAGCCAGGCCTGCTCGACCCCACCCGCGAAGATCGCGTCAGCCCGATCACGGTACTGCAACTCGCCTGTCCGTTTATAGAGCCAGGCAAAAGCCGGCGCGATGAGCAGGTTCAGGTCAGAAGCCGGGTCCGGTCCTCCCTCGTCCTTCACCACACGATCGAGATATTTAAACGCCCTTGCCTTGGGGACCCAGGTGTTGTTCCAGATCCACTCCGCCCCGATTCGGATGGCCTCGGGAATCCGCTTATCCCCGGTCTTCGCGTGGTAGGCGATCAGGGCCTCGGCGGTGAGGCCAAACATGAACGGCTTCACAAACGGGGCGGTCCGGGAAATGAACCACTGGTCGATGTGTCCCAGCGCATGGTCCACGAGCAAAGTCAGGCGCGGTCGATGCGGTTCGCCCACCTCCTCGGCCTTCATCAGATTGTGAATGTTGTAGGCGACCTCACGGCTTGTCGCGGCGTACCGGGTCGCGTCGACCGGCGTGAAGTCGGGGGCGAAGGCCGCGTTTTGCGACATGGCAACGAGGGCCTCGCGCGACTTCGGGTCCTTCGTCTGCCGGTAATGCATCGCGATGCCGTGCGGGAAGACCCAATACCCGGGCACTTTCCCGTGGTTCTCCATGACGTAGCGGTCGCGGTAAACGGTCATGGCATGGTCGGCGGCGACCAACCATGAGCGGTCGGCGGAGAATTCGGCAATCTGAAGAAAGACCCGCTGCGCGTCGTAGTAGGTGGCGCCGAGCAGAGGGTCGAACGGACCCTTTGGATCTTTCAAAAACGCGGCATGCGTTTTCCCGAATTTGATCATCTCGGCCCACCAGCGGGCGAGTTGCGGGATCGGCGGAAATTCCTTCGCAGGGCGGGGGGCACGCGGAAGAACCAGTGCGCCCGCCAAGCCCAGAGTTCCGTCCAGAAACGCCCTTCGATTTATTGATCCATTGAGCATGTGCGGCTCGCTTCATGAGTAATGGTCTCGGGAGGGCACCCGGTACGAGTCGAGGCTTACGTGCCTGAAAGCGTGAGCGACGCCTTCGAGCTCGCTTTCGCTGACTTTTCACATAATTCCCCATAATTATGTCTCCGATTTCACACAAAAAAACAACATTCCCTTCCACGTGTAAACCCACCGAAGCGGAATTCGCGTATCCAAGGGATCAATGGCATGTCGGTCTTGCAGACGCATTAGCCAGTGCCGATTGCCAACTGATAGTTCGCGGCAAGTTTCCTGCCTGCCTGTTCCCAGGAGTATTCTGAGGCGTGCCTGACGAGGTCGTCCTTGAGAAACGAACTCTGCCGGAGTTGCTCGAAAGCCGCGGCAAAGCTTTCCGCGTCCCGCGTCACAAGGATCCCGAGAGATTCGTGACAGATCACTTCCGGGGTGCCCCAAACTCGAGTGCCGATGACCGGGGTTCCGCAAGCAAGGGACTCGAGGAGCACATTGGCCCATCCTTCCTTACTGGAAGCGAGGCAGAGCGCGTCCGCTGCGCTATACCAAAAGGGAAGTCGCTCCGGGGGCTGCTCCCCCACCAAGAGGACTTCCTTCTCGAGTCCGTGCTTCGCGATCAGCTCGCGCAAGACCTGCGAATAATCCCCCTCTTCGCTCGCGGCTCCAATGATGACGAGCGTGGGTACGGGTCGTTGCCGTTGCTTGAGCAACGCGAGCGACTCAATCAGAATATGATGTCCCTTTCGCTCGACGAGATGACCGACGGAGACGAGGTATCGCTTAGCGAGTTCCAGCTTCAGGATCTGACAGGCAACCTCTCGGGGGATGGGCCGGAACGTTTTCATGTCAACGCCGTTTGGGATCGTCTCGGTCCTCTCCTCGGGACACCCCAAGGAAACGACGCACTGCCGCAGCGCCTCCGCGACCGACATGACGCGAGTGGCTCCACTCAACGCGTACCGGACCTGCTGACCGCGCACCGGAAATTCCGGGAGATGGTTCACATCATGTCCCCGGACCGTGATGCAGAAGGGTACTCTCCGAATCATGGCGAGAAGCCGAGCGGCCCAACCTTCGGGAAATGCCAACTGGGCATCAATCAGGTCGAATTTCGAGCCTCGGGAAGCCCACCAAATGGAAACGGCCAGGAAGACGGCGTCGAACGGCTTGAAATACCGCGGAATCGAGAGAAAGCGAGGGTACTGGACCTTCAGGCCAAAGGCCTCGGACCGGAGTGGGATGAGCTTGCGATGACGATATCGCTTGAGGCAGGTACCAAAGGGGAACCACGGTACGGGCGAGAGTATTTCCAAATCCGCATATTCGGAAGCAGCGCGGAGCCGACGCGCAACGAAGATCCCAAAGTTCGGCAAGGCCGGATTTGGGAACATGGTCGTGATCACAAGGACGCGCGGCTTCAAAGGATCCATGGCTGTTTCCTCAAGGATCTTTGCGGAGAGGCCTTCATTGCTCTCACGGGATTTCCAAAGGGTGAACCCGAGCCGCTACGACTCACCGTCCATTCATTCGAATTCCGTTCTCCAGACGGCCCGCAGAGGAGAGGCAGCCCTCCCAGATGCGGCCGAGTCTCGCGGCGAGCACATCCCAGTCATACTGTTCCAGGACGAGCCGGCGACCGGATTCGGCCATTCCTTGGGCTGTGCTGGGGTCGCGGATGCAGCCCAGAAGCGCCTCGGCCATCGCCTCGACGCGTTCCACGATCACCAGATCGCGCCCCGAAGTCAGCCGGAGGCCCTCTGCGCCCACGCGAGTCGAGACGACCGGTAGGCCGGCGGCGAGCGCTTCTAGGATCTTCAGCCGCGAGCCGCCACCGATCCGTAGCGGCACCGCCATGACCCCGCTCCGGGCCAGAAAGGGCCGAACGTCGGGGACGTTGGCATGCAGTTCCACATTGGGTAGGTCGAGGACCCGTCGCGCCAGCGACTCGGGCGGGTTGCGTCCCACCAGGTCGAGCCTGGCCGACGGCACGGCGGCCAATACTCTCGGAAAGATCACGTCGAGCAAAAGGCCGACCGCATCGAGATTCGGGCGCCACTCGAAGCTTCCCAGAAACACGATCCGTTGGCCCTCACGGTCTGGAGCGACCGACTCGAAGTAGGCCCGATCGATACCGTTATCGACCACGTCGACGCGGTCTGTGCCGAAATCCCCCCGGATCAACTCGGCATCCTCGTCGCTGACGACGACGACTCGTGTCGCCTCGGCGAACGTGCGGCGCTCGAATCGCTCGAATTTTCGCCACTGGCGGGCAATGTACCACTGCCTGTGCGGCCTGCGTTCGGTCTCGTAGTAGCGCTGCCAGATCTGGGACTCGACGTTATGGGCCATGACCACCTTGGGGACTCCAACAAGTCCCCCCATCGACTTCATGTAAGGGGTCCACTCGGCCTGCCAGAGGTCGACCGAGTTCCGGGCCGCATGGCGAGTGATTGCCCGGACCAATGCGGGACCATTGTGAGTGGCCACCGAATAGGGGACTGGCGAGGCGAGGTTGGCTGCAAGCCGCGCATAAAAGGCCGGGCCCGACTTCGGCGGAATCGCCTGATCGACGGCAATGGTTTCAACGCCATGATCTCCGAGGTACGTGGAGGCCTCTCGGTCTGCGACGGGATCGTCGCTCCGGTGATAAAGGAGCGAGATGCGGTGCGCGCGGGCCAACCGGAGCGTCAGGTTTAGCGTCCGCACCCGGTTACCGGCATTGGGCGGGTACGGCAGGTTTCCACCGACGATCGTAACGTTCATGGTCAACGGATCACCGATCGGGTCTCGGGCACCAGCGGGGTGGGCCTTGCACCTCTCCGATGCCGGGGTCAAGAAGATTTCGCGAGCGTCCGGAGGATCAAGTGGCTGGCATCAATAAAACGACGGCCAGCGACGACCTTGGCCAGCTTCTTGGTCTTCCAAGAGAGGGCCTGGGTGAGGCGGGGGACGGTCGCCCCGGCCGCGATCGCCGCGGCCACACTTGCCGGCGTGCCCCGGCGGATCGTATAGCGGCCCAGAATCTTGCAGTCGCCCACCTGGTCCGGCCGCGCCGTCGGCTCCGATGTGAAAAGGGCGCGGATTCCAACCTGGGCGGCCGCTTCGGCAACGCCTCGTGAGTAGTACCCGCCCGGGACCGATGCGATTTCGACGGGCGTGTTGAGAAGCGTGGCCAGCGTCGAGCAACTTCGCCGCCACTCTTCCCGGATCAGGTCCGGCTCAAGGGCCGACATCCGTGGTGGATGGTTCTCCGAGTGCGCGCCAATGACATGCCCCCGGTCGTGCAACTCGCGAATCTGGCCGGCATCCAGAAATCCCGGAGTGCCGATGCGTCCAGTCGTGATGAAGAAGAGGCCGCGCCAGGAGCGATCCTCCAGCGCTCCCGCTATCCGCGAGAGCGCCGTCGACCCGCCGTCATCGAACGAGAGTATCCAAGGGATTTCCCCCGTGCCGTTCACCGCGGAAGTCGGCGAGGTGACCGGCGGTCGGCGAGCGGCCGCGGCAACGGCTTCCAGATGCGCCGCGAACTCGGTACGGGAGAGCTTGTAACGGGCCGCGATCGGCCCGGCGAAGCCGCTCAGCAATTCCTCTCCCTCGTCGACCACGTCATGATAGAGCAAGGTGATGAGCATCATCCCCCCTGATTGGCTCGCGACTTCCACGCCAGGTACGAGGTCAGCCAAGGTTGGCCCCACTCGGTCGACGTCCTGCCGGAGGTGTCCAGAGTCGAGGCGCGGCCCTCGGCGATCTCGAAGAGCTTGTCGCGAAGTCGGTCGAGATTATCCAGGACCACCTTATTCTGAATAATCACATGAGAGTCGGTAATCTCGTTGAAATCGCAATGGAAGTAGCCGTAGACCGGGCCGGTATCCACCCCCCTGTCGATCCGAAGCAGGGTCATCCCGACGTGCTCCCGGTCGCCGCTCGCCAATGCCCAGAAGCAGCCGTGTGCATTGCGATACTCGGGGCAGATGCCGGGATGCATGACGAACGTCCCCTTGCTGGGGATGGTAAAGATCCGCGTGGCAAGCAGGGTTTTGCTGCGAGCAATAATCACGTCGGGGAGGCATTCGCGGATGAATTGCTCCGCTTCGGTGCTGTTCGGGCTGGACGTCTCCAACGCCCGCGTCGCGGGCGTTACTGCAGGGTAAGCGGCGTCGATTGCGGAAAGCCGCTTGGCCTCCCATCGCTGGTCTTGCCACCGGAGCCACAGGGCGTAATAAAGGCGGAAGGCAAGAACGTCGAGGAATCGGATAATACCCACGCGCCGGACTTCCCGCCGGATACGACGCCACTTTCGCCCCGCCGGCTCGTGAATCGCGACGACTCCCTCCAGGTCGGAAAACGATGCGAGCCACCGAGCCAGCGCGTCACGGCCGATCGGATCATCGGCGTGGCAGATCAGGACGGTTTTCATGGCAACTCCTGGCGATTCAAAGGAGGTCGATCGGTCGACGACTCATTTCGGAAACAAATGCCGGCACCGCCAAGGCGTCGAGTTCCCGATAACATGCGAGATCCGTCGCCATCGAGCACCGCCGCTCAGTTTCACTCTTATTGAAACAGCAAATAGGTCTCCGCCGCAACGAGCTCCTGGGCCAAGCGCTCAGGCCGTCAACCACGCCTGAAACATCAAGGCATGCCATAGGTGGGCGTCTCTGTTCCGGGCGCCCGAGAGGTGCTCCTCCCACTTTCGTCGAACAGGCAACGGATCGAGGAATCCCTCCTGACGGAGTCGTCCCTCTTCCAGCAGTCCTTCGGCCCAGCCCCGGAGGGGCCCCCGCAACCAGGCACCGACCGGGACGCTGAATCCCATCTTCGGCCGCTCAATCAGAGCGCGCGGGACGTGCCGGTCCAGGACCTGGCGGAGCAGCCACTTCCCACGTCCTTCGCGGAACTTGAGGGTTGTCGGCAAGCTCAGTGCGAGCTCAACGACCCGATGGTCCAGGAACGGCGCACGCGCCTCCAGGCTATTCCTCATGCTGGCACGATCCACCTTGGCAAGCACATCATCAGGAAGGTAGGTGAGTAAGTCCGTCAGCATAAGGCGATGAGGCACGTCACCGAGCCCCGGTCCGAACTTCCAGCCAGGCGGAGTCGGGAACGATTCGTCCGCCCCGAGCACGACGGACGAGCGGCCCTCCCAGGTCGAGCGCAAAATCCAGTGCACATCCTCCGGCTCAGTCGACCGCCCCAGGAGCGCCGCCAGCTTATGGAGCTTGTCGAATGAAGCAAATGGGCTCAGTCGACTCGCGTGACTGGAGAATCCGGGCGCGCGGGCAGACCCCAGCGCAAGCCCCGCGAGCACCTTGGAAGTTGTGCCGCGCAACGGCCTCGGCAACCGCCTCAGTTTTCTCCAGACGTTCGCCGTCCGAGGATACCAGTCGTAGCCGCCAAAAAGTTCGTCGCCGCCATCGCCCGAAAGGCTGACCGTCACGTAGTGCCTGGCCAGTTGGGAGACAAGGTAGGTTGGGATCGCGGACGAGTCGGCGAACGGTTCATCAAACATCGCCGGGAGCGAAGGGATCACCTCCCTCGCCTCATTCGCCGTGACGTACAACTCGGTGTGCTCGGTCCCGAGGTGGCGTGCGACCGCCATCGCATGGCACGCTTCGTCGTAGCCAGCCTCTTCGAAACCGATGGTGAACGTCTTCACCGGGCGCGGACTCTGCGATTGCATCAGGGCTACGATTGTCGATGAGTCGACCCCACCGGAGAGGAAGGCCCCCAGCGGGACGTCGGCAACCATCTGCAAGCCCACTGCCTCTCTCAGCAGCGTCTCAATCCGATCGATCGCCTCCACCTCGGTTCCATGGAACGGCGCGACGGCCCCGGCCTGGCTGGCGCTCCGAGCCGACCAGTAGGGCACCGGTTCAGGAACAACGGCGACGTCTCTGATCGTCACCGTCGTGGCCGGCGGAAGTTTATAGATACCCCGAAATATCGAGTAAGGGGCGGGAACATATCCAAACCTCATGTAGAGCGAGAGCGCATCGCGGTCGATTTCGCCTTGAAAACCGGGGTAAGCCCGCAGCGCTTTCAGCTCGGACCCAAATACGAGGTCCCCACCCGTCCGCCCGTAATAGAGCGGCTTCTCACCGAGCCGATCACGGGCCAGTCGTAGCGTCCGCTCGTGGCGATCCCAGAGGGCAAAGGCGAACATGCCCACGAACCGCTCGAGGGCCCGCTCTGGCCCCCACTTTTCAAAAGCGGCCAGCATGACCTCGGTGTCGGAGTGGCCTCGAAAGCAGGGGGCACCGGCCCGTTGCAACTCGCGACGCAATTCGGCGTGGTTGTAGACCTCGCCGTTGAAGGCCAGGACGTAGCGACCGCCCGCCGAAGCCATTGGCTGATGTCCCTCGGGTGTAAGGTCGACGATCGCCAGTCGGCGGAAACCAAGTGCCAGGCCCGCCTCAGCATCGACCCAGGTCCCACGGTCGTCGGGGCCGCGGTGGTGCAGCATGTCGGCCATGCCAAGTACACTTGCCGTCATCGAGTCGGCATTCAGCCCGCGGTCAAGTTTGAGGAATCCAGCAAATCCGCACATGCGTCTAGGCCCCCTGCGCTGCCAGAAACTCGGGCTGTCTCCCGCCGGCCGCGGCCCGCCGGCCGGCGATCTCGCGGTAAATCTGCTCGTACTCGGCAACCATCCGGTCCTCGGAGAACCGTTCCCAAGCCCGCGTGCGCCCGGCCCGGCCCATTCGCGTGCATAGTTCCTGATCTTCGGCCAACCGAAGCAAGTGGTCGGCCAGAGCCTCATGGTCACCGGAGGGAGCGAGGAAGCCGGTCCGCCCCTCCTCGACGACCTCGGACACGCCGCCGACGCGGGTCGCCACCACGGGCAAGCCGGCAGCCATCGCCTCAATGAGCGACAGCGGGATTCCCTCACTGAGACTGGTCAGCAGGGCCAGATCGGCTGCCCGGAGCAGCCTCGGAACATCCTGGCGACGTCCGAGCATCAGAACGTGAGGATCCAAGCCCCTGTCCCGGATGATGGCTCGAATTCGCTCGGCCTCGGGACCGTCTCCGACAATGACGAGTCGGGCATTGCGCGCGGATTGAATGCGCACGAGTTGCTCGAGCGTTCGCACGGCCGTTGCATGATCCTTGATCGCCACGAGTCGGGCAATCTGGGCGATGAGAAGGTCGCCCGGAGCAACGCCGAGCTCGCGCCGAACCACCTCACGGTCAGAAACGGCGCCCTCGTAAGGTGACAGATCGATCCCGTTGTAGATCACCTCGACCCGACCGGCAGGGAACCCCTCCTTATCGATGAGGCCCCGGCGGACCTCACTGCCTACACCGGCCACTCGATCATGTCGCCGCAAAAGCAGGCGGTTCGCGATATGATGCGTGCGGCTTGTATTGTCCGGAAACTCTCTCCCGTGTTCGGTCAGAACGATCGGTACGCGAACCCCGAACTGGCGAGCCAGGGCGGAATAGAAGAAGGGTCCGTACTGATGGGCATGAACGACGTCCACGCGTTCGCAGTGAAGCAGGTTGGTGAGACTGCGTGCGCATCGCCAGTCGATACCGGGCCGACGAGCCAGGACATGCACTTCGAAATCATCGGCACGAAGCTGTTCGCCAAGCGGCCCGAGCTCTTCCAGGCAGGCGAAGATCATCCGATATTGGCCCGATAGCCGTCGGGCGATCCGTGCCGCCAGCACTTCGGCCCCACCCAGCGTGAGGGTGAACAGGACCTGGCAGACTGTCGTTTTCGGCTTGACCATCGACGGTGACTCCCTCATTTTTCAGCTGGTCCGTTGGAGATCACCGCCCGAGAGCACCATCCCATTCACGGTGGCTGAACTGGGACACCGCTCGTCCGGCGGCACGATGGCCCGTGCTTCAACCCCAATCCCCCCTTTGCTGCACTCAACCTGGATCAATCCAAGCGACTTCAGGTATGCGTCGATCTGAGCTCGCGTTCGCCGATGCTTATAGAAATCGGTCAGGGCATCGTGCGTATCAAGTTCGTTCAAATCGTAAACAATCTTCGGGTCAACTCCTGGATATTCGTTGTAGTAGCAGATCATCGGAAAGAAGCGAGAGGCGATCCGGTCCAGCCAGTGGACTCGGCAAGTCCGCCGCCGAATCGGATCGCAAAAGGCCGTGAGTGCAGTCGTGGCGCGGAGGCCGGCCTCTGGGCCAAGTCGCTTGAAGACGTGTCGGAGCGGGTAGCCCAGGGTGAGATAATTGCTAAGAGCCAACGGCCCCGAATACCTCGTATAGTGATCGATGACCAGGAGGCCCCCCGGTGCCAGATGCTCGACAAGACTCCGGATCGCTTGCTCTGGAGAAGGAGTGTGTTGCAAGACACCGAGGCAGATGCAGACGTCGAACGAACGCTTTGGCAACGGAGAACTGTTGATGTCGGCCTGGATCAATAAGTAGGGATCCCGTCCGCCGCAGTTCTTCAGGTTGGCATCCACCGCGTCGGAAAGGTCGAGCGAAACCAGCAGGTCCCCGCGTCCCAGGAGTAGCTCGGTGAATCGGCCCGCCCCTGAGCCACACTCCAGGATCCGCTTGCCTGCAAGCGCTTCCAATGGCATCCCCAGGCATCGCTCGAGCCGTTCTCGAGAAATCGGTAGGCCCGTGTATGAGTCGAGCTGCGTCTTTTGGTAACGCCGCCATTGGAGCCCGAAGGGTTCCGCATAGTGGTCGCGATCCGTAAAACGAGGAATTCCCCCGCGGATCGGGAACGTGCACCCGCTTGGGCACTGCAAAACGCCGACCGGCCAGGGAACGCCGCGTCCCAACTCACCCTGACACTCGACGACCAGCCGCTGCTTGTGGGAAGGGCACTTCAGCCCCCGAACGAGAGATTCAAGCTTGCGCATTGCTTTAACCTTTTGCTAGATTCCCAATCACTCGTCAGGCTTGATTCTTGTGGGCAGGTCCCCAGCCGTCCGGGGGAGGGCTAAGATGCAATCCATAGCGAGAGTGGAGGCCTTCCGCGGCCAGTCCGAGTGTTCTGGCATCGTTAGCATCCAGGTATCGCGGCGTGAAGTATCGCCAATAGAGGGGGGCGATGTCCCGCGTCCAGGGACGGCCTCTCCGCCCTGCATCCAGCCGGAGGATCTCATTCAACCGAGTGGATGACCGATGGCAGGAGATGTTCTCGACGGCCCAGGCCCGAGGCTTGAAGTCCTCGTACTTTTCAAGAAACCGGTCGAGTTGGCCGGACAGATGGCGGCGATCGAACAGGACACCGGTTGCTGCGTTGATGTAAGCGCGAGAGCCGACGTGGGCCTCCCGCATCATGCCGACGGGCGTATCCGAGAAAAATGACTCGGCCACAGCCACGCAGGCCCCCTCCCGGCGAGAAAAGATGACCGAGACCCGGGCTCGGCCCAGGTAGTCGTAAACTTGCTGGATCGGCAGCACTCCAGGGAGTTCGATGTCCTGTCTGACCCCAAAGTCGCGGATCTCGTTCTTGATATTTGCGAGTGTCCGACCTTCCCAAGGCCCTCCGAGCAGCGTAACCCTGATGTCCCGGCGCATCCCGCGTAGCGCCTCAAACAGCAGCCAGTGGCGCTTATAGGCCGCGTAGTTGGCCACCATCAGGATGTCGACGTCCCGCTCCGCCCGCGGGTTCGGGTGGAATTCGTCAGGGTCAAGCCAGTCGCACGCCATGAGCGGGATCGGTGTGAACGCAGGGGCCAGTAATTCGTAGGTGGGGGCGTCGGCCCGGTTGGAAATCCCCACGTAGATTGGGTCGTTTGAGAGACCGACGAGCCGAGCGAAATCGTGAAGTTGCGGCGGCGACCAGGAAGAGAGAATCACCAGGTCATAATCCTCGAACAATCGGGTGCTTCTCCCCGCTCGCTCAAGGTCCGTCCATCCCGACTCCATCCCCAAGAGCAGGACGCCTTTCTCACCGTTCGGCCCGGGTTCCTTCAACAACAGTGCCGAGGCGATCGAGGACGCGGAACGGGAATCGACGACATCCGAAGCTTGAGGACGGCTGGCGACGCATGGGGCGAGCGCCGAGTGGATCCATCGACGCATTGTCGGTCGCCTGGTTAAACGCGCCGCACTATAGAGATCATTGCAATGATCCAGAGTGCCGGCCCGCCAGCGGCCCTTCAACTTGACCCCGTAGGCCGCGAGTCGGAGGATCGCCAAGAATTCCCTCGCAGCCTGCGAGGCCCGGCATCGATCTTTCAGTCGGATCACCTGACGTGCGGTAAAACAACGAAAGATCCCGGATACCGGGCCCCAGTTGCGACTGACCCGGACCGACTGCACAGGTTCGGATGCACGGGCAGGAGTCGGCGATTTCTCGGCCAAGCTTGATGCGACCATTGGTAACCTTCGCTCTGTTGTCGCAAGGTGTGGAGATCGACCAGGTCCTGAATACCCCAGGTGTTCGCCCGTTTCAGGACCCAGTAAGCGTCGATCTATTCGTGGATTGGTCACGCGAATCGCGAAACCAGTTGGTCCGAATCCGAGTGACAGGGTTCTGTTGTCTGAACCGGCGACATCGTGGCCTCCGGCTCCTGTTCCCGCGGGTCGCGGAGCGAGGCGAGCTTCCTGGCCGGATTGCCCGCGACAAGGGTGTAGGGCGGAATCTCGCCCCGCACCACCGATCCGGCCGAGACGACGCTCCCCTCGCCAATGGTCGTGCCAGGTAGGATCAGGCTATCCATTCCGATCCAGACGTTGTCGGCGATGGTAATCGGCCTCACCTTGTCGGCAGGTGCAGGTAGCCCGGCAAGCCGTCCGGCGGGATCGGTCGGATGTCCGCTGGCGTCGAGCATCTTGACGCCCACGGCGATCAGGCAGTGCCGACCGATCGTGATCCGCCGTCCGATCGTGAACGAGCAACCGTGACTGATCACCGTGTCGTCTCCCGCCTCCAGGGTCGGATCGGGAGCGTATCGAGCCGCGAAGGTCAGGCTACACTTCCCATCGACCAGGACGCGGTCTCCCAGGAGGATCCGCCCTTTGCCCTGGATCCAGTGGATGTACGTCCCGGTGCGGACGCCCTGGCCGTATCGCGTGCAGTAGGTCTTGAAGAGTGGTTCGCACACCAAGACGCGTTTCGCAACGTAATAGATCGCCCGAAGGGCCAGGTAGGTCCAGAGAATCGGCATAAAAACATACCGAGGCGCCGGCACGGAGAAGTTCTGCACGTTCCGATAGAGCCGCTTCAGAATGCGGGCGGCCGGGTGCTGAGAGTGCGCCAGTCGATAGCGAAAGCTCATGATTAGCAGTTCTCCTCGACGGTTTCCCTCATGAAGGCCCCCAGCCTCAAGAGCGCAAGATCGGACCGATTCCGATACCGCCGCGATTGAGGATTGGCCGGTTGACGCTCTGAAGTCGCGGGACAAAACCAAATCTCAGGATTCGACTTTCAGCGCAATGCAGCGGGTCGGGTCGACGACTGGAGTCGGAGTTCCAGGATCGCGATTGCCAGGCCGGGTCGATGGATCCAGCCCGAGATGAAAACTTGCGGCACGAGCCAGGACAACCGCCAGAAACTTCAGCCGGGCGAGGGGATGGAGGTGGGTCATGTTCACGCCAGGATACGGAAAAGGCCAGAGCAGGAACGATCGAGCGATCCTTGAAACGGCCATCCCGTAGGTTTGGCTATCCCGATACCCGTAGGCGAGGTTGATGGAGATATTGGCGAGCGCCTTTCGTTTCAATAAAGACGACCGACTGAGTGCACCGGGCTCCTCGAACACCTTGTCGATCATCCTTAACGTGTTCAACTCCATGCGTGCCGTTGAATCGTGCATGTTGGTTCCGTGGATCCGGTAGAGCCAGAGAGGAACATCCAGCATGGCGACAGGAAACCGGCTCGCGATCCTGATCCACATATCCAGGTCTTCAGCCGATCGCAAACTTTCATCGAACATGCCGATTTCCTGGAAACACCACTTCCGCGCGACAACCGCACAGGCGCCAAATCGCGAACCAACGACCAGTTCGTCGAAGCTGACGGGACGGGCCACGATGGGTTGTGAGCCATCGACTCTTGGCCAATCGAACCGTCCGATGTCGCCTCCACCGATCACACGATGACTGGCGGCCAACAGCGCGAGTTCCGGGTGACCCATGAGGTAACGAACCTGCGTTGCCAACTTCTCCGGGTGCCACAAGTCGTCGGCATCGAGGAATGCGACAAATTCGCCCCGCGCGGCCCGGATACCGCTGTTTCGAGCCGCCGAGAGACCACGGTTCTCCTGGTAGAGATACCGAATCCGCCCTTCGTAAGGTGCCAGCCGCTTCCGTGTTTCGTCCGTGCTGCCATCGTCAACGACAATCACCTCCTGGTGGGGGTACGATTGCGCGAGCGCGCTTTCGACCGCGGCCGTGACGTAGCGCTCGTAGTTGTAGGCGGGGATGACGGTCGAAATCAGTGGATTCGGCATTGTTTGGTCCCTAATGCCGTCTCATAAAGCTCGACGGATTGCCGTGCCATGCGATCGACATTGAAGATAGATTCAACCCTACGGCGGCCGGCATCGCCGAGCCGGTGGCGTAAATCCTTGTTATGCAGAAGCGTGATCATGGCTTGCGCAAGTTGGGATGGATGGCCCGCCTCGACGAGCAAGCCGGTCTTTTCATGTTCGACGATCTCGGGGATTCCGCCGGCCGTCGTGCCAATTACGGCCGTCCCCCAGCGCATTGCTTCCAAGAAAATGAGCCCGAACGACTCGTATAAGGACGGTGCAACGAGCAGGTCCGCTTCTTGAAGTTGAGAATCGACCTCGTCATCGGAGAGCCGGCCCGCGAGTGAGATCCGGCGGCGAACTTCCGCGGGAAATTCATCTTCCAGGTACTGGGCATGAGTACGCCCCCCGGGACAGTGCGGCCGGTCCGAGCCGATCAAAATAAAGCGAGCCTCGGGCACCTCCCGTAACACATCGGGTATGGCATTCAGGAGGTCAATGGTCCCTTTCCGTTTCTCCATCCTCCCGAGATAAACCACTCTCAATTCATTGTCAGAGCGAAGGATCCGCCGGAACGCCGGATATACCTCGATGCCATGGGGAACGACGTGGATCCGGTCTTCATTGACGCCAAGTTCTTCGGCCATCCTCGATCGATGGGCCAGCGAGTGAGTCACGAGCGTATCGGCCGCACGGTTCAACCAACGCTCGCGCCTGATATCCCAAGCGACCAGCCGACTTGAATCCTCTCCGTCGATGAGGCTGCACTCCAGCGCAGAAGTGTGAAGACGAACGACCATCGGTGCCGGGCGTCCCACGCCATAAGCCAGCCCAAGCCCTCCCCAGTTCGGGAACTCGACGACCTCGACTTCGTGACGAATCACGATTTGCCTCATGACCGCCGCGATTCGACAACACGCGCCCACGCCAGGGATCAGGCGATCGAGTACTGGGAAATAGCTGGCCGGGGCAAGGTGAATGGTGACCGGGCCGTCGCGAACCAGCTCGCGAACCGTTCCGGGGGTGAGTACATGCGGCTCGTGGCCGAGCGAAGCCAGGGCTCTCGCCAGGTGCCGCGTGTAAGTCCCAATCCCACCCTCGCCGCTGACTCCCGGGTAATTCGGGGTGTACAGGCAAATTTTCAACGGCGCCACACGCGTGGAAGAACACGTCATCATCGTGCCAACCCGGGCTCGCGCCTCTGGACAGTGGCGGCCAAACGAGTGCCGAGTCTCCGAATACGGCGTCGGATCGCGGCGCGGAACGAAAGCTCACCCGGTTCGAATCGTCGAGCGGCGACGAACCAATCCAAGGATTGCTTGAGATTCGATGGTCGGGATCTCGCGTTCCTGAGAGACTGCCATCCAAGGCTGTAGCGCACTTCACGAATCGTCTGAACCACCTCTTCGGGGAGGGGGCCGTGGAGTTCGGAAAAGCTATCGCACAACAGCTTGAATGTGCACCAGAGATCCGCCGGCGTTGATTGCTCCGGCGACCGACCTTGGTGCAAGAGATACAGGTCGCCGATCGACCGGGCGTCGAAGTCGGGGAACATGGCTGCCACGTAGTTTTTCGCAATCACGCTCGATTGTTTCAAGCCTCGCTCGCGATGAACCGTGGATACCGCGCCGCCGTGAATGCGTTTGCTGAGGAGCTTTCTCGGAAGACACGCCACGGTGCCACGAAGCGCCAAACGCGAAAACAGATCGTAATCCTCCGAAACATCGAATTGGGTTCGATATCCGCCCAATTCACCGACCACTTTCCTGGGAAAGACCACGCCGGGATGAGAGAACGTCGCACTAAAGAAGAGTTGGAATCGCAACGCCAAATCCGAGGTCATTTTGAATGGATTCTCGGAAATCACATTCCCCTGGACATCGATCTCCCAATAGTCGCACCCCAGCAGAACACACCTGGGATTCGCCTGGAGGAATTGGAGTTGCTCCTCCAGACGTGTCGGGGCAGCGAGATCGTCAGCGTCGATGCGTGCAATGATGTCGGCCCTCGCGAGACGCAAGCCCTCGTTCAGCGCCGTGACGAGTCCCACTCGCTCGAGGCGGTGATAGCGGACCCGGTCATCTCCGAGCGATTGCAGATAAGCTGGTCCCTCATCCGTCGATCCATCGTCGAGCACGATCAACTCAAAGTCTTTCAATGACTGTCGGAGTACCGACTCCACGGTCTCGACCAGGAACGGCATTCCGTTGTGCACCGGGAGGAGGATGGACACTCTTGGGTTGTGGCTCATCGTGGTTACGGCTCCGTGGCGTGGGCTGCGAACATCCAAAAACGCTTTTTACTGAGAAGGATCAAAGCGATGCTCGCTTCCAACCGGCCCACGTTCGGGCGGGAAGCTTGGCATCGGATCGAACGAAACTCCGTGTTGACCGCAACGTGACCAGGCCCCAACCAGGTGACATTGGGAGGATGATCCTGGCCTGACGGGGGAGGGGGGAGGCCCTTTTGTTTTAAGAGGATGTCACTAAAGAATCGGACAAGCTCAGAGTCGCGAGCCCCAGAACCAGATCCCACTGACCCAGCTCGGCAACACATTCGGAGTGTCATCTCGCCCAGGCTCGAAAGCCGGTGGGCCGTCTTTCGATATGAGGCAGCGCAAGTCCAAGCAGTTGTCCGGCCTCAGGGAAATCTGGCCGACCTGGCCGGGCTACGGGTTGGAACCCGGCCCACCCAGGACTGAGAACTCGCCGGATGCACCACTAAGTCAGTAGTAATTTGCATTTTTCTTGATGATGACGAATATCACGATCAAGAAACCCACACTGCTGATCAGGAGCAGCGCAATGAGATTCAGGCCGATCCGAAGCGACTGTCTGGGCGAGGCGGCCAAGGCCATCCGCTCGTATGCGGCAACCAGACCGAGAGTCGTAAAGGTCGGGACCACGTAGCACCGCGACAAGGATGTGATCCCGAGGGCGTAGCATCCGACACCGGCTAACAGAAAGGGCCAGAGCCTGGCGAGTTCGCTGTCGAGTCCCCGAGACCGGCGTCTCCCGATCCTTACCAGCACCCAGAGGCTTATCATGAACGCCCCCAAAAACGCGGTGCCGCCGAGGAACCCCATCTCTACATAAGCATGCAGGTATGAGTTGTGAACCACATGGTCGGCATAGTCCAGGCAGTGGTTATACCCCACGCCCAGCACAGGGTTCTGGACGAACAAGCCAGAATATAAATCCCAGATCGCGATGCGGCTCTGCCCCGTACCACCCGAGAGCTTGAAGTCCAACTGGCGACCGCCGATGCCGAGCACGAGCGGTATCGCGAGCACGATGGGGATCATGGCACGCCAGCCAAACCGGGCGATCCCAAAGATGGCGGTCGCGAAGAGCAGGGAGAGCATCCCTGCTCGCGAATAGGTCAGGAGTAGTGCTTGAAACAAGATTGGCAAGGGCAAGAGCCAGAGTGCCCGCAATGGCACTGCAATTGAACGGTCGCTTACCAGATAGAGACTGTTGATGACGCATCCGACAAGAAGCAGGCTCAAGTCATTCGGATCCCCGAACAGACCAGTGCTACTCAGCCTCCGAAAGGGGACCTCAATGCCGTCGACGTACCGCGTCTCCTCGAGCACGACGAGGCTTGGGATTTTGATAATACCCTTGTAGTCCGCCACTCCCAGCGCAGCGACGATGCAGCCATCGACGACGAGAGACGCCAGAAACCACTTCATTCGCGATGGGGACCGGACGATGATAACCAAGAGAATGTAGTAAAGAACAACCTTCATCAAGACATCAAAAGTTTCGATTGCCTCCTGGATCCCGTGACGAACCAGGTTCGAGAGAACCGCGGACAAGGCCAAGGTCAGCACACAGGCGCCGATCGGATGACCCAAGATTGAGCGGAATGAGTTCTTGGCGAGCAGTGCGGGGAAACTCAGGATAATGCACAGGCAGAACGACAGATTGTAGAGCGGAAGTCCGTACAGAGCGGGGATGAACTCCATCGGTCGGATAAAGAGAATGGCGTTGAGCAACAAGAAAGCGGCGAAGTCCATGGCAAGCCTCGAGGCGTGCGGCCGGCGGGGCCGGCATGGCTCATTGCAAGACTGCTGTCGGGGTGACGCTGTCCGCAAATGCGCGGGTCAAAGTTCCGCAAACGAGGAGTAATTGACCGCTGTGAGCGAAACGCGAAGAAATCCGATCCCGGGATCGCCCCCTTGCACTCGTCGGATCGGGCAAGCAACTGACCGACCACGGTGAAAATCAACTCGGCGAACCGCGTCCCGTACGTCCGAAGAGGATTTGCTCCAGTTCGGGAAGTAGAAGCCCGAGAAATCTTGGGCTCGGATCATCCTCGATTCGCTCGTCGGTCGAGGTCGGTTGTCGGACGAGATAAAGCTTGTACAAAACTTGACTCGATGCAAACGCAAGGCGTGGATTCTCAGGAACCACCCAGGGTCCGCTCGCAGACCAGGACCAAAGAATGCGTAGGTAGGTCGGTACCGTGGCGTTGGTTTTACCAAACAGGGCGTTCCGAAACAGGGCCGGCGGCCCCGAAGGATGGGTCGGCCCCGTGAACAATTCCGGTGCGCCGATCAACTCGAAACCAGCCCCGGCGTAGCAGATATCGGGCGTGTGTACCGAGATCGGTCCAGGAGAGCCGCACACCAAGAGGATGGTCACAACGTCCTTATTGACTCGATCCTCATAGCGGCGCACGACGTATCCAGCAATCTCGGCCAACTCCACTTGTTTACGATCGAGCTCCATCGGCATTCCTTGCCAATCGCCCAGGGTCATGGGGAGGCGACGTAGCCTGGCCGCGGCGTCCTCGATCGTATGAGACACGGCCCAACGTTGGGTCCACCGACCGTGGACAATCCCGGCTGAGATCACCAGGGCCAGAGCGAGTGTCGTAGGCAGGAGTCGAAGCATGAGTCGGCTCGGTGTTGGTGATCCACACGCGATTCGCATATCCTGTGCGACTGGTTCATTCAATGCTGATCAGTCATCAGGAAAGTAATGTCGGCCCAGTGTGCGAGTGCATGTGGCCCATTCCTCCCGGCTGAAACGTGACAGCCGAGGGCGTCTGTGGTACTGGACATCACTTTCCTGACCGTTAATAGCTTCGGTCATTGGGGTGATAATTGCTTCCGTAATGGTCGGTCTGTTCGCCCGTGACGATGGCTCCGAGCATCCGGATTCCCAGCCTCGACAACCGATCGTAGGCCGCATGGATCATGGGGATGCGACTGACGTCGCGCATCACGGAGAAGATCACCGCGTCGACGTGTTGACCGATCAGCAAGGCGTCGGCCACCGGCAACACCGGTGAGGAGTCGATCACGAGGAAGTCGTAACTTTCCTTGAGCTGATCGAACAAGGCCCGTAAATCCCGGGAGGCGAGCGCTTGGATCGAGTCGCCATCGCTGAAACCGGCGGTGAGCAACGAGAGACCGTTGACCAACGTCGGCTGAACGGCGTCGACGACCTCGATCTCGTCTCGTAGCACCTCGCTCAGGCCAGGCACACACGGCTGGTCAAACAATTCGTGCGCGGAGGGGCGGCGCATGTCGCCATCGATGAGCAGGGTTCGGCGGCCCGCACGGGCGAGGCTGGTCGCCAGGTGACTCGACAGCGACGTCTTGCCCTCGCCTCCCAGCGCACTGGCGACCATCACCACGCGGACCGACTCGGTCCGCGAGACGTGCAGCAGCGCGGTCCGGGCGGCGTCGACCGATTCGATCAGAATGCTTCCCCACCGTCGATTATGTGCCTCTCCTGAGCCGAGCATCCGGCGCCTCCGTGGCAGGATCGGCAAAGTCCCGAAGAGATTGATTCCCAGTGCATGGATCACATCGGTCGCCGAGTCGACCCGTCGGGCACGAGTTTCCCACAAGGCAATCCCCATAATTGCAAGTACGAAGGCTCCGCATCCCGCCATGCCTGCCATCCGATACTGGCGCGTCTCGTCCTTGGTGCGCGGCAGTTCCGCCTTCTCGAGCAGTCGGATCCGGGGAGGAGCCTGGAGTTCGACGGTCAGGGCCTCCACCTCCTTCCCAATGGTCCGGGCCACCTCGTCGGCGTTGGCGATCTCCTCCTGGATCGAGAAGAGATCCACCGAGTTCTGGGTGATCGAACGGCTCCGCTCAGCGAGCCGCTTGACGTCGTCCTCGAGCGCCGTCTCAAGCTTAGAAAGTATACTAATTCGATGCTGGAGTAAGGTCTCTTTGGACCCGTTCGCTTCGCGCCCCATATTTTGCAACTGTTGTGAGATGATGGGGTAGAGCTTCCGATGCTGCGCGACCAGCCCCGCACGAGCCGCATCCAGCTCATCTCGATATTTCTTGACGGCGGGATCATTCTTGTTCCGGGCCACTCGATAAACCCGCTCGATGGCCCGCTGGGCTTGCGACTCCCGCTCTCTGAGCAGTTCGATCGAGCGATCCCGGCTGATCGCGTCCTCGATCATGGCCGGAGTGATCATAGAAGCGTTCAGGGCCGATTTCTCCTGGAGGACCTCGGCCTCGACCCGTAGACCCCTCAACTCGGACTGGATCCGCGACAGTTCGTCCTCGGCCCGACCGAGACGATCCAGTTCATGCTGATGAATACTTGCGATGGTCGTTTTATTATCGGAGCCGGCCAGTTCCGTCAGCCGCTTGAGCTGCTTGCGTTTCTCCCTCAAGTTCTCCTGATAGCGGCTCCAGGTCGATTTCAGGAGATCGTAGCGTTGCCGACTTTGCTTCATCTCGACATCAACGATCTCATCCAGGTAGGCTTCGGTCACGGCATTGACCAGAAGCATCGGTATTTCGGGCTTTTCGCCACTCATGCTGATCCGTAGAATCTCGGATCCGGGGGCAAAATCGACCAGAAGTTGCTTCTCGAGCCACTCGATCGGGTCACTCATATTGGTGAGAACCTGGAGTTTGGCGACTCGCGGTTGTTTCAGTGCAGCGCCAAGCACAAGGCGACTTTCGAGCAGCGCCAGTTGCGTCCGCTGGTAGGCCCCATACTCGGTATGGAGCTCGCCGGTTTGCAGGAGAATTCTCGGCTTGACCGAATTGACGTGCAACATCGCCCGCGTCGTGTATTTCGCGGGCGGCACAAGGTAGTAGGTAGTAATAGCGATAATTGCCGCGCCGACCAGTCCCGCGCTGAAAGCCAGCAGCCAACGACGACGCAAGGCCTTGATGAGCGTGATCAGATCCAGATGGGACGACGCTCCGAAGCCTGCCGGCGCTCCGTAGCCTGCTGACGAACCGAATCCTGCCGACGGGACCGAGAGTGTGTCCGAGCGGTGCGCCGGAGCGACCGCGGGCAAATTGGCCGAATCGGGGCTAGGTCCGGGGTTGGAGTTTGACATCATGAGGTAGGTGCTCCCTGCAAACCAATCCAACCAGTTTAGGAGTTCGTCAACAGTCCCTTCAGGGCGGCAGACGCATCCTGCTTACCGGCTTGCCGTTTCGCATCGTTCGGATCTCGGTGATCGCGTGCATCCCGCGCCGCCCTCGCCAGGTCAAGCGGGTTAAGCGCGGTGGACGCAGGTGGTGGTTCGATCAGCAGCCACGACATCATCTTGAGTTCGAGCCAGAGCAGGCCTATGGCCATTGGCATCATCAGCCAGCCGGCCAGGTCGTGGAAGATGAGGTTGGCCATATCACTGCCCACCGACTCATGAACGACACCGGTCACCGTGATTCGTACCGTGTTGACAATGAGAGCGATGGGGACCGCACTTGCGACAATCACAACCTTATCAATCCATGGCCGACGGATCACCATCACCATGCCGGACGCCATGGCGAAGAATGTGAACAGCATGCTCAGCCCGCTACATGCCTCAACGACGCCAAGCTCGACCTCCTCCAGATGAATGACGTTCCCCTCGGCGAGGGCAGGGAAGCCCAGTGTCTGCAAAGCATAAGTACTCGCTTTAGTGGCAACGCGTTGCAGGGGAGAAGCCAACGCTCCTTCAAGCCGGTAGGGCAACGGGAGCATAAAGACCAGAAAAGCAATCGCCGGCCACGCCCACCGCAGAGCCGGCCAGCCCCGAGCCAAAACACAAAGACCCCCAAGCGCCGGGAGCAGGGAAACCGCCTCCAACCACCCGACGTAGAGGTAAGCGCCTACCATCCGCAGGGCGAGAGCGATCCCGACCAGTCCCAGTCCTCCCCAGTTCGAGCCCGGTGCGGATGCCGCAAGCCGGTCACGACGATGCCAGAGCACGACTAGCGCGAACACGGGGACGAGATAACCGTGGGCATAGCGCGGGTCGGTCGACCAACGCTTGACCATAACAGATAATGCCGGCCAGTAAAACCAGATCAGGACCACGCCAAGTAGCCCCGCCAGTATGACGAGAAAATCCAATTGTTTCGACCGGTTCACAGCGTTGGGATCGTGTCTCATCATTTCGTTCATCCCTTATGCTCCCCGGCCATTCACATGGGGACGGTCTCGCAAGGCGTTCGCGCAATTCGATACAAAGCATAATCAATTCCGTTTCCATTATTGCTTATTCATTGTGCACACTGATTCGCTTTCCGTCCCCGCTCGGTATCCCCGCTTGGCTGCTTTACGACTCAGGTGCGCCGGGTCAATTGGCATCTCCGGCAACGTTGCCCGTTTCCAACACGAGGCGGGTGTTTCGGTCGAGCGAGACGACCTTCCGCTTGAAGATCGTCCCGATCAGGATCCGCACGGTCAGGAACAATCTCGCCGAGTCGAGGAACTCGCGGCCCCCTCGACAAACTCGAATCAAGCTCATGTCCAGAGCGAAGGCGACTCCTCAACCTGGCAATTCCGCGAGGATCGCGTTGGTCGCCGGCTTCGAGGATTGCGGCCTCAAGGATCGTTCGTGGCCCGACACCATGGTACGGATCGGATTGGTCGTGTTCGTCAGACCAGCCTGCGCCGGCGCTGACGATAATAGCCCAGGCTCAACAGCGCAACCCCTGAGAACGCCATGCCCAGGCTTCCTGGCTCGGGAACCGTCGCCACCGGACCCGAATCGACCGTCGTCCCCGAACCCGAGTTGATCGTCGTTACTGTGCCCGAGAAGGTGGTTGATGTCGTGCCTGCGGCGGCGAGATTCGTCAGATTCTTGGGCACACCGAACTGGTAACTGATCGAAGCCACGCCGCCTCCGGCTGTCGCCTCGTTTTTGAGTTGGAGCAGGGCGATATTCGACCCGCTGTAAGAGACATTTGAGAGGTTGATCAAACTGGCAAGTCCGTCGCTCCCGCCGGAGCTTCCGAGCGAAAAGAGAGCGATTCCCGTGATGGTGGCGGTCAGCGCGGGACCACCGGCTGAACCGATGCTCAATACTGCAGATCCGCCGAGCGGCGCGATTTGCAGCGCCCCGATCGAGATGATAGTCGCGACCGAGTACGTAAACGATCCGGCGATGGAACCGAACAACCCGGCGGGAGAACCGCCAGGGCTGCCCGCCACGGTTGTGATCGCGAAACTGTTACCGTTCGAGCCGTTATTGAACGAAATCGTGGACTGTCCGGTTCCAGTCCCGGTGAACTGGATTGACGCGTTTTCGACGGACGAAAGCCCGAGCGTGATCGCGGCGTCGGCGGGTGAGCTGATGAACAGCCCGACGACCGCTGCTAAGACGAAATTCAACGGCTTCATCAAGTTTCCCCCTTTTAATCAATGGCCTGAACACACGCATGAGTTCAATCAAGCGGGTCATGACGTCACTCGTCCATCAGTGCCAATTTGTCAGATTAGACAACCGACACAACACCGCTGATGTCCCTCATTTGTGGATAACTACGAGTCGTCCTGAAAAGGACGCTCCCAGCCCGATGATCTTTGGGAACCTTGTAATCTTCCTTCCCGACTTGACTCCGCTCTCAGAAACCTGAAGCGTGTGGAATCCGGCGCTGAGGGCTCGGCCGAACGAGCGGAATAATTTCCACGTTCCCACGCTTTTATCTACGGTGGGTTCACCTCCTTGACGAAGTTCTGGGGAGTGTATTGTGGGGGATCGGCTACGTCGTCAGGCCACACGGGGAATGCCGAAGCCGGTTCGGCTGGCTGAGAGCAACGGAGGTTCTCCGAGGTCGCGACACTCATACGGCCACGATCGTTTCGCGATGTGACTCGTTGGCGATCGAAGTGACGAGTGACCTCACCCCCTCTCTGAGCGAAGCAGTGCCTTGATCCCAAGGTGGCCAGGCGAGATCGGCTGCGTGAGTTCCGTAGATCGTTGAGAACCGGCTCACGCAGGAGAATGGCAGCGGAGATTGTCTCGGTTCGAACTCGCTGGGGTGGACGCCGAGCCGTGTGACGGTCTGCCGGACATCGTCATGGGCACAAACGCCAGCTCACTATCCGACTCGCAAATTCCTTATATTTTCGTGATTTACTTATTTTAATCAACTGTAAACAGGAAACCGTGCCCGAGCCTCAAGGAAACGAGGCAAACCAATCGAAAATCAGGCTGTCCGGGGCGAATTCCCCTCGATTTGCCCACAGCCAGGGTGGCTGGGGTCCTACTTCCCACCCCGGATTGACTCCCGGAAGACCGAGGCCAACGACGGCCTCCAGCCACTCAAATGGTCAATCGCTCTCAAGCTAAGCCCCGCCTTCCGATTCGCTCACGAGGCCTACTCTCATCAGTCCCTCGGTGATTCGATTAGGCCACGCGAGTTGACGTCAGCATAACGGATGAGCGAGGGGGACCCAACCCATCACGATATCCCGCTCCTTGACTGATTCAGGGTTCAATGTCGGCGATGCCGCCGGGAGCAGCGGTCGGCGCGTACTTCTGGCCGATGGGTTGCAACAGCCCCCTTAACTTCAGCCTGGATTATGTGTGAATGCGAAACACGGCCCACCTCAACGGCAGTGCGGATGCACTGACGAGATGTGTGCAGCCTCCACCCCTCAATCACGTGACTCAGGCTGATCCCTGCAAACTCCACGCAATGAGTGTGATGTCTGGCAAGCCGGCCTAGGATTCATTTCCAAGACGCCAATCATCGCGTCACTGAGCCGTCGCTCTTCGACAGTCTCGCAACCGAAAGAGATAACTTCCCGGCGGTCTCTCTGCACTTAACGTTATTGCAGGCTCTGAAAAAATTACAACCGAAAATGAGATGCCCGCCATTAACCACACCGTTTACTTCTTAACATAACGCACAATCGGACGCAAAACGGCCCCTATTCCCTTATAAAAGGCCAACCAATGCTTTTGTTTACCCAGCTATCACCCTGCGCAAGCTGAGCAGACGGAATCATTCGTTCAGGTTTATGGGGCCCTAGACGCCCAAATTTGTCGATTCACATTATTGATAGACCAAACCCCAAAGTGGTGCGTTCGGCGAGTTCGTCGAGGTGATTGGTGGGAGCGAGCGTCCCCAAGGCCACACCACTCAACCCAGCAAGAGCCGTGTCTGAATCGGTGTGACTGCCGCGAGAAGTCACTGATGGGGCGGACAGAGACCTCTTTCGAGGCTCAGTTCGCTCGAGTGCGGCGCCGGGATTGGTCGGGCGATTCATCCGCCGAGCCGATCGTGAGCCGGCCGAATTCAGGTGAATCTTTATTCCCCGCATCGATCTCTGATTCCAGGAACCCGCCGCGGAGCAGCCGACCGGGTTCATTTCCTCGCTTCACTCACACGGCTTCGTGCGATTCGCATTTGATGCGGCAAATTCATGGCGTAACTCAGAGTCAGCCTGGATTGACAACAGCGTCAATGAAAGGGGAGAAAGGGAGTTGATTCTCTTCAAGAAGGTGTCGAGCGTCTGTGCAATTCGACCGGGCGAATCAAACTAACTAATCGGGGCGTCTGAGTCGGCGCCTGGAGCAATCTGGGGAAAACGGGTTCTGATAATCGTGTCGAGCTCTCTGAAGATATTGTGTTTACGTTTGTTCACTGCTTGCTGGCTAATCCCAAGCGCTTCCGCAAGGCATGATTCCGACTTCCCCTCCCAAAAGATTTCTTCAATCAGTGAAGCATCCGACGTTGGAAGGCGAGCGATTGCCTCGGTCAGCAAGGAACCGATGGCTTCACGCGAGGGGTACTCCCCCCCTTTGACGGCTTCGTACTCGTAGACGGCGGCTACTGAGATCTGGTGGATCGCGTAGGTCCACTCCCTACGATATCGGGCGAGAGCCGTCTGCATGATTCGCCGGTGGAGAAAAGCGCCGAACGGAATGCCTCGGTTTGCATCGAAGTCATTCGTGGCTTGAATGACACTAAGCGTCACCTCAGCCACGATCTCATCGAACCAATCTTGGATCGACCAATGAGGCGGAACACGCCAGCGACGAATTCGTTTCAAGCAACATTGAACGGTCACCCATTCGGATGATTCTTGCTCGAGACTGAGGTGCTGGGTTGTTCCATTGGCGGAGTGTTCCCTTTCCGTGCTCGATGCTACCGAATCCTTGCCAAGAATCTGCATGAGATAGTTGCAGTGGTCATCGTGCATGGGGTCGACCTCCGTTGGATACGACTCATCCCTGAGGTGATGCCCGACTTCGTGTTCAAGCTTCTTTCGAATTCCGAAACCGGAACACGCCTGCTACTTCCGAAACGACTGGTTCGAGTCGAGTCGAATTCGTTTCTGGGAAAAACCCCGCAACAATTCGGAGACGGCCTACCTTTCTTGGAGTCCAAGACCACGATGGGAATCACTTCGCATTCCTGCACGCTCCAATGCTCAACTCAGTTTGCCGCCGCTTGATCGATGTCCGAAGCGGGCGAATCTCCGACTCTCTGGACTCCACTATCCATTCGCTAAGGATGAACCACTTATAGCAAACACATGTCTTCCATGACAAATCCCGACTGTTCTGAGACTTTAGAATTCAATGTACTATAACAAAAGTCGTCATGGTCGTCGCGTGGTCTCAGCGAGATTTCATGGCCGAACGAAATTATTAATTTGTTCCCCCCATGTGGCGGAGCCTGGTTGGAACTCGTGACGACCCTGGGTTCACGGCCCCGCAGTCTTCGCATCCACAGCATCTTGCGCAGCCTGCCTTGCCGTTTACCTGTCAAGGATCCGGCCATTAATATCGCTCATGCTCCACTCGTAACAATTCTCACCCAAACCACGCATGGAGTCCCTAACCCACCAACTCAACACACGATCCGTCCTGGAATTCCAAATGATCCTCTCTTGGTCTTGGAGCCGTCTTCCAAACGCAGGCATACTTCTATTGGACTGTTTCGCCGCCTTGTCGGCGAAAGATACGCCCTCGCCCGTGAAGCCGTTCCTGTTTCAAGCCGAGCGCATCGTTTGGCCCCATCAGGTCGGTAACCGGCGTATCAACGATGGAATCGCCAGCGACCGGACGCCGGCCTGGCAGCGAACCAGGTCGGCCTGGCTTAGGAAAAGCCAGACCGGTTGCTCCAATTCACTCTAATAGGATGAGTCGAAGATTGACGAAACCCTCGAATGTGTGGATGCGAATCGCCGCGGGGGTTGTCATGGATCGCCCACGGGATGGTGGTGATGGCGGGCTCGTTCCCTCAACACCACGCCAATGCGATCGTCGCGTTCGTTGGGGAATCAGGTACGGGGAATGACGAAGATGGCGTCTGACTCAACAACGCAACCTATTCTTTCAGAATAGTTTATAGCAGAATTCCAAAGCTTCCTGAATCATTTTCCCCCGTGCTTCGACGTCATCGGCGTGCTTGTCATCGGTGGCCCAATGATTCCTCTGGGACGACGACAGTCTACCATCATAACCACTTCATAGATAAAGAGATCGGGACGGTAGGCGGGACCACCCTCCAGGTGGATTCCGACTTTAACCGCGAATCGATTGGGAATCGATCATGACGTTATCACAGGTTCAGCGAGGCTTTACGTTGTTTGCGGGTCAAGTTTGTCGGCGTGTCGACGCTCGAACGCGATACCGGCGGGCCAGCGGACCTTGTTGTGAAATCGGCACAACACTGCTCAACGACAGCCAAAACTCTGTCGATTTAAACAGAAACCATGACAACTACAGATCTTACAATGATGCTTCCCAGCCAATTCTTGCCTAGTAAAACACGCGAGATTTGTTCACACGCCTCATGGCACGGGCGGCCTCATCACAATTTGTTCACTTACAACCGGGCGCATGGGGAATTCCAGCAACCGAGGAAGTCGATGAAGCGGGGAATCGTCGAACCCTGCGGAATTCGAGGAATTCTTACGGGTCCGACCTTCGCCAAATTGCCTCGAGACGGCCGTGTCACCACGCCTCGGTCGGTAGGCTAACTGGTTCTCCCGCCGTCACTTCGACCAGTTCTTGGTCTTCGTCCCGAAAGAGCAGGGCGAAAACGACCAAGACCGCCCCAGACATCATGGAGGGGATGATCCAGATCCGACTCCAGTCGTGGAGGACGGTTCCATCGCTATTCGTAATCACGGAGGCCTCTCCGATCATCCCCGAGAGCCAGGTCCCGACAAACATCCCGGCGCCGAGCGTAACGAACGCAAGCAGACCCTGAGCCGTGGCACGAAGATGCTCGGGTGCACGGCGGTCGACGTAAATCCTCCCCATCACGAAGAAGAAGTCGTAGCAGATTCCATGCAAGGCGATTCCCGTATAGAGCAAGGCTGGCCAGGTCTGGCCCCTCGCATACAGTTCGAACAGGCCGAAGCGAACCGTCCACGCGAGCATGCCCAGCAGGAGCATTCGCTTCACTCCCAGGCGACCGACAAACAGGGGCATCAAGAGTAGGAACGTCACGTCGGAAACCTGTCCCAGCGTCATCTTGCTCGCGGCGTGCTTGACCCCAATCTCGTTCAGGAAAACGTTCGTCCAGCTGAAGTAGAAGCTCAACGGGACGCAGATCAAGAACGAGCCGAGCAGGAACACGGCGAACGAACGATGGCGAAGCAGCTTCAACGCGTCGAAGCCAAGGGCTTCACCCAATGTGGTTGAGCGCTCGCGGTCAAGCGGAGGAGTGTGGGGCAGGGTCAGGCAATAGAGTCCCATCGCGGCCGACGCCAATGCCGCCAACTGGAATTGTGTCGCCGCCGCCTCGACTTCAGCTTGGCCGATGACCAGGCCGGCGGCGATCCAGCCGACACTGCCCATCAACATCACCAGGGGGAACTGACGACCAGCGTCTGTCACGTGTCGCAAGGTCAACGAGTTCGTCAGAGCAAGCGTCGCCATGTAGCCGATCGTGTGGGCCATCAAGGCCCCATAGAAGACGGGGAAACTCGTGGTGGTTGAGACGAAATAGAGAAGGCCCGCGCCAATCAGGTGGAGGACCGCCAAGATTTTTTCGGCCGCGAAAAAGCGGTCGGCCACCAGACCGACCAGAAACGGCGAGATCATGGCTCCGATGGCCGGAGTGCCATAGGCGAGCCCGACCTGGCCGCCGCTGAAATGAAGCGTCCGGGTCAGGTAGGTGCCCATCGTCACGTACCAGAGGCCCCAGATCGCATACTGAACGAACACCATCACCCAGAGCCGCACCAACAAACTCGTCTTCAAGGTTCGCCTCGACTTCGGTTGGGGATCTCGATTCGCCTCAGGGGCGCCCTGGCTCGTCTTTGATCAAGGGATCAGAACCATCGTTCGGTTGGCGATGCGGTCAATCACCTCGTGGAGCAACGCCATGAGTCGGGTAGGAGCAGGGCAGGGGCGCCGGGTTTAAGGTTTGGCCAGATCCGCGACTGAAACCCGGCCCACCGCACTATTTGCCGCTCGGTCGGGCACCCGCGGCCCACTTCTTGCGCGCGGCCTCCTGGAGCGGGTTCGAGCCATCGGGCAGGCGATCGCCGGCGATCTGCCAGAAAAAGATTCCACGGAATCCCTGTTTCAGGAGCCAGTCCGTTTTGATCGCGATCGATTCGGCATCGTCATAGCCCATCACCATCGAGCGGTCGGGCGCAAAAAGCCAAGGGTTCTTGGTCTCGTCATCCCAGTGTCGGGTCCAGCCCTGAGCATTCAGGAGCTTGTGGAGGTTGCTGTACTCGCCCTGGGGAATCCGGTTCTTGGCGATGCCTTTCGTGGACGCATAGGGCTCCGAGACGGCGAATCCCCGACCGTAGAGTGGAACGCCTACCGCCAGCCGGTTCGCGGGCAATCCCCGCTCTTCGACCAGGTATTTCATGGTCGATTCGGTCGAATGGGAATTCCCCTTCGGTTGTTTCGAGGAAGCATAGAGGGGTGAGTGGTGCCCCGCGTAGTTGGTCCAGTCACCGGTGAAGTCGTAGGTCATCACATTGACCCAATCCATCGTTTCGAGCAGAAACGTCTTGTCGAGCCACCTGAGGGTGCCGGGATGAGAAGTCGCGGCCATCGTCAGAAGCATCGACCGCCCGTTCCTCGCCCCGATCGCATCGAGATCCTTGCGAAATCGGCGAGAGAGCCGCTCGAATCCGACGACCTCCTGCTTGTTATCCGGGTACTCCCAGTCGAAGTCGATCCCGTCGTAGTTGGATTTTTCCACGAGGTCCATCACGGCTTTCGCATATCGTTCTTCCGCCTCCGGCTTGGAAACGATGGCAGCGAATTGATCATCCCAACCCCAGCCTCCCAGCGACACGAGGACCTTGACACCTGCCTTGTGGGCATCATTGATCAAGTCACGGTTCGGAACGCTTCGGGAACGATTGAGGTTGCCCTCGGCGTCGGCCGTAACGAACGCATGACAAAGATGCGTGTAGAGCCCGAAGTTGATGTTGCGCGGTTGGCCGAACAGATAGCCCACGAACACCTTGTCCGTGGGGTTCTGATCGGGCGCAGCGAGTGTGGCGGCTGGCGAAGAGAAACCAGCCAGAACGGCTGCCCAGAGGAGTGAACGTCGTGTCAGGAAATGCTTCATCTGCCACCCTCAATGGAATGAGTTTTCGAGAGGGAAAAAGGCCTGCAATCCAACCTCCGCCGAGCAGGACGGCAAATGTCGCTTTGACACAGCCAAGGTGCCCGCTCCGCGGCGGACGTGGATCGAGTGACCCAGGATAGCCTAATCGAGATCAGGGGTCGCGGTGGAAGATCCGTTGAGATCCTGATCCTTGGCCCCTCGAAAGCGACGAGTGGGCGCGACCTTCCGACCTCAATACGTCGCTCGGATTTCAGAGAACCGTCGAGAACGCGCGGCTAAGCGGTAGCGTCGAGGAGAAATGGCGACAGCTTCAGAATGAGGGAGGAGGCAAGCGGACACACGACTAGGGTCGTCCGCCAGATTCGAGCGGGTGGGCGAAGGGGTGCCACCATCGACTCGTGGGAAAGTGAAGCTCAACCCGTGGGAGCCCGGCGAGTGAGATCACGGTCCCGGTTGATGCGAACCTTCTTGAGAAGTGCCTGAAGCTCGTCGTCGTCGCCCGGCGCCAGACAGGGAAGCTTGCTTTCGTGTTGGCCGGGGCAACGTAGGCGGGCGATTCATACCAACTCTGGCTCCACCCCATTGCCATCGTTACAGCCGCATATCATCCCATTTTCCTTCGGGTCGAAACCTTGAGGGAAGCGGGTGTGGGAGTCATATAACGCCCCCTCGAGGATCGCCCCGTCGACGATCCACCCTTCCAGGTTAGCACCGCGAAAATCGGCTCTCCGGAGCACAGTCGAACTATTCAAATGATCCCTGCCAAGCTTCACTCCTTCCAGCTTTGCCCCGGTGAAATCAGCCTCCTCGAAGTGGGCACCGCGGAGAACGGAACCCGATAGATCCGCGCCTCGGAACGAAGCTCGATAGCCGAATGCGCCATTGAGGTCGGCGCCCCGGAGATCCGCCTGATCAAAGTAAGCATCGAGGCAGAGGACCCCCTCCATGACTGCGTCCCGGAGACAGGCGCTCGACAAGTCGGCGTCGGAGAGGTCGGCAGAACTGAGGAGTGCCCCTGAAAGGTTTGTCGCTCTGAGCGAGGAGTCCTTGAAATAAGCGCTGAGTAATTTCAGCCCCCTCAGGTCGGCCCCAGCCAACTCGCCCTCACGTTCGAGGAGAACGTAGCCCGCATTCGTAGTAATCCGCATCGAAACACCCAGAAACATTGCCATCTAAATATTAATACACAGGAAATCCATACATTTTTCCCAATCCAACTACATCACATCACACATAGATTTCCTTGAAGTCATCGACACCCCGCATGCATTCCATCATTGCCAGAATCAGGATACCCCCCACGGGCTTCACGATGAGCGAGTCCGTTGGGAAATCACGAGGGGACGACCGTCGGCGCCAGGCTTCAACGAAGGAGAATCACCGCTTCAAGCCTGCAAACCCAATACGCAATGTCCGTGGAGGCGGCTTGCGTCAGATTTTGCACGCCTCTGGTTGGCGGGAGTCCGAACTCTCGCCCCTGTGAGAGGGCCAGAGAACCGAGGGGCCAGGACGGTAGTCAGCCCCTTCCAAATTGCTCGGACTTCATTCCATCCGGAGGATAACCGCCCTAGTCAATACCAGAGGCGTGCGTTCCTGTCTATTGACCGTCGCCTCTCCCGGCTACAAAATGCGGCCTTTCCGGTTCCAATCTCTTCCGACAAAACAAATCACATGGTTTGAAACCCCCATGGAAATTTCCCATGCGACAAAATGATCCAATCCGTTTCGGGCGTAGGGCTTTCCTCAAGCGGGGCTCGCTGGTGCTTGCTGCCACGAGCCTCGACGCCGCGGCTCTGGGCAACCTGTCCGCTCGCGAGGACTCGGCCACGACCGGCCTGAGCGTCGGACTGCTGACGGACCTGCACTATGCTGACAAACCTCGTGTCGGAACTCGCTACTACCGGGAGACTCCCGAGAAGTTGGCTGAGGCAGCCAGGCAGTTTAGCCGGGAGGATTTGAGTTTCGTGGTGGAACTCGGCGACCTTATCGACTCTGCCGACTCGATCACCACGGAGTTGAAGGCTCTCGAGCGAATCAACCGGGAGTTTTCGGCGATTTCCCCGAACCGGCATTACGTCCTGGGCAACCATTGCGTCTCCACACTGACCAAGGAGGAGTTCCTCGATTGTGTGGGACAGAAACGGTCCTATTACTCCTTCGACCACAGTGACTTCCATTTCATTGTCCTGGACGCTTGCTTTCGGAGTGATGGAAAGCCGTATGGACGTCAGAACTTTGAGTGGACCGACGCGAATATTTCGAAGGCGGAGACGGACTGGCTGCAAGACGACCTGAAGTCCACGACCAAGAAGGTCGTCGTTTTCGCCCACCAGCGGCTCGATGTCAGCAACAGCCATGGCGTCAGGAACGGACCCGAGATACGACGAGTCCTGGAAGAGTCGGGGAAGGTGCTGACCGTCCTCCAGGGCCACAGCCACAAGAACGACTACAAAGAGATTGCCGGCATCCACTATTGCACCCTCGTCGCGATGATCGAAGGCTCAGGACCCGAGAACAACGGGTACTCGGTCATGAATATCCAACCTGACGGCACGATCCGAATCCAGGGCTTTCGCAAGCAGGTGGACCGACAGTGGCCGAGGGAGGGGAAAGAGGAAAAGTGAGAGGCCGGTGACCTTCCCCACGATCGTGGGGAAGGTCAAGGACTTCGCGAACAAAGGGAAATAACGTCGCAACCCCGCTTGGAAAAACCGCGTATCCTCCAAACCGCGAGGGAAACCAAACTCGTGGGATGATTTCTCCGAACAGAATGTCGTGGGGCGGCGTAATGAGCCATACACTTCAACCCACACATCCGCTGACATCAACGGAGGGATCCACTCCCATGAGCCGAATAGCCAAGCAGTACGTCCACATCACGATTGATGCTGTTGATACTGTCGACTTCGATCCTGAAGGCCGCTATGACGCCGACCGGTATGACCGATACGCCACGTTCGACGAGGCTCGTGACGCCGCGCTCACCTCGATTGAATTGATGCTCGATGAGAAGGATTACGACGGCGATGACCACCGGCACGAGCTCGAAATGATGCTCCCGCTGCTTGAATCATCCAACTCATTTGACCAGTTGAAGCGACATGCCGAATACCGGCAACTTTTGAAACGATTAGAACCGGCCGCTTCGTTCGCAGCCTGACACCGCGAATCCCGGATGATTGTATTCAAGGCGGAAGTTCCTCAAAGTCGACCCGGATTCGCCAAGACCTCCGCGGAGGATCCGGCTTGACCAGGTACCCGTCGGAATTCCTCCAACCGGTCCGCCTGGCCGAATACCAACAGCCAGGCCGGCCGGTTCTGCTCGCGTAGTACAAGCGGACCGCCTGCGGCAACATCCCTCAGCAAGATCAAGGGACTGAGTCGCAGGCAGCTCCCATGTAAGTGGCCACGGTTTTCCTGGATTGATCGAGGGATGACCGTGGCGAATGCAGGTGACACTCAAGGCTTGGGCACCCTTCAAAGCAAGGCCAACATGTCCGCCTGCTCAAGTGCTGAGACACCAGCCGATCCTTGCAATTCAACGGGCCTCTACTTGAGGAACCAGACGGCGGTGATCTTGCCGTCGTTCACCTGGTAGATGGCAACAGCCTTGAATTGACGTCCGCCCACGCTGACTTCCTCCTGGTCGATGACGCGATCGCCCTGCACAATCCGGTCGACAATCCTGACCTTCAGATCCGGCTCCCTTTTGAAGAGCTTGCCATACCGCTCCCGCAGGGCCTCGAGTCCCGATGCCGACTCTTTATCGGGAAAGTCGTACAGCTTGATCTTCGGGGAATAAGTCTTCAGGAACGCTTCGATATCGTGGCGGTTGTAGGCCTCGACCTGATTCTGGACGACCTGCTCCGGTCCCGAGATCACAGAACCTTCTGAACTCGCTCCGCCCACATTGACCTCTTGTGCCGGCCCCGGTGCGGTCAGCAGGCCGACCATCACCAGAGCCAGAGCGATCGAGCCCAATCGGGGAGATCCGAGGCGATGCTGCCACGACATGAACCCACTCCTTTTCGAGAGAAGACGTTCCCAACGGATGACGTGGCGGAGCAGGAAGGGGGATGACTCGCTTCCCCGAACCGCATTATTTCGAAAGGCGTTCGAGGATGTTCTTCGTGACTCGTTCGACAACTGGGTCGCCGCCGCGGAGACCATGGGACCAGTCGGTTGTACCGACGGTGAAGACCGTGCCTCCGCGGTCATACGTCCCAAGCACAGACGCGCCCGGCATCGGTAAGCCCGATGAGTCACGCGGAAAGTGGTCGTACCACAAGGCATCGTCGGGGTGCCACTTCGCCGGGCAGGAAGCGAGAATGGTGAACCCTTCGGGGGTGCCGTCGCGGTGAGTCGGGACAGGGAGCCCGTCTTTCATCTCGAACTCGCAGCCATCGCACTCATAGCCGACAACCGTGTGCTTGCCGCCGAACGGCTCGCCGACTTTGAGACCAGTGCCTTCGAAAGCCCAGTGGCCGGGCCGGTGCGCGGTGAATGCCCCCTGACCGTCCATGAACTGACCGTGGCTCAGATGATAACCGCCATGGAGGAAGCCCACCCCGGTGAGCTGATTCTCGGGCCGTTTCACCAGGTGGTGGCTCCACAAGGTCGAGAGCGTGCGATGGTCGCCCGTCGGGAAGAGAGGATCTTGGCTGTACCCCTGCTTCCAACAGGTCAAGGCTCGACCACCTTCCTCACTACGGACCTGCCAGCAGCAGGTGTTGCCGCTGAAAAAGGCGACATTGCCCCCCCGGCCAATGAACGCCTCCAGGTGGTCGCGCATCGGGGCTGACCAGTACTCATCGTGGCCCACGCTCAGGACGAGTTTGTAGGGCTCGAGGAGCTCCGGGTGAAACTCCAAGTCGTCGTTGGCGCAGTAGTCGATGGCATAACCTTGTCGCTCGGCCCAAGCCACGAACGGCAACTCCCACATCCGGAAGAGACCCGCAAGCGGCCGGTCGAAGGACACGCGATGCCCTTGCAGGTTGTCCCGCCCATGGTAGGCATAGAGGCTGCTTCCGCCCCAGTTGTTGTAGGCGTTGTACGTGTTGGTGGCCAGCGGCAGCAAGATCGACCCACCCTCGCCCGGGTTGGCGGGACGAATGATGAAAAACAGGTCGACCTCGGCAATCCGGTTGTTGCGGCCGATGAATTTCCCACCACCATCAACCACACGGAGCTTGACGTTGTAGTACCCTGACCGCCAGTCGGACGGAACCGTGATTTTCCGCGAAACCGGCCAACCGCAGCCGTGCGACGACGCATTCTCAGGGATCGGATGCAATGCACCAGGGAGGTTGGACTGCGTGAGGACGACCTCGTCCTTTGCACCGAGTCGAGTCACCTCCAACGAGTAATGCGGCGCCGTGGTCGAAACGTGCAAGCCGATGACATCACCAGCACGGTAGCTGAGGCGGTCAGTGTACCCCTCAACCCCGAACGAAGGCGGTCCGTCATCGTCGGTCGCAGCGTTGGCCTTCACACCGGTCGCAGCAACGAGCCCGGCCCCGATCCCACCCATGAAATTGCGCCGAGTCGACATTCGTCCTTCCCCCTCAGGCCCGATTTCGAATCACCGGCTCAGTGTAACCGGCGCAGCGAGCAGATCAACGCTCCCGAGGCAAGGGCCCGTGTTTGAGGAACTCGGTCGTATTCTCAGCAGAGGATGGGAAAGCGAGAAGTGACTGCAAAATCAGGAGCGGGACGCCCACGAGGAGCGAGCGGGTGAGAGATTTGCTAGATCACAAAACGGGGAAATCGAGACGATCCTGATTCATTTCGTCGGCAGGTTGCCGCCGTTGAAGTAGGACGAGAGAGGCGAGGACTGAACGGCCTCAAGAGGGGGATCACTTCCGTCTGGATCAAACTGAAGCGAATGCGGTTGCGACTCCGATCATCGGGGTCGCAACCATTCCGGCAGTTGACGGGGAAGAGTCGTCCCACCCATGTCGAGGGTGGGACGACTCTCGAATCACGTCCGGTTCAGGAAGCTTCCGGCTCATCCGTGGCGGGCGATTCCACCTCGGGTTCGCTAGGCGTTTCCACAACGGGTTCGCTGGGCGATTCCGCTTCGGGCTCGCTCGGTGATTCGGCGGGTTCTGTATCGCCGCCGAGCCGGAACAACGGTCCGCCAGCTCCGAGGCCACCCTTCAGGTTGGCGGGCTCTTCTCTGGCGGGTGCGGTGGTCGATCCCGAAGTCTCGGTTTCATCCCGCTCGGCGGGCGAATCCTGAGCCTTCCGGCGAGACAAGCCGATCTTTCGCTCGCCGCGATCGACGCGGAGAACTCTCACTTCGATGTCGTCGCCGACGTTGACCACTTCCTCCGGACTGTCGATCTTGTGATCGGCCAGTTCGGAGATATGCAAGAGGCCTTCGAGGCCAGGCTCGAGTTCGACGAAGACGCCGAAGTTCGTCAGCTTGGTGGCCTTACCCGTGACGACATCGCCGGCCGTGTATCGGTCGGGGATATCCGTCTCCCACGGGTCTTGGCGCAGCTGCTTCAGGCCCAAGGCGATCCGCTTGCGCTCCAGGTCAACGCTGAGCACCTGGCAGCTGACGGTCTGACCCTTTTCCAACACTTCGTTGGGATGGCCGATCTTCCGGGTCCAGCTCATGTCGGAGACATGCAACAGGCCGTCGATCCCCTCTTCAACTTCGACAAAGGCGCCGTAGTTGGTGAGGTTGCGGACGGTCCCTTCGACCATGGTGCCGGGCGGATACTTCTCGACCACCTGATCCCACGGGTCGGCCTGGGTCTGCTTCATACCCAGCGAGATTTCTCGCTTTTGCTGATTGATACCCAGAACGACGACCTCGACCTGCTCGCCAGCCTGAACGACTTCGCTGGGGTGGTTGATGCGTCGAGTCCAGGACATCTCCGAGATATGGACCAGGCCTTCGATGCCCGATTCCAACTTCACGAAGGCGCCATAAGACATGACGTTGACCACTTCGCCGGTGACGCGAGCGCCAACAGCGTACTTCTCCGCGACCTGCTCCCAGGGATTGGCGGTCAGCTGCTTCAGGCCAAGGGCGATCTTGCCTCGCTCCTTGTCGACGTTCAAGATCATCACTTCGATCTTCTCTTCGACACGCAGCCGCTCGCCTGGGTGCTTCAGTCGCTCCCAGCCCATATCCGTGATATGGAGCAGGCCGTCGATGCCGCCGAGGTCGACGAAGGCACCGAAGTCGGCGAGGTTCTTCACCGTACCGGTGCGGACCTGACCCACGGCGATATCAGCCAGAAGCTGCTCGCGGAGGGCAACCCGCTCGGTCTCGATGAGACTTCGGCGCGAGACGACGATGTTGCGCCGGTCCTCGTCGATCGAGAGGATCACGCAGCGGACCTCGCGGTCGAGGTAGTCCGCAATATCGGGTGGGCGACGGATATCCACCTGGCTTGCAGGCAGGAAGGCGTTGATCCCGATGTCGACCAGCAACCCGCCCTTGATCTTGCGGGTGACTTTGCCGGTGACCACGTCGCCTTCGCGATGCTTGGAGACGACGCGTTCCCAAGCCCGCATGCGGTGGGCTTTTTTGCGGGAGAGGACGACTTCCCCGGTCTCGTCGTCCATTCCCTCCAGGAGCACTTCAACTTCATCGCCGGGTTTGGGAGGTGACTCCTCCTCGTCCCATTCGTGGAGCGAGACGAGACCCTCGGACTTGTAGCGGACGTCAACGACGACCTGGTCGCCAACGACCTCGACAACCTTGCCGAGGACGATGCTACCGGCCACGACGCTTGGGCCGTCCTGGAGGAGGAAATCCAGGTCGAATTCCTCGCCGTCCACGTCCTGGACGTCGAGTTCACGGAGGAGGTTACGATCTACCATAGAGAGTGTGGGTTAACTTTACGTGAGTGTGTCCGGCCCCGTCACGGGTCGGCTGCACGCGCAGTCGGTCCGGGTCCGTCGAGGTCGTTTGGCTCGGAAGCGGTGGAGACGCCCACCGCCCAAGTATGGGTCGGACGCGAGGCGAAAAGAAGATCGTACCCCAAGTCATGGGTCGACCGACAGACCGGTTTTGTAGAGACGTTGGATCGCCCGTGTCCGACGGACCGATCAGACCATACCTTGCTAACGTTGGCAAGGCATCGCGAAAAAGGTGGACGGAGCGTTCCTCTCCCTGGGATCGGCTCCGCAACACCCCCGCCAGCATGCGCGCAGCCCCATCCAGTAGACATCTTAAAGATTTTGTCAAACAGGCTTTACGCCATTTCGCCAGAGCTCAATCGATACCCCTAAATCGGCCGCGTCGAAGGAGAGATCCCCTCAGATCGCGAAGGCTGGCGCGGCGTTGAAGTTCGATTTCGAGGGCGTCGAAGGTCGCTACAAGCCGCAAAGAAAAGTTCTTCTCCGACACTCGGCTCATCGCGCGAATGGGAAGAAATTCCACAGAATTTCCAAATTTGAATCGGGGACCAAGCAATCCAGATGCAATCGGAGGGGTGGCGACTTCAGATTTCAAGGGCGTCCCCTTGAGTGAGGTGATGACACCTCGGATGCTCAAGAATCACCCAGTTACCCCAAACCACCGATCGCTTCGCTTGTGAACGGCTCGAAGGGGAGGGTACGTTCGATCACTGCAGCATTCGTTGGGCGGGCATCGAGTTGATCAAGTCACGGGTTGGTAGCAGGACGTGCTCGCTTCAGTCCGTTCGCGCGAACAGGGTGCGTTTCGACGTGGTCTTGAGAGATTGATTCTCCCGGCGAAGGAATGGTCGCCCTCCAAAATGAACAAGGATCCGCGACCGAACGAAAGAACCGATGATTCTTGCGGTTTCCGCAACGGGTTGGATTGCAGGAGCACGGCCGGCCCGGAAATCCATCGAGATTCTCGCCCAGTCGCGGATCGCCGAAAAAAAAAGACGAGAGCCAACGCCCTCGTCTCATCGAACTTCCAACTTGCTCGGTCGACCTCAGCCCTTCTTCGCTTCCCAGTCGCGAGACTGAGCCTCACCGTTGCGCTCGAATTCCACCTTGCCCTTGATCGTGTCGCCGCTCAGTTTGCCTTTGTAGGTCTGGACAAACTTGTTGCCGCCGAATTCCCGGGTCACCTTGAACGAAACGTCGTCCCCGTCCACCTTGCCGTCTTCGATCTCCGTCTCAGTGTTGTTTCGGCCGGAGACGGTGCCCGTCAGCTTGCCGCCCTCGTGCTTCAGCTTGAGGGTCGTCTCAAACGTCTGACCGTTGCGTTCGACACTCCACTTCCAAGTGCCGGTCGGATCGGCTGCCAACACCGGGACGGCGACGCAGAGCAGAGCGACGCTGAGAAATCCGCAGATTCGGCTCAAGGGAACCTCCTGGGTTGATAAGGAGAATTGGACCTCCCACGAATTGAGGGGGAGGCGAACGACATTGAAGCAGGCGCCCCAGCCCGGGTCAAGGATCACGCAGATCGTGACTGCAAGTCACCAGGACCGCCCAACTGGACGAGTTTCATGAGTTGCCAGACCATGAGCAGAGAGCACTCCGCCAGCTTGAGACGAAGTGGAGGAATGTGTTCGCAGCTTCATCAATCCTGAGCCGACAGGTTCGATTACTTACCGAGCATCTTAGCGACAACATAGATGCCAGCGGCCCCCATGACTCCACCTCCCAGCAACAGATAGATCAAAGAATACTGAGCGGCCGCAACGACAACCGGAATCATCTCGAGCGTATTCATCGGAATCTCCTAAGTAAGCCAATGTCCTTAAGCGAATCGTCTTTTGCACCAAACAGGTGCTCGACGCGCTAATGACAATGAATATTCTAACGCAACAATTCAATCAATTCTGAATACTCTGTCATGCCAAGAGGCGTTCCTTGACGTGGTCGGCGGATTGCCGCAATCCCTTCAGTATCAGAAGCAAGCCTCGTGCCAAGGAAAGTCGATTGCTTCTGTTTCGTGGGCTTGTGCTCGACCGCCCCTCGAATCCACTCCAATCAGGCTCTCCAGCGACGGTGTGATCTCGACTGAGCCTGATAGAAGCGTTGCCTGCCCCCCGGACGCGCGGATCGGGTGCGCGTAACTGCGCAATCCAGAAGTAGCGTACGGCCCGACGCTCGAATATTTGAAATAGGACGGGCTCGGGTTCCCAGTAGTATGAAGGAGACACCAGACGTTCTACGGAGGTCGTCATCATGGCGAACGGGCAATCGCAGGCGGTCCCCAAGCGATCCACAAAGGCCCTGGGTGCAGCAGGGATGAGCGACGGTCAATTGCTGGGGCACTTCAACGCTCATCGCAACGAATCGGCCGACAAGGCCTTCGCCGCTCTGGTTCGTCGGCACGGGCCGATGGTCTTGCGCGTTTGTCAACAAATCCTCGGCGACCGTCACAACGCCGAGGATGCTTTTCAGGCCACCTTCCTGGTCCTGGCGCGGAGGTCCAGGTCGATCGGGAAGCCGGAGCTGCTGGGAAACTGGCTGTACGGAGTGGCCTTGCGCACGGCATGGGAGGCAAGGACGCGGGACGGGCGCAGGCAGCAGCGTGAGGTCAGGACCGCGGAGCGTGCCTACCGAGAGTCGTCCGACGACGTGGACCGGCCCGACCTGATCTTGATCGACCGTGAGGAGTTCGCGGTCCTCCACGAAGAGGTTTCTCGATTGCCTGAAAGGTATCGCATCCCGGTCGTCCTTTGTGAACTTGAGGGCTTGACGTACCAGGAGGCGGCCTATCGGATGCGTTGCCCAGTGAGCACGATCGGAGTGCGGTTAAGCCGTGCGCGGGAACGGCTTCGAGTGCGAATGATCCGACGCGGGATTCTCCCGGCGGCTGCGCTGATCAACGCCATGTTCGGAGCCGAGGGTGCCTCGGCCTTGGTGACTGCAATGCTGGTCGACTCCACCGTCCGTGGTGCAGCCGGATTCGTCGCGAGCGACGTAGCGGCGACGGGGTACGTTTCGACGTCGGTCGTTGCCTTGGCCGATGCGGTGCTCAAAACCATGGCCGCGGCCCGAATCAAGGTGGCAACGAATCTGGTGCTGGCCATCGGCATCACCGCAACCGTGGGCTGGGTTGGCATTCATCAGCAGCCTTGGTCTTCTTTCTCGTTGGGACCGAACCCGGCCCGATCAAATCGCGAGTCAGCGAGATCGAATCAAGCGGCCGCCGAGGTGACGATCGGTCGTCCGCCGCTCGGCTCCAGTATCGGAATCGCTCCCAAGGCTGCCACCCCGACTGCGAATGCGGTCCGCAACCCGGATCCGCAACGGGACGGACCGCTCGTCGAAGTGATGAACGATGCCTCGGAGAAGTCGGCAGCTCAGGTCACTTTATTGCGCATGGGAAGACCGATCAACGAAGAGCAAAAGCGAGGTGAGCTGCTCTTCGCCAAGGAATGGGCTGCCAACGACGCGTTGAGTCGCGGTGGCGATGGGCTAGGGCCGGTCTACAACGAAACCTCGTGTGTGGCCTGCCATGGCCTGGGCGCTCCCGGCGGGGCGGGGCCGGAGAACAAGAATGTGGTCATCCTCACAGCGCTCTCCGACAGCCGCCGAGGTTTGCCCAAGAACCTGGATCGGATCCATCCCGGGTTTCGCGGGACTCGCAGCACCGTCCTCCATCGCTTCGGCACCGATTCCACTTATGGATCTTGGCGAAGACACTTTCTCGAGCGCCAAGGCAAGAAAGCCACGCCGGCTCCCGAGGACGACGGTGAGGCTTCCGTCGAATCCCACATCGGCAAACTCGCGGACCAGACCATCTTGAATCGCGGGCTTCGTCCACGCGCGTCGAGCTTGCCGATGGAGCCAGGCCTGACCCTGCTCGTTTCCGAGCGGAATTCCCCCGCACTTTTCGGGGCGGGTCTGATCGATTCAGTCCCCTCCGTGGTCCTGATCGACGAAGCAAAGCACCAGGATGCCGACATCAGAGGCCGGGTCAGCCGCGATCCTAAAGGCCGAATTGGCCGCTTCGGCTGGAAAGCACAAATCTCCAGCCTCCACGAGTTTGTCCGAGGTGCTTGCGCCAGCGAGCTCGGTCTGGAAGTCACCGGGCACTCACAAGGAGTCTCGCCCCTCGCCTCTGACGTAAAAGCGAAAGGTCTCGACCTCATCGAACCGGAGTGTGATGCCCTCGTGTCCTACGTCCGATCACTTCCCGCGCCGGTCGTTATCGATCCTTCGGGGCCGCACGGCACGAAGGGCATGGGAGAAGGGCGCCGGCTGTTCGCCGAAATTGGCTGCGCATCCTGCCACGCGCCGTCGCTCGGAAATGTTCGCGGGATCTATAGTGACCTGCTCCTTCACGAGATGGGCTCGAGTCTAAGCGATTCGGGAAGTTACTACTGGATCGACGGATCCGAATCCCTGGGGGGGCCGAGACCTGGAGAATGGCGCACCCCACCCCTTTGGGGCTTCCGTGATTCCGCCCCTTATTTACATGACGGTCGAGCACAGACCTTGGAGGAGGCCATCGCCCTGCATGGAGGCCAGGCGAAAGCCGCGGCGCGTCGATACTTCGCGCTAACCTATCAGGAGCAATCCCAGATCGAAGCCTTTTTGAAATCGCTCGTCGCCCCCTCAGCGGCATCCTCGGCTGGGGTTATGCTCGCGTCCGAGCTCGAGTCTCGACTTGAACCGGACGAGGTCCGTGAGGCCGAAGCGCTCGTTCGCAAAGAACGCGAGGAAGCCGAAGCACGCGACGTGCAAAACCAACTCGAGGCCCGACAGCGCCAGCTTGCGGCGAAGTCGGCGCAACGCGCCCGCCAAAAATACCCAATCGCTCGCAACCTGGAAAAGTCCGGAAAACTCCCAGGAGCCCTGAAGTTCTATCGCGAAATCCTTGGTGAAGCTCCCGATACGGTCGAGGGCCGATCGGCCGCGGCCCGAATCTCCGCGCTCCTTCGATCGCCTTGAACTCTCTCATCCACCTTCGAGTGATCAGTTATGAATGATTCTCTGCAACCCCGGCCTGACTTGGTGCGAGATGAACTCGCCGGGGATTCGAGCGCAAAGACCAAGGCCTTCGCCACTCATTCGCTGTGATCAGGTTGGCTCGAAACCCATCACGATGCCGTGACAAGTTGGAAAGGACGCCAGAAACGTCGAAAGAAGTCACCTCAAAACAAATTCCATTCTGAGTGACAATTCTTGCCGATCCCAAAACGAGAACGCAATCGGAAGGCTGATGAGCCCCTCCGGTTGCGTTCTTTTGCATTCCCAGCGATCCCGCGTTCCGACCACTTCCAAACGGTTCGAGTCCGGCTCAGCCCCCCGTGTTGGTCTTCATGTCCCAGTGCTTCTTGCCGGCCGACTTCGTGATCCCCTTCTCGTCCTGGGCCAGGTAGTCGATCTCGATCTTCGAGTAGTTCAGGCTAATCTGGTCCATCGGTACCTCGCCGCCCTGCGAGCCGCCGGTCTGGTAGCTGGAGATCAACAAGTCGGACATGGTGACGACCAAAAAGTTTTGCTGCGTACCGCCCGCCTTTCGGCAGGTTAATTTGGCTTCCTTCAAGTGCTTGCCATTGGCGCAGAAGAGGAAGAGGCTAGGCGAAGCCGAGTTGTTCCGCATCACGAAGTGAAAATCATTCATCGACACTTTTCCAGCGCCAGCTCCGGTGCCGTGCGAAGACGCACCGAGTTGGCTCGCTCCCCAGCTGAATGACTCGATTTCAATCTCGCCCGCGTGCCCCTTGTCCTTGGATTCACCCTTGACGTCGGTAATCTTCAGAAACATGTCGACTGCCATCGAAGTCCTCTCCTCTTTCTCTACTCTTAGTTGAGTCCGGCAGGCCATCCCTCCCGGACTGCTTTCATTACGAAATCGCGGAAGCCCGGTGACGTGACACCCATGAATAATTTTAGGATTCGGATCGGAGCCGAAATATCATGCACTCTGCGGCGTGGAGTTCGCTCGGTTCGACGAAGTCGCAAGGGAGGCACATCCTGCTTCCTTCTGTGCCGACCACGGGAGATACTTGTCCTCAATCAATGACTCCCCGACCAGTCTCCCCGCACGTTGAACCGAGGTCACGACCACGCGGAAGCAACCCGCGTTGGGCGAACAAGTTCCCGGAGGTTCCCAATGTCCATGATTCCGCCGCACATCCGCTGGCGACAGTTCAGTCGAATCGCCATCGTCCTCGGCGCCGGGACGGTCGCGTATGGCGACGACTTCGCTCCGAAATCCGACGAGCAACAACTGCCGACCGCCATGCATTCGGCAATGAGCGAGCGGCCCACGATCAGTGTGGGCAGGACCGGTACCGACCTGATCGGGGCCGACAACCGGGCGCTCCAGGCGGCCGTCGATTACGTCGCGGGACTGGGCGGCGGCGTCGTCGAGATCGGCGAGGGCGAATACCTGATGCGTGATTCCTTGCATCTACGCTCGAACGTGACCGTCCGCGGCCAGAAGGACAAGACGATCCTGCGGAAGGCCGATGCGGTGGTCGCTCCTCTGGCCCTTGACGGCGATTTCGGCGAACAGCAGATCACGGTCGAGACCCCCTCCGGTTTCGCGGTGGGTGCCGGCGTCGCAATCTGGGATGACAACGCCGGCGGCTTCCATACGACCGTGGCCCGCGTGACAGGCCGCCACGGAAAAACGTTCTCGATCGATGCGCCGCTGATGGCCGACTGCATGGTCGCCAACCATGCGAAGGCGGCCACTGTCTTCCCCGTGGTCAGCGGTGTGAACCTCCAGGGGGCAACCGTCGAGAACCTCGTCATCGAGGGATCCAAGAATACCAATCCCATGCTCAATGGCTGCCGAGGAGCGGGGATCTACCTTTACCGCGGCTTTGGCACGGTGGTCCGGAACTGCGTCGTGCGGAACTACCACGGCGACGGGATCAGTTTCCAGCAGTCGAATGATGTGTCCGTCATCGATTGCATCAGCGAAGAGAACTCCGATCTCGGACTTCACCCCGGGAGCGGCTCGCAACGCCCCGTCCTGCGCAACAATGTGGCCCGGAACAACGGGACGGACGGCCTGTTCCTCTGCTGGCGCGTCCGGCATGGGGTGTTCGAGAACAACCGCCTGGAGGCGAACGGTCGGTTCGGCATCTCGATCGGACACAAGGACTCCGATAACCTGCTGCGTGGCAACCAGGTGATCCGCAACGGCTCAAACGGCGTCTTCTTCCGCAACGAGACAACCGGGATGTCCCCCCACCGCAACCGTCTGCAAGCGAACATCATCGAAGACAACGGTCGAGAGCCGGGCACTGCCGGCATCCGAGTCCGCGGAGAACCCACCGGCCTGATTTTCGAGGACAACGTGATTCGTGACACGCGCGTGGGGGCCAAACAGCGGCAGACCGTCGGCATCCTGGTCGAGGATCGAGTCGGCCCGATCCAGATCGAGACGAATCAGATCGAGGCGACCACCGCGATCGACGACCACCGCCGTGAGAAGGCGAAGCCCGAAGCCCCGAAGTGATCGGCCAGCGACATGCGCCACGCGACGAGTTGCAAACCCGTTCCGATTTAAAGCAGGGAGTCGGTCAAAGCGACGGCCTTGGAGGCGTACGGTAGGCGGTCCGTGAACGCACTTCGTCCTGCCCAGGTCACGATCAGCTCGTCCGTGGCCCGTGTCAGGCCGACATACAACAGGTTGCTATCACGAACCTCGTCGGCCTGCTGCCGGTTCGGCAGCAGGTCCAGTGCGCAGAAGATGACGGCCGTGAACTCGAGCCCTTTGGCCGCGTGGACGGTCGCAAGTCGCACACCTGGCTGAGCGAGCGAACGCACCCCTCCGGCCCGATCCGATTCGTTGGAGATCCAACTCACCTCGCCCGTACGCCTCAGGAGCTGGCAGAGGTCGTCGATCCGTCCTCGTTCGTTCCGGGGGTAGAGGATGGCGATTTCCTTCGCAGCGATCCCTCTCTCGCGGAATCGCTGGACCAGCCGGGCGATCAACGCGTGCTCCTCGTCAACCGTGCCGCAGCCGCGGTAGCAGGGGACCGGACCGCGACGGAGGACACGCGTGGGCACGAGCCGGACGAGAGTCTCTGACTCGGCGTCATCCTCCTTGACGGTCGATTGGGCCACCTGCCAGGCGAACTCCAGGATCTGCTTCGTGTTTCGATAGTTATGCGTCAGTCGGCGCGACCGCCCCCTCGCCTGGACTCCGACGCTCGACCAGGTGAACTTGCGGTTGCGACCGTAAAGGCTCTGAGCCCCGTCGGCCGCGATCAGCATGTCGCCATCGGGTCCATCGCGTAGGAGGCTCGTGGCACAACGGAACCAATCCGGCTCGAAATCGTGAGCCTCGTCGATCAGGATCGCGTCATATTTATCTGCTTCTGTCCAGTGATCCGTCCCTCGAAGCATCGCCGCGATGAGTCGCCGTTCATAGTCGTCGAAGCTCTCGCCCTCGCGCTTCCGAAGCCCGGTCTTCCGCGCCACCCACGAGTGAAAGTGACGGATTTCGATATTCTTTGGGCTTCGTTTTCCAAGCCGCTCGACAAGATCCGTCGCCAGCGCTTTGTTGTAGCAAAGGATCAAGACCTTTTTCGCCACGTTCTGAAGCGCGATGAGTTGGGCTCGCGCCAAGATCAAAACCGTCTTCCCTGACCCCGCAACACCGAAGACGATGTGGTGTCCGTCGCCGAGTGAACGAGCCACCTGCTCCTGGCGAGCGTCGAGAACGTCGAAAGCCACCGCCCCCGGCAACAACAACTGCCCCTTCGGAACGGAGGCCGCCGTCGCGGGCCTCCTGCGCACGACGACCTCCTTATGGAGGACGCCCTTGACCGTCTTGACCTGATCCTCGGTCAACGGGTCGAAGGGAAACGGGGCGGGGAACATCGCCTTGAGCCGGCGGATGACTGCGCGATCGCCGGCACCATCCATCGACGTCAGCTCATCGCGACAGATGACCTTGTCAGGAGGGAAGAGGTCAGAGAGCCTCGCGGAGACGAGCTGGCCGCGGGTGATATTGGTCAAGATCACCCCGTACCCCCAGGGAAAACACGGTTTCCCCCGATGTTCCCCCTCAGGCTGACGGAGGATGGCATACTCAGGGCGAGCCAAAGTATCCATCAGGATATTCAGGTAATCGCGGACTTGCCGGATCGGGTTCTTGTGCATCTCAACCTGGGTCTGCCCCCCCTCGGTCCGATGCAGCTCAACCTCCTGGTCGGTGACCCGGGCGATCTGGCCAGCGTACCAGCCCTTGACTTCCAGGACGATCAGGCCGAAGTCGTCGGCCAAAAGCGTGAAATCCGGTCGACGGTCGCCGACGACCGGCTCGTACCAGGCCGTGTAGTTGTCGGGCAGGGAGTCCCGCAACAACCCGTAGACGCGTTTCTCCCCTACAGTCGCCTTGGAAGGACAGAAGTCGGGGATCAGAATCGCCATGGGATGCGTCGTCCTGCTTTCAATCCGATGCCGATTTTCTCAGACACCAAAGTCAACACCGGCGTCCCCGCTCAGCGCATCAAGCAAACCCGCTCATGGTAGCAGTGCGGAGCATCTCTGATTAAGTAGACAAACGGCCATATCGCCGCTCGATTGGCTCGTACGAAGAGAATTGAACCGGCGGCCCGCCTGGCAGAATTCCACCGATGAGTCACTCGGGTTGCGACGATATCATCCTGAAACACGAACGGACGGGGTTTCTTAACAAGAGACTGCGGACCTACCTTCGGAAAAGCCGAATGTGTACAATCGAACAGAATCGGGGTGGATTAAGATCCTGACCCTATCCGTCCTGTCGGTAGGCACCTGATTTCGGACGACCCGCCTTCGATGGCTCGTCCGCGTTCGGAGTCGGCCCCGAGAATTCATCGCGAGGAAGCGGCGGGGCATGTCCCGCCCCTGGAAATCCATGAAAGTCGTGATTGCCGAAAAGCCATCCGTCGCCCGCGAGCTGGCCGCCTTCCTCGGCGCCACGACGCGCCGCGACGGGTACTACGAGGGGAGAGGATATCAGGTAACCTGGGCCTTGGGGCACCTGGCGACCCTCAAGGAACCCCACGACTACGACCCGGCCCTGAAGCGCTGGGCGCTGGAGACTCTCCCGTTCGTACCCGATCGCTTCGGACTGAAAGTGATCGAAGACCGGGGCGCCCGCAAACAGTTCGAGGTCATCCGCCGCCTCGTCCGCGCGGCCGACGAATTAGTGTGCGCCACGGATGCCGGGAGAGAGGGCGAGCTCATCTACCGCTACATCCTCGACCTGACCGGCTGCGTGGCCAAGCCCTCCAAACGGCTTTGGCTCAGCTCGCTAACCGAGTCGGCCATTCGTGAAGCGTTTGCTCGCCTCCGACCTCTTTCTGACTACGACACCTTGTTCGCCGCGGCTCGTTGCCGGAGCGAAGCGGATTGGGTCGTCGGGCTGAACGCCACCCGCTATTACACCGTCCGGTATCGGACCCCTGGGCTACTCTGGAGCGTCGGACGCGTTCAGACCCCCGTACTTGCGATGATCGTTCGACGGGACGACGAGATTCGCACGTTCAAGCCCGAGCCGTTCTGGGAGCTCCTGACTCGCTATCGCGCGGTCACGTTCAAGTTCGCGGGAAACCGGTTCCTCAAGGAAGAGGAAGCCCAGGCAGTCCTTGAACGCGTGCAAGGGCATCCCTTCACGATCCGGGGAATCGACCGAAAGCCCGAACGAGTCCCGCCCCCACAGCTCTATGACCTGACGGATCTGCAGCGAGACATGAACCGTCGGTATGGAATGTCGGCCGACGCCACGCTGAAAACGGCCCAGTCTCTTTACGAAGCCAAACTCCTGAGCTATCCCCGAACCGACTCGCGCTACCTCGGTAGCGATATGAAGGCGAAGGTGCCCGCAATTCTGGCCGAGCTCCGCTCTCTCAAGCCAGGCGAGATTGAAAAGCTCGACCTGAAGGCGCTCCCGTTCAGCGGGCGAATCATCAACGACCAGAAGGTGAGCGACCACCATGCGATTATCCCGACCGGGAAGACGCCTGGCGATCTCGCGCCAATCGCTCGCAAGGTCTTTGATGCGGTCGTCACCCGCTTCATCGCCGCCTTCTATCCCCCTTGCCTCAAGGAAGTGACAACCGTCTCCGGGCTCTCGAACACGGTCCCGTTTCGGGCCCGGGGTGTTCGAATCGTTGACCCCGGCTGGACCGCGCTTTATCCCCGGAATCAGGATGACAAGAAAGAGGAGGAACAGGATCTTCCCGAATTCCGGTCCGGCGAGAGCGGCCCTCACGAACCGACGGTCAAGCGAGGAGAAACCAGTCCGCCCAAATCCTACACCGAGGGAGCCTCCTCGGAGCGATGGAAACGGCCGGGAAGCTTGTGGACGATGAGGAACTCAAGGAAGCGCTCAAGGAGCGGGGGCTCGGAACGCCCGCGACACGGGCCTCGATCATCGAGACCCTGCTTGCGCGGGGGTACATCACTCGGGAAAAGAAGACGCTGGCCGCGACGGACCTGGGCCGTTACCTCGTGGCGCTCATTCAAATCCGAGGATTAAAGAGTCCCGAACTCACGGGAGAGTGGGAGGCTAAGCTCCGAGAAATCGAGCGCGGTCGACTCGACGCCCGAAGCTTCATGGGCGAAATCGCCCACTATACCGGCGAGGTCATTCGCTCCGGCGACGAAACCACGGTCGACCCGCACCGGCTCGGCGACTGTCCGCGTTGTGGCCGCCCGGTGATCGAGGGAAAGAAGGGCTACGGCTGCTCCGGCTGGCGCGACGGATGTAAATTCGTGCTCTGGCGAGAGTTCCAGGGGCGCACCCTCGGGGAGGGTGAAGTCCGCGAACTGTTGCAGCGACGCGTGCTCTTCGGGATAGCAGGGGCCAATGGCCCGAGCGGCGTGATCCTTCACCTAACGGACACAGGGGACGTGACCGAGATCCCCGTTCCGGCCGGGAAGCCGAGACAACCGAAGAAACCGAGTCGTCGACCGGACTCCCCGCGGAAATCACCGCGAACGGGCCGACGAGGGGCGGCTCCCCAACATTCCGAGAACGTCCCTACAGGCGAAGAGAAATCGAGCTTCGCATCCGTCGCGCTCGGCGCATGTCCCCTCTGCGGAGCTGGCGTCGTCGAACAGGAGAAAGCCTACAGGTGCGCTGGCTCGAAGGGAGATTGCCGATTCACGATCTGGAAGAAGATCGCGGGAAAATCGATTGGCATCCGCGCAGTCCAGGCACTCCTCAAGCAGGGGCGGACGGCCGTGCTCAAGGGTTTCCAATCGAAAGCAGGGAAGCGTTTCGAGGCTCGCTTAAAAGTTGATGGAGGCGAGATTCGCTTCGATTTCGAGAAATGAAACGCGGAACCGGCTGGCCGGGCTGGGAACGATGACCTGCCAGGGCAATTACCTCGCCCGTGAAGTCGACTCGGCCGACGCAGGTCACAACCCAGGCGCTCAACCGCGTTGACAATCTCGCGTTCCTGAGCGATGGTCTGTGCTCAACCACTCTCCCGACCTCAAGAGCCCAGAACCAATGGACCCGCAGGCCCCTATCGAGCATGACGTCGATGGTCGGTGTCTCCGTGATTACGACCTGATCACGCTCCAAGCGCTGTCCGGCCGATTTCCGGACGTCGACTCGGCCACGGCCGAGATCGCTCGCCTGGCCGCGGTGCTCACGTTGCCCAAGGGGACCGTTCACGTTATCAGCGACGTCCACGGCGAGGACAAAAAACTAAGGCACGTCATCAACAACGCCTCCGGCACCCTACGTCCGCTCGTTCAGGGCCTTTTTGCCGAAAAGATGACCGCCGAGGAGTTCCAGGAATTCCTGACACTCATCTTCTACCCGGCCGAGATGGTCGAACGGTTGGAACAGACCCTGCTGGCCCCGGAACAACTCCGTTCGTTCTGCACCCGAACACTTCGTCATGAATTTGAGCTGGTTCGCGTCCTGGCGGCGCGTTACAGCCTGAAACAGGCCATGGAAGTCTTCCCGGCCGAGTACCGTGATCTCATGGCCGAGATGCTTCACCAGCCAACGACGGAGCGCGACAAGACCTTTGTCGAAGCCATCGTCGACGAACTCCTTCGCCGAGGCCAGGCACTCCACCTGATTCACCTCACGGCGCGGCTCGTGCGCAACCTGGCGATCTCCGAGTTGATCATTGGAGGCGACTGCTGGGACCGGGGACCGCGGGGCGATCGCGTGGTCGACTACTTGCGTCAGCAGCCGAAGGTCTCGTTCATTTGGGGCAACCACGACGTCGCATGGTTGGGGGCCAGCTTCGGCCACGAGGCCCTCATCTGCCACGTCCTCCGGCTTTCATTGCGGTACCGGCGACTGGGCCAACTCGACGAAGGGTACAGCATTCCCCTCACTCCGCTGGAGCACCTGGCCCGCACCGTGTATGCCGACGACCCCGCATCCGGCTTCATGCCCAAGGCGAGCGGCATGCGCCCCGACCAGATCGTCGCCCGAATGCAGAAGGCGGCCGCAGTGATGCAGTTCAAGCTCGAAGGGCAGGTGATCGAGCGCAACCCTCATTGGCAGATGGAGCACCGCCGCCTACTTCACCACATCGACCAGACCGAAAAGTCGATCACGGTTGACGGCGTCCGATATCCGCTGAAAGACACGTACCTGCCCACATTGGATCCTGCCGCCCCCTACGAGCTTACCGAGGAGGAACAGCTCTGCATCGACCGCCTTCGTCGCTCTTTCCTGGCCAGCCAGAAGCTTGGTGAGCATATGCTCTACCTCGTGAGCCACGGCTCGATGTACCTCGTTCGCGACGGCTGCTTGATCTTCCACGGCTGCGTACCGGTCGACCGAGACGGGCAGTTTCTCACGATGAGCATTGAGGGACAGCACTTGGGAGGTCGAGCGCTGTTCGACGCAATCGGCAAGGCTATCCTGCGGACGGCGGATCAGCGTGCCGTGAAAGACCTGGACTTGCTCTGGTATCTCTGGGGTGGAGAACGCTCACCACTCTTCGGTAAAGACCGAATCACGACCATGGAACGCGACTTCATTGCCGACAAGACCACACACCACGAGACCAAAAATCCGTATTTCGAGCTGATTCACGAACCCTGGTTCTGCGACCGGATCCTCCGCGAGTTCAACGTCGATCCGAAAGAGGCTCTGATCGTCAATGGCCACGTCCCGGTGCGAATCGAGACCGGGGAGAACCCGATCAAACGGAGTGGCAAGGCAATCACGATCGATGGTGCGTTCTCCGAAGCGTACGGCGACCACGGCTACACCCTGGTGTTGGAGGCTGACCGGACGCTGCTCGCCGAGCATTCGCACTTCGAGTCGGTGGAGGCCGCGGTTCGCGACGGCGTGGACATTATCCCCAAAGTCTCGGTGGTCCGGACCTGGGACCGCCCCCACCGAGTCGCCGACACCGAACGGGGCGACCAAATTCGCGGCGAAGTCAGGATGCTCGAGCGACTGATCGAGGCTTACCGCAATAATGAGTTGCGGCAGAGCGGACAACGACCCTGGGCCCCTCGATAGCCATTCAGTCTGCACAAATGCTCGGCCTCGTACCCCGGGGAACCGACATTTCCAGCTGACTCCTAACTTAGTAGTCCGACGGCAAACATGGCCCGGATATGCAAGCAGCCGCGGGCGTCCCGCCCATCCCGCCGGAAGATAAAGTCAGGGCAGTCGCAGACAGGGCCGTATCTGGTCAGGGCCACGTCGAAGATGGATTCCTTACGACTCAGCCGGAACGCCCTGGAGACGGCGTCGTCTTGAGAGTCGATGGGCCGGACTCCGTAGTGAAGCCCGTTGATCGTGAGTGTGAGCCGGCATCGACCCGGTCGGTTTGGCGGAGTGAGGTCATCATCCATGCTTGGGTCATTTCTCCACGGAAGGCCGCGAGCGAGGCGGACGCCTCGCGTCAGGACGCCTGCTTGAGCGCCTCCAGGGCGATCCGCTTCGTATCGTCGAAGAAGTCTTCACGCTGCATCCACTCCAGGTAGTCCGGCTTGGCCTGAGCGATGTCGTTCAGCGACCTCCCCTTGTACTTACCCCGGATCAGCACGATTACGCCGTCCTCATCCTTCCCGAACATCCCGCCCATATCCATGGCACTCGGGTCGTTACAGTGCCCGTGGAGACCGTCCACCGTACTGGGGAGGTCGTGATAGCGCGCGACCTGAGCATCGAGGATTGCCGCCGTCGCAAGCACGTCCGCCGCCGCCCCGTGTGCCCCCTCGTGTTCGAGGCCGCAATAAAACCGGAAGGCGGCCGTCAGATCCCTGGGCTCCCGCCCGTGGTAAATCTTGCAGGCGTCGATGACCTTCCGTCCGGCGACCGTGAACCCGAGTCCGACCCGGTTGTACTCGGCAACAAGCAACTTCAGGTCGTAGTTGAGGACGTTAAAGCCGGCCAGGTCGCATCCATCAAGGAATCTGGTCAGGCTCGGGGCGATCCCCCGGAAAGACGGCATGTCGGCCACGTCATCGTCTGTGATCCCATGAATCGCCGTTGCTTCAGGCGGTATGGGCACGCCGGGGTTCACCCGCCGGGTCCGATGATCGGCGTCACCACCGGGGAACAGCTTCAACACGCTGATCTCAATGATCCGGTCGATTTTCGTGTCGATCCCGGTCGTTTCAAGGTCGATCACGGCCAGGGGGCGTTCCAATCGGATGTTCTTGAGCATGATCCCTCCGGGCGTCTGTCCTCTCTTGAAGATGTTCGGTTTCTCGCCCGTCGAAATCCCAGGATTCTTCAGCAGAGTTCTTGGCTCACCCTCCCGGTTGCTCTCACGGTATCGGTTATCTCTCTCATCCAGGAATTGGTTTTCGTTCACCTCGATGATCGTCAAACTCGAAACAACCTGCTCGCAAACGGTTAGCGCTCTCTCGAACCTCGACGGACTGCTCCAGCAACGAGTTGGGCATCCACGAGGTTGTCATTGCCACATCGGCGGCGTCTCGGCCCACGGCGATCGGGATCAAGGCGGGGCGGACCCCTTCGAATGTGGCATCCAGGTTATGCCAGACTCCGCTCAAGTAGACCTGCACGAAGCCATGAAAGTCGGGCGGGTCGAGCCCCAGCGCATACCCTGATGCGTAGCGGGCCGGAATGTCCAGGGCCCGGCAAAAGGAAATCACCAGATGAGCGAAGTCCCGGCAGACGCCGATCCGCTCAGTGGCCGTGTCAATCGCCGAGGTCATGGAGTTCGTCGCCCCGTAGCGATACTCGACGTGCCGCCGCACCCACTCGTTGATCGCCAGCACCCGCCTTCCCCCCGGGGCAATCTTACGGAATTCGTCGTTAGCCATCCGAGTGAGCAGGTCCGACTGGCAGAACCGAGACGGCAACAAATAAATCATCGCCTCGGCCGGTAACTCCTGGGGCAAATGCTCGATGGCATCCGGCGGCAGGGGCGCGTTTGCGGCAACCTCGACGGTGGCTCTGAATTCGTAGGTGAACCGCCCTTTGGGGGCGACGAGGTGGCGTTGCGGATTGCCGTAGAGATCGCGCCGCAGTTCGCAAGAGGTTGTGGGCGAAGTGAAGAGACACTCGTACTCAACTCTGTGATCGGGGCCCTGGAGCGGAGGCTCAACCATCAAATACAGGTAGGTCTCGGCCGTCAATTCGTAGGTCGCGACGGCCCGCAAGCTCAGCAACATGGACGATCCCTTTCCGACATTTCGATGATTTGCTTCGACAGTCTACCTCCCGTTCGAGACGTCGGTCTGATCAGACCCAGCGATCGATAAAGGGGCGCCGAACGAATTTCGTACGGGCATCCCCACCAAGACTTACCAGCGCCATCCGCTTTGCCCGCGCAATCCGAACCACGATCGCGTCCTCTCCGCCACATCGAGACCTGGGCACGCGTCTGGAGCAGGTTCAGACGAGTTTGTAGGCGCGCGTTTCATCGATCAGTTGGCCCAGCCACTCCAGGTACGGCGTCCCACCCGTCCCCCTCGGATCAACAACCCAACGAGAAATATATTCTCGAGCAAACCCCAAATGCGTTTCACGGAACACAGCCAAGGCCTCCAGCGCCTCGTTGAACAGGCTGCGGTCGACCAAGTCGCGGACCGACGGGATCGTCGCGATTCGCTCGAGGAAGGCTCGGTGGTCGGCCGGCATGTACCGGCGCATGTCTGCCAAGTGGTCGGTCAGTTGCGTCGGCTTGTGTGGGATTTTGAGGAAAGCCACCAGTGCCGGCACGACACTACTCTGGGCGCCGGTCTCGCCACGGTGGTCAAACGGAGCCATGTCCACTCCCTCGTAAACCACCCCCTCGAAGAACCTGATATAGGGGCGGAACGTTTTATAGTAGAGGGCTGGGTCCATCTTCTCGGGGATCCGTCGGAGCACCCGCACCTGCTCCCAGATCGCCCCAATCACTCCCTGCATCGCCGCATCAAGGCTCGGCCGATCGACGGCGATGACAGCCTTCTCCGCATCAAGGAACGCCGCCAGCAGGCGCGCGGCGATCGCCTCGATCTCGACATGCACGAGAATGAACCAGTGCTCGTCATAAAGCTTCACGAAGTTTTGGACGGTCTCAATATTGCCCAGCGCGATCGGTCCGGCCGGGTCGAACCGCTTCCAATTGAACAGGGCGTAGCCGTCATAACTGAGGATCGGCGGACGCTTCAACCGAGCACAGACGTCGCAGAGCGGGACGGCAAGGTTGGTGGGCAGGTTTCTCACCGGCTCGGCGCCGACCTGATTGACATAGGCGGAGGCGAGAAAGCCCAGCCGGACATAATAGAGTTGGAGTACCGGGAGCGCCGGATCACGATCGGGCAGGGGGGGGATCCTCAGTCCCCGGGCGTACGACCGAAAACCAGGTTCCTCGAGCAGGCTCGGCAAGTTGTCCCCCAGCTCATCCAAGGGAGCGAACTCAGAGTCATCCCCGAAACAATTGAGAGGGTCCTCGGCTGGTAAAAACCCATGCGTGGCGAATTGTGCGTCCGATATCATGCTGACGACCTCTTCGTGTACCATGCGAAAGCCGTACGCGACGACGAGCTCAGCCGCTACACGAATCATTCGTCCGAGGTCGCGAATTGGCAAAGGGTCGAGCAAACTCGGCCAGCCTCACGAGCGTGCTCTCTGAGAGTTTCGTATCGTCGCTGCAATGGATTCCACCCTCCCTAAAAAGTACGTATGATCTCCCTCTGGCTGCAGAGTGGGGTGATATGGCGAAATGGTGTGAGGGCAGACTCGAATATCTGGTTAGCGAAAGCGGTGGAGCCGCCCCTATCCTTTTTCCTGGTTCCCTGGCTAAGTTTGTGGAAGACTTCGCGGAATCAGCGGGTCGTTCGCCGGGGTGGAGAGCGGAACTTTGGACATGGCAGAAAAGGGAAGTCAGGGACATTCCCACGCTCATGGTGGGAGCCTCTTCACGCGGATGCGCGAGGCGATGGGGACGGTGTACGGGGATATCGGGACATCCGTACTCTACACCCTCATGGAAATCACCAGGGAGACGGTCGCCCTCAAGCATCATGCCCACGGCGAAGAACTGGCGACTCTCCTCGAGTCGGGCGGTGATCTCGTCACTCGTGCGGAAGCGCTCGGTGGATTTAGCCTCGTCTTCTGGGCCCTCATCTTCCTGACGATCAAGTACGACCTGATCATCATGCGGGCCGACAACCGCGGCGAGGGGGGGACGTTCGCCCTCTGGGCGCTCCTTAAAGGCGCAACAGCGAAGGTCTTCGGGATCACGCTCCTCGGCTACCTCGTGGTCGCGGCGGCAGGGCTCCTCGCCGCCGACGGCGTCATTACCCCGCCGATCAGTATGCTGGGTGCCTACGAGCCGCTCGGGGAACATTGGGCGGTGGCGGCGACGCTGGTCAGCCTGTTCATCCTCTTCAAGCCACAATGGCGCGGCACGAGCCAGGTGGGGGGCCTCTTCGGCTGGTTCATGATGCTGATCTGGTTCCCCTGGATCGCCTTGAAGGGCCTCCCTTGGATTTTTCGGAATCCCGAGGTCTTTCTGGCGGTTAACCCAACATACGCAGTCCGCTTCCTGGCGAGTTTCCCCCAGATCGGCCTCTTCGTGATCCTCGGTGTCGTCGTCCTGGCCATCACGGGGGGCGAAGCGAAGTATGCCGATATCGGCCACTTCGCACGCAGGGGAGAGAACGAAGTCCATGACGGGCAGAGCATCAACCCGGCCTATTCGGGCCGGCGTCCCGTGATGTTCTCTTGGTTTTATCTCGTCCTGCCTTGCCTGCTGCTGAACTACGCCGGGCAGGTTGGCTACCTGCTTGAGCGAGGGGTCCCGCCTCGCGCCAATACATTCTACGCCCTCACACCGAAAACGGGCGACCCAAGTGTCGATCAGATCATCCTGGCCGTCGATATGGTCATCTCCGCCATCGCGGCGTTCATCGCCGCGCAGGCGTTGATCACAGGGATGTTCTCCATCGTCAAGCAGGCGATTGCACTCGGTTTTTGCCCGCGGTTCGAGGTCAAGTTCACCAGCCGGGAGGCGGAGGGGCAGGTTTATATCCCGGCGATCAACTGGACCATGTTCCTTGGCTGCGTCATGATCACCCTCGCGTTCCGCACCGCGGGCAACCTGGCCGCGGCGTATGGAATCGCGGTAACCGGCACTATGGGGATCACGACGCTTGCCTTCGGGTATGTGGCGCACTACCGATGGGGATGGCGGCTCTGGAAAGTGCTGGCTGTTTGCACGCCGATCATGGTGGTCGACCTGCTCTTCTTCGTCAGTAACCTTCTCAAGTTCACGCACGGTGGCTACTACCCGGTGGCGATCGCCACCGTACTCGTCACCATCATGCTCACCTGGCAGTGGGGAAGGGCCGAGCTGGCGAAAGCGTTCTTCGCCTTCGGTGTCGAGGGCGGCAAGAAAATGAGCTGGCTCGTCGCCCTCCGTGAGAAGGTCGATGAGATTCAGCTCTCGATCGACGAGAACCTGCCGCTGGCGCGGACCCTTGTGCAGGGAAGACGCAGGCTCGTCGAGACCGATCGTGCCTTCGTCTTCCTCTGTTCGCGTCCGATCCGCGACCTTGACGAATACGTGCCCGTGGCGATGCGCGTCTTCCTCAAGAAATTCGGCGTGCTCCCGTCCCACGTCACGCTCTTCCACGTCAAACAACTCTCGGTGGCCGAGGCCGACCTGGGAAATAGCCGGTTCGAGGTGATCGACCTCGGTCGGCATATCGTCTCGGTGATCGGAACCTACGGCTACATGGAGCAGCCCGACATTCGCGGAGCGCTCCGCGAGCTCCAGGCCAATGGGGAAATCGACATCTCCTCCGATCGCTGGATCATCGAAACCGGTGAGGAAGACATCATCACCCGCGATGATCTTCCCTTCCTCAGGTGGCTGCGAATTATGTTCTTCCGGGTCATCCTCCGCCTCTCCACCCCGGCGCACAAGTTCCTCGGTCTCGGCTACGACGCCGCCGTCTCGAAGGAAATCATCCCGGTCGTCTTTAACCGGGTCGGTGTGAAGGTGACCCTCCCCGAGTTGGAGATCATCGAAACCGAGCAGACGCTCAAACCGGTTCAGGTGTGAATTCCAAAAAGTTCACACCTCCTGAGAGTGTTCTCACCATTCGAGTCGTCGTCTGCAGCGAGGGAAATCGAATTAAGCGCGGCTCGACGGTGTGGACCACCTAAAGCCCGAGGCGATCCATGAGAAGGTTGTTGGCGTCAGCGAACTTCTTGGGTCTTCCCCGTCTGCATCCGACGGCGCAGCGGCTGATCGTAGCCGCTGTCCTCGCCTGGACCGACATGGCCACCGCACAGGAAATCACCTTCCGGTTACCTGAAGACGACCCGGACCAGAACTCCGATGTGATCCGTTCGGTCGCCTATTCCCCCGACGGCTCACTGCTCGCCGTCGGCTACGGCCGGTTCACCGGACTGCTGCAAAAGTCACGCCCAGGGCAAGCCGTCGTCTGGGACACGCGATCCGGCAAACGAAAGATCACCGTCAGAGGGCAATCGGACGGGGTCTGCTCGGTGTCGTTCTCACCAGACGGGAGCCTCTTAGCGATTGCCGAGTATCCGGGAATCATCAGGCTCTGCGGCATCCCGAGCGGCCGAGTCAGACTGACGATCAAGGCCCCCGCTTGGACCCCCGGTTCGATTGCATTCAGCCCCGACGGAAAATGGCTTGCGGCGGGGCTATGGACCGGCGGGAAGGACGGTGTCGAGCCTCCTGGAAACGACGTCGTGATTTGGGACGTGGCGACCGGCAACCCATCTCCCACTCTGAAGGGTCATACCGCCGGGGTTAGCGCCGTGGCGTTCAGCCCCGATGGCAAACTCTTGCTCAGCGGCGGCGGGGACGGAGTTGCCAAGGTCTGGGAGGTTGCCAGCGGCCGGGTGCGAGCGACTCTGAGGTTCCCCTCCCTCCTCAAACAGCTCGGGGAGAATGACGCGATCAGCGTCGATTCGGTCGCGTTCTCCCCCGACGGCCGAACGTTCATCACGTCGGCCGGGGTGTCGCAAACGTCCCAGAAGCCCGAAGGCGTCGGCGAGGTGACGATCTGGAACGCCACGAATGACCAGAGAGTCGCGACGCTCCAAGGCTTTGCCGGAATGGCGAGGCAGGTCGTGTTCAGCCCGGCCGGGAAATGCCTGGCAACGACGAGTAACGACGGGACAATCCGATTTTGGGACTCAACAACGTTTCGGATGATCGGGGAGCTGAAGGGGTGGGGACCGATCGCGTTTTCACCCGACGGCCGGGATTTGGTTTCGAGTAACGATGAGCCGACGCTGATCCTCAGGAGAGTGGCGGCGGCAATCCAGCGTTAGGATCGCAACGCCGATTGAAGCGGGAATGATGACCGGGCCGGCCGTGCTACTGAGGACGCATGGGACCAGCCCACATGCCTTCGCCGAACCCGTTTCGCCCTCCGTCAACGCGAGCGGCCATGGCATCATCGTCAGCCTAATAATTCCCGTAGGGCGGGCACGGCCCACCAGCTTAACTTCTGTTTTGGCAAGGAGATCGGGATGGCAGGCCGTGCCCACCCCACGGGAAAAATCGGATTCTGGCCGCCAACCAATCGCAAATCGTTGATAAGTTCATGACGGGTTAAGCGAAGCTTTGCGTGGGCCGGTGCCCCCCCACGGGGATCGCTGGCCCCACGCTGATGCCAAGAGCAGGCATGACGAAGTCGATAGAAATCGGGTTCGGCGAAACTTGGCTCCAGCCTCGTCACAGCACTTTCCAATCGAAGCCGGTTGCTTCCCTTCTTCACTCGGGATGCAGCGAGAACGAACTCCGCCTTAGAGTTCGACTTTCCGGAGACGCAACGAGTTGAGGATGACCGAAACCGAGCTCAAAGTCATCGCCGCACTGGCGATCATCGGGCTGAGGAGGATCCCGAAGAACGGATAGAGAACACCCGCCGCGATGGGAACCCCAAGCACGTTATAAAGAAATGCAAACACCAGGTTTTGACGAATATTTCGCATCGTCACCCGGCTCAGCTTTCTAGCTCGTTCGATCCCACTCAAGTCTCCCTTGATGAGTGTCACCGCAGCACTCTCCATGGCGACGTCCGTACCCGTGCCCATGGCAATCCCGACCTGAGCTTGTGCGAGCGCCGGGGCGTCATTGATGCCGTCGCCCGCCATCGCGACCACCCGGCCCTCGGCCTGGAGTCGCTTAATGGCCTCGGCTTTCTGCTCGGGGAGCACTTCGGCCCGGACGTCGTCGAGCCCCAGTTTTTTGGCTACGGCTTGAGCGGTCGTCCGGCTATCTCCGGTCAGCATCACGACGCGCAGGCCATCGGCATGCAACGCCTTCACTGCAGCCGCCGCGGATTCCTTGATTGGATCGGCAAGTCCGAGGAAGCCGATCACGCGTTGATCGACAGCGACGAAGACGGCGGTTTCGCCCTCGAGGCGATGGCTCTCGGCCTGGTCCTGGAACGCCCCACCGTCGATGCCAAGCTCGGCGAGCAGCTTCAGTGTCCCGATCGCGACCGGATGGCCGTCGACAGAACCGATGACACCATGACCCGTGAGCGAGCGGAAATCAGTCGCCTCGGAGAGCGTCAGCTTCCGCTCCTTGGCTGCATCGACGACGGCCGCCGCAAGCGGATGCTCGCTCCCACGTTCGAGGCTCGCAGCCAGCCGAAGGAGTTCCGACTCGTCCTGGCCCTCGGCCGCGACGACGGAAACGACGCGGGGCTTGCCCACGGTCAGGGTCCCGGTCTTGTCGACCACAACCGTGTCGACTTTCTCCAACCCCTCTAGCGCCTCGGCGTTCTTGATCAGGACGCCGGCCGTGGCCCCGCGTCCCGTGCCAACCATGATCGACATCGGCGTCGCAAGTCCGAGCGCACAGGGGCAGGCGATGATCAGCACCGCGACGGCATTCACCAAGGCGTAGGCAAGCCTGGGCTCCGGCCCCACAGTGGCCCAGACGACGAAGCTCAGAACCGAGATGAGCAACACGATCGGCACGAAGTAGGAGGAAACCACATCGGCCAGACGTTGGATCGGAGCGCGGGTGCGTTGCGCCTCGCCGACCATGCGAACGATCTGCGCCAGCATCGTTTCCGAACCAACACGCTCGGCCTGCATGATCACGCTACCCGTGCCATTCACCGTCCCGCCGATGAGTTTGTCGCCAGCCCCTTTCTCGACGGGGATCGGCTCACCGGTGACCATCGACTCGTCGACGGTGGTCGTACCTTCGAGAATCGAGCCGTCGACAGGAACCTTTTCACCGGGACGGAGACGCAGGCGATCACCGACATGCACGTGCTCGATCGGCACGTCAGCCTCATGGCCGTCAGCCTCAAGCCGCCGGGCGGTCTTGGGCACGAGACCGAGGAGGGCCTTAAGGGCGCTACTGGTCTGGCTCCGCGCCCTGAGCTCGAGCACCTGGCCGAGGAGCACCAGGGTCGTGATCACCGCGGCCGCCTCGTAATAGACCGGCACCGTCCCCCCATGGCCACGGAACGAGTGCGGGATCAGGTGCGGAAAGAGCGTAGCGACAATGCTATAGAGGTACGCCGTCCCTGTCCCGATCGCAATGAGCGTGAACATGTTCAGATTGCGAGAAACGAGCGAGGCCCAACCACGCTCGAAAAACGGCTTTCCTCCCCAGACAACGACTGGAGTCGCAAGCGCGAGCTGAATCCAAAGCAAGGCTTGTCCGGAAATAAAGGGGCGACCAAGGACCATCTCCCCCATCGCGATCACGAGCAACGGCAAGGCGAGGGCGAGGCAGATCCAAAAGCGACGGCTCATCTCAATGAGCTCGAGGTTCGGCCCTTCCTCAAGCGAGGGATCGAGCGGTTCAAGCGCCATGCCACACTTCGGGCAGCTCCCCGGTCCCTCCTGGACGATCTCCGGGTGCATCGGGCAGGTGTAGAGCGTCCCGCTTGGAAGTGTCTCAGCCCTGTGGTGAGCCATACCTCCGGGCCCTTGGCTCAAGACCCGAGCCGGGTCGGCGCGGAACTTCTTCAGGCACCCCTTGCTGCAGAAGAAATAAGTCTGCCCCTCGAAGTCGAACGAACCGGCCGCCCGGTCGGGGTCGACGTCCATCCCGCAGACGGGGTCCTCGACGGTTCGGTCGGACTTCGCCTCGTGCGAGCAGCACGAGTGGCCCCCGCCGTCAAGAACGGGCATCGAAATAACCGGTAACACAGGGGGCGTCAGGTATTTCGCGGGGTCGCTCTCAAACTTTTGCTTGCATGAACCCGAGCAAAAGTAGTAGGTCTTACCTGCATGCTCACTCTTGCCCGCCGCGGTGGTTGGGTCGATGTTCATACCGCACACGGGGTCGGTCACGGTCTTGCTTTCAGGAACGGCGTTCGTCTCCATCGTCTCCTCCTTCGCGTTTAGGGCCGATGTCACGCTTATTTCAAGAAGCGGGCAAGCACGGTTCGGAGCTCATCGACGAGTTGCTCGTTCGTCATTGGCTCGGCTTGAGCGTGCTCCTTGCCCGTACCATGGCCAAGAACGCAGCATTCGATGTGTTGACTCAAAAGCTCGATCCCCAACGCATCGAGTGCGGAACGGACCGCGGCGATCTGGTTGAGGATGTCAACGCAGTAGCGTTCCTCCTCGACCATGCGCTGGATCCCAGCCACCTGTCCCGCGATCCGGTTCACCCTTGATTTGATCTTTGGCGACACCCCACCGCTCATTTTTGCTCCTCCATATACCCCCACAGGGTAAATAAACAATATACCCGCAGGGGGTATAATGTCAATCCCCAGTGCTCAATCCGAGGGCCCGATTCGAGCCAGGGCCGCCGTTGTTACTTGCCATCGGGGTGGGGTAGAGCCACAAGCAGAGTCAACTTGCGCCAGGGACGATTCGCTTTGGTCCTGGGGCCACGAACGACCCGCCCAATAACGCACAAAACAATTCAAGCTATTGCATTTCAATATGCGTTTATCGTTGCAACCTGCAGCCCCAGCAGGAGGGTGGAGTGTCGTCACGAACAAAAACAACGACCCGCCACATAGCGAGGAATCCCCCTCGTTCCCACGGTCCCCCGTGGGAATGCCGACCCGAAGCTCCGCGTCGTCTGGCCCTCGAAAGCCGAGGACGCAGAGCGCCCCAGCCTTCATTCCCACGGGGGACCGTGGGAACGAGGGGCGAGAGGCTTCCTCGCCCGGTATCGGGCGTTGAAAAAAAGATAGGAACGACGGGAGGATGCAGTTCGTTGGGAGAGCGACCCGGTAACAGCCCAGTGTTGCGGTCGCTGAACCGCGGCCACCCAACTCACCTTGTCTTCAGGAATGGGCTTACGACTCGGTTCCGGGAACCGTGTCGAACAGCCCGACGTGGTGAATCTTCCGCCACTGCCACTTCTTCACCGCGAAGTAGAGGACCGGCAGAAAAACATCGATGACCTCATCCGCGATTAGGAGCCCGCCCAGGACGGGCGCGGCCATCGGCCGGATGACTTCGGAGCCGACGCCACTGGCCCATAGCATCGGTGCGATCGAGATGATCGTCGTGCCTTCCGTGAGCAACTTCGGTCGGAGTCGGTGGATCGCCCCTTCGAGAATCGCCTCCTTCAGCTCGGCGATCGACCCGATGCCCTCGAGCCCGCCGCGTTCTTCGATGGCTTCTCTCAGATAGACGAGCATGACGATACCGGTTTCGGTCGCCATGCCGAAGCAGGCGATGTAGCCGACCCAGACCGCGACACTGAAGTTGAAGCCGAAGAGCCACTGGAACATGGCTCCTCCCGCAAGTGCGCCGAGCACGCTCGTCATCATCAGGCCGGCGTCGATCCAGCTCTTGTAGGTGAGGTAGAGGATCAGCACGATGACCGCGATGACGGCAGGGAAGACGATCTGCAACGTCTTTCGCGTCTTGAGCTCGTTCTCGAACTGCCCCGACCATTCGACGTACATCCCTTGCGGAAGCTTCACCTGATCCGCAACAACCCGCCTGGCTTCCTCGACGAAGCCGACTTCGTCCCGGCCGGTGACCGTGAGCTGAACGTAGGCCCGGAGCAGGCCATTCTCACTCTTGATCATCGACGGCCCTTCCACGACACGGACGGTTGCCACCTCGGAGAGAGGCACCTGGACCGGCGGAGCAACGGTTCCTGACGCGGCGGCAGCCGCAGAGGCGTCGCTCATGCCCATTCCGCCGAGGCCATCCGCGCCCGAGGCGCCTGTCGCCCCGCGTGCGGTGATCAGCGTGTTCTTGAGGGCCTCCTCATCGGTCCGAAAATCGCGGGCGTAGCGAACGCGGACGGGAAAGCGCCGTCGTCCCTCGACGGTCATCGTAAGCGGCTTCCCCCCCATGGCGACCTCAACCACATCCTGGATGTCACCGACCTGAATCCCGTAGCGGGCGGCTTTCTTGCGATCGATATCGACCTCGACGTAGCCCTTCCCGACGATCTGGTCGGGCACCACGCCGTTCGCTCCACGCACGCCGCGGAGAACCTCGGCGATCTCCTGGCTGACGCGCTGGATCTCATCGAGATTGTCGCCGAAGACCTTCACACCCACGGGAGTTCGCACGCCCGTGGCGAGCATTTCGATGCGATTGATGATCGGTTGCGTGAAGATGTTTCCCCAACCGGGAACCTGGAGCGCAGTGCCCATCTCGTCAACGAGGTCCTGCTTGGACTTCTGCCAGAGGAAGAGCCGGTCGCTGAACGGTTTCTCGAGGGTGGCCCGCAGGGTGGGAAGCTCGTCGGGATCGGGCTTCCGGATCGTGAGCTGCTTCGCGTCCGCCCGGGTCGTCAGTTCCTCGAGTGCGGCCCAGGTACCGGCCCCGACGGCCCGGTCGAAAAGCTCCCAGTTGAGCGACTTCATCCGCGCCTTGAGCTTCTCCTCATGGACGATGACCAGCCGCTCGGTGATTCGCGTGAAGAGAGTCTCCTTGCTCTTGCCGAGGAGGTCCCCCACAGCATCCGTGGCCTGTTCCCAAGGACTGGGATCGGGCGCGAGGAGGTTTGGATGCTCCTTGAGAACGCCCAGGTGGATGAGCTGTTTCGAGGCATCCTTCACGAGTGCGGTCACGTCGTCGAACTGAATCTCGAGCGCGAGCCGCTCGCCGTGGAGGGTGCCGAGGGACTTTGCAAGTTCATTCCGTTCCGTCTCGGTGAGCTCGCGACGGATGAGGGCCGGGGCCACTCGATCGAGGAGCGAATCGACGGCCGCTTCCGCGAGCTGGCCGCCAAGCACAGGCCGGTGTTCCTTGAGTCGCATCAAAGCCAGGTCCCGGAGCGTCACATCGACCCGGCTGACGACCTCCATGGCCGTTTCGTTCAAGAAGGCATCCCGCTCCTCCTTTGTGGCCGGGGGCTTCAGGATCCCCTTCGCCTCGAGGGCGGCGAGTGCGGCCTGGGTCTGGATCAGGGCGTCATCGAATTTGAGTTTTCGCTTCGGCCAGACTCCGCGGTCCTGGAGGTTGATGATCGTCTCGACCATATCGAGCGGCGAGGGGTCGGTCGCTGTCTCGGCACGGCCCGCCTTCCCGACCACCATCAGCACCTCGGGAAAGCTGCGAAGTACGGCGTCACGAGCCTTCAAATCCTGCGTGGCCTGCGTCACCGACATCCGCGGCACGCTGGTCGGCATGTCGAGGATCGACCCCTCGTCCAGCGGCGGCATGAACTCGCTCCCGAGCCTGGTCGAAGCAAGATAGCCCAAGCCAAGGATGCAGACGAAGAGCCAGCAGACAAGCGTTGTCCGATCCATCAGCCAGGAGAGCATCGGCTTGAAGATCGTGATCATCGTCCGCACCAGCCAGCTATCGTCCTCGGACTTGATCCGCCCCTTGAGGAAGATGGGGATGAGAGCCGGGACAAGCGTGATCGCGAGAATCGCCACACCAATCAGCGCGAAGGTTTTGGTCCAGGCGAGCGGGTGGAACATCTTCCCGGAACGGCCAGTCAGGGCAAACACAGGCAAGAATGAAACGATGGTGATCAGAACCGAGAAGAAAATCGGACGACCGACCGTACGGCAGGCCGGGATGATGACGTCGAGCACATTCCCCGTGACGCGCCTGGTCCCGAACCTGCGAGTGAGGTGATGGGCTGCGTTCTCCGTCATCACGACCGCCTGGTCCTCGAGAATGCCGACCGAGATCGCGATTCCAGCGAGGCTCATGATGTTCGATGGGATCCCGAACATCTTCATCAGCAGAAAGCTGAACAGGATCGCCAGGGGGAGCGTGATCGAAACCACGAACGCGCCGCCCAGGTGCCCCATGATGAGGACGATCATCACTGTGGAAATGATGATCTCTTCCTTGACCGTGTCCGAGACCGTCTCGAGCGCTTTATTGATCAGCGGCGTGCGGTCATAGAAAGGGACGATGCGAACCCCTTCCGGGAGCCCGGCGCTGAGGGTCGTGATCTTCTCCTTCACCCTGCGAGTAACCTCGAGCGGGTTCTCGCCGAACCGCATCATCACGACGCCGCCAACCACTTCCCTGCCATCCTTTTCGAGCACGCTCCGCTTGAACCCCGGGCCCATCTGGACCGAGGCGATTGTCCGCAAATCGATGGGGACGCCCCCACGCTGAGCGACGACCGTATCCTTCAGATCCTCGAGGTTTTTGATCCAGCCAACCGAGCGGATGAGATACTCGGCGTTCCCCTTGTGGATGACCCGGCCACCCACGGCCGAGTTCGAGCGCTGGACGGCGGCATAGACCTCGCCCAGGCTGATGCCATAGGAACGGAGCCGGTTCGGGTCGAGATCGATCTGGTACTCGCGCGGAGCACCGCCGACCGATGCGACCTCAGCCACGCCCGGAACGGAGTTCAACTGATAACGGACGTACCAGTCCTGGATGGCGCGGAGTTCGCCGAGGTCGGAGTTCTCCCCCTCGACGGTGTACCAGAAGATCTGGCCGACGGCCGTGGCGTCGGGCGCCATGTAAGGGGTGACGCCTTGCGGAAGTTCGGGAGCGACGGTCGCCAGCCGTTCGAGTACGCGCTGGCGAGCGAAGTAGTAGTCGGTCGAGTCGTCGAAGATGACGTTGATCATCGAGAAGTTGAATTCGCTCGATGAGCGAACCACCTTCACGCCAGCAAGTCCCTGGAGCTTCGTCGTGAGTGGATAAGTGACCTGGTCTTCAATCTCTTGCGGGCTCCGGCCCATCCAGTCGGTGAAGACGATCACCTGGTTCTCGGACTGATCCGGTATCGCATCCACCGGCATCGTCATCAGCGCACGAAAGCCTGCGATCCCCACCACGATGGCCGCGAGAATCACGAGGAAGCGGTTCCGGATCGACCACTCGATGATCCCTTCGATCATGGACCGACATCCTCTCTCAATGCCTGTGGACAGAAGCCGCGGGAGCGGCGGCCGACCGGGTCGAGTGATTCGGCTTGGAGGCCGCCTTCGGATTCAGCCGATTCTCGGCATCGATCAAGAAGGCCCCCGAGGTGGCCACGGACTCACCGGGTGAGAGGCCGTCGAGCACGGGGTAGCGGTCCCCCGAGATCGGACCAAGCACCACTTCGCGTCCTTCGAAGACGCCGGGGTCCGACTCGACATAAACGATCTTCCTCGTTCCCGAGTCGACGACCGCAGACTCGGGAACCGTGAGCACCGAATCCTTCGGCGCTGGGGCAAGCCGGGCGAGGTACTTGACCGGCTCCTCTTTGAGTTTCGCCGCGCACCCCTCACAGCAGATCCAGAGGTTCCGGCCCTCAACCTCGATGGGGAGAGGTTCGCCCATCGAGCCAAGCTTGGCTCTGGTCACGAGGCAGATCTTCTGCTCGTCGACCGAAAGGCTCAACTTTCGGGCCATCCCCGCGGCTGGACGTGAGACGATCCTGTTGCGAAACGCCGGAGTGTCTGCAACCGGGGTCCGGAGCGTGACGGTGGCGAACATTCCCGGGCGAAGGCGAAAGTCCGCGTTCTCCAGGTCGTAACGAACTGTGACCGTGCGCGTTTGCGGATTCAAGACTGGGTCGATGAACGCGACCTTCCCCGAGAAGACCTCGCCCGGGTAGGCCTCAACGGTCGCTTCCACGGACTGTCCGATGCGAACGAGTGAGAACTGATTCTCGAAGACTTGTGCTTTGACCCAAACGTGCGTGAGGTCGGCGATCTCGAACATCGCCTGACCTTCATTGACATATTCTCCCTCAACGACGTTCTTACGAATGACCACCCCGCCAATGGGAGCGAGGATCGGCAAATGAAAGTCCGCCTTGCCATCACGAAGGATCTGGTCGACCTGGGCCTGGGTAATCCCCCAGAGCTTGAGCTTCTGGCCCGAGAACTGGACCAGTTCACTCGGATCGCCCATGACCGAGCGACCGAGCGTCGTCTGCATCCGCGGTTGCTTTTGCATCGAGTGTTGATTGAGGAGGAGTTCCTGAATCGCCTGATACAACTCCGGGCTATACATCTCCGCGAGCGGTTCACCCGCCTTCACCTCGGTACCGGTAAAGTTCACGAAGAGCTTGTCGACCCGGGCCATACCCTTGGTCTTCGACGAAATCCGCTTCAACCGCCGCTCGTCAACCTCGACCGAGCCTACGGTCATCATCGTTTCGGAAAGCGGGGCGTAGCTCACTTCGCTCGTCAGCACCCCGGCCTGGGCCACTCTGAAGGGAGCAAGCGAGACCCGTGCGAGTACGCCCGCGGGGAGCGTCTCCTTCTCCCCTTTCTTCCGTTTAGAAAGCGGCATGCCGCAGATCGGACACGAGCCGGGTTCGGATTGAATGACCGTCGGGTGCATCGGGCAAAAGTATTCGGTGTCAGACGCCGCGACGTGCGACTCGCCCGGCGGACGGGTCCACTTCTCGTAGTGATTCCAGAGGGTGTCCCAGTAGGCGAAGACCAGACCCGTGGCGGCCATCAAGGCGACGAAGCGGAGCCTGAGCTCGACGACCTTCACCACCATGCGAAACTTCTGCCAGCGGGTCAGTTGGGGCGCATTCTCCGCGGGCAGGACGGATCGGGCGGAGGCCCCGGGAACACCCTGGTCGGGCTGACCGGAAGGTCCATGACCGGACATGATCGGAACTCCTCCCTAGGCTTGAGCTCATACCCAAGCGGCGAGTCTCTTGCGTGCGTCAATCACGAAAATCGATGGGAACGGAGTGTCGTTCTGGTCGAGCGGACGCCTGATACGCACGACGCCATACTGGCGCAGCGCAAAGTCGCCACTCGCAGAAGAGAGCTCAGATCAGGAAGTGTGATGTCCGAAGGTAGAGCGGAAACCGGAGCGGGCTCTCATTCGGATTCAGAACCGGCTGGTGCAACTGCGAGAGCCGGACCGTCAGAGTGATGACGGCCAAGGTTTTGCAACTCTGGACTTCGTCGCGTCCGCTGGTCGACGGTTGCGCAGGGCGTTCTGAGGGAGCGGCGGGCTCGCTTGCCCGGCATTCGCACGACGGCAGCGTCGCCTGAGGGTTCAGCCGTGCGGGAGCGGAGGTAATCGCGACCGCCAGCGAAGGTTCGTCCGACGATGGCAAAGTCTCGACCTTGCCACAGCAGCCGCACTCGTTCGACGGGCGACTTGCACAGCATGCCTGGGACGCCGATGACGACTTCGTCATCGTGCAGGCCGAGGCGACGTCCGCAAACGACAGCATTCCCATGATCGCCACAAAGGCAACCAGGATGATGTTCGTATTCGAGCGTCGGGTAGTCATGACCTACAATCGATATGGAAAAGTCAGTGGATTGTACGAGTTCACCTTATTCTACAACGCAGTCGACTTGGGAACAAGTTCGACAGTCGTCCCTCGAATCTTGAGCCTGGCCGACTCCGACGATGACCCACCTCGCAGGATTCGCTGGGCAGGGTCAGCACGTTCAGAGCGAGTTTCCATTCCACTCCGCTCGGGATTCCCCCCAACCCAAAAAATCAATACAGGCGAGCGAGTCGATTCAGCCGATACACGATGGGAGACTCCATCGATCGCGGCGTTGCCGATTGCGCCAAGGGTCCGCGAATCGATCGCAGAGGGAAGGGTCTGGCTATGCTCCGACTTTGGCGCCAAGCTTCGATTGCACTCCTCCTCTTTAATTTGGTTGGTTGCGTCCATCCACTCCCTCTCGTGGAATATGGGGAAGTGGTCGCCCAGGTCCATGCCACCGCGCATCGTCCTCCGGAATCGATCCGGCCAGACGACCCCATGGCCCGGGCACTAGATCCTGCCCCGGTCCCTCCTGGTCTCAGCGGCGAACAGCCTGTTGATGTCTACATTTGCCATGCACTGGCCGAGAATCGCGGGGTGCAGGCCGCGCGGTTCAACCTGCTCGCCATGAAGCAGCGCATTCCTCAGGAAACCGCACTCGAAGACCCGATGGTGCAGAACACCATCTGGCCGTTCCCGAGCAACTCACCTCAATATTCGCTCATGGGTTACATGCCCTACGAGTTGATGATTACCCAGCAGTTCCCCTGGTTTGGGACGCTCAAGCTCCGCGGCCAGGCGGCGGAGCAGGAAGCAAAAGCAGCCTTTTACGAATTGCTCGCCGCCCAGCTCGAAGTCGTCTCGCGGGTGAAGCGGGCTTACTACAATATTTACTTCAACCAACGGGCCGAGCTGATCCTGGCCGACAACCAGAAGCTCGCCGAGGATTTCGTCGTCCTCGCCCGGGAGCGACTCAAGTCGGGCACGACAACGCTCCAGGACGTGCTTCGCGCCCAGAACATCGTCACCGACGTGGAGAGCGAACTGGTTACCGTTCGCCAGGAGCTCGCGGGGGCGAAAGCCGCCCTTGCCCGGCAACTTCACGTCAGCCCCGAGGCAGATTTACGGGCGCTTTCGGAAATGCCCATCGCCCAGGTCCCCGCCCAGGTCGAGATGCTCTACCGGCTCGCAGCCGCGGCCCGTCCCGAGTTGCAGGGCAGACTCGCGGCAGTCGCCCGCGACGAGCGGCAGGTTGAGATTGCCAGGAAACGGTACTACCCGAATATCACCGCGGGCCTCGCCTACGGCATGATGACCCGGGTGAACAGCATGTCCTCCATGGCCGACGGGCGGGACAACGTCGGCTTCGTTGTCGGGTTCAACCTGCCCATCTACCAACAGAAGATTGCAGCCGGGGTGAGCGAAGCCAAAGCCCGAGCCATCGCCGACTCCCGGCGTTACGACGACCTCAGAGATGAAACCTACGAAGAAGTCAAGGAATTCTATCTCGAAGCCAAAGCCCGGCGTGATGTCCTCGAACTGTTCCGGACCAAGTACTTACCTCGGGCCGAAAACGTGCTGGAACTTGCGACGAACGATTACCGGGTCGGGAATCAGGACTTCCTCACTCTGATCACCGGACTCAGAGAACTGCTCGCCGTCCGACTTCAGATCGCTCGACTGGAATCCGAACTGGGCAAGGCGCTTGCCTCGCTCGAACGAATCGTCGGCGTCCAGCTCAACGAACACCCGCCCACAGCCATCGCGGCGCCAACCGAGCCCGTCGCAATCCCGCCTCAGCAACCGCCGCTACCGGCGGCCGGAGCCGGGCCGTTCGCCCCTGAAGCGGTGACCACGGAGCCAAGAGGGTCGGACGCCCCCAATCCTTGATCATCGAGGGGAGGGAACGCTCCGAGGCACGATCAGCTACCGGGTTCGCGTGTCGGTGGACTATGGTCACCAACCTGTCTCTCGCTCCGCCGACGCGGAATCCGCATGCGGGATCGCACTTTCGCCTGGATTCTCCGGAGCATCGCGGACGTCGAGCCAGAGCAGTACGAGACTCAGGCCGGTTGCAATCACAAGCAGCCACTCGCCCGGCTTGTTCCACCAGGTGAGCAGGCCTCCTCCAGAAAATACAACGGCCACCGCGAGAATGACCAGCGAGAGCCAGCGGTGGAATCGGCCTACGTCGGACTCATGAAATTCAATGAGCGTACGATAGACATGGCGTCCTTCATCATGCGGAGTGCAAAAACTCTTGAGCACACATTCATTACATGTAGAAGCAGGCGCTTTGTAGATCGCCAACTTGTTCCGATCATCGAAGGTCTGCAGGGTCAGTAACTCCCCTTGCGGGCACTCGTACCGATCGAGCTCGGCATCGTAGGCAAATCCTGTATGGGCATGTCGCTGGGCGCGATGAAAGTGGGCCCTGGCCAAGAGTTCCAGGACCCAACCGCTGATCCAGAGAATGAGCACGTACGCCAGGAGCAAGACGAGGGTCAGGTCGAAGGCGAAACCCCACACGTTCACGGTAGGTAGCATCGAACGCGCTCCCTCCTTTTGGGGATCGATTCGGTCGTTCCGCTCATGCTTACTCGATGGTCCCGGCCGGAGTGATCTCGGTATAGAGAGTGGCTTCGAGGGCCGAGCCGGTCTGATCCAACGGGGCCTCGCTCTTCCGCGTTCGCAGGGCGACTTTGAGCGTCAGCCAGACCAACGGGGCCGAGCCGGCCATGAACACCACGTCGCCTGGCATCCGCGCCCAGGAGAGCCACGGATAATTTTTGAACCACTCGGTGCGGGCATGCCAGTAGCCATTCGTCACCACGTCGCCAAGTTGCAGGACACCCAACGGGAACAAGTGCCCGAGGATCATCAACATCAAGCCGATGTTGGTCGCCCAGAAAGAGAAGCGGACCAGCCCCTCACTCCAGTCCTCGGGCCTGGCCAGGTATCGCGTGCAGAAGACCAGCAAGGCCAGGGCCAGCATGCCGTACACGCCCATGAAGGCCGCATGGCCATGGTTCGAGGTGAGCAGGGTCCCGATCTCGTAGTAACTCACCACCGGCAGGTTGATCAGGAATCCGAAGACACCCGCGCCGAGGAAATTCCAGAATCCGACCGAGGCCAGAAAGAGGACCGCGTAACGGTGTGGGAAGACCGTCCCCCCCACGGCCTGCTGGCGACTCCCGAGCTGGAGGAAGGACCAGGCCTCGACGGTCAACAATGTCAGCGGAATCACCTCGGCCGCCGAGAAGAACGCTCCAAGCGCCATCTCCACCGCGGGTCCGCCGCTGAAGTAGCAGTGGTGGAGCGTCCCGACGACACCGCCGATCGAGTAGAGCATCACGTCGAAGTAGATCAGTCGTGTCGCCGATCGCTCCGAGACGATTCCCATCAGCACGAAAATCAGGGCGACCAGCATCGTAGTGAACAGTTCCAGGAAGTCCTCAACCCAGAGGTGGACGACCCAGAACCGCCAGAAGTCGCCAATCGCGAACGTGGATTGGGTGTGGGTCAAGAGCCCGACGGCGTAGAAAGCCGGTATCGAGAGTGAGCTGTAGAGAAAGAGCCAGGGGAGGTTGCCCCGGCTCTCGATGGCCAGGCGGGGCCGAAGGCCGCGGTAGACGATGACAACCCAGAGCACCATCCCAACGATGAGCAGGTACATCCAGAACCTGCCAAGTTCCAGGTATTCCCATCCCTGCGCCCCGAAGAACGACCGGAGGCCGCGAGGCAGGTGATTATGATAGCTCAAGTATTCGCCGCCCAGGCTACCGAACACGACCACGGCAAGCGCACCGAGAAGCAAAGTCGCGAGCACCCCCTGGCCGCGAGGCTCGCGGCCCGCAATCAGGGGCGCGAGGAAGATCCCGGCGGCCAGGTAGGCTGTGGCCACGAAGAAAATCGCCATCTGGAGATGCCAGGTCCGCGTCAGGTTGTAGGGGAGCCACTTCGGCAGATCGATCCCGAAGAAGCCGCCAGCCTCGACCATGTAATGCACGGTGGCGCCGCCGACCAGGTTCTGGAGCAGGAAGAGCGCGGCCACAACCAGGAAGAACCAGGCGGTCACACGTTGAGCGGGCGTCAGTGCAACGGAGGACGGCGGCACGAAGCGCACCTGCTTCTCTTCGGTCTCGTGCCAGCCGATCACCCGAGCATGGCGGCCGTAGAGACCCAGGGCCAATCCGCTGCCCCCCAGGAGCGTCACCAGTGACAGGGTGCTCCACATGATCGCATCGCCCGTGAGCGTGTTACCGACCAACTCCTCGGGGGGCCAGTTGTTCGTGTAGGAGTAGGTCTTGCCCGGCCGCCGAGCCACACCCGTCCACGCCGTCCACGCGATGAAGGAGGTGATCGCGCGCGTGTCGGCGGCGTCGGTAATCATGTTGGCCTTCAGGCCCTCGCCGCTCGTCTTTCGACTGTACATTAACTCGCCAAAGTGAGCATGGATCTCATCGAACGCCGAGACCTGGCCCTCGGTCCAGATCAGGGTCCCCGTCTTGGGGTCGTAGCGATTCGCCTGGAGTTCACGCAGAGTCCGCCCCCGGGCCGCCTCGTCATCGCCGTACCGCTTATTCATATGCGCTGCCATTCGGTGCAAGTAGTCGGCCGTGAAGTCAGGGCCGAGGTACGCGCCGTGGCCATATACGGTGCCGAACTGCATCAATCCATAGGTCAGGAATTGCTCCTGCCCGTCGAGGATTTGCTGCTTCGTGAACAAGACCTTTCCCGCCTCGTCCACAATCTGCTCCGGGATCGGCGCATGGTCCTGGTAGATCCGGATCGCCGAGAAGCTCAGGATCGAGAATCCGATGATGAACGTCAGGATCGATCCCTGCAACCAGAGCGGCGAGACCGTCATGGAACGGCGATCATTCATCTTATTTGATCCTATTTAGCGGAAAAGCAGGCGGTCGAGATCTGTAAGCCTCGTGGCGATTGGTCGCAGGCGAAGTCGTTTCAATCGTGCGACTTTTCGAGTTCTGCAGTCAAACGGATCCGGCCGGGACCGTCGACAGCGGGAGGTCGGTGCCCACACTCGGGTCGGACGGGGAAGATTCGTAGTCCGTAAGCATGCTTGGTCGGATGGCCATTCGCAACGCGTTGATGACAGCGAGCACGTCAATGATTTCCTGGGCAATCGCCCCCGCGACTGGAGGAAGATAGCCCAACGCGGCGAACACCATTCCGATCACGCTCAATGTCATTCCGCCGATCGCACTCTGCAAGGCAATTCTCCGCAACCGACGACTGATATGGAGGAGTTCGTCAATCTTTTGGAGTGAGCTATCAAGGATCACCGCACCGGCGGCTTCGGCAGTAATGTCGCTATTTTGGCCGAGCGCGATTCCCACCGTCGCGGCCGTCAGAGCCGGGGCGTCGTTGATGCCATCTCCCAAGAAAACGGTGTTCGCCCGCTCCGTTTCCCGGCGCACAATTTCCAATTTTTGCTCCGGTGACTGACTCGCGAGAACCTCGTCGATGCCAACCTGCTCGGCCAGGTACCGTGCTTCCGACTCGCGGTCACCCGTGACCAGCATCACGCGATCAAACTGGTGCCGGGGTCCCAGATGCTGAATGAAGGATGCCCCTCCGGCCCGTGGTTCATCTCGGAACCGCAACGTGGCGGCGTAGCGATCGTCGATCAGGCACATGCACTCCAAGCCCCCTGAGATCGGGGGCAGTTCGTGTTCCAGCTCCGGGGCACGCGCAACCAGCTTCTTCCGGCCGGTAATCTGGATGCTCTGCCCATCCAGAATGCCCAGCAGGCCCTCCCCGGGACGTTCCTGAATCTGCTTGACTTCCCGAAGCGACAACTTCGCCGCGCGAGCCCCTTCGAGGATGGCACTCGCCAGCGGGTGCTTCGAATAACGTTCCAGGCTGGCGACCATCGCCAGGACTTCGTCCGCATCCAACCCTGGGCGAGGTATCACCTCGGTGAGTCTTGGCCGTCCATAAGTCAGCGTTCCCGTCTTGTCGAAAATCGCGGTGCGGCAGCGATCAATCGTTTCAAGGACGGCCGGATCCTTGATCACGATGCCCCGACGCGCCGAGAGAGAAATCGCGCCGATGATTGCCACGGGAATGGCAATGAGCAGCGGGCAAGGCGTCGCGATCACCAGCACGGCCAAGAATCGAATCGGCTCCCCACTCGCCCACCAGGCGACCATGGCAATCGCAACAGCTAGTGGGGTATAGATTGCACCCAACTGGTCTCCGAGCCGCCGCAGTCGCGGACGGCGCTGTTCCGATCCACGCATCACCCGCATGATTCTTGCGTACCGCGAGTCTTCCGCAAGTTTCTCGACGCGGATGGTGAGAGCCATGTCGCCGTTGATTGCGCCGGAAATCACTTCCGAACCCGGCAACTTGGACATCAGGTAGGGCTCGCCCGTCAGAAACGACTCATCCATCGTCCCTCGCCCCTCGAGGACGAGTCCGTCCACCGGACAAATCTCGTGAGGCAGGATGACTAATTCATCGCCGATGACGACTTGATCCAAGGTAATATCAGCAAGACTCCCCCCTTGTTTGCGGTGAGCGCGTAGGGGCATACGTTTCGCCAAGGCCTCGAGGACCGACGAGGCGCTACGCACGGCATAGGCTTCAAGCGCTTCTCCTCCCGAGAGCATGAGGACGACCAACGAACCCGCCAGGTACTCGCCAAGGAGCACTGAGGTAACGATGGAGATTCCCGCCAAGAGGTCGGAGCCGAACTCCCGCCGGACCAACTTGGCGAGAAGGCCGAGGACCAGCGGTCCACCGCCGATCACAAGGCAGAGAAGTAAGGGGACGACTTCCACGGGCATGCCCTGGAAGTGAGCCGTCGTCCGAAAGCCAAAGCGAAGGACCAGGTGAACCGCGATCGCCGCGAGGGCGAACAACGCGATGAGGCCTTGCTGACGGCTCGATCCAGGCAGTTGCGATTCGGGTTGCGCCATCGTCACGTTTCAGTCCTCGAGTCCAAGATCTCTGAGGATGGTGGTGGCCCGAGCATGCACTCGTTCCTTGGCCCCACCCGCATCGATCTCGCATAGGGAACGCGTTGTGACCGTTCCCGGAGCCTCCCAACGAGCGGCGGCCTCAAGGTAGATGGACCAATCCGCGTCAGAGGCGTCATGCTTGCGGCTCTCCAACCGTCCCCGTACGACGGCTGGCTCGGCCTGGCAACACAGGAAGGCGGCCGGAACTCCCCAGTGAGTCGCTGCCTCCAGGAACGCGACACGGTTCGCCTCCGTTCCAAAGCTCGCATCGACCACGACACGTTTTCCCTCAAAGAGCAGAGCCTCCGCCCGCTTCAAGCACTCGGCATAAGTCCGGTCGTTCCACTCGGAGCTATAGATCCCCGTTCCATAGGAGGTCGTCGTCGCCTCTCGCGCGGTGAGCCGGGCCAATTCCTTGCGGACCAGATCCGAGCGAATCAGGGTGAATTCGTGTTCTTCGTCGAGCGCTCGGGCCAGAGTGGATTTGCCTGTGCCCGGGAGGCCCCCCACCAGGACAAGGCAAGGTCTCCGGCCTGGCTCTTCCAACTCACCGAGAGCCAGCAGCCAGTGAGCGCGAGCCCGACTGACGGATTTCGTCCGCTCGGCCGCGGGGACCTCTGGTTCCCGAGAGGTCAGCCCTTCAACCTTGCCACGCACGGCGGCACGATAGGCCGCGTAGAAGTGAAGCAGGCTTCGACCGTCCTCGTCGCACGAGGCATGGAAGTAGGCATCGGCAAAGGCCCGCTCCAAGTCCCGGCGGCCGTGGCGGACGAAATCCATGGCGAGGAAGGCCATGTCGGCTACCGGGTCGGCGAATCGGAACCGCTCGTTGAATTCGATGCAATCCACGATGACCAGGTCATCCGGGGGCGGGCGGTCGGGAAAGAGGTAGACGTGATCGAGCCGCAGGTCGCCGTGTGTGTCGCGTGGCACTCCCTGGGCAGCGCGTTCCTCGATCTCAAGCCGGTGATGCGTCAACGCCGCTTCAGTCAAGTGGCGCAGTCTCTCGAACACCGATTGGCTCACGGTCGTGCCGACATGTGATGCGGCCTGTTCGAAGTTCTCCCGAGCGTTCCGGGCGACCACATCAAAGCGGCCGGCGGCCGAAATTCGCGGACTGGCCTCCGCGTCGGCGTGAAACATCGCGACGCGAGCCGCCAGAGCCTCCACCTGCTCGACTCCGACCTTCTCACGACGGAGCCGCTCCCGCAACGTCGCCTCCTCGGGCAGCCTGGTCATCTTCACGGCCCATTCAATCACCTCGCCCGGACCATCCATCTTGACGGCCTTCCCATGCCGCGCGACGGGAACGACGCCGAGGTAGACCGTCGGCGCCAGGCGGTGATTCAACACGACTTCCTGTTCGCAGGACTGGAGACGCCGCTCCAAGGTGCCGTAGTCGAGGAACCCCAAATCAAGCGGCTTCTTGATCTTGTAGGCGTAGGCTCCCGCGAGGAAAACGACCGAGATATGGGTTTGGTGAACTTCCACGTCGTCGACCGAATGAGGGTAAGCACTCGGGTCGGATAGGGCGACGATCAGATCCGTGAGCTTCATCGAAACCTCCTCAGCGCAAGGCGGTGCCGCGCCGGCTAACTCTGACCAGTCATGCTGTTTCGTTGATTATTCACGTACCTCGCTCCGACCATTCTACCTTTGATCGAAAATAAAACCGCGTGGTGATCTCCGCCAAAACGACATAGAGAGGGCGACGATCGCCCCCAACGCCAAGTGGAACACGGCCGTTGTGTGTGGAACCGTAGCACCGCGCCCGGCAGAGTGGAAGGGAGTACCAAGGTCGCGCCCCCGACCAAGCTCGTACTTGCGACCAGAGCCCTGACAGGCCTAATGGCGAAAATGCGCTTTCGGGTGAAGATCACCAGCACGATGACCAAGGCCGAGAGGACCGACTCCATGAACCAACCCGTTCGAAAATGACTGGCCGTGCCGTGGAGCACTTCAAGCAAAACGCCAACCGTGGCAAAGTCGAAGAGCGAGCTGATGGTTCCAAAGACGATCATAAAATCACGGATGTCCAGAACCTCCCAGCGGCGAGGCTGGTCGGCCAGTTCGTGATCGAGATCGCCGTTGGCAATGGCCATCTCGGGCAGGTCGGTCAGCAGGCTCATGAGATGGATCGGCTTGGGGAGCAGCGGCAGGAATGGAATGAAAAGGGAAAGGCCGGCGGCCGCGACCTGAATGAGGATGATCGGGCTCCGGAACTGAGCGAGAAGCAAAACGACCCAGCCCTATCGACGATGGGCCCGCCCCAAGCCTAAGCCACGGAGGGCCAACTGGCGCCTCGCCTTCTCACTGGGTCAAGCCCTGCTGCCCCGAGCGGAGTCGCCGGAGCAATTCCTCGGGCGTGCAACTCCAGAAGGTCGCGATTCCTTCTCGATCGCACGGCTTTATGAGCGAATCCAGGCCAATTCTCCCCTCTTTCTCCCGCTCGATGGCCCGGGCAGACGTTCTATTTCACTGAGAAACCAGCCCCCGGTTGAAAGGAGAAAAGTGGGGCGACTTCCACGCGGCGTGCACTGGTATCTCGCCAAGCCACGAACTTGCCAGCATCATCAACGGCACTGGCGCCAGTGCCCCACGTCGGTCAACGGCTTGGCGAAAGCCGAGGATTTTCATCGCGTTTCAACGTAAGACTCGTGATGGCAAGCGAATTGGCATTGGCAAATCGGCGTCCTCAAACGCCTTGTAAAACTCGCCGTCGAGCCTGACTCCCAGCTCGAAACCATAGCGAGCGATCAGTTCGGCGTTCACCGAATCGAGAATGCGTCCCCACGGATCGTTCCCCGACGCCCACCCCTTCACGGTCTGAGCGACGGTCCCGATCTCCGCGGTCATTTGCTCCTTCGTGTGCGCGGTCTTCCCACAATTGTGGTAGTAGACCATGATGCTCACACACCGGGCGATCGTCTCCTGAATCTCTCGTTCAGTCGCCATGTTTCTCCCCGTCAAACAGCGGTGTCGGAAGGGATGGGGCTCGATAGTGAGTCAACCTGGCCTCAAACGCTTCACGGGCTTGCTGGACAGCCCTTTCGTGAGTCGGCTCAAGCATCCCAACCGGCCTCAACGGTGATGGGAGGAAACGTACGAGTGGGAAGTCACCTCTGATCAGGATGAGCCGGTTGATCACCGGCCCAGGGCCGCCTCAAGTCTGATGCTACCAATGATCGGCGACGACTTGCTCTCTGCCGAATGGAGCGATCTCAGAGGCCCGCCCAGGGAATCGATTGAGAAAATCGATATCTCTTAATTTCCCATGCCTGTAACGGCAGCCTAATCCGAAACGATCAGCCTGTGATCCTCGGCCCCGTCGAGCCGCCCTCTCAGGGGAGCCGACCTGAATGGCCAAGGCACCAGAGCGTTGCTCTCGGTTAGCTTGGACCGCCCTTTTGGGGCTGAAAATTAGAGGCGCGGGGCAATCACTTGGGTTGGAATGAAACCAAAGCCAGTTTCCCCGGATCCTTCACTTGGGTTCAACCCGAGAGCCAACCGCGCAAGTGTCAGGTAGCTCGCAAAAAAAAAGGCCCCGGCGTGCGAACCTTCACACTCGGGGGCCACCGTAGCCAAAGATGATCGACCCTTCATGAGCCGAATCATCCTCATGACAAGCAAGGATGACAGCAGAACAGTTTTGTGTCAAGCAATAAACGGCAAAGATTATCCTAGCGGTCATGAGGCTAAGCTGTCTGGATAATATTGCCCTCGAATCAGTTCGCTCCTCAAGGCCTTGTCACTCTGACCGCCCCGGGTCCACCGCCTCGGCCGTCGTGGCCCACCTGAGCGAAATCAGAAAGGGATCCTCAGTGATACAGGAAGAGCGGAGCGGGGCAGTTCTCCAGGAACGTCCGGGTGGTCGAGCCGAGGAAGAATTCGCGCAGGACCGGCTGTCCGTAAGCTCCCATCACCACCAGGCCAGGCTTGGAAAGCTTGATCATTTCCAGGAGAACCTCTGGTGGCTGACGGGCGGAGTCCACGGGGTGGGCGAACGCGTTGAGCCCGTGCGATTTGAGGAACTCCACCGCGCGATCGGCGCGCCGGGCCGCATCCTTCTTATCCTTGGAGACACTGATGACCTGAATCTCTCGTCCCTGACCGAGTCCTGACGCCTCGAAGGAAGACAAGACTCGGGCGGCCTGCAGGCTCCCATCGTAAGCAACGGCCACCGATTCACCGTCGCCTGGATTTTGAGGAACGACCACAACAGGGCGGGGGCACTCGGCCAAGACACGGCTCAGCGTCACGTCGGCTTCCTTCTCCCACCCGAACTGAAAGTGGGTGAGCCGGCCCAACATGATCAGGTCGAAACGCTGGGCCTCCAGGAGGATTTGAACGTAGGGGGTCCCAACCTCCTCCAGCGGCTTAAACGCCACACCTGCCTGGGCGCAGCGCAGGGCGGCCCGCGAGAGCGTCCCCTCGACGCGCTGCTTGAGCTCGAGTAGAAGACTCGAGTTCAAAGGAGCGAAGTAGGCTTCCCCCACCAGAATTTCTTCCGGGCCATGGAGGCCCGGCTCGTCGACGCACCCCATTCCGACCAGCAATGCGTCGAACCGCTTGGCCCAGCGTATGGCCAGCTCGAGAGCCGCCTCGCTGTGTTCCGACCCATCCAAACCGACCAATAGCGTTTTCAGCATCTCATAATCTCCTCATGAACCGAAGCGGAAAACGCGGCCACTCATGATTGCTCCACTCGACTTTCATTCGACTACCGCTCGGGTGTCGAAATCGAGTGCCAACCGGACTTTCCCTCAGCCGCCGTAAATCAGGTCCAAGTATAACCCCGGCGACTGCACCTTATCACCTCGGCGACTGCATCATCATTGCCTTTTTGCAATCACGAATCCATCCCGGTATGAGCCGACTTCATATGGTCATTTTGATAATCCGCCACGGCATGAGCCGATTTCACCGTCAAGACCGGAGAAGTCGACAGCCTCAGCACTTGCTCCGCGACACTTCCCATGAATAATCGCTCCAGGCCGCTCCGGCCGTGCGTTCCCATCACGATCAGGTCGCATTGAACCTCTGACGCCATGCGAAGGATTTCGCTCACAGGGGCTCCATCCCGCAGCGCAGTCTCCACGGTGGATTTCGGGTCAGGGCCCACGACTGACGATCTCATCGTTTCCAGAGCGACCTGGAAGGGTTGCCGATCGACCAATTGTGGCGGCACCTCAATCGAAGCGGACTCGTTCGGGATAACGTGGAGGAGCACAAGACGGGCGTGCTGTTGGCTGGCAAGCGATCGTGCCACAGCGAACGCGACACGAGCGCCCGCCGAGAAATCAGTGGGGTGAAGGATACAACGGATCGGGGTCGGCGCGGGTTCGTTCTCAACCTCTGCGTTTGAAATCAGGTCGCCCCCGATGCCGATGCCAATCTCGTCAACCAAAGACGATCGCCCAGGAGATTGCGCACCCGCTGTCGCGGTAAACCTGTGAAACCGCTGTGTCAGCACCGGGCAACCCGCCATCCGGACCACTTTCTCGGCAATACTGCCTGTCAGAACGCGGTCCAGTCCGGTTCTCCCATGGGTGCCCATCACGATGAGGTCACATCGGACCTCCTCAGACAGCCGAAGGATCTCCTTCGCGGGTTCACCGTCCCTGGTGAGAAACTCAATCTTGATGGAGTCGTTCAGAGCGTAGAAATGCTTCAGCGACTTCTTCAACACCGCGTAGAATTCCGACGGCCTCCCAACGGGAGAGAACGAGATGCTTTGCTGGCCGAAATAGACCGGTTCAGGAGCGACGTGGAGGGGCTCCACGACGTACAGAACAAGCAGGCGAGCTTCCTCCCTGAGAGCGAGGCAGCAAGCGACTCGGAAGGCCTCTCGCGAACTCTGGGAAAAGTCCGCGGCCACAAGGATGGTCCTGAAGGGAAGCATGGGTTCCTCCAAGGGTTGTTGCGCTCGGGCGGTTGTAGGGTGCGTTGTCCGCAAGTTTGCGCTCAATCTCGGTGACGCCGGACGCCACCCAAGACCAGCCGCTCGGCTTCCCAGCGTTCGACCCACGATGCTCGGCCACTGAGCCTGCGAGCGGGCATTCGTTCGTGAGTCCGTCGCCCCCCCGAGTCCGTGGTTCCTGCAAGCTCAATGGTAGCAGAAGACGGGAACCAGGCTCGCTTTCAGTACGGTGCGAGTCACCGAGCCGAGGAAGAACTCGCGCACGACCGGCTGGCCATAGGCACCCATGACCAGCAGTTCGGCATCGAAGCCACGGACCTGATCGAGGATCACCTCGGCGATCGGCAAGTGGGTCGCCACCGGGTGGGACGTAGCCTCGACGCCATGGAGGCATAGAAAGTCGACGGCCAAGTCGGCATGCCGAGCCGCGTCTTTGGGGTCCTGGGACACGGCGACGACATGGACCTTTTGTGAGGCGGCCAGACCCGACGCTTCGAACGCGTAGAGGGCGCGGGCCGCCTGAAGACTGCCGTCATAGGCGACGACGATCGACTCGCCCGCGCCCAGCGTCCTCGGCACGGCGACCACTGGCCGTGGGCTGTCTTGCAAGACCTTACTGAGCGTTTCGTCGGGCTCGCCTTGAGACCCGTAGTCAAAGTGGGTTTGCTGGCCGAGCAAGACCAGGTCGTAGCGTTGTGATTCCATGAGGATTTGCACGAAAGGAGATCCGACGTCCTCCAACGTCCTGGATTCCACACCGGCCTCGCCGCAACACCGAACGAAGTCCTCCAGGATCTCGCTAACTTTGCGGCGTTCACCGTACGCCAAGGTGGTGGGCGGCGTCGTCCGCCAGTAATGCGGGCCCCCGAAAAGCGATGCTCCTGACGCGAAAAGACCAGGCTCGTCCACGACCCCCAGGCCGACCGCCAAGGCGTCGAATCGCTTCGCCCAGCGGAGGCCCAATTCCATGACCGAGCGGCTGTCGTCGGAGCCATCCAAACCAATCAAAACACTCTTCAACATGGGACTGACTCCTGGCTTCAAGCGAGAGACGACGAGCTTTGGCAATCCCAGGTTCGGTGCCAGAATTTCCGAGTTTAACCCCACGCGGCGCCGCTCGCGGTGGCAAGCCGAGCGGCGACATCAATGCAAGAGGCTTACAGGGTGGAATGACCTCCGGAACGCATTGATTGGATTTGATCGGTAATATGGGGAGCGCACCGACAGGACGCCTCGTTGTTCAATCCAGCCTCAACCAGCGTCTCGAGAAACTCCGAGGCGTCAGCAATCGCTCGGTCGATCAATTCGCGTCGCCAGTTGCTTTGGATATTCTCGCGCGAACAGGTCAATTGCACGAGCAGGTAGGTGACTCCCTCAATGACCGAGCCGCACTCGGCCCTGATCTCGGGAAACTCACGGTGATGCACTCGTATGGTGTGCACCGAACAACTTGCACACAGCGAATCTTCCACAATCAAGTGACTCTGGTCAGTCAACATGGCAGAATACTCCGTGAACAAAAACACATCATCACGTATCTTTGTATGCTCCGTCAGCACCGTCCCACGATTGGAGTTTCTATTCGAACGTAATGGACCTGGACGCACTCAAGGCCCCCCCCCTCACGCAGCCAGGCGGCAGGCTGCCTGCGGTGGCAACGATATCGAGAAGGTTGACTACCTGGCCCACGACTTCGATCTCGGAGACGATCGCCTGGGCCACCGGCTTCCGGTAGATCGTGAACAGGAAGAATGAGACAGCGAACAATAAGGCGCGCAACGCCAGGCAACCGAGACAGCGAAGTCGGTGTTCGATCTCAAGACCAAGACTGGCAAGACGTGAGCCCAGAGTCGCCGTAATTTTACGATCGGTGGTTGGGCTGAGTGAAGCAGCCATGGTGCCGACTCCTTAACGCCTCGGGATGGAAAACCATCACCAGAGACTTGGGGCGGCAGCCATTACCGCGATGCGCTGGGTCGGAACGAAGGACGTCCCGGCTCTCCGATCATCGGATGGAAGCAAGGCAAAAAGCAAGCAGCCCCGACCATACGTCAATACGCACGGTGGAGCGACCATAGCCTCGATCAATTGCCCCTCATGAGCAATGACCCCTTCATCGTAAGAACGCAGTCAGCATGTGTCAAGGACGTCCAACAAGTCGGCCCTCGACACTGGGCCATCAACGGGAGTGGCACTGGGGAACGACGCGGCTTGTGACGGTTGCCGGCACAAATGTCGTCCGGACAGGATTGGGCCGGCGAGGCAAAGACAAGCCAGAGGGCCATCCTTTCGGCTTGCCGCAAATCCCACTGAGTTGACAACGCGAGCGCCGGGGAGTCTTCTTTCTCCGTGAGCAACCCGCCTGCTGACCTTGGGGAGATCAGACATGTTGCGCAATGCGATTCTGGGAACTGTCATCTGCCTGTCCGCCGCAAGCCTCTCATTCGGGCAGGAGTTTCCGAAACCCGGACCGGAGCACGAGAAACTGAAAGAGCTGGAGGGAACCTGGGACGCCGTCATGGCCATGGGCAGCGAGAAATCAAAGGCCACGGCCACCTACAAATCCATTTGCGGCGGAATGTGGATGGAGAGCGATTTCCAGGGGGACTTGGGAGGGTTCAAGTTCCAGGGCCATGGACTCGACGGCTACAACCAAAAGAAGAAGAAGTACGTGGGCGTCTGGGTCGACTCGCTGGAGACCGCACCACTTCACTTCGAAGGTGACTATGACCCGAAGACGAAGCTTATGGTAATGACTGGCGAATCGATCGACGCCGATGGTAAAACGCAAAAATTCAAGAACACCACCGAGACCAAAGACAAGGACCACTTCACATTTCGAATGTACATGATCAAGCCCGATGGCAATGAACAACTGTCGTTTACGGTCGAATACACAAGGCGCAAGTGAAGCTCGAGCAATCAGTGCCGTGCGGCAACTCGCAAAGTCCTACTTCCTTCGTCCGTAAGTTGCAAACGCAGAACGACGACAGCGTCCTTCGCTTTGTGCGGAAATGAAGGAGAAACGGGCGGCCTGGAAAACTTGATTTCCAGGCCCGCCAGAACGACATCGACAACGTCAAGTCATTTCGCGCATATCGATTCACCAAATCAACAATTCGCACCTTCAAAATTTCCAGATCCGATTGGCCCGTAAACTCGACCCGCCGGACTCCATCGTGGGCGCCCCGAATGCGCGACCTTGCGAAAAGTCCAGATCAAGACGTACAATCAAAAGGGTCTACGAATACCGACGCGATCTGTATCTCCCGACTTTGAGCGGGAAGAACGAATTCCCATCGCAGGTGGCGGAGGCAACCCCAACGGCTGGACGCTGTTCTTATGTGGCGACCAGATTGACTTGCACCTCGGCCTCCTTGACGTCGTTCAAGTATGACTCTGGCTGTTCCGATCGCCAAGCAGCCCAGGTCACTGGGTAATCGTCCGACCCACTGCGTACCGCGGCCCAGCCACCCCAGCCCAGCAGAGATTGGGTGAACTGACAGCCCAACGCCAACTCTCAGTTTCTGCGTCAGGCTAGCGGCGGCAAGGCTCCACGATGAACATCCATACCAGCCACGACGAAAGCACGAACGACGATGAGCGAGGAGCGGATGATCCCATCCTGGCGCGATGGGCTGCAGAACTGGCTGATCGGCTCCGGGCCGGTGAGTCCCCGGACCTGGAGCGGTACACCCGGGAGCACCCGGAACGTGCCGAGCAGCTCCGCCGGTTGCTGCCCACGATCGCGATGATGGCCAAACTCGGAACGGCCGCGGATCAGCCCTGCGCACCGGGATTCGAGCCCGGAGTAGGGCAGGGGACCGTAGGCGATTTCCGACTTCTCCGCGAGGTCGGCCGCGGCGGCATGGGAGTCGTCTACGAGGCGCTCGAGGTCCCGCTGGGCCGGCGGGTGGCCTTGAAGATCCTCCCGTTCGCGGCAGCTCTGGACCCCCGCCTGCTCAAGCGATTCCAGCTCGAGGCCCAGGCGGTCGCAAGCCTCAATCACCGGAACATCGTGCCGATCTATTCCGTCGGCCGCGACCGAGGCATCGCCTACTTCGCCATGCAACTCATCGACGGCTGCACCCTGGCCGACGTCAACCGCGAGCTCCGCCAATTCGACAAGCCGGGAGTGCTGGAAGAAACCATCAAGGTGAGCGACGTAACCCGCTCACTGCTGAAGCGTCCGCCCCTGACCGGCTCAGGGGAGGCTGGCGGTTCCGCCATGGCGGATTGCGAGGCCGACGTTGCGCCGCCGCCGCCCCAGCCTGAGCGGGCGAGCACGCCCCACTCGCTCCCACCGACCCGAGGACGAGCCTTTTACCGGATGGTCGCGGGGCTCGGGCGACAAGCCGCTGAGGCGCTGGCGCATGTTCACGAACTCGGGATTCAGCACCGCGACATCAAGCCGGCCAACTTACTCGTGGACCGGAGCGGTCATCTCTGGGTCACCGATTTCGGGCTGGCCCGCCTCCAGGGTGACGGGGACCAGACCCGGACCGGTGACATGGTCGGGACTCTGCGTTACATGAGCCCCGAACAGGCCCTCGCCCAGCCGGGTATGATCGACCACCGCACCGATATTTATTCGCTCGGCGCGACCTTGTACGAACTGCTCACGCTACGTCCGCCGTTCGGCGGTAACGATCGGCAAAACTTACTGATGAGGATCGTCCATGAAGAGCCCGCTCCCCCGAGGCGAATGAGCCCGACCATCCCGATCGACCTCGAAACGATCGTCTCGAAGGCGATGGCGAGGGAGCCGGGCCGACGCTACGCCACGGCGCAGGAGCTTGCCGAGGACCTGACACGGTTCCTCGAGGGCCACCCCGTCCTCGCCAGGAGACCCTCGCCGGTGGATGGCGCGGCGAAATGGGTACGGCGCCGTTGGTCTTTGGTGGCAACGGCCGCAGCCCTGATTCTCTTGTTTGTGGGAATCTCGATCGCCGGCCTGTCCTGGTCGAACGCTCGACTCCGCAAGTCCAATGAGCGGCTCCAGGGTGAAGTCGCCCGAGCCGATCAGCTTCAGAAGCTCGCTGAGGAAAAGCAGAGGGTGGCCAACCGGCACCTCTACGCCGCCCAGATCCGGCTGGCCGAGCAAGCTCTCGGGCAAGGCCAGATCCAGCGGACTCAGGATATCCTCGACGAAATCCAGCCCGACCCCGATGGTTACGACCCACGCCACTTCGCCTGGCATTACTTGCGGCGACTAGCCACGCGAGAAATCGTCCCACTCCGCGGCCACGAGGTCCCGGTCCACTACGTCACAATTTCACCCGATGGTCGCTCACTCGCAAGTTCAGACACGATGCGGCGAGTCCTGCTCTGGGACGTCACCACAGGAAAGCTTCGCGCGGAACTGGCCGGCAAAACCCTCGTGACCGGCAATCCGAAGTTTTCACCTGACGGTCGTCTCGTGATCGCGACCGAATCCGAAGTAATCGGGAATGAGATCAGCAGAGTAGGACAGGTTCGTGCCCTTCTCATCTGGGACGCGGTCACCGGTCGCCTGATCACTCGCACAGCATTCAAGGCGAGAGCCGGACATTTTCTCGGAGCTGGCTTTGTGTCAGGAGGTGCCTCCCTTGGCATCCAATGGGTGGAGCCCGACGCATCGATCTCGGTGTCTCTCGGGGAGCTAACCCCCGCGCTTTCGGAGCCAGAATTCCGCGTTGAGGTCAAAGGCCTCCAGGGCGCACGCTTCGCGCCGGGCGGTCGCGTCTTCTGCACGTTGGAGCACGATCGGTTTCAGTTCCGCGATGTCACGACCGGGACGATCCGCCATGTGCTGGCCGTACGTAACGGTCCTGGGATGTTCTGGGATCTCTCACCCGATGGCCGCTATTTCGTCTTGTCGGGCCCAGGCCACGGCGTGACCATCTGGAATGTCGATACATGTGTCGAAATCTCGCGGGATGAGACCAGAATTGTTCGCGGGCCGGCCAGCTTCAGCGCTGACGGCCAGACGATGGTTGCCGAAGACGTGCGAGGATTCGGAGTCGCTCATCTCTGTGATCTGTCGACTCAGAGGTGGGACACATTGCGGCTCGATCCGTCCGGACGGAAACAAGCCTTCCATTTCTCCCTGAGTGCTCATGGGGCTCAACTCGGGGTAACCTGCATGAGCGAAGGCGGTGGGGGCGGCCCGGTCACGCTCTGGGACGTACGCACCCGGCAATTGATCAAATCCTTCCGGGGCCGACCCGGAATCTATACCGCGCCGGTCTTCACGGCTGACGACCAGTCCCTGTTCCTGGCCTGTTCGCCCGAGATCATCCAGTGGTCTCTCGTACCGCCCGACAACGAGACTCCCCGCTCGTTCTCCGGTCACACCGACGAGGTATGGGCTGTCGTCTTCTCTCCCGACGGTCGAATCCTCGCGTCAGGCAGTAATGACACTGAGGAATCGAAGACGATCAAGCTCTGGGACGCGGCGACCGGACGATTCCTGAGGGGATGGAAAGGTCACGATGCCACCGTGAGCGCGCTGGCGTTCTCCCCCGACGGACGTTTTCTCGCTTCAGTCGCCCTCTGTGATGATGAGAATGCCAAAATTTGGGACGTCGCAACCGGTCATTTGCGGTCCACGCTCGTCGGTCATACAAAACGTGTCCGCACGGTCGCTTATAGCCCTGATGGCACCCTGCTTGCAACGGCCGGCACCGACCATGTGGTCCGGCTCTGGGACTCCGGAACCGGACGGTCGCGAGGCGTGCTCACGGGTCACACCGACACGGTGCAACAGGTTGCATTTTCGCCGAACGGACAGCAACTTGCCTCGGCGGGGAACGACCGGACGATCCGACTCTGGAACGTCGCCACGAGGGTGCAGAAACACCATCTCGACGGCCCGGAGCATTTCAGGGCCCTCGTCTTCTCCCCGGACGGATCACTGCTCGCGACGACGGACGAGGTCGGGCGGATCGCACTTTGGGATCCGGCATCGGGAACCCTCCTCGCGAAAATCCATTGCGATGACGGCGAACTTCGTGGGCTCACGTTCTCGCCAAATGGGGTCCTGATCGCCGCGGCCGGCGCATCGCGGTCGATCCACCTATGGGACGTGACCGCTCGACAAGAACTGATGACCCTGGTGGGACACGAACAACAAATCAACGGCCTGGCATTCACGCCCGATGGGATGATACTGGCCTCTTGTAGCCATGACGGAGTCATCAAACTCTGGAACGCAAATTCACACACATCAACAAAACATGTCAACAAGGTAACAGGCAACGGGCAAAAAAGCCCCAATCACTAACACCATAATTGCATTACTACATGCTTAGCGAAAGTTGAGACACGCCGGCTGAATTTCACTCGGCAGGCGCAGCTGACCATGCAGGTCGAGGAAGCAGCAGGGATCTGTGGGGGCGGCTCAGACTTCGCTGCGTTCTTGTTCAACAAGTGCGGCGACACAAAATCAGTGGACAAAGTGAAGGTCTTGACGGCCGGCACAGGTTCGAGGGAGGATTTCAGACGAACCCGCGCCGCGACGACGTGGGCCGCTCGGAGTCTTGGAGGTCGAGGCGATGGCGAACGGCGATCAGGAACATCACCTCGCATTCCCGAAGCTCAACGTATCCGAGGTCGACATCCTGGCCCGCCTGGCTAGTGTGTGCGAGTTCGAGGACGGAGCGACCATCTTCAAGGCCGGGCAGCGGGGTGTCTCTTTTTATGTTGTCGAGTCCGGTGAGATCGCGATCGTAGACGAATCGGGGGACGAGCCGAAGACAATTGTCGTCCACGGGCCGCGGGAGTTTACGGGCGACGTCTCATTGCTCACTGACCGCCCCGCCGTCATCTCGGGCTATGCCAGGGGGAATTGCCGGGCCTATTGCGTCAGTCCCGACGATTTGCGCCGGGTCATCCAGGAGATCCCCGACCTCAGCGACAAGCTGCTGGAGGCATTCCAGACGCGTCGTTTTCTACTGGAACACTCCGGGTTCGTCGGCGTCCGTGTCTTCGGCTCCCTCAGCGACCCGGAGCTAACGGTCATCCGCGAGTTCTTCGATAAGAACAAGGTGCCTCATACCTGGATCGACGTCGATGTGCCCGAAGGTCACGACGCGATGACAGCGCTGGGAGTCGCCCCGGATCAGTTGCCATTTGTATCCTGCAACCGTGGCACGCGATCGCCTCGCCCCACGGTTACTCGATTGGCCGAGTGTCTCGGACTAAAACGGAAGATCCGCGACGAGCCGTTCGACCTGGTGATCGTCGGCGCCGGCCCGGCCGGGCTTGCGGCCGCCGTCTACGGCGCCTCCGAGGGGCTGGCCACCATCGTTCTCGACCGGTTCGGCCCGGGTGGTCAAGCCGGCACCAGTTCGAGGATCGAGAATTACATGGGATTCCCCGCGGGGCTGACCGGGGCAGATCTGGCAAACCGAGGTTATCTTCAGGCGTTGAAGTTCGGCGCCGAGCTCGTTGCCCCGGTCGAGGTCCGCTCGATGAGCTGCGAGGACAAAGTGCACAGGCTTGTCCTCGACGACGGGCAGGTCGTGAAAGGCCGAACCGTCCTCGTCGCGACCGGCGCCAGCTATCAGCGTCTCCCCATCGCCGACAGCGAGCGATGGGATGGCGCGGGCATCTACTACTCATGCACATCAGTGCACGCTCGCTCATGCCGAAGCGGTCGAGCCGCGGTGGTAGGGGGTGGAAATTCGGCCGGTCAGGCGGCGATGTTCCTCGCCGAGCACACAGCCGGGGCCACCTTGCTTTTGCGTGGTGGTAACCTTCGCAAGAGTATGTCGGATTACCTCGCCCGTCGGATTGAACAGCACGAGAAAATCGAAGTCCTCCGCCATGTCGAGGTCGAGGCGATCCATGGCGACCGCACCCTCACGGGGCTACGGCTTCGCAATGGCGATGGTTACCGCGAGCTCGAGTGCTCCGCAGTGTTCGTCTTCATTGGCGCGCAGCCGCATACCGGCTGGCTGCCCCCGAGCGTCGTCGTCGATTCCAAAGGCTTCATCCTCACGGGAGCCAACGCGGCCCATTCCGACCACTGGCCCCTGAAGGATCGCGAACCCTGTACGGTCGAGACCACATGCCCGGGCGTCTTCGCGGCAGGCGACGTTCGGAGTGGAACGACGAAACGCGTCGCCTTTGCCGTCGGAGACGGGGCCTTGGCGGTCACCTGCGCGCACCGTGTGCTTGCCGAGCTCTGATCGGTCCGGCAACTCGGGCCTTGCGTTGTTCTCGTACTCGCCTGCCCGCCGATCCGCTTTCGGCGATCACCGCTCAATCGAGGCTCGAGGGCAGTCCTGAAGTGAACCCGGCCGCTCAAGAGAGCATCAGGCCTCGGAACGGTTCGGGTTCACTCGAGCGGCTTACGATTGGGGAGTGCGGTTTTCGGCCCCTGCCTCTCGGTCAACCGCGAAGTCAGCTCCGTTCATTCATGAACGGATTCAGATTTCACGGAGCGGCTCGGTGGCATCGCCGAAGCGGTCGAGCCGAACGTCCATCTTCTCCATCATCGAGAGGTAGAGCCGGCACATCTGCCGACTTGACTCCTTGCGGTAGTCAAGGACCCGGCCGGTCTGGATCTTGCCGCCGGCTCCGCCCAGAACCACAACGGGCAATTGCGTGGCGTCGTGGCCGCCGTTCATCATACTCGAGCAGAACATCAGCATCGAGTTATCGAGCGCGGTGCGTTCCCCCTCCTGGATCGCGTCGAGCTTGCGGGCGATGTAGGCAAGTTGCCCGACGAAGAACTGGTTCACCTTGAGCCAGTCGGCCGTGTCGGAGTGCGAAAGCAGGTGGTGGATCATGTAATCCACCCCCAGGTTCGGGAAACGAAGAGACGAGTGATCGTTGTTCAGCTTGAGTGTGGTGATTCTCGTGGTATCGGTCTGGAAGCCGAGCACCAGGATGTCGCACATCAGCCGCATGTGGTCGGCGATATCTTGGGGGATCCCCTCGGGGGGACGTGGGATGTTGGGCTTGTCGAGCGTTGGCCTCCAGCCCTGAAGCTCGCCACGCTTGCCCGCCCCCTCGATCCGGCGTTCCACGTCACGGACGGATTCGAGGTACTCGTCAAGCTTGACCTGGTCGGTCGTGCTGACCTGCCGGCGGAGGTCGTTGGCATCGGCCAGCACGGCGTCGAGCACGCTCTTGTCACCCTGCCGGACTTCATCCTTGAACAGCCGATCGAACGCCAGGGCGGGATAAAGTTCGAGGGGCGTCGGGGTCGTCGGCGAAGTCCACGAAATATGCGAGCTGTAGAGCATCGAATAATTCTTGTGGACCGACGGGTTCGACTTCTCGCAGCCGAGCACCAGACTGGGCACCTTAGTCGAGCGGCCGTAGGTAGCGGCGAGCCACTGATCGACGCTCGTCCCCGAACGGATCTCGCCTCCGGAAGCCAGCGGCGAGCCGGAAAGGAGGTTGCCGGTCTGTGAACTGTGAATGTTCCCCTTCAGTGCCTGCTCGTTATAAAGGCCCTGAACGAAGAGCATCTTTTCGCGGAAGTCATTCAAGGGGGCCAGCACCTGGCCCAGCTCCATGCCCTTGCCGGCCCCTTTGGCCCACCACTCCTTGCTGTGGAACCCGTTGCCCGCAAAGAGGACGGCCAGTCGGACGGGAGCTTCGCTCGAGCCGGCTTTACCAGCGGGTACGTCGCCCCAGACGGGGCGCGACTCGAGCCAGGGGAGGGCCATCGAGACGCCAAGACCTCGGAGCATGGTTCGGCGGCTGAATCGGTGGGTCGTCATCCGGGTCGACTCCGGTCTCGGTGAAGGGCGGAAATTCAATCTGTGTCAGCGGTCTCTCGTCCGCGGATCTCGCGGAACTGCCGACTCCGAACGATCACCTCGATCGCGGAGCCGACGCGGTAGCCGTTCGTCTTCAGGGCGGCCTGCATGTCGTCGATGAGCGTCTTGTCAGAAAGCTGAATCGAACGTCCCAGGGCAAAGCCCAGCAGCTTGCGGCATGCTTGATTCAGGAAGGACTCACGGCGGACGGTCAGAAGATAATCGGTCAGGCCCATGAGGCCCTCGAATTGCGCTCCGTCCTTGGTCTTGGATCGGGTGTCGACTGGCCGGCCGGCCAGGTCTTTCTCGCGGCGGCGACCGATCGCGTCGAAGCCTTCGAGCGAGAACCCGAGTGGGTCGATGCGTTCATGGCAAACCATGCATTTCGGGTTGCTGGCATGCTGCTCGACGAGCTGGCGAACCGTCAGCGCGTCGGTGGCCGCCTCATCGTCCGGGATCGGCGGGATCCCCTTGGGGGGGCGGGGCAGACGCTCGCCGAGGAGAACTTCGCTGATCCAGTCGCCCCGGAGGGTCGGACTGGTACGGGACGCGCCGGACTGCTTGGCCAGAGTCGTCGCCTGGCCAAGCACACCGCCTCGACCATACTTCTTGATGCCATCCACCCGACGCCAGTCCTGAGGCTTGTCGGCCGCTCCCGCCTTCTTCTCCAGGGGAATGCCGTAGTGCTCGGCCAGCGGGCCGTTCAAGTAGGTATAATCGGCGTCGAGGAGATCGAGCACCGATCCGTCGTTCTGGAAGAGGCCGGTGAGGAACCGGACCGACTCCTCGTACATCGCGTCTCGGAGACCGAGGAACGTTGGAAAGTGCCGCTCGCTCTTTTCGTCGAGCTGGTCGAAGTCGGCGATGTGGAGCCACTGGCAAGCGAATTCCGTCGCCAGCCGCCGGGTCTTGTCGTCCTTGAGCATCCGCCGAGTCTGGCTCGCGAGGATCTCAGGGTCGGCGAGCTTGCCCGACTCGGCAAGCTCTCGCAACTCACGGTCGGGCTGCGACGACCAAAGGAAGTAGCTCAGACGCGTCGCCAGCTCGTAACTCGAGACCGGCCCTTGTCCTGCCCCCGGCACCGGTTTCTCGGCACGGTAGAGGAACGAAGGCGCAACGAGGACTCTGGCGAGCGTCAGGCGGAACGCCTCCTCGTGGGGGATCTTCTGAGCCCTGAGCCCTTTGTAGAGATCAAGCAACTGACTCCCCTCCGGGCCGGTCAAACGGCGACGGTAGGCCCGTGCGGCGAAGTCGAGCAGGGTGTCGACCTGCTGGGGTTCAGACTCGACCAATCGGCGCCGGAACGCTTCCGCTCGCTCGTTGATTGGCAGGCGGAGCGGCTCGAAGACCTTGGGGTCAGCGTCTTGCGAAGCGTATTCCATCAACTGGGCGAAGGCGTCCACGAGGGTCAATGCGTCCCTGCTGATGAAATGCAGCTCGTCCCAGAGCCGGTCGAGCCGTGCCTTCTGAGAGTCGTCAAGCATGAGCCGCGAGAGGTGCTCATCCTCGCGATGGAACAGCGTGAGTGTCACAACCTCATCGACCGGTACGATCTTGGAGTAGCAGAGCGCGGCGGGAAAGAGGCTGCGGAATTCATCCAGGGCCGCCTCGATCCGCTTCCGGCTCGCGCTTCCTTCGTTGACGACGATCGGCGAGGAGTAAGCCACCCGCCGGTTATCCGAGGTCCAGGGCCCGGCAGCAAGGCTCATCTTCACGCTACTGGGATGGAGGCCGGCGACCGCTGGCGGCTGCCCGGCGACCACGTCGAACTGGACGCTCCCTTCAGCGCCCGTCGCCTCTTCGAGAGTTCCGGTCGTGATCAGCTCGGCTCCTTCAGCCAGCTCGGCTGGGAGACGAAACGAGATCACGGCTGGGGCCTGAACGCAGAGGCTGCCGGCTTCGATGGACTTACCATTCGGGTGCTTGCCGAATGTGGTTGGATCAAGTCCCCAGCCCGACTCGATCGTCGCCGGTTCAGGCTCGACTCCGCCGGGTCGAGCCCGGAGGATCGCGCCGAGCAATGGCCCGCCGAGCGACCGAAGTTGCCGGTAGAGAGTCGCGTCAGGACTGTCCTTCGAGGTGGGCGCAACCGAAGTAATCAACCGCTGCGTCTCATCGGCGAGTCGACGCTTTTCGTCGTCCGTTTTCGCGGCCTGCCACCTGGCCAGGACCGACTCGGCAGGGATCACCGCCCCGGCCTCAGCCCCTCCCTTGTCGGGCTCAGCATAGAAGTGCCAGACCCCCGGATGGCCGAGGCGGTCGGCGTGGGGGTTGCCGGCCAGGACGTCGCCCGAGACGTCGGCGGCGAGATCCCAGGTCCGCCCGGGTTCACCAGCCTCGACGAGCCGCAGGTCGATCGCGGTCAGGTCGCAGGAGTGGTTGCCGTCACGAGGGCCGATCGCAAGCGAAAGGAGGTCGCCGGATTGGATTGCGAGCGCCTCGATCGGGCCGACTTTACGTTCCTTGCCGCCTTGGGCAATGCCCGCGGCAAGCCGACGTCGTGTCGAGCCTCGACGGAGTTCGAGCGACCAGGTTACGCCGTTACCACATTCGGGGTGGGCATGCGTGACCGAGGCTTCAACGCGCACGGTGGCCGTCACGGGGCTTAACCAGCCGACAGCCGCACGCAGGGTCGAGGAGGGGTGGACCGCGACCCCGTGCGGCTTCATGTTCCCGGGAATCCGAACGTGCTGGTCGGAGGAGTTGGCCAGCAACTGCGGAGTCTCGTTACGACCCCAGCCGTTGATAAAGTCGTGGCCCCCGCCTCGGGTGAGTTTCTCGGTGAAGTGACCGGTCAGGGCCAAGGCCTCGGCCGGCACGATGCCCAGGTAATCGAGCCACGCCCGGAGCGCGTCCGGATCGAGGCCGCGAGCTCGGGCGAGGTCCTCGATGTCGACCCGGCCCCGAGTCGCCTCGGCCTTGGCCGAGGCGTCGAGATACTCCGTCGTCTCGGCGAAGAGTCGGTCGCGCCTTGTCGCCAGGTTGCTGGCAACCCGCCGGACGTCCTTCAAGAGTAGATCCGGGCGACCAGGAGCAACGAGCTTCGGTTGGCTCCAGACGACGAAGTCATGCTCGTTGCCATCGCCGGTGTCCGTCGCGACGAGTGAGAGAGTCACGTCTTTACCGTCGGGCGAAGCGGGAACCTTGAACCGCACCTCTTGCCTCGCGCTCAGCGGACTGACCGGCTCCATCCAAGCCTTGGGGCCACCCAGCTTACCAATGTGGCCGACGCTGGAGAATTTCCAGAGTCCTTGCTGCCAGGCAGTAACCTCGGCGACCAGTCCAGGGACATCTTCGAGTTTGGCAGCCCGCCAACGAGCTTGAAGCCCGCCGAGGAGAAGTGACGGCTTGGAGCTCGAAAGGCTTTTCCAGAGGAGGCCCAGATATTTGGCGTTCAGTTCTCGCTCGGCCGCGACAGTCGCGATGCTCTTTGCACCCGAGGTCAAGGACTGACGCTCGGCGATCGTCGCCGCGAAGTAACGATCGAGCGGCAGACGTCCACCTTGGTTGGTGTCGAAAACGATGCCTTGAAGGTTGACTTGATCGCCGCCTCCGCGCGGGTCGGTGTACTCGCGATAGAATTCGCGGATCTTCGCCAGGGTCTCCTCGGTCCAGTCACGAGCGGTTGTCCCGGGTGAGAATCGGAAACCATCGGGCAAAAGAACCGCATGGCCGGCAACCCCCTTCGCCGCATCCAGGTACTTCGTGACGAGCGAGGGCGACATCACCAGCGTATTGCCGGTGTTGGTGAACCCCTCGCCCGCAGCGCCATCGGTGGGGAACTCACGGGCCGGCTCGAGTGTCTCGACGCCCGTCAGATCGCGGAGCGTGTAGGTATATTCGGCGTTATTCAGCCGGCGAAGCACGACCCGGCCAGGATCGCCGGCTCGCCGGGTCGCCTCGGTCGTGAGAAAGCCACGGACCCATCCTCGCAGGCGAGCTCGTTCGGCGTCGCTCGGCTGTAGCGCCTCTTTCGGAGGCATCTCGCCGTTGTCGAGCATCTCGGCAACACGCTGCCAGACTCGCGGGGCATTCCGCAGCTGGTCCAGCTTGGTGAACCGTTCGAGGTCGAGATCCCCTTCCTGCTCCTCCGCCGAGTGGCACTCGAGGCAGTACCGCTTCACCAGCGGGAGCGTGTCCGTCTCGAATTCTTTCGAGACCAGTTCCGCCCCACGCGGCCCGTCGCCAAGCCCGAGGGCAGGGGGCGCGATGATCATCAAAAGAAAGAAAAGGACCATCGCGTGTCTGGCGCCCATGCCCGAATTCTCCCATGCCATCGACCGCCCGACCCGCCTCAAGCTTCCGGGACCTGAACGACCAACCTCGAAAGTAGATTGAATGAGAAGGACATTGGCATTCGTGCTTCATTCCTTGGCTCGAGTTAAACATCTTACAAACAGGGCCGTCTGATGGGAAGCAGTCGCTCGAACTCAGCCAGAGTTCCCGCTTGGCCAAAAAGCCCTTCGCCGAAGAAGAACGGCCGCACGCGGTTGGCTTCGAGGGAACATCTTCGGCCTCTCTCGCTCTCGTAGTTGCGTGTCTCCGGTTGGCCCCGAAGCAAATGCAGCATGACACCATCCGTTCGGTTGCGCTTCGGGAATTCGACACCAACGGCCCCCTCATCCTTGAGAACCGATTCCGTTGAATTTACGATCAGCGGCGATCGAGCGAATTCATCGCTCTCCATCGCCCCGGTACATTCAACGGACCGCAGTCATGACCGCCCCCGATCTCCGCCCCGTCCACCCGTTGAGGCGAGGTCATGCAGTCCTCGCGCCAGCCTGCCTGCTCATGGGGATGCTTTTCGCGACCGGGTCGGCTCCCCAAGTACTCGCGAAGGACGTTTTCCTCGCCGGCGCATTCGCCGCGGACATCACACCCAAGCACTTGCCCGTTTCCGTCAACGGGGGGTTCCAGGACCGGATGGTCGGCTCGGTTCATGATCGACTCCACGCCCGCTGCCTGGTGCTGGACGACGGAAAAACCCGATTGGCCCTCGTCATCTGCGATAGTTGCCTGATCACGCGTGAGATCTTCGATGCGGCGAAGCGCCTGGCCAGCAAGGCTACGGGCATCCCCGAAGACAAGATGCTCATGGCCGCCACGCACACGCACTCGGCACCGACGGCCATGACCATGGCCGAGAGCCAGCCCGACCCGGCATATCTGAAGTATCTGGAAGCGCAGATCGCCGAGGGAATCCGCCGTGCCGTCGACAACCTGGCCCCGGCCAGGATCGGGTGGGGGGTCGGTCGCGAACCCGCACATGTCTTCAACCGCCGCTGGAAGCTGAAACCGGGAGTCGAGGTGCTCGACCCGTTCGGCATCCCCGGCCACGTGAGCACGAATCCGGGCTTCCTGAACCCGGACATCTCCGAGCCGGCAGGGCCGGTGGACCCGGAGATCGCGATCCTGTCGGTGCAATCGCCCGAAGGCCGGCCGATCGCTCTGCTGGCCAACTACTCGCTGCACTACGTGGGCGAAGTGCCGCCGTTGTCAGCCGACTACTTCGGCCAGTTTGCAACGCGGATTGAGCAACGGCTCGGGGCCGCGGCCGCCGACCCGCCGTTCGTGGGTATCATGTCCAATGGTACCAGCGGCGATATCAACAACAGGAATTACGGCGCACCTGCCCCGGTACGAAAGGAGCCATTCGAGCAGATCTGGCACGTGGCCGATCGCATCGCCAGCGCGGTACTCGTCGCCCACAAGCGGATCGTACACCGCGACTGGGTCTCGCTTGCCATGGTCGAGAAGGAAATCGAACTTGGCGTGCGCATGCCCGACTCACAGGAGGTGACCCGAGCCAAAGAGATCCTCGCGAAAGCCAAGGGGCCCGGACTCCGAAGCCAAGCGGAATCGTATGCCCGCGAGACACTCGTCCTCAGCGAATTCCCACCCCGGGTGAATGTGAAGCTCCAGGCCATCCGCATCGGCGACCTAGGCATTGCTTCAGCCCCTTGTGAAGTGTTTGCGGAAACAGGACTGGCCCTCAAGGAACGGAGCGCCTTGCGACCGGCGTTCACAATCGGATTGGCCAACGGTTATAACGGCTACCTCCCCACGCCCGAACAGCACCAGCTTGGCGGATATGAGACGTGGCGGGCCCGTTGGAGCTATCTTGAGGTCGAGGCCTCCACGAAGATTCTCGCCACACTGCTGGAACTCATGAATCAGTTGCGGCCGTGACGGTTGCCCCATCACGATCGCCCTTCCCATTGAATCATTCTCCGTTGCTCCCGGGAGCCGCCCCATGTCTGCTACGCGACGCCAGTTCCTTCGCAACACAATCAGCTCCGGCGTGGGCCTTGGGGCCGCCCGGGTGCTCTCGGCCGCCACGACCGACACGCTCCCCCCGGTGCGGGCCCTGACGAGCGGGCCGCGATTCCACTGGTTCGCCTATTACGACAAGCTCCAGTTCGATCCCGCTGGCCGGTACGCGCTCGGGATGGAGTCCTCGTTCGAGCATCGCCTCCCCACCCCGGCCGATCGCATTCAGATCGGCATGGTGGATACGGCCGAGCGAGATAAGTGGATCAATCTCGGCGAGAGTCACGCTTGGTGTTGGCAACAAGGGTGCATGCTTCAATGGCTGCCCGGCTCGGATCGCGAAGTCGTCTGGAACGACCGCGAGGGGGATCGATTTGTCTGCCGCGTCTTGAACACCCGGACCGGCGAGTTGCGTTCCCTTCCCGCTCCAATCTATGCGTTGAGCCCCGACGGGCGCACCGCCATCGGTTGCAGTTTCAGCCGGATCTGGGACGTGCGGCCCGGATATGGCTATCCCGGCTTGGTCGATCCCGACCGAGACGACCCCACGCCCAGCGATTCGGGCGTGTACTCCGTCGACATGCGCACCGGGGAGCAGCGACTGCTGGTCTCGGTCGCGCAAGTACTCAAAATTGGCAAGCCTTTCGCTGACTGGGGTCAGGCCAAACACTACTTCATCCACTTGCTCTTCAGCCCCGATGGCAGCAGGTTCATTTTCTTGCATCGCTGGCGAACGCCGCAGAAACACGCGGGCACCCGCATGTTCACCGCGAACGCCGACGGCAGCGACATCCGCCTGATCGACGCCAACGGCATGACTTCGCACTTCATTTGGCGCGATGAGCGGCACATCCTGGCCTGGTCGGACCAGCCCTCGCGCGGCAAGAGGTTTTACCTGTTCGACGATCGAGGTGAACGGACCCCCGAACCGGTTGGCCCCGAAGCCATGACGGTGGACGGTCATTGCACCTATCTGCCTGGCAACGCCTGGATCTTGAACGACAGCTACCCGGACAAGCTGCGCAACCAGAGCCCGTACTTGTACGAGGTAAAAACCGGCCGCCGAGTCGCTCTGGGGCACTTTCATTCGCCACCGGAATACGCGGGAGAATGGCGCGTCGACACACACCCGCGGTTCAGCCCCGACGGAAAGAAAGTGGTGATCGACTCGGCCCACGGCGGCCTCGGGCGGCAAATGTACTTGATCGACATCGCCCGAATCGTCGGCTGAGATCCGCTCACAGAAACGGGAAGCGGGCCACAACCATCCAGAAATCAACACAAAACCATAAATTAACAACAAAGAACACCACTAACCCGAAACCTCCCGCAGTCGAGAGTTAGGTCACTGATTGAGTGAACCCCAGAAGTTTCAAGCGGAGCGTTCGGAGGAGATACAGCGATGAGCATCGACCTGGGGACAACGTATCTGGGACTTGAGCTGAGGAACCCACTGGTGGCCTCGGCCTCTCCCCTGACAGGCCATGTCGAGATCCTCCGGCAGATGGAAGAGGCGGGCGTGGCGGCGGTGGTGATGCCCTCACTCTTCGAGGAGCAACTCGAACGTGAGGAACGCGCCGTCCGCCGCTTGATCGAAACCGGGAAGGAACAGTTCGAGGAGGTACTTTCTGAGCTCTGCGACCTCGACTCCTACAACAACGGGCCGCCGAACTACCTGGGACAGGTCCGGCAGGCCAAGAAAGAGCTTTCCATCCCGGTGATCGCGAGTCTCAACGGCGTGGGCCCGGGGAATTGGACCCGTCATGCCCGGCTCCTCGAGGAGGCAGGGGCCGATGCCGTGGAACTCAACGTCTACTTCGTGCCGACCGATCCCAATGTCACCGGCGCCCAGGTCGAGGATCGCTACGTGGAAACCGTGGCCGCCGTTCAGGAGGTCCTGACGATCCCACTTGCCGTGAAACTGGGGCCCTACTTCAGCTCGCTGCCGAACATGGCACGCCGCCTCGTCGTCGATGTGGGTGTCGAGGGCCTGGTCCTGTTCAATCGCTACCTTCACCCGGACATCGCTCTGGAGACGCTCCAGATCAGTCCACGCCTGACCCTCAGCACGGGCGGGGAATTGCCGTTGCCGCTGCGCTGGATTGGCATCCTCCGTCCCCAGCTCTCGACCTCGCTGGCAGCCTCCACCGGGGTCCACACGTCCGATGACATCTTCAAGCTCCTCCTCGTAGGTGCCGACGTCACCATGATCACGTCGGCCCTGCTTCGGCACGGCCCCGCCTACATCCGTACCCTGCTCGACGGACTCCGGGCCCGGTTCGAAGAGTCTGGGTACGACTCGATCAGGCAAATGAAAGGGATCCTCAGCCAGCAGAACTGCCCCGATCCCTCAGCGTTCGAGCGGGCTAACTACGTCAAGTCGATCGCGAGCTCCACACCCTTTCGAGATGAAGTGAGCGACTGAGGCGCCTCGGATCATTCTGATCTGTCCCCAAACGATCGAGCTTGTCGCCCGCAGGAGGTACGATTCCATGTTTCCCCGGACTCTCGCCGTCCTCTTCGGCCTCGTCGTCCTTGCGGCTCTGGCAGGGGGCGAGCGAATGGCCCGGGCTCAAGGGACCGGAATTGCGCCACGAGCCAGTAAGCTGGCTCGGATTCGACCGAGTGAGGATAAGACACACTTCGTCCGCGAAGGGACGAACGAGCGGATTGTGATCTGGGGATTCAACTACGATCACGACGATGCCGGCCGGCTACTGGAAGACTACTGGCGAGAGGAATGGGCCACGGTCGCCGAAGACTTCCGCGAAATGAAGGACCTCGGTGCAAACGTCGTGCGCGTTCATTTGCAACTTGCCCGATTCATGAAGGACGCCGAGCACCCGGACGAGGAGAACCTTGATCGCCTGGTCAAGCTCGTGCGACTCGCCGAGGAGACCGGACTCTACCTCGACGTGACCGGGCTCGGCTGCTACCACAAGGAGACCGTGCCCGGGTGGTATAATGACCTGGAGGAGTCTGCCCGATGGGACGTCCAGGCCCGCTTCTGGAAGGCCGTCGCGGGGGTCTGCAAGGACAGCCCAGCGATCTTCTGCTACAACCTCATGAATGAGCCGATCCTCACCGGCGGCGATGGGAAAAAGGACTGGCTGCCCGGCGAACCCCTGGGCGGCAAGCATTTCGTGCAGCGGATCACGACCGACCTGCGCGGCCGCACCGACAAGGAAGTCGCCCGGGCCTGGGTCGAGAGGCTGGCCACCGCCATCCGCTCGGTCGATGATCGCCAAATGATCACGGTTGGAGTGATCCCATGGGCCCAGGTCTTCAAGGGCGCCAAGCCTCTGTTCTACGCGCCGGAGGTCTGCGGACCGCTCGACTTCGTCAGCGTGCACTTCTACCCGAAGGCGGGCAAACTCGACGACGACCTCGCCGCCCTGCGGGTCTATGAGGTCGGCAAGCCGCTCGTGATCGAGGAGATTTTCCCGCTCCCGGCCGGCCCCGAAGAAACCGGGGCCTTCATCGAGAAAACGCGGTCGCACGTCGACGGCTGGATCAGCTTCTACTGGGGCAAGACGATCCAGGAGTACGAGAAGGCGGGTGACCTCAAGGGTGCCCTGGTCAGCGGCTGGCTGCGACGCTTCCGGTCGCTGTCCCCGTCCCCTCCTCCCAGCGATCGCAAGCCATAAACAACGTCCCGAGGAAACTCCGTCGAGCGTCGCCCCTCGCGGTCCCCAGCGACGGGCCGGCCTGGCCCGCTTGCTTACAACAGCCTGACCGGCAACGCTTCCATGCCGCGGGTCCCCGGTTGCCGCGACCACTTCACCTGGGACGGAGGGATGGCGAGTTCCAACTTCGGAAAGCGGGTCAGAAGCTGCTCCAACGCGATCTCGGCCTCGGCCCTGGCCAGCCTCAATCCCAGGCAGACGTGAATTCCGGCCCCAAACGCCATGTGCGGATTGGGACTGCGGTGAATGTCGAAGCGGTCGGGATCCTCGAATTTCTGGGGATCGACATTGGCCGCGGCCAGCAGGGCAACGATCTTGTCGCCACGTTTGAGCCGCTGCCCGTACCATTCCAGGTCGTGAGCCGGCATCATTGGCTTGGTCATCTGAACCGGTGAGAGGTACCGCAGCAGTTCGTCGACGGTGGAATACACCAGCGACCAGTCGGTCAGTAAAGACTGCTTCTGCGCGGGATGTGTGAGGAGCGTGTAAATACCCGCACCGATCAAATGCACCGTGGTCATGTGACCGGCCAGCAGGAGCAGAATGACCATCGCGACCATCTCGTCTTCGGTAAGGCGGTCATCCTCCTGCTTGGCGGCGATGAGTTCCGAAATCAACCCCTGGCGCGGGTTCGCCCTACAGAGGCGGATTTGCTCTCGAATGTATGCGTTGATGCTCTTGATGGCGCCGAGAATTCGGAACAAGACGAACAGCGAGGGACTTCCGGAAAAGGCCCCCGCGAGCTTCACGAACATCGGACGGTCTTCCGACGGCAGGCCCAGGAGTTCGCAGATCACGGCCAGCGGGAAGGGCCGCGCCAGGCCGGCCACGAGGTCGATCGGGTGGCCGTCGCGTCGGAATTTCGCCTCCAGTTCATCCAGCAACTGACGCATGATCGCGTCGAACCGGGGCCGCAATTGCTCGACACCGCGCCGCAGGAACGCCTGTTCGACCAGGCCGCGCAGCCGCCGATGATCCGGCTCGTCGCGGTTAATCATCACCTCGGCCATCGGCTGCATCGATCGTGGAAACCACCAGGGCAGATTGGCCCGTTGCGGCATGCCCGCCGATCGCGGTTCGCGCACAAACCGCTCGCGATCACGCAGCAGTTCGCTCGCAGCCTCGTAGCTGGTGGCCATCCAGAGCTTGCCGATCCATGGAAATCGAACGCGAACCACCGGTCCCTGCGCAACCATTCTGGCCAGCGTCGGATACGGATTCCGCTTGTAGGCCTGGGTATTCAGGTCGAACGTTCGAGATTGCATGACTGCGGTTCCGGGTATGGCGGTCGTCAGACGTGCTCACGCGCGTGCCGCGGAGTCGCTCGAGCTGTGCGGGGCCTAACGCGGGTCGCCGTCCCTCGCCAAGTAGACGATCCCCGCCCTCTTATTCATTCGTTCCAGGAGCCACCCGAACGAATGCCTCACTGAGATCTCCCAACGGGCTTGGGTCGAGTGCCGATGCCAATCCACAGCGTGGATCGAATCTGCAGCGACTGGATGACGTCAATCCTACCGGTGGCGGTCAATACGTCGCTCGCAATCTCGCCACGACCGGCCATGGAGTCCTCCCCCATGTTCAGACGGGCCAGGCATTCATTTCCGGGCTGCTTGGGCCTCATCATGGTCCTGGTCCTTCTCACGCCGATCGAAGCGGTCGAGGACTCGAGTCAAGCCGACCGTCGAGTGACCGAGGCCCTGGCACTCTGGGAGGGCGGTGACACTCGAGCCCGACATGAGGCGCTCCACCGGCTGAAACGGCTGGGACCTCGAGCCGCTCCGGCGGTCCCCGTCTTGATTTCGGGCCTGGCCGCCCGTGAACCGAGGATCCGGAAAGAAAGCGCTCAGGTCTTGAGTCGGATCGGCCCAGCGGCCAGCCGAGCCGTACACGCCCTGGTTGCCGCACTGAACGATCCCGATGGCGATGTCCGTACCGAGGCCGCACGGGCCCTGATGACGACGAAGCCGGATTCGCGGGTCGTCCTCCCAGCGCTCGTCGCCAGCCTTCACGCCGGCCCCGACCGGGGTTTCCCGATGGCAAGGTATGTTTTCGGGAGCCTCGGCGAGGTGGCCGTCCCCGTGCTGATCGATCTCCTGAAACAGGACAATGCGAAGGTCCGACGAGCGGCCGTGGCGGGCCTGTCGGAGATCGGCCCCGGCGCGAAGGCGGCCGTCCCGTTCCTGGTCGAGGAACTGCGAGTGCCCGACCGGAACTCGCGCGAAGCGGTTGTTCATGCCCTCGCCGGAATTGGTCCCGAGGCGGTCGAACCTCTGGCCCGCGCGCTGCGAGACCGCGACCCCAGGGTTCGCGGGGGCGCGTCGCTGGCGCTCGAAATGCTCGGCGAGAAGGCGAATGCGAGCATTCCCGCACTGATCGCGGCGCTCTCCGACCCTGAGCCGCCCGACGACCTCAAGCCCCCGCGCAGCAAGCCGGGCTTCGCTGACTGGTCGCGTGAGGGCGAGCCCAGGCCATCCGGATATTACGCCGCGCTGCGGGCGACTGGTCCTGCGGCCGTTCCCGCGCTGCTCGCGCGCCTCGATGACCCCGACCGACAAAACCAGGTCCGTGCATTGCGTGCTCTTGGATTTGCGGGCCATACAGCGAAGACCGCTGTCCCTCGCCTGATCGCCCTGTTGAGCGACCCCGAGCTGCGACTCGACGCAGTCTCGGCTCTCGGCGGAATCGGCCAGGAGGCCCGAGCGGCGATCCCGACCCTGGTCACAGGTCTGAAGGATCCCGACGCCGACTTCCGCGCCCGCACGGCCGAATCGTTGGGCCGGATCGGTTGGGAGCGCCAGGCGGGTCAGTACAGTTCGCGGACCGTGGCGCGGGGTGCGGTCGCGCCGCTGGCCGCCGCGTTGAAGGACCCCGCCCCGAAGGTCCGGGCCGCCGCGGCCCGTGCCCTGGCCGATATCGGCGACGAGGCCGCGATCGCCCTCCCTGAACTCGTCGCGCAGCTTCGCGACCCCGTGGCCGACGTTCGACTGGCGGTACTGCGGGCGTTCCCACGGTTGCGCCAATCCCACAGACCGGCGGTCGAGACGGTCCTCGGGCTCTTGAATGACGTCGACAGCCGGGTGCGGACGGCTACGGCCGCGTTGATCGACGACGACGACCTGGGCAACGACGTGGTCATCGCCAGGTTGATCGCGGCGTTGCGGGATCCGGATGCCGGCACCCGTGCGGAAGCGGCCTACAAGCTGGCCCGAACGAACGGCCGTGAGGGGATTGCCCTCGAGAAGAACAGGGTCTTCTACGGATACGGAACCAGTGAGGCGCTCGCCCGCTCGCCGACTGCGGGTGGGGCCTTGCGGACGGCGCTTGCTGACCCCGACCCGCGCGTCCGAACTGCCGTCGCCTATGCCTTGCCCGTTCTCAAACGCGAGGCGATTCACTCGATCCCCTTGTTGTCCGCCCGGCTCAAAGATCCCGATCGATACGTCCGAATCGCCGCGGCCGTCGCGCTGGGGAAATTCGGGCCTGACGCCTCCTCGGCCGTCCCGGCACTTCTCGACGCACTTAACGATGACGACGGCACCCACGTGAATGACTTCTCCGTCTCGTCGAAGGCGGCCAAGGCACTTCGGGCGATCGGGCCGGACTCCAGCGCGAGACTGATCGACCGCCTGTTCGACCTGCTCGGCAAGCCGGACGAACGCGTGCGCGCCCGTGCCGGCGCAGCGCTCCAGGAAATCGGATCAGAGTTGAACCCGCGTCTCGTCCGCACCCTGACCGACCCGAAGACGCCCCGATTGATCAAGGTCGAGGTGTTGCGAGTTCTCGCGGAAGAGCACGGGCTCGGCCCCATGGATTTCAAAGAGCCGAATCCCCTCGGCCCGGAGTTGCGCGAGGCGATCCTCACCCTGCGTGCGCTGCTCCACGATGACGAAGACGAGGTCCGAAGCGCCGCGCGCAGGCTTTTGGCCCTCGACGATGTCACGGGCGAGACTGCGGCCCGATTCCTCCTCGACACCGCCCGCGAGGAAGACCCTGATGAATGGGAATTCTTCGACCAGGCCGCCGAGGCCCTGGAGTCACCGGTGGTGGGGGTGCTGGTTGAGGGGCTGAAGGATCCTGACGACGAAGTGCGGACCGTGGCTGCACACGCCCTTGCGTCACTCGCCGAAAAACTCCCCGATGGCGACGACGAACCCGCGGGGGAGAACGCCACCCCGGAGGAGGTCGAGGTACACCAGCAAGACTTGCGACGTCGTTCCCAGGCCGTCGATGCGCTGGTCGCGGCCCTGAAAGACTCTGATACCCAGGTCCGCTGGGCCGCCGCATGGGCCCTATACGTCCTCGGCTCCGACAGGGCCATTCCTGCACTGATCGAGATGGCCAAGGACAAGACGACACGCGTCCGTACGGGTGCTCGTATTCGGATCACCCCGGTGCTCGGTGGCGGCAACGGCAACCGTTGCGAGTCGTCGGCGAACGGGGAATTCGTGCGTGTTGGCGCGATCCAGGCCCTCGGCGGCTTCGGCGCCTTGGCGGCTCCAGCTGTCCCCGCTCTGACCGATGCGCTGAGGGACGACGATCCGCTGACCCGGTGGTTCGCGGCCGCCGTCCTCGCCGAGATCGGGCCAATGGCAAAGGGAGCCGTCCCCGAGCTGATTGCGCTCCTGCGATCGAAGGACGAACTCCCACCCGCCCCGTCACCGGTCGGGTTCAGGATGATGAGAGGTAAGCATGACCGGCTGGCGGTGATGGCCGCGGAGGCACTCGGCAAGATCGGGCCCGACGCCCGCGCGGCGGTCGTTTCCCTCACCGAGGCCCTGGTCGACCCCGACGAGGTCCTGCGATGCGTGGCCGCCGAGGCGTTAGGAGGGATTGGCGCCGACGCCGAAGCGGCCGTCCCCTCGCTCATTCGAGCGTTGCACGATCCTCAGTGCTTGGTCGGAGACAAGGCGGCGATGGCCCTCGGACAGGTCGGAGTGGCGGCCGTCCCGGCCTTGATCGAGGTCCTTCATGGTCACGACCCGGACGCCCGCCGTCGTGCGATGACGGCGCTAGGCGGCATCGGTCCCAAAGCGGCCCCCGCACTCACCGACCTGGTCCGAGCCGTGGCCGACCCCGACGAGGAGATCCGCACGGTCGCCGCCGAGGCCCTCGGCGAGATCGGTATTGGCCCCGAAGCCGTGGCCGCCATCCCTGGTCTCATCGCCGCGGGGAAGGACCCCGACCGGATTGTCCGGAAAAACGCCACCGAGGCCCTGGGCAAGATCCGGCCGAGGGACGACCGGGTCATCCCTGCCTTGATCACCACGTTGCGTGATCGCGACAGCGACGTGAGAGCCGCCTCCGGTGATGCTCTGACCTTGATCGGTGAGCCCGCCTTTCCTGGGCTCTGGGACTTGCTCCGCGACGACGACGACGAGGACGCGCGGGACCGGGCCGCGTGGACGCTGTCGCGGATCGCCAATCCTGTCTACAAGCACGACGACCATGAGACCGACGAACAGGCCGCGATCCGGGTCAAGGTCCCCCGCGAGGCACTGCTTGCCGGGTTGAAGGACCCGGACGAGCGCGTCCGCGCGGGGGCGTCGCGTGCGCTGGGATACATGGGTAAAGAGATCGTGCCCGCGTTGGTCGTGGCCCTGGGCGACTCGTCGCGCCTGATCCGACTCCATGCGACCCGGGCGTTTGGGTTCATCGGCAGCGAGGCCCGCTCAGCGTTAGGCCCGCTCCGTGAGCGACTCGGCGACACGGATTCCGAGGTCCGTCGCGCTGCCGAAGCGGCGATCAACGCCATCCTTAAGTCCGACCCATGATCGGGTCACCGACCAATCGCGAGGGCGTTGCCACAGAGGTAGCGAAAGCGCCGACCTCTGCTGGTCGTTCAGCAAGGTGGCCATCATGCACTTCGCTGACGGTGAGTCGAAGCTGAAGGCCCTCTGGAGCTCGCGCCATGGAGCGCGAACGTCGAGGTCGTCGTCGTTCCGGGAATCGTCATTGCCTCCGCAGGGAACGACTTCTACTTGATGACATCATCCTCCGAACATACCACGCCTTCCTAGGTCTCCGACAAACCTTCTACCTGGAAGCACAGGGGCGAGAACAAGCACTGGTGGAACGCCAGTGGAAGCACGTCCCGAGCTCTCGAGGACCGGTCTGGGTCGGCAGGGTGGGAACGGTGATGGTGTTGTTACTCAGGCCCCGGGTCATGACTCATCACGAAATCGCCTTGCAATATGTCATCCACGACGATGCCCTTGTGTTATTGTGACTTCGGCTCGACCGGACGAAGTGGCCCGGAGAGTCGGCGTTCACGCATCCGAAAATGCCGGCTTATCGGATCGGGGCGGCACCGATCCCGAGCGAATCTCCGGGTCCTCCGAGCTGGGAGTCGCCTCATGAAACGTTTCTCCGTCGCGTTCAGTCTCACCTTGCTCTGCGTCGTTCCGCGAGCCGGCTTACAAGCACAGGAGGGGCTGGCCCCACGAGAAAGTGAGGAGATGGTGCGGCTTCCGGTCACGCGGGATACATGGTTCTCCAATGTCGGCGTAGAGGCCGAGGGGAACAACGGGGGCTCCCGCCGGCTGAAGTTGAAGTCGCACCAGGAGATGACCCTGATCGACATCGATCCCGCGCCGTTGAAGGGCCGCGTCATCCGCTCGGCCACGCTCCATCTCCGCCTGGCCGCCGAGCCGGTCCTGCTCCGGGTCACGGTCGGGAGCTTCGGGGCCGAATGGGCCGAGGGCACCGCGAGCGGCTACGTCCCCCAGGTCGGCAGCTCGACGCACAACCACCGTCGACACCCGGATACGCCCTGGACGATTCCGGGCAGCGATCTCTGCGCTGTGATCCTGGGACAAGGCGGGACCACCTGGCGGATGGCCGACGCATCACCCCCCGACGCAGAGCGATGGCAGCAGGTCGCCGTGGATCCGTTGGTGCTGGCGGCCCGCGGCGCCGGGATCAGCCACGGGCTCTTCCTCTTCGACGATACGGGATCGGAGTGGACCCGTCGGGGCGAACAATTCACTCCGGTTTCCATGCCGAATCGGTTCCTCCACAGCCGCGAGTCAGGTCCCGCGAGCGCCCCCTACCTGGCCGTCGCGCTGGGTCCGAAGGACAACGCTCCGCCCGACCAAGTGGACGGATTCGTGTCCGACCCGAAGGACCTGCCGGCCGGAGAGGCGTGGGTCTCATGGACCACGCCTCGCGACCAAGGGCCGTCTGGGACGGTGGGGTTTTTCGTCCGCGCCGGCCGGCAGGACGTGCCGAGATACCTAATCCCGCTGGCCGGAAAAGCCGGCGATCGCGTGACGATGCATCTCCGCGACATCGACGTGCCGGCGGGATCGGACCTCGACCTGGCAATCCGCCCTGTTGATGGCGCTGGTAACCTCGGGCCGGAGGCGACCACGACCGTTCGCGTTTCAGACCGGGTCGCTCGCCCATTACCGTTGGCCGTTCCGGAGCCGTTCCGGGGCCGCGGACCGCTACCGAAGCTCGGTGAGTCCGAGATTGCGATCGTTGACGAATTCGACAAGATTCAGCCCGTGACCGGCGCGATGATTCCGCCGCAACCCGACGAGTACCTCGCGGCCAACCACCTCTGGGACGCCGCGACGAAACGGGTCCGCTTGCATGCGGCGAGGAATGAGTTCGTCGGCTTTCAGGTCCTCGTGCGCGGTGGGGCAGGGGGTGTCCGACCCACGCTCGAGTTCGCAGGGGCGGGGGCCTCGGGGGTCCAGGTCACAACCGGTTCCTATCACCCCGTCACGTCGAAGAAGGGACCGCTCCCCGATCCGATCGTCCCGCTGGACGGCGCCGGGGCCGACGACTCGCCTCTCCCCGGCCGGACGAGCACCAGCTTCCATTGCGAGCTGTACGTTCCCCACGGGGCAGGGGCCGGCGAGCACGCGGGGAAGCTCACCCTGAAGGTCGGCGACCAGACCCTCGTAATCGACGTCTCGCTGCAGGTCTGGGACTTCACGCTGCCGGACTCCCTGAGTTTCCTCCCCGAGATGAACTGCTACGGCCTACCGGAGGACGAGCGGGAGTTCTACCGCCTGGCCCACCGACACCGGACAGTCCTGAACTGCGTCCCTTACTCGCAGCGTGGCATCATGGCCGAGGGCCGTGCTCCGGCCTGGGACGGCAAGACACTCGACTGGTCGGCCTGGGACCGTCGGTTCGGGCCATATTTCGACGGCTCGGCCTTCGCGGACCTGCCACGCAAGGGGGTTCCCCTTGAATCGTTCTATCTGCCGATGCACGAGAACTGGCCCGACCCGGTCGAGGGGAACTACAACGGCGACTACTGGGCCGACCGTGCCTTCAGCGCAGCATACCGTCGCGACCTCGTCGAGGTCACGCGACAGGTCGCCGAGCATGTTGACGCGAAAGGATGGAACGACACGCTCTTCCAGTTCTTCCTCAACGGCAAGAACGACTTCAAAAAGCAGGGGTGGTCCCGTGGTTCGTCCCCCTGGCTACTCGACGAGCCCGCCAGCTTCCAGGATTTCTGGGCCCTGCGCTACTTCGGCATCGCCTTCCACGAGGGCGTGCGCCAGGCCCCGAGCAAGGCAAAGCTGGTTTTCCGTTGCGATGTCTCCCGTCCTCAGTGGCAGCGTGACTCGCTCGATGGCTTACTCGATTACAATGTGGTGAGCAGCGCGATGCGGCGATACCATCGGATCGTCTTCGACCGCAAGGCCGCCCAGGGCCAGCTCGTCGTCGAATACGGAAGCACCAATGCGATCGAAGAGGCCAACGTGCAGCCGGTGGGCTGGTGCCTCGACGCCTGGTCGCTCGGCAGTGACGGCGTCGTCCCCTGGCAGACGGTCGGTAAGGGCGATTCATGGACGGGGGCCGATACGCTCGCACTGTTCTACCCTGCCCGCAGCGGGAAGAATTCCGCCCCGGTCCCTTCGATTCGCCTGAAGGCGTATCGTCGCGGTCAGCAGGACGTCGAATACCTGGAGCTCCTCGCTCGCCAGACAGGTGAGCCACGCTGGGCGATCGGCGGTGCCGTTCGCAAGGCTCTCCGGCTCGACGGCGAGCGGCGTGGAACAGGGTTCGTCGGGGGCGAGGACGCGGGAGTGATCCACTTCGCTCGATTGACGCCGCAGGCCCTCTGGTCCCTACGGATGCAGGTAGGCCAGGCCCTCTCCGACGCAAAACCCGAGCCGCAACGCCGGCTCGTTGACCTGCGAACGTCGCCGCGCGATCTCTTGCATCTGCCCCCCGGATCCGTCGACCAATGAGTACCCGGTTCAGGCTCGATGATCCGCGTGATTTTGCCGTTCGAGGGGTTCCCGTCTCGTCGCAAGCCCGCCCTATCGCCCCACCCGCCTCAGGCGGATGAGCGCCACGCCGGCCGCTACGAGTTCAGCGTGCAAACGTGAGACGGCAGAACTCGATCAGGTCGCGGAAGGAAGACTCTCTGACCGGGTCGAGGACGCGGACGAACTCGGCGGAGTTGATCCCTATCTCCCGCGCCTCGCGACCCTACTTCTTGACGAGGTCGAGAACTCCGGTGCCCGCGCGAAGTAAGACGGCTTCAGCTCCATGCCCGTCAGGCCGACTGCAGGGAGTTGGTGAACCGCTGATTTTTATCGCTTTCCCACTCGTAAGTACGGGTGGCCCGGTGCTTCAGGCACCGGACAAAGCAAGCATTGAGGATCTCGAGAGCCTCAACGTTGGGACCAGATTTGAGCGGGCCGACGATCCATGGTGGGCAGGCCACCAAATCGTGCCGCAGACGCCATGCCTCATCCTTATCGGGAGGGAGGCGAACCTGCTTCTCTTGCCGTGCTGGAAATGTCAGCAGATTCGCTCCGAGCCTCAGAACAGCTCCAAGCTCTGCATCCTCGGCCGATCCTCCGGAGTTTTTGCGGCCAGGTTCGAGTGTCCTGGCCACCGGAGTGGATTCTTAGGATCGCCGCAAGCCGTTTTCCAGTCTCAGTCGGGGCGAGAGGATTTGAACCACCGACCTCACGGTCCCGAAGCGACGAGACAACTTTGGACGAACCACCTGAAAGCCTCTGACTATTCATAGCTTACGGTGTTTGGCCTGGTAAGACAAGAGTAGCGAATCAAGGTGAATCATCGCACGTTTTCGCAATACGTCACAATTCAGTCCAGTACATTTCCAGTACATGTGTCATCCATATCCGGTCGGCGGGCGTGGGCTGATCTTCCAGGTCGACTCAAGAATTATCGAGAAACGTGGTAGCAAACTTCGTTATCCTGAAGGCTAGGTCTGGATCCCTGCTGGCGGGAATTTCGAGGATTCGCGGATGGACCGATCCGTTTGCAATCCTAAGGCATCAAACCTCTTTGATGATAATCCGCGTGTGAACAAGAGTGGGATAATGGGAGGAGCATGCTCAACGGTCACCGTGTCCGGAACGTACGCATCTCGATTCGTCCAGCCAGGCTTCGTTTCCGGGTTTAAGGTCACGAGTGATCGGGGCGACCTGAATCATACCCGCGCATCTCCAGCCAGCCGACTCGACTCTTCTCGCCAAGCCGACCTTTCACCACCCCCGTCACCTTTGCGACTCGGGTTGTGACAACGACCGCTTCGTGACTCTAGGATGACCTTGAACCTCTCGAGGATTTCAACTCCGCGTCCGAACCAGGCCGCGTAAGCCATGCCCCAGTCGGTCCCAAAATGCCTGACACGGGAAAGCGTGTTCACGGCACTCGCCGATCTAGATGCTGCGATCGAGCATGCCTTCGGGGCACCAACCGGCTACGTTCTCGTCTACGTCGGCAAATAGTATCTGCCCAAGGCCATGATCAGCCTGGCGTGCCAGTCGTTACTCGGCCGCATCCTGCTCATCGAAAAGTTCAGCGGGGGCGAGGTCCCCGGTCAGGCCAACTACTTCTTACGCGAACTCGCTCTACTGTGGTGTAGAAGACCCGTGGACCGATGTTCGAGGTTGCGAGGCATCTTGTGCAGAAGACCGCTTCTGGTCTTGTGTCGTGGTTGAGCTGAGTTACGAACCACTTCACGATGCTCCAAGTCGAACTCACCGAGTAGCCCGATCACAAGGTCGAGCACAACTGGACTTTGCCCTCGCTGTGGGACGGCCGCTCGAATGGCTCGATCAAGTTCAAGCACAGGATCATCAGCGCCGTTCTGGTCAGCATGGAATTGCCATACATCGAGTGCTACAAACCTGCCCGGAAGTATCAGAAAGCCGTCCTGCTCCGAGCGATTGACGACTATTTGATTCGACATCCCGAGATCCTCGACGAACTGATCAACGGGATGATCTAGCCGCGTAGTGACCATTTCGCCAATTTTCTGTTCCATTGCTCCTCACGCCCCATGTTGTGGAGATGGGGGCGCTCGTGCTACGAACCGCAGGAGTAGTCAGCTCTCGACCGCTTCAAAGTGCTTGATGATTCCTTCGAGGTATCCGTTCACGACTTGGATCGGTCGATGACCGTGGTTGGCGATCGACGACCCGATCGGTTAATTAAAGTTCCACGCCTGGGGCAGCTCATCCCCGCAGAGCAGGCACTCGAAGATTGCTTCCTTCACCAGGTTCCGCTCTCCGCACGCGGGGCAGCGACGGAAGTTGAATTCGGCGGTGAAGCGACCGGGGTGGGGTATCCCGATCCGGTCGAGTGCCTGCGCGACGGCCTCCCAGGACTCCGGCTCAGGGCAGAAGCCAGTCGACTGGTTGGACACCTCATCCACCTCGCCGCCATCCCCGGCGAAGAAGATCTCGCCCGCGGAGCGAACCGGCCGACCCCCACTACACGCGATGTGCTCGGAGTGGCGGTCTGCTAGATAGAGCCTACCGTCGGAGCCGACCACGAAAGTGGCCACGACCTGCCCAGCGGGCGTGAGCGAGCTACCGTTGTCGGCGAGCCAACGGCCCAAGTCCTCGACAGCCCCGATCGGCCGCCCTCGCAGGGCCAACACGGCTCTGGGGCGGACGACCTAGGGACTGACGTACTGATAGAGCTTCTCGGCCATGGCAACCCCCACGTCTCCGACCGCCTACTCAGCCCCGACGGCGAACCGGGTCCTCGGCGGGATCGTAGCCTAGAGCTCTTCAGGGATCGGCCTCGGACTCATACCGTCGTTATAGTAGCCGTGGTCCATTCAAGCACGCTACCCCGTGGATCACTTGGGCCAAGGCGAGCACTTCGCTCGCCAGAGTTCCGACACTCACAACAGTTAACGGCGAGACTGTTGAAGACTTCGCCGAAGTTGCAGTAAGCCCCGAAGTCGCCATCGCGCTGACCTATACGGACCAATCTGGGAGATCACCGACCGGAATGAGGGGCGAGCCTCAGACGCGGCCTGAGTGGACCGAGAACGTAACGATTAACGCCAAATTCAACGGATCGGCCCGCTGAGTGCGACTGTCAACATTATGATAACCGCCAATGCGGTGTGGAATGCCACGGGCAGTCGTGCGCAGCATTGGGGCAGGGGGTCCGTTTCAAATAATGGTAAGCAAGCGGCGGACGCCTCTAATGACTATCTCGCCTCACCGGCCAGCCAACCAGCGAAGAAACAAGTCCTACGAGTAGCCCGACGATTAACCCGAAGAAGGCTCCGGATACGGCCAAGAAGATGATGGCGTACACAGGCCCACCGACCAAATCAATATCGTCCAAACGACGGATATCTTGTCGGAGATGGGCCATGAAGAGATCAAGGATTTCGAGACCGGCGCCGGTTAATATCCCAGTGACTAAGCCGATGCAGCAGAGAATTCCTACTCCCGATTTTCTGCTGGCCCGTACCCGGAGAGAAGCGATAATGCTAGGGGTCACACAGACCGCGACGGGCCCAGCAATTCCTATATCGTTCCAAAGGTTTCCCCAGCTCATAGCCAGAACGATTCCACAGTATGGGGCCGTGATGATCAGCCACCATAAGTGAATACGGGGCATTCGCATGAGAAACTCCTTCTATTCCACGTTCGATAAGGACTGATCAACCCTCACTCCCAGAGCAGTGGCGGCGAGTTGACTGTCTGATAATGGGCTGCCTCTGCAGTACCATTCCCAATGAGAGATTGAAGTGGACCCCATCGTCTATAGTGGCCCCCAGATTTCGGACCACTCGGTAAGTTATCATTGAGGGAGGTCTTACCGAGGGCGAAGCATGGGACAAATCCGCAAGCGACACTCGGCGGCGTTCAAGGCGAAGGTTGCCTTGGAAGCTGCCAAGCAGGACAAGACGATCTCCGAACTTGCCAAGCAGCACCAGATCCACCCGGTGCAGATCAGCCAGTGGAAGAAGCAACTCCTGGACGGCCTGGAGGGCCTCTTCGAGAATGGGTCGGCCGCCCGCCGGCCCGACCAGGAGAAGCTCCAGACCGAATTGTACGAGCAGATCGGGCGGCTCCAGATGGAGCTGGCCTGGGTGAAAAAAAAATCTGCCTTGTGAGGTCGAGGCCAAAATGGAAGCTAGTTAGCCAGGCACCCAAAGAGGGTAAGGCGAGAAGTCTGGGCAATCCACTTAACCTCGCGACTGGGCCCCCATCTTCAACTGAACTCCCTAGACGCCCCAGTTGAAGTGCAGGGCTGCTGGACTCGACCCTCTTGAAGAACGTGCGCGAGGCCGTTGAACGGCTGCTTGAACGCCATCTGCCGGTCATCACGGATGCCCTCAAATCTGCCGATCCCGAGCCCACAAGGAGTGCTGACGCATTGCCCGGCGCCACAACGACCCTGGAGCCAACTCCCCAGGAATCGCCGCCACCCCCAACTCCGATCTCACCTCAGAAGGGAGCCTCGCTCGCGAAGCGCCAGCGGCGCGTCGAGCAGTTCGAGCGGGTCCATGAGCTCCATCGACAAGGGAAACCGATCCGGCAGATCGCCCGAGACCTCGACCTGTCGCGGAAGGCGGTGCGTGGATACCTCCGTCGCGAACGGTGCCCCGACTGGAGGCCCGGTAGGGCGACCCGCTCGGGCATGGACGCACACCGCGAGTGGATCGACGCACGCATCGCAGAAGGCCGGATCAACGCATCCAAGTTGCATCGTGAACTGGCGGGGAGAGGATTTCGCCTCTCGTACGCCACGGCCCGTCGCTACTTCACCAAACGTCTGGGACGGGCCGGCAAAACGCGTCCTCGAGTGAACGCGGCGAAGCCAAAGCCCGCCCCACCACCTTCGCCGAAGCAGCTCTCATTCGACTGGGTCCGTTGTCCCGAGGATCGGAAGTTCGAAGCCCAGGTCCGTCTGGACGCGATCCGAGCGGTTCGCCCGGAACTGACAATCGCCTTGGACCTGGCGGACGAGTTCACGGCGTTGATTCACAAGTAATCGACCGGTACGTTGAAGGATTGGTTGTCGCGAGCCGAGGTCAGCTCTTGCCCTGAGATCCGCAACTTCGCCGCGGGCATCCGCCGCGACGAGTCGGCGGTGAACGCGGCGGTGACGATGCACTGAAAACGGTCCAGTGGAAGGTCATGTGAATCGACTAAACACGACAAGTCTACACATGTAAGAACAATCGCATTTTGCACTCTTGAAGGCTCGCGTCGTTAGCAGGACGTGATCGGGGAACTCAAAGCCGATCAGCCAAGATGGGGGCTTTGTCATCGAAAGTGCGGGAGGACCCCTTTTACACGCTCAGTTCCATCCCCAAGGGGTCGTGTAACTCTGCCGCCGAGCGGCCCTTTCGCAATCCCTTGACGCGCCGCAAGGCCTGGTAAATTTCGATGGGCAGCAACTCGTGCTCGACGGCACACCCGAACATGCCATGAACCCAGTGGATGTCTACGTTAATCGGCTTGCGTGACCCCCCGGCTAAGCGCACGGTTTAGCGGACATCAGCCAGGGCCACCGGGCCGAACGTGACAGCCAGTAAGCCACTTGAGAGTGGACGAACGAACCGCAGGACCTGGCGGATGTGGTCCTGCTCGCTGGTCGACTGCCCGCCATTAACGTAATACGACTGGACGTGACGGAGGTACGACAAAATCAGCTCGATAACCGCCAGTGCGGTGATGAACCGATTCGGGCCGGTGGTCGGGAAAGCAGATTCATGGGAGGCGCCGCCACTTGGCGATCAGGCGGTCGTACTCCCATGGCTCTCGAGGGAATTATAAGGCCTGGGTTTGTGGTTCTTACCGTCGATCGTGATGACGGCACAGTTCCGCGCCTTGTTAAGGCGGTAAGCGGGAGTGCGATTATTTATCAGGATTGTGTGGCAACGGAAAGAGGTTTCGGAAAACGGTACATGTACCGTTTTCCGAAACCTCTTTGCCTCGCTTCAGACTGCCGAAAGATATACCTAAGTCGCGTTCGACGAAGGACTTCTAACCTAGTCGGGGCGAGAGGATTTGAACCTCCGACCTCACGGTCCCGAACCGTGCGCTCTAGCCATGCTGAGCTACGCCCCGTCTCAATCTCACTTCTTATCGCTGCGTCGTGTGGAAGAGGATCATAACAGATGCACTCCAACTGTCAATCGGGCTCTGAAATTCTCCCGGGCGGGATCACCGATATTCCTGCTTCCGTTCCTCATCCAGGGGCGTTTTTAGGCTGTCGAGATAGAGGTGCCAGCCCTTTTGGATCTCCTCGAGATTGTCGCCAAAGGCGCGGCAAAATGCGGATGAGAAGTGGTTCTTTGAGTGAGGGGCCGCGGCGTCTGGGGCACGGAGTAAGTCCAGGAATGTGAGGAACTGCTGTGGCTGCTCTTTTCGAAGGTAGTAAACGAGAGCCCAGGCCTGCGCGTAGGAATCACGTTGGTAGCCACGGCCGAAGCCGTGATCCTCGATGAGAAGAGTCAAGGAGGTGCGATGGGAGATCGCTCGCCAATCTGGCAGTCGAAGGTCGTGAGCACGACCAATACCCGCCCATCGACCGCCTCGGATTACCTCGAACTGGGCTGCTAAGCCCTCGTGAAGCCAGAGGGGGAAATCGTCATGGTGGGGAGCAAGTCCGCTTACAGCGACCAGTTGATGCACCATCTCATGCGCGGCGGTGCCTAAATCGATGGAGCGACGATCGAGTTCGAGAAGGAGTTCCCGCCGGCTCAGGTCGCGTTGAAGTTCTTCGAGATATTTCTGAGCCTGGGCCCGACTCATCGTACGAGGGGGTTCGCCGCGAAGTTGGAGGAGCAGTCGACGACCGGAGGGAAGTCGCTCCAGGGTTGACTTCCAGGTCGCCAGTTCTCGTTGCCTCGCCGCGAGCGGCTCGCGCGATTGCTTCAAACTGCCAGAGCTCCGCGCGTCATAGGCTACGACGGCATTCAACGTCGGGTGAAAATATCCCCGGGTCGAACGGAATGTCTCCAAATTCTGCGAACGAAGAAACTCCAGGTAATCTTTGTGCTCCGCGAAGAAAGCCGACGGCAATCGACGGGCCGGCACTGGCAGGTCGATGCCCTGAGCCGCGAACAGGAGGTAGTAAGTAGTGATGACCCGCTCGAGAAGATCAACCCGCTCCGCTGCCTCCTCGGCCGATTGCTGGTGCACCAGAACGATATGGGGGCCTCGGGCCACTTCGCTCGCCCCCCCCAGAGCACGGAGGAGCGGGTCGAGGTCGGGGTCCGAGCACGGTTTCGCCAGCAACGCCAAGACCGCGACCATTCGCGCGGTGGGTTGCTGAGTGGGATCCACTTGATGGGCCGACTTGAGCATCGACTCGGCCTGCGGCGTGAGGCCATTCTCAAGCGCCCACCACGCGGCCGCGGCTCGGGCCTCGGCCCCGCCCGCGAGCGCGGCAGCCTCTCTCGATTTCCATTCACGTTCCGGCCAATGGCCAGACACGATCTCTCGAAAATCGTCCTTCAGGAATTCAAAGGTTTGACCGGGGATGTCGATTCGAACGCTCGTCCCCTCAATGGTTACTGGAACCTGAGCTTCCGCCCCTTTGGCGAAATAGACCAGGTCCGCACGAACCGAAGGACAGACGGCCATCCCCCCGCCAATTAGCCCCAAGCCTACGCACATCGAAGCCAGAGAGAACGACAAGAGTCGAATACAGGCTTTCCAACGATTTCGTAACTTCAACTCTGCGCTGAATTTGCGCATTTGACACCTGGATCAAGTGGGGAGCGGCAAACCGGCAAAGAAAACAAAGGGCCACCGGTGCACAGTGAGAGAGCGAGTTCCTGCCAATCAGAAAACTCTGGCTGGCTGAATGATCGGACTCTTCGCATCAGTAACAAAATCGGCCACTCCCGAGTCGACAATGCAACAGGATCGGCAAAGCCAAACAAGCCATAACCGAGGGATCGAGGACGTCCGGGCGAAGAAATGCCATTTCTTAGAGCCGAAGGTCTCGCCCGATTGGACCAATACCAAATCATAGCGCAAGATCTTTCTTGGTATTTCACGGACAGGGAATGCCTTTCCCCTAACTCATCAAGGAGGAGAATCCTTGTCTTTGACAAAGGCTCAATTTCGGCCGCTGGTGGAGACCTGCGAACCGCGCGTTGCAATGAACGCAGACGTTCCCTCCAACACGCTGGGCGTTGTCCAGGGCGAAGTTCAGGCCCCGCAAACGACGGCTGAGGTATCAGTCCCGGTCTCGGCCAGAAACATTAACCGCCGTCATTCGATCATCATCGGCGAGTCCGTTCGGCCGGAGGAGGGAAGCTCGCTGATCCCGGCGGTCACGCACGCCCGCGGGGCTTCCGGCGAACCACTCGCGGTGCGGCAAGGGATTCAAGCCGGGCGAAATCGGCACAAACCGACGCACGCGTATGTTCGCACCGGGCAGGCCGGTACGGTCACTACCGGGGTAACGGGGCGAGCGGGGACGACAGGCGGGTTCCAACTCCGCGCGACTCTCCCCGGAGACGTCGACGGCGACGGACAAGTCACGCTCAGCGATCAGAAGGCGTTCCTGGACACCTATCTCTCAAGAGCTCGGAACGCGAAATACCTTCCCTCGGCCGACGCCAATCAAAACGGGCAGGTCGGGCACGGTGATGCCAAGTTCCTGTTGCGCAATATCAAGCCGCTCACGCCGAAGGTCCCCCTCAGCGTCTTCCTGACCTTGGCACCTGAGGATGCGGCAAAAGGGCCGACTCCCAAAACGTCCGGTGGGAAGACTCACCACCAAGACGTCACGATCCTGGGGCATACGACCCCGGGGACGTTCATCTTCACCGATAGTGGACTCGGTGACTTTTCCTTCCGGGGCGAGGTTATCGCCGCCGATGCGCAAGGCAATTTTGCGATCAAGGTCCGAAACAAAGAAGGCCTGACAAATTACAACTTCCTGGCCATCGACCCCTATGGTCAGCAAGTGACCCGAGTCTACCCTGTCTACTGGCTCGACTTTGCCGCGTCCGGCTCGAAGCTCAAGTAGCTTCGAGCAGAGAGCTTCGCTTCGCTCGTCATGATCACATCAACGATTTACGATTGATCGGAGGTCAGAATCAGATTTTTCCCGTCGGCTGACCCCACATTGACGCCACGGCCGATCGCGTTGAAGCAGGGGAAAACGGGCTCGGCGAAGCGTCACTCTCGAGTTGCTTTGTCGTTCGCCTCGGCCGCTCAACGGACGGGGGCCAAGGGCAGGGGGGGCGAGGCGACCGGTGCGGGAGGGAGCGGGTCCGAGGCGGGCCGATCGAGCGGCGGAGGCGACCCCAAGGACACGAACAGACGTAACTGTGCCCGGTTGTTCTCGATGATTGCACGCACGTGGTCGATTCGCGCCTGGGCCAACAACTCCAGGCTATTCGTCAACTCGATCGGTCGGCCCACCGTATTGCGAAGTCGATCCAGGTCTGCAAGGAATCCCTCCTCAGAGGTCTCGAGTTGATGCCTGGTGGCATCGATCCGCTCCCTGGTGGTCATGACCAACGCTTTCGAGGCTGCGACCTCGCGACGGATGCTATTGATCATTCGGGATTGATCACCAATCGCTTGCCCGATGGATGCCCTGCGTTGTTTCTGAATCGCCAGGTTTCCTAAGCCTAGATTCTGGAACGTCCAGAACAGCCGCACATCAAAGTCGGTCCGTCCGGCGAAATTGCCCACTGAGGGCGGGACGATGTTGCTTCCGCCCCCCATCACACCGCCGCCAAACCCGAGCCAGACCGTCGGTAGCCAGGGACGAGCGATTTCCTGGTGCAACCGAGTCTCCGCAATCCCAACGGCCGCCGCCCGAGCGCCCATCTCCGGACGACCCTGGAGCGCCACTCGAACCAGTTCCTCCACCGAACTGCTCGCGTCAATCAGAGCGATCGGCTCCACACGCGGCACAATCGGATGAACCCGGACGACCGGATCAAGGTGTAGTCGTCTCGAGAGTCGCGCGGAGGCAACTGCAACCTCTTCTTCGCTCTGCTCCACCGCGCGGTGGATCAAGGTCGAGAGCGTCGCTGCGCGGTCAGCATCCGAGACGAAGCCCTGGCCCGACTTGGCGTAGGCAGCCGTCAGTCGAGCGACTTCGTTGGATTCTGCCTCGGTCTCTCGCCGCAACTGGAGCGAGGCTTCCGCACCCACAAGGTCGAAGTAGAGCGTGGACACGTCGAGGAGCACCGAATTGGCGGTTGCCATGGCGGCGAACTGAGCGCGAGTGACATTCTGACGCGCCGCCAATGGCTCAAAGATCGCGTCGGTCAGGTGACTGGCGATCGTCACTGCCGGGATTGCCACCGGATTTGAGGCCGTTGGGAAGGTCCCTCCGCCCACATAGACCTGCTGCTGCGACACTGCCAGTGTATGGCCGCCGGACCGCTGCAAGTTGCCGTCATGTCCGTGATAGGAGAGGCCACCGTTCAGCGTCGGGAGCATCAAGGCGTAGGCCGCCTGCCGAAGCGCCGTGGCTTCGAGGATCCGCTGCCTGGCCTCGGCAATCTCAGGATTCTCGATCTCGGCAAGTCGCAACGCGGTTGTCAAGTCGACGGGAAACGTCTGGATCGGTGGCGGAATCACCGGCGCAGTCATGACAACAGGGATCTTAGAATCTGCCGAAGCCGCCGGACGGAGTCTCGGATCCACCTGAGAATCGTGCGGAACCAGGCGTCTGGATCGGGCCTCGGCGGTCGCCGCTCCCCAGGTTGGCAGCAGGTATGTGGCGGGCATCTTGGGCTTGGGCAAGACGTTCGGCATGACCTCGGGGCGAGCGTTCGCCAGCCTGGTCATTCGCGAGGGCGTTCCTCCCACTCCGGGCTCGGCTGCTTCCCCGGCGTTGGCCGCAAAAATTGAAAGCAGGGTGGTCAAGCTAGCCGTCCGCCTCCACCGTTTCCGAACTGCGATGGCTCGCGATCGTGATTCTGAAAACATTCCAGGGCCCTCCGTTCCGAGTTTCGCCACGATCAACGCCCCGCTTGAGTAGCAGGCGGCAGCCCGGGTAATGCCATATTGGCGGCACGGGGCGCGATCGGGACCACGCTCGCGGGTGGGGCTGGCAATCGTTCTGGTTGGGGCAACCCATCCGGGTTTCCTGGAATGGGAATCGGATCACCGGTGGGAACCACGCCCGCAGTCGGAACCGGACGAGCCAACGCATTTGCCGGAGGCTGCCCCAAAGCCACGTAAAGCGAGAACTGAGCCTCGTTGTAGTCAACAATCGCGGCAAGGTACTCGTAACGGGCGCGAGCCAAAAGCCTCATGCTGTCGAGCAACTCGATCGGTAGACCTACGGTACTCTCGAGCCGCACGAGGTCGGCACGAAAACCTTCCGTTCCGCTACGGACCGCTTGTTCCGTGGTGCCGATCTGGGCAAACCGGGCATGCGTTCGAGCGTACGCCTCCGCCACCTCTGCGCGAATCCGATCGAGAACCGCGACTTCTTGATATCGCGTAATGCCAACACGGCTTCGCGCCAGATTGATCATCGCCAGGTTGCCCACACCGAGGTTCTGGATCGTCCAGAAGGCAAACGCATCCAGGTCGGTTCGTCCGCCGAATCCACCGAAAATCGGCCGGACGAGATTACTTCCGCCTCCCATGCCCCCCGCGCTGAAGCCGACCAGGACTGTTGGAGAGAAGGGCAGGACTTTCGACCCCTCAAGCATCAAGAGGGTCTCGCGGATCGCGGCCCGTCGCTCGCCCAACTCCGGCCGCTGGAGCAAGGCCAGGGCGATCAACTCGGAGACCGGGATGGGATCGGGAACGATCGGCTGAGGCGTCACCCAGGCGTCCGTTGGGTGCAGCCGGATCGATGGGTCGAGGTTGAGCACGTCGCAGAGCCGAGCGGACGAGGTGAGCACATCGCCCTCGGCAGCCAGGAAGTCCGCCTCACGTTTCGCCAGTTCCGTCGCCGCCCGATTGGCATCGGCCTTGCGTCCCTGCCCCGCCGCGGCGTAGGCGGCCGTCAATTGCGCCACGCGACGTGCATCATCGCGTACTTGCATGGCGACGGCCCGGGTTCCCTCGCCACGCATCAGCGCACAGTAGGCCAGGGTGGTCTGAAGAAACGCCTGATTGCGGACGGCCAAGCTCGCGAACTCGCGTTGCCGCTCCACTTGCTTCGACGCCAAGTAGTTGTAGACCACAGTCGCGACGTTACCGCTCAAAACCACCCCGGGGATGTTGACCGTGCCTGCCCCGACGGCATTCGCACCAGCCCCCACATAAATGGCGGACCGGTTGACGGAGAGGATGTTCCCGTTCGACTGCTGGACCACACCCGTATGCGTGTCGTAGTTCATCCCAATGTTAATCGAAGGCAAGAACTGAGCCGCTGCAAGTTGCCGAAGCGCGGCCGCCTCGACCACACGTTGGCGGGCGATCAGCAGATCGGGGTTCTGTACTCCGGCGAGTTGGAGCGCAGTGTTCAAGTCAATCGGACGGATCGATGGGTCCAAAATCGAAGCTGCGGGCGGAAGGAGCAGTGAGGTTCGCGGATCGGAAGTCAATGCGTTCCCTGGTACAGGAGTGTCCGGCACGGCTTCACTCTCCCCGAGACTCCGGCGCTCCGCTCCACTCGGAACTGCGATCGCGGCAGGCGTGTCGGGAACTTCCGCACCAGAAACGGCCAGCGGACTCACCAGCCAAAGCACTCCTAAAATCTTCCAGAAGAGTAAGTTACGCATTTTCCGACCTGTAGTTCTCATCCTCAGCCCTCACTGTGTCGGAGCCTCCCGAGCAGACCTTCTCAACGATCGTATCGTCCATAGGGATTAGTACGCTTGAGCCGTTAGGCCTTAGGTAAGCTTGACTTAACCTTCGCCTTCTGATCCGCGAACGCACCGTCCTTCGATCCGAAGTGGCCAGCTCGCGGTACGGCGGCACAGCACCTGCTCATCCCAGATCCACGATCAGGGCGACATCTCCCCCGATCCCCGCACTGAGCCGCATGGTTTCGGTAACAGCGAAGCAGGATCGGCCACCAGTGGGGACTCGCCGCCTCCCTGGCGCCGGATTATCATGCAGACAACAAGTGAGTGGGCGTGGAATCCGCCTTCTCCTTGCAAGGTCTCCCCCCCTCTCAGCCGGCATGTGAATCACGGACTATGCCAAGCCAAGAACACGAGCGTCTCCAAGAAGTGCACGACGATGCCAAGGGGTGGCGTCGCTGGGGACCCTACGTCAGCGATCGGGCCTGGGCAACGGTTCGTGAAGACTACAGTTCGAATGGTGACGCATGGGACTACCTGCCTCACGACCTGGCGCGAAGCAAGGCTTTCCGATGGGGTGAGGACGGGATCGCTGGAATCTGCGACCGCTATCAAATCCTCGTGTTCGCCCCCGCCTTCTGGAACGGGCGCGATCCGATTCTCAAAGAACGTCTCTTCGGCCTGTCGTCCCCCGAAGGCAACCATGGCGAGGATGTCAAGGAGTACTACTTTCACCTTGACTGTACGCCAACGCATTCCTACATGCGATTTCTCTACAAATACCCACAGAGTGCATTCCCGTACGACCTCCTCGTTCACGAGAACCGCCGTCGATCCACGGCCGATCCCGAATTCGAGCTGCTCGACACGGGTGTCTTTGACGACGACGCTTATTTCGACATCACCATTGAATACGCAAAATTTAACACAGAAGACATTTGCATTCGTATCGAAGCGATCAATCGTGGGCCAAACCCCGCTCCCCTACACATCCTTCCCCACCTCTGGTTTCGAAACACCTGGGCCTGGGGTCCTCGGCCCACCCCCGAACCCAAAATCCGGATGGTGCTCGGCGACACCACGAACCTCTGCCTCATGTCAGATGATTCGGAACTCGAGCCGCAGAGCTCAATCCCGATGCATTATCGCCTCGGCGCACGTTTCTTTCATGCGCCTGGGGGCGGGACCCCATTATTCACGGACAATGAAACGAACAAGCCTCGCGTCTTTGGTCCAGGGCACGCGAACCGAAGGCCCTTCGTCAAGGACGCGTTCCACCGCACGTTGATCGATGGGGATCCTTGCACGAACCCGCTCCAGATCGGGACGAAGTCCGCCGTTCATTACCAATTCGACGCCGTCGCGCCCTCGGAGTCGGTGGTCCTTCGGTTCCGCTTGACCGACACTCCTGGCCTGAAAGATCCTCTCGAACAAGTCGATCGGACGATCGAACTCCGCCGCCGTGAAGCCGACGAATACTATGAGACGATCCACCCGCCCAAGGCGACGACCGACGATCGGATCATCCAGCGCCAGGCGTTGTCCTCCCTCTTGTGGAGCAAGCAATCGTACCTTTTCGACGTCGACGTCTGGCTCGACGGCGACAACCCGAGCCAGCCCCCGCCCGCCTCGCGAAAGACGATCCGCAACGAGCACTGGCGTCACCTCAATTCCATGCGGGTGATGACCGTCCCGGATAAGTGGGAATATCCTTGGTTCGCCGCCTGGGACCTGGCCTTCCAATGCGTCGTCTTCGCAATTGTGGACGGCGAGTTCGCCAAGCAACAGCTCTGGCTGTTGCTTTTTGAACAATTCCAGCACCCCAACGGCCAGATTCCCGCCTACGAGTGGGAATTCTCCGACCTCAACCCACCGGTTCATGCGTGGGCCGTCTGGCGCGTCTATAACATGGACCGGATTCGTTCCGGCAAGGCGGACCGCGACTTCCTCGAACGCTGCTTTCACAAGCTCCTGATCAACTTCACCTGGTGGATCAATAAAGTCGACCACAAGGGGAACAATATCTTCGAAGGTGGGTTCCTCGGACTCGACAACATCACGGTCGTCGATCGGAGCACTCGTTGCGCCGATGGCTCACGCCTCGAACAATCAGATGCAACCGGCTGGATGGGGATGTTCTGTCTGGTCCTCATGAGGATCGCGCTGGAACTGGCGAAGGAAGATCGCGTCTACGAAGCGCTAGCATCCAAATATTTCCAACACTATATTTATGTCGCTGCGGCCATGAAGAACATGGGAAACCGCGACTATCAGCTCTGGGACGAGGAAGACGGCTTTTTCTACGACGTCCTGCTTTATCCTGACGGTCGCTACCGCAAATTTCGAGTCCGCTCACTGGTTGGCCTGATCCCCCTCTTTGCCGTAGAGCGACTCGAAGTCGCCTGGATCGAACCGTTCAAAGAGTTTCGAGAGAACTTCGACTGGTTCATGAAGAACCGGGCCAAGCTGGCCCAGAGCGTGGTCCACACCGTCGAGCGCGATGGAAATGTCACGTACGCCTTAACCATCTTGAATCAGAATCAGCTCCGCCGCATGACAGCGCGGATTCGCGACCCCGACGAATTTCTCTCGGATTACGGCGTCCGGAGCATGTCCAAGGCGCACGAGTCGCATCCGTTCGAGTTCGATGGCAGTGTGGTGCGCTATGAGCCGGCCGAGTCGATCGACAAAATCAAAGGGCAACTCGAACTGGAGAGGACCGGTCTGGTTCCCTACAGGGTTCTTGCTGATCGAGTCGCTCCGTAAGCTCGGGAAAGCGTTCGGAGAGAAACTCGGCTGCCCGGCCACGCACCCTGGAGACGCCTCGCTTCCGTTCAACGACCTCGCTCGCGAAATCGCCGAACGACAGATCCGGGTTTTCTCCCGCAATGCGGGTGGTCGACGGCCGGTTTACGGCGACACCCAAAAGTTCCAGGTAGACCCGCACTGGCGTGACCACATACTCTTTTACGAATATTTTCACGGAGACAACGGAACCGGACTCGGAGCCTCACACCAGACCGGCTGGACGGCATTGGTCGCCTCGCTGATCGACGAATGGCGCCGCTAGGCTTGCTCTGAAGCGAACTGGCCCCATTCCTGCAACTCGGTCGTTCCCGGCGACCTGGCAAACGATCCACCCATCGATCAGACTGCCGAAGCAAGCGAAACGCCTCCGCTCGCATCTCGGCCACAACCACTTCCTGGTCCGCGCCCCCTTCAACGAACCCTCCCGCACGAGCTGGCGATTGAACGTTGGAACATGATTGCCAGAAAACTTCGGACGCCGGCCAAGGTGGCAAAACCGTACCAGGTGGTCACCTTGGGGCGATCCGCTCTGACTCTGATCGCCAATAAACTGAGAGGCGTCTGAAAGGCTGCCGCCTGTCGGTGAACTTTCCGACTTCTCGATCGTATTAGCAGAGTCAGGATCGACGGAACGGACTGAACAGAGTTGACGACGTTCACAGCAGGGAGGACGAGATGCTTGTTCTGAGTCGAAAGCGGATGGAGCAGATTGTGATCGGATCCGACATCCGGATCACCGTGGTGAAGCTGGAAGGGGGGCAGGTCCGGCTTGGGATCGAGGCTCCGACGGATGTGATGGTCTTGCGGGAAGAATTGCTCGACGCGCACCAGGTCGAGAGGGGAAAAGAAGTGGCCGCTCCCATCACTCGGACAGGGCGGCCCAGACGATGATCTTCACCATCTCATGAATCCGGCTGGCTCGGCAGCCAGTTAGAAGGCCACGCCGCTCGGCGCAGCGTCCCCGCTTGCTTCCGCTTCGCTTGTTGCTCCGCCGAAGAACCGACGTGCCCGATCCCCGACGGCGAACGACTCGAGGCTGAGTCCGATCTTGGAGTACAGATCCGCCTCTTCGCTCTTGGGATACTCAAAGATCAGGGCAACGTCGTACGGATCTTTTTTATAGAGATAAATTTTCACGCTCTTGTCATTCACTGTCATGCTGTGAAATTTGAAGTCGTTCTTCTTCTTGGTTTCGGTTTTGAACTTGGTGATGGTCAGTTCTTCGGGAGGCTTGTAGAACTCGTTCAAGATGGCGAGGACATCGCCGTTGAAGTTTGTGCGGTCGACCGTATCGGCGGGCGAGGGTGCGGCTTTCTTGCCCGGCGTCTTGGCCCGCTTGACTCGCGCCAGCACATGCATGCTCTGTTTCTTGGGCTCATCAAAGCTGGCTTCTTGATCGAATTTGCCCGGTTCGGTCTCGACCAACATCCACGCCTTGGTCTGCGCGAGATTCTTGGGAGGGCGCAGGTAAATCGAGAGTTCTTCCCACTTGCCTTTGGTCAACGCGGGCATGAGAAGCTTGTTGAGGCGATCCTGATACTTGATGTTTTCGAGAGTCTCGTCGAGCCGGAGTTCGTAGCTCTTGCTCCCGCAGCCTCCGATCATCAAGAGTGCCATCGTTGCCAACATCGCCAGCACCCGTCGCATGGATCACCTCTTACGGCCGCGTGAAATCGCGCAAGCTTCAGCTCGCTCAACGAACTTCCACTTTCACCCGGACGTGAAGGCTTGTCAAGCGTTCCGATTCGGTGTGGGATGGAACCCCGAGGGAGCGGCGCTGAGCGACGGCTCCCGAGCGGGTGAGTTCGTCGTTCGAGTCGCGATGGAGGTCGTCGATTGGTTCAGATCATCGCCTTGGTGAAGCCCTTCCGTGCACAGGCTGTCTTGGCTGCGCTGGAATCGATTGAAATTTTGGGCGGAACAGTCCGCGAGGCCATGGGCTATGGACGCCAGAAGAACCGGCTCCATCGCTATCTCGGGAGTGAATACAACGCGTCGTTCCTGCCCAAGGTTGAGATCACCCTCTTCGTGCATGACGAAGTGGTGGCCACCGCGGTCAAGTTGATTGTCTCGCAAGCTCGAACCGGCCGGATGGGCGACGGAAAGATCATGATCCTCCCTTGTCTCGGCAACGCTCCGATGTTTTGAGCGGCAGGAGGATCAGTGCGGGGTCCTGATCCAGAGGACACGGCGAACCCGATCGTCCTCCGACTCCCCTTCGATGTCGAACGAAAACCGATACGATTCGGCGTCGGACGCCTCGGCCCGGAGCCGGGCGTAATCACCACAGACCTCGAACCAGCGGAGTTGGGGCGTTCCATCCACCCAGGCGACCACGAGCTTGCCGTCGAGCGTGGCGGGGTCTTCTTCCGAGCTCGCGAAGACGACGCTGGCGCCGTCGGCAACGATCGGACACATCGCATCGCCTTTGTTGATCATCTGGCGCCCATCTTCCTCGGCCTCAAGCCATCCGGCTTGCGCCTTGAGGAATTTGGTACCCGACGCCCTCGTCACGGGTTCGAAGCCCGAATCCGTGGACTCGAGCAAGACAAGGTCATCTTCCTCGTCACAATCGTCATCCAACTCGTCCTGGCCTCGGCTCGTGCCCGACCGCTTGCTCCGCTCCCCTTGTTCGAGGATCTGAAGTGCCGTTCTCAGCAAGGAACCGACCGACCGTTCGGAATGCGGTAGCGAGTCAAAGTCTTCGATCGGCTTCGGTCGAAACTTCGGACCTTTGCCATGGAGCAACCACATCGGCTCGACCGCGGTCAACTCAATGATTCTCAGCACGACCTCGGCCGGGACAGTCACCCCCGCCTCGTAGTTGTACCAGGTACGCACGGGAATGCCCAACCGGCGCGCCAATTCTGGCCCGCCCCGGTCTCCAAACAACTCGGCACGAAGGCGACCGAGCCGCTCTGCCAGCGAGTACTTGGTCTTGACCAAATCGGGCAACGTCTTGCGACGGGCCATGATATCAACCTTTTCGTGTCAGGCCTCACCAGGGTCGATTCCCGCCGACGTCGCCGGGACCTCACTCCATGAACGCGCTACTGACAGCCTTATATGGCGATCTGGATCCAAAATCAATTGCATTCCCCCTCAAGTTGCGAACAGGCAACGCGAACCGTGTCGAGCATTGAACTCGAGAACGGGGAATGTCCGCAGGTTTCGAGGGACGATCTGGGTCAGGCGAAGAGGTCGCACTGAAGCCAGCGACCCCGCTAGCAGGGGCCGCGAGACGGAGAGGTCGTGACAAGACCGATGCCAACGGGATTCGTCACGACGGAACGTGGGTGCGAGAATCAATCTTCATCAAACTTGATATCGAGCAGAAAATCGGCAATGGCATCGTCGCCCAAAAGGTTATCCGGTTCGGCGGGAGTCTTAGCCGCGGGCTGCTTCTCTGACTTCTGTTTCGGTTCGGTTTTCGGCTCGGCAGCAACCGCGCCCTGCGCGGCGACCTCGTCGACGGTCGGAATCGTCTCGGGGGAGGGGGCGTCGACGTCCACGTCGAAATCAATTTCGAACTCGTCATCTTCTGAGGTTGGGATCGCCTCGACAACCGCGGTATCACCCGGTTTCACCGTCGGTGAAGAAGGGGCATTCGCGGGAGCCTCGCCGACCTTGGCAACCTTAAAGAGAAGCTGGCCGATCGTCAATTCATCGCCCGGTTCCAAAACTTGCTGTTCTTGAATCCTCTTGCCATTGACGAACGTGCCATTGGAACTGCCCAAGTCTTTGACAAGTAACAGGCCCTTCTTCTCAAACAGCTCGCAGTGCTTGCGGCTCACCTGCGATGATTTGATGCGGAGCTGACAATCATCTTGCCGACCGACTGTGGTCACGCCGTCCGTCAGCTTGATCGTCGTTGAGGCACCGCGGCCACGGACGATTAACAGTTGGAAATCCATGTTCGAGAATCCTAACGGAATCCGCCTGGAGGGCGTCTAAGAACCGCGTGGTGAATGGTAAATCAAAGCTATCCCTTGGTAAGCTGTCACGCAAATGAATTTCAACCCAAGTCCCGGTTCTGATTCGGATCCAAGAAAATCGGGGGGAGCCGTATTGAAATCTCGTCTCGTCCGGATATACTAGGCCTCGCCGGTCGGGTGAAGCCGAAACGAACCGGTAACGACAGTCGAAGCGACCCAAAGAATCGTTTCAGCTGGGATTGCAAGCGAGCCTAAACCTGAACCCACCAAACCAGATGGGACCAGGAAAGCTCACCAAAAAGTCGAGACGATCTTTTAAAATCGGTTCCACTTGAGGTTGTAATCCTGACTCGCCAGACTATACTAAAGCTCACTAATCAGGTGAGCCAAGTTAGAATGGAACGAGAGTCGAAACGATCCTAAAAATCGCTTCAACTGAGGTTGCAATCCTGACTCGCCAGACTATACTAAGTCTCGTCAGTCAGGCAAGTTCAGTCGGGCCGACTGAGAGTCGAAACGATCCTTAAAAATCGCTTCAACTGAGGTTGCAATCCTGACTCGCCAGCCTATACTAAGTCTCACCGAGCCGGTGGGAACAGTCAAGCGGATCTGAAAATCGCCGAGATTTTTAGACTTGGTTCGACTGAGAACGAAGCGGGAGTAGCTCAGGGGTAGAGCGCCACGTTGCCAACGTGGTTGTCGTGGGTTCAAATCCCATCTCCCGCTCTTTCACGATTGCCATCGAGAGGCTGGCGGCTTACGCTCGGAACGCGTCGGGTGCGTGATGGCGGACAAAGTCATCCCAGCCTGGCGAATTCCGAGGAAGGCCTGTTTGATGAGCACTGGCGAGCACGAGCACGACCACGGATCGCCCGCAACGACCGCCGCAGAGGTAGATGCGGTCAAGCGGAAGCTCGATCTCGACGTCCAGATCGCTGATGTCGGACCTTGCAAGAAGCACCTGAAGGTCGTCGTCGCACGTCCCGAGATCGATCGACAATTCAATGAGTCGATTGGGACCATGGCCCGCGAAGCGGCCGTCCCCGGTTTTCGTCCTGGGCGCGCTCCCAAGCAGCTCGTTCAAAAGCGATTCCGGAAGCAAGTCGCAGAGCAGGTCAAATCCACTCTTCTGATGGCCTGTCTCGAGCAGATCGACGAAGATTACAAACTCAATCCGATCACACAACCCGAGCTCGACGTCGAGGCGATTGAACTCCCCGACGACGGGCCGATGATGTTTGAGATGGACCTTGAGGTTCGTCCTGACTTTGCTCTACCCGCCTACAAGGCCCTCACGGTCAAGCGTCCGGTCAAGACCATTGACGACGCCGATGTTGATGCGCAGCTCAAGCTCTTCCTCGAGCGACATGCGCAGATGGTGCCGAAGACCGAGGGTGGGGCAGAGATCGGCGACTTCGTCACGGCGGACCTTCGCTTCCATCGCGATGGGGTCACCCTGAACGAAGCCAAGGAAATCCAGTTCCGCCTCCAGCCCGAGCTCCGCTTCCAGGATGGCTCGGTGCCCAACGTTGGCGAGATCCTGCTCGGCGTCAAGCCGGGAGAATCGCGGGACGCCGAGGCGAAGATCGGTTCCGGCTCGACCGACCCCAATCTTCGCGGCCAGACCATTCAAGTGACCTTTCAGGTCCACGACCTCAAGCAACTCCGACTCCCTGAAGTAAACGACGCCTTCCTGTCGGGACTTGGTTTCGACACGGAAGTTGAGTTGCGTGATGCGTTGCGTGAAATTCTGGAACGCCGCCTCAACTTGCAACAGCGTCAGTGGATCCGGCGAGAGATTCTCGAGCAGTTGATCAAGGAAACACCCTTTGATCTTCCCGCGGACCTCGTCGGTCGCCAAGAGAAGGCCACTCTTCGCCGCCTGATACTCGACATGCGGCAGGAAGGTCTCAACGAGACCGAGATCCGGGCCCGCGAGGCCGAGATCCGGGCCAATGCCCACGAGTCCACTCTTCGCGGCCTGCAAGAGTTCTTTATTCTCGCCAAGATTGCCGAGACCGAAGACATCAAGGTCGAAGACGAAGACTTCGAGTTGGAAATCGAGGCGATTGCCGCACGAACTGATGAGAGTCCTCGTCGGGTTCGGGCGAAAATCGAGAAGGACGGCCTCGGCGACGCGCTTGCTTCGCAAATCCTCGAGAGGAAAGCGCTCGACCGAATCCTCGAGTTCGTCACTTACGAAGAAGTTCCTCACGTCGAGCAAAAGGCTGTGGAGACGCTCGATCAAAGTGCGTCTTCACTCGTCGCTTCGGAAGACGAGGCGGATGCCTCGACGGCCGAAGACGGGAGCACTGCCGGCTCGAAGGATAAGAGCTAACGGTTCGGATCGACCCGGCCGTCCTGCTCCACTCTTGACTCGACTCGGATGATTGTCAGGCTCGCCCGACATCGTTCGCGGCGGTTCGAGCCCTTGATCCTGAAGGACTGCTTCCCATGTACGCCGAACACACGCTCGCGCAGCCGACGATTCAACGCTACCGCGACTATGCGCGACAGCGGCAGATGACCCTGGGCGACCTGTTGCTCGAGAACCGGATCATCTTTCTCGAGGGCGTCATCAATGACGCCGTCGCGAACTCCGCGGTGATGAAGTTCTTGTTCCTTCAGTTCGAGAACCGGACGCAAGGGATCAGCTTCTACATCAATAGTCCCGGTGGCAGCGTGAGCAGCACGCTGGCCATCTACGACACGATGCAGTTCATTGACTGCCCGGTCGCGACCTACTGCATCGGCATGGCAGCCTCGGGAGCTGCCGTTCTCCTGGCCGGAGGGGCCAAAGGCAGACGCTATGCCTTGCCCCACTCCAAAGTCATGATCCACCAGCCTTACGGCCAGGTGGGGGGACAGATCTCCGACATCGAGATCCAGGCCCAGGAGATCGTGAACAGTAAGAAGGATATCAACGAGATTCTTGCCAAGCATACGGGTCAGACCTACGAAACGGTCGCGAAGGACACCGAACGCGACCGTTATCTGACCGCGTTGCAGGCCAAGGAATACGGGATGGTGGACGAAGTTGTGGGCCACATTCCCAGTGGCGAGTTGAAGGCGCAAACGCCCCCAGCCGCTAACTCGTGATTACCCCCTGGAAAGAGATTATCACATGCCACTGATTCCGATCGTGATCGAGCGAAGCGGTCGCGAAGAACGGGCGATGGATATTTACTCCCGCCTGCTTCAAGATCGCATCATCATCCTCGGTTCGGCAATTGACGATAATGTGTCGAACCTGATCGTTGCGCAGATGCTGGTCTTGGCTCACCAGGATGCCAAGGCTGACATCCACCTCTATATCAACAGCCCCGGCGGTAGCGTCACCGCCGGCATGGCGATCTACGACACCATGCAGTGGGTGTCGTGCGACGTGGCCACCTACTGCATCGGCCAGTGTGCGAGCATGGGCTCGCTCCTCCTGGCGGCAGGAGCCAAAGGCAAACGCAACGCGTTGCCGCACGGGCGGATCATGATCCACCAGCCCCTCGCGGGCATGGAAGGAACAGCCACCGACATCCTGATCCACGCCGAAGAATTCCTCAGGATGAAGAAGCAGCTCAACCAGATCTACCAGAAGCATACTGGTCAGACTCTGGAAAAGCTCCAGGAAGATACGGATCGGGACCGATTCATGTCCCCCGAAGAGTCTCGCGACTACGGCCTGATTGACAACGTCGTTGATCGCGAGCCTGCCATCCCTCTGAATCCAAACCCGATCCCCTGAAGTTGATTCGTCTCCAGTCCAGGGACGCCTCCTCGAGGCGTCCCTTTTTTTTTTGCCTCGCACAGGCGAACCAGACTCCCGAACCAGGTTCCGACCTCACTGACTCGAGGTCATCCACCCGGAAGTCGTTCGATCAGGCCCCGCAGAGCGGCAAGCGCTCGCGGTTGAGCAAGCAGCCAACCACCCATCGCCAAAAGTAAGGTCAGAGCCGATCCCATCAAAAGGAGTCCACCGACGTTCGAGGCGAGCGGCGACGTCGTTCGTAACCGATCCTCGAGCCGACTCTCGAGTGCATGGATAATCCGCTCAGGCTCCTGACCATATGCTTCGATCGTCGCGGTCATCCAGCGCGACGACGCATCGACTCGAATCCCCCTTCCCTGGGTCGTATCCTCGAAGCCGTGGATCGTCCGTACAAACTGGCCTGAATCCCGCGTGAGGATCTCCTCGAGCACCCGATCTAAAGTCGCGGCGTCGACGTGATAGATCACCAAGCGTCGCCACGCTCGCCTGGAAACGAGCAGCGCCGCCAGGGTCATTCCCGACGCGAGCGACAACCAGTCGAGCGAATTCGGCCTGACGAAAAGCATTTTTGCGAGGGTTTGACCGATCGGGCCGAAAAGGACCAGACCGCCCACGCCGAATATCAGGAAAGCAAAGTCCGCGGGTCCCGACACGACCCGGGGGAACCGACCTCCATGCCACCGGGCTAAAACGAGCAGATAGAGCGCCAGGAGGCCCACGGAAAAGGCGTGATGCCAGTGGGAAATCATGGCGCTCCTCGTCTGCCGCGGTCGTATTTCCAATCGAGGCGAGTCAGGACGGATCCGTCCCACCGGCCTCGTTCAACAATTCCTCGAGAATGGGCTCATTGGCACCGGGGAACGTCAGCGCGGGTAAATCTCGCGCTTCAACCCAGCGAAATCCGGTCTCGGGCCGAGGATCGGCGGCGGGATCGGCCGTCGTGCAATCGAAGAAGAAGAGTTCAACCCAGGCATGAGGGTAACGGTGGACGAACCGCCGTCGGAGCCGGCCCGCGATGGTCGCGAGGCCGGTCTCTTCGCGGCACTCACGAACTGTCGCTTGTTCGGGAGTCTCGCCAGGTTCGCACTTGCCTCCGGGAAATTCCCAGACGCCCGCCATCGCCGCGCCCGGCGGGCGTTGACGGATCAAAAATCGCCCGTCGCGACACATCAGTCCAATTCCCACGGCGATGGGTTTGTCTGGTTCTTGGGGGATCATGGGGTTGTAGTGCACTCAGATCGAAGCGCCTGCTTTGGCAGCCTCGATGGCTCGTCCCGGAGATCCCATCACATTATATCCACAATCGACGTGGAGAATCTCACCGGTAATCCCGCTGGAGAGGTCGGAGAGAAGGAACATGCCCGAATTTCCAACCTCTTCACGAGTGATGTTTCGCCCGAGGGGCGAGACCGCCTCGTAAAGGCCGGCGAGCTTGTCGGCATCCCCCACCGCCGAGGCGGCAAGCGTCTTGACCGGTCCCGCGGAAAGACCGTTCACGCGAATCTTCTTCGGCCCCAGGTCGTAAGCGAGGTAGCGCACCGATGCGTCCAGCGCGGCCTTGCAGACCCCCATGAGGTTATACCCGGAGACCACCCGCTCTCCACCGTAATACGTCATGGTCGCAATCGACCCGCCGTTGGGCATCGACTCGGCCGCATGCCGGGCCACGATCGCCAGCGAATAAACGCTGATTTCCATGGCCGTCTTGAAGCCTTCGCGACTCGCATTCACGTAGTTACATTTAATGTCATCAATCGGCGCGAACGCGATGGAATGGAGCACGAAATCGAGTGCCCCATAAGTCTGCCGCGCTTCTTCGAAGACTCGGGCGACATCTTCATCCTTCTGAACATCGCACGGGGTGATGAGCTTGGCACCGATCGGGTCCGCAAGTTTGCGAACGCGCCGCTCCATCTTGTCCCCGGGCAGATGGGTGAAGCCAATCTCCGCCCCTTCCGCCAGCATCTTCTGACTGATCGCCCAGGCGATGCTGAAGTCATTGGCGACTCCCAGCACAAGTCCCTTTTTTCCGGAGAACAAGCCCATCAGCGGGACCCCTTCGCGTGGAATGCGCGTTGATACAAACGTTCTGAACTGAACCGGAGCGATCGCACGTCGTGCGTTGCCCAGGATACACGGAGAATTTCGACCACTCAACCGGACTTTCCGCCAGAGAAACGGGTTGAGCCCTCACAATTAAGGCTTCACCTCGGAGGTCGGCGTCTCGTGGACAGGCAGAATGAGGTGATTCATCTCATCAAGCATCGCCGAACGAACCTTCCCGAGCGCCTGCTGAGTCGCGGCCCCGATACTCAGGCTCCGTTTCTTCATTTCGTCCGAAACCATTCCCAACCCGATCGAATCCGCCAACTTGAAGACCCCTTTGACTTGGGGATCGTCGGCCAGCGGTGCTCCCGCATTCGCCGCGAGTTCGTCGGGCCGAACCGCTGCGCTTCGCGAGCCGGCGGGAACCCAGCGATCGGCCCTTCGTACCCAGAGGGTCGAGTTGACCCGAACCATGGTGAAGTCGGGACTGATCTCCAATTCAGTCACAAGAGCGCCGATGCGACCACGGGCCGCGATTTTGCCGAGTGACTCGACCAGCGGATCGGTCGCGCGATCCTCAAGCAGCTTCGTCAGATCAGAAAGCGCGGAGAGTGCTCCACCCATCTGAAGCGGCTGCCCGGGTTCAGGTTCAGGCAAGAGAATCGACCCGGTCCTGACAAACTTCAAGCCCGGGTCCGTCGACACCTCGGTGGCCGCTCGGCGTGTGGTCCATTGCGCCTCGGTCTCGACGGGAAGAGGGAGGAGGCGATCCACCGAGACGGGAGTGAGTCCCTCCTCGGCCGCGAATCCTCGTCCTTCCAGCGACTCCGCCAGGCGGTCCAGCGGCATCGACTCCGCGCGAGGAAAGCCCGATAGCCAACCTTGCCTGAGCATCTTCGCCGAACTCTTGGGACGACGTACAACCGACCGGACTTCGCCACGGTTCAACTTCACGGACATGAGCGTTGATTCGGAGTTCGTCTCCGGATCACCCAAGGCTGCGATTTCTCGGTTGATCCAGGCCAGGATCGCATCATCGGCATTGGCGAACGGAGTCCGAGTTCGTCGCCAAGCCACAAGCCGATCGAGCCGTTGCGTGCGAGCTCGACGGAGTGACGGTGCTTCGACACTCTTCCACCGTGCGTACCAGTCCGGGATTTCCGCCTCGGCCCAAGCCCGTTTCACAAGAACCACGAGCGTCCCGCGAGGAGCCGGCTCAACCACTTGGCCGAGCAGGACCTTACCATCCCGAAGTGTGATTTCATCGGCTGCCGTCCCCGGAGTCGGGGGAGGATCTCCCCCAATCATCAGGGCCAGGACAACGAAAAAAGAGCCGAGTCCCACGATCACCCTCCGATCCCGGATCGGATACACTCTTCGATACGTGGAGGAACGAAAGACGTCTCCACATCCACCCTATCAGGCGAAAAGCGTTTTGTCGCTCGGGAGGACCCGCCCTTTTTCCACGTCGGTTGCGTTCCCGTGAGCCCCTGAGCACCTGCCACTCCTCGAATCGAGTGCACAGGGCATTCGGGAGGAGTCGAGTCGCCTTGGCTGGCCCGGGCGAAATTTCCAAAGTGGTGATCGCCGATCCGAGGGGGTTGCCCGAAGAATTGAGGGAAATCAGGGATGGCCAGTCGTGCCACTGGTTTCGGTGACGCAATCGCAATACGGACCGGGGCTTTGCTCGCCATGATCTCGCTGGGACCACTCGGTGATCGCGCGTTCCTCGCCCACTTTGCCACGGAGGACGAGGCTTCCTCCTGGACGGCCGCGGTTCGGGGGAAGACATGGAGCGGAATTCTTGACGTCGTCCTCGCCTACCGAACCGCAGCCGTCTTCGCTGATCCTGACCTGGTGGACCTGGACCACCTCGAAGCTGAGCTTCGCCAGGTCGATTCGCCTGGCGGCCCGTTTTCCGAGGACGAGGGCACGCTCATCCGCCTTCCTGTTCTCTACGATGGCGAAGACCTACCGGAGATCGCCCGCCGGCTCGGCTTAACAGAATCAGAGGTTGTCTCGCTCCATTCCGGAACCGACTATCGAGTCTACGCGATTGGGTTTCTTCCCGGGTTCCCCTACGCGGGCTACTTACCCGAGGGACTGAGCGGTCTGCCGCGCCGCGAAGTCCCGAGGCAGCAAGTCCCCGCCGGCTCCGTCGCGATCGTGGGTCGGCAAACCGGCGTCTATCCCAATCCGTCGCCCGGTGGCTGGCACCTGATCGGCCGCACTCCGCTCCGAATCGTGGATGTCGAACGCGCCCGCTTCCCGATCCGGGCCGGAGACCGAATTCGCTTCGAGCCGATGAGTGCCCAGGATTTCGCAGCAAGGCAGGGGGAATTCCTGTGAATCAAGCATCAACGCGCTCGATCGACCTGAATGCCGACCTGGGTGAGGGGTTTCCCAACGATCGAGAGATCCTCGAGCTAGTGACGTCCGCCAGTCTGAGCTGCGGTGCACACGCCGGCGATCGGGCAGTGATCCTCGCGACGCTTCGCGAGGTGGCCCGACGCCACGTCATCCTCGGCGCTCATCCGGGCTTTGCGGATCGGGACCATTTTGGCCGACAAGAACGGACGATCTCCGCGGAGGCCGTGGAACAACTGGTGCTCGCCCAGGTCGACGCCTTGGCGTTGATGGCCGCCGAGGTTGGCCTCGTCCTTCGTTACGTGAAGCCCCACGGAGCGCTCTACAATCAGGCTCAGCACCAGGCTGAAGTCGCCGATGGAGTTCTCTCCGCCATGGTTCGCCTTCAGCTTCCCTTGCTTGGTCAACCTGGATCGATCCTGCAAGCTCGAGCGCGAGACCAGGGTGTGATTTTCGTGACCGAAGGATTTCCAGACCGTCGTTATCACGACGACGGCCGTCTCGTCCCGCGCTCGGAACCGAACGCAATCCTCACCGAACCCCGGGAGATCGAGTTACAGGTTCTCCGCCTGATCGACGAAGGAGTCGCAAGCCTCTGCATTCATGGAGATGATCCGCGAGCGGTGGAGAATGCCGGCACGATCCGCACTCTGCTCGCGCGGCACGCGATCGTCATGAAAGGTTTCGTCTGAGATGGGACTTCTGATCCTCAGTCCAGGTCATTTCACGACGATCCAGGATCGGGGACGGTCCGGTTTCCGTGAGTGGGGCGTTCCCTGCGCCGGCGCGTTTGACCGCGACGCGTTCGAGATCGCCAATGGCCTCCTCGGTAACTCGCCAGACTCCGCAACGCTCGAGATGACGCTGTTCGGTGGGAGCTACGAGGCCCAAATCCCGCTCGCGATTGCCCTGGCCGGTGCGCCCATGGAAACGAGTCTGATCGATCGTGACGGCGCAGAGCGTCCTCTTACACTTCCCCTCTCTTGTTCGATGAAGCCGGGAGAGCGACTTCGGATCGGCGGGGCCTCCCTCGGCGCTCGTACGTACCTGGCCGTGCGAGGGGGCTGGCAAACGAACGTCCGACTCGGGAGCCGCGCGGAAGAAACCCGACTCCACTCGGGGGTAACGCTCGCGGCCCAACCAGGTGCCACGCTCAATCGCCATCCACGCTTTCTTCCTTGGTGCGAGCCCGCCAAGTACCCGATTCGCGTCGTCGACGGACCCGATGCCAATCGCGTCGGCAGTCTCGAGGAGTGGCTAGGGACGAGTTTCCGGGTCACGGGACAGTGCGATCGCATGGGTCTTCGCATCGCCGGGACACCGCTTCACGTACGGACCGCGGCCGAGCCGCTCTCAATCCCGGTGGCGCCCGGTTCGATTCAGGTCGCCGGCGGACAGATGCTTATCCTGGGAGTCAATTGTGGCACGATGGGTGGCTACCCTGTGGTGGCTCACATCATCTCCGCGGACCTGGCTCGGATCGGTCAACTTCGAGAGGGTGATCGCCTCGTCTTCCAGCGCGTCGACCTCGTCACCGCGCGTGCGCTTGATCGCGAATATCGGCGAAAAATGAGGGAAATCGTCCAGCGCCTGGCCGCGCTCGCCGCCGATCCCGAAGGCGACCGAACCTCGCTTTGAGCTTGCCCGAATTCGGGAGATCAGGTACACCGACGCGACGTCCCTTTCCATGGCCTCCAAGGAACAATCGGTTCCACGGATCCATCATCTCTCTCGCGGCCGAAGCAGGGGTCGTCCGATGTCCGACGGCAGCCAACAGAGGCGGACCATCGTGGGTCTAGCCTGGATCGCCATTGCCACGGTGCTGACCGCACCAGGGTGCGCGCAGATCCCGGTGCCTCGCTCCAATTCGAATCAGGTCCACGTCCCGAAGCCGGATCCCGTTCCTTTGCCGATGGTCGCAATGAAAACGGCCGCTGAGGCAACAGATCCGACCGATGAAAGCGGAGCGCTTCCTCCGCTCCCTCTCACCCCTCAACTCATCCCAATCAATGACCCCGATCCGGCAGACGCGCCAACCCCTTTGCTAGACGAAGCACTCGCCAAGGCTAATGCCGAAGCTGAAGCTGAAACTGAGCAGACGGGCTTGAACGCGTTGAGCTTGAATGGGGGAGCCGACTCGGGAGAGTCCAGCAAGGTCGAACCGGACTCGGCAACTCGGTTCACTCAAGTCGACACTCTGCCGCCGACTCCCGAGCCGCGGGCAGAACCAAAACCTGATCCCAAACTGGTCGCCCTCCGCGCCCTGAGCGAATCAAATTCGGTCATCAAAGCGACCCATGTGCCGATCGATCCCGAGAAGACGGTCAAACCAGTCGACCCTCGTGAACTCTGGGGCGAGGGGATTACCCGGTTGCGGAAGATCGCAAGCGAGCAGGCGAGGGCTTCTGGCTCCAGTGCCTGGTCCCAGCGATCCCGTCTCCTGGATGCGATCGCGGCAGATGACCTCAAGGTTGATGGGAAATCGGAACAGGTTCGGCCCTGGCGAATGGCTCTGGCCGCGCTTGGAATTCCCCACGAGTCCGCATCCACAGCCACGGACGCGGACGAACTGCCTCGAGGCGCCGAGATTCGCGCGGCGGTCGTTGCACTCGAGGGCGAAGCACCGCTCGAGGTCAGTGAACTGAGGCTCTGCCGGAAGGTCAACGGGTTCGGAAATTTTGATCCTTTGGACACCGCGGCGTGCAAAGCGGGCCAACCGCTGATCGTCTACTGCGAGATGTCGGGATTACAATATTCCGCGGCGGGCGAGCAGTTCCACTCCCGGCTCTCGTCACATGTCGAGCTTGTCCCAACCGGCGGTGGTGACCCTGTCTGGGCGCAGTCGCTCGGCTCGGCCGAAGATGTCTGCCGACGACGACGACGCGATTACTACGTGAACTACCGGATCGTCCTGGCCGACACAATTCCGCCAGGCGTCTATGAACTCCGGATTGTTCAGAAGGACGAGATCGCCGGGCGCTCCACATCTGCCTCCATCCCCTTGACCATTCAACGCTGAACTCTGAGACTGGATCAAAGAGACTGGAAGACGCAATCCCCAGCCACCGGGTGCCACACCGAAGGTCATCCAAGTCCCCACTTCGATCGTCGCCCGGTCACCTGGCTGAACTCGCTGACTTCTCGTCCGATCGATCGTCGCATTCTCGCATCCAAAGGTTTATCCGAACCAGGCCGCTCAGTGCCTTGCTAAACCTGAACACGCGTGGGACACTGAACGCATCCAATCGTGATGTTTCAAGTTGAGGTGGGGATCGGACCATGTTGAGAATCCTCTCGAGCCTCAGTTTCGTTTGCTTGACGCTCGCGACAGTGGCGCTGTCGGAAGAGACGTCCAAGCGGCCCGCCTCGCCAAGTAAAGACGAAGCGAGTGGCGGGGAGTTGACGAACCGGCCCCCGCTTACTGCGCCTCAAATCATTCGAATTGCGCAGAAAACACGAACGAAGAAGAGACTAGAAAAGGCGAAGGTGTCGGAACCGACTGACCCGGATTCAACTCCCAAGACCGGCGAGACGCCCACGGCTCCCGAGAAGGATGGGCTGAAGTTTTCGCGAGACATCGCTCCGATCCTGGTCGGCAACTGCATCGGTTGCCACAATGAAAAAGCGATGGCGAAGAACGGAAAGCTCGACCTGACCACCTTCGAGAAGCTCAAGAAGGGGGGAGCAGGGGGGGCGGGCTTCGTGGCTGGGATGCCTGAGGAGAGTCACCTCTACCTTCGGTTGACTGGTGATGAGACACCACGAATGCCCCGAAACGCCAACCGCCAGCTCTCGGAGGCGGCGATTGAGAAGGTTGGCGCGTGGGTAAAGGCAGGCGCCATCTTCGATGGAACGGATCCGAAAGCCCTTCTGACATCTTATGCGGCGACACCTGAGCAACTTCGTACCGCTGAACTCGCGAAGCTCTCCGTGGCAGACCGCGACAAACTTGTCGAGGCGAAGGGACTGGAGCGCTGGAAGAAGGGAAATGCCAAGGACACCCCGCAGGTCACGCCGGGCAAGAACTTCATGCTCTTCGGCGTTCTCCCCAAGGAGCGGGTCAATTCCACACTCAAGCTCGCCGATGCCCAATATCCGAAAATCATCGGCCTGATCTCACCATCGGGATCGCGAGAGCCCCTCGAGAAAATTGGACTCTACGTCTTCAACGAGAGAAGTCACTTCGTCGAATTCGTCCGAAGCAACGAGAATCGTGAAGTCGACAAGCTGGAACAGGGAACCGCGAATCTTGGCGATGCCGAGCCGTATATCGCGGTCGTCGACCCGCTCGGTGGACGCGACGAGCCGGCGAGCCCCGCAAGGCGGACCGGCCGCTCGAAGAAGAAGAGCCGCGACGACTCGACGGATGCGGATCGGTCGCTCGGCGGGTTGATCACCGACTACATCGCGACGGGCGTCGTAAAGCGCGAGTCAGAGAAAGCACCGGTGTGGTTGAGCCTTGGGCTGGGCTCCTTTTTTGGGTCACGGGTCGATCCACGTAGCCCGAACACGCAGCAACTCCGCCGCGCAGCCTTCGAGCAGTTCGAGCTTGGCTGGACGAACCGGGCTAACGATGCCCTGGGGGGCGAAGGAAAACCTGAGAGCGTGCGTGCCATTGGATTCGGTATCATCGAAGCATTGGCGATGGGTCCGCAGACGCGGGCAGCCCTCCCTCAGTTCGTGAAAGACCTCCTCGAAAATCCCGCCAAACTCGATGATATCCTCAAGGATACCCTGGGCACCGACCGCGCCCAGTTCCTCGCGGGAACGGGCGAGTTTGTGGCCACACAATATGGACGATCCCGATGAGCGATCCCTCGAGCGCGGATCCCTATTTTGTCCCGGCCGGCACCGGCTCGCGTCATCAGATCTTTCCGGGCGTCGAAATCTGCACGACGCCCGGCGAGCGGATGATGTTGTCGGTCGTCACCTTCGAGGCGGGATCGGTCGTACTGGACCACTCCCATCCCCACGAGCAGATGGGGATGATGGTGTCCGGGCGACTGGAGTTCACGATCGGCGACGTGACTCGAATTCTTGGACCGGGTGATCTCTGGCGCATCCCCGGTGGGATCGTCCATCGGGTCCGCGCGTTGGACGGACCGGCCGTGGCACTCGACGTATTTCATCCGATTCGCGAGGATTATCTCTGAAACGAGGGCGCAAGTTCATGGCTCGCGTCGTCGTTCTCGGTTCCATCAATACAGACATGACCGTACAGCTTCCCCGTCTCCCTGCGCCCGGCGAGACGCTTCTGGGGGGTTCGTACGTCAGCGGACCCGGGGGCAAAGGAGCAAATCAGGCCGTCGCCGCGCGTCGAGCGGGGGCTGTCGTGCACTTTCTCTCCGCCGTGGGTGATGATCCGCTGGGTCAGCAGGCGCTGGACCGTTATCGTGGCGAAAACATTGATGTTTCCGATGTTCTGGTCGTTCCCGACATCCCTTCCGGCGTGGCATTAATCTTCGTCAACGATGCGGGAGAGAACATGATCGGCGTTGCGCCAGGGGCCAACGCACATCTTGCCCCCGCGGCGATCGATCGCTTGGCTGACTCGGTCTTCAAACCGGGGGAGGTTCTGCTCGCGGGTCTCGAGGTTCCTCTGGAGACGGTCGCCCGCGCCGTTCATCGAGCCCATCGGGCGGGCATGTATGTAATCCTCAATCCCGCTCCCGCCGATATCCGCCTGCTCGACTCCGAAATTCTCCGCGAGGTGGATCTCCTTACTCCCAACCACCTCGAAGTTCAAGCCCTGGCAGGGCGGCCGAACCGGGACGATCCTGACGGGATCCGCCAGGCTGCTGAAGCGTTGTTTGCAAGAGGAGTCGGCGCGGTGGTCGTGACGATCGGAAAAGAAGGTTGCCTCGTCTTCTCCCGCGATGCGGCGGGAGTGACCTGCCGGGCGATCGAAGCCTTCCTCGTCGACGCGATTGACACCGTCGGGGCGGGCGATGCCTTCAATGGGGCTCTGGCGACAGCGATCGCGGAAGGAAGACCCCTGTTCGAGTCAGCAGTCTGGGCTTCCGCGGCCGCCGCCCTTGCAGTCACTCAGCCGGGGGCGCAAACAGCGCTCGCTCAACGCGCAACCATCGATCGGCTGGCCGCCACTCTTGGCCGCTCTGGCAACGCCGAATAAATCATGGACTTCTCGCCCCTCCTCCAGCAACATGAGTGGCCCACCCGTCGAGAATCCCGTCGGCAAGTCGCCCTGCCGGTTTCCTCCAGGCCGTAATCCACCGGTCGGGCCGGCCAGACGACTGATCGGGAAGGAGTTTCACATGCCGAGGCGAGCGAGTCTCCTTAGTCGCATCAAATTTTCCGCATTCATTATCTTCTTGTTTTCATCCGAAGCGAGCGTTGTCAAGGCACACGATCGACCCAGCGGAACCGTGCAAAAGACGCGTTCGGCCGTCGTGGCTCGTCACGGCATGGCAGCGACCAGCCAACCGCTCGCCACCGCGGCGGCGATCCGGATGCTTCAAGATGGGGGGAACGCGATCGACGCCGCCATTGCCGCCAATGCGGTGCTGGGCGTGGTGGAGCCGATGTCGTGCGGACTTGGAGGGGACCTCTTTGCCATTGTCTGGGATGCAAAAACCAAGACGCTTTACGGGCTCAACGCCAGCGGCCGCGCTCCCTATGCCGCCACGCTTGATCTCTATGCATCCAAAGGGCTGAAAGAGATCCCCACCAACGGTCCGTTGAGCTGGTCGGTTCCGGGCTGCGTCGACGGCTGGGACCAGCTCCGGCGACGGTTCGGTACCAAGGGCTGGCCCGATCTCCTCGCCCCCGCAATTCAGTACGCTGAGGGCGGATTCCCCGTCAGCGAGATCATCGCGAGCGACTGGCAGTCGGCCGCTCGTTCCCTGGCCCAGGTCCCGACCGCGGCGGCCCTTTTTCTCCCGGGCGGAAAGTCGCCTGAGGTGGGGGACGTCTTCCGCAACCAGGATCTCGCAAGGTCGCTCCAAACGATCGCGCGTGACGGCCGCGACGCCTTCTACCAAGGGACGCTGACCGACACGATCCTGGCCTACTCGGCGCAAGTCGACGGGCTTTTCGCCCGTAACGATTTCAGCGACCACACGAGTACCTGGGTCCAACCGGTCTCAACCACCTATCGCGGTTATGAGGTCTGGGAGCTCCCTCCCAACGGACAAGGGATCGCCACGCTCCAGATGCTCAATCTGCTCGAGCCCTACAATCTCAAATCCATGGGCGCCAATTCCACCGAATCGCTTCACCTGATGATCGAGGCGAAAAAGTTGGCCTACGAAGATCGAGCCAAGTTCTACACCGACCCTGAATTCGCGAACGTGCCGGTCGCCTCCCTCATCTCCAAGGAATACGCCGCCACTCGGGCCCCACTCATCCAACGCGACCACGCCAATGAACGGCCGATTCCCGGCGAGCCGGCCGGGGCCGACACCATCTACCTGACAGTCGTCGACAAAGACTTCAACGCCGTCAGCCTGATCCAGAGCAACTTCGTCGGCTTCGGATCGAAGCACGTGCCGGGAAACCTCGGCTTTCCCCTTCAGAATCGTGGCTGCCTCTTCGCCCTCGATCCGAAGCACGCCAACCGGCTCGCCCCCCACAAACGGCCGTTCCACACGATCATCCCCGGCTTCGTCACGAAGCAGGGTCAGCCCTGGCTCAGCTTCGGCGTGATGGGGGGGGACATGCAGGCCCAGGGCCACGCACAAGTCCTTAGCAATATGATCGACCATGGAATGGACGTTCAAGACGCCGGCGACGCCCCGCGGTTCCGCCACTTCGGCTCCTCCGAGCCGACAGGCACTCCAGCCCAGGAAGGTGGATCGGTCGCGTTCGAGTCGGAGATCAGCCCGGAGATCCGCCGGGCCCTTGAGGCGAAGGGACACCGAATCGTCGAATCTCCTGGCGGATTCGGCGGCTATCAGGCGATCCGGATCGATGTCGACCGCGGCGTACTGATCGGCGGTTCCGATCCCCGGAAAGACGGGGGTGCCAGCGGGTATTGATCGGTCATGAGCTCGTCAGCCCTTCCAGCTCAGCCTCGTCGATCACGGGGATATTCAGCAGGCGGGCTTTCTCGATCTTGCTCCCAGGCTCGGCCCCGGCAACCACATAGCTGGTGGATTTGGAAACCGAGCCGGTGACCTTGCCCCCCTGGCTCTTGATGAGCGCCTCGGCCTCGGGCCGGGTTCGGTTCGGCAAGGTGCCCGTGATCACGAACGTTTTCCCTGCCAGAGGAAGCCCTGCGCGGCTCTCAGGAGCGTACACGACCGGTTCCGGCAGCACGCCAACCGACGGAAGCTCATCGAGTAAGCGTTGGTTCTCCGGATCTTGGAAGAACTCGAAGACGCTCGCCGCGACCACGGGTCCAATCTCGGGGACGGATTCGAGGTCGACCAGGGGAGCCGTACGAATGGCCTCGAGCGTCGAGAACCGCTGCGCCAGGATCTCGGCGCTCCGCGTCCCCACGTGCCGAATCGTCAGGCCGGTCAGGAACCGATTCAAGGGACGGCGCTTACTCCCCTCCAGAGCGGCAAGGAGATTCTGAGCGGACTTCTTCCCCATCCGCTCGAGGCCGGCCAATGTCGTTTCGTCAAGTCGGTAGAGGTCGGTCAGGCCGTGAACGAGGCCTCGATCCACGACCTGCTCGATGAGCTTGCTGCCCAGTCCCTCGATGTCCATGGCATCGCGATGCGCGAACCAGCGAATCCACTCCTTGAGCTGGTCAGGGCAGCGCGAGGGCGGATTCACGCAGTGGAAGTCCACCTCACCGTCACCCCGCTCGACGGGACCGTCGCAGCTTGGGCAGCGGGTGGGGAAGACGAACGGCGTTTCGCTGCCGTCACGTGCCTCCGCCTCGACGCGAACCACCTGGGGAATGATCTCGCCCGCCTTCTGGATCACAACCGTGTCGCCAACCCGGACATCCTTCCGCAGGATCTCGTCGGCGTTATGAAGGCTCGCCCGCTTCACGGTCGTGCCAGCGAGAGGTACCGGCGTCAAGTCAGCTACCGGGGTCAGCTTTCCGGTCTTGCCCACCTGGACGGTGATCCCGACGATCTTGGTTACCGCTTGCTCGGCCTCATACTTGAAGGCAATGACCCACCTGGGGCTCTTGCTCCGCGTTCCCAACCGCGCTCGCTGCCCGAGATCGTCGACCTTGATGACCAGACCGTCGGTCTGGAAGTCGAGCGTGTTCCGCAAGCTCGACCACCGCTCGGCGTGCGCAATGACCTCGTCGATCGTCTCGTAAGTCTCGTTCTGAGAGCTTACGGGAATGCCCCACGAGCGAAGCAGGTTCTGCAACTCGGTGTAGGAGGAGACGTCGATCCCTTCGAACTCACCGAGACCATGAGAGATGAACTTCAATCGCCGCTGGCCGCAGAGCTTGGGGTCGAGCAATTTCAGCGATCCCGCCGTCGAATTACGCGGGTTGGCGAATGGTGCCTCGTCGCGGGCGAGCCGCAGCTCATTGAGCCGGACGAGTTCCGAGTTGGTCATAAAGACCTCACCGCGGACCTCGAGCACCGGTGGAGGGGCGTCGGAAAGGACGAGCGGAATGGTGCGAACGGTCCGTAAGTTGGCCGTCACGTCGTCGCCCCGTTCGCCGTCGCCCCGGGTCGCGCCCAGGACGAAACGGCCTTGCTCATAGCGCAGGCTCACGGCAACGCCGTCGACTTTGAGCTCGACGGCGAAGCGGACGGTCTCGCCCGGATTCAAGGCCTTGCGAATCCGCGCATCCCATTCGCGGATCTCGCCGTAGTTGTATGTGTTCTCGATGGAAAGCATCGGGACGGAATGAGTCACCGTCTTGAACGACGCCAGCGGTTCTCCGCCAACCCGTTGTGTGGGGCTGTCGGGGGTGAGAAGTTCGGGCGCTTCGGCCTCGAGTTCCTCGAGCCGCTTCATGAGGCGGTCGAATTCCCGATCGCTGATGCTTGGTGCGGCGTCCTGGTAATAGCGACGGTTGTGGCCATCAATCTCTTCGCGGAGCTTCGCCACCTCGCGTTCGATCTCCCGAGACGCCATCAGTCGTTCTCCTTGCCCCATCAAGAATCAAGGACCGCTTCGCTGAGCCTTCGAGGGAAACCATTCATCGGTCGCCATCGCAAGGAGGCCGAAGACGAGCATCAGAACGAACTCGACTCCCAGCGCCAGCGGCCCATTGCGATCGAGCCAAGCCGCCAACGCCAGGGACGCCGCCCCGGGCTTGGCGGCCTGCCGAACACCGTTCGCCTCAGCCCCGACATAGGGGCTCACGACGTACGCCAGCGCCGTCAGCACGAAGAGCGTGCTTGTGACCAGCAGTACGACGTAGAACGGGTTCGGGAACAACGGCTTCCGTGGGCGGTCCGCCATGTTGTTGCGCTCCAACCTAAAAGAGAGACGTCACGCCCCTCCGAAGACCCACTGGCTGCCGTCGATCGTGTAGTCGACCACTTCTTCGGGACGGAACCAGAGGGCGATTTCGCGCTGGGCCGATTCCGGGCTATCGCTACCGTGAATCAGGTTATTCTGTTTGCTGATGGAGAAGTCGCCCCGGACAGTGCCAGGTGCCGCGGCTGCGCCGTTGGTCGCACCCAGCATGCTCCGTACGACCGTGATCGCTTCGTTCCCCTCGAGCACGCCGACGACGACCGGGCCACCGGTGATGAAGTCGATCAGGCCATCGAAGAACGGCTTCCCTTGATGCTCAGCATAGTGTTTTTCGCCCAGCGAGCGATCGACCTGCAAGAGTTTCAGAGCGGCAATCCGCAGCCCTTTGCTCTCGAACCGCTGGAGAATTTGGCCGACGAGCCGTCGCTGAACCGTGTCGGGCTTGAAGATGATCAAGGTGCGCTGCATGAAGAGTCGAACCCCGCGGAAATCGGGTCTGTGTTGACCGAAGCCCTTGGCCGGTCTCGGCCTCAGGAGACAAGAAGGGGTAGTGTAGCGGCTCAGGTCCACGGGTTCAACGGCAACGGCAACGCGTCGGTCTCAGACCTCGGCAATCCGCCAGGGAAGTTCCTCGAACGACTGGGGATCGAGCCTCCAGATCCGGACCTCGGGCTCGGAATTGAGGAGTGAGACAATAATTCGGGGCACTTCCCCGTAATAGTTCTCACGGAGGTCGGTCTGGCTCGGGATGGCGGCCCAGCGGGGATGTGAATGATAGATGGCGAGGATCTCGGCCCCCCGAGCGCGGAGCGAGTTGACCGCGTCGATCAGGTCGCGTGGATCGGCGTCGTAGCGAGTCTCGCTGGCCGAGGTATTGCGGAGTGGATGGAACGAAGAGACCAGGGGGGGGAACCCGCCCAGAATTCCGCAACACTCCAACGGGGCCTCGCGAACGCAATGTTCGACCATCGCGTCGTGGATCGCGCGCGGAAGTGTGAGAATGCGGGGCGAGTCGCTCATGATATCTCGTGGGAAAACGTGGGTTCCAGTCCGCTCATTTTATTCCGGGAAGAGCGGGGTCGACAGATAACGTTCGCCGAGGTCGGGAAGAAGCACAACGATCAGCTTTCCGGCGTTCTCGGGGCGTTTGGCGACCTGAAGTGCGCCGGCGACCGCCGCACCGCAGGAAATCCCGCAGAGCATCCCTTCCTCGCTCGCCAGTCGGCGTGCCATCTCAAACGCCTCTTCGTCGCGGACCAGGGCGACCTCGTCAATGACTTCGGTGTTGAGGACGTCGGGAATGAAGCCAGCGCCAATCCCCTGGATCTTGTGGGGTCCTGGCTTGAGCGGCTCATGCTTCCGGTGCTGGGTCAGGATTGGCGAGTTCACCGGCTCGACGGCGATGATTTTGACGGTGGGCTTCCGGCTCTTCAAGACCTCGCCGACCCCGGTGATGGTACCACCGGTGCCCACGGCGCTGACGAAGAAGTCAACCGCTCCGTCGGTGTCGCGCCAGATCTCCTCCGCCGTGGTCTTGCGGTGGATTTCGGGATTCGCCGGATTCTTGAATTGTTGCGGCATGTACGACTGCGGAGTGTTGTTGACGATCTCCTCCGCCTTCCGGACCGCGCCTGGCATTCCCTCGGCGGCGGGGGTCAGGACGATCTCGGCCCCAAACGCCTTGAGCAAACGCCGCCGCTCAAGACTCATGCTCTCGGGCATCGTCACCATGAGCCGATAGCCCCGCGCCGCGCACGCAAAAGCAAGCGCGATGCCGGTATTGCCGCTCGTGGCCTCGACGATCAACGTGTCCTTCGTAAGCTTGCCCTCCGCCTCCGCGGCGTCAAGCATCGCCGCGCCGATGCGGTCTTTCACCGACCAAAGTGGATTGAAATTTTCAAGCTTACCAACGACCTGAGCATGACAGCCTTCCGTAACGCGCCTGAGGCGGATCAGCGGGGTGTTGCCGATCGTCTGGGTAATATCATCGTAGATCCGGCCTCGAGTTCGCTCGGCGCTCGCCATGTCGTCTTCTCCCGAGCAAGGATTCCGCAGAGCCGGCCGCCATCGGTCGTGACACCGGCTCTCATCCCTTGCCAATGTTAAACCGCCCTGGGATCTCGATTTCCGATTCGAGCCCAATCGAATTAGACGGCGATTTCGGCATCGTATTACACAAGTTGTTGAGGAACAAGCCGATCTTAAGGGTTGCGCAGGTACTTCCGATTCCTCGCTGTCCTATAGAATGGACTGGGTTCGAACTGCGCGAAGTTTGCGGTCTCGTGGCCGGCGCGATAGGCTTGAGTTAGAGCTCAAGCGGCCCACGCACCATCCTCTATTGATCCTTGGCTCGGTTGGTGATCCCAGGCGGGCCGGTCTGTTCAATTTGCCAGACTTTTCCGCGACTTGGCCTCGTTGTCGTTGGGATGAGGCTACCGACGATGGACTCCGCTACGTCCCGCTCTCGGATTTTGATCCTCGGGCAACATCAACACACTCGGCTGATCGACCAGCTTGCGCTTCAACGCTTCGAACTCGAGTTCGCCGACTCAGGAGCCGCCGGATTCGCAAGACTGGAATCTGAGGCGTTTGACCTGCTGATCCTGACTCTTCCGCTTCCGGAGATCAGCGGTGAGCAGGCTCTCGCCCGAATACGTTCCGAGCTTTGTCTCGACCTGGCCGTCGTCATCGTGACCTGCAGTGGCAGCGAGAGCTTCGCGGTCGATTGGCTCGAACGCGGAGCGAATGACTACCTGACCAAGGACGACCTACAGACACCTCGTGTGGCCGCCGTGGTCCGTGGCACACTCGAGCGACAATCGCTCGATCGCGCTCGTCGAACCGCTGAAATTGAACTCCGGCGGCAGAACGAGGATCTCGGGGCGGTCCAGTGCCAGCTCCACGACGCCCAGCGACACCTCGTCCAGAGCGAGAAGATGGCCAGTCTCGGCCAACTCATCGCCGGAGTGGCTCATGAGATCAACAACCCACTGGCGTATGTCTCCAACAACATTGCCGTGCTCGACCGCGACGTGCACGGCGTCGCGGCACTCGTGAATGAGTACCGAAACGTCCTCGGTGCTTCGATTCCCGAATCCCTCCGTCTCGCAGAAGCAAGGATTGACCTCGACTACGCCCTGGAGAATCTCGATCGGCTCTTTTTGAGCACAAAACAGGGGCTTCAGCGCGTTCGTGAGATTGTGGTCGGCTTGTGCGACTTCTCCCGGATTGACGAGCCCGACCGTAAGCTGATCAACCCCAACGATGCCGTTCGGACGACTCTGGAGTTGGTTCGTTACCACATTCGCCATAAGGGAATCAACCTCGCGCTCGACCTGGGCGAACTCCCCATGATCTCGTGCTTCGCGGGCAAGCTCAACCAGGTCTTGCTCAACATCCTCATGAATGCCATCCAGGCCGTCGAAGCCGGTGCGACGATCGCAGTGCGGAGTTGGTCGGATGCGGAGAAGAACGAGGTCTACCTGGCGCTCTCAGACGATGGTCCCGGGATCCCCGAGGCGATTCGAGCGAGGATTTTCGAACCCTTCTTCACCACAAAGCCGCAAGGCCTCGGAACCGGCCTCGGACTCTGGATCAGCGAGAATATCGTCAAAGAGCATCAAGGACGAATCGAACTGGAAACGGCAACAAATCAAGGCACGACCTTCACATTGATCTTTCCCATCCGCTGAGTGGACCGACCGCAACCTCGGCTCGATCCGAGCACCTTGGCCCACCGCTCCGCCCGGCGTAGAATGGGACCATCAACGCAACCTTGATGAAATTTTCACGAGGACGCTGACATCACCCGAGAAGCCGGCTTCCCCTTCGGCAGACGATCGTAGGGTAGGGGGGGGTGAGCCTCTTTGCGCTCCGCGCGCACCGGCCTCATGCTCTCGGGGAATCGCACGTTCTCAAGACACTCAACCCGCTTAGGGAGCAACCGCCATGTCGCAGGGCGCCGAACCAACTTCTCAGCCGACCTCTCATCCGACGCAACATGGCCATCGACCGGCATCCTCGACACAGATCCCGGCGACCCTGGTTCCTCAAGAAGGTTGGCATTTCCTCCATCTTTTCTTCAAGGTCGATCGGGCGGTTCTGGCAGGTCTCTCGGCCGACACGCGGCGGGACGGGATCGAGGTTTTGAAGAAGGTACTCGACCCGGCCGCTCCGGGCGCCCCCAACCAGTTGCAGTGCTTCGCGGTCCCCGGTCACAAAGCCGACTTCGGGATCATGTTGGCTGGAACCGACCTGAAGGCCGTTCACGCGATCCAGATCGCAATCCAGGCATCGCCCCTTGGGCCAGCCCTGGTGGTGACCGATTCGTTCTACTCGATCACCGAGGTCTCGGAGTACGTGCCCGATGCCGAGGAGTACGGCCGAATCCTCCGCGACCGCGAAGGGGTCGATCCCGAAAGCTCTGGCTACAAGACAAAGGTCGCATCCTACGCCGCACGGCTGGGACCGATGAACCAGCAGCGGCTCTATCCCGACTTCCCCGACTGGCCCTGTCTCTGCTTCTATCCGATGAGCAAGATGCGGCAGGGAGACCAGAACTGGTATTTGCTCCCGTTTGAAGAACGCTCGGAATTGATGAGTCACCATGGCCGTAGCGGCATGAAATTCGCCGGAAGAGTGTCGCAACTCATCACGGCCTCCACCGGGCTCGATGACTGGGAGTGGGGAGTCACACTCTGGGCGAAGAACCCCTCGTACCTGAAGGAGATCGTATACACGATGCGGTTCGACGAGAGCTCGGCCAAATACGCGCTCTTCGGCGATTTCTACTTCGGCTACATCCTGCCCGCAGCCGAACTCCTGGACACGCTCCGACTATGAGAAGACGATAGAGCGAGGGAGCGACCGCGCGGCCGTTCGAAGGACCAACCCGGTCCAAACGGTCGTGCGCTCTCAGCAAGGAATGCTCCTTTAAGGAGTTCATTATGTGGACTTGTCCTAAATGCAGCGTCACCGTCGAGCCGTCGTTCGAGATCTGCTGGTCCTGCGGCACGTCTGTCGACGGTGTCGAAGACCTGACGTTCGTCACGGCCGATGACGCCGCCCCCATTGAGGATCGGCCTGCTGATTTAAGTTCCAAGCAAGAATCGCCGCTTGAGCCGGAGTGGCCCGCCCCACCACTCGAACTCGTGGAGTGCTATCGACCACGCGACTCGGCGGAGGCAAAGTTCCTGGTCGACCGCCTGGCCGAGATCGGGATCATGGCCGTCGCCAATGGAACGCACATGGGGAACACGGAATATGTGCTGCCCCTCTTCTCGCCTCGAATCGAAGTGCGTGCCGAGGATTATGCTCGGGCGCGTGGCCTGGTCGATGAGTTTGAGCTCCGAAAGAAGGCTCGCCGCGAAGGCGTCGATGTCTTCTGATCTGAGCCCATACTTTTCTGAGCATGTGGACGATCCAACGGCAATGCGTTGAGGTAACCGCGACATGTGGACCTGTACGAAATGCGCGACGAAGGTTGACCCCTCGTTTGATGTCTGCTGGTCGTGTGGGACCGGCCGTGATGGAGTCGAGGACCCCACGTTCGTGTCCGCCGATTTGGCTCAGCCAGCCCTCTCCCCGCTCGACCTCGACATGCCCTTAGGCAACGATCCCATCCCCGGCGCCACCCCGCCGCTTGAGAACTTGGTAGAAGCCTACTGGGCGAGCGACCTGATGCAGGCCACCTTCCTAGCCGACAAATTAAGTGAGGAAGGGATGCCCGCAGTTGCCGATACGCACGACATGCACGACGCGCTCGGGAGCCTGCGTGACGCCCCCCGGGTCTGGGTCCGCGCCATCGACCTCCCCCGCGCCAAAGCCTGGCTCGAAGCCTACGACCACCAGTTCAAGACCGAGCATGGTGAACCCGATCGTCATTGAAGCCGTTCGATTTCGGCCGCTGTGATCGATGGGCCCACCCCATAAAAAGGGTCGCGCGGCAGCCAGGCTCCCCACAAGGCAAGCGCGAAGGTTTGGCCCATGAAAGACTTGGTCCTCGCGAGCACATCGTCGTATCGCCGAACCCTGCTGGCGAGGTTGGGACTTCCGTTTCGATGCCTTGCGCCTCGGGTCGACGAGGAGGCCTCGAAACGGGAGCGTGGGGATTGGGAACCTCGAGAATTGGCTGAACACCTCGCTGTCGCCAAGGCACAAAGCCTCTGTCAAGCCGAGCCAAACGCAACCCTGATCGGGAGCGATCAACTCGTCAGTTTCGAGGGACGGGTTTACGGCAAACCGGGAACTGTCGAGGGTGCTGTCGAGCAGCTCTTGGCAATGGCGGGTCAGTCGCACCAACTGATCACGGCACTCGCGGTGTGGGCGCAAGGACAGACTTACATCCACACTGATATCACAACAATGTGCATGCGACCGTTGTCGCGTGAAGAACTTGAAAGGTATGTCGCGGCCGACCGTCCCCTCGATTGTGCGGGAAGCTACAAGCTGGAGGAGCGGGGAATCTCGCTCTTCGATCGTATCGAGACGCAAGATTACACGTCGATCATGGGCCTGCCATTGATCGCGCTGACAAGCCTGCTCCGGCCTCTCGGTTATCCGATCCCGTAACCGCCGACAGGGGAGTGCGTCCCCTGATTCGGCGGTGGAAGGTCGAGCGGCTCCGAACCCGCAACGATCGCGGACTACTTAGCGATCGTCCTGGTCGTCCCCTTTGGCGCGCGGTTCGAGGATCTTCTCGACCGATTTGACCAGTTTCTCCATCGCGAACGGCTTGCGAATGTAGTCGCGAACGCCCAACATCTCGGCGTAAGCCCGGTGGCGGCTCCCCTCGTTCCCCGTAATCATGATGGTCGGAATCAGGCCTCCCGATCGCCCCTTGAGCTTCTCGAGAACGAGGAATCCGCTCTTCTTGGGCATCATCATGTCGAGAACGATCAAGTCGGGACTCTCGCGCTCGGCGATCGTGAGTCCGGAATTGCCGTCTCTTGCGACCATGATCCGGTAGCCCTTGCTCTCAAGAACGGCGCGCATGGATTCGACGATTTCATTATCGTCGTCGACGAGAAGGATAACCTTCTGGGCTGACGGCATTACTGTGGCTCCAGCGCAATGATGCTCGCAAGAATACTCATTTTATCTTAAACCGCAGTTCTAGGCGGAGCAAGGCCGGCGGCGTTTGGAACCGTAATGGTCACGGTGGTTGACGACCGGCCGGAGCGATCAGTCGGTTTGTTTTCACGATCGCAGCAAGTCAGACCGAGGGCGAGCGGTGGAACGCATTTCACTCCGCTGTTCCCAATTGCTTCCGTCCATGCACCCTCTTTACCGAAGTCACCGAGCATCGTCATAATGGTTTCAAGTAAGGGCCGGCTGGTATTGGCCAAATCATGGCCAAAGGTCCAACCTGTCGCACATCCGTCCCCAGCCTTTCTCGGAAAGGATCGTCGACTCATGAACCTAGGGAATGCCTGGCGATCAATGTTTGGGCTGGCCAGCCTGTGTCTTGCCATTGTTGGTTGCGGGGGAAGTGATATCCCCAACCCCGACGCCGACACGAACGCAGCCGCGGAACCGGCCGCAGCCGCGGCACCGGCGGCACCGGCGGCTCCGGCGGCACCGGCACCTGGTCCGGCCGTAGCCGAAGCGGCAGCCCTGCCGACGCGGCTCCCGCTGAAGCCTCGGTTCCAGCCGTCGCTCCCGCCCCACGGCCGAGCCCGTCGCCGCCGCGGAGACGCCGGCCACCTCCGCCGAAACACCGGCCACCTCCGCCGAAACGCCAGCCGCCCCTGCCGCGGCGGAAACAACGACGGCGACCGCGGATCCAAGTCGTGCGAAGAACGCGTCGGCGACCGCGGACATGCTGGCTCTGGGAAACAAGCCTCTGCCGGTGGAAACGCCGGCGGCCTCGACAACCCCTGAGGCAGCCGGGGCCCCCGGAGGCATGGCTGCGAATATGGCCCCTGGGCTCCCTCCTGCTGCGGCTGCCATCGATCCCGCCGCGGGAGCAGGAGCTTTGGGCGCTCCGGGCGGCAACATTCCCGGCTTACCGGGCGACCCCGCCACCAATGGTGCCATTCCGGGATACCCGGGCGGAGCCGAGGGGGGCAATCCAGGCGGTGACGGAGCACCCGCCGATTTCCGATCCCCGGCGGGTGCCGTAAAAGCGTTCCTGGATGCCCTCAAGTCAAAGAACGCGGAACGGTTGGCTGAGGCCACGGCCCGACGCGCCCCGACCGAAGCGTCAGGGCCGAAGAATCAAAAGCTCTTCCAGTCGATTGTGGAACAAAGCCTGACCGAGGATGACCTGAGCGAGCTGGCCAACAAGATGGAGGGGTTCGAGGTCGTCGGCTTCAACACCCCCAAAAGTACGGGCAAGTTCGCCCTGATCCTCGGCAAAGCCGGTCAGAATGGCGAGTCGTACCGCCGCACGATTACGACCCGGCATGAGAAAGACGGCTGGAAGGTCCTCGATATCAGCGGTGTTGGCACGATCGAGAGGCCCATCATGGGTCGTGGTCGCCGGCGCTAAGCCAAAGCCTTCGAACCGACCCGGCTCGCGACTCGTCCCCGTCCCCTTGGTTTGCACTCTGTAAGTTTGACGATCCACAATTTGTAGTTTTTGCCGACCTCCGGTCCAAAAAAATGGGCCGGAGGTTATTTTTTTCTCAAGTTGTCCTCTTGATTCGCCGCAGGAACGACCATTTTAAGGTTTTCTCAAGGTTTGGCTCTGAACCTGCATTAGCTCCAGATCGTTCAAGTTTATTCATCTTGCCGCAGCGACGGACATCACATCTCCAGACAGTGCCCAAGGAAGGAGCCTGTATGGCCTTGTCCAGCCTTCGCCTCTGCGCGATGCTCGAACTCTCAGTGATCCTCTTCCAGGTTGTTGGAGTCATTGCGCTCTGCGTGAGTCGACTCTTGCCCCCCTCGTCGATTCGATGGGCGAATCGGGGACGCGCAAGCTTCGTCGTGGCCATGATCGGCCTGGGCCTTGCGGGAGCCTTTTGTGGTCGTCACGACTCCGACTTTGCCCTCTTCGCCGGTGGATCGATGACGATCCTGCTGATCGGTATGACCATGGGAAACGGTCAAGCCGATACGACCGTACCCGCTCGAAGCCTGGTCTCTCCTGAGGCAAACCTCGCTCGATAAACTTTTTGCGAACTCGTAACCTTAGTCCTACACACGTTTTCCTACAACGGGGCCTTTCGGCCCCGGTTTTTTTTTGCCTTGCGATTTGACACGCCCAAACCGCGCGACATAGTTTCGCGACGATTCGGAGTACGGCGGATGGAATCGCGAAGGCAACTCCTGATTACACACCCATTCAACCCGCCCCTTTCATCCGTTGCGATGATCGGCCCGCTTCCTTAACCAAGGGTGTCTTACGGCGTAAAAACCGGGACGTCCTTGCCAGGAACGGGCACTTCCGAGACGCAGTAGCGTCGGACCAATCCCCGACCCAAACGACGTGTCCCGCTCGTCGTGTGTGTAGTGGTCGAGTCGGATACTGGCGGGAGAAGGACAAGCCCATGTTGGTTGGACTGAAACGGATTTCCAAGGCACTCGGCCTCGTGGCCGGCTTCGCTGCGTCGACTCAGGGACAGGCGATGGCCCAGAGCCCCAACCAGACGACCGCCAACGCTGTCGCCGGGGCGCTCAGAGCGAGCCAGGCCCTTTCCGGATATCGTATTGAGATCGAGACCCGCGACGGTGTGGTCACCCTCACTGGCACGGTCGCCACTCCGGCCCAGAAAGCCGAAGCGGTCGCTCGCGTTCAAGGGGTTCAGGGCGTGGCCGCGGTGAGCGATCAACTGAAGCTGGCAGGCGACAGCCGGGTTCAGCCCGTGCAGTACCAGCCGCAAGTCGCGATGGGGGGCCGTCACAACCGCTTCGGTAATGCGGCGGGTGTCGGCGGCGGCGAGATCATCTATGACGGTGGTGCAGGTGCCGGAGCCGTCTCGGCCGGCCCCGCGTATGACGGTGGACCGCTTCCCGAGGGACCTGCCGGTGCGCCGGGTGCTACCCAGGCAGCCGTTCCGGGCCAGCCGAACTACGCTTGGCCCAGCTACGCCCCCTATCCCAACTACTCCGCGGTCGGCTACCCGACTGTCTACCCCTGGCAGGCCTGGCCGAACATCGGCCCGCCCCACCCGTACCCCGAAGTGCCCCTCGACTGGCGGGCGGTCACGCTTCGCTGGGATGATGGACTGTGGTGGCTCGACTTCAAGAAGCACTACACCCGACCGTTCTTCACCCCCTACCCGTTCGGTCTGTTCGCTTACTGAGTCGGCCCCTGATCTCCAGATCAGATGACCTCCTCAACACCGGAGAGCCGGCAGGATTCATTCCTGCCGGCTCTTCGGTCGTTTAACGACCAGGGAAATTCTCCCCTGATTTCGAAACAAAGACTTCAGAAATGAGGGCTTTGCCACGAGGAAGAATGATGCAAGAGGAATTTGCGTCCCAGCCAGGAAATTCCTCACACACCGAGCTATCCTCGTTCGATAACTAAGCCACATGGGCCGGTCAGTCGATTCGACACGACGCCGAATCGATCGGTCATCAGCGCCGAATCAACGAACCCGGCGCCGAGGCCGGTGGGGCAGGATTGCCCGCCGGCGCGTTCGCGCAAGTTCCATGGAGGGGAGATCCAATGACCCAATTCGCGGAGCATCGGGGCCCGATCACCCCGCGCTGGGTTCGCGGGATTCTGACGGGTGCCTTGTTGGCGGTTGTCGCCACGTGCAACAGCGGTTGCGGCCTGTCTTACGTATTCCGGAACATTTCGCCACTGCGTCCGACCGGCTGGTCGTTTGCTTGGCCGATCCTGCCGTCACAACAGCAACGTCTCGAACGAGACATGGAACGCGAGGAAGCGGATCGCGTCCCCATTCTCGACCCGATCGTGGGTGAATTCGCTCCGGCGACTTGCCTCGATCCGCCCAGCGAACAGGAAGTCTGGAACAAAGTCAGCAAGTTCAAGAACGGATCACCGCCGTTCTATGAGACTCAGAGGAACAACGTTCGATTCCTCATCGAAAAGATCGGCGACAAGATCGACCCTTGCAAGGTTTATCCTCTGGCCGGACCCTGCCAGCTCGTCCACTGCCACTACAAGTGCACCGTTTACTTTGACGAGTCGTACTGGTCCGACTACCCGATTCCGTTCAACCATGTCGATCATCGTGTCGAGGTCGTCTACATCGACAAGGATCACCTGCGTCGCTGCGGTGGTCCCCCCGTCGCCACGACCCCTCCTTGATTTGATGTCGTCCCGACGACTGACTCGATCGAGACACCTGGTCTGATTCGCTGGTCAGTCTGATCGCAACGCCCCGGAATGTCGGACCTCCTCCAGAGGCACCGATGTTCCGGGGCTTTTTTTTGTTGCTGCCAGACTTATCGAGACTCATTCGGGCGCCGTCTCGAGTCGCGATGCCGAAGGTCACGCACTCTCAATCCGCCTCGAAGAACGGAAAGAGCCTTTTCAGCTCACTCTCGGTCGGCTGAGTTCCGTATTCACAAACCTCGAAGGCCTCCGCTGTTTTGACGGCCTTTCCTTTCTCCTCTCCCAGTTCCTTGGTCAGCTTGTCACGGAAACGATCGGCAATCGCTCCATAGCGTTGGATCGCCCGTTTCCGGGTCCACTCGAGCCGGTCCTCTTTACCGGCCGGAACCTGATCGAGGTAGCCGGCGAGCCAGGGGTTCCACTCGTAAAACTGGGACCCAAGCGCGTCGATCGCGCGAACCTTCTGATCGAGCGTGGAATCGATCGGAACGACAACGTCCGGCTGGAACGGATTCGGCTTCTTGAAACTATCCTCAGTGTACAAAAAGACCGGATTCTTCCTCAGCGCGGGCACGTCGGGACAGAAGCTCGGGACGATGACCATGAACGCGGCGTCCTGGACGAGAATCCCCGTGTAACGATGGTCCGGGTGATAGTCGTTCGGTCGATGTGAGATCACGACATCGGCTTGCCACTCACGAATCTTCCGGGTGAACGTCCGGCGATTTTCAAGCGTCGGCAATAACTCGCCATCGTGAATATCGAGGACCTCGGTCATGATACCGAGGATCTTGGCGCACTCCTGAACTTCCGCCGCGCGGCGGCGCGCCAGAATTGCCCCGGCCAGTTCGTGGTGGCCAATATCGCCATTGGTTGCGCTGACAAACTTGACCTTGTGGCCGAGCTTGGCCCAACGAGCGGCGACGCCGCCCGCCTCGAGCTCACAATCATCAGGGTGAGCTCCGAATACAATGATCCGGAGCGGCTTGTCATTCTCGGCGGCCCAGAGATTCGTGAAACAGGACGCCGTCGCAAGCAGAGTGGGTAACGCAAAGCGAAGCCATCGGCGCATCGATCAAAACTCCTCGGAAACTTGGGTGAGGACCTGAAATACGGAGTGCGTCCGAGACGTTCTATCCGTCACCCGATCGCGAGTCGAACGAAAAGCAGAAGGTCGTGGAACAGGTCCTCCATTTGCAGCATCGCCAACTCTGGGAAAATAGGACCGATTGCTTAGAATTTGCGGGCGTGATCCGCACTGGGACGCCCCTGCCTGGGCCATGGCAATCAAGTCGGCTCGGGAATGGGGCCGGTTTGGCCGGACTAATGCTTGCCGAGCAGGGAAAAAACGCCGTAGAATCGACCGCATGAGTACACGGCTCGGAACTCTCGCATTGATCGTTCTCCTGGTTCATTCGAGCGGGGCTCCCGCTCGCGGCGGCGACTCTTCGTCTCCGCCGGGCTGGTCGGGGACGCTGCAGCACGCCGACGGCCGACGGCTCTCCGGAAAGCTCCTGATCAACGACTCGTCGGTCGTTCGATTTGCGAGCGAGGGAAACGATTCGGCGGTACCGATCGAGAAAGGGGCCATGGTCACCTTTGAAGGACCTGGCCCCAATCCAACGGCAGGCTCTCCTCCATTCCGGGTCGATCTCGGTCTCGGCCGGAGAATTTCCGGTCGGCTCGGGCTCGTGGACGGCAAGCAAGTCCGCCTCGACGAGAGCTCGGTTGGAGGGCGTGTGACGATCGCACGCCAGGGAGTCCGCTCGGTCGTTCAGCGGGTGGGCGAGATGCAGGTCTTCGACGACGGTTTCGAAACCTTGACCGGCAATCGTTGGGCGATCATGGGCGATCCCGAAATCGTCAACGGGCCGAAGGTTTCTGGTGAGCATAGTCTGCAAGTGCTTGCGGGGGGAACCTCCGTGACCCGTCGCCTCGACGAGCCGGTGGCGGCGGGCCGCCTCGAGCTCGCCTATTACGACGCCGGGAATATTGAGCCGGATCAGCAGTGCTTCGTCGATCTCCTGTTCCGAAGCCCGGCCGACCCCGAGACCGTCCGCGTTATCCTCGGCTGGTCGGAAGCGAGCCTTTCGGTCGAGTCCCCCGGAGGCCCCGCACTTGCGGTCCAACGTCTCGCGCGAAAAGCCGGTTGGCACCGCTTGAGTCTTCGCTTTGGACCAGAGCAAACCGAGATCGCTGTGGACGGCAACGACTTGGCTCATGGCAAAGGCCCCGGCGGCTCCCTCGTCGAGATTCGACTCGCCAGCCGCAATGCGAGCCGAGGACCGGCACCCAAGGGCCTCAAGGCCTATTTCGATGACCTCCGCCTGGTTCGCTTTTCCGAGGGGGGGACCGGACTTGAAATTGACCCCACCCAGGACGAAGTGCGCCTCTCCGGAGGCGACCAGGTCTTCGGTACGATCGTGCAAGCCGACGCCAGCACGATCAAACTGCAAGTGGATTCCAACGAGATTCAACTTCCGTGGAGTGAAGTCTCGGGACTTCAGTTCCGACGGGTTGCCGGCCAGGCGGAGCCGATTCAGGGAACCTGGCTCCGAGTCGAGTGGCGAGCCGCACCCGGTGACGACCCCCTCGACCTGGACAGAATTGATGGGGTCTTGGTCGATTTCACCCCCGACAGCCTAACGCTCGAGGTTCCCTACGCAGGGCGATTAACAGTCGCGCGCAATCGATTGAGGCGGATCGAGGTGCTCGGCTTCGGACGGAGAATTGTGGTCGACGCGACCGCGCACCACCTGGGAAATGAGATCGTCGCGAACCCGCTCCCCCTCGATCCACCACAACCAGAGGGACGAACGCTGGAACGCTCGATCGAGCTCGTCAACGTTCCACCAGGGGCGGCTTTTCTGAGTCTCGACGTCGTCCAGGTGGCTGGCGAAAGTGCCGGACTGCCCTTCTTTGACACCGTCAAGAACGGAGAGATCCGGACCACAGTCTCAATCAACGACCGACTCTTCGACTACCTGAACCGCTACATCACATCCAAGAACGAGACGCCCGAGCGAATTCAATTGCCGATTCCCGCGGGCCTGCTCCATGCTGGTCGTAACACGATTCGCATCAATCAACTCGGAACCAAGTCCGATCCGAACTATCTGGACGATCTCGGTGTCCTCGAAATCGCCGTCGAATTTCCCCACGATCAAGCGGTGCCGGCCGCAACCGAGAAGCCGTGAGATCCCATTGAAGACTTTGACTCGAAGCCTGGTTCGACACGCCCATGCGATTGCCCGAGAAGTCGGCGCACGGGTCATTCTGCTCTACGCCGACGTCGTCGAAAACGACCAAAATCTCGCCGACTTGATTCAGGACGTCGATTTCCGCGTCATCCTCGTTTCACGCCGCGCGGGGTTTCAAGCACCGCCAGGCTGGGAAGACCTCTGCGCGATCGTCCGCGTCCCCGATATCACCATGACCCGTGCGGGCCAGGTCAAGGTGGCAACCCTGGTTGCTGCCGCCGAGAACCTGCTCAGGGTGGGCGATCGAATCGTCTGCCTGACAGGAATCGACGGATCGGGAACCATTGACATGCTTATTGTTCTCGACCTCGGAGTCGAGGTCGAGATGTTTGGCGACGCGGCCGCCGATCCGCTTCCGCCTGACATCACGCCCGCGGTTTTCGAGCGGCTGCTCACTCTGGCCAGCGAGCTCAGTATCGAAGGCCGCGAAGGTCGCCCAGTGGGGACCTTGTTCATCGTCGGCGATAGTGAGCGGGTACTCACGCAAAGCCGTCAGCTCGTGATGAATCCGTTCCACGGATATCCCGAGGGAGAGCGCAACATCCTCGACCCTCGCCTCGAGGAGACGATCAAGGAATTCTCGGCCATTGATGGGTCATTTATCATTCGAGGAGACGGCGTCATCCTGAGCGCGGGGCGTTATCTCGCTCCGCAGGCCAAGCTGGATGAGCCCTTGCCCCAAGGACTCGGGACCAGACACGAAGCGGCGGCGGCGATCACGGCGACGTCCACCGCGATCGCGCTTTGCATCTCCCAGTCGACGGGCACCATCTCGATCTTCAAACGAGGCCGTCTACTGACCGACATCGTCAAACCGCGCAGCCATCTGCCGGATGGACTCTGACGACCGCGCTTATAAAAATCGTCCTGACCCGAGGGCCGTCCGCTTCTTGCGGATCAACGGCCCTTGTTGATCTGGTCGAAGTAGCCCCGGATATGCTTCTCGATGTTCTTGGGAACCTTTTGGTTCGTCAAGGCCTCGGCCGATAGCCCTTCCGTCGTTGCCATCTCCGCCTGGATGTCGATGACGCTCTGCCCCTTGAGAGGGTTGCCCGACGGACCATATCCTTTAAGGACCGCCTTCCCCTTGCCGATCTGCTGCTTGACCTGGGCGGTGTAGGTGTTGGTGTCGTCGGGTGCCTCGGGGCGATCCCCTTGACCTCGCCCCCGACCCATGCCCGACCCCATACCACGACGATTACCGTCACCCATGCCCATCATATTTGACAGGCTATCGCCGAGCTGATTCGCTTGGTCACCGGCCATCCCGTTCTTGGCTTCTTGGAGGTCGGCCAGTGCGCCGTCAAGTGATTCCAGCTCCTGGAGTTGGCTGGCCATCTCACTGAGTTGCTTCTGACTGACTCCCATGGCGGCGGCGGCTTTCTCAAGGTCTCCCTTTTGCAGTTGCTCGCCGGCCTCGCCCAACTTGGAGGCCAGTTTCTGGAGTTGCTGCAAACTCTTCGCCTGCTCTTCGAGCTTGGCCATTTCTTGCTTGAATTGCCCCTCGGAAAGACCACCGTTCTTGCGGGCTTCTTCGAGTTGCTGCTTGCGCTGATCGAGATTGGCCAGCTTCTCGAGCTGCTTGGACATTTCCTTTAGCTGCTCCCGAAGCTCCTTCTTATCAGACTCGGTCATCTTGCCTGGCTTCAATTTTTCCTGGAGCTTCTTGAGCTCGTCGGCCGCTTTCTGAAACTCGCCCTTGGCCAGATCACGTGCAAAATCATCAGCAGGGCCGCTACTGGCCATCTGCTTGAGTTGCTGGAGCTGCCGGTCGATCTGCTCGGGGGAGCCCAGTTTCTTCTGTCGGTCCTTCACGGCGTCGGTCAGCTTGTTGAGCTCGACCAGGGCCTTGTCCTTCTGGGCGGGGGGAGCTTTGGCGAGATCCTCCGCGGCCTTCTCGATCTCGGCCAGAAGTTTCTCGGCTTCGGCGAACTTCCCCTTATCGAGTTCTTTCCGCTGGCTCGCGATTTTCTTGCCTAAAGCCTTGGTCTGATCGACCACCAACTTCTTCTCGATCGCGTCCGACGGTTTCGCCAGGGCTGTCTTCTGAAGCAAAGGCTCCACAAACAACAACCCCAGCGCCAAGGCCGCTGGAATCAGCGGAACCCAGGCGGTGCGAGGCAAGGTCGGAGCAAACTCCACGTTGATGTCGAGATTTCCTACATGACGAATCGTATCGGCAAGGAGGGCTTGCCCGGCGGGGGTCGCCTTCAATGATTCGGGAAGCGTGAGCGCGGTACTCAACCGTTCGTTGAGGTGGAAGACGCGATCAATCGCCACCGCGGCGTCGACTCGACTCGGACCACTCAAAAGTGCGATCAGGGCGGCCACGACAAGACCGGCTCCGCCCGCAATCGCAAACGGCACCCAGTCCGCGCCGGGCAAGGGCCGGTTGGCAAACTTCTCCACCGCGATCGCGACCGCGACGACCAGCAGTGCCGCCCCCCAGCACCACACCAGGGCCGAGAGGAACCGCTGAAATCGCATCCGACGCCAGACCCGCCCGATTGGCTGCTCAAGCTCATTCACAGCAAGGCCCTCCCTCGCGGGAATGCGTAACTCCGACGAACGTCATTGCCCTAAGTATAGTGGGCACGCCCCGGACCCGCAAGTGGATTCAACGAATGGATTCGGATACAGGTTTCCGGATTTCCGTCGCGAAACCGACTCGGGACGGCCTCAGGAATGCCCGAAGATCCGGTCATCCCCTTGATCTCTGTTGGAGCCGGATGCCACGGGTACCATTCCCAAGTAGCCGTGACACCCGGATTTCCCTCGGTTCTTGATGGGGCGACCAAGGAGATCAGTTCCCAGTCTTCTGATCGTGACGGTAGACGGCCGAGGCCGCCGCCAAGGCCGCGCCCGGCTCCAAGGCGCTCCCAAGGTCGCGCAGGCAGGTTTCCAGGGCCGCGAGCAGCAAGCTCACATTGGCCTGGCGCGAGTTATGTCCCATCAAACCGATCCGCCAGGCCTTCCCCTTGAGGGAGCCGAGGCCGCCGCCAACCTCGATTCCCCAGTCATTCAAGAGCCGACGACGCACGGCCATGTCGTCGATTCCCTCGGGGATCTGAGCGCAGGTGAGCTGTGGAAGTTGATGCCCCGCGACGGTGACGATACCAATCCCCATGGCAGCCAGCCCGGCTTTCAAGGCATTGGCGTTCAAGGCATGCCGAGCGTGACGAGCTTCGAGGCCCTCTTCCACGATCAGAGCGAGTGCCTCGCGAAACGCAAAGTTCATACTGATCGGCGCGGTGTGATGGTAGACCCGGTCACTGCCCCAGTACTTCTGGATCATCGACATGTCGAGATACCAGCTTTGCACCTTTGTTTTCCGGTTCGCGATCAGCTCGGCGGCGCGCGGGCTAAAGGAGACCGGAGAAAGGCCCGGAGGACAGCTCAGACACTTCTGAGTCCCCGAGTAGACCGCGTCGATCTCCCACTCGTCGATCTTGACCGGAACACCGCCGAGCGAAGTCACGGCGTCGATCGCAATGAAGGCGCCTGCCTCGTGGGCAATCCGGGCGATCTCTTCGACAGGCTGCCAGGCCCCGGTTGAGGTCTCGGCATGGACGATTCCGACCACCTTCGGGCCGACTCGCTTGACGGCGGCCCGGACCTCCTCCGGATCAAAAACCTCGCCATAGGGGCGTTCAATCACCGTGACCTTGGCCCCCGCGCGCTCGGCAACGTCGACCATCCGGCTTCCGAAGACCCCGTTGACGCAGACGAGCATCGAGTCGCCCGGCTCGATCAGGTTGACGACGACCGCCTCCATCCCAGCCGAGCCTGTGCCCGAGACCGCCAGCGTCAGCCGATTCTCCGTTTGAAAGACGTAGCGGAGCAGGTTCTGCGTTTCGTCCATCAGGGCGATGAACTCAGGATCCATGTGCCCGAGCAAGGGCAGCCCGAGCGCCGCCAAAACTCGCGGGTGAACGTCACTCGGACCAGGCCCCAGAAGGAGCCGAGGCGAAGGGCTGAGCGGTGTTGGTGGAACAGGGCGTTCGATTGCGGACACGGAGAGGCTCCTCGTTGAATGTTCACCCAGTGCTCAGGCCGGGTTGCTGAAACGACTTGACCAACTCGCTGATTGCTTTGAATTCGGGCCGATCCGAGCGCTCGGTCCACTCGAAGAGGACCGCCTCGGTCGTCGTCAAAACCACGCCCGCCGCTTCAAGCCGGCGGAGTGCGAACTCCCAATCCATCTTCGTCCGCGACGCTACGGCGTCCGCGGGGACTTGCACCGCGAAACCGAGTTTGAGTAACTCCAGCGCCGTCTGGGCGATGCAGACGTGCGCCTCGATTCCCACCAGGGTGACGTGCTTGATGTGCCGTCCATAGAGCTGTTCGAGGATCTGGGGCACCGCGCAGCAATGGAACGTCGTCTTCGAGTGCCGCTCAGGGATCAGAGTCGCCAGTTCATAAATCGTGGGCCCGAGGCCTTCAGGGTATTGCTCGGTGGCCCAAAATGGCAACTTCAAGATCTCTGCGGCGTGAACCAGTCGGATCGCGTTCGCAACCACCAGGTCACGGTGTTTGATCCGCGCCATCAGTTTCTCTTGGACATCGACCACCAACAGTGCACCGTTTTGTCCGGTGAGGCGTTCGGTTAAACGCATTGACCAGCGCTCCAGCCGCAAGTTCGTGTCGCGAGGAATTGGCTCGAGCGATGCTAGTGGGCGAATCGAGGCTGTGTCAAGCCGCACGATGGACTTGCACCGGAAACAACGGAAACCCATCGGACGTGCCACAAGCCCGATCTGGCACGTGACTTCAAGTAAACCCTCCCGAGTCACACGGCCAGCCTCGACCAATTTACGGAACGCGAACCGGATCACTCAAAAAACGGCAGAATCGGCCAACAAAGTCTCCAACAGGATCGGTCGATTGAGCGTAGACGAGAAAGTGGTATCCTCGGAATCGTTCGCCATCGAGCAGGATGTGGTAAGGATGAGGCACCACGAGAGAGATTCTCTTCGTCAGTCGTGTGCTCGACTTGCCCGAAGAAGGGGAGACGCTGTACGATGGGGAATCTTGAGCCGGTATGGAGCGGCCCCTCGGCGCGGGGCCGGACGTGCCGTGTCTTAGCGGGAGCGACACGTGTGGCGGGCAAGCCTCGACTCTTAGTTATCGAGCGCGACAGTCACCTCGGTTCGTCGCCGCGCGAACAACTAGCACATTCTTACGAAATCGTCACGGCGCGGACGATGGCGCGCGCCCTGGTCTTACTTCGAGACCAGGAATTCGACGGGGTTTACGTCGATACCGCTCAACTGACGGCAGTCCGCTGGGCGGGCGTGCTGATCCAGGCGGAAGAGATTCTCGACGCGATCGCCGACGGCGTGGCGATCGTCGATCCCGATCTCCGGGTGATCTGGGCCAATCCGGAATTTCACTCCCTCGCCGATCAGGCGGTCGAGACGATCGGGGGCAAGTTCTACAGGGCGCTGGGGAACCCCGAGGTGATCGGTCCCGACCCTTGCCCGTTCACATCCGCCGTGGCCTCGAAAACTCCGGCGAGTACCGTCCTGCGGATCGGGGCCAACCGCTATCTGCGAGTCACCGTGACACCGGTCTTCGACTCGTCCCAGAGTCTCACCCAACTCATCGCTCTGACCCGTGATATTACTGACGAGACTCAGCAACAGCTAAAGGTCAACGCGATCCACAAGGCGGGGGATGAACTTGCCGACCTCACTCCCGAGGAGTTGTCGGAGCTAGGGGTCGAAGAGCGGACCGATCTGCTGAAGTACAACATCACGCGGCACATGAAGGACCTCCTCGGTCTCGACTTCATTGAGATCCGCCTGCTCGACCGCGCCACTGGAATGCTCATCCCACTGCTTACCGAGGGCATGACGCCGAGCGCCGCCAATCGCGAACTGTTCGCACGTAAAGAGAATAACGGGGTGACCGGGTTTGTCGCGGCCACCGGCCAGAGCTACCTCTGTCCGGATACCACTCACGATCCGCTCTATCTGGAAGGGGCCGCCGGTGCGCGGAGCTCGCTGACCGTCCCCTTGATTTATCACGGCACGGTCATCGGGACACTCAACGTCGAGAATGCGCGGTCGAATGCGTTCGACGAGCGTGACCGGCAGTTTCTCGAGATCTATGCGAGAAATGTTGCCTCGGCCTTGAACACGCTCGACCTGCTTCAAGCCGAGAAGTTTAGTGCGGCGACCGCGTCGGTGGAGGCGATCAGCCGCGAGCTGGCAATCCCCCTGGACGATATTCTCAACGACGCCACTACCGTGCTCGACCGTTACGCCGGGCACGATGATGACATCATCGCTCGCCTCCGGCACCTCCTCGTCCGCGCCCGAGAGATCCGAAGTCTGATCCATAAGGTGGGCTCCTCGATCGCGCCCGAACCGAAGCGCAGTACGCCTCGGCCCACGCCCCGTCTCTCAAACTCGCGCCTCCTGGTCGTCGATGCCGACGAGTCGATCCGGAAATCGGCCCACCATCTCCTCGGCTCCCATGGCGCGATTGTCGAAACCGCGCGCGATGCGCACGAAGCCATCGCCCTGGCCCGACAGACGCCTTATGCGGCAGCCCTCGTCGATATCCGCCTTCCCGACCTCGACGGCTTTGAGACGTATCGTCGCCTCCGTGAAGTGCAGCCGGGCGTGCCCATCATCCTCATGACCGGATTCGGTTGGGATCCTGCACACTCGATCGTCAAAGCACGTCAGGAAGGGCTGCAAACCGTACTCTACAAACCGTTCCGCTCCGACCGGCTCATGGAGGCTGTCGAACAAGCCCTCCGCCCGTCGAGCTCGAGCCCGGTCGCCGTCCAGCCCTCCCCCCCCTCATCCCCTCCGCTCCCCACCGCAACGGACAGCCAGGCCGACGTCCTGGATTCTCCACCACCCAAGGCAATCGTTCATGATTCTTAACTGGTCGCTCGCGACCTTGGTGGCGATCGGCCATGCGGGGGTCTTCGTCTACCTCACGAACCTGCTCCACGGCATGGGCATCATGCCACCGTTGAGAGAGCGGGTCGGAAAGTGCTACCTGGCGATTGTGCTTCTCATCTCGGGAGCCATGACCTGGGAGTTTCTTCAAGGGAAGGAAACTCCTTGGTCCTGGCCGATCCGCGTCTATTCACTGCTCTGCCTCGTGGTCGCGTTGATCGGCATCCCGGTCTGCTCGCTGCTCCTCCGCCGTCGACGAATTCCCGACGGCATCGCCGAACAGACGTCGGACATCGACCTCGCTCATCGCCTTGGGAAAGAGAACCTGATCGGCTCCGGTCGTCACTCCTGGCTCTTGAAAATCAAGGGCAACGACTCGTTCCGCCTGCGAAAACGGGAGTGGACGATCACGCTCCCGACCCTTCCGGCTGTCTGGGACGGCCTCAGTATCGTGCAGGTCAGTGACCTCCACTTTGCCCCCTGCTTCCAACAACGCTTTTTTGAACACATCGCCGCTGAGGCCGCCGAGTGGCCAGCCGACCTGTTCGTCTTCACCGGGGATCTGATCGACAGCGACCTTGCACTCGACTGGATCGTACCGGTCATGTCACGGTTGCGCGGTCGCCTGGGAACGTTTTCCATCCTGGGCAACCACGACTTCGACCATCACCCCGCCGAAGTCCAAAAGCGTCTCGAACAGGCGGGGTTTACCGACCTCGAGGGATTATGGACCCAACTCGAGATTCAGGGGCTGACCCTGGCTCTGGGTGGCACCTCCACTCCCTGGGGACCGGAACTCAACCTCAACGCAGCCCCGGACGCGGACTTCCGACTCTTCCTGAGCCACTCGCCCGATCAATTCGCACGCGCCGTGGAATCAGGGATCGACCTGATGCTTTCCGGACACAACCACGGCGGTCAGATCCGGTTGCCAGGGGTCGGGCCCGTCTTCATGCCGAGCCGGTACTCTCGACGCTTCGACCGAGGTTATTTCCGCTCGGGCCGGACCTTGCTTCACGTCAGCCAAGGCGTGGCGGGCAAACATCCGATCCGCTTCGGCTGCATTCCCGAGATCAGCCGACTCGTGCTCCGCGTCGGACGAGAGAATTCTCTGGCTTCCTCGAACCCGCAACAATCACACTTGCCCGAGAATGTCACTCCGACCATTTTCACCTGAACGACGCGTACCCGCGATCGGAACGGCCTCGTGGCTCCTCGTGATCGGGCGCGCAAGGGGCTGATTCCAGGGGGGACACACCTCGCCTCGGGCCCACTCGACGGTAAACCACCGTCGGTAGAGTCTCTCAGCAGACCGATGTGAACCAGCTATCGAGGGAAGCCTGAGGACGACGAGTTCCGTACTCGAAACGCGTCAGGCTCGTTAGCCTGCGTCGATTCACCGATTGACAAATTCGCCTTGATTCGCAAGCACTTACACATACACGCGTCGGTTGTAAATGTACCATTCCAGAAGAACGATACCGAGCGCGATCGCCGCAATCGGCTTCCACCAATCTTTGCGAATAGGCCGCGGGTTCCGCGTGCCGGAGACAGGGTTGTAGCCGATCTTGATCTTGTAGCTTTCGGCCAGGGTCGAATCTGGCGGAATACCTTCAGGGACCAGGCCGCGCGTCGCCAGGTCGCTCTCGCGGGCGTCGAACTGATTGACTGCAAAGGCAAGCAGACCGTCAGGTTCCCAACGGGCGTGATAAATCCCGGTCGCGTCGACCTGGTCGTCCACGTAGGTTCCCTGGAGCGTCCGAGACAGTGTCTCGACCTTCTTGCCGTCGGCCGACGTGACCTTGATCTGCCCCTTAGACGACTCCGCGCGAAGAACGACTGGGCGGCCAGGCAGATGGATATCATCGCCGGCGGACTCGCGAGCGTTCCCCAGCACTTGCAGGCTATTGAAGAGGAACAACGGAAAACTGATATTTCGATACCAGTTCGTATTAAATTTTTCGCCATCCATGAGCGCGAAGGTAACAACGGCGTCCGAGTAACCCTCACGCGGGGCCACGAACGCGAGCGGTCCCTGATTGCCTTCGATCAAGTTCGTCGAACCGGGAGGAGGCTCGACCGTCACGGCCTTGAGGATCGCCACGGTCGGAAGGTCACGGACGTATTGCATGAGCGGATGGGAAACATCCCAGTCGAGGATGATCGGCTGCTCCTGAATCTTCGACTTGGCATACGCAGGCCCGGGAGGTAGGACGCCAAAATAGAGGGCATTCGCCTCGGGAGACGTCTCAGGGCGAAAGTGATCGTAGATCACCAGGTCGTAACGACCCGACCGAAGGTCGCGGGCGATGGCGTCGGACTTGGTCTCTTCGGGGGCGACGACCGTGACGTCCGCGCGCTCGACGGCGGTCGGCGTTCGCAACGTATCGACCAGATAGCGATTGCCGGCCGTCACGACCAAAACCTGCGCCTTGCGAGGGTTGCCGACCACCGTGAAAGCTCGGTTGTCCAGCGCCAGCGAATCCTCGACAAGCAGCCTCACCTCGAGTTCCGCCATCCCCGTGTCGGGCAGTTCGAACTTGAACGACTGATCGCTCTGCGGCGCCAGTTTCAGGGCGATCGCGTCGATCAGGTTTCCCTTTTCGCCAGGCTTTTTCGGGTCGTGCCTGAGAAGCTGGGCCTCGGTCTCGACCGGCTGGCCACGATAGTTGTGGATTCGCCCAAAGACCTGGTACGTATCGATACGCTCATCATTTCGCCTGGACTGAAGCGCAAGGATGGCGACATTGTCCGAAGCGGTCTTGGTTCGGGCGGGCGATGAAGGCTTGGGATCGGCCGCCGCGGAAACCGGAGGAGGCGGGGGACCGATCACGATGACTTCGGGCTCGAGGTTTCCCAGGCTGAACCCCTCGACATCGGAAAATCCACCGTCCGTGTAGATCTTCAACTTGGGCGCGACGAGTTGCGTCGCCACCACCCCTTCCCCCACGTCCTTTTGGCGCGACGGGTTGGCCAGGCCGGCCGCAACCTGGAGTGCTTCGCGAAGGGAGGTGGCCGACTCGGTCGGTTGGATCGAGTCGATCCGCTGGGCCAGTAGCCGGCGATCTCCCGTATAGCTCGAGATCACCTTCGCACCATCAGAGAAGGCGATCACCATCGCCAGGTCGTCCGAGTCCATGGAGGCAACGACCTTCTTGGCATCGATCTTGGCGATCGCAAGGCGCGACGGTTTGACGTCGGTGGCCGACATGCTCGCCGAGTTATCGATCGTCAGGACGTACCGCTGTCCCTGGGCGGACGTCCCCTTGATCCTCGGCCCCGTCAGGGCGAGCATTGCTAGCAAGACGGCCGCGAGTTGGAGGAAGAGCAGTAAGTTCCTGCGAAGGCGCTGGAAGAGACTGTTCACGTGCAGGTCTTCGATGCTCCGTTTCCAGAGCAACGTACTGGGCACCTGTACGGGGCGACGACGGAGCTTGAGAAAATAGAGCGCGACGATCCCGACGGGAATTCCCGCGAGTACCGCCCAGGCGGTCGCCCCGAGCGGAGTCGCGAACTGGACGTTGGAGCTCAAGCCGCTCAGACTGCCGAAATTCATTCCGCCGTCTCCCGTCCGGGCTCAGAGGTCCGGTTCCCGGTCCAACGAACCGGGCCGTTCCCCCTTGCGCCTTCGAATCATCATATAAAGCAGGTAGGCGACGATCGCTCCCGACACTCCGAAAAAGACCCAAGGGTCGTTCACCATGACAGACAAGCCTCGCCAGAAGTCTTACTTCACCAGCCCGCGTTCGCGGAGGTAGTTCAGAATCAGTTTGTCGAACGGATTATGGTTCGTCGTAAAAATATAGGTGATTCCCCGCTTGGTGCACCAGTCCTTGAGCCCGCCGACGAAGGCGTTGAGGTTATCCTTGTACCGTTTCAGCAACGGGGCACTCACGGAAATCTCGGCCACATCCTCGTCCTCGCAGTCAACGAGCCTGAGGTCGCCCACGAGTTCGGGCTCGACCTCTTCCTGACTGAGGACATGAATGACATAGATATCCATGTTCCTGGCCACCAGATAACGGAGCGCTTCCTCGTAGCCCCGTTTGTCGAGAAAGTCGGAAATCACGACGACGACGCCTTTGCCCGAATGCTTGATCGCGAAGGCGCGGGCGGCGGCCGTCAGGTTGCTCGAACCGCTGGCGTTCAACTGATCGAGATATTGCACCACGCGCCACATCTGCGATCGACCGCGAATGCTGGGCATTCCGCCGTCGAGCTTCGAGCTGAACGTGTCGAGCAGCACCCGATCGTGATTCACCAGGCCGATGAAGGAGAGGGCGGCCGCCACTTGCTTGCCGTATTGAAGCTTGGTGGGATCGCCAAAGTCCATCGACAGGCTGGTATCGAGCAACGTGTAAAAGTGAAGATCTTCCTCCTCGAGAAAGAGCTTGAGGAACAACTTGTCGAGCCGGCCGTAGACGTTCCAATCGATATGCCGGAGGTCGTCGCCGATCGAGTAGTTGCGGTGGTCGGCGAATTCCACCGACGAGCCTCGCCGCTTACTCTTTCGTTCTCCCTTCATGCGGCCGACGAAGATTTTCCGACTCACAAGCTCGAGATGTTCGAGCTTGTGGAGAAATTCGGGGTCGAGCAGGGGAGTGACCTTGGTTTCCGGCATCGGCGACTCGATCCCTGGAGGATGGCTTCATTCACGGAGGAGTCCAAGGAGAGGGGGAACGCCCCCCGGTCCTCCCGAGACTCCGGTTCGGAACTCGCTCAGCTAAACCAGTCGGAGACGTAGAAGAGACCGAGCATCAAGGTCGCGGCAATTCCAAGGCCGACCAACCAGGGGACCAGGGCGGCGACGAAGATGGTCCAACGCGCCTTCACGCTCAGCGAACGGCGACGGTGCATGAAACCGAGCGCGGTGAACCAGCTCTCGAGAATTACAAGGCTTCCCCCCAAGGCCGTGATGAACGCCACCGTCGGCTCGGAACTCCAGATGAGGATCGAGGCGGCAAACAAAGTGGCGCAAAGCGTGGCGAGGCAGGTCAGGTCTCCACGGGTATAGAAAAGGCGTTCGGGCTGGGGGGGATTCCAGGCCACGGGGGCAGGGGGGGGATTATAAATGTCGTACATGGGGTGCGATCTCCTAGGGTGTCGACTCCTCCGTCACCGTCAGCCCGCCTTGGCGACAGGCGCTGTCTCCTCCGCTTTCTCCGGGACCGCGGCGAGTACCTTGAGCAGGATCTCGTCCGAGCCGATTCCTTCGGCCTGCGCCTCGAAATTCAAGAGCACGCGGTGCCGTAGCGCGGGCAAGTAAACCCGACGCAGATCTTCGAAACTGACATTATACCGTCCGTCGAGCAAGGCGCGGACTTTGGCCGCGAGAACCAGCGTTTGAACGCCGCGCGGGCTACTGCCCCAGCGGATGTACTGGTTCGTGACCGGGGGAGCGAACTGCCCCTCGGGGTGAGTGGCCAGTCCGAGTCGGATCGCGTAATCCTGCACGTGAGGCGCGATGATCACCTGTCGGACCAGCCCCTGCATCCGGATGAGCGTCTCGCCGTCGATGACCGATTCCGCCTGCGGTCGTTCACCGCGCGTGGTCCGGTCGAGGATGACGTTCAGTTCGTCGCGGGTCGAGTAGCCGACAACCAGTTTGAACAGGAACCGGTCGAGCTGAGCCTCGGGCAAGGGATAAGTTCCCTCCTGCTCGATCGGGTTCTGCGTCGCCATCACAAAGAAGGGCTCTTTCAGCTTGTGAATGTGCCCCCCCACGGTGACCGAATGCTCCTGCATCGCTTCCAGAAGGGCCGACTGGGTTTTGGGCGTGGCTCGATTGATTTCATCCGCCAGGACGATCTGGGAAAAGAGCGGTCCGCGCTGAAATTCAAAGACTCGCCGCCCGTCCGGAGCTTCCATCACGATGTTCGTGCCGATGATGTCGGCCGGCATCAAGTCGGGGGTGAACTGGATCCGGTTGAAGTCGAGTGAAAGCGAGTCGGCCAGGGTTCGGACGAGGAGTGTCTTCCCCAGGCCGGGAACCCCTTCAAGCAACGCGTGGCCACCGACGAACAGACAGGTCAGCACACCGTGCACGATCTCGTCGTGGCCCACGATCACCTTGCCGATCTCGGACTTCACCCGGTGGTAGGCCGTGCGAAATTCCTCGGCATGAGCTTCCATTGTGGCAGGTTCGGCAGTCGACATCGTGGTACGTCCTCAAAATCGAGGGTGGGCGTCGCCCACCGACCTGGTTGATGGTCTCAGGGCTTGTCCTGGTTCTTTTCGCGTTCTTCCCAGACCTTCTGCTTGGCCCTGAGAAGCCGATTCGTATAGCTCTCGGGCTCGGCGGCCTTCGACGCATCGGGACCAAGTCCAGGCGCATCAGGGGTCGACTTCGCGGGCCGCTTCGCTTCGGTTGGCCGATTCTCTTGCAAGAGCGGTTCGCCGGCCGCGACCGTTTCCGAAGGGGGCGGAGCCTCGAACCGCGCGGCCGCTCGGGAACGGTCAAGTTGCTCCCCGACCTCGGCCTTCCGCGTTTTGAGCTTCTCCATGTAGTCAACCGGAGGAGCAACCTCCTGCCCGCGCAGCTTCTTCCACTGGTCGGCCACCGACTTGCGAATCCGGTCGATATCCGGTGCCACCCGACGCACCGCCACATCTCCCAGGAACAGGACCACCGCCAACCAGAGCAGGGTGGGCCAGAGGTCGGCAAAAGAGCGGGGATTGACCAGGGTGGCATCGCGACGGAAGTGATCGATCGAGTCGATTGTCCGTTGCAGGTCGACTCGTCCGTCCGGAAAATACTTCCAGGTCGACACCTGGCCGTCGGTCAGGCTGGAGATGTTTTCGAGCGTCGCCGGATTCGAGCGGAGCTCGCGGTACTCGTCGGAATAGGGGACCGAGACCCCGGACGAGATCACTCCTTGAATCCCTTCCGAGCCACGGTATCCCAGGTTCACAAAGTAGTTTCCGCTGGCCTCGGCGTCCTCGACGGTCCCCTCGTATTTCCCGGGAGCGACCTGCACCAGCTCGACCGACGACCGCTTGAGGTCGGGGCTGACGACGTTCCCCTGAATCTGGAGGAAGTTGAGGAACTGGTTCTCCTTATCCAGGGCATCGACGACGACTTTGATTCTCCCCTCCTCACGCCTGACGGTGAGGGTGAGATTTCCACGGTCGACCGGGCGCATCGACCAGCGGATGATCTGCGACCAGAAGGCTGCGTAACTCTGCCAGTCGGGCCATTCCTTGGCCCAGCGCCTGCCCGCGTCGGATGTGAAGGCCACGGACCGACCCAGGCCGTACGTCCAGTGTGCCAGCAGCGGATTGACCTGGCCGGTCGGCAACGGGGATGTCAGCGGAACCTCGACCAGCTCGTTCTCCTTGAGACTGGTCAGAACGAGTCCGTTGATCGGGGGAATTTCGGCCGGCAACCCGATGACCGGTTCACTCAGGTAGTTCACCTTCGGAGCCCAGGGAGTTCCCTGCTCGAAGATCAATGGACGGGAGATCGTCCTCGCCTCTTTCTGATAAATGCGAGGAAGCGCTTTGGGGTTGGTCACGTTGTAGAAACGCCCCTTGGTCCGATTGGCGAGGTTCCGCATCGTGCTCTGCGCGCCGAAGTCGTTGCCATGGGCCGCGGTCAGCACGGAGGTCACCGTAATCTTGTTTGCGACGAGTTGGCGAATCACCGCCGAAGTCGGCGGAGTCGGGTCGCCGTCGCTAATAATCACGATGTGCCGGGTCATCGCGTCCTTGACCTGCATCAAGCCCTTCATGGCCAACTGGAGCGAAGGGTCGAAGTCAGGCATATCGCCGGGAGTCATGCGATCGATCGCGCGAAGCATGATGGGGCGGCCACTGCCAATCGAACGGAGCGTGAAGAGCCAGGCTTCCTGGCCTTCCCAGTGAAGCATCCCCGCATAATCGTATGTTGAGAGGGCGTTCAAGGCGGCTTTGGCGACGACCTTCTGCCAGTAGTTCCCCTCGGGAATCTCGCTGGCGTGCATGATCATGACCATGGCGCCGATCCCTTGGACCTTGAGCGCCTTGATCTGCATGTCGACCGGGAGCGCCTTCTCCACGGGGGTGTTCATCCACCCCCCCGCGCCAAAGCTGTCGCGTCCTCCGATCATCACCAAACCCGCGCCCATGTCATGGACGTTCGACTCCAGGATCTGGTGCTGCGACTCGGTAAACGACTCTTTGGGAACGTTGGCCAGAATCACCGAGTCATAAGGCTGAAGCTGTGCCAGGTCGGTCGGCAAGGCATCGCCCCCGACCCCTCCAGATCCGTCGACCCGAGGGGCGACCAACGGTGTGACCGCGATCTCTTTTTCACGAAGGGCTCGAATCAACTCGACGTGCTCGCCCGCGGTCCCCTCAATCAAGAGGACTTGCGCTTTCCCTCGAGCGTGCGTAAAGCCCTCGGCGACGTTGTTGATCGCGCGGCGGTCGCCGCTCCCTTTTTCGGGCACGAACTCGGCGGCGAACGTGTAGAAGTTCGGCTCGTTGATCTGCTGTTTCAGGTTGAAGACGTTGATTCCGCGTTGGAGCTCGACCGGTTGTGGAGTCTCATTGCCGGGGGCAGGCGCGCGGTAGTTGTCGGCCTTCTGGAAAATCTGCAAGGTCCCCCGTGTCGGCTCGCTGGCGCGAATGACCACATTGATGTTGACCGTTTCCCCCTTCTTCACATCGGGGGGGATCGACACCTTCTCGACCAGGACCTCGCGGTCATAGTGATATTCGAGCGGCACGGTATCGACCTGCACGCCCAGCTTCTTGGCGGACAGGGCCTGCTCGATCGCGTTGCCTCGGTTCTCATTGCCGTCGGAAAGGATCACGATCCGCCGCGCAGTATCTTCCGGGAACGTCGCCAGCGCCAGTTTGATTGCCGAGGCCAGATCGGTGTATTCGGAATCGATCGAGCTCTCGATTCCGAGCAGATTGATCTCGGTGGGGGCCGGAGGAGACTCGACGCTCGGCGCCTTGCCGAAGACGATGACCCCGGTCAGATCATCCTTCCGACGCTTCCTCGAGGCGGCCGTGACGTAATCCTGCGCGGGCCCTTGGAGCTCGCGGGGAACGCTCTGCGACCCGTCGAGGAGGAACATTGTTGTCAGTCGATCGCTGCGCCGAACCATCTGGAGCTCGGCCAACGCTAGCACGATCAGGGTCACCACCGCAGACCGAAAGAGAATGGCAACGATTCGACGAACCGATCCCAGGCCCGAAAGGCTTCGGAAGCTGAGCAAAACCAGGGGCGGGATGAGGATCGGCAGCAGGATCAACCACCAGGGATGACCTACCGAGACCGAGAGTTTTCCGAACATCGTGGCCTACGCCTCCGTCGTTACCCCACTTACATACGGAACCGCTGCACGCGATGATTGTTCGAGTCAATGACCGAGATCGCGCCCGTGTGGTCAATGGCGAGAGCGAACGGGTTATAGAGCTGACCGGGCCCGCGCCCCGCGCTCCCCCAAACCCCAAGTGATTGACCCTCGAGGCTGAACTTCTGGACGCGGTGATTCCCATACTCGCAGACATAGAGAGCATGGTCAGGGCCGATCGCCAGGTCGTAGGGATAGCTCAATTGCCCAGGGGCATCACCACGCGTTCCCCAATGAAACAGAAGCTTGCCCATCGTATCGAAGACCTGGATCCGATGGTTACAGCTATCGGCCACATAGATCCGATCCTGGTCGTCGATGGCCAGGGCCCTGGGCTTGAGGAACTCCCCCAGCGCATAGCCGTGCCCTCCCCACTGGCGAAGCCACTTGCCTTCCGGAGAAAAGACCTGGATCCGGTCGTAATCGCCGTAATCGCCCACATAAAAATTGCCCGCTCGGTCGATCACGGCGTCGGTCGGATAGCCGAATCGCCCCGGGGTCGTCGCCTGCACCCCGTCACCGAGCTGAAACAAGAGCTCGCCCTTGAGCGAGTAAACCAGCACGCGATAAAAATGGGTGTCCGAAACGAGTAGCCTGCCGTACCGGTCCACGGTCAAACCACTCGGCCCGTCAACGTTGAAGTCGGGCGTTCGCCACCCCAGAATGTATTTCCCATTGCGGTCGAAGGCCTGAATTCGGTCAGTAAGATCGGCCATGTAGAGCCGATCCTGACCATCGAACGCGGCCGCCCTGGGTTTGTGCAACCAGCCCGGTCGCGTTCCGTGGATCCCCCAGACCAGGTCCGGACGTGAGCTTGCTTCGCCATCGCAGCCCGAAAAGCCGACGGCCATGAGTAGACTCAGCCAGGAGACCACACCATGACGACAGCTCATGCCAAGGATGTCTCAATCAAAAAGGTCGGTTGGGAGGGAGTCGGCCGACTGGTTCGCTAAACTGTAATCAGAGATTAGTCTCCGACGCAAGTCCTAGGCCCTTCGTTTCAGTCCTCTTTCTTTCATGTCAAAGAGCGTGATTGCATGGCATCTTTCTCCAAGGTCTGTGATGTCGATGACGTGGCCGAAGGACGAGGTTTACCCGTCGAGGTGGATGGGCTTGGGATTGCCATCTTCAATGATGGCGGTCGGTTCCACGCACTAATTGGCCGCTGCCCTCACGCCAACGGGTCGATGGGACAGGGATGGATCGAGGACGGGGAGGCGGTCTGTCCTCTCCATCGCTGGCGGTTCCAGCTCGCAACCGGCCGCTGCACGACGATGGGAGGCAACACCCTGCATCGATTCCGGTGCGAAGTCCGTGGTGACGAAGTCTGGGTCGAGGTCTGATCGAGGCTCATCCCCCTCGACGGCCTTCCCTCTCACTCAGAGCCAGACTTTGAGTCGGCCGCGCAGGCAGTCCGGCAGTCGTTTGTCGACGATTCGCTGGATCTGGTCTGGGTGGAGTCGGGTGCTGAAATGGGAGGCGATGATCACCTCATTTTCGAACCGATCCGCGCGGGCGATGATGTCATCCAGGTGGGTGTGTCCGTACTTGTGGATAAGCGAGGGGCGGTCCCCCGGCGCGACGAAGGTCATCTCGAGAATGATGATCTCCGCGTGATAGAGATCGGGGAGCACGTCGAGCCCCGCGGGTGCGGTATCCCCCAGGTAGGCGATCTTCGGCATCCGGATTTCGGTCGAGACCTCCACGCCCGACAGCCGGATATCGCGAATCTCCTCGCCGCTCAGGTCGTGGTACTCCGGTTTGAGTTTCCGTCGTCGCTCGTAGACGAGATAGCCGATGGAGGGAATCGTGTGTTTGGTCGCGAACGTTTTCACCACCAGCTCACGGCTGAGCTCGATCTCCTGGCCAGGAACAACGCCGACGAGCTTGGCGGGCAATCGCCCGCGATCGAGCTTTTGGAACGCTCGAAGTAGCATTTCGACGGCGTCGATCGCCTCGGCGGGCAGGTAGATGGTGGGCGGCTCCATCTTCATCATCCGCCGTCGCGCCACATAAACCGGCAGCGCCGCGATATGGTCGAGGTGGGTGTGCGAAAGGAACCAGGTCGGCGTCGACATGAACGACCAGGGCTGACCTCCGAGGTCAAAGCCCAGCTTCAGTTCAGGGATCCGCCAATAAGTCTGGACAGCGGCGCGCGAGTATCCTTCGACGGTCAGCCCCTTGTGGACGAGGGAACGAACCGGGGCATTGTCGACCGGATGGTCCAGCGATTCCACCGTCGTATCGAGATCCGAACTCAACTGATCCTCACTCCTTCCCAACCAACCCGTTGCAAAGCTCTCGCTCGCGTTCCCACCCAGTATAATCAACGCGGCGGCGTTACGACGAGACTGCGGCTCTTGGAGGTCACTCAGGATGGCACGACGGACGCTGGTCTTTGGCCCGGCCTATCTCGATCGGGTCTTACGAGTGGATCAGCCCCTCCTCGAATCGGAACTCGGAGGCCCCCTCGATCAGAGCGTTGACGGACAGATCAGGTTCGGCCCCGGGCTCTCCCTGATCGATCCGGACGGAGGGTTGATGGAATTGGAGCTCCCTGCCGACTGGCCGGGGCCGACGGGTCAGATCGCCCTCGCGCAGGTCATCACTCCTCCCACTTCGTCGATGCGGAGGAAGGTGCGGGGCGTTTCCTGGAGCGACGATCTCGGCGGGATGGGGGCCGGATATGCCGCGGCGCTCGGAGGTGACCTCATCAGTGCGCTCGGAAGTGAGGACGACCAAACGAGTCAGATCATTTCCGCGCAACTCGCACGACACGAGATCACCCATCGTCCGATCCGGTTGCCGGAACATCCGGCTGACTGGACACTGCTGATCACGAGCGGGAAATTCGGCGACAAGCTGCCGATCGGCTTCCGAGGCTGCCATGCGGCATTGACCTCTCTCGCCCCTTGGATCGATCAGCCTTGCGAGCTCAGAGTCGTGGCCGGGCTGCCAAATCGGATCGCGTCCCAGGCGCTCAGTGCCCCCGGAGCGGCCGTTCGCTTCTTTGCACCCGCCATGAGAAACATGATCGATCGAGATTGCCCGATCTCGAATTTCGCGGAGTCCGTCGACATATTGAGCTGCAACCGCCACGAGTGGGACCAACTGGCCGACCGAGAGCAGGTGGCCTGGAAACTTTCGATACTCGCCATCACCGAGGGCGCCGAGGGGTGCGTCGTCCGGTTCACGAACCCGGTGGGGGAGCCGGTCTCGCTTCGCATTCCCGCATTTCCAAGGAACCAACCGCCGCGCGACACCAACCGGGCCGGAGAAACCTTCGCGGCGACGCTCGTCAACAGCCTGCTCGAGGGAGGTTGGGCCCCTGGAGTGGCCGAAGAATCACTCGTCAGAAACGCCACGGTACGGGCCTCGGCAGCCGCGGCGCTCGTTCTCGATCGGCTGGAATTCGGATTTCCAGCGCCCAATGAGATTGATGCGGCCCTGGTTGCGGGGCAGGTCGTCTGAGGCCTCAAGACGCGGGCCTGGATCTCCGCTACAATGCGGCGACGCTCGAACGGGAAACGACGCTTTAGGGGAGGAGACCCTTGATGAGAGTGATACGTTCAGGGCTGGTTTTCGCCTTCGTGGCTGTCGCCCTGGCGACCTCGGCCCGGCTGTCGCTCCGGGCTCAAGACTCAAAAGGTCCGGACGGCCCTGTAGTCGCCGCGACAAAGGCCGTGAACGGCGGCGAGGCCTCGCACTCCGTTCTCGATGCCCTGGAGCGTGATTTCGACCTGCCGTTCGGCGACCCGACATCACTGGAAGAGGTTTGCCGCTATCTCCGCCGCAGCCTGAATGCGCCGGTCGTCCTCGATCTCGCCGCACTCGCCAGGCAACAAGTGCCGAGGAACCAGAGCGTCGAACTCGATCTGAAAGGGGTTCGACTCAAAACCGGGCTCAAACTCTTGCTCGACCAGGTCGGTCTGACCTATCGCGTCGTCCCCGAAGATAACCTCCTGATCCTGACCGATAACCAAGGTTCCGACGACCCCTTGAAACGAGTCCAGGCCGAGGTTCACGAGCTCCATCTCGAGATCCACGACGTTCAGGACGCACTCGAGCAGGTTCGCGCTGCCCTGGGACTCGTCGATGGGGCCAAGGTTCGTAACCCGACGATCATCGAAGAAATGCCCGAAGGTGCCGTCGAAGAGAAAGCAGCTCCTCCAGCGACCACGCCCCGCCCCCGAAGGGGAATCTAATGCGGTTCGTCGATGGAACCGCACAGGCAAGGTGGGCACCAGAGATTCGAAGCCGGTTCCGCCTCAACCAGGCAAGCGGCGTCCGTTCGGGGCCACAACCCGGGGCCCGAGACAAAAAAAACAGAGGAACCGGCAGGCCGTTGTGAGGTCGGAAACCGAATGCCCCTGGATTACCACCGGTTCTGCCGCAGCGAACTCGTGGTACCCCTAGAGTGGCGTTCGCTCGCCTTTTGAGTGCTTGGCACTCTCCATCCGAAGTCGAAGGGGAACGCGCATCATGACCCCGGGGAGTCGAATTGTCGCCACGCTACCGGTCGCGGCGACAGGCCAAATTCCGATTCGCAAGAGCCGCCGGCGTTCCGATCCGTCCGCCGTCCCGCGCGGCTGGAGCCGGTGGCTGGGAGAGCCGAGGAACACCGTTTTCCTCGTACTGGCGTCAGCTCTGTTCCTCGGCGGGGGAAGGAAGTTGCTCCAATGGTGGCGTGCTCGCGCCATCGTGGAGCGCCTCGGCGAACCCAATCTGACGGTTGAAGCCATCGACGCGGCTTCGGGCCACGGGCGGGCTCCCTTGATGGAACTGTTCAGGATCCTGACAACCGCCGAGACCGAATCACTCCGATGGGCCGCGGGCCGGGCGCTGGCCGTCTTGTGGGCGCAGGACAACTTGATCGTCGAGGAAGAGAAAGCCCTGCTCCTTCGTGGTTTTACCACGACCTGGCAAGCACGCCGACGCTACCCGAGACAGATTCAAGGGGCGATTCCGATCACTGTCTCCTACGGAATTCCGTTCCTCATCGAAGGGGGAGTTGGGGTCGGACCAGAGCATCTGGAATGGTCCCACCGAATCATGGGAACGCGTCGCGCGGCTCACGAATCGTTCACCTCATGGAAGGCGGGGGTTGGCCTCGCAAAGTTCGACCTGATCCCTGGCGACTTCGACACTAACGGCCCGCACCGACTCGTCCTTCAAACCAGAGTTCGGACACATAAACTCACGGATGCCTGGGAGCTCGACCTCCCCCAGATTCCGTTTCACATCGAGTTCGACTCGATCCTCACGCCCGAGGCGCTCTTCACCCTGGCCGACGCGTCGCGTGAAGCGGCTCTCGCGCGGGCCGTTCAACTCGAGTCGATCGAGACAAACGAGTCGAACGCGGTGGAATACCTCCCGCTCAACGAGGAATTCGCGTTCCGAAACGCTCCACAGTTGCGGGTGATGACCCCGCTCCCATGCGACCTGGCACATACGGTGGAAATCGAGATCGAGGGGGTCTCGGGTCGGTTTCCAGGAGGCGCGGTCGTCGTGAGCGGGCAAGGCGCAACCCCGGAATCGCCGGCCGAAGTCCGCAGGTTCCCGCTGGGACCGATTGAAGCCGTTCCTCACGATGTGATCGACCGACCCGGCACTCGGCGAGTTCGGGCCATTTTGAAGGCCGATCCCGACCGAGGCTGGGGTGATCCTGAAATTCGTTCGATCTGGCCGGGAACGCTCGAAACCGCCTGGGTCAACGTCGAGGTCGCCCGCCGCTGACGCTCGGTTCGATCGAAGTGGTCACGGGGCTGGCGAATCGCTTACCGGCCACGAGTCGCGCCGCGACCCGGACCGCCTCGATCAGACTCGACGTCTCGGCTCGTCCTTTCCAGGCGATGTCGTAGGCGGTACCGTGCGCCACGCTGGTCCGGATGATCGGGAGCCCGAGCGTCACGTTGACTGCGCGGTCGAAGCCAATCGTCTTGAGGGCCACGTGACCCTGGTCATGGTACATGGCCACGACCGCGTCGAACTCGCCGGCCATCGCACGGACGAAGAGGGTATCGCTGGCGATCGGCCCGATCGCATGGATTCCGGCCTCGACCGCGCGAGCGACCGCCGGGGCGATGACCCTCTCCTCCTCATCACCGAAGAGTCCCCCCTCGCCGCCGTGTGGGTTGAGCGCGGCCACGGCCACGCGAGGCGGTCGGCCCTCCGTCAAGGGACGGATCGCCCGGTCGGCAAGCAAGATTTTCGACTCCACGGCCTCGACTGTCAGAAGGTCGAAAACGCTACGGAGCGGAACGTGCAGGGTGGCGTGAACGACCCCGAGTCCCGTGCCTTCAGCCCCCACGGGTGGCCCAATGTAGAGCATCATCGCATGATCGACGACGCCGCAACGCTCGGCGAGGATTTCGGTATGTCCCGGGTGCTGCACTCCGCCGGCGCGGAGGGCTTCCTTATGAAGCGGCAGCGTTGTGATCGCGTCGATTCGACCGGCGAGCGCCAGGTCGACCGCGGTGATCAAATAGTCGTAGGCCGCCCGCCCCGCCCGAGGATCGATCAGTCCCGGCGCGATGTCGGCCACGTCCTCATCGGTCGCTTCGAGGCAGGGGATGATCCTCGCCGTCGGCCGCGCATCTTCGGGCCGGCTGACGGACTGCACGACCGCCTGCCCGCCGACACAGGCCAGCGCTCGCTCGAGGACTGACTTACTCCCAACCACGAACGGACGCGCAAGGGCCCGGAGTGGAGAATCGCCCCAGGCCCGGGCGATGACCTCGGGCCCGATCCCCGCCACGTCACCCATGGTCAGCGCCACGAGTGGCCTGTCATCTTGCAGAGTCATTACATCCCTCTCCCTGCTTACCTGGCAGAAGGCTCAATGAGGCCACCTTCAATCAATGAGTCGCGATGGCTCGCGGCGGTTTCGTCCGGGCATTCCCCGTTTCAGTTCCAGTCGCCACATCATTGGAGGACGTCCGCTGCACCCGGTGCGAGGCAGGCGACTCTCCACAACCGAGCGGGATGGCAAGCAGAACGAGTGCAAACATTAATGTGCGTTTCAAGCGAGGACGTTCCTGCAAGGCTCGCCACGGAGCTTGGGTCTGGTTTCGGCAAAGCACATTTGCGAATGCTGGTGACACGGCCGCAACGCCTGATTATCACCTGGCCAAGTCTTCCCTGTCGAGTCGAAACAAGAAGAGGCCATCGTCAATCGCGGCTTCGGACTTGCCGTGTCGATCAGGACCATGTGCGCCCTCGATTGCGTGAATCTGAAGTCGTTGAACTCGTCGAGACGGGCGGGACAACTGTTCAATGTTGAAGCGGTTGGTTAAGATGCAACTAGGGAAGTGAGAAGGAACCGATCTTACGATCGGGGCGGGCGTTGTCGTCTCCCACAAAGCACGACACTTATCCGCCGAATGTCTTTCGCCGGGGGAAGGTCAGGTCAATGGTCAACGAGTCATTAAAAGACTTTGTCGTTTCGAGGATCCTGCCCGGCGTCACGACCCCCGCACAGTACATTGGCGGCGAGTTGAACAGCACTCCGAAGGACCATCACAAGGTCCGAGGGCTGGTCTGCCTTGCGTTTCCCGACACCTACGCACTCGGCATGAGCCACCACGGCCTTCAGGTGCTCTATAGCCTGATGAATGCCGCGGATTGGGCCTGTGAACGCGCGTTTACGCCGCTGCCCGACTTCGAAAAGGCGCTCCGTGAACACGACCTCCCGCTCTATGGACTGGAGACCTTCACGCCGTTGAATCGGTTCGACGTGCTCGGGTTTTCGCTCCAGTACGAGATCTGCTACACCAATGTGCTGACGATGCTCGACCTGGGCGGGATCACGCTCCACGCCGAAGATCGCGGGCCGGACGAAACCCTGGTGATCGCCGGCGGCCCCGGAGCGCAGAATCCGGAGTTGATCGCTCCTTATATCGACCTGTTCGTCATTGGTGACGGCGAGCCCAGCCTGCCGATCGTTTGCGAACTCTGGAAGTCGATGCAAGGGGATCCCACCCTCAGCCGGGAAGACAAGCTCGCCAAGATCGCCGGAAGCGTGAACTGGGCCTACGTCCCTCGCTTTTATCAGCATCAGTACGCTCCCGACGGCACGATTACTGAGATCGAGCGGCTGCGCAGCGATGTGCCGGCCGCGATCAAGGCGTGTGTGATCGACTGCTTGGACGCGAGTCCCTTGCCCACGGCTCCCATCCTGCCGTTTGTCGAGACCGCTCACGACCGGATTGCGATTGAGATCATGCGCGGCTGCCCCTGGCAGTGTCGGTTCTGCCAGAGCACGGTCATCAAGCGCCCACTCCGGTTCCGGACGGTCGAAACGATCGTCAACGCAGCGATCGAGAGCTACAAGAATACCGGTCATGACGAGATCAGCCTGCTGTCGCTCTCGACCAGCGATTATCCTGATTTCGAGAAGCTGGTGACCCGGATGAGCGAGGTCTTCACCCCCTTGGGTGTGAAGATCTCCTTGCCGAGTCTGCGAATCACCGAGACTTTGAAGAAGATCCCCGCGCTGTTGGCCGAGGGACGACGGGGGGGATTGACCCTCGCGCCTGAGGTGGCCCGCGACGACATGCGGGAGCAGATTCGCAAACCGATCAACAACCAAGACCTCTACGACGGTGCCGCGGAGGCCTTCCGACGAGGCTGGCGGAAGGTAAAGCTCTACTTCATGTGCGGCCTGCCCGGCGAGCGTCCCGCTGATCTCGACGGCATTATCGAGATGGCCGAAACGATTGCAAGGATCGGCAAGGATGTCACCGGGAGATACGCGGATGTCGTCGCGAGCGTCTCGAACTTCGTCCCGAAGCCGCACACGCCTTACCAGTGGAACGGGATGCAGACCCGCGAATACTTCCATTGGGCGCACAAGTACCTGAGGTCCAGGGTTCGGACCCGCTCGGTCACCGTGAAGTGTCACGACATCGAGCGAAGCCTCCTCGAAGGGATCTTGACCCGGGGCGACCGCCGGGTGGCCGTTGGCCTGGAAGAAGTCTGGAAACGAGGAGCCCGACTGGACGCCTGGTCGGAGTATTTCGACTCCAAGCTCTGGTGGTCGACCTTCGCCGAGTTGGGAATCGACGTGCCTTTCTACAGCCAGCGCGAACGGCCCGTCGACGAAATCCTGCCCTGGGACCATATTCACGTCAAGAAGGGGCGTGACTATCTCGCCAAAGAGCAGAACCGATCCCTCGTCCAGCTCGAGGCAATGGCCGGAGCCGTTTGAGTAACTTCCGAAAGGGCCAAGGGACGTGACCGAGCCTGCGACAGCGTCGACGACCGAACTCGGACCGACAGAACCGCCGATCGCAGCCACGGAACAGGATCAGGATCGAGAAAGTGTCAGGCGACATCACCGCTGGCCCTATCTCGTCGTTTTCCTGGCGATTGTCTGGATCGTCATCGTCCGCGTTCCGTTGATCCTCAACGCCCGAAACCACCTGGATAGCGACCTGGCCGTGGACGGTATCACCCTGCGTGATGCCCTCCAGGGTCACTGGCGGTGGCACTATCCGGCGACGCCCCAAATCGGCATTCTGCCGATTTTCTATTCTTTGCCTCAGGCTCTGATCTGGGGCGCCAACCCGTTCACGCTCGTGAGCGGGGGTACCGTCGCCTTTGTCGGACTCGTGCTGGCAACCTTTGCACTGACCTGGGTCTCCTTCGGACGGTCCGTGGCGGCCTGGGGACTCGTTCCCTTGACGTTCGCCTCGACCGGAGTGATCTGGCTCTCGGGACGGATCACCGGCGGCCATCTCAGCGCAGTCTCTTGGCACGCCATCGCGTTTCTGCTGCTCTACCTGACCTTGGCCCGTGGCCAGCTCAAGTACGCGATCATGCTCGGAGTGTGGTGCGGGTTGGGCCTCTACGTTGATACGATGTTCATGCTCACGCTTTCCGGTCTCGTGCCCGCGGCCATCGGAACGTGGTGGCGGACGGGGCGATCGCGTCGTGGCCTGCTTGCCGCCTTGGTCTTTATTCCGGCCTTCATGCTCGGCGTCGCGCCACGCGAGATCGGCGCCCGTGTCGATCCCCATAGCTCCTATCCGCAAGGGTTCCTCTCGTCATTCGAGCCCGTGGTCTTGCTCAATCATCTTCGGCTTCTTGGCTTGGACTGCTTGCCAAGGCTGATCACCGGCCACCGACTTCCCAACCTACAGTCCGACCCGTCGCCCGCGGAACTCGGTGGCCCCGGTCCCAACAACAGCCCGAGGGATACAAGGCCGCTGGCAATCGCTGTGACAGTCATCGTCGCGGTGATGTTCCTGGCGGCAGTCCGTGCCCTGGCCGATCCGGAGTCGACCCGTGGGAATCCCCCGGCCGCGGCCGTTCGCTGGGGCATGCTCATCTCCGGGGTGGCCACTCTGGTCGCGTTCGTGATCTACCGTGATATCTTCAATGCCGACAACTACCGATACCTCGTCATTCTCCTGGTTCCCTGGTCCATCGGTTTTGGTCTGGCAATGCACTCGCTCGTGCGGATGGGACGCGTTGGGCTGACAATTGCCGTGCTCTGCGGCGCGACGTTGGCCGGCCTCATGACGCTCGACACCGGGCGGTGGTATCATCAGTTCGGTTGGATCAACTCGCAAGGGCGGCCGGTGCAGGTCGACGTCAACGATCCTCTGTTAGCCTGGTTGAATGACCATCCCGAGGTGGATTCATTCTTGACCGGCTATTGGGACGCCTACAGACTCACGTTCCTCGCCAATCGATCGGTCCTCGGTATTCCGTACCCGATCTATCCCAACCGGTTCCCTGAGTGGTCGCGTGCCTTGCCGAGCGGCCATCCCCAGATCGTGATCAACCGGCACCATCAGCGAGGGGGTGCGTTCGCAGACCGTGTCAGACTGAGTGGTGGCCAGTATCTGATGCGCAGCGACTCCTTTGACATTATCACTTGGCCTTGATGGCGAGACGTGACGTGACCCTGACGTCGATGGATGACGTGTCGACCTGGCATCCCGATCGACGCCCCTGGGGAGTCGGCGACGTCGTCGCCCTCTTGGTCTGGAGCCTCGCGATCGCGGTTTTTTTCTGGGACGCCGTCAGCCTCCAGAAGGCCTTGTTTTACTTCGACATCACCGAAATCAATTTCCCCTACCGCGACTTCTTCGCTCGCGAGCTGCGGGCCGGCCGGTTCTCACGATGGTGTCCGGGCCTCTATTGCGGATTCCCACTCTACAGCGAGAGCCAGGCGGGCTACCTCCACCCCCTGAAATACCTCCTCTATCCCTGGCTGCCAACCTGGCAAGCCTTCAACCTCGACACGATCCTCTCGATCTGGCTGACCGGGATCGGCACCTACGGATGGCTGAGACGGCACGTCGGCGCGGCGGGAGCCCTGGCCGGAGCGGGGGTGTTCGGGCTCGGGGGGTTCGTGTGGGCGCACCTGATCCACACGAGCATGATCAATTCACTCATAAGCGTCCCGTTCATCGTCTGGGCGCTTGAAGTCGCCTGGGAACGCGGACGTTGGTGGCCGATCGTTCTGGGGGCACTGGCATTGGCTTGCCAGGTCTTCTCGGGGCACATGCAAGACACGATCCTCACCTCCGAGTTGATCGCCCTCTACGGCTTGTATCGCGCGGCGACCGAGTCGACTCGGCGATCACGGTTGGCAGCGCTCGGAATGGCGATGGGCTTGATCGCGCTCGCCGGGGCGATCGCGTCGGTGCAAGGTCTGCCCTCGAAGGAGCTGCACAGCCGCTCGCCCCGTTCCAAGGGACTAACCTGGGAGGAGCTGACCTACGGCTCGTGGCATCCCGAACTCTTGCCGACCTTGATCGTTCGCGAAGCCTACGGGACCGTCTCACGAGACACCGACTGGATGGATGGCTTCTACCCCTATCACGAGATGAATGCGTATCTGGGCGCGATCGCCCTGGCACTGGCGGTGCTCGGTGGAGCCGCCTATCGCGATCGCTGGGTGGGGTTCTGGGTCATCCTGGCGGGCCTCGGCAGCATTCTGATGCTCGGCCGGTTCACATTCCTCTTCGACTTCGCCCACCGGATCCCGATCATCGGGAGCGGGCGGATCCCGGTGCGCTATCATCTCTGGGTCTCGCTCGCGGTGGCGGCACTCACGGCGGTCGGCGTTGACCGGCTCTCCAGGCCGGGGACTGTTCGCCTCCGCCCCGCGCTTCTGACCATCGGAATCATGGTGGCCATCTCGATCCCGATTCTGATCTACGCATACACCCCGGTCTGGTCCCAGCCGAATCGTTGGAGGTATCCCTACCACCTCGCGCGTTTCGACTGGCTGGGCAGCCAGATTCGCTTCGGAGTGCTCCGAACGTCCATCCTGGTTGCCATCGCCTGGGCCGTGGCTGCCACGGCCGCGCGAGCCAGTTCTCCGATGCTAAGGTCGCGACTGGTCGCGATCCTGCCGGTCCTGATTCTCGCCGACCTATTGGGCGCCCATTTCTCCGATGTCCCCACCATCACCCCACGGTATTGGACCGATCCTCCAGAAAGTGCGCGACGGCTCAAGGCGGACCCCGAATTCGTCCGCCTCTTCGGTTTCGCCAAGCGCGCGTCCAACGAGCCGGGTTATGCCTCGGAACCGGTCGATTTCCTCTCGGTCCGGGATACGCTCGACTGGAGCCTTCCCCCGGTCTGGGACCTGGCGACGGCCCGTGGCGAAACGCCCATGCTCCCAAGGCGCCTGCTCGAGTTCACCGATCATGTGCTCCCGGGCGATGGTCGATTTGACCTTCAGGCAGTCACCCACCTCGTCACGGGCATGGCGAACATCAAAGGCTGGGGCAAGGGAGTTCCGGCCGGTTCCGCCTTCATTTACCGCAACCAGACCGCCTTGCCGCGCGCGAGGATGATCGGGAAACCCATTTACGTCGAGTCAGAGACCGCGGCCATCGCGGCACTCGACCGGTTCAAACCGACGCTCCGCGACCAACTGGTGGTCGAGGATCCGACACAACCCCTCCCCGTTGATACCATGGTGACGGGGACGGCCACAATCACCCGGGAACTCCCCGAACGAGTCGAGATCAAGACGGAGTCGACAGGCCCCGCCTACTTGGTGCTTGCCGACACTTTTGATCCGGGCTGGTCAGCCACGGTCGACGGCCGTGAGGTTCCCATTCGTCCTGCCTACGTGGCTTTCCGCGCGGTGTTCGTCCCTGCCGGAACCCACACGGTTCTGTTTCGCTATCGGCCCGCCGGATTCACGCTCGGCCTCACGATCACAGGCCTCGGCACGCTCGTGGGGGTGGCGCTCCTGATCTGGAAACGGCGCCTGGTTCTCGACACCGAGCACAAGACTCTGGACTGGCCCCGCGGATGGCCGATCGCGGGAATGGCCCTGCTCTTGCTGATCGTCCTTCTCTCGGCGTTTGAGGTCGACGACGGAAAGCGTCCGGTCATTCACTCTCGCTGGGCTCGGAGCTTCCATCGCTTCACCTGGGGAGCCGGAATTGAAGCGATCAACCCACCTCGAGGGAAAGATGAAGTGGCCCCACGGTTCGGGGCGCCTCAACCCTGAGCCAGCGTCGAGTCGGCCCGAGAAGACTCGTTCGGGGAATCGATCAGAATGATCGAAGCGAGCGACCGACAGGAGCGCGTGTCGCGCTGCCGATTCAGCGACCCAGCTTCGGAGAACCACGGTCTCGCCCCGAATCCAATGGCGGGAATCGTGGCCAGGAAACTAGCGCAAAGATCAGAGGTCGCGAGCGAGTGAAGTGAAACACCCCGGTGAGAGCCGGGGCGACCGAAATGGCTGGATAAGGTCATCGGGGCGTTGTTCGTCGAAGGTGTTCGTTCAACGGCGATGCGCCGCAAGAGGTTCCACTCGTGGCCCGCTGAAACTAGTCGGGGAGGTTCCGAGTCGTGAAGGACTTCTCGTTGAAATCCGATAACCATGATTGTCGGCCACTTCACCCCCAAGGCCCACTTGGCCGGATCTAGGAACGCCGCGCAAGAGGAACGTCGAGATGCGCAAGCGAGCTTACCGACCTGAGGTCCCCGGTTGCCTGGAAGGTCGAGCGCTGTTATCGGGGGTTGCGGGACTGCCAGCCAATCCTGTTGTTCTCTCGCAGAGCCATTTCTTCAAGATCGCCGAACGAGTCCGGTTGGGCTTTCAGTTGTATGGCCGGGACCGCCGCGATATTGCCAGTATTACGGATCATATCCGGGACGTGTCCGTGTGGATCCCCTTCGCACGGGTGGATGGCCTGGGCCCATCGATCGACCGGATCTTGGGCAGGATGCAGCACGACGTCTCCGCCCACGTCCCTGGTGCCGTCCGGTCGGCCCGCAGCGACGTGCTCGCCGTGATCCGTGCGAGCGTGGAGGCCCGGGTCCAGGCCGGAGAAGTCGTCGTGCGCTGATTGCCCACCCTCACTCGGGCCAAGCGGGGAACCTAACCCATATTGTCCCTAGAACACGTCGATGCTGCACTTTCCGCAACTTGATGCATTCGGATAGCAGCCGATCAATGGCACTCCTGGCCTTTATCATGCGTCGGCCTGCGGCGTCCTACCCGCACTCTCGGGCGGCCCGAATCTCCCGGGCCGACTACTGGATTCGATCTGCTGGCGCAACTGTCAGATCACGTGATGAAGCTCGTCTTGATTGCACCAGTACTTGGCAATCGTCCCGGCTTCTTCGTATCCGCTCAAATTGAAGCCATGCTCGATATCGTTGTACCAGATGACCTGACAACCGATGACGCCCACGACCCAGAATCCGCCTCCCAAGCCGCCCCAGGGATGCTGGCACCATTTCACGGGCGGTATGCGCACCAAGTCCCAAAGCAGTCGCTCGCCGTCCTCCATCTGGGCGAGCGAAGTAGCGATCTGGTCCGACAGTTCTTCGAGTGAGATGGGGGACCACATCGCGACGCCTGAAGAGGGTTGAGTAAACGGGGGCCGGCCCGACCGGGACGATGGCGGTTACCAAGCCAGCCAGACACCCCGCGGAGTCGGCCCGGTGACATCTTCTCACCCACTACCCGTCCCTTGCCAGAGGTTCTCCCGGATCGCCGCCGCCCTTGACCGCCGCTCCGCCCCGAGGCTCACTCTGTTGCGAACTGGTGGCCAGGCGGAATGCTGGCCAGGCACCTAATGAGGGGAAAGCAGGAAATCTAGGCAATCCGCCAACGCCAGAGACTGACTGCCTAGTCTTCCCGCAGGGAAATGGTGGCCAGGCACCTAATAAAGGAAAAACAGGAAACCTGGGCAATCCGCCAACGCCAGAGGCCGACTACCCAACCCTACTAAAACTCCCAGACCCCCAAAGAAAGTGCATGGCTGCTAAATTTCACATCATTGGCGTCAAGAACACCACCAGTGTTGGTTTTGCCACTGAGTGTGATATCGGTACCGGCTCTGTTGGCACCGAGGTCCGAAACATACTGGTGTGTGGCTTGATTGGGGGTATAGCTGAACTTGACTAGGCAGGCTTCGATCGTGTCCGAATCCCAGTCGATTTCTTTGTTCCAGAGCGATTCTTTGGCTTTTGCGAAAACGAAGTTTGCCAATATAGACTCCTATGAATGAACGATGCCTTATCTAGTTGTCTCAGCGCAAAAAGAGAGCCGAGTCACACAACTCGGCTCTCCATGCAAAGGTAAATTGGACTTTTCTGTCAGACACTCCATACAGGACAAAAGACTTGCAAATTCTTTTATAGCTTTAGAAGACTTTCGAGTTTGGAGAGCGACCTCTTATTGGGGTCGCTCTCTTTTTTGGTACCCTGAGTACAAGAAAAAACCCTCAGACAACGAGTCTGAGGGTCGGAGTTATGAATGAAAGATCAGATTAATATAGTGTCGTTGTCGCGAATTTCGCGATCAACTTCGAGACTGACCACTCTTGCCGATAAGGCTTCGACCACTGAGGCGACCTCGGTCAATAGATAGGTTGTCGAGTCCTGGGCAGCCACCAGGAAATCGACAGAGTTCTCGATTCGTCTCGTGGTCGCTCGAAGCACTTCGAGGACTTCGAGAATTTGCGAGAAGTTCAAACCGACCTCAAGCCCTCGGAAGGTTGGTAGCCAGTACTGGGACTGGGGTAAGATCTCGGGAGACTGGGGGTAGTTCCTGAGGCTTGGCAGGCTCGACAGGATTACAGAGGGCATTGATTGCCCTCTCGGCAAATCGAAGTTTCGAGTTGAAAGCCGAAGGGTCTATGGGAAAGTGATCTGCAAGTGCGTTGATCAATGCCATGGGGTTAGTCCTCTGAGGGGTCGTTTAAGGTAGGTAGTCACCTCCAATGAAAAAACCCCTCAGACAATGAGTCTGAGGGGTTGGCTACAACTGTAACTTTCTTGACAACTTAATGGAGTGATATCATCGCCAATTCTTGATCAACTCCAAAACAAATTTCAATTCTTTCGTTTCCTTCTCTGCAATGACTTTTGTAAGACCGCTTGAATATTCCCGCAAAATGTAAATCCCATGGGTGCATTCAGCGCCAAGGTGGTACCAACCGAGGTCGAGGATATTCCCGTTTGCCAATTCGATCTGAACCAAATCCTCGTCAAAGGCATCTGGGTACAATTCGTTGAAGAACAGGGTTGATCCTGGTGGCAGAGTCAGTTCGATCGGGTCAGGGTAGTTTGCCATGGGTACTCCAATGTGTTGTGGGCTACGCCCATCGAAATAGTCGAGAGGGGTGGAATACACCCCCTCGACTTTCAGGGAGGGGGAGACATGGCCAGGCACCTTCGACTCGGTAAGACAGGAAGCCTAATAGATCTACAAGATCATGCCATGTGGATTTCCCGCATCACTATGAACAACCGATCACCTCCTCCGTAAATTCGCCATACCGAGGAGGGTTCCACGATGTCTACCCCACGCTCGTAACTCGTCGACGAAGCCGTCACACCGTGGTATCACTGCATCTCACGTTGCGTCCGACGCGCCCGGCTCTGCGGCGACGACTGCGCACACCGCAAGAACTGGATCATCACGCGGCTACGAGAGCTCGTCGAACTCTTTGCCATCCATTGCGGCGGATTTGCCGTCATGGACAATCACCTCCACCTGCTCCTGCGGCTCGATTCCGACTGTGCTCGAGCGTGGTCGGATGCGGAATGGTGGCCAGGCACCTAATGAGGGAAAAGCAGGAAACCTGGGCAATACGCCAACGCCAGAGGCCGACTACCCGATCTTACTGAAACTCCCGGACACCCCAAAGGAAGTGCCTGGCTCCTCAATAGGCCCTGGCTGCCCAATCGGCCCCGGGGAAGCGATCAGAATGATCCGAGCGAGTGACTGGCAGGAGCGAGTGTCGCGACGCCGATCCAGCGAAGCAGCTTCGGAGAACCACGGGCTCGACCCGAATCCAAGAGAATTCCTGGCGAGCCGGCCTGATCGCGCCGTGAGCTGGCGGAGAGCGGAATGGTGGCCAGGCACCTAATGAGGGAAAGGCCCGGAATGGTGGCCAGGCACCTAATGAGGGAAAAACAGGAAACCTGGGCAATACGCCAACGCCAGAGGCCGAGCACCCAACCTTTACTGAAACTCCCAGACATCCCAAAGCAAGTGCCTGGCTGCTCCTGGATCCCCCACCGCCGAAGCGATCACGGGCTTGCGACTCGGCTTGGCGGACCACCTGGCCGGGAGGGTGACGATGCCGGGGCAACGACTTCGGGTTCGCCGTGCCGCCGACGGGGCGACCCGGATCACCCGCCGGTCGGAGGACGAAGTGGTGCATTGGCCGGTCAGCTCGTGGCCACACACCGTGGCGGATGTGCTCGCGGGTGGCGTTGAAGGCTACCACAGGCGCGTCACCATATGGGCGGAGTCGATCCTCCGTACGCTGGACGAGGTATGTGCCTGAGACGACCATCAGTGGCCGTGCACTTTAATTGCGGAATGGTGGCCAGGCACCTAATAATGGGAATAATGGTGGCCAGGCACCTAATGAGGGAAAAGCAGGAAACCTGGGCAATACGCCAACGCCAGAGGCCGACTACCCAACCTTACTGAAACTCCCGGACACCCCAAAGCAAGTGCCTGGCTGCTCCTCGATCCTAATTGCGGAATGGTGGCCAGGCACCTAATGAGGGGAATAATGGTGGCCAGGCACCTAATGAGGGAAAAGCAGGAAACCTGGGCAATACGCCAACGCCAGAGGCTGACTACCCGATCTTACTGAGACTCCCAGACATCCCAAAGCTAGTGCCAAGCTGCTCCTCGCTCCTCGACTGAGCCCCCGGCTGCACCTCGGGGGTGCCTGGCTGCTCAATCGGCCCCGGGGAAGCGATCAGCAATGTTCCGAGCGAGCGACTGACAGGAGCGCGTGTTGCGCCGCCGATCCAGCGAAGCAGCTTCGGAGAACCACGGGCTCGACCCGAATCCAAGAGAATTCCTGGCGAGCCGGCCTGATCGCGCCGTGAGCTGGCGGAATCATAGGCGGAAGCCTATCCTACAAGACTCGTTCTTACAGTCGTAAGCAGGCTCAACGCTCCTCAAAAACACGTCTGTCCTCCGAAATGGTGGCGCTGTTCGCGATCCAAGCGGTGAGGGGGGATTGCATTCTGAACGGCCATCGCCTAGATTATGAACCTTCCAGCGTAGGAATATTCCAAGAACGGCTTTGATGACAAAGCCAAGCGGTTTTGGGGCGTGCGATGGCGATCACGAAGGAGAAGAAGACGGAGATCATCGGGTCGTTCAGCCGGGGTGAGGCCGACACGGGGTCGCCCGAGGTGCAAATTGCCCTCCTGACGGCCCGGATCAACGATTTGACCGATCACTTCAAGAGTCATGCAAAGGACCATGCCAGCCGCCGCGGGCTGCTGATGATGGTCTCGAAGCGGTCGAGCCTGCTCAAGTACCTGAGGCTCCACAATCGCAAGAGCTACCTTGAAGTCATCGGACGTTTGGGCATCCGCAAGTAACCGGCCGTTGGTGACGACCTGCCTCGGCCGACCCTTCCTCTCGGCTCAGGGACCACCCTCTCCGGGCGCTTCCCTCTAGTCGGGCGCTTCGGATTGCCGTGGCCTCTTCCTCTCCCGGATCTCCCGGGGCATCCATCCGAATTGAGGCTCCTACGCCCGGTCCTGCAGAGGACCGGTGCGTATGGCCGCCTTCCCACTCCTCGACCGCTACAGAACGAACGTATGTAGGTGCAGTCCATGTCAACCTCGTCTTTCGCAACGCGGAAGCCTGTCACCGTCGAACGTATGATCGGTGACAAACGGCTCACTATTGAGACCGGCCGCCTCGCCAAGCAGGCCAGCGGCGCGGTTGTCGTCCGGGTCGGCGACACAATGACTCTCGTCGCGACCGTTGCCGGCCCCGGCCGCGAAGGTCTCGACTTTTTCCCGCTAACGGTCGACTACCGGGAAAAAGTTTATGCCGCGGGAAAGTTCCCCGGTGGCTTCATCAAGCGTGAAGGCCGACCGACCACCAAAGAAATTCTCACCTCTCGACTGATCGATCGCCCGATCCGTCCGCTCTTCTCCGACTCCTACCGCGACGAGGTTCAGATCCAGGCGGGTCCGATCTCCTCGGACCGAGTGAACGACGCGGACGTCCTCTCGATGATCGGCGCCTCGGCCTCGCTGGTCCTGGCCCGACTCCCCTTCCTCGGCCCCATCGGCTCTGTGCGACTGGCGCGAGTTGACGGGAAGTTGATCCCGCTGCCGACCGTCGACGAACTCGCCGAAAGCGATCTCGACCTGGTCGTCGCGAGCACCGAGCACCGGATCGTGATGATCGAAGGGTTCAGCGATGAACTGCCCGAGCCCGAGATGCTCGAGGCCATCATGACGGCCCACCGAATCAATCAGGATATTATTGCACTCCAGCACGAGCTCGTCGCAGCTTGTGGGCTTCCTCCGTTCGAGCCGCAGGTGGCGCCGGAAGACCCGCTTCGACGAACGCTCTACGACCGATTCGGTCGCGAACTCCGCGACCTCAAGCAGATCCACGGCAAGGCGGACCGAAACAACGCCACGAAGGATCTCCTCAAGCGGATCACCACCGAGTTTTGCCCGGAAGACAAGTCGGGCCACGTGACCCCCGCCCAGGTGAAGGGGGCCTTCTCCGCAGTAGAAGAGCGGGTCGTCCGCGAGTTGATTCTTGACGGCAAACGGCCGGACGGCCGTGGCCCCCGCGACCTCCGACCGATCCATTGCGAGGTCGGCGTCCTCCCCCGAGCCCACGGCTCGGCCATCTTCCAGCGGGGCGAAACCCAGGCCCTGGTGACCACGGTACTCGGAACCTCCGCCGACGAGCAGCGCGTCGACGGCATCATGGACGAGTACAGCAAGAAGTTCATGCTCGACTACAATATGCCCTCCTTTGCGGTGGGCGAGGTCCGTCCGATTCGCGGCCCCGGCCGTCGCGAGATCGGCCACGGGGCCCTGGCCGAGCGTTCCGTCGCTCCGATCCTGCCCGGTTCGACGCGATTCCCGTACACGATTCGCGTCGTGTCCGACATCCTCGAATCGAACGGCTCGAGCTCGATGGCCTCCGTTTGCGGAGCGACCCTTAGCCTCATGGACGCCGGTGTCCCGATCAGCGACCCGGTCGGCGGGATTTCGATCGGCCTGGTCGAAGACGAGGCCTCCGGTCGATTCGTCCTCCTCACCGACATCATCGGTGACGAAGATCACTTCGGCGATATGGACTTCAAGGTTGCCGGCACCCAGCGCGGCGTGACCGGAATCCAGCTCGACCTGAAGAATGCAGGGATTACCGAGGAGATCGTCAAGGCGACCCTCGAGCAGGCCCACGAAGCCCGACTCGAGATTCTCCGGGCCATGCTCCGTTCGATCAAGCGGCCGCGTGAAGAGATCTCGAACAACGCGCCTCGCCTGATCCAGATTCAGATCAATCCCGAGAAGATCGGCTTGATCATCGGCCCCGGAGGCAAGACGATCCGTCGTCTCCAGGACGAGACCGGTGCCAAGATCGACATCGAGGACAGCGGAATCGTCACCCTCTCCAGCAGCACGGCGGAAGGGGCGGAGGCCGCTCGCGACAAGATCCAGGCGATGACCGAAGGGGTGCAAGTCGGCCGGATCTACGAAGGCCGAGTCACCTCGATCAAGGACTTCGGCGCCTTCGTCGAGATCCTGCCCGGCAAAGACGGCCTGGTACACATCAGCGAGCTGTCCGACGGTTACGTCAGCAGTGTGACTGACATCTGCCGGGTCGGCGACCCGATGCTGGTCAAAGCCATCTCGGTCGATGACCAGGATCGCGTCAAACTCTCGCGCAAGGCCGCGCTGGCCGAACGCGGTGAAGTTGATGAGTATGCCAAGGCCCATCCGGCCGGCGACCGACCGCAGGGCGGTGGTGGGGGCGGGGACCGTGGTCCCGGTGGTCCTCCTCGTCGCGACTTCGGCGGCGGTCGTGGTGGCCCCGGTGGTGGTGGCGGTGGTTTCGGTGGCGATCGCGGACCGCGCCGCGACTAAAGCCTCATTTTTCTAGTTGGCAACCACGGGACCGGCTCCCCCTTTGATGGGGAGCCGGTCCTGTTCCGCCAATAACGACTGGCCGTCGTTCCTCGATCAATACACGCATCTCGCCTGGCGTTTACGCCCAGGCCGGCCGTGCGACTCTTCGGTAGACGAAAGGGCGGCCCCCCCATTGTGATGCCGATCGTCTGCTGTGTGCCTCGAGTTCCGTGTTGGGAACCCATGCGGGAAAGCCTTGGAGTGTGGCTCACGGGTTCCGAGTTCGGACCATTGGCACCGGGACTTCCCTCTCGATTGGGCTCAAATCGGCCTGGTTGAGATATGGCTCTTGGTAGCGGGCATCGCCGATGGACAAACACAGCCTCGATACTCCGACGGACAACGATCCCCAAGATTCGTTCGCGGCCACCATCGCCAGCGATATCGACGAGCACGAGATCAATCGCAGGCTCCGCGCTCAATACGCCGAGATCGCCGAACTCGCGGGCGGCCTGGCTCATGAGATCCGGAACCCACTCTCCACGCTCTCGTTGAACCTCGACCTGCTCGCTGAAGACTTCCAGAATCCGGAGACCCCGCGCGATCGCCGCGTGCTTCAGAAGGTTGAGCGGCTGCGTCGCGAGAGCCAGAGGCTGCAAGACATTCTCGAGAACTTCCTGCGCTTCGCCCGCGTCCAGGAGCTGGATACCAAGCCGACCGACCTCAACGTGGTCGTCGACGATATGCGCGACTTCCTTGAGCCTCAGGCCACGACGAAGGGGATCGTGTTCCGAACCCAGTACACGCTCAACCTCCCGCTCGTGCCTCTCGATACCGAGTTGTTCAAACAGGCACTCTTGAACCTGATCCTCAATGCTGAACAAGCCATGCCTGACGGCGGCGAGCTCATGATGAGGACGCGTCGTGAGGGGCGCTGGAACATCTTGGATGTCACGGACACCGGGGTCGGCATGAGCGATGAAGTTCGTTCGCGTGTCTTCGACGCGTTCTTCTCGACCAGGGCCAGTGGAAGCGGTCTTGGTCTCCCCACCACCCGGAAGATTGTCGAGGCGCACGGCGGCAGCCTCCACGTGCAGAGCGTGGCCGGCAAGGGGTCTCAGTTCACGGTTCGTTTGCCCAATATTGATCCGGATCCCGAGCAGAGCTAAGGTCTGATGGATCAGCAAATTCGCGTTCTTGTGGTCGATGACGACGAGCCCCACGCCGAGGCCGTGGCCGAAAGCCTCGAGCGCGTCGGCTATGAATGCGTCGTCGCCAACAGTGGGCGCGAGGGGCTCCGGCTGATCGAAGAGCAGTCGTTCGATATCATCGTGACCGACCTCATCATGGACGGCGTCGGCGGGCTCGAAGTCCTTGGCAAAGCCAAGCGCGAGCTGCCTGACGCCGAGGTCGTCATTCTCACCGGCCACAGCACCATCAAGACAGCCGTCACCGCAATGCAGGCGGGGGCAACCACGTATCTGACCAAGCCGCTCGACATCAGCGAACTGCGAACCGTGGCCGACAAGGTCTCGCAGACTCAGCGCCTCGCACGGTCGAACCTGGAACTTCAGCGTCAGCTTAATGAGCGGTTCGGCTTCGAGGGAGTCATCGGTAATTCCCCTTCGATGCACACGGTTGTCGCCCGCCTCCGCCAGATTGCCCCCACCTCCGCCACCGTCTTGATTACGGGCGAGAGTGGCACCGGTAAGGAGCTTGTCGCCAAGGCGCTCCACAACAACAGTCCCAGACGCTACAAGCCATTCGTCCCCCTCAACTGTGCGGCACTCAGCGATAACATCCTGGAGAGTGAGCTCTTTGGGCATGTTCGAGGAGCCTTCACAGGGGCGGACCGCGAGCGTAAGGGCTGGTTCGAGCACGCCAACGGGGGCACCTTGTTCCTTGATGAGGTCGGTGACATTCCGCTCTCGACTCAGGTCAAGCTGCTCCGAGCCATCGAGTCAGGTGAAATTGTCAAAGTCGGCACCAATGAACCTTTGAAAGTGAACGTCCGACTGATCTCGGCGACCAACCGTGACCTGACCGAGGCGATCAATTCCGGTGCATTTCGCCAGGACCTCTACCATCGCCTCAAAGTGGTCAGTGTGAAGCTCTCTCCGCTCCGGCAGCGGCGCGAAGACATTCCGCTTCTGATCGAGTTCTTCCTCAAGGAATTCACCTCGTCGCACGGCAAGACGGTTACTTCCATCACCCCGGCCACGCGTAAGGCCTTGATGAGTCACCCGTGGCCCGGCAACGTTCGCGAGTTGAAGAACACGATCGAGAGCATGGTCGTGATTGACTACGACGGTGTCCTCGATATCGATGACCTGACCGAAGATATCCAGGCCGCCGCGACGACCGTCGGCGAAGCAACCGGCAGCGGCCAGCTCAGTCTGGTCGGTCGCTCCCTCGAGCAAATCGAGAAGTACTACATCGCCGAAACGCTGAAAATGACCAGCGGAAACCGAGAAGAGGCTGCGAAACTCCTCGGAATCGGCGAGCGGACCCTCTACCGCAAACTCAAAGAATACGAGATCGGCTAACCTCAATCGGCCATGTCCTGCTCGTGTGGGTAGGATTTACCATCTTAACCCTTGCTTTGGCAAGGAGATAGGGATGGCGGGCCGTGCCAACCCCACGGGAAAAATCGGATTATGACCGCCGATTTATCGTGAATCATTGATCAATTCATAACGAGTTAGGCGAAGTGTTACGATCCGGAAAGTGATCGGATAACTGCCGTCTCGCACATGCCGATGGCCTCTTGGGCGGTGCCACCTCCCTGGTTTTCTGGCAAGCCCTTTCCGCGGAACATCTCCGGCGGCTTCACTCGAAGTTTCTGTACGAAAGACCAGAGGTTATAATCTCGTAAAGAGTCTTTCGGGGGAGTGATGTCATGGGGATCATCCGGCAGTTGTCGGCGGCAGTCATCAATCAGATCGCGGCGGGCGAGGTCGTGGAGCGACCGGCGAGCGTCGTCAAGGAACTCCTCGAGAACGCGATCGATGCCGGGGCGTCACGAATCGACGTGGCGGTGGAGCGGGGGGGGAAGGACCTGATCCGGATCGCGGACAACGGGCGCGGCATTGCGGCGGATGACCTGCCGCTGGCCTTCATGCCACACGCCACGAGCAAGCTGGCCGAGGCGGATGACCTGTTTCGGATCGCGACCCTCGGGTTTCGCGGCGAAGCCCTCGCGGCGATCGCCGAGGTTTCCAAGGTCCGTTGCCAGACCCGTCAGGCCGACTCGCCGGAGGGGTCCGAGATCTCCATCGACGCGGGCGTTGCCAGTCCGATCCGCTCGTGCGGCTGCCCCCCGGGCACGGTCTTCGAGGTCCGTAACCTCTTCGCCAATACGCCAGTCCGACGGACGTTCCTCAAGTCCGATTCGACCGAGGCAGGGCACGTCGCCGAGATTTTTTCAAGGGTCGCCCTGGCGCACCCGACCATTCACCTCACGTTCCGGTCGGCGGGAAAGCTTGTTCACGACCTCCCCGCAGTCACCGGAATCAACGAGCGGATCGCCGTCTTCTTCGGGAGAGAGTTGGCCGACTCGCTCCTCTGGATCGAGAGCCGGATCGACGACATCCATCTCTGGGGTTATGTCGCCCACCCCTCGCAGAGTCGGTCGAGTGCCAAGGGGCAGTTCCTCTTCGTGGGCGGACGCTATGTTCGTGACCGATCCCTGGCCCATGCGCTGGCGGAGGCTTACCGGGGCTTATTAATGGTCGGGCGAAGCCCGGTCGCCTTCCTGCACCTCGACATTCCCCCCGACCAGGTCGATGTCAACGTCCACCCCACCAAGGTGGAAGTCCGATTCCGCGACGGCCAGCGGATCTACAGTCAGCTCCTCGCGACCGTCCGCCAGACGTTCCTCGCCAGCGATCTGCACTCGCGTCTCCAGGCGAATGCGGAAGCCGCCTCGTCGGTCTACTCTTCCTCCGAACAACCGCCCCGGAGTGAGCCAACGTCTCGGTTCTCGAACGCCGACCCGGCCCAGGCCCGCCAGGAAGTGGCATCCTGGTTCGCTCCCGCCCCGTCGAGCAGTCCCCCCCAATTCAAAGCGTTCCCGTCCCCAGGCTATGCCGGCGGACCGGTCGCGCCTCCGTCGTGGAGCCAATCGCTGCCGTCGAGTCCGCCGCAAGCGTCCGAGTCACCCTTCGACGAGTTCACCAACCATTCGGCACAGGTGAGCGAAAAGCCGGTTGAAGTTCCGCCGTTAGCTGACCATGAGGAAGCTGCGAGTAGCAGCGGCGTTGGTCTCCTTCCCGACCTTCCGCTCAAAGCATTTCAGGTCCATGATAGCTACCTCGTCGCCGAGACGGATGACGGGATGATGGTCATCGACCAGCACGCTTTGCATGAACGGATTCTCTATGAAGAACTGAAGCGACGGGTGGAGCGGGGGGGGGTCGAATCGCAACGACTACTCGTTCCCGAACCGGTCGATTTGCCGGGCGAAGAGGCGTCGCTCATCCTCGAACAGCGTGACTTGCTCAAGACCCTCGGCCTCGAGATCGAACCGTTCGGCGGTGACACTGTGCTGATCCATGGCACTCCCGCCATGCTTTCCGGGGTCGCTCCCGAGCGGCTCCTCCGCGATCTCGCCGAACACTTTGCCACCAAACCCTTGCCACCGACCGCCGACGCCATCCTGGCTGATCTCTTGAACATGATCGCATGTAAAGCTGCTGTGAAGGCCGGTCAGCGACTGACGCCCGACGAAGTGCAAGCGCTACTCGAACGGCGTCACCTCGTCTCGGATTCCCATCATTGCCCCCATGGCCGTCCGACCGCCCTGATCTTCACGAAGTCGGAGTTGGAGCGTCAGTTCGGGCGGGTCTGATCGGCCGAAGCACGACGGGGAGAACGGCTCCGGGGAGTGGATCGTGCGTGAGCCACTTTCATGCCGCCCTCTTTCGTGAAGGCCTGCTCGCGCCGTACAATTTGGGTCGATTCGACAAACACTTGGCCGCCGTAAGCCGGGTTGTGCCTGGGAGTCCGACGATGATTTGCGTCACACTGGGGCGAGGCCGTCACGCTTCGCTCGCTGAGGAGTGGAAAGAGGCCGCCGCCGCCGGCGTCGAGCTGGTGGAGTTGCGCCTGGATTGCTTACGACGCGAGCCGGACCTCAAGCGGATCCTGGCCAATCGGCCGACCCCTCTCGTCTTCACCATTCGCCGCGGCGTCGATGGCGGGATCTGGAGGGGGAGCGAGGATCGTCGCCAGCAACTGCTGCGCGAGGCAATCGCGCTCGGCGTTGATTATGTCGACCTCGAGATGGATATCGCGCCCAAGATTCGTCGGTTCGGCAAGACCAAGCGGATCATCTCCTATCACAACTTGAAGAAAACCCCGACGGAATTGGTCGAGATCGCCGAACAGTGCGACGAGATGGACGCCGACGTGGTCAAGATTGCCACGAAGGCTGAGTGCCTGGCCGATGCGCTACGCGTTCTGAATCTCGGAACTCGAGCGCACGTGCCGACGGTCACGATCGGGATGGGGGAGATCGGCTTCTTCACCCGCATCCTGGGGGCCAAGTACAAGGCACCGTTCACCTACGCAGGCATCAATCCCGAGCGGACGTTTGCGCCGGGGATGCCCACCTTTCAGGTGCTCAAGAATGACTATGCTTACGACATGATCAATGCGGAGACCGAGGTTTACGCCGTCATCGGCGACCCGATCGAGCAAAGTCTCAGCCCCGCGATCCACAACGCCGCGTTCCGACACCTCGGCCTGAACAAAGTCATGGTGCCCTTGCTAATTCCCGCGGGGACGCTCGAGTCATCGCTCAAAGAACTCGAGGTCTTAGACATAAAAGGGTTCAGCGTCACGATTCCGCACAAGGAAGACCTGGTCAAGCTCCTTGACCAAAAGGATGGGGCGGTCGAACGAACTGGTTCGTGCAATACCCTCGTGTTTCAAAAAGGGAAGAAGATCGGCCACAACACCGACTACCGGGCGGCGATGTCCACGCTCGAAGCGGGCATGGGAGGGCTTAAAGAGGACGGCACCAGCCCGTTGATGGACAAGCAAGTCCTGATTCTCGGGGCAGGGGGAGTGGCCCGCTCGATCGGCTTCGGACTCTCTCGACGCGGGGCGAGCGTCACCATCACCAATCGACACGACGCCCGCGCCACGAAACTGGCCGAAGAAGTTGGGTGCCGCACGGTCTCCTGGGCGCAGCGGGCGAGTACGCTGGCCGAGATCGTGGTGAATTGCACCCCGGTCGGCATGCACCCGGACGTCGACGACACTCCAGTTCCGCCCGCGACCTTCAATAAACCAGGCATGGTTGCGTTCGACACGATCTATCACCCCGAAAACACGATGTTCCTGAAACTCGCTAAAGAGCGAGAGTGCATCCCGATCAACGGGGTGGATATGTTCGTGGGCCAGGCGGCCGAGCAATTCAAGCTTTATACGGGGATGGACGCGCCCAATGACGTCATGCGGTCCGCGCTAAAGCGTAAACTTGGACCGATCCGTTTATGAGGGACAATCGTTCACAACGTCAAGGTCTCGCCTTGGTCGGGCTTCGAGGGACCGGAAAGTCGTCAGTTGGGCGAATTTTAGCCGATCGACTGGGCCGCCCGTTCGCGGATGCCGATGTCGAATTGGAAGCCAGTTCCGGCCGATCGATTCCGTCGATCTTCGCGGAACTGGGCGAGCCCTGCTTTCGCGACTGGGAAGAACGGATACTCGGTGAGTTGACCGCGAGGCCCGACCTGATCCTGGCGACCGGCGGCGGCGTGGTTCTCCGCGAGTCGAACAGGAAACGGCTGCGAGAGTTTGGCCTCGTGGTTTGGCTAACGGCCGATCCCGCTTTGCTCGCGGATCGGTTGCTGGCGAATCCAAGGGGGTTAGCTCATCGTCCCGCGCTCACGTCGGCCGGCACGATCGCGGAACTGGCTGACGTTCTCCAAGCCCGTGCTCCGTTGTATCGCGAAGTCGCCGATCTCGTCATCGAGACCGGAGGCCGCACGACTCGTCAGGTGGTCGAAGCCATCCTTGACGAATGGCACAACCGGGGCGGACAATTATCCTGATGGATCATCCTCTTTTTGTGCAAAGGCTGCTGACTTGCCCACGACGTTGCCGCTACTCCTGTTGATGGGAACCTGGCTGTTCGCACTCGGCTCCGTCGTCGGCAGCTTTCTCAACGTCTGTATCTACCGGATTCCCTGGCAAAAGAGCGTGATCTGGCCTGCGTCGCATTGTCCCAAATGCTGGAGCGCGATCGCGGCCCGTGACAACGTGCCGATCTTCGGGTGGCTCGTCCTGGGCGGTAAGTGTCGGACCTGCCGCAATCCGATCGCAATTCGCTACCCCCTGATCGAAGCCCTGGTCGGTACCTTGTTCGTGGCGATCTTCATCGTCGACGTGGTTCATGGACGACGGGTTTGGCAGGGAGAACTGCCCAGTTGGCTCTTTGCCACATGGTTCTACCACGCCATCCTGATCGCGCTCCTGGTCGCCAGCACGTTCATCGATTACGACCTCTACATCATCCCCGACGCGATCACCGTGACCGGAATGATCGTGGGGGTGGCGTTGGGAACCGCCTATCCCTGGATCCGCCCGGAACCTTCGACGGCCCTGACCGCTTGGGGCGGGTTCTGGACCGGAGTGGCCGGGCTCCTGGTCGGGGCATGCTTGACCGGGGCGGTTCGTCTCCTCGGCTCGCTGGCGGTCGGGCGCGAGGCGATGGGCCTGGGCGACGTGACCCTGATGGCGATGATCGGCGCGTTCCTGGGCTGGCAGGCAGCGGTCCTCGCCTTCTTCATCGGCCCTTTCTTTGGGCTGGCCCATGCCCTGGGAAAACTCGTCAAATACGTGGCGAAACGGCTGAGTGGGGCGAAATCTTCAAGTGCCGACCGCGAAATTCCTTTTGGGCCCTATTTGAGCATGGGAGCGGTTGCACTGGTTCTCTCGTGGCCCTGGCTCTGGGATGGCTGGGCAAAAGACCTCTTCCACACACTCTTCGTGCTATTTTTGTGGGTGACGATGGGTGTGGAGGGATAATCGAGTGGGTCCGCCCCAACTGAGGAGAGTCTCGCTGGAGGCGATCACATGGCATATCTCTACAAACGCCGCAGGCCTTCGATCGTCCGGAACTTCTGGGTTTACCGCCGCCTGATCGCTCTGGCGATGGTGCTCGGATTGATGCTCTGGTTCATCTGGGCCAATAACGAACCGGTCACCGTCGCGTTTCCATTCCGGCTGGGTAGCCTTTCGAGTTCCTTGGGACTCGTGATCCTGCTCAGTGCCCTGGTGGGAGCCATCGTGGCCGCCCTGACCATGACCCTGGTCTACACCGTCAAACGCAGGAAATCGCTCCGGCTTCGTGGCGAGGACGAAGGATCGAATATCCCCGACGATCGTCCACCCGCGGATTATGCCGCCAAGACAACCGAAGGTTTCTCAGAGTCGAAGTGGTCGTGAACGAGTCGATTTCAAATCGGCATCCCCTCGCGCCGAGATCGGCCAGGTATCGTCATGTGGTTCGGCCAAGCCCCAAAACTTGTGACTCTCGTGGCTGTGACCGGCCTGCTGACCGGCTGCGCTCAGACCGGCACCGGCATCACATTGCCGCGCCGGACATCAATGGGGACGCTCAAAACGAGCCTCAGCCATCTCGAGTATGAGAACCAGCAACTCCGCAAAGAAGTGGCCCAGCTCAAAACCGACACTCGTGACATCGAAAATCGCCTCGTTCTCGAAGAGACCGATAACGGCGATCTCCGGGCCAGGCTAAACGATGCTCGGCATCAGTTGAGCCAGCGCGGAATCGACTTTGACGCTCAGTCGACGACCACAACGAGCCGCGACCTCGACGGCGAATCCGACACCGGGACCAGGATTCCCGTGGGGCAATCGAACCGCAAGCGACGCAAACCGCCGTTCACGCAAATTCCCGGTGGAATTGGGACCATTCCGCGGATCGACCTCAATGATGACGAGCGCGTAATCAATCCCGAGCCGTCGCAACACGATGAGTTCGGTCCGCAAAGCGGCCTGAACGACCCGGACCGCTGGCTCCCCATTGCGCACGGAACAACCGCCTCGGACACCAAGAAGAAGGTTCGCTGAACCTCGACGCGTGTTGTCGGTCTTGTTCTTTGGGTGTTACCATCGGTCTTTGTCGACAACCAACCCGAAGAGCACTTTCGAACGAAATGATCGTCATCATCGATTACGGGATGGGCAACCTGAGGAGCGTTCAGAAAGCGCTCGAGGCGGTTGGCCACGCCGCGGAGATCAGCTCCGACCCGGACCAAGTGCGACGCGCCTCCAAGGTCATCCTGCCGGGGGTCGGAGCGTTTACCGACGCCGTCTCCGAACTCCGTCGCACCGGACTCGGCGACGCATTTCGCGAGGCCGCCCAGGCTGGAAAACCCTGCCTGGGCGTCTGCCTGGGCCTGCAACTTCTCTTCGATGTGAGCGAAGAGGATGGAATCCATGAGGGGCTCGGGATCATCCCCGGCCGCATCGTGCGGTTCGCATCGGCGCCCGGGCTGAAAATCCCACACATGGGCTGGAACACGCTCCGAGTTCGCCGGCCGGCGCCGTTGCTCAAGGGACTTGAATCCGACCCTTCGGTCTACTTCGTCCACTCGTACTACGCCGTTCCCGACCGCCCCGAGGACATCGCGGCCGAGGCCGATTACCCGACCCCGTTCACGGCCATGATCTGGCGCGACAACGTGATGGCCTGCCAGTTCCATCCGGAAAAGAGCCAGCGTGTCGGTCTGGCGATGTACGCAAATTTTGCGGCAATCTGAAAGCGATCCCTATCGTTGGCTCCCCCGGAGAAGGTTCTTGCGAGCCCCTCCGGGCACGGCTACATTGAACGTGTTGAAGGCTTGATGAGGCCCTGGTAACGATCATGCAAGTGATCCCGGCCATTGACCTGCGAGGGGGGAACTGCGTTCGCCTCAAGCAGGGTGACTATAACCAAGAGACCGTGTTCGGTAATGATCCCGCGGCCATGGCCGCGCATTGGGAGGCGGAAGGAGCGACCAGACTTCACCTGGTCGACCTCGACGGTGCGAAGGCGGGTCGCCCCGTCAACGTCGAGGCCGTTCGCAGTATCCTGAAACGACTCACGATCCCCTGTCAGCTCGGCGGGGGGGTCCGGGATGAATCGACGATTGCCGTCTGGCTCGAGGCCGGACTGGAACGAGTCATCGTGGGGACCCAGGCACTCAAAGACCCGGCATGGTTCCGGGCGATGGCGCTCAAGTACCCCCAGCGGTTGGTCCTCGGCCTCGACGCCCGAAACGGGCAGGTCGCGACCGGTGGCTGGCTCGACGTGTCTTCGGTCGAGGCCACGGCCTTGGCCGAGCAGTTCGACGATCTGCCACTCGGCGGAGTCGTCTATACCGACATCGCGTGTGACGGCATGCTCGACGGGCCAAACCTGGCCGCGACCGAGGCGCTCGCCCTACGCTTGAAGACCCCGGTGATCGCATCGGGGGGTGTCGGTCGTCTGGAGGATCTGGCGCAGCTGGCGGCCTTGCCAATCGCGGCATGCATCGTCGGGCGCGCCCTGTACGACGGTCGTTTCCGGCTTCGCGAAGCTCGGGAGCGGGCTGGCGACCACTCTTCAACACCCTAGGCGGCCGGCCCGCTTCGGCTCGTCCTTTCTCACGGGTGGCTTGGTCGTCGGTCCCAAGGCGGGAGACTCAGCCCAAACCCAACGGGAGGACGAGACGCCATGACCACGACCTATCACATCACTGATATCCGCAACATTGCCTTGGCTGGACATGGGGCGTCGGGCAAGACCAGTCTTGCCGACGCCCTTCTTTACACCGCGGGCGCCACTGATCGACGTGGCTCGGTCGATGACGGGACAAGCCTCTCCGACGTTGAGGACGAAGAGAAACGCCGGCACATCACCATCGACTCGCACCTCCTCCATCTGGAGTGGGACAACCGGCAGATCCACCTGATCGATACCCCAGGCTACCCCGACTTCATCGGCAACGCCCTCAGCGGCCTCGCCGCAGTCGAGAACGTGATCACGACCATCGCGGCCACCTCCGGCATCGAGGTCAACACGCGTCGCATCTTCCAGGAAGCAGGCCAGCTCAGGCTGGGCCGGATCATCGCCCTGACCAAGATGGACGGCGAGAACGTCAATTTCCTGGACGTTCTCGAGCAGATTCGCCAAACCTTCGGACCGGGCTGCGTCCCCTTCTACGTCCCGATCGGCCAAGGGTCCTCGTTCTCAGGCGTGATCGATGCGCTCAATCCCCCCGAGGACGTGCCGGATGATTGCCCGATGCATCCGACCGAAGCCTATCAGATGGTGGTCGAGCAGATCGTCGAGAGCGATGAAGACCTCATGAATCGCTACCTCGACGGCGAGACCCTCCCGCTGAGCGAGCTCCGAGAGGCCGCCCACCGGGCGATCATGAACGGTCAGATCGTCCCGATCGTCTGCGTCTCGGCACGTAAGGACATCGGGCTCAAGGAACTGTTGCACCTACTGGCCGATTGCAGCCTGACGCCGGCCGACAGCCACCGCCTCGGCTCGCGGGCCGACGACGAGGTCGAACTCGAACCCCACGAAGATGGCGAGCTCGTCGCGCAGGTCTTCAAGACGACCAACGACCTGTTCATGGGTAAGCTCAGCTTCCTCCGCATCCACTCGGGACGGATTGCCAGCGACACCGTGCTCTCCAACCTCCGCACCGGCAAGACGAGCAAGCCAGGACATCTCTACCGTTTGCAAGGGAAGACCCTGGAGGAGGTGAAAGAAGCAATCGCAGGCGATATCGTCGCAGTCCCCAAGTTTGATGATCTCCACATCTCCGACACGGTCACGATTGCGGGGAACGGCCATGAACCGCACCTGGTTCTGAAGCCGATCAAGTTCCCAACTCCAATGGTCCCACGCGCGGTGGAGCCGAAAACAAGGGAGGATGAGCCGAGGATCTCGGTCGGCCTGACCAAAATCGCCGATGAGGACCCCACGTTCACCTTCCGCCGCGACTCACAGACTCACGAGCTGGTGATCTCCGGCATGAGCGAGTTGCACCTGGATGTGATCCAGCATCGACTCAAGAATCGCTACAAGCTCGACATCAACACGCATATTCCGCACGTTCCTTACCTCGAGACAATCACAGGAGAGGCCGAGGCCCACTACCGCCACAAGAAACAGACCGGTGGCCGAGGCCAATTTGCCGACGTGCAGCTCAGAATCCGGCCCCGAGAGCGAGGTGAGGGGTTCCGCTTCGTCGACTCGATCAAAGGAGGGGTGATTCCTGGCCAGTACATTCCGGCCGTCGAGAAAGGGGCCCGGGAGCAACTGGAGAAGGGGATCGTTTCCGGGAACCCCGTCGTCGACGTCGAAGTCGAAGTCTTCTTCGGCTCCTACCATGCCGTCGATAGCTCGGAACAAGCCTTCAAGACGGCCGCTGCGAATGCATTCCGCAAAGCGTTTGTGAATGCCCGACCGGTATTGCTGGAACCCATCGTCAAGTTGGACGTCGTGGTTCCGCTCCAGAAATTCGGTGACGTCACGGCCGACCTGGCGACGAGACGCGGGCAGATTACGGGTATGGAAGCGATGCCCGGGGGCGTGCAATCGATCCAGGCGAGCGTACCGCTGAGCGAGGTGCTACGCTATGCCACCGACCTGAAAAGCATGACCGGCGGGCAAGGTTCCTTCACCATGGAATTCCGCTCCTACGAGCCGGTTCCGCCCAATGTCCAGCAAAACATCATGGACAAGTGGGCCAAATCCCGCGCAGGCATCGACGAGGAGTGAGTGACCGGATTCGCGTGCCGAACGACTCTCAACGAACGACGGGCCGGGAAGAGGATGCCTCTTCCCGGCCCGTGTCATGAATTCACATCATAGGTGAGTTCGGCTCGGCAGCTCAATAGAAGCCGCCGAAGAAGCCGACACCGTAACCATACCCAAAACCACCAAAGTTGTTGATTTGCCGCTGCATCACGGAGTCACGCTGGATTCCGATCTGCTGGGCCGCCCGTTGATCGGCCAGGGTCGGTCCTCCCCCTCGATCGAAGCTCGCGACGCGCACCGGGTCGACCGACGGATTCACCTGAAACTGGCCGCCCGGAGGATAATACTCGCTGAAACGACCGACACCACCCGGGTTCCGGAATCCGGCCGATCGATCGTTTGTGTAATAATTGGGATAGGGATAGGGGTAGTGATGCACGATGCTTCGACGACGCGGCGGGGCCGACATCTGGGAGAACTGGGACCGGTTGTTGCTGCTTCGAGGAAGTACATTCTGCGAACGGCTCGGTGTTTGCGCCGGGGCGAAAGGCACAAAGGCACCCGTGATCATCACGGCTACGGCAAGTTTTCGGAAAAGGGCCATGGTGTTACCTCTTGGCGCACGGACACACAGGCAAGGCCCGTCCGCTCCGGGTCGAACCTAAGTCTCATTGTATTATTAGAGCGCCGTTGTCGGCGAGCAAACTCATTCGAAAGATTTCTATCCCTTCACTCCATGGATCTGGTTCCACGATCGAGAACCGAGTGGGAGCGTCCGGAGTCAAATCCATCAGCGTTGGCAGGTGGGCTTGCCACACCTGGTCTCGCCCCCGAAGGGCCCCACATCCCCCACTCGCACCAGCCCACGGATCACGAAACCTGAGCGGCCGGGCCCAACGATCCGATGCAGCGCTTTTCACCTGGGAGGATGGGATTCAACCGGCCTGGATTTGAGGTCGTGGCAGGCGGAATCGCCCCTTCTCCACAAAGCCTAAAACCACCGCATTTTTTGATTTTCTGATGGTTGGCCGCGGCTGTCTGAAGGCGACTGGGGGCCGCGGGTCGTCCCCAACCCGCGGCCCCCCCAGAATTCGGGGAATGTTCAAAAGTAGACCATGTCTACCGCATTAGCTGACGTCGTAGGCCAGATTTGGGGCGAGCCAGCGTTCCACCTCGGCGATCGGCATTCCCTTGCGCGTGGCGTAATTCTCGACCTGATCGCGCGTGATCAGATCAACGGCGAAGTACCGCGCCTCGGGATGAGCGAAGTAGAGACCGCTGACGGAGGCCCCCGGATACATCGCGAGCGACTCGGTCAATCGAATCCCAGCCTTGGCTTCGACGTCGAGCAACTTCCAGAGCAGCGACTTCTCGGTATGGTCGGGAGACGTCGGATACCCTGAGGCGGGACGAATGCCGCGATACTTCTCGGCGATCAAGTCGGCCTTGGCCAAGCCTTCGTTCTGCCCGTAGCCCCACTCGCGACGAACTCGCTCGTGGAGATATTCAGAGAACGCCTCGGCCAGACGATCAGCCAGGGCTTTGACCATGATCGAATTGTAATCGTCGTGATCGCGTTCAAAGCCTTCCACCAGGGCCTCAGCGCCAACGCCCGTCGTAATCGCGAAGGCTCCCATGTAGTCGGGGCGGCCCGAAGAGACGGGGGCGATATAGTCGGCCAGGCACCGGAACGAGGTCTGCCCTTCTCGCTCCCACTGCTGACGAAGCATCGGAAAGCGAAACGTCGGCGTCGTCCGCGACTCATCCGAGTATACGAGAATATCATCCCCCTCGGAATTCGCGGGGAAAATCCCATACACCCCAGAGGCCGTCAGCGACTTGCGCTCGACGATTTGATCGAGCAGCCGTTTCGCGTCGTTGAAGAGTTTTTTTGCCTCGGTACCCACCTCGGGCGACTCGAAGATCGAGGGGTATTTCCCCTTCAACTCCCACGCCATGAAGAAGGGAGACCAGTCGATGTAGGGGACCAGGTCACCGAGCGGGAGCGCGTGGATGATCTGCGGTCCAAGTTGCGCCGGGACAGCAATCTCCGAGGTCGTCCAGTCGGTCGCGAATTTCCGTTTCTGTGCCTCGGCATACGTGACCAGGGTTCGCTTCCGTCGCTGGGCGAAACTGACCCGTTCCTTTTCCTGCATCGTCCGGTTTTCGTTGTCGATCAAATCGCGTTGATCGTCGCGATTCAGGCGATCGACCACCCCCACACAGCGCGACGCATCCTTCACATGAATGACCGTGCCGTGATAGCTGGGAGCGATCTTGACCGCCGTGTGCTTGATACTCGTCGTGGCACCACCGATCAGGAGCGGGAGTTCGAACCCTTCCCGTTCCATCTCCTTGGCGACGTGGACCATCTCGTCGAGCGAGGGGGTGATCAACCCGGAGAGGCCGATCATGTCTACGTCATGCTCGCGGGCCGCGGCGAGAATCTTCTCGCACGGGACCATCACGCCGAGATCGATCACTTCGTAGTCGTTACAGCCCAGGACGACGCCGACGATGTTCTTGCCGATGTCGTGCACGTCCCCCTTCACAGTCGCCATCAGCAGCTTGCCGCGTGCCTTCCGCGCACTGACGTCCCCTTTGGCCTTCTCGGCCTCCATGAACGGGAGCAAGTACGCCACGGCTTTCTTCATCACCCGGGCGCTTTTGACCACCTGGGGTAGGAACATTTTGCCCGCACCGAAGAGGTCGCCGACGACGTTCATGCCGTCCATGAGCGGCCCCTCGATGATCGAGAGGGTTCGGGTGTATGACTGCCGTGCCTCCTCGACGTCAGCCTCGACAAAGTCGGCATTTCCCGTGACCAGGGCATGCTTGAGCCGTTCCTCGACCGGGCCGTCGCGCCAGGCCAGTTCCTTCCCTGTTTCCTTCTTGCCCCGCTTCTTGACGGTTTCGGCGAACTCGGTCAGGCGATCGGCGGCGTCGGGGCGGCGATTCAAGAGCACGTCCTCGACGCGCTCGAGGAGATCCTTGGGAATCTCCTCGTAGACCTCGAGTTGGCCGGCGTTGACGATGCCCATATCGAGGCCGGCGGCAATCGCGTGGTAGAGGAAGGCCGCGTTCATCGCCTCGCGGACGACGTCATTGCCGCGGTACGAGAACGAGACGTTGCTGACACCACCGCTGGTCTTCGACTCCGGGAACATCTGCTTGAGCCGACGCACCGCTTCGATGAACTCGACCGCGTAGTTGTTGTGCTCCTCGATGCCCGTCCCGACCGTCAGGATGTTGGTGTCGAAAATGATGTCGGAGGGGGCGAAGCCAACCTTGTTCGTCAGCAGATCATAAGCCCGGGCACAGATTTCGACCTTTCGATCGGCCGTGACTGCCTGGCCTTCCTCGTCGAACGCCATCACCACGACGGCGGCACCATATCGGTTGACGAGCTTCGCTTGCTCGAGGAACTTCTCTTCCCCTTCCTTGAGGCTGATCGAGTTGACGATCGACTTGCCTTGAACGCACTTCAGGCCCGCCTCGATGACCGACCACTTCGAGCTGTCGATCATGATCGGCACCCGGGTGATGTCGGGTTCGGCCGCGATGAGCCGGAGGAACCGGGTCATCGCCTCTTCGCCGTCGATCATCCCCTCGTCCATGTTCACATCGACGATGTTGGCCCCCCCCTCGACCTGGTCGCGGGCCACGCTCAAAGCACTGTCGTAGTCTCCACCTTTGATCAGCCGGGCGAACTTTTTCGACCCTGTGATGTTGGTTCGCTCCCCCACCATCATGAAGTTGCTCTCGGGGCGAATCGTCAGGGCGTCGGTCCCGCTGAGAATCGACCAGGAGGGGCGAGTCGGCCGGGTTCGCGGCCGGATCCCCTGAACGGCCTCGGCGATCGCACGGATGTGCGGCGGGCGCGTGCCGCAGCAGCCTCCCACCAGGTTCAGCCAGCCATCGGTGGCGAACTCGCGGATCCGCCTCGCCATATGGTCGGGGCTGCCGAGCGACCCGGGGCTGTCGTCGAACTCGCCCAGCGCGTTGGGCAAGCCAGCGTTCGGGTAACAGCTCATGTAGGGGACCGCGAGGTCGGAAAGCGCCTCGACATACGGACGCATCTGATCGGCGCCCAAGGCGCAGTTGATCCCGACGCTGAACAGGTCGTAAGGAGACATCGAGGCCCAGAACGCCTCGACCTTCTGTGAGGTCAGGGTCACCCCACCGTTGAAGATCGTGGTGGAGGCCATGACGGGAAATCGCACGCCATGGGTTTCAAAGTATTTGTCGATCGCGAAGAGGCAGGCTTTGAGGTTCAGCGTGTCGAAGGCGGTTTCCGCCAGGAAGATGTCGACCCCACCACTCACCAGACCACGGACCTGCTCGGTGTAAGCATCGACGAGCTGATCGAACGTGACGGGGCGATAGCTCGGGTCCGGATTGTTCGGATCCGACGGGTTGTTGAGCATCTTGTTGGTCGGCCCAAGACTGCCGGCCACAAACCGCGGCTTGTCGGGCGTCTTGCGGGTCATCGCATCGGCCGCTCGTCGAGCGATGGCCGCGGCCGCCTGGTTCAGCTCAAAGACCCGATCCTCGAGGTCGTAGTCGGCCATCGAGATCGCGTTGCTGTTGAAACTGTCGGTCGAGACGATGTCGGCCCCTGCCTCGAGGTAGGCCGTGTGAATCTCCTCGATCATGTGCGGCTGACTCAGCGCCATGACCTCGGTGCAGTTCTTGAGGAGCTTGGAATGATTGCGGAATTGTTCGCCGCGATAATCCTCCTCCGTCGGTTTGTGCGCGTGGATCATCGTCCCCATCGCGCCATCGAGGATCATGATCCGCTCGGAGAGGATCTGCTCAAGGCGATGTCGCGTATCGGTCATTGGACTTCCAGGCATCCTGAAAAGACGGACAAAGGAACCCTTCTCAACACACCTCGCCACCGCAGGTCGAGGTCTGCCAGAAAGACATGTTCGACCTTTGCTTCGACGTCGATTCTCGAATCGACCCGGCTTATCATACTACGAAGGCGGCTCGCCATCGAGCGACGCGATCTCCCAAAATGATAGCGGGAGTCGTGGCGCCACTGGCAATCGTCGTCGCTGCGCCTGGCCTCGAAGCCCGACTCGATCTCTTCTTTAAATTGGGAGGGCGGCGGGTGAACGATTATCTTTCGCGCCCCGAAGCCCTGTCAAGATGGATCGATCAGGCAAGTACCCTTCGGAATCGCGGGGGACAAGCGTGCGTTTTCAGTGGCGAGGGCGGAACGCAATCGCCGAGAGCAATGCCACGATCATGACGATAAGACCCCAGAGCACAGTCTGGGTCGCGGGGTTCGGACCGCGGAGCCTGCGGCGGCGACGCGCGAACTGCCGGGCCAGCGCACGATCGCAAGCGTGGTGTTTCCAGCCAAAAAGACAACCCGTCGCCCCGCAATCGAGGCAGTGAAATTGAAGCAAGTAGGCGATCCCGACAAGGCTGGCGAGCAGAATCAGAATCGACGGAACATGCTTAGCCAGGAACGCCATGCGGGTTGCCACGAACCAGGGGATCAGAGCCGCCAACGCCAGGAACGGATTGGAGATGAGCCGCTGGTATTCCTCGAAGTACGGTTCCAACAGGATCGAGACACGAGCCGGTGGTCGATCGAGGTCGGGATCATGCTGATGACGCCCTGAGAGAGGTTCCACCGGAGAAAAAAACCTCTAAAGGAAAACAAGATTGGCGGCCCAAACGCAATCGCTCTCGCCCCTTTTATCGTAATACGAAGGGAGTCTCATCGCCAAGTCAGCCGTTCCGCCGCGCAACTGATCCGCCAGCGCCTACTTTACAAAGGGTCACGGAAATGAAGAATGGTGGTTTGGTCGTCGAATGTTTGGGAGCGGTTGGGGATCACGCCGTGCATGAAGAAGCGATCCGCAAGGCGGATGTCCTGATCGAAGCACTCGGTTACTTCCGCAAGTTTCACGGACGGTTCACCGTCATCAAGCTCGGCGGCTCGGTGATGGAAGAACCCGAAGCGCTCCGGGCTTTGCTCGTCGATATCGTCTTCATGCAGACCGTGGGTATGAGACCCGTGGTCGTCCATGGTGGCGGTAAGGCGATCACGTTGGCGATGGAACGGGCTGGACTTGAAGCCCGTTTCGTGCAAGGCCGACGTTATACCGATGACGCTACCCTGGGAATTGTCGCCCGCGTGCTTGCTGAAGAAATCAACGTCGACATTGTTCGACACATCACCAAGTACGGCGGACGCGCCGCCGGTTTGCACCATAAGACGACCCAATGCCTCTTCGGCCGTCGACTGACTCTGCCCGACGGGGCAGGGGGAGACGTTGACCTCGGACGCGTGGGTGAAGTGACCGAGGTCGAGGTCTCGTTGATCGAGAACCTCTGCTTCGCCGGGGTCGTACCCGTCCTCCCGTCGCTGGCCGAGGATAACGACGAACTCCTCTTGAACGTCAACGCCGACACCGCGGCAGCCGCGGTCGCCGTGGCGCTCAAGGCCGAAAAGCTTGTGTTTCTGACCGATACGCCGGGGATCCTCAAAGACCGATCCGAACCTCAGAGCCTGATCCGGAGTCTGACGCCGGTTGAGTGTCGTGAATTGATCGCGCAAGGGATCATTGATAAAGGGATGATCCCGAAGGTCGAAGCCAGCCTCGACAGCCTCCGGGAAGGTGTGCGGAAAACTCACATCATCGACGGCCGGCTCCGGCATTCACTCTTACTCGAGATGTACACGGACAAGGGGATCGGGACCGAGATCGTCTTGCAAGAGAATGCGAATGGATCGAGCCGAGGAATCTCGGCCCGGCATTGACGGTCGACTCGCCTCCGAATGGTCGGAAACAATCCTCTTGCCTTCTCACGAACGCCGGGTCGCCGGCCCAGCCTGACGGGAGCTCTAGCCTTGGCCCAAGTCGCGAATCTGAGTTCCGAGGAAACGATTGCCCAGTTCGGCAAGTACGTGATCCCCAACTACCGCCGCTACCCGGTCTGCCTGGTCAGGGGCGAAGGTTCTTGGATCTGGGACGCCGAGGGGAATCGTTACCTCGACTTCTTTCCGGGCTGGGGATGCAACTTGCTCGGCCACTGTCCTCCTCGGATCGTCGAGGCGGTCCGCGAGCAAGTCGGGCAACTGATTCACGTACCGAACACTTGGTACATGGAGTCGCAAGGGGCATTTGCCCGGGCACTCTCGGAGAAAGGGTTCGGCGGCCAGAGCTTCTTCTGTAACAGCGGCGCCGAGGCGAATGAAGCCGCAATCAAGCTCAGCCGGCTCTACGGTTCCCCCAAGGGACGTTACAAGATCGTCACGATGGAGAACGGGTTCCACGGTCGGACCTACGCCGCCCTGACCGCAACCGCCCAGCCCAAGTATCACGCCGGGTGTGAGCCACTGGTGCCCGGTTTCACCTATGTCCCTTACAATAACCTGGACGCAGTGGCCGCGGTGCTCGACGATCAGACAGCGGCCATCTTGGTCGAGCCGATCCAAGGGGAAGGAGGGGTCAACGTCCCTTCCCCCAACTACCTGCCGGGACTCCGCTCGCTCTGCCATGAGCGTGGTGTGCTTCTGATCCTCGACGAGGTTCAAACCGGCCTGGGTCGCACCGGCAAATGGTTCGCCTATCAGCATTCCAACATTACGCCCGATATCCTGACCTGTGCCAAGGCATTGGCGGGTGGAGTTGCGGCCGGTGTGATGATGGCGACCCCGGAGGTCGCCAGCCATCTGAAGCCAGGGACGCACGCAAGCACGTTCGGCGGCAACCCGATCGCCTGCCGCGCCGGCCTCGCCGCCGTCGAGACCATCGAGCAAGACGGTTTGCTCGAACGCGGACGAGCGGTGGGCGAACGGTTCCGCGGCCATTTCCAGTCGCTCCGTGATGAGCGTCCCGAACTGGTTCGCGAAATCCGGATCCTCGGCGTGATGATTGGCCTGGAGCTCTCCTTTGATGCGTCGATCATTGTCTCCGAATGCCTTGAGCGCAAGCTTTTGATCAACGCAACACACGGGAATGTCGTACGGCTCTTGCCCGCGCTCAACGTCAGCGATGAGCAGGTCGATGAGGGGTGTGCCATCCTGGCCGACGTGATCCGGCGTCAGACAATCTGAGCCAGGCGAGGAGGTGCCCGATGATCCGCCATTTTATTGACCTGTTTGACCTCTCGGCCGAGGCCGCCGTAGACCTGATCGACCGGGCCATCGACCTGAAACGACACGACCAACAAGGGCATCGCCCTCCTTACCTGGAGGGTCGAACGCTCGGCCTCATTTTCGAGAAGCCGTCCCTGCGCACCCGGGTCAGCTTCGAGGCGGCCATCGCCCAGCTCGGCGGCAATGCCATCTTCTTGAATGGCAAGGACGTGGGGATGGGGGTGCGTGAGAGCATCCCCGATTTCGCTCGCGTCATCAGCCAATACGTGGATGTGCTCGCGGTTCGCACGTTTGCGCACCGGACGATCGAAGCCTTGGCCGAGCACGCCACGATTCCGGTCGTGAACGCACTGTCCGACGCAGCCCATCCCTGCCAGGCCCTGGCCGACCTGATGACGATCAAGGAGACGCTCGGTCGCCTTGAGGGGCTTCGGCTCGTCTTTGTTGGCGACGGGAACAACGTGGCGCGTTCGCTCGCTCTGGCCGCGGCACTCACCGGCATGGAGTTTGCGCTCGCCTCGCCGGAAGGTTACGAGTTTCCTCCCGAGTTTCGAGCCCGGTTCGAGGCCACCTTCCCGCACATTCCGCTCGTGGTCGAGCACGACCCTCGGCGTGCGCTGGCCGGAGCCGACGTCGTCTACACCGACGTCTGGGCAAGTATGGGGCAAGAACACGAGGCCGAATTGCGACGCGAGGCGTTCGCCCCGTTCCAGGTCAATCGCGAGCTGCTCTCGCAAGCGAGGGGCGAAGCGATTTTCCTGCATTGCCTGCCCGCACGCCGCGAGGAGGAAGTCACCTCCGAGGTTCTCGACGGCTCCCAGAGCGTGGTCATCCTCCAGGCGGCAAACCGGCTCCATTTCCAGAAGGCCCTCCTGATCTGGCTGCTCTCGGACAAGTGGCCCGACGAGCTGAACCGAACCGCCCCCAACGCGATGCATAGCCAGGCCTCATCCTGACGACGGAGCGCGCCGGGGTGACTGGAGCCAGTCATCGGTCGTGGGCATGAAGGCCAGAAATCCGCGAGCCAAAAAAATGGCCCCCAGCCACCCCAGAGTTGGGTGACCATTTAAGGTCAGCCACTCTCAAAGACATCCGAAGATGTTTGACCCACGGAGTTCTGCATGCCTCGCCATGATGGTCGCGCTCCCAATGAACTTCGCCCGGTCACAGTCGAACGCGGATTCGTCCGCAACAGTCCCGGCAGTGCGCTCTACCGAGCGGGGGGGACGACGGTTCTCGTCACGGCCCACCTCTCCGACAAGGTTCCCCCGTTCCTCGAAGGCAAAGGGGTGGGATGGCTGACCGCCGAGTACTCGATGCTGCCCGGCAGCACTCCGACCCGAAAATCACGAGGGACTGACGGCCGATCGACCGAGATCCAGCGCTTGATCGGTCGGAGCCTTCGGGCGGTGATCGATACCAAGGCGCTTGGTCCCTGGACCCTTCACATCGATGCCGACGTCATCGAGGCCGACGGCGGAACCCGAACCGCCGCGATCACGGCTGCTTTCATTGCCGTGGCCGATGCCCTATCGAGCCGATTTGGGGCCGCGGCCGGCACGATTCTCCGAGACAGCGTGGCCGCCGTCAGCACCGGGATCGTCGCGGGCGAGCCCGTCCTCGACCTCGACTATCCCGAAGATTCGACGGCCGAAGTTGACTTCAACGTCATCCGGCTCGGCGGCGGCGGACTCGTCGAGGTGCAAGGCACGGGCGAAGGGGGAACCTTCTCAAGGTCCCAGCTCCAGGCGCTTCTCGACCTCGCCGATGAGGGGATCAACCGCTTGATTCAAGTCCAGCGCGAGACGCTCGGGATTCAATGGCCGTTCATCGCTTGACTTGAGTGCGCCGCTCGGAGGTTCACCGCCTCCGAGCGACCCGATCCGAGGGACCTCGTTTTCCACTTCTTTTTTCCGTCTGGTCGACATGACCAGGTTCTGCTAAAGTCCCGCCCGACAAGTCGCCGAGACCTCATCCCTCGATTCGCAACACGACTGAATGGATTCAATGGAGACCCGTGGTACGGATCAGGGGGGAGTGCGTCCATCGAGCCCCTTCGACCCGCCGCGTACCCTACAGGATGGGGATCGCTCATGAAATCGCCGATCGCCACCTTGGCGCTGGCCGGCTCGTTGGCCACGCTCACCGTTTGCGCGTACGGTCAGGGCCCGAGGAGTGGGCTCTTCCGTTCGTCCGCACCGCAGAAAAATGGCGCGCTGCCGAAAGCCTTCGCGGCTCCAACCGCCCTGACCACCAGCAACCGGGCCGGGACATCGGCTCCCACCGACCCTAACATCCGTCCGGCCAACGTGGCGGGCGCAATGCCTGCGCAGGACTATCCGGAACAGAGCCAGACCCCCAAGATCCCCCTCCCCCAGGACGCGATCGAGCCTTACCTGCTCACCAAAGACGTTGGCCCCTTCATGGTGATGGCGAAGACGTTTCGCGGCCCTGATGCCGAGCGGTCGGCCCTAGCCCTCGTGCTCGAGTTGCGGAACGAACACCAACTGCCCGCATACATTCTGCGAACCAAGGATTTTCCGCGAACAAGCAACATCCGCAACATTCCTCCCACGGCTCCCGCTGGAGTCGACCGCGCCCGGCTCGCCGATCCGGAGCGGGTTCGGAGCTTCGATGAAGCGGCCGTCCTCGTGGGGAACGAGAAGACCCTCAAAGGCTCCGAGGCGCTCCTTCACAGGGTCAAGAAGATCAAGCCGAAGTGCATCGACAATTTGCCCAAGATGTATATCTGGCAAACCGGTCTGAGCAAGGCGATCAGGACCACCAACCCCTATGTCCCCGCCCAGAATCTGTTTCCGGGGAGCAATGACCCGTTCATCACTCGGATGAACCAGGGCCCACACAGCCTCTACAACTGCGCCGGGAACTACACGCTCGAAGTAGCCAATTTCAGTGGCCGGGCGAGCTTCGAAGTTGCCGGTACACAGTCGCTCGGCGATCTGGGGCTGAAGAAAAGCCCGCTCATCACCGCCGCGGAAGACGCTGAGAAGATGGCGCAATCGCTTGCCAAGTCCGAAGAGATTCGACAGCTCGGTCAGCCGGTCTACGTCTACCATGATCGGTCCTCGAGCCGCGTCATGATCGGTGCCTTCAATGCGCCGAACGATCCGGCCGCCGTCCAGCTTCGCGAGCGTCTGCTCCGACTCGCCGTGCCGCTCATCCAAGCGGATGCGTCGAAGGGTCGGCGAAAAGCGGTGACCGACACCATGATCGTCCCGGCCGCCACGCTGACCGAAGTGAGCCCACTCAAGCCCCGATAAGTCGATATCCCGAGCCGTCGCTTCCCGTGCCAGGGCTCGCAAGGTCACCGCAGACTCCGATCATTATCAAAAGGATCCGATCAAGCGCCGAGCAGTTCATGCTCGGCCCTCGATCCGGATCCTTTATCGTATTGACTGGGGAGGGCCTACCGTTCGATGATTGGGCAAACCTCCCCAATCGTGTCCCACCCTTCGAGCACCAAGATGACCTCGTCCCGTCCCGACTCCATCCTCCTTGTCATCGGTACCCAGAACCGCAAGAAAGGGGAGGAGATGGCCGAGCTCATCCACCCGACCTGGGAACCGAACCCGCATCTCGCCCGCCTTTCGATCGGAACTCTGGCGGATCATCCAGAAGTCGCCGACGTCGTGGAGGATGCCGACACGTTCGGGGGAAATGCCCGCAAGAAAGCCAGCGAGACCGCCCGGAACTTGCGCAGCTGGGTACTCGCCGATGATTCGGGACTGGCGGTTGACGCCCTGAAAGGCGCCCCTGGCGTCTTGTCAGCTCGCTATGCAGGGGAGCACGGCGACGACGAAGCGAACAACCACAAGTTGCTCGAGGCGCTGGCAGCTCTCAACGACAGCCAGCGTGGCGCGGCCTTCGTCTGCCATCTCGCGCTGGCCGATCCCGACGGAACGATTCGTCTGGAGTCGGAAGGGGCCTGTCGCGGCAGGATCACCCGGGCCCCTCAGGGAGCCAACGGATTCGGCTATGATCCTTTATTTCTCATTCCCGAGTACCACAAGACGTTCGGTGAACTGAACGCGGTCGTCAAACGGCAGCTCAGCCATCGTGCGCGAGCGTTCGGGCGGTTTCGGAACGACCTCGTGCGATTGATCGCCTCGAATTCGATGGGGTAGAGAACGGGAATCGGGACGCGGGGTCGTTGCCGTCTGGAATTGCAGAGGTGAGTGTGAAAGACGTTCCCAAGGCTTGAATCTTAAAATGCACGAACGCCCTCCACTTTGTCGGTGGAGGGCGTTCGCGATTCAACAGCGAGTTGGACGGGCACTCCGTCGCTCAATAACGACCGAGGAGGCGGCCGAAGAGCGGGTGCTTGCGATCGCAAGGGTCGCAAGCGGGGAGGGTCGTGCAAGGAACCTCAGTTTGGGCCGAAGCCACCACGCTCTGTGCCGAGGCGACGACGGGGGTCGGGCAGTGGACCGACACGGGAACCTGAACGCAGACTTCGACCGGAACCTGGCGGCAGATCGTCTTGGGCACGCAGACGGTGCGGCACTCGGTGACCTGACGCTTGACGGTCACGGGGCAGTGGACGGTGGTCGTCACCGGCACCTGACGGCAGACCGTGTAGGGGACCTTCCGAACGCACTGGATGGTCTGCATTTCGCAGATGGTCTGGGGCACGATCCGGACGCACTGCTCGGTCACGGTCTCACAGATCGTCTGCGGAACTCGCTTGACGACGGTTTCAGAAACCATTCGGCAGGTGGTCACAGGAACCGGGCAGTGACGGGTCTCGGTCACCATCCGGCAGGTGGTCACGGGAACCTGCTTGACCTGCTGGGTTGTGACCATCCGGCAAGTCGTCACCGGGATTCGCTTGACGTGAGTCTCACGAACGGTCCGGGTGATCGTGCAAGGAACAACCTTGGTGCAAGGCACCGAAACCATCCGGGTGACGGTGTAGGGGACTTGCTTGACCTGGGTCTCCGGCACCATCTGGGTGACGGTGTAGGCCTCCTGGCGGCAAAGGGTCTTCGAGCACATCTTGGTCACGCTGACCGGGACGGTCCGCGTGGCGGTGCGGGGCACCATGGTGCAGTAAGAGTAGGGAACGGTCTTGGTGCAAGTCTCAGTCACCATCCGGCAGGTGGTCACCGGGACCTGTTTGACGCACTCGGTTGCAACAGTCTCACAGATGACCCGGGGGACCTGCTTGACGACCGTCTCCGAGACCATGCGGCAGGTGGTCACCGGCACCTGGCGAACGCATTCCTGGGGAACCATCGTGCAGGTGGTCACCGGAATCTGCCGTGTGACGCACTCGGGAACCTGGCGGCAGACCGTGTAAGGAACCTGCTTGCGAACTTGCTGGCTCTCGTAGACCGTGCAAGAAACGTTCTCGACGACGGTTCGGGGGCACCACACTCGCTTGCAGATGTAAGTGGGCGGGCACTGAACCCAGCAACCGTTGACGCACACCATCTTGCCCGGCACTTCGATCTGCTGGTTGACCCACTCACCACATTCGCGGGTGACCTGGCGGACCACCGTGCGCGGCACGCAGATCGTCTCGCAAACTTCGCGGGACGCGGTTTCCGTGACCGTTCGGTAGTTGGTCTCGGTGACGGTCTTCAGGGTGGTCGTCTGGACCGGGCGGCAAACTGTGTAGCGCTGCTCCTGCATCACGGTCTCACGCACAGGGCGGCAAACCGTGTAGCTCTGGTTCTCGAGCACGGTCCGCCGAACCGGCGTCTGAACGGTGTAGCGGCACTCCCGCATCACAGTCTCGCGGACCGGGCGGCTGACAGTGTAGGCCACCTGCTTATAGGCGCACTGTTTGACGGGAACCATCACAGTGTAGGGCTGGCACTGAAGCACCGTGGTCTGAACCGGCACCTGCACCGTGTAAGGGACCGAGCGATAGCAGGTCTTCTGAACGGGCCGGCACACCGTATAGGTGCAGTTCTTGTAGGCCGTCTCCTGAACGGGGCGGCAGACCGTGTAGTTCACGGTCTTCATGAAGGTCTCTTGCACCGGGCGGCAGACCGTATAGGCACATTCCTTGTAGGAGACTTCACGAACCGGGGTCGTGACGTTGTAGGTGCAGGTCTTCAGGGTGGTTTCCCGCACAGGGCGGCTCACCGTGTAGACCCGATTCTCCATATGCGTTTCGCGAACCGGGCGGCTGACCGTATAGGTGCAATCCTTCCAGATCGTCCGGCTCACCGGGCGTTGAACGGTGTAACGGCACTCTTCTGCACGGTTCTATAGGTCGGACGCTGTACGGTATAAGCTTCGTCGCGTACGCACTGCTCGGAGACCGTCTGCATCGTGGTGACAGTTCTGGGCTGCATCACCGTTTCGCAGACATCGCGTACCGACGTGACTTGCTGATTTTCGTAGACGGTCTCCTGCACGGCCTGGAGAACGGTCTGACGTTGGGTCTGATACTCAACATGGCCCCCGCACTCCTGGGGAACCGGACAACAACGCGTTGAGGCCCCTCCAGCATAGCTGGCCGCCTCCGCCGGGTGCTCGGCCACCCATGCCCCAAAAACCAGGGTCATGAGCGCAACCGATCGAAGTTTCCGCATCATACGCTCCTCAATCACACTCCCGACCTAATCTCGCCGATCGCTGAGCCCGTGCCACGAAGCTCCGCTCGGGCTTCGGACCCGCTAACTCACTGATAGTGTTCGGTCACTCGTGGCTGGCAGCTTAAGGCTCTTTCTCTATATTTCCCAAGGACCCAAGCCTTCCAGAACGCAAGGTTTACCCAGATGTTACGTAGCTTAGATAAAGCCCCTGCAATAACTCCCGAACTGCTACGGAACCCCGATTCCGCACGGCAGGAATCACCGACAAGGTTTCGCGAATCGATTTTCCCGCACCCCCGAACTCACAGATCTCTATGGCGTCTGTGAGACGTGGAGTACGTTATGGGGTCTGGGAATCGGAGTAAGCCACCGGGGTAGCGAGGACGGGACACCGATGAGCATTCTGGATCGATTTCGGCTCGATGGGAAAGTGGCGCTCGTGACGGGGGGATCGCGGGGCCTGGGCCGCGTGATCGCCGAGGCGTTAGCCTCAGCGGGGGCCTCGGTCGCGCTGACGGCGAGGAATCGTGAGCAGGTGGAGTCGGTCGCCCTCGGCATCCAGGCCTCGACCGGCGCCAGGTCATTCGGAATCGTGGCCGACGTCACGCGGAACGCTGACGTTACGAGCACGGTGGCTCGAGTGCTCGACACCTACGGGCGGTTGGATATCCTGGTCAATAATGCGGGAATCAACATTCGCGGACCCATTGAAGAACTCAAGGAGTCGGACTGGGACCAGGTGATCGACACAAACCTGAAGGGTCCCTGGCTCTGTTGCCGCGCCGTCTCCGAACCGATGAAGCGGCAGAAGTGGGGCCGTGTGATTAACATGTCGAGCATGCTCGGCGAAGTCTCCATGCCAGGTCGGACTCCCTACGCGTCGAGCAAAGGGGGACTCGACCTCCTGACCAAGACGCTCGCCCTGGAATGGGCATCCGACCGGATCAATGTGAACGCACTCTGCCCTGGTCCATTCGCCACCGAGCTCAATCTGCCGTTGCTCAACGACCCGACCATCAATGCGGCCATGCAGGCGAAGATCCCGTTGGGGCGATGGGGGGATCCGGCTGAGATCGGACCGGCCGCGGTTTTTCTCGCCTCGGAGGCTTCGAGCTTCGTGACGGGAGCGTGCCTTTTCGTTGACGGCGGATACACCGTCCAGTGACAAGCTCAAGTTGGCCATTCTTATGAGAGATCGCATGTCCTCTGACTCAGAATCGAAGCTCGAGATCCCGGCCGGGTTTCGCACCGCGGCGGTCAAGGCCGGCATCAAGCCCTCGGGAGGACTCGACCTGGCCGTGCTCGTCAGCGACCGCCCCTGCGCGGCCGCGGGAACATTCACGACCAACCGAGTCTGTGCAGCCCCGGTGCGGTGGGATCAGGCCTTGGTTCCCTCCGACGCCATTCGGGCCATCGTCGTCAATGCAGGCAACGCCAACGCGGCTACCGGCGTTCAAGGCGAGGCGAACGCGGCCGCGACCGCCGACTTCGCCGCCAAGCAACTCGCCTGTCTGCCTCAGCACGTCCTCGTGGCGTCCACAGGCGTTATCGGCCATCAGTTGCCCATGGACAACCTCCGCGACGGCTTGGCTCGCGCACTGGCCAGCCTCTCCGCCGAGCCGGAACAGTTCGCCGAGGCGTCTAAGGCGATCATGACGACGGACACGCGTCCCAAGGTCGTGTCCCACCGCCTGGAATTGGATGGGCGATCGACGGCGCTGCTGGGCCTGGCGAAGGGGGCGGCGATGATCGGACCTCGAATGGCGACGATGCTCGCCTTTCTGGTCACCGATGCACACGTCGCTCCGGCGGACTTGCAGGCGATCCTCTCCGAAGCTGTGGAATCCACCTTCAACTGCATCTCGGTCGAGGGGCACACCAGCACCAACGACACCGTCCTTCTCCTTGCCAACGGCGCAGCCGGGGGTGAACCGCTCCAGGGCGACTCGCTGGCCAAGTTCGCAGCCACGGTTCACTCGACGTGCCAGACGCTCGCGCGGATGATACCCGAGGATGGTGAAGGGGCCACCCACCTCATCACGATCGACGTCGAAGGCGCTCGCGACCGCGAGGAGGCTCGCACGATCGCGCGGGCGGTCGCCGACAGCCCGCTGGTGAAGACAGCGGTGGCAGGTGCAGACCCGAACTGGGGTCGGATTGTCTCGGCCGCGGGCTATTCCGGCGTTCCGTTCGAGGAACGAGAGCTCTCGCTCTGGCTCAACGACACACCGCTTTACCGTGACGGCGTTCCACTCAACTTCGATGCGGCAGCCGTCTCGGCACATCTGCGAGCCGAACGCGAGACCAAGATCCGCCTCACCCTGCAACGTGGTTCCGGATCGATCCGTTTCTGGACCTGTGACCTCACGGCCGAGTACGTCCGGCTCAATGCCGACTACACAACCTGAACCCACACCTCCGCTTCTCGTAAGTAGGGCGGCCCGCCGTTGGGTTTCACCCCGGCGGACCGCCTCTCAGAATTCAAAAGTGGAATCGATTCCACCGGCCGGGCCGGACAACGGTTCGAATCACACTCAATCGACACTTACGAATACCAGCAAATCCGTAAGGCCTCACATAGAATTCCATACGACTTCCCTGTAGCGATCCGCTGGCTACGGTTTCGACTTGAGCCGCTCGTCGAAGAACGCTTGAACTTGTTGGAGCACCTCTTTGGACGATGGTTCCGTATCCCCGCGAAAGCCATGTCCGCCACGCTCGACTTTGACGAGGGTCGCGGGGACTCCCGCCTTGATCAAAGCCTCGTGGAACGAAACCGATTGATTCAAGGGGACGAGCGGATCCTCGGTGCCATGACAGATCAGGAAGGGGGGATCTTCCTTGGAAACGTAGGAAATCGGGCTGGCCTCGCGAGCCTGCTCCGACTTCTCGGCGACCGACCCTCCCAGCAGTTGAGCGACCGATCCATCGGGTTTGGTCGCTTGCTTGGCGGGCATCTGGGTGAAGTCGGCTGGACCATAGAAGTCGCAGACTGCCTGAACTCGACTCGACTGATCAAGATGATCGCCGATGTCCCACACCGTCTTGTCGCCAGCCGTTCCCAGTAAGGACACGAGATGCCCGCCTGCCGATGAGCCCCAAGCGCCGACATTGTCGGGGTCGATGTGATAGGTCTTGGCATGCGCTCGGAGCCAGCGGAGGGCCGCCTTGCAATCCTCGATCTGCGCGGGGAACTGGGCTTCGCCCGAGAGCCGGTACTCGACGCTGGCGACGACATACCCTTTCTTTGCCAGATTTGCAGCACCCGTGGGGAACTTGTTTCCCTGCCGCCAACCACCTCCATGAATCCAGACGATCAGCGGTAACCTCTCGGGAGCGTTCTCGGGCACGTAAAGGTCGAGCTTCAGGGTTCGGTCGTTTTTGAGCGTGGCATACGTGAGGTCACGCTCGACCTTGACCCCTTCGAGCACGGGCATCGCGAACTTCTTCTTCGCGAACAGCCCCTTTCTCTTGGGCTTGGGAGCATCCTCCTTGGGTACGGGCGGAGCACCGCTGGGTGCTTGTGCCAGCGCCAAGGCTCCGACAGCGATCAACGAGGCGGCCAAAGCGAAGTGCCGCGGGATCCGACCAAACATGGTGCAGTCTCCAACTGGGTGGGTCGTTCAAGTCCGGCACCCCGACAAGGAAGGGACCTGCTCGCTCGTCATGAAACCCGAGGTTGGCAATCAAGTTTCGAAGATCGACAAGGGGATAACCACGCTGTGGTGGGTGCACCGGCAAGATTGAGACGCAACGGTCGATCGACTCATTCAAGAGACGTTCCCATCCCAGCCGTGTGCAAGGGAGATGGGGATCCTGAAAGGAAAGCAATTCCCACCATCACATGCTGATGATGGTGGGCGGTGCCTGACCGAGCATCGATCAAAGGGAAACGGGAGGGGAGACAAACCGTGGGCAGAGTGGAAGGGAGGCAGACCTCGGAGCGAGGCGGGAGCTCAGCTCTCCGTCTTTCTCACCGCGGCGGCGAGAGGTCGGAGCACCGCCAACATCGTGTTGAGATGAGCGAGGCGAGGCCCAAAGCGATCCACGAAGTCGGTCAGAGCAAAATCGCCCTCGAGGAGGTTTTCATGATGATCGGAGACGTAGTCGGCCAGCTCACCCATCAGTGCGGCGTGAACTTTCTCGAGATTGCCAAGTGACTCTCGGCAGTGCTCGAGCACCGGCTCGTGGCCCGTCTGCCACCGTTCGAGTTCAGCGATCTGCCGCGCTCGTTGCTCGCGGTTGACCTGTGCGGCTTCCCGGGAGAGTTCGAGTTGCTGCCGCTGGTTCTCGAGGATCTGGCGCTGAATCTCGAGCGTCTGATTTTGTAAGTTCACCAAGAAATGAAGCAACGCGACCGGATCGTTGTAGTTGGCGGCGGCCGGCGCGGGCCCCTGTCCAGTCGGAGAGACTTCCATCCGGTATGTCCAGGGCGGCGATGGGTTCTCGCGTGAAGACACCCCAACCTCCTTCACTCGTTTCGGGACGGCATCGACCGACGGTCGGGTTGTCTCCGCACCATCCCCACCCTTTGTGGTTGATATTGAGTATACGCCACGACTTCTTCGTCGCACAGAGCAAGCACTCGAGCAATCTGGAAATCGTGGCTCACAGAGCAGAGAACGACCAAAATCGGACTCTACTGGTAGGGATTATTCGCCGAGATCGAGCGATTATTCTTCGTTCACGCGGTCAGATGATAAAACGCATCAGCGAGAACGTCGACAATATCCCCGGCGATCGTTCCGATCTCGCCGTTCTGGTCTCGGGCCAGGTCACCGGCCAATCCGTGGATATAAACACCGAGTTGCGCCGCCTCGAACGCGGGGAGCTTCTGACCGATCAGAGCGGCGATCACTCCAGTGAGGACATCGCCCGCGCCTCCCGTCGCCATACCGGGATTTCCGGTCGAGTTGACATAGATCCGGGTCCCATCGGTCACGATGGTTTTCGCCCCTTTCAGGACGACAACCAGGTTGTCGGCCTGGGCGAGAGCCACGGCATGGGTCTCGCGATCGGCCTGGATCTCGGCGACGGGCCGCCCCGTCAGTCGGGCAAATTCGCCGGGATGAGGGGTGATCACGGTGGGCCGCTTGAGATCAGCCAGCGCGTCGGTCTGGCCAGCCAAGGCATTGAGCGCGTCGGCGTCAATGACCGTCGGTAGGCTGACGGATTCCACGACCCAGCGGACGAGGTCGCGGATCTCCGCCGACTGACCGAGGCCGGGACCAATGGCAAGGACGGTGGACCGTTCGAGCAGCTTTTCGATCGCCTTCTTCGCGGGTTCGAAGCGGATCAGTCCCTCTTCGTCGCTCTCCAAGGGGTAGGTCATATAGCTGGGCTCGAAGCTCGCGACCGTCGGCTGAACCTCGGCCGAGCTCGCGACCCGAACAAGGCCCGCCCCGGATCGAAGTGCCGCGACGCCGGCCAAACCGGCCGCGCCGGCCATTCCGCGCCCTCCCGCCACGACGAGTACCGAGCCGTAAAGCCCCTTGTGTCCGTCTGCCGGACGTTTCGGAAGAATAGGAAGAGTATCGACCCGCTCAAGCGTCATGGACGGAACCTCCGCGTGCTGTAGTTTGTGTCTGGGCTGAGCTTCGCGCTTGCCCAGCCCGCCGGGCGATGAGACCGGCGACATGGCCCCCCTTGAAGCCAGCGTCGATGTTCACCGCGACGACATTCGATGCGCAACTATTTAACATCCCAAGCAAAGCCGCCAGTCCGCCGAAACTGGCCCCGTACCCCACACTGGTGGGCACGGCGATCACCGGGCAATCGACCAATCCGCCGACAACGCTCGGCAAGGCACCTTCCATCCCCGCGACGACCACGACGACATCCACTCCGCCCAGCGTGTCGAGCTTGTGCAGGAGCCGATGAAGCCCCGCCACGCCGACATCCGCCAAGAGGGTGACCTCGCAGTTCCAGGCCTCGGCCGTCACCCTGGCTTCTTCGCCCACCGGCAGGTCACTCGTACCCGCGGTCACGATCGCAACCTTACCCAAGGTAGGCCCTGGGTCGACCGCCCCTCGAATCCGAAACGTTCGCCCAAGTGGATTATGTTCCCCACGGGCAAAAACCGATTTCAGGTGGGCCGCCGTCTCCGGCTCGATCCTCGTAACCAATCCCCCTTGTTCATGCTTGAGCAGAACCTTCAGTATGCCCTCGATTTGCTCCGCCGTCTTGCCTTGTCCGAAAATGACTTCAGGAAACCCGCAACGAATGCCCCGGTGTAAATCCACCGACGCGTAGCCTCCAGCGTCCTCGAACGGGACCGTGCGAAGCTTTTGCGCGGCGTCCGTCGGCGAGACCTCGCCGTTCCGCACGCTCTCCAACAATGTCCTGAGATCGTGTGAGTCCATGAATTCTTTCCACGATTTCTCGTACGGCCCGACGGTCGGGGATCCCGCAACAGCCTTTACTTGTAACGCGGCTCGCCGCGATCCGCAATCGACGCTCTTCAGTTCTCCTGCGTCGAGGAGACCGGTTGCCTCCGTCGCCCGACCTCGCCGTCAGGGCCGGGCTCGCCCTGGCAAGACCCAAGCCTGGATGCGTCCCATAAGCCCGGTTACCATAAGGCCCTCGATCGAACGACCAGCCTCCGGCCGGCTCCTCTTGCGTTTCATCCTCAATGATCATCGCCTTTTTCCAGGAGACTTCCCCGATGCGCATCTCGCTTCTCTTGTCGCTCGCCCTCCTGGTCTCGGTTCCCGCGAACGCCGCCGATCACGAGTTACCACCCGGCTTCACCGCCCTCTTTAATGGTAGGTCGCTCGAGGGCTGGTCGATGGTCAACACGAAGGACAACTTTTTCGTGAAGGATGGAATCCTCGTCTTGAACAAAGGCGAGGGCTGGCTCGCTTCGGACAAGACGTTTTCCGACTTCGAGTTGCGGATCCGCTATCGCTTCGTGACCCCCGGTACCGACTCAGGCGTTTATATCCGCGCGGGACTTGAGGGAAAGAACTGGCCGAGCCAGGGGTATCAGATCCAGAATATGGACGACTTGAGCCTCGGCAAGGTCGTTCGGGTGAAGGGAAACCACAATGTCGACGTCCTCAAGCGAGTCAAAAAGGCGACCGGCGAGTGGCAACTGATGACGATCGTGGCTCGAGGCAAAAGCGCCACGATCGCGCTCAACGGTGAAGAAGTCGCTTCCACCGAGAACCTGACCCTTCTCAACGGCCGGGTCGGATTGCAAGCGGAAAGGGGAATCCTGGAATTCGAGCGGATCGACATCAAGCCGCTCCCCTGAGTGCGGCTGGCTCAGCTCGACTCACCTCTGTCGTCTCTCGAAGCCCTCAGCGCCTCTCGGGCGCGAGAAGGTTCGAGTTCACGGCAAGGTCGAGTAGAGCACGATATTCGTCGCGATTCGCAAGGCGCTCTCATAGCTATACCCCTTGCAATCAAGCCCCTGATGTCGCTCGAGGGCACACCCAAGGTCATACTTGGAATAGATGACCGCCCAGTGGCCGTCGATTTTGATCCCCTCGAGCTGCGGATAGTCGACTCCACCACCGGCCGCCTTGGTGAACCGGACATCGGCCAGGTCGTATCCGACTTTCTTCGAATAGATCTCGTCGTCTCGTGGGATCGGTACCAGGGGAGCGTTGGGCAACAAGGTCGCCACGAACTTGCGGAATGACGTGTCGAACGCAGGGCTGCCGCAGGCGGCATCGGCAAAAAGCGTCCCGCCTCCCGGAGAGAGGTGACGGCGAATCGCGTCGATATCTTCCTTCGCATACGTGAACGCCGCGCGGCCGTGGAGGTAGATAAGCGGGAAGTGGACGATGTTCGGATCGTTGGGAAAAAGCTCTTTGTGGTTGATGACCACATCGAGGCCGGACCTCTGTTTCAATGAGGTGGTCAAGTTCGGGATCGCCAACGGGGCGACGTTCCAGTCGCCCGCATGCACCAGCTTGGCGATATGCAAGGCCCCCCGCCTGGGACGATCCGGCTTGAAGTCCTTGACCTCGCGGACCGCCAACTTGTCGGCCGGGAGCTCGCGACCGGTCGCGTAGTCAACGACGTTCTGGCCCACCCGCAACGCTTTGATCACGGCCGGGTTCGCCGGGCTATTTTCCGCCTGGTTCCAGTAGCAGGACAGATCCTCTGGGGAGTAGATCACCACCGTCCTACAGCCGTGCTCGATCCCCCAGAGTGGGTGCACATCCGGGCTCAGCAAGTGCCGGGCTCGCCAGACCGCGTGCTCTTCGGCCAACGGGTGAAGCTTGTACTCTTCCTCAGAGAAGATCCTTTTCATCAACTCGCGAAATCCACTGTCGAACTCTTTATCGCCGCAACATGCCTCGGCGAAGATGAAACCTCCCTGCTCGACGAAGTCGCGAAGATTCTTCTCCCCTTCGGCGGTGAACTCGGGGGCTTTGTGACCATTGAAGTAAGCAATCGGCGCCTGCATCATATCTTCGACGGTCGAAACGTTCGGATCCACGATCTGCCAGGTCAGGAGTTGGCCGCCTAGGAGGGGTTTCCAGTCCCGGGAAACGACTCCCACCAGGTTACGGATATCGTCAGCGTCGTTATCCCAATCGGCCTTGGGTCCGTGGCGCAGTTTGTTGACCAAGACGGGCGATCGCCCTTTCGCCAGGAACAGGAGGGAGAAGCTGGTCGCGACCAGCGGGTCCTGTTCGAAAATCACACCACGCCAGAATCCGCGGAGGGGATCCTGATCGTGGACCAGCTTTTCAGCCCCCTCGCGATACCAGTCGTGGTCGCCGAAGAAGCGCCGACCCGTCAGTCGGCCCGCGCGTTCCATCCCGTAAAGGTAATAATAGCGCCATTGCTGACCGTGCCCGAAGTTATCGCCGACCCGAAAGTGGTTGGCCATCCAGTCGACGCCTCGCATCAGGTCGACGTTCAGCCCCCCCTTGCCGCAGTTGTGAATCTCGTCGCCGACGAGTGTCTCCTGCCCCTGATAGCGTTTCAAGCCCGTGATGATCAGGCTCGAGATCCCTGCGCAGGTCATGCTCCCGGTTGCGGGAGAACTCGACTCGGGAGTGTACGCCCAGCCGCCGTCGCGATGCTGGCAATTCTCCCAATAGCTTCGCGCCAGGGTCCAGACATCGGGGCGAACCGGAATCCCGACCTCGTTGGCCGCATGGAGGCCTAATAAGGCATATTGCGAGTTAGAGTTGTCACCGTGCTGATTCTTGACCACGGTGTAGGTCCACGACCCAGGCCAGTTGACGCGATCGGCGGGACGGATCTGGGCCCGCGTCAGCCACTCGACGTTGGCGACGAGCTTCAACTGGTCTCTCTCGGGCTCGGCCGCCGCGAACACCATGGTCTGCAGCGCAACGGCATAGGTGCTCTTCAATTCGTCCGGGCCGAAGTTTCGCAAGTACCCCAGCGCTCTGCGAATCGTCGGCGAGTTGACCGGCTCGCCGGCCGTTATCAGTGCCAACGTGATCAGGCTGGTTGAACCGGTGTGCGCATTATTGTCGACGTCACTCCACGACCCATCACCGCGTTGCTCTTGCTTGAGAAATCGAACACCCTCGCGTATGGCGCGCTCGACTTCCTCGCGAGTGACCGCCCCCTGTGCCGGCGACGTCAGAAGGGGCCCCGCATAGCCGGCGAGACCCAATACGATCGCGAGGAATCGCCCGATTCGCGACATGATAGGAAACCTCCCTGGCGGAGCCTCGGGGATCGAGATGCGCGTCAACGCCCCTTGTTAGCATGACGCGCCAACCCGCAAGGCGGCAAGCCGGGATCGAGAAGGGATTGGCGATTTCCTTAGGAGCTAAAACGAGAGGCGACCGCAAGGCCTCGGGCGAACACTCTGAACCACGCGCGGCGATCGTAAACGACGTGATGTGAGCGTCGCGGCCATCTCAGTCAGTGTCGTACCGGGCGGCGAGAGTGGACGGCAAAAGCCGCCCCGCCGCCCGGATCAGTTCCTCAGTTCCATGCGATCCGGCCGTTGCGAACGACAAGTCGCGCGAGCACAGCGGCGGGGACACGCACCAGGTCGGGGACGGGAAGGCGTTCCACCGTTTGAGGCTTGGGATCGGAATTGAGCACAGAGTAGAGTGTGCGTCCGTCGGCGGAGAAAATCGGGATCGCATGGGACTGCTTGGCTGCGATCGTGTGACTTCGAAGCTCATCCACGATCGGGGTCCCGGTCTCGGATTCAATCTCCAGCGGAGCCACTCGCAAGCCCCAGCCCTCTTCACCCGCCGCGTGGGTGAGGTAGGCCAACGTGAGTCCCGTCCCGGTTCCGGAGGAGTAGACGGTCGGGAGTGACTCGTCGGGGCTGGTGACAGCACCGGCAGTCGTCTCCTCGTCGTGCCCGATCAGTCGGCCCGCTCGAACGATCGCCGTGGCTTCCGGGTTCAGTTGGAGCCAGCCGAGTCGACTGCGCATCTTCGGCTTCCCATCCGGGCCCTTGACCATGAAGGTGAGCGAAGCGATCAGTCGATTTTTGAGCCGAGGATCCGTCGGCCAGATTGGGTCGTTGATGAATACCGGCTTTTCGCCGGCTGTGGCAACGTCCCAGGCCAACGCGGTCGGGCTCACCCCATCGATCACGCCCCCGGTTGGATCACATTCTTTTTCAAAAGTGTATCGATAGAGCCGACCATCCCCTGCCGCAAAAAGAACGGTCGAGGGTTCATCGGGTAAGAAACAGGGACGACTGACGGGCATCACATCCAGCTTGACGCGTTCGAGGGCCTGTCCGCCCGGAAACTTGAAGCGGCCCAAGCCACATCCCTGGCAGACACCATCCACCGCTTTCGAGCGACCGAGCCAACGTCCGACGACATCCGACTGGCCGCGGTCGTTCTCCCAGGGCGAACAGGCCGCGCTGTCGAACACATCCACTCCCTCCAAGTTGACGCGAGTGAGACCGCCGGTCTGAGGGTCGAGAACGCGAGGTAGTCGATCATAAGTGCGAAAGTGATATCCATTCACAGGTACAACAGTAGACGGCCTCAAGATGCGGAAACGCGCCTCTTGAGGAGCGAGCCGGCTGATCCCGATCGCGGTGATGCTCGAGACGATCAAAAGGTATATAAAACTGCGAAACAGCCGATTCAGTGACAAACTCATGGCTTCGCTCCCAACAATTTTCGTCGAATCGTTCCTCCACGGCCTGCGATTCAAAAGGCGCCGAGGGAAACAAGATCCAAACGCTCAATTGTCAACGAATTCATTAAGACTCAAAGTTGGACGCGTGACGCTTCCAAGAATGGATTGAGAACATTTCATATTGAACGTGCGAGCAATAAATGACGGAAAGAACGAGGCCAGGTTGCCTGGTCTTTCCGGGGTCGCGTCGACCGAGGGGGTGATCAGAAGGCTTTGTGATTAAGCCCTGGATCGGCAGCTGTCGTCAGGAAATCACCGTGACGAGCGCCAAGTGGGGAGGGAAAAGTCGAGGGCGGTCGTATGAATCTGGCGAGCGAAATGTAGGGGGCGGTCCACCGTCATCATTGTCCTCGTGGCGTTCAACTGCGGGAACTGTAAGTACGAGCCAGCATCGGCTGCCAATCCGTCAATGCAACTCAGGGACCAGAGCAGAATGATCACCTTGGAATTCTCCGGGCAGACCGCGAATTCGCGTGCTCCGTTCCAAAGTTATCTTCTTGCATGCCAATTAGTTAGCAACAATGACGTGATCGTTCGGTGGAATGTGATTCTCCCGCTGGATCTCGTGGTTTCGCGGCGCCTTTCCGTTGAGTTCCTCAGCAGCCCACGCTGACCGAGTAGGCAGCCTTGCCCGAACGAGCGACGATTCGGATCGCGCTGAACGCCCGAACGCGTCAACCCATGAGCCGGACTGTTCGTCGGCACGTCGCTGGTGTACGCTGGATTGGCTCAGGACAATTCCAAAAGATGGGGGCTGGAGGCGTTCGCCTCGAACATGTGCGGTATCGCCGGTTTTGTGAATCGTGCTAATCGACCCGTGGATCCGGCCGTGCTGGCGCGGATGACGACCACGCTGGCGCATCGGGGACCCGACGGCGAGGGCTTTCTGATCGAAGGTCCCGTGGCGCTGGGGCATCGCCGACTCTCGATCATCGACCTGGTCGGTGGCTCCCAGCCGATGGCCAACGAAGACGAGTCCATCTGGGTCACCTACAACGGCGAGATCTACAACGAACCCGAACTCCGGAAATCACTGCTGGCGCAAGGCCATACCTTCCGGAGTCAATCCGACACGGAGTGCCTGGTCCATCTCTATGAAGAGCACGGGACCGATTTTGTCCGTTTCTTGAATGGGATGTTTGCCCTCGCCCTCTGGGACAAGAAGCGGAACCGCCTGGTCCTGGCCCGCGATCGGATGGGGCAGAAGCCCCTCCTCTATGCCCAGACTTCCTCCGGCGGCCTGGTTTTCGGCTCCGAGGCCAAAGCACTCCTGGAGCATCCCGAGGTCTCTCGACGGCTCGACCTGTCAGGGCTCGCCCGCTATCTCTTTTATGAATATATCCCGGCTCCCTACTCGATCTGGTCGGGGCTTCGCAAGTTGCCGCCCGCACACGTCCTGGTCTGGGAAGAGGGCGAGGCACGCGTCTCGCGATATTGGAGCGCCCCAGCCTCGCTCAAGGAGAGCGAGAGTCCGCCGTTCGAGGTCGCCGCCGAGCAATTCTGGACCGACTTTCGGAGCGCGGTCGCCCGTCATCGCCGCTCTGATGTACCGCTGGGAGTTTTCCTATCGGGAGGCATCGACTCCTCGAGCGTGGCGGCGGCGCTGGCCGAGTTGGAGCCGGCTCAGGGCATTCACACATTCTCGATTGGATTCGCCGACCCGACCTTCGACGAGAGTCCCCACGCTCGGCGCGTCGCCCGCCATCTCGGCACCGATCATCACGAGCGGACGTTCTCCGTTCAGGCCGTTCAGGAACTCTTGCCCGACGTCGCGGGCTGGCTCGACGAGCCGTTCGGCGATGCCTCGATCTTGCCCACTCACCTGCTGAGCCGATTTGCTCGAAGCGAAGTGACAGTGGCGCTCGGAGGTGATGGCGCCGATGAACTGCTCGCGGGTTATCCCACGTTCGTGGCCGAGCGCGCCGCGGACCTGTTCCGCCGGCTTCCTCGTGCAGCGCGCGCCTTGGCCGGAGCCGCTGTCGGAAGGTTGCCGGTCAATCACGGCAACATCAGCCTCGACTTCCGGCTCAAACAGTTCCTCCGAGGAGCGGCCGAGTCGGCCCCGCTCGCCCATCAACGCTGGCTCGGCTCATTTTCTGGAGCGGAGATCAATCGGTTACTGATCGCAGGAGAGCCGGTGGACGTTGAGGCGGAACATCTGCTCCGCGCCAGCGGACTTGTGCCCACGGCCGACCCGCTCACCCGATCGCTGGCATTGTATCAGGACACTTACCTTCCCGATGACATCCTCGCCAAGGTGGACCGCGCGAGTATGGCCTGCGGCCTGGAAGTCCGCGCGCCGTTTCTCGATGCCCTGTTGGTCGACTCGATGCAATCCCTTCCCGCCAGCTTCAAGTACGGTCGCAACCAGACCAAGCGGCTCTTGAAGAAGGCCGCGGCCGGGCGACTCCCTGCATCGATCCTCGACCGTCCCAAGAAGGGCTTCGGAATTCCCGTGGCCCACTGGCTCCGCGGCCCTCTGGCCGGGTTACTCAGCTCGTTGCTCAACCGCTCGCGCCTGGAACGTCAGGGGTTGTTCGATCCCAACGAAGTCGCGCGGCGGATTGGTGAGCACTCGGCCGGCGTCCGCGATCACCGCAAACCACTCTGGACCCTGTTGATGTTCCAGCTCTGGTACGATCGCTGGCACGGTTCTTGAGCGTCGTGTGATTGATCCCGTCCACGGGATCGCGTACCCTGTCCCTCCTGGACTCCTGGAATCGTCGTGCTGGGAGTCGGCAAGAGAGCGTAAAGCCTCTCAAGACAAGACAGAACGCCCGGCGGGGCAGATCGAGTTTTTGAAGTTCGCCAGTTCATCGCCGCCCTGGTTCGGCTTTTGCGATCAAGAACCTCGTTGACTCCGTTCGATTCCGACGCTTATCGCCCTTGGGTCCTCGCAGACTTTGGGACATCCCCCTTGGCACCTTGCCGGAATCGCCTCTGATGCGAATCCTCGTCGTCTCCGATATTCACGCCAACTGGTCAGCGCTTGCCGCGATCAACGAACCGCATGACGTCTGTCTTTGCCTGGGGGATCTCGTTGACTACGGCCCCGACCCCGCGCGCTGCGTCCGCTGGGCCATGGAGCACGCACAATACGCGATCCGGGGGAATCACGATCATGGCGTGGCCCAGGGAATCACGGTCAGCGGCGAGACAGGGTATCGCTACCTCACCCGGGTCTCACGCCCACACGTCTGGAATGCCCTCGGCTTCGATGAACGGCGATACTTGCTGCGACTTCCGCTGACCCAGAGATTTACGCTCGGCGGGCGGCGGTTCTACCTCGTCCACGCGACTCCGCGCGATCCGCTTGACGAATACTTGATGAAAGACCGGTTGCTCTGGGCCAAACGCGTTCAAAACATCGATGCCGACATCGTTTGCGTTGGCCATTCGCACATGCAATTTAACTTATCCGTCGACGGGACAGTCGTGCTCAATCCGGGGAGCGTCGGCCAGCCTCGCGACGGCGATCCAAGGGCTGCGTACGCAGTGATCGACGACAACAAGGTCGAACTCAAACGCGTGGCCTATCCCATCGAAGAGACGATCTCCCGGATTGAGGCAACAGCCTTGCCCGATCGTGCGAAGCAGCTCATGAGCCATTCCCTTCGCACGGGCCGCCTGCCCGACGCCTCAACCGCCCTCGAGATCCGAGAATGAGCGGCCCGCCAAAACGACGCTTCCCACTCCAGGCGAACCGCCCCGAGGCGTCATTCTCCGTGACTTCGAGGTTCTCAGTCGCTGCCTTGAGCCTGCTCTCGACGCCCTCGGAGCTCCTCCATGTCGACGCGTGACTGGCTGTGGATCGCAGTCGCCACCGTCGCGCTCAGCCAACTCGCCTTCATCCTATTCCTGCCCTGGTTCGTTCAATCTCTCCTCCGGCTTCTCCTTTTCCCTCGCTATCGTTTGCGGATCCAAGGTCTGGAGTACGTTCCCAGAACGGGCCCGATCCTCTTCGCGGCGAACCATGTGAGCTGGATCGACGGGTTCATCCTGGCGGCAAGCTGCCCAAGGCGTGGGCGGGTCCTCGTCAATGCCGACTTTCTCCGGCTACCGTTCCTCGGGTTCATTGCCCGACGCGCAGGCTTGATCGCCGTTCCTTTTGGCGGCGGCCGCACCGTTCGCGCCGCGATCCGGGCCGCGCAAAAAACGCTCGACGATGGCAATGCCATCGGATTGTTCCCCGAAGCCCAGATCACCCGCAATGGATTGCTCGGCCCCTTTTACCGAGGCCTTGAGGTCATCCTCAAGGGACGAGCCCAGGTGCCGGTCGTCCCCGTGTACCTGGACAACCTCTGGGGAAGTTTCTTTAGCTACTCGGGAGGCCGATTCTTTCAGTCGCGTCCCAAGAAGGGGAGGCGAACCATCAACGTCGTCTTCGGCGCCCCGATTCCCCCGCCGATCACCAAGTTCGCAGTCCGCCAAGCTCTACTCATCGCAGGGGTTCGCGCAGCCGAGCTTCGCGGTCTCCACCTGCCTCCACTTGAGACAGTCGACCCCGCGCTCCCTCACCTCAATCACCCAGAACTCGGCCCGTTGACGGGTTCTACCCCCGACGTCCATCTGGCCGATGTCCACCAGATCGGACACAAACCAGGCTCGGTGGGACTTCCCCTTCCGGGCGTCGCCCTCAGAATCGTCGACGCCGCCGGAGTTGCAGTTCCACCGGAGTCAGACGGGCGATTGCAGGCCCTGCTCGCTGGCCGCCAAGAATGGCACGACACCGGTCTCCAGGCCAGTTTCGACGACGACGGTTTCGTTTATCTCCGCGCCCAGGCGCCAACCGAACCGGATCAGGCCGAACCCCGCTCGATCCGGTGAGATTCGACGAATCTGACGAGACAAACCGGTATCATCCCGAGCCGGAAGAGGCTCAGGAGTCGTCCGCCTCGATCGGTTCCCAACGCGTCCGGTTGAATGCGGAACGCGGGTGGCAAGGGTTGATTCACAACCCTCGCCACACTGGAGCCGGTCGATTGAGAACTCGCCCGCTGATTCTTGAACGCAATCCCACTCTTTAGACGCGATTGGAAATCAATGCGTTGGGGGCAGGGGGGGGTGAAGAAGAGGAGACACTCGGTCGGCTCGGTTCCTCCGCTTCGCTAAGCGGCTTGGCATCGAGCAAGCGTCGCATCGCCGCTTCATAACCGACGATTCGGATATTTTCTAAGATGCGAGTGGCACGCGAACAACCGATTGCATGCGCAAGATCAAGGATTTCCCGCTCCTCCGCGGAGAGCGGATCGGTCGTAATCGCGGGGTCATTTTCCAGGGTATCGTCGGCCAAATAGTCAAGTGAGACACCGACCGCCTTGGCAAGACGGAAGGCATTCTCCAAACCGGGTCGCGATTTTCCGGCAAGAATTCGCGAGATCTCCGAGTCGCTGACCTTGGAGATTTTCGCCAGTTTCTGGCCATTCAGGCCCCGACGGACCATCTGGCCGAGAAGCTTCTTCTGAAGTGGCGAGGCCTTGTCGGCATCCATGATCGAACGTCCTCGATGTGCCAACATCTCGTGAAAAGGAGCTTTTGGGTGCCCCAAACCTAACTCTACCACATTTCCCGATCCCGAAAACAGCCCTCTCCTGAATTAGCAAATAATATCCTATCGGTCGCAATTATCTTGCGAACTACGGACATCGCGTGTGATAAACGCACAATATCCTTGCGTCTGTATTCCCTCACACGAGACCAGAAGGGGCGCAGCCGAATCAGGAGAATCGGGAATGATGATTCGAGAGGTCGACACCGAAGCGGCGCAGCGCATCAGGTGCCGAGACATTCATACGTCTGGGCGTGGGGAACGCCGATGGGTGAGGCGCTCCAGCTTCGGTTACGAACTTCGGCGAACGACGTAATGGGTCAGACTTCGCAGCACCGTCTTCGCACTCGAATCGGCAAGACCTTCGAGAGCCGAGTGGGCGCGTTCGGCGTGTTCCTTGGCACGATTCCAGGAATACTCCAAGGCGTCGGAAGAATCAAGATAATCCCGCAGACTCCGTCGATCGGGTTCGGATTCGGCGAGTAGGCGCCTGACGGCGGAGGCGGTGGAGGGAGGGGCGGTGGCGAGGAATCGGATGAGGGGGAGCGTGAGCTTTTGCTTCTTGAGGTCGGTGCCCAGGCTCTTACCGGTATTTCGCTCTTCACCCCAGAGATCCAGGACGTCATCGGCGATTTGAAACGCGATTCCAAGGTCCCGACCGTAGTTTTCCATGGACTGGACCACGGAGTTGGGGGCCCCTGCGTAGTGGGCTCCGAGCCGGCAAGAGACCGCGGTCAACTCGGCGGTCTTTCCTTGAATGATCGAAAAATAAGCATCTTCATCGAGGTCGAGATTTCCCCGGTGGTGAACCTGCTGCATTTCCCCTTCGCAGACCAGGTTCGTCGCATGGCCGATCCAACGGCAGGCCAAGGTCGAGTCGAGCGAGGCGGCAAGGTGGAAGGCGTGCGTGAAAAGGTAGTCACCCAGGAGAACAGCCGGTTCGTTGCCCCACTCGGCATTGACTGTGGCCGCGTGCCGCCGAACCAGGGCCTCGTCGAGGATATCGTCATGGACCAGGGTGGCGGTATGGATCATCTCGACCACGGCCGCGAGGACCGGGTGAGACCCGTTGATCGTGCCGGACGCACGCGCCGAGAGCAGGACCAGGGCCGGCCGGAGTCGCTTCCCGCGGTAGTCTGCGCAGTGATCGACGAGTTGTTGCACGAACGGGAATTTGCTGCCAAGCTCGGCTTCGAAAACTCGCTCGGATTCGGCCAACTGGTCGACGATCGGCGCATAGACAGCCGCTAGTTTCCCGTTCGCTTCCTCAGGCTTCATCAGTGATTGCGACGACATCCCGCGGCTCCCAATGACACAACGAGCGTTTCATCTCAAGCGAAAGCAAGGAAGATTCGCCGAGCCTTGAGGTTCGATCCACACTCGAACTCTCGTAAGAACCGAACCCATCCTGCTGCCTTAACCGGTCTCAAGTTGCCTCGCGCCGAAAATGGCCGCGACGACCGCCGGACTTCTCCTCCAAGCGGACCGAGTCGATCACCATCTCGCGATCGACGGCCTTGCACATGTCGTAGACGGTAAGTGCCGCAACACTCACCGCTGTCAACGCTTCCATCTCGACGCCCGTTCGCGCACAGACCTTCACCGTGGCTTCGATGCGAAGAGTCGCCTGATCGATCGCGGTGAACTCGAGCTGGATGCTATCCAGTCCGAGTGGGTGACAAAGCGGGATCAAATCTCCGGTGCGCTTCGCGGCCATGATTCCGGCCAACCGGGCGACTTCCCGAACATCCCCCTTGGCCATCCCGCGGTCGAGAATCAAGCGGAGCGTCTCTGGCCGCATTCGGACCAGCCCGCTTGCGCGTGCCAGTCGTTGGGTCGCCTCTTTCTCCGAGACGTCCACCATCCGACTCGCTCCCGAGTCGTCGAAATGGGTCAGCCCCGACATACCTGCGGCTCCTTGTTTCAATTCGTTCTGAACGTATTTTACAAATCGTCTCCGGGATGGCTAGGCACAATCCTGAATCAAGGTCGCGATCGGGATGGGGTGGGTGCGGATCGGGGAGTCGGGGCAGGGGGGGGAAGCTGCCAGAGAGCGGAGAGCCAAACCCCTTGTCTGGTCCGCGCCAAGACCTGGCGGCCTTGGCTGAGCCGCGCACGAAGCTCGGGGCGCCAGTAAGCGGTTCTTCGAGAGACGACGATCCACTCGGCGTTCAGGGCCGTGTCCTCGTCCCTGAGGAGGACGGGTCGCTGGCCCATGGCTCGCGTGGTCGAAGCGATCCCCTGGCCTGGATAGAGCGTGGGAGCGAGCGCGGCGGAGGCGTCAGGTGCAGCCTCCCGCACCAAGCGGTCCAGCAAGACACGGTCGACGGCGTCGTTCCAGTAGGTCAGCTCCAGTCCCAACTGCTCAGCGCCCGGGAGTCCACCGACCAGGGCATTATAGTAGCTCAGGCCGAACGGGTGAGTGGTCATCACCCCAAACCCTTGGGCCAGGAGGACCAGGCCGAGGAAGACACGGCACCAGGCCTGGTGGGCGGAGCGGCGATGCCAGGCGAGCGAAAAGGCTCGTCCAATCAGAATCGCCCAGAGGGGAAAGACGAGCAAGAAAAGGCGCTCGCCATCGTAGACCGGGATCCGGGTACTGAACAAAAGGAGGAAAAAGCTGATCGAACCGGCCAGAAGGAGCGGAAAGGGATCGATCCGACGATGCCGCCACCCGTGAGCCAGCCCCAGCAACCCGAACGCATGCAGGCCAATCGGCACCGTGACCGCGAAGTAGAACCAGGGGTAATGCCAGGGGACGTCCCGATCGAGATAGACCTGGCCGAAGTAGAGGACGCGAAGCGACGCACGCTCCACCCCCGTTCCCCAGTAGGCCCGAATTCGATCGAACGAGTCGTACCAGAGCCAGGGCCATCCCAGCACGAACAAGGCCAGACCGCTCCCTCCCCAGATCATCAGCAATCCCAGCGCCCTGGTGAGCTTGATCCGGCTCAAAGCCCAGACAAGCAAGATCGGGGGCAAGAACCAGGCATGGATCTTGGTCAGAAGTGCCAGCCCGAAGCCAAGCCCGGCCCCTGCCATGGCGAGGGGGGCCCGAGGGTGCTCAAGGCTCCGCTCGGCCCGCAGCAATGCATTGACCCAGAAGAGGCAAATAAAGGTATCGAGCGCACCCAGATGGGCGTGGGCGAACACACGAGGCATCATGACCAGGGCGAAGCCGGCCGCCAAGCCGGCGACCCGACCGTACCGACGTCCCGCCGAGTGGACGACCAGACCAACCAGCAGCGCAAACGCCAATGCCGGGGCGAGCCGGGCGGCGTGCAGATAGAGCCCGATCGGGTCGGGTCCCCCCATCAGCACGATTTCCAACGGTGCGCCTAAAGTCGAGGCGATCCCAAGGAGCCAACGTCCGAGCGGTGGGTGTTCGGCATTGTCGCGGAAGACGGCATCGACCACCCTCGGTGAAAAGAACCGCCAACCATTCGCCTGCAAGCTCGCGACGTAGGTCCGCCCGGGTCGAACGTCGAGCGGTTCGTCAATCGTCACCCCAGGGTCGCCCAGTGTGAGCACAACGGCGAGAGCCGCCCCAACCGCCGCAACCACGGCGAGACGTCCGACGCTCCAAAAACCTGCCGGACGACCATGTTCGGATATCACCGGGAAGGGTTCACCTATCGAGGGGAAAGAATCGAGTCCGGTCGAGCTTCGACCCGCCACTTCCGGGTCATTATGAACGATGAGCGTGAACGGAGCGACCCAGCACCCACACCCGCTCGAGGCAGGGCGCAAAAAAAATCGAGCCAGAGGTTCGCCCGGCACAACGCCGGGACGAACCTCGGGCTCGATCATCGATCAAGCAGACGCGACGGGGGGGCGATTCAAGGCTCGTCGGCCTTCTTCTGCGAAATCAGACGACGCACTCGCTCGGCGAGCAGAGCACCGTCGAACGGTTTCTTGAAGGCATCGTTGAAACCGAGCGAGTAGAGTTCCTCGCTGGGCTCATCGCTGGTCAGAGCAACGAGAATCGTCGAGATGTGATCCGGGCTCTTGCGAAGGTTCTGGGCAATCTGCCCCGCTTCGATCCGGCCGACGGCCAGGTCGATGACGATGCAGTCGGGGTGGAAGCTCTCGGCACGGATGCCTGCCTCGAAACCCGACGCCGCCGTCTCGATCCGGAAGTCGTCCCCCTCGCGAAGCTGCTCGCGAAGGCTTCCCAGCATCGGGGCATCGGCGCCCACGACCAGGATCTTATGGTAGACCTCGGCTTCGAGATCTCCCAAGGGCATTCCATGCTCCTTGAGGAACCGAAGCAGATGCTCGCGAGGGATTCGACGGTCTTGCGAGCCGGGAATACGATATCCACGCAAGCGGCCCGAATCGAACCACTTGCTAACGGTTCTAGGCGCGACTTTGCAAATCTTCGCGACCTGACCGGTTGTAAACACTTTCTTCATCGTCGAGGACTCCACTCGCCCAATTTTCGGTGCGAGACCTCGGAGGTTGCCTCACCCCTCCGGATTGACCCAATGTCGGCGCGGTGACAGTCCCGGCTAGGCGGCGTCAGTCCAGCCCGCGTTAACGGACAGACCTGCCGCGAAAGACGGCGATCGTAATGAACGCTCCGACCCCGCTCCCGTGCCCTGCCGTACTCGCTACCGAAACGGTCATCCACGATATTTTAAATACGTCGTGAACGAGCGTTTAGATCGCAAGCGGTACTCGGGTCGGCAACCCAAGCCCATCGACAAGATCCGAGACACTCCTCGCTGATCGCGAAGGGTTGCCCGGTCTAGGGCCACCAAAGAGGTAATCACTCGCCTCCTTGCCGTAGCGAACCTGACCGTCAAGACTATTTTTCGAGCAAATCGGCGTGTGACTTTAGGATGGACCAGGACTAGCTCGACTAAACGAACAAGTCCTGGCGAAAAGTCAATCTGCGAGGAATCTCGAGACTGAACAGCATGGGGAGTTTGGGCAGATTTTATGGTAGGCGGGGCAAGATTTTCAGGGCAATTTGCGGTCTAGACTTCCCATTTTACCGACGACGGAGGCGATCGAAGAATCCGCGCTTCTCGCTCGTCTCCTGGCTCGATTTGGTGATCGCCTCGTCCGACTTGGGCTCGTCCTGCTTCGGTTCGTCCCTCTTGGCCTCGTCCGGCTTCGCGGCGTCCTTGTCCTTCACACTGTCGGTGGTCTTGTCCCCGTCCTTGGCGGCGTCCTTCTTGGCGGCCTTGCCGAAGAGGCCGAAGAATCGCCGACGGGGCACCTCCACGCTGGTCTTGTTGACCTCGTCATCCTTCTTGGTCGTGTCCTTGCCGAGGATCGCAGCCTGCAAGTACTCGGACGTCGGCACGGGGACGGCATCGACGACCACCGGCCCTGGCATGTTTCTCTGGAGGGCGGCTGCCTTGAGGATGGCGACAATGTCGGGGTATTTCGCGCCGAGGTTGGCCGTCTGGCGAATCACGTCGTCAATGTCCAACGTGGCGTGCACCTTGGCATCCTCGTCACCCGGCCGACCGGAGCCGATCTTGCTGATCTGCAACGCGTGGTCGCCGTCGGCGGCATTCAGGAGAATGGGGCCATTGCCCAAGACGATGGGCGTGAGCAGTCGTTGGCCACGGCCGAAGACCACGATCTCACAACGTTTGGTCTTCGCGAGGTGGACCAGTGGGGGGCCGTCGTTATCCACGACATACAGTGAGAACGGGTCGGTCCGTTGAGTGCGGGACGAACTCGAGGTTCTTGCGATCGCCACCGACATCGACTGGGAGCCGTCGATCTCGTCTTCGTCATCCCTGGGGTCCTCAAGAACCCGGACCCGGCCCAGAAACGGATCGCTCTCGTCGAGCGTCCGGAGCGCATTGAACGCGCCGTAGCGGACGGGGATCTCGGGGACTTCCATCAGGCTGACCAGTTTCATCCGGGCTGCCGACTGGTCGGTGGCCGCAAGGGCCGCCAGTGCGAACGGGCGGAAATCCGCATTCTTGATCGCGTTTTCGCCCAGCACGTCGGCTCCCGAAGCATCGTTCAGGTAAGCGAGCGCCTCGGCCGCAAAGAATTTGACTTGCTCGTTAGGGCTGGCCAGCCCCTTTTTGAGGGTATCGACGGCCGTGATCCCGATCCCTTCGAGTCTGAGCGCCGCGACTCCAGCCTTGGTCGGATCGAGCAATTCCTCGCCCCAGGTCGCGATTCGCATCTGAGTCAGTTGCGGGCTATCGACGACCGGTAACAACTTGATCACGCGGAAATAGCGGTTCTGGTTATGCTTGTAGACTTTGGGGACCCGAAGCTCCAGGAAGCTGTCGGTCTTAGCGGTTGCCATTCCATTATGCTTGACCCCCTCGGTCTGGTGGAACCGATGGTTGACCACATTCTGGAGCAGCTGCGCACTCTTGAAACTCTTGCGATTTTCTTTAAGTTCGAGCCGAAACGGCGAATCCTTCTTCACCCGAGCACCACCCAGCACCCGCCCCACCTTGGGATCATCGGGCTTGGCATCGGTTCCGATCATGACCGGGCCCTTCGCCAGGGCAAGTTCCTGCCCTTCTTTGGGCGTGCCGCCAGCGAGCGCTACTTCCTTGAGTCGGCATTCGAGCAGCATCCCCCCGGCGAGGCTCGTCGTCCCACACGCGGGAGGGAGTTCGAGTTCGACGTCAAGGCGGTCACCCTTCGCAGAGCCGGTCGGTATCGTCAGCCGAGCGATCACGATCGAGACTCTCGGGTCGGCCAGCAGCTTCTCGGCGTTCTCAACCCCCGCTTTGCGCATCTCGTCGACAAGCCGCTCGCGATACCACGAGGGGGGAGGCTCCGATCCCGTATTGTCGAGCCCGACAACGAGACCGACCCCCTCAAGACGCATGCTATTGTGGGTGGAGGTAAAGATTGAAGCGAGGTTGGTGACGGTCTCTTCGACCTTAGGTGGCTTCTCCTGCTTCTTGAACGGCGAGCCAGCCCCAACGAGGGCCACTGCCGCGATCGCCGATAGGGCCAAGCAGGTCCTATTGCGCCTTGCGTGATTTCGCCACATTTGGCCAGCCTCCTTGCCCATCAATCTGGGGAGAACCCCCCGGCCACGACTCGAGAACCAAGCCACGACCTGAACATGCGACCGCCCGCTCCACATCCTTGTGAGGCTAACGGCGGCCGAACTTTATTATCTTTGAGAAATCGGGTCAAGTCTGAATCCGGCCCCTTGACAAAGAATTAGTGGAGCAACAAGCGAACAACACGCTCGACTCCCCACTTGAGCCTGATGAATTCGTTAGGATCGGGATGGGGCTAGGGCTTGTCCTCATGTTAGAATCGAAGGTGAGTCGGCCTGGCTCTGGAGAGGAATCCAGGGAACACAGGCCGAAGCCTTCGAGTTTGCCCGATGAACGCCGCTCCCACGATTGCTCGCGATCCCCACTTGTTGGCCGAAGAGGTTCGAGACCTCGCCACATGCGCCTACGAGGCGTTACACGCTCCACTGACCAATGTCCAAGAGACTCGGGAACTGACAGAGCGCATCAGGCACCTTCAGGGCCTGATGGGCAGCATGGCCTCGAACGACCTCAGACTCTGGCTGGAAAACCTTCGGCGCCGTATTGATGCGCCGGCTTCCGAATCATTAACTGCACCAGGTGTCCGATAGCTCGCACCGTCTCATTCCGAAGAAATCATCCGAGTGCCGGCGGGCCTGCTCGCACGCATTGCCGCCCGACGCGGCGTCTGCTGACGATGATAAGGCGCATCCGATTGAGGGGAACCCAGTGACCGATTGTTGTCCTGTTCCCCTCGCTCCCTCCTGATTTCTCCCCCCTCGGAAAATCCCGGCACGAAAATCGCACCAACATTGGGATGGGGTGAAAGGTCACCCCATCCCAAAACGGTTCGGGTGGACGCATGCGCGGAGGTGCCCAAACCAGTGGGCACGTTCGCTCCATCGGCATCAAGTGCCGGATGGCGTCGATCCGGCTCGTTGTGTCTACGAGAGAAGTGAGGTGGCTTATGTCGACCAACCGGTTTGAGCTTCAGGAGGTCTCTCAGGAACTGAACGACGACGAGTGGGCAATCATCGATTTCTGTCGCGCGCTGCACATCGATAAGGAGGAAGCTCTGAAGCGACTCTCCACGCCTTCGTGCTCACTTCATCTGCTTTATGGCCAAGAACTCGCAGCCAATCTTTCCTCTGTCGACAGTGAACTCTCGCAAAGCCAACCTGATCCCGTCGCCCTCTCCGGCCATGAGAATCCGACCTGCTCCGACAGGATCAGGTCGGATTGAAGCAAGGTTCAACCCGTGTGATCTCGTCGCTGACGACCGACGACCCGCGCTGGCCCTGAGGATTCAGGCACCGCGAGAGTCAGGTCGACGTGGGGGCGGGCGCTGTGGTCAGCGAGTTTGCGGGGGATTCCGCCAACGCGGCCGACCCCTCAATCCCGGGCCATGAAGCGGTTGTCGTTTAACTTGAATCACAGGGTCGCCCCGCAATACAATAGTCGTGTCTTATGACCGTCGGTGGCCCTGAGGTGGGAGACGGCCCCCGCTCGGCGCTGCTCCTGTCTCTTTAGTTCCGTGGCGGCGTGTTTCCCCGCGGGTTCGACACCCATCCTCCAGGGCACTCCACTGGTATGTCCACCTCCGGCGATCGGATCACGCACCTCCTTGATGAGTTTCGCCATTCACGCGATGTGATGGTGGCCGAACTGAACAAGGTCGTCATCGGTCAGCGCGACGTCATTGACCAGATCATGGCGGCAATCTTCACTCGAGGCCACGTCCTACTCGTGGGCGTTCCCGGCCTGGCGAAGACCCTGATGGTCAGCTCGATCGCCAAGATCCTCGACGTCGGATTCAAGCGAATCCAGTTCACGCCCGACCTGATGCCATCGGACATCACCGGCACCAACGTACTGGAAGAGCCCGAAGCAGGACGCCGTGCGTTCCGGTTCGTCCCCGGGCCGATTTTCTCGAACATCATCCTGGCGGACGAGATCAACCGAACTCCCCCGAAGACCCAGGCCGCCCTGTTGCAGGCGATGCAGGAACGGGAAGTGACGGTCGGCCAGGAAACGCTTCATCTGCCTGAACCCTTCTTTGTCATCGCCACTCAGAATCCAATCGAGCAGGAAGGAACTTATCCACTGCCCGAGGCGCAACTCGACCGGTTCATGTTCGACATTCGGGTTGGCTATCCGACCTTGGAAGAGGAGAAGCGGATCCTCTCGTCGACGACCAAGGGCGAGTCGGTCGAGCTCAAGAAAGTCCTTTCGGGCAAGGCGATCCTCAACCTCCAGAAGCTCGTGACCTCGGTGCCGGTCTCCGACTATACGGTGGAGTACGTCACCCGCTTGGTCCGCGCCACGCGTCCGGGAGATGAGAAGTCGCCTCAGTTCATCAAAGACCTGGTGGATTTTGGGGCTGGGCCTCGCGCCGGCCAAAACCTCATCCTTGGGGGCAAGGCGATGGCGGCCCTGGACGGCCGTTTCAGCGTTTCACTCGACGACATTCGCCGCGTCGCGATCCCGGTCCTCCGGCACCGAATCAGTACCAATTTCCAGGCCCAGGCCGAGGGCCAGACAACCGAATCGCTGATCCGGAAATTGATCGCCGAGGTCAAGGAGCCCGAAGTGCCCAAGTACGAGCGGAGAGGAATGAATTCCTGAGCGCCTGGCCCCGAGACCGGCAGAAATCCTTCCTCGATTCGCTTCTCCGCAACATTGAGAGTGAGGTTTCCCCCCGTGTCCAGCACGGCCGAAAAGTATTTGAAGCCCGAGGTCATCCGCCAGGTGGCGCGGCTCGACCTCCGTGCCAAATTCATCGTCGAGGGGTTCATCGCCGGCCTCCACGCCAGTCCGTTCCAGGGCTTCTCGGTCGAATTCTCGGAGCATCGCAAGTACAGCCCTGGCGACAACATTTCCGACGTCGACTGGAACGTCTACGCCAAGACCGATCGCTTCTATGTCAAGAAGTTCCAGGCCGAAACGAACCTGACGGGCTACCTCGTCATGGATCTCTCCGGTTCCATGGGCTACACCTACCGGCAGGAACTCACGAAATTTGAGTACGGAATCAGCCTGGCCGCCGCGCTCGGCTACCTGATGATCCACCAGCAGGATCCGGTCGGTCTCATCGCCTTCGACGAAAAGGTCCGCCAAAGCCTGCCTCCCAAGAGTAAGCGGTCGCAGCTCGGCAACATCCTCTCCCTGCTCGCCAAGCTCCAGCCGGCCGGCGAAACGGCGATCGCCAAGAGCCTGCACCAGGTCGCCAGTATGATCCGCCACCGTAGCCTTGTCATGATCTTCAGTGATCTGCTGGGGGATCCCGAGCCCATCCTTCATGCCTTGCACCGGCTCCGATTCGCAGGGCACGACGTGATCATCTTTCACATCCTTGATGAGGCCGAGGCGCTCTTCCCTTTCAACGGCATGATCGAGCTCGAAGACAATGAAACCCATGAGACCCTGTTGGTTGATGCCGACGGGATCAGGGCCGACTATCTCGAAGAGGTCGCCTCGTTCCAGGAAAAGTATCGCAAGGAGTGCCGGAACGCCCGCATCGACTACACGGCGCTCCATACCGGAATGCCCTTCGACAAAGCCTTGATGAGCTACTTGCTCAGTCGGCAGTCGCGCGGTTGAGTCCGGGAGCGAACCCAAGCGATTGCGCAACTCCGGGCGGTTGAGTTCATCTCGGCGGCACCGAAGAATTGTGAGAGAAGCATGAACACCGCGCGAAACTCAGAGCCGGACGGAGCGACATGGATATTTCCCTGATTCACGCGGGGCTCGCCGCGGGGACCGCGATGGCGGCCGTTCCGGTGATCCTGCACCTGTTCATGAAGCAACCTCCCAAGCGCGTGATCTTTCCCGCACTCCGACTGATCCGCGAACGGCAAAAGCGGTCCCGGAAGACGCTGAAGATCAAAAACTGGCTGCTCTTGCTCGCCCGGATGGCCCTGCTCGCGCTCATGGCGCTGGCACTGGCACGACCTCGCCTCTTCTCACAGACCTCCCTTGGCGGCGACCAGGAAGTCCCGACGGCCGTCGGGCTCGTCTTCGATACCAGCCTTTCGATGGGCTACAAGCCCAGAGACAAGTCGCTCCTGGACGACGCGAAGCAACAGGCGAACGATATCCTCAAGAAAATGCCCGACTCGAGTCAGGTCTTCGTGATCGACTCGGCGGAACCGGGCGCTCCGCCCCCGCTCTCGCCGGCCGCCGCGCGAAAGCGAGTTGATGGAATCGTTCTGCGACCTGCCAATCGTCCGCTGAATCTGGCGGTCGGGCAGGCCTACGCCTCGGTCGCCGACTGCGATCGACCGCGTCACGAGGTCTACGTACTGACAGACATGGCCCGTTCTTCCTGGGACCGAGACCGGGCAGTCGAAGGACTCGATAAGGTCAAAAAGGTCAAGTCGGGAATTGCGACCTACATCGTGCGGATGGCCCCCAAGGACATCCACGACGTGGCAGTAACCGAGGCCTCGCCCTCGGTCAGCGTGGCCACACAAGGAGAGTCTGTCGAGATTCGAGCCAAAATTCGTTCTCAAGGGCCTGCCACCTCGCGCATGGTTCAGTTCGATCTCGACGGCAAACTCCGGGACCAAAAGCAGGTCACACTGGCGGCCAACGGTGAGACCGAACTGATATTCATGACCCCCAAACTCGATCCGGCGATCCCGATCCATAAAGGGGTCGTCCGCCTCAGCGGTGCGCCCGACCCTTTGTCATTTAATGACAGCCGATTCTTTACCTTCAAAGTCCAACCGGCCATGAAGGTTCTGGTCATCTCCGATCGTGAGAACGACGCCCAGTTCGTGGCCGATGCCCTCGACCCCGATCCTGGTTCACTCCCGACCGGTACGCCTCGTTCGTGCCAGGTGGAGTCAATCCGAACCGCGAAATTCGAAGCACAGACGGGTGACGCCCTCAAGAACAATACGGCCGTGTTCCTCCTGAACGTCAAGGAACTCAGCGAGACCGGATGGAGCCGCCTGAATGCGTTCGTTCGCGAAGGGGGCGGCCTGGTGATCGGCCTGGGGGAATACTCCAGTCCCGAGAACTACAACCTCCCGGAAGCCTCGCAGCTCATCCCCGGTTCGTTGACCAAGAAGGAATCACCCAAGGAAATCAGTTTTGGAAAGATCTCCGACCTGACCCATCCCCTTTTCCGGAGCTATCCACGGCAGCTCGGCGAGATGCTCTCGCAGATCCCGATCTATCACTACTGGGGAATCACTCCTCCCAAGGGGTCTCGAACCCTGCTCGCCTACTCCAACGGGGCGCCTGCCCTCGTCGAACGGTCATTCCAAGGGAAAAAGAACGGTCGGGTCTTGCTCTGGACCACCCCCTTGTCGCGAGTGACCGATTCCCGCTTGAAAACCGCCTGGAATGAGTTTGCGCTGCCGGTCGGCGAAAACTGGTCGTTCTTTCTCTTGATGAAGCAGACGATTCCGTACCTGGCGGGAACGTCGAGCGAACAGTTGAACTACGAGGTCGGACAGGATGCGATCCTGCCGATCGATCCGACCCGCCGGTTCAAAAACTACGTCATGCAGAGCGAGGACGGCAAAACCACCGAGCGACTCAACCCGCCCGTCGACTCACTCGTGATCGTCTCTCCGCCCACCGGCCAGTGGACAGTCACCGCCTCTAACTCCGAGGGGGAGAAAACGCTGATGGGTTTCAGCGTCAATCCGCCACTCTCCGAGATGAATTACGCTCCAATGGAGGCCAGTGACTTCGACGCGATCTTCGGCAAAAAGGGCTACAATCTGGCAACCGACGCCGAGAGCCTGAAGCGAGAGGTAACGATGAGTCGGGTCGGGTTCGAGATGTTCCCCTGGCTCATGGGCCTGATCTTGATCCTCGTCACCCTCGAAAGCCTGCTGGCCAACAAGTTCCACCGCGAGAGCGCTCCGCGAGGGGCCGTGGGAGCGCCCGCGTGATGGTCATGAGCACGCCGCACAGGACTCGAATTCACCAACCGGAGCCGCTCCGAAGGTCGTTACGATGAGCGTGAGTTTCGACCCGATCAGTTCCTGGTTCGTGGTCGCCATGGCCGCGCTGATCGTGACCGGCCTGACCGTCTGGGCCTACGCACAGCGGATGCGAGGCACCACGGGAAGGTGGCGTTGGTTCGCGTTGGGCCTACGTCTGGCCGCGGTCTTGCTCTGCGTGGTGGCCGCCCTGAGGCCGTCGGTGATTCTCCAGGAGAAGAAGAAGCAGCCGGCCTCGGTACTCTTCTTGCTCGACGACTCGAAGAGCATGCAATTCAAGGATGAGGCCGGAGGCAAGAGCCGCTGGGAAGCCGCTCGGACCGCACTCGACCTGGCCCGACCCGTGGCCAAGAACCTCGGACCGAACCTCGACGTGAAGTTTTACCGCTTCAACTCCACGCTTCGCGAAGAAGTGAGCGGTGAAAAAGAAAATGAAAACGCCGAACCGAACGGCCGTGAGACCGCGCTCGGCGGCGCCTTACTCGAGGCCGTCAAGCGCCAGGCCGGCACGCAAGTCGCCGCGCTCGTCGTTCTTTCCGATGCCTCGAACAACGCCGGGTTGAATCCTCTCGTCGCCGCACGCCGGCTCCGCAGTCAGCAAATCCAGATCACCGCCGTCGGAGTCGGTTCGGAGAGCGCCGGCCCAACGTCGAAAGACATTTCGATCCGCGGCTTTGACGCCGGTTCCTCCGTCTTCGTCAAGAACCAGCTCCAGATCAAAGGGTCGCTCGTCGTTCGAGGTTTCCCCAAGCAACCGATCGAGCTCGAAATGCTGGTCGATGACAAGCCGGTGGCCAAGACGACCCTCGAGGCTCCGCTGGGGACCGAAGTCATTCCGATCAAAGGTTTAAAATATATCCCCCAGACGCCGGGCGAAAAACTGCTCACGCTCCGGGTCAAACCCAAAGATCAGGAATTGCTCACCACAAACAATGAGTCGAGCACCTTCATTAACGTCCTTTCCGGCGGCCTGAACGTCCTGTTCGTCCAGGGACCCTCCTCCCCCTGGGAATACAAGTTCTGGAACCGAGCCGTGACGTCCTCACCCGACATTCAGGGGGACGTGGTCGTGCTCCGCAAACCGGCCGAGAACGGGGTGGGTGAGCTCGATGACGCGGTCTTTGCGCCAGGAAAATACAATGTTTATATTCTGAGCGACGTGCCCGCCAATTTCTTGTCGACACAGCAGCAGCACCTGCTCACGATGGCCGTGGAAAAAGACGGCGCCGGGCTGATCATGCTCGGTGGCCGCTCGAGCTTCGGTTCGGGAAACTGGGCCAACACCCCTGTCGCTAACATCCTGCCCGTGAAGATCAGCCCCAACGACGGCCAGTTGGAACCCAAAGACGGGGTCCGATTCGATCCACAAACCTCAGGGCTCGAGAATTATCTCTTCCAGATCGGTGCGACCCGCGAAGAGAGCAAGCAAATCTGGGCGACGCTCCCCCCGCTGACCGGCACCAATCGCTTCGGCGAACCGAAAGCGAACGCGATGGTGCTCGCAAGGACCGGTGATACGAACGCGGAGCCGCTGATGATCGCCAGCGACATCGGGGCAGGGCGGGTGATCGCCTTCGGCGGCGAGACGTGGGTCTGGCCCCGAGCCTCGGATCAAGGCCAAGCGGCTCACCGAAGGTTCTGGAGACAGGTGACGTTTTGGCTCTCGCACAAAGAGGACGAGGGAGAGGATAAGATCAAGCTGACGCTCGACCAGCGCCGGCTCTCGGTGGGGGAAACCTTGGGGTTCTCGGTCACCGCACGCGACGCCAAAAACGCGCCGATCCCCAACCTTACGTATCAGGCCGTGGTCACCGTCGAGGGATCGAAAAAGACGGAGGAGCCGGTCCCGGTCTACAACGAGAAGGACGCGGCTCGAGGCTCCTATCCGGTGATCGGCCAATCCGGCTTGTATCGAGTGACCGTCATCGCGAAACGGAACGGCCAGGAGGTGGGCCGGGACAGCTCCCGTTTCCTCGTCTATCAGGACGACCGAGAGATGGAGAATCCCGCCGCCGACCTCGATTTGCTCCGGCAAATGGCCGAGACCACAGGGGGGCAGTATCTCCCCTCGGAAGGGTTACCCAAATACCTCAAGAGCCTCGACGGTAAGATCTCCACCGAATCGATGACTCAGATCGAGCACAAGATCTGGGACAACTGGCCCTTCTTCCTGCTCTTCACCGCGATCCTGACACTTGAGTGGTGGCTTCGCAAACGCCACGGCTGGGTCTGAGAGTCACTCTCCCCTCAGCCGCACGGCGTGAACGTTTCGGTCTCTTCTCTCGCTCGACGGTTGACTGAGGTCCGGGTTCGGACCCTGCAACGAACTTGCCAGAACAGGGTGGCGACCGCGACCGCAATCCATGCGGAGGCCGAGGTCAGAGTCACGGCGGAGCCTCGCTTGAGACCGGGGGCCTCGTATCGCAAGATGACCTCGTGGTGCCCCCCTCGGGTCAGAGGGACCACACGTTGCGCGTGGTTTCCCCGCAGCAGCACCACGGAACGGCCGTTATCCTGGGCGTGCCATCCCGGCATCCAGGTATCGGCGACCACCAGCAGGCCCGGAGCTTCGGTCTTCGCATGGATCACAACGCGATCGGGGTCGGCCGAGCCCCAGACGGCCGGGGTAAACGGCTGACGCGGCCCTGCCGGTAATGGATCAGACGGCAGCAGCACCGCCTCGCGAGGATCGACCGCGCGGAACCCAGCCAGCGCCGAGCCCACGTCTTCCGCGGTCGGCTCAGCCCGAGGGACCACGTAGGCGCGGGGCATTGCCGTCGGATTTCGATGGATCGAAAACGTCGAGCCCTGAGACCTGCCCGTCACGACAAGCGGCCAGTGTGGGTCAGTCTCGATGTGGTCCGAGACCAGGAAAGCGACGTTCATTCGATCCAGGATCCGCTGACGATTCTCCTGACGATGCTCTGCGATGAGCTCGCTCATCAGCGAATTCGGGTCGGGGACCGGTGGCACATAAAGCAAGGCGTAAAGCGGTTCATAGAGATCCGCCGCATGCTGGATCTGGAACGAGTCATTGACGTTGATTTTCTCGAAGCCGTTCGACGACGCGCGCAAATCCTGATAGAGCGAGTCACGGGCCCGAATCCGAAACGGACCATCGACGGGTGGCACAGCCGCTCGAAGCGCCTGACTGATTGGGTCGGGCCCAAGAAACCTTGAGGGCGGGGTAACCTTGAGCAAACCGTGGCCGGACAATCCAAGCTCGATCAGGCCCAGGAGCCCGAGAGACAGGGCGTACCCCTGCCGGTGGCTGGCAGCACGACGTCCGACAGCGAGAATGACCACGGTTCCTACAAACGCGAACCAGAACGTCCCGCTTCGCGCGATCTGATCCGCCGCCAGGGCCGCGGGGCGGCTCTCCCCCTGGCTCCTCAGCAAGGTCCGAATCTCGCGCAACGAAAGAGCACGATCGGGGAGGGTTCGCGGCTCAATTCGCGCGGTCGAAAATGGCAAGAGCCCAAGGAGAATCGCCCCGACCACGAAAGCGACGCGACGAAAGTGCCTGGCGAGCCATTGCCAACCCTCGGCGCCGAACGAGCGAAGCGCCAGCGTCTCCACGCCAAATCCGGCCATCGCCGCCGTGCCCAGGCTGGCCAGAAAAAGCGAACGAGATGGCACGCGAAACCGGTTCATCCCCGGCACGCACTCGAACAGCAACGGAAAGAGGCCAAGTTTCCGGCCCCCCGCGAAGACCAATGCCCCAACGATCAGAACCAGCCAGCCGCGGATGAGCTGCCTGTCGGGGTGTCGCGCTGCGGCGACCACGGCGAGGACGAGCGGGATGAGCCCCATCGAGAGGACGGTTTCCCAGTAATTATCATGGCCGAAGTAGTTGTTCGGCTCCCCCAAGGCACCGGGACTCAAGAGCTGAAAAAGGTTGAGCGCGTGCAACTGATAACGGCTCACGTTGCCCAGCGAAAGGTGACTGCCCCGCAACGTCCAGGTCTGGGCCGTGATGGCGGGGATGAGTTCCACGCCTGCCAAGCCGAGGCTCAAGGCCATCACAAACGACCAACCGCTAAGCCTCGCGAACGCCGTTTTGGGCCCCCCAGCCAACCCATCGTGGACCGCATCCCAGAGCGTCCAGACACTCAGCACGAAAACGAGGTAAAACCACTCCTGCGGATGCCCGGCTAGCAAAGCCATCGCGAGGATCGGAGCGAGCGTCAACGCTCGGGCCCACCGCCGATTGCGAAACTGCACGAACGCCCAGAAGGCCCACGGGTACCAGGACGCGGCCCAGACGTGGGGATAGTGGCCCTCGAATACCTGGGCCAAGACGTAGGGAGATGCCTGGAAGCACCCTGCCGCCACCGTGGCGGCGGCAACACCTGCGCCCATGGTCCGCATCAGCAGGAAAAGGCCCAGGCTCGCCCAGAGCAAGTGCCCCACGGTCAACCACCCCAAGGCCGACGGAGTACGCAAGTTCCAGATCAGCCGGAGCGGCAGATAAAACAGACCCGCTTGGGGATTGCCGACCAGCGGCCGACCTGCGAAGCCAGAGGAATCCCAGTGGGGAACCCGGCCGTAACGCGCCAACTGGTCGGCCAGTTGGGTGTAATGGGGCAGATAGAAAAACGTGAGGTCATTGCCGACTGGGCGGAAATCGTCGCGTTGGGCGTGATCGACGCTGGGGCGGTCGCCATCAACGAGCAACCCCGACGGCTCCGCCACCAGGCGCGCGAAGCAGGTCAGGGCCAGGCTCAGCACGATGAGACCGGCGAAAAGTTCGCCTAGTCTCCGCCACATCAGCGCCGCGCGCTCCATTTATCCCCAGGAGTCGTGCCCAGAGTTAGCGTCTCAACACGATGCGTCGGCGGCCGGTGGGGGGGTGAAAGGGCTCGGCCCGTCTGGATCCCGTGGAGCAAACTGAAATACTTGTCCATATGCGCGGTCTCGGACCACTCGCCGGTACGCATCGCGAACCCGCGATCGGCCAGTTCCTCGCGCAAATCGTCGTCGTGGACGATCCGCCTCAGCGCCTGGAGCAATTCGCCGTCGTTGGAGTATCCCAGTCCCCCGCCGCTGAGCACCCCGGTTTCATTGAGCGCTCCCCCACCGGTATGGACCACGACCGGGGTCCGAACCGCATAGGCCTCGAGAACCACGTAACCGAAGGTCTCGGGAAAGAGGGAAGGAACAACGACCGCTCGTGCTCCATGAAACAACCTGGCGAGTCCTTGGCCGCCAAGCAGACCCTCGAAGTGAACGTTCGGCAGGTCGCGGGCGAGCTTGCGGAGCGTTTGTTCGTAGGGCCCCGTCCCTGCAATCCGCAGGTCGACGTGAGGCAAGTACCGCATCAACGGGATCAGTTGTTGGAACCCCTTCATGCGGACAAGGCGCCCGGCGGCGGCCAGATAGGGCCGCTCGGTGACTTCAGGCTCTTCATCCTCGATGCCCGCCGACCAGTCGTCGGGCAGGAAGTAGGGCAGGTGGACGAGGGGGGCGCCGATTCCTCGCTTGCGATGCTCGTCAAGCGCATGGCGGCTGGGGAAGATGAGCGCATCGAGCTCGCGAAGACCACGGTCGATTGCTCCGGTATAACGCCAAGCCTGGGGAGGCCTGCCTCCCGCCAGCATACAACGAGTACAATCGGGGCCGTCGCACGTCTTCTTGCCGTTCTTCCAGAGCAAGTGCATCGGGCAGATCAGCCAGTGCTCGTGAGCGGTCATGATCCGCGCGGCACGGCGGCCGAGGTGAAGGATACCCGGCCCGCCGACTAGCGAAATATTGTGAAAATGGACGACGTCGGTATCCACGGCGTCGAGCTGCGCCTTGAGTGCCTCGGCCTTAAAATAAGGGCGGCCGGTCACTTGCGTTGCCAGCGGCGACAGGACTCCATAACCACTTTCGAGCTGATGAATGTGGAGCCCGGGCGGCGGAGTGTACGAGCGCAAGGGGTGAGCCCCTCGCACCGCATTGAATGCGTCGGCGCAATGGAAGACATGGACTTCGTGTCCACGTCGACAAAGGGCGCGCGTCAGGCGATCCACGTAAGCCGCGTCACCACCAAAGCTGTGTGCGCCGAAGAACGTGGTGACCATGCAGAACTTCAACGGCGACCTCCCTGTCTTCGTCCGTTGTTCGCCACAACTTTCGACGCTGTCAAGCACGAGATCCGACCAGCGGCGAGCATCGAGCTGCGACGAGAGTCCGAAGATGTACCAGCTTTATTGGGGAAATACCAGTTCGGCTTCGTCGGTTTCCGACGCCGGTTCGAGACGCCTCGGGACTGCCATTCGGGAGTGCGGCCGAGGCGCCGTCCGTACTTCTCCACGCGAGAAGATCGCCCGCAGCTCATCTGGACGAAGGCCTCCGATGGCCCAGAGGGTCGCCAGATAGGTCAAAGCCCCCCCCGCGACGCCGGCTAGCACATGCCAGTTCGCCAGAGTGAGGCAGACGGGAACCATCACCAGAGAGGCCGCGAGCGGCCTCCCGAGATGATGATGCCATTCGGGCTGCCGCTCTTCTCTCGCCAAGAGCATATAGCCGGCGAGGACCAACGACAGGCCAATGAAAAGGACGGCCGCCGCTGCCCCCGGAAGGCCAAAAAGGTAACAGGAGAGAGCGATCAAGGGTGCCGAGGCCGCCGCCCCTGAGAGCAGCAGCCGAACTCCCGCCCCTTCACGATTCACCGCGATCAGGGTCGTCTGGTAGAGATAGGCCAAGGTCAGCAGGGGAGCCCGCCAAATCCCCAAGGCCAGCAGCAGACCCGCCCCCGCATACTCCTTCGTGAGCATGAACCGCACCAATGGGCCCGAGAGAACCGCGCCCCCGACGGCGATCGGAATCAGGCCGAGCATCAAGACCTTGACCATCACGTTCAGCGCATCCCGCCCCGCGGCCGTCGTTTGCCGCCACGACCGAGCCAACGTCGGGAAAGTGACCTGTTGAAAGATCATTCCAAACGTCAGGATCGCCGTGATCATCCGGTGTGGAGCCCCGTACTGGCCCACGTCGGACCAACGGCGGCTCATCAGGTCGACCACCATCAGGTCGGCCGAGCTAATCACTGTCTGGGCAATCTGAATAAAGCAGACAGAACGGCCCCGTTTGAGAAAGACTCGTAAGAACCGGAAGCCGAGGACTGGGCGGGGAAGTCCGTACTGTCGCGAGTAACAGATCCAGACCAGGGTGATACCACACGCCTCACCCAACGCCAACCAGGCCGGCACCCAAACAATTCGCGACGCGTCCCCCACACTCACCCAGACGCCGGTCGCATAGACCAGAGTACGAATACAGAGCGAGAGGGCGACCAGCCCCATTCGTTCGGTGCCTCGATAAACGAAGTCAAGCCCCAGGGCCGTGGTCAGCAGTAGCAGACCATAGAGCGTGAGGATCGCCCGATCCGCGGCCGTCGAGATCGTGAGCGAACTCACCGACACGAGCCCCACGAACAGGCTGAGCGACAGGACTCCCCTGAGCGCCAGGACATGATTGACCAGCGGCCGAACCAGTCGAGGATGGCGGGCCAGTTCCCTCGAGATGATCACCTCGAACGCGTCTCGCACCAACAAGACGAGCCAGAAGACGATATCGAAGGCAAATCCCACCCGCCCGTAATCGGCCATGCCCAACCGCTTTGCCAGCGTGAGCGTGACGGCAACCGACGCCCCCCGGCAGATGATCTCCGCCAGGCTCATGAAAACAAAATTCGAGGCGATCCGCCTCGGTGCGGGAGTGGGTTTCGGCGCTAAGCGAGAAGGAGTTGACGTAGCAGAGGGCAGACGAGGTTTGAGTCGCGATGATGGTAGCGTGGTGGCCATGCGCGGTCGCACTTCCCTGTGGCTTGGCCTTCGGTCACTGATGATGACCGTTCGGCCCACCCTCCTGCCGCCAAAACTCCGGTCCACTCAACGCAACGGAAGAGGGACCGGAATTCAAGACGGAGATCGTTCCATCAACGAGGGTGTTTCGGTTCTGAGTCGTCCGCGTGGCGTCCTCAAATTCGGGTGATGGCAATGCCGCCCTTTCCGATCGCTCCGAGCGAGGGACGCCGGTGCGGCCGCATCCTATTGGCGCGGTCGTTCAGTGTCAATCCGAAGAAAATTCGGCTTACCAGGGCCCACAACTTAAACGAACTCAACCCAGCTTGCTCTACTTGCCAGGCTTAATTTCATAGACAACGTGCACCGTGACACTCAGTTCTTGCTCGCCCGCGGCGATCGGCGTCGGTGCAACGGCCCTCGCCATCATTTCCATACGAGGCGCATAGAGCGGGGTCGGCGGACGCGGTCCCCCTTGTTCGTCGATGATCTTGATCGGTGCTCCGAGGGCGACCCCCGCCTCTTCCGCCAGCAATGTGGCTTTGCTCTTTGCGTCGGCCATCGCGCTTCGACGAACCTCGTCGAGACGTTTCTCGGGGTTGTCGATCCGGAACGAAATCCCGTGGATCTGATTGGCGCCTGCCATTACGAGGGCGTCGAGCAGCGCTCCCAGCTTCGGGATCTGCCTTGCGGTAATTTGCACGGTGTTATCGACCCGGTATCCCACAATCCGCGGAATGAACTCCGCTTCATTGACCGTCCTGGGGCGGTTGGGGGGCTGAGAGTACTCGGGGCTCACCTGGATCTGGGTCGTCTGGATATCTTTGGTCTCGACCCCGCTCTGCTTCAGAATCGCGTGCATCGCATTCATCGCGTCGCTATTCGCGGCCAAGGCGGCCTGCGCGGTCGGTGCCTGCGACCGCACCCCAACCTGGATTTCGGCGATGTCCGGAACCGCGGAGAGCTTACCGGTCCCGCTGACCGAGATCGTCGGCTTTTCCACGCGTTCCTCCGCTACACTGGGCGACGAATAAACCGCCAAGGCTGACAAGGCTACCAGGCAGGTAAAGCTCAGTCGCATCATGATCCGCCTCCGCTTTCGAGACTTAGAGATCGCGCCGCCGCCGGAATCGATCCAAGGTCACGGCCGCCACGATGATCGCCCCGATGATTACATCCTGGCTGGCATTCGGAATTCCGGCGTGAACGCACCCGATATTCAGCACGGACATGATTAAGCAGCCGATCAAGGTGCCAATCACAGTCCCCTCACCACCATTGAGGCTCCCACCGCCGATGACTACCGCCGCGATGACCTGCAACTCAAGTCCGTCGGCGGTGACCGGGTCGCCCGTAGCATCCAGGTAAACGTACTGCATCACTCCCGCCAAACCGGTGGCCAGCCCTGCAAGGACGTAAACAGCCAGTTTGACGAGCGGTACGTTGATCCCGCAAAGCCGGGCCGTCGATTCATTCGAGCCAATGGCGTAGATATAACGCCCCAACAAGCTATACCTTAGTGCCAAGGCCAAGAATAGACTCAAAATGAGCAGCAACCACACCCCGGGAGCCACCAGCAACCATCGCGGTTCCGGCTCGGTGGCCAGAATCGATGGGAACCACCAGACGCGCGACTCGTTCGGCACATAGACCGCCGTACTCGAGGAGAGCCACTTCGCCAGCCCCCGGAAGATCTTGAGTCCGCCGAGCGTGATAATGAATGGCACCACGCGAAGCCCCGTGATCAAGGCACCGTTCCAGAGCCCGCAAAGGCCCCCGACCACAATGCCTCCCGCGAGAGCCAGTGGCATCGGCCAACCTTTGTCACGGACGGCCCAACCAATCACGACGGTCACCAACGCGACCGCCGAACCGACCGAGAGGTCGATCCCACCGGCGATCATGATCACGGTCATTCCCAGGGCCGCCGTGCCGACGACCACAGTTTGCACCGCGATCGTCCTCCAGTTGTACACGGTCATGAACGAACCCGAGTGCCGTGTCAGGTACGCGAACAAGACCGTGATCAGGATCAACCCAAGGAAGGGGCCGAAGACCGTCCAGACCCAACTCAAGGTCCCTCGGAGGACAGGTGATCCTTTCTCACGTCGTCCTTCGTCCGCGCATACACCCACGTGGTTGCCCCTTTAATACAGTATTTTTTTGAGAATGCCGGAACGAGGATCTCCGCGACTCGCACGATGATTTTGAGCATCGCCGACCAACAGTCTCATTACAAGACAAGCGATTCCCGAGGATCAAATCGCGATGGATCTGCCAGAGTAAGCGAACCACGCTCGATCTTCCTCGAAACCGCTCAGCCTCCCGTCGCGACCTCCATCACACTATGCTCGGTCCAGGCCGAGGTGGGACGTGCCTCACTCAGGACACCGCGAGCCATGACGGCAATCCGATCACAGATTCCGAAGAGTTCCGGGAGATAGGAACTGACCATGACGATCGCCTTCCCTTGCGCCGCCAACTCACCGATCAAACGATAGATCTCGGCCTTCGACCCGAGATCGATCCCTCGAGTGGGCTCATCAAGGAGCAAGATGTCGGCCTGCTGGTGCAGCAGCCTGGCGATCGCCACTTTTTGCTGGTTGCCTCCGGAAAGGTCACCGATCAGTTGGGCGGGGCTGACCGCCTTGATCCGGAGTTTGACCATCCAGGCCGCGGCTTCGGATCTCCGCCTCTTCAGGTCGAGCCATCCCCAGCGCGAATACGGGTGGAGGGCGGAGTAGGTCATGTTGTCTTCGATCGAGCGACCCAAGGCGAGTCCCTCCCCCTTACGATCTTCGCTGAGGTATCCCAGACCTTGGCGAATCCTCAGGCGAGGGGAAGCATTCCGACTGGCTATTCCATGCACGCGAACCGAGCCCGACCGTACCGGATCGAGGCTGAAGATCGCCCGCAGCAATTCGGTTCGGCCCGCCCCAACCAAGCCAGCGATCCCGAGGATCTCACCGCGTCTGAGCACCAAATCCGCCTTCTTGGGGAGGGGATCCCGCGCCAGCCCAGTCAACTCCAGAATCGGTTCGCCCGCCACGTGGGGGACTTGCGGAAACAGTTCGGTCAGGTCACGTCCGACCATCTGTCCGATCATCGTGGAAAGTTCGGTCCCCGCCACCGGTCCCGTGGCCACGGAACGGCCATCGCGAAGTACGGTATAGCGCTGGGCGACCCGGCGGACCTCTTCGAGGAAGTGGCTGATATAGACGATGGCCAATCCTTTGGCCCGCAAACGCTCGATAATCTCGAACAAACGCTGGGCGTCGCGCTCGGTCAGTGAACTGGTTGGTTCATCGAAGACTATGACACGAGCGTCCGCGACCAGGGCACGGGCCACTTCGACGAGTTGTTGGGCACCGACGCTCAAGCTTCCGGCCGCGGCCTCCGGCCGAATGTCGGGATGTTCGAGCACGTCGAGTGCCTGGGCCACCAGTCGGCGATGCTCCCCGCGCTTGACGAATCCGGCGACGACCCGTTCCTGCCCGAGCATGACGTTCGCTTCCACCGAAAGGTGGGGGGCAAGCGTCAGCTCCTGGTAGATCATGGCCACCCCGAGGTTGCGCGCCCCGCGTGGCCCACGAGGTGCGTAGGGAACACCTTCGATCTCCATTCGCCCCTGGTCAGGTCGGTAAGCACCGCTCAGGATCTTCATCAGGGTGCTTTTGCCGGCCCCGTTCTCTCCTATTAGTGCATGGACCTCACCTCGTTGGAGCTCGAGCGAGACTTTGTCGAGAGCGCGGCTCGCCCCAAACGACTTCGAAACCTCGCGCATCTCCAGCAGGGGAGGGGTCACGGCCGGGAAGCCAGCATGCCGGCCCCCTCCAACGCCCGGAGCATTCCGAACGTGCTCGACTCATTACAACAGAAGATCCCGTCCACCTGGCCGCGATAGCGCGTGACCAAACTCTGCGATTTTTGCTGGGCCGTGTCCGAGGTCGCTCCCGCGTACTCGGTGTCAGAAAGATATTGGATCTTGGGAAACTCACTCTTCATCGTATCGGTGAAGCCCCGCTCCCGTTGCTCCGTGCTCTCGGAGCCGACCGCATAACGAAGCAGGATGATTTTCCCCTCTCCTTTAAGTAGCTCGCCCAACCGCTTCGCAGCGAGCACCCCGCCATGATAGTTGTCCGTGGCGACGTAACTGACAATCTTCTTCGACTCGAGGCCTGAATCGATGATCACGACCGGAATGCCCTTGGCCACGGCATCCTCGACCGGCTTGACCAGGGCCCTGGCATCCAGGGGAGCCAGCACGATCCCATCGACTCCGGCCGCGACCGCGTTCTGAACGAGTTGAATCTGCTGAAGCCGGTCATCTTCCTTTTGAGGGCCAAGCCAGATCACCTCGACATTGCCCAGATCGGCTGCCCCCTTGAGGGCCCCCGCATGGATCGTCATCCAGAACTCGTGGGTCGTCCCCTTCGGGATCACCATGACACGCCATTTCTTCGTCTTGACCCCTGACAGACTCGCCTCGGCACGATTCTCCGCTTTGGCGGGATGAAGCAGAGGCACAATGGCCGGATCTTCCATATTGGCGGGAGTGACCATGGTCTCCCCCGTCGAAACCTGCGGGTCCACTTTCTGCTTCTCGAGATGTTGAACCAGAGTTTTGACCCCGAGCTGCCCCATCAGGTAGGGGTTCTGGACCACGATCCCCTGGAGCTTATCTTGCTTCAGTGCATTCACGAGTGGGGCGCTGGCATCGAACCCCACAAAGTAAACTCGCTTGGCCGCGCCTCGATCGGGGCCAGGGACTGCGTGCCCCTCTTCTGCCGTGCCACCGCACCCCCCTAGAGGAAGAACGAGTAATAGAGCCAGCAAAGACCATTCGAAACGCGGCCGCGTCATGAAGTCTCTCCCTGCAACACATTCATTAGGATGGATTCAGGGCCATCGTAAGGCTCGATTCCGGGCAACGCAAGCTACCGCCCAACGCAACTATACATTTGTACCGTTTCAGAAGTCTTACAGGGAATCTATGCGAAAAAGGGGACTACCAAGTTGACTCCCGGCGGGATCCCGTTAATATAGTCCTTGTCGCCTGTGTCACCACGGGTGACAACGAAACGGCCGGCTGACCTGGGAACGGGAAACCGCTCACCATGACAGCGGGCTGCGATGTTGTCGGTAGGTGGGCCGGCGTGACACGCCTTCAAGGGCAAGTCACTCCGGCCAATTGCTTCGGCAGCATGTTCGTTCTTTGACAATCCGGTCGATCGTGGTTCTTGTGGTTGAAGAGAACCTTTGAGGGAAGCCGGCGTGGAGCCGTTTGAGTCGTCTCGACCCCGTTTGGTTGGAGGTCGAATCGCGACGGAGACGGATCCAACAGCCAACAGCACGAGTGAGCAGGGGCTTGCCCCGGTGAACTCGAGCTGCGACCAGTTAGCAAATTCCTCAACCCTTTTGAAGGTGAGGACCGGATCTCTTGCTCCTCGGAGCAGGGGAGACGACCAATCTCGAAGGGTTTGATCCTGGCTCAGAATGAACGTTGGCGGCGTGGATTAGGCATGCAAGTCGAACGGGCCGCAAGGCCAGTGGCGCAAGGGTGAGTAAGGCGACGGTAACCAACCCCAAGATTGGGTATAGCCGCGGGAAACCGCGGGTAATCCCCAGCGACGCAACGACACCGGCATCGGTGTTTTGCCAAAGCTTCGGCGTCTTGGGACGGGCTGTCGTGGTATTAGCTTGTTGGCGGGTAATGGCCCACCAAGGCTGCGATGCCTACCGGGCGTGCGAGCGTGGCCCGGCACACTGGGACTGAGACACTGCCCAGACTCCTACGGAGGCTGCAGTCGAGAATCTTCGGCAATGGGCGCAAGCCTGACCGAGCGACGCCGCGTGGAGGATGAAGGCCTTCGGTTGTAAACTCCTGTCGAGGGGAAAAGGGTCGTAAGACCTTGATTGATCCCTGGAGGAAGCACGGGCTAAGTTCGTGCCAGCAGCCGCGGTAAGACGAACCGTGCGAACGTTATTCGGAATCATTGGGCTTAAGCGCGTGTAGGCGGATTCGTGCGTCTGTCGTTGAAATCCCCGGCTCAACCGGGAAGTGGCGCGGATACGACGAGTCTGGAGGGCATAGGGGACCTGGAACTTCCGGTGGAGCGGTGAAATGCGTTGAGATCGGAAGGAACGCCCGTGGCGAAGCGAGGTCCTGGATGCCTACTGACGCTGAGACGCGAAAGCCAGGGAGCGAACGGGATTAGATACCCGGTAGTCCTGGCCGTAAACGATGGGTACTGGATAGGGGCTCGCCGATGGGCTCCTGTCGTAGGAAACCGTGAAGTACCCCGCCTGGGGAGTATGGTCGCAAGGCTGAAACTCAAAGGAATTGACGGGGCTCACACAAGCGGTGGAGTATGTGGCTTAATTCGAGGCTACGCGCAAAACCTTATCCCAGGCTTGACATGCACGGATTAGCCGGCGGAAACGTCGGTGAGGCCGCAAGGTACAACGTGCACAGGTGCTGCATGGCTGTCGTCAGCTCGTGCCGTGAGGTGTTGGGTTAAGTCCCCTAACGAGCGAAACCCCTGTGTCTAGTTGCCAGCGGGTCATGCCGGGAACTCTAGACAGACCGCCGGCGTTAAGCCGGAGGAAGGCGGGGATGACGTCAAGTCCTCATGGCCCTTATGCTTGGGGCTGCACACGTACTACAATGGGGCGGACAGAGCGTTGCTAGGCTGCAAAGTCACGCTAATCGCAAAAACCGTTCCTCAGTTCGGATTGCGGGCTGCAACCCGCCCGCATGAAGCTGGAATCGCTAGTAATCGCGGATCAGCATGCCGCGGTGAATGTGTTCCTGAGCCTTGTACACACCGCCCGTCAAGCCACCAAAGCGGGGGGCATCCGAAGTCGCCGGAGCCGCAAGGCAGGCGCCGAAGATGAAACCCGTGATGGGGACTAAGTCGTAACAAGGTAACCGTAGGGAACCTGCGGTTGGATCACCTCCTTCTAAGGATTTTCTTAGAAAATCTCGGCTCTGAGGATCGTGGGACATGACTTCGGTCATCGACCCGATTCAAGAAGGCCGCATCGGCACCGTCTCCTTGATCAGATGGTATTTACGCCGGCTTCCCACGAAGGTTCTCTGACCACGAACACGATCGATCGATGAAGAGGCCCCTCATCCGAGGGGCTGTCTTCTTGGCTAATTTCGTTTGTTTCTTGCTTGCACTGCTGGGTGCGGGGCAGGGCCGTTCGCGGCGTTGCCCCCTGGCCAGCGGCCAGTGCGGATCTCAAGGTATGACTTTCTCCGGTTTCGGCCGGAAGGTCTGTCGTTGGGGTTCGGTTGCTCTTTCACAATCCGGTGGTTAGGTCACGCAAGTGAGAACCGCAAACAAATGGTCGTGGCAGACCAAGTAGAAGAATCTCTCCACAATACAGTGGAACCCTTACGGATGCGTGAGAGTCGCTTGCTGTGAAGCAACCGGCCTCACATTGGGATCGTTACCCAAGTGAGAGTGGTCCTGTGTCGCGAGACACTGGACACTCGATCGAGAGAGATCGGGGACTGACCCCTCGCCGTTCTGGCTGTCGAGTTTCTTTCGAGGAACCGCGGCGTCCGGATCGGCGTGGTCAAGCTCCTAAGGGCACGGGGGGGATGCCTAGGCGTCATCAGAGAGACAGGCGTGGAAGGCTGCGATAAGTCCAGGGGAGTTGCCCAACGAACGTCGATCCTGGAATGCCTGTAGAGACCCGGGGAACTGAAACATCTCAGTACCCGGAGGAAAGGAAATCAACCGAGACTCCCTCAGTAGCGGCGAGCGAACGGGGATCAGCCTAAACCGAGTGGGACACCACTCGGGGTCGTGGGGCCGATAACATGGGATGAGTGAGCGTCAGCTGAAGCCTCCTGGAACGGAGCGCCAGAGCGGGTGATAGCCCCGTAAGCGACGATGCAAACTCCCCTCTTCGGTACCCGAGTAGGGTCGGGCACGTGAAACCCGGCCTGAATCGGCGGGGACCATCCCGCAAGGCTAAGCACTCGATGACGACCGATAGCGAACCCAGTAGGGCGACCGAACGGTGGGAAGAACCCCGATTAGGGGAGGAGACTGAACCTGAAACCCCGTGCCTACAAGCGGTGGGAGCGCGATGCCTTCGGGCCGCGTGACCGCGTGCCTTTTGCATAATGATCCGGCGAGTTACTGTATCCGGCCCCAGGTTAACCCCTTCAGGGGGGGAGCCGTAGCGAAAGCGAGTCTTCATCGGGCGCCATAGTCGGGTGCAGTAGACGCGAAACCAGGTGAACTACCCATGGGCAGGTTGAAGCGACCCTAACCGGTCGTGGAGGACCGAACCCACCAGTGTTGAAAAACTGGGGGAGGACCCGTGGGGAGGAGTGAAAGTCTTATCAAACCTGGAGATAGCTCGTTCTCTCCGAAATGGCTTTAGGGCCAGCCTCGGGACATATCGTGCGGGGGTAGAGCGACGGAATTCGGTAGGGGGGCTTCCCGCCTACCCTCCGAAACCCAACTCCGAATACCGCACGACGGACCCCGGGAGTCAGAACGTGGGGGATAAGCTTCACGTTCAAAAGGGAAACAACCCAGACCGCCGACCAAGGCCCCCAAATCGACGCTCAGTGGCAAAGGAAGTGGGATCGCGGTGACAGCCGGGATGTTGGCTTAGAAGCAGCCATCATTTCAAAAGTGCGTAACAGCTTACCGGTCGAGCCATCCCGCGCCGAAAATGACGGGGACTAAGCGTCGTGCCGCAGTCGCGGATCAGGTTAAAACTGATGGTAGGAGAGCGTCGCCCGCCGCAATGAAGCTGGATGGAAACGACCAGTGGAGCGGGCGAGTGCGAATGCCGGAACGAGTAACGACAAGACAGGTGGGAAGCCTGTCCGCCGAAAGCACAAGGTTTCCTGGGAAGGTCAATCCGCCCAGGGTCAGTCGGGACCTAAGGCGAGGCCCAAGGGCGTAGCCGATGGACAGACGGTTAATATTCCGCCACCCGATGGTAAGGTTGAACCGCGGAGGACGCCGAGGAGAGTCAGGTCAGGTGTTAGATTACCCCGTGCCGCAAGGCCGACAGCATTCGATCTGGAAGCCTGATGAACCTCGGCCACGAAAGCCCCGCGGGACGAACCATCTGGCCCGTACCGCAATCCGACACAGGTGTGCTAGGCGAGTATCCGAAGGCGTTCGGGAGAACCCTCGTGAAGGAACTCGGCAAAATGACCCCGTACCTTCGGTACAAGGGGTGCTCTCCGTAAGGAGAGCCGCAGAGAATCGGCTCTAGCGACTGTTTATCAAAAACACAGGACTCTGCCAACTCGCAAGAGGACGTATAGAGTCTGACGCCTGCTCGGTGTCGGTAGGTTAAGGGAGCCGATGAGGCGCAAGCTGAAGTTGGCGACCGAAGCCCCGATAAACGGCGGCCGTAACTATGACGGTCCTAAGGTAGCGAAGTTCCTTGTCGGGTAAGTTCCGACCTGCATGAATGGCGTAACGACTGGAGCACTGTCTCCACGAGGGACCCGGTGAAACTGTAGCCGTGGTGAAGATGCCACGTACCCGCGGTCAGACGGAAAGACCCCGTGAACCTTTACTGCAGGTTGGCATTGGGTCAGCGTCCTTTCTGTGTAGCATAGGTGGGAGGCCGTGATCCGGCGGCGCCAGCCGTCGGGGAGCCATCGGTGAAATACCACCCTGAAATGACTCTGATCCTCACCGGTCCGTAGCCCGGACCGGGACCATGCTCATCGGGCAGTTTGACTGGGGCGGTCTCCTCCCAAAGAGTAACGGAGGAGTGCAATGGTACCCTCGGCCAGGTCGGCAATCTGGCAACATGAGCGCAAACGTAGAAGGGTGCCTGACTGCGAGACCCATCAGTCGAGCAGGGACGAAAGTCGGCGTTAGTGATCCGGCGGTGCTGGATGGAAAGGCCGTCGCTCAACAGATAAAAGGTACTCCGGGGATAACAGGCTGATCTCCCCCGAGCGTCCATAGCGGCGGGGAGGTTTGGCACCTCGATGTCGGCTCATCGCATCCTGGGGCTGGAGAAGGTCCCAAGGGTTTGGCTGTTCGCCAATGAAAGCGGTACGCGAGCTGGGTTCAGACCGTCGTGAGACAGGTCGGTCCCTATCTGCCGTGGGCGTAGGAAACTTGCGAAGGGTCTCCCCTAGTACGAGAGGATTGGGGAGGACCGACCTCTGGTGTATCGGCTGTTCTGCTCAGGGCATCGCCGAGTAGCTAGGTCGGGAAAGGATAAGCGCTGAAGGCATCTAAGCGCGAAGCCCTCTTCAAGACGAGGTTTCCAGCACGCAAGTGCGAAGGCTCCTGGAAGACGACCAGGTCGATAGGCCGGGAGTGCACGGCGAGTGATCGCCGCAGCCGACCGGTCCTAACAGCCGATCGCTTGACCACCCCGATCCGTCCGCCGGCTCCTGTAATGGGACTCGAATCGGACCGGAATCAGGGTTGCATCATTCACCGATCGCATTCGATCGATCACACGGCGACGTATTCCCATCCAATAACGGGGACCACGCGTCGTGAAGAGACTCGAAGTCGGTTGGTCATGCCCATCGAAGTGGCGGTAGGATCTTGCGTGACGACCACTGTGAAGCTTGAGCACAACGTAACCGGCGGGTTTGATCGCCTGCCGGTTGCTTTTCCGGCGAACATACTGACGGGGTCCCACCCGTTCCCATTCCGAACACGGCCGTTAAGCCCGTCAGGCCCATGATAGTGCCTTTGGCGCGAAAGTCGGTGATCGCCGGAATCCTTCAAAGACGCCCCGATCCTTCCTCACGGAAGGGTCGGGGCGTTTTTTTTTGCGCTCCACCCGCCGCAACATGAAATCATTCATGGCACTTTGACTCAATCGCCGATAAAGCCCTCGAATGGGATGCTCGGGACGCTCGATTCTCTCCCCACCAAGGAGCGAGGCGGGGGCGCGACCTATTCAATTCGCTCGACGACCTTCCTGAAGGAATTCGTTTTTAAGTGCCGAAATCGTCTCATGCGACGCTCAAGCATGGAGACACCAGGAAGGATCATCTCCCCGGTTTGACGTCCCTTTGGTAGCAGTAGAGGCCCCCCTAGTCGGGCATAGAGGCCCGAGGAGATGAATACTTTGTTATTCGCTTATATCGGTCCGGAAACGCTGTTGCCCATGACGTCCGTCCTGGCGGCCGCCGTTGGGTTTGCGGCGATGTTCGGCCGAAACGTCTTCGTTCTGGGTTCAAAAATCATTCGATCGATCATCAGAATTCCTCGACGCTTGGCGAAATCATCGCAGACGACCCTACCTCGACTGTCGCGGCAAGATCAGCGCCAGGGAGAATGGCGCGGTCCTCTGACCAATCCGGGAGAAGCCCACGCCGAAGGCTCGGCCCCGGGAATTCAGGCATCGAGAACGTCCCGTTAACCGCGGAGCGGTTCGCCACGAGCTGGCTCACGTACAAGACGGCGGAGCCGCCCCCCTCGTGGCTTTCTCGTTGGATCGATTCCCGAGGTTCTTCAAGGATCTCTTGCAACGGATGGGCAGGTCGACCATGATTCGGCCGTGCCGCCTCTGCGCATCCTTGCCCCCCATCTTGAAAGTCGCGGTCCTCGTCACTGACATGACGAACCCTGCTCGGACCATTTTCGACGCCTCGACGAACCATTGAGGCGTCAATTCCGCACGGAAGGAGTTCGTTGCGGCCATGAAGATCCTCGTCGTTGGACTCGATTGCGCGACGCCGGAACTGCTATTCAGTGACGAGCGTCTGACGAACCTGCGCCGATTGATGGAGGCCGGTTGCTACGGCCGCTTGGAAAGCGTCATTCCTCCCATCACCGTCCCCGCCTGGATGTGCATGGCGACCAGCCAGGACCCGGGGTCGCTTGGCGTCTACGGCTTCCGGAACCGAGTCGATCATTCTTATGACGGCCTCGGCATCGTCAACTCGCGATCGTTCAGCGAATTGGCGATCTGGGATCAGATCGCGCGTGAGGGAAAGCGGTCGGTCGTCGTTGGCGTGCCGCCGGCGTACCCACCCCGCAAGCTCAACGGAGTTTCCGTGGGCTGCTTCCTGACACCCGATACGTCAAAAGACATCTATACTCATCCGGCCGACCTCGGCGCCGAAATCAACACCTTGGTCGGCCCCTATCCGGTCGACGTCAAAGGGTTTCGGACAGATAACAAGGACTGGCTCGGCAAAACTGTTCTCGACATGAGCCGCAAGCAATTTGAAGTGGTGCGGCACCTCATGAAGAACACCGATTGGGACTATTTCCACTTCGTGGAGATCGGTCTCGACCGGATCCAGCACGGCTTCTGGAAGCATCACGACCCCGAGCATATCCATCATGAGCCTGGCAACCCCTATCAAAATGTCATTCGCGACTACTACCGGCACCTCGACGAAGAGATCGGGCGAGTCCTCGAACTCCTCACCGACGATACGGTCGTGCTGGTCGTTTCCGACCACGGTGCGCGCAAACTCGACGGCGGATTCTGCGTCAACGAATGGCTGATCCGCGAAGGGTTGTTGGTCCTCAACCAGTATCCCGAGAAAGTCACGCCGTTCAGCAAGCTGGACGTGAACTGGGATAAGACGAGCGTCTGGAGTGAGGGGGGTTACTACGCCCGCGTCTTCTTCAACGTGAAGGGGCGAGAGCCGAAGGGGATCATCGAACCGACCGAGTACGAACGATTCCGTGACGAGATCAAGGCCCGCTTCGAAGCGACGGCCGATGCCGAAGGGAAACGGCTGGGCACCCTCGTGTTCAAGCCGGAAGAGGCCTTCCGCAACGTGCGGAACGTCGCGCCCGACCTGATCGTTCACTTCGGGGCACTCTCCTGGCGCTCGGTCGGCGGAGTCGGATACCCGACGATCCACGTCCAGGAAAATGACACGGGCCCCGATGACTGTAACCACGCCCAGTTCGGCTCGTTCGTCCTGGCCTCGTCGAACAACCCGCTCCAGGGCGAAATCCAGGGCGCTCGCCTCCTGGATATAGCTCCCACCCTGCTGGAACTGGGCGGCTATGACCTCCCCGCTTCGATGCAAGGGCGATCACTTGTCTCCGGCCTGGAAGTGAGCGCGGCCGCGCCGACCGGTTACTCCGCGGCCGAAGAGGAAGTGGTCCGCGACCGTCTCAGCGGTCTGGGTTACATCGGCTGAACCTGACCACTCCCGCGGTCCCTGACGTTCCACGCGACCAGGAGGGTCGACGTATGACGGATCAAGCCACGAGTCCATCCACTCGCCGTTCCCGTCTTCGTCGACACTTCCTCACGCGACAACCCGCCGGGCCTCTCCCGGCGGCTCAACTTCACCCACTTCGAGTCCTGACGGTGTCCGTCTGGTTCGGTCTGCTGACCGGCCCCGCGGAGCTCGCGCTCGTCGTCGCGCAGAAGCATCTCCGCGACGGTACGCCCGGCTTCTTTCAGATGAACCGGCAGATCGCCTGGATGATCCCGCTCTTCCACATCCTGCTGTTCGGAGCCCTTGGTACCTTACTCGGGCTGCTCGCCGGAAAATGGTCGAGGTTCTCAACCCGACGCGCGGCCTTCTTCCTGGGCTTCGTGTCATTGGTCAGCCTGTCCCTCGCGATTCGCTCCATCCACCCGATCGCCAGCGTGATTCTCGCCTGCGGCCTGGCCTATCGGGCCGCTCCTCGAGTCGAGGCCGACTGCTTCCAATCGGGTCGACTGGTCCTGAAGACTTTCCCCGTGGTTGCCGGTGTCGTCATGGCCCTGTTCGGCCTGTCGATCGGGCTCGAGACCTGGACGGAACATCGCGCGATGGCAAGCTTGCCACCTGCCAAGACCGGCGATCCCAACGTCCTCTTCATCGTGATGGACACGGTGAGCGCCCAGCATATGAGCCTGTATGGCTATTCCCGAGACACGACTCCGAATCTCGCTCGCCTGGCCCGCAAAGGGGTCCGGTTCGAGCACGCCCGGTCCACGGCCCCCTGGACGCTGCCTTCTCATGCGAGCATGTTTACCGGGCATTGGCCTCACGACCTTGCGGCCGGCTACGGCAAACCGCTGGAACCGGATGTCCCAACTCTGGCCGAGTCGCTCCGGGATCGAGGGTACGCCACCGGGGGGTTCATCGCGAACACCCTCTACTGTAGCGCAGAGACTGGCCTGAATCGCGGGTTCATTCATTTCGACGACCACGAGCTCTCCGCGGCGAGCGTGCTTCACTCGGCGGCATTCGGCCAGGTGTTCCTGGAGAAGCTCGGTTCGCTCGCAACACGCGCCCCAAACTTTGACTCGTAAGCCGGGCCCTCAAGACAGAGAGGTCGCACGCTCCACAAAGGCGACGACTCCAGTACGACCTTACAAGGATTCGTCGCGAATCCATCGCGATGCGCTCCGTTGGCTCGCGAACCAGGACGGACGTCCCGTCTTCCTCTTCCTGAACCTGTTCGACGCTCACACGCCCTATCTGATGCCCGATGGTTGCGCCCAGCACTTTGGGCTGAGCCCGGAGAGCCGCGCGGATTACTCGCTCTTGAACGCGTTCTGGGGTGCCGATAAGCATCGGCTCTCACCTCGCGACATCGAGCTGGCCCGCGACGCTTATGATGATTGCATTTCGCACATGGACGCTCAGGTCGGCCAGTTCCTTGAGGAATTGGAACGCCGGGGGACGCTGCGAAACACGGTCGTCGTCATCACCTCGGACCATGGCGAACAATTCGGCGAGCACCAACTCTTCGGACATGCCAGCAGCCTCTATCGAGGGGAAGTGCATGTGCCACTCCTGATCGTCGCGCCCGGCCGCGTTCCCGAAGGAATCAACGTGCGGCAACCCGTGAGCCTGCGCAACCTCCCGGCCACGGTGCTCGACCTGCTCGGGCAGCGAGATTCACCTCGATTCCCCGGAACTTCGCTCGTACGGCACTGGGATCCGTCGGCTGTAAGCGTCGATCCGGAAACGGATCCCGTCCTTTCCGAAGTCGCCGCGCCAGCGAAAAACAACCCGAACAACGGCCGATCACCGGTGTTTCGAGGCTCGATGAGTTCCCTGATCCTCGATGGTAAGGTCTACATCCGCAACGGAGACGGCCACGAGGAACTGTATGAGCTGGAAACCGATCCCACCGAGTCAGTGAACCTCGCTTCGAGAAAAGAGGCTGGCCCTGCACTCGCCAACGCCCGCGCAGCGCTAAATCAGGCGCTCAAAAGTGAGCGCCATCGAGACTGACAACGTACGACACTTGTGCTACGATAGTGACCATGATGGGCACCAACCGATGCACTTCGTGTGGTCAGCCGATCGACCCGGAGATCGGGTCGTGCTCGCGTTGCGGGCTCGCGTCAGAGGAAGATGTCCTCTCGTGGGTGACAGGGGCTGACGAGCCAGGGAAGGTCAGGGCGGATCGAACCTGTCCGTCGTGCGCTTACGAAGGCGATTTCACCGTGGGCCCGGATGCCAGCTATTGTCCGGCTTGCCTCACCGAATATCCCAGATACCTCGATGAGTCCGGCGCGTCCCTGCAGCAGGTCGTGCATTGTCCGAACTGCAATTTGGCCATCGGGATTTCCGAGCAGGATCGCGATAAGACGGTCGTCTGCGTGCGCTGCAAGTATTTCTTGGGATGCGTGTTCAAATCAAGCAGGCAGACTCGGCGAACAGGCGCACGCCACGCTCACGATCCTGATTGATTCCGGACGCTCCCGCGATTCGATCGTCGGCACGTTCAGAGGGGAGAGGGACGGCCGGACGGAAAGTGTCCTGGCCTTGTGTGCGCTCAACTACTGTCGAGCGGTCGGGGTGCCCGATTCCGCGCTCGCTTGAGGGAGCGCCTCGCGGTTGTTGGATTCGAGACTGAGGAGCACGACCCTGGCCAGGTCGGCCGAGGAGGAACGCGCCTCGCCGTGATCGCGAGCCCAGCGAAGATGGTCGACGGCCCAGCTCCGTTTGCCGGTTTGGAGGAGATCGAGCGCCAGGAAGACGTGAGCCTCGGTCTTCTGGAGGTCATCGCCCGCCGCTTCGAGCATCGCTTTCGCGGGGAGCGATCGGTACATGTATCGGAGCACCGGACTCGGCCAGGCCGAGCCATTGCCACTGGACAGGGCTCCGGCGAGGAAGACCCGGGCTTCGGTCTCGTTCCCAGCCTTCCGCGCGCCGAGCGCTCCCAGAAGTGACATGTACAGCGTGGAGGAATCGGGCCGCTCCTGCAGAGCGAGATAGGCCCGTGCATCGGCCTCAGCCCCGTCCCGGTCGGAGCAGAGCAGGGACCAGCCCCGCAAGACATAGGCCTCGGCGAATTTCGGGTTGATCTCGATCGCCTTGCTGAAGTCCTCAATGGCGCCTTTCCAATCACCTTCGGCCCGTCGCGCATTGCCCCGACTCGTGTAGACACGAGCATTTGACGGATTGAGCTGGAGTGCCATGTCGTAACTGTGGATCGCCTGCACGCGACGGCCCAGGCTGTCATGCGCCTTCCCCAGTCCGACATGGGCCAGAATCGCTCTCGGATCGAGTCTCAGGGCCTCGTTATAATCTTCAATCGCCCGCTCGAGCAGACCGAGCCGAGCGTAGGTGCCCGCTCGGTTGAGAAAGACAAGTGAGTTGTTCGGAGCGAGGCGGATCGCCTCATTCATCTCGGCGAGGGCCCGCTCGTATTGCCCCAGCGCGAACAGGGCCAGCCCTAGATTCGTCCTCGCCCCTGGGTTCGCTGGGTCAAGGTGGATGGCCTCGTTCAAGTCGTCGACGGCTTTCTCGTACTGCGCCAGGCCGCTATAGGCCGCCCCCCGATTCTGATACGCGGACGCGCGGCGAGGGTCAATAGCAATCGACTTGTTCAAATCTTCAATCGCACGTTCATATTGGCCGAGCCGGACCAGAACACCGCCGCGGTCTTTATAAGCCGCCGCGCGGCGCGGATCGAGCCGAATCACCGCGTCGAGGTCGGGGAGCGCCCGTTCGTTCTCCCCCAACTGGGCCAGCAACGAGCCACGGCGGCTATGCGCCTCCTCGTTATCGTTGTCGAGTTGGACCGCGATGTCGAAATCGGCAAGCGCCGCTTTGAGTCGCCCAAGTTGCCAGAGGGCGTCTCCTCGAAACGCATAAGCCCGCGATTGTCTTGGATTGAGCCGGATCGCCTCATCGAAGTCGGGCAGGGCGTGTTCAAAGTCTTTCTTCGAAACGAGGGCTTCAGCCCGCCCCAGATAACCGCTCGGATCGCTCGGATTGGCCCGGATCGCGATTCCATATTGCTCGATCGCGACATCGTCCTGGCCCAGTCGGTGCGCCACCTGTCCCAGACCGCAATGGGCGTTGGCGAAGCTGGTGGAATCCCGTTTGAACGAGATGGCGAGCAGACTGAGTGACTGGTCGAAATCCTTCCTGGCTTCCTCATAGTTGCCGAGCATCACCCGGGCGATTCCGCGGTCAATGTGCGCGGAGTAGGCCCAAGGCGTGATCCGAATCACCGCATCAAAATCCGCCACGGCCTGTGCAGGCTGGTTCAGGCGAAGATAGGTAATTCCGCGTTTGCTGCGGGCCTCGAGATCGCGAGGCTTCCGCGTCAACACCTCGTCGAATTGAGAAAGCGCCGAGCGATAGTCGCCTGCCTCAAAAAGGCGGATTGCGTCGGTTCGCAGATCCCCTAAGCGCTGCGCATAGAGAGGGCTCGTCAGAACGGCCACGAGACCGATCGCGAAGAGGAGGAGAAGGGGGATCCGCCTGATCCGCATAACTTGATCCTTGTCGACATCGGGAACCACAACTCTGATTGTCGACGTCTTGCACGACTTGACGCCTGTCGATCGCGCGGGTCTGATCGAGCTCACTGCCGGTTATCCCGGTCCTGGCGATGATGCGTCCGGTTCACCCTCAGGATTCCGCTGCCCCTTCGATTTTCGACCACTTGAACTCGCGGAAGGCCATTCACGTTCGATGGGCCGAATACGAAAGCAAGATCCGGAGTTCCGACCATGCTGAGTCCTCCTATGATGGAGTTCGCGAGCGAGGGGAAAACCGAATCAAGACGACGAGAGCACAATCCTCATGACCACCGAAATCGAGAGGGCCGAAGCCGTCGCAACGCCATTCGCCAGCGACGAGGACCGTTGGCAGGCCGTTCTGGATCGTGCCCCGGCCGCGGACGGCATATTTTTCTATTCGGTGCGGACGACAGGCGTGTACTGCAAGCCCTCCTGTCACGCGAGGCTGGCGCTCCGGAAGAATGTCCGCTTCCATGCGACCTGCGAGGACGCCGAAGCGGCGGGCTTCCGCGCTTGCAAACGGTGCAAACCGACCGAGGAGACGCTGGCCGAACGCCACGCTCAGGTGGTCGCCCAGGCCTGCCGAATCATCGAAGAAGCGAAAGAGCTCCCGAGCCTCGAAGACCTGGCGAACTCCGTCGGCATGAGTCGCTTCCACTTCCACCGCATCTTCAAGGAATCGACCGGCCTCACCCCGAAACGGTACGCTTCAGCCCATCGAGCCCAACGGGTTCGCGAGACGCTCCCCAAGAGTCCAACGGTGACTCGGGCGATCTACGGCGCCGGGTTCAATTCCAACAGTCGTTTCTATGAGTCCTCGACCGAAGTGCTCGGCATGACACCGACAACGTTTCGCGCGGGGGGCCTCGGCGCTTCGATCCGGTTCGCGATCGGTGAGTGCTGGCTCGGCTCGATCCTGGTCGCGGCGTCCGCCAAGGGGGTCTGTGCCATCCTCATCGGAGACGACCCGGACGAGCTGGCCCGCGACCTCCAGGACCGCTTCTCCCAGGCACAACTGATCGGCGGCGACGCGGACTTCGAGGAACTGGTCGCCAAAGTGGTCGGCTTCCTGGAAACTCCCTCGATCGGACTCGACCTCCCCCTCGACATCCGCGGCACCGCGTTCCAGCAGCGCGTCTGGGAGGCCTTGCGCGCGATCCCAGGGGGTTCGACGGTGACCTACACCGAGATCGCCAACCGGATAGGCCAGCCGAAGGCCGTCCGGGCGGTGGCCCAGGCCTGCGCGGCGAATGCCCTCGCGGTCGCCATCCCGTGCCACCGAGTGGTGCGGACAGATGGATCACTCTCAGGCTACCGGTGGGGCGTCGAGCGGAAGGCCCAATTGATCCGCCGCGAACAAGGAGCAAGTTGATCCTGATGGAACGGCAAACCGTCACATATGAACTGGATTACTCACCCCCGTTGGATTGGCCCTTTTTCCTCCAATATCTGGGAGCCAGGGCTACAGTCGGGGTCGAGGCGGTGGAAGGTGAACGCTACGTCCGTACGTTCGCGTGGGAGGGATGTTCCGGTTCGCTCTCCCTCTCACAGCACCCGACAGACGCCCGACTCCTGCTCACGATACGAGGTGAGGTCGGAGCGCACTCCGAGGCCATTCTCGGGCGGGTCCGGCAGATGTTCGACCTCGATACCAACCTGGCCTTGGTGCACGCCGTCCTGGGTACCGATCCTCACCTCGGTCCCCTCCTGGCCGCATCCCCGGGCATCCGCGTCCTCGGCGCCTGGTCCCCGTTTGAACTGCTCGTCCGAACGATCGTCGGCCAGCAAGTGACTGTGAAGGCGGCGACGACCATCATGGGCCGGATTGTCAGCCGGCTCGGCAAAGCGGTCGTTGCTCTGAATCCAGGTGGGCCGTCGTTCCTCTTCCCGACGCCTCGCACGATTGCCGACGGTAATCTCGAAGCGATTGGCATGCCGTCGAAGCGGGTTCTCACCTTGCAGAACGTCGCCCGGGCGATCGCCGACGCGACCATCACATTCCCAGAACCCGATGGGGACGTGGTTGGGGTGAAGGAAGCTCTTTTGAAAATGCCAGGGATCGGACCTTGGACCGTGGAGTACTTCGCGCTGCGGGCGCTACGCGATGCCGATTCCTGGCCTGGAACCGATCTTGTGATCCGGCGAATCCTCGAACAATTCGAGCGTGCAGGCCCCGCAATCCAGGTCGAGCAGTGGCGGCCTTATCGCGGATATGCCGCGGTGCATCTCTGGAACAAAGCCACTCGCGATAAAACAAGAAATTAACAGAACCCGTAATTTTCGAATCATCAAAATGACAACAAATAGCAAGACTCCACATTCAATCCATTCTACTCTCGACTGGGAACGCATTGCGTCCGAGCTTAACGAGTACGGCTGCGCGGTGATTGGCCCCTTGCTCATGCCGGAACAATGCGAAGCGCTCGCTGCGTCGTACGACACCGACGCGATCTTTCGGAGCCGGGTCGTCATGGCCCGCCATGGTTTCGGGCGCGGAGAGTATCGCTATTTCGATTACCCATTGCCGCCGTTGATCGCCGCACTGAGGGAATCCCTTTACCCGCCGCTCGCGGAGATCGCCAACCGTTGGAATGACGCGATGGGCATCGAGGTCCGCTATCCGGCACGACACCAAACCTTTCTGGACCGTTGCCACGAGGCGGGCCAGACCAAGCCAACACCGCTTCTGCTTCGCTACGGTCCTGGTGACTACAACTGCCTGCACCAAGATCTGTACGGCGAACACGTCTTTCCGCTTCAAGTCGCGTTCGTCCTCGCAAAACCTGGGATCGACTTCACGGGGGGCGAGTTCGTCCTGACTGAACAGAGGCCGCGGATGCAGTCGCGAGTCCAAGTCGTCCCCCTCGAGCAAGGGCAGGGGGTGATCTTTCCCGTCCACCACCGCCCGGTGCAAGGCACGCGCGGCTGCTATCGTGTCAACATGAGGCACGGTGTGAGCCGCTTGCGAACGGGCCACCGCCACACCGTCGGGATCATTTTCCACGATGCGACTTGAAGGAGATCGGACGATCGAGGAGGGGACGCCGTTCACACCTCACTTGGAGTAAGCGATGCGTCACCCGTTTGGAGAGGGAATGACGGACGTGCAACGAACCGTGCGCTGCGTTACCCTTGGTTGAGGACACCAATCAGGAGCACGCTCGGACCAATACATCTCCCATGCCTATCAAGTGAGCATACCCAGGTCATCAACTCCCGACGAGTCGAGGAATCGCCCATGCGACCGATCATCGGATGGTACACCATGACCAGGTTAACGCTCGTAAGTGCCCTCGTGGTTCTGGGCGAAGCCGACTTGCTCGCCTGCTCGGGGCCAGGAGCGGGGAAGGTGATTCGGGAGTCGGAACTCATTGGGAATTCGCTCGCGGGCATCGCGACCGCCATCTTTGCCGGCGGCTACTGGTTGATGCGTCGCCGATCGCTGGGGCACCGAATCTGCTGGGTCATGGCCCCGATGGTTCTTCATCCTCGGTTGTGGATGGACGCCGTCCACGGTGATTGCGGTTATGGGCTCCGGTACTGGTCCGTGGTTGGCACTCTCGGGATCGCGATCGCCGTGTTGCTGGCGACCTGCTGGCCGCGCCCCGCCGGGGCAGGATCGAAGCCATGGCAATGGACTCTCAGCGGCGTGCTCGCCGGTGCCTTCCCCGGCCTCCTGGTTGCCGCCTTGATCGTGGACGACCTGGGATCGCTGTCCGCGACGAATCTGCTTCTCACCTCGTCGGCCCTGTTCAGCCCGGTGATCGCGGGGGGCCTTGTTGGCAGGTACCTCTTCCGCCGCCAAGCAGGAGAAGAGCCGCGGTTCCGTTTCAGCACTCGCTCGCTTGTACTCCTGCCATTCGTGCTGGCGCCTCTCTTCGCCACGTTGCTACCGGTTCGCCCGTACCAAGCGATGGTCTCGACAACCTCACCCTTCAGCTTCGTGGTCGTTGATGAGGCTACAGGGCGGCCGATTCCTGACGCAGTGGTCCAGGTCATCGACCCATCGTTTGCCTTGGACGACACCGAGAATCAAAGTAAACAAGCCGTGACCGGAGCGGATGGGCACGTGAATTATCACCTGTACGCGAACGTACATGGTCGGGAGGGACTGCTGGGCCAGACGGAGACGATTAGCTACAACCCAATGATGATCCAGGTCAAAGCCCTCGGATATCTCCCTTATTTCACTTCACTGGCCAGTGACCCACCGCTTCCAGCCGATCGGTTGACCGCTCCCCCGCTGGGCCTAACGTTCCCCCCGCCGCGCTCGGTGATGATCCTCTTGAAGCCGGACACCCGTGGTGTCAGCATGGAGGAAGAGGCGGGCCACCTTCCACTCGCACCGTAGATATGATTTAGTTTTTTTAATGGGAACGTTCAATACCGAGGCCAAGTGTCCGCCCCAGGTAGGCCTCGCAAGCTCCATCGCTCAGAGCGAGTAAGGACCGCGAGGCGTCTGAAGGCTCGTAGCGGAAAGCTTGGCGACTCGGATCGAGCGATTCAAGCGAATCTTGACGCCCGCAGTACCCGACAAGTCACCGATCGAGGTCCGACCGTCGCCTGTTCGCGCACGCTTGACGCTTCCTTTGAGGACGCTCCGACCTGCCACGGTCTGGACAAGGCGTAGCTGATGGGCTTCTCCATCGACCCCGCGGCGCAACTCCATCAGGCCCCCTTGGGACAGCCGTAGCGAGACGCGATCACCGTTTCGGTCGGAGTAGAAGAAGCGGTTGCCCGCTCCAAAAACCGCGGAGTAAGCCCCGCCGTTGACGCCGTTGGAATCGCCGTCGAGCAGATCACCGTTGGCGTTGGTCACACCAACGGTACCGCTCGGATTCCCGTTGATCACCAGTTGGGTGAAGCTATTCAATCGCAAGGGAGTTGCTGGAGTCAATAAGACTTGAAGACTTGCTGGATTGTATGTGGCCGACGCCAAGGGGACGCTGAAGTCGTCCGGCGTGCCGAGGTAACCGTCCGACCCGGCAGAGGCGACAACGAATCCATAACTCGCTACGTTCCGAGCCCGGACGGGGTCGAGCGGCTCGCTAAACGTGAGCAGGATCCCCGTGACTCCTCCGGTGCCAACCACAAGGTGGAAATCCCGAACCAACGGACCCGGCTGGTTCCGGTTGGGGTTCGGACTGGGATTCGTCGGGGGATTGCCCGGATTCGGATTCGGTGTGGGCCCACCGGGGGTCACGACGCCACTGTCCTGAATCGTGAGGACCGCCGTGCTCGGCGCCCCGAGAATCCCCTGGCTCGGGTTGACGAGGGTCAGGTTCACGACCTTGTCGCCGCTGGCCAGGTTGTCGTTGAGAATCGGGACCGTGAAGGTCCTGGTCGTCTGGCCGGCACTGAAGGTCAACTGGCCCGAAGCGCTCGTGTAGTTGGTGCCGGCCTGCGCGGTGCCATTGCTCGTCAAGTAGCCGACAGTCAAGGTGCCGACACCGCTATTTCGGGTGACCGTGATCGTGGCCGTTCCGGCTCTCTCATTCACCGAAAAGGTGGCCGCATTGAACTGCACGGCGGACTGCTCGTTATCGACAATCGTCAGGACCGCCGTGTCAGGGCTTCCCAGCGTGGCGCCATTGGTCGGGTTGGTCAACGTCAGAAAGATCGTCTCGTTCGCCTCGAGCAGTTGGTCGTCAGCGATCGGAATCGTGACCGTCTTGATGGTCTCGCCCGGGTTGAAGAAAATGGAGCCCGAGCTAGGCGTATAATCCGAGCCTGCCGTCGCAGTGCCGCCGCCGGTCGCGAAGCTGACCGCGACAGCGCCTCCGATGCCACCGCTGCGCGTGATCGTGATTGTGGCGCTCGCTGCTCCCTCACCGATGCTGAACGTCGGACTCCCGAACTGGATCGTTACCGGCACGCTCGGCATCGAGTTCGAGAACTCTGACGTGTTACCCGTGGGGTCGGTCGCCGTCGCCGTGACGAACTGTCCTGAAGGGACGGCGACCGGCACGTTGAGGGCGAAGGTGGCGTTTCCCGAAGCGTCGGTCATCAACGTCGACGTTCCGAGCAATGTCTTCCCTTGGCCGAAGCCCGAGAGCTCCTTGGCCAGGCTCGAAAAGAACTGGACCGTGAAGCTCGTATTCGGAGTACCGCTGAACGTGCCTTGCACGAACGTGGAGTTCCCGCTGGGGGCGACAGCCGTGAGGATTGGATAGTTCTGGAGCCGATTCGCGCCGACGTGCGGGCCGCCTGGCGAATTCGCCGTCACGCCGAAGGGATCTTCGATACCGCCGACGAGGTTGATGCCAAGCTGGGTATTCGAGTAGATGCTATTCGAGAGCAAGACGTTATCAGAGCCTGACTCGACCCGAATGCCGTTTCCCACGTTGAAGGCGATCGTATTGCCGGCACTCGGGCGGGCGCCACCGATCGTATTGCTCGACGCACCATCGGTGATGATGATGCCGTCGATCTTGTTATGGATGACGGCCGTACCGGTTTGGTCGGTGCCGATGAAGTTCCCTTGCACGAGGTTGCCCAACGCGCCTGGGCCGCTGATCCTCACACCCCGGTTGTCCCCCGCGATGACATTGCCCGCCCCCGACACGTCACCGCCGATCGTGTTTCGCGGAGCATTGCGGAGGATGATGCCGTCGACGGCGTTACCGAGGTCGCTGACGCCGTCGGTCCCGGTGCCGATGAAGTTCCCCTGGATGATGTTCCCAGCGGCGGCGCCGGGGCCGAACGTCCCGGTGTTGAGGATCACAATTCCGTTGTTATTGCCCGAAATCGTGTTGCGGTCACCCGGATTCGTCCCACCGATCAGGTTATTCGCAGCATCCTCGACATGGATCCCATCGAGGGTATTACCGAAATCGCTGCCACCGCCGGGGTTCAGCCCAATGATGTTGCCGCGGATTTGCGTGCCGGTCGCTCCTGGGCCATCCAGTCTGATGCCATGCTTGCGATTGTTGGCAACGACGTTGATCCCCGCGACCGACCCATCGCCAATCAAAGTGTTGGCTGACTTGATGTGGATGCCATCGAAGTTGTTGGGGATGAACAACGATTCGAGGTTATTGGAGATATTGAAGCCGATCCAGTTATTCAACAAGCGATTGCCGGTTGCGGCGGCTCCCTGAATCAGCACTCCATCGGCCTGATTGGCAGCAATGACGTTCTTGCCGGCGGCAATCAGACTCCCAATCGTGTTGTTCGGCGAGTTCTCGATCAAAATGCCTTCAGCGCCGTTGGGCCTGGGGTCCAGCCCCTTGGGACGTTTCGTCGCGCCGGTCCCGACGCCCATGTCCGTGCCAATATCGTTGCCGACGATCAAGTTGCCTTGAACATCTGGCCCCCCGGTCACCTTCACGCCTTGCGTACCGTTACCGGAGATGATGTTGCCCCCCCCGACCAACGCTTCACCAATGGTGTTGTTGGAGGAGGAGACCAGGACACCCTGGTTCACGTTATCCAGGATGTAATTATTTTGGAGGAGATTGCCCGTCCCTCCCGCCCCAGAGATGGTTACGCCGACCTGATTTCCAGCGATGACGTTGCGCAGGCCCGGATTGTTACCGCCAACTCGGTTGTTGGAGGAAGTGATGTACAAGCCGGACTGTCCGTTGCTCAAACCGGTGGGAAAGTTGCGACCATTCGTGGGGTCGGTCGAGGTCCCGATGAAGTTCCCGAAGAGCCAGTTTCCCTCGGAGTTCGCGCCGGAGATCTCGATCCCATGGCCCTGGAAGTTCACGATCTCAAGGCCGGAGACGACGGAGTTGCGCGAGTTGATCGTCAGGCCGTTCACCGCGGCCCCGGCCAGCGAACCGTCGATGCGGACGGTCAACATCGCCCGATCGATATCGGTATTCTCCGGCACGTTCGCCGCCGCGCCACTCTGCCCATAGCCGTTGATATTGACCGGGTGCGTGATCGCGGGAAGCGCGGAGGTTGGGAAGATTGTCTGCAGGCCGATCCCTGGGATCGCGAATTCGATCGAATCCTGCGCGGAGGTGCTCGGAGTACCGATCACCTGCGACTGGACGAGCGGATTCAGATCGGCAACCGCCAAGGTCCCGTTGGTCAGCGAGATCGCCTCGCGAAGCGAGATCGTCAAGTCCGCCGGATTATTCTCGTCCAGGGCCGTGGTCACGATAATCGTCGCCAGGAGTTGGCGCCTCTCCATCGCCTCAACTTGAAGCGGGAGGGCGACGGCTCGGCGATGGCGGTCACGTGCGAACGGCGAACGAAGGCGGTTTTGACTCATGGCCATTCTCTTTGACGTTGCGTCAAGGCTCTGAAGTGGAACCACCCCGAGCGCCGGATCACCCGGCGGCGATGGATCGCGATCATCCAAAAGATACAACAGGAAAAGAGAACGAGAAAAAATTGGCGGGATTGAACTGCGTTACGGCGTCTCAGTCGTCGCGATCGGCACGTATTGGCTGTCCGTGCGAGGTTCTATCCTTCCTCACCGCCGGCTTCGAGCAACGAGGCGCTGGGTGTATCGGAAGGGGAAAGAATACAGACGGCCGCCTCGAAGAAGTGGTGGGGGCAAGGCTCGCTGAACGCAAGCCGAACGGTCGAGACGTTCTGGCGTGCTCTCCGGACCTCGAGGACGGTCGCTTCCAGGCATTCGCCCGGGTCGGGCTCGCCCAGACAGATCCAGACCTTCGACGCCTCCCTGGGAGGAGCAACTACCAGAAGCTGGGCTCCCCCTCGACTGATGTCGACCATGCGGGCCGAGTTCGCGAAGAAGGTATCCTCGCCCTGTTTCCAGCCGAGCCAGACCTCGCACGGCCTCGTCTTGTGCCGCGGCATCACTCGGCGGTCCTGGGTCGTCTGGGCGATCCACGCGCGGAAGAGGTCGAGCAGACCTTTTTGGGCCCTTTCCGGTTCGTCATCCTGAGGAGGCAAATCGAAACGAATCGATTTCTCTCCGATCCATTGAAACTTCAAACGATCCGAGTCGTCGCTCATGGGTCACTCCCCTGGATCGACCGGCCCTGGCCCTGCTTCCATTTGCTACCTATCCAAATGAGAGCTTAGGACACACTCGGAAGTAACGTCGCCCCGATTCAACGGCCAACCCGGCCCGGACGCAACTCGCCCCGGCTTCCCTTCCCCCCAACTCATCCCGATCGCGATCGCTCCGCTCGCCCTATCCCTCGTCTTGCCCAAGAGATTCGACTCCCGTAAACTAGTGGTGGCTTGCAAGGGACTCGAGCTGATCGGTTTCCGAGGAAAGACCGCCGCAATGTCCGTTCAGATTGCCGTCTTAGCGAGCGGTTCACAGGGGAATGCAACCCTGGTCCAGACGGGAGGTTCGGGCTTCCTTCTCGATTTGGGGCTCGGTCCGCGCGCCCTGGCTCGCCGGTTGGAAAGCGTGGGCTCGTCGTGGGAGCAAATCGCCTCGGCCATCCTGACCCACACTCACACAGACCACGTCAACGACGCCACCTTGGCGCAGATGTCCCGCCTGCGAGTCGCCCTCTACTGCCATGAGGGACATCGCCAGCAACTGGGCCGGAGGCCCGGATTTCAACACCTCGAGCGAGCGGGGCTGGTTCGTCATTACGACGAGCGACCGTTCCTCACGCCGACCGGCCTCCGGATCGAGCCGCTCGAACTGCGGCACGACGGCGGGCCCACATTCGGCTTCCGCGTCGAAGCGAAGCCGGCTCGCGGTGCCCGGTCGATCGCAATGGGGTACGTGGCGGACACCGGAAGCTGGACCGACGAGATGGCCGACGCACTGGCTCAGGTCGACCTCTTGGGGGTGGAATTCAACCACGACGTCGAAATGCAGCGCCAGTCGCCCCGGTCCTACGCCTTGATCGCGCGGAACCTCGGCGACTGGGGGCATCTGTCGAATCACCAAGGGGCCCAGTTCATCACCGCCGTGCTCGATCGGTCGAGTCCGGGATCGGTGCGCCACGTCGTCTTGCTCCACCTGAGCCAGCAGTGTAATCACCCAACCCTGGCTACGGATACCGCCCGCGCGGCGATTCGGGCCAGCGGCCGGAGAGTGGCCGTTCACGCCGCCACCCAGGCCACCGCGTTTCCCAACGTCGTCGTCACCCCCACTCGACGGCGAGTGGCTACGGCGGCCGCGCAGGGGCCCATACTCCCGTTCTGAGGTCTTCTTGTCGTGTCGTCCTATTTTACCAGCGACGTCCACCTGCGCCTCGACCGCCCCGAACGCGACCAACGCTTCGCAAGCTGGGTCGAGAGCCTCGGCAACGACGACAGCCTGACGATCGTGGGGGACCTCTGCGACTTCTGGTTCGCGGCTCGCCAGTATCAAACCGGCCTGAAGTCTTGCCAAGGCCTTCGTGCGCTGGCGGACTTCCGGATTCGTGGCGGTCAACTCACAATCATGCCTGGAAACCACGATGGGTGGCTCGGCCCGTTCTATGAAAATGAAGTAGGGGCCCGGTTCGCCCCTGAACCTCTGGAGGTCGAGGCCTTTGGCCTGCGGATCCACCTCCGTCATGGCCATACGCTCGGAGGTCACCCCGTCTGGAAAGGTTGGATGGAAAGCCGTTCCTTCCTCACCGCTTTCCGAAGCCTTCCGTCACAACTCGCGACGACCTTCGACCATCGACTCGAACGGCGAAACGAGAAAAACCGCGAACTGGACGACATGCGTCAGCTCGCCGCCTATCGCCGATACGTCGATAGCTGCGCCGGTCGGGCTGACCTCGTGCTGATCGGTCACATTCACCGCTCATTCGAGGACGCGGGCTCAGCGCCCCGCCTGATGATCCCCGGTGGCTGGTTCGGCCAGTCGAGTTTCGTCAAGGTCGACTCCTCAGGCGCGGCCCTTGTCGTCGAACCGGCTCCCAGTTCGCTCACCTGCTGATTGCTTCTTTTTTTTCTTCTTGGATTTGAGAAATGCCCAAGTTTGATCACCACTTACATACCAGTCGCCATTCGCCAGACAGTTCGATCGACCCGCTTGTTTTGATCGAGCATGCCAAGGCCGTCGGCCTCGACGGCGTCGTGATCACCGATCATGACTTCCAGTGGGACCCCGAAGAAGTCGCCGAGCTCGCCGCGCAGGCGAACGGTCTCCACGTTTTCTCCGGGGCCGAAGTCTCTGCGCGGGAAGGCCACTTTCTCGTCTACGGACTCCCCAATCTCGACGAAGCCCCCCCGGGAGTGCGGCTGGCCGACTTGCTCAAGGTCGTCAGAGGCCACAACGCAGCGATCGTCGCAGCCCATCCGTTCCGCTGGGACCAACCGTTCGACGAGTTGATCGCGGTCCACGGTCCCTCGTTCGACGCCCTCGAGCTCGTCAGTAACAACGTGACCCCCGAGACTCGCCACAAGACGGCGACGGTCCTCCAGCGTCACGCCATGGGAGCGACCGGATCGAGCGATGGCCACGAGCGAGACGCGATCGGTTGCTACTACACCGACTTCACGGGGGAGATCACGACGATCACCGATTTCGTGTCCGCGCTCCGCGCCCGCCGAGGACGACCGCGCCACCGTCAAGGCGCCTGGCAGACGAGTGGCCCGGTCGACGACTGATTCCTCGAGCCCAACCGAAGCAAGGCGTCAGGCAATCCGCTCAGTTGATTCCCGCCTTGCGGGCCAACTCGGCCCGGCGGCCTTGAGCGGCCAGCAAATCCTGCGAGGCCCGCCGGATCAGTGCCGCAAGATGAAACTGAAACCCGCGAGCCACTAACTTGGTCGGCGGCCGCTCGCTCGCCTTGGCCAGGAGTCGGCGAACCTGCTGGAAGTCGTCCTCGGTGGGCGAGGACCCGAGAGTCGGCGCGGCCGCTTCAAGGATGGCCTGATACCGCGCTTGCTCCGCGCGGAGAGTGGCCCAGGGAACGTTGAAGAGAATGGATGCGCCGACAGTCACAGGCCGGGTCGCCTTTTGATTCGTAACCAGCAGAGACTTGGGGACAAAACCCGCCTGTTCGAGTTCGGAACGCATCACCACCTGCTGATAGAAGCCCGTCAAGCGGATGAGCTCAAAAGTTAGCTGTTCCATCGCCTTCAACCGTTTCTCTTCAGCCAGCACCCGCGGTCGATAAGAGGCCTCAACCCGACTGTCGCGCCATTGAGCCGCTCCGCAAAGCAGCATCACGACACTCGCCAGTAGACCGGCCCACCAGGCCACGGGGCGGTCCGCCGTGCGGATCAAGATCCGGTGCATGAATCCGACCAGGGCCCCGACCAAGGCCCCGCCGGCATGGCCCCAGTTGTCGATCATCGGGTGGAGCTGACCCAGGATCGCCGTGAACACTAGAATGCCGACCATCTGCCCGCGAAGATGGTCGCCGATCCTCGACCGCGCCCGCCAACCCATCACGGCGCACAGGGCCACAAGACCCAAGACGACCGTCGATCCACCTCCCGAATGCATCCGAGGCTCCATGCCCTGCGCATGCCGGAGCAGCGCGGAGACCACGTTGCCTCCTCCACCAATCACCAGGTAGATCGCCAGAAATTGACCCGCCCCGTACCACGATTCCACCAGGCTGCCGAGCTGGTACAACCCATAAAGATTCATACCCAGATGCAGCAAATTGTAATGCACAAAAGTACAAGTAACGACACGCCAGATTTCGCCGCGGTAGAGCTCGTTGAGACTCAGGTCGCCGAAGGAATGGGCGCCACCGATGTTGCCAAGCAAGAGGGTCTGGAGGGAGGGGAGGGGAGCGGTACTCATCAGGCGAAAGGCAATCATGAGCCCGAACACGATCACCCAGACGGTTCCCAGGAACATCGTGGCCGGGAAGTCTTTCGCATCTTCGAGGAGCACCTGGAGCAGACGTTTGGGCGGCTCGGCATTCGTCATCGTGCGTTATTCAGCGTCGTGCGGATGTGGTCCATGACCTGGTGATATTCCTGGTCGCCGAGAACAGGGACGACCCCGTCCGTTTCTAAAGCTGGGTCGAGGGGAACCCAGGTCTTGCACCCCGCGTGTTCGTGAGTCACGGGAACGAGCCACGGTTCCTCACGACGATAGACCCGAACACCGAGGACCCACAGTCCTGGTTTTCGATAGTGGAATCGTCGATCCAACGTCGCTTCGTTCCAGACATGAAGTTCTTCAAGATCAGCGAGCCGGTCGATTCGATCGACCCAGCCGATCGGGCCGGTTTCCACCAGAGACCGCACCTCGACAACGTCAGCGGCCGCGCTGGAAACGAGCGTCGGATCCCTGGGGACGCGAAGTCCCTGTTCCGCCTCATGGACGTGAGTCGGGTAGAGCCAGAACCACCTGTGTTCGGGAACGAAGCCCCCCGGCCCTTCGGCGATCCCCCCTTTGCGGAGGATCAACGACTGCCTTCCGGCCGTGAGTGCTTCGCAAACCCCAGCCCACTCCTTGAAGGCCGTTCCGCACGACAAGGGCCAGGAGTCGTCGGTTCTCATCGCGTCCCCTCGACCTTCGGCTCTCGAATCATGAGGTCGGTCACTGCCGCGTGGGGGGACTTGCCCTCAAAGAGGACTCGGTAGAGCTCGTCGGTGATCGGCATCTCAACCCCGCGTTTCCGGGCCAGGTCGTGAACGCTCCGGGTGGTTGGTACTCCCTCGGCGACGTTGACCATCGAGGCGAGAATCTCCTCGAGCCGCTCACCCCGGCCGATGCGTTCTCCCACCGACCGGTTTCGGCCGAACGGACTATAGCAGGTCGTCACCATGTCGCCGACCCCGGCGAGTCCGAAGAAGGTGGAAAATTCACCACCGAGCGCGACGCCGAACCGTGAGATCTCCACGAGGCCTCGCGTGAGAAGTGCGGCCTTCGCGTTGTCTCCGAAGCCGAGTCCGTCGCAGACTCCCGCCGCGATCCCAAGGATATTCTTCAGCGCTCCGGCCAGTTCAACCCCGATCAAATCCGGGTTCGTGTAGACACGAAACGTCCCCTGGTTGAGCGAGTCCTGGATTTCCCGATTCAGAGCTTCCTCGGCCCCCGCGACCACGACCGACGCCGGCAGGTCGCGTGCCAATTCCTCGGCGTGACTCGGACCGCTCAGAACGGCGATAGGGCGCGGGCCCAGGACCTCCGTGACGATTTGGCTCGGCCGCGCCAGGGTCGTGTTCTCGATCCCCTTGACCACGCTCAAGACGGGAATCCCGGGCGGAATCCGCTCCACCAGGCCTTCGAGTGTGCCGCGGAGGAACGCCGAGGGAATCGCCATCACGATGAGATTGGCTCCGCCGGTGGCGTCACACGCGTTCGGGGTCACCTCGACATTCCCAGGCAGCTTCGCGCCGGGGAGGTGCCTTGCATTTTCCCGAGTCCGCCCCAGTTCGGCCGCCTGCTCGGGATCTCGCGCCCAGAGTTGAACCGATCGCGCGGTCTTGGCAAAGAGAAGCGCCAGAGCCGTTCCCATTCCGCCCGCACCAAGAATCGCAACGCGTTTCATCATTCTCGGACGAATCCTTCCTGCTCCGGCCGGCAAAGACGCCATGGCCGGAGGGCTCACCTCGCGACGACCAACGACCTCGCATCACCCATATTGGCGAAAAGCATGCGCGGGAGCAACCTCACGCAGTCGGCCGCTCCGCGAAGCAAGGTTTCAGCCAAAACCATGCCAATTTGCACAGCCTTTTTGTTTATACACCTTTAATGTCCGCATAGATTTTTTCAATTCCGTCCAGAGTCACGCCGGGACCGCAGTGTTTCTCAAGAAGTTGACGCGCGGCCAGGCGTTGTCGGTTCTGCAGGCCGGCGTCAAGGAGCAGGGCCACGGTCCGCTCGATGAGGCCGGCATCATCCTCACAGATTCCGGCGTGAACGCCATCCAGGGCGGGAAGTCCTTCAACTCCCTCGCTGGTGGTGACCACCGGGATTCCAAAGGCCATCGCTTCTTGAATCTTGACCTTCATCCCGCTCCCTCGGCTCGGCGCGTAGAGCATCACGCTGGCCCGCTCGAAGTAGGGGCGGATTTCCGGAACGTTCTCCTCGATCGTCACGTCCCGCTGGCCAAGGTAGTCGGACAAGATTTCCCGCGCGGACCAACCGACAATCTGGAGCCTGGCATCAGGAACGCGCCGTTTGATCTGGGGCCACAAACGAGAGAGGAGCCGGATCGCCGCCGAGTGACTCGGTGCCCAGCCCATCGAGCCGATCAGGGTGAGATTTCGACTCTCGGTCCTGAGCTCATCGGGAATGTAGCCATAAAGGGCCCCGTCCAACCCCAGGGGGACGGTCATCACCTCGGCTTTCGGATTGATCGCGAGCAATGGCCCTTCGAGGCGTGGGGAGACGGTCCGGAAGTGGCGAAACTTGCGGAGGAGCCGCTTCTCGGTCCCAAAAATGAGAAACCGTTCGATCACCTCCTGAACATTCCGAGGCTGCTGTTCACCCAGGTCGATGGCCGCCAGGTAGTGGACATTGACCAGTGTTTTCCCGACATGGTCGATCCCCAACCATCCCGACCAGGTCTGCTCGAGGTGGAGAACGTCGAAGTCCTGGGTGAGAACCGCGTTGAGGTCGCGGACCAGATCGACGCTAAACATGTAGGAAAAGGGGCGCAAGAATGTCTGCCACTTGGATTGCCAGCCGGATCGGATGGGAAAGTCGTAGAGCCGAAGGTCATACGTGGGGGCGGGAAAGAGCGTGCGTGCTTTGGCGAGGTCCTCGGGCTGGCTGCAAGCGGCGAAGGCCGTGACCTGATGACCGCGCTCAACGAGCCCTTTGTAGAGCACGTAAAACCAACGCGCAGCGGCATTGCCAAAGGGGAGGGGGGGTTCGATCATGACCAGCACGATGCGAAGCCGAGACATGAGGTCGATCCACTCCGGAAGACGAATCGATCCTCAGAATCCAACGTATGACGAGTCAAGTTGTCGCAGCAGCCTCGCGACGTCGAAGTTACGAAAATGCTCGACAACCTCATCAGCGCCGGCGTCCCACAAGACCTGCGCGGGGTTGGTGGTGGTGATCCCGACCGCATACATTCCGGCGGCCTTCGCGGCCTGGATCCCCACCTTGGCATCCTCGAACACGACCGCACGCGCCGGGGCAACCCCCGCTCGCTCCGCGGCAACCAGGAAGACTTGTGGGTCCGGTTTGCCGCGTTCGATGTCTTCGAGCGCCGCGATCGCGGCGAATCGGTTCGCCAGGCCGCACGACTCAACCGTCAAGTCGAGGTTCGCCCGTGGGGCGCTCGAACCAATGGCCAGGACGACGCCCGCCGCCGTCAGACTGTCCAGCAGCGCCGGAACACCATCGATCAGGTCGATCTGCTCTCGTGCCAAATCACGATAGCAGAGTTCCTTGAGGTCGGAGTAACTTCGGACGTCCGCCTCGACCAGCGAATCGCCCAGAAGCCTTCGAAAGATGCTCGGGTTGGTCATCCCGAAGGTCTCATGGATGAGTTCGGCAGTGATGGCCAAACCTGTGCGTTTGCCCAACTCGAGCCAGGCGTCCCGATGGAAGTCAAACGAATCGACCAGCACTCCGTCATGATCGAAAATCGCCAATAAAGGAGCGACGGCATGCGACACGAGTGCGGATCCTCGAGGAGATTGACGAAGCCATCAAACGCTTCGAACAGGATATCAGGCGTTCAGAGGACTCAGTCTAACACGCGCGACAGCCCCACGTCAGGGGAGGAAACTTCCGAGATCCAGGCCACGCGATCAACGACAACGGCCCTCCGCTTTCTTTTTTAAGCTGGGAGGGCCGTCGATGAGAGGTTCCTGCGAGGTTGCGAGACCAATGCGCTACCGGACGCCCGCCGCGGGACTCGCCGAGGTCCGGATCAGGTTCACCCGGATCCAACCCGACGGTTCGAGCGGACTGACCTCACGAATCGCAAACCCTTGCAGTTTGAGATTGCTCAAGGGAAGGTCGATCGGCCGGCCCTGAAGCTTGGTACGAACGCCGGACATGATCGCCACCGAGGCGAGAGGACTGAGGGGAGTGGCCTTGTTCTCATCCTCATTGATGGTGTAAATCCTCGCGGCCGGTCCCGGGTCGAATCCCTCAATCTTGCCGGCCAGCCGGACCGGAGAGGTCTCGGTTTGGGGCGTGACCTTGAACGAGATCACGAACTCCGCTTGAGGAGAGGTGATCCGATAAACCTGGGCCGGCGGTCCGAAAAGTCCTCCCCTGGTCATCTCGGGAGGGACCGGGACTTCGATCTGGAAGTCGTTCACCAGGGCGACCAGGTATCCTCGAGCGTCCGCGGCGAAGTCGGGAGGGGTGGTCGGCTTCTTCACACGGATGGCCATCACATTCGGGTCGCCCGCCGCCCGAGCGGCATTCACCGCTTTCAGGTAGGTGGCGAAGTCCGAATCCGGCTTGATTTCGACTCCTTCGGCCGGAGGAGCGTTGGGGACCGGCTTCTTGGTGATGACCATCAGGTTGTTGACGGACCGGGCGGGCTCGCTCTGGAGATATCCCCGAATCAGGCTCGTGAGGATCGAACCCAGGTGCAGGTCGGCGGAGACTCCCGCGTCTGGCACAGCGAATTTCGCCGGTTGCGGAGCGTCGCCTCCTACTTGCTCGCTGGCGTTGAGCCACTGAATCCGACCGCCAAGCAAGACGTTCTCAGGACGGGAGCGGAGGGTCAGGCCCGTGATCAACAGGTTGCGGATGGTCGCGGCATTTCGGCCGAACAGCAAGTATTGTGCGATCTGTGCGTTCTTCTGCGCCTGAGCCTCCGCGATCCGTTCCCCGCCAAGCTCCGCCGCCTCTCGAACCACGTTCTCCGCGATTTTGCCGATCGCTCCCTCGGCAACCTGCTTCTCGATCCTGGCCTGATTGAACCCGAGGAGCGAGGCAAAGAACCGGCCCAGACCTTTCCCCGGTTGCTGGAACGACGAGAACATCGCGCTGACGTTATGCTGGTATTCGGGACCAAGCCGTAGGCCGTTCGGAGTCAGCACCGCCGTCACCGTGATCTGAGACTGATCCATCGAGGTGGCGGTGAAATAATAGAGGTTGGCAGCCCGACGGCCCCTGCGGTCCTGCTGAACCTGGTTCTGAAAGTCCGTGATTGGCGTCACGCTGGTGGCGAGCTGGCTGTTGTAGAAAGCGATTCCTTCGTCGCTCGACAACAGGCCGAACCCCGTTTTCGGACCCGCCGTGACCTGCGACACATAGCCTTTCCGATAAATGGGCCCCGACTGCACGACATCGGCCGAGAGGGCAGGGGCGACCGTCGAGGCGTCGGCGGAGAGATCGAGGTTGGGGACGTTGTAGAGATCATCCAACGCCGCCTGCAATTCCACCGAAGGAACCCAGGGGCGCGACTGGTTGTTCGCATGAAGAGAATTGAGCGCCGTGTACAGGTGCTTCAAGGCCAGTTGACGCTGAGAAACGGTGTTCGCCCCCTCGTACTGGCGAAGAGCATCGCCCAGGCTGGTGCCGACAAACTTCACCCAGCGTTCTCGATTCTGCTGAACGGAGGGGTCGGGGACTTGGGGAAGCCCCTTCACGCGATCGACCAGGCGGCGTTCGGCCCAAGCCAACCGCACTCGTGGTCGTAACCACGCGCGGAGCTCCTCACGGAGTTCGGCCGCGGGGATCCAGGTCGTCCCCTTCAACGCCACCGACATCTGATAGGCGCTATTCAACGCGGCAAGCCGATCGTTTTCCGACGGCAACACCGAATAGTTCTTCAACTCGCCCACGAGCGCGTCGAAGAAAGCGTTCCATCCCTGCGCGTTCGGTTGTGCAACGGCTCCGGGCTTCGCCCACGTCTCGCGGATCTTCCCAATCTGCTGTTCGACCGCGTAAAAACTCGGCGCGGCGGGAGCGGCTCCAAGGCCGATCCCCATCATTCCCATCGCCAAGATCCATCTACCCACGCCGAGACGTTGCATGCGCCCCTCCCAGTTGATGCTAAATTCAAAAGAGTGGGTCTGTACCACTCGGTATCGTTAGCTATCGCAAAGAACCCGAGCCCAAATCCACTCAAATCCAGCCCAAACCGCCAGCCCGAATCGATTTTGCCGAGTCCCTGAAACCACCAGTTACTCCTAATTTCCTGAAGGTGATTTTCACCGCGACGAATCGTATCAGCAGAGTTCATGCCAAACCGGCGAAACCTCCCGACCTGGAGAGTTGCCCTGATTTACCGCGATCCTCATTTGCCGCCCCCATGAAAAAAAAAAAAGGGAGAGCGGTAGCGTGCGGAAAGATTCGTTCGAGTCCTTCTGGCGCACTCCCAGTTCCAGCCATGAGTCATGGAGTTCGATCGAGGGTCCGTCCCAAGCTCCAGGCATTACCGTCCGTCGATAAAACGAGCCGCGATGATAGAATACGCAGATACTTCAATCCTTGCAGTTCATGGGGCGTCGTAAGCCAAGTCCTAGGGTTGCTTCGGTTCCGCGGGAGATTCATGATGAGTTCTGAGCCGAGAAATCGAATCCTGCTGAAGCTTCTCCTGATGGGGCTCGGGGCACTCGCGATCGTCATCGGCCGCCTGGACTCCTGGAATCCTTTCTCCGAGAGGACGCCTCGAGAATCCTCGAATCCGAACGCACTTCAACGCCTTCCCCACGCCGATTCCCAACAGGAATCGGTCATCCCCGACGACCGAATGACACACCCGAACGGAGCGCCGGTCATCTTGACCAGACAAGATGACCCCAGTCCGTTCCGGTTCGCTGAGATTGCCAAGAGTGCCGGAATCGACTTCGTCCACTTTTCAGGCATGACGGAGGCAAAGCATTTTCCGACGGCGAACGGGTCAGGGCTCGCGATGTTCGACGCCGACAACGACGGCAAGCTTGACCTCTACTTTGCCTCGGCCACTCTGCTGCCGTTAGGGACCGCCGTGAAGGGGCCGAATCGTCTCTACAAGAATCTCGGCAACAATCGATTCGTGGACGTGACGGCGACCTCGGGTCTCGGATTCGTGGGGTTCTGTCACGGGGTCGTGGTCGGGGACATCGACAACGACGGCGACCAGGACGTCTTTCTCTGCAACTACGGCTCGAACGCACTCTACCTGAACCAGGGAGCGGGCACGTTTCTTGACATCAGCAAGAGCGCGGGGATCGATCGGCCGGGCTGGTCGTCCGGCGGAGCCTTTCTCGATGCCGACAACGATGGAGACCTTGATCTCTACGTGGCGAACTACGGCGAGTGGGTCTATCCCGTGGACGATATCTTCTGCGGCGATCCTGAGAAAGGGGTCCGAATCTACGCCTCGCCCCGCACGATCCGGCCCGTCAAACATTACCTCTACCGCAACAATGGGAATCAGACCTTCACCGACGTGACCGATGCGGCGGGCCTCGGTCGCGCTGATGGACACGGCCTCGGCGTGGTCGCCGCCGACCTCAACGGGGATGGGCGGACCGACCTGTTCGTCGCCAACGACATGGATCCCAACTTCGTCTTCTTCAATCAAGGGGATGGCACCTTCGAGGACGCGACCGAGACCTCGGGCGCGGCGTTCGATGAGAAGGGGCAGGCGCTTTCGGGCATGGGTGCGGATGCCGAGGATGTCGACGGCGACGGACGGCCCGAGATCATCGTGACCAACTTCGCCAACGAAGCCAACACGCTCTATCAAAACCTCGGCAAAGGGAGGTTCCTGGACATTTCCCCGTACTTCGGGTTCGCCTCCGACACCCTCCCCTGGGTCGGTTGGGGCACCGCCCTGGCCGATTTCGACAATGATGGCTGGCCCGACAACTTCGTCACGAATGGCCAGATCGACAACAATCGACATCTCCTGGGACAACCTATCAAGTACGAGCAACCGGCGAGCTTGTTCCACAACAAGCAAGGGAGACGGTTTCGCCTGGCCACCAAAGATGCAGGCCCCTACTTCGCTTCGGCGCACGTCGGCCGGGGCGCGGCGTTCGGCGATCTCGACAACGACGGCGACATCGACATCGTGGTCAGCCACAAGGACGGTCCCCCCGCGCTGCTCCGGAACGACTCGCGCCACTCGAACCACTGGATCAGGCTCGTGCTCCAAGGAACCCGAAGCAATCGCGACGCCGTCGGAGCCAAGGTGCAAGTCGTGGTGGGCCCTCGGACCATCCATCGTCAGCGCAAAGGGGGATGCAGCATGCTCTCCTCCAACGACCCTCGCCTCTTGATCGGTGTCGGGCAGGCCGGCGAAGTCGCAAAGCTCTCTGTTTCCTGGCCCTCGGGTGCGGTCAGCACCCTGGAGAACCTGGCCCTCGACCAAACGTACACGGTCATCGAACCGCGTGAGTGAGTGACAAGGGCGGAAGTGGGAACCATTCCCCCCACCTTTGTGAATCAGGACGGTCAAGCGACGCTTGCGATCGGGAGTTGGACTCTTGGTCTCGGGAGACTTCCAATTGCCGGTCTCGGCGGTAAGGGTTAGGATGCCCGCGCTGCTCCGCCCCAGGGTCGAGCGCAACGTCCAAAAGCAAAGAACGACCATCAAGGGTAGGGAGGCCCCGATGCCCGCACTGGCCACATCTGAATACGCGTCCCAAGTCGGTGAGCCCGACCTGTCGGTGGTCGTCGCGTCGGTTAACGGCTGGGAAGTCCTCGAACTGACACTGCAGGCGCTCGACGCTCAGCCCGAGCGAGCCTGCATGGAAGTGATTGTCGTGGAGGCCGTCGGGGAGACTGTTCGCGAGCGGCTTCGAGCCCACCGGCCCGAGGTCGTCGTGATCGAGGCGGAGCGGTTACCGATCCCCAAGCTGAGGCACCTCGGCGTTTGCCGGGCCCACGGCCGGATTGTCGCCATCCTGGAAGACCATGGCCAGGTGGCCAAGGGCTGGGCCACCTCTCTGCTCGAAGCCCACGAAGGGCCATGGGCCGCGGTCGGAGGCGCCGTCGAGAACGGTAAGCGGGGCCTGGTCAACTGGGCCGTCTTCTTCTGCGAATACACACCGTACATGAAGCCGGTCCTCGAAGGGGAAGCGACCGACCTCCCCGGCAATAATATCGCATACAAACGTCCTCACCTGATGCGCCACGCCAAGGTCCTGGCGCAGGGGAAGTGGGAGTCCTGGATCAATGACAGCCTTCGGGCCGACGGGGTCCGGCTCGCCTCGACCAACGCCGCGGTCGTCCACCACATCAAACCGTTTCGGCTCGGCTACTTCATCGTGCAGCGGTTCCACTTCGCACGTTCCTATGCGGGGATGCGCCGAGTGGACCAGTCCCCCTTGACCCGCCTGATCTATGGGTTCGGCTCGCTCGCGTTGCCGGCCTTGCTCATGGCACGGGTCACGAAGACGGTCCTGACCAAGAAGCGGAACCTGGGTTGGTTTCTCGTCGCGAGCCCGCTCGTTGCGTTGTTCCTGTCCGTCGGCGCGGTGGGCGAGATGGTCGGCTATCTCCTCGGGCCGGGCTCGAGTCTGAATAAAGTTGAGTGAGCGGCCGGCCCTGAGCGTGATCGTCGCCGCCAGCGACTCGTTACAAGCCGTCGCGCGAACCGTCAGGTCACTCCGTTCCCAGGACGGGATCGACCGGGCCGAAATCATCGTCGTGGCGGCCGACGATCGGATCAGGCCGACCGAACCAACGGCAGGCGTCCATTGGGTCGTCGCCGAACCCGGTACCGGCGTGCCGAGGCTCCGTCGACTCGGGCTCGATCAGGCCCAGGGTCCGATCGCCGTCTTCACCGAAGATTCCTGCCTTTTTGGCCCCGACTGGATTTCCCACTGGCTCCAGGCATTCGAGGATCGTGCCGTCTCCGGCGCAACCGGGCCGGTCGAACCGGCCATGGGTGACGCGTCCCTCGACTGGGCCGTCTTCTTCTGTGAATACGCCTCTTTCCTGCCGGCGCAGACTCGTCTCGCCGGACCTCCGTCCCGCCTGGCCGGAAATAACTTCGCCGTCCGTGTGATCGGTGCCGGGGCCGCCCTCACCTCGCTCGCGCGTACCGAGATCCAAGAGAACGAGGTCCACCGAGAACTGCGCCAACGCGGGGCGACCATCGTCGAGGCGACCGAGGCCCTGGCTCGGCACGTCCGACGTTACACCTGGCGCGAGGCGATCGGCGATCGGTTTCGATTCGGATTCGCGTTCGGCCGACTCCGTGCCCATTGGCACTCGAAACTCGTGAATTCGGCCGCCTTTCTCGCGGGCCCGGCGATCCTGGCAGTCCAGTTCGGACGGCTCGCAGCCACGGCCGTCTCCCGGCGTCGTCATCGTCGCCGATTTCTCACCAGTCTGCCCGTCACACTCGGGTTGCTGATGGCCTGGAGTGCGGGTGAGGCGCTCGGCTGGGCGTGGGGCCCGGGACGACCTCGCCGATCCGCCGACAATGGATGTGATAGAGCGGACCGAACGCGAGAGCAAGCCACCGACCGTATCCAGCCACCGCAAGATTATACAGACGAGCGAGAGTGCGTTTGAACGGCGCAAACTCCGCCACCTCGCTCTCACTCAACCCAGGAGCCGAGACTTCACCGCCAGCAAAGGGACTCCTTCGGAGCACCCGCTTCCACTCAACGTAATTCAGCGTACGGATCGCCCGAAAGTCAACTTGCCGCTTCCAATAGACGTAAGCTGACATCCAACGGCGCGGTAGGAACCCGACTCCCCAGACCTGAACGTGCGGCTCGGGGGCCAGGCTGAACCGATTTGGCGTTGCCAGGAAGAGCCGCCCCCACGGCTTGAGGATGCGATGGGCCTCCGCGAGGGTGGCGGCCTGATCGCCCACATGCTCGATGACGTCGCCGCCGATCAAGCCTCCGAAGCTCTGGGAAGCGAAGGGTTGCGTCTCCGCGCAGCCACAGACCAGGCGGACCTGAGAGTACCCCGCTTCGTCGAGTCGTTTCCGAGCGATCAAGAGCCAGCGCATCGCGATATCGACCCCATACAAGGGGCGCAGATCTTCATACCCGTCCAGGTCGGCCGGGCGACTCGCCAGCGCGAGCAGGACCGAACCGGTTCCACAGCCGAGGTCGAGTACCCGATCCCACGAGATCAGACAACGGAGCATGACAGATTGGCTGAGGTGCTCCGAGAACCGCTCAGGACCCGCCAGAATGTGGGCGATCTGCCGGCGCCGCAGGTCGCTTGGAATTTCGGGAGAGAGGTCGAAGTACCGCTCGAGCAGGCCCCGAAAGTCGAGCCGGTCATAGTCTTCGTTCAGTCGAAGCGCGAACTCCCAGTCGGCGCGATTGGCCAGAAAGAGGTCGTCACCGGTTCGAAGGTCGGGAATCCCCCGAAGCCCTTGATAGGTCGCCCCACAAGCCCGGCACGACCACCGGTCGTCCCGTTCGCGCAAAGCAGCCTGGCAGCGGGGGCAGACAATCGGGTCGGTTCCGTCCACGGGCAGCCTCCGATCCATCGGGCCGCAAACTTGGTTCGACGGGCGAGCGGCGAATGTTATCCTTGTGGCTCAATCGGGGGAACCCGAGAATAATCGACGACGTTCGGCGAATCGCAACAAGCGTCGGTCGCGCACCGTTGGCGACTCAGAAACACTCATTTGCAGGAGCGACCCCACACATGGGCGTAGGCGACCACCAGTTCGACGCCGCAGACTCGCCGCATTTCCGACGGCCCGTCGTTCGCTTCTCCGCGATCAGCGAAGCCTGGACCCTGGTCCAGGCGGAATGGCTCACGTGGGCGTTGGCGATGCTGGTCGTGCTCGCGGGAAATTCCATCGTCTCGAAAGTCGCCGACTCCCTCTTTCACGTAGGCCGCGCCGGTGGGCTGGTCGGCTTCCGATGGCCCATGCCTCGCGAGGAGATGGCCGTCCAGGTCATCCTGGCCGCACTCATCAACGGATTCTTCGTGGGCGGGATGTTCCGGATGGCCTGCCGTCAAATCCGGGGCGAAAGGATTCAGGTCAGCGACTTGTTCTCGGTGGTCGACGTCCTCAACGAGCTCGCGATGGGCTCGATCCTGTGCGCAGCCGTCGTGGCGATCGTAAGCTTCGTCTGCTTCGTGATCCCGGGCCTCATCCTCCACGGTCTCTTCATGTTCACCCTTCCATTGATCGTGGACGGGCGACTCAGGGCGATCGCGGCGATCCGCCAAAGTTATCACGCACTCAAGGCCCAGTGGCTCTCGGCCACACTTTTCCATGTCGTCACGTCGTTCCTGAGTGGGATCGGCACCTGCTTCTTCTGCGTTGGGATCCTCCTCACGGGCCCGATCTACGTGCTCTCGATCGCGATCCTCTACCGCGATTTCTTCCTCGCCAAAGGCGTGGCCTTCGACAGCAAGCCGGCCCCTCCCTACTCCGACTTCTGACACGAACCGAGGGGCAAGAAAAGTCAGGCGTGTGAGGTCGTCGCAAGGAGCCGGTTCAGTGCGGCTCCAAAGTGTCGACCGTTCCCGGCCGAAGGCGCATGCCAATGAACCAAGAAAAGCTCAAACAAGACCCATTTCAATCGCCTGAAAACGGACCGCCAGCGACTCTCGAGAGACGCCAGGCCATGCCCTCGCGTTCGGCGACTTGTCCCACAACCACGCGCTCTCCTCGGAACAGGCTGCCAATCACTTCCCGGTTCCTGGATTTCCGCTGTGGGCGCGCGGCGCAGCCTTCAACATCGCAGGAACCGATTCTGCACCTCTGTTCCTGAGTCAGTCGGGCTTGATGTTCTCAAAAAACTCTTCAACCGTCTCGGTCTCGCGTTCGGCCGTGACCTGCTCGGCGAGCCGCTTGATGAACCCGTGCTTCAGCGCCTGGACGGCTGCCTTGTGAATGGTGGCCATGGCGGCCGACTCGTCGGCCGTCAGCTCACGTCCGAGCGCCTGCCGCCCCAAGGCCCTTGCCAACCGTTCGGCCTGTTCCTCAATCGTCCCTTCCTTTTCCGACTCGTTCATCGTCGTCCCTCCTTCAGGGTCTAACGACAAGGCCCCGCCGGCCCTTCACGACTCGATTCAATGCGTGGTCTGGCTGATTGGCCGGCCCTTGTTACGATATCATCAGCGATCCCCAGAGCGAAGTCACGAGAGAATTGAGAAAGGCGTCTTTGATGCGAGACATTCGGGTAGCGACGGTTCAGTTCGAACATCATGACAATGACAAGCCGTACAACCTCGCGCGAATCCGTGACTTGACCCGGGTCGCGGTGGAGCAGGGGGCCGAGATCGTCAGCTTTCATGAGTGCTCCATCACTGCCTATACCTTTCTCCAGCACCTCGACCGAGACGAGCTCACGGCCGTTGCCGAACCCGTCCCCGATGGGCCTTCGGTACAGGCCTTGACCAAGATCGCCCGTGAAGCCGGCGTGGTCGTGATGGCGGGCCTGATCGAACGAGACGAACGAGGGGGCCTCTACAATTGTTACGTCGCGGTGAGTCCCGATGGATTCCTCGCCAAGCATCGCAAGTTGCACACGTTCGTCAATCCTCACCTGTCACCCGGCGATCGATACACCGTGGTTGACATTCTTGGCATCAAGGCCGGCTTTTTAACTTGTTATGACAATAATTTGCCGGAGAACGGCCGGATCACGGCCCTGATGGGTGCTGAGGTCATCTTCATGCCGCACGTGACAGGATGCCTGCCCTCGGTGATGCCGGGACGCGGAATCGTCGATCGCCGGCTCTGGGACGAGCGGCACCGTGACCCCGTGCGGCTGCGGCAGGAGTTCCAAGGCCCCAAAGGGCGGGGATGGCTGATGCGATGGCTGCCGGCGCGAGCCTGGGAGAATGGAATCTACGCCGTCTTCAGCAACCCGATCGGGCTCGATGACGACACGATCAAGCCAGGGTTGGCCATGATCCTCGACCCCTTCGGAGAAGTGCTCGCAGAGAGTCAGGCGCTCGAGGATGATGTGGTCGTCGCCCTCTTGACCGCCGACAAAATTGAACAGGCGTCGGGTCGACGCTATCTTCGCGCTCGCCGTCCCGAGCTTTACGGGAAGCTCGTTGAGCCCCCTCCCGCCGGCCAGGAGCCGATCACAAAACCGGGGTGGGCCATGGCTCACGAACAGAAGCCACCAGCCAAAGACTCATAAAGAAGCCACCTTGTCATTGCTCTCGTGGGGCGGACTGTGCTCACCCCACGAGAGAGTACAACAAGGCATCGACATTTCGCTTTGTCGCTTATTTACCCTTGGGATCAAGGTTTTTCGCGAGTTCGTCGGTCGAGACCGGGCACTTGACCCCTTCGGAGGGGACCTCGAGCTTGGCGCTCCAGAGGATGGAGTTCAGAACGAGGGTCCGGAAGTTGTCGCCGCCCCAGTTGGTGTGAAAATGGCCGCCCGTGAACCCGAAGGACCGGCCGCCCTCTTTTCGCTCGGTCGCCCAGGCGACCACTTGATCCTTATACGTTTTCTTATCGTGGCCGACGAGTTCCTCGGCGGTCAGGATCGGCGTGACTCGCGCGTCGTCGGGTCGAAACCGGATCTTGAAGTACCACTCGTCATTGGCGCGGAACGGCTTGACGCCTCGCGTGATCGGATGCTCACTCTTGGGGATGATCCGCGCGTCATTGTGCGGGTTGTCGGAGTAGGCCGTCTCGTAATAGCCGCCGAGCCAGTCAAGGATCTGGTCACCGACCTTCCCCTTGGGGAACTCGACCGCGTAGTGGAGGCAGACCAGGCCAACGCCTTGATCCATCAGCTTTCGCATGGACTCCAGGCGCTCGCCCTGGATCATCGGGTGCCGGCCGCCGCCGTCCATGAAGAAGACGACCGACTTGGCTCCCTGGAAGACGCTCTCGTCCTTCGGCCAGCCCCCTTCGACGAAGACCGGGTTGATTCCCGGGACCTCCTTGAGACACTTGACGAGCAGCTTCGTCCCCGCGTTGAACTCGTGAGCTCCGGCGGCATGGCTCGGAGTGCCCGCGATCAGGACGATCTTGGTGTCCGCGGCCTGCGCATTCGACGAGGCGGAAACCATCGCCAGACCGCAGAGCGCGAACCAACCGAACAACGTCTTCATGCGTCAGTCCTCATGGTGGCTCAACAAATTTTTCAGGTAGGAAGTCACGAAAGACACCTGCCCTCGCGAACGAGGGCAGGTGTCTCGATCGGTTGATGCCGAAGGTCAGATCAGCGGAGTCTGGCCGGGGATGGCCACTGGAGGGACGGGCAGGTTACCCATGGCGAGAGTCTCGGGCAGCAGGTCTTGCTTCGAGTTGAGCGCCTGTTCCCAGGTCACGGCCTGACCGGTGTAGGCCGACATCCGGCACATAATCGCGGTCAGCGTGCTTTCCGCCACGGTCTGGAGCTCGTTGAGCGGCTTGCCCTCGCGGATGCTGGCGAGCAGGTCGATGTGCTCCTGGACGTAAGGATCGGTGGCCTTCTCGTTGAAGCGATACTTGCTCTTACCGGTGAACTGGAGCCGACTGCTCGCGCTCGACCACTTGCCGGCGGTTCCGACGACGGTTTCCGAGATGTTCTTCTCGCAACCCTCGATCTGTCGGGCCATGCTCATGACATGGACGCCGCCCGGATACTCCAGGTCGGTCGCGAAATGATCGAAGATGTGGCCGTAGTCGGGCGAAGTCCGGACCTGGCGGCCCCCCATCCCCACGGCACGGACCGGGTGAGCCCCCAGGGCCCAGTTGATCACGTCGAGGTTGTGGACATGCTGCTCGACGATGTGGTCGCCCGAGAGCCAGGTGAAGTAGAGCCAGTTACGGACCTGCCACTCCATGTCGCTCCAGCTCGTTTCGCGGGGCTTCATCCAGAGCCCGCCCTGGTTCCAGTAACATTGCCCGCCGGTGATTTCACCGACGGCGCCGTCGTGGATCCGCTTCATACACTCAACGTAGCTGGCCTGGTGCCGCCGCTGGGTGCCGGCCACAACGGCCAGCCCTTTCTTCTTCGCTTCTTCCGCCGCGGCGAGAACTTTGCGGATGCCCGGGCCGTCCACGGCCACCGGCTTCTCGGTGAAGATGTTCTTGCCGGCCTTGACGGCCGCCTCGATCATCATCGGCCGGAATCCGGGAGGCGAGGCCAGGATCACCAGGTCGACGCCCGAGTCGATGACCTTCTGGAAGGCATCAAACCCGGTGAAGCAACGCTCCTTGGAGACGTCAACCTGATCGCCCACGGCCCCCGTGAGCCGCTTGCGGGCCGTCTCGAGGTGATCGAGGAACAGGTCGCCCATCGCGTGGAGCTTGACGTTCTTGTTGGGCTGCGATGCGATGCAAATCTGCTCGGCAGCGCCGGTACCCCGGCCTCCGCAGCCGATCAGGCCGACCTTGATCACATCTGAACCCGCCGCATGAGCTGTCGGATTGAGGCCGACCTGCGTGGCGACGGCACCTCCGACGGCGAGCGTCGAGGACTTGAGGAAAGTGCGGCGATTGGAGCCGTTGGGCTCGGTCATCGTACGTTCTCCCTTGGCTGAGAGCGTTCCAGAACGGGTATCAAGGTCACGGGATCCGCTCCGGAATCGATCGGACGATCCCGGAGCCGGACTTTCTCACAACGTGAAGTGAAGGGCGATCATTACTTCGTCCCCTTCTTCTTGACCACGAGTGACTTCACACCTCGGAGGTCTTCTTGCTCGTCGAGGGCGCGAACGACCCGGAAGCCGACGAAGGTGGCGTCGGTGTGCCACCAGATGCTCTGGGGCCGTTGCGGATCTTGCACGCTCCACTCGAGGTTCGACGCCAGACGCGCCGCGCTCCGAAGCCGATCGGCATCATCGTCCCATGACCCGCCGCGGGCCACGTATGAGTATTCCTTGGCGGTGGGGAGCACGACCGGCCCCTTGGAGACCTTGCCCAGCGCCAGAGTACTGTAGAGGTCCGGAACGTAGTGGTCGAGGCACCACTCCGAGACGTTGCCATGCATGTCATGGAGTCCCCAAGGGTTCGGCTTCTTCTTGCCGACCGGCTGGGGCTTTTCGGCATTATCGACGTTCCAGGCGTACTCCTCGAGATTTGCCGGATCGTCGCCGAAGGAGTAGGTGGTCTTGGTGCCTGCACGGCAGGCGTACTCCCATTCCGCTTCGGTCGGCAGGCGATAGAGCTTGCCCGTCTTGGTCGAGAGCCACCGGCAATACTCCATCGCCGAGTGGTGGGTAATGCAGATGACCGGCTGGCCTTTCCTGCCCAGTCCGAAGGTCTCGTCGGCATAGGGAGGGGTCGGCCGGGTGATCGCGTCCGCCGCTTTCTCGCTCGCCGGTTGGTTGGCGGTATCGACGCCCTCGCGTTGTTTGCGCTTCAGGTCGAAGGCGAACGCGAATTCGTCGTACTCATCCCAGGTGACCTCTTTCTTGCCCATCCAGAAGGGGGCGATGGCCACCTCGTGCTGGGGCCCTTCGTCCTCACTCCGTTTCTCTTCGGTGGACGGGCTTCCCATCACGAACGTCCCACCCGGAATGGGAACCATTTCGAATTTCTGCTCGGTACCCGGAATCGATTCGACATAAAGCTTTATGTCTTCCGGGCGAGAGGCGTTCTTCTCTTCCTGAGCCACGCTAACCGAGGACCCGGCAAAACTGGCCAGAAACAGGCCGACTGCCACTGTCAAACAACGCAGCGAAAACAATCGCACTTGTGGTATTCTCCACGGAGGGTCGGGGGCGGTCGGCGCCCTCAAAACCGGGTCGCCGGAGGTTCAACAAGATGATCGCCCCACAGGGCCTTTGGTTACTGCTCGTCATGCAGACCGTCGGGGCCGGTTTTGATGCCGAGCCAACAACCCGGTTCGCTCGTTTCGACTTCGCCGAAACCCACATGGGGACCTCATTTAATACTGTTTTATACACAGAAGACGAGCAAACTGCCAGAAGCGCCTCCCAGGCTGCTTTCGCGAGAATCGCCACACTCGACGCCATTTTGAGCGACTATCAGCCGGAAAGCGAGCTGATGAGGTTGTGCCGGCAGGCCGGCGGACCTCCCGTCCCGGTCAGCGACCCGCTGTTCGAGGTCCTCACGCGAGCCAAGGCGATCTACGAGCAGTCCAACGGCGCATTCGACGTCACCGTGGCCCCGGTTGTCCGCCTCTGGCGCAGAGCGCGGCGCGACCGGAAAATGCCCGACCCCGACCGCCTGGCCGAAGCCCTCGCCCTGGTCGGTTCGGACAAGATGCTCCTCGACCCTCGGGCAAAGACGGTCCAGCTCACGAAGCCAGGCATGAAGCTCGACCTCGGCGGCCTGGCCAAAGGGTACGCGGCCGATGAAGCGCTTCGGACCTTGAAATCGAAGGGGGTGACCCGAGGCCTCGTCGCGGGCGCCGGGGACATCGTCGTGGGGGATCCGCCCCCTGGCCGGGACGGCTGGACGATCGGTATCGCCGCCTTGAATCCGGGCAAGGACGTACCTCGGCGCTATGTTTCCCTGAGCCATGCAGCCGTCTCAACCGCCGGCGATGCCGAGCAATTCGTCGAGATTGATGGCAAGCGATACTCCCATATCGTCGACCCGAGGACCGGCCTCGGCGTCGTCAACCGCTCGAACGTCACCGTTTTCGCGCGAGACGGCCTGACGGCCGATAGTCTCGACACCGCGATTTACGTCCTCGGGCCTGAGCGTGGACTCCCGCTCGTCGAGTCGACCGAAGGGGCTGCCGCCTTGATCGTCCGGCTCTCGCCAACGGGAGAAGAGACGATCGAGTCGCGACGGATGGGCCAGATTCCGTCAGCACGACCGAAGCCGAACGAAAAGGCCGTGCTCTCTCGTCCCTGATCAGGGCTCTTGTGATCGGCAAGGCGCTGGGCCCACGAACCGGTGCCCGGCCGGTTGCATCCCAAACACGACTCGGCCAGGACGCTTCGACCAGTGGCCGATCCGCCCGATACACGGGCGGGCAGCCTCGTCAGGCACGCTCCGTGAGTGTGAAAAATGGTGGCTCGCTCGTTTCGAGGACAGACGGGCCAAACCATTGAGACACAAGCAATCCTCCAGGAACCTCTGAACCTCTCGGCTACGCTTGATCGTCGTGAGGGGCTCGGTTGACAACGACGATCCGGTCGATCGCCGCAAAGAGTTCTTCCGCCCGAATCGGCTTCGAGATGTATTCGTCCATCCCGGCCGCGAGACAGAGCTCGCGATCCTCCTGCCGGGCCCGCGCGGTCAAGGCGATGACGGGCAAGTGCCCCTCCGCGTTCCGCTCACGCTCGCGGATAGCATGAATGACCTGGAATCCATCAAGATTGGGCATGTAGAGGTCGAGGAGCAGGATGTCGAAATCGGGCGTCAGGGGGCGTTCGTGGCTTGCTTCTAGCCCATCGATTCCCAGCATGTCCAACGCCTCCCGACCGTCAATCGCGAGCCGGACGTGGTGCCCCCGCCGACCTAACAGCCGAACCAGGTGGCGAGAATTGAACTCGCTGTCCTCGGCCACCAGGATCCGGAGCGGCGCCTTGGTCGGTACGGAGCCGACCTCCCCGGGCGGCGAGGTCTCGCCGTTTGCCTGGCTCACGGCGTCATTGATCGGTTCAGCGGAGCGCGGGCGCAACCCAAATCGCGCAGTGAAGGCAAAGGTGCTCCCCTGGCCGGGCTCGCTCTCCACGTGGATCGTCCCGCCCATCAGGCCGACCAGCCCCGCGGCGATGGTCAGGCCCAGGCCGGTGCCGCCGTATTGCCGCGTGGTCGAGCCGTCCTCTTGCTCGAACGCCTGAAAGATCCGCTCCTGACCGTCGGGCGGAATGCCGATGCCGGTGTCGGTCACCGCGAATCTCACCACCGTTTCCCCCTCGGACTCGGGGCTGTCCGCGAATGGTTCCACCCGCACGTCGGCACGCCCCTGCTTGGTGAACTTGATCGCGTTACCGACCAGGTTGAGGAGCACCTGGCGCAGCCGGCCCGCGTCACCAACCAGGGCGTCGGGGACGCCCGGCCGCACGTCGCAGGCCAGCTTCAGCCCCTTTTCATGAGCCCGAGCCTGGAGGGTCCGCATCGTCTCGCACAGGACCGCCCGAAGTGAGAATTCGGCTGGGTCCAGTTCCAGTTTGCCCGCCTCAATCTTCGAGTAGTCGAGCAGGCCGTCGATCAGGCCGAGGAGGCTTTCGGACGCGGCCTTGATCGTGAGCAGGCATTGCCGCTGGTCGTCGGTCAAGGGCGTCTCCAACACCAGCTCGGTCATGCCGAGGATGCCGCCGAAGGGGGTGCGAATCTCATGGCTGACGTTGGCCAGAAAGACGTCCTTCGCCCGGTTTGCCGCCTCAGCCGCCTCCTTGGCCAGGCGCAACTCGGCCTGGGCCTGCTTGAGTTCGGTGACGTCCACGAAGACGTTGATGGCCCCGACGATCCGGTCGCCCGCGTCCCGGATAGGGTCAATATTCACAAAAACGGGGATCCGTCGCCCCTCGGGCTGCTCGATGACGAGCTCCCGGTTGCGAAAAGCGGTCCCGTCCCGAAGCGCCTGGGCCATCGGCGACTGCTCGTGCAAGAGCTCGGTGCCGTCCGGCCAAACGAGCTTGGCGGCGCCGCAATAGCGGTGAACCCGATCGCCGATTCGCGGGGACCAGCCCCAAAGATTCGATGCATAGTCGTTATAATACGTCAAGACGCCTTCATGATTACATGCACACATAGCCAGCGGCAACTTCTCCACGAGGCGGCGAGACCTTTCCTCGCTCTCTCGCGGGACCTCCTCCTTGCGCGTCGCCTCCCGATTCTCGGGGACAGAGCCAAAGTCGCCGAAGAACAGGCTCGCGGGTCCGCCCGGTGGCGCCGCCGTGTCGATCGTCCAGCGGGAGTCGCCGATCTGGCGTCGGTGCCGCGTTCCGAGTGGGAAGGCCTCCGAGTGGATGGTGGCCAGAATGCCACCGATTCCGCCAGGTGCATCCTCATCGGGCACGGGGCGGCAGGCGATCGTTACAGGGGCCTTCTCACCAACCCCAGGGTGTTCGAACGCGAGCCCGATATCCTCGCACCAGGTCGCTGGCCCACCCTGGAACGGGGTATCGATGAGCGGGCCGAGCACCTCCCAGTGCTCCGACCAGCATTCCGCGGCCGGCTGCCCCACGGATTTCGGATGCCTTGCTCCCAGGATCAGCCGCATGGCGTCGTTGTAGATCTGAACGTAGTGCGGCCCCCACCACAAGATTCGAGGGCACCGGTTGGCCAGGAGCCTCAGCACAGTCTGGCTTAATGTAGGAGACCAGGTTTCCACGCCACCGATCGGCGTCTTTGACCAGTCGAACGACCGCAACAGAGAGCCCATCTCACCACAACCCGACAGATCGTCCAGGATGACGTCCTGCTGCATTGGCATGATCGCTCCTCCGCCAGATCGCCCCCTCCTTGGTTCGGCTCTTGACTCGATCAGCGGTATTCTACCTGACCCCGCGCCGGAAATCCGCACACCAGTGAGAACCAGAAACGCCGTGGCTACGCCAATTCATTGCACTCAGGAGATCGTCAATCCGAGCGAAGTCACAGCCATCAATCCCTCGATGCGCAGTCGCATGGCATGACCAGAGAAGCGGATGAGAGAAAGTGGGCGGCAAGACTTCCTCAGAAGGCGACGGCCAATCCCGGGCCCTTGTCGACGCGGCCAACGACCGTCGTACTTCCACCGACAACTCATCGAATGCGCACCGGATCTAGACCTGCATCCTACAATATCGAAAGTTATCGCCGCCGATAGATCAGAGATCTCACGAAGTGTTGTGACTGAAAACCCGGAGTCTGGTCCGTTCAGACCTGAATCCGGAGCTCCTTGTTCACCCAGGCGATCAAGCCTACGTCGGCAGGCGCGGTTTGTGAACACGGAGAAGAAAACCGGTTGAAACTGAGACTGTAGCAAGGATACCGGGATCTCGTTCCCACGCTCTTGCGTAGGAACGAGTTTCTCCCGCGTATTTCGGCCTCCGGGGCAGACAGACAGCCCGGTTTCCTTGCGACAGAGTCTCGAAACTCGTCGGTTCGGGGCTCAGCGCACGAATCCAAAGAACCTCGACAACAGGAAGATCGACGATGCGGAAACGTCTTCTCGGCAGTAGCGGTCTCAGCGTCTCGGCTCTCGGCCTCGGCTGCATGGGCATGAGTGAATTCTACGATCCCAAGGGAATGAGCGACGAAGAATCCATCCGCGTCATCCACCGCTTCCTGGACGCCGGCGGCGATTCCTCGACACGGCCGATATCTACGGAGTGGGGCGCAACGAAACGCTCGTCGGAAAGGCGATCGCCAATCGACGCGAGCAGGTCGTACTCGCGACCAAGTTCGGCAACGTCCGTAACGCCAATGGCGATTTTCTCGGAGTCCGCGGCGATCCGCAATACGTGAAAGAGTGCTGCGATGCAAGCCTGACGCGACTTCACGTCGATCACTTCGACCTCTACTACCAGCACCGCGTCGACCCCAATACGCCCATCGAAGAAACGGTCGGCGCCATGGCCGAACTGGTGCAAGCCGGTAAGGTCCGATACCTTGGGCTGTCGGAGGCCGCACCCGAGACAATTCGCCGCGCGGCGAAGGTCCATCCCATCACCGCGCTCCAAACGGAGTACTCGCTCTGGAGCCGTGAGGTCGAGCACGAGATCTTGCCGACCGTACGCGAACTCGGAATCGGATTCGTCGCCTATAGCCCACTGGGCCGTGGATTTCTCACGGGACAATTCCGAACGATCGACGACCTGCCCGCCGATGATTACCGTCGCAATGCGCCTCGCTATCAGGGGGAGAATTTTGCCAAGAACCTCGACCTGGTGAAAAAAATCGAGGAGCTCGCCAAAGTCAAAGGTTGTACTTCGAGCCAACTGGCCCTCGCCTGGGTCCTGGCTCAAGGCGAAGACATCGTGCCGATCCCTGGGACCAAACGGCTCAAATACCTCGAGGAGAATCTGAGCGCGGTCAACGTCCAACTCACTCCGGAAGACCTCGAGCAAATCAACAACGTCTTCCCGGTGGGGTCCGCGGCCGGTGATCGCTATCACGCCCAGGCCTTGAAAGCGGTCAATCTTTAGCGAAGATTTCCGTTCGCCGTTCAGATGACCGCTCGCTGCTCCCTGCTGGAGAGAACCATGAAAGCTGTCGGATACCGCGCCTCTCTGCCGATCACGGACGATCAGGCACTCATCGATCTCGAGTTGCCCAAACCGGACCCGGGCCCTCGAGATCTGCGGGTCGCGGTCCGCGCGGTTTCCGTCAATCCTGTCGATGTGAAAGTACGAATGAGGGCGGCGCCAGAAGCAGGCGAAGCCCGCGTGCTCGGCTTTGATGCGGCCGGAGTGGTCGACGCGGTCGGGGCCGACGTGACGCTGTTCCGACCGGGCGACGAGGTCAGCTACGCCGGCTCTCTCTCAAGGCCAGGCACGAACAGCGAGTTCCACCTGGTCGATGAGCGTATTGTGGGTCGAAAACCCAGTTCGCTCACTTTTGCTCAGGCCGCGGCCCTGCCACTCACTTCCATCACGGCGTGGGAACTGTTGTTCGATCGGCTCGGGGTCGGGTATGGAGTCAAAGCACCGGCAGGCACCCTGCTGATCATCAATGGCGCGGGGGGCGTCGGTTCCATCCTGAATCAGCTCGCGCGACGAATGACCGGACTGACCATTGTGGCCACGGCCTCCCGCCCTGAGACCAACGCCTGGTGCCGACAGTTGGGAGCTCACCATGTCATCGACCACCACCGACCACTCAACGAAGCGTTGAAGGAGATTGGGATCGATCGAGTCGAGTTCATTGCCAGCCTAAGTGCCACAGACAGGCATTTGCCCGCGATCATCGAGGCCATCGCCCCTGAGGGTAAGCTGGCGGTCATTGATGATCCCAAGGCACTCGACATCTTGCCATTCAAGCGCAAGAGTGCATCGGTCCACTGGGAGTTCATGTTCACCCGCCCTTTGTTTGGCACGGCCAACATGATCGCCCAGCACCATTTACTGAACGAAGTCGCCGACCTGGTCGATGCCGGAGTCTTATGCACCACAATGGTCGATGACGCCGGCCCCATCAACGCCGCGAATCTCCGTCGCGTGCATGCGCTCATCGAAAGCGGTCGTTCGATCGGCAAGACTGTCTTGTCCGGCTTCTAAACGGATCATCAAGTAGGCGAGCGGAGAGCCCAAGCACCCCGCTCGCCCATAGAATTCCAAGAACCAAGGGCGGCGCGGAAAGAATCATTCCCTGGGCACCCGCTCACTGCCTCAAAACCAATAAAATATCATTAATTCCTGAAACTGCTCAATGTCCACCCGTGGGTCGCACGATCATCTCGCTGACTGCGACGTCCCTGGGCTGCTCGATCGCAAAGAGGATCGCTCGGGCGATCGCGTCCGCCGGAATCGCCATCTCTCGGAATTCCTCGATCTGCTGCTTCGTCTCCTGGTCGGAGATGGTCTCGGCGAGTTCCGACTCCACCACGCCTGGTGAGATGATCGTCACCCGGATGTCGGGGCCAACCTCCTGACGCAGTCCGTCGGAGATCGCGCGGACCGCAAACTTGGTCGCGCAGTAAACAGCGCCCGTCGGCATGACGTAATGTCCCCCGATCGAGGAAATGTTAATAAACTGACCCGACTTCTGCGCCTTCATGATCGGCAGACCGGCCGCGACCCCATAGAGAAGCCCCTTGATATTAACATCGATCATTCGATCCCACTCGTCGACTTTGAGCTGTTCCAGCAACGAGAGTGGCATGATCCCTGCATTGTTGACCACCACGTCGACCCGGCCGTAGACATCCTTCGCCAGATTGACAAGTGACGCGACTTGATCACGTTTGGTGACGTCGACAGCCTGAAACTCCGCCGTGCCGCCGCCTGCTCTGATTTCCGAGACGAGGGCTTCCAACCTCTCGACCCGGCGGGCCCCCACCACAAGTCGAGCGCCGTGGCGGGCCAACATCCGCGCCGTGGCCTCGCCAATTCCACTACTCGCACCGGTGATGACGACGACCTTCCCCTCGATCCCATTTTCCTGCGTCGACATTGCCAGATCCTCCGAGAAATCAATCAATCCACCGCGGTCGAACGCCGCATTTCCAAGGGGATTGTACGAGGAGATGCGTAAAATCGATAACGCGATCCCGGGCAATCCTTGCATAATCCTGCAAGACCGAGCAGAATTCAGAGAATCTTGTCTGCGCCTCCCCATCAACAGAACTGGTAAGCAACGGATCGGGTTCCGAGGCAGTCCACACAATGCTTGAACCGAAACTCGCAGAACTCGCGGCCCTCGTGGAACGTTTCACCGGCCAGGACGGCGTGCATCCGACGGCGATCGCCCCGTTATGCCTTTATCGTTATTCGACGAGTTCCCCACAGTATCAGGGCATTTATGAACCTGGCCTCTGCATCATTGCCCAGGGCAGCAAACTGGTGATGCTTGGCGGGGAGACGTACCGATATGACCGGGCCCGATTCCTCCTGGTCTCCGTCGATCTCCCCGTGGTAAGTCAGGTCATCGATTCGTCGCCCGAATCTCCCTATCTGAGCCTCAAGATCGACCTTGATCCCGGCCAGATCGGCGATTTGCTGATGGATCTCGGGCCGTCACAGACGCAGGACGTACCGCTGGGACGGGGCATGGCGGTCGGCCCGATCGAATTCCCCTTGCTCGACGCGGTCGTTCGGCTCCTGCACCTGCTCGACAATCCGCGAGACATCGGCATCCTGGCGCCGCTGGCTCTGCGCGAGATCACGTATCGACTTCTGATGGGAGAGGAGGGGGCTCGACTCCGTCAGATTGCCGCGGAGGACGGGCAGGCCCAACGGATCGCCACGGCGATTCGGTGGATCAAGCGGAACTTTGCCCAGCCGTTCCGCATCGAGGCACTTGCCCGCGAGGTTCACATGAGTTCATCAGGGCTCCACCACCACTTCAAAGCCGTGACAGCGATGAGTCCGCTGCAATACCAGAAGCAATTGCGGCTCCAGGAAGCCCGGCGATTGATGCTGAGCGAGGCACTTGACGCGGCGGCCGCAGGATACCGCGTTGGGTATGAAAGCCCATCTCAGTTCAGCCGAGAGTACCGCCGCTTCTTCGGCGAACCTCCGCAACGCGATCTGAAATCGCTACGAAAGGCAGTTCAACCTCTGGAATTAAAGTAGCCAAGCGAAGCGCCTCAGGTTACGACAGCAATCCACAAGTGCCCCACATACACAAGTTGCTCTCTATGATTAGCCAGCGACATGAGGCGGTCCGCGCCCCCCCCCAGTCGACCGCTCAGTGTTCTTTGACGGACAATCATCATTGCGTCTCTAAATATTCCCCTTCATTTCCTCGCAGGACGAGCGAAAACCGCTTGGCTCCCGCCAAGTTTCAGACAGCGGATTCGCTGACCGCGAATTGCTCATCGGACCAATCGAATCTGGAAACGGAGCGTGTCCTGTGAATTCGTTACCTGAGAAGCGGCCGATGGCATTGCGGCCTCTCCTCCGGACTGGACTCGCGGTCGTTGCGATCAGTCTGGCAGCGAACTTCCTGGCTCGCCTGTACCATAAGCCCTCCGCGCCCATGCCGGCCCTTGCCACGACGCGAGGCGGGTTCGTCCAGTTGGCCGAGGGTCTGCCCACGAAAATTGACTCCGACGAACTGGTACGCGCCGGCCAAGAACGAGATGACAACGTGCTGGGGATGATTTTTTGCTGGTGTCCGCCAGGCGCGTTCTCCTTGGGCGGCGGCCCGAGGAATCCCTCCGGAAGGTATCTGGACAGCAATCCGGTATGGGTGACCCTCAGTCGCGGGTTTTGGATGGGCAAGTTCGAGGTGACCCAGGCCGATTGGCAACGTGTCATGGGCAAGACCTTGGCTCAACAGCGGGCCATCGATCCAGGGCGACCCCGCCCACTCGGGGACGGATCCAAGCGTCCCCATGCAGGCGAAGGTCCGAATTATCCCATCTACTTTATGAACCACGATGAGGCCGAGGAGTTCTGTTTCCGGCTCACCACGACCGAACGCGCAGCGGGCCGGCTCGAAGTGGGGTGGGTCTACTGCCTGCCAACCGAGGCGCAGTGGGAGTTCGCCTGCCGTGCAGGGACGACAACAGCCACGGCATTCGGCAACCGACTCGGGAGTGTGCAAGCCAATTTCGACGGGACCGAGCCCTTCAACAACGCACCCAACGGACCCTACCACCATGGCGTGATGCCGATCGGCAGCTATCCCGCAAACGCCTGGGGGCTGCACGACATGCACGGAAACGTCTGGGAATGGTGCCGTGATCATGCGAAGCCACAGCCGATGAGCGGCACTCACTCATTCAGAGGGCTGACCTCGTCAAATCGGGCGTTTCGCGGTGGCTGCTGGTATGACAAAGGACCGCGCTGCTTGTCCACGGCACGTGCCGTGGGTACGGTCCAAAGTTGCGGCTCCGGCCTGGGCTTCCGCGTGGCCCTCGTCTCGACCGAACTTTGGAAGGAGGCGAATTCCGTGCCTCAGGTCCCTTTGCAGCGTCACGTCGAATCTCAATTCGAGCCTTGAGCACCCCGTTTCGGGATCGGAGTAGCACGGCCGGCCGTACCCTCCTCGGCCCAGGGCCATTCCTTAGACTCCCGCCGATCCGGAGGGAATTACGGCCGGGCCGGCCGTGCTACTGCAAACCAACCCGGTGCGGAAACCGTAAGAATCCTCGGTTCTATCGCTCGGTCGCGGGTCGTTTTTTAGTAGTATCCGCCCGAAGCGAACAGAGTCTCACCGTTGAGCCACGCGGAGTCCTCGGAGGCAAGGAAGACGGCGATCATGGCGATGTCTTTCGGCTGACCGATGCGACCGAGTGGAGTCCGCGCAAGCGCCTGTTTAAGTAAATCCGTATCCATGAATCCGGCGGAATGCACGCCTTCGGTCTCCACCATCCCGGGATTGAGTGAGTTCACTCGGATGTTTCTCGCTCCCAGCTCCCTGGCGAGCGATTTCGTGACGGCATCCACGGCCGCCTTGGTGGCGCTGTATACCGAGGCGCCCGGTGGAGGCGAGTCCCCAGCGACAGAGCCGATATTGATGATGCTCCCACCGGCCGCATCGAAGTGCTCCACGGCCGCCTTCGTCGCGAAAATCAGGCCCAGGACATTGAGGTTGAACTGCTTGTGAAAGTGTTCCTCCGTGATCCCATCCAGCGGCGAAAACTCATAAATACCAGCATTATTGACCAGAATGTCGAGCCGGCCGTACGCCTTCTTCGACTCGGAAAAGAGCCGGTCGATCTCCGTCGGCTTTGAGACGTCCGCCCGCACGGCAATCGCCTGTCCGCCCGCACTGACAATCTCGGACACGACGCTGTCAGCAGCCTCCTTGCTGGAGGAGTAGTTGACCACGACCGCCGCTCCCGCCTCGGCGAGTTGCTTCGCAATCGAAGCGCCAATCCCTTTGGAAGCTCCTGTGACGACGGCGACTTGCCCTTCGAGCTTTTTCGACATCGTAATCCTCAGGAAAAGAGTGCCCGTTCAGAACTTGATTTCCGTGGTTTGATCGCGAACGAATCAGATCACTCAGCGCTACCGATCAAGGTGTTCCAGGGAGAATTCGTCGAGCGGTTGGACCACCGCGATCCCTTACATTACTCACAAACACGTCGAGCCGGCCGAAAGCTCGCCCGGACTCGGCGACGGCCGTCTTAACCGTCAAGGCACCAGCTCGACCCGTTTGAAGTGCCAAAGCCGTCGCCTCCGCCAACGCAATGGGGCAAACCACCTCGTCAGCCTTCTCCCCAGCCATATCCCTGACCGCCATTTCTATACCATTCGGTAAGAAATGTAGGAACGAGGCCGATCCAGGTCAAGGGAGCCGGGGCATTCTCAGGTATCAATTCAAGAAGGCGAGCTGCGCCGGGCGGCCCGCTTGTCAACGATCTTGATGACGTCTGTGACCATGAGATGGAGGTCTGCTGGCGGCAAGGCTGAGGAGGGTGGATCTCAATTCGCGTCAGAAGAATGCGTGCGAGGCGACCGGCCGTCCGCGATTCAAATCGCGCGAATTCCGAAGGTGGCCTGCCGGCACTGCCACCCAGCCGCGTTGGGGTCGAGGAGGCCCGGCGGCTCCATTCTCTTGAGCTTTGGCCTGCCACGCGCGATGATTCTCGAGGACCGGTGTCGCGTATCCGATCGGGCACAAGGGCCTGGGCAGGATTCGCCTGTACGTCCGGGGCGACCGGCCGGGGGCGGTCCGGCAACTCGGCGGCCCACCCGGCAAGACTGGGATCGACCGCATCAAATTCAGGAGAGCCTGGCGACGCGTCGTTCTCTCAGAATCAACCTGAAGCCCCATCCACGGAGCCGAGGAGGACTCGAATTCGTTCCAGGGCGCGGAGGTGTCGCATTTTCACCGCTCCCTCAGTGAGCCCGGCAGCCAAGGCGATCTCAGGGAACGAAAGGTCCTCGAGATACCGCAAAACCAGTACCTCGCGATCGCGAGCGGCGAGTTCATCGAGCACCTTTCGGACCTGCTGACACAGTTCACCGCGAATGACATGCTGGCTGGGAGTACTCTGGCTAGAGGCGAGCACGTCGGCAAGCTGACCCATCGTTTCATCCGGCAAAAACCCGCCCCCCGCTTGCTCCCGAAATAAACTCCGCTTGTCCGTAAAGAGATGGTGCCGGTGGAGTTGGATGACACGTTCCTGCGCGAAGCGACGGAGCCAGGGATAGAACGGAAGGGGGGGAGCACTGAGATAGGCCTCAAGGTTCATGCCGGCATCGGTCAGAACGTCTTGAACAACATCGGAAGGATCGAGTCGAGATGCGATGCGGCGGTCGAGCCGAACGGCAACCATCTGCTTAAGCTTGGGCCGATACTTCTCGAGTAACCGCCCCACAGCCACCGCATCGCCTTTGCCGGCTTGCCGAAGGAGAGACTCAGTTTCCGAGTCATTGATCGCCATTGCAAAACCCCTCTGGACCCAACTCAAAAGACCGCGGCTAAAAGAAAAGGAAGATTAGGTCACAGATTTAGTGACAGTTGCGTCCCGATCGATTCGAAGTCGATCGGGCGCTGCCCTCGGGAGTCCTGCAACTCACGTTCCAGCCTCTTCCTCCGCCAAACAGACCCTAGATCGGTCGAGAATCACCAATATTTCGCAATCTCAGGCGATTCTCCGTTACCTTTTTTCGATTCTTGCAGAACTTAATAAAGAGGGGACATCCAGGTGGACCTGAGCGGGAAGAAGCCTTCTTCAGTTCATGGGTGAGTAACCACAGGCGAGCATAGCCTCGTCGTCTCACCTCGTCGACTGTTTGGCGGCCAACGCGAACCCACCGGAACATCATTAACCCAAATTGAGTAATCGTAATTTAGTGTTCCATTAAGTAATACGAGACCTTGGCCGCTCCCACCATGTCGAGTGCGGAAGCCGAGTTATCGTGCCTCTCAGTTAAGCCTCGTGATGCCAATTAAAAGATTGAGACGAGATCTTGCCGTACCGTTTAAAAAGAGCTACGGTCGTCCAACGGCCTCCGCTTGATCGACATCTTGGAGATTTCGATCTTGTACGACGGCAAGATCCTCGCCGCTACCCTCACACAAGAAAGCCTCGGTGAATTCCGAGATCAGCCAAACGCGGATGGAGATCGATGTGAGCCTCAACACTTGAGGCGGGATTTCCATTAGGGGCGACGTCGCCCTCCGTCTTGAATCGGTCCGACGAAGTTCTCCCTCTTACCTCTCACGGCAGGGACGGGCACGAAGGAGGTAGGAATATTCAAGTGGCTTTTGCCTTCGCGGCCCACATGCTTCTCATCTCAGTGCGCGACCGGATCACCAACGAGTCCGGCGAACACACCTCATGAACATCCCATTCAACAAGGATGTCGACGAGGACGAGGCGGAAGTGGGCGACCCAATCCTGGCGCGATGGGCCGCGGAACTGGCCGATCGGCTCCAGGCTGGTGAGTCCCCGGACCTGGAACGGTACACCCGGGAGCACCCGGAGCGTGCCGAGCAACTCAGCCGGTTACTGCCCACGATCGCGATGATGGTCAACCTCGGAACGGCTGCGGATCAGCCCTGCGCTTCGAGATTCGACCTCGGGGTGGGGCAGGAGACTGTAGGCGATTTCCGCCCGATGCTGTCAGGGCACACCAAAGCGGTGCACCAGGAGCCGTAGAACCGCACCTCAAGCCCGCAACCAATCAGCAGCGAACAAATCTAACCAATCGCGATATTGCCGCCAGTTGAAGGCTTCGGGCCATTGGCGGTCGCCCACGAGGACTCTCGGAGCGCGGTGGCGAATTCCGGGTCCGTCTCGCCTATTTCGTCATGCAGCCGCTCCGAGTCGACTCCGACGGCGGGCAGGGCATCAGCCTGGTCCTGGTTTTCGACGACGACGTTGTGGCCGACGTAGCGGCCAGGCGGCAGGCTAACCCCGATGACCACCGCGCCCAGGCCGATCACGCACCCTTCGCCGATGACCGCGTCGTGCACCATCGCTTTGAAACCAATGAAGCAACGGTCACCGATGTAGCAGGGGCCATGGATCAACGCGTGGTGGGTCAGGCAAACACCCCGGCCAATATAAACAGAGTAAGCTCGCCCCTCGACCAGGATGAGCTTGCCCGGCAAACCGTGCAGAGTCACGCCATCTTGAATGTTCGTGTCGGATCCGATATAGAACGGCGTCCCCTCGTCGGCACGCACCGACGTGTCTGGCCCAATTGAGACATGCTCACCCACACTGACATCGCCGATGACCGTGGCCCGGGGATCGACGAACCCCGAGGCGGCGATCGTAGGGAGGGCCATCCGACAGTTCCATGAGGTCGCCGCCCCCAACCCGGTCGACTCGGACCTGAGCGTGCCCAGGGGCGACACCCGCCCTCGTCGCTCGCGAGCGGGATCCTCGGCCGCAACGGTCGTGCCCTGGCTCCGGGAAATGACCGCGCGGACCTTGGGTACGGGCGTCCGGTCGAGCGCCCCGATTCCCTCCAGAGCGTGCTCGAGGGCAGCACACCGGCCCTCGGCCTGGCAGGCCTGACAGAGGTTCTCCGGCCTGATCTCGGCGGCGGCGTGGAGCATTGCGTCCCGCAGAAAAGCGTAGGTGGGGCAGTCCCGCAAGGCAGGGAACTGCACGTGGTCCAGGCCTCGCAGCCGCGTAGTGACCGAGTCCGTCGGTCTGGCCAACAGGACCTCGGCGCCTCGGCGGCGGAGCAATCCGACGGCCTCCTCGAGCATCTCGGCACCGGTCACATCAAGGAAGTGCACCTGATCCAGGTCGAGCACCACGCAGCGATCACCATTTACACGGCTCATGGCGTTTCGTAAGTGGAAACCGGAGGCGAAGAAGAGCGGCCCTTCGACCCGGATCAGCCGGACGGCCTGGCAGTGCCCGGCGTCGTCATCCGGTGCGCCCGGGGTCACCTCGGACAGCGGGACCGACCGGACATTGAGCTGAGACATCTGGTAGACGACGTAGAGGAAGGCAGCGAGCATTCCCACCGGGACTCCGACAATCAGGTCGGTCATGAGAATCGTCCCGGCCGTGGTCAGAAACACGGCCGCCTCGGCCCGGCTACCACGCCAGAGAGCCCGAAGCATCCGGAACTCGATCATCCGCAGCGCCACTGCCATCAGCACCCCGGCCAGGGCCGCCAGTGGGATCCGGGCCACGAACGGGGCCAGCGCAAACATCATGGCCAGTAAGATCAATGCGTGGAGAATCGCCGCCAGCCGGGTCCGTGCCCCCGCCTGGATGTTCGTCGCCGATCGGGCGATCACCCCAGTCACCGGGAGACCGCCGAACAAGGCCGAGGCCAGGTTACCCAGGCCCTGGCCGATCAGCTCCTGGTCATGGTCCGTGCGAATCCCCTTGGCCAGGGAATCGACCACCGAGGCCGAGAGCAGCGACTCCAGTGAGGCCAGCAGAAAGATCGCCAGGGCGGCAATCACCAGCTCATTCCACAACCCCCAAGGCACCGGCCGCAGGCTCGGCCACGGGATCTGCGTGGGCAATTCACCCAGCAGCGCCACTCGAGTCCAGCCAAACACAATCGGTAGCACGGTCGCAACGACGACCGCGATCAAGGGGGTAGGCAACCTCCGCGAGCCCCTGGGCAGGCCGAGCATCGCTCCGGCCGCGGCCAGGCCGACTACGATCGACATGGGCTCGGCTCGGTGGACCTGCCGCACCGTCTCCCAGAGCAAGGCCAGCGCCCCCCCCTCCTCGGTGTGGGAAACCTCATAGCCAAGGATCACGGGCAACTGGGTGCAGAGAATCGTCAGGCCAATGCCGGAAAGGAAGCCGGCGATCACCGGCCGAGGGATCAATTGCATGAGCCGGCCGAGCCGCAACGCCCCGGCCAAGAGCTGGAGAATCGCGGCGATCAGAGTTGACGCCACCAGCCCCGATACACCGTATTTCGCCACGATCTCCGAGACCAGGAACGTCATGGCCGCGGCCGGGCCCGAAATCTGGAGCCGGCAGCCGCCGAAGAGCGCTACGACGATGCCCCCGACGATCGCCGTGATCAGGCCGACCACCGGCCCCACACCCGAGGCCCTGGCGATCGCCAGCGAGAGCGGCATAGCCACCAGGGCGACCGATATCCCCGCCAGCGCATCGGCCACCACAGTCCCGGGCCGGAACATCAATCGCCACTCGCCCCAGAGGTAAGCGAGTTGAGCGCCTGGGTCGAGCCAATACCCTGCGTCCGGGCGAGGCCCGGACCTGGTTGACGGGCTGGCAGATCCCGTGCGAAGTTCGTCTTCCGCCATCGCAGTCCCCCCCCCCCTTCGAAAACCAGGCACGGCCGCCCAATGACACGCCATCACTTACCTGAGCCGTCTCGTCCGACGAGACCGCCACGGTCATTGGCCCCTGTCACTGTCGTTTTTGGCGCGAGTGGGGAGTGTCGGCTCAGCAGAGCGGCGACTGGATCCAGTACCGGAGCTCGCGGCCGACGGCGAGGAAATGGCCGGCGCACGGAACGAGCCGAGAGACATGCATCGCGGGGAGCGTCGCGCCCCTCGGGAAACTCAAAGGACCAATCAGACCGCGGCGGAAGCTGGGCGATGAAGACCCGCCGAAGTTGAGCTCGTCCCGCGTCGTTTCTTCGCCGCGATCGTCTTCCTCTTCGGGGGGCGTGTCATCGACCGGATCGGCATCCGAGGAGACTGGGGCGGGAAATGAGCCGAGGGGCGCAAAGGCCGAGCGGGACACCCTGAGCAGGCCAACTTGAGCGAACAGGCCGGCAATCAGAAAGAGTACGACCGGGAAGTGGAAGGTGCGGGATTTCATTGCGGCACCCCGTCCGGGGCATGGCCACATGGCAAGTTGCATCGCTTTCTACGGCATATCATACAGACAGAAACCGCTCGTGGATATGCCATCCGATGGAGCCATCCGCCGGTCCAGCTCATTCAAAACGACCGCTGCGGCCGGTCCCTCTCGCGAGGCAGCCACGACTTCCTCGAACCGGGTGGCTCGATCCCGAGAACCTGAGGCCTGGCCTCACCCGAGGTCGACGACAAACGCCGTCGGCACCCCCGCCTCCACGAGGGCACGGGCCAGGTTAACCCAGGCCTCACAACGGTCAAGAATGGCGGCATCGGCAGTCACAACCGGGTCGCCAGGGGTGGTGAGGAGAGCGTCGGGGTCGGGTACGACCTCGGCGGACCACCCGGCGTGCTCCTCGCGGATCATTGCGGCGAGTCGGCCGCTATTAGAAACCGGAGCGTCGAGCAGCCAGGTGCACGGGCCGACGCCCCACTCCGCCAGCCACCGCGCCGCGAGCCTGAGAGCCGGCCGCGTCTCCTCCACACGTCGATACGTCCCGTGCACGCCGGCCAGATCGCGGAAGCAGCCATCACGGCCGCCCAGAACGATCCCGCCCCCGAGGGCCGACTCCAGAGTGAGCACCAGGTTGAACCCGTCGACTCGAAGCGGCCGACCCCGAAGCGCACCGAGATCGAGCCGGCTCGCCCGTCGACGGGCCAGGGCCTCGTCGGAGCAGGCGGAGCGGAAAACGGCCGTCCGTTGCCGCTCCACCAGGCGATGGCGGTCGCCGACCAGCTTCAATGCTGACGGCAAGGCATATCCTCGAGAGAGCAGCCACGACAGGTCGGCCACGGCCGCCGTGAGAGCAGGCCGGGCCTCACGGCTGAACCAGACCCCGTCCTCAGGTCCGGAACCACGGTGCTTGCGCGTGTCGGGCACGGTTCCCCTCCTCGCCGGCCGCCGGAGAGTCCCTGTTCTCCTCCCTCAACCGCCCGTAGTCGAGCCTCATCCCATCGTTCACAGAGACTCCGCAAGACGATTGGAGCTCCCGGTCACGCCTTCCTTCATCCCCGTCTGGATGACTTGGGGGCGAGACCAGGAGCACCCCACCCGACCTGGCTGGAATCACGGACTTGGCGTTGCTGTGTAGCCAGGGCCGCGGACGGCGCGACCGGGCTTGGCGCCTGTGTGCTTGCCGTCTTCGACAACGAGGACGCCGTTGACGTACACGAAGCGGATGCCGATGGAGTTCTGGTGTGGCTGCTCGAAGGTGGCGCGGTCAGCGATGGTGGCGGGGTCGAAAACGACGACATCGGCCCGGAAGCCTTCGCGGAGCAATCCACGGTCGGGGATCGAGAGACGGGCAGCGACGGCGGAGGTCATCTTGCGGATGGCATCTTCCAGGGGGATCACCGACTCGTCGCGGACGTACTTGCCGAGGATGCGCGGGAATGTGCCGTAGGAACGGGGATGAGTCAGACCTTTCGCCTTGGCGGGGTTATGGCCCGACGCGTCTGTGCCGAACTTGATCCAGGGCTGCTGAAGCTGAAGCTTCACATTGGCCTCGGACATCATGAAATAGATCGTGCTGACCCGCTGACGCTCGGTCAGGATCAGGTCGATGGCGGTGTCGACCCAATCCTTGTTCTGATCCTTGGCGATCTCGGACAGGCGTTTGCCAACGTACTTTTTGTGCTCGGGCTTATTCAGGCCGAGGACCATCACGCCTTCGGGCGTCGAGAGTTCGGCCAGGTTCTCCCAGTCCGACGTCGGATGGAGAATCTCCTCGCGGATCTTGGCCCTGATCTGGGGATCGGCAAGGTTCGCGAACAGTTTGCCGTCGGCCGAGGCCCAGGGAGGGAGGCAGGCGGTCAGGCCGGTCCCGGCTGCATCATATGGGTACATGTCCGCGCTCACGTCCTGGCCCCGAGCGCGAGCGTCGGCGATCCGGGCGATGGCCGCGGCGGCCTTCTCCCAGTTCCGCTTGCCCGCGGCCTTGAGGTGATAGATTTCGACCGGAACGCCCCCCTCGCGACCGATCCGGATCGCCTCATCGATCCCTTCCAGGAGGCGGTCGGCCTCGGACCGCATATGAGTAATGTAGACGCCACCGTACGGGGCCATGGCGCGGGAGAGTTCGATCAGATCCTCGGTCGAGACGAAGCTGTCGGGCGGGTAGATCAGGGCCGAGGCCAGGCCGAAGGCGCCGTCCTTCATGGCGTCGCGGACCAGCCGCTTCATCAGTTCCAGCTCCTCAACGGAGGGAGCGCCTGGCGTCATCCCCTTGGCGTAGCTTCGAATCGTGGCCGAGCCGACGAACGATCCGAAGTTGACCGACCCGCCGTGGGCTTCCATGGCGCGGAGCCAGGCGTCGAATCCACGGGGTCCGTCGAATTTGGAATTCTTCCGCGACGGGGCGTTGGAGTCCCCCTCGCCCAGAATCTCGGTGGTCACGCCCTGCGTCACCTTGCCGATCAGGCGACCATCGCCGGAGAGCAGTTCCTCGCGGGAGTGGCCCTGGATATCAATGAACCCAGGGGCGATCACCAGCCCCGAAGCGTCGACCCGTTTTTTGGTCGGAGCGTCTCCGAGCCGGCCGGTGGGCGTGATCCGCGCGATCGTGTCGCCCCGGATCGCGACATCGCCCAGGAACCAGGCGTTGCCGGTCCCGTCCACCACCCGGCCGCCCGCCAGGATCAGGTCATAGGGCGGGTCGTCAGCGCCTCGGGCAAGCGCGGCCATGGCCATGGCCAGGCAAAGGAACAGGGCAGATCGGAAGGGAAGTCGGATCATGGAGGCATCTCGGTTCGTCGGCCGAGCCTTCCCCGCGCCGACGCGACCCGGGTCCCGGCCCATCGAGGTCCGAGGATAATCCCAACCCTCTCCGACGGCAACCGTCCGGCCACACGGATGCGCTGAGCCGAGGCCGCATCCTGGCCACAACTGTAGGCCGATCGGATCGCAACGAAGGACAGCCTCGCGTCTGAGGTCGAGCGCGGTACTCAGTCAGCAAGTTGGATCGCACCGCGGAATGAGTCGATGGGCTCTCCACCACCGCCGCCTGGTCCAAACCGGCCTCCCGCAGATCGGTGGGCCGGGTGCTCGGCGAAGATGCGGGAAGATTTCTTCGCCCCTATCGACTCCGAGACGGCGGACTTCTCCTGCTGCTCGAGATCCGAACGGGGACGATCCCGACCTTGCTCCAACACCCTGGCTAGCGGACTTCCTCGAGACGCTCGCCCAGATCAAGAGAGTTGGAAGACTTCATGCCCCTCGAAAACAGCGTCACAGTCGTGGGTCACCGGTTCGCTACGAAGCCAGGTGTTCCAGCCAAGTCGAGGACCGATGTCCTGAGTCTCCTCCAGGAGGCAGTCGGGAACTTCGTTGCCGCGAAGAATGAGTCGAACATCGAAATCAAGATCCTGGCCGACGTAGAGCCGCACCAGTTGGGCGAGCAGAAAGATGGCCTTGCGCTCCGCCACAGGGGCGCGGTCCGGGAGAAATTCGACGAACTGGGTATAACTGAGGGGACCGAGATGAATACAAATCTTACTTTGCACATCCCAGACTCGGTCACCCAGCACGGCGCCGGCACCCAGCAGATTGTGCGTGGCGTCGGCTCCGATCTGAGTCCGATCGTCAGGCTCGAGGAGCAGCCATTGCCCGACATGCTGAGAGACGCGTGCGGTGAGTGCGAAGTAATCTCCGACGAGCGCCTCAAGACCGATGGCGTTCCGCGGTCGGTGGGCGAGAATTCCCGCGTAGTAGATCAAGGAGAGGTCATCGACGCGGGCCAAGGCCGCTTCCGTTTTCGTCCCTTCGATCGTTGCCACCGTGGAGACGACAAGGCGGCTGCGAACCGAGGGCGTCCCGAGACCGACCAGGCTGAACAAGGATTGGCTAAAGGTGTCGAAGTCGCCACTCCCCCAGTCGCGGCGTTCGTACGTCACCGGAAATCGGTATTTCTCCCAGGCGCGATGGAACAAGGAGAGAAGCCGGTGGGTAAACAGATCGAGCCACTCGCGCAGAGCCGCTCGCTCGGGCTCTTTTGAGGACTCGAGCCGGAGCAGCAACTCGGTGTAATGCCTGGGCAGAACTCCGGTCGGCCCGGTCAGACCAAAGAAGGCCTGGGTCAGTACGGGAACACGCGACCCCGGACCGGGAAGCGCGAGGTCGACGATCGCGCTCGGAGGAAAACTCAGCGAGACGTGGGCTCGAAACCGGACCGACTCGGACTCGGGTGGTCCCCAGAGTCCGACCGGCACCCTCGACGAGTTGAGCCGGTTGAGCAGGCGCACGGTCTGAAAAAAGTCGAACCCGTAAGGCGCTTCGAAAAGCTGTTGCGCGAGGTTTTTTGGCAATAGATCGCTCATGCTTTCATCCAAATACTAGACGATCACATGATAGCCCGCCCGTGCGGGCCAGGTCTTGAATGGTCGCCCGTCCTGCTTCGTCGTGGCGACGAGCCGGGTGAACGAGTTGATCGAACAATAGAGACCGAGGAATCGCTCGAGCACGGACGCGAAGAGATAGACGCCGGTGCCGACGTATTTCTCCTCATCAAATTCGATCGTGATTTCCGTGCCCCGGCAAATTCCCACCTCGTCCTGGTCACTCGAGCGAGCGACCGCGCGACGGCTGCGGAGGGAGGTCAGGCCTTCGATCAGTTGCCGATTGATCGAGGCTGTGGGTCCGCTCTCTTCAGGGTCGGAGAAGTCGTAGAGCCGGAGGATTTCTTGGAGCGCGGCGAGCCCCTCTTCCGAGTCGGCCAGCGAGAGGTAGTTCAAGTTGAGGTGTGAGATCAGCCGCCAGTGGGCGCCTCGCCGAAGCGGCGGCCGGATCGGCCGGGTGGGTGACCGCAGGCAGCGGACGCCCGTGATCGGCGCGGCCGTGACGAGCCAGAGGGCCAACCGGTCGCCCAGGTGTTCCAGCCGCGTCGGCAAGTCACGGTTCGTACACGTGGTCCACACAACCAGCGTCGAATCGGCAGGTAAATTCGGGTTGAACCCAAGATCGACCAGGTTGAGGTAGATCTCGGTTCCCACGTCATCTTCACGGAGCGAAGGCTCGCGACTTGCATACCAAAAGGCTTGATTGTCGCGGCGTTCAGGCGCGTGGCGAAACGAGTAGAAAGGTTGATAGTCGGTGGTCGTCCGAGCGACCGGGTCGGTGCTCCGGACAGCGTTGACCGAATGGACTTCCAGGCCAAGCGGATGGGCCACGTCGGGGACGACGCGGTACTGGAACTGCGCCTGCGTCAGGGCGATTGGCTCGGCCGTCTGTTCAAATAAGTTAACGATCGGCGTGCAGCCCAGGCGGAACGTGTCGAGATTGACTCCTTGTTCCAGCGTCGGCGACGTCCGGTCCAGGTACAGAATCACCTCGATCTTGTCGGGATAAGATGCCGTGGACAACGCCGCCAGACCGGTCAGGTCGAAAAAGTAGAACTTGCTCGGGAAGGCAAAGAACTCGGTCAGCAGGCGGTAGCCGAGGAACGACTGGTTGGGGTAGGGCAGCATCCCCTCATCGCGGTCGAACCCAACCTGCCCCAGGCATTCGTCGGGGGAGAGCGTCAGTGGTGGCCATCGCGGATCAGGCGTGGCCGGGCGAATGACGACCCGAATCGTGTGGTTGAAGATGGCTTCGTAGAGCGCGGCGGTGGTCGGGCCATCACCATCCAGGTAGAACCGGAGCCGGTCGAGTGATAAGTCGGCGAACCGTAAACCGGCCAGGCAATCGAGCCGGAGTCGCAGAGCGGCCGCGGCCTTGGGCGGGGTCTCTAGACCGGCAGGAAAGGGTGGTGGAGAGAGCCGAGCTTCGGTCAAGCGAACCGGCCAGAGCGTCACGGGGTAGGCCGTGCGGAACTTGCACGGGATCTCCCCCACGGGCTGAGTGACGAGTTGGTTCCCTTTGTCGATCGTGAATCCACCGGGCAAGCGCGCGCGACTGGCATCGAGCTCAAACTGAACGATCGCCATCGAAGGGATCGGCGCAAGGTAGTGGGGATAGAGCGTGTTGAGTAACGCGTCGGTCAGTTCCGGAAACTCATCATCGAGTTTCTGATGCACGCGACCCGCCAGCAGGGCGAACGACTCGATCATCCGCTCGACATGCGGATCAGCGCTTCGATTCGGCTCCAGCAAAAGGCGCCCCGCGGCGGCCGGATACTGCTGGGCGAAATCCTGCGCCAGCCGGCGAATGAATCGCAATTCCCGTTCGTAATACGCATAGAGCGTCTTGCTCATCGTGGAATCATCCCTCGCTTGGCGTAATCAGGGCCCGGCCGGTCGTCAGCTCCAGCACGGTCTCAAACCCGAGCTCAGGGTATGGCTCAACGCGTAACCGCCCTTCGATATGAAAGCGGATCTCCCGGCCGAGTGGATCCTTGTCCGCCAGTATGACCTGGACGTCACGCAGCCGAGGCTCGAACCGCTCGATCAGTTCGGCGATGACTGGCCCCATCTCGCCGTCCCGTTCCAGGGCCATGGTGGAGAGGATCACTACATCAGGAATCCCGAACGTGAACACCGAATGGGTCAACTCCTCGTAGCATTTGGGCAGATCGCCTTGGGACTGCCTTGTGTTGAGGAGGGCCTCGAGGTCGCGACGAACCGCCTCGATCATCTGGTCGACGTTCGCGCCATCCCATCGGGTCGGTACGTTCGAGTGCGACCCTTGAGGTATCAGTCGGTCAAGAATCGACGGGACGAGGCCGCGATGGGGATCGACTGGGGACAAGAACGACCTCCCATTCATTCCAAGCATACACTGATTTCGAGACGAAAAGGGCCGCTCCCTGGTTGACCGCTCAGAGCACGATCATCCCTCGGGCTGGGTCACCGGCCCCGGCTCGCCCTCGGTCTCAGTTTCAGTCTCGACGATCAGCTCGCGCCATTCCAAGATCCCGATCGGGTCGTCGCCCATGAGAAAGGTGCGCAGGCCGTAACCAAGAGTGGGCGCTTCCTCATCGCCGCGCCAATCGGTCTTCCGACCGAGCTGAACGAGCTCGTCAGAATCGGTATGAGTGGAAGGATAGAGCGCCGAGACGAATACATCTCCGGACGCGGCGGCAAGCTCGAGCCGTGCGGGGATCCAGAGCAAGTCACGGGGGAAGCGGGGTGCTCCCATCGTCAAGCGCTCGACCTGCTCGAGCGGGACCCAGAAATAGCTGCCGCGGGCCATGACCTCGATCACAGTGCCGAACAGGTCATCGACATCGCGGAGGAGTTCGAAGGGCTGTCCGTTGAGGGAGCCTCGGAACGAAGGGACGTCGGCGTTCGCCTTTGCCAGCAGAACGGCGGCGGCAGCCGAGTCGCCGGCCTGGAGCCGAGCAACCGCCTCGAGCCGGAGGAGGACATGGGCCGGGGGGTCGGTCAGAAACTTCGGTGGTGGCGAACCTGCCTCAAACAGTTCGCGCCGGCGAGTTTCGGCGTCCAGTAGGCCCTGGTATGTGAGGACGGCCGCCTGCAACTCGGGCTGATCGAAATGTAAGGCGTCGACCTGCTTCCGCGCACGGCCGAGATCCCCCTCAAAGGCGAGGAGTTCGAATAGGAAGAGGCGTTTTGCGGTCTCGGCGGGATGAGCCTTGACCTCGAGGGTCTGGGCCTCGATCGCCTCGCGAAGTCGACCCGCTTTGAACAGTTCATCGGCGCTCATGAGCATTGGCCTTGGCGCTGGAGGACGGAACCCTCGGCCTTCCGTGGGCGATCGGATCGCCCAGCCGGAAGGCACACGAGAGTCTTCATCACGGTCATCGATCAGACGTTCTTATTCGTTGTCACGTCCCAGCCCTTCACGTTCGGCGTCCCCTTGCTCCCCCCCGTTTCCTGAGGGGTGTAGGTGATTTTCACCTGAGAGAACGAGAAGGTCACGATCTCGGACGGCCGGTCGTCGGTCGCGGTCGCCCCTTGGGCCTGGACCGTATCGATATAGACTTCCTTGAAATCATATTGCAAATACACGTTCTGACCGCCGCCGGCCTTTCGCATCACGACCGTCGCGGTGTCGAAATGGCTCCCCTGACAGCAGGCGAGAAAGAGGTCGGGCGAAGAGTTATCGGCCTTTTTCTCGACCTGGAAAGAGGAGAGTTGAACCTTTCCCGCACCGCTACCCGGTGTCGCCGAACCGATGTCGCTCGGATTGCTCGCCCCGAACGAGAACGAGTTGAGGGCGATCCACTTGCTATAAGTGGAATCGGTCGACTCACCGGTCGGCGCGTTGCTCCCTTTGAATTGGAGATAGCAATCGAAGGCCATGCTGAAAAACTCCCGAAGCTAGAGGATCGAGACGGTCCGCATGTGACCACACTCATCACGCGGATTCCACGGCCAAATCTATCGGAACCCCAAACCTGGCGTTGATACGCTCGAAAATCGCCCCGGGATCGAAAATCCCTTCGCGAGGCCAATGGAGCGGAATCGGTCGGCGAACTGAGGACCGACCGGTGTCGGCCCTCTTCCGCTCCTCCGACCGCATCAGCTCTCAGGCTGTATCAGCCTTTCTTGGGAACCTCGGCGACCAGGCGGAGCGAGGCGGTCAGGGTTTCGAGCTGATAGTGGGGGCGAAGGTAGGCGATCGCCTCGAACCAACCCGGCTTGCCCTTGACCTCACGGACCTCGATATGCGCCTCGGAGAGCGGCCGTTTCGCCTTGGTCTCGTCGCCCGCCCCTTGCGGGTTGACGACATAGTTGTTGATCCAGTCGTTGAGCCACTTCGAGGCGTCGGACAACTCCATGAACGAGCCGATCTTGTCGCGTGCCATGACCTTGAGGTAGTGGGCGAATCGCGACGTGCAGAGCAGCAGGTTGAATTTTGCCGACAGCTCAGCGTTGGCATTGGCCGCCGGGTCAAAGTACGTCTTGGGCTTCTGAGTCGACTGCGCTCCCATGAACACGGCGAAGTCGCGTCCCTTATCGTGGAGCAGGGGGAGGAAGCCAAGGTTCGAGAGCTCGAACTCGCGGCGGTCGGAGATGGCAATCTCGGTCGGGCACTTCATGGCGACATCGCCATCGTCGGTCGGGAAGGTATGGACCGGTAGCCCTTCGACCTTGCCCCCCCCTTCGACGCCCCGGGTCCGCGCGAACCAGCCGTACTTGGCGAACGAGTCGGTCACTCGGGCCGCGTACGCCCAGGCGGCGTTCATCCAGAGATATTTGCTGTGATCCTTGCCGTCGACGAACTCCTCGAAATTGAATTCATCGACCTTCGTGAACTGGTCGCCGTAGGGGAGCCGCGACAGGACGTGCGGCAAGGTCAAGGCCACGTAGCGCGAGTCATCGGACTCGCGAAAGCTCTTCCAGGACGCGTATTCCACCCCATCAAAGATCTTCGCGAGGTCGCGAGGAGTCGCCAGTTCCGTGAATTGCTCCATGTTGAACAGGCTGGGGGCGGCGGCGGCGACGAACGGAGCATGTGCAGCGGCGGCCACATTCGAGACCATGCGTAACAAGCCGACATCTTCCGGGCCACGGCCGAACTCGTAGTCGCCCACCAGCATGCCGTAGGGTTCGCCGCCCAGCTGGCCGTATTCCTCTTCATAGATCTTCTTGAAGAGTGCGCTCTGGTCGAACTCGACGGCCTTTTCCAGGTCCTTGAACAAATCTCGCTTGGAGACATTCAAGACACGGATCTTGAGACTCTCGCCGGTCTCAGACTGGTGGACCAGGTAGTGAAGTCCCCGCCAGGTGGCCTCGAGCCGCTGGAACTCGGGAGTATGGAGGACTTCGTTCAATTGGGACGAAAGCTTCTGATCGATCGCGCCGATCCAACTCTTGATGTTGGTTTCAACATCCTTGGAGACGACCTGACCCGGCTCGACGACATGGTCGAGGAACTGGCGAAAGTAGTCTTTCGCACGGTCCGCCTCGACTCCGCTCTGGGGCCGGGTGGCCGCGATCACCTGATCCAGCAGACTCGGTCCGGCTTCGGCCGCGGTCTCGGTCGTCGCGGCGGCAGGCTGCACTTGCTCCTCGGCGCTGCTCATTTCGTTGGCTCCGTTTCAGTGGCAGGCTCGGCTGAGGCCGGCAGCTCGCCGCCCATCTGCTTGGCCAATTCTTTGGCGGCGTCGGTATTGCTTAACACTTCCATGAGCAACTGCTCAAGCTTGTCGTTGCCTTCCATCTTGCTGAGAAGCTGGGTGAGCTGATTGCGCATCTCGAGCATCTTCCGCATCGGCTCCACCTGCTCGACGACCCGAGCCGGCTCGAAGTCCTCAAAGCTCTTGAAATTGAGCTCGACGGCGATTTTGTTGCCCGAGTCGCTCAACCGGTCGGGAACCCGAAGCGCCAGCCGGGGTGCCGCCTTGGCCAGGACATTATCGAAATTGTCCCGGTCGATCGCGACGACCTTTCGCTCCTTGAGCGGTTTGGGTGCATCCTTGGGCTGTCCGGACAGGTCGGCGAGCACGCCGACGATGAACGGCAGCTCGATCTTTTGCATCGCACCGCCGGTTTCCACGTCGTAGGTAATCTGGACGCGTGGACGGCGCACCCGATCCAGTTTGTGCTGTAGGCTTTCGCTTGACATCGTCATCCTCAGTTAGAGACCACCGGTCGCGCCCCGGACGCATCGAACGAGCGGCAATTACCCAGCATCGCCGATGGATTTGTGGTTTGGCGAATCGGCCGAATCAGCCCTTAACCCACGGAATAGCATGGCAACGGTCCAACGATTCCAGGAGCGGAATCAGATTGTGAGAGTGGCTACCGACGCTGCACCCCGAAATCGAGACCCAACGCCTTGGTTCCTACCCCCGCCACTGGACGACAATGACCATCCCCCTACCCAAAAGACTGCGAATCGAGGACCAGACTTTTAAGGATAGCACCCAGATTTGAATGTTGTTGGCTCCCAACCAGATCGGCAAATGCCTGATCCACTAGACTGTAAGAGATAAGTTTCGCCCCGTAAACACGCCTCGAAACAAAATGGAGGAACCTCCATGGCCTTTCGTGAAGACCCAATTATTCCGATTAAAACAATTTCGTCACCTTGCCTTGCTTCTAAAGATCACTAAACATGATCGGAGCTTGCCAATACGCCCGCAATTTCTCTATGATCACCGACGATATCATTCGACTCACTGCCCGATCCCATTTCCAAACGGGGCAATTCGGCCCGCGACCTTTTCCTGGAATGCGGTGCGCTTTGGGTAAGCTCACGACCCGGCCGTGGAAAACCTTCAGACCGAAACCGTAGGGCCAACCCCGAGCTCTGGACTCAGCCCTCCCGATGAGTTGACGGGCGTCACTCGGCCCCTGAGAATGGCACGGTCGACTCACGACCTCGGGGCCGCTCCCTGGCCGCGTGATGATTCGCAGACGTAACAGACAATGATTCACAAACAATACTGTTTCTTGTCAGGGCTGCCCCGGAGCGGCTCGACGCTCCTGGCGAACATCCTGGCGCAGAATCCGCGATTCCACGCCTCGGCAACGAGCGGCATTCTGGACGTCATCTTCGGCGTGCGGAACCACTGGGACCAACTCGCTCAGTTCCAGGCCATGATCGACCGCGACGCGTGTGAGGCGGCGAAGCGCCGGGTCCTCCGAGGAATCCTCGACTCTTATTACGCCGACGATCCACGCCCATTGGTCTTCGACAAGTCACGGAGCTGGCTCGCCCACCTCGAGTTGGCCGAAGCCATCCTGGGGACAAGGGCACGGGTCCTGGTGCCGGTCCGCGACGTCCGGGAGATCCTGGCCAGCTTCGAGCGGCTCTGGCGAACGGCGTCGGCGACGCGACAGGTCCCTCAAGAATCCCAGTTTTACGTCGAGTTCCAGAGCATCGAAGGCCGCTGCGCGGTCTGGGCGCGGGGCGATCAGCCGTTGGGCTTGGCCTGCAACCGGATCCGCGACGCTCTGCTCCGCGGTTTTCGGGACCGCCTTCTTTTCGTACCGTACGAGTCATTGACGGCCAGTCCCGAAACGACAATGGCTCAAATCTACGAGTTCCTTGGTGAAGAGCCGTTCACTCACGACTTCGAGAACGTGTTGCAGGTGACCCATGAGGACGACCGGGTCTACGGCTTCGCCGACCTTCATCGCATCCGCGCCAGGGTCGAACCAACAGCCCCCCAGTGGCCGAGGGTCCTCGGCGAAGCCGCGACCCTCTATGCCAACGTCCGATTCTGGTGACGGCGTTGGGACGTTCCACCGTTGCCTCAACCGCGCAGAGCCGCTTGCGAGCACTGACCATTTCTGGCACAGTTCAGCCTGAATGAGCGGTGCGATGCTTCTCGTCGGCGGTACTCGTTCCACCACCCGGGGCCGTTCGCATCCAGTCCAACCGAACGGCCGGTCGAGTAAGGAAACGTCGATGTCCCGACCCACCCAGCCCGACGTGCTGAAAGTGCAGACTCCGCTTGGCTCGGATGCGCTTTTGCTGGAAAAGTTTCGGGGACACGAGCGGCTCTCCGCCCCCTTCCAATTCGAGCTCGACTTGCTCGCGGAAGACGAGACCGACATCGCGTTCAAGAAGGTGCTCGGTCAGTCGGTCACGGTCTCGCTCCAGCGTCCCAACGGCGCGACCCGTTACTTCAACGGAATCATCAGCCGGTTCAGTGAGGGCGAAATCGTCCCGGGTCCCAAAGGGGAACCGACGTTCGTCCGATACCAGGCCGTCATGGTCCCCAAACTCTGGCTCCTGTCACGGAACGTGCAGTCGCGAAACTTCCAGCAAATGACCGTGCCCGACATCTTGATGAAGGTCCTGTCAGGGCTGGACGTGGCGAATCGAATTCAAGGACAGTTCGCGCCACGTGACTACTGCGCACAATATGGGGAATCCGACCTTGCCTTCGCCTCCCGCCTGATGGAGGACGAAGGGATCTTCTACTACTTCGAGCACTCCTCCAGTGGTCACCAAATGATCCTGGCGAACACGCCCCAGGCTCATCCCGAAGTGGACTCGCCGTCACGGGTGGTCTACGAGCGGATCGTCGGAGGAACCAGGAAGGACGAGCGGGTCACGGCCTGGACCAAGTCACAGGAAATTCGCTCGGGCAAGTCCACCTTATGGGATTTCTGCTTCGAGATGCCCGACAAACCGCTGAAGTCGACGCGGCAGACCGCTGCCTCGGCCACGGCGGGCGCGGTGGAACACTCCCTGCAAGTCGGCAACAACGACCAGTTGGAAATCTACGAGTATCCCGGTGGGTTTGCAGGACGATTCGATGGGATCGGCGCGGGGGGCAACGAACAACAGGCCGACCTGTCGAAAATCTTCGATGACGGGACGCGAACCGTCGGGATCCGCATGCAGGAGGAAGCGGCAGCGGGCCTTCGGATCGAGGGGCAGGGGGGATGCCGCCAGTTCTCCGCCGGGGCGAAGTTCACGCTCCAGGGCCATCGAAACGGTGATGGCCCCTACGTATTGACCGAGGTCAAGCACGAGGCGAGTCTCGAGGGCTCCTACACCACCGGTTCCCCGGCGAGCTTGTTATATCACAATACCTTTCAGTGCATCCCGTTCGACTTGCCCTTCCGGCCGGCACGGACGACCCCGAAGCCTCGGGTCGAAGGACCGCAGACGGCCGTCGTCGTCGGCCCGTCAGGTGATGATCCGATCTTCTGTGACAAGTACGGCCGGGTGAAAGTCCAGTTCCGTTGGGACCGCCAAGGGCAGTTCAACGCCGACAGCTCGTGCTGGATCCGGGTCGCCCAGCCGTGGGCAGGCTCGAATTGGGGGGCGATCACACTCCCCCGGATCGGCCAGGAGGTGGTGGTCGGGTTCCTTGAGGGGGACCCTGACGAGCCGATGATCCTCGGCAGCGTCTATAACGCAGTTCAAATGCCGCCGTTCCCGCTGCCCGATCAGAAGACGCAGTCCGGCTTCAAGACCCGGACCGTCGGGTCCGGGGCCTCGCAGCCGAACTTCTCGGGCATCCGGTTCGAGGACACCCAGGGCGGCGAATTCGTCCACATCCACTCGGAGCGGGACATGTCCCACAGCACCGAGGGGAGTATGTACGTAAACGTCGCCAGCCAGAAGCACGAGCACGTCGGATCGTTTCACTCACGGCAGGTGGGGAGCGTGATACCGGGGGTCAACCACGCGGCCTGGCCGAGCTCGGGATCAAGTGGCGCGGGGGGGGGCGGGCAGGAGATGGATACCGACTGGCAGCCGACCATCGGTACGACACCCGCGATGAATCTCGACCTGACCGTCGGCTGGCACCGGAACAGCACGCTCGGCCTCTACTCCTGGAACCTGGTGGGCCAGATTTCCTCGACCAAGATCAACCCGCTCGCGCTGCTCTCCATTGCTCCATCCACGGTCGTCGCGGAGGGTCTGACGAGCGGCCTCGGCTCGTTGGTTCAAGGCTTCAGCACCGCGGCGCAGGCCGCCAACATTGATGTGATCCTGGGCGGCAACGTTGCGATCCAGTACGGACCCAAGTTCGAGGTTCGGAGAGGAACGGCCCCCTTCTGTGTCACCCCGAGCAACTCAACCGCTTCGGGCATCATCGCCGCGGTCTTCGCAAGTCTCTACTCGGCCTTCAACATCGGCGAAATCTTCTTGGCCGCCGCCGCGCCCAGCATGAGTTCTGACCAACAGTGGGGAGAACTCGCCGGCGTCTGGGTGGTCAATGATTTGATCCTCGGCGCCTGGATTTATGCCGAGGCGTTAGCGAACAGCGTAACGCGGGAGTTCGCAACCGTGGCCGAGTTGAAACAGCTCACGACCCAGGTCACGTCACTGGATACTGGAACGACTTATCTAGCAAACAGACTGCGGCTCAGCCAGTCGATCACCAATGAACAGTTTCGCGAATTCAGGGCTCGCGTCAGAGCCACGGGCGACGAGGGAGCGGCCGTTGATATCTCGGGCTGTCACGTCGAGACCGCCGATGTCCTCTACAGCTTGAACGCGCCTAGCATCTGTCTGGTCAGTGCCCTGGAGCCAACCAACGACGGGCCGTCGCTGATCACGATCCAGGCCCTCGGAAATGAGGAAATCGACGGCATTGTTCTCGTCTGCGGCTCGGGCATGAGCGTCGTTCAAGGGGGGGCGATGGCCTGGCTGAGAGTCGAGACCGAGGCGGAAATCGGCTCGGTCACGGCCGATTGCGGGGCGGACGGGACTCTCACTCTCCAGTCTGGCATCACGCAAGAGCCCAACTGCATCGAGATGGCACCCGAAGGAATTACCGCCTCTTCGGCTCTGATGATCACCGTCGAAAGTGAAGAGTCTTCGGTGAAGGTCGACCCCGTGGGAGTAACGACCTCAGCGGCCGAGAGCACGATCTCGGTCACGGCCGAGGCGATCACGCTCACTGTGGCCGAGAGTGTGCTCGCGATCACGGCCGAGGGGATTACGATTTCCTGCGGCGCCTCCGCCATCGAGATCACGGCCGAAGGCATCGTGATCAGCGGGCCGATGGTGGATGTCACGGGCGACACCGAGGTCGGCATCACGGGGGCGGCGATCACGATTACCTGAGGCTCAGTCCATTCACCGAAGTCGTCCAGCGGGGCGTTAAGTCATCGAACCGCGATTCAAACCAATTGAGCCCCGAGGAGTCTTGCGGGTGGGACGCGAGCGAATGGAACCAGAGAATGGAGTCGATCGATCGGGCCCAGAACCGGACCCGGAACCGACGGAGCAGGCCAAACCCAGGCCCATTGCGGGGGGGGCTCCGCCGACAACGGTCCCCGAGCGGACCGCGGAGGAAATCTGCAAGAATGTCCGCATGGGCATGAGAGCGAGGAAGCTGCTGACCGCCGGAATGAAGCCCGGGCAGTTTCTGACCATTTTGGTCGAGAATCGCTTGTACGCCGACGCAATCCGTTATATGGCCCATGCGTTGCTGAACCGCGAGGCGGTCTGGTGGGCCTGTCTCTGCGCCCGGGCGGTGGAAGCCGACGCGTTGGAGGCAATGCCGGTCGAGCATCGGCAGGCGTTAGGAGCGGCGGTCCGCTGGGTCCTCGAACCGACCGAGGCCAATCGACAGGCCGCGGGCCGTTCGGTCGAGCCGGCCGGCACTCGTACCCCTGCCGGTGCCGTGGCGCGAGCAGCGGCATTTGCCCTGGGCCAAGTCGAGCCACCGAGCACCGGAAATACTCCCCCCAACCCGACCCTCGCCGCGAGGATGGCCGCGGCCAGCGTCCTCCTTGCAGCGAAGTCGTCCGACCGGCTCCGTCGGTCGATCACTCTCGGGCTCGACGTTGCCTATGGCCACAACCGCTGGGATTGATCGCCGCTTATGATGCCGCCACCGATGCCCCCCATTCCTTACCGAAAACAGGAGACCCGATGGACCTGCGGCGCCGCGTCCCTTCGCATGGTCTATGCGTCGTTCGGCCTGGAACTCTCGGAAGCGGAACTGTGGGCGATCTTGAAGCCGAACCGGATCGATCGCTCGGGCGTGCATTCGTCACGACTCGCCTGGGAGGCACAGCAGCGCGGGTACGCAGCCATCGCGGTGCAGGCGCGACTCCCCTGGGAACTGCTCTCGACCTGCTCCCGGCTTGGAATTCGCGTGGTCTTTCATCAACCGCTGTCCCGAGGGTCCCAACAGCGCCACTTCTCGATCCTGGCCCACGCCGACGAGGACGGGATCGTCCTGCACGACCCCCAATTCGGACCCTCGCTGACCTTTCGGAAAACCGAGTGGCTCGAACTCTGGGGCGCGGCCTACGGCAACCACCAGGCGGTTCCCAATGAGTTAGTTGCGATCACCAACTCCCCTTCGGGAGCGTCTGCCTGCTCCGATTGCGGGGAATCGATCCCCGAGACCTGGCCCTGTCGAGTCTGTCGGGAAGTGGTCCGGCTACACCCGACCACCGTGCTCGGATGTGTCTCGCCCGATTGTCCCGCGCGACTCTGGGAGCAGGTTGCCTGTCCCGGTTGCGGCCACCCGCTCAGCCGACTCGACGGATCCGGCTCCGATGACGATCCCTCATTCGCCCTGGAGAGATTCCCCATGTCAAACGGCGACCCGTTCCACACGTTGAACGCGGCGATGTCGGACTATCAGCGGAAGGTTGCGAAGTTGCAGAATGTCTCTTCCGAAGCCTCGGTTCGAGACGTCCTCGGAAAACTCCAGGAGAGTATGAAGCTCGCAACCGACAAACTCGGCGACTCGTTGGAACGATTCCAGGAGCAAAGCCAGGAGCGCAGTAAGCGAATCGAAGAGCAGCACGCGAAGGCCGCGAAACGGCTCGAGGAGGCCACCAAGGCAAAGGATGAAGCCCTTGCCATACTCGCGGCCAAGAAGGCGGCCAAGGCAGCGCGGCCTCAGCCCCGCCAGGAAGCTGAGGATCCCCACCTCGGCGCGAAGCTGCGTGACAAACTCCTCGAGGAGTTCGGCACACGCGTGGATCAGCTCCCGTCGGGACCTTCCAATACCCAGGGATCACTGATCAATTTCGACCCCGGGGCCTGACAACCTGCTCCGGGAACCTTACCTTTATGGGAAGTGAATTCTCTGGGAAGAGTCATGAACATGGAATCCAACGACGAACCACTCCAATCCGAGCTGGAGCCTGCGGCGTTCGAGCGCCCGCTGCCGTCGGGGCGGACGCTCGTCGTCCGTGTCGGCGCGGAAGGTGAGGAACTGGAGGTCCGGGACCGAGGCGGGGCCCTCGAGCTGAGTATCAGCCTGACCGAGGCAGGGCCGATGGTTCGGATCCGGGCGGCCCGAATCGCACTCGAGTCACCCGAGACGATCTCCCTGCAATGCCGGCGGTTCGAGGTTGATGCCACCGAGGCGGTTCAGTTGCAGAGCGGCGGCGAGGTTAGGATCGGGGCTCGCGAAATGCGGGTGCGGACCGAGGCGGATGTCCACCTCGACGGTGCCATGATCCGCCTGAACTGCGACCCACCCCCGGGTCTTCCCAAGGACGTCAGCGGCCCTGCGCTCGAACCCAGCCCGGAGGTTTGACGGGAGCCGAGAGCGGCTTCAGGGCACGAGCACGGTGGGCGCGCCCGTGCCAACCGCCGTGGTGACGGGAATGCCAGTCTCGGGATTGGCACCGACCACACTGCTGGTGACTCGGGTCGCCGGACGGCCCATGAAAAGCACGGTCGGGCTCCCCACAACCACCGTGCCGACACAGACCGAGCCGGCAACGGCGTCGCCCATGCATGAGGCAGGCATCCCCGCAATCTCAACCAAGGGCGCCCCGGGGCCGATGATCACGTCCCCCGTCACCGTCAGATCCGTCAATCTCGACGCCGGAAACGGCATATTCGACCTCGCGCATTCAGTCCCGTGGCGTCGTTTGCCTCCCCACGCTTTTATGTCAAGTATACTAGAGATTGGGAGCCAAAAATGCGAGGGATCTTCGGGGATGGATAAAGAGGAGGCCGTGTGAGTATGTCAAGCCAGCGATCCGCCTCCTCGGGCGATGACTGGCGGCGCACGGGTGCGTCGAGCGAACGCCGCGCATCCGGTCCGAAGTGGCGCCGTCAACTCGAGGCTCGGTCGCCGAGGCGGGTGCGGCGGACACGGGCCCTGAAGGTCGCGGGCGCCAGCCTGGCGCTCGGCATCCTGGGCGGGCTCTTGATCTGGGTCAGCACCTGGCTCTGGCCCCCCAAGCCGGCCTCGCTCGTCCTCGTCGGTGCCGGTTATGAGCAGAACCTGGCGATTCCGCACAATGCCTACGGCCGCAAAAGTCTGCAAATGCTGGCCGATCAGGCGGTCCCCGCAAACGCCCCCTCAGCCTGGGGCTCGGGCCGCCTACGGCTCGAACACGGCCCCTTGACGCTCACCGGAGACACGAGGTGGGACAGTGGCCTGACGCAATTCGAGGGCAGGACACTCGTCCTGTTTCTTGCCCTCCACGGCGGCAGCGACCAGGACGGGGCTTATCTCCTGACCGACGACGCCGACGCCCGGCCGATCGCGCGGAACCGGCTTCGACTGACCGCGGTCCTCGATCGCCTCGCTCAGCTCCCCTCCGCGATGAATAAGGTCCTGATCCTCGACGCCACCCAGATCCAGAGCGATTGGACGCTCGGGATGATTCACAATGACTTCGCCCGGAAACTGGCAGCGCTCGAGCCTCGCGTCCTGGCAATCCCACGGCTGGTCGTCTTGAGTGCCAGCGATGTCGACCAGCGGTCCTGGTCGTGCGACTCGCTCGGGCAAACGATCTTCGCCGCCACACTCATCGAAGGCCTTCAGGGAGCCGCGGCGAACAAAGACAGCCGGATTGACGCGGAAGCCCTTTTTCTCCACGTCACACGCCAGGTCGAGCGTTGGGTCGGGATCAACCTCCAGGAGCGGCAGACGCCCGTCCTGATCCCCGCCGGAGAAACGGGAAAGAAGCGAGCCCGCGCCATCGAACTCTGCGGAGCCGCCGGGTTGAGCGCCCCGCGGGCCCAATCTCGAGATCACGAGCTCGAATCCGATAAAGGGCTCACGGCCTGGCGTGACTTTCAACGACTGCGCGAGGTGATTCCGAGCCCAACCATCCATCTCCCCCACAAGTGGCGGCTCTACAAGGAGACCCTGATTCGCCACGACGAGCTGCTCCGAGCCGGGGCAGTCGTCGAAGCCGGCGAGCTGGCCCTGGATCTCAACCAGCTCGTGCTCGAGTTGGGCCGGCCGCTCACCCTCGATCTGAGTTCAATCCAGGGCACGCTCACCATGGGCGTGATCGAGGGACAGGAGGGTGCCGGGGCCGAGTCACTGCGCCATCCCTTCGAAAAGCTCTGGGAAGCGTCGTCGGGCAATGAGGTCAAGCTCTGGCAGCAACTTCAGGCGACTGCGGGCCGCACTTTGAATGATCTGCGTTGGGGCCTCCTCGACCTCTTGATCCAGCGAGTGGCGGACGACCCGGCGCACCTGCTCGATCGGGGTGTCCGGCTGGCCAGGGTCCTTGTCGATCCGACAAGTCCGCCCCCCGTCGAGGTTCAGGAATTGATCATGATGGCGCGCGACATTCCGCGCGAGAACCTCGCAAACCCTGGGCTTTCCGAGCGGGTTTCCCAGGCGATCCGAGTCCGTCGCCTGGCGGAACAATCAGCCCTCCTCCCCGCCGACCCCACCGACCGCGGACGGCACCCGTACGTCAGTCACGTCCTCCCCTGGGTCCGCACCCGGGTCGACGAGGCCGACGAGTTACGTCGGCAAGGGCTCGACCTCTTGTTCGCCTCGGATCCCTCAGAATGGGATCGCTGTGGTGACTTGCTCCAACGGGCCGAGCGGATTTACCAGGACGTGCAAGACGACGCGGGGCAGGTGCGCGATGCCTACGGGATTCGCGACGAAGTGCTCGAGGCGCTTCCTGACTACTCACTCTGGCTGGGTCGGATCCGCCCTTACGGCCAGCGTGTCCGGAACGTCCGGCTCGACGAACTGGAGGCAAGCGTCACAACGCTCTGGGATTCAACCCATGCCCTGGTCGCCACCCTGGAGAAAGGCGATCCCCGATCGATCCGTCACCCTCTCGATGGCGACTCCCCGTCGACCGACCTCGTGAGCTTGACCGCCTCGGTCCGAGGGTTATTCCAGAAAGTCGGGGCCGACTTCGACAGCTACGTCAGGGCCATCGAAGAAAGCGACCTGGGAATCCTTTGGCCGGAGATCCGGATTGCGATCAGCGTTCCGTTCGACGATCTCCGGATGCGCCAGCGACTGATGGCCAGCCTCGCGCGGATCGAACGAAGATTCCTGGTGAAGGACAACAACGGCAAGTTCGACTCGGCTCCCGCCATCACCGAGGCGAGCAATCGGTCACGAGTGATCCAACGGGGACAGATCCAGGGCCTGATGGCGCTGGGAGTGCTGGGCCAGAACCAGTTTGACTCCACCGGTAGTACGAGCGCGGAGCAATACGGTCGAGTCCGTGGTCAGCTTGCGCGGCTGCAGGACGATCCCAGTTGGAGCGAGACCCTTCGCGGCATCGGCACCCAAATCGGCGAGTGCTCGTTACAGATGCCGGTTGCGATCGATCGAGCGATGGCCGAAGGTTTAAGCGCGGCCGATCCGCGCGATCGAACGGTGATCGAGGTCGCCGATCGGCTCTGGCGGCAACTGGACGGTGCCTTACCGATCCTTTCGACGGCTAACCCGAGCAAGACGTACCGCTCGATCCTGCTCCGCGACATCCTCTTGTGGCAGGCAGGTCGAACCCTCGCCGACCACTGGTATTCCGAAGACCCCGCGCTCGAGCCCTACTTTCGCACCGCGGGCTTGCGATTCGTGGACGACGCACGGCAACTCGACCCCAGACCCTTGGCGTTGCGGACCTCGGCCAAAGCCGCCCAGACTGCCCTCGAACGCCCCGGCCAGTTCGGGTTCCAGGGCCCCGCGCGGCTGGTTCTGACGAGCGAGAAGCGGATCGAGGTTGAGTATCGTCTCCAACCCGACCCGAGCTTACCCGCCTCGTCGGGCTACCCGGTTGTCTGGTTCGACCCGGGTCGTGAATTGCAGTCGCTCGTTCCGGAAGCGGGTCGGCGGATCGCCCAGGCGATCGGCCCCAAACCCGAAGCGCCGATCCTCTGTACTTTCGCCAGTGCGCGGTTGAACGAGTCGGAAGCATCCCCCCCGCCGACACCTCGAGTCGAGCATTCGACGTGCGGAGCATACGGCCTCTTCCGCGGTCAACGCTTCAGTTTGGAGACGGCGATCGATCTGCACCTCGTGCCCGAGCAGGTCGTGGGCCGACACCCGGTACCGGTCGGCGCGAGCCTGTCGGTCCGTGCCCAGGATGCGGTCCTCGAACGTCTTGGGACCAGCAGCGGCGCCATTGCAATTGTGCTCGACTGCTCGGGCAGTATGGGCCCCGCGGCCGGCCAGGCGTGGGGTCCGTCGACCAAATACAGGGAAGCAACCCAGGCGCTCCGCCAGGTGCTCCAGGGCCTGACAAAAGGGACAGTCGTCAGTGTCTGGGTCTTCGGCCAGGCGGTCGGCTTCGAGAAGACCGTGAAGGACGCCGAGCGGACGATCACCCGGATCCAGGATCCCATGACCTGGGATCCCGGTGACCCTGGCCAACTCAAGCAATTGATGGATCGGGTCGAGTACCCGGCGCTGGAGCCCTGGAATGAATCTCCCATCGTCCGCACCATGCTCCGCGCTCGCGATGATCTTCGCAACGTACCCGGTTTCAAGACGCTGCTCGTCCTGACTGATGGGATGGATAATCGTTACGAGGAAGACACGTTTGCAAACCCGCACAAGACGCCGATCCCTGTGGCGATTCGCGCCTTGTTCAAAGACTCGGGCATCGAGGTCAATATCGTCGGCTACAAGGTGGTCAGCCCGGAGGCCGAACGGGCCCGAGCCCAGTTTCGGGTGATCGAGGAACTGCCGATCCCCGGCAAATTCTACGAGGTGAACGACGCAGCGCATCTGGCCGGTGTGCTCGGCAAGGCGATGGGGCGTCGGCTGCGGTACTGGGTCGAGGAAGAGGATAATGTGCTGGTTCCGGGCACGCCCAGCGAGGGCCTGACGACGTCACGCGTCGGGGCGAACGACCGCTGGTTTGCCCCCGCGCTCGCGCCCGGCGGATTCAAGCTGGTCATCGACCCTCTCCGCCGCCAGACGCGGAACATCGCCCTGAACAACGGCGACCTCCTGATCGTCCAGTTGGACCCCGCCCGGGTCGGAGTCGACTTCCGCAGGATCGAGTTCTCTCGTGAGGACTTCTCCTGGAAGCCCGCGACGGAGAAGAACGGTTGGCGATTGGCCGTCCTCCAGAATCAGCTCCTGGGAACATCAAGTCTGCAAATGCTCTGCACGCTGGAGAAGGCGTTCAGCCGGTTCGAAACCAGCCTATCGGTCGTCCGACCGCGCGAAGTCTGGTATGAGTTGGAGCCGTTGGGGAACGGGGAGGTCCCGTTCTCCATGCGATGGAGTAATCGATCCGGCTACCCGGCGGCAGCCTGGACCCTGGATGTCTCCCGATGGCCATCCAGCCCGGGGACTCCCTCTCCGGCGCGTCCGATACTTCGATGCTGGTGGAACCCCGATCAGGACACCCCAGCCTCGGCGGGCCTGGATCGCGGGCCGGACTTCGACCTCGACACGGGACGGGCGGCCAATCCTGTCCCGGTCGAAGGGGATCATGTGACCGTGGAATCAGTGCGCGTCGAGGATCATCGGGTCGAGATCAGTCACGGTGCCTGGGAGATCAAGTCGTGCCTGGTGGTCCGATTGGGACATTCGCCGGGGAAACCGATTGCGGTGCGACCGGTTGGCCTGGTTCCCGCCGGTTCCGAGCAACGATTCTACACGAGCGCAGCCAAGACCACGGCCTTGTTCTGGCCCGTGACCCGAGACGAGGCCGGTGCGATGTTGACCGGCTTGAAACTCTTCTCAGTGAATACGTTCAAAGCACAGGCCGAGCGCCGGGGGTTCTCCACCGAGATCAGGGACTTGCCAATCCCGAGACCGGATGACGTCCCTCCCCAGGAAGTGCCGATCCAGGAGGTTGGGGTGTCGGTCATGCCCTTTGAATAAGTCAATTCACAAACGTCAAGCGATCGTCAAGCCAGGCGCCGTAGGCTCGGTGCGAGGTTGTAGTCGAGGGATGATCTGACATGTCCAGTCCGTCTTCCTCCCCGATCTCGCCGCTCTGGCGTCAGAACCCCACTGCGTCGGGGTCCGCGAAGCGACAGGCGGATCGGCGGCACTGGCGGATCTTCGTGCTGCTGGCAAGCATCCTGGCCCTGGCGGGTGTCTTGCTTGGGCTGCTCGGATGGATCCGGCCGCTCCCTCGCCCTTATCTTTTTCCCCTCTGGGTCAGTTCTTACCAATCTCGCAAGATTTCCTTCCTTCCGTGGGCCGAGCAAGACCTCCACGCTCTGAGTCGTGGCGGATACATTTCTCGAATTGTGAATTCACCGTTCGACAACCAGGACCGGAGAACGATTCAGCAGGAACTCGGGCGGCTCGGCGAGCTCCTCTCGACGGACTCGGTTGTGGTTTATGTCAACGCTCGAGCCTGCATCGGCCCACTCGGTCACGTCGCGATCCTTCCGGCGGACGCCGACCCGGCCGACGTCCGCACCTGGATGCCCCTGCGCGAAGTGCTCGAAGCACTCCGGGCCTCGCCGGCGGGCTGGAAGCTGCTGGTGCTTGACCTCTCGAAACGTCAGGGCGAAACGCGGAACGCCGTAATCGATGACGACATCGCATCGCGGATCCCCGATGACTTGAAGGCCGTGGCCGACCCCCGCCGGCTCACCCTTGCGGCCGCGGCACCCGGGCAGCATTCGCTAACCTCGGAGGAGCTCGGTCGCTCGATCTTCAGCTATTACATCGAAGAGGGCTTGCGCGGCTGGACCGAGCTGGATCGCCCCCGGTTGCAACGTGACGGTCTAATTCGAGTCTCCGATCTGGCCGCCTATGTGCGAGCTCACGTCGATCGTTGGGCCCGGCTCAACCGGGGCGTGCGTCAACAGCCCGTGCTTTACGGGGAAGGTGCCGACTTCCCCTTGCTGGCGCTCAATCACAACACGATCCAGGCCGCCCCGCCGTCGCCCCGCACAGTGACCTACCCTGCATGGCTGGAAGCCGGGTGGTCAATACGCGATCGCTGGAGGGCCGCGTCAAACAATCGGGTCGCTCCTCTGGCCTACCGGCAGTTGGAACAGACGCTTCAGGCCGCCGAGGCCGACTGGCGTGGCGGGGTCGATCTCGCCCGGATCCGCCAGGACCGAATGGCCAACATCTCAATTTACGAACAACTTCTCACAAAAATACAGAGCACCGCCCAGCCAAAGCCAACCTCACTCGCCATGGCCGCGACACAAGGCTGGAATCAGGACCAGGCCGTGGCCGCCGCCGTGAACGATTGGATTGCAAAACAGGCCGCGCCAGCCAAGGTAGAAACACCTGAGGCCGCGAAAGCGGTCAGTACGAAATCCGAGACCGCAAAACCAGGTACCGTCGACACGGCCGCGGCCCTTGACGCGAAAATCAAAGGCGCGTCCATGCTCGACCTGGCCGGGGCGATCTTCCATGCGGCCAGCGAGGCCGAACCCTCCAGGGAGACCATCCTCCTTCTCGACGGACTGCTCAAGGACCAGCAACCGGAGCCGCTGTTCGTCGAGACCCTCTTTCTCCGACAACTGGCCGAATTGGCCCGAAATTCCGGGGACGGGAGCTGGCCGACCGAGACGGTTCGCCGCGCCCTGAAGGTCACGAGCCAAGGCGAGCAGGCGAACAATCAAGCGGAAACGCTCGCATGGCTCCGCCTCTCGCTCGAGGAAGCGGCTCAGTTACGACACAACGCCGGGGTCATCTTGCGGGCCCACGGGTTCGCCGCGGTCGCCGAGGCGGACCGGCTTTTCCGGGTGGCCGACGCACGCTATGCCCTGATCCTCGAGCAACAGCGCGTTGTGCTCGAGGCGAGGCGCCTCTGGCTTGACGTGCTGCAGATCCTGCCCCAGTCGCTGGATGATCTGGAATCACCGACGAGCGTTCAGGACCATTGGACGGAAACCGTGGGCCGAATGATCGTGCTTCGGGATGCACTCGCCCTGCCCGCGGAGGTGCTCAGCGACGTCTCACCGCTTCCGATCGAAGAGCTGCGCCGGCGAATCGGAATCCTCCACGCCCAGACGGAGGTGCTCCGACAGGATCTCGACGAACTCCGAAGGCCCTACTCCGACGACAGCTTGGCCGCGCTCCTGGCCGAGGCGAGCAAGCCTCGAGCGGGACCGGAGACCGTCCGCGCCATTCACGCCGTGCTCCGCAATCCGGCTCCGTCGGCGAAGCAGCGTGTCGCTCTCTGGCAGGCCGCCCGCGACCTGGCGAACCGACTGCTCAAGGAGACCTTGAGGCTCGACCGATCGCGGCTCGATCCGGAGTCGATACCGGGTTCCGACCAGGACGCATCGTGGGAGAGTAACAGCCGCCGGCTCGTCGAACGCGCTCGGAGGCGAATCATCTTGCTTCGCCTGGCGGGGTTGCCCGAAGCCGACGCTCGGGTGCTGGACGAACAGGTCGCCAAGGCCGCGACGCAACGGGAGGCCCCAGGGGCTTGGTGGGACCTGGAGCGGGGGCTGCGCGAAGTCTGGAATGGCGGATTCACCGAGTCGAACCAAGGCCAGGCGAATTCCCCTGATCGCACCCGACTCAACCCGCTCGTCGCGCCATCATGGTCGCTGACCTTTAACGACGCAACACCGAAAGGCCTGTTCTACATAACATGGCTTCGTGAGAAACGATCGCTATGGACCTGGCTGGCCGACCAGTATGAATACGATGGAGCCGACCTGGGCGGCCCGCTCTTCTTCCGAACCGCGGCCCGCGAACTCCGGGCGATGTCGGGAAAGAATGAACGCGCTCGCGTGGTGTCCCCTTGGGGGTTCCCCGGCCCGGTCACCCCGCTTTCGGCCGAATCCCCCGTAGCGACCGAATCCCTCTCGCTCCGGATCCCTCCCGACAAGGCCGGGAGCGAACCCACCAGCATCGACCTCTTGCTGGCCGATCCGTCCTGGTTACGGGTTATCACGACCTCGACGGCGCTCCAGCGCTCTGGACCCGTCGGAGGAGATCCCAACAGCCTCGGGACGTCCTACGTCTTGTCCCCTTCAACCCTTGCCATTCGCGACATCCCGCTCCGCGTCGAACTCTCCCCCGAGGTAGAGCAACCGTCCGACATTCCTCCACCCCAAGGTTTCTTGGTGCGCACGCGAGTGGGCGGCCGTGACTTTCATCAGGCGGTCACCCTCGACCTGGAACTCGCCTCACGTCGGATCCAGATATTCCTGAGCGTCAATCCCAAAGAGCCGACCGAGCCCCAACTGGACCTCGGACTCCGCGTCATCAAGGAAAGGCAGCCGTATTACCTCTATCTCCGAAATCCGACCAGTATCGCGCAAGAGGTTCTGGTCGATCTGAAGGTCGGCGACCAGTTGGTGCCTGGCACTTCGCCGCAGCTCAGCATCCCCCCCGGCGCGATCAGCCGGGTCCAGTTCGCGGCGGGGTCCATGAAATCGGAGACTCCGTTACCTGACTTGACGGGGCCGCTGCAGCTTCTCCTGCGGAACGCAACCGACAAGAAATCGATCCTCGGCCGGGCGACGATCGGGGTTCGGATCGCCGCGCCGACAGAGTATGTGCGCGTTTCCCGTGTCGAGTATGCTCCCGCCAGTGGCGCCGGGGGCGCGTCGAAGAATCGGCTCTCGATCGAGCTTCGAACGAGCGCCGCGACCGCGGGCCCTCCGACCGTCGCCCAGCTCCTCCTCCCCCCCGATCAGATCCCCGGCTTCCTTGGCATGGGGGACGGCACCTTACGGGGCGTGATTCCCCCGGACGGCACACCGCTGCTCCTCTTCGTCAAAGACCTGCGACGCATGCCCGGCGCGGACAGTATTGGCACTTTTTATATCCAGGTCGACGCTTACCCGCGCGGCATTGCCTTCCGGACCACGTTCCCACCGGACGGGCAACCCACGCTTCCCGTGGAGGACAGCCGGCCGGCCCTCCGCCTCCGCGCAGCACGATCGACTCCGGCCGTCGTCTCGTTCCCCGTCCGGGCCGAGGTCGACAACCCCGGTCCTGGTTCCTCGCTCGAGATCATGCTCGGACGATCGCAAGCCGGGTCGTTCGAGCCCGAGGAAGTCCGGAGGTTCCCCACGGCCCAACATCGCCGGATCGGCTTCGCCCCCGGCGGCCCCGATGGCTCGCTCCTGTTCGAAGCGTCGGCCGACGACTGGACCACGACCCTCGACCTGTCGGATATCGAGGGACAGCGAGTGCTCCGCGCACGCCTTCTCGACGAGAACGGCCAGGAAGTCCAAGCCGTGTCTCAACCCCTCTTGATCGACAACAGCCGGCCGAGCGGACCGAGCTTGATCGAGCTTCCCCTCCAGGCACGTCGGGGTTCGAAGCTTATGGTCAAGGCGACCGCCAGCGCCACCGACTCGGGAATCGCCAGCGTCCGATTCTTCGTCGGCAAACCACCCGCGGAGGGGACTCCACTTCCTGCGACCGTCACAACAACGCCGGGCAATCCCGACACCGAAGGCGTGATCTGGTCGGCTCAGCTCAACTTACCCGACATCAAGGGACCGACCGACCTCGCGGCTCAGTTTACCACCGGTGCCGGCCAAACCTCCTACGCCACGGCCAATATCGAACTCACCGACACCGATCCGGTCACACCCGGCCGGATCGTCGGGACCGTCCTGGAGGGTCCAAGACCGCAGCCCGGCATGGTCGTCATCCTGACCCAAAAACCCAACGATGAGGCGCGGACCAAGGAAGCAAAACCCAAGGCGGCCGAGGCCAAAGAAGCCCCGAGCACCGAGATCGCCCGCGCCACGACCACCGCCGACGGCACGTTCCGATTCGACAACCTCGCCCCTGGCAACTACCAGCTCACCACGAGCAAAGAAGCGTCGCAGACCAAGGCCAAAGCCGACGTGGCCGTGAAGGCAAGCACAACGGCCACCGTGTCGCTCGAACTCTTTCGATGAGTGCCGATCCAAAACGCGTCCCAGGTGCCTAAAGAATCAACCCATGTGAAAGCCCAAAGACAGGGAGCTTACGCTCCCCGCTCGCCTTTAAGAGGCGAGCGAAATCCATTGCACCGCGATCGGTGTTCTTCGCTCGGCTTCCAAAGGCGAGCGGGGAGCGTAAACGCCCTGTCTTCCGTCGAACGAAGAGCCCCCCGGAAACGTGGCGACAGCCTCGTTTCAGTTTCGCAATTTTCACCACTCTCGATCCTTCAGAGCTTGACCTCTGCAGTGAACTTTCATACAGTAAAAAAAATAGAAGCCTGACACCCCCGTGATTGAGGAGGATGACCCCAATGTGGCGACAAGGTGATGTCTTGATCTCCGCAGTCGAGGCGATCCCACCCGGCGCGACCTGCTTGCCGCATTGCGTGCTGGCCGAGGGGGAAGTCACCGGGCACAGTCACCGGGTCGAGGGCGTCGGAGTGGCCGATTTGTTGGCTGATGGAGAGGAACGTTTCCTGCGAGTGAATGCGAGCACGGTCCGGATCGTTCACCAGGAACACGGGACGATTACGCTACCGCGCGGGCTCTACCGCGTCTGGCAACAGCGTGAGTATACGCCCGAGGCCATTCGCACCGTGCGCGATTAATCGTGTTCAAGTGTCGGAGGCAACCGATGGTCACTCTGAAAGACGCGAGCGGTCGGACCTATGCCACAATCCACGGCCACCGACTCATCCTCGCCAAGGGCGGGGCGGAATACCTGGCCCAGAAGGGCCGGCTCGACCTCCCAAAACTGGCCGCTCTGTCCGAACTTCCGCCCGGGCTGAGCGTGCGGCGGCTCGATCTGAGCGGATGCTCGAACCTGACGCATTTGCCCGACGGACTGCGGGTCCGACACCTCAACCTGGCGGATTGCACGGCCTTGACTGAGCTCCCGTCGGGCCTGGCCTGCTACGAGATCAACCTGAGCGGAACCGGGATCCGGTCCCTGCCCGCGGACTTACGGGTCGATTACCGCCTCGACCTCACGAACTGCACGAAACTCGTCGAGCTTCCCCCCCACCTGAAAGTCGGGTCGCTGGTGCTCCGGGACTGCAAGACGCTCGCCACGCTGCCCGAGGGGCTCGACGTCAGCTTCCTCGATCTCCGCGGATGTGAACGCCTTTCCGACTGGCCCGCGGCGACGACGATCCGGATCGGCCGCTTGAATATGAGCGGATGTCGACGACTCAACCGTTTGCCCGACGGGCTCGGGCGCGTCGCTCAGCTCGACGTCTCCGATTGCACCGCCTTGAAGTCGCTCCCCGAAGGGCTCGAGATCGGCACCTCGATCGAGATCGCGAACACGGCAATCACCGCCTTGCCGGCTTCGATGGCCGGCGTGTCCCTCGTCTGGCGCGGGGTGCCCATCGATGAGCGGATCGCGTTCCATCCCGAGTCGATCGAGGTGGACGAGGTGCTCGAGGAAGAGAACGCCGAGCGGCGGCGCGTCTTACTCGAGCGCGTCGGTCTGGATCGGTTCTTGAGCGAGGCCAAGGTCGAAGTGCTCGACGAGGATCAGGACCGCGGCGGCAACCGCCGGCTCCTCCGGGTTCCCCTCGAAGGGGACGAGGATCTGGTCTGCGTGATGGTTCACTGCCCGTCCACGGGGGGCCGTTACCTCCTGCGCGTGCCTCCGTACATGGAGACTTGCCGCCAGGCCGTGGCCTGGACCGCAGGGTTCGACGACCCGAACCTCTATCGCCCTCTGGTCGAAACCTGACCGGGGGAGAGCGTGATCAGGCATCGTCCCGCCAGATCGCCTGCGCCGGAATGCGTTCGAGAATGCCGGGGCCGAAGGTCGTACCGAGCCCAAGCTCGTCGAGGTGGACGTAGCCAATGTGACAGGAACAGGTGGCGTTGGTGCAGGCCCGCTCGATCAGTGTCGACTCGAACCCTGGTTCGTACAGGTTGCCGATCGGCTCGCGGATGAAATGGCAGCGGCGCATCGTTCCGTCACCATCGACCGAGACCACGGAACGGCCCGCCCGGCAGGTGCGGCCGAGGCTCGAGTGGCGCTGGTTGTTGATCGGAAAGAGAGGATCGATCGCCTCGAAGTCGCGGAGTTCGGACGGACTGTAGTAGTCTGGATCACGTTTGTAAGCGTTGATCCAGAGGTACGTATTCGGCGACAGTTCGCGGCGGAGGGCCTCGATCTCGCCCTGATGCGACTTCAGGCCCACGACTCCGACGCTGTACCTCACTCCAAGCCGGTCCAGCTCCTGACAGCGACCGACGAAGGTGGCGCGTTCGACCTCCGACGGGTGGAATGTCACCCAGAGCGCCAGGCGACTGGTATCCGCCCGTTCGATCCAGTCGAGGGGAGCCGAGAGGTTCGTCTGGATCGCAGCCCGCGCGACGTGAGGCAGGTGCGAGAGCCGGGTCAGGGCCTCCCAATACCAGCGCCGGGTCAGAGCCTCACCCCAGGGCGTGAACAGGACTCCGATCCGGTCATCTGGAGCTCGGCTGGCGACCCAGTCCACGAACCGTTGAAGGGCGCGACGATCGACGGCCAATTCCGCGGCAGTCTCGTGACGCTTGGCGAACGGGCAGTACACGCAGCCATAGTTGCAGCTCGAAAGCGGCCCCCGATAGAGGATCGAGAGGTTCAACGCCACGAGTAATCCTCCATCCGCGCCCGGACCTCCCGCGAATAGAGCCAGGGCCCGATGGCGTCGGACCGTTCCAAACCCGGGTCGGTCAGCGCAAGCCCGCCCTGGCTGCTTGCGGCCAATCCGAGCCGGCAGCAGTCTTCCAACTCAGGGAAATCGTCGCTCGCGTCGGTACCGAACCGCCGCGTGTAGGCCGCGAACCTCAGGCCGTCGTGCGTAAGCAGTGATTGGATGAGGAAGCGGCGGCGCTGTTCCTCCGGCCCGAGCTGGAACCCGAAGTCGGCTGCGCCGAAGTCGTCGAACGACCGCGCGACGTAATCGGCCAGGATCTCGGCGACCCCCCGCGCCCCCACGGCGTATTCGGACGCATGATGCAGCCCCCGCGTGTAAGACCGCGCCCCGCAACCCAGGCCGACCATCCCATCATCCTGGCAGCAATACGCCGGCCCGCTCTGCTCGGGAGCATGTGGAGCGCGAAACATTCTCATCGAGACCTGCGCATATCCCTCCCCGATCAGCAGCGAGCGGGCTTCTCGGTAGCAAGTCAGGCGGAGGTCATCCCAATCGCGACGGGACTTCCCCAGTCCCGTGAGCGGCCGAACGTAAAGCGGGTACAGGAACAATTCCTCGGGGCGATACCGCAGCGCCTTGCGGACCGACCCGAGCCAGCTCTCCACCGACTGGCCCGGTAAGCCGTAAATCAGGTCGAGGTTCAAGGTCGGGAACCCCGCCGACCGGATCAGGCCCAGCGCGTGCTCGACCGTTTCGGCCGCTTGCGGCCGGTAGACGGCGGCCGTCTCGGCCTCGTCGAACGACTCGACCCCGATACTGATTCGGTCAATCCCGCGATCGCGGAGGAGGGCCAACTTCTCGACGGTGACGGTTCCTGGCGCAACCTCAACGGAACCGCCGATGCGTCGGAGATCGGCACCCATCGTCGTTTCGGCGATGTCGAGGATCGACTCGAGCCCAGCCACGTCGAGATAGGTGGGCGTTCCCCCGCCGATGGCGAACCGGGCGAACGACGCCACGGGTAAGGATTCCCGCACCCGTCCAGCCTGCCGAGCGACGGCTTCGAGATAGCTGCGGATCAGGCTGACATCGGGTTTCGCCTTCGTGAACAGGTTACAAAACCCACAGCGCATCCCACAGAACGGAACATGAATATACAGGAACAACGCGGAGAGCGACTCCGCGGACCAGAGCGAGCCGAGGGGCACGGGCCGCACCAATGGCCGATAGGCGGTCTTGTGAGGGTAGGAATAGGCGTACCCCACATACGGCGAGCCGGCAATCAAACCCTCGGCCTCATTCATGCTTCGATCCTCGGCAGCAGGAACTCGGCATAGGGGACCGTCCAGACGACCGGATGCGCGAGTCGATGGCCATTGTAACCGTCCTCGCCGTAGGCGGTGCCATGGTCCGAGCAGACGATGCAGAATGCAGGCGCTCGCCGTTGAAGGGCCGCCCAGAGTGTCGGCAGTTGCCGGTCGACATACGCCAGCGCCGCGGCATGCGAGGCGAGCGAATCCTCCTCGGCCCCCTCCAGGTAGAATCGGTTCGGCTGGTGGACGGCCGAGACGTTGAGGAACAGGAAGGCCCTCTGCTCACGAGGTAATCGGCCGAGGATGGCCGCGGCGAGAGTCATCTGATTCTCGGTCGATCGCGGTTCGGTGACGCCGAGGTCCGGCGTCCAGTGGCTCTCGGCGAACAGTCCCGGCAGGACCTTGCCCAGCGGGCTCTCCTTGTTGAAGAATCCGACGCCCCCGATGCAGATCGTGTGATAGCCAAGGCCGGCGAGTCCGGTCACGATGTCGGGGGCGTCGAACACACAGGTCGAGTCCGCGAGCGTCTCACTCCCTGGGAACCGCGCCGCGAAGGGACGAGGATGTTTCGGCCGACTTACAGGCGTTGGCAAGAACCCGGCGAAGAACGCATGGTGAGCGGCATAGGTGAAACTACCGGGCGTCTGGCGTTCTTCCCAGCTCCCGCCGGGAAGAACGGCCGCAAGGTTCGGTGTGCGTCCCAGGCTCAGCGCATCGCGCGCCACGTCGTAACGCAGGGTGTCGATTGTCATCAGCACAATATCATGCGTCCCGATCAGGGCGTTGACGTCGATCATTTCAAGGCCCCCGCTAAACCGTTGGTATCGGCATTCTTTGATTTGCCTGATGGGTGACCGTCGCGATCCAGAGGCTGCTGGGTGCCACGGGTTGTACTCAACCCGTGAGCGATCGCCAGGTTTTGGCTCACGGGTTGAGTACAACCCGTGGCACCCAGGGTTTGCACATCATTCAATATCCAGAAAGACCAGGTCCACCTGCTTAGGTCGGCCACACGGTCGATCGTCAGGTCGGCGGCGGGCAAACCGGGGGGGTACGCTCGACCGGCCGAGACCCAGCATGTCGCCATCCCCAGGGCGGCCGCTCCGGCGATGTCGCGGACGGGGTCGTCGCCCACAAATAAGGCCTCGCGCGGAGTACAGTCGACCCAGTCAAGCGCCTTCTGGAACAAGGCAGGTTCCGGCTTGGCGACACCGAGTTCCCCTGAGAGGAACGCCCGAGGCGGCGGATGACCGAGGTCGAGTCTCGCCAGCTTCGCCCGCTGACACTGACTCGATCCATTCGAGACGATCGCAAGTCGATAGCGGTCGTTCAGCGCGGCGAAGAGGAGCGTGACCGAGGGGTCAGGCCGCACAAACCCGGGCAGACGTGAGGCGTGATCCGCCGCGAGTTCGGACGCGGTGAGGCCGACGCCCGGGAATCGCGAAACCACCCCGCGGGCAAAACGGCGGCGGTCCCAGCCCGCGTCGTCGTCCCGTTCGAGCCTGAGCAAGTCGGAAGCGTGGTGGAGCGGGAGGAAGACGTTTGGATAGCGCGCCATGAGGTCGAGGCAGTAGAGGCGGTGCGCCGCGGCGCGATCGAATAACGTGCCGTCCAGATCGAAGAAGATCGCACGGATCATGCGGCCTCCCTGGCGAGCATCGCCGCGACCTCGGCTGAGTAGGGATCGACGCCCCGGTGGGTGGCACCATGGAGGAGGTCGCCGAACGCATTGACTTCGAGGACCGCGTGGTGGCGAAAATGCGGGGTAATCAAGAGGTCTACGCCCGCGTGCAGGCAGCCCGGAAACTGCGCGGCGGCCGCTTCGCAGGTCCCGAGCGCGGCCGCCCAGGCTTCGGGAAGCATCCGGGCCTTCACCGCGGCGGGATCGCCCCGTCGATTCTTGAGGTGCAAGTTCGTCATCGGCCCCCGGCTCATCCTCACGACGACATGCTCGGCACGCCCGGCAATCACGAGCACGCGGAGGTCGAAGACGTGGCCGGCGATCCCCGCCTTCGGTACCCAGCGCTCGACCTGCACTCGCTCACGTGCCAGGGCATCGATCAGTGCGGCGACCTCACGGTGATTCTCGACGCGGCGGATCGCCCGGGAGTTGTAAAGTCGCGGTTCCCCCCCCTCGTGAACCATCTCGACGGTCGTGATCGCCAACTGGCGGCGGCCGTCCGCCGCGAAGGCGACGACGCCCGAGGCCGACGAGCCGTGGGCGAGCTTTACAAAGACCCGCCCGATCCCGGCCTCGACCATCCGGTGCCGTAATTCCTCGTAGGAACGAACCGGCCCAAGGCCACGCGGACACGAGACAGCGGCGCGGGTCAATCGATCGTGACATCTGACCTTATCGAACATCACTTCAATGGCCGCCGTGGGGCTCGTCGTGACGTGCGAGGGGCAGGCCGCCCGTTGCCGGTCGATGAGCCGAAGCGTCTCGCGGAACCCCAGATACCATTGCCTCGGGCACCAGATCCGCCCTTTGTCGGGGACCAACTGCTCAGCCTCAACCCGGAGGAGCCGGGTGGGGCCGTCATCGTCCTCGACCCCCGCGCCAAAGGCCAAGATCGCCCGCTCGACCGCGAAGTCCCGGCCCGGCGACTCGATCCGCAGAACGGTTCCCTCCCGGATGAACTGCTCCAGACCCACCCGCCCGGCGATCAAGTCCCGATAAGCGACGATGGTGGCAGGGGAGAGGCCGGCGTGGACCATTGCCGCCTGGAACCGTTCAATTCGAGGACACTCCGGATTGCCGACGATCACAGCGTGGAAGGGCGGCCGGCGCATCGTCGCTTTACTCCGAGACCGCGATGTAGCGGTTGTCTTCATCGCGCCAATCGTACGGTTTCATGCGTTCGCTCGCGTCGATCGTGATTCCGAGGCCCTTCAACTGGGCGAGCGCCTCGTCCGAGACGAAGTGGTGGTGAATATCAAGCGATTCGAGTTTGGCGACGTCCGGGCTGCCCGCGATCGCCAGGGCGCCCTCATCGCCAAGGTCGCCCAGCGACAGGTCGAGCACTTTGATTTTCGCGACGACGGGGGCCTGAGCCACGGCTTTGGCGATCTCGTCAGCGTCCGCGCAGTTGCGCAAGCCGAGGTAACGCAGGGCGGGGAATCGGTCCCCTTGAAGAATCGGGGCCAGGTCGGCCACGCCCGCGGTCCGGCCGTATCCTTCAGTCCCCAGCCAGAGTTCCAGATGTTCGAGCACCGGGAGTTCCGAGGCGGCGATCCCACGCACGACTTGCTCATCAAGGCCGCCGCTCTCGACCACGAGCGAGCGGAGGTTCGCATGGCGAAGTTTGCCAAAGACAAGGCCCGTCCCACCCCGCACCCGAAACTGTTCTAACGCGGGAAAAGCATCGAAGAGTGGAGTGACGTCCGACTGTTCAATCCAGGAGATCTCGTTCTCCTCACTCGTGATATCACCCAGGAACAGGCCACGCAGGTTCGCCAAAATTGCGCGTGCGGCGACCAGGGCTTCGACAATCGATTCGGAGCTGAGGGCGGAGTCATCCCCTTGCCAGGCGCCGATGATGAGCCCTCTCACCTGGCTGGCATTCGGGTCTTCGAGGAACAGGGCGAGTCGTTCCCCGAAGCTTCCCATTTCCTCAGTATCGTTCCACGAGAAGCTGAGGCGATAGGCCGAGCCCGCCGGATCCGCAATCCCCTCCTCAGGGTCATAATCGCGGACCGGCAACCCTACGAATTCCTCGGCGTGATCGTCGACGGTCATTGACACGGCTCCCTTCTCGGCTTCGTCCCGCGAATGGGGAGAACTGTAGCAAGCCGGCCGACCGGCGCAAAGGGTCAACTCCAACGAGAGGGGCCATCAATTCTCACGTCTGACTGTGATGCAGTTCCTCAAACGAACGGACTCCCGCAACACAACGCCAACACTAATAATCATCCATTTAAAAACGTGGTCTACCCGAACGTAAACCACGGCAGAAGCGAAACAGCCCTTCGTCAATACGATGGAAGCTGGCGTTCCGAACTCAGCCCAACCAGAAGAAGTATCCGAGCGACGCGACCATCACCACGAACACCCCAATGCTCGACCACCCCAGCATGGCCCAGCGTCGGTAATCGGCATCTTCGGCGAGGGCCTCCGCGGTCCAACTGACATAGTTCTGGTTCTCCAGGAGCCGACGGAAGATGCCGACGACGAAGGCCTGCTCGTGCGTGGCGTCTCGACCGGTGGCCGCCAGATAGCAGCCGCCGAACAGGGTCGAGTCGGGAGACTCGGACGCGAACGCTCGAGCCAGCGCCCGGAAGACCCGGTCTTCACGCACCTGGAGCCGGGTCAGAACCTGGTTGAGCTGGATGTTCTCATGAAGCACCTCCGAAGCATTCGTGCGATCCGGTTCCTCCAGTCTCCAGAGACGATAGACGAGCGTCGGGATCAGGACCTGGGCGATCCAGCGCACACTGTCATTGATCATCCTGGCGAAACCCGACTCGTCGACCACCGGAACCAGCGGCAGGTCCAACCCCAACACCTTTTCCCGCTGTTCTTCGGGGAACCGGCCGATGAATGTGCGGAATCCAGGGACCATTTCGAGGTCACAGATCACCGCGAAGACCGGGCATTGGACTTGCAGGGTGTCACGAACCGCGGCCCGATCGTGCTGGCAGATCGCCCCGATCTCATCCGCCTCGTCGGCTGACTCGGTCGTGGAGAACGGGACGAGGAACAGGATCCCATTGATCGGGCAGTAGGGCCGGCGGCTCCGGACGATCAGGCGGCAGAGATGCTGGAGCCGGCCCGTCTGCAGGTCGACTTCGAGTTGATCCTTGATCAGCGACGCCCGACGCCGGCGCGGCTGGCTCGACAACTCCCGGCCATCAGGCGGCGACTTCTCTCGTTCCTCGGAGGATTCCGGCCCGCGCCCAAGCACTCCCGGTTCGAACGGCGAGGAGGCCGCTCCCTGCGTTGCCACGGCCAGGGCCGGCAGGTCGACGGCCACCGAACGGGCGGGGACCGGACCGGCCGCGGGGATTCCATCAGTCAGGGGTGATTCGGCCAGGAGGGCCGACTGCCTCCCGAGCAGCGAGGCACCCGGGCAGGTCAGATAGATCCCATCCCGGTTGGCATAAACATGCAAGGGCGCATTGGCCCCTCGCGGTGTCCGCCCGACCTCGAACGAGAGCTTAGCGGCGTTGAGCAAGGCCTCCTCGGTGCCGATCGGGCTCCCCAGGATCAGGAACAGGGGGGACTGAGTGAGATCGATGCTCGCTTGCTCGAGTGCGCGGAGGGCTGCGTCCCAGGCCTCATCAATGTCGGGGAACTCGGACCCCTCCTTCTCGGCCGTCAGCAGCTCCCAGAGCCACCAGATCAGCCAGGACATGACGTAGATGAGCAAGAAGAGCAGCGGTAGCCAGATTTTCCGAAGGATCGGCAGCGGGGCGCGAAGCACGCGCTCCAGATCGGCCCACTCGTTGACGAACCCAAGCAGGACGAGCGTCGCCGCCAGGACCAGCAAGCGGAGCACCCAGCGAAGCCGTTGCCCGGGATGTCGTAGTTCGCGCGCCTTGGCAAAGAAGGGGAATGCGAGCTTCGCCAACCCCTTGATTCCGCGCCAGATCGAATTGAGCAGGAACATGGCGCTCCGTTACCGCCCGAGTTGATAGATGAGAAAGAAGGCCAGGACCGGCGTTAACAGCAGGAAGACCAAACCTCCGGCTACGACCATCGTCCGGAGTCGTTCACCCCCGCGAAGCGGCGGGACCCGGGTGGGGGGTGTCAGCTCGGGAGGAGGGGTCCACTCCAGACCCTCGATCTTGGTGAGTTGAGCCCTCGAGCTGTCGACCCAGTCCCGGAGCTCCGTGGGTCGGTCACGAAGGTCGCCCCGAAAGCCGAGCATCACACAGAGGTAGAACGTTTCGAGCAGGTCTCGATCGAGCCGGGTCTCCGGCCGCCGGGCCAGTTCCCAGAATCTCCAGGCCCGGTCGTTCGTCCCGTTCAGGGTAACCTCCATCTTGCGCTCGTTCCACCGGGTTTCCCACGCCGATTCGAGGATGAAGAGCTCATCGAGCCAGCATGCCAGCGCATAACGGACGGTCATGAGGCGCTCGCTGGACCGGCGAATCGCCCCGATCAGCCGAATCGTTTGCGGCTCGGTTTCCGAGGCCGCCGTCCCTTGTTCCTCGGCGAGTCCCGCCGTCAGCAGACCTTCGAGAATCGCCTGCTCCGTGGCAAACGCGGGGGACTCCCCCCGGTCGAGGCGCTCCTTGAGTTGCAGACCACGAGCCAGGATCGGGTGGACGAGCGCGGCAATGGCTTCGTGCATCAGCGGAAAGCTCCGGTCCGACCGCCCGTTCAACGAGTCTTCGCGACGACGTAGAGCGTGAATTGGAGGGTGGTTGACTGGCCGTCGGCTTTAATCATCAGGGTTCGCTGACCCTGGATGTTGCCTGCAACCAGGTTCTCATTCAAGCGAATCGCCAACGTCAGTGACTTCTGAACATTCTGCCATTCCAACGGCTCCGAATCGCGGTTGATCTGGAAATAGATCAGGTTGGGGAGGGCGGGCAGGGCTCGCGGCGGCCTTGGCGTGTGCGTGAACTGAAGTCCCGCCTGCCCGAAGCGGAAAATCCCGTCGACACGATCGGAACTTCCTACTTTCATGTCGAGCTGTCCCGGCTTGGTCAAGAGGCGAATGCACTCCTCGGGATCGAGCGAGCAACGCACTCCAATGAACATTTGACGAGATGACTCGAGCCAAGCGGGTTCCAGCGTCACTTCCATTCGAAGCCCGGCTCCGACGAACGGCTGTTCCTTGTACTCGGGCTCGACCAGGATATCGAGCAGGGCATCGATCTGCTGGCGAACTCCATAGAAACAACGCCCCAGATCGTCATGGTCGTATCGCGGTAGCTCAGGAGGGCGGCGCGTGGGGTCGAAAATGGCCAGGTGACCGACCAGGCGGCAAAGTTCCAGGTAGGCGGCCAGAGGGTGAACGCCATCCACGAACGCGACGACCGCCAGCACCGGGTACGCCTGGTCGAGTTCACGCAACTGGGCAAAAATCTGGAGGTCACCCTGAGTCTGACTGTCGAAGGTAATCCCTCGAGAGACCACCTGGTTGGCCAGCAAGTCGATCTTCTGCCCGATCCGGTCATACACCGACTGGAGGATGCCGCCCCAGAGCGGCTGCCAGGCATCGCAAGCCAGCAACGGTGGGATGTATGTCAGGTCGAGTTGCGGAATCGCCTCGGCGCGGGGCGACCTCATCACCCGGGCAATCGGCAAGACCTCGTAGCCGGCCTGATCCTGGTCCGAGAGCAGCAGCTTGAGGTTCAGCCGACGCACCGAGATCGGCTGCGGGTTGACCCCCGTGTTCTCGTCGGGCAGCGTCTGTGTCGAGACCAGATAGCGGCCCCCTTCGGACGCGTCCTTGCCGACCACGTTCGATCGCCCTTGCTGGAGCACCGGCACGCCGAGGTAGACCGTCACCGAGTCCGCCCCCTGAAGCGCGGGCTTCAGGTCGACGGGGGGAACCACACCTTCGTCGGGAATCGCCACCAGCGTCCCATCACGGAGCCGAGCCTTGAGCTTGCGAACGACCAGCCGAGAGTTGGCCAGCGCGTCGAGGTCGAGATCGATCTCCCGCAGCCCCCAGTTGTGGTGGTGATCCCATTTCTCGTTGAGGAACGACTGCTCGGATTGGTGGGCACGCGTAAGCTGGAAGTGGTGGGGCCGAAGGAACATGCCTTCATGCCAGTGAACGGGGTTGATTCCCATTTTGGAGCGGCCTCTCCCAACGCTTCAGTGCTCTGATTTGCGCAGACGAACCGATTATAACCGGTACACGCCAGTCGCACGTCATGAATCCCGCCTACCCGAACCCTTAGCGGGAGAACATTCAAAAAGAAGTTCGCCAAGCTGCCCGTGCCGACCAACGAACGTGCTTTCAATAGAAGATGCGGATCTCGCTTCGAATCAAAGGATCGCCCCAGTTCGGCGAATTGAGGGAGAAGGCAGTCCCGACACCGAAGTCGATGTAATTACAGACGGCCATCCGCAAGCCGGGCCCGAGGCTCAGATACGAATCACCGGACGAATTCTGGGGACCAAGGATCGGCGCCGTGAACGCTCCGTCCTGAAACGACCAGCCGTTGAACTCCAGAGTGCCGATCAGGGGCACGTCGGGCATCACCTTCCACAAGAGGTGATTCATACTCATATGGTAGTGGAGGATGGCTCCGGCGTAATCGGGATCACCTCCCAGCGGCACCCACTCCGCGATTTGCCCTTGGAGGTAGGTGTGGGGCGCCAGATGGAGCGCCATGAGCAACGATGGTTCCAAAGAGACGTGACCGTTGCCAAGGCCATCGCTCACGCTTCCGATCGGGATATACGTCTTGACTTGAAGCGTGAGCTGGATGAGGTCGCAGTCCAACAGCAGCGACTTTGTGCCGACGTTCATATCCGCGAAGCCGGCGTGGTGATCAGTCAGGTCGGGTGACGTCGACCGGTACGGAATCTCGGTGAAGATGCTGAAGCGGGGGAGCGCCGCTTCCATGTAGACGTATAGCTGATCGTAGTTGAGAAGTCGCTCACCATAGACCGGCCTGCCACTCTTCGTCACCGGACGGCGAGGTTGCGGTCCCGGTCCTCGGAAGGAGCGAGCCCAGAAATACTCGGATCGGTCGGGGAACCAGAGCGAGTAGCCGTGATCCCAGCGGAGCCGCTTCTGGGTCCGGGGACGGGCCGGATCGACGAAAAACGACGCGTTCGCTTCGGGAACCCAGGTCGGCTCGTAGCACGGGTCCGGGCAACAGAGGCAATGATACAGGTTAGAAGCAAGGCGCCCAAAGTAGGTTGACGCCTCCGCATGATAGCACGGCTTCGACCGTCCAGGGATGCACCCGCCAGGCCCACAGCTGCCACCGAACGTGTCGGAGTGGTCATCGACGTGAAATTGCCCGCAAGAAGTGCAAGCGACGGGCAAGACGTTCTCATCAAGGAGGCTCGTCTCGTTGCCGACGCGTTGAACGGCCGGATCTTCAGGTGCGACCTCAGGAGCAGCGGCGGCCGCCAACTCAGGAATAGGCGGTTCGGTCGCAGGCTGGCTCGACTTGGGGTCTCCCGAGGGAACGCCGGGGGAGGAACTCGCTTTGGTCAGCGCGGCCCCTTTCACCGCCTCAACTTTCGTTGAGTCGGGGGCAGGGGGGAGCGCGGCGACTACCGCCGCCTCAACTTTCGTTGAGTCGGGGGCAGGGGGGAGCGCGGCGACTACCGCCGCCTCAACTTTCGTTGAGTCGGGGGCAGGAGGGAGCGCGGCCTCTTTCACCGCCTCAACTTTCGTTGAGTCGGGGGCAGAGGGGAGGGGGAGCGCGGCCTCTTTCACCGCCTCAACTTTCGTTGAGTCGGGGGCAGGCGCCACGACGCTTTCATCCTTTTGAACTGGCGGAGATTGATGTGTCCAGTCGATCGCCGGCTTGCCGGCCTCACCACGCGGCGACGGTGCGACACAGCCCCCAAGGCAAGCCACCAGTGCGACCCAATGGATCACCCTTGCGCCGGGCCGAGTAAGGTGCTCGATAAGGCACCTCACAATCATCTGTAGGCTCCCGATTGAGTGTGCAGCAAGTTCGCACCTTCTCCTTCGCTGGGAGAGAATCCGCGGCCGTTCGCGTTCGATGGCATGATCTCTCGGAAACTTCCGACTCGGACAGAAATGGGAGTTGTCCGAAATTTTGGCGATTCGCCCGAAGAAATGCTCAACCGAGAGCCAACCGCTGCTCGATCGTGCCGGTTTATAGCGGGCATCCCGTGATCTCGCAATCCCAAGTCTCACCCACCGGGATGTTCACACTCGCAACATCTCTCCTCAGAGAATTCACCACAATCGACCAAGTCGCTGTTTTCGTTACATTCCAAAATAGCGTCAAGATTCGCCGCTCAAATGTCGAAGTCGACTTCATGCTATTCAGCTCGTCTCGGTCTCTGAGAAGTGTGACCCACCCCGCTTTGGGGGAGCCCTGGTCCGTCGGACGACCATCTGGATCTGCCGGAGTTCGAGGTATGGCGCAACCAAAGGCCAAGGCCTGGTTGGCAATCCTTTCGATCGCATTCAGCCTGACTTTCGCCGGGTGTGCCTCAATTCCCGCCGCAGGGGCGGCCGGGGCGGCGGGCGCGGCGGGGTCAGCTTCGGGATTCACCGGTCTCCTCGGTCAGGTCTGCCAGAACCTCGAGGCTTGCAAGGCCAAGTTCTGCGCTTCGCCATGTGGCCAGTTGTTTAGCCAGGGAATGTCACCACTGAAGTGCCTGACGGGAGGATCGTTCGGGAATTGTTGCCCGACCACCCCAACGGCCGCGCAGCAGAGTCAACCAGGCGCGGCGGGCGCGGCAGCTCAGATCCAGGCCGACACGGCTGCGTCCAAGGCGCGAGTCGCCGCTGTCGAGTATCTGGGGACGGTCGACTGCCACTACTGGCCCGAGGCCGAGAAGACCTTGATCGACTCGCTGCGAGCCGACCGCAATGAGTGTGTGCGATTTGCCGCCGCTCGGGTAATGGGCTCGGGTTGCTGCTGTACCAACAAGACGATTGCCGCCCTGACCCTGTCCGCCTCGGCCGACGACAGTGACGGCAACCCTTCCGAGAACTCGTTGCGAGTCCGGGCGGCCGCCGCCGCGGCGCTCTCACGCTGTGCCATGGCTCCCCCTGAACCGATCAAGCCGCGCCCCCCCGAGCGCCCCGAGCCGATCCAACCTGAGCTCCCGCCGGCCATTCCTCTCGAGCGGATCGATCCGGCTGTGGGTCGCTCAGAGTTCTACTATCAGACGGCCGAGCGAACCCCGCGCGCCCTCCTCATCGCAAGAGCACGCCGAGCGATGGCTCAGGTCTCGATTGATTCCAAAGCGTCCGGGATGCCTCCTCTGGGGAGCCAGAGCCTCTTCGACATCGCAAGCCACGCGCAGGCCCCGAAGACGCCTGCACAGCCCGTCGCGCCGAAAGCTCACGTCGAGCCTCCGAGTATCGCCCAGGCTCTGAAGTCGCCCGTAAAGCCCATTGAGCCGAAGCGGGACGAGGTGCTCTCCCAGACGGTTGAACCGGGCAACGCCGCCCCACCGCGAGATATTCCCCAGGTCCAGCCTGAAAAAGCGAAGACTTTGAAGGACCTCTTCATTCAGTCGACGGGGACCCGCTGAGGCCGCTCAGACGACTTGGCCCAAGCATCCTCCGTTGCAATCGCAGAACCGATTCAGTAGCGTCGACAGAGAGCCGAGACCAGGTATTGTCTCGAAAACCCAGACCTCACGGAGTTGCCGAGTGGCCACGAATCCCTCGCCGCTCTTGGATTTTGAGCCGCTGCTGGCGCCCATCCCCGGCTCCGAACCGGCCGGATCGACACTCCCTTATATTATCCGCGAGCGGCTTGACTTGTGCCGCCGGGAGATCAACCCGAACGACTATGATGAGAGCGATCCCCGGCGACCCGCAACGGCGAAATCCGCGGAATGGTCCACGATTCTCTCGCTGAGCCAGCAGGTGCTCCTCGAGACGTCGAAAGATCTATCCGTGGCCGCTCGCCTGACCGAGGCACTCGTCAAGCAGTCTCGTTTTGTCGGGCTCCGCGACGGTTTGCGGTTGCTTCGCCTGATGGTCGAACAATGCTGGGATCGGCTGAGCCCGCCCCTGGAAGAAGGGGATGACATGGAGGTTCGTGCCGCGGCGTTCCGCTGGCTCGACGACCCGGACCGCGGCGCCTCCTTCCCAAACACCTTGCGCGCGGTCCCATTGGTCCTGGGCGATGGTGCCGAGTATGGCTGGCAGGACTGGCGGCGGAGCCAAGATCCACGGTCGGGACTGACCCCCGAAACATTCGACAAGGCAAGGCTGGTCACCCCCGTGGAATCGACTCGCGAGGTGGTCGAGCTACTCTCGGCCGCCCGGACGGAATTCGACGGAATGGTCCACGCGCTCCAGGAGCGAATGGGCGAATCCGCGCCCGCGATGCTCGGATTGCGACAGGCGATTGATGACTGCCAGTTGCTAGCGAATCAGATCCTGCAACTCAATGCGGCAACAGACCCGCCGGCAGCCGAAACAGACGCCCCCTCGGAATCATCCGGCGCCACAGAAGCGATCCCATCAATTGGTAGTAGCTCCCCGGCGCCCACGCGGCAAGCTCTCACTCGCATCCAGATCTACGCCCAGCTCACTGAGGCTGCGAATGCGCTTCGGCGACTCGAACCGCACAGCCCGATTCCTTACCTGCTCGAACGCGCCGTCAACCTCGGATCACTGCCGTTCCCACTCCTGATGAAAGAGCTCATTCGTGACACCAACGTCCTGACCGAGATGAGCCGCGAGATCGGTTTCAAAGAAGCTCCACCCGAGTAGGCATCGGCCGAATCCAATGTTCGGCTTCGCCTTCGAGCAACGGTCCTTTCCCGAAGAGCAGGTAGAGCACGGGCAATGCGAGCATGGTGAGAAACGTGTCGAACGCCATTCCGAAGACGACCACGGTGGCAAGCGGCTTCTGCACTTCGGCTCCGATACCGGTTGAGAGCATCATCGGCAGGAATCCGAGTGCCGCGACGGTGCCCGTCATGAGCACGGGCCGGAGCCGGATGAGCCGGGCTTGCTCGATGGCTTCTCGTTTCGGAACTCCATGGCTCATGCGGTCCCTGATGGCCGAGACGAGCACAAGTCCTTCGAGGATCGAGGCCCCGGCGAGCACGACGAAACCGATACCCGCGGAGATTGTGAAGGGAAGCCCCATCACGTAGAGGCCAAACACACCGCCGACCCGGGCGAAAAGTACGCCGCTGAAAATCATCAGGGCATCTCTCAGCGAGCGAAAGGTCAGATAGAGCAGGCTGAGGATGAGTGCGAGTGCCAGCGGAACCACAACATAGAGTTTGCGTTCAGCACGCTCCAGGTGCTCAAACTGGCCGCCCCAGGAGATTGTGTAACCGGTATCGAGCTTGACCTCTCGCTCGATGCGTTCCTTCGCCTCTTCGACGAACGAGGCAATGTCGCGGCCCCGGACGTTGGACTGGATCACGATTCGCCGCTCGCCCCAATCCCGCTGAACAGTTGAGGGGCCTATCGTCTCCTCGATGCGCGCGAGTTGGGTCAGCGGAAGCCTCTGGCCGGAAGCAGTGGGGATGAAGATTTGCTCCAGGGCTTGAGGGTCCTCGCGGTAGTTGATCGGCAGTCGAACGACGAGTGGAAAGCGTCGTCCCGGCTCGATGACTTCCCCGACTTCAATGCCCCCGCAGCCTTGATGAGGTCGAGCACGGCCTCGGCGGGCACACCGTAGCGAGACAGGGCCTCGTTATCGACGTGAATTTTGATCACAGGCAGGCCGGTAACTTGCTCGGTCGTGGTGTCCGCTGCCCCTGGGATGCTCTTGACCAGAGTCTCAATCTCGGCGGCCTTTGACTTGAGCACCTCAAGGTCCTCACCGTAGAGCTTGATCCCCAAGTCGGTGCGGATGCCCGCCACCATTTCGTTGATGCGCATTTCGATGGGTTGCGTGTAGACGGCCCGCATGCCGGGGAGGATTTTCGTCGACTGAGCCATCAATCCAACCAGCTCTTCCTGCGTCTTTGCCTTCTTCCACCGCTCCCGGGGAGTGAGCGAGATGAAAATATCCAAGAGTTCGAGCCCCATCGGATCGGTTGCGACCTCGGCACTTCCCGTCCTCGTCCAGATATCCTCGATTTCGTCGGGGAACTTTGTTTTGAGATATCCCTCGATCTGGCTGCCGTAGACGAGGGATTCTTCCAGGCTCACGCTCGCAAGGCGGATGGTGTTGACGACCACCGAGCCTTCGTTGAGCCGCGGGACGAACTCCGAGCCGAGCTCCAAGCCGAGGATGGTCGAGAGGATCGTGAGGGCACCGACGAATCCCAGCGTTAGCCGCGGGTGGTTCAAGCCCCAGTCGAGCAGCGGCTGGAAAAGTCGATGAGCCGTGCGGTCAACGATGGTCTCCTTCTCGGACATGTTCCGGCGGAGCCCCAGCGATGCAAGCACGGGCATCAGGGTGAGCGAGAGAACGAGCGAGGCGGTGAGTGCGAAGATGACCGTCAGCGCCATCGGACGGAAGAGTTTTCCCTCGATGCCCTCAAGCGTTAGAATCGGAAGATACACAACCATGATGATGAGTTCACCGAACATCGTCGGCTTCCGCACTTCGACGGCGGCTTCCCGGATGATGGAGCGTTTGCTCCGACCCGAGCGGTCGTGAGCGAGCCGCCTGACGCAGTTCTCGATCATCACGACCGAGCTATCCACCACGAGTCCGAAGTCGATGGCACCCAGGCTCATGAGGCTCCCGACGATTCCGACTTTCTCCATCATCGTCACCGCAAAGAGCATGGAAAGCGGGATGGCGGATGCAACGATGATGCCTGCTCGAAGGTTTCCCAGGAAGGCGAAGAGGACGGCGATGACGAGGATGGCGCCCTCGAAGAGATTCTTCTCGACGGTTCCTAGCACGGCGTCGACGAGTTCTGTCCGCTTGTAGACAACATCGATGTTCACGCCCGGCGGGAGTGACTTCTTGATGCTGACCATCGCCTCGTCGAGCGCAATGGTCACGTCACGCGAGTTCCCACCCATTCGCATGAAGGCGAGCCCCAAAACGCTCTCCCCCTTGCCCTCGGCGGTAACCCCTCCGCGGCGGATCGCGTGTCCGATCTCGGCTTCGGCGACGTCGCGAATTCGGATTGGTATTCCGTTATGCGACTTGATGACGACGTTCTGGATTTGCTCGATGGAGGTGGTCCGCGAGATGCCCTGGACGAGGCTTGCCTCCCCGGAGCGCAAAACGTAGCCGCCGCCGACGTTTTGATTGTTCTGCCGGAGCGCCCGCGTGAGGTCATCAAGGGTGAGACCGTGCTTCGCAAGCCTCATCGGGTCAGCCTGCACCTCGAACTGCTTCTCAAAGCCGCCCCAGGCGTTCACCTCCGCCACGCCGGGGACGCGGAGCAGACGCGGACGAATCACCCAGTCCTGGAGCGTCCTGAGGCCGCTCAGGTCGTATTCCGGGTTCTCGCTCGAAAGCAGGTAGTGGTAGATTTCGCCCAGACCGGTGGCGACCGGGCCCATGGTCGGGCGTTCGATCCCTTGCGGGAGTTTGATATCGGAGAGGCGTTCATTCACCTGCTGACGCGCGAAGTAAATGTCGGTGCCGTCCTCGAAGATGGTGACGACTTGGGAGAAGCCGAATTTCGAGACGGAGCGAAGCTCCTCGAGGCCCTTGAGCCCGCCCAGTCCGTACTCGACTGGAAACGTAATGAGCCGCTCTACCTCCTCGGGGGAGAGTTCCGCGGCGTTGGTGTTGATTTGCACCTGGACCGGGGTCGTATCCGGGAAAGCGTCGAGGGGCAGTCGGCTCGCCGACTGAATACCGATCACGATGAGCAAGCCCGAGAGCAGCAGGACGACGAAGCGGTTCTTCAGGCTGAAGTCGATGAGCGAATCGAGCATGGTCTCCTCCGGGGTCAGTCGCAGCAACCTGCCCCGATAGAGCCCTTCATGATTTCGGTCTTGAGCAGGAATGCCCCGGCACTAACAACCTGCTGCCCCGGCTTGAGTCCCCAGGTCACCTCAAGCGTATCGCTACGTCCAAGCGGCCTCGTCTTGATTCGCTGCGGGCGGTATTCGCTCCCTTTCTGCGGCAGAAAAACCAAGTCCACATTCTCGTAGCGTTGCACGGCCGACTTCGGCACGGTGAGCGCCTCGTGACGTTCGCCGATTTGGATGCGGGCCCGTCCGAACTGATGGGCGCGAAGCTTTCCGTTCGGGTTGGGCAACTCAGCCCGCACCTTGGTCGTCCGCGTTATCTCGTCCACCTCGGAACCGATCCAGGTGACATTTCCAGAATGGCTCTGCGCTTGGCGGTTCGAAGCGGTGACGTTGCCGGAGACGGCGAATGTCACCGGCTGACCAAGCTGGATCTGGTCAATGTCTTGCTCATAAACGTCTATCCAAAGCCAAATCATCGCGGTGTCTGCGATGGTGTAGAGTTTCACGCTCGGGTCTATCGCCTCACCCTGGACGGCGTGGCGATAGACGACGGTGCCCTCGATGGGGGAGACGATCTCGAGGAGCGGCTTGGTATCGTTCTTCTTGAGGATCTCGGCCAGGGCGTCGTCGTCGAAACGGAAGTTCCTCAGCCTCTGCTCGGCGGAAAGCATGCTCGCACGTGCTTGGTTCAGAGCCGAGAGGGCCACCGGGCCCTCTTTGGCCGCGATGGCGTTCGTGGAGAGTAATTTAGAAATCCTGCCATAGATATCCTCGGCCAGCCTGACAGCATCCTTGCCCGCGATGTATTGGGTTTTGGCGGTGCTCACCTCGGCCGAGTCGACGATCGCGAGTACTTCACCGGCCTTGACCTTCTGACCGAGGTCGAGCCGGGCTTCCCTGAGGAAGCCCGTGACACGAGGAGTAATCTCCGCGTAGCGATTGGCGTCGAAGGCGGTCGCCGCGTTGGTGACAAGCTCATGGGCGTGAGCTTCCTCACCAACAGGAGCCGCCTTCAATCCGATTTGCTGCCCGAGGTCTGCCGAAGCGAGACGAACCATCGGCAGTAGCTTGCAGTACACAAGCTTCCCGTCAGGCGTCCGCTCACCGAATTCTTGGCACCACCCGTCGTTTACAAGATGAGCCGACTCGGCCGAAGCCGAACCTCCTTCCGTCGGCGGGTGACACTTGGGGCAGAAGTGCTCGGGGAGCCCGTGCTCACAGACCTTGATATCGTACTTCCTCTGGTTCTCGGGATGGCACTTGGTGCAGATGTCCTCCGGGATGTTCCCGTGCTCGGGGCAGAGCAGGAGCTTCTCTTTGAGCTCTGGATGGCAGAGGGTGCAGAACTTCTCGGGAACCCCGTGCTCTTTACAATAGAGCCCGTAATCTTCTGCCTGGGCGGAGTTGATGCGAGCCCACGCGGGCAGGAGTTCGGGCCGGAACGCGGCAAGCCCCACGGCGACGAGCGCAAGGACGCCTATGGTGGCCGCAAAACCAATGATCAAACGCTTCATGTTTTGTATTCCTGTGAATGCAGTTTCGCTGTCAGGCGTAACGCCAACCCCGCTTTGGGAGAGCGCCTCGCCAGGGTCGTTTTTGTGTCTTCGGGATTGCGTGCAAGAGGTGGAACGTGCCCATCAGGGCGCGGACCTCTGAATCAGCGCATGTTCGCCGCGGACGAGCGACTTAACAGCGGAATGTCATCAGGAGCACATGAAGTTGGAGCCGGTTTGGAGCATGGCCAAGGCCCGGAGGTGCCCCATTGCGTGAGAGGAACTGGAGGAGCGATGGGTCGGCGTGCAGTGTGCTCAGCAGAAAGACGGGAAAGAGCGGCAAGAAGGAGCCGCTAAAAGCGAGCGTCGCGTTGTCGCTCTTGGCTTCCTTGATGGCCCCGCCGCAGATGCAATTGACCGACTCGCCCGGACTCAATGGAGACTTGGGGGTGCCTTCGTCCTGCGTGCCCGATGCCTCCTCATGCTCGGCGCAACAAGACGTCTCGGCCGCCCGGCAAAACGACGGGCAGACCAGAATGGTCGCGACAAGGAGGAGGGAGAAGAAAGCTCTCACGCGACGACACCGATGCTCCAGATTCTGCTGTTTACCCAGTTTCGTATCATATAACATGAGACCGCTTAGGTCCAGGGCAATCGCCGGGGCTCTTCCAGCCCGCCATTCAGGGTCGACAAGACGAGTCGATGGTCGAGCGTGGGAGCATGAAGTCTGAACTTGTGGGTGCATGCGTTGGTGTAACTCTGGAGTTGGAGCCGACCGCCCGAACTGTCGAGCGATCGATCGAAGAGTTCGTGGGACGATGCCCCTCGTCGGCCTTCGCACGCCGATCGCCGAAAAGCCCTGCAGCACGAGATGCTAGAGTTATGTGCGGCGACAGAGTCTACAAAAAAATGGAAATCGAGAATGTGGAGAAAGGTGCTTGACCTTCCTAACCACGTTTCAGAAAATACAACGTTATGTGTAAAATCGTCAGATTTAGCCAATCCGTACCGAACTGAGCGTCTCCCTCGGAACGAGGGGCCGATCGTCCAGCCATGACTGGACCCATGCGGAGGTGGCGCCGAATCGCGAAGGAGTTCAGAAGCCGTCGCCGTGGGCGGATTTCCTATCGTGAAATCGAGGGCAGACCGATGGCACACTCGCGTGCATTCGGCATTCGGGCCAGTCCAAAGGACGCAGTCGCGACAGGTTGTGACAAGGAGCCAGAGGGACCGGCGCACTGGCTGGCTTCGCGCGACCGAAGAGTCAGGCCGTATCGCGTCACGCGGTGAACCGCTCGCAATTGCCTCGGGGCACGGCCAGAGCCCACGCAATGCCGCAACCACGACGATTCTCGATTCACTCCGGCCCAGAGGCGTCGACGACCGGAAAGAGGCCCATTTTGGGGCCGGGAGGTGACCGTCGTCCATTCGTCAGTGGTACACCGACCTCAATGACTCCGGTCCCCACTGTGATTCAGTCGGCCTTCCACGTGCAAGCCACCCCCGATACGCACCTGTACCATTTCTTCGCTGGTGGCGGTCACGCGACGGACAAAGTCTCATGAACTCGTAATCGACGAGGTTCCGGAGGCATAATCACGAATTCCCGTTGGCCACGAAATCCACTGAGCCACCGATTCAAGCCAACGTGATTCTGTTGCACAAACGATCACCTCACCCCTATTTGGGAGAGATCAAGTCGGGAGCGAAGCGCCAGACTATCGATCAAGGCACGAGAGAGCGTGGATGTGTCCGTGGATCAGTTTGATGCCTAATGACCCGGCGGAGACCGGGATCACTACGGGCCGGTCAGCGTCGAGTTCGAGGACGATCACAGGCAGGTCGTATGGTCGGTCGAGTCACCTGGGGTTCGCGAAGGTCCGTCCCCAGGTTCACAATCAACCGTCCCTACAACCTCCCTCTGGACCATGACGTTGGCCCAACCAATCGGATCTCCATCACCGGTCTACGGCAGAGCGGGACGGCTGCCCAGTTCCCCAGAGGGCTTACTCCTTCCCCATGTGGAGAGACACGATGAGTTCCAAGCCGACCTCGGTCAACAGCGCCCAGATGCCTCAGGAGAAACCCGACGCGGACTCCCCCATGGCATTCCCAGCCCCTCATCCGAGAACGTCAGATGCAATCAAGGGCAATTCCGACCAGGACCTCGAGCGATTGCAGGGCACCTGGAGGTCAATCGCAATGGTCTTTGATGGTCGGAGGATTCCCCCGGCGGCACTGGAGCATCGCCGCATCATTGTGATCGACGACAAATTTGCCGTTGTCGATAAAGACCGAACCCTCCGCCGGGGAACGTTACAAATCAACGCAACCACGACGCCCAGGCAGATCGATACCCTGCCCGCCGATGGCCCGAACACAGGCAAGATCAACCAGGGTATCTATGAATTGGCCAACGACATTCTCCGGATCTGCTGGGCCCCGCCGGGCGAGCCACGGCCTACGAACTTCAGTTCCGAACCCGGCTCCAAACAGTGGACGGTGACCGATCAGAAGGAGACTTCGGACATGATGGCCGAATTGAGTCGCGTGATCGCCGTCACCTGTGAGTCTCCAGGGTGCCCCGGCGTCCATCAGTCGCGCGTCCACCACCGCGACTTTCCAGAACTTTACGGCGAGGGAGAGACTCCCTACGACGCGGCCCTCATCCTGCTCAAACACCTCCTCACTGAGAGTGGCATGATTGCCGACGGCTGGCATCACGAAATCCTCGATCAAGTGATCGCTGAGGTCCGATCGTTCGTGGATCGGGTTTCCTAAACCGAGCAAGAAATGCTCAAAGTCAGCGACTGAACATCGACCGACAGGAACGACCCGATCGCTCCGGCCTCTACCTGAGGGGGAGAAGCGGGGTGGGGGATTCCACACGGACTCATGCGAGGCCCCTCCGTCGAGCGAAGGAGTTCCGAGTGAAATGGGGATTCGAACAGGCAAAGGCCCGTGTGAGCAAGCCACATCTGATCGCCTTACTTCTCGATGGAGATCGGGCTCAAAGCGGAGATTCCTGAGGGTGGGTGGACCGTCGCGACGGGGAGACCGAGTGCCGCCTGACTTCATGAGACGATCGAGCAGGCGATCCCCCCGCTGTTCACTCGGAGCCGGGACGGATTCGTTGAGGTGATGGTCCACGCCATGCCGCGGAACAGGTCATTCTTCAACACCCACCGAATGGTCCGGCAGTACGTACTCAATGCGTATTAAAAACAGGGGCCGACTCTCATCAACTTCGTGGCCAACTGAGATGGGCGATCCGAACATGTGCAGCTCAATGGCGAACCGCTCAAGGTTAGCACTGGGCGGAATTTTTCCATTTGGCCGTTTGGTGATCAGCGACTTCCGATTGCGTTCCCGGTCGACCTCAACCCGCGATGACATGCCCCTGCCACACCCGAGTGAACGACAGGCCTCAACCCGTGAGCAGAAGGCCGGGGTTTGGGCTCACGGTTTGGGTTCAGCCCACAACACCCTGAGCGAGCATTAAATTCCAAAACCTTGCATATCCCCACACGTAAAATACAATCGCGAATGCCGTCCCTACGCAAGGGCGTGAGGCATGACAATGGAAGACACGCCCATTGCTGGACCGAGGGGCCGCGGCGACCCACCGCCTCTACCATCGAGAGCGAGATTCCGCACAGGGTGGGGGGGGCAGAGGTAGGGAATGATGACAGACCTCATCCTCTTTGCAGGCACAGCCAACCCAGCGCTGGCCACGGCGATTGCTACCGAACTCGGCGTGCGGCTCGCCGTTTGCACGGTCGATCGATTCCCCGACGGTGAGACGACCGTGCAGCTCGGCGAGTCGGTGCGTGGCCGCGATGTCTTCCTCATCCAATCGACGGGGCCGCCAGTCAACGACCATCTCATGGAACTGCTGGCCTGCGTCGACGCGTGCCGACGGTCGGCCGCCGGGCGGATCATTGCCGTCGTCCCCTACTTCGGATACGCCCGGTCCGACAAGCGGCACGGCCGACGCGAGCCGATCAACGCCAGCCTGGTCGCCAGCCTGATGCAGGCCGCCGGCATCGACCACGTCGTCACGGTCGACCTCCACGCGGCCCAGATCGAGGGCTTCTTCCACATCCCGGTCGACAGCCTCACGGCAGTACCCACGCTCTGTCAGGCGCTGCGGGACAGGCTCCCGCCCGAGGCGGTCGTAGTCTCGCCGGATGCGGGTCGGGTGAAGATGGCAACCGAGTACGCGGCTCGACTCGGTGCCCCGGTCGTCGTCCTCCACAAACGGCGGGGCGGCTCCGCCGAGACGGCGGTGACGCACGTCGTCGGCGACGTACGTGGCCGGGCCTGCCTGATCATCGACGACATGATCTCGACCGGGGAGACGCTTGCGCAGGCCATCAAGGCCCTGCTCGCGGCCGACGCTCGACCGGAGATCACGATCGCCGCTACCCACGGGCTGTTCATCGGCGACGCCTTGACCAGGCTGAGTCATGAAACCGTCCGGCGGGTGTTCATCACCGACACGACGGCCCAGACCGAGTCGACGTGGCCGCCGCTCCAGGTCGTTTCGGTGGCCCCGCTGCTCGCGGCGGCAATCCGCCAGATCGGAGCCGACGGATCGCTCGGAGACCTCTTCCTGGACGCTCCGGTTCCGGCCCAGGCCGTAAAGGCCCAAGAAGGTTGCGAGCGACAATCATGCTGACCGCAATCCATGCTCGACCTTCAATCGGAAGCGGGCCGGCACGCCCCGAAAACGCACGGCCGAGTGAGTGAAGGGCGTGATGTCCCCGAGTCGTTCCCTCCCGGGCGTTTGAAGGAAGGTCATGCCCGTGCGAATGAGAAGGCGAGCATCAATAACGAGTTTGAAACGAACAGGAAGGACCGCCGCCATGCCACAGGGAAGCAAAACAGTGCAGACGCAACGAGAGGTAACGATCCCGATCGCCGGAAGGCAGTTGAGTGGAACGTTAGGTCTGCCGCAAGTCGCCTCGGGGATCGTCCTGTTCGCCCACGGCAGCGGGAGCGGGCGGTTTAGCCCCCGCAACCAGTTCGTCGCCGAATCGCTTCAGCACGCAGGGCTGGGAACCCTGCTGATCGACTTGCTGGGCGAGGACGAGGCCGCGGACCGACGCAAGGTGTTCGACATCGAGCTGCTGGCAGAGCGGCTCCTGGCCGCGGCCCTCTGGCTGAGCCACGAGCCCGCGACCCACGACCTTCGCCTGGGATACTTCGGGGCCAGCACCGGTGCCGCGGCGGCTTTGGTCGCGGCCGCGCGCCGCCCGGAGCTCGCCTGGGCAGTCGTCTCGCGCGGTGGCCGCCCCGACCTGGCGAGCACGGACTTGCCGGACGTCATGGCCCCCACATTGCTGATCGTCGGCGGCCTCGACGAGGTCGTCATCGAACTGAACCGCCAGGCAATGGCACTGCTGCGCTGTCCAACGGAACTCGTTGTCATCCCCGGGGCGACCCACCTTTTCCCCGAGCCAGGAACCTTGGAAGAAGTCGCCCACCTCGCGGAGCAGTGGTTCCTCCAGCACCTCGGCTCCGGTTCCCAGTCCCCCCCGAATCGCGCGGGCCGGATCGGCGATCGAGCTCCCCGCTCCGAAGGAGGATGACGTGGCAACGAGGCATTTGAAGACCCGTCCCGAGTGGGAAAACGCGCTGAGGAGTGGACTCAAGACGATCGACGCACGGCTGGTGACCGACGACATCGCCGGGCTGGAGGTGGGTGACGTCGTTCAGTATCCCGGCGTTCGGGCCAGGGTACTCCGGGTGCAGTTTTACCCCGGCTTTGGGGACCTGCTGACCTACGAGGACTGGAATCGGATTGCCCCTGGGGCCGCCGGCCCCGAGGCCGTGCGGCACCTCCTGGAAGCCGGCCACTCCGTGACGGTCCACCAGACCGGGGCGGTGGCCATCGAACTGGAGCCCGCGGCCGATTGAAGCACACCCCAAGGAGCGGCACCTCCTCAAACAGGTACCGACGAACTGAGGCCCGCCATGATTGCAACAAGACCTGCAGAGATTCAAGTGCTTTTGGATCGCCCTCGAGGAGTGGGAATGGTCGTGAGCTGCTATGCCGACACCTCAGTCGCCGAGGGATTCGAGACCCACTGGCGCGTGCACCTCAAGGCCGAGACCACCCGGATCCGGGAACTCCTGGCTGGCGAGCCCGAATCGCTGGTGGAGTTCGAGCGGCAGTTGGAGACCATCCGGCAGTCGATCGAATCCTCTGAGGGCCGCCACGCGCAGGGCATGGCCGTCTTCGCCACCTCAAGCTGGGATGAGGCTCTGGCCTTGCCGTCCGACGAGCCTTACGAAGCGCAACTCGTTGTCGATGAAGAGCCCTACCTGGTGCCTCTGCTGGTGGCGAACTACCGACGTCGCGCCTATCTGGTGGTACTGACCGACACGCATCGCGGCCGCCTCTATGCGTCCATCCCAGGCAAGGCGGAACTCCTTGATGAATTGGACGAGGCCGTGCCAGGAAAGAACCGGTCCTCGGGCCAGCGCTGGGGGAAGCAGCAGGCGACCATCGACCGGCATCGCAAGGACCATATCCTCCACTACCAGAAGGAACTCTCGCAGCACGTGGAGCGAGCTTGGGCGACCGGTTCCTACCAGGGAATCATCCTACTTGGCGAGCATGAGGTCCTCGAAAATTTCCGCGGATTACTCCCGAAGCGGCTTGGCGACCGGGTGGTCCACGAAGCACCACACGCTTGGGCCGGAAATCAGCCCGAGATCCGCGACCAGGTTCGCGAGGTAGTCGACGCTGCGATCACGGGCCAGCAGGACCGGCTCTTGGAGGAGATCGGTCGCCGCCTCCAAGCGGGTTTCGCGGTGGCATCGGGGCCTCAGGAAGTGATCGTGGCCCTGAGCAACGGCCAGGTTCTCGACATGGTCGTCGGTCCCGACCTGGGCGAGGTCGGCTCCCTCTGTTCGGGATGCCGATCTCTCTTCGCCTTCGAAGTGGCGACCTGCCCGTATTGCAAAGCGCCCTGCGACAAATCCAACCTCTGGCAGGAGATCCTTGAGCAGGCCGTACGACACAACGTTGCCGTCCACTTCGTGTCCGCCGAAAAAAGGGGCGTTGTACCCGGTGGCGTGACGGCCTTACTCGCACACGACGACCCCCAGTGGGCACCGACCGCGTCGATCGCCCCCGAGACTGCGGAACGCGGAGACTGAACCACTCGCATTGATTGGCCAACCAACCGGCCCGTTGGCCATGCCCCATCGTCTTCAGGAGAACTTTGCCTCAATCTTCATAAAAGCCCGGGGATCGACCCGGAGGGCGTCGCCTGGGGCGTATTCAAAGTCCTCGAGAAACACATGCCGGCGGGCGGGATCGGGAATCTCAAGGCAATCCTCCCTGCTGAGATCCGCTCGCTCCGGCCTGAACGGGAGGGATGCCATACCTCCGAAAGCATCGGGATCGAGGTGCTCGAACGGTCGTGAGGGTACAAGAACCGCCCGCGCGATGCGGGCCCAGGAGACAGCGATGCAGGACGAATTCTTCATCGACGAGCAGGGACGATTTCAGATGGCCACGGATGACCTCACCGCCTTCATGGAGTTTTTGCAAGCGAACAAGATTCTGTGCTCCGCTGAAGAGCCGAGCGCCTTCACTGCGGAGGGACGAACCTACGGCTATGGGCGTCTCCATCACCTCTACGACGCGGAGGCGGCAGAAGACCTCCACCGTCATTGGAACCGTGATCGAGAAGAAAGCCGAACGAGTCAGCCCCAGAGAAGTTGAGAGATCGGCACCGCCAAGCGCGGCGGTCAGAGCCGATCCCCGCGTGTCGCCGCGACCGCCCCGGGTGCCAGGACGGTCAAACCCCAGTCTCGCGACAAGCTGAGGAGGCTTCGAATGAAGCACCATTTCTCGCCCCTCCTGATCGTGGCATCCTCGTCGACCCGGCCAGAATCGGGATATCGGCTTCGCACTAACTCCACCTTTTCGGATCGGAGCGGCCTGGGAGACCGTAAGGCACGCCTGGAGAGCCAACAAAAGCAGAGGAGATGATCATGAGACTTCCCCTACAGATCACCTTCCACAACCTCTCCCGCTCGGACGAAATCGAGGCAAGGATCCGCGAGGAGGCGGAGCGCCTGGACGAGGTCTACGACCGGATCATGAGCGGCCGCATCGTCGTCGACGTGCCACACCGCCACCACAAGGAGGGCAACCTTTACCAGGTCCGCATCGATCTGAAGGTCCCCGGTGAAGAGATCGTGGTGAAGCACGACCCGGCCGAACATTCGGAGCATCGTGTCCTCGACCTCGCGATCCGCGACGCCTTCGGCGAGGCGAGGCGCCGGCTGGAGGAACACGCCCGGATCGAGCGGGGCCAGGTCAAGGGCCACGCGTCGCTCCCCCACGCCCGGGTCGCCTGGCTCAGTCCGGAGTCCGGCTCTGGCTTCCTCGCGACGCCCGATGGGCGCGAGATCTACTTCCACAAGCACAGCGTTCTCGAGGGCGGGTTCCCCGACCTGGAGGTCGGCATGGAGGTCCGCTTCGTCGAGGAGCAGGGCGAGAAGGGGCCCCAGGCCAGTACCGTGCAACCCGTCGGCCGCCATGGTGGGCATTGACCCGCGTCGAGGATACGCCCGAGGTGGGGTGACGGCAAAGTGAATGGGGATCGTGACTGACGTGGGCCGACGCCGAGGAGACGCCAAGGCCCGTGGAGCTTAACCACATCCGATGAGGAGGGGACGATGAAGCGATCGTGTTGGGGAGCAACGGCAGTTGGGACGATCCTGGTCGCCGTCGTGATGGCGGCGGGAGCCCAGGAACAGCGCAAAGATCGCGATCAGGAGCCCCGCAAGGGCCAAGAGGAGCCCCGGCGGAAGGGCATGATGATGCGAGGCATGATGGGCCCGCGCATGCCGATGGAAGGTATGATGCCGATGATGATGGAGATGCACCGGCAGCATGCGGCCATGGAGAGTCAATGGGAGGCGACCGACCAGGGCGTCTTCGTGCTGCGACCCGACAAGCTGGTGAAGTACGATAAGGATCTCACGCTGGTCAAGTCCGTGGACCTGCCTGCGCCGCCGATGATGCCCCACTCCGGTGAAGATGCGGATGAGCCCAGAGGAAGACCGAGGATGCAGAGAGGCATGGGGGAAATGCGGCAGATGATGGCCCGAATGCATGGGGCTCTCCCGGCGAAGCTCGCCGTGACCCCAGACGCCGTGCTCGTGTCGAGAGGGAGCCGCCTGATGAAATTCAGCCGTGACCTGGAACTCGAGAAGTCGGTTGATCTTGTCGAGGTCAAACCGATGAGGTGCCCGATGTGCGGACATATCATGGGAAATATGGAGGAACGCAGGCAAGACAGTCGGGACGATGAGAATTAGAAGTTCTCGACGTTACGGTGAGGATGAAGCCAATCGACAGAAGCGTCCGGTGCGCCACGTCGCCGTCATTGAGGCTGACGAAACGGCCTGGCAGCGAGGCCCCATTTTTTTTTTGAAACAGACGCCCGTCGATTGGCTTGGTTCCATTGCAGGACGGAGTTGATCCTCGCCAACTCCGACCCCGTTGAAATCCGCAATGCCCTCGTTTGGGGGGCGGGGATTCCTTCTCGACAGACCTGGACTCCTCCTCCCGCCGCTCGCCCTCAACGGACCTCGACCTTGGTCGGTTGAACGTGACGGATCACCGCCTCCCGACGGTCGTGGTCCCGCTCCATGAACTCGCCCTGGCCAGCCTCCCAAATAACACAACACAAGCATATCTCACGGTCGCAGTAAGGGAAAAGTTTGGGCCAGGTGGCGGACGCCTGTCACTCAGTTCGGAGGGAATCCGGCTGCCGATCACCAAAGTTTCTACGACTTCTTCTTGCCGCCCCAGCCGTCGGCCACTTTGAGCCACTTCTTGTGGCGGGCCACCTCCTCCTGGGCCTCCTCCACGATCGTCTCGCACACCTGCTTACAGAGCCGCTCCACCAGCGGATCGTCGAGCGTGTAAAAGACCTGCAAGCCCACCTTACGGCGATCCACCAGTCCCGCCTCGGCCAGCATTTTGAGGTGTTTGGAGACGTTGGCCTGATTTCGGCCGGTCTCCTCAACCACCTGAGTGACGTTCCGCTCCCCCTGCATCAACGTGCGGAGGATCGCCAGCCGGGTCGGGTCGGCGAGCATGCGGAACTTCTCGGCCATCAGGTCCAGAAAGTCGTCGGGGATCGGAGCGGCCATAACTTGACTAAACAACCAATCAGGAATATAGTAGTTTTCAGTGCCAAGAATATTGTAGCACGGCGGTCAGCGTTGGGAAGTCGTTGCCATGGAGAGGCAGGTCAGGAACCAGGAACTCCTGCCCCTCGTGGCGCTAATCCGATGGTTCGTTTTGAACCGCTGGGTCCGCCTTGGATAGGCGTCATCCTCTGCGTGGGCGGCACTTGTACGGCGTCGCTTGGCAGGCGAAGTGCGATGTGCGACCGACTGAATAAGCGGTTCAGACACTCGAAGCGTTCATGAATTCCGACAGGGGGCATAGCGTGTCACAAGTCATGAGGTTGGGTTTATTCGGCGCCATCCTGGTCTCGGCCATGGCCCAGACGGTCCACTCCGAAGACAAGGCCGAGGACGGCCCGCTGAAAGTGGTCGTCCACGTCAACTTCCCCGAGTCGGGCGTTCAGGGGGCCGGCTTGAAGAACGTGTCGAAAGTCCTCATGGAGGCCCCAGACACCCAGGTCGAGGTCGTCTGCCACGGGGCAGGGATCGGCCTGGTCGAGAAGGCCCGCACCGACCATGTCGAGGCCGTCGGGGCCCTGATCAAGAAAGGCGTCCGCTTCGTCGCGTGTGAGAACACAATGCGGCAGAAGTCGATCCGCAAGGAGGACCTGCTGCCAGGCGTCGGAACGGTTCCCTCGGGGGCCCTCGAGGTCATCCGCAAGCAGCAGAGGGACGGCTTCGCTTACTTCAAGCCATGAGTTCAGATCTCCGGTCGGACACCTGGAATCAAGTGGAGAGAAGATGATGGAGGTTCGGACGATCCTACCGAAGGAACTTGAGGCCTTGCGACGACAGGGGCGAACCGTCGAATTGATCGACGTGCGAACCCCGGTGGAGTATCGGGAGGTCCACGCCGAGGGCGCACGGTCGGTCCCCCTGGACCGGCTCGAGCCCAGGACTTTGATCGAGGTCGGCAACGGCACGAGGGAGGAACCGCTCTACCTGATCTGCCGCTCGGGCAGCCGGGGGCGACAGGCTTGCGAGGCGTTTCACGCCGCTGGGTTCACGAACGTCGTCAACGTGGAGGGAGGAACCACGGCCTGGGAGCAGGCCGGACTTCCCGTCATCCGGGGCAAGAAGGCCGTCTCTCTGGAGCGGCAGGTGCGGATCGCCGCCGGGGCACTGGTCGTCGTCGGCACGGTACTCGGGGCGTTCGTGCATCCGGGCTTCCTCGGCTTGTCCGCGTTCATCGGGGCGGGGCTGGTTTTTGCAGGCGTCACGGACACCTGCGGCATGGGGATGATGCTGGCCCGCATGCCCTGGAACCAGGCCGAGCCGGGGGCGGCGACATGCTCTCGCTGATCGGACCGCGGCTCTTGTTTGCGGTCTCGTCGGGAGTGAACGGCGGGGGGCACACCGCCCTGGGCCTCGTCTTCGGCTCGATCGTCGGATTCTCGCTGGGCTTGACCGGCGGCGGCGGGTCGATCTTCGCCGTGCCACTGCTGGTCTATGGCCTGGCAGTACGGCCCCGTGAAGCGATCGGCGTGTCGCTGGCCGCCGTGGGGGCGACCGCCCTGGTCGGCGGACTGCGGCGGCTGGCGCGGGGCGAGGTTGAGGTCCGCACCGGCCTGCTTTTCGCCGCCGCCGGGATGATCGGCGCTCCGGCGGGCTCGTGGCTGGGTGGCCGGGTACCTGAGGGGGTGCTGTTGATCCTGTTCGCCGCCTTGATGGTCGCCGTCGCCGTGCGGATGTGGCGCCAGGCCGTCCGCCGACCCGAGGAGTCACGGGCGGTCCGTGCCGAGTCCAGGCCCAGGGCCCACGAGCAAGGGCCGTCCTGCCGCCGTGATCCGAGCGGCCGGCTCAGGATGACCTCCCGTTGCTTTGCCGTTCTGATCCTCGCGGGGCTGGTCGCGGGCGTGCTCTCCGGGCTCTTCGGCGTCGGCGGGGGGTTCGTCATCGTCCCCGCCCTGGTGCTCGTCACCGGAATGGGCATCCACCGGGCCGTCGCCACCTCGTTGCTGGTCATTGCCCTGGTCAGCGTCTCGGGCGTGGCGTCGTACCTGGCCGCCGGTCGGCCGCTCCCCTTGTCGCTGACGGGTCTGTTCGTCGCCGGGGGGCTCGCCGGGATGGAGTTTGGAGCTCTGACGAGCCGGCATCTGGGCGGCCCCGGACTGCAAAAGCTCTTCGCCGCGGCGATGGTCGCCGTGGCCGCGTTCATCGTGTTGAAAAGCCAATTTTGACCCAGGAGCGTTCCCGTGTACTTCCACCAGCGGTTCGTGCCCGGCCTGGCGATTTACAGCTATTTGGTGGGCGATGAGAAGTCGAAGCAGTGTGCCGTCATCGATCCGACGAGGGACGTGGGTGAGTACCTGGAGCTCGCCAAGCGGGAGGGCCTGCGGATCACGCACGTCCTGGAGACCCACGTCCACGCCGACTTCGTGAGCGGTTCTGCCGAGTTGAAGGCTCGGCTGGGCGGCGAGGCGAAGGTTGTCGTCTCCGGCATGGGGGGCGCCGAGTGGACGCCCCCGTACGCCGACCAGGTAGTGGGCGACGGCGACGAGATCACCTTGGGGACCGTGCGGCTGAAAGCGATCCACACACCCGGCCACACCCCCGAGCACGTCTCCTGGGCGTTGTACGACGACACCCGCAGCAAGGACACGCCCTGGCTGGTCTTCACGGGTGACTTCCTGTTCGTGGGCGACGTGGGCCGTCCCGACCTGCTCGGCGACGAGGCCCGCAAGATGCTCGCCCACCAGCTCTATCACAGCGTCTTTGAAAAGTTGCCGGTGTTGCCCGACTTCACCGAGGTCTATCCCGGCCACGGGGCCGGCTCGCTCTGCGGCAAGGCGATCGGCTCTCGAAGCACCTCCAGCCTCGGCTATGAACGACGGTTCAGCGGGGCACTCCAACGGCGGGAGGAGCCCGACTGGGTTTTGAACCTGCTGAAGGGGATGCCAATCGCCCCGCCTTACTTCCGCAGGATGAAGAAGGTCAATGCCGGAGGGCCAAAGGTCCTCGGCCCTGAACTTCCGGGCCAGAGACGATTCACGGCGAACGAGGTCCACGAGCGAGTCTGCGAGCATTGTTTGATCGTGGACGTGCGGCCCAAGGAGGCGTTCGCCGCGGCCCACATCCCCGGCTCGGTCAACATCCCGCTCGGGAACAACCTGCCGACTTGGGCGGGCTGGGTGCTGCCCTACGACCACCCGATCCTGATTGTGCCCGACGACCCCGCGGACCTGCCCGAGGTCGTCACACACCTACTGCGGGTCGGGTTCGACGAAGTGCAGGGCTACCTGGAAGGGGGGCTGGCCGACTGGGAGACCCACGGCTTCGCGCTGGGTCGACTCGAGACGACCTCCGTCCACGAATTCGCCGCCAAATTGGGCCAAGGGGCCGCTCGCCCGTTCGTGCTCGACGTGCGCACCGAGTCAGAGTGGGACTCCGGGCACGTCGAAGGGGCGCTCCACATCCACGGCGGCAAGCTCCAGGAGCGGATGACGGAGGTGCCGCGAGACCGGCCGGTAGCGGTGGTCTGCGGCTCGGGCTACCGGGCCTCGATCGCCGCCTCGTTCCTGAAGCGGGAGGGATACGCGGACGTGACCAATGTGCTCGGCGGGATGGCCGCCTGGAAGGCCGCCGGGCTGCCGATGGTGAAGGACTGAGAGTCGAGAAGAACTTCAACCGTGGAGGAATCCAAATGTTGCCTCTCACTCGTCGAAATCTATGGATTGCGCCATCCCTGGTGGTCGCCCTCGGGGGCCTGCTGGCCATGGCCGGAGCCGCCCCGCAGGCCGGGGCGACGCAGCCGAACGCCGAACCGGGGTCGAAGGGACACGGCAAGATGGTCTTCGTCCTGACTACCGGGCTTGAGGACGTCCAATCGGTAAACATGGCGATCCGTCACGCGGGGATGGCGCTCAAGTCGGGCTACCTCGACGACTCCGTGCTCCTGGTCTACGGCCGGTCTGTCCAGGCATTCTCCAAGGACATCACCGCCAAACCCCCGCAGGTGGCCGCCGCCATCAAGGAAGCCAAGGAAGCCGGTGTCCGCATCGTCGTCTGCGGCGAAGCGCTCAAGCGATTCGACATCCCCAAGGAGAAGCTCGAACCGGGGGTCGATGAGGTCGTGCCCAACTCGATCGTGACCCTGGCCGAGTTGGTGTCCAAGGGCTATCAGATCATTAAATACTGAGACATGAGGCCAACAGATGTTCGCACTGAAAACCATTCTCACCTTGGCGTTCGTCGGCATGCTGCTGGCAGGGAACGCCGCCGCCCAACCGGCGAGCCGTGCCCCGGCGGACGGAGAACGATCGATCACGCTGGCTTACATCGCTGACCTACACGCCCAACTGGAACCCCACGCCGAGCACTTCTGGCACGGTGTCAAGGAGGAAACGGCGACGGCGGGCGGGGTCGCCCGGATCGCCTCGGCGATCGAGGCGATTCGCCAGCAGCGGCCCGGCAGGGTGCTCTTCATGGACGCCGGGGACACGATCCAGGGCTCGGCCGACGCCGCATGGACCGAGGGCCGAACGGTCGTTGGACCCATCAACGCTATGAAGCTCGACCTGGGAATCCCCGGCAACTGGGAGGTGGTCTACGGCGCCAAGCCTCTGGAGGAACGGGCCAGGGAATTCCACCACCCGCTGATCGCCGCCAACCTGCGGGATGCGAAGTCGAACAAGCTCATCTTCCCGCCCTACCTCGTGAAGGAGGTGGGCGGGGTCCGCATCGGCGTGCTCGGGTTCACCGACCCCGACGTGCCGGAACGTCAGCCGCCAAGTTACAGCAAGGGGCTGTCCTTCGACGGGGACGAGGTGCTCCCGCCGCTGATCGACGAGCTGAGGAACCGGGAGAAGGTGGATGTCGTCGTGCTCCTCACCCATGTCGGCCTGCCCAAGTCGATCCGCCTGGCCGAAACGCTGAAGGGAGTGGATTTCGTCTTCTCGGGGGACACTCACGAGCGGACCTACGAGCCGATCGTCCGGGGTGAGACCTGGGTCGTCGAGCCCGGCAGCTTCGGCTCGTTCCTGGGCCGCTTGGATCTCACCGTCCGAGCAGGCAAGGTCGTCGATCGTAAGTGGGAGCTGATCGAGTTGCGGGCCGACCGTTTTGCCGAGGACCTGGAGGTCAAGCGGGTCGTCGACGAGACCCTGGCTCCCATGAGGCCAAGGCTCGACAAGATCATCGGCCACACGGCCGTCCCGCTCATGCGGTACAACGTTGTGGAAACGAGCCTCGATGATGTCCTCTCGGACGCCTTGCGGGAGGCGGCCGGGACGGAGATCGCCCTGTCCAACGGCTTCCGCTTCGCGCCGCCGCTCCCCGCCGGCCCCGTTCGGGAGTCCGACCTCTGGAATTGGTATCCCATCACCACGAAGCTCAAGCTCGGCAAGGTCACGGGACGGCAGCTCCGGGCGTTCTGGGAGCGGGAGTTGGAGCATGTATTCGCCACGGACCCGACCAAGCTGTTCGGCGGCTGGGTGCCGCGGCCCTCGGGAATGACCTTGCGGTTCGCCGCTCACGCCCCCGCGGGCCAACGCATCCGGGAGCTCCGGGTCGGCGGAATCCCAGTAGAGGATGACCGGGCCTACACCCTGGTTGCCTGCGAGCGGGAAGGAGACGCGGACGACAAGCTCTGCCGGATCCCGCATGTCCGGGAACCCCGAGTCCTGGCCCTCGATGCTCACCAGGCAGTCCGACAATTCCTTGCCAAGCACTCGCCGCTAGCGGCTCCCGAGGGTGGGCGAGTTGTTGCCGTGGACTTGCCCCCCGTCGTCCGCTCCCAGGCCATACCGTCCAGCCCTCCGGTTGGAGCGGGATCACGGTGACCTACCAACAACAAACGCGGCACATACAGCGGTTTACCCGCGAGCCGCTTACATCGTTGGAGCCGGGGGCTGTGACCCCGGGGCGAATGCCAAGAACGGGGTCACAGACCCCGGCTACAAAGTGGTTTCGGCCGCCATGATCCGCGTGTTACCCAATGTTGACACTCCCCACGTCTAAAGGCGGGGGATTCTCGGTTCGACACCAACAGCCTCGATACGAGGTCTTACACTGGCTCCCCGAGCGTTTCGACTCTCCGTCTGCCCGACGGCGAGCATCCTCAACCCTTCGTCCCTGATGTTGCACGCGGCGAGGAAGTCCCGCTTGTGATGGGCCCCGCATTCGCAATCCCACTCCCGATCTTTGAGCGTGAGATTGCCATTGAGGGCGCCGCATGCGTTGCACATCTTCGACGAAGGGAACCAGCGGTCGATGACCACCAGATGTTTGCGGTTCCACAGGCACTTGTATTCGAGCTGACGGCGGAATTCCCCCCACGAGGCATCGGTCACGCTCTTGGCCAGCTTGGTTCTCGCAAGGCCCTTCACGCTCAGATCCTCGATGCAGAGGCCGTCATGCTTTCCAACGAGTTCCGTGGACAACTTATGCAGGAAGTCGTTCCTTTGGTTGGCGGTCTTCCGGTGGATGCGAGCCACCTGGATTCGGGCCTTGATCTTCCGCTTGCTCCCCGGCTTGCGGCGGGAAACGGTTCGTTGCGCCTTGCGAAGTTTCTTCTGAGACTTGCGGAAGCACTTCGGGGCCGGGATCGGCTCCGATCCATCGGAGAGCGTGGCGAAGTCGATCAAACCCAGATCGATGCCGACCGACCGTTCCGGAGAAGGCGGCGACAGAGGTACGTCCGGCATCTCGAATTCGGCCGTGAGGCTGACATACCACTTGCCATCGATGGAACGGCGGAACGTGGCGCTTTTGGTCGGCTCATCGACGGGCTGGCTCTGATAGATGCGGACGGGGCCGATCTTGGGGATGACGACCTTGCCGTCGACAACCTTGACCCGCTGGGGGATGCGGAATCGCGCCCGGTCTCGCTTCCGGTTCTTGAACCTGGGGAACTTCGCCTTCATCCTCGGGTTGAAGTGGTTGTCGTAGGCTTGATACAGATCCTTGAGTACCTGTTGCAACGCCTGAGAATCCGCGTCCTTTAGCCACGCCGTCTCGGGCCGGGTCTTCAGTGCGGTCAACTCGGACGAGAGGGCGCTCATCGGGAGCGTCTTTCCGAATTCCCGGTAGTGCTCTTTCCGTCGCGAAAGCGCCCAGTTCCAGACCCACCGCCGAGCACCGGCCATGCGGTTAAGAGTATGGGCCTGCGCCTTCGTGGGCTTCATCCGGAATCGGTAGACTTTGCGATGCTTGGCCATGACTGTATTGTAGTTGTGTTGTGTTCACCAATCAATCAAATTCACGCCTTATATCCCCACGGATAAATCCGGGGGCTTTACGGCTAATCCTCGGTAAACCGCTGCAGGGATGTTTACTGCCGAACTGAAGTCGTTGCTGCCGGATCCGGACGACCGGACATGTTCACGCTCCACGTCTCATCGGGAGATTGAAGTGTTCTCGTGGATCCCACGCCACGAGGTTCGAGCCAGTGAGGAGCCGTCCCAGGTCATGGTGACCCCACTGACGAAAACAAAAAGGACGATCATCCGACTCCTGGGCCTCGATCTGAAAACCTACGGCCAGCCCTAGCCGCGCGGTCGGCCCGCCGACCGCGGAAAATGCCAAGATATTGGGCGAACGACATGCGAAAAGCAGGATAGGGAGGCTAGGATGTTCCCGATATCAGTACCGGGAACTGCCGTCATTCTTTTTAATCGCGCAATCCGTCACTAAAGTCACAACCCGCACAAGCCGACCAGTTAAACAGTCGACTACCGGCATGGCCGATTCGACGATTCGCTGAGGACGCTCATGAAGACCCCCGCATGAGCTAGGAGGTGATCGCCCATTACTTGCTCGGCGGGACTGCCGACAAGCGCAAACTCCTCAAGGACGAGGCAGATGAAGCATCTCTCACTGAGAATCTCGAACGCAAAGCAAATGAAGCACGTGATTGCGAGAGTGATCGCTTGCAGCTTCATGTTGCTGGTTCTGCCGTCCTGCGGAATCCCCCTCCGTAAGGCGGAGTCGCCACCAGGCCTGCCGGAAACCCTCAATGGAGGGACCAGCTCGGAAAACTCATCACAGCTCACGATCGAAGAGTTTTACCAGGATCCTGCGCTGACGAGCTTGATCTGCCAGGCAGTGGCCAGCAATCGAGAGCTGAAGGTCCTGAATGAGGACGTCCAGATCGCCAGCAACCAGATTCTGTCGCGGTCAGGGGCATACCTTCCCTTCGTCACTGCTGGGGCCGGCGCGGGGCTGAACAGAGCCAGCCGCTTCACGCTTGAGGGAGCCGCCGTACTCAACGACCCGTTCCTCCCCGGGCAGTTCTTTTCCCTTGCGCATGGAGAATTCGGGGGAGGCATCAACCTCAACTGGCAGTTGGACATCTATCGGCAACTGCGGAATGCCAGAGACGCGGCAGGGCAGCGCTTCAACGTCGCCCTTGAGAGGCGGAACTTCTTCATCACCCGTCTGGTCGCCGATGTTGCCGAGAATTATTACCGGCTGATGGCGCTCGACAAACGACTCGAGAATCTGAATCTCACCATCGAGCTTCAGGAGCGAAGCCTCGAGATCGCCCAGGCCCTGAAGGAAGCAGCCCGCATCACCGAGTTGGGTGTTCTGCGTTTCCAGGCCGAGGTTCGCAAGAACCAGAGCGAAAAGCTGATCGTGCATCAAGACATCGTCGTGACCGAGAACAAGATCAACTTCCTCCTCAATCGGTTCCCGCAGCCCGTCGAACGCGTGTCCGCGGGATTCTACGATCTGAACATAAACAGGCTGAGCGTCGGAGTGCCCTCTCAGTTGCTCCAGAATCGACCCGATATCCGCCAAGCCGAGCGCGATCTGGCGGCGACCGGACTCGATGTGAAGGTCGCCCGGGTTAACTTCTTTCCTCAACTCGTGATCAGCGGCGGCACCGGCCTCGAGTCCCTCGTCATCAATCACCTCTTCGAACCGCAAGCGGTGATTGGCACGATCGCGAGTGGCCTGGTCGGGCCCTTGGTCAACAAGAGAGCGATCAGGGCCGAGTATCTCACCGCGAACGCCAGGCAATTGCAGGCCATCTACACCTACCAGCGCGTCGTCCTCAACGCCTTCACTGAGGTTGTCAACCGCCTCTCCATGGTGGAGAAGTACACCACCAGCATCGAACTCAAGAAGCAGCAGATGGCAGCGCTCGAGGCCTCAGTCGAGGTCGCCAGCAATCTGTTTCAGAATGCCCGCGTCGAATACATCGACGTGCTGCTCGCCCAACGTGATCTCAGAGACGCGAGAGGGACCTTGATCGATACCAAAGTGGAGCAACTGGTTGCCATCGTCAACACTTATCAAGCCCTCGGCGGCGGCTTGTTGTCGAATCCCAATGCGGCAGTCGTTCCCGGTCAGAACCCGTACATCCACACGGTCAGCAGCGGCGAGACCTTCCGGACGATCTCGCAGCGCTACTACGAGTCGGAACGGTATTCCAAGGCACTCTGGGCGGCCAACAAGTCGGCCGTCCCCGCCCCCGACCGCCTGAAGGTCGGCGACAAGATCATCATCCCCCGGGCCGACCAACTCGACCAGTCCCTGATCGATGTGGGCCCCACGCCTGGCCCGGCCCGCCCCGGGACAGCGCCCGGCGACGAGCCGGCGATCCTTCCCCCGCCCGTTCCACCCCCCGCAAGCATGCCTGGCCCGTTCGGCGAGAAGGAGACCAGAGACCCCGCCGTCAAGGCCACCGGCGGCACCAAACCCGCTGTAGCCTCGCCGAATCCGGTGACGAGGAAGTGACCGACCGATTCGCTCGCGGCATGATCGAGGAGGCGGCAAAGCCCATTTCTTGACACTCCCCACGTCTAAAGGCGGGGGATTCTCGGTTCGACACCAACAGCCTCGATACGAGGTCTTACACTGGCTCCCCGAGCGTTTCGACTCTCCGTCTGCCCGACGGCGAGCATCCTCAACCCTTCGTCCCTGATGTTGCACGCGGCGAGGAAGTCCCGCTTGTGATGGGCCCCGCATTCGCAATCCCACTCCCGATCTTTGAGCGTGAGATTGCCATTGAGGGCGCCGCATGCGTTGCACATCTTCGACGAAGGGAACCAGCGGTCGATGACTACCAGATGTTTGCGGTTCCACAGGCACTTGTATTCGAGCTGACGGCGGAATTCCCCCCACGAGGCATCGGTCACGCTCTTGGCCAGCTTGGTTCTCGCAAAGCCCTTCACGCTCAGATCCTCGATGCAGAGGCCGGCATGCTTTCCAACGAGTTCTGTGGACAACTTATGCAGGAAGTCGTTCCTTTGGTTGGCGGTCTTCCGGTGGATGCGAGCCACCTGGATTCGGGCCTTGATCTTCCGCTTGCTCCCCGGCTTGCGGCGGAAACGGTTCGTTGCGCCTGCGAAGTTTCTTCTGAGACTTGCGGAAGCACCTGGGGCCGGGATCGGCTCCGATCCATCGGAGAGCGTGGCGAAGTCGATCAAACCCAGATCGATGCCGACCGACCGTTCCGGAGAAGGCGGCGACAGAGGTACGTCCGGCATCTCGAATTCGGCCGTGAGGCTGACGTACCACTTGCCATCGACGGAACGGCGGAACGTAGCGCTTTGGTCGGCTCATCGACGGGCTGGCTCTGATAGATGCGGACGGGGCCGATCTTGGGGATGACGACCTTGCCGTCGACAACCTTGACCCGCTGGGGATGCGGAATCGCGCCCGGTCTCGCTTCCGGTTCTTGAACCTGGGAACTTCGCCTTCATCCTCGGGTTGAAGTGGTTGTCGTAGGCTTGATACAGATCCTGAGCACCTGTTGCAACGCCTGAGAATCCGCGTCCTTGAGCCACGCCGTCTCGGACCGGGTCTTCAGTGCCGTCAACTCGGACGAGAGGCGCTCATCGGGAGCGTCTTTCCGAATTCCCGGTAGTGCTCTTTCCGTCGCGAAGCGCCCAGTTCCAGACCCACCGCCGAGCACCAGCCATGCGGTTAAGAGTATGGGCCTGCGCCTTCGTGGGCTTCATCCGGAATCGGTAGACTTTGCGATGCTTGGCCATGACTGTATTGTAGTTGTGTTGTGTTCACAAATCAATAAAATTCACGCCTTATATCCCCACGGATAAATCCGGGGGCTTTACGACTAATCCTCGGTAACGGTTGACGATTAGGGGGATGAAGAAACGAGGATCGATTCGCTTGCTGGCATATAATGAGAAGGGCGAGATCATCTCCGAACAGCCGATTTGGGAGTAGCCTTTCACGGTCGGTAGCGACTTGCGCTACCGGCCTCTCTCGGTCACTTCGGATGGCATGAACGCCAAGCCACCCCCGCTCGACGAGCCCCGAGAGGAACGTCACGACCTTGTCAGTTCTCCAGGTCTCCCGGAGCGGGTTGGTCAGACCGGAGGATGAGAGTGAGGAGCACTCCCACCTCGCGGTGCGACTCGACCGAATGCCTCAGCGGGCGGTCCAGGTGCACCTCGTAACGATTCCGCCGCCCCTCGCGCGAGCGCGAAAGGTAACCTCCCACCTCGAGGTCGGCCACGATCCGCTGGACGGCTCGCTCGGTGATCCCCACCCGATGTGCCACCTCTCGGAGGCGCACCTCGGGCTCCTTTGCGATGCAGAGCAAAACGTGGGCGTGGTTACTCAAGAATGTCCACTCGGGACCGTTTCCCATGGGTCGAACAACCATACACCGTCTCTTGACTTCCGCCGATAGTGAGGCTATAAATTTTACGACCTGGATGTCGTATATTGGCTGTCCGGAATTTGGAGTCCCCTCGCACGTTCATCGAGTATAGTGTGCGAGACCATGGGCTTCACCCGGCCAGCCGGAGAAATCGCGAAGTGATCTGGTAGAAAGCCAACTCGTCGGACGCCGGCGAGCCTCGAATCATGACATTCGAGAACCGAGGGGCCATGCCCAACCGCAATCGCCTCATCTCCACGCTCTTGATCACACCCTTGCTGGTGCTGCTGGCCGGGGTTCTGGTTGGGCCGATCCGGACGTCGGGGTTCGTCACCGTCTCGTCCCGGCCTGATTGCCTCCGCCGCAATCTCGCCCTAGCTCCGGGACAACCTAAGGCCCACCTCAGCGCAACGATGGCCACTGACGTCGTTCTGCAGGTAAATGCCTGTCCTTCCGAGAATGAAGAGCAGGTTCGGGCCGATGCTCGGGACAAGGCTTCCGAGAATGAAGAGCAGGATTGGGCCGTTGCTTGGGATCAGCCTCGAATTTCCTTCCTAATCCCTTGTTACTTCCGCAAGCTCTCCGATCGCCAGTTGATCGCCCCCCCCTCGATCCTCTCCCTCTGCCCTCTCCGCTGTTGATCGCCCACTGATGGACTCCTGATTACCGGCTGATGTATCGCCGGTCCTTCACGCGTCGTCCAGGCCCCACCCTGGGGGATGGCGTGCAATCGATATCGCCCACTCGGCCTAAACCGTGCCTCGCCGTTGCCCAGGTCTTGGGCTCGACGTCCCCCGTGGTCGTCGGTTCGGCGTGCCCCGGAGGCGGACGTCCGCGATCGATCGATGACGAACTAACCGGGAACTCATCCCGTACACTTTCCGACGCGATCCCCCCCGCGCCTTTCCGACGCCAGCTCACCCCCCTCTGGCGTTGAACTGAGTCGGATTACCGTCCGTACTCGAATTCCTCCAACCCAACCGTGGTTCCTTGCCCAAGGCACCGGGACAGAGTCGAGTCGAGAAGAGTCGAAGGGGAGCCCTCTGATGAATCCGATTAAGTTCGCCGTGCGACGACCGGTGACCACCTTGATGCTAGTCGCCGCCCTGAGCAGCGGTGTGGTCTTCGGCCTGTACAAGCTGCGTGTGGACATCCCGAAGTTGAATACAACCAAAATTTACACGCATCTTGATTATCTAAGCGTGCACGTCACGCGGATGAAAGGGCAGATCGCCGGCCAGCTTGAGTCGTACTTTCACGAGCACGAGGAGCAGCCCCACGAGGAGCACCATAAGGTCCTGGTCACCCGACCTCAGGCAAAAGCCGTCGTCCTCACCCAGGAATATGTCTGCCAGATCCACTCGCAACGCCACATCGATGTCCGTGCCCTGGAGAACGGGTATCTCGAGTCAATCTCGGTCAAGGAGGGCCAGGCGGTAAAGAAGGGCGATTTGATGTTCAAAATTGTCCCCGTTCTCTATCAGGCAAGACTGAATGCCGAGAACGCCGAGGCCCAGCTCGCGCAACTGGAGTACAAGAACACCAAGAAGTTGTTCGAGAAAAATGTGGTCTCCCAAAATGAGGTGGCACTGCTCCAGGCCAAACTGTCAAAGGCCCAGGCCAAGGCAGAGCTGGCGGGGGCCGAATTGAACTTTACCAACATCAGGGCACCGTTCGACGGCATCGTCGACCGCTTGCAGGAGCAGATCGGCAGCCTGATCAAGGAGGGGGACAGCCTCACGACCTTGTCCGATAACAGCCTGATGTGGGTTTACTTCAACGTACCCGAGGCCCAATACCTCGAATACATGGCCGTCATGGGTAAGCATGAGGGGGATCAGAAAATCGAACTCGTGCTGGCGGACGGCAACAAGTTCAAGCAGACTGGCAAGATCGGTGCGATCGAGGCCAAATTCAACAACGAGACTGGCAACATCCCTTTCCGCGCGGATTTTCCCAACCCGGACCGCCTGCTCCGTCACGGTCAGACCGGCACCGTGTTGATCAACCGAGTGTTGAAAAACGCCATCGTCATTCCGCAGCGAGCGACGTTCACAACTCTCGACAAACGGTACGTTTACGTCGTCGACAAGGATGACGTGGTGCATCAGCGCGAGATCGACGTCCTGAAAGAAAAGGAAGACATCTTTGTCATCAAGAATGGACTTGATGTGGGTGACCAGATCGTTCTCGAAGGGATCCTCCAGGTTCGCGACGGTGAGAAGGTGGACTTCGAGTTTCGTCAGCCGGAACTGGTGATTGCAAGCCTCAAAAACAGGGCGGAATAGCAAACCGTTTCCCGGGACGGAACTCAACCCGATTCGTTCTGAGCTGTACTTTCCGAGACCGGATTTCAAGAGCAGACAGCCGATTCCCGGCCCAATCGGATTTCCGGTCAGTCGATTCAGCCCCCAACGGTGCAGGCAAATCGACGAGGGAGTGGGCCGGGTTGGTCGGCGCCGACAAGCGATCCGGAACGATCCGGTGGAAATGGTGACATTCGATGGGTTTGTGAGGGTCTGACGTTCGGCGCTGGGGTTTCAGCGGCCGGCACTGAGATTCGTTTCACACACATACACGCAATCTTTCGGAAAGTGCAGTCAGAACGATGTTCGCAAAAATCCTCTATAGACCCGCATTAGCAATCGTTATCTCCGTGATCATCCTGTTCCTTGGGGCGCTGGCAATCAAAACGTTGCCGATATCCCAGTTCCCTTCCGTCGCGCCGCCGAGCGTGGTGGTCACGGTGGCTTATCCCGGCGCCAGTGCCGACGTCTTGGTCGACTCGGTGCTGATTATCTTGGAACAGGCCATCAACGGCGTCCAGGACATGCGCTATATGGCCTCTGCCGCCACCAGTGCCGGTGAGGCCACGATCATGATCATCTTCGAGCCGGGCACGGATCCGAACGTGGCGGTCTTGAACGTGAATAACCGGATCAACATGGTGAAAAACCGACTCCCTCCCCTGGTGGAGCGGGAGGGAATCGTCGTCATGCAGATGATGACGAGCATGCTGATGTATGTGAACGTCTTCAGCACACAGAAAGGCGTCGACCAGAATTTCCTCTACAACTACGCCTTCGTCAACATCCTGCCCGAGATCAAGCGGGTCCGGGGCGTTGGCACCGCCACGATTCTCGGCAGCCGCCAGTATTCAATGCGGGTCTGGCTGAATCTCGACCGCATGCGTGCCTACAGGCTGTCCTCCGAGGACGTCATGAAGGCGCTGGGACAACAGAGCATGATCGGTTCGCCCGGACGACTCGGCCAGGCGACGGGCAAGACGTCGCAAACCGTCGAGTACGTCCTGACCTGGGTGGGACGCTACAATACGCCGGAACAATACGAAAATATCATACTAAGGGCAAATCCTGATGGGGAGATCCTTCGGCTCAAGGACGTCGCCAAAATCGAGCTGAGCGCTTCGTACTACAACCTCTACTCGGACATCGACGGCTATCCCTCGGCGGCCATCGTGCTCAAGCAAACCCCCGGCTCCAACGCCGCCACCGTCATTGAGGAGGTCAAGGAGCAGCTCGCGGAGATGAAGGCGGAGTCGTTCCCTCCTGGCATGGACTTCCAGGTCAGCTACGATGTTTCCAGCTTCCTGGAGGCCTCCATTGAGAAAGTGCTCCACACCTTGTTCGAGGCCTTTGTGTTGGTGGCCCTGGTGGTCTTCCTGTTTCTCGGGGATTGGCGGTCCACGCTGATCCCGACCCTGGCCGTTCCGGTGTCCTTGATCGGGACCTTCTTTTTCATGCTGTTGTTCGGGCTCTCGATCAACCTGATCACGCTCTTCGCGCTGGTGCTGGCGATCGGGGTCGTGGTGGACGACGCGATCGTGGTGGTCGAAGCGGTGCATGCCAAGATGAACGAGAAGCACCTTTCCCCCTTTCGGGCGACCATGGAGGTGGTTCACGAGATCAGCGGCGCGATCATCGCCATCACCCTGGTGATGACAGCCGTCTTCATTCCGGTGACCTTCATGACCGGGCCGGTCGGCGTCTTCTACCGCCAGTTCGGTCTCACGATGGCCACGGCCATCGTTCTCTCCGGTGTCGTGGCCCTGACGCTCACGCCCGTGCTCTGTGCGATGCTTCTCAAGCCCCACACGAACCACGTGAAGAAGCGTGGGCCGCTGGCCATCCTGCTGCATCTTTTTGACCGTGGCGTCGAGAAGGTCACGGGCGGTTATGCCGCGGTCCTGCGCCGGATCGTCACGCGCCGCGTGCTGACCATGGGCATCATCACGGGCTTTGGCGTCGCCATCTTCCTGGTAAACACGCAGCTTTCGACGGGCTTTATTCCGCTCGAGGACCAGGGCATGATCTATGGGATCATCCAGACGCCCCCGGGCTCGACCCTCGAGTACACCAACGCCAAGGCCCACGAACTGCAGGCGATCGCCAAGAAGATCGATGGAGTCAACTCGGTCTCCTCGTTGGCCGGGTACGAGGTTTTGACCGAGGGCCGAGGCTCGAACGCGGGGACCTGTCTCATCAATTTGAAGCCTTGGTCCGAACGCAAGCTGACCTCGCGCCAGATCATTGAGGAACTCGACAAGAGAGGCCGTGCGATCTACAACGCGAAGCTCGAGTTCTTTGAGCCGCCCGCGGTTCCTGGATTTGGGGCGGCCGGTGGGTTCTCCACACGTGTCCTCGACAAGACGAACACGAACGACTACGAGCGGCTCGGAGAAGTGACCAAGAAATTCATGGCCGCCCTGTCAAAACGCAAGGAGGTGAAGGGCCTGTTCACCTTCTTTGCGAGCAACTACCCGCAATATGAACTCGTCATCAACAACGACGTGGCCATGCAGAAGGGGGTATCGATCGGAACAGCGATGGACAACCTCTCCGTCGTCGTGGGAAGCACCTGGGAGCAAGGCTTCATTCGCTTCGGCCAGTTCTTCAAGGTCTTTGTCCAGGCCGCGCCGGAGTTCCGGCGGTTCCCCGAGGATTTGGAGAATATGTTCGTCAAGAACGAGCAAGGGGAAATGGTCCCCTACTCCGCGTTCATGAAGCTCAAGGAACGGCAGGGCTTGAACGAGATCAATCGCTACAACCTGTATCCCTCCGCCGCCATTCAAGGTGCACCCGCTACCGGCTACAGCAGCGGTCAAGCCATCAAGGCGATCGAGGAGGTCGCCGCCGAGACGTTGCCTCACGGTTACGACATCGGCTGGGAAGGCCTCTCTTACGACGAGGCGAACAAAGGGAACCTGGCGGTTTATATCTTCGCGATCGTCGTCGTCTTCGTCTATCTGGTGCTTGTTGGGCAATACGAGAGTTTCATGCTGCCGCTGGCAGTGATCCTATCGCTTCCGGTCGGGCTCTTCGGCGCCTTCCTGTTACTGAAGGTCATGGGGTTGTCCAACGACGTCTACGCCCAGATCGGTCTGGTCATGCTGGTCGGGTTGCTCGGCAAGAATGCGATCTTAATCGTCGAATTCGCGGTGCAACGGCGACAGGAGGGCTTGAGCCTCAAGGAGGCGGCCATCGAAGGCGGAAAATTGCGCTTCCGGCCGATTCTGATGACCTCCTTCGCCTTCATCGCCGGCCTCCTTCCGTTGGTCGTTGCCACCGGCCCCGGGGCGATCGGAAACCGCACCATTGGCACCGCCTCAGTCGGCGGGATGCTCGTGGGCACCTTGATTGGGGTCTTGGTCATTCCCGGCCTTTATTACATTTTCGGTGTGATTGCCGAGAAGGGCAAACTCCTCCAGGACGAGGCGGACGAACCTCTGACTGAGGCCATCACGGCTCATTGAACGGATCGGCAAGTTCGCTCGGATCACGAGGTATGGTCAAGCTTCGACGGGCCGGCAAAAAGTCCGAATTCAGAGCGTGCACGTACTGGATTTCTCGGGGTCCACGATAGGAAGGCTGGGTTCCCGGAATGGACGCCGGGGAAATGGCCGCCTCACCGTCGTGGCTCTGAGGGTTAGGACGGGTGTGGTTATCCCTATCCCTCGATCCGGCATCATCCTGTCGTTCCCGCGACTCCCCAGATCGGATCAACCGATCGACCGCCGATTGACGAAAGCCGCTCCTAACGGCGAGAATCGCGGCTCTCGGACCAGCCGACTCAACCGGGCGCGGCGTCCCATGTCATCAACACACTCGGCCCGCCCCGTGCTGGTGGCTTTCTCGGCCTGTAGCCGAGGCGGAGCGATCCCATGTACGACAGTGACGCACCAGGCTATCAACACACCCAGAATGGGCCGTGGTCTCTGCTGCTTTACGGAATCGGCGTTTTCACGCTCGGCCTCGGCTTACTTCCGTGGCAGGAGCCGCTCCAGACAACATGGCTCTCCACGTTGGGGGGGCTCTTGCTGTTGCTCGGCGCGTGTTTCCAGAACCTCACGGTCACCGACGAAGAGGACAGGCTCGACATCCACTTCGGGCCGTTGCCGCTGTTCCGGAAGCAGATCCGGTACGAAGACATGCAAGCCGTCGAGGTCGGGCGAACCACGCTGCTCGACGGCTGGGGCGTCCACATCAGCCCGCGTGGAGGGTGGGTCTGGAACATCGCCGGATGGGAGTGCGTCGTCATCTACCACGGCGGGAAGACCTGGCTCGGCACGGATGACGCCGAGAATCTCGCCGGGTTCCTGAAAGCGAAGATCTTGCAACACAATTCCGCGTAAAATTGGAATTGAGCAAACCAAAAACCCATTAATCCACATTCAACAAATCATTTATGTCACGTTTTCGGGCTATTGACTGTGAGTCCACCCCGTCCCCCCAAGAACAGGCGTTGGAAACACTCCCAGTTCCACCTCGTCAAGGTGCGGAGATCCTGAGGACCTTGGCTCCTCGAATCTGCTTCTCTTTCAACTCGACGAGGACGCGGTTCGCATCCACCAGCGCATACTCGTGAATCTCAGGCCTGATCGGGACCTCCGCCGCCAGACTGAGAAACTCCGCGACGTCCAGCCGGGTGATGTTCGCGACGCTCTTGATCTCCTTCTCACGCCAGAGATGAGCGGAATAGTCCAGCGCGGAAAGCGCGTCCTTGTCGCCGTCCTCCTTCCGAATCGCGTTGATCACGAGTCTCCCCCCCGGAGCCAGGCTCGCTAACGCGGCGAGGACAGGCGTCCAGGCCGGCGTCGTGTCGATGATCGCGTCGAGTCGCTCGGGAACGACATCGTGGATGTCCCCGGTCCAGTCGGCTCCCAAATCGCGGGCGAAGACCCGCTCGCCCTCGCGTCGAGCGAAGACGAAGATGCGCGTGCGAGGAAACTGGTGTCGGGCTAGCTGGAGCACGAGGTGTGCTGAAGCGCCGAAGCCGACAAGCCCCAGGAGCTGGCCATCCTTGATGCCGGTCAATCGGAGCGAGCGATAGCCGATCGCCCCAGCGCACAGGAGCGGGGCGGCCTCCACGTCGCGATAGGTCGCGGGGATGGGATGAGCAAACGCCGCGGGAACAGTCATGAGCTCGGCGTAGCCGCCGTTGGCGTCGCGCCCGGTTGCCCGAAACTGTTCGCAGAGATTCTCCCGCCCACTCCGACAAAATGGGCAGGTCCCGCACGCCGAGTAGATCCACGCCACTCCGACCCGGTCGCCGACACGAAATGCACCCGCCTCCTCGCCCATCGCTATCACTTGCCCGATGGCCTGGTGACCGAGGACAATCGGCAGGTGCGGCGGGGGCGTCCGACCTTCGATTTCATCCAGCTCGGTATGGCAGACGCCACACACGCTGACCTGGATGAGCAACTCGTTCCGTGCTGGCACCGGATCGGGCAGGTCGCACAGCTCCAGCGGCCTCGGGTGATCCCGGAGAAGGCCCAGGGCATTCAGAACCATGGCTCGCATCGTCAGTCGGCCTCCGTTGAAAAAAAGGGCCGCTCTCCGCCGATCGACTCAAACCAATCCGGGCAAGCGATTGTGTCCGAGCCAAGCAATAAACTGATCGAGCCATTCGGAAATCCGACCGACGGAAATGACTACGCCATCGCCCCCATGGTGCACGCCGGAGGTCGGCTCATGGTGTGAGGTGCTCACCTTCAGAACCGGTCATCTCGGCCCGGTTCGAATTATTCGCGTTTATTACGGGTGAAAGAGCAGGGAGTCCCTTCTGGGTGCGTGCAGGGACTCGGTCTCTCACACAATGAGCGCTTCCGTTGAAACCCGATGGCCCCGGACTCACCCCAAGCTTCCTCGATCTCACGGCCAAGAGGCGAGCGGCCTGCTGGGGCGACGATCTCAATCTGATTGATGACCTGGCGGACTCCGTCAATCTCGGAGACGATCGCCTGGGCCACCTGCTTCAGGTAATAGGTGGGCACTCGACCGCGAAGCCGTGCGATTCCCGCATGGAGCTCGCACGAAAGGCCGCGCAAGGCGAGGTAACCACTGCCGCGAAGTCGGCGCTCGACTTCGCGACCGAAACTGGCTTCAAGACAGGCCCGTGGGGCCGCCGGAAGCTCGCGATCGGGGAGGGGGCTGAGTGAAACGGTCACGGTGCAAACTCCTTGTCCGCCTCGGGATGGTGAAGCCATCGCGGGGACTCGGGGCGGCAGCCATTACCGCGGTACCCTGGGCCGGCACGTCGGACGTCCCGGGTCTCCGTTCATCGGATGTGGGGGCGAGGCGCAAACAAACAACCCCGACCATGCGTGAATTCGCACGGCGGGGCCACCATGGCCTCGATCAAATGCCCCTCATGAGCAATGACAACGCCATCGTAACTGCCGAGTCAGCATGTGTCAAGCAGGCTGTTTTCAAGACTTATTGCGAATCGTTTGCCGCTGGCGGGAGCGTTCCAACCAATTCTGCCAGGAACGTTTCCCACGACCCGGGACTTCGAGTAAATTGGTCAATTAAGAGGATCGTTCACGACGGACCATCCAGTCGGGTTATGAGAGCCCACGCGACCGCCCAACGACGGCCCGTGGGCTTTCTTCGTAGCGGCGATGGCTTTCGGTATGGACATGAACACGAATCGTCTCTTCGATCGCTATCGTGAGTTGCAGTCCTACGTGAGTTGGACCGACGACGATGCCCGACGGGTCGGGGCCGTCGCTTCCCTGCTCGATCCGGACCTGCCCGCCTTGATCGACGACTTCTACGCCCGGATCGAGCAATACCCGGCGGCCCTCAAAGTCATCACGGGCGGCCAGCCCCAGATCGACCGCCTCAAGGGCACGTTGCTCCAGTGGGTCCGCGAGCTGCTCGCCGGTCGATATGACGAGTCGTATGTGGCTCGCCGCTGGCGGGTCGGCTGGCGACACGTCGAGATCGGCCTCGATCAGGTCTACACAAACGTCGCCTTGTCCCGACTCCGAACCGGTCTGGGCCGTGTCCTCCAGGTAAACTGGAAGGGGGATCGCTCCCTGCTCCAGGAGACGGCCCGTTCCTTGAACACGCTGCTCGACCTTGACCTGGCCATCATCGAGGTGGCGTATCAATCCGAATATGCCGTGCGGCTCCAACGCACCGAGCGACTGGCAACGCTCGGCCAAGTGGCGGGCGGCGTGGCCCACGAGTTGCGGAATCCGCTGAACGTCGTCAAAACCTCGGTCTATTATCTGCTCAACGCCCGAAACCTGACGCCCGAGAAGTTCGTCGAGCATTTGAATCGGATCGAGCGGCAAGTGGGGCTCGCGGATGGCGTGATCACGACGCTGTCGAACTTCGCCAGGATGCCGATGCCCTGCCTGCGCCCCACCCTCGTGGGTCCCTGTTTGAGCGAGGCACTTGAAGCCTACCCGCCGGGTCCTGGCATCGAACTCGAAGCCGAACTCCCGGCGTCGCTCGGCCCCGTGTTGGCGGATGCCGATCAGCTCCGCATCGTCTTCGGCAACCTGATCCGCAATGCCCGTGATGCCATGCCCCAGGGCGGGCGCCTGACGATTTCGGGACGTCAGGTCGACGGCATGGTGGAAGTGACGATTGCCGATACAGGGGTCGGCATCCCGGAAACGGATCTGATCCGAATTATGGAACCGCTCTACTCGACCAAGGCCCGAGGACTTGGCCTCGGGCTTGCTATCGTGCGAGCGATCCTTGATAAGTGTGGAGGAGGCCTGCGCGTGCAGACTGAATCGGGCCGGGGCACCGTCTTCACGGTAAGACTGCTGGCTTCCCCTGCCCAGGACGAGACGGGGTCGTCTCATGACGAATCTCAATGAGCCGCGGGTGCTCGTCGTTGACGATGAACAGGACACCTGCCGTAACCTGACCGACATTCTCACCGACCTGGGCTATCACGTGGACTGGGCTTGCGACGGCGAGTCAGCGCTCGAGTTCGTTCGGCGGCAACCGTACGACGTCGCCTTGCTCGACCTCAAAATGCCGGGGATGGACGGGCTGACGCTCTACCGCGAGATCAAGAAGCTCCGGGCCGAGACGGTGGCAATCCTGGTCACGGCGTACGCCTCCGGCGCCACCTCCGAGGAGGCGTTGGCCGCCGGAGCCTGGCAAGTCGTCCCCAAGCCGGTCCATCTTCCAAGGCTCCTGGGCTTGGTCGACCAGGCACGCGATCAACCACTGCTCCTGGTCGTGAACGACGACCCGGATCTCTGCGAAAGGCTCTGGCAGATCCTCCGCGAGCGAGGCTACCGTGTCGCCCTGGCCCATAATGTGGCCGAGGCGGCGGAGCAACTCAGGGACACGGCCTTTCGGATCGCCCTGATCGATATGAAGCTGCCGGGCGGTGATGGCACCGTCGTGTTCGATCTGGTCCGCCAGGCGGATCCGAAGACCCGTACCGTTCTGATCACAGACTGCCGCCCCGAGATGGACGAGACTGTGGTACGAGTGCTGGCCGAGGGAGCCGACGCGGCCTGCTACAAGCCGTTCGATATGCCGCGGCTCCTGGAGACCCTGGAGCGGCTGGCCAAGGCGCCGGAATCATAGAGCGATGGATTTTGCCAGGCCCCTTCATATCCTGGTCATTGAGGATGACACAGACACCCAGGCCAACCTGCGTGACATCCTGGAACTGGACGATCACCGGGTTGAGGCAGCCTCGACGGCCGCCGAGGCCCTGGCACGGGACGACTGGTCCACGATCTCCGCCATCATTCTCGACCGCAAGCTCCCCGACGCGACGGCCGACGAGTTGTTGCCCAGGCTCAGGCAAGCGGCGCCCGAGGCGGCTGTCATTATCGTGACCGGCTACGCCGACTTGCAGGGGGCGGTCTCGGCATTGCGTCACGGCGCGACCGACTACATTCTCAAGCCGATCGATCCCGACGACTTGCGGGCCAGGCTGGTGCGAATCGCCGCAGTCCAGCGGACTGGGGACAAGTTGAAGCGGCAGGCGGAGATCATCCGCTCACTCCTGGAGAACGCCTCCGACGCCATTATCGTGGTGAATGTCCACGGCAAGATCCTGCTCTACAACCCGGCCGCCGAGCGTTTGATCGGTCCGATGAGGGTGGGCGCTCCCCCTGAGGAATGGAGCCCGCCGCGGATGGCCGACCGGCCTGGCACCGCGACCCCTTACGCGATCCAGGAACTGCCGCTCACTCGAGCCCTGAATCGCGAACCGGTCACCGATGAGGAGATCTTCGTCAGGCCGTCGGGAACCCACCCGGGGCGCTGGATGAGCGTCAACGCGAGTCCGATTTGCGATGACGGAGTCCTGAAGGGGGCGGTCGTCATCTACCGCGATATCACCGAACGCAAGCGGTCCGAGGAAGAACTACGGCGACAGAGAGACCTGGCCGAAGGGCTGATCGACGCAGCCCCGGCTGTCGTGATCCTCCTCAGCCCGGAGGGCCAAATCGTCCGTTATAACCACTTCGCGGAGGAGCTCTCCGGCTACCGCGCGGAGGAAGTCCTCGGCCGTGATTGGTTCGAAACCCTCTTGCCTCAGCGCGACCGGAGCCGGATCCGAGAGGTGTTCCGAAAGACACTCAACGCGGTGGAGACCAACGGCACAACAAACGTGATGGTGACCAAGAGTGGGCGGGAACGGGAGATTCGCTGGTCCAATCGGGTCCTGAAGGATGCCGATTCGAGGATCGTTGGCGTCCTGGCCCTCGGACAGGATATCACGGACCTCAAGGAGGCTCAGGAGCGTGCGATGCATGCCGAACGACTGGCCGCCATCGGCGAGATGGTCGCCGGCCTGGCCCACGAGAGCCGTAACGCGCTCCAGCGCAGCCAGGCCTGCCTCGAAATGCTCGCTCTGCACGTTCAGGACCGGCCCAAGGCCATCGAGCTGATCGACCGCCTTCAGCAGGCCCAGGACCATCTCCACCACCTCTACGAAGACGTCCGCGGCTACGCGGCACCGATTCGCCTCGAGCGCCGCCACTGCAAGCTCGCCGAGATCTGGCGCGAGGCTTGGGCCCATCTGAAACCCCAATGGGCAGGCCGGGTGGCCTCACTCGTGGAGGTGAGCCAGGACCCCGAAATGCGATGTGTGGTCGACCCCTTCCGTCTCAAACAGGTCTTTCACAACATCCTCGAAAATGCCTTGTCCGCGTGCTCGGACCCGGTCCACATCGAAGTCCGTTGCACGCGAATCAAGGTCGACGGGATTCCTCACATTCAGATCGCCATTCGTGATAATGGTCCTGGATTTGCCCCGGAAATCCGTGAGCGGATTTTCGAGCCGTTTTACACGACCAAAACGAAGGGGACCGGCCTGGGCATGGCGATCGCCCAACGGATTATCGAGGCCCACGGCGGACAGATCAGTGCGGGTCAAGCCGCTGGGCAGGGCGCCGAGATTCTCCTCTCATTCCCGCAAGAAGAGCCTTGAGCCAGCCACGAACAAGGCCAACGGCCAGAACACCCGCCAATTTCATTCAGGGCGTGCCGAACCCCGAAGGCGTCTTAAATCGCATGAAGTGACAGCTCATGCCAAGGTCTTGAATGTTTGCACACCAGACGGTGGCGTCACGCCCGCCCCCGGCGAGGGCGACGACGTCTCGATCTTCAACTCCCGCTCAGAGAGCCGTTTTTCCGGCGTTCAACTGATTCCCGACCGTGCACGACGGATCTCACGATCCCTGTCGCCCGGCTTGCTGATTGCCTCGACCGATGGCGACCATCCGATCCCGGTTCGAGGGTCCGGCTCCTTGCGCCTGCAGGCGTTCGTTGGCCTCGCGGGCCTGCTCGGCGGCGACGTCGTACGTTGGGACGGGCATCCCGCCTCGCTCCTTCCACAGTTGCCGCTCGGCCTCGAACCAGTCCTCCCGATCGGTCCCCTCTGGCCTCCCCCGTCCGAGCCAGATCCCATAAGCACGCGACGCGACCTCGGCGATGAAGGGGGCATCCCGCAACTCCGAATCGGCAAACTGGGGCGATGGCTCGCCGGCCGAGGCAGTCAGTGAGTCCGGCGCATCGGGATTTTCGTACCGGTCTGCCCCCAAAAACGTACCGCTCATTGCCAAAGGCCGAGATGCTCGGTGTGATGCTCGGTTTCGTCGTCTCATGTTCGACCCCCTTGCTTGAAGGATGACTCTTGGACTCAAACCGACCTTGATCGTAGTGTCCGGAACAGAAGAGGGACCCTCGGCGAGCCAAGGACACCCTTCCGCGGACCTTCCGAGAAATCAGTGGCGACAAGAACACTCATAACATCGTCCACATTCTCATCCATTCAATCATAACACCCATTACGTTCGTCACAGGCCTGTGGGAAAAGTCTCGGGGACCTCCCCTCGCTCCCACTCCGGCGTACGTTCCAGAGGCTCGACGGCCCGGGTCCGATCGAAGTGGAGTATTGCGTCGAACTGTGCGGGTAGGTGTGCACGGAAGTAGTGGCTGGCCCGCTCCGTCTCGGGCCGATAGATTACCCCGATGGCCCGCTCTAAGCGCGGCTCGTGCAGGCCCGCCGTTCGGTCATCGTCCCGGAGGCCCAGGAAGAACCGACCCGGGCCGACGTCGTGAAAGAGCCGCTCATAGCTTCCCGCCAGCGCCGGTCGGACCCACATCCGCTCGGCCGGCGCGTCCCAGTTCGAGGATGCCGTCACCGTGCCATCGTAGGTGGTGAAGCCGACCGAAACGGCGTCGCGGTCGTGCCGCTCGCGCACGAGCTGGCCGACATTCCATTCGCCCCGAACCCCCATCTGCGTCGCCCGCGCATCGCCAAGGTGGGAATTGTGGGCCCAAACCACCACCTTCGGGAGGTCACCTCGCTGGCCGAGGTACTCCACCAGCGCGTCGAGCGTCTCGGCCATGTGGCGGTCGCGCAGGTTCCAGGAAGAGACCTCACCGCGGTACATCGTGCGATAGTACTGCTCGGCGTCTCGCACCAGCCGCGCATTCTGCTCGGCATAGAAGTAGTCGTCCTCGGCAATCCGACCATCTCGCAGTACGTACTCGGCGGCGGCGCGGCGAAGGTCGACGAGTTGGAGGATGACCTCGTGCTCGCAGGACGGCCCGAGCCCGAGCCCGGAGGCGAAGCCGTAAGCCTGGGTGTCCTCGCCGTATCTGTCGAAGCAGGCGTAGCGGGCCCGGGCCCGCTCGGCCGCGTCCGAATCGACCTTGTCGAGGTACAAGAGCACCGCCTCGATCGAGGCGTGCAGACTGTAGAGGTCCAGGCCGTAGAAGCCCACTTTGGAGCGTTCCTGGCCAAGCTCGTCGTTGTGGGCGCGGAGCCAGCCGACGAAGTCGAGCACGTCGGCGTTGCGCCACATCCAGGCCGGGAACCGCCGGAAGCCCGCCAGCGTCTCAACAACGTCGGGATCGTCGCCGCTGCCGCGGACATAGCGGTTGACGCGATAGGCGTCCGGCCAGTCGGCTTCGACCGCTACCGCGGTGAACCCCTTCTCGCGGATCAGTCGCTTGGTGATCTGGGCCCGCTCGCGGTAAAACTCGTGCGTCCCGTGCGATGCCTCTCCCAGGAGGACGAAGTGTGCATCGCCGACGAGGTCGAGGAGCGGGTTGTAGTCCTCGGCGGCACCGATGAGCGGGTGAATGGCCCCGCGCAAGGCGCAGATCACGAGGTCGTCTGCCACGTCTTGGGGAGTCGTAGTCCTCATCGTATTGGTCCCTCAGGGTCTCCCGACATTACCACGGTCGCAGCCGGGGCCGCGGACCGTTCGAGGAGTTCGCGGACCTCGTCGTCGGTCGTCTGGGAATAGTCCTCATACCAGAGGCCGACGGCGTAAAACGGCTCGGGGGTGATTTCGCAGACGCACTCGTCTGCCTCATGACGGAATTCCTCGCAGGTCGAGGGGGCCGCGGTCGGGACGGCAACCACGATATGGGCCGGCCCGAGCCGGCGCACGGCAGTGACCGCGGCGCGCATCGTCGAGCCGGTCGCCAGGCCGTCGTCCACCAGGATGACAGTTTGGCCGCGCAAGCGAGGGACCGGGCGGTCGCCGCGATAGACCCGCTCGCGTCGCTCGAGCTCGCGCAGCTCCCGGGCGGCGACGGCGTCGATGATCGGGCTGGGAATCCGCAGCACCTTCACCACGTCGTCGTTGAGCACGCAGACGCCCGCCGACGCGATGGCGCCCATAGCCAACTCCTCGTGGCCGGGCACGCCCAGCTTGCGAACGACGAAGACGTCGAGCGGAGCCGCCAACGCTCTCGCTACCTCATAAGCCACAGGTACGCCGCCACGCGGCAGACCCAGCACGATCACATCGGAACGGCCGGCATAGGCGGTGAGCCTCTTGGCCAGCATGCGACCGGCCTCGACGCGATTCCGAAACGGAGTTGGCATGATTCCCTCGCGATCTCGGTTCGTGCGGAATGGCAATCCCACGGCGCCACCGTGCGGCCACTCCATCCCAATCTGGTGGATGACAAGGTGCCCCCCTGAATGCCAACGACTAACGCCGATACCACCTGCTCAAGGTCGTTCCCTGTCACGAGAACGCACGGGAGCACCACTCCATCATCGAAGTCGTAACGCACGTCGCTCTGGGCGACATAACCGCTGCCCAGCCGTCGACACTCAGCCACCCGCCGAAAGTTGATCGTGCCTGAGGTGAGCCGATTGCGGCTTGAACGGGAGCGATGCGATAAGGTCATCCGGCCGCCTCCTTGGAATCCGGTCGGGACGAAAGAGCCCGGACCGGTGTCCTGAATGCGGCAGCCGTTACCGCGGGCCCTGATCGTCCAAAGACGATCCTGAGAGAGCCCAAGCATCTGGCACGAGGCAGAAAGTCACCCAGCCATGCGAGCAATCGCATAGTGGGGCCGCCTTAGCCGAGGTGATTGCCCTTCGCGAGCAACTACTGCATATGAGGATAATCGGATTATTCCGAAAAAGTCAAAGCCTTTTTTTGCTGGCGTTCGCTAGCCCTTGGCCTCCAAGGTCTGGAGTCGTCCGGGTTGAGTCTGGAGTCACTATCTCGCTGTGCCCGGACCTCCCCAGGCGGGGAGGGGGGGGGTTGCTAAACACTCACATTCCGCACGTTCCTTTAAAGATTTGCAAGAATTCTGACTTAGTCTCAAGTAACTGGGGAACGCGGCGATGGGTGGGATCCGGTTGGCTCAGCTGTCGTGCGACCGCACATCCTTGGCGGACGATCACGATGCACAGCCCGCTCAAGCTTTCCATCAACGCAGAACCAGTCGGAGCCGGACTTGGACGAATTCTCCGGATAGAGACCATACGCCGGTTGGCCCATCAACTCCCGACGCACCTGGCGTTCCATCAATGCCAGCACCATTAACGCCCAGACCAAGATGTACAGGAGTCCGCCGATTCGATTTAGGTTCTTCAGGAACATCGGCGCCACCGCTAGGGGCCCCTTCAGATGGTGGAACCGACGTTCCACCTGGCACTGCTCTTCGTAGGTCCGTAAGACCTTGGCGCGCCACCGGAAAGGAACTGCCCTTTGCGGGCTGAGTTGGCCAAGTGGGTGGCCGGCGCATCGAGTTTGGTATCGGCGATATAGAGCAATTTCCCCTTGGGCACCGTGCGTGCCCATATCTTGAAGATCTCGAGGTGCGAGTTGACCTCCCCGGCGTTGCCGTCCAGCGGCAGATGGCCGACCGGTACGCCACCATCGCCGGTGACGTCGAGCCCGAACTGGATCTGTTGCCGCACTTGCGGCCGCTGTTGATGCGTCCACACGCGGGCATCGGAGTCGGCGGTGCCTGGCCACCCGCCCACCTCCCTGGCGATAGAGTCCGACTGCCCCGCCTCAGGGCTGGTGATTTACAAGGACGGAGTTGCACTATCTCTTCGATCATGAAGTGGCTAACATATTGCAAGCCGATTCCATAGGATATCAATTATGCTTTTTATATAATAATGCAAAATCAGATCCAGTGTGCTCTACTACATATTCCCAGCCACTTTCATTCGGCTAGGCGGTACAGACGGTAGACAAATGAAAAAGCAGCGACTTCGGGTAACAGTCCTCTGCGGAGGACCTTCCATGGAACGAGAGGTGAGCTTATCCGGCGGTACCGCCGTCGCCGCCGCGTGCCGGGCATTGGGCCATGACGTCACCGTCGCTGACGTCAGCCCCGACGATCTCACCGCACTCGACATCCCGACCGACGTGGTCTTTCCGGTCCTCCATGGCAAGTTCGGCGAAGACGGAGTGCTTCAGGAAATCCTCGAAGCACGCAACTGGCCTTACGTTGGCTCCGGACCGGCCGCATCTCGGCGGGCGATGGACAAAGTGGCAGCGAAAATCGCCTGGAATCTGGCCAGCCTGCCCACTCCCCCCTGGGTTGCATTCGACGCCCATCCCGGCACCGACTTGAGGCTGCCGTTCAGCCCGCCGGCCGTCGTCAAGCCGATTTACCAGGGCAGCAGCATCGGAATAGTTTTCGCCGACGCGCCGGCGATCCTCCGTGACGCAGTCGTCGAGGGAGTGCGGGAATGGGGAGCTGTCTTGGTCGAACCGCAGTTGGCCGGCCGCGAGTTGACTGTTGGTATCCTCGGGCGTGATGCATTACCGGTCATAGAAGTTCGCACCCCCCGCACGTTTTACGATTACGAGGCTAAATACCGCGACGGGGGCACGTCTTACCACTTTCAATCCGGTCTGCCGAATGACGAGACCCGCTGCATCCAGGGACTGGCGCTCGCAGCCTTCGAAGTGCTGGGCTGCCGAGACATGGGGCGGGTTGACCTGATCATCGACGACCAACGCGGTCCCCAAATATTGGAGGTTAACACGATTCCCGGGTTTACCGACCATAGCCTACTCCCGAAGGCAGCCGCTCATGCCGGGCTAGACTTACCAGCCTTAGTCGCATCCCTCCTCGAAATGGCCCTCTCCCGGGAAGCCCGCCCATGAGTGCCTTACAAACGCGTCTGCTTGCCGAAATTGCCCGCCGCCTGCCATTCTGGGCGAGGGACGAAGTGGTCGACCCGCCCCGGTTGACGGTCGGCGTCGAACACGAACTGTTTCTACTCGAGGCGGGAAGGCCATGCAACCACGGCGGTTCTCAGGCACTGTTCGCAGCCATGGCCCGGGAGGGGTGGGCACCCCGCATAGACCCCGGCTCAGGGCTAACCGACGGCGTCTCAGCCGACCTCGGCGGCGGAGGTCGGGCATGGGTTAAATACGAATATGACCCCCACTTAATTGAGATTTGCACGCCATACTCCGCTGAGGTGGCCGACGTGGCTAAGTACCTAAAGCTGGCCTGGCAGGGGTTGATCTGCGCAGCCGAGCAAGTGGGTCTGACCGTGGCGAGCATTCCCTTCATGGACGTCGCGGACCAGTTGGCCCTAGCGGCAGCGACCCGCTTGACGACTACGCGCCAACTTCAGTCTACCCGAGTGCGGTTAGTCACTCATGCCGGCAACAACGCAGCGCTGGCCGGCTTCCCGGCCTGGACGGCGGCCACACAGACTCAGGTCGGCGGATTGCCCTGGTTCGCTCGTCCGTCCTTGGTGGATGCCCTCTACCGGATAGAGCCGGCGGCGGGTGCAATGGCCTACCGACGCCCCCCAGGCCCGGCCGCGGCGATGTTTACTCGCCGGTGGGAGGGCTACGAAGCGGTCTACGGTTTAACGGCCCTACTGGGGTTTCCTGACTTCAGGAGCGGCTGGACCTTGGAGGCGTGGGCTGACGCGCTGCTCGACGCCCCGCTGGCGGGCACTCCTGATAACTCGTGGGCGTTGCGGAGGACCCGGGATTTAAGTGAACCTCCTGGTGGAAACTGGGATGTGTTTCTGGAGCGTGTCCGCGACTTGCAGTTGGTGAGGCCGCGAATGTCAGGCACTCTGGAATTTCGGGGTGATCCAGCCCAGCCGACCGTCGAGGCTGTCATCGAGGTCGCTGAAGCCCGCTTGGCGGCATGCCGGAGGGCCCTCGACGACGACGTCCCAAGTGGCGATTACCAGGATGCGCGACGCCAATGGTTGGGCGGAGAATGGCTGCCATGAGTAAATGGCCGGATCTCGACAGATTCACTTTCTCGGAGGGGGACTGGTCGTTCTCCGTAGCTACGACTTGGAACGCTAAGACGGCCGGTTACAGAGTTCGGTACGAGGGATTGACAATCCAGTTGGGTGACAGGCGGTACGCCGACCATGAGAATCGGACTTACATTGACCCTTGGGACGATGAATCCTCCCTGTTGCTGCTCGCTCAGCACCACGACGGGACGGTCGCCGGAACTGTCCGCTATCAGTGGCGACAGTTTCGGCCCTTCCCGGCCGACGAATTGTATGACTTCCACCACTACACTGCCTTGATCGGCTGCTGCGGGCCGGAGGTAGACCGTCACGTCGCCTTATTGGACAGGGCCAGCGTTCTACCGAGGTTTCAAGGGCTCGGCTTGTACCCAAATCTGGAATTGCTGGCTGAACGGGTCAGCCATCTGATTGGGGTTAAACTTCATGCTGGCCTCGTGGCTCACGAGAACGCCCGAATGGTCAGGATCCTGGAATCACTCGGTTGGCGAAAAACCGGTCGGGACGTGACTTACAAGGGCTGGGCTGGGATCGAATTGTACAAGCTTCTCGAACCAGCCTCTGGAGGCAGATGAGAGCGAATGGGCAAGTCGATCTTCGACGGCGTAAAGTTCGCTGCGATCCACGACCGCGTTAAAAATCAGCCGCGTCGTAACGCAATAAGTCGGTTCGGCCACCTCGACTGTAGGACGTTCCTCTGTGAGGTCGAACCGGCAGGCTACCCGGTCATTTTTCGGCATGGGCCTGCCGCGAATCAGGACACCCTATTCCCCGTGCTGCGCGAACGGCACGGCGGGGCAGCCCTTCAGGTTCGCGTCGGCGACTATGCCGACTCGCAAACCTACCCCCACCGTCGACATACGATTGCAATGACCTTCGCTGCTTACCTCGACGCGATTCTCGCCCTGTCCGTCGAACTGCCGCCTTACGTCGGCAACCAGCCGATGCCGCCGGGACTGCTCGATGACCTAGGGATGCCTTCGCCCCCGTTTCATCCCGCTGATCGATACGAGCCGCCGGCGCTCTGGCTCGGCCCCGCTGGGGCCGTCACGCCGCTTCACAAGGATGGGTCGGACAACTTTGCGGCCCACGTCTTCGGGTCGAAGCGTTGGGTGCTATTCCCGGTCCGGGACGCGTCGCTGTTGGCAATGGAGCGAGTCGAGAACGACCCGTGGAAGGACTTCGCCGCCAGCCGTCTCGACATGCGCGGGCCGGGTGGCTTGCAGGTTGCAATCGCGGCCGGCGCGGTGCCAATCGAGGTATTTGTGAACGGAGGCGAAACGCTCTACCTGCCAGCTGGGTGGGGACACTTCGTTGAGAATGTAGCTCCAACGCTGATGGTCAATACTTGGCTCGGTCGAATGCAAACTCCAGGAGTCCTTCGTGGGGCCACGGACGACCACACCGGTTAATGTATCGCAGAACTTCGCCGATTCGGCGGGGGCGTTTTCGGTGCGAGTTGTGATCACGGTCCGCTTGTCGTCCAGCCCTCGTATTGACTGTGTAACTGAGCGCATAAAAGGGCCCCACCTGGTTCCTTTAAGATAGCCGTTCCGGGCAAGGGCGGCCTAGCCGACACTCATTCCGATGCCCCACCCGAGGATCCTGAGGGTGCAGGCAGGGAACACGGGCCAACTGGGCCGACGAAAAGCCTGCTGGAGGCTCGGATCGATCGTCACGCCGCCGTGATCGACCAGGCACTATTCGTGGTCGTGCAACTCAATCCGGACCACAAGTCTCGGCGCGACTTGCCCGAGGAGGCAAGAGGGACGATCGGCCGGTAGGAGCAGATCATCCGCGAAGTCGTCAATGCCGAGGTCCACTATTGGAACGCGTTCATCAAGAGCAACCCCCTCATCGGCCTGTGGACGAAATCGAGGGGTCCTGGGTCCGCAGACTCGTCCGACTGGGGGATCGTAGAGGTGCAACGCCGACCACAAGGAGCATCTGGCTTCCTGCGCAACCGCGTGGCGAACTCGCGTCATTGAGCCTGTGACCCGCCCATCGCTGTTCGGTCGGGTTCCTGATAACCGAGCGGCTCCGGGATCGGTCCGGGGACATTCGCGTTAGCATGTGAGGCCTCGGCGCATTGCCACTCCCGAGCAAAGGTGGTTCGCCTGGAAGTTTCCAAGGTGGACAGGTACACGAGGCACAACCCTACCCGACAGGGACGAAGCGATGAAACCGCATAGGCTGACAATCGCAAACATCATGGTAGCCGTACTGTTTATCGCCATTGCGGGCGCTGCGTTACGCGATCCCACAAGGCTCTGGGCCAGTGCGTTGTTCACTCTGACTGTGGCCCTGCTCTGCTGGGCAAGCAGCATGGCACTACTTAAACGCGATCAGCGGAGGATTTTTTGGGCAGGAGTTGCGATCTTCGGGTGGGTTCACTTGAGCCTGAGCTTCGGGCTGATGTCCGGCGACAAACTCAGTCGACCTCCCCTGCTTTACGAGTTGCTGGTGGCCGAGTTCCAGTTTCGGATAATGCCCCACACCCTTGTTATTTCGGGCTCGCTCAATGGAACCATTACGGGCAGGCCCAACGGGGGTGTTCCCAACCCGTTTCTTCAGATCGGTCTCACGCTTGCGAACTTACTCGTTGCCCTGATAGGCGGATTCCTCGTCCGTACTACATGCCCCAACGTGGCCGACTCACCCGAGTGAAAACCATAAACTAATGCGACACTGCCGCCACGTTACCGGGTCTTCCACTCGGATCCATCAACCCGTTGCCGTTGCCACGAGCCAGCCATTGAGAAGATCCAATGACAGGAAACTCACGCTCCCCGCTCGCCTTTCAGAGGCGAGCGAAATCCAGGGCACCACGATCGGTGCTGTCCCTTGTCCGTTGGTCTTCGCTCGCCTTCTAAAGGCGAGCGGAGAGCGGAAACTCCCTGTCTTCCGACGGACGAAGAGCCCCCGGCAACGTGGCGACAGTCTCAATAAGGCTGACTATGAACCCGATCGTCATTACGGAGGAGCGGGGCCGGCAGGGCAGGGGCCTAACCCCTGTGAAAGCTCGACGCCCAGGCGATGCCCCGCAGTGCCGCAGCCCGAGTCATAAACAGTTTTACTCATACACTTAATCAAGCATATACAAAGCGACTTAAATCAGCTGCCAAGCCTCGCGGACAGCTCTGCCGTCTTGTCAAACTATCCAGATTTTTCGACCGAAAAATGCTACTAGCAATATACACGATTTCACACATACGCAAATTCGCATCAAAAAAAATCAAAAACCTGCAATCTTCTCGATATCACAGGTTTTCCGCTTTCCTCGATTCAGATGCCCGCCCCCATCGCCTACGGGCCAATCGCCGGCCACGGCTAGGGGGCGTCTCAGGTGGCAAGCTGCGACGCCCCCCGCATCATTCGTCGACCGCTTCACGCCGCAAACGGCCGTCCCCGACGCACCAGCCGCCCCGCTCGAGGCCGACGGCCGGCCGCGCGTCGACCCGACCGGCGCCTACCGGGCCGGACGCCTTCTTGCGAGTCCCCGTGCCGTGGGCGAGGGGGCCGCCCGGCACCCCCGCCGCAGTCGACGGCGAAGTCATGAGGAGAGCCGGGGCGGCGGATGAGCGGGCGCCCTTCGCTTCGCCCGCCGTCGCCGCGAACGCGTCGGCGAGGACCGTGTACCCGGTGTCGCCGCCGGTGAATTTGTCGCCGGATCCCGCCGAGGTGTCCAGTGACACGCTTTCCCCTATGGCCTCCGGCGCGGCACCCGAACCGGCCCCACCGCCCGCGGCCGCGACCCGGATCGCATCGGCGATGACATAATTGTCGGCGTCGTTGCCCAGGACCACCCGCAGAGTTCCTCCGGACAGGGAAACGACCCCCAAGCTCTGGAACACCACACCGCCGGTGGTCACGCCGCCGGCCGGCGCCAGCCGCTGGTCGACGCGTACCGTCTTGATCAAGGTGGTCCCGTCGTAGATGCGGTACGGAGCGTTGGTGGCGCGGTTGCCGCCGGCCAGCCAGGTCACCTGCACCTCGTACGACCCCGGAGCCAGGCCCGGCTGCTGCCAGGTCCGCGTCGCCGACCCGTCGCCGGGGCGGCGAAACGCACCGAGCCGCCGTAGCCGCCCATCGCCGCTGACGTCCACGAACCGGTCTGGCTCGTGCCGGTGTCGTCGACGACCGCCGGCAACTCGGCCGCCGCTACCGCCACCGCGACCCGTACCGCGTCGGCGATCACATAATTGTCGGCGTCGTTGCCCAGGACCACTCGCAGAGTCCCGCTCGAGATCGAGGCCACGCCCAGGCTCTGGAACATCACGCCCCCGGCGGTCACGCCCGACGGCGCACTGCGCTGATCGACGAGCACAGTCTTCACCAGGATGTTGCCATCATAGATCCGATACGGAGCGTTGCTGGCGCGGTTGCCCCCTGACATCCAGGTCACCTGCACGTCGTAAGAGCCTGGCGCCAGGCCCGGCACCTGCCAGGTCCGCGTCGCCGAGCCGTCGCCGGGGGCGGCGAAACGCACCGAGCCGCCATAGCCACCCAACGCCGCCGACGTCCACGACCCGGTCTGGCTCGTACCAGCGCCGCCGTCGTCGACGACCGCCGGCAGCTCGGCAGCCGCAACGGAGACCCGCACCGCGTCGGCGATGACATAGTTGTCGGCGTCGTTGCCCAGGACTACTCGCAGAGTCCCGCTCGAGATCGAGGCCACCCCCAGGCTCTGGAACGTCACGCCCCCGGCGGTCACGCCCGACGGCGCACTGCGCTGGTCGACGCGCACGGTCTTCACCAGGATGTTGCCGTCGTAGATGCGGTACGGGGCGTTGGTGGCGCGGTTACCGCCCGACATCCAGCTTACCTGCACGTCATAAGAGCCCGGCGCCAGGCCCGGCACCTGCCAGGTCCGCGTCGCCGACCCGTCGCCGGGGGCGGCGAAGCGCACCGAGCCGCCATAGCCGCCCAACGCCGCTGACGTCCACGAACCGGTCTGGCTCGTGCCGGCACCGCCGTCGTCGACAACCGCCGGCAGCTCGGCAGCCGTCACGGCGACCCGCACCGCGTCGGCGATGACATAGTTGTCGGCGTCGTTGCCGAGCACAACGCGAAGCCGCCCGCTCGAGACGGGGACGCTCCCCAGGCTCCGGAAGGCCACGCCTCCGGCCAATGCGCCACCAGCCGGGGCGTTGCGCTGGTCGACGCGGACGGTCTTGAGCAGGATGTCGCCGTCGTAGATGCTGTACGGGGCGTTGCTGGCACGGTTGCTGCCCGCCAGCCAGGTGACCTGCACGTCGTACCAGCCGGGGGCCAGCGCCGGTACGTTCCAGGTAACGGTCGCCGACCCGTTGCCGGCGGCGGCGAAGCGCACCGAGCCGCCATAGCCGCCGACGGCCGCCGACGTCCAAGGCCCGGCCTGGCTCGTGCCGGCGCTGCCATCGTCGACGACGAACGACGTCGGTATCGACTGGATGGTCAGGGTGGCCGCGACCGCGGTGCTCTCGAGCGCACTGTTGGCGTTATCGTTCGCCAGGGCGTAGAACTTGTAATTGCCCGAGACCAGGCCGGTCGTCGGCGCGGTGATCGACCAGCCGTTGGACCCGACGGAGTCGGTGCCAACCAGCGTGTCGCCGCCGGGGCCGGTCTGCAGGCCAGGGGCGCCGTTGCTCTCGCGGTAGAAGTCGACCCGGGTCAGGATCACCTGTGGGTCGGCATTCGCGGTCGCCGTGAGCGTTACCGTATTGCCGACGGTCACGTCGTTGGGCACCGCGGCGAGCGACCGGAGGTACACGTCGTTCACCCGCACCGGCACGGCCAGCGCGGGGATATCCCGGTAGATCGGGTCCGAACTGGCGATCGTGACCGTCAGGGTGATCGTCCGGAGCCCTTCGACCTGATCGTCCCCCACCGCCACGACGTTGACCGCCTGGGGCGTCGACCAGTTGTCCGGCGTAAAGATCAGGCTCGTCCGGGAAAGCGTGACTCCAGCGCCCGCCTGCACTGTGACGACCACCGTTGCCGTCGGGCGAGTGTGGAGAGCGACACTGAATTGATCCGAGGCCCCGAACTCGGTCACGACCAGGCCGTCGTCGGCCGGCAAGAGGCGGATGCCGGCGGTCTCGACCTTGGTGAGATAGCCGTTCGTCCCGTCCGTCGAGACTAGTTGCGGGCCGCCCGTGCCGTTGTCGGCCACGAGAAAGAGCAGGCCATCGGACGTGGTGAGTGACCGGGGGGATGATCCGCCAGGCCCTGGATTATAGTCGACCGCGAGAGACACGGTCGTGCCGTCGCTGACGAACAGCTCAAAGCCGGTCGCGGGGCTGTAGGCCGTCAGGTAGAGCCGCCCGCCGTAGGTTGTCAGGTTCCTCGGGTCGGCACCGGAGGCCCCTGGGTTCAGGTCGGCAACCAGCCGAGTCGTCTCGGGAGTCCCCTGAGTCACCCAAAGCTCGCGCCCGTGGGCACGTTCCTGGGCGGTGAAGAACAGTTGATTGCCGACGACGGTCAGATCCTGCGGCAAAGAGTCTCCATCGGGATTGATGTCGGCGAGCATGCGCGTGCCGCCCCGGCTGCCGTCGGTGGACCAGACTTCGACGCCGGCGGTACCGGCCGCGGCGAAATAGACGCGGCCGCCAAAGGCCGTGAAGCCGGTGGGAATGGAGGAGCCGCCCGGTCTGAGGTCGGCGAGGAGGACTGTCCCGGCGGTCGTGCCGTCGCTGGTCCAGAGTTCCTGCCCCGACTCCCCGTTATCGGCCGAGAAGTAGAGCCGGCCGCCGACGCTCGTCAGCGACTGGGGCGCCGAGCCCACCGGTCCGGGCCGCACATCGGCCAGTAGCCGGGCCCGGCCGTCGGGCCCCACGGCCCACAGTTCCGGACCACTGGTTCCGTCATCGGCCACGAAGACGAGCCGCCCGGCCTGGTCGGTGAACTGCGCGAGGCTTGCGAACCGAGCCGCGGCCCCAGGGGTGGCCCCGTCGCCCAGGGTCACGGCCCGAGGCTGGCCGCCGGCATCCAGGCGGTAGAGCGTCTGGCTCTGCCCGCCGTCGCTGGCACTGAAGTAGAGCGTCTCCCCCACCGCGCTGAGATTCGCCGGCGCGGAATGCCCAGGGCCGGGAACCAGGTCGGCCACCAGCCTGGTTCCCCCATCGGTCCCGTCGCTCGTCCAGAGCTCGGTCCCCAACTCCGGCGTGTTGGCGGTGAAGTACAGCCTCGTGCCGACCTTGGTCAGGTTAGAGGCGTTGGATGGGCGCGGGCCCTGGTTGATGTCCTTGACTCGCAAAGAACCGGCCGAGGTCCCCTCGGTACGCCACAATTCCGACCCGCCCACCGAATCGCTGCGGACGAAGTACATCGGGTTGACCGCCGTCAACTGGCCCGCGTCGTCGCCGGAGCCAGAGGGGAAGTCCACGTCGACGTTGACGAGCGAGACGGACGCGGCGGACAGGAGAGGGTAGGCCGGGTCCGAGTTGCTCTGTGCCGTCAGGATCAGCGTGTAGGGCTGGTCGCCGTCATCCAGGCCATCGGCGATCCCGGTGATCGTGACCGAGTGAGGCAGGTTCCAGTCCGTCGGCGAGAAGTCGAGCCTCGCCGTCGAGAGCATCCCCTCGGTGGGATCGCTCAGGACAAGGGCAATGCTCACGACGCCGATCGGCCGGGTCGCCAGCGTCACGGTCAGCGTGGTGGCCGTGCCGTCCTCGATCGTGAAGAGACCCGACGTACGGTCGATACGCAGGCCGGCCGCATCGTCGTCGCGGTTGGTCATGGCGATCGCCGGAACCGTCAGGCCGCGGTAATCGACCCCCGAGCTGACGGCGGGGCCCAGCAAGATCGAGTAAGCCCGGTCGCCGTCGTCGACGTCGTCGTCGACGCCCATGACGATCACCGTCTGGGGCACGTTCCAGTTCGTCGGCGTGAACAAGAGCGAGTCGATCGCAGGCCGGCCCTCGGCCGGGTCGCTCGAGGCGACGGCGATCCAGACGCTCCCGGCCGGCCGGGAGTTGAGCACGACCGTGAATGTCGTAGTTGTCCCGGATTCGGCCGTCACCGCGAGCGTTGGGGCCGAGACCGTGATGCCCGCCTCGTCCACGTCCGCCTCGGTGGCCTGGAAGATCGCCGGGCTCCAGCCAGCGGCTGTCACCTGGAAGAGCGCCGTGCCATCCACCGCGTCGGCGTCCCGAACGGCGTCGATCCGGACCCGCTGCGGAACGGACCAGTTCGCGGGGGTGAAGACCAGCGTGCTGCCCCCCCCCAGGGTCAGGTCCGCGTCGCCACCCAAACCTTCGGCCGTGACGCTCACGTCGCCGTCAGGCGCCGCGGCGAGGACGACGTCCACGTAAGTGCTCCCCGGCTCCGCGACGGTCACCGCCGGGGTCAGGACGACAAGACGCCGGTCGTTGTCGACTTCACTGACCGAGACGTCGGCCGAGGCCCAGCTCGTAGCCGAGGCCCGGACGGTCGCCAAGCCGTCGATGGCATCGGCGTCGTCGCCCTGGGCCACCAGCGTCACCACCTGCTCGACGGACCAGTTATCCGGAGTGAAGAAGAGGACGCCACCTCCGGTCACCACGATGTCCGCGTCGCCAAGGATGGTGGCGACGTTGACCGTAACGGCACTTTCGGGCCTGCCGGCCAGACGAACGGTGAAGCTGACGGGGGTGGTGCCCGAGGCGGTGCCCTCCGGCACGAGGACGGTTGCGGCCGAGACGATGATCCTCCGATCATCGTCGTGCTCCGTGGCGACGACGGTCCGGGTCATCGTGACGACCGGGCCGGCCGTGGTGGCAAGCGTCGGGATCGAGACGTGGAAGGTCGCGTGCCCGTTGGCGGCATCGACATCGTTGGAGCCGGCGACCGTGATGAACTGGAATTCGTTCCAGTTCTGCGCAGTGAAGGTCAGGTCGAACTGCGCAAACGTACTGCTGCCGTCAGAGGTAACCAGGGCCAGGTCCTGGTCTTCCAGACTATTGGTGAATCGCACGCGGATGGTGGAATCGACCAGGTTTTCCGGCCAGCTCCGGAGCCGGACGCCCAAGCGTGACGCGCCCCCTTCCTCGACCGTGAGGGTGTCGGTCGAGAGTTCAAGCAACTCGCGGCTGTCGACTTCGGTTGCCTCGACGCTCGCACCGGCCCAGTCCTCTGCGCCGACCTGGAAGAGGGTAAGACCATCGAGCAGGTCCAGGTCAGCCGCCGCCGCGATCGTGACCTGCTGGGGCTGGTCGTAGTTGCCGGGGGTGAAGTTCAGGGTTGCGCCGGAGACGACGAGCAGGTCGGCATCGCCGGTCGTCCACGCCGCCTTCACCGCGACCGGACCGTCCGGCCGCGCCGCCAGGCGGACGGTGAAGGTCACGCTGCCCAACTCGGACACCGGACCCAGGACGTGGATCACGCCTCCGCTGCTGTCGGTACGCGTGTTGGGGATCGAGACGAGGACGCGGCGGTCGTCGTCGACGGACTCCACGGCAAACGTGCCACCTTCAAATACCCAGTCGGTGGCCGAGAGCCTCCAGGTGGACCGCTCGTCGATGGCATCGGCGTCGTCGACCGCCGCGGAGAAGGTCAGGGTCTGGAAATCGAACCAATTGTCGGGGGTGAAGACCAACGTGGCGGGGCTCGACAGCCGCAGGTCCCCGTCCGGGTCGGCGGCGACGTCGACTGGGCTCACCGTGATGGTGACGGCCTGATCGGGGCGGGCCTTCAGCCGGACGCCGAGCGAGGCGTTCCCCCCTTCGGCGATCGTGATCGAGGTTGTGTTGATCTCGATGCGACGGTCATTGTCCGCCTCGTGGGCCACGACGTCCGCGCTCTGCCAGCCGTCGGCGGTGACGCGGAAGGTCGTTGAGCTGTTGGTCGTGTCGATGTCGTCGAGCGCCAGGACGTGGACGTCCTGGACGACGTTCCAGTTGTCGGGCGTGAAGGTGAGAGCGGCCTGGGGATCGACCAAGGAGAGGTCGGAATCGCCCGCAACGAACTGGGGTCTGACCACGATGACGCCATCCGGCCGCGCGGCCAGGCGGACCTGGAAGGACGCGGTCCCATTCTCGTTCACCGTCACACTGCTCTGCGCGATGACCAGGACCCGATCGTCGTCCTGCTCCGTGATCGAGACCGAGTCGGTTTGCCAGCCCGCCGCCGTGGCCAGAACTGTCGCAAGGCCGTCGATCGCGTCGGCGTTGTCGGCCTGCGCCACGATCGTCACCACCTGCGTCGTCGACCAGTTGGCCAGCGTGAAGGTCAGGGTGCCCGGGCCAGCGACGGTGATGCTCGAGTCGCCAGTCGAGTCGGTGGTCAAGACGACCGTGAGGTCGGCGGCCGGACGAGCCCGGAGTCGTACGCCCACCTGGATCGTGCCCCCTTCCGCGACGGGGAGGCTCGACAGGGCCGCACCCGTCGCCAGGTCAACGAATTCGAGGATCTGGTCGTCGTCCTGCTCGTTGACGTCGAGCACGGCTCCGGTCCACCCAGCAACGGCCGGCGTGACCGAGACCCGCGCCTGGCCGTCGATGGCGTTCGCGTCGTCGGCCGAGGCCTCGAGCGTGACCAGCTTGACCGGGCCCACGTCGCCGACCCACTCGGACGGGTCGAATGTCAGGACGACGGGCGTGGTGATCCCCAGACTCATGCCGATTGCGGAGGCCACGTCGACCGTCACGCTGACCGGGCCGGCCGGCTTGCCCTTCAAGCGAATGCCAAAGCGGAGCTGTCCCGCCTCGGCCACGAGACCCTGGCTGATCGGCTGGAGCGAGTCGGCCGAGACCAGCTCGACGACGCGGTCGTCGTCGGCCTCGGCGGCCGACAGTGAAGTACCGAGCCAGCCCGAGGCTGAGAGGGTGAAGGTGGCCGTCCCGTCGATCGCATCGGCGTCGGAGGCCGCCGACAGGGTGACGAGCTGGGGCTGGTTCCAGTTCGTCGCGTTGAAGACGAGCGTCGTCGGTCCGGCAATCCCCAGGTCGGCATCTCCCGAGGAGCGGGCCACAGTGACGATCACGGTCTCGCCGACGCCGGGCGCCGCGTCGAGCCGGACCTCGAACGTGGTGTTCGCGGACCCTTCGACCACCGTGGCCGACACCTGCGAGATCAGCACGTGACGCTCGGCGCTGGAGAAGTCTGGGGCCACGGGGGAGGTGGAGATATCGGCCAGTCGGTTGGTGCCCTCCGCCGTACCGTCGCTATACCAGGGCTCGAGCCCCGAAGCCCCATCGTCGGCGGCGAAGACGAGCCCGCCACCGAGCACCGTGACGTTGACGATCCCTGAGGAGTCCGCACCGGGGCGGATGTCCTTGATCATCCGCGTGCCGGCGTCGGTCCCGTCGCTCACCCACAGCTCGGTGCCCGAGCCCGGCTCGGTGGCCAGGAAGAAGAGCTTGCCGCCGGCCACCCTCAGCCCGGACGGGGAGGACGCCTTCGGGGCGGTGCCGACGTTCTGGACTGGATGTGTGCCGGCCTCGGTCCCGTCGCTCGTCCAGAGCAGGCGCTCCTGCGCCGGTCCCGTCGCGACGAAATAAAGCGCCCCGTTGTAGGCGACCATCTCGCTGATGTTCGAGCTGAGAAGCCCGGTGTTGATGTCCCTGACCCGGCCGGTCCCCGCGGCCGTGCCGTCTGTGACCCACAGTTCCCTGCCGCCGACGCCGTCTTCGGCCAGGAAGAAGAGGCGGTCGTTGATGACGAGGAACGAATCGGGGTTGGAGGACGCGCCCCCTGGGTTGAGGTCCTTGAGTCGGAGCGTGCCGGCCTCGGTGCCGTCGGTGGACCAGAGCTCGGTCCCGGAGGCCGGGTCTCCCGCTGCGAAGTAGAGCTTCCCGCCGAAGAGGGTCGGCGTGCCCGGACTCGAGCTGCCGGCACCGGCCCAATTGTCCTTGAGGACCCGCGTGCCGCCCTCGGTACCGTCGGAGACCCAGAGCTCTCGGCCCGCGGCGGTGCTGGCGATGAAATAGAGCTTGCCGCCGTAGTCGATCATGCCGGAGATGTTCGAGCCGGGCCCGAAGTTCTTGAGCATGAGCGTCCCGCCATCGGTCTCGTCGGTCACCCACAGCCCGGTCGACGCCTGGTTCGTCAAGGCCGTGAAGAACAGCTTGCCGCCGGAGAGGATGACGAGGCTCGGGTTGGAGTCGAGGGAGCCAGGGTTGACGTCCTTGATCATCCGGGTCCCGGAGAGCGTGCCGTCGGTGACCCACAGTTCGCGGCCGTGGGTGCCGTCGTTCGCGGAGAAGTACAGCGAGTTCCCGATGCCGTTGAGGATGATCGGGTCGCTGCCGGAAGCGCCTGGGTTGAGATCCTTGAGCAGGTTGGTGTAAGTGGCCGCGACCCAGAGCTCGTTGCCGTGAGAGGCGGTGCTCGCCGTGAAATAGAGATTATAGTTGAAGTATGTGATCTGGCTCGGATTCGAGCCTCCCACGCCGGGCTGGAAGTCCATGATCCGCCGCGTGTCGTTGGTCCCGTTGGTGGCCCAGAGCTCGGGCCCGCCGTGCTGGCCGCTCGACGCCGCGAAGAATGCGACCTCGCCAGCCGTGCCGAAATTCGTCGGGTTCGACCCGGTCGACCGCACGACGAAGTCCCTGACGCGGAGAGTGCTGCCCGCCGTTCCGTCGCTGCGCCAGAGCTCCGGCCCGTCGGGCCAGACCGTCGCGGCGAAGTAGAGCGTGTTGCCGTAGGCCAGCAGTGAAACGGGACTGGAGCCGGCCCCCCCCGGGACGATGTCCTTGACGAGGTGCGTGCCGGCCTCCGTCCCGTCGGTAACCCAGAGCTCTTCGCCGTAATCAGCCGTGGCGGCGCTGAAGTACAGCCGGTCTCCGACCGCGGTCAACCACTTGGGGGAGGAACCGCCGGCCCCCGCCTGCAGGTCCGCGACCCGGACGACGGACACCCCGTCGAAGCGATAGAGCTCCTGGCCGCTCACGCCGTCGCTCGCCGCGAAGTAGAGGGCATCGCCGAACAGGGTCAACCACTCGACGGCGTCGTCCCCGGCCGGGTTGATGTCGACCGCGAGGCTATCACCCGAGCCGTCTTCATTCTGCCGCCGCAGTTCGAAGCCTTGGCCGGTGTAGGTCGCGTAGTAAACAAATCCGTTGTAGACCCCGAAGAACGGGTTCCATTCCGTGAGGTCGCCGAGCGTCGCGGGGGCGTACTGGTCGCTCAAGCTGACGATGCGGCGATTGCCGCCCGTGAGGAACCGGCCGCGGCCGGGCTCGCCGCTCCGCACCACGTAGGTGCCGTAGGGCACGTCGAAGGTGTAATCGCCGTTCGCGTCGGTGAAGGTCAAAGGTTCGCCCGAGGTCCACTGGCCGTCGTCGTTTCGATCGAGGTAGACCATGACGCCGTCGAGTCCCGGCTCGCCTGAGTCGCGCACGGCATCGCGATCCGCGTCGTCCCAGTGCGCCCCGCGGATGGTTGCCGCGCCGACGTGGATCTCGATCGTCTGCGACGCCGTCCGGTTTCGGCCATCCGTCGATTGCGACGAGCCGTCGTGGGCGGTCACGGTCACGCGAACCGAGCCGATGAAGGTACCGGTGCGGATCTCCAGCCTACCCTGATTGACGAAGACTTCGAGTTCCGGATGGTCGCTGACGACGGAGAAGCTCAGCGGGTTGAAGTCCGGGTCTTCGACCGGCAGAGCAACTGAGTTGTTTTCGCCGGAGGTCAACAAGAGTGGCTCGACCTGGGCGAGCCACCGCGGGGCAGCGTTGGCCCGGAATACGACCTGCGTGCCGGTCGCCTGGAGCTCGGGGATGACGAGGTCGAAGGCCTCATTGCCCAGGGGATTGTCGGTCAGCAGCAGGCGCCCGGGGGGCTGAATCCCCGCCTGGACGAGCATCACGGCGTCGGCCGCGAGGATTCCGTCGGCCATGCCTCCAAGCTCGACCCGGAGCAACCCGATCGTGACATTGAACGTGCCCAGGCTCCGCCACGAGACGCCGCCGAACAGCGAGCCGGACGGGGTCGACCGCTGATCGATTGTTGTCACCTGAGTGGTGCCGTCCTCCAGCACCCGATATTGCGCGTTCGAGGCGTTGCCCGAGAGCGCCGGCCAGGTCACGAAGACCTGGTACGTGCCTGGCGCCAGGTCGGAGAACTGCCAGCTTACGACCGAGGCGGCATCGGCCCCGCCTCGGAACCGGTAGTTGCCGCCATAAGTACCAGCCGCCGGACGGAGGTTGCTCGTCCAGGGCCCGCCGGACTCGGAATACCCGGCCGTGCCTGCGTCGATGATGCGGGTGCCCAGGAACGGCAGGATGTCCGTGACGAGGTTGCCGCTCAGATTTAGCTCGTCCAGATGCGCGAGGCCGGCCAGGGGCGTGACGTCGACGATGCGGTTGTCTTGCAGGTCGAGGTGTTCGAGACCGGCCAGGCCGGCGAGGGGGGCGGCGGTCGTCAGGTTGTCGCCGGCGAGGCTCAGGTGGGCCAGATTCGTCAGGGTCGCGAGCGGCTGCAGGTCCAGCGCACCGCCAGAACCGGCGTTGAGCCGATCGAGGCTGAGCCATCGCAGGCCGGTCAACTGGCCCAACGGGGAGAGCGAGCGCTGCGGGGTAGCGTCGAGATTGAGCGTCCTCAATGACTGCAGCGCCACCAGAGGTGTAAGGCCGGCGAGCGGGTTGCCGGTGAGGTCGAGGGACACGATCCGGCCCAGGCCCATCGGGACGTGGCGACCGTCGGCCGCGGCCGCTGGCGCCAGCGGGGAGAGGTCGGTAAGCCCGTTGCGGGCCAGGTTCAATTGCTCCAGGTTGATCGCGTATTGCAGGCCGTCGAGGCTCGTGATCCCCCGGCCCGAAGCATTGAGATAGGTCAGGCGGGTCAAGTCGCCGACCGTCAGAGGGCGCGACGAGCCGTTGGCGTAGACCGGGATGCCGAGGGCCTGGGCGACGGCACGCTCGAGCGCGGAGTCGGCGAATGTCACGACGAGCTGCGAGGTTGACGTCTGACCTGCGTTGTTGCTCGCCTCGCCCGGATCCGGCGTGCCCTGCGGCTCGGTCGGCTGCCGGTCGAAGCCCTCGGCGGGCTCCGAGACGAAGCGGTCGTCGCCGCTCTCGCCGAAGAGACGGTCGAGCTGGGCGTTGCCGATCAGGATGTCGTCGCCGTCCCCGCCAAAGATCTGGTCGCGGTCGGACGTCGTGCCCGAGCGGCCCTCGATCGGAGCCCGGACCTCGATCGAGAACGGCAGGGCCGCGCCCGAGGCAGTCGGCGTCGCCGACGCCCGGTGGACCCGGAGGTAGTACGTGCCAGCCGCCAGGTTCTGCAAGTCGACGACGGCGGTGTCGCGGCTGACCAGTACCCCTTTCCCGTCGACCTCGGCGTACACGTCGACCAGAACTCCGCGTGAGGTGTCGACGCTCAGCTCGGGGTTGTGCATCACCACCTTTGCGGAGGGGTCGGCCAGCGTCAGACGCAGGGCGAGGCGGGTCTCGCCCGCCGCGATCTTCTGGCGGATCAGCGTGGTCAGGTCGAGCGTAATGCGTCCCCCGGCACCGCCGAGGGCGACGTCGACGTGCATCGTCGCGGCCGCCGGAGCACTCAGGTCGGCCCCGGTGACGTGACCGTCGCTCTCGCCCGCGAGGACGCTGACCAGGAGCTGCGTCGCGGCCGGACCTGAGGTCGCCCCCAAGTAATCCAGCGTGAGCGTCGCGCCGGTGATGTCGGACGGGTTGGACGAGAACGGGAGGTACTGGGCGAGGTCGAATTCGAGGACGGTCGTGTCGTGCGTAGCGCCGCCGATCGACAACGTCGAGGGGTCGAGAACGAAGGCGCGGCGGACGCCATCCTTCACTCCGACGGCCGTGATCTGGCCGTGATCGTTGATCGCATTGGCCTCTTCCAGCGTCCAGCCAGAGCCCGGGGCGATCATCGAGTTCAGGTCGTGGAGCGTGCCGTTGACCCAGAGCACGGCATGCTTCACGCCCCCAGAGGTGAGCGACCAGCCGACCACCTGTCCTTGGTCGTTGACTCCCAGCGCCCGACTTTCGGTGCCGCCGAGCGTGCCGATGCTAACGATCTGCGTCGTCCCGCCCGCCACGTAGTCCTTGAGCACGAAGCCCCGCACGGCCTGGTTGAGCCGCCCGGTCCCGATGATCCAGTTGCGGTCGCTCACGCCCCGGGCGAGTTCGAGCGTCCACCCCAGGGAGGCGGTCGTCGCGTTATTCAGGTCAACCAGCTCGCCGGAATCGGCGACACCATTGTTGTTCTTGTCCTGCCAGGCAAAGGCCCGCCCGACCCCCTGCGCGTCGAGCGACGTGCCCACGACCAGACCCTGGCCGTTGATCGCGTAGGCCGCGCTCGAGACCCGACCCGCGAGGACACCCAGGTCAACCATGCCAGCGCCGTCGGACACAAAAGCATGGGCCCCGGCCGACCCGGTCCCTTCGGCCGAGCCAACGAACATTCCCTGTTCGTTCACGCCCCAGATGGTGCTGTTGAACGGGCCGTCGGCGAAGCCAGCCAGCGACGAGCCGGCCCCGCCCGACACCATGTAAGTGTTCTGGAACCATTGATCCGGCGTGAGGGCCACGTCCCGGGCGATCTTCATGCTCCGGCCCGTGCCGACCAGCGTGCTCGGCCCAGCGTTGAGCGAGGCGAGCAGGCGGTTCGTCGTCCCAACGCCCAGGTCCTTGATACCGATCGTCGCGCTGGCCCCCTCCGTCCCAGCGTGGGTGGCGGCCAGGTCCTGGTAGTTGAACTGGATCGAGCCGTCCGACTCGGAGAGGATCACCTGGAACGTGATCGTGTCGACGCCGTTGTAGTACCTGACGTTGTTCCACTGGATGATCAGCCGCTGCTGGCCCTTCTGGCCGTCGAGTCGCCAGTAGACGTCGCCGGACTGCCTCAGGTCGAGGTCGTCCCAGAAGGGCGCGATTACCGCATCGTACGGCGAGGAGCTGAGGTCCGTATTCTCGTAGGACCGGCTCGCCCCCCCGAGCATGAGCAGGCCGTTCGTACCCACATAGAATTGTGTGTGGGCCCGGCCATAGAGGCTGAATGAGAACAAGGAGTTGAGGAATTGATTTCCGAAGAAAGTGTCGATGGTGCCAAAGGCGTCGTAGCGCAGCAGGGTCGTATCAGTGTTGGAGTCGTTGAATACCCTCGCCCCGATCAGGATCTGGCCGTTGGCCAGCAGGGCCAGACCATTGGCCGCATTGCCACCCGGGCCGAGGTCCGTGACCACCTTGCCCCCGATGCCAAAGCTGGTGTCGAACGTGCCATTGGCATTCAGGCGGACGAGCGCGATGTCATCGTCGCTGCCATTGGCCGTCTGAGCCGCGAGGAGGATCCGGCCATTGGGCTGTACGATCACCCTCCGGGCGACGTCGCTCCCCGTACCGATGGCGAAGGTGACCTTGCCACCGGTGCCAAAGCTGGAGTCGGGCGTGCCGTTGGCGTTGAACCGGACGACCGAGACATCGGCGTTCCCGTTGGCGTAGCTATAGCCCGCGAGGATGATCTTGCCGTCGGGTTGCACCGCCATGCTATAGGCGAGATCGTCCGTGCCCGCGGTAACCATGATGGCCTTACCACTGGAGCCGAAGGTCGGGTCCAGAGCGCCGCTCGTGGTGAGCCGGACGGCAACGAAGTCGTCGAGGAGGTTGTTTCTGGTGTAGCCGGCCAGGACGATCTTACCGTCGGATTGCACGGCCACCGAGGTGGCGTAGTCATTCGAGGTTCCAACGGCGATGGTGACCTTGCCACCGGTGCCGAAGGTGGAATCGAGCGTGCCATCGGTGTTGAGCCGGACGACGGCGATGTCGAGGTTGTCGGCGATGGTCGCATAGCCGGCGATCACGATCTTGCCGTCAGATTGCACGGCCACCGAGGTGGCGTAGTCGTGCGTAGTCCCGATGCCGAGGGTAACCCTGCCGCCGATTCCGAAGGTGGAGTCGAGCGTGCCGTCGGCATTGAGCCGGGCCGCCGCGAAGTCCCAGCGGTTGCCAATCGATACGTAGCCTACAACGACGAGCTTGCCATCGGACTGAATCACCACGTCCGAGACTTCAGCGAAGGAAGCACCGCTAAAATCGATGATCCTCAGGCCGGCCGTCCCAAAACTCGGATCCAGGTTGCCATCCGGCGTGTAGCGGACAACCCGGAACGCACGGTCTCCCCCGAACTGGAAGTTCCTCAGGACGGCGACAACTCGTCCGTCGGCTTGCACCGCAATCGACTGGGTGGCGCCATCTCCTGAATAGATGTTGACGAGCGCCTTTCCGTTTGCTGCGTAGGAGGTGTCGAGCAGGCCGTTGGTACTCAGACGCACGACCGCGAAATCATTGCCGCTGGCCGCGCTGTCGGACGTGCCGCCCACCAAGATGCTGCCATCCGGCTGTAAGGCCACAGCGTACGCATCATCGCCCGAGGTCCCGACAGCGAGGGTCACCTTGCCGCCGGTGCCGAACGTGGAGTCGAGCGTGCCATCAGCGTTGAGCCGGACCGCCACGAAGTCGTCATTGCCGCTGATGATGGCGTAGCCCGCGAGGACGATCTTACCGTCGGATTGCACCGCCACCGAGTTGGCAAAGTCGTTCGTGGTCCCGATGGCGAGGGTGACCTGGCCATTGGAGCCAAAGGAGGAGTCGGGCGTGCCGTTGGCGTTGAACCGGACGACCGAAATGTCGGCGTTTCCGCTGATGCTGGCATCGCCCGCGAGGACGATCTTGCCGTCGGATTGCACGGCCACCGAGTTGGCAAAGTCGTTCGTGGTCGAGACGGAGACGGTGACCTTACCGCCCGTGCCGAAGGAGGAGTCGGGCGTACCGTTGGCGTTGAGCCGGACGGCTGCAGTGTCAAAATAGGTGCCGTTGCCCGCATAGCCTGCCAGGACAATCTTGCCGTCGGATTGCACGGCCAAAGACGAGACCGTGATGCCGACCATAACCGTGCCGGTAGTACCGAACGTCGTGTCGGGCGTGCCATTCGCGTTGAGACGAACGGCGATGGAAGAGCCGGCGATGATGATCTTGCCGTCGGCTTGCACCGCCACCGCGTAGTTTTGCAGATTCCCGGTGGACCCGGTGACTTTGCCGCCCGTGCCGAAAGTCGTGTCGAGCGTACCGTTGGCATTCAGCCGAGCCGCAACATAGCTGACACCGGAGCCGAACGAATAACCGGCGATCACGATCTTGCCGTCGGCCTGAAGCGCCACGCTGGTCCCGATATCGTCTGAGCCCGAGATGGAGACAGTGAACCTGCCGTCGATACCGAAGGACTTATCGAGCGTCCCATCAGCATTCAGCCGGGCCGCGGAGAGATTCTGTTTACCGCCAACCGGTGTGTTGCCAACCAGGACCACCTTGCCGTCGGGCTGCCGGACCATTGCCTTCAAGTAGTCTTCGCTGATGCCCAGGCTGACCCCGGGCCGCCAGAGTTGCTCGAACTGGTCGTTCTGCCCGTGGAGGAGCGAGAGCCTGCGTCCCGTGGTGCTAATGTCGTCGAACCCGTAGGGGACCGCGAATGCCGTGTAGCCGGCCGCGTCGTGGAGCGTGGAGCTGGTGTTGCCGCCGATCAGGCCGGCGTCGTTGATCGCGTAGGCCCGGTCCGCCAGCCCGTGGGGACCCATGGTGGTGAAGCCCGTCGTCGGCGACCAGCGGAACGAGCGGGTCTCACCCGTGGGGGTCGTGTACTCGCCCACGACCTCGCCCGAGGGGCTGATCGCGTGGGGGGTGCTCCCCTGGCCGCCATCCGGCCCGATGCCGGTGAGGACGTAGCCCGTCGGGGTCGACCCCGTGCCGGATCCGCCTGCGAAGCTGCCCTGCTCGGTCGGCTGCACCACGTTCGTACCGGTGGATCCACCAGGGGAGAAGGCGAGCTGGTCGCCCAGCGTGCCCTGGCCGAGGGTCGTGAACCGATACCAGCGCTCGGCCTGGCCGGCGCCGAGCGTGTAGCGGCTGCCGTCGAGCTGACCGTCGCCATTGAGGTCGAGGTCGCGGAATACCTCGGTACCGATTCCCAAGTCGACCAGGTAGTCGCCGCTGCCTGTGATCGTGCGGTTGGCGAGGATGGTCGTCGCCGCGTCGGCGGGGAGCGTGATGGAGCGGCCGATCGTGCCGTAGATCACGTGGATCCGGCCGGCGGTCCCCTTGATCCCGCCGCTGGTGGCGGTCGCCCCACCGGCGCCGACGGCGAGGTCGGCCACGCCGTCCTGGTTCACGTCCAGGCCGGGCGTCGGGGAGAGGGTGCCGAGGGCATCCGTCGCGCTCAAGCCTGCCAGAACCACGTCGGCCTGCTCCAGCACGAGCGTTCCCTGGTGCGCCCGCCCGGCGGCCGCCGCGCCCCAGAAGACGGAGACCTGGCCCTGAGTCCGATCCACGAGGACCTGCCCCGCGACGTTGACCAGGCGATACCGTGGCTCGCCCAGCGCCAGGTCGGCGGCTCCGTCGCCGTCGAAGTCTCCGGCCGTGATCGACAGGGGTGCAAAGATCGCCAGGTCGCCCGTGAGCTGGCCCTGCGCCGCACGCGTAATCGTCAGGTCGGCGGAACGGCCGGTGATTTGTACGTCGTCGACGAGCAGGCCGAGCTTCGTGGCGGCGAACGCGTTAACCGAATTGTACTCGAACCGGAAGCGAATGCGGCTACCGGCGTAGGCGGACAGGTCGAACTCGGCGCGCCGCCACTGGGAAAGGCTGCCGTCGGCCATCGGCTGGTCGATCAGCCGTCCTTGCCCCCCGGCGGTCCCGAGCGGCCCGTTGAGGCCGTTCCAGCCGCCGTCGAGCGGCGTGAAGGCGCCACCGTCGACCGAGATGAGCACGCGGGCCAAGTCGTCCGATCCGTCGGTGGCAAGCAGGTAATTGAAGCCGAGACGCAGCCGATCGCTGGCCACGGACGACCGCAGGTCGATTAGGGGCGAGCTGATCCGGCCGGCGACCGGCCGGAACACCGTATTGATCACGCTGTCGGTGCCGAACGACAGGTGGCCCTGCTGGCCGACGCGTTTGGCATAGCCCAGCGTACTCGTCCGGTGCCAGAGACCGTCGTCAACCTGCGTGCCGGGGCTACGGTTGTCGGCAACCCACTGGTTCTCGGGCCGGTCGGTCGCGTCGAAGTCGGCCTGATAGAGCACGCCGGGCCGGTCGACCTGGCCGATCCCCGCTGACCCGTAATAAATCAGCACACTTGCCGGGTCGGCGGCGGCGGCCTCGCGCGAGCGGCTCAGCGCGAAGTCGGCGTAGTTATCGCCGTTCAGATCACCCAGGGCGAACGCTTCACTGAGATAGGCCCCGGTATACACCGTGTCGGCGAAGATCTGGCCGGCCGGAGCACCGGGATAGGGAACATTGCGGCTCAGGGTGGGCTTCGACCCTGGGGTGCCGAGCGCCTGATCGGGCCGGCCCAGGAACAGACTGGCACGCCCCAGGTCGAACTGGCCCGGGACGGTGGCGGTGTGGAACGTACGGTCGAAGACCATCAGGTCGTCGCGGCCGTCGCCGTTCACGTCGCCCAGGACGGTCAGGTCGGTCGTGGTGGCGGCCGTCGCGACAAACCCGGCCGGGCCATAGGTCTCGTAGTAGGCCGCCTGGCGGTCGGCCGCTGACTGGGCCGCGATTGCCAGCAGGTAGTCGGACTCGGCGAGTATGGGGGTCAGGGTCTCCTCCCTGGTCTCGACGAGCTGCCCCGAATAGACGCGGACCTGGCCCGTGTCCAGGGCGATTGCCAGGTCGGCGAACGGGGTAGGCGTCGACGAGCCGTCGGGAACGTGGGTGTCGCCGTTCCAGTTCAGCAGCACGATCTCGGGGACCTTGGTGCTGTCGGTCTGCGACGTCAGGTCGATGATCTCGCGAAGGTCCCCCGCCGCGACCGTGCGCGGGAGGAACCCGCCGCCCGAGAGCACGTCGACGTGCCAGTGTCCGCCCTGGTAACGCGCGAAGACAAGGTCAGTTCGGCCGTCGCCGTCGATGTCGCCCATCCGCTCGGCCGGTCGCAGTTCGGCATCGGCCACGCCGTCGTTGTTGGTATCGATCCGGTAGTTGATCTGGACGTGGGCCCGGGTCAGAACGTCGTCGGTGCCATCGAGTTCCATGGGGCCGAAGAGGACATAAGCACGGGTCAGACCCCGGAGAAGGTAATCCTCGAGGCCGTCGCCGTTGACGTCGCCAATCCGCTCGGCCCGGCTCAGGCCTTCGCCGGTGGTCATCCCCTGGAGCGCGAACGCGTCGGAGAGGTTGGTCGCAGTGCCGAGCGTCGTGCCGGCGGCCGCGGACCCGTCCTGACCGGAGACGGAGGGCGTGGCCAGCTCATACGGGTACAGCTCGGGCAAGTTCGACGCCGGGTCGACCTGACCGGCCGCGACCTGCGCCCAGAGCCGATCGGCCCCATAGAAGACATGGACCGTGCCGCCGGGTCCGTCGGCGATCGCGAAATCAGCCTGAGAGGTGCCGCCCACGTTGCCCACCCTCGCGAACGCGTAAGCGGCTGCCAAGTTCAATTGAGCAGGCCAGGCGCCGGCTGTGGTCGCAATGTAGACCGGCACGTCCGGCTCGACGACGAGGTCGGGGCGGGGAAGCAGCTCCCCGTTGGCGCCCCCGAGTGCCTGCTGCAGTGCGGCGCGGCTCGGCTGGCCGGCGTAGACGGCGCCGGTGACGTGGACGAACTGGCGGGTGGTGTCCGTCAGCGACGCGGTCACCGTGGCCGTGACCACGCCGATATCGGCCCGGCCGTCGCTCCCATAGACGTCGCCCAGTGCCACCAGACGGCCGGAATTGACGGTGAGCACCTCCGGAGCCGAACCGGCCTTGCTCGGGTTGTAGCCGAAGACGAGGTAGTCGCGATCCGGGGTGACCGACCGCGAGGTGATCGCAAAATCGCCGTACCCGTCCAGGTCGATGTCGCCGAGCGCCCGGGCCTCCAGCTCCGAGAATTGGTTCGTCGTGACCGTGGTTGTGTAAGCCGGGTTGAACGGGACCGACCAGAGTTCGCGGCCGTGATACCCGTCGTCGGCGCCGAAATAGACACGGTTGTTATGAACGACGAATCCCTGAGGGTTCGAACCGCCACTGCCGCGTGCGATGTCCGTGATCCGTACCGTCCCGTCATCAGTCCCGTCGGTGCGCCACACCTCAGCTCCGTAAGAGTCGCCGGTCGCTGCGAAGTAGAGAAAGTTGCCGATCACCGCGAGGCCCTGTGGGAAGGAACTGGCGACGCCGGGGGCGAGATCCTTGACAAAGACTGTGCCCGCCGTCGTCCCATCGCTCTTCCAAAGCTCCGTTCCGAGTGCCGGCGTGCTGATGGTGAAGAATAGCGTATCGCCTACGGCGATCATGGACTTGGGATAAACGGCCGTGTTGAGCTCGGGGATGAAATCCTTCACCATCCTGGTGCCCGCCGGCGTGCCATCGGACACCCATAAGGCGTCCGGGCCGCCCGGGTCGGGATTGGACTCGTTGACGACCACTCGGAAGAACACACGGTTCCCGACGGCCGTTATATCGTCAGGAGAACCAATCAGAGTCAACACATGGACAGTGCCCCCGATCGTCCCGTTCGTCTTGTAGAGCCCAATATCAAAGGGGTTCTCGGGCGTCCACGCATCGAAGAAAACCGTGCCGTTGGCATTCTTGAAGCCGAATGCCCTATTTGTCGGGAACAGTCGAATGGTGCCGGTTTCCGAGCCGTCCGTGACGTAGGCACCATCGTAGTTAGGCTGCCCCCGACTGACGTTGAAATAGAGCTTGCCGCCAGCCGCCGTTAGAGAATCAGGATAAGCGCCGTCGCTGCCAGGAATGAGGTCGATGACTCGTTTCGTTCCCTCAGGCGTGCCGTCACTCTTCCAGATCTCGACTCCGGATCCCGATTCGTAGCCGATGTAGTAGACCTGCCCATTGATGACCGGCAGGTGAAGTGAAGACTGACCCGAGAAGCCGCCCTGTGACGTGATGAGCTCTGCCGTCCCGCTGACCTCATCAACCTTCCAAAGGCTGCCGTCCCAGCGGCCGTAGATGAGGTTGCTACCGTTGAATGCGAAGCCCAGCACGTGGGTCGCGATGAGCTGGGGCGAAAAATTCGCGCCGGCGGCTCTCCACAGGTCGCCATGACTCCCCGTGTAGTTGGTCACGAAGTAGAGAGCCTGGGGCGTGCTCAGGAACGCCTGAGGAGTGGAACTCAGCGTGCCCGAGGCCACATTCGTCAGTCGGACCGGAGTGCTGGTTGGAGTGGCCCGATACCACAACTGCTGAGGTGAGGTCGTACCCGAGCCAGTGAAGAACTTCGCAGGCGATAGCGCAGGAGGCTGGATCTCCGACGGACTACCGGTGTAAAGCCGTGTTCCTGCCGTGGTTCCATCGGTTTGCCAGATCCCGGACCGGCCCTGGCTGGTGAAATAGAGGATGCCATTGACGACGTTGATGTACTGGGGATCGACGAAGACCCCCGAATCGACGTCGCGCAGCCCCAGGGTCCCGGTGGCATTGCCGTCGCTTTTCCAGAGGATGTAGCCGTAGGACGGGTCATATGCCCTGAAGAGGAGACGGCTCCCGGCGGCAATAAGAGCGTGAGGCGACCCGGACGAGATCGAGCCACCGGGGTTTTGCGTCACGATGTTCTTCACGAACTGCGAGCCGGCCGGGGTCCCGTCGGTCTTCCAAAGCTCGTGCCAGTGCGTGAAATAGACGAGTCCGTTGACGTTCGTCAGGTTGTTCACCGCCAGGATCCGATCGTCCGCCTCGTGGACCTTCACCGTCCCGGCCACACTCCCGTCCGTCTTCCAGATGGCGTTGGTCGCCTCGTTATTGAAGACCGTGAAGTACAGGACGTCGTTGACCGCGATCATCTGGCTCGGGTTCGCATCCCGATTGCCTGGCACGATGTCCTTGAGCCGCACGGTCCCGACTGTCGTGCCATCCGTTCTCCAGAGTTCGATGCCGGTCTCACTGTCCTGAGCGGTGAAAAAGACCAGGTTGCCGAGGCGAAACAGCTTCGACGGCGAGGAACTCGAGGAACCGGGGTTGATGTCCTTTAAGAGCTTTGTGCCAGCGACACTGCCGTCGCTGACCCACAGCTCGTTGCCGTGGATCGCGTCGTTGGCCGCGAAGATGGCCAGGGGGCCAAGCTCAACGATGGGCGAGGTGATGAATGGGGAAGGGGTCGAGTTGAGGTCCTGCACGGCAGATTTATGGCCGTGGAAGACGCTCACATCCGCCTGGTTTGCGGTCGTCTCACGGATGATCGTGAAGTCCTGGTAGCCGTCGTTGTTGAAGTCGCCGACCCCGGCCACCTTGACGCCCCTTCCCGCGGACCCGGTCGGACCGGCGAGCGTCACGTCTGCATCACGTACGCCGAAGCTGACGGAGCGGACGATAACCACGTCGTCGACGTACCAGCCCTCGGCGGTGTTCGCAACCTCGTCCACACTGTCGAACTGGAAGGCGATGCGGACCTGGTGCGACGTGCCCCCGGCGTTGTAGCCCTTGGCGACGAAGAACTCCTGGAGGTTGAACTCGGCACGCGACCAGAAACCGCGGTCAGCGGCCGGGATCAAAGCCTGGTCCACGAGGGACTCGGCGTTGGAGGCGCCCGGGAGCGGCTCGAAGGGGCGGCCGTCGACAGAGATCAGCACCTGCGCCTGGTCGTACCGCGTCGGCGATCCCTCCGTCGCCAGGAAGTACTGGAAGGTCAGCCGGGGATCGTCGATCCCATTGACGAACACCTCCCGCGAGTAGACCGTGCCGGCGACCCGGGCCCGGGTATCGAAATTGCCGCCCCCGGCTGGACCTTCGCCCTGGCCAAAGTAGAGGTTGAAGCCGCCGCTGCGTGACTCAGAGGCCGCGGGGTTGAGCCGGCCCTGGGAGAGATGCCAGAGCCCGCCGACGGCCTGCGGTGACGTCGAGACGGGGGCCGTCGAGCCGAAATTGACGTTGAAGCCTTCGGTCTGCGCCGCCCCGCCCAGGTCGGTGAAATCCCATTCCAGGGAGCCGCTCGAGTCCTGGATCGACGCGAAGCCCGACGTCTGCGGCCAGACAGACCGCCCGTAGAAGACCGATACGTTTCCGGTCGCCGAGTCGGCCACCAGCAGGTCGTCCAACGGCTTCCCGGTCGGGCTGGTGTCGCCGTTGATGTTACCGGCGCTCGCCACGCTCACCTGCCCCGAGAGGCCCTTGATGACGATCTCAGCCTTCGAGGTTACGGCGACCGAAGCGGAGCCGCCCTTGAGTGCGGCCCACTGCGCCGGGCTGCGGCCGAAGAGGACGTAGACTCCGCGGGTCTCGAACGCGCTCCCGGGCGTGTCGGCTCCGGTGCGGGTCAGGGCGACGGCGATGTCCATGAGGCCGTCGCCGTTGTAGTCGCCCGGCTCGGCCAGGCTGGCCTGGGTACCGTAGGTCGAGGGAACCGTCAGCGGGGCCGGCAGCGCCAGGGCCAGCGAACCCCCCGCCGACAGATTCACATACGCGAAGCTGGTCCTGAGGAAGTCGGCCCCGTTGGTTTCCTGGTAGCTCGCGGAGTGCTGGTCGGTGTACTCCTGCACGCCCGAGATGAAGTCGCCCTTGCCGTCACCGTCGATGTCGCCCAACGGGATCACCACGGGGACCGCGCCCACGTCGCCGGGGCTGACCGACTGATTGGCCTGCCCGGCCCCGGCGTCGACCCCCACGGTGTCGCGCTGATAGCTGGTGAAGCGGATCGAGTACCGTAGGCCGCCCGAGAGACCACTGGTGCGGAGCCCGACGGCCAGGCCGAGCCGGTCCTGCGCCGTGCGGTTGGCCGCCGTGACCTCGACGCCAGCCCCCAGCGCCAGCGTGTTGGTGCGGGCGAAGCGGATCGAGCTGCCGAGGACCAGCGCGGTGACCTGCCCCTCCAGGCCGGCGGTGACGAGGGCCTGGTTCAGGACCGCCTGAAGGCCCGCCTGCGTTGTCGACTTGGGGATCAGGATCGTGGCTACCTTGCCGCCGGCCGCAGGGCCGCCGTCGACCGTCAGGGTGAACGTAGCGTCCTCGATCGAGCTGAGCGGCGGACCCTGGAAGTTAAGCTTCCGGCCCTCCATCGAGATCGGCGCGGGGACGAAGAGCAGGTAGTACTCCGGAATCCCCGCGAACTGCTCGACAGGCACAACGGTCGAGCCCACCTTCTGGCCAGCGTAGAGGTAGGCGTCCAGCGTCCGCTCCGTGCCGTCGGCGGCGGTCTCGACCACCCGGATCATGTCGCGGGCGAGGACGCCGGACTGAGAGAGATTGAACCGGTAGCGCGAGCCGGGGTTGCCGATCAGATACCAGTCGCCCGGATCGCCCGCGTGGAGGGTCAGCCCGTTCAGCTCCGTCAGCGAGGTGATCTGGCCGATGTTGGCGGCGTATTCCGGCGAGTCGTTCGGCGCGTTGCTGCTGCCACGCCACTCGTAGGCGTCGGGCGACAGGATCGCGTTGCCGGCGAGCAAGTCGTCGTCGGCGCCGCCGTAAAGCTTGTCAGCGCCGCCGAAGCCGAGGATGACGTCGTTGCCGGCGCCGCCGTAGATCGTGTCGGCCTGGGCGCCACCGAAGAGTCGATCGTTGCCGGCGCCGCCCCGGATCTCGAGCGCGGCGAGGGTCGCCCCCTGCTCGAAGTCACCCGGGTCGATGCCCCACTCGCTGTCCAGGTTCGGGAACTTGTATCCCGGCTCGGCGTGAACCTCGTCGTCGCCGGCCCTCGTGTCGATCACGAACCGCTCGACCGAGTCGGTCTGGAAGAATTGGTACCTCTGCATATAGAGCTGGTCGACGCCCTGGGCCTGGGCGTCCTCGACGAGCCGCAGGCCGGCGGCCGTGCTCCCCGACCGCAAGCCGATGGCCAGCGTGGCGCCGCGGCCGGCGCCTCGGGTGGCGAGGGTGATCTTGAACTCATCGAAGCCGGCTTCGACCTTCTCGTCGAGCCCGGCGCGGGCCAGCGCGGCGTTGATGTCCGCCACGAGGTCGAACATGTCCTGGTTCGCCGGCGTGCCGTCACCACCGTTCGTCGACGACGCCGTCACGGTCACGGTCGTCCAGGTGGCGCCGCCGTCGAGGCTCAGCGCGAACACGGCGTTCTGGGTGAGCCGATACGTCGTGGTCACACCGGCCGATGGGTCGATCAACGACTTGCCGGTCAGCACCGCCGGGTTCGGGCCGTTCGTCTGGAACTTCTGATTGATCAAGTCCCAGGCCAGGCCGGTGAACTCGTAGCGGTGCAGGAAGCGGTTGTAGCGCAGGGCGACGTTGTCGGGCACGGGGCGGCCGAGCCGGTCGAGGTCGCCGCCGAGGAACAGCACGCGATCGTCGCCCGCGCCGCCGTCGAACAGGTCGCTCAAGGTCGGCACCAGGGTCTGGGTCGTGCCGGGGATGAACGGCAGGTCGTCGGGAATGATCTGGAACGTGTCATCTCCCGACCCGCCGAAGAGCAGGTCGCTGGCCTGGCGGTCGAGGCCCCCGGTGAGGACGTCGTTGCCGGCCCCGCCGAAGATCCAGTCCTCCGAGGGTCCGCCGGAGAGCACGTCGTTGCCGTCGCCACCGACGATCACGTCGCGGCGGACGATGTCGCGGCCGGTGCCCAAGTCGATGACGTCGGCCGCGAGCGTCGGCTCGCCGGCCCTCAGGAACTCCAGGTTGTACTGGGTGGGGACCAGGTCGGCCGAGCGGACCTGCAGCCAGTAGGTCTCCCCGGGCGTGAGTCCAGCCAGCGACAGGGTGCCCGAGCCGATCCCCGCGAGGTTGAGCGAGGCATGCCCGTCGGGGCCAAAGTGGGGCTCGATCACGTAGCCACCGGGGTTGATCCCCGTGACCTTCAGCCGGTATTCAGAAGGAGCCAGGCCGGACAGGTCGACTGTAATAATCCCGGCCGCCTTCGTGACGCGGCCCGCGATCTGCAGGCCATCCGGCCCGTACAGTTCGACACGAATGTCGCCGGCAGGCTGCCCAGGGACCGGCGGCACCTCCTTGATCAGGAACGATGCGCCCAGCGCGGTCGACGCGACCAGGCCGAGTCCGCCGGTCGCCGCGGCATTCGGGCTGGACAGGGAGAGCGAGGGGTTCCCCTGTGGGTTGATCACGGCCAGTACGATCCGCCCGCCGGGCTCGGCGGTCGCAACTACGTTGCCCAGGCCGACCGCGGCGAGCGCCGCGTTGATGTCGGCGAGCAGGTCGGGCAGGCCCTGGTTGGTCGCGGTGGCCGCGGCTGTGATCGTCACTTCCTTCGCCGCCCCGCCGTTGATCGACAGGGAGAACACGGCGTTGCCCAAGAGCCGCCCGGTCGTGCGCACAGCGGTCGAGAGCAGGCTCGCCCCCCGGATCGTCGCGGGCGCCCCCTGCGTGGCCGTGAACCGGAACCAGTCAACGTCCGAGGGCGAGTGGATGGTCAGGCCTGTGACCTGGCCCAGGTCGGCGCCGGCACCGAGCTGGTAGGCATCCACTTTCGCGTCGTTGCCGCCGACATCGTCACGGCCGGACAGGTCGACCACGACGCCGGACCCACCGCCGACGCGGGGCCGCAGTTCGTAATGGCCGGCAGCGTCGGTGCTCCGGACCCGCAGGAGGTACGGACCAGGGGCCAGGCCGTCCAGCCCGATCGTGGCCAGGAAACTCGCGGCCGTGCTGGCCGACCGGAGCAGGTTCCCGCCGACGTCCCGCAGCTCGATCAGAAAAGTGCCGCTCACCTCCAACCGCGCCAGGTCGATCGCGTCGGTGGCGGTGCCTCGGGCCGGCAACGTGACCCGGAACCAGTCTTCGTCCGTCGCGTTATCGAGCACCGTCCCTGTGAGCCGGCCCGCCCACGCGAGCGAGCCCAGGCTGGTCGTCGTCGCCGCGGAGTCGTTGCGTTCGCCACGGTCGGGGGCCGGGGTCAGGCGTGGCTGGAGCCCGCCCACATCGACCGGGACGATCGACCCGTCGGCCGCGCGCCGGTACACGCGCAGGCTCAGCGAATCGGTCTCGGCCAGGCTGGTCAGCCGTAGCGCGTCCCATGGGAGTGCGCCGGGGGCAAGCTGGAAGCTATACCAGTCGACATCGTCGGGGCTGTCCAGCGTCAATGCGGTGAACCGCGTGCTCCGCGTCAGCCGCGCGGTCGCGGACTGGCCGTTGGAGAAGTGGAGGAGCGACTCGGTCGGATCGGCGGCGGCTGTCACCAGCCGCAGCGTCGCAGCCAGGCCGACCCTGAGTGTCGAGAGGGTCAGCCGTCCGGACGGGTCGATAGCCGCCCAGACGTCCGTGCCCAGCCCCGCGCGGACCAGCGCCGCGTTCAGGTCGGCCGCCAAGTCCTCGGCCGAGGTGTTATCCGGGTCGTCGACGAGGAGCAAGGCGACGGGTGCGCGGCCATTGAGGCTGAGCGTGAACGAGGCGGTGAGCCGGGTGGGCACCCCGTCGACGACGGCCATCAGCCGCCCGTTGGCCGGGGCCGCCGCGCCGGCGACGAGGCGGGCGGGCTCGCCGGCCAGGCCGTAGGCGGTCGTGACGTCGTCGTTACGGACCGGATCCTCACTGCGGTCGGACAGCAGGGCGTTGCCTGAGAGGATCGAAACATGATCATCCCCGGCGCCGGCGTCGATCCAGACCGTCTTCTGCACGGTGGGCCCGACCGTGATCGTGTCATTGCCGCCGAGGGCATCAACGACGATCGCCAGGAAGTCACTCTCGAAGGGCAGGAGTGCCTCCTCATTGGCCAGCTTCCAGGCCGACGGATTGACGCTCTGGCGGAAGGCATCGACCTTGAGGAGCTGGTTGGTCCGGTCCCAGGTAAGGTTGCCCCCCGCGTCGACGGCGTCGAAGTCGAGCCGCGCCTGGGCGGCAAAGGTGAAGTTGCCGTGGTTGTTGGTGAGGCGGGTCACCAGGTGGTGGCCCTGGAGGAAGCCCGGCTCCGTGACATAGTCAACGGTGATCACGTCGTCGGCGTTCGACCCGCCGACGTACCAGATCTTGCCCGACTGCTTGGCGTACTCCTTCCAGGCGTCGCCGGCCAGGCCGCCGTCGAGGCTGGCGAACTGGGAGCCGTCGCTCCGAACCAGGACATCCGCGCCGCCGTTCCCGTACAGGAAGTCGAGCCCGGTGCCGCCGTAAAGGTAATCTGCATCTTTACCGCCGAGCATGCGGTCGAGGCCCGTATCCTCGGGCTGGTAGGTCAGCTCGACCACGGTCTGGCCGGCGGCTGGGTGGCTCGCCGGGGTCACCGCGAAGACGAGCTCGTAGGGGACCTTCTGGAAGGCCCGCTCCGGCGGCAGGGGCAGGTGGCTGATCCGCAGCTCGTAGCTGCCCGCGGCGACTCCGCTCAGGCTCATGCGAACGGAGGACTGTACATCCGAGGTCTCGACGTGCGCGACACGCTGGCCCGCGGAGTTGTAGAGGTCGAGCGCCAGCGGGGCGGCGGCGCCGAGGTTGAGCGTCACCGAGTCGTCGGCGTCCCCCGAGGCCGTCAGGGTAAACCGGAGCCGGTCGACATGACCGGGGGTCGCGATCGCCAGGCCGGTGACCCGCGCCAGGTCGGCGACAGTCGTGCCGGCGGGCATCCAGCTCGCCAGGGCAAGGTCGTGCTGGGTGTCGTCGTGCAGGCCGCCGCGCGGGTCGACGAACACTCCGAACTGCAGGCCCGGCTCGGGCGGACGCGACCAGGCGTAGAGCTTGTTCTCGCCGTCCCCGCCGATCAGGTCGTCGTTGCCCTGGCCGGCGAAGAGCGTGTCGTTCCCCTCACGGCCCCAGATCCGGTCGTCGCCGCCGAAGCCCTGGGCCCAGTCGTGCCCCGACCCGCCGTCGATGTTGTCGCGCCCAGCGCTGCCCAGCAGCGTGTCATTGTCCGGGCCACCATCGAGCACGCCAACCCAGTCACGGCTCCGCGCCGACAGGCCGGAGAAGTCGATCGCGTTCGGACCCTCCGTGACGAATCCGAGCAGATCGTTGCCGGTCAGGCCGGCGATGCGAAACTGCTCGACCAGCGGGGTGCCGTCGGCGGCGCGCCAATCGAGCAGCAACGGCTGGGGGGTGTCGGTGTATTCCACCCGAAGCTGCCGTTGCAGGCCGGAAGGACCGGGCTGCTCGCCCACGAGGATGCGGTCGTTGATCTGGGACGATCGGTCGCCATCGATCAGGAGGATGTCGGTGGCGAAGTCGTCGAGCGTATCGCCGAGCCGCCGGTCGCCGCCGTGGCCGTCGATGACCTCGGAACGGCCGCTCGGGTTGGCGTAGGCGACGTCGAGTACGAGGATGTCGATGCCTCCGCCGCCGTAGAGGGTGTCGGTCGCGTCCTGGCCCTCGAGCCAGTCCGAATCAGCGCCGCCCCAGATCAGGTCGCCGCCACCGCCGCCTTGTAGCTTGTCCTCGCCGCTGCCGCCATAGAGCGTGTCGGACGAGCCGGCCAGGTGGGGGTTGACGGTGTTGCGGGCGTAGGCGGGGCCGGCGAGGTAGTCGCCGTGCACGAAGTCGTTGCCGCCGTCGCCGTAGAGGATGTCTTCCCAGAGGTTACCGTAGAGGAAGTCGTTGCCGCCCCCCCCGTGCATCTCGGTGCCGTAGTACCGCGTCCCGGTCTGGGAAGGGTCGGCGTAGGCGTAGAGTTGGTCGATCCCCTCGCCGCCCCAGAGCCGCTCGCCGGCCGCGGGTGCGGCCCCCGTGCCGTCGCCCCTCAGCTCGTCGTCGCCATCATCGCCGTAGAGTTGGTCGAGCCCCCGGCCGCCGTAGAGCGAGTCGGTGTTGGCGCCTCCGCGGAGCACGTCAGCGTCGTCGCCCCCCTCAACCCGGTCGTTGCCGGCACCTGCGTCGGCGTAGTCGCTGCCCGCATCACCGAAGAGAATGTCCTCCTGGCCGCCGCCGAACAGCCAGTCACCGTCAGGGCCGCCTCGGAGGACGTCGCGGCCGTCGGTCGCGTCGCCCGGGCTGCTGAAGTAGCCGACAATCAGGCCGCGGCTGTCGCGCACCACCGGGGCGATCGCCGGCACGTCGAATCCGGTCGCGTGGTCCCGCTCGGCCGCGTCCCAACCTTCGGGCCTGGCGAATCCGGCCTGGAAGAACTGGATCCGCGTCTGCTCGGCATAGCCGCCCCAGAGGAGGTCGGCGCCCGCGCCGCCGTCGAGATGGTCGTCGCCCGCCTCGCCCACCAAGACGTCGGCGCCGTCTTCGCCGAGGAGAATGTCGTCGCCCGCGTCGCCTTCAAGGTGATCGTCATCCCCGCCACCCTGGAGAATGTCGCTCTCGCTGCCGCCCATGAGGGTGTCGTTGCCGATGCCGCCGAAGAGCCGGTCCGGCTGCGGCCCTGCGTCAATCCAATCATTGCCACTGCCACCGTCAATGGTGTCGGAGCCGGCGAAGCTGTACACGAGGTCGGCGCCGAAGCTGGCCCAGATCGTGTCATCGCCCGCGTCGCCGTAGATCTGGTCCGATTGCGCGGCCTCGACGCCCACCAACGGCCGGGTATCGCGCTGGTCGCCATAGAGGAGGTTGCGGTCGCCCGCACCACCGGTGCCCACAAGGTCGGAGCCGGCCAGCAGAATATCGGCGCCCCAGCCGCCGATGAGCGTGTCGCTGCCGGCGGAGCCGATGAGCCGGTCGTCACCGTCGCCGCCGTCGAGCAGGTCGGCCCCGTCGCCACCGTCGATGGTGTCGGCACCGGCGAAGCCGTAGACGATGTCGGCGCCAAAGCTGGCCCAGATCGTGTCGATGCCCGCGTCGCCGTACATCAGGTCCGATTGCGCGGCCTCGACGCCCACCAGCGGGCGGGCATCGAGGTGGTCGCCGTAGAGGGTGTCACGGTCACCGACGCCGCCAGCGCCGTCGGCTCCCGAGCCGGCCATCACTGTGTCGGCCCCCCAGCCGCCGACAAGCGTGTCGCTACCGCTCGACCCGAAGAGAAGGTCGTCTCCGTCGCCCCCCTCGATCCAGTCGTTCCCGCTGCCGCCGTCGATGGTGTCTGCGCCCGCGTCGCCGTAGATCTGGTCCGATTGCGCGGCCTCGACGCCCACCAACGGCCGGGTATCGCGCTGGTCGCCGTAGAGGAGGTTGCGGTCGCCCGCACCACCGGTGCCCACAAGGTCGGAGCCGGCCAGCAGAATATCGGCGCCCCAGCCGCCGATGAGCGTGTCGCTGCCGGCGGAGCCGATGAGCCGGTCGTCACCGTCACCGCCGTCGAGCAGGTCGGCCCCGTCACCACCGTCGAGCAGGTCGGCGCCGGTGCCTCCCAGGATCTGATCGTTGCCGGTATTGCCTAGCAGGCTGTCGAGTCCGCGACCGCCATCGAGGACGTCATCGCCTCCCAGGCCGAAGAGGGAGTCGTCCGCGGCGCCGCCGTAGAGCTGATCCCGGCCGACGTCGCCATAGAGCTGGTCGCGGTGGAGGCTCTCGGTGGCCGTCGCCGCGTCGGGATTGTCCAGGTCTCCGAAGAGGACATTGACGTCCTGATCGGCCTCGACTCCGCCCCCCGCGGTGTTGAACCCGGCGAAGAGGATGTCGGCGCCCCAGCCGCCGATGAGCGTGTCACTGCCCCGGCCGCCGGTCAGCTGGTCGTCGCCGTCGCCGCCGTCGAGGTAATCGCTGCCGGCCTCGCCGTCGAGAGTATCGTTGCCCGTGCCCCCCTGGAGGGTGTCGCGGCCGGCGGACGCGGCGGCGATTCGCACGCCCGTCGCGCTGAAGTCGCTGTCGCCCCAGAGGATATCCTGCCCGGTGCCGCCGTCGAGCAGGTCGTCGCCCGTACTGCCGGCGAGTTGGTCGTCGCCCGCCTCGCCATAGAGAAAATCGGTTCCGGTGCCGCCGACCAGCAGGTCGTTACCGGCGCGGGCAAACAGGACATCCGCGTCGGCGTCACCGAAGAGCCAGTCGTCGCCGTCGCCGCCGTCGAGGGTGTCGTTCCCCTCGCCGGCGAAGAGGGTGTCGCGGCCCAACCCGCCGAGAATCGCGTCCGGCCCGTCACCGCCCTCGACGTAGTCGTCGCCATCCCCGGCGTCCACGGTATCCCCGCCGGTCCCGCCGAGGAGGACGTCATTGCCGAAGCTGCCGTAGAGCAGGTCGGCGTCCCCCTCACCCTCCAGCCAGTCGTTGCCCGTGTCGCCGTAGAGGGTGTCTCGACCGGCACCGGCGCGGAGGGTGTCGTTACCAGAGTCGCCGGAGAGGTCGTCGTCCCCGTCCTGGCCGAGTAGCAAGTCATCGTCCCGGCCGCCGGCGAGGGTATCGTTCCCGGCGCCGCCGTCGAGGCGGTCGTTGCCCGTGTCGCCGTAGAGAACGTCGAAGCCGGCGTCGCCGAAGAGCTGGTCGTCCCCACTGCCGCCGTACAGGGCATCCTGATTCTCGCCGCCGTAGAGCAAGTCCGCGCCGGAATCGCCGAAGAGCCAGTCGTTTCCTGAGTCGCCCTGGAGCCGGTCATCGCCGGCCCCGGCGTAGATGACGTCGTTGCCCAGGTTCCCCTTGAGCACATCGTTGCCGGCGCCGCCGGAGATCGTGTCGTCGCCCCCCTCGCCGTCGACCTGGTCGTTGCCGTCGCCCGCGTCGATGTAATCGTCGCCCGCGCGACCGGCGATCGTGTCGTTGCCAGCACCGGCGTAGATCGTGTCGTTCACGATGCTGCCGGTGATGGTGTCATTCCCGGTGCCGGCCGAGAGGTAGGAACCGCCGTCGACCCCGTAGCTGCCGATCAGTTCGTCGTTGCCGGATTCGCCGTAGATCGAGTCGCGGCCGGCGATTCCGGTCAGGGTGTCGTTGCCCGATCCACCCCAGATGAGGTCGTTGCCGTCGCCCCCTTCCAGATAGTCCTCGCCGCTGCCACCGTCGAGATAGTCGTTCTGGTCGCCACCGTCGAGGAAGTCGAAGTTGCGCCCGGCCCCCGGGAAGGAGGACAGGCCAGCGCCGCTGCGGCCGCCGTAGAGAGAGTCGCGGCCGGTGCCGCCGTAGAGGGCGTCGTTACCGTCGCCGGCCGACTCGAAGTTGTTGTGGTCGGCGCCGACGAGCGTGTCGTCGCCCGCATTGCCGTAGAGGATGTCGGCGTCGCCGCCGCCGTAGAGGGCGTCGTTACCGCCGCCCCCGTAGAGGATGTCGGGCCCGGCCGGGACGGCGCCTGCATCGCCCATCAGCGTATCGTTGCCCGTGCCCTGCTGACGCTCGTCGTCGCCATAGAGCAAGTCCGCGTTCGCGCCACCGTCGACGTAGTCGTTGCCGATGCCGCCGATGAGGTAGTCGTCGCCTGCGCCGCCGAAGAGCTCGTCGTTGCCGGTGCCGCCGTCGAGGCGGTCGTTCGCGCCATCCCCTTGCAGGTGGTCATTGCCGCCGTAGCCGTTGAGCGAATCGTCGCCCCCCCCACCGAACATCGAGTCGACGCCGGGCGAGCCGAGCAGAGTGTCGCGGCCGTCCTGGCCTTCCATCCAGTTCCGGTCACCGGAGCGGTAGCCGGATTGTTCGTCGAGCAGGTCGTTCCCGGAGCCGCCGAAGAGGCGGTCACTGCCGGCCCCGCCGGAGAGTTGGTCCTGGTCGGCGTCGCCGATGAGGAGGTCGTCGCCCAGGCCGCCGACGATCGTGTCATTGCCGCCGCCGCCCAGGATCGTGTCGCTCGCCGACCCCCCAACGAGCAAGTCGTTGCCGCCGTTACCGATGATCCGGCTCCGCAGATTGACCGTGTCCACCACGATGATCTTGTCATCGTCGTCGCTGCCGACGATGACGATCTGCGAGATGCCCGTCAGGTCGTACAAGGCGAGGTTGTTGTGCGGGCGGTCTTCGTGCTTGTTGGATCGCTTCTGCTTCCAGGTGTTGTACTTGGTGGCCACGCGCTCGTTGACCACGAAGTCGGGCCCATCAATGATCAACTTGCCCTCGGCGACGGCAACGCCGATGTCGGCGCCGCGGTGCCCCAGCCTCGCGCCCGCCTCGTCGGCGTTCCAGTTGATGTAAATGGTCCCGCCGTTGACGGTGGCAGAGTACGTGTAGCGGTCAGGGTAGCTGACCTCCTCCCAGGAGCCAAACCCGAAGTTGTTCGTACTCCGCACGAGGTTCTCGCCCACGGCGGCCAGTCGATTCGCAATCGGCCCAAGAACTTCTCGATCAAACCGCTTCAGGCCGTCGTCGACCGAGTTGGCGAAATCCTGGGCGGCGCGGCCGGCCTGCCGGCCTAGCTCTCCGGCCGCCTGCTGGGCCTCGCCGTAGCGGTCGCCGACCCAGTCGGCGGCCCGGCCCGCCGCGTCCGCGATGAGCTGAGCAGGATTGGCAAGCTTATTGACCAGCGAGTTCGCCTTCTTGAGCAGTTCGCTCTTGAACGACGCGAGCGCGTCGCTCCCAGGGTTCTCCGCCCCGTTGAGGTGCTGTAGAGATGGAAGAAGAAGTCCTTGTCGACCGAGGCCGAGAGGCCCAGGTCGATCAGACCGATCTCCGCGCCCACGCCAAGCTTCAGGTCGAGCCCGATGGTCGTGACGTAGTTGCCCGTTTTCAAGAGGTCCTTGGCGCGTGCCTTGCCGTCCTGTCCGGGTACGTCCAGCCCGATTTCGCCGTACGGGACCAGCCCGGCGCGGCCCCGGACCTGGACGAGGTCGAGGATCAGCAGCTTGCCGTGTAAGGTGAGCTGCGCCGTCAATTCGCCCTCGGCCCTGAGGATATTCGGCGCCTCGCGGATGTAGAACCCCGTGGTGTCGAGGCCGGCGGTCATGTCGACGATCAGCCGCAAGGCCGGGATGATCGACAGCTCGCCGGTGACGTTGAGCACGCCGAAGAAGCTGAACAGGGGCGCCTCGAAGAGCTTGATCGGGTCGAGCGCGCCGCCGAACGTGTAGTCGATGTCCAGGCTGACGAGGTCGGCCGGCTGGCCGGTCAGCATGCTGACGATGTTCTGAGGCTGAAGGATGTCGAAGTTGACCTTCACCCCATGCTGGTTCGGGGCCTGGCTGGCAGTGGTGATCCCCGATGGGTCCAGCAGGATCTTCGCCGAGCCCATGCCCAGGAGTTCGACCAGGCTCTTGTTGCCCAGCAGCGAGATCGGCTGCGTGAGGACCTCACGCAGATCCTTCGGGATCGGGTTGTACCGCTCCAGGTCGCCGACGAACTGCTGGAGGAACTTGTCTTTCAAGTAGTCGAAGCTGGGATACTGCGTGACGGCGAAGCTACCGGTGCCGTTGGGGATGTCGTAGTGGGCGTTGGCCTGGAAGGTGAAGGCCTGCATCGCGGCCCCGACCAGGCTGCCGACGACGCCCCCCATGGTCTTGGCCGGGTTGTCGACGTTGAGCGAGAGGTTGAGGTCGACCGTGCCCACCTGGGTATTGTTCGCCCCGGAGAGGAAGGCGTCGTCAATGCTGTGGCCGCCGTCGCTCGCCGCGGAATCGAAGAGGTAGAGCTTCTCGCGGCTGACTCCGTTGAAGTTGTCCAGGACGACGTTCAGGCCGACGCCGTTGAATTTCGCATCGGCCGTCGCTTTCAGGTCGATCAGCTTGCCAACGAACGCCGTGCCGGTCAACCGTGCCGTGATCGGCACCGACGCCTTGAGGAACGAGGCGTCCGCCGCGCCGGCCGAGGCCCCTTCGCGGACGTACAGACCGCCCTGCGCGTCCAGGCCGAAGGTGACGGCCAGGTCGAGCCGCGGGGTAATGCTGAGGCTCCCCCCGAGGGTCAGGCCGGTCTTGACGCCTGCCGCGTCGAAGGCCAGGGTCTTCTGCGGCGCGGTGAACTGAGCCAGGTTGATCGTGGCCGCCGCCGGTTCGAAGCGGATCTCGAGCAACTCCTTGTTGAGGTAGTTCCCGTTGATCAGGTCGGCCGTGGTGATCGACGCCTTGACTGTGATTCCCCGTTGCATCAGGTAGGTCGCCAGGGGCGTCTGCCCGGGGTTGAAGGCCAGCGACGAGGCGATGGGCCCGACCAGCTTATCGGCCACCGACTCGCCGATCAGTGGGACGTTGCGCAGGCCGCGAGCCAGGTCCTGGGCGCTCTCGCCGAGCTTCTGAACGCCCTTGCCGACCTGCCGGACGAGGCTGTCGCGCAGGCTCTGGTCGTCGAACTGGTAGGTACCCTGGCCGGTCGCCAGGTCGTAGTCCGCATTGCCGCTGAAGCTCAGTGACGGTTTGAAGTCGCCGAGCAGCGGCACGGTGGTCGTGACCGTCAGGTTCGACACGTCCACGCGCCCCGCCAGCGTGGTGCGGAGCGCGGAGGACAGATCGCCCAGGCTGGTCAGGTAGATCCGCTCCTGCGCCGTGCTGTCCTTGTCGTCCAGGAAGAGCGTGGCGTCGGCGTCGAAGAGGCCCGAGCCGGCCAGGCTCACGTCCAGCGCCCCGCCGAGATCGAGGTGCCCGGTGAGGCTGCCGGCCAGGTCGAGACTGGCCGCGATGCGCGATCCCTCCACGACATAGATCCCGCCGCTGCGGTCCACCCCGAAGTTCAGGTCGAAGGCCAACGCCGTGGTCGTGTCGAGCCGCCCCCCGAGCTGGAATCCCAGCCCACCGAGCGTCTTGGTCCCGCCCACCTCAAGGGCTGGGTCGGCCTGCGACGCGGTCCGCGTGAAGTGGAGCTGGAGTAGATCCTGCGGCAGCGCCGTGCCGGCGGAGAGGGCGTCGACGAGCTGCTGCGGGGTGACAACCGAGATCACCTGGAAGCCGCGGGAAGCCAGGTACTGGTGTGCCGTCTGGGTCCCGCGGTCAAACGACAGGCCATCGTCGGACAGCGAGCGGAGCCGCCCCGCCAGCCCGGCGCCGGTGAAGGGGACCGACTGCACGAGCGCGGCCAGCGAGTTCGAAGCACCTTGCAGCTTCGCCATCCCGGCATCGACGGCGACGGCCAGCGAATTGAGCAGGCTGTCGGGGTCGAGTCCCGAGTTCTCCTGGATCAGGGTCGTACCAGTGCTGGTGATCGACCAGTGCCACTGCCCGTTGAACTGGATCGGGAGCGAGGGGAGCAGCGAGAGGTCGAACTGGAGCGCCAGGTCCGACCGGCCCGCCAGGCGGAGCGAGGCGGGGTCGGATAAGGCGGCCGTCAACTCCGCCAAGCGGAGCCGACCGTCGGGCCGCGCGGTGGTCAGCGTGATCGTCGGGTCGAGCACCAGGTTCGCCTGGCCGGTAACGTTGGCGATGCCCCCACCGAGCGAGGCCGTCAGCGCAGCCGAGACGTCGAGCACTCCCGCGAGGAAGTCGCCCGACGCAACGTAGAACCCCTGCGAGTCCTGACCGAAGTGGAGATTGACGGAGAACTGCTCCAGGACGTTGACCGCCCCGCCCACGCCGAACCCGAGCGCGGGCACCCCGAGTTGGGGGGACAGCCCGTTACTGAGTAACGTCTGCGGTCGGGTGAGCTTCAACTCGGCGTCGAAGCTCCCGCTATCGGCCTGGATCCGGACGTCCTCCAGGGTGATCTGCCCATCGCCGTTGAGGTCGGCGAGCAGGCCGATACCGTTCGGCCCCAGGCCGTCGAAGAGGGACTGGCGGGCGGCCTTGGCGGCCAAGGCGCCCGAGCCGGCGAACGCGGAAACGACCCGGGTGCGAATGTCTTGCAGGAAGGTGACCGTCTGTGCGAGTTCCCGGCCGACCAGCGGCAGCGGGGTGTCGAGCACGTTGGCCTTGAACAGGTCCCAGGCGCCGCCAAGCAGCCCGTCGAGCCCGGCACTCAGCGCCGCGGGATCGGGTAGGAAGACCGTGCTGGCCGCCCCGGCGATGTCGGGCGTGACGATCTGGGTCGTTGCCCCGACCTGCGTGAGGTCGCCGATGCGGACGTCGAGCTGGTTGTCCGGGATCGCGTCGGGGTCCGAACCGTCGACGGCCGACCCGCCCAGCGGATTGCTCACCGTGGGGAAGTAGAGCGGCAGATTCGCATGCATGCCGCCGACGAAGGCCACCTGGGCGATGGTGCCCAGCGACGGCAGGCTCGCCAGGTAAAGCCGGTGGTCGCCGTCGTTGTCGGTCAGCGTCAGGTCGAAGCGGGCAGGGTCGACACTCGGGCCCGCGCCGTCGGCGTCGAGCACGGCCGAGCCCCCCACGACGGCCACCCCGAGCGGGCCGACGGAGGCGGTGAAGTTCAGGCCCGTGCCCTGGACCTTCAGGGACAGGCCCCACGCGGTCGTATCGTAGACGAACGGCTGGAGGTAGCGGCTGCCCGCGCGGTCGAGGTCGACGCCCAGGTGAAGGTCGAGGGTGCTCCGCGCGTCGACGTCCAGCCGCCCGCTGGCCTGAGAAGAGACCAGGCCGGCGATACCGGCCAGCAGGGCGCGGGCCGGGTGGCCCGCCGGTAGCGCGGCCACTAGCTCGGTCAGTTCCAGGGAGAACTCGTTGCTCTGCGAGAGGATCTGCTCCAGCTTGATGTCGATTTTGAGGGCCTTGCCGTCGAGCGTGACCGAGACCAGCGGGCTGTCGGGCACCAGCCCCATGGCCTCCTCGATCGCGAGCTCCAGCTCTTGAAGGGCCCCTGCCGGATTCTGGGCCAGCGCGTCGAACTTCTGCGCCAGGGCGTCGGCCGTGTCGAGCAGATCGCTAATGCTCTGGTTGACCAGGGGCAGCTTCTGCTTCAGGAACGAGAACTGCTGGAGGTCCTGGAGGTAGGTGACGGCTGCCCGCAGGGCACTCAGCACCGACTGGAAGCTCAGCCCATCGAGGTCGGTGAGGTTGCCCAGGTCATGGGGCCTGACCTCGAGCGTCGCCGGGTCGGACAGGTCGCTCCAGACCACCTCGATCCGAGGCGCGGCGCCGGGTGCCGCCCCGCCCGCAGCCGGAGTGACAACGATCGGCAAGACCAGCAGCGCCTGCCCCGAGAACTCGGGGGTCAGCGTCGTCCCCGCGAACGGATCGGTCGCGCCCAGCTCGACGTTCACCGGCCCGGAGGTGAATTGCGCCTGCAACGCCCAGTCGCCACCGAGCCCGCCGTGGCCATCGACGACCGCGATGCCGACGAAGCCGAAACGGGCCAGGGCATCGATGTCCGGCGCCTTCACCATCACGGTGCCGCTGACGCGCAAGCCGTCGAGCGTGGGTGCCGTGTCCTCCGTGGTCAGGTCCAGGCCCAGGCCCCCCGTGATCGACACCGTCGGCGTCAGGGTGACCTGGCCTTGGGCGTTCACCTCGGCCAGCGGTGCGAGATTCTGGGCGAGCGCAACAGTGGATGTGACGGGCGCGAGCGCCGGCGTGGCGATCAGGCGGTAAGTGAGTCGATCGGTGACCGGATCGTAATCGGCGACGATGTCGGGGTGAACCCGCTGCTTCAAGAGTGCTTCCAGGCCCTGGGCGGTCCGGAAGGCCGGGGCGCCGGCCGCGTCACGGAGCTGGCCGCCGACCGACGAGGCCCAGGCCCCGTCCAGGTCGAGCATCTCACCGAGCGACTGCGACGTGAAGGGGACCGGGGTGGTCAGGAGCGACGCGTATTGCCCCAGGGCCGTGCCGACCCCGTCGAGCGCCTCGACCATGGTCGCGGCGCTCACATGATTGAAATTGAGTAGCTCGCTGAAGTTGGCGTCGGTCGTGAGGCTCAGCCGGCCGGTCGCCGGGTCCACCCCCAGGGCCAGGTGGCCGGTCGTGTGGAACGTCCCGAGCGAGGCCAACGCCGTCAGAGTGCCGCCGGCGCTGTTGACGAGTTCGATCGCCCCGGCGACGCCCAGGCGCGTCGCCTTGAGCTCGGCGAGCGTGAGCGTCCCCTCCAGGTCATTGTCCGGGTTGACGAGCTGGACTTCGGCGGCCGAGTGCATCGTCAGCCCGGCGAGCTGGGCCTGAATGTTCCCGAGAAAGCCGACCTGGAGGCCGAAGGCGAGTGCCTGGGCCGGGACGTCGGTGGTGAGCGAGATGGCCTCCGGGCTGGAGAACCGGACATAGGCCGCTTCGTCGGCGGCCAGGCCAGGACTCAGGTCATAGCCGAAGGTCAGGTCGAGCACGAAGCTCTGGGTCACGTCGACCAGGGGAGGGGGCCCTTCGAACAGGAGTCCGAGGGCAGCCCCGGCCGCGGCGAGGTCCAGCGTCAGGGACTGGTGCAAAGTCGTCTGCAGTGTGACGTGGTACTCGAGCTTGGCCTCGTCCCCGGCGCCAACCAGGCCCCCCGAGACCGAGCCCGGGGCCACCGTGAACGTCGCGTTGCCGAGGGAGCCGCCCAGGGCGGCGAGCACCGCGGTCAGGCCGGCCGAGGTCGGCGTTCCGGCAGTGGCCAGGTAGTGCGCCACCGGCAGCACCAAGCCTTGCTGCAGGAGATTCGCAAGCCCGAACGACTGGGCCGTCGACTGGCCGATGACCGGCAGCGGCTGGCCCAACGCGTTGATTGAGGCCGGCTGGCTCCCGAAGCCCGCCATGAACACGGAATCACCGGCGATTGGCCCGGTGTCGGCGGGGCCGCCGAGTGCGCCCAGCGTCAGGGCCAGCCCGTCGAGCACATCGGCCATCCCCGCGATCGCGCTGGCGCCAAGGGCGATCACCGGCGCGGGCGGGGCGACATGGACGACGAACTCGCCGGGCGTGTCGGTCACCGTGACGACGTAGGGGACGACGAGGGCCGGGAAGAGGGCCTGCTCGGCGGCGTTCTTCGTGGGGTCGGTGGCATCCTTGAAGGTCAGGTCGCGTCCGGCATCGTACCGGGGGTCGGAGTCGTCCGCCGAACCCGCGCCGCCGGTCTGCGTGCTGGCCCGGACGAGCAACAGGGGCGGGTTGGTGGCGGAGCCGGCCGTCCACTGAATCAGGCCGGCGGCAAGCACCTCGGCCAGCCAGCTCGTCCCGTAGCCCTGGCCGGCCCCCAGGCCGCTGGCGTCCAGGCCGGCGCCGGTCGTCGGCAGTGGCACCCAGTGAGGCGCGTTGACGGCGTTGATCTGGTAGACGTCGACCGTGGTCGCGTGCGGGTCGTGGACGACGGCCGGGGAAGCGAAGGCCGCGTTGAACAGCCCCATGGCCCACTGCGTAGGCGCGTCGAGCTGGCCATTAATGGCCAGTGGGCCCACGCCCGATCCACCGAGCGCAGTCGGTGGCGGCGCGAGCGCGGCGCCGGCCGCCGGGCGGGCCACATCGATGTGGAACACGCCCCCCAGGCCCTTCGCGCCGATCGCGTTCAGGTCGTGGACCGGAGTGGCGTACTGAGCGCCCGAGAAGCGCACCATGCCGGCGAAGCCACCGTCGCTCCAGAGCCGTGGGTCATCGATGTAGATGACCCGCACCGCCGCTCCGGACGCGGTTACCAGGCCGGTCGACTTGTCAGGCGACAGGAACGACTCGATCTGCGCGCGGACCATCTCGAGCGAGTAGTCCGCGTCGACGTTGTCGACCAGGTAGATCTTGATCTGATTAAGAACATCGGCATTGTAATAGACGGACTCGTCGTGCACCACGGCCGTGGACAGGGGGCCGGAGAGCGGGAGGGCCACGTAGCTCCCGTCGGCCAGGCGGGCCACCACATGGGAGTCGCCCGCCGTGTCGCCGCTTGTCCGGGCGGCGATGTACCGCACGCCCCCGACGGTGTGGGTACGGTAGAAGGGGACCGTCAGGTCGTTGGTGGCGGCCGTCTCGAAGTCGAGGTCGAGCCCGGTCTGGTGGCTGCCGAGCAGCTCGTTGGTGTGGTACGGTGGATACCCGCCGCCCCGATTGAGGCTGGCGCTGCGCAGGGCAAGGTTGGTCCCGCTCCAGTCAAGTTTCAGCGCCCGCCGAGCGACCCAATTCGCCGACGCCGCCTGGAGCACCTCTTGCGCCCAGATCGTTGCCGAGCCCTCCGGGTTGTCGCCCCCCTCGAGGCCCGGCAAGAGGAACAAGCCCTGAACGTTCGTGTCGATGGCCGTCCAGAGCGGCGAGCCCGCTGGGGCATTGAGGTAGGCCAGCCCGACGAACGTGTTCGCGGCCGCAACGACCGGCATCGGCGCCGCGGCATCCGCGACGATGGCGTTGAACAGGCCGATTGCCCACGCCGTCTCAGCCGGCAGCGCACCGCCCTGGTCACCGACAACCGGCAGGGCGACGGCGGCCGTGCGGCTCTCGGGCGTGGTGGAGTCGCCCGCGAAACCGGGGATGCCCAGGTAGCGCAGACGCTGCTGGACCTCGTACATCTCGCGGGTCGTGTTGACCGTGCCCGGGTCCGCCAACGGCGAGGCGCCACCGTCGACCGCGATGCTGAAGTCCACGAGAATCCCGTCGATCCTGACCTGGCCGCTGATCGTCCCCTGGAAGCCCCGTTGCGGGTCGGAGTCGAGGTTCTCCGCGGCGTCCGGGTTGGGGATCAGGTAGAGCCGCCCGCTCTGAGCAAACGGCACGCCGGTCATCCGGTCGGAGAGTACCACCTGGCCGAGTGACACCCCGCCCGCACCCAGCAGCGAAGAGACCGCCTGGCCGCTCACGGGCTGGCCATTCACGCTGACCAGCTCGAAGTGGCTCCCTCCTCCCAACGCCAGGTTGACGGGGATCACGTCGCCTGTCCGGCCGCTGAAATCGAACGACGGAGCCGAGTAGCCCGGGAACCCCAGGTAGCGCAGACGCTGCTGGACCCGGTAGATGTCGAGCGCACCGGCGCCAACCGTGACCTGGTTCGCGCCCGTCGGCGAGTAGCCATCGAGGACGGCGATCTCCAGGGGCCGGACCTGCCCGTCGACCAGGATCGTGCCATTCAGAATCCCCTGAAAGCCCGGCCAGACGTTGCCGTCGCCGATATTCAGCCCATCGGGGTTCGGCAGGAAGTAGAGCACGCCCGAGGTGGCGAATAGCTGGCCGCCGAAATGCTCCGGCAGGAGGATCGTCCCCTGCGGCAAGTCGATCCGCGTGGCGCCCGCCGGCACGGCCTGGCCGCCGACCGTGGTCAGCACGAAGCTGGAGCCCGGGGCCTGCTTGCGAAGGTCCACGCCAATGACGTCGCCCGTCCGGCCGGCGTATGCCGGCGTGAAGCTGACGTTGTCGATCCAGACCCGGCCGGCGACGATCCCGAGCGGGTTCAGCGGCACCAGCTCGAAACTCAGCTCCTGCGTCTGGCCCCGCAAGCGGTCGGGAATCGCCAGTACCAGCGTGCTCTGCTTCGCGCCGTTGGCGGCCTGCCTGAGGTCGACCGGCGTGCCGAGGACCTCGCCGCCGAGTCGGACCAGGAAGAGGTCGGTGCTCGTCTCGAACGTTCTCAGGTCGAACCGGAGGAAGCCGGCGGTCGCGGGCACAAACAGGCTGTTGTGGCCCCGGACCGCCTCGCTGCGATTGCCCACGAGCGCCCCGGCCGCTCCTAGCGTCAGCTCGTCGGCCAAGGCGCCCAGGAGAGCGCCCAGCGGGCTCTGGGCCGGGCCGCGCAACTCGAGCGCGAACTGCCCCGGTGTGGCCTGGTCCTTGATGACGTGGGCACCGCCCCCGCCACCGTGGTGGGACCAGCCGGGTACGATGTTGTGCTCGCCGAAGCTGGCCTGAGCCTGGACCAGGTCGTTGCGGTAGGCGAGCGCTTGCTGCCTCTGAGCCGCCGGCAACGTGGCGATCAGAGCGTCCAGGTCGTTCAGATCGAGCAGCGGGATGCCCGAATGCTCGTCGCCGGCGTCCTGGAAGTCGCCGTTGACGATTTCCAGGCTGTTCCACTGGAAAGCCCAGCGGCCCTGGGTGATCTCGAACCGGCGGGCCGGGTCGGTCTCGGCGAGGATCGCCGAGGGGGTGTACTGATGGTCCTGGCCCGGCCCGTAGAACTGGCGAGCGGGGAGCGTGACAACCGGGTTCGTCGCGCGGGCGATTCGGCTGAAGGCGAACCCGGTCGACAACGCCGCGTTGGTGATCGTCGACGCGTAGAAGTCGCTCCAGACGAACGTGTGGTCACCTGAAAAGTTCCCCGATGCGTACGCGACTCCAAACGCGTCCTCCTCGGGGAGGTCGTCTTCGTCCAGAAAGACGTTGTAGGCTCCGGGGATCGGCCGCCCGTCGGGCACCATCTGGCCGGGCAGCGCGTCGCGCAACAGACTTGGGAGCGAGTTCGCCCCGCGTGTCTGATAGTAGACGTCGGCGAACGCGACGTTGCTCCAGATCGCCGCCCCGTAGCCCGAGGGACGGCCGACTACATTCTGGCTCTGTTTCGCGTCGAACAGCAGGCCCTGGTCGAAGTCGTGCGGGTCGAGGTAGGTCACCTGATCAACGGGCACCTTGTAGGCGGCCAGCCGCTCGATTGCCTCGCTGGTGACCGCCGCGCCGAAGCTGTGGGCGATGAAGTGCAGGGGGGGAGTCTCACCCGTGGCCGGGTTGACCACCCCCATGCCGACCAGCATGTTGAACAGCGCGTCGCCGGCCGCCTCGGTCCAGCCGCCGGAGAACTCGTTCGACTCCGGAGACCAGTCGAACAGCACGACGAGTTCGACCTGACCGCCGGGTGCGAGGGGCACCTCGAACAGGCCCGATTCCAGCGGGTGCGGGTCGAACGCGGCAAGTTTGCCCTCGCCCGGGATATCGACGTCGAGGAGCCAGGCATCGCGGTCCGGCAAAGCGTTGGCCCGAGAGGCAATCGCGCGCGCCAGCGGCATCATGCCGTCCCCGTCGGCTGCACTGCCCAAGGCCTGGAACCCGTGCGTGACCACTGTCACGCCGGTGACCCAGACCGCCTTGAGCAACTCGTGGACTGTCGCGACATTCAGACCTTCGAAACGGACGTCGTCGACCCACGCCTCGGACTGGAGCGGCGCGCCGCCGTCGCTGACGATGCGGAACGTGATCGGCAGCGACCGACCGCGCAGCGATTTGCCAGCCGCGTCGGCCTGGGGAATCTGGACTCGGATCGTGCGGGAGAAGCCGTCGGCCCCATCGAGCGCGAGCTGGGCCATGTCGGCCGACACCACCGTCCGGAGCACGGTGTCGCCCAGGAGCACCTCGAGCCGGTTCCCTGCACCAGGTGCGAACCGGCGGAGCTCGAAGGTCAGGAACCGCGCGTCCGGGTCGACGTAGACCGCGTTGTGCGTGCGCACGGCCTCGGCGGGGTCGGTGGCGCCCTTCAGCCGGAGGAAGTAGTCGCCCAGGAGGTCGCCGGCCAGGGCCGCGACATGCGCCTGCCCGGAACCGACCGCCGCCGGGTTCGTGCCCGCGCCGGCCGACTCGCCGCGGTCAGTTCGCCCGGAGTGGTGCGACCAGCCGGGGATGATGTTCCGCTCCAGCAAGGGGGGGAGCTGCCCGAGCAGAATCGCCGGGGTGATCCCCTGGAGGTCAGGGTTGTGCTCGTCACCAGGGGCGTCGAAGCCGCCGTTGACAACCTGGAACGGATCCCAGACAGGTCCCCAGCCTCGATGTTTGTCGTCGAGGCCACCAGCGAAGGTGACCTCCTCGGGTGTCAGGCCAAGGTAGGCCAGCCCCGCCACGTTCGGGTTGCCCGCGAAGGCCGGGTTAACCAAAAGTGGTGAGCTGTAGGTGTGGTCCTGCGGCTTGCCGGCAACGTCGGTGCCGTAGAAGTTCGACGCGTGCGCCGCGCGGACGGTCTCCAGGTTGAGCCCGGCGGCAATCGCCCCGAGCCGGCTCAGGCGATAACCCCGATGGATGGCCAGCAAGGCCGGATCGCCCGAAGGGACGCTCGGCGGGAGCGTGCCCGGGACCGTTGAGCGGTAGAACTGGTTCCAGATCCAGGAGTGGTCGCCGGAAGGATCGTTTGATGCGTACGGGCTGCCGGCAAAATCGTCCGGCAGCTCGGCGGCCAGGTGGACGTTGTAGGCCCCGGGGATCGGCCGGCCGAGCGGCACGACGAGGTCGGGCACGCTGGAACCGTTCTCACCCCGGGTCTGGTAGTACACATCGGCGAACGCGACGTTGTTCCAGACCGACGCCCCGTAGGCGACCGGGGCGCCAAGGGTCGCTTGTCCCTGGAGGATGTCCGGCATCGGCAGCTGGTAGAAGTCGTGTGGATCCAGGTAGGTGACCTGGTCGACCCCAATGCCGTAGTGGGCCAGCCGCTCCACGGCCTCGCTGGTGACCGCGGCGCCGAGGCTGTGGCCGATGAAGTGCAGCTCGATCGGATTGGCGTCGTCCAGCGGGTCACCCAGCTTACCCTGTCGCGGGTCGATCAGGCCCGTATCGATCAGCAAGTTGAACAGCGCGTCGCCGGCCGCCTCGGTCCAGCCGGGCGACGCCTCGTTCGACTCGGCCGACCAGTCGTACAGGAGCACCAGCTCGATGTCCCCAGCCCCCGTGTCGATGATCGACTGGTGGGTGTCGAAGTAGCCGATCCCCCCCTCGTAGGGGAGGTCATAGTCCAGGAGCCAGCCCTTACGTCCCACCATTCCGGCCGAGGCCAGCACCGCATCGGCGATGCCCCGCAGCCCGTCGCCCTCAGCCGCCGAGCCGAAGGCCTGGAACCCATGGGTGATGACCGTCACCCCCTTGATCGCTGACGTGAGCTTCGCGGTCTCGATCTTCTGCCTCAGCTCGTCGCGGTCAAAGCTCTCGAACCGCACGTTGTCGACGCGGACGGTCGACTCGATCGGGCCGCTCGCATCGGCCAGCCGGAAGGTCAGCGAGGGCGAAAGGCCCTGCAAGGCAGCCGGGACGGAGAGCCACTTTGTGTGCCAGCCCTGGTCGACCCTCGAAAGCTCGACCTGTGCGAGGACCTCACCGCCAAGCACCACTTCCAGCCGGTCGCTGGCGCTAGGGCGGGTCACCTGCATGTCGAAGACGAGGTGCAACGTGCCCGATTGCCGTGGCACGAACAGGTTATTGTGCGTCCGCCAGCTCTCCTGGGGGTCGGCCGACGCCTTCAACTCCAGGAAGTAGTTGGGGAATAAGGCCCCCCCCTCCGAGCGAATGTGGGCCCCGCCGCCGCCACCGTGGTGCGACCAGCCGGGCACGATGTTGTTCGGCTCGACGAGATAGTAGTTGCCCAGCGGGGCCGGGATCGGCCCGTCGGTGATGAACTCGTCCCCGGCCGCCGCGAAGTCGCCGTTGACGATCATCGCGGGCACCCACTCGGGCGTCCACTGTTTCGCGGCGAAGCCTGACGGGGTAAGCCCGAATTCGGTCGAGAGCTTGGCGCTCGGCAGTCCGGTCCCCTGGTCGACGTAGCGGGGGTCGGAGTAGCGATGGTCCTGCGGCTCGCCGTCAATGGGATTGCTGAAGAACCGCGGCGTGGTGGGACGGCTCCCGGGATTGCTGGCGAATGCGAATCCCGTCGTGGCGGTCGAGAACGTGACGGTATCCTTGTAGAAGTCCGACCAGACCCAACGGTGATCGCCGATGAGGTCGATCGGGAGGTATCCGCCGGGTGACGGCAGGACGCCGTTCAGGAAGACGTTGTGAGCACCGGGGATCGGCCGGCCGCGGGGGACCAGGACGTCGTCGGCCGTGCCCGGCACGCCGTTCTGCCCGCGCGTCTGGTAATAGACGTCGGTGAACGCGACGGACTGCCAGGCGCTGGCCCCGTAGCCAGCCGGCTGGCCCAGCACCGACTGGCGCTGCGGCTCGTCGAACGGCAGACCGTCCTGGACAAAGTCGTGCGGGTCGAGGTAAGTCACCTGGTCGACGGAGATCTTAAGGCCGGCTAGCCGCTCCACGGCCTCGCTGGTGACCGCCGCGCCGGAGCCGTGGCCAATGAGGTGCAGCTTCGGGGCGGGGCTCGGGACGGGCTGGACGAGCACCGGGTCGAGCCGTGCGATCAGGTTGAACAGGGCGTCGCCGGCCGCCTCGGCCCAGCCGCTCGAGACCTCCTGGCTCTCCGGCGCCCAGTTGAATAAGACCACTAAATCGCCGCTCAGGCCCGCCGCTGACGCCGCCGGCAGGATCGAGTCGTCCAGGTCAATCACCCCCTGGCCGCCCTCCTGGTTGACGTCGTACCTCACCAACCAGGCGGTGGCTCCGGTTCCATTGTCCTGATCGAGGCGCCCGTGAATCGCTTGGGCGAGATCCAGCATCCCATCACCGCCGTCATCCAGCGCCTGGATGCCCTGCGTGACGGTCGTGATCGACCGGATGGCATGGTCGGACAGCAGGCCGGCGGCCACGGCGACGTCGATCGTCGGGCCGGTCAGGAGTTCACGGCGCTCCAGCCGCTCGACGGCCGCCTCCAACCGAATCAAAGTGGACTCCCGCAATCGCGCAGTGCGCCGGGTGAGTCGTCGGTGCTGGCGACTCTTAAGCAACCCGTGGGCCATCCTCGCCAGCTGGGGGAGAAACATGATGTGATTCCTGGATGAAGGCCCGCTTCGAGATCTCGTCGTCAACCGGAGAAAACGGCCAGGGGACCGATTTCGATCGAAGGCCTCAGACACCGACAGTGACAGTGAACCGGAAAGAACGTTGTGCTCGCTTACGATCGAGGCTCGCCACGCAGGTCGGGCGATCATGCCACGCCCACACAGGAGCGTGAAAGGCCACGACTCGGCCAGGTCATCAATCCATGGCAGAGAACTTCGGGCGGAGTGTGAGCACGGCGTGGAAGCACGCAATACGACCGATGACGTACTCCGCAAGGAGACCTTTATGCCTCGTGGCCGAGACACCAGCCCCGAAGGCAACGAGTGAATCGAGCCAAGGTTCGCCCCTACGGCCGAAATCGGGTTCGTGCCGTCACCCCGGGAATCGGAGACAGGTCAAGGCGAGCGAGGGGAGCGACGAAAGGAGACGGAGGGAGAAGGAACATGGAGGGAATGCTCCCAAATATCGGGTGGGGGGATGAATCATCGAACCCGGCATGGGCTCGGACCTGAGGGGCTACTTCGCCCTTGCACGATCCTCTCATGCTCACGAGGCATGCCGATGGTCTGACAATTGATGACCTGTACCAGTTAACGCTAAGCGAATCTCAACGTCAAGTAAACCGCCTCTAATCTGACCTGGAGCAGAGAATATTCTTTGACGTAAAGCAGATGCAAGCCTCTTTGCGCAAGAATTCGCAAACAAGCATTATTTGGGTGAGTCAATGGATTCTTGTGTAACTCTCCCGTGCGGGTTATAAAACGAGTCTCCACAGCCGATTAACGCACCTCGGAGATGACTCACGTGTAGGCGTGACGACAACTCTTCAGCCCGATCTTCCCGCTGTCTTGACCGGGGCCGTCATGGGCGAGAAGGACGGGTGCCCCCGCGACTCGTTGCCAAGGTCGTCGCCGAGGATGCGAAAGCCGTTTCGGCCGTTGTTGTGACTCTGCTGCGTGAGAACGGCGCACACCCGCCCGCGATCACCAGATCGTGTTTCACGCCGTTCTCCGCGAAGGTTACTCCTGCGTTGTTCTGAAGGACCAGGAGAAGGGAGAGAGCAACCTACGGCACCATCCCCTGAGCCAGGCGTTTCGGGCCCATTCCGCCCAAGGTGGTAACATGGGCAACTTTACTGCGTGGTTACGGTTCCATCATGAGTCGACCCGGATCTGGAGGCACTGGCTGTCACGGCGATGCCGCGCCGGCGATCTTGCCTGGGATCGCTTCTCCCGGTTGCTGGAGCAGTTCCCGCTCCCTCAGCCGCTGGCAATCCGCTTCGGTGTGCTGTCCCGAAAAGAGTTCGTGACATGACAAGCCAGTTGCGGGAAATCGTGCGCCGCGGAGCGCAGTGAGGAACCCCCGACTCGGTCGTGGGAAGTTCGGAGGGGGATTTCTGGGTCATCTGGTTGACCTGAAGGTGAACGGGACGACGGAGGGGAACGGAGTAGGCCAGAAATGGGTGTGGCATTGGAAGACGCTGAAGATGCCATCGCTCAAGAGCCTCGCAACAGGCCAGCGTTCCCCACACTTCTTTATCTTTGCTACCAACTTGGTGATGGGGTTACCGTTCGGGTACAGTATCTCCTCGCTTCGACCCCGGGCCTCCGCCCTCCTCTCCGCGACCTGCCCGGGTCGGCCCGTGTCCGTTCCGACTCGACTCCACCCGCCGAGAGGCACCGATTATGTGGTCGCTGCGCGTCCTCGCCCCGATCCTTCTGCTCGTCCCCTCAACGGCCCCGGCCGACGACCACCCGGCCGACAAGGAGCCGTTCGGCCAGGAGCGGCGCATCCCCTGGAACGACTCGCGCGTCGTCGGTTCGCCCGAGCCGCCATCCCCTTACAAAGTCGTGCGAGCCTTCCCCAAGTTGACCGTCAAGCAGCCCTTGACCCTGACCCCCGAGCCAGGGACCAACCGCCTCTTCATTCTCCAGCACCTCGAATACTGGGCCGGGCCGGGCCGCCTGCTCGCCGTCAGGGACGATCAGGACGCGGCCGAGACCGAGACCCTGCTCGACCTCGACGGCCTCGCCATCGGCCTGGCGTTCCACCCCGACTACGAACACAACGGTTACCTCTACATCGGCTTGAACGGCCCGATGCGAGGACCGAAGAAGACGACCCAGGTCGTGCGCTATCAGTGCGACCTCCGGCCGCCATACCGCATCGACCCGGCCTCGAAGCAGCTCATCATCGAGTGGCCCTCCAACGGCCACGACGGAGGCGACCTCGCCTTCGCCAACGATGGCACTCTCTTCGTCTCCTCGGGGGACGGCTCCAGTGACTCCGATGCCAACCTGACCGGCCAGAAGCTCGATGACCTGCAGGGGGCCGTGCTGCGGATCGACGTCGATCATCCCGACCCGGGCCGGAACTACGGGGTGCCGAAGGACAACCCGTTCGTCGATCGCCCCGGCGCTCGGCCCGAGTTGTGGGCCTACGGCCTGCGCAACCCCTGGCGGCTGAGCTATGACCGCGAGTCGGGCCAGCTCTGGGTCGGGAACAATGGCCAGGACCTGTGGGAGCAGGTCTACTTGATCCAGAAGGGGGCCAATTACGGCTGGAGCCTCAGCGAAGGGTCCCACGTCTTCCACTCCCAGCGCCAGCCAGGTCCCGACCCGATCTCCCTGCCGACCGCCGAGCACCACCACAGCGAGGCCCGCTCGCTCACCGGCGGCCGGGTCTTCCGCAGCCCCCGACTGCCCGAGTTGGTCGGGGCCTACCTCTACGGCGACTGGTCCACGGGCCGCGTCTGGGGGATCAAGCACGACGGCACCAAGGCCGCCTGGCACCGTGAACTGGTCGATACACCCTTTAATATCACGGGCTTTGGCACCGATCACGCCGGCGAGCTGTACGTCATCGACCAGGGGACCGGTTTCTACCGGCTCGAGCCAACCACCGAGGCCGACCGTCCCTCCCAGCCGTTCCCGACCCGGTTGAGTGAGACGGGCCTGTTCGCCTCGGTCGCCGAGCACAAGCCCCACCCCGCCACGCTCCGATACGAGGTCAATGCCCCGCAGTGGGCCGACGGTGCGACGATGGAACGGTTCGCCGCTCTGCCGGGCCTGGAGCGAGTCGAACAGAAGCCCCAGCCCAACGCAGGAGGCTCCTGGACTCTGCCCAACGGTTCAGTCCTGGTGCAGACGCTCGGCCTCGACCTGGGCGACGACGCCGGCAAGACGGCACGAAGGCGAATCGAGACACGCCTGCTGGCCCGCCAGCAGGGGGAATGGATCGGCTACTCGTACCGCTGGAATGCCGAGCAGACCGACGCCGAGCTGGTCCCCGCCTCCGGCGCCGCCGAGGAGTTCGAGGTGGTCGACCCGACCGAGCCGGGCGGCCGGCGCGAGCAAACCTGGCGGTTCCCAGCCCGTGCCGAATGCCTGGTCTGCCACTCGCGGGCGGCCGGGTTCGCCCTGGGGTTCACTCCACTGCAGCTCGACCGCGACCGCGACTACGGCGGCATCACCGACAACCAGCTCCGCACGTTCGAGCACATCGGCGTGTTCCAGGGCCCTCTGCCACAAAGGCGCGACGACCGGCCCCGGCTGGTCAACCCCTACGAGGCGCAGGGGTCGCTGGAGGCCCGCGTCAAATCGTACCTGCACGTCAACTGTGCAACCTGCCACGTCAAGGAGGGGGGCGGTAACGCCCGCATGGAGTTGGGGCTAACGACTCCGCTCGGCAGGATGGGGCTGCTCGACGAAGTTCCCCTCCACAACCGCTTCGACATCACTGACGCCCGCCTCATCGCCCCCCACTCACCCGAGCGCTCGGTGCTCTACCAGCGGATCACACTGCGGGGGAACGGCCAGATGCCTCCGCTGGTGTCCTCCGAAGTCGACCGCAAGGCCGTCGAGCTGATCGCCGACTGGATTCGCGGCTTACCCCCGGCCGGCCGATGAGGGGTTCGGCACGGCCACACAGCGAGGCCGTGCCGCCGGCGAACGGATCATCGGATCCATAAAAACAAGGGAGCTGATCCTATTAGGCATTGTAGAGCGAGTGCGTTCTTCTAGTGCCACAACATGGAACCGAAGCTTCATGAGGGGGTAAGGCTCGGTGGTTTGTGTAGGCCTCGCAGTTTCACTCGGTGGTGAGGCGGGACGAACTCACGGCGGCGCCTCATTTGAAGAGGCTTTCCAGTGTAGGTCCAATCGAAGGGGTGCGCCATGGTCGAGTTGTAGTAGGTGATGAACTGTCGAAGCTGCGACTCGAGGTCGGGCACCGAGGTGAAGTTACCGCCGCGCAGACACTTTCGGTGGACGATGCCGAAAACGATCTCGATCTGGTTGAGCCATGAGCTGTGTTTGGGAAGGTAAACGAGGCGGATGCGGTGGCCCCTTTGCCACGGCGCGCGACCGACTGAGCTCCTGCAAGCCCTCATTTTAGTTGACGGGCGAGAAAGGCCGGGCGTCCCAAATCTCCACGGTGTGGAGAGCGCTCCCCGTGACGATTCGCGACCCGTCGGGGCTAAACGACCCTGAAGCAGCGCTCTCGGTATGCAGCCTGAGCGTGACGAGCTCAGCGCCACTGCTGGCGTCCCACAACTTCGCCGTACCGTCCCAACTCGTGGTGAGGATTCGCGACCCGTCGGGATTGAACCTCGCCGAAAAGACAACTCCCGTGTGCCCCAGGAGAGTGACGAGCTCGGCGCCACTCCTGGAGTCCCACACCTTCGCCGTCTTGTCCCGGCTGGCGGTCACGATGCGCGAGCCGGCGGGGCTGAACGCCGTCGAGAATATCGGACTCTTGTGCCCCTTAAGGGCAAGGATAAGTGCGCCGCTGCTGGCGTCCCAAACCTTCAACGTACCGTCAAAGCTGGAGATCGCGATTCGTGAGCCGTCAGGGCTGAACGACGCCGAGGATATAATGTCCATATAACCACTGAACGTGCGGAGTTCGATACCGCTTTTGGCGTCCCACAACTTCGCCGTCTTGTCATTACTCCCCGAGACAATTCGCGAGCCGTCGGGGCTGAACGACACCGAATAGACCGGCCGCGTGTGCCCTTCAAGTTTGAGCACCTCGACACCGCTCCTGGCATCCCACACCATAGCTTTATTGTCCCAACTGCCGGTCACAATGCGCGTGCCGTCAGGACTGAACGACACCGAATTGACGCCAGCGAATCCCTTGTTAATGGACATGGGCCCCCGGAGTGTCAGAAGCTGGGCTCCGTTCCTGGCGTCCCACACCTTCGCCGTACCGTCCAAACTACCGGACACGATTCGCGACCCGTCGGGGTTGAACGACGCCGATGTAATGTAACTCGTGTGCCCCCGAAGAACGAGAGACTCGATGCCGCCGTTGGCGTCCCACACCTTCGCTGTGCCATCCGAGCTGCCGGTGACGATTCGCGAGCCATCGGGGCTGAACAACGCCGAATTGACATCATTGGTGTGCCCCCTGAGGGCGAAGACTTCGATGCCGCTTTTGGCGTCCCATACCTTCGCCGTACCGTCCCCGCTACCCGTGACAATTCGCGAGCCGTCGGGGCTGAACCACGCCGAGGAAACGCTATCTGTGTGTCCCCTCAGGGCGAGAACCTCGACGCCACTATTGGCGTCCCAGATCCTCGCCGTCTTGTCCTCGCTCGCAGTGACGATTCGCGAGCCGTCGGGGCTGAACGACGCCGACCGCACGGACCCCGTGTGGCCCTTAAGGGTGAGGACTTCGACGCCGCTCCTGGCGTCCCATACTTTCGCCGTGCCGTCCTTGCTGCCCGTGACGATTCGCAATCCGTTGGGGCTGAACAACGCCGATTTGACGCCCTGCGTGTGCCCTCTGAGGATGAGGATCAGGGCGCCCGTTTTCAAGTCCGACACCATTGCCAATCGATCGTCACCCCCCGTGACGATTCGCATTCCGTCGGGGCTGAACGACGCCGAAGCGAAGCCAGTGGGACCCACCTGTACCTGTTCCCTCAGGATAAGGACTTGAACACCGCTTCTGGCGTCCCACAGCTTCGCCGTGCCGTCCCGGTTAGCGAAGACGAAGAACGTGCCGTCGGGGCTGAACGACGCCGAGGAGACATCGCTGGTATTCCCCTTGAGTGCAAGAATCTCGATGCCGCTCCTGGCATCACAAAGCCTAGCCGTGTCATCCAAGCTCTCGATGAAGATTCGCGAGCTGTCAGGGCTGAACGACGCCGAGGACACTCCTCGGGTACTTCCCTTGAGGGTGAGAACCTCGACACCACTGCCAGCGTCCCACACCTTCGCTGTGCCACCCCTATCGGCAGTGAGGATTCGCGAACCGTCGGGGCTGAACGACACCGATGAGATGTAACTCATGTGTCCATTGAGAACTAGGGACTTAACACCGCTTTTGGCGTCCCATACCTTCGCCGTACCGTCCCCGCTACCCGTGACAATTCGCGAGCCGTCGGGGCTGAACCACGCCGAGGAAACGCTATCTGTGTGTCCCCTCAGGGCGAGAACCTCGACGCCACTATTGGCGTCCCAGATCCTCGCCGTCTTGTCCTCGCTCGCAGTGACGATTCGCGAGCCGTCGGGGCTGAACGACGCCGACCGCACGGACCCCGTGTGGCCCTTAAGGGTGAGGACTTCGACGCCGCTCTTGGCGTCCCACACTTTCGCCGTACCGTCCCTGCTGCCCGTGACGATTCGCGAACCGTCGGGGCTGAACGACGCCGACAATTTGTATCCCGAAAGTCCTTCGAGTGTGAGGGCCTTGGCGCCGCTCCTAGCGTCATGAAGTCTTGCCGTGCCGTCCCAGCTGCCAATGAGGATTCGCGACCCGTCGGGGCTGAACAACGCCGAGCGGACGGACCGCGTGTGCCCCTCGAGGGTGAGGACCTCGGTGCCGCTTCTGGCGTCCCACAGCTTCGCCACGCCTAGGTGACCGGTGGTGAGAATTCGCGACCCGTCAGGGCTGAACAACGCCGAAGAGACAGCACGGGTAGGGGACTGTGCCTCGAGAGAGTGAACCTGAGCGCCGCTGCTCGCATCCCATACCTTCGCCGCACCCGCCACAACCTTCGCACCCGTCGTACCGTCGTAGGAATAAGTGGTGCTGATGAGGATCCGCGAGCCCACGGGGCTGAACAACGCCGAGGTAACGCGACCCGAGCCTCCCCTGAGGGTGCGGACTTCGGCACCGCTCCTGGCATCCCACACCTTCGCCGTACCGTCCCCGCTGCCCGTGACGATTCGCGAGCCGTCAGGGCTGAACCACGCCGAGGAGACACCATCGGTGTGCCCCTTGAGCGTAAGCAGATCGGAATGGCAAAGACGATGGACGTAGTGCCACTCCCACCCGCGGAGGCTGGGACGGGTGCTCTCGAGCAAATCGAGAGTCCTGGCTACGTTATTCCCTAGCCATTCTTGGTGGGCTAACTGCATTGTTCGACCGTAGTCGAACCACTCGACCTTCTCCCGCTGCCGCTCAGCCTCGGCCCGCGATCGGGCCTCTCCATCACGTGCCTTCTCGGCGTCAGCCCGCGCTCGAGCGGCGGCGTCACGGGCCACGACCGCCTCGGCCCGTGCTCTCTCGGCCGCCTGCCACAACCAGGTGATGCTTCCCCCGAACCCTAAAAGGACGAGTACGGCCGCCGTCAAGAAGTACGCCGCCGCCACGGCCGGCCGCCGCCGCACGAACAGGGCTGCCCGCTCGATCGCACCCACCGGCCGGGCCGCGATTGGTTTACCCTCCAGCCATGCCCGCAGGTCGTCGGCCAACGCCTGGGCGCTCGCGAACCGCCACCTCGGCTGCTTCTCGAGACACTTCAGACAGATCACCTCCAGATCCCGCGGGGCGTTTCCGTTGACCTTGCGGGGCGGATCCGGCGGCTGCTCCCTGACTTCCGTGAGGATGTCGACTCCGTGGTCCCCGCGGAACGGGGGGAGTCCCGTCAGCAGCGTGTAGAGGACCGTGCCCAGGCCGTGCACGTCGGTCGCCGTCGTGATCGCCCCGGGGTGCCCGATCGCCTGCTCGGGGGCCATGTAGGCCGGCGTGCCGAGGATCATGCCCGCCAGGGTCAGCCCGGCGCTGTCCTTGAGTCGCTTGGCCAGGCCAAAGTCGGTGATGTAGGGCCGGCCCTCGACGTCGAGCAAGATGTTGGCCGGCTTCAGGTCGCGGTGCAGGATTCCGCGCACATGCGCGTGGTGCATCGCCTCGGCCGCCTCGGCCAGCAGAGCGGCTGCGGCCCGCGGGTCGTCGCGGTAGTCCGCCAGGCGACGTTCGAGGTTGCCGCCGGGCAGCAATTTCATCGAAAAGTAGTGCTGCCCTTCGTGCTCGCCGACCTCGTAGACCGGCACGATGCCGGGGTGGTCGAGCGCCGCCACCGCCTCGACCTCATTCCGGAATCGGCGCGCCTCGGCTTCACTGGCCAGCACGCCGGCTCGGATCATCTTCAGGGCCACGAAACGCTTGAGGCTGTCCTGCCAGGCGCGGTAGACGACGCCCATGCCGCCGTGCCCGAGCTCCTCGTGTATTATGTAGTTGCCGAAGTAGCGGACGGTGACAGGGGAAAGGCTGTTTGAGGAATCGGCGGACGGTGCAACACAGCCATCCGATGATTCCGAGCTTTCGTCAAGATCACCACCAGGCCCGGAGTCACCTACGTGGTCCTGTGTCGCTTTCGATGAGTCCATGACTGCCGCCATGAGACAGACGGGGCAGAGGCGCTGAGGCGCGTCGTCCGGCATCACACGCCCGCATCGTGGACACTGCTGGATTTCAGTCATGACTGATTGAATCCACTCTCGAATTCGGCACGGACCGCGCCAGGCCAATGTCCTCGACGAACCTCGGAGGAATCCCCCGGCGGTTATTCGCTGAGGAAGCAACGGCACACGTCAAACCAAATATCCACAACCTCGTAGGCTTCGGGTTGCACAATGATGAGGCTTCGAATGCATCAAAAGCAAAAACAAAAAAAGGTCATATTGATTTCAAAAGGCTCTCCAGCAGCGGCCAGTTAGTCACGTGCGATTGCCTTCGCGGGTGTTTCCAGGTGACAGTCCGCCATGTCGCGTTCGACTTCCGCGACGACGAGGGACGCTACGTGTGCGAGGCGGCGCACCAAGCGACGCTCGAGCGGCTGTACGGTCGCCGTTGGGCTCTGACCGTGCTCAACCGCGTCCTTGTGGAACTCGAGCGAGAGCTGATCGCCACCTCCAAAGGGGCGCTCTTTGAAAAGCTAAAGCCATCGCTCGCGGGTGGGAGCAAGTTGGGCCGCTATGCCGAGATCGGCGAGCAACTGGGCATGACCGAGATGGCGGTCAAGCAGGAGGCCTATCGGATCAGGAAGCGGTACCGGGAATTGGTCCGTGAAGAGATCGGCAGGACCGTTTCCGATCCGATGCTCGTCGATCAGGAAATCGCCGACTTATTTCAATCTCTAAGTCTAAGTTCTTGACGGCGAGGCGGTCGGGATCCTCGAAACGCCGAGAAACACAATTTCAATATTGGATCGAGACGAGAGACACATCCGAATTGATTCGTGATCGCCCTCACGAAAATCCGGATAATCCCCGCCAGCCCCTTGCGTCCCGCGTCCGATCCTGCGACAACCGTCAGAGGACCGAGAATACGCCGACAATTTGGCGTATTATAACATGCTCGTTTAGCGGGCGAATAATTGTTAGGCGAACATGGAGATGGCCGATGCGAAGTCTCGTCATCCTCAGCGGGGTCCTTCTGCTGTGTACACCGGGAGAAATCTACGCATGCGGTCATGTCGAATACAAAGACACACAACTCAGGGAAGAAGCTCGCGAGGTGGTCAGCCAGTACGCGAAGGACTTCGACGAGTACATAAAGACGTTGCGCCAGTCCAAGACCTCTGAACAACGCGATAGAGCGAATGAGAAACGGCCCAAGCCCGTTCCGAATGCTGCCAGACTGGTGAGCTGGGCCGAACGAAATCCCAAGGATTCAGTGGGAGTGGATTTGCTCGTCACTGTGGTCAGCCATAGCCGTTTTACAGGGGACGCTCAAAAGGCTGCCAACATCCTGTCGCGTGACCACTTGGATCTACACGGCGTCCAGTTCAGAGATGCCGCGTTCCAAGTGATACTTTGGCCCATGCCAGTCGCCGAAAAATGGTTACGGGCGTACCTCGACAAGAGCCCCAACCGACAGACTCGTGCGATGGCCTGTCTCGAGCTGGCGTTGTACAAGAAGTGGCTCCTCGAACGAGCTATCCTGGAAATGGACGCCGACTGGATCGATCGGCTAGAGAAGAACTTCGGCAAGGGCTCGACAGACTACCTCAAGGAGTTGGATGCCGACCGGCTGAAGCGCGACGCGATCGCGCTCCTCGACCGAGTCGTCGACGAGTTCGGCGACGTTGAATGGTCCGGTGCGCGTATGACTGACTTGGCAAGGCCACACCATTTCCAATTGTCGAAGCTTGCCATTTTCAAAGCGGCGCCCGAGATCGAAGCCGATGACCTCGACGGCGTGCCGTTTCGATTGACCCAGTATCGTGGAAAGGTCGTGGTGCTGTCGTTCTGGGCCACTTGGTGTGGCCCATGTATGGCCATGGTTCCCCACGAGCGCACCATGGTAAAGCGGTTTGAGGGCAAGCCGTTCGCGCTGCTCGGCATCAATGGCGATCATGACAGTGCCACCGCGAAGCGAGCCGTACGAGAGCACCAGATCAATTGGCGGTCGTGGTGGAATGCCAGCGCAAAGGATGAACCAATCTCAAAGACATGGAACGTGCACGGGTGGCCAACTATCTATGTGATCGACCACAAGGGGATCATCCGGTACGAAAACCTCAAAGGCAGAGTCTTGGAGGAGGCAGTGGAGCAACTCCTACAAGAGGTCGAAGCCGGCGCGAAGGACGAATGATCCCGGTTAAGCCCGACGGCGGCCCCGCCGAGGCGCCGGCGGATCGAATCAGGGTGACTGGACTCATCCGACCGGCCCTGGCGCAAGACCACTCGGGAGGCGCATCCACCTGAACGGCACGACGACCTTGAGGATGAATCGGTAGTGCGCCAGGCTGCCCGCGATCACGAAAAGGTGGAATAGGTCGTGGACCCCGAAGGCCCCCGGCCAGAGGGCGGGCCAACGGAAGAGGAGGAGCACGGCCCCCACGCTGTAGAATACGCCCCCGACGACGACCGGAAGCAACGCGCGGTGCGACACGACCCGAGCGAGCTGGGCATAGCAGATGACGACGCCCCACCCCATCCCCAGATACACGCAAGTGCCCACCATGGGGGAGAAGCGGCGACCGGACGCAATCAAGGCAATTGCCGTGGCCGCCGTACCCCAGACGACCGACAGGGTACCACTCCGCCACCGGCCCCGCATCAGGTTCCAGGCCAGCGGAGTATAGCTCCCCGCGATCAGTGCGAAGATGCCGACACTGTCCAGGCGGATGAACACTCCGAGCCGATCGGCCGGTAATCTCACCCCGTGATAGAGGGTGCTGGCTGCGTAGCAGAAGATCAGGCACAGGCCGTAGACGAGCAGGCTCAGCCGCTTGCCGAGGTCGCCACCACTGCGCCGCCAGAGAATCAGGGTGCCGGGCAGCGCCAGTACCAGTCCGGCGAAGTGTGTCCAGGCGCTGACCGGTTCGCGAAGGTGGAGGACTTCCATAGGGCCTCATCCGGCCGGATCGATATCGAGACCGACGCTCTCAAAAATCCCGTTTCCCGCACGAGCATCCACCAGCCTTCCGCTTCTCTGGTGCCAGCGTTCATCGAGGGCTCGCCCCTCAGCCGCCGCCGTCCTCAACTCCCTGTCGGCCTAACGGTTCTCGATGTCCTCGGGTTTGAATATGACCTGGAAGTTCTTACCGAGAATCTCGGCCTCGGTATAACCAAGCATCCTCTTCGCCCCGATGTTCCAGCTTGTGATTACCCCATCGGGGCCGAACGTGAAGATGGCAAAGTCCGTGGACCCTTCGACGATAACCCGATATCGCTCCCGGTTGGCGGCGAACCGGTGAGCGATTCGGCCACGGGGTTCATGTACGTGACGCGACCCTCGGGGTCGGTCGTCAGGACGGCGTCCCCGATGGCCGAGAGAGTGACCTGATACCAGGTCATAACCGTCGACGTGGGGAGGCTCGGCTCGGGGTGTTTCTCGGCGGCACTTGACATCGGGATCCTCTTCGGCTGCCGCTGGAAGCTGATCGTTGCAAGTGATAATTCTCGGCTTTCGGAGCGATCAGGCGAGCATAGAAACCGGTCCACCCTCTCGACGACACGCTTCGAGGCAGGTGAACTTCACGAGAGAGCAGCAAGAGCCGTAGTCGCCTATACCTCTCACCATCCTCAAAATCAAAGGCGAACAAATCACCTTTAACTAACTATTTCAATATTAAATTCGAGTTAATGCCATCGCCTGAACGCGAATTAAAAACTCGCTCGACGATTCCTCGGCGACAACCCACCCGGTTCCGTGCCCGTGGGCGTTTCACGCTCCGCCTGGGCCTGTTTCGATGGGAGCTTCACGTTCCACGCGAGGCCCACAGCTTCGAGGGTCCGAATGACCCAATAGCTGAAGTCTATCTGCCACCAGCGAAGCCCGTGGCGGGCCGAGGTCGGAAACGCGTGATGGGTGTTATGCCACCCCTCTCCCAGGGCCAAGATTCCGAACACGGCGTTGTTCCGGCTCTCGTCGCCGCTCCGGTACGGCCGCCGCCCCCAGAGATGGCACGCCGAGTTGACGCTCCAGGTCACGTGGTGGACGAGGAAGATGCGAACCAGTCCGCCCCAGATGAAGCCGGTCCAGACGCCCACCCAGGTCCCGGTTAGCAGTCCGCCGAGGGCGGCCGGGATGACCAGTCCCAGGACGATCCACAAGGGAAAGAGGGCGCTCGTCACGCGCAGTACACGGCTCTTTTCGAGGTCCGGGACGTAGCGGGACAATTCCGCGGATTCGGGCTCGAAGAACCAGCCGATGTGGGCACGCCAGTAGCCCCTGATCCAACCAAGTAGGCCTTGGCCTTGGTGGTGCGGGGTATGCGGGTCGTCCAGCATGTCGCTGTGCTGGTGGTGCCGGCGATGCAGCGCGACCCACTTCAGGAGCGCCCCCTGGACGGCCATCGACCCCAGGACCGCGAGGACGAATTTCACCACGATGTTCGTCTCAAATGACCGGTGGACGAACAGCCGATAATAGCCGACGGTGATGCCCAAAGCCGTCAGGAGGTACATGCCCGCGAGGAGTTCCAGGTCGACCCAGGCGAAGCCCCACCCCCACGAGTGGGCCACGGCGACCACCAACCCGACCAACGGGCCGAGGATGGCGACGAAGGTCGCCATCCGTGCCGCTGGCGACATCGGCACCGTCGCGGCTTCGTGCGGTGCGGACCCGTCGGCCTGCGGCGCGGTTGGCATGGCGGAGTTCCTCGATCCCGTCACTCCTCGACATTTGAGTAACGTCAACATGTCTTCTCGGAAATCAGGCAAATCCCGTGCCGGTCCTGCCCGACGAACTCGCCGCCAACCACGCCGATGAGAAGGCTGCAGGGCCTGGTCACTCCGGACGCGGGTTTGGGGTCGTGGTGAACCACGAAGTGTTCGACGAAGACACCTCGCTGGATTCAGGCGGCCAGTTGATCCAAGGGAAACCACGCCGAAACGTTGGATCGTCCCCTTGTCGCGTCGGGGTTTTCGAGAACTCTTGATGGTCTTCCAGATACAGGACGCCCAGAACCGCGAGTCGAAGGCGCGTCACCTCAAGCTCGACGAACTGATCTCGGGCGTTAATCGGAACTGGGACGCCGACCTGGCAGGGGCAAGGGGGGGTCTCACCTCACCGCAAAGCAGGGCTGACCGTGGACCCACGGTGGGCGGGGATCCCGGCCGCCCTCGCACCATTATGCGAGGCTCAGTCGCTCGTCAGCCGGAACGCCGTTTGCTCCAAAATCCAGCCGGCTCCTGTCGCCATTCCATCATCCACGATCCCGGGACAAAACCCATGAAGCTCGAATCCCTCCGAGATCGCTTGATGGAGCAACTCCGTGACCTCTACGACGTCTAGAACCACAGCACCACTGCACTGCCGAAGATAGTAGGCGACGACCTCGCTCGAGCTCAAGTCGGCGTTCGAGTGGCCTCTGAAGGAGACCGAGGGTCAGATAACCCGCCTGGAACAGGCCAAGGAAGTCGCAATCGCCAACCTTCTCGAGCAAACACTTGCCGAGAAGGAAGCGACCGACAAGGCCGTGAGCGAACGCGCCAAGAGTACGATTCATCTCGAGACTAAATGAGGCCTTACCGAACGGCCTCTTTACGGACTCCGGACATTCTTCGAGTGACTACTTATTACACGCAGGTGGATCATGGCCGAGAATCACCTTGCAACCTATCTGAACGACCACCTATCGGGTTCCGAGGTCGCCCTCGGACTGCTGGAGCACATCAACCGGATGCACGCCGGGGAATCCGTGGCTCGCTTCGCGACCGAGTTGCGGGATGAAATCACAGCCGATCGACATGAGCTTGAATCCCTGATGGCCCGCCTTGAGATCGCAGAAAGCCGTCCTCGCAAGGCGGCGGCATGGATGTCAGAGAAGCTCACTGAACTCAAGCTACGTATGGACGACCGATCCGGGGGGCCATTGCAACAACTGGAGATTTGGGACGCGTTGTCGATCGGCATCGAGGGTAAGCGCTTGCTGTGGCGAGCGCTGGCCGAAGCCGCCACGCTCCGGTCCGAACTAATGGGACCCGACTATCATCTCTTGGAGGGCCGTGCCGAGGACCAGCGTCGGAATGTGGAAAAGGTGAGACTTGAAGCCGCCAAAGAGGCCCTCGGGCCAATCCCATCGACCGGTTGAAGATCCTGACAATGCGGGCGTGGACGACCGCGATGAAGGTGAGTTCGGCCCGGACTCAGTCGGAGTTCATCTTGAAGCGGTGGCTTTCAGAACATCGCCAACATTCGTATTGGGTGCCCGACGAATCCCCAGGGATCGTAGTCAGTTTCTTTTCGCCTCGTGCGAGTGTGAGCCCTCGACGGATCCAGTTGCGATCAGGCAATCCTCGTCCCCGGAATCGGTTCGCACGATTGGCCCGCGTCTGATCGAGCGTCACACCGGCTTCGGGATCGCGGACGTCAACCAGGGCCAGGCCCGCTCGTGATGCATCGCTCGCGGTGTTTGAAGGCCTGACGGTCCCGTTCAACGGCACGCGGCCCCCCGGGGGCCGGAAAAAGGGAACGTCAATTGCTGGGTGCCCAAATCCTTGAGAGGCGAATTAATGTCCATTCCTGGGATCTAAAATTCCCAACCTTTCAGGTGGCCACTTCCAGTACCTCGGGGGAGGACGCTGTAGAAATCGATCTCGACACGCGGGGCGGTAGCTGGATGACACCTCAGACTGCAGGAGTGGAGGCGCCGGCAAGAGTCTCTTCGAGGTCTGTCCGAACTATGGCCGGGCTTTCAGCCGACTGTCGAACCCACCGTCTTCCCGGCGGTGGTTGCTCAGTTGAAAACCTATTTTTTATGCGTGTTGATGCCTCGCAGTTCGCGTCTGAAAATAATCCATCCGATCGCCTCCGCTTGCCTTTATTCCACCGGTCACGATCGGGAAGGCCCTCTCTTGCGGCCAAGGACCGTTACCGCTGCAGCACACAAAACTCCGCGCCCAAGTTGAACAGGTCGCAGCTTCGAACTCGTACAGCCCTGCAAAAACGCAAAACAATCGGCCTGATATTTGCATTTTTATTGGCTGTAAATTTATTTCTGAAACACGAGTCGGACCGGGGGCGGGACGGGGGCAAGCAAATTGCTCTCGGACTCCGGCAACGGGATGAGGCTCGTAGGTCCGATGGCCGACTGGTGAGAGGGGTGGCCCCGGTGAGGTTGCATTTTGAGACGAGGATGATCGGCCTAGCGGCCGCGTGGCTGGCGATCCTGATGGGGGGGGCGGAAACGGCGTACGCCCAGGCGTCCAGACGAGCCAAGAAGCCAAAGCCAGCCGCCAAGGCCCCATCACGGCCAAGAGCGTCGGCGGGAGAAACGACTGTTTCCGACTCGATCACGCTCCGGGACGGCACGGAACTGCTCGGGCAAGTCATCGAACCATCGCCGAAGGGTACCCTGATCGTCCTGGCACGACGGGACTGGGTCCGGGCCAACCTCCCCGACCGGATCGAGGGATGGGAAGCCGACGAGCGTGCCGCGACCGTCGCCGCCACGCGCCAGCGACGAGAACGCCTGGCTGCCTGGCGAGAGGAGCGCCCGGCCGCACCCGGCCCGGGAGATCGGATCACCAACTGGCTCGACCGTGAACTGGCCGAATCGTCCGGTCCAGGTGAGCCGTCGCCCCTGATCGCCGTCCGGCTCGGTCGGGGCGACGTCATGACCGTCAAGCAGCGGGGAGAGACGGCGGCCCGAGCCCTGAGGGGCGCCTGGTTGCTTGGCATCGCCGACCCGGAGACGACTCCCCTCGCCACGCTCGCCGACGCGATCGCCGGCCGTGGCCTGATCCTCCAAGGCGATGAGCCGATCGATCTCGACCGGCTGCTGCCGCCATCCGTGGAGCCCGAAGCCCGCTGGCTGCTCCGCCGCGCGGCGACCGAGGCCCTCAATGACGAGGGCCTTCGCTTCATCCGGTTCGGCTCCTCCGTCCTGCCCGAGCCCCTGCCCGGACAGCCCCCGGACCCATCGGCGGGTGCCGCACTGGTCGGCGGCACGATCAGGGACGTCCTCGGCGTGGGCGGCCCCGATCCGCTGCCCGCGAGGCTCCGGGACGTCGCGGCCCGCGGCCGGGTCGGGGCGATGGTCACGACGATCGAAGTCGCCCCCGACCTGAGTGCCGTGTCAGCCGAGTCGGCCCTGTACTATCGCGGCTCGCGCGGCTGGGAACGCGGCCCCTGGAGAACCGGGAGCCTCCAGTTTGGGGCCGTCCCCCCGGTCGTCGTCGGCGCAGTGGCCCGCGATCCGCAGGTCCAGGCGGTGATGGGATTCGTCGAATCGATCGGGGGTGGGCTGGTGTCGCCCGAGATGAAGCAACGGGGCCTGATCATGGGGACGACCGCCGGCGGGGCGGTGCTCCTGGCCCGAACGGCGCTGGTGACTTCTCTCGCGGGCGTCGCCCTGGAACTCGAGAGCGCGACTCCAGATCGACGCACGCGGCCCAAGCCCTGAGTGGTCACCTGACGGCGGGGCGGCCGCCACATCCGGGTCGTTCTCTCAGAAAGGGCCGTGTTGGGGCCGCCCGCTATTATTTAGCCTTAGGACGCTCGCGTCACTGGCCTGGACCCTCGGTCGGGATGGCTAGAATCCTACAATATGGCTCGACATTGGCACATGGCTTGCCCCCACAACAACCAAACGCTCAATCATATCAATTATTCTAAATACATTTTCAGTATGTCAACTTCAACGATGAGCAAGGGAGTCGCTCCCCGAGAGCAGGGGCGAAGGTGCGATCACGAAGAGCATCGAGTCATTCACTTCTCAGGTCCCGTCTGGGTCTGTCTCCCGCCTCAAGGTCGTTGTGACTGGCTGGGCAGCTCATCCTCTGCTGCAGGGGCGCAGAGCGAGTTGAGGAACGCCCCGAGCTGCTGCTTGCGGCGCGACGAGAGCTGCGCGTATCGCCGAGCCGAGACCGCACCTTGGCCGCCGTGCAACGTAATGGCCCGGTCGATCGTCAGGGCGCGGCCGTCGTGCAGGTAGGGCCCCGAGTCGCGGAGGCCCCACAGCGGAGGCGTCCGCCACTCCCGATCCGTCGCGCCTGCGGCGCGGCCTCGACCACCTGCGGCGAATTCTTCGCCCCCAGCCGGTGGCCCGACGAAGACGTCGTACGAGCCGGTGTCGCCCAAGCCCAGGCCCATGTCGTGCAGCAGCAAGTCACTGTAGACTCCCTCGACATCCCCCACCCTCGGCAGGTGACAGCCCGCGCAACCAATTGAGCCGAAGGTCGCCTCGCCAGCCTTGACCCGCGCCGCCTCGTCGGCATCGAACGACTCGCGGATGGCCGGCTCGGGGAGGCTTCGCACGTAGGCGACCAAGGCGTCGCACTCTGCCTCGTTCATATCCAATCCCGCCGCGCCCACGCCGGGGAGGCGGGGGTCAGCCGCTTGGTGGCGACCGGGGAGTTCCAGTCCGACCTCGGTGGCGGCGGCCGAGAGGACGAACTCCGCGAGCGTCGCCGTCTGGGCCTTCCAGCCGAAGCGGCCGATCCGACCGTCTCTCAAGCGGCTGACCCGTCCCCGGACCCGCGTCGAGTCCGGGAACTTCCGCTTCGCGGCCGCCTCGATCGCTTCGTCCGGGAGCGAATCGAGCAGGGCGGTGCCGAACAGGGGCGTCGGATTACGTTGTGTGGTCCGGATCAGGGCGGTGCCGTGCGGGCCGGGCACCGCAGCGCGCCAGGAGTGGTACTCGGGGTCGGTCCCGAAGTGGTGCAGCACCACGCTCCGTGACGTGCGGAAGCCGGGGTGAACGGTCGCCAGCACGCTCGCATCGATCTCCGGCCCGCGGCGAGACGGCTCCGACAAATTGCTTACGGAGCGGTACGTGCCTTGCCCCGTGCCGAAGCCGATGGCGAAGGAATAGGTGAATTGATAGCCTTGTGACCGGCCCCCGGTCACCGTGGCGACGTCAATGTTTCGCTCGACCGGACCCGCGCCGCCGGGGCCTCCTTGATCGTGGCAGGCAAGACACGACCGGGCATTGAAGACCGGACCGAGCCCGTCCCCCCCGTGACTCCTGGGATCGTTTGGCACCCAGGCCCGCGAGAACAGATCGCGGCCCTCTCTCAGGGTCTGCTCCCGAACAGGCGCCGGCCCGGCGGAGTTCGTGTCGGTTTCCTTGGCCTGGGTTGCCCCGGCGACGAGCAGCAGCGTTAGCCCGCCATACAAGAATGAATAGCCCGAAGACCGGACTGTTGATGCCGAGAACACGGTGGAACTCCGTTCTAAGCCGTGGGTCCGGGACAGGTCATATCGTAACCCAAGCCTCTATGCCCGGGATAGAGAAGAGCGAGGACGAATCATGTTCTATGAATGGTTTTCAATGTCGCAGTGAGGGATACCCCGAGGTGCTCATGATTCCCCGGGGCGCGGACGCGGTACGCGGGAGCAGCCGTCCCGGGATCTTCACGGAGGTCGAGCTCGATCGCTATCGTATCGCTTGGTCGGAACCCGGCGCAATCACCGCGATGATCAACTGGTACCGGGCGGCGATACGGAATCGCCCCTCTCCCCCTCCTGATCCCCGAATCCACGTCCCGACCATGGTCATTTGGGGCGAGAAGGATAGCTTTCTTAATCAGGGAGGCGCCAAGGCAAGCCTCGAACAGTGCGGCCGCGGGAGACTGGAAGTCCTCGAAGAAGCGACAGACTGGGTGCACCATGAGGAGCCGGAGCGGGTGAACCGGCTGCTGATCGGTTTCTTGCGCAGCGAGATCGAGCCGTCCCGATAATTCAGCCTGGGATCAGACTAGACGTTCGGACCTCAGGCCACGGCTGATAGCTTGTGGAGTAGTTTCCTGATGCATTCTGGTGAGGGTAGCTCCTCGCCGGACTCTCCGCAAACTTTGAATTCCCACATCTGCAAGCGTAACGCACCAAGCATGTCCGTGAACGTCGGCATCACTCGGTCCTCGTACCACGGACGTTCCCGTTCGACGTGGGATCCCTCATGACCTTTCACGCAGTACCACAGGATCGTCAGCGATCCCACGAACCACGCCATCGGGTGCGCCCGCTCCACGCTCCGCACCCGCGGATCGTGCAGCCCGAGGAACTGCTTGCTGTCGAAGAACGCCAGTTCCACACTCCATCTTCGGCAGTATCCCAGGATCACGAAACCTGCCGAGGCCGTCGTGTCCGTCGACACCAACGCCTCGTCGCGCCATTGGCCCAGCGGGTCGCGGACCATCACCTGCACCCGAAGCTCGCGTGTCCCCTTCGGGAAGTCGATCGTCAGGAGTTCCGCCGGGTAGATCGTGGTGTCCTCGATCATCGCCTTGGGGTTCGGGAGGCGATCCCCCTTCTTGCGCGAGGCGCCCCTCGGCTTGGGCTGTCGCGGGGCGGGCCGCTCGTACGTCGACGGCCACCCAGACGACACCGCCGGGGACCAGATGGGTGAGGATCAGCGTGGCCAGGACGATCCCCAGGTCGTCCCACTCCCAGCATGCGGAGTGGAACACGGCATAGGCGGTGTCGTGGTGGCGCCGGGCAGCCAGGCCGGTGGCCTGCCCGACCTCGCTGATGGTATGCGGGCCAAGGCAGACGATCCAACCGGCGATCAGCGCCTGGAAGGTGGAGTAGACCTGGGGATGGAAGACATCGCCGAACGCCTCTACCAGCGCGGCAAGGCCGGGGATAAGCTGATCCATCGAGCGGACCTCCGTGCGTTGCCCGATCCTGGTGTGCTTGAACACCCTCCAGAATACCGGCCCCGTGCGTGATGGTACCGTCTCCGAGGGTCAGTTTCGCGCGATGATGAGGGGGATTCCCAACTCGGTGGAGCAACTCAAACCACTGTTAGGCATGGCCTGTATCACTAACCGCAAAATTCTGAGAGAAAGAAGATCATGGCAAAGTATCTCATTTCATTCCCCAGTGCTGCAATGAATGTACCCGACAGTGAGTGGGAGGCGGTGGGTCGAGACGCTCATGCCGTGATACGCGAGGCGAAGGAAGCGGGCGTCTACGTTTTCGGCGGTGGTATTGATGAAACAGTACCGCCCGTTCTAGTTTCGGCCAATGGCTCAGTCGCTGAGGGAGGCTACCCGTGGGCGCCTCCGCTCAATGGTGGATTCACTGTACTTGAGCTGCCTTCAAGTAAGGAGGCCATCGCATGGGCCGCACGTATCGCGAAAGCGTGTCGCTGTGATCAGGAGCTTCGAGTATTCGGGTTTGATCCAGAGTCGTGAGGTCGGAGTGTTGGTCCGCTCGTCTTGCATAGTCAAGGACTGCTGAAAAAGTCCGAAAGTCTAGTCAGAGGCTTGATCCGGAGGCCAGGGAGACGACCGCTATCGAGGCAGGAAGTCTCCGGCAATGTTCAGTAGCAGATATGTTCAGTGAAACGGCCTTGGAGGAGTCGTTCACGGCGGCGGGGGGGGATAATAATGGGCTTGATCCGAAGACCAGGGACGGTCGCCATTGCGAGCGGGAACTGCCGACCATGTACACTGGTTAATTTGTTCAGTCGCGGTGGCCTTGGAGGAGCCGTCCTCGAAGTCGAAGGGAGAGTCTCGATCTGAAAGAGTCAGTTCGAGGAACCTCGGCCGTGGAGGAAACCGGAGGTCAAGAGGTCGAGAGTTCGTAACGATTGGGGTCGAACCTACTGCCCCCTGTTGGACCTGGCAGGAACCAACAGGTCACGCGGGTGAATGCCAAAAATCCCAAAGAAAGCCGAAATTCAAGGGCAGTCCTGGAGGAAACCGCCCGGTCAAGCGAGCGTCAGGCCTCGTAAGAGTTCGGGTTCACTAACCTCGTAACGATTCGGGTCCATTGACAGCCCGTTCCACGGCGTGCATGGCCGATTCGGCGTCGCCCCTGTATGTCGAATTCAAGGAATTCTTGTATTCCCGCCCCGCATAGCGAGATCGGGTTACACAGAGTTTTCCCTCTTTCCCCAAATTCGCCATGGTCCCTCCGTCGCGACGGATGGCACCGTAGGAGCGGTCTTTTTTGAGGGACCCGATTCGGGGCCACACGATGCCCTGCGAGTGCCGACTGAGGCACATTGAGGTACCGGTGAGGAATCACAACGAAAAAAGGGGTTGCGGCTAGTCGCCGCAACCCCTTTCATCGTAAGGTGCCGAAGAGAGGACTTGAACCTCCACGGGCATGGTTAGCCCACTAGGACCTGAACCTAGCGCGTCTGCCAATTCCGCCACTTCGGCCTGACAGGATAGGTTTTAATCGATCCGCCCTGGTTCGTCAAGGGGCGACTCAGGGAAGGATAGCAAAATTGCACGCTGACAAGCGTGGGACCTTCGGCACGTCGCGAGGCCAAACTCACTGGAACGGCACTTGTCCGCGTACGGACTGTTGCGGTACCCGCCCACTCGGTCCGTGCCATGGGACACGTCCCCGATTCGGGGTTCACTGTCTCAGGCACAATGAGAAGCACTCTCGGGATCAGCAGACATCGCTGAGAGAAAGTCTAACTCGATCGAGAGGACGACTTCACGCCCCAAAAAATCCTCCCCACCTCACTTTTGTTGACGGTGACGGCTCGGGGGAGCAAACCCCGCAACGAGTCGCGGAGGATCAGGGCTTGGGGCTTTGGGCAGGGAGGCACGAGGAAAGCGGCCTGGAAGTGCGGGCGCGGCGCGGAACGATCCGGGGTTTACATGTGGGCCGACTTCTTGAGGATTCCGCCTTTGACGTCGGCCAGGGGATAAACGTACACGAACGCCACACGGTCGATCTCGGTGACGATGTCCATGATCTTGCCGATTTCAAGCCGGGTGACCACGCAAAAGAGGATGTCCTGGTCGGTCCCCGTCATCCCTCTGCGCCCTTTGTAGATCGTGACTCCGCGGCCCAGCATGCCGGTAATCGCCTGGCGAATCGCATCGCTGTGCTCGGAGACGATGTTAATCGCGGTATATTCTTCGATACCGTGCAGCAGGAAGTCGAGCGTCCTCGAGGCCGAGACGTAAGTCAGGATCGAATACAGAGCGGAGTCGGCTCCGAGGAAAAAAGTGGCGGTGAGGAAGATGATGATGTTCAGGCCAAGAATGACGTCGCCAACCCGAAAGAGATGGCTCTTCTTGCTGATCAAGAGGGCCGCCACGTCCGTGCCGTCGAGCACCGCCCCTCCGCGCATCGCCAACCCCATTCCGGCCCCGATGAAAAAGCCGCCGAAAACCGCCGTTAAGAGCTTGTCGGAGGTCACGTCGGGATAGTGGACCGTCGCGAGGCAGATCGCCAAGCCAACGATCGCCGCGGAGCTTCGAATGGCGAAGGCTCGGCCGATCTGACGGTAGCCGAGCGCGATAAACGGCAGGTTGATGATCACGATCAAGGCGGAGAGCGGAAAGCCAAGTACCTTCGCCAGCAGCATCGACACGCCCGTGGCGCCGCCGTCAATGAAGCGGCTCGAAAAAAGAAATCCATGCAGACCCATCCCCGCGGAAAGGATGCCAACGATGATGAACAAAGCATTCTTGAATTCACGTCTCGCAAGTTTCATAGCCTAGAACGTAACCGAATCGCCAAAACCTGACAACCGGCTTCACTCACCTTTTAGCTGCGTCAAGCCTGACAAAGGAGGCAAGTCCAGTCGGTATTTGACGACTGAATCTCCGACCTTATTTGCCAAGGTCACGGAAAGCGGCCGGCGTGCCGGCGAACCCGGTCTCCATGCGCGGCTAACCGGGAATATTCGAAGGGGTCGAGCGGCTCGGGGGCGTTGAGAACTTCCAGGTCTTCTTCCAACTCAGCACGGTCGTGCGGAGCCGCAAGGGCCACCGTGACCGAGGGAGACTGGAGTGCGAATCGATACCAAGACGGAGCAGGGGGCACGGAAAAGCCAGGAGGATCGTCAGGCGTCGGCCGCAACAGGGCCCCCCAGCGCAAGGCAGTATAAGCGATCACAGGGAGACCCAGGTGATCGGTCGTCGGGAAAATTTCACGCTCCGCCCCCCGATGAGCGGCGTTGTACCGGACCATCAAGACATCGAGCAGTCCACTGCGAGCCATCTCGGCGGCGAGCGGCCGCTGATGGCTGGTGATCCCAATCTTGCGGATGACCCCAGCACGCTGCGCGGCCCGACAATAATCCAAGGCTCCGCCGGGCGCGGCGAGCGTGTGCCATTCAGCCGCTTGTTCAATGTAGTAGAACGTCAGCACGTCGATCGAGTCGGTCTTGAGCGTCGCCAGGATCATGCGAAGCTCATTTGCAGCCTCGGCCGCCGTCCGAGCGCCGAACTGGACACAGACGACGACCGACTCGCGCCGAGGCCCAAGCGCCGCGACAGCTTGGCTCACCGCGTCCGGGCCGCCGGGTTCGTCGGACTCACCCGGCCAACTCAAAAAGTTGATCCCACGGTCCAGCGCGTACAGAACGTCGTCCGGCGTGAGCGCGGCACCGCCTCGTGTGGCCAGACCGAGCCGACAGACCGGCCGACCGAATGCCGAGGCGGGACACACCAAGTACGAAGGGACGAGCGATCCCAAACTTCCCCCGGCGGCGACATCCCCAACTGGATCGACAGGCTCAAGCATCGGCAGGCACTCGCGTCAAATTTCAGAATCTGCGACTGCCACGGACTCCACGATAACCGGGCAAGGTGGCGGATTCGACGGCCAAAAAGAAACCAACGAAGGACTTACCGCATGCGGTCGTCATCGATTTCGTGAGAACGCGGCCAGGGCCATGTGGATCACCTGATCGTCGGACGCAAACCTTCGGTACTTTCTCACGTCGGCGTTGGCCAAACCAATCCGCGAAACCACGGGCAACCGCGGTTTTCGATGCAATCGAGTGCGAACTTTGCAAGAATGACCCGCGTTCGACAGACACCTGGTTTGAGTTCCAGTACCATGGCTCAATCAGAGGTCAAGACCAAGCCTCCGTATCTCGTGCGACTCCCCAAGGCCGATTCAGTCAGACAAGTTCGAGGTGCCCCCTTGCGTCTCTCAACTTTGACGATACTGGGATTGGCACTCGCCGCTTCTTGGGTCTCGGGCCACCTTGCGCAAGCCGAGGAGGCCCTGGACTTTGACCGCGAGGTCGCGCCGATCCTGGCGCGACGCTGTCTCGACTGCCACTCCGGATCTGACCCTAAGGGAGGCCTCGACCTCTCGAGCCGGTCCTCAGCGCGGCGAGGCGGCACCAGCGGCGAGGCGTTCGTCCCCGGCAAGCCGGACGAAAGTCTCCTCTGGGAACAGGTCGCGGACGGGACGATGCCGCCAAAGTCGGCGCTGTCCGCGGCGGAAAAATCAACGTTGAGACGCTGGATCGCAAATGGGGCAGGGTGGGGACAGGATCCGATCGACACCTTTCGCCTGTCAACGGAGAAGCGCGCCGGGCGCGACTGGTGGTCCTTACAGCCGGTGGTTCGGCCAACGCCTCCGGCAGTCTTCGACGCATCCTGGTGTGAAAACACGATCGACCGATTCATTCTCCATCGACTCGATACCGAGCGGCTCACTCCTCGTCCGCCCGTCGATCGGAGAACCCTGATTCGCCGACTCTCATTCGACTTGCTGGGACTTCCGCCGTCACCGGAAGAGGTCGACGCATTCGTACACAATGAGCGAACCGACGCTTACGAACGGCTGGTCGATCGCTACCTGGCCTCGCCCCAATATGGAGTGCGTTGGGGACGGCTCTGGCTCGACCTCGCTCGGTACGGTGAGAGCCACGGCTTTGAGCACGATGAGTTCCGGCCCGATGCCTGGCCGTATCGAGATTGGGTCGTCAACGCCCTCAACCGTGACCTTCCTTACGACGAGTTCACGCGGCTGCAACTCGCGGGAGACGCGCTGAGGCCGAACGAGTCTGACGCGATTGAAGCGACCGGATTTCTGGTCGCCGGGGCCTTCGACAGCGTCGGGCAAGGCCAGCAAAGCGCGGCCATGCGGAAGGTGGTCCGTCAAGACGAGCTCGAAGACATGGTCAGCACCGTCGGCCAAACCTTCCTCGGCCTGACCATCCACTGCGCCCGCTGCCATGATCATAAGTTCGACCCCATTCGCCAGGTCGATTACTACCGGATCGTCGCCTCACTGGCCGGAGTTCGCCACGGGGTGCAAGACGTGGCCCCATTGGCGCCTGACGTCCAGGCGGCCAGACGTCGGATTCCCGAACTCCAACGCCGGCTGCTCGCAATCGAACAGCCCAGCCGGGCGCAACTTTCCTCCTCTTCCACAGTCAATCAGCTTCCCACGCCACCGGTCCCGATCGCACGATGGGACTTCGATCAGGACGAACAAGACCATGTCGGCAAGCTGACGAGCACACTCGTCGGGGGAGCCCGGCTGGGGCGGAACGGAATCAAGGTCCACCCCCCTTCGGGATTTGCCAGAACCGTTCCGCTGACGGTTGACCTGAAGGCGAAGACGCTCGAAGCCTGGGTCAGGCTCGACCTGCTCGAACAGTCAGGAGGCGGAGTCATCGGGGTCCAGACGCTCGACGGCCGTGCCTTCGACACGATCGTTTTCGCCGAACGCGAACCAGGCCGCTGGATGGCCGGCAGCGAGAACTACGCGCGGACACAGAGCTTTCACGGAACCGAAGAACTCGAGGCCGTCCGCCGCCCGATCCACATCGCGATCGTGTACGACGAAAAGGGCACGATCACCGCCTACCGGGAGGGAAAGCCGTATGGAACCCCGTACCAAGCGCCGGGGCTCACCACGTTTGCGGCGGGCCAAGCCCAGGTCGTCTTTGGCTTGAGGCATGGTCAGCCCTCTCGCGAAACGACGCTCAGCGGACAAGTGCTCCGAGCGCGGTTGTACGATCGGGCGCTCTCGGCGGAGGAGGTTGCGAGTTCCTCGAGGTCCGAACACGATCTCAGCGCGATCGCGTCGACCGAAGCAGGGCTCTCGCCCGAACTTCGGTCCGAACGGGCCCGGCTGCTGGCCGAGCTTGACTCACTTTGGTCCCTGGTCGAAACGAGTGTCCGCAAAGTCTACGCGAATACGCCACGCCCGCCGGAGCCGGTTCATCGACTGATCCGAGGCGATGCCTCGCAACCCGCTGAAGTAATCGCCGCCGGTGGCCTGTCGGAGGTGGCCGAGCCGGCGGCCGACTTCGGACTGACACCCGACTCGAGCGACCGCGAGCGTCGGCTCCGGCTCGCCGCTTGGGTCACCGACCCGCGCAATCCTCTGTTCGCGCGAGTGATCGTCAATCGGCTCTGGCAGGGGCACTTTGGTTCCGGCTTGGTCGAGACCTCCAGCGACTTCGGGTTCCAAGGGGGCCAGCCATCACATCCTGAGTTGCTCGACTGGCTCGCCGCCGAGCTGGTTTCGCAACACTGGAGTCTCAAACAGATCCATCGCCAGATCGTGACCTCGGCGACGTATCGCCAGTCCTCGCGACTGAATCCCGAAGCCGCGAAGCGTGACGCAACGAATCGACTTTACTGGCGCAAGGCTCCCCTGCGGCTCGAGGCCGAGGCCGTCCGCGATGCGATGCTTGCCGTAGCGGGCGTCCTGAACCCACGGCAAGGGGGGCCGGGCTACCGCGAGTTCAAGGTCGCGAGTGTCAAGGCGCAGCCTCGACTCTGTACACAACGATCGAGGCGGTCGGCCCCGACTTCGATCGTCGCACGATCTACCGGACCTGGGCACGCGGGGGACGAAGCCACTTTCTCGATGCTTTCGACTGCCCCGACCCCTCGACAACCGCCCCCCGACGCGCTGTCACCATTACCCCATTGCAAGCCCTGGCCTTACTCAACAACGACCTCACCCTCCGCCTGTCCGATCGTCTGGGGGAGCGACTGCAAAGCGAGGCCGGCGAGAACGTCGAACGGCAAGTCGAGCGGGCCTATCAGCTCGCGTTCGGCCGAGCGCCCACCGGCGTCGAGCGCGAGCGGGCCCGTCAGGTCGTGGTGAGCCACGGCTTACCCGTCCTGGCCCGCGCCATCTTCAACAGCAATGAATTTATCTATATTGATTAATAATACCAGAGAGGGAGGAGGGGACCGAATGGACCGTCGCGAGTTCTTCTCATGGGTCCGAAACGGTCTCGGCGGTGCAGCGCTCGCCGAATTGATGCTCCGTGAAGGCACGCTCCAGGCGGCCGTGCCGGGTGAGTCGGCGTCTCACTGTCCCCACTTCGCCCCCAAAGCAACTCGGGCAATCCACATTTGCCTCGTCGGGGCCCTGAGCCAGGTGGATTCGTTCGACTACAAGCCAGGCCTGATTCGAGCCCACGGCAAGTCCCTGCCGTCGAACGAGCGACCCGACGTCTTCTTCGGCCAGGTCGGCCGGCTCCGTCGGCCCGACTGGGAATTCCGCCAGCGCGGTCAGAGCGGCCTCTGGGTCTCGGACCTCTTCCCGGAACTCGCGACGGTGGCCGACGAGCTCACCGTGATCCATTCCATGTTTGCCGAGACCTCCAACCATACGCCGGCCACGTTTCAGCAAAACAGCGGGTTCCGGCTCAATGGGTTTCCCACCTTGGGGGCCTGGATGAGCTACGGCCTAGGAAGTGAGGCCGATGACCTGCCCGCCTTCGTGGTCATCCCGGACGCCCGGGAACGCCCCCCCGGGGGCACGATCAACTGGACCAACGGCTTCCTGCCCGCACGCCACCAAGGCGTTGTCATCCGTTCCAATGGCCCGCCGATCGATGACCTCTTCCCCGCTCGCGCGATCGCGGCGGACGCCGACGCCGCCGCGCGCAACCTCGCCGCCGCGATGAACCATCAACATCTGCGTGATCACGACAACGATGATGTGCTCACCGCCCGGGTGCGCGGCTACGAGCTGGCCGCCCGGATGCAGGTCGCCGTCCCCGAAGTGGCCGATCTCCACGGCGAGCCCGCAAACACCAAGACCCTCTACGGCCTGGACCGGCCCGAGACCGCCGACTTCGGCCGCTCGTGCCTGATCGCTCGCCGACTCCTGGAACGTGGGGTCCGGTTCGTTCAACTCTTCTCGGGAGGAACGTTCGGTAGCCCGCGGAGAAACTGGGACGGACACGAGGACATGCGGGAAAACCACAGCCAGGAAGCACTAAGAATTGATCGGCCGGTCGCGGCACTGATCCAAGACCTGCGCCGTCGTGGCTTGCTCGACGACACCCTCGTGCTCTTTACCACCGAGTTTGGCCGCACCCCGTTCGCCCAGTCGGCCTCGGACATCGTCGGCAAAGGCCGGGATCACAACCCGAATGGTTTTTCCGTCTGGATGGCAGGCGCGGGCTTGAAGCACGGTTTCGCCTACGGATCGACCGACGATATCGGCTGGAAAGCGGTCGAAAACCCGGTCCACTGGCACGACTTTCACGCCACCGTGCTCAAGCTGCTGGGAGTCGACCACGAGCGATTAACGTATTACCACAACGGCATTCAAAGGCGTTTGACGAACGTCCACGGCAACGTGATCCGTGAGATTCTCGCCTGATTGATTCCGTCCGCGGCAGAGACGACATCACTGAACGAGACCTCAGTCGGAGCCGGAGGCAAGGCATGGCGCACCCCACCCGATCCTCCAGGTCAATGGTTCGCAGAGCAGGGGGGGTCTTGCTGTTGATCACGGCACAGACCTTCGCGCACCCGCCGATGGCTCCGGCCATTGAAGCTCGCGACGCGAAGAAGTCGGTCGCCACGCCGAAGATACGCATCGTCCTGAGTGGTGACTCGACGGTGGCGGACGGTTCGGGGTGGGGACCGAGTTTCGCCCAGCGGGTTGGCCCAGGCGTTGAGTGCATCAACATGGCCCGTTCGGGCCGGAGCTCACGGAGCTACGTGGACGAAGGCCATTGGCGGAAAGCGTTGGAATTGCAACCCAACTACGTCCTGATTCAGTTCGGCCACAACGACCAACCAGGAAAAGGACCGAAACGAGAGACCCACCCCGAAACCAGCTATCGGCAATGCCTGACCCGATACATTGATGAAGCCAAGTCAATCGGCGCCCAACCGATCCTCGTGACCTCAATGACGCGCAGGCGATTCTCTCTCGAGGGAAAAATCGAATCTGACCTCGGTCCCTATGTCGTGGCCGTGAAGCGGCTGGGCCGAGATAAGTCGGTCCCGGTCGTCGACCTGCACGCCCGAAGCATCGAACTTCTGAACACGATGGGCCCTAAGGCCGCCGAGGTCCTCAACCCGAGAGACATCAAGACAGGGAGTGCCGACCGGACCCACCTCACGCCCAAAGGGGGGGAACTCATGGCCGACCTCGTCGTCCAGGAACTCAAGAAGGTCGAACCGACTCTGGCAGGTCGGCTCGACTGAGCCAAGAGTCACACAGCTGCATAACTGCATTCATTCTGCTTGCAATCCTCGCGGAGCGCCCTCGTTCCACATCAGGTGGGCACGATTCCCCCCTTTGGTGTTCCGTGGGGCCGGCGGGCTCGGCTTCGAGGATCTTGGATAACAGCCACCCGCTTCAATATGGCTTATTCTTTAAATCCGTAAACTAAACCTTGTTTCGGTATTTCACGTCTTCTTGATTCTCCTCGAGCCCGTTGCTCCCTCACGTTTCCTCGGTCACAATCAAGACTCCTTATCTTGGGAACTTGAAACCGGGAGAAAAGGACGATGCGTCGAAGGTGTCGATTTCGGCCGGCGATCATCCTTGCACTCATCCTCGGTCTCCCCGCCCGTGGAGACGGCGACGACCGCAGTCCCATCGGCCAACGGGTTGACAACCTGCAATTCAAGGACATTCGATTCCTCACACGGTCGCTCGACGACTTCGGGAAGAAGAAAGCCTTCGTCGTTGTCGCGACCAACACAACCTGCCCTGTCGTGCAGCGTTACCTTCCGGTGCTCGCTCAGCTCGAGAAGACGTATCGCGACCGCGGGGTTCAGTTCCTGGCCCTCAACGTCGGGCCGGACGACTCGATTACCGAGATGGCCGCGCGATCCGTCGAGGCCAAGACCGAATTTCCATTCGTCAAGGACATTGATTCGGCTTGCGCCCGGAAGCTTGGCCTGAGGCGGACACCCGAGTCCGTCGTCATCGACTCCCAGTCCCGGATTCGCTATCGCGGCCGGATCGACGATCAATTCCGGTTGACTGGCGAGCGCCCCCAGGCCTCCCGACACGACCTTCGCGACGCCCTCGAAGACATTCTTGCGGGCCGAGAGGTCGCACGGAGCGAGACATCCGTGGATGGTTGCCTGATCACAGCACCTGATCCAAGCAGGTTGGGCAAGGTTCCCACGTTCGCCGAAGACGTGGCCCCTTTGGTTCAACGGCACTGTCAGGACTGCCATCATCGGGGGGCCGAGGCCCCGTTCCCCCTGGTCACGTATCGCGATGTCGCCAGCCAGGCGGCGATGATTGAGGAAGTGGTCGGCGACCGACGCATGCCTCCTTGGTTCGCGAGCGACAAGCACGGGCGATTCGCCAACCGCCGCGGCCTGAGCGAAACGGAGCGGGAGACATTCCTGGGTTGGATCCAGGGGGGAACGCCCAGGGGAAACAGCGGGCAAGAACCGAAATTGCGAGAATTCCCCACCGGAAAATGGCGGATCGGCACCCCTGACCTGACAACCACCATGCTACTGGCGCACGAGATTCCAGCCACCGGCTATGTGGACTATCGCTACGCGATCTTACCCTTTGTCTTCACTCACGACACATGGGTTCAGTCGATCGAGATTATTTCTGACAATTCTCGGGCCGTCCACCACGCGAACCTCGCCTATAATAAGCTTGGTGAACGACCGCGTCAGGAAAACTTTATCACCGGGCGAGTTCCTGGTGGCGATCCCATGGTCCTGGATGACGGGACGGCCTACCTCATTCCCAAGGGGAGCGTTCTCGGCCTCCAGATCCATTACACGACGACGGGCAAGGCCGAGCGTGTGCGGCTCTCGGTCGGGTTGAAGTTTCCGCGCACCGTGGTTCGGAAGCAATTGCAACACCGGCAGGTTTACACTACACGATTCGAAATTCCTCCGTTTGCGCCGGCCCACCCGGTCTCCGCCAGCCGCCAACTCAATTTCGACGCAACCGGAGTCGGTCTATTCGCACACATGCATGTGCGCGGCAAGGATATGACGTTTCTCGCCCGGCATCCCAACGGGCTCACCGACACCCTTCTTCTGATTCCCAACTACCAATTCGACTGGCAGCAGTCCTTCCGATGGACGCCCGGGACCAAGAAATTCCCCAAAGGAACGACGTTTGAAGTGCTGGCGCACTTCGACAACTCGGAGTTCAACCCGTTCAATCCCGACCCCAAACAGACGGTCGGCAACGGCGATCAAACCTTCAATGAGATGATGTACGGCTTCTACTTCTACACCCGCGACGACGAAGACCTGGCCCTGTCAATCGACCCCGCGACGGGAGCAGTGCTCGAGGGAAATCCAGGAGCGACTTCGTTTCCGCAAATGCCTTGATCTCAGTTTGACACCGCGATGAGATCAAGTTCGACGTCCGCACCAACTCGATTCGTGCCCATCGAACGCCGTCTTCCCAACATGTCAGACACATCGCTAGGCGTAAGCAAGGAGATACGTCTTTCAACCCATCGACTCTGTTCGGATTTTCAATGCAAACTTGTGTGTCGGCCAACGACTTTGCCGACTTCAATGAAAAAAGGATGGTAAGCTACAGCGACCAACGATCAGTTGATCGTTGGCCAACAACGCCAAGTTAAACTGAGAGCCAATTTTCAATTAGACTGCGTACGCGATGCTGCGTCAACGCGGCCTACTTCGCCGTATTGCGTTTTCTTGCCCAGTCAGACTCCGTTCAAATTCTCAGTCACAACGCTGTGATGCTCTCTCCAAAAAGGGGTTTTTCCCCTCAAGGGATGGGTTCGTTCCACGCCCATGAATCGGGAGTTTCAACGTGGCACCGCTCCGAGATAAGTCACCGACGGCACGACGGGGCCGATTCCGCTTGGAAGGTCTCGAAGATCGTGTACTCCTCGCCGAGATGGCCGCCTGGGTCGGACAGAATAATACGGATCTCGTGAGCCGGGATGGCGCCAGGCCGGACGGATACCAGGACATCTCGATCCGCTTGCTCGGTCTCGACCCGAGCCGGGCGATCGAGCGCGTTGAGGTTCAAAGGCAATACGGAGGGTACTGGACGGCCACGTCCAGCCTGTCGTCACAGTCCCTCCTCGTCAGGGACCAGAACCAGGCGGCCAACTCGTGGTCAACGCAAGCCGACCTCTATCTCGAACCCTGGTTCAACGACCCAGCAAATACGCGTTACGAATTGATCCGAATCAGGTATTCCGACGGCTCAACGGCGGCCATCGGCGACCTGTTCTCGACCTCACCGGTCAACCTTCAGCTTCGGGTTCAGGGCAAGGAACTCGGAGTGACCTGGGCGGGGCAGGACGGTCCCGACCTGACCGGCCCCGGACTGGCCGTCGGCCCCGATGGCATCAAGGACATTCACCTCAAGCTATCGAATCTGCTCGACTATCGCCGGGCGACCGATGGGGGGCGGAGCAATTTCAACGTTGATAGTGACGCGGTCGTCGTGACGATGCCGGCTCTCGACGGCTCGACAATCACATGGCTGGCCGGACCGCGCCCCAACGGGCTCTCCTCATCGTACAACAAGGCGGAAATCTTCCTCGATCCGACCGACCCGAGCCGCGCTGACTTGTATTTGAACCCGGTCGCCGGCCTCTCGGTGGGCGAAACCGTCACGGTGACCGTCGGATATAATCGGATTGGCAAAATGGACGCCAGTCCCAATCTCAATGGCTCCCCGAGCAGTCAACTCGTCGCCACCATCGCGACGACGCCCGACCCAACGCTTCTGGCCACTCCGCCCCAGAGTCCGAGCGTCCCGATCTCGTTCTCCGGCGCTTCGGCACTTTGGTCGGGACAGGACGGCCGGACCGCCGAGACGCCCGGGCTCGTCCACGTCACTCTTTCCGGACTCCCTGCGGGGTGGTCGATTGCCGAAGCCGTGCTCAGCGACACTATCGGATGGCTCTGGACTCCAACTGACGCCAACCGCGCGAAGTTGCTGACGATCCGCCCCCTCGCTGATCCCACCAAAGCCGACCTGATCTTCGCGCCCATCCGCGACGAATCCGACGCCCTGATGAGCTTGCGGTTCCGACTCAACGGTGACTCGGTCCAGTACGTCACCCAGTTCCGCGGTGGCGTCGCCGATCCGGCACTCCGCGATCCTGGGGCCGCCGCCACCTCGATCACCGTCGATCCGACCTCGATCAGTCAGCAGGGGCAAGACCTCAATACGCTGGCGAAACAGTACGGAACGATTCGCCTGAAGGCGGGAGTGTACCCGCTCTCAGAGCCGATCGACCTACCCAATTCCATCTCCTTGCTCGCCGAGCCAGGCGCCATTTTCTCGTTCTCCCAGGCGAGCGGAGCCCCGGCCTGGACCTCTGCGATCAAGATCCACAAGAGCCACACCACACTCGACGGCCTCACGATCCGATTCGCCACCCCGATCCGCTGGGCCATCGAGTTTCAGATGAACCCCGCGGTGATCGGGTCCGCATACGGCGAGCACAATTTTGGCCCCAATCCCAAAGTCGACCTCAACTTCCGAAACCTGGACATCGAATATGCCCCAACCACATCCGTTGATTCCTACAATCTCACTTACGTCCGCCTGATCCGGGGTAATTACGACGACAGCGGAGTGATCGCCAACAATATTCTCCGCGGCGGCCAGGTCGAGTTGTGGGGCGGCCCCTGGAAAATCGTGGGCAACGAATACCGAGGCGCGACGGCCGGCACCTCCGTGTCGCAGGTATTCGCAATCCGATACGGCCACGACGTGGTTCTGGAGGCCAATCATGCCCATCAGGTTGACCCGACCGGCATCACTTATGGCTTTCTCTTGTTCACCGGCAACAGCAGCAATACGACCGTCCGCAACAACCTCGTCGATGGGGGGATCGGCCGCGATGCCGCCGTCAGTCCGGGAGGTCGGTACAACTTCCCCGAGCTGATTCTGACCGAGTCTTACTACCCCCATTACGAAGGCAAGGCCTTTGTCAGTTCGGTCAGTCGACGGCTCCTCCAGGTAGGGACCCTGCAAGGGCCGCCCGGAGAGGCGGGCGATATCGTCGCCATCCTCTCGGGACCGGCCGCGGGGCGCTGGTTTCGGATCTCCCAGACCATCGACCCGCAAAACTATCTTCTTGATGGCGATCTTCCCGCCGGTGATTACGCCGTCTCGATCACAAGAGGCTTCGTCAACGACGTCTACGAAGGGAACACCCTCGACACGTCGAGCCTTGGAAAATCCTCGTCCATTGCGTTCCAACTCGCCGGGACTCGGGTTGGCACCGTGGTCCGCAACAACCTCGTCATCGGGGCTCTTCCCTTCTTCATCACCTCCAGTGCCACGCAGGGTGCCTGGCAGGGAAGCACGCCCTACCCGGCTCCTTGGGGCTGGTCTCACTCGCCAGTGTTCGACCTCAAGATTGAAGGGAACACGTTTCGAGACCCGGTCTTCTGGTCCCCCGCGTCGAATCCGGCGGCCTCGACACGCACCGTGGCCGCGGGAGTCCTTGCCGTTGAGCACGGTGGGATCATCCGCGAGAATCGCGGACGCCTCTATCTCAGTGGCTCGGTCACTGAAAATCAATTCCTCTATTCAACAGCACTTATTGCTGGAACGAGTGGTGATTTCACGTCGATCCGGATCGGCGACCCCGGCACGCTCGATCCGGCGGAGCTGAGGCTCACGAACCTCAGTGGCAACATTTCAACGACTTCGGGCGCGTTTGCCCAGGCCGGGCGGAAGGTCACGATCCAGTTCGAATCGGGAGGCCTCGCCAGTCAGGAACTCGCCTCGATTGCGCCAGCGACGGCGTATCCGCGCGTCACCGCGGTCACCTACAATCAGGACGGCTCGGATCTGGTCGGCCGCAGCTCCACGACGGCCCCGGACGGTTTCCAGGATGTTCATATCGTCCTGGCGGGCCTACGCACCGACCTGGCGATCCGGATGATCGACATTTACCCCTACGGAGGGGGCCACTATCAATACGCCACAACGGACCTGCCACTCAACACACCCGGCCTGGACCCACGAGTCTGGCGTGCTGGAGTCGTACGCGAACTCACTGGCCCCACGCGATTCTCAAGCAAAGCTGACATCTACGTTCAGCCCTCCCAATCCTTCCACGGCTCGAGCCACTACGATATCCTCGTAACTTACGCAGATGGTACGACCGCATCCCTGAGCCTGTACGGAGTCGAGGTAACCGACCCGCTCCTGCGGGTCGGGAACGGCCCGCCCAAGGTGACCGCGACGTCGCTCGGTCAGGACAACTCCGACTTCGTCGGGGCCAGCCCGACGGTCGGCGCTGACGGCTATCAAGACATTCACATCGTCCTGGCGGGACTTCCCGCAAACAAGGCGATCGCCCAGATCGATGTGCTCCCCTACGGCTACGGCCATTACCAGTACGTCGCCCCGCTCCCCAGTGTGGTCCCGACCCTTTTCAACCGCGACTCACGAATCTGGCGGGCCGGGCTGGTCCGAACGTCCACCGACTTTGGAACCTATTCGACAACCGCGGACCTCTACCTCCCCTCGGTCACCCGTGAGAATGGCATCCAGTCGGGTACCAATCTCTCTAACCATTACGACATGCTCATTACGTTCGCCGATGGCTCGACGAGCTTCGTGACCGCGTGGGGCGTGGTGGGTGACCCCAACGCCAAGGTGACTGGTCTCGTGGCCAGGTCTTACGGCCAGGACGGCTCCGATTTTACCGGTCTCACACCGACCCCTCAGGGCGACGGGATCCAGGATCTCCGCATCGGCCTGACCGGCCTCCGAACCGACGTGCAGGTGAGCCAGGTGGAAGTCTGGGCCATCGGAGGCGGAGGATGGGCCTACCAAGGATCCGCCTACCTGCCTGGGGCCAAACTGATCCGAAAGTCAGGCGGGGCCGGCTCCTATGCCCCCACTGGCGACCTCTACCTCGCGCCGAATTCGAGCTTCCTCGGGTCCGACGGAAATCTGAAGCCCCAGAATCTCCAGATTCTGATTCGCTATGCCGATGGATCCACGTCCGGCCCGGTTCTCCTCTCAGGCGTCCTCGCCGACCCGCGATTACTCAACCCCGTGGCGACTTCACTGAATCAGGATGGCCACGACCTGGCTCAGCTCGCTTCGGCGAAGGGCCCCGACGGCAAGCAGGATGTTCATCTCGTCCTCGCGAATTTGCCCACCACCACAACGGTGGCGCGCGTCGTCGTGAAACGCGTGGGGAGTGGAGGATCGTACCAGTCCGATGGATCGAACGGTTCGTGGATGGCCGTCCTCTTACGAGAGCAAACCGGGGCGACGACTTATGCGTCAACGGCCGATCTCTACTTTGAGCCCGATCCGAACGTTTCCGACCTCAACCAGGCCTACCAGATCGACGTCTACCTCGGCGATACGTCGAGCCGGTCGTTCTCGATCTTGACGACGATCACCGCCACACCAGGGCTCGCGATGCCGTCGGGAGCCCCCAACGGCACGCTGCAGGCCAAGCCCGTATCGGCCGCGGCCACCGTCATGAAATCGGCGGCGATCACGGTCTCAGCGACTCCCATCAGCGACATCAGTCCCTCTCCAACGGCTCCCATCAGAGACGCCAGCTCCCCCCCAACGCCAACGGCCTACGTGGCAGCCGCGTCGTCCACACGCAAATTCCCGGTCGGACCGCTCGGGCACTCTCGTCGCAAAGAACGACGAGATCCAACGCCCGCGCACCTGTCGGTCCCGCACCGTGTTGCCGCGCGAACGGAGGCCAGGCTCAGCTCATTGGCGGCGTTCAAGGCCTTAATCCGCCGACACCACCGAGGCCGCTGATCCGAGCTGGAGCCGGGCCTCCCTGGTCAATGCATCTTTGGAAGCGAGAAGGGCCACCCTGGCAATGATCGGGGGGGCCCTTTATCGTTCCTATCAGGTCAGGCCGAACACCGAGGGAATCGCCCGGTGGTCGGTGCAACGACAGTGACTGTTCCCGGAACCGGCCCTCGGCCGGCGAGAGGCTTTCACGGGATCATTTCAAGGATCATCCATGCGTTCACGTTACGTATTCCCTCAGATCGTGCTGGCTATCGCCGCAACCTTCGCCCAGCCTGCCAGTGGTCAAAGCGACCCACTCCCATCGTGGAATCAAGGGACGGCAAAACGGGCGATCCTCGAATTCGTCGGCAAGGTGACGAAGCAGGGAAGTCCAGACTTTGTCCCTCCCGCCGAACGGATTGCAACCTTCGACAACGACGGGACGCTCTGGTGCGAGCAACCGCTCTACGTCCAGCTCGTCTTTGCCGTGGACCGGGTTCGAGCGTATGCGACCACTCACCCGGACGTGAAAGATCAACCCTTATTCAAGGCCGCGATCGGGGGGGATATCAAGACGATCCTGTCCGTTTCGGGTTACGATCGCCTCCAGTTCCTCGCAACCAGCCACGCCGGGCAATCGTCCGAGGAATTCACAACGATCGTCAAAGACTGGTTCAAGACCGCAAGGCATCCCCGCTTCAATCGCCCCTATACCGACCTCGTCTACCAACCCATGCTTGAATTATTGGCTTATCTTCGCATCAATCAATTCAAAACATTCATCGTCTCCGGCGGCGGTGTCGAATTCATGCGCCCCTGGACTGAGCCGACCTACGGCATCCCTCCCGAGCAAGTCATCGGCAGTTCCATCAAGCTGAAGTATGAACTCCGAGACGGGCAACCCACGCTTTTCCGTCTTCCCGAAATCGATTTCATCGACGACGCAGCCGGCAAACCGGTGGGGATCCAGCGGGCGATCGGCCGCCGCCCGATCGCGGCGTTCGGAAACTCCGATGGCGACTACGAAATGCTCCGCTGGGTGACCGCTGGCCCCGGCCCACGACTCGGCCTGATCGTTCATCATACTGACGCGGAGCGAGAATACGCTTACGATCGCCACTCCGATGTAGGCCGCCTGGTCAGGGCGATGGATGAAGCTCCCGAGCGCGGGTGGGTCGTGATGGATATGAAGACGGACTGGAATCGCATCTTCCCGGTAGAGAAAGAATGAGCCTTGATGCGGGGCTTCCTCCAGATCGGTCTCTATTCCGTTGGAATCGGTCCTGATCCTTCATGAGCCAACCGGAAAATCCAGGGTTTCGACCGAGCCGGCCGAAATCAGCGACTCGCTGCGATCGATTTCCGGAATCGACTCAAGCTGAAAAGGAAGAAGCCCAGGCCAATGGCCAGAACCGCGAAGAATGGCCGCCAGACGACGCTCAAACCAGCGCCGCGATAGATGATCGCTTGTGAGAACGTTACGAAGTGTCGCGAGGGGAGAAAGATCGTCATCGCCCTCAGCCAGTCGGGTTGACTCTCGACCGGAGTCGATCCTCCGGAGAGCAGTTGGAGCACGATCAAAATCAAAATAATCAGCAAGGCGAACTGGGCCATCGTGCGTGTGATCGTGCCCAGAAAGATCCCGAGGGCGGTCGCGAAGAACAGGTAGAGGACCACGCCGAACAAGAAAAGTGCGGGCGAGCCGGCGATCGGCACGGCGAGAATCCTCTCGACCACGACGAAGAGCGAAAGGGTGACCGCCATCAGGATGACCAGCCCGTTCGACCAGACTTTCGCCAGGGCGATCTCAACTGCCGTCAACGGCATCACCATCAGGTGTTCCATGGTGCCGTGCTCACGTTCGCGAATCAGCGCAGCGCCGGTCAAGATGGTGGTCAACATGGTCACCTGATTGATGATGCCGACAATACTGGTGAACCACGAGGTATCCCCATTGGGGTTGAACGCTTTGCGAACGACGATTTTGGGTGATAGCCCCTCGTCGGTGCCGCCGTCGGATCGGGACAGAAATCTCGAAATCTCGGCAGTCAGGATGTTCCGGATGTAGGAGGCGCCAATACTCGCCTGGAGCATCGCGGTCGCATCGATATTCACCTGCAATTCAGCCCGGCGGCCGGCCCGGAGATTGGCCTCATACCGGGGCGGAATGGCCACGACGAACATGAACCGGCCATCATCCATCGCGTCAGCGACTTCCTTGGCTTCGATCAGCACGGGCGTCTTGAACCGGGGCGGATACAAGGCACCAATCAAATTCCTTGAGAGTGTGGAACGATCCTCGTCCACGAAGGCGATCGACGCGTTGTTCACCTCGGACGAGGTCCCTTTCGCTTGCGAGTAGATCGAGAACGTGAACGCATAGATCATGAAAACGACCAGGACGTAGTCGCTCCTCAGGCTGCGCAGTTCCTTGGTGCCGAGCCAGAAGATATTGGCAACGCTTCGCACTAGGCCTCCTGACGCTTGAGGGCAACCGCGGTGAGCAAGGTCAGGACCGGTATGAACGCGGCGATCAGCAGGGCATCGCGACTGAGCTGCTCGGCGCCGAGTCCCTTCGTGAACGCCCCAACACTGGCCCGCATGTAATACGTGGTCGGCCAGAGGGTCCCGACGACCCGCGCACTGCCTTGCAGCGTCGAGACAGGTTGAAGGAGGCCAGAAAACTGGGTCGTGGGCAGCATCGTGACGATCGCAGTGACAAAGACCGCGGCGACCTGGCTCGAGGTGAATGTCGAGACGAGAAGACCGATCCCGGTCGTCGTGGTGACATAGGCCAAGGCGCAGAGGATCAAGGTCAGGCCGCTCCCCTTGATGGGAACGTCGAACACGAAGATGGCCATGATCGTGAGGATCGTGAAATTGATCATCCCGATCACGATGTAGGGGAGTTGCTTCCCGAGCAAGAATTCGAGTCGCGACGTGGGCGTCACGTAGAAATTGATGATCGAGCCGAGCTCTTTTTCTCGGACGACGCTGACAGCCATCAGCACCGCGGGGATCAGGATCAGCAGGATCGGGGGTACGCTTGGCACCATCGCATAGATGCTTTCAAACGTAGGGTTATACGCATATCGCATCTGCATGTCCGACACATACGAATTCGGCACACGGCCATACTTGCGTCGGTAGAGGTCCTCGTAATGAGAGGCGTTCACTCCTTCGACGTACTGCTTGATCGTCTCGGCCCGAGACGGATTGGCGCCGTCCACGACTGCGGAGACTTCCAGTGGCGAGCCCTTCCGCAGATTCCTCCCATACCGGGGCGGCATCTCGATTCCCACGGAGATATCGTTCGATTTGAGTCGACGCTGCAGCTCGTCCGGATTGTGAACCGACGGTTGCTTCCAAAACGAGCGCGAAGCCGCGAACGACTCGAGGTAGGCGCGACTCTCCGGCGTCTGATCGAGGTCAAGGTCGGCGTAACGGATGTCCTCAACGTCGGTCGTGATCCCGAAGCCGAAGACGAGCATCAAGATCGCCGACCCCACGAAGGCGAATGCCAGCCGAATCGGGTCGCGGAGAATCTCCAGCGTCTCCCGATTTGCGTAGGCCAACAACCGTCCCAGGTGGAGGATCGACGCCGAGGAGCCTCCGGCGGCATGCCTGCGAGACTGGCCCATCGATCCGAAATTTACTTGCTCGCCGGCCGCGCCATTCTCGGATGTCGAGGGTTCACCAATCGCGTCGGCGATGTATTCAATGAACGCGGTCTCCAGGTCGGGAGCCCCTCGAGCGGCAACAAGTGCCGCGGGAGTGTCGCACGCCAGCACCTTGCCCGCATGCATCAGCGACATGCGGTCGCACCGCTGCGCTTCGTTCATAAAGTGCGTTGAAATAAAGATCGTAATCTGTTTATTGCGAGAAAGTTCGATGAGGACTTCCCAGAACTCGTCGCGGGCCACCGGGTCGACACCCGAGGTCGGCTCGTCGAGAATGAGCATCTCGGGTTCGTGAATGATGGCCACGGCAAGCGAAAGACGCTGACGCAAGCCCAGTGGCAGCGATTCGGAGACCTGGTCGACGTACGGTCCCAGACCGAACTGGTCGACCAGTTCGGCGATCCTCGCTTTTCTCGTCTCAAGGGGCAGATGATAAAGTCGAGCGTGGAGCCAGAGATTCTGCGCAACGGTCAGTTCTCCATAAAGGGAGAACGCCTGCGACATGTAACCCACCCGATTGCGAATCTCGAGGCTGCCGGCATCGACCGACTTGCCGAAGAGCTTGGCCTCCCCCTCCGTCGCCGGAAGCAGGCCGGTCAGCATCTTCATGGTTGTCGACTTGCCACAGCCGTTGGAACCGAGGAAGCCGAAGATCTCGCCACGACGAATCTCGAAGTTCACATTGTCGACGGCCGTGAAATTCCCGAACCGCATGGTCAGGTTCTTGGCCACGATTGCCGGCTCGCCGCCATCGTCGACCCTCGGAGGAATGGTCAAGCCACCGCTGTGACCACGCTTCTCCTCGGGCAGCAGAGCCACGAACGCCTCCTCAAGATTCGAGGCTCCCGTCTGCTCCCGAAACTCGTTCGGAGTGCCGGTGTCCAGGATCCGGCCCGCGTCCATGGCAATCAGCCATTCGAATCGCTGAGCCTCATCCATATAGGCCGTCGAGACCAGCACGCTCATCCCCGGAGTCGACTCCCGGACGCGCTCAATCAAGGTCCAGAACTGCTGGCGCGAGAGCGGGTCCACACCGGTCGTCGGCTCATCAAGGATCAGCAAGTCGGGGTCATGAACCAGCGAGCAGCAGAGGCTGAGTTTCTGCTTCATGCCGCCGGACAACTTCCCGGCCGGTCGATTGGGAAAGGGGTCGAGGCCCGTAGCCTTGAGGAGCGATCCGATCCGGGCGCGACGCTCCGCCGCCGGCTGACCGAAGAGCCTGGCAAAGAAGTCGATGTTTTCGTAAACGCTCAACTCGTGATAGAGGTTCTTTCCGAGTCCCTGGGGCATGTACGCGATCCGAGGACAGACGACGTCACGATGCTGACGGTCAGCCATGTCGCCACCGAGTACGCGCACCTTGCCCGTCTGGATCTTCCGCGCCCCGGCGATCAGACCGATCAAGGTCGACTTGCCAACGCCGTCGGGCCCGATCAGACCCACCGTGCGGCCGGCCGGGATCTCGATGGAAATATCCTCGAGCGCCCGGACTCCACCAAACCGGTGGGAGACACCCAGAATGGAGATGACGGCAGAGTTTTCGGTCGTCATTTCGAGGGGCCAGTTTGGGGTGTCTCACCGGGCTGTGATGTCTCCCCTGGCTTCGACACATCGCCCGGTGGGGGGGCAACGTCAGGCTGGGAGAGTTCAGCAGGTTTAGAGGGCTGAGCGGGCTTGGGAAACCGCTTCTCGAGGAACGCAGGCCAGGGCACCGAATCGTCCAGGCGGACGTAACCGACACCTCGGACCCCTGTTTTCACCCTCTCGATATAGGGGAGGATCAATTCCGAGGGGATTTGAAGCTTGACCCGAAACATGAGCTTGTCGCGCTCGCTGGGAGTCTCGACCTGCTTAGGGGTAAACTGCGTTTCGGGCGAGACAAAGCTCACCCGGGCCCGTCCTGCGTACTGCGGCATCGCGTCGAGCACGATCCGGGCATCGGCACCGATCGTGACCAATGCAGCCACTCGTGAGGGGAGAAAAATCTCCATATAGATATCGCTCAGATTAATCAGGGTTAACGCCTTCCCCCCCGCGGCAAGCACCTCTCCCTCCTCGGCGAGCCGGTAGAGCACCCGCCCGTGGACCGGTGACTTCAACGTAGAATCCACGATTTGCACCTGGAAGCGATCGACCTCCGCAAGCGCCGCCTCAACGCTATGCGTCGCAGCGCGAAGACGGGCATTTTCGGAATCGACGGCGGCCTTGCTGGCGTCGCGCTCGGCGCGGAGTTGGTCCCACTCCTCACGCGAGATCGTTCGCCGATTGAGAAGAACTTGGCCGCGGGCATACTTCTGTTCGGCCAGCTTCAAGTTGCTCTCGAGCCGGAGGATTTCCGACCGCTCGGTGGCAACGGATTCCTCAGCCTCGGCGGCCTGAGCTTTCGCTCGGGCGAGTTGCGCCTCTAGCTCCAAGGTGTCCATCCGAGCGAGCACCTGCCCTGGCTTGACGAGGTCCCCTTCGCGAGCGAGGAGCTGCACGAGACGGCCCGGGTACTTCGCCGTGATATCGACCTGAATCGATTCGATCCGCCCATTGCCAGAGACGATGGCCGCTGGCAAAGGGGGAGCTTGACGGGCCTTCCACCATTGCCAGCCGAAGAACGCGACCGCGGCAACGAGGCCGACCAAAGCAATCCGCCGCACAATCTTCCCGCTCATCGCCATCCCCTCTGTCGAGCCGATCGGCCCGCGTTCACCGCGTAAATCGACTGTTGAGTCCAAGCCTTGCCACGTCTCGGACCAATTGGTTTCTCAAGGAGAATCGCCGATGTGCTCCTGGCTGCGGTCGAGCCCTCGGAACGATAGCGCGTCTTTGTGATCGCTGAAGGGAAGAGTGGCAGGAACCTGGAACATCACAAACTACGGAATCTCCGAACCGATTGCAACTCTTGAACCTAGCGGATGCCACAGCAAATAGCGCAACGAATCGTTGCCCCGGTAAATCATGCCTCGCGATCAATTGACGGAATACTGCGACTACTTTCCGACTTGCTCCGTTTCCCAGGGTCGTAGCGACATGAACTCGCTCCGAGAAAGGAATAAGAAGCGGTGAGCGTCCGGAACTCCAGGTATGTTTCACCCGAGTCAACGGACGTTTGCCAATCGGTTGCAGTTGCGTCCCACCGTCTTCCCGAGAGCCGTCGATGATGGAGTTCGTCAAATCTCGGAGGGGGAAGCCACTTGCCCGCAGCCTCTTTGGGTCGCTCGTGCTGGCCGGCCTGCTCGTCATCCCGGGCGGGAATCGGGGGCGAGTGCTCGCCCAACCGCCGGGCCTGATCCTGACGAGTCCCGCGGCGTCCCTTGAGGGGGTCCCGGCCCGACTCGACGCGGCTCAAGCGTTGGTCCGCTCGAAGAGCGCTCACCGGGAGGCAAAGCGTCTCGAGGACGAAGGTTCGCCGACTTGTGTCGATCGTTACTATGAGGCAACCGTTTTCGCTTACGCCGCCTTGACCACCCAAGGCGGCACGCTCGAAGCCGGCTGGGACCAGACCCAGGCTCCCTGCCACTACAACCAGAATCTCGCCGACTGTCTGCGCACGGCCGGGACTTTCGGCCGCCTGGACCCGCGATCGCATCTTCAGATCAACGGGCCGGCTGGGCCGATCGTCGTCCAGATCACCCATCGTGGCTTCGTCTGGTCCCCCCAAGACTTCGAGGAACTCCACGACGCTCGGTCGGCGCCGAAGAATCCGGCCCAGCATCGCTCGTATCAGCGTGCCGGTCTTGGGGCGGCGGAGGTATCCGCCCGCTCGAACCCAAAGCTCACGCCGAGCGATCGCTTCCTCGCCCCGCGCTCTTATTTCCCGGCGACGGCGATTCTCCACCCCGAGCTTGGCCCCTGGATCGGCCTTGAGGGGGGCGCGGCGCAAAGCGTCGACCTGTTAGAACTCTACGATCCGCTCCGCGCGACCTGCGTCGAGTTGGGAGGGAGCCGTTACCCTCTTGCATGCAACCTCGATGCCCCGGTCGCCATGGCCGAGGCGAGCATCGGCAGCCGGCGGATCGCCTTCATCGGCTTTCTGTACCCGAGCACCGTGCTCGACAATGCCTTCCTCGGTTTCATGGAACCGTACCAGCCCGGGAAGATTCCGGTTGTCTTCGTCCACGGCCTGAGAGATAACCCTTACACCTTCACCGACATCATCAATGGGTTGCGGTCGCGCCCTGGTTTCCTCGACCAGTATCAGATCGTCGGATATCAATATCCCACCGGTATCAATTTTATCCGATCCGCCGCCTTGTTCCGCCGCAGCCTCCGCGACATGGCCGCGACGTTCGACCCCCAAAGTCGCGACCCTGGCCTGCAGAATTCCGTTTTCATTGGTCACAGTATGGGCGGACTGCTCATCAAACTGCAGATCACCTGGAGTGGTGATGCGATCTGGAGACTCGCCTCAACCCAGCCGCTTGAGAGCTTGATTGCGTCCGAGTCGACCAAGACGTTCTTGCGCGACCTCTTCTTTTTTGAACCGTTGCCATTCGTACGGCGTGTTGTCTTCATGGGAACCCCCCACGACGGCGCCGCACTGGCCAACCGCGCGGTGGGCCGGGTGACCTCCCGGCTGGTTCAGCGCTCCCCCGACTCCTGCGAGTTGGTCGCTCAACTCCAACGAGACAACCCCGGCGCGGTCCTCCCCTACATTGCCAAGTTGCCAACCAGTATCGACCTCCTCACCAAGAGTAATCCGATTCTCGAGGCGATGCGTCAACTTCCGATCAACCCGGCGACGACCTACCACACGATCGCGGGGACGAGCATGCTGCCCCCTCAATTCGCTCGAGGGGACGGTGTGGTCCCTCTCTCCAGCGCCCACTCCGACGGCGCCGCGAGCGAGCACTGGATCCCCACCACCCATACTCGGATGAACGCCAGCCCGTACACGTTGATGGAAGTCGATCGGATCCTGCGCATGCATCTCGCCGAAACCGCCGGCGTGCCGCAGGCGGGCCGATACGGAACGGCCGCGGAGGGTTCCGGCAATCCGACACCCTGAAAAAACCTTGGCCCTCGCTTTTGCGAGATCAATACGTACGCGTGGCGGATCGTCAACGATCATGTGAGCGTCGGGAACCGATCGGGGATCTTGTACGGGAAACCCGCGAAGGTCGGTATACTCGACCACGGTTCCGGCACCGGGGCAGTTCCGACCGTTCGCGACGTTCGCATGCTCCGGCTTGATTTCTCGCGACCGCACCACCGCGGCATCCAGTCAGGGTTACGTGGGGAGTGCGCAGGCCGGGGCTATCTCAGGAGTAAGCCGATGAAGGTCGCCGTCTTCAGCACCAAGCCTTACGACCAGATATCGTTGGATGGGGCCAACACGGAGCATAGGCACGAACTCGTCTATTTCGATGCCCGACTCTCCGCCGCAACCGCCACACTCGCCCAAGGGTGTGAGGCTATCTGTGCGTTCGTCAATGATGAACTCAATGGCCCGGTCCTGGACGAACTCCATCGCGGAGGGGTTCGGCTCGTGGCCCTCCGCTGTGCGGGTTACAACAATGTCGACCTCGAGGTCGCGCAACGCCACCGCCTGGTCGTGGCCCGAGTGCCGGCCTACTCGCCCCACGCCGTGGCCGAGCACACCGTCGCGTTGATCCTCGGTTTGAACCGCAAGATCTACCGGGCCTACAACCGGGTCCGCGAAGGCAATTTTGCACTCGACGGCCTGCTCGGGTTCGACCTCCACGGCCGCACGGTCGGCGTGGTGGGCACCGGTCAGATTGGACTCGAAGTCGCCCGGATCATGCGCGGATTCGGCTGCCAGGTCTTGGCTTACGACATCCAGCCCAACCCGGAATCCGAGGCGTTGCAGGTCCGCTACGTCCCGTTGGCCGACTTGTTTGCGAAATCGGACATCATCACCCTGCACTGTCCCCTCACACCGGCGACCCGGCATCTGATCGATGCCGAGTCCCTGAGCACCATGAAGCCAGGGGTCATGATCATCAACACCGGCCGCGGTGCTCTGGTAGATACCGAGGCGGTGATCGCGGGCCTGAAGTCGGCGAAGATCGGCTACCTCGGCCTCGACGTCTACGAGGAGGAGGCCGACCTCTTCTTTGAGGACCATTCCGGCCAGGTGATCCACGACGACGTCTTCGCCCGCTTGCTCACATTCCCAAACGTTCTCATCACAGGCCATCAAGCCTTCTTCACACGAGAGGCGCTGCAAGGCATCGCGACAACGACACTCGCCAACTTGACCGAGTTCGCACGAAGCGGGGCGTGCTCGAATGCGGTCGCGGCCCCGCGGGTTTGAGAAACCGAGAGCAAAAAAATCTGTTAGCCCTTGCATGTTTCCCTGAGTCTCGATCAGACGCGGCAACACCGTTGAGGAACACATCATGCCTCTTTCCTCGGAAACTCCGCTCGCCAAGGTGAAACCCAAGGAGACCGGCACAGACGCTCTGAGCGCGTTCGGTCGGGCGCGGTCCACGGTTTCCGGCAGCCCACTGACCCCGGACGAGTTGGCCAACACCCACGCCTTTTGGCGGGCCTGCAATTACCTGGCCCTGGGAATGATCTATCTGAAGGCGAACCCGCTGCTCCGCGAGCCGCTCAAGCCCGAGCACATCAAAGAGCGGCTGCTCGGACACTGGGGAACCAGCCCCGGCCTCGCCTTCATCTACACGCACCTGAATCGGATAATCAGGCGCGAGGATCTCGACATGATCTACATGGCCGGCCCCGGGCACGGAGCCCCCGGAATGCTCGGTCCGGTCTACCTCGAGGGGTCGTACTCGGAGGTCTATCCGGACAAGAGCGAGGACGAGGAAGGTTTGCTCCGGTTCTTCAAACAGTTCAGCTTTCCCGGGGGAATCGGCAGCCACTGCACACCCGAAACTCCCGGCTCGATCCACGAGGGGGGCGAACTCGGCTACGTCTTGTCACATGCATGCGGAGCCGCCTTCGATAACCCCGACCTGATCGTCACCGCGGTCGTGGGCGATGGGGAATCGGAAACGGGTCCACTCGCAACCTCCTGGCACATCAACAAATTCTTGAACCCGGTGCGTGACGGAGCGGTCCTGCCGATCCTTCACCTCAACGGATACAAGATCAATAACCCAACCCTCTGGGCGCGGGTCAGCCACGAGGAACTCGACGCCTTCATGCGTGGCAACGGCTGGACCCCCTACTTCGTCGAGGGGTCGGACCCGAACACGATGCACCAAGCGATGGCGGCCACCCTCGACAAGTGCGTGGCGGAGATTCGCACCGCGCAGCGGGAGGCCCGATCGTCCGGCAAGGCGTTCCGCCCACGATGGCCGATGATTGTCCTCCGCACACCCAAGGGGTGGACCTGCCCCAGCGAGGTGGACGGCCACAAGCTGGAAGGGTCTTGGCGGGCTCACCAGGTGCCACTGGCCGACGTCAAGAAGAACCCGGAACGCCTCAACCACCTGGAAAGCTGGATGCGCAGCTACAAGCCGGAGGAGTTGTTCGACACCGCCGGCACCATCCGCGCCGAGTTGAAAGCGATGGCGCCAACCGGCCTCCGGCGGATGGGGGCGAACCCGCACGCGAACGGTGGGAACCTCAAAAAGGCGTTGCGGATCCCCGACTTCAGGGAGTACGGCATCGAAGTCGAAAGACCGGGGACGACCGAGGCAGAAAACTGCCGCCCGCTCGGGGTCTTTCTCCGCGATGTGATGAAGGCGAATATGCACAATTTCCGGGTCTTCGGCCCGGATGAGACCACCTCGAACAAGCTCCAAGCGATCTACGAGGTGAGCGAGAAACTGTGGCTTGAAGCGACCTTCCCCGAGGACGCCGACGGCGGAGAACTCGCCCCGGACGGCCGGGTGGTCGAGATGCTCAGCGAGCACACCTTGGAGGGCATGCTCGAAGGCTACTTGCTCACCGGCCGGCATGGGTTCTTCAGCACGTACGAAGCATTCGCCCATGTGATCGACTCGATGTTCAACCAGCACGCCAAGTGGCTGACCATCTCCAACCAACTCCCCTGGCGCGGGGAAGTGGCCTCCTTGAACTTGCTGATCACCTCGACCGTCTGGCGTCAGGATCACAACGGGTTCACCCACCAGGACCCTGGGTTCCTCGACGTCGTCCTGAACAAGAGCGCGACCGTCACCCGCATCTATCTGCCGCCCGATGTGAACTCGCTCCTGTCGGTCGCGAACCACTGCCTCAAGAGCGAAGGCTATGTCAATGTGATTGTATCCGACAAGCAAATGCACCTGCAGTACATGAGCATGGAAGCGGCGGTCACGCACTGTACCAAGGGGATCGGGATCTGGCCGCAAGCCAGCAACGACCAGGGACAGGAGCCGGACGTCGTGATCGCAAGCGCGGGGGATATTCCGACCAAGGAAGCCCTGGCCGCGGTCGACCTGCTGCGACAGGAATTCTCGGATCTCAAGATCCGGTTCGTGAACGTGGTCGACCTGTTCAAGCTCCAGCCCGACACGGAGCACCCGCACGGACTTACCGACAAGGACTTCGACAGCCTCTTCTCGGTCGATAAGCCCGTGATCTTCGCCTTCCACGGCTACCCCTGGCTGATCCACCGACTGACCTATCGGCGAACCAACCACAGTAACCTGCATGTCCGAGGCTACAAGGAGAAAGGGAACATCAACACCCCTCTTGAACTCGCGATCCAGAACCAGATCGATCGGTTCACCCTGGCCATGGACGTGATCAATCGGGTCCCCCGGCTCCAGTCGACCGGAGCGCATGCCAAGGAGAAGTTCCGCAACCGTCAGATCGCGTGCGTGAATTATGCCCACGAATACGGAGTCGACTTGCCCGAGGCACGGGACTGGAAGTGGCCCTATTGATGGCTCGCGGTCGCCAATGACAAATCGACTCGTCTTCACAAACGAACGGGCGATTTTCATCGGTGGATCGAACAGAGAGTCTTCGTAAGTACTGACCGGTCGCCGGGGACCACGGGTTCCGAGTCCTGAATCCGTGGTCCCCAACAATCCCTGATTCCCGGTTCAATTCAACCGCTTGAGATCGAGCCTAAGCCCAAGTGTGATTTCAGGCCCGGACACGTCTGCTTACGCGGCACCGGCCGCCCGATGAGGTGCCACATGGCCAGCGCCCAAGTGATTCTGAACGCGGGCTCATCGAGCCTGAAATTTTCAGTCTTCCTGATCGATGATGTGCCGACCCTGCTGGTCTCCGGCCAGATCGAGGGGCTTGAGACCCGGCCCCACTTCAAGGCGAAGGACGTCAACGGAGCCGTGATCGGCGAGCGTACGTGGAACTCGAACACCGGCCTCAGCCATCGAGCCGCGATCGAGTTCCTGTTCGAGTGGGGCCGAGGCGAGTTGAAAGGCCTTCACGTCGTCGAGGCCGGACACCGGGTGGTCCACGGCGGAACCCATTTCACGGGGCCGGTCCGGATCGACGCGGCCGTGCTCGCCGCGCTCGACGAGCTGGTTCCCCTGGCGCCCCTCCACCAGCCTCAGAGCCTGGCAGCCATCCGAGCGGTGGCCGAGCATGTGCCGGAGTTGCCGCAGGTGGCCTGTTTCGACACCGCCTTCCACCGTGGTCAGCCGCCGCTCGCCCAGCTCTTCGCCCTGCCGCGCTGGCTCACCGCTCAGGGAGTCCGCCGGTACGGGTTCCATGGACTCTCTTATGAGTACGTTTCCTCGGCCTTCCGCCAGCTCGACCCTGTGGCCGCGGCGGGCCGTACGGTGGTCGCTCACCTCGGGAATGGGGCGAGTCTGTGCGCGATGCATAACGGACAAAGTGTCGCGACCACCATGAGCTTCACCCCCGCGGACGGTCTGGCGATGGGCACCCGCGCCGGGACTCTCGACCCCGGCCTGATGACGTATCTCATGAAGCAGCATGGGATGGACGCCGCCGCACTTGAGCAATTGATCTACCACCAGTCCGGGTTGCTTGGCGTTTCCGGAATTTCGAGCGATATGCGTGAACTCCAGGCGAGCGAGAACCCGCATGCGACCGAGGCCATCGAACTGTTTGCGTACCGAATCAGCCGAGAGCTCGGCTCGATGGCCGCCGCACTCGGGGGACTCGACGCCTTGGTGTTCACCGGTGGGATCGGTGAAAATGACGCGAACATCCGGGAACGGGTTTGCCGGAGCGCCGCCTGGTTGGGTCTGACGCTCGATCCTGCCGCCAATACGTCGCATGGACCTCGGATCAGCCAATCAAGTGGGGTTGGAGCCTCAGCCTGGGTCGTGCCGACGAACGAGGAACTCATGATTGCCCAGCACACCCGAAACATTCTGGGTTAGTGCGGTTTGCCCTCGGGTTGCACGCAGTCGGGATGGCCGGGACAGCGGGTTGTCCGTGGTCGCGAAGCGACGAGAGGCGTTGCGTTCCGTTCGACTCGGCGGCCCGCTCGAGGACTTGTTTTGAACCCCTCCCTTGGGGCGGGCACGGCCTACCATCTCGATCTCCTCGCCCAAAGGGAGGTTTATGATGGTGGCCGGTGAAGCTCCGCCTAACCCGCCATATTCTTATCAACGTTTTACGATAATTCAGCGGCCAGAATTCGATTTTCCCGTAGGGTGGGCACGGCCCACCATCTTAACCTCAGCTTTGGCAAGGAGATAGGGATGGTGGGCCGTGCCCACCCTACGGGAATTGTGAGGCCGACGATGATGCCACGGCCGATCGCTCTGACGTTGAGTGCAACGAGTTAGGCGAAATTTGGCCCGGCACCCGAAGCCACGGCGGATGGATTCAGCCGGCCCGGCGCAGGGTCAGGACGAGCGAGTCGAGTCAGACTCTCGTCATCGAAGCCCTTCCTCTTTGATGCGTCACCGAGCACGCCTCACCCGACTGAGGCGTCAGGGACTCCCTCGAATCCATTTTAAGAAATATTATGCAAGTGGCCGTCTCTGACCTGTGAGTATTGGGATGAACTCGCGGTTTTTCGGAGACCTCGGAACTATGGCGACCAGGGATTCCGTCATGGCCGATCCCCTCAAAACGCTCTTTGGTGGCGGGGCGGTCGCAGGACTCACCGACGGGCAACTGCTCGAGCGATTCGCGACGCGCCGGGGGAAGGACGCCGAGTTGGCCTTCACCGCACTCGTGACCAGGCACGGGCCGATGGTCTTGAACGTCTGCCGCGGATTGCTGCGAAACTCGCACGATGCCGAGGACGCATTCCAGGCCGCCTTTCTCGTCCTCGCCCGCAAGGCGGGCTCATTGCGCCAACCCGAGCTCGTCGGGCCTTGGCTCCACGGAGTCGCCCACCGGACCGCTCGCCAGGTCAAATCTGGGAACGAACGACGGAGGAGGCGCGAGGCGGAGGCGGCGATGTCGGGGACCAGGGTTACAGGCGACGCCGGCGGGCGCGAGCTCATGCCCTCGGTGCGTGAAGAGATCGAGACGCTGCACGAGGAGATCGACCGGTTGCCCGAGCGGTATCGCACGGCGATCGTGCTCTGTGACTTGCAAGGGTTAACCCACGAGGAGGCGGCGCGGCGGCTGGGGCGGCCCGTCGGAACCGTGAGCGCCCGGATCTCGCGTGCTCGGGATCGCCTCAGGGGACGCTTGAGCCGTCGCGGTGTGGCCCTCCCAGGCGCACTGTTGGCGACGACCATGGCCACGGGCCAAGCTTCAGCCATGCCCGCCACACTCGCGGACTCAACCATCAAGATCGCGATGACCGTTTCGATGGGTCTGACGGCCGGGACGGTCCCAGCGTCAATCCAAGCGCTCTCCGAAGGAGTCATCAAGACCATGTTACTCACGCAGATCAAGACCGTGATGGCGACCCTGATCGTGGCCGGAGCCGCGGCAGGGAGCATGGCCGTGGTTGCGCAGCAGGACTCCACCCCTCGCGTTGACGCCCCCGCCACGCGGAAATCCGCGGAGGCCGCTTCCGCAAAATCGTCCGAGACCAAAACGGACAGCGCCGAGCCCCGAGAGACGGAGTTGATCGTCCGCAGCGCGGCGAACCTCCGAAAGATCGCCAGCGGAATCCATGCCTATCTCGACGCGAACAAGCGATTCCCCCCACCGGCCATCTACAGCGTGGCCGGAAAACCGCTCTTGAGCTGGCGCGTGGCGATCTTGCCATTCATCGGTGAAAAAGCACTTTACGATCAGTTCAAAGCCGATGAGCCCTGGGACGGGCCGCACAACAAGACCCTGCTGGAGAAGATGCCCATGGTCTACGCACCCGTTGTGAACCGATCAAGGCCGACCGACTTGACCTTCTATCAGGGGTTCACGGGCAAGGGCGCCTTTTTCGAAGGAACGAACGGGATCGCGATGGTCGAAGGGCGCAATCCGTTCCCCGAAATTCCGGACGGAACGGTCAACACGCTGATGGTGGTCGAAGCGGGAAAGGCCGTCCCCTGGACGAAGCCCGAAGACTTGCTCTACATGCCGGGTCACCCGTTCCCCAAGCTGGGCGGCCAATTCAAAGACGGTTTCGTCGCATTGACGGCTGACGGATTTACCCGGTTCATCAATCGAGCCATCGACCCCAAGATTTTAAACGCGCTCATCACCCGAAACGGTGAGGAGGTAATCAGTATCGCGGATCTCGGCGAAGGGATCACACCGTGAAGGAAGGCCGATCTCTGGACCGATCCGGATGTGAGCGAGGACCCCACCAATGACGTCGATACGAGTCGCAGCGCAAGCCCGGCCGATCCAAGTCCTGAGCGCCGGTTCGATCCTCTTGATCCTGATCGCAGGCCTGGCCGTTGGCCTCGGTCGACCGGCGAAATCAGGGAATGATCGCCTCCTCGCTTCGCTGACTGACGCGCCGGTCCCACCCCTGGCGGAAGACTCGAGCGCCGTCCCGGAGATGCTGGCGATCGTCGGACGCGTCCTCGATGCTAAGGGGGAACCCATCCCCGGCGCACGTCTTTATTCTGGGGTTTCGCCGCCCGGCGAGGATCGCCCCTCCTCGGTTCGCGCGACGACCGGACCTGACGGCCGGTTCCACTTCCCCCTCGCTCGATCCGAACTCGCCGCATCCCGTTCGGCCGGAGCGGGCGAACAAGGTCCACTGGTGGCGGCGTTTGCCGACGGCTACGGGCCCGCCTGGTCGGCGGATCTCAAAATCGGCGAGCCTGACGGTCTCCTTTTCACGCTCCCCCCGGATGATGTGCCAGTGACCGGCCGGTTGATCGACCTCGAAGGGCAGCCTGTGGCAGGCGTCAGCGTGAGAGTGCTCCAACTCGCCGCTACCCCTGAAGAGGACCTTTCCTCCTGGCTCAAGGACGTCGCGGCGGGCCTGCCCGGTTACCGCGCATTCAGCCACTTGTACTTGTCGAGGCCGATGGAGGCGGGGCTGACAAGCCTGATCCGTCCCGCATCGACCGGCCTCGATGGCCAATTTCGGCTCACCGGCTTGGGCCGGGAACGCCTCGGCACATTGCTGATCCAGGGCCCGAAAACCGCGACGCGTATCCTCAACGTCATCACCCGCCCCGGCGCATCGGTCTCGGTCCGGGTCAGCGACCCAACTCCCGGGGAACCTTCAAATCGCACGCACTCGATCCACTCATCAAATTTCGTGGAAGTGATTGCACCAAGTCGGCCCGTTGAAGGGATCGTCCGAGACCGCGATACGAACCGTCCCTTGCCGGGTGTCCGCGTTCGGAACGTCGTGGGATTCGGGAACACTGATTCGGATATCCTTGACTCGTTGACGGACTGGCCAGGAACGTTCACCCGGACGACAACGAACGAACAAGGGCAGTATCGGCTCGAGGGCCTCCCCATCCGTGAGACGGTGACACTGCGGGCCGACCCGGCCGACGGACAGCCTTATCACCCGGGCTCCCGCGAATTCGCCAACCGGCCGGGGGCGGGATCGACCTCGATCGACTTCGCCCTGACCCCGGGGGTCTTGGTCCGAGGTCGCGCCACTGACCGGGCGACCGGAGCTCCGGTGGCGGCCTTGATCGAGTACCAACCCACCGTGGAGAACGAGAAGGCCGTCCGGTCTCGGGAACTGGCTCCCGCCGAGGCCCGTCCCACGGATCGCGACGGCCGCTATGCCCTGGTCACGTTCCCAGGACCGGGGTTGATCACGGCCAAGGCCTTGGGGGACCGATTCCTGCACGCCGATCTGGTGGCGACTGGCGAGTCGGAAGACAGACCCACGTTCCCCAACGTGAACGAAGCGACTTCACCCTCCCGATGCCATGCCTTCGCCACTATCGACCCGGCGGCCTTGACCGATGCGGGGACCTGCGACCTGGCACTCACGGCCGGTCCTGAGCCGCTGGTCACGATTCTCGGCCCCGACGGCCAGCCACTTGCCGGATCGCAGGCCAGCGGCCTCTCCTCCGGCGACCTCGCGCGGCAAGGGTGGTGGCAGTCGCGTGTGAAGGCCCGGTTTCCCGTGACAGGTCTGACCGATCGACGCATCCGGGTCGTCCTTTTTCAGCACATGAACCAACACCTCGCCGGCTCCCTGGCCGTCCGCGACTCTGAAGCCGGTCCCCTCGTCGTTCAGCTCCGCCCGTGGGGCGCCGTCTCAGGACGCCTGGTGGATAGTCACGGTCGACCGCGGCCGGACATCCTACTCTCCTATCGAGGGTCTCCGAACGTCCATCGATCCGCGAGTCTCCCCCCTCACGACGCGCGGACCGACCGTGATGGGCGATTCTCGTTGACCGGCCTCGTTCCCGGCCAGGAATATGTCCTCAGGATCGCCGACGAAAAGGGAACGGGACCGAAAGTTGGCGATTCCGTGAACCTCGAGCCGGGGGAAACGACAGTTCTCGGAGACGTGCGCGAGGTGAGCCCATGACCTGATTTGCTTTCCTGTGCGCACGGGAACGCTTCACCAGCGGGCGTTGAGTGCCACGTGGGCTTGTTGTGGTTGCTCGACATCGCACGATAATCGTTGTATTGTGCTCTCGCGGGAGTGGCGATGACTGGCTCGACTTCCAGCACGTGTCGCCGTCTCCATCGTGCCACGAGCCAACACGATGATTCACCCGACCACCCACAAACCCATCCTTTTTTTCTTACTCCTTCTCGTGATCCTGCCCTTGAGGATGGATGCCGCGGAGCCAGCGCCCCGTGTCCTCTTGCTGGGCGACTCGATCACCAAGGGGGTGCGCCCCGGCGTCGCCCACGACCAAACCTTCGGCGGTCAGCTCGAGTCGACGCTCAAGGCTCGTGGCTTCGACTCCTCGATCATCAACGTGGGGATCGGTGGAGAACGGACCGACCAGGCACTCAAGCGGCTCGATGTGGTTCTCACAACGAACCGACCCGACGTCGTCCTGATGATGTACGGCACCAACGACAGCTACGTCGACATCGGCAAGGGCGCCAGTCGACTCACGGTCGATCAGTATCGAAACAACCTCCTCGAGCTGATCGCACGAATCGAACGGGACGGAGCCAAAACCGTCCTCATGACTCCGCCGCGGTGGGCCGACGACGCCCAACCGAATGGGCTCGGTGAGAATCCGAACCTCCGCCTGGAGCCCTTCGTTGCAGTGGTCCGAACGATCGCTCGCGAGCGCAAGCTGCCGCTCGTCGACCACTACGCGGCCTGGTCCGCCGCCCGCCAAGACGGGGTCTCACTGATGAAGTGGACCACAGACGGCTGCCACCCGAACCCGGCAGGACATCAAGTCATCACCGAGGAGATTCTTCGCGTCGTGCAGCCGCTTCTGGCGTCTCGGCGGAGTGGGAACACCCGCTGAATCGGCCGCATCCCTTCGCGCTGTGCGATTTTTCGCCGGGCGTGGATTTGCGGGAACCGCGAGTGCTCTCCGCCCCCCTCCTTGATGCGTCGGGAAGACGGTCTCCCAGCGCTCAGATCACGGCTTGAATCCTCAGGAAAATCTGGGGCCAAGCCTCATCGAACAGTTTCATTGATGCGTCAACTTCCGCTCGTTGTCACTCCTGTGAGATGAACTACCATGCCGCTTCCTCCCCGACGGCTCCTCACACTCTTCGTCCTCACTCTCATCGCAACCTCGAGTTCTCGGGCCGATGAACGCGACAGGCTCAAGGTCGGTCGCCAACCGGATGGGCGGATCGTCGTCCCGACCAACCAGATTCTTAATCCGGCGGGAATTCAGGTCCTCTTTCCAGGCCGGCCGGTCGACCTGGCGCTGATCGACGACGGGCGGACCCTGGTCGTCAAGAATCTCAAAGATCTGATTTTTGTGGATTCCTCGACCGGTAAGATCCGGCAGACGCTCACGTCACGCGCGGGGTTCAGCGTCACCGGCCTACTCGTCGAAGAGGGGCGAGTCTATGCAACTGACGCCAAAGACGAGGTCCAAATCGCGGCCCGAATGAACGGTGACGAGTATTCATGGATCAAGTCGGTGAAGTTGAAGAAACCAGCCGTCAAAGGCGCAGCGCACCCTGCCGGGATCGCCCGACTCTCGGACAAGGCGATCTGGGTGACATCCACGCGAGGCAATACCGTTCAACTCGTCAACCTCGCCAGCGGCAAGGTGGAGCAGAACATCCAGGTCGGTGTGGCTCCTTATACGGTCTGCTGCGTCAGTCCTGATCTGTGCTACGTCACGAACTGGGGGGGCAACCCTCCGAAAGAGGGCGATCCGCAGGCCGACAGTTCCGGCACACCGGCACGCGTCGATAGCCGCGGGATCGCCGATCATGGAACCGTCTCCGTCGTGAAAAGAACGGACGGAGTGTGGCGGCAAGTCAGGTCGATCGACGTCGGCCTTCATCCCTCGGGCATGATCTCCGACCCCGCTGGTCGCTTCGTCTACGTGGCCAACGCCAACAGCGACACAGTCTCTGTGATTCGGACCGAGACCGACGAGGTTGTCGAGACGATCTCCTGCCGGCCCGAAGGCCGTTTGCCGTTCGGCAGTGGTTGCAACGCGTTGGCCCTCAGTCCGAACGGTGAAACGCTCTACGTCGCCAACGGCACCAATAATTGCATCGCCGTGGTTCGACTCGGCGCCAGGTCATCGTCCTCGAAATCCAACCCCCCGCAATCACAGGACAGCCGGCTCTCGGGCCTGATTCCGACCGGCTGGTATCCCGGCGCGGTGCTCGTGTCGAACGATGGAAAGACGCTCTTCGTCGCCAACATCAAGGGAGTGGGCTCACTCAGTCGGCTCAAGGGGAACGAGCGTGAGCCCCGGCCCGAAAAGGAAGGGATGAACTCGCACGACTACCTCGGCAGCGTTTCGATCATCCCGGTGCCCGACGACGAGCAGCTCGCCAAGCAGACCGCCGAGGTCAACACCAACAACCGCCTGGCTTATAGCCTGACTGGCCTGGAAAAGGCGCGGCCGGATGTGGCGGCGGTGCCCGTTCCCCAACGACACGGCGAACCGTCCGTCTTCAAGCACGTGATCTATGTGATCAAGGAAAATCGCACCTATGATCAGGTCTTCGGCGACATGGCTGAAGGCAACGGCGATCCGAACCTGGTCATGTTCGGCGAGGACGTGACGCCGAACCACCACAAGTTGGCCCGTGAGTTCACCCTGTTCGACAACTTCTATTGCAGCGGCGTACTGAGCGCAGACGGCCACCAGTGGGTGAATGAAGCGTACGTGACCGACTATCTGGAAAAGGCCTTCGGGGGCTTCACCCGGAGTTATCCCTACGAGGGGAGCGACCCGCTCGCCTTCGCCTCCAGCGGCTTCTTGTGGGACAACGCGCTCGAACGCAAGAAAACGTTTTTCAACTTCGGTGAGTTCGTCAAGGGAAGCGCTCCGAAAGGCGCCACCTGGGCGGACATGTACGAAGAGTTCAAGACGAATGCCGGCAAGTTCAAGGTCGAGGCCAAGGTGAATGTCAAATCGCTCGAACCTTACTCTCACCCCGCCTATCCCGGCTTCGTCATGTCGATTCCCGACGTCTACCGAGCGAAACTCTTCATCAAAGAATTGGCCGAATACGAGCGCAAAGGGGAATTCCCGAACCTCGTGTACCTCTTTCTTCCCTGCGATCACACGAGCGGAACCCGACCCGGCTCACCGACCCCTCGGGCGATGGTTGCGGACAACGACCTGGCACTCGGTCAGGTTGTCGAGGCCGTGAGCAAGAGCCAGTTCTGGAAGGACACCTGCTTCTTCATCGTCGAGGATGACCCGCAAGCCGGCTTCGACCACGTCGACTCCCACCGCACGGTCGCCCTGGTCATCAGCCCCTACACCAAGCGCAAGTATGTCGACTCGACGAGCTATAACCAGACGGGCATGGTCAAGACGATCGAACTGATCCTCGGGCTCCCCCCGATGAATCAGCTCGATCTCTCGGCCACCGCCATGCGGGACTGCTTTCAGGCCAAGCCGGACCTGACCCCTTATACCTTGACTCCCAACCGAATCGAGCTCGACGAGATGAATCCTCCACTCGCCAAGCTGACAGGCCAAGCCCTGCACTGGGCCAAGGAATCGCTGGCCTTGGACCTCGACGAAGCGGACGAAGCTGATGAAAATACATTCAACCGTATTCTCTGGTACGCAGCGCGAGGCGAAAGTGCCCCCTATCCGGCGAAATTCGTAGGAACCGAGCAGGAAACGCCATGACGCGGTTGGCTGACCGCCGGCTTACGAATTTCGGAGGCGGCACATTTCGCTCGGCTCGCGACGACGATTCATGAGGGGTTCGGCACGATGAGTTGGTGGCAGGCGCTGGTCCATGATTTTTCGGATTTGCAGGAATTCGCTCAGGCCCTCCAGATGGGCGTCCGCCTGCTGGTCGCGGCCATTTTAGGCGGCGTACTGGGGTTCGAGCGACAGCGGTCGGGTAAGGCGGCGGGGCTGCGCACGCACATGCTCGTGGCCCTCGGAGCGGCCCTCTTCGTCTTGATCGCGCAGCAAGTGGGAACGAGTATGTCCGACATGAGCCGCGTCATCCAAGGGATCGCAACCGGCATCGGATTCATCGGAGGCGGGGCGATCCTGAAGCAGGCCGATCAGCATGAGATCAAGGGACTGACCACGGCCGCCGGTCTCTGGTTGACCGCGGCCGTGGGTGTCGCGGCCGGCATCGGACGCGAAGCCACGGCCATTCTGGGAACGGTCCTGGCCTTGATCATCCTGTCCAGTCTCCAAGGAGTCTCGCACGTGCTCGGCGACAGCCCCGATCCCAGCAATCACGATGACGGAGAAGCTCATCCCACGAATCAAAAAACAAGGAGGCGACGACGTCGAAAATCCAGCTCGGCGTAACCAGTCCGGGCATCACGGAGAGAAGGCGACCACGCCTGGATCTGGGACAAGTGGCGGATCGTCGGCAATGAAACGGCGAGCGGATCGATGCCAAGACGGTGTGCTCTCAGTTGAGAACCCACCGCCAGGGCAACGACCCGCTCGCCAACTTGTCTCGGAGATCAAGCCGGGACGGCCTCGATCATTTGGTCCGGTTCAAATTCTTGAGGAAGTCCACTTCCTTGGCGATGTAAGGCGAACCATCACCACGAAGGATCTCGTGGAACCAGACGGGGGGCTCTCCCGTGTATTCGCGGGTCCAGGAGTCCCAGGGGTATTGCGTCTGGGTCTTCCCAGCCACAAAGCCCCAATTGTACGCGGCGATTTTCTGTTCCTTGAGATAGGGGAGAATCCCCTCGAACGTGCTTCCGTTGGGGCGGGCCATGTACTCGGTGCAGAGCAGGGGCCGGCCGTAGCGCTGAAGTGACTCAACCCGCTTCTTCAAGACGGGCAACGGATCATAGCTGTGGAAGCTGATCACGTCGGAGGACTCGAGCTGGAACCGGGCAATGGGAGACATCTTCTCTTCTGACCAATCCCCTTGCCAGACACCTGAGGTCAAAGGCTGCGTCGGGTCGACCGCGCGGGCCCACTCAAACGCCTTGCGGGTCAGCCTCAGCCCAAGCTCCGCCTTATCCTTGGGCTCCTTCGTGCCGTAGCTCGACTTGTTGGGATTGTCAGGTTCGTTGATCAGGTCCCACGCATGGATTCGGGAATCGTTCTTGAAGTGGGAGATGACCCCTTTGACGTAGCTTTCGAGCTGATCGACCCGGGCGGGATCCTTGAGAACCTCGAGGCCCGGGCTCTGCACCCAGCCCGAGTTGTGAACGTGGGGGCGAGGAGCACGTTGCTTGCCCGCACGCGGAAATGGATCCCAGACGCTGTCGAACGGGACAAAGACCACGCCGATCTTGTGCTTCGCCGCGACGACGAGGAATTGCTCCATCCGCTTGAGCAAACCTTCACGGTCCTGCTCCCAGAGCAGGTCGTGGAGAAAGACCCGGACGCTGTTGAAACCAAGGTCCTGGGCCCATCCCAGCTCGCGATCGATCGTCGCGAGGTCGAAGGTATCGGCCTGCCACATCTCGAGTTGATTGATCGCGGTTTGGGGTGCGTAGTTGCAGCCGACGAGCCAGCCATGCTGGCGCTGCCATGCGTTGGCCTTCTCAACAGACCAACGCTCACCCGCCTGCGCGGGGGACGCGACCAGTGCCATGACGAGCGTCGCGGCAAGAAACAAAGGGAGGCGGAATCGCATGGAGAGAGATCCTCGTAAAGATACACAAGGTGCCACGGCTGACACGGAGTCAGGAGAAGAACGACCGCACAGACGTCCCGACGAGCGCGGTTTGGGCACTCGCGGAGGAGCGACCGTCTGAGCAAGATCGCCGCGGTTGACGGTCGCCCGTTCGGGGCGACAGAAGTTCGTTATTTGAGAATCAATACGGACCGACGCGTCGTGTTCCGCTTCTCGACGGGGGTGACGTCGATGCAGTCAACCTCGGCCGTCCGCTCGCCCCGGCTCAGCCGAATGCGATTCGGTCCTGCCTTCAGAGAGACGGAGATGAATGCATTCGACCAGTCGTCAGGTCCCGTAAAATGGTACGAAACGCCGTGGGGAGCGCCGTCATCGACCGTCAGGGTTTGGGTCGCCGTGCCACGTCGTTCCGATGCGTTGAGGTAGCGAATGGAAACGACGTAGGCCCCCGCCTCCTTGACCGTGGCCACGAGGGTGAGCGAACTGTCGCCGGCCCCAGAGAGCTGGACCTTGGCACCGCGAGACGCGCTGGTCTGGCGCGCGATGCGCGCGGAACCGGCCAGCGAGGCCGCTTCGGCCTCATAGCGTTGGCGGGCAGGTTCCCCCCCAGGGATCCTGATCGGGCGATCGGGCGGGGCAGGGGACCCAAACTGGGGAAGTCCGCCCGCATCCCACGAGAATGGCTGAGCACGGATCAGCCGCTTCCATCCCGCCCCCTGGTGCCGCGCCGAGTGGTAGACGATCCAATCTTCCCGCCCATCCGGAGACTTGGTGAACGAGCAATGCCCCGGCCCATAGACTCCATGTGCGGTTTCGAACACAGGGCTGTCGTGCTTCTTCCACGACGCGGGCGTGAGGAGATCGCTGTCGATCGCGGCGGTAAGCCGGCCCAGGCAATACGCATCGGTCCAGCTTCCACTGGCCGAATAGATGAGATGAATGAGCCGGTCTTTGACCAGGACCTGAGGTCCCTCGTTGACCGCGGGGGGCCCCCCCTGGATTTCCCAAGGATGGGTCGGCCGGGAAATCTCGACCCGTGGCCCGGACAGGGTCCAGGGATCGCTCATCGGCGCGATGTAGAGATTCTGCCGGAGATCTTCGGCACCCTCCCAGCCCGACCAGACGAAGAAGAGCTTCTCACCGACCTTGAGCACGGTGCCATCGATCGCCCAACGATCGTGATTCGGATCGACGATTTGTGACTTGAAAACAAACTTGCCTTCGAATGGGTCGTCCGCCTGATTTTCGAGAACGTACATGCGATGGTTCGCATTGTCCCCGTGATCAGCCGCGACGTAGATGTACCACGCCTTCCCCAGCCGGTGGAGCTCGGGGGCCCAGAGATTCTTGTCGACCGGCGTCCCGGGCGAAGAGCTCCAGACCACCTTTCGCTCCCCCGCCCCCAGATTGGAAAGCGAGCGTGACCGAGAAAGCGTGATGTTTCCGCCCGTCGTCACCGCAGCGTAGTACTGGCCCTCATGGAACCAGAGCCAAGGGTCGGCCCCCTCCGGCGCGATGACGTTATAGAAGTCGACGACCTCCTCACCCGTGGCCCTTTTCTCCAGGGCCAAAACATTCACGAAGAGCAGGCAGGCGGCAAGACGGAGGGAGAAGCCTCCCGGCATGGTCGAACGCTCCGGCGACGGAAATACGAGAGTCGAAAATCGACGGATGAGTCCCAGGCCTTATCGACCAGAACGACGTTCCGACAATACGGCAAGGCCGGATCCAATCGCTCTTGTAGGAGGGCAAGGCCCACCACAAACCGGGTTCTTGATAACCCCATAAGATGGTGGGTCACACCCACCCTACAAGCGAAGCAAATGCCCCGGCGACTCAGGTCGATCAGACCTCGTTGGGTACCACATACGGGGGACGATAGTTGCGCGTCAGCATGGCATCGGCCTCGCTGTCACCGATGAACTTCTCGGCCACCGGATCGAAATTGAGCCGACGACCGACGCGGTAGGCGATGTTGCCGAGGTGAGCCAGGCCCGAGCTGTAGTGCGCCGTCTCAACCGGAGCATGGAGTGACTTGACGTCGCGACTGCGGACCGCGTCGATGAAGTTGGCGAAGTGCTTGGCGACGGGATCACCGTCTGAGCCCTTGGGACCAATCTCTTTGCCATGGCGGCCGAGGAACGACTCGTACTGGTTATAACCTTTGATGACGAGGTAGCCCTCCGAGCCATAGAAGATGTTCCCGACCCCGGCGCCGGCTTCGGGGTTCGTGGCCCAGGGACGGACCTCGAACTCGATCATCTGGTTCTGCTCGGGGAACATGTAGCTGCTGGAGAGCAATTCGGGGGTCTCTTTATCATCGTCCCAGAGGAACTTCCCTCCCATGGCGACGATCGACGAGGGGAGCGTTTCCAGGCCAAGCCCCCAGAGACACATGTCGGTCTCGTGAACCCCTTGGTTGCCGACGTCACCGTTGCCGTAGTTCCAGTGCCAGTGCCAGTTGTAGTGGACGATCCGCTTGGAGAACTCTCGCTCCTGAGCCGGGCCTTGCCAGAGATCCCAGTTCAGAGTCGCCGGCGCCTTGTCCGGGTCCTTCGCGTGGCCAATCGAGGCCCGGTCACGATAAACGAGCCCTCGGGCCATGTAGACCTTGCCGATCAGCCCCTTCCGCAGATGATCGACGGCCTCGCGCACGGCCTCGGAACTGCGCAGTTGCACCCCATGCTGGACGACCCGCTCATACTTCTTGGCCGCGTCGACCATCTTTCGGCCTTCGAACACATTGTGGCTGCCAGGCTTCTCGACATAGACATCCTTGCCGGCCTGACAGGCCCAGATCGTCGCCAGCGAATGCCAGTGATTCGGCGTCGCCACGCTCACGACATCAATATCTTTGCGGTCGTAAACCTTGCGAAGGTCGCTCACCCCTTCGGGCCGATAGCCGTGCGTCTTCTCGAACTGATTGAGTCGCTCATCGAGGACTTTTTGATCGGGGTCGCAAAGCACGGCCACTTTGACCCCTTTGGTCCCCGTGAAGCCCTCAATGTGAGTCTTGCCCCGACCATTGACGCCCAAGACCGCGGCGCGGATGGTCTCGTTCGGCCCCTCGGCCGAGGCTCTGGCGGCCAGGCTCGCCGTGGCCACGGTACCGGCGGCCGCGGAAAGAAAAGTCCTGCGGTTCAGCTCGGACATGATCGAAGCCCTTTCGTGATCTCGCAAGAGGACCAAGGACGGAGGGATCGTCCCCCAGAGGGGGAAGAGCAGACAATCCGCCGGGAGCCTTCGACCATCGGAAACGAGGCGCAAGTCGAGCCGTGGCGGACGACCCGAATGTCCCAAGTTCGCACGGATGAGGTCGACAGGAGCGGAGTCGATCTTCACCGGCCAGTTTAGCGCTGGGGCGACCGCGCGACAACGGGGTACCGCGAGCCGATCCCCCCGAGGGAACGAGCGGCGCACGATGACAACGCGCCCCCTCCGCTTAGCCCGGAGCTTGATTCCAGATCAAGGGCCGGCGGATTCCCACGCTCAATCAAGTCGGAAGGCCACGTGACACTGAATGCAGCGTTGGTTCAACTGGCGGGCCGCCGCCACAACGTCGGACGAATCGCCGCGCTCAACCGCTTCGGCCATCTCGTTGGCAGACTGACGCATCCCGGCAGTGTACAGGACCCACTTCGCGCGGTCTGTCCCCGGATCAAACTTCTCGATTCGCTCGGCGATCGTGGCCGAGCGCCGGGCGACCACCATGGCGTCAAGCAACGAAGGAACCGGCTCGTCAGACCGGCTAAGCGTGGCCAGGAGACGCTGTAAGTCCTCGCCCCCCTCCTCATGCGTCTTGAACGGCTCCATCGCCTCACGAACCATCACGAAGGCATTCCCTCCCTCCCGGGGAGAGACTCGCAAGGCCCTGAGAGAGACCGTCACGGTCAAGACAAGGAGTAGGCCGAGCCATAAACCCCGGCTCGCTAACCGCTGCCGAAGTATCGTTCGGGCCCGCTCCAGCCGCCGCGACATCGAACCGGAGGGCCAACCCAACTGCTGCGCAGCTTCCTCGTTGGTCAGCCCTTCCAGGTAACAGAGCACCATCGGAGCACGATACTTCTCGGGCAGGCAGGACAATTCCTCATCAAGCACCCGCCGCAGCTCGCGACGGGCGATCTCGGCAAACGGGTCGGCCTGGGGGTGGCACTCCTCCGGAAACGAGGCATAACCCAGGTCTGCCCCGGCCGGCACCAAGGCCGCCACGGGCAGCTCATGGCGCGAGCGACGCGAAACACCGGCACGCGCGTTCAATGACAGCCGATGGGCCACCGCGCAGAGCCAAGCCCCCACCGACTCTCGCCAGGGGATGTCGCCCGCCTTGCGTGCCAGGACCAGGAACGTGGCCTGAGAAACCTCTTCGGCATCATGCTCGTTGCGGAGGATCCGCCGGCAGGCACCGAGGACGCGAGGCCCGTGCCGCTGCACCAACGTCGCGAACGCATCTTCCTCGCGAGAGGTGACAAAGCGTTCCAGTAAGCTTGCGTCGCTGAGTTGGTTGAGCATCCGCCCCACACGTGCCTTCAGAGGGAACCTATTCCTCTCATTCTACTCTTCTATTGCTCCCAATCCGCCTCCCAAATGCAAATTTTTTTCTCACGCTCGATCGAAACAGGCAGCAACTTGACTTTCGGCCGCGCGAGCCGTCATCTAGAGCCGCTCGCAGCTTACAGGCGTTCATGAGGCTCGGGAGGCTCCCGTTGATGCCGGATGTTATCTGGGACTTGCACTGCCATCTGTCGGGAGTGCCCGGCCGCACCCCTCTGGAGCGGATCGAACAGATCTTCCGCTACGCTGACCGAGTCGGGATCGAACGGCTCTGTCTCTACATGGGCATGCCCTGGTCGCAAAACCCAACCCCGGAAAAACTTCGGGTGGAGAACGATCAGGTCTTAGAAGTCCTCAAACACTACCCGGACCGCCTGTTCGGGTTCGTCTACGTGAGCGGCGAGCACGTGAAAGCCAGCCTCGCGGAGATCGATCGCTGCGTGCGCGACGGCCCGATGGTCGGCATCAAGCTCTGGGTCGCCAAGAAGTGCAACGCACCCGAACTCGATCCGATCATCGAGCGAGCCGCTGCGCTCAAGGCCGTGATCTTCCAGCACACCTGGTTCAAAACAGACGGAACCACTTATCCCGGCGAGTCGAGTCCCAACGACCTCGTGGAACTGGCCAAGCGGCATCCTGAAGTCCCCTTGGTCTGCGGCCACACCGGAGGCATCTGGGAACTCGGGATCCGCGCCATCCGCCCTTACAAGTCGATCTCGATCGACCTTGCCGGCTCGGACCCGACCAATGGATTCGTCGAGATGGCGATGCGCGAGCTGGGGGCCGAACGCATCCTCTACGGCAGCGATGCCGGAGGCCGAAGCTTCGCCTCGCAACTGGCCAAGGTCTACGGAGCCAACTTGCCCGACGAGCCCCGGCGGCTGATCCTGGCCGGCAACCTGCGGCGGCAGTTGACGCCCATCCTCGAAGCCAAAGGGATCAAGGTCTGACCCTCTTATGAGCGAGCAAACCCAGATCAACGAGCCTCTGCAACCTCAAATTCCCAGGGGAAAGGATCCGATCGCGATGACGACACGAACCCCGGCTTCCTCCGAACCGGTCGATCGCCGAACCTTTCTCAAAGCAGGCGCGTTGGGGGTGGGAACCTTGGCCGGCGAAGCGCTGGTCGATACTCGTCGGTTGCGGGCGGCCAATGCCGACCCGGCTCCGGTCGCCCCCGTGAACGGCGAGGCACCGAGCCCACTCATTGATGTGAACGTGTCACTCTCGCACTGGCCGTTTCGTCGGCTCCCCGGCGACGAGATCAATGACCTGGTCGCCGAGCTCCGCCGCCAACGGGTCAGCCAGGCCTGGGCCGGTAGTTTCGACGCGATCCTGCACCGCGATCTGGCCGGAGTGAACACGCGGCTCGCCGCCGCCTGCCGGACGCACGGTCAGGGCCTGCTCCTCCCCTTCGGCGCCGTCAATCCGAAGCTGCCCGACTGGGAGGACGATGTCCGCCGCTGCCAGGAGGAACACGGGATGGTGGGCCTTCGCCTGCATCCGAACTATCACGGCTACCAGCTCGACGACCCCGACTTCGTCAAGTTGCTCGACCTGGCCGCAGCACGGAAGCTCATCGTTCAGATTCCTCTGACCATGGAGGACGAACGCACCCAGCACCCGCTCGTACTGGTGAAACACGTCGATCCCACCCCCCTCCTTGAACACGCGAAACGCCTTCCGCACTTGCAACTGGTGCTGCTCAACGCCTTCCGAAGCCTGCGCGGCGAAAAACTCGAGGCGCTGGCGAAGACCGGCAACATCACATTCGACATCGCCATGCTGGAACTCGTCGGCGGGGTCGGCGACCTGCTCCAGAAGATCCCGGTCGACCGTGTTCTCTTTGGTTCCCACGCGCCGTTCTTCTACTTTGAGTCGGCGGCCCTGAAACTCAAGGAGTCCGCACTCGACGCCGATCAACTCCGCGCCATCGGGTCGGGAAACGCGACAAGGGTCCTCGGCCCCCGTTCCTCGACCTAAACCGGCGGGAACATTCGGCTCGATCGAATCCTCCGCCGACGGGCCGCTCTGCTCTGGTCCGAGAGCGCCCTTCACCTTCAACAAGAGGGCAAACTTCGACCGTTGGCCCGTCGCTTTTGTTCGACGACTGTGAAACAATATCGTGAATCACAAACAGGGCAACCCCGTGCCGGGTCCCTTGATTATCAGCGATTTGAGAGTTGGTCGCCTCGCGCGATCGTCGTCAGGCCTGCTTACCGATCAGACGAGAGGGCATTGGCTCTCGCTTGGGTTCGATCCGACGGAATTGGGAGAAGTGTTCCATGATGTCCAAGCCGATTTCTCGTCGTCGCTTTTTGGAGCGATCCGTCGTCGCCGGTGGCGTGGGGGTATTGAGTGCAGCCGGGTGGTCGCGGGTCTACGGAGCCAATGAGCGGCTTCGCGTCGCGGCGATCGGCGTCTGGGGCAAGGGGTGGTCGGATCACGTCGGTTGCCGCCAGTCCTCATGTCGATATCGTCTCGATCTGCGATATCGACGAAGGTCCGGACCGTCTCGGAAGAGCGGCCAAGGAGTACCCCAAAGCGGCCAAGGAATTCGACTGGCGCAAGGTTCTGGATAACGCCCGCAATATCGACGCCGTCATCGTATCCACACCCGATCACATGCATGCGCCAATTTCGCTGGCCGCGATGCAGTTGGGCAAGCATGTTTTCTGTCAGAAGCCCCTCGCCCACACGGTCTTTGAAACCAGGCAGATGCGTCTTGCGGCCACCAAGGCCCGCGTCGTGACGCAGATGGGCAACCAGATCCAGTCGCACTCCGCCTATCGCACGGCCGTCAAGCTCGTCCACGACGGCGTGATCGGCAAGGTCAAGGAGGTCCACTCCTGGCAGAGCGGCCCGTTGATCTGGATGCTGGTCGACGAACGCCCGGCCGGTAGCGACCCGGTCCCCACGAACGTGCACTGGGACGATTGGCTCGGCGTCGCGCCGACCCGGCCGTACAAGGAAAAAATCTATCATGACTTCAACTGGCGTGCCTGGCAGGATTTCAGCACGGGGCAGATCGGCGACTTCGCTTGCCACATCCTCGACCCCGTCTTCAAGTCCCTGGAGTTGACGGCTCCGACCACAATCCGAGGCGAAGCGCCTCCGCTCCCGAGCGATCTCTGGGTCCGCCGTTCTAAAGTCCAGTATGAATTCCCGGGGACCGCACGAACCGCGGGCCAAACGCTCAAACTAACGTGGTACGACGGTGAGGGGCACTTCCCCCCGCACGAGGCTCTCGGTCTGAAGGAAGGAACCAAGCTCCCCACCGCGGGTTCGTTGCTGATCGGCGAAAAAGGATCGCTGATCATCCCCCACGTCGCCGCCCCTCGGTTGCTTCCGGAAGACCGGTTCGCGGAATTCAAGATCGAGACCGTGCCCGAGCGCGACCACTATGTCTCCTGGGCCGATGCCTGTCGCGGAGAGGGACAGACCACCTCGAATTTCGACTACTCCGGCCCGTTGACCGAGACCGTGATGCTCGGATCGATCGCGATCCGCAACCCCGAGCAAGAACTGCGCTGGGACGCCGACGCGCTCAAGATTACGAACCACTCCCCGGCGAACGAGATGCTTACGAAGCCGTACCGCAAGGGATGGGAACCCGCCTGGGTCTCCTGAACATCTTCCTCATTTTGAATCTGAGTTAAGGCCTCCCGAGTCCAGCGGACGTTCCGTCCGCTGGACTCAGCACTCGGTAACCTGAGTGAACACGTAGATCGCTCCCGGCAACGTTCCCCCAAGAGCCAGTCCCCCCCGGTCCTCGACGCATCACCGGAGACTCAGATGCCTCAGCCTTGGATATGCATCAGGCGATTGCTTTTTGCGTGGGTTGGGATGGCCTTGGTCGGCTTCGGTTCCGCCACTCGCGCGGCTGAGCCGGCTCCGGTTCCTCACCTCGTTTTCCTGATCGGTGAGGAGGGATACCGCACCGGCGAAACGCTGCCTGAGTTCATCCAACGCGAACTGGCATCCCCCGGCTTCCGCACGACAATCATCCGACCCGACCCGAACGACCCCAACCATTTTCCCGGCCTGGACGCATTGAAGAAGGCGGATCTACTCGTGCTGAGCGTGCGGCGTCGCACCCTCCCCGAAGCGGAATTGGCCCTGATCCGCGGCTATCTCGAAGCGGGCAAGCCGTTGGTCGCCCTCCGCACGTCGAGCCATGCCTTTGCCCTGAGTTCGGGTTCGCCCCCGGCGAATCATGCGCAATGGGCCGACTTCGATGTGGCGGTGCTTGGCGGCCGCTATGCGGGCGACCTCCCGAATCAGGCAGGAACCGACGTCTCGATCGCCCCTGGAGCCGAGAAACAGGAACTCCTCGCCGGCCTCCCCTCGGCCTCATTCCACTCAGCCGGATCGCTCTACAAGTCGGTGGATCTCGGATCCAAGACGACCGTGTTGCTCCGGGGCCAGACCGTCGATCAGGGGCAAGCCGTTAGCTACCCGGTCGCATGGACGAATCGGTTCCAGGAGAACTCACGGGTCTTCTACACGTCGCTGGGCCACCCCGATGACTTCAAGCTCCCCGCGTTCAATCGCTTGCTGTCCAACGCCATCCACTGGGCCTTGAACCGGCCGGCGGCCACGAAAAAGGAGAACGCGCGAGACAAGTACAAGGACGGGCTCGCCGCCAACGAGCAGGTCGAGCGAATGATTCGGAGCTTCCAGGGGAAAGGTGTGACCGGCGACGAGTCACTTCCCACATCGCCCGCCGAGACCCTCAAAAAGTTCCAGGTTGCGGACGACCTCGAGCTCCAGCTCCTTGCCTCCGAGCCGGCCATCCGCCAGCCCCTCGACCTGACCTGGGATCAACGCGGACGGCTCTGGGTCGTGCAGTATCTCCAGTATCCGTTCCCGGCCGGCCTCAAGGTCGTCAAGTACGACCAGTATCTCCGCGCGGTGTTCGACAAGGTCCCGCCCCCTCCGCCCCACCATGTGCCCGGGGCCGATAAGGTCACCGTGCTCGAGGATACCGACGGCGATGGTTCCTACGACAAAATCAAAGACGTGCTCACGGGATTAAACATCGTCTCTTCGGTACTGGTGGGCCGCGGTGGCATCTGGGTCCTCAATCCGCCTTACCTGCTCTTTTATCCCGACGCCGACGGTAACGACGTCCCGGATGCCGACCCCACGGTCCACCTCAGCGGGTTCGGCCTGGAAGACACCCATTCGGTGACCAACAATCTCGAGTGGGGGCCCGATGGCTGGATCTACGGCGCCAACGGCAGCACGACCACCGGCACGATCAACTCCGCCGTCACCAAGAACGTCCACTTCAAGGGCCAGATGATCTGGCGCTATCATCCCGAGACGAAGGTCTTCGAGATCTACGCCGAGGGGGGCGGCAACACGTTCAGCCTCGAAATCGACTCGGTCGGCCGGGTCTTCTCGGGCACCAACGGTGGGAACACCCGGGGCATGCATTATGTCCAGGGGGGCTACGCCGAGAAGAACTGGGGCAAGCACGGCCCCTTGACCAACCCCTATGCCTTCGGCTACTACCACCACATGCTCCACGAAGGCTTCCCGGAGCGATTCAGCCAGACGTTCGCGATCTACGAAGGAGGCGCATTTCCCCCTCGATACAATGGCACGGTGATCTCGGCCGACGCGCTCCACAACCGCGTCCTCGCCAGCCGGCTCTTGCGTGACACCTCCACTTATCGCACCGTCGACCTGCCCCCCATCGTGGTGACCAATGACCGTTGGTTCCGGCCCGTCGACCTCGAAGTGGGTCCGGACGGAGCCGTCTACATGGCCGACTGGTACGACAGCCGTTTGAGCCACGTCGACCCTCGGGACAACTGGCACAAGGAAAGCGGACGACTCTACCGGCTGCAGGCGAAGGGAAGCCGGCCGATCGCCCCCTTCAACCTCGCCAAATTGAGCGGCGTGCAACTCGTCGACATGCTGAAACATAGTAACAAGTGGCAGCGTCGGCAAGCCTTGCTCTTACTGGGCGATCGTCACGACGAAACCCTGATTCCTCAACTTCGCAAGCTTGCGGGCGACGACGAGAACCCCCACGCCCTTGACGCCCTCTGGGCACTCAACCTGTCGGGCAAGTTCGACGAGGACGCGGCGACCCGTGCGCTTGGGCATCGCGACCCGAACGTGCGCCGCTGGGCGATCCGCCTGCTGGGTGACGGCAAAGACGTCTCGGACCCAATCGCCGGCAAGCTCACGGCCCTGGCTCAGACCGAGTCCGATCGAGATGTCCGCTCTCAGCTTGCTTCCAGCGCGAAGCGGCTCCCTGCCTCCAAAGGGCTACCGATCGTTCGGGTTCTGCTGGCGCGAACTGAGGACATTGACGACAAGCACATCCCACTGTTGCTCTGGTGGGCCCTCGAAGCCAAGACCGAGTCCGATCGCGAAGCGGTCCGCGCCTTGTTTCAAGACAAGGCGATCTGGCGTTTGCCGATCGTCGATCGCTTCGTCCTCGAACGCTTGATGCAGCGGTACGCGATGGCAGGGGGTCCCGAGAACCTCGAGACCTGCGCTCAACTGCTGGCGATGTCACCAGGACAGGAGCAAACGACCCGACTGATGGTCGGGCTGATGGAGGCGTTCCGCGGCCGCAAAATCAGCGGTTTGCCCCCCGCCTTGGCCGAGGCGTTGGATAAGTACCAGCAGAGTCTCGGCAAGTCCGACCTGGCCCTGGGCTTGAGGCTCGGCAAGGCGGAGTCGGTGGAGCAAGCGATCAAGATCGTGGCTGACGAGCGGGCCGATCGGCCGACCCGGCTGGCCTACATCGAGATCCTCGGCCAGTTGCGCCAGCCCAAGGCGGTTGGAGTGCTCAAGAACTTGCTGGCAACCTCATCATCCCATGCAATTAAGCGTGTCGCCCTGGAAGCGTTGATGAACTACGACGACCCGACCGTCGGCCAGGTCGTCCTGAGACAGTATCACTCGACGCTCCCCGACGAGCAGGCGCTCCGCAGCACGGCCCATCGATTGCTGGCGAGCCGAAAGAACTGGACGGTCGCGCTCCTGAACGAGATCGACGCTTCGACGATCGATCACCGCACGATTCCCATGGACATCGTGCAGCAGATGCGCCTGCATCACGACCCGCAAATTGATCGACGCATCGACACGCTCTGGGGCAAAACCAGAGCCACTCCGGCAGAGACCCAGAAGCTGATCCAGCGGCTTCAGACTCTGGTGCGCGACGGTCGCGGTGATCTGAGCGCCGGCCGCGAGGTGTTCACCAAGAATTGCGCCACTTGCCACAAACTGTTCGGTGAAGGAGGAGACGCCGGGCCCGACCTGACGGGTTACGAACGGACGAATCTCGACTTCCTGCTGCTGGCCATCGCCGACCCGAGCGCGGCGATCCGCGAGGAATTCACGAACTTCGCGGTGTTCACGAACGATGGCAGGACACTCAGCGGCCTGATCCACGACCAGAACACCCGGACCGTCACCCTCCGCGGGGTCGATAACCAAACGACGCTCGTCAACCGCGACGAGATCGAAACGCTCCAGGCGTTGCCGATCTCACTGATGCCCGACGGCCTGATGACCAAGCTCACCGACCCGGAGATCCGCAACCTGTTTGCGTACCTCATGAGTCGAGCGCCCGAGGCGAGCCTGGCCAAGCCACCAGGCGATTCCAAGGCCCAGGTCCCGACCGTGAAATCGGCGAAGTAAATCGGTCTTCCCTGGGACCGCGGACGCCCCGCACGCTCTTGATTGCATTCAAATGCTTGGAATTGAGTTGCAGGCGAGGGCGCCCGCGTTCCCAAGGAGAGAGACCAAGCCGCTGTAACGCTCCAAGGTCAAATCAACTGGCGATCCAAAGTTCTCAATCCCGAACCGGATCCGTGACTCATCATGCGACGTATCACCAACCCACTCGCACGAAGCGCACAGGCGGCCCGGTTCGGACCTGCGAGCGTCGCCGCCTTCGCTCTGCTGTCGTTGCTCATCATCGGTCGCTCAGCAACCTCCGTGGAACCGCCCACCCAGGCCGAAGCGATCGACTTCAACCGCGACATCCGGCCGATCCTCTCTGAAAACTGCTATCAATGCCACGGCCCTGACAAGAACCAACGTAAGGCCGACTTGCGGCTCGATCTCCGCGACTCAGCCCTGGAACTCGGGTCCATCGTTCCGAGCAAGCCCGAAGAAAGCGAACTCGTCGCGCGGATCTTTAGCGATGAGCCCGACGAGGTCATGCCCCCCCGCGAATCTCGCAAGTCGCTCACCCCCGAGCAGAAGCAAAAACTGAAACAGTGGATCAACGAGGGCGCGGTCTACAAAGGGCATTGGGCCTACGAAGTGCCGGTCCGGCCCCAGGCCCCCACCGGCCCTCAAGGGATCGACCAGCTCATCGAGCAACGACTGGCAAAGGTCGGAATGCCCCCCTCGGCCGAAGCCGATCGCCGGACCTTGATCCGCCGACTCTCCTTCGACCTGGTGGGCATCCCCCCGACGCCTCAAGATGTCGACAATTTCATCAATGACAACTCACCCGATGCTTATGAGAAACTCGTCGATCGGCTCTTGAACTCCCCCCACTACGGCGAACGGATGGCGATCGACTGGCTCGATGTCGTTCGGTTCGCCGATACGATCGGCTATCACTCCGACACCCCGCGCGACGTCTGGCCCTATCGCGACTACGTGATCCGGTCGTTCAACCGCAATACCCCCTTCGACCAATTCACCATCGAGCAACTGGCCGGCGACCTCTTACCTGGTTCGACCCAGGAACAGAAAGTGGCCTCATGCTTCAACCGGCTCCTCCTGACCACCGAGGAAGGAGGAGCCCAGGCCAAGGACTACGAAGCAAGGATGCTGGCCGACCGCGTTCGGGCTGTCGGAACCGTCTGGCTCGGCCAGACCCTGGGCTGCTGCCAATGTCATGATCATAAGTACGACCCCGCGAAAGCCGCCGACTTCTATTCGATGGGCGCCTTCTTCGCCGACATCGAGGAACCGATCATCGGCAAACGCGAGCCCGGGATGATTGTGACCGATGCCCAGCAGGCGAAAGAACGGGCGAGGCTTGAGGCCAACGTCAGAGAGGCCAAGGCTCGCCTCGCGGCTCCTGGAGCCCTGATTACGGCCGGCCAAGTCGCCTGGGAAAAGGCGGTTCTGGCCGAGGCGAGTCAAACGGACCACTGGATCGTGCTTCATCCTGCAACGGCCGTCGCCACCCAAGGGGCGAAGCTCAACGTAGGGGCCGACGGGGTCGTTCAGGTCGAAGGCAAGTCGCGCAGCGGCAACGACACGTACCAGCTCACGTTCAAAGCCCCACTGAAAGACATTCGAGGACTGCGACTCGACGCCCTGGTGGATTCCTCGCCCTCCACAAAAGGGCCGGGACGCGCGGGCAACGGCAACTTCGTGCTGACCGAATTCCGCGTCACCGACGTTCAGGGAAAACCGGTGGCCCTGGCGCACGCTTCGGCCACCTTCGAGCAGTCGGGCTTTCCCGCCGTCTCGGCGATCGATGGCAAAAACGGGCCGAATAATGGGTGGGCAATCGCGGGGGCCACGGAGACGGACAATGCGATCGTCTTCGAAACCGCCAGGCCCCTCGGTGATGGCACACCCACCGCATTGACGCTGACGTTGCAGCATCAGCACGGGACCGATCACACGCTCGGCCGGTTTCGACTCCTGGCCACCACGTGGGCACCTCCTGTCCGTGCCCCTCGGACGATGATTCCCCCTTCCAGCGTCTTCGAGGCGATCCGGATCGCCCCGGACCATCGAACGGCAGCGCAACGGGACGCGTTGGCCGCGCACTATCGCGTGATCTCACCCGAAATCCGCCCGCTCCGGGACGCCCTGGCCACGGCAGAGCGGGCCCTCGCAAGTTACGAGAAATCGTTGCCCCGGTGCATGGTCTCGAAGGCGATGAAAACGCCCCGCACGGTGCGAATCCTGCCTCGAGGGAACTGGCTGGATGAGACTGGAGAACGGGTACGCCCCGCGCTTCCTCAGTACTTGACGCCCCAACGGACCAACGAGGATCGTACGCTCACGAGGCTCGACCTCGCGGATTGGCTGGTCTCGCGGGAAAACCCACTCACGGCACGCGTTTTCGTCAATCGGCTCTGGAAGCAATTCTTCGGCATCGGCCTCTGCAAAACGGTGGACGACCTCGGATCGCAAGGGGAGTGGCCGGCGAATCAGCCGTTGCTTGACTGGCTCGCGTGCGAGTTCGTGGACTCGGGCTGGGATGTCAAACGACTGGTACGAACCATCGTCACCAGTCGAACCTATCGGCAGGTTTCGACCGCCTCGAAGGAGATGCTCACCCGCGACCCAGAAAATCGGGAACTGGCCCGACAGAGCCGGTTCCGGATCCCGGCCGAGCTGGTGCGCGACAATGCCCTTGCCGTTGCCGGCCTGCTGGTCCACGAGGTCGGTGGGCCGAGCGTCAAACCGTATCAACCGGACGGCTACTGGGAGAATCTAAACTTTCCGCCCCGGCAGTACGTCGCCGATCGCGGGGCAGGGGAGTACCGCCGGGGCCTCTATACCTGGTGGCAACGTTCGTTCCCTCATCCCAGCATGATTGCCTTTGATGCGCCGAGCCGGGAGGAGTGCGCCGCCGAGCGAAGCCGATCGAATATCCCCCAGCAGGCGCTCGTGCTCTTGAACGACCCCACCTATGTGGAGGCCGCGCGGGTGCTCGCGACACGGATGATCAAAGAAGGGGGAACCGACCCAGCCGCCCGGATCGACTGGGCCTGGCGGCAGGCCTTGCAACGGCCGCCACGCCCTGAGGAGTTGGCCCGCCTGATCCCGCTGGTCGAGCGCCATCGGCAACAGTTCGAGAATGACGAACCGGCCGCAAGAGCGTTTCTCATGGTTGGCCAGTCGCCCCAACCAGCCGGCATCAGCACGGCCGAATTGGCCGCCTGGACCAACGCGGCCCGCGTGCTCCTCAACCTCCACGAAACCATCACCCGGAATTGATCGCCATGAGACGCAACTTCGCAGACGACTCAATGCGGGTGACCCGGCGCAGTTTTCTGTCGCGAACCGCCATGGGGGTCGGCGGGGTCGCGCTGGGCTCGTTGTTGAATCCCGCGCTCCTGGCTGCGTCACCGCGAGGCGGTGTCGATCCCTTGCACCATGCGCCCCGGGCCAAGCGGGTCATCTGGCTCACGATGGCGGGAGGCCCGTCCCACCTCGAGACCCTCGACTACAAGCCCGCTCTCGCGGCCATGGACGGCAAGCTCATGCCCGAGAGCTTGACCAAGGGGCAGCAACTCGCCCAGCTTCAAGGGCAGAAGCTCGTCTGCTTCGGACCTCAAACTCAGTTCAAAAAGTACGGCCAGTCAGGCGCGGAGATTTGTGACCTGTTCGGGAACATCGGCTCGGTCGCGGATGAACTCTGCATCATTCGCTCGATGACGACCGACGCGATCAATCACGACCCCGCCCACATGTTTATGAATACAGGCTCACAGATCGCCGGCCGACCGTCGATGGGTTCGTGGGTCCTGTATGGTCTGGGGAGTGAGTCTGAGGATCTCCCCGGGTTCGTCGTGCTGACCTCGCTCGGTCGCGGCGGACAGAATCAGCCGATCGCCGCTCGCCAGTGGTCGGCGGGCCTCCTGCCAAGTCGCTATCAAGGGGTTCACCTCCGAGGCAAAGGGGATCCAGTCCTCTACCTCAGCAATCCGCCGGGCGTGTCCCGCGACCAGCAGAGCGACGTCGTTCAGTCGGTCAACGCGATCAACGCCGAGTTCGATTCGCTGGTGGACGACCCCGAAATCGCGACCCGGATCATCCAGTACGAAATGGCTTTCAAGATGCAGGTCGGGGTCCCCGACTTGATGGACACCGCCGCCGAACCGAAGTCGATCCTCGACCTCTACGGCTGCCAGCCGGGGGACGGCTCGTTCGCCTCGAATTGCCTGCTGGCGCGGCGGCTCGCCGAGCGTGGCGTCCGATTCATCCAGCTCTATCACAAGGACTGGGACCACCACGGGGGCGTGAAAGAGGGGATTACCCTGAAGGCCCAGGAGGTCGACCGCGCCTGTGCGGGCTTGATCCTCGACCTGAAGCAACGCGGGATGCTCGAAGACACCCTGGTCGTCTGGGCGGGTGAGTTTGGCCGCACTCCCATGTCACAAGGGGGAAACGGACGCGACCATCACAACAAAGGCTTCTCGATCTGGCTGGCCGGGGGAGGCATCAAACCGGGTTTCAGCTTCGGGAAGACCGACGAGTTCGGATATGCCGCCATCGAGAACGTGGTCACCGTTCACGACTTGCACGCGACGATGCTCAAGCTCCTGGGGATCGACCACCTGCAATTCTCGGTCAAGTTCCAGGGCCTCGACGCCCGCCTGTCCGGGGTAGAGCCCTGCCGCGTCGTGAATGAAATCCTGGGCTGACCGATCTCGGATGGAATCGACCGGAACGCCTGGATCAAGAAAGAAACGGTTGAAGCAATGCGAAAATTTCTACGACGTCGATCCCTCAAGCATGCGCTCCTGATCGCCTGGTTCGTCGGCAGTTTTGGGACAGACCAGAACGTCACCTTCGCGCAGACTCCCTCTGAAGCAACGCGCGGCACGCAACCTGCCAAGAGCCAACGCGATGGGCTCACGCAACTCGACATCTTCGTGGCCGGGCAAGATGGATACAAGTCTTTCCGCATCCCCTCCCTGCTCGTCACCCCGAGAGGCACGGTGCTTGCCTTCTGTGAAGGGCGAAAACACACGAGCGGCGACAGCGGAGATATCGACCTGGTCCAGCGCCGAAGTACGGATGGAGGAACCACCTGGGGACCCTTGCAGGTGATTGCCGACGACGGCCCACACACGATGGGGAATCCGTGCCCCGTGGTCGACCGCGAAACGGGGACGATCTGGATGCTCATGACCCGCAACAACGGGCAGGACAAGGAACCCCAGATCCTTGATGGATCGAGTCGAGAATCAAGGTCTGTCTGGGTGATGAAGAGTAGCGACGAGGGACTCTCCTGGTCGCCCCCGGTTGAGATCACCAAGCAGGTCAAACCTCCCGATTGGACCTGGTACGCGACCGGTCCCGGTGTTGCCATTCAACTCGAGAGCGGGCGCATAGTGGTCCCCTGCGACCACTTTCTCGCCAAGAGCAAAATCGGTCGCTCGCACGTGATCTACAGCGACGACCACGGAGCGACCTGGAAACTGGGCGGGGTCGCGGGTGAGCGAGTCAACGAGTGCCAGGTCGCCGAGCTCAGCGATCGAACTCTTGTGCTGAACATGCGCAATCATCCGCCGAAACGAGGGCAAGGCCGGGCGATCTCGACCAGCCGCGACGGCGGTTTGACCTGGACACCCCCCAGCCTGGATCTCACCTTGATCGAACCCGGCTGTCAGGCCAGCCTGATCTCGCTCAAAGACGAGCAAGGACGCATGTCGAATCGCTTGCTCTTTTCCAATCCGGCCAGCGCCAAGCGCGAACTGATGACGGTGCGTCTGAGCGACGATGGGGGAAGGACCTGGCCGCGACACAAGCCCCTTCACGCAGGCCCGTCAGCCTACTCGTGCCTGGCAAGCCTGGCCGGACGGGGTGTCGGCTGCCTCTATGAACGAGGCGAGCGCGGACCGTACGAGCGAATCACGCTCGCTCGGTTCGACCTTGACTGGCTGGCCTCCGATCCCAATTGATCCCTGGAAAACAACGCCCTCCCCAAGCGAGGTCTGATTCCTCCCGTAGCGCGGGCACAGTCCACCATGCAATTGATGACTAATAAGATCATCACATAGTGGTCCGTGCCCGCGATACGGGAATAGCCAGACCAGCCTCTGCAATCAAATTCCTGATTTGACTATTTGTCGCCGGGCGGCAGAGGAGCCTGGGACCGCTGGGCCAGGTAGGCGATCAGGTCGCGGATCTGTTCCTGGGTCAGTGGATCCAGGAGCCCTTCGGGCATCAGGGACAGGGGCGATCCCTTCTCCCGTTCGATCTCGCTGTGTTCCAGGACCAGGCTCTCGGTCTGGGTTTGCAGCGTGAGGGTGCGGTCGGTTCGCGAGCGGACCAGGCCGTTGAGTACGCGTCCGTCTTTCATCTCCACGATGACCATCCGGAAATCGGCACTGACGGCCGCGCTGGGGTCAATGATGTTCTCGAAGAGATAATCGAGGTTATCCCGCCCGGCCCCGGTCAGGTCGGGGCCAATCTCGCCCCCCTGGCCATACAGCTTGTGGCACGATGCACAGACCTTGTTGAACGTGACCCGTCCCTGGCTGCGATCGGCTCCGGCGAGCACCGACGAGGTGAGCGCCCCCTTGAAATGAGCCATCTTTTCCTTCTTATCCGAGGCCGTCTCACGCTGCTCGCCCCAGACCTCGGAGAGCCGACTGAGCACTTTCGGATCTGCCAGGCTCCGGATCTGCCTCGCGTGGAACGGGGTCAGGTCCGCGCGGGGAATCTTGCCGGCGGCCACTTGATCCAGCAAGGCCAAGGCGAACACAGGGCGGGATGCGAGGGTGTCGATCACCGAACCCCGTTCCGACGGGTGGAACGAGCGGTAACTCGCGGCCAGGCTCCGGCCGATCCCCGGGTCGTTGAATAGCGCGAGTCCGCGCACGGCCGTGGCGTTGAGGTGGCGGACGCGAAGCAAACGCTCGCAGATCGACCGCAAGTCGGCTGGTCGACTCTCGATCAACGTCTGAAGCGCCGCACGGCGGGCGGTCAGATCGGACTTGTCATCGAATGCCAGACGCCTCACCTCCTCGAGAGCGCGGCCATCTCCGAAGAGCACATTCAGCTCACGAACGCAAGTGCTTACGGCAAGATCTGCCGACGTGTCGAGCCGTCGAGCAAACGCCTCCCAAGAGGCGGGTCGAATCGCTTTACGCCAGCCGAGAAGTCCCTCGGAGACTCCGAACACGACATCGGCCTGAAGCGCAGGATTGTGACTCGCCTCGGCATTCTTCAAGAGCTCATTCAATGGCAGGGGGTTCTTCTCGATGTCTTCCGCCAGGCGACGTGCGATCAGCCGACGGGTCACCAGCAAGTCGCACTCCGCCCCCAACCGCGCGAGCGCCGAGGGGTCGGTATCGCCAACCGGAATCAAGCCGTACCAGACGAGCAGGGGAATGTTATGGTCGTCCGCATCCTCCGCTCGCTTCATCAAGGCGCGGCCAACTCGGCTCGCTGCGCGATGGGCAACCTCTGGAGCGTCGAGGCCAAAACCAGCCGAACCAGTCCCGAACGATCCTCCTTCGCCATCCTCACAAATTCGACGAGCCCGCCCTCCGGTACGGCGACCGCCGGGCCAATCCGCTGGCTGGTCACTGTGTCTAAAGGCATCCGGTCGGTCAGCAGCCGAATAGCCCAGGCGCGAATGGCTTCGTGCTCATGGCCGAGAAGCTTCCGAAGCAACTCCTCGTCGGCCACTCCCATTGCATAAAGCGACCAGAGCGCCCGGAGTTTGCGGACCGGATCGGGATCATCGACCAGCATGGTGCGCAACGCCTCGCGGGCCTGGTCGAGGCGATCGCCGCTCATCGATCGATCGGCGAGTTGTCGGCGGGCCATGCGAACAAACCATTCGTTGGAATGGCGGTGGAGATCTGCCAGCGAACGCTCGTCACTCTTGGCCAGGTCGCCCACAACGGCCCGCTTGGGCTCACCGCGAGTGATCTTGTAGATCCGGCCCGAGGTCCGATGCACTCCGGTGCTGTCGTGGCATTCACCCGTGTCGCTCCAGTCGAGCACGAACACGCCGCCGTCTGGCCCATAGCCCAGGTCGATCCCACGAAACCAGGTGTCGGCCGCGAAGAGGCGGTCGGGTTCGTGTCGCCCCACGTAGCCGCTGCCCGATCGATCGAGCCGCTCGACATTGACGCGGCGGCCGTGAAAGTTCAGGGTGAACAACTTGCCGCGATCGGCTTCGGGCCACTGGTCGCCCAGGTAGATCATGGCGCCGCTGTGAGCGTGTCCGCCCCCGCGACGATCGTGCTCGCCCGTGACCTTGCGGGAGTCGGACCAGTCCTTCGAGTGATCCCAGTGCCAGTGGTCCGCATGCTGGTCGATCAGGGCGTAGGTTCTCGGGTTCGGGTCGATCGTATGCGGGCGGACGAAGTGGCTCCCCGCGACGGCATGCCAGAGATGGCCGTTGACCGTATTGACGAAGAAAGCTTCGCCGAATTCGTTCCAGTCGTGTCCCCAGGGATTCGTCGTCCCATGCGTGAGCGCTTCGACCCGCTTCTGCGTCGGGTGGTAGCGCCAGAGGCCCCCGTTCATCGGAATCCGCTCCGGGTCGGCCGTCCCCGGCGTTCCCAGGCGGCCGGGGGACGAAGCCCCGCAGCGCCCATAGAGCCAGCCATCGGGCCCCCACCGCAGTCCATTGGCGAAATTGTGATAGTTCTCAGCAGGGACGGTGAACCCATCGAGCACGACTTCGGCCGCCGCATCGGGCACATCATCCCCGTTGCGATCGGGGATGAAGAGCAACTGAGGAGGACAGAGCAGCCAGACGCCCCCCTGACCCAGCTCCACGCTTGTGAGCATCTGGACATTGTCAGTGAAGACCTTGCGTTGGTCGGATCGACCGTCACCATCGGTATCTTCAAGAATGATAACCCGGTCACGCAACCCGAGATCGAACCGTTGCGTCCGCTCGGCATAGGTGTAATTCTCGGCGATCCAGATCCGCCCGCGCGCGTCCCAGGCCATCGCGATTGGATTTTGCACCTCGGGTTCGGACGCGAACACGTTGACCCGAAATCCCGGGGGAACGCGGAACGAGGCGGCCGACTGGCTCGCGGTCATCGCCGATCCAGGGTCGGGCTCCGTGTTCCGGAGCGCGGGGAAATCGTCGGCGATTGCGGTGCCGGCCGCGATCACGACGAGGAGGGTTGCGAAGCTCAATGATCGTTTCATAGTCGTGATCGGGCCAATGGTCGATGGGTGTTCGTTTCGATGATCTTCCCTTGCGCGGAACGTCAAGCCAAGTCATTACTCCGAGAAGATTCGCACGGCCATCGGTCGCCCTTGGTTTTGAAACGATTCGCGAAATGAAAAGGCTCCTTGCAACAGGACGCAAGAACGATCACGATCGTCTTGAGCCGCAAGCAAGTGCTCGCGGCAAACTCACGCCCCGTGGTCCTTGTTCATCCCACCGAGAGACACTCCAGGCATGCCCTTCTCAAGACAGGTCACAACGCCCCCCACCCCTCGAAACCATCGCCTACGCTTCGGCTCCCTGGCTCAGGCCTTCGGGGCTTCGCTCTGCCTCTTACTCTTGAGTGTGCTGACCGTTGAAGCTCGGGCCCAGACCGCCACGGCTGAGAAAACCAAGCAGAGCAGCGCGGGCTCGAAGACAAGTCTCAAGCCCGGCGACAATGGAGCAGCCGTCGAAGACCTCCAGCGCCGGCTCAACGAAGAGCTCAAGCCCTCGCCACGCCTGGACATCGACGGCGACTATGGCGACGCGACGAGCGAGGCGGTCACCCGCTTCCAGCGTGCGAAAGGGCTGCGAACGACCGGGATCGTCGACGAACGAACCCGGACCGCCCTGGGAAACAAGCCGATCGTCGTGCCAGCCGTCCCGACCCCCGATAAGATCAATGTCGAGACACCGGTCAAGAATCCCCCCGACTCCCTCGACGGCCCCCCGTTCGTCTCAGCGAAAGCGTGGGCCATTGTTGACGGGCGTACCGGCGAGCTCCTTTGGGGCGATCAACAGGCCGAGTCGCTTCCGATGGCCAGCACGACCAAGATGATGACCGCGCTGATCGTGGGCCAGATCGCCGAGCGCGACCCGAAGGTACTAGATGAGATCATCACCTTTTCCGAACGGGCGGACGAGACCAGCGGATCAACTTCGGGCGTCCGCGCTGGTGAGCAAGTGACGGTCCGCGAACTGCTCTACGGCTTGATGCTCCCCTCGGGCAACGACGCCTCCGTGGCCTTCGGCGAACATTTTGGCGGGCGACTCCAAGAGTCAGGCAAGGCGTCGGACAAAGCCGATCCCTTGCCACGGTTTATCGCCGAGATGAACCGCGTTGCGACCGAGCTTGGCCTGACGAAGACGCGATTCGCCAACACGCACGGGCTCCCCGCCGCAGACCACCACGCCAGTGCCGGCGACCTGGCCAAGCTCGCACGTCACGTGCTCAAGCATCCAGTCCTGGCCACCGTCGTCTCGACCTCGAAGCGAGGATGCACACTCAAGGACGGAGAGGGCAACACACGGAATATCGTCTGGTCGAATACAAACCAACTCCTCGGCACCGAAGGATACGACGGCGTTAAAACCGGAACGACCAACGCGGCGGGCGCCTGCCTCGTCGCCAGCGGCCACCGCGGTGACGATCACCTGATCGTCGTCATCCTCGGCGCAGCGACGTCGAATAGCCGCTACCTCGACGCGAAAAACCTGTTTCGCTGGGGCTGGATCCAGCGCAACCACACCGCTTCAAAGGTTCCCGCCGAAGCGAATGGGCGTCCCGCCGCCGGCTCGCCGACGAAGTCGTAATTCAGGTGGGCTTGGTCTTCCTTTGAAATCAGTGCCTCCCCTGAGCGTCCCGGATAGCAATGAGCCCGCGAACAATAGCCGGGGACGGACACGAGCGGGGGCGGGGCACTGGTTGGGAATCACAGGAAGCGAAGATCAAGCCCCGTCGGTACGGAAGTACTGGCGGAAGGTCTGCATCGTTCGTTCGGCGGCCGAGTCGGAATCAGGGTAGGGGAATGCCTCAGCGGAGGCATACCCTTGGTACTCGATTTCCTCGAGCGCCGCGACGATCGGTGTGTAGTCAATATGGCCGAGCCCGGCGGGGCGGCGGTTGGAATCCACAAAGTGAACGTGGCCAATGCCCCCTCGCCCCGCGCGAATGGCGGCGGGAAGGTCAGCCTCCTCAATATTCATATGAAACAGGTCGGCCAGCAGCACCACGTTCCGGGTCGAGAGTGAACGGAGTATGGCCATACCCGCTTCGACCGTATTGGCCATGTTCGTCTCGTACCGATTGAGTGGTTCGTAGACCAACGGGACGCCATAATTCTTGGCATGTTCGCCCAGCTCTTCGAGGGCGTCCGCAAGGTAGCCGGCGGCGGTCGGAGGATCGACGCCGTCGCCGCTCCGACCTTGCATCGAGCCGATGATCGCCGGGGCATTGAACCGACCTGCGAAATCGATGGTCGCCCGGATGAAGTCGCGGGCTCGGGACCGAACCGACGACTCGGGATGCACGAGGGTCAGGCGGTGCTTCACCCAGCCCGCTCCCGTGCCGACCGCCGCGAGTGTCAGCCCGTGCCCCTCGAGTAGGGTCCGAAGCGTCACCGGCTCCACCTCATCGGGGCCAGGCGGAAAGATCTCGACCGCGTCGAAGCCAAGCTCGCTCGCCTTGCGGCAGGCCGCCGCAAGGTCATCCCAGAATACGAACGGGCCGCCCCGGGCCTCGGGAACAAGACTGATGGTGACGGCCGATCGAATCGCCATAAAAGTGGATCCCAGATCGTAAAGATCGTTGAGGCAATCAGCAGCCCGAGCGCTGCGCCGTCAGAGCCGCATGGCGGTGAAGCCGCCATCGACGTAGTAGGTCGCCCCGGTGATGAACGAACCGGCGTTCCGGGAGAGGAGGAGGAGGGTCGCTCCGACGAGTTCGTGCGGTTCGCCGAACCGGGCCATCGGCGTTTGCTTCATGATGGTTTCCGTGCGCGCGGCGTCAAGGATCTTGCGGTTCTGCTCGGCTGGGAAGAAGCCGGGGCTCAACGCATTGACCCGGACGCCCGAAGGGGCCAGCTCCCGGGCGACATTCTGCGTGAGGTTGACCACAGCCGCTTTGGCAGCCGAGTAGGCGAACACGCGAGAGAGCGGCAGGTGAGCCGAGACGCTCGCGATATTCAGGATCGATCCTCCGCCCGCCGAGGCCATCTGCCCACCGAAGATCTGGCAGCCCCAGTGAACCGCTTTGAGATTGCTCTGGATGACGCGATCCCAATCCTCATCCTTCGCCTCGAGGTAGGCGCTGGCGCTGTTGACCCCCGCGCCATTGATGAGCATGTCGACCCGCCCGTCGGTCGTGAGCACGTGATCGAGAAGCGTCTGGATCGAGTCGCGATGGGTGACGTCGACCGGTGCGAAACTGGCCCGGCCGCCGGCCGACTTGATCGACCCGACCCGCTCAGCCCCTTTCTCGGAATCACGTCCGGCGACGACGACCTTCGCGCCGGCCTTCGCCAACCCCTCGGCCAGCGCACCGCCCAGAACTCCCGTACCGCCGATGACCACGGCCACCTGCCCTGAGAGGCCAAACAACTGCTCGACAAAACTCTGGGTCATCGCCCCTCTTCCTCTCAAAGAAATCGACTCGATTCCAAGTCGCCGGTTCGCCCTCGCCTTATCGTCTCACATTCCAAGGCGAAGTGCGTCCAGGTGACGGCTGAAGTGGTCGGCAAGCACCTCGGCATAAGTGTCGGGGTGCTGCTCCAAGGTCGCTCGAACCGCCGGCCCAAGCGTCGGGTCAGTCAAGGTGGACCCGAACGTGCAATGCAAAATCTGCCGCCCTGGACGGGTAAATCCAACCCCGGCCGGCACCTCCGCCCACGATTCCAGGTAGAGACGTTCCAATTCCGCCGCCTCGGTAACCTCTGATGCCGGAGGAGCCGAGCGGAGGGTCGCTGAGACATGATAGGTCGCCCGGTCGGTCTCGTAGCGTCCGCGGGCAAACTCGATGATCCGGCGGAACAAGGAGAGATCATGCCGAGCGACGACCCGAAGCGCCTCCAGATAGCTCGTGCCGGCCGTCTTCACATGAAAGCAGCCACGCGTCGCCCGAGCCAGAGCCGCGTACATGGAGAGTTTGTCGGAACCGGAGTGAAGGCTCAACTTGTACGGACCGAGCAGCGCGGCAATCGCGGCATGGTCGCGGAGCGAGTGCTCGAGCGCGGCGACATCCCCCTTGTAATCGACCCCTTTCTCCAACTCGCCAATATACCGGGGGGCCAGGCTGATCAGTTTCATTCCCCGCTTGAGGCACTGATCGGCGACAATGAAGTGCTCGGCCAGGGTGGTCGGTTGCTCGGTCTCATCGACGCTCAATTCGATCTCATAGTCCCGCCCCGCCTGGTCGTGAACCCGCGCAATGTGCTCCGCGATCCGAACCGCCTGATTCAAGGCTCGACCGTACTTCACGGCCGCGCGCAGACAGGCCTCTTCATTCAACGGAACCACGGTTCCCGTGGCAAGCCCAACTGACTTCCCTTGATAACTTCTGACCCAATCCACCTCACCGGCGATTGCGGCAAACCGCGTGCGGAGTGTCGCCTCATCATAATCGTCGGCATGGGCGTCCACGCTGTCCGAGGGATCGATCGTGAAAAAGGTGAAGCCGACGGCGGCCGTCGCATCGACGTCCTCCGTCGTCTTCAGGTGGTCCGCATCGGCTCCGGTGCGCCCGTTCCAGCCCGCCGCCTCCATCCCCCCCAGCGCATCGTTCATCACGCGGAGCGGGGTCCGCCCCGTGCGAGCCATCTCCCGGATCGATTGCTGGGGGAAGATCGGTTGGATCCCGGCGCCTGAGCGACGCATCGCCTCGACGTGGCCCGGTGTCGCCAGCCCGATGCGGTCGCCGAAGCCAAAACTCGGTTCGAGCCCCAAGGTCACGCAAGCCGAAGGTTTGGCCTGCTCGGTCGTCCGCTGCTGCGTCATCAGTCGAAGGCTCCAGGATCGCGAGGTTCGCACGCCTTATTCTTTATCAAGGCGGTGGGAATCGAATTGTCCGCCGGCCCCATCAGATTGCCGGGGCAACGCGCAAGTGTGCCCCAAAGACGATGTCCCCGCTCGCTGGGGCCCACTGCGCTTTGCCTCAAAATTCTGGGCCGGCCGTTCTCAAAGAGTGATCAAAGTCAGATTTCAACGATCGCCTTGATGACGCCCGTCTCGGCCTTCGTGAAGGACGGGAAGAGGCTGGGCAGCTCGTCGAACGCGGCGCGATGAGTAATCCAGGGCTTCGTATCGATCATGCCCTCCTCAATGAGCCCGATGATCCGCCGGAAATCGGCCGGCAGCGCGTTCCGGGAGCAGAGCAACGTGCCCTCGGGCTTGTGAAACAGAGCATGCTTGAAGTGAACCTCTTCGGTCGTGATCCCGACAAAAACGAGCCGGCCCCCGGGTGCGATCAGCCCGAAAGCGCTCGACATGGAAGCGCTATTGCCGGTCGCGTCGATCACCACGTCGGGCAGATGGCCGTCGGTCAGATCGCGAAGGTCTTTTTCGAGGTTTTCGGAATTCTTGACGGTGTGCTCGACTCCCATCACGCGGCGGCAAAAGTCGAGCCGGTGCTGGTTCACATCCAGGACGATGGTCTTCGCGCCGGTCAGCTTGACGAACTCCAAGGTCGAAAGCCCGATCGGGCCGGCGCCGATGATCAGGACCGACTCATCGCTCAAGGGTGCGGCTCGATTGACCGCGTGGCAGCCGATCGCCAGGGTCTCGACGATGGCAAGCTGATCGAAGGTCAATGACGTCGACGGATGAAGCTTTCGCGCCGGGAGGAGGAACTCCGGTCGCAGACCGCCATCCCGGTGAACGCCGAGCACCTGGAGGTTTTCACAGCAGTTGGGATGCCCACGGCGACTCGCATAGCTATTCGGATCGTTGATATAGGGCTCGACCGAACAGTGGTCGCCCGGCTTGACCTGGGTGACTCCTTCACCGATGGCGAGCACTTCCACACCTAGCTCATGCCCTGGAATTCGAGGATAACTGAAGAAGGGCATCTTCCCCAGGTAGCCGCTGATGTCGGTTCCGCACACGCCCACGCGATGAACCCGCACCAGCGCTTCGCCCGGCCCGGGATTGCCCGGCGAATCAATCTCAACGCGCTTGAGGTTCTTGGGGGATTCCAACAACAGGGCTTTCATCGAAGTTTCTCCACGAGTGCGCCGATGGCCGAATTGGCCGGGGCTCCGTCATCGGATCCGTTCTGAAAAGCACGACTGTTCGTCTTATCACTTCACTTCGCATTACATCACTTCAGACTGCGCTGAATCAGTTCCCGGAGACTGGTCGAGGATCGTTGTTCTCCGGCCGCCCCTCCGTATAAAACCAGTTGTGAATCGGGCGGAGGATCGCCAGGACTTCGCTCAAGAGTTGCGGGTCCAGCGGTGTCTGAGCCCACTCGACCCAGCTCTTGACGTTTTCCGGATTCGCGGACCCGACGATACAAGTCGCCATATCTTCATTCGCGATCGAGAACTGGAGAGCGAGCTGAGCGATATCGACGCCGCGTGCCGCACAGTGCTCGGCGGCTTGGCGGCAGAGGGCGCGGACCTCCGGGGTGGCCTTGTGCCAGGGCGGCAAGGGCGCATTGGTCAGGAGCCGCGCCGAGAAAGGAGCGGCGTTCATGATGCCGACCCCTTTGGCTTGCAGGTAAGGGAGCAAGTCGGCGAGCATCGTATTCTGAAGCGTGTAGTGGTTGTACGAGAGGATCACGTCGAGCTCGGCGCGGTCGAGGATCGCCTTGAAGATCGCCATCGGATAGCCGCTGACGCCGACGAACCGCACTTTGCCTTGTGCCTGGAGGCGGCGGAGAGCCGGCAGCGTCTCCTCAAGAATCTGCGAGAGCTCGACGAACTCGATATCGTGACAGAGCACGATGTCGAGATGATCCACCTTCATGCGCTCGAGGCTCACGTCAACACTCTCCACCACGCGACGGGCGGAAAAGTCAAAGTGCCCGGGCGCATAGCGTCCGAGCTTCGTGCCCAGGATGTACCGGTCGCGGGGAATCTCGCGGAGCGCCACGCCAAGCATGCATTCGCTCATCCCCCGGCCGTAGTACGGGGACGTGTCGATGAAGTTCATCCCCAGGTCGAGCGCCACCTGAACCGATCGGATCGCCTGATTGAGATCAACCGGCCGAAACTCCTGTCCCAGTGAGGAGGCACCGAAGCTGAGCTGGGACAATTCGAGGCCGGTCCGGCCCAGAGGTCGGAAAATCATGACGCACGGTCCCCTGGCATCGCACGAACAGCCATAGTCATACGCGAGAGATGACCGCAATCGTATCGAATCGGGACGCAAGGTCCATGACCTTGCCCCAGAAAGTCCATTTGAGGGTGAGGGGGGACATGATCTCCTCTCTCACTTTTGCTTCATCGCCGGGATTTTGGGTGATAGTCGCAAGCAGCCAGTGATTTCGAGTTCCCCGTTCGCCGAGAAAACGTCAAGCCTCTATGAACCGGAGGGAGCTTACGCTCCCTGCTCACCTTTCCCGTTGTCTGTGACACCCTGCGAAGTTCCAACCGCAATCAACGGCCTCGTCCCTTGTGGCACCATGCGCAATTCACCTAAGATTCTTTGCATCAGAATCGCCATCGTCGTGCCTTCTTCCTTTGAAGCCCATCTTGCGTGGCTCGGAGACCTCGTCATGAGAGCAATGGCGAAGCAGGCAATCGTCGCCTGGACTGTTGCGGCCCTCAGTCTGGCCGTTGCGCCACTCGTCGAGGCGGCCGAACCGCTTCGAGTTCTCTTCCTGGGCGATCAGGGGCATCATCGCCCGGCGGACCGGTTTCATCAGATCGAACCCGTCTTGCGGCCTCGCGGAATCGAGCTGACGTGCAGTGAGAACGTCGACGACCTGAATCCGAAGACCTTGGCCGGTTACAAGGCCGTTCTGCTCTATGCCAATATCGACAAGATCGGGGACGATCAGGAGCGGGCCCTGCTCGACTACGTGAACGGCGGGGGCGGGTTCGTTCCGATTCACTGCGCCTCGTACTGCTTCCGGAATTCCGACAAGGTCACAAGGCTGATCGGTGCGCAGTTCCTTCGGCACGGGACCGGGGTCATGCGCGACACGATCGCCGAGCCCGACCATCCGCTCATGAAAGGCTATCGCGGCTTCGAGAGTTGGGACGAGACCTACGTCCACCACAAACACAACGCCGAAGGGCGGACCGTTCTCGCCTACCATGAGGACGATCAAGGGCGCGAGCCTTGGACCTGGGTGAGAACGCAAGGCAAGGGACGCGTTTTCTACACAGCCTGGGGCCATGACGAACGCACCTGGGGCCACCCTGGCTTTGAGAATCTGCTCGAACGCGGGATCCGCTGGGCCGCGGCGACCGACCCGGCGGTCGCGGGCACGTTCGCCGATCGATCCGCCCCTCCGCTGCCGACGATGAGCCCCAAGCACCAGAACGTGAAGCCATTCGCGTATGATGAGGCCAAGATCGCTTTCTATCCACCGGGGGGAACCCGACAAGGGGATGGCCTCTGGAACAAGATGCAGCGCCCGGTCGATCCCGCCGAATCGCAAAAGCACATCATCGTCCCCGAAGGTTTCACCGCCGAACTCTTCGCCGCGGAACCGCAGATCGACAAGCCGCTCTGCATGAACTGGGACGAGCGAGGCCGGCTCTGGATCGCTGAGAGCGTCGACTATCCGAACGAACTCAAGCCTGAGGGCCTCGGCCGCGATCGAATCAAGATTTGTGAAGACACCGACGGCGACGGCCGGGCCGACAAGTTCACCGTCTTCGCCGACAAATTGAGCATTCCGACCAGCCTGACCTTCTCCCACGGTGGCCTGATCGTTCATCAGGCGCCCCAGACGCTCTTTCTCAAGGACAATGACGGCGACGACAAGGCGGACGAGCGGCGCGTCTTGTTCGAGGGCTGGAGCACGCGCGACACCCATGCGGGGCCGAGCAACATGCGCTACGGGCTCGACAACTGGATCTGGGGAATGGTCGGCTACTCGGGCTTCTCGGGCAAGGTGGGCGATGAAGCGATCAAGTTCTCGCAAGGCTTCTACCGGTTCAAGCCCGATGGTTCCGCGCTCGAATTCCTCCGGAGCACGAGCAACAACTCGTGGGGCCTCGGCATCAGCGAAGAGGGGCTCGTTTTCGGGTCGACCGCCAATCGAAATCCAAGCATGTATCTGGCGATCCCGAATCGCTATTACGAAGCGGTCCGCGGCTGGTCGTCGAGCGTGCTGGGAATGATCGCCGACACTCACATGTTCAAGGCCGTGACGGACCGGGTCCGCCAGGTTGACCACCACGGCGGTTACACCGCGGGAGCGGGGCACGCGCTCTACACCGCCCGCGCCTATCCCGAATTCTACTGGAACCGGACCGCTTTCGTCGCCGAGCCGACCGGCCATATCGTCGGCACGTTCGTCCTGAACCGGGAAGGCAGCGACTTTCGATCGACCAACCCGGTAAACCTGTTCGCCAGCGACGATGAATGGACCGCCCCGACCATGGCCGAAGTGGGCCCTGATGGCCAGGTCTGGGTGATCGACTGGTACAACTACATCGTGCAGCACAACCCAACCCCAGCCGGGTTCGTGACGGGGCGGGGTGGGGCCTATGAGACCGATCTTCGCGACAAGACGCATGGCCGAATCTACCGCGTCGTGAACCGATCGGCCCCTCCCAAGCCGCCATTTTCGCTGGCAACGGCAACACCACAGCAGCTCGTCGACACGCTCAAGAACAGCAACATGTTTTGGAGAATTCACGCTCAGCGAATCCTTGTTGAACGTGGTGATCGTTACGTCTTGCCCGCCTTGTTCGAGCTTACAGACGACTTGGGAGTGGACGAGATCGGTTTGAATCCGGCGGCCATTCATGCCCTCTGGACAATTCATGGGTTCGGGGCGCTGGACGGTTCCCATCCCGAGGCGAGTGCGGTCGCCATCAAGGCGCTCGGGCATCCGTCGGCCGGCGTGCGGATGAACGCCCTGAAAGTCCTCCCACGGAATCGGCAATCCCTTGAGGCGATCCTGACAAAGCGGCTCCTTGATGATCCCGACGCCCTCGTCAGGCTCAACGCGCTCCTGGCGCTCTCGGAGATGCCCGAATCCTCTGGCGTCGGCAAGGCGGTCGCCGCGTTGCTCCTGAAGCCGGAGAACGCAGGCGACCGCTGGATCCCCGACGCGGCCACGGCTGTCGCGGCGAGGAATGCACTTGGCTTTCTCCAGGCCGTCGCCGAGGTGAAACCCGGCTCGCCCCGACTGCTTGCCGTCACAAGCATCGTCGCAGAGCACTATGCCCGGGGTGGGCCGCTCTTAACTGTCAATACGTTGATCAATTCGTTGGGCGACGCGGATCCCAGCGTCGTCGAGGTCGTCATCGCGAGCCTGGTCAAAGGGTGGCCCAAGGATCGGCCGGCGACGCTCGACGAGACGGCGGAAAAGACGTTCGCCGGAATCTTGCCTCGGATCTCGCCGGGGGCCAAGGGGCAACTCCTTCGCCTGGCGACCGGCTGGGGCAGCCGGCACTTCGAGACCCATGCCACCGAAGTTGGCAACTCTCTGCTGGCGGACGTTCGTGACGAGCGCCAGACGGAGAATCAGCGAATCGCCACCGCGAAGCAATTCGTCGGCTTCCGCCCGGACGACCCTGCCGTGGTGAATTCACTGCTCGAAGTCATCACGCCCCGGACCTCGCCCACACTCGCCAGCGGGATCATCGAGGCCCTGGGAGAGAGCAGGGCGGAGTCGGTCGGGCCGGCCCTGGTCCAGCTCATCGGCCGCCTCACTCCCGCGGCCAAGTCCACCGCGATTGGGGTCTTGCTCCGCCGTCCGGTGGCGACCACCGCGCTTTTGAACGCGATCGAAAAGCAGGAGCTCTCGCTGGGTGATCTGACTCTCGACCAGACCCAGTCGTTGGCCGCCCATCCCGACGTCAAGATCCGCCAGCGTGCGCGTGCCTTGCTCGCCCGCGGCGGGAGTCTGCCGAACGCCGACCGACAAAAAGTAATCGAAGAACTTTCTCCGCTCGTCCTCCGCGGCGGGGACGCGGCCCTCGGTAAGTTGGTCTTCCAGCAGCAGTGCCTCAAGTGCCACACCCATGGCGCCGAGGGGGGAAAGGTCGGGCCCGACCTCACCGGGATGGCCGTCCATCCCAAAGAGGAACTGCTCGTTCACATCCTCGACCCGAGCCGGAGCGTCGAAGGGAACTACCGCCAGTACAACGTGGCAACCACCGATGGCCAGGTCTTCGTGGGCGTCCTGACTTCCGAGACGAAGACCGCGATTGAGCTGGGCGACGCCGAAGGGAAACCCCATGTCATCCTCCGCGCCGATGTCGACGAGTTGCAAGTGTCGCCCAAGTCGATCATGCCTGAAGGCTTCGAGAAGCAGGTGAATCCGGAGGGGATCGCCAACCTGCTCGAGTTTCTCACGCAGCGGGGCAAGTTTCTGCCGCTCGACCTGGCCAAGTCAGCCACCATCGTCAGTACGACGGGGATGTTCTACAGCAAGGACGCCGAAGCTGAGCGTCTGATCTTCGGCGACTGGTCGCCCAAGACCTTCGAGGGGGTGCCGTTCCGGCTCGTCGACCCGCGTGGTGAACGGGTTCCCAACGCCATCATGCTTTTCGGCCCAACGGGCGCCTTTCCGCCCACGATGCCGAAAACCGTCCGCCTCGCCTGCAACGTCCCGGCCAAGGCCATCCACTTACTCAGCGGTGTGAGCGGCTGGGGCTATCCGGGAGGCAGAGCCGGCTCGGTCACGATGATCGTCCGCCTCCACTATGCCGACGGAACGACTGAGGACCATCCCCTCAAAAACGGCCTTCACTTTGCCGACTACATCCGCCGCGTCGACGTCCCCGAGTCGAAATTCGCGTTCCCGCTCCGCGGCCAGCAGATCCGCTACCTGGCAATCACCCCCAGGCGGACCGATGTCATCAGCCAGCTTGAATTCGTCAAGGGACCTGACGGCACCGCGCCGGTCGTGATGGCGGTCACAGTCGAGGACGCGGGTTGAGGTCCCGGACTACGATTTTTGAGGCGGGGAGCTCATGCTCCCCGCCTCCCTTCCAGGAAAAACTACTTCGCCGCCGGATCCAGCAGGCTCCGGCGCAAGACTTCGGCGGCCCGCTCGAACTGGGGTTGCCAGAGGATCTCGGGGCTGCCATTGGCCAGGCAGTCGCGGAGCTTCTCGAGGGTGTTCCGGGCCATATGCGGGCATTTGTTGCAGGCGCACGTCACGCCGGGCACGGGATGATAACGATGGCGCGGGACCTTGGCCTCCAACTGCCAGAGCATGTTGGCCTCGGTGGCCACCAGGAAGTCGGTGGGGGCCTCGTAATTCGCGACGTACTTGATCATCGCCTCGGTTCCCCCGACGAACTCGCTCTGCTCGCGAATGTTCGTCGGACATTCCGGATGCGCGATCGTCAACGACTCCGGAAGCCGCCGCTTCAAGCGGAGAAGGTCCCCCACGCTGAAGACTTCATGCACCATGCATGAGCCATCCCAGAGGATCATCGGCCGGCCGGTCACCTCGACCAGATACTGGCCCAGGTGTCGGTCGGGCACGAAGAGGATCTCGACGTCGTTGGGAACCCGCCGGATAATCTCCTCCGCGTTCCCCGACGTGACGACCCAATCGGAAAGCGCCTTCACCGCGGCCGTGCTATTGATATACGTGACCGTCTGGAACCGGCGTCCCTCGGCACGGAGTTGATTCTGTCGTCGCTCGAGAGCCGGGGCAGGGCAGCTATCGGACAGGCTACAGCCCGCGCCCATGTCGGGAAGCAGAACGCGTTTCTCGGGGTTGAGCATCTTGGCCGTCTCGGCCATGAAATGGACCCCGCAGAACACGATGGTCCGATTGGTGATCTTGGTGGCCTCGCGCGCCAGCTTGAGGCTATCACCCGTGATGTCGGCCAACTCCTGGATCTCGCCGTCCTGATAGTAATGCGCGAGGATCGCGGCGTCCTCGCGAACCTTGAGTGCTTCAATCTCGTCGTAAATATCGACGGCAGTGGTCGTTGGCATCGTGCAGATTCCTTGTTTTTAATGTGGCGCAGGAGTAACCCACTTGGGCGTCAACCGGACGCCCGTCTGATGTCCTTCGTCGCCCCGTATTCCATTGTTCAAGAAATCTTCGGCCGGACAAGAGGAACTCCAGACCAAGCAAAGAGATGCGAGATCTCTCCTTCAAGCCCGAGCACCTCGCAGAGCCTGGGACGTCAGACGGACTGAACTTTGGGGCCCTATCTGACGTAATTAAGATAAGACCTCCGGATCGACCATGAACCGGGGTGACAAGCCGAATCGGCACCGGACTGAAGCTGGCCGAGAGGGAGACTTAGGCGAACTCTATGGCGGAATCGAGAACGAGCTCTGCTCTTTCTCACCATAAGGAGGGGCGCCGAGCGAATACCCCTGCGAAGTGAACGGAAGGACTCCACCGGCCACCGACTCGAAGAAAGGAGGACGTGATGCGAACCGATCGATTGATCCCTAAAGCCGCTTGGCTCTTCTCCCTCCTACTGGGACAGGCATCGCTCCTGTTGGGTCTGATGGTGGCGCTTGGATGGGCCTTTGCCTTCGCCTTACTCATCCCGCAGAAGGGGGCCGGGTGGGTCATCGGATCTCACGCCTCACTCCCAATCGAGCCGCCACTCATCGGGCTGGCTCTTGGTGGACTCGGCTTACTGCTCGCCCCGTGCGGTCATCAGCCGGTGGCCCGATATTCTGTGGCCGGCCTGATTCTTAACACCGTGCCACTCGTGCTGGCGTTGATCCTCATCTTCTTTAGATAAGCCGACACGGCCGCCTCTCTAAAGAAAAAAACGTTGCTTCCGGCCGGTTCCTCCTCAAGGCACCGGCCGGTCTCGTTTTCGAAACCGAGGCATTTTTCCGCTTTCGCTTTGAGTCTCGAATCCGGCGATTGGCTCGCCGGGGCACCAACGTTAGGCCGTGTGGACAATCTCTGCGAGTTCTTCGTAGGAAGGGTAAACAGTTTCGCGTTTTCGCACCCTACGAGCACTCAACCATGCGTCGCCATGAGATCACCGATGAACACTGGGAACGCATCAAAGGCTTCCTGCCCGGCCAGGCGGCCGACCCCGGAGTGACCGCTGCTGATAACCGTCTCTTCGTCAACGCCGTCCTCTGGATCGCCAAGACCGGGGCGCCTTGGCGTGACCTTCCCGAACGCTTCGGGAACTGGAATTCGGTCTGGAGGCGGTTCGATCGCTGGTCCGCCAAGGGCGTCTGGCTACGGATCTTCGAGGAGTTGAAGGACCCCGACTTGGAGTGGCTGATCCTCGACAGCACCGTGATCCGAGCCCACCAGCACGCCGCCGGGGCGGTAAAAAAGGGGGCTCCGATCAGGCGTTGGGGCGATCTCGGGGCGGGTTCGGGACCAAGCTGCACATCGCCGTCGACGGGCTGGGAAACCCCGTCGAGTTCATCCTGACTGGGGCCAGGAAGCGGATATCAACCAAGGCGATGCACTGATCGACGGTCGGGAATTCGACGCGGTGATTGCCGACAAAGGATATGACGGAGATAAATTTGTTGCGGCGATAGAGGCCCGTGGTGCGGCTGCGGTGATCCCACCGAAGAAGAACCGGATTTTCAAGCGAGAGTATGACAAGCATCTTTATAAGGAACGCAACCTGGCGGAGCGGCTTATCAGTCGAATCAAGCAGTACCGTCGTGTTGCGACCCGGTACGATAAGACGGCCCGCAACTTCCTGGGGTTCGTTCATGTGGCTGCAGTCATGGTACTGCTGCTTTAGCCCAAGCTCCGCATTCCACCCAGGATTTGTCCACACGCCCTAATAAAAAGGAACTCCAGACAAATTAGGACGAACCATTCGGTACTCATCCTCGTGAAAGGGTGACGGGCAGCAGGCAAACGCCCGTCACGCTCACCCGCGGAGCGTCATCATCAACCGGGTGTGATTTGTTCACGGAAAGAGGTAACCGAGTGTCTGTTCCACCGAACTGGCCGAGGGGCTTGAGGTTTCGAGCGTTCCCGACCTCCGGGAATGTTCGTCACCGAACCTCGAACCGCCATGTCAGGCCTACCCTCGAAGCGCTGGACCAACGCCTCGTTCCGACGACGGGTGTTTCGGCGAGTTATGCCGTGACCGGGGCATGGACCTCGGGATTTCAAGCGCAGATGAGCCTGAATAACTCCCAGCCCACGAGCGTGGCCGACTGGCGTCTTGAGTTCGACCTCGACGCCAAGATCACCTCGATCTGGGACGCGACGATCGTCAGCCAGACGGGCAACCATTACGTCATCGCAGGTGCGGCCTGGGACAAGACGATTCCGGCCGGAGGCGTGGTCTCATTTGGCTTCGTCGCAAACGCCTCTCATTCCGCCGCGCCAAGTCATGAGGTGCTCAACGGAATTCCTCTGGGCACCCCGCTCCCCGTGGTTCCGGGCCTCTCCATTTCCGACGCCTCCGTCGCGGAAGGGAACACGGGCACAACCGACCTGACATTCGTCGTCAACCTCTCGGAGCCGGCCGCGACCGCGGTTGCCGTCAGCTATACCACGTCAGATGGAACCGCAAAGGGGGGCAGCGACTACCAGACATCCCACGGAACACTGAACTTCGCCCCCGGAGAGACCCGCAAGACAATCAACGTCCGCGTCAACGGCGACCTGCTGGTCGAACCCGACGAGACACTGATCGTTTCTCTGGTCAGCCCAACAGGAGCCACGCTCGTCCGCGACCGGGCGACCGGGACGATCCGCAACGACGACACGCCTCCGCTTCCCCCAGCCAATGGGGACGTGGAGTTCAAAGTGACGAGCGATTGGGTCAGCGGATTCAACGGCGAAGTGGTGGTCCATAACCGAGTCACCACCCCCATGAACGATTGGACCCTCGAGTTCGACTTCGCAGGGCAAATCACCTCGCTCTGGAATGGAGTCCTGGTGAACCGCAACGGCAATCATGTCGTCGTCAAAGGGGCCGACTGGAACAAGACGATCGCCCCAGGCAGCTCGGTCTCGTTCGGGTTCACCGCGTCACCGGGCGGCAACGGGGCTGGGCTCACCAACTTTGTCCTCCAGGGACAATCCACGGGAGGGAGTGGTGGTGGTGGCGCGACAAACCATGCCCCGGTGGCCGTGGCCGACTCGGCATTCACTTCGGCGGGGCAGCCGGTCCCGATCAACGTGCTCAGCAATGACAGCGACCCGGATCGCGACCCAATCTCCCTGACGTCATTTACGCAAAGCCAGAACGGAACCGTGAGCGTCAACGCAGCCGGCACGCTCACCTATACGCCCAAACCGGGCTTCACCGGTCTCGACAGCTTCAGCTATATCGTCTCCGACGGTCGCGGCGGCACCGACACGGCTTCGGTGGCGGTGACAGTCTCCGCACCCGTGGCCCCGTCGATCTGGCCAGCGCAATTCTACGCGCCTTATGTCGACATGGGACTTTATCCGACCTACAATCTGGCCGCCGCCGCCCAAAGCACGGGAGTGAAGTATTTCACACTCGCCTTCATCGTTGCCGACCCGCAAAATCAGCCGAGTTGGGGCGGCTATTCCGAGTACGCCGTGAACGGCGGTGAATTCGATCTCAACATGCGATCACAAGTCGCTGCGGTGCGGGCGCTCGGAGGCGACGTCATGGCCTCGTTCGGAGGCGCCAGCGGTCGAGAGTTGGCCCAGGCCATCACCGATGTGAATGCGCTCACGGCCGCCTATCAAAAGGTCATCGACGCCTACGGCCTGACGCACCTCGACTTCGACATCGAAGGAGCCGCCTCGGCCGATCTCGCGTCGATCCATCGCCGATCGCAGGCGATCGCCAACCTCCAAGCAAACGCCACCGCGGCGGGCAAGACTCTGAATGTCTGGTTCACGCTCCCGGTCCTGCCCACCGGGCTCACCGTCGACGGGGTCAATCTCCTTCAATCCGCCCTGCGGTACGGTGTGCGAATCGACGGCGTGAACATCATGACGATGGACTACGGCGACGGTGCCGCGCCGAACCCCCGGGGACAGATGGGCGAATATGCCATCGACGCCGCCAACAGCCTTTTCAGACAGCTCCAAACGCTCTACGGCTCGTCAAGGACGTCCGCCCAGCTCTGGAGCATGATCGGTGTTACCCCGATGATCGGACTGAACGACGTGACCACCGAGACGTTCGACCAGGAGGACGCCGCCCAGCTCACCGCCTTCGCCGAGCAGCACGGGATGGGACGAATCTCGATCTGGTCGCTCAACCGCGACAAGCAGGCCCCCTCAGGCGCACTCTCCTACGTCGACAGCGGATCAAGCAGCCTCGTTCAGCAGCCGTTCGAATTCTCGAAGATCTTCCTTCCATACCAAGGCTGATCGCGTCGCGGCCGGCCTGGACCAAGTCAAGCCAAGCTCCAGGCCGGCCGCTCCCATCGTCGATCGTGGCCAATCCTCCCCGCTCAGCAGCCCGACCATCCGCCACATGGAACGGATTCACCGATTTGAGATCAAAGCCTGGCGTTCCGCCTCGGTCGACGGGCGGCTCCCGCCAACGTCACTTCGTCGCCCGTAAATGAATGGCCTTGAGGATCTGCTCCTTCACGGCTTCCAGGTTAAAGCTCGCCCCCTTCTGCATGGGCGGAAATTCCACAAACGTCTCGCCGAACTTCGCCACCGCCTGCTGAACGAAGGTGAACCGCCAAAACTCGTGGATGTAGAAGTGATAGAAGTTCATCGACCCGGACAGGCCGGTGCGCTCGAACGGGTCGAGTCGGAGATTGACCAGGATCGGCCAGTCGGGTTTGACCGCCCCACCGAGCCAGCCGTTTGGCTGGTCGAGGAACCGGTATTTGTAGTCATCGATCCGCACTGCGCCGAGCGTCCCCTCGGCGAAATACATGACCTCGTGTCGCTTCGACGGCCCTTTATCGGTAATCAGGTCGGTCTGGTCATAGCCGTCCAGGTGGACTTTGTAGCTCGTATCACCGAGTGACTTGCCCTGCTTGAGTTCGTCGACGATCCCGGGGTTGCCGGCCGCTCCCACGAGCGTCGGGAACCAGTCGAGCCCCGACATGAGCTGGTTCTCGACCTTTCCGGCCGGCACTTTCCCCGGCCATCGCACAATACAAGGCACGCGCATGCCTCCTTCGAGCACCGTGCCCTTCCCCCCCGCAAACGGCGTCTGGCCGCCGTCCGGCCAGGTGAAATTCTCCGCGCCATTGTCGGTTGTGAACACGAGAATCGTGTCCTCCGCAACCTCCAAGTCATCCAGCTTCTTCATCACCGAGCCGACGATGTCGTCGAGCTGGGCCATGCCGGCCTCGTAGGTATACCAGCCGTTCTCCGGTGTCTGCAGCTTGGCGTACTTTTCCGCGAGGTGGGTGATGACGTGCATCCGGGTCGGATTCAGCCAGACGAAAAAGGGTTTGTCCTCCCCCTTGGCCTTGTCGATGAACTTGAACGCATGGCCGAGGATCTCGTCGTCCACCGTCTTCATGCGGTCGGGGTAGAGTGTGCCGGCGTCCTCAATCTTCTGCTTGCCGACCTTACCCCAGCGCGGCTGCTCGGTGGTGTCATCCTGGTCGGTCGCCCAACTGTGGATCACGTTCCGAGGGCCGACCTTGGCCTTCAGTTCGTGAGGGTAAGAATGAAAGGCCGGATCCTCCATCGCGTCGAGGTGGTAGAGGTAGCCGAAGAATTCGTCGAACCCGTGGACCGTGGGGAGATACTCGTTGAGGTCGCCCAGGTGGTTCTTGCCAAACTGCCCGGTCGCGTATCCCATCGACTTGAGGGCCGTCGCGATTGTGGGAGCCGTCGCGGGCATCCCGACCTTAGCACCGGCCTGGCCCACGGTGGTAAGCCCGGTCCGGATCGGCAACTGGCCGGTGATAAAATTCGCCCGGCCCGCCGTGCAACTCGGCTCAGCGTAATAGTCAGTGAAGAGCTTGCCCTGGGCGGCCAACTTGTCGAGGTTCGGCGTCTTGCCGGCCATCATGCCGCGATGGTAAGCGCCGATGTTGAACCAGCCGACGTCGTCCCCCATGATGAAGACGATGTTCGGCTTCCTCCCCGCCGATGTCGATGTCGAAGTCGATGCGGTCTTGGCCGTGGCCGTTTCCGCACCGGCCTGCGCCAGCAGCACGTTCCCGACGACTCCCTCCGAACAGCAGGAGAGCTTGTCGACTCCCTGACCGATCACTCCCGACTCCGCCGCGAAGGGCCGTGCTGGCGGTGTGGCCACGCCTGCCCGCGACAATGGCGAAATGTCATACGTGGCGGCGACGAATCCGAGCATCGCGCCCAGCCCCACACACGCCAGCGATTGAATTGACCCCATCTTCATGTCCGGGATCCCCCACTTTGGTAGAAAACCGTCCGTGAATCGCCGCTCGCACGCGACGACAACCACGATAGCCGACACCAACCCCAACTTGAAATCAAGTAATAAGTTCACCCCACTGCCGTGCAAGTATTACCGCCACTTGGCCCCGTTCACGGATTCAAGTCTTCGGAGCGGTCTTCTGCTTCGCCCCCTGGATTGGAATTCAGCCGGGAGATCCTGTTCCGGAATTCAAAGTATCGACGGCCTGCTTCGAGGCCGTCGATCAAGTGCGGGAGGGCGCCAAGGATGCTGAAAATCCCGATGATGATCAGGCCATGACCGACACGGAGTTGCTTGTGCTTGAGGTCGTCAGCGAAGGTTCTCGAAGCATCGGATAGGCCGATCAGGAAAAGCACGATCCCCTTCACCAAATTGGTGAAGGGGTTCTCGATAAAACGAGTTATCGCACGCGAGATCCCACCAGGTCGTTTGCTCATCTCACTCTATACCAAACATGCTGACTCGTCCCTGAATTTCGTCCGTTCCTCGAAACCGAGAGTCACCGGGCGAAGCCCAGCCCCGGATCCGTCGGCGGTGCGCCGGCGAGCCGGAAGTTGAAATGATCGGCGTTCTGCCAGATCACATTGCCGACCAGAGTGCCGCTCTGTCCCCCTTGGTCGACGAGGGTCAGAACTCCGTTGGCAAAGGTCGACGCGCCCGTGATCGTCATCGGCGGCTTTCCCTGACCGGTCGCAGCCCAGGTAAAGCGACCGTCGTCCTGGATTGTCAGGGCGATGTTTGCGTCCTTGGCCGGAGTGGCCGCCCACTTCCCGTGCAACTTCCCATCGACAACCGGCGTGCCGGCAGGGGCCGCGTCGGCCGGGGCGGACGGAGCGTCTCCGGGAGTTTGGAGCCGGGCGACAAGTTGCGCCGAGAGCGTGTCTCCGGGCTGGAGCTTCACGACCTGCTTGAGCTGGTCGACCGCGTTTTCATCGTGGCCTTCGCAAAGGTACTGGTAGGCCAGCACAAAGCGAGCCTGGGCCGAATTGGGATTCGCGGCGATATACGTTTCCAGGTTGCGGAGTTGCCCGGTGTAGGTCGCGACGTCGGGATACATCCCGCTCAAGGTAGTCCAGTCCCAACCGGGCCCGACCGAGAGCACCGCGTAGAGAGGCGCCGCGGCCTGCTCGTACTTGCCTTCCGCGAAGAGCACCAGGGCAAGAAATTCGTGGAGCGTCGTGTCGTTGGGCATCTGCGTCAACGCCTGCTGGTCGAGTTGCAGGGCCTTGGCGTAGTCACCCGCCTTGAACGCCTCACGGGCCTGGTCGAACGCCAAGGTCGCCTGGTCGGCGACGGTCGGCTCGGGCGGAGCGGCGGTCGTGCTGATCGGCTGGGAATAATCGGAGGCGGGAGCCGCGGCCTGCTGGGGTGCATTGCCAGGTTGTTGCGGAGCGCCGGGCTGCTGCGCCACACCTCCGGTACCGGAGGAATAGGGATTGTTGTAGCCCGAATAACCGTAGGCATACACCGGCGAACCAGTGCCCCAGGCCCCGACTCCGGTCATGGCGCCCAGGCCGTAGCCCGCCACTCCCCAGGCCGCGGAGTTATTACCATTCCAGTAACCGTTAACCACCCCGGGATGATACCCGTCGTACTGGTTGCGGTTCGCATAACCGGCCCCCGCAGCGGCGGCACCCGCAGTGGACGGGCCCTGGTTGCGGTTCGCATACCCCGCACCCGCGGCGGCGGCGGCGCCCGCAGTGGACGGGCCCTGGTTGCGGTTCGCATACCCCGCACCCGCGGCGGCGCGCCGCGTTGGACGGGCCCTGGTTGCGATTGGCGTAGCTAGCCCCCGCAGCGGCGCTGCCCGCGTTCGTCGGGCCCTGGTTGCGATTGGCGTAGCCAGCGCCGGCGGCAGCGGTGCCCGCGTTCGTCGGCCCCTGGTTACGATTGGCGTAGCCAGCGCCGGCGGCAGCGGTGCCCGCGTTCGTCGGCCCCTGGTTACGATTGGCGTAGCCAGCGCCGGCGGCGGCGGTTCCCGCGTTCGTCGGGCCCTGGTTGCGATTGGCGTAGCCAGCGCCGGCGGCGGCCCCCGCGTTGGCCGGGTTTTGATTGCGATTGGCGTAGCCAGCGGCGGCACCCGCATTGGACGGGCTTTGATTGCGATTGCCGAAGGCCGCGGAATTGCCGGATTGGGGGCGTGCGCCGGATCCGGGCTGGTTGCCGGAAGGCGAACGGCTTCCTTGCCCCGGGTTGCCTGATCCACGGGGCTGATTCATCGGCTGGCGAGGCTGGCTGAATGAGGGCGTCCCTCCCATCCCGCCGCCCCGGTTCCCACCGCCGTTGCCGCCTCGATTCTCACCTCCACCTCCACCGCCGCGGCCGCCGCCGAAGCCCCCACCGCCACCCCCCCGACCGCCGCCACGGCCGGCAAGGACGTCAGTCGGGCTGGCGAGCAACGCCAGAGAAATACCGAGAGCCAGTTTCCAAAGTGTGCGCGTCATGGAGTGAATCCTATAAGGAGGAGGAATGAGATCAAACGGGTTCCAGGACGCTTACTTGCCAGCTTCGGGCGGCTTACGCACCAGGGTGAACTCGTCAACCCCAGGCGTCGCAACGCCTCCGAGGGTTCGGTCGACCGACTGCCAGCTCGCCCGGTCCTTGCCCAGCCGCTTCAAAATATTCGTGACCGAGGCATGCCGACCGTCCTGGCGAACCCCCTCTGCCTTGATCACCCACTCGTCACCATTGCGGGTCCAATAGCCCTCACCAAAGCCCCCCTCGGTATCGAAGATCCAGGTTTTGAACTGGCTCCTCACCGGGTCCCAGCCAATCCGTTGCGTCCCGCTCAGAACAGGCTGGCCGCGAGTTTTCATGGTGAACTCGCGGAGCAGGAAGTTGCCGTTGTCAGCCCACTTGCAGGTGGTATGCACGACCGCGTCCTGGCTCTCGTTGATCCAGTCTCCGACCAGCCATTCCAGTTCCTTCAAGCGGTCGTGAGGGGTCAGGTCATGCACAACCTCGTCGCGGACGGCCGACTGGAGCCAGCGGCCGTCGCGCTTGACATAGACCACGGTGAATCGGGTCACCTCGGGCACTCCGCCGTCCTTGGCCGGCGTGATCGTCGTTTCGCCCTCCTCGAGCGCGGTGTCGGGGCCGAGGAAGCGCTGGGCATCCACCTTGATTGCGATGGTGCTGCCGGGGCTATCGGCGAACGACGCGGTGAGTTGGTCGCGGACGGCAGCGCGGCCCTCGGTCCGCTCGCCCTGCTCGTCGACAACCAGCGCGTCCTCCGAGTAGGTCGCGGCGGCAGCGACGGCGTCACCCGCATTGAAGGCTTTCGTGAAGGACGCGACCAGCGCGGCGATGGCCTTGGCGTCGTCGTCCCGACTGATCGCCTGGGTAGCCACCTTGGCGGTGGCCGAAGCATCCTTCCCTGACTTCACGGTGTCCTGGGCTCCGGAGCCCTGGCAAACCCCGAGCACCACCACGCCGAACCAAAGTGAGACCGATCTCATGCCTGTCACTCCCCAGCAAATCCCGAGGCGTACGCCTCGCTATCCTCATCGAATGAACACAATGATTTTCGCAGAGAATCGGGTCAGCGAATCGCGGTCGTCCCGGTGATGATTGCGCGACCACCTGGAGCTCCTCGGTAACGGACAAGGAACGACCGCGAGTCCGGCTTATCGGGACGGTCCCGGCTCGGGGGGCTTGGGCACGGCCCCGGAGTGTGGGGCCGGCTGGGCCTTGAAGTCGCTATAATTCATCCCGGAAAAGAACGAGGTCGCAACCTTCGGATCCGGCAACGGAGCCTTGGCTGTCAGCGGGTTCGTACCCTGTCCCTGCGACTGGTCGCGGAGTTGCACGAGCAACGGGTAGATCTGGTCGTAGGCCGCTTCCTGTTGCGGAGTCTTCGCGGTGCCGAAACGCAAGTTGAAACTCTGCATGAACGTGACCAGGTGCCCCATGGTCGTCGTCGGGTACCGATTGAGCCCTTCGAGGAACTGCTCCACCTGAGGCTCCTCGAGCATCTTGGACAGGCCGTAGAGGGCCTTCAGGTAGTTGTCGGCCTCGTCCCGCTGCCGGGTCCCCAACGGGTACGCGCTATCGGCCTTGCCTTTCAAGACTTTGACCGCCTCCCGAAAGCTCCGGAGCGTCTCGATCGAGACCTGGCTCGAGCTCTCGGCCTCCTTCTTCCCCTTCGTGACGATGGCCCGGATCGCCTGACGGTCGGCTTCGAAGGCCGGGTTCGTGGCGAGAACGTCGGGCACGCCCCGTGCGCCGAGGTCCTCCAGGCTGATCAGGATCATCTGGGGGGCGAACTCGAAGTTAATGTTCTTGACTAGCCGGCTGTCGATCGACTGCGTCGACTTCTGGACGAACTGTGTGAACACCTTGGGGTTGGCCAGCTCGGTGAGGACGACATTCAAGGCGTCGCCGTTGTGGACGTCGTAGGGGTTGGGATTGTCATGGAGACGCTGGTAGGTCGCGTCGGCCGACTCATTGATGTTCTGCTGCTGCTTCTGACGACGGGCCAGATTGGTCGCGGCATTTTGCTTATTGACCGCGTACATGTATTCATTCCATTGCATCGCCGTGTTCGCGTTGATGGAACGGGCCTGCGCGGTCTGCACGTTGTAAGCGCCTGCCCCGGCGGCGTAGTTGCCCATGCCGCTGGCGATGCTCCCCTGCACGGTCGACCCACCACCTCCCCAGCCGCCCCACCCGCCATACCCCGCGGGGTAGCGATATTGCGCGTGGGCCGATGGCCCGGGGACGGTGAGCACGAAAACGAGAAGCGACGCAAGCCCGAAGAAACGAAGCATCGAAAAAGCTCCTCAGACACAAGGGAAGAACAGCCGCGCAGCGGGGGACGAGACCGTTGACACGGCCATCGCGTGAGATTGGGTGGAGCGCTTTGAGCGGGGATCGTGGGGCCAGCGTCAGAGCGACACGTCGATGAAGTTCGCGCAGCCTCTATCCAGGCAGTGGTCCGGCAATCTGAGAACCACCGCTCTGACCAGTCAAGGGATCATCTGCGTCAGCTTGTTCATCGCCCTGCGCTATCAACGTGGTTTCCGAAACGAGTCGCGATCGGTCGCGAGCACGGCCGCCTCATCATCATAGGCCACATAATTCAACGATGCCGAACGCGATTTTCGATCGGGTGAATCAGGGGCCAAACGCCCTGGGTGACTGGGGTCTGTATTCAGGTCCCGGCCTTCTGACGCTCGCACCAGGGTCCGAGTCCGCCCCCGAGCCACCCAGACGTGGCAACCTAAGGGTAAACTGCACCCACACGCAAGTCAATCAAATGAATCTGGATTACTGAATTCCCAAATTACACATGCAACATATTTATTGGAAATCGTTCGCCCAAGAATGACTTGCGACGAGGCAATACCCGACCGCGGAACACGATCCTAAACAGCCCGGGGTCGGTCCGTGTGCTCGTAAGATCCCGATAGCCTCCGGGTGAACTCCCGGGTAGTCTAATCCCTGTTTGAGCGGCGGGGCCCCGAACTCGGACCGTTCGTTCCCCCGCCCGATTCGGGTCGCAACCTGCGAGCGTTTGGGTGGTCACCATCGAGTCGAAGAGGTCGAGCATGGGTTTCACAACGGCTTGCAAGCGATTCACGTTTCCCCTGGCGTTCGGACTGGCGGGGCTGCTGACGGCCTCGTCGCTGATCGGTCATGCCAGGGCGGCGGAAAGCATCTCCGTCGACTTGCGTGAATATCACCCTGAGTGTGGCGTTGTGATCACTCCGGGCGATCCAGGCAAAACAGGTTTCCTCAAGGTCGAGTGGCCCTTGGCGGCGGGGGAGACGGGCCAGCTCCTCCTCGACACTCGTCCCGGCAAACCACTCCTGGCGAGCATGGGCATCGTGGTGGCCGGCGAAAAGTCGACCCTGGCGACGCTGCTGAAGGATGTCGATCCGGTGACGTTTGTGACCGTCGGCTCGCGAAAGTCACCTCCGGACCGGCCCCCCGGGATGAGCGTTTTCAACGTCTTCTTCGATAACCCAGCCAAGCGTCCGTTCCAGTCGTATCGAGCCCGGCTTGATCTCAAGCGGATCCGCGTGGTCAGCCAGGGCCAACGCGCCTCGGTCATCCTGGGCGACGTGGCCGCCGGCCCGTTCACGGGAGAACTGCACGTGACCGTGTACCGAGGCAGCCGGCTCGTCAATGTCGAAAGCGTCCTGAGCACAAAGGAAAACGATCGCGCCTATCTCTACGACGCGGGCCTCGCCTCGGTTGTGCCGAGCTGGACGCGGTTTGCCTGGATGGATACCGAGGGGAATCTCACGCATCAAAATATTGACAACGAAGCGAACGACCAGCCGATGGCGGTCCGCCACCGGGCGATCGTTGTCGAGTCCGACGCCGGGTCGGTCGCCTGCTTTCCTCCGCCGCACCGGTTTTTCACGCCTCGCGACTACACGGACAACCTCCAAAACGTCTGGCGAGGGCGCAACCATCGTGGACTCGACGAGCGATCCGGGTTTGGAATCCGTCAGGCCGAAACCGGAGGCGGGAACTATGCCCCCTGGTTCAATGCGCCTCCGGGGACCGAACAGCATCTGGGAGTCTTCTATCTGCTCAGCCGGAAGAAGGCGCATGGCGCGCTCGATGAAACCCTCCGTTACACCCACGGCGATCGATTCCCGGAGATTCCAGGGCATACCACCTTCACCAGTCACTATCACATGGCGATCACGATGGCCGCGATGAAGGAAGCGGCCCAGGGAGGGCCAAGGACCATCCCTGACTTCGTCCGCATGTTCAAAGACATGAATGTCCAGATGATTCACCTGGGCGAGTTCCATGGGGATGGGCACCAGAAAGACCCGGGTCCGTTACGACTCCCCGAGCTCGACGCGATGTTCGCCGAATGCCGACGGCTTTCCGACGCGGAGTTCCTGATCATGCCCGGCGAGGAGGTCGATACCTTCCTGGGGGTCTCCCGACCGGGACAGCACTCCGGGCACTGGATGTCCTTCTTTCCGAAGCCGGTCTACTGGACGATGAAACGGGCGCCCGGCGAGCCGTTCGCCGTCGAAGACCCGCACCGAGGGACGGTCTACCGGGTCGGCAGCCGCGAGGACATGACTCGGCTCCTGGAACGGGAGCACGGCCTTGCCTGGACCGCCCATCCCCGGATCAAGGCGTCGAACTGGACCCCGGACGCCTTCCGGAACGAGGATTACTTTCGGGCCGACACCTGGCTCGGAGCGGCCTGGAAGGCGATGCCGGCCGACCTCGCGAACCCGCGACTCGGCCAGCGCACGCTCGACCTGCTCGACGACATGGCCAACTGGGGCTCGAAAAAACAGGTGATCGGTGAGGTCGACGTCTTCAAGCTCGACCACACGCACGAACTCTACGGCCACATGAACATCAACTATCTTCGCCTCGATCGAATCCCACGCTTCGAGGAGGGGTGGCAGCCCGTGCTCGACGCCATTCGAGGGGGCCGTTTCTTCGTGACCACCGGCGAGGTGCTCCTGCGCGACTTCAACGTCGGCGGCAAAGCCAGTGGTGAGACCTTGGACTTGAAAACGACGACGACTCCCGATACCAGTATCTCCCTGGAATGGACGTTTCCCCTTGAATTCGCCGAACTGATCTCGGGCGATGGGACCAACGTCGTTCGTGAGCGGATCGACCTGACCGACACCGAGCCGTTCGGCCGCCGCACCCTGACGCTCCGGCCCGAACTCGCGGGCCGCAAGTGGATCCGCGTCGAGGCCTGGGACATCGCCGGCAATGGCGCGTTCTCTTCTCCAATCTGGATTGAAGAATCGAAGCCATGACTCCTGGAATTGACGCCTATACTCTATCGTTGCACTTTTGTTAGACAATCGTGCGTTTTTCGGATAGGCTTTGGGTTGAAGTTGGGAACGAGAGACGGAATCCGGGTCGCTCGTGGGTCGAGGACATACCCTTGCGTACGCTCGCTTTTTTCTTCGGGATGTCATTGATCGTGGCCGCGGTCGCCCCGCGCGAGGTTCGCGCAGGGGATCCCGAGCCGGCCGAGTTGACGTTGCTCTCCAGCGTCACGGCGTTACATGGGCCGGCCGCCCGCCAGCAGATCCTGGCGATCGGCAAGGTGGATGGGCTCCAGGTCGATCTGACCCGCCGGGTCAAGTGGCAGACCGAGACCCCCGACATCATCTCGGTCAGCGCTGAGGGTGTCGCCAAGGCCAAAGGGGATGGTGAAGCACGGATCTCCGCCACTTCAGGCGGACGCACGGCTCATTTGACGCTGCAAGTCTCCGGAACGAGCGAGCCCTACCGGCCAACTTTCGAGCGTGACGTGATGCCCTTGCTCAGCCGAGCCGGGTGCAACGCGGGGGCCTGCCACGGCAAGGCCCGGGGCCAGAACGGTTTTCAGCTCTCGATTCTCGCGTTCGATGCCGACTCGGACTTCGCCGCAATCGCGCTCGAAGCACGAGGACGGCGTGTCTTCCCCGCCGCCCCGGCGCAGAGCCTGCTCCTCTTAAAAGGGACGGCGCAGCTTTCTCACGGCGGAGGCCGCCGGCTCGATCCGGACAGCGAGGCTCTGGCGACCGTGCAGCGCTGGATCGAACTCGGGATGCCACGCACACCGCGTGAGGCTCCCCGGCTCGACCGGATCAGCGTCGTGCCCTCCGATCGGCTCATGACCCCGGGCGCCGACCAGCAACTCGTGGTGACAGCACACTTCTCCGACGGATCGGCTCAGGACGTCACCCATCTCTCCGCGTTCCAATCGAACGAGAGTGGGATCGTCGAGGTCGCGGCTGACGGCCAACTCAAGGCAGGACCGATCCCAGGTGAAGCGGCCATCACGGCGCGGTTCCGTGACAAGTTCGCCACGAGCGAAGTCACAATCCCGTTGCCGGGCGAAGTGCCGAGCAGCCTCTACGCCGGACTGCCGCGGACCAACTTCATCGACGAGCACGTTTGGACGAAGCTCAAACGGCTGGGCATTCTGCCGTCGGAACCGGCCGGTGATGCCACTTACATGCGCCGGGTCTCGCTCGACATCATCGGGCGGCAACCCTCTCCGGACGAGGTCCGCGCCTTCCTCGACGACCCGTCCCCCGAGAAGCGGCCGATGCTCGTCGACCGGCTCCTCCAGCGCCCCGAGTATGCCGATGTTTGGGCCAATAAGTGGCTCGACCTACTCCGGCCGAACCCCTACCGGGTCGGAATCAAGGCCGTCTTCAACCTCGACGCCTGGGTGCGTGACGCCTTCCGCAGGAACATGCCCTACGATCAGTTCGTGCGTGAGATCGTGACGGCCCAGGGGAGTACGTTCCACAACGGTGCGGCCACCGTCTTCCGCGATCGGCGTGAGCCCGAGGAAATCGCGCCGATGATGAGCCAGCTCTTTCTCGGGATTCGCCTCGATTGCGCCAAGTGTCACCACCACCCGTTCGAGGCCTGGGGCCAGGAAGACTTCTACGGCTTCGCCGCCTACTTCGCCCGGATCGGCCGCAAGGGCACCGGTCTCTCCCCGCCGATCTCCGGAAGCGAAGAGATCATGTTCACGGCCAAGGGGGGAACGGTCAAGCATCCGCTGAGCGGTGAAGTCTTGCCTCCCAAGCCCCTCTTCGGTAAAGCACGCGAGACCAACGACCCTGATTCGGACCCGCGTGAAGCGCTGGCCGAATGGATGACGAGTCCCGAGAATCCGTACCTTGCCGAGGTGATCGTCAACCGCGTCTGGGCCGACCTGATGGGCCGTGGGATCGTGGAGCCGGTCGACGACCTTCGAGCGACCAACCCCGCCAGCAACCCGCCGCTGCTCAAGGCCTTGGCCGATGATTTCCGCCAGCACAAGTATGACCTGAAGCACTTGATTCGGACGATCGTCAGCTCGACCGTGTATGGGCTCAGCTCCGAGCCGAACGAGCGCAACAGTGCCGACACGCGGAACTACTCCCGGCATTACCGCCAGCGGCTCCGAGCCGAGGTTCTGCTCGACGCGATCGCCGACATTACGCAGGTTTCCAATAGCTTCCAGGGGGTGCCGCCGAAATCGAGGGCCGTGGCGATCTGGACGCACCGCACCCCCTCACTCTTCCTCGACACGTTCGGCAGGCCCGACCCGAACCAGGACCCGCCTTGCGAGCGGACCCCCGACACGTCCGTCACCCAGGCCCTGCACCTGATGAACTCACCGGAACTCCACCGGAAGGTCACGAGCGACGAGGGGCACGCTGCCAAACTTGCCGCCTCCGGCAAAAGTCCCGATGAAATCGTCGAAGAACTGTATCTCTTGGTCTACAATCGACTCCCCGTCGATGAAGAAAAAGCAATCGGTCGCGAGCTCTTTTCCCAGGAGAAGGTCAAGCCCCGACAGGCGGCTGAGGACTTGCTCTGGGCCTTGATCAACTCGGCCGAGTTTGTATTCAAGGACTAACCGCGAACCTGCCGGGTCGGATTCTCCACGCCCCCTAATTCATCGAGGTCCCGATGAGCGTTTATACAAATTGCGAGAGCGCCACGCGGCGAGACTGCCTTCGTCTCGGCCTGGGAGCTTTAATTGGGGGCGGTCTGGTCGACGCCTTGAGACTCAAGGGGCAGGCCGCGCTCCAGGAGCCGGGCAAAACGTCGGCCTCCGCGACCAGTTGCATCTTGATCTGGATGGACGGCGGACCGAGCCACTTCGAGACGTTCGACCCCAAGCCGGGCGCGCCCTCCGAGATCCGTGGGGAATACGACTCGATCGCAACCGCGATTCCCGGGTTCCGCTTCTCGAAGAACGTGCCCAGGCTCGCGGCGATCGCCGACAAGTTGTCGATCGTCCGTTCGATCCGCCACGAGCAGGGGAACCATGGCGCCGGCAATCATTACATGATGACGGGAGCGCCGCCGCGGATTCCGGTCGGCTGCGGAGCCTTCGTCAGCTTCCACCCGAGCCTGGGATCGGTCACCGCCTACGAGCGCGGGGTTTCGGGGGGACTCCCCCCGTACTTCTCGATGCCCAGCATGTCACGCTCGGGAGGCCCGAACTTCCTCGGGGCCAAGTACGCGCCGTTCGTGATGTCGGACAATCCGAACTCGTCCGATTTTCGGGTCCGTGACGTCGCTTTGCCGCGCAGCCTGGAGGACGTGCGATTCTCCGCAAGGCGCGACTTGCGGAGCCGCGTCGATCGCCTCCGGCGGATCAGCGACAAGGCCGCCGGCGATCCGGCCAACTCGCTCGACGAGTACTACGAGCAGGGCTACAACATCATCTCGTCGCGCGAAGCGCAGACGGCGTTCGACATCGGCAGTGAGCCGGCCCGAGTCCGCGATGCGTACGGACGGAACCCGTTCGGTCAGCGTGCCCTCCTGGCGCGCCGGCTGGTCGAAGCGGGAGTTCCGTTCATCACCCTCAACGAAGGGGGCTGGGATCACCATACGGGGATCTTCAAGTCGCTCGACCGCAAACTCCCCCCCTTCGAGGCCACCATCGCGGCCCTGATCGAAGACCTCGACGCACGCGGCCTCCTGGATACAACCCTGGTGGTGGCGCTTGGAGAGTTCGGCCGCACGCCCAAGATCAACAAGGACGGGGGCCGCGACCACTGGTCGAATGCCATGTCGGTGCTCTTTGCCGGCTGCGGCACACCCCGCGGCCAGGTCATCGGCGCCACCGACTCCAAAGGCTTCACGGCCGTTGAGCGGATCCTCTCCCCCGAGAACTTCGCCTCGACCATCTATCTGAAGCTCGGCATCAACCCAGACAAGATGTACTACACGCCGCAAGGTCGCCCCAGCCACCTTGTCAGCAATGCCACGCCCATCACCGAATTGATGGGTTGAGCCGCCCCTCTGATTTCATCCACAAACACGGCTTTTCCTTGGAAATTCTTCAGGCGAGCGGGGAACGTCAGTTCCCTGCCCTCCTGAAGAGGCCGGGGATGGTGGTCCGTGCCCACCCGACAAGACAGGATCACTTTCTGTCATCCGGGGCTCCTCCCGCCCCTCAAGAGCTGACAGCCCCCCTTTGAATATCGATCTCGTATCCATAATCACAGCCTAAGCATCATGACCACCCGCATCATCGCTAGCCTCATGGCCATCCTCGCGACGGCCACCGCCGCACAGGCGAAACCACCGACTCTCGATCGGCTCTTTCCCCCTGGAGCCCAGCGCGGCCAGACCGTGGCCGTGACAGCGGCCGGCTCGTTCGATCACTGGCCGGTGCAAGGCTGGGCCGATGATCCCGGAATCGAGATCAAGGCCGAGAAAGAGAAGCGACAGCTCTCGGTGATCGTTTCCAGCAACGCGAAGCCAGGGGTGCACTGGATTCGACTGAGCGACGAAGAAGGGGCCACTTCGCTCCGTCCGTTCCTCGTCGGGGTGCTTCCTGAGTTGGTCGAAACTGAGTCGAAGGATAAGCCAATCGCGCTCGAAAGCTCTCGGGTCACGATCAACGGCCGCCTCGGCAGACGCGAAGACATCGATGAATTCTCGATCCCCTTAAAAAAGGGACAGACGCTCGTTGCCGCGGTGGACGCCAATCGCCTGCTCGGCTCGCCGATGGACGCCGTCCTGCAAGTGGCCTCGTCCGAAGGCTTTGTGCTGGCCCAGAACGACGACGACCGAAGCTTCGACCCCCGTCTCTCCCTTAACGTACCCGCCGACGGAACCTATCTGGTCCGCATCTTCGCCTTCCCGGCAACCCCGGATAGCACGATCGGGTTCGCGGGAGGGGATGCCTACGTCTATCGGCTCACCCTGACGACGGGCGGCTTCCTCGACCACGGCTACCCTTTGGCGGTCGCCCGGTCCGATCCGGGACAGGTTGAGGCCCACGGGTGGAACGTTCCGGAAGGCGCCAAGCACCTTGCGGTGGTCGCCGACGGGAGCCAAGATACCGCCTCACTCATTCACCCCGAGTTCGCCAATACGGTTGACGTCCGCCTCGTCCCCCATGCCGCTTTGATCGAACAGGAGCCGAGCGACCCGGCCCATCCCCAGGCGATCCCGGTTCCAGGCACCCTCACCGGGCGGATCGCCCCAGCACGAGATCAGGACGTCTTCACGTTCTCCGCGAAGAAAGGGCAGAGCCTGGATCTGCTCGTTGAGTCGGAGAGTCTTGGCACACCGCTTGATCCCGTCCTTCGCGTGACTGACGCTCAAGGGAAAACGCTCAACGACGTCGATGACAGCGGCAAGGAACATGACGTTCGCCTCTCCTTCACTCCTCCGGCCGATGGCGATTATCGGCTGTCGATTCGGGACCTGCACGGGCAGGGGGGGGAACGGTTCGTCTATCGAATCACGATCGCCGCACCCGAACCTCACTTCGAGCTGACGCTCAAGGCCGACCGGCTCACCCTCACTCCGGATAAGGCGGGAACCCTTGAGGTGACGATCGACCGGAAGAACGGTTTCAAAGGTCCGATCGACGTCAGCATCGACGGCTTGCCCGAAGGCATGACCTCTCCTACCGTCCGTTCCGAGCCGGGCAAGGGCACGGAGAAAACGGTGACCCTATCGCTCACCGCCACGCCCACCGCACAATCGGGGCCGTTCCGGGTCCTCGGTCGCGCGGTCGAGGGCTCGATGCCCGAACGTCCTGCCCGGATCGCGATCGAAGGGTTCACCGCGACCACCACCGATCGGCCCTGGGCCACCGTCCTCAAAGCGGCGCCTCCCAAGGCTCCCTGAATCAAGGCCGGGGCAACCATCCCCGGCTTTCCCTACCACGTCTTCGCTTTCAAGGTGGGCACGCCCCACCCGCCTCAGCCGTGCGCCTGCACAGAGAAAATCGACCAGGCTGATCGACGCCCTTCGCCCTGCGCGGACAAGAACCAGCACGCCATTTCTTGAGGCCAAGAATCGAGTAAGCTAATCGCAAGGTGTGTCCGTCGCTTGCTCTCTCGCCGCATCGGCGGAGGACGAGGGGGACCCGACGAAGGGGATCCGATGGAACCGAACATGATCGGCGCGTACGGCCCGTGGGCGGCCTCGATTGTCGGCGACGCGCCCGCCCGGCTCTCCTTCCGAAAGCCGGAGTTCGCGGACGTTGAGGCCTGGAGAACCGTTGCACGCCAACGGGTTCGCGACTGCTTGCTCGCACCGGAGAGCGGAGGAGTGCCCGAGGCCAAGCTCCAACATGAGTTCGAGTATGACGGCCTCCACATCGAACACCTCCACTGGCAGCTTCCCTACGGCCCCCCCACCGAAGCCCTCTTTCTCAAGCCGAAGGGCGCGACCGGACGCCTCCCCGCGGTGCTCGCCCTCCATGACCATGGAGGGAACAAGTCGTTTGGGACACGGAAGATCGCGCAGATCAGTGACAACCTCCACCCGGTCATGATCAAGCATCGCGAGTACTACGGTGGCTTGAGCTGGGCAAACGAGCTCGCCAAGCGGGGCTATGCGGTGCTCGTTCACGACGCGTTCGCCTTCGCCAGCCGGCGGCTCCGGCTCGGCGACTTACCTCGCGTCGTTCGCCGCGACCTCAAGGAGGAGAATCCCGAATCCGAGAAGGAGATCGCGGCCTACAACAAGTTCGCCAGTGATCATGAGTCCCTGATGGCGAAGAGTCTCTTCTGCGCGGGGACAACCTGGCCGGGCGTCTTCCTCTCCGAAGACCAGCGTGCCCTCGACTACCTCTGCTCGCGCGATGACGTCGATGCCCAACGCGTCGGCTGCGGCGGACTCTCGGGAGGAGGCCTCCGCACCGTCTACCTCGCGGGCATGGACGACCGTATCGCCTGCGCCTGCTGCGTCGGGATGATGACAACCTGGCGTGACTACCTGCTTCACAAGGCGCACACGCACACCTGGATGATCTACATCCCCGGCCTTCCTCTCGACCTCGACTATTGCGAGATCCTCGGCCTGCGAGCGCCGAGGCCGACCCTGGTCTTGAACGACCTCGAAGACGACCTCTTCACCGTACCGGAGATGAAGCGAGCCGATCAGATGCTCGGCGAGGTCTTCACCAAAGCCAACGCGGCCGATCGTTATCGATGCTCGTTTTACCCCGGGCCTCACAAGTTCGACAAGCCGATGCAAGACGAGGCGTTCGCCTGGTACGACCGCTGGCTCAAGTCTTGACACTCCCCACGTTTAAAGGCGGGGGATTCTCGGTTCGACACCAACAGCCTCGATACGAGGTCTTACACTGGCTCCCCGAGCGTTTCGACTCTCCGTCTGCCCGACGGCGAGCATCCTCAACCCTTCGTCCCTGATGTTGCACGCGGCGAGGAAGTCCCGATTGTGATGGGCCCCGCATGCGCAATCCCACTCCCGATCTTTGAGCGTGAGATTGCCATTGAGGGCGCCGCATGCGTTGCACATCTTCGACGAAGGGAACCAGCGGTCGATGACCACCAGATGTTTGCGGTTCCACAGGCACTTGTATTCGAGCTGACGGCGGAATTCTCCCCACGAGGCATCGGTCACGCTCTTGGCCAGCTTGGTTCTCGCAAAGCCCTTCACGCTCAGATCCTCGATGCAGAGGCCGGCATGCTTTCCAACGAGTTCTGTGGACAACTTATGCAGGAAGTCGTTCCTTTGGTTGGCGGTCTTCCGGTGGATGCGAGCCACCTGGATTCGGGCCTTGATCTTCCGCTTGCTCCCCGGCTTGCGGCGGGAAACGGTTCGTTGCGCCTTGCGAAGTTTCTTCTGAGACTTGCGGAAGCACTTCGGGGCCGGGATCGGCTCCGATCCATCGGAGAGCGTGGCGAAGTCGATCAAACCCAGATCGATGCCGACCGACCGTTCCGGAGAAGGCGGCGACAGAGGTACGTCCGGCATCTCGAATTCGGCCGTGAGGCTGACATACCACTTGCCATCGACGGAACGGCGGAACGTGGCGCTTTTGGTCGGCTCATCGACGGGCTGGCTCTGATAGATGCGGACGGGGCCGATCTTGGGGATGACGACCTTGCCGTCGACAACCTTGACCCGCTGGGGGATGCGGAATCGCGCCCGGTCTCGCTTCCGGTTCTTGAACCTGGGGAACTTCGCCTTCATCCTCGGGTTGAAGTGGTTGTCGTAGGCTTGATACAGATCCTTGAGCACCTGTTGCAACGCCTGAGAATCCGCGTCCTTGAGCCACGCCGTCTCGGACCGGGTCTTCAGTGCGGTCAACTCGGACGAGAGGGCGCTCATCGGGAGCGTCTTTCCGAATTCCCGGTAGTGCTCTTTCCGTCGCGAAAGCGCCCAGTTCCAGACCCACCGCCGAGCACCAGCCATGCGGTTAAGAGTATGGGCCTGCGCCTTCGTGGGCTTCATCCGGAATCGGTAGACTTTGCGATGCTTGGCCATGACTGTATTGTAGTTGTGTTGTGTTCACAAACCAATCAAATTCACGCCTTATATCCCCACGGATAAATCCGGGGGCTTTACGGCTAATCCTCGGTAAGCCGCTGCACAGACCGGACCCGACTCCGCCCGTCGAAGTTCGAGTGCGAGAGGACGACCGCATGAAACACCTGTCCGTCAGCGCTCGCTTCAGCCCATGGTCCCGCTTGCCGCGGAGTGGGACCGATCGGTGCGGCCGGACAATGGTGGCTCTCGGCTTGATCCGCCTGATGGCCATCGCGGCACTGGCTGAAGAACCGACTGACCTCACGCTGGGCCCGCATTCGATCGTGATGAACCAGGCCCGAATCTCGGCGGACCCGAAACGAGGACTCGACGAAACCGTTCCGCTCGAAGTCACCTTCCTGCCGGCGGACTGGCCCAACCTGACGGTCAAGGCGGCGAAACCGTGGGACTGGAGTCGCGTCGGACGACTTCTGCTCTCCCTGAAGAATCCTGGGCCCGAGCCGATCGAGTTCGGCATCCGGGTCGACGACGACCCCAGGGCCGATGGCACGGTTCATTGCCGGACGGCCGAGTCATCGATCGGGCCTCGCCAGTCAGCGACGTACGCTATCGAACTCGGTCGCGAGGCGATGTCCTTCGGCATGCGCGGGTTGCCCGGGCGTGCCGGAGCGCGCTCGCTCACGCCGACAGGCATCGGCCCCTTCAACCTCGGGCACATCGTTGGCTTCCAGCTCTATCTCCACCGGCCCAAGACTCCCCAAACCCTCATCCTGAGCCACGTGAGACTGGCGCCCGAGCCTTCGCTGGATGGCATCGTCGATCGATTGGGCCAGTACGCGAAGGCGGAGTGGCCCGGTAAGCTCCATCGCGAGGCAGATTTCGAGCAGCGAAGGACGCGTGAACTCACCGACTTGAAGGAACACCCCGCTCTACCCGATCGGGATCGTTTCGGCGGGTGGCGGGACGGTCCTCAACTCCGAGCCACCGGATACTTTCGCGCGGAGAAGGTGAAGCAGACCTGGTGGTTGGTAGACCCCGACGGCTCTCTCTTCTTTTCGTCGGGCGTGGATGAAGTCCGGATCGACTTTCCAACGTTTGTCACGGGACGGCGAACAATGTTCGCCTGGCTTCCCGATCGTGAAGATCCGCTGGCACGGTTCCTCGGCGTCAGCCAGGACGTCCACTCCGGCCCGGTCCAGGAGGGGCAGACTTTCGACTTCTACCAGGCGAATCTCGCGCGAAAGTATGGCCCCCATTTTATCGCGGAGTGGAAAGCGACCACACTCAGACGGCTCCCGTCATGGGGATTCAATACCTTCGGCAACTGGTCGGATCGATTCACCCGAAACGGCCGAATCCCGTACGTGGCCTCGGCCACGATCCGAGGCGATCATGCTCGGATCAGTAGCGGATCCGATGACTGGGGCAAGATGCACGACCCATTCGACCCTCGCTTTGCCGCAAGCGTCGAGAGCAGCCTCCGTGAGGCGATCTCCGAGGTCAAGGGAGACGCCTGGTGTCTCGGCTATTTCGTTGACAACGAGTTGAGCTGGGGCGATTCCAGGGCCGTTGGAGACGCTCACCGCTATGGATTGGCCCTGGGAACGCTGGAACAGTCGGGAAAATCTCCCGCGAAGCAGGCGTTCCTCGCCCAGCTCAAGCAAACGTACGGCCCCGTCGAGGTCGAGCGATTGAATGCCGCCTGGGGAACAACCTTCGCGAACTGGACGGACCTCGAAGCGTCCTGGAAACCGAACGCTCCGTTCAACCCGATGCTAAAATCAGACCTTTCCCGCTTTCTCAGGCACTATGCGCGGGTCTACTTTCAAACGGTTCGAGATCAGATCAAAAGAAAAGACCCGAATCACCTTTATCTCGGGTGTCGGTTTGCCCGGTATACGCCGGAGGCCGTCGAGGCCGCGGCCGAGCTCTGCGACGTGGTCAGCTTTAATATCTATGCGCCTCGGATCGATCCGAAGGAATGGGGGTTCCTCAACGACCTCGAGCGGCCCACCCTGATTGGTGAGTTCCATATCGGGGCGCTTGACCGGGGCCTCTTTCACGGCGGACTGGTCACGGCCCCTGACCAGAAATGGCGCGGGGCGATGTTCCAGGACTATGTCGGCAGCGTGCTCGACCATCCATCGATCGTGGGCTGCCACTGGTTCGAGTACGTCGACGAGCCCCTGATCGGTCGCACGTTCGACGGTGAAAACTACGCGATCGGTATCGTCTCGGTCACCGACACGCCCTACCCGGAACTCGTGGCGGCGGCCAGGTCCATTCATCGCAGTGCCTACCCGCGGCGATTCAACGCCAAGGGCAAGCCAGGGGCTCCACCGACGGCCCCCGAGACGCGGTGACGAATCACTTCGCCCGTGCGGCCGGACCCTGGAGTGCCGCCCACGAACGGCTCCAGAACCTGGCTTCATCATCGAGTCCGTTCGACTTGGCGAACTCGGCAAGGCTGGCATACCGCCGCGCGGGGTCGAGCTGACACGCCAGCCAGACTTTCATTTCGTCCTCGTGACAGAACCAGAGCGGACGTGCGTCCGCCTCCTCCCGGTGGCTCGTTCCGTTCATCGCACACTCATACGCCGCGCAATGCGAGAGCCCGAACATGTGCCCCACCTCGTGCAGGGAGGTTTTCAGCGTCCGCTTGACGCAGAGCAGAAAGTCCTCGTGGGCGTCTCCCTGACGATACAAGGAGCAGACCGCCACGCGGTCAGTGAGGGAGGCCTGGCCGAACGCCCAGGAGCCCCCGCCGGTCCGCGTGAGGTCGACCGTCGTCATCGCAAGCATGCCGGCCGCGTTCTTGGGCAAGTTCGATCCACTCATCGCATCGAGAACGAAACTCGACAGGAGCCGCTGATCGCCGCGCTCCGGATGTTTGGAAAGCGCCAGGTCGTCGAGCGAGTCGAGACGCACCGGCTCAATGAACTTGACGGGAACGCCAAAGAACCGAGCGAGCAGATCCGCCACTCGGTCAACGACCGCCGACTGAGCGTCATCAAAGTCGCCCCACTTCTGGATATACAGGGTGGTGAGCTCGGAGGTCGGTCGGCTCGGGCTTCCGCTGCGATACTCACGGAAGGTCTGGCCGGACTCTGGGTGCCGGTCGAGCCAGTCGCCCGGATTCGGCTTACCCATGCGATGATGTAGCGGTTCGATCCGCCGTCCGGCCGACTCGAGAAACGCAAGCCGTTCCGGATCCTCCACGAATGGCTCGCCAAAGTCCATCGCGGGCGCGGGGAGGGAAGCGATCGAGCGGTAGATCGCCGCCCGCCCCCCCAATCCAACGATCACGGCCATGAGCACAACGCTCGCCAGAACGACCCGCCTGGATTTCATGGGGCGAACTCCAAGGAAGAGATCCAACACACCCGATCACAGCCTCGACGCGGCGCACTTCTCATCGCGCAAGAGTAGCGCAGCCGAGTGGGTCGACCTGATTGATCCCCGACGCGAACGTTCAAACCTCCGCAAGCGGCTCATAAATCTCCGGCGTACGACTCTCGATGATCGGAAAGAGGCCGCCGGTCGCAAACTGAGCGAAATGCCCCGAGGCCCGATGAGCGTCGAGCGCAGCCTGGTCGTCATATTGCTCGTACAGGAAAAACTTCCTCGGGTCACTCGTCGAACGATGCGCCAGGTACATCCGACAGCCCGCCTCGGCTCGCGTCGGTCCCGTCAGCTTGGCGAAGAGTTCCACCGCCTCGCCTTCATGGCCGGGCTTGATCACATAAGTCACAGCAACGCAAACCATCAATGAGGCCCCCTCGAGAGAAACTTGGCCGAAAAAAATAAAGGAACACCGCGCCCGGCGGCAGCCTCTATCTTACATCCGTAAAAGCCACTCGAATAGAGCGAAGCAGTACCGTCGGATCATGGACCTTCGCGAAGGCGACGATGATCGAACGACTCGGTCCTGCCTCCATGTTTACCTTCGAGTGGCAGGACACATCGCGTTGTTGGCAGAGCGAGGCCATCCGATTGCAGGTTGTGGCAAACTGACGGTGGGCAGGGACGAGCGGCTGGGAGCGACGGCCTGTCGGGCGTGGGATCCATGCGCGACATGGGCGGTCGGTTGGAACGGTATCGACTTGGCTGTCGCCTCTCTGCAGTTTCACGCCAGCTTGGCCGGCTTCGATCGCGGCTTGGGACGTGGTTCCAGCGCCGCTTGATCGCTCGATCCCATCGCTAAAACAGAGGTGAGAAACGAGCACGTCTCGACACGCTCGGAATCCCCTTGAAATCGAGCGTTTTCGAGAAGACGCGGGTCAAACAGCCAAAAACAGGCATTTGAGCGGATCAGCGCCTGAAAAACCGGACTTTTTCGCTGAAAATGACGAGAAAAGACGACAATTGGGGCTGCAAGCCTCTAATTTTTCCTGTAATTATCCGATCAGTCTACCGATCGAAGCGAAATAAGCCTCGTTGATCACCTTCGATGAGGTCGAGGCTCGGACGGTTCGCTCGGACACTTCCAAGAACCAGGAGATCGATACGACCATGGCCAAGAAAACCGCTCCCAAGGCCAAAGCCCCTGCCCCCGCCCCCAAGGCCGCCCCGGCCAGCGCGGTCAAGGCGCGTGCGGCTACCAAGGGAGAGATCTACGGGACCATCTCCGAGAAGACCGGGCTGGGCAAGAAGGACGTCTCCAAGGTGTTCGACGCGCTGAGCGAGTTGATCGCCAAGGAGCTCGGCAAGAAGGGCCCCGGGCAGTTCGTCGTGCCGGGCCTGCTCAAGCTCAAGGTCGTCCGCAAGGACGCCACCAAGGCGAAGCAGGGGATCAACCCGTTCACCAAAGAGCCGATGACGATCAAGGCCAAGCCCGCCCGCAACGTCGTCAAGGCCGTCCCGATGAAGGCTCTCAAAGAGCTGGTCTGAGCCGAACAGCCAAGTCACCCCCGGACTCCTCCGGGGGTCGTCCGACCTCGTCTTCTCGCCTCGGTCGGATGGATCCCCGGATCTTCTCCCTTCGCACTCACCGGCTTGCCGTCCGCTATCGAACCGCGACGGCCCGCTCACTTCGACGTGAGGCAATCGAACGACTCTTCGCCTGCTCTTCGACCGCGTCCCAGAAGAAGTAGTCGTTGCTCTGCTCGGGAAAGTGGCGGACTTGTTCCTCGAGCGCATCGAGCGCTCGGTCCACCCACTCGAGCGCACGACCAGGACGGCGAGCGTCGGGGGGAACGATCAGCGGATCGCGAAACTCGAGATGGAACTGCCCTTGCTCGTCCATCCGGCAGTAGGCGGGGACGACCGCGGCTCCGGTCATCGCGGCCAGAGTCACCCAGGTCGTCGAGAAGGACTCGGTGCGTCCCAGGAATGAGGCCGACACCGCCTTCGCATCGTTCCAGCGCACATCGCACGCAATCTTGACGATCAGGCCCGCATTCAAGATGCGCGCAGCGTGGTAGATCGTCGAGGCCCCCTCGGCCGTCCCCGCCTTGCGCGAGACGAAGAGGCCCGCTTGGCCGTGGGTTCCTTCCGACTGGAACTTGCCGTTCAGGTATTCCGAAATGTTTCTCGGCTTCTCACCGAACCAACGTACCGGAAAACCCTGGCGAAAGAGCCAGTGGGTCATCAAGACGTGAGACCCGAAATGATTGGCCAGCAGGATGACCCCTTTGCCCCGGGCCTGAGCTGCTTCCAGCTTCTCTCGTCCCGAGACCTGGAACAGGGGATCAATCCAACTGTCGGACCGGCCGTCCAGAAGTAAGTCGCGGGTGCGCCAGCGGTAGGTCTGGCGGGCCAGGGCTCGGCTGACCGCACGGACGTTCCAGTCGCACCCGAGCCGCTCGGCCGCCCCAGCGACCGCTTCTTCATAGAGGCGGGTCTGGTGAGGAATCACGAGCAGATCGAGCCGGCCCATGATCCCGAGTAGCCGGATCGAAAGCCGATAGGGGAGCCGCCGCAAGACCGGTAGCACGGTCTGCAACACAACTTTGTGAACGATCATCCAGCGCTGCCACATCACCGCGCTCCTTGTCCGGCCACCAGCGCGGTGACTCGAAGCCTTGCTTGAATCACGAGCGGCCTTCGCCCATCACGGCGAAACCAAGTGGACATGCGATCAAGCAGCCGACTTGCCGAGAAGAATCGACACCTGGTCGATCAGATCACTGACCGAGCGAAAGTGTTTGATATCTTCCATATCGATCTCGATGTGGAATCGGTCTTCGAGCCGCATCGTCACGCCGACGATGTCGATCGAGTCGAGGTCAAGGTCCTCGACCAGGCGCGTGTTCGGCTCGATCGTCAGGGTACGAGTATTCTCTGCCTCGGCGCGGATGGCGTTGGCAACCGAGTCTAGAAGTGTAAGTTCGGCCACGCGTGCTCCTCCTGAGCTAAGGGGCAATCGCACCGGGGTTTCCTGGCTGATCGGGCAGGACGAGTCGTGATCACTTCTTCTCAACGGAACCGCGGGCACGGAATCCTTTCCCACCCGGTCGTCCGACCCGTTGAAGCGATCTGAGCTCCCGCCTCACAGCTCCGGAATCCTCGCCCATCCATGGGATCCGGCGCGCGATGACATCTCGACTTCTTCTGTCTCGTCAGTCCACAGCGGAAACTTGAGTATTTTTTTCGACGGACCTGAAAAGGCCATCCACCCAATCGACCCGCTCAACGACGTCCCTCCTCGGACGGGAGCTCGCCCTCGGGGGGCGGGGTCTGATAAGCCGTGTACTTGTCCGCTCGCCCGTAAACCTGCTCGATGGGATACTTCAGCGCGGCCAGCTCGATTTTTTCCTGGAGCGAGGCGGCCAGGTCAATCTGGCAGACGTCGGCCAGACGGAGCAAGAGCCAGAGGCAGTCCGCGAACTCGTGGGCCAGTTCCCGCTTCTTGGTGAAGTCGCCCAGGAACGCTTGGATCTCGTCATTGTTCCGATAGCGAAAGTGCTCGAGAACCTCGCCCACCTCACAAACGAGCGCCACTCCCAAGTCCTTGGGGTGGTGGAACTGCTCCCAGTTCCGCTCCGTCGAGAACAGACGCACAAGTTCTTTCAGCGTCGCGATCGTCGTTTGCTGATCATTCATGTTACCGTCCAAGGGCGCTGTGTCTCCAGTAAACGTGATCGCCGGATGTTGGCGGTCATTTTACCGCAACCAGCGGCCATCCATCACTTCCCGGCTTGCGGTGGGAAGGGGGTCCAAGCGGGCAGCCGCGTGGAAACCCAACGGCCGAGCCCGCCGTGATGCCCCATCGTGGGACCAACAGGCTTCGACTCTCGCTCGGGGCCGGCCAGCTTGGGCCGGTCGAGCAACGTGTCAAACTGCCGACAGGCCGACCGGGTGAAAAAGAAGGCCGCGACTGCGTAGCTGGCGGTGCCCAAGACGCATGTGAAGGCAAGTTCTGCTCCGTGCTTGCCCCACATGGTCGAAAGTGAAAGGTCGGAGAACGGCCCCATCACGCTCCTTGTGACTGTGCCGCTCACCTCGCCGAACGACACGAGCGAGGCGCATAGCAAGACAGGAATGCATCCGAAGAAAGCGAACGGTTGCCCCGGCCAGAGAGTCAGGGCAGCCAGCATCACACCCGCGTTCAACAGCACCAGGACCCCCGTGACCTTGGCCACGGCACGGAGGGTCTGCTCCGAGCGGAGTGAAATCCAGATTCCCAGCGCGGCGGCAAACCAGGCAATGGCCGCCAGTTCGATCAGGCACGCGACGAAACCGAGCGGATGAACCGATCCGGCCAGCATGCCCACTCCCCAGAGCAACGCCAAGACCACCGCGATATGACGGATCCCCCACATTGCTCCGATGATCTTGGCCCGCACGATTTCCGTTCCCGTCAGTGGCGTTGCGGTCAGGCTGACCCACGTGTCCTTTTCCCGCTCGCCCGCGATACTTGCCGCTGCGTCACTGGCAATCCCAAGCACGGTGATCAGCGTGATCGCGGTCCCCGCAATCCGCAGGTAAAAGTGAAAGAGGGCACGCGCCGAGCCCGACGGGGCCACACCATAGCCGAACTGAAGTAGCTCTCGGAACGCAGGGGCCGCGTAATCGAACGTCGTCCAGACCAGAAGGCATCCGAGCATGAGCGTGGTGAGAAGCCCCAGCGACCCGTAAAAGGCGGGCGTCCTCGAGGCCACGAGCTCTTTCCAGAGCATCGGATCTCGGCCGCACCCTGGTCGTTCAACCACGCGGCGCCGCCTTGGTACGCGGGCGGCGAAAGCCCAGGTTCTCCGTCGGGACGCACCTTGCCGGTTCCGGTACGACCGCCTCAGACAGCAAGTCGCAAGCAATGCGAGCAAGCCTCCATAGACGACCTGAAGGCCGATCATCCAGAGGAGTTGTTCCCGGAAATCGTCGGCCCCTCGAATCGTCCTTCCCACGCTGGCAATCCAGAGTGAGAACGGGCTGCTCGCGCTGATCCAGGCGTTGAGTGGCCCGAACCAGTCGTAGAGCACAAATCCAAGGTGTCCTGCGTCAGGCAGCAAGACGACCGTCGCCCCCGGCAAGATGAGCCACGTCAGGGTCAAGGTCATCGTGAAGTTCAATGCGCCTCGCGCACTCCGCGTCTGTGTCGAACCCAGGATCGACAATGCCCCCAGAAAGAAGGTGGTGGAAAGGATCGCCAGTTCGGCCAGAACCGTCAATCCGAGATCGAGGCCACCGAGCAGGCCGGCCAGAACGAGGATGGGCAGACCCGTCGCCAGAAGCGTGACGATATGAACCAGCCGGGCCGTGAGTTTCCCGAGCACGATCTCCGCGTCTGTCAAATCGCTGCTCAAGAGGTCGTGGAGCGTCTTGCGCTGGTACTCCCCCGCAATTGCCCCGGAAACCAGCGCGGGCGTCAGGAAGATGACCGCCACCCACTGGATCAGGATCAGGCTCGCGAACAGGCCCCTCGCAAGCTCTGAGCCGCGAGCGAACGTGATCGTCGACCCCGCACCGTCAAGGCCCCCTCCATTTCGGTAAACACTCACCACAAGTGCGAGTAAAACCAATCCGTAAAGGGATCGTAACGCAAAGAAACGCGCTCGCCTTGCCGTCACGACGAGCTCTCGTTCGAGGACCGGACCGAGTCTCATAAATCGCTTTTCAACCTGGATTCGATGTCCTTCGAGCCGGGTCGATGCGCGTGCCATCGGCGCCTTGTTCTAAATCTAGGACACGGTTCAACAAACCGAGGGGTCAGCGAACTTAACTCGTGGCGCGGCATACCGGCAAATCATGACGAACGCAAAGCGATCATGCGTTCCCAGGTCCTTATTTCGACGGTTTGATGCGAAGGATCAATGCGCCTGGTCGGCGGAATTGAATCGAGAGGGTGTCTCGAGTCCAGTCAAGAATCGGCGGAATCGGATCGTCGGCGAAGGGCGGATCTTCGGTCGTCAGGGCAACTTCCAGGTTGTCCCAGGACGTAAGCCCGCGCGTGGCACCATGCTCCAAGCGGACCTCGCCCGCTCCGCGCAAGCGCACCACGATGAGCAAGGTCTCACCGTCAGGACTCGAGCGACGAATCAGCAGCAGAGACGCGTTGTCGAGCGGGATCGCGTGCACGTTGTCGCGACGGCTTGGGCGGAGGGCGGGCTCCTGACGGCGAAGCCTGAGTAAGGCGCGGTACAGTCTCAAAATCGAGGCATGGGGAGAATGCTCGGATTCCGACCAGTCGAGCCGGCTGGCCTCAAACGTGGAGACAGCCTGGGGGTCAGGAATTTTCTCGCGTGCCTCGGGATCCACGAACGCCAGAAAATGACGGAATTCGTGGCGGCGACCTTCTGTCACAAGCTTGCCCAGATCCTCTTCGTGGTCCGTAAAGTAGAGAAAGGGCGTCGTCGCGGCCCATTCTTGCCCCATGAATAAGAGAGGGATCGCCGGCATCGTGAGTAACAAAACGCTCGCCGCGCGATACGCCGCCAGGTCGAGATTCGGACTCAACCGATCCCCGAACGCCCGGTTCCCAATCTGGTCATGGTTCTGGAGACAGATCACGAACGAACTTGGGGAGAGCCCTTGCGGATTCGTGCCGCGGGCCTCGCCCAGATGAATCGACTGCTGCCCACGGTAGTACCACCCTTGGTTGATCGTATCGACCAGGTCGACGATCGACCCGCTATAGTCGCGGTAATACCCTTCATGGTCCCCCGCCAGAAAGCGGCGGATCTGGTGGTGAAAATCATCGGCCCAGACGCCATCGAGGCCCCATCCGCCGGCACTTTCCGGTCGCATCATCTTGGCCAGGTTGCGATGATCCTCGGCGATCAGCACGAGGTCTCGTTCGGGAGCCGAGGCACGAACCCTCGACGAGAGCTCGGCCAGAAAATGGCGAGCGCTCCCGTCATGAAGCTCGTGAGTCGCATCGAGCCGAAGTCCATCCATATGGTACTCGTGGACCCAATGCAGGGCGTTCTCGATGAAGAACTCGCGGACCATCCCGCTCTGCTCGCCATCAAGGTTCACACAGGCGGCCCAGGCGCTCTGATGGTTCGTGGAGAGATAACCTGGGCTGTATGCCAAGGTGTAGTTGCCGACGGGTCCGAAGTGGTTGTAAACCACATCCAGGATCACCGCGAGCCCGACACGATGCGCCTCGTTCACCAGGCGGCGGAGGTCTTCGGGTGTCCCGTAGCACCGCGCAGGGGCGAACAGGTCGACGCCGTCGTAGCCCCAGCTTCTCGACCCCGCGAAATCGGCAACCGGCATCAGCTCGATCGCTGTCACCCCCAGTTCGACGAGCCATGGTAGACGGTCGACGACCGCGGCAAAGGTCCCTTCTGGCGAGAAGGTACCGACATGGATCTCGTAAATCACGAGTTCTTCACGCTTCACTCCACGCCACCCGTGATCCGACCACGGAAATGCGTCAGTGTCGACGATCGCCGACGGGGCATGAACTCCCTCGGGCTGGTAACGTGAAGCCGGGTCGGGAAAGGTTCCTTTCTCGTCCAAACGGTAGAGGTACCGATCCCCGGCGGAAGCGGCCGGGATCAGTCCTCCAAAGGTTCCATCGTCCGAACGTTCGAGGGCAACACTCGACTCGCCGCCCTGGGACGAGAGGTGAACCACCTCGACCGAGCGGGCCTCAGGGGCCCAGACGCGAAAACGCGTCCCAGCCCCACCTTCCTCGAGCCAGGCTCCAAGCGTCGGCCGCCACAGCCTGGGACGTTGAGCGCCTCGGCTTCGATTCAATAAAGACATAGAAACCCTTTTCGATCCAAATTCAAGGCTCCGCACGGCCCTGCTGGGGCAAGGCCCATGGAACGGAGCAACGACGACACACGCAAGTCCGCTCTGATCGGTCGCTTGCGACGGAAAGAAACCGGGGAGTTCCCGGGTTCAAGGGGCGAGGCGTTCGACCTTCCAGTCACCGGTTGCGTCCCGGGAATAACGCACGCGATCGTGGAGCCGGCTCGGTCGACCTTGCCAGAATTCCAGCGTGTGGGGCACGATTCGATAGCCTCCCCAATTCGACGGCCGAGGAATCGTCTTCCCGTCGGCGTAGCGGGCGCGAACTTCCTCCATCCGGTCCTCGAACGTGGCGCGTGAGGAAACCACCTCACTCTGAGGCGAGGCCCAGGCGCCGAGTTGCGACTCCAAGGGGCGGCTCTGAAAATAGGCGTCCGACTCTTCGCCACTCACCCGTTCGACACGCCCTTCAATCCGCACCTGACGCTCGAGCGTGGGCCAGAAGAGCACAACCGCGGCATGGGGGTTGGCATCGAGCTCGCGTCCCTTTCGCCCATCGTAGCAGGTATGAAAGGTGAAGCCTCGCGAGTCGACCCCCTTCAACAAGACGATCCGCACGGACGGATGTCCGTCCGGTGTGGCCGTCGCCAGCGACATGGCGTTGGGCTCATACACCTGGGCCGCCAGTGCGGCGTCGAACCATGCGTGAAACTGACGAATCGGATCAGGGTCGATATCCTTCTCGTCCAAGGTGGCTTTCGTATACTCGTTCCGCAGCGGCGACATCGACATGGACCGGGTTCCTCCATCCCGAGGCCGATCGTTCGACCGGTCCTCTTCGCTCCGATTTTACCCTGATTTCCGCCAAATTTCAGGGTTGATCGACGGCCAATTCAAGAGCGGACGAGGCGTCCGTTGCTCCAACGAAGCGATTGGGATCGGCCACGACCTGCCCACTTCCCTTCGATCCCCTGGGGATTGGCATTCGATTTGCACTGCGGATCGTCGGCTCGGTCTGTCATCAATTGAATCCACGTCGATTGAATCCGCCTGACGGAACGACCAGTCGAACACATCTATCAGGATGGAGATGCCGACGGAGTCACCCAGGGTCTGGGTGCGCTCCACAAATCTTTGGTGCGGCGTGAACAGGTAAAAACACGCTCGCCCGAACGGCAAACCCTACTCGCTTAGCTCTGCAAATGAGATGCGTCGGTGGCAAGGTCCAAGGCGACGATTCGTCGGCTGTGGGGCCTGTCTTCCCGCAGACCAGGGTCGCTCGATCCCCATCCGATCGGGTTCAGGCGGACGCACATCGGGTTGCACTGCCGAGAAAATTCTCCTCCTTAATGAGGAAATAACTACAAAGATGGGAAAAAGTACAACCGACGGGAGGCACTGATTTCGGAGCGATTCGACAGCACCAAAATCGTTGTAGCGAACGAAGGCCCTCCAGTGTGAGGGACGGGGGCGGCCCAACAGAGTCGCCGTCGGGCGGATTCCCGACCGTTGAGAGTGTCGCGGGAGGACGGCGACCTATTCCTATCCGAGGTAATTCCGCATGTCAGCAGAACGACCAACAATCGCCTCATGCCCGCATTGCCGGGCGATCCTTCTGCGAACCCAACGCGCCTTGATTCACCCCACGGCGAGCGAGCGCGACGAGATCGAACGCGCGCTCGGTACGTTTTGGTTCGAGCATACGACGACCCGGTTCGACGGCCGGTTCCATCGCTGCCCCGGTCGTGAGCCCATCGTCTTCGCTCCCGAGCACCCGCGGTCAACCGACGAGAGTCGCAACCTCCCCGGCTCCGGCCACTCCGCCTACCGCGGACCGCATCTTGATATCAAAACGTCAAATATCGCCAGACGGTTCCTGCTCATCGCGGCCTTCGTCGCCGGCATCGCGTCGTCTTCGAGCGCCCAGCAAGGCTCGAACACTCCGTACCAAAGGCCCTCGGTCGGCAAAGAGTTCGTGGTCGAATCACATCCGACTCAACGGCCAGCGCGGAGCGGCCGCACGGTCGATCAGAGCGTCCTTCTCACCGGGGGAACGGCCAGGGCAGGGAACGAGCCGGCTCGAGCCACCTTCAACGCGGCTCAAGCCCCACCGAACGGATCCTGGCAGGGGATGGAACTCGCCGACGGGCGCTATCAAATCCTCGATACACTTCGCCAGGCCTCCGCAGGGGTCGTCTATCTGGCCCACGACCGCAATCTCGACGCGGATGTCGTCATCGAAGTGCCGGCGTTCCCCCCCGTTCACAACCACGAATCAAAGGCGCGCTTCATGCGCGCCGTTCGTTCGGGGGCTCGACTGGTCCATCCTCATCTCGTCAGAGTCACCGAAGTGGGGACGCATAACGATGCACCGTTTGTTGTGGCCGAGCATCGCGCGGGGGGAAGCCTGAAGTTTCGGAGGCCGGTCGGTCCCGACGGACGGCCGACTCCCGTGGCCCCACACTCGCTCGAGCAGTGGCTTCCCGACGTGTCGGATGCACTCGATTATCTCCACACCCGAAACCGGCTCTATCGCGAAGTGAGCCTGGCCAACATCCTCTTCGATGAGAATGGCCGCGCGTCTCTTGGTGGACTCGGGATGGCCGAGGCGATCGCGGAGTGGCTCGGTCCCTCGTCGGAAGGCACGGCGGTCTCCCACGCGTGGCTCGCGGGTCCGTCGCCGACCATCGCCCCCGAGATCGTCGCGGGAGGGCCGGCCGACGGACGGGCCGATCAATATGCGTTGGCGGCAACCGTTTACGAACTCCTGAGCGGGCATCCCCCGTTCGAGGGGCAAACCCAGGCCGGGATTTTAGAGAAAGAATCGAGCATCGAACCCCCGGAGCTTTGTCAAATCTGCCCGACCCTCTCCGCGACTCTCTCCTCCGCGGTACAACGAGGGCTCTCGCGAGATCCCCGGCAACGCTTTCCTGATTGCAAGGCGTTCGCTCATTCGGTGGTCTCGGCCGCGCGGGAGCCAGGACTGATTCGGGAGCCCCCCACCGAGCCCGCCAGCGTCACTCGAACCGATCGGTCCCACCAAAGTCGCCCGCTCCTCGGGCTCCCGATCATCAACCGCCAAGGAGCATCCCAGGCCAGTCTGGTCATCCTGGGAACCGTGTGTGGCTTTTTGATCGTCGCCCTCGGACTCAGCCTCAGGCAGAAGCGATCGCGCAGCACGACCGCCAACCAGGCCGTGGGACGACCGATCCCGGAGTCGTTGCCGCTCGCCAACTCGGCCATTATTGACGGGAAATCCCGTTCGCTTTCCGGCGCGACGACCCTCGAAGGAGCAGAAAATCGCCTCCCCGACGTCCGTCGTCACACGACGGAGCTCGCAGGCCGACCACACCTCAATCCGCTCCCCGCATACCTCCCCGCGAAGTCCACCGGACGGGAGCTCGTCCGACTCCCGGATCTCGATCCGTTGATGGACCGCCCCAAATCACGCCTCGCCGATAACCTGCTTCCAGTCACCTCCACCGTCCCGGCCCCCGCGACAACGCTCCCTCAAGTGCTTGGCAAAGGGCCGCTCCCGCCGGCGCGTCGCCGAGCCTCCTGAGGAGGGCGAGCCAAGCCGCCTTCAATTCGAGCGTAGTGGTGTCACGAGCCAGGTCCAACGACTACGATAGCAGGGGGCGCGGCCGAACATTGCCGAGCCGCTGTTTTTGAGGTGAGTCAGGACCCCGCTCATGACGACGCCATCGTATCGGTTTCCCGATGACTTCGTCTGGGGCGCGGCGGCGGCCTCAACACAAGTCGAAGGGGCGGTCAGCGAGGACGGCAAAGGCGAGTCGATCTGGGACCGCTTCGCGTCCACTCCTGGGCACGTCGCCAACGGCGATACACCCGAGACCGCCTGCGACCACTATCACCATTACGAAGCAGACGCCGCCTTGATGTCGGACCTTGCGATTCGCAACTATCGGCTCTCGATCGCATGGCCGCGCATCATTCCCACGGGTGACGGACCGGCCAATCCTCGCGGCCTCGACTTCTACGACCGCCTGATCGACGCCCTGCTCGCGGCCGGAATCACCCCCTGGGTCACCCTCTTCCACTGGGACCTTCCCCAAGCCCTCGAAGACCAGGGCGGCTGGCTCACCCGGTCCACGGCCGAGGCGTTCCGGCCTTACGCCGAGACCGTGGTCAAGCGGCTGGGTGACCGCGTCAAGAACTGGTTCACGCTCAACGAAATCCCTTGCTTCATTGGCAAAGGCTACGCGGAAGGGGAGTTCGCGCCCGGTCGAACCGAGTCCGCGCGTGCGGTCAATCAAGGCTATCATCACGCCCTGCTTGCCCACGGGTACGCCGTCTCCGCCGTACGTGCTCACGGTGGGCCCGGCTCGCGGGTCGGACTCGTCCACAACCACCTGCCGCCGCCGCAAATCCCCGTGATCGAGACCGACGACCACATCGCGGCAGCGCGGGCGGAGTATGAGCGATCGAACGGCCAGCTCATGGGGCCGCTCTTTCGCGGTCGCTACCCCGAGGAGTTTCTCGCGGCGGCAGGAGACGACGCGCCACGAGTGGAAATCGGAGACCTCGACTGGATCGCACAGCCGATGGATTTCCTTGGGCTCAACCTCTACTCCGGCGACTTTGTACGCGCGGGTAAGGACGGACTCCCCGAACGGTTGGCCTTCCCTCGGCAGTTTCCCAAGGGCGACCTTCCCTGGTTGAACCTCACGCCGCAAGTGCTTTACTGGGGAGTTCGTCACGCCGCCGAAGTCTTTGGAGTCCATTCGTTCTACATCACCGAGCATGGCGCGGCACTGGCCGACCTGATCAATCCCGACGGCGAAATCATCGACCTCGACCGTCGTGAAGTGATGCGTAGCTATCTGGTCGAGCTCCACCGAGCGATCCGCGAAGGCTTTGACGTGCGCGGGTATTTCGCCTGGTCCCTTCTCGATAATTTCGAGTGGGCCGAAGGCTACGCCAAGCGATTCGGGATCGTTCATGTCGACTTCGCAACGCAAAAGCGAACCCCCAAGCTGAGCGCTCACTGGTACTCCCAGGTCATCCGGGAAAACCGGCTTCTCTAACCCGATCAATGCCCCGTCATTTGATTGCAAAGCGGGCGAGCACGACCCAACCGGAACTCGGCCTCGGATCGAGGAGATGGAACGCTCACAGCCCATTCGTCGGTCCACCAGGCCCTTGTGTGGACGCCTGCTCTTGCGATACTAACGGTTGGTGCTCGATATCGGGCTAGGCGATCCCCGGTAGCACAGCCGGCCCGGCCGTACTTCCCCCGGTGTCTGACAACATCCCCCTCGGACTCGCACCGACCCTGCTTGATTGATTAACGGCCGGGCCGGCCGTACCCGATCCTTGAAATCAATAAACTTGACGGATGCACCGCACAGGTAGGTGCTTCGGACTCTCCGGCCTCGTGAAACAGGCCTTTCGGGTCGCCAAAACGCGTCCCCCTTTTTTTCTGAAGGAACCGTTCGCATGCGCCCGAACAAGACCCGGCGAGAGTTCCTGGAGACGATGGGGCAGGTCGGCGCGGGGGCGATGCTCGCGGCATCGGCAGGACTCGAAACCACGCGTGGGTACGCCGCGAACGACACAATCGAAGTCGCCTGCATCGGCACGGGCGGGCGATGCCGGACCTTGATGAAGTCGCTCGCCAACGTCCCCAACGTCAGGATCGCCGCGGTCTGCGATATTTACGAGCCTCACCTGGAAGAAGGCCGGAAACTTGCCGATCCCAAGGCCCACATGAGCCGGGCCTATCGCGAGATCCTCGATCGCAAAGACATCGACGCCGTCTTGATCGGCAGCCCCGACCACTGGCATGTGCCGATGACGATCGACGCCTGCAACGCGGGCAAAGACGTCTATGTCGAGAAGCCGCTGACGCACGACCTGGCCGAAGGGGCCGCCGTCATCAAGGCCCAGAACGAGAACCGCAAGATCGTCCAGATCGGCACCCAACAGCGCAGCATGCCCCACATCATGAAGGCCAAGGAACTGGTCGACCAAGGCCGGATCGGTCGGATCATCAAAGTCCACCTGACCTGGAACCGCAACACGCGGAGCCGGATGCAGAAGGGACCGCTCGGCGTCGATCCGAAACAGGTCGACTGGAAGGCGTTTCTCGGCTCGGCTCCCGAGCAGCCGTTCGACGAGTATCGCTTCCGCAACTGGCGCTGGTTCTGGAACTTCGGTGGCGGACTGCTGACCGACCTGATGGTCCACTGGATCGACGTGGCCCACTGGTTCCTCGATCTCGATCACCCGGATCAGGCAACGGCCATTGGCGACCAGCTTGCCAGCAAGGGGGTCTGGGAAACCCCGGATACCATCCAGTGCCTGCTTCACTACCCCAACGAAATTCAGGCCTACTTCGAAGGCACGTTTTCGAACGCGCGCAACGGCGCCATGATCGAATTCATGGGGACCGATGCGACCCTTTACATCGACCGTGGGCGCTACGAGATCCATCCCGAGGGGGGGACAGGAAAATCCGAGGAGCTGATCCTGGGCACCGACCCCCACCGCGGCCGCGATTTCTACGACAAGCCTGACGGTGAACTGCTCCACCTGACCAACTGGATCGATTGCGTTCGAAGCCGGCAACGGCCCCATTGCCCGGCCGAGGCGGGCGTCAGCGCGGCCTCGGCTGCACATCTCGGCAATCGAGCATACCGGAGTGGCCAACTCGCCACCTGGAGCCCAGCCTGAATCCAAGGACGCTTCAAAGCCAGACCCTACCAGACGATTCTCGAGTCGAGAGGAATCGAGGTCGTCCCTCCCGCTCCGGTCTACGGGCCGCGTTGTGAACACTCCGCTCGCCCCGAGCCTGAATCCCTGTGCCGAGGATCAAAACGTTGATGAATGAGCTGTCGCGTCGTGGGTGGTTGTCGACCGTACAGGTTGCGCTCGGAGCCGGACTGACTCTCGGAGCGCAGGGGGGCAGCAAGGCCCTTGCGGCGGATCAACCGTCGGCTTCTCCGTTTGGATTCTGCTTCAACACCAGCACAATCCAGGGGCAGAAGCTCCCCCTACCGGAGGTGGTCGACATCGTCGGGAAGGCGGGCTACCAGGGGATCGAGCCCTGGATCCGTGAACTCGATCAGTACGTGAAGGGGGGCGGCTCGCTCAAAGATCTGGGCAAACGAATCGCCGACCAGGGGTTGAGCGTCGAGGACGCCATCGGCTTCTTCGAGTGGTCCGTTGATGACGACGCGCGACGTCGCAAGGGACTCGAAGAGGCGAAACGAAACATGGAGATGGTCCTCAGCATCGGAGGGCGCAGAATTGCCGCTCCTCCGTTCGGGGCGACCGATCGTTCCGACCTCGACCTCAAGCGGGTTGCCGAGCGCTATCGTGCGCTCCTGGAGCTGGGTGACTCGATCGGCGTCGTGCCCCAGCTTGAGGTTTGGGGTTTCTCCAAGACGCTTGGCCGACTCAGTGAAGTGGCGATGGTGGCCGTTGAGTCCGGGCATCCCAAGGCCTGCATCCTCCCTGACGTCTACCATCTCCACAAAGGGGGTTCGAGCTTCGAGGGCCTGAAGCTGCTCTCGGGGCAGGCCTTCCACCTGTTTCACCTCAACGACTACCCTGACTCTCCTTCGCGCGACACGATCACCGACGCCCATCGCGTCTACCCGGGCGACGGCGTGGCTCCGCTGCGAGCCGTCTTTCAGACTCTGAAAACCGTTGGCTTCCGCGGGATGCTCTCGCTCGAGCTGTTCAACCGCGAGTACTGGAAACTAGATCCCGTACTCGTGGCACGAACCGGCCTGGAAAAAATGCGTGAGGCTGTGCAAGAGGGGCTGGCTTGAACCACCCATCAGTCGTTGACCGGGGCGGAGGAGCCGACGGCCTCCACCCCGGAACTTCGTGACTTGAGCTTCAGGTTTGCCGCACGATAGAGTGGTCATTCTGCCACCGTCCCTGCTGCGTACGAACCTCAATGAAGCGGAGCCCTCCATGGCCGTTCCTCGGATCCTCAGCGTCGGCCAATGCGCGTACGACCACCGAAACCTGACCCGTGCCTTATCAGGCCGACTGAACGCCCAGCTTACGGCCGCCGACACCTTCGACGACGCGCTGAGTGAACTCCGCACCGGTGGCTACGACCTGCTTCTGGTCAATCGAGTCACGGATGTCGATGAGTCGCCCGGTCTTGAGTTGATCCGAGCCGTAAAGGCCGACCCCGACCTGGCAAACACACCCATCATGCTCGTAAGCGATTTCGCCAAGGCCCAGGAGGAGGCCGTTTCCCTCGGCGCTCTGCCCGGGTTCGGCAAGTCCGCGATGAACGACCCGAAAACACTCTCGCGAATCGAAGCCAGCCTGGATCGAACCGATCAGAGCTGAGTCATGCCACGGTCCTTGTGGACGGCTTCCGGCTCAATCGCGGTCCCAGGGCAGGGCAGGGGCCGACTCGCTTTTCTGAGAACGATCCTCGATGAGACAAGGGCTTATGCAGGCGAATCGCGCGACGAATCCTTGGCTGGTCCAGCCAAGGCCCAACCGGCTGGCGGATCTCCGCCTCTTCTGCTTCCCGTTCGCGGGTGGAGGCGCATCGCTCTTTCGACTCTGGCCGGACAGGCTCCCCGCGTGGGTCGAGCTTTGCGCCATGCAGCTTCCAGGCCGCGAGTCCAGACTCCGAGAGCCAACCCACCAGCGGATCGGCTCACTCATCGACGGCCTCGTCGACGCACTCGCCGCCGAACTCGACAAGCCGTTCGCCCTCTTCGGGCACAGCATGGGAGCCCTGGTTGCCTTCGAGCTGGCCCGCGAGCTCCGTCGGCAAAACCTGCCGAGTCCCAGGCTCTTGATCGCCTCCGGACGCTTCGCGCCCCAACTCCGCCCTCGTCGCCCACCAATCCACGCCCTCCCCGAGGTGGCGTTCCGCGAAGAGCTCCGCCTCCTTGATGGGACGCCTCAAGCCCTCCTCGATCACAGCGAGTTGATGGGCCTGTTCTCGCCGATCATCCGCGCTGATCTCGCGGTCAACGAGACCTACGCCTATACCGAAGAGCCGCCATTAGATCTTCCGATCCTCGCCCTGGGGGGGCTCACCGATCCCTGGGTTCATCAGGATGAGCTGGAAGGCTGGCGGCTCCAGACGAGTGACCGATTCGAGCGTCAGCAATTCGCAGGTGGTCATTTTTTCCTCCAGACCGCCACGGCAGAGATGCTGTCGGTGTTGAGCCGGGCCTTGACGACGCTTCAGGGGTTTCCGTCATGATCGATGCTCATCGGATCGAACCGGGCGAACGCGAAGAGCCGGAGTTCGATGAAACCCTTAGCCGCAATGAAGTGCATGTCTGGATGGCATCTCTCGAACAGACCGAGGCCGAGGTCGCGCGTCTGAGGGCCTTGCTTGACGAACCCGAGCGGAAGCGCGCGGATCGCTATTCGTTTGAGAAAGGCAGGCGCCATTTTACAGTCGCGCGTGGCCTGCTCCGAACTCTGCTCGGCCATTACCTACGAATCGAGCCGAAGCACATTCAGTTCACTTACAACACCCACGGCAAGCCGGCCCTGGCCGAGGCCCACGAGCCCGAGCTCGTGCGGTTCAACATCTCTCATTCCGGAGAGATTGCCCTCTTCGGGTTCGCAAGAGAGCGGGAACTGGGCATCGACCTCGAAACGATCCGCCCCGATTTTGCCGCTGACGCAATCGCCGCGAGGTTCTTCGCCCCCGCCGAGCTGGCCTCCATCCGCTCGTTGGCACCCGAAGAGCGAACGCAGGCCTTTTTCACTTGCTGGACCCGCAAGGAAGCGTACATCAAGGCGCAAGGCAAAGGACTTGCACTCTCGCTCGACTCGTTCGAGGTCTCGCTCGCCCCTGGAGCGCCTGCCGCCGTGCTGGTCACACACGACGATCGCGAGGAGGCGGCCCGCTGGTCGCTCCACGAACTTCATCCCGGGCCTGGTTACGTCGGAGCCCTGGCTGTCGCAGGCGAGGGCTGCCGGGTCCGAGTCCGAAACTGGCCAGGCCTTACCCCTTGAAACAATCCGCTCGATTCTCACGATCATTGCCTCGATCATGCGCTTCGGCGACGATCTGACCTGGGAGAGCGCGCACCTCGACATGGTCGAGGTGCGAAAGAGCTGAATCCGAGAATCGCTCGGGGTGATCCTCCGCTTTTATTTTCAACGATCCGCGATAGAGCGAAAGAACCGATGATTCTTGCGGTTTCCGCACCGGTTTGTTTGCAGTAGCACGGCCGGCCCGGCCGTAATTCCCTCGGGGTCGGCGCGAGTCTAAGAAATGGCCCTGGGCCGTAGGGGATACGGCCGGGCCGGCCGTGCTACGGATTCGACCGAGCCGGAAATCCATCGAGATTCTCGTCCAGTCGCGAATCGCTGATTTTAGTGGGGGGGATTCGCCGAGCTGGGCCTCGACTTGAAATGGAGTGTGTTGTGATCCGCGCCATCGCTGCGTTGACCCTCTCGCTGCTCGCCGTCGCCCCTCGGGGGGCTCTGGCCGAGGTCACCATCCCCCCTCGAGAACCATACGCGGAAGCCGCCAAGAAGCTCGAGAGTTGGATCACCTCGGAGATCGATCAGAAGGAGATCCCTGGCCTGTCGATCGCCCTGGTCGACGGCCAGCAAATCGTCTGGGCGCGAGGCTTTGGCTTCGCCGATTCGCGACGCCGCCTTCCCGCATCGGCGGAGACGGTGTATCGGGTCGGCTCGGTCTCCAAGCTCTTCACCGATATCGCGGTGATGCAGCTCGTCGAGCAGGGCATGCTCAACCTCGACACCCCTGTCCAGGAATACCTGCCCGAGTTCGCTCCCAAGCAAACCGCGGGGAAGCCCATCACACTCCGACATCTGATGTCCCATCGATCCGGGCTCGTCCGTGAATCGCCCGTCGGCCATTATTTCGATCCGACCGAGCCCACGCTCGCCGCGTCGGTGAAAAGCCTGAACGAGACAGCGCTGGTTTATGCCCCCGAGTTCAAGACGAAGTACTCCAACGCCGGCATTGCGGTGGTTGGCCGCGTGCTCGAACAAGTGGGCGGCGAACCCTTCGGACCTGCCCTCGAGCGCCGGCTTCTTGGACCGCTCCAACTGGATCGGACCCGATTCTCGCCGACTCCTGATATGAAGGGTTTGCTGGCCAATGGCGTGATGTCGACGTACGACGGCCGATCGTTCGCCGCGCCGACGTTCGCTCTGGGCACCGCGCCGGCCGGAAATCTCTATTCGAACGTCCTCGACCTCGGCCGGTTCCTCAGCGTCCTATTCGCCGAAGGCAAAGGGCCGAACGGGACCACGATTCTGAAGAGCGAAACCCTCCGGCAAATGATCGAGCCCCAATTCTCGAAGTCCGGAGACAAGACGAAATTCGGTTTCGGCTTCGCCCTCGCCGAAATTGATGGCCATCGTCGGATTGGCCACGGTGGAGCGATTTACGGCTTCGCCACCGAAGTGGGTGCGCTCCCCGACGAGAAGCTGGGGGTCGTCGTGATCGCGAACCGAGACTGTGCCAACGCCCTGACGAAACGCGTGGCCGACACCGCTTTGCGGCTGATGCTCGCCGTGCGTGAAAGCAAGCCGCTGGCGACGATTGACTCCAGCTCCCCCGTATCCTCGGAACGTGCCCTCAGCCTGGAAGGACAATACGGCAGCGGCGACAAAGGTGTCGACCTGCTCGCCCGCAACGGCAAGCTCTACCTGACCCGTCGAGAAGGGGGGGCGCGTGCCCAACTGCGTCAGGCGGGAGATCAACTCATCGTCGACGACCTGCTCGAGTATGGGTCCAACGTCCAGCAGAAGGGGGATCAGCTCATCGTCGACGGAACCGCCCTGACTCGCCTGGCGGTAACCAAGCCCGAGCCTTCGCCCGACCGCTGGGCCGGACTGATCGGCGAATATGGCTGGGATCACAACGTCCTCTACATCTATGAAAAGGACGGCAAGCTTCACGCCCTGATCGAATGGTTCTTCTCGTATCCTCTCGAAGAGGTCTCCCCCGACCACTTTCGGTTCCCTGCCCGTGGGCTCTACGACGGTGAAAGCCTGACGTTCCGTCGGGACGAGAAGGGCCGAGCCAAGGAAGTTGTGGCGGCCGAAGTCCACTTCCTGCGCCGGCCCATCGACGGCGAGGATGGCGCCACCTTCCGAATCCAGCCCCTCCGACCGGTCGCCGAACTGCGAGCCGAGGCACTCTTCGCGAAGCCACCGCGCGAGCCCGGTAAGTTCCGGACGCCGGAGCTGGTCGATATCACCACGATCGAGCCGACGATCAAGCTCGACATTCGCTACGCATCCACGAACAACTTCATGGGAACTCCCCTCTATTCCTCGGCACGCGCCTTCATGCAGCGGCCGGTCGCCGAGGCCCTCCAAAAGATCCACCAAGCTCTCAAGCCGCAAGGCTACGGCATCCTGATCCACGACTCATATCGCCCCTGGTACGTCACCAAGATGTTCTGGGACGCGACGCCCGGCCCCAGCAAGATCTTCGTCGCCAACCCCGCCAAGGGCTCGAGGCACAATCGAGGGTCCGCGATCGACCTGACCCTTTATGACCTCGCCACGGGAAAGCCGGTGCCGATGGTCGGCGGCTACGACGAATTCTCCCAGCGTTCCTATCCCGATTATCCGGGCGGCACTTCCCTACAGCGCTGGCATCGCGAGTTGCTCCGCCACGCGATGGAAAAGGAAGCATTTACCGTCAACGTCAACGAATGGTGGCACTTCGACCACAAGGATTGGAGCACCTACCCGATCCTGAACATCCCGTTCGAGGAAATCGAGCGATAGAGCACGCCGGCTCCAAACGGGGCGACCGTCAAGCGGCGAGGGCCGGCTTGACTGGTCGCCCCTCGGCCAACAAAAACAATCGCATAACCAACATTTCACTTCAATCCGTCGCGAGCAGCGCCAGAGCAACCCAACCGGTCGTCGAGAGGCGTTGTGCGTAGCTCTCCCCGCCGGTGGGACGAGTGGTTTCGGTCCAGCTCCCGTCCTCAACCTGATTGGCGACCAGATATCGCCGTCCCCCCTGAATGAAGGAGGTGACCTCCTTGGAGGGAACCGGCCATCGGCTCAGGGCGAGCAGAGTGATCGCGGTATCGAACGCCTCGGGCGGGGAGTTCGGAAACGGTCCCCATCCTCCATCCGACGACTGGCCCTTTCGAATCAGAGAGAGACAGCGTCCGCGCAGCTCGGACGAAACCTCGTTTGGGTTCAATCCGATCAGAATCGCCGCGGCGTCCAGGGAATTCTGCACCGGTCGGGCTTGAAGCCAACGCTCTGCATGGCGGATCGGGCCTGAGTACCGTCTGGCCTCGGCAATGAGCAAGGTCCGTCTGGCGAGAGCGGTCGCGAGCGGTGCGCCGTAGGTGGCGGGCGAACCGATCAAGGCGACTTCATCAATGCTCCAGGACCCGTCGGCCGCTTGATCTTCCACGAGCCGATCCGCGGCCCTCAGGAGAATGGATCGATCCGTAATGGCGTTGGCGTCCACGGCCGCCGCCAGTGCGTTGGCGAACTGGAGCCGCGCGAGACGCTTGTCGCTGAACGCGGCGTCGACTCCATTCTTATCCCAGCGTTCCGGGCGTGAGAGAAACGCGATCGTCTCACGGAGTGCGTCCTCGGGCAGGGCCACGCCCGCCTTTTTCGCGGCGAGCAAGGCACGCGCGGCGTCGCCGTTGTTATGGCAGGAGAAGCAATGATTCTCCCGGGACCACAGGGGCACTTCCCTCGCCAGGAAATTCAAGACGCGGCGTTCGGCGGGCGCGACTCCAAAGTCATCGGCCGCTCGAACGACCACGATCCCATCGAAGCATGAAGTCGCGAGCACGAGCCAGACGATGCCTTTCGTCGCACTCCCTCGCAAACCAACAGCGCGGGCGAATCGTCGAGGCATCCGTCACTCCACTCACTCGCCCAAGGCCGACCGCGGCAACCTTGCGATCCCAGGTTCAGGCAATAATGCTGTGAACCACCTCGCCATGCACGTCCGTCAGTCGGAAGTCGCGGCCGCTATAACGGTAGGTGAGCCGTTCGTGGTCCATCCCGAGGAGGTGAAGGATCGTGGCATGGAGGTCATGAACGTGGACCTTGTCTTCGATGGCCACGAAGCCGAGCTCGTCGGTCGCCCCGTGAACATGGCCCCCTTTGACTCCGCCACCGGCCAGCCACATGGTAAAGCCAAGGCTATGGTGGTCGCGCCCTTTGGAACCTTCGGAGGTGGGAGTCCGACCGAACTCTCCCCCCCAGACGACGAGCGTGTCGTCGAGCAAGCCCCGCGATTTCAGATCGATCAACAGGGCGGCGATCGGCTTGTCGCTCTTGGCGGCGTGATTGCGGTGGTTGAGGATGTCGGCGTGGTCGTCCCAGGGCTGGCCGTTCCCGTAGTAGACCTGGCTGATCCGCACGCCCCGTTCGGCGAGCCGACGTGCGATCAGGCAAGCGTCGGCAAATTCACCTTTGCCGTACAAGTCGCGCGTCGCGGCCGATTCCTGGCTGATGTCGAACGCGTCCTGGGCCTCGAACTGCATCCGGAAGGCCATTTCCAGCGACTCGATCCGTGCTTCGAGCTGCGGGTCGCGTCCGCGCCCTTCGAGATGCTCGCCGTTCATCTTCGCCAGCAGGTCGAGCTGGCTGCGCTGGGCGGACCGGGTGAGGCTGCGGTTCCTGACGTTCGGGATCACGGCCTTGGGGTCGAGGGACGCGTTATTGATGTGCGTCCCCTGGAAGATCCCGGGCAAGAAGCTGTTGCTCCAGAGTTGCGGGCCCACGACCGGCTTACCGGGACAGAGGACAACGAAGCCGGGGAGGTTCTGGTTCTCCGTCCCCAGGCCATAGGTCAGCCACGAGCCCATGCTCGGCCGGGTCGGCTGAATCTGCCCGGAGTTCATCATCAAGAGGGCGGGTTCATGGTTGGGCACGTCGGTGCGCATCGACCGGATCACGCAGATGTTGTCGATCTGCTTGCCCACCTCGGGGTAAAGCTCGCTGACCTCGATTCCGCTCTGCCCATATTTCTGGAACGAGAAGGGGGACCCCATCAAGGTTCCGCCCCCCTTTCGACCCGTCTTGAGTCCTCGATTCGCCGGCTTATCGCCATGGAACTTGGTTAATTGGGGCTTGGGGTCGAACGTATCCACGTGCGACGGGCCGCCGTTCATGAACAGAAAGATGACCCGCTTCGCCTTCGGCGCGAAGTGCGGCAATCGGGGCGCCAGCGGATTGGCCGTCGGCTCGTCGGCCAGAACACGGCTCAAGACATTCTCTTCGCCCGCCAGGACGCTCGCCAGGCCGAGGGCGCCGAAGCCCCCTCCCATCTTCCGAAGCATATCCCGGCGCGAGAAAGACGGATCGAACCCCTGGTTTTGCATGACCATGTCTCCGTCGCCTTGTGAGCCCGTTCCGTTCCGGCCGCGTGAGAATCCCCCTTGTGCGGATTCTCTCACATCAATCCACGAAGGTAAATTCGTTCGTTCCGAGGAGGACCTGGGCGTATTCCTCCCACTTCGAGAGCGCGCCCCCGGCTTGCCCCTGGGGCGTCGCGTCATCGCCGCCCAGGAAGTCCATGGCCCACTGCACTTCCCGATCACTCGCCGGACGAGCGTAGAGGACCAGGAACGCCTGCTTGATCCGATCGGCGAGCGACGCGTTCGAGGCCGCTTGCAGACGCGCGGCCAGGGCCTTCGCCTGGCGCTCCATGAAGTCGCTGTTGAGCACAAAGAGTTGCTGGAGCGGGACCGCGGTCACGGTCCGCTTGTCGCTGGTGATATTCGGGTCAGGGAAGTCGAACAGCCGGAGCAGACCATCAAGGCTATGTCGGCTGATCGAGGCGTAGAACGTCCTGCGTTTGTTGGCGGAGGAGGTCAACGCGATCGAGGGGCCGCCGATCGTGGGGTCCAGGGTTCCGGAGACCGCGAGCATCGAGTCGCGCCAGGCTTCGACCTCGAGGCGGCGACGATTCATCTTCCAGAGCAGGCGGTTGTCCGGATCGACCTCGTTGTTCCGCTCGTCGAACTGACCGCTCAGTTGATAGGTCGCCGAACCCATGATCTCGCGATGCAAGGCTTTCATCGACCATCCCAACGCAATGAACCGGCTCGCGAGATGATCGAGCAATTCAGGATGGGTGGGCCGCTCCCCCATATGGCCGAAGTTGCTGGGCGTACCGACCAGGCCACGGCCGAAGTGGTGTTCCCAGATCCGGTTGACCATTACCCGAGCCGTCAACGGGTTGGCCGGGCTGGCAATCGCCTTCGCCAGTTCGAGCCGGCCACTTCCCTCGTGGAATGGCGTGGGGCTCCCCGGACTCAGGATCGAAAGGAAGCGCCGAGGCACGTTGTCGCCGGGAGTCTCGGGGTTCCCTCGAAGAAAGAGCTTCATGTCCGCGATGCTCGTCCCCTCCGCCAGCGAGTGCAACACGGCATACTTCGCCGGTGCCTCTTTCTTCAGACGGTTGAGCTCGGACTTGAGCGTCTTCAAGGCCAGCTTGGCATCGGCGGACAGCAACCCATCTACCTTGTCTTTGGGAATGGCGAAGAGCCCGTCGCGCGAGGCGATCTCGTTGAAAACCTGCGATTCGACACCCGCGGGCGAAGCCCCCGCCCCAGCCGGCTTGGCTTCGAGGCCGATCGCCTTCGAGGCGTTCTGTTGTGCCTCGACCGCCTTCCGCACCGCGACGATCGATTGAAGATAGGTCTCGAACTGACGAGCCGCCTCGGTGACTTGAGCCACTGCGGCTGTGTCCGCCGAGAGGTCGATCGTCTTGTCCTGAGCCTCGACGAGCTTGTGCCAGTGTGCGAGGTAAGGACGCTCGACCGCCTGCTCCGGCCAGAGGTACTTCACCCAGCGGTCGAGGAAGAATGGTTCCAGTTGTTCCGACTTGGCCACCTCGGAGCTTCGGATCTTCGGGTCCGCCGTCCGTCGATTCACAAGCTTCCAGGAGGCGACCATGTATCGTGCGGTCTGCGAGACAAGCGCGTCGCTCGACCGCGCGGATTCGGTCCGTTGGAACGCGGCGATCTCTTCGGTCTTGGCCTTGATCGCCGCCTGAGCCTGGTCGTAGCGAGCGACGACGTCGGCAGACGCCTGGGGATACTCTTTGTATTGAGTGCTCGCGAAGATCCCGGCCAGCGCGTAATAGTCGCGTTGGGGGATCGGGTCGAACTTGTGGTCGTGACAGCGGGCACACGCGACCGTCAAGCCGAGGAAGCCTCGACTGAGCGTATCGACGCGGTCATCGAGTTCGTCGTAGACCGCTTTCCCGTAATAAACCGGACCGAGTGCGAAGAAGCCCAAGGCCTTGAGCTGCTCGTCACGATGGGGTCCGTCGAGTAAGTCGCCGGCAATCTGCTCCATGACGAATCGGTCGTAAGGCTTGTCATCGTTCAGCGACTTGACGACCCAATCGCGATACTGGAAACCACTGGGATAGAGCCGGGCTTCGAAGGTGTGGGCTTGGTCCTCACCATACCGCGCAACGTCGAGCCAGTGTCGTCCCCAGCGCTCGCCGTAATGGGGGGAGGCCAGCAGTCGGTCGACCACCCGAGCGAACGCCTCGGGCGATTCGTCCCGTAAGAAGGCCTCGACCTCCGCTACGGTCGGCGGCAGGCCGATCAGGTCAAACGTCGCCCGCCGGATCAAGGTCCGCTTATCGGCGGGCGCAACCGGCTTCAACCCGGCCGAATCGAGCTTGTTGAGCACGAAATCATCGATCGACGACCGTGCCCAGCTCGAATCCTTGACGGGAGGAGTCGGTGGCGACGTGATGGGACGAAACGACCAGAATGCCCGGTCCTGCTCGGAAATGACCGCAGCCGTGGCGACAGTTGGCGCTTCGGCCGCCGACTCCGACCTGGTTTCGGGCCAGAGCGCCCCAGCTTTGACCCACTTCGTCAGGGCGAATATTTCCGACTCTTTCAACTTCCCCTTCGGAGGCATCTGAAGATCGTCACCATAGCGAATGGCTTCGACCAGCCGGCTCTGCTCCGGATCCCCAGGAGCGATGGCCGGCCCCGAGTCTCCCCCTTGCATCATCAAAGTCCGCGAATCGAGGCGGAGCCCCCCCTTTTGCTTGTCGGGGCCGTGGCAGCCCACGCATTTAGTCGCGAGGACAGGGCGAACATTCTTCTCGAAGTCCTCGACCTGGGCGGGGTCGAGCTTCGCCTCCTCGGCACCTTGAGCGGACGCCGTACGGAGAAGTCCTCCGATCAGAACCCACGAGAGGATAAGCGTGTTCCGGCTCACGGGAAAGTACCTCCGGGCGCCAGTCTGTACCGAGGACTTCAATTACGGGCGGGGCAGAAGCGGGCAGGGGGTGAATTGCGTCTTCGTATTTTTTGAGAGACGCTCACCTTGGGATTCGGCGATCCTCAGCACTTTCTATACCTGATGCCAACCTGATTTGCCAATAAATTGTTCAACAGCCAAACAGGATATTCCCCAAACAGGTTGGGGCGGCCGGATTACTGAGGAACGGCCGGGCCGGCAGTGGGACTCTCGGGGCCTACGGATTGATCCTCAGGAGCGGCTCGAGTCAGGCGATGATCTCCTTGACGACGTCACCGCTGACGTCCGTGAGGCGGTAGTCTCGGCCGACATGACGGAAGGTGAGCCGCTCGTGGTCGAGGCCGAGCAGATGGAGAATCGTGGCGTGGAAGTCGTGGACGTGGACGCGGTCCTGGGCGACGGCCACGCCGTAGTCGTCAGTCGCTCCGTGGGCGATTCCCCCTTTCACGCCGCCGCCGGCCAGCCATGACGAGAAAGCCTGGTGATGGTGCTCACGGCCAGTGTGGCCGGCCTGCTCGTGGTAGGGGGTACGGCCGAACTCGGTGGTCCAGACGACCAGGGTGTCATCGAGCAAACCACGCTGCCTGAGATCGGTGAGGAGGCCGGCGATCGGACGGTCGACCTTCTGGGCGAGGCCGGCATGGTCTTGCATGTTACCGTGCGAGTCCCAGTTGCCCGACGAGCCGGTGTCGATCAACTCGACGAACCGCACGCCACGCTCGGCGAGGCGGCGGGCAACGAGGCACTGCCAGCCAAATCCGGTCGTCTGCCCGCGTTCGAGTCCGTACAGGGCGAGAGTGGCATCGGACTCACCCGAGAGGTCGAAGGCGTGAGGGGCTTCGTTCTGCATCCCGAAGGCCGTCTCGAACGATCGGATCCGGGCCTCGAGTGCGGCATCGGCGGGGCGCTCGGCGAGGTGCCGGCGATCGGCCCGCGCGATCAGTTCAAGTTCGCGTTTCTGACGGGCCTCGACCGAGATCAGAGGGCGGACATTGGGGATCGGCGTGGGACCGGGGACGACGTGCGTTCCCTGGTGGCAACCCGGCAGGAAATCGGAGGCCCAGGTCTGCGTGCCGGCGTAAGGCGCAGCCGGGGCAATGACCATGAACGAGGGCAGGTTGCGGTTCTCGGTGCCGAGACCATAGCTGACCCAGGCCCCAATGCTCGGCCTGGCGAAGGTGAACGACCCGGTGTGCATACCAAGTGTGCCTTCGTAGTGGTTGGTGTGGTCCGAAGACATCGACCGGATCACACAGAGGTCATCAGCGCGTTCGCGGACGTGGGGGAAGAGGTCGCTGATCTCCGTGCCGCACCGGCCGCCGGGCCGAAACTCCCAGTTGGGACGCTTGAAGAAACGTTGAAACGCCCCCTTTTTGCCCTGCCAGTTGTCGACCGTGATCGACTTGCCGTGCCCGGCCATCAGCAAGGGTTTGGGGTCAAATGTGTCGACGTGAGAGACCCCGCCCGTCATGTACAAGAAGATGACCCGCTTGGCCTTGGGTACGAAATGAGGGGGCTGGGGCGAGAGCGGGTCGGCCGTCAAAGCGAAGGCCTGCTGCTCGGCGAGGAGACCAGCCAGGGCGATTGCGCCGAAGCCACCGGAGGCGCGGGCGAGCATTTCGCGGCGCGAGATCATGCGGTTGGTGCAGGGTTCGCTCATGGCGGGTCCCGTCAATCGATGAAAAGGAATTCGTTGCGGGAGTAAAGTGTGCGGGCAAGGGCCGACCAGGCGAAGATATCGGCCTCCAGTGAGGCGAGACCTGACGCCTCAAGGTCTTTTCGCTCGGCGGCGAGAAAAGCAAGGGAATCCGACTCGTCATCGGCTGATGGCGGCCGAGAGAGCGTCACCTCGAACGCAAGTCGGAGGCGTGCCTGCGCGTCCGGCTCGGCCGAGGTGAGCCAGCGAGCGAATGCCGCGGCCTGCTCGTGAACGAACGGGTCGTTCATGAAGAAGAGAGCCTGCGTGGGGACGGTCGTGACCGACCGGCGCGGGGTGGACGAGTTAGGATCGGGGCCGTCGAAGAGGGCGAGGTAGGGGTGCCGTTTGAGGCGCTGGGTCATCAGGTAAATGCTTCGCCGGTTCGATTCGTAGACGGCGGCGAAGGGGCTGTGTTGCGTGAAGCCCCAGGTCTCGACGGGGGGGAACGGGTGCGGGCCGGCGGGAGTGGTGTCGAGGGTGCCGGCGGTGAAGAGCAGGGCGTCACGGATCTCCTCAGCGTCGAGTCGGCGGCGAGGGAACCGCGCGAGCAAGTCCGCCGCGGAGTCACCCGCCCCGGCGGTTTGGTAGACGCTCGAAAGCATGATCAAGCGGTGCAACGACTTGACCGACCAGCCCCTCTCGATGAAGCGGCGGGCGAGGTGATCGAGCAACTCGGGGTGCGTGGGCGCAAGCCCACGGCGACCGAAGTCATTCTCGGTGGCCACCAGGCCGCGGCCGAAGTGGTGCTGCCAGACCCGATTGACCATCACGCGGGAAGTCAGTGGATTGGTCGGCCGGGTCAGCCAATCGGCCAGAGCGAGCCGGCCGCTCCCCGAATCGGGGGGCACGCGGTCGCCGCCGAGGATCTGCAAGAACCGGCGGGGGACTTCGTCGCCGGGCATCGTCGGCTCGCCGCGTTTCTGAATGCGAACGTCATGAGAGGTCCCTTCAGTCACCCCGTAGGCCACCGGAAACGGACCGGCCTTCTGCAACATGAGGCGGGCCTGTTCGGAGGCGGCGCGACGAGCGTCGCCCCCCACGGCCTCGGCGGCGAGCCGGGCGAGGGTCTCGTCGTACACCTTCTGCCTCGCGGCGGCCTCGGCGGGGGGCACCAGAGGTATGAGGTCGCGCGGCCGGTTCTTCTCCTCCGAGCCGGGGAAGGCGTACCGTGTGCTGTCGAAGATCCCGTAGATGGCGTAGTAGTCGGCCGCCGAGACCGGATCGAACTTGTGGTCGTGGCAGCGGGCACAGCCGAGGCTGAGTCCGAGCACCGACTGGCCAACCGTGTCGATGGTGTCCTGAATCGTCAGGTGCTGATAGTTCTGCGGATCGAACCCGAACCGGCGCGAGGTCGCGATCAATCCGGTGGCCGTCACCAACTCGGCGTGCCTCGCGGGGGCGGTCGCCGCGAGCAAGTCTCCTGCGATCTGCTCGCGGATGAACTGGTCGTAGGGCATATCCCGGTTAAAGGCATCGACCACATAATCGCGATATAAGTGCGCTTCGCGAACGGGAAAGTCGGCCGTCTCGCCCGCCGTGTCGGCGTAGCGGACGACGTCGAGCCAGTGCCGCCCCCAGCGCTCGCCATAGCGGGGGCTGGCGAGCAGGCGGTCGACGACCCTCGCGAAAGCATCGGGCGCGGGGTCGGCCACGAAGGCGTTGACCTCGGCGGGGGTCGGCGGCAGACCGATCAGGTCGAATGAAGCGCGTCGGATCAGGGTCCGGCGGTCGGCCGGGGGCGACGGCTTGAGGCCCCCGGTTTCGAGCCGGGCGAGGATGAAAGCGTCGATCTCAGTGCGAGCCCAGACACGGTCGACGGTCGCCGGGACGGGCGGGTCGGCCACCGGCTGAAACGACCAGAACCGGCGGTCCTCGTCGGTGATCGCGCCCGAGCGGATGGCGACAGGACTGTCCCCGCCGGGCCAGGGTGCGCCCCGCTCGACCCAGAGCTCGAGGTCGCCGATCTGCTCGTCGGAGAGCTTCCGGTTGGGCGGCATGGCGAAGTCACCCTGGTGGTTGACCGCCTGAATGAGGAGGCTTTTCGACGGGTCGCCGGGCACGATCGCCGGACCGTTGTCACCCCCTCGCACCAGCGCCGACCGAGCATCAAGCCGCAGACCCGACTCCTGCTTCTTGGACCCGTGGCACTTCACACACGATGCGACCAGGATCGGGCGAACCTTCTGTTCAAAGAAAGCCTCACCAGGTCCGTCGGGAGGCGCAGCCATTGCGCCCGTCCCAACCGTCATCACAACGAGCCACGCAAGTCCCCACCTCATAAAGTCGTCCCTGCCGCCGCTGAAAGGTCCGAATGCTTCGGGATTTCGTCGTCAGACACGCAAGGACTGCTCTCTTGTTTTTTTAAGGATGCACCGAAACGGGGCCATCCGCAAGCAAGTACCAAGTTCAGATCGGTTTACGCTCGAGCCTCACATACGCGCCACCGAGGTTTCTGTCTGTGATCCTCCCGAACCAAATCAGCTCGAGACTCGATCAATTCGGATTTTGGAACTTGCTGGAAGCATCACATCAAGTTGCTGACTCGGCCTTGGACCTGCTCAAAAAAAAGAGCGATGCCCCCTCCAAGAGGAGCCCAAACAAAGGACTTGTGACCATCCTTCAAGACGGCGGCTTCTCTCCCTGACCAGGTTGAGATAGAGTAAAGCTTGTTCCCCACATGACCTGGCCAATCCAGCTACGGAAGCCTCGGGAGAAGCGGCTTCACAAGTGAGCCCACACCCAACGGTTCGGAATGGGCAAAGACTTCACGTCTCGTCCTGTGCCGAGTCAGCGTCCCGCTCACGATGCGACGCTTGAGCCGGCAAACCTGGCCATTCGGAACGGAACCGGAGCCTTCCATGCCTACTCGATCGCGATCATCGATGGTCTTCGGCTCCCTGATCGTTCTGATGACTCTCGTTGGGTTTCTCGCCGGCCGAAGTTCGGTCTCACCACGGCCACAGCCGCACCCGATCCAGGCGCCAATCGCCAAGACGATTCCCACCGAGGTGAATGCACTCCCTCCGGCCGAGACGGTTGTGGACCTGGAACCATCCGAGGTCAGGACTCCCTCACTAGCGAGTGTCAAGCGTACTCGACCGCTCGAAGAAACCAAGCCCGAGGTCGTTCGGGCCGTCCGAGCGGAAGAGCCGATTTCTCCGGCAACCCTCCCAGTGCGAGTCCCTCCGACGGATCAATCCCTGATTTCGGTTTCGGAAAGTAAGAAACCACAACCCGATGAAGTGCTCACGTCTAAGGGTTTAAGTCGATCGGGCCGGATTTACGTCTTGGCCGCGGAAGAGGCGACCAGAACGCAAAACATTGAGGAATTCAGGCAAGCCTACGCGGAATGGGAGCGAATCGTGGCGCGGATGGATCAGCTCATGATCGCCGCGGCCCAGCATCAAAAGCTCTTGCAGGCGTGGGAGTACGAGTGTCGGCAAGGCTATCAAACGATGGCTGCCATCCAGACAAAACTCGAAGAACAGAATCGGCTTCGTGACCAAGCGAATTCAAATAAGACTCAGACGGGAACTCAGAATTCGGTGGGGGGCAAGTCGACAGCGCTCGGGAATGCGAATGAACTAGTTCAGTGGCAAAACATCCAAAGGCGCATCACGACTCTCGAGGCTCAGGCCGCGGAGCTTCAGTTTCAGCTCATTCAAGCCCAACGGGACTACGATCAGCTCGGCTCGATGGCACTCGCGAAGCAAGGGGATCTCCAGAGACGACAAGCGGCGCTGATACTCGCGACGGAGTCGATCCAGAAACATTATGACAACCTTGCAAACGATCGCCAGGTCATCGCGGCTCTGGTGGAGTTGAATCGGGGAGCCGACATCAACTTCGCCCTCGGACCCATTGAGAATTACCAATCCAATGTCTCAAAAATGCTGTCTGGTTTCCTCCAGTCGCAAGATTTGCATGCCTCGCGCAAAGGGAAAAAGCTCGTGGTGGGCTTGGATCGGGACGTCAATTCGCTCGCCTTCCAAACAACGACGTTCGAGGATCGGCTGGGGAGCGCCTTGAGCAAGCAGAAGGACCAACAACGTGACGAGGAGTCGCGTCCGAAGAAGCGAGCGGAATTGACGACCAGCATCCAGCGCCTCGAGGACGAGGTCGCCAAGGCGACTCAGGCCACCCCCAAGGCTCATTTATCCGCTCAACTGGCCGGTGCCAGGACCGAACTTGCGAACTTGCAGAAAGACGAAGCGGAGGTTGCGGCAGTCCGTCAGAAGCTCGCCGAGAACGTCGCGACCAATCGAGACGGGTTCGTGCAGAATGTCATCGCACTTCGCAAGGCGGTGGCTCTGAGCCAAGAGAAACACGATCAGTTAGAGACGGACACCGCGGTTCAGAAGGTGAAATCACGGATGAAAGCGAGCGTCGCTCCCCTCCCCAAGACCGCTCTCGACATCCTCAAAAAAGCCGAGACCTTGATCCAGACGGCGGAGATTCCCCTCGAGGCTGACAAGACGGTCGTTCAAGTCGACGCGATCCTCAACGGCCAGAGACAGAAACTGGTCGTCGATCCCACCCTCGACGTGGTCCGCCTTTCAAAAGCCTTGGCCACCGAACTCCAGATCGAGCTGAGCGAATCCTCCCCTGAGATCGACCTCGTGATGGAGGATGGCCGCACCCTGCGGGCCAAGCGGGCCACGATCAAGGCGTTGGAAGTTGGGCCGTTTCTGGTCCCCGACCTGGAATGCCTGATCGTTCTCAATGATTATGAGGCGCCGCCGGTGTTGGGAGCGGATTTCTTGAATCAGTTCTCGTACAAGTTTGACCCCGATGCCGGCAAGCTCACGCTCACACAAGTCAACATGATCCCGAAAACAAAGCCTTCCGAACGAGCTCGCATGCCAAGGTGAGTCCGGATCGACAGCGTCGGTTCAGTCGAGAACGAGCGGCAGTTTCCAGAGTCGCACGAAGCCATCATCGTCGGAAGTCAGGGCACGAAGGCCGTCGGAGAAAACGGCGACGCCCAACCGACCGGCGGTCTCCTCGAATCGATAGACCTCACGGTCGTCCTCAACATTCCAGAGGATGAGCTTCCCTGCCTTGGTTCCCCAAAGGGCATGGCGGCTGTCGGGCAGGAACGATACGCATCGGACCTGATCACGCGGACCATCGATCCGGCGAATCATCCGCTTGCTGTCGAGGTTCCAGAGAACGACCGCCCCATCGTCCCCCCCCGAGAGGGCGCGGTGACCGTCCGGCGAGAAGACCGCACAGAGCACCTTGGCTTGGCCCTTGAAATCATGGGCCTCATTGGGGGCGAGAAGCTTCCAGATTCGCACGGTCTTATCTTCACCCCCGGTGAGCACGCGCTGACCGTCAGGAGAAAAGGCAACCGCGGTGACCGCGCCCTCGTGAAGTAAGGAATAAATCTCCTTGCGCGTCGCGACTTCCCATAAGCGGACCGACTTATCACGACTCCCCGAGAGAGCGTATTGCCCATCGGGAGAGAGAGCAACGCTGTAGATTGGCTCGGTGAATCCCTTGAACGGAGGAAGCTCCCGACCGGCTTCCAGGTCCCAGAGCCTCATCACTTTGTCGGCACCGCCGGTGAGAGCCATCTGGTTGTCATGCGAAATCGCCACGGAAAAGACCGGGCCGTCATGAACAAAGCGACGGATCTCTTGGCCGGTCAAGAGATCCCAGTAGCGCACCGTGCAATCCAGGCCCGCGGACAGGGCATGTTGGCCATCCGTCGCCACGGCAATGCTCTCCACCAGACGATCCTCGTGGCCCGCAAACCGGCGGATCTCACCGATCGATTCGACCGGTTCGGGTGCGCGTCTCATCTCCGTCTCGGCGCCAATGGGCAGAGACGGGGCCAAGTTGGGGGAAATCGAGAGAGAATGCTCCGAAGCAGGCTCGGGGATAGCGATCTTACCCGGCGGTTCGAGCCTCGCCTCGGATTTCGACTGAGGCACCGATGCGACTGGAACCATCGGTCTTGCGCGTATCCGAGCGGACACGACCAACGTCAAGCCCGCGAGGCCGATGGTGAGCACGAGGACCGCGAACAGCCGAAGGATCCAGGTTCGCCATCGCCCCGTCGCTACCGTGCCGCCACCCGCCAAGCTCGAGCGCGGACTCGCTTGGTCCGACCGACTCGGAGGCCGCTTGAGGTCCGGGGCAGAGACGAGACCACTCCAGGCTTCCCCATCGCGCAGGGTCGACCCGTCACTTCGGCACGCTTGCAGGCCGGCGATGAGCTCGTCGACCGACTGGTAGCGATCGTGGGGCGACTTGGCCATCATCCGCCGCAACGTCGGATCGAGCGTCGGCGGGATGTTGGGTTGCGAGCCGGATAAGGACGGGATCGGTTCCTCGCGGTGCGCGATCACCCGTGCCATAAGCGTATCGCCGTCGTAGGGGGGCCTCCCCGTGAGCAGGTAATAGAGAGTGCAACCCAGACTGTAGATGTCGGAGCGGTGATCGGCGGCCCGAGAATTGTAGGCCTGCTCGGGGGCCATGTAGGCCACGGTGCCCATGATGATGCCAGGGCGAGTCAGTTCCGGGTCCGGTTCGACGCTTCCGAGAAGGTCCGCCCCCTTGTCCATCATCCGGGCCAGGCCCAGGTCGAGCACCTTGAGGGTCCCGCGCGGGTCAAGTAACAGGTTCGAGGGTTTGATATCCCGATGGTAGATGCCAAGGGCATGAGCGGCCCCCAACCCGCGGGCCGCCTGGATGATGCATTCGATCGCCCGCCCCGCCGAAAGCGGGCCACGGTCCTCCACGAGCCGTTTCAGATCTTTCCCCGCGTTATATTCCATCGCGAAGAAATGCAACCCGTTGAACTCGTCGGCGTCGAGCACCGCCACGAGATTGGGGTGACTCAACTTGGCCGCGGCTTCGGCTTCGCGGTGAAACCTGCGCACGGCCGTCCCATCTTTGGCGAAGGAGGGGGGGAGAACCTTCAGGGCCACGACCCGTTTGATGCGTCGATGGAGCGCCTTGAAGACCATCCCCATACCGCCGGCACCGAGCTTATCGAGGATCAGGTATTTATCAATGACCAGCCCCTTGGACTTCCCCTGGAGGAGAGCCCCGGCCTGGTATTCGGTCAATCGCTTGGAACGCACCAATCCCCGGGCGAGCTCTTCGGGGTTCTTCGGATCGAGGTCGGCCGGGAACTGCTTGAGGAGCTCCTGAATCTCCACCGGTTCCATCAAATCCAGTTGAACCAGCGAAATCAGCAGCGATTCCGCACTCACAAAGCGGTCAACACCACGCACCGTGGAATCGCGACTCCGGGGCGAATCCTCGGAGCCTCGAAAGGTGGCCGTCTCGCACAGGTCATACCACGCGAGCGCTTCGGCTGATCGGCCCTGAGCTTCGACGTCCGCCGCCCCGAGGATCGCCCTCCAGCCCCGGAGTTCGACCGTGGTTCCCGATTGGTCTTCCTGAAAAATTCGGAGCGTACAGGGCACGCAAAGGCCAAGCGGCGCATTATCAGGCAACGGGTTATGGCACTGCGGGCACACGGAGGCTGGCGGCATCGGTGCTCCCTTGGACCCGGCCTCTCAGTGGAGAGGTGCACATCCTATCCTTCTGCAATTGTCGCAACCACGACTCGCTTTGCCAACCGGCCGGCGGATCGCGCGGAGGCGATCGCTTCCGCCGACACCACCGCAGACCGAAGGGAGAACGCCAGCTCGCGACAAGTACGCCTCCGCACCAACAGTTCGCATCGGTTCGACAATAATATCTCGGCAATTCCGTTTAATTATGCAAAACAACCCCTTGGAGCCCCGGATGCTTCGTGGCCAGGGTCAATCGGTCGATGATCAAGGACTAAACGGTCCGTGAATTCACAAGTCGAGGCGCGACATCGGAAGAGTTGCCTCCGTGCGGATAAGTTGCAACGCGTTGGCAGTTTTGAGGTCGACCTGGTAAATTAAGAGCCTTCCAGCGTGTCCGGGCGGAGGCATTCGCTCACCTCCCCGAGCACGTCTCCACACCGGAGTCGCCATGCACCCGATCGATCTGGGGGTGATCATTGTTTACATCGTCGGCTGCACCGCGATGGGGGCCTGGTTGGGCTCGGGTTCGAAGGGACTGAAGGGATATTTCCTCGGCGAGAGCAATATTCCCGGCTGGGCGGTGATGATCTCGATCATCGCCACCGAGACCAGCGCGGTGACCTTCTTGAGCGTGCCGGGCATTGCCTACCGGGGCAATATGACCTTCTTGCAACTGGCGATCGGCTACATTCTCGCCCGTATCTTCGTCGCGATCTTCCTCCTGCCAGCCTACTTCAAAGGCGAGATTTTCACCGCCTACCAGGTCCTCCAGCAGCGTTTCGGGGGCGCAACCCAGAAAGCGGCGTCGATTCTGTTCCTGGTCACCCGGACGATCGCCTCCGGCCTCCGGCTCTTCCTCGCGGCCAAAGTACTTCGCCAGATGTATCTGGCCACCCAGGGTTATCCCTCCCCCTCGGGCTGGGAAATGCCCGGCGCGATCATCACCATCGGCCTCTTCACCATCCTCTATACATATCTGGGTGGAATCAAGGCGGTCGTCTGGACCGACGTGCTCCAGTTCTTCATCTACATCCTCGGCGGGATCGTGGCGCTTGTGATCATGGTCAGCGAGGTCCCCGGAGGATGGGGGACGATCGTGAAGGAAGGCATGGCCGCGAACAAGTTTCTCATCTTCGACTTCACTCCTAACCTGACGATCGCTTACGGCTTCTGGGCGGGCCTGATCGGAGCGATGGTGCTGGACACAGGGTCGCACGGCGTCGACCAAATGATGGTCCAGCGATACCTCTCAGCGCGGTCGCAACGCGAAGCCGCCTGGGCTCTGATCGCCAGCGGCGGGGTGATCCTCGTTCAGTTCGCACTCTTCTTGCTGATCGGCGTGAGTCTGTTCGTGCTCTATCAGCACTCGCCCCCTCCCGTCCTGCCCACCAAGGACGAAGAGTTCGCCTCGTTCATCATCCGCTACCTCCCCACGGGCGTGCTCGGTGTGGTGATCGCGGCCATTCTGTCGGTCACGATGAGCACGGTCTCGGGGGCCCTCAGCGCCTCGGCCTCCTCGACGGTCAACGACCTCTATCGCCCGCTCTTCCCCAACACGGACGAACGGAACCTGCTCCGTCTGTCGAAGGGGCTGACCGCCTTCTGGGGCATCGTTCAGATCGGCGTGGCCATCGCCGCGATCGCGTTGGAGAAGGCGGTGATCGACAACGCCCTGGCGGTCGCCGGCTTCGTCACCGGGATCTTGCTCGGCCTCTTTCTGCTCGGCTTGGTCTCCCGAAACGCAGGGCAGGCCGCGGCCTTCATCGGTATGATTGCGGGCCTCGCCGCTGTCTCGTTCGCCGCGTTCGGGACGAAGTTAGCCTACCCCTGGTACGCCCTGGTCGGCTCGGCCACCGTGGTCGCCGTCGGAATGGCGGTGAGCCTCGTGCTCCCAGCCGCTCCTCGCAAAATCATCGATACCAACCTTCAGCACGAGATTTGAATGAAGAACGCCGCTCGACTCGTTCTCCTCGTTTCCTTCTTCGCCTGCCCACTCGCGGCGCGGGCCGCCTTGCCTGAAGCCGAGCCCAGCACGGTCGGACTCGACGCCGCGCGGCTGGCTCGGATCGACGTCGCCGTCGAACGGGCGATCAAGCGCAAGGAAGTCGCGGGAGCGGTCGTCCTCGTCGGCCGCCGCGGAAAGGTGGCCTACGTCAAAACGTACGGCCAGCGCAGCGTCGAGCCAACCGCCGAGGCGATGACCCGCGACACCATCTTCGATATGGCCTCACTCACAAAGCCGGTGGCCACCGCGACCTCGGTGATGCGGCTGATCGAGGAAGGCAAGATCAAGCTGACTGACTCGATCGTCACTTACCTCCCCGAGTTCGACAACCACGACAAAAAGTCCGTGACCATCGAACATCTGCTCCGCCATCGGACAGGCTTCATCGCAGACAACTCGATCAAAGACTACGCCGACGGTCCCGAAAAGGCATGGGAGCGAATCGCGACCCTCAAGCTCAACTCTCCCCCCGGCGAGCGTTTTCTCTATAGCGACGTCAACTACCTGGTCTTGGGCCGGCTGGTGGAACGGGTCTCGGGAAAGACCTTGGATGAGTTCGCCCGCGAAACGATCTTCGAGCCGCTCGGGATGACCGACAGTCGCTTCGCTCCCCTGGTCAAGGGAAAGAAGCCGAACCCCGCGATCGACCTCGAGCGGTGCGCTCCGACCGAAAAAGAAGAGGGGAATTGGATCCGAGGCGTGGTGCACGACCCGAGATCGCGCGCCCTGGGGGGAGTCGCCGGCCACGCCGGTTTGTTCAGCACGGCCGACGACATCGCGATTTATGCTCAGATGCTCCTCGACGGTGGCAAAGGACCGGGCAATAAAGTCGTCCTCGCTCCGGAAACGGTCCAGTCCATGATCGACCCGGGCAGTACGCCCGCGCGTCAACGTCGGGGACTTGGTTGGGACATCGCGACGCCGTTCAGCCATCCCCGTGGTCGCGGTTTTGGCCCCGGCAGCTTCGGCCACACCGGGTTCACCGGCACATCGCTCTGGATCGATCCCACGACACAAACCTTCGTGATCATCCTGACCAGCCGGCTCCACCCGTTTGGCCCCAAAGGGAACGCCGGCCCGATCCGCTCCGAGGTTGCCACACTCGCGTCGGCCGCCATTCTCGATCGACCGAAGGATTTCAAGACGAGTGAAACTCACCTGCATCCGGTCGATTGCGGAATCGACGTGCTGGTGAAGTCGAAGTTCGCACCCCTGCGCGGCAAACGAGTGGGGCTGGTGACCAACCACACCGGCAAAACCAAGGACGGCGTCTCGACGATCGACGTCCTCGCCAATGCCCCCGACGTCAAGCTCGTCACACTCTTCAGCCCCGAACACGGAATCCGTGGCTTGGTCGATGCCGAGGTCGGCGACAGCAAGGATGAGAAGACCGGCCTGCCCGTTCTCAGTCTCTACGGGAAAACCCGAAAGCCGTCGAAGGCAAACCTCGAAGGCGTCGACATCCTCGTCTACGACATCCAGGACGTTGGCACACGCTTCTACACCTACATCAGCACGCTCGGTTTGATCCTCGAGGCCGCCAAGGAGAATGAGATCCCGATCATTGTCCTGGACCGCCCCAACCCGATCGGCGGCGTCGAGGTCTCGGGCCCGGTCCGCGACGATGGCTTCGAAACCTTCATTGCCCATCACGCGATACCGGTCCGCCACGGCATGACCGTGGGGGAGTTGGCCCGACTCTTCAATGCCGAGCGGAAAATCGGTGCCGATCTGAACGTGATCGCCTGCGAAGGTTGGCGGCGCGAAGATCTGTACGACTGGACGGGCCTGACCTGGACCAACCCGTCTCCCAACATGAGGAGCCTGACCGAGGCGATTCTCTACCCCGGTGTCGGCCTCCTGGAAGCGACCAACCTGGCGACCGGCCGGGGGACTGATACGCCATTCGAGCGTCTGGGCGCCCCTTGGATCGACGCCCGCGAATTCTCCGCGGCTCTCAACGGTCGCGGCCTCCCCGGCGTTCGCTTCGTTCCCAACCAATTTACCCCCAAAGAGCGACAGTACGCTGGTAAAGAATGCGGCGGCGTGCAGATCTTCATCACCTCTCGAGAGCTTTTCGACCCGCTGGCCCTCGGCATCGAACTGGCCGTGGTCCTGCGTGAGCTCTACCCCGAGCGCTGGGAGCACGACGGGTTCCTCAGGTTCATCGCCGATCGAGCCACGTACGACGCGCTGTTGAAAGGCGGAGACGCCCAGGCAATTCGCGCCCTCTGGGATGCGGAGCTGGCCAAATTCCGGTCGATCCGCGAGCACTATCTTCTGTACAAATAATTGGTCTTTTCATTTCAATCGAGACGAGAGAGACAGCGTTCCATGCTCCTTGAAGATCGATTGCAGACCGAGGCGAGAAACCCGGAGTCGGAGGCCGTGGACCGGCTGAATCCGAGGGATCTCGTCACGTTGATGATTACCGAGGACGCCAAGGCGGTCGAAGCCGTTCGCGCGGCGTCGGACGCGATCGCGATTGCGATTGAATGGGCGGCCGAGCGCTTCAACCGTGGCGGGCGGCTGATTTATACCGGAGCAGGGACTTCGGGACGGCTGGGGGTGCTGGATGCGTCGGAATGCCCGCCGACATTCAGCGTTCCCCCTTCGATGGTGGTCGGCCTGATTGCGGGAGGGCCGACCGCATTAACCCGAGCCGTGGAGGGGGCCGAGGACGACCCGGTTCAAGGCGCGGCCGACTTACAGGGGCTCTCGGTCACGAACCTCGATCTCGTCGTCGGCATCGCCTCGTCGGGCCGAACTCCTTACGTTCTGGGTGCCATTGACTACGCGAAGTCCGTGGGGGCGTCGACCGTCGGCATCGCCTGCAATCGACCGAGCCTGCTCGGAGCCAAGGTCGACCTCGAGATCGCACTCCTGGTCGGTCCCGAAGTGATCACCGGCTCGACCCGTCTGAAATCAGGAACGGCCACCAAGCTCGTCCTGAACATGATCACGACCGGGGCCATGGTCCGGATCGGCAAGACCTTCGGCAATCAGATGATCGACTTGCAGCCGAGCAACGAGAAACTTCGGATCCGGACACGACGGATCCTCCGGGAGATCGCCGGACTCGACGACGCACAGGCGGCCGACTTGCTCCTCCGCTCGTCAGGCCAGTTGAAGCGAGCCTTGGTGGCGGCAATGGCCAAGGTGGAGCCCGACCAGGCCCAGGCGCTGCTCGACTCGCACGGCGGCCAGGTCCGCGCGGCGGTCATGGCAAAAACCGGGGTCGACCCGCGATGACGTCTCCACTCCTGATCGGAATCGACGGCGGTGGCACCTCCACCATGACCTGGCTGGCCGACGCCTCGGGCAGGATTCTCGGGCGTGGGCTGGCTGGCCCTTCGAACGTCAAGACCGTGGGTCCCGTAGCCGCGCGGTGGGCGCTCGACCAATCCATCGCGTTGGCCTTTGCGGAATCAGGCCTGACACAACGACCCGTTGATGCGGCCTGCCTCGGCCTGGCCGGGTTCGACCGGGCCGCCGACCGGGAATTGCTCAACTCCTGGAACGTCGAGTCCGGTTGGACGAACCACCTGGTTTTTGCCAACGACGGCGAACTGGTGATCGCCGCGGGAACTCCCGACGGTTGGGGGCTCGGGGTCATTGCCGGTACGGGTTCCATCGCCGTCGGCCGAACAGCCGATGGCAGATCGGCGCGTGCCGGTGGCTGGGGGCCTCTCCTCGGTGACGAGGGGAGCGGTTACGCGGTCGCCTTGCAGGCGCTTCGCATGGTCGCCCGCCGATTCGACGGCCGCGACAATCGGCCCCACCCCGCCGACGCGCTCACGGATCAGCTCTGCCATGCGCTGGGCATCGATAGTCCAACTCGCCTGGTCGCGGCGATCTACTCGCCCGACTGCGATCGAGCGCGAATCGCGGCGCTGGCGGCCGACGTGCTCGCGGCGGCCGAAGATGATCCCGAAATTGAACGGGTCCTCCTCGAACCGGCCGGTCGCGAGCTCGCTGAGGCCGTCGCTGCCGTGGCCAGGACGCTTGGATGGCCCGACGGCCACGTCAACCTCGCCATGGCCGGAGGATTTCTCCTCGCCTCGAACTCCGTGTCCTCAAGTCTCCTCGCCCATCTCAGGAAACTGGGATATCAGGTCGAAACCACCTACGTAAATCAGCCCGTCAAGGGAGCACTTCTTCTGGCCCAGCGATCGCTCAGCCAGACTTGATGTCAGCCGCGCCGGACCAGGAAACACGCTCCCAAGCGTTGCATGATCGATCGCGCCGCGAGCACGAGTCCTTGCCTGCCGACCCTGATCCAAACGCCGACCGTGTGATCGAAATCACAAGGGCAGGCGTTCCGATCAACCGGCTCGTCGTCGAACTTGGGACTCGCGGATGACCGACTCGCGTATTTCGCGATTACTGCTGGGCTTCCAAGGCGAAGTACATCTTGAGGGTAGGCTCGGGCTGCGTCCGCGAGTACATCAGACCCAAGAAAATTCCGGGACCAACCTCACGGATTTCATCGCGATAGGGAGCGTACAGGCGAGAGGTCTTGCTGTAGTCGAGGATGAGTGAAGGCCGACCATCTAGCCAGCTCACATCCTGGTAGACGTTGGCCTTGATCATTCTTAAACCGAAGAAGCGGTTGACCGCCATCGGCTGCTCGTTCTTAAAAATCTTCCCCTGCCACATTAACCGGGCTACCTTGGAGGCTGGCCGTGTCAGTCCCGTTCCGGGAAAGAGAATGACCCGTCCCTTCACTTTGCCTACAGGCTTTGGTGCGGCACTCGAACTCTGGTACACAAAATCGAGTGACCCGGGTTCCATTTTAAGCAGCTGATCAATCGATGTTATCGGCACGATCGAATTACTCAATGAAGTCGGCTTGCCACCCCATCCGACTCCGGCTTCGACCGGTTCTGACTGAGGTGACGCGAACGTCACTCCGGCGTGTTCGGAATACGCCGCTTGCAGTGGCCCGCTTGAACCGAACGCCTGGTGGACCTTGACGCTTTGCCCGAATCCCGACGATCCAGACAGGAAAGCGAAGAAATAGGCGACCGCTCGCAAGTGCCTCACGCCGACTCGCCGATTTCGACGTGCCATCCTTGCCTCCCTGATTTCGACCACGCCCTGGACGCGGCCTGTCGATCCATCCGCGAACTTCGCCCACTGTAGGCTATCGCCTGCCTTTGGGGATATCGGCCAGCCCATCCCCCTTCTTGATCGGCTCGAACAAAGACGGAAGCTTGAACCGCAAATCACCTACAATCCATACCATGATCAATAGAAGCACGAACGCGACAGCTTGTCAGTGAAGCAATTCGGGCACTCTGATCACGTCACGGCACAGCCAAACTTGATCAGCAGGGACCGAAGAAGCAGCAGGGCCTGCATACTAATCAATCCATTATTACATTTTCTTATTGGGACCGTAGTGGCTTGCCGTCGGGGCATTCCGTCCCCACACAGACCATTTAACATGCTTAAATCCGCATGCATTTACGTTACGCATGTTCGGCCTCTCCCTCTCGGTTGACAGAGAAGTCCGATCTTGAGGCGATGGCCACGCCCGATCACGCGCCAAAGTCGCAGATCGTTTGGACGTATTCGCGGCTTCCGTCGTTCTCCCAGCCATCGAGTTGGGCGGTGTCCTTGAGTTGCTGCCCACGCTGACGGTCGACGGCGAGGAACGAGCAGGGTAGATCCGGAAGCGAAGTCATATCGCCCCAGAGCTTCTCAAACTGGGCAACCGGAAAAACATCTTCCTGGCCATGGCCCCAGCGCCGCTTGACGTCCTTGATCGTCACGTAAGTCGGCACCCGCGCGGCCATCGCGCGGACAGCGGCGGCGACCTTGGACTCGTTCGAACTCAGGTCGGACCGGGTGAGTTGAAACGCATCGAGCAACGAATCGATGTGAACCCAACTCGTATTCGTGCTGTAGTAGCGAAGCGCGAACTCGGTATCCTCACGGGGCTGGGCCAGCCCTTCGAGGAGCCGAAGTCGGCCACCCACGCGAGCGAGCCCGCCGCCCCGGTCGTCAATCCGACGCGCAATGACTTCAATACTCAAGGTCGCCTTCGACTCGATCACCAGGCCGAGCACGGTCGGATCGAGATGCGCCCCCAAGGTGTCGATATTATGGACCATGAGCCAGTTGAGGTTAGGATGCTCCGCGATCAGCCGAGCCAGAACGCCATTGCGAAGCAGGTTCGGCACTTCATAGAAGTGGCCGGGAGGATTGAACCGCTGGATCGGGACGTTATCAACGTAGTCGGTCCCTTCCCCACGGCCCCGTGCCCATTCGAGGATCGCGCGACGGCTGGCGTCCCGAACCTTCTGCTTGTTCTCGTCGAGCGTCTCGTGGGCCCCTTCCTCCCAGAGGAAAGTCAGGTCGCGATCCATCGGGATCAAACGCTGGCCGATCGACTGGCCGCGTGAGAGATAGACCGGACCGTCGTGGCCGTAATTCGCCGACCGGTTCAGGTGCCGCTCGATCGCCGCATGAGTGAGGTAGCTGGTCGTCACGACATGGGGGATCGCCACTTCGTACCGCCGTTGTGCCTTGCGGGTCTTGGACAGATGGAGTTCCAGAAAACTTCGGTGCCGGCCCGCAAGCATCACGAACGGGTTGATCGCCTTGACCACCCCTGCGCCTGTGGTCCATCGACTGCCGACCCCCGCGGCAAGCGTCACGACCGCCACCTCGCCGCGTTGGAGTGCCTCGACGCCATTCCGGATCACCTCAGGCGCTGTCGACTCCTCGCGAGCGAAGACGAGATCGGACTCCTCGACGTCACGAATGTCCGTCGTGATCGGGAGCCGGTTGCGAGCCAGGCCGATCCGTCCGCGCTGGAGGTCCTCACGAAGCTGGGCGTGTTGGACCGGGTCGAAACCGTTCTCGCGGCGAATCCGGTCGGAGTCCTGATCCCATGAGGTCGAGGTCGGGTCGGCCGCGGCGTGAGTGACCGGAAAGAGGTTGTTGATCATCGTCCGGAAGACGCGGAGCAATTCCCCGGTATCGCGACTCTTGTTCGCGAAGTGATCGACATCCGACATCCGCAACGGGTCGAGCGCACTGGTTCCCACGGCTATCATTCGAGGGACCTGCAGCGTGTAATACCGCGACGGCATCAGCGCGGCATCGCCGCTCTGGAGCACGGCGAACGTCCCGAACGAGTTCACCCGGAATCCATAAACGACCGGTTCCATGGCGAAGGGCATGGCATCGTCGAGCGCGGCCTTCGTTCGCGCCATGATCGCGGCGATTTCGCCCCGGAACGCCTCCTGTCGATGAGGGGCGACGAAAAATCCCATCCCCCCTCCCGACATTCCTCCGAGCATCAAGAACCCCCAGAAGTCTTCTCCCAGGGCCGCCTTCGCCTCGCGAATGATCGTCTCGGTAAACTGGTTGCTGACCCAGGGGATGATTCGCTTGAGCGGTCCTTCCCAATTGCGCGTGGTCAGCGCTCCGACAGCCCGCACGTCCGCCTGCTTGACAGCCTGAACGATCGCCTCAAAAATGGCGAGCGCCTCCTGCCTCGCCTCCCACTCCTCACCACTCCGTAAGAGATACTTTTCGGTCACCATGTTCAGGATCGGCCCGACGTTCTGCGCCATGCCGCCGTGGACCAGCACCAGGCTCTCCGCCAGCGCCTCCTGGAACTCGGTCAGCGCCGGATCACCGGTCTGGCCGTCGAGGAGCTCATATTCCGGGAGCAGTCGCCCTCGGCTGATCCCCTTTTCCGGGTCCGACTCACCCGCCGGGACGCCGTGAATGACCTTGACCCCGGGGAATGTCCCCCCCGAGTCCTGCCATCCTCCGCCTGACCCCCCGAGCCATTCGCCGAGGATCGCGCGGGCGACCACGACTCGCGCTTCTTCCGGATCGAGCAGGCCGGTCAAGTTCCTCGTCTGCCCAGTAGCGCGCATCAGCAGGCTGATCAATGAGGCGAGCAGATTCGTCGAGACGGCCAGCCGCGATCCCTTCGGAATATCGTTGACCTTGCTCACGACTTCCAGACCGTAACCGGGCCGGACGATGTGCCCCAGAAGCTCGTCAAGCCGGTTCGCGGTGCCCTCGAACGAAGGAGGGACCAACCCCGATGCAATGACCCCTGCCTTGATCAGGCCCAGGTAGTCATTGCCGAAGTTGAAGAGCTCTTCGAGCGTCGTCACATCTTTGCACGCATTCAGGTCGATGCTCGTCAGACGGAGCAACGGCTCGGGAATGGCGCGGACGTAAGTCTCGATCGGAGGCCGAGGATGATCGTCACGGCCATGAACGCCCAGGTCGACCGAGATGTTCAGGACACGGGCGCCCTCGGGATAATCCATGCCGAGGAAGAAGATGTCGGACCAGGCGCTGTGGGAGAGGTCGAGCCGGACCGGAGTCCGTTCGACCAGGATCGGAAAGAGCGACTGATCCGAATCCCGCTCCAACAGTCTCGGATGGAGCCGGAGGGGTTGCTCGTCGGCCTGACCGACCCGGAACATCCAGCGATTGCCACGGCAGCTCCGGACCGATCGGCGCACCTGGTCGGCGAGCGTCTGATAGGTCAACTGCTCATAGGCCTGCGCCAGGGCGCTTGCGATCGCGCCATTGGCCCCTTCGCGATCCATCGACCCTCGGAAAGCGGCGATCGACTGCTCGAACCGGCGCCCCATCAGATCCTTGAACCCCTCGAATGGGATGTGGCCCGTCTCGCGGAGGTCCGCGCTGTCCTGTAGCGCGTAGCGATAGATCGCATGGAGAAACATCGAAGCCCGAACCCGTTCGTACAGGTTCTCGGCCGACTGGCGAAACGTTTCCAGTTCCTCGCAGGCGCGAAGAATCTCTTCGGTTGAGCCCCCCGCGATCAGGTCGCGGACCGAGCGATTGCGCACGCTCGGGTCAGGGCTCGTGATGGTGTCGATCAGGAGGGATCCGCGAAGACTCATGAGCCGCCTTAACTCAAAGCGCCGGGTCCGAAGCCGCGTGATTTTGTTCGATCCGCACGATCGATTCGAGCAGGCCGGCAAGCATCCGCTCGCGGTCCGCGCCCGCAAGCGCCAGGGCAATTTGCGCTTCGACGAACCCGAACTTCACCCCGAGGTTATATCGCGACCCACGAGTCTCGAGGGCCAGGTATTTCTCCCGGCGTGCGAGCTCATTCAGGGCCGTGGTCAATTGAATCTGCCCTTGCTCCCGCGTATCAGACCGGACGAGGTGATCGAGCAGGTCGAAGACCACCGGCGTCAGGACGTGAATTCCGAAGAAACAGAGGTAATGTCCCGCACGGAGGCCGGGCACTTGAAGCCTCAGCTCGGCCAACGTCGGGTTTGGCTTCTCGATAATCTCATCGATCGCATAGACCGTCGGCAGGTCGTGCCGCCGTTTCCCGGTCAGAGTGCCGTATTGATGGATCAGGTGTTCTCGGGTTGCCTGCACCCCAGAGACCGAGCACCCTTCATCGCTGACGAGGTCGATCAGTTGCCGGGCGCACCGCCTCGCCTCACTCGAGATGTAGAGGTGATCGCCCAGGAGCAAAAGAAAGGGGGAGCCGGCGACGAAATCGCGGGCGCACCAGACCGCGTGGCCGTATCCCTGAGGCTCGGGCTGAACGGCGAACCGAAGTCGTTGTTCGAGGTCGTCGAGCCGTCGTGCCTGTTCCTCGGCCCACTCGAAACCGCGGAACGACGACCGCAGGTTTTGCGCATAATTGCGAAAGTGGCTCCGGTAGACCGACTCGTCCCCCGGAGCGCTGACGATGCAGATCTCTTCGATCCCGCTCTCGATGGCCTCTTCCGCGATGATCTGGAGGATTGGCTTGGTCAGTCCATCACGATCGACCAGCGGCAGCATTGCTTTTTGCACCGTGTCGGAGGCTGGATATTGCCTGGCTCCCCGGCCGGCCGCCGTGATGACCGCCTTGGTGATCTGCACGTCGCGTGATCCTCTCGTTCCATTCTCAAGCACGAGGCATCAGACCTGGTGCCCAGTTGGGTTGGGGCAAATCCAAGAAGCGAAGCGTCGACCCATTCTCTCGCATCAGGTAGGGGTGCAAGCCTAACGGCCATTTCGCGGACCGGCAACCCCTCTCTCTTGACAAGCCTCCCCCACAACCCTAAGATGATTTCCTCACGAGGTAGGGGATGTAGCTCAATTGGTTAGAGCACCGGCCTGTCACGCCGGAGGTTGCGGGTTCGAGCCCCGTCATCCTCGTTCGAGAAGAAAGCCCCTGATGACCAGGGGCTTCGTTAGTTTCCTGGACGCTGCCGCCGATAGTAAACTCCTCGACCTGAGGGGATGTAGCTCAATTGGTTAGAGCACCGGCCTGTCACGCCGGAGGTTGCGGGTTCGAGCCCCGTCATCCTCGTTTGAGAGGAAAGCCCTTTGTTTCGAGCGGGGGCTTTGCTGGTTTCCTGAATTCTGCTACCGTCGAGGAGTCGCCCCTCGACCTGAGGATTTGATTTTGGGGATGTAGCTCAATTGGTTAGAGCACCGGCCTGTCACGCCGGAGGTTGCGGGTTCGAGCCCCGTCATCCTCGTTTGAGAGAGGAGCCCCTGAACATTATTCAGGGGCTCTACTCATTTCGAAGCTCCTCTCAACGTCCGCTACTCATCGGATTTCCTTCCGTGAGCCGAGACGAAACCTCACGCACCCCTGGACCGGCCCGGGTGTGAGTATCATATTCATTGAGGACGGGCCGTTCGGTCGTCCCCTTTGTGAGGCATGCTCAATCCCCCTGCGGCCAGGCGGGAGCGTGTTAAGATCTCAGGCAACAGCCCGGCACGTCGCGCCTTGGCTGTTGATATCGACCACATCTTCTTGGGAGGTCTTGAGCAGCCATGGCAGATCTGGTCGAGCACATTGACGAGACGTTCACCGGGGAAACGATCGTCCTGGATGGCAAGATCTACAAGGAATGCGCCTTCGTCGAGTGCATCTTGGTCTTCCGAGGAGAAGCGCCGTTCACCATGACAGGAAACATGGTGGACGTGACTTGCCGATGGCGGTTCGAAGGTGCCGCCGCCCTGACGGCCGCCGCGATGAAGAGCATCTATCACGGGTTTGGCGAGGAAGGAAAGAAACTCATCCAGGCCACGCTCGGCATCGCACCGAACTCGACCTCGTAGCAATATCGGTCCGTCCTGCTCCTCCCCGCTGGGCCTCCGGCCAAGTCCACTTGATCTCCCCTTGAGCTCGATCCCCTGAATCGACACTCAGCGGATTATGATGCCCCCCATCCTTCACCGCCCCAGCGAGGCCCGTGGGCGGCTCCCCCTTCAGCTCAGTGCTCCGGGCAGCCAAGAAGGCCGCTCTCATCCCCAACGGCCCGTAAAGTTTCGCCCAACCCGTCATTAACTCATCAACGATTTGCGATTGAACAGCGGCCAGCATTCGATTTCTCCCGTAGTGCGGGCACGGCCCACCATCCCTATCTCCTTGCCAAAGAGGAGGTTAAGATGGTGGGCCGTGCCCACCCTACGGGAATTGTTAGGTCGACGGTAATGCCATGGCCGCTCGCGTTGACGTCGGGCGAAACGGGTTCGGCAAAGCCTTACAACGGCCCCTCACTCCCGAAGCACCAGACAGAGAAATATCAGCGAGGTCCACCGCAACCTGAACCGAAGGTGGAGCCTGAGAACCACCAGTCGCTAATTCACGTGAACTTCCGCCCGTGCGTAATTCCCTTCTTTCAAAGAATCGTGGAACCACCAAACCACTCGCTCCAAGTCGGCGATCCGTCCGTCCCTCAATGCGGCACGACAAGCAAGCAGAATCGAAGCCACCGCGGCGGACTCGAACGTCTCTAACGGAATCAGTTCCTCGACGAGGGTATCGATTCGTCCTTCCGTACCCTGAACATAATCGTTCATAGTAAGCCGACTCTCTTCCATTAGGACGCCAGAATAGCGGGGACGAGTTCTCACGGACCGCACTCGTCCGGCGATTCTTCCTCTAATGCAGTTGCAGTTCGCCTCGCAATCCGGGCAAAAAAAAGAAAGACCGTCTCGAGCCCCGCTCTCTCGAAAGCCAGAAAGCTTTATTGAGCGTGGATCCCCAAAAGCACCAAATCTAATCAGAATCGGTGCCTCCGCTCCAAAACTGCGGCTCCGTCCGCAACAGGTTCGACCAGAATGGCTTCCGCGTTTGAATCGCGGAAAAGCGACAGCGAAACCTGGTTTGTGAAAGCCGGTTGGAGCCGTGGAAACCGAAGGTGAAGTCCAAGAAGCGAGATGTAAGCCGAGGGCGGAAAACCGTCCGTGAGTTCTGTCACGACTCCAAAGGGTAGGGGCGGATTGCACGCGTATTGCCCCCACGCCAAAGAAAAAGAAGGGGCGGCCCCCCCAATAAGTCCTCTCGCTCCTTGAGTCCTGGAAGATCCGGACTCGATGGGGTCGGCACCTATCCCCAGGATTTCCAAGCGACGCCCAAAACCAATCGACTCTCGCCAACCAGCCGCGATCGGCACCCTTCGTTCTTGATAAAAGATTCGACCTGCTTTGATCGCAAATCGATCTCCTGCTGAACTCCGACCGCACGGATGAACCTCGGATTCCGGCATCGCGACGGCTTGCGGGCTCAAGTCGACCGGCCTGCGAGCCGAATGAGACGAAACGCCTCTTACGTGCAAGACCGTGGAATGAGGCGGCTCGATTCGATCAGGATGCGCTGCGAGGACTCGCGGCATCAGTTCAAGGACGAACTCGACGGATGTCTTGTCCCATCACATCTCTGACCGGACTCGTTTCGAGCGCGAAGCCCAGCTTCGAGCCGTGGTCCTCTTGTCTCGATTCAATCGGGACGGTCGCCGATGTCGGTTCGCCATTCCGAGAAGCCCAGCAAGCCGTAATCGCCAGGGCAGGCTTCCTCTCAGGAGCAGGACGATGAGTGAGACGCTGGGCGAACGGAATGAATCAAACCGGGGCAGCCGCCTTCCTCGAGGCTTCTTCGGAATGCTCGGCCTCTTGCTCGCGACCGAGCTCTTCATCTCGCGTGCCGCACTCGACCTCGCTCGGCCTGAGTATTGGTTGTGGTACGCCACAGGCCGATCGGCCCGCGTCGATACGAAGAACGCCGAGATCCTCTGCCTGGGAACAAGCCAGACGTCCTATGGCGTCGTCCCCCAAGTGCTCGAGGAGCGGCTCGGCCGGCGGACCTACAACCTCGCCATGTGTAGCGCTCCGCCTCAAGCCGACTACTACCTGCTCAAGCGCGCCCTCGACTCGGGAGCGAGGCCCAAGGCGGTGGTGCTCGACCTCCACCCGCACCTGATGAAGAACAGCTACCGGGGCTGCATTCGGTTCTTCCCCAACCTGCTCTCGGCGAGCGAGTCGATCGACCTGGGCTGGACCGCACACGACCCCGACTTCACAGCCGAGGTCCTCCTGGCCAAGATCCTCCCCTCGGTCCTCAATCGCTACGACATCCGCAACGCGATCATGGCGACTCTCGACGGCAAGCCCTGTTCCTTGAGAAAGCCGACTCTGACCAGCTTGTGGAACCGCGAAAGCAACAAAGGGGCGATGATCCTCGCTCCCAAGCCTTCCCCGGCATCCGAACTCACACCCACCGACTACGAATGGCTGACGCCAGCCGAGTGGAAACACGAACAAATCAACACGCTTTACGTCCGACGTCTCCTCAAGCTCGCGGCCAGCCATGACATCACCGTCTTTCTGTTGATCCCTCCGATCGACGCTCGGCTTCAGCAAATGCGTCAGGAAAAAGGGCTGACCTCGTCTTTCGAGGCGTTCGCCCAGGGCCTTCAGGCTCATCACCCCAACCTCGTCGTGGTGGATGGCGCACGCACGGGATACCCGGCCACGGTCTTCTCGGACGCGATGCATGTCAGCCGGCCAGGCGCGATCTCCATGACATGCGACCTGGGTGAAATCCTCCGCCCCTATCTGGAAGGTAACCCTCAACCTCGGTCGCGTTGGCTCGTACTGCCCTCCTATCGCGAACGAACGAGTCGAGCCGACATCGTTGAACTCGCGGAGGTCAACGAGACCAGGCTCCCCTGGAAGGTCACTCGCTGACGGATCGAAAGTCGACCCGATGCCAGCCACTCCAGAAAGTCGCATTCAACGCCAGCTCCTCCTCCTCCGGCCTGGGATCGCCCGGTGGCCCAGCGACGCAACGGCCCACCATGTTTTCGGGCCAGGTGGCCAGAATCTCCCTTGTCGCGCGGCCCCGCAACAGGCATAATAGTGAACAAAACCACAGAACGCATGACTGAGATGGAGAGGGGGAACCGCCAGTGATCTCGCAGATTCGAGGCATACTTCGCACGGTAGCCGACGAAGTGCTGACCTTGGCGGTGGACCCGATGGAGATCGAGGTCCTCATCCCCGAGTACACGCGAAGGAAAATGCAGACCCACCTGGGCGAGATCGTCAGTCTCCACACGATCTTTTACATCGAGGGAAATGCGATGGGGGGCCGGATGACGCCCCGGCTTGTCGGTTTCCTGTCGGCGATCGACCGCGAGTTTTTCGAGATCTTCTGTTCAGTCGATGGCGTCGGGGTTCGCAAAGCGCTTCGTGCCATGGTCCGCCCGGTCCGCGAACTCGCGCGGACGATTCAGGACCAGGACGTCAAGATGCTTTCAACTTACCCTGGAATCGGCGAGGCGACTGCCGAGCGGATCGTGGCCAAGCTCCGCCGCAAGGTCGGTAAGTTCACGCTCATCGTCGGGCAGGCCGCAGCGGCCGAGGGAACGGCGGCCGAGTCCAACGGCGTCGCGGAAGCTGTGGAACCCGACGTGATCCGCGATACCTTCGCCGCGCTCCTCTCGGTCGGTCATAACGAGAGCGAAGCCCGACGTGAAATCGATCGCGTCCTCACGGGCAAGAAGAAGTTCAAGAGCGTGGCCGATATGATCGACGCCATCTATCAGCAACAGCGCCAGCCCGATTAACCTCTGGGCGGCTCCGGTCCAGTCGCCGCCGATCACGGCCTTGAAAGGATTGTCCGATGCGCGAACCGATCATCATGGGAGGACAGGGGGGGGAGGCTCCCGAACCGAACCGGCACACGAACCCGCAGCGAGAGGAAGGTCGGCCGGTCGATCAGATGGACGAGAAACTGCGACCGCAAACCCTGGCCGAAGTCGTCGGCCAGCGGAGCGTCGCCGAGCGCTTGTCCATCGCGCTCGAAGCCTCGAAGAAGCGAGGTGAGCCCCTCCCTCACATCCTCTTCGACGGGCCGCCCGGGTTGGGGAAGACGACGTTCGCGACGGTCCTGCATAATGAGCTTGGGGTCGAGCTCAACATGACCAGCGGCCCGGCGCTGGACAAGAAGATGGACGTCATGCCCTACCTGACCAATGCCGTCGAGGGCTCGATCCTGTTCATCGATGAAATCCATCGCCTCCCCAAGACGGTCGAAGAGTTCATCTATCCGGTGATGGAAGATTTCCGGGTCGATGTCGTCCTGGGTGAAGGGATCGCGGCGAGGACGATCAACCTCCCCCTCAAGAAGTTCACGATCATCGGCGCCACGACGCGCAGTGGCATGCTCTCGGGTCCGTTGCGCGATCGCTTCCACATGCATGAGCATCTGGAATTTTACGACATCGACGACCTGGCGCGGATCGTGGCGATCAACGCCGAGAAATTGCGGACGACCATTACTCCGGACGCAGCCTGGGAACTGGCCCGGAGAAGCCGAGGCACCCCTCGTCTCGCCAATGCTCGACTGCGATGGGTGCGCGACTATGCCACGGCCCGAGCTGACGGACACATCGTCCTCTCGATCGCACGCGACGCGCTGGACATGCAGGAGGTCGACTCCGAAGGCATGGACAAGCAAGACCGTCGTTACCTGGAGACGCTCATCCAGGTCTTCCGCGGCGGACCGAGCGGAGCCGAGGCGCTCGCGGCGACGATGAACCTGGCGATCGATACGTTGACCGACGAGGTCGAGCCCTACCTGCTCCGCCGCCACTTCATCGTCCGAACGCCTCGTGGCCGACGCGCCACGCCCGCGGCTTATCGCCATCTCGGGCTCCCTGAACCCGTATCCGATGCCCCCGATCTGTTTTCATTCGACGATCAGCGCCGGCTGTTCGAATAACCAACCGCGGCTCCGTTCGCAATCGCCGGCCGGGCCCACTCCACCCCACAGAACCGGAGTTCGAATTCATCTGCGGGGTGGGCACGGCTCACCCCATAACCAGATTCTGATAACCACATAAGTTAATGGGCCAGGGTCACCCTACAGGAAGTTCAGAGACCGGCCGGCCAGGGCCGCGAGGCACGCCAGAGCCGATCCCGAATCGCAAGCCAGCGCGGCTCGTCGGGTGGCGGGACGATCACCAGAAAATCGACCCCACTCAAATCGATCGCCTGGAGGTGAGAGTAGAGCGACGACTCGGCCTCGGTCGGCGTTTGCAAGTGGAACTGCTGGTCGGGTCGACGACCCGGCGGGACATCGATGCTCGGCGTCTCGCCCAGCACGATCAGGACCCATCGACCTTCCCTCGGTACGGATTCGAACGCTTCGCGCTCGATCCGGAAGGTCGGAGTCCTCGGCGCATAGTGGATGTCCATCTGCCCTGGACTCGAATGCGCTTGCGAGTCGGGGGAGATAGCACCTTGGCCGAGCACCTCGAGTTGGAGCGCTTCACGGATCTGCTCGACCGTGATCGATCCGGGGCGGAGGACTCGAGGGGGGTTGGTCGTGAGGTCGAGCACCGTCGACTCGATCCCGACTCCCGTTTTCCCGCTGTCGAGAATCAGGTCGATCTTGCCGTCGAGATCGTTGGAGACGTGCCAGGCCTCGGTCGGAGAGATTCCGGTGGATCGATTCGCGCTGGGGGCGGCGATCGGCCTGCCGGTCGCTTGGATCAAGGCGCGAGCGACGCGTGACCGGGGGATCCGAACGCCGACCGTCTCTCGACCGGCAGTGACCACGTCGGGGATATTGGCCGCCCGAGGAAGTACGAGCGTTAACGGCCCTGGCCAGAACTCACGCGCCAGGACATCGGCACTCGCTGGCCATTCTAATACGCTGTCGCGAGCCATCTCGACGCAATCGGCATGAACGATCAAGGGGTTGAACGACGGCCTTCCCTTGGCCAGGAAGATCCGTGCGACGGCCTCGGGGTTGGTGGCATCAGCCCCGAGGCCATAGACCGTTTCGGTGGCAAAGGCGACGAGCCCGCCGCGCCTGAGAATCCCAGCGGCCGCGGCAACGGCGCTGGGATCGGGCTCATCGTCGTTGACTGGAATGACAGGCGTGAGACGCGGCACGAAGGGACGGATGGCAACCGCCTCAGCCCAACGTCTTGCGAGCGGAGGGGTCGGGCTCCCCCTCGGCACGGTGCTTCTCATATTCCAATCGTAGCGTCTCGTAGCTCGCCTCACGCTGGTCGTAGAGGCGTCGCAAGGGCCGTGGCGCGTGCCGGGCCAAGCTATAGGCCGTCAGGAGCGGCAACGCGATCGTGCTGTCGGTATAGCAGGTTACCGAGTCGGGGAGCCGTTCGGGGTCCACCTTACCCCAGGTCATGGCCTCGCTGGCCGTGGCGCCGGAGAGTCCGCCGGTGTCGGGCCGAGCGTCGGTGATCTGGAGGAAGTAGTCGTGGCCACTTTCAGCCAACCCGAGCACTTCCTGAATCTGCGGCTCGGTCTGAAGAATGAAGTTCTTGGGGCTGCCACCACCAAGAATCAGGACCGCCGACTCACCGCCGTTCCGCTTGGCGTTATAAACGATCGCCGCGGTCTCATTGACGTCACGGAGTGCGTCGATCTGAAGCTTGCCGCCTTGGAGGCTGAGCGCGGCGAGGTTCATCCCGATGGAACTGTCACCGGGGCTGGACGTGTAGATCGGCACTCCGGCCTCGTAGGCGGCCGCCAGCAGACTATTGGCGGGACGCCCCAGGGCTTGGGCCCGTCCTTGCAGATAGCGTCCCACTTCATAGTGGAACTCGGCGGTCCCCATCGTGCGTGCGAACACGTCGTCGCGGATCAGTTCGCGATAGAACGCGTCGGTGTCGAGCAGGGTCGCATAGTCAAAGACGATATCATAAATCCGAATGATATCGTTTTGACGAAGCGCAAAATCATCGAGGTTCGGCCGGCTCTGGTGGAGCGGCAGGTCGAGTGCGTAGTGGGTGTCGTGGTAGAGGTTCGCGCCGGTCGAGACGATCCAATCGACGAAGCCGGCTTGGACCAAGGGGATCAAGCAGCTCATACCCAAGCCCGCGGGAGTCAGCGCTCCCGAGATTGTCAGCCCGACCGTGCAATTGGGCTCGAGCATCTTTCGCGTGAAGACCTGACAGACTTCGCGAAGTCTGCCGGCATTGTAGCTGAGAAACGCTTGATCGATCAGGTCGGCAGCGAGGTCAGAACCGGAAACGGCCGGGGGCGCGATCCGGTGCTGACTGACCTGCTGAAGGACACTGAGCGGGTTACCTGGTTCCGTCATCGTCGTTTGGACCTCTCTCGGCTTTCGCTCGTTCACGGCAGCAGGATCGACGCCGCCACGACGGTGGTCCAGTGTCCCCCCTTGTGACCAACGGCCGAAGCCGTCACTTCGCTTGTGTCGGCGATGACGTCGGCGATCTTCCAGATCTCGCGTTTCTCGTCCCACGAGCTGTTCGGGTCGAACTCCACCCCGAGGACGGTCGCGAGCATTTCAGCGGCGAGGTCTTCGGCGTAGTCTGCGGAGATCTTGGCGGTCTGGCCGTAGGAGTGGTGTTCGGAGAGGTACCCGAACGTGGTCCGATCACGCGGGATCGCCACTCCGACGCTGGCTGCGATCAAGCGATTCGGCTCAGCCGTTGCACTCTCGCTCATCACACAGTGCACGATCTGTCCCGGTTCGAGATGCTTCAACCCATCCTCAATCGAGACGACCTCGCAGTGGGGGGGAAAAATGCTCGAGACTCGGACGAGGTTGTAGCAGGCAATCTTGGCATCGCGCAGAGCAAGCTCGAAGCTCGTCAATTTTTCGCGGTGGACGCCAACCCCTTTGGTGAAGAAAAGCTGCTTGGGTACGTACATCGGTTTCGCTGACACCTCCTGAACCGGCATCCCACCCGGGAAGTGGCCGGTGCAACGTCTCGCGCTTCCCCACCGGTCGTGTCGCCACGACCGCGCATCGGATAATTTACACAATGGCCAAGGTAAGGCATTCTCGCCCCGGCTTCAAGTCCAGCAACGGGTCTTCATGACCTCCTCACAATGGAATGGAAACGACAATTCTGGCGTTTCCAACGCGACCGCATCGGCCGGCATCGAGGAGCGCTTCCCCCCGAGCGGGAACGACTCGACCATCAGGATCGACGTCCCTACACTCGCGCGCGGATGAAACGTCGTCGCTCGTGCCTCCAGAGACCCGGCTCCGATCGTGTCTTCCCGCCTCGTTTCCAAGACTCTCTCAATCGGCAGATTTGAACCAGGACTCGAGTGTTGAGGTCGTTCGCCCCCGCTCAATCGTAACCAGCGATGAAGTCGTAAACGAATCCGGTCGCCGGTGACCATGGCCAGCGCGTTGTCGTTCCGCGAAGCGCGAGTTCCTCAAGGCAACACGTTCCTCCTCAGTCATGGCTCGAGGCGGGTTCGACCATGGGCACACCGTCTTCCCTATCCCGCAAACTCGGCAACATTATCTCGGGCGTCACATCTTCCGAGAACGTCAAGGTGAAGCGCAAACCACCAGGAAGCTCGCGGCCGATACAACACGAATGCCCTGGGTTGATCAACACCAGCCCTCGTCGTGCTTCTTGAAACGGTCGCTTGGTTGATGCAGCCAACTGATCCGCGTGCGGCACGCTCTGAAACCGCTGCGATTCCTCCTCGGATCACGAGGTTTGATGGCCGGAGAAGCGAGACGAGCACGATGTCTTCGACGTTTTATCGCAGCCTGATCGCCGACGCGCACCGCCTCGCGTTCCTCGAAATCTCTGGCCTCGCGCTCCGACGAATTCGCCTCTTCACCGCGCAAGCGATCACTCCGACAGAGTCTCATTTCGGACTCGCTTCCGCAGCGTACGATCACACCGAGCAGCGAGTAGCGAGCGGCGAGGCGATCAACCGATGCGCGTTACAAACACCCGCGGCGCAGCCACGGAACAGCGTGACGTGAGGCTTGAACCGACGCATCGACAAAAGACGAGACTCGTTCGTGTGCTTGACGTGTCTCGTTCTCGCTGGCCGTTCAGCTCAAAACCCACGAGAAAATAGCGCTTCTCGCGAATTTTTTTTTCGAGGGAGGAATGCACGCGAACTTCGCGGAGCGTGCGATGCGATGCGATGCGTTGTGATGCTCAGTGTGCTTCGAGCAGGCCGCGAGAATCCTCAAGAAACCTGGGGAAAGCGAAGCATAACATTGCTTTCACCGCACATCGTGTTTTGGTTGCATCTGGATTTCACAGCCATTGGTTGCCTCAATATTTTTGTATGCGTTGCAAATGCCGAGACAGTTTTCAGCGGAATCGAGACAAAACCATTCGGCGGCGACCCATCTTCGTCTTCCCGGTCCTGATATATTTCGCTATGAAGTGACAGGTGAGATCGGTGGTTTGGTGCCGGTCCACAATGAGTACTACCTTGATGCGAGGGTTCGAAGCGATGGCGGTGAAGAAGAAAGCGACCACCAAGAAGACCAGCCCCTCGGCCTCCCAAACGAAGGCCGCCCCGAAGAAGGTTGCAGTAGCGGCGAAGCCGGTGGCGACGAAGGCCGCCGCGGTGAAGCCGGCGGCGACGAAGACCGCTGCCGCGAAGACCGCTGCCGCGAAGCCGGTTGCCGCGAAGTCGGTCGCCGCGAAGACGACCCCGGCGGTCAAGGCGGCCACCGCTTCGAAGGCCGGCACGCCCAAGCCGAAGGCCGCCGTCGCCGCCACCACGAAGAAAGCCGCTCCCAAAAAGGTTGCAGTCGTCAAGCTGACCGACCGACAGCTCGACCTGCTCAAGATCGTCCATGGCACGAAGGAGGAGGGTTACCTGGCCGACAAGAAGGCCGAGGCGAAATCCCTCGAGACGCTCGCTACCAAGAAGCTGATCAAGAAGGGTGCAAAGGACAAGGTCAGCGGCCACATCCGCTACCACGTCTCCAAGGCCGGCGAGAAGCACGTCGCGTCTTCGACCCCCACCGCCTGAGCACGTTCTCGCTCCGGCTCACAGATCGCATGGTCGCTCTGACCACTCAGGCTTCACCTTCATCCACCTCGGTCCCGCCCCTCACCAGAATGCCGCGTGAGAGGGGCGGAGACGAGGACCGCGGAGGTGGGGCCTTTTACGTTTCGACCTCGCGCAACGAGTCGAATCAAACGCAGCGTTGCTCGGTCGTCGATGGTCGTGACCCCACTCACACACGCCGCAAACGACGAGTCGAAGCGCCATCGCGCCTCATCGTCGAGACTTGTCGGCTCGGCCTGGTTGCAGGAGAGACGGTCGCCTGAATGGCACTAATGGTGGCCAGCCGTAGCGCGTTGTCGGCTGTGACCGGATCGCCCAGACCCTGCAGTCGCTCGCGCAAGGCCAGGGCTCGAAGGAGCAGGCGCGCGGCTTCGTGATCGCGGCCAATCCCGACGCGGCCCAACCTACGTTGCCGATGAGATTGGCGAGGTCCACATCGTCGCGGCCGACGGCGTCATCAGCAGTCGATCGCGCGAATCGCCAGTTCGACTCGCGGCCAGGCGGGCCGCGAATTCAACGTATGTGAAGTCCGCACCTCCAGCTTTTCGTCGATGCGAGGCTTCGTCGTTGATGTCTACCTGCCTGCCAAGTGTCACGGGCTCCGTATTCGGAACCCGTGCAGGAGCGTCCAGGCCTGGGGCACTCAAGCTTCGCTCAATCCGTCAGGCTTGAGCTGATCATTTCCTCGCCGACCGATACGTCCGAGTCCGGCCAAGCTCAGTTCGGCTCGGGGTCGTCGTAGAGCGAGGCGCAATCGACGAGGCGGGCCGAATCTCCATCGTGAACGGCCATCTTCGCGCCAGCCCAGAGACTGGCACCGGCGTATCGTCCGTCCTTGGCGACGCAATAAAACTTGACCTGAAAATTCGGCCGCTGCTTCGCGTCGCGGAGTCTCGGGTTGCGGTTTGTCTCCACGATTCGCCTGCAGGCTTCGAGCAGGGCATCCTTAGGCGCGAGCCCGCGGCGCAGGCCTTCGACGATGGTGTGGCTGGACAGATTCAAGAGGTTCGCCTCGCCTCGACCGGTCGAGCCGGCGGACCCCGCTTCATTATCGAGGAAGAGCCCCGCGCCCAGGATCGGCGAGTCCCCCACGCGACCGGGGATCTTGTAGAAGAGACCCGAGGTCGTGGTCACACAGCCAAGGTTCCCGTGCGTATCCAACGCGGAGCAATGCAGGGTACCGTGCTCGCGAATCCCGAAGAACTTGCGGACAGCCGGTGACAACTCCGAATTCGGAGGCGCGATCCAATCACTGTCCTTACCGTTCGTCTCCTTCCAGTGGAGCCAGATCTCCCGGGCCTCATCGGTCAGCAAGTTGGTCTCGGGAATCCCATGAGCACGCGCGAACCTGAGCGCCCCTTCGCCGACGAGTAAGCAGTGATCGGTGCGTTTCATCACCAGGCGCGCGACAGCGGCGGGGTGCATGATGTTGCGGAGCGAGGCGACGGCGCCACCGCTGTGAGTCGGGCCGTGCATGACGGCCGCGTCGAGCTCGACGATCCCTTCCTCGTTGGGGATCCCACCATAGCCGACCGTGTGTTCCTCGGGATCGGCCTCGACGATCGCGACCCCTTCGATCGCCGCGTCGAGAGGATCGGCCCCAGCCTTGATCCGCTCCATCGCTTTCTCGACGGTCTTCAGTCCGTTACCACTCGCGACCACGATCGGTCGTTTCATTCCCAACGGCACGGGGGCCGCCGCCCCGAGGATCGTGGTGCTCAGCCCCGCGGCAGCGCTGACGGAAAGAAAGTGGCGGCGATTGACGGAATCGGACATCGAAAAATCCCTCGTCGACGTTGATAGCGCAATGGCCCTGGCCATTCGTCGCGTTCATCATAATGAGCGGCCCATCGGCACGCCATGATTTGAATGAGTCCGATCGTGACGAGTTGGCCTTGGCCGTCATCACGCTTCGGATTATGATGCCCGCCGCGCCGAGGCTCCTGTCGACTCGGCTCAACGATCGACTTGTGACTCGCTCATCTCGCTTGCGGCTCTCGACAAATCCATTTACGCTCTGGCGTCTGTTGAATTAAGGCGGAACGGTCATGGACGGCACGTTACCGACTCATTGCGCATGGAATCGGCTGGCCCTTGCAGCAACCCTACTGGTTGCGGCCGGGCTCGCTGGGTGCTCTGGATTCAGCGGCACCACCGCGGCGTCGTTCTTGCGAAAGGTCCGCGAAGACCCGGACCCAAATACTCGCTACCTCGCCTATCACAAGCTGGCCTCACCCCAGTGCTACGACACCGACGAGCAGAAGAAAGAGGCGGTGGCCACGCTAGTCAACAAGCTCGAGCATGGCAAAGAACCAGTGGCGACCCGCGCTGTCATTTGCCGAACGTTGGGTGAGCTCCGCGATCCCGGAGCGCGTGAGGCGTTGATCAGGGCCGTCGGCGACAACGAGGGATTGGTGCGTTCGCAGGCCTGCCGATCGCTCGGCCAGGTCGGCCGGCCCGAAGACGCGACCATCCTCGCGCGGGTCATGACCGTGGACACTCTGGAAGATTGCCGAATCGCCGCCATCGAAGGACTCGGCGAATTGAATGCGAAAGACCCGAGGATCATGGAAGTGCTCGTGAACTCGATGGAGCACGCAGACCCTGCCATTCGCCTGGCCTCGCTCAATGCGCTGCGAAAGATCACCCACAAAGATCTCGGCGTCGATCCCGGTCCCTGGCAAAAGGAACTGCTCCCGCAGATGTCCGCGGCATCACCTCCTCCGACCGCTCGTTGAACTGTAACGCGTGATCTCCAGTCATCGATCCCAGGCGACATGGCCAGAACCGACCGCAACGTGCGATAATCATCGCGAGGCGAACCTCGAATTCCCGCGTTGTGTCGCTGGAGGATCGGGTCGAGCGGGCTGAGACGATGTAGCGCGCCGCGAGGGGTCATGGACACGCATACGCTAGAGCTTCTGGAATTTGATAAGGTCCGCGCGTTGGTCGCCAAGCGAGCCGCCTGCTCCCTGGGCAAGGAGCGAGCCTGGCGCATGGAACCAAGCCGCGATCCGGGTGAGATCCGCGGCTGGCAGGCGCTCACGACCGAGATGCTCGATGCCCTCTCCAGCGGCCTGACTCCGCCGTTCGGAGGCCTGCACGACATCCGGCCCCAGGTCCGCCGCGCCCAGATCGGCGCCATGCTCGACCCCGAGGAACTGGCCCAGGCGGTCGAAACACTTCGCGCGGTCGGCCACCTTAACCAATGGCTCGACCGGATTGGCGAGGAATTCCCGCGACTCGGCGGACTCAAGCAAGGCGTCGGTGAATTCTCCGGGGTCGTCAATGCAATCGAGGGCTGCCTCGACAGCCGGGGAAACGTCCTCGATACCGCAAGCCGGAAGCTCTCGGCATTGCGACGCGAGATCGGGCAGGTTGAGGAGCGGATTCAAGAGACCCTCCGTCGGATGCTCCGCTCTAACGAGATCAAGCGGATCCTCCGCTACCCGAACTTCACGATGGTTGGCCACCACTACGTCTTGCCAATCGCCAAAGAGCATCGTGGCGAAATCCAAGGTTCCGTCCACCGGACCAGCGCCAGCAATGAGACGGTCTACATCGAGCCCCAGGCAATCGCCGAGCACTCCGCACAGCTTTCTTTCATTCGCGCACGTGAAGCCAAGGAGATTCGCCGGATTCTCCGATGGCTCAGCGCCCAGCTCGGGCAGGTCGCCGAATCGGTACTCGGCAGTCTGGAAACACTCGGCGAGCTCGACCTGATTCACGCGCGAGGACGTTATAGCCTCGACGGCCGAATGACGCCGCCCGACTTCAACGAAGATGGGAAGCTGGTACTCCGAGGCGCCCGGCATCCACTCCTCGAAGCCTTCTTCCGAGGCGATAACGCGCCTCCTCGCGTGCCCGAGCCGCCGCGGGAACCTCCGGCCGAGACCGTCGACTCTCCCCCTCCGGCGGCGAGTCCTCAAGAGCCGAGGACCGTCGTCCCGATCGACGTCCACCTCGGGCTCCAGTTTCAGACCCTGGTCGTGACCGGCCCGAATACCGGGGGAAAGACGGTCGCGATCAAAACCGTCGGGCTCCTGGCGATCATGGCGCAAGCAGGCTTGCACATCCCTGCACATCAAGGGTCGCAGCTTCCCGTCTTCGACGAGGTGCTCGCGGATATCGGCGACGAGCAAAGCCTGGAGCAATCGCTCTCGACCTTCTCCTCCCACGTACGACGCGTGACGGAGATCCTCGGGCGGGCCAGTTCCAAGTCGCTCGTCTTGCTTGACGAGATGGGAGCAGGGACCGACCCGGCCGAAGGGGCCGCGCTTGGCCGTGCGATCCTCGACGAGATCGACAGCATCGGCGCACGCGCGATCGTGACCACTCACCTCGGCGATTTAAAAACCTACGCGTTCTCGAACCCTCGGGTCGAGAATGCCGCGGTCGAGTTCGATCTCGAAACGTTGCGGCCACGCTATCGCCTTCATATCGGTGATATCGGCCAATCGAACGCGCTGCAAATTGCACGTCGGCTCAGCCTGCCCGAGCACATCGTCAGTCGCGCGGCGAAGTATCTGGCCCAAGGGCGCGGCGAGGACCTCCCCGAACTGGCGATCCTGCAGAAACTGCGCAAGGACGCCGAGGACGCGCGTCAGGCTGCTCTGACCGCCCAATCCGAAGCCGAACGAACCCGGGAAGCGCTCAACCAGCGGCTGACCGATCTGCAACGCCAGGCCGAAAACGACGAGCGACTCACCGATGCCAGGGCCCGGCTCCAGCCTGGCGATCGCGTGGTCGTCCCCAAGTTCGGCTACGATCGGCCGGGCCGAGTCGTCAAGCTCGACCCCCGCAAGAAGACGGCCGTGGTGGCCATCGGCCAGATGCAGTGGGACGTCGCGATCAGCGAACTGATCCCCCAGACCATGCGCACACCCGAGGTCGCGGGTCCCGCCAAGGCCAAGACGGGCGTGAGCAAGAACTCACCCCGCCTCGAAGATTTCGCTGATGAGTCTTCCCGGTAACGAACGAGCGGCGAACCCATCAACTCAAAGAACCAGACCGGGCCGCTCCCTTCGCCTCAACCGATGGCGAAGAGAGCGACCGACGTCCTTTCCACCGACTTTCATGAAGTCGTCGGCGTCTTGAGGAACAAGACACCCATCGGAGGAATCCGTAACGAGAGGTGATACGGCCGTCCTCCGTGGGACTCATGCCTGGCCCACACGCCCCCTTGGTTGCCGACGTTCGACCCGCCATAGCGCTGAGAGTCGGTATTGAGAATCTCGCGATAAAAGCCACCGCTGGGGACGCCGACCCGATAGTCCTCACGCACGACGGGCGTGAAGTTGCACACCACAACGACCGAATCGCTCCGGTCTTTTGCCGAGCGGAGGAAAGCGAGGACGCTATTCTCCCAGTCGTGCAGTTCGAGCCACTCGAAGCCCTGCCACTCGAAGTCAACCTCGTACAACGCGGGATCGGAGCGATACATCGCGTTCAGGTCACTGACGAGGTTCTTGATCCCCTGATGGTCGGGCCACTGGAGGAGATGCCAGTCGATGCTGGTGTCATGGCCCCACTCGCGCCACTGGGCGATCTCGTCCCCCATGAACAGGAGCTTCTTCCCGGGGTGGCCGTACATATAGCCGTAGAGCAGTCGCAAGTTGGCAAACTTCTGCCAGAGATCACCGGGCATCTTGTCGAGCAACGACCCCTTGCCGTGAACCACCTCGTCGTGCGAGAGGGGAAGCAAGAAGTTTTCGTTGAACGCGTAGATCATGCTGAAGGTCAACGCCCGTGCTCGTACTTGCGAAAGACAGGGTCTTTCGACATGTACTCAAGAGTGTCGTTCATCCAGCCCATGTTCCACTTGAGGCTGAAGCCGAGACCTCCCAGGTAGGTGGGCCGCGAAACACCGGACCAGCTTGTCGACTCCTCGGCGATGGTCAAGACACCCGGGTGCTCGGCATGGCAGAGTTCGTTGAGGCGTTTGATGAAGTCGATGGCTTCGAGGTTCTCGTTGCCGCCGTGGATGTTGGGAACCCACTCGTCCGGCTTTCGCGAATAGTCGAGATAGAGCATCGACGCGACGGCGTCGACGCGCAGGCCGTCGATATGATAGCGCTCGAGCCAGAAGAGGGCATTGCCGAGGAGGAAGTTGCGCACCTCGGGTCGGCCGTAATTGAAGATCTTCGTGCCCCAATCGCGATGCTCGCCGAGTCGGGGGTCTTCGTGCTCGTAGAGGTGGGTGCCGTCGAAGAAGCCGAGTCCATGGACGTCGCGTGGGAAGTGCGCGGGGACCCAATCGAGGATCACGCCGATCCCATTCGCATGGAGGGTATCGACAAAGTAGGCGAAATCATCGGGGGTGCCAAATCTCGAGGTCGGCGCGAAATAGCCAACCGGCTGATACCCCCAACTGCCGTCGAACGGATGCTCATTAATCGGCATGAGTTCGATATGGGTAAAATTCGTCTCCCTCAGGTGCTCAACGAGTTGGTCGGCGAGTTCCCGGTACGTGAGGAAACGGTTCCCTTCTTCGGTCTTCCGCTTCCAGGAACCGAGGTGCACCTCGTAGATGGCAAGCGGACTTTGAAGGCTCTGGGTCTTTGTTCGACTGCGCATCCAGTCGTCGTCGTGCCAGTCGAAGTTGGTCACATCCCAGACGACCGACGCTGTCTCGGGGCGCATCTCGGCGAAGAAACCGTAAGGGTCGGACTTCTTCACGAGATAGCCTTGGACCCGGCTCTTGATCTCGAACTTGTAGACTTCGCCCTGGGACAAGTCGGGGATAAAGATTTCCCAGAGGCCGGTGGCGCCGCAGCTCCGCATCGGATGGCGACGACCGTCCCAGTGATTGAAGTTGCCGATCACGCTCACGCGTTCGGCATTCGGTGCCCAGACCGCGAAGTGAACTCCCGCGACCTCCTCATGTTTGCGGAGGTGCGCTCCCAGCCGTTCGAAGTTCCTGTAGTGCGTTCCCTCACCCAGGAGGTGGAGGTCGAAATCGCTGAGGACCGGGCCGAACTGGTAGGGATCGACGAACTCCCAACTGAAGCCCTCATGGCTCTCGACCGCCAACCGATAGGGAAAGGGGGCCGTCCGCGTCGGGAAGCGAGCGACGAAAAATCCGTCAGGGTGAACCAACTCCATGGGAACGCGAACGCCGGGCTCACCTCCCGACAGATCGACGACCCAGGCCGCTTTCGCTTCGGGCAAGAAGGCCCGAATCACGCGTGATTTGGAGGTCCCTTCTATCAATTCATGCGAACCGAGGACGGAGAACGGAGCCCAATGATTGGCGTGGACGATCCGGTTCAGGTCGTCCACCGATATGCTCGGTGTCTTCGCACTCTTCACGGCCATGCTCGTGAGCTCGCTCATGTTTCGCCAATCGAAATGGGGAGTTCTGTAAACAAACCTTAGCGACGAGAGCGTGGAGGTGCAACCGCCATGCCCGGATGATCTTGATCCTCAACTCGCTCGCGAGAACGCGACTCGCTGGGTTGGCCGAGACAGCCTCAGATTCGCGAAAGTCCGAGGGATCGACCGCAATCTCGCCAGCGGAAATTATCACGAACGGGACGATGGACCGCGATCGCCCCCAAAGCTCATTTGCCCAGATCCACGACACGTCGCCTCGATCAGCGCGGGGACGGAACCGCGGGTTGCCCAGTCGGGGGCAAAACCACCTCCGCGATCAAAGGGAGATGATCCGAGCCACAGTCGTTGCCGACCCAGCATCGCGTGAAGGTCCAGTGCGGGCTGGCGAGAAGGTGGTCGATCCGGAACCAGGGGAACCGCGAGGGACGTGTATACCCGTAGCCCCGCCCGGCGTCCTCGAAGGCAAAACGAAAGACGGACCTGACCGTTGCCATCGACGAATCATCGGAAGGCATGTTGAAGTCCCCCCCAATCAGGATCGGGACGTTGCCCGTCTCGCTCATCCGGCTCACCACTCGACCCAGTTGAGTCCGCCACCATTGAATTTGGAGTGGCAACCGGGTCAGGTCCCCGTTAAGTACCCCGTTCAGTCCGGGTCTGATCGTGGGCAAGTGGGCCGTTGCGATGACAAATTCCAGGCCTTGCGGCGTTCGAATCCGGACCCGATCAAGCTGTGCGGAATACCATCCATCGTTGGTCGACTGATCTTCCAGCGAGTCCAGATGAGCGACGATCGGGTAGCGACTCGCCAACCGCTTCGACCGATCGCGATGCCAACCCCGATCCAGGTAGGCCTTGAACGCAAGATTGACCTCGACGTTTTCCTGCAAGCAGATCAGATCGATTCGCTCCCGTTCAATCATCTGAATTAGCCGATGGGAATCGATCGGACCAGGGCCAAGGTTGTAGGTCAGAATCCGAAACGATGTTCCCTCGACTCGAGGACTCCAGAACTGCGCCGTCGAAAAGGAAAACCCCATCAACGGACCGGCAACGATCAGTCCCACCGTCCCCTGCATGATCCAGTGCGAAGGCTTCCGCCGCAGACCACTGGCCAGGGCCAGCACGGCGACCGGGGCAAGGTAAAGCCAGCGCGGCACGAACAGGAGGACCGTCACGCCCCACCAGTCTTCACCGACCCAAGCGATGAGCGCAAGAATCACGAGGATGAACACCGCGTAAACCGCGGTCGCCAGCGCGATCCAACGCCCGCGACGCGGGGGAGTCGCCTCGCGATCCGCCACAGCCGTAACGATGGCGGCCGACACTGGTCCGCCACACCCAAGGCATTGGGTCAGGTAGGTTCGAGAGGGGTTGGGCGTCCCACACATCGCGCAACGCCAGAACGGATCGGAAGTCGCCGAGCGAGAACTCTCAGTCATCGTGGTCCTCAATCCTAACCTTCCGTCCCGACTCGCGATGGTGAACCAGGGCCACTTTCTCGCCCTTTGCACGTAAGCGCACTGGTCAGGTGGGGATAACGTCGCTTGGAATGACCGCAATGAGGTAAGATGCAGCACACGAACGACACGGGACGCAGCGATGGCATCAGAGGAGAGGTCGGATCGAGCGGCCTGAAAAACAGTAATCCGGTCCGACAACCCTCCTGATCTGGCGACTCTATGGGCTTTTGGAACGTCTCAGTGTCCAGGGAACAATAATTGGCGTATTATACGCGAAGAGCCACGCTCGAGGAATGCGACGGGTTCATCCCATAAAGGTTCTCAAGGACGCGACAAGGCGATCGAAAGAACCACGGCGCACGGTGCGTCGGTTATGGGTTCAAAGGAGTTGTGGCCGATGAGTGCCGTCCTGATCGTCGACGACAGCCCGGCCGATCGGGCCCTGTTCCGAACCTTATTAAGCCGCGCCGGCCACACCGTCCATGAAGTCGCCCGGGGCGGGGACGCGTTAGCGAAAGCGCGGGAGGTCCGTCCTCACGCGATCGTGCTCGACGTCAACCTTCCCGACATGGACGGCCATTCGGTCTGCCGCGCGATTCGCGCTGACCCCGAATTCGCGGGCATGCCGGTGCTCATGCTCACCGTACGTGACAACGACAACGACGTCCTGACCGGCCTCAACGCCGGCGCCGACGACTATGTGACCAAAGACTCGCCGGGCGAGATTTTCCTCGCCCGAATCAGTCGGCTCATCCAGTATCGTCAGATGGCGACCGTGGCGGCTCTGAACGAGCACCTGGTCCAGGTCGGCCGGCTGCTCGCTGGGATCGTCCACGAGATTCGCGGGCCGCTCTCGGTCATTCGCGGCAGCGCGGAGTTGATGAAGTATCAGCTCAAACCCGACGATCCCCACCTTCAATGGCTCGACCCGATTTTGCGGAATGCCCAGGTGCTTCAAATTCGCCTCGAGCACTTGATGGCGACCGTCCGAAGCGGCCCGCCCATGGTCGTGCTGGTGGACTTGCCCCCCCTCGTCCGTGAGTCGACCGACCTCTTCCTCAAAGGAACGGACCCGCGGGCAAGTCACGTCGGAATCGAAACGATCGTCCCCGATCGTGTTCCCCCGGTGCGCGCCGATGCGGGTCGGCTATTGCAAGTCTTTCTCAACCTGCTCGGCAATGCGTACGAAGCCATCTTGGCGTCGGGGCAGGGGGGGCAGATTACCGTCCGCGTCGAGCCCGTCTGTGACCAAGGCGTGGAGTGGGTCAGAGTCGAGGTCTCGGACAACGGACCGGGGATCCCGGAAAGCTTGCTGGAGAGGATCTTCGAACCGTTCTTCACCACGAAGGAATCGGGAAGCGGGTATGGACTGTACCTCGCCTCGGAGATCCTCAAGGAACAAGGGGGGCGCCTTACCGCCTCCAACACCCCAGGCGGAGGCGCCTGCTTCGCCGTCTGGCTGCCACAGGCCGTGATGCCCGCTACCATCCGGAGCGGGCAGGGGGCCTCGTAACAGCCCCGCGATTGTCTCCGAGACCTTGCTCTATGCCTGCTCAACCTGAACGTAAGTTGGCCCAATTCCAAGAACAATGGGGGGCCGCCCTGATCCTCGGTCTGCTCTGGGTCGGCTTCGGCGCGACGAGCTACGCGATTCTCGGGTATCCCCGAAGTCTGCCGATCCTGGTGCTCAGCGCCGTCATGCTCTTGATCGCCGGGCGCGTGCAAAGCGACGCCGAACGCAAACGTTGGGCCACCCCGATCCACCGGCTCTCTCGAGAACTGAACGCCCTGGCCGATGATCCGGAACGCCCGTTTGAGCTGACGTACGTTCCCGAACTCGGCGATGTCCTCCGCTCGCTCCGGGAATTGAAAAAAGTCTGGCACCCCGCCCCCAAGTCGGACCCACCCTCGTCACTGAACCTGACCTTGAGCAGTGGCGAGTTCAGCTCCCAACAGCTGACCGACTCGCTGACACGAAGCGCACTGCTCGCGTCCCTGACCCCTGGGGCCGAAAGCCTGGATGTCTCGCTCTCGGGCGACTTCTCAACCACCGACATGGTCAGCCGGCTCGAGTCCCGAACGTTCCGCTGGATCGAATCAAGCGCCGCCGAGCAGGAATTTCTGGGCTGGGGACTCAAGCAGCTCCGCGAAATGTCGTTTCTGGAAATCGTCCACCCCGATGATTACGAGCGAGCGCGTGACGAGTTGCGTGCCGCGATCTCGAAGGGGGAAGCACACGGCCTGGTCCTTCGGATCAAAACCGCACGCGGCAAACCGAAAGCGATTGAGATGAACGTCGGCGCTCGGTATGGAACCGACCTGACGGTCTCGCACTTGCGATGTCACATCACTGACGTCACCGCCAAGATCCGCGCGGAGCGTGAACTTCGCCTCCGCACCCGCGAGCTCACGCAGGTCAACGAGCAACTCCGGCACATCAACCGCGAACTCGAAGAGCTGAAGGACCGGTACAGCGACCTCTATCAGAACGCCCCGGCAATGTACTTCAGCCTCGACGACCAGGGACGTCTCCTGGAGTGCAATGACACCCTCCTCCGCACCCTCGGATACCGCCGTGACGAGGTCATTGGCCAAGCCTACGAGCGACTCTTGCCCGAATGGCGACGGTCTCTGTTCGCGGGCCGGTTCGCCGACTTTCGCCTGAAAGGCAAAGTCGAGATCGAGAGCCAGTGGGTCATGGCAAGCGGGGAGACCATCGACGTCTGGGTCTCGGGCACAACCGTCGTTGGATCGGGTGGGAAGCTGCTTCACACCCGAATCGTGGCCCAAGACGTCACCGCGCGACACCGGCTGGAGGCTGAACTCCGGGAGAAGAACGACCGACTCGCCGCGACGATCGACGAGCTCTCGCGGAAGAACAAGGAGATGGACGAGTTCACTTACGTCGTCTCACACGACCTCCAGGAACCGTTGCGAACCTTGATCGCCTTCTCCGACTTCTTGCTTCGAGATTGCGGCGACAAGCTCGATTCCAACGGCCAGGAATACGTGCGTTACTTGGTCGACGCATCAAGACGCATGCGAGCCCTGATCCACGACTTGCTCACGCTTTCTCGAGCCGGGAGGGTGACAGGCGAATTCACGACGGTTAACCTGGAAGAGGTTATGTCGTTCATCAAGGCCGATCTGGGCGAGTTGATTCGCACGAAAGGTGCGGAAGTCAGGACGGTCGCCCCGCTGCCAACCTTATGGGGGGACCGCGACCGGATCGGCCAACTTCTGGCGAACTTGATTAGCAACGGGCTGAAGTACAACCAGAGCGCCGAGCCTTGGGTCGAGGTGGGAACCTTGGCCGACGAGCCTGGCCCCTGGCTCACCATTTATGTGCGAGACAACGGCATCGGTATCGACCCCCAGTTCCATACGAAGATTTTTCAGCTCTTCCGGCGCTTACACACGCGAGAAGAGTACGAAGGTACAGGTGCCGGACTCGCAATTGGGAGCAAGATCGTCCATGCCCATGGCGGCCGGATCTGGGTCGAAAGCGAACCAAATCAAGGGTCGACGTTCTTCATTAGCTTACGCCGATCTCCACCCGAACCTTCCTTGCCGCAAACCGAAGTGACTCATGCGACCTGATTTTCATATCCTCCTGGTCGAGGACAGTCGGGCCGACGTGATGATCATCGAGCGGGCGCTGCACGACGGGAACGTCCCGCACCGCCTGACCGTCATCCATGACGGACGCAAAGCGCTCGATTATCTAGTCCGCCTGCAAGACCCGAAGTCCGACACAGACCTGGAACCCGACCTGATCCTGCTCGATCTGAACCTCCCCGGGATCGACGGATGTCAGGTTCTCACCCAGATCAAGAACGACCCGTTGTTACGGACGATTCCGGTCGTCGTCCTCACCACGTCGCTGCGCGATGAGGACGTTCTCCAGACCTATCAGGCTGGCGCGAACACGTACATTCAGAAGCCGGCCGAATACCCGCGTTATCGCGACCTGGTCGTCACGCTCCGTCAATACTGGCACGAGACCGCCATCCGGCCGCCTCGCACCCGGCCAAGTCATTGACCAACCCGAGGCAAGGCCATGCCCCTTCGTCTGCTCCTGCCTCAAATCTGCGTGAGGAAATATCCGTTGACTCCGTACCCGATCGCATAGGGCCAACCGGCCGTTCCCTGAGGCACGTAACGAGGGGATTCAAAGACGATATTCTGCTGCGGCAGCGGGATCGAATTACGCGGATCGGAGTTGAACGTCACCTGAAAGAGCGGCTTGATTCCGTTCACCACCGGGGCATAGAAAGACTGGTTCTGGCCAGGCCGGAACGTGAAGAAAAAGGTTTGGCCGTTGCGGTAAGTCGACGCGGAGATCCCGAACGTGACCGTCGTGTTCGTGTTGTTCCAGAGGCTCACAACACCGTAGTCGAGAAAGCCACTGGGAAGCCCCAACCGAATCAAACCCATTCCACCATTGGGCCCTGACCCGGGGTTGGGATCGGGGCGAGGATTGGGATTAGGACGCGGAAAGCGTCGCTTGACCCGCATCGACTCGATCGTCGCCCGCTCCGTGACAATGGCGGGTCCGCTCACCTGAGCCGTTCCCGTCGGCGCCTGAAACTGAGGGAGCCGCGCGAGCACCATCGCCGCTCGCTCGGCACGATGACGAACCGCCATGGCATGAAGTTCAGCGCCGGCGGCCAAGGTATGAGCCGTCGCGACGCAACGCTCTTCGACGCACTCAGCGCTCGGTCGAAACGATCGTTTCACCCTGTCACTCATCGGTGTCGTCCTCAAGAGGTGTTCGTCTGGGCGCAGGGCCGGCCGTGAATCGCGCTCACGCGGGGCGTGAAACCGGTACCACCAGGCGCGTTCCCTCAAATATACCTGACGGATGCAGGCCTGCATTGACGCAGGGAATTCGAGGCGGACAAGCCAGGCCACCCGGTCAGTCCCCGAGGCGAAAAGCCCAATCAGAGGTTGTCTTTTCTCTCGCCAGTGAGAACCTTCGGCCGGCCCCTTCGAGATTCCTCCTGTCTCGCGTGGTGACCGTCTTGAGTGACTCCCTCAAGTGGTCGCCAAACCACCATGGCCAAGGGTAATTTTCGCTCAATGGCATCGCGGTCGTCCAGCGAATAGAATGCGGCGAAACCATTCTCTTCCGAGGTGATCATGCGCAAATCTCACTTTGCCTTGACGGGGCTTATCGTCATCTCGACGGCGCTGGAACTCTCCGCCAGCCAAGGTCTCGAGGGCAGAGACGCATCAACATCCGCTCCCCACAGCGAAGCCGCGGGCACTCTGCTCGCTCAAACCGATTCGAAGCCAAATCCAACGGGCGCAGAGGTTCCCAAAAAGGAACTGATCCTCCCCGGGGAGTCGTTCCTCGTCGCGGGACGGCCAGCCTTCATTCTTCTGCCAGCCAAGGCGAAACGGCAGACTCCGCAACCCTGGATCCTCTATGCCCCAACCCTACCCGCGTACCCCGACCTGCATGAGAAATGGATGCACGAGCAATTTCTCAACGCAGGGGTGGCCGTCGCGGGAATCGACGTGGGCGAGGCCTATGGCAGCCCGAAAAGCCGCGAGCTTCTCACCAAGCTTTATGACGAGTTGACCGAGAAACGGGGCTTCGGGAAACGTCCTTGCCTGCTCGGACGGAGCCGCGGCGGCCTCTGGGTCTCGAGCTGGGCAGCCGAGAACCCGGACAAGGTGGCCGGAATCGCCGGGATCTACCCGGTCTTCGACGTCCGAACCTATCCAGGCCTGAAACTCGCCGCACCTGCTTATGACTTGACGCCGGAACAATTCGAGGCCCAGCTCGGAACCTTGAATCCGATTGAGCGGGTCAAGGTTCTCGCAGCGCATCGCGTGCCGGCCTTCTTCATTCACGGCGACGATGACAAGGTTGTTCCCCTGCAAGCGAACTCCGCGGAGTTCGCAAGGCGTTACCAAGCGGCCGGTGCCGCTGATGCCGTCACCCTGGTCGTCGCCAAGGGGCAGGGGCACAACTACTGGGAGGGCTTCTTCCGCTGTCAGGAACTCGTCGATTTCGCCATCGCTCGCGCGAACTCAGCGCTCAGTACCGGGAAATAAGCTGCCATGCCAGGGACGCTCGTTGCCGACATCAGGCGTCGGGCAACGACGCGTCCGACGGAGCTCCGCAGACCTGGATTGCGTCGATTCTCCTGGGGTCAAACCCAGTTCGGAAAGCGACAGGGGAGGCATCGAACGGTCGTTCGTGCCTCCAGGCCCGCTCAGGCCGTCGCGGGGTCCGCATCCGACACATCAAGCGGCCGCCGTGCATTCCCGTTAGCACTCGCTTGCGCAGGTGCGGAGGTCGTCTCGCGGCCTGGCTTGAGTATCTGGGCCATCTTCACGGCGAGCGCGTAGAACTCCTTGGGGTTGGTCGGCGCGGTTGCGAGATGAACGTGCTCGTCGGAGGGCGCCGCGGCAGGATCAACAGGCATACAAACCTGATGGTTGCGGATGTTGTGAACCCCGTACAGCACCTCGATCTCCCAGCGGGCGTTGCGTTCCACATCCTGGCGAAGGGCGAAGGCCGCTTGAGCGGCGTTGAGACAGACCGCCGTCTCGATCAATGCCTCCCGGAAGCCAGGCATGTCACGGGCGTCCGGGCCCCAAACGTCCTTGATCCCGTTGGCGGCTTCCCGGACCGCGACAAAGATCCGCTGCGTGATCGAGCGGAGCATGGGAGTGACCGCCTTCGACCAGAACTTCAGCGGCTGGAGATAGGCTTCGACCGCTCCTGTCACCGCTCCGCAACCGCTGTGGCCGAGCATGACGACCACCCGAATGCTATGGCTCAAGCTGGTGAGTGCATAGTCCACGCTTCCCAGGCAGGCGTCATCCAGGACGTTGCCGGCGACCCGGATCACGAACAGATCATTGAACCCCTGACCAAAGAGCATCTCGGTCGGCACCCGAGCGTCGGAGCACCCGACCACCACCGCGAACGGCGACTGGGTGGGCATCTCCCCGTAGGTCCGCTTCATGCCCATCTCCAACCCGTTGCACTGCACCACGTAGCGCGGTTCGCCCAGCGAAGTCGTGTTGGTCCGGCAGCTCTCCATCCAGTGCGAGAACATCCGGTTCCCGTCTTCAAGGGCCCGCCGCGCGGCCTCCGCATCGCGGGTCAAGGGTTTCGCGGTCGGATTCTTCGGATCGAATCTGTAAATATAATCAATCGTATTCATTATTGATCTCGAGTGCGTCAAGAAGTCTGGCAAAGGCAGTCGGGGGACAGCCTGAGCTCCAAGCTTCCTGCTTCTCCAAAGGAGTATGTGACGCTTCAGGCCAGAGCCTGCACTCAAGATCCAGAGGTCGTGCGGCAATGCGGGGGGGGGACTTGGCGCGAACTTTCCCTTCGCTATTAGCCAACGCGCAGGTTCCGGACAAGCCTGGACCTTGCATTTGACCCCGTTTCAGTCGAAGACAATCGACATCGGACGCACTGCGGAATCAGAGCCGCATTGATCCGCGACGCACGATCGCCTCCAGCAGAAACTGCACCAAATTATCTCCGCTGAGCCTGGCGATTGCCAGTGGCTCCCCCAGCAATACCGACGGCCCCACGACGGCCACGGTCCGGGGTCCCAACGGGCCTCAGTCCCACGGTCATGCGACCACGAGCGATCCTCACCGCATCCGGCCCAATTTTAGGCTAAGGCCCCCGAAGACGGGTCCACGCCCTCATCAGGTACACGTTGGGGCCGAGAGGCCGCGAGTGCTTTTTCTGCGCGTTCGACGTGACTCAAGATCTCGGGGCGTGCCTCGGGCCGCTCGATCGCTTGGCGGAAGCCCGGATTTTTCAGGACGAAGGATAGCATCGAGGTGAGGTGGAGGTGAGCCCGCGTGGTGGGGCTGATGATCGTGAACAAGGTATGGACCGGCTTGCCATCCAAGGCGCCATACTCGATGGGCTGATCCAGAAAGCAGAGCGCAATCATGGGACGCCCGACGTGGAGCACGACGGGGTTGCGCACGTGGGGGATGGCGATTCCATCGCCGACGGCCGTGGGGGCGATCGCCTCACGTGCAATCAGGACCCGGAGCAGAAAGTCCCGGTCGACCTCTTCCGGCAATCTGAGGAGGCCGACCACCTCGCGCAACACGCTTTCCTTATCGAAACCCGAGACCCGATAAAAGACGCCGCCCGCTTCCAGGGCGGCCAGCAGCGACGGGATCGGTTGGTCGGCGGCCTCGGGCTCTTGGAAAATCTCGCTGGAAACCTTCAGCCGGCGCGCAGTCGCCCATTCCAGGATTTCCGCGCGATTGAAGCGGTACTGGTCCTGGACTCGGTAGGCCGGGATGGTCTGCTGTTTGATCCAGCGATAGATCGTCTTCTCGGAGACGGTCAGAAGGCTCGCTGTCTCGCGGACCGAAAGGTTCATGCTCGGAACACCATGATTTCCCCAGCGAACCGCACGAAGGGACCAAACCCTCGATTCAAGGCCAAGGGCCGCCGCTCCTTAAAAAAAATGGCCGGACTTCCACTACCGCGCTGCCTCGTCCGTCCGACTCGACGCCCGGTTTTCCCCCAACTCGCGTTTCTCGGCATCGTTCTTGAGGATCGAGACGATCAGTGCGTTGAGCGACGCCTTGTCTTCCTTGGCCCAGCTCGCCAACTGCTCATGCAGCGCCGGTGGCATGCGAATCTGGAAGTGCACGACGGTTTCCGGCATGAGCGTGTCCTTATCCCGAGAGGGTCAGCAAAGCGGAGCAAGGAGACCGGAGCCAGGCTCCACTATCCCTCGCCCCCGAGTGACATCTTAGGACACTATCCTTCCAAGTTCTTCAATTGTCAAGTCTGTGCCATAATTGTCCTTCTCGGGACGTTGATGACAGGTCACACCGGGCCGCTCCTGACAGCGGGTCTGGAGGAGTTTCGCGCCGAGTCAAATCGGTGGTGTCAGCCCTAGCGGGCTACATGGCCTTTTTTGGACTCACTCTCCAGGCGAGCGACCCGAGCTTTGAGGCTCTCGACCTCCTGAAACAAATCGTCGATCTTGAGCTTGAGAAGTTCGTTACTGAGTGCCTCGGGCTTCAGTCCCTGATTGCCATGAGGGAATTCGCCTTGCTCGTGTGACATGGGTCACCTCGGTCTGGCTGAGCCGTCGAGTCCGTTTCGCACATACCAAGGTGGCTTGAACCTGCATCAATCATGCCAAACCGGGGATTGACACCTGGGAGAATCGCCTTGGCAAATCCGTATTTACCACGTTTAATACACTAAACATATGATCGTTATGCGAATCCTATCGTGATCCTGACCCTCTTTGAAAACACCCTAAACGACGGGATGCAACCGCGTACAAGCGGTAACACGAAGCCCAGGGGGGGTATCTGTCCATAAGTCGCGAGAAGAACGAGCCACAACCCGACTCCGCCCCGGATTTCAACCCCTACGAGGTTCTGCAACCTTTTCCGGAACCAGCGGGAGGCCGGTTTGAGCCTGAGACGCGGTTTTCCCCCCGGGGTCAGCGGCCCGATCTCGGTCACTCACGGGCTGACGGCGACGGAGAAGAAGCGGGGGGTAACGGCCGGGATATAGCGGCCATCCGCCTCCAGTGAGATCTCGGGACATGCGGAGTCTGGGAGGTTCCCTCGATGCTGACCATCGACGTGATTTCGGACGTGATCTGCCCGTGGTACTTCATCGGTAAGCGACGGCTGGAGAAGGCCTTTGAAGGCCGCACGGCCTCCGACCGCTGGCACCCGTTCCAGCCTGGCTCGCAGGCGAGCGGGGCGTTCAGGATGCGGTGGCGGAGGCCCTATTCCTGGCTGACTTCACCGACGGCCGCGACCTGTCCGACAGGGCGACGCTGGCCGAGGTGACGGCCGGGGCAGCTCGATCGGGCGGAGGTGAACGAGCGGCTCGTTGGGGACGTCGGGTTGGACCTGGTGAGGCCCGGGAAGGAGCAGGCCCGCCGGCTCGGTGTGTCAGGCGTGCCGTTCTTCATCGTGAACGGCCGCGTCGCCCTGTCCGGCGCCCAGCCGCCTGAGATGTTCTTGCAAGCGTTCGAGCGGGCGGGTGAGGCAGCCGTGGCCGGGGAGGCCTGCGAGGTCGACCCGGTAAGCGGGAGTGTTAAGTTGTGGGCTTCTTCCGCGGCGTAGTGCCGACCGATGCGAAATCGGGTAAATAGGATGCACCACAGCGTTCACTCCAGTGCCGTCATGGGCGCTCACCAGAAGACGAATCGACGAGGGGTTTCATGTTCAAGCCGCAGTTAGTTTTTCTGATCACGGCTCTCTCATGCTCCAGCGTGTTGGCCGCGCCGCCGGTGCGCAACTTCGATGACCCGGGTGCCCCGCCGTTCAAGGTGCTGAAAGAGGGCGAGAACCCTCCGCTCGATACCAACGAGAATTTCGTCATCGGGCCAAAGTACGTGCCCGCGCCTGAACGCAAAAAGGTCGATGGCGTTCCCGAGGGGAAGGTGGAGCAGTTCGTCATCGACTCGAAGGACACCAAGCTCTTCAATCCCGGAATCGCCCGCAAGGAGTTCGGGAAGGTCGATCCGAGCAACCCGAAGACGCTGATCGTCGAGACCCACACCATCGACTACAATCGCAAGATCACGGTCTACATTCCCGCGCAGTACAAAGCGGGCAACGACGCACCGTTCCAGGTCATTCACGACGGCCCGGGCGGGAAGCCCAACGCCGAGTTGCTGCACATTTTCGACAACCTGATCGCCCAGAAGCGGATCCCGCCGATCATCGTCATCTGGGTTGCCAACGGCGGCGGCGACGCCCAGGGGCACGAACGCGGCAAAGAATATGACAACATGAATGGTGACTTTGCCGAGTACATCGAAACAGAAGTGCTGCCGCGGGTGGAGAAAAACTGCGGGGTGAAGCTAACCAAAGACCCCGACGGCCGCGCGGCGATGGGGAACAGTTCCGGCGGCTCGGCCGCGCTCATCATGGCCTGGTTCCGCACCGACCTGTACCGCCGCGTATTGACGACGTCGGGCACGTTCGTGAACCAGGCGTGGCCGTTCGACCCGAAGTACCCAGACGGGGCCTGGGGCTTCCACGAGACGCTCATCCCCAACAGTCCCAAGAAGCCCATCCGACTGTTCATCTCCGTCGGCGACGCGGACTTGCTCAACCCGAACGTGATGCGGGACGGCATGCACGACTGGGTGGAGGCCAACCACCGCATGGCCAAGGTGCTGAAGGCCAAGGGGTACGAGTACCAGTACCTGTTCTGCCGCGGGGCCGGCCACAGCGTCGGCAACGCCCAGCAGCAATTCCTCCCGCACGCCATCGAATGGGTGTGGAAGGGGTACGCTCCGAAGAAGGATAAGTAGTCGTCGCGGCCGAGAGCGTAACGGACGCGGACCTGCCCATGCGGCTGCCATGAGCGGGTTGCTTGGGCATGTCAGGTCGTCGAGAGGGCGGTGTTGGCGGCTGTGTTCACCGGTAATACACGTCGTCGGAGTGGTGGCAGATGCGGTGGCCTTTAAAGGAGACTTCTCGCTGATCTCCACCACGCCGATGGCCAGCGATAAGTCGCAAACAATCCCTTGACTTCCGCCCCCAAACAACGAGGGTCACCGATCAGGAGAAAAATGGGTCGGGTAGGCTCGGGCGTTGCCGCCCGAGCCCCCTACAGATCCGGACGTGCGGGTTTCCCGCGAGATTGGTGACCAGGTACCCAAAGGGGGTAGATTGTGAAGCCTAGATATTCCAACGGCGTCTATATCGAACTCGCCCCCCCTAATCCTCCCAGCCCTCCCAAATAAAGTGTGTGGCCACTTGCTCCAAAAAAGCCCACGGCCGAATTCCTGCTAAAGCTTCGCCGAACCCGTTTCGCCCTACGTCAACGCGAGCGGCCATGGCATCATCGTCGATAAGTTCATAACGGGTTTGGCGAAGCTTTACCCGACGTTCAACCCATAAACATTGACGCACCAAAGACTAATGCGTCGGAGGGATCGAAGTGGTTCCCTCCCTTGGCCTTCCCACCAGCGATCGCTGTCCCTGGATTCCCCTGAACTCGGGGAGCGCCGCCTGAGGGCGTTCTACAAGTTCGAGCGTCTGACCACTCGATACTGCCAACCCTTCGTGCGGTAGGCGCGGAGCAAACGATCCAGCCAGGGAGACTCGAATGGGAAGCCGTCGATCTCGACTGAGATCGGCGGAGCCCTGAACCGGCCATTGGCACCCGACACGACCGCGCGGAGCAGGAGCACATCCCGCCCATCGCGACTCCCCCACGCTTCGAGCCGCTCCGTCCAGTGGTCTGTATAGGCTTTACTGGTTCCCACCTGCCGGAACTGCGATCGCGTGTGTCCGGCTGCCGCGAAGTCTTCCTCGGCCACAAGCATGATTGACCGAGTCACACCCTGCTGCTGGTACATCACCACCCGTCGCCTCTCCCACCGATCAAGGTAGGCCCAGAAGCTGAGGACAGAAGCGACGAGAACCACCAGCAACATCATCCAACGGATCGTCATGCGGGAACGAGGTCGTTGCACGATGGGCCTCTTCATGTCCGAGTCGACACTCTCAACCCAATTGAGTCGCTGGCCTGCGTAACGGGTGAGAACGCGAACGGGCCATATCCTGCTCAACACGTTGGGACCGGCATGGCGTCAGGGATCACCCTTGAGGAGTCGTGTTTCTCCATAACGGAATCACACCAACATTTCACATACAAAACAAAACATATTTCCGACAAAATTCACAGGGGCTTTGTGTGACCCTTATTGTGTCAGATTTGTGTCAGTAGTGGCAGGACATCACGCTCAAAGGGATGGCGTGAAGCCCGGACCGGTTCCGGCTTGGGGCGTTCTGCCCCGGCGTTAGAATGAAGCCGAGTTCGGGCTACCGCTCGTGACGGACGTTCGCGTGCAACGAGCGCACGGCCATGTCGGAGTCTCCCTCCCCGCCACAATCGGCGACCGAAAGACTGAGCGTCGCGGAACGATTCCAGCGGCTTGCCACCGAATGGAAACAGGAATCGCGTCACCTCTCCAATTCCGCCCAGATTGCAATGCTCAAGCCCTACCAGAGCATCATCGGAATGGGGGTTCCAGTCGTCCCCCTGATCCTTGAAGAGTTGAGCCGCGAGCCCAATCGGTGGTTCTGGGCTCTGGAGGCGATCACCGAGCAGAACCCCGTCCCGCCCGAGGCCATGGGAAAAGTGCGACTGATGGCCCAGGCCTGGGTCCAGTGGGGTGAACGCCAAGGCGTCCTCGGTCATGGAAGCTGACGAGGATTTCTCCCGTCTGACGCCCGAGAACCACCGGGTCACTAACCCGGCGATGATCACCTGAAAGCTGTCGATTAGGGCAGGGGGCTCGGCTTTGGGTAGGTGGCCAGATTCTTTCAATCTGCCCAAGCCAACCTTGTGGGTATCGGGGGCGGTCCCCCCAATCCTAGGTGAGCGCGAAAGTCCTGTTGTTACAGATCGATTGCACGACCTGGCCGCAACAAAAAAAAAGGGGTTACGCCTCTCGACGTAACCCCTTCGACCGCTTGAAAAATACCCCCACGGGGACTCGAACCCCGGTCCCTAGGCTGAGAACCTAGTATCCTAGGCCACTAGACGATGGGGGCCTTTGCGGTAGGACTATAATGCCGGACATTCGAGGCGAAGTCAAGACCTCGGAGTGCGGGAAGTTCATAGAAGTCGATTTTACGAGCCAGAAATGAAGGGGAGGACGCGACGATGCCCGAGATCCTTGCGAACGGGGTTCACCTGTTTTATGAGGAGGCGGGGCAGGGGGATCCGCTGGTCTTCCTCAGTGGGCTGGGGGGCGATCATCGCTCGTTCAGCGTGACGATCAAACATTTTGGTGCCAGGTTCAGGACGATCGCACTCGATGCACGCGACGCCGGCCGGAGTGATCGGGCGACCGCCGGGTACACGACGGCCGATCTGGCGGACGACGTCGCCGGGGCCTTCGGTGCGATCGGTCTCCCCTCCGCGCACGTGGTCGGTCACTCGCTCGGTGGGGCGGTCGCGCAGGAACTGGCGATCCGGCACCCGGAGAAGGTCCGACACCTTGTGCTGGCGTCGTCCCACGCGGGTGCGAATGCCTGGCGAAGGGCGGTGATAGACTCGTGGGTCCTCTTGCGGCGGCGGAGCGAGCCGGCGGAGTTCACACGGGCGACGCTCCCCTGGCTCGTGGCACCGACCTTTTACCGAAACGTGCCCCAGGTTGAAGGCCTCGTCCGGTTTTCCGAGCGGAATGTCTGGCCCCAGGATGCGGAGGCCTTCGCCCGACAGGCCCATGCCGCGGCCGTCCACGAAGCCAAAGAGCGGGTGCAGGGGATCCGTAGCCCAACGCTTGTCCTCGCCGGCGAGCTCGACCTGGTGAACCCCATTCCGGTTGCGGAGGAGTTGGCCGGTCTGATTCCAGGATCGCGGCTCGTCGTCTTGCCCAACGTGGGACATCTCCCTCATATCGAGGATGGTGCGGGGTTCCGAAAAGCGATCGGGGAGTTTCTCACTTGATTCCGGTCGTCGCGCTCTCTTGCGTTCCCAGGCGGGCTGCACTACCCTCGGCCTGGAGAGAAATCGGTCGGTTGCCACGGATTCAGAGGTTCATTGACAATGGCCACGGACGAGGAGATCAAGCGGGCCTACAAGGCATTCAAGAAACGGCTCAAGCTTGCCAGGCTGGACGACGCGTCGGGCTTGGGGATCGGGAGCAAGGCCTCGAGAATCGGGGGCATCACGCCCCCCGGTGGGCATCCTCCGGAGGTCTGGGATGCGCTCGTGGCGCAGGGGAAACTGAAACGCGAAGGGGGCGGCATCTTTGCGTTGGCCCAGGAACTTTGAGCTGGAAAGACTTTTTCACCTCCGAGTCGACTGATACCGGCAGGATTCGGGACCGGCTGCGGCTCGCGCTTGGCCTGGCCACGCTCGTCATGCTGGTCCTCTCCTGGCCACTCTGGATCGACCGCGGTGCGTTTCCGCGCGTCCCGTTTGTTGCTGGGTTTCCCGAACTCAAGGGATCCCTCACGTTCATTCCGTTCGCCGTGCTCCTGGCCGCCGTCGGACTTTCGACGGCGGGAATCGCCTGGAAGTCCTCCATGGCGATCGGGATTGGGACCCTCCTGGTGTTGATCCTCGGGGATCAGCACCGGTTCCAACCCTGGACGTATCAGTTTTTGATGATCGGAATTCTCCTGGTCAGCCTCCCGCCGGATCGCGCGTTGCTCTACGCTCGTTGGTGGTTTGCTGCGCTCTATTTTTACTCGGGCCTCTCGAAACTCGACGTCTCCTTTTGCAACGAGCTGGGCAACCTCTTCCTGGTCACCGCCGTCAGGCCCCTCGGACTTGAGCCGGCCGAGTGGCCTGCTGCGGGACGGATGGCGGCGATCCTGGCGATGCCGCTCTGGGAAATTGGCGTGGCGATCGCCTTGATCGTTCCTCGGACGCGGCGGATGGGGCTGGCAGCCGCGCTCGTGCTCCATACGGCGCTGCTCTGGATTCTAGGGCCTTGGGGGCTTCGCCACAGCACGATTGTCCTGGTCTGGAACGTCGCGATGATGGTCGAGATCGCGATCGTGTTTGGGCCGAACTTTTCCTGCTCCACGAGAGCCGACGCTGCCACCAGACGCGAGTTGTGGCTCGGCCGCCCCGCTCAATTCTTGTTCTGGATCGCCGTGATCCTGCCGCTGTGTGAGCGCAAGGGGTGGTTCGACGCCTGGCCCGGACACGCGCTCTACGCCAGCCATGTCGAACGAACCGAGGTCTTTCTACACGAGGCGCAATGGGACGAGTTGACTCCCGATCTTCGGGCTCATCTCCAGGACCCCGGACAGGACTCGTGGAGGAGATTCGACCTGACCGCCTGGAGCCGCGAGGCGCGCGGGGTTCCGATTTATCCCCAGGGGCGCGCGTGCAACGGCTTGGCCGAAGCAATCGCGGCGCGTTATCGTGGTCGGCTCCTGATCAAAGTGGTCCAGTGGGGCCCAGCTGATCGTTGGACGGGCCGGCGGAGCCGGGTGGAATGCCTCGGATTCAAGGCGATCCAACGCCAGGGGAACGGATACCGGCTTAATTCACACCCGGCCGGATAGTGGCAATGGAGGCCGGTGCGCCTCGGCTTCAAGTCGAACCGACCGATAGCACCGAAAAGAAGAGGAACGCTTTTCTATGCGGCTCCCGAGAGCTAGCGGAGTTTTACTCCATCCGACCTCGCTGCCTGGCCGTTACGGGATCGGCGATCTTGGTCCGGAGGCGCACGCATTCGTCCGCTTCCTCGCTGAGAGTGGCCAGCGCTGGTGGCAGATCCTCCCGCTCGGTCCCACCGGCTTCGGCAACTCGCCCTACCAATCGTACTCGTCTCACGCGGGCAACCCACTGCTCATCAACCCCGACTTGCTGGTCGAGGCGGGTTGGCTCAGGCCGGGCGATCTCGGCGATTATCCCACCCTGCCCGAAGCCCACGTCGGCTTCGACGCCGTGGCGGAAGCCAAAGATCGGCTGCTCCGACGTGCGTTCGACCGCTTCCCGCCGGAACATCCTGAATTCCAGTCGTTCCTTCAGGAGAACGACCATTGGCTCGGTGACTACGCTCTATTCATGGCTCTGAAGGAGGCGAACGGTGGGGCGGCCTGGCACGAGTGGGAGCCAGACCTCGTCATACGCGAGCCAAGGACGATCGAGCGGTGTCGCGGTCAACTGGCCCACGCGATCCTCTACTACAAGTTCGTGCAATTCGCCTTCGCGCAGCAATGGGATGCCCTGCGTGCCACCTGCGTGGAGCACCATATTCAGTTGATTGGCGACCTGCCCATCTTCGTCGCTCAAGACAGCGCCGATGTCTGGGCGCGGCCCGACCTGTTCCAGCTCGACGAGACGGGCCGGCCGCTGTTCGTTGCCGGCGTTCCCCCCGATTATTTCAGTGAGACCGGCCAGCTCTGGGGCAACCCGCTCTATCGCTGGGACGCTCATGCCAGCGAGCGTTTTGCCTGGTGGATCTCCCGGCTGAAGTCCGTACTCGACCGCGTCGACCTCGTTCGCCTCGACCATTTCCGCGGCTTCGAGGCCTACTGGGAAGTGCCTGCCGATTCCGAGACGGCTGCGACCGGTCGGTGGGCGTTGGGACCAGGCATCGCCTTCCTCGAGGCGCTCCGGGACGGACTGCAAGGGCTCCCCTTGATTGCCGAAGACCTCGGGGAAATCACCGCCGAAGTCGAGGCTCTACGCGACCGCTTCGACCTGCCCGGCATGCGCGTGCTTCAGTTTGCCTTCGGCGGAGATTCCGGCACGGAGCTCCACCTGCCGCATCGCTACGTCAACCATTGCGTCGCCTACACGGGAACCCACGACAACGAGACCTCGGTCGGCTGGTTTCACACGTCCCACATCGAGTCCACCCAGACGCCCGAGCAGATCGCGGCCGAGCGGGCCTTCGCACTGCGCTACCTGGGCACCAACGGTTCGGAAATTCACTGGGATTTGATCCGGATCGCGCTGGCGTCAGTGGCCGACACCGTCGTCATTCCCTTGCAGGACATCCTGGGACTGGACAGCTCAGGACGAATGAACACTCCTGGAATTGCCAACGGGAACTGGTCGTGGAGGTTCCAATCGGGGCAGATCGATCCGCGGGTCCGCGCCCGCCTGGCCGACATGACGGCCGTCTATAGCCGTTGGAACGGCCCCCGTCCCCCGGAATTCGGCCCACCCCACCGACAACTCCTCGAAGAACCGTTGCTCGGGCGGTGATCGGTGCCTGAGCTCGTGCGCCGTTGGATCTTGATCGATCCAACGGTCACGACGAGGAGTCACTCTCGGTTCTCACTGGGCCGCTTTGAGCCGGTTTACATCGCCCCGTGGATGTACGACATGAGATGTTGGTTCTCGGACTGCACCTTGTCGTAGAGGACCTTGATGACGTCGCCCACGGAGACGATTCCGACGAGCTTCGACCCGCTGAGGACAGGCACTTTGGCGATCCGACGCTCACTCATCTGGCCCATGACGTCATCGACATTGGCATCAAGTTCACAGGTCACGGGGTTTCGGGTCATGAACTCCGAGACGAGCAGGCCGCGAATCCTCTCGCCGTGGTTATGAATGCCGCGAAGGAGGTCGCGTTCGGAGATGATCCCGATGAGATTGTCTTGTGCGTCGACGATCGGCAACGAGCCGATATTGTTCTGCACCATCCGCGCAACGGCTTCAGCCACGGTCGCCTCGGGCTCGATCGAGAAGATCTGACCGCCTTTGGACTTCAGGACATCACGGACTTGCATGTCGCGTCTCCCGAGTCAGATACGATCGCGCGGTGTCGCGATTCATCCACTCACGAAACCACGCTCACGAAACGTATTGGGAATAAAAAGAAGAGAGGACTAACGACCTGATCCTGCCACTTTCGCGTCTTCGAAGCAAAACTATTCTGGATGTTTTTGAAGATGCCCGTTCCGCGGTCTCGCGGCCTCGGTTCCCTGCTTGACCGGCCGCTCGGAAGGTCGATACGATGCGCGAGCAGGCCCTTTTTCTTTTGTTTTTGAAGGGGCTGAGGAACGCTGCCGGAACGGTCAAGGAGGCGAGTTCTTTTGTATTTCTCGCGTGAATCGCTCGCGGTGGTTGGGCTGCTCCTCCTGACCGTCGGCATCCGCGCGATCAACCTCGACCAGCCGATCGTCGAGAACTACGTGGGGCGGCAGATTCCGACGGCCATGGTCGCCCGGAACCTTGCCCGAGGATCGGGCTTCTTGCGTCCCCAGCTCGACACCGCGCCATTGCCGAACCTCTTTCTCGTCGAGCCTCCCCTTTACGCATGGGCCGCGGCCCGACTGCATCGGCTGACAGGCCTCCCCCTGGAGGCGTCCGGGCGGCTGGTCTCGGCCCTAGCGATCGCGCTGGGAGGCTGGGGACTTCATGGCCTGGCAAGGCGCCGCCTTGGTGGCCGCCCGGCCCTGCTGGCGTTGGCGGCCTTCGTCGTCTTCCCCGTCACAGTGCGTTATGGGCGATCGTTTCAGCCGGACGCCCTGATGATCGGCCTGCTGGTCGCCGGGATGCGCTGCTGGGATGAATATGAAGCGGGGGGGCGAATCCTCTGGCTCTTGTCTGGCGTCGTGATGCTCGCGACCGGGCTGGCGATCAAGATCGTGGCGGCCTCGATTCTGATCCCCCTGGTCACCGTGATCCTCCGTCCGAGGTGGGGCTGGAAAGTCGCGCTCGCGGCCGCCTTGATCGTGCCGGCGTTGCTCTGGTACTGGCATGCGGCCGCCTTGATCTCATCTGGAGCCGGTTCTCGCGCCTCGGCCGACAACGGCGCGATCTGGCTTCGGGTCCTCATCCCGTCGGCTCTCCTCCGTCCCGAGACGGCGGTTCACGTTGCTCGGTTTCTGCTTCGGTCGTTCACCCCCATTGGCCTGGCCCTGGCGATCCTGGGATTGCTTCCGTCACGCACCGGCGACCGGCTCTGGACGGTCTGGGGAGCTTCGACCCTGGCCGCGCTCGCGGTTCTGGCCGGCAAGCTTCACCACGAGTATTACTGGCTGATGCTCGCGCCGGTCGTGGCCGTCGGCGTGGGAAAGGGACTCGACCTTTTGATCGTTCGACAGCGCGTGCTCGGGGGACTCACCGGAGCGGCGTTGCTGGGTCTGGCGTTGGTTCAGTCATGGTCGACCTGGAAGACACCCGACGAGTGGTCTTCCCTGGCTGAGGCCGCCCGCGCCATTGAGGCGAACGTGCCGAGAGAGGCCTGGGTGGCCGCGCCCGAAGCCTTGCTCTTCGCAAGTGATCGACGGGGGTGCCGAATGGAATTCACCGATTCGGCCGCGAAGCGGGCCGCCGGCGAGTGGGGAAAATCGCTCGATTCGGACGGACCGCTGGCCCTCGTGGAATTCTATCGGGCCCATGGCGCGCGGTTCGTCGCCGACGTTTTGACGGACGACCCGAAGCGCTTGGCCTTGCACGAGGAGATCCGACGGCGATACAAAGTCCTAGTGGACCGGCCGGGCGTCTTGCTCGCGGTCTTAATCGATTCTCAGGATGAGTTGGATGGCACCCGCTGAATCTCCCGTAACACCTCCCGACTTCGCCCGCTGGAAACAGCAAGGGCGAAAGATCAGCGTCCTGACGGCGTACGACTACACAACCGCCCTCCTGCTCGACCAGGCGGAGGTCGATTGCCTGCTGGTTGGGGACACGCTCGGCATGGTGGTGCAGGGGCACACCACGACCTTGCGAGTCACGCTCGACCAGATGATCTACCATGTCGAGATGGTCGCCCGCGCCGCGAAGCGCGCGATGGTCGTGGCCGACATGCCCTTCCTGAGCTACCAGACCTCTCCCGAGCAAGCGATCCTCTCCGCGGGACGTTTCCTCAAAGAGACCGAGTGCCGGGCCGTCAAGCTCGAAGGGGGCCGGCGATCGGCCGCAACAATCCGCGCGTTGGTCGAAGCGGATATCCCGATCATGGGCCATGTCGGGCTCACCCCGCAATCGATTCGCCGACTCGGCGGTTACAAAGTACAGCGGAACGCCGACGAGATCCTCGCCGACGCCCATGCCGTCGCGGAGGCCGGGGCCTTTGCCCTGGTCCTCGAGTGCGTTCCGAGCGAGCTGGCCGCCCGGGTCACGGCGGAAATTCCGATCCCGACCATCGGGATCGGCGCAGGGGCCGGCTGCGACGGCCAGGTCCTCGTCACCCCCGATTTGCTCGGCCTGTTCGAAGGGTTTCGCCCCAAGTTCGTTCGCCGCTACGCCGAACTCGGCGACGAGATTCGCAAGGCCGCCGCCAAATACGTCGCCGATGTTGGATCGGGAGATTTTCCGAACGCCCAGGAAAGCTTCCAGTAGCGCGTGCGAACGACTCCGGCACGTGGTGTGCCTCTATAATTGATTTTGATCGGTCGGATCAAACCAAACCGATCACGCCACGGTGTCGACAATTCCGGAGCACAATCCCATGAGCACGCTCACGGTCGACGAATTGGTTCGCAAAAAATGCAGCCCCTGCGAAGGGGGCATCCCACCGGTTCCCGCCGACGAAGCCAAGGCCCTGCTGACACACCTCGAAGGTTGGGAACTCGCGGGCGACGGAACGCGGATCAAACGCACCTGGACGGCCAAGAATTTCATGGCCGGCATCGACTTTTTCAACAAGGTGGCCGAACTGGCCGAAGAGGACGGCCATCACCCCGACCTCCACCTCGAAGGCTATCGCAACGTCTCGATCGAGCTCTGGACCCACGCGATCGGCGGCCTCTCGGAGAACGACTTCATCATGGCCGCCAAGATCAACCAGATTCCCATCAAGGTCAAGAAATGACTGACTTGTCTGCCCCCCAAACCAATGAGGAACAGGCTGGAACTCACTTCTTGGACTGAAGTGGAATGACGGAATGCGGCGGGGACCATTGGATAAAACGCAACGGGCAGGCCGTGGCGGTGATTCCCGGACAGCCTGGCCGACCCTGCGATGGATAGACCTTTTCGCAGAGGAACTGGGCCCGGCCGGTCGAATGCGGCCGGGCCGACGCGGTGAGTCTCCGACGGAGTAGGGCGAGTCGAGGACAACCGGCTTCATCAAAGGCCGAAAAACGAACGCATTCGGGTGAAAACACTTCGACGTTGGGGTGCGACCCGCGAAGCCTCGAGCGCGTTGTCCTGAAGACGGACGGTGGTCGCGGCCGTCGTGGGGCGAACGGCCACGGTCGACTCGCGGATCCGATCGAGGTACGCGAGTAGAACGCGAGCACCCTTCCCGTCTTCGTCTCGCAGGCGGACGGACAATGTGGCGGCCTTCGGATCCGTCCGGAGGTCAGCCAGGTAGGCGAGCAGGATCGACTTGCTCGAGTTGGAGCCGTTCAGCATGTAGTGGACCCAGGCCCACGACTCGCGATAGTCGCGCGGGGTCATCTGACGCACGCTGGTCAAGGTCTCGAGCCGAGCCAGGTCGGGCTTCCAACCTTCTGCCAGGTCCTTGGGAAGCCGACCGAGATGCTCCTTGTTCAGACCGCGTTGCGTGTCGGCCCCCTCGAAATACTCGGCCAGGCCCTCGTCGAGCCAAAGTGGCAGGTCTCCGAACGCAACGTTCAAGAGCGCATGAGTGGCTTCATGGCGCAAGTCTTCCTCGAGACGTTCGCCCATGAACGTGAAGACGACGCGTTGAGGCCCCTGGGCAAGGAAAAAGGCCCGGCGCGGAGGAAGCTCGGGATAATAGAACTTCAGGAAGTGACTGAAGCTCTGGCGGTCGTTGAGAATGTAGACCTCGACCGGCGGCTCGTCGGAGTTGACCCGCACCCCTAGATTGGCCTCAACGTCATTCTCCAGCGAGTGGAGACTCCGGATCGCGGGAGAGTCGGCCGCAATCGGGAAGTTGGAGAAGACGGCATACGGCCCGGTCCGGGTTCGGTACTGGGTGGGAACCAGTGACTGAGGCTGCTCGCCCATCGTCGCACAGCCAACGAAACCCAGGCTGACCAAACTTGCAAGGATCAGATACATCCAGACGGGCTGTCTCTCCTGCATCGTGGTTGCCTCTGCGCTCGGGTGGGTCAGTCCATGGGAGTGAGTTCGTCAAGTTACGACAGCACGCGGCCCCGCCGCTTGTTCCGCTCAATCTTGGTCTGGCTGGCGATCGCAATCGCACGCCAGAAGCCCTTCCAGTCGTTATAAGGCGTCAGGCCCCAGGGAAGGTAGGCTCGAAGGAACCGCAACGCATCGGTGCGGGTGCGTCCCTTCACATCGGCCAAGCTCAGATATAAACGAGCAAGATTCTGGATCTGCCGGTGCTTCGGCAACGGATGGATCAGGCGCACTCCCACCAGGTCGATGACGCTCAACTCGAGCTCGGGAGCCAAGGGATCGCCCAGAATCAGGAGGTTCGACGCCTTCAGATCGCGATCGGAGAGCGACCGTTCATGCATCTTGCGGAGCAGGCTCGCCAGCGCCAGCGTCAGACGCCGGATCTGCGCCCGACGCGCGACGGGTTCGAGCGTGGGCAAGACCTTGTGAACATAGTCGCCCAGGGTGATCGACCCTTCTTCCTTGATCGTGACCAGATACGTCTCGTGCGGCAGATACCACGAGCCCGGATCGCGAAGGAAGGGCCTCAACCGCGCTATGAACGCCAGGTTGCGAGGCGTCGGAATCGCTCGGCTCGCCAGATGTTGGCCCGCTTGCCACGACTGCCAGGCACGCGACGGACGAAACCAGGTCAAATACGGATCAATCCATGACCTCTTATTGAATCGCTTATAAATCACACGAGTAGGACGCCCCTGAACCAGGAGCGTCGTTTCCGCGACGGTGGTGGTCCGCGACTGCTTGAGAATCACCGTCCCGCGATCGGAGAAGGGAGCGTCAGGATCTTCCAGCAGGGCCTTGACGATGTCCGGATCGAGATCGCGAGACGCGATCGACCAGGCATGCTGACCGCGATAGCTGGCGAAGTACTTGTTGCTCCCTTGACAGCGCTTGCCCCAACGACGCCAGAGCCGTTCGGCCCATGCGCGGGTGGCGTTCTCAATCGATCGGGCGAAGCCGCTCGGGTCAGGGGGAGTGACTTTCCGATCGCGCAGGTAGGTCTTGTAAAATCGGTAGCGGTCGGACCGTCCACAGCGCAGCCAGAAGTAATGATTCAAGAGCGCCAGGTTGACCTGGGCCTCCGGCCAGGAGAGGGGATGACAGACCCGCAAGGCATCAAGGTCGATCATCGCGAGCCGGGGTAGGTCATCATTATCCTCCATCCGGACCAGGATGTTTCCCGGATGGAAATCCTGATGAACAAAGCCGGCGTCATGGAGTCGGGCCGTAAGCGTCCCCAACGCCGCGGCGAGGTTCTGACGAATCCGCGTCTGCCGATGCGCAGGCTCTTGAGGAAGTCGGCTTTCGACGAATTCGTCGAGCGGAAGCGTTTCGGGGATCGCGTGCGTGATCAGGTAGTTTTCGAAGAGGATGAACCGCTTGCGCTGCTCTCCCAACGCGATCGGCGTGATCGTGGTGACGCCGATGGCCGCAAGATAGCGGGTGCGCCGCCCTTCGTTACGTCCCTTGCCCCGCCGGATCCACTGCCGCAGCTTCGCCCGCAGGCCGGGGACCAGAAAGTGCTTGACGTAGACGGCCCCCTCGGGCAACTCCGCACGATAAACAACGCGATGCGGCCCGGTCTTGACCACCGTGAGCTGACCGTTGCGACGCCACTCCTCGAGGCGCAAACCACGAGGGCCGATCAACGCCTGTTTCCAGTCGGCGCGGACCCACCAGCCAACGTCGTCCGCCTGCGCCCAATCCCATTCAGGCGGTTCGAACAGACGCTCCGAGGGGGGGGCCTTCGGAATTTTCCGGAACAGCCAGCTCATCCAGTCGCCCTGTTGTGGCCTATCGTTGCGTTGTAAAAGTGCATACCCTCAGCGCCCGATCGGTTCTGAATCGAAGGTTTGACGGGACGGCCCCAGCGGTTGCCGAGACTCACTCTCAGCTCGGATCCGACCGCGCCGCGAGCTTGCCGATCGTGATGAGCGGATTGAACCCGACTCGGCGATCGAATCGACGAACGTCTCGGCCCAGGCCTTGACCGAGTAGCCCGACTCGACCGACTTGCGCGCCCCCACTCCCATCCGTCTGCGGAGTCCCGGGTCGTTCGCCAACCGCTTCGCCGAGTCGACCCATTCGTCATCCGTCGCCGCGAGCAGGCCACTGACCCCTGGCACCACCATCTCGGACTGGACCCCAACCGGGTTGGCGAGGACGGGGAGGCCGGCCGCCTGGTACTGAAGTGTCTTCAGACCGCACTTGCCCCGGCTCCAGAGATCGTCGGGAATCCAGGACACGCCGACATCGCCCGCCGCCAATTCCGCGGTTTCGGTCGCCCCGTTCCAAGGGATCTCAACCACCGGAATCGACTCGAACGCTGGGAACCGGTCACAAATGACCCGGAGCCGGAGTCCGGGAACCTCGCGACCGAGCCGTTCCCAGAGCGGCCGCTGCTGCTCGAGACCTTGGAGCGTGCTCGACGAGCCGATCCAGACCAGATCGAGCCGGGATGCGCCGGCTCGCTCCTCACCGAAGGCTCGAGGCGTGTATTGATCGGTATCCACACAGGTGGGGATCACGCGAACCCGCTCGGGCCGCGCTCCCGCCCTTAATGCGCAGTCGGCCAGGAAGTCGTTCCCGGCGATGACCGTGTCGGCCAGTTGCACGATCCGAGCGAATCGACCCGCTCGCTTGCGGCAATGCGGCCCGCGCGGGTCGTAGGAGTCGCGATAGAGGACCGCGTCGTCGAAGTCGAAGATGAGATGCCGTGAACGCCTGCGCAGCTCGCGAACCTGCCAGCCGGGCAAGAGCTTCCTCTGTAAGAGGACGGTGTCGAATTCCGCGGCTTCTGCGAATTGAAACCAGCGGCGGAATGCGCCCCGGGCCAGGGAGCGGAGGGTGAGCGACCATCCCGCCTCGGCAAGCGCGGGTTCGAAGGCCCGAAGCCGATAGCGACAACAGACGTGTTCAGGGGCGTCAACCAGAGCGAGTGCCTTCATCCCCGTCCTCCCTGACGGTTGACCGGCCGTCCGCTAAGGGAGGGACGTCCTCGCCTGGAATCCTAACCCCGATTCGCGATCTTTCCTAGACGGATTCTTTGAGATGGCTGCCGAAGAGTTGAAGTCGCATTGCCAAGGCTTCCGACAGATGGTAAATGATCCCGTCGCCCAACGCCTCGGCCCGCGTCACTGCGGGTCGGGGATGGCATGGAGGCTATTGGGTAACCCCGTCTTCGGCGATTCTCGACCATGAAGAATTTTGCCCGCCTCGTGCGATTCGCCTGGCCATATCGGGTCCGGTTCGGACTGTCCCTCGCCTGCGCCGTGATGGTGGCTCTGCTGTGGAGCGCCAACATCAGTGCGGTCTATCCACTTCTGAAAATTCTCTTCTATAGTGAGAATTGCCAGAAATGGATTGCCGAGCGAATCGTCGCGCAACAAACCGAGGTGCAAGCCCTCGACGCACGTCTCGGAGTGATCAAGCTGATCCAAGGCATGGACGACCCGACCGGGCCCGCCATGAAAGATCAGTTCTTGATCGCCCACAAAGCCTTCGAGGATAAGCGGGCGAGAGTCCAGGAGTTGGAACGCGACTTCAACGACGGGATTGCGCTCAAGGGCAAGGCAGGGCCGGGGAACCGGGATAAGATCCTCCTCCAAACCCGGCAGGCGGAACAGCACGTCGCGGACGCGGCGTTGGACGAGTTCAAACGCTTCGCCGATTTGCTACCGCTGGCACCCGGTGACAATCCACTGGACTCCCGGCAAGCCTCATTGCTCCACGAGCGTTCCAATACCACCTGGTGGCTCAAATCCTATCGCTGGGCGCAGCCGAAGATCGATCGGTTCCTCCCCGCCAAAGGCTTCCAGACGTTGGTCCTGCTGATGGTCATGGTCATCACGGGGGTCGCCATCAGGGCCTCTTCCTGTTCCTTCAGGAAGTGCTCGTGGCCGACGTGATGCAGTTGACCCTCTTCGATATCCGCAACCACTTCTTCCGCCGGACCCTGGCACTCGACCTCTCGAACTTCAGCGACCAGGGCTCCTCGGAGTTGATTGCGCGGTTCACCAACGACATGGATTCGTTCGCCCAAGGGCTGAATACCTTGCTCAGCAAGGTGATCCGGGAACCGCTGCGGGCGATCAGTTGCCTGTCGATCGCGCTCTGGCTGAACTGGCGGCTCACCTGTCTGGCGCTGGTCCTCGTGCCAGTCTCGGCGATGACCGCCAACCGCGCCGGCCAGATCATGAAACGAGCCGTGCGGCGTTCCCTGGAGAGCATGTCGAATATCTACAAGATCTTGCAGGAGACGTTCCAAGGAATCGTCGTCGTCAAGGCATTCACGATGGAGCGACGCGAGCGGCGGCGCTTCTTCCTCGAGACCAAGAGTCTGTACAAGAAGAGCGTCAGGGTCGCCACCATCGACGCGCTCTCCGACCCGGTGCTCGAGATGCTCGCACTGTCGACCGTCTCGATCGCACTACTCGCCGGCTCCTATCTCGTCTTGAACGGCACGATCTTCCTCGACCTCGGTCTCTTCAAGCTTCAACTCGCCTCGCAACGGATGGCGATCGAAGACCTGCTCTATCTTTATGCCACGCTCGCGGGAATCTCGGACCCGGTTCGGAAGCTGGCGAACGTCCACTCGCGGATCCAACGTGCGGCGGCCGCGGCCGACCGGATCTGCTCCTTGATGGACCGCCAACCTCAAGTTGCCGACAAACCCAAGGCGGCTCGACTCCCCCGGCACTACAAGACCATCGAATTCGATCAGGTCGGTTTTAGCTACAACGGTCGTGATCCGATCTTGCGAGGCGTCAACCTCTCCGTGAAACACGGTGAGACGGTGGCCCTGGTCGGTCCCAACGGTTGTGGAAAGTCGACCATGATGAGCCTCCTCTCGAGGTTCTGGGACGTGGAGTCGGGCGCGATCCGGATCGACGGGCACGACCTCCGCGACGTGCAGATTCGCAGCCTCCGCAGCCAGATCGGCATGGTGATTCAGGAGACGATCCTCTTCGAGGACACCATCGCCAACAACATCGCCTATGGCAATCGCCACGCCAACCGCGATGCCATCATCACCGCGGCGAAGCGATCGTATGCCCACCAGTTCATCAGCGCAATGCCCGATGGCTATGACACGGTGATCGGCGAGCGAGGCCTCGGCCTCTCGGGCGGCCAGCGCCAGCGAATCGCGCTGGCCCGAGCGATGCTCCTCGATCCGGCCATCCTGATCCTCGACGAAGCCACCAGCGCGGTGGATATTCAGGACGAGGCGCTGATTCGCAAGGCCATCGAAGAATTCTCGCGGAACCGCACGACCTTCTTGATTACCCACAGCCTCGGTTCGCTGCAGTTCGCTGACCGAATCGTCCTCATCAATGCCGGTCGAATCGAATCGGTCGGAACCGATAGCGAACTGCGAAGGTCTTCTCCCCTCTATCGCCGACTCCACGAGATCCACTTCCAGCGAGAAAGCGCCTGAGCCGGCGTCAACCGACGAAGGCGACAGTCCTTTTTTTTCTGTGATCAGCAAGGGGTTAGGGAGACGTCGGGCCTTGTGTGCGAGGCGCCCCTGAGTCTGGCAGGGCAGGCCAAAGCCTGCCCTGCGAGACGGAAGCGCACAGAGCCTCGGTCAGGCGAGCGGACCGCACGCACGCCGACGTCCCGAGGCCCCTGGCGCCCCCCTCTGAGCCCCCTATTTCCGCACCCATCCTCCCCCTCCGACAGTAGTTCCAACAATTTACCACAAGGTGTGTCACACCTCGGACCCAGCGCCGTAGAACCTTTGCATCGAGCTATGCTCGCGTCGATGGATGCAGTCGCCTATGTGGTCAATCACACAGAAAATCATTGACTGAATGAAGAATGCCTTTGACCGGTTGAGTTTCCTTGGCGTAACCTTGAGTTTGAGACACGTCACGATCCGATGCGCCAGGGGCGGATTCCGAGACCCCGTACCTTGTCTTCTTCAGGAGTGGGCCGATGAGCGTGGGTCCAGTCTGGAACTCGTCCAGCCGACGCGTGGTCTTCCTGTCCGTCCTCGCGGGCCTGGCCTGGTCGGGGCCATTGGCGAGGTCTGACGAGAAACGCCCCGCCGACGAGGCCGCGGACACGAAGTTCATCGCGACGAAGGTGGGCGCGGCCAAGCCAGCCTACCTCGACAGGATGATCCGCGAGGCCTGGGACGCGGCTTCGATCAAGCCTTCGCGAGATTGCACCGACGAAGAATACCTCCGCCGCGCCTACCTGGACGTTCTCGGCCGGATTCCTAACGTGGAAGAGGCGACGTCCTTTCTCCGTTCCAAGGAGAAGGGGAAACGGGCGAAGCTGGTCGAATATCTGCTCAAGCACGAAGACTTCGCCAAGGACTTCGCCAACCAGTGGACCGTGATCTTGACCGGCCGACGGCGGCAGGAGCGGATGGTCCTCCGGGGCGAGTTGAACTCGTGGCTCCGCCGCCAGATCAACGCCGATCGGCCCTGGAACGAGATCGCCTTCGACCTGATCACGGCCAAAGGGTCCAACAAAGAGAACGGCGCGGTGAACTTCCCGATCTCCCACCTGGAGATGGAAGCGGTCCCCCTGACCTCAGTGACGACCCGCGTCTTTCTGGGGCAGCAGATTCAATGCACCCAGTGCCATGACCATCCCTCGAACGACTGGAAACAGGCCGATTTCTGGGGAATCAACGCGTTCTTCAAGGGCCTGAAATCCCGAGAGGTCCGCAAGGCCGACGCCAGTGGCGCGGAGGTCATCGACCACATCGAACTCACGGATGAACCAACCGACGCGTTTGCCAGTTTCGATAAGCGAAACGGGCTGATGGGTGTGGCCTTTCCCCGGTTCCTTGATGGCCGCAAGATCAGCCAGGCGACGGACGTCGATCGCCGCGTGGAGTTAGGTAAGTTCGTTACCGACCCCAAGAGCGAAAAGTTCGCTCAGGCATTCGTGAACCGGATGTGGGGCCATTTTCTCGGGCGCGGGTTCGTCAATCCGGTCGATGACTTCGGTGACCACAACCCCGCAAGTCATCCCGAGCTGCTAGAAGCCCTGGGTCACGACTTCGCCGCCAGTGATTATGACATCAAGACGTTGGTACGTTGGATCATGAACAGTCAGGCCTACAACCTGTCGAGCATGATGACCAAGGGGAATGAGAAAGACGAGACGCTCTTCAGCCACATGACGCTGAAGCCGATGGTTCCCGAACAGCTCTTCGACTCCTTGCTCACGGCCACCGCCGCCCACAAGACCGAAGGCGCGGCCAACCTGGACCGCCAGCGTGACCAGTGGCTCGAGCAGTTCGTCTTTGCGTTCGGTAACGATGAGGGTGACGAAGGGACGTCCTTCAATGGGACGATCCCCCAAGCCCTGATGATGATGAACGGCAACCTGATGGCGCGAGCCGTCGGTGGGAAGCCGGGCAGCTTTCTCGACGACCTGAAAATCCGAGCGGTCAATCAGCAAAAGCAGTCACCGCCGATTTTCATGGTCAATCACCTCTTCCTCGCAGCCCTGAGCCGATACCCCACCCGGGGTGAAATGACGGCGGCAAGCGGTGTTCTGACCTCCAACCCGGACACGGTCTACGTTCTTGAAGACCTGTTCTGGGCCTTGCTCAACTCCAACGAATTCATCCTGAACCATTGAAGCCGGTCCTCCAATCAAAATGGGTGACGACGGCCGTCCGCCCCGTCATTCCGAGTTCGCCTCGATTGAGGCTCAAGGGGGTTTTCGAGCGATGGCAGACCACCTGTTTGTTCCCAGCGGGATGTCCCGCCGCCATTTCATGGGGCATCTGGCAACCAGCGCCATGGCCGTCCCGGCGGCCCATCTGATTGGTGCGCTGGAAGCGAATGCCGCCTCACCGACGCGTTCGAAGCCCAAAAGCTGCATCCTGCTGTGGATGGCCGGTGGCCCGAGCCATATGGACACCTGGAACCTGAAGCCCGACAGCGAGAAGAACGGCGGCCCGTTCAAGCCCATTGCCACCTCGGCCAACGGGATCTCGATCTGCGAGCACCTGCCCAACGTCGCCAAGCAGATGAAGCATCTCAGCGTGATCCGGTCGCTCAACTCGAAGGAAGGCAACCACGACCGCGGCACCTACATGATGCACACCGGGTATACCCCCAACCCGACCGTCGTGCACCCCAGCTTCGGTACGTCGTTCGCCTTCGAGCTCGGCAGCAAGCATGAAGGGCTCGCCCTTCCCCACGCAATCTCGATCAACGGGCCAGGGGTGGGCGCGGGCTTCCTCGGCATGGCCTATTCCCCGTTCGTCGTCCAGAACCCGAATGGCAAGGTGGCCAACCTCGAGCCCCCGGCCGGTGTCGACGACTCGCGGATGGTCCGACGGCTCAGCATGCTCAACCTGGTCGAACGGAACTTCATCTCTCAGCGCCGCGGCCAGGGGAGCACCGATCACCGCGCCGTATACGACAAGACGGTCCGGATGATGAACGACCGCAAGACCAAGGCCTCGCTCAGCCTCGATAGCGAATCCAAAGAGGTCCGCGATCAGTATGGCCGTGGTTCGTTCGGCTCCGGTTGCTTGATGGCTCGGAAGCTCGTCGAGATGGGTGTGACGTTCGTCGAAGTGAGCCTCGGTGGCTGGGATACTCACGCAAACGCCTTCGACACCCTTTCGACCCGTCTCTTGCCCGAGCTGGATAAGGGCATGAGCGCACTGGTCGCCGATCTCGACCAGCGCGGCCTGCTCGACAGCACGGTCATCGCCTGGATGGGTGACTTCGGTCGGACCCCGCGGATCAACCAGGATGCGGGCCGCGACCACTGGCCACGAAGCTGGTCGATGGTCCTCGGCGGTGGCGGCATCCGCGGCGGACAAGCCATCGGCGACACCGACAAGGACGGCATCGATATCATCGACAAGCCGGTCGCGCCCATGGATGTGATCGCCACCATGACCCAGGCAATGGGACTCGACCTGGGCACCCAGTGGACCACCCCTCGCGGACGCCCGATCAAACTCGTGGATGCCGGAACCCCGATCAAAGAACTGATCTGATCCCGGATTCCTCCGATCTCTCCACATCTCGACTCAACGCCAAAGCCCCTCCCCGTCGTCACCGTCGGGCGAGGGGCTCTTTTTGTCCGCCCCTGTTATCCCCCCCTTACTTCAACGCAATCGACCATGGTGTCATCGTTGTTCCCACGGTTCTCGTAAAGCGGCCACAGCCCACTACCATAAGTTCAACACTGGCAAAGAGATACAGATTCCAGGTCATACCCTCATCACGAAAAAAATCCGCTCCTGACTACGGATCACACGGTTTTCGTTCATGACGTTAGACCGGGTCAGGCGAGGCTTTTCCGAAAACACGCCAAAATAATTTACGCATTTTCACGCTTGCAATAATTCAACGCAATCGTTCACGGTCCGATGGTAGCAACAGTATATCGAGATCGAAGCCAGAGCCGCGTCTCGCATCTGCAGGGGAATAGCCCACCTGGTAAGCGAATCCACCCAGCTTTGCAATGACGAAGCTGCTCGGGAAGAACCCGCAAGCATCGCGGCGCCACAAGTGTCGGCGAATGCCTCGGTCGATCAGAACGAAGCGTGCAAGTCGACCTGCTCAAATGGTCGGTCAGGACCGATAACGGTTAGCCCTCCGACGGCTCTTCCCGATCCGGTCACCGACCAAGCCGGCATGAAGCAGTGGTGGAAACTCAGGTGACTCCGCGGCGGCGCAGCCACGTCTCGAACCCTAGCTTGCGGTCGTGCACTCCCTCACCACGCAGGAAGGCGATGCGAAGGCTACACATGATGTTTGGTACAAATGCGAGTAGTCGGGATCGACCGGGTGCGCTCGAGCGATCGTCATCGCCGGCAATCTAACAACACAATGCCAGCGCAAACGCATTAGCATTTCATGCTTCAACGGAGAGTTGACAAGACTGCTTGGTAGGTCTTTTTGGATCATCTTTCCCGCGTTGGCCAAGCTGCCCGGCGTCATTGGTGACGGCTGAGCCATCGAATTCAATTCGGTAACATCGGCAGGTCAAAATTGGTGTTATGCTCTACCTGCTTAGGCTTAAAAACCTCTGTCCCCCCCGTTCTTTTGCGATCATTCTTGTGGGAAGGTTGGCCGATGACGAACCGACAGAAGGGTCTCAGCTGCCTAAGTCCGCAGGTCGAGTCTCTGGAGTGCCGCAAACTATTGAGCACGATCCATTCCACCATGGACGCATCGGCTCCGGCTGGCAAACGTCGCGTCGCTGCCGAGGTTGGCGCCCTTCCAACACCGCATCAGTCAGTCCTTGCAAACCTTCCGGTCACGGCGGCCGTCGACGGCCCATCTACAGCGTCATTCATCGACCCTACCGCCGCCATCCGCAATGTCCGGGCGATCACCATTGGAGCCAAAGTTTACGTCGGTCCGTTCGCGAACGTGAGCGCCCGGCGCGGCAACGATCTCGATCGGCAATTCGAGCAATGTGCAGGACAGCGTCGCGATCCGGGCCGTCGGCCGTGATGGAGGGGTGGTGATCGGCGACCATGCGATCCTGGCTCATAACGCGAGCGTCATCGGCCCCGCAACGATCGGGGCGCCGGGGGGCGCTGCAGCGTTCGTCGGGTTCAATGCCGTCATCGATGGCGCGACCGTCCAGCCCGGGGCGATGGTGAGTAGTCTCGCCAAGGTCTCGCCGGGGATCGTGATACCGACCGGGATGAAAGTCAAGCCGGGCATGCACATCAAGACTCAGGCCGAGGCGGAACAAGAGAGCCTGGGCAAGGTCGAACCGGTTACGCGCGGTGACATTCAATTCATGAACGACGTGATTCACGTCAACGAGACTCTTGCCGCGGGTTACTCGGCGCAGGCGATCGAATCACCCAGTTCGGTGCGAGGCATCGGTCCCAATCCGCCCGCCCCAACGTTCAACCCAATTTCGCATACGCCAACCCTTGCTGGCACGCCGACCGTGGCGCCGAGGTTCCGCAACCGGATCATCGGCGACGTACAGATGACCAATCTCCCCCGGCAACTTCACCGAGTCATGGGCCACGGCAACTCGATCCGCGCCGACGAGGCCAGTCCGTTCCTTGTCGGATCGATTGCCCGGATGACCAATCGGGTTACCGTTCATGGCCTTGAACATAGTGATTTGATTTTAGGAGACCGCAACGCCTTCGGTTTCCATAGTGTGATCCACGGCGGTTCGGACTCGGGTCAGAACCCCAAAGAAACGACCGTCGTCGGCGACCGCGTCCGAGTTGGAGCCTGGGCCGTCGTCTTCAGGTCAACGATCGGCGACCGAGTCAGGATCGGCCGCTACGCCTACGTCGACGGCTCCACGCTCGCACCGGGCACCTTCGTTCCACGGGGCGCGATCATCGTCAACAATCAATTTCTGGGCAGGGTCCAGTGGGTTTGACAGGCCACTGCGTCGGCCTAGGCCGAACCTCGACTGACGAGCCTCCGCCTCAGGCCGACGAGTCTTTCCGTTTATCGAACGATCGATTATTGGCCCAGCCGGGCTGACTTTGGTGGGCATCCGCCCGGCGTCAGGCCAGGTTCGGCGGGTCCGTGCTCATGCGAACGGCGTGGTTGGGAGGGTTTATCTGCCGCCCGCCCGGTCACTGAACGTCCCCGTCGCGTAGGACGCCTCGTCGGACAGCAGCCAGAGGATCGGGCCGCGACTTCTTCCGGCTGACCGCCCCGCTTCATGGGCACGAACGCCTTCACTCGATCCACGCGGTCCGATTCCCCGCCACTGGCGTGGATGTCCGTGTAGATGAACCCTGGCCGTACCGCGTTCACCCGGATACCTTCCTCGCAACATCCTTCGACAACCCAAGAGTCAGGGCGTCCACAGCCCCCTTGGCCGCCGCGTAATCGACGTATTCGCCGGGCGAGCCGACCCTCGCCGCCACGGACGATAAGTTCACGATGGCCCCGCCACCGCCGCCGTGCCGGGAAGCCATCAGTGGCCATGCACTTCAATTGGGAGTTCTGGGATATTCAGCAAAACTGCAAACCTATCCGCGAATCTTAGCTGCTTACTCGGGCCTCCTGGTTTACCCCATGTAGGTGCATGGCCCCCGCACACCCCATTTTCAATTTGCGGACTTTTTTAGACTTTGATGCAGTTCGTTCCATGCTAATACCCCGCGATTTGTAAACAGATCGAATCAGGTCGAGGTCGGGCATACAAGAGTTGGGAGTCACGTCACTTCGTTTGGAGTAGATCATGAATCACGTGAAGAACTTTCATCAAAGAGTTTCCCCTCTCTCTCGAATCAGTTTTGCGATGGGGGTGGTGCTCCTCGTTCCCGGGATCGGGCTGACCCTCCGTGCCGCCCCCCCCGCAACGGAGAAACCCGGAGTGGCGGGTGCAGGCCAGGGCACGGAGGACAGTCCTGGTGGGGCAAAGAGCCAAACTCCGGCGAAGGAAGCTGAGACGAAACCCCAGGGATTGTTCAAGACCGTCCGGTCGGATTTAGAGTTAGAACGCCTCGGCTGGTACGTAAGTACTAGAATTCTCACCAATCCCTACATAGAGGCTGTCGTGAGAGGATTGAGGCCCACCCAGGATCAGATTGACCAGATCAGAAAACTCGAGGCACAGCGGGAAGAGCGGCTGAAACAAGGGCGGCAGGGCAACCTGAATCTGAAGTTATCCGGTCCCCAAGAGACCTTCGATGCGCAAATCGTTGAGTTCGTGAACCGAGAGGCTGGGGTGGCCCTAGTCGAAACCCTCTCACCCTTCCAGTGTAAATTGCTTGAGCACGACCTTTTGACCAGAGAAGGCGTAGGAGCATTCGTCTGGCCCGATGTTAAGGAGAAACTTCGCCTGAGCCGCGAGCAACACAAGCAAATCGTCACAATCATCGCAGAGCTCTATGATCAGGTTCGAAGGTTGCATAAGGAGTTTGGTCCCCCTCCGGAGGACGCCGAGAGTGACACGGCCCTGAAGAAGAAAATTGATCCATTTTATGAGAGGGCCCTTGAGCGAGTGCTTGCGCTCCTCACCCGAGACCAGTCCGACCAATGGAAAGCGATGACCCGCGAACCTTCTCGGGACGATGAGGCGGAGTCCAGGCCGACCCCGAAGGATCGTTGATAGGGAAGCCATTAGTGGCCATGCACTTCAATCAGGAGATCTGGGAATTTCAGCAAAACTGCAAACCTGTCCGCGAGTCTTGGCGGTCCACTCAAGCCTCCTGGCTCACCCATTGTAGTTGCATGACCACCCGCACACCCTCTTTGTTTGGAGGTTGACATGAATCACGTGAAGATTATTCATCAAAGAGTTTCCCCCCTCTCTCGATTCTGTTCTGGGATGGGATGTTACTTCTCATTCTCGGTGTCGGTCTAACCCTCCGTGCCACCCCCCCCCGCAACGGAGAAACCCGAAATTGCGAGTGAAGGCCAGGACACGGAGGACAGCGCAGGTAAGGCAAAGAGCCAACCTCCTGCGAAGGAAGCTGAGACGAAACCCCAGGGATTGCTCAAGACCGTCCAGTCGGATTCAGGGCTAGAACACCTTGGTATATACGTAGGAACGAAACTTCTCACCTCGCCTAATATCGAGAGGTACTTGAAAGGAGTTAGCCTCACCGAGGATCAGACTGCCCAGATCACAAAACTCGAAGCACAGCGGGAAGAGCGGCTGAAACAAGGGCGGCAGGGCAACCTGAATCTGAAGTTATCCGGTCCCCAAGAGACCTTCGATGCGCAAATTGTTAAGTTCGTGAACCAGGAGACTGGGATGACCCTGGTCGAAATCCTGTCACCCATCCAGCGAAAATGGTTAGAGCATCACCTTCTGATTGCTAATGGCGTGGAAGCATTCATCTGGCCTGATGTTATGAAGGAACTTCGACTGAGCACCGAGCAACGAAAGCAAATCCAAACAATCATCGAAAAGCACCGGGATCAACTTCGAACAGTGATAAAAGAGTTCGGTGTCGCTCCGAAGGATTTCGAGAGTTCCGTAGCCCTCGTGAAAAAAGTGGAATCCCTGAAGAAGGGGGACCTTGAGCAAGTGCTCGCGATCCTCACCCGAGAACAGCTCAACCAATGGAAAACGATAATCCGCAAACCTTCTCGGGACGATGAGGTGGAGTCCAGCCCGAACCCGAAGGATCGTTGATTGGATCAACCACATCCCTTGATGATACCGCCTTGGCGATGAGCCCTTTCGAGGGGATTTGTTAGAGGTACCTGCTGAGGGAAGCCATCAGTGGCCATGCACTTCAATGGGGAGATCTGGGAATTTTAGCAAAACTGCAAACCTGTCCGCGAGTCTTAGTTGCTTACCCAAGCCTCCTGGCTTACCCATTACAGGCACATGACCACCTGCACACCTCAGGTACATGGCCGCCCGCACACCTGGCCTTAACTCTGCGGCCTCCACCAAATAATCCTGACTGACCAAGGACGCCGATTCTGCGGACTCCAGGGCCTGGCCCAAGAGAATGCATGCACGCTATTGACGCAAACCCTTTCTGAAATGCGGAAATACGCGATCGACTTTCCGCATGTCGGAAACTCAGATTAGGACGTCAAGCAACCGTCCCCGTGCGAAGGCCCCCAACGATGGCCAACGAAAAGAAGCCCACTCGAAACCACCTGATCTCCCGAAAGAAGGTGTTCGAGTTCGTCGCCAACCACCCGGGCGCCGAGCGTGATCTCGAAGCATTGCTGGCCTGGTGCAAGGTCGTCGAGAATGACGACTGGCGGAACTTCGCGGATGTCCGCGCGGTGTTCCCCTACGCCGACTTGATCGGCGACCTGGTGTGCTTCAACGTCGGCGGCAACAAATACCGCATCCTGGTCGGCATCGACTTCCGGGCCGATGTCGACCAGCCGGCTTGGGTCTACGTCGAGATGGTCCTGACCCACAAGGAATACGACAAACTGAATCTCGGGTAGGGCAATACCCGGCCACCCCAAGACGGGGTGGTATGCCGCCGAGGATCGATCTAAGCTTCACCGAACCAATGCAGAACCCAACGAAGGGACCACTCGCATGGCTGCCACCGTCACCGCCCCCAACGACAGTTACCTCGCCCTGATCCGGGAGTTCCCACTCCGGCCGCTCCGGAGCGAAGATGACCTCGACGCGGCCATCGCGATGATCGACCGTATCCGCGCCCGCAAGGACCGTGGCGAGCAGGAGAACGATTATCTCGAGGTCCTGGCAGGACTGGTTGAAACCTATGAGGCGGAGGCTTACCCGATCCCCGACCTGGATCCGGTCGCGATGCTCCGCTTCTTGATCGAGCAGCACGCCGTCACCCAGTCCCAACTCTCCGAGCAGACCGGGTTGGCAATGGCGACCATCAGCGAGATCCTCAACGGCAAGCGAGGTATCAGCGAGAAGGCTCGCAAGACGCTGGCCAAGCGGTTCAATGTCGCCCCGTCGCTATTCACCTGACCCGACGTCATCGCATACGGTGTCGGAAGGAAGCCATCAGTGGCCATGCACTTCAATCGGGAGATCTGGGAAATTCAACAAAACTGTCCGCGAGTCTTGGCAATTCACTCAAGCCTCCTGGTTTGCCCTATGTAGGCGCATGGCCACCTACTGCTGGTCAAGAGTTGAATGCTATATCACTTCGTTTGGAAACGATATCATGAATAACGCGAACATTATTCATCAAAGAGTTTCTCCTCTCTCTCGAATCAGTTTTGCGATGGGAGTGGTACTCCTCGTTCCCGGGATAGGGCCGACCTTCCGTGCCGCCCCCCCCGCAACGGAGAAACCCGGAGTGGCGGGTGCAGGCCAGGGCACGGATGACAGTGCTGGTGAGGCAAAGAGCCAAACTCCGGCGAAGGAAGCTGAGACGAAACCCCAGGGATTGCTCAAGACTGTCCGGGCGGATTTAGAGTTAGAACGCCTCGGCGCGTATGTAGGCTCGAAAAATCTCACCTTGCCCAACATAGAGAGGGTCTTGAGAGGAGTGAGGCTCACCGAGGATCAGATTGCCCAGATCACAAAACTCGAAACACAGCGGGAAGAGCGGCTGAAACAAGGGCGGCAGGGCACCCTGAATCTGAAGTTATCCGGTCCCCAAGAGACCTTCGATGCGCAAATCGTTGAGTTCGTGAACCGAGAAACTGGGGTGACCTTGATCGAAATCCTGTCACCCATCCAGTGTAAATGGTTAGAGCACTACATTTTGACCGGTCAAGGCGTGGGAGCATTCATCTGGCCTGATGTTCAGAAGAAACTTCGCCTGAGCACCGAGCAACAGAATCAAATCCACACAATCATCGAAGAGGCCTTTGATCGGCTTCGAACGTTGGAAAAGGAGTTGGGTGGCCCTCCGAAGGACTTCGAGAGTTCCATAGCCCTCATGAAGAAAGTGGATCCATTGTTCAAGGGGGCCCTTGAGCAAGTGCTCGCGCTCCTCACCCGAGAACAGTCCGACCAATGGAAAGCGATGACCCGCGAACCTTCTCGGGACGATGAGGCGGAGTCCAGGCCGACCCCGAAGGATCGTTGATAGGATCAACCACCTCCCTTGATGATACCGCCTTGGCGATGAGCCCACTCGAGGGAACTTGTCAGAAGCGCTTGCTCAGGGACAGGATTGGCTCGGCGATGTTGTTGTAACATGAGAGCTGGATTGGGTTTTCCGCATCCGGCTCTTCACGTCATGCATACGCTGCGTGATGCTGAATCGCTTTGCTCACTCGCACCGCCGGGAGCAGGCGTGGGCCAACACCTGGTGTGTCCGTTCGTGTCCGGTCCGCTATGCGAATCTTTCATCTCACGACCTGACTCGTCAAGCTTGGGTCATCGCAAGATTCAGGGGGCACGATGGCCAATAATCAGAGAGATCCGGAGAAGGAAGCGTCCTGGAGGGATCCGATCCGGCGGCATCAGCCGGATGTCAAAGATGGTGCCGACGAGCCGAGATGTGTGGAGCGAGGAAGGCGGCCAACGCATTGGTTGGATCCATCGTAGGCTGGCCCTACCCCTCGGCCTGGGACTCATCCGTTCGACGAATTTTGAGAGGCGGGAACTTGATTCGGCGATTACCGAACACGCCTCCCACCGAAATATGACACAGATTCCGAATCTTGGCACAATACCTCTCAGAGTCTGTCTCGTAAGTTCAGGGAAACCGAAAATTGAAGGCCGTTTGGGTGCCACGGGTTCCGTACTCGGAACCCGTGCGCGCCAGGCCAAGGCATTCCCGCATGGGTTCCGAGTACGGAACCGCATGGCACCCAGCAGATCATTCAAAAGCTCCCGTGGGATTCACCTTCTGGGACAGACTCTCAGACGTACATTCTAAACAGACATATCGCATCCAAAGTGAGAGGAGAACACTTGTGGCAACTGTCGCCAACATCGAAACATAAACACATACAATTTCAATCTACACAGCTATCCCGCACGGTGCGGCAGCTCGTCGACAGTTTCCACGCCGCTCCTGGCCGGCTCCGCGAGCAGCACGTCGGTGATTACTTCCTCCACATCGAGAACGATCGCAAGTTCGCCACAACCATCGCCGGCAACCCGACCGATTCATCGGGGCGTCGGCCATCGCGTTTCGCGTTTCAGTCCGACACATCGATGCGCTTCCATCGCTGCATCTGGCCCTATGAAGGCCAAATCGACTCTGATGCTACCGCATCCTGTTCGCACCGGTGAGCCGGAGGATCAGGCATCCGGGAAGAGCCAACCGAGCCCCGCCATGAAAAACGCGGGCAGGAAGATCCAGAGTCCCCCGCCGATGGCGGTGACGGTCAGTGTCACGACCAGCAGGAGGACACTCGCAAGGTTGTTCGGCCGGCCGGTGCGCCGTGTCAGGCCCCAGACGAGCGGCGGTAACGCGACGGCGGCCCACATATAACCCGAGGCTTGGTCCGAATCGCTCGACCAGGTCGAAGGCTTGGAGGTGGCCAGGAGAGCAGGGGGCCCTCCGGACCGATCCAACTCGCCATCGAAGCGACGAGGCTGACCGAGCCTCCGGAGCCGAACCGAGACCGTGGGTTCGGCGATCTCCATGGTGGTCCCGGTCGTCTCCTCGCGAGCCAGGCCAAGATGGACCCGGGCCGCTCGTGCCAGCTCGTCCAGGGCGGCGGTCTCGACGGCCTCCGCCAATCCCTGTCGCGCGGAGCGAACACGAGCCTGAATCACTCTGAGCTCGGTCTCTCGCGTCGATGACGAAAGGGGCGACTCCCAGACCGCGGCGCGCTCGGCGCTGCGGAGCATCAACTCGAAGTCGATGAGTGAGGCGACCAGGGCTTCGCGTTCGAGGAGCGAGCTGCGGTCGATCGTCACGAGCCGGTCGGCGATCAACCGCCCGTGCGTCTCCGCTCGCGAAATATCTTGCCGGTCCGGAGCCACCGCGGCAAGCGCCGGGCTCTGGCTCGTGGCGTCCCAACGCGTCGGAACTCGCAGGGAAATGAACGTGGGAATCCGCTCCTGGTCGAGCCCAGGGTAGGGGATCAAACGCCCCCCTCCAGGCCTTGGCAGGTTCGGCTTCGACGTCCAGACTACCGTCAATTCGTCCGAATCGTGTTCTTCTAGCGGGATCAGCCAACGGCCCGACGCCGCTTGGAGTGGCCGAGTGTGCTGGCTACCGACCGAGACCCAGAGAGGCGTCGAGCCTGGGGGCAGCGAGAACGAGAAAAAAGGGCCCGTTCGATTCTCGATCAGGCAGCGCATCGATCCCAGGATCGATCCGTCCTCCCGGACCACGCCTTCAAGCTCGGTCAGTGCGGTCCGAGTGAGCCCGCTGCCGAGATCCCTCGCCAGTAGCGTCCCGCCGGGAGCATCTACCTTTAATGACCAGCCCTTCGACTTGACGCGAAAAACGCTCGTCGGGAGACCGGGCAGCGGCGAAAACTCCTCGGTCTGGAACCGGGACGAGTCTTCGATCGGCTGCAAACTCGGCGACCCCTCGGTCGAAAACTCGCGTCCCGACGCATTCACGATTGCCAGGTCGCTCTCCGTCGTCCCGTTGACCGAGGTTTCGAGGTCCGGGAAAAAGAGCGTACTCGTCTGGGCGAGCGATCGCACCGAACGAATCGTCACGTCTTGCGAGCCCCAGATCGGTTGTTCGGGGCGGATCGTCAAGACGGTCCGTTCCTTGCGCGACTCCGACGTGAGTTGATGGCTTCCCCCCGCCAGTGTGACCTCGGACGACTGAGCCCAAGCCGTCGGGAGCTTCAGTTGGATGGAGTCGCAGGCCCCTCCGGAAACGTCGTAACGAAGGACTGCGACCCACTCGGCCGAGTCCGGATTGATTGTCAACTGACTCCTCACTTGCACATCCACGCGTGGGGGTTCAACCTCCCACCGAAGCCGGCCAAGCCCCTCGGGCCGATCCACGTGGTAGGTGGTCCGAACGGTCGTGAGACTCAGGTCCTCAAAATCGGGATTCGAGAGCGTCACTCCCGCCGCCGTTTCGAGCTGGAAGGTCGTTGGCGTCGTGATGCCCAGGGTCCCCAGACTCATGTCGACATTTTGCCAACGCGGCCAGGGAACGCCAACCTCTTGTCGGGTGGTCCCGGTGGCCAAAGGGTCGTACGGTACTGGCAGCCAGCCCAGAACCCGAACCGTGCGCTGCTTGGCGGCCGGTCCATCGAAGCGGAGTTGAATTCGTCCGGCGGAACGGCTCCAGTCGGTGACCCCATCGCCTTCGACTCGCGAGACTTGAAGTTCGCTCGGGACGTCGAACTCGACCTGGTAGGACCGTCCGGAAACCTGGGTGAGCTTCGCTTCCAGACTCACCTCGACACGGCCGGGGCCAAGGTTGAGTTCGACGGTCGGCTGGACGGAAAGGCGTGAGGGCTGAGGTCCAGTCCGCACCGCCACACTCGAGAGACGAAGGAAACGCGTGACTCCAGAGAGCGTCAGTGGTTCTTCGGGCAGGTTCCCCCATGACCGTACGAAAACCTCCTCGGTGATCGGGTCGCTCCCGGCCAGACCCGACAGTCGACCGGCCCAGTCGGCCGGTCGGCGAAAGCCGATCGCGCCCGAGTAGGTTTCGACCCCCAACGGCTCGATCTTGGGCAGCGTGCGTTCGGGCAACTCCTCGGTCTCGTGCCCGATCGGGTGCGGTCTCCAGAATTCGAGCCGGATCGAAGCCCCATCCGGGAGCGGCGGATTGATGTGAGCCACCCACTCCACTCCCTGCTCGGAAGCAATCAGACCCGCGTCCGCCTGGCCCGGAATCGCGATGGAGCGGACAACGAGACCAGGATCGAGCCGGAGTCGGATCACCGACGTCCCCTCGGGTCTGCGATAGGTCAAGCGGGCGCGAACCCGGTCTCCCGCGGGTTCGGCGTCCCAGAGGAGGAGTCCTTCCACCGAACCGGTGGCCGCGATCCTCGGTTCGTTGCTGGAAACCCAGCGCACCTCGAGGTGATCCACCGGGCCGAGGTTACCCGCCGAACCGCCGGCCCTTGCCGCCAAGGCCCCCCGGGCGTTGGGAACTTCAATGCGCCGGCCCGCCGGGCCAGGACCGATTTCGACCCGAGCCGAGGCCAAGGAATTAATCGGCAAGGTGATCGATTCCGCGTCATCAAGGCGTCGGGGCGTGAGCAACCTTCGTATGCGAAGCTGCTTCCGCCCCTCGCCGGTGACAGTGACCAACGCGGCCTGGCCTCCCGATTGAATCTGGACCGGAACCTCGACTTCGTCGATGGCCGCCGAGATGTCGCGGGCGTGGCCCACGGGGAACGACCAGAGAGCGGGCCGTGAGCCTTCAAGCACCAGTTCGATCGCCGACTCGATGACGACTCCAGCCGCTCCTTTCCAGGTAACGCGATGGGTGGCCGAAAGCGCATCCACCCCCTGGCCTGGTTCATTTCTGGTGAAGTCGGACCACGTCTGCAAACGCTCGTAATCCTGGAGGCGAATCACGACCCGGTTCGGCATCCGAGTCGGGTCGGCTGCGCCCTCGAAAGGATAAAGAGCCACGATCGGGGATCCTTCACTGACTCCGGCGGCCGTAAGCCGAACCGCGTCGGCGCCCATCAGAAAGGCGAAACAGGCGAGGAGCGCCGAAATCACTCCGGAACCCGACCGGAGTCGGGGCAAGGACGAAGGGCGTGGATCGCGATTGCGACGACGCGGCCATGCCGGAACCGCACTCCCCAACCCGTAGAAAAAGACGGCCAAGGCGCCTGTCGCGCCCCCCGCCGCGATCGCGGACGGGCGCGAGGCCGTCATGACCAATCCAACGACGGAACCAAGCAGAACCACTGCCAGCCCAAGAGCGCGGCGATGAGGACACAGACCACGGCAGGCGATCCCAACCGCCAGGATGGCCAACCCGGCCACCCAGGCCGTCGCACGCTCGTGCTGCTCGTCGACGAGTTGAATCGTCAGGCCGGTCTCGGGCCATCCCACGGACGTGAACCGCCAGATCCGCCGGCCGTTTGGCAACGGATCGATATCGGACGTCTCGCTGCCATACTGCGACTTCCGCACACTCTCGCCACGCCAACGGGCGACAACCTGGAACCGGTCAGAGACATCCGATCCGTTGACCACGGCTTCCCGAATCCGCGACTCCCATGCGGCTCTCCCTTCGGGATCGCGTAGGGGACCGCCCGGTCGATCGGGGGCTTCCACTCGAGTCGTCACAAGCACCGCCTCGCCGATCGGGACCAACGAGAGCCCAAGCGGGCCGATCACGGCGCTGGCTGCCCCAGACCGATTGCGATTGCTCTGAGGCGGGGAAACCCGCGATCGAGGCCCCCAACCACCGGACTCGAGCGTCATGCGATCGATGACGACCGGCGCGGCACCGGCATCCCATCGCGTGAAGCATTCCCCCAGGGTCATCTCGCTCGTGGTGGTCTCGGCCGCCTGCTGGTCGAGCGAGCGGAGCACGTCCGAATCGCGCTTCGATTCCGCTTTCCTCGACCACTGCCAGGGCGGCAAGAACCGTCGCAACCCAGTCGGTACGGAAGCCGGGTCGCTGGCCGTCAGCGACGATCCGTGGCTCGCGACCAGCCAGGGTTCGGGGACGATAACTTCCCAGCGGAAAGCCAGGTAAGCGAGCGACGCCGCAGGACGTTCCGGACGGTATTCCTGGCCAGCCGCGGACGCCCGACGAGGAGTCTGATAGTCGAGTACGAAAGTGCAGGCGTTACGCAACGACGTCGGGGACGGTAACGGCAATGAGAGTGCCCTGGCATTCCGGGCTGGGGCCACCGGCTGGCCGTCGCGTTTTACCCGGACCAAGGTTGAACCAGGCGGAAGCGTCAGGTCGAGCGTCCGAGCATCAGCGATCGTCACCCTGAGGGTCAGTTGGTGCCGGAGCGGCCCCTGAGGATCGACGAAGGTCGTCAGTATCGACTGATCGATCACTCCCGGACTCGAAGCCGGCTCCAAGGCTTCGGTCTGAATTTCAAGGCGGCCCCCGGGTTTCGTATAGCTGAAAGCGTAGGCCCGACGCCTCGGAACCGGGTCGATTGGAACTTTCAGGTTGTCTCGTCCCTCGAAGCGACTCCCAAGCCGGATGGCTTCCTCAGCCACTGCCGGCTCGAGATCCTGGAGCCCGGACGACTCGACGCTTGCTTGTAAGTGTCGAGCCACATCCACGATCGCGAAATGACGCGAGCGGAAACGATCGGGCATCACGAGCAAAGGGAGCCGACCACGCCCCTTCCAGGGCACCTCCAGTCGAGAACGAACCACGACCGGCCCGGAGGGAGAGTCGGGAAGCAAGAGTTCCCAGGCCTGACCAGTCTCGGGCAAGCCGAGTTCGGCCCGCCTCGCGGGATCGATCGGCTTCCGCGACAACTCGGCGGAGGTCACCTCGTTGGTAAACCGCCAATTGCCAGCGCCCTTGATCGGGTCGGGCAAGACCAGGGGGATCGACCGGAGCGGTTCTTCGCCGGCATCGACCGAAATCCGCCAATCGAGCCGCAACCGGTCGCGGTCGATGCTGGCGAGCATTTGGATCGAGGCTCGCGGTTCCTCCTGCACACGCTCGCGATTCACACGAGCCTCAGCCTGATCGGCAATCCAGCGCCAGGCCAGGGCTTCGCGCAAACCGGCCGGTGTGACGGCGCGGTCGCTGGAGGGGCCGATCACCAGCGACGGGTCGATCCAGGCGAGCCCGGTCGCTTTTGCCGGATGAAGCGTCACTCCCGACTCCGTCCAGGCGAGCCAGCGTTCATCCACGACCTGGACCCCAACCGGCCGAACTCGGGGGAGTGTGATTGGGCCACGGCCCCCCGCGATCGCCGCACTCGCGGTCAGGTTGAGCACCAACGAACTTCGGGTGAAATCCCCCGAAGGAGGGGTGATGTGGACCCGGACGCCCCCCTCCAGCAACGTTCGCGGGTGCCAGGCCAGTGGCTCGTCAATGCCCACGACCTGGACCCGTTCGGGAACCCAGGCCGGCGGCAAGTCGACGTCGAGCGCGAGTAAGTGCCCACGATGCACCCGCCAGGTCAACTGAGCCTCGAGTTGAGGCGAGGAATTCCCGAGAAGGAGCTGCCCGCGAACCTCGACCGAGACATCGGCCCGAGGCTTTCCGAATGTGAGGAGGGCCACCGATCGAGGCGCCTCGGCTTCGAAAACGATGAGGTTGGGATCAGCCGCATCAGCGGCCGGTTGCGACGGGACTCGACGGCCCGCCGCTTCATGACAATCCCTCAGGAGCCGGCTCGAATCGAGGCGAACGCTCGTTCTCCCCCCAGTCCAGAGCGCATCGAGCGGCCGAGCGGCCGGTATCGCCCACGCGCCCTCGGCGGGGATCCGCGTGACCGCTCGGAAGGTCACCGGGGTTGGCTCCGAGACCTGGTCATTCAGGAGGACGGTCACGCGAGTGACCTCGCCAATGACCTCAGCTCGCGACTCTTCAATGCCAGGGCCGGTGACACTGGCGAATTCGAGTCCTCGGTCCAGTTCCACCTGGAATCGGCGTGGAGCGTGGGGCTCAAGATCCACCATCCACTCCATGGTCCAGTTTGCCAACGCCTCTCCCAGCTCGACTCGAGTCGGCCCCGAGACCCAGACTCGTGGCTCCTGGCCGACCCCCTGGTCCTGTCGACGACCGTGGAGTTGCAGGTCAACCAGCCCCCCTCGACCCTCAAAACGCCAGGTCTTTCGACCCGTTTCGCTCCCTGGATCGGGTCCCTGACGAATGCCACTCGCGCCTTCGGGAATCCAGTCCTCGGGGAGGTCGAGGATGAGCCTCGACGTCTCGGTCTCGGGTAGGCCGAGCGTGAACCGGCGGCCTTGCGAACCGGTCCTGGCGCGGAGTTGCCACTTCAACGTTACGGTGGAGACCGTTCCCGGCGCAACGCGGACTGCGGTCCGACCGTCACTGTGCATCCTCAGTTCCGTCGACGGTTCATCGGAAGGCTCGATGGCGGGCGTCCAGGGACTGAGGATCAGCTCGTGGGGTCCCGGCCCGGCAGGAGCCTCGATCACCAGTTCGGAACGTCCGGTCAGCAGACCGGCGTTCCATCGCGCAAAGTGTCTGGCCTGCAAGAGACGCGCGGGGGCTTGTCCGGCCTGGCGTTGATAGCCCGCCCGGGCCGACGCCAAGAGCGAGTCAAACTGCTCCGCGGACAGTCCTCGGAGTTCCGTGCCGGGCGGAAACCAGGTCCCGACTTTCTCGGCCGGGACGCGGATCCGCACCGCTTCGGGCGGGCCCGCTCCAAGCAAGGCGAGCAGAATCAACAGGCGAGCCCACACCCAACCCGAGAGTCGCCGGTGGCCATTGGAAACGGCACTGGAGGAATCGATCGTCACGGCTCACTCTTCCCTGATGGGTGCGTCTCGATCTATTGGCCGATGTTCCGGGAAGTGCCGCGTCCCGAGGCCGTATCAGACGTCGGCGGCGAGACGGCGACCGCGTGATCGACGGTTGAGACCTGTCGGATCCGGATCGCCGTCGAGTCGTCGGATCCGACTCCGGCCGTGTGGTTCACTGAGGAGCCGCCATGCGGAGCTGTCCCCAGGTTGTCGGGTTCGCCAAAAACGGCTGTCGCACCGGGGCGCGGACGATCGACGATCCGTTGCAATACCACGGCCAGCAAGGTAAAGACCACGCCAACCATGGCGCACTGCACCACTTGCAGCGTCAGGCTCGGCTGAGCGGACGCGGACACGGCCAATGCCAGGGCCAGCAAAACCGACCAGAGCAGCCGGAACCGCGGCCGACGATAAACAACCACCAAGACGCCCAAGGCCAGCACAGGCCCCGAGCAGAGTGCCACCAGGCTGCCACGAGTGGCAATGAGCAAGCGAAGGTCAGGTGGCTGGCCCGGGTGCTCGAAGAGGTAGGCGTGATAGTCACCCCGGCCATCCTCGTCCCATCCGTTGGCGCCACGCGTTCGACTGGTGGACCCACTCGCCCACGAAGCCAGATCCTCGGTCGACTTCCAGGGACGCCGCCGCCAAACATATTTATCCCAGTACCACTGGTTTTCGTCGGTCCATCCCGACGGGACGCCGACAATCTCACGGCTCGAAGGAACGACGACTTCCCAGCGCGTTTGCTGAACGATGCCATTGAGTAAACGAGGAGGAGTCCAAGCGTGCTTGGCGCTGGTTGCGGGAACCAGGTATTCGAGAGCCACGAGCAGTGGCCCTGATCCCGCTTGGGAAGGAAACCGAAAGCGATAGCCGGGATAGCCGGTCGATTGGGGCAGTTGCTCCTTCCGATCCACGGGCACTCCACCGACCCGGACCCGGCTCAGCACGGCCTCGCGGGGAAGGGAAACGGAGAGCGTCGACTCATGCGCTTCCACCCAGAACCAGGCCGTCGTCCGAAGGTCATTCTCAGGCCCCTGAACGGTCCGCAACCAAAGTCGGGACGCGATGAGCGAGGGCAAGGGGGTCAACGTCAAGGCCACGGCGCTGAGGCGAATCGGTGGTGTGTCCGACTCCGTCTTGGTACTCAGCAGACGGTACTGGAGCGGGAGAGCGCCCGCCGAGGCGGTAACGTCTTCTCCGGCGACGCGTTGCCAGCCGCCTGGAATCACCTCGACCCGGAACCCCGGATCCGAGGCGACGCGTGCCCGCACCGGAGACGTCTCTCCCAATGGAAAGCGGAGCCAGGAGACGTCGATCTCGGCCCTTCGCTCGGGCTCGAGTTCCGCCGTTAGGGGACGCCGAAAGCGGAACGTCAATTTCGCGCGGTCCGTCACCTCGTCGGCAAGCTTCAGCCGAAAGAGGCGGCCTCCGTGCGGAGTCGGTCCCAGGTCGGTCCGACTCGCCACATCGCCATCCTCGATCTCCCAGCGATTGACGAGTTCAGGCGGAATCTCCACGTCCACATGTTCCAAGGTTCCGAAATGGACGGCGAACTCGGTCTCTTGCCGGCCATCGACGCCCCGGCGGCCCACCTGAAGGACAAGGCTCGTCTCATGCGTGACCGAGCGCGGGTGCACGACCATTCGGAGTGGCAAGGTCGCGGGCGTGCCATCGTAGCGCAGCCAGAGCGACGGGTTGTCCGCGCTCGATCGATCCGGGGGCCACCGCCAATCGGCCGGTGGCTCCTGGCGTGCGGAGCGAAAGGATTCGGTCCGCCCCGAGCCTTCGGTTCGCTCGGCCAAGTCGACGGTCAGGTTACGCTCGGTGAGCACAGCGATCCGGCCTCCGCCAAGCGAAGACTCACGCGGCTGAAAGAGCGCAAGGGCCACCGGTCGTGTGGCATCGACCGCCTGGCGGCCAACGAGGTGAAGACCAAACGAATTGCCCTCCTGGGCCCGGAAGGTCAAACGCGCCGTCACGATCCGTCCCTCGTCCCGCTCGGGAGAGAGCTGCCACGATTCAACCATCTCCGGCGGGCCGACCGACTCGAGCTCAAGCCCTCGTGGCAAGGCGATATTCAGGTCAAACAGCCGGCCGTTGGCCGTCTCGACGCCCAGCCAGGTATCGATCCGCGCCTGACCGGCTCCCAGGCTGATCGTCGTGCGTGCATCGAAGGTGACCAGTGGAGGCGAGGGCTCGATCCGTAGCTCCAGGTCGAACGGCTGATCGACAAACTGGTAGGCGAGGAACGTACCCGGTCGAGTTCTGAGGTCATCGGTGAGCTCAGTTCTCGGATCGATCCGCCGAAGCCCGCGACCGACCGTGGGGCTGATCACCAGGTTGCCGCTCTGTGCGATCCCGATCGCCCCGAACTGTTCCTTGGCATTGCTCAAGGGGAAACCGTGAAACAAGAGGCGGGCCGACGATTGGGGAGGAAGTTTCCTCTGGGTTGTCATCGACAACCGCTTGGTTGAACCGGGCCGCAATGGCTCCGTCAGAGGGATCGATAATCGGCGTTCCTTTCCGTCCCGCTCGATTCCGGCCGGAATCGACCGTCCATCGAGTGTCACTTCAAGGACCTCGTCGTCAGGATCAAGCTGGAGCTCGAGACTCCGCATTGAGCCACGGACCGACTTGATCTCCCAGGAGGACCGCGCTCGAAACGCCCCTGGATCCACGTCGATGGCAATATCGCCTTGGATCGACAACAGAGGAGAAAGCTGAGCCCCAGGCTCCGCCTCCACCCGCCAGCCCAGGTCGAGACGCGACCGCGGGGAAAGATGCGACGAAAGTCGAGTCCCCTTTCCCGCGCGAATCGGCTCCCGATTCACCGGCTCGACGGGCCCCGCCTGAGCATCCGACACCACCTGATCCACATCCAGCTCAACCTGTGTGGAAGGGGCCTCGGGAATGCCAAGCTCTAGCGAACGCCCCTCGGTCGTTGACCGCAGCCGCACCTTGAGATCGACCTGAACCCGGTGCTCCCCTTGACCGGACAACTCGACTTCCCATCCGCCCCCCGGGATCACCCTCAAGGGGAGAGGCCGCTCCTTCTCGATCGCCCGGGTCACCGTCTGATTATCGAGCCGGAGCGGGACCCAGTTCGGTCCGGGTGTGGGGGTTAAGACAACAAGATGAACCGAGAGGTTGGCCATCTCTCCCGTCACGTCGCCTCGGATCGCGACCGATCGGACAACGGTCCCCTCAGCCACCAGCGGGAGACTTCCTCCCTTCGCCAACAGCTCGGTTCGCTTCCGAAGCTCGTCGCCACTCATCAGGATGAAGTCGGGCTGCTTCAGCTTCTTCCAAAGCTCCTCAATCTCAGCGGGAGAGTTGAGAAAGATATAGACCGGCGGGACGTCGGAAGCCGTCGGCTTCGAGGGCTCAACATTGGGAGCCGTCGGCTTCGAGGGCTCAACAATGGGAGCCGTCGGCGTTGGCTCCTTGACGGCGGGAGTCGCCGGTTTCGGCTCCTCGACGGCGGAGAGAGGTGGGTCCTCCCCTGCACGTGCTGAAGCCAGAAACCCAACGGCCAAGACCGTTAGGACTCTCCAAGTCAGCAGCCGGATGAAACGACGCAAGTCGCTGGACCTTCGTGAAGGAAAATGGATTCAGTTCCTGGGAAATGAAATCCAAATGGCCCTCGGGCGCGGTCCTGAGTGAGGTGCAACCCAAGTTCAAGCGTGCGGGACGCCACTTCTGAATATAGCACGTGGACCATCGTGCTGCCACGATCCCAGTCGCCCAGACCGCAAAGTCACCTGCCGTGAGAACAGACCGCTCATCCCTTCCCGGTTTGACATGAGGTCGGAACCCAAGGGCGGGCCGCCGGGGTCGCTCCCGACGGCCGATGGAAGATCGCCTGGTAGAATCCAGAACGCTGGCTCATGCAATTTCGCCGGGCTTATCGTGAGGCTCTCTTGCCTCTGCAAGGAATTGAAGCGCCTCCTGGTGGACCGATCCGTTCGTCGCCAGGATCCCCGCACCGTAAAGGTCGTAATCCTCGCCGGACAGCCCCGTCAGCGTTCCTCCTGCCTCACGGACCAGAAGAACCCCGGCGGCGGCATCCCAGGGGTGCATGAAGCTCGCATAGCAGACATCGCAGCCGCCGGCGGCGAGGATCGCCAGGTTGAGAGCCGACGAACCGGTTCGGCGAACCGAGTGCGTTCCCGTGGAGAACCGGCGGAAATAGGCCAGCTGAATGTCCGCAACATCCACGAAATCCGTCGGCATGGCGGTCGTGATCAGGCTGTCCCGGAGCCGCTTGGCCGCGCTGACGCGCACGGCAACCCCATCAAGAGTAACCCCTCGGCCCAGCGAAGCACTGTAAGTTGCACCAGTCAGGGGGTTATGGACGACTCCGACCACAAGTTGCCCCTGGTGCTCCAGCGCAATTGAGACGGCCCAGAATGGAAAGCCATGCGCGAAGTTGATCGTCCCGTCCAGCGGGTCGACCACCCAACGCCAGGGTCGGGAAGGGTCCGGGACAGCTCCTTCTTCCTCGGCGAGCAGCGTATGGTCAGGGAAGGATTCCAAAATCCGCGCCGCGATCAACCGCTGGCTGGCGAGATCGGCGTCCGTGACCAGATCTCCCGGCCCCTTCTCACGAGCGACAACTCGTCCATAGGCGTCGCGCAAGAGGGCCCCCGCCTCCCGAGCCATTTGCTCGGCTGCCACCTGATACTCTCGATAGTCTTGGCTCAACCGTCATCTCCTATCCGAAATTTGGGTAGACTGCGTAATTTAATTTGAAAGAGGTTGGATTATTAGCCATATTTCATGTACGAGACAACCTTGGGATCCAGCGACGGGGCGGATCGTTCTTTGGAGTCGCCACGTCGCCGGCGGCAACCGGAGTCGTCAACGATGTATGTTTGGGAGTTAGTCTCCTGTCGCTTACGCGTGGATGGGTGGCATGTTTGGCACTCGACGCGTCACGATGCATACGGCCCCACATATACGGTTCACTTGCAGCGGCCGGGCATCACGCATGACGTGAGCGGGCCAACGCTGACCGAAGCGTACGCGGCCGCGTCGCGACGGGCGCGAGATCAAGGGGGCGTTCCGCAAGGCGGTGGCCCGCACTTCCCACGAATGACGGCGATGGCCCGGGGCTGACCGGGAAAAAAAAAGAAGACGGCCGATCCCCTTAGCTTGGGGATCGGCCACGGAGCGTTCGAGAACAGAAAGACCAGGTCCCTGGCTGTCGAGGCGAGCTTGGCCCCGACTTGCCGGCGACCTGGTCAGGATCAAGAGCAGGCAAGAGCTCCGCGCAACTACTTCTCGACCTTGGGCGTGACGTTTAGACCGCTTTCAGGCTGCGGCGTCGTGACGGCCCGAAGCTCATGGGCGTTGGATAAATTCTTCCAGGCGGTCAGCCCCTTACCCGTGGGGTGGTCAGGATCGTAGCCAAGCTCATCTCGCCCGGTGAGCGATTGAAGTGTCTCGAGCGCCAGCTCACGAACGGCGACTTCGGGTGAGGAAAGGTCATCGACCAGTTGCTTATACGTGGCCTCATCCCCGGCTTCCTTGGCCGTAAAGCCCACGAGAAGCTTTTCCACCCGCTCGGCCAGCTCAGCGCCAAAATTACTTTCCAGCTGAGAATGAAGCTCGCGACTCGCTTCCGACCCTTCTCCCAGGTGAGCGCGAAGGACCTGAATGGCGGCCCGACGAGACACCGGGTTCTCTTCCTGGTGAAGCAAGGGCACGATCAAGGCAATCCCACCCGCTGACCTCGTGGCCGAGATCGCCAACCGCCTCACATCCTTCTGATCGTCTTCGAGCGCCTCGACGAGGTTGGCCAGAACGCTTCGACCCGGTCGGAAATAACCTTGGAGTTGTTCGCCGATCTGAAGATCATAGGGGGACGGCTTGGATTCAGTCACCCAAGCCGGAGGAGGCGTTTTGTCGGCGCCGGTCCACCCGCCTTGTGAGTCGAACGTGATCGAGCCAGGACCGGTGAGCGTCTCCTTTGCTTGGTCGGCCTGGAGCGCAACCTCTCCCTCGTTGGCGAAGATCTGTAGGGTCGGGTCGGTAGCGACCGACTCTCCCGAACTTCGATGGTTCACCCGCTCAACGCCGACGAGAGTCCCTGGCGTCGGTGTGATCTCGACGGACTTATTGCCCAGTTGGATCACAAACGGGGCTGCGGGAGCCACGCCTTTGAGAACGACCCGGCCCCGAGCGAGTTCCAGTCGGCCAGCCTGCTTCGGTGCCGCGGTCAAAACGACCAATTCGGTCTCACCCACGAGGTCGACCGGTGTGGCTCCAAGCTCCAGGGTCGAGCGAAGCTGGGCAAGGTTGAGCAAGCGGTACTTATCTTTGAGCGGGGTTTCCGCCGTCAACTGGTCCCACTCACGCCCTTCCGGATCGTAATGGAGCAAAATCCCCGTGGGCTTCTCGGCCTTTCCCAGGGTTCCCGAAGGAAGATCAGTCGGCATCACCACGGCGTCCGGGTTCGGTTCCGGAATCGCGGCCGAGCCTTCCTTGGAGGCGTCTTTCGTCACTGCCATTCCTGGCATGATCCCTTTTTCGGAGTCTGGGGGAGTCGGAGGGGCAGGGGCTTCCTCTTTTTTGATCTTATTGTTGAGCGGGGCCTTAACCGCGTTCGCGGCGGGAGCCTGCGCAATCAGTCCCTCCACGGGGCTTGGCGATGCCTCGGGAGGAGGAGGCAGACTCATCCAGGCCGACCAGCAGAAGAGAACGATCAGGAGCAAGACCGCGGTGACCGGCAGGAATCGACCATACCACTGCTGACGAGGCGGCTCGGGAGTGACCCACGGCTGGATCGGCTCCGAGACCGGTTCAGGCTCAATAGCCAGCGACGCCCGAGGCGCCCTCGGAGCAACCGACTCGCGGCCTTTGATCAGGTGGTACATCCGATGCCGCGCCTCGGTCGGCACCTTTGCCTTCTGACCGATCAGGCTGAGGATCTGGTGGACACTGGCCACCTCCGCCAGATGCACGTCGGAGGTCAGGCAGCGTTTCTCAAACTCGGCGACCTCTTCGGCGGGAAGCTCGTTGTCGAGGTAGCTCGCGACCACATTGGCATCGGTGGCATCAGGTCCGCTCTTGCTGGGCACCGTCAGCCTGCGTTGGCGGGTCACGCGGTGAACGCGTTCGACCAATTCCTTCGCAAACGGACTCTCCGCCACCTGCTTTCCGATCTCACGGACCTCGGCTGGCGAGAGCGTGTCGTCGAGCCAGGCAAGTAAGGTTCTCAGGGTCAGTCTCATGGTATGTCTTCTCCCCCGCGTCCTCTTTCCCGTCCTGATCCTCGAGGTCGGCGTCCTCCAAGTTCCGGCACTCGGGTCCAAAAGTGCAGGGGAGCGCCACGATCTCGATGGAATCAAAAGACGGCGGTACACTTGCTCGCTCGATCGTGAAGCAGGCCGCAACGGCCACTTCGAGCTCGGAGTGTCGTCGACGGTCTCGAAGTTAATAGTGCGGAGCTGAGGACAAATCCGTCGACTTTTTTTCGGGATCTCGTGAAAATCGAGGTCAGAGGCCCGGGCCGCCTCGAGAGTGGGCTGGCCGGACCCGGTAAATTCGCATCCGGGGATCCCCTCGGCCGCGCCGTAGAGCGGGACAAAGGCCTCGGGATGGGCGTCCGCCCAGACGCGCTCGATGGGAAATTCTTCGGCATCGGCAATATTGTGCCGGCCCTCGTCGGGGTTGGCCCGGGCCACCACGAGAATTTGCACCTTTTCCTCGTGAAGTGCGGCCAGCCATCCTGGGTAGTCGGGATGGAGTCGGTCCCACCCAGGCCTCGAGTCAGGCCAGGTGGGAGCACCATTCGCCTGGGCTTCGCGATGATAGTCATGGAGCAGCCACAAGCGCCTGCCATCGACATTCACGTAGCAGACGTCGTTGCGCAGCCCTGCCCCCATCAAGTAATAGGGGATGTTGGTCCCCGCGTACGCGATCTTCGTTCCCGAGGCCCCGACCCGCGTCTCGAGGTCGAGCCACCCCAGGTAGTAGTCGGGGAAGACCGGATAAAACCGCCGGCGTGGGTCGAGATCGTAGGGGAAGAACACGCCGCAGGCGATCCCGAAAAGGCCGAGGCTCGCGAGCGTCGCATCAAGCCAACGCCGGCGCTGGCGCTGGCGCACCGGTGGTCTGCCCACTCGGCTCCAGGCCCACGCAACCCCGATCGAGCCAACGCCAAGCAAGGCGATCGCGATCAAGCTGATGAAACGGCTCGACTCACTCCTCCCCTGACGCATAAGTGCCACCTGAGGCATGAAAAAGATCCCGCTCGTCACGTCGGGGATCAGCCGGCTCAGGTCCCAGGGGGCCGAACCCGAGTCGAACGGCCAGTTCTGCGACATCATCAAATGCATCGCCAGAAGCGCGAGTGCCGCAACCCGAAGCCAACGACTGCGATCGAGGAGTCGAGCGAGCGGGACCACCGCCAGACCCACCGCATGAAGCATGAACCTCTGCTGCGTGCGATAGGGGATCAACAACCAGTAGAGCGCCACGTTCAAAATCGCGAGCAGGGAGCAGACCCAGACTCCGACATCACGCTCGGATCTCCGCGCTCTCAATGACCAGAGGCCAAGGATGGCCGCGAACCAGAAAGGGACAAGGTGCGGGTCAAACACCCCCATGACGACATCCCAGAGCGACCGCCAATCTTCGACGGGGAGATAGTACGGACTCGATCGCATGGCGACGCGGTCATACCACCCCGAGAGCCAGACCTTCCCCCCAACCGCAAGATGGAGCGGATACAGCGGATTACCAGTCAGCCAGGCATTGCGACCATACCAGTACCCCGCCATCACCAGAGGCAGAGCGAACACCATGACGAGTTGACTTGCTCGTTCTCGGAGCGTGCCCCGCCTCCGCCAAACGGCCAGGCCGGCAAGCCCCAACAAGACCGGGACGAACACGACCCCGATCGTCTTCGACCCCAGCGCTCCACCCGCCGCCAGCGCCCCAAGTGCAAGCGTGGATCCCCGCGCGTCATCGAAGGCATAGCGCACGAAAAAGTAGGCGGCGATCAGGTAACCTGCCACGAAAATCATGTCGACGTTCGCTTCAAAGGCGAAAAGAAGAAGCGGCGTCGAGGTGAGAAACCAGGTGGTCGCGAGCAGCGCCGACGACGAGCCGGCCCCCAGTCGGCGGGCCAAGGCATAGGCCGCGAGTCCCGACACCCCCCAGAACGGCGCCTGACCCACCTTCGCCAGTCGATCGCCCCCCCAGCCCGTCATCAGCCAGGCGAACCAGAGATCGCCGACGGCCGGAAAATAGGGCGCGGCATTTTCGCCGAACGGGGTCGCGATCAGATTGAGCGTCCCTTCCTTCCACCATCGTGCCGCGAAGTAGAGGTGGTAGATCGGTCCGTCGCTGATTACCTTGACCGGCCAGAGCAGCGATTGAACCCCATGAAATAGGCCCCCCCAGATCGTCAGCCCCAGGGCGACGACCGATTCCCAGGCCCAGGCCTGAGCGGGCGGATCGACCACCTCGACCGGTTCAGGCTGATGATCACGCGCTCGAAGCGCGAGCCCAATCGCGAACCCGAGCGCCGACCAGAGCAACAGCGGCGACAGCCCGAGCGCGCCTGCCGCCCCCAGGATCTCCATGCCGACCGTCGCCCAGCTCCAGGCCAGCGTGATTGCTGCCAACGCTCTCGTCAGGCCGGCTGGCTGGCGAAACCCATGGCGCGCGGTCCAGTAGGCCCCCAGGCCTAGCATGCCGTTGAGAACGAACGTACCCAGCAGGCCCATCATCATCGCGGGACCCTCGAAACCCAGCTCCGCTCCCGTTCGGCATTCTAACAGACTCTTCGTGCCGATCGAGTGAATCGCCAACCCGATGCTTTATTGCCTAAACTAGCACGGACGCATCGGTTCGGACGCGATCTCTTCTCTTCACGGGCCCTCAAACTCTTGGTAAAGTCGCCGCATTCATTAAAGAGACCTGATTCGTCTCACCCCCCTTACTTTACGAACGAACCTCGGGAGACATCCGGATGCTAGGTGCGACCCTAGGCGCGAAAGACTACATGGAACGGGTCTGCCGCGAGATCCAGCGTCTCGACATGGGGCAGGTCGAACGATTCAGCGACCTGATCGAACAGGCTTATCATGCCGGGCGCTTCGTCTTCATCTGCGGGAATGGAGGCTCGGGCTCCAATGCGTCCCACCTCTGCGAAGACCTGGCCAAGTGCACGCTCCGCGACTTCGAGAATCAGAAGCGACTCAAAGTCCTCAGCCTGACGGACAACACCGCCTGGATCATGGCTGTTGCCAACGACATCAGCTACGAAAACATCTTCCTCGAACAGCTCAAGAATCTCGCCTCGCCCGGCGACCTCCTGCTGGCCATCTCGGGCTCGGGCAATAGCCCGAACATCCTCAAAGCCGTCGAGTGGGCCAACCGCAACGAGATGACGACGGTCGGGATCACGGGCTATGGCGGTGGCAAGCTGCAAGCCCTGGCGCAGCACAACCTCCACGTCGGGATCGACGACATGGGAATCGTCGAGTCGCTCCATCAAGTGGTCTTTCACTGGGTCATCGACGATATCTACCGGCGGATTTCGGGATCGACGGCAGTCACTCCAGCGGGTGAAAAATGACGGCGACCGCCCAGCCTCTGTTGCTCGGGATTGAAATTGGGGGCACCAAGCTTCAGCTTGGGCTCGGTCGGGGTGATGGCCAGATCCTCGCCCTGGAGCGGCGCACGATCGAGCCAGCGCGAGGCGCCGCGGGAATCCTCGGCCAGATCAGTGAAATCGTTCCGATTCTCCTGAGCCGGATTGAGATCACCCAGGCATCGGTTGCGGCCGTCGGCATTGGATTCGGCGGCCCGGTCGACGCCAACACGGGCGTGCTGACCAAATCGCACCAGGTTGCGGGCTGGGATCAGTTTCCCTTGGCCGAATGGGTCCGGGCGAATTTGCAGATCCCGCTCGTCTCGATTCAGAACGATGCCGACACCGCCGGGCTCGCCGAGGCCAGATTCGGCGCAGGGGTCGGCTTCTCACCCTTGCTCTACGTGACGATCGGCAGCGGGATTGGCGGCGGTCTAATCCTCGACGGGCAGATCTACCGAGGCTCCGGAGCAGGTGCGCTCGAGATCGGCCATCTCTGGATCGTCGACCGGACGTCGTCCGACCTCGACATCGTCAAACTCGAGGACGTCGCCTCGGGCTGGGCAATCGCGACGGCAGCCCGAAATTACGCGGAGCGGCAGATCGCCGATGGACTTACCCAATGGAAGGTCCTCCAACTCGCCGATGGTCATCCCTCCCGGATCAACACCGCGATGGTCGCCGAGGCCGCGAAAGCCGGAGACCAGGAAGCCTCGTTCATTCTGGGCAAGGCCGTCTTCGCCATGGCGCACGCCCTGAATCAGGCAATCACCCTGCTCGCCCCGCATCGGATCATCCTGGGGGGCGGCGTTTCGCTGATCGGTGAGGAGTACTGGTTCGGACCGATCCGTAACCAGCTCAACCTGAATGTCTTCCCTCCCTTCCGAAGCACGTTCGACGTGGTACCCGCCGCCCTGGGAGAAGACGTGGTGGTCCACGGCGGTTTGGCCTTGGCCCGTGACGCCGTTGAAAACCAGCGTGGCTCCCAAGCTTCCGAAATTCGCCCCGCGTGATCGCCGGCTTCCGTCGCGTTGCATCGCAAGGAGAGCCGCACGCCTCATGCGGCTCTCCTGCGTGTTGAATACACGCCACTCCCCAAGGCAGAAATTGCCTACTTCGGAAGCATTTGTCCCTGAGCCGAATCTCGGGTGGACAAATTTCTCCGCAGTCGGCGAAGAATTTGTCGGGGCACGCCGTCCCTCGCCAACTTTTTTTATGGTTCTCTCGGACGATGTCTACTTCGTTAGTCTCAGCCTTCAAAATTTCCGGTTTCACTCGCGGGCACTCACCCGCGTCGGGGCCTGATTCAGGGGGCTGGCGAAGAATCCGAACCGGGGGACTCGACTCCTCGTCTATAGTTAAAGATGAGTCGAGAGATGGCTCACAAGCTCTCAAGAGTCGACAGAAAAATGTTCCGAATCTCAGCCCACAATGCGATACAAAGTCAGAAACTTCAGGCCTGTCTCCGTTTAGGTGATGACCATGCAGCTTTCTGATTTCGACGAGGAAGTTCCAGGACGTCTCGACATCTCGTCGTCCTGTTTCTCCTGTCGAGTCACACGGCGGGACGAGCAACGGAGCTTCGAGCAATCTCCCTTGCTGCTTTGTTCTACCTCGAAAGTGTCGTTGGCTGGGGATGGAAAGCCCACACAGTCAATTCACGATCGAAAGCCACACCGACGAAATACGCATGCGGCTTTTGCACAACATCTCCAATGTTGAACAACTCTGGCCCGTCGTTTGCTATGGAAGCTCTTTGGCTCCAGGAGGTGCTGCGAAAAACCCCAAAAAAAGGGAGTCACAGCGACTTCTTGTCCCCGCAATAACTAGAGACAGGGGACGAATATCAGAAGTTGAATGAGAGAGTGAACCTGATTGTCTGCGAGTTCCTCTATACGAATGGCACAAAAACGACGATAATTCCGCCTCGCTGTGAAGTTGACCCTCCGGGGAAATTGGTCGCGAATGAATCACGCAGAAAAAAAATGAGTCGTTTAAAACACTCGGCAAGGTTTGAGCGTTTAGAATAGAGGAGAAGCGGTTGAATGGCCGCTCGCTGGCCAAGGAAAGGTCCCACAACCCAAAAGTTCAAGGGCTCGCCATGATGACGAAATTGGCCGAAACCCAACTGTGGCAGCAGAACCTCGCTTCGCTGATCCGGTCGGGGCTGTTCTCGAGGGCCGAAACAGGCGAGTTGCATGGTCTATTTACGGTCGTTGGGATTTACGGCGACGAAACGTGTTCGGCGCCACTTGCCAAATACGCCGATGCTCGCCGGGCATCTGATGCCGCATACCTCGTCAATCAACTGGCGAAATCTCGTCCTTCCGTGGAATCTAACTGAAGGTTCTTAATCCTCTTTTTCTTGACCAAGTTTACTTGACCAAGTGATTCGGCCGCTCTTCGCCTCACCGCGGGGAGCGGCCGATTTTTTTGGTCCCGGTGCGAGAGGACACTCATTCCGGACCGGCGATCTCAATCCCGGGGCGGGATGAGCGGTCCTTCCTCCCTAACGTCCCAGCCGATTTCCCAGGCGGTTTGACGATCGATCCGAAGTTGGGAAAGGCCAAACTCATTCAATCGCATGATGTCCCGCGAGCTGACCGAGCGCGGTGGGTAGGAACGAAGCGGTACACCGTACTTGTCCGACGCGCCGAACAAATGAAGCAGTTCGTGGACGATCGTCACGGGATCGGTGAATGGAGACCGGCTCAGAGGCTCCGGAAAGCTGGATTCACGGGCGTAGCAGACGGCCAGGCTCACCCCGGCTAACTCGGTCAGGTCCAACGGAATGGCCAACGACCGCCCTGCGCGACGCGGGTGGAGGAGCCAGACCAACGAATCGGCATCGATTCTCGACCGAACCTGCTCCATCCAATCCACGGCATCGCGAAAGCCGAGCCGCAAAGCAGCGCGACTCATGTCGGTCAACGCCTTCGTGACCGCGCGGGCCTCGAGCGGACCGACGCCGTCGCCTTCGGGCTCAAAGGTCATCTCGACGTCGTTCGCCCCGCCATCGTCATCACCGTCAACGACAAAATACGTGTCGGATAGTGTCACATTGACCGGCGCTTTCCAACGGATTGCCTCTCGTTCGATCCATGCGCCCGCGCGAAAGAGGGCGGCATGCGCCTGGGCAATCTCGTCGTCCGACCAGGGGCGATGGTCGCGACCGGCAAAAAGCGAGATCAGCGTAATTCGGCCGAGCAGGGGAGGAGTGCTCCCCGATGCCAACCGCTCTGGAGGCGGCCCATTTTCGATAGGGCGAAGGGCGCGGAAGGAAGAGAATCTCAGATCGCGCTGATTCGGTTCGCCAATCGCGCCGGTCATCTCGAGGAGATCGACCCGTCCATCCGCCGGCTGAGCGTCGGCAGGTGGGACGACCCGCGGCGTCGAACGGAGCAACGTCAAGGCAAGAATCAGCTCACCGATCAGAGTGGCGAACAGCATAACCGCCCCGACGACCAGGATGAGTGCACCGGGGGCAAAGTGCGGCCGGAGGATCCAGGCTAAGGATCCTCCAGCCAAGGCCCCGGTCAGCCAGGCCCATCTTCGTGTAGCCATCGCCAAAACCACAACCGTTCGATCTGTTGAGCGTGTCACCTGGCGACGAGCACGATCGTCGAACGCGGACGCACGAGATAAGTCATTTCCGGAAGAAAGAAGGCCTGTTCCTCGGACACGATGTCTTCCTCGACAGGAAGCGACGTGTCGACGACCCGATACCAGCGGCGACCTTCGATCGAGGGAAGTTCGATGGTGATTGGCTCCCAGAACGAGTTCGACGCCGCGTAAATCGGCACGTCCGAACGCTGGTCGGTCTGGAACGCCTCGAGTTCCCAGGCGATAAATCGCGAGTTCTCCGAGAAGTCGGCCTGCTCGGGGCTCACCCCATGCCACTTGATGTTCCGCAAGATCGGCGTCTCCGACTCGTCGGCCGTCAGGTAGCGCCAGCGGCGGACGATCTGGTGCCGTTTGCGAAAGGCGATGATCAACTTCGTGAACCGCAAGATCTCGGCATGCCGTTTCGTATTCTCCCAGTTGATCCAGTTCAACGAGTTGTCTTGAAAGACCGTGTTGTTATCCCCTTCGGCCGTCCGCCTCATCTCGTCGCCGTAGAGGAGCATCGGCGTCCCCTGCGAGAGGAAGAGAAGCGTCAGAAAGTTCTTGATCTGCTGGCGCCGGAGCGTCTCAATCGCCTCTTTCTCTGCCTCAGGGAGGTCGGAGGTCTCGACCCACCCTTCATAACCGCAGTTCCAACTATGGTTATCATTGGCCCCGTCGCGGTTCGACTCGCCGTTTCGCTCGTTGTGCTTGTCGTTGTAGGACACCAGGTCGTTGAGCGTGAAGCCGTCGTGGCAGGTCACAAAGTTGATACTGTGAAACGGCGACCGCTCCGAATCGGGGTTGGGAGCGAACAGGTCGTACGAGCCGGCCAGGCGCGTCGCCAGTTCTCCGGTCAGTCCGGCTTCCCCCTTGACGAATTTGCGCACCACGTCGCGGAACCGGCCGTTCCACTCAGCCCAGCGCCGATCGGAGAAGCTCCCGAGCATATACTGCTGGATGCTCCATGGTTCGGCGATCAGCTTGATCCGAGAGAGGACCGGGTCAGACTCGATCTCGTGGATGATCGGGGTCTTCCCCTTCTGCTGCTGATCGACGTCGATGGCGAAGACCGCCGCAAGGTCGAACCGAAATCCGTCGACGTGCATCTCGGTCACCCAGTAACGCAGGCAGTCGAGAATGAACTTGCGTGTGACCGGGTGGTTGCAGTTCAGAGTGTTGCCGCAGCCCGTGAAATCCATATAGAATTCCGGCTGTGGGGCCAGCATGTAATAAACATTGTTATCCAACCCCTTGAAGCTGACCGTCGGCCCGTAATGATTCCCTTCGCGGGTGTGGTTAAACACGACGTCGAGGATCACCTCGATCCGATTCTTGTGCAGCTCGCGGACGAGCATTTTAAACTCGTCGACCTGCTCACCGAGCTTGCCGTAATAGCTGTATCCCGACTCGGGTGAGAAGAAGCCGACCGTGTTGTAGCCCCAGGCGTTGGCCAGGCGCTCGCCCGTCGATGGGTCGCGGAATGGGCCGTCAAATTGGTCGAACTCCATGATCGGCAAGAGTTCGACGGCTGTGATGCCCAGCGACTTGAGATAAGGGATCTTCTCGATGAACCCGCGGTAGGTTCCGGCGAGGTCGTTCTCCGACGAATGATGCCGGGTGAAGCCGCGAACATTGACCTCATAGATGATCGACTCTTCGATCGGGATGTCGGGATGCTGATCCCCCTCCCAATCGAAGTCACTCAGGTAGGCTACACACCGAGGGGCGCCAGCCACATTATCTACCGTGCTGGGAACAAGGTGGCGCTCCGCTTTGTCCGGTTCGGTATTGTCGTAGCCGAGCGCGTCACCTGATTGCCAGTAGAAATCGCCCGTGAGTGCGGGCGCATAGGGGTCAATCAGTGTCTTGGCAGGATTGAATCGGGTCCCGTGCTTGGCCGGTTCATACGGACCATCAGCACGAAAGTTGTAGAGCGTCTTGTTCGGTAGGCCTTCAACGAAGATATGCCAGACGTTCTCCGTCCGGTTGGTCTCGTCGGAGAGCGGAATGACCTGGGTCGGCCTCTGGTCGGCGATATTGTCAAAAAGAAGCAACTCGATGCGTTGCACCCGACGAATAAACTGCGAAATTAATGCCGTCAGGCTTCACCGTCGGCCCAAGTGGTTCCGGATCACCGGGTCGCAAATTCGTAATCTTCGGCATAGGGCCTCACCACGAACAGAGTTGCATTGACGTCAGAAAGCTACGTGGAAGATCCGCAAACCGTGTGCCTTCAGGCATACAAGGACGGGCCGGGCAATCCAGTGCGCACATCCCGGCCGATCCAACGGAATCCTTTCCCCTCAGAAGAAGCTCCGATCGACCTCACTGCTTGAGACTCATACCACACGAAACGAGCGGTGGCGGATCCAGGTGTGAAAAAAAACCGATTCCAGCCCCGTATCGGCAGTGGCCTCCCATTTTTCTTGATGATCCTCTCTGTGAGGAACCCGGGATATCCGTTATCTAACCACAGGATCGCCCCGGCGCGGCGGGCGAAACGGGGGGGGATTGCACGGATGGCTCAACTCCAAAACCGGGTTCGTTTTCTTGTAACGATCCTGCTCACCGGTCTGATGACCGGCTGCAACGATCGGACTCCCAGCACGCACCCGGCGACTCCGAGCGAGACACTTCGCGCAGTCGGCCAACGACTCAGTCGTTCCCGCTCCATCGACGACCTCACCACGATCGCCTCCAAAGGCAGTCGCCTGCTCGCCGAGCTCACCCCGGCGGAACGGGACGCTCTGGGAAGAGGGCATCTTGAAGCTGAGATTGATCGGCCCGCGATCATCGAGGTGGCCGCGAACCCGGGGGCACTTCCCTTCTGGCTGGCCGACCAGGGCTTCACCGCGACGACAGATTCGCTCGAAGTTCAGGGCGAGCGTTGGCCGCTCCATCGAAAGCGGTTCGAAGCCGGCAAGGTCGGCCTGGGAGTGAACGCCCTCGACCGCGCGGTGGCCGAGCATTATGTCGCCTTGTTCCGGGCGGAAGACGGTGGTCCGCTATCTCTCCAAGTGCGGAGGCCGGATCGCTGGCAGACCGTCCAGGCCACCGAGGGGGTAAGCGCGACTCTCGATGCCCTCGTCCCGATCCGGCAGATCCCAGCTCATCTCAGTGGCTCGATCCTGTTGCAAGTCCCCCGTGAGCTGCGTCACGCAACAGCGCTGGCTCGGGGGCGAATCTGGAAGACGCACGTCGCGTCGAGCCAAACGCCCGATCAAGTCGCGATCTCATTCGGGCCCAACCCCGCCCGTGACCTGGTCTGGACCTGGCGCACCGAACCCGGTGTGACCTCGACGGCACTCAGACTCGCCCCGGCGTCGTCCCGGGGTGACGGCCCGGCCGATCCGAACGCCGTCCGCCAGGTTTCCGGAGAGTCACGCCTCGTCCATTCCCCCGACTTGCTCAACGACCCGGCCATCCGCCGACACCAGGTCCGCGTCGACCAACTGGAACCGGCCACAAGCTATGTCTACAGCCTGGCAGACGGCGCCTCCGGAGGCTGGTCTCCCTGGCGAACGATCCGGACGGGTCCGGAACGGCCCGACCACTTTCAGTTCTTTTATCTCGGCGATGCGCAATGCGGGTTCGAGGGCTGGGGGCGACTCCTCGATACGGCTCACAAACGCCATCCCGAAGCCGGCTTCATGATCCTCGCGGGCGACCTCGTCGATCGCGGCAACGAACGCACGAACTGGGATCATTTTTTCCTCCGCGCCAAGGGGGTGTTCGACACCTTGCCGCTCATGCCCTGTGTGGGAAATCATGAGTATCTCGACCAGGGGCCGAGGCTCTACACCTCGTTCTTCCAGCTGCCCCAAAACGGGCCCCCGGAGATCGCCCCCAACCTGGTCTACTCCTTTGAATACGGCAACGCTTTCGTCGCGGTCCTCGATAGCAACCTGGCGCTCGTCGACCGCAGGCTCGCCCGGATCCAGGCTGAGTGGCTGGACGCGGCCCTCACAAAGACCCAGGCGGCCTGGACGTTCGTCGTGTTCCATCATCCGATCTACGCGTCACACCCCTCGCGACTGAACCCAACCTTGGGGGAGGACTGGATCCCCGTCTTCGACAAGCACCACGTCGACTTCGTGCTCCAGGGCCACGACCACGCCTACCTGCGAACCTACCCGATGCGAGGCAACCAGCGGGTGGCCTCGAACGCGGAGGGCACCACCTACGTCGTCTCCGTCTCCGGTGAGAAGTTTTGCGAGCAAGACCCGCGAGACTACACGGAATTCAGCCTGACCCACGTCTCGACCTACCAGACGATCGACATTGAGGTTCCCAGCAATCGTCTCACCTACCGGGCCTGGAACCTCGAAGGGCAAGAGGTCGATCGCCTCGTCATTCAGAAACGATCGGCCGAGGCGTTGTAACTCCGAAGTGGCAACCGCACTTGCATCGGCTTGCCGTCGAGTGGCTCCGGACTTGGGGGGTGCCCCCCCGTCTTCGCCCCTTGGCGAGCAGGTCAAGTGGAACCACGACAGATAAAAATTCCATTATGCGCTGATTTGCCAATTTCATCTCGAAAGTCTCGAGCTGGTGCCTCCGTCAATCGCGTTGACGTTGAGATAAAACGTAGCACGGCCGCCCGGCCTGCGATTGAGAATTTGCCGGATGAACCACCTACAGCGGTTTACCCTCGAGTCACTCACGTCGTTGTCGATGTAGCCGGGGGTCTGTGACCCCGGGGCGAATCCCTAGACAGGGGTTACAGACCCCAGCCATAAACCGCGATCCTTACAGGTGATTCGGTCTCCCTGTTCCGAACGCCATCCGACTGGAAACCGCTGCAGACTTGACCGGATTGCCTCGTCTCCGATTCCAGTCGAGAGCCGGAGGTCCCTGCCGCCCCACGACAATCGAGAATTCTAGCCTGCCAAACAAATCGCATAGGCGATAAGATTGGAATATTCAACACCAACTGCCGATCCCTAATAGTGCGAGGCGTCGCATGCCGACGTCTTTTCATCACTCCGATTCCCCCCCCACTTGCAGTGCCCCTCGCTCGATGAGCTGATGGTTCGTAAGCGGCGACGATGCCGCAACTTCCGAGACTGTCATGCTGGAAGGCGAGTGGCTTGATCGTACTCCGGCGCTTCGGCAGCCGGGCTTTTGCACGCGCAGAGCCATTGGCGGCAAGACCTCTGGATTGCTCGACCCCCGAACCTCGGGGTCGAATACTCACACCGTTGAACCGAGGAGAGCTTATTGATTCGAATCAGTACGCGCGCCTGGACCGCAAGCACAGTTTCCGTACACATTGATGGCGGTCATTCTTTTGATGACCCGCCCACTCAGATTAATTGATCATATTGCGCATCGACCCCTGAGTGGAATGGGGGGAAACGCAAGCACTTTGACAATCCATTGGATCAGGATTCATGTCACGTTTATGGACCTTGGGCCGACACCAGTGGTTCGTCCTCCTGGTAGGGCTGGCAGCCGGTGGACTCTCGTTCTACTGGTGGTGGGACTCACGCACCGAGGTGTACACGGACAACGCTTACGTCGTCGGCAATATCACACCGATCTCCTCATACGTCACAGGCCAGGTGGTGGCCCTGTTCGTCGATGACAATATGATCGTTCAGCCAGGCGACCCCATTGCGCAGATCAACCCGGTGGAGTTTCAGATCGCCGTGGATCAGGCGCTGGCCGACTATCAGCAGGCAGGACACGCCGCCGATGCCGCCGACGTCACAACGCACTACACCACGGACGACCGCAAATCGATGCTCGTCGCCGCCCAGGCCACGCGAGCCGAGGCCGAGCAGGCGGTTCAGGCCGCCACTGTGGCCGTGCAAACGCACGGTCGGCTCCACGAGAAGGAAGTGGAGGTGCTCGGTGCGTTGAAGGCCCAGATGCCCGGGCTGGTGGCGCGGCAGCGCAACGCCTTGTTCTATTACGAGCGTTTCAAGAGTCTGGCCAAAAGTGGGGACGTTCCCGGGCAGGAGTTCGACAATCGCGAAACGGCGTATAGCGAGGCAATCGCCAAGGTCGAGTCGCTGCAAAGCGACATCAAAGGCGCCGAGCGCCAGGTGCTGGCGAGCGAGTTGCAGCTCCAGGAAGCACGAGTTCGCCTCGAACAGAGCCGCAAGGCACTCGCCAATACCGACGCCACGGTCGGACGGGCCGAGGCTGAGCAAATGCAGCTCACCGTGGCCGCCGACACGGCACTTGGCCTCCGCAATCAGCAGGCGCTGGCCGAGGCGAAACTGCGGCAGGCCAAACTCGACCTGAGCAACACACTGATTCGCGCGCCGAGGGCCGGCGTCATCAGTCGTCGCACCATCCAGGTTGGCAAGACGGTCGAAGCCCATTCCCCCTTCCTCAGCATCGTGCCACTCGACTTTGACAACGTCTGGATCATCGCCAACATGCGCGAGAAGCAGATGCCCAATGTCCGCGTTGGTCAGGCGGTGAAAATCACGGTGGACGCCATCTCCAAGCAGACGTTCGACGGCTGGGTCGAGAGTGTCGCCGGCGGCTCGGGATCAGTCTTTTCGCTGTTCCCGCCGGATAACGCCACGGGCAACTTCGTTCGCGTCGTGCAGCGATTGCCCGTACGCATTCGCTTCGGGCTCAAGGAGAACTTTGAGAATCGGATCCGTCCCGGCATGTCGACGCGAATCACGATTGATACCGCGCACTACGTGCGTAATAGCCCTCACGAATGGTGAACCGAGTGACCAGAAACAAGCCGATGAAACCTCCTCACTCCAAACCGGCCCGGACGGCGCGCCGTCATCGGCGAGCAATCGTGCTGCCGGTCTTCCTGGTGCTGATTGGTGCCGCGGTGAACCTGCAAGCCCAGCCCGCCGAATCCGTGCCAACCGAGGCCGGCGCGGAGAGTGCAGGCCACCCTCCACCACCACCAGTCCCATTGCGACTGGACGACGCCATCCGCCAAAGCCTGGCCAACGTGGAGACGGTGCAGGCCAACGTCTCCGTGCAGACGGCAACGGTCGCCCGCTTCGAGGCGCTCAAAGAATTTGTGCCGCTGGTCAACCTCCCACAACTGGCCGTTGCCTTCAACCAGTTGGGTGGTCCCGGCAAGGTCATGATCTTGCCCGATGTCACCGGCGGTGCGTTACTCGAAGGAAGCCCCGGACTCCAGCAAGCCGCGCTCAACCGCGCCAACCTCTACTTTCCACTCGCCCCCTCCGGCCACATCACCGCCTTGCCGATTGCCGAAGAAGGCATCCATGCCAAGGTCTTAATGGAACAACTGGTCCGCCGTTCCCAGATGATGCTCGCCATCCAGGGTTACTATGAGGCCAAGCAGGTCGAGTACGGCATCCGCACCGCCCGCCTGGGAGTGAAGCTGACAGGGGAGACCTTGGCGTTGACGGAGCGCAAGCTCCGCGAAAAGCAAGTGCATGACGTCGAGGTTACCGAGGCGAGCATCAGCGACACCAAGGCACGCGTCCTGCTCGCCGACCTGGAAAAGGATGCGCGAATCACCCAGCGCGAACTCGCCCTGGTCCTGCATCAGAGCCGACTGCTCGTGCCCCAACAGGGACGGATCATCCCGATCCGCCTGGATGAGTCCTACGACTTCGACCTGGCCGCCCCCGATGAAGTGGACCTTCGTTGGATGCCCGATTTGCCAGGCTCTCGCCCCGAGGCCATCGAACTGGCGAAGCAGCAGCGTGTGGAAGTGCGCCTTCGGCTCGTGGGACTGCGCATCGCCCGGCTCCAACAAAAACGGAGCGTATTGGGACTGCTCGGCGAGGGCCGATTGCCGGCCGAGTTAGGGTTCAAGAATACGTCTCCCACCAGAAACGGCGGCATCACGCTGGGCGCGATCTTCGGCTCCTCCTATGGTTTGCCGGTCGTCGACATCGGCCTCTGGTCCAGCATTCGAGAGGCCCGCCTCGACGTGGTCCAATCGCAGTTGGAGTTAGAGAAAGCCTTGATCGAAGTGGCCGCAGACGCCGGCAATACCTGGGACCGCTGGCAGCAGGCGATCCGCGAGTGGGAGTTGGGCGAGGCCGAGTTGCGGCTGCGTCACGAGTTATTGGAACGCCTGGAACGGCTTTACGAGCAAAAGCAGTCGATCTGGGTCGAGGTGCTCGGAGCGCAGGTCAACCTACTCCAGGCCGACGCCAATCGTTGGACGCAGTGGTACAACCTGCAACTGGCCCGCTTCAACATCCTGCGTGCCACGGAACAACTGCTCGACTATGTGGAGCGGAAGCGAATCACCCGGTTGACCGCTGGGCAGAAGCCCCCCCCGGAAGGCATCCATCGCCGCTGGTTGCCCTGGCTGGCGTCAAAGGAGAGCACCCAGCAACCGCTCGTTCCGAAGGGAGGCCACCATGCAAGACCGTAACAAATCGCATAGGAATACGTTGGATCGATCCGCAGGTTTCCGCTTCAGGAGACTGGGGCCCAGCCGCCTCGTCACGGCCTCAACGGTAGGGGCCTTCACCCTGGCAATGTTGTGGCTGGCTACGCACTCGGCCGCGCAGTCCCCCTTCTCGCAGCCCCCGTCACGAAGCGGAGCGTTCACGTTACCACTTCCGACACCAGTACCGAGAAGAGACGGTACGCCGGCGAACGCGGGTCCAACGAGGGTGCAACCGACTGCTCCGCTTGCTCCCCTGCGACCTGTCACGGAACTCGAGCCTCCATCACGCGTCGGGGATTTACCTCCGATCCCTGAGCCCCCCCTCCCACCACCGATTCTCGTCCCTGGAGAGGGTCGGCCGTCGCGCACCGGCGAGTTGCCGGAGAAGCCCGAGGTGATGCCGCCGTTGACAGCGACGCCGACCGGGCCCATCCCTCGGGTCCCGCCCCTATTGCTCAAGTCGGGCCTGGTCGTCACCCTGCGCGTCTGCCAGGTGGTGCCGACCGACGGCTTCAGCCCGGGCGAGCGACTGCTCAACGGTCGGCCGGCGATTCAGACAGGCGACAGCTTCCTGGCCGAGGTGATCGACCCCTGCCCGCCTTACCCGATCCTCGTGGGCGGCACCGTGACCAAGATCACGAACCCAGGTCGGTTCGGCCGCGCCGGCTACGTCAGTTTGCAGATGACCCAACTGGTCCAAACCCTCGAGGGGCAAACGGGGTGGGTCCCCTGGCGCATGGATCTGGCCGACCGGCGATTCGCCACGCGGATGCGTCGCGTACTGCTGACGACCTTGCTCGGGCTGGAGGGTGCCGGCACGGGGGCCAGCGTGGGGGCCCAGTTTTCGGGCGGGAACATGGCGTTTATTGGTGGAGGTATGGGCGTCGGCGCAATCGTCGGCCTGGGCTACGCAAGCTTCCAGCGCGGTACTGAGGCGAACCTCGAACCGGGCGATACCTTTGAAATCATGGTGGGATCTACACATTATCGGCCCGTTTCCAGGGAATGGCAAACCATCCTGTATCCAGCCGCCGATCCAAACGTCGGAAAGGTGAAAAACAAGTGATCGCGACCATTCACCCGTGGCGAATTCTGCTGACGACACTGCCACTGGTGGGGCTGGTTGCCCCGGGGTGTCAGCCTCAAAAGTCTTCAAAAGGAGGGCTCCCACCGGCGTACACCTCGAACCAGATCACCGATCCCGCGCTCCACCAAGTCGCCGACAAACTCCAGACCTGGGCCTCTCAACGGGTTGGCACCGACCAGAAGCCGCTCTACAGCCATGTCGAAGTCCTCCCTCCCGTGCCGATCGTCCAGCCCTACGGCGTCGGCGTCTTCCAGCAAGAGGTCCGGTTGCCGGTCATCATCACGACGGGACCGGGTTGGGCCGGGATGAAGCTCGTAGAGAAAGAAGCCGCCGTCGCGCAAGCCTTCCGCAATATTTCGGAGCGTTTGTTGGCCCTGAACCAACAGCCGGCGCTCCAGCCGACGCTGACGGTTCAGACCCCGCAAGGGATGGAACTGGCCTGGATCAATCAGCTCGAACCGAACGGGAAAAATGTTCATGGCGACGAGTGAGACGAGCTCGGCGTACGCCAAGCTGGCGTCGGTCGGAGACCAGTTGCTCGCGGGTCGGCCGATGGTCGCGTTGGTTGCGGTCTTGCTCACCACGGGCGGCCACACGATGAACCTGCGAGAGATGGGCGTGAGCCAGGGATGGGTGGCCGCCGAGGTCTACGCGCTTCAGTCGTGCTATCTTGTCAGCCTCGCCCTGATGATGTTGGCCTGCCCCGCCTTGAGTCAGCGCTGGTCTTGCCGCGGCCTGACACAGTCGGGCTTGGTGCTGGCAGTGGTCGGCTCGCTTCTGAACGTGCTGGAGTTGGGCGAACCGCTGTCGCTTTTTCTGGTCGGCCGCGTCGTGGCAGGCGCTGGGGCCGGCATGGTGATTTACTTCGCGCCCCACCTGCTCGCTCGTCGCTGGCAGGTTGCGGTGGCCTGGGCCGCCATTCTCTGTCCGGTCGCCGGGCCGGGCGCCGTGTCGATTGCCACGATGATGTATGAGTCGTCGGATTGGCAGTACGGCTTCCTGTTCGAGGGAGTCGCCGCCGCGATCGGCCTCGCGGCACTGCTCTCGATGGCGGAGACACCCGAGTCACCTGCGCGGACGCCGCGCGGTTCGCTGGCCTATCTGCCCGGTCTGGTCGTGGCGGCCGCCGCCTTGATCTATGGCCTGCATTGGGGTCAATTGCACGGCTGGCTGGAGAGCGACGACATCGTGGCCGCGACGGCCACCTGCGTCTGCGCCCTGTGCGTCTCCCTGGGGCTGGCCTGGCCACATTTGGATTGGGACGTTCTGAGGGAGAACTGGACTCGCCTGGCCTTGTTCTTCTTTGGCGGCATGTGCCAGTTCTTTCATGGATACATCATGAATATCTACGGAGGAATGATCGTCAACCTCAGCTCCTGGCAGCGCACCTGGCTGATCTGGCCGTTGCCGATCGGCATCGCCGTATCTCTGGCGTTCTCACGACTGCGTTGGCGACACCATCGCGTGGTCCTGGGCCTTCCGGGCACCATCGTCGGCCTCATGTTGCTGGCTGGCGGATTGCACCTGTGTTATCAGCAGATGATGGAGTGGCCGTACTGGGATATTCGCGACGTCGTCGACCTGAATTGGTTCCCCGCGCCGGGCCAGTGGGAACTCGCCCCGGGCCGCTTCCTGATGGGCCTGGGCATCGGCCTGTTCATGGTCGCCATGGACACGCAGTTCAGCCCCGACCCCGAGCGTGAGGAGACAGTCCGCCCGTTCCTGAACTTCGTCCAATTTTTGGGCGGTGGTATCGCCGCCGCCGTGCTCATCAATTTCTTGATCATCGGCCACAAAATCCATTATTCGTATTCGGCAGACCGCGACACGATCCAGGCGGAGGAACTGTCGGAGCGTGGAAACCTCTTGAGCGGCATGCTTCGCCAGACAGGGCAAACCGCTCCCGAGCACTCCGCTGAGGTCATGATGTATCGTTTCGTCAACTACGAAGCCGACAACCTGGTGTTTGCCACCATCTACGCCATCTTCTTCCTCACCGCGATCGCCCTGGCCGGCTTCTTTGTCGCCCTCTGGATCTGGCGCCGACTGCGTGCCGCTCCTGATACGATCACTGTCGCCAATCACGGTGTGGGATAGCCCGGCTGTAGTGACCTCCGGGGAGGACCTCTATCGCCAGCGACTTATCCAAGCGAGCCGAAAACACCACCGACCAAGCCTTCGAGTCCAACGGTCGGTCGCGGCGATTCGATTCTCTCACGATGTAGCTGTTCAAAGTCTGGGATTGAAAGTTGCCCATGACGGCACTATACCTTCACCATGACCAATCCACGGCCCATCCCCGATGAACTCTGGTCCCAGGTGCCGCTTGAAGCCCAGGCGGCCATTTCGGCTGTGTTCCTCGTCACGCAACAGCGGATTCACGAACTCGAAACTCGAGTCAACGATCTTGAGGCCAGGTTCAAGCTCAATTCCTCGAACTCACACAAGCCGCCTTCCTCCGACTTCATCGGAGTCAAGCGGACACTGAATTGGGAGTGGTTCGGCCCACGGATGACTCGGTTGCGATGCCAGGTTCGTCACGTCCTGGAGGATGGATCAAAATGCGGTTGCGCCAAGACTTCGGCGACGTGTTTCGAGATTCTCAAAGTGGAAGAGGGACTGTGGACCTTTGCCTGGGTTCAAGGAATCGAACCGACGAACAACGCGGCGGAGCGAGCCTTGCGGTACGCGGTAATCTGGCGCCGGATCAGTGGTGGAACGGGTAGCGAGCAGGGGAGCCGTTTCGTGGAGCGGCCCCTGAGCGTGGTCGGGACCTGCCGTCAGCAAGGTCGCAACGTGCTGGACTACCTGACATCGTGTTTCGAGGCCGAGCATCGAGGTCAATCGATCCCCTCGCTTCTGCCTACCAGTCAGCCGGAAATCAAAGCTGCTTGATTTCATCTCTCCCACCCTGTGAACGGCTACGAAATGTCGCCAAACCAAGGCAGCTCACGATTAACAGCATGTTCCTGGGGTGAACGGGTTACGACCGCCAAACGTAGCGTGAACAAAGTTGAGACATCTAGCACGTGGACAGGAACTTCTTGGACATTCCACCGAGTGATCGTCCGGCGGATTCTCAGGCGATTCAAGCTGCAAACCGGCGAAAAGGCTTCGATCGAAAAGTAGAGAAAGACCTGGTCCAGGTGCTTAGATGCATTGCACTGCAAAGTTGGTGGCTCTGATCGCTGCGTTTGGCAGCATCGCCTTCAATGGCGTGGCAAACGCTCAGCAGGACAACTTCAAAATCTCGAAACCGAAGCTGCCCGACATCAGCCTCCCAGAGCCGAAGCTGCCCGACATCAACCTCCCAGAGCCGAAGCTGCCCGACATCAACAACCTTGACCCGATTTCCGTGGCACGCCGTGAGTTGGAGAACGCCAAGAAGAGTGCGCGAGGAGCTCTCCGAAAATTTGAACCCCACGAGATTTTGCAGCGGGTGCAGGTGGCCGTACAGGGGAGAATTGACGATAAGCTGAAGCGGAACGACGTGATGTACGATGAGCGGACGGGCGTAATCGATCTGAGAAATACACGTATGGGATTGTCCCTCGGACGCAGGTTGAATTCGTTCGCCCAGGGGAACAAGAGTGAAGGAGAAGTCCGGGAGCTGACATACAATTCCCGAAAACGGCAACTGGCAGTCCGCCTCTACGTGCGGCATTGCCACAGTTGGGGAAAGTATGTGAACCCTCTTGGTGATACTAAGTTGTATGAGGTTAGACAGACTGCCTCACTCAGATACAACTTCGGGACAAATACAGGTAACTTCGACATAGAGTTCGGGAATTGGGCCCCGAGTATCCGTTCGAGAACGGTCGAGCAAATCGCTGAGGGGAATCTGATCGCCGCCGCCGAGTCGCTGATCCTTGATGCCATCGGCCGTGCAGTCGGTGTCGAGCGAGTCAACAAATATAATGAAACGACCACCAAGATCCAGTCGCGGCACGGACCTCAAAACATCTATTTCGCGTCTCAGGATTTCGTTGGTTGGGCTTCTCCCGATAATCTCCGACGGTATGCCATCTCTGGCATTATCACGGGTGGCGCATCGGTTTCGCCGACCATGCGTAAGGTGCAACAGCAGTCCCTCAAGGAGCTCTCGGCACTCGCCCAATGGCTTAGCGAGAAGGGACTGACCGGGGGCGATGCCCAAGACGTCGCCAGAAACCACCTCACTGGCCAACCACTCCGATGGCCGTTCCTCAAGTTTGATCTGGCACCAGTCCGCTACTCCGCGCGTGAGCGGAACTTGGGGACGCCTTGGCGGCATGAAGACCACCTCGGATTTGTTGTCATTTGGGACGATCGCCAAAGCAACCAAACCGGAAAAGAAGCAGCTGCCACATCACATATTGGCTTAAGCAATCAAGGGGATTATGCCGACGGGAAATTCAAAAACCAAGGGAATCAAAAGTGGGTTGAAGAACGGAACGACGGGACGAAGTCATACTTCAGAGAACTCGAGCGTGGTGCTGGGTTCGTCCGGCTTTACGATGACGATCGGAAGAGGCCAGTTCAACTGACCGCAACCCAAGGACTCTTTCGAAACAACGAGAACGAAGAATGGCAAGCCTGGGGGGAAGGGGGATTTCGTTAGTCGGAATCAAAAGGACGATAACGCAGCCAGGTTGCTGGAGGCTTATTGACCCAGCAACCCGGCTCGAGTCAGCGAGTAGTCAGTCAAGAGTTACGGCGAGATCGGCGGGACTCTGTCCGTCCGAGAAGGAGCGAGGGAACAAGTCCACCGAAGCGACCTATCGACCACGCGAATCGAAACATGTCGAATTCCGCATAATGCGGACACTCCAAGGAGAATTCCGATGGTTCTATCTGCTTCAACGCTTCGCATCTTCTTCGAAACGCGGAACAATCACCCGGATCACGATGTCGTTGTAGGGACTCTCGTCCAGATATCCGACAAGATGTCCGCAATCCTGTTGGCTGGGCCCAGCACGATAGATGGAGCGGTCGGCAATGGGTCGATTGTCCACCTTCCGACGAGTCAGATCGGATTCAAGCATGAATTCGGTTCCGAGGAAGGATTCGGCATATACTCGATCCAGAGGTCTACCATATCGGGCAATAGTGTGGACGTCCTAGCATCGCTTAAACCGAGCAGGGACTTCCCGATTACTTATACCGGATGCGAACTTCCCCACGGATGTCCGGGCGTATGCGAATCCGCCGGTCATTGGAGATCGCAATGCTCATCCAGCCCGCATCGAGATACTTATGGGCCCTACGAAACCCTGCCCGCGGGGGTCTACCAACTCTACTTTTTCATAAACATGCCCGCAAATGCGAGTATTAATGGAAGGGGGTTCCCGCTCATCATCGACGTGGTTTCCAACTTCGGGAATGACTTCCACGCTGGGGCGGGATTGCCGTTCGACGAGTATTGGCGTTGGCGGGATGGAGCTCGATGCCGATCAGGCTGGGGGATGCGGTTCGCGTTGGCCTATGATACGGCAAACGTGGAAATCCGATCCCAAATCCATCGGCTCATCGGGCACGATACGGTGTTCGAGAGTCTCGAAATCTGGAAGGTGGCGACTTGACGAGTTGTCGCACCGTAAGTTCACGCGCAGACGGCTCGACCACGGCAACGCCTTCAAGAACTCGAGCAGTTCAAACGACTCCCAGGTCCGCTCGGCCGTGAAAACACCCAGCTGTGGCGTGCGGCCGTAGGTCGGTAGGCGGCCATCGCATTGACCCGGCGCCGCTGCGACGCCTCGTAACGAATGATCTTGCGATGGTTCGGCAACCTCCAGATATAGCCGACCGGCAGCGTCGGGGCGAAGCCACACTCGTTGAGGTAATACAGCGTAAAATCCCCGGCGGCCGCCTTCACCTTGAGATTGTCCGGGATGCGGCCGGCTCGTTCCGTCTTCACCGGATCCTGCTAGTTCAGGCTCCAGGCTATGCGATGGTAGCTGGCCTGGAGTCGCTTTAGGTGGCGGCGGACCTGGCGGGGACTCAGGACGATACTCTGCGCGGCGAGGGCTTGGCCGAGTTGCACTTATTTCTTCCCAGCCGAAGCTTTGAAGCGGTAGTCAGGGCCCTGAGAAATATCCAGCCGGGCCGGCCGGGCTACTGATTTTGGATGAGCCGCGAGCCTCATGAGTGGTTCGGCCAGCCCGGCCGAAGTTCAAGCCTTGCCGGATGCACCACTCGGTTGAGGCGAGAATGTCGGCATCAAGGTGAGACTCGCGAGTGCGGCACGAGGGCGCGGACGCGATGCCCTCGGCTCTCGACGACCATCTTGCCGTAGAGTAGGCCGAACCAGAGCACCCAGGCCAGGGCGAGCCAGGCACGCCAGTCGAAGGGGCGAGTGAGGGCGGGCTGGCGATCGCATTCAGATCGGTGCATGGGGCGATTCCTCGCGGTGCATCCGGGCCCACCAGCGTTTGGCTTCGCGATAGACCCGTTCCGGGAGCAGGCCGGCCATGCAAGGGTGATCGGCCAGCGGGCAGATCTTTTGATGGCAGGGGCGGCACGGAACCTTGTGGCGCAAGACCAGGGATCGACGCGACCAGGGACGCCACTGGCCGGGGCGGTTCGTACCGCTGAAAAGGATGACCGAGGCGATCCCGGCACAGGCCGCCAGATGCGCGGGGCCGGAGTCGGAGCCGACGAACAGGTCGGCGCGTTCGAGAAAGGCGGCGGTCTGAGGCACAGTCAACCGCCCGGTCCAATCGCGGAGATTGGCGTGGGGGACCATCCCTTCGGCGACCCGGGTGTCTTCGGAACCACCGACCAGAATGACCCGCCAGCCATCGTCGAGGAAGCGGGTGAGCAGCTCTTGCCAGTGCTCGGCGGGCCAGCGCTTCGCGGCCATCCCCGCACCAAGATGCACGGCGAGCAAGGGAGCCTCGGCGCCGAACCGGCCGGCGTGGAGCCAGTCCCCCTCATCACTCCAGATCGCTGGTTCCGACACGGCGGTGAGCGTCTTCAAACGTCCCCCCGCGTGGCGCTCGCCCCGGGTTCGCGTGGCCGACGACTGGCTCATCACCTCGGGCGCTCGTTCGGGCCAATCGTCGCGCAGCCATTGGCCGATCAGCACGCGGTCGTGATCCGTCGAGTGCACGACAACTCGCGCAGGCTCATCGTCGGAGATCCCGAGCTTTGCAAGGAGCGCGAGACGCGACGCGACCTCGTGACGGCCCGGCACCCACTCGGCAATGTCGGTCAGCAGGAACCCACCGCCGCCCATCGCCCAGCCGACGCGGCGAGGAATCCCCGCCAGGGCCAGAACGAGGACCGAGAGCACATCGCCTCTCACGTCGATCCCAAGGTCGTAGCCCGCGCCTCGGAGACGTGAACCGAGCTCCCAGACCGCCGTGCCCAGGGCCCAATGGCTACGTCTGCGGGCAAACCAGTTGCGCGCGGCGAGCCGGACGTGATCGACGTTCGGGTCGGCCTGGAAAACCTCGACGTTGCTCGGCGAGGCGAGAACGTCGATCGTCGCCTCGGGATAGGCCATGCGCAAGCCTGCCAGCAAGGGACTGCTCAGCACGGCGTCACCCAGGTGATCGAGCTGGACCACAAGGATCCGCCGCGGTGTCTCAACTCGAGGCGCAGGGCGGAACTTGCGCCAGAGACGCATGCCGAGCGATCCGGCCGCGTCGAGCGCGCGGACCAGGATCCGCCACTTCAGCTTGCTGTAGCGGTAACGGCGAACGGGAATGGGCTTGGGCTCAGCCGGCGATCTGGTCATAAACCTCCGCCGTTCGCTGGGCCACATCCGACCAGAGGAAACGCGAGCCGACGTGCGATGCCAGACGAGGATCCGGGCCCGCTTCCCAGCTCTTCAGAATCGCGCGGGCAATCTGCGACGGGCGATCGGGGCGAGCATATTCAACCCGCTCGCCGAAATATTCGCGGGTGCAGCCGAAGGGCGTGATGACAACGGCGCAGCCCGCCAGAGCCGCCTCCAAGGCGGCCAGGCCCGGCGTCTCGAACCAACTCGGCAGGGCGAAAACGCGCGCCGCCGCATAAGCCGAGGCCAGAAGCGGGTCGTCGTGATCCAGGGAGTCGATCCAGCGGACGTCGACGTCCCCGGCCCGACGGCAGGCCTCCGCGTAAGCTTCAGACCCAGGTGGAGGCGAGCCTATGACGACCAGGGGCAGGCCGGTTGAGGAGACCGCTTCCACCAGTCGGAGAACGTTCTTGCGCGGTTCGATCCGACCGACGTAGAGCACGAACTCCTTGGTCCCGTACTCCGACCGGAAGAGGGTGGGAGACGCGTGGGTGAACGTCGACTGCACGCCGTTCGGGACGACCCGAATCCGCCCCGGCTCGATCGCGAAGAGCCGGATGAGCTGACCAGCCTCGGCCACCGAGTTGGGCAAAATCATATCGGCCAAATTCAGCAGTTCCCGGCGCCAGCTCGGCCACCGGGGAGCCACTCGTTTCACGACCAGCTTCGCGAGATCGAAGAGTTCGCGGGTCCGGTTGGGAGCCAGAAAGGCAATCGCACGCGGCTCGTACCAGCAGATCGGTGAAAGGACCACGCGGATCCCACGTGCTCGGGCCACACGGGCCAGCTCGAGCCCTTCACGCGACATGCCGAACAGATGAAGCAGGCGGGCCTCCTCGAGCCGGTCGATCCAGGGGGAAAAGAGCCGGATGGTAACGCCGAGGTCCTCGAGCTGCTTCCCGGTCTGGACGAGCTGGTTCTCACCGCCGCCCGGCGCCTGGAACGCGGACGTCGGCGCGTGGAACAGGACCGAATCCGGCGGCATCGCCCCTTGCGACCGCGCGGAGGTCCAGGCCGAAGGCTGGATGGCTCTCATCGCGTGCCCTCCCGTTTCGGCTCGTCACGCCACCATCGCAAGCCTTTCTTGACCCGATCGGTCAGGGTGCTGGCAGGTAGATCCTCGAGCGGGGTCACCGTCTCCCAATCGAGCGCCTTGCGGACGGCCGTCTTGAAGCTCGGGGTCCGCCGCGCGAGAGTCGGAGCTGGGAGGTCGGCTCGAACCTCGCGGCGTTCGTACGCAAGGTCTTCGAGGTGGAGGACCATTCTCGGCCCCGTAACGGGGACCGTCGCCACGTGATAGCCCCGGACGATCTCGATCGCCAGGGGGAACTCGGAACTCCAGTCGTCGAACTGGATCTCGAATCGTCCCTCCGGCTTCGGCAGGACCGACCAGCGCCGCTCGGCCCGCCAGCGCCACCACTGGGCGAACTCGGTCAAGGTCGTTCGCCAAACGTAAGGTTCGTTGGCGATCAAGGCCGCCAGCTCGGCGAGCACCTCGGGGAATCGAGCGAGCCGCCGCTCGGGATGGCCGTAGACGAACGCAGGCTCACAGGCGTTGATCTTGGCCCGGACCACTCTGGTGAGGTACTGCGCGACCGCGCGGCCGTTGTCGGCCCCCGCTTCGATGAAGAGCCCCTCGCAGACCGGGTGGATCGGCACTTGCAGAACGGTCGAGAATCGATCACCAAGCCAGGGGAAGAACGGCAAGTCGTCGAAACCGAGCTGAAAATCCGAGGAATAAAGATATCCGAGTTCTTCGAGAACTTCATCGAGCCCGGCATTCCAGCGCCCGTGGGGCGCGGCGAAGCCGACGGGCGGCATCCCGCAATCCGCGAGCGTGCGATGGGCTCGCCTCAGGTTGCGTCGGTTCGCATCGGGGTCTCGGTAAATGACGTGGTGATGACCGTGCGACTGACTATCAAATCGGAGCAAGTCGGTGAGCACGGTGGGATGATCGCCGTAGGCCCGCGTGCTGACGAAATGCGTCGTGCAGTCCTCCAGCGGGCGTCGGGCGCGGGCGAACCGGGCGTAGTCGTCGGGGACCGATTCGTCGAGGTCGACCCGGAAGTTGAACGCCGAGCGATAAGGAAAGGGGAAGGCGCCCAGCCGCACCCAAAGCCCGCCAGCCTGGCCGACCGCATGCCGTAGGCGTTGCACGATCCGACGCCGGATCCCGGCCTTGGCGACCCGCCCCGCGCGTTCGGTCAGCGTGAGCCCGGTCACCTGCCACGACTGGTGCGCGGCCCTCGTGTCGACCAGGGCCTGGAACGGATCGCGGCGATCCTCCTGGCGAAGCAGGTCGATGTCGAGGGCGACATGGTCGGGGGTCAACGCGGCGCGAACTCGAGCCCCGGAAATCCGGCGGCCATCGTAAAGGACGAACCGGCCTCCCTGAAACGCCAAGGGGTGCGTGCCCTTCACGCGAGCGCAGGGGATTCCCTCCTGCGCCAGGATCAGGTCGGGTCCCGGGGGTGTCTCCCAGAGCAAGAGCGGCAACGTCGGCAGGTGTGAATGATAGAATTGATTCATACAAGACTCCCGGCAACCCTCGCCGTCCATAGCGTCATCAGTCGAGCGCGAGGGATCTGCCGGAAGAGCCGGCGATCCGCTTCCTTGGGTGAAAGGATGTGGTCGACTTGCACGTTTTCGAACCAACGGCCCAGGTGGTTCCGAAACCGCCCCGGCCAAAACCAGCGCTCGCGAACCGGGCTGTTGAGCGGATACATCCAGAGCCCTCGCATCTCATCGATCCGCTTCACGACCAGGCCGGGGAGCCAGGGCCGATCGGCGTTCAGAGCCCCGGCGTTCTTGTCCACGATCGCCAGGATCCCTCCGGGACGGAGCACGCGACGCGCTTCATTCAAGACGTCGTCGATCGCCGCGAGATGTTCGAAGACCTCGACCGCGATCACGGCGTCGAACGACCCCGCGGCGAACGGCAGTCGCCGTGCCGAGCCGCGAACCCGAGCGATCCCGCGGGCGTCCGCCAGCATCGCGGCCGAAAGGTCGAGCCCGATCATCTCGGCCCCCGCCTCGGCAAGCGGCCGGGCGAACCGCCCCTTGCCGCAACCCAGGTCGAGAATACGCCGGCCGAGCAACGGTTCGAGTCGATTCCTCAACGCCCCCAGCCGCACGTCATCCACCGCCACGGTGGCCTTGAAGCGTTGCTGCTGCCTGTCGAATTGGGCGGCCACCTCGGCCTCGTGGCAAACCGTCACGACGCCCTCCTCATCTTGAGCCGCTCGCGATATTTCCAGTCGCGGATCGCCACCGAGAACCCGGAGAGCGCACAGAAGACGAACCCCTCGAGGCCGTCGCGAAACCCTTGTTTCCCCAGGTAGAGCTTGGCGAACGTCCAGAAGGGACGCAGGGCCGACTCGGTCCCGCGATAGGGCCGATCTTCGCGTTCCAGCTTGATCGCTTCCAGACTCGTATATTCATTGACCTTTCGAAGGAATGTCTGCATGTCGGGAATCGTTCGATGCTGAAGCGCCTGGCTCAGAGTTCCCGCGGTCCCCTCAAGGGCGACGGTCTCGTGGACCGCGCCCACCCAGCGGCCCGCGCCTCGGCGAAACAGGCGGAGTGGCAGGTCGTGCTGCGTGCCCGAGTAGGAGAATGAGCGGCCGAGGATCACGCTCCGAATCGGGACCCGGAACCCGTGGTGCGCGCGATTCGGGTCGGAGGTCGCCTGGCGAATCTCGACGGCCAGCGCCGGGGTCGCCCGTTCGTCGGCGTCGATGGCGAAGACCCAGTCTCCCGAAGCCAGGTCGAGGGCTGCGTTTCGCTGGCTGGCGAAGTCGTCGAACGTGCGGACCTCGACACAGTCGGCGGTTTGCTCGGCAATCGCCTGAGTCTGGTCTTGGCTGGCGCGGTCGACGACCACGATCACCTCGTCGGCCCAGGCGACCGACGCGAGGCAACCCGGCAAATTCTCGGCCTCGTTCTTGGCCAGGATCAGGGCGGAGATCCGTGGGTCAGGCATGACGGACCACCTTCCCCAGGGCGCTACCCATCGCCCGGACCGGAAAGTAGACGGCATAGACAATCAGCGCGGCGTCGAGTCGTCCGATCACGGCCAGGGCGATCCAGAGGTGCCAGCGCACATCGGCGTGGCCCATCAGGCGAACCCACGCCTTCAACCTGGATCGACGCAACGTCACAGGCAGCGAAGTCGTGACCGCCGAGCGTTGAGGAGATCGCGCAGAACCGTTCTTCTCCTCGGTCGCTCCCGGGGCGGTCGTTACCACGAACACATATTTTCCCATGCCGTAGAGCATGCCGAGCAGAAGCCAGCCGGGATGCCCGTCTCTCGCGAACGCAGACCAGGCGATGGCGGCGTGCAACGCCATGTCACCCAGCTCGTCGAGCGTCGCATCGAGCCAGCGTCCCAGCTCCGAGGCCGTCCCTTGAATCCGGGCCAGATGGCCGTCGGACGTGTCGAGTACCAGGGCCAGGGCCAACGCTATTGCTTCGGCAAGGTGCGTCAGTGGAGTCGACCGCAGGAACGCGACGGCGAGCGCGGCCCCCATGACGAGTGAAGCGGAGGCGAGGGTGAGCGCATTGGGCCGGATCCGGGTCGGCTGGAGCCGCCGCGCGATCAGCTGTGCGGGGGCGAGTGCCCAGTAGCGGCCCAGCGGTTGGTACGACTGCCGGCGGGTGAGCTCGGCCTCCGCACCGCTGAGGCCGTGCGGCTGGTCGAGCCTCCAGAGCACGGCCGACTCGGGGTCTTTCCCCTTCCGCAAGGCTCGTTGGAGCCGTTGGCGATCGTAGAGCCGGTCGGTTCGCAGGATGCTCGCGTTTTCGGGAGGCGGGCCGGTGGCGAACTCGTACTGAGCCGCCGAGCGATCGGAGAGCAAATCCGTTAGCCGAGGATGCTCATCCAGGCGGGCGTGGATCACCACGGTCGCGTCGTCCAGGGTCCTCGCCATGTCGAGCAGGTGCCCCAGGACGCACCGACCCTGCACGAGCTCACCGGCCAAAGGTCCGTGGGGACCTCTGGGGCGCGCATCGATGACCAGGGGGAAAGTCGAATGGGGCATTTGTCGCCTCCTTGCGACGGGTCTTTCACCGACCCACGATCACCATTGGAACCGCTGAAAGAAAGCCTCCTGCCGAGCGATCCAGCGACCGCTCCCCACAGCCAAGTCGCGGCGAGCCGAGCGGACGTGCCCGAGTCGCGCGAGGGCCTCCACAAGAGCCACCGCGAAATCGGCGCGGCGCGAAGCGAGGTCATGAATCAACCGCACCGGCAGCCAGGCCAGGTGCGCGGCCAGCCGACGTCCGCCCAGGTTCTTCCAGGCAAAGATCAAGCTGTTTCGCGCGGCCAGCCGATCGCAGCCCGAGCGTCCGAAGGCCGGCCCGAATGACCCGAAGCCCTTGTGATAGGCCATCGAATCGGGAATATAATACCCCGGCCAACCGGCCATCCAACCCCGAAAGCCAAGGTCGAGATCCTCGATTCGGCCCGGGAAATAGAGCGGGTCATAACCACCGAGTGCCAGGAACTTCTTCCGATCGACGGCCAGAATCGGCCCCGAGGCCGCGGTCAGGTCGGGTCGATCGACGCACGCCTCATGACCGGGGACCCGGCACATCCCCTGAACCAGGCCATAGCGAGTGCGAACCCGGGTCCGCATCCCCTCGTACTCGACGCCGTCGAAGGTCCAGCACTGGGGGGCCGAGAACAAGGCATCGTCGTGTTCGTCAAAGGCCGCCAGCAGCGGTGCCACCGCGTCCGGGGCCAGCTTGATGTCGCTGTTGAGCAGGAGCACGACCGGCTCTTCCAGCCGGGCAAGCACCGCGTTGAACGAGGCCAGGCCCCGGTTGGGTTCGCGAATCAGGCCGACCCCCGGCCACTCCCGGGCGAGGAGTTCCAGCGACCCATCGGTCGAGCCGTTATCGATGACTGTAACCGCGCACGGGACCGGGGTCCGTGCAGCGGCTTCGACGATCGACGGCAGGCATTCCGCCAGAAGCTCGCGACCGTTGTAGTTGAGCACCAGGATGTGCGTTCGGTCGGCACCCACGGGGTCCATCCCTTCGTGCCAGCAAGAAGTCCCGCGCAAGTCGGGACTGAATCGCCGGGTACGATACGCCGCCTCCCCCAATCGGTCAAGCCGGGGTTCCCACCTCTCCCGGTGCATACGGCCAGTCGGCTGGCTGGTAGGTGAGCTCGGCCAGATGGGGCGTGGGGATGACGGTTCCTCCCTCGAAGCGGCTCTGCAGCAAGGCGGCCAGCAGGCCGCTGGTCAGTAAGGTCCGCTCGATAGGGTAGGAGGGGCGCCCGGTCACGATCATCTGCTCGATCGCCCTCAGCAAGTGGCCGAAATGACCGAACGGCCGCTTATCCTCCAGATTGAAGACGGCCGCGACTGGCTCCTTGACGCCGCGTCGGCGCCCGGAGAAGGCAAAGCAGGGGCCCGCCGCCCCCAACATCGTGACGGCCCCCTTGAGGCCATCGCGATAATTGACCAGGAAGAGGGCGTCGTTGGGCGACGGCTGAATCGGCTTGGGGCCGTGAAACGCGGCTTGCCTGGCCGGCTCCACCGCATCCAACAACTCTTTCGACCAATGGCCCGCCTTCGCCTCTTCCCAGACCTGCGGCCCTGTCACACAACGCACCGAGAGCACCCCGGTCTCGCCACCTTGGCGTCTCTCGGTCACGCACTGCAAGGTTTCGAGGGCATGGAAGCCATAGGCGTCGAGATCCGCATAGCCCACTGCCAACGCTTCCGACAGCTCGCTGCCGATGGGAACATTCAAGGCGGGGAGGCGCCAGGCGACAGGAAGCGACGAGCCCGCCATGAAGGGAATTCCCTCATGCCGCGCCAGGTCGTACATCCAACGAGCAAACAACCAATCGTAAGACAGGTGTTTATCACTGAAAACGGGCACCCGTTTTTTCAGGATCCGGAAGGCGTGGACGACCTCCTCGAACAGCCGCCGCCTCGGGTAGAGCGTCTGCCCCAGCCGATTATGGGCGTACTGGCCATGCTCGCCGATGACGATCACACCATCGACCGCCACCTCGCGCGTCCCGATCCCGATCGCCCCCGTGACCGTCGGAAAGATCGGGATGTTGTGCTTCTGGCAGTACGACCGACAGAGGTCATTCCCCGGGAACTGGTCGGCGTAAACCGCGGCCAGTTTCAACCCGAACGGTTTCGAGTGCCCCCACGCCTCGGGTTCGAGGATTCGCGAAAGGAGCACGTCGGCGTGTGTATTCGTTCGCCATTCGGTGATGACAGCCGCAACCAACTTGGGTTCGGGAGCGATCATTGGGCGAGCCTCTCAACGTGTGAAGAGGAGCAGGGGGAGGGCGGAGGGGCGGGAGAAAGTCGCCCCGTCTTCAGTGCTGAAGACGGGGGGGGAAGCAACGTCAAGCGAAGGATTGCGTCGTGGGTTTCAAGTCAATCAGACGCTGGGGCGGTAGACCGATCCACGCAGCGACTCGAGCAGTTCCTTGGTGGCTTTGATCCCCTGCGGTTCGCTCAATCGATCGCCCTCGTACTCGATGCCCACGTATCCGTGATAGCCACTGTCGGTGACGATCTTGAGGATCCGCGCATAGTCGAGTGAGGTTTCCTGATTGGAGCTAAAATTGTAGCTCTTGGCCGAAACCCCCTTGGCATAGGGCATCATTCGCGCGATCGCATCATAAATGTCGATCGTATACTTGCCCTTCTTGTCCTTGGGGAAGTTGCCGAAATCGGGAAGCGTGCCGAAGCCCGGCTTGCCCACGGCCTTGATCAAGGCGAGGAGCGCATCGGGGTTGCTCGAGGGCCCACCGTGATTCTCGCAGATGATGTTGATTTTGTGCTTATCACCGTATTCGGTGAGCGCGGCGCAAGCCTCGGCGGCCTTCGTAACGTCGGTGGGGCTATAGTTCCCTCCGGTGTTGACCCGAATCGAGTGGCAGCCGAGGGCAGCGGCGGCGTCGACCCACTTCTTGTGATCGTCGACGGCCTTCATGCGCTGAGCGTCATCCTTGGCACTCAGATCCCCCTCGCCGTCGATCATGATCAGGACGCAAGTCACGCCGTTGTCGTTCGCTCGTGTCTTGAGGTCCTTCAGGTAGGCGTCGTCGTGGGCCTTATCCTTGAAGAACTGATTCACGAATTCCACGGCGTCGATGCCGTACTGTTCGCGGGCGACCTTGGGAAAGTCGAGGTTGGTGAACTCCTTGGTCTTGAACAAGGCGTTGTGCACCGACCACTGAGCGAGCGAGATCTTGAAGTCGCCGATCTTGCCGGCCGCGGGCTGACCCGACACGTCGGCGGCCCAGGTCGAGCCGACTCCAGAAGCGAGAGCGATGCCCCCCGCGAGCGAGGTTCGCAAAAACGTTCTTCGATTCGTTGACGGTTGAGTCATTTGAGCGTTCTCCGGTGGCGATCCAGGATTGGATCCACTTGAGCCAGGCTGGGGCATGCAGTTTATGACGCGTTCCCGGGCTGGTCAATCGGGCTGAAGAGGGATCGAGGACCAGCTTTTCGGAGCCATTCCCGCCCGCGGGCAGGCACGAAAAGGTTCACCGATCACGCGTAGGCGATTCCATTTTCCTTGAGGGCTCCCTGGAGCGCCCGCGCGGCGTCACCGAATCGCTCGGGGCCGGTGAAGCCGAAGGTGAGCTCGGCGATCACGAGGTGGGGCTCGAGAACGCAAAACCCGTCATAGCCGTTGGCGACGGCGTCGGCGATCAGGCGCGGGATCTGTCCCTCCCCTTCACCGGCCGGGACATTTTTGTGCGTCTTCGAGTCATAGTCCTTCACGTGGAAGTGGGTCACTCGCGAACGGAGGCTGGTCCAGGCCTCATCGATCGGCTGTCCGACCTCGACGTAATTGGCCGGATCAAAGGCGTGTGACAGACGGGGCGAGTTCACCGTTTCGAGAATATCGAGGACACGCGAGGCGGTATCGCCGAAAATCCCCTTCTCGTTCTCGAGCAAGAGGGTGATCCCTCGTGCCTCGGCGAGGCGTGCGAGTTCGCGCATCCGCGTCATGGTCTCGTCGCGGTGGATGTCCGGGGCATCTCCGGGCGGCATATAAAAGCTGAAGATCCGGATTCGCGGGCAGTCGTAAAATTCGGCCAGGTCCATCGCCAGGTCGAAGCGTTGGAGGTGGCTATCGAACGGATCGGTGATCTTGATCTTGCCAATCGGCGACCCGATCGCGCTCAGGCCGAAGCCTCGGGAACGCAGGAGTGCGCGGAATTCCTCGTGCTGTGCGTCGCTGAGATCGAGAACGTTGATGCCGTGGATCGAGCGAAACTCAATGTGTCGGATGCCGTGCGATTCGAGCACGTCAAGTTGCTCGACCGGGTCCTTGGAGATCTCGTCGGCGAAGGCACTGATACGGACCATAGGTCGGTTCCCCGTTCCTCGCATGGAATGAGTCTTCTTGGTGCGAAAACCCAATCGTACCAATCACCGTGAAAACCGCCAGCGTGCGGTGTGGCCAACGACTCCCGATCCGGTTAGGATACGAATACGCAGTGGGACGAGATCTTTTTTCCGTCGCGTTCGACTGCCGATCCTTTCCTTTCGCCCTCGCCCTTTTTTTGACTCCCAAAAGAAGCAAGGGGCGACTCCGAACCCGCCGAGTGAACTGTCATGGGCGCGATCATCTGGCCGCTGCTGATTTACTGGCTAGCCATGTTCATTGCTTCCTATATGATCGTTGAGTTTGGCCAGGACTTTTTTTACGACGAAGTCACTCCTCGCGCGGGCTTGAAGGTCGGTCTGGGATCGTTCTTGCTCGCAGCCCTGTTGACGTGGCTACGTCCCTCCTACGACACCATGTTCACCTCCGACCTTCCCTGGACGGTCCTCCAGGCGATCGTCTGGTTCGCCGTGTTCACGCTGATTTATCAGTTCCACCCTCAGCACGCGCTCGCGATCGGAACCGTGGCCCTGCTCTTGATTCCGGGGGTCGCCACCATGGGGGTCCAGAGCCTGATGACGCCGACCCCGACGTTAGCCCCGGCCCGCACCTTGCAACATCGCCCCGCGGTTCGCCGGTCGCTCGCTCCGGCGAGCGTTCCTCCTGCCAAGCCCGCGGCGGCGGCGGAAACGAAGTAAGCCGGGGCCGACCGTATCCCCTCGGCCCACGACCATCCCTCGGACTCACGCCGAGCCCGAGGGAAATACAGCCCGACGGGCCGACTGCAAACCAACCCGTTGCGGAAGCCGCAATCCTCCTTGGTGCTTTCGCCCTCTCGCGGATCGTTGAAACAAAGAGATCGCGTTCCGGGAGACCCAGGGGCCGGCTCAGCGACGGATCCGCAGTCGGCGAGTGAGCCACCAGAGGGGCACCCCCACGACGGCGATCACGACGCACCAGGGGGCTACCGCAACGAGAAAGAGGAGCAGACCTCGGGCGAACTCGCCGACGAGGCCGACCGAACCGCGAAAGGTTCGCGCGATTTCCGTGGAGAGAGTGGGGCTGACAGGCGGCGTATAGTTCTTCACTTCCATGACTGTGATGGTGATGGTGCTCAGGTCCGACTGATGCGTCAAGAAGCGGATCCGCCCCTGCATCTGCTCGATTTCCCCACGGACCCGGCTCAATTCACGCTCGACCGCCAGGATGTCTTCGAGCTTGCCGGTCGATTCGGCCAGATGCTTGAGTAATCGCTTTTCTTCTTGTTGCTTGTTGGCGATCCTGGCCTCGAGGTCGTAGTATTCCTGGCTCACGTCCTGCGAATCGACGTGGGTATGATGTAGTTCGCCAAGTTTGCCGACCGACGTCATGAAGCTGTCGAATTGAGCGACAGGGACGCGGACTTTCCACTTCCCCGTGCGCGGGGCATGGGTCTCCATATTCGTATCGGTTTCCGAAATATATCCCCCACTGGCCTCGACCAACCGGGTGATCTGCTCGCCGACGCCGGTGAGACTCTCGACCACGAGCGTCACCTGGGCATTGTAAATGATTCGGCGAGGCTGGGCCGGGGGTTGACCAGCCGTCCCGGTAGGCGAAGGCGCTTCCGCCGGAGCCGTGGCCGGCATGGACGCGGACTCATCGGTGGAGACTTGCGATGAGTTGGATCCCATGGGGGCCTGCCCCTCTTCGCCACAACCACTACTGCCGATCAAGGCGATGACGGACCAAAGCAGGTGTTTGAACGGCAAGGCAAGCGTCGACTTGATGGCCAAAGTCACAAGCACTTCTCCCCTCACTCATGAGTCGCGTCGGCACGGATCTCCGCCCCCAGGATCACCGCCGTACCGGGTTGACCGTAGGACTAACGGGTTTTCCGGAGGACGAAAGATCCCCGCCTCCCGTCCGCCATGAACGTGACATGGATCTCTTCCCCCTTGATCGTACCATGGCAATCGAATCCTTTTCCCTGAGCCTGAAGATTGGCCTGCGCCTTCTTGAGCATGGCTTTGAGTTGAGCCTTGGGTTGCCCTTTTGCCTGGGCTTTGAGTTGGGCCTTGAGTTGAGGGCCGTTGACGACCTTGGCATCACCACCCCGCCAGGAGACGGTGTCGTTGCTGACCTCGCCCTGAATCTCCTGGGCAAGGAACACTTCCTTGCCGGTCTTGAGCAAGCCCCGGAACCCACCAGGTTTTCGCTCAAGGACCTGAAGGTTTCTGAACGGCCGGGTATCTTCGGTGGTGACCCACACCGAGCCGGTCGCGAACACGTCGCTGGGCACTCCGGATCGGTCCACGACCATCCCCGTTGCCATTCCCGCACCAGGCCCGAGCGCGTCCTTCTGCTGGCGGAGGAGTCCGTAAAGTCCCTCATAAATTGAGGCCACTTCGGGCGAAGTGCCTGGGTCAGCAAATAGGAGACGGTAATCCCGCATGAACGCCAAGAGCTCGGCCACGGTTGTCGCCTTGTGTTCGCTCACATCGCGGATGAGCTGCTCGGCATAGGCCTCCTCAGCGAAGATCTTCGTGGATTCGTCGAGACGCCTGACGTAGTCGCGTGCCTGGCGACGCTGGTCGTCGCGTGAAGGGACGTCGGTCTCCACCGCCTTTTGAAGCACGACGACCGCTTCGCGGAGCCGGTCGTAGTCGGCCGCTTGCAGCTCGGTCCCCTTACGGCACTTGTCGACGACCGCCGTGACCGCTTTCTCATAGGCGGTGCACTCTCGCTCAATTTCGGGGCGGCGGAACGGGAGGGGCCACCGGTCCCTCACAAGCATCCGGTCGACGGCCACGGTACTGAGTTGGAGCTTCGACTTCTTGGTGTCGGCGACTTTGAACGCCAGCTTCGTGAGAGTCATCTCCGCGGGTAAGTCGACCTGCGCGGTGCGCCAGCTCGAGGGGGAAATGGACGGGTCGGCAAGGTCACCGGCCAGGGCGTTCAGGGCATCGCCCGAGGCAATATCCTCGGGGGTCGGGCTCTCGCGCCACCGGCGCTGATCCTCCTCGATCTTGCGGAGTAGCTCGGCCTGGAGCTTGTTCGTGAGCCCCTTCTTGTACTGGATGTGGCGGGAACGATCGATCATATAATCGCGATAGAGACGCTGAACTTCCCGATTGTGAGACTTCCAGGTCTCGACATTAATCCGTCCGGCCCGGGCCGTGTTCAGGTTATACCAGCCAGCGCCTTCGAGGTATCTCCCTTGGCCCCTGAGAACGTCCCCCTGGACCGTCTGCGCCCGCAAGGCGGGCGTCAGGAGGACCGCCGTGATCGTCAGGCACGCGCAAAACGCCTTGTTCATGCTTGGCCTCATCGTGGTTGAGATTTCGAAGGCTCATGATTCCAGCCGGCGTGGTCCGGCTCGGTCCCTGGCCTCAGGAACCCTGGAGAGTTCGGCAGGTTCGGGTGACGACGGGCCTCCACGTCGAGCGCCCAGCCACCCAGAAGCTCAATAAGATCAAGGCAAAGTTCGTTCAAGGGCCTGGCAATGCCCACAACTGTCCTCACCCGCCCCGGCCTCATCTTCGAAGTCGAGGGACGCCTTCTGACGCTTCAGCAAGTCATAAAGAGTCTGGTAGACCGCCCAGGTCTCGGGATTCTCGTCCCCTTCATCAAAAAGGAGCCGATACTTCTTCATAAATCCAAGCAACTCCCCCACGGTCCTCGCCTTGTGCCGCTCAACGTCGCGAACCAGTTCCTCGGCAAAGTCGCGATCGAGGAAGACCTTGGTCGCCTCGTCGAGTCGGTTGAGGTAGGCGATGGCCTGTTTGCGGAGCCCAGCGTCGGTCGGAACCGTCGAGGCCGCCTTATCCTTGAGCGCGAACAACCTGTCGCGGATGGCATCAACCTGCGGAGCCTGGAGCGGTTTCTCCGCGCGGCAGGCCGCAATCACCCCCGCAACCGCGGTTCGGTACGCCTCACGCTCCTTCACGAGGTCGGCACGTCGCAGCGAGACAGGCCATCGCTCCCCCTTCATCCGACCAATGGCCACGGTGCCCGATACCAAACCGGAGGGTGCTTGGGACTTCGGCGCGTCGGCAAACCGAAACGCGAGCGTCTCGATGGTGACCTCCGGCGGCAGGTCGACCGGGGCCAGTCGCCACCGAGCGAGGGGGATTTTAGGGTCCGCCAGGTCACTCGCCAGAGCGTTGAGGGCGACGCCCGAGCGGACGTCCTCGACCGTCGGCTTCTCACGCCAGCGGAGGCGCAGGGCTTCGAACCGCTTTGTTGCCTGCTCCTCCCGCTCGTTGCTCAACGCCTTTTTCGCGGCCGCCCGCCGCGCCCTCCCGGCGAGGTACTGCTCATAGTCGGCCTGAACCGACCGATTCCAGGCGAACACAGCCTCCGCTTCAATCGCCTGGGCCTGGGCCGCCCCCAGCTCATACCAGGCCATCCCACGCATGAACCGCCCCTGCCCGCGCAACGCATCTCCTTGAGCCGTCGCCCCGAGTCCCTCGACGGACTGAGCGCACAACTCCGGCCCGGAAACGAGTCCGAAAGCGAACACGGTGATCCACCACCCCGTCATTGCTTTTCCCATTGGCCCCCTCCATCGGTTCTCTACAAATGAGAGAAGCAAGCGACCGGATTCGTGACGCGGGCGACAGTATGGGATTTCCCCCAATGGTGAAAAAGAACGAGCGAGCCGCCGAGGCGTTCGGGAGATTTCGCCGACAACGCGCGGGAGCAACGCTTGAGGGCAAGCTCCAGGAGTCGTCTGGAGCCGCTTCGTCATTGGCCTATTCGGGATCCGATCCTCGTCCATGCTCAATCATGAGGATGATCTTACGAGGACCGAATACTCTTTGCAAAGATATCTTTATTCCACACAGACTAAACCCAAGCCGTTGCCACGACGCAAGGGCAGGGGGAGGCCAATGCCAGAGGTTGTGCCGCGTCCGGTCGGTCGGATCGGGGGCTCGAGACAAGACTATCAACGCCGGTTAAAGCGGATTACCCTCGGGATGCACACAAGGAGCCGCGACCCGGCAGGTTGTCGTGCCCCCACTTCATTTTCTTCGACGGGTGCGCAGTGCGAGCGCCCCCCTGCATTCAAGCCTCAGAGGGTATCGCACTGGGCGGTCATTCGATCCGGGTGTCTGAAATCCAACAGGCCGAATCCCGCTCAGAAGAAAGAGCGGAAGGCTCGCCTGCGGGGTCCCTGAGGAGGGGGCAGGCAAGCCGTTCGATCAGGCCCGGGAAAAGAGGGATCAGGGGAGTTCGGCAATCGCTCCGGCGGTGATCGTCGCGAGCCGATCCGCCGCCTCCTGGGCGTGTTCGTGGAGCGCCCAGAAGTCTTTCAGGCTCGATGGCCGCTTCCAGATCGCGCGGAGGGCGGCCCCGACTTGATAGCTGCCTGAGCGTGTCATCAACGAAACGACCTCGGCGGGCAGATCGATCCCCGCTTCGTCGCTGATGACTCGGATTGAGAGGAACCGGACCGAGCGTTCGCTACAGAGGGAGGCGACGCCCGATGTCTCCATGTCCACGAGATCGGCCCCGAATCGTTCGCGGAGCTCGGCCTTCTCGGCCGCGGTCCGAACGATCGCATCGACCGTCAAGAGACGCCCGGAACGGACGCGAGGCCCGGGGGCGCTTTGTGGCACACCGACGTCGATCGCAAACTTTTGCCCGTCGAGGTCGAGCACCTCGCTGGCCATGACAATGTCGTTGCGCCGGAGTTCGGGATCGAGGGCACCCGCGAATCCCGCCGAGAGGATCCAGCGCGGGCGGTGCCCATCGATCAGCAGTTGCGCTCCGCGCCTGGCAGCCTCGCGCCCCATGCCCGCCACGATCAGGGCGACGACTTTACCCTCGCACTCCCCCTCGATCACCGAATGCTTCGGGCCCGCGTATTTGCGAACCCGCTTCATTCGGTCCATCAAGAACCCGACCTCGATCGACATCGCGGCCACAATGCCGATGTCCACGGGGACTGGGGCGGGAGCGGAGGCGGCCGACGCCCCGTCTTCTGGATTGGTGGCCGCGCCTGCGGATGTCCCTGAACTCATGAATTTCCGATCAGGTGAACTGCCACTTAATCATCTTGAACGTATCGCCGAGCTTGCTGTTGACCCCAAGCGCGGCCGAGGCCTCGTAGCCTGAGTGAACCATGCAGTTCTCGCAACGAGGATCCTTGCCGTAACCGTACTTCTCCCAGGGCGTCTTGTTCAAGAGGTCGTCAAAGGATTTGTGGTGGATGTCCGTGATCAAGTAACACGGTCCCTTCCAGCCTTTGATGTTCCGGGTCGGGTTCCCCCAGGCCGTGCACGACATTTCGCGCTTGCCCTGAAGAAACTCGAGGTAGATCGGCGAGGTGTTGAACTTGTACTTGCGGAACATCGCCTCGGCCGCGCGAAACTTGGTGCGAATGTCCTCACGGGTGAGGAACATATCCTGGTCGGCGACCGCCGAGTAGCCATAGCCCGGGGCGATCATGAACCCATCAACGTCGATCGAGGTCAAAAAGGCATAGAGTTCGTCGAGCTCGGCCATGTCGGTTTCCTTGAACACCGTGGTGTTCGTGCAGACGAGGAAACCGGCTTCCTTGGCGGCCTTGATCCCGTCGACGGCCGAATCGAAGACCCCTTCACGCTCGACCGCGATGTCGTGGGTCGTCTTCATCCCGTCCAGGTGGACGTTGAAGAAGAATTTATTAGAAGGCTTGAATTTCTTGATTTGCTTACGAATAAACATCCCGTTAGTGCAGAGGTAGACGACCTTCTTCCGCTCGAGAATCTTGGCGACGAGTTCGTCGATTCCCGGGTAGATCATCGGCTCGCCACCACAGATCGAGACGACCGGTGCGCCGCACTCGTCGACCGAATCGAGGCATTCCTGAATCGAGAGCTTCTGCTTGATCGTCGACTCGTACTCACGGATCCGGCCACAGCCCGTACAGGTCAGGTTGCAGGCGTGCAAAGGCTCAAGCATCAGGACCATCGGGAACCGCTTGGTCCGTGTGATCTTTTTCTTGACGAGGTAGCCAGCGATGGTGCTGGTCATCGAGAGTGGAAATCGCATGACGCACTGCCTCCTGGGGCGAAATCCTCGGGACCATCCGTGGCCCGCGGGCTATCAATCAGAGTCGTCGGGGCGAAGTTTCCGCGGAACCAGATCAACTGATCTCCACGTCATTTCGTACCTTGGTGAACGAACAAACAATTTAGACGGCAAACGGCTTGGGCAGGGCCGGAATCCGGCTGGCCTGGGCCCCGGGCGTTGTGGTTGTGACCGGCACTCTTCCCGCCGCGTCCTGATAGCGTGAGATTGCCATCAGGGGGAAATAGATCCGGTAGAGATGATATTTCAAATAGAAGACGCGGGGAAATCCAGTCCCGGTGTAAGGACCTTCGTCCCAGGTCCCATCGGGGCGTTGCGTGGTCCGCAAGTATTCTGCGCCTCTCGTAGCGGCTTCCCCACGGCCACGACCGGCCGAGACCAGACCGAGCAAGGCCCAGGCGGTCTGCGAAGCCGTCGGCTCGCCACGCCCCATCCACGACGGGTCGTCATAGCTCTGGCATGACTCACCCCAGCCGCCGTCCGCTTGCTGGACCGACTCGAGCCAGTCGGCTGCTTTCTGCAACGCGGGGTGATCCATCGGGAAATCGAGCGCCTTGAGACCCTGCAAGACTTGCCAGGTCCCGTAGATGTAGTTGACGCCCCAGCGACCGTACCAGCAGCCCTGCGGCTCCTGCGTCTTCCAGAGATAGTCGAGGGCCCGAGCCACGGCCGGGTGATCGTTGCGATAGCCCAGGGCTCCGAGACACTCGAGGATGCGTGCGGTGATGTCGGCACAGCTTGGGTCGAGCATCGCATTGTGGTCGGCGAAGGGGACCTTGGTCAGCACTTCATTGTCGATATCGACGTCGAAGGCCGCCCAGCCACCATCACGGTTCTGCATCGAGAGAAGCCATTTGACGCCGCGATCGGTGGCGGCTTTTGCCTCGGGAGTCTTGGCAAGCGCGGTGCGCTGAAGGGCGAGGATCACCATCGCCGTGTCGTCGATATCGGGGTATCGCTCGTTGTGGAACTGAAAATGCCAGCCACTCGGCTCGACGCCCGGTCGACGAACTTGCCAGTCACCGGCGACCCGAACCTCTTTCTCGAGGAGCCAACGGCCGGCGCGGAGCAGGGCGGGGTGATAGTCGGGCACCTTGGCATCGGCCAACGCAATGGCGGCGATCGCGGTGTCCCAGACCGGCGACACGCACGGTTGAACGCGAACCTTGCCGTCCTCCTCGATCAGGAGGTCATCCAGTTGCCGGTGCGCCCACTGAACCTCGGCCGAGTCGGGTTCGTAGCCGAGGCAGTGCAACGCGACGACGGTGTAGATCATCGGCGGGAAGATCGCACCCAGGCCGTCCGAGTTCTCGAAGTGGTCGAGCATCCAGCGATGCGCGGCCCGAATTCCCGGTCGGCGCCACGAGAGCGGGAGCGTTCGGTCCGCCCATTTGAAGACCCGATCCAACCCAAGGAACACGTTGGTCCAGCTCACCAGTTGTTTGGTGCGCCGGGCGGGGTGGAGGGGAAGGTCGGTCCGGAAGAGTTCCGCAATTCCTTGCTCTGGGGCCAGTCGACGCACCGGCTTGAATGCCGACATGATCGAGAGCGGCACCACGATCGTGCGCGTCCAGGCCGACATCGCGGCCAGGCTGAAACCAAGCCGAGACGGGACCAGCATCATCTCTGGCGGCACGCTCGGACAATCGCCGTAGCCAATCTGCCCCAGGAGCGCCAGGTAGAACCGAGTGAAACTATTGCAGCCCTGCGCCCCGCCAGCCTCAAGAATGCACTCCCGCGCCCGGATCATAGCCGGATCGTTGACGGGTACGCCGACGATCTTCAAGGCGAAGTAAGCCTTCACCGAAGCGCTGATATCGGGGGGACCGCCGGGATAAATCGCCCAGCCCCCACCAGGGAGTTGCAAGTCGCGCAGGTAGCGGCAGGCTTTGACACAGACTTCCTCGGCCCCACGGCCGATGAAGGCCATGAGCAGGACGTATTCCGACTCGAGGATCGTGTCCCCCTCGAGCTCTCCCACCCAGAATCCCTCGGGTTTTTGACCATCAATGAGCCAACGGCTCGTCGAATCGACGGCCTCGCTCAATGGATCTTGGGAGAGGGGCGACGACGTGCCGGACCGTTGCGCGAAGAGTCCCGCGGCTCGTGACGACACGCCACCATCCTTGTTGGCGATCATGCGATCCAGACCCCTCTCCGTCCCGAGAGACGTGGTGTTTTCAAATTCGAATCAGGGGTGGAGAATACATGGTCCCCACCGCGCGGGTCATCCTAAGCCTGAAACGGAGAATCGATCAAGGGCAAACACCGGCCCGGCATGGCAACTTCTTTACTTTTTTTCAAGAGCACGGCAGAAAATCTTTCCCAGATTTTCCAGAATCTCAAAAAGAAAGATTAAACTTCGAACCCGCTACTCGACGATGAATTTGGATTCGAGACGGAAACCTCGCAACACGGGAATGGAGCGAAGGATCGCGTCGAGCCGCGCCTTGTCGTCCTGCTGGAGCAGAGTCCCCTGGATTTCGAGGGTGTCGCCCTGCAGCCGGACCTGGTCGATGTGCGCGATGTCTCCGACCTGGCGACGAATCTGCGCGGTCAGATACGGCTCCACGTCTTCGGACGCCCTTTCACCTGCAACGGATTTCTTCGTTCGCCGTCAGGGACCACGAACTGGAGCCGATCGTCGACTTCGCGAATGCCCGGAGTCTGCTGGGCCGCACGGAAGGCGAGCATGGCCTCATAGACCGTCGGGAGTTCTCCCGAGAGATAGGCCACACCATCATGCACGGCAACCTTGATCGGAAGTTGGGCAAGTGCGGGTCGACTGAGAAGGGCCCGACCTACCCGCTGGGAAAGTTCGTCCTTGTCGGTCGAGATCGCCGGTCGGAGCACGGGGTCGATCGGATCCGCCTCCGGCTTGACCGGAGCCTTCGCCGCCGGAAATTTGGCAGGCTGGGGAGGTGGTGGAGGAGTGTCTGACGGCGCAGGCCCCACGTTCAAGAGGTTCTCGACCTGGGTCACGCCGGGAACCTGAGCGATTTTCTGGCCGATCGCCACGCGATCGGCCACGGTCGGAACCGTTCCGCGAAGAACGGCAGCGCCACGCGGGTCGATGGTCATCTCCACGTAACCATCATCGGGCGACGATCCGATGGGGACCTTCATCGGCGAGGCGGCGTTCGCGTTGGCATCGGGGTCCGCCTGCGCCTGCCCGAGATCCATTTGTGCTTGCGGAGGCAGGTTGATGGGTTCGCGGGCCGCAACGGCAGGCCACCACGGGGGGTAGCTCAAAAGGGGAGGTTCAAAGCCGTAGAACGGATCGTCGATCCGACCGAAGAGCGGTGGCGGATAGACATAATAGGGAGCGGTCACCAGAGGGAAGACGGCGGGAGGGAGCACCACGGCCGGGGAGACCGCGGTCCGGTAGACCTCTGACGTGTCGATCGTGAGGTCGTCGCGGATCGAATAGCCACTTGCGATGGCAAGCCGGACGGCCGTGTCATGCACGACCTTGGTTGCCACCCGCCCTGAAAGTACAACCTGGCCAGCTCGCCAGGTCGTCGCGATCCGGTACGGAGCCGTCACAGGATGACTTCGGAGCGTCTGAAAAACGACGATCTCGGGTCGATTCGCATCGACCGGTTTCGATTGGAGAAGATCTTCCGCGAACGCGGGAGGGATGAGACCGAGACAGGCGACTCCGCAAATCGAAACGAGAGAATGGCGCGTCCAAGGCCGCATCATGGTGGGTAGACTCCCCCGAAGGGATCGCCTGATAGGATCGAGCGCAATCAGCCCTTTGCTACCGGAAGTCTACGGATCGATCCATAAGCGGACAAGCGGCACGACCCAAATTACCGGCAGTCGCCGAGCGGCCTGGAAGCCGCCCGGCGCGACCGGCAGGGAGACATCAACGAAGTTCCAGCGGCTCGATTGTCATTTTGCCAAGCACGCGGACGACGGGCAGGAAAGCTTCGTAAGGCGAGACCCCGTCAAGGCTGGTGTCGGCCAGCTTGATGTGGACTGCGTCAACTTCCGTCTGATCGAAGGCAGCATCCACGGCCACCCAACGACGGTTGACGTAGACTTCATTCCACATGTGAAAACCGAAGCCGCCGAGACTGTCGGAATAGACCAAGCCGACCACGACACGCGATGGGACACCCACCGCACGGCACATGGCCGCCACCAAGACACCATGCTCGGTACAATCTCCCGCGAGCGTCTGAGCGACTTCACTGGCGGGGGCAAAGGCCGTCTCGAAGTTCTTGTCCTTCAAGTTCTGCGCCACCCACTTCGTGATCTTGACCGCTTTATCCCAGGGGTCGACCGCGCCCGCGGTCGCCTTGACCGCATGCTGCTTGACCGTGAGGTCTTCACTCGTAATCAACGAATTGGCACGAAGGAACTGAGGGTCGACCGTCTCGGGGCCAGCCGTGCCGTCCGTCGGCCGGGCGGTTTTGACGTCCAGGAGCGAGGAGTTCTTGGTCGTCCCCGGGCGAGTGCTCTGTCGGCGGTCCGTCGGAAGGATTGTGGCGGGGTCTTCGTCCGTCAGGCCCACGCGATAGGTCACGTCGCGGCGCGTCTCGGGCTTGGCGATCTTGTGGGTCACCCTCACGATCGAACTGATCGTCAGGTTGAGCGAAGCCTGGTCGCCTCCCAGTCGGGCGCCCTCGCGGGTCGTCCGATAGATGTCGAGCCCCCCCAGGATCTCACTCCGACTCTTGAGCACCTGTCCGCCCGAGTCGACCCAGAGGCTCGTGTTATATTCGGGAACGGGCTTGGTGCCGAGCGACACGAGCTCCTCGATCCGGAGGAGAGGACGCTTGCCGTCACCCAGTGTGACCTCTTCGGTGGACTTGGCCACCAGCTTGATCTCGCAAATCTTATTCAGGTCGGGAACATACATGCGGAGATCACGAGTTTCGCCCGGCTTCATCGGCGAACGGGAGAGACTTTGCTCGGCAGCGTAGGGGCCACGGACCTCCGGCCCCCAAGGGATCGTCACCTGCTGACGCTGGCCCCCCCCATCCAGAGAGAGGGTCATCTTATCGTCGACGACCGACCCGCTCGCCGTCATCTGCTGATTGCTCGCCAGCGTTCTGGTCTCGAGCTTGAGAACGCTCCCCTCCGGCGTCTCGATCGTACCGTACATGGTCTTGATCGTGACCCGGTCGTCGAGTCGTTTGAATGTGAACTCCATATCCTGGCGAACCCGGACCAGGGATTTCCCTTTGTCCTTGAGGGGTTCGACATAAGTATGGATGAAGCCGACTTTGGCTCCCGAGATAAAGACCGCGTCCCAAGATTCATGGGTCTCGGCGCTCGCGGTGTCCGTCGCAACGACGGCCCCCAGGCTCAAGACGAGAAGGCCGAAGCCGAGACCGCGTCGGGTCCGTCGCATGAAACAAGACCTTTCGGAAAGAAATGGGACCGTGGCCCCTACGGATCGGGAGTATCACCCCACCCCGAACGCAGGCAACGGCGAGGGTTCGGATCCTCCGCCTGAGTCCTTCCCTGGGTGCCTCGGTCACTGAAGGGCGTCACCTACTATGGTCGATATCCGCGCCGCCCTCAAGTCAAGACGCAAACGACCCCTCGCCCCCGGGTCCGAATCCGCAAGCTCCAGACACAGAAACACCCCGGTTTGATTGGCCGGGGTGGATCGTTTACCAAGGGATGTCCGCCGACGAAACCGAACCGCCTAGACGGCCGCCCCTTCGGCGACCGGAATACTACGCCCCACCGTGATGACCGAGGAGAACCGATCACCCGAGAGCAATTCCAATGCACCGTGCAAAGCCAGCTGCCTCGCATGGTGCGACGGAGCCTGGCCACGGATCACGAGCCGACCCTGCACCTCTTCCACCAAGAGATTGCGAATCCGGCCGTGAGTCGACTGGCGAACCCGAGACTCCACTTGTTCCATCAAAGTCATCAGGCTATCCGAATGAGTGAGTCGCATTACCCTAAATTCCACCATTACGCTACAATAAGCGTTAGTAAATCACCTAACCCGCGTCGAAATCAACTTCTCTGAAAACGCCGAACTTATCGATCGGAAAGTTTTCAGCACGTTCTTATTCTGACAAGCTCATGCGTATCGAGCAAGGAAAAACTTGGCGAATCTGCCGAGAATTCCGAGTTTAACCGATTCTTCATCGGCATTTCCGACATCCTTCCCATATGGCGTCAACCGGGTTCAACCTCCCTTCCAACAGCACCACAGAGCCCCCATCCCCTGCTTTCCGAAAAACCATCGCAATCGCGTCATTCGATTCGTGATCGTCAAAGAGCGATGTCAGAAACAGGCAAGTCAGAGGGAGGAGAAAGGCCGACGAACGGATTCAACTCGGTGGCCCGTGAGAGCATTTTCCAGATCAAATCGAGTCGTGAGCCCAAGCCTGTTCCTTAGCATGAATGGTTCTGCAATTCTTGAGCCAGTTCGGATAATTTCTTCTCATCCCATTCGGCAACAGCGTCTTTCCAGCGATCCCAATAGGGTTCTCGGCCCAAGCCAGTCAATTCGCTCAATCGGCCCAAGTTATAGCCCAGTTGAAGAACCGAGCGGCGATCGCTCTGGTTTCGGGCAATGATCTCGGCAATTTTTGCAACGCAATGTTCCATGAGCGACGGCTCACCTGGGTCCGCGGGAGTGGGAAAGGCTGAAGGGGGCAAGGCGTGGGAGTCAGAGTGATTCAAGAAAGGCGACCAGGTCATCCCGTTCTTGAGGGCTGAGGGGGGTGGATTGCCCAGGACTGTGACTCTGAAGTACCTGCGTGAGAGTGGCCGCGCTGCCGTCGTGGAAATACGGAGCGGACCACGCAACACCAAGCAGGGAAGGGGGGTTAAACTTGCGATTGCCGCCCGCGCCGTCGTTGAGCCCGACATCCCGAAGGCCGGCGATCGTGTAAGCCGGGGGACGGTGACAGGTCGTGCATCGCCTCGATCGAAAAACGGCCGCTCCTCGCTCGGCGACAGGATCGTCTCGAGTCCGGCGAGGCGGCGGAGGCTTGAGCCCTTCCAGGTAGGCCACCAGGTCTTGGACCATCCCCGGTGACGGGTCCGGGCCGCGCAGACTCGATTCAAGGGACTGGTGAACCTGGTCGCCGAGGCGGGCGAGTGACCCGTTCCAGGCCGAGGGCTCGGTGCCGGCGACTCCCAGGAGACTGGGGGTGTTCTTCGGTGCGCCAAATCCGCCGTCGCCCAGGGTGTCGAAGTTCAATCCATTGGTATGGCCTGAGTTGTGGCAACTGGAACAACTCATCCAGCGATCGAGCGACCGTTTCCCATCGAGAAAGAGCGCTTCGCCTCGTTGCGCGGGGGTTCGTGAGAGGGCCCCCGGGCTGAGGTTCACAGTGGCCACACGAGAGAGGTCGGCAACCTTGAGGACGGAGAGCCGGTCGGACATGGAGTCTGCCGTCACAACGAACTGGCCGGTGCGGTCGAACACAATCGCCACGGGCGATCGTCCCACCTCGAGCACTTGAAGACGCTGATTGTGCCCCAAGGGCCGGAGCCCTTGCTCCCCGGCCGAGGCCGCCGGAGCGCCGTTCGATCGGTCGTTCTTGAGGACCTGGTGCGCCCCGGCCAACGTGATGAAGATCTGGGTTCCATCCGGGCTGAGCGCCAGCGCACTGGGATCGGCGGCACCGTGAACCGAGCCGTCGAGAGCGACCTGACGGCGGCTCAAGGGCTCGTCCGCTTTCGAGTCGAACTCCGAGAGATGAACCCCACTCAGGCGGCTCGAGAGAATGAGTCCCCGGTCAATGTTGGCCTCTGTGATCGGCGCAGGTTCAAGCTGCTCCATATGCGCGATCAGTAGTTCGTTGTCTTCTCCCGAGACGGCGATGGCCGCGAGGTTGACGCCCTCGAAGTCGCGAACGCGCTCGCTTCCCGGCCGGCCCGGCACGAGGTCGGCCAGATGACCGCCGAACGCGTCGGCAACGACGACTCGCCCCTCGGCAGTTCTTGCCAGCGCTCCCACCGGGAACGGCAGGCGATGCGTGGCCACAACCTGTCCCTCACGCCAATCCACGACACGGACGGCCGCATCCCAGAGCGAGGCAATCGCCACCTGCCCCGCGGGAAGCGCGAGCATTCGGGTCGGACCTTTCCCGGCGGGCAGGGTTCGAATGACCGAACCGTCGCGATCGAGAACGATCGCTTCTCCATCCGCCCCGCCCACGAAACAGGTCGACCCGGTTTCGTCGAACGCGAGCGAAACGGGGCGGATCGGCAGCGGCCACTCGGCGACGATTTGCCAGCCTTGAGGGTCGACCGTGATGAGCTTCCGAGCCTCGCGAAGCGCGACCTGAAGCCGACCGTCGGCACCCCAGGCCAGGGCCACCGGGACTTTGGGGCCGACTCGAGCCGCCGGCTCCAAACTCTCGGCGCCCAGGACCGAAGCCATGGTCGCCAGAATGCTCAACACACCGAACCAGGGGCCGGTGCCGCGAATCAGGGCGTGCATTCTCTCTAATCCTGTCGGGGGCGGGCGAGTTCGGTCAGGAGCTTCTCAATGACCACTCGAGGGGGCAGGTTGGATGCTCCCTTGAGGTCGAGGTCGGCTTGAAGCAAGAGGCGAGGCAGTTGATCGACCCGGCGCGGACCGAGGTGGGAATGCTGAAGGCGAACCTTGTCCCGGGCGAATTTGATCCCGGCTTCCTCACAGGCCTGTTCCAGGGTCATCCGATTTCTTCGTAACTGCCCTGCGTGATGAACCTTGCGCAGCGATGCACTCATCGCCGCAAGCAGATAAATCGGATGCTCTCCGGCTCCGAGCAGGCGATCGAGAAGCTCGAGGGCGAGCTCAGAGCGTCCGGTCGTGGTGGCGTTGAGCACGTTCCAAACGTCCTCGATACGCCCCGCACCAACCATTTTCGCCACGACGTCGCGCTGAATCCGCGCACTGGCACCGACGAAAACGGCCAGCTTCTCGATCTCGGAGATCAGAAGCCCCACTTCGGTCCCGACCAGTTCGATCAAGAGCGAGGCGGCGTCGGAATCAAGTCGGACTTCGGAGCGTACTTTGGCCATGTGGACGAGCCAGGCGCTCAAGACCCGTTCGGCCGGCCCCTTGCATTCAATGGAAAGGCCGACCTTTTCCAATGACTTGGCGAGCTTCGTATTCGACGGCCAAAGCTTGACCGCGAGGACCAAAACGCCGGCCGTCGAGGGATGCTCGACATAGGCCTCGAGCTCTTTGCGGTGCGTGGTGACAAACGGGTCGGCCCCGTCGACGATCACGACCTTGCGTTTCGCGAAGATGGGTAAGGTGCGGACCTCGTCGATGACATCGGCTAGAGAGGCGTGCTCCCCGGCGAATCGGGTCAGCCCCATCTCCTCGTCATCCCCATGGAGAATCTGGCGACGAATCGTTTCCAGGCTCTCCCTGCGCAGGAACAGGTCGTCACCGAAAACGGCGTAGACCGGTTTGACCGGCACCTTCGTCGGATCTTTGAGAAAGTCGATGGCATGCATGCGGGATGCGTTCGCTCGGATTCTTCGCTTGGCTCGATGGTGCAAAGTGTACCATCGCAACGGCGCCAGTCGCCAGCCTGAGGGGCGGTCGGCTCCTCAACACTCAAGCGTACGTTGAACTCACGTTCGTTCACTCAAGTCGATTGGTTCTCTCGGCCCCTCCGGGGGCCGCAGTCCCCGGGAAATTGAACGAGATACCGGTCAAGGCGTCGCGGCCGGGCTTTCGTCATCACCTCGGGAAGCCTCGACAATCAGGGCGATCTGGCCCCACGTTTCTCCCGGTCGCGTTGCACGTGCGGGGTCGACTTCGAGAATCAGCAAGTTCTTCGCCAGGATTGGCCCGATCGATTCCAGCGAGAACGAAAGCGATTCCTCAAGGGGAACGTTCACGGAGCGACCGTTGAATTGGATCGCAAGCAATCCCGGGACGTTTTCCAGGCGTAACGAAAGGGATTCGTGGAGGGGGTCGATCGGGGGGCAACCAAAGCGACGGAGCAGCCGCACAGGGCTTGCCTGACCGGCGGGCCATTCGATCGGCAAGGTCAGGGGACGCTTGGTTGCATCGGCGGCGGAACCGCTTTGCCAGTCCCAGCCACCACGAAGGCGAATCCAATGTTCGGGCATGCCAAGTCCCGGGGGGTGGCCGCCGGGCTCCTTGAGGAACCAGAATTAAAGGTGGCCACTCCGGTTAGGGCCAAATCCCGCACGGGCTAATTGCTCTGGCCAGGGTGCGAGACAGTCAGTATAGTCGTGTACTTCCTTGTTCGAGCCAGGGTTTTGCATGCGAAAGCAAATCTCAGTTCGCCGGGGGAATGCTATTAGCCCTATGCCGCTTTCCAGAAAGCTCCCGATTTCCCAAGAATCCCACCTCGCGTCGAGCCTTGTTCGGGTCCTGAGCGACGACAAGAAACGATCCGCACGCGGAATCGGAAGGGGCCGCCGTCGAGGAGTGTCCCTCGGGCTCGGAACTCTAGAACCTGGTGGATGACCGTCGCGGATCGCTTATGAGCAACGGCCAATTGCACGTCGAGCCGCGGACCCGCTCGCTGACGGGAATACAGATCCTCGGGACCGGCAGCTACGTTCCCGAAAACGTAGTGACCAATCACGATTTACGTGATTCGCACGGGTTTGACCCCGAATGGATCGTCAATCGGACAGGAATCCACGAACGTCGGTTCGCGCTTCCGCACCAGGCCACGAGCGACCTCTGCACTCAGGCCGCGATCCGCTGCCTGAAGGCTGCCGGCTGTGATCCAGCCGAGGTCGACCTGCTGGTCGTGGGGACGTTCACGCCCGACATGTGTTTTCCTTCCACGGCCAACCTGGTTCAGGACCGTTTGAAGTTAAACTGCCCGGCATTCGACATCCAGGCGGCCTGTGCCGGGTTCATCTTCGCGCTCATCACCGCCGCACAATTCGTAGCGGCCGGAACCAGCAAGCGCGCGCTCGTCATTGGCGGGGATTGCAATAGCCGGGTGATCAATCCCGGCGACCAGAAGAGTTTCCCGCTCTTCGGCGACGGAGCGGGGGCTGTCCTGCTTGCGCCCGGAACTCCGGAGCAAGGGTTGGTCTCGTACCAACTTGGTTCCGACGGGTCGGGGGGCGACTTACTGAGCCGTCCCGCCTGTGGGAGCCGAATCCCTCCCACGGCCGAGGCGCTCCAGCAAGGGCTTCACTTCCTCACGATGGACGGCCGCGCGGTCTTCAAGTGGGCGGTCCGGATCTTGACCGACTCGACGGTCGAGGTGATGAAGCAGGCAAACTGCGGCGTCGATGACGTTCGCTGGTTTGTCCCTCACCAGGCCAACGTTCGGATCATTCACGCCGCAAGCGATGTTCTTGGCTTTCATCGCGATGCCGTCTTCAAGAACCTCGAACGGTACGGCAATACGTCGGCCGGCTCCGTCCCCATCGCTCTTGATGAACTGGTGCAGGCCGGGTCCATCGATCGAGGCGACCTGCTCCTGACCTCCGGTTTCGGCGCTGGCTTGAACTGGGGCACCGCACTCTGGCGTTGGTAATGAGCCAAGACAGGGTGAGTTAACTCGAGCGGCTGACTCTCTGAGCCTGGGAAAATCACATAATGAACGAGCCGTCGCCGGTCCAAGACCGGCGACGGCTCGTCGTACTTACCGCGTGCGGAATCAGAACTGAGCGCTGCTGACCTTCCGATGGATCGAGGGCGGGGGCAAGTATCCACCGTTCTTCTGTCGGGCGAAGTAACCCGCGCCCCCGTTGTAGAGCGGCGTGGTCCCCCCGGTCACATACAGGGTGCTGTTCGAGTGGCCCACGATCCGGCCAGGGCCGGCGATCCGAGGACGATTCCGTAGATGTTGTTCTGGCCCGGACGGAAGGTCGACGAGACAACGCCGTTGACCAAATCGCCATCGACTGCGACCGGCCCGACCTTGCTCGGGGACCGTGTTCCTTCAAGCCCCGCGGTGAAGGACGGGTAGTGGAAGCCTCCCTTGATCTCACTGTTGACGCTTTCGCCGACGACGTTCGTCTTCCCGATCGAACCGGACGAGACGATCGCGGACGAGGTCAACGCGTTACCCGGCCGGGCAAAGTAGGTCGTGTACCCTTGGCGGTAGAGCTGGACAAAGTCGGGGTTGCTCGCCGTTTGCAGGTTGGAATTGGCGGGCAGGACCTTGATCCGGCCAATACGACTCGCGGTCACCAGGCCCCCTTGCAAGCCGGCCGCGGGGTAGCCGGTCTGCCCCTCGGGGAGTCCCAGTTGAGTGGCCGAGGCACTGTTGCCGACGGGGCTGCCGAGTCCCTTCTTGAATTTCAGCGAGCCGATCCGGCCATTCACATCCAGGCCCAAGGCGTCGGCATTCCCGCCGAACGAGGCCTTTCTGAGGTGGCTCAGGCCGCTGAATCCATTCTGGAACGGGACAGCGCCGCGTGAGGCCGTGACATTGGTCACGCCCGCCTTGGACTTGAGCTGACCGATCCCGGTGGCTCGGACTGCCGTCCGCCCCGTCGATCCGACGATGGGGAACAGGGGCTGAACGCCGGCATTGGCGATCGGGCTGAGCGTCGGGTTGGTGTACCGTAACGTCGGTCCGCCGATCGGCCCTCGGATCGTTTGCACGCCATTGAGCTGCTGCGCGGGATCGACGTAGGGATGCTGGGTCGAAGAGACGATCTCGAGCCCGTGCAACTCGCCGTTCACAAGGAAGTTGACCGTCGGATTGACCTGGGGATCAGTTGCAACCTGGGCACCGGTAGAATCGATGACCGTGTTGAAGATGCTGTCCAGCCGGATGGTCGGGGCCACCTTCAAGCGGGTCGACGGATCGCCGATGACGATGTTGATCGGCCCATCAGGAATCCGTGCCGCGCCTGTGGTCGCGTTGGACGTCGCGGTGTCGAAAGTGCCAAGGATGTTGTGGAACTGGAGCAAGCCCACGCCACCGGTCAAGAAGATCCCGGTGTCGGAGTAATTCGCCGTGCCCTCGGGCGGCGCCACGGTCTGGGTCAGGGTGAACCCGTTGAGAATGACCGATTTCACACCGGTGGTGCTGACCAACTTGTTGAAGAGGACCGTGCCGTCAGTGGGCGTGTAGGCCGAGGCTGTGGTCTGAGCCGTCACATACGTGCGATTCGGGTCGGTCCCAATGAGCTGAATCGTGTCGATATCGTCGTCGAGGATCCCGTCGTTCGGGGTCGAGTCGGTGACCAGCACGCTGCCTGGCCCGTGGACCGTGATCGTCCACTCGTTCCGCTGGCGATCTTTCCCCGAAACGATCTTGCCTCGGCTGTTCAAGAACTGCGCCTGAGGATTGTGCCTCGCCTGTTCGACCAAGCCGTCGATCGAGAAGGCGATCGGCTTGTGAGTCACCGCCGTGTAGACCGGCAAATCGGTCGGAATCCAGGGCGTGAATGGGCGAACCGTTGAGAGCACCGTGCGGCGCTCGAGTGCCTCGAGGCTCGATCCCAGCTTGAGCCGGTTCGAATCGGGCCGGTCAGACCGTTTATTGGATTTCATCGAAGACTCCCTCCCCAATGCGGCTCGAAAAAAGGGTCGGTCACTCCGCCCGTCTTCCTGCCAGGCGTAAAACCGCCGCGAGCCGCCGTCCCTGATTCGGATGGCCGTCCGGCTGAAAAAACCCCCGGATCGTGCGCCTTTTGGATGAGTCGAGACGGTTTTTCCAATCAGTCCGAACCCAAAGCCCCGAGGGCGCAGCGAGCTAAGGCTACGGATTATTTACTCGGCGATCATCGCTCGGCGACTTCAGGCGAGCCGATAAGGTAGGTAAGCAGGGGTATCGAGGAAACCAGAAGGGAGGATTACACCGTAGAGACCGGACGAAGGGACGCCAGTGCCCGCCCCTCATCGTCGGCGAAGGTGAAATACTGAGTAAGCTTCATGATTCGCAGGAGGTCGTGTACGACCGTCTGGACGCCGAAGAGGACGAGCTTGCCCTTTTTCGTGTCAATCCGCCGCTTCAAACCGACGAGGATGGCGACACCTGAACTCGAGAGGTAGTCCACTTTGCTCAAGTTGAAGGCGATCCGAGGTGTCTCGAGCGATTCAACGAGTTCATAAAGCATGTCGCGGAATGCGGAAGATCGAAAGTCATTCAGGCCAGATGCGTCGTCGAGCATGATGACGAGACCATCCGGCTCCTCTCGAGTACGGAACGAGGACATGATGATATCGCCTCCTGAGAATCGTGGCCCAGGTTTTTGAATGTCGAGGCAAGTCAGGTGGGCCAAGTCTCGAAGAACCGGGTGCGGTCTACCGAGCCTTACTCGCGGGGAGCAAGGACTTTGCTCTTTAATGAAAGTAACTCAGAGAAGGCGTGATGTCGATCTACTTCTCGGTGAAGTTCATGGAAAATGGGAGATATGGGTCATGCAACCCCACCTCGGCCGAATCCTGATTGCTCTCGTCATGTCGGGGGCCCTCCTGGGCTGTCACGGCCCCAATCGCGTCGGCTCGGACGACGGAGGTGGGCTGGTGAACGTCCGCACCAGGAACGGCGTTCACGTTCGAGCCCCCTTCGTTAACGTCCATGTGGCCACGCGAGACTCTGACGAGCGAGAGGACGTCAGCCCGCCGTCCAATCCTCCCACAGAACCGGCCTTTCCCGATTGAACCGGGTCGACGGCCGCATTCAGAGGCCCCGACCGGTCGCGCAGACTCACCCGATTCAACGTGAACATCCGATTTTTTCTCCACGATCCGCGCGTTTTCAAGCAACGACGATGCGGTTAAAGTGGGGGAATTGATCCTGGCAGTGGGACCTTGCCGCGAGTCGCCGGTGGAACGGCCACGGCGCGGATGCATAGTGGACGATCATCGATCATCGCCCGGCCCCTGGACACCAGCTCGAGTACGAGGAGTCGTCACCTTTGAACCGTCTCTGGCTCTCTCTGAAGTCATTCTTCCGGACACTGACCGACCGTGACTTCGCGGCCCGGGTTGAACCGCTCTTTCTCAAGGCTTCAACCGGTCCCGACCTGCGGGTTCTGGCGGTCCTCCAACGCGACGGGCGGCTGATCGACTTCCTCGAGGAAGATATCGACGCCTACACCGATGCTCAGATCGGCGCTGCGGTCCGGGACATCCATCGCGGCTGCCGTAAGTCGTTGCGGGATTACCTCACGATCGAACCGATCATGAACGCCGCCGAGGAAGAACGGGTGACGATCGCGGCGGACTTCGACCCGGCCGCCATCCGCCTGATCGGTAACGTGAATGGATCACCGCCGTTCCAAGGTATCTTGAAACACCACGGCTGGCGGGTCAAGGCGGTCCATCTCCCCGTCCTCCCGGTCGCCCGTGACGACACGTCGGTGCTCTCGCCGGCCGAGATCGAGGTCGCCTGAGCCGGCCGTCGACACCCTCTTTTTTTGGGGGGATTGATCGGCGCCGGAGCCGAAGTCCCCAGGGCTCACATCCTCTTTGGATGCACACCGTTAAGGAGTCAGCATGTCACGCTACGTCGTCGGCATCGACCTGGGTACGACGAACAGCGCGTTGGCTTATGCCGACACCCGCGAAGCGACCGACGACACCCCGGCGCCGATCCGGGCGTTGGCCATTCCCCAGGTGGTGGGGGTCAACGACGTCGGGGAGCGGCCCGTCCTTCCCTCGTTCCTCTACCTTCCCACAGCCAAGGAGTTTCCGGCGGGAGCGACCGACCTTCCCTGGAAATCGCGGCCCGACCAGGTCGTGGGGCTTTTCGCCCGCGAGCATGGCGCCAAGGTCCCAGGGAGGCTCGTGAGTTCGGCCAAGAGCTGGCTCTCGCATCCCGGAATCGATCGGCGCAGTCCGGTCCTCCCGTTGAACCCGGCGGAAGGGGTCGAAAAGGTCTCGCCCGTGGAGGCGTCGACCGCCTACTTGACGCATCTTCGTGACGCCTGGAACCAGCAAATCGCCGGTAAGACAACCACCGATCGGCTCGAGCATCAGGACGTGTTCCTCACCGTCCCCGCCTCGTTCGACGCCGTCGCCCGCGAGCTGACTGTCGAGGCGGCACGCGCGGCGGGGTTCGAGCAGGTCACCTTGATTGAAGAGCCCCAGGCCGCCTTTTATTCCTGGCTCTCGGCGCGCGGCGAGAGCTGGCGGAAGAACGTCAAGGTGGGCGACCTCCTCCTGGTCTGCGACGTGGGAGGCGGGACAACCGACTTCACGCTCATCGCCGTCACCGACCAGGGAGGCGACCTGGCACTGACGCGGCTGGCGGTCGGTGAGCACATCCTCCTTGGCGGCGACAACATGGACCTGGCGCTGGCCCATGCCGTGGCCACGTCGCTTCCCAACGGCATGGAGGGACTGGACGCCACGCAGCGTGTCGCACTCTCCTATGCCTGTCGGGCCGCCAAAGAAACGCTGTTCGCCAGCCCCCAGAAGACCTCGGCACCGGTGACGATCCTGGGCCGAGGCTCGAAGGTCATCGGCGGCGCCATCAAGACCGAGCTGACTCGCGAGGCCTTGAACACGGTTTTACTCGATGGGTTCCTGCCTCGCTGCGATCCAACCGACATGCCCGCTCGCGGTCGTCGCGTGGGCCTGACCGAGATCGGCCTTCCCTATGCGTCGGACCCGGCGATTACCCGGCACCTCGCGCGATTCTTGGGACAGCAAGCAGGGTCACTCCACGCAAAAGGTTCGACCCTCAGACCCTCGGCCATCCTCTTCAATGGCGGCGTCTTCAAAGCGACCGAGCTCCGGGAACGGGTCGTCGAAGTGCTCTCCGCGTGGGCCGGTGAACCCGTGCCCCCCTTGGAGACCAAAGACCTCGACCTGGCCGTTGCGCTCGGGGCGGCCTACTACGGTCAGGTCCGCCAAGGTCGAGGAATCCGGATCCGAGGCGGTGTTCCTCGCGCCTATTACGTCGGGATCGAAACCTCGGCTCCGGCCGTCCCCGGCGTGGCCCCGCCAATCAAGGCCCTCTGCGTCGTGCCGATGGGAATGGAGGAGGGGACCGAGCGAGACGTTCCTGGCCCCGAATTCGGCCTGGTTATCGGCGAACCTGCGGAGTTTCGCTTCCTCGGGTCGACCACCCGCCGCGACGACCCGGTCGGGCTGATCCTCGACCGCTGGCAACCCGATGAGCTCGAGGAGATGGCGCCCATGGAAACATCGTTGGTCGCCGAGGACGGTGACTCGGGCGAGACTGTCCCAGTTCGCCTCCACTCGCAGGTCACCGAAGTGGGCACGCTGGAACTCTGGTGCAACAGCACACGCGACGACCGCCGGTGGAAGCTCGAATTCAACGTCCGCGAGCCGGCTGAGACCTCGTAGAAGCAGGCGACTGCGTCCTCGCGACGTAAAGCGTCACCCGACCCGTTTTCCTCTGCTTCAGCGAGATTAGCTTTAACGTCATCGTGGGACCATCGATTCCCGTAGGGTGGGCACGGCCCACCATCTCAACCTCCGCTTTGGTAAGAAGATCGGGACGGTGAGCCGTGCCCACCCAACGGGATGAGTCGCAAACCTTTGATAAAATCATCAGTAGGTTAGGCGATCGTTTACCTCTCGACTGGAAGCAGACAACGTCACCGGTGCCCGCCCCTCTTTTTTTACGACGGAATGAAAACTGATGGACAAGTCTCTGGTTCTGAAACTCGACGGGGCGGTCGAACATCCGCTGGAGCTGACGTTTGAGGACCTCGCACGCTTGCCCGAGTCAGCGCAGGTGCGCGATGTCTCGCGATTTCATCCCCAGCGACAGGGCGACGGCGTGGTTCTGGAAGTGCTGCTGGAGAAGGTCCGCCCACGCCCCGAAGCGAATTACCTGACGCTCCATGCCGATCGCGACGACTTCCATGTCTCGGTCCCACTTCAGGCAGTCCGGGGCGAAGGGATCGTGGTCTACCGGCTTGGAGATCAGTCCCTCGGCCTCGAACATGGTGGCCCGATTCGGTTCCTGATCAAGGATCCCGCAGCCTGCCACACCGATGAGCTCGATGACTGCGCCAATGTGAAGTATCTCAGCCGGATCGAACTGACGGTGCGCAGAGCCGGGACACCCGTCCAGCCGATGAGGCCGCACACGCTGCGCTTCATAAATCCCAGGAAAGCGATCGAGCTTCAAACGAGTAAGATCCGCATTTTGCAGCCCTGGAGCGGCCACCGTGGATTGGCTGGAGCAGGCCGGCTCTGTTCTCGAAGGAGGCGGAGTTGATCTCGAACCAGCCCCCCGGCCGCTGAGCTCCGGCCTTGGGGGTCGATACCAGGCTGTTGCTCAGTTCCACCAACCGAGCAGTTCTCCGAACTTCATGGTCAGGACAACCACGGTCACGGCGCCTGATCCGAAGGCGGCGACCAGGACGCATGCCGCCGCGATCTCTCGCGCCATCCGGAACGGCGGCGACTCGGGATCCCCGACCGCCCGCGCCAGCGTATCAATGGCGCTATGTGTCAATTCGGACAGCAGCACCAGACAGGCCGCGATCACGAGCAGACACCAGGACCAGGGGCTGACCCCGAGCAGGGCGGCCGTCATGGCGATCAGGATCCCGCGGTAGGCATGGGCGAAGAAGCTCGAGTCGCCTCGAATCGCGTGCTTCAACCCGCGGAGTCCGGCGGCGAACTTCTCGCGTGAGTTCCGACGGCCCGCTCGGGCCATCCAGATATCAGGCGGGTCGAACTCGCTATATTCGTCATCGCGATCCGGAGCCGGGGCCGGAGTCGGAGCCGTCAATAGTCCGCGCGGCATCTCAGCCTCGTGAGTTCCGTCGATCATGAACTGGCCCCCAGGTCGATTCGGAACTCGTCCGGATGGATCCCGTAACTCATTCATGGTCATTGTGTCGGTGCATAGCGCGAGTCGAACTGGCTCAGCCCACTTCCCGATCCCAGGCGGATTCCAGGGCTGAGGCGTGGCGAGATCGCAATCGCGAGCTGGGAGAAATTGTTTCGCTGCGGATCGACCACCAAGCCGATCGTCGTCAGGTAGTCGGCACCAACCCGAGTGAACGAGAACATCGACGACAGCCAGATTGCGTTACCGAAGTCATACGACGTGGAGAACGTCCCGTACCACTTCGGGCTCATCCAGTAGCTGACGCTGGGGTTCAACGCCGAGGTCGTGATCTGACCGCTATCGAGGATCGTGTAACCGATAAAGATATTCCCACGTGGGGGGCGGCTGATCGAAATTCCCGACGTAATCACATTCAGGCCAAATGGGTCCGAAGCCAGATTCTTGCTCGCCTGGATTTTCGGCTTGCCCCCGATGTCGAAGAACTCGAACCAGCCGTAAGAAACCAGGCTCGTTCGATCGCCGAGGAACCACTGCCAGTTGTATGAGTTCTGGCCGAAGGCCTTGCCGAAATTATCGCGCTGGGCGTAGGGGAAGTAGGTGCTCGAGAGGTCGAAGGTCATGAAGTCCATGATCCGCCGTCGGCCCTCGGGTCCCCGTTTGGTCTGCAGTCGCGAGTGCATGTTCAGTTGCAGGGTCTGAATGGTCCCCTGAACGTCGGTCGTCCCGGTGATCGGCGAGATCCCCCGCCTCAGGATGAGGTGGCGAGGATCATACTGCGCCGGGAGGACTCCGCCGTGGTACTGGAAGAGCGCGAAGTAGCGTCGCACGAACTCGTACGTGTTGTCGTCGAGGTCGTCCTGCACTCCAATCTCATTCAGGTTCACGTTGGAATAGGCGTTACGATAGTCGACCTGAAAATTGACCTTGTGGTTCAAGCCATGGACGTTGAACAGGTCGCTTTCGATGTCGGGATAACGCCTCCACGCCATGATGTCGGCACGGGCTCCCGCAGCGCCCCAGATTCGACCGACGGCATTGCCGCTGATCTGATTGTCCCAGCCGACGGCTTGTCCCTGGACGTAGGGAACAACCCGAAGAATATTGTCGAAGTTCAACGGCAGGTCGAGTTCGTGATTGGTAAAAGCACGCCCCGATCGGAAGACGCCGCTGGTGTTCGAGATCGGATCATACGGCATGAAGGCAAAGATATTAGGATTGTTCACTTCCACGGCTGTGTGAACATTTGCGTAGTCGATACCTGAGTGCTGACTGTAGGTCAGCAAGTTCCCCAGCGGGGAATCACCCAGGCGGTAATAGTCGAGCCGTGGAAGCCACTGGGTCTCCGTGTTGAAGTTCTGCAGATTGGCCTCGGTCCAGATCGACCAGGCCCAGTTGTCTTTCTGACGAATGACGTAGCCGAGGGTCTCTTGGTCGAGCCCGGTCTCGGTCAATCGTTTGTAGTATTCTTCCAGGAACTGACGGTCGGAGACGTAGGCAGCCTCCACCTGGAACCGAAAGTCCTCGTAAGGATCGGCATCAGCCCCAAGAAGTGACTGCATGTGCCGCATATTGATGCGGCCTCGATATTTCTGGAACGGGGGAACACCATTGGGCAGCCCTGGAATTCCGCTGATTCCTCGTTGATAGCCCCGTTTGCCCGGGACCGTCCCGTCGGGAAGGCGAATGTCTCCAGACGGCGTGACGATCGCTGGACCGGTACCGAGAACGTCGATGCCGTCGTCTCTCAGTCCCCACATATCCAGATAGCCGAAGTAGCCGTCAGGTCCGACTCGGTCCGTCTCGCGAATATTGCGTCGGTACGGGTCAAACAGGTCGCTCACGAAGTCCTTGCCGAACCAGCCGATCTCAGATCCGAGAGCCGGGAACTGCTGGCTCCGCATGCTCAAGTAGTCGATATCGACGTTCCAGCTGTCGATCCAATCCGGCTTGCGGATGCCAAACAGACGGAATCCGTTGAAGTCGGTGAGGATTTGATGTCCGAGGTAGTTGTTGTAGCCGTAGCGGATCTGTCGGATCGGGGGTTCGATGTCGTCGGCGTTGGCGAGGATCCGAGGCCAGTAGAAGACGGGCAGGGGCCCGAGATAGAACACGTTTCGCCGCGCATCGATCCGCCAGGTCAAGTCGGGCTCGGTGCGGGGGTCACGGGGATCTCCCACGCTCTGGCCCGTATTCGGGTCGGTCTTCGCGCTCACGACGTGATTGATGTCGATCGAGCGGCTGGTGAATCGGTACCCAGGGACCGGGAATCGGCTGCCGGTGATCATGGTCTGGTCGGCCCGAATCTCCTCGCGACCGTAGATCATGCCACCATCCGTGCCCGGAACCAACGGACGGAACTGTTCGATCCGCGGCGAGAACATCTTCGTCGGAGCGATCAGGCCGGGAGCAAACATGTCGAGCTCGGCATCAACCGCGATGAGTCGACCCGACTGGATGTTGAAGTAGGCCTTCTCGGCATGATAAGTCTGCTGATCGCCGGTGCCGGCCACCTCCTGCTTGTCCTGGCGGATGATCACGTGACCTTCGAGATAGACTTCCATCGGGTCACCGGACGACTCGATCTTTTCCCCGTTGGGACCAGTGATCGTCTTGGCATCCATCTTTCGCCAGATGATAACCCGATCCGCGGAGAGGTCGATGAGGCCGACCGGAGGCGGCGACACGGTGAGGACGTTCACCCCTCCCCGAATGACGATCGTGCTGAAACCACCGGCGTTCGGGAGAGTCTGCAAGGTGTACGGAGTTCCGTCGCGGGAATTCATCCGCGTGGTGCGCTGCGTGCCGGGCATGATCGGAATCGTGGGCGGCGCGGGCCTGGCAGGCGCCGCGGCACCGCCCTCCGGCAAGCGGGGGTTAGGCGTCAGGGCCGGACCAGGCAGTGGGTCCAGTTCGGTCGGGGGCTCGAGCGGAAACGGCGAGAGATTGGGTACGCTCGGCGCATCCTCCATCTCCGGCGACTCAGCCGGGGCAGGGAACCCGCCCGGTGGGTCTCCCGGCGAACCTCCATCAAAGCCTTCCGGCTCGAACTGGGTCGGAACCACGACCCGGTCCATTTTCCCGGTCCTCTCCGCACTCGCGGCCGTCGCCGGCGCGACCTCCGGGGGCACGGGAGCAAGCTCCGGCAACGGTTCGGTGACCGGCACAACCGGGCGAGTGGTTGGCGGCGGCGCAGCTTGACGCGAAGTCTCGATCCCTTCGGTCACGGGGTACCCGCGACTGGCTAGAGTGGCGGGCGAGACATCCGCCGGAGTGGGAACGACCACGGGCATCGACTCGTTCAAGTGCTCGACCGGGATGATCGGACGAGAGCTCGGTCGAGGCGTGACGGCACGAGGCGCCGCGGCCGCTTGAGCCGCGGGCAACGCGCGACGGGTGACCGTCGTTGGCGTAACGGCCGATGGAGTCAGGTCGATCTCCGGTATCGTCGCGAGCGCGGCCGGCGGTTCAACCGGTCTGTCCGCTGGCCGCGTGCGCGGCGGCACGGCCGAACCTGAGGCCTTGGCGAGTGCTGACGCGGGGAACGCGCGGTCGAGAATCGCCAGCCCCTTCGGGGGGCTGGCTTCACGAGCCACCACTTTATTGTCATATGGCTTGAAACGGACATTCTTGTCCGTCACAAGTGTGGTTCGATAGACGGGCAACGGAGAGACAGGGCGGCCGATAGGCTGCGCCTGCCCCTCGGCGTAGACGTCGAGCCGATGCAAGGCACCGGTTTGCGTCTCGGACCGAGTGACTCTGATGACCGCCTGATTAGCGCGGACACCTTCCAATCCCTGGAGGATGGCGACCTTCCCCTGGAGCAGCAGCCATTGATCGGGGCCCTGACTCCAGTGTCGGATCGAGCCCGCGGCCAGATCGATCGGGTCTGCCGATCGAGCCAGCTGGGCGGACTCCGCTTGGCTCTGAGCCAGAACAGGGCTCGGAGCGAGCGTGATCCCCAGGATGATCCAGCACCATGTCCGACGCGTGCTGTCGGTGGTTTGCTCGTGCAATCGCACGGCACCTCCCCATAGTCGACCAAGCCACCGCAAGGGCCGGCCTTCCCTGGCCGAGCCCGTTGATTGGACGTCGCATCTCGGAATCACGTAATTCGCGCTCCGAAAAGCGTCAAAGTCCCAAGCGTTATTCGAGGCGTTCCAAACGTGACCGGGTTAGCGGTCGGTAGCGACGCGGCACGTCGCTCGTTCAGATCCGCAAGGTGACAATCGTTTGAATCAGGACATGACTTTTGACAGGACAATCGGCGGGCAAGATAGCCGTGATGATCCAAAGCGTCAACCCAAGAACCGCGGCTGATCCATCACCCTCCATCACCACCGACCTTAGCCCACCCGTCGAGCTCAATCACCGGCCCCTTTTTATCGTCCCTCCGATCGCTTCAAACGGTCGCGCGTTGTCCGCCAGGTCGCATTGTCGAGGGGCACGACGAACCTTCGGGTCGCATCAAGCCTCAGCCCCGTGAAAACCTCCATCCGGCGGGCGACTCGTTCCAGGTCGTCGGGCAACGTCGGGGCCATCGCAAACACGCGTGCCGTGCTATCGACATCTCCGGTCAGGATTGAATTTCCGTCGGGGGCGAAGCTGACGGCCCAGACATGATTCAGATGCCCGAACGGCGGTCCGATCGGCTGTCCGGTGGCGGCATCCCAGAGCCGCGCCGATTGATCCCGACTCCCGGTGAGAACGGTCGCACCGTCGGGGCTGAACGCCACGGCAAAGACCCAAGCCTGGTGGGGGAGAGGTGGAATCCGAAGCTCACCCGTGCTCACGTCCCACAGGCGAGCCATGCCGTCCTCGCACCCAGTGACGATGCTCTTACCGTCGGGGCTGAACGCCAAGGCACTGACCGCGCCTGGGTGCCGCAGGGCCTCTCCGACGGGTTGCCGGGTGGTCACGTCCCAGGCCCGCGCGGTACCGCCATCAAGGCCAGTGGCAAAAGTCTTGCCGTCGAGGCTGAACGCCACCGCGTCGACCGTGCCAGAGTGGGTAAACGGTGAGCCGATCGGTGCACCGGTGTCGACGGCCCAAAAGCGGCTCGTCCGGTCGGCCCCCCCGGTGACGACGACCTTGCCATTGGGGTGGAACGCCACCACGTCGGCACCTCCCGGGTGCGAGAGGGCCCATCCCCTGGGCTGGGTGGTGGACACATCCCAAAGTTGTGCAGGATCGCCGCCAACGAGGACGGATTGGCCATCAAGGCTACACGCGACGCTCCTGACCTTGCCCTGCGCGTGGATCTTTTCGCCCACTTGGCGACCTGTGTCAACGTCCCAGAGCCGCGTGATGCCGCCGCGGTTGGCGCCGAAGAACGACTTTCCATCGGGACGAAACGCGACGGCCTGCCCGCCCCCCGGTATCCCCAGACTCGGCGCGGGATACCGGCAGGATTCCGTATCCCACACCCGAACGGTGTAGTCGCTGCTGGCGGTGAGGAGGGAATGACCGTCGGGGCTGAACGCCACCGCGACGATCGGCCCCTGGTGAATCAGGGGAGGGCCGAGTGGATCATGCGTCGCGGCATCCCAGAGGCGTGCCGACTTGTCCTGGCTTCCCGTCACGTAGGTCCGACCATCGGGGCTGAACGCGATGCCCCGGAGGTGACCCCGATGCGATCTCCGCTCGTCGCCAATGGGGAGACCGGTGGCCACCTCCCAGGCATTTTCTACACCGCCGAAACAACCGGTAAGGAGAGTCTCGCCGTCGGGGCTGAACGCCACCGCGTAGACCTCTCCATTGTGTCGCAAGGGGGGACCGATCGGCTTCCCATTGGAGGCGTTCCAGAGCTGGGCCTGGAAGTCCCTGCTGGCGGTGGCGACCACTTTGCCCTCGGGATGGAATGCGACGGCGGTGATCGGCAGAAATGCCTCAAGCGGTTTTCCGATCGGTCGTCCGGTGGTGGCATTCCAGAGTCGTGCCGTCCGATCCTTGCTCGCGGTGAGCACGGTCCTGCCGTCGGGGCTGTACGCCACGGCCAGGATCGCGTCCGCGTGTCGCAATCGTACCCCGAGCGGCCGCAGGGTAGCGGCGTCCCAGAATTGGGCGATGCCGTCGCCGCTCCCGGTGAGCACGGTCTTGCCGTCGGGACTGAAGGCAACGGCATTGACCACACCGAGGTGTCGCACCGGATCACCGATCGGCCGCGACGAGGCGGCGTCCCAGAGCCGCGCCGTGAAGTCATCGCCGCCGGTGAGAATCGTCATGCCGTCGGGGCTGAAGGCCGCGGCCTCGACGGGTTCTTCGTGAGAGAGCAGCGCCTTGAGACGCGGGAGGCGAACGCACCAGGCGGACAGGTTGGCAAGTGCGACGCGCTGCCAGTCGGGGTCATTCGCGTCGATGGCCGACCGCCAGGTCGCCATCATCCAGAGGAGACCGAGGCCGAAATCCTCGTCCAGCAGGGCCGCCCGGCCACGGTCGAACTCGCTTATGGCCAGGGCGCGGCGAGTTTCGGCGACGGAGGCTCGGAGACTCTCGCGCTGCTTGGCCAGATCGGTCGCCAAGACCCGGACCTTCTGTGCGGAAATTCCTTGCTGTCTGGCATAAAGTATCGACATCGTCACGGTGGCCATCAACGCCGCCACCACGATGGCGACCATCCCGGCCCCCGCCGGATTTCGGCGGCACCACCGCCAGACCCGCTCGACCCCGTTGGATCTACGGGCGAGGATTGGTCGGCCCGCGACGAACCGACGAAGGTCCTCCGCTAACTGACCGGCGGTGGCGTATCGTTCGCCAGGAATGTTGGCGAGCGACTTGAGGACGATCGTCTCCAGATCGCGCGGGAACCGCCGATCGAGTTGGCGAAGCGGCGAGGGACTGCCGTGCAAGAGGCGATCAATCAACTTGATCCGGTCCGGCTCGTCGAAGGCTGGCCGGAACGTCAAGAGCTCATACAACGTCGCCCCCAGGGCGAAGATATCGCTCCTTGGATCGGACCAGCCATTGAACCGCTCCGGCGCCATGTATCGCAGGGTTCCGACGATATCGCCGGTCTGCGTGAGCTCGTCGTCGTCTTGAGTTTTGGCCAGCCCGAAGTCCGTGACCCAAACATGCCCCTGGACGTCCATCAGGAGGTTGGAGGGTTTGATGTCGCGGTGGAGAACGCCTTGCCGGTGGGCGTACTCGAGGGCCTCTGCGACCTGGACGCCGAGCCACGCCACGCTATCCAGGTATCGGGCCTCGGTGAGATGAGGCAGACCGGACCGGTTGACCCGAGTGCTCGGAATCCGCTGCCTTGTTTCAAAGGCAGAGGCAGATTCGGCGGGTGATTGCGACTGAGGGAGGAAGCGACCATGACGAAGGCCCCAGGCGAGGCCGCTTGAAAGCTCCCGGCCATCCGTCGCATCGACGGTGTCGTCATCGTCAACCGGTTCACGCCGGAGTCGATCGACCTCGCGAAGGATCAAGTCCAGTCCGTGCCCTTCAATGAACTGCATCGTATAGAAGTGAAGGCCGTCGTGTTCGCCAACACCGAACACAGGGACGATATGGGCATGCTGCAGCCGCGCCGCGGCGAGGGCCTCACGGCGGAAGCGTTCGAGACGAGTCGCGTCTTCAGGCTGACGGGAAGGGATCGTTTTCAAGGCCACGTGCCGGCCCAGCGATTCCTGAACTGCTTCGTACACCATCCCCATGCCACCCGACCCGATGGAGCGGATCAGGAGGTACTCGCCCAGCCGCTGGGGCATCCGAGCGTGTGATGCCGATCGGCCCAACAGCGTGCTAAACTCGCTTCCGGCTCCGTACTCTTCCACGGCCAACATGGCCAGGATGAGTGATCGGATCCGCTCAGCATGCGCGGGATGTGCCTCGGTGATGTCGGTTAACGACGGCTGTTCGCCCCGTCGGTATCGCTCCAGATATTCATCGACCAAGAGCTCGACAGAGTCGGATTCGGAGGGCTGGTCGCTCATGGGATCAGCCCTCCCAGTCGCTGCCGGAAGGATTCAAAACCTGCTTCAGCTTCTCAAGCGCACGGATATACCGCTTGCCGGCCGCGGCCTCGGAAACGCCAAGCACCGTCGCGATTTCGAGCCGGCTCAACTGCTCGAAATGCCGCATCGCCAGCACTTCTCGATCGAGTGGGGCCATGTCGTCGAGGGCTCTCCGGACCCGCTCCTTCCTCTCGGCACGGATCGCGGCTTCGCTAGGGCGGGTGCCATGGTCCAGGAACTGGGCAGCCATCGCGACTGAGGAGGCCTCGGGAAAAGTGCCAGGGTGACAAGTCGCCTCCTGGTTCGCGGCTCTCATCCGGACACCCAGATGATGCCGATGCAACGTGACCAACTTCTGGGACGTGAGAAATCGGAGCCACAAGAAGAACGGCATCGTGGGTGAGCGCAGATAACTCATCAGCCGAATCGAGGCCTCCAGGTACGCCTCCTGGATGACGTCCGAAGGGTCAATCCGCTTTCGGAGTCGCTGATCGAGCCGCACCGCGATCATGCGACGAAGCCGTTGGCGGTGCCCGGCCAGGAGCGTTTCCAAAACCTGCTGGTCGCCCGCAGCCACTTGCTCGAGCAATCGGGTCGTTTCACTCGAGTTGCACGTCATAAAGGGTCACCACAACGGCCACTCACAACCTAAAAGGTGGAGTGGTCAGTCAACCGAAGGCCGCCGCCCAACGCGCGCGACCCGCTCCAAGTAGTTAACCGCGCCTACTCCCCTGAACGAGACATGATTTTCGAGAATCAACGTCCGAATCTGGTGAACACGAACGACGAGGCTCCCGATTCAGCCTGCGAGAAATCGTCGTCCGCCTTGTCCCGTCGAAGGCGAGTCGCGCGGTTCAAGAGGTAGGGATCGTTCCAAATCCAGCGGCCTCGTTGAAACCTCGCCATGCTCCAATCGTGCGATGTCCACAAGAATTCCCCATTGCCCCGCTTGAAAACGGCCGGAGCCATGGTTCGAGGGAACTGGCTTACGGCCTTCCGCTGGCTGCGACGCCTGCCCCCGGTCAGGAGCGAGGCGTTCGGGGCGGCCATCCTTCTTGCCGCGGCTTTGGCCATGATCGCTTGGGCGAATGTGCCTCCGAGCGGACCGGCTCAAGGGGACGAGTGCAACGAGAACGCGAGCGATTCGGGCATCATCGTCCGTTCCGAGGTGATCCATCTGTGGTTACCTGAATCGCTTCGGGAACTGGCAAGTCCTCAGTCTCAAGTCCCAATCACGACGAACCACAACGACTTGCGGCGCTATCTCGAACACCAAAACCGGCAAGATCCCCGCTACGCGGTAACGATCAGAGGGCATCAGGCCGATGGCGACCACGCCGACGTTCACTTCATCCGTCATCCCTCTGAGAACCCCGACCATTTTCTGGAGCTACTGAACATTCTGGCCGACGTCAGGGGCACGCCGGGGCACGAGAGTGCCACAAACTTTCCGGGCGCCTCGACACACTTCATCTCCGACGAGCTCCTGAATCGCGGGCCGTCGGAGATCCTCGCCGAAATCCAGCGGAGCGCGGATTTACAAAGGCCTTCCCGCACCCTCCGTTAGGCCGTCACGAAACCTCGTGTCGGGCCTTGGGTGCCTTGAAGTGGCGGAGCAAGGCCGGGTTCAGTCCGTAGCTCATGCTAAGAAGCTTGATGGGGTGATGCGTCCTCTTGGGCGCTCCTTGCTCCATCTGCATCCGGCAGGCCCCACACTCGGTGGAACCGATCTCGATGTCGTCGCCGCGAAGCCGGTTCAACAGTGGCCGCCCGGCGCAGAGAGGTCCGGAAGTGGTCGCGGGCCAGGCCAAAGGTTCCCGCCATGCCCGAACAGCCGCGATCGATGAATTCGACGTCGAGCTCGGGGATGTTCCGGATCAGATCGAGTCCCGGAGTTCCCACGTCGAGCGCCCGAAGATGGCAGGGCTGGTGATAGCCAACCCGGGCGCGAAGCGGATGCTTGGGCGCGGGGAGTTGGCCGCGTGCGTCGAGCCCGGCGAGATACTGGCCGAGGTCATGCGTGTTCGCGGCCACGAGCGCGGCGTCAAGGTCATCCGTCAGCTTGAGATACTCGTGACGAAGCATCAACGTGGCGGTCGGCTCGGAGCAGACGACCGTGTAGCCATCGCGGACTGCATTCCCAAGGACGCGAAGGTTCGCCAGTGCCAGGTCACGGGCGTGGTCGATATCTCCCGCGACCAGGGCCGGCATGCCCGATCCGCGTTGGGCCGTGGGCACGTACACGTTGACTTCCGCCTGATGCAGTACCGCCACGGCCGCTTCGGCTAACTCTTGATCGAAGTAGTTGGCATAAACATCGACAAAGTACACGACCCGAGGGCCCGGTGTCTGGGGCCTCGGCCGGGACAGACCGAGCCTCGCCGCGCGACGGACGAAGGGGGTTCGATGCACTTTCGGCAGCCGACGGAGTTGCGCGAGCCCAAAAATCCGCTCGAACAACCAGCGCGTCGTCCCGTTGGATAAGAGGGCGTTGCTGATGATCGGGAAGCGGCTGGCCACGCGCGACCAGAGGTCGACCCGGGAGAGGGCCCAATCCACCGGCGGCAACCCGTGATTCTCGGCATAGGCTGCCTTCGCCTCGAGCATCAAGGTGGAGACATCGAGGCCGGACGGGCACTCCTTCGAGCAAAGGTTGCAATGAATGCAAAGGTCGGCATTCTCGCGAAGTTCTTCGGTTCCCCAAAGCTTCGGATCGAGCGTCCCGGCCATCAACTGGCGGATGAGATTGGCCTTCGAACGCGGCGAGGCCGCCTCGGAGCCAAGGGCCCGGAACGTCGGACACATTCGCGCGGTCTGGTCGGAGGTCCGACAGACACCGCAACCGTTGCAGGCCGAGGCCGTTTCCATCGGGCTCCGATCGGTCCATCGGAGCACAGGCAGAATCAACGGTAAGACCGCCGTTCCCTCATCGGCATTCGCTTCCGCATCGGAAACCGGAAGCGGCATCCGCTTGATGTTGCGCGTGATCAGGTGCGGGTCGTCGCCAATGACCTTACCGGGGTTGAGAACGTTCAACGGGTCGAACGCATCCTTGATCTCACGAAAGACCTGGACCTGATCCCCGAACTGTCGTCTCAGGAACTGGGTTCGAACCAACCCACAGCCATGGGCGCCCGAGATCGCGCCTCCCAGGTCGAGCGCGGCGTCGAAGACCTGAGTCGCCAACGGCTCGATCTTGGCCCGGTCCGCTGGGTCGGCGATATCGAGAAACGGGCGAATGCGAACCAGGCCGAGACCGGCTTGAGCATCCAGCGTCCAGCTCACGTCATGGTGCTTAAGGATGTTTTGCAGACGCTGAAGAAATTCCGGCAGCGCCGCGGGGGGAACAGCCACGTCTTCGATGAACGGAACGGGTCGAACGTGTCCCTTCATCCTCATCAGGAGCGGCTCGACAACGCGGCGGAGATGAAGCAGGCGCTCGGCCTCGGCGCGGCGAGTGACTTCGATCGGGTCGTCGACAAGCAATCGCGAGCGGATCATCCGATCCGTCAGACGGCGGAGCCGGTCGGCCACTTCAGTCGGATCGTCTCCCTCGAACTCGACGATCAAGACCGACTCGGCCAGTTCGGGGATCCAGTCGCGATAGGCCGGAACGGCATCGCGGACCAGGCGAAGCGAACGCCAGTCATAGAGGTCGCAGGCGGAAGGCGATTCCTCGAGGCACCTGACGACCGCCGTGGCGGCGTCACCAAGTCGCGCAAACGGAAGCAGGGCGACCCCCTGCGCCGCGGGGATCGGGATGGTCCGCAGGGTCGCTTCGGTGACCAGAGCCAACGTCCCCTCCGACCCCACGAGCAATCGCGCCAGATCAATTCCCGAGGTCGTCGCCGAACACCCCAGCGCGTAACCGGCGCGACTCCGAGGAGCCCGAGCGATCCGACGCGCGAGCGTTTCGCTATTATGCCGTACCAGCGCTCCGAGCTTCCGGACGACCACCCCCTTGAAGTCGATCGCGTCGTCGTCGAACTGGGGCCAGGGCTCGTAACCAACCTCGGCGACCTCGCCGTGCGCGAAGACGACCCGAAGGCGATCCACATAATCGCTGGTTGACCCCCAACGGAGCGAACGAGGGCCCACGGCGTCGATACCGATCATTCCGCCGATCGTACCGAAGTCTGAGCCGGCGGGATCGGGTCCGAGTCGGCGGCCCATCGGCGCGAGTTGCGCGTTCAGGTGGTCGAGCACCACACCCGGCTGAACCACAACGCTCTCGGCGGCGATCGAAACGATCCGACGGAAATGGCGGCTGAAGTCGATGACCAGTCCCGAGCCCAGGACACTTCCTGATGGGTCAGTCCCCGCCCCGCGTGCCTGTACGGCAATCTGGTTCTCCGCGGCATACCGGACCGCAGTCACCACATCTTGCTCGGTCCTGGGGACGATCACCCCGAGGGGGTCGATCTCATAAATACTGGCATCATGCGCATAATTGGCGCGTTCGAGTGGCTTGAATAGCAACTCGCCCTCGATGACTCCGCGCAGGTCGTCGTGAATCCGTGCTCGCCGCTCATCCAAGGCTGGGCCGCGTCCTTCAACAGTCCGAAACGGTGGGTCGAAATCGCCAGAGTTCAGCCAGCTTTCTCGGGTGAGGACGCAGCTTCGGCCGCGGCCCGCTCTTCCCTCAACTGCTCCGCTCGCAACCGCTCCTGCCGATATCGCTCGCCCACCGCCAGGTCGAACATCTGGAAGCGGCCGGCCGGATTCGAGCCGATCCCACGGTACTGGCCGAGGCAGCGGTAGCAAATCGTGACGTCGGGCACTCGATAAAACAACGCCATGTCGAGCAAGGCCGAGGCCAACAGGACCATGTACGTCAGCAAAGGCATTTCATAATACCAGAAGACCGTACTGATCGCGAAGCCGACTACCACGATCAGAAGCCCGAGCCCCTGGGGAAAGTCTTTCTGGATGTAAAGATCTTCGGTCCCGCACCAGGCGCACGACTTCAACTCCCCGTTCTCGGACGACCCCGAATGCATTTCGCGTTTTAGCGAACAGCCTCCGCAGGTCACCGAAGGGATCGACTCAATCGGCGAGGCTTCGCCCACCGCGCTGCAGTTCGGACATTGATACGTCAGCTCCATCGGCCGCCCTTATTCTCGTCTTTGGATCGCGGCCGCGTCCCCGTTCGAGTCGCTACCGGACCACAGGATTCGCGCTGTCCCGCCCCAGAATCCACAACGGCGGCCGTTCGCCGTGGGCCGCCCACGGAAGATCCTCTCACACCCCAATTCCGCCAGCGACCCGTCGCAAACCTTGAATTCTACTGTTTCCACCCGCCAGCGAGATAGACCAAGGGCCTCGCCACGCCCCCAGTTCCGTCACCCGGCTCGCGAGCGACGACCATCACCCCATCGCAGGAGAATATAAGGAGGTCAATTCTCCGAGGAGAACGAAGATGACCGCGATATAGAGAATCCCGGTCGCCGATTGCGTGGAACGGATCTCCACCGTTTTCCAGGTCATGACGGTAGCGACCGCCAGACCGGCAAATCCCATCCCCCAGCGGATGGTCAAGAACAGAGGCGAGACGCCTGCCGAGTGGCTCGAACCGGAAGGGCTGTAGAGCCAGAACCAGAGACTGAGACCCGCGATGAACACCCTGATCCCGAGTCCCCACCCCATACACTTGACGAACCGCCGCAGGGGCGAGATCGACATGGCGGGCGCCGTGAGATAGTGATGGCCGAGCAGCATTGCCGTGAAGGTCGAGCCCATCAGAAACGCCGAGGCCAATCGGCCGCAGGCGGTGAGCGTCCAGGCCTCGGCCCCAGGCTCGCGCGACACGACAACGAGAATACCGGCAGTGGCCAGCGCGATGGCCCCCGACATCGGCAGCGCCAGCCGAGGCAGGCCGAGCCCCCACGAGACCGTGGCGAAATACCCGAGCACGGCCGTGCCGATGATGACTCCGGCCGGGGCATTGACTCCAGCCCTCGACATGTCGAGCGCAGCCAGAACGAGGAGGCCGAGGATGATCTGCGAGTGTGTCCGGAAGAACGCGGGAGGCACGATCCGCCAGGGAGTGGCGAGCAGTAACAGGGCCAGGCCGCACGCCAGGCGAATCGCAAAATCAGCCAGCAGCGGGATCATCGGTATGGGCATCGGTCTCGCCGGACTCGTAAGACACCGTTTCTCGAAGCCATCCTCACGCAAGGCAACCCGGTCCGGCCCGAGCTTCTGTCGATGTCGACGGCCGTCAGGTCTGCTTGCCGCCGAAAATCAGCGAGAGCACTTCGTGCCGAGTCGCTAGCCGTTCCTTGAAGGCACCTCGCATCGCGCTGGTGACGAACGAACTGCCTGGCTTGTGGACCCCGCGAACGGTCATGCAACTGTGGCTGGCCTCGATCACGACCGCCACCCCACGAGCGTCCAGCTCCTTCATGAGGAGATCGGCCACGTCTTCGGTCAAGCGTTCCTGCATCTGAGGGCGTTTCGCGAGAACGTCGATCACGCGAGGAATCTTCGAGAGGCCGATGACCTTGCCGTTGGGCAAGTACGCCACGTGGGCCTGGCCGATGAACGGCAACAGATGGTGCTCGCAAAAGCTCTCGAAACGAATGTCCTTGATCAGGACCATCTCGTCATACTTCTGAGTAAACAGCTTTTGGAGGTGAACCTTCGGGTCTTGGTGCAGCCCCTGAAACACCTCGGCATACATCCGCGCCACCCGGTCCGGCGTTTCGCGGAGTCCTTCACGGTCGGGGTCTTCCCCCACGGCGATCAGGATCTCCCGAACTGCACCCCGAATACGTTCGAGGTCGATCTTGGTGTCGGCCACGCTGGCATTCTCGTCTTCTTTGTCGTCGTCGAACGCACCGTCTCCACAATCGTAGCCACTGCGTTCCGACGGAAAAGCCTCGGACATGATCACGATCTCAAACGGGTAGACACCGAGGCTGGCCGCGACTGAGCCGACCGACTTCGCGAAGTCTGTAAATCAAGGCAGCTTTTCTAGTTCCGTAAAATTCGGAATCCCTATTCTAAGTCCGTGAACCGCGGAAATCAAGAACGCGGCCAAGGCTAGTTCGAACTGAAGGGGGGAGGGAAGATCGGTGCTTGGGTCGCTCGAGGATGTTGAGCGAGGATTCGGCCGAGAATCTCCAACAACGCGTCGGCGCGATGCAGCACTCGAGTCTCGGCCAGGAGACGCTGCTTGATCTCTACCGTGAGCCCGAGAGTGTAGGCAATCAGGTCGGTCAGGGGCCCGAGAGGGAGCGAGGTCTCGAGCAACGCCACCAGCTTCGGGTCGTTCACACCGGTTCGGGTCACCACCTCGCGGAACAGGTTGTGCAAATCATTCCGACGGTGATCCCCCTCGGGAGGACCTAACTCGACGTCCTCCAAGGTCTCCGCTTCGGCCAATCGATAGAGCTTTTCCGTCGGAATCTCACGGGTTAGCCGGACGCGTTTCAGCCCAAGCAAGAGGAGGTTGAACCGGCCGTCGGGAAGGCGCTGATGCTGAAAAACTCGCCCCAGGCAGGCGATTTCCTCGAGCGCGGGGGCTCCTTCCAACGTCTCAGGCACATCGGCTCGGGGCAGAACCATGGTGATCAGCCTGTCTCCCTCGGCCAGCGCATCCTCGGTCATCTGGCGATAACGCGGTTCGAAGATATGCAGGGGAAGGATGGCATGCGGAAAAAAGACGAGTCCCGGTAGCGGAAAGAGTCGGCAAGGATTGCGGAACGACCTGAGGTCACCGTCATCGGCCATCGTGCAAGTCCCGCAAAAGAGAGCGTGGTGAAGACGTTCCAATGCCATCGGTTCCGCCCCGTCCGTCAATTTCGCGAGGCGTTCGACACCATGACTATCTTAATCGCAAGGTCACTTGCGGCAAGGCCGGCAGCGATTGACAGGCCGGGGCGACTGGCTACGATCATGACCTCAGCGCCCCAACAGGCCTCAGTTGAGAGGATGCAACGCGATGCCTCGGCTTCCCCAGCCCATTGATGACCCCGTTCTCCAGGCCAAGCAAGTGGTTCGCGCCCTGGTTCGGCTCTACCCGACGGTCGAATGCGCCCTGGTCCATCGCAATCCGTACGAGTTGCTCGTCGCCACCATCCTCTCTGCGCAATGCACCGATGCGCGAGTCAACATGGTCACTCCCGCGCTGTTCGCTCGCTTTCCCGATCCCCGGGCCCTGGCCAAAGCCGACCTCTCCGAAGTGGAGGAGCTCATCCATTCGACCGGATTCTTCCGGGCGAAGGCGAAAAACCTCGTGGCGATGGCAAACTTGGTCGTTGCGCTCCACGCGGGTGAAATTCCCAGCGATCTCGACGCCCTGACCGCCTTACCGGGCGTCGGGCGGAAAACGGCTCACGTCGTCCTCGGCAACGCGTTCGCGATCGCGTCGGGAGTGGTGGTCGACACCCACGTCAAACGGCTCTCATTTCGACTCGGCCTGACCACGAATCTTGACCCGATCCAGGTCGAGCGCGACCTCGCCAAGATCATCCCGCGTAAGGAGTGGGTGGACTTCAGCCATCGCCTGATCGAGCACGGGCGGCGCACCTGCGTGGCAATCCGCCCACGATGCGGCGAATGTGCCATCGCCTCGATCTGCCCGAAGCTGGGAGTGACTCTGCCAACGTCGAAACGCCTTCCAAAATAGTCGGCCCTCGAATTAGACTCCCATTCCCAGGTTGCCCCGGTTATCCTGTTCTTGAGACCATCGCAGCGTGGCCAGTTCCGGAAGATCACGGACGAGCATCGACATGCATATACTCGACATCTTCAACGCTCATCCCACCACGTTCAGCTTTGAGTTCTTCCCGCCGAAGACCGACAAGTCGTCCAGTGACCTATTCCGCAACATCGAACAGCTCCAGGTCTTACAGCCGTCATTCGTCTCAGTGACCTATGGGGCAGGGGGCTCGACTCGCGAGCGGACCCACGACCTGGTCATTCGGATCCAGCGCGAAACAAACCTGACGGCGGTCTCCCACCTGACTTGCGTCTGCCATGGTAAGGATGAACTAACCTCGATCCTCGAACGTTACGCCTCCTCTGGGATTGAAAACATCCTGGCCCTCGGCGGCGACACGCCACGCCACCTGGTCAACCACGACCGCGCAACCGACGCATTCCAGCATGCGGACGGGCTCGTCGCGTTCATTAAATCACGATCCTCCGAGTCGAACCCGCGCGGGTTTGGAATCGGCGTCGCTGGCTTTCCCGAGGGCCATCCGTCTACGCCCAACCGGCTGAACGAGATGGATTACCTGAAGCGGAAGGTGGATGCCGGAGCTGACTACATTTGCACCCAGCTCTTCTTCTCCAACGCGGATTTCTACGACTTTCGCGAACGCTGCGAATATGCGGGCATCAAGGTGCCCATCCTCGCCGGCATCATGCCGATCACGCGAGACACCAACATCACCCGAATGGCCGAACTGGCGCTCGGAGCACGGTTTCCGGCTCGGCTCCTGAAGTCGATCGATCGCTGCGGTGATGACCCCGAGGCCCGCGAACGGGTGGGCATCCACTGGGCGACCGAGCAGTGCCGTGATCTCCTCGACAACAACGTCCGAGGGCTGCACTTCTACACCTTGAACCGCTCGGATGCGACTCGACGAATCTACGAGAACCTTGGGGTGAAAGATTCGATCGGGCTGCGGCAACCCTGACGCCGGAAGGCCCGCCATGGAACCGGATCTGACGACGCGTCTCAAGTCTGAAGCCCTTCGTCTCGGATTCGACCAGGTCGGGATCGCGCCGGCGGTGAGCCCGCCGACTTATCCTCACTACCTCGACTGGCTCGAGGCGGGGCATGCCGCGGGCATGGGCTACCTCGAGCGCCAGGCCGAGGCCCGGGCCCATCCCGACCGACTGCTCGAGGGCGTGCGGTCCGTCGTGATCATGAGCTTCGTCTACGGCCGCCCTGAATCCGAGCCGGCGGGACCGACGCAGGGTAAGGTCGCCCGCTACGCCCGCGCCGTCGATTATCACGAGGTCTTCTGGCGCCGGATCGAATCGCTCCTCGACTGGCTCAAGGCCGAGGAACCGGGCGTTCGCGGCCGCGCCGTGTCTGATACCGCACCGCTGCTCGAACGCGATTTCGCGCGCCGCGCCGGCCTCGGTTGGGTCGGCAAAAACACGATGTTGATCGACCGCCGACTCGGGAGTTTCACCCTGCTCGGTGCGTTGCTGCTGGATGTCGAGCTGAAATACGACCCGCCCCACGAGTCCAGTCACTGCGGCACCTGCACCCGCTGCCTTGACGCCTGTCCCACCGATGCCTTCACCGGCCCTTATCAACTCGACGCGAGGCGGTGTATCAGTTACTGGACGATCGAGCATAAAGGGCCGATCCCCAACGATGTCGCGGGACAGCTCGACGGCTGGGTCTTCGGCTGCGACATCTGCCAGAACGTCTGCCCCTGGAACCGCAAGGCGGCGGCCGGGAAAGAGCCGGCACTCGACCCAGGGGTGGAGTGGGCCCATCCCAACCTCGTCGACTGGCTGACCGAAGCTCCCGCCACGTTTTCCAAGGCGATCAAAGGGACAGCGCTCGCGAGAGCCAAGCGTTCCGGGTTACTCCGCAACGCCGCGTCCGTCCTGGGAGCGAGCGGCGAAGAGACGGCCGTGCCGGCACTCGCGAACTTGCTGGACGATCCCGATCCGGTCATTCGCTCGTCGGTGGCCTGGGCTCTGGGCCGGATCGCCTCGACCGAGGCGATCCATGCGCTGGAAGCCCATGGCAACGAGCAAGACCCGTTGGCGCGTGATGCGATCCAACGGGCCTTGATTGAATCCGGTTCTGTTCGCCAGACACCGACGACTCCGAGCGAGACGAAATGACTCAGGGCTGGTAGGTAACCCCGGCGATCCGTCCCTTGATCGTCTGTCCGAATGCGTCGACCGAAGTGACCTCGAACACGTTCTCACCCCGACTCAGCGGAGTGACCACGGTGTAGTTCCCGGTCGAGTCCGTTTTCGTCTTGATCGTCGCCTGGCTGGTGTCTGACGTATTGGTATACGTGACGTCAGCGTCGGGGGTGGCTGTGCCGGTGAACCGAGCCGTGGGCATGTTGTTTGCGCGGGCCGCGGGGTTGCTCACGCTGGTCGTGTCGAGGTTGGCGGCAATCACGGGGCTGATCGTCGTCGTCACACCCTGATTTTGCTGGGTGTAAGCGACATCGATCTGGGTGATCCGTCCATCCCGATTCGCATCGGCATCGAACGAGTAGCGTTTATCACCCGCCTTGGCACCTCGCAGCGAGCGAACCACCTTGAGGTCCGTCTTATCCACCGTGCCGTCGCCGTTAGTGTCACCGGGCAGGTAGAACCCGAGCAAGAATTTACCGGTCGTCTTGGCGGTGGATTGGACCTGGGTGGTAAACGTGACCGGCGCGCTCGCATCGCTCGGGAACGAGGTGATCGGGCTGATCACCGCGCTGGTGGTCCGACCGTTGGCGACCTGGCGATGCTTCACCTGCGGGTCATAGATCGCGTGAATCGTTTGCGGAACGACATCACCGTGAGGGTCCGTCACCGACGAAATCAAGGGCTTCAACGTGCCCGACGGATCGGCCACGACGTCGATGCCCATGGCCACCTTCCCCTTCGGTCGGGTGAAGTGCGTCTGGTCGAGCGTGAACGAAACCGAAACCGTGCCGTTGGGCTCGTCGATGGTGCTCGGGAGAATCGCGAAGGTATTGCCCGCGCCCCCTGTGAGCAGTTGACGGGTTTCCAACACCTCGGCAGAGAGCTGCACCTGCTGTCGTCGGCGAGGTGCTCGTTTGAATGGATTCATAAGGCCCTCCTTGGCCATTGCCCGAGATGAATCGTTCACTCAGACCAGGGGGAGAAGCGACTGAGCAGTTCCAGCGGATTCAGCTCGAAATTGTCGGCTGAGCCTTCCCTACCCAGTGCGGCGCCGAAGTACTCCGCTCCGGCGACACTGGCTCGATATCAGTACAATCGGCATAACCGGCACGCCTCTCCACCCAAACACACCAGGCAGTGGCAATATACAAGACCACGCCCGCCCAGAGGAACATGCCGTAACCCTGGGCTAGCTTGTGTCCGCGACCGTGCGCGAGGTGCCCGCCAATCTCCGACGAGGTCGACGCAATCAGGAACGCCGAGAGCGCGAGCGCTCCTCCCAGAGCCACCCGACGCCATTTCGGTCCCGGCATCCCAACCCGGTAGACGAGATAGGTATAGGGCAACAGCAAGGTCACGTAGTGGTGCTTCCAGCTCCGCTCCGAGACGAACAGCATGGTCAGCACGATCAGGGCGAACTCGCCGAGGAGCCGGGGATCGTCGCGGCGAGTCGCCTTCGTCCGGCAGAGCAGGGCGAGCATACCGACCAGACCGATCGATAGCCCCTTGAGGAGCATTTTCACAAACGCGGGCGACCAGGAGACCAGATTGAGATCGAGGTGGAGGTCGTACCGACCGGTGCCCGTCTTCCCGTCGGTCAGGAGACGGGTCAAGACCCCGATCATCGACTGGTTCATCTCCTGCGGGCTCACGAAGTCGTTGAGCAGGTAGGGAGTCATCATCCCGTACCACCACGTCTTCAAGCAGAGTAAATTGAAGGATGGGCCGAGGATCAGGCTTGGGATCACCAGGACGAAGAGGACCATCCCCAGCATGGTAGCCCCCACCGTCCGCCACGATCGCTTGTAGAGGAAGTAGGGAACGAAGAGTGCCGGAGTGATTTTATAGGAGATCGCCAGCGCCAGCGTGAGGCCGGCGAGCACGTCGTAGCCCTTCCGCCAGGCCTGGAGCGCGGCCACCACCAGAAAGAGGATGATGAGGTTATTATTCCCGTGGTGAAGGTCGCTCAGGATCGGCCTCAGGCTGAGCAACAGCACCATGCCCTGGATCCAAGAAGGAAGCGTCCGTTCTCCGGTCGGACGAACCATCAGGAAACAGAGCCAGACCGACGCCGCCGTCAGTGCGACCTTGATCGTGTACCAGGCGAGTGCCCCCGTGACCGGGGGAAGCGTCGTCAGTGGATAGATCGTGATCGGGAAGATCGGCGGGTTTGGGAACCTCATCTCATCATAGATATTCACGCCTTCCCAGAACTGGAGCACCTGGTGCCGCCAGCGGATGAACGCGCTGCGATCTTCGGCCGCCTTGTCGGCGTAGACCAAGGCGGCGCCGATCATGGTGATCAGTGCCGTAATCCAGACGGCGCGTCGGAAATGGCGATCAAAATCAGGAACCGCAACACGAGGGGCAAGTAGCACGGCTCTCACTCCTTCCATGGAGGTGGGGCCACGCGTCAACTCGCTCGGTCCGCGTGCGGCCTCGTCAATTCCCAGGTCCGCGACCCTTGTCGGGCGGAAACCTGATTTCCAGAGCGACCGATCCACCGGTTGGGTGGAGCCGAATGAACGGCGTCGGATCCTGTTCCAGAAAGACCGGATCCCACCGGGTTGGCGGTTCGGTCCTCAGGCACGGGACGGAGTGATACCGGAGGACCACCGTTCCGTCAACCCCAGGCTGGCAGTCACGAACGACCAGACGCCCCGGGGACGCATCAACCTGAGCCGTTCCTTCGATTGCGTCACCGGCGAAGCCGTGAACCCGAGCGAACAGCAGCGTGCCATCGTCGTCGAGGACCTCAACGAGGTCGGGATTCGACCGGCAGAACCCTCGCGCCCAAGGGCTCCAACACAGCATGAACGACGGGCGATAGAGGCGAGCGTAACGTTTAAAGTGGTCGCGGCCCCACTTCGACTCGCCGAACAACTTTCCTTCACCGAACTGCGTGAAATTCGTGACCAGCGAGGCGTGAAGATAGGGCCCTCCGATCACCTCAACCCCGGTCTTCCAAGGCAGGAGACCGCTGAAACGCCCTCCCTGAAACGGGTCGGGAACGCCAGGCAGTCCGAACCCTCCCTCTTCGTAGAGCAGACGTTCGCCGGGTTCCATCGAGCGCTTGATATGCCCCACCACCCAGAGCAGCCGATCAGAGGGCGACTCTCCAGGAAAGGATGAGGTCCGGTCACTCGGGAGCGCACCGAGGCATTCATGGCCGGTCCAAACAGGCGAAGCCCGAGCAGGACCAGCCCGAGGAGCGCCCAACGATCGAGCCGGGGCCGCCCTGCTTCGGCCAGCCGGGTCAAGCCCTCGGCGATTCCCAGGCCCGAGGCAAGCGCCAGTCCCGTGTAGACGGCATAGGTGTGCCGCCCCGGCTGGAGAAAGTCGAGCGAGCGAAGCCCTCCCGCGAGATAGCCCCAGAAGACGCCCGCGCCGATGAACCCGATCAAACCGGCCGCAAAGACCCGATCTCGCCTGGCGAGCAGGGCCAGCCCGACGAGGCCCGCTCCCCAGAGCAGGCTCTCGATAGGTGCCTCGACGGTCACAATCTGGCCGATCCGTGTGAGCACCCCTTCTGGATGAGCAAACGCGAAGTCACTCGGCCCTTTGGAACTGGCCAGCCAGAGGCCCGGCAGCCACCAAAAGGCATTGCAGGCAAGCACTAGCAATGGGATCAGCCAGACTCCCACATGCCGCGACACGGGAAATGAGCCGGGAACCCGCTCGCGAGACGCGAACGCCGTGGCATAGGCCAGTGCGGCCGCCGGCGCGACGACCATGGAGCCGGTCAGATGGACCAGCACGACCCCGACCATGAGCGCCGTCGAGACCAGCCACCAGCGAATCCCGCCCCGCTCCAGGTAGCGGCAAAAGGCCCCCGTGGCCGCAAGGCCAACGGGGATCGCCAGGAGGTAGGGTAACATCCCGAACCCGGCGTAGTTGATCGGAAAATCGGTCCAGACGTAGATCAGAAAGAGAAGGACCGAGAGAGCTACGGCCCCACCCCGAGCATTCCAGAGACTCGCCCCCCAGGCGATCAGCCAAGGGATGATCGCCGCCGCCACCAGGACGTAAACCTTGTAGGCGTACTCGGGGTGATTGCCACCGAAGACCGTGACAACCAGCTCCGGTAGTGTCGATGAGGCAGGGAAGATCACGCTCTTGGCATACCCCGACATGAAGCTGGGGTCATAGCCTGCCGTGGTCCCCGTCAGGCTCAAAAACCGACGTGTGACGAGAGCGCTATGGAAATAGAGCGGGTGATCGTCGCTCCAGATCGGCCACTCGTTTGAGAGCCCGGCGCGTCCGCCCAGCCCCAGCCAGATGGCCCAGCCATGAGCCAAGGCCATCAGCAGAACCAGGAACCAGCCCGCCCAAAATCTTGTCCCGCGGCCCCGAGCAAGCCAGTTCATGAAAAGGGCCTGTTCGCTCGCGCGACGAAATCACCGGCGCGGTCATCGAGAGGTTCGCGCCGCCGACGCGAGGTGTGGTAATTCATCTCGATGGCCCGTTGCGACTCGTCACTCTCACTCGATTGTTCTTGGCCTTCGCCCCCCCCTTTGAGGGGAAGGGCTCCGGCTCTCCGGCACAATCTTCGGCATTGCGGCCCGCAGGATTCGAACCTGCAACCAAGGGATTCAAGGCCCCTCGCGTTTCCACGAGGCTTGGACTATCTCACCCTCCTCGCCCTTTTTGGAAAAAAGGGAACGAGGAGGCCGGGCGCTCGTCGGCGGGGGTTATTGTTGGGACTCACCCCGCTAGTCTCTGAACCGTCCTGGCCACCTGTGCCCGACCAAGCTAGGCTGCGGATTGCCATGCCCCTGGTGTGGAGCGGTGCTCGACACCAAGCGTTTAGGTTTCCCGCAATTCACCCGGATCGCGTTCGGGGGTTACCCCCCGGCGCCACCATTTTTTTTCACGAACAAATGATGAGTCCCCTGCTCTGCCGTTGAGCTAGGGCCGCTAACTTGCACCATCATCGCCCCAGTCTCGCCGCGATACAACCCTGTACTCACCGAAACTGGGTTCGAAAATGGATACGCCTTCATGCAAGAGAGGGCAAGCAGCAGACTTGCGGCTTGCCCTCTCGAGTTCTTTCTCACGAAGCGATGCCTGACGGCTCGCGTTTACTTGGAGGCGACCGCCAGTTCCGGCTCGTCACTGGCTGTCCCGGAGACCGTGCTCATTTCAGGATCACTGGGCGGTTCCTCGTCGAGCACGAGTGGAGTGCCCGAGTTCGCCTTCGGAATCTTGGGCATCTTGATGGCGTAGGTGATGCCAAAGAACGAGAGGAAACGGATGGCCATGTAAGTCATGTCCACCTCCCACCACCGGAGACCGTGCCGAGCCGAGGTCTGAAAGGCGTGGTGGTTGTTGTGCCAGCCTTCACCGTAGGTCACCAAGGCAACCCACCAGAGGTTAGTCGAATGATCACGCGTCTGGTACGACCGGTATCCCCAGATATGGGTGGCCGAGTTGACCAACCAGGTCGTGTGCAGAACCAGGATCGAGCGAACGAAGAAACCCCAGACCAGCCAAGGCATGCCACCGATCGCGTACAGGGCGACGGCCGAGAGGATCGGGAACACGATGAAGTACTTGTCGAGCGTACGAAGGATCGGATCTTTGTAGAGATCGGGAGCCCACCGCTTGTAGTACTCGGGCGTGTGGATTGAGGTGATATCGGGGGTCATCCACCAAAACATGTGCGCCCAGCCAAAGCCGCGGTTGGGGCTGTGAACATCATCTTCTTCATCGGAGTGAGCGTGGTGGCGGCGGTGGTCAGCAACCCATCCGATCGGTCCCCCCTCGGAGGCACAGCACCCGATGGCAGTCATCACGTATTCGAGCGCCTTCGGCCTTGTCGCAAAACTGCGGTGGGTCAGCAACCGATGGTACGTCATGGTGATGCCGATCCCGCCCGTCACCCAGTGCAGGAAGACGCAAACGCCCAGGGCCTGCCAGGTGAAGTAGGACGGAACGAACGCAAGCAAGGCCCCCACATGGAGCGCCCCGATCCAAATCAGGGGAGCCCAGGCAATCTTTTGGGGAGCCGGCCGAGTAATCGTCGTGGACATGCTGAACCTTCGATTTGTGGATAGTCCGGGCGGAGACTCGTTCGACGGGGTGGGCCGATCGTACTCATCGGCTGCGATTGAAACGGTCGGTGCCACGATCCAGACGCACGTACTGTCTTCCGCGTTCCGGCACCAGAGCCCACCCGGAGGTTCGGTCGTGCTCTAATTGGACGGCGAGAGTCTGGTTTATCGCCAGACTCACACAAAAATAGAGCATGGCTCCATTCACTGGCGAGTGCGATCTTTACGGAGGGAGATCCTGCCAAGTCGCGGCAAGAGTTTACTACGATTGACCTCGCGGAACCAAGTCAAATTCGGGAAAAATAGGATCGTGCCGGCAATTTGCACCCTCTGGGGTTGGAGCAGCCGTGATCAATCGACATCAGGGGACTTCATGAAAGGTCTTTACTGCGACGGTTCCTCCATCCGGCTCCGTGACGATCTCCCGATGCCAACTCCTGGCCCAGGCGAGATCCGGCTGAGCGTCCGGATCGTGGGCATCTGCGACACCGATCTCCAGCTTGCCAAAGGCTATATGGGGTTTCGTGGCGTGATCGGGCACGAGTTCGTCGGTCAGACCGACGCCGGCCAAAGAGTCACGGCCGAAATCAACAATGCTTGCCATGTTTGCCCTACTTGCCGGGACGGTCGCCCCGGCCACTGCCCACATCGAACCGTTCTGGGGATCCTGGGGCATGACGGCGCGATGGCCGAGCATGTCGTCGTCCCCACGGTCAATTTGCACGAGATTCCCGACGAACTCGACGATCGCGAAGCGGTCTTCATCGAGCCGCTGGCCGCTGCCTTCCGGATCACCGAGCAACTGGTGCTCGACCCCGGCGTCAAAATCGCGATTCTCGGCGACGGCAAGCTCGGGATGCTCTGTGCCTGGGTTGCTCGAACCACCGGCGCTCAAGTGAGCGTGATTGGCAAGCACCCCTCGAAGCTTGCCTTGGCCGGAGAAGCAATCAACACGTACCGGCTTGACGAAGTATCAACACTCGCGAAGACCTTTGACGTGGTCGTCGACTGCACCGGTTCGCACTCGGGGTTTCCCACCGCGCTGGGGCTGGTCAGGCCGTGTGGTACGGTCGTCTTGAAAACGACCGTCGCGGGAACCTATACGGTCAACCTGGCCGGAATCGTCATTGATGAGGTCCGCGTGATCGGCTCACGCTGCGGACCGTTCCCCAAGGCGATCTCCGCTTTGGTCAATCGTCAGGTTAGCGTCCGCCCATTGATCGCTGCAGAGTTCCCCCTCGATGAGGCCGAATCCGCCTTCCGGGCCGCCTCCGAAAAGGGAGCTCGGAAGATCCTGATCCACGTCAACCCCGCATCGGCCTGAACGAAGAGAGGCAGGGGTAAACGATACGGAACGAGGCCCCGGGCAACTCGTGCTGAGTTGAACCCGTGGGCCTTCCGCGGACTGGTTGGGATAAAATGTGCCGAGGGTGTGCCCGAGGCCACCAGGGCAGGGTAATCCGTGAAAGTCGGAGCCCGGGGCAGCATTCCCCCTAAATATCAATATCTTTCGCCGTATAGGCCTCGGCCATGATGAATTTGAACCGCGCCTCGGGTTCTTTGCCCATGAGGTCGCTGACCGTCCGCTCGGTGTACGTGCGGTCGTCGTCAGGGACGGTCACGCGGAGCAGGCGGCGGCGGGCCGGATCGAGGGTCGTTTCGTAGAGGAGTGCCGAGGGCATCTCGCCCAAGCCTTTGAAACGCGTGATGTTCGGCTTGGCGTTCTTGGGCAGCTTGGCCAGAGCGCGGTCGCGCGACGCGTCATCGGCGGCCCAGTAAGTTTCCTTGCCCCAGGAGATCTTGTAGAGCGGCGGGCAGGCGAGGAAGACGTGGCCTTCATTCAAGAGTCTGGGAACATGGCGGTAGAAAAAGGTCAGTAGGAGCGTGGCAATGTGATGGCCGTCGCTATCGGCGTCGGTCAGGAGGATGACCTTACCGTAGCGGAGGCGGGACGGATCGTACTGATCGTCCATCCCGCAGCCCAGGGCGCTGATGATGTCGGTGAGCTCTTTGTTGTCGAGGACCTTGGCCTTCCCCGCCTGTTCCGCATTGAGCACCTTGCCCTTGAGCGGAAGGATCGCCTGAATGTCGCGGTCGCGGCCTTGCTTGGCCGAGCCACCGGCCGAGTCCCCTTCGACGATGAACAGTTCCGACTCGTCGGGGTTGGTGCTATCACAGTCGTGGAGCTTGCCCGGCAGGTTGAGGCGGTTGCTGATTGCGGTCTTGCGGCGCACCTGCGAGGCCGCCGCGCGGCTCGCCTCGCGGGCCTTGGCCGACTGGATCACCCGCGCGGCGATCGCGTCGCCGACACTGCGGTTCTTGATCAGGAACGTCTCGAGCCTGGGACGAACCATCGACTCGACCAGTGAGCGCACCTCGGCATTGTTCAGCCGCCCCTTGGTCTGCCCTTGAAACTGAGGCTCGTGCACGCAGATCGAGAGCACGGCGGTCAATCCCTCAAGAATGTCTTCATTCTTGATATCGACCCCCTTCTTGATCAGGTCGTGATCGGTCATGTACCGGCGCACCGCGGAGCGGACCGCTTCGCGCAGGCCGAGCTCGTGGGTGCCGCCGTCGACGGTCGGGATCGTGTTGACGAATGACCGGACCGACTCATCGGTGGCCTCGGTCCAGGCCAGCGCCACGTGACACCGAAAGTTATCGGCGTCGTCCTCACGCTCGAGTACAAAGGGCAGGGGGGAGACCCGAACGTCAGTCCGCGCCTGGTTGACGGCATCGAGGAAGTCGGCAACGCCCCCATCGTGGCGGAACTCGTGACTTTCTTTCTTCTTCTGGTCGACGAACTGGATCACCAGACCCTTGTTCAAGTAGGTCTTGATATCCAGCCGCTCGGCGATCAGTTTCGAGTCATAGACCTGGTCGAGGAAGATCTCGGGGTCAGGCGTAAATGTGATGGTCGTTCCCGTCCCCCGCGCGGGTTCCCCCGGCTCCACCGGGCCGAGGGCCTTGCCGCGCCGGTAGCTCTGGGAATAGACCACGCCGTCGCGGCGAACCTGAGCGATCAGGCTCTTGCTCAAGGCGTTGACCACACTGGCACCGACTCCGTGCAGTCCGCCCGCGACCTTGTAGGCATCGTTGTCGAACTTACCACCGGCGTGCAGCGTGGTGAGAATCACCTCGAGCGCACTCTGGCCGGTCTTGGGATGGATGTCGACGGGATGCCGCGGCCGTTATCGGAGACCGAGACCGTTTTGCCGTCGGCCTCGAGCGTGACCACGATCCGGGTGGCGTGGCCGTTCATCACCTCGTCGACCGAGTTATCGACGACTTCCCAGAGCAGGTGGTGGAGACCGGTGGAGTCAATGCCACCGATATACATACCGGGACGGCGTCGAACGGCCTCCAGGCCTTCCAGGACGGTAATCGAATCAGCGTTATATGTTCCCGAGGCCATCGGATAGCGTCCTCGCTCAAGCAGACGAAAAGGTCGCGGGGGTGTCGATCAGAGAAAGGGGATTGTTGGCCCTACTCACCCACTTGTTCGGGCGGTGGGATCGGCGTCGCTTCGTCGTGGATGATCGCGTCGAGCGACCCCCGTTGCAGGACGCCGTAGCCCCGGCCTCCACGACCGGTGACAGGATACTTGGTGGCCCGAATAATCTGGGTGGCCCCACGGTTGGTTTGCACGGTCAGGCCCTCGCGCACCTTGTTGGCCAGCGCGAATCCGAGGACGCGGTCGTTGGAGTCGAGCTTGATGGCGATGACCCCCTTGGCCGTGCTCCCGACCACATTGGCTTCGGTCACCGGGAAGATCAGGACCCGTGCCGACCGGGTCGCCAGGCAGAGGTTCTCGGTGCCATCGGTCGCCTCGACGCCCACGACCACATCGTCCGGAACCGCGGAATCGAGGCGGACGAGCGAACGCCCCTTGCGAGTCGAGACGGTCGCCAACGGAGCCAGGGCAAACCGCAAGACCTTACCACCGGCCGTCAGGGCGATCCCGTAAGGGGGAGGAGGAAGCGCCGAATTCGAGCCATCACCGTTGGCGCCGTTGACCCCATCCAGGGTCCCCTGAACCAGGGAGGCGGGCACCTGCGGAGTCTCGCCGGGTTCGGGCAGACAGCGCGGATCGTGGCAGAGGACGTACACGATGTGCTCGTTGTCCTCGAAGGCGAACTGCTTCTGGATCGGATCACCATGCCCGGTCGTCATCGGGATGTCATTGACCCGCAGCGTATAGGCCATGCCCCGATCGGTGAAGATCGTCAGCGTCTGCCGCGCCCGGGACCGGTAGATCCAGCCGACGCGATCGTCCTCACGAACCCGAATACTGGCCACGTCGGTGAACGACTTCTGCCGCTTGGCCCAGCCGTCGCGGGTGACGATCACCCAGGCGTCCTCATCGACGATGTAATCCTCAGCGCGATATTCGATCGCCTCGGGAGGACCGTCGACCTTCGTCCGCCGGTCGTCGCCGTAGGCGCGGCCGATCTCCTTCAACTCGGAACGAATGATCTTCCAACGGGCCGGCTCATCGTCCAGGAGGGCCTGAATTTCCGCCGCCCGTTTTTGTCGCTGGGCCAGTTCCTCGAGGATATCGTTGATCTCGAGCTTACCCAACCGGTAGAGCTTCGTCTCGAGCACCGCATCGGCCTGGAGCTCGGAGAGGTCGAACCGCGCGATCAACTTGGGAGCGGCGTCGGCCTTGCCGTCACTATCTCGGATGATCCTGATCGCTTCATCCAGGTTGTTGAAGACGATCGCGAACCCTTCCAGGATGTGGATTCGCTGGAGCAGGTTCTTCAGCTCGTATTGCAACCGACGGGTGACGATATCGAGCCGGAACTCGAGAAAGTGCTGGAGGATGCTCCGGAGGTCGAGCCGGTCGGGCACCGCAATCTCGGCCCCCGCCGCGGGCAGCAGGCAGGTCAGGTTGACGTTGAAGTTCGTCTGAAGCGGTGTATTTTTAAACAAATAAGCCAATGCGGCATCGGCGTTCGAGCCGGGCCGAAGCTCCAGCGCAATCCGAACGTCGTCGGTGCTCAAATCCTTGATGTTCGTGAGTTGGGGAACCAAGCCCTTGCCGATCAGTTCGCCGATCCGCTGCACGAGCGGGTCCTTCTCGATCCCGTAAGGAATCGAGGTGATCAGCACGGTGTTCGCCTTCTCCGGATCCATCTCATAGGTGCCGCGAAGCTTGATCGTCCCCTGGCCGGTCGCGTAAACGTGGCGGATCTCGTCGGCCGTGTTCAGGATCACGCCGCCCGTCGGGAAGTCGGGAGCGGTGATGTAGTGGGTGAGTTTTTCCAGGGGAAGATCGCGGTCCTTGAGAAGCGCATCGAGCGCCGCGCAGACCTCCCGCAAGTTGTGCGGCGGGATATTCGTGGCCATCCCCACCGCGATCCCAGAGGCTCCATTCACCAGGAGATTGGGAAACTGGGCGGGCAGGACGATCGGCTCATCCGTCGTCGACGCATAGTTGGGGCGGAAATCGACGGTCTGCTGCCGCAGCTCGCTCAAGAGTTCTTGGGCGATCGGGGTCAGCCGGCTCTCGGTATAACGAAACGCGGCGGGGGGGTCGCCATCGATCGAGCCGAAGTTCCCATAACCCTCCACCAACGGATACCGAAGGCTGAAGGACTGAGCCATCCGCACCAAGGCGTCGTAAATGGATGCGTCGCCGTGTGGGTGATAACTCTTCATCACCTCACCGACCACCGCCGCGCACTTCATGAAGCGGCTGTCCGAACTCAGGTGCAAATCGTGCCACATCGCATACAGAATGCGACGTTGCACCGGTTTGAGACCGTCACGGACGTCGGGCAAGGCGCGTGAGGTGATCACGCTCAGCGCGTAGTTGAGGTAGCGCGACCGGGTCGCCTCGGCCAACGAGACATCCTCGATGATCGACTTCGGCCTCGCATTCTCAAGCCCTAGCCCGTTTATTGATCGGCCCTTGCGTTTCGCCATCGCTCCGTTTTTCGCCTCGATGCCCGTGAATCCGTTCGCCCCAGAGCAAACCCCATTCGACCCTACACAACAATACCAGTTTTCCCTCCGACCCCGCAATTGCCCACTGTACAAATCTACCGCATTGACATCAGATGGGATGAGCCGCCGAGCGCAAGACGAGGCAGGACGACACCATAAGCTGGTGACGATACGTCTCCGCCGGGTGGGGCTCGGCCGCCCCTCACTTCCTCAATTTTCGGAGGGAAGGCTTCAGTCTACCACCTCGAGCAGCGGCAGGCGGAAGCCTTCCCTCCATCGGCTACCCCTCGAAAAAGCACACCTCGGGGTGAGGGGGGCGTACTCGTGGCCCCGGCCGGTGCACAGAGAGTCGACCGGGGGCCGAGTACGGCCTCCAGGCCTCCCAGATCGCTCGGCCTGTGAGGATCCGCCCGACGATCGATCAATGGGCGTAGGCTGCGTCCAGTGTCCGCTTCAGGGTCTCGATGCTCTGGCGGGCCGTTTCCACGGCACCTGGCGAGTAATCGAAGACCTCGACCGAGGCCCAACGATCGTAGCCGGAATCGACGAGGGCCTTCATGATCGGACCGAAGTCAACGTCTCCCATGCCGGGACCGCGAAGGTTCACATCCTGGGTATGAAAATGTCCGGCCTTGGCGGCGTGCTTGGTCAGGAGTTCGGGGACGGTTGCGTTCGTCTCGCCGCTCTGGGCCTTCACATCCATGTGAAGCTTGAAGTTCGGGTGAGCCACCCGATCGATCATCACGTTCGCCTGGTCGCAGGTGTTGAGGAAGTCGGTCTCGCTCGGCGCCAGCGGCTCGAGGCAAAGGTCGACTCCGAGATCGCCAATCTTCGGCATCGCTCGGCTGAGCACATCGACCGCGAACTCAAACGCCTGGTCGTACGAGATGCCCGGCAGCAAGTCGCGCTGTTTTGGGGAGCCGAGGACCATCAAGGTGCCGCCGAGGTCGCGGGTGGCCTCAGCCAGTTCCACGAAGTAGTCGGCCGTTCGATTCCGGACCGCGGCGTCGGGAGTCGTCAGATAAAAGCCCTCGGTCTTGGCCAGGAGCCAGTGGAGTCCGATCGTGCTCAGGCCCGAGTCTTCGATGATCGTTTTCAGTTCTCGCCGACGCTGCGCGGAGACGTCAGTGATCCGCGGAGCCAGGGTGAACGGCGCAATCTCGAGGCCTTCGTATCCGAGCGCCTTGACCGTCCGGCAAACCTCGGCGAAGTCCCATCCCTCGAAGAGTTCGTTGCAGATTCCCAGGCGGATCATGATAGAGGTCGCCTTCAAATTGAGGTGAAACGGGCGATGGCGATGCGGATCGTATTCTTCGCCCGAGACGGCCCCGGACGTGATTCAGAGTGTCAGATTGACACAGGTCATGATCGCAACGAACACGATCCCCGCATCGACGAGAACGAACCCCACCGCAGCCAGCCAGACGAGGACCCGAGCCGGCCATGGGCCCCAGCTCAAGACGAAACCCGCGATCGAAATGCACCCCAGCGCGACGAGGACCAACTCGTAGTGGGTATGACAGATCCATCCCAGGCGATAGATCAGACCCGGCCAGCCGGACAAATTTTCGGCCTGTGCCAAGCCTTCGGGCAAAAGCGTCGACCAGACCATGGGGACGAAACGCACGAGCAGTTGATAACCCAGGATCAGGGCCAGGGTCAAGTAGATCGCCGCCATCGGAAACCGCGAGCGGGGCCGCCGGACCTTCCGATCGAGTTGGTTCAGCAGCCGATCAAGCTTCCGGAGCGTCTCTTGTTGTTGGTTCATGGAAAGGCCAGGCGCGCGGCCTTCAACGTATTGCGTAAGAGCATGGCCACGGTCATCGGCCCGACGCCTCCGGGAACCGGCGTGATCAGCGAGGCAACCTCGGCCGCCCCTGGGTAATGGACGTCGCCGCAGAGGGAACCATCGGCCCGCCGGTTCATACCGACGTCGATGACGACGGCGCCCGGCTTGATCCAGTCAGCCCGGACCGCTTCAGGTCGGCCGATGGCGGCGATCAGGATATCGGCCCGGCGCGTCTCCGCGGCGGCATCACGAGTCGCCGTGTGGCAGATCGTCACCGTCGAGTCGCCGCCAATCCCTTTTTGAACGAGCAAGAGCGCCATCGGCTTGCCGACGATCTGCGAGCGGCCCAGGATCACGACATGAGCGCCTCGGGTCTCGACCTCATGGTGGACCAGCATCTCCTGAATCCCGAGGGGAGTGCAGGGGACGAAGCGGGGAATCCCGATGGTCAGCAGCCCGACGTTGATCGGGTGAAACCCATCCACATCTTTCAGCGGATTGATCCGCTCGATCACCGCACGCTCATTGATCTGCGGGGGGAGGGGCAGTTGAACGAGGATACCGTGCACGGCCGGATCGGCATTGAGGCGGTCGATGGTGGCGAGCAGGGTGGCTTCGGACGTGTCGGCGGCAAGCCGTTCGATGGTCCCGAGCATGCCGGCCGCTTCGCACGCGCTCTGTTTGTTGCGAACGTAGACCTGGCTTGCGGGATTCTCACCGACGAGGACGACCGTCAAGCCGGGAACCACCCCGTGCTCGGCCTTCAGCCGCGCTACCTCGGCCGCCACGTCCTTCCGGACTTTTTGCGCGAGGGCCTTACCATCCAGGATTCGAGCGGGCACGTGCGAACTCCTCCGATGCATGGGTTGTCCGAGTCGCTATCATAGCTCTTGGAGTCGAGTGCGGGAAACCCACCTACCGGCACCGAGGCCCAATCAATCCCCCGCGATTGGTCGGGAAAAACGTGACAGTCCGAATCTACGAACGCTCCACCGACGCTTGGCGCGTCCCGCTCGCCCGCATTTTTTTCTTAATTGGTGTGCGTCTCCCTAATCAAGGATCGTGATGGACGACGCCCTTCGCTGACGGTTCCCGGCTCCTCGATTGCACGCCAGGTGATCTGGCTGGCCGCCCCGGTGCTTGTTGAACAGTCGCTGCTCTACCTGGTCGGCCTGTCCGACACCCTGCTGACGGGGCGTTACCTCTCCCAAGAACATCTGGCCGCGGTGACGGTGTCGAGTTACCTCCTGGTTCCTCGGCAGCATCCTGACAATCGTCTCGGTCGGAGGAACTGCACTGGTGGCCCGGCTGATCGGCCAGGGCAAACGTGCCGAGGCCGCGCGAATCTGCCAGCAGTCGATCACGCTGGCTCTGGTCGTCGGCACCGCGACCTTTGCGATCGGCTGGTTGACCGCGCCGACGATCGTGTGGGCCTTGAACCTCACGGGGCTGGCGGCGACCAATGCCACCCTCTTCTTGAAGATCGTCCTGACGATCACTCCGCTCCTCGCCTGCACGACGGTCGGCGTTGCCTGTCTTCGCGGGGCAGGGGACACCAGGACCGGCATGTGGGTCATGATTCTGGTCAACGCGATCAATGTGGTGCTGAGTTGGTCGCTACTCCAGGGGTTCGGGCCGTTCCCGAAACTCGGGTTCGCCGGAATTGCGCTGGGGACGGCGATCGGCGAAGGCGTCGGGGGCTTGGTCGTTCTGGGCCTCTTGATTCGCGGGCGCTCGGGCATGAGTCTCGATTGGCGGGGAATCCTCCCGGTCTGGCACGAGATCCGCCGGATCCTCAGAATCAGCGTGCCGGCCGCGGGTGAGAGCCTGACCAACGTCATGTCCCAGCTCTGGTTCCTCAGCCTGATCAATCTGCTCGGAGCGACCGCTACCGCAGCGCACGGTGTGGCGATCCGCTGCGAGGCGATCGCCTTCCTGACAATCACGGCCTTCGCGGTCGCCGCGAGTACGCTCACGGGCCAATACCTGGGCGCGGGGCGTCCCGACCTCGCAAGTCGGGCCGCCCAGACAGCCTGGTGGCTCGGAGTCGCAGTTCTGTCCGCCCTGGGGGTTCTCATCTACGGCCTGGCCGGGCCGATGTTCTTCATCTTCACCGGCGGACGCCAGCCCGAAGTCGCGGCCCTGGGCGTGCCGGTCCTGCGAGTGGTGGCCTTCGCCATGCCCGCGCTGGCAACGATCAACGTGCTGAACGGCGCGCTCCGAGGCGCGGGGGATACCCGCTGGCCCTGGGTTTTCGTCGTGGTCGGATACCTGTTCGTGCGGATTCCGCTCACCTACCTGCTGACCACCCCCGAAGCTTCAGGAGGTCTCGGCTGGGGGCTCTACGGTGCCTGGGTCGCCATGCTCGCCGACCTCTGCGTTCGCGCGACCTTGGTCGCCGCGCGGTTTCTCCACGGCGGCTGGAGGCTGGTGCGGGTCTGAACCGGGCTCGGGTCGAGCCGCCCTCGAGCGGCCTCCCTCACGTGGCTGAGGCCCAGTCCCCCCGCGGCCCCCAGTCTCCCGGTTCGCTCCGCCTGTGATCCACCCGAATTTCCACCCGTTCAGAACGCCGCCAGCGAGGCGCGTTGATCGCGATCGATACTGAAAAGGCGATCGAGGTTCGAAGTCCGGAAGACCTGCTGCAGCACGGGGGAAAGCTCGCAGAGTCGGAATTTGCCGCGTGAGCCATCCACCCGACGCTGCAAAAGGATCAGCTTGCTCAGCAGCGAGCTCGAGATCAAGGCCACGTCGGAAAAGTCGAGCACCAGCCGAATTGGGGTGCCGTCATTGGGCAGAATGGCTGCAATCTGGTCCGCAACATCACGGACAGTCCGCTCGTCGAAGAGCTGCCGGTCGAGGAGTCGGACGACCTTCACGCTATCGATTTCCTGCACATCGATTCGAGGCGTGGACGTCATCTGGAAAAACCTCTATATAAACGAATAATCAGACCCATGGTCACCAGCGCAGGCTACGGCCGCGAGACACCGGTCCGCGAGTCAGGACAGCTTCCTCCGCCGACTTGCGCTAATCAAGCCATCTCCACCGCTTTTCCGGAGAGGGGCAGGGGCCACGGCGGGAGTAGTCGTCGAAGCGAGGGGGGCGGAAGCAGGATCGGGAGCCGGCAACGGTTCCTGACGGTTCGCCTCCACCAGCGCCGAGGCGCGGTCGGCCGAGAACGTGAACAGGGGATCGAGCTTGCTGACGCGAAACACCTCGAACACCGTCGGATCGACGTTGCAGAAGATGAGTCGTCCGCCGCGCTGCTTTGCCAGGCGGTGCATGGCCATGAAGTTGCCGAGAGCCGCCGAACCCGCATACCCAACGCCGAGAAGGTCGATGACCGCTTCGGGCCGCCCTTTCGAGGCGAGGTGGGACTCGTACAGCTTGCGTAACTCTTGAACAGGAGCCGGATCCAGTCGAAAACAATCCCAGAACTCAGCGACCAGGATCCCATCGACATTGTGAACTTCCACGGCGGGCTTGAGCATAGCAGAATATCCGCGGCGGTTTGCGTTCAGAGACGTGGGGGAAGCACGGAGAAAAGCCGTTTTTTTTGAAGAGAAGAGATTTGGTATCGTTGGTGAGAACGGTGGTCGCAATCGGCCCGACGGCCCCATGGACGAGAACGACGAGGAAACCGGCTCGAACGACGCCTCATAATCATCGTAACAGTTAGTACACGCCCTCACCAGCCTGACAATGAGAATCAGGGGGATTCGGGATGGGGTGGACGTGCAGGTAGTATCGTGGAAGCTCGGAGAAAAACGTCAGCTCGAAGTGACGAGGATCAGCGATGGGGATATGATAGCTTTCGAGCGAGCGCGGGGGTGGCGGCAGCGTCCCGAGGGACCCGGCCACGCCCCGCCAGCGGCCTGGCTGGTCAGGATTGGCTCGCAACGGAGATGCGGAGAGGCCGCTCAGTGATCTCGCCTATAAGAAGGGAATTGGCCCCATGCGTCGCGTTCCAATCCTCATGGCGGCCTGGGCTCTGCTTGCCGCCCATACCGTGGTTGCGCAGAGCTGGGTCGATACAGCGTTTCCAGAACGAGCCTTCGACTTCGGTACCGTCGCTCGAGGCTCGAAAATTCACCACACCTTCCGTCTGATCAATCGGACGGGATCTGAAATCCACATTGCGGACTGGCGGACCAAGTGCGGCTGCACCGAGGTGAAAGTCGGCGCCCGCGTGATCCCGACAGGCACTCAGACCTCCATCGAAGCGGTCATCGATACCACCAAGTTCGTTGGCCATAAGGCCTCGGGCCTGACCTTGATCATCGACCAGCCGAACTTCGTCGAGGTCGACCTCAACCTGAGCTGCTTCATCCGGGGTGACATCACGTTGATGCCCGGCCAAGTTGATTTTGGGACCGTGCAGCGCTCCGCCACACCAAAGATCAACCTGCTCTTGAGCTACGCGGGCGGCATGCCCAACTGGCAAGTGACCAAGATGAAGACGCAGAGCAATCACATCAAAGCGGAGCTCAAACCCACCGGGAGCACAATCGACGGACAGCAACAGTTTTCCCTGACTGCGTCCTTGTATCCCACCGTACCCAACGGCTACTTCAAGGATGAAATCCTCCTGGAAACCAATGACCCGAGCGGAGCGACCATTCCGGTCTCCGTCACGGCGAACGTGCAGACGGCCGTTGTCGTCTCTCCCTCAATCATCAACCTGGGACGGATGAAGCCTGGCACCACCGTCACCAAAAAAGTCCTCGTCCGGTCCGCCCAGCCGTTCAAGCTCACCACCCTCAAGGGAAACAAGGTCGAACTGTCGGGAACTCCGGACCCCGAAGGAGCACGCCCGCTCCATACCGTGGACATCACCTTCAAGGCTCCTGACCAAGCCGGTCCCTACAACGCGGTCTTCGAGATCGCGACCGACTTGAAGGACGAACCCCCGGCGACGCTCAGAACTTTCGCCACCATCGCTCCCTGAGGGATCTCCGGATCGGCTTGCAAAAGCGGATCGGAACCCTGATTGAGCTTTCCGCATGGAATCGTCAAAGAGCGATGGCAACGGGTCCGCAACGACCCAAGCCATCGCGACTCGATTTTGATGGACGCGGCGAGCGGGAACGAGAATCGTTTTCCCTCGCCGGCCGTCAACACTTCCTGCCCCTCCTCCCACCCCAAAAAATCCTCGCTCGAAAACGAGATCCCGTTTCGACACCGCGCTCGAAACCGCGATCGCATCTTCGCAATAGACAGGCGAGCGAAACCGATCCCCTTGCAACTACGGAACAGAACCCGCGGGCGGTGGCCATTGGCTGGCATCGCGTTTCGAAGCCTCGAGGATCGCAAGCGACTCGTTCGGCGCCTTCGAAATGCAAGACGGAGTCCTCACGCGGTGCGCAAGAACTCCGTCAAGGGATGGAAGGGTCAGGCTAAGGACACGATGACCTGAGGCTCCACGAGCTGCAAGTCAATCGGTCCAGCCAAATCAACGGCGGGCGGCGCAACTGCCGCCGGCGCAGCTCGAAACCGCGGTGGGATAGTAGTAGGAAGGATAGGCCGCGGCCTGAGGGGCAGCGATCGGCGCCTGGGGGGCGGCGACGGGGGCCTGGGGGGCGGCGACGGGGGCCTGAGGAGCCGCATAGGTCGGGTAAGCAGCCGGGGCGGTCGTGCCGCAAGCGGTCCCGGGCTGGCAAGCAGAGATCTGCGGCTGGGCGAAACGCTGCTGAGGGGCGAAGGCAGAGAAGCCCAGCGTCGGGCGACCGCAACGACTCGTCCCACACTGCTGACGACCACCGCCGAAAAGTCCGCTGGTCGCAGTGAGGGCGGTCAAAAGAATGATCTGATGCATCAGGCTAAACCCTTTCAGAAGGTGCGTAATCAATCGGTGAATGCGGAGTGGCTCCGCATCGGGTGCCTCGAGTCCCGCCGTTGGAACCCAAGACAGCAGGCATGATGGTTTGGCCGTCAGGACCGGTCGAAACCTGATCCCAAAACGGCGCGACCCTCGTCCATCCCAGACGCAGGTTGCCGCTCGGCGACACCTAACCCCCCTCATCCTTCCGGGTTTAGGTCGCTGCCACCAAGTCGGCCAAATTGTAGGTAGCGTGTGAGCACGCGCCTACAATAAATTCGGAGGTCTAGAGAAAATTTTCTGATTCCGAAGGCTCTTCTGAATACTCAAAATAGATCATCAAGTCAGCCGAGTCAGGCACGGTTCTGAACTCATGTCCCGTCCCTTGAACTCAATCGCGAAGTCGCGAGGAAAGGCCGAATCAACTCGGGCCAATCCCGAATCTCAAATGCATCTATCCCATGACACGCGTTTCGATGGGCCTCGTCATAGGTCGATACCCCGCGTGACCGGCACCCCAGCGAACCGCTCCGAAACGGCCCGCAGAGCATCCCGCGTCTGAATCCCAATTTTGAAGTTACGGATCATATCTTTCGAGGTTGCGCGGTTCAATCCCAAATCAATCGCAAAATATCCCGAATGTTGGAAAAACGCACCGCTTACGTGGGATGGATCCCCGGGCCTCTTGATCAACACTTCGCAGCGCGTGCATGCTTGACAACGAAGCAATAATTTTCATAAGCTGCCTGCGCTCGCGGGTCGGTCGACCTTCCAAACGGATCGATGGAGTCGATCTGACCCTCGGGTTGCACGGCCGTCGGCGCCCACCTTTTGCCGACTGGAGTAGGTGCGGACTGACGGAGTTCACGATCCGGACACCGAGAGCCACGATGGCCACGACTGACAGACAACTACGGCCCGGCCTCGATGCGAACCAGTACCGGCTTGCCCTCGCGGTGGCAGATGCGAATTGGTTTTCCACGGAGAACCTCTTTCGCGAGGTTGAGCAAGCGGGAGTGGCCACGCTGCTCCTCAAGTGCCACGACTATCGCAACGCCTGGAATCGCGGGCTTCGTCCCTGGAACTGGAACGCCCCCGTGATCGAGCGCGGCCCCCGGCTCTGGCAGCGCGAACTGGTGCTTCCCAGCGGTTGGATGAAGAAATTCCCCAGTTTGGGAATGAGACCCATCGGTCGAGCGACTCGACGCTGGCACCAGCGCCATGCCCCTGACGCCCGCCTTGCGTTGGTGATGACCTACCCCCACTACCTCTACCTCAGTGCCAGCCTCCGTCCCGACCTCCAGGTCTATTTCAACCTCGATGACTACAGTCTCTACTGGCCAAAACACGCGGATCAGATCAGGACATTAGAGCGCAAGGCGGTACGTGAATCCGACCTCACGATCTGTGTCTCCCGTGTCCGTGCCGAGGAGTTGAAGGCCGCCGTTCCCGAGGCCGCGGCCAAGATCCGGCATCTGCCGCATGGAGCTCCGACGGCATCGCTGGCCGAACACGCCTGGAAAGTGCCCGCCCCGGCCCCCGCCGACATCGCCTCACTCCCTCGCCCGCTCCTGGGCTTTGTGGGGACCATGGAAGACCGGCTCGACTGGAAACTTCTGACCCAACTGAGCGAGGCCATGCCCGAGGCGTCAATCGTCCTGATCGGACGAACGAGCGTTCAAGGGACCGACGCCTGGCAGGCCGACTACCAGCGTTGCCTGGCTCGGCCCAACGTCCACGCCCTGGGGTGGCGGGCCCAGGAATCGATCCACCTCTACAACCGCGCGTTCGACGTCTGCCTGATCCCCTATCAGACCGACCACCCCTTCAACATCGCCTGTAGTCCGACCAAGATCCTGGACTACATGGTGACTGGCCGGCCGATCGTTTCGACCGCCTTGCCCGAATGCCAGCTCTACCCTCACCTCCTTGAGGTTGCGGCCGACCCTGATGGCTTCATCGCCTCGGTCCGCGCGATCGTCGCGGCCAATTCCGATGACGGCCGGGCCGCGCTGCGATTCGACTGGGCTCGCACAAATACATGCCGTCATGTTGTCGACCGCCTGATCGACTGGCTCCCCGCCTGAGCGCCGCGACGAATTGACCGTCATCCCATCGCCTTGCGGCGATCGAACTGCTAAAGTTATTGGGTTTAAGCGTACGCAAGGCCATCAAGGCCTTCGTCAGTCCGTCCCCCATGATGAGACTCGCGAGAACTTCCCACGATGAATCAGGCCATTCGTACCAAACTCTCGATCATGATGTTTCTCGAGTATGTGATCTGGGGAGCGTGGCTCCCCTTGCTCGGCCTGTACCTCAGCAAGTACCTCAAGTTTGAAGGGGTACAGATCGCCTGGATTTTCAACGCCTTCGCGATCGCATCGCTGACCGGCATGTTCTTCGGCGGCCAGCTCGCCGACCGTTACTTCGCACAGGAACGGTTCCTCTCGTTCAGCCACTTGGTAGGTGGCCTGTCGATGTTGGCGCTCGCTTACACCAAGCAATTCTGGCCCTTCTTCGGGCTGATGCTGCTCCACTGCTTCTTCTACGTGCCGACGCTCTCGGTGACGAACGCAATCGCGTTCGCCAACCTGAAGGATGCCCAGAAAGACTTCGGACCGATCCGAGTCTGGGGGACGATTGGCTGGATCGCGGCGAGCTGGCCGTTCATCTTCATCCCGATCGACTGGGCCAAGGTACCAAGCATGGCCGCGGCGGGAGGATTCGTCTCCTGGCTGGGCAAAGCACTCTCCACGCCCAAAACCGGGCATCCGATGGAGGTGGCACTGACGAGCACGTTTATCGTCGCGGGGATCGCTTCCCTCGTTCTGGCCGCCTTCTGCTTGACGCTGCCTCATACCCCGCCAGCCAAGAATGAGGGATCGAAGTTCGCTCCGCTCGAGGCCCTCAAGCTCCTGGCGGTCCCGAGTATCCTGGTTCTCTTCGTGGTGACCCTGCTCGACTCGTTCATTCACTACTGCTACTTCTTCTGGACGAGCCCGTTCTTTTCGGCGATCGGTCTGGCCGAAAACTGGATCGCCCCGGCGATGAGCATCGGGCAGATTGCCGAGATTTCCACGATGGCCTACCTCGGCTTCTTCCTCAAGAAGCTCGGTTGGCGAACGACGATGATCTTTGGCATCCTCGGCCACGTGATCCGGTTCGGCATCTACGCGATCGGGACCAAGGATACGCTCTGGCTCGTCATCCTCAGTAACGTCGTCCACGGGTTCGCGTACGCCTTCTTCTTCGCCACGGTCTACATCTACGTCGACGAGCACTTTCCCAAGGACATCCGGACCAGCGCCCAGAGCATGTTCAACCTGCTGATCCTTGGCGTCGGGCCGTTCTTCGGCAACTTCCTCTGGGGTTGGCTCGGCGATCAGGTCACCACCGTCACGGCCACAGGGGAGAAGGTTGTGAACTTCAGCCAGCTCTTCTCGGTACCAGCCGCCCTCGGAATCGCATCGGCGATTCTGCTCGCGATTTTCTTCCATCCCAAGGAGAAGAAGGAAGTCGAATCGGCTGACCCGCTGGCCGAGCCGGTTCCCGCCACTTGAGCTACTGGGAGAGACAGTTAGTCTCACTCAAAACGCTCACTTGAGCCGGGAAGCATGGGAATCCTGGGTGCCACGGGTTCCGTACGCGGAACCCGTGCGCCACCAGCCCAAGGCTTCAGAAAGAGATGAATTGATCAACGCTTTACGATTGATCGACGGCCAGAATCCGATTTCTCCCGTAGAGTGGGCACTACCCACTATCCCTATCTCCTTGCCAAAGCAGAGGTTAAGATAGTGGGCCGTGCCTACCCTACGGGAATTGGTAGGCCTACGATGATGCCTTGGCCGATCGCGTTGACGTTCGGCGAAACTTTACTTTCCCTTTCACTGAGGGAAGTCGTTTCGTTAGTACGAATCACCCGAGATCATCTCACCCCCCGCGATCGTACCCAACCCCTTCCAGACGGCGGGATCGACCGCGTACTTGACGAATCGGACCGATCCGTCGCCCAGGAGTAAGCCGACGACTCCGTCGTGGCGACTGCTGGCGGTCATGGCCGCGCCGTTCCAGGTCACTCCATTCACGCAGGTCTTGCGGCCGGGGGGGAGGAGATGGTTATATCGCGTCCAGGACATATTGCCTTCCAGCCAGGTCAGACCCAGCGTCGCCGACGTTGGGTTATGGGGAAGTGCGGCGGCCTCGTCGTCGGTCAACTCGTCGCACCACGACCGGAACGTGGTCTCAGTCCAGGGCGCGGCCAGGCGGAACAAATCGGAAGTAAAGTCCATCCGCTCGAAATCGTCGTGACCACGCAAGCGTTCGGATGCCGCGGCCGTATTCGAGAGGCCATCGCTCACATCACCGGGCCGAATCTGAGTCGCCTGGCCAAATAAGCCATTCCCTGTGCGACCCGACCACGAACTGCCGTTACACGACCGGTAATTCACCTGGCCCCAGGGCCGGGAACTCATCCTGTTGAAGTCGGACGGGCAGATAAAAACGTCGACCCAAATCTGGGCAACGGTCTCATTCGGTCCCTGGCCAGTCTTCGCGACCGGATCACCCGTCGCGTCGGGATAGAATGGAGCGACATTGAAATTAAGTTGGTCGAACAGCGTCGACCTCTCGATATAGGGAAGCAGTTGCGAGTGGAGTGAGAACCGCCGGTTGCCCGTCGAGGCATACGTCGGGAGGAGCTTGTCGGCATCCGCGCCAACGCCGAACGGGTAGACGCCGCATAGACTTTGATAATTGGCCAAACCGATTCCCAACTGCTTCAAATTGTTCTGACACTGGATCCGCCTCGCCGCCTCGCGTGCCCTCTGGACGGCTGGGATCAGCAGTGCGACCAACACGCCGATCACCGCAGCGACAACGAGCAGTTCAAGCAACGTGAACGCCTTTTGTCTCACAGTCACGGTCATGGTCATTGCCCCGGCCTTTCCTGAACGGACGGTCGATTCGGGATCACAAACCGGTGAACGTACAAGTGCCTGTGTAAAGATTGGTAATAGCGGAACACATGCTGCCGCGATAACACGGCACCAGCCAACACCGGCTGCTCCCCAGGAACTGGGTCGGTGCCGATGACCCAGACGCCGCGTCCCAGCGCCTGTTGCAACCGGTCGGGAGAGATCAGGTCCGCGGGCCTGATGAGGTGACTGCCCCAGAACAACGGCCCCGAATCCAGAAGGCGGAGGGTGGCCCGGTCACTGACGTAGTACTTGGCGGGAACATACTGATGATGGCTGAATGTGACGATCATTTCACCGTCGCGACGCTCGGCCAGGATCGTCGCGACAGCCTGACGTACTCCTCCCCCATTCGGGATGTCGAGGTAGTTCCAGAAGACGGCATTCGCACCGACCAGGACCCCGAAAAGCAGAGTGACCAGGACGGCCCGCAAGACGCTTGACCTTCGCGTGAGCTTCCAGACCGCCAAGGCGACGGCGGTTAGCAAGAAGAGGTGAGCGAACCGGAAGTATCGGGCTATCCAGATCGGCTGGATTGTCGAAACGGCCGCGGCCAGAAGCAACGGGAGCACGGCCGATGCCAACACCAGGTTGTCGCCGCGCCGACCGCGAACCGCAACGATGAGACAAGAGATCAGGACGACGGCACAAACGAGCTGGCCCCCGAAAAGGAAGTCGAAGCCGTGCGTCGGAACCAGGAACTCGCTGAAGGTTCCCCAGAACGTCCGCCAGCGTAGCTCGGGAATCCAGTACTCTTGCTGGACCCGGCCGGTCTGTCCCCGCAGGAGGACGAGGCCCGGAAGATAGACCACCGCAACGATGACGGCGACCGCGGCCCCATTCGCGGCGACCGCCCGCGCCTCGGACAGCGAGCCCAGACTGAACAGCCAAACCAGGTAAAGCGCAAAAAAGACAGCTTGCGCGATCACCGAGAAGAGACCGTAGTGGTGCGAGTAGAGGAGGCCGACGACGCTCGCGCCGTAGGCCCACCAAAGCCCGCGAGGGCCTCGTTCACGTAGGAGGAGCAGGAGAAGCCAGTTGCTGACGGCAGTCAGAGCGGTGCCCAGTGCGTACATCCGGGCCTCGATCGAACCGAACACCTGGAACGGGGCGACCGCGACGAGACCAGCCACCATCAACCCGAATTGCCTGCCGCCGGATTCCCGGTCGTCCCCCGACGCTGAAACGCGATAGAGCTCACGGGCGAACCGATCCATCCCGGACACCGTGAGCAGCCCGAAAGTGATCGAAAACCCGCGAAGTGCCGCGACGGACTCGCCCCAAACCGTCATCCAGGCTTTCAAAAGGACATAGTAGAGCGGCATATGAACGTTCAAGCGAACGCTCTGCCACAGTTCCGAGAGCGGAAACTTCGCCGTCTGCCAGGACGACGCCTCGTCGTACCAGAGACTGCGTTCCGTCAAGTAAGGGAGCCGCAGCGCCAGGGCAACCGCCAACACAGCGAGCAGTCCCAACCCCCCGCCGCCCTGTGCCGGTCGCGGTCTCGTCATCCGACCTCCTGCGCTTGCCGCGTCCGCCTTGCCGCCCACCGAACGCCCGCGGCGAGGGCCGCCACGACGACCACCCCCACCCCCGCGACCCACCACGGCGACCGTTTCGGAGGTACGGGGCTTGCCGTCCAACCCGGCAACAATTCAGCGCGGATGGTCAGATCCTTCAGGAGAAGATCGAGCGCGATGGGAGAATCGTGAGTCTGGGCGAAGAACCGCACGCGATCGAAATCCTTGGTGGTGAACTCCAACTGTTCGATTTCGCGAAAGCGGTCGCTCTCCCCTTCAGCCACGAGGTAGTGCACCTGCGATCCGACGCGGAGGATCCGGAATTGGCCCCGCTTCGCCGTCATCGGGTTCTTGTGATTGTCGCGATAGGGCTTGTGATCCGCCTTCTCTGCCGCGGAGCGCCGACCACGGGCACGGTTCCATCCTTAGGCACCCAGCGATACATGGAGACGAAATTACTCCATCCATCCACCGTGCGGAGATAGAGCTCGGGTCCGGAACCAATACCGTCGGTGGTCTTCTCGGCGGAGAGGACCTCGAACGTCGTCGTGATCTCGCAGTCACCATGAATCCCGAACTTGGTAAAGATGCCAGCCCCACGACTCGCCAGCTTCGTGGGGATCGCAATTCGGAGCCCGCGGGGATCGGCCTTCACCCGCAACGCGCCCGTGTCGGTGGGCTCGATCAGCAGCCAGCGGTGGTCGTAGCGTTCGTTCCGGAAATCGAAGTGATATTCCTGCTTGAGCCGGGCGGGATTGAGCAGGGCCGAGGTCGCTGCGGGGGGGACCGAGCGGAGGCCGCCCGGAGATGACCGCAACGCCCACCAGGTCCCCGCCGACGAGGTCAAGGCCACGAGCGCGGCCAACAGCGGAACAGGCAACAAGCGGCGGGTCACTCGCCACGCCTCGATCCGGCGCGAACGGCGACGGGTACGGCGGGCCCAGGGGTGGGTGACGAAGGGGAGTGAGGGATCCTGCACCCGGGCGAGGTGCCGGCCGAGCAGGTCGGCAACTTCGTCGGCCGACTGGAATCGGTCGGCCGGATCTTTGGCATGGAGCCGCTCGACGATCTCGACCAGCCACGACGGGATGTCAGGGTTCAGCTCCTCGATCGGAACGGGTCGGCCGTCGCAGACCCGGCGGATCACTTCGAGCGTCGAGTCGCCCCGGAACGCCGCGCAGCCGGTGGCCATCGCATAGAGGACGCTTCCCAGGCTGAAGAGATCGGCGCGGCGGTCAAGTCGGTCGCCGCGGCCCTGCTCGGGGGCCATATAGGTCGGAGTCCCGGCCAAGGCGCCGTGCTGTGTGAGCCGGGTGTCGTCGACCGCCCGGGCGAGACCGAAGTCGGTAATCTTGACCCGAGCCAGTTCGTTTTCGAGCATGATGTTGCCAGGCTTGATGTCGCGGTGGATCAGCCCCTGCGCGTGCGCCGCGGCCAGCCCCGTGGCGACCTGAGCGCCAATCCGGAGCAGTTCTTTGAGCTCCAGTGGGCCCGACTCCGCGAGCCGTTGCTGGAGCGAGGCGCCGGTCACATACTCCATAACCAGGAAGGGCCGGGCCTGCCATTCACCGACGGCATGGATCGTGATCACATGTGGGTGGCTGACCGCCGCCGCGGCACGCGCCTCGCGGGTGAACCGCCGCCGCGCGCCGGCGTCGGACGACCATTGGGGGGCGAGCACCTTGATCGCGACGTACCGGTTCAAGCCCCCGTCGAACGCCTTGAACACCACGCCCATTCCCCCTTGACCAAGCGGCTCGATGACTTCGTACTCGCCAAGTCGGCCCAGGTTGTCGGGATGGTCGGGGGGCGCCAGCCAATCGAACGACCACTCCTCATCGGTCGTCGCCGCGATCTCGCGGAGCGGTGCGGCGATCGCCTCGATGGCATCACGGTCGGCGAAGAAGTCGGACAGCTCGTCGAAAAACTCGGGGTAGCGAACGAGCCAACGCCGGCGATCGATCGCCTCGACGCCCTCGGATTCAGCCTCGTCGAGGATGCCGGCGATGACCTGATCGAGCCGTTCTTCTCGGTCACCAACGCGATCGTCGCGCATAGGTTCACCTCTGACCGTTGGGGTCGAGCCGCTGGCGGAGGCCACGCAGCCCACGTCTCAGCAAGCCCGCCACGGCTGCCTTGCTCCGCCCGAGCTGGAGGCCCACGTCAGCCACGGAATATCCGCCCAGGTGATGCAATTCGACGGCCTGACGCTGATCCTCGGGCATGGCGGCGAGCGCCTCGGCCAGAAGGACGAGTTGTTCCTGCCGGAGCGCCTGCTGGCTCGGTGACGACTGCTCGGTCGCCAGCCAGTGCTCCAGACGCGTGGAGGTCTCATCAAGCGCCGTCAGCAGTGAACGCTCTAATTTCACATTGCGCTTGCCCCGGCTGTAACGTTTGACCTCATCGGCCGTCGTCGTCGCGAAGACCTTCCTCAGCCAGGCCGCGCGTTCCCAGTCCTGGGTCCCTTGAAACTGGTCGAGCGATTGATGCGCCCGAAGGAGGGTGAGCTGCACCAGATCGGACGGGTCGAGCTTCCCCTGAAGCCGCCGGCTCACACTCAGCCGGGCGAGGAGGTGCAAATAGTCCCGGTAGCGCTCCAGGAGCGAATGGTTCGTTTCGGTCCGCTCTCCCACGATCGTCACCTCCTTCTCATGGAAAGACGACAATCCCGCGCGGGAGGACCGCGATTCCTTCCTGATTTCAGAGTGGCCCTCGGAAAACGGGCGACGCGCATCGCGAGCCAAGCGAAGTGCGGCCGCCCCGATCTCCTCGATTCCAGGAGGCGCGGGATCCGCGAACCGGGGGAGCAGATGCTCTCGATGCGACTCCGGATGCGGCGAGGAGCGTCAACCAGCCGTCGGTAACAGTCCCTTCGAGCGAAGAAACTCGCGAGCGACTTCCGCCGGGTCGCGACGCTTGACGTCGATCTCCTGGTTCAGTCGGCGCATCGTCGATGCGTCGATCTTGCCCGCGAGGTCGTCGAGGGCTTCGCGAAGCCGGGTATCCTTCCGGAGCGCCTCGTTGCGGACGAGCGGGACCGCCTCGTATGGAGGGAAGTAGCGGCGATCATCCTTGAGCGAAACCAGGTCGAACGCCGAGATCCGACCGTCGGTGGAGTCACCCGCGGCCAGGTCGATCGAGCCCTGCGCGACCGCCTGGTAGAGCAGGTTGCGATCCATCTCACGGGGAGGAATCGTGAAGTCGAGTTCATAAGCCTTGATCAGCCCCGGATAGCCATCAGGGCGGTTCATGAACTCGGGTCCGAAGCCCGGCCTGATGGTCCCAAGGTGTCGGCGCAGGTCCGAGATCGATCGGATCCCCAGCGACTCGGCCTGCTCGCGGCGCATCAGCAAGGCGAACGTGTTCTCAAAGCCGAACGGTGTGAGGGTCGCGATCCCATCGCGGTCGGCCAGGATGGCACGCACGCGTTTCAGAACGATTTCCGGATCATTCTGAGGCGGTTCCTTGAGGATCGTCATCAGCGCGGTCCCCGTGTACTCCACGTAGGCATCGAGCCCCCCCTGGCTCAGCGCGTTGTAGCAGACGAGCGTCCCCCCCAGGTTGAAGCGACGATCCACCGTGAGCTCGGTGCGTGCTTCTACAAGGTCGGCGAGCATGTGCCCCAGCAGGATCATCTCGCTGCCGTCCTTCGAGCCGATCACGACCGTCGTGGAGCGTGAGTGAGCTGCCGCTCGGTCACTCGCCCATCCCCAGGCGGCGATGCCGAGCAAAGCGAGGATCGCCGCTGAGGCGACCACGGTGCGGAAGCGTGAACGGCGGGGACGGGACGGGTCGAGCGCGTGCTCAACCTCGCCGAGCGACGCGTCGCAGGCCAGCGCCAGGAGCGCCGCGGGGATCGAGCCGAGCAGGATCAACCGGGAGTCGGAGAGCGAGACGCCCCGGAAGATGTAACTCCCAAGTCCCTTCGCCCCGATGGCGGCGGCGATGGTCGCCATCCCAACGGATGCGACGGTGGCGACTCGAACGCCTCCCAGCAGAATCGGAACGGCGAGCGGGAGCTCGACGATTCGGAGTCGCTGCCAGGAGGTCATCCCCAGTCCGAGGGCCGCTTCGGCCACGTCTCGAGGAATACTCCTCAGCCCCAGGATTGTATTCTTGATAATCGGCAGAAGTGCATACACCACCAACGCCGCGCGGGCGGGGGGCTTGCCGATCTGACCTCGAAAAACGATCAGGAGGAACCCGAGCAAGGCGAGGCTGGGGACGGTCTGAAGTACGTTGGCCAGGCCGACGATCATCCGTTCGGCTGCGCGCGATCGCATGGCCAGGATCCCGAGCGGCACCCCGATCAAGACGGCGAGAACAAGGGCCTCCATCACCAGATCGAGATGAGCGGCCGTGGCCTCGGCGAGTTGCCAGCGCTCAGACCAGGCCAGGTCTAGCAGACCGCTCATGTCGACTCTCCCGACGCGACCTCGATCACCGATTCGGCGTCGCTAAAGAAGTTGCGGACGAACTCATTGGCCGGTCGCCGGATCAGGTCAAGGGGTGTGCCTGATTGGATCAAGGTCCCGTGATCGATGATCGCAAGCCGATCGGCGACCCGGCAGGCTTCGCGAATGTCATGGGTGACGAAGACGACCGCCTTCCGGAGGCGAAGGCGAAGCCGGCGAAACTCGTCCTGAAGCTCTCGCCGAGTGATCGGGTCGAGAGCACCGAACGGCTCGTCCATGAGGATCAGGTCCGGGTCCCCCATCAGGGCGCGAGCCACCCCGACACGCTGCCTCTGGCCGCCGCTGAGTTGATGGGGCATCAGCGTGGCGAACCGATCCGGTTCGAGCCCAACAAGCTCGAGCCGTTCCCGAGCCTCCCGGTCGCGGTCCTGGCGGGGGCGACCTTGTAGGCGAAGCGGCAGACCCACATTTTTCAAGATATTCATATGCGGCATCAAACCGACTTCCTGGATCACGTAGCCCAGTGACCTTCGCAAGGCAATCGGATCCCAATCGCGTGTGGGAATGCCCCGAACCAGGACGTCGCCCGCCGTGGGGTCGAGCAGCCGGTTGACCATCTTCAAAAGGGTCGTCTTTCCCGAGCCACTCGTTCCCAGAATGGCGAGGCATTCGTCAGGCGCAACGGTGAGGTCGACACCGCGAAGGGCTTCGGGGCCATCGGGATAGGATTTGCGAACCTGACGCCAGGCAACGGCCGGAGAGGTGGTGGAATTCGATATCACGTGCGGACCTGTCGGTTGGACGCGGCGGACGGTTAGACCGTATCACGGCCGGTGCGATTTCGATACATTGCTCAAGCCCGTGACCTAAAACCTCAATGCCGAGATCGTTGATTCGGAGCACCCGCTATGCTCGCCTTCCACCTCGCCACGTTCAAGGTCGATGCGACCCCGCCCAACGGCCATTCCTTATGCGGTGGCTGGATCAAGCCGGTCGTCGGAGTGGATGACCCGCTCTGGTTGCGCGGCGTGGTCTTGCAAGGTGCGGGGCTGCCCATCGTGCTGGCCTCGTTGGACTGGACCGGCGTGATGGACGAGTCGCACAGGCTCTGGACCGAGGCGCTCGCCGAGGCCGCACACACGACGCCCGACCGCGTGGCGCTGCACTGCGTCCACCAGCACAACGCTCCGTTTATCGACCGTGAAGGGAACGCCTTGCTCCGCAAGGCCAACGCCACACCCCTGTTGTACGATGAGGCGTTCGTCGACGGCCTCGTGAAACAGGCTGCGGCCGTGGTCCGAGAGTCGCTGACCACCGCCAAGCCGGTCACCCACATTCGGGCCGGACAGGCCGAGGTTCTTGAAGTGGCCTCGAACCGCCGCGTCATCGGGCCCGACGGCAAGATCCGCTTCACTCGCGGCAGCGCCACACCCAACCCCGAGGCCCGCGCCGAGCCGGTGGGAACGATTGACCCGATCCTCAAGTCGGTCGGTTTCTTCCAGGGAGATCGCCCCCTGGCTCGGCTCTATTATTACACCACTCACCCGATGAGCTACTACGGTGACGGACGCGTCTCGAGCGACTTCGCCGGCTTGGCCCGACAAAAACGGGGCGCCGATGAACCGGACACGTTTCACGTTTACTTCACCGGCGCGGCAGGCAACGTCACCGCGGGCAAATACAACGACGGGAACCACGCCAACCGTGAGATCCTCGCCAACCGGATCCATACCGCGATGAAAGCGGCCGATGCGCACGCTCAGGATCGAGCGCGCCCGCTCGACTCGGCCGAATGGGTCACCTCGCCCTTCCGCTTCGCCGCGCGATCCGACCTCGACCTCGACAAGCTCAAGGCGATCGTTGCCAATCCCAAAGAGACCGTCGTCAACCGGAACCGGATGGCCATGAGCTGCGGCTGGCTGATGCGAGTGGCATCGCGACGCCCGATCCTCCTCTCAAAGCTCGAACTCGCAGGCGTGACCCTGTTGCACCTGCCGGCGGAAACCTTCGTGGAATACCAGCTCGGCGCCCAGCTCGAGCGTCCCGACACGCTTCTGGCCACCGCCGCCTACGGTGACGGGGGACCTTGGTACATCCCCTTGGAAAAATCATTCGCCGAAGGTGGCTACGAACCCTCGGTGGCTGGCGTGGCGATCACGTCCGAGACCCCCTACCGGAAGGCCATCAGCGACCTGCTCAAGAAGCAGGCGTGACTCGTCGCGTACAATTAGCAATCAAAGGGGAGCGGATCGCCCCCCGCTCCTCTTCTGCCATCCCTTCTTCAAGGATGGGTCATGCAACGACGCGGCACTTCTCCGGCGGTTTTCCTCGTGGCCTGGGCACTCTTCGTCGGGGGCGGCTTGCCATCGGGCAAGGCCGACGATGAACTGGAGAAACATCTGGCGTCGCTGCGAAGCCAGGTCGATAACCACGCGCTCGACCTCGAGAAACGCGAGCAATTCGTACTCGAGATGGCGGCCACACTCGACCGGGCGGCTCAGTCGGCGGCGACGGCTCAGGAACGTCGAAAGCACTGGACCGAAGCGATCAACCTCATCGATCGGTTCGATTCGGAAAACCCGGCGCATCCGCAAGCGAGCAAGTTCCGGTTTCAGTCCGCGGTTTACCTCTGGGCACGCGGGCGACTCTGGGCCGACCAGCAGGAACTCGCGCCCAGTGATCATGAGGCTCGAGATTCCGCGATCGAGAATCTCGACGTGGCGATCTCTCGGTTCCAAGGCCTCAACCGTACGCTGCCCGCGGACGATAAGGTGCTCTCCCAGAACGTTCGATTTCGGCTGGCGCAAGCGCTGGCCGACCGGGCAAGACTCGACCCTGAAGACTCGGAGACGCGAAGCACGCGGCTCCGTGAGGCCGCACAGGCCCTCGAGAAGCCGATCGACGAGCCCGTTCTCGTCGGATTTGCGTCCTTGCTCCGTGCCGATATCCTCGCGAAGCTCGGCGACGAGCGGGGGGCGAAATCGGCACTCGTGGCCGCGGAAAAAGCGACACCTCCACCTGCGCCAGAAGCTCTCTTGGAGGCGAAGGTCGGGATCGAGACGGCCGGCAAGCGGTTCGACCAGGCGATCAAGGCCATCGAGCACTCCACCGTGTCCGCGTCGGGAAAAGCGTTGCTAACCCTACGGGTTCGCCTGAACCAGCGAGCACGGATGGCTCCCGGCTCGGCCCGTAGCGCAGTCGAAAAAAGCCTGTTCCAGGCCATGCTCCCGGTGCAAGATTCGTCGACCGCGGAGGCAAAGCTGGCGTTGCTCGAACTGGCCAGAGCAATCCAAGAACCCGACGACACTCAGGACCCGAGCGCGTGGGACGTCCTGGCTGAGGCCACGATCGCCACGGGGGACCTCGTCCGTGCCAGCAACCTGGATGCAAAAGGGGCCGATCTCGCTGATGCGGCGGGCCAACCCGACAAGGCCGCCAAGCTCCGGCTCCGCGCGGGGGCTTCGCTCTTCCAGGTCGGGAAATTCCTCGAAGCCGACGCCGTCCTGACTCGGGTCGCCGACGATCGCCAGGCCGGCGACTCACGCGCCAAAGCCGGTCTCCTCCGGATCATGGCCCGCGCTCGAGCATTGGCGACAAAACTACCAGGAGCCTCCCAGGCGAAGTACACCGCGGCTCTGGAGTCGCAGATTCGCGAGTTCCCCAACGACTCCTCGGCAAACGAAGCGCGCTGGCTGCTGGGCAAGTATCGGCTGGCCTCGTCCAAGCCGGAGGACGCCCGATCGCTCTGGTCGGACATCCCGCCCGCCGATCCCCGCTGGCTCGACGCAAGACTGGCCGTCGCCACGCTTCGACAAGCGGCGCTCGATACCCAGCGGATCAGCAACGATCGAACACTTGTCCGGCAGCGTTATACGGAAGCTCGTTCCTTTCTGAACGCAAGCTACACCCAATGCCAGAACGACACCCAGCGTGCCGCGATCAACCTCGCCCTGGTCCGGTTGGAACTCACCCCCGAGGTCGGTCAAGCAGATGAGGCCCGACGGCTCTGTGATTCGATTCAGAGGTCGGCGAGCCAGGCCGAGCAGAGAGATCGGGCCCGTCGGCTCCAAATGATCGCGGTCGCCGAACTCAACCACTTTCTCGAGGCCGAGCAAGCCGCACGTGCCGAACTCAAACTGAGTCAGCCGGCCGACTTGCTCGAGACCGCGCGATTGATCGACCTCGTGGCGTCGGAGTCGTCATCGGACCTCCGAGTGCGCCGGTTTGGACTGATCAACCGGCTGCTGCTCGCTGGGATCCTCGAACGCCAAGGGGAGCTTTCTCAGGCCCAGCTCCGCGAAGCCAAACTGCGCCAAACGCGGGCCTGGCTCTTTATTGGCGACGAGGCCCGGGCCCGCGCCTCGATTACGGCGGAGTGGGGCACCCCACCCTCACTCGACGACCGGATTCTCAAAGACATGGCCGACACCTACATCCGCCTCGGCGCCTTCGACCTCGCCGCGGACGTCCAACGGCTCCGCTCGCGAAACGCCGTGACAGGTTCCCCCGCCTGGTTCGAGTCCCGCTATGGCGTGGCCCTGGCGAACTACCGAGCCGGCAAGAACCAAGAGGCCGCCAAGCTCATCGATGCCACGGCCATCCTCCACCCTGAACTCGGCGGGGGCGACCTCCACGATAAGTTCGTCCACCTCCGCGCGCGACTCAACCCCGAGCAATAAGGACCCCGCCCCGGTGCGTCTGACACGGCTCGGTTCCTCAGACCGCAGGCACCCCGGATTCCTGGTTTGCTGGGAAAAGGAGCGGTCTCAGTCCGCCGACCACCACCTAAGAACGACGGAAGCCCGCTCTCCTGACGGAGTGCGGGCTTCGTGTCGGCGATGGATGCGGACGCCAGGAGGCATGAAGCCGGAACGACGACTGCTCAGTTCTGGTCGATCCAATTGGTCGCCTTGGGCCACCAGGGCGGATTCTTCATTTGCCGCGGCCCATTCACGTCCGTCGCCTGAGTCGGATAGATCACCGGGCTCAGGCTGGGAAGGTTCGGCGTTGAGAACGACGTCCCCTCGTTGAGCATGGAACGACCGTCGTAGCCGCGGCTGTAGCTCAAGACGGGCGCAGTGGTCGCACGGAGCGACGAGAGCGGCCCGTAGATGTCCATGGACGTGTCGCCGAACGAGTCGGCCGGCGAATATCCGCCGCCGAGTGGGAAATTGCCGCGCACGGTCATCACGGGAGTGGGAGTAAACGTCCCGAGCGGAGCGGTGGACCGGGGAACGGCAACCGGAGCGACGGTGGCAATCACCACCCTCTCACGTCTTTGGTACGGCCAACCCGCCTCAGCGCGAGTGGCGTTCCAGGCGAACAGACCTAGGATCGCCAGACAGACTCTCCCCCGAACCGACGAAAGGCCACTCATGTTGACTCCTCAAGGTGTCGCTCAGTCGTTCGCTCCGCGGACCGCGAGTCGGCCACGCAACGACGTACCTTGAGGAATTCTACCCTCTTTTTTTGAGGACTGAGCCGAATTCAACCAACATGCCGAGAGGAGGGGAGCAATCGATAGGACTCCTCGATGATTCGAGCAATCCCTTCGCCGAGATTGGATGAGAGCAGTTCATGAAGCTTCCAAGCAAGTTCGCGTTCACGAACTGAGAGGTAGCTCTCTTGGGGGGCACTCACCAGAGGGGTGGATTCGACCCCGAAGCGCGACCCGTCGAGATTTTCAATCGTGGGTGCGGTGCGAGTGCTCGGGATGGTCAGGGGACCTCCCTCCGTGGGCAGCCACTCGGAATTGGCTCGTGCCGGCTTCGCGGCAACCGCCACGATCGCCGCTGCGTCGCCATGGCCCAGCAGGATCTCCATCGACACGTCCAGAGCGAGGGCGATTCGCCTCAACGTCCCGGCCCGCGGCAATTCCGTCTTGCCACTCTCAATCTGATAAAGTGCGGTCCGCGAAATTGCGGCGCGGCTTGCCAACTCGTCGGGCCCCCACCCCTTAGAATAGCGATGGTCCCGGACTCGCTGAGCTAACGACATCTTAAGCAACCTCGCTTCGGGTAAATACGATTAAGCTGCGGTAGGGCACCATTCGGAGGCGATCCATCGCCGCCGGCGAAGCCGAGGTCGGTGGGGCGTCCACTCGAATGTCGAAGTATCCATTTCATTGATTCATCAGTAAGCTGTCGAAAATTTACAAAACCTTTGTTTCCACGTCAACAATTCCTTTCGTACAAACGGCGCAATCTTATTCTGCGTACTACATGACCGGCAAATCTCGAAGAGTCTTCCGAAATGCTAATCCCAGCAGTTAGCGCCTCATAGGGTGACTAATCCACTCACTCATTGAATCGGATCGCGAGCGAACCGTTCATGTCGAGTGGATCGTCGTCTGAAGAGGCTCGACCCAGCCTCCAGGGAGCGGCGCTGGCGACCGAGAAGCGTGGCGCAGCACCAAGAGATCGTCAGCTTGGCTGACCATTCCCCAAGGGACTGCGGGCATCCCCTCTTCATTCCGGATTTGGGGGCAAGTGCGGGCGGGGCGCCCGCGCTCCCCAACGGAGAAAGCCAAGTGACGGCGCGACGGGACGTCGGCGTTTGGCTCACGACTTGGTTTCAAGTTCCTTCAGAACACCCGCGAGCAACGAAGGATCACGTTTAAGAAGTAAGTGTTCGACACGGGTAGCGGGGAACTCCAGCTTCGTCAGGCTTTCGCCCACCTGCTTCCAGAGGCGGTCGCACTTCTTGCCTTCGGCGAGGTAAATCTCGGTGACCAGTTCACCGAGACGCTGCACCTGAAGAGAGGAGAAGTTATTGTAATATCGCTTGATGATCTTCTGTTGGTACGGCGAGTGATCGGCCATCGTCGAGGCATCCTGAATGCATGGAATTGAGGGACGGGGTGTCAGTCCGTTTCGGGCTTGCGGCGCAATTGCTTGGTGGCAGAGCGTCGCCCCTTCGCTTCCACCCGGCGGAGCTTCGACGCATGGGTCGGTCGGCTCGGGCGGCGGATCTTGGGGGGGGTCGCGGCGGCGAGGACCAGTTCACGCACCTTGGCGAGACAGTCGGCGAGGTTTCTGGACTGGTCACGGGTTCGCTGCGAACTGACCAGCAGTTCGCCCTCGCGCGTGAGCCGGTTGGCCAGAGCCGAGAGGAGCCGCGCCCGAACCGGTTCGGGAAGGCTCGGACTCGTCGCCGGAGTCCAGCGGAGGAGCACCTTCGAGTTCACCTTGTTGACGTTCTGCCCTCCGGGACCACCCGAGCGCGAAACGTCAAAGTGAAACTCGGCCAGGGGGATCGAGATCCGGTCGTTGATCCTGAGCATGGTCGCTCGATCCAAATGTTGCGCGGGGAAACCTGAGGCGTTGAGACAATGCCTCGCAGGCTTCATGTCCATTGTAGCGAAAGCAATGGAAGTGGCCAGGCAGGTTGGGCCAGCCGGGCGAAGCAGCCTGGCCGCGACTGCCGTCACTCAGTCCCTCCGCTCGCAAGGCAAGGCCAGTCAAGACCTGAGGTTACGAGTCGATGGGAACGGAAAGACCGACGGCCTTGCTTTCGAAACGAGAACCGCCCCGCCGCGGCGTCAGACGCCATCGGCGGGGCGGAACGGAAACGCGGGAAGCTTAGCTGCTCGAACCCGTGCTCGAGGTCATATCCATGCCCGCATGAGAATCGACGTATGCGTCCATGCTGGATTGGAGTTTCGTGGAAATCATCGCGTTGGAACGCTGTCCGGCGTTGACAGGACTCTGTCGACGGCGGATCGAGACGACCTGGGGAGCCGCGGCCTGGGCTGGCGCGACCCGAGCGGTGCGGACCTGGATCGCGGCCGGACCGCTGGGAACCCGGGTCGAGGCCGCTGCGACGCTACCGTTAAACGCCGTTCTCCGCTGGAGCGTCGAGAGCGGAGTTTGGAGCCGGTTCGGATTCGCGGCCTGGCGGCCCTGGGCCTGGGCAACCTCCGAGGGGGAGTAGAAACTGGCGTCGCGATTGAAGACCCGCATCGAGGTCACAAACGTCTGGCCGTTCTTCAGCGAGCCCATGATGGGGGCTTCGATGATCCCCGGCGGCAGTTTGACGTCCGTGCCCCTGAAGACGAAGGTCTGGTCGAGGAACTGGTCGCCGTTGACCTTCCGGAAGAACGTGAAGACCGGGCTTGCGCCACCGAACGTCACGGTCGCCGGGTCAATTTGAGTGACGTCGAATCCGGAGGTGCCCAGCACCGAGACTCGGATGTCGGTCGGATGCGCCGTGTTGATATGGTTGTTCTGGTGCGGGTTGATCACCACCGGCGGCGAGACCGGCGGGCAGACCGGCGGCGGCGGGCAGACCGGCGGCGGCGGCACGATCGTGTTCTCGAACGGCACGGGCACCTGCGGGAAGAACGCCTCGCCGATGCCGTCGTCGTCGCCCGACCCGGCGAAGGCACCAAAGCTGATCACTTTATCGGGGGTAAGTGTCTGGCCAGTCTCCTGGAGATAGAGCGCCGAGAAGTTGTTGATCGCGAATTCGAGGTTTGGGTGAACTGGGGAATTCACCTTGTACACATTGCCCGTAAATTGGGGCAATTGCGTGCCAAAACCAGGGTTGGTCGGAGGCGCATTCGTGTTGACGATTGCCTGGGCAACCTGGTATTGTTTTGGCGTTCTCGTATCATTATCTGCATACCCCGCCACGATGTCGGCGTAGCCATCCTGGTCGAGGTCGAGGAAGGCCCCCATAAACTCCGATCCGCCGAAATCCGGAGAATCGATAAATGAGAGTCCGAGGTTGTCAACAATCGTTTGCACTTCAGGACTAATGGTTCCATCATCGCCGTTGTCGTCGGCATCGCCGGCGATGACCGAGTGAGTGGAGGTCGGGGTGGCCTTGGGCTGATCCAGGCCAATGCTCAGAACGTCATCGCTCGCCGAATACGAGACTCGGATTCCGCTGAGCGAGAAGCCGGAGACGTTGATGGCGGACGGCGGAGGATTAGGGGGGCTCGTGTAAATGGCCGGAACCCCAGCGGTTGCACTGGGTGCGGTAGCTGGGATAACTACAACGCCTGGCACTTGCGTAGCGGGAAAATCGATTGCAACGTTTCCGGTGAAGTTCACGCTAAGTAGTTGTCGATGATCGAGTTGTTCCATCGACACGGCGGCGGCCCGTTTGGTGGTCTTGAGACCACCGGGACGACGCCGCCACGATTGAACGGCATGGAGTAGCCTGGAGATCAGTGACATCGCGCCATCGTCCTTTCTAACAGGCCGGCGTCCCCTTCGGACGCGGACCAACATGGAAGGGTGACTCGGTTCTCGGTTCAGGAGCGACCGAAGGATCGAGACAGCCTAGCGGTGCGAAGAAACCTGCCTGCCGGAACATACTGCGGATTAACCGACCTCCGTCGGAGAGACTGCTGTGGTTCTGGGGGCGTTACCAGTCCCCCAGGTCATCGCGTGCCTCCAGCACGCGACGGTTGACGCGGGACGAAATACCATTTCGTGGAAGGAGTCTCGTAAATGGTGAGCCGCAACGCGCTCCGTTGGACCCTGGCGACGCTCGCTCTGCTCGGAGCAAGCTCCGTGTCGGCAGGTCCAATCAATTTCACAGGGTTCGTCGAGAACGACTTCAATTCGGAGGATGACTCCGTCAAGGTTATCCAGGGCGCGCCCGACCCTCTTAATCGAATCGTGCAAATGCCCGAGATGACCGCACAAGGGATCATCAACGGCTATGCGTTGAAGGACATGCGGTTGAGCTACGACTACCAGTCGGACAGGCTCTACGTTGGCCTCAACACTTACAGCATCGCCGGCAACGCCATCGGTAATGGGGGCGCCGATCTGGCGAATCGCCTGAACCAACTTGGTGGCGTGGACCCCGCAAATCTCGGTGGTAATAAGTCGATTACCGTGGGGATCGCGGGAAAGAACCTCAATGACAGCCTCAAGCCGGGTTCGACCGTCCTCCTGGCGGGTGTTCCCGCCGACAAGGCATACGCCGGATCCGGGCTGAATGGCTTCACCGTCACCAGCTACGTAAACCGGGGGGGTATCCAGAACAGCTACGGGTCGCAGTTGCCGAATCATCAGGGGACCCTGGCCTTCAGTCCGTCGGCGGCTCACCCCGGCTTTGAATTCACCATCGAAAACTTCAGCAAGATCTCGCCCAACCTGCTCGACCCCGCGCAGGGCTTCTGGATCCGGGCGTACCTGGGATCTCCGAACGACAACCCGATTGGTGAAGAGTCGACCGCCTATATGTTCGTGCCGTCCTTCGGCCCGCAGGTTCCCGAGCCCGCGACATTGCTGTCGTGGACCGTTGTTGCCGCCGCGGCAGGCGCGCTTCGGCTTCGACGCCGACGCGTAGCTTGACCGGTATGTGATCGATTCCTTGATCATTGATGCATCCCAACACAAGACGGTAACCCTTCCCAAGGGTTACCGTCTTGAACATCGGCCTTGCCCACCCCGCGAATGACGCTCTTTTTCCCCTCTTCTCAGAGACCCCACGCTACGGACCTCAGACACTGACTTTCTTCCGTGGATCGCCCTGTCGGCAGGGTTTCGCCTACCGGCCCGGTAAACCCTGAGGATCACGAAGACCGTTTGCACTGAGAAACTTTTCCGGCCCCATTCCACGCCCCCCGAACGTGATCCAGCCGCTTGCAATTCGTGCCTCCGATCCGCTAAGCTGCGCTTCTCCCCCCGTCAGGTGAATGTCGAGACGTGAACCGACCGGGAAACCGCATCATGAGAGCCCTACCGACCACGCACGTCCTGTTCTTCTCCCTCTTCGCGGCCGTGGCAATCGCCCACGGGAGTGACGACGACCGCAAAGCGCCCCAACCTGACGCTTCCACGCTGAAAAATGAGGACAGCAAGGAAGAGCGTCTTTCGATGACCTCGCCAGTGGCCTGCCGGTCGATCGAGGGGTTCGAGGACTTCGAACGCCTGCCCGGCGCAGCCCTGACCGCCGACGAGAAGCTTCTCATCTACTACCACCCGCTCAACTACCGCATCGTCAAGACGGGCAACTCGAACCACATCCACCTGACCCAGGCCGGTCAGATCCGCCGCCGCGGAGAAAAGGCGGTTCTGCTTCGCAAGGAGAACCTGCTCGACTTCGAGCTCAAGGTCGATTTTCCGCCGAACCCGATTTACTTGAAGAACATCGTTTCGCTGAAGGGATTGAAGCCCGGCGAGTACGACTACGACCTGATCCTCCGCGACAAACACGCGCCGACCCAGCTCGCCAAGGACACGCTCCCCTTCCGGATCGTGGCCCCCGCGTTCCCGAAGGATGAGGAAACGGCCAAGTCCGCGGACCAGCGTTCGAGTGCGCGCACCAAATCACGTTCCCGGCTTCGTAAAGCCTCGCATGCCAGGGCCAAACGCCCCACACGGCGGTCGCGGCGATCCCCGGGGCAGTAAGTGACGTGCAGCCCACCCCGAAATTCCCAACGAGCGAGCCACCCGCCCCGAGGTCGCAATTCCATTCAACGCAACGGCTTTGCTGGCTTCGAGGGCCGCTCGGTCGACGCAGGCACTGGGGCATCGTCAAACGGCAGGGATGCGCCCGGACCGGCTTCGAGTGAGAGACCTTGGGGGGCCGTCGCCGCCTTGAGATAGACGTCCATCTGCTCGCCGACGTAAAGGTCGACCGGCCGGTCATCGGGCAGGGCATACACCACTTGCAGGACCCGCGTATCGACTCGCTCGGAATTCGAGCCGGTCAAGCTCTGCTTGGGAACCACATAAGGTTCAACATACATAAAAGTCAGGTTAAATCGCACCAACGGGCGGCCCTTGAGCGTCGCGATCGCCTCGGCATTTTTCTCGAAGTACGGGAGATCATTTTCGTCGATGTCAACCCGGACGTGAAGCCGGTCCACATCGCCGAGGACCACCATCGGTTCCTTCCAGGTCATCGCCGCGAATTGGCCCAGGCGAACGTTGAGTTGAAGCACCCGGCCGTCAGCCAACGCCCGCACCGTGAGTCGGTCGAGCTCAATCTTGATACTCTCGACCTGGCTCTCCGCCTGGGCCACGGCGGCCGCGGCAACGTCGAGATCTTCTTTCCAGGTCCCGGCCAAGAGCCGCTCCAGGTCTGCCTTTGTCTTGGCGGCGGTCGCCTTCGCAGCGTAGAAGTTGAATCGATCCTTGTCGTAGTCGCTGGCGGCGATCATCTGGCGGTTGAAGAGTTTTTCGGTCCGAGCGACCGCCGCCTCGGCGTCGGCGAGCTTCGCCTTCGATTCTTCGAAGGCCGCCTTCAACGGAGGCACATCCTCGGGGCGAGGCGCGGCCTGCAATTTGTGGAGTTGGGCCTGGGAGGCCGCTAACTCCGCTTCACGAACCTTCAGTTGCGCCTTGAGATCCCGTTCGTCAATCCGGAAGAGAGGATCCCCCTTCTTGACGTAATCTCCCTTTTTAACGTAAATCTCCCAGACGACGCCGGGGACATTCGTCCCGATCGGGATGTTCTCCTTCTGAGCCTCGATCAGCCCCGCGCCGGCGATGAGCTTCACCTTCGTCGTCGGTCGCGATGGTGGCGGAATCATTGGGGTCACCAGCTCGGTCGACTGCCGAGCTTGGACCACGGTGTAGTAGACCGCGAAGCTGACACCCCCAAGAGCCACAAGCGGCAACACATATTTATTGAACATGACTGTCTGATTCCTATGCGAAGGGGGGGGGGGAGGAGCCGTTCAGGCGGCCGACTCACTGGTCTGATCGATGATCTCGACGATCACGCCGTCATCCATCCGGGCAATTCGCTCTCCGAAGTGGAAGACACGGTTGTCGTGGGTCACGACGACGACGGCGCGGTCGGACCGAACGGCCGCCTCGCGCAGCAATTCCATGACGGTCAAGCCGGTCTCGTGATCGAGCGCCGCGGTCGGTTCGTCACACACCAGGAGACGAGGCTCATGGACCAGGGCTCGCGAGATGGCGACCCGTTGCTGCTGTCCCCCGGAAAGCTGTGAGGGCAGGCTCTCGGTCTTCTTGGACATGCCGATCGAACTCAGGACGTCCCGGGCCCGCTGAACGGCCTTCTCTTTCCGCCAACCGGCGATCACGAGCGGGATCGCCGCATTCTCGGCTGCCGTCAGAGCAGGCAGGAGGTTGTACTGCTGGAACACAAATCCGATATTCTCCGCGCGAAACCGCGTCTTCTGGCGGTCTCGCATTGACGTCACCTCATTGCCAAAAATGTTCACTTCGCCTTGATCACAATCGAGGATCCCGGCAATGACCGACAGCAAGGTCGTCTTACCACAACCAGACGGACCGACGATCATTGACATTTGCCCTTTGTACACATCCCAGTCGACCCCTCGGAGCGCGAGGACCCTTTGGTCGCCAGCTCCAAAGTGCTTGGTGACCCCTCGGATTCGCACCGCGACCTCGAGTCCCGGCCGCGCAGAACGATCGCTCACGGTGGTCGCGACTGGGTTCATTCCGGTCTCCTTATGTTTTCAATGATCCGCGACAAGGCAAAAGAACCGAGGATTCTTGCGGTTTCCGCGTCGGGTTGGTTTGCAGCAACCCGGCCGTAATTGCTTCGGCGACGGCGCGAGTCCGACGAATGGCCCTTGGGCCGAGGGGAATACGGCCGAGCCGGCCGTGTGACGGATTCGACCAGGCCGGAAATCCATCGAGCTACTCGTCCAGTCGCGGAGCGTTGTTTTTTCCCCATTTCCTCAAACGTCAACCGCGGAACACGACAGCCGGTTCCAGCACAATCACCCGCCGAACGCTCACCAAACTGGCCAGGATGCAGATTAAAACAACCGCCACAGCCGTGATCGGCAAGATCGGCCAGTAGGGAAAGAAGGCGAGCTCGGTTCCCTCGTTGACCATCCCGAACAATGCTCCGAGCCCGACGCCAATGCCGTACCCCAGCAGGCCGACCACCGTCGCCTGAAGCAGGATCATTTTGACGATCCGGATGTTGGTCGCCCCCATCGCTTTCAACGCACCAAATTGTTTCAAATTCTCAAGTGTGAAGTTGTAGAATGTCTGGCCGGCGATCGCCGTCCCGACCAGGAATCCGAGCGCCGCGGTAATGCCGAAGTTGATCGGAATCCCGGTGTACTTGAAGTAGTACCCCATGGTCTTCCAGATAAACTGCTCACTCGTCAGGGCGCCGAGACCGGTCTGCCGGCGAATCTGCTCGGCGACCACTTCAGGCTGTCGCCCAGGCTCGGTCTTGGCCAGCACGTACGAAAGGATCTTCCGCTCCTGGGGCGCAAACAGCTTGGCACGTGAATAAGTCGTGTAGACCACTGGATTTGACTGAAACGTTCGCGTGGCCTCGCAGACCCCGACGATGATTGCCCGGTGGTCGTTCATCTCGAGTTCTTTGCCGACGAACCACTCGTAGTTCTCGTAGGTCTCTTTGGACTGATTGGGGAAGAGCTTGGGAAGGCGATTCTTGTCGATGATGATGGCATCGGGCCGGCGAAGCGCCTGGCGACTGCCCGCGAGGATTCGACTCGGCGGGGGAGCACCCACCATGGACGAGTCATCAAGACCGATCAAAATAACCTGCTCGATCACCTCCTGCTTCTTGCCGGTCCGATCGTACGAGTTGAGCTTAGCACGCGCCTGGCCCTTGTAGAGCGGAACCGCCCAGAGAACGCCGTCGACGCCGCGGACCCGGTAGAGATTGTTCTCGATCATCGGCTTGACGTCGTCAATGAACCGGACATTCGGGTCCATCACCCAAAGGTCGGCTCCCGTGATATCAATGATCTGGCCGGCAGTCCGGCGCATCAGGCCACAGAAGATCGAGCCCTGCTGCATAATCAGGAGCGCCGAGAAGGTTAGCCCCATGACGATGCCCAGAAACTTCGCTCGGTCACCCATCAACATCTTCAACGCGATCCAGGACATCGCCATTCTCCTCTTCGTGCCCTCGTGACAGGGCCGTCAACGCCCCGAGATCGTCTCGCTGTTTCGACTCTCCTGCCTGGTTCAGTGGCGCGACCAGCCCCAGTGCAGCCAGACAAAAGGTGGCGATATGCTCGCTCAAATATTCGAGGTCGAGTGCCTCAAAGGCCTCGGTCCCGATCAATCGCTCGGAAACCGCGCGGGCCGTCTTGTAGTGGAGACACTGGCCAATCACGCTGAAGGCGAGGGCGTGAAGCCGTCGCTCATCCGCATCGCCACAAACCTTGCGCAAGATCCCCAGTAACCGCTCGAACCGGGGCCGGATCGCCTCACGAACCAGGACTTCCGACGCCGAGGTGGGCTCGAGCATTTCCCGGAGGATCAGCGTGTGATGCCACTTCGGATGCCCCCGAAGCGCCATGACATGGCTCAAGAAATGGTGAATATGACGACGGAGTTGCTCGGCCGGTTCCCCTTGCTGGAAGACCGAATCGGGCAACATCTCGCTGCCACACCGGTGCGCCTCCAGAACCGCCTCCGTATACAAACGCTCTTTATCGCCAAAGTGGTAATTGATTGCCGCGAGATTCACGCCCGCCCGTCGACAGATCGAACGGACACGCGCCGAGTCAAACCCCTTCTCGGCAAACTCTTCGCCGGCCGCTTCGAGCAACCGCGCCTTGGTCTGGTCGGGAATTGCCATCATCACCTCACTCTAAAACGACTGTTTCAAACAGCCGTTTGAAACAAGTTTATGGGCCGCTCCCCAAAAGCGTCAAGGCCATTTGATACGACCGACGGGTTCGCGTGGTTTTTACGCTCACAGGGCCAACCACGGGGTGGCTGAGTCGGCGTCCCGTACGGATAGTCACCACACCAAGGCCAAGTCCAGGGGGAATGCGAGCCAGCGGGGCGGAGCGGCTCGGTTTCGGGGGGAGCTGCGAGACGATCTCGCTGGGGCGAGCTGGATCGAGCGATTCCGAATGGATTGGGTTATTGCTTGGCGGAAGTGATCGACTCGCTTAGAATGATGACGAAAGCCAGCCGCAACTTGACTGACGCCTTTCGTCGATTGCCCCCACCAAGTCGAGTCACCCCATGGACCAGGAACGCGAACAACATCGACGGACCTACCAGCTCTGCCGCCTCGGATTCGGGATGCTCTCGTTCGCGCTTTTGGTGGCCTGCGCGACCATGATCTTGGGGCTTGTCGGGCTCTTTTTCCGTCCCGGGGCGATCCTCTGGATCTTCCGGACGCGGTTGTGGCACTGGTGCGATGTGCCGGTCGTCTGGGGGAGCCTGCTGGGGACGTACTTGCTCTGGGGCCGTTGGTCCGACACGGGTTGGCAACGCCGGAGCGGCCTGCTCCTGCTCATGTGCAGTTGCGACGCGTTCCTCTGGTTTCTCGAACACGGGGGCGAGCTCGGCCTCCGGCTCAGTGAGGTCGGGCACGAGTGGCTGCGGATGGAAATCGGACAGGCGCTGGGTTGGGCTCAATTCGCACTGATCGCGAGCCTCTCCTGCGATTTGATGGCTCATCTCGGGGTCGAACAGGCGCCGGAGGCCGGAAAATCAACGCGTTCTCTGGCCGCCACGGGGGCCGTGGTCTGGTTCTTCTACTTTCTCGAGCAGACCAATTGGCAAGCCTGGCCCTTGCGCCAGAGGCAGTTGGACTCACTCGAGTCGCTGCTCCTCTTCCTCGGCTTCAACATGATCTCCACGATCACCCTGATCCAGGTCACCGCGCTCTCGGTAGCGACGACCCGGCAGGCCGGCCGGATGGTGGCGGAAATGGACCATGAGGACCAGGAAAACGACCTTTTCCGGGCCCCTTCGGAAACCGATTTCGATCTCCTCTCGGTGCAGCACGCCGAACCGTCCTCGGGCCGAGAGGGATCGGACTACCGAGGCAATAACAACGATTTCTGAGAGCCGGCCGTCGCTGCAGGAATCAGCGAGGGCCGGCCGCCGAGCCGCTCTGCACCGGCCGGGCCCCGAAAAAAAAATCTAAAGAACCCCCAACCGGCGGTCTCCCAAGAGACGGAACGCCGGTTCCAGCAACTTCTCGGCCTTGGCCTCAATCCGAGCCCGCCAGGGAAACCGTGGCCGGGAGTAGTTCGCGAAGCGACTTGGGCAGAGGGAAGTGGACATTCTCCTCGCGGACCCATTCCTCTTGAATCGTCGCCCCGTAGGTCCGCTGGAGGTATTCGATACACTCCTGCACCACGTCTTCCGGCGCACTCGCGCCAGCCGTGATCAAGACGGACTCAACGCCCTCGAACCACTCGGGACTCATCTCCGCCACACCGTCAATCAAGTGCGAGTGCGGACCGAGCCCCTTGGCGATCTCGGCGAGCCGTTTGCTGTTCGAGCTGTTCTGGCTGCCCAGTACCAACACGACATCCGCCCGCTGCGCCAGCTCTCGGACCGCTTCTTGGCGGTTCTGAGTCGCGTAACAAATATCGTCCTTGGGAGGATTGGCGATCTGCGGAAACTTGCTCCGCAACGCCAAGATCACCCGATTCGCGTCGTCAACGCTCAGGGTCGTCTGAGTAAGATAGGCAACCCTCGAGGGATCAGGAACTTCCAGGCGTTCGACATCCTCGGCCGTTTCGACCAGGATCATACGATCGGGGGCTTCGCCCATGGTTCCGATAACCTCATCGTGACCTTCGTGGCCGATGAGGATGATCGTGTAACCTTCCCGGGCGTACTTGACGGCTTCGAGGTGAACTTTTGTGACGAGCGGGCAGGTGGCATCGATCGCACGGAGGTTGCGTTGGCGCGCCTGCTCGCGAATCTGGGGCGAGACGCCGTGAGCGCTGTAGAGTAGGGGGGCACCCTCGGGGACTTGTTCCAGCGATTCGACGAAGACTGTGCCTCGACGGAGAAACCGTTCGACAACGTACTTGTTGTGAACGATTTCGTGGTAAACGTAGAGCGGGGCACCGAAAAAATCGAGAGCGCGCTCGAGGCTTTCGATGGCCATGTTAACCCCGGCGCAAAAACCGCGGGGATTGGCCAGAATGATCTTCATCGCGGGAAATCCTCCGGCGGGATCGAATCCATGATGTTCCTATCCTAAGCGTTTGCCGGCCGGACGAAAAGACGGACAATGCTGGGGCAGTTTCGCCGGAAGGCCCGTCTGCTTGCAAGGCCTTGGGTGGATTGCTACGATCCGGATCGGGCTTGGACGTTCAACCGCACTCGAGAGACCGCCCATGACCGAGCGAGAATCAGGTCTCCGCGACGGCCAAGGGCTGGCGGAACTCCTGAACGAGATGGCGGGGCGGATCGCCAAAGATCGATGCACCGGAGTGCCGTTGCGTCTGGTCGGAATCCGGACTCGCGGCGTGACGATCGCCGAACGGCTCGCCCTGCTCCTGGCCGCCCTCGTCGGGCAAGAGGTGCCGGTGGGCGCTGTCGATATCACGCTCTATCGCGACGACCTGGGCCAAGGGGAACGCTGGCCGGTCCTCCGAGGCACCGAGATCCCGTTTGACGTGGAAGGCGCCGAAATCGTCCTGGTGGATGACGTCCTCTTCACGGGCCGGACGGTCCGTGCAGCGCTCAACGCAGTCTGCGACCTGGGTCGGCCCGCTTGCGTCCGGCTGGCGGTGCTGGTCGATCGAGGCCACCGCGAGATCCCGATCCAGCCCGATGTCGTCGGCCTGACGGTCCCAACCGATCGGAGCGAGCGCGTCCGGGTCCGCGCCACACCGATCGATCCGATCGATGAAATCGTTCGGATCGCTGCTCAAAACTGACAACCATTGCCGAACCCCCTCAGGGGAGATCGACCAGATCAGATCTATGGAACCGCACGCCTCGTCGACATCGCCGACGGCCTGGACCCGCAAGCACCTGCTCGGGCTCGAAGACCTCACGCGCGAAGAGATTGTGGCGATCCTCGATACGGCCGACTCGTTTGCGGAAATCTCGCAACGCAGCCGTAAGAAGGTCCCGGCGCTCCAGGGGCGCATCGTCTTCAATCTCTTCTTTGAGAACTCAACCCGCACACGGACCAGCTTTAGCCTCGCCGCCAAGCGGCTCTCCGCCGACACCCAAGACTTCACCGCCAGTTCGTCGAGCCTCTCCAAAGGGGAGACGTTCATCGATACGGCCAGGAACATCGAGGCGATGGGGGCCGACCTCATGGTCGTTCGCCACTCCACCCCAGGCGCCCCTCACCTGCTGGCCCAGCACGTCAACTGCTCGATCATCAATGCGGGAGACGGGGCCCACGAGCATCCCACGCAAGGGCTGCTCGACCTGATGACCATCCGCCGCGCCAAGGGGAAGATCGAAGGGCTCACGGTCGCCCTGGTGGGGGATATCAGCCACTCACGGGTCGCCCGGTCGAACCTCTGGGGCCTCACCAAGCTGGGCGCTCGCGTCATCCTTTGCGGTCCGCCGACCTTGGTGCCCAAGAGCATGGAGCAGCTCGGCTGTGAGGTCGCCTATCACCTCGACGACGTCTTGCCCCACTGTGACGTTGTCAACGTGCTCCGGATCCAATTGGAGCGGCAGGCGAAAGCCCTCTTTCCCTCGATCTCGGAATACTCGCAACTCTACGGCATGACGCAGGAGCGGGTCCTCAAGGGAAAAGAGAACCTGCTCGTCCTGGCCCCCGGCCCGATCAACCGCGGCGTCGAACTGACCCCGGAAGTCGCCGACGGCCCGAATTCGGCCATCCTCGACCAGGTCACCAACGGGCTGGCCGTCCGCATGGCCGCACTCTATCTCCTGAGCGGGAAGATGGAGTCCAAAGGCAGCGCGAGTGACTCATCAACGGAAAGGGATACCTGACTTGGTCACGATCCATATTACGGGCGGACGGATCATTGACCCCAGCCAGGAGATCGACCATATCGGCGACCTCTGGATCAGCCGGGGGCATATCCTGCCGACCGGCGGCTCATCGGACGACGCCGAGGTGGTCATTGATGCCACCGGCCTGATCGTTTGCCCGGGCCTGATCGACGCCCACGTTCACCTGCGCGAGCCGGGGAACGAAGAGGACGAGACGATCGCCACCGGAGCGGCCTCGGCACTGGCCGGCGGGATGACGTCGGTCGCTTGCATGCCCAACACGATCCCGGCCATCGACAATCAGGCGGCCGCCGAGTTCGTTGTGCTTCAGGCGCAGCGTGCCCGCAAGGTCAACGTCTATCCGGTCGGGGCCGTCAGTAAGGGGCGTAAGGGAGAGGAATTGGCCGAGCTCGGCCAGTTGGTGGCTGGCGGTGCCGTGGGGTTCACCGATGGCGAAGCCCCAGTCGCCTCGGCCTCCTTGATGCGCCGGGCGCTCCAGTATGCCAAGATGTTCGACCGCGTCATCATGCAGCATTGCCAGGTGCCCGAGCTCACCGTCGGCGGCGTGATGAATGAAGGCTTCGAGTCGATGCGGCTCGGCCTGGGGGGAATGCCCCCCGCCGCCGAAGACATCATGGTCGCGCGTGACATCCGCCTGGCCGAGATCACCGGCAGCCGGCTCCATATTCAGCACATCTCGACAGCCCGATCCGTTGAGCTCGTCCGCGAAGGCAAGCGACGAGGGGTTCGGGTCACCGCCGAGGCCTGCCCACACCACTTCACGCTGACCGATGAACGGCTCCGCACATTCGACTCGAACTTCAAAATGAACCCGCCCCTGCGGACCTGGAGCGACGTCGAAGCGGTCATCGGCGGGCTCAAGGACGGGACGATCGACATTCTCGCCTCCGACCACTCTCCGCATGCCCCCGAGAAGAAGATGCGCGAGCTCGACCAGGCCCCCTTCGGCATCGTCGGGCTCGAGACCTTGCTGCCGATCTCCGTACTCGGCCTGATCGAGCCAGGACACCTGACCTGGACCGACCTGATCCGCAAGCTCACGATCAATCCCGCCCAGCTTCTGGGAATCCCCAAGGGCACCCTCCAACCCGGCGCCGATGCCGACGTGACCCTGATCGACCCCGAAGCCCGCTGGACCATCGATCCCTCGAAGTTTCTCTCCAAGAGCCGCAATACCCCCTACGGTGGCTGGGACGTCCGCGGCCGGGCCCATACCGTGATCGTCGGCGGCGAGATCCGCTACACGCTGGGCGGGATCGTGCAGCAAGGATCAAAATCCGACTCCTGATCGCAACCCATGATTTCAAGAGATCCATTCCTGCCGGAAACCAAATCTTTTGGCTCGAACGCAGAACGGAATGGCGCATTTGAACCGTTCCCCTGGCTCCTCGCTCACATCGGCGAGGCAGCCTATTCCGTAAGCTGGGTTCCTTGCCTCGCGACGAAAATCAGGTACGAGGCAAGGGCGACCCATAAGCACTCAAAACATTCAAACAAAAGCACATTACAAGCAATTCGCTCCCAATATTGAGTGCTGAAGTCGTTGACCTCGGGGCGATGGTCAAAAACCCTTGGTTACTGTCCTCGGCTACCCAGAACGCTCGGCCTGGGATCCGCCCGAACGAGAATGGTTCGGATCCCACTCGAGGGGAGACGGGGTATCCGCGCTCCCAGGGAATCGCGATCTGAGCAGGGGACAGCCGTGCGATAATCCCTCGGTTCCTGCCACGTTAGGGACTCTGAACACTCTTTCAAAGCGGTCAGAAACAGCGTAAAGTCGAATCTGAGGATTATTTATGTTAGACTGAATCCTGGCACTCCGCTGCTTTGCAACTGCCCCGCTCTGAGTTTGGGATGCGACTGCTGATCGACGGCTATAATGTGATGTTCGCCCAGGGCCTCGTGGGGAAGCGGATCGGTCCCGATCACTTCCGCAAGGCGAGGACCCAGTTTCTCAACAAGCTCTCCGACGCTCTTGGCCCGCTGGAAGCGCACCTGACCACGGTGGTCTTCGATGCCGCCACCCCGCCGCACGACCTCCCTCCTCAGTCTCGCCACAAGGGAATGACGATCCTCTACGCGGTCAACGACGAGGACGCCGACCAGCGGATCGAGATGCTGATCGCCGCGCATTCCGCCCCGAAGACGCTCACCGTCGTTTCGTCCGATCACCGGATCCGGCAGGCGGCCACAAGACGCAAGGCCCGCATCCTGACCGCCGACGTGTTCCTCGCCGAGATTGAATCGCGCAAGCGAAGCCCGCGCGAGGTCCCTGTCCCTCCCAATCCGGAACGGACCAGGGGGAGGGAGCTCTCCTCGAGCGAGTCGGCGTACTGGCTCAATGAGTTCCGCGACATTGAGGAAATGCCGGAGACGCGGGCCATGATGGGCAACGAAATGGGCATACCGACCGACGCTGAGATTGCCGAGATCGAACGCGAAATCGAGCGGGAGTTTCGCGACGGCAAGTGAAATCATCGCGGAAAACGAGAGGTCAACGAAGGCTCGCCGGTTGCTGGAACCCCTTGACAGAATGAGCTTATTCGACGGCTGGGGTCTGGAATCGGGACGAAGCCCTATGGTAAAACCGCCTCGGGGATAGACGGCGCGAGCCGATCGATCCGCGGCGAATGGTCCACGAAGGGTTCGGCGAATATGAAAGTTCACGAGTACCAGGCGAAAGACCTTCTGCGAGCCGCAGGGGTCGCGGTCCCTGACGGGATTGTCATCACCTCCGCCGAGGAGGCCGGCGCCGCGTTCGATCAGTTGAAGGGGGGCCTGATCGTCGTCAAGGCCCAGGTCCACGCGGGTGGACGAGGCAAAGGGGTCGCCATCGGCCCGGACGACGACCGCGCCAAGGCCCTCGAAATCGCCAGCGGACAAGCGCCTCGCCCTGACGGCATGGCCAAAGGGGTGCAGCTCGTCCGGACCCGCGAGGATGCCGTCAAAGCGGCCGCCAGCCTGCTCGGGAAGACGCTCGTCACCTATCAGACGGGCGCAGAGGGTCAGGCGATCTCCAAGGTGCTGATCACCGTCGGACACGACATCGTCCGCGAGCTCTACCTCGGCCTGGCGTTCGACCGCGCCTTGCAGTGCCCGGTGCTGATGGCCTCCACCGAAGGGGGCGTCGAGATCGAGACGATCGCGCACACGCACCCGGAAAAGATTCACCGCGAGCCGATCGACGTCGGCCTCGGGCTGGCCGGGTTCCAGGCCCGCAAAGTTTGCCAGGTGCTGGGCCTGAAGGGAGAGACCGCCAAGAAGGGCGAAGTCTTCCTCAAGAACTTCGTCAAGCTCTTTCTCGACACCGATGCCTCGCTGGCCGAAATCAACCCCTTGATCGTGACCGACAAGGGCGACGTGATGGCGCTCGACTGCAAGTTCAACTTCGACGACAACGCCATGTTCCGGCACCCTGACATCGCGACGCTGCTCGATGTGGCGGAGGAAGACCCCGCCGAGCTGCGTGCGGGCAAGAGCGGGCTGAGCTACGTGAGCCTCGATGGCAACATCGCCTGCCTGGTCAACGGGGCAGGGCTGGCCATGAGCACCATGGACCTGATCAAGTACCATGGGGGCGAGCCGGCCAACTTCCTCGACGTCGGTGGCGGAGCGAACAAGGACCAGGTCCTTGAAGGGTTCCGGATCCTGCTGTCGTCGCCGCGGGTCAAGGCGGTCCTGGTCAACATCTTCGGCGGCATCATGAAGTGCGACATCATCGCCTCGGCCTTGCTGGCCGCCTACGGTGAGCTCGACTTCCGAGTCCCGCTGGTCGTCCGTCTCGAAGGCACGAACGTCGAGGCCGGCCGAAAGATGATTGAAGAAAGTGGTCGGAACATCATCACCGCCACGGGACTGACCGACGCCGCCGAAAAAGTCGTCGCCGCTGCCAAAGGGGCTGCGTAAATTCCATTCCCTCGCCGGTGGTCGTTGGTCGCTCGACACACCGGCCGTCTCCCTTGCCGATGGCGTGGAATTACGCCCTAAAGAGGATTCGACGAATGAGTATCTTGGTCGATAAGAATACGCGGCTGATCTGCCAGGGGATCACCGGCAAGGCGGGCAAGTTCCACTCCGAGCAGTGCCGCGACTACGGCACCACTCTCGTGGGCGGGGTCACCCCCGGCCGAGGGGGCGAGTCGGTTCTGGGCGTCCCCGTCTTCGACACCTCGTCCGAGGCCGTCAAAGCCACGGGGGCCAACGCCACGATGATCTTCGTGCCGCCGCCAGGCGCGGCCGACGCGATCCTCGAAGCGGCTGACGCGGGGATCCCCTTGATCATCGCCATCACCGAGGGCATCCCGGTCCTCGACATGGCCCGTGTGATGGCCTACCTCAAGGCCCACCACCCGAGCACAACGCTGATCGGCCCCAACTGTCCCGGGGTCATCACGCCTGGCCAGTGCAAGATCGGGATCATGCCCGGCTACATCCACAAGCCCGGCAAGGTCGGCGTCGTTAGCCGCTCGGGCACCTTGACCTATGAAGGGGTCTGGCAGCTCACCAACCTCGGGATCGGTCAAAGCACCTGCGTCGGCATCGGCGGCGATCCCATCAACGGGACCGACTTCGTCGCCGCGCTTCGGCTCTTCCAGGCCGACCCCGACACCGAGGCCGTCCTGATGATGGGCGAGATCGGCGGCAACGCCGAGGAACAGGCCGCCGCCCTCAAGAAGTCGGGCGAGTTCACCAAGCCGCTCGCCGCGTTCATCGCCGGCCAGACGGCTCCTCCCGGCAAGCGGATGGGGCACGCCGGGGCGATCATTTCAGGAGGATCGGGCAAGGCGTCCGATAAGATCGACGCCCTTGAAGACGCCGGCATCCGCGTCGCCAAGAGCCCTGCCGACATGGGCGCTGCCCTCAAGGCAGCTCTCAAAGGTTGATCTTTCGATGCTCCCAAGGGGTGGGCCCGGCCCACCCCTTGTCATCGATTGGGGATCGAGGAACAGGGAGCTCATGCTCCCTGTCTTCTTTGGAGAGCGAGGTCAAAACCGATGGGTCATCCGTCCCCACCCCAGGGGAGCCTTACCTTCCATGTCTGATCCAGAGCACCGTAACCCCTGGACGACTCTGGGCAGCCGGTTCATCTATGAAAACCCTTGGATCAAGGTGCGGGAGGACCAGGTCCTCCATCCCAACGGTGATCCGGGAATCTACGGGGTCGTCCAGTTCCGCAACCAGGCCGTCGGCGTATTGCCCGTGGATGACCAGGGAAGGATCTGGCTGGTCGGTCAGTATCGCTACCCGCTCCAACGGTACTCCTGGGAAATCCCCGAGGGGGGAGGACACGCTGGCGAAGCCCCCGAGGACGCCGCAAGACGCGAACTTCGGGAGGAAACAGGGCTGACCGCGGGTCGGCTCGAGTTGATCTCGAAGTCGCACCTGTCGAACTCGGTGAGCGACGAGTTGGGGTTGATCTACAGGGCGACCGAGTTGGAGCAAGGGATCAGCGAGCCCGAAGGATCGGAACGGCTGCAAGTCAGGCGCGTCGAATGGACCGAAGCCTGGGCCATGCTTCAAGACGGCACGATTACCGACTCCATGAGCATGATTGCCCTCCTTCACGAGGCGGTCCGTCGTGGCGGACAACGCCCCTGACCCCCCAAACGGCCGGAACCAAGCCGACTTGAGCGTGAACGTCCACGTTCCGTTCCTCATTCCCACGCACTTTCCCTGATGGGCCGGCTCACGCGACAAGCATTCGGGCCGCCGCGCGACCTGAAAATGTCACGTGAAACCAAGCGAGGGGATGAAAGCAGGCGAGGCGAGCGGACGGAAAGTGAAGAAGCGATCACCTTTGGGATGGTTCATTGCATGATGTGAAGCGAGCGGGGAAGGGGACTGAAGTCGGGTTCAGAAACTTCGCGGATCTGGATAGAAAATGCTTGAGCCAGATGGGATTTTGATGGAAGTACAAGCTGGAAAGTCAAAGACCACCGTGCGTCTTACCGCTGGGCATAGTTGCGGGAACCCATGATCGCCTGAGTCGGGAAGTGCTTTCCGGGACAAGCTGTGGGTGAAGCGGCGAGCGTGGTATGGGTGCCGATTCGATCGTCGGCGATTTGATAGCGGTCGCCCAGATAGTCGACCAACGCTTTGGCCGCCTCGATCTGACGCGGGGTGGGACCGGCGTTGTCGAGGTCACCGACGAGGCAGATGCCGATCCCATATTCATTGACTTCGCTGGTCTTGCCGTCGCGGCAGTGCACCCCGTGCTTTTGATTCGACCACCGCTGGGCAACCTCGACCTGGCCGTCGGGACTGCCCGTTCCGTTGCCGATGACAAAGTGGTAGCCGCACCCCTCCCACCCGAGCACCTTGCGGTGCTCGCGGTCGATCTCGTTGAGGCCGCCTGACGCATGAGAACTGTGGTGCATCACCACGTATTTCCACGGTCGGTCGGCTTTGGGTGGGGTGAAGAGATCGTCAGGGTCATTAACGAAAGGGCGGAGCCGCTCCCTTAGCGAGGCCTCCCTTGGGCGCCCGAAGAGATTGCGTCGACCGGTTCCCTGCGTAGTGCTCGGCGTCTTCCGGGATGCCCCTCGGTTGGGAGTGAGGCTCGAACTCGGGCCGGGGGCCGCGGTGGGAGCTTCGTTGGCCGGGGTAAGTTCCAGGGTCGGCTCATCAGGGACAGCGTTGGGCCGGGGGGGCGACATTCCGGCGGGCGAAACAGGCTCGTCGATCCGAGGAGACAAGGGGGCGTCGAGCGGAGGCGTCACCGAATCCAGCAATGAGGGGGCTGGCGAGGGGACGATCGTCGGGCTTGTCTCAACGGTGGTCTGGCTCGACCCCATCGTGCTTCCACCGCAGTTTCCTGAGGGGCAGTCATTCGGGAGCAGGACGGGCCGATTCACCTGAAACCGAGGCGACATCATAACCGGACGCATCGACGTGCGGCGATGGCTACAACCCAGTGACGCCGGCATGATCATGACGGCGGCTAAGAGCACTATCCCGCGACGCGGGCGCAGAACGAACGAGGCCAGCGGATGCAGGACCATTTGCAAATCTCCATACCAGGGTTCGGGGAATCCTCTTGGTGAAGCTGTCTGTCAGGCTTCACGCCAAGAGAAGCAAGCGGGATGCCGAACGTTCTTGGAACCCTCTCGAAGTGACTTCTCCCGGATCCCTGCTTTCGACTCAAGTCTACACTCCGATTGGCCGAGTGCGCCGCGAGGTCGAAGATTTTTTCTTTTTTTCGTTAAGTCCGCGGGCGAGCCGGCCGAGCGCCCTTTGTAAAACCCTCCTTCGTCGGTTTGTAGAGCGGTTCAAACCGCCCAGCACCCCCTCAAATCACCAAGGTCTGCTCAACCACTCCAATCCTTCAACGATACGCCCACGCTGGCCAGGACGGCGCAATCGCGTTATCCTGAAGGGCGTGAGGATGTGGCCCCCCGAACCTGCGGAGGGCTCTTTTTTTTGTCAGGCTCACGTGCTGCGCTAAGGTGGGGAGAGCGTCGGTCATGCCCGCATATCACGTCCAGCGGATCGAGAAGAAGTGGCAAGCCTACTGGGAGCGGAACAAGACGTTCCGGACCCCAGACGTCTCGCCGGGCAAACCCAAGCTCTACGTCCTCGACATGTTCCCCTATCCCAGCGGCGCGGGCCTCCACGTCGGCCATCCCGAAGGGTACACCGCAACCGATATCGTTTGCCGGTACAAACGGATGCGCGGGTTCAACGTGCTGCACCCGATGGGCTGGGATGCATTCGGACTCCCCGCCGAACAGTACGCGATCAAAACCGGGACGCATCCCCGGATCACCACTCAAAACAACATCGATAACTTCCGGCGCCAGATCAAGTCGCTCGGCTTCTCCTACGACTGGGACCGCGAGATCGACACAACCGATCCGCATTACTACAAGTGGACGCAGTGGATCTTCTTGCAACTCTTCGATACCTGGTACGACCCCGACTTCGCGTGGACCGATCCCGACGGCCGCGCTCGTAAAGGCAAGGGACGTCCGATCGCCGAGCTGCCGATCCCGGCGGGAATGGCCGACCCTGACGCTTATCGCGATTCCAAGCGTCTCGCCTATCGTGCCGAAGTCCCCGTCAACTGGTGTCCCGAACTGGGAACGGTGTTGGCGAACGAGGAGGTCATCGACGGTAAGAGCGAGCGGGGAAACCACCCGGTCGTCCGAATGCCGCTCAAACAGTGGATGCTCCGAATCACCGCCTATGCCGACCGGCTGGCCGAAGAAATCGAGTTCGTCGATTGGCCCCGTGCCATCAAAGAAATGCAGCGCAACTGGATCGGTCGGAGCGAAGGGGCCGAGGTCGATTTCTACGTCGGGCAGGACGTGAACCATTGGCGTGAAGGACGTCGAGCCAGCGGATGGCCCGAGTCGCCGGGCGGCGACGCCATCCGCGTGTTCACGACCCGTCCCGACACGCTCTTCGGGGCAACCTACATGGTGCTCGCCCCCGAACACCCCCTGGTTGATCGGCTGACGACGCCCGAACGCCGCGAGGCCGTCGAGTCATACCGGCGCGCCACCAGCGGCAAGAGCGACCTCGACCGGACCGACCTGGCCAAGACCAAATCCGGCGTTGCGATCGGCGCCTCGGCCATCAATCCGGTCACAGGGCGGTCGATCCCGATCTGGATCGCCGACTACGTACTGATGGGCTACGGCACCGGCGCCATCATGGCGGTACCGGGCCACGACATCCGCGACTTCGAATTCGCGCAGAAATTCGAGCTGCCGATCCTCCGGGTCGTCGCTCCGTCGGCCGACCTCGCTGGGACGGCCCTCGAAACCGCAGAGTCCGAGTACGGGATCGCGGTCAACTCCCACGGCGGCGTCGAGGGGGTCTCGATTGACGGGCTCCCGACCGACCAGGCCAAAGCCACAATTACTGCCTGGCTCGATCAACACGGGCTCGGACACAAGACCGTCAATTACAAGTTGCGCGACTGGCTGTTCAGCCGTCAGCGATACTGGGGCGAGCCGTTCCCGATCCTGCTCGGTGAAGGGGAGACCTTGAAGGCAGTCCCTGAAGCCGAGCTTCCGGTGCTGCTGCCCGAACTCGCCGACTTCCGTCCGTCGGGCAAGCCCGAGCCCCCCCTGGGTAAGGCGACCGACTGGATCCAGTACTCCAGCTCCTATCAGCGAGAAACGAACACGATGCCCCAGTGGGCCGGCTCGTGCTGGTACTTCTTACGCTATCTCGATCCGACGAACGACGAGCGTCCCTGGAATCCGGAACTCGAGAAGTACTGGATGCCCGTCGACCTTTACGTCGGTGGCGCCGAGCACGCGGTCCTGCACCTGCTCTACAGCCGATTCTGGCACAAGCTGCTCTTTGACCGAGGGCACGTCAGCACGCCCGAGCCGTTCCAGCGGCTGGTCAACCAGGGAATGATCCTGGGCGAGACCGAATACACGGGTTATCAAGACGAGTCGGATCGATGGGTCTCGGTCTCCAAGGTCAAAGAGACGGAGAGCGGCCACGCCGACCTCGAAGGACGACCGGTCCAGGCGGTGAAGCTCGAGCCTGAGCAGGTCGTCAAGAAGGGGGAGGGATTCGTCCTGGCCGACGATCCCGAGGTCCGGATCGACGCGCGGGCCCACAAGATGTCGAAGGCGCGGGGCAACGTGATCAATCCCGACATCGTCGTCGATGAGTATGGCGCAGATAGCCTGCGACTCTACGAGATGTTCATGGGTCCCCTGGAGGCCGTCAAGCCCTGGAACATGAAGGGGGTCGAAGGCGTCTTCCGCTTCTTGAGCCGAGCCTGGCGAATGATCATCGACGCCGATTCCGAAGAATTGCGGGTCGACTCGAAGATCCAGGACGTCGCCCTCACCCCTGAGCAGGCCAAGCTCGTGGCGCGAACCGTCGCGGCCGTGTCCGACGACCTGGACGCGATGCGGTTCAACACGGCGATCAGCCGGCTGATGGAGTTCACCAACGCCTTCACCGGTCAGGACGTGCGGCCGAAGTCGGCCATGGAGACGTTCACACTCTTGCTCGCGCCGATGGCTCCCCACATCGCCGAGGAACTCTGGGAACTGCTCGGCCACACCGAGACACTCGCCTATCACCCCTGGCCGACCTTTGACCCGGCGCTCCTGAAGGACGACGAAGTCGAAATCCCGGTGCAGGTCAACGGCAAGGTCCGCGGGCGCGTCGTCGTTCCGGCCGATGCGGGACGCGACGCGATCGAGGCCGCGGCCCGAGCCGATGAGAAGGTCGCCGCCCTGATCGAAGGCAAGGCGATCAAGAAGATCATCGTGGTCCCCGGCAAGCTGGTCAATTTCGTCGTCGCCGGCCCTTCGTAATCGGCGTGAATTGACCCTGGCATTTCGTGAGACGATCCCGAAGCCATAGAATATCGGGTGTCTTGCTTCGGCGTCTTTGGGGGGATCGGTTGGGAATGGCACGCTCACGTTACATCGTCGGGATCGACCTCGGGACGACCAATTGCGCCGTGGCGTATGTGGATACGAAAGGGAGAGAACGGCCTACCGCCGATATCCGCCTCTTCTCGGTTCCGCAACTGGTAGCGCCCGGGGAGACGGCTCCTCGGCCGATGCTCCCCTCCTTTCTGTATCTACCGGGCACGCACGACCTGCCCCCCGGCGCGGCCAGGCTTCCGTGGAAGGACGACGCCGATCGGATCATCGGCGAGTTCGCGCGAATTCAGGGGCCAAGGTGCCCGCGCACCTGGTCGCCAGCGCCAAGAGCTGGCTCTGCCATAGCGGTGTCGACCGCGAGGCGGAAATCCTCCCCTGGGCCAGTCCCCCCGGAGCACGCAAGGTCTCCCCGGTCGAGGCCTCGGCCGACTTCCTCCGCCATATCCGCGACGCCTGGAACGACCAGTTCGCCCGTGAAGACCAGACGCTTCGGCTTGAGAATCAGGAGGTCGTGCTGACCGTCCCCGCCTCGTTCGACGAGGCGGCCCGCGAGTTGACCGTCGACGCGGCGAAGAAGGCGGGGCTTGGAACGATCATCCTGCTCGAAGAGCCCCAGGCCGCATTTTACTGCTGGATCGTCTCCCACCAGGAAGGCTGGCAACGCGAGGTTCGGGGCGGCGAACTGATCCTGGTCTGCGACATCGGCGGCGGAACGACCGACTTCAGCCTGATCACCGTGGTCGAGACACCGACCGGCCCCGGATTCCGCCGGGTGGCGGTGGGCGATCACCTGATGCTCGGGGGCGACAACATCGACCTGGCCCTCGCCCACCGGGTCGAGAAAAAGCTGGGGGGCATCAAGCTCGATGCCGAACAGTGGAGCGCACTGCGGCATGCCTGCCGGACGGCGAAAGAGAAGTTGTTGGGAGATCTGCCGGTCGAGCGTTGGCCGGTGACAATCGCCGGGCGCGGCTCGAAGATCATTGGTGGGAGCATCCAATCCGAGCTGACCCGCGACGAGACGCTCGAGGTCGTGCGCGATGGCTTCTTCCCCAAGGTCCCGCGCGGTGAAGAGCCGGACCGCGTGACCAAGGCCGGACTCCAGGAGTTCGGCCTGCCGTTCGTTTCCGACCCGGCGATCCCCAAACACCTCAATGCCTTCTTGAGACGGCATCGGGCTGAGGCGGGCGGGCAGGGGGGGGCCGTTCCCGACGACCGGCCAGCGCGTCCTGACGCCATCCTCTTCAACGGCGGAGCGCTGACGCCCGCGGTCGTTCGGAACCGCCTGGTTGAGGTGGTCTCGTCCTGGTTTCCCGACGAACCAGGCGCTCCGTACGCCCCTCGCGTCCTGTCAAACGCCTCGCTCGACCTGGCGGTCGCCTACGGAGCAGCCTACTACGGCGTGGTCCGACGCGGCGGCGGAATCCGGATCGGCGGGGGAACGGCACGCTCGTTTTACGTGGGCTTCCAGGCCGAGACGGTCGATCGCCCCTGGCTCTGCGTCGTCCCACGCGATGCCCAGGAAGGGGACGAGATCACCATCGACCACCGTGATTTCGACTTGCTCATGGGCCAACCCGTCGCCTTTCCGCTGGCGAGCAGTTCGGTCCGCCCCGACGACAAGCCTGGTGACCTCGTCGCCACCGACCCCGACTCGATCCGCGAGCTCCCACCGCTTCAGAGCTTGATGCGCGTCGGCCGAAAAGCGAAGGCCGAACGTGTTCCGGTGCGCCTGGCGGCACGAGTCACCGAAGTGGGAACGATCGAGCTCTGGTGTCAGTCGCGAACCGACGATCGCCGCTGGCGGTTGCAGATCCAGCTTCGAGGGCCGGCGGGCACTCCTGCTCCATCAGGGTCGGTGACCGGCCGGGAAAATGATCGCGTTGTGATCGAGCAATCGATCCTCGACGCGGCAATCGAAGCAATCCAGGTGGCATTCGGCCCCGTCACCCCGAGCGCGGAAATGGGGCCGTCCCGGCTGATCAAACGGCTCGAAGATTTTCTCGACGCCCCCCGCGACCAGTGGCCTCCCTCGGCCTTGCGGGCGATGTGGGAGCCGTTGCGGGACCTGGCCGAGGCTCGCTTCAAAGGGCCAAGGCACGAGTCGCGCTGGTATAACCTGGCCGGGTTCTGCCTCCGACCGGGGACAGGCTTCCCCCTCGACGAAACGCGAATCAAGGCGGTCTGGCCGGTCTTCCATCAAGGGGTCCGCCACACGAAAGACCTGCAATGCTGGGCCGAGTGGTGGATTCTCTGGCGGAGGGTGTCGACCGGGCTGTCGCGAGCGCACCACGACGAGATCTCGCGCCGCCTGATCCCGTCGTTGCTGCCCAGCAAAGCCGGCGCGGCGAAGAAGGGGGGGCGGCCCCGTCCCGAGGCCCATGAGCTTGCCGAGATGTGGCGCTGCGCGGCCAGCCTCGAGCGGCTCTCACCGGACCAGAAAGTGGCCTATGGCAATGCGCTTGTGAAGGAACTCTTGCCCCGCGAGAGCCTGGCGCACCATGTCCTTTGGTGCCTTGGCCGGCTCGGTGCTCGGGTCTTGCTTTACGGCCCGGCGAACACGGTCGTCCCCCGCGAAACCGCCGACCACTGGACGCGATCGTTGCTCGAACGACCGTTCGCTCCGGGCCGCGAGACGACCGACGCCATCTTCGCGCTGGCGCAGCTCGCGCGAGTCTCGGGCGACCGGGCCCGCGACCTGGACGAAGCCTTGCGAATCGACGTGCTCAAACGCCTCGAAGAACTGGGAGCCGACGAGGTCATCTGTCGCCCCGTGCGCGAGTATCACGAACTCGAGGCGGAGCAACAAGGGCAGGCCCTGGGTGATTCCCTCCCTGTCGGTCTCAGGCTCCTCGAAGCGACCGGGGCCACCGGGTCGTAAGACGGGCGCCCCCGCTTCGGACGAATCCGGGCATGCCTTTCTCATTCGGAGCCGAGCCGGACGAGAAGGCAATGTCCGACCCCGGGGTCGCGTCGAGAAGTTCCCTGCCCGAGTCATGGTAGGCGCGGTTGACGGGCGCCTTGCGTAAGCCACGAGCTTCTCCGTGTGCCGGTCGTCGGCGGGATTCCTGGTCTCGACCGGAGACACGGGCGAGCTTTGCACCGATCTACCGGCGTCGTCGCGGGCCCGCGCGCCTCGCTTGACCCCGGCCTCGGGGCAATCGCAAGGACTCCTCGGCACAACCTCCGAGTCACTCTCCCCGATCTGGGGACACGTCCCCCCCATTCACAAGCCCGAAACCGCGAGCCAGGCAGGAGAGCCCAGTGGCGCGGATCATCGCGGCATCTGTTCTCTCGACATGACGTCACGGAACCGTCCCGAACACGTATGGACGATATCGATCCGACACCATTTTGTAGGCGTCCAGGACGCCGCCTGGCCTGAACCAGCACCGGGGCGAGAATCGCCAACGGTTCGCCGTTGACGTCGTCGACGCTCGGAACGGGTGGGTTGAGGCTCGGTCATTCGGCGGCCTGAAGCAACGACCACTTCCCCCCCCTTACTTTCTTGGTGGCAACGCTCATGCCCGAATTCCTCAAAGTCATCAACATGAAGGGATTCGATGTCCATCGGACTCCACGATGGCAAATGGTTCCCTTCCTGGGCCTTCGTTATATCGCCCTCCGGGGCGGGACTGGGATGACGGTTTCCAGTTCGAAACCCTGGATCGTCGCCGTGAAAGAGGTCACCCAAGCCGACCTGCCCGCCGGTGAGTGGGGCCACGAACGAACTCCACTGCTGCCCACGGATCGAGTCTTCTGTCTCCTTGGCGTCTGGAAAGGGGACGCGCTGATCCAGGCGACGGGGAGTGGAGGCCCAGTCAATCTCGAGGTCGATGTGAAGTTGCGGAAAACCATCCGGGTCACGTTTACCTTCATCGAGGACAGTGCAGGGCACAAGACGATTCGAGTCCCCGCCGATGCCGCCGGATGGCTCAAAAAGGTGAACTACATCTTCACCAACCAGGCCAATATCGAAGTTCTCAGCAGATTCTCTCGATGGAAAACAGTCGGCAAGGATCTCGGCTCAGTCATCACCACTCTCGAGAACGCTCCGGGCGAGGAGGTCGACATCTACCCCCTCGGCGATACGGGCGCAGATTTCAACGTCTTCCTGGTCTGGGAAGTGGAGATTACGGACAACGCGGGCAACGACACCGGCTTCACGGACGGCACGAATATCCTGCTGGATGACAAGGGGGCCAAGGATATCGCCGAATCCCTGGCTCACGAGTTGGGACACGCCATGAGCTTGTCCGACCAGTACACGATCCAGCGCGAACTCATGTACGGCTACGATGATAAGCGAGGAATCCACTTGGCAAAGGCTCATGTCAACGACGTGAACCGACTTTAATGTCACGCCGGATGGAAGCATTTTGCCCGGTCGCCACCCCCATGAGCCACTCGAAGTAGGACGGTCCCGTCAGTGTCGCCTTTCGCTGGCTTCCCCTCGGGAGCGCGGCGGCGTCTCCTTGTGACTTTCGATCGAACCAGGCGGACTCACTGAATCAAGAACGCATGATGCGCCTCGCCCGCTCTCCCATTCCGAAGAAAAAAAAGGAAATTGCGGACGGGGTACCCGCAGCCCCAAGGAATTCCGGCCCAGGCCATTCAATCCGTTGGGAATGAGCACCGGTTTCGGGGTTTCCCGTCACAACCGGCACCGAGCTCCGTTCTTCCTCGCCGAGGTCTGACACAATGGTCTGCGTCTTACTTTGGCCAACGGGGTCTGATCCAGGGGACAATTATGGCGTGGTTCTCTCGAATTTCGCGTTTTGGTGATGTCCACTGGGTCTTCGGGCAAGAGCAGCAAATCTCGTGCGGGGTGGCCTGCGTGATCATGGCCGCCTTCAAGTTCAACAAGATTGCTCCGGGGACGAAGGCCTTATTCAGTGAAGCCGACATCCTTGCGAAGGCGAAGGCGATGTTCGGCCCCAACCCGCTGGGAACGGGGGGGTTCACCAATCCGCAGATTCTCCAAATGCTGAATCACGCCGACCTCAACATGACCGGTTGGAACTTCAAGCGCCTGGCGACCAACGATGTGCCAGGCAAAATCATCCAGGAGGTTGGCGTCACGAGCGGATTCGGGGTCGTGATCTCCGTCAAGCCGATGATCGTCGGGATCGACTGGAATGGAGGCGGTGGTCACTGGGTCGTCGTCGACACCGTCCGCACGTTCATGGGGAAGAAGTACGCCACGGTTTGCGACCCCTGGGATGCCAATCTTCACATCGTGCCGCTGGAAGAGAATCAGACCTTCAACTACACCGGGAAACCGGCCGTCGGCGTCGATTTCTGGGGCAGTCGGTACAACTACGACACGCCGAGTGCCGGGGGGGCCTTCCTCGGCGACGTCCTTTGGAGGGCCTAGACCGAATGTCCCGCCGCCGAGGCGGAGCGGCGGGGCTTCGAGGCACGTCATTGGATTCACGGGGTCGCCGTTTTTCCCCGGTTGCCTGAAAAGTGGGCGGGGCGGTCGCCGGGAGAAGCGGAATCGGGAACGCAGACGATTTCGCCGGATGCAAGGCGGTAGGCGGTGCCGAGTCGTTCACCGGACCCTTCGAGCTTCTCCTGACTGACGCGGTACTGCTTGATCGACTGAGCTTGTGGCAGGTTGACCGAGCGGGGATCGCCCGCCCGGGAAGGATCGCCTTTCGGCGACGCGGTTCGGCGCGACGACCCCGCGAAGACGATCAGGAGGGCGATCGAAAAGACCATCCAGAGGTCGAAGAGGTTCACCAGGCCGGCGAGCGGGTCATTCTCCTCGCGCGCCTCCCATCGGCGAGGGCGTCGATCACGCATCGGCAGGCGCTCCGATCGGACTGTCGAGGCAGGCTTGTTCAGCCTTTGGCCGGATCGTATCGAGGACGAACTCGAGGTCGCTGAGATCCTGGTCATACCAATTGCGGCGGAGGACGCTCGCGGCGTACGCCAGGCCGCCGATCAAGAGTCCGAAAACGGTTGAGGTGAACGCGATTTCGAGGTTTTCGGCCAGCGTGGCAAGGTCCTCTGAAGCGAGTCCACGGAGCGCGGGGCCGAGCGGTAGCAGGGTTCCGACCAGGCCGAGCATGGGGCCGACACGGGTCGCAAACGAAAGCCAGGAAAGGCGGCGGGTCATCTCGATCTCGAGGTCGTCGAGGCCTTTCCGCAGTCCGGCCCGGCCTCGTTGATCCGAGGCACGAAACCAGGCCTGAAAGCGCGCGGGATCGCCACGCAGAGCAAGTCGGCGAAACGCGACGACCTCACCGCCACCGGCCTTCAGGCTTGCAAGGTAGGTCCTCCAAACCGCTCGTGACCGCCAGCGTTCGAGCGCCTCGCGGGCGAGCCCGCCCAGCATCCAGAGCGTCGCGGCCGACATGAGGGCCAGCACGATCAGCACCGGCGTGAGCAGGACGCCGGTGACCAGGAACAGGATTTCGATGAGCCGATCGGTCACGCCCCCCTCCTTCCTCGGAGGAATCCGCCCAGAATCAGGACCAAAGTGGCGCCTCCGAGAACCCAGGTCGTGAGATCCAGCGCACGAGGCTTGGGATTCGAAGGGGAGGGCTCCAGGCGTTGGCCGCGGACCGAATCGACGCTCGGACCGGGGGAAAGTGTCGGTGGTGCGTCGGCCTTCGCCTGGTTCTCAGGGGTTGGCCGCGGGCTCGCTGGTTTCGTGGCTTCGGTCGGTGAATTCACTGGCGAACCTTTCGCTTGCCCCTTGCTGGGCGGCGCCTGAGCCAACACGTTTGCTCCAGGGACCGTTGACGGAGAGGCGGAAGTGGTGGGCGCTGGCCCCGGACCGGGTGCCGGCCCCAGAGCGGCGACCGTCGTGATCGGAGGGGCGGTCCCATCGAACCGGGCATGATACTGGTTCTTGAGACCTGCGAGCTCCGGGGCACCCGAGTTGGCCAGGGTCCGCTCCACATACTGACGGAGCGGGCCGTTGCCGCCGCTCCGGAAGCCGCCATTGTCTCCGTGTCGCACGACAGAGCGAGCATAGGCTTCCACCAGTCGTTGGGTCGTCGCGGCATCCGCCTTCCAGTAGCCTTTGCGGATTGACTCGAGCATCGTCGCGGACAACTCCTGGAACGCGAATGGGTTCTCCGACTCGAACCATTGTCCGATCGACAGCCCGAGCTTGTCTTTCATGAAGATGGCATCCACCTCTTCCCAGGTTTGCCGCGGGATACTCCCCTCACGAACGACCTCCCATCCCATGCTGTTCGAGACCATGACGGCAATCTGGTCGGCTCCGGCATATCCTTCCTTCATCATCCCTTCGATCCACTTGCGGTTAAACAGGCGCACCCGAAACTCCCGGGCGAGCGCATCCTCCGCGCGAATCACCCCGGCCTTATCGAAGTCGCGAACGTCGGAGAGCAGAAACTCGGGCGCCTTTCCCGTCAGGTGCTCGACGGCCATCGCAAGCTGGCCGCCGTGTAGCCACATGTACTTATTCGCCAACGGACCTGTCATATGGTCGGACCAGCTCCGCAAGACCGTATCGGTCCCCTGGATCTGGCGGTCATAAGCTTCCGGCGCAGCTTCGCCCCAGTGGCCCTTGGTGTACACGTTCTTGGCCTGTGACAGGTAGTGCTCAATCACCTCATCGCGGGTGGTCCATGACCCCGATTGCTGGATGTACGCGAAGTTGCCGGGCGACCCATACTCCCCCGGTGGGACGCCGAAGATGCGAGCCCGGGATAATGCCAGAGCCCGGCTGGCTTCAAGGCCCTTCGCCGTCAACTCGTCGCGCACTCTCTCGGAATTGATCCGGACCGCGTTGTCCTGCTCCGCCTGCTCCGCGACCAGTCGAATCGCTTTATCGATAAGCTCGAGCCGGCCAGGCAGATTCATGGCGTAGAGGCCGCCCGGAGCGATGAAGACGTCGACCCGCGGCCGCTTGAGGATTTCGGAGGGAATGATCCGCACGTCGTTGACCAGGTCGCGATCGTCCCAGACGGGCTCCACACCGAGGCAATAGAGGATCTGAGCCTCCATCACACCGTAGTCGCGAAACGTGGCGTGCGGCCGGAGGTCGAACGCGACCTTCGCCGGGTAGTGTCCCTTCTCTTTGAGCGAGCGCTCGAGAAGTTGATCCACCAGCTTCTTGGCAAGATCCCACGATGGTTTGGTCGGGATCTCCTCGGGATTGAGCATGTAGAGGTTTCGACCTGTCGGCACGGCCCCTGGGTTGCGAATCGGGCTGTTGACCGGGCCGGGCGGGACATAGCGGCCGTCGAGGGCGGCCAGAAGATGATCGATCTCGTCGGTCGTCTTGGCGAATCGTTGGTTGAGGTCGATCGCGAGCTCGAGACCTTTCTGAAGCTCGGGCGGAAGGCTGGCGCTGGGCTTGCCGCCGATGGCTGTGACGGCGTCCATCGGACTGAGGTCGCGTCTCACGACCAACTCAACCGCTTCTTCGGCCTTGCGGCGGAGGTAGAGGATGCGATCACCGGGGAGACGAGCCTCCGCGGTCGGCACAGACACGACCTGGCCGAGCGCATCGAGGAACTTTCGCTTGAGGATCGTCGTGAGAAAGGGGACCATCAAGTCGTCGCGCGGCGGTTCGCCCAGGACGTGAAGACTGATGGGGGTCGTTTCACCTTCGATGTCGTGGAGGTATTCGACGACTTTGTGGATCTGCTCGGGGGTGAGCGGCGCCCCTGGTTCTTCGCCCAGTCCTGCTTCCTTGGCCAGGTGGAGTCGGACGACATCGGCGGTGATCTGACGGCGAAACCCTTCGCGGAGCGCACCTTCTTCAAGGCTATCCCACTTATCGATCAAGCTATGAAGGTTGAGCAGGTCGTCGGAGAGGCCCGCGGTGACGATCGGCGGAGTCAGGTGCCCGAGCGTCAGCCCGTAGACCCGACGTTTGACCGGGGCGACCTCGCCGACGTTGTCGATGATCCAAGGGTTAATGTTCGGTGTCGACCCCATGAGGATGTCCGGCCAGTCGCGGTCGGAGAGACCGACCGGGTTGGCCGGTAAAAAGAACTCGGAGCCGTGCGTGCCGAAGTGGACCAACGCGTGGGCTTTGAACGATTCTTGAAGCCAGAAATAGGTGGCGATGTAGTTGTGAGGAGGCGGGGTCAAACCTTGATGGAGCAAGGAGGGATCCTGGCCTTCACCCCGCAGGGGCTGAGGCAGAAGGATGATGTTGCCCAGGTCGATTCGCGGAATGACGATGAAGCTTCGGCCTTGGTCGTCCTTCCAGACCATCGCGTTGCCCGGGGCCGATCCCCAGTGCTTGGCGACCTCGCCTCGAACCGCTTCGGGAACACGGGTTTCAAGCCATTCGAGGTAGGTTTCGACGGGAAGCAGGACGGCCTGACCGCTCCTGGCCAGGCGGTTCAGATCGCCCTGATTCCACATTCCGTATTGTCGGCCGCGCTCCACGAGCCACTGAATCAACTCGTCCTCATGGTCAGGAACGGCGTTCAGGGTGTACCCCTCGGCTTTCAGCGTTTTGAGGACCTTGACCATGCTCTTGGGGGCGTGGAGGTGCATGCCGGTGGAACTGCCGCGCATCAGTTCGTTCTGGCCGGCTTCGCGGTCGTAGTAAAGAAACGCGATCCGTTTCTCGGCATCGGCTGTTTTCCGGAGCGCGATCCAGGAAAGGGCACGCCCGACAATATGTTCAATCCGTTCGGGAATGGGCGTGAACGACTCGGCGCTCCCACCGCCGTGGACGGTCCCCGCGCCGATCAGCGGTTCGATCGCGCCGAGGTGTTCCTGCCCGATCACCTGGAAGGCGGCATCGCCTTGCGTGAACCCTCCCAGGTTGTGTTGCCAGAACTCGATCGAGTTCCGTCGAAAGAAGAGGGAATGCATGTGCGGGGCGTCGAGCCGGGTCCGCTCCTCGACAGTCTCGCCACTGTGGCAGGTGTGAACGATGATATCGGGTTTGAACTCGTCGACAGGCTTCGGGGCGGAGGTCCGCGAGCCGCCATCGGTGAAACCGGCCGCGATCACTCCTTTCGCTTCCAACGAGCGAATCAAAGCATCGACGACCCGAGGCTGCTGATATTCGAGGTGAGCGGTGTGGACCATGATCGCCGCGCGAGGGAGCCTGCCTGGGTCGCGTCCTTTGGCGGACGTCCACGCCAGGAACGCGGGAACCGAGTCGAACCGCCCGTCGTGATCGGGATGATACAGCCCTGCCACAGCCGTTTCATCGGTCTCCGCGGGGGGAAGGATTTCTCCCGCTTGGCCGAGATACTTGACCGAGACGTAGATCAGGAAACGGCGGAGGTTTTCCCGTGAGCGGGGTAAGTACTTGGAGACCTCAGGGTCGGTCTCGACCGGGTTGGCGTCCCCTCGATCCTTGAGGAAAGCGGCCGCCGCCGCTCCTTCCCGCCCCACGGCGAAGATCCGGGTTGCGGAGTTGCCTCGCTTGGCGGCGAGAAAGAGGTCGCGGTAGGCGTCCTTATCCTCTTCACGCGTGTGCTGGATGAAGACCAGACGATAAGTGGACAGGTCACTCGACTTACTGGCGATCTGTTCGTCGGAGAGATACTCCACACGCAGGTTCAGCCCTTTGGCAAACCCTTCGAGAGCCTCAAAGACTCCACCATGTAATCCGATGAAGGCGATTCGTGGCGCGTCCTGCGGATCTTGCGACCACGCCGGGGCCACACAGAAGCCAAGAAGAAGCCCGGCCAGGAGGCCGAGCAAACGACGAGCCTGCGTTGTCATAAAAGTAGCCTATGGGGTGTACGCGTGATGGTTCGATGATCTGGCTATGGGATAGGCTGCTCATTCCGCAAATGCGTATATGGGAAATTTTCAAGATTTCAGACAATTCGATAGCTTTCTGTTTCCTCCAAGGCGTATTCCTGGTGGGCCGTGCCCACCCTACAAGAGATCACATCTCTTGTTTTCTGTTGAATTGTTTGGGCGGGCCGGACGCGCTAAAACTGATCGCTGCCGATGACTTCGCCACCGCCGCGGGTGGCGAGCGCCCGCCAACTGGTGATTGCGACGCTGTCCTTGATGAACTGGATGTGGCCGTCCGCGAAGAGGACGTTGACACCGCCGGAGTGAAAGCTGCGGGAACTGAGCAGGCCGTTGGTATCGCCGGCGCAGTCGGCCTTCTTGTGATTGGGGGGCCAGTAGTGATTGAGTGTGGATCCGCCCGACATGCTCCCGTGAAACCAGCGGCTGCCCCGAGTGCCGCTATAAGCGGGAATCGCCTCGCAGGCTTCTTCGGTGAAGGTGGAACTGTAACCGCCTCCCCCTTTGTAGTGCGCCCGCAGGTCGAAAGCCGCCGGCGCGGCGGCATCGATTCCGTTCCCTTTGATCGACTCCACGAACGCCGAGGTATTCGAGAGACCGTCGGTGATGTCGGCGAACCGAACACGTGAGCCGTCGAACATCAGACCGTTCCCGTTGCCGTTGGACATCAGTCCTGTGCCGGCGACGGCGAAATAATTGGTGGGTCCCAGGTCGGGAGTGACACGCCCTGCCTTGGGATCGCTCGGACAGGCGAAGGTGGGGATCATGAAGGCGATGGCAGTGGTGTTCGCCATATCGAAATTGTTGCGTGCATTGGGAGCCGTGGAGTGGTCGAAATTGATCGCGTTGTACAGGGCTCCTCCCTCCAGGTGAGGAAGAATCTGCGCCAGCGATGACCAGTAGTGAGGTGAGTTGGTACGGGCCGAGGGGAGTACGAGATGGACTCCCTCATAGTTGTGCAGAGCCAGCCCGATTTGCTTGAGGTTGTTCGTGCATTGCATCCGCCGAGCCGCCTCACGAGCCGCTTGCACCGCGGGCAGGAGTAGAGCGATCAGGACCGCAATAATGGCGATGACGACCAACAGTTCGATCAGAGTGAATCCGTGACGTCTCATCAGCGTTGCTCTCGGGTCTGTCGCTCGAGCCGGCTCTTATCCAGAGGTGAGCCGAATCGCGTGCGATCCGAGACGTCCTAGGCAATTCATGCGCCGACCACGGTTTTCAAACTTAACTCTCAGCAATGCAACACTTTGTCGTTGCTATACGCGGCGATGGGATCGCGATCGAAGGGTGAGAATTTCGCCTCACTCGGCGCATTTTTGTTCGCCAATCGCGAGTGCTCGGTGGAGCCAAACGGTGGTCCGGGGACGAGAAATCCCGAAGCGAAGGGACATTTTTCAGAAAGTCGGGGCATGAGACTTGGGGACTCAACGCGATGCCCCTGACTTTCGGTTTCGCTTTGGTGTGGGGGCGGGAGTGTTGATCACGCTCTCCAGCAAGTCGGCCAATCGGCGGCCCGCCTCGCCCGGACAGCGGGCCAGTTCGGCCATTTCGGCGAAGCTGAGTTGCGGGTCGGGAAATGGCAACCGGCCCTCCGCCTGTTCCGCGCTCGCCACGAGTTGATAGGCCTTGTCCTTCTGCTGAACCTTGACGCCGCAGCGTTTGAGCAACTCGAGTTCGCGATAGAACGTGCGCAAACCGATCTGGAGATCGCCGAGGATGGCCTCGCGAGTTCGCGGGCTGGCGGCCAGGAATCTGACGAGGCGGTGAAGGCGGGCGGCGCGGCCCAAGGTGATGTGGACGCCCGGACGTCGTCGACTGCTTGACGAGCGCTTCATGGTGCGAAACTTTCGATGAGGCTTCGCCCGCCGTTGGGGGCGGAAGCCTCGCATTTATGTTGGGGAGACCCCACAGAGGCGACCGTCTCTGCGGGGCGTACCATCCTTACGAGGCTGGGGGCTAGTAGTGATTACCGGGTTTGAAATGATTTTGCGGATTCTCTCAAGAATGCGGCAGGGCACGCCGATTATCGAGAAAGGCCTCATGAATTGCCATGGCACGGGCGAGGGCGCGTCTGGTCGCGTGTCTCCCTGCCGGTGACTCGAGCCGGTCTGCCTCCAAGCGCTTTGGGAGTCTGGTCTATGTCGACGAGGAAGCCCACCACACGGAACCGTGCTCTGCGTCCGAAGGCGGAGAATTTGGAAGATCGGCAACTCCTTTCCGCCGTGGTTTCGGGGACCGACATCGATGGCGATCAGTGGGTCTTACAGCTAATTGGCCCCGGATCACTCGTTGTTGCCAAGCAAAACGGAGCCGACGGAAATCCCGCCCCGCTCAATTCACAGACCCAGATCAAGTCGATCACGATCGGTGGTCTCAATCCCCAGCAGAGCCGGCTGGTCGGTCAGGTGACGCAGGGGACCAACGGCGACGGAAAGGTCTTCTTCCAGCAGTTGGATGAACTCCCGAGCAAGTCCCAGCAGCTCTCGGGGGGCAACGGCCCGCTGTCGATCGCCATTCCCGACTTCTGGCTCGCCAACACGACACCCAGCGGCAGCACAGGAACGCCCGATCCGGTCACCATCTCGATTCCAGACGGCGTCAACACCCTGCAATTCGGCGGCGTGGATACGACAGTAGGTCAGGTCAATCCCCCTCCGTCGACCGCGCAGAGCGATGTTGCCAAGGTCGTCCTCGGACTGCCGCAGTTCGGTGGCACCCGGATCATCATCGACAAGTCGATCAGCAGCTCGCAGGAAGTTCCTCCCTCCGGGACTTCGACGACGCCGACGACCATTCAACACGCGGTCGAGTTCGACGTCTCGGGGCGTCTCAACCTGTTTCAGGCCAACGAGATCCTCGGTGACGCCGCCACCCCGCCGGGCCAGTTCGTCAACCAGAACGCCGACGCCACGGGATATGGCGGGACCTGGGTCGTCTCCGGAACGTCGGGCGTGGCGCCCTTCCTGGCCGACGGCCGGATCCAAGGGGGACTCACCGGCCAGATCGGTAACGTCCGGATCGGCGGAAACGCCACGAACCTGTCGACGCTCGTCTTCGACGCCACGGGCACGGGCCAGGCGAAGATCTCGAACTTCTCGGTCGGCGGAGAGACGACCAACGTCCTGGTTGTTGCCCCCAATGGAGCACGCAACCTCGTCTTCGGTCGCGGAATGGATACGGTCGACATCTTGGCCCATGTCGTCAACACCCTGACGGCCAACCGGGGCGCCTTGAACTCGAACGTCTATGTCGACCGCACGATCAGCAAGGTCACCTTCGGCGGCGACGTGGTGAATACCAACGTCCTGTCGGGCTACGTCCAGAACTTCTCGAATATCATCAATGCCGTGACGGGACAAAGCTCGGTCAATGTCTTCAGCCCCACGGCCCAACCCACGGCTCCTCCCTTACCTCAGAACGCCCAAAATGCCGGCGGCATGAGTGTCCTGGTCGCGGGTGACGTCACGAACTCGGTCTTCGCCGCCTCGGTCCAGCCGGAGTTCGTCTCGGTGAACGGCGGCACGGTCCCACGGTTCGGCACCAGCCGGAACCTGGTGCTCCCGGTCGGTGAAATCGTCGCCAAGGTCGAAGGCACCATCGATAACTCGGTATCCACTCCCGACCAACCGACAACCGCCTTCTACGCCAACAAGGTTGACCTCCAGAAGGGCCCCGTCATCCCGCCCAACGTTCCTGAGGCTCCCTACACCGGCAAGCAAACCTACTCCTTTGTCCCCGGTTTCCATCATCCGGCCCTCGCAGTTGCCAAAGGCACAGCCGCCAGGATTAACAAGCACCGAATCGGTGCCCGCACTCCGCAGGGACCTGGTCAATTCTGATATCTATCCGTCCCCATCAATTTCGCACAGTCCATGCAAACAATCAAGCGTGTTGTTTGTGGGCAGGGTGATTGAGACGGGGACGAGGTGGGCGGACGACGAACGACGCCCGGAGCCATTTGAGAATGGCTCCGGGCGTCGTTTCGATTTTGGAGCGGGTGTCGAGTCCGGACGATGGTGGAGCGATCAGGGATTGGAAGCCTTGATCGCTTTATCCGCGATATCGCGGCGATACCATGCGCCGTTGTAGCGGATGGACCGGACCGCCTCATAGGCGCGCGTCTGGGCTTCAGCCAGGGTTGCGCCGAGTGCGGTGACGTCGAGAACTCGGCCGCCATCGGTGACGATTCGGCCGTCGCGGCCCAGGGTCGGGTCGGTTCGGAGGTTGGTTCCGGCGTGGAAAACCTTGACGTCGGCCATGCGGTCGGCTTCTTCAAGGTTGTTGATCACCCGGTCTCGTTCGTAGGGGCCGGGGTAGCCTTCGGCGGCCATGACGACGGTGACGGCCGGACGGGGATCCCACTTCAGGTCGATGGTGTCGAGGCGTTCGTCGACGACGGCGTCAAGGACCTCGAACAGGTCGCTCTTGAGCCGCATCAGGACGGCCTGGCATTCGGGGTCACCGAACCGGACGTTGAATTCGAGGACCTTGGGCCCCTGGTTCGTCAGCATCAGGCCGGCGTAGATCACTCCTCGGAACGGCCGACGAGCGCGTTTCAGGGCGTGGACGACGGGGACGAGGATTTCACGTTCGACCTGTTCCATGAGTTCGGGCGTGACGATCGGCGCAGGGGAGTAGGCGCCCATGCCGCCGGTGTTCGGCCCTTCGTCGTGGTCGAATGCCCGCTTATGATCCTGGCTCGATTCCAAGGGGATAATGGTTCGGCCGTCGGTCAAGGCGAGAATGCTCGTCTCCTGGCCGTCGAGCCGTTCCTCGAGGATCATCCGATCGCCGGCCTTGCCGTAGATCCGCCGGACCATGATCTGGTCGATGGCTTCGAGCGCCTGCCGAAGGTTATCGCAGACATAGACGCCCTTGCCGGCGGCCAGTCCATCGGCCTTCAGGACCAGGCCGAGCGGACGACCGAGCACATGGTCGCGGGCTTCGGCCGCGTTGTTGAAGACGCGACGCTCGCCGCGTTCCTCGATCTCAACCTGGACCCCAGGCCCGAGCTGCTCGCGCGGATCCATGATCCGGTCGATGGCCTCCAGGGTTTCGGCGGCGGTCCGGCAGAGCAAGGTGTGCCGGAGCGTCGAACGCCCTTTGGAGCGAACGACGAGCGAGACCTCGCGTGAGAGAACATAGAGTTCGGCGTCGGGGGCCGAGCGGAAGATCCGGTAGTCGGCGGTCGGGATACCGGCCTGGCGCATCAGCTCTTTGGCGAAGACCTTGCTCCCTTCGAGCTCGGCGGCATCGCGCCGCGGGCCGAAGATTCGCAGCCCTTCACGCTGAAACGCGTCGACGATCCCGTTCGTGAGCGGTTCTTCGGGGCCGACGATCGTCAACCCCACCCCTTCACGCTTGACGAACTGGGTCAGAGCCCGGAAGTCGCCCGGCTCGATCGAGACGTTCTGCGCGTCGAGCGCGGTGCCTGCGTTGCCCGGGGCGCAGAAGACCGTTTTGACCCGGGGTGACTGTTTCAGCTTCCAGCAGAGGGCGTGCTCCCGCCCTCCTTTGCCGATGACGAGAACTTTCAACGGGCCAACCTCACGAAAAACTTTCGGCGGACTGTGATTCTCTTATTCTAAAGACCAAGGGCCTCGTCGCACAGGCCCAAGAATCCCCTCACGGCGGCGATGTTGGAAACTTTCCTGCTCGAATCGTATGATAGACGAGCTTGCGGGGAAGATTTCTCAACGCGAACCGACTTTCGGCTCGACGTGTCTTCGCGTCCGATGGCCTTCGCTCGCTGGGCTGGGGCCGACCGGATCCAAATTCGTTTTTTTTTGTTTTGCATGGGCAAAGGGAGAGGGAGACCGCCGTGAAGAGCGTTGCCGTCGTCGGGGCGAGTGGTGCCGTGGGGGACGTGATGATCCGCCTGCTTCAGGAACGCAAGTTCCCGATCGGGTCGATCAAATTCCTGGCGTCGGAGCGAAGCGCAGGCAAAACGGTAGTCTTTGGTGGCAAGACGTTTACGATCGAGCCGCTGACCCCCGAGGCATTCCAAGGGGTCGACATCGTCCTCTCGAGCACGCCCGCGTCGATCTCCCGCGAGTACAGCCCGATCGCCGCACGCGCCGGGGCGGTGGTTGTCGATAATTCAAGCGCCTTCCGGATGGATCCTGAGGTGCCCTTGGTCGTTCCGGAGGTCAACCCGCAAGACGTGGGCCGGCACCACGGAATTATCGCCAACCCGAACTGCTCGACCATCCAGATGGTCGTGGCCCTGAAGCCGTTGCACGACGCCTTCCGGATCCGCCGGGTCATCGTGAGCACTTACCAGGCCGTCTCGGGGGCCGGCCAGAAGGGGATTCACGAGCTCCAGTCGCAGACCAAGGCCCACGTCGCCGGTCAGGATGCCCCCACGCCAAGCAAGTTCGCCCACCCGATCGCGTTCAATTGCCTTCCGCAGATCGACGACTTCCTTCCGAACGGGTACACGAAGGAAGAGATCAAAATGGTGCTCGAAACTCGAAAAATCATGGGAGACGAGACGATCGACGTCTGCCCCACCTGCATTCGAGTTCCCGTTTTGAACTGCCACAGCGAGTCGATCATGATCGAGACCGAACGCCCGATCACCCCCGAAGCGGCTCGGCAAGTCTGGGCGAGCGCTCCCGGCCTGGTTGTGGTTGATGACCCCGCGGCGCAACTCTATCCTCTGCCCGCCTCGTGCTCCGATCGCGACGAGGTGTTCGTCGGCCGGATCCGCCAGGATCTCCACAACCCGAACGCTCTTCTTTTCTGGTGCGTCAGCGATAACCTCCGCAAGGGGGCCGCAACCAACGCCGTTCAGATCGCCGAAGAGTTGCTCAAACTCGACCCCGTTCGGGCATGAGCAGAGATCAGCGGAGCGGAATCAGAGATCGCAACGGCGTCGAGGGCGGCCCGCGGCGCCGTTGGGGTGAATTCTTTTCTCATGCGCAATATCAAGCTCCTGCTGAGCTACGACGGCACCGAGTTCTCCGGCTGGCAGCGCCAGCCGGACCGGCGGACGGTCCAGCAAACGCTGGAGGAGGCGATCCGGCGTTTGACCGGCGTCGAAGCGGTCACCAACGCCAGCGGCCGAACCGATGCGGGCGTGCATGCCATCGGCCAGGTGGTTCACTTCTACACGGTCTCCCGGCACGCGCCCGAGGTCTTCGTCAAGGCCCTCAACGCCACGCTCCCGCACGACATCCGGATCAGGAACGCCTGGGACATGCCGCAGGCGTTTCATTCGACCCTTGATGCCAAGTCGAAGCGCTACCGTTATGTGATCGACAACGGCCGGATCGCCGACCCGTTCCAGACTCGTTACAGCAATCACGTCTACCAGCCGCTCGACGTGGCCGCGATGCATCGCGCGGCGCAGGCCTTGAAGGGGCGGCACGACTTTCACAGCTTCGAGACCCAGTGGCCCAACCGCACGAGCAGCGTCCGGACGATCTTCGATATCGCCGTGACCCGGAAACACAACTCCGTGTGGGTCGAGGTCGAGGCCGACGGATTCTTGTATAACATGGTGCGATCGATCACAGGAACGCTCTTGCTGGTGGGCACCGGGCGCTGGGCCGAGTCTCGCGTGCGGGAGGCGCTGGTCGCCGAGGACCGGCGCGAGGCAGGGCCGACCGCCCCCCCTCAAGGGCTCTTCCTGGTCGTCGTCCGCTATGGCCACCCTGACGAGGTCGATCCATCCCCCCCGCGCAGTCCTGGCTGAGTCATCATAGACATCAATGCGTATCATTCACGTCATCACTCGCTTGATTATCGGCGGAGCCCAGGAAAACACGCTCCTGACGGTCGAAGGCCTGCACCATCGGCACGGCGACGACGTGACCTTGATCACCGGGCCGGCCGAGGGGCCGGAGGGGGATCTCTTTGGCCGTGCCGAGCAACTGGGTCTGAAGGTCGAGTTGATGCCCGAACTGGTCCGCGCGATCCGGCCGGGGACCGACTTCCGGGCCTATCGTCTCCTCCGCCAGGCGATTCGCCGCTTGAAGCCCGAGGTGGTCCACACTCACAGCTCGAAGGCAGGGATCAGCGGGCGGGCCGCGGCCTGGCATGAAAGGGTTCCCGCCGTGGTCCACACGATCCACGGGTTACCCTTCGGCCCTTCCGAATCGCCGTTGAAAAACCGGGCCTATGTGGCGCTCGAACGTTGGGCAGCGAATCGGTGCCATGCGATCGTGAGCGTCTGTGACGCCATGACCGACCAGGCGCTCGAGGCTGGAGTCGGGCGGCCCGAGCAATTCAGTACCGTCTACAGTGGCATGGACGTGGAGTCGTTTCTGCACCCACCCAGGCCCCGTGAAGAAGTTCGCCATCAACTCGGCCTGGCCGATGACGAAGTGGCGTTCGGCACCGTGGCCCGGCTCTTCGAACGGAAGGGGCACGAGGATATCCTCGCGGTCGCGCCCGCCGTGCTCGCGGCCAATCCGAAGGTTCGGTTCGTCTTCATCGGCGACGGCCTGCTCCGCGACCGGCTGATCACCGAGACTCAACGCTTGGGGCTTCGGCATGCGTTCCACTTCGTGGGCCTGGTTCCCCCTGATCGGATTCCCGAACTCCTCGGGGCGATGGATGCCATCGTCCATCCGAGCCTGCGCGAGGGGCTGGCCCGGGTCTTGCCGCAAGGGCTTCTGACCGGCCGGCCAGTCATCAGCTACGATGTGGACGGAGCCCGCGAAGTGGTTCTGCCCGAGACCGGAGTGCTACTCCCGCCTCGCGACTTGCCCGGGCTCCAGGCCGCGATCCTCCGGCTGGCCGCCGACCCGGCGCTCCGCGAGGCGCTCGGACGAGAAGGCCGTGAACGGTTCGCCCACCAGTTCCGGCACGAGACGATGACTGCCCAGCTCCGCTCGCTCTACGAGCGACTGCTCGAAACCGGTGCCTCGCACTGAGCGGTTCATCCTGAGCAGAATGAACTCGAGCGACTCGGTCTGTCCCTTGTTGAGGTTGAAGCCAGTCAGTCGATCGAGCCGTTCCACCTTGTACTCGGGCCGGGCGAGGAATGCGCTGAGCTCGCCGGGGAGGACCGCGGTGGCGACGGCGCCGTACTGGACCACCAGTTTTTCCACTTGCGACCAGTTGCGGACGGTCGGCAAGGGGCGACCGTACGCATAGATCACGCTCGGCTCTTGATACGAGTGGAGGATCGGCTGGGCGCGATGCTGCTTCGCGAGGCTCGCGAACCGCTCACCCACGATCCGAGGCGTTCGATACGGTTCGGCCGCCGGGAGCACCCAGGCGCCCATGGCAAGCATGAGGATCGCCCAGGTCGTGACCAGACCTCCCACCGCCCGTTCCGTCAACCCGCGGAAGATTCGAGTGACGGCGTACGTGGTTCCCAAGGCCAGTATGATCGCCAGAAACAGGAGCGGCCCGCGGAGGCTGACGGGGAGCAGTGTGGCGGCCGCGATCAATCCCGCGAAGAGCACGACCGCGGTCCCGCCCAGGAGGCCGACGCCGACACGCCCCAACGGCCACCGCCTGAGGTTGACCCCTTCCTTGACGACCGTCGCAACCAGCCAGGCGGCCAGAAGTGCGCAGGCCGGGATCGCTGGTAAGTAGTAGTGAACCAGCTTCGTCTGGACGCATTCCAGAAGGATCAATGGGCCGACGGCCCACCCGAGCAGAAAGCCGAACAGCGGGTGCTCCCGCCGCCTCGTCCAGCCCCCAAAGAGCGCCGCGGGCAGAAGCGCCGACCACGGGTGAAACGTTCCAAGCGTCGTCACCAGGTAGTAGCCTGGGAAGCCGGTATGCTTCTCCATGCCGCTCGCCACGCGATGGATGACCTGTTCTCCAATCGCGAAGCGAAAGAACTCACCCTGAGAGAGGAGGCCAATCGTCACGAGCCAGGGGGCGACGACGACCAGGAACCCACTCAGGCCCCACCGCCAGCGCAGCCGGCTCCAGCATGCGGTTGGTCCTCCCCACCACCAGGAGACGATGCCCGAGACGGCAATCAAGGCGGCGCCGACCGGCCCTTTGGTGAGTGTCGCCAGGGCCATCAAGCTCCAGAACCCCGCGGCGAGCCGGCGTGAGGGACGTTGCGCCAGTTCCCAAAGGCAGAACTGGGCGCCGACCAGGAAGAGCGTCAGCGTGGCATCGGTCGTCGCGAGCTTCGATTCCGTGACCATGATCGGGGCCGTCGCGAGCATGAGTGCGGCGAGCATCCCCATTTGAGGGCCGAGCATTCGCCGGCCCATCGACCTGACGAGCAGGCACGTGCCAACCCCCGCGATCGCCGAGATGAGCCGGCTTCCGAACGGGTTATCTCCCCCAAGAGCGACTCCCGCTCGCATCAGCCAATAAATCAGGATTGGCTTATGGTAGCGCGGTTCGCCGTTGAAAGTCGGCCGGATCCAGTCGCCCCGCGCTCGCATCTCGCGGACGCAGGCCGAGTATCTGGGCTCGTCACGATCCCACAAACTCGTCCGACCGTTACCCGCGAGGTTCAACGTCAGAGCCAACAGGCCGATCAAGACGGGCTCGAAGAGACGCCGCCAGCGCGGTTCGCCGACCTCGGTTCCGAAGAGCGGGGGAAAGGACGTGGACGTCAAGGTTCCCTCCATTGGTCTCCTGACGGAATCGATGGATCGTCAGTCAACCTTGCGGCAAGGCGACGGTTCGCGCCACTCGGCGCGGGAGTATAATGCAAGAGGCAATAGGCGAGGAGGCCGCTTTCTCGCGACCGTCCCCTCACCTGGCTTCGCCCCACCATCCGACCGAAGGATCTTGCTGACATGGCCTTGCAGACCGAAGCCGAATGCCTGCTCGACACCGGCGCGCTCTACGGCGTTCGCGTCATGTTCCGCAACGCCCAGGGAGATCCGATCTTCGCCGGCTTCAAGCAGGGAGCGTTCTCGCTTTACTACGGTGACGGTCCCATCTATCACTTCGATCGAGAAGGCCGCTGGCAGCGTGCCTTTCTCCACGGGATCCATTACCTCAAGGGCCTCGACACGACGATCCAGGCGATCGACCGGGTCCGTGAGGGGGCGAACCTTGTTCTGAAGCGACGGACCCTTTTCTTCGCCGAAGCGAGCGATCTTGATGCCCTGATCCGAGCGACGGCCCTCGACCTTCTCGAGGCGCTGGCCGCGGGCCGTCTGGAACGAGTCGATCCCCCTTCGAAGGCCCAGCCCCTCTCGTCGGAAATGCTTTATGACTTCCTCGAGCGGGTAGTGGGATGGGACGCGACGGCCTGGTTCGCGCATCGCGAAAAATATCTGGCAACCTACGGCATCTTGCCCTTTTTACCGCCGGACAGCCAGAACTCCCTCATCCTGCAAGCCACACTGGGCCACGCGGACGGAATCGTCTTTGGCGGGGGATCGCCGGCGCCTCACTACCAACGGTCGAGCGACGAGTTCGCCACCCACACCCGCGAAGTCGTCAAGCTGTTCGGTCAGCGTCGCCTTCAGTATCGAAACATCTTTCTGGCGGGCAGCGACGTTCTTCGACTCCCGAGCGAAGCGGTGACAGGCTTCCTGGAAACGATCGCCCAGAGTGAATTGTGCGCGGCCTCCGGCGAGATGCCAGGATTCACCGAACCGCTGCCCAGGCTCGAAGCCGTCCACGCGTTCCTCGACAACCCGACGCGGCCCCGGCCAACCCTCGAGCAGTGGCGTACGTATCGCCAACTTCAGTTGCGCCGGGTGATCGTGGGCGTCGAGTCGGGCGACCCGACGATTCGCGAGTTCTACCGGCGAACGTGGAAGAACGAGGATCTCATCGCGCTCGTGTCCGATCTGAAGCAGGCGGATATCGCCGTCGGCGTCATGGTGCTCATTGACGCCGGAGGTGTCGAGCACGCCGAGCCTCATCTCACCAGTACGGCCGACCTGATCAACTCGCTCGAACTCGGCAAGGGGGACATCGTTTCCTTGCTGGATGCCAACGAGTTCCGCGACCCCCAACAGCAGGGCCCGAAATTCACGCCACTGGCGGGCTTACGCTGGACCGAGCAACAAGCCAAGCTCAAGCATGCCTTGCTGCCCCTCAGGTCGAATCGCGGAGTGAAGGTCGTGCCCTATAGCCTGGAAAAACAAGGACTCTAACTCGGCGCAGGGGATCGCCGTCAGGCCCGCAGGCGAATGCCTACGGGCCATCCCATATTGATAGAACGACAAGTATGACACACAGACTTCAACCTCGAAGAGGCAACTTGAACCGACTTGCGAGAAGAGGCCTCCCTGTCTGCCCTTCCTGACGAATGATAGCTACCACTCGTAGGTCATGCCGAATTGACCGATTTGGAGGTTGGGTAGCTCGAGTTCGCTCAACTCGCGGAGGATCTGCTTGCGGTAACGCGCCTTGATGTGCACGGCGATAATGGCCGCTTTCCGCTTGAGCTTTTGCACCTCGAGCCCGAACAATGCGGGGGTCAGGTGCTTGGAGAGCGCGGCGAGTTCGCTCATTTCGTTGGGGAATGCAGCCTCAAGGAAGACGGCGTCGAGGTGCTCGGCCTGGTTGGCGAAGTCCCAGAGGAGGTCCGTCGGCCCTGTGTCCGAAGCGATCAACACGGCGGACCGAGAATCCTCGATCAAGAAGCCAAGGGTCGGGACGACGTGGTTGACCGAGATCGGGGTGATCTTTACCCCCTCCACTTCGAGCGGCCGTTCCGGCTCAAGACGTTCGAGTCTCAAAAAGGGCGCCGAGCCTTCGGAGAGTGCGATGAAGTCGGGCCAGGTTCGGTCGTTGAAGATGTCGTTTCGGAGGCTTTCCAGAACGGTTTCGCTGCCGTGGATCGTGACGCAATCGGACTTTCCCTCGTAGGCGTTCTCGACGAAGATCGGCAGCGTTGCCGTATGGTCGATATGCGTATGGGAAATCAGAACGTGTTTAACTTTTGCCTGCCTGCTTGGAGCCCCATGGATTCCCAGGCTGCCGGCATCGATGGCCACGGAATCGTTGATCAAGTACGAGATCAAGTACTGACTAGGCTCCTCGCCATCCGTGACGATCGACGATGGCACGAGCATGATTTTCACGTATTGATTCCTCTTAAGGGAGAGCCATCCAGGGTAAACCGGCCCAGCCGAACCGTCAACCTACCAGAGCCTTGGATCGTGCGCGACGACTTGACACGCCTGGAACCGGGGCATAGTCTCATGCCCGGCGGGCCTGCGGAACCGCGGTGCGATCCCTACCCCAACGGTTGAGAGAGCGGGGCCTTCCCTCATGGATTCCAGTAAGTTTGACCTCATCGTGATCGGTTCCGGCCCGGCGGGCGAGAAGGGGGCCGCGCAGGCTGCCTACTTCGGCAAGTCGGTGGCGATGATCGAGAAAGAACCGAGCCTCGGTGGCGCGGCCGCGAATACCGGCACGCTCCCCTCCAAGACGCTGCGCGAGACGGCCTTGTTCCTCTCCGGGTTCCGCAACCGCGACCTCTCCGGAGTGAACCTTAGCATCAAACACAAGGTGACGATCCGCGATTTCCTCGTCCACGAGCAGCATGTCACTCAGGAGGAGCGGGTCCGGATTCTCAACAACCTGTCGCGGCATCACGTCCGGTTGTTCCGCGGCTCGGGCTCGTTCGTCGACCCGCACACCGTCCGGATTCGCTCGAACGATGGGAGCGAGACCCTGATTCAGGGAGACGTCGTCCTGATCGCCGTTGGATCATCACCGTTCCGGCCGCCGATCTACCCCTTCGACGATCCGCGGGTCTGGGATTCAGATACGATCCTCCAACTCCAGCACATGCCCAAGAGCATGCTCGTTGTCGGCGGCGGAGTGATCGGCTGCGAATACGCTTGCATGTTCGCAATTCTCGGCATCGACGTCACCGTGGTCGAGCAGCGTGGTCGAGCGGTCGGCTCGCTCGACGCCGAGATCGCCGCCTCGCTCCAGGCTCAGATGGAGTCGATCGGCATCCGCTTCATCTTTAACGACTCGGTCGAATTCGTTCATGCCGGCGAGGAGATTGACGTCCGGCTCAAGTCGGGCCTGGAATTACAACCAGGGGCGATCCTGGTGTCGTCGGGTCGGAATGGCAATACCCAAGACCTGGGGTTGGATCGGGTCGGAGTCGAGGTCAACGAGCGGGGCGTGGTGCACGTGAACTCACGCTACCAGACCGAAGCGCCTCATGTGTATGCCGCCGGGGACGTCATCGGCTCCCCCGCGCTGGCCTCCACCGCGATGGAGCAAGCCCGCGTCGCGATGGTCAACGCCTTCGACTTGAAGTACAAGAGCGACATGGCCGTGATTCTGCCTTACGGGATCTACACCATCCCTGAGTGCTCGATGGCCGGCGAAACCGAGGAGTCACTCCAGAAGAAGGGGATTCCCTACATCGTCGGCAAGGCCACTTACGACTCGAACGCTCGCGGACACATCATCGGCGATGACAAGGGATTCCTCAAACTCCTCTTCGCGGTCGAAGACATGAGGTTGTTAGGGGTTCACGTCATCGGCGAGCAGGCGACCGAACTCGTCCATGTCGGCCTGACGGCCTTGCTGCTCAAGCAAGGGGCCGACCTTTTCATTCAGACCTGCTACAACTACCCTACACTGACCGAACTCTACAAGTACGCCACCTACGATGCGCTGGGCCGCCGAGCCGCGCTCCCGAAGTAGCAACTCCAAGCGAGATAACAAGATGATGGGCCGTGCCCACCCTACAAAAGATCCCATGTGAATTCTTTTATGATGGGCACGGCCCACCACGGATTCGGCTCGGGATCGCGGAACGGGGCAATCCCTGACCAACCTTGCGGCGACACCCTGGCTTCGTCGACCACTTTTTGAAGCTGTCGCTTGCAAGGCGGCGGTCAGCGGCTCATGCGGCGGCTTCGTCGGCCCCCGACAAAGCTATCGAAGACATATGAGCCGAGGTCGTCGGCTGAGCAATAGGCGGCGACACCCTGCGAGACCCGCGCCATCTCCTCGACGAAGTTGACCAGGCCGAGATAGAAGTAATCTTCGATCAGGGCGAAGCTCGACACCCGGATCCCAGCCGCGGCGCAGCGGCGGACTTCGGCGAGCGTGTGCGAGGCCGACTTCTCCGAGGGGGGATAGATCAGCACCACCTCGCGGCCTTCGAGGTGCGCGGTCGGCTCGCCATCGGTGATGACGATGATCTGCTTGTTCTGCGCCCCTTGCCGGCTCAGGAGGCCTCGCGCCAGGCGAAGCCCCGCATGAATATTCGTGAAGTGCTGAGGAACGCGCTTCGGTGGATTATCGAGGTCGAACCGTAGCCGGACATGACTGTCGAAGAGGCTCACCGGCTTGGGGGCCGAGTTGAGCAACTCGCGTTCGGTGATGCGGTTGGCATACGTGTAGAACCCAACCATCTGCAAGGTGTCTTGCGAGTACTGCGCGCGGACCATCGCCTGGAGTGCCATGGCCACCTTCTTGGTCATGGCGTATTTGCCGTAGCGGCCCATGGAGCCGCTCATGTCGATCAGCACCACCGTGGAGCAGCGCGACTGAAACTCGGTGTCGTGAACGACGTAATCCTCATAGCGCAGGTGGATCGGTGACCCACCCCCCTGGCGGACCAGTCCATTTTTGAGGGTCTCGTGGAGGTCGAGATTCACCAGCGAATCACCGTAGACGTAGGGGCGGGAGTCGTCGAGCCGGACCGTCCCTTCCCCTTTCTGAGGGGTGTCGTGCTTGCCGACCGCGTCGCGCTGAAACGTCTGGAACAGGCTCGATAACGCACTTTCCTGGATCCGCCGAAGTCCCTTGGGACTGACTTGCCACTTTCCTTCGTCGTCCTGCTCGATCAGGCCTTGCTTCTCGATCTGCTGGAGCAGGTCGGGAATCTCGTCCTCCTCGAACTCGTCCAGGTTGCGGAGGACTTGCTCGCCATGCTGGAGGAGATACTCCGACAACTGGTCGAAGGCCTTTTCGGCGGACTGAGGCTGGAACTCTTGAGAGCCGTCCCACTTACTGTATTCGTAGAAAGACACGAGTACTCCTTCCTCAATCGGGCGCGAGCTTGGGGCATTCGTCCACTAGCGTTTGTACGAAGTCGACCCGGACTTGGACGACTTGTTCAGCTTGTTGTGGACATGCAACCCTTCGAGGATGAACTCGGCGGCGGCGGCGACGGAAATATCGCGGGCGTCCGTATCGGTCAGCTCGGGCTGGACCTGGCGGGCGAATTCATCCGCCCGCTTGCGGAGGTGAGGAACCTTTTCGATCCGGGAGAGCACTTCCTTGGCCGAAAGTGTGTCGCCCATCTCGATACCATTGCCCGATTCAAAGTAGCCCACCGCGGCGCGGAACTCGCGAGCGTCGAGGTGCTGAGCGAAGACGTTCTTGACCGCCTCGTCGACGATCCGGCTGATCAGCTTGTCCTCGTTGCCGTCGTCCTCGGACATGGTGAGCTCGAGCTTACCGCGTGAGCTGGTGGCGACATGGGCGAGGTCCGAGATGCGCGGCACGATCCAGCGTTCGCCGCAGAGCAGGGCACGCCGCTCGGAGTTGGAGACGACATTTTCGAGGTTGGCGATCGACATCCGAACCGAGACGCCCGACTGCTGGTTCACGTGCGACGACGACCGCGCCAGTCGCGAGATCTCTTCAATAATCTCTTTGACGTAGATCGGAATGGCCAGCTCGCCACCGGTCCGATCGAGCCAGGCGTTCTGGTCGCTGATCGCGATGCCCAACTCACGAGTCAGCGGGTAGTGGGTGCGGACGACCGACCCGATCCGATCCTTCAGCGGCGTGACGATCCGGCCTCGGTTGGTATAGTCTTCGGGGTTCGCCGAGAAGACCATGCAGAGGTCGAGCGTGAGCCGCACCGGGTAGCCGCGAATCTGAATGTCGCGTTCTTCAAGCACATTGAACAGACCGACCTGAATCTTGGGGGAAAGGTCGGGCAGCTCGTTGATGCAGAAGATCCCGCGGTTGGTGCGCGGGATCAGACCGAAGTGCATGGTCAATTCGTTCGAGAGGTAGCGTCCCTCGGCGTGCTTGATCATATCAATCTCGCCGATCAGGTCCGCGATCGTCACGTCGGGGGTGGCGAGCTTTTCCTGATAGCGTGCGTCGCGGCCGACCCAGTCGATCGGTGTGGCGTCGCCACTGGCGGCGACCCGGTCGCGAGCCTCTTTGGAGAGCGGGGCGTAGGGATGGTCGTGGACCTCCGACCCGGCGATGATCGGCATGGCGTCATCGAGCAGGTGGACAAGCTGGCGGAGCATCCGTGTCTTGGCCTGGCCGCGGAGTCCGAGAAAGAGGATGTCGTGCCGGGAGAGGATGGCGTTCTGGATCTGGGGGACAACCGTCTCTTCGTAGCCCAGGATATCGGGGAAAAGTGGGCGTCCCGCCTGGATCGTGGCGATCAGGTTGCGCCTCATCTCGTCTTTGACGGACTCCATTCGATAACCGCTGGCCCGCAAATCGCCCAGGGTTCTGGGCCGCTCCGTCGCCATTCTGCACCCTCCGGTAGAACTGTCGGCGCGTTCAGGTAACGCCTCCAGTCATGCTAGGCAGCGGTCCTACCGAAGTCAACGCGTTGAAACGAGGCGCAAAGCCAGGCCCGCCGAGGGCGATGGCTGGCCATGGCCCTCGAAGCGAGCTGGGATCGTTGGCGACGATCACGGTCTCGTCCGCGCCAGGCGTCAGAAGTCGAATAGCCGACTGACGCTTTCGCGGCGGTGGATCGACTGAATGGCCTCGGCGAAGAGGCCGGCGACACTGATGATCTTGCAACAAGGGGCGAGGGGCTCGAATCGGTAGCCGATCGTGTCGGTCAGGACCAGCTCCTTGATCGGGCTCCGGGCAATCTTTGCCGCCGATCCCTGGGAGAAGACGCCATGCGAGACACACGCGTAGACGTCGAGCGCCCCGCGCTCTTTGCAGGCATTGGCCATCTCGATGAGGGTGCCTCCCGAGATGGTGAAGTCGTCGACGATCAGAACGTTCTTGCCTTCGACTTCGCCCACGATGTCGAGCATCTCGGCCTGTTCGTCGTGCGAGTGCCGCACCTTGTTGCCGAAGACGACGTTGGTATGCATCATCTTCGCAAACCGGTACGCCTGCTTGCCGAATCCGACGTCGGGCGAGGCCACGACCAGGTCGGGGATCTGCTTCTTGCGGAAGTAGTCGACCAGGACTGGCATGGCATAGAGGTGGTCGACCGGGATCTTGAAAAACCCCTGGATTTGCGGGCTGTGCAGGTCCATCGTCAGCACGCGGTCGGCCCCGGCCGCCTCGATGGCGTCGGCGCAGACCCGGGCTCGAATCGAGACTCGCGGTTCGTCCTTCTTGTCTCCCTTGGCGTAGGAGAAGAACGGGATCACCGCCGTCACCTGGGTTGCGCTGGCGCGTCGGAACGCGTCGATCCAGAAGAGCAACTCCATGAAGTTGTCGTTAACCGGATACTCCGTCCCCTGAATGATGAAGACGTCGCGCCCGCGCACGTTCTCCAGCACCCGGACGAAGACGTTCCCCTCGCTGAAGGTCTTGGTCTCGGATTGAGCCAGTTCGATTCCCAGCTTGGCGCCAATCTCGCTGGCCAGGCCTTTGCTGGCCTTTCCGCTGAAGATTTTGAGCTCACCGAACGGGTCGTTGTCTTTGGACGAGGCGTTGCAGACGAGAGATTTATCCATGCCGGAAGTTCTCGAACTGACCAAAGGCGGGAGAGACAGGGGCCACGGCGACCCGTGGCTCGGTTGGCCTTCGAGGATCGGCCTCGCAACGAGTCCTCGAAGATCGGAAAGCCCGCACCCGGCGCTTGCCACGACGCCTCAACTATACACCAGATCTTAACGATCCAATGGCTCGACTACCAGCCACGTCGAGCCCCACTCTCTTACCGGACCCGAACTCCTCGTGATCGTCTCGATCAAAATAATCCTCCTCGCCCGTCCCTGCGCTGATTACAATATTGATGGAATTACGACTTTCGGAATCCACCGTTACTCCGTGCCGTCTTTGAGAGGATCGCTGGCAATGCGTCAACCGAAGTCCATGGCCCGATGGTTGTTGGGCCTTGTCATGACGTCGTCACTCGTCATGTCAATCGCGGCCTGCATCCTGCAAAATCAGGCGGCGGCGGGTTCCAAGCCCACCGGAAAGCCGGCTTCGCGAACGATTCCAATAGAGCGGACTTCGTTCCTGCAAACGCCCAAGCTGAGCCTGGAAGGAGGCGTGGACTGGATTAACTCCGGGCCGATTCGACTCGAAGAGCTTCGGGGCAAGCTCGTTCTCCTCGACTTCTGGACATACTGCTGCATCAACTGCCACCACGTCCTGCCCGACCTTGCCAAGCTTGAACAGAAGTACAAGGACGAACTCGTCGTGATCGGGGTCCATTCTCCCAAATTCGACGACGAGCGCCAGACCGAGAATATTCGCCGCAAGGTGGCCGAGTATCAAATCAAACACCCCGTGATCAACGACGCCGACCAGGTCCTCTGGAATCGGTTCGGGGCCACTGGCTGGCCGACCATGGTCCTGATCGACGTCGACGGAACTCCCATCGGCAAGGTCAGTGGGGAAGGAAATTACGCGATCCTCGACCACGAAATCGGCCTGCGCGTGGCCAAGCACAAGGCAAAAGGGGACCTGAATACGACCCCGCTCCAGTTTTCCGCCGAGAGCGATAAGCCGGACACCGAGCCACTGCTCTATCCTGGAAAAGTGCTGGCCGACGAGAAGAGCAAGCAACTCTTCATCGCGGACACCGCCCACAACCGGGTCGTCCTGACCGACCTCAACGGTCGGAAGTCAGTCGTGGTGGGATCGGGGGGAATCGGCATGGTCGACGGCGACTACGCCAAAGCAGAGTTCAACCGGCCCCAAGGGCTCTGCCTGGTCGATGACACCCTGTACGTCGCCGACACCGAGAATCACGCGATCCGTGCAATCCATCTCAAGACCAAAAAGGTCACCACCGTGGCGGGCACGGGCCAGCAAGGCCATCGCCGATCCGGAGCGGGAGCGGGGAAGTCGACGAGTTTGAGCAGCCCGTGGGACCTCGTGCTCATTCCCGGCACCAAGACCCTGGCGATTGCGATGGCCGGCACCCACCAAATCTGGCGGTACGATATCCCTTCGGATTCGGTCACTGTCTGGGCAGGGGAGGGCTCGGAGAATATCGAGGATGGCCCCGTTCACACGGCCCTCTTCTCTCAGCCGAGTGGCCTGGCGACCGACGGAAAGAACCTGTTCGTGGCCGACTCCGAGGTCTCCGCGATCCGCGAAATCGTCCTCGACAAAAGAAAGCCGGTGGTCCGCACCATCGTTGGCCAGGGCCTCTTCGTATTCGCAGATGTTGATGGCAAGGGAGATGTCGTCCGCCTCCAGCACTGCCTGGGGGTCGCTTACGGTAACGGCAAATTGTTCATCGCCGATACCTACAACAACAAGATCAAGGTCTGCGACCCCGCAACCCGGACCGTTGAGACCTTGGTCGGCAACAAGCAGCATGGCGATTCCAATGATCCTCCCCGATTCTATCAGCCCGGCGGGCTCAGTGTGGCGGGGACGAACCTCTACGTCGCCGACACAAACAATGGGCTGATCCGGGTGGTCGACCTGGGCGAGAAAACGGTGAAGACGCTCGAGATCAAAGGGCTCAAGCCCCCTGCGCCTCCCAAGCGAAATCCCACTTTCCCGAGGGCGAAGCTCGCCACCTTGAAGATGGCAAAGGTCGCACCTGGCAAAGCGATCAAATTCGAAGTGACCCTCCCCCTGGAGCCTGGCTATAAGATCAGCCCTGACGTTGCCATGCCCTACCTGGTCGAAACTCCCGAGAAAATTGGGATTCTCGCCAAGGGATCCACGACGGGAAAGATTAATCCCCCCGCGGAAGTCTTCACGGTCGACGTTCCACTCGCACAAACAACCAAACTGGGCGATTCATTCACAGTCAAGTTGTCGTTCGGCTCCTTCGTCTGTAGCAAAGACTCGAGCCTGTGCGCGGTCAAGAACTTCGTCTGGTCGATCCCGATCACCATCGCGGCAGATGGTTCGGAGCGAGTCTCGATCAGTTCAGCCGATTTCGAGAAGAGCGAACCGGCCACGGATTAATGCAGTTTCCGCGCATCGGTTGCGTCCCCTGGGATCGCGGGCGTCCCGCCTTCGGTCCCAGGGGATGGAAATACGACCGGCGCTCGTGACGCGAGCGGATCGGTTCGTTCCTTGATTCGACGGCTCGAGATGGCCGTAGGGTCGCGGAACCGCGACGAGCTCGCCAATTCCCAATAAAAAAAGGCCAGCGAAATCGCTGGCCTCAATCGAGAGCGAAAGAAGGGCAGGGGGAGTGTAAAGCAAGGCCTTACACTCGAACCAGGGTGGTTCAGGAGAAGCGGCAGGCTGCCAATTCTCCCGATTTGAAAAGCCACCACTCCACCGTCGAGATTCAACCCTAAATTCAGAACTAAGGCCGTTCTCGACTCGAAACTCAAGTGACCGGGGAGGGGCTCGAACCCTCGACCAACGGATTAACGTACCTCATCGGCTTTCACCGACCCCCTGAAGCCTTCGCATTGAAGGAAAAAGCTCTTCAGGTGTTGAGCGTCTGGACTATCCCATCGCCATCTCAGGCGTGCCGCGTCTAGTCTCTGGGGCCGAGGCCGGCGATCCGCCGGTCCCTTGCCTGCTGATTACCCAATCTTCGCCTTTTCAGACCGTCACGCTTGCCGTTACCGGCGACGTTGTGGTGGCGAAGCTCTCAGGGCGTCCCAGCATACTGCGGCATTCACTCTTCGCGGTTCAGTTTCTTCCCGCGAGAGGCTCCTATTTCTTCGTTCGGCGTTCCGTTGTTGAAGTCCGTTGCTCTACCGACTGAGCTACCCGGTCAGACTGCCCCCATAGAATAAACACCCGCGGCAGGTTCGTCCAGACCCTGCCGCGGATTCAGAGCAGGAATCGCCAAGTCGTTCCCAGAAGGCGCTCCTCTCGACGTCAAAGAAATATTCAACACGAAGGTTGTCGGGGCGGTTTGATGATTGTAGAGTGAACATCGAACCCCTCCGATCGTGGAGGCTGCCAAGGGAGACTCTGCGATGCAACGACGGCGGATGACACGGATTCTTCGCTCAACCTCTTGGTGGATTCCCAGCCGGGCGGCTCGCATCTTTGTGCTCTGGGGACTCTGCACGACCGCTGCTTGGGCCGATCGACCGACGACGGAAGGAGCCGAGCCGGACCCGCTCCGGGTCGTCCCGCCTCGTGTGGTCCTCCGCGGTCCCGACTCGGTCCAGCAACTTGCGGTCGAGATGATTGCCGCGGATTCGGCCGCGCGCGACGCGTCGAGCCAGGCCAAGTTCGTGTCGTCCGACCCCAAGGTCGCGGAAATCGACGCCTCGGGGATGATCTCGGCAAAGGGAGATGGCGCGGCGACCATCACGGTGCGCTCGGGAGAGCGGACGGTCGAGGTGCCCGTGACTGTTACCGAGTTTGCAACGGAGCGGACGGTCAACTTCGCCAACCAGGTCGTGCCGATCTTCACCAAGCTTGGCTGCAACTCCGGGGGATGCCACGGCAAGGCCAGCGGTCAGAACGGGTTCCGGCTCAGCCTGCTCGGCTTCGAGCCGATCCTCGACTACGAAGCACTCGTCAAGGAAGGGCGCGGTCGAAGGCTCTTTCCTGCCCGGCCCGAACAGAGTTTGCTGCTCACCAAGGCCACCGCAACCGTCCCTCACGGCGGCGGGCGCCGGCTCAACCTTGATTCGCAAGAGTTTCGCGTGATCAGCCGCTGGATCGGGGGAGGGATGCCGGTCGGGAAAGCGACCGACCCGACGGTCTCCGGGATCGAGGTCTACCCCGACAGCCGGGTCATGACGCGGGGGACATCGCAGCAGATCATCGTGACGGCCCACTACACCGATGGAACGACCGAGGATGTGACCCGCTGGGCGCAATATCAGTCGAACGACCCGGAGGTGGCCGACGTTGCGGAGGGGGGGAAGGTCGCGACCCGGGAACTCTCCGGCCAGGCGGGCATCATGGCTCGCTACCAGGGGCAGGTGGCCGTCTTCCGCGCCACGGTTCCCCTCGGCTTGCCCATCGTGGCCGCTCCTGAGTTCCGGCCCAACAACCTCATCGACGTCGCGTCACTCAAGCAGTGGAAGGCGCTCGGAATCCTCCCTTCCGAATCGTGCACCGACGCCGAGTTCATTCGCCGCGCCTCGCTCGACATCATCGGAACCCTGCCGACAGCCGAGGAAATCAAGGCATTCGTCGCCGATCCTAGCCCCGAGAAGCGATTGACGATCGTCGATCAACTCTTGGAACGACCGGAATACTCGACGTACTTCGCGATCAAATGGGCCGACATCCTCCGCAACAAGCGCGAGGGCAATGCGAAGGCCCAGCATGGAACCTTCGCCTTCTACGACTGGATCCGCGAAAACCTGGCCCGAAATACGCCTTACGACCAGTTCGTCCGCTCGATTCTCGCCGCCAGCGGCACGCCCGAGACCTCGCCGCCGGTCCAGTGGTATCGCCAGATCAAGGCGGCTGATGCGTTCGTCGACGACTCGGCACAGGTCTTCCTCGGGATGCGGCTCCAGTGTGCTAAGTGCCACCACCACCCGTTCGAGAAGTGGAGTGAGGACGACTATTACGGCTTCGCGGCCTTCTTCGCGCGGATCGGCCGGAAGCCCTCCGCCCAAGCTCAACGGAGCGGCCGGGAAGGCGAGGTGATCTTCACCGCTCGGACCGGCGCGGTCACGCATCCCAAGACGAAGAAAGTCATGAGTCCGAAGGGACTGGGTGGCGAGGTCGTTCCGATCGCGACCAGCGAGGATCCTCGCCAGAAACTCGTCGATTGGATGGCCAATCCGGAAAATCCGTTCTTCGCCAAAGCACTCGTCAATCGCTACTGGGCCCACTTCTTCGGCCGCGGGATCGTCGAGCCGATGGACGACCTCCGACTGACGAACCCCCCTTCGAACCCTGACTTGCTGCATGGCCTGGCCGATGACTTCGTCAAGAACGGCTACGACCTCAAGCGACTGGTCCGCACGATCTGCACGAGCCGGCTCTACGGACTCTCGAGCGTTCCGAACGAGTACAACAGCAAGGACAAGCAGAGTTTCGCCCGCCACTATCCCAAGCGGCTGGGCGCGGAGGTCCTGCTTGACGCCATCTCCCAGGTCTCGGGAGTGCCAACGCCGTTCGCCGGCCTTCCCGCCGGAACTCGGGCCATCGAGTTACCCGACGAAAGTGTTGTCTCGGCCTTTCTCGATACGTTCGGACGCCCCAAGCGAGACACCCCGTGCGAGTGCGAACGGGTCGGAGACGCCAGCCTGGGCCAGAGCCTGATGCTCCTGAATTCAGGTGAAGTTCAAGGCAAGCTGGCCGCGGCCGGCGGCCGCGCTGAGGCCCTCACGAAGGACAGTCGACCCGACGAGGCCAAGGTGGAGGAGTTGTTCTGGGCCGCCTTCGGCCGCGCCCCGTCGAGCGGTGAAACCGCCAGCGCCTTGGCCCATCTCACCGCCCACTCCGACAAGAAGCGTGAGGCGTACGAAGATATCGTCTGGGCCTTGATCAATGCGAAGGAGTTTCAGTTCAACGACTGACGGATAGTCCTTAGGATCCGGGACAGGGCCGTGGTTTCCACGGCCGTTCCCCACTCGGATTCCCCCCCCGCCCTTGAAGCGTTGTTGCCTACCCCCCGTTCGCGTCCCTCGCGACCAGTACCGCCGTGGAGTCACTTCCGATGCTGGAACTGATGGGTCACACTTCGCCTCAAGCATCGAGGCCGAATCGGCGTGCCTTCCTCAAGGCGGGATTTCTTGGCCTCGCCGGCCTCAACCTCGCTGATCTCCTGCGGATCGAGGCCGCCGCCAGCGCGGCGGGACAAGCCAAGGGCCGCGACCTGTCGGTGATCCTGGTCTGGCTCGACGGCGGACCGCCTCAGCATGAAACGTATGACCCGAAGCCCGATGCGCCGATCGAGTTTCGTGGGCCCCTCAACTCGATTGAGACGTCCGTGCCCGGGATCCGGATCTCGGAATTGTTCCCCCAGCACGCTCGAATGATGGACCGGATGTCGATCATCCGCTCGATGCACCACCACACCGGCGATCACTTCGCGGCCGCCCACTGGATGCTCACGGGAGTGCTCGGATCGACGTCCGTGAATCTGGCGCCCCAGTATCCCTCGGCCGGATCGATCATCGCCAAGTTGAAGGGGGCGAAGACGCCGGGCATGCCCGCCTACGTGGGCCTACCCCAGACCCACTCGGTCGGTCTCGCCCCCGGCTACCATGGCGCAGCCTACCTTGGCCTTGGCTACAACCCGTTCTCGGCCGACGGCGATCCCAATTCCGATGCCTACACGGTCCCGAACCTCTCCCCTCCCGCCGGTGTCGACCTACCACGGATTGAGGGCAGGCGCAGCCTCCTGGGCGCATTCGACCACGTCAGGCGTGACGTCGACGCCTCGGGCCTGATGGATGGGCTCGATCAATTCAGCCAGGATGCGTTCACGATGGTGTCCAGCCCCGCCACTCGTGCCGCCTTCGATATCCGCAAGGAGAGCCCGAGGCTGCGCGACCGCTATGGCCGCCATATCTGGGGCCAAAGCGCCTTGATGGCCCGCCGGCTCGTCCAGGCGGGCGTCCGGTTCGTCACCCTGACCTATGGTGGCTGGGACTTCCACTCCAGTCTCGAGTCGGGAATGAAACGGGTCTTGCCGATCGTCGACAATGCCGTCGCCACCCTGGTCGACGACCTCGAAATGCACGGCATGCTCGACTCGACCGTCGTGCTGGTCATGGGAGAGTTCGGCCGGACCCCTCGAATCAACCAAGGCCTGCCCGGCATCGACCCCGTCCCAGGACGCGATCACTGGGGCGAGGTGATGAGCGTACTGGTCGCCGGCGGTGGATTCGCTCAAGGCCGCGTGATCGGCTCCAGCAACTCAAGGGGAGAAGTCCCCAAGGATTGTCCCGTGACCCCGCCAGACCTGCTCGTCACCCTTTATCGTCAGATGGGGATCGACCCCGAAACCAGCTTCAAGAACCGCGCGGGGCGACCAATCACCATCGGTTCGACCGGCAGAGTGATCAACGAACTCTGCTGATCACCCCGCAGAATGGGGTGTTGCGCCCGAATGGCTCGTACCTCCGACCAAGGGGGGCGAGCCGTTTTTTATTCCTACCCAACAAGGGCTCCCGCGAGTCAATACAGGCCACTCCCAACCGTCGACACCCGAGACCGACCGCGGCGAAAAGGGCCGCCCGAAAATGACAAACATGACCGAGGGCTGCCAAAACGGCAGATCCCGGCACGAAGGCCACTCGCTGGGAATAAAGCACAACTCCTTAGTCAAGAGCGACTTAGAATTCGCAAGAAATGACGGTATGCCAGTTGCATTTGGTTCAACGAACTTTAAGTACAAAGGGGAACCGCGCGAGCGGTCGACCCCCGCGTCGTCGTCGGCCTCAGGTACGACGAGTGACGGCTCCCGACCGCGTCGAAGGAGAATCCACCGTGGCGAAGATGATGGCCTACGATGAGGAGGCCCGCCAGAAGCTGGCGAGCGGCGTGACCAAACTGGCCCGGGCCGTCCGGAGCACCCTGGGCCCGCGCGGCCGCAACGCCGTGATCGACAAGGGCTGGGGCAGCCCGACCGTCACCAAAGACGGTGTGACCGTGGCCGAAGAGATCGAGCTGACCGATCCCTACGAAAACATGGGTGCCCAACTCGTCAAGGAGGCTGCCAGCAAGACCTCCGACGCTGCGGGCGACGGCACGACCACCGCCACCGTCCTGGCCGAGGCCATCTTCAAGGAAGGGCTCAAAGCTCTGGCCGCGGGCGCCGATCCGATGGCGCTGAAGCGAGGGATCGAGAAGGCGGTTGAAGCCGTCGTCGAGCACGTGAAGGGGCAGTCCAAGAAGGTCTCCGGCAAGAAGGAGATCACCGAGGTTGCCGCCATCGCCTCGAACAATGACACGATCATTGGCGAGAAGCTGGCCGACGCCTTCGAGAAGGTGGGCACCGACGGTGTCATCACCGTCGAAGAAGGCAAGGGCAACGAGACCACCGTCGACGTTGTCGAGGGGATGCAGTTCGACCGCGGCTACCTCTCCCCCCACTTCGTCACCGACCAGGATCGGATGGAAGTCGTCCTCGAAGACGCCTTCATCTTGCTCTACGAGGAGAAGGTCAGCTCCCCCCAGAAGCTGATCCCCTTGCTCGAGCTGATCGCTCGGTCGAACAAGCCGCTGCTGGTGATCGCCGAGGATGTCGAAGGCGAAGCGCTGGCGACCTTGGTCGTCAACAAGCTCCGCGGCATCCTCAAGGTCGCGGCCGTTAAGGCCCCCGGCTACGGTGACCGCCGCAAGGCAATGCTCGGCGACATCGCCGTTCTCACCGGTGGCAAGGCGATCTTCAAGGACCTCGGCATCGAGCTCGAGAGCATTCAGCTCACCGACCTCGGCCGCGCCCGCAAGATCACCATCGACAGCGAAAACACCACGATCGTCGAAGGCGTGGGCACCCAGGAGGAGATCAAGGGACGGGTCGATATGATCCGCCGCGAGATCACCCAGACCGACAGCGAGTACGACCGCGAGAAGCTCCAAGAGCGGCTCGCCAAGCTCGCCGGCGGCGTCGCCCGCATCAACGTCGGTGCGGCCACCGAGACCGAGATGAAAGAGCGTAAGGCTCTGGTCGAGGACGCCCTGCACGCAACCCGCGCCGCGATCGAAGAAGGGGTCGTCCCCGGCGGCGGCACCGCCCTGATCCGGGCGATCACCTCCCTCGACGCCCTCAAGCTGACCGGCGACCAGGCGTTGGGCGTCAACATCATTCGCCGCGCCCTCGAGCAGCCCGCTCGCTCGATCGCCGAAAACGCCGGCGTCGACGGCGCCGTCGTGGTCAACAAGATCCTCAAGTCCAAGGAAGCCAACTTCGGCTACAACGCCGACACCGGCGCCTGGGGCGACATGTTCGCCGCCGGCATCGTCGACCCCACCAAGGTCACACGCTCGGCCTTGCAGAACGCCGCTTCCGTCGCCGCACTGCTCCTGACCACCGAAGCCATTATCGCCGAGCCCAAGAAGAAGGCGGAAGCCGCCGGTCACCATGATGACCACGGCGGAGGCATGGGTGGAATGGGCGGCATGGGAGGAATGGGTGGCATGGGCGGAATGGGCGGCATGGGGATGATGTGATCCCGGCTGCCCGGCCTGCTTTGGAATAGACGACATTTTCCCCGGAACCACGTTCGGCCCCGTCGGCACGGGGTCGAACCGAACGTGATAAGGAATGCACTCAGATGGCCAAGATTCGCCCGCTCGAAGACCGCGTTGTGATCCAGCAGATTGAGGCTGAGGAGAAGACGGCCGGCGGCATCGTGCTGCCCGACACCGCCAAGGAAAAGCCGCAGCGTGGCCGCGTCCTGGCCGTAGGCCCGGGCAAGTTGCTTGATTCGGGCGAGCGTGCCCCGATCGGCGTGGTTGAAGGGATGAAGTTCTCTTCGGCAAGTACTCGGGTACCGAGATCAAGGTGGACGGCGAGGAAATCAAGATCCTCCGCGAGTCGGACATCCTGGCGAAGATCGTCAAGTAAACGGCCGTGGGGTGGGCGTGCCCACCATTCAATCGATTGGTGGGCCGTGCCCATCCTACAAGAGAAGGACAACTGACCCGTGGCAAAGCAACTGCTCTTCTCCGACGCCGCTCGCCGCAAACTGCTCGAAGGCGTCGATGTCTTGGCCCACGCCGTGGGCACCACGCTCGGGCCGACCGGGCGCAACGTGATTCTCAGCAAATCGTTCGGTGGCCCGACTGTCACCAAGGACGGCGTCACGGTCTCGAAGGAGATCGAGCTGCCGGATCCGTTCGAGAACATGGGCGCCAAGCTGGTCAACGTCGTCGCGTCGAAGACCTCCGACACGGCTGGCGACGGCACGACGACCGCCACCATCCTGGCCCGCGCTCTCTTCCGCGAGGGGCTCCGCAACATCACCTCGGGGGCCAACCCGACGGCCGTCCGCCGCGGGATCGAGAAGGCGGTCGAGGCCGCTGTCACCGAGTTGCGTGACAACCTCTCTCGCCCCGTCTCCAAGAAAGAAGAGATCGCGCAAGTCGGCACGATCTCGGCCAACAACGACGCCGAGATCGGCAACATGCTTGCCGACGCGGTGGAGCGGGTGGGTCGCGACGGCGTGATCACGGTCGAAGAAGGCAAGACCGCGACCACGACGCTCGAGTTCGTCGAGGGCATGCAGTTCGACAAGGGCTACCTCAGCCCCTACTTCGTCACCAGCCCGACGACGATGGAAGTCATCTTCGACGACGCCTTGATCCTTCTTCACGAGAAGAAGATCAGCAGCCTCCGCGAGATGATCCCCCTGCTCGAGAAGGTCGCGCAGTCGGGCAAGCCGCTGCTGATCATCGCTGAGGACGTCGACGGCGAAGCGCTGGCGACCTTGGTCGTGAACAAGCTCCGCGGTGTGCTCAACATCGCCGCGGTCAAGGCTCCCGGCTTCGGTGACCGCCGCAAGGCGATGCTCGCCGACATCGCGATCCTGACCGGCGGGACCGTCATCAGCGAAGACCTGGGCCTGAAGCTTGAGAACCTGACTCTCAAGGACCTGGGAACGGCCAAGCAGATCAAGGTGAACAAAGACAGCACCACCTTGATCCAAGGGGCCGGCAAGAAGACCGACATCCAGAAGCGGATCGACCAGCTTCGCCGTCAGATCGACGAGACGGAAAGCGAGTACGACAAGGAGAAGTTCCAGGAGCGCTTGGCGAAGCTCTCCGGGGGCGTGGCCCTGATCAACGTCGGCGCGGCGACCGAAGCCGCCATGAAAGAGATCAAGGCTCGCGTCGAAGACGCGCTTCATGCCACTCGCGCGGCAGCCGAAGAGGGAATCGTCCCCGGCGGCGGCGTGGCCTTGCTCCGCGTGATCCCGGCCGTCGAAAAGCTTCGCGACACCCTCCAGGGTGACGAGCAGCTCGGCGCCTCGATCGTGCTGCGAGGCCTGGAAGAGCCGATCCGCCACATCGCGTCCAACTCCGGGCACGATGGTGCGGTCGTCGCCGAAGAGGTCAAGTCGCGTGAAGGCGCCGTTGGCTTCAACGCCAACACCGGCGAATACGTCGACCTGTTCAAGGCCGGCATCGTCGACCCCACCAAGGTGACACGTTCGGCCCTGCAGAACGCCGCCTCGATCGCCGCCCTCATGCTCACCACCGAGGCGATGATCACCAACATCAAAGACGACGAGAAAGACGGAGCGACCCGCGTCGAAGGTTCGGTCCGCTAATCGGTTCGCAACCTTCCCGAGGTGATGCCCACTCGCTCCCGAGTGGGCATTTCCTCGGGTCTGTCTCTCTTAATGGATGGCCGGTCATCCCGTGCCACCCATCACATCTCCCGAAACTTGCGCAGGCCTCTCATCCTTGGTTCGCGATACCTTGGTGTCGAGCTGAGCCGGAATTGGGCCGTGTCACGCCTCGGCCCGAGATGATATCCTGGAGCATGCCGGACGCCGCCCCCTGATACCCCAGACCTGAGCGAGACGCCATGCCGATGGCAACCACGAAGCGTGACTATTACGTAATTCTTGAAATCAAGCGCGAAGCCTCTCAGGATGAAATCAAGAAAGCTTATCGGCAACTGGCGCTGAAGAATCACCCCGACAAGAATCCCGGCGACGCCGAAGCCGAAAAACGCTTCAAAGAAGCGGCGGAAGCCTACGAAGTCCTTTCCGACCAGGCGAAGCGCCAGCGGTACGACCGCTACGGCCACGCCGGGCTCGAAGGGGCCGGGGTCCATGACTTTCGCAACGCCGAAGATATCATGTCCGCCTTCGGCGACATCTTTGGCGGCGGCCTCTTCGGCGACCTCTTCGGCCAACGACGCCGAGGACCTCGACCCGGACAGGACCTGCTGTTCAAGCTCGAAATCGACCTCGTCGAGGCGGCCAGAGGCACGACCAAGCCGATCGACGTCAATCGCCAAGAATATTGCGGCGACTGCAAAGGCTCGGGGGCGAAGAAAGGGACCGTGGCCGTCAGCTGCAACTATTGCGGCGGCCAGGGACAGGTCGTCCAGTCGCGCGGTTTCTTCCAGGTGGCGACCACCTGCCCGGCCTGCGGCGGCGAGGGGATGCGCGTCACCGACCCCTGCCCGAATTGCCGAGGCGCGGGCCGTGTCAACGCCGTCGCCCACTTGAAGGTGGACGTACCTCCTGGCGTCGAGAGCGGCATGTGGCTCCAGCTCCGAGGCCAAGGTGAACCGGGTGACCCAGGCGCGACGCGGGGCAACCTGAGGATCCAGATCCTCGTCCGCAAGCATCCGTTCTTCGAGCGGAACCGCAACGACCTGGTCTGCCAGGTCCCGATCAACTTCCCCCAGGCGGCACTGGGCGCGGACATCGAGGTGCCGACCCTCGACGGTCCCGACCGACTGCACGTCCCCAAAGGGACGCAGAGCGGCGATGTGCTCAGGCTCAAGGGGCGCGGGATGCCCGACATCAGCGGGCGAGGACGCGGCGACGAACTCGTCGAAGTCGTCGTGGAAACCCCACGGCACCTGACGCCTCGCCAGGAAGAACTGCTTCGTGAACTGGCCGAGATCGAGCATCTCGACGTCAGTCCAAGACGAAAGAGCTTCTTCGAGAAGCTCCGCGACTACTTCACCGAGGATGCCGACACTGCGGAACCGGGCGAGTCCTGACTTTTCAAGTCGAGGCGAACCGAACCCGCCGCGCAGTCCGCGAGGAGGATATCCGAATGAGCGATACCACGCAGCAAAGCGATAACGACATTGCCGGCGAGCCCAAGCCTAACGCATCCGCGAACGAGGACCTCGGCCAGGTCCAACGCCAGCGCGATGAGTATTTCGATCAGCTCCAGCGCACCCGCGCGGAGTTTATGAACTTCCAGAAGCGATCGAAGACGCAGGCGGATTCCGACCGTGTTTATGCGGTCGGCTCGCTCGCGCGTGACCTGCTCGACGGGATCGACAACCTCGAGCGGGCCAACGAGGCACTGAAGTCAACGGCCTCGGCTGGGATTCACGAAGGCCTTGATATGGTCCACAAGCAATTGCTCGCCATCCTGGCCAAGCACGGTGTCGAGCCGATCGAGGCCCTCGGTAAGCCCTTCGATCCCAACGAGCACGACGCACTCGTCCAGCAGCCCGACGCCCATCACCCCGACGGGACGGTCGTGAACGAGCTCAGCAAAGGCTATCGAATTCGCGATCGCGTCCTCAGGCCCTCCAAGGTCGCTGTATCGGTCAAGCCCGCCCAGTCCTGACGAATCGAACCGAGGTCAATCTTCGATGCCGACCTACGACTATATCTGCGACGCCTGCAACCACGAATTCGAAGCGTTCGAATCGATCAAGGCCGACCCGCAGACCATTTGCCCAGAGTGCAAGGAAGTCAAGCTCCGCCGCAAGATCGGCGGCGGGGCCGCAATCATTTTCAAAGGGTCGGGCTTCTACCAAACCGACTACCGCAGCGACTCGTACAAGAAGCATGCGGCGGCCGATAAGTCGTCGGACTCGTCGTCAAGCTCGTCGACCCCCGCCCCCGCCAAGACCGACGCGCCGAAGCCGTCCAGCAACGGGACCTCTTGAAAATGATCAGGGCACGCTGCCCAACCTGCTCCAAGAGCTACGAGATCGAATCGATCGACAAGTTGCCGAGCTTTCCGTTTTGCTCGGATCGCTGCCGGTTGGTCGACCTCGGACGCTGGATCGACGGGACGTACGCCGTTCCTGAGGACGTGGCTATGCCAACGCCCGCTCCGGATCAAACGGACGATGAGGATGACGGCTGACGAACAAACGATCATTTGTTCGTTCGTCAGTTGTCACGCGTCATGCCCGGCCTTAAGGCTCGTGAGGCACCCACCCGATTTTTGTAGGGTGGGCACGGCCCACCAGGTTTCGCCCCTGAGAAGTCAGGGCGATTGAGCGACCGTTCCTATTTTTGTAGGGAAGGCTTGTCAGCCTTCCGTCCGTGTAGGTAATGGTAGGCTGAAGCCGACTCCACAAAAAAGAAGATAAAGATGGTGGGCCGTGCCCACCCTACAAACACGCGCTTTGAGCGATTGGCCTTTGCCCCATCAGGGTGGGCTTGGGCCCGTTGGCAGACGCGGCGCGGGTACGAACGCCGAAAGACCAGGGTTCGCGGACGAACCCCAGCCCTTCGAGCAAGGACCAGGTCCTGACTCAGCTCATCCGTCGATCGGCAATCTGAACGAGCTGGGCGACGGGCAAGCCGTGGGGGCACGCTGCCTCGGCGGCCGCGAGGTTGGCGGAAGCCAGGTTGCGAGCCTCGGCGGGAAGCGCCTGGTAGAGTGCCCGGGCTTCTTGCCGCTTGCCGTAGGTCTCATAGTAGCGCAAGTAGCGGAGCACGGTGGCTACGGGAACGCCGTGAGCGGCCGTTTCGCACAAGTGGCCGCAGCCGTGGCAGTAGAGCTTCGAGGTCCGCTCGCGATGCTCTTCGAGCAGCCGAGCCTCTTTCGCGGTGATGGGATCGCGGGTCGCTTCGATGTTCTCACGGAGCATGTCGCGATTGATCATCTCGCTCACGACGAGGTGGAACCGCTCGTCGGCGAAGACGGTCTTGATCGCGGCCTGTTCCTTTTTGAACCCCTTGTCCATGAATCCCTTGAAGTGAGGCGATTCGCCGGCTCCCTTGAACTCGTTCGCCCCCCCCTGGGTCTTCATCGCCACCAGGCCGATGTTCGCCTTGGACGCCTTATCCACAGCGCGTTTGAGCTCGTCACGATCCATGGTCCGGTAGTTGTACTGGATCATGATATGGTCGATCCAGCCGCACGCGGCGGCGGCCTCGACGATCTCAACCAGCTTGGAGTCGTGGCAGCTCAGACCGGCGTACCGGATCGTCCCCTTCGCTTTCAATTGATCGAATGCCGACTTCACGGCCGGATCACTGAGCAAGGGAATTTGCACGCCGGTGAACCCGTGCATGAAGTAACTATCAATATAGTCGGTCTGGAGCCGTTCGAGGCTCTCCTTGGCCTTCCTCTCGAAGTAGGAAGACGGCGTGGTGTCGCCGCTGAAGCCGCGTGGGGCTTTCGTCTTGGTGACGAGGAACACGTCCTTACGCTTGTTCGTCCGCGCCAGGACCTCGCCGATGGTTTTCTCTGACTTGCCGTTTTCGTAGCCTTCGGCCGTGTCAATGTAGGTGACACCGGACGCGAGCAGGGCTTGAACGAAGCTAGGAGCGACACTCCAGCTCGACCCCATCCCGAGCCGGGAGACTTTTTGACCGGTCTTCCCGAGGGTGATCATGGGAAGTGCTTTGGGATCGGCCGCCAGCAAGGGGCTAGCCGCCGCCAGGACCGGGCCGGCCGCTGCGGCCGTCTTCAGGAAACGCCGCCGGTTGCCGCCGCAAGAGCCTTGGGAGCCTTCCATCGTATCGACCTTCCAGAACGAGGGATCAGATCAGGCCGCTCCGTTCCGAGTCCGCACGCCGGGCACGGACGAGCCGGATTGCGACTTATTCTGATCGAGTTGGTAGGGCATGGTCAACAAAGTTCCGACAATCGGCGGAGACTTTTCCTCGGGGCCGAACTTCCCCCTGGCTCAGGTTGAGCGCTTGGTCCCTCGCCGACGTCGATACGTCTCTCCACCTTCGATTGGATTGCGTCAAACGAGCAAGGGCCGGACCTTCTTTCTCAAGAAGGTCCGGCCCGGCATCGTTTCCTTCGTGCTCTGACTTCGTGGTCCGCGAGCTTACTGAGGAGGCAGCGGCGGCAGTTCGATCGAGACCGGAAGCGGGGGCAGATCGTTATCCCCTTCGGCAATCGAGGCAGGCGTCGTCGTCGTGGCCGAGGCAGGAATCACCTCGGGCTCGACGGGAGCCGGAACCGACCGCGAAGGCTGCGTGGGCGAGGGAGCCGACCGTGACAGGATGGGCGGCTCACCTGCTGGGACCGTCGGGTTGACGGGCGTCGCGGGCGGACCGAGCGGTCCCACCGGGGCCGGGAGCAGAGGAATCGGTCCCGTCGGTTCGGCTCCGGGCGAGACCATCGGTGCGACCGGGTCAGGACCAGGCGGGCCGGTGATCGGTCGCGGTGCGTAGTTGCCCTCTCCACCCACCGGCAGTTGACGGTGAGCCGCTTGCTGGTCGCGGGCCTGAACATAGGCCTTCTTGGGATGCGGGCCTTCCGCCACGGCGATGTTGTCGTAGGCGAGCAGGGTGCCCTTGGCCTCTTCGAGGGCCACGATCGAGATGTTGTAGGTCGTCTTGAACTGAGCCTCTTGAGCGACCGCACTGGCGTACTGGCTGACAGCGTCCAGGTAGCGGTCGATCGTGATTCGACCTTCCTCGTAGAACGCTCGTTGGGCCTCGAGCCGCTGGGCCGCCGCGGCCCTGAGCCGAGATGCCGTCTTGAACTGCTTGTAGTTGGCGTCGACTTCGAGGAAGAACCGGCTGAGCGAGTGGGTCGTCTGGTGGACGATCTGCTGGAGATAAGCCCGCTGCTTCAGCAGGATGTACTGCGACTGTCGGGTGTTCGCCAGGGGAGCTCTCATGCCCAACGGCATCTGGAACGTGAACCCCACCTGCCAGGACTGAAAGTTGTTGAAGTTGCCCGGCGACGCGTTGAGACCGGCCGCACGCTGCTGCTGGGAGATCAAGGGATCGATCGCCCTGATCGTTCGACCGGTCATGACCGACTCGGCCGAATCTAGGTCGGCTCCCAAGCCGTTGAACTGGTAGAGGGCGTTGAAGTTCAAGACCGGCAAGAGCTGGTTGCGGGAGATCAGGAGCTGGAGCTCGGCCACCCGGACCACGAGTTGCTGGCTCACGATGTCAGGCTGGAACGAGAGCATCTGGGCCACGCTGGAATCCCAGTCGGGCTGGAGCCGAGCCTCGCTCGGGGCGGTGACCGGGACGATCCGGCGGCTGTCCGCCGGCGGAAGGCCCAGGATGTTGCGGAGCTGCCGTTCGGTCGTGATGACGTCGGAGGTCTTGGTCACCAGGTCGAGCCGGAACTGCTCGAGCCGCTGAGTGGCTTCCGCAACGTCGGCCACGGTGCCGCGGCCGACTTCGAGCTCAGACTCTTCACGCTTCTTGATCTCTTCGGCCAGTTCGACCGCCTTCTCACTGCTCCAGAGCTGGACGTGCTGCTGGGCCAGGCTCCAGTACTGCTGTTCGATCGAACGAACGTGAGCCATGATCTCGGCCTTGAACCGCCAGACGGCGGCATCGGCGTTGAGCCGGGCAATCACGATCGGCGCCCGGTTGGCTTCGAGACCGACCGGAGGACCGGCCTGGCCCCCCGCCAACGGAGCACTCCCCAACAAGGGCTGGGTCAAGCTTAATTGAAGGTTGGTCGTATAGGCTGAGGGAGTCGCATTGGTCGGGCTATTGGAATACAGATAGCTGATATTATGCGTCACACCCAGCTGCGCACCGGTGGCCGTCCGCTTCTGAACGCCGGTCTGGAACTGCGCGGTGTCCTGGTCGAAGATGATCGGGAACCGCGAGGCCCCGACGATCGTGCCGGCCGAGATCGCGTTATTGAACGGGGCGACACTATGCCCCCAGAGCAGACTGGTCGTGAAGTTGGTGTCGAACGTCGAGAGCGCCTGAGCGATCTGAGTTTCCTGGATCGCGGGGTCGTAGACAGTCTGGAGCGGACTGGCACCCAGGGCGCTGGCGATGCCCGAACCGGCCCCGTTGTTCAACGGCGTCGGTTCGAAGCCACCGACCGGAATCCCCTGCGCACCGAGTGAGATGACGCGGACAACCTCGGAGTTATCCAGGCCCACCCTAATGGCGTCGGGCAAGGTGAGTTCCCAAATCTCCTGCGCCTCAGGGTCGTTCGTGGTGCGCGGCTTCTGCACCTTGGGCATCGGCAGCGCCATCGAACTACTGAGGAACTGAGCCTGGGTGACTTCCTTGTCCTCATCCCCGATCGTCCCCAAATTTTCATGGGGAACGGCCTTCGATTGGTCAATGTAGGGAAGCCGCTGACAGCCTGAGGAGGCGGCCCAGGCCGCCGCCACCATTGCTGCCTGAGCGAGCCGTTTCTTGATTCGCGTCAATCGCATGGCCAGGCCGTCCTTGACTAAGATCGCCATGTGACGAGTGGTCCCGGGTCGTGAGGGTGAAGGCTCCAGCAACGGAGTTCTTCGATCGCTTGATCCCTACACACCGCGGTCGGCGGCCGGTCGCGTCCATACGTCCGAACCACCTTGGTCCCCGACACCTCGTGATGGCCAAACTGTCGATCCATCTTCAGGGAAATGACTACATCCGCAAACGGTCGAGCCGTTCCCTGAGCGAACTGTCTCCGCAACGGGCCCAAAGGCCCATAACGGGAGTTCGTCCGATCGACCTGTTCTTGATTATCGGTTGTAGCAGAAGTGCAACTTGAAGCGATGGGGCGGATTCTACGGGTTTTGACCAACCTGTCCTAGGCCAACCTCCCCAGCAGTCCGCACAAATGAGCGGACTTTGCCCATCCCCGCTGGAACGGGACGGCCGACACACGTAAATTCCTGCCAGAACGTTGAAATTCGCAGAATCGCAAAAGTCAACAGGTCGTGATTGCCAACCCGCTCAGGCCGCGGTCTGACGAGATTTGCGGGGCGGGGCGACCTCGACGTACGATAAGCCCAGTTTCCGCTTCAAGAGAATCACTTCCCCGGGGTCGGTTCCTTCGAGCGCATGGCCGAGGAACTGGATCATGTAACCGCCGACAAAGAGCACCACGGAAAAGAGGAAGACGGGCAGTGAGAAGAGGTAGGTGTAGATCGGGATCATGAGGATCCCGAGGATCGTCAATGGGATTCCGATCATGTGGAGCACGAAGCTCGTTGGATCTTGGTGCCGAGCCATCCAACTCTGGACTAGTTTCGCGGGTGGGTGAGGGGGGCAGATCATCGATAGTAGGCTCCGACGTTGCGGCCTGGGACGACCAACCTGTTTGGCAGCTTGACGGCGCATCGGGGTGTGGTTACGTTGGTCGCTTCGGACCCAACTAGAATATCCCAATTGGAACGGTGTTCGCAACGCCCAAATCAAGCGTGGACGCGATATTGCGACACCGAACTCTGGACCGCATGGCGGGAGACGGACCGGCGATGGCTTATGAAGTGACCCTTATTCCCGGCGATGGAGTCGGGCCGGAGCTGGCGGAAGCCACGCGGATGTGCATCGAGGCGACGGGCGTCCAGATCAACTGGGACGTCCAGGAGGCAGGCGTCGACATCATGGCGAAGGTCGGGACCCCGGTCCCCGATAGCGTCATCGAGTCGTGCCGACGCACCAAGGTGGCGCTCAAGGCACCCATCACCACTCCGGTTGGCACCGGTTTCCGCAGCGTCAACGTCTACCTCCGCCAAGCTCTCGACCTCTACGCCTGCGTTCGCCCTTGCAAGCAGTATGAAGGGGTTCGGACCTTCTTCTCCAACTCGAAGGTCGATATCGTCATCGTCCGCGAGAACACCGAGGACCTCTACCTCGGCTGCGAGTTCGAGCAAGGCAAGCCCGAGACGGCCGAGCTGATCGCCGACATCAAACGGCTCAACAACAAGACGATCCGCCCTGACTCGGGAATCTCGATCAAGCCGATCTCGATCACCGGTTCCAGGCGAATCGTCAAGTACGCCTTCGAATATGCCCGCAAGCACGGCCGCAAGAAGGTGACCGCCGTTCACAAGGCGAACATCCTCAAGTACTCCGACGGTCTCTTCCTCGAAGTCAGCCGCGAGGTCGCCAAGGAATACAGCGACATCGAGTTCGAGGATCGGATCGTCGACAACATGTGCATGCAGCTCGTGCAGAAGCCCGAGCTCTATGACGTGCTCGTCCTGCCCAACCTCTACGGCGACATCATCTCGGACCTGGGCGCCGGCCTGGTCGGCGGACTCGGCGTCGCCCCTGGCGCGAATATCGGCGAAGCGGGAGCCGTCTTCGAGGCTACCCACGGCTCTGCGCCCAAGTACAAGGGCCAGTGGAAGATGAATCCGACGGCCCTGATCCTCTCGGGGGTCTTGATGCTCGAGCACCTCGGCGAAGCCGACGCCGCGAAGCGGCTCAATGACGCGGTTGCCCAGGTGATCAAGGAAGGCAAGGACGTCACCTACGACATGAAGCCGCACCGTGACGATCCGTCCGCCGTGGGCACCCTCGAGATGGCCAAGGCGATCATTCGCGCCATGGGAGCGTGAGCCGCTCAACGGGTTGGTTCAGCGAGGCGGCGTTCCTCCGGTTGGTGCGTGGCGAGTCACGCACTCCCGGGGCCCGTCTCGCCCGTGTCGGTCTACGAATGGCGGCGGCGGGCTATGGCCTGGCCGTCGCCGTTCGCAATGCGCGGTACAACCGGGGAGGCTCCGCCGTCCAGGGCGTAGCCGTCCCCGTGATCGCTGTCGGCAACCTCACGCTCGGCGGCACCGGCAAGACCCCCATGGTCGAATGGATCGCGCGTTGGTATCGAGCCCGCGGGCTGCGGGTGGCGATCCTCAGCCGAGGATACGGTCAGGATGATGGGGTCAACGACGAAGGGCGAGTGCTCGAGGAGAACCTGCCCGACGTTCCCCATCTTCAAGGCGCGGACCGGGTTCGACTTGCCGAAGTGGCCGTCGAGGAGATCGACTCCGAAGTGCTCGTCCTCGACGACGGTTTCCAGCATCGACGACTGAAGCGTGACCTCGACATTGTGCTCCTCGACGCCCTCGAGCCATTCGGTCTCGGCTGGATCTTTCCGCGAGGATTGCTCCGCGAACCGGTACGATCCCTGAGGCGTGCGGGGGTCGTGGTGCTCTCCCGCGCGGACCTCGTCCCCGAGTCGACTCGAACCGCGATTCGCACCGAAGCCGAGCGACGGGCCGGCCCGTTGCGCTGGGTCGAAGCCCGACACGCACCGCTCGACCTCCTGGATGCCGACGGGCCGACGTCCTCGATCGCCTCGTTGGCGGGCCAATCGGTCGCGGCATTCTGCGGGATCGGCAACCCGGACGGTTTCCGGAAAACGATCGAGCCGCTGGTCGGCAAACTGGTCGGCTTCCGCGCCTGGCCCGATCATCACTCCTACACCGCCGCCGACGTGGCTGACCTGACCACCTGGGCCCGCGGCCTGAAGGCCGATCTGGTCTTGACCACGCAGAAGGATTTGGTGAAGCTTCGCGCGTCGAACCTGGGAGCTGTGCCGCTCCGCGCTCTTCGGATCGGTTTGGAGGTCATGTCGGGGCAAGACGTTCTCGAGGACGCCCTTGCGCCGTTCGGTAGGCCGACCTGACGGGCCATGCCGTCTTGTTTGGGTATGGCCCACCATGACCTGCTAACCCGCCGGTTTGTGCGCGTTGGTAGCCTACCTCCCTCGGGGGCGAAACCTGGTGGGCCGTGCCCACCCTACAAAACGGACCGGCCTCTCCTCGTTCCGTCTTGCTGAATCACGTTTTGGGAAAGGATTCCCTTATATGGATCTTGACTCCGTCGACCTGAACGAGCTGCGCTATGAAGCGTTGTCGGAGCGACCGAGCAAGGTCCAGCTCACCGACCTGGGACGACCGGTCGCGCCCGGAGCAACGATCGCCGATTGGCTCGACGGCCTGCCGAATCAACTGGCCGCAACGGGTCTGAAGTCGCTTCGCGACGCGATCGTCACCGCTCATGAGACAGGTCGCCCCGTGGTGGCGGCGCTGGGGGGGCATGTCGTCAAGACGGGGTGCGCTCCATATTTGATCGACTGGGTCGAGCGTGGTGTGCTCAGCGGCCTGGCCCTGAACGGCTCGGCGGCGATTCACGACCTCGAGTTGGCGATCGCGGGGAAGACGAGCGAAGACGTCGGCCCCCGGCTGATGGCAGGGACGTTCGGCTTTGCTCGCGAGACGTCTGACCTCTATGCCTGGGGGTGCGATCGCGCGGCCGAGCAAGGGTGCGGGCTCGGCGCAGCACTCGCGGACGTGATCCTGGAACGGGGCGGACCGGGCTTGAACGCAAGCCTGCTCGTCGCGGCGCGGCGCAAAGGGATTCCGCTCACGGTCCACGTGGCCATCGGGACCGATATCGTTCACATGACGCCTCAGCTCGACGGCGCGGCCCTGGGCAAAGCCACCCTCGACGATTTTCGGATCCTCACGAACCTGATCGCCCGCCTCGCCGGTGGCGTTTGGCTCAATCTCGGCAGTGCGGTCGTCTTGCCCGAGGTCTTCCTGAAAGCGGTCTCCATCGTCCGTAATCTCGGCCGCTCGCTCGATGGCCTGACGACTGCGAACCTCGACTTCAACCAGCAATATCGCGGCCTGCTCAACGTCTTGCAGCGCCCAGGGGCCCAAGGGATCGCCCTGACCGGGCACCACGAGTTGATGATCCCCTTGCTCCACGCCGCCGTCGCCTCGCGACTCGCGGCGCCGGTGGCGGCCCCGAGCACGAATGGCCATCCATGAAGATCGCCGTCTTCTGCCCGAACCTGATCGGCGACACGGTCATGGCCACGCCCGCCATCCGTGCCTTGAGACGGAGCTTCGCCGACGCTCACCTGGTAGGCCTCATCAAACCCCACGTCGCGCCGACGCTCGGCGGTTCGCCCTGGTTCGACGAACTGATTCACTTCGATCCCAGGTCGAGCGACCCGAACGTCCGAACCCGCGCCGTCATTCGCCAGCTCCGCGCCTTGCGACTCGACATGGCCGTTCTTCTCCCTGGCTCCTTTCGCTCCGCGCTCGTCGCCTGGCTCTCCAATGCTCGGCGGCGCATCGGCTATGGACGAGGGGGCAGGGCATTCTTGCTGACGGATCGGCTCACAACCCCCGTTGATGCGCGGGGCAAACGTCTGCCGGTCCCGATCGTCGAGTCCTACCTGGACATCGTCCGCCGCCTGGATTGCCGTGTGGAATCCCTCCGCACGGAGCTCTTCACGACCGAAGCGGACGAGGCGGCCGCCGACCTGGCCTGGTCAAACCTGGGGTTGAGCCGTGACGAGCCCGTCGTCACCCTCAATACGGGGGGGGCGTACGGCCCGGCGAAAAGCTGGCCGACGGAATACTTCGGGATCCTGGCCCGACGGCTCGCGCTCGAATCAGGGGTGAAAGTCTTGGCCGTTTGCGGCCCCAGCGAGCGGGAGGCCGCCCGTGAGATCGCGGCCAAGGCCGACCACCCCCATGTGGTGAGCCTGGCCGCCGAGTCGCTGAGCATCGGCCTGAGCAAAGCCTGCGTACGGCGATCGGCCCTGTTGGTCACAACCGACTCGGGTCCTCGCCACTTCGCCGCCGCCTTCAACGTCCCGGTACTGACCCTGTTCGGACCGACACACATCGCCTGGACACGCACCTATCATCCGCACGCCGCACATCTCTTCCACCCGGTCCCCTGCGGCCCTTGCCAGCGACCGACGTGCCCCCTTGGCCATCACCGCTGCATGCGCGACTTGACCCCCGACCGGGTCTTCGCCGCCGCAAAACGCTTCTTGTAACGGGCAAAAGGGGAGAGACAACCTCAATGGACGAGGCACGCATGCTCGGGCACCCACTCGTGCCAGTCTACCTGCTGACGGGAGCCTCGGGATTTCTCGGCCGGCCGCTTCGGGACGCCCTGATCGGAACCGAGGCATCGCGCGGCCGCGTCGTGACGGTCGGTCGACATCGCCCCCTCGATTGGCCGGCGGACTCATTCCTTCAGGCCGACCTGACGAACCTGGAAAGCGTCAGAGCGGCGATCGAGGAGGCAAACCCTTCGGTCGTCTTCCACCTCGCAGGGAAGACGCCCCCGGCTTCCGCGTCGGACCTCTACGTATCCAACAGCGTGGCCACCGCCTTGCTGCTCGATACGCTTCGTGAGCGGGCTCGCCCCGTGCGCGTGGTCCTGACCGGCTCGGCAGCCGAGCTCGGACCGGTGGACGAACAGGATCTCCCCGTCGGCGAAGGCCATCCTTGCCGGCCGGAGACCCCCTATGGTCTGAGCAAGTGGCTGGCCACCTGCGCCGGGCTTGCGGCGCGTCCTCCGCTCGAGGTCATGATCGCCCGGATCTTCAACCCGATCGGCCCGGGAACTCCTGAATCGCAGTCCCTGGGACGGTTCGCCGCCCGATTCAGCGACCCCACGGTTGAGGAGTTGCGCGTGGGATGTCTCGACACCAGGCGCGACTTCGTGGACGTCCGCGACGTCGCCCGCGCCTTGATCGCGTTGGCTGAGCACGGTCGGCCCGGGCTCGTCTACCATGTCGGGACCGGCGGTTCGCAGCGGGTCGGCGACGGACTCGAGCAACTCCAACGGCTCAGCGGAGAGCGAGTCAGAGTGACGATCGATCCCGATCGCGCCGTCAGCGCCGGGCCCCGCGACTCCCGCGCCGACATCCGGCGGATCGTGGAACACACCGGCTGGAGACCATTGATCTCCTGGGAAGAGAGCCTGCGAGCCCTCTGGAACGAGGCAAGGGCGCGGCCTCGGTTGCCATTGACCGTGTGAACACCTGGACGTATTATGCGGCCCGCGGGCGATGGATCGTGCCGCGCCGTTCGGGTTCAAGGAGGAACTCGCTCGATGTCTGGCCGCCGCTGTCTGCTCGCGCTAGTCCTGCTGGCGGCCGCTTTGCACATCGCCGGCATCGCCCGGTCGCTGCTGCCTGCCCAGGACGGCCTGAAATTCCTTCGGACTGCTCGCGATTTCCAGAACAGACCCTGGATCGACGTAATCCGAGGGGCCGACCAACACCCGCTCTATCCGGCCCTCGTCGCGCTGAGTGAACCGCTCATCGCCGCGATCCGAGGGAGCGGACCCGACACCTGGCGGATAGCCGCGCAAGCGGTCTCGGCGCTGGCCTCGCTGGCCTTGCTGATTCCGCTCTACGGCCTGACCCGCAGCCTGTTCGACGCGCGGATCGCCCGGATCGCGGTCTTGATCTACGTCGTGCTGCCGCTCCCCGCGGCCATCGGTCACGATACCCTGAGCGATAGCCTGGCCTTGTTCGCCGCACTCCTCGCGCTCTGGCTTGGCGAGATCAGCCTCAGGTCGAGCGGCTGGAAGGCTCCGTTGGGCTGTGGGATCGTCGCGGGTCTCGGATTCTTGACCCGACCCGAGGTTCTCATCGTTCCGCTCGCCGTCGCCGTGACCTGGATCTCGCGTGGAGGCGTGTTGGCGCTCAACCGCCCTCGGATCGCTCTGGCTCGCTTGTCTGCGCTCGGCCTTTCCTTCCTCGTGCTGGTGGGCGCTTACGCGCTGCTCAAGGGCGAGGTCTCAGAAAAGCTGGCGTTGAGACAGGGCATGGGGATGGGGCCACGGAAGGTGCAAGTCCGAAGGGCCGAGCAATGGCTACCGTCGGGACTGAACGACCCCCGGTGGGACTTCTCCCCCAAGGAGGAGTCGGAAGAACCGGCGATCGCGACAGCTCCAGGGATCGTCGCGCGGCTGAGCCTCCAGTGGGCGGAATGCCTCTGCGGCCTGTTCGCGGTCTTCGCCCTGTGGGGGGTCGCCCGCGCTCGGTTCATTCGGCAACTCTGCGAGCCGAGCCAACCCGTCCGACAGACACTCGACGGCGAACCGAGCCCGCCACCGCATCATTGGGGGCCTCGGCTCATCGCCGTCTACTTGGTGCTGTTCAGTCTGGTTCTCTTCCGGCACGCACTCAAAATGGGTTATCTCTCCGATCGTCACACGCTCACACTCGTGTTGGCGTCGATTCCATGGGCGGCGGCCGGCACGTTCGTCTGCATGCGCGGAGTCGCCGTGCGACTGCGGTGGAGTCCTCGATTCGCGAGAATGGCCGGGATTGCCGCCGTCCTGACCCTGGTCGCGGTCGGTGCGCGGCTCCAGTCGAAGCCGACCCATCCGAGCCGGTGGGGACACTGGGCGGCGGGCCGCTGGCTGGCCGCCCACGCGGACCCGGCGGATGCCGTGCTCGACACCCGAGGGTGGGCCGCCTTCGTGTCGGGCCAGCGTAGCTACGACTACTGGCACGTCCGCCAGGCTTTTACGGATTCTCAGTTGCGTTACGTGGTCGTCGGGACCGGCGAACTGGCGGCCGAGAGCCGACGCGCCGCGACACTCAGAGCGGTGCTCGCCTACTCGGCCGATCCGGTCGTGGAGTTCCCTGAGCGGCAGGATGGACATGGAGGGGCAGGGGTCAGGGTCTACCGCTATCGCCGGCCCGCGTCCTGGGAGGGCATTCGGCGATGAGACACGGCACGCTCTGGAAACGACTGGTTCGAGGCACCGGCTGGACCTGGTTCGCCGAACATCACCGCGCGGCGTTTCCGGCCGATCTCGAGGCGACGGTGATGGATCTGGAGAGCCGCGATCGACTGCATGCCAAGCAGGGTCGATCGACCGCCCGGGTCGTCTTCCATGCCCCGTCAGGGCCGCTGTCGGTCTACCTAAAGCGGCACTTCGAACTTCCCTGGCCCGCGCGGCTCGGAGCTTTGATCCACCCGAATGGAAAGCACACCCCCGCGTCGGCCGAATGGGCGCACCTCGAACGGGTCCGGGCGCTTGGCATCGCCGTTCCCGAGGTGGTCGCGGCCGGCGAGCAGATCGGCCCCTGGGGCGCATTGAAAAGCTTCCTGATGATCGCCGAGTTGACCGGCTGCCTCGCGCTCAACGAGGCCATGCCCGAGTTGGTGGCTGCCCACACCCGCGAGTCTCGCGGCCTGGAAGCGGAAGGTCATCGCCGAGATGGCCCGGATCGTCGCGACCCTGCACGCCGCGAACGTGTTCCATAAAGACCTCTACCTCTGCCACTTCTTCGTGGACATGGATCGGACGGCGGACCCATTGCCCAGCTTGACCCTGATCGACCTGCACCGCACGCAGGAGCATCGGTTGTGGCCCGACCGCTGGCGCTGGAAGGACCTCGGGCAACTGCTCTTCTCGACGCGCGGGGTGCCTGGGATCAACGACCGCGACATTTTGAGGTTCTGGGCACTCTACCGGCGCAGGCTTGCGTTACGACGACCGGGCTGGCAGGCACGAATGATTCAAATGAAAGCGGATCGTTATTTTTCTCATAACAATTAGTTGTCACTGACGATTCTCTTTCCAAACGAAAACAATGGCTGGGGTCTGGGAGAAATAGACGATGCGTTTGGCCCTGAATTTCCAGAGGGTCGACCCGACGCGAGGCGGAGCCGAGACTTACGTCGTCGATCTCTGTCAGCACCTCATCAAGTTGGGGCACGCGGTCGACCTTTACGCCGAGTCCTGGCGTGAGGGGGCTCTTCCCCCCGAAGTGGAATGTATCCCGATCGCGGCGGACGGGCGGACCCGCACGGCCCGAATCCGAAGTTTCGCCAAGAACTCGGAGAAGGCGCTCAGCGAGGCCTCGTACGACTGCTCGGTCGGCCTGATCAACACCTGGTACCACGACGTCATCATTCCCCAAGGCGGGGTCCATCGCGGCAGCCTCGAGGCGAACTCCAAGCGCTTCCCCGCGGGCTTCAAACGCTCGCTCTATCGCCTGGGCAAGCTGGCCAACCCCAAGTTCTGGACCTACCAGGCGATCGAGCAGAAGCAATACGATCCCCAGCGCCAGGCGCGCGTGATCGCCGTCAGCAACATGGTCAAGGAACATCTTCAAGAGTACCACCACATCCCGCGATCGCGCATTCATGTCATCCCCAATGCCATCGATGCCGACCGTTTGCAGGTCGATCACCCCGCGGCCAACCGTTGCGCCTTCCGCAACAAGGTTGGCCTGGCGCCGAACGACCTGGTCGCCCTGTTCGTCGGCCATAACTTCGCCCTCAAGGGGCTCGCACCCCTGCTGAAGTCGTTGGCCGAGCGGAAACGGCTCGATCCCCAGGGACGCCCGGTCCACTTGCTCGTCTGTGGAGGCGGCAAGATCGCTCGCTTCCGCCGAATGGCTGAGAACCTCGATCTGGCCGACACGATTCACTGGATGGGGTACACCCCCGATATTCGTCCCTGCTTCTGGGCGAGCGACTTCTTCGTTCTGCCCACCTTCTACGATCCCTGCTCGCTCGTCGTCTTCGAGGCCCTGGCGTGCGGTCTCCCCGTGATCACAACCTCGTGCAACGGGGCTGGCGAGGTCATGACCGACGGCCGCGAAGGCTACATTCTGACGGCCCCCGATGCGATCGGCGAAATGATCGGCGCGATCGACCGGATGACCGACGACAACGCTCGTCGCTTGATGTCAGAGCGTGCCATGCAACTCGGTCTCGAACAATCGTTCGAGAAGCATGTCACCCGTCTGGTCCAGGTCTTCGAGGACGTCGCCGGATCCAAGACCCGAAGAACTCCGCACGGGAATCGCAACGCTTCCAAGAAAGCGCGACGATAAGGCCCCCGTTGATTTTTCCGTAGGGTGGGCACGGCCCACCAGGAAAGTGGCATGGGAGAGTGGCACAGACAGCACACGCTCCCCGACATCTTGCAGAGCGAAAACAAAAAAGATGGTGGGCCGTGCCCACCCTACAAGACGGGACGAATGGGTCCGAATTCTCTTGTAGGGATCTGCACTTAATCGTTTTTTTGATAGGAGTCCTCACAATGCAAGCGGTCCTCCTCGCGGGTGGCAAGGGGACGAGGCTCCGCCCGTTCACACACGTCTTTCCCAAGCCGCTGATGCCCCTGGGTGAAGATGACCCGATGCCGATCATCGAGGTCGTGCTTCGCCAACTCGCTCGATTCGGCTTCGATGACGTCACGATTATCACCGGCTACCTGACCGAACTGATCGAGGCCTTTTGCGGCAACGGTAAGAAATTCGGCACCAAGCTCAACTACCGTCGCGAGGTCACCCCACTCGGGACCGCGGGAGGCCTGACGCTGCTCGAACGGCCCCGCGAGCCGGTGCTCGTGATCAACGGAGACATTCTCACCACCTTGAATTATGGCGACATGTACGACTTCCACCGCGAGCGCGGGGCGGCCGCGACGGTCGCATCCTACCCCCGCGAAGTCAGGATCGACTTCGGCGTGCTCGAGTTCGACAACGCCGATGACGCGCACGTCCTGACCGGTTACCGTGAGAAGCCGGAATACTCCTTCCAGGTCAGTATGGGCGTCTACATCCTCGACCCGTCGGCCTGGGACTTCCTCGTGCCGGGCCAACCGTTGCCGATGCCCAACTTGCTCGAAGCGATGCGCAAGCAAGGGTCACCCGTGCACTGCTTCCGCCAGGACTGCTACTGGCTCGACATCGGACGACACGACGACTACGCCACCGCCAACGAGATTTTCGAGTCGCGCAGGGCCGCCTTCCTGGGCGACATCGAAAAGCCGAAGTTGAAGATGGGACGCGACCAGTGAACTCGACCACCTTGGCCCTCTTGATGATCCCGGTCGCCTACCTGATCGGCGCGATCCCGTTCGGCTATCTCACCGCACTCTGGGCACGCGGGGTCGACATCCGCACGGTCGGGTCGGGCAACATCGGTGCCACCAACGTGGGCCGAGTGCTCGGGTTCCGCTTCTTCGTCTTTGTGTTCTTGCTCGACCTCGCCAAAGGGTTCCTGCCGACCTACTTGTTCCCGATGGCCGTCGCCCGTTACACCGGGCACGCAGTCCCGCAGCTCGGCGTCTTCGTGGCGCTCGCGACCATCATGGGACACAACTTTCCCATCTACCTGAAATTCAAGGGGGGGAAAGGGGTCGCTACCAGCCTGGGGGCGTTGCTCGCACTCAATTGGGTGGCGAGCCTGGCGGCCTTCGTAGGCTTCGTGCTCGCGCTGGTCGTGACTCGCTTCGTGTCCTTCTCGTCGATGCTTGGTGGCCTGGTCTTCCTGGCCGTCTACTTCGTCCGGGTCGATGACCCCTGGAATCAGGAGCATCTCGCCATGAGCGTCGTGACGATCGGGTTGTTCAGTCTCCTCGTCGTGCGGCATCGCAAGAATATCGTCCGGATCAAAGCGGGAACCGAACCGAAAGTCTCGTTCCGCAAGAACCGCCCCTCCGGACGAGTCGCCTTGTTTCTGGTTCCAATTCTGGCCCTGGCCGGTGCGGGCGCGATCTACGGACTCAACGCCCAGGCGAATCGCCGATTGGAACTGCGGCTGCCTCCCTATGACTTGACCGAGGTCGAACGAGTCGGCACCGGTCATCAGCGCACCGAGCGATTAACGTATGCCGACAACGGCAACCTTCTGGCCGTCACCTGCCCGAGATACAATCGGGTGGTTCTCTACCACGTGACCAAGAGCGATCAACTCGAACTGGCCCGCGACCTCGAACTCGAGGGCAAGCCCGTTGCGATCTGGACGAACCGGGATCGCCTCTACGTACTCGTCCGGCCTTCGGGCGACGAACGACACGTCAAGCCAGGCTGGTGGCAGGCGTTCGATCTCCAAGGTGAACCGGTCGGAAAACCGGTCACTGCAGGGATGTACCCGGACGACCTGGTCGTCACGGCGGACGGCCGACATGCCCTCGTTTTGTCCTCCGGCAAGGGCGAAGGGGACGAGAAACGCCCCGCCCCCGCGCTCGAAGTGTTCGACCTTGCCGCCACGCCGGCCCAGGTCGTCGGCCGCCTCGAATTCAATCAACCGGGCGACGACCCGGCCCGCCTCACGCTCTCGGCAAGCGGGAATCATGCCGCGGTGACCCTGCTCGGCACGAACCAGATGGCCGCGGTTGACCTGGCGAACCGGGAACAACCAGCGCTCATCAGCCGATCTGACCTTGAAAAAAGCCAGGCCCCGCACCTGTCCGAAACCGAGGACGACTCAATCCTGACGGCGATCACTCCCGACCACGACGCCGTCGTCATCCCATGGCCCAAGACCGTGGCCACTCGCGGCGGTTGCATCGCCTGCATCCTGCCGCAAGGCCCCGGCCTAACGCTCATCGACGCCGCCACGCGCCGACTCCTCGGCCAGTTCCCGTTGCGAGCCGGCTCGTTGAACCTGGGGGTCGCCCGCCCGATGGGTCTGGCGTTCTCGCCCGAGCGGGGCTTACTCGCCGTGGCGACCCGGTCGGGGAGCGTCCACCTCATCGCCGTTCGCAATCGACCCGGGAAGATCGGCAATCCTGAACATGCACAAGTGGCCATCTCGGAGCATGAGAATCGCCGGCGTTGATGCGTCACGGAGGGGAGTCCGCTTCTGATCACCTTGCTGTGAATCAACGACGCGATTAATCAGAACATTCAATCATCAAGAAGGCCGTGGTCGACTTCAAAAGCCGACCACGGCCTTGTCGTTGCGCAAACCGGCCCAGAGGAGAGGTTGCATCGGGAACTGAATGGTCCAGAGGGGCACTATCCCTGAGAGATCGCTCGATTTCGCGACCTCGTTCGCGAACGTGCAGAGCCCTCTTGGGATCGATAGCCACCATCGGATTAGGGACGAATCTCCTTGGCCATTCACCGTGTCAGTCTCACACGACTCGCGGTTCTCTTCACGCTTTGCTACGGCACGATTGCGCTTGGTGGTTCCTCCCTTCACGCCCTCGTCGGTTGTTCACTCCATAACTCAGTGCTCGGCTCTGACCATGCCCCCCATGGTAAGGCCGCCAGCCCGATTCCCGCTCACGCCTGTCCCCTCTGCCATTTCCTCGCCCAGGGTCAAATACCGACCGAGCGAGTCATCGTCGCTCATGTGAATCTCGTCCTGGCGGGTGAAATCGACAAAGGTCCGGTCAGTTCAGGCAGGATCACTCAGCTCTCAACTCGTCCCCGTGCACCGCCTCGCTAACGGCTGATCTCACCCACCCCGACAACAAGCCCTTCGTGGATCGCCGCATCGTAACGGGTGCTCGATACCGACTTGCCCTCACCAGGCGCAGGCCCCGGCATCGTTGCGCCTGGAGATGGCGATTCAACGGCAGCGGCAACCATGGAATTCCATCAAAAGCCCAAAGATCTAAGCACCCAAATATAATGAGAATTTCTCATGCGAAGTCGCGCATTTACCCTGATTGAATTGCTCGTCGTGATCGCGATCATCGCGGTCATGATTGCGCTGCTGCTCCCCGCCGTGCAGGCGGCACGCGAGGCGGCCCGACGGGTGACGAGCACCAACAATCTGAAACAGATGGGACTGGCTCTGCACAACTATGAGAGCACCCACAGCGTCTTTCCGAGCCATGGCGGCTCGACCGGGACCGGATTCTCGGTCTTCGCGAGAATCCTCCCATTCATGGAACAGGCCAACACCCTGAACACCATGAATTTCAACCTGTCGGTAACCACCACGCCACCGGTCTTTTCCTTCGTCCCCGCGCAGACGACGGCGGCCGCCACCCTGGTCGCGGGCTTCCTCTGTCCCAGCGACGCCCAACCGCCACTTTACCCCAGCTACTACTACAACATGACGACCGCGGGCACAAGTTACGTTGCCAACGTCGGGTCGGGTACCGGTACGTTTTACGACATGCGCTACCCGTCAGACGGAGTCTTCTGGAACAACTCAGCCACCCGGATCGCCGACATCACGGACGGCACGACGAACACCATGTTCATTTCACAATGCCTCCTGGGACTCGGCCAGGATACGACGGGGCCGGTCCCGCTCCAACGCAATCGCCAGATCGCAAACATCGCATCCAAGGCAAGTCCCTCCAAGGTCGCACCGGGAGGCTACACCCCTGCGATGAATAACCCGGACCTCGCCGCGTTGGCCGCGGGGGCGACTTCCTGGAGCGGTACACGAGGCGCAGCCTGGATCGTCGGGACCGAGGCAATGGTGGGGTTCAATGCCTATCTCCCCCCCAACAGCAAAATCCCGGATGTCTACGGCCACGGGATCGGCTGGCTGAGCGCTCGGGGACCGCACCCGGGCGGTGTCTTGACGCTCCACGGCGACGGCAGCGTCAAGTTCGTCAAGGACTCCATCAACCTCGCCACCTGGCGTGCCCTGGCGACAAGGGCGGGGGGTGAGGTCATCTCGGCCGATGCGTTCTAACCCGGCCACCGTGGTCCCTCATCAAATGGTGGGCACAGCTCTCCATTCCCTCTGTCTTTGACATTGCTCTCGGGAAATCCCAATTGGTGGGCCATGCCCACATTACCAATCCAGCAAGGAATCAACTCATGAGACATTCGCATAACGAGCCCCCCGCATGGGACGCGAAGGCCGCGGCACACCTGCTCAGCCGCGCCGGATTCGGTGGCACTCCCGAGGAGACGGCCCGACTTGCCGCCGTTCCCTTGGAAAAGGCCGTCGACCTCATGCTCGACGAGGCCGATCACGCCGTCGCACCCGAGCGACCGGCCTGGGTCCAAGAACCTTGGATCAATACCGAACGGCGATTCGCCGACACAACCCGCGAGCAGGCGGCCGAGGGGCACCGCACGACGCGCCGACGCTACGCCACGGAGATCAACCAGTTGCGAAGCTGGTGGCTGGCACACATGATTGCCACGCCGACTCCATTGCGTGAAGTCATGACCCTGTTCTGGCACGGGCACTTCGCCACGGCCACGGGTAAGGTCCTGATTTCCCAGGCGATCTATCAGCAGAACGAGACGCTCCGCCGCCTCGCCCTGGGAAATTTCCGCCCCCTCCTTCGTGACGTCACCCTCGATCCGGCGATGCTGATGTACCTCGACCTCGAGGACAGCGACAAGGCCAAGCCGAACGAGAACTACGCCCGCGAATTCTTCGAGTTGTTCACGCTCGGCATCGGCCACTACTCCGAGCAGGACATCAAGGCCACAGCCCGCGCCTTGACCGGCTGGACCCTCGCCGGCCCCCTCGGAATGAGTCAGACCCGCGCCACGGCGGCGGACACCCCCCGGGATTTCGCCCGCGACGGCTTGGTCGCGACGTTCATGCCCGAGCGTCGCGACGACGGGCCGAAAACCATCCTCGGGGAGACGGGTCGCTATGAACTCGATGACGTTGTGGCCCTGGTCAGCCGTCAGGAGGCACTCGCCCGATTCCTGGCCGGCAAGCTCGCCGACTACTTCGGCGCAGTCGACCCCCACGGCCGACTCCGAACGAGGATGGCCACTGCATTCCAGGACAGCCGAGGCGAAATCCGCGCAGTCCTCCGCGTCCTCTTCACCGCGCCCGAATTCTATTCCGAAGCCTCGCGGGGATCGTTGATCAAGAGCCCGGTCCGACTGCTTGTCGGCGCCTGCCGCCAACTCAAGCTGGACGTCACGGCAACCCCGAGTCTGGCCCAACTCACGGCCGCAATGGGCCAAGAATTGTTCAATCCACCTAACGTGAAGGGTTGGCCAGGGGGACGCACCTGGATCGGTGCGGGGACGCTTGCCGTCCGCTACCACCTGCCCGAGGCCTTGCTTGACAGCAAGGAGCCAGCGGGGTTGGAACCGATCGGCTTCAACCGGTTCCTGGCCGTGCCGCGCGATGCAACCCAAGGGCCGGCCATGATCGCCCGATTGGAAGGGGCGATGGCTCAGCGGAGCTCCGAGCGTAAGAAGGAAGGGCTGAAGTGCCGGTTCCGCCCGGAGGCCCTTTTCCCGCAAGGCCCCCCCGCCGAGCCGACCGTCTTGGTCGACGACTTGCTCGGCCGGCTCGTGGTCACCACGGTTCGTCCCTCAGCCCGCGATGCCCTGATCAAGGCGTGTGCCGACACCCGCGCGGAGGACCGCCCCAGCATGGTCGCCCGCCTGATCCTGACATCCCCCGAATACCAGATGGCCTGAGCCGCAAACTGTCGCTGAATTCAATCAAAAAGAGAGGGAGATCAATGAACATCCGAATGGGCCGACGCCACTTTCTCCGTCAGGCAGCCAGTCTGACCGCCCTGACAGCCACCGTGCCGACGTTCGTCGACAAGACGGCGGCCGCCTTCGCGGGCAAGGTCGCCCCGATTCCCGGCCTGAACGACGACCGCGTCCTGGTGGTCGTCCAACTTGCCGGAGGCAATGACGGGTTGAACACCTTGGTGCCACACGGCGACGACGCCTACTACAAGGCCCGGCCCAAACTCGCCGTCGAGGCCAAGAAAGTTCTCAAAATCGACAACCATCTCGGCTTCCACCCCGAGTTGGCCGAGTTAAAAAGCATGCTCGACGACGGCGAACTGGCAGTCGTGCAAAACGTGGGCTATCCCAACCCCGATCGTTCTCACTTCCGCTCGTCGGAGATCTGGGAAACCGCCTCTCCGGCCGGAAAGGCGTGGACGACCGGCTGGCTCGGTCGCTATTTCGACAGCGAGTGCGCGGGGGTTCAGTCCCCCATCCTCGGTCTCCAGTTGGGCGAGCGCCCCGCGCAGTCGTTCGCGAATCCCCGCCCCCGAGCGGTCACTCTGGCCAACCCCGCCATTCTCGACTTGCCCTCCAAGGGCATCGCCGGTCACGGCCTCAAGCGCCTGAATGAGGTTGAGCCGACGGGAATCGAGGCCCTCGACTTCGTCCAGCGCACCGCGAACGACACGCTCTCGCTCTCGAATCGCCTCAAAGACGCGCTGAGCGAGCGCCACTCGGCCGTCACCTACCCGCCGTTCGAGTTCTCGCAGTCGCTGAGGACCATCGCGCAATTGATCACGGCCGAGTTGCCCACTCGGGTCTACTATGTCACGCTCGCCGGGTTCGACACCCATGCGTCCCAGTTCAACCGTCATGCCGCCCTGCTTCAGGAACTGAGCCAGGGCTTGACCACGTTCCACCGCGACCTGAAAGCACGCGGTCATCTTGATCGCACTCTTGTGATCACCTTCTCGGAGTTCGGCCGGCGCGTCGCCGAAAACAAGTCGGCGGGCACCGATCACGGCACCGCCAACATCATGTTCCTGACCGGTGGCGGCATCGCCCCCGGCCTGCACGGGAGTCGCCCCGACCTGACCGGCCTCGACGATTCGGGCGACCTGACCCACAAAATTGACTTTCGGTCGGTCTACGCGACGATCCTCGACCAATGGTTCGGGGCTGACCCCAGCAAGATCCTCGAGGGACAGTTCGAGCCGACGCCCGTCCTCCGTGCCACTCATTCATTGAAACCCACCACCTGACCTGTCCGGCAGGCAACCCCTCGATTGAACACATCAAACCATCTCGGCGGGCCCGGACACCCGCCGAGTTCTCCCCAAAAAGTGATCAGTTCCCCGCTCGCCCGGTGATCGTAAATTCAGGATTTCGCTTTCGGCTGATACGCCAGCCAGAGGGCCCGAAAGTAGCGCAAGACCCGTTCCGGGTCGCTGCTTTCCGGGATTTCGGCCAGGGTGAAGCCGTCATACTTCTGGGCGGTCAGGAGCGCGAAGAGTTCGGTCCAGGGATAGGCCTCGTCGAACAGGTCGCGGAGATGGACCTCGCGGATCTTGGGAGCGACCAGGGCGAAGTTCTCGCGAATTGACCCGTTGACTACATCGGTCGGATTCGAGTTCCAGCAAACGTAGACGTTGGGGTGGTCGGCGTAAGCGATGATCTTGGCGAGGTTGGGGATGAGTTGAGTGATCGCGCCGTGGACTTCAACGCGGATCTCGACGCCGAATCCGTCGGCATACTCGCCGACCTCGTGAAGGGCGCGACCGATCCGCCTCAAGGTCGAATCCAGGTCGGCCCCCTTGGGAATCCCGTTGGGCCGAACCTTCACGCCGGGAGTGCCCAGGTCGTGGGCGAGCTGGACGTACGCCTTCGTGCCTTCGATGTTCTTCCGGACCACCTCGGGATCGACCGCCTGGTACTCAAAGGCGCTCCCCAGGCCCGCCAGGGTCACCGGCGAGTCGGCGAACATCTTCTTGACTTCCTTCCGCTCCTCCTTGTTGAGCTCGACTTCCACCTTATGAGCGTGGGTCGTCCGGAGCTCGACCCCGTCGTAATGCAAGGCAGCCAGTCGCTTCAAGATGGTCGGGAGATCCCAGTCCTTGGCGATGTTGTAAGTAATGGTTCCGAGCTGCATGGAAGACATCCCAGTATGGAGTTAGAGTGAGTTGGCTTTGCCGGGTTGGATGTGTTTCTAGCACTACGGCCGGCCGCAAACCAGCGTCCTCTCTGAGATGCTCGCCAGGATACGAGCGCGGAGTCGGCTACTCCAGGAACGCAACCAAGGCGGAAACCGCTCTCAATCGAAACTTTCAAATGGGGAAGTAGATCAAACGGCTTTGGCTTTCGGGTAAGCCGAACCCTCGATCTGGAAAGGGTTTGCCTGCCCCAGCCAAGTGAAGACTCGATCCAATAAGAGCATGAACTCGATGGTGTCCCAGGGATGGCCTTCAGCCAACCGGAGGAGGATGTGGGCGTGAAAGCGGAGATCGGGATCGGAATCGTAGCGGTAGATCGTCAGCAACTCATCGCGCTGGGTCGTCGTCACGGAGAGCATGGACGTCGTTGGTGTTCGTCCGCGTGGAATCGTCGGTGCCGTCCTCTGGAGGAATTATAGGAACTGGGCTGCCATCCCTTTGGTAGCGGACTATTTCCTTGCGAAATTCGCAATCGCATAACCCACAACAAATAATCATTTTTATTGATTGAGTTGTGCACACTCCAACGTGACAACGACGAGCAGCGTGCCAGGTGCTGGTCAAGCAGCGGTTTTGTGATCTGAATTCGCTCAGGCCACGTGCCTGTTGAGATTGTGCCTCACTTACCCGACGTAGCCTGGGCGGCCTCGTCCGCGTCGATGAGTCCGTCATTGTCCCGGTCGAGTTGAGCGAACTTCTCCGCAGTGCCGGTGAATTCCCGGCGGGACACGTCACCGTCGCCATTGCGGTCCATCGCCTTCGCCCAGGCCGGGCTGCGGCGTTGTTCCGGCGAGAGCGACTTGGGATAGCCGCGGCTGACCGCCGCCAGCACCACGCGTGGGACCCTCGCCCTATCAAATAGACCTTCCTCGACGCACCCGGTCTCCTTCAGTCGATCCCAGGACGTGCGTAGTTCTCGTGTCGACAAGGCACCGTCATGGCTCGCGTCAAGGAGTTCGAACAGGCCACCCCCATCGAGTATGGTCAACAGAACCTGCCCGCGAGCGATTTGCGACTGTAGGTCGAGCCAGGCGTCGAATTCCATACGGTCGAGCTTGCCATCGCCATTGACATCGGCGATCGGTGTCAGCCACAAAAGATTGCCGCCGCGTCGTCGCCTGCCGTTGCCAGCGATGTCTTCCGGCTCATTCGTCGGATTCTCGAATTGAGTCGTCATCGTCTGTCGGGATGAGGATACCGACTCGTTCAGCCTCCCCCCCGCAACCCAGCCGCTTACCCTGACATGCCCCCCCACGAACGCGAACTTCCCCACATCCATGGTTTCGCCGAGCCGGGCGATCCAATGGCCATCGGCATCACACCCCCGCCACTCGGCCGGTGCCACGGACTTGACGCCGGGCTTGCGTCGGGCGATTTCATCGGCCCAATACGTATCTTTTCGGTCCATGGGAAGCAGGACGAGGGGAAGGTCGCCCAGAACATCCGAGTGTGTCGCCTCGGAACTCGGCGGCTTCATCTGGATCGTCCCCGCGGCGCCGGGATAGAGGAGCTTCGAGACCAATTCGCCGGCACCGATAAGTTCGTCGTCATTCGCGTCGAGCTTCCCCATGTCATCGGCGGCCGCACCCCAGTCCTTCTGAGTCACCTTGCCGTCGCCATCGGGATCGAGGAACTTGAGGAGGGCAGACGTAAGCCTGGCCCCGCCAGGCAGCCGGCCCACGCCGACGATGACGTCACCTGTCCCTTTACCGCGGTAAAACGCGGCCAGCTCACCGGCGGTCACCTTAGCATCGCCGTCCCGATCGAGTTCCCCAAATGCCGGGGCACGACCAACTGGCGGCGTGAAACCACTGCCCAACGCCTTGCGGAGCGCGAGCGGGGAGGGCAGGCGCGATGCCTCCTTCTCGTCGATCACTCCGTTGCCGTCACCGTCGAAGAACGAGAACAGACGTGCGAACGTCTCGTCCCAGACCGCGGAAACAAGTGAGCCCTCCACTTCGATGCGCATGTCGATACGTGCGAGCGTGTCATCGCCGAGGACGACGAATTCGAGCGGATCGCCCGCTGTCGCCGGGCCGGCAGTCATCGCCGCAAAGATGAGTGACAGAGAGGCGAGGATAAGGCGACTCACAGCAGCTCCTTAAGTGGCTTGGCGACAGGATCGGCGATGCGAATGGGCCGACCCACGTTCGACATGTTCTGCTTCATCGGATCGATGCCGATGGTCTTCACCACCGTGGCGATGAGGTCCGGAGTCCGAGTCGGGTCGCTCTTCAGGGTCAGGCCATCGGCGCTTGTTTGGCCAATGACTTGGCCGGACTTGATGCCGCCGCCGGCCAGCACCGCGGACCACGTCGCCGGCCAGTGATCCCGGCCGGCCTGGCCGTTGATCCGAGGCGTCCGCCCGAACTCACCCTGGCACACCACCAGGGTCGAATCGAGCAACCCGCGGTCCTTGAGGTCGGCGAGCAACGTCGCGAACCCGATGTCGAGAATCCCGGATAGCTCCTTCACTCGGTCGAAATTGCCCTGGTGCGTGTCCCATCCGTCGAGCGAGACCTCGACGAACGAGACGCCACGCTCAACCAGCCGCCGGGCAAGGAGGCATCCCTGGCCGAAGGTCGTACGGCCATAGGCGTCGCGGAGGGCAGGGGCCTCGTCCTCGAGCCTGAACGCGGCGGCAGCCGCGGGTCGCATCAGTCGGACCGCCCGTTCCGTGGCGTCCTTCAGAGTCTCGGCGACCTCACTCTTACCGCCAGTATTGAAGCCCCGCTCCATGCCGCCGAGCAGTTCCAGCCGCTTCGCGTACGTTTCCGCGTCCACGCCCTCGGGCCGGTCGAGGTCCGGCACCCGCAACGCTTCCGTACTGGAGCCAGGAGCCATCCCCATCCGCCTCGCGCCGTTGCCGACGACAAGCGGTGAGAAACGCGGCCCAAGGAACCCGCCGCCAAGATCGCCAGGTCGCCCGCCGACGCTTACGAAGCCCGGCAGGTCGGCACTCGGTTCGTCAAACTCGTGGGCGACAAGCGAGCCGACCGAGGGGAATTGAATCGCCCCAACGGGGACATAGCCAGTCATGCCCACGATGCGTGCTCGGCGGTGGTCACCTTCTCGGGTGGCCATTGACCGGATGATCGCCATGTCGTTCATCCGGGTCGCGAGCTTCGGGAGGTGCTCGCTGATCTTCACCCCCGCGACGGAGGTTTCAATTTCTTGAAAAGGGCCGCCGTTCGCATGGCCGGGCTTCAGATCCCACAAGTCGATCGTCGCGGGCCCGCCGTTCATCCAGAGTAGGATGACAGACTTGTGTCGCTTCGGATTGCCGGCTGCATCGTCGGCGAGGGCATGAAACCAGCCAGACTGTGAAACCCCGACAGCACCGACCGCCGTCAGGCGGAGCCAGTCGCGGCGTGTGTATTGACGGGAGCCGGACATATTATCGCATCCCATAAGTTTCAATGATTGGTATTGAATTCGGAGGTATTGACGAGGACCCAGAAGAGGTCCCCGAAGGGGCGGCCGGCGGGCAAGTCACCAATGCCTCCCTTGACATAGCCAAATGCCATTGCTCTTTCGTCGTCACGAGGAGGACGACCGAGGACGGCGAGGAAGAGGGTATCTATCTTCTCGTTAGCATCGAGGAATGGGGCGTCGACGACCCAGCGAGGGTCGGATTATTTGCGGGGTCGGCGAGTTCGGTCGTGAACCGGCCGTTCATGATCGAGAGGGCCTGCGTAATCGACCGCTCCGCGGCGACCGGCCTCTCGATATAGAATTCGGCGGCGAACCGCTTGCGGCCCTCTCTCCCTTGCCCACGCCCGACGTCGTCCCGCTCCGGGGGTAGACCCGCCGCCGTCCGAAAGCTGTCGTAGAGCTGCTCTCCGGTCAAGCCGCGGACAGGCATTCGGGCGAAGAGTTGCTCTTCGGACGTGATGCCCTCACCACCCGCCGCCGACAATTGATAAGCGTTCGCCCTGGTGAGCGCCCGGGTCATATATTTCAGATCATACCCGCTCGCGACGAATGCCTCGGCCAAAGTCCCGAGCAACTCCGCACGGTCTCCTGTGAGACTTCCCTCCCCGCTGAGATCGTCAATGGGCTCGACGAGGGCGGCTCCGTAGAGTTGAGCCCAGAGCCGGTTCACCGCATTCCGGGCGAAGTAGGGATTCTCGGGGGCAGTCACCCAGCCTGCCAGCAGGCGGCGGCCTGTGCCACGTTCGAGCGAATCGGGCCAATCGAACGCCTCGCCGTCGAGCATCGCCGGAGTAAACGACTTTTCCGTATTGGGGATGGTCAGACGCGGAGGCATGAGCTTGCCCCCCTCGCCCGGTTTCAGCGTCTCGAAGAACGCGGCGGTCTGCCAGAATTGCTCGCGGGTCCACCGGGCGAATGGGTGATTGTGGCACTGGGCGCAATCGAGGTTCACGCCGAGGAAGCCGCGACTCGCGTTGGCGGCAAGGTTCTCCGGCTTGTATTCACTGGCCGCGAAGAAGCCACCCGGCGAAACCCCGGCGGGCCGGGCCGACGTGACCTCGTCAAGCGTGAGCAATTCGCGGACCATCCGGTCGTAGGGTGCCTCATCTCGCAACTTGAGCGTGACCCAGGCCTCGAAGTCGTCGGCCAGCCTGGCGAATTCGGCGGTGTCCGCCTGCGGCACCCAGGCGCGACGCCAGAACGTCGCCATGTGGCGCGTATGACCGCCCGAGTCGATCAGCCGATTGAGGAGCTTCGCCCGCTTCTCCGCCGATGGATCTGGGGCCGAGAGGAATTCGCGGGCCTCAGCGACCGTCGGCGGCCGGCCGATGAGATCGAGCGATGCCCGACGGAGGAACGTGGCGTCATCCACGATCGGCGCTGGCTGCACGTGTGCGTTCGCCCACCACGCGGCCAGCTTGGCGTCGATGGCGGACGCGAGCTTCGACGGGTCAGGCGATTCGCCGGACCACGCGTTCGGTGACCCGACGACAGCAAAGGCGAGGAAGACCACCACGTATGGGCAGAATCGCATGGGGACTAGGATCTCCATCGGAGTTAGAAGTCGTCCTGGCTGACCACGTGACCGTCGTTGCAGTTGGTGAGATAAAGGAACGTGAGGGGATCGAGCCCGGTGCCGACGAAACGGACCGAACCGTCGCAGAAGAGGACGTGGGCCCCGCCCTCATGGAATCCATAAATGCCAAACCAGTTATTGCAATTCACGGTGCAATCGGTGGCGTCACCCTTCCCCGGCGATTCGCCGGTCGTGGCCGATGCCGGGCCGAATGCGATCGAGCCCCAACCGGCCCAGGACCCGCGTGCGTTCGGGCTCATGCCAAACTGTCCAGCCCCTTCCTTCTTCTTGTCGAGCCGCCAGACATCGGGCCGACCGGCCTGCTCGATCAAGAGCAGCGTGCTCGACATCCCGTCGCTGATCTTCGTGAGAGGTGTGTAATCATTGTCCGTCAATGGCTGTCTCTGGTTGCCGACTCCCTGATCGAGGTCATTCTGGTTCATCGCATAGCCCCCGCGTGGCAGGAGCGTGCCATTGGATGAGATGTAATCCACGGCCCCAGCCTTGGCGGTGAAAACGGTGTCCTTGTCCGGGTTCAAGGACTTGGCGGTCGCCTGGGATTGAATCTCGACCGTGTGGTTTCCCGGAGCGGCCGGACACAGGAACGTGTCGACATGGGTCTCCGTAACAGCCTTATTGGCGGGGTCGAAGAAGTCGAGCTTAGAATTGTAGGCGTTGGAAAGTTCGGGCTTGCCGATAAAGGGGAGGACCTGCGACCCCCATCCCCCATAGGGCGAACCGTTGTTGAAGCCGGCACGCCGCGCGGGGAACCCGCCGTTTGCGGTCTCGAATTGGAGGAATCCCTGGCCGAGCGTGCGGAGGTTGTCCCGGCATTTCTCCCTGGCGGCGTCCTGGCGTGAAGCAAGCACACTGGGAATCACCAGCAAGAACGCTGTGAACGATAAACCAGCCGTCACAACGAGGTCGACCCGGGTGAAGCCCGCCCGCGACCGGCGGCCATTCGTCACTTGCATCACATACCCCTTGATTGGTACGAGGAAGGTCGGCGGATAGTGTTGTGACCTAAACGAGGCGTCAAATTGGGCGAACGCGGCGGTGACCTCGTAAGCCCAGCGAAAGAGATGCTTCTCCCAAGACATGAGAAACTTGCTAAAAACGGTGAACGAGTATTTTCCAGCCGGAGCCCGCCGTTCGCTTACTCGTTCAGAATGTCCCGTTGGCCTCAATCGTCGCAATCAGCACGAAAGTTCAGGAAGGCTATGGCCTGCTGGTGGAACTGAGACATTTCGTATTTGGGATGGCCTTTATGTTCGATCGATTCCGCAAGTATCAAACCTCAGGAGCCCGCGGCGAAGAGGGCAAGGACGCTGGCGGTCGCGAGGGTCTGAAGCCCCCCGGGCCGCAAAGTTCCTCGTGCCGGCACGACGCGATCCGATCATTCGGAGATGATCTCCCCACCGTTCCGGCTAACGATGGCCATCAGGTTGGCGACTGTCATGCTCGTCGACAACATCCGGACGCTGCCGTCACCCATGGCCACGTTCGCCCCCCCAGGGTGGAAGCCGAAGACGCCCTGCGAGTTGTTGCAGTTGATCGCGCACGCGGTCCCGGCGGGTGTGCTCGCATTGGTCGGTGGAGGAGAATTTGAATACCCCTGAACCATGAACGCGCACCACCCTAGCCACGCCCCCCAAGCGCCGGGCTGGTCGAGCGTCAGGTCCGTCTCCGGCATCGGCCAGCCCACGCCCTTGACGTAGTGTTTGTCGTAGCCCGCGTGCTCGAGGAACAGCGTGGTATTCGACAGGCCGTCAGTGACCATCGCCATGTTCGGCGCGGTGCCCTTGAGGATCGGATCGGGGGCGGTACCCCCGGGGCTGAGCAGGGCGATGGTCGACGCGCTGATGGCGTGATTGACCCAATAGTCGCAGACCCAGCCCATCATAAAATTGCCGTTAGCGTCGGTGATATACGCCCCGTATGACTTCCCCGTCGAACTGGACTTGCGCAGGCGGATGGTGTTCTGGACCGGATTCGACGGGCACAGCAAGACCGACAGTTTCGTGGTCGACACCGTCTGATTCCCAGGGTCGGCGAATCCGCCCGAGAGCGAGACGTTGAATGCATTAGCGAGGACGCCCTGCTCGAGGAACGGCATGAGCGTGACCATATGGCCGTACTGCGGGGAAGAGGACGCCCTTGCCGCTGGGAAGCAATTATTAATGTCGTGGTAATTGTGCGCCGCCAGGGCGATTTGCTTGAGGTTGTTCTTGCATTGCAATCCGCGGGCGGCCTCGCGGGCGGCCTGGACGGCCGGCAGCAGGAGGGCGATCAGCACGCCGATGATCGAGATCACCACGAGCAGCTCGATCAGGGTGAAGCCATGGCGGCGGTGCTGACCTTCGATGCGGGAGCAACGCATGGTGGGGTTTGATCCTTAAAGGCGAGCCGGGCCTTGGTGGGAGGCGACGGTAGGGCTACTGTCCTCGATTCAATACAACCCTCGCAATCATTAGCAACTTTTGCGCCTGTACACGATGAAAACCTAACACCTTCGGGGTCAAGGATCTGCGAAATCCTGTCGGCGAACCTCCAAGCCAAGCTGGACAATTAATGTCCATGATAGGCGAGATTTTCACCGCAATTCAGGACGGGGTGCTTCGGTCGAGACAATCCTGCCGGATTGGCTTGGACACCGACGATTGCCGGAAGTAATGCCGATTGGCTCTCGCGGCCGACAGCCGGGACTTCAGCCTGAACGCGCCCATCGAGCAAGTGCCAGTCGGCCCCGTTGACGAGCAGGCACTTAACGTAATTCAAAGGAATAACTTTAAATTTACGTCTGTTCCATCCATGTTTAAAGCGGCCAACGTAAGTCAAGACTCGGCCGTCGAGACAAAGTCCCAAGAGAGAGGTGACCGGGGCGCGAGTCACCCCGTGCCCCAGAATCTTGGTCAGACGCGTCCGGTCGTCACACTCGCTCCGCCGCCTCGCCGATCCGGATGAACTGCCGGAACCGGCATACCCACTCGCCATCGATCCGGACTTTGCAGACCTCTAGACTTCATTTTCCAGCCGGCCGGATTCCAGGCCCAGACGCCGCCCATTCAATACGTACGCACCTCCGAGCCCGACGACAAGACCGACAACCAGTCCCACGATGTCGGCCAGGCCGTCGAGCGCATCGGTGTCGCGACCGACGATTGGCAATCCCTGCCCGAACTCGGTCAAAACGGCAAGGATGACGCCTGCGACGGGAACCCAGATCAGCTCCTTGCGGGATCGTGCGGCCTGAATCCACAAGAACCCGAAACCAGCAAACAGGATACCATGCACCAGCTTGTCGATGTGGGAGATCCCAACGTGCACCTGGGACTCATTGACGCGCAGCCAGCCAGCGGGGATCCAGCAGGCTACCAGGAGCAGCGATGTCCAAACAAAGGCAGCAATCATACGCAAAGACATTAAGCCATCCCTGAAAATGATTCCGAATGACCGTGCACTCACGCCAGCCGGCAGCAGGTTACGAACGTCCCGGTGAGCCTGGCTCGAGAACGGTCAGACTCGCGTTCCGGTCCATTCTAGCGAATCGTGCGGTCGGCAACCAACCGGACTGATGGACACTCGTTCGTCGAGTGGGTCTCTTCCAGCCGGTCCATGGCATGCCTATTCCGTTACGGCTACAATGCCCACGACTTGCCTTACCGTTCCTCTTTCCGCCAGGGTTCACCCGCCATGTCAACCCCCCACGAATCGTCCGTCCCACGCCGCGATTTCCTACGGAGCGCCATCGCCGCCGGCGCGTTAACTTCAGCGGCCGGCGCCGCATCCGAAGCGACCGCTGACGGGCGAACCGAGAATCGGATCGTTGCCGAGAACAAGCGGGAAGGCGCCTTGGATTGGCAACTGACGCGAGTGCGCGTCGATAGCGGCGGATTCCGCTCGCCTTGGATCGAAGGCTTTTGCTCCAAGCAGAGCGTGCAGGCAGGCGACGAGATCGAGTTCTTCGTTTCGAGCAACCCGCCGCGCAAGTGCCATCTCGAGATCTTCCGGATGGGCTACTATGGCGGTCGAGGCGCGCGGCTGGTCACGACGATCGGCCCATTGGAGGGCAAAACGCAACCCACGCCTCAGCCCGCCGAGAAGAACTTACACGAATGTCGATGGGAAGCGAGCACCCGCCTCAAGATTCCCGCCGACTGGCTGAGCGGCGTTTATCTCGGCCGCCTGACCACGGTTTCCGAAGGGAACGAGGCGTACTGGCAGAGCTACGTCGTGTTCATCGTGCGTGACGAACGTCCCGCCGATATCCTGTTCCAGTGCTCCGACAACACCTGGCAGGCGTATAACACCTGGCCAAACAAGTATTCGGTCTACACCCATCCCAAAGGGGGGCAGGGGCCCTGGGCCGATGTCAGCTTCGATCGCCCCTATGGCCGCGAAGCCCAGCATTCGGGCGTCGTGAACGACCCGCTGACAGTGGGCTCGGGGGAGTTCCTCCCGTTCGAATTTCCGCTCGCTTATTGGCTCGAGCAACACGGTTATGACGTCACATACTGCTCCAACAGCGATCTGTTGAGCCCCGATCGCGGCCTCAAGTGCAAAGCGTTCCTCAGCGTCGGACACGACGAATACTGGGACATCCGCCAGTTCCGCAGCGTCGAGAAGATGCGGGACGAAGGGGTTAACTTGCTGTTCTTGTCGGGAAACACGATGTGCTGGGTCACTCCCTTCCGCGAAGGCTATACCGGGCAGTCCAACCGGATTATGTTCCGGGGCGGCCCCTACGGCGCGGAGAACGACTACGCCGTCGGCCGAGAGCGCGACCACGGCCCGTTCCCGCATCGCGGCCCTGACGAGGGGCTGCTCATGGGTGCACGAAACATCGATCCCGTCAACGGAGGAGGGGACTGGATCATCACCAAGCCCGAACACTGGATGTTCGCGGGGACCAACGTCAAGCAAGGGGACCGCATTCCCGGCCTGATCGGTTGGGAATATCACGGCAATCCCGCCGACATCCCCGGCCTGGAAGTCGTGGCCGCGGGCACGGCCTGGCAAGGCGGCGTGAATCCGCAGCAGTGGACGGCGACGATCTATCCCGGCCCCAAGGGAAACTACGTCTTCAACGCCTCGACGATCTTCTGGGCTCAAGGCCTGAGCACCCCTCCCGGACACGTGCTGCCATGGTCGCACTGGAGCCGGCCGCATGGTCCCGACCCACGTGTTGAGCAGATCACACACAACCTGCTCCACCGTGCCTTGGCTTGATTCGCCAACTTCCACGGAACGCCACGAGAGGGTCGACAGCCCGTCACCACAAGTGAAATTTCTTGTTCGGCGAAACAAGGCGGCCCTCCACCCGGCAACTCCGTCGCTCTGAAAAGAGCAGCACACCTTCCATTGTTCTCGCTCCAACGAACGCACCAAGGCAGCCTCGAGCCGCCTTGGTGCGTTCCCTTTGGGGTTTGTTGGCGATTGCCGGAAACCCACGCGGCGTAGGACCAAGCACCATCCAAAACGCCGCAAAACTCCGCCTAACCTGCCATAATCCCATCAACGATTTACGATCGTTCAGCGGCCAGAATCCGATTTTTCCCGTAGGGTGGGCACGGCCCACCATCCCGATCTCCTTGTCAAAGCGGAGGTTAAGGTGATGGGCCGCGCCCACGCCACGGGAATCGGTGGCCCCAGGCTGACGCCAAGGCTAATCACAGCGCAGTCAAGGAAAACGAGTCCGGCGAAGCTATACCGAAAAACCGCCGCAAACCAAAATACAGTCACCACTTACAACATTATCTCAAAAATTCCAGGTGGGCCTGTCGATCTTACTGCCCCTCACTCGACGTGATAGTAGAGCCAGGGAGGAGACGGCCGCGATCGCCCGAACGCCCGGTTCAGCCTCGAAAGGAAACACAATGCGGTTCATGATCATCCGCAAGGCCGACAAGGACACAGAAGCAGGGGTTCTCCCGAGTGAGGAACTCCTGGCCGCCATGGTCAAGTACAACGAGGAACTCGTCCGAGCGGGCGTGTTGCTCGCGGGCGAGGGACTCCAGCCAAGCGCAAAGGGTGCTCGCGTCAAGTTCTCGGGGGGGAAGCCGTCCGTGATCGATGGGCCGTTCGCCGAGACGAAGGAATTGGTCGCCGGCTTCACGATGATCGAGGTGAAGTCGAAAGAAGAGGCGCTCGAATGGGTCAAGCGCTGGCCGGCACTCGACGGGAACGGCGAAGTCGAAATCGAACTTCGCCAGATCTACGAGGCGGCGGACTTCGGCGCCGAGTTCACTCCCGAACTCCGAGAGGCGGAGGAGCGGATGCGTGACCAGCTGCTTCAATCCGGCAAACCGTTGGACGCGAAGCCATAGTCGCGACAGGGCCGGAAAAACCCAACGCGTTCTGCCGATCTCAGCCTGAGTTCTCGAGGTTTCGAATCGGCATTGAGAACGCAAGGTTCGAAGACCAGGGGCAAAGTCCTCCCCACGGCACCCAGAATCCAGGCGAGATTCCCGCGGTCCCAGGGAACACAATCGGGACGGGAACCGTTCGAGTTCGACGGAAATCGCTTCGTCTTTCACGATCCTTTGGGCGTTCGCCCACGACGGTGAAGCGAACTGCGGCCGTCCCATTTTTTCGATTCTCCCGAACGCCTCTCGTGTTCGAGCATGCACCAGACCTGATCACGGATCGACCGGGTGCATGTTCACGAACGAGTTGAAAAAGAATCGACGGGCATGTCGATCCTGCGATTCCTCATTCGACGTGATCGTAGAGCAGGGGGGTTCCACCGGCTGAGTAGGTCGGAACGCCCCGATCCCAACCATAATCCGGAAGGTGAGACTCCGATGCGATTCATGATGATAATCAAGAGCGATGACCGGACCGAAGCGGGCGCGATGCCGAGCGAGAAGCTCCTCACCGCAATGGGCCAGTACAATGAGGAGTTGGTGAAAGCCGGCGCCTTGCTCTCGGCCGAGGGGCTTCACCCCAGCTCGAAGGGCTTCCGGATCCAGAACAGGGCCGGGAAACTCACCCTGTCCGATGGTCCGTTCGCCGAAGCCAAGGAGTTGATCGCTGGCTTCTGGATCATTGAGGCGAAGTCAAAGGAAGACGCGATCGAATGGGCCAAACGCGTCCCCTTCGAGGCCGATGCAGACTCCGCCGCCAGCGGCGGAGTGGGCCAGATCGAGATTCGCCAGGTGACCGAGATCTCCGACTTTCCGGCAGAGTTCTTCGAGTCAGCAGGGGGAGAACACCATCTTGACGCGCACGAGGAGAACTCGGGGCCAGCCGGCCCGCCCCCTCAAGCGACCCCCCAAGACGGAAAGGCAAAACTGAAATTCATGTTGATGTTCAAGGCCGACAAGAACACCGAGGCGGGAGTCCTCCCCGACAAGAAAGTCTTCGACGAAATGGGCCAAGCCATGGGGAAGATGGCGGCGGCCGGCGCGCTTGTCAGCGGTGACGGCCTCCAGCCCAGTTCCAAGGGCGCACGGGTCCTCTTCTCCAACGGCAAGCGCACCGTGATCGATGGGCCGTTCGCCGAGACGAAAGAGCTGATCTGCGGCTTCGTGATCGTTCAGGTGGACTCGAAAGAAGAGGCGATCGAGTGGTCCAAGGATGGCTTGAAGATTCACGGGGACGGCGTCAGCGAGGGGCGGCAAGTGTTCCAGGCATCGGACTTCGGCGATGAGTTCACTCCCGAGCTCAGAGAGGCCGAGGAGCGGATGCGCGAACAGTTGGTTCGGAACAGCAAGTAGAGCTCTGCGCGTGCCGACTTGACTTACTTTCCCTCGCGGGCGGAAGTTGGTCTAATCGGTCGCCATGACGGCATCCGAGACCCATCGTACGATCGACGCGGTTTGGAGAATCGAGTCGGCCCGGCTCATTGCCGGCCTCGCGCGGATCGTGCGTGATGTCGGTATTGCCGAGGAACTCGCCCAGGACGCGCTCGTCGTCGCACTCGAACGGTGGCCGGAGTCGGGCGTCCCGGACAATCCGGGCGCCTGGCTCATGGCGACCGCGAAACACCGCGCGATCGATCACCTGCGGCGAACCAAGCGGCTCGAACGCAAACACATTGAACTTGGTTATGAGCTCGAGGCGACGCGACAGGGGATCGAGCCGGATCTCGACGCAGCGCTCGACAACGACGTGGGCGACGACCTGCTGCGGCTCGTGTTCACGGCCTGTCATCCGGTGCTCTCCACTGACGCGAGGGTTGCGCTCACCCTCCGGTTGCTCGGTGGCCTCACGACCGAGGAGATCGCCCGAGCGTTCCTCGTCTCGGAGTCGACGATCGCCCAGCGGATCGTCCGAGCCAAGCGAACGCTCACCGAAAAAGAGGTCCCCTTCGAGGTCCCCCGCGGGGCCGAACTGGCCGCCCGGCTCTCGTCGGTGCTCGAGGTCATCTACCTCGTCTTCAACGAAGGCTACACGGCCACGACCGGTGACGACTGGATGCGTCCCGCACTCTGCGAGGATGCGCTCCGACTCGGCCGGATCTTGGCCGAGCTCGCCCCAAATGAGCCCGAGGTCCACGGCCTCGTCGCCCTGATGGAGATCCAGGCATCACGTTCGAGGGCACGCGTGGGCCCATCGGGCGAACCCATCCTCCTCCTCGACCAAAACCGTGCCCGCTGGGATCACCTCCTGATTCGTCGTGGCCTCGCCGCGCTCGAACGTGCGGAAAAGCTCGGCGGAGCGCATGGCCCATACGCACTCCAGGCCGCAATCGCCGCCTGTCATGCCCGAGCGCGCACCCCTACGGAGACGGACTGGATACGAATCGCAGCGTACTACGAAGCACTCGCTCTCCTCATGCCCTCACCCGTTGTGGAGCTGAATCGTGCCGTCGCATTAGCGATGGCGTTCGGCCCGGCTATCGGCCTTGAGCTCGTTGACACGTTGAATTCGGAGCCAGCACTTCAGGGTTATCACCTGCTGCCGAGCGTGCGCGGTGACTTTCTCGCCAAGCTCGGCCGTTTCGACGAGGCCTGCGCAGAGTTCGAGCGTGCGGCAACACTCACACGCAACGCTCGCGAACGAGCATTCCTACTCGAGCGTGCCCGTGCGTGCTCGGACAGCCCAACACTCCCCATGCCCAAGTCTCCTTGAAGCCCGCGGCTTGGAACATTCTAGATACCCATAAAGCTTTGTCCAACCTGCTACAATTTCATCAACGTTTTACGATATCCCAGCGGCCAGAATTAAGTTTTCTCCGTATGGTGGACACTGCCCATCATCCCGATCTCCTTGCCAAATTGTCGGTTAAGATGGTGGGCCATGCCCACCATACGGGAATCGCTAGTCCGACGATGATGCCATGGCCAATCGTATTGCCGTAGGAAAAGACGAGGACGACAACCTGGCCCGAAGCGACTCGGCAAACCCGGGGTGGGATACCTCCGCCGGAGGATCAAGAGAATCATTTACGTTTTTCGGGGAATCTCCTCACCGAGTCGCGCTGGGTACACTTGATTAAGGGCAAGAGGAGCACATTCCTTACTGAGTCCCGACGCGGGCGAGAGCAGCCTGGCGAATCTCCCACTCTTCTATATACTAGGAAAACAAAGGATGTCCTTGCGCCTCGATTCGGCGTAGGAGAATTAAACCCCACATTACGCGTACGCCAGAAACTCCTTGGCTCATAGCCAGTTACGCCGATATTCACTCATAATCAAACAACCAATGCATGCGAGATCGCCGATCAACAAAAAGACCTAACCAGCCTGACTCAAAGGGGTTTCGGACTTCTGTGCGCGTGTTCATTTGCGAAATAAGGGGTAAACTGTGCCCAAATCGCCTCTCCCGCCCGGCCATTCCCGAGAATCGTTTCCGACGACTCGCTGGAGCCTTATCCTGGAAGCAGGCGATGCCGGTTTGGATGCGCACAAAGCCTTGGCCGAGCTCTGCCGGATATACTGGTACCCGATCTTTGCCTATATCCGCCGCACCGGACACGATGCCAACGATGCCGAGGACCTCACCCAGACCTACTTCGCCCGCCTGTTGGAGAAGGGCGTCATCGCCGCGGCCGATCAGCGAAAGGGCCGATTCCGGGCGTTCCTGCGGACGGATTGTCACCATTTCCTGATCGACCAGCACCGCCGTCACAGCCGCGAGCGTGCCGTCGCGTCGATCTCAATCGACACTAGCGATGGCGAAGGTCGCTACCGTCATGAGCTGGCCGACGGGAACACCCTCGATCACCACTTTGACCGCACTTGGGCCGTGACGCTGCTCGGCCGCGTGCTCGAACTCCTCGGCGAGGAGTATGCCCGGTCCGGGAGGTCCCTTCACTTCGACCAGCTCAAGATCGTCCTCGTCGAGGGAAGGCGATCCATTTCCGCTGCGACCCTGGCGGCACGGCTCGGCATTTCCGAGAATGCCGTCAACGTGGCCGTCCATAGGCTTCGCAAACGCTATCGCACGATCCTCGAGGAGCAGGTTGCCGCCACCCTCGACGATCCGGCCGAGATTGCAGACGAGATCCGGTCTCTGTTCGACGCCCTGACCAAGTAATTGGCAGGCCCCTGTAAGGTTTCGCGACGCACCGCGTAGGAGAAGGTAGAAGTCGGGGATGCACGTGATGGGAGGTCCCGCAATGCCCGCTCCGGACCACTGCCCGAATTGTGGCCGCGAGTTGCCGGTCGACGCTCCAATTGGTCTCTGTCCGGCGTGTCTACTCCGACAAGTGTTGGAAAGCGATGCCAGCAGGGCATCATTGAGCCTGATGCCGGGGGCGTCTCACGGGGAAATGGAAGGAGGTACGACGTCCAAGCTTTCCGATCCCGACAGGAATGGTGCTGCTCCGGCCCAGGTCGCCGCCGGCCGCTATGAGCTCTTCGGTGAGATCGGCCGCGGCGGGATGGGCCTCGTTCACAAAGGCCACGATCAGCGCCTCGGTCGCGACCTCGCCTTCAAGGTCTTACTGCCCGAGCATGCCGGCTGCGCGGAGCTGGTCCGGAGGTTTATCGAGGAAGCCCGGGTCGGTGGCCAGTTGCAACATCCGGGCATCGCTCCTGTCTATGACCGGGGGATCTTGGCTGACCAAAGGCCTTTCTTCACGATGAGGCTGGTCGAAGGGCGCACCATGCGCGATCTACTCTCAGACCGTCCCGGACCGCCGGCAGATCTATCGCGGTTCCTGGCGATCTTCCAAGCCGTCTGCCAGACGATGGCCTACGCACACGCCCACGGCGTAATCCACCGCGACCTGAAGCCATCCAACATCATGGTCGGTGGTTTCGGCGAAGTGCAGGTGATGGACTGGGGCCTGGCCAAGGTCCTTGAGCGAGCCACGCGACGCCCTGCGGACGGCCCCTGCCAGGAGACCACGCACACGATCCGCGCCGGCCCTGACGCCGCTGCGTCGCGTGCAGGCTCCGTACTCGGTACTCCAGCCTACATGTCCCCTGAGCAGGCCAGAGGTCAGACCGATCGAATCGACGAACGCACCGACGTCTTCGCGCTCGGCGCGATCCTGTGCGAGCTCCTTAGCGGGGAGCCGCCTTATCGCACTCGGTCCACCAACAAGGTGCAGGCAATGGCCGCCCGGGCCGACCTCGCGGACGCTTTTGCCCGTCTCGACGTCTGCGGTGCCGATACCGAGCTGCGCCAACTCGCCCGACATTGCCTTTCGGCCGCCCCGGAGGACCGCCCCCGACAGGCCGGCGAGGTTGCAGGTGCGGTCACGGCCTACCTGGTGAGCGTACAGGAGCGGCTCCGACGAGCCGAACTTGAAGCCGTCGAGGCACGGACCAGGACTGAAGAAGAGTCTAAGCGGCGATTGCTGGCCGACCAGCTCGCGTCTGCCGCGCAGGGGAGGGCGGACACGGAGCGGTCGCGACGTCGGATGGCCGTCGGGCTGATGTCGGCGCTTATGATGCTGAGTCTCGTAATCTTCGTCGCCGGGGCATGGCTCGAATCGCAACGGCGTGAGAAGGCCGTTCGACTCGCCGCAACGCTTGCGAAGGCGGCGGGGCTCGTGGGAGCAGCCCAGGACGCGCCCGAAGATCGGTCACGCCTGGCCGCGGCGAATGAAGCGGTCGGGCAGCTCACGGCCATCGCAAGCGATGCGAGAGATGCCCCAACCCGCGAGCGGATCACGGTACTGGTCAAGCGCATCGATGCGATCGACCGCGAGCGGGCCGTGATCGAGAAGCTCGCCGAGATCCGCGCCGGCAGCCTCGACGACCCGGACGGCACGGCCACCGAGTCGGGCTACTCGGACACCTTCATCGAGGCTGGCCTGCGGGTTTACGACCAGTCACCCGATCAGGTCGGGGCGGCGATCCGTGCGAGGTCTCGCGCCTTGGCCGAGGCCCTCACGGCAGCCCTTGATGACTGGGCGTCCGTGCTCCGCGATCGCTACTGGCCGGCGGACGAACCATCTGACCGGCCACCCGGATCGCTCCCTTCGGTGACCCGGAGTGGGGAACTGATCATCCCCGGATTGAGAGGGCGGTTCCCGGGACTCGATGGTCCGGTCTTCGACACCGACCAAACGCAACAAGAAATCCGGATCGAAACCCTTCGGCAACTGGAACAGGGACTCGGGCTGAAACAGGCTGAGAAACTCAACGCCATGGCGCAGGCCGCTGACCCGAATCCGTGGCGCGACGAGCTTCGGAGGGCGCTGGGAGTTGTGGATCAAAACCAGCGGCATAATGCCCTGTTACAGATCGCCCGCGACAAGATGACACTCGATCAGTCCGCGTACGGGCTCGACCTACTCGCGCGGGCCCTGTTCGACCAAGACGAAGGAGCGATGGCCGAGGAGATACTACGGACCGGCCTCGGACGCCACCCACGTGACCAATGGCTCAACTACGACCTTGGGATCGTCTTGCTCAGCGGCGGCCGCCGCCGCGAGGCCCTCGTCTACTTGACCGCAGCCCGCGCACTCCGGCCCGAGACGGCACACGAGCTGGCCCATGCCCTCGACTCGGCTTGGGAGCGGCCGGACGCCGCGATCGCCGTATTCGAGGATCTGACCAGGCTTCGACCACGGAACCCCAGGCACTGGCTCTGCCTGGCCAAGTCGCTACGCGCACGCGGCCGAGAGCGGGACGCGCTCGATCTCGAGAAGCGGGCGCTGCTGGTCGCACGCGAGGCCATCCGCCGGAATTCCGACGACGCCAATGCTCACCACACCCTCGGCGTCCTCCTGAATCGGTTCGCCCTGCTCCCCGGTCGCAAGGAGGGCCTGGCGCACCTCACCATCGCCCGACGATTGAGGCCGAAGGATGCCTCGATCGCTGCCGATCTGAGGGACACGCTACTCCATTCGATGGGTCTGGACCATCTCAACCTCCCGGACCTGTCCCTGCTCGAACGCACAACTTTGCCCGATGACTGGCCACGGGACCTCACCACGGCGCAACTCGGCGAGATCCTGACTCTCCGCGACATCAAACAGCCGCTCTCGGATCTCGACGCGGTCCGGGCGTCGAGGAAGTGGGTGGAGGACATGGCACCGCTGATGAAGCTGATGAATTTGGCGCGGGCGCACAGCCTCCCACACATATCAGACTCGATCCCCCTCGGCCTCTCCTCTGGGATCGTGGAAATGAGCAATCCGGGCTCGAGGAACCTCCCATGGATGCCCAAGACACTCGAGCCCAGTCTCGGAATCTCCCGAGTACTCCGGAGAAACTCGGGCCACGACATCTACAGCCACAGGGCTCGATCCGACGCCGCCGCGCTCCGCGAGCAGATCCGACGACACCCCGAAGAGGCAGAACCTCACGCGGAGCTCGCCGCCGTGTTGATGGCCGAGGGCCAACTCGAGGAGGCGATCGCCGAGTTCCAGCGGGCCCTCGACTTGGAGCCACCCGACACCCTGCTGGCCGCCGAGGTCGCCAGGCGGCTAGCCAACGCGGACCGTCGTGCCCTGCTGGCGGAGCGTTTGCCGATGGTCCTCCGCGGTGACGACAAACCGGACGGCGGCGAGGATTGGCTATCCCTTGCCGAGTTCGCCTCGGAACGCCAGCTCTACGCCGCCGCCGCACGCCTGTACGAGGGCGCGGAGGCGGCGGAACCGGAGTTATTCGACACCTGGAATGGGGATCGTCGTTACGAGGCGGCCTGCGCTGCCGCACTGGCCGGCAGCGGAATAGCACGCGACCAGCCAGCGCCGACCGAGGCCGATGACGCGCGACTCCGTTCTCGGGCTCGCGAGTGGCTCCGTGCCGACCTCGCTGTCTGGTCCGAGGCCGTCACGGGCGATGAGCCCTCGGAGCGTACTCAGGCCATCGAGTCGCTCCGACGTTGGAAATCCACGCCCGACCTGGCGGCCTTACGCGGCGAAGAGCAGCTAGCAAAGCTCCCCCGCAGCGAGCGGGATGACTGGCATGCCCTCTGGTCCGCAGTTGATGCCTTGCTCCCCAAGACCGGCGACGGGCATCAGGACCCCTGAGGAGACGTGTCACCGCGCAGCGTTAGCGAGGCTCTCCTTGCCGAGTGATCCCTATCCGGCCCGTCGGATCATCTCATAATCAGGACTAATAATAATGTTCAGACTCTCATTTATTATCCCCGTTCTTCTTTGCATCCTGACCGGGACGATCCCCGCCCAAGCCCAGGTCAGCCCCGATGTGATCGAGCGGGGAAAGAGGGCCACGGCTCTGGTCGAGGTCTTCACGGATAAGGGTCAGGCGACGGGCTCGGCCTTCTGCATCGACAAGTCGGGCCTGTTTGTAACCAATGCCCACGTCATCTCAGGTGGCGGGACTGGAGAACGGATCAATCTCGTCCTTGACATCGGCAGGAAATCCCAGCGCACTCTTCCGGCCGAGCCTCTCTGGATCGACGAGGAGATTGATCTCGCCCTGCTCAAAGCAAGACCGCGGAGCGGTTCACTCACCGAACTGACTCTGGGAATGGACAGCGACCTGAAGGAAGGTGACGAGGTCACGACATTCGGGTTCCCGTTCGGCAAGCAACTCGCTGTCGATACGCAGGACTACACCGAGGTCAGTGTCAACCTCAGCCGAATCACCTCACTACGCAAGGAGGCCAATCGGCTCGGTACCATCAAATTCGACGGCCAGCTCAACCCCGGCAACTCGGGCGGACCGGTGTTGGGTCCACGTGGCCAAGTTGTCGGCGTCGCAGTTGCGACGGTGGTGGGCGGTGGGGTCAACTACGCGATTCCCGTGGGACAGCTCTCAGCACGGCTGGAGCGCCCCGGACTCCAGGCCTTGATTCCGCCGATGGATTACCATGATCGGGTGCGGCCCGTCACGTGGACCTTCAACGCGCTCATGCCTTGGTCCTCGGGAAAACTGCCCGAGGGGCTGAGCGTCATCCTCAGGCTGAGCCCCAACGTCGGTGAGCCGCGAACCATCGTCTGCGAACCCTTGGGTAACGACAGGTACCACGCAACGTTCACGCCGGTGCCGAGAGACCGCACACGACTCGTAAGGCTGGAAATCTTTCCCCCCGGCAATCATTCAGGGATTGGAGTGGCCGCCGAGGTGAAGGACTGCGACGTGACCGTCGGCAAGCGACGGTTCATGCTCGGCGATTTGCGATCCATCGCCTTCCACCCGGGGTACAACCAAGGGCCCTATGTGATCCTGGGAAATGGGGAAAAGGTCGACGGTATCATCAAGGGATTGGGTTCCGCGACGGAGGCACGGGACATCGAGCTGTGGCTGGTCCCCTGGGGAACTGGGATACCGCCTCGCGAGAACGTGGTCGCCGTGGGCGTCGACAACGCAGGCCTCGTCCACATTCGTGCTTACGACAAAGGCCGCCTCTTTGCCGACACGGACGAGAAGAAGAAAACCGGCGCCCACGCTGCCGCGTTCGCGGACCTCAAACAGAAGCTCCCGGAGCTGATGCCCCCGCATGCTCTTACCCCGGCCGAGAGAAAACAGATCCTCGCCAATGTGTTCTCCATCATTGGTCGGCCGCGTGCGCAAAAATTCAATCTTACTCTATGTTCCAAGGTCAATATAGGTGCACAAGTCGACTGGGCCCCGCCCGTCAGGACGATCCATGCCGTCGCCGAGCTCAGGAGCGGCGGAACGACTCTCGCCACCGCCCACAGGGTCTTAGACTTCAGCATCGTACCTTCGATCACGGTTGTGACAGTGCGCGGGGAATCCTTAGTGATCCGTGACCCACGGTTCAATCCGCGAAGTTCAAATACCAGGATATTCGATGACGAGGAAATGCTCACGACAGAGGGAACGATCAATGTCGATGGGACACCCTGCGGCGCCGGCAGGTCGATTCGGCCGGCAGTTCTTCCCGACGCCGCGCCGGGGAGTGCGGTCGTGCGGACGCTGGAGGGCCAGGTCAGTGACCTGGCCGTGGGCGGCGGCGGCCGTTACCTACTTCTCGTTCTTAAGGCCGTGCGGAAACTCGCGATCTTCGACATCAATGCAGCCAAGGTCGTCAAGACGATCCCGCTCCCGTCAGAAAATGTCATGGTGGCCGCCGGGGCTCGGAAATTCGTTGTCGCTTTTCCGGAAGAAAGACTCCTGCAGCGATGGGACCTGGAGACACTGACATCCGAAGGAGGATTTCATCCCTCGCCGATCAAAGAGGAGCTCAAGGCCATCGCCATGGGAAGCGACTCGGACGGGCCAATCCTGGCGCACTGGTCCCCGGTCAAACCATCCGACGGGCCAACGCAACTGAGCTTCATCGATCTGGATTCGCTGCATGTGCTCAGGTTAGGCCCGATTTCGGGAAGAGCACTCGAAGTGTCGAGCTCCCGAGGATCGTTCACGGGCCTCCGGGATATTCGGGTTTCACCGGGAGGAAGCCTGTTCAGCTTCTGGAATGGGAACTCATCGAGTCAAGTGATTCGCACCGTGTCTGTTCGAGGCAGGATGTTCAACCATTATATCGGGGATTACCTGGGGGATCTCATTTCGTGCGGATTTGCCTCTCCTGGGGCCGATGACCGCACCATCTTCACCGGAGCACTGGGACGGCTGGATGGACTCGGCAAACCCATCGGCGATGCACTCGACCCACCCTGGGCCAAAGCGAGAGAAGACCAGCCCTGGGAAGTTCTCACAGTGCCTTCGGCGGACCCGGCGTATTACCTCGTCCTGGAGCAGGCACCGTACAGGCGGAATAACTATAAGCCGACGGGACCCGTCGTTGCGTCTGTGCACTCGGCCGGCGACGCAACCCGGCTGCTGACCATTCCCACGCTCCAAGAAATGACCGGTTTCAAAGTGGAGGATTGGTATTCGGGTCGGATCGGGGTCGATCAACGGTTCCACTATGTTCCGGCCGCGAGGCTGCTGATCACGATCCCGCCGACGAATGATCGGCTCGTCCTTCGTCGCGTGGACATCGAGCCGGCCATCGATCGGGTGGGGGCAATCATTGTCCTGTCGCCACCCCTGGTTAACGCTGTCGCGGGCCAGCCGCTCGACACGCGCATCGTCGCGAAATCGCCGGCGGGAGATGTCAAGTTCACCCTCACGGAGGGCCCGAAAGGGTTGAGTGTCTCGTCTGACGGTCGGATCTCCTGGCCGCAGCCCGATCAACCCGGTGACCCGGCTGAAATTGTCCTCTCGCTGAGTGACTTGGCGGGACGAAAGCGAATTCACAAGGTCGTCATCCGTGTCCAGTGAGGGGCCGCTAGGATACCGGCTCCTCATCCGAGATCAGTCCGGCATCGGCTGGAGCCGGGAAGGCGTATGGCTTCTCCGCCGACCGGCAATCTTCTATAGGATTGACACTTACTGTGACACCGATACGTCTCTGCGAAAAATGGGCTACCTTGATCCTCCTGGTCCTGGCGAGCTGCGAGGCTTGCCTCGCCCAGGAGAACCCCATGGTCGTCAAGCGGGCCAGGAGTGCCCTGGCAGCAGTAGAGGCTCGGACGTCTAGCGGTACCCGGCTCTATCCCGCGTTCTGCATCGACAAGACAGGCGTTTTCGTGGCCAGCGACGCCGTTGTCTGGTCTGCACTCGAGCATGGGAAGGTAAGGCTCGTGCTGGGTCCCGGCGGGGAAGATCAGCAGGTCGTGAGTGCCACGATTCTCCGCTGCAGCGACAATCCCGGCGTCGCGATCCTCAAAATCGATCCCCCCCGACCACTGGTGGCACTCGAACTGGGGCGAAACGAAGACATCCGAGAGACGCTCCCGGTGCTCGTGTTCGGCTTCTCTCATAAGCAACCACTCAATCCTGAAGGGCCGGCGGCTCGCGATGTGACCGTGGCTCATGCGCGGATCACCTCCCGGAAATCGTCAAAGCAGGGGCTCACCGAAGTCCAGATTGATGGGCTGCTGAATCCGGGCTACACAGGCGGTCCAGTGCTCGACTCCCTCGGCAGGGTACTCGGCATCGTGAAGGGAGGGCTACTCCCGGCGCAGATCAACTTCGCAATCCCTGTCGGACGGCTTTCTGATTACCTCACGACACCACTCGTCATATTCGAGCCGCCGCCCGTCGATCTCGGAGACCGCTTCAGGTCCATTGACTGGACGCTCAAGCTCCAGCCCGCGGTGTCCGGGACCAAACTTCCCGCCGACCTGGCGGTTTCGGTCACGGTCCCCGCGGGTCCTGGGGGGCCGCGCACGGTTTCCGCCCGAGCCGCCGGAGCCGGCGTCTACACCGCCAGGGTCATCCCGCTGCAGGGCGCCCCGGATCGCCTCGTGACACTGGCCGTCCAGTCCTCCACCATCAATTTGATTGGCGTGACGCCCGACCTGCCGATAAGGATCGGCGGCAAGGCGAGCACGCTCGGAGACGTACGATCAATCCGTATGAGCAGGCCACCGCATGTGGTTCTTCGTGACGACACGGTATTGAAGGGCGAAATCCTCGGCCTGAGACAGGTCGAGGTCCTGACCGAAGTGGGTCCGATGAGGATCGATCTGAGGCGTGTCCGGACACTTGATGTCCTCAAGGTCGGCGAGATTGCCGGAACTGGCTCATTGCGGGTGGACATTCAGGTCCGACGGGGAGCGACTTCTCTTTGCCGGGAGATTCGCCGCGTAGAAATCCAAGGCGCCCCGGAAGCCGCGCAAATGCGTAGCAAGGCCGGCCTCGGCGGCGGCTCGCCCCGGCCGCTTCCCACAACGGCCGGCTCAGTGACCCCAGACGCTGGAGCGCAAATCTCCGGCGTCCTCGGAGTGTCGGGTGCTCTCGGCTCGGCCAGATCAATTCATCCGCCAAAGGTGGCGATCCCGGAAGCAGTCCTGGCCCCTGGTATGGCAAAGGATCCTTCCTCCGAGCCTCGGCAGTCCAGCTCTGCGCCGAAGATTCTCGCCCAAACCGCACACACCGTGATGCTTCCCAGCAAGATTCGCGATATCACGCCCGCTGGCGGAGGCCGCTATCTACTTTTGACCATGCGTGATCCGTATAGGTTGGCGATCTTCGATGTCAATGTCGCCGACGTCATCAAGACCCTTGCCTTGCCCTCCGAGAGAGTCCTGGTCGCCGGTGGCGGTGAGAAGTTCGTGCTTGTCTTCCCCGACCGTTCGGCGATCGAGAGGTGGGACCTCGCCACCCTGACGCGAGAGGAGTCAAGCACGGTCCCGATCCGACCCAAGATCGTCAACATTGCGATGGGAAGCGATTCGTCGGGGCCGCTGCTCGCCGAGTTGGACATCGATCTCGCGGGCCTTCCTCTGCGCTCTGGAAGCCACTGGTGTTTCATCGATCCGGTCAGTCTCAATGTGCTCAAAGTAGGTGAAGTCGTCAGCAGCAGCACGTTCGGTGACCCGGACGGGCTATCTCCAGGTGGTGGTGTCGTGTCACTTACGATTCGCACGCATCGCGACGACACATTACGAACCACGATCCGCGCTTCGGACGACGGTAGCCTGTTTCTCATCGGAGATCGATTACCGGGCTCGTCCGGAAAACTTCTCAACCTGTCGTTGGGAGTGGTGAAAACCAGGAACCTCCCCCTCCCGTCTCCCCTCTTGCCTGGTCCCGACGGTCAATACCTCTACGTCGCGTCACCGAACATGGAACGAGCTGCTGTGACCGACTTGGTTGGAAACCGCATCTTCGAGCCATCCGCTGCTCAAAGGCGCAATCTCCTGTTCTTGCCGACCTCGGTGCCGGCTTATTTTCTAAGCATCGGAGGGCTGACCCTCAACGGGCTGCCCCCTAACGTTCCCCAAAACTATCCGCCTCTTACCCTGACGCTCCACGCAGCCGGCAGCCTCACCCCGCTCGCAAACATCGAAAAGCTTCCCGAGATGCACTTCCTGAATCCCGTCGGCGGTGATTGGCAAGAAAAGAGTCCTGCCTTCGAGTATCGATTCCGCTGGATTCCCGCCGCCGAGCTTCTGATCACCGTTCCCAGCACCGATGATAGGCTCGTCCTCCGTCGGCTTCGGCTTGCAAACGTGATCGCCACGTCAGGACCTGAGACCTTGTATGTCACATCCGCGAAGTCCTTGCTCGTGAGAGCGGGAAAGAAGCTGAGCCACCGGATCGAAGTGAAGTCGGCAAAGGGCGGGGTCAAGCTCACGTTGACCAAGGGACCCGAGGGCCTCAAGCTCACTCCCGACGGTCGAGTCGAGTGGGATGTCCCGGATCGGGGTGAGAACCTTGAAGAGACCGCGGTGATCACCATCGAAAACGAATCGGGGCATCCATTGTTCCACAAGCTAACCATTCGTGCGTCGAAAGAATGAGCCGACGCTTTCAGCGGGCACCCCGGGGCCGTGGCCGGACTTGGCCTGGCAGGAATGCAGGCGGATTCATTGGATGTGTGGAGGATGAGGGCGGGCTTTGGGCATGGCGAGGCCGGCACTCATAGAACCCGTAGCACAGCCGACAAAACCAGTCGCGGAGCGTTGCTTTGGCGGGCCACTACATTGATTGAATCACGATAGTTACGAACTGAGCACATCTGCAAAATCGTTCTCCAGGTCGCTTGGCATCGACCCGTGGTTGCCTCCGCTTAGCTTTGGTGAAAGAGTCGGGTGGAGCCTCAGGACCGCGTCGGCCATCAGTGCCGCCGCCCCGGCGAGAAGTCTCACCAAGGGATGGATCAAAAACCGACTTCATATAACGGCATTTGCTCCATGGAAATTTTCACGATTTCCCTAACTCCACCCGACGAAGTCAGACCGTCTTCAAGAACTCCGCAAGACGTGCCAGCGTCTGATTGCCCCCCTCGATGGCCCCATATTCCTCGACCACCTTATCGCGTTCCGCGGCCGTAGCGAACAGCGACCGCAACGCGAGCGTGGTCTTGCCGCCCTGCTCGTCGAAGGTCACCGTCACCTGAAATTGGCCAGAGTCGTCCGCCCCATCCTCACCATGGGTATAGACCAGGCGTTCCGGCTTCACGACTTCGAGAAAAACGATCTTGTTGGGATAGTCGACGCCATCGGGACCGTGCATGGTGAACCGCCAAACACCGCCCGGCCTCACCTCCATCTCGTGAATCGTGTTGGTAAAGCCATTCGGCCCCCACCACTGCGCGACGTACTTGGGATTGGTCCAGGCCTCGAACACAAGCTCTCGCGGCGCATCCAGGACCCGAGTAATCACAATTTCTCGATCTGACATATCAGACTGAGCCGCCGTGGTCGTGGACGAGGCCCGCGACGTGGTGAGTTCCGTGCTATGGCGTTCCTGGATCATTCTTCTTCTCCAGTCTTTGGAGTTCCTGAAGGTAGTCTTCCAGACGGGCGAGACTTTCGTCCCAGAACTGGCGATATTGCTCCACCCAGGCGGCAACCTCCCGAAGCGGTTTCGCCTCGAGCCGGCAAGGCCGCCACTGCGCTTGTCGCCCCTGCGTGATTAGCCCCGCGCGCTGCAGCACCTTGAGGTGCTTGGTCACCGCCGGAAGGGTCATCTCGAACGGCTTCGCCAGTTCAGTCACTGACGTCTCCCCCGAGGCCAGCCGCGCCAGAATCGCCCGACGCGTGGGATCGGCGAGCGCCGCAAACGTGGTACTGAGTTGATCGGTTGCCATAGCGTTACACTATAAGGTTAAATAACTCACTGGTAAATTGCCTGCCGAACCGTGCACTGTCAAGGAGCGTCGCGCTGGGAACGCGACGGCCCTTCGATCATAGGGCAGATCGACCTCAAAACGACACGAGAGAATTCTCGGCTCGCCCTTGACAATAAAAGTTGTCAATGGCAGACTTCACCCATGATCGATCTTGAAGTCATTGATGATCCCGGGACGGCCACGATCGCGCTCGACCCGGTACGGTGTCGGCTCCTGTCGGAAATGGTGGAGCCGGCGTCAGCGGCGACGCTCGCCACGCGAGTCGGGCTAACGCGTCAAAAGGTCAACTACCACCTGCGGACCCTTGAGGCACACGGGCTCGTCAAGGTCGCCGAGGAGCGACAATGGGGCGGACTGACGGAGCGGTTGATGGTGGCAACCGCCGCGTCATATCTCGTTTCTCCGGTTGCGTTGGGGCCGATCGCCTCAGATCCGGGTCGGATGGCCGACCAGCTTTCGGCGAGCTATCTCATCGCCCTGGCCGCCCGCCTGATTCGCGAGGTCAGCGCTCTGCTGCGCCGATCGAGGGAGGCGGACAAACGATTGCCAAGCTTGTCGATGGACACTGAAATCCGGTTCCGGTCCGCGGCAGAACGCGCGGCCTTCAGCCACGAATTCACCGACGCCATTACGCAGCTCGTCGCGCGATACCACGACGAATCAGGGCCTGACGGGCGCTGGCATCGCTTGGTGGTCATGGCGCACCCGCTTCCGCATCAACCCATTCCTAAGGAACAAGTATGAGTCTTAAGAAAGAAGATTCCGGACTGCGATGGGTGCAAGTTGAGGTGGAGGTCCCCGGCACACCCGAGGAAGTCTGGCAAGCGATTGCGACAGGGCCGGGCGTCTCCTCGTGGTTTGTCCCCACCGAGACGCGGGAAGACGGCACCATCGTCTCCCACTTTGGGCCGGGCATGGATGCCGTGGCCAGACAGACAGCCTGGGATCCCCCTCACCGGTTCGCGGCCGAAGGAGAAATGGGGCCGAATGCTCCGAAAATGGCCACCGAGTGGACGGTCGAAGCACGATCCGGAAGTGTCTGCGTCGTCCGTGTCGTTCATAGCCTGTTCGCGAGCACCGACGACTGGGACGATCAGTTGGAGAATATCGAAGGCGGCTGGCCCGTCTACTTCCAGATTCTCCGGCTCTACCTCAGCCACTTCCGTGGACAGCCTTGCTCAGCCTTTCAACTCATGGGCATAACTACCGATTCTGCCGCCAGCGCATGGGACGTGTTGACCCGCTCGCTCGATCTGACCGAAGCCAAGCTAGGCGAGCATCGACAGACCCCCGCGGACGCACCACGACTCGCCGGCCTGGTTGAACTCACGGGACAACCCGGTCATCCCCACCAACTTCTCATCCGGCTCGACGAGCCGACCACGGGCATCGCCCATCTGTTCGCCCTCTCGATGGGCGGATTGGTCTTTATCTCGATCCGAATCTACTTGTACGGCGAAGCGGCACCCGCCGCCATGGCCAACAACGAGCCATCATGGACCGCCTGGATGAACAAGCATTTCCCCACCAATGGCGTCCCGAGCCCTTCCTGCTGATATCAGCGTGCTGCTTCTGCAACCTTTTCCCTTGCTTTTCCCAAGGAGAACATCATGGCCAAGAACCGCCTCGTCCATTTTGAGATCCCCGCCGACCAGCCGGAAACGCTGACCAAGTTCTACAGTGACCTGTTCGGATGGAACTTTCAAAAAGTTCCGGTCCCCGGTATCGACTTCTGGCTTTGCGAATCGGGCGAGGATGGGCCGGGGATCAGCGGGGCGGTCATGAAACGGCAAAATCCGCAGCAACCGGTGCTCAACTATGTCGGCGTCGACAATATCGACGCCTCGATCGAGAAGGCCACAACGATGGGCGCAACGGTCGCACTTCCCAAGATGCCCGTGCCCGGCGGACGAGCCATCGCGGTCGTGATCGATCCCCAAGGGAATCTCTTCGGGCTTCTGGAAGAGACCACGCCGTAGTCCTCACCGCGTCGACCCGCCCTGATTCGCCTCACCCCAGTCCATTGATAGGCGGGGACGGCTGGGAGCTTCCTCATTGCAAGCGAGCTATCGCAGTGGGGGGCCTCCCAGGTCCGTCAGTCGTCGGCGGCACTCCCAGCTCGTCGGACCGTCCATCCGACGGATCGCATCGCCTGAGTCGAACTCCAGCTCGGTCGTGACGCGAACCCAGCAGGAGACACGCTCAGGGAGGCCTTCGACCGGGTCCGGAGCCTTCCAGCACCGGACCGTCGCGTCGGAACCACCAGCCGCGAGCCGCCGACCGTCCCGGCTGAAGACCAAGGTGCGGACGGCTCCCCCTTGGGCCAACGGGGGGCCGATCGGCAGGCCACTGGCAGCGCACCAGAGCCGGATCGTACCGTCGGTGCTGCCCGTGGCCAGCATTGTCCCGTCGGGTCGGAACGCAAGGCAAGCCACCCGCGCCCGGTGCGTGAGCGGCTCGCCGATCGGCCGGCCCGTGCCGGTCTCCCAGAGCCGCGCGGTCCCGTCGTCACAGGCGGTCGCGAACGCGGCCCCGTCGGGCCGAAACTCGACACAGTGGACCGCTCCCTGATGGGGCAGAGTCACGGCGATCACTCGCCTCGAAAGATCCCAGAGCCGGGCCGTCCCATCCAGGCAGGCGGACAAGAGCCACGGTCCGCTCGGATCGAACACGAGGGCAGGGACCGCCGCGCCATGCTCAAGTGGCTCGTCGATCGGCCGCCCGGTCGCCACCTCAAGGAGATGAACCAAACCGTTCTCATGCGCAACGGCCAGAGTCTTGCCATCGGGTGAAAAGGCCAAGTCCCGGACCTGACTCTCCGATTTTGCTGGCTCGTGGACCGGCCGGCGCGTCGCGAGATCCCAGAGGATGGCTCGCCCCGGGCTCCCCGCCACGGCGATTTTGGAACCGTCGGGACTGAAACTGAGTGCGGTGATCGAACGACCGTGGCTAAGAGGATCGCCCAGGGCTGCGCCGGTGACTGCATCCCAGAGCCGAATCATCCCATCATCGCCCGCCGTCGCCACGAACGCCCCATCAGGGTGGAAGGACACGGCACGGACGGCACCTTGGTGAGTCAATGGCGCGGAGAGGGGGGAGCCGGTCGAAACGTCCCAGAGGATGGCTCTCTGGTCCGCACATCCTGACGCGAGCCGTCGTCCTTCGGGACAGAAAGCCAAGGCGTGGACTTCGCCAGTGTGACGAAGCGTCCGTTCGATGAGTTTCCCGCCCAGGTGCCAGCCGCACAGGCTCGTCCGAATGACCCGCTGGAGTTCGGCGGGCTCGGAGGGGGCATTCTCCAGCGCGCGGGCCAGCCAGAGCATCCCTTCAGCGTGCGCGTCCCGGCCGAACGTGTTGTGCGCTCGCTCGAGGCAGAGTCGGGTCAATGACCCCTTGACCTGGCTCAGTGCCAGTTCTTGTTCGCCGCGATAGCGGACATCCGCCTGCCAGGCTTCCAACTCGTTCGCCAGATCGAGGGCGGAGCCGTAGCGCTCGGCCGGGTCCAGAGCCATCGCCTTCAAACAAGCGGCTTCCAACGTCGGATCGACCGACCGAAGCACCCGCCGCGGGGCGGGAAAAATCCCCCGGCGGACCCGGTTCAAAACGCTCGCGAGGTCCTGATCCATGAACGGTGCGTGCCCGACGAGCAGGCAATAGAGGATTGCCCCCAGGCTGTAGATGTCGCTTGCCGGCCCGACTCGCTCGAGGTCGCCCGCGGCCTGCTCGGGACTCATATATCGAGGTGTTCCGATGACCGAGCCGGGCTGGGTCATCGACACATCCGCCGCGGCCATGGGCACGGCGGCGGACTCACCCCCCTGGTTGTTTGCCTCGTTGAATGACTTGGCGATGCCCCAATCGACCACAAGGGTCTCGCCAAACGGACCGAGCATGATGTTGTCTGGCTTGAGGTCGCGATGAACGACCCCTCGACTGTGGGCGTAGGCGACGGCGTTGCAAGTGTCGATCACACTCCGCAAGAGCCGACGAAACGCAAGTTCCCGCTCCTCGACTTTGCGTGCTGGCGCTCCCGGACGATGGAGCCGCGCAATCGCAACTCCAAGGGTCTCCCCTTCAATCAACCGCATCGCGTAAAAGGGGCGGCCGTCTGCATGCCGGCCCAGGCTGTAGACCGGCACGATTCCAGGGTGTTCCAGCCTGCCGGTGACTTCCCCCTCCATCAAGAAGCGGGCCTGAGAATCCGGGTCGTGAGCGCGTTGAGCCTGCAACTCCTTCAGCGCGACGGAGCGTTTCAGTTCATTGTCGAACGCGAGAAAAACCTCGCCCAGGCCGCCACGTGCACGCGGACTGAGCACTTGAAATCGCGGCGTACCGGCGGTGGGCTGAGAGGTCGTCCCGTCGCGACGAAGCCCCTCGTAAGCGACGGTTGCGTCGGGTTCAAGGTTGGCCTGCGAATCAGGTCGATCCGGGAGGTGGGCTTCGCCCACGAGGGGGGATGCGGGGCGGACGTTCGAGGGTTCCCGATCTTTCGAGACCTGGTCCTCCAACCGGGCGACGGTACCGGCATCAAGCTGGCCGCGGCTGAGGAAAATCTCGGAGAGGGTCCGGTCGGGGGAACGGACCCAGGCGCGGACGGCCGAGACGAGTTGCTCGTCGTCGACCGCTCCACTTTCGAGAGCGTACAGGCCGAGCCGCAGGTCGCGTGACGCGTTAGCACGTCCGGCCATTACCATGGCTCCCGGCGCAGGACGAAGAAGTAAGGCATTCGGCTTCGGAGCCACCGTCTCGCCGGACCGGAAAGAAAAAGGCCCCTGGCCTACCTGCCGATGATAATAAGCTCACCTCCGTACAGGAAGGGAGGTTTGGCGCGCACGCCCAGGGACACGGTGAAAGCCCCCTCGCGGAAGAGCATCGATGATCCTTCGGAGGATGGCGGCGAACCCAGGCTTGCCCCGCCTGGCCACGATTCCTGCCCCTGAGGTCAAGCTCGCACGATTAAGCACATGCCAGGCCCTTGCACCTGTCCAAGGAGCTCGTACAGTAGGGGGCTTCTCGTTCCTTGTCAGGGAGATCCTCCGAATATGCTCTCGACCCCTTTATCCTTGGCCATCGCTCTCGCTTGCTTTACCGCCGCTGATACCGCGAAGCCCAACATCGTGGTTCTCGTTGCCGACGACCTCGGCTATGGCGACCTGGGCTGCTTCGGTCATCCGCGGATCAAGACGCCGCATCTGGATCGGATGGCAAGCGAAGGGGTTCGTCTCACCTCTTTCTATTCGGGGGCTCCGATCTGTTCCCCGTCTCGGGCGGCCCTCTTTACCGGGCGCAATCCCAACCGAGTCGGTGTCCGCGACTGGATCAAAGGGGGCTCCGGCGTTCACCTTCCGCGCACGGAGATCACCATCCCTCAACGTCTCAAGAGTGCCGGCTACACAACCTGCCTGTCAGGCAAATGGCACTTGAACAGCCGGTTTGACGGCAGTGAGCCCACCCCGGGCGACTTCGGATTCGACCACTGGTTTGCCACCCAGAACAACACGGCCCACCAGAATCCGGCCAACTTCATCCGTAACGGCAAGCCGGTCGGGGCACTCAAGGGGCACGCCAGTACCCTGGTGGTCGATGAGGCTTTGAAATTCATCGGTGACGTCGGCGCAAAGCCGTTCGCCCTCTTCGTCACCTTCCATGCGCCACACGAGCAAGTCGCGACGCCCGGACCGTACAAGGCGATCTACTCCGACCTGAAAGATCCGACGATGCGCGACTACTACGGCAGCGTCAGCCTGATCGATCACGAGGTGGGCCGCCTGCTCGAGACGCTGGACGCCCGCGGCCTTCGCGACCAGACCTTGGTGCTCTTCACAAGCGACAATGGTCCGCAGGCCTTGCTTGGCTATCCCAATGCGATCCATTCGCACGGGTCGGCCGGACCGTTCCGCGGGATGAAGCTGTCGATGTACGAAGGGGGATATCGCGTACCCGGGATCTTGCGTTGGCCCGCTCGCGTCAAGGCAGCGACCGAGTGCTCGGTGCCGATCGGCTTCACCGACCTGATGCCTTCCCTGTGCGCTCTGGCGGGAGTCGAACCTCCGGTCGACCGAACGCTCGACGGCGTCAACTTCTTACCGCTGCTCGACGGAAAGCCGGTGGACCGCCCAAGGCCCCTCCACTGGCAATTCGACTACGCTGACAACGGACCGTGGCGGGTGTCGGTGCGGCGCGGCCCTTGGAAGCTGCTGGCCGACGCCAAGCAAGAACAGTTCGCTCTCTATAACGTGGTCGAAGATGCGGCCGAGACGCGCGATCGAGCCGCGGATCAGCCGGAGGTGTTCAAAGCAATGCAATCCGAGCTTGAGCGGCTTTACATTCCGGAAAACAAGCCCGCCTCTCTCGACTGAAACCTTACCGACTTTTTAATATATTCACTTCAGCACAAAATCATACGTGCTACCACTCATATAGAGATCCGCAGTAGACCAAACACCATGAATCCGAGTCGATCCCCACGTCTCCCGCGGTGAAACGCCGAGAATTCGAGGCTGTCACCGCGGTACCAGGGGGTCTTCGTCCGTCGGAAGACCCAGTAGCGTGGCGACTGCGTCGGATAATTTCCGATTTACCAACCAACATATCATGCGTCGTCGGCGGTCACATTCTCCAGGAAAGTGGCGGACGGCACGAAGAAGAGGTTACCGGTAACCGGGCGGCTGAAATCGAGCAGTCGGTCATAGTTTCCGGGCGGATTTCCAACGAACATGTTTTCGAGCATTTGCTCGATGGTTCCCGGCGACTGACTATAACCGATAAAGTAAGTGCCGAATTCACCCCCCGCGCGACCGAACGGCATGTTGTCGCGCAGGATCTTGATCTCTTTGCCGTCCTTTTCGATCGACGTGAGGACATTGTGTGCATAGGGTGCCTTCTTGGCATCATCCGTTTCGATATCAGACAGCTTGGCGCGGCCGATGATGCGTTCCTGCTCTTCCGTGGGAGCGCGTTCCATCCCGCCAAGTCATGGAGATATTTCTGCACCACAACATAACTCGCTCCGGCAAACGCCGCATCCTCCTCGCCGATGAGCGTGGCGTCCATCGCGGCCTGCCCAGTCGGGTTCTCGGTCCCGTCGACGAAGCCCAGCAGATCGCGGGCGTCGAAGTAACGAAAACCGTGCACCTCGTCCACGACGGACACGGCGTCTCCGAGACTCTCCATGATCTGCGCCCCAAGCTCGAAACAAAGGTCAAAATGCTGGGCGCGAATGTGGAAAAGGAGATCGCCTGGTGTGGCGACGGCGTGGCGCCCCGGAGCGTGGATCTCACGAAACGGATGCAATTGTTCCGGTCGAGGCCGACCGAAGAGCCGGTCCCACGCGTCGCTCCCGATCCCCATGACGCATGACAGGCTGGGCTCCGCGGCCCGAAATCCCACCGCACGGACGAGTGAGGCCAGGTCGCCGCACAGGGAGCGTACCCTCGCGCGCGGATCGGCGCCGGGATTGATGATCGCGACCAGAAAGAGCGCGGCGCGCGTTAATGGCACGGTTACCGGCTGAGGAATGGGGATCACGTTCATGCCTCATATCCAGAATGTGCTGTGACAGTGATTGCGGAGCACCATCCGTCGAGAATCGAGCAAAGAATGAACCAGACCTCCGATGGCCAATATCTTACGGCCACCGAACGGATTCGCCACTCATCGCGTGTACGATCGAGCACAATAAGGGCACGGCGGACATCCTCGACCTTTGACTCGCTGAAGCTCCGTCCCAACTCGGCGCGAGGGTGAACGATCTGGGGCGAGCTTCACGGATCATCGCCGATCCGGTGACAGGGCAACCGGACTATTCGGCTCCGACGTCATTGATCCTCCGAGTGGTCAGGATCGAGGCGGGGTGCGAGCAATGGGCGCTCGCCCCTGACCGCCGTCGATCCGCTCAGCCTTTCCCCGGATCTGGAGGAATCGGACGAGCCAACGTCACCGGCGACGCCGCCGCGATACGGCATAGACTCCGGAGCGGAGTTCGAGCAGTGGGTCATCCGACGCCTCGATGCCGTCCACCAGACGTAGCGGGTCGACGCCGAGCCTGCGCTGGGCTGCATCCTGGTCGGCCACCCGGCCGGTGATCGACAGCACGCCCAGCTCGACTACCGGGCGATCCTCCGGCCAGACCACCGTCGCGTCGTCCGTCACGTCGCCGTCCGCCGCAAGCTGCACGACGAGTCGCAGTGCCGCCGGCCCCTTCGCCAGACGCTCGGTCAGTTCGTCGATCAGGAAGCTCGGCCCCTTCTTGGCGGCCTCCTCGGCGGCCAGGAACTTCGTCTCAGCCACCGGCAGGAACTGGTACCGGCCGAAGCGTGACTTGCCCTCGGCATTCGTGAACCTGAAGGCGTGCACGGCGAAATACGGCTCGGTGACGAAGCTGGCCGGGACCGGCTTGGGGGCCGTCACAACCTTCAGCGCCTTGGGATGGTCGCCCAGGAATTTGTCGAGCGGTGTGGGCTTTGGGGAACCCGGCTTAGTGGCGGCGATCGCGCGGAAGAACGCCAGGAACTCCTCGCCGTCGGAGACCGGGAACCCGTTGAACGCGTTCGTGACGATATCAGTCACTCCGCCCTCGGAAAGGTGGAAGCGGACCGCCATGCCACGCGGGCCGGCGTCGGGGAATCCATCCGGCACGTCGGGAAGCCCCGTGCCGTCGGAGAATCGCACCGTCGTCTTCACCGGGCCCCGCAGGTGGGGCGCCTTCGACAGGGTCGTGGCGGCGGCGGAAGGGGTGAAGTCCCCCTCGCAGACAACGCCCTTGGCATGGAAAGCCCGGAAACCGGGATGCCTGCCGAAGATCTCGTTCATCGTGTCGACGATCTGCTCGGGGAGCCCCTTCGGGTCGTCCGCCCCAATACCGAGGAGAGAGACCGCCGCCATCGCCTTGAGCACGTCCCGCCGCTGGAATTCTCGCGTCATCGTACGCTCCGGATACTGGTTCTGGCCGGAGAGAGGGCCGTCGGAATTCGATCATTCATAATCCTATCCGGCGGATCAGTTCAGAGCGATCCCCTTCGGGCCGGGCTCTTCGTGGGCCGAGCCACGAAGACGTGTCTCGGCCTTACGGATTGACCTCTACTGAATCTGGTCGCGACTAAAGTCCACATGTCTACATCCAATCTCACGTCTACGCATGGGCGATGAAGCCCGGCAGATGGAGGTTTACGATGACACTGTCGCCACGTTACCGAGTTTTCCGCCCAAGTCCGTCAACCCTGTGCCGTTGCCATGCTGCCAATCGAGCCAGCCCATGCGAAGGCCCAAAGACAGGGAGTTTACGCCCTGTCGTCCGACGGACGAAGAGCCCCCGGTCACGTGGCGATGGTCTCGATTTTTCAGCCGGGATTCATTCGATCGGGTGGCGGGAATTTACTTGCCCTGAGGTGGTCTTTGATGAGAACCTTGATAGCGGTCGACTTCCGGCGCGACGTCTGGCTTGCGAGGCTGGAGGGAAGGCGATGGCAGGCCACGCCGCCCTTGATGTTGCGTTCATGAGTGAGACGGCGGGGGCATAAGGGGTGCCACCTGTTTCCGAGCGTGACATGCGACACGCGCCGGGCAATCGATTCGCTCAAACCTTGCGGGCTGAATTGTGGGCAGGGGACAGCATCCACTCACGGCGGAGCGGCCTTGATATCATCGAGCGGCAAGTGCGCGATCGAAGCCGTTCGTTGACCCGCCTGGATTAAGTCCGTCTGGTTTTCCGACTTCGAGGGGGCGTCCGGTCGTTCCGTGGCGACAGCGGCACGATCGCGGTGTCAGCCAAGGCCGGTCGCATGGTGCCGAAGGACGTGGCCGTGATTAGTGGGCATTGACGACTCCTTGCTCCACGGCCTCTGCGGCGCCGTTCTGTCTCGCCCCATCCCCAACACCGAGGAGATCGGGTACGGGGCGGAAGCCTTGCTCGACTTGCTCAATCACGAGAAGAAGACAGGCTTCGCTGACTTTATTTCTTCGGATGTCGATTCAATGAATCATGATGCACGCCACACGGGTCGAGTGAACGCTTCGTCCCAACCATCGGGACGATTCGGACGAGACCTCAATCACCCAGATCGGTCAGGTTCCAGAGTGAGGGAGTTTCGCGGCATGGAGATCTTGAGGCATCGGTTTCACGACGGGTTCCGGTTCATCGCCGCATTGCTCCTCGTCGGGGGATTATCGACCCCCGCGCGGTTGCACGCTCAGGAGGTGATTCCCCATGCCCAGGACCAGCCGCCCGGGCCGGCACTCTCGCCGGCCGAAGCCATTGCGAAGATGACGGTTCCTGAAGGATTCAAAGTCGAGCTCGTCGCCAGCGAACCCGACATCGTGAACCCAGTCGCCATGACGTTCGACGAACGGGGGCGGATCTGGATCACCGAGAGCCTGGAATACCCGCGGAGCGCCCCTGGGGTCGGGCGGGACCGGATCAAGGTGATTGAGGACAAGGACGGCGACGGCAAGGCCGACTCATTCACCCTGTTCGCGGAAGGGTTAAACATCCCCTCGGGCATCGCGGTGGGACACGGCGGCGTCTGGGTGGCCAACGCCCCCGACATCCTCTTCCTGAAGGACACGGACGGCGACGGCAAGGCCGATACCCGCGAAGTTGTCGTCTCGGGATTCGGACGAGACGACACCCACGAACTGCCAAACTCCTTGACCTGGGGACCCGACGGCTGGCTCTACGGCTGGAACGGCGTCTTCAACCAGAGCCACATCAAGCATCGCGGCAAAGAATACAAATTCACCTGCGCCATCTTCCGGATCCATCCCAAGACCCGCGACTTCGAGGTCTTCTGTGAAGGGACGAGCAACCCCTGGGGCATCGCCTGGAATATCGACGGAAGTGCATTCGCAAGCGCCTGCGTGATCGACCACCTCTGGCACCTGACCGAGACTGGGTATTACCACCGCCAGGGGGGAGAATATCCCCCGTTCACCTGGAAACTCGGTTCGATCGTCGACTACAAGCACCAGAAGGCGGCCTATTGCGGAATCCACTTCTTCGACAGCGACGCCTACCCCGCCCAGTTCCGTGAACGGCTCTATATGGGCAACATCCACGCGAATGGTATTAATGTTGACACCTTGGAACGTCGAGGGGCGACCTATCGCGCAAAGAGTGCTCCCGACTTTCTCTCCGCCAACGACGCCTGGTTCATGCCCGTCTCCCAGAAGACCGGGCCCGACGGCTGCCTCTACATCCTCGACTGGTACGATCGCTATCACTGCTACCAGGACGCCCGCCGCGATCCCGAGGGGATCGATCGCCTCAAAGGACGGCTCTATCGCGTCCGCTACGAGAACAACCCGCGCGCTCCTCGGATCGACCTGGCCCAAGAAACCGACGATCAGCTCATCGAACGCCTGAAGAGTCCGAACGTCTACTACCGCGACATCGCCCAGCGCCTCCTCATCGAGCGTGCTCATCCGTCGGCTCAACCCGCGTTGCAACGGCTTGTGCTCGACAACGAGCTGCCTCGAAAATCGCGGATGCACGCGCTCTGGTCATTGGTCGGCACCGGCGCGCTCGAGGCCGGCTTCCATCGTCAGCTTCTCGAACTCCCCGATGGAGGGCTCCGTGCCTGGGGCGTTCGCGCGGCCGGCAACTTCCGGAACGTCGACGCTTCGATCCGTGAGAAAGTCGTCTCCTTGGCCGCCGATCCTGATCGAGACGTCCAGCTTCAGGTCGCGATCGCCGCGCGAAAGCTCGCCGGGGTTGAGCCGATGCCCGTCCTCCTGGAAGTGCTCTCAAATTGCGGCGACGACGTGCTCATTCCGAATATCGTCTGGCAAAACCTCCATCCGCTGCTGGAAGAGCAGGGGGACGTCTTCGTCGAACAGGTGCGAAAGATCGAGCTCAAGCGATCACCGAACCTGATCGGGCTCATGCCCCGAGTCATCGACCGACTCCTCGGGTGCAAGGACCACGACGCCGGCTCGATCGTGGCCCTGATCGCGATGTTGACGGCGGGACGGAACGCCGACCACGACGCGGCCGGCAAAGGTCTGGCCGCCTTGGCCGCCAGGATTCAGGATGGCGAAATCGCTGGCCCTCGACTTCAGTCCTTGAAAGCAGGACTGGGGCCGATTCTCCAAGCCAGTCAGTCGGGTCAGCCCGATTCGCCAATCGCGCTCGACGCCGCGCTGCTGGCCGCCTCCTGGAAGGATCCCCAGGGGCTCAAAACGGCTCGACAGGGATTCGCCTCGACGCAACAGTCGGAAACGCGACGGTTGCAGGCCCTCACCGCCCTCATCGTCGCGCGCGACGCCTCGGTGCTCGATGCGGTCGCCAAGGCGCTGGCCGATCCCGGAAAGAGTTCGGCCGACTTCCGGGGCCGGATCCTCGCCACGTTGGGACGGGTGGACGATCCCAAGGTCGCGGCGATCATCCTGGCCGCCTATCCCAAGATGGAGCCCGAGCTCCAGCCCAAGGCCGTCGAGCTTCTGACCCAGCGCACCTCCTGGAGCAAACCGCTCGTCAAGGCGGTCGCCGCCAAGGTCATCCCCCCCACCATCTTGAACGTCAACCAGATTCGTCGACTCGCCCGGAGCAACGACGCCGAGTTGACCCAACTGGTCAAAGCCCACTGGGGAAGTGTGCGCGAACAGCGAAACCCAGGGCGAGAGCAGGTGATCGCCGAGTCACGCAACCTCCTCAGGAATAACCCGGGCGACCCGTTCGCCGGCCAGCAGGTCTTCAAAAAGCTCTGCGCCCAGTGCCACAAGATTTATGGCGAAGGGCAGGAAGTCGGCCCCGACATCACGGGAATCGGCCGCTCGGATTTCGAGCAACTCCTCTCGAACGTCCTCGACCCCAGCCTTGTGATCGGCCCTGCGTATCAGGCTACCATGATCGCCACCACCGACGGCCGTGTGCTGACCGGCCTGGTCGTCGAGGACAACCCGCAACGGGTCATCCTCAAAATCCAGGGCGGAAAGCAGGAGACGATCTCCCGCGACGAGGTCGAAGAGAAGAAAGTGAGCGAGCTCTCGCTCATGCCCGAGGACATCGAGAAGCAACTGACCACCCAGGAGCTTGCCGACCTCTTCTCCTTCCTCGCGCTCGACAAACCGCCGGCCGACCCGACCGCCAAGCGTCTCCCCGGCGCCCCGGCCAATCGTCCGCGCCCCGCCAAGGAGCAAACCAGCCAGTGATTCGGTCCCCCATTCGTTGACCGGCTTGCCCGACGGGCAAGCCTAATCAGAGGGACATGATCGACCTTCGACCGACATGCGGGTCCTTGATGCCATGGGTTGACTCCAACCCGTGGCATCGAGCAGAACACGAATTCACAATCACAAATTCCAGCATATCACTGGTGATAAAACAACCAATTGAGGCCGGGCATCCCGATCCGTCTGGGCGAGAATCTCGATGGATTTCCGGCCTGGTCGAATCATCCCGGCCGGCCCGGCCGTCTCCCCCTCGGCCCAGGGCCATTCCTCGGACTCCCGCCGACCTCGAGGGAGTTACGGCCGGACCGGCCGTGCTACTGCAAACCAACCCGTTGCGGAAACCGCAAGAATCATCGGTTCTTTAACTCGGTCGCGGATCTTTGAAAGAAAACCGCCAGTCCAGAATCCGCCAGACTGGCGACCACATCACATCACCAGTTCCGATCACAACGTCTCAATCGCGGCATCGCTCGATCGGCCCCTGTGCCGGCCTGGCCCCCTCAACTCGCGTTTTTTAGTCGCCGTTTGAGTTTCGGTAGTCGAATGCCCCCCTTTGCCAGATCCGTCGCCATTCACCGCGGCATCTGCCCCTTCATATCAATTTTCCTCAATATTTTCATTTTGCGTTTCGGATCGTGGACATTTTTTAGCAGACGTTGTTGGTTTTTTGTCCGCAGATGGACGAATGCACTCACACCAGAATTCAACGCATCCTATTGTCCATACAAGAGATATGAATTCCAGGCAGCAGTGGCATAGGAGTTGCCAAGTGAGAATTCGAGTTCTTTGATCGCGGGTGGTCCTCGATCAACAGAACCGTCCGATGTCGACGATTTCGACAACGGCCTGGCGAAAAAAAAGTGGACCGGACCGACGCCATTCATTGACGTCGGGTTATGACAAAAGCTACGATTAAACTGTCGATACTGAGACAGAGTCTCAGTCTCAATAAATTCTGGTCCGATCTCGGTTTGGTCCACCGTGACGACCGATCCTCCTCTCAGTGAAGACCTTCCATGAAACGTCGCGAAGTCCGTTCCGCGTTTACGCTGATTGAGTTACTGGTCGTCATCGCCATCATCGCCGTCCTGATCGCCTTATTGCTGCCCGCCGTGCAGGCGGCCCGTGAGGCGGCCCGGCGGGCACAGTGCATCAACAACCTCAAGCAAATCGGCATTGGGCTGCACAACTACGCCTCTTCATTCAGCGAGGCCTTGCCGAACAACGGGTACTCCGGCGTGGGTTACCCGAACGATCATTCGCCGCTGGCCCGCTTGCTCCCCTACATGGAACAGGCCAACCTCTTCAATGTGATCAATTTCAATATCCAGATGGGCCACCCGGGAACGACCGACTTGCCGAGGGAGCTCCACACCGCCGCGAAAATGTCTGTCGCGTCGTTTCTATGTCCGAGCGACCCTAACACTTCACTGCATAATTACACGTTACCGTCAGGAGCCACCATTCCGTTCGCGTCCTGCAACTACGCGATGAATCATGGGAGCGGCCTGGATGGCGTCTTCCATCCTGGCAATGGGGTCGCGAGCGACGGTCTCTGTTGGGTCAATGGGCTGGTCCAGTTCGCTTCCATCACGGACGGCACCAGCAACACGTTGGTCTTCACCGAGTCACTGGTCGGCCCTGGCACGGCGCCTGCCTTGTCGACATCGACGCCGGACCTGCAGACGTACCGCGCCTCGACGTCCGCCGGAGACCAGAATACGGCGAATGCCGCCGACGCGGGTGGCTACGCCGCAATCAGCTCCCTCGTCACCGGATGGAACGGTACGCGGCACAATAACTGGCTCCGGGGCAGTGTCCCGGATGGGCCGATTCTCAACGGCCGCTTTGTCCCCAACTCCGGGGTCCCGGACCTTGTATTCAAATCCGCGAAAATCACCGCGGCTCGCAGCAGACATTCCGGAGGAGTGAACGCTTGCCTGGTGGATGGCAGCGTCCGGTTCGTGACCAACTCGGTCGCCAAGGCGGTTTGGCACGCGTCGTGGACACGTAGCGGTGGCGAAATCGAGACCATCAGCAAATAGGCACATAATTTATCATCGTGTCACGCAAAACATCTCGATGGCTGTGACGGTCATCTCGCCAATTTGAACCCGTGAGAAGGGAATTCTGGGGCCACGGGTTCCCTCTTTGGAATCCGAGGCACCCCACAGACAGTCATCCTTAACAGCGAGTGTCATGACTCGACTTCACCCATTGAGAAAATCGCTGAGCCAAGACGCTCGATCCAAAGGCCTACCATGCGCATCACGAGTTTGCTGATTCCCGTCATGTTCGCGGCCAATCTTGCTGGATTCGGACTGGTGTCCTGGCCAAATGCAGGGGCCCAGGAGTCGACCCCACCCGCGCAGTCAGGAGGAGTGTCACCCTCCCCGGCCGCCAGAACGGGCCCCGCCGATCACTCCACATCCCCGGTGACCTTGCCGCGAACCGAGCAGTTCGACCTCCGCTCGAAAGCCGGCCTGGAATACCGCATTTTTGTCGCAGGTCCAACCGGAGAGGTGCCCACTTCGGGTTCGCCGGTCATCTACCTCTCGGACGGAAACAGCAATTTCCCAGTGCTCCTCAACGCGGCGCGACGGCTATCGAGGGGTGCTCAGCCGGCCGTGGTGGTGGGCATCGGCTACCCGAGTGAGGATGGAGCGGTACACCGCGAGCGACGGACCGTCGACCTGACTTCAGGCACGTCGGCCGAGTCGGCAAATCCGCGGCAAAGAGCGTCACTTACGCTCCAGAGCGCGGGGAATGATCAGTTCCTCGCGTTTATCGAGGACGAGCTCAAACCGGTGATCGAGCAGAAGCACAAGATCGACCGGGGCCGTCAAACGCTGTTCGGCCACTCGTTTGGAGGCTTGTTCGTGCTCCACGTTTTATTCAACAAGCCCGAGGCGTTCCAAACCTACCTGGCCTCCAGCCCGTCAATCTGGTGGAACGATGCCAGCATCCTGACCGAGGAAAAGGCCTTCGCCAAACGATATGCCAACCAAGAGGTCAAGGCACGCGTACTGATCTCCGTCGGGGAATGGGAACAGAAAGCAAGCTCTCATATTCCGAAGGATCGGGCAGACGTCCTGAAACAGCGGCAAATGGTCGGGAGCGCGAAGGACCTGACAACGCGGCTAGTGGCGACGCAGATCAAGGGGCTTTCGGTGGCCTTCCGCGAGTTCGCCGAAGAGGAGCATGGGTCCGTCGTGCTCCCGGCTGCCAGCCGCGGGATCCGATTTGCCCTTGAGGAGCGGTGAAGTACGCGGCTTCCTCTCGATCCCATGAGTCATTGTCATTGCCTTGATCGGTCTGACAACCTGAAACCACGGAAGCCTGAGTTCCCACTCAATCACGATTCACTCAGTGGTTGGCCCCCAGTGCCGCGGATCAGGCCCAACGCTCTCAAAAACGCGTTGGCTGGTCCTCGAGTTTCCCATCCATAATTAACCAACATCATATAACTTCAACAACAAATTTCGCCAGGACCATCGGGCTCGGCCCGGGAGAAGGAGCACTCGTGAGCGTTGCCACCGAGAGGATGACCTTGCCTTTGACCGTCGAGCATGTGACCAAGCGGTTTCGCCAGGGACCCTCGACGGTTGAAGCCCTGAACGGGGCCTCGCTCACGGTCGAGCCGGGAGAATTCCTCGCCGTGATGGGGGCCAGCGGCTCGGGCAAGAGCACGCTGCTACACGCCATGGCCGGGCTCACCCGCCCCGACGAAGGGCGGGTGATCGTTCAGGGGCAGGACCTCTCGGCCCTGTCCGATCGCAGGCTGACCCTCTTTCGACGCCGCCGCATCGGCCTGATCTTCCAGGCCTTCAACCTCATCCCAGCGCTCACGGCCGAGGAGAACATCACCCTGCCGGTCGTCTCCGACGGCCGCGACGAGTCCGAGGTCCGCGATCGGCTGGAGGTCTTGCTCGCTCGCCTCGGGATTGCCGGCCGACGCAACCACCGTCCCGATGCCCTCAGCGGCGGCGAACAGCAGCGCGTGGCGATCGCACGCGCCCTGATCACCGAGCCGGCCGTGGTCCTGGCCGACGAGCCGACCGGCAGCCTCGACTCGGTCAGCGGCCAGTCGATCTGCAAGCTGCTGAAGGAGCTCTGTGCCGAGCAGGCACGCACCATTGTGGTGGTCACGCATGAGCCCGCGGTGGCCGCCTGGGCGAGCCGGGTCGCCGTCGTCAAGGATGGCCGGATCCTGACCGAGTTCGAGACCGCCGCATTCCGCGACGCGCACGCCCTGGCGGCCCACTATCAGGACATCGTTAACACCCAGCCGGCCGAGGGGGTGGCGCCTTGAAACTCCTCTTCAAGCTCCTCCTGGCCAACGTCCGGCTGCGGCCCGCGCGGACGGCACTCACGGCCCTGGCCGTGACCGCCTCGTCCTGTCTGGTGGTCTGGGTCGTGAGCGGGTACGACGCCCTGCTGGCACAATCGATCGATGACAACGCAGCCAAGGCCCTCGGCCGTTTCGACCTGGTCATCTCGGGCGGTGCGGGCGGAGGCCCCCGAGCCGCGGAGGGTCGACCCCGACAGGGAAGTCGAGGTGAAGCGGCCTCCGATCGTACCGAGGGCAGGGGGGGCGAAAGCCGGCCGCAACCGGCCCCCACCGCAACGGAGGCCAAGTCCGCTCCGTCCCGAGGTGGGCGCGGCCGAGCCGGCGGGGGTCGAGGACCCGGCGGACCGTCCCTCGGCTTGCCCCGCGGCCTCATCGCCGCCTTGAAGCAGGACGAGCAAGTGGCCGAGGCGAACTTGACGGCTCAGTCGCGGGTCACGACCGCCCGCGCCATCCAGGCCCCGAACGCTCCGGCGCTCTCGAAACTCTTACGTGGGGATCGCCCACCGGTCAACGGCGCTCCCCCTCTCGGACCTCCCCTCATCGGCACCAATGCGGCCGAGCCCCCGTATGAACTTGTCTCCGGCCGCTGGATCGACCCCACCAGCGGCGATCGCCCGGAGGCAGTCCTCAGCGCCGATTACGCCAAGTCGGTGGGCGTCGAGACCGGCGAAGACCTGAAGGTCAACTCCGAAGTCGGCGAGTGGCTCATCAAGCTGGTCGGGATCGTGGAACAACCCTCCTCGGGCGGCGGGGGGCGTCGCGGGGGGGGTGGCGGGGGAGTCCAGGCCGGCCTTTTCGTTTCGTTGCCCCTGGCCGAGACCATCAACGGCTACCCCGCGCGGATCAGTCAGATCAACCTCGTGCTGAAGGATTCGGTCGACCCCGCGGCCTATCGCGAGACCCTGGCCAAAAAGCTGACTGCGCTCAATGTGCCCGCCTCGATCACCGACATCCAGGCGATGAAGGAACGCCTGGCACAAGGACTCTCCCAATCGGGGAGCGAGGCCTTGGCTTACTCAGCCACGGTGATCGCCTTGATGGCCGCCCTCTTCATCATCTTCACCACGCTGAGCATGGGGGTCAGCGAGCGGGCCAGGGAGTTAGCCGTCCTGCGGGCCGTGGGACTGACCCAAAGCCAGGTGGCCGGCCTCGTCTTCATGGAGGGCCTTCTGCTGGCACTGCTGGGCTGGTCAGGCGGCCTTGCGGCCGGCTGGGGCCTTCTGGCCGTGGTCGCGAGAGCCAAGCCCGACCTGTTCACCGGCGGCGCGATCCTCGGTCCTTGGTGCTTGGCACTGACCGCCCTGGCGGCACTCGGTGGAGCACTGGCCGCCTCAATCCTACCCGCCTGGAGGGCCACTCGCGTCACTCCGCTGGACGCCATGGCGCCCCCCCGGCTGGTGTCTCCCTCGCGGTGGGTGACGCGCGCCACACTGGCAGGCCTGGCCTTGCTGACGATCAACCCGCTACTCACCTACGTTCTGCCGATGGCCGACTCGACCCGGACCTGGGCCTATGCTCTGGCCGGCTATCCCGGCATGGTCCTCGGATTTGTCCTGCTCGCGCCCTGGGTGATCGTTACGGTCGAGGAGCTGGCCGGCCCTTGGGTGGCGCGATTGCTCGGGCTCCCGCCTCGGCTGCTCGCATCGATCCTGTCGGCCAACCTCTGGCGAACCCTGGGCACGACGGTCGCGCTGACCGTGGGCCTGGGCCTCTACATCGCGACCCAGACCTGGGGTTACTCGATGCTCGCTCCGTTCACGCCGGGCGAGTGGGTGCCCGAGATGCTCGTCGGATTCGAGCCGTCGGGGCTGCCCGACGATCAGATCGACGCCGTCAAGCATGTGAGAGGTGTGAACTCCGAGCGATGCATGCCGCTCGCCGTCGAGCAACCTCGGCTGGTGAAGGACATGACCGGCGGGGGCGGCTTCGCCATCACCAAGCAGGATAACGTCGTCTTGATCGGCCTGGACCCGCAATTGGCCTTTGGAGGCAACGACCCGATGATCGACGCCTCGTTCACGGCAGGCGACCGTGCGACGGCCACCCAGAAGCTCAAGGCAGGAGGCGCCTGCCTCGTTCCCGACCACTTCCTCGCATCAGCCGGCCTGAAGTTGGGCGATTCGCTGGAGATGATCCCCCCCAACGCTCCCCCCGGCAAAGTGGTCTCGTATCAGGTCGTCGGCGCGGTCTCGCTGCCGGGCTGGCACTGGATGACCAAGATGTCGGGCCTGCGTCGTCAGACGACGCGCACCGGAGCCCTGGTGTTCGCGCCGATCGCCGACGTCCGCCGCGACTTCCGGATCGAGCGCACCAACTTCGTCTGGCTCGACACCGACGGGAGCGTCACTCCCGAAGCGGTGGAGGGGGCCATGCAGACCATCGCCGAGGCCCACGGTGAATCCAGATTCCGGGTCGCGGGCGTTGGTGAAGTGACCAGCCGGCGCCCGTATGCCCGGCTCACGGCGACCGAGACGGTCCGCACGGGAATCCGCGCGAGGGCCGACGGGATGATCTGGGGAATGAGCCAGATCCCTCTGGTCACCCTGTTGATCACGTCGTTGGCGGTGGTCAACACGGTCGTCTCGTCGGTCCGGGCGCGGCGGTGGGACTTCGGCATCTTGCGAGCGCTGGGCACGACTCGGGGGGGCCTGATCCGCCTGATCCTGGCCGAGTCGCTGCTGATCGGCCTCACCGTCTGCGTCCTGGGCCTTGGCTTTGGCCTGATGGCCGGCTGGTGCGGGACGGGCATGGCCCGCTACCTGAGCCCGTTCGGTGGGATGAGCACCCCCTTGGTTCTCCCCTGGCCGCAACTGGCCCTGGGCTTCTCGATCACCCTGGGATTGTGTCTTCTCGCCGCGATCGTTCCCGCGTTCACCACCGGACGGATGGAACCGCTGAAGCTCCTCCAGGCAGGGCGAGGGGGGGCCTGACCCCGAAGCTGACCGGGTTGGACATTCGAGTTCCCAGCCCTTTTGATGGTCTTTTTTTTTGTTCTTGGGACTCGCAATTTAGAATCGTGAACATCCCTATTCACGAGATTGCCCCTTGATCTGCATCCCATTCCAGAAACGAGAGTTTGACTGATGCGAATCACGAGACGCAGCTTGCTTGGTCGAAGCCTGGGAGTTGGCGCAGTCGGTCTGCTTGGTCTGTCCACCCGGCCTCGGTCGGCCCTGGCCTTGCTGATTGACGATCCGGCTGGGCCGGTTGCCAAGGGGGTGGCCTATCTCCGACCCCGCCAGGGCGAGGACGGGAGTTGGTCGGGCAACCGCAAGGAGCCGGGGATCACGGCGCTGGTTGTGACGGCCCTCCTCCGCACCAAGCGGGTCAGCCCCGATGAGCCCGCCATCGTCAAAGCACTGACCTTCCTCGAGCAATACGTCGGTTCCAAGGGCGGGCTCTCCGAGGCGCCCCATTCCGTCTACTCGACCTCGGTCGCCCTGATGGCCTTCCACGAAGCCAACAAGGGGGGACGATATCAGTCGATCATCAAGGGAAGCCAAGAATTCTTGAAGGCTTCTCAATACGACGACGGCGAAAAGAAGGGTCCGGACGACCCGCACTACGGCGGCCTCGGGTACGGCGGCGGCAACAGCCGGCCGGACATGTCAAACACAGCGTTCATGATGGAAGCCCTGCACGACAGTGGGCTGCCGGCCGATGACCCCGCCTTGCAGAAGGCGCTGATCTTTGTATCGCGGTGCCAGAACCTCAAGAGCGAGTTCAACGACCAGCCCTGGGCTGGCAAGGTCAACGACGGCGGGTTCATCTACACATCGGGCCCCACCGCCCCCCGCGCGGGTCGAGCGGGTCCCGGTCGCGAGGACGAAGCCGCCAAGGCGCGAGCCGAAGCCAAGGCCGATGCCAAGGCCCTGGACGGCGGCTTCCGGTCGACCGCGGGCATGACCTACGCCGGTCTCAAGAGCATGGTCTACGCCGGTCTCAAGCCCGACGACACGCGGGTGAAGGCCGCCCTCGGCTACATCGCCAAGAACTACACTCTTGAAGAGAACCCCGGCGGCGGTCAGCGCGGGCTCTATTACTACTACTTGATGTTCGCCCGCGCCATGGCGGCGCTGGGCAAACCGACTTTCACCGACGCCTCCGGAAAAGATCACGACTGGAAGGCCGAACTCGCCGCGGCGCTTGCAAAACGCCAAGACGCGAGCGGCGCCTGGGTCAACAACGACGACCGGTTCATGGAGGGTGACCCGAATATCGTGACCTCCTACGCCTTGATGGCGCTCGCCGCGGGATAAGAGTCTGTCCCAGAAGGTGAATCCCACGGGAGCTTTTGAATGATCTGCTGGGTGCCATGCGGTTCCGTACTCGGAACCCATGCGGGAATGCCTTGGCCTGGCGCGCACGGGTTCCGAGTACGGAACCCGTGGCACCCAAACGGCCTTCAATTTTCGGTTTCCCTGAACTTACGAGACAGACTCTAAGACAGGCTGCGAACGCAGCGGGTCGCTGGCGGGTTCGATCTTGCAATGGAGCCGTATTTGATCTCGCGGAGACCAAAAGGTTCTCCGCGAGATCAATTTCGATTGCAGGATCACCAGTTGTCATCGCTCTGAGCGGAAGTGCCCGCTTATCGACAAATCGAAGGTCGCGCGAACGCAAAGGCAATAGGTCATTCTGATGAACCCAGGTTTTGAACTGGTCACCTACCGTCCGATCGACTGGATTGAGTGGCTTCCAAAAGCCCGCTATCGCGTGGGGGATAACGGTACGGTTTGGAGCATGGCTCGTGGCAAATGGAAACCGCTCAAGGCTCGAACGCCTCAAGGAAAGGGCCCTTGTGTTCGACTCACCGGCCCGGAAAAGAAGAGTCGAGTTGGCATCGCCTACTTGGTCTGCCGCGCGTTTCATGGGCCAAAGCCGATCGGGTGCGAGCCCTTCCGTTTCCCTGACCCAGATCTGAGAAACAATCACGCTTCCAACCTGAAGTGGGCGCCAAAGGGAACCCGCGGCGTCGGAGTTACGCCAAATGACGCCGTCGATACAGCAGGCCGGCGTAATCTCAAGGCGCAAGTTGAGTCGATTCGGCAACTCCAGGAGAGCGACGTCCGGAGGGTGTTTGAGCTCAGGAGAGAAGGGTGGACCATTCAAGAGATCGCCGATAAGTTCACAACGTCGCGGCGCGTGATCAGTAGCGTGACCAAAGGCCGCGTCTATTCGCTTGTCTCGTGCGATCGGTCGATCCCCGATGGTCTGCAGAGTCGAGGTGACCGACACCCTGGGGCAAAACTGACGTCGCTGGACATTCCCGAGATCAGGGAGAAGCGCAGGAGCGGCATGACAATCAGGTCGATCGCTCAAGAGTATGGTGTGAGTTCCAACGCGATCCTTCAAATCATTCGGGGCAGGTCATGGACTCACATTCCCGACCCCATTGAGATCCAATTCGATGCCTGAAACCGTCATCCCGGTTCCCAACGAGCCATCAGGCCCCTGTGACGGCCAGGTCGAGTTCCTGGGGTTGCCAGACCATACTTTTAAAACATTTCCACTACATCATGCTGGCAAATCAAAATCAGCAACACCACATTAAATTACTTTTTGATTCACCATGCAATATTGCCCATAACCGTGGGCCCTCGCCCACGACGACGATTCTGGCCGCTTGAATCGCCGATTTGATTGAGTGTAAGAAGGGCGTAGCTCGTGATCGTCACGGGTCCGCACCAAGCTGGCTTGGCCGACTCCTCGGGGTTGGCCCAGCTCCCATCCGGTCGCTGTCGGGCCGCGAGCCGTTGCGCCAGTTCGCCACGCCAGTTGTGAACGACGCCACATGCGTCACGCAGTTCGTCTTGCCCCAAACTCCTCATCGCCTTGGCGAACTCATAATAGTAGCGATACAACCCGTCGTTGGCGCGGGTCATCCCTGGGTGATGATCCAGCGAGTAATGCGTTTGGAGCCAACGCAAAGCTCCCTGAATCCGAGCATCTTTCGCGGGAATGCCCGCGGCGAGTAAGCTCGTCAGGCCCATGCAGGTCGCGGCGCCACAGGGCCGTCGTGAGGACCGAGCATCGCCCCGCTTCGGGAGCATGGTATCGTACGGCTCGAATGTCAGCCCTCCGACATCCCCATCTCCCGCTTCAGGCCGAAGATCCGAGCGACCACCAAGCCGCTGGCAGCGAGAGATGAAGACGACCGCCCGTTGGATCAGAGGATCGTCCGCCGGAACCCCCGCCGTTCGCAGCGCCTGGACGGACTGGGACGTATGTGGCAAGTCCGGAGCCGACTTCTCGTCGCGGCCCGTTCCGCCGTAATACGGATGGGCCCTGGGACACCCGCGCGTGTCATCCCACTGAGACGCCCTGAGGATCGCGACCGACCGTTCCAGAATCCCTTGGGAGCGGTCACCGGCGATCTGCTCGCCGGTCGCCAACGCCATCAACTCCCAGGAGAGGATTCCCAAATCCTGTCTTGGGTCGTCAGCCCTCGTCCCGCTCTGATCGACCCGACTCTGCCTGAGGACCACCTCAGCATCCGCTTGAGTGATCCCCGCACGGACCGGGCGAGACTCAGGCATCGGCTGGGAAGAATTCCGATCTCCACAACCCAGGAACGCCAGACTCGCGTAGAGGGTAAGAAAGGTGGGCCCGTATCGAAGTGGCTGGACCCATTGCAATTTGTCCATTTCTATCACCTAAAGGTGTCAAGCCTTGTGAGCGGTTCGTCAATCGCTGATGCCACGGCAACGCCAACCCGATTCACCTTACGTGGTCCTGCCAATGGCCGCCTTTAGAACGGCCGACCTATCACAGACTTCAAGCCGCAATCAGCCGACAGCGGGACCGGCCTTATGCGAACGGCGTTCCGACGAGACGACTTCAACGCATGTTGCGATCCGAAACCAACTTCCAGCGATACGGAGGAAACACCCCGTTTCAACGGCCGGCCAAATTTCGATCGGAGCGGGACAGTTTCTGACCGAGCTTTCGAGCCCTCGCCTGGGACGAGCTCCGATCGCGCCAACGGTAAGAACAAGATCTCGGCCAAGATCGCGCCGTCACCTGTCTCGGACACTGATTTTGGAAAATTTTACCAAAACCACCTAGATTCGCGCCTCCACGTCCCTGTAGCATGAGTCCTCATGATCGCGCGAAGATCGACCTGAATGGTTTGCGCATGAGTACATCGGGACAAGCCATGCCTTACGTGATGACAATCAGCAGGTACGCTCTCGTTGCGCAACCCTAATCATCACGTATGGCGATTTTCAAAGCATTTCCCCTGAATGTCGAAGGGAGACGCCAAAAGACGGACGCTTTCAGGCCGCCGTTTCCAAAGTTCCAGGCTGGCATGCCTGGAAACTCACGGTTGTCGCTTCGCTTGGAAACGGCACCGAAACCGCCCGGTGGAATGGTTGCGCGAGTCTGCGATTCCTGACGCTCCCTCGGTTTTCAGCCCTCGGCTCACGGTTTCTACGTTGGATTGATTTGGATCATTGTGAAGAGCTCCACGGGAAGCGTGCTGGCGAAGTCGCCACCGTCGTGGACTCAGTCAGATCCTCCATCCTCAATGAAGGTGCAACATGCCCTCCCTGTTGCGCGGTAAGCGAAATGCAGGCCGTGGAATCGGTGCCCGTGATCGGAACTCGGCCCGACGTCGTTGGATTCTCGGAAACCTGGAGGCGTGCGAAGATCGCACCCTGATGGCGACCGCGTTTGGCGTGACCACGGGGGAGGCGCTGATCCGGTTTGATACGGCCACGCCTGGGACGATCGTCAGCTCGATCCCGATCACAGGGCTCCAGTCCGGCGAAACAGTGCTCGGCATTGATTTCCGCCCGGTCAATGGCGGACTCTACGGGCTGGGAAGCACCAGCCGGATCTATGCGATCAACCAGGTCACCGGCCTGGCGACCGCGATCAGCGCCGCTCCGTTCTCCCCGACGCTGGTCGGCACGAATTTCGGCTTCGACTTCAACCCGGTCCCCGACCGCGTCCGGCTGACGAGCAACACAGGTGAAAACCTTCGCCTCAGCGCCGACACCGGCACCGTGGCGGCGACCGACGGCGCCTTGGCCTATGCCGCGGGCGATCCCAACTTCGGTCAGTCCCCCAGTATCGTCGGCTCGGCCTACACGAACAATTTCCCGTTCGCCACGACGACCACACTCTACGGCATCGACTCGAACCTCGACATCCTGGCCATCCAGAACCCGCCCAACAACGGCACGCTGACGACCGTCGGCGCACTTGGCGCCGATGTGGACGCGATCCTCGGCTTCGACATCAGCACGACCGGCGGGACCAACACCGGTTTTGCCGCCCTGGCCGTTGGGGGAGTTTCCGGGCTCTATCAGATCAACCTGACGACCGGCAGCGCCTCGCTCATCGGTGCGATTGGCGGTGGCGCCACGGTTCGCGGACTGGCGATCGCGCCTCAGGGTTTCACGGCCACGATCGTGGGCAACACGGCCACATTCACGGGATCCGCCGCCGGCGAGACGATCACGTTCGATCAATCCGGCGGCCTCCTCCGGCACAACCGCTTCAGCTTGGGCGATAGCGGATTCAACAGCGACTTCGACTTCGATTCGACCACTCCCGGCGACCAGACGCTGAGCGCAGCGGCCTCGAACGTGACCGTGATCGTCAACGCAGGCGCAGGCGACGACAAGTTCAATGTGGGCACGGCCGCCAGCCCGGCCAGTCTGCTGGCCGCCACGTTCATCCTGAACGGCGAAGGGGGCAATAACCAGGCAACCGTCGACGACACCCTCGACGCCACCGGGCGCACGGTCGTCATCACGCCGAATAGCCTGGCGGGATTCGGCGGCGCGGTGAATTTCAGCGACCTGGAGAGCCTCATCATCAACGCCGGCAACGGCGATGACCAAGTCCATATTCTCGGGACCTTGATTGCTACCAGCGTGAACGCTGGCGGCGGCAACGATCGGATCAACTTCGCCGTCAACGCCACGCTCTCGGGGGGCTTCCTCGACGGCGGCTCGGGCACGAACACGCTGGATTACTCGGCCTACACCTCCACCGTCGAAGTGGATCTGTCGCCCGGCGCGACCTCGACTCTTTTCACCGCCCTGCTCAGCGGCCCCCAGGAACCAGGGCCGCTGTCGCCATCACAGGCCAGCGGCTACGGCACATTCGTCTTGAACGCGGCCCAGACGCAGCTTGTCTTTGCGGTCGCCTATCGCGAGCTCGAGGGCACGTCGATCAGCGGAGCGCATTTCCACAACCAGGCCTTCGGCGTCAACGGAGCGATCGTTCGAGGCATCGAAGGGAGCGAGCTGAATGGGTCGGTTGTCCCGGCCGGCTTGTTCGCGGGGACCTGGCGATCCACGGACCCTCAGGCGCTGACACCGGCGTTGGTTGCGGAATTGCTCGCCGGGCGTATCTATGTGAACATTCACACACAACCTAACCAGCCGAGCGGTGAGATCCGAGGTCAACTGTTCTCGCTGGGGAACTTCAATCCAGCCACCGGAACCGCAGGCGTTCGCGGCTTTGACAATGTCACGGGCGGATCGGCCGCGGACACGCTGAGTGGCAACAGCAACGTCAACATCCTCCGTGGTGGAGCAGGAGCCGACACGATCGTCGGCGGCCAGGGGAACGACCAGCTCTTCGGCGACGGCGATAATGATCTGATCATCTGGAACAATGGCGATGGCAGCGACCTCATGGAGGGGGGGGCCGGCGTCGACACCGTGCGTGTGAACGGCTCGCCCACCGGAGGCGACCAGTTCCTTCTCCAGGTCAATCCCAACGACAACACCCGGCTCCGCTTCGACCGCACCAACCTCGGGCTGTTCAACCTCAACATTGGCACCACCGAGGATCTTCAATTCAACACGCTTGGTGGCGATGACACGACAACCATCGAGTTTGCGGGCGGCAACCCGATCCCGGTCAATGGGGTCCAATTCGATGGCGGCCTGGGGAGCGATAAACTGGTGCTCCAGCGGTCGGCCGGTACGTTCACCGCGACCAACGAGAGCTACACCGCCCTGACCACGACCACCGGCCTGATCAATATCGACGGCACGACGATCAACTTCGCCGGCCTGGAACCGATCGATGATACGCTCCCGGCCGCCACATTCACGTTCAATGCCCCAGCCGGCCAGCAGTCGATCAACGTCATCAACGGACCGACGGTCAGCGGGGTCCCGACGATGCAGATCAGCAGCGCAGTGCTCCCCCCTGCCTTCGAGCTGATCAATTTCGCCAACAAAACCAACGCATTCATCAATACGTTGCTCGGCAACGATACGGTCGTTCTGAACAATACGATCGCCCCCCCGGGAATGACCGGCCTGACGATCAATACCGACGGTGGAGCCGACCAGGTCACTCTTGTCGTGACCCCTCCCGGAGTCACGACCGTCGTCAACACGGGGTCGGAAGACGACATCGTGAGCCTGACGGCCTCCAGCATCGGCGCAGGGGGCAACGCCTTCCTGGACGGCGGCGCTGGGACCGACACGATCAGGTTCGACGCCCAGAATCAACCGTACACCGTGACCCCGACCAGCCTGACCTTCAACGGCCAGGTCGTGAACTTCATCAACTTTGAGGCGATCCAGATCACGAACGCCGGGGGAAATCCCGTCGTCCCCGTACTCCCCCCCTTGCCAATCAACGCGATTGAGGGATCGCAGGTCGTTGATGTGATCGTCGCCCGGTTCACTGACGCCGACTTTGGAGCCAAGGCGTCCGACTACGTCGCCACGATCGCCTGGGGAGACGGCATACTCTCCTCGGGGATCGTGACCCAGGACGCGAGCAATCCGACCCTCTTCTATGTCATGGGGACTCATCTCTACCGCGAGCAAGGAAGCCTGTTCGTCACCACGACGATTGCCGACCTGGGCACCACCACCACCACGACCGTCGGCGGCGTGACGATCACAACCACGTCCTCGGAACCACCGGTCACCACGACCTCGCCGGTCACGGTGGCCGATGCGCCGATCACGGCGACAGGCGCCACCATTTCAGGGCAAGCGGGGACCGCGGGGGGCTCACTCGTGGCCACCTTCACCACGACGGACCCCGACGCCACCACGGGCGACTTCCTGACCTTGATCGACTGGGGGGACGGGACCGTGCCCTCGGTCGGAACGGTTTCCGTCGTCGGTGCCTTGCCCAACGGTCTGACCTTCCGGGTGTTGGGGACGCATACGTATGCCCAGCCGGGCGTGTTCGCCGTCACAACGACGATCACGAGCATCGGCGGGAGTGCGGCCGTCGCGAACGGGACGGCCGTCATCACCGATGCCGGGAATCAATCGGTCGCTCTGGCGGGACAACTCCAGCAGGCGAGCGACACCGGGATTTCCAATACCGACGGAATCACCAAGGACAACACGCCCACGTTCGTCGGCACCGCCCAACCGGGCTCGGTCGTCCGGATCTACATCGGCAACGATCCGGCCACGCGTCGTTTGATCGCGTCGGCCGTCACCGACGCCGCCGGATCGTGGGTCGCGACCGTGCTCCAACCCCTGGCGGATGGCACCTACGCGAACATCACAGGCGAAGCCACGAGCCGCACAGGAACGACCTCGGGGGCACTCATCCTGAATCCGCTGGTCATCGACACAGTCGGGCCCAAGGTGACCGACCTCATCCTCGACCGCCTTAGCGGACGCATCGGGGTCGCCTTCCAGGACGACCGGAGCGGCCTCGACCAGATCGGCCTGATCGATGGTGCCAACTATCGCTTCGCCGGCGTGGTCCTCGTCGGGGCCCGCCGCAACACGCCGATTCTCATCACGAGCGCCACGACCACCGCATCGACCGACCCCACGGCCGCTCAGTCGGTCACCCTGACGCTCAACCGGGGTCGCCAGATCCGCGGCGGCAAGTTCACCTTCACGATCCTCTCCGGAGGAATCCAGGACGTCGCCGGCAACGGACTCGACGGCGATTTCTACGGAATCTTCCCTTCGGGCAATAACCAGCCCGGCGGAGACTTCGTGGCTCGGGTCGACTCGATACACCGAGTCGTCTCGCCCCCCATCCCCATCCAGAACGGCTTTGCATCCCCGCTCACCCCGCCGGGCCGACGCGGCCAGCGGTTCGTCCTCGGAGCGGGAACCAACCGGTTCCAGTCGGGGAACGCCGTCAAGAAGCTCGGACAGGCCCATCCCGCCGGCCCGAATCGAGCGCTCAAAGCCGCGGGGCAACCGGCATCACCGCTTTCCATCCGGTCCTCAGGCCGGACATTTCCACGCAACTGAATAACCTGACGCCGTCAGACTCTTCGAAAACCTCGCCCGCCACCAACCTCGGCGGGCGAGGTTTTCTCTGCGCATCCGACAAGGCCGAATCCTAAAAAAAGGCGATCCACGGTCCCTGGTTGCAGCCTTGATGGATCCGGGTGGAAAACCCGGTATCGTGGTGCCAGTCTCCTTATTATCCGCCGGAGGCGATTCTCAACACCCAATCAATCCCAGCGATTGAGGTTCGGCCGAGCATGAGCGAATATCAGTACTACGAGTTCCGCGCGATCGACCAGCCACTCAATGAAGAAGAGATGGACAAACTGCGTGCCATCTCCTCGCGAGCGGAAATCACGGCGACAAGCTTCACGAACACGTACAACTACGGTGACTTCCGGGGAGATCCCGAAGCCCTGGTAGAGCGCTACTTCGATGCCTTCGTCCACGTGACCAATTGGGGCACTCACCAGTTGATGTTTCGCCTCCCCAAGGGCTTCCTCGACGTCAAGGTCGCCGCACTGTACGGCAGCGAGGATACTCTCTCGCTCAAAGCCAAAAGCGACCATGTCATTCTCGATTTCACTTTCGATGATGAATCGAACGACGAATGGACCGAGGGTGAGTCCTGGATGGGCTCATTGATCACGCTCCGGGCCGACCTGATGCGCGGCGACCTCCGGGCACTCTACCTGGGATGGCTCGCTTCGCTCCAATTTCGGGACCTCGACGAGGATCCCGAAGCCGAGGCGCAGCTCGAGCCTCCCGTCCCGCCCGGCCTGGCGAAGCTCTCGGGGCCGCTCAAGGAGCTGGCCAGCTTCCTCTGGCTCGATGACGAGTTGATCGAGGCCGCCGCAAGCGGCAGCGTTGGCGAGCCCCCCGCCGCGCCGTCACTCGACGTGATGCGAGGATGGGTGAAGCAACTTCCCGTAGCCGACAAGGATGCCTATCTCCTCCGCTTCCTCACCGAGGAGGGAGACCTGATCCTCCGCGCGGAGTTGGCGAGGCGGTTCCGCGACGCGACCAGGCCAACCGGGACACCACCCGCCGCGGATGCAGAGCGTCGGACAGTCAGACAACTCCTCGCGGCCCGCGACGAGCTCGTCGAAGCAAATCGCCTGAATGCGGCCGAGAAGGCAACCCGAGAGCGAGCCCGCAAGGAACGCGAGCAGGCCGAAGCCCGAACGAAACACCTCGACGATCTGGCCGGCCGCGAGTCGGCCGCCTGGCGTGAAGTCGACGAGCGAATCGCGGCGGGGCAAGCCAAGGAATACGACCAGGCCGTCACCCTCCTCGCCGATCTTCGTGAACTGGCCGCGCGAACGGGACGCACCGCCGAGGTCGACGCGAAAATCCAGGCCCTCCGCCAGCTCCACAGGAAGAAACCCAGCCTCATCAAACGTTTCGACACCCATAAATTGGGAACATGAGGCCGAAACTTCTCTCGATTCGCGCGGACCGAGCGGATCACGAAAAAGAGCGGGTTCCCCATCCGCTCTTCAATTCCAGAACCCACCTTTCTCAATCTTCCAATCCATTTACGCAAACAGCCTCCGGTATCGAGCTGCGAGGCCAAGGTTCCCGGCCCCTGGATGCCACCCTCCCAGGCTTCTTGAGATTCGCGCGAACATCAGGGCAGGGGAGTGCGTCTGAAGGGTGTGAAGTCAGAAACGGCAACCCAAAACCAACGAGAAAACAGATGGTGAGTCCCCTCCGAAACAGCGTTCTGACTGAGACCTGTTGAACGGCATGGTGACGCCGCGTCTCCATGCCCGGCGAAGAACCGGGCTTTTTTGTGCGCCAGGCTCATCTCCCATGGACGGAACCAGAAGCATGATTCCCCCCTCTCAGGGGAATCGTACACACGATCCAAAATCTCATTTTCACGTTTGGTCACTTTAATAATTCGACTTTGATGATTGATGGCTCGGTAGGCAATCGGCAGACCACTCTCGTTTAGACCGAGAGATGCTGAGGGTTCGAATCCCTCCTGAGCCACTGGCAGGCAACGAGAATCGAACCGCTTCGTTGCCCAGCCTTTCGCCCGGGTGGCGGAATGGCAGACGCGCGAGTCTGAGAGGCTCGTGCCCTGAACGGGCGTGGGAGTTCGAATCTCCCCTCGGCCACTGCAATCAAATCAGTCTATTATGTAACGATTTACGCGAATATCGGCGGCCACCGGGACGCCCTCGCTCGCGAACGTTCTCCCTCCCAGGCGTGGCAGGCGCCCGGACAGCTCCCATAAGGCTGGCCACCCGGATCGATACCGGGGCCTGGGACTTGCGAGCGGGCCGGGGCTCGATTGCCCTTCCCTGGCTCGGAAATGCGAGCGCAATCAGCTTTGGGGAAGGGCTACCCGATTGGCGACAGGCCCCGCTTGGAGAGCGGGCGAGCGATGAGCCTTGCGGGTTCGACTCCCGCCCCTTCCGCTGTGCCCGTGGTGTAATCGGAAGCATGCCCGCTTGTGAGGCGGACGGTGCCGGTTCGAGCCCGGTCGGGCACATCGGTGATCGCCAGACAGGACTTCGTCGATGCGTAAGCGGCTTGGCCGGCCGAGGTCGGTCGGTGCGCGGTCGGGAATACACTTGCGTGAACGCATTGCCCCAGCGGGAAAACGATCAAACGGCCGGTTCGTCGGACAAAAAACTGCACATCTGCACAGACAAATCCCCTTCCAGCCGGTTTCCGCCAGTCTGCGAGCTATTCAGTCGTCCTCGACTGGGGCGGTTCCCGGGATCTCGGGGCAGCTCTTGCCGGTTGGCTGGCGACATTTTGCAGAGTTCGGGATCCACTTTTTCGAGGTTGTTCGCGTGGCGGATCAGGCTCATTTTCAAGCGGGATTCATGGTCGGTTAATGTAGACGATGTGACCCTTTGCTTAACAATCCGTGGGTGCAGGCTCTTGCAACGGAGCTCTGGGCGGTTATATTCGACCGTTCTTCTGAGGAATCTCAGGTTCCGAACCGATCGAGAAATCCTTCGCATTCGGCACGAACAAGCGATTCCACGGAAGAACTCGGCCGGCGCCGGCAACCTCGGGTCCGCTGTCAACAGGCCGTCGTATAAGTATGGGGACCCTCTTTTATTCCTAAGTTCCTCATCGATCGAACCGCATGGTAGACCACCGAGCGAAGAACCCCATCCAACACGGCGGAAATCAGGCGAATATCCGGGCGCGGCTCAAGCTGGGGAACCGGCCGCTTCTGGACTTTTCCGCCCCATTGAACGCCCTGGGGCCGCCCCCAGTGGCCGTCGCCGCCGTTCGAGCGGCCACCGAGACCATTGATCGCTATCCGGAGCCGAACTCACCCCGGCTCGTGGAGCGACTGGCCGAATTTCATGGAGTGCCGACCGACCAAATTATCGTCGGTGCAGGCACGACTGAGCTGATCAATCTGATTGGTCAGATGGCGCGCGAAACCGCCGGCCGCCGCAGGCGGAGTTTCGGCGTTCCCAAACCCCCGGCTGCCCACCTGGTTGAGCCGAGTTACGGTGAATATCGCCGGACCTCGGCCCAGAATGGGATGCGCACCAAGATCTGGGACGAGCACGTGCTCGGGTGGGCCCAGGAAACGTTCCCGGAAGGGAAGCGAGGAGTCTTCTGGACCGGCCACCCGAACAATCCGTCCGGCCGCGCCTGGGACCGCACTCGCCTGCTCAACCTGGTCGATCGCTCGCCGTCTCTGATGACGGTCGTCGATGAGGCCTACCTGCCGTTTCTGCCCGACGAGGCGAAGCGGACCCTGATCGGTGCGACAAGCACCCGCAATAACCTCATCGTGTTGCGGTCGATGACCAAGATCTACGCCTTCCCCGGGCTGAGAATTGGTTATGCCGTGGCTTCGCCCGACATCGTGGCGATGCTCCGACGGAGCCAGCAGCCCTGGACCGTGACAACGGCCGCCGAGGTCGCGGCGATCGCAGCCGTGGACGACAGCGATTACCTGCGTCGGACCGTGGAACTGATCCGGACCGAGTCAGCACGGCTCACCGACCGACTCTGGGATCTTCCCGGCGTCCGGCCGCTCTGGCCGGGCCGGCAACGCCCGTCGTTCGCGCCGCCGATGCCGAATTTCGTCGTCTGCAGCCTGGTCGACACCCCCTGGACCTCACCTCAGCTCCAGGATGCCTTGGCCCGTCGCGGTATCTTCGCGCGGGAATGTTCCAACTATCGTGGGCTCGAGATCGGCTCGGTCGTGACCGGGCCAGGACAGGAGCATCACACCCGAGGCCATCTCAGGTTCTGCGTGAGGAACCCCGCCGAGAACGACATCCTGGTCGAAACCCTCGCCGACGTCATGGCGTCGGAGTCGGTGCTCCTGCGCTCCCGCGAAGAAATTCCGGTCTTGAGCGGGTTTCGTCGCTGGCGACTTCGCGCCCGATAAGCGCGGCCCAACCTTGAGCCTTGAAACCATCGAACGGCCGGGCAGAGCGGGAGATCCTCCCGATTCTGTCCGGCCGTTTCCCTTTTGATTCTCGGACCGCCGGGCAATCTGAAGGGGTGATCCTCCCCTTGATCCTGCCTGACGGTCACCTCATGAGCGCTGACCAGCCGGGCAGGGGGGGCTTCCTTGATTCTGCCCGACCGTGCCTTCTGCTTGCAGAAGCAAGAAGGCGGAACTTCCTTGATACTGACTGGTCGCATCCTCCTGATCAGAGCAGCAACGGTTTAGGACCTTCCGAAGAGCGGGGACTCTCTTCCGGCCAAGGCGTTTCCCGGCTCACGCCAGAAGCATCCCGATCTTCAATCGCCGATAGGACCAACGTCCGATCTTCCCGCTGGGGAACACGCATCAGGCCGAGGATATCGAGGTCCCAGTACGGGTTCCTCCGCGGCCGGTCGAACGACACGAGACCCATTCGTTCGAGGGAGCGCTGGCCGTTGATCCGGTCCCGCTCCTGAGACACGATGGAATTCGAGAACCCTTCACGATCACTTCGATCTGACTTCTGATGATTCATCGCTTCCGCTCCCGATGACCGGACACCCAGGGATTTGCCAACGGATTGCGCGGACCAGATGCGCTGAGCAGACCGGACGCACGCTCGCCAAGGCGAGACTTACGCGTCGCGCAACGGTCGGGCTTGATCGCAGCACCGTTCGGTGCGCGGTCCGACGACTTCAAAAAAAGGGGTTGTGACTTGCGAGGAGCGACCGCTCGGGGACGCCCCTAGTAAAAAGAGGAGGAGGGGAGGATCAAAGGGTCTGGCTCAGCACATGAACCGGCAGAGTCGAACCGAGAGGGGGACCTCGATCCCCCATGGTGTCGGTAGAAGGTGGGATGTCCCCTTCGAGCCCAGCCACGAAGCGCGGGCATAGACGGGCGGAAGAACACGACGCGATCGCTGATCACGACGCGAAGCGAGTTGGATCAAAAACCAGTTCGAATCCTTCAGGTCATCGGGCGTTTCATCGCGTTCGCCTTCACTATCGGTTGCGTCGAGTTCCTCACACGCCGGCGCAAAGAAGCCGGCCGCCGCGAGGATCGGGACGGGAACGACCTCGAGCCCTGACCCGAGGGCCGCGAGTGCGATCAACAGGGACCAGAGGCCTGACCTGTGACGACAAAGTCTCACGCTCAACTCAACCCCTGCAATGGCGACTCGCTCATCGAGAGTTCAAGACGTGATCGATCAACGCCGACCTGCTCATGATATCGGCAGGACAACCTTGGATGTCAAGTGAACGAAGGGATCTCGTCACGGACGAGATCCCTCGCATGAGATCGGAAACAATTCCCCCCCAATCCACGGTTCGGATCAGGCCGACCGTGGCCGGCGGGCCGGCTTGTCCACCTGATCCGCTTTTCGGTCGCGTGCCGTCGGAAGGGCACGCGAGGACCCGGCACTCTTTCCGGGGGACGAGGTTGTTTTCTTGGACCCGCGTTCGCTAGGGAAAAGCCTGGGCACGACGTCGTCAAGGGTATCGACGGAGTGGAAGGTCATGTCCGCCTTGACCTCCGCCGGAAGCTCGATGAGGTCTTTCTCGTTGTGCCGAGGAATCAGGACCGAGAGAATCCCTGCGCGACGGGCGGCGAGGATCTTCTCGCGGACCCCACCCACGGGCAAGACCCGGCCGGTCAGCGTGACCTCACCGGTCATCGCCAGATTCTGATGGATTGCCTTCTTGCGGACCAGGCTCATCAAGGCCGCGGAAATGGCCACTCCGGCCGACGGGCCATCCTTGGGCACCGCCCCCGCCGGCACGTGAATATGGACGTCGTTCTTGGTGAACCAAGAGGCCTCGATTTCGAGCAACTTGGCGTGGCTCCGCATGTAGCTCATGGCCGCCTGAGCGCTTTCCCGCATCGACTCGCCGAGCAAACCGGTCAGAGTCAACCCGCCCTTACCGGGCATGGCGGTGGCCTCGATAAAGAGGATTTCGCCTCCCGTCGGTGTCCAGGCCAGGCCGGTGGCCACCCCTGGGGTTCCGGTCCGGTCGGCCACCTCGCGGAAGTAGCGAGGGGGTCCGAGCGCTTCGGGAACCTGGGCGGGGGAGACCTTCGTCAGCCCTCGCTTGCCGTCGGCCCGTTTCCGCGCGACCTTCCGGCAGATCGAGGCGATCTCACGCTCGAGATTCCGCAGCCCGGCCTCGCGGGTGTAGTCGGCGATGATCTTGCCGACCGCCTCGTCGGAAAAGACGACGTCACCCGCCGTCAGCCCGTGCGCATCGAGTTGCTTGGGGATGATGTACTTCTGCGCGATCAGCGTTTTCTCCTCCTCGCTATAACCGGGGAGTTGGAGAACTTCCATCCGGTCGAGCAAGGGGGCTGGGATCGTCTCGAGCATGTTGGCCGTGGCGATGAACATCACCTTCGACAGGTCGAAATCGACGTCGAGATAGTGGTCACGAAAGGTGGCATTCTGCTCCGGGTCGAGCACTTCCAGCAGGGCCGCCGAGGGATCACCCCGGAAGTCGGACCCGAGCTTGTCGACCTCGTCGAGCATGAAGACCGGGTTGTTGGTCCCCCCTTTGCGGATCCCTTGCAGGATCCGGCCGGGCATCGCGGCGACATAGGTACGGCGATGCCCTCGGATCTCCGCCTCGTCGTGGACCCCGCCCAGGCTGATCCGGACGAACTCGCGGCCCAGCGCCTTGGCGATGCTCTTGCCCAGCGAAGTCTTCCCGGTGCCGGGAGGCCCGGCGAGGCAAAGGATCGGCCCCTTCATATCCTTCTTGAGCTTGCGGACCGCCAGATACTCGAGGATCCGCTCCTTGACCTTCTCCAGGTCATAATGGTCCGTGTCGAGGACCTTCTTCGCCCGTCGCAGGTCGAGACGGTCGCGACTCGACTTGGACCAGGGGAGCATGGCCATCCAGTCGAGATAAGTCCGCACGATCGAGTATTCCGCCGAGCTCGGATGCATCCCGGCGAGCCGCTCGATCTCCCTCTCGGCCTCGGTCAGGACGTCGTCCGGCGGGTTCGCCGCCTTCAGACGCTTCCAGAGCTCGTCGAGCTCGGGGTTATCCCCTTCGCCCTCGCCCAGTTCTTCCTGGATCGCCTTGATCTGCTGGCGGAGAAAGTGGTCGCGTTGCGCCTTGGTGATCTCCGACCCGACCTGCTCCTGGATCTTGCTCGAGAGTTCGAGCACCGCGAGCTGGCGTGAGAGGAACTGGCCGAGCTTTTCCAGCCGGGCGCGCACGTCGATCTCACTCAGGAGCTTCTGTTTCTCTTCGATCGAAAAGGGAAGGCTGGAACCAAGCAGGTCAGCCAGCCGGCCGGGCTCCCTGGTGTTCATCGCGGCGACTTGCAGCTCTTCAGGAACCTGCTGGCTCTGATCGACCATCCGCTGGAACAAACGATTCACATGATGGACCAGCGCGTCGAGCTCGACCCCTTCGGCCACCACGTCGTCACACGGCTCGATCTGCCCGATGAGGTACGGCTCGAGCTGCTCGACCTTCGTCAGCTTGGCACGGTAGAGCCCCTGGCAGACGATCCGGGTAGAGCCATCGGGGAATTTCAGCATCTTCAAGACGGTTCCGACGCAGATCGTCGGATACAGGTCTTCAATCCCCGGCTCCTCGGTGTCGGGATGGCGCTGGGTGACCAGGCCGATCATCTTATCGCCACCGAGGACCTCATCGATCAGCTTGATCCCACCGGGCCGGTTGACCACCAACGGAACAACCGTCTGGGGAAACACGACGTCGGATCGAAGCGGCAGCAATGGGAGCCGCGCGGGCAGTACCGGCGCCCCTTCAGGACGGTCGGGCAAGACCAGGGCGCGTCCCGTCGCCGCGACATCCTCCGCGACCGATTCGGGGTCGGGCGACGTGGCAGGATTTGAAGGACGATCTGATTTCGACGTGCGAGTGGTTTTCTTCTTGGGTCGCATAAAAATCGACTTAATGGATAGCGAGGGAATCCGACCAAACTCTCGTCTCAAATCCAGGGCAGACCGCGCAGCCGTGGCACTGAATTGTTGACCAACGCACCGTGGAAGGAAAGAGCGCACCCCAACGGCCGACATTCTTTGGTTTAAGTGTTGCTCAGTCAAGACATTGGATCAGGAAGTTCCGGGCCCGCTGTTGTTGCGCGGGGTTCAGGCCCCCCGTATACCGAAGTGTCAGAATCTTCCCCGCCCCCCAGTTCCCTCGAATCGTGAACGGACGATCAGAAGCGAGGTCCTGGGTGCAGAACTCCTTGATCTCAAGTACCTTGCTCCTGGGAACGCGGCCCCGGATATCAATCAATCCGTTCGTCCGAGACCGAATCAGAAATCCGTTCGACCCGGGGCCGACCAGCAACCCCGTGCGATCCAATGCCACAAGTGTCGCGATCAGGGCCACCACGGCGATCCCAACGAGAACCCCTGGAACCATGAACCACCTCAAGACACATTCGCACCCCGAGAGCGGTTATTGATCCCACTCCCCGACGGACTACCCTTGCTTGAGATTCAGCGTTTCCACCAGTCGGCATCATCCTCAATCAGGCCATACTTCGCCGCCTGGTGAAGTGTTTGGAGGACTTGGTAGTTCTGGAACGCAAAATACGCAAACCAGATGCCGGCGCCGGTCTGATTCCACCGAAAGAAGACCAAGGCGAGCACACCCGCCGTGAGGAGCGAGACCACGTGGGCCCACCGCATGCCTTGCCGTGGGCTGAACATCGTCAGGAGGATTTCGGTAATCCGGCCGCCATCAAGGGGCAGGATCGGCAGAAGGTTGAGCAGGCCCCACATCAGGTTGATGGCCGTCAGGACCCAGAAGATCGACCTCACGGTTTCTGGGAGCATGAAGTAGGCCATGCTCAAGTTCCGGCCTGAGCTGAGACCGAGCATCGTTCGGATCAGTTCCAGGTCATCCGAAAAGCTGATCCCGAAGAAGAGCTGGCCTACAAGAAAGACCACGCCCAGGAGCAAAAACCCTGATCCAGGGCCCGCGGCGAGGACAGCCAGGCGTTGCGAGGGGCGTTGCCGGCCCAGATCGCAGGCGCAATACCCCCCCATCCAGAAGAGAACGATCTCGGCCGGCGGATAGCCGTAGAACCGGGACACCAGGCCATGACCGTACTCGTGGACCAGGATCGAGAGAAACGCGCATCCGATGAAGATGAGGACCTTGGGCAGGTGGTTCTCACCCCCACTCAGAACGGCCATGACCAGCCAGAATAAGGGGTGAACGCGAACGGGAATGCCGAGCAGACGAAAGCGCAAGTCGTAAGGCGTCGGCGCGGCCACACCCAGCATTAGGCACCTCAAGCAGGGAAAACAATCGGGTTTCCTGTTCAAAGAGTAGACCCGGATGGCCTCTGGAAACAAGAGCCTTGCCGTCAAAGCGGTTCCGTCGAATGAGATCCAGGCCGGTTGCACGACGACGCATCCCTCTGTTAACGTTTTCTCATAAAAGGAGGAACGCGACAGGTGGTTCCGGAGATTTCGGCCCGATTGTCCGCAACGAATGGCCGCTACGCAGAGTTGCCCGGCGTTCTCGAACGCGCGGGGTTTGCGATCGTGACTGACGTCATCGATTCCCGAGTCGTCTCGGAGTTGATCAACGCGATCGACGCGATCCCACCGCAGGGGTTGGTCCTGGAGCGCGGGGGAAACGTTTACGCCATGCGGAACGTCCTCAGCCTCTTACCCGCCAGTCGTGAGCTTGCCGAATCGGAGGCAATGATCCGCTTGACCCGGGCCATCCTCGGGCCGGGGGCCTTCGTGGTTCGAGGTCTCCTGTTCGATAAGACCCCTGCGGCAAACTGGGGGGTCCCCTGGCACCAGGACCTGACGATCGCGGTGAAAGCCCGGACCGAAACGGCCGGGTATGGCCCCTGGACCGTCAAGGGAGGGATCCCCCACGTTCAGCCTCCGGTTTCGGTTCTGGAGCAAATGTTGACCGTGCGAGTTCACCTGGACGACAGCGACGACGAGCGCGGGCCCTTGCGGGTCGTCCCGGGATCACACGCCGCGGGCAGGCTCGGAGCCGAAGCGACCCGGGAGTGGTTGACGCGAGTGCCCCCGCAGACCTGTCTCGTTCCTCGCGGTGGAGCGCTCCTGATGCGTCCCTTGATCCTGCACGCCTCTTCCCCCGCCGAGGCCTCGGGCCGAAGGCGGGTGATCCATCTCGAATACGCGGCCGCCCCATTGCCGGGCGACGTGACCTGGTTTGAATCGGAGTGTCCCGGTCCATGAAATTTACGAAGATGCACGGGCTCGGCAACGACTACGTCTACGTCAGTACCTTCGACCAAAAGGCGCCCGCCGACATCGGTGCGCTGGCGATCGCGGTGAGTGATCGCCATTTCGGGATCGGCTCGGACGGCCTGATCATGATCCTCCCGTCGGAACAAGCCGACGCCCGGATGCGCATGTTCAACGCCGACGGTTCCGAAGGAGAGATGTGCGGCAACGGCGTCCGCTGTGTCGCCAAATACGTCCACGACCACGGAATCGCACGTCGCCCCCAGGTGACGATCGAGACGGGACGCGGCGTGCTGACGCTCGACCTCGAGGTTGAGGAGGGCAAGGTGCAACGGGTCCGTGTCGACATGCAAGCCCCGATCCTTGAAGCCGCCGAGATCCCGACCACGCTGCCGGGCGCGCCCGTGGTTGACGCTCCCCTCACCATCGACGGGCAGTCGTTGGGTGTGACGGCCGTCTCGATGGGCAACCCTCACGCGGTGGTCTACGTCGACGATGTCGCGCGGTTCCCGGTCGAACGCGTGGGCCCCTTGCTCGAGAATCACCCCACGTTCCCGAAACGAGTCAACGTCCACTTCGTCGAGGTCGTCGGACCGGGCGAGGTCCGGATGCGAACCTGGGAACGTGGTTCCGGGATCACCCTGGCCTGCGGCACCGGCGCCTGTGCCGTCTGTGTTGCGGGAGTCCTGACCGGACGGACCGACCGCAAGATCGTCGCCCATTTGCCCGGCGGCGACCTCGAACTGGAATGGCCCGGCGAGGGCCAATCAGTCTTCATGACGGGACCGGCCACCGAGGTCTTCTCGGGAGATTGGCCCCACTGACCGGGTCTCATCCACGAGGAGGCGGTACGGGGGCGATTCAATGGAACGATCTGGGCGGTGAAGGACGCGGCGATCCATGCGAGTGCTAAGTTATAACATCCACAAAGGTATCGGGGGCCGCGACCGACGCTACCGGATCGACCGGATCATTCGGGTCATCGCGGAGCAGGAACCGGACCTGATCTGCCTTCAGGAAGTCGACCTGAATGTCCGGCGCACCCGACACGACGACCAACCGCGGCAGCTCGCCGAGGCGATTCAATCCGTGGCCGATATCTATCAGCTCAACGTCCACCTCGGCGCGGGGGGGTACGGCAACCTCGTCCTGTCGCGTTGGGCGTTCCGCCACACCCACCAGATTTCGCTCCGCCAGAGGCGCAGAAAGCCACGCGGCGCCCAGATCGCCATCGTCGAAACGCCTGAAGGCCCTCTGCACCTGGTCAACTGGCACCTCGGGCTCGCCGAGCGCGAGCGTCACTGGCAGGTCCGACACCTGCTGGACCACGACTGCTTTCGCGAGTCCGCCACCTTGCCGACCCTGATTGTCGGCGACTTCAACGACTGGCGAAACACGCTCGCCCGGATGGCCTTTGCGACTCAGGGGTTCGAGCAATTGACTGTCCCCCACGAGCGGTTTCGCTCCTTCCCCGCCTATTTCCCGGTCGTCTCCCTGGACAAGGCGTTCGCGCGGGGCGGGATCGTGGTTCACCATGCCCGCGTTATCCGGACGCCGCTCGCCAAACGTGCCTCCGACCACCTTCCCCTGGTCATCGATTTCCAGGTCCGCCCCAGTGCGTCAAACGGGTCGGGCGAGTCCTCGTCGACCGCATCCGATGCGTCGTGACGATCGGGCCCGTCCGCTCATTTTTTTTTTAGCTTGGGAACGAGGAAAAAGGGAGCCGATGCACCTCACTCGCCTGAGTGATTCCCATTCCAGGCGAGCCAGGGGAGCGCGAGCACCCTGGCTTCCTGAGAGTGCCACCACGGCGATCGGCGGATGAATCCACGGACCCTGTTTCTCAGAGAGAACCAAAAAAAAAGAGACCGCGATGAACGCGGTGAAAGTTGGCGATCATGGCCTCGGCCGATACCCAACGGGACGACTATGACCCTCTCGCCACAGTGGATCAAAGTGGTCAGACCGACCTCTCCGCCAACCGGCCCCAGAAGGAGCCGACAGACGCCTTATTGCAGGCAAGAGGTCGCTACATCCTGATCCGAGCGCATGCCAAAGGGGGGCTCGGCGAGGTCTTCGTGGCTCGCGACGAGGAACTCGGTCGAGAGGTCGCTCTCAAATCGATCCAAGAACGGCTGGCCGATGACCCATCGAACCGGGCTCGGTTCATTCGTGAAGCGGAGATCACCGGCAACCTCGAGCACCCTGGAATCGTGCCGATTTATGGTTTGGGCCAATCGGCCGACGGCCGCCCCTACTACGCGATGCGGTTCATCGAAGGGGAGACCCTGGCCGCGGCGATCGATCGATTCCACTCATCCGTCGAACCGATTCATGCGGCCGGTGAGCGATCAGTCGCCTTGCTGGGCTTGCTTCGCCGGTTCAACGACGTCTGCAACGCGATTGACTATGCGCACAGCCGGGGAATCCTCCATCGCGACCTGAAACCGAGCAACGTCATGCTTGGGTTGCACGGCGAGACGCTCGTCGTCGACTGGGGACTGGCCAAGTTCATGGGTCGCGACGCGGCGGAAACCGCGATCACGGGGGAAATGGCCGCACTGATCACCGATTCGGCAAGCGATCAAACGCTGCCGGGATCGGCCGTGGGAACCCCGGCCTTCATGAGCCCCGAGCAAGCGGCCGGACGTCTCGAAGAGTTGGGCCCGAGCAGCGACATCTATAACCTGGGAGCCACGCTCTACTATCTACTGACAGGTCAGGCCCCCTTCGATCACGCCCCCGCGGGCATCCTTCTGACGAAGGTCCAGCGGGGGGACTTCCGTACCCCTTCGGCGGTGGGATTGGGACCGATTCCTTCGGCCCTCGAAGCCATCTGTTTGAAGGCGATGTCGCTACGGCCCGAAGATCGCTACCCGTCGACACGTTCGATCGCCGAGGACATTGAACGCTGGATCGCCGACGAGCCCGTCTCGGCTCAACCCGAGTCGCGGCTCGCGTTGTTGGCGCGGTGGTCACGACGGCATCGGGCCTGGGTTCGCGCCGCCGCGGCCGTGCTGGCCGGCCTCCTGGTCGTCATGTCGATCGCCACGGTGGTCGTCCATCGGGCCTGGCAGCGTGAGCAAGGTGTTCGACTCGCCTCCGAAGACCTGGCGGCCAGCCTCGATCTCGACAAGGGGATCGGACTCTGCGAGCAGGGGACGACCAGCCTCGGCATGCTCCGACTGGCGCATGCCCTGGCGATTACTCCGGCCGGCGGAACCGATCTGCGGCGGACGATCCTGAGCAACCTGGACGCGTGGCGCGCGCCGATGATCCCGCTCCGCGAAATGTTCGTCCATCCCGACGCCATCTGGTCCGTGGCGCTCTCTCCTGATGGCCGGACCCTCCTGACCGGCAGCAGCGCCATGGTGGCGGGAAAACTTCAGGGCGAAGCCCGCCTCTGGGACGTGAACACGGGCCGAGCGTTCGGAGAGCCCTTGAAACATGGGAGCTACGTCAACAGCGCGGTGTTCAGCCCCGATGGCAAAAGGATTCTGACCGGCAGTGCCGATCGGACGGCACAACTTTGGGACGCCGCAACCTGCCGCCCCCTTGGCGCCCCCCTCGTGCAAGCCAGTTCGGTGGAAACCGTGGCGTTCGCCCCCGACGGCCGGTCCTTTCTGATCGTCGCCGGACGCTCGGTCTCGTTCTGGGACACCGCAACCCGACAGCCCCTGCATCCGGCTCTGACGGACATGCCGGCCCCGGTCCATCCGGCAACCTTCAGCCCCGATGGCTCGTTGGTCGCCACGGGATCCGAAAACGGAACCGCGCGTCTCTGGAACGTAGCCACGGGGGAGCCCCTCGGCGCTCCGCTGGTCCACAACTCCGCGGTCAACTGCCTGGCGTTCAGCCCCGATGGCAAGGTCCTGGCGACGGGAGACGAAGACGGAGTCATCCAGTTCTGGAACACCGCCACCCAGAAGCAGGTCCTGAGCCATGTGGCCCACCGCTCGGAGATCTACGGTCTGGCGTTCAGCCCCGACGGTCAGGTCTTAGCCACGGGCGGCGATGACGGGACTGCCCGATTCTGGGAGGCGGCCACGGGCCAGGCTCTCGGACTGCCTATGGAGCATCTGGGCGCGGTCACCGCGGTCGCGTTCGCCCCCGATGGCCGTTCCCTGGCAACCGGTAGCGGAGACACCGTCGCCCGGACCTGGGCCGGACCGACCAAGCGGCCGCTCACGGTCAAGCGGACAGGAGGCGATCGCCTCCTCGCGTTGGCGTATTCCCCCGACGGCCGGACCGTCGTGACGGCCGATGCCGGCCGAGCGACCCGCATCTACGACGCTGACTCCCTCGAACCGATAGGTCCGTCGGAAATCCATCAGGGAGGAGAGATCCGGGCGGTCGCCTTCAGTGCCGACGGCGCAACGATCCTGACCGGTGGCTCGGATGGCACAGCACGACTCTGGAATGCGGCCGACTTCCGGCCGATTGGGCATCCCCTGAAACTGCCCGGGGCGGTCATCACAGTGGCTTTTCGACCCGATGGCAGGGCCTTCCTGGCTGCCGGCGAGGACACGACCGCCCACCTCTGGGACCCGTACAACGGGCGGCCCATGGGGCCACCGCTCCCGCTCGAATCGGAGATCATGGCCCTGGGATTCTCACCCGACGGCCAAACGATCGTCACCGCCGAGGGAAGTTCGGCGCGACTCTGGCATGTGGCCCAAGGCGTTGCGACCGGACAGACCCGGCAGGTGCTCCACGGCCACCAAGGCTTCATCTACTGCCTTGCGTTCAGCCGTGACGGCCGGCTCGTCGCCACCGGCAGTGAAGACGACACCGCACGCGTCTGGGAGGTCAAGACCGGACGCCCCATTGGTCCCCCTTTGCCCCACGGCGCGAGCGTCATTTCGGTCGCCTTCTCCCCGGACGGCAGGACGCTACTGACCGGGTGCAATGACCAGACTGCCCGGCTCTGGAACCTCCCGACCGGCCGGCCGATCGGCCCCCCTTTGAAACACCAAGGCCGGGTCTCGGCGGTGAGCTTCCACCCTTCCGGTCGTTGGTTCCTGACCGGGAGTTACGATCGGTCGATCCGCCGCTGGGAGGCGCCTCGCCCTTGGTTCGACGACGTCGAGCGAATCCGGAGCCGCGTGCAAGGATTGACCGGCATCACCCTCGGTCCCGAGGCCGATCCCTCCGCTCGCGGCAACATTCTCGACGATCGCACCTGGCGGCTCGAACGCCATCTCCTGAACACGGAGGAGGGCTCTTCCCGTTGAACCGGCGGCGAAGAGCGAGGAGATCGTCTCGGTCGGAAAGAAAAAAAAGGCTTGAGCCTGCCAGTCCCCAGAGACTCGGCGGGCTCAAACCTCTGCCCTGCGACCAGAACCAGACGCAGCCAATCGGGTCATCGAAGCACGATGGGCTGCGCTCACCCGGTAAGACCGGGATAACCTCATGCCGTGATCGGCTGATCACGCGTAACGCTTGGCCGTTCGCTAACCTGAACCGGCTTGTCGAGGGCCAACTTTTTGGAGGGCGGCCGAAACGCCTTAATGAGTGGTAATTCGACCAGGCGGTAGAAGAACCAGGAGACCACCACGGCAAGGGCCAGGCAGGCCAGGATGTATACGGTGTCGGCAACGAGACCGGAACGTGGGGCAAGCCAGTAGAAGACTTCCTTGATCCCGATAAAAGCGAGTTCGTGGGTCAAGTAGAGGCTGTAGGAAAGCGTGCCCAGCCAGGTGAGGAGCGGATGGACCAGAATTCGGCGGATCAACCCGTCGCGATCGGCCGAGGCCAACGCCACGACCACCATTCCCGCGTACGCAGGAATGCTAAAGAGGGTACTTCCGTTCGCCGGGCCCCAGAGCCGCCATGCGAACGAGATACCGAACAATCCCGCGGCGATCACCACGGACGAACGCACCGAGATGAAGGAGGAGCTTCCCTGCCGAGATGCGTAATACCAGCGGGCGACCTCCATCCCTCCGATGAACAGGGGAAGGCGATAGAACAAGAAGCCGCCGAGGACGGCGTGCTGACCAAACGTAACGACATTGAGCGCCACGAGAAAGCACATCCAGGCCACCAACGTCACGGTGATCGTCAGCCAGCGCCCCAACTTCCCAGTGAGCACGTACAGCACGGGAAAGACCAGGTAGAACTGGAAGATCACCGACATCGACCAGTGTGACGGAGCGATCGTACTCAGGGTCTCCGGCCACAGACTGTGCAGGAGTGCAGCGTGGGCGAGAATATCACCGGCGCCGACAATGGGGACGCGGGGCACAACCCAGGAAGCAATGAGGTAGAGCGCCATGGCGGCATAGTAGGGCGGGAGGAGGCGGCCGCACCGTGCCGACAGAAATTCAGCCAGGTAAATCGGTCGTCCTGATGCCTCACGGCGGAGCATCGAGAAGGTCAGACCGAACCCAGAAAGAACGTAGAACAAGTTGTGGCCGACAAGTCCATATTGGAAGGGAAAAAGTGCGACCTCCACACCCCAGTGAAACGGCACGCTCAACGACTCAATATGGCGGATCGCCACAACGAGAGCCATGACCCCGCGGAGCCCATTCAGCGTGGAGATTTCTAGCTTCTCCGCCGCAGCCGAGCCGCGAGGGTGTGAGCTGGAATGGGGTTTTCTCCCCTCCTTCAATTGAGTAGGGGAACGATCCAGTCCGTGATCGAAGGCTGGTTTCGAAGAAGGTAAAGCACACATCAAATCCGCCCTCGCATCAATGACCTCAATCCCGAAAGCGTGGAAGAGTGGATGCTCCAGTCTATCCATCAAGGGTATCACTATCGACGGTGATTTCGAGTAAATTAACGAATTCGGAGAAAATTTAGGAGGGTTAGGCCGACTACATGTCCTGTTTGAGCGACAAACTCAATGAACAAAAAGCCACATCAATCGGCGAGGCACTGAACACGGCAGGAACCCTGAACCATTTGAGGATCGCACCCATGGACAAGTGCATCGGTTCAGGGGTGAGAACGGGAAGGGCCTGGTAAGTGGGGCGTCATGCCGAAGATTCCGGCGTCCGCCAAGCACCCCATCCAACCGGGGAAACGTCGCGCCTTACACGGCGAGCATCGTCTTGCCGGCCAAAGGAGGTAAAGTGATGCGGTCATCGCGTCACCCTCCGATCAAAAAAACTGGTGCGGGCCCGGAGCGGATCCCGCCGTTCGGTGATGCGGTCATCGCATCACCCTCCGATCAAAAAAACTTGGTGCGGGCCCGGGGCGGATCCCGCCGTTCGGTGATGCGGTCATCGCATCACCCACTGACAAAAACTCGCAGCTGGGGGTGAGACTAAGGTGGCGGAAAACGATTCACGCCTCGCCACCTCCGTTCTCGTCATGTGTCCGCAGGTTGTTCAGCCTGTTGGTGTCGAGCGTTCTCCGGTCACGGCAGGAACTCCCATCAACAAACGAGCAATCACAGACAGCCTTTCCTATAAGATCCATGGGAATCTCATCGGGAGCCAGCGAGAAGCCTACCCCTCTTGTCATCGGCGTCAGGGGCCCTCGGGCATGAACTGGCATTTCCCAAATTGATGTCATGAGCCCTTGATGATCAGGGGGGTTACTCCGATTCACTTGGTTGTCGTGAATTCGGTCGAACCAGGAGTCTTGGGTCTCGATTTTGAGACGTCAGCGACCAGGGAAAACCGCGTCACCGGCGTGGTGAAATCAGCGTCCGGCGTGGTGAGCTAGCACACGAACGACAAAGCTCGGTGGGTTCCGTGACGTTCAGCCCCGCCAGTCGCGTGGGGTATAACCGGGCATCTTGACTTCGTCGACGTCCTGACTCGCGCTGAAGCCGTTGATCGCGGCCTTGAAAACGTGATAAGGGCAAGCTTCCGGGAACTTCCAGCGGACCAAGCGCGGTCCACATCCGAGCAGTCCCGTCCTCGAGATCGCGACGATACTCACGGCAATCCAAGGAGACGCGTCGTCCCCCTGGAGGCGAAACCAGGCCGTCGTCCCGGCGTGGGGAGCGATCTTGGCCAGCGCGGATCCCCCTTCCAGACTGATGTCGCGAAGTCTGGCGACGACGCTGCGCGGCGTCTCGGCTTCCGTCCACCCCAGGATCACATTCGTTAGACCCGCAATGTAGCGAGACGCACTGCGACGGTCGTCGCCACGTTTCGGATTGGGCCCATCGCGATTTGAGCGACGTTGAAGCATCACACACCCAGGACTTCATTCGAGCCAGTCGCCGCCTTCCCTCGGTCCCAGAACAACGACGAGGGAAATGGCGACAATTCGCGAATGACCATCTCCAGTGTAGGTCACGCTGGACCACGCGGGGGGTGGTTTCTTAAAAAAACAGGCGAACGGTGACGACGAACCTCGATTGAGTGGTTCCGGTTCCGGCCCGCTCAGGCGGTCAGCCAGCGGCGGAATTTTTTCCGGTCGAGCTTGCGCCAGGCCTTGAAGAATCGCTCTCGAGATTGATCCGCCTGGCGGATCTGCCGTTTGAAAAGCCGGTGAGCGGCAAGTTTCAACGGGATGTCGTCGCGATGTAGGGCGACGATGCGCGAGATTTCCTGGGCGGCGGTAACTGCATCCTGGTGTTCACCGAGGATGTCTTGCACCTTGGTCGCGATTTCCGCGAACCGTCTCGCCTCTTTTGACCGTTTCTTGCCGAGCACATCGGCAACATCCTCGGCCGCGTAGCGCGCGCGTTTGGCTCGCTTGCGAACCTCGTGAAAGTCTTTGTCGGGGTCGTTGGGGCGAAGCGCTCTACCTCGTTTCTTGAGGGATTTCCAAGCCTCACCGGCCAGCGAGGGGAGTTCGGAGCGACGCATTTCCCCAGCGTTTTGGCAAAGCGGAGCCACGATGACCGCCTGCTCCAGCAACTCGATCAGGGCCCGGTAGCGCTCTCCCTTGAGGACCTCTTTGAGCCTCCCGGAAGCCCGCTCATGCTCCACCGCCAAGGTCCGAAATAAAGGAGCGAGTGCCTCCGGCGCATCCCCCGAGGCTCGGAGTAGCCGCTCGCGGAGAACGTCGAGATCTCGCACGGCACCAAGCACCTGCGCAAGCCACTTGAGCTCTCGCTCGAGTGGCAACGACCATTCGGCCTTGATGAGCTTGCCGAACGTGCGAAGCGCACTGCGGAGCCGACGCGTCGACGTCCGCATCCCGTGGACCCCCTCGGCAAGCCCTTGCCTGGCCGCGGGATCGCAATGGAGCATCCGCTCGACACCCCGTCTCAATGCCGTCAGGACCGCCTCGGAGGCAGGACCGACCGGCGCGACCTCGACGGGCAATTCAAGGTACTGCCGAGGCTTCCCATTGGCCATTGTAGGCACGTAATCCTCGACCTTTATGCGGAATGATCCCAACCGACCGGAACCCACGAGACCAATGCCTCGAGCGGCTCCCGACCCATTCTTTGACCTTAGCCGAGATCGCCAAGGCCCGCAAGGGCGAGCGATGCCCTCGGACTGTTGCGGACCGCTCGACGCGTCAGGACCACCGCCCCAACTTCTCGGGGCGGCGGCCGGTGACGTCATTGGTCCGGCAACGTCCCGATGAACACTCCGCGGGTATCGGCGGCGAAGATACCGGCAAAGTCGGCATTGCCGACATGCGTGTTCGAGACCACGCCGCCGAGCACCGTCGACTTGGTGGGCAACGGCAGGTTCAGGGTCGTCGTGCCGGTGGTTGTCGTGCCTCCCCCCGAGTTGGTCGTTGTGACCGAGGGATCGGTCAACTGAGCCTGGGTCAACGGCTTCGACGCAAAGCCGGCGTTGATCGAGCCGGGAAGGATGAAGTCGTCGATGACAGGATCGAGTTGGGTATTGTACGCGATCTCTTTGAACGTCTCGTTGAAGTAGGTGATCTCAGTGTAGTTGATATAAGGAATCGGGGCGCTCACGCTCCCCCCGAAGATCACCCCCGCGGGAGCGTCGTAGGTCCCGTCGCCTGGATCCGTCGAGGGAGTCGGCGGCGGACCATACCCCGAAGGGGGCAGTGTGCCGTTGCCCCCACTCGGCGCGACACTGGCGGCGAGGACCGAATCGATCAACGATCCCAAGATCTGGAAGTTGTTGATGTTCCCCCCGGTCAGGAGATGCCCCTGGCGATCCTCACCCGCGATGATCCGGGTGGGATAGCCGGTCGCGTTGGGGTTGAGCGCAAACTCGGACCGAACGTCGCCGCCGATGGTCATGTTACGAATCTCGACCCCCGCGCGGAGCTCGGAGTTCAGGATCGCGTCAACGCCGTCGGCTCCAATGTTCGAGGCACCCCCCAACGACCCGTTGCCAGCCCCGTCGATCAACACACCCGCGGTGATAAAGCTCTTGAAAATGCCGTGGCGAGCGTCGAGGCCGAAGAGATTCTTGCCAACGTCGATGTTCGCGTCCTGAATCCCCCCGAGAAACGCCCCGCCCCCCAGGACACTGAGATTGGTGAGGTCGAGCCCGACGAACAGGTCAAGCGACGCGGGAGATCCCTTGCCGTTCAAGGCTCCATTCACCGTCAGACCGGCCAGGTTGCCTTTGACCGCCAACAGACCCCCGGTGGGCATCACTTCAAAGTCGCCGCCCACGGACAGCGAGGCCAGGTCTCGGCCCACGATGATGCTGCCTCCCGAGTCGAGCGTCACGTCTCCACTGACGGTCAGACCGCTGGCGATGTCGCGTCCGACGAAGAGGAGTCCGTTGTCGGAGACCTTGACCGTGTTCGCAACCGTTCCGACCGTTTTGAGGTCGTTCCCCACGATCAGCCGCCCCCCTTGGAGGCTCAGCCCTCGTCCCAGGGTGAGCCCCCCCAGGTCATGGCCAATATTGATCAGACCGTTGGAATTGGCCTGGATCTCACCGCCAAGGTTGAACCCTCCGGTCAGGTCGTGGCCAACGGCGAAAACACCGCCGTGCTGCACAATCAGGCTCGAAGGGTTGAAGGTTCCCGTCGCATCGTTATCGATGACGAAATGGCCTCCGTCCAGCTTGATCGAGCCCCCCACCGACCCAGTCAGGTTACCCCACATGGATCCGTCCTGTCGGCCCGAGCTCCACACTCGCAGCGTTCAGCTGTCCCAGGTCGCCATTCACATCCACAGTCGCATTGCGGCCGATGCTGGCGAGCTGAATCGACGAGACCGACCCTTTAAGGGCAGTCATCGGCCCGAGCAAATTCGCCGCCCCCGCGTCGATCGAGCCAAGCAGGCCGGTCTTGACGTTGATCTTGCCAATGTTGATCTGGGTCGTGTTGAAGTGGGCCTGTCGCGGCTGGGCCGTGATCGTCAGGGCACTGTTGGGATTCGTGGCAAAAAGGTTGATCGCGTACTGGCCACCCTTGAGACGCTTGACCGTCTGGTAGCCCCCGCCGGTCACGCTGATCGTGAAGAGCGAGCCGTTGGATGCGATCGGCCGGCTTGACGACGGTCCGGTATAGAGCGAGAGGAGTTGCCGAGATTCGAGGGCCTCGACGCCCGGAGTTGCGGATCTCCGCCGCACACGTGAAACGGATGAAGCAGAATCGATTGACCGACGACGTGGCGGTCCGTTGTCCCGAGTCATGGGCAGGGCTCCTTCCCAACCGCCGAAATCAGAACGACCCCGACAAGCCCCCCATTTCTTGGGAACCTCTCTCGAGATCCAGACTCGGCTCAACTTAACTAAGCGCAGATCCTGTGTCACAAATCGGATTCGTCGTCGCAAGCGATGAGCAAAAGCGGGCGTCGTAAGCCCGAGCCGACCGGCCTTGCCTGCATTTTCGGCAGGGTCTTCCCCGTCGAAGAGGGGAAGCATCGGCGCGGTGGTCTCCACACCTCAAGGCAATGAAAACGTCCGGCAATCCCACCGTTTACGATGCACTCCCAGGTTGGCTCCCGCCCTCGCCTCCACCAAATGGCGTTGAGCGACGCGCGAAGCAACACACCACCATGCCCCCCACACGCATGATCAGTGAGGCGGTTCCCCTCGATATCAGGGCCGTTCTAAAGAGCGAGGGGGACCGCCAAGAATATTCCAAGCAAGGCAAATTCAGGGGGGGGTGGAGCCGTCGAGAACGGGGCTTTGTACGCCGTGGCGTGCGACGACATGCATAAAATCGCGACAATTATTGACACTCGACATATCTGATGGGACATCGGATCCGCCGGACGCCCCAATACTTGCCAACCTTTCCACTGGACACGGGCATTGAGCCCGAGTCCAATACGTGTAGGAGGCCTGGGCGAAGTCGAGCTCATCTGGAAAATCCCAGTTCAAGCAGGGGAGCTTTCAAGATGCCGCCGCCAAAGAAATTGGGAATGAGGGATCCGGTCCCCTTGAGCAAAGGCAAGCCGTTCGATGCTGCTCATGCGCTGGATGGCAGTGCCGGCGAGCGGGTCCTCAATACAGCCGACTTGGAAAAGCTCAAAAGTCCATCCCCTTCCAAAACCGATCCGTCGGGGGCGACGTTCGAGCGGTCGCCGGGTTCGCCGTTTGTCGCCTGCGAGAAGCACATCAACCACGTCCTGGCCAATCAAAAGGTGTTTGATGCGATCAACACCCGTCTGCAAACCTTTACGCCCAAGATCGTGCTTGGCGACCACATCGTTTATTCCTGGGACAAGATCGAGAAGCTTTCCAAACAGCGATATCTTCCGGTCATTGCTCATCGCGATGTTTTGAACGGCATCGACTTCATTGTCGAAGATCGCGACAAGTTGCTCGTCGCCATTCGGAACGCCAAGGCGGGCGAACGTGCCGGCTTTGTCGAGGGGTCAAGCAGCGGTTGGAAACAACACTGGCCACTCACACTTTCCTTCCTGGCGACTGATGGCGTTGGGTTCCGCGAGGTTTTCCGGCCCCGGATCAACGACCGGCCGTTGGACACGATGACGACGATGCGGTTCGACACCAGGTTGGGACGCGACGTGACGATCGATATTTCCGCGATGCATTTGGCCGTTGCCCAGTTCAGTACACTCAGCCAGGTTCGATGCAATGCCCACGTCGACAAGATGACGGTCACGCTCGGCGGAATAGGGGACGACGTCCAGATCTCTCCTTCCGTGCTCAGCCATTTCGTGAACGAGCTGCTGTTCAAGACCAAATTGCAGGGAAAGCTGCCTGACTGGATCCTCGACACTTTCGACTTCAGCCTATTGAACCCGGATGAGGGCTTCTTGAATGCGGGCGTTGTCGCGCACCTCATCAATAAGCCGCACTTCAAGTGGACGCTCAACTTTTCCGTGGGGTTGAACAATAGCGTTCAACCCGAATGGTCGGGGAATTTCCGATTCGAAAAATCCATCGGCACCGGCGTGGTCGTGCAATTCTGAAATGAGCGAACGAGGACTCCCGGAGGCCCTTCGACTTTGAGGCAAACAGTCATCTCATGAACCTACAAGCAAATCACGCAAGATAGTGAATCGTCAGGATAGTACTCAGTCGGTGGTGACGCTCTTCTTGATCGACAGGTTCCCTTGCTTGGCCGATCTCAACCGGCACGCCATCTCGCCCCATTCGTCAAGGAATGTGAGCATCGGGTTCAATTCCCACCGACGGATCCGCACGGGTTTGCGGGCCGGCAATTTGACCCTGCTCGACTGGCGTGCCGCCGGACACGGACGACTCCCGGCAGGATATCGCAGTATGCGTCGGTCAAACAACCGGGGCGTACCGAACCGCAGCACGCACAAAGCCTTGATATCCACATAGCATCATCAGTTTTCCGCAATACGCAAGCAGCTTTCATTTAACAATACCAACGATCCGCGGCAGAGTTAAAGAACCGGTGATTCTTGCGGTTTCCGCAGCGGGTTGGTTTGCAGAGTAGTACGGCCGGCCCGGCCGTAATTCCTCGGGGTCGGCGTGAATCCGAGGAATAGCTCGGGGCCGAGGGGGATACGGCCGGGCCGGCCGTGCCACTGAATCGACCGGGCCGAAAATCCATCACGATTCTCGCCCAGTCGCGGATCGTTGAATCATATTTCGCGGGGGCGAGATTCAAGACGCCTCACCCTCCCGCTACGTTTGCTTGCTTGATCGTACTAGCATACATCATGATCAATTCTTCTGATCCGCGCCGCTCGCTCCGCTCGGCTCCGACTTGAGTCCGGCCGAGTTCACCGCAATCACCCTGTAGACATGGAGATCGCCCGGTTTTGTTGTCATGTCGGTAAATTCCATGGAGACAAGTGGTTGGGTGGGGGTGTCGCTGTATTGGAGGTTTTGGAAGAGGGGCCGGCCGAAGGGGTTTTTGGGTTTGTCAGGCAGGTTGGCGAGTAACGCCCCATCGCGTTCGATGATGAACCCGGCCAGGCCGCTTTCCAGGTCGGCCTCACACTCCCAGCGCAAGCTGTTGCCGTCGACGCGCAGGTTCGTCGGAGCGGGAGGCAAAGTCGTATCGGTTAGGTTCGTGTCCTTGACGTATTGCATCCACGCCCGAGCGACCGTCGCGTTGGGGAGCCAGCCAGCACTGAGGGGATCTCCTGAAAACGTCGAGGCGGGCAGAGCCTCGGACCCAGTCGGAAGGGCGAGCCAGACATCGCCGGCGGACATGGCGTTCAAGGGTTCGCCCGGGCTTGTCGGGAGACGGTCGGTGAGGCAGACGTCGAGCCAAGGGATCGCAAGATAACGCTGATTTCCACACTCGTGAGCGGTGAGCGGATCGACGGCCACGCCGACGAGCCCGCCTTTAGAGCGAACGGTAGTGAAGAAGGCCTCGTTCGCGGGCCAGACTCCGGAGAATCGGTCGTTCTTGACCGAGACCCCTTCTTTCGTGCCAAGGTTGCACATGATCGGCACCTTGAGCGCCGCATCGGGAAGTGCGTGGGCCTTGATCGTGGGCCGATCGGAGTTCGACTGCAACAGGGGCACGCCCGAGCGGAGCCACGCCGCCGCGACGCGTTCGGGGTGCATCATGACCATTCCTCCCGCCCAGTGACCTCCGCCGCTGTGACCCCAGAGTGCCCACGGGACTTCAGCCAGCTCGGGATGCCCCGATTTCGCCCCCAAGTCGACCAGTGCCCTCTGAAACGCATCGCTCGATCCATTGCGCGGATCGCACCACATCTGGCAGTCGGCCTTCTCGGCCTGCTCGTAGGCGGGAGCCAGCAACGCACAATCATGCTTTTTCGCCAGAGCCTGCCAATGGAGGTCATATGCTCCCGTAAGCCCCGACTTGCACGACCCCTCGCCGCAGCCGTGTTGGTGCACGATCACCCCGCGCACGGTTTTCAGGTCGCGAGGAATCCAGACGGTGTAATTGACGCCGAAGATGAGCTCACCGGCCTTTTTCGAGGGTTCATACCGTACACGGTAGTAAGGGGGGTCGGCCGGCGGGAAAACGTCGTACGGAGCCTGCTGGGCTTGGAGCGCGGTGCTGGGCGCGACCAAGAGCAACAATAAGAGGGCGGGAACGGCCACCAAGCGGCGAGGCGGGAAAAAGTTCATGGGCGTTGTTCCGGGTCGGACCGTGGGAGCGCGGAGGCATTCTGCGGTTTCGACGTATAAACGACGCTCAAGCCCGCGGCAAGGCGTGGGAGCCGGAATCCGGCACGCGTCTCCGCCCCCTCCCGCCCCCATAGCCCTCTCGACCATCGCGATGGCGGCCGTTCGGTCGAGCACGGCTTTTGCGGCGCGGAGTTCAGGAGAGGAGCAATTCCAGCTCTTCGCGGCCAAGGTCTCGGATGAGGCTGTTGTCCGCGGTGATGATGGCGTCGGCCAAGGCTCGTTTTTGCGCCTGGAGTTGGAGCACCTTTTCCTCGACCGTATCCCGCGCAATGAGCCGGTAGGCGAACACCGGGCGAACCTGGCCGATCCGATGGGCGCGGTCGATCGCCTGGCTCTCCACCGCGGGATTCCACCAGGGGTCGAGCAGGAAGATGTAGTCGGCCGCCGTCAGGTTCAAGCCAAGGCCGCCAGCCTTCAGGCTGATCAGGAACACTTTGCAGTCCGGGTCGTCCTGGAACTGCTGCACCCACGCCTGCCGGTCCCGCGTGCGGCCGTCGAGGTAGGCATAGGGGATACTCTCCTCGTCCAGTCGCTGCTTGACGAACGCCAGCATGCTCGTGAACTGGGAGAATACCAGACTCTTGTGTCCCTCGGCAAAGACCTCGCGCAGTTGCGGCAGGAGCACGTCCAGCTTGGCACTCGATTCGCCCGACCGATTGGCCTTGTCGATCAAACCGGGATGACAGGCCGCCTGCCGCAGACGCAGCAGCGCCTCGAGGATCTGGATCTTTGACTTCCCGATCCCGTCGCGCGCAATGCGCCCGAGCAGCGAGTTCCGGTAGTGCTCGCGCAGCTCGTCGTACAGCTTGCGCTGGGCGGGTTCCAGGTCGCAGTAGACCGTTTGTTCGGACTTCTCGGGCAGGTCTTTCGCAACCTGCTCCTTGGTGCGCCGGAGGAGGAACGGCCTGAGGGCTTTCGCCAAGAGTGAAATGTTCTCCTCGCCGGGTTTGAGGAGGCCGAGGTCGGCCTTGCCAATCTCCGCGGCCTTGCCGAGCATGCCCGGGTTGAGGAACTCGAACAGGCTCCATAACTCGCCAAGGTGGTTCTCGACCGGCGTGCCGCTGAGGGCCAGGCGATGCTCCGCACTGATCAGCCGGGCCGCCTTCGCCGACTGGCTGCTCGCGTTCTTGATCGCCTGGGCCTCGTCGAGGATGGCGTAATCGAATTGGTAGTCCTTGAGGTCGACGATATCTTTCCGAAGCGTGCCGTAGGTGGTCAGGATGACATCGTAGCCGTCGAATTGTTCCCCGGGCTTACCGCGGCCGATGCCAGTGTTATCGAGGACGCGGAGCTTCGGCGTGAAGCGAGCGGCCTCCTGCTTCCAGTTGAAGACGAGCGACCGCGGCACCACGACCAGCGACGGCGGAGGTCGGCGGCGTTTCCTGGAAGCGGCCCGTAGTTCGCGGCGTGCCTCCAGCAGGGCGAGCACCTGGATGGTCTTGCCCAGGCCCATGTCGTCGGCCAGGCAGCCGCCGAAACCGAACTCGCGGAGGAAGTGGAGCCAGCCAAGGCCGTCGCGCTGATAATCGCGAAGCTGCCCCTGGAACCCGGCCGGCGGGTCCGCGGGCGCAATGCCCTGGAACTGGCGCAGCCGCTCGCGCGCCCGCTCGAACCGCTTGTCGAATCGCGCCTCGGGCTGCTCGGCCAGCAGGACGTCGAGCAGGCCGACTTGCGTCCGCCGGAACCGAAGATGATCCCCCTCCGGCGTGCCCACCCCGGCCAGGGGCGCGTACTTTTTGAGCCACTCCTCCGGCAACAGGCCGAAACTGCCGTCGCCCAGCGGCACGAGGTCCTCGCCGCGCCTCAGGGCCGCGAGCAAGGTGGGAAGCGGCACCTCTTGACCGTCGAAGGTCACCCCGCCGTGTAGCTCGAACCAGTCGATTCCGGACGTCACCTCGATCCGGAAGTCGCCCGCCTGGCGGTACAGCTTCCCTTGGGCCTCGACGCGCCAGCCCTCCTGGAGGAGGGCCCGCGCGGCCTTCGGCAGGTTGCGTGCGGGCAGCTCCAGAGTTTCGCCCTGGCGGTAGTCGGTCCTGCGGTGGAAGCCGACCTCCTCGAGTCTTGCCGCGAAGGACCGCTCGGCCGCCGGGTCGCGCAGCAGCAGCCGTCGCTCGTCGGGTTCGAAGACGCTCCGAGCCGGGTCCTTCGCAGGCACGACGTGGCCGTCGTACTCAAAGGAGAGGGCGCCGATGAGCCAATTCTGATCCCGGTTGGTCATCCGGCGCCGGTCGTCGCCGTCGCGGCGTTTGATGGCCAGGTAGGGCCGGGGCGCCGGCGCGACCTCTTCGTACCGCAGGTCCTCCGGCAGTTCGAGCCGGGGCAGGTCCGGAAGCCGGAGCAATTCCGCGAGGAACTCCCGCTTCTGCTTGGCGGGGAAGGGCACTTCACGCTGCTGGCGAAGCAGTGCGATCCATTGGAAAGCGTTGAAGTCAAGGAGCGGTGCGGCGCGGTCCTCCCAGAACACGAGTCCGCCGCTCAGCAACAGCAAGGGAGTCACCAGTGCCAGTCGCTCCTCAGCGCGACGGAGCTCGCCGGCGATTACGTACGTTTTACCGGCATCGTCCGGCGTCACCTTCAGCCAGAACTCCCAAGGGCCGGCGTCATCCCAGCGGAGCGGACGCATCGAATCGTCCGGCTCCGATCCCCGCAGCAGACACCGGCCCGTGGCGCAGAGCATCGGCAGCAGGGCCTCGCTGAGCGCGTGCGTGAGGAGGAAGCGAGTTGGGACGCTCTCGTAGTAGCCACTGCCGGAATAGTTGCCGCTCACTTTCTCTCGCCCACCGGCCAAGATGGCCATCGCCTGGCGATCGGCGGGTTCCGGCAGGTGATCAATCTCACTCAGGACGAAGCGTCGGCCCTTGGGTTTGCTCCACTCGCCGTCCCTCTTGCGATTGCGTGTCGCCACCTCCAGCACGAGCCCATTGCTCGCCAGGCAGGCCGGTATGTCCACGACATAGACGATCTCGTGTCCGGGAGGTAGGGCCGCGGAGAGGATCGCCGGTGTCTGCCCCGTCGTCGATTGCAGGCGAGATAGGGTCTCCTTCCACGCCTGGGTCGTCTGCCGAGGTTGACGGGACCGGGACTTTGAATTGGCGATGTCGCTCGGCGGGCGTAATGCCGGGGACGGTCTAGGAGTCGCATACCATTGCTCGTCTTCGATGTCATCCTCGTCGTCCGGGGCGGTCAACGTCAGTTGCCGCACCGTTCGCCTGCCGTCTCCCAGGAGATAACCTACGGCTTCCGCGGCGAGGAGTGTGGCCCAGATGTGCTTGCAAGGCTCGAAATAATCCTCGCAGTACGGGCACGAACACCAAGCCTCGATCGCAGCACGCTCTCGGAAAAGCTTCACGACGTAGGACCGACTTCCCCGGACGGTCGCGGCAACGTGCCACGCATCGCCCTCGACGATTGTCACCCTCCGCGAAACGAAGTAATCGCGGCCGCGCTCGCGTGTCGTCTTCGAAACGAGAGACATCAAGTTCGCTGAGAGCACCGTGCAGTTCTCTTGGCCGGACGAGGATTTCTCATTTGATTGTCATTGTACGAAAGGTGAGAACCATCGCAACACAGCGGCCGGAGGAACAAGTAACCAAGACTCGATTTCTGATCCGCCCTGCTCGCAGGGAAGAGAGTGACGCTCGCTCGGCAAGAGTGGGTTGACATCTCGCCGATCACCCCACGTTTCGCTGGTTGGACAAAATGGCCTTGGGCAGCGCCCCAAGATGAACCCGATCAGCGATTTGCAAGCCGACAACTCAAAACATCATACCAATATTATATTATCGATCAAGCGAGTGATCCACCGGAGTGGGATTGCTTACCTGATCCACACCCCAGAGAGCCCACTCTATACTCAGGCTACTCTTCGCAATCTGGATCGCCAATGCGGGCGCGGGCCGGGGCTGCCCACAGGGCGTCCCCGGTGGCCGTATGTCGGGGCGAGGGCCGCACAATCTTAAATTGTGTCTCGCGACTCCGGCCGGCTGGCCGAATCCGCTTTCCGGCGCTGTCGCGGGCTGCGATAATCGGGTGACGTCCCGAGCCAGGGGAAGGGCCGGGACAACTCGGAGGAGGGACTTAGATGATGGCAGAACAAGCCGGGCTGAGTGAACACCTGCTGGAGTTATTGGGCGGGAGTCACGCTCACCTCGATTTCGAGCGGGCGATCGCCGGACTGCCCGCCGAACTGCGAGGCTCGCGGCCACCCGGGCTGCCGCATACCCCCTGGCGATTGGTGGAACACATGCGGATTGCCCAGTGGGATATCCTCCAGTTCAGTATCGATCCAACCCACGTGTCCCCAGAGTTTCCGGGCGGCTACTGGCCCGAGGCGGACGAACCGCCGGACCCCAGCGCCTGGGACCGCTCCGTCGTAGCGTTCCGGACCGATCTGCGCAAGATGATGGACCTGGTGGCCGACCCCGGCACGGACTTGCTGGCCCCGATCCCGCACGGGCAGGGTCAGACGATCCTGCGTGAGGCCCTCCTGGTGGCCGACCACAACGCCTACCACCTGGGCCAGCTCGTGACGGTCCGGCGGCTCCTCGGCGCCTGGAGTGGTGAAGCATAAAGTCAAGATGCCTACTGATGAGCAAGTGTCTCCTGGCACCTCGGCGGCGAGATCAGGGAAATACAGTGAAGCTGGGTGCATGGTCGCCGGCCTCGGTGGAGACTCCAGGTCCCCCATGTTGGCCTGTTTGGGTGCATGGTCACTGCCCCTTGGCCCGGATGGTGCTGGCTGATCGACAACCCCAGGGCGGATCGACCCGATCCCGTGGGGCGGACGGCTTGGACTTTTGAAGGGCCTGAGGCTGAATTCCGGGAGCGACGGGCATCGGGCGACAGCCATGCCCCATGGGGTTGACTCCGCCGATCCAGGCGGATGTACATCGAACGATCCGGGTGGATGTACATCGAATTCAATGTCGAGTAAAATGGGAATATCCGCAAGCGGGGGCCCCCTCGACAACGCCCCCGCGCCGTTTCTCGTCCGCGGAATCACCTCATTTTTTCAATCATCGACATGATGACTTTCGGAACTCTGACGGGACAAGGGAGTTGACGATGACAGGGAGGAGATGTCCGCTCTGCAAGTGCCCACTCGGGGCCGCGGAAGCGAAGCCTTACTCGCGTCTGACCTGCTCAAAATGCCACGCCGATCTGCATCTGGACAAGGGCGGAGGCTCGTGATCGGCGCTCCTCCCGACGTGGAGGAAGAATATCGCGAGTTGAAACGGGAAGTCCAACAGTTGGCGAGCCGGTTCCCGCTTCGGAAGGTCGTCGCCGGCCTGACGTTGCTCCTGGCCCTCGTGATGGGCTTGCGTTACCTGTTCGGGGCCGCCGAGCGGCTCGAACTGGTCGCGGAAGCGGCGGCACAGGCGCTCGCCAGCGACGACCCGGCCGCCCTGACATCGCTCGCCGCCCCCGGCACCACCGACGACGTCCGTCGCTGGTACGATGCCGTCCACCCGCGGCTGGTCCAGCTCCGCGCTCAATGGGGCGCGAAGGCGGAGGCCGTCGAGGTTCATGTGGGGCAGGAGGCCCCGGATCAACAGAAGGGGTCCGTCGGCATCTCGATCAACCCAGTCAGCACCGGGGCGCGAGACGTCTCGCTCGCCGACCCGTCGCAAGCCACCGCCGGCGCGGCGGTGCCGTTCGGCGAGCTGACCGATTGGACCTTGACCCGATGGGGCGGCTGGAAGCTCGACGGCCGGGCGACCTATGCCAGGGTCGCCCCGACCACCACCGGGGCCCCGTGACGGGGGTCACGAGGAAGGCCGGCGGGGTGTGATCGAGGGGCGAGTCGCTCTGCGGTGCGGTTCACGGCCACGCTCATGCCCGCCCCCATGGGCGGGCAGGGCACGAGCGTGTCGGTTCAATCGAGATCCTTGGCAAATCCCTGGTCCGATCACACCCCAGGGCCAGCGTGCATCATTGTGCGGTCTGAGCAATCTGGCGCGACGGTCCTCAGCTCGATATCCTTGATTGGGTCATCGTCATTGGCCTGCCGCACTTCTCGACGCCTGATCGGCCCCCGGCGGCGACTTGAGGATCTCGCCCACGACGCGGGCGGGGCGGCCGTCGATGAGATGCTGGGCGCGGCCGTTGGCGTGGTAGGCGAGGCTCGTGTGGTCCAGGCCGAGCTGGTGCAGGACCGTGGCCTGGAAGTCGTTCGGGGTGACGATACCGTCGGCGGCGCGGTGGCCGACCTCGTCGGTGGCGCCGTGGGTCATCCCGCCCTTGATTCCGCCGCCGGCGAGCCAAATCGAGAACCCTTGGCCGTTGTGGTCCCGCCCTGCGTTGTCGTCGAGAGCCCCCTCGCTGACCGGGAGCCGACCGATCTCGCCCCCCCAGTGGACGAGCGTCGTGTCCAGAAGCCCGCGCTGTTTCAGGTCCGCAACGAGTGCGGCGGCGGGCCGGTCGGTACGGCGGCAGATCCCGGGGAGTGACTTCTTGATGGCGCTGTGGTTGTCCCACGGCTGCCCGCCCAGGAAGAGCTGGACGAAGCGAACCCCGCGCTCGACCAGCCGCCGCGCGATCAAGCAGCGCGTGCCATACTCGCGGGTGGCGTCCTGGTCCAGGCCATAGAGCCGCTTGATGTACTCCGGCTCGCCCGAGACGTCGAGCGCCTCCTTCGCGGCGGTCTGCATCGACGCGGCGAGCTCGTAGGTCCGGATTCGGGCCTCCAGGTCGGTCTCGCCGGGGTGCGACGCCACGTGGCGGCGGTTCAGCGCATCGAGGAATTGCAGGTTCCGGGCCTGCCCCTCACCGCGGAGGTGGGACGGCGGGTCGAGGTTGAGGATCCGCGGCTCTTGCGGGCGGAGCACGGTCCCCTGGAACGTCGGCGGCATGAACCCGCTCGACCAGTTGTGCGTGCCGTCGACCGGGTGCCCGCCAGGGTCGGAGAGGACCATATAGGCCGGGAGCTCCTGCGACTCACTGCCCAGTGCGTAGACGACCCAGCTCCCGAGCGTCGGACGCCCGGTGATGCCCGCGATCCCGCCGTGGAAGTAACGGATCGAGACCTCGTGGCCGTTGTGCCCGGTGTGCATCGACCGGATCACGCACAGGTCATCCACCATCCGCGCCGTCTCGGGGAGCAGCTCCGAGACGTCCGTGCCGCACTGCCCGTGCTTGGCGAACTTCCAGGGGCTCCCGAGCAGCTTCTTGCTGGCCCGATTCACGAAGCTGAAGGCAATGTCGCCGCTGTAGTCTTTGCCGTGGTGCTTCGACAGTTCGGGCTTCGGATCAAAGAGGTCGACGTGCGACGGCCCCCCGTGCATGAACAGCGAGATCATCGCCGTCGCCTTCGGGGCATGGTGGGGGGGCCGGGGCCTGAGGTCGAGCGGCAGGTTCTCGCCGGGCTTGGGGGGCTCCGCGGCGAGCAGCCCGTCCTGGCGCAGCAAGTGCGCCAGGGCGAAAGCACCCACGCCGAAGGCGGAGCTCGTCAGGAAGTCCCGTCTGCTGTGGGGGAACGGCTCAGTCGACATAGAGGAACTCGTTGGAACAGAGGAGCTGCTGGCAGAGGTCCGTCAGCGCGGCCAGTTCGGGGTCATTGCCGCCACGGGGGGGAGCGACAAACGCGATCGCGGCGTCGAGCTCCTCGCGGCTGACCGGACGCTGGTAGGCCAGGAGCCAGGCATGAGCGATCATCCGATGCAAACGATGAGCGGCAGGGTCGGTCGAGTCGGTGGCGGAGTTGGCCGGTGCCGCGGCCCGGAGCCGCTGCGCCATCGATTTCGCATGACCGAGCGTGAACTCGCTATTCATCAGGACCAGGGCCTGAGGCGCCGACGTGCTGAGCACGCGGCGGTCGCAGTTGATGGCCATCACCGGCGCATCGAACGCGGAGAGCAACGACACCGGCTTCGTGCGGCGTGCCTGGAGGTATACGCTGCGGCGCGGCGAGTCCTTGTCAGGGAGCACCTGGCCGACGGAATCCTCAGCCACTGGCACCGGCGGGCCGAACGGGGTCCGGTCGAGGCGGCCTGAGACGGCGAGCACGTTGTCGCGAAAGGCCTCGGCGTCGAGCCGGCGGACGGCGTAGCGGCCATAGAGGGCATTCTCGCTGTCCACCGCGTCTTGCGCCGGGTCGCGCCGGGAGGACTGGCGGTAGGTGGTGGACGTCAAGAGGAGCCGGTGCATCCGCTTCATGCCCCAGCCGCCGCGGGCGAGGTCGTCGGCCAGCCAGTCGAGCAACTCGGGGTGCGTCGGCCGGGTGCCCAGTGCTCCAAAGTCGCCGGGCGTCTCGACCAAGCCTCGCCCGAAATGATGGAGCCAGAGCCGGTTCATGAGCACCCGCCCCACAAGCGGATGCTGGCCGTTGACCAGGTGGCGTGCGTACGCCAGGCGGCGGCCGGTGGTCGGCAAGGCCGGGTCATCGGGAGGAATCTCGTAACGCTGGCCGTCTGGCGCCGCGATGGTCAGGTCGCCCGGCCCGACCGGCGACTTCGGCTGGCGATGGTCACCGCGATGGAAGAGGCGGGTCTCGGGCGTGACGCCGGGCACCTCGTCGAGCACGCTGACGAAGTCTTCCGGCGGCTTCTCCGAGCGCTTCGCCGCAACCCGCTCGGCGTCCTTCTTCAGCTCGTCAGCGGCCTTGGGGTCGTACTGGTAGAGCACCCCCGCGCTAATGTTGACGCTCGGGTTGGTGGCCAGCAACGACTTCTGCTCGTCGGTCCGCTTATCGGCGGGCGTGTCGAGAGCCGCGCGGAGCTTGCCCCGCACGTCCTCGGGGAACTTCGCCAGCTCCTTTTCCGTCGCGGCCGCGAGGAACCGGGCGGTCTTGGAGGCGAGGTCTTTCTGAATCGCCTGTGCCTCGGTCTCGACCGCCGCGGCACGGGTACGTTCGGCGTCGGAGTAGAGCGAGATGAGCCGCTGACCGGGCCGACGCCAATGCTGCGGGTCGAGGGCCGGTTCGAACACGGCGCGGAAGCGATAGTAGTCTGACTGGGGGATTGGGTCGTAGCGATGGTCGTGGCACTGAGCACAGGCGACGGTCAGGCCCAGCACCGCCGACCCGACAATCTTGATCGTGTCCGAAACGACCTGGTTCGACACCAGGGCGTCCCCGCCGCCGGTGGCGGTGCCGTCGGGGCCGGTGCGGAGGAAGCCAGTCGCCGCCAGGAGCTGCGTCTGCTCGGGCGTCAGGTTCGACCAGGGCTTTGGGACGAGCTCGTCGCCTGCAAACTGTTCAATGAGGAACCGGTCGAACGGCTTGTCGGCGTTCAGGGCCCGGATGACGTAATCGCGGTATTTGTAGGCAAACTGACGCGGCGTGTCCTGGGTACCGTCCCCTTCGGAGTCGGCGTATCCTGCCGCGTCGAGCCAGTGCCGCGCCCACCGCTCGCCGTAATGGGGGCTGGCAAGGAGTCGCTCGACAAGCTGCTCGTAGGCGTCGGGCGCCTGATCGGCGACGAAGGTCTCGACCTCCTCCGGCGTAGGCGGCAGGCCCGTCAGGTCGGCGTGAACGCGGCGGATAAGGGTGCGGCGATCGGCGTCGGGGGCGAACCCCAGCCCGCGCTCACGGAGCCTGGCCAGGACGAAAGCGTCGATCGGCGTTCGCACCCGGTCGTCCGGCCCGGCCGGCGGCGGATTCAGGCGGCGGATCGGTTGGAACGCCCAGAACGCCCGATCCTCCGGCGTGATGTCGATTCCCTGTGGCAGACTCTCCGGCTCCTCCCGCGTTGTCGGCGCCCCCGCGGCGATCCACTTCTCGAGCACGGCGATGCGGTCAGCGGGCACTTTCCCTTCGCCCGGCGGCATCTCGCCGTCCCGCACGCGGGCCAGGAGCTCGCTCTCGTCCGGCTGCCCCGGCACCAGCGCCGGCCCGGTCGCCCCGCCCCGCACGGCGAACCGCTTCAGGCGAAGGTCAAGCTTGCCCTTGAGCTCCTCGCCACCGCCGTGGCAATCGAAGCAGTAGGCCTTGAGGATCGGCCGCACGTCCCGCTCAAATGTCGGCGGCTGGTCGGCCCGAGCAGCCAATCCGGCGTGAGTCGCAATGATCAGAAGCGTCCAGCCTAAGATACGCATCAAGACACCCTTCAGGCTCGTCCCCGCGCGGATGCAACCCTTGAGTCGGGCGGCGGCCGGGACAACGCTAAATCATTGTTAAACTTTGGGGCCACGTCAAGCCAGAACCGGCACATGGACTCACGCACACTCTCGCCATACCCGGCCCTTACCGCCTGTCACAAACCTCGGAACGGGACAGGCCGGCGGGTTCTCACTGGCTGCACGGTCGAGTGTGTCGGCTGCCATCAACAGGTCGTGCGATAGCTGCTCAAGTTCGTCGATCAGTGTTCCGGGTGGGAGTACCGGAAGGGGCGGGGCTGGCTGCCCGAGGTCTGCGGCAATTTGCCAGGTCGCTGTGAACGCCCGGACGCCAGCCTCCCCGTCCCGCCGGGCGGCCGGCAGGTTGTCGGCCCACTCGCCGGGCACAATGTCCTGAACGAAGAGCCGAACCATCCCGGCCGCCGCCAGCGCCCGGAGCTCAACGCCCGCTCGAACCGCCAAGGTCAGGTCGCGCAGCGGCGCCCGGACAATGTCAAGCAACGTGCAGGTATCCAGTAAGAGGATCGGTCGGGAGGCGGCGCACAAGTCTGCCACAGCTTGGGTGAGGGTCGTCATGGGGCCATGACGGCCAGCCGCTTAGCCAGCCACTCGGAGTCCGCAAAAAAACGGTCGGCGAGTGCCGTGACGACCTCCTGCTTCCAACCGCTGTCCGCAAGCCACCGACCCAACTCGGCCCGGTCAATGGCGACCTGCTCGGCCAGACAGACGGAGACGAGTTCGTCCCACAACCATTGCGCCCGGTCCGTGAGCGGCCACTCACCGTCGGCCGTGTCCGCGAATCGGGTGAATAGCATTTCGGCGGCGGGGGTGACGGCGCTCCGCGGGCCGAACGCTGGCCATGTGCAGCGGGCGCCGGCCGCACTAGCGGCGGGCAGCACGCAGTCCTCAGCGAACTCGGCGACCAGACGCCCGATCCGCCCCGCGTCGCCCGAGGGTGGATGGCGGAGCACCTGGACCGGGCCGCCGCGCACTCGGGTTGCAGCGACACGCTGGAGCCAGACCCGCACCGCCGCATCACCCGCCCGGTCGAACATGTAGCAGCGGATGCGGTCCGGCTGCAAGCGGGTCCCCTCGTACTCACGGTCGCGATCCCAGCCGGGCGATAGCATCGCGTCAATCGTGTCCAGGAATCGGTCGACGACGGCCAAGTCACCCCGGTACAGCGAAATACGCCAGTCGCGTAGCGGGATGAACGGGTCGACCGCAGTCATGTGCACGCTCCTCCGGATGGGTTTCCGCACGTCATTATACAACAACGGCTTCCGGCGCAACAGGATGATCCGACGAACCCGCCGCCTGGAGTCGGGTCAATCGAGACGCTTACCCTTCAGCGCAGGGTGGCAACGCAATTTCTTGTGGAACCGTCGGTCTTGGGGTAGGATCGGTCTGTTCCCGGTGATCGACCCCGCGCTGGCCTCGCCCATCCTCTGGGTCTCGAGTGCGCGATCTCACGCCGTCGGCACCCTCGCGGGCCTCCTACCTCGAACCGCGGTGAATCCATGAAGACGACGCTCGTGACCTTGCTCGGCTGCCTCGCGCTGCCTGGACTCCTGTCGGCGGCCGACACTGTCGATTACGCGCGGGAGGTCAAGCCCCTCTTCACCAAGCGATGCGTGGCCTGCCACGGGGTTCTCAAGGCGAAGGCAGGGCTGCGGCTCGATACCGCGGCGCGAATCAAGCAAGGGGGAGACGGCGGACCGACGGTCGTCCCCGGCATGAGTTCCGAGAGTCTGCTGATCGAGGTTGTCACCGGGGCTGACGGCTTGCGAATGCCTCCTGAAGGAGAACCGCTCTCGACGCAGGAGATCGCCACCCTGAAGGCCTGGATCGACCAGGGAGCCGAGTCCCCCGAGGGCGAGGCCGAGCCGGAAGACCCAGGTCGACACTGGGCCTTCCAGCGGCCGACTCGGTCCGAAATCCCCACGGTGGAGGGCGTTTCCCCCAAGAGCAGCCCGATCGACGCCTTCCTTGCTGCCCAGCAGAAGGAGCGGGGGGTGATGCCCGGACCGCTCGCCGATAAGGAGACGTTGATCCGCCGAGCCTCACTCGACCTGACCGGCCTGGCTCCGACCCCGACTGAGCTCCGAACCTACCTCGAGGATTCCTCGGCCGACGCCTACGAGAAGGTCGTGGATCGTCTCCTGGCCAGCCCCCGTTACGGCGAGCGCTGGGGACGGCACTGGATGGATGTTTGGCGCTACAGTGACTGGGACGGCTACAACAAAGAGGTCCGCGAGAGCCAGCCCCACATCTGGCGCTGGCGTGACTGGATTGTCGAATCGCTCAATAAGGACAAAGGGTACGACCGGATGGTCGTCGAGATGATCGCCGCCGACGAGGCCGCGCCCGACGATCCCGAGGCCCTGCGGGCGACCGGCTACCTCGTTCGCAACTGGTACAAGTTCAACCGGAACGTCTGGCTCGACAACATCGTCGAGCACACCTCGAAGGCCTTCCTGGGCATCACCATCAACTGCGCCCGGTGTCACGACCACAAGTACGACCCGATCGCGCACGAAGACTATTACAAGTTCCGCGCCTTCTTCGAACCTCACGAGATCCGTACCGACCGCATCGCCGGCCAGCCCGACCCGCTCAAGGACGGCCTGGTTCGCGTCTACGACAAGGATCCCAAGACGCCAACCTTCCTCTTCGAGCGGGGCGACGAGAAACGGCCCGTGAAGGAAAAGCCGCTCGATCCCGGCCTCCCTCGGGTCCTCAACCGAGGCAAGTTCCCGGTCCAGGCCGTCAACCTGCCCCCCCAGGCCTACTATCCCGGTGCGCGGCAATTCGTTCAGGACGAGACGTTGGCCCAGGCCAAGGTCGAGGTCACCTCCTACTTGGACGCGTTGGCCAAGGCGGATCGAGCTCTCGTTGATGCGACGACACTCGAGGCGATCGCTCGCGATCCCAAGCCGGCGCAAGCGGCGAGCCGCAAGGCCGAGGCAACCTCCGCCCTGATGGCTAGTGCCCTGACCCTATCCCGCGCCAATCTCTTGGCGATCGAAGCGAAAATTGCCGCCGATCGCGCGAAGCATGCTACTCCACCATCCGCTGACGCCCCCAGCTTGGCCCTCGAGGCAGGTCGAGCCGAGCGAGCGGCCGCCGTGGCCAAGGCCAGCTTTGACCTGCTCACCGCGGAACAGGCGCTCGACGTCGCCAACCAAACCTCGCCGATCTCCCCGTCGTATCGACCGGGCAAGACGCCCAAGGAAAAGGGACCAGAACGATCGCTCAAATCGGTCGATCTTCCCACGAAGCAGGCCGCCATCGCCGCAGCGACCAAGAAACGGGATGAGGCCCGCAAAGCCTTCGACACCGCCCAAAGCGCTCTTAACAACGGCAGCGCCACCTATGCGAGCCTGGGCACGGTCTATCCCGCGACGAGCACGGGACGCCGGCTCGCACTGGCGAACTGGATGGCTTCGAAAGAGAATCCCCTCACGGCCCGGGTCGCCGTCAACCACATCTGGATGCGACACTTCGGCACACCGCTGGTCGAGACCGTTTTCGACTTCGGCCTCAATGGCAAAGGCCCCTCGAACCCCGCGCTCCTGGACTGGCTGGCGAACTCGTTCATGGATAGTGGCTGGAGCATGAAGCAGCTCCACCGCCTGATCGTCACCAGCCAGGCCTACCGCCGCCAGTCCTCGTCCGAGGGGGCGAGCGACTCCAACCTGGCCCAGGATCCGGAGAACCGGTCGCTCTGGCGGATGAACCCCCGGCGGATGGAAGCCGAGGCGGTCCGCGATAACCTGCTGCATGCGGCGGGCGCCCTTGAAAACAACCTCGGCGGCCCCGACCTCGACCCGAACGCGGACCTCGCATCGAAGCGGCGGAGCCTCTACTTCCGGCACGCCAAGGAAAAGCGAGTCACCTTCCTGAAGCTGTTCGACTCCGCCAACGCAACCTCCTGTTACCGCCGCTCCGAGAGCGTCGTCCCACAACAGGCGTTGGCCTTGGCGAACAGCCCGATCTCGTTCGAACAGGCACGAGTCCTGGCGGCCGCGATCTCTCGCGACCTCAAGTCGGGTCCGGCAACCTCGGATAACCCCGCGTTCGTGACCTCAGCCTTCGAGCGTGTGCTTGGCCGCGCACCGGGTCCCGAGGAGCGGACCGCCTGCGAAACGTACCTGACCGAACAGGCCGTTCGACTGGCCGATAAGACGGGCCTCCACCCGTTCGCTTCCGGACCCGCCAGTGCAGTGAAGCCGGCCGCCGACCCCGCGCAGCGGGCCCGTGAAAGCCTCGTGCACGTGCTCTTCAACCATAATGATTTCGTGACGATCCGCTAACCGAAACGGATCGTGGAGGATTCGCCATGGACTCGAAGACACACACGACTGACCATAGTTGCGGCCGAGTCCCGCGCCGCACGTTCCTTGCCGACGTCGGCATGGGCTTCACCGGAATGGTCCTCGGCGCCATGCTCCACCGCGACAAGATTGCGCGGGGGGCGGGTGCGGAGGAGTGGCTCCCCCCCGACGGCAAGCCGCACTTCGCCCCCAAGGCCAAGAGCGTGATCTGGCTCTTCATGATCGGCGGAACGAGCCACATGGAGAGCTTCGACCCCAAGCCGGCCCTGAATCGCTACGCGGGCAAGACGATCGCCGAATCGCCTTATGCCGACGCTCTCAAGAACCCGCTCGCAGGCAACGTGCGGATCGTCGTCCCCGACGACGCCAATGGTCACATCCGGCAGATCCTCTATCCGCTCCAGGTCGGATCGCGCAAACGAGGCGAGAGCGGACTCGAGATCAGTGACTGGTGGCCCAACCTCGGTGATTGCGCGGACGACATCGCCCTGGTCCGCTCGATGTGGACCACCGACAATAACCACGGCGCCCAACTCCAATTCCATACGGGCCGCCACGCGCTGGAAGGGCCGTTTCCGACGATCGGATCCTGGGTCCACTATGGTCTCGGCTCACTCAACGAAGACCTGCCGCAGTTCGTCGTCCTCGGTACCCCGATCGCCGACTGCTGCGGAGGCCAGGCAGGCCACGGGGCCCACTACCTCGGCCCCGAACATGACGGGGTGCAGTTCTCGGTCGATCCCAAAAGCCCGCTGCCGTTCGCCACGCCCGGCCCCGAGGTCTACCGCGAAGAGCAGGAACGCGAGTTTGAGCTCCTCGGCCGTTTGAACCGGCTCTCGTCGATTCAGTATCCCGACGACCCCGCGCTCCGCGCTCGCATCAAGTCGTACGAGCTGGCGTTCCGGATGCAGGCGGCCGTGCCCGAAGTCCTTCAGTTTTCGAACGAGCGAAACGCGATTCAATCGCTCTACGGGCTCGATCGGCCGGAGACCAAGACTTTTGGCGAGCAATGCCTCTCGGCGCGCCGGCTGGTCGAACGTGGTGTCCGCTTCGTTCAGATCTTCCATGGCAACAACGGCGGGGCAGGGGCCTGGGATGCACACGGCGGTCTCAAGGCCGGCCACTCCAAGCTCTGTGGTCAGGTGGACCGGCCGATCGCCGGACTCCTCAAGGACCTCAAGCAGCGCGGCCTGCTCGACGAAACCCTGGTCGTCTGGGCCACCGAGTTCGGCCGCACTCCAGGTGCTCAAGGGGGAGACGGTCGCGACCACCACCCCTTCGGATTCTCGGTCTGGATGGCCGGCGGCGGCATCAAAGGGGGGATCGCCCACGGAGCGACCGACGAACTCGGCTTCCACGCCGTGGAAAACCGCCATTACGTGACCGACATCCACGCCACCATTCTCCATCAAATGGGACTCGACCCGCGGCGACTCGAAGTCCCCGGCCAGAAGCGTCTGGAAATCGATTACGGACAGCCGATCCGCGAGATTATCGCGTAGGCGGAGCCGTTGAGGATTTGAGGCAAGCAGGGAGCGCAGGCTCCCTGTTAGCCAATTCCAGGGCGGCCAATGAATCGCCCCCAACCCAACCGGAAGCGGTTTGGGCATCTAATTCGCGAGTGTAGTCCCTGGAGGGCTCAGATGGCAGGATTTTGAGGTCGGCGAACCTCCTCCGTCCCGCCCTCGTAAGGAGGGCTGCTGGAGCCATCCGGAGCAGGATTTCGCGGGAACCGCCCGCAGCGCGGATGAGGGGGAACGCTTTTGAAGATCCAACTGCATCTGACAGCCGAAGGGAAGGCCGTTTTTTCCACCGAGAAGCCGCCGGGGCGGAAGCGTCGTCCACCCCATCAAGGATTTCGCGGCTGGATCGAGCGCAAGGCGCAGAACCTCAAAACGGCATGGTCAAAGGCTGATCGCGGGCCTGTGGGTAAAGTCCACGCGTTCTGGGACTACCTCCAGAGTCGGATGCCGGCCGATGAGTCGATGCTCGCTCACCTGAGCACGGCCTCGACGATCGAGATTTATCACCCGGCTGCGCTCTCGGACGAGGAGGCTCAGGCTCTCTGGGCCGTCTACCGAACCCGTTGTCTAAAACGCCATCTCCCCTGGTTGGGGGTCAACGTACTCATCTCTCCCATCTCCTTGCTGCTCGCCCCTTTACCGGGCCCGAATCTGATCGGCTATTGGTTCGCGTACCGCGCCGTGAAAGACGCGCGGGCCCTGTTGGGCTTACGACACGCCCGGGACCCACGCATCACCACGACCTATCATCTCATCGAAGTCCGCATGATTGCGAGGCCAGGACGCGAGCTCACCGGTCTAACCGAGACCGATGCATCCGCAATTGCGTTTCTGGTTGCGGGGAACCGACCTTGAGCTCAGGTCCTGAAGTTGAACGGACGGCGCGAACTTTCCCGCTGGCGGCAAATCGCCGGGACGACTAAGGTATCGGGCCGTTGAAGAGTCGACCATTCCGGGTGATCTGTCTGGCCAGGGAGGGCCGATGAAAATTCAGCATCCGCTCTTGGTCCGTGCGATCGGCGTCACCGGTGCATGGACGGTCCGCCGACTCGTGGGGACCTGCCCCTTCCACTTCCGTTACGCCGACCCGACGCTCAACCCTGAATACGCGAGGCGAACCGGCCAACGCTACATTTATGCCTTCTTCCACGAGGTGATGCTCTTCCCGGCCTACTACTGGGCCTGGCCCGAGATGCAGATCCTGATCAGTGACCACCGCGACGGCGAGTTGATCACGCAGGTAGTCAAGCGGCTCGGTTTCGGCGTCGTCCGGGGTTCGACCACTCGAGGCGGCGCCCGCGCCCTCCGCGAGATGACGAACCGGGTCGATCGTGGGCACCTCTGCGTGACCCCCGACGGTCCCAAAGGACCGCGGCGGCACGTCCACCAAGGGCTGGCCTATCTTGCGAGCCGGACCGGCCTACCGATCGTGGGAGTCGGAATGGCCTTCCGTGCCCCTTGGCGGGCAAAGAGCTGGGATCGTTTTGCCGTCCCTCGTCCTTATCAACCGGCCGCCTGCGTGGTCCCCGAGGCGGTCCACGTCCCGCCCGACGCCGACCGCGAAACGATTGAGGCGTGCCGCCAAGAGGTTGAGCGACAAATGCAGCGCTGCACGCTCGAAGCCGAGGCCTGGGTCGAGCATCTCTGAAACGCCCCGGCAGGAGTGATTCTGGCGTTGGTCCGATCCGAAGGGGCAAGAGATCAAGGCCCTGGTCCCCTAAAGGCATGTGTGCGAAACATGAGACGTCTTAACATCAAAGAGTCGAGGTGAGCGTGACGACAAACGCCGGCTCGACCCGCTCTCTCGGCAAAAGGCCGGTTGCTCTTGCCTCAAATCAGGAGCTCCGGTAAGTTAACGCGACCTGTCATGTGTTACGGTTTTCGACCCGTGTGTACGCTTCGGATCACGTCATCTCATCCGATCGGTCCACCATGAATTCGCAGCTTGAGCGATCTCGGTTGGGACGGCCAACCCGATGCGCCCTCGTTGTTTTAGCGGTGGGATTAGCGGTGGTCTTGATGATCGCGCGTTGGCTGGAGCCCGATGTTCGAGGCTTCGGCACGCACACTCAACTCGGCCTCCCCCCCTGCGCGTTTTCGGTGGTCACTGGCCACCCCTGTCCGACCTGCGGGATGACGACGGCGTTTGCTTGGTCGGTTCGAGGACGGTTCAACCCGTCCTGGCGGGCCAACCCCGCGGGGAGCCTCTTGGCCCCCGCTTGCATCGCCTTGGTTCCCTGGCTGGTCGCCTGTGCGGCCTCGGGGCGGCCACTCGGGTTCCGAACACTGGAACAGCCCCTCATCGGCCTCGTCGTGGCCACCGTGGCCTTGAGCCTATTGTTCTGGACACTTCGCTTGTTCTTAGGGAGGGTGTTATGAAGACCCCTCGGCCGCACGCAAGGACGCGACGCGCCGCTGCCACACTCGTGATCGCCACCGCCGGGCTCATGGCCCTGGCTGGCTGTGATCCACGAACTGTGCTCTATTTCCTTCAGCCGTTCGAGCCCACGATCCCCCCCCCGTGCAAAACTGAGCTCAAGGGGAAAAAGGTCGTCATCCTCGCCCACGCACTCGCCGGGACGCAGACCGACTACCAGTCGCTCGATCGCCAGGTCGCTCGTGAAATGGGCAAGATCTTCCGCGAGAAGGTCAAGAAGATCCAGGTCGTCGACATCGAGAAGACCTGGGCCTGGATCGAAGGGCATCCCGACTGGACCGACCCGACCGAAGCGGCCAAGGCCTTCGAGGCCGACATCGTCATCTTCCTCGAGATCGAGTCCTTCCAGGTCTCCAGCCCGACCAGCCCCGGACTGCTCGAAGGAAACTCGAAGACCCACATTCAGGCGTTCGAGCTGGCTCATCCCAAGAACAGCAAGGGTAAGCCGATCCTCGACCAGCCCAAAGAATCACAGAATATCTACGACGCCTACAAGGACACCGTCTTCCCGGTGCGCGGGCCGATCCCCGAAAGCGCGGGAGCGAGCAAAGCGGCGTTCCGGACCAAGTTCCTCCAGATCGTGGCCACCGAAATCGCCTGGCACTTCATCCCGCATTCGCCCGAAGAAGATATCCAGGACGTGAAGTTCGGCGGTCAGTAAGTCCGTCATCCCAAAACCCGCGGAGCCCCCGACAACCTTGGGGCGCTCCGCGGATCGTGATTCGTTCTTCAGACGAGCATGTCATGGCCGTCTTGATGGCTGAGCTCTTGAAGGCCGCCCGCTTGGCAAGCCGGTCGGCCTATTGCCCTTACTCGAAGTTCCACGTGGGGGCGGCCGTCCTCGCGGGAGGCCGGATCTTCACCGGCGCCAACGTCGAGAACGCCTCTTACGGTTTGACGATCTGCGCCGAACGCACCGCCATCTTCGCCGCCATCCTGGCGGGTGAGGTGGCCATCGATGCCCTGGCCTTGGCCTGCGTCGACGCCCCCACCGACGCCGAACCAGGCCTGTTGATGCCTTGCGGCGCCTGTCGCCAGGTCCTCGCCGAATTCGCTCGTCCCGAGACCCCGATCGCGGTCGATTGCGCCGGCACCTATACCCTGGGTGAATTACTTCCGCTGACGTTTCGACTCCGCGGAGCGACCGGCCGTTGATCCGTTCAAAATGTCAATAGCGCTGGGACAGCACGCTCTTGCATCGACGGCGGCCAACAGGTTAGCATGACAACCCTGCCGAATCTCTTCTTTCCTCGACTTGGCCTCACCAAAGAGGTTAAGCCTACCGTGCGATGAAATGGCCCGCCCGAGACTATTCCGGACGCGAAGCGTTTGCAAGGAGAGTTCACGAGATGCAGGTCGATCGTCGTTCGTTTGTGCGCGGAACGGCCTGGGCAGGGATGTCGGCCCTTGGTTTGCTGAGTGAGAAAGCTTCGGCTCGGCTCCAAGCCGCCCCGAAAGAAGATCCGTTGCGGGTCTGCGTCTGGTGCGAAGGCACCGCAAAGAAATCCGTTTACCCCGACGACATCGACGGTGCGCTGGCGAAGTATCTCGGCCGCCGCGACGGCGTGAACGTGATCCGCGCCCGCTTGGGCGACCCCGGCTCCGGGCTCGATGATAAGACGCTCGACAACACCGACGTCCTCGTCTGGTGGGGCCGGCTCCGCCACGACGATGTCCCCCGTGACCGCGTCGCGGCCATCGTCAAGCGAGTCACCGCGGGGCAACTCGGGTTCGTCGCGCTCCACGCCGCCTGCGCCAGCAAGCCGTTCCGGGAGCTGATGGGCACCTCGTGCGAGCCAGGCCGGTGGCGGGAAGACGGTCGCCCCGAGCACATTAGCATAAAAACCCCCGAACATCCGATTGCGCAAGGGATCAATCCCTTCACCATTGCCAAGACGGACATGTTTGCCGAACCCTTCAAGGTTCCCGTGCCCGAGACGGTCGTCCTGGTCTCCACCTGGGACCAGGGAGAAACGATGCGGAGCGGGCTCACCTGGACGATCGACAAGGGCCGGGTGGTCTACCTCCGGCCCGGTCACGACGCATTCCCGGTCCTGGTTCACCCCTCGATCCGCAAGGTGATCGGCAACGCCGTCCTCTGGGCGGGCCACCGGGCCTGACTTCGCCTCTTGCGTACGTTGGCATCTTCCCAGGCCGTTGACTCGACCGATCGACCACTTATAATCGGGAACGAAAAGGGTGAGCACTTCTCAGAAAACTGGGATCCTGCCGCCACAATCGACGCTCTTATCACTGCGGGACCTTCGGTTTTTTCTCAAAGGACCGCGGTCACACCACACCCGGCGGCAAGAGGGGACCCTTGGGATGGCTAGGGTCCCTTTTAGAGGAATTGCTCGGAACCGTGAGCGGTCTTTCACGTCGAGAGCTCGACTCGGTTCATCCTTCCCCTTTGATGGAGTTCGCACCGATGCGCAAGATGTTCTTGAGCCTGGCTGCCCTGGCCCTCGTAGCTAGCCCGGCCTTCGCGGGCGCCGGCAAGTACAACTCGGCCGTCGCCCCCGGCGACGCCGCCCCGGCGTTCTCAGGCATTCCCGCCGTCTTGGGCGATAAAGACACCACCCTGAACCTCGCCGACATCAAAGAAGACGTGGTCGTTGTCGTCTTCCTGGCCAACCATTGCCCCGCGGTCACGGCCTACGAAGACCGTGTCATCGACTTCGCCAATGATTACAAGGGCAAGAACGTCAAGGTCGTCGCCCTCTGCGTCAACGACATGGACTCCGACCGTCTCCCCGCCATCAAGGAGCGCGTTAAGGACAAGAGCTACACCTTCGCCTACGGCTACGACGCCAGCCAGGAAGTCGGACGAGCCTACGGTGCGGCCAAGACCCCGCAGTTCTTCGTCCTCGACAAGACCCGGACGATCCGCTACACCGGCGCGTTCGACGACAACTCGAAAGAGGCGAAGGTCGAGAAGAAGTACGTCCGCGACGCGGTCGACTCCGTCCTGAAGGGCGAGTCGGTTGAAATCGCCGAGACTCGGGCCGTCGGCTGCGGCATCGGCTACAAGCAGAAGTGATCTCGATCACTTCACCACTCGCATAGGCCCCCTCGGGGACCGACTCATCTCTGGCCGCCGCCGATCCATTCCATCGGCGGCGGCTTGCTTTGTCGTCGAACCACGCACGCTCCGCCCCCAGCCAACTCCCCATGAATCCCTTCTGCTCTTGATTGATTCCACACCAAGATAGATGAGAGCGGAAGAACTCCCCACTCCCCGAAAAATCTCCATCTTGAATTGGAGGAGGGAAACATCATGACCTCAATCCTTCACGCATCTAACCGCTCTCTCCTGATCCTCGCCCTGGCGCTTGCGGGTTGCGGTGAGGCGGCCGACACCAGCGTCACGCCTGGCCCCGAATCCAATTCGCCGACGGTGTCGACAGGCACTCCCTCCGAAACCGCGGCGGTTGCGCCCGCCACGCCAACCCCAACCACGGATTCGTCGAAAGAGCCGGAGAAGGCCGACGCCCCGCCCAAAGTCGAGGTGGCGATTACCGAGGGAGATGCCAAACTCGAACCGATTAAGTTCGACGGCTTTCTCAAGCGGGTGGCCAACAAGGACGCCAAGTTCACCTTGGTCGATGTCTGGGCATCCTGGTGCCTTCCGTGCAAGGAAAACTTCCCTCACCTGGTCGAGATGAACACAAAGTTCGCCGCGAAGGGCCTGGCCGTCGCCTCCCTTTCGTTCGACGACCCGACCGAGCCCAAGCAGGTCAAGGATGCCATCGAGTTCCTCGCCGCCAAGAAAGCGGTCTTCGCCAACTACCTGCTCGACGAGGAAGAGGGGGTTGGCTACGAAAAACTGAACATCGGTGCAATCCCGGCCGTATTCATCTATGGTCCCGACGGTCAGGAGGTGAAGCGATACACCATGGACGACCCCAACAACCAATTCACCTACGAACAGGTTGAGAAGGATGTCATGACGCTGCTCGACGGTAAGCCGCTTCCGAAAGACGAAAAGAGCAAGCCCGCCGCGAAGTGAGCGAACGAAAAAAAAGGAAAAGTTCCCTCCTCGCCCACGAACGTCGGGTTTGCTACAATCTCTGGGTCGAACTGGGCGGCAGCCCCGGTTGGTTTTCTTGAGTGGTGAGACAATCCACCCAAAGTGGGGTGGAGCCAGAATAGAATTGGATCAAATCATGAAAGACAGCATTCATCCGAACTACCAAGAGTGCGACGTGACCTGTGGCTGCGGCAACACGTTCAAGACGCGAAGCACCAAGCCCAAGATCGCGGTCGAAGTCTGCTCGAAGTGCCACCCGTATTACACGGGCTCGGTGAAGTTCGTCGACGCGGCGGGCCGGGTCGACAAGTTCAACAAGAAGTTCCAAGGAACTTACGGCAAGGCCAAGAAGGAAGCGGCCGCGGTCGAGGCAACTGCCAAGGCCTAGTTCCCAGCCTTGAATCTCGTGGTACGGCCCGCCGGGCGGCACTCATTCCAGATGCTGCCTCGTCGGGCCGTTGGTCATTGATTGAGCCGGGGCGAATCGAGGCCTCTCCACTCTTCGGAGGGAGGCCTTTCCTTTCGCCGCTTCTCTTGACCGGATCGTCAATGGGCCGCCGCCGTGCCTTTCTTCCGGCCGCCATGCCGCTTGATTCTGCGAGGTCCTGAGTGTTCGACAAGCTGCAGTCTGACTACCTGCGTTTCCTTGAGTTGGAAGCCGCGCTCCTGGATCCAGCGCTGACCTCCGACGTTGCGCGTCTGACGGCGATGGCCAAGGAGCGGAGCGCCCTGGCCAAAGTGGCTCTCCCCTACGGCCGTTATCTGGAACTGGGGAAGCAGATCGCTGAGGCCGAGTCACTCTGCGCGGCCGAACCGGATTTCGAGATGCGCTCCTATGCCGAGGCCGAGCTCCAGTCGCTCCGGACGCGGCATAACGAGCAAGGGGAAACCCTGCGCGACCTGATCTACGATAAACAGGCGGGCGTTGACCGCCCCGGCCTGATCGTCGAGATCCGCGCGGGTGCCGGTGGCGACGAAGCGGCCCTGTTTGCCCGCGACCTCCGGGAGATGTATCAGCGGTTTGCCGACCAGATGCACTGGACGTTCGAACCCTTGGAGATGGTGACCACCGAGCTCGGTGGTTTTCGCGAAGTGTCCTTCAGCATCACGGGGGAGGGGGCGTACCGCTACCTCCAGTTCGAGAGTGGCGGGCATCGCGTGCAGCGGGTCCCCGTCACCGAGACCCAGGGGCGGATCCACACCTCGGCCGCGACCGTGGCCATCTTGCCCGAGCCCGAGGAAGTGGAAATCGTCATCCGGACTGAAGACCTGCAAGTTGACGTGATGCGCGCGGGGGGACCGGGCGGGCAACACCAGAACAAGACCGAGAGTGGCGTTCGGATCACGCACCTGCCGAGCGGTATCGTCGTCAACTGCCGCGACGAGCGGAGCCAGCACAAGAATAAAGCGAAGGCCATGCGAATCCTTCGCAGTCGTCTCTACGACCAGGTCGAAGAGAAGGCTCGTTCCGAACGCGCCGAGGCGAGGCGAACCTTGATCGGCTCGGGAGATCGGTCGCAACGGATCCGGACCTACAACTTTCCCCAGAATCGCGTGACCGACCACCGCATCGGCCTGACCATGCACAACCTCGATCGTGTGATGCAAGGCGAGCTCGCCCCGCTGACCACGGCCCTGATCGACCATGACCGCCGCGAGCAGCTCGGCGAGGTATAACTCACGATGCCCAGAGACACGGACGCGTCGCGGACTCGTTCCATGGCAGGCGCCCCAGACCCGGCGCCTCCTCCCGATTCGAACGAGCGCTGGACGGTCGGACGGCTCCTGACCTGGACCGCCGACTTCCTGAAACGTAAAGGGGCCGAGAGCCCTCGACTCGATGCCGAGGTCCTGCTCGCCAAGGTCCTGACCTGGGAGCGGGTCAAGCTCTACACCCATTTCGAAGAAATCGTCGGAGAGCAGCCGCGCGGGGAGTTCCGCGACCTCGTCCGCCGCCGCGCCGAGGGGATGCCGGTGGCCTACCTGGTCGGCCGCAAGGAATTCTACTCACTGTCGCTGGCTGTTTCGCCCGCCGTGCTGATTCCCCGCCCCGACTCTGAGTTCGTGGTCGTGGAGTTCCTCAACCTGACCAAAACGCTCGAAGCGCCTCGGGCCGTCGATGTCGGAACCGGCTCGGGCTGCCTCGCCCTCGCCTGTGTCCACCAGCATAAGACGGCCCGGTTCGTGGCCATCGACCTCAGTCCCGAAGCACTCGCGGTCGCCGAGTCGAACGCCAAGAAACTCGGTCTCGCGGATCGGATCGAGTTCCGCCAGGGAAGCCGCCTCGGGCCGGTCGCCGACGAGGGGCCGTTCGACGTGATTCTGTCGAACCCTCCCTATATCCCCAGCGACGTGATCCCGACCCTCGAGCCGGGGGTGCGGCTCTACGAACCACACACCGCACTCGACGGCGGCGCGGATGGCCTTCGGGTCGTCGCCCCTTTGATTGCCGAAGCGGTCCGCCTGCTGAAACCAGGCGGGCACCTGATCCTGGAAATCGGCTCGGATCAGGAAAAGGCCGTGCGTAACCTGATCGCCGCTGAGCCTGAACTCACCCTGGCGCCAACGGTTCGCGACCACGCCAACCACCCACGGGTGGTGCGAGCCACGCGCCTGGCGTAATTCCGTTTGCGATTAAACCCGGTCGTTGGATGACCGCCTGGCGGCATTCCAACGCCCGGGTTCGCGTTGCTCCGGGATTCCTCCCCTTGTTCCTCAGACCGCGGCCCCGATGGAGATCGAACGGAACGCCTCGGCGAGGTTTGCCATCGACGGCCAGCGATCCGCTTTCCGGCGGGCAATCAGCTTTCGGATCAGATCGGTCAGCTCAGAGGGAAGCCTTGGGTTGGCAAGCGCTGGGTCGAGCGGTTCGCTATTGATCCGCTGGAGCAGCATCGCCATGGAGTTGTTGTGGCCGGCGTCGTAAGGCAGACGGTCGGTCAGAAACTCAAAGGCCAAGGCCCCGAACGAAAAGATATCCAGACGCTCGTCGGTCGTCTCCCGCCGAATGAGCTCGGGAGCCATGTATTGCAGCGTGCCCGTCCGGTTGCCCGGGCGATTGAACAGAGGAGTATTCGGGACGGCGAGGCCGAAATCGATGAGCTTCACCCGCTGATCGCGGTCGACCAGAAAGTTCTGCGGGCCCACGTCGTGGTGGATGAACCCGTGTGCATGCACGGCAGCCAAGCCTTCGGCGGCCTGCGCCAACAGCTCGAGCTTCTCCCCGAGGTTGGTCGAGTGCGACTCCCGCACGTACTTGAGGCTGACCCCCTCGATGAATTCCATCGCAAGGAAGTGTTCGCCCTTCGTCGACTGCCCGTAGTCATAGGTCTTGACCACGTGGGGATGGATCACCTGGCTGCTGATCTCCCCCTCGGGGGGCCGCGTCGCTTTCGCCGAGCGAGCCGCGGCCGCCTCGTTCTTCTCGGGAATCTGGATCTTCAAACAGACGACCCGACCGGTCTGATTATCCACCGCGCGATGGACGCGGGACATGCTTCCTTGCCCGGTCAACGCGACCAGGGTGAATCGACGCTGAAGGTTCACCCGAGATCGACGCGTGGCCCCACCCGACTGAGTCGCCCCGCTTGGCTTCTTTGATCCGAACATATCTTTCAATTTACCAAGCATCGTGGTGAACCCTCTCTTGATCTTTAGGTTAGCCCCTCACGGAACGATTCGGGTCTCACTGCTTTTGATTTTCAATTCTGTGCAGGACTCCCGGCAAGACGAGAATGGCGGCTCACCGTCACAAATCCACCTGCATGATATCACGCCGAGCGTACCATGCACCAGAACCATACGCCGCAATCCTCCTTCGGTGACTTCATTCTCTGCTTTCCTCAAAAAAAAAGAGGAGATTCCCGTCTGAAACGGGAATCTCCTCGAACCCACCTCGTTCACCGAAAGACGACCAAACAATTCGCGCCGGCTGGGGCGGCCAATTCCCACACGACTCCGGGTCGGCAAACCTTTCGCAGACTCCTTAGTTCGCTGGCGTTTGCCGGGCCATTCGCCAGGAGAACTCCCCCGCAGTCCGAGCGAGAACGCGGGTGCCACCGTGCTCATCCTGGAAGGAGGCGACCTTCACCAAGGCAGGCGCATCCTCCGGCCAGTTCTCGAACTCGGATTCGAGAAGAAGGACGTGATGTGTGGGCCTGTTCTTCTGAAACGCGAGGAGCTTCGGAGAGGCGAGGTGCCGAACGGGTCGACCGATGGAGAAGGCCAGGTCGGGCGACCAGGCGTGAGTCGTGTAGACGGGCCATTTGGGGGGAACCCACTGTCCGATGGCTCGCCCCCAAGGACCTTGGCTCCGGCGGTAATTCCATTCAGGCGCATAGCAGCCCATGTGGGCAAACTTGAGGCAGACGGAGATCAGGGCCACCATGACGAGCGCGCGGCGAAGGTCGGACAGGTCGACGGCCTTGTAGCAGAGCGCCGCGACCGGCACGGTCATTCCGATCAAAAAGATCGCGAGCCACCGATAATAAGAAACGGCGCTCCCGATGTAGATCCCCCCCACGACGATCGGCACGACCCAGAGCAAGGCGATCGTGACCGAGAGAGCCAAGGCACGTCGTCGCGTGACTGCGGACACCGTTCCGCTCCAGAGCCGGTCACAGCTTGCGGCAGCGACCACGGCAAGACCAGCAAGGGCGGGCAACCCGGCCGATGTGGCCAGGCCCGGCACGACGGTCCCTGCCAGAACAGACGCGGCTGCGACCTGCAGCCAGCCCATGATGAGGAGACGTCCCGGTTCCGACCAACCGTCACGGACCGACCGACTCGCCGCCAGGGCCGCGAACGGGCTCCACGGGAGCCCTAGGGCAAAAACCGTGACGGGGAGAAACCAGGCGGACTTCTGGGTCAAGGGGAGCGTCAGCGCAGCGGCCCAGGCCTCGGTCGACATCACGTTCAAGGCCCAGGCCGACCAGGCTACGGCCGTCAGGATCGGAGGCACGAGCAGGCCGACGCTCAGGCCGGTCCCCCGTCGTCCCAGTACGATGGTCGCCAGCCCAATCAGGGCGAGCGGAGGCCAGCCACCCGAGAGGAAGGCCAACGCAGCCCAGAGCCCGGCCACCCAATCGGAGCCACGTCCCAGGATCCGGTCGATGGTCGCCACAATGGCCAGCCCCGAGATCAGGGCGAGCCCGGTTCCCGCCGATCGGTCCATCAACGCGACGGAACCGGACCAGCAAAGCATCGTCAGGATGGCGGCCCGCATCCCCAAGGTGGCCATCACGCGTTTGGTGAGGATCAAGCCCGCCAGCAGCCCCGCGATCGCCGCGGGCCAGCGCACCGAGGCGGACGTAATCCGCCCCTCTTCGCCCCACCCCCAGAGGATGCTCGGAATGACCTCGCCAGGCCAGAGGCTCGGCTCCCAGCCGCCGAAGGCGAGACCCAATGGGCCGAAAGCCTCCCCGGCCGCAATCCCGAGCCGCGCCTCGATGGGACCGAGATCCTGGCGGCCCCCCCCGATCAGAATGAACCCGGCCGCAATCGCCAGCACGATCGCCCAGGCCCAAACCGCCGTCACCTGCCGTTGCTGAAGGCTCCGCTCATCCTGGGCGGGAACATCGACGACGGGTTCAACGGACATTGGTCGTCTCCTTCTTCTCGTTACCAATCCGGAGGTTGCGATCCAACGCCACGGCCGGTTGGAAGATCTCCTGGCCAGGTCGGTTGCGGACCATGCCGAAGACATAGCCCGGCAGCCAACCTTCCCGGTAGGTCTGCCGCTTCATCTCGGCCACCACATCCTCGACCGTCCAGCCGTCACGCTCGAACCGATAAAGGGCCGTGGCCGCGCCCGTGCGGCAGGTGCCGCGAGCACAGTGGATCAGAACCGGTCGTCGCTCCGGATCGTCGCAGGCCTTGAGGACTTCGCGGAACTGGAACTCCTGGCCCGAGCCGTCCCCCGGCATCGGCAGGTTCATGAAGTCGATGCCCATCCGGCGAGCGATTTCACGCTCGGAATAGACATCCTCGCCGGGAAGCTGGAAACTCACGACCGTCTTGATCCCGTATCGCTTGACGGCGGCTTGAAGCTGGTCGCTGTTGAGCTGGCCGCTGCGGTAGAGGATGCCCCTCTTGACGACATCGAAGTGATCCCAGACCAAGCGATTCCGCTTGGTCTCGACCGTCAGCCAGATGGCGGCCACCAGGATCGTGAGGGCCGCCGTGAGAGCTATCGCAGTGCGCATGGGGTCGCATTCCGCGCAAGGATAAAGGAGGACAGATCCGAATGAGTCGCGGCAAGGCTCAGCCCCCATCCACCTTCATCGGGGTCGGGGGCTTCATCGAAAAACCTTCGCCAGCGCTGGACGGGCAACGCAGCACGAATTGAGTGAGCAGCCGGTAAAGCCGCCCCAAAATGCGCCACGACGACCGAACGTCGCAAAACAGGCTCATTCAGAAGGAGAGGGGAAGGCCCTCTCCCGCGCCGGGATGGTAGGGGAGAACTTCGGGGGGGTCAACCCGAATCAAGGCGCGAGGACGTCGCTTAGCCGCAAGGCCAGCGCCGGTGGAGCGACCGGCCCTCACCAGGCCACATGACTCTTGGGAATAGCAAATCCACAAACAAGGTTTTGCAACCACGACCGGATGACACAAAACACGCCCATTGGGCCGATTTTGCAGGCACCCTTTGCCTGACGCCCCTAAGTGCATGACTCGCGAGGAGAAATTCTACCGTCTGGGGAAGTTTGTGACGTCGAGGTAACGATAGGAACCTCCCGTCGAAGTGGCGAGCTTTTTCAGAGGTCCCGAGCCTCCCACTTCCGGCCCCCGCCCGAATTCAATGGCCTGGATCCGAGTCTTACCAGCCTCAGCCAGGATCTCGGCCACATCCGAATTGGTCATCAAATCGGCATCGGTCAAGAAGAAGATGACCTCGGGATGACGTCCGAGCGCCTCCCGCAGGGCGACCATGTGATCGGTACCGCCGTCGGGAACGATCGCGTCGAGCTGCGAACGAACCCGGCCCTTGTTCACCGTGGTCGCCGCCATCAAACCGCGGCGGCCTTGCAAGTCCGCAAGAGTGGTAGCGTGAAGGTTGTAGAAGACGACTCCAAAGCTCGCGTCGCTCGGAAGCTGCCCCAGGCTCGTGAGCAATTCGCGTTTGGCAATGTCGAGTGCGTTCCGGGTCGCCATGCTTCCCGAGCAGTCGATCACATAAGTGAACGAGCCAGCATGTTCGCGGGCGCCGAAGAATTCGGTACCAGGACCGACCCCTCGACCGACACCACCGTTTGCCCCCCCTCCCGAACCGCCACCACCACCGATTCCTGGTCCAGGCACGATCCCCAAGCCCGAAGTCTGAGGGCCGGGCAAAGCGCGTTGAGCGGCGTCGGCCGGCGCGGCCGTCGGCAGAATCTCGGCCAGCAAGGCATCGGCCGCGGGGTCAAGCCCTTCGCCTTGGGGAGCCAAACCGTTCGCCGCGGGGAGGGCTTCGATCAAACCTTCGCCACCGAGTTCGCCCGGGCCACCGCCCCCGTCCTTGGAAGCGCGGTTGTCGACCGAGTCGAGTTCTCCGCGAAGGGTCGGCGATCGATCGGGCGCAGCGGGAACCGCAACGCTCAAGGCCGCCAACGACGCCACGACGAGGAGGATCACGTGAAAGAGGAGTGAGCTGCCCAGCGATCGCGGGTCAGTTAACGGAGAACGGCCGCGTAAGTCATTCCACAGAGACATGAGCGCAACTCCCTGAACCGGAGAACCCCATCTCAGGGAAGCTGGATCCCAGGAAACGACGAAGGCCGACCGTAGCCGGCCGGCCTGTGAAGAAACGCAAGTGAGGTAGAGTGGTCAAGACATCGGCATCAAAACGGCTCGAATCCCGAAGAAGCGGCGGACCGAATCGGCTGGGTCAGAACCGCCGCAACCTGAGATTCGAGTTCGGATCAATAGCGGCCACGACCGCCGCCGCCACCGCCGTAACCACCACCACCGCCACCGCCGTAACCACCGCCGCCGCCGCCACCGTAGCCGCCACGGCCACCGCCGCCGCCACCGTAGCCACCACGGCCACCGCCACCACCGCTGCCGCCGCCGCCGTAGCCGCCGCGACCGCCACCACCACCGCCGCGATCCTCACGAGGACGCGCTTCGTTGACCGTCAGGTTCCGACCCCGGAAGTCCTGACCGTTCAGGGCGTTGGCCGCTTCGTCAGCGCCATCGGCCATTTCCACGAACCCGAAACCCTTCGAGCGGTTCGTGTCACGATCGATGATGATCTGCGCTGAGAGAACCTCGCCATACTCGCTGAACAATTCCACCAGGTTGTCTTCCGTGGTGTCGTACGTGAGATTGCCGACGTAGAGCTTCTTGGCCACTGTCATACCTCTGCGAAATGAGCGTTCTGGCGAGGCTAGCACCCGAAACGGCTAACTAAAGGGAACCCGCCGAGAGCGGCTGTCATAAGCCTAACGTTTCTTCTCGGTTTGAACAGCTAGAATCCGCGAGGATTTTGAATTTTTTTCCGATCGGTCAATTCACGCTTCGACTCGATTGGATTTCACGGTGGCGTGATGCCGAAAAAAGGGGAATTTGCGCCCCGGTCGCAATCAAGGCAATGGCAGGTACGATGGGCGCTCTCATCCTCATGTCGGTCCAGTAGATCGAATGGACCGCCGTCAGCGCCAAAACAATCGCGGGAGCGGCGACGCCCGGCCAGCGCCACACTCCCCGCCGCATCAGACCGAGTGCCAGTGCACTCCAGAGAGGGACCGTCCAGACCAAGGTCGCCCCCCTGGTCGCCCGAGAGTAGACCGCGCCGGCGGGAGCGACCCCCCAGAACCGCTCCAGGCGGGCCACCGAGGCACGCACGAAATCACACGGACGAGTTCCGATGAACCGCAGCGCAATCGTCTGAATCTTCCGGTCGGCCGCGGGTTCCGCCAGCCCCTCAACCGCGCGAACGGTTTCGTCGAACCATCGTTTCTGATTCGCGCCCGACCAGACCGCCCCCGGCGGGCCGTCGAGCACCTCGGCGTAATAGACCGGGTTATTGGCCAGGGCCAGGGTCCAGCCTCCGTGAGTCGTCGTCCAGACCGGCTCCCCAAACACCACTGCATTTCGCCAGGCCCAGGGGACGAGCATCACCACGGTTCCGACCGCCACGAGGCTCGCGCGCCGGAGCCGAACCCACGCGGTTCCGGGTCCAAAAGCGATAGCCACAAGGACGATCAGGCCGGCCGCCGGCAAGAGGCTCGGACGGCAGAGCGATGCCAGCCCCAAGCCGATCCCACCCCAGAATGCGCCTCGCGCATGCCCCTCCGCCAGCGCCGCCAGGCTTGCGGCGACCAGCAACGCGGCCAGAGTTTCAGTCATAACCGCACGGCTTTGCGCGACCAGCACAGGATCGCACGCGACAATCGCCGCGGCAATCAACATTCGCGCTGGGGTCAAACCGAAGCGTCTGGCCGCGACAGCCGTCAGCACAACCGTCGCCGCCCCCGCGGCCAGATGCATCCCCGCGACTCCCCAGGCGAGCCGATTGCCCAGCGTGGCGACCAGGACCGAGAGGAGGAGCGGATAGAGCGGCGGACGATAGGCCGTGGGCCGCCCATTCACGGCAAACCCTTCCCCATCGGCCAGCGACTGCGCCACGACCAGGTAACGATCGGGGTCATCTAACTGGCCAATGGAAGGCACGATCACCGCAATCCGCACCACCATCGAAATCAGGACAACGATCAGGACACCCCTGTATGAAAATCGTTCCCATCCAAGGGGCTCGCTCGACGGCGTGATACCCATCAGCGTGTCGTTTCATTGGCAGTGGGAATCGTCATGTCCACGAGAGCCTTCGGTTGGTCGAGGGAAGGTGCAGCCTGTCCCGGAAACGGAAAGGAGAGTGATCGTCCCGGGGAGCGCACTGCGCTGAACCAGGCCCCCCGACATGACTTTCCAGGCGGATTGAGACCGGCAAGCTGGCGATCGGGGAAACGAGAAAAAAAAGGGGGGAGGCGAGACCGCCCGACCGACCTCAACGTGCGCCCAATCCTATCGCGCGTGCGGACCTTTGTGGTAGTCTGGTCGCCTTTGGATCGCGGCGGCTGGTCGCGGCGATCGACGATTTCAACGACCTGCGCAGTCGTCCCCCCCCGCGCGAACCCAAACAAAGGCGAGCCGAACTCATGTCCCAGAGGCCGATCGTTCTGTCCTTGACCAAGATGCACGAAGCCGGGATGAGCGTGCTCCGCGAAAATTCCGAGTTGAGAATGGCCTCGGGGATCGATCCTGAGACGTTGGGGCGCGAGATCGTCGGCGTTGACGGCCTGATCATCCGGACCGGGGGTGTCATCGACGCGGCCTTGCTCGACCGGGCCGACCGACTCAAGGTGGTGGGCCGGCATGGCGTCGGCTACGACCAGATCGACATCCCGGCGGCGACCGAGCGCGGCATCCAGGTGGTCTATACGCCAGGGGCAAACACGCAGAGCGTCTGCGAACATGTCTTCGCGATGATGATCGGCCTGTCGAAGCACTTTCCACAAATGATGACGGCCCTTGCGGCGGGCAACTACCACGCCCGGACCTCAATGATGGGCCGCGACCTCCTCGGCCGCACGCTCGGCATCATCGGCTTCGGGCGGATCGGCCGGCGGGTCGGCGAGGTGGCCAAGACCGCCTTCGGAATGCGCGTGCTCTACCACGACATCGTCGCCGCACCCGCCGAGGTGGAAGCCCGCGCGGGGGCGACCCGGGTGAGCCTCGACGAAGTCCTTGCCGCTTCCGAATACCTGACGGTCCATACCCCGCTCGACGCAAGCACCCGGCACCTGATCAACCGTGAGACGCTGGCCAAGATGCGTCCCGACGCCATCCTGATCAACGCGGCACGAGGGCCGATCACCGTGGAAGCCGATGTCGCCGAGGCACTCGATGCCAAGCGGCTCTGGGGCTACGGGGCCGATGTCTATGAGGTCGAGCCGCCCCCCAAGGATCATCCCTTGATCGGCCGGCCTGACGTCATGCTCACTCCGCACAGTGCCGCGCAGACGGAGGAGGGGTTGAGCAACATGGCGAGTTCAATCGTCGCGGACGTTCTCGGCATTCTCAAGGGCGAGTCGCCACTCAACCCGGTCAACGATCCTGCCGAGGTCCTGGCGAACCGCCGAAAGCTTGGCAAAGCTTGATCCAAGGCATCCGATCCGGCGCGAGTCAGTGCGCCGGGTCGGCCTGAGCCACCTTGGCTTTGTCCTGATCCTTGTTCTTGGTCAGCGCCCCGTTGAGGAACTCGCTGAACACTGCAGGCGTGCGATATCCACCAATCGCCTGGATCAGGCGGCCATCGGGTGTGAGGGCGACGTAAAAGGGGTTGGTCGCTTCCTTGGTCAGGTCGATCTGGAGGAGTTGGTTCTTTTCCGCGAGCGCCTCACGCTGCTCTTTAGTCAGCGAGCCGATCGGTACGTAGTCGGTATACAGTTGCACGGTGACGAATTCGGAAAGCAGGCCGGTGATCTCGTTCCGGTTCAACACCGTCTGCTCCATCGTCCGGCAATTGGCGCAGTTGACCCCGGTAAAATCGATCAGGATTGGCTTGTTGCTCGCCTTCGCCTCCTCGAGGGCCGCGTCGTAGCTCATCCCCCAAACGACGCCATGGACGCTCTTTTCCTCGCGTTCGGCGGTCGCGGGATCGTTCGAAGTGGCCTTCGACTTGCCCTCATTGGCGACCGGTCCGCCAGCTCCCGCGGGGCGATCGAGATCACCGACGTCGGCGGGAAGGATGCCCACGACCAGGTCCCAGAGCCGGCTCTTCGGCGGGGTACCGAACAGGGCAGGGGCCATGAAGAGAGCCAGGGCCAGGAAGAGCGAGCCGATCAGAAGCCGGCCCGGGCCGATCTTGACCTCGTCGTGATCATGGTCGGTGCGGAAGAGACCAAGCAAGTAGAGACCACAGACCGCGGCGATTCCGACCCAGGCCGAAAGGACCAGGGAGGCGTCGAACCAGGCATCCTCGGGGACCGCGCCGAAGCCGATCTCGGCGGTATTCATGAACTTCAAGGCCGCGCCGACTTCGATCAGGCCGCCGACGACCTTGACCGAGTTCATCCAATCGCCGCTCTTCGGCATCTTCGACACGAGACCGGGGGCCAGGGCCAACAAGAAGAACGGAAACGCAAGCACCGACGAGAAGGTGGCCAGGCCGACGATCGGGTAGAAGAACTCCCCGTTGGCCGCCATCACGATCAGGCCGCCGACGACGGGAAAGGTGCAAGTGAACGAGGTGATCGTGAGGGTGAGGGCCATGAACATGACGCCAATCATCCCTCCTCTGCCTTCCCCCTTGGCCGACGCATTCAGCAGGAAGTTCGGCAACCGGACCTCGAACAGACCGAGCAGGCTCAGCCCGAACGCGAGGAACAAGAGCGCCACAAAGGTGTTGAGCCACGGGTTATTAGCCAGATTCTGCAGTGCGGTCGCCGAGAAGAAGAACGAAACGAGCACTCCGACCGAGGTAAAGACGCCGATGATCGCCAGGCAATAGGCGATAGCCAGGCCGGTCGTCTTCCCCTTGTTCTTGTTCCCTTGCTTCACGAAGAAGTTGACCGTGATCGGAATCATCGGCCAGACGCACGGCATCACCAGGGCAAGCAGCCCTCCCCCCGCCGAAAAGAGGAGGAAGGACAACAGCCCCTGCTGGGCCTTCTGGGCCACTTCGCTGGTAAGAGCCGCCTCGTCAGCCGCCCCCTTTTCCTCCGACCCGGCTGGCGGCGTCGACACGGCTGAGGCCGCAGCCGAGGCATTGGTTCCACCGCCGACTCCGGCCAAGACCGTCAGTGAGACGTCGGGGAGCGTCGAACGGGCAGGGGGCTTACAGCTACTGGCGTCGCAGATCTGGAAAATCGCCTGACTGCGCAGAATTTTCGGGCCAGGCGCCGTTCCTGGAGGAATCTGGAGCTTCAAGCTCCATTTGGCCTCGTTCTCATAGAACTCGAGGATCTCGTTGTTGAAGGCCGGCTCCGCTTTCCGGATCGGTTTCTTCGCCGCCGTCCAGTCCCCGACCGGTTTCAGCCCCGCGGGATCAAAAAAGTCGAAGTAAGTGTCCCGCGTGGGGTCGCCCTTCGGATTCGCCTTGTATTGATAGATGTGCCAACCAGGAGCGACCTTGGCGGTCACCGTGTAGGTGACGACGTCACCCGCCTTGGCTTCGGCCGGATCGACCGATGCGCTGAGGACGACTTCCTTCGGCTTGATGAACGCACTGCTGTCCTTCCGCGTCGGCTGAGGGTCGGCAGCCAACGCAACCGAGGGGGGCAGCGTGGCGAAAAGAGACAGGGCGAACAGCGTCGAGACAGCCAAACCAGGGCGGATTTGGCCGGGCCGTCCGAAGGAATTCTGACTCATGGCGTTTTGTCCCGTAAAACCCAAGCCCGCGTGCCATTGCGACGGCGCGGTCGACTCCCTTGTCATCCTAATGCGAGCCGGCCTCGCGGACAAGTCAACGCGATCGTCAATCGCCAGAGCCAGACGCCCGGATCGGTCCGGGACCCAGATATCCAGGCACCGCCCCGAGACACGCAAACGGGCTCTGATTCCCAAACGGACCGCAGCCTCCCGTGACCTCTTGGACATAAACCAGGTTCGGGAGTCTCCCCAAGAATCACGCATTGATGATTCGATGAAAAATGCCGAAATGTGGCATTCTGACCTCGGGATGCCTTGCATTCTCGGATGCAGGTTGAGGGGTTGACAGGTTTCCCCTCTACTCCCTATCCGAGTGCCACCCGGTTTTGTCTAATCCTGATTATCACCGGTCGGACAACCGGATTTCCCGACGAGACCAGGACCGATCAGCAACTCAGCGGTGGCGCTTGGCCACCGTCGGCGACCGGACGTCCCCCCCTCATAGTGCACCGAGGATGTGGAGGTCTTTCTCATGCGACGATGGCTCGGCTTCTCGATCGTGGCGATCGTATTTGCCGCCCTGGCGGCTCCTCCCTCGCTCTTCGCGCAGCCGCCGGCGGTTCCGGCGGCCGGCTCGGAATTTCAATACTTTGCATTCCAGACCGACCCCCATTACGACTCGGTCGAGCGTGGAGCGCTCTGGGTCGTCCTGGGTGTGGCGGTTGCGGGCTTGCTGTACGCGGGAATGCTGGTCGGACAGGTCCTCGGGGCCGACCAGGGGACCGAGAAAATGCGGTCGGTCGCCAAAGCGATCCGAATGGGGGCCAACGCCTACCTGAGCCAGCAGTTCCGGGCGATCATCCTCCTCGTCTTCGTCATTACCGGGATCATGTGGGCGGTCTCGAGCGGCGAGAAACACGTTGCAATCGGTCGGGCGGCCGCGTTCTTCATGGGGGCAGCGTTCTCCTGGACCGTCGGCTACGTCGGGATGAGCCTGGCGGTGCGTGGAAACCTCCGGGTGGCCGCGGCGGCACGAACCAGCTACGGGGCCGCACTCCAACTCGGATACCGCACCGGCACGATCACCGGCATGCTGACCGACGGCCTCGGCCTGCTCGGCGGCACCTTGATCTTCATGGCGTATGGCGAGCACGCCTACGAAGTGCTGCTCGGCTTCGGCTTTGGTGGCACGCTCCTGGCCCTCTTCATGCGGGTCGGCGGTGGTATCTACACCAAGGCGGCCGATGTCGGAGCTGACCTCGTGGGGAAGGTGGAGGCGAACATCCCCGAGGATGATCCGCGCAACGCCGCCACGATCGCCGATAACGTGGGCGATAACGTCGGCGACTGCGCCGGGATGGCGGCCGACATCTTCGAGAGCTACGAGGTGACGATCGTCGCCGCGATGATCCTGGGTTATGCCAGCTTCGGGCACAAGGGAGTCATCTTCCCGCTCCTGGTCCGGGCGATCGGCGTCGTCGGGTCGATCATCAGCACTTACACCGTCAAGGCAGGGCCGCAAAGCACCAGTGATGAAGCACTCCACTCCGTCCACCGTGGTTTTCTCCTCGGTTCGGTGATCAGCGTCGTCGGCTTCTTCTTGCTTGGATTGGGCTATCTACACTTCGACGACAAATACATCAAGGAATATCCGCAGGCCCTGGGCGGTTACCTGGTGACCTCGGAGTTTCAGGCAGATCGCGAAAAATTCGACGAGACCCTGGCCCTCGACAAGTCCAAGACCGCCGAGCAGAAAGCGGCCGAGTTCCGCACCTTCGTCCTCAATTACAACAAGCCGATCCTTTCCGAGAGCCAGCCGTTTTGGTCCAACTTCGGGTACAGCGGGCTCGACATGCGCCCGGCCTGGACCTGCCTGATCGGGATCATCCTGGCCATCGCCCTGAACAAGAGCACGAGCTACTACACCCACACCCACTTCGAGCCCGTGAAGTCATTGGCCAAGGCATGCACCACCGGGCATGCGACCAACATTATCCAGGGATTCGCACTCGGTTATGAGTCGACCGTGGTGGCGGTGGGCGTGATCGCGGTGGCGCTCTTGCTCTCGGTCCTGATTTACGCGGGGGCCAGCCCGATCTTCATCGCCTACGGCGTGGCGATGTGCGGAATCGGGATGCTCACGCTGACGGGCAACACCATCAGCATGGATGTCTTCGGCCCGGTGGCCGACAACTCCAACGGCATCGGCGAGATGGGGTACGACCGTGACGAAATGGGCGAGGAAAACTACAAGCGGGCCCGCCAGATCCTCGCCGACCTCGACGCGGTGGGCAACACCACCAAGGCCGAGACCAAGGGGATCGCGATCGGCTCGGCGGTGATCGCTGCCGTGAGCCTCTTCGCCAGCTTCATCGCGGTGATCGCGGTCGGCAGCGAGTCGAAGATCGGCGAGATGACCACGGCGCAATATCTGGCCGAGGCGGGCAAGCTCTCGGTGGCTCAGCCTTATGTCTTCATCGGCATGCTCATCGGCGGCTCCGTTCCCTTCCTGTTCAGCTCGATGCTGATCCGCGCAGTCGGCCGCGCGGCCTTCTTGATCGTCAAGGAGTGCCGGCTCCAGTTCCGCGACCCGGAAATCTGGGCCGGCACCAAGACACCCGACTACGGCCGGGTCGTCAACATCTGCACGGCCGCGGCGCAGCGGGAATTGATCGGCCCCGGTCTGCTGGCGATCATGATGCCGATCCTAGTCGCGATCTATCTCGGCCCGTACGCGCTCGGTGGCTACCTCGCGGGCATGATCGTGGTCGGCCAACTCCTGGCCGTCTTCATGGCCAACGCCGGTGGCGCGTGGGACAATGCCAAGAAGTTGATCGAGGACGGCCTCTACGGCGGAAAGGGTTCCGAAGCGCACAAGGCGAGCGTCACCGGCGACACCGTCGGCGACCCACTCAAGGACACCGCCGGACCTGCCTTGAACCCGCTCATCAAGGTCATGAACATGGTCGCCCTCCTTTCGATCGGGCCTATTCTCCACGCCACGAAGAGCGGCATTGGCTGGATGCTCTACGTGCTAGGCCTGCTCGGAATCGCCGCCGTCGCCTGGGCGGTCTGGCGGAGCAAGACCGAGTCGAAAGAGTTTCGGGAGATGGAAGCCGAACTCGGCGGCGAGAAGGCGGTCACCAGCCTCGAAAGCGTCAATAGCTGAACCGCTTGAGAGCAGGCCAAGGACAACGCACCCGAGGGGACGGATCCCCTCGGGAGGCTTTCGCACAGGTGAAAGCTCACTTCTTCAAACAACGAAATAGAAAGCAATCATAAAATTCTAGTTTAATTTTACATCAAAGTTTTCAACCACAAAAACAAATAACGATACGCGGCAGAACTAAAGCACCGATTATTCGAGATTGTCGCCACGTTACCGGGGGCAATTCGTCAGCCCAAAGACAGGGAGCTCACGCTCCCCGCTCGCCTTTGGAAGGCGAGCGAAGACCAACGACCAAGGGACGACACCGATCGTGGTGCCCTGGATTTCGCTCGCCTGGAAGGCGAGCGGGGAGCGTGAGCTCCCTGTCTTTGGGCCTTCGCATGGGCTGGCTCGTGGCTCCGTCGCGATCAACCTCAGCAGCTCGGCCTGCAGCTTGGTGGTGTGAAACGAAACCAGCCGGGCGAACCTATGAATTGGTTCGCCCGGCTGGACCAGTCGATGCGCCGGCAGATCGAGTCGCCGTTATTTCGAGCGCTCTGGTTTTTCGAGTTTGAAATCAAATTGATTCTTGGATGAGTCGGACGAGATGTTCGCCGTCAGCGCCGATTTGACATTGTACTTTTCCGGGATCGTATTGACCAGGATCTCCATGGTCGGTTCTCCGTCCCCCATCATGTTGGGAATCGTCTTGCCCGACTTTTTGAGGGCATTGATCTGAACCTTGTAGCTTTTCTCGGCCACCGGGCCGGCCACGGCAGGGAGGTCGTAGTGCCCCGCCTTGATGGGGGACTGAGCCGGAGCCGCGCCCTCGGGGGAAATGAAGTCGATGCTACCATCCTCGACAGGTTGACCATTATAGGTGACGTCGCCCCAGACCCGCATCGTCTGCGGGCCAACGGGCCTGGAACAGCCTGGGAAAACGAGGAGTTCAGCAACAAGACATAAACCCGCGATCCATTTCATCGTGATAGTCTCGAATGCGGCCAGGTGGGTTCAATACGCATCAGACGACAGAACCTCGCCGGCGTCGATACTCGCGAGCGCCTGCCAGGTGAGAAGGTTGATGCTGTCCTTGACGAACCGGGTCGACCCGTCGGCCATCAGGACGTTGACACCGCCGGAGTGATAGCTTCGGGCGGCATACGCCTGCTGGCACCAACTGATCGTAGTGGTCGCACATGGGGCCTTGGCCTTGGTGTTCACGCAGTAAGATGCGGGATAGACCAAGTCGGGAACAGACGTGTTGGGCGGACGATAGTGAGTATACTGCACGCCCCAATCATACCAGGCCGTGCCACGGCCATCGTTCGTATTGGTCGGGCCGTGGATCACCTCCGATGCCGCGACGGTGTTGGACGAACCATCGATGATACTCTTGATGCCACGGGTGACGTTGTAATTAAAGAGCGACCTGCGAGTGGAGGGGTTGACCGCGCCGTTGCAGGACTGGTCGTAAGTAAACGGAACATTCTTTTCCACCATGAAACCGTCGGGATTATAGGTCGCAACATAATTCGACCGCGCCCAGAAATAGGTTCCCCGATTCATCGTGCCACCGGTGTCGTCGGGACACAGGTAAGTACTGATCGCCGCCTGGGTGACCGTCGAATTCGTCGGGCCGAAAGCCGCTCCACCGCTGATCGTGACATTGACGCTCATGCTGTAGTTGTAGGCGTTGCCGAGAGTACCCAACTCAAGGTAAGGAAGGATGAACGCAGTCCAGAAAGTCCTCGCCCCCTGAAGGTTCAGCGGGCAAAGCTCACCGGACGGAAACGTGTCGTTGGTCGAATGGTAGTTGTGCATCGCCAGACCAATCTGCTTGAGATTGTTGATACACTGGGCCCGGCGTGCGGCCGCGCGTGCCGCCTGCACGGCGGGCAACAGCAGAGCGATCAGAACGGCAATGATCGCGATCACGACCAGCAGTTCGATCAGCGTGAATCCGCGACGTCGCATGAGTCACCTCCCGGGATAAGAATAAGGGAGAACGCGGGCATGCCCGCACTCGGACCTGAACGACCGACGAGACCAGGAACCGACAGACTCAACAGATACTCACATTTTCACTCAGCAATAGACCTCTGAGTGGCCGAGCGAAAATGTTGAAGCACTTCATCCTGCGAGAGTCGATGATCGTAGATGGCGAGTTCGTCAAGCCGGCCGACGAACGGTCGAGCATCGCTCGGATCGCGTGTGTCAGGCGTCCTTCGTCCCACCACAAGTCGGCAAGCCAAGGTCGGGGTCTCAGTCGCGATCGGCATGGCGTTTTCCGGTACCCCGTCGAAGAACAGCTCCATTCGAGCCCCATCCTTCTGAGCCACGACATGGTGCCAGCGGCGGGGGACGTAAACGTCCTGGGAGAAGAGATTGCATCCGACCGTGGTGTCGAGTGGCCAGCGGTGTAAGAACCGGATCGAGGCCGGCTTGTTCAACGACTGCCGTTCGCGGGCCGTGATTTCGACGAGAAACGTGTGCACATAACGCGAGAGCTGATGGGGTAAAACGAATTCCTCGGGCGGCAGGAGACCGACGAGTGAGGCATGACTGAAGACTTCGGACTGGAACCAGAACTCGACCGCGTGCCCGGACCCGCCGGCGACCTCCCAGAGTGCGTCGGTTCCCAGGAATTGCTCGGGCGCGCCGGCCTCGAACACCGCGCAGGTGTTGCCATGGCGAGCGTCAGAGAGACGGATGGGCCCGGAGACTCGTAACGGCGGGCGGCCGGCAACCTCGTTGGGGATCAAGTGATCGGACAGAGACTCGAATCGCCAGTATCCTCGCGGACCCGACTTCATCACTGACGCGGCATAGTCGGAGTCGAGGACCAATGACCGCGGTCCCATCTTTGAAGTGGAAACAAACGCTTCCGGCCTGGCGACCGACTCCGCGATCCGGTCCCGGCCCGGGTCGAGCTCGAACTCCTTGCTCTTGGTTACAAGTTGGGTCCGCTTGGGCGAGCCCGCCGCGTCCAGCAGCGCCGCCTCGGCCAGGCCCTCGAAAACCATGACCCGCGACTTCCCGTCGGCCTCGAGGTTCAAGGCGAACTCGGTCCCCAGGTCAACCACGGCCGACGCGGGCGAGGCCACGACAAACCCTTCCGCCCCTTTGGGGACCCGGGCTCGAAGCCGGCCCTGTCGAAAAAAGATCTTATCCAGGGCGAGCAGCTCAAAATCGGCGGGGCCTTCCACGACCAGCACGACCCCGGTCAGCATCGAAAGCGTGATCCGCCCCGAGCGGAACTGTAAGCGGCAACCCGCCACGAGTTCCCCTTCCGAAGGGTGGGGGCCTTCCCGAGACCCCCAGAGTACATCGTCAAGTTTAACGACCATGGCGAACCCACTCGTTGTGGTCAGCGCACTCCGGCCGCCGCTTGGAAGTTTTTCAGGCGTTCGCTCCGCTTCCGCCACGGGCGAATGCTGGGAGGCAAGCGGCTCGGCTCCCGGCCTCCGGAGCGCCAGCGTCCCCACCACAACGGCCGTGACGCACGCCGCGGCCGCAATCGCCCAGGAGAGCCAGGGCCGTACGGAACGGTTCCGGGAATCTCGCGTCAGCAGGCGGCGCTCGAACTCTCCGGCGAACTCGTCGCCTCCGCACTCGCCGTTCAGTCGAAGCTTGAGCGACTCGAGGAAGGCCAGGTCATCGGGCACGGCACACTGCCGGAGCAGGTCATCGACCGTCAACAACCGGATCACTTCCTGGGCAAAATCCTGGTTGCGGCGCATCGCTTCCGCCAACACTTCCCCGTCACTCGGCTCGGGGTCGCCATCGAGGAAGCGGGCCAATACCGCGTCGATCGATTTTCGGCCGGGTTCAACCATGATGGTTCGACCTAACCTAAGAAACGAGAGGAGTTTCCGTGCGTCGCTCCATGCACGTCAACAACACGCGTCGTAACCGCAATAGTGTCTGCCGGATCTGGTTCGACGGCAGGCCCAGGCGGCTGCCAATCGCCCCTGGACTCAGGTCTTCGAAGTAACGTTGCTGCAAGAGTTCGCGACTCCGCTTGGGAAGCCGGGACACGCACTCGCGCAGCCTGGCAATTTCCTCCTCCCGCTCCTGGAGTTCGCCCGGCTTGAGTGGCTCGCCATGAATCTCCAGAAGGATGTCCGTGGCGTGGTCCGATAGAATCATGTCGCGACGCATCGCTTTTCGCCGTTCGTTCGCGACCAACCTTCGCACGATTTGTCGGACCCACGCGCCGAAATCGCCGGTCCGGTCGAACTCGTCCAGCCGTCTCAGGGCAATGAGCAAAGCATCTTGGGCGAGGTCATCGACCCACTCGGCACGGACCCCGAGCGAACGGACGTAGGCACGCAAACGCGCCTGGTCCTTCTGAACCTGTTCAAGGAACCATGAATTCGAGTTTAAGGGTGGCACTCGCGTGAATCATCCTCAAGAAGCCAAGGATGACGCTTCCCTATGAGAAGGATGTCGCCACCCACTCGTCCGTTACAGAAAAATCACGCGAGTGCCAAACAATTCGCCGCACGCGGATGCCTGCATCACTTTCATGTGCCAATCAATCAATCTTGCAAGGCACTCCTGGCGAATCATTTCGTTTTAACGTCAAACGTCGCATCGACGCGTTCGTTGGCCTTGACCGTGAGGGTCAATCCGCTGGTCGTGGGATTACGATAGGCCTTGGGGGCGGCGTTCTTGCCTTCGATGACGCTTCCGGTGTTGGTCATCTGCGGAGGGCTCTCGAGGCAATCGAGCGCAATGTTATAGACACCGGGAAAGAGGCCGTCTCCCTCCTCAAAACTCCCGGCGACAAAATCGCCGTCGGCGGCAAACTTCGCACTGCCGGGGCGGCTCTTCGCCGGGTCGGCCCCCTCGACCGCACCGGCGGGGGCGAAGTTGATAGTCCCCTCCTTCGGCCAAGGGCCCCCGTTGAGAGTCACTTTACCTCGGACCGGCACCAGGCCCGGCTCGCTCGACCCACACCCCACTGCGGAGCCGAGCAAGACCAACGCCGCCGCGGCCGGCGTCACGAGCGAAGCAGGTAGGATTCGGAACACGGCAATCTCCTTGAACATGCAAGAAAATCCAACTGCAACACAACAATCATGCAATCAATGAATTTAGTAAGCGTCTGCACTGACGATTTCCCCTCCGGCCCGAGTACCAAGGACATTCCATACATAGTAACTGATTGATTGCTTGATATAGCGAACACTCCCATCGCCCATCAGCATGTTGCCCCCGCCGGGGTGTCTGCTTTTGAAGCCGCAGGTGCGCCACCAATTGGCGTCGACGGCCTTCTCGAACGTATTGAGCGGGATGATCGTTCCGGTGAGCGGGAAGTTCTGGGAGTAGACGCCCATGAAGGTGCAGTCGCCAGGTAGTGTTTCGCCCACCATGAACGTCGTGCTCAGGCCGTCCATGACTTCGTGAAAGCCGATGACGCGGGAGGTGCGGCCAAACATCCCGGCGAAGGTGCCGGCGGAGATCCCGAGCGAGGCATTGCCGTTGGTGCCGAAGTTAAAACCTTGGCAGCAGTAATTGGTGGAACCGGGGGTCTTGTTGGCGCAAAAATCGCAATTATCCATGTGCGTCGGCCCCATCGACGCCGGATACCAGAGCATCAAGGCCGGCGAGGCATTGTGAGCGGCGAACCGGGTTGAAATCGGTTTCGAGGCATCCGGGTCGGACGGGCAGATAAATGTGGCGATGACCGTCCTGACGATCGAGGTGTTGTCAATCGTGTTGTATCCGAGGTTCTGGTTCAGGCCGTTGTAAATCGCATTCTGCTCCATCGTCGGCAGGATGAAGGTCGACCAGTTGCCCCCGGCCGGCGTACAGCAGACTCCAGTCCCGTAAGGTAACGCATTGTTAATCTGGTGATAGTTGTGGAGCCCCAGCCCGATCTGCTTCATGTTGTTGGTGCACTGGAGGCGGCGTGCCGCTTCACGGGCCGCCTGGACCGCAGGCAACAGCAATGCGATCAGGACTGCAATGATCGCAATGACGACCAGGAGTTCGATCAGCGTAAATCCATGTCGGCGCATCGATCACCTCCGGAATCAAGTGGTGAAACACCGCGATCATGAGCCTGTGTTCAGGAAAGAACCATCACAGGATTCATCAGGTCGAGTTCAGACACCATTCCCGATCGGCGCAGGCTCAAACGATGACCGACCGGGACTGTCCCTTTTTAGGTCGCAGGAGGAGTTAAAGGCTGGAGCTTCTGGTGAGCACTCGCGTGTCGCATCCCCAAACCATCGAGGATGACGGTTCCCTGAAAGCAGCATGTCACTATTCGGCTATTTATGACAAGAAAAAACATACGGCCTCCGTCAATTTCGCATAATCCACATTTTCTAATTTTTTAATTAAAACTAGAATCAAATCAACGACCCGATACAGGGCTAGGAAGCCTCCCGCTACTCGTTCCCACGGTCCCCCGTGGGAATGAAGTCTTGGACGCTCTGCGTCCTCGGCTTTCGAGGGCCAGATGACGTGGAACGTCGGGGACGGCATTCCCACGGGGGACCGTGGGAACGAGGGGGATTCCCGGCTCTATGGCGGGTCGTTGATTTAAATTGCGGTGCTCCGATCGCCCGAGAGAATCCCTGCGGCCGAAGCGGTCGATCTCTGACCAAAGGGCTGACACTTACGCACCAGTTCCCGGTCTTCCTGCGTGAGAAAACCGGTTTCACCCCGCGCAACCGTTGTGGAACGCGTGGACCGACGACCGATAATGAACTGATCGAGCCGCTGCGCGCGGCGTCACCCAATCCATCGCTTATCTGTGTCCGCGAGGCCAAACATCGTGAGCCACCCTCACTCCGAACGTGTTCTTGTTGTTCCGAGCGCCGAGCTGGACCGTCTGGGCCGATTTCAGGGATTCTCCGCCGAAGCCGATCGCTATCTTCATGCGTTGCTCGTGCCCGAGCTGGCGCGGTTCTTGCCTCGGTCCGAGGTCGAGGACGACCCAAGCTACAAGCAGATCATCCCCTACGTCGTTTTCCGCTGCGGCGATTCCGTGTTCTGCTACACGCGCGGCAAGTCCCAAGGTGAGGCCAGGCTTCATCGCCTCAAGTCGATCGGGGTCGGCGGCCACGTCGACGAGTCAGACGCTGACGGTCGTGCCACCTTCGAGGCCTACGAGATGGCCATGCGGCGGGAGATCGACGAGGAGATCACCCTGGGCAGCGAGGGTGAAATTCGCCTGGTCGGCTTGATCAACGACGACTCCACCCCGGTCGGCCAGGTTCATCTCGGGGTCGTCCACGTCTACGACCTCAAGAGCGCCGCGATCGTCCCCCGAGAAGCAGGGCTCGCCGAGGCTGAGTTCATCCTCGTGGCCGATCTCATTCGCCAACGAGCCGAGTTCGAGACCTGGTCACAGATCTGCATCGAGGCATTCTTGACCGGAGAATCGAACGACAGCCCCAAGGCATAGATAGGGACCAGTCGTTCGCCCTGGCGATCCGTCCCTTCGGTCGCCTGATCAATTGCGAGGGATCGCGAGTACAGGTCGCGGCTGCGGCTCCTGAGGCGTGGCCAGCGCCGGCCGCGGTTGCGGTTGTTGCGGCGTGGCCTGCGCCGGCTGCAATTGCTGCGGTGTGGCCAGCGCCAGGCCTGGCTGGCGGCGATCGAGCCAGTCGATCATCGGGGGAAAGATTTCTTTGGAAGCGTTGCGGCTCCAGACGAGGTCGCAATGGCCGTAGTCGGCGATATGGCCGTCGCTTCGCCCGAATCGCATCAAGGACTTATCGACGCTCCCCAGCCCGGCCAGGGTCAGCTTGGTCGAGGGAACGTCGGACATGATGTCCGCCTCGCCGGCCACGAGAAGGGTCGGCGTGGTGACCTCCCCAAGTCGCGCGGCGTAGTCGATCTTGCGGTCGGCCGAGAGAAAGTGGCCGAACTCCAGATAGGGGTCGAGCTGCCTGAGGGCCGAGCGTCCTGGGTCTTCCAGGGTATAGCCGTAGAACCCGCGGACCGTCTGCTTATCGACGACCGACGAGGTGTAATAGAACTGGTCGATCTTGTCGAGGCCGGGGGGCTGGAAGAACATCAAGGGACGCCCGAGCCGGCCCGTGCTGACAACCGAGGTCAGCTTCCGCAAACCTCGGTTTGCATTGAGCATGCTTTTCTGGGGGTAGTCGGCCAGGATGATCGTGCTGCCCATCCCGACAAAGTTCGCAATCCGGCCGGCGTCGGGGCTGAGCTCAAGAAACGAGAACAGCAACATGCCGCCGAGACTGTGACCCACCCAGTTGACCCGCTCCTGGCCGGTTTCTTGTTTCACGTAGTCGAGGATCGCCGGGACATCGTACAGGGCCATCTCGTCGACATTCCAGGTGCCATCTCCCCACTCGAGAAAGAGCGTCTGGCGGAGCGCCGCGTTGATCTTCCCCACCCGTCCCACCCGCGCACTTTCGCCCGATCCTCGGTTGTCGTAGAGGAAGACCTCATAGCCTCGAGCGGCGAGCTGCTCAGGGAGATGGGAATTCGTGATGGTCCAGAACGTGGCATTGAGCCCGAGACCATGGCAAAGGACGATCGGCAGCTTGCCCGGATCGGGATGAGCCGGTCGGATGTGGCGAACGCCCAGCATCCAGCCGTCCTTCGTATAGGCGAATCCGTCCGTGCAGGGGCGATGATCAGGCGTCGACGTATGGCGACGCATGCTCGCACAACCTGGCATGACGGCCAAGCCGATCGCACAAATCCCCAGGAACCGCAAGACCTGCCGGCCATCGCGCATAAGACTTAGGGAATCCTTCCCAATCAACCGGGCAACCCTGCTTGGTCGCCCCTTGCTTTATAAGATTTTTTTGGGGCCGTTCGCCTCACCGCGAAAAGTCCCAAGTTTCCGCGATCTCAAGGCTTCGATCCGCACGGACGTTTCGACCGAGCGGGGGGGATTCTAGCGAAGAGTCTTATTCATGGGAATGCGAGGCCAAAAAAAGAAGTGGACCCTGGCGGGGCCCAGAGTCAAACGGCAATCTGCCTGGACAGATTTCGAGCTTTTCGTTCAACTCCCGCCGGACCCGAATGAGGCTCGATGAGTCGGATGAAGAGGGCGAATTCGACATGGCAGAGCGAACGAATCGAGCCGGAGTTCCCGGTGAAACCCGCGATGCGGCCGACGATCACTCCCAGCCGGCCGAAGCGTCCCCGTCCTCCCGATCGGACCTGCACCGCCCCACATCCGCACTCCGCCGCATGCTGGGCCATGGACCCGCGTTCCTCGAACAAAAGTCCGCGACGGCGGCATCTGCGTCGGCACTGGGAAGCCGAATACCAGGGGTTTTGCCCTTAGCGGGAGCCACGCTGGCCGTGGGGGTCGCGGCGGGCTTTCTCGAGTTGGCGCTCGTCTTCGGGCAGTTCCATGGTCTGCATCAGGTGCGTTGGAGCAGCCTGATGATGAGTCGGCACGCCGCCTGGATGATCCCGGTCGCCGAGGTTCTTCTCGTCGCGGCCTGGACTTTGGGCTTGGTCGCGCCGGTGCTGGCCGGGGCGGCTTGGCTCACGTCGAAGGGGCAGGGGGAGCGAGCCGTCGCTTGGGCCTGGAACTGGGCCGGTTTGGTGCTGGGAACGCTTCTCCTGTTCGGGCCACTCCTGACCCTCCCCGGACTCCACCCGGTCGCGGTCGTGATCCTGGCTCTTGGGCTTGGCTACCGAATTCGACGCTGGCTGGTGCGACCGACCGCGGCCTGGAAGCGCGGCGCGTGCTGGGCTGGCGGCTTGCTATTCATCCTGCTCCCCACTTATGCCTTCATCCAGGAAAGCCGAGTGGCCGCGGCCCCCGAGCGAGCATGGTCCCGCCCCCCATTGGCGGCAGGCGCGGCTGCCGGTGCTGGTGCTCCCAACTTGCTCTGGATCGTCATGGACACGGTCCGTGCCGACCACTTGAGCCTCTACGGGTATGGGCGACGAACCACACCTGAGCTGGAAGCCTTGGCGCAGGAGGGAATCACCTTCGACATGGCCCGCTCGGCCGCCCCCTGGACGTTGCCATCTCACATGACCATGTTCACGGGTCTCTGGCCCTACCAACATGGCGCCCGGGTCGACCGACCTTACCACGGGCCGTCCCCGATGCTGGCCGAGCACCTGAGTGCCAACGGCTACACCACCGCCGGCATCGTGGCCAATGTTCGGGTCTGCAACGCGGGATACGGGTTCGGGCGAGGGTTCGACTCTTATGTCGACTATCCCCGCAACCAGACGATCGACCTGAACGAAACGATCTGCAACTCGACGCTCGGCAGCTTCACCATGAACCTGGCGCGACGGGCTCGGTTACCGGTCCCTGGCGTCTCTCCCTTCTTCGTTCACCGCCCCGCGAGCGAGATCGTCAGCGACGCCCGCCAATGGCTCGACCGGGTTCAAAGCCGAAACAAAGTGGCCAGCGACTCTCCGCGTCCCTTCTTCCTCTTCTTGAACTTCATGGATGTTCACGGCCCCTATCTTCCATCGAAGAACTCCTCACGGCAGTTCTGGAACGGCCCCGTCCCCAAGCAGTCGCTGGCCTCACCCAATGGGGGCTGGCAGGCGGTCAGGGCCCGCGACTCGGCCACGCCCGAGCAACGGCCGCAACGGCAGCAGGAGCTCGACACCGTCACCCAGCGACTCGTCGATCTCTACGACGAATGCCTCCACGGGCTCGATGCCGAACTCGGCCGATTTCTCCGCGACCTCCGCGCGGCGGGCATGCTCGACAACACCTGGGTGGTCGTCACGGGCGACCATGGCGAACACCTCGGCGAACACGGCCATTTCGGCCACGGGTCCAGCCTCTACAACGAACTCACTCATGTTCCTCTCCTCCTCATTCCGCCGTTGAGTGCCGGCGGAGCAGGGCAGGAGAGCACAGAGTCCCTTCGCAATCGGAGGGTTGGAGTTCCCGTCGCCCATCGCGACCTGCCGAGAACGTTCGGAGACCTGCTCCTCCCGAACGTCAAGAACCCCTTCCCCGGGCGCAGTCTCGCCCGCCACTGGAACTCGTCCGACCCACAACGTCCTGACCCGATCCTCTCCCAGTTGGAGAAACAACCCCTGGACGCCCAGGAGGTTGATACCGAGCGGGTCGTCACGATGGACTCCGTGATCGATGAGGATCACGTTCTGATTGAAAACAGCATCAGCACGCCTGAACTCTATCAACTCTTTCAAGATCCGAAACAGGATCGGAACCTCGCCAACCAGGCGGCAGAGAACCCAAGGCGAGCAAGACTGAAGCGCACCCTGGAAACTCTCCGGGGCAATCCACCGGCTTCAGCCCCCTGACGTCGCCGTAGCGAGAGCCGATCGGGTCGGTCAGGGTCATAGAGAAGGTGCGATCGAGCCGACCATCCAGGTCGGCTCGATGTTTTGCTCCAGACCGAAGGCCGTGATTTTGTAGTGGGGGTGGTCGACCAGGGGATCATCCCTCAACCACAGCCAGAAAAGGCCACCCGGAGTCAGCCAGCCCCGGCTCGACTTTCCGGCTTCGCTTCGTACCGCACCAGCGCTTGGGGGGAACCCGTGGAGCCGGCCCTCCTGAAGACCGGAGGAAGCGGCCACCCGTCGCCCGCCCACTCCTCCGCCTCGGTGTCGAAGTAGAGTTCGTTCCTGAAGAGCAAGTTCCGCCAGTCCATTTCGAAGACCAGGGGGCGGATCTTATTCATGTCCACGTCGAAGAGTCCGGACACCCTGACGAGCAGGCTCGTAAGGCCCGTGACGTGGGGACTCGTATAGAAGGCGACATCGAATCTCGGGCACTGGGATTTGAACTTCAACTCGACCCGCTCGTCCCCGACGAGGAACTTGCGGTAGAACCGGTCGTCGAGCAGGCAGGTGGCCCCGGTGATCATGCGATCGCCGTCGAATGCCCCCTTCCATTCCTCGGCGTCGTCGAAGTAGACCAGCCAACTGGTCCTGTCGAGGTTGACCATGTTCTCGACGAAGACGTGCAGTGAGAAGGTGGACTCGGCCTCCCACACCTCCCCGGCCTCGTCCGCCAAGCGGACCAGGCATGAGGCCGTATCGTTGGGTTCCCCCTCCGCGGGGTCAGGGTTGAGCCGAAGCCGGAACGAGGCGGCGACCTGACCGGGGTGAACACAGAGCAAACCGCCCCCCTCGGCCTCGAAGGCCCTCGACCGGCGGACTCCCAAGGAGACGGGCTTGTACGGATCGGACGGGGCGGCCGAGGCCCGCTTGCGTTGGCCGGCCTGTGGCTTACGGCGGGAAGGGCCTCGAGAACTTCCACCGTGATCGGACTCGTTGATCATGGATCGCCTCACCGGGCCGTCCGGGCATCGCAGGACTCCCCATACGAAGGACCGATGCCGGGGTCCACTTCCAGCCAGAGTCGCCACGGCCCTTGCCGGCCCGAGCTTGGCGGCATGGATAATACTCGGGTGGAACATCGTCTTGCAATCGGGAGGCAACATCTCCATCGGGACCGCCCAATCGGCCACACCTCGCACGACAAATAATCGCGAATTCCTGGATTCGTTTATCCACCATAAGCATATGGCATCATCACGCAATCCCGTGAGCGGTTACGCTGATTTTCCGATGGATTCTTCAGGTTCGCGGCTTTACCCGCTTTAGGTGCCTGGCCACCGGCCGGCCCTGATGGATGGACCACTCGCGGAGCGTTCACTCGAAGTCACCCGAGAGGTCCAGGCAGTCGCTCCCAGGTGCTCCGCGACCTCCAAGCTCCTCCTGAGAGTGTTCATGAGAAGCTGTCGGGACTGCTCGCTCCAAGCAATGCCGGTGTGCCAAACGCTTAAACCCGACTATGCGGCAGAGGATTGATCGGCGAGGCGGCCGAGAGCGTCTGATCACGATTCCGGGAACGCAGCCGCGGTTGCTTATGAATTGGTAGCCACCGCAAGGACAGGCGCCGGTCAGCCGCCCGCGACCGTGTACCGTCTCGCCCTCGCGATGCCCGTCACCAGTGCCCCCGACCAGTGCGACAAGCAATTGCGGCAGGCCAAGGATCAGCCCTTGGATCTCCAGGCTTAGTCGATAAACCACAGACAGATCGGCGTCATAAAGGCTCGGCTCAATCTCGTTGATGTAGTACACGACAGGCCGCCTCACGAGATCCGGGGCCGTGACGCAGCAAACGAGATAAATACAGATCGCGACCGCAAGAGACGCCACGAAGCCCCTGACGAAGATTCGGCCTCGCTCTCCGCGTCGCCCGCTTGTCGACAGAAGCGCGATGGCCAGCACAGTGACGCTCGGCAGCAAGCCGACTTCTAGGTTATTGAGACCGAGAGGGGGAGGAGAGGAGCAGACGACCGCGAGATGAAACCCGATGAGAGCAACGGCGCCCATGAGCCAGCCGAGCGAGACCTGGGAACGAGTCACTTGCGACCTCCTTGTCCGAGTGCTGTGGGGTCCCAGCCGAGTGATCCATCCCCGGGCGGGAAACCCATACCGATTCCGCAGGACGACGATCAGGTATCCCGAAGTCGGGGAAAGCCGATTCTACTCGGATCTCGTGAGTTGCGAACGGCGACATGGATGGCTTGCGCGTGCGATGGGCGAGTCAACGCCGTTGGATCAGGCGAACGCAGCATACCTATTATTTATCGGCCGTTCCACGCTAGAGCGGTTTGCGGATGCGTTGCGCACGGTGGTTGGTCTCAAGACTCAGGAGCACGTGCGGAAACGGGGACTGGCTCCGGAGCGCAGCGGAGGTGCCTGTCCCCCTTTCCGCCGAGGCCGCCCGTGACGGCCCGGAAAATGGGGACAGGCACCCGGCCGCCAGGTCGTCCGGAAAAGCCGAGCATGGAGCGGGCCGGGAGCCAGTCCCCGTTTTCCTCCACCGTGCGCAATGCGATCGTAAACCGCTCTAAGTTGTAATCCCATGGAACGGCCTCCTTCCCCATACTGGGCGGATCCCAAATCAACGGGCAGGCCAGGAGTAGACGAGTGGAGTTTCAGAAGATTTCCGAATAAACCAGCCAGCCCGCTACATTACTCTCTGGAATCGACGATCCAGTGGAGTGCAAACCTGTGGCTAATGCTCGACACATAGAATTACACCGATGCCTCCGCGGACTGTTCAACGAGGGGACGTTCGCAGGCCTGTCGGATGGCGAGCTCTTAAGTCGATTCAACGCCCGGCGCGGGGAATCGGCCGAGATGGCATTCGCGGCCCTGGTCGAGAGGCACGGCCCGATGGTACTTCGGGTCTGTCGCAAGGTTTTGCGCCACTCCCACGACGCGTCTGACGCCTTCCAGGCCACCTTCCTGGTTCTGGCCAGGAAGGCCGGTTCAATCTACTGTCGCGACACGTTGGGACCGTATCTCCATGCGGTCGCCCTTCGCGTCGCGAGCTGCACCCACTCGGCCGTGGCGCGACGACGAAGGCATGAACGAGGGTATGCCGAGAGGGCGGAGACCACTTATGTGGGCAAGCCGCCAGACGACCTCGGCCGGGTCCTCCATGAGGAGTTGGGTCGGCTGCCAGAGCGATTTCGGGGAGTGGCTGTGCTCTGCGACCTCGAAGGCATGACCTACGTCGAAGCGGCCGGACGGCTCGGCTGTCCGCCAGGCACGGTCATGAGCCGTCTCGCCGAGGCGCGGCGACGGCTGCGAGTGAGGCTCGCTCGGCGCGGACTCGCTCCATCGATCGGCGTGATTGCCGCCACACTCGCGGCCGAGGCCAAAGCCACGGTCCTGCCCTTGGCCATGGCTGAGGCCACCATTCAGGCTGCCATGCGATATGCGGCAGGACAGGTGACTACCGAGGCGGTCGTCTCCGTCTCGGTCACGGCTCTTACCGAAGGAGTGCTCAAGGCCATGTTACTGACAAAGCTGAAGTCTTTGGCGCTGATCGGCCTGGTTGGAGGCGCGGTCTCGACCGGGGCGGGCGTGCTGGCCCAGGGGCTTGAGCCGCGGACCGCTGGCGTCTCAATCGCTCAATCTCAATCCCCGAATATAAGCACGCTGAGCGGTGATCGGTTGCAGTCGCTGGAAAAGACGGAAGAGCAGTCGCTAAAGTTTGAGGAGAGAGTCACCGATCTCGCTGTGATCTCCACGTCGAGCCAGAACAATCTGCGATTAGAAGGAGTCGGACTTGTTGTCGGGCTTGATGGTACAGGGGCCAAGCCCCCTTCGTCGTGGCACCGCGACCGACTGCTTGATGAGATGAAGAAGGCGGGGATCGAGTACCCTGAGACGCTCTTGGCGAATCCGAGCCTCTCGATCGTCATCGCCCGGTTGACCATCCCTACCGGGACCTCGAAGGCCGATCACCTGAACGTCGAACTCGAGCTTCCTCCCGCTTGCGAAACAACGAGCCTGGCCGGAGGCTATTTGATCGAGTGCCGCCTCAAGCAAGTGGCCGACGCTGGTGGCACCCTCAAGGAAGGTCAGGAACTTGCCCGGGCTCGGGGGCCGGTTTTGATTGGCACCAAAGCCAGGCCCAACGACCCCAAAGTCGGTCGTGTCCTGGGCGGAGCTCGGGTCAAGAAGGACTTCCCGCATCGCCTTGAGTTGAAGGTGAACCGGAAGAGCGTCGAGCGTTCCCAGCTCCTTCAGAACGTGGTGAATCAACGGTTCCACCAGACCGAGGGGCTCAAGCAGAATGGGATGGCGACGGCCGAGACTGACGGCTTTCTCGAACTGCGGGTACCCCAGGTCTACAAACGCAACCAGTACCGTTACCTCCGCGTGATCAAGCGATTGCCTCTGGTGGACAGCCCTCAACTCAGGCACTCGAGATTGGTCACCTGGGGCGAAGAACTGCTCGACCCGACGAAGGCGGAAATCGCTGCGTTGAAGCTCGAAGGCCTGGGAGGCACGGCGATCGATACTCTCAAACGCGGCTTAGCCAGCCCGAATGATCAAGTCAAATTCTTCGCAGCCGAGGCCCTCGCTTACCTGAACGATGCTTCGGGAGTCGGCATCCTCTGCGAGAACGCCATCAAGCGTCCGGAATTTTGTGCCTTTGCACTCGCGGCCCTGTCAGCGACCGACTGAGGCCATACGGAAATCCGCAGACAGACTGCTGGGAATTTCCCTCCCCCAAGGATCCAGTCAGCAGGCCACTGGAGTTCCCCTCGCTCCCAGGTGGCTGGCCACCGGCCATTCCGCCTTAATTTCGCACGATCTCGGTGATCAGCCGGGGATGATCCGATCCTCTCGCAGTCTGGCGAAGAGGTCGAGGAACGAACCCAAGGTCGGCTGATAATCGTGGAATCCGGCCACGCGGCTCTTGGTCATGTCGGTCACGACTTCCATCTCGCGTCCGAGATCCATGTCGGTGTGCCAAGCTGAGGCAAGCTTCCCCAGGTCCGGTTCGGCAAGGCCATGCTTCGCGACAATCCCAGCCCAGACTGGCCCAGCTTCAGCCAGTTTCGGTGCGAGTGGTGAAGGGCGACCGGGATAGGGAGCGGCTTCGATGCCAAAGTTTGCCGCGAGCTTCGGCCACAACCAGTTCCAGCGGAAGATATCGCCATTCACGATGTTGAATGCCTGATCTCGGGCGGCCTCGGATGTCGCAGCCCATTCCAGGTGGCGAGCGAGGATTCGGGCGTCGGTCACATCCGTCAGCCCTTCCCACTGTTGGGGCGAACCGGGGAAGACGAAAGGCATTCCAGTCTCTCGGCAGATCGTGGCGTACACGGCGAGGGTAACGCCCATGTTCATGGCGTTGCCCAGGGCGTAGCCGATGATCGTGTGAGGCCGGTGCACGCTCCAGGAAAAGCCCTGCCGCTCGGCGGCCGAGTAGACCTCGTCCTCCTGGGTGTAGTAGAAATTCTCACCGGAGACCCGAGGCATCTCCTCGCGGAACGGCGTCACCGGCTTGGTTTTCGCATAAGCCTCGAACGGCCCGAGATAGTGCTTCAGACCGGTGACGAGGGCGACATGCCTGAGGCGGCCAGCGCCTTCGAATCCCGTGAGCAAGTTCCTCACCATGGCCCCGTTCACTGAGCAATTCTCGGCTTCGGTGGCCTGGCGGAGCCATGTCGTGATAAAAACATGAGTAGGATTGACTCCGGCGAGGGAGGCCCGCAACGCGTCGGCTTCGAGCAGGTCGGCGGCGATTGGACGCACCTCTGGAATGCCGGTTTGCGGCTTGCGGGCAAGGCCGTAGACCTCCCAACCTTTGGAAACGAGGTGCGAAGCGAGATTGTTGCCGACAATCCCGCTCACCCCTGCGACGACTGCACGCATTGTTATGAATCCCACTCGATTTGGAAAAGTTCTGAGGCCCGGGCGGTCGCAACCCCTTGCGTTCTGGCCCGTACACGGAACTTTAGAGACCCTAACAAAATAACGAACCGAAGCAGGGCCAAACAACGTAGGAGGGGTGACGTGTCACAGGAGATACCACATGGCCAAGCCTCTTCTGCCCGATGAACTCTGGGAACGGATCGAACCGCTCCTGCCGCCACCCAAACCCCGACGGTTTCGCTTCCCTGGACGGAAGCCGATCGACGACCGCAAGGCGCTGACCGGAATCCTCTTCGTCCTGAAGACGGGGATCCCGTGGGAGGATCTGCCCCAGGAGATGGGTTGCGGTAGCGGCATGACCTGCTGGCGACGACTCCGCGACTGGCATCGCGCCGGGGTCTGGCAGAGGCTCCACGAACTCCTCCTGGCCGAATTGCGGGGAGCGAACCGGATCGATTGGTCCCGAGCCGTGGTCGACAGCGCCTCGGTCCGAGCCCTGGGGGTTGGGGAGAAGACCGGCCCAAACCCTACGGATCGAGCCAAACCGGGTAGCAAACACCACGTGATCACCGACGGCGGAGGAATCCCCTTGGCCGCGATCTTGACGGGGGCCAACGCCCCCGACGTCACCCAATTGGAGGCGTTGGTGGATGCGATCCCGTCGGTTCGCGGAAAGCCGGGGCGTCCTCGCCGCCGCCCGCGTGCTCTCTACGCCGATCGGGCCTACGACTCGGCCCCTCATCGCCGGCGGTTGCGAAGTCGAGGAATCCTTCCCCGGATTGCCCGACGCAACACGCCCCATGGAAGTGGTCTGGGCCGCTATCGCTGGGTGGTCGAACGGACCTTGTCGTGGTTGCATAAGCCTCGGAAGCTCCGGCTGAGAACCGAACGCCGCTCTGACATTCACGAGGCGTTAATGTCGATAGCTTGCGCAATCATCTGTTTCAACGTACTTGCCAGCTCTTTTTGTTAGGGTCTCTTAGGGACTTGTCGCCGGTGGGGCAAGAAGGCACAATTTAGGGACGTAGTTACCAAAAGGTGCCCATCGCCATGACAAAGCCGATCGTCCTCGACGAGGATTGCGCACCACGCCGCGTGCTGGAACTGTTCAGCGTCAAGTGGACGACCATGGTCCTCCACTCGCTCCACTTCCACGGTGGCACCTGCAGGACGGGCGTCTTGGCGCGGAGCCTGCCTGGCTGTTCAAAGAAGATGCTCACGCAGACGCTTCGGGAGATGGAGAGGGACGGGTTGATTGACCGAAAGGTCTATCCAGTCGTTCCGCCGATGGTCGAATATTCCCTGACGCCCATGGGCAAGCTCTTCATCGAGCCCCTCGAGATGCTCTATGCCTGGGCGGCAAAGAACTCCGAGGCGTTGTCGAAGCTCACAAAGAGACGAAAGAAGCACGCGGCTGCGACCGATGCGACGGAAGATCTGACTGCGTGACCAGGCGGGCAGACGATGCTCGTCAGGTTGTTCGGGTAGGAGTCCTCGACGATCAGGTCGTAATCTCTACCGGCTTCGGCCCCCTTGGATTTTTTCCGCGAACGAAGAAGACAGCGAATCGAGACCTCAAGCGTCACGACGCAAGCATTCTTCAATGATGAGTATCTCCGCTACCAACGCCCGCGACGGGGATTCGGGGAGCGACCAAATCCCACGCCGCGAGCGCCGGGAGAGCGACATCAGTCGCACGCTTCGTAACTTCGAGAATGGGAAGATCAGGCGACGAGGGGGCTCACTTGTACCTTGATCTCCTGATAATAGAGGGCGGTGAGTCCCTCAAAGCCTGAGTCGGTACCGACGAGCAACCAGAGGTTGCCATCGTTGTCGGCCTTGGCGGCGAACGTATGCGTGTGCTGTTTCGTCAAAGAGACGTAGGGCACAGGATCTGTGCCATTCTCAGTCTCTCCGTTGGCAATGTGTCCCACAGCCGAGGCACCCGGCCCGCCGGTTGACTGGTCGCCGATATCCACATTCAAGCGGACGAATCCATTGTTCGCGACACCGCGAGGTTCGACCGGTCCCGCGCCCGCCTTGAGGACGACCGCTTCGCCAGGCGCTCCCCCCACGCCGAAGGAACCGCTCGGCGCGTTCGAGGCCAGGGTGATCTGGAACTTGACGGAATAGACCTGGTTGGGAACGATTCCGTCGGTGACATCAAGCTTCCGCTTGAGGTACATGAACACGTCGTCCGAGCGGTTGTGGCTCTGGAGCAGGTAGCCGGTTCCGTTCACTCCCAGACTAGGAGGGAGGGGGCGTAACCCGGCTTGGAGCTCGTACGACGCATTCGGATTCGCAGGCAGGTCGGCAAAGCCAGACTCCCAGCCTTGGTCTCCTTGAGTGAAGTCAAACGAGGCGGTGACGGTCTCAACGGCCCCCACGCGTGTCACCACAACCTGATCGCGGGCGGTCTGACCGAACGTGTCGGTCGCCACGACGGCGATCGGATTTGCCCCAAGGTTCAGCGGGACGGTGAACCGATAGCGGCCATCGGGACCACTCGTCGTCGTCGCCTCGAATGACCCGTCGGCCCCGCGGTCGAGCCGGACGATCACCCCAGGGGCCGTCTGGCCTGCCACGTCGACGGTGGCCTTGTTCACCTTGCCATCGCCGTCCGGATCCGCCGCGGGGTCGAGGCCAACACGGGTCGTCAGCGGACGAATGCGGGTCGAAGCCCCAAAGTTGCGGGCGGTGATTCCGAGATCGACCAGGCTCACTCGGCCGTCGCCATCGACGTCGGCGCCGGGAGCGATCCCCGACGCGCCGGCGCGGCGTCCCAACGCCTGTCGAATCGCCGACAGATCGAACCGGTCGACACGGTTATCGCCATTCGTGTCTCCCGCCAAGGAGACGGACAGGGTGTAGTCACCCGTGGTTCGTCCCTCGGCTCGTGGCCGGATCGTCAGGGCTCCCGGGAGAACGGAAGCGATGGTCACACTGGCCGTGCCGCGTGGGACGTCAGCGCGGCGAGAAAGGATCCGAACCCCACCCGGGATGGCCGACTCAAGGGCTGTTGCCCCTGGATCGAGTCGACTGCCATTGGCGGCTCGTGCTTCGACCCTGAGGAGGACCCGCCCGCCCGGGGCCGTGTCGAAATCAGACGGATTCACCTGAACGGCAATCGGGTCGCCGGCCGGGCCGCTAATCCGCCCCTCGAAGTTCGCAAATCCCGGCACGGTCGAAAGTAAGGTACGCGGCTCGAGCCGATCGAGCGTGGGATACGCTGGAGTTCGCCGTCGTCTCGGATGGGAATGAGGGGAGCGCAACATGGTGTTTGCTCCTGGGTGTCGTGAATAAGAGAGGTCGACCCGAACATGAGCCATTTCTTGCACATGCCAAGCCGTCCGCCACGGACTGGATCACCCCTAAAGTCGGGTTCACGACTTATCCGGCGACAAACACGTGGCCATAATCTGACATTGCGATCATTTTCCCGCACCAATCCCGCATGCCTCAGCGCGAGACTTCCGCCCCTCCAACCAGAGGGACGCCAATCGCGAATCATGCAGGGAAGCACAGAACTCACACCAAGACGCAATCCAAACTCAATGTTTCAATATCGACACGGTTGCATTATCTACAATTTCAATTTCCAGGTTTTTCTGCGTTTTCCATCGCGATCCTTTTGAGGTCGAAACCGAGGATCCTTCCCCAGAGCCGTTCGTAGGACTCGACCACGCGCTGGGTGGAATAGGCCGTTTCGACGAGGAAGCGGCCCGCGTCGCCGTAACGGCGAAGACGGACGGGGTCGGTCGCGGCGTCGAGCAGAGCCTGCCCGAGCTGGTTGGAATCGCCCGGCGGGACGAGCCAACCGGTCTGGCCCGGAATGACGAGTTCGGTGCTCCCCTCGACGGCCGTCGCGACGACTGCGCGGCGGGCCGCCATGGCTTCGAGGACCACGTTGGGCATCCCTTCCCAGAGCGACGGGAGAACGAGCAAGTCGGCCGCCTTGAGGAGCGACGGGACGTCGTTGCGCCGGCCCAGCCAGTGAACCCGGTCCGCGAGTGCCCGGTTCTCGGCCGTTCGCTGGTGAAGTTGAGCCCGCTCCGGGCCATCGCCAACCATTAAGAGGTGCCAGTCGGGCCGGGCGGCGATGACCTGTTCCGCGGCGTCGAGCAGGAAGGGGATCCCTTTCTGCACATCCAGGCGGCCGACACAGAGCACAAGCCGGGCATCGACAGGCACGCCGAGGGACTCGCGTGAGCAGGCGATCGCCCTGTCGTAGGGCAGGGGATCGATGCCATTGGGGATGACAGTCAGCCGCGCCGAGTCGGCCCCGCCGACGTCGCGGAGATGGTCGCAAACTCCTTGGGAGACACAGACCGACCCCAAGGACAGGGCCGAGGTCCAGCGCTCGAAGTTCAGGTGCCAGCGTTTCTGGTGCTCGGCCACTCGAATGCCACCGACCACCCAGGGAGACCCTGCCAAGACCGACGCAAATCGCGAACCGATGTTCGCGTGAAACATGAAGCTCTGCACGAGCCTGGGCGAGCGATCGCCGAGCGCCTTGGCCAGTCGACGCACCGCCTGAAACGGCCGTCGGCGATCGACGTCGAGACAGACGGTCTCGACCGCCGCCGCCCGGAGCGGCTCGACCAGGGCTCCATCGGCCCCGAGCGCAATCACCGAGGGCTGCCAGCGTTGGCGGTTGAGCCTCGTGGCCAGAGCCACCAGGGCACGCTCGGCGCCGCCGACGTCGAGGTCGGTAATCACCAAGGCAATCGGAACAGGTTGGTCCGGCCAGGGTTGGCGTTCGGCCGTTTCAAGTCGTCGGGCGAGAGTTTGCACGGGTCGGTACAATCGAGTCAGAGGGGCCGCAGGTTTCGCGAACGCGCGAAGATTTCCCAAAGAGGCCAATGGGGAGCCTCGGCATTGCTTCGATTGTGCCCGTTCAGAACGGTCAGGAGGAAGAGGTTTGCAGACCTCGGAATTTGATTTCACGCTCCCTGGCGAATTGATCGCCCAGCATCCGGTCGAACCGCGAGACCAATCCCGGCTGATGGTGATCCGCCGTGATCAGCAGCGCTGGGAGCATCGAACGTTCGCCGAGCTTCCTGACTTGCTCGACGTCGGCGACATTCTCGTCCGCAACAACACGCGAGTTGTCCCGGCCCGTCTCCTTGGGCTCCGTGAGGCCACTGGCGGGCGGTGGGAGGGCCTCTTTCTGCGGGCGTTACCGGAGGGGACCTGGGAGATCCTGGCCACAACGCGCGGGCGTCCGGTCGAGGGCGAGCGCGTGGTCGTCGGCCAAGGACTCAAATTGACGCTGGAAGCGCGGGGCGAGGCGGGGCGTTGGATCGTGCGCCCGGAGTCCGACGAAGCCGCGCACGACCTCCTGGGCCGGCACGGACAGATTCCACTGCCTCCGTATATCCGCAAAGGACGCGAGGACCCGGGCGATCGGCTCCGTTACCAGACCCTCTACGCAAAGGCTCCCGGAGCCGTGGCCGCGCCCACGGCCGGGCTTCATTTCACGGACGACGTCTTCCGCCGCCTGGCCGAGCGTGGAATCGCCAGCGTTGACGCCACGCTTCACGTCGGCCTGGGCACGTTCCGACCGATCGAGGTCGAACGCATCGACGAGCACCAACTGCACGCGGAGTGGGCCGAGCTTGGCGTTCCCGAGGCCACCCTTTTGAGCGAGCACAAGAGCCAAGGGGGCCGGATCGTCGCCGTCGGAACAACCTCGGCCCGGATCCTGGAAACGAGCTCAACCTCGGGAACCATCCAACCGTTCTCGGGTGAGACCGCGCTCTATCTCCGGCCCGGGCATGTGTTTCGAGGGCTCGACGCCCTGCTCACCAACTTCCACCTGCCGCGTAGCAGTCTGCTCGTGCTGGTGGCGGCCCTGGCCGGGGTCGACCTGGTTCGCGCGGCCTATGCCGAGGCGATCCGGGAACGCTATCGGTTCTACAGTTACGGCGATGCCATGCTGATCCTCTAATCCATGGATCGCCGCCGTTGGCGACTTCGGGTCCAGAGCAGACAGAGGGGAAACCGATCGGGTGCCATTGCCCAGGTTTTTCAACGCGATAAGATCGTCCGTGATCGCCGCGCCGGGGCTCTGTCTGAGTTTGCCCGGGGCGATCGTCGAGAGGCCGCAAAGAGACAGAGGACAAGGACAGGCTCATGGCGACGGACTCAACGGCTGCTCCGGATATTGTGCGGCTCTTCACCGACGGTGCGTGCAGCGGAAATCCCGGCCCCGGAGGCTGGGCCTACATCCTCAAACACCCGGCCAGCGGGCAGACCATGGACGCCTCGGGGGCCGAGCCCGCGACCACGAACAACCGGATGGAACTGACCGGGGCGATCGAAGGCCTGGCCACGCTCCGCCGCCCCTGCCGCGTCGAGCTGATCACCGACAGTCAGTACGTGGCCAAAGGAATCGCCGAATGGATGCCGAAGTGGAAATCGCAAGGGTGGCAGCGTAGAGAAGGGGGCCGCCTGAAGCCGGTCATGAACGTGGATCTCTGGCAGCGGATCGACGAGCTTCTTACCCGACATAAGGTGCGGGTGACTCACGTCCTCGGCCACAACGGCCACCCCGAGAACGAAGCCTGCGATCGGATGGCGGTCGCCGCGTACAAGGCGCTCAGGGCCGACATGCGGGGATGATTGGGCACGCAGAAGAGAGAGCCCGGCGCTCTGGATGACGCCGGGCTCCTTGGGCCATTATTTTCCCCGGCCGACCGAACTCGATCACCCGAGCACGTTGGCGACAGCCTCGCGAGCACGTTTCATCAAGTCACTCTCCGCGGACTTCGCGCCCGGGAGATTGAACATCATGGCGGCGGCCAGCGGAGCCTGCCATTTCGGGTCGCTCGCCAGCTCACACTCTTCCCAGGCGGCGGCGGCGAACTTGTAGTCGTGGCTGTCGCGTCCCTTGTGGAAGATCATCCGTCGCGCCGCCGCGAAGATCAGGTCGGTCGATCCTCCTTGCTCCAGGTAGGCCACGGTCTTGCCGGCCGCCTTGCCGCGGCCCTCGGGTCCCTCGTTGATCGACTCGAAAATCTCGGCGACCGCATCGTCTCCCTTCGAGACCTCGCGTTTCAAAGAGGACAGGTCGTCGATCTTCGTGCCTTCCTTGGGCTTGATCCGGCCCCGGAACATGGGCTGCCAGCCTACGGCCTGAAGCAGCGCCAGGCGTCGGGTCGTCTCATCGCCACTCGCTCCGTAGATGAAGTGCAGGGCGTTCGCCGATGTCACGGCATGGATGGCGAGGATCCCCGGGCTTCGCATCAGGATCTCGCTCCCGGAGAGGACGACGGCATCCCACAACGAGCTGGCCGCAACCCCTTGATTGAGGAGCTTGACCGCCTCGGCTGAAGCGTCTTCGGGCGTGGCATGACGCATGACTTCCAGGAGCGATCGCGTCGCGCTGGGGTCGGCTTTGCCGCCTTGCCAATCGTCGCGAACCTTGCCGGCATTCTCGAGGTTGGCCTCGTAGGGGCCGACGGCCACAGGCCGTGAGTCGCCGCTAAGGTCGAGCAGGCCGAAGGCGAGGGAGCGGAGCACCGGTTCAGCGTGCTGCCAACCGATCGCCTGGAGGGTCCGCCAGCTCTGCGCCGCGAAAATCGGCTTGTGGCCGATGTTGCGCTGATCGCGCACCGCCATCCGCCAGAACGGTTCCATGGTCTCGGCCGCCCCCGAAGTCCGGGCCAGGGCGGCGACTGCCGTGTCGGCGGCCTGGGCGTCCCAGGCCTCCATGGCCCGGATAAACTCGGTTCGCGCCTTACCAGGCTTCGGCAACCGGGCCTCGTCCACCTTACCGAGGGTCCAGTCCCCTTCCTTGATGTCCTGCGCCTGGGAGTTCTTGAAGGTGTCGAGCGCCCAGAGCAACGGGAGCAGGCGGTCCGAGGCCGACGCAGTCTGTCCCAGCAGGTGCGCCGAGTTGATGACCATGACCGCATGGAACTTGAAGCCGACCGGATGCGGTTTAATGTTGCGGATGCCCGCCAGGAAAAGGCCGGAGAGCAAGTCGCGGTACGAGAGCCCCGCTTTGAGATGTCCGACGGCCACTTCCAGCGCCCGATCTCGGGGGGTCTCCTCGATCCAACGCACCACGGGTTCGATTTCCGGGCGAAACTGAACCGCATCGGGCCCGACCTTCAAATCGTCCGCGCGTGCGGAGCGGATCGCGTCGAGCCCGATCCCACCCCCCAGGCCCGCTCCAAGTCCCAATGCCGAGGCCGACTGCAAGAACCGACGTCGCCTTAGAATCCCGTCCATCACAGGCTCCCTTCCATCCTCAAGTTGCCCGGCCATTTCAGCGCGGCCCCCGCACGCCACCGCCAGGCGCAGGAGAGATCGAAGGCCGCCCCCGCTATTACAATGCGTCAACCCCGGCAATGATATCCCCTAATCATTGCCGACCCGAACGCCTTTGACGCCAAGTCCGCGACTTCCCTGGTCCAAGGTCTTCGCCCGCATCTCCTCCCTCGACTCGCCGGCAGCCCCCCTCCCTGAACGCAAACCATACCGGAGGCGCTTGCGCTGACCGCTTTCAACATAGCCGCCAACATGATCTTCGCAAGCGTTGTGGATCTGATATAACCTTATGCGGCGATAGACCGACCACTCCTCATGTTCTGCCGGCCGCCCGAGTCTGTCCGTTTAACCAGCCAAGCTCACTATGATTCGTCCTCACCAGATTCGCTCCCTCGTGTTTCTCGTTCACACCGAGTTAAAGGTCGTCTCCCCCATGGCGTTTCAAGTGACCTGTCGCGAATGCGGCCATATAAACCAAATAGCCACACCAATACGACCCAATAATTATATTTGCGGCGAATGTGGAATCACGGGTTCGCTGCCCGCGGCTCCGGAATCGCTCGGTAATTCGACCAGAGAATCCACTGCGCGGTTTCATTGCCCGTCGTGCGGGCGAAAGTACGCGATAAACCCCGTCCTGGCCGGCAAGAAGGTCCGTTGCAAGGGTTGCGGCGAAGGGGTCTGGATCCCCGGAGCCGAGTCCGCCCCCTCACAATCCAAAATCAAAGTCAGTGAGACCTCGCCCCACGCGATACCACCTGAGCAACCCGCCGCGGACACCGAGCAAGGCGTCACTGGTCGCACGCGATCTCACGCGGTCCCACCGTCGGAATCCGAGGCCAGGGGGCAAGTTCACCAGAAGGTCCCCGGCCGGGAGGCCGTCGAATCCACCAAGAGTGAGGTGAGGGGCGAGAACGAACAAAAAGACGCGAGGAACACAGGATACTTCGATCCCAGGGAGACCCTGACTGTGGCCGGCGGTATTACCGCGTTCGTGGCCGTGCTCGCCTTTCTGTCATGGTGCTACCCCGACCTCCGGTTCCTGATCGGAACTTTCCTGTGCATCCTCGGATTCATCGTCTACTTGCTTGGGGCCGCCTCCCTCAAGCAAGTCGTCACCGAGGAAGGATTCCACCACGTCGTTCTCTTCCAATACTTCCCGCCCTATCAGTGGTATCTGGTGGCAACGCGTTGGTCGGAGACAAAGGATTTCGTTGCGTTCTTTGCCACCGGACTCATTATCCTGGGAATCGGCGTGACCGTCCTCAAGACCTCCCCGATCGGCAAGAAGGGGGAGGACTCGGAACGTGCCGAACCCAGAGTCCAGCAGGGCAGTCAGCTTGTGCCTCCCCCGGCCTTCTCAGGAGGGGTGGCCAAAGAAATCGATTGAAGCGACTCAGATCCGGCCTCGGCATGGGACGACCACCGCGACCGACCGAAAGCCTGATCGACCTGCCCATGGACTCGCGGCAATCACCAACCCATCCCGTCCGACGGTGAGGATGATCATACGGCCAGAACCGGACCTGACGCCAAGGGCGTCGAAAAACGTCGAGACGACGTACAGGAAGCGTATAGAAGCGAAAGCCGTCGTGTCGTCTGCAGCACTGGCAATGGCCAACCGTGAGGCGTCATTCCTTCGCTTTGGCCTTCTCGCGATCGGCGGCCTCGGCCAGAACGGCTTCCGGGTTTTCCTTGAAGAGGTCGCGGCAGCCCGAGCAGCAGACGTGGTAGGTTTTGCCTTTGTACGAAACGGCCATCGTCCCGCGGCCCTCGGTGACGATGCAAATGGGACCGGACTCGCCCGCGGCGAAGGCAATTCCATCGCGGGTATAGCCCACCTCACCAAGCTGGTAGAACGTCCCGTTGTCCGGGTCCTGCATCTCCAGCTTCAACAAGAGGCGAGATTCGTGGAGCAGCGTGAGGGTGATGCGGCGAACTCCGGTTCCAGGCCCCTCGGCGGCCAGGACGAGGGCTTTCCTGGCATTAGCCACGCCTTGATAGGTCCGTGAAGTCCCATCGGCCAGGGTGGCGACGAGGGTGTATGTCTGCGGCTTGGGACCCGCGTGAAGAACGACGGACTTGAGGTATTTGCCCTTGTCGATCGTGGCTTCGAGAGCCGCGTCATCGGCGCTGAGCTTCCAGGCCCAGGTCGCTTCCTCACGCCAGGCCCCCTTGACCTTTCCTCGCTCGGGCATACCCGAACCGCGCCACTTACCCACGAGCGAACCGTAGGGCTTCAGGGCCGCCTGAGCTTCGCGTCGCCCGCCGGGGGGCGTTGCAGCACTCCCGACGGATCCCACGCAGCCGACCAGCAGAAAGGCACAAAGGAGCTTTGGAGAGTTGGTGCGCATCGAGTTTTCATCCACTCGCGCGCCGGCCCGGTCGCCTCAATTGCGCGCTCAGGTTTGCTGAAGTTGATTGATCTTATTGTAGAGCGTCTTGAGACTGATGCCTAGCTCCTTGGAAGCCGCGGGCTTGTTGCCGTTGTGCTTCTCCAGGATCACCTGAATGTACTTCATTTCGATGTCACGGAGCGTGGGCGAACCCTCGGGAATCTGGAAATGAGGGCCGGCGACGGCCGAGGGCGGCGACACCGTGACCGAGGACGACCGCCGCGAGGGAACCTGGGTCGGCAGATGCTCGGGATAGATCGGGCCTCCGCCCGAGAGGATCGTGGCCCGCTCGATCGCGTTGGCCAGCTCACGGATATTCCCCGGCCAATCGTGGGACTGGAGCGCGGCGATGGCTTCGGGAGTCAGCGCCGTGTCGAGGTCGGCCCGGCGCGATCCAAACCGCATCAGCATATGCTTCGCGAGTGCCGGGATGTCCCCCTTGCGTTCGCGTAGCGGGGGCAGGTGGATCTCGAACGTGTTGACCCGGAAGAACAGATCCTCGCGGAACTGCTCCGCCTCGATCATCTCGCGAAGGTCACGGTTGGTCGCGCACAGAACGCGAACGTCGACGCGGAACGGGTCGTTCTCGCCGACCCGGCGAATCTCCCCCGACTCGAGGAAGCGGAGGAGCTTGACCTGAACGCTCTTATCCAGCTCGCCAACCTCGTCGAGGAAGAGCGTGCCGCCGTTGGCGACTTCGAAGAGTCCCTTCCGATGGGTGTCAGCGCCAGTGAACGACCCCTTGCGATGGCCGAACAGCTCGCTTTCCACCAGGTTTTCAGGCAGGGCCCCGCAGTTGACGGGGATGAAGCTGTGCGTGGCTCGCTTGCTCTTGTCATGCAGGCTGCGTGCGATCAGCTCTTTGCCCGTGCCGGTCTCGCCCAGGATCATGACGCTGGCGTCGGTCGGCGCAATCGTGTCGATCAGGCGGCGGACCGAAAGCATCGACGGCGTGTCACCGATCAGGGTCGGCGACCCCTCGGCGCTCTTCAGACGGGTCTCGAGCGCGGCTGCCTTGTTGGTCAGGTCGCGCCGTTCGCTGACCCGGCTCAAGATCACCTCGAGCTCAGCCCACTTGCAAGGCTTGGTCAGGTAGTCGAAGGCCCCCAGCCGCAACGCTTGGACGGCGGTATCAACCGTGGCGTGCCCGGTCAGGATGATGACCTGCGTGTCGGGATTGAGCTGGCGAATCTTACCGAGGACCTCGATGCCGGTCATGCCGGGCATCCGCAGGTCGAGCAAGGCGGCGTCGTACGACCCCTTCTCCAGGGCTCGCAAGGCCGACGCCCCGTCGGGGCAGACGGTCACTTCATGGCCAAGGCGAGGAAGCTCCATCTGCATCAGGTCGCGCAGGTGGGCCTCGTCGTCGGCGAACAGAATTCTGAGGCCACCCTGGTGGGACTTCTCCATGAGACAGGTCTCCTCCGTGAGACTCAACCGAATCGGGGAGAATTCCCCACCTTCGTGCTTAAGATCGTCAGGCGTCAGGCCGCGCGATGGTTCTTAGAAGACATCGCCGACTCGTGGGGAGCGTCCTCGGCCGGGCGAATTGGCAACCGGACCATGAACGTGGCTCCCGCCCCTTCACCTGGACTGGTCGCCATGATCTCCCCCTGGTGCTGGCTGACGATCCGATGTGTGATCGACAGGCCCAGCCCCGTCCCTTTGCCTACCTTACGTTTCGTGAAGAACGGCTCGAAAATATTCTCGAGCACTTCTGGAGACATGCCGCAGCCATCGTCGGCGAAGACCAATTCCGCCATCCCTTCGGCGTGACGCATCTCGATCCGAAGCGTGCCTTCGGGCTCCATCGAATCGAGCGCGTTGACCACCAGGTTCAGGACGACTTGCTTGATCTCCTGGCTGTCCACGTGCGCCATGACGGCCTCACGGGGCTGGAAAACAATACGCTTGCCGCGATATTTGCCCATGTGCCGGATCATCTCGACCACCCCCTGGATGAGGCCGGCCATGTCGGTCCGTTCCCGCTGAATCTCCGCACAGCGAGCGAAGTCGAGCAGTTTCTCGGTGATGTTCTTACAGCGGAACGCCTCTTCCTGGATCATCCGCAGATAGTTGCGAACGACCTTCGAGTCGGCGCCATCGTGGGCATCGAGCATCGGCCCCAGGCGGTTTTCAAGCGCCTCGGAGCAGAATGCGATTGATGCCAACGGGTTGTTGATTTCGTGGGCCACCCCCGCGGCCAGGAACCCGACGCCCGCCAACTGCTCCGAGCGAACCAGTTGACGGCTTCGCTCATGAACCTGGCGCTCGAGATCGGCATAGGTCACGCTCAACCGCGCGGTCATGTCATTGAACGCCTCGGCCAAGGCCTGCATCTCGTCGCCGGTCTTGAGGTCGATCTTATAATCGAAGCCGCCCCGCGCCACGCGACGGACGCCGCGTTGAAGGAGTCGAACCGGGTAGAGGACCCAGCGGTGAAACAAGGCGGAGAGCCCGCAGAGCATCGCCAACACGGCCAGCGCCGAGGTCCAGACGATGATCCGGCTGGTCTGATACTGGTTCTTCGACATCGTGAGAACCGCGTAAAAGTCGCGGTGCAGGATGTCCGGGAGTTCCATGACGCGATGATTCAGCCGCGCGATCGTCTGACTGAGCCGGACCGGATCCTGAGAACCGGCCACGGCGATCGGCTGCGACTCGGGGTGACGGGCCAAGTAGGTCATCGTCCCCGGCAGGCTCGGCTCGATCGGGGCCCCTGGGTTCAGCTCATTCAGGATCGCGGTCAGATCGCTGTCGATCAGGAAGGCGAGCCCCAACTCGTCGCGGCCGTCGTCGGCCCGGTTGCCCTGCGTGGTATTCTTCCGGAGCCACGTATGATAGTCGAGCAACGCCTTTTGCGCTTGATCGACCTTGTTTTTCAGCTCCAGCCGCTCCTCGGGCGTGTCGACGTCCCCCATGCTCTCGAGCGGAACGACGACTTGCAAAAGTTCCTTCGACGCTCCCAGCTCGTGGAGTTGATCAACCAGCTTCAGGTTGCTCGCGTGAAACGCGTGCAGGCCGAAGATCGACCCGCCCATGAGGGTGAGCATCATGCCGACAACCAAGGTCAAGCCAGCGATCAACTTGACTCGGATGGGCCACTGAGGCATGGCGACGACCTCCTTGTCGCGGGGCGGACACGTCCTTTGTCCGGGTGCGGAAGATGTACGGGGACTATAACAAAGTCAGCCCGACCCACAAAGCCACATCGCGTGACTTTTCCTCAAGCCGGGAGCCCCATTCGCCGACCGCTCCTTGCGAAGGCCAGACCGCACTGCTCCCGGCCGATCAGGCCGACCCCACTCCGTGAAACCCCCGTTGCGTGGGTCCGGACGCCAGAACTGGCGTTCACCGCAAATGATCGACCGAACCCGTCGCCAGCGCGATCAAGACGGCCGAGATCAACCCGACAGCCACCACGACCCGCAGTCGAGAGACATCCGACTGGAACCGGTTGACCGCTTCCGGTTTTCCCTCCAGCCCTTCGAGGAAGGCGATCCGCCGCGCGATGCTGCCATGTCTCCAGGATCGTGTCTTGAATTCCATCCCGTTCAAGGTGGCAACGTTCGTGAGCGCATTGGCGAAGATCCGAATCCCGACCGGACAGAGCCCGGATCCGGATGATTCTCGCCCCGGCTGGCGATCGAGGTCGAGGTGGGGAGGGCATTCGACCTGGCCGCAGGAGACGGCCCGGCAACCGAAGACATCGGCCTGCCGCTCAAAGCGCCTCGAGACGTGTCCGAACACCACGAGGAAGTAGAGGCCGGCCGTGAGCAGGACGGTGGCCGCCTGAATGATCATGCCCAGAACCGGATGCGACTGGCCGCCCAGGACGTTCGAGAGGGCGAGCAGGGGAGGGTCGATCGCCTCGCCCATCAAAGCCAGGACACCCAGACTGCCCAGGAAAAAGAAACCAAAAAAGAGGAGGTGCCGATGCGCGATATGCCCGATCTCATGGCCGAAGACCGCGGCGATCTCGTGGTCGTTGAGGCAGTCGATCAGAGCGTCGGAGAGAAGCACGTAGCGGAACCTCGGCAATGAGCCCGTCACGCAGGCGTTGACAACCGCTTGCCCCGTATCCCAGATCAGGATATCCGAGCAGCGGAAGCCGAGTCGCTGCGCCTGGTGTTCCAGGCGTTCTCGCAACGGCCCGTGAGGCAGGGGCCGCGTCGGCCAGGCCAGCCGGATAAAGAGAGGCGAGAGCACCAGAACGAGCACCCCCATCAGGCAGACCTCGATCGGCAAAGCCCAGGCGCTGGCCGATAGCTCCGGCCATTGGCGACTTACCAGGTCTTGGCCGAGCGAAAAGACGACCAGGACCGGCAGTACAAGGCCCAAGGTCTGCCGCGCCCGGAGTAGAACGTAACGACCACGGCCCGCCGTCCGGGTCACTCCGAAGCCGCTTCGCAGGATCTTCTCGGCGGGATAAAGCCCCCACCAGCTCACGAGTTGCATCAGCACGAACGGAAGCAGAATCAGGGCTTCCTCGACAACCGCCACTGGCCCTGCTCCGAGAGCGGTCCGCACCACGCGAGGCCACTGCCACTCATGAATGATTACGCTGAAACTGACCAGGATCGAGATTTCGAGTATGCGAGCCGATCGTGAGTAGCCACGGCGCAATGCGTTGCTTGCGTGCCCGGTGCGAGCCACCCGGGTCGAGACCCAGAGGCCGAGCCCCATCGACGCCAGTGAGACCAGCGCAACCAGGCCGAGCGCGGCCGTGGCCCGGCTTCCAAGCTCTGCCTGAGTCAGTGGATTGAAAGGGCCTGCCGATTCGAGTCCAAAGGCCAGAAAGAGGGCGAACAGCAAAGGGAGCGGCATGCAGCCTCGTGGAATGAAAAGCAGGGATTGCGGAACGCGATGCGGAGGTCAGCCCGAACCCTCGCGGGGTGAAACTTTTTCTGCTCGTGGGTCCGGCTTCAGCCTGTCACCACCTCGAGACCAGTAGGGAGGCTGAAGCCGACCCGACAAGAAAGACGAAAAACGGCCGGAACCCGCCGGCCGGCGGAAAGTTCGACCGAATCGCAGCCCCCTTGAGGCAAAGTGGCTCGCTCAAAGCGCAGCCACACCGATGACGACGAGTTGAATCGGCTGCGGAATCGCCGCCGTCTCCCCCTTGGGAACCAGATTCAACGTCGAAACCACGCCCCAGGTGTTCTTTTCCTCGTCATGAACCATCGAGGGCCCCCCCTTGGGAGCAGACGGGGGCACCTCGAGCAACATCAAGATGGCAGGGTGGCTCGTTCCTGCCGACTCCGCACTCTCTTCGTGCAAGAGCTTCTGGTCCAGGTCTCCGAGCGTCTTGTCCTTCGCCGCGGGCAAGAGAAGCGCGAAGTCGCGAAACGGACTCGCGCCAAGGTGGTCGCCATTCATGGGCTGAAGCCCATAACGCATGGTGTAAACGCCTTTGGAGATCGCCTGATCGCGGAAGTCACGCCCCTCGTCGGAAAAACGAAGCGCCCCGATCAATTCCCCCGTCTTGAGCGTCGGAAATAAGACAGGCCCCTGAGGGCCGGCCGGTTTGCCGGCAGCCGGGATCGCCTTGCGGAACCAGAGATCGGCATAGGGCTTTCCCTGATCGTCGACGATCCGGATCCCTTCGGCGTTCAAGGTGGCTTTGATGGGATCGGCCAAGGCCGCGGGAGGAGCTTCCTTCAACGGCTCAATCTTGAACGACTCCTGAGCCTGAACGCTGGCGGGGAGTAGCAAACTGAGCAGGGCGAGGACACGGTTCCAACGCATAAGGAGTCTCGATTCTCAACGTCATTGGGAGTCGTCAATGCGGCCGAGTCCGCCGCCTCGCCCAACATGGGCTCGTGTTGGATGCGTCGTCACGAGAAAACGCCAAGGGAAAGCCCGATGGTCGGATCGGGCCTCCCCTCGGCGTTCCCTGGGAACATTCGGATTGGCCGAAACCTCGGCCGTTGCTCTCAGAGCGAGAAACGACCGACATAGCTGCTGCGGCAGTTCGGGTCATCCCACTTCGACTCCAGCCCTTGCCCCTTGTACTGGTGGCCGAGGGTGTAGGCCGGCAGGGCCACAACGCCCTTGGAGAGCGGGGCGTAAGCCACGACTTCATTGCCGCAGAAGTGGTCGCCCTCGTCGAGCGGACGGGTGACGATTTGGGCCAGGTTCGCGGCCCAGAACGAGGCCCGAGGGGCATGAGGCATGCCATGAGCGGCATGGGTCTCCGCCGTATCGGCCACCGAGTGGGCTTCGACCTTCAGGCTGATCCGGGACGACTTGACGTCGACGATATTCGCCAGCCGCTTGCCGCCGAGTTCACGGGCCATTGCGATCAAGGCCTCGCGCTGGCGCTCGTTGGCGTTGGCATCCACGATGATCACCGCGCTGGCCTGGTCGGGCTTATCTTCGGAAAGGGTCGTCGATGCTTGCAGGGCCGCGGCGACGCTCAAGCCGTTCAGCTCGACCCCGTTGTAAGCGCCTTCGGTTACTTTCCAGGCCATGATCGCCTGCTTACCGTAGATGAAAACTTCGGCGTTGGAGAAGCAAGGGCCGGTGAAAACGTCAGCCGTGCGGGCCTCGACATAGTCTCCACGAATTCCGGCCGCGCCGGCCACGCTCACACTAGAAACGACCAAGGCCCCGCAAAGGGCGCTCAGAGCTTTGAACATGGTTCCTGCTCCAGGATCGCAAAAAGGAAGGGTGGGGGCGGGTGGAACCCTCGAACCTTCAACACAAATTGGATTATGCGAGGGAATCCGAGCCGAAGTCAAGGGCCGGGAGCAGTGACCGTCGTGGGCGGCCGGCCGAACAAGTGGATCTCGATCCGGCGATTTTGAGCCCTCGACGCGTCATCCAGGTCGTCCGTCATGGGCTCCGACGACTCGAAGCCGGCAACCTCGATCCGCGCGGGATCGAGTCGCGCCTCGTGGGCGAGTCGGTCACGGATCCGGGTCGCTCGATCCAGACTCAGGTGTCCCGGGGCAGGGGCCTCTTCCTGAAGGCTCGCCTGCCGCACCGGAGAACTATCGGTGTGGCCAGCGACCAGGATGCGGACGTCCTTGGCCGCCGAATCTTGGAGTGCGGTCGCGAGCGTCTTGAGCAAGGGCCGGGCGGCCGGTTTGAGCTCGTCGCTCCCTGGCTCGAACAACGCGTCGGATGAGAGGGTCAAGACTCCCGAAATCGAATTGAACTCGCAACCTGGACGGTCCCTGGCGAACTCCTTGAATCGATCGATCATCGAGGTCGAAACCGGATTGGCCGAGGCCTGGAGCAAGTTCTTGACGCGGGCGTAATCGGCAGCGAGTTGGTCGCGTTCATCCTGATAGGCCTGGACCGTCCCCCGCAGACGTTTGACCTCGTTATCCTGCGTCAGAAGCCGCCGGGCATCGTCATCGGCGCGTTGAAGGAGCTCGCTGTATTGCGAGCGTTGACTCAACAAGGTGTCGTTGAGACGAGCCTTATCGGCTTCGAGAGTCTGGCTCAGCTTATGGCAATCCTCGAGCCGCGAACGGGGAACAAAGGAACAGCCGGTCAAAAGACCGGCCAATCCGAAGGCCAACAGACGCGTTGCTCGTAACGGCCAGGACGGCTCGACCATCCGTTCCGACTCCTTTCGGCACGACCGGTCCACCGAAGAATCCTTATCATCGATAAATCAGGTCAGAAGGACCCGTCCGCATCCCGGCGAACGGGTCTTCGCAAACAGATCGATGGCTCAGCTCGAGATCAAGCCCGCCAGGCTCCTGACGAGCCCAGACGCCGGTGAATTGCCCTGGAATTCGTAGAGGTTGCGTACGAGATCCAGCGACACAAACGCCAGGAAGAGCATGAACAGGGTGGCGACCCCGAGCATACCGACCCAGAGACCGCCCCACTCAGCCGACGCACCAGGCGCGGCCAGTACTGAAGGCGCGGCGGCGGCACGTCCCGCCGAAGAGGGCGAATCGCTCTCGCTCTCCACGTCCCAGGCGCTGGCCATCTCGCCGGAAGTCGCTTCTTCGAAGCCGTCGTCGTCTTCTTCCTCGTCGAGGAGTGCAGGGCCCATCGCGGTCGCCGCATTCTGGTCGACGTCGTCCTCGTCGATCGCGAAGACCTCGGAGCCGGTATCGGCCTCCTCGAGCTCAAAGTCGCTGGCCGCTTCGAGCTGCATGGTCCTGTCATCCGCGTCGCCGTCGGAAGCCAGGGCGTCGACCTCGAAGTCGGTATCGTCGAAGATGTCCTTCTCGGCCTTGCGGGCCGCGGGAGGCGGAGTCGCCGCCAGGCCGGGCTTCTTGGTTGGCTTGGGCGGGGAGGGCATCGCCTTGATGTCGTCGCCGCTCAAGGGGGCCAGTTCGATCGAGCTCGCCCCGGCATTCAGACCCAGGCCCGGCGCCATCTGGAGATTGATGCCCGAATCGCTCGGCCGCGACAGGTTGATGCCCGAGAAGCCGGGATCGGCGGCGGTCACGTCCGAGTCGCTCGGCCTGACCATCGGAGTCGCTTCGAACTCGTCGCTCGGCTCCTCCAGCGCACTCAGCTCGAAGTCGCTTCCGGAGTCGGGCTGCAACGCGTCGATCACGCTTGAGGGGGTCAGCTCGAAATCGCTGTCGGCTTCCTCCTCTTCGTGGATCGCCGGCACTTCCGCCGAGGAACCGAAGACGGGACTCTGCCGGACGGCCGTGTCGTTCGGCTTGGGCGCCAGCGCCTGGTAATCGGAGGTGTCGTCGGCGATCAACGTCACATCCGAGTCACTCGGCGGCTTGAAGCTGGTGGGCGACGCCAACCGCACATCCGAGTCGCTCGGACGTGCGCCGGGGTGAGGACTGTCGGGAATCAGACGGACGTCGGAATCGCCCGGCAGCTTCCCACCGCTGTTATGCATGCCGATGATCACCGAGCTCGAAGCGGACATCGGGTTCGGGGGAAGTGACAGGTCGTCGAGCAGAATATCGTGGTCGGAGTTGATATCCGCCCCAGACACTTCCATCGACGCGGGGCCAAGATCGGCGTCGGCCACACCGAGGTTGAATTCGGAGAGGTCGAAATCATCGCCCAGCTCGGCCTTGGTGACAGGTACATCAAGGTCGGAGAGGCGCAATTCGGCATCGCTGCCCAGGCCCCGCCGACGCGCCAACTCATCCACATCAACGACGCGGAACCGCCACGAACCACCATCAAGGAACGCGCGGACTTCACGCTGCTGAGCCTTGCCCTGCAATTCCTCGGGACTCATTCCAAGGACGCGGGCAGCTTCTTCGAGAGTATAGAATTGAGCCATGGACGTGCTCCTCGCGGTCGGAGTCGGCCTCAACGGCCGGTCGTATTCGGTTCGATTCGCGTTCCGAGATCGGCTGAGGAGGGATCGCGACGGCGAACACGCCCACGTTCCCTCGAAACTAACGCGTCGGCTGCCCCAAGGTCTTGATCATCGACTCGACCGAGGCGACATCCGGTTCCGCGTTGTTATATTGGCTCAGCTTCATATCCCACTGGTATTGCCGACAGCCCGCGAGCTGAACCGCTCCCTTAGGGTTCGAGGGATCGATCCGGTAGATCGCAAAGGCATGGGCCTTGGTATCAATCAAATAAAGAAATTGCGATGTTCCGCCGTTGCTCGACGTCGAAAAGGCGATAGTGCCTGAAGCGTCGTTGCCGGCCGCCGCTGCCATCCGAGACCGTTCCGCGCCAGGCAAGCCATCCGCCAAGGCTGAAGGCCCCCGCACATTGCCGAACCCTCCCATAACAGCCAGGCCCAACAACAAACCCGGTACGCCGTAACGCACCACGTCACTCCAGCCACGCAAAGCCATTGCCGTCTCCTCCTTGAACTGCCCGGGATTGCGTCACCACTCCTCGGAGACACACCGTCAAGGCACCACCCCGAGCCCCGCTATTTTTTTGAGATAGCAGGACGGAAATTGTTCGTCACGAGGCTACCGGCTTTTACCGGTCTTGTCCAGTTTACCACATCCGACAAAGAAATGAGGCAAGACACTCAAGTCGGTGTGGGAGAACTTGTCCGGAATCACCGGGATAGGCATTTCTACACTGATAATTTTACCCGTTCGAGCTAATGCTGCAAGGCCAGAGAGCGTGCGCGGAGCGATCCGGCAATCTTGCCTGATCCTCTTATTCGAGAGACCTAAGGGCTGGTCGGCCAAGAATCTGGAATCGCGTGGGTACTTGAAACTGAAGGGAACGACTCGAAATGGTCCTGCGGGGGAACTCATGGCGTCGCGACGAATCAACTCGCTCCTCTGGAAATTGTTTGACTTTGCTTGAAACAACCGTCACTGTTCGAGTATGGTTTGAGAATTACGACGGTGTCTCGACGAGAGCTCGTCAAACCCGCCGCACTTTCGGCCGGCCGCTCCCTGCGGTCCCGAAAGAGCGACTCTCTCGCCTCCGTTTCGAAATTCGACGACGAGGAGCGATCGATGCACGCTCGACGAACCAAGGGGTCATGGGCGCTTGCCCTCTCCGCGCTTCTGATCTGGCAGGCGGGTCCGGTCCGTGCGGCCGATGACCCGGCCGTGTTGATCGGGACTCCGTCCTCAGTTGCCATCGAGCCCACGGGCGCGATACTACGAGGCCGACGAGCGACGAGCCAGTTGATCGTCACTGCGACCTATGCCGATGGGACGGTCCGCGATCTGACCCGCGCTCTGGAATGGGTCAGCCTCAACCCAGAGATTGCCACCGTCACCCCCAAGGGGCGAGTGGTGCCCGTAGGCGATGGCACGGCCACCATCGTGGCCCGACGCGGCAGTCTCGAAACATCGACGGTCGTCAACGTTGAGAAGACAGGGCTGCCGGCGCCGGTGAGCTTCCGCCGCGATGTGATGCCAGCGTTGAGCCAGGCCGGTTGCAACATGGGCGCCTGCCACGGCACCCCCACCGGAAAGGGGGGGTTCCGTCTCAGCCTCCGCGGCTATCTCCCCGACCAAGACTTCATCACGCTCACCCGCGAAGTCGCCGGCCGGCGGATCAACCCGCTCGCCGCCGAGACCAGCCTGCTCCTCCGTAAGCCGCTCGGAGAACTTCCCCACGAGGGAGGGTTGCGGCTGATCCGTAACACCAAGGCCTACGAATTCCTCCACGACTGGATCCAGGAGGGGGGCAAAGACGACCCAGGGGCCGTCGCTCCCGTACGGCTCGAAATCCTGCCAGGGGCGCGGGTCCTCAACGATGTCGCCAAGACGCAGCAGGTCGTCTCCTTGCTCCACATGGCCGACGGCACGGTGCGTGACGTCACCTCGATTGGTTACTACGACTCCTCGAATCCCGAAATCGCCGAAGTGGATGTGGACGGCCACGTCACCTTCAAGTCGCGTGGGGAAGTGGCGATCATCGCCCACTACCTCGACCTGGTCGCCAACGTCAGGTTGACCCACCTGGTTGAGGTCCCCGGCTTCAAATTGGCCGAAGTTCCCGCCGACAACGTGATCGACAAAACGGTCTACGCCAAGCTCAACCGAATGCGGATCAGCCCGTCCGAGCCGTGCACCGACTCGGAGTTCATCCGCCGCGCATACCTTGACACCATCGGTGTCTTGCCCCGCCCGGAAGAAGTCGAGGCGTTTCTAGCCGACCCCTCACCCACTCGTCGGGAGCAACTGGCCGACCGGCTGCTGGATCGTCCTGAGTTCTATGACTTCTGGACTTTGAAGTTCGCCGATATCCTCCGGTCCAACGGCCGCCTGATCCAGTCGAAGGGAACGTTCGGATTCAACCGCTGGATCCGCTCGCACCTCGAAAAGAACACGCCGATGGACCAGTTCGTCCGCGAGTTGCTGACGGCCGATGGCTCGGCCTTCAAGAACCCGCCCGCGAACTACTACCGCATTAGTCGTGACCCGGAAAACCTGACCGAAACGACCGCTCAGCTTTTCCTCGGCGTCCGGATCCAGTGCGCCAAGTGCCACAACCACGTCTTCGAGAAGTGGACTCAGGACGATTACTACGGCTTCGCCGCCTTCTTCGCGAGGGTCCGCCAGAAGAAGGGCGCGCTCCCTGAAGATGAAGTCGTCTTCAGCGCAAAGGATGGAGAAGTCCGTCAGCCGAGGACAGGGCAAGTCATGAAGCCGAAGGTGCTCGGCGGCCCGGTGCTCGATGACCCGGCGGTGCCCGATCGTCGTCAGGCGCTCGCCACCTGGCTGACCGGACCCGCCAATCCGTTCTTCGCCAAGAGCCTGGTCAACCGGGTCTGGTATCACCTGATCGGCCGTGGCATCGTCGAGCCGGTCGATGACTTCCGCGACTCGAACCCCTCCTCCAACGATGAGTTGCTGGACGGCCTGACCGCCGAGTTCGTTCAAGGCAAGTTCAACCTCAAGGCCTTGATCCGGTCGATCTTGATCAGCCGAACCTATCAACTCAGCGCTCGCACCAACGAGCTCAACGGCGACGATACGCTCTACTTCTCGCACGCCTTCACCAAGCTCTTGCCCGCCGAGGTTCTCCTCGATGCCATCTCGACGGTCACCTCGACCGTCACCACGTTCGACAATCTGCCCAAGGGTTTCCGGGCGACCCAGATTCCCGATGGCAAGATGGAGAACCCGTTCCTCAAGACCTTTGGCCGGCCCGCTCGCGAACTCGCCTGCGAATGCGAACGCGAGAGCGACTCGAACCTCTCACAGGCCCTCCAACTCATCGGGGGCGCCACGGTCAACGGCAAGCTCCGTGACGACAACGGCCGTATGTCCACGCTGGCGAAGAGCACGAAGACGCCCGAGGAGATCACCAAGGAGCTCTACCTGGTGGCCCTCGCTCGTGACCCCAACGCCAGCGAGATGGCCGCGGCCGTCAAGCACCTGAATGCCGCGACCGACCGCCGACAGGCCGTCGAAGACCTGGGATGGGTCTTGATCAACTCGAAGGAGTTCCTGTTCAGGCATTGATCGGAGGGCAGGGGATCGCGACGAGATCGTGATCCCCGCTTCATTCCGCCCAATTCGACACCGTAACCTTCAGAGAGCGTGGCATCATTGCCACGCTCTCTCTGTTTGCGCAGTGCAAGCCGGCTACACCTCGCCGACCCGACGGCGGACCAGGGCCGGCCGGCTCGGGGACAAAGACTCGGCTCCTCCTGCCTACGAGGGTCCGGAAACCCGATCGTAATAGGAATTGACGGCCGGCTGGCCCGTAGAGTTCGGCCCGGCCCGGTCGTCCGCGCCCATGTAGCGGAAGGGCAGGTCGAGGAGCGCTTTCTTCCCGCGGCAACGGATCAGCCGACGCCTCGGATCGTACTCCACCCCTTCCCGCCGCAACGCAGTCGAGACGTTCCGTCCCGCCGCGCTGCCGTCGCTCCACCTCAGGTTGTGAAGATCTAAACTTGCCGCGAACAGCCCATCCTCGGTCAGCCAGGAGGCGGCCCGGGAAATAAGCCGGAGTTTGTCGCCGACGTAGTGCAGCCCGTGGACGCAAGTGATCACGTCGTACTGACGGTCCGCACCCCAGGCACTCAGAGATGCTGTCACCAACCGCAAACCGGGCAAGTCGGGGTCGGGCCTGAGGAACATCCCGACCAGATCCACACCCACGATCGTGATCGTCGTTCCGAGCCCGTTGTTGTGGACGATCCGAGCGGCCTCGATCAGCGCCTTGCCGCTGCCGCAGCAGAGGTCCAGCCAGGTCGCCGAGCGACCGTTGGAGGCCCGCTCACGCAGGAGATCGAGCGGATTGAAACCAAGTTCCTTGTCGTAGCCATTGGTGCCAGCAAGATTTCGCTCCCGGTTCATTCGGCAGTTGGCCACGACCGCCGATCGCTCCAACTCGTCGTCGTCGAGGAGATCCATGAATGTCCCCCATCGTGTTCAGCACAAGATTGGCGCTTTTTTTCGCCCTGGCTAATCTTGCCGTCAACGGGTGCGGGTGGCTGGGCTTCAACGTGTCCGGTGGATATGCCCTTCCGTGAGTTGATCGATCTCGGTATCGGCTTCGTTTCCCTGACCGAAACACTCGACCTCAATACGCCGATCGGCCAGGCAATGGCGAAGAAGTACCGAAAGCCGGAGTCGTGCAACTTGAAAGCTGGGTTCAGAACGCTTGCGTGCTCGACAAAGTCGATAACAAGCTCCGACAAATCCTTAATTCCTTTATACCGGTTACAATGCACGGCATCTCGGGCTTGGGCCGTCGTCCATCACCAAAATGCGGGTTCTGGCCAGCATGTCTCAGCCGCGCGAGCCATCCGAAGAAATTCATGCGTCGTCATCGCGGTTTTCCACGACGCACTGGTCGCTTGTCCTGACAGCGCAGGACAAGTCTTCGCCGACTTCGGCGGAGGCGATGGAGCTGCTCTGCCGCATCTATTGGTATCCGCTCTATGCGTATGTGCGGCGACAGGGACACCACTCGCACGACGCGCAGGACCTCACCCAGGAGTTTTTTTCGCGGCTGCTGGAAAAAGGATACCTTCATGCGGCAGCGTCGGAAAAGGGACGCTTCCGCACCTTCCTACTCGTCGCGCTCCAGCGGTTTCTCGCCAATGAGTGGGACCGAGCGAGGGCGCTCAAACGGGGCGGTGGGCGCCCCCATGTCCCGCTGGATGCCGCAGCGGCCGAGAGCCGCTATCAGACGGAGCCCGCGGACTCGATGACCCCGGAACGCATCTTCGAGCGGCGTTGGGCTGTCACGGTGCTGGAGCAAACGCTGATTCGGCTCCGCGCCGAGTATGAGCGGCTGCAGCGCCTGCCCGAATTCGAGCGTCTGAAAGAGTTCTTAACCGCGGAGCGGGGCACGATTCCTTATGGCGAAGTCGCCGCTGCGCTCGGAGTCAGCGCCGGCGCGGCACGGGCCGCCGTCCATCGGCTCCGCAAGCGGTTTCGCGAGCTGTTCCGCGAGCAAGTCGCGCAGACCGTTTCCAACTCGGACGAGTTGGAGGACGAGCTGCGTTATGTGGTGGCAGCGCTGAGCGGCGGCTAGGGTTTCGAGCGGCCCCAAAACCCCTCGGACAAAACTCTTCATAGCTGATCGGTGAAACATGACCGCATCCACCTCCATCCATCCGGAATGCCCGCGCTGCGGCGCCAAAGTGGCTACTGATGCGCCCGAAGGCCTCTGTATCCGCTGCCTGGCAAATCTCAATCTCACGGCTGACAGCGTCCTCACCGGTGCGGAAGCCTCGCGATCAGAGCCCCCCTCGCTGGAAGAGATTGCGACCCATTTCCCGCAGCTCGAAGTCTTGGCCTGCCTGGGACGCGGCGGTATGGGGGTGGTTTACAAGGCGCGGCAAAAATCGCTCGACCGAGTCGTGGCCCTCAAGATCCTCGCCCCCGAGCGGGAACAAGATCCGCAATTCGCCGAACGCTTTGCTCGCGAGGCCCAGGCACTTGCAAAATTGAGTCACCCGCACATTGTCACGGTCTACGACTTCGGACAGGCCGACGGGCTGTTTTATCTGCTGATGGAGTACGTTGACGGCGTGAACCTGCGCCAACTCCTCCGCACGCGCCGGCTCGAGCCAAAAGAGGCCTTGGCCATTGTGCCGCCAATCTGCGACGCGCTGCAGTACGCGCACGATCATGCCGTCGTCCACCGCGACATCAAGCCGGAGAACTTGCTGCTCGACAAGGCCGGCCAGGTGAAAATCGCCGACTTCGGCATCGCCAAGATGCTGGGGGGCGACAGCACGCCCGACGAGGAGCAGAGAGTCGGCACGCCGCACTACATGGCCCCGGAACAGCACGCGACTCCCCAAGCAGCCGACCATCGCGCCGATATCTATTCTCTCGGCGTGGTCCTTTACGAAATGCTCACCGGCGAATTGCCCGCAGGCCAATTCGAACTCCCATCACGTAAAGTCCGGATCGACGTTCGTTTGGACGAGATCGTCCTGCGTGCGCTCGATAGCGAACCGGAGCTCCGCTTCCAACAGGCTGAGCAAATGAAAACAGCGGTGGAGACGTTGACGAGAGTCGGACAGGAGATTGGGCCGGACACGTCGCCGTCGGTATCCAGAGCGAATCGATCCAAATCCCCAGAATCACTAAATTCTTTTACATTCATCATCTCTGCATCAATTGCGATCACGCTGGCGGTATTGTTCCTGGCGGCCAATTTGGGAATCCTCTCCCAGTTCAGAGGCCGTGTCTCAGGCGATTCTCCCAACACACGGAATTCGAACTTTACTGAAGAGGCCCAACGTGGTTTGGACGCGTTCGAGAGAGCGGATTACGATCAAGCCATCGTCGCCTTTGATGAGCTGATCCGGCTCGACCCGAATCACTCCGAGGCCCACAGATGGCGTGGGGATGCCTCGTTGAATAAGTTTGAGTTCGGCAAGGCGTTGTCCGAATACGACGAAGCGATCCGGCTCGATCCGAAAAATGGCATGGCCTACTGTGGTCGTGGCGCCGTCTCGACCGTGAAGGGGGAATTCGATAAAGCGATCGCCTCCTTCGATGAAGCGATCCGGCTCGATCCGCAGATCGCCAACATGCCGTTCTACAAACGCTACAGGGCAGCGGCCAAGTCGCTCCCCCCAAACCCGGAGAATCCGACGTTTGCTGAAGAGGCCCAACGTGGTTTGGACGCGTTCGAGAGAGCGGATTACGATCAAGCCATCGTCGTCTTTGATGAGTTGATCCGGCTCGATCCGAATCACTCCGAGGCTCACAGATGGCGTGGGGATGCCTTGCTAAATAAGCACAAGATTGACAATGCGCTGTCCGAATACGACGAAGCGATCCGGCTCGATCCGAATAATGGCATGGCCTACTGTAGTCGTGGCGCCGCCTTGACCGAGAAGTGGGAATTCGATAAAGCGATCGCCTCCTTCGATGAAGCGATCCGACTCGATCCGCAGATCGCCAACATGCCCTTCTACAAACGCTACAGGGCAGCGGCCGAGTTCCCTTGGTCCCTGGGCCTCTTGGTAGTCGTCCCACTGCTCGCTTTCGGCTTATGCCTCTTCCTCGCATTCGCCGCGTGGTCCATCCTGCGGCACAGGAAACCCAAGCCCGACAAGGACCTCTAACGTAACCGGTCGCCGGGCCCGGATAGAGTACCAGACTGGTCTAACGCCGGAGCGAAGCCCCAGAACGGTCAGGTGCAAAGCCCACATCAGCATTGACGATCATGACTTAATGATATTGACGGTTTCCCGATCCTCGGATACGTTCCCGCTGCATCTCTTCGCCCACTCCCCCCGGTAAGTGTGTCGGTCGAATCTCCCCTTTCGCTGGGGCATAGCTATGCCATTTCTAAGCCCGTCGAACCGACAGCCGATGGTCCGCAACTTCATCACATACATGATCCTTGCTGGATACATTCCCCAACTCGCAGGCTGTACCAGCCCGCAGGTTGCCCACCGAAAGCTCAGTTCCGAGATTCCTGTCTCCGCGACACTGACCGCCCCGGAACAGGCTCTACAGAGAACGCAAAAGCGAGTTGACTCGACGTCGAAGGCTCGCCGCTGGACGTGGAAAAGGTCGAAAGTCAGGAGGACGTTACGACGAGGGGCCTACGCCACCGGAGAAGGAACCAAGGAGGTTGCCCGCTTCGCCGGCCTCGCTGCAGTGTGCACTGTAGCTGCTGCCGCGTTTGGGTCTCTCCTGTACTGGGACCTCACTAAAGACGAGAACCAGTACGACAGCACCACGAACTACTGAGGCTCACAAATTCAAATCGCTTGGCGGTGGCTGCTTCCTGCAGCCTCCCACGCCTCCGCTTGATCGGTCCCGGCTGCTTCCCTGACCTGAGCGTGAGGTACGTCTTCCCCGGCGACGGAGCGAAGGGAGACCGGGCAGCGCCTGGCTCAGGCATGGCAGGCCGTGAAGAATCCTGGCCCCGCTCCGCCGGGAAAGGCTCAAGGCCAACACGACAGAGATCTGCCACCTGTTGCATCATCGCATCAGGGCCTACGATTAGATTTATACTTAGATAATCATGCCCATAAAACGTTTATAATTCGCAAGGCAGGATTCCTGGAGAATGCATCGGAGCAGGCGACCAAACAAGGATACCCCCCAAACATCCCGAAATTCCCCTCTGAAGTGCCTGGCGGCTTGCTCCTTGGTTCGGCAACAACCACGCCGAACTCGGGAGCCGCCCCGCGGTGATGGTCCGCAAGAACAGCTTCGGCAATCGGAGCGATCGTGGAGCCGATACTCAAGCGGTGTTGATGGGCGCGTATCGGACCCTGCAACAACGTGGCCATGCTTCGCCAACAGCGTTTATCGACATCTTTACTAATTAAATCGCTAATAGCCAACTCCATTTGCTTCCGGCCAAAGCAACTAAAGTCGACTAAAGTCTCATGATTCTTTCTTCTTTGATTCTTGCTTCTGACGCCAAAGTTCTTATCGCTTCCAATCCAACCCCGGGACACTCATCTTTTCCAGTTCCTCAAATGGAGCACCACAAAGCTTCTTAAATTTCTCCTCCTGCCGCCGGGTGAGCCAACGTTTGATTTGAGCCTCCGTACGCTCTCTCATCGAATCAAATTCTGCCTTGTGCCTGTCAAACTCCTTATTCCGAGCCTCGCGTTGCTGTTTGCTTGTCTGTAGCTTATCTGCCTCAGCTTTCGAGGTCGGGACACGCTGCTTTCTAATGATCGCGGTATTCTTCCTGTAAATCGTAATCTTGGATTGGTCGTATTTGCGCTTGATCTCCTCCACATTCAACTTTTGCGATTGGTCCATATTTAAGGCTTCTTGGATCTCGGGACGTGCGACGGCCAAAACTCCCTCCAATTGGAGGCAAATTTCCTTCAACCGTCGATTCTGAGCAGGTCCAAGTATCTGGGAAGTGCCAAGACTTAGTATTATTTGCTTTTGGTTATAGTGCATTAGTATTTTAGCTTTAACGGCATTATTAACGTCAAATCCATTCGTATCTTTTAGCGATATTTCCGATGGTGCGTTTTCAAAGCCACGAACTTTTGTTTGCATTGCCTCTAGTTCAGAGGATTGAGCCGCCGTAATCCGCAACTCCTTCCGAATCATCGGCAAATCGAGTAGAACGTGAGGACCATTGCGTTCCAAAAAATCTCTTGTCGAATAGAGACCAGAAGACCATCGACCGCCGTTGGAGCGACTATCTTCGCTAATCGCTTGCGCGGGGACAGACACACCTGTGATCAAAACACAACCAACAGTTGCAATACAAAATGCAATTATACGCAAATCCATAATTCGCACCACCTTTATCTGCAACATGAGTTCAATCATTGACTGATGGCTTCTGGATGGTTATCGGCGCCGATGATGGCCAGGCACCTAAAATGCCTAAAATGGGCAAGGCAGGACTCTTGAATAATTCATCGGGGCGGGCGACCAAACAGACATACCACCCAAACGCCCTAAACTTTCCCATTGAAGTGCCTGGCGACTTGCTCATTGCCTCGGTTTGCTCGGCTGGTAAACGGGAGTGTCCGACTAGCCCGTTCGCTCGATCCGGTCGTTGTCGGAATCAAAGAGGGCATCGACCCTATTGGGCGCCGATGGCCCGTCGGCCTGGAGCAGTACCTCGCACGATGGGCCCATGCTAAGCCTCGGACACTGGGACATCATGGCAGTTCGGAGCAAAGGTGGTTCCTGATCGGCAGCACATCGCTTCGGCGGCTCATTGCCTGGATTCGAGTTGGAGTCCCTCGACGACCTCAAGGACCTCGTTAACATCCTCACCGTAGACCAACATGACCCTTGTGCCGTCGTCCAGTCGTTTGCGGATCACGCCCTTCGGCTCCGTCTTCCGCTTTGCACGAATCTCGTTCGTCGGGGGAAGGTACCGGGCGTGGTACAACTCGGGGAGCGTGGGGCGGTCCCCAACGCAGGTGATGATCAGGTCACCACCCCTTGCCATGGCAAGGTGGCGCTCGAAGTCGGTATTGAAGGAAAGGGACTGGTATCCGAAGGCCTGCATCCGCCGCCCGACCGCCTGATAGAGGGGGCTGTTGGCCACCACGTAGACCATTCCCAGGGTGCGTCCCTCTCCCACAGGGAGTTTGCTCAGATCGAAGCGGGCGAAGTAGGCGGCCGTCTGCCGCTTCCATCGCTCCCAGTCGGTCGAGAGGATCATTACTTTGGGGTCGCCCCCCTTATCGTAAGCATAGCGGCTTCCCGGCAAGATCCGCATGGCCGGGTCGTAGTCGTCGTAGAGTCGCATCCCCGAGGCGTCCAGCAGCCGCCACCGACCGCCGAGATGGACCTCCAGGAAGACGTGGCCCCGCCAACTGGTGAATGCTCCCTCTTCGCGAAACTCCCTGATCCAGTCGGCGTCCATCGTCTTGACCCACACGGTCGGGATGCCGCAAGCACGGGAAAGCGCCCCGAAGACCAGGGCGTGGTCGGCGCAGCCGCCGTAAACCTTGGTGTCCAGGACCCTATCGAAGTCCCTCCAGGCATAGGCCGCCCGATTGTCGCAGGTCAGGTTCGAGTTCATCCATCGGCCGATGGCGAGCAGTGTCCGATCCGAGGAGTCGGCCCTCAGCGAGGCCGCGAGGGTGCGAATGTGCTCAGGGTTGCCGAGCGACTCGTGCAGGTCGAGGTAGTCCTGTGGCCGTTCGTAATCGATGCGGTCGAATCTTGGCTCGGGGATCGGTTTTCCGGGTTGCGGCTCGTCAGTACGCCCCGGCAGACATAGGTATAATGTCGCCATCAGTGCGAGATAAAGTCGTCTTGTATTCATGATTTCCTCGAACCCCACCGATCCGTAATCCCTTGCCACCTGCGGGTTCGGTATGCCCACGGCTTCCGATCCAACGGTGATATTATTACCCTTGCGGAGCGGGTTGGTCATCCAAATTGCCCGATCCAGGCGATTCGGGGCCGTCGAGGGCGATCAACTGGGGCGGAATGCCGAGTTGGAATCAGTGATCGGGTAGCAACTGGGCCGAGGATGGCCAGGCACCTAAAATGCCTAAAATGAGCAAGGCATGACTCGTGAACAACTCATAATCTCATGAAACTAAACAAGCATGCCACCCAAACGTACTAAACTTCCCCATTGAAGCGACTGGCAACTTGCTCCTTGCCAGCGAATCTGGAAGTGAGAAACTGGCGTATTTCAGCCCAAGGGTGGGATACTTGGTAGAAAAGCATTACTCCGGCTTTCCTCGGCCCAGTGATTGGCCTCCTCGCAGTCTTGCTACTTCCCACCCAAATTATCTGCAAACCATATTATCTATTTTACGATGTTTCTACATTTCCACATTTATGCTTATCGGCTTTTCCGTTGGTTCGGTGATCAGCTACTTTCGGAACCGAAGGCGGTGATCAGCTAGATTTATTTCTAAATCACGGTCCGCTCCACCTCGTCGAGCGTGATCTGATCGCTGGCGCGGTCGTAAAGCTTGGTGGCCTTGGGACTTTCGTGGTTGGCGATGGTCTGGGCGTTCTGGAGTGCCGCCGTTTTCGTGGTGGCGTGACGCTCCTTGCCCTTCTCGATTTCGTCCTCTCGGGGCGGCAGGAGATCGTTCTCCTGCTGGTAAAGAGCGGTCATAGCGTCTGGCATCTGGGCCTCGCCGATGGGCTTCATCGTGTTCGAGGCTTTGACCTGCATCGTCGTCGGCTTGGTCATCATCGGGCGATCCGGTGGCGGGAGCGGGCGGCAGACAGTTCGTCAGTGCGACTCCTCGCTGACCTGCGTAAAGATCGCCCGGAATCGAGTGCGAGGCTCGTTGAGTGAGATGTCTGTCTGCGGAAGGCAAGGAGAGAATCGGTAGTGACGTAGTGAACGAACAAACTGAATCATTTTGATAAATGATATATGTCTATTAAGCTTTCAAGGGATCATGCTCGTCTTCAAGAACCGGAATGCAGGGGGACAAAAATGGATCGAGCCTAACTTCGACACGACCTCGGCGCAGGCACCACACCTCAAAAGCGTTGTTATAATCAGGACTCTCATCATCTCTGATATAGAGCAGTCCGTAAGAGCCTGGGGCGTGGCCCGCAAGCCAAGCGAACAAGCCGAAGACACAATCATGTCGATGATTAGGGCATCCGGCGAACCAGACCATGCAGTGGCCATTGATCCATCGCACATCCGTTACACCCGAGCCGTCCCCATATTCTGTGATCACCTTGCGCAATTCCTCGACGATTTGCTGTAGCCGAGCGTTATCGTCCTCATAAGGGTCCTGGTGGACAACCGCCCATCCATGATACTCGAACATCTGGCTCTCTCTCCCCGGTTCTCTCTGTGTCAGTAGCCGTTCACAGTCCGGTATTGAAAGTTGCCGATGACGGCACTATATCTGCGTTATGACGAATCCGCTGCCCATCCCTGACGACCTCTGGAGTACGGTGCCGCCCGACGCTCAGGCCGCCATCGCTGCTGTCTTTGTGGCGATGCAGCAGCGGCACGCCGACCTGGAAGCGCGGGTCAGCGATCTCGAAGCACGGCTCAAGCTCAACTCCACCAACTCGTCCAAGCCACCTTCGTCTGATCCGATCGGCCTGAAGCGGCGGCCGCCCGCTCCGGCCAGCGGCAAGAAGCGCGGTGGGCAACCGGGACATCGCAAATCCCACCGTGCCTTGGTGCCGCCTGAGAAGTTGCGCCAGACCATCCACTGCAAGCCGGAGGCGTGTCGCCGATGCGGTCAGGGGCTTCGGGGCGACGACCCCGAGCCGTTGATCCATCAGGTGGCCGAATTGCCCAAGATCGAGCCCCTCGTCGATGAATATCGACTTCATCGTCTCACCTGTCCCGGATGCGGTGAGACGACCTGCGGCGCCTGGCCCCCCGGTGTCCCGAGCGGTTGTTTCGGCCCTTACCTTCAAGCCGTCCTGGCCATGCTCGCCGGGGCCTATCGTCTCAGCAAACGGCAGATCCAGCAGGTCAGTTCCGATCTGTTTACCCTGTCGATCTCCACCGGGATGATCGCCAAGCTGGAACGGCAGTCGGCCGCGGCTCTGGAGGCTCCCTACAACGAACTGGCGCTGTCGGTCCATCAGGCCGAGGTGGCGAACATCGACGAGACGTCGTGGCGTGAGCAACTTCGCAAGGTCTGGTTGTGGGTGACGGTGACTCGCCTGACCACGGTCTTCACGATCGCCAAGAACCGCAGTGGCGCGATCGCCCGGGCGTTGTTGGGCAGTCAAGACGGCCAGGTCGTCACCAGCGACCGATTCAGCGCCTATGACTGGATCATGGCGTCCTGGCGGCAAATCTGCTGGGCTCACACCATCCGAACGCAATCGACAATTCGGCCGGCCCTCCGACGTGACTTCAGATCTATCCCCTTCACCATGACTCGGCCCCGTCCGTTCATCCGGGCCCAGGCGTGATGCCTCCCCTCCGGAATGGCCCAGGGGAATCACGTGCCGGATCTCCAGCGAGTCTTCCCCGACTATGACTCGGTCGATCAGCAACTGCAAGATCCCCTGCCGCTCTGTGAAGGTCGCCTCGTCGAGCCGGTCGCAGACTCGTCGGCAGAACGACTTGAGGTCTGCCCAGACGGCCTTCGCCTCTTGCCGCTCGGCGTGCAGTCGTTGTTCCTGGTCACGCTGTGTCGCAAGAACATGTCGATGCCCTTGAATTTTCTCGCGACGTGCCTTCAGCTCGGCCAGATCGATCACCTCAGCTTGATAAGCGTCGACCAGCCGTTGTTCCTCCCGGTCGAGCCGTTGCAGTTGCAACTCCCAACGCCGGACCTCGCTTTGGCCGTCCTCCCGGGCCTGTGACGCTCCCAGAAATCCCTCGAATTGAGCGGCCAGCATCCCGGGGTCTTCCAGCAATGACTTGACATGGTCCCAGACGGCCGCGTCAAGCTCGGCGACCTTGGCCGGCGTCTGGGTACAGCGGCAGGCCCGGTCGCGGGCCACGGTGTCCTTACCGTGGCACTTATAGTATCGGTGCGTGGCCTGCCCCGCCCCCCCGTATGTGGTGATGCCGAACATGGCCAGGCCGCACGTCCGGCAGGTTAGCAGGCACCTCAGCAAATAGCTGTTGCGGGTGTTGTTGCGGAACGACAGGCTCGAGTTCCTCGCGAGCTGCTCCTTCGCATCTTGATGCGTAGAGGTATCGATCAAAGCTGGGGCACGGATCGGGATCCATTCCTCTCGCGGCCTCGGGCGCCGGCAGGTGGCCGTGCCCGCCCTGGTCCCCTTCGACCGTGGCTTGCGCGGCACGACGTACACATGCCGATTGAGGTAGCCTTCGCCGATGTAGACCGGGTCGGACAGGACCCGATGCACGACGCTGGGCGACCAGAGCCGGCGGCCGCACCGCGGACGCCAGGGCACTTCGGCGAGCCTCTTGAGGATCTGTCGGACGGTCATCCTCTCGTCGATAAGCCATCGGTAGAGGATTCGCACCACATCGGCCTCCGCCTCCTCGACCTCGAGGTGCGCGGGACGCCGTCGCGGGCCGGGACGTAGCGGTAGCCGTAGGGGCCTTCCCGGCGATCCAGTGACCGTCCTGGCCTTCTGGATCTTCCCACGGCGGAACCGCTCGGCGAGGACCGCCCGCTCATACTCGGCGATGGCGCCTGGATTTGGAGCAGGAGCTGGTCGTGCGGGTCGTCTGAGATTGGCCGGTGGACGAATTCGACTTCGCAGGCGGCACGGCGGAATTCCTCGAGCAGGAGGATCTGGTAGGCGTATCGGCGAGCGAGCCGATCCGGACTGAAGACAGCGACGACATCGAACTCGCCCTCGCGGGCGGCGTCACGGAGTCGGTCGAGGGCCGGGCGGTCGAGGCGTGATCCCGAATATCCTTCATCAATAAAAACGTGATCTTCTTTGAGATCATGGCTATTGGCCTGGGCCCAGGCGCGAAGGGCATCGAGTTGGCTAAGGATCGTCTGGTCACGCCCCTGCTTCGCGGTCGAGACCCTGGCATAAACGGCAGCTCTCATGATTAATATCCCCCACAGTGGTTGACGGAATGCCGGCGGCCTCCGGCCCGGCGCCGAGCAGGATCCGGATGGCCTGCTCGAGCCGGCGGGGGCCGTCATGGCGCGGGACGAATGCGGAGTGGATAGCCCACCCGCAGGTCGAGGGTTGCGGGAATTCCGCGCATCGATGAACCTCCTGATGAGAGGCCAAAGATGATCTTGCCGATACCGCCGGTCTAGGATCGACGGCGAGGCGAGGTGAGTAGGGGCGGGTTGAGGACCTGAACGGAATGACAAGGGTTGCCCGCAGTTTATCGATTGCGTTCGGATGGTGCATCTTCGTCGCGACTTTCAGGCGATGATCGACCGGGGTGGTGGTAGCGAGCGGGTCGGACAGCGGTTGCTCGGATTGTCGAACCGACTGTTCCGGCACTGGCACCGGGTTCGTGACGGGACCGTGCCCTGGGACCAGTTCCAAGAGCGGATGAGCCGACTGCGACGGGAGGTCAAGAGGGCCCTTCAGGAGGGATCGCGGAGTTCGTGCGCCAAGACGGCCGCGACCTGCTTCGAGATCCTCAAGGTGGAGGAGGGCCTGTGGACGTTCGCTCGGGTCCGGGGCGTGGAGCCGACGAACAACGTGGCCGAACGCTCGTTGCGGCATGCGGTAATCTGGCGGCGGATCAGCGGCGGGACGGCCAGCGCGGAGGGGAGTCGGTTCGTGGAACGGATGCTGACCGTGGTGGCGACCTCTCGGCAACAGGGTCGTAACGTCCTGGACTACTTGACCTCGTGTTTTGAAGCGGATCGTCGCGGTCACGCCGTCCCTTCTCTCTTGCCGGCCAGCACGTCAGACATCAAAGCCGCCTGATTTCACTTCTCACGTCCTATGAACGGCTACCTGTGTCAATCGTGAACGGAGAGCCTTGCCTTGCCGGGCCAACCTGTTCACAGCCTCGGATACATATTCTCCGGTCACCGGGCTCCGATTTCCAGGGGAGGAAACATACCCTCGGCAGCTTTGGTCGAGAGTGCGTACCACCGCAACCGCCTTAGCCGGCGGGGCCTGAGATTTGGGGGCAGCAGCGAGATGTTGTCGGCTTCGGGGCGGGCAGCAACTGATGGCGCTGGCGGCAGGAGCGGATGGCGATTCGAAACAGGAGACTCGATTTCCCGTGGTCGTCGTCTAGGATGAGGCCCAACGGTAAAGGTTGGTGGTTCAATTGGCCAGACGGCCGTTGCCGCCCAGTCTGACTTGCGGATCGCCAGGCACGTCAATGCTGCCGAAGGAACACAGGGGAGTTGTCATGACTTTGAGATCAAAAATCTTGCTGACTGCGTTCATCCTGGTGATATCGTCCTACTCGACGACCGCATTCGCCGACGATGGCTGGGTCTCACTCTTCGACGGGAAGACCCTCGACGGATGGAAGGTCAACGGCGGGTTCGCCTCGTACAAGGTCGAGGACGGGGCAATCGTCGGCACGACCGTGGAAGGCAGTCCCAACACGTTCCTTTGCAAGGGGGACTACAAGGACTTCGTGCTCGAACTGGAGGTCAGGTGCGACCCCCGGCTGAACTCGGGCATCCAGGTCCGCAGCCATGTGTACGAAAAGGACACGCCCCAGGAGTCTGACCCGAAGAAGATCCGCAAGGCAGGGACCGTGTACGACCCGCAGTGCGAGACCGACGAATCGGCCAAGGGCGTCTCGGGCAACTTCTGGGACGAGGCCCGCCGCACCCGCTGGCTCGATGACTTCGCCGAGAGACCCGAAGCCCGCAAGGCATTCAAGGACAACGATTGGAACCGCTACAAAATCGCCGTGCAAGGCAACCGCTACCGCTCGTGGGTCAACGGGGTCGCCGCTGCTGACTTCACCGACGACGTGGACAAGAGCGGCTTCATCGGCCTTCAGGTCCACGGCATCGCCAAGGGCCAGGGGCCGTATCAGGTCCGCTGGCGGAACGTCCGCATCCGACAGTTGGCGCCGGGCGAGCAGGTGCGCAGGGCCGTGGCAAGGCCCGGCGAGATCCTGCGAATCACAACCCGACCGGAGTGGGCGAAGGCTCGGGCCAAGGGCGGGTACCGGGGCGACACGCTGGAGGCCGAGGGGTTCATCCACTGCGCAACGCCGAAGCAGTTGCCCTGGGTCGCCGAGACGTTCTACAAGGATCAGACCAAACTGGTCGTTCTGCGAATCGAGCCGAGCAAGCTGACCTCGCCGCTGAAGTGGGAGAGCCTGCCCGGCTCAAGAGAGAAGTACCCGCACGTCTACGGCCCACTGGACCTGGAAGCCGTGGTGGAGGTCGTCCCACTGGAAGACCTGCTCTCCGATGGCATCCAAGATTGACCGTGAAGTCCTTCGTGTCCGTTTCGCGGCTCCCCCCCGTTCCCAAGGTCGATCGCCCCAAGGAGCGAGGTCGCTGAAGGAGGCGGAGAGCTAACCCGTCTTTATCGTCGACAGCCTGACTCTGGCATTGCCTTTTTTTGGGGATTGGCCAAAAATGCCGCCGCCTTGAGGCCAAAAAGGGTAGCGGGGCACTCGGTCCATGACGGGCCGGGTTCATGGCTGGCAAGGAGGCTAGAGCCGATGGCACGCTGGTTTGTGGACCGTTTGCCGCAGCAAGGGATTCCATCGGTCAGCCTGCGACGACTCCTGCCCGAAGCCCAGTTCGTGGGATGCCACGACTGGGAAGTTTCCGGGTGTACGGCAGACAGTCGCCGGCTTGATCCGGGGCAGTTATTCGTCGCGGTCCGCGGGACCCGGCACGATGGGCACGCCTTCGTCGAGCAGGCGCTCGAGCGTGGCGCGGCGGGCGTGGTTGTGGAACGACCTTGTCCGGAGGCGGGCAGGCTCCAGGTCATCGTCCCGGACTCGCGAGCCGCACTGGCCAGGCTCTGCCAGGCCTTGGCGGGCGACCCATCCAAACATCTTTCGATCCTCGGTGTGACCGGGACCTGTGGACGCGCTCTGACAAGCCTGTTCATCCGATCGATCTTCGAGGCGACCGGCGTCCGCTTCGGGCTCATCGGTTCGCTCGGCTGGTCCGACGGAGTGACGACCCGCTCGGTCTCCGATACCTTCCCAGGAGCCGAAGGCCTTGCCTCAATGCTCGCCGCAATGGTCGAGCGCGGCTGTGCCGGAGGTGTCGTCGAAATCCCCGCACTCGCGCTCGAACAACGTAAGGTCGACGGCCTGGAGTTCGACACCGCCGTGGTGACCGACCTGAGCGCACTGGTTGAGAACGGTGTCGACGGTCTCTCGACACGACGCCAGCGCAAGGCGCGTCTGTTCCGCAAGGTCATGGCCGGTGGTACGGCGATCGTGAATGCCGACGACCCACAAGCCGCCCTCCTGGGAGCCGTCAATCTCGACGCACGCTTCGTCACGTTCGGGATCGATCGGCCGGCTGACGTCACCGCGAAGATCGATCGGCTCGACGAACGAGGGTCCCGCTTCTTCTTGCGTGGCTTCGCTCGCGAGGTAGTCGTCGAGTCGCAACTGATCGGCACCGCGCAGATTTCGCAAGCGCTCGCCGCGGCTGCCGTGGCCTGGTCGCACGGACTCCCGGTCGAAGCCGTCGTGGCGGGCCTGGAGACAGCCACGAAAATCCCAGGAGAACTCGAGGCCGTCGTCGAAGGACAGAGCTTCGGTGTCTGGATCGACCAGGCGCGAAACGGGGCCGAGCTCGAGCAGGCTCTCAATGCGCTCCGTGCCATGGGCGCTCAGCGGATTCACTGCGTCTTCGGCGCAGAAGGGCTGCAAGAACGCAGCGAGCGACTCGGCCTGGCCAAAGCAGCCGAGGCTGGCGCCGACCGCGTGACCCTGACCACCGATAACCCGCGAACCGAGAACGTCGATCAGATCATCGACGACTTGCTCGCCGGCTTCCGCCGCCCCGGTCGGGTCCGGGTGGAACTCGACCGCCGTCACGCCATTGAGGCCACGCTCGCCGACGCCCAGCCGGGCGACGCGGTCCTGATCGCCGGCAAAGGCGTACGAACATTCCAGATCCTCTCCGACCGTGCCGTCCACTTTGACGACAAAGCGGTCGCGACGGAATGGCTCCGCTCCCACCACCAACTTTTCCGCCGAACCTCCGCCTGACGCCCCGCCCGAATCGACCATCTCCACCACGACAGAGCCGGTACCGACGACCAAGCTCGATCACCCCACCACGGCGATCCCTGCGCGGTGGTCGGACCGGCAAGTCAAGTCAGGTTCCACCACCATCAAAACGTTGAAACGATCGGCGGCGTTCCCTACCTCACTCGGGCTCTGCAATCGATGACCTGGCTGAGAACCGCTGACCCGACGACGCTTGCGCAGAGATTCGGGCTCCTCATTCCGGGGCAGGGCGCAACAACCGGCTCATTGCCTTACGAGTCGCCCGTAGGCCAAGCCAGAATGGGCAGAACAAGACGAGGAGAGAGAGCGGTGCGATTTCATTCCCTTGATTGAAGGGATCGATACTGACCAAGAAGTCGATATAGGCCCAAAGACCCCACAAATCGTAAATCCTCGCCTTTCGATATTGTCTCGTGTCCGCGCTCCGAGCCGTGAGGGCGGCGCGTTCCCAGCCGTCTGCCTGCTTGATCCACGATCCGATCGCCGGTGCGTCCCTCTGGTCGGGGCAGAGCCTCAGCGTCTCCGCTTCCTCGGTCACCAGGTCCCAAGGGATACGTTCGGACTCCCATTTTCGACAGGTGGTGGCACGCTCATGGAAGAGCGTGTATTCGTTCCCGCAGAGAGCAGACATGAGATAATGAGGGTTCGCTCGATCGATGCAAACCCTTCGTAGTCTGCCGATCGCCGGCCCTCCACCGAGGGCGACCGCAACCACCGCCACTGCGACCATCATCTGTCGGGTGGACATGATGAGAGGATTCATGGATTCCCGCCTGAAACCAAAGGAGGCCAAGGGAAGGTTGCCTCTCCCACGGTCTCCGCGTGGCGCGAGTACGATTCCCATGTTCCCCGCGGTAATGCCGCGGCCGTTCAGCCTCGAGGTTCTCTGGGAATGAGAATGCCCGTGGGGCGGCGGCAAATCCAGGATTCTCTTGCAAATCCTCTCGCCACCCCTGGAACGTGCCGTCGTGGCCCGCCTCTTTGCTCATCGCAACGAGAAGGTTCGCGACTTACGCTTCCCGAACCGGGGAAATGATCGATGGCGGATTGCAGCCGGTCGCGTTCCTTCCTGACAAGGCACCCGCGCAGGAACGCCGCGGTCTGGGGCGTTCAGGTGCCGCGTCAGTCATGCGAAGAGTACAGAATCGCAGGGAAGCCAGTGTGCCACGGCTCGATGCGACCGTCGTGGGATGGCGCACGACAATGCTCCATCCCCAACACGACACACATACCGACCTAACTGCTTGTTCACACAAACACGTATCTTACCGCGAGTCCCGACCTACCCGTGCCTCTTCGGGCAATTCAAGAATCTGCCCTTCGACCAGGTTACGGGGATCATCGTTGAGGATATCGCGGTTCAAGTCATAGATCTCATCGGCGCGACGGGCGTCGTTCAGGGTATCACGTGCGATGCTGCGTAGCGTCTCGTGGGCGCGAACCCTATAGCGAGGGCGGGACGTCTGATACCGCTTCCCGGGCGGAGGATCCACTTCCTCCATCGGTTCCGAACGGCTCCGTCTCGAGATCATCGAATTATCGATCGGCAATATCAGCTCGACTTCTGACGTAGGCTGCTCGACCGAGTTGGTGGCCTCCTCCTCCTTCGGCTTGGAGCGTGAGGTCCGACGAACCGGCGTGCTCGTCCGCGAGGACGACGAACTGGTCTTTCCCGGAGGGTCGATCGACTTTCGGTCGAGCGCTTCCGGGGGCGGAATCACAATTGTCTGACCGACCATGAGTTGGTCGGGAGCCGAGACCGTCCGACTGTTGGCCTTCCACAAGGCCATGTAGTAGCGACCCGAGCTGTAGTAGTATTTGGAGATCGTCCAAAAATTTTCGCCGCTCTGCACCACGTGCAACTCTGGCGTGAGTGGGTCCAGCCCAGCGGCCTCGGTCTCGGTCTCGGCCTTGGCCGCGACCACGCCGGCGCCTGCTCCCGCGGCAAGGGAGGCACCTGCCACCGCAGTTGCCGGAGCCCCGTTCAAGGGCAGATCCTCTTCAAGACTCCGTCCCTTTCCCGCGTTCGGGATCGGGATTCCTTCGCCTGGCTTGATCTCGGGCGGGGCGGTGGACACCGCCATCGCATCGTCGCTCGATGGCGGCGGAGCGAAGTCGGGAACTCCTTCGGTCGCCCGAACCGCCGGGGTTCCAGTCTCCGCCGGAGTTGGCGCAACGACCATGCCCGCTTGACCAGTTCCCAGGGTCGGCGCGGCACCAGGAATGGGGAGTTCAGATCCCGGATCGGCCGCCGGTGCAGGGGGCACAGCGGCTTGAGCCGGAGGACTTGCGTCGGGCATTTGCGCGGGGGGAGCGGCCGCCGGAGTCGATGCACCCGTATCAGGTAATGGTGTATTGTTCGCTGCCGCGAGACCCTGCGTGGGGGCGGGCGCTTCAGTTGCCCCCGCGAGATCCGGCGTAGGGGCGGGCGCTTCGGTTGCCCCGGCGAGATTCGGCATAGGGGCGGGCGCTTCGGTTGCCCCCGCGAGACCCGGCGTAGGGGCGGGCGCTTCGGTTGCCCCCGCGAGATCCGGTGTAGAGGCGGGCGCTTCGGTTGCCCCCGCGAGATTCGGCGTAGGAGCGGGCGCTTCGGTTGCCCCTGCGAGATCCGGCGTGGGAGCGGACGCTTCGGTTGCCCCCGCGAGATCCGGGACCGGGGCTTGTGTTGCAAGATCCGTGGCCGGGGTCTGTGGTTTCGGTTCACTCGATGGCACGAGGTTTGATTCGGCAACCGTTGCCGGTGCCGGCACTGGTGCCGAATCGAGCGGTGAGGCCGGTGTAGGAACCGGGGCCGGTTGGGGCGGTGCAGGCAGATTCTTGGCCGACTCATCCGCCGCCACGGGTGAAGCTGTTGTGGCAGGCAGAGGGAGTGCCGAATCGGCCCCGTCCGCCCCGCTCAAACTCATGTTACCGAGGGCCGTCGGGGGGAGTGGCGGGTTCACGCCGGCGTCTGGGCCGGCCGGGAGAATCGCCTCCGTCCCCGCATCTTGCAGATTCGTATCCGCCAACGGCGGACTGGAGTCCTCGGGAGGGAGTTTGTCAGAAGCGGGCGCCATGGAGTCGGGCGGCGTTACGGTCTCTGACGGAGGCTCGCTCGTATTATCCTTGGGTTTGGCCTGAGTCTTCTCGCTCTTTGATTTCTTGTCACCGACCGGGTCGGATTCGTCGGACGGCTCGGTCGAGGATGGGGATGTCGGTGCCTTTGTGGAGGCAATGGCCATCGAAGGCGGCTTGGTCCCTTTCTTCGTCCCCTTATTGACGAGCAGGACGGAGACCAGGATCACGAACGAGAGCAACGCCGCAACGCCAAACCGAGTCTCACGCTTCCACTTGGGCACGCCAGCCGCGTTTCGGAGAGCGAACGGCATGCGGCGAGCTTTCTTCGGAGCATGCTCTTGCTCGTGCGCATGCTCATCACCCCCGTCTCCCTGGGGATCGAGCTCGTGCGTGTACTCCCCTTCCAGCTCCGTTTCGGGAGCGATCGCCGCGTCGGGAAGCTGGTCATGTTCACTCAACGGTCGCCCCCTCTCTCCTTCGAGCGCTTGCTCGACGGCAACGGCGGAACTTCCTGAATGGGACATCGCTCGGCGACCCTCAATTTCGCGCTTCGCGCTCGGGGGTTGACAGCCATCTCCTCAGCCGACGCCATCACAGGCTTGCGAGTCAGGGCCTTCAAATTCGGGTCATCACGGAACGCCACTTTCACACGCCGGTCCTCCAGTGAGTGGAAGCTGATGATGACCGCGCGGCCTCCCGGATGGAGCAACTCGGGAAGTTGTTCCAGGATCGACTCCAAATGGTCGAGCTCGTCATTGACCCGGATCCGGAGCGCCTGGAACACCCGAGTGGCCGGGTCGATCGGCCCCCACTTCCCTGGAATGCTCTTGCGAACGATTTCCGCGAGCCGACCTGTCGTCGTGATCGGCACGATCCGCCGACCTTCAACGATCCGCTTCGCCACTCGCCGGCTGTACCGCTCCTCCCCATACTCAAAAAACAAGTTGGCCAGTTCTTCTTCTTTCCAGGTGTTCACCACCTCGGCCGCGGTCAGAGACGCGTTGGGGTCGAATCGCATGTCGAGCGGGCCATCGGCCGCAAAGCTAAAACCACGTTCCGCCCAGGCCAACTGGTCCGACGACAGCCCCAGGTCGAGGAGGATTCCATCGACCGCATCCAATTCCAATTTGTAGAGGATGTCGGCCAGGTCACTATAAGGGGCCTGAACCAACGAGACCGGCAGTCCGCTCGTCGCCTGCCCGGCCAGGGCCAGCATTTCAGGGTCGCGATCAAGCCCGATGACTCGGCCGGTGGATCCGACCCGAGTCGCCAGGGCTGCCGCATGCCCTCCGGCGCCCACGGTGCCATCCACCAACACAGCCCCTTCGCGCGGAGGGAACCACGAGAGGACCTCGTTCAAAAGAACGGACCGATGGACAGGCTTCGGCGAATTGGGATCGAGGGACACAGCGGGCTCGTTGATATGAGTGACCCATAAAAGATCGGCCGGAACGACACGATCCGAAGCGCCGACTCTAACCTTGTCGAGAATCCTGTCAACCCCGGGCGGGGTCAGGCCCCCCCTCTCCAAGCCAACTCCCAGCGCCACCTGACCGGGTTAAAACGGAACACCGCCATTCGTTTTATCGGTCGGACCGCGGACAGGACTTCACCACCTTTCTCGATCCGGCCTTTTGTTCGTCGGCCCGCTCACGCTCAATCCACGGCCGACCACGCGAACGCCCAAAAACGGTCATCAAAAGGCCATGTGGCGGGATATTCCCGACAACCCCAAGAACGTTGGCGAAACTCCCACGGTCCCAAACAGAATGCCACCGAACCGAAATTCGCTGCCCAGTGATCATCTGCCCATCCGCCCACAGTCAATGCCAACGCAACGGCGCATCAATTGCATCGAAGAATTCTGACACTTTAAGCAGTCGACTCCAGACAACTTTCCCAGGATTTGGGAGGCTTCCATGAACGGCGAGAAGAAGCCCGAATCAAGATTATCCTCTGACGTTCCTCCTCCAGTCAGGCTTCACGAAGACACGAATCCTCAAGAAATCCAGGGCGACCGGGGGAAGACGAGGGCAAACGACGAGGTCGATGAAGCGTCCGAGGAATCGTTCCCCGCGAGCGATTCCCCGTCGTTCACGCCGATCACCTCCGTTGGCCCCCCCTCTCGACCAAAGTCGAAGAGATGATACCCTGAAGGAAGAGCGGACGAGTCTCGGTTGGCCCTCCCGTTTGGTCGGCCATCCCGGATGAGAAACAAACCGGTTTCAGATCGAAGGCTGGGTATCGGAGGGACGGAGATGGGTGGAGGATGGGTAATTGCCCTGATCGTCGTCGGGTTGGTCGTCGCCGCGTTCTGGGCATTCGGTAAAGGATTTCCGACGGGCGGTTCGGCCCGACCAGGACCGGGCAGCAAGTCCGCACAAGCCGGTTCCGGCGAGATCGCGCAACTCCGCAAAAACTTGCGGGTCAAGGCCCTTGGCAATGACGCTCTGGTCGACCGGTTAGTCCAGGCCGAGCGAAACCGGATGCCAGGCGCCAGCGAAGCCGCATGCTACAAGGCCGCGATCGAGAGTTGGGAGCGGGACAACCGGTAGTCGCCCCTGACCCGACCGACGCCTCGCGCGAATCCGGCCCTCCCGATTCACTTGACGGCTCGTCCTTCGGGACGGGCCGTCGGCGTTTATCGGGCGGAAGTGAGGGAGTCCAAAGTCAACACGGCTCCCCCGTTTCTTGCCACCGTGAAGACGGCGACCACCCACAAAAAAGACTAAGCCTATTTATTGAAACAAGTAAGTCTTCAAAGCAAGGGTGGCCGCGGTCGTCCGAGTGCAACCGAGGCCAGCGAAACCATTCAGATCCATGAATTTCAGTGGTGAATCCCAATAGATCGTGATCAACGTCCGGGATTCAAGAGGCCCCGCCGTGCCACGGCATCGCCTTCCCGTAAGCGATGGTTTCCGGCCGGTCTCTCGATTGGTCCGAGAGCAGGGGGGGGATCAACCGTACAACCGATTGGCCTGTCCGTAGGTGATCTTGGGGGCCTTGATCAGACCCCCTGCGAGCTTCTCACCCATCGGATCAACATACACCCGGTCCGGCTTCTTGGGATTCTCCCTATTGTAGCCGTCCACATGGATGTTAAAGATAAACGCAGGCTCTTTCGAAATCGCTTCGAACCAGTGGACGTTGTCCTTGTGGTCCGACACGGTCGAGTATTCGCCGGGGATGAAGGTACGATCGATGGTGGGACGGACGATGTAGTGATCTTTGTGATCTTCCACGCGGTCGTAATGCCGACCCCGGAGACTTCCTTTGAGGATGAGGAACCCGGTGGCCATGTTGTCGTGACCGTGAGGAATGACCGAACGTCCCTGGCTCATCGCGAAGATCTGCCGGCCGAAGACTTGTTTAGTGGAGATGCCGGAGACATTCTTGAAGTCGACCGGCAGGCTCTTGGCCCCCAGCGCAGGGTAGGTGACGCCAGCCGCCATTCGCTCGAAGTCGAGCGTTTTCAGCAAGGAGGGGAGATCCACCCGGCTGTAGAGCGCCTCGAGCTGTTTCTGGAACTCGAGGTCTTTCACGCGATGATCGTGGATGTCGCGACTGATTGTCTCGAGTTCTTTGAACCAGTGGTCGACAATGGGCTGAGTCTCGGCACCAAACAGGCGGCGCACTCCCAATCCTTCGATCAAAGCCAGGGCGGTCAACGACTGCAAGGCGTGCTGTGTAAACTCGCGGCGGGTTTCGAGAGGCATGGTTCAGCGCTCCGGTACTCGAGGGCCGAGAGAGGGGATTGTGGCACTTACTGTAGACCGTCAAGAAAACCGTCGCCAGCCCTCACTCGCGTCGGCGTCGGTTTCCAGCCAACAGCAGGGTGCAACCCACGGCGACCTCATTCCGGTACTGGCTCCCCGACGCCCCGCGTGCAAGCTATATTGATAAATAGTCTCAAAGAACGAGCCCTCGTTCCGATGCGGACCTTTCCAAGGGGAGTCATGCGGTGATCGGAACGACCCTCAACCAGCGGTTTTCTCTCGAGAAGGAGTTGGGTCGAGGGGGCATGGGGGCCGTCTACCGGGCCACGGACCAGATCCTCCAGCGCAGCGTCGCGATCAAGGTCTTGAAGGAGCAAAGCGGCGAGGAGGTGAATCGGCGAATCAGGCTCGAGGCGCAGATTCTCGCGCGACTGCTCCACGACCACGTCGTTCGGCTCTACGATTTCGGCGAGGCCAACGGGACCTGGTACCTCGTCATGGAGGAGGTTGACGGGACCAGCTACCTGAGACGTTGGCGCAGCATCACCCTGGCAGAGCGGTTGCGAATCCTGGCCCACGTGGCGGATGCGCTCGACTACGCACACCACCAAGGGGTGATCCATCGCGACATGAAGCCGGGGAACGTGCTGCTGACCGCCGCGGATCAGCCCAAGCTGTCTGATTTCGGACTCTCGGTCATGGCCGAGCATTCGGATGAGTCAGGGACGATCCGCGGCACACCTCAATATATGAGCCCTGAACAGGCGAGCGGGCAGCGGCTCGACTATCGAACCGATCTCTACTCGCTGGGGGTGATGCTCTACGAGAACGCGGCGGGCTCTGTTCCCTTCACCGGCAAGTCGATGTCAGTGATCGCTCAGCACGTGAACGCGATTCCGGAGCGGCCTCGGATCCGAAACCCGGCCCTCTCCGAGAGCCTCGAGGCGCTGATTCTGCAGATGCTGTCGAAGAAGCCCGACCAGCGGCCCGGATCGGGTTCGGAGATCGCGCGCCGGCTCCGAGAGGAGATGGAGCGGGAGCTCTCGCGAAGTACGGCGGTGGTCGTTTCACCTCCCCAAACGGAAGCCGAGCAGTTCCAGCAAGGTTCGGCGAACGGAACGATCACGCTCTCGGAAACGAAGGCGATCAGCCCAGCACAGCCAGCACCAACGGCCACGCCGCTGCTCTCCTACGCTGCGCCAAAGGCGGCTCCACCCCTGGCCAAGTCGATGCTCGATTCCATTCTGGCCGAGCCGATCATGTTGACCGCCGAGGAGCGTTACCTCTGTGGCCACTACCTGGCCTATCTGCTGGGTGGCTCGCGGCGGAAAGGGCTCTTCCTTCGCCGTCCGCTCGATCCCCGCAACGCCGACCGCGCGAGGCTCGTTCTCGCCATGACCTCGATCATGCTCGCCGGAAACTCGGACGAGTCGATCGCGAATGCAGCGGAACTTCTGGAACAGCGCCCCGACGTCCGATCATCGCTCAGCCCGATCGTGGTTGCCAAGTATCTCCTGAGCCGCAACTCGCCCGCCAAGACGAAGAAGTTCCGCCAGGCCCGCAGACAACTGCTCGAAGCCAGCAAATATGCTCGAGAGCATCTGACCGACGACAAAGGACTTCTCAACCCGGGGTTGATGCCCGCCACGCTCAGCGACCTGCAGCGAGTGGCTCCTGAACGAACCGAGATCGACGACGAACTGGTCGAACGATGGAACCGGGTCGCCGAGGTCTGGCGTGACGACGCCAAGTTTCGCTCCGCCGTCCTCCGGTATGCGACCCGCAATGCCGCCAACGACCCGGCCAGCATCGAGCTCTGGCCCGAAGTCGTCTACCCGTTGATCGAACGGGTCCGCTGGCAACGCCAGACCCGCACCAAGGCCGAGGCGATCTGGGACAACGTCTGCGCCCACCTGCTTCATTTGCCCGACGCGGGTGTACGACTCGACCGGGCCTTCGAGAAGGCGGTCCCCGCGCACATGGTCGAACAGCTCGACGCCGAACTCGAGTCCTTTGAGGATGAGCCCCAACTCGACGCGGACCTCAGCCCCGCCGACTTGCAGGCGTCGAACGCCGAGCGCCTGGCCGCAAATGCCGGCCAGGGACCGATCGACCTGGATGCACTCGTGGACGACCCGAGGCCGAGTGAAAAGGGACTCGTCGGTCTGGCGAATCACGAACCCTATCGATTCACGCTCGGCGACCTCGGCAACCTCTGGCAGGAAGCGATCGCCGCCCTGAGGGCTCCCAACAAGAACAAGCCCGCGCACCGCCTGGTTCCGGTCGGCCCCTACCGCCTCGTCGTCATCCCATCCGTGCGAGGGCGATCAGCCGGGCAAGTCGCCATCCAAGGAATGCCAAACAAACAGATCGAGATGCTTACACCGTCGATCCGCATGGGTGGTTCGGGGAGCAAACCAGTCATCGCCGTCTGGATCTATCGAGACCACAGCTTGGCGGCGGTCTATCTCGACTTCAAGAAAAGCGAAAGTTACATCCTCTGGCACGCGCCCAACAGCCAGCAATTCAACTTCGACGACCTGGGTGAGCTGAACCACACGCTCTACAACCTGGGCATGGAAGTCCCCGATCAACTCGACCGGGTTCTTTCCAGGTGGTACAAGCCGAAAAAGCCCGTTTGAATCACGGAGCTGCGTCGATCGGAACCCATTCGGACGGCCCGCCGGGATCAGTTCCACCGGCCGGGCCGACTGGTTAAGGTGATCCCTTCGTTGGGTATCACTCCGACGGAGGGGCTTAGCGGATAAGCCCGGAGCAGGGGCCTCCCTCAATACTTGCGGACGACACCAACGAGGATGCCGAGGATTTCCACGTTATCACGGAAGATCGGTTTCATCGTCTTGTTCGCGGGTTCAAGGCGAACTCGGTTCCGCTCGCGGAAGAACTTTTTCAGGGTCGCTGCCCCTTCATCGTCGAGAACGGCGACAATCTGGCCGTCACGGGCCTGATCCGCCTTCTTGATGACGACGAAGTCACCGTCGGCGATGTGTTCCTCGATCATCGAGTTGCCCGAAACGCGAAGGGCGAACTTGTCGTCGGCCCCTTCCCATTCCGCAAAGCCGAGCTCCTCGTCCTGCTCAATGGCCTCGATCGGGTGACCGGCGGCGATCCGACCCAGCAGTTTCAAGCCCGCGACCGGGGCGGAGGTCGGGTCATCGAGCAATTGAATCGCGCGAGACATGTTGGGCTCGCGATGAATCAGGCCCTTCTTCTGAAGCGCCTTGAGGTGGCACATCACGCCGTTGGGGCTCTTGATCTGGAACTGAATGCCGATTTCACGGACGGTCGGCCCGTAGCCACGCCCTTGGATTTTGCTGCGGATGAAGTTGTAAATCTCTCGCTGCCGCGATGTCAGCATCTCAAGGTCGGCCATGGGAAGGCTCCGAGGTGGGCGGATCGCTTGTATCGAGGCCAATGACCGTCCTACGAACGGACGATCACCAACTGACCCTTTGTGGCTAATGTACACAGGTCGTCTAGCGCACGCGAGAACATTTTCCCAAAAATGATGATTCTTCGATCGAAAGACGGTGGATGAGCCAGGGAAAAATGGAGAGAATGCCTGTTTTTCCGGTGGACTTCGGCCCTCACGGCGAGGGATTCGAACTTGTTTGGAATTCCCTGGGTTTTGCACTTTCGGAGATCGCCATGACCGCGCCGATCCGCATCCTCGCGCTTCATTCCCATCCGGACGACATCGAATTCCAGTGTGCGGGCACGCTGGCCCTCTTGCGTGAGGCGGGCTGTCACCTCACGCTGGCGACGATGACGCCTGGCGATTGTGGAAGCGCGGAGCACGATGCCGAAGCGATCGCCGCGATCCGCCGCGCGGAGTCCGCGGCGGCGGCCGCTTTGCTCGAGGCGGACTGCCTCTGCCTGGAATTTCGCGACCTGGCCATCTTCAACGATGATGAATCACGACGACGCGTGACCGAGTTCCTGCGGAGAACCAGGCCGGACGTGATCCTGACGGCCCCTCCGATCGACTATCTCTGTGACCACGAGATGACGAGCCTCTTGGTCCGCGACGCCTGCTTCACCGCGCCGATCCCGAACTACGTGACCCGGCAATGGGAGCCGGCTCCTCCCCTCGCGAAGATCCCCCACCTCTACTACGTGGATGCGATTGAAGGCGGGGATCGCGACGGCCGGCCCCAGGCGGCCGGGTTCCATGTCGACGTCTCGCGAGTCTTCGAGCTCAAGCGAGAGATGCTGGCCTGCCACGCCAGCCAGCGGAACTGGCTGCTCCGTCAACATGGGATTGATGAGTACCTCGACAGCCAGGCGAAGTGGGGCGCCCACCGAGGGTCGGAGGTCGGAGTCGAGCAGGCCGAGGCGTTCCGCCAGTACCTCGGACACGCTTATCCGCACGACAACCTGCTGTTGAAGCTGCTGGGACAAGACGGCCGAGGTGGCGCGGTTAAGGCGTGAAGTAGCCGATCAATTGAGCGAGCATGCTCCGCAGATCGCGTCGATGGACGATGCGATCGAGGAAGCCGTGATCCAGCAGAAACTCGCTCGTCTGAAAGCCGTTCGGGAGCTGGACCCGAACGGTCTGAGCAATGACCTTCGGCCCCGCGAAGCCGATCAAGGCTTTGGGCTCGGCGAGGATGATGTCACCGAGGGAGGCGAAGCTCGCGGCCACCCCTCCCATGGTCGGATTCGTCAGGACGCTGATGAACAGGCCGCCGGCCGCGTGGTGACGGGCCAGGGCCGCTGAGACCTTGGCCATCTGCATCAGCGAGAGAATCCCCTCGTGCATCCGCGCTCCACCGCCCGACCCCGAGACGATCACCAGGGGAAGCTGCTGACGAGTCGCTTCCTCCATCGCTCGCGTGAGCTTCTCCCCCACGACCGACCCCATGCTGCCCATGATGAAGCTGCTGTCGGTCAGCCCGAAGACGAGGCGAATCCCCTTGATGAAGCCCTGACCGACCACGGCCGCCTCATTCAGGCCGGTCCGCTCCTGTTCGGCGTGGACGCGCTCGGGGTAGGGACGACGGTCATTGAACCCAAGCGGGTCCCCTGGCCGTAAATCCGGAAACCACTCCTCAAACGTGTCGGGATCGAGCAACTGGGCGATCCGGTCGACAGCCGAAACCATGAAGTGATGGTTGCACTCTGGGCAAACGTTGAGGTTCTCCTCGACCTGCTTGCGGAAGAGCGTGGCCTGGCAGCCATCGCAGCGCATCCAGACTCCCTCGGGAACCCGCTTGGGTTCGAAGTGTCCGTGCCAGGCATTCACCGTCGGTCGATGTCTCATTGGCCGAGGTCCGTGATTCCTCAAAGCAGAATTTAGGAGCGGGTGGGTCGGTCGGTCGGCAAAAAGCAAAAGCGAGCAAACGACCCAGCGCTTCCCCGTCGTGTCCATGCCTGTCATCGGACAGGAGACCGCCGGAAATCGCTTTTTCAGTGGCCGTTGCGTTCAGACTCGGGCGTAAACTCGATTCGCTCGAAGCACCCGGTGGGAATACGGTCCTCAAGCTGGACCCGAGGGTCCCTACGCAGGTAGCAGGCGATCAACTGGGCAATCGGCTCGCCGGCGACCAGTCCGATCGACTCGTCGTGGTGGCGGCGGACGAGCGGTCGGAGGGCCTGCTTGATCCGCTCCAAGGCATTTTCGATCGTCTCACCCAGAGGGGGGCAGACGGTGACGGGGTCGTCGATCCATTGGCGAAAGACCTTGAGGTTGCGCCTTTTGATTTCGTCGAACTGGAGCCCTTGCCAGAGCCCCTGATCGAGGTTGCGGAGGCAGTCAATCCGCTTGGGACGCAGTCCGAGCGCCTTGCCGACGGTCTCAGCCGTTCGGACGACGCTCTCGCCGGGTCCACAATAAAGAGCCGAGAGCCGGGAGATCCCGGAACAGGGCTCTGATAATTTTTCGGCGAGCTGAACCACCTCGGCGCGGCCTCGATCGCTTAGGGGGATATCAAGAATCCCCTGGACACGATTCTGCTCGTCGTAGGCGGTCGCGCCGGGCCGGATCAAAACGACCTGGGTCATTCTCGCGACGGTGGCCAAGCCCTTAGGGCCAGACCCCCACCTCATTCGATCCCGCGGCGTGCGCCCTGGACCAACTCGGCCAGGGCTGCCGCGTAGTTGCCATCATTGCGGAACACGGCCGAACCGGCGACCAGTTGCGTGACTCCGGCCGCGACGGCCTCGGACGCAGTCGTCGGATTGATACCGCCATCGATCGAGATCGGAAGTTCGGGACGGGCCGCCCGCAAAGTGCGAACCTTCTCGAGCACCGACGGTTCGAACGCCTGCCCGCCAAAGCCGGGCATCACGCTCATGACCAGGACGGCGTCCAACTCATCCAAAAACGGCTCAATCGCCGACACGGGCGTCGGCGGGTTGAGTGCGAGCGCCGCATGGCATCCGGCCGCTCGAATCCGCCGGAGCAGGGGGACCGGCTCCGGCACAGCCTCAATGTGGAAGGTGATGACGTCGCAGCCCGCTCGGATGAAATCATCCAGGTAGCGGCCTGGGTCCGTCATCATCAGGTGCGTGTCGAACGGAAAATCGGTCCGAGGCCGCCAATCTTTGATCACAGGCGCACCGTAACTGAGGTTGGGCACAAAATGCCCGTCCATCACGTCAAGGTGAACCGCGATCGTCCCCGCCTGCTTCAGCGCCTCGAGCTCCTCGGCGATTCGCGCGAAGTCACAATTCAGGAGCGAAGGCGTCACCAAGGGACGTTCCGCACCCTTCAAAACCTCGAGCCGGGCCTTACGAGCGGCCGGCGATTGGCGTGCCTCTGCCATAAGACTGTTCGCTCCCCCAGCCCGGACGAGATTCGGATCTCGTCCGGCACGGTCCGCCCAGATCATTGAAAAAATGGCGACCGCTATCGTTAACGATCGGGAATGACTTTCAAGGAGTTGAACGATTTTCCTTCGAGGCACTCGAGGAAGGCGCCTCCACCCGTCGAGACGTGGGTCATCTTCTCGGCGTAACCGAATTCCTCGACCGCTTCAGCCGTCTCGCCACCGCCGACGACGGTCACCGCCGCCGAGTTGGCCATGGCCTCGGCCACCTTGACCGTCCCCTTGCGGTACGGCTCGTCCTCGAACTTGCCCATCGGCCCGTTCCAGATCACCGTGCCAGCGTTCTTGATCAGCTCGCCGTAAGCGGCCGCGGTCGCCGGGCCGATGTCGAGGCCGAGCCAGCCGTCAGGGATCTCGGTCCCCGCCACAACCTTGGTCTCGGCGCCCGGGTCGAGCGACGTCGCCACCAGGTGGTCCTGGGGCAGGACCAGCTTGTCGCCGGCCAGTTTGAGCAGGTGACGAGCCTCGTCAAGCTTGTCGGCTTCGACCCGGCTCTTTCCGGTCGGATGTCCCTGCGCCTTGAGGAACGTGTAGGTCATGGCGCCCCCGATCAGGAGCCGCTCGACCTTCGGGAGCAGGTTCTCGATGACCAGGATCTTGTCAGAGACCTTCGCCCCGCCCATCAGCGCCACCATGGGCGGCTTGGGCTGTCCCAGCAGGGTATCGAGGATCTGCAGCTCTTTCTCGACCAGGAACCCGATGGCCCGGCGCTCGGCCGGGAAGCACTCGGGAACGGCGACCATCGACGCTTCGTCGCGATGGCAGGTCCCGAAGGCGTCATTGACGTAGGCGTCGGCAAGCCCGGCCAGGGCGGCGGCGAACGTGGGGTCGCCCTTCTTCTCGCCCGGGTTGAAACGCACGTTCTCGAGAACGAGCACTCCCCCTGGAGCCAGTGCGGCGGCGGCGGCCTGGGCTTCGGGTCCCACGGTGTCATTGACCTTGGTGACCGGCCGGCCGAGCAACTCTTGAAGCCGTTCCGCCACCCGATCCAACCGGAACGCGGCGTCTGCTTCGGGCTTGCCCGAAGGGCGCCCCAGGTGGCTCACGAGGACGAGACTCGCCCCGTGCTCGAGGGCAAAATTCAAGGTCGGCAGAGCCGCCTTGATCCGGCGGTCGTCAGAGACCGCGCCTTCTTTGGTCAGGGGGACGTTGAAGTCGACCCGGACGAGCACCTTCTTGCCACTCAACTCCAGGTCACGAATGGTCTGCTTGGGCAACGCAAGGATCCTTAGCTCGGGGAAGAACTTATGCCTGATGCCCAATGTCCGAACAGAACTCGGACATTGGGCATCAAGAATGGGTCACAGACGCGACCGATCAACCGAATTTGGCGACCTTGGCGATCAATTCCGCGGTCCGGCAGGAGTAGCCCCACTCATTGTCGTACCAGGCGATCGTCTTGACCAGGTTCCCCTGGATGACGTTCGTCCATTCGCCCATGAAGATACAGGAGTGCGGGTTGCCGATGATGTCGCTCGAGACCAACGGGTCGGTCGCGTACTCGATGATCCCCTTGAGCGGGCCATCGGCGGCGGCCTTCATCGCGGCGTTCACTTCTTCCTTGGTCACATCGCGCTTGAGCTGCGAGGTGAGGTCGGTGATCGAGCCATCGGGAACCGGAACGCGGAGCGAATAACCGGTGAGCTTGCCGTTGAGGTCGGGGATCACCTCACCCACGGCCTTGGCGGCGCCGGTGGTCGAGGGGATGATGTTGATCGCCGCGGCCCGGGCCCGGTAGGGGTCGGAATGGATCTGGTCGGCCACTCGCTGGTCGTTGGTGTAAGCGTGGCAGGTGGTCATCAAGCCCTTCTCGATGCCGAACGACTCATGCAGCACCTTGGCCATCGGGGCCAGGCAGTTCGTCGTGCACGAGGCGTTCGAGATGATCCGGTGCTCGGCCTTGAGAATATTGTCGTTGACCCCGAGGACGATCGTGGCGTCGAGCTTGTCCTTGGGCGGAGCGCTCAGGATCACCCGGTCGGCACCGGCGTCAATGTGCTTCTGGAGGGCAGCGCGGTTCGTGAAGAAGCCGGTCGACTCGAGAGCGACCTGGGTCTTCAGCGCCTTCCAAGGAAGGTTGGCGGGATCCTTCTCCTGGGTGATCTTGATCTCTTTGCCGTTGACGATCAGCGACTGCTCGCCGGCCTGTACCGTCCCCTTGAACGGCCCGTGAACGCTGTCGTACTTCAGAAGCAGAGCGAGGTGCTTGGCGTCCGAGAGGTCGTTGATCGCGACAACCTCGAAGTCGTCAGGCCGCGCTGCCAACGCCCGAAAAACAAGTCGGCCAATCCGGCCAAAACCATTGATACCAACTCGAACGGCCATTCGTCCCGCTCCTGCCTACTACGTAAAGGAATCCAACGCTCGAATTTCAGCCCCGGCGATTCTGTCTTTGAACAGCGTCTACAAATCGCTTCGTCTGACCGAGTCCGAATTATAGGCGTCCGCCAAGAAGACTGTCAACGTAGGGGGGTTGGCTGTCACGATTGGTCCCGCGGCGACCGCTTCGGTAAGATCAGAGCGGTCGAATCCAAACCTCCGCCAACGACCCAACGGCGGAGAGCCGGTCCTGCATGGCCCTTGAGTGAGGAACGAGCATGATCCGAATGGCCGTAATCCTCGGCACGATGACCGTTCTCTGGAATGCCTCGGCGACGTTTGCCCGAGACCTACCAACCTCCTCTGGTGAGGATGGCAAGCTCGTCTCCTTCTTCAAGGCGTACCTCGATCAAGCGTTCCAAGACGAACCGTTGATGGCGACCCGGCAAGGGGACCATCGGTTCGACGACACCCTGGATGACCTCTCCCCGGAAGCCCGGGCCGCCCACGTTGAACGCGACCGCAAGGCGCTGGACGAACTTCCCCGTCAGGTGACGTTCGCCAAACTCACGCGCAACGCGCAAATCGACTTCGAGATCTTGCGGCATCACCTCACCCGTGAAATCTGGCTGGCGGAGAACTTCCGCCCGTTCGAGGATGACCCGCGGATCTATGGGGGATATCTCACCGAAAGCGTCTACCTCCTTCTCACCCAATCGACGCTCCCCAAGGCAACGAATCTTAAGAATGCAATCGCAAGGATGGCGCTCATCCCGCGGGTAGTCGAACAGGCCAAGGCGACAATCAAAGTCCCTTCTCGCGTGAAACTCGAGACCGCGATCCAGCAGACGAAGGGGGCGATCGGGTTCTATTCCGACGAATTGTTCACTCTGGCCGGTGAGCCCAAAGGAGAAGGAGAACTCGGCGCCAGAGCCAAGCTGATCGTCACGGCCCTGGAGGACTACCTGACGTTCCTCCGCGACAACGTCCTGCCGAAAGCAACCGAGTCTTGGCGGATCGGCAAGGACTTATTCGTCCGCAAGCTCGAGCTCGAACTCGACTCGGGAATCTCGGCCGACGAGGTGCTCGCCGAAGCCCAAGCCGAGGCCATTCGAGTCGAACGAGAGATGGCCGTGATCGCCCGTCAGCTCTGGGGAACGACGTTCCCAGGCCGCCCGGTTCCCCCCGACGACGCCGACGGCCGACGACTCATGACCAGGCAAGTCCTGGCCGAGCTAGGCAAGGATCACGGGGCTCCCGAGACGCTCGTCGCTGACGCGCGGGCGACCGTCGCTGCGATCAAGACGTTCATCGCCAAGCATGATATCCTCCCCCTTCCCGAGCCCGACCAGTGCCGTGTGATCGAGATGCCCGAGTTCCAACGGGGCAACTCGGTCGCCTACCTGAACCCCGCGCCTCCGCTCGACGTTCGCGGGTCGAGCGAGTACGCGATCAGCCCGCCGCCGAGCGACTGGAAACCCGACCGCGTGGCCAGTTACTTGCAAGAATACAACCGGTCGATGCTCAAGATCCTGACGATCCACGAGGCGTACCCCGGCCACTACGTTCAGCTCGAGGCCAGTAATTTGAACCCATCCCTGATCCGCAAGATCCTCTCCTCGGGCACGTTTGCCGAAGGCTGGGCGGTCTACACCGAGCAGATGATGCTCGACCAGGGGTTTGGCGAGGGGGACCTGGCGCTCCGGCTCCACCAGTTGAAGTTCTACCTCCGCGCGGTCGTCAACGCGATCCTCGACCACGAGATGCACGTCGGCGAGATGACCGACGCCCAGGCCATGGAGTTGCTCACGGGACGTGCCTTCCAGACCGAGGGCGAAGCTGTCGGCAAGATCATCCGGTCAAAGCAGTCGTCCTGCCAACTCTCCACCTACTTCGTCGGTCGCACCGCCTTCCATCGGCTCCGCCAGAAAGTCCAGCGCGACCTGGGGGACAACTTCCAGCTCGGTCGCTACCACGAAGCCGTCCTCGCCCACGGCACACTCCCGGTCAAGTACCTGCCGGAGCTGGTGCCTGCGTCGCTGAAGGCCGGCCGCTAAAAACGATCTCAAGAAATCTCGCTCGCCTGAAAGGCGAGCGGGGAGTGTAAGCTCCCTGTCTTCGTGACCTGGGCCCGTGTTAAAGCGAAAGAGTAAGGAGCCATCACCTCCCTGTCTTCGTAACCTGAGCTCTTGATAAGGCGATCGGTTGGTGTAATTCTACCCGGCTCGCTCGCTGACCTGAGCGGAAGGCGGGAAGGTGAGGGTTGGCCTGCCGGACGCCTTAACAACCACTCCTCTCTTCCCTCTCCGCGTCTCCGCGTCTCCGCGTCTCCGCGTGAACCATTGCTCAAGCCATGGTCGTCGTGACAATTGGGAGACTCACGCGGAGACGCGGAGAACGCGGAGGGAGAGAATTGATGGAGTTCGATGAGATGACAGGGGGCGCTCATGGAGGTGTCGTTTAACAACCACTCCTCTCTTCCCTTTCCGCGTACTCCGAGTCTCCGCGTGAACCATTGCTCAAGCCAAGGTCGTCGTAACAATTGGATGATTCACGCGGAGACGCGGAGAACGCCCCATGAGCGATCGCCTGGGCACGCGAACGTCCGGGCCTGAGCGGCATGGGGCGGAGTACCGACCCATGGCACCCAGACCGGCCGTTCCCGTCTCGCTCAAAACAACCGACTCGGTTGACGAAGGCCGTTCTTACGTCGTGGCTGGCCTCTCATGGCAGGTGTGAGCCTCGCATCAACTGGCGAACGGTAGGAAAAAATCGGCGGAAGATCCAACCCGCTCGATCGTTCTCCCTGGCAGACCGGGCGACCAACGCCCGCGGCACGCATGCTCCGCCAATCTCGGGAGAACGCCATGAGCCGTGAGAACATGCTGAAGGGGATCCTCGTCACGGGACTGCTGAGCCTCGCCACCTTGGCAGGAAATTCCCCGGCCCGCGCCACCGACGGCTGCCAGCCGGGGCGGTAGGGGAGGGTTCCCCCTTGATCGGCCCGATCGAGATCCGCACACTCTATCCCATGACCGCGACCCCATCCGATCACGATCCGAGCGACGACGAGCTGGCCGCGATCATCGCCCGGCGCGGCGGGTCCGTGCAGGATTCGCGTGCGGCGGGCGCTGCGTTCGAGCAACTCTACGGGCGGCACGCCCGCCTCCTGTCCGCCTTCCTCAGCGCCCACATTCGTCGTGACCGGCTCGACGACCTCAGCCAGGAGGTTTGGCACCGGATTTGGCACCATCTCCCCGGTCAATACAAGGGCGGGAACTTCCGCGCCTGGCTGCACCAGATCGCTCGTTACGCCCTCATCGACCAGATGCGCAAGCAACAACCCGAATCTCTCGAGGGCCAGGCGGAGCGAGCCGACCCCCGGACCCACTCGGTCATCGAACGGCTGATCGATCATGAGCGGAGGGAAGTCCTGCGGCGCTGCCTCGAGCGGCTGGGGGGCGATGCGGCGGCCCTGGCCAAGGGGCGGCTTGGAGGCGAAGATTACTCAGAGCTCTGCGAACGACTGGGCCTGAAACCCGAACGGGCGCACCGGCTCTGGCACACCGTCAAGACCCAGTTGCGAACCTGCGTGGAGCAAGCCCCGGCATGAGGTTGATCGCGCCGGACATCCCCGACGACCCGGCCGCTCTGCCCGGCTGGCTGGACCGGCACCTCGTGGGCCTGGACCTGACTGCCCTGGTCGCCGAGTTGGAAGCCGTGCACGGGTCGGCCTCGACACCATCGATCCCGCTCGATCAGGTGCTCGGCGACCGGCGTGCCGAGGTCCTCAGTCAAGGCCTTGCGGTGCTCCCCACGGAGCGACTGCGGGCCTTGCTGCGCCACCCTCGGCTCTTGCTCGACCTGCAAGAGCTGATCCTGATCGAAGGGGGTCGCTACTGGCAAGACCTCGGTCCGCTCTCGGCCGAGCAGCAAGAGGTCGTGGAACGCGGCCGGACGGGGTTGAGGACGTTCTTGACGACCGAGGCCGGAGCGACCACGGACGGGCCCAACGTGCTCTCGTTCGCACGCCCGGTGCGCTGGTATCGCCGCCCCTGGCTGATCAGCCTGGCGACGGCCGCTTCGATCGTCGCGGCCGTCGTCGTATACGACAAGTTCAAGGAGCCGTCGACTCCCGTACCCCTGGCGATCGGCTGGGGCTGGAGTCGTCCCGGGGCCTTACCACAGGACGTGCCGCCGGCCACCTATTTGAACCGGCTGGCCGACGGAGCCGACGATTGGTTTGCGAAGCGGCCCGAAGAGCCCGCGGCGCTGGCAAAGCGAATCACGGAGTTTCGCCTGGGCTGCGCGACCCTGATCGCGGCCGAACATCAGCCTCTCTCGGCCGACGACCGGGCCTGGCTGATCGAGAAGTGCCGGGCCTGGGCGGCGAAGCTCGACGAGCACCTGGCGGCCGTCGAAGCCGGCCGAGACCCGTTGCAGGTGCGAGCCGAGGCCGACGAGACGATCAAAAAGCTCATCGAAGCCCTCCGTGAGCGGGCCAAGAGCGTCGTCTGATGGTACGGCGATCGAAGCCGCATCCGCGACACCCCCTCCCACTGCTGCCGAAGCATGTTCAGGACAGGCTGACTGTACTTCTCGATTCGTGCGTCGCCCACGCCCGCGATCTGCTCCAGAGCGGCTTTGGTCGTTGCCCGCGACTGGACCATTCGGGCCAACTGTTCATTCGTGAAGATGGTGTAAACCGGCACCGCCTCCGTCTGGGCGATCTGCTTCCGAAGGTCGCGAAGTCGGGCGAAGACGGCGAAGTCGTCCGGCTTGAGTAATTCGCGATAGTCGATCTTGTTCCGGGCCGGCCCGTCCCTCTCCTTGGGCAATGTCTTGGGCACGCCCATCGTTTCCAGATAATCGACACAGAAGACCCAGAACGAGTTCTCCCCCTGGTCCACCCACCGGCGATCCACCGCCAGAACCCGGTGGGTGCGCAAGAAGCCATTCAGCGTGGCTTCGGCTGTCTCCGCGGAACGGATGGGAATCGTGAAGAATCGGTAGGCCATTTTGTCATGTATACCTGTGTACCGCTGCTCCGACCACCTGTCCACTATCTCCGCCCGCTCCGCCCTCCGCTCCGCCCCGTCGGGGCGGCGGCTCCGCCTTCTCCCGCCCCGCCAGCCTACGCTACTGGCTACGCTCAACACCTCGATCCTTTTACCCGCCAGACTGGACTCGGGCCACCCGGAACCCCAGGTAATCGCTCCGGTCGTCCGGCGTGAGCCAGAACCGGTCAGGCGACCGCGGGCTGCGCGGGACGAAGCTGCAGCTCCCGCCACGGTACATCCGAAAGGTGGCCTGGAGGGGACCAGATGGGTCGGTGCCGGGCGACTGACCATAATACTCAGCATCATACCCGTCCCAGCACCACTCATACACATTACCGTGCATGTCGTACAGCCCAAACGCATTCCCACGCTTCTGGCCCACGGGATGGGTCTTGTTCTCCGAATTACCATCGTACCAGGCGTACTCACCCAGGTCGGCCGCATCGTCACCAAAGCTGTAACGGGCCGGATTTCTGCCGCGACAAGCGTACTCCCACTCCGCCTCCGTCGGAAGTCGATACCCCGTATCCCTCCAGTCCGATACGCTCACCGTCTCACCCACGATCCGATAGAACGCGGGCAGGCCCTCCTTCACGCTCAGCGCATTGCAAAACCGGACCGCGTCGAACCAACTCACCCGTTCCACGGGCAGGTCGTCCGATCCCTCGAACTGACTCGGACTCTCCCCGGTGATCGCACGATACTGGCCCTGCGTCACTTCCGTCGCAGCCAGGTAGAACGCCCGGCTGATTCGCACCTCATGACGCGGCAGCTCATCGTCGTCAGCGTCCTTATCTTCCTCCTTCGACGACCCCATCTGGAACGTACCGGCCGGGATCAATTTCAGCTTGATGCCGGTGGATCTGGACGTGATCACATCGGTGCCACGGATTCCCCCCAAAACGACCCGGCCGATGTTCTGCGAGGCGGTCGGCTCCTGGGTCGGGTTCAGGGCCGGGACGCGGTCCTGGACGTGCCCCACCAGCGAGATCCAGGTCAGGTCGCGGCCCGGCTCCACCCCACGGAGCGCTTCCAGCACGGCCGAGGTGAAAACCCCGTGCTTCAGGGAGCTCTTCTCCAGCGAGATCTGCCCCGCGGCGCAACTGAAGAGCATGGCGGTCCCTTCGGGAAGTGAGACCACTTTGCCCTGGACGCCCCGCGCCACGCCCTTATCCAGATCGATCACGCGAGCATCCCTGCAAGCGTCGATCAACACCAGGTTCTTGCCACCGCCGTGCTTCAGCGTCTCATCAGTCAGCTTGGTGAGCGAGACCATGGTCGCCGCCTGATTCACCCGGGCGTTCACCGGGCAAAAAAAGTTATCCTCGAGCACCGCATCTCCGACCCCCTTTACCAGCAACTGCTGCCCGTGCCCCGTGAACATGATGAGCACGATGTCGGTCTTGCGCACGTCTTCGAGGAAGGCCTCAAGCTGCGGCTCGATGTTCTCCTTGCTCGCGCGCAGCTTGCCCTGCGACGAGCCCTTCATCACGACGACCTTGTCGTACCCAAGCCGTCGCAGCTCGACGGCCATCTCATCGACGTCGTTCTCGGCCCATTGCAGGTCGGGAAAGCTCCGCTTGTCGTAAACGTTGACCCCCACGAGAAACGCCACCCGCCGAGGGGCCGTTGCGTCCTGCGCCAAGGAAGCCGGGGGCCTCAATGTCGCGATCGCCAGACCGGCCAGAAACAGGACGAGTCCTTTGAGAGAACGCGGCATCGAGAGACCTCCGGGGGAACTCGCAAGAGGCATCTGAACACGCTTCATAAAAATCACCACGATAACACAAAAGAGCGTTCAAATCCCACGGCTTCACGGGGAGCGGGAACTGATCGCTCCTTGAGAAAGAGGGCGTGGGCAACAGGCCAGACCGGTCATCGCGTGTAGCGGACACTCACGGAATCGATCGGTGGCTCGATCTCGCGGTGTGCTTCTTCCTGTTCGATGTTGCGACCTGGACCGAAGCCGGTCTCATTGCCAGGGCTCTTGGACTTCCCATCTTGAGCGAGCGCGAAGCAGCGAGAAAACAGCACCTGGATCACGCCAACCTTGCCGTGGGCGGACTGGCCGAGCTTCGACGAGGCCCCCTGGCCGTAGGCCGTGACCAGGAACGCCTGGTAGTTCGGCTCACTCTTCAACGACTTGTGCCAACCAGGGATGGTTTCGACCACCGCCTCGCCCCCCTTGGCACCGGGGATGATGACGTGTGAATACTTCGGCCGGGAGGGATCGTTCGGGTCGTGGTCGTCGCTGAAGGCGAAGACGCCAATGTTGTCGATAAAGACCTGCGCGGCGACCTCGCCGGGAGACGTGTTGTGGATCCGGATCTCATAGACCTCGCCCCGCGCGATATTCACGAACGGCAGGCCGTTCGTCTCCGCCGTGGCGTCCCGTCCTCGAGTCGGACGAACCGAGCCGTCGCCGAGGGGGCCGGCGAGGATCTCGACCTTGTACGGGCTCTCCTTCGCGCTCGAGACGAGGCTCGGATGCGCGGGATCGATGAACGATTGCGGATTCTTCAGCAGCTCCTGAATCGTTTTGTTCCGCTCGGCCCGCTGTTCGGGGTCGGGCTTCGTCGGGTCGAGCGGCAGCGAGCCGGAGGGCTGGACGATGCGGATGATCTGCGTGTTGTTCTTGATGAACCGAGTGATCGGCACGCTCGACTCTTCGCCGGTGGCTGCCTTGGTGAGCTTCAGGTTGAGTCGAATGACCTTCAGTCCCACTTCGATCGGCTCCTGGCTCGGGGTCGCGACGAAGAAAACGGAGCCCGTCACCTCGAAGCTCGCGCCGTTGGGCAAGACGGTCACGGTCTTCAGCGACCGCAGCGAGTCTTCAATCAATCGCTCGATCCCAGGGCCGCCGTTGGAGTTTTCCAGGTCTTTCGAGGGGACGATCTGACCGACCATCACGCTTTCCTTGCCAGCCAGGTCGGCGATCGACTTCGCGGCGTCAAGCACGATTTCTTCGAGCGTGGCCGACGCGGGCGGTTCCTGGGCTGTGGCCGGCCGGGGAGACGCGATCAGGCCCGCGGCCATCAAAACGGCCATCCTGGTCACCCACTGAAACAAGCAATGTGCGTTGGCTTTCATTTCCAAACCCCCTAATCCACTGAATCTTTAAACGTTTACATAAACCCAATCATCATTCCGTAGGGTGGGCACGGCCCACCAGGTTTCGCCCCCGAGAACAAAGGAGCAATCACTCCCACCAAGCCGCTTGTCAAAAGGCCTGGTGGGCGGTGCCCACCCTACAAAACGCCCTTTTCACCCTCGTTCCCACGGTCCCCCGTGGGAACGAGGAGCGAGAGACTGCCTCGCCCTGGATCGGGTCGTTGCTTCTCAAAAAGCCTGGTGGGCCGTGCCCACCCTACAAGACACATTCTCACAAGGCTCTCGCAGTGATCGAGACACTCAGCGCGGGATGAGCGGTGGGAGCCGCAACTGGCGGGCGAGTTGCTGCATGAGGGAGAGGCCCTGGAGCCGCGCTTCCCAGTCGTTGCGGCTGACGACGCCGTCATCGAGCAGGAGGTCGAGGCCGAGCCGCTTCAAGCCCGTGCGGCCAACCTCGGCTTCGAGCCGGGCCGGATCGTCCAGGTCGAGCTCGCGGGCGACGGCGGCCAGGTCGAGGTAGCCGAGCCGGTAGGGCCGCGCCACTTCGGCGACGGGCTCGGGGAAGTCACGGATCGGCCGGGCTTTCTCGGGACCTTCGCGGAGGAACGGGCCGATCGTCTTTTCGAGAGCGGCCAGGAAGCGGTCCGTGTCTTCCTTGAGGAACTCGTCCATCCGGGCCTTCGCGGGGTAGAGCCGATCGAGCTGCTCGAGCGGTTTGCCGAAGACCGCGTTGTTGGCGCGGATCGTGTCTTCGAAGTCGATCATGCCGTGCTTGTGGCAGGCCATGCACGAGACGCCCGTCACGATCTCGGAGGTGCCGGAGGTCCGCAAGGCGTCGTTGACCACGTCGATCGGGCCGACGTCGATTCGCTTCCCCTCGGTGTTGACGAGCAAATAGGCTTGCAGCCCGTTGGGCAGACCGAAGATGATCTCGCCGCCGTCGTGCACGAACGCCTGCTCGGCGAACGGGTGCCGGCCGGCGGGAAAGAGGTTCAACGGGCCGAGCGGGAACCGAGTCAGCGAGGCCCGGCCGTTGCCCGGCTTGAAGTCGTAGCTCGGCCAGTAATAGGAGCGGTCGCGAGTGTCGTAGCGCTCGACCAGCCGGTTCTGGCCCGAGACGCCGCTTCGGGCGAAGCCGGCCCGCGCGATCGTCTCGGGGCTCGGGTTGAGGAACCGCGCGACGGGATCGACGCCAAGCTCGCGCTCGAGGTCGGCCAGTTGTTCCGGGAGTCGGAGCAACACGTGATAGAGCGGCGGGCGCAGGGCCGTGGCGATGAACCAGTCGGCCCGGATCACCGGCAGGTCGGCCTGGGTCCGCTCGCTCAGCTCGTCCTCAACTTGCCTCGTATCGGGATGGTGCACCCCATAAGGATAAGCTCGCTCGACATTCAGCCAGAGGAGGCCGCGATTCCAGCCGAGCCTGGCGATGTCGACGGCGTACACGGTCCGGGCCGCATCGACCGCCCGGGGCAGGACGAGCCGGGGTTCCCGGCTCAGGCTGTTGAGCGCCTTCGCCAGCGCGGCGCGGGCGACGTTGAGGTCGGACTCGGAAACGCCCCGGTCGTTCGCGACGTTGTGGAGCGTGAAGTACCGCAGGTTGGGCCGGTCCTCGTCCCGGGCGCTGGCGAGGTCGGCCCGCGCAGCGGCCAGCACGGTCGCCAGCGGCGTGAACGGCCGATTCGCATCGTCCTTGGGGAACGCCGGCGCGCCGGCCGCGATCCAGTTCCAGAGCACGCCCACCTCGTCCACGCCGGGCCGGGGGGTCTCGCCCGACGGCGGCATCTTCCCCTGGACAATCTTCTGGAGGAGTCGCGACGCCCCCACGTTCCCGGGTGTGAGGACCTTCTTCTCGACGAGATTTTCCCGGTCGAGAAGATCGAAGTCACCCCCCGCCGAGCCCTCACCATCGTGGCACCGGAGGCAGTTCCTCTGGAGCACCCCTCGCGCCTGCCGGGCGAGCTCGCCCGTCTTTTCCTCCGCCTTTTCCTCACCCGCCGCACCCGTCAGCACGGAGAGAAGGCCGCCCACGATTCCGATCCGCCAAGTCTTCATAGTCGCCTCGCACCTCGCCGCGATGGGAATCTCTGATCGGAGGGCCGCCCGGCCCGTCGTACCGAGGATAACGTGGGAACGGATCGTTTCTTCTTCACCAAGCACCCGGACTTGGTTTCTCGCCAATCTCTTGGGTTTTGGGTGGGTGGCTGCAAGCCACCGCGGCCACCCGGAAACGTCAGGAGATCCTGTGACTGATCGTTTGGTCTCCTCACCGGCGCCGCTCCGCGGCAAACGGGCGTTTCCATCATCCTTGGCCCGCTCCGCCCTTCGCTTCGGCCCGACTCAACCACCAGACTGGACTCGGGCCACCCGGAACCCCATGACAAAGCCCCAAATGACCGGCGAGCCCCAGTTCCGGTGCGCTGACCGCGCGACGTGCGGGCTGTTGAACCAGCCCCCGCCACGGTTCACCCGGAAGCGGACCTGGAGGGGACCAGATGGGTCGGTGCCCGGCGACTGACGGTAATACTCAGCATCATACACGTCCCAGCACCACTCCCATACGTTGCCGTGCATGTCATGCAGACCAAACGCATTCCCACGCTTCTGGCCCACGGGATGAGTCTTACCCCCCGAGTTATCGAGATGCCAAGCGTATTCGCCCAGATCGGCCGCATCGTCACCAAAGCTGTAGCGAGCCGGGTTTCTGCCGCGGCAAGCGTACTCCCACTCCGCCTCCGTCGGAAGGCGATACCCCGGCCCCCTCCAGTCCGATACGCTCACCGTCTGATCCACGATCCGGTAGAACGCAGGCAGACCCTCCTTCACACTCAGCGCATTGCAAAATCGAACGGCATCGAACCAACTCACCTGTTCTACAGGCAGGTCGTCCGATCCCTCGAACTTACTCGGACTCTCCCCGGTGATCGCACGATACTGGCCCTGGGTCACTTCCGTCGCACCCAGGTAGAACGCGTGACTGATTCGCACCTCATGACGCGGCAGCTCATTGATCTCAGCGTCCTTATCTTCCTCCTTCGATGACCCCATCTGGAACGTACCGGCCGGGATCAATTTCAGCTTGATACCGATGGATTCCGCAAACCCTCGGGGCGCGGGCGAGTTCCGCGTGATCCGTGCGAGGACCGGGTTATCCACGAGGTTACTCAGGATGTGGGGCGTCTGGAGCTTGCCCGGGGTGCGGAGATCGGCCCGCGCGGCGCGGTCAGGGAGCCATTCGCGGGCGCGGAGGTTGACCTCGGCGCGGACGAAGCGGACCAGGTCGTCCCACGAGACCTCGGTCGAATCCGGTGCGGCGGCCCGGCCGCCGCGGAGGGCTTCGATGACGTGGTAGAAGAACACGCCGTGGCCACCGCCGGCCTTGGCGGTCTCGAGCGCTTCCTGGCCGGCCGCGCAACTGAAGAAGATCACCGAGTTGCGGGGGATCCGCCCGATCAGCTCATCGCCCGAGAGTGCCCGCGCCGCCCCCTTGTCCGGGTCGGGCGGCGTGCTCCGGCAGGCGTCGACCAGCACGAGGTTGATCCCCCCTTGCGTGTCGAGCCGGTCGAACAGGCTGTTGAAACTGATCATGGTAGACCCGTCGCCAAGGACGGCGTCGACCGGGCAGAAGAACGCGTCGTTCCGATCGGCCCCGCGCGCATCCTTGACGAGCTTCCCCTGGCCGTCGAGCAATGGCATCTGCACGCCGTGCCCGGAGAAGCCGAGGAAGACCAGGTCCGTCGCCGCCCGGCCCTTGAGCACGACCTTCAACGCCTCATCGATCTTCGACTTGGTCGCGTCCGACCCGGTGAGCAGATGGACCTCAAAGCCTTGCCGCTTCAGCTCCGCGGCAAGATCCTTCACGTCACGCTCGGCGAAGCTGAGCGGCCTCTCGGCGAATTTGCGGCTCCTGTACTCGTTGACGCCGACCAGCAACGCGACCTTCTGGGGAGGTTCATCGGCAAATCCCCGCCGACCGATCCCGACGGCCGCGACCAGCGTCCCCACGATCAACCCGAAGTGAACCATGCGCAGACTCATTGGGATCGCCCTCGAAGGAACGGAGGCACGCCGGGCGACCGAGCAACGCGCGCCGGCGTGGGGCAATGCAATCCGGGCCGAACCGACGGAATCATATCGAGGGCCATGATACATGAATCATCCAGCCCCTGAGAAGGGAACGGACGCACCCGCCGCGTCACTCCCGCGACGGGTCGCGGCCGACTCCGAAAGTCACTCAGCGCGAGTAGCCACCGTAGGTCGAATAGCCGGACCCCCGGCCGTAGTAACTGCTGCCATAGTAGGCGCCTCGACCAGGGGAATAGCCGCCATAGGACGAGTAGCCCGACGGGCGGCCATAACGCCCCCCACCATAATAGCTGCTGCCGTAGGAATAACCGCGGCGGTATCCGCCACTCCCGTATCCCTGGCCGTAGCCATTGCCGTACCCGGAGCTTCGGCCGAAACCGGAGCCGCGTTCGCATTGGGCTTGGGCCGACGACGCCTCGAAACCCACCAGAACCAGGCCCACCAGGAGCAGCATTCGGACCGTCGTTTTCATCGAATCCCTCATTTTCGTGTTGGAATCACGGCAGGGTCTCAGGACCGCTCCCGAGACCTGTGACGAATCGTTGAGCGCCACGTCGAGGAGAACGCGGCAGGCGACGGGATCTTCCTCGGAGCTCGCGATTATTTGACGAGTGCCCCGGAATTCATAAACACAACAACATCTCACGATTGATCTCGGTCTGGATTCGCTCTCCTCGGACCCGGAATGCGGAAGTGGCCGGTTCAGGACGTGGTTGGAGAGGAGAACCGGCTCAGATCAGGTCGGAGGAAAAAGAAACAACGATCCGCGGCTGGGCGAGAATCTCGCTGGATTTCCAGTCCGGTGTCGAATCAGTAGTACGGCCGGCCCGGCCGTATCCCCCTCGGCCCAGGTCGATTCCTCAGACCCGCGCCGATTCCGAGGGAATTACGGCCGGGCCGGCCGTGCTACTGCAAACAACCCGTGGCGGAAACCGCAAGAACCATCGGTTCTTCCGCTCTGTCGCGGATCGTTGAAAACAAGACAGGCCTCGCCCTGGAACTCATGTCCGGGGCGAGGCCTGTCGTTTTGCACAAGAGGGTTCGGTTCGCCTCAGTGGAGAGGGACGTCCCTAAAGAGAGTCACTTCTTCTCATCTTGTTTCGGCTTGGGATCCAGGTAATCCAGGTGCATGCCCGAGAAGAAGTCGGTCGGCCGGTTTTTCGCCGCGGCCAGTTCACCCTGGTCGAGCTTGACATCCTTCAAGAGCGTGTCACGCTGGGTCGCCATCAAGGGATAGAGTCCCTGGTAAACGGCGCGTTGCTCGGGGGTCTTGGCGGGACCGAACCGCAGGTTGTATGTGTGCATGAAGCCGAGCAGGTTGCCCAGGGTGGTCTTCTTGACCTCTTTGAGTTTCGATAGCACCTGCTCAGTCTGCGGATTCTCAAGCATCCGAGCCATGCCGGAGAGGGCCTTCACATAGTTCTCGCCATCGACCAACGCCTTGGGATCCTTGGGGCGGTTGGCCTCGAACTTCACACGGACCCGCGACGCCGCGGCGCGAACTTTGGCCAGGGTGGCCGGCGAGATCTCCCCCTCCTCGTCTTCCTTCAAGGCGTCAGCAATCGCCTCCTGGTAGGCGGCACGTTCCTCGGCGAAAGTGTCCCCCTGAAGGGCCAAGGGCCAGCCTTCCTGGGCGGTCAGTTGATTGAGACTGAGCGTGATCCCTTCCGAAGCGTTCTGGAAGGGAATGTTGTTGATGACGTCGCTCTCGAGCGACTGGTTGGCAAGGCGGAGCGCTGAGCTGTGGATGCGAGGGTCGGTAATCTGCTCGAGAATCACGTTCAGCGCGTCACCGCTGCTGATGTCCGATGCACTCGGAGACTCGAGAAGTCGCTTGTAAATCGCATCGCCCGACTTACTGTCGCGTTGCTCCCGACGTGCCCTGCGGAGGTACTCGCGTTTGTTCGCCTCCTGCTGCCCCAACCAGACGTACTGATTCCATCGCATGATGGTATCGGCGTTGATCGAGTTGGCAACAGCGGTATCCTTGTTGTAGATACCAGCGCCGATGTTATAGAAGCCAAGCCCGCGGGCAATACTCCCTTGGGCGGTTTCGCCTCCCCAGCCTCCCCAGCCATATCCTCCGTAACCACCGTAATACTGAGCATGAGCCTGCCCAGCCGAAGCGGCCATGACGACCGTCAGGGCGAGGGCCAACCGAAACCGTCGGTGCATCGAAACCTCCTTCAGGGGCGCCTTTTTTCGCTCACCCCTGAACGTGACGAGTTGGTCGAACAAAGAAGCGCATTCAGCCACGAATTTTTCAGCGATCATAGGGAACTTAGCACGTCTCACCTAAGCTCTACATGAAAAAATGAAGCCAATCCGGCGCGACTTAATGAATCTTCACGCTCGAGGTGCGGACAGAGGGATTTTCCACCTCCGAACAACCTGTCATCGCATGAGTTAGCAAAGCGGCGCCGAACTCGTTTTCCCTTCGTCAACGCGATCGGCCATGGCATCATCGTCGACCTAACTATTCCCGTCGGGTGGGCACGGCCCACTATCCCTATCTCCTTGCCAAAGGGAAGGTTAAGATAGTGGGCCGTGCCCACCCGACGGGAGAGATTCGATTCTCACCGCAAGTCGAGCGTGAACCGATTACGACGCCACAACGGGTTTGGCGAAGCCTTCCCGCTGGGTCTGGTTTCACGCTCACGCTCGAAAATCACCGATCGCCCGGCCCGATCGTCGTCCATTTAGAAATCGATGGGAACCAAGTCGCTATCGGGGTCGTTCGCCTGAGTCGGCAGTGAAGGGAGGCTGGGGGGTTTTGCAGGTTTTGCAACCGGAGGAGGAGGGGAAGGAAGTGCCGAGTTTGGAACCTGTGGCTGAGAAATCAGATTCTCCACGCGATAGAGAATGGGCCCGATGGCCACCTCGTCGCCCGGATGGAGCTGAGCTTCGTCGATGAGTCGCCCGTTCACACGGAGACCATTTCGGCTGCCCAGGTCGCGGATCATCACCCGGTCATAGGCAAGTGCAACGCAGCAATGCCGCCGCGAAATCTTGGGCAAATCGAGCCGAACGTCGCACTCGTGATGCCGGCCGATCAGCAGGATGGGGCGCTGGAGGGGGATCGTCGGAAAAGTCCCCGGGTTATTCATGGGGACGAGTTGGGACGACATGCGTCGAGTTTCTCCGCCGCGACCGAATCATCACGCATCTGAACGATCACTTGAATTCGGCAACGGTCAGCCACTCCGGCCGGCAGCAGCCCACGTACCGCACGCGCCAGCGGGTTCTCCTCGGGACTCATTCCCGCGAACGGCAGCTCTTCCGGCGGAGCTTGGGAGGACGAAGCCAGCGGAGAGAGCGAGCTGTGCTCGTTGGAAACGTCGGCCACACTGTTGCCATCCACCAAGGTCAGATCATGCGCCTGACCGCCGTCAAAACGATAGCGGATGTGAGCGATCGAGAGCTCGTCGCCCGGACGAAGCCTCCCCAGCTCAACCCGCTGACCGTTAATCCGAATACCGTTGGTGCTTCCCAGGTCGCGCACCACCACATCACCATTGTCCTGGGTCATGCAGCAATGGTGTCGGGAGATGCGCAGAGAATCGAGGCGCGCATCACACTGGGGGTGACGACCCACAACGACCATCGTCCGGTCGAGTGGGATGTCACTTCCTTCATCGAGAGCCACCAGGCGTGCGGGCATGTTCGAGTCCTGAGACCGAAGCCATTGGCAACGCTAGGATTTTATCGCCCGTAAGGCCGTTCCACAAATATGCTTCATTATAGTGGGGCCGGCCAACGACGCCAGGACGAAAAAGTTAGAAAACGCAAGAGATTCCAGGGATGCTGGTTTTCCCTCTTTTCAAAGATACCCGATCGGCTCGCTTCATGCAGTGAATCTCGCCAGCCAATTCACAATCGGCGTGCCTGCCCCCAATCAATGATTCTCCCAAGGAACAATGAGAGGGGATAAGGCGTTGCGTCTGAGCGACGGCAATCGCGGTCCACCGGAGGGCTGGTCGACCTCAGCTCAGAGCGTCCTCGGTCGACCGCGCCTGGGCGAGATGTTGATTGCTCGAGGAGGTCGACGCTCTCGACGTGTCGCTCGACCCTCCCTCGATCTGGCCGACCTGGCGGAGCCAGGCCACCGAGTCGGCCAGCGACTCCCGGACCGGTCGTGGCTTCAAACCCAGTGCGGCAAGACTTCGCGAGGCGTCGAAGTGCATGGTGCGCTGAGTTAATTTGACTCCGGTGACAGTCGCCTTGGGGGTCCGCCCCGAGACGTGGTCGGCCCAGAATTCACTGAAGTGGGCCACAGCCAGCCCGAGAGGGTAGGGGACCCGCCACCGCGGCACAGGAACACCCGTCTGCTCGGACAGGATGCCAAGCAGGCCCACCAAGGTCAGGTTCTCACCCCCGAGCAGATACCGCCGGCCCGGTTCGCCTCGTTCCATCGTGAGAATGAGCCCCTCGGCCACGTCGCGGACGTCGATCAAATTCAACGTGCAATCCATCCGTGCGGGGAGCTTCCGCCGGCAAAAGTCGCGGATCAGGCGAGTCGGGGGGGAGAGGCCTCGGTCGCCCGGCCCCACGGGCATCGTCGGGTTGGCGATGACGACCGGCTTCCCCGCTCGGGCGCGGGCCATCGCTTCATTCTCGGCCAGAAGTTTCGACCGGCAGTAGGGACCGACGGCGTCCGAAAGCTGAACCTCAACCTCCTCACCGATCGGGCCGGTCGCCCGGGCGCAGGTCAGGATGCTTTCGGTGCTCGTGTGCAGCACGCGTTCGGCCCCGGCCGCCAGCGCGGCATCGAGGACATGGATCGTCCCTTGGTGATTCACCGCGCCAAACTCAGCGCGATCACGAACCCAGAGGTTGGGGTTCGCCGCCAGGTGATAGACCCAACGGCCGCCTCGCATGGCCTGGGAGATGGCCTCCGGATCGCGGATGTCGGCCCGGACCAGCTCCACGCCCGCGGGCAGATGCGCGGCGTCGGCTCCGGGCCGTTCGACCACGCGGACTCGCTGGCCCAGGCTCACCAACCGTTCCACCAGGTGGCTGCCGATAAAGCCCGCGCCACCGGTCACGATCGTCAATGCGTCCATGCGTCAACCCCCTCGCGGTTTTCGGACCCGAACCTTGAAGAGTTGCTGTCGACTGCCCATCGGCTCGGGCTCGTCGAGCACCCCCGCGGCGACCAGCCCGGCAAAGAGCTCGGGCGTGACGTAGGACGTGAACCCATAATTGCCCGGCGATCGATACCGCTCGATCTCAAACCAGTCGACATAGACGTGAGTGATGCCATGCTCCTTGAGGGTCAAAGCGATCTCGTCGGGGGTCCGGCCTCGAGTCAGGGTCTCGATCGTCTCGTGATCAAAGACCGTGTTGTAGACGATCGGGTGCCGGAAATGGAAGACGGCCGCCTGTCCGACCAACAGGGCCTTCGCGTCCGCCGGCAGTTCGGCGTCGAGCCGGGCCAGCGGCGGGTTGAGCATCTCCGGGATCGACCGGCGGAGAACCATCAAGTCGCCGGTCCACTCGTTGAAGCCGGTCAAGGCCGTTGACGAGTAAGCCATGTTCGTGACGATCGCGACGAAGAGGAGTAAGCCCAGGAGCGCCGACCAGGCTCGATTTCGAATCCAATCCGCGCCAAGGCCGGCCAGAACAGCCAGCGGAGCGAGCAGAGGGAGCCAGAAGCGATCGAGCCGGTGTGTCAGGAGCCACCACGTCGCGAACAGATAGAAAGCATAGCCCCAAAGCATCAGAGAAGCCCGTCGCGACCCCCGACGCAGAAGCGCCAGGGGTGCCAACGCCACATAGAGTGGAGACTGCCAGTCGGAGCGGCCGGCCACGTCCACGATCGAATCCCAGAGCGCAACGACCTGGATCTCCTTGGGTCCATGCGCATTCGTCCATTTCGCCTCGCGGGCCTGATCCCAGTACCGGCCGCCGAAGACACGGTTGGCCAGGGGGTAAACCGGGTTGCCCGTGTCGATCAGGTTCTTGGCGAGCCAAGGCGTCATCACGATCGCCCAGCCCAGCACGAAGCCGACGACGATCCGCCAGGACCTGCGCCGGATGGTCTCCACCAGGGCGAGAGCTCCCAACGGCAAGACCGCCGAGATCAGGCCCGGGTACTTGCAGGCCATTGCTCCCCCTGCGAGCCCGCCGATCACGCCCCAGAAGGCGGCCCGGATTCTCGGGTCGGCGACGGGCCAAACGCGAGCAATCGACCAGATGAGCGCGGCGTGATAGTAGCAGAGCGGGCCCTCCACGTAGGGAAGGACGCCGAGCCGATAGATCCAGGGGGTCGTCAGATAGACGATCGCGGCCACGACCGCGGCACGAGTCGACGCCAGCCGCCCGGCCGTCAGGGCGATCATGACCGCCGCGGCCGGGGCATAGGCCGCGATCAGCAGTTGCCCGACCAAGGCGCCTTGCCACCAATCGCCCAGCACTTCCATGCCCAGCAGGTGGAGCATCTCCACGCTGAACGGCATGCTCGTGTAGACGTTGTGAGGCAAGAACGTGATTCGGCCCGCTTGAAAATATTCCTTGGGACCTTGCAGGTGATACTCGATCGCGTCGAAATCGATCGTCGGCAACATCGCCCCTAGCGCCATCATCAACAGGAACGGACCGATCGTGACGAGGCTGAGTCCCATCAGAGCGGGCAGCCCGGCTGATTGCGAGTTCGCCGAGCGGAGCGACCTTATGGCAAGCTCTTCCGCATCGCCCCCCTCCGGGGGCCGTCGAGAATCACGGAAAGTGAGGGCCAGCTCGACCGCGATCAAGACGCCGAGCCCGCCCCGAACCGACCATGGGGCAAGCGCTCCGAGTCGACCCAGGATGAGCGTGATCAGGCCGAGTCCCGTCGTCCCCAAGCCGTAAGCGAGCGGAAGCCGTTCGATCGGTTGGAGCACGTGATGGAGCCGAAGGCCGCGGAGCAGACCCCGGCCCAGGGCCAGGGCTCCCCCGGCAATGAGCGCGGCGGCAAGCGCGATCGGCACCCGTTGGGGCAGGTTCTCGAGATGGCCGAGTTCCTGGAGGGCCAGGCCGAGATAGGATTGGTCGAAGCGAACGCCCGGCACCACCTGGGGCAAGGCACGCGCCAGGAACATCCAGCGGCGCACCGTCCCGCCGACGTTTCCCGCGTTTGGCAACGGCTCGACCAGGAACCAGCCAAGCCAGGCCGCTTCGAGAAAAGCGAGAGCGAGAACCGCCGCGACGATGCCGGAGCTGCGCACGGATTTCAGAGGGTCGGCCCGATGTGCCAAGGGGCGAACTCCTCCTCGCCGACGCCTTGTTGTTCGCTTTTCGTCTTCGCCCCGCTCGCGGAGTCGAGGATCATCTCAAAGAGCCGCCGGCCGACGCTCTCGACCGACTCCCCTTCGAGAATCGTCCCCGCGTTGAGGTCCATGTCGTCGATCATCCGGTCGAAGATCGGCGTGTTCGTCGCCACCTTGATGCACGGCGTCGGTTTCAGGCCCAGCACACTCCCTCGCCCGGTCGTGAACACCAAGACGTTGGCGCCACCGGCGACCAGGCCGGTCGTGCAAGGCGGGTCGTAGCCGGGCGTGTCCATGAAGACGAGTCCGGGGGTGTCCACGCGTTCGGCATACTCGACGACATCGACCATGGGGGTCGACCCGGCCTTGGCCAGGGCACCCAGCGACTTCTCGTAAATCGTCGTCAGCCCTCCCGCCTTATTGCCAGGCGAGGGGTTGTTGTTGATCTCCGCTCCGAAGAGACGCGTGTAATCCTCCCACCACCTGATCCGCGCGACCAGCTTCTCGCCCACCTCGCGACTCACGGCGCGGCGGGTGAGCAAGTGCTCCGCCCCATAGATCTCGGGCGTTTCTCCGAGGATCGCGGTTCCTCCTTGGGCAACGATCAGGTCGGCCGCAACCCCCAGCGCGGGGTTGGCCGTGACCCCTGAGTTGCCGTCCGACCCGCCGCACTCCATCGCCAGGCTGATCTTGGAAGCGGGCTGTTTGGTCCGCACCCATTCGTTTGCCTCGGGGAGCAACTGGTGGACCGCCGCGACCGCGGCCTCGACCGTCTTGTTGATCCCCCCTTGCTCCTGGATATTCAGGACCCGAGGCCGAACCGGCTCGACTTGCCGACCGCTCTTCCTGACCCCGCCCAGGGTGACCAGATCCTGCGTCTCGACCAGGTGCTGCGCATAGCTGACCTCGCACCCGAGGCCGACGATCACATAAGCGGCCACGTTGGGATGGTTCGCGAATCCGGCAAGGACCCGTTCGAGCGTGTTGTGGTCAGGGCCGCCAAACGGAATGGCGCACCCTCCCTTGTGGGTCACCGCGAAGACGCCGTCGACGTTGGGATAATCCTTCCGCCAGTCGTCGCCCCGGAACCGTTCGGCAATGTAGCGTGAGGTGCTCGCCGAGCAGTTCACCGTGCTGATCACGGCGAGATAGTTCCGTGTTCCCACCCGCCCATCGGGCCGGAGGAACCCTTGAAACGTCCGGGGCTCCATCAAGGGCAGCGGAGGCGCCTGCTCCGAGGCATAAGCGTAGTCGCGTTCGAAGAGTTCGGCCGTGACGTTGTGCACGTGGATCCAGGCCCCGGCGGCGATCGGCTTCGAGGCGAACCCGATAATTTGCCCGTACTTTCGGACCGGCTGACCGGGCTCGATCGCCGAAAGCGCCACCTTATGACCCAACGCGATCGGTTCGCGGACCTCGACCTCCCGGCCGCCGACCGCGATAACGTAGCCCTTGGGGATCGGCCGGGCGGCCACCGCCACGTTGTCCTCGCCCCGGAGGATGACCGCCCGCTGCTCTTCGGCTGCCGTCGCCATTATGGGTGGACCCCAGATTCTTCGATTGTTGGTGCGAGAGCGTCGCTTCCGGCCAGTCTAGTGGCTTGCGCCGGCTTTGGGAAGCCAGTATGCCCAGGGGCGTCATGACCAGATAGAATCCATTGGGAAAGACAACTTCTCACACAACGGCCTCCTCGCCTCGCTCGGGAGCCTCTCGCAATGCCATCGCCATTTCCGGGCATGGACCCTTATCTCGAAGAGCCTGGACTCTGGCCCGACGTGCATCACGGCCTGATCTCCGAAATCCAGGCGACGTTGAATCGGCAGCTCCGGCCGAAATATCACGTTCGCGTCGAAGAACGTGTCTATATTTCCGATGAGAACGATCCTGGCCGCACCGTGATCGTTCCCGATCTTCGAATCGCAGGTCGACCCGGCCAGGAGGGATCAGCAATTCCCCCCACGCGCGGTCTCGCCCTTGATGTGGCGGAACCGATTGTCGTCACCACCTTGATTGAGGAGGAGATTCATGAGGCGAGATTGGAAATCATCGATCGCGAGCAACATCTTGTCGTGACGGTGATCGAGATCCTCAGTCCGACGAACAAGGTGGCCGGCTCTCGAGGGAGGACGAGCTTCGAGCAAAAGCGTCGCGAGGTCATGAACTCACCCAGCCACTGGGTTGAGATCGATCTCCTACGCGGTGGTGTCCCGCTTTTCATTCGCGAGAGTGTGCCGCCGTGTGACTACCTGGTCCATGTTTCAGAGACCGCACGTCGTCCCCGCGGGCTCCTGTGGCAGATCGACCTCTCCCAGCGATTACCCTCGGTTCCGATCCCGCTTCGGCCCGAAGATCCCGAGGTCAGGCTCGATCTCCAAGCGGTACTGGAACACGTTTACGATCGCGCTGCGTACGACATGGCCATCGATTACAGGACCGACCCGGTCCCTCTGCTCAATTCTGAGCGGGCCGCTTGGGCCGACCGGCTGCTGAAGGAGAAGGGACTGCGACCGACCTGACCTTCCCGTCGTTCAAGAGGTCGACGGTTGAAGAACGGAGGGGCTCGATGCTGGACTTTTCGAGGGGAGCATGGAACAGGGTCCATGCTCCCTCCGTGGCCCAGGTGACGTGGGGCGATTACCGGCTCGGCCCGGTCATGGGCGAGATCTTGGGCCGATCGGGGGTTTTCTGAGGAGAGGACTCGGAGGCGAGCTTGCCGAGCAGGGTTTGCTCGAAGCCCTTGAGGTCGGTCCAGAAGGTCCCGGGGCCGGCGTAGAAAACGCCGAGGCGGAGATTATCGGACAGGCCTTCGGCGAAGACGTAGCGGTTGTAAGCGTCAGGGCTGCCCAGTGCCTTGACGTACTGACGGAAGCGGTCGGCCTCGGCTTCGCGGACGAGTTCGACCGACCTGGCGGCCGCCTGGCCGAGGGTGGTGGTCGTCTGGGCCGCGAAGCCGGCGGTCTTGGCGTCGGTCTCGGCAATCAGCTTCTCTGTGGTCGCCTCGATCTCCTTGGCCTGCTTTTCCCCCTCGGCCTCGACCTCCGCCACGAGTTTTGTGGTCAAGGCCATGGTGCGCCTCTCTTCGAGCATGACCTTCGCCTTGGCCTCGGTCAGGTCGGCCTCCGTCTTGGCGGTGAGCTGCTCCTGGTCGCGGGTTCGGGTCAGCTCATCGGCGATCTTCGCCCGCTGGATCGGCTCGCGGACCTGGGCGGGGACGTAGATGTGCCGGGTCAGACCGAACAGGAGCGAGATCCCTTTCGAAGCCAGCACGCGCTCCAGTTCCCCTGACGTCTCGTTCTGGAAGGCCTCGCGTGTGTCGCCGACCAACAAGTCCACGGCGCCCCGCTTCGACCCATGGAGCCGGCAGATTGAGCCGATCTGGGGGAGGATCACTTTCTGTTCGACGTCGCCATGCATGCCGAACTGGCGGACGACTTCAGGCGCCTGCTCGGGGGTAATCCCCCAGATCGCCGTGAAGTCGAGGTGGATCAGAAAGCCATCGTTGGAGGGAAACTCGATCCCCTTGCCCAGGGCATAGAGCTGTTCCTTGATCGCCAGCTTGCCTCGGCGATCCACGACGTTGGGGGTCGCGATCTCGGTGGTCGAATCCGCGGCTTCGACCGTCAAGGACGTCTCGGCGTAGCCGACGCTGATGATGTCGATCCGCTTCTCGACCGGGTTGAGGAAGTAGATGCCGGGCTGGAGCACCTCTTTCTGGATCCCCTGCGCCTGCTTGATCCGCGGGTCGGCGATCTTGTTCGTGACCACGCCCACGTACCCCGGTGGGATCAGTGTGGGATCGCCCTCCCTGCGTTTGACCCGTGTATTCGGCTCAACGCACTCATCGACGGCGATCAATTTGACGTCGTACGCGTATTCGTTCATCCGGTATCGGCCCGGCGTGAGAACGCGGCGGCGGATGCCGCGATATCCCAGGGCATCGGTCAGGTAGGTGCCCGCGGGCAGGGGTTTGCCGAACTTCGCAAGGACGACGCCGAGCTTGCCCGGCGGGATGATCAGGTCTGGTACAAGCTTCTGCTCATACTCTAACGGCGAGTAGAAATGCCGGCCCGGACCGGGCATCGACTCGAGGACGCCAACCTTGAGCGGGCGGCCGCCCGAATCGATTTGCACAAGCGTCCCTTCAGGGACCTGTTCCATGTTACCGAACGGCCAAGGGCCCTTGTAACGAAGCAGTAGGCTTGAGCCCGGGGGGACCTCGACCCGGCAGATCGTCCATTGCCAGATGCCGAGGTAACCGACGAGGAAGATCAGGGCGACGGCCGCGAGCCACTTCGCCGGTACCTGGTATGCGCGAGGATTCATGGCTGGGCCTCCTCAGCGGCGAATGGGGGTTGAGGCAGTTCCGTCCCCGCGCGTGGGTGACCTTCGGTCGTGCCGGCCCGGTCTGCGAGCGGCGACGATCGAGGGGCGGGTTCGGGGTTGCGGGTGAACTGGCTGAAGAGATCCATCAGCGGTCCTTCGGAATTCGACAGGATCGTCTGGAACGAGGGTGCCAGCTTGCCGATCAGGATGTTACGGGCGAGAGCCCCGCCGTCGCCTTCGAAGGCCGCCACCCGGGCGGACAGGCCGGCGAGCTCGGCCTTATTCTTGAACCGGATCACATCGGCCTCGGCTTGCGCCTTGGCAGTAATCGCCGACGCCTGATCCTTGGCGGCCTCGAGTTGCGTCTCGGCGACCTTGAGCTTTTGCCCGGCCAGGGTCACGGCCACTTGTTGGTCCTGCTCGGCCCGGGTCGTCTTCTCGACCACCCCTTGCTCGGCCTCAACCAGCTTCTTCTTCTGCTCGGCGAGGACCTGCTGGACCCGCAGTTGCGCCTCGGAGAGTTGCTGAATCTTTTCCTGCTGGAATTGCGCGAGCTGCTGCTTGGCGACCTCGCGGAGCCGGACCGGCTCGGCGATCTCCTCGGGAGGCTTGATCGAGGTGATTGCCACCGCGAGGATCTCGATCCCCTGCTTCTTGCAATTCTCGGTGAGGCTCTCCACCATGTCGCGCTGAAACTTCTCTCGCTCCTCACCGCTGATGAACTGGCCGCCGGAGAGCTTCGAGCCGCCGATCCGGCAGAGCGAACGGCTCTCGGGGGTGATAATCTTGGTGATGATCTCCTCGTCGATCGCATCACCGTTCTTGTCTTCATTATATTTAACGAAGACCTCGGCCACCTGCTCGGGTCGAACATGGAACTCGACGACGCCATCCAGCGTAATCGGGAAACCATCGGCCGAGAGAAAGTCCATCACGGTATCCTGCGCCAGGTTGAATCGCTTCGACCGGCAATCGACCAGGTTGACGAGCGTCTCGTACGGGTTGAGCGGATAGGTGCCGGGCTCGAGTGTCTTCGCCTGCACACCCCGCTCGTTCTCCTCGACGAGGAAGACGTTCGGATTCTTCGGCAGGGTTCCGGACAGGAGCGTGACGACACCCCGGAACCCCGCGGGCACGGTCACCAGGTCGTGCAGCTCGATCGTCTCCGCGTAGGGGTTGTAGGGATATCGCCCCGGCTTGAGGACCTCGCGGAGGATCCCCTTCTGTCCCGGCTCGGCGAGAATCTGCCCCTCGGGAAGGTCATCGCCACTGAGGGCGACCCGGATGCCGATCTTGTCGCCGGGAACGACGAACTGCGGCATCAACTCCCATGACCAGTAATACGGGTTGTAGAAGTAGCGGCCCTCAAGGAGGACGCCGCTATTGGGGCCTTCGGTCTGCACGCCCTTATAATATGTCTTGCCGTCTTTCCTGGGGGGTGCCAACTCCATATCCCGCTCGAGATCGAGCCCGACGCGGCGGATCAGAACCGCCTGCTCCCCGGTATCCACTTCGATCTTGCAGGCTTTGTAAGCGAGAACGATCGCCCCCAGAACAAGGCAGAGCAGGCCAATGGCGGCCAAGCCCCAAGATGGAATGCCAGGCCGAGGCGCCGCCGGGCCCGGACCCTGCCGCGCCGGACCCCGCCGGCCCGGACCCCGGGCACCGTCGTCCCGCTCCTCGATCCCATTCATCGCGCAACTCCTTGGTTCGGCTTTCGATCAGGATAAAACCGGCTCGAAAGAGCCGGATCATCGCGGTTGGGGCGGCCTGAATCTCGTCGTTAAACGAATGGCGTCATCCAGCGTGTCGACGGATGCCCTCTTTTACGGAATCACTGCATCACGATCAGTTTGCGTCAGACCGCCTCACTAACTCACCAAGATCTTCGCCCCCGACAGCTTAATATTCACTCGTCCCGCCATCCGCGCATTCCGCACAACAGAACGACAAACCCCGATCAGCCCAACCTGCCACATTGTGCGCTATCATTCAGGGAGTTGCCCCGAAACCGTTCGGCGGGCACTTGAGTTCAAGGCGGGTGTCTGGAAGCAAGCCGCGCGGTGGGCCAACTTCAATGAAGACCAGACTGGTCCTCCCGACAAACACATCAACCATTCACGCATTTCGCAATTTCGCATCTATTGTTTCATGAGTGTCGAATTCGACGGCATTTGCATACATCGGAGCCCTGAGCCACCCGGGACGTGGCCGCGAATCATTCCGAGTGGCTTTACCAACAAATCTTCACTTTTCAATTTTTTCACTCAAAATAGTGTCAAGAATGAAGTATTCACCTCACTTTCCCCTCGAGTGATTCCACTTGCATATCTTCCCTCATTGGTGCATTCTGGGGCCATCCATCCCCCGGACTCCCGGACGAAGTCAGTTCGTGGTATTCCGGGCGATCATTGATTCCACAGAGGAGGCGGGCGGCCCCCCGCGCATCTGCCCCGTGAGTACCATGAAGATCGGTCGAACCCTGGGGATTACCCTGTTCATTGCCATTGGCTGGGCTCCCCAGGCGCACGCGCACGAGAAATGGTTCTTCCAGGGCCCACGAATGCCCCTGCGGTGGGACCTCTTTCTTCGGCCCGTCCCCCTGGGTTTCACGGCCGGGGTGTTGGCAATCTTCGGAGTGGCCTGCCTGCTCTGGCGTCTGCGGGGCGGACGCGACTTGATTCCCGGTCCGGAGGCGTTCGGCGCTCAGGATGAGCGGCGGATGGCCTTCTACGGCCTGGCGCCGGCGATCCTCGGGTTGCATCTGGCCGTTCCGCTCCTGGTCTACGGCGTGATCGGACGTCTGTTCACGCCCAATAACACGATGGCCCCGGGCTGGGCGCACTTCGTCGGGTTGGCCGAGACGATCGTCGCCCTCTGCCTCTTCTATGGCGGGATGACTCGACTGGCGGCTGTCATCCTGGCGGCACTCTGGGGCGTGGGGGCGGTTCTCTTCGGATTGGAACCGATGTTGGAGAGCCTGCACATCCTGGGATATGCCGGCTTCTTCTTCCTTGCCGGCCGCGGCCCCGTCGCAGTCGACCGGCTCCTTTTTCCTCGCTTTGAGCCAGGTGCGCAACTCGTCGCCATCGCACCGACCGTGCTGCGAGTCGGCATCGGCGCGAGCTTGCTCGTCGTCGGATTCACGGAAAAGCTCGCCAACCTCCCCCTGGCCGAGGCCTTCCTCGAGCAGTACCCCTTCATCAACTTCATGCCCAAGTTGGGGATCGGCATGAGCGATGAGTTGTTCGCCATCTGCGCGGGGTCGGTGGAAGTGCTGGCCGGGCTGATGATCCTCGCGGGCGTGTTCCCCCGGACGATCATCCTGGTGGCGCTATTCCCGCTGAACCTGTCACTCACAGTCTTCAACTGGGAGGAGCTGATCGGCCACATGCCGTTCTATGGCGCCCTCGCCTTCCTCCTGGTCTGGACGCCCCGGGATCGCGACTTGTGGATCGGCGGATTGAGGCACGGGCCATTGCGCGTGAGCGAAGCCCCCCCGGCGCCGCCTACCCCGTGATCGACCTATCGCAGTTTTCCGCCGGGTGGCCCTGGGCTTGAAGGACGGCGGACTCAGAGGCTTCCGTAAGCCTCTTCCGCCGTGAGGATGATCCGGGCGATCTCGATCAACTTCTTGTTCTTGTCACTGGCGAGTTTCTGGAGCCGGCGGAAGGCCTCGTGCTCGTCCAGATGCGCCTTCTTCATGAGGATGCCCTTGGCCTTCTCGATCGTCTTGCGATCCTCAAGGGCCTGTTTCAGGTCCGCAGTCTCCTTTCGTAGGGACTGAAATTGATCGAAGCGGTGAGTGGCAATGGCGATGGCCGGTTCCAGGTCGGCCTGCTTGATCGGCTTCACAAGGAACGCCATGACAAAGTCCGCCTCCGCGCGTCGAATCGTGGCCGGGTCGTGATGGGCAGAGACGAGGATCACCGGGACCGCGGAATTCTTGTAAATCTGAGCCGCCGCTTCGATACCGTCCATGTCGGGCATCTTGATGTCGGTAATGACCAGGTCGGGCTTTGCGACCCGGCATTGCTCGACCAGATCCTGGCCCGTTCCCGACACGACGATCACCTCGTGTCCCAATCGGGGCAGGATCGTGCGGAAGTATTCCTGCATGTCGGGCTCGTCATCAGCCACGGCAATACGTAACGAATGGTTCATGGCTTCCCTTGCGGTAAAGTGACGAGAATCTCGCCGCCCTGACCCGAGACATCACCTGCGGCGATCTGGCCGCCATGGTCCGTCGAGCGGTCCCTTGATCCTAATCCTAATCCGATCCGCCTTCGGGATGGAACCGATTCTGCCGGCCCACAGAATCCTACGAGGCAACGATCAAACCGGCGAGAGATTTGGCGAAGTGATCGCGTTGAGGTTCTCTCGAGTCACGGAGAAATCCGAGCCTCCATCGATTCGGACAGTCCTCCGGCAAAGCCTTTGTTGATCGTCGTCCGGAACACCCAGACCATCGAAAAAGGGACTGCAACCGACTTGAATTCCCCATCCTTTTATCCTTCAGGGGTCGGCCACAGTCCCTTCGTTGGTGGAGAACGGTTCTCTCAGAGGCCCGCTTTTCTCGGCACGAGCCGGTGAATCTGGTCGCCAAAGGCGAGAATGTACAACTCGCCCTGCGGATCCTCGCCAAAGGCGGCGATGGCGAGTTTCTTCTTCTCGACTTTCCTGTCAATCAACTCGGCGCTGGCGACGGCCTTACCGTCTTTCTCGCGAACGCCCCAGATCCGACCGGTGTCGTAGTCGCCGTAAACATAGACCCCGACCAGGTCATTGAGGGCCTTGCCTCGATAAACATAGCCGCCCGTGATGCTTTTGCCGTCGTCGGGGCGTTCGGCGGTCGGCTTGTGGGGGTATTCCACGATCGGCGGCGAAATCGGACTCGCGGGGTCCGCCTTGATCCTGCGCTGGGGCATGAACGGGTGAAAGGCTTCCTTGATGCTCCAGCCGTAATTGCCGCCATTCTTGATGATATGGACCATCTCATAGAGGTTCTGGCCGACATCGCCGGCCCAGAGCTTGCCGGTCTCGCGATCGAACGAAAACTTCCAGACATTCCGTAGGCCGATGCAGTAGACCTCGGGGGCCCAGTGGGCAAACTTCGGATCGCGACGCGCCGGGTTGTCGCTCGGGATTCCATACGCCTTGCCGCCGGACGGATTGTCGACGTCGATTCGCAAAATCGAACCGAAGTGGTCTTTGGGGTTCTGGCCGGTTCGCAAGGGATCGTCGGCTGAGCCGCTGTCACCGAGGGTGATGTAGAGGAAGCCATCGGGACCAAACGCGATGCAGCCTCCATTGTGGTTGCCGAACGGATCATCGGGGCCGATCCAGATCCGTTCCTCGCTCTTCGGGTCGGCCGTCCGCGGATCGCTCTTGGAGACCTGGAACCGGGAGACGACCGACCGCCGATTCGGTCCGCCCGTTGCGCTGTCGTTGGCCGAATAATAGATGAAGAACTGGCCGTTCTCCTTGTATTTCGGGTGGAATGCCAGGCCCAGCAGCCCTTCTTCATTTTCCTTGCTCATTGGAGCAGCAAGCTGGAGAAACAGTTGCTTTTGGCTCGTTTCCTTGTCGTTGGGGAACGACCAAACCTTGCCCTGGTGTTGTTCAATCACGAACAGCAAGTTACTTCCATCGTTCGGGTGGTCCATGGCGACCGGCAGATCGAACTTCAAGTTCGGGAAGGCCACCTCGGTGGTGAGTTGGGGCAACGACTTGACATCGTCCGCCACCGCGATCGCCGGGGCGATCACGCCCAGAACCGCGAAAAAGGTCGAGAAAGGCATTCTCACGAAATCAGCCCTCATGATGAGTGGATTCGGCAGGACGGGCCGAATGGGAAGGAATTCCAGGCGGGCAGGAGCGTCATCTCAAGCGCTCGGCAAATGGGCGTTCCCGAAGTCCGGTTCCGGTAGGTTCCCGTCCTATTTTTTTTCTCGAAGGGCATTGTAACGGCGGTCAAACGGCCAGGGGGAGATGCTACCGTTTGGCGATGTCTCCGAATGGCTCGATGACGGGCAAGGAGTTCGTGCCAACGACGAACACCGAGCCATCAAAGGCTCGGGGAACGTCGATAGGGGAGTGCTCCGATCCCGAAAGTGCGCCCGCGAGAAGCTCCGAGACTTAAAAGAGCGATTTTTTCGGAGTTCTGGGACACAGCCTTCCTGGTCCAACAAGAATGCGGGCGGGGGCCCGCGGTCCCGGGAGACACGGACCCGTTCAACCAGGAAAGCGGGCAGGGCGTCCGCAGTCCCAAGGCAAGGAATACGAAACGCCCATGCGTCAGGTCAAAAGGAGAATCCGCGTTCAGCCTTGATAATGATTCTTGACGGTATTGATCGCATGCTGCCAGCGTTGCGAAGCCGCGTCTCGCCAGGCGGCGTCCTTACCGGGGTAGAACGTCCGCCCCCCGGCCTGGAGATGGTCGACGGCCGTCGAGGCGTCGGTCCAGAGGCCGGCGGCCAGGCCGGCCAGCAAGGCAGCGCCCATCGCGGTCGATTCGGGCTGGGGGCTTCGTCGTAGCGGTAGGCCGAGGAGGTCGGACTGGAACTGGAGAAAGGGATCGGAGCGGGCCATGCCACCGTCGACCCGCAGGTCGGTGAGGGGAGTGGGCAGGTCGGCGTTCATCGCGTCGATCAGGTCGGTGATCTGGTAGGCGACTCCTTCCAGAGTCGCGCGGGCGAGGTCGGCGAGCGAAGTGGCCCGGGTCAGGCCGAAGAGTGTGCCCCGCGCGTCAGGATCCCAATGCGGAGCCCCCAAGCCGGTCAGGGCAGGAATGAAGAGAACGCCTGAGTGCGGGTCGGCGTGCAAGCTGAGCTCATCGATCTCGGGGGCCGCGCCCACAGCCTTCAGGCCATCGCGAAACCACTGCACGGCCGCCCCCGCAACGAACACGCTTCCTTCCACCGCATACTGCGGCGGGCCATCGCCCAGGGTCGCAGCCAAGGTTGTGATCAGCCCGCGCGTCGAAGGGACCACATTCGACCCCGTGTGAACGAGCAGGAAGGCTCCCGTCCCGTAGGTGCACTTTGCCTGCCCCTCTTGCAAACACCCTTGCCCAACGAGCGAGGCTTGCTGGTCCCCCGCGACTCCCAGAATCGGCAGGCCATCAGGCAGGTAGTCCAGGCCCAAGGTTTGCCCGAACTCGCCGGAGCTCGGGAGGATTTCGGGCAATATTCCGCGCGGGACGGCGAAGAAGTCGCAGAGGTCATCGGCCCAGCGAAGAGTCCGCAGGTCCATCAGAAGCGTGCGTGAAGCGTTGGTGACATCCGTGACGTGCTTACGGCCCCCGGTGAGATGCCAGATCAAGAGGCTGTCGACAGTCCCCGCCGCCAACTCGCCCGCCTCGGCCCGGCGCCTGGCATTGGGAACGTTCTCGAGCAGCCAGGCAATCTTGGTGGCCGAGAAGTAAGGGTCCAGCACCAAACCGGTTCGTTCGCTGATCCAGGCTCCTCGATCGCGGTGTTTCTCGCAAAAATCGGCAGTCCGGCGATCCTGCCAGACCAGGGCCGGAGCGATCGCGAGGCCGGTCCGACGATCCCAGATCGCGGTCGTCTCACGTTGGTTGGTCAGACCGATGGCCGCGATCCGATCCGCGCCAATGCCCGCTTCGGCAAGCGCCTGAGTCACAAGGGGACCGACCGATCCAACAATGGCTTCCGCATGATGCTCGACCCAACCCGACCTCGGATAGATTGGCGAGACTTCAGCCTGCGCTTGGCCGACGGTCCGCAGACGGTTGTCGTAGACAACGGCTCGGGTGCTGGTCGTCCCCTGGTCGATCGCCAACACGTGGTCGCGTGCCATCGGTAAATCCTCTGGGCCGGTGTCCGAGGGAAAGGATCGTGGTTCGTGGTCGGGAATGACATAAAATAACATCGCCCCCCACCGATCGCGAGGGGGTGCGTGTGCAGCCGTCAGGGCCACTCGCTTCCGCACAGTCAACGGCCGAATTTTTCCAGAATCCAAGTCGCCCACGCCAGGAGTTGCCGATGAAAGACATTGCTCTCGTCGTACCGATCCTGATCGCTGGCGGAACCGTTCTCGTCTCGATCTCATCGTCTTCGTGGAACAATGGTCACCCCAACCACACGCAAAATCTCGCGTTCCTGGCGTTTCTGTTTGGCCTCCTCTACGCCTGGCACCGAGGCAAGCAAGCCGCGGCGGAACGGATGAAGGCCCTGGAACTTGGCTGGAGCCCGCCCTCCTTCTCCTCCTCGTCGTCGATCGGGCGCGGCACCTTGACCGCTGGCATGTTCATGCCAGTCAGTTTGCTGGGAGTCGCCTGGCTGGCAAGCGTATCCCGCCCCGACCTCTCGACCCCGATCTGGAGCGCCGCGAGCCTTCTCGGGATGACGACCCTGATTTGCGGTACGATCCTCCTCCTCCGTCAGCCGTCCTTATCGTCCTTCCCCGAGCCAACTCGCCAACGCGGCGTGGTTCTCAAGTCCACTGCCGATCCCGACGAGTTCGACGTCGTGAGTCAGCGTGGGTCGAACGGTCATCCTTCCGAAACGAGAACCTGAATCATGAACATAAGCACTGCAGTCATTCCGATCGTTGGCATGGCCATTCCGATCATCCTCGTCCCAGTGATCCTCGGCTTGAAGCACGCTCGGCTCGAGCGTGAACTCGAGCATGCGGAGCGCATGAAGGCGCTGGAGCTCGGGCGGACTCTGCCGAAGGATGAACCGTTCTGGGGCCCCGCCCGCATTAGCCTGGCTTTCGGCGTGGGCGTTCCGGTGGGCGTCTTCCTCTGCGCCTTGGCGGCGACCCGCGAGGGAAATACCGCTCAGATTCCCCTCTGGATTTCCGCCGGGGTGGTTGGGCTGGGAGGGGTCGTCAGTGGCGCAGCGCTCGCTTATCGTCAACTCGAGCGATCGTGGGCCGGCCCACACATCGAAGACTACCGATCCCACAAGCCGGAAAATATCGATGAGGATGCCTTCGACGTGGTCGGCAGTCGCGGTTAATCGTGCAATCGAGCGTTCCGGGGAGGAGCCGTATCATGCATCTCAGCCCGATCGAATTCTGGGTGGGCCTCATGGTCGTCGGACTGATCCTGGCGTCGCTCCTGGCCACAGTGACCTGGTTCACTCGCGGCCTGCGGCGGCGGCAGGAGTGGGATCATGCAGAGCGGATGAAGGCGATCGAGATGGGTTTCTACGTTCCACCTCGCGAATCCACGTGGCCGCGCACGGTCGCCTGCATCTCGATCGGCGTCCTCGTCCCGCTCGGAACGTTCGTCTGCGCCTGGCTGACTTCACTCACCGCGCCGGACAACTCGCAAGAAGTTGTCTGGGGAGCCGCCTTCCTGGTCGGCACAACCGCCGTGGGCTGCGCCACCAGCCTCGCCCCCGGCCTGTCCAGCTCAAGTGACCGGGTGAAGGAGACTGCTTCGACCGGCAAGCCGCCCGCGTTCGACCCCGAGTCGTTCGAGGTCGTCAACGGGCATCGTTGAGGGTGACTCCCACCGCGAAACCAGGGCCGCGGCCCAGAGCCCCAGGAGTGGCTCGATCGGGATGTGAAACCGCACCGAGACAATCGTGAGCGTGTGAAAAAGGGCGATCAGGGCCGCCGCAACGACCGTCGGCCCCAACCTCCGCCGGAGGTCGCTGGGGACCAACAACAATCCCAGGGCCGCCGCCACCGTCAAGCTCAAGTGACTGGCCCGGTAGATCAGGCTCCGCGTCTTCGGGTTCGTCTCATCGAAGAAGACGAAGTAACGAAGCCGACGCAGACAGAGCGTCGCGTAACGCCCTGGTTCCCCCTTGAGATCCACCAGCGCCCTGCGAAAGAGGATCCGAGACCGCTCCGGTTCCGAAACCGCCCCCAACTCGCGGTAGTCGGCCGCGGTCAAGGCCACGTCATCAAGATAGCCCGCCTCGTGCCGGGCGGCCCAAAGTGAGTCGTTGACCCCTCGAAGCCCGCCACGCATCGGCTTTAAGGCCCGCTCAACCGAGGCGCGGACGACCTTGTCGGTCCCCTCGCTCAGCGTGCAATTGCCCTGCCAGAACGCATAGCCAAATGTACTTTTGATCAGAACAAGCTCGCCGTGGACCTTGCCGTTCCGCATGATCCAGGGGGCCACTCCGATCGCAAAGGCAAGGCCAACAAGCCCGAGCGGACGAATCGCTCCGCGGATCCCCTGGCCCATGACAACGGCCCACCCCACTCCCGCGACAACCAGGGCCAGAATCGGATCGGTCAGCCCGAGCAGGGCCAGAATCCCCCCGGTGGCCAACGCATCACGATCGCGTCCCGTACGCCCCGTGCGATAACCGAAGGCCAGAGCCGCCGTCACAAGAGTGGCCGCGAGTAGGGCGACCTGAACGTGCGTTGCGGAATAGACGAGCGTCGGATGGAACGCCACGATCGCACCCGCCAGCCGACCGACCCAAGGACGGTCGGGGGCCACTTCCCGGGCCAGAGCGAGGACCGCGACCACCAACAGCCCCCCGAGCGCTGCTTGCCCAAGCTCGAGAATCAGGAGCGAGCGGGGTGTCTCGACGCCCCCGATCGCATAGGCCCCCGCCACAATCCAGGGATAGACGGGCGCTTGCTGCGAAGTCGGCCCATCGGCCCCGAGGAAGCGCACCGAGAAGCCTCGACCCGCCAGCAAGTTCTCGGCGATCTCACCGTGCTCGTAAGTACTATGGGGGACCATGTGGCTCTGCAGCACGAAGACTGCGGCCACGCGGACCACGATCGCCACGATGATCAGTCCCCAGGCGATGCGACGATCGGACATCCTTGCCGGCTCCAGCCAAAAGTTTCTGTGGCTCGACACGCCCCTTTTTTTTTCCTCAAGAGAGGCCGCGGATTCTGGTCGAGAGTGAAGGTTTGGTCAACCCAGGACCTGGCTGGTGAACTTCCGGTCACACACCGTTGTTTCCCTTTAAATCATGGCGATTGCTTGAACCCAGGGCTTCGGCTATTTTCAAGCGTCGAGTCCTCAACCCCGGATCACCGGTCGGATCGACATGGCTTGCATTGGAAGAGGACGCCTCCATGACCTGCTCCCGATGGTTGACCGCTCTCGCCGGATTAGCCCTGGGTGTAACCCCTTGCGTTGCGGACGACCAGGACGCCACTCCGCTCACGCAAGACGCCATTTGCCGGAAGGTCAACTCCGCCCCGACGATCGATGGCCGGCTCGACGACCCATCCTGGGCAAACGCCCAGATCATCGATCGCTTCCCCATCTTCTGGACCAAGACCAAGGGGTCCGGGGTCACTCGTGCCCGCCTAGTCTGGGATGACGAGGCGCTCTACTTCGCCGCAGAGATGGATGACGCCGAGCTGCGTGCGTTCGGGACGAAGCGAAACGACACTCTCTGGGAGGGGGACGTCTTCGAACTCTTTTTCAAACCGCACGAAGCGCGCCCCGAGTACTACGAGTTTCAGGTCAACCCTCACTCCCTGATCCTCGAGTTGGCGTTCCCCAAGCGTGGTTTCGATTTCGCAACGCTGGCCGCTCGCCCTCCGCTCGGCATGAAGGCCATCGCGGTCAATCGAGGGACCGTGGATCAGCCAGGCGACACGGATCTCGGATGGACCGTTGAAGGCCGAATCCCCTGGTCGATCTTCGCCCCCTCAGGCGGTCGCCCCAAGGCGGGCGATGAGTGGCGTTTCGCTCTCTGCCGTTATGACTACGGCGAGGCGGGGACCAAACCCGTGCTCACAAGCTCGGCTCCCCTGACACAGCCCAGCTTCCATCGTTACGAAGATTATGGCCGGCTTCGTTTCGAGTGATCCCGCCCGAGTTCGAGACTGGAGCAAACGGCCCAAAGCGACGATGTATTACATTGCGCAGCAGGACCTGGGGACCACAGGGGTTCCGATGCCTCCCGGATCGTCGCAGTTCCAGGCGACGATCCCAGCGACAACCCCGCCCATCCCAGATCCGAGCCACTGCCCCTTGATCGATCTCGCCTTGAACGAGGTGGATTCCGTCGAGTTAGCAAACTAGGTCGTCAGCCACACCTCGACACGCGTTCCCCTCCACCAAGGCCGACATCCAAAATTGAGTCAACGACCACTTGCGGACGCGTATTTCACCGTGATTTCGGGAGATTTTCCGAGGTGGGCGGGTATAATGCAATCTCAAGCAAGAGAGTATCGACGTGCTGATTCACTTTCAGCAAATCAGAATGCCACTCTAGATTCAACAAAGGTTAATCGCTATAGTCATATGATTCCTCCAACGATTGCCTCGCACGGAACTTCTCGGTTTTCGATCGAGTAGCGGCCGAGCGAGAGGGGGGCTCGAGAACTTCGCCAAACGGATTGTTCAGGTTGGCGTCGCGAGGAAAAATCGAATCGCGGAGTTCCATTTTTCCGACCGTATCAACGAACTGGAGAATGGATTGCGCCCGCGGAAACCCGGTAGGCAAGCGCCATTCACCTTGTGGGCCGTCGCTTCGGAAACTCGGACGAACGATTTATAAGGTGAGGGAGTGTCTTCTTCCCGGGAGGCTTCCCGAGCCAGGTCGACCGCGGTAGGAGCGGTCATGGTAATGACTCCAAGACGAGCCCAACGCGAAGATTTCGGCGAACTGCAACTGTCGGAGCCCTTCCCTTCGGAGGTGGGCCGCTCACGCCAGTTCCCGGTGGTCGATCGTCGATGGCTGTCGGCCTCGACTGGTCCCAATCCGCTCGCCTCGGGGTCATTCGAGGCGATAGTGGCCGAATTGACGGCCTGCTGGGATCGGGGTGAGAGGCCCCATGTCGAGGCCTTCTTGGGCCGGATGTCCTCGGCACATCCGGCTGACGTCGTCGAGTTGATTTACCACGAGTTCTGTCTTGCCGAGTCGAAGGGGCTTGCCCCGGACCCCACCGACTTTTTGCGACGATTTCCCGACCGCGAAGCCTCGCTCGATCGGCTCTTCCGCCTCCACGGCGCCCTGAGCTCGACGGAACTCCGCCAGTGGACCGACCCGGAAATCTTGCCTGAGGTCGGGGACGAGATTGGTCCGTACATCCTCAAACGCGAACTGGGGCGCGGGTCATTCGCACGCGTCTACCTCGCCGAGCAGTCGGACCTCGACGACCGTCTGGTGGTTGTGAAGATCTCGACCCGGCTGACGCCGGAGCCAAGGCTGCTCGCCCGAGCGCGGCACTCGCACATTGTCGAGGTCCTCTGGCATGGGTCGGCCGAGGATGGAACGCTGCAGCTCATCTGCCTCCCCTTCCTTGGCGGGGCGACGCTGTCGACCGTCCTGGCCGAACGGCGGCGGATCGGACGGCGTCCCAGGTCAGGCCGCGACTTGCTCTCCGACCTGGACCGGGTCTCCGCGCCCGAATATCCCAAGGCCAACCTGGCTCGGCCCGCCCGTGAGGTCGTCGAAGGATTATCGTACCCGGCGGCCACGGCCTGGATGGTCGCTCGATTGGCCGAGGCGCTCGACCATGCCTACTTGCGGGGCGTAGCCCACGGCGATATCAAGCCGTCGAACATCCTCCTGACGGCCGACGGCAATCCGATGCTGCTCGACTTCAACCTGGCGGTCGGCTGGCGGCTCCCAGGAGCCTCGGACTTGCCGGCCGACGCCGGAGGCACACTTGCCTACATGGCCCCCGAACGGCTGCGGGCGGTGGCCGAGTCGCACCGGATGTCGACCCCCAGCGCCGCGGACCGGCATCGAGCCGACATCTTCGCGCTCGGCGTCGTCTTGCTGGAAGCGCTGACCGGCCAATCCCCCGACCTGCCGCAAGCGAAGGCCCGGACCCGGCAAGAGATTGCCGCGATGCTCGCCGAGTCGGGGCGCAACGGCGACGATGCAATGCGGTGGCTCGCGCGTTCCTCGGTGCCGAGGGGTCTTCGATCGATCCTGACGCGTTGCTTGGCCCCCGATCGGGCCGACCGTTACAGCCAGGCGTCGGAGCTGGCCGACGACCTCGACCGCTGGCGAGCAGGCCGGCCACTCGCATTCGCCGAGGAACCACCTTGGCGATTTCGCCTGGGCCGCTGGGCACGCCGTCAGCGTTTCGCCGTGGCCGCCGCGGTCCTGGCGGTGATCATCTGCACCACGGCCATGACGGCGCTCTGGCACTCGTTTCAGAGCACGCTTCGCAGACAGGCCGAGGACAAGCTCACGCTCACCTGGGATCGCAATGACTCGACCGTCTTTCGCTTCCTTCGCTTCGGGAATTGGTCCCCCGACAACCAGATCGATGCCGCCGAAACCGCGTGCAAACATCTCAATCTCTACAATGTCTTGGAGGATGCCGACTGGCGGCTCCGCAACGACGTTCAGAGCCTGCCCGAACCGGAACGCTCGGAGCTCGAGGTATGGCTCCTGGAGCAAATCCTTCGCTACACGAGGGCCCTGGGGAATCGTCCTGATTCACCCGACGACTGGCTCCGTGCCCAGGCACTGCTCGAACAGGTGATGGCCAAAGCGCCGTTCGGTCCGCTCCAGACGCAGCAAAGGCGGCTGCTCCAACAGCTCAATAAAACCGGCGGATCACCGCCCCTGACCACGCCCCAACCCGAGGTCGCCGTCCGGCCGGCGCTCTGGATGGAGGATTATCTGCTCGGCGTCGAGGCGGAACCAAGGCATGCGCGAGAAGCCCTGGTTCATTATCAGGCCGTATTAAGAGCCCGCCCCCATTCCTTCTGGGGTCATTACCGTGCGTCGACGGTCGCGTTCCGCCTGGGTGACCAGCCGGCGACCGCCGAACACCTCAGACAGTGCATCGCCCAGCGCCCCAGGAACGTGGCCTTGCGTGCCCAGCTCGCGGGCTGTCTGTTCATGATGGGACAGTACGATGCCGCACTTGCCGAGTGCACCAAGGCGCTCGAGATCGACCCTGACCACGCCGTCTCCACCCGCAATCAGACCTTTGTGCGCAAACAGCTAGGGCAGGGGGACCATGTCAAATCGGACCTCCGCCGATTTGAGCTTCTCACACGAAGCCAAAGCGAAGTCCTCATGCTCAAAGTCCGCCTGGAGTCGATGCACTCTTCCGACCCCGATCGGGCGAGATCCGCCCCAAAACCCATCGAACCGATCCTTGCGAGTGATCAAGCGGACGACCTCGAAACTCGGCTTTTACGCGCGACCCAACTCCGCGATCGCAAACGTTACCCCGAAGCACTCCTCGAGCTGGACAAGCTCATCGAACTTGAACCCGAGCATCTGGAGGCGAGACTCTACCGCGCAATGCTCCTCCGCAAGCTCGAATGCCGCAAGGCCATGGCCGACTTCGCCTATCTGGTCGATCATCCTCGGCTCGAGGAACTCATTGCCCAATACAAAGACGCGGTCAGTATTTACCATCAACGCACCAGCGACCTCCTCCAGGAAAATCAGCCGAAAGCGGCGATCAAGGTGGCGCAAGACGGCCTGGTGCAAGCCTACCGCATTCAGACGATGCTGGGCGAGTCGCACTACGCCCTGGCTCGAGCTTATGGATTGGCTGCCAGATCTGAACCGTGCTTCATTCCCCGCGCCGCCGCGGAGCTCGAAAACGTCTTCGCGATCAATCCGAGTATCCTGGGGAATTGGTTCGAGGACGACGTGAACTTCGACGGCCTTCGCGACCGAGTCCGCCCCGCACGATTCAAACGAGACTGAATCAAGGCTCACTCATCGACTTCACCGGGCGGCATGGCGCCGACTCCCCGAAATCAGCTTCTTGACCCCACAGTCGGAGCATCCGCCGTGGGACGCCCCCCCTCCGGTCCCACACCCACCGCCGGACGAGCCGCAGCCCCCTCCACCCTCGGAGCCACAACTCTCGCAGCCCCCTTCATCGGCTTCCACTTCCGCCTCTTCCTCTTCCTCGTCCGGCACGTCGCGACCGACCGGTTCGAGCATCACGTCAAGGTCGTACGTCGAGCGAAAGGCCGAGAGCAAACCCGTCACATCCAGGCGGTGGGGCCCGAGATAGTGCAGAACGGTCCGACGATCGTCGAGCAAAGGTTCGACATCAATCAATTCCATCGGCCAAACACCATCCTGGAACAGCCGCTGACACATCTCGAATCGAGTCGAACGGGCCGACTCGGCCAGGCGGGCCTGCTCCAAATCTAAGGGGCCGGCGATGCGAAGGACACGGGCAGCCGTTTCTGCCTCGCTGGAAGCCGAGGACAGCGGCGCGAGCACTTCGCCAAGCTCCGTCCCGCGATGCGATCGGATCACGACCGTGGTGCCACGCTCGAAGTCGGCCGAGTCGGCGGAAAACTTTCCGACCTGGGCCATCAAGCCGTAGCGGATCAAGTACAAGTGTGCCATACGGTCCTCGACCATGACCCGACAGACGTCCACCAATCCTTTGATTATCGTGATTTCTCCCGGGCACGCAAGGCGATGACGGGGAGAGGAGCGGCATCGATCGCGATCCGGTCTTAATCCACTCAAATCGTTGGGGATGGGGCTAAAGCGTTCTCGAAAGCCGGCGTTCACCTTATAATTCGGCGGGCGACCTTGCCGGATCATGACTTATGATCGATCCTCCGAGCGCCCATCGATCGAACGGACTCAGGATGGGGCCGGGTGGCCTTGATCACGTGAGAGGATTGTCATAATGAGCCGAGCCCGCTGCACGTTCAAGGTTGCCGGCCTCGATTGTGCCATCGAGATGGAACAGCTCCGCGCTGCTCTGGGTGAGGTTCCCGGTGTGCTCGCCCTCGGCTTCGACCTGATCCACGGGACGATGACGGTCGATTACGAGCCAGAGAAAATTGTCCCGCCCCAGCTCCTGAATCGGGTCGCTAACGCGGGAATGAACGCCTCGCTCGTCGAGGAGAGCGTGGAACGGGACGGGTGGTGGACGAGGAACGGCCGTTGGGTGGCGACCGTCGGATCAGGCCTGGCGCTGTTCGGCGGAGTCGTTCTCGGGTCGATCTCCCCAGGCCACCACGTCTTGGAACGAGCCGCCTACGCCTTGGCAATTCTCTTCGGAGGGTACGAGCTTTTTCCGAAGGCCGTTCGCGGACTCGTCAAGTTCCGTTTCGATATTCACGTCCTGATGACCGTGGCCGTGGCCGGCGCATTGGCCCTGGGCCAATGGGACGAGGCGGCGACCGTGGCCTTTCTCTTCGGGCTGTCCGAGGCGCTCGAGCGGTTCAGCCTGGATCGGGCTCGCCGGGCCGTCAGGCGACTGCTGGAGATCGCCCCTGAGACCGCCGAGGTCATCACCGCGGATGGCACGGTCCAGGTCGTCCCCACCAGCGAGCTCAAAGCGAAGGACCGCGTTCACGTGAGGGCCGGCGATCGCATCCCGATCGACGGGGCCGTCATCTCCGGCCGTTCGAGCGTCGACCAAAAAGCAATCACCGGCGAGTCGGTCCCGGTGCCGCGTGAGCCGGGCGACCAGGTCTTCGCGGGGACGGTCAACGGCGAGGGTGCCCTCGAAATCGAGGCGGCGGGGCCGATCGGCAACGCCCTGATTTCACGGATCATTGCGCAGGTCCGCGACGCTCAGGCAGCGCGTGCGCCTGTGGAGCGTCGGATCGGACGGTTCGCCGCGATCTACACCCCCGCCGTGATGGTCATTGCCGCGCTCATCATGTTGGCCCCACCGCTCATCCAGATCGCCACGGGAACGCCGCCGGGCTCGGCCGAATGGGGAACCTGGTTCGCCCGCGGACTCGTCGTGCTCGTGATCGCCTGTCCGTGCGCCCTGGTCATTTCAACCCCCGTGGCGATCGTCAGTGGCCTGACGGCGGCGGCCCGACATGGGATTCTCATCAAAGGCGGAGAGTATCTCGAGGAGTTTGGCCAGCTCCGGGTCCTCGCCTTCGACAAGACGGGCACACTGACCCGAGGCGAGCCCGACGTCGTCGAGGTCATCTCGATTGACGGGAGCGACGGCGAGGAGGTGCTTCGAATCGCCGCCGCACTGGGCGATCGTGGCGGCCACGTGCTGGGACGGGCCATCGCCCGCCACGCTCGTCAGCGCAGCCTGGTCGTTCCGCTGGCCGATGGCTACCGAGCTGAGCCCGGCCTGGGCGCATCGGGCCTCGTCGAAGCCGTGGAGTATCATATCGGAAGTCATCGTTACATTGACGAGACCGGCCTTTGTCCCCCGGATTTCCACGCCAGGCTCGGGTCGGCCGAACGGAACGCAGGAACGGCCGTTGCCCTCAGCACTCAGGCCGGCCCGCTCGGTTGGATCCGCTTGGCCGACCAGGCACGCCCCGAAGCCGCGCGCATTCTTGCCGAGCTGAACGCGTTGGGAATCCAAACGGTGATGCTCACGGGCGATAACCCACCGACCGCCGCGGCCATGGCCAAGGAGTTGGGCATCAGCGAGCATCGCTCAGGCCTGCTTCCCGCCGAGAAAGTCACCGCCATCACGGAACTCGACGCGCGGCATGGAGCCACGGGCATGGTCGGCGATGGCGTGAACGACGCCCCCGCACTGGCGACCGCTCGGGTCAGCGTGGCCCTCGGAGGCATCTCCAGCGGCGCAGCCCTCGAGACGGCCGACGTCGTCCTGATGGCCGACGACCTGAACGCGTTGCCCTGGCTGGTTCGCCACAGCCGAAAGACCCTGGCCCGAATCCGGCAAAATATCGGCCTGGCTCTGGGTACCAAGGCCCTCGTCCTCCTGCTCGCTGCACTTGGCTACGCCACCCTGGCCATGGCCATCGCCGCCGACCTGGGCACCAGCCTGCTCGTCACCGCCAACGCCCTGCGGTTGCTGCGCAATTCGTCCGCCGATCGTCAGTAAGCCCCACTCGCCAGCGACGGAGCCCGACGATCGATCCCCCAGAGCCAGGCATGAACGAGATCGATCGGCCGATTCGGATCACCGAATCCGACTTCTTCCCCAGCAAGGAAGAAGCCACTACGAACAACCGACGGTCTATCGCTCAAACTCGGCCCTCCTGACTTCACCGTCTGACTCCCGATCGCGGCGGTGGACGAGTCAACGACCCATCACCAAAAAAGGGAATCACGCGTTCGATCAACGCTCGCGCCGAGGGCCGTTAGTCACAAACGAGCGGCCACCGCGTTTACTCTGGGCTCGGCAACGCCCGGCCAAGTGTCTAGCACGTCGAACCCATGCAAGTCGGATCGGCCAACAAGTGAATGAGAGGCCGATCAGTGGCCTCAACAGAGGCCCAAACGGCACGCCCTAAGCATAAGAGGCCGGAACGAGTGGAAACCGAACATCGTTCTGACCTCTTTAATCCCAAGGTGATGGAGAAGTAGCCCGTGTCATCTCTGGCTTCCGATATCGCGCGTGTTGCTCGGGGTAAGGTGGGTGCCAAGGACTGGATGTATAACGTGGCAAAGGATGAGTTCGCGGCGAACACCAACAAATGCAACAAGTTCGTCTTCGATGTCGCGGTCGAATCCGGAGTCAAGCCACCGCCCAAGGTCTCGATGTACCTCTTTTTCAGCCGGCCACCGACGGCAGGTGAGTGGGCCGATCCCAAGGTCGAGATCAACGGCTGGGACGTTGTCACCAGCGCTCAGCCGGGCGATATCGTCGCGGAGGCGCACCGATACGCCGACGCGACCGGCCATGTCGGCATCGTCGTTGGCCCCAGCCTGACGGTCTCGGCCTCCTCCAACGTGGGTGGAGTGATCGTCGAGAACGACTGGGGATTCCGGACGGGCCAGACTCCAACCTTCCGGCGCTACTCACGATAGTAGTTATCAGCCTACAAACCAACGATTTGATATCGTCACGCAAGAAATCGACGATCTGTAAAACCGAAACGGTTCCGAACCTTTGGGGAACGCCCCATGGTTCGGAACCGTTTCTCAACGATGAAAATCAATGCTAATATCGATCGACAATCTCAACTGAGGGCGGCTTGCTGACTCAGTCCTGAGGCCCGTACGGCTCGGTCGGCTTGCGGTGGATGATCGGATTCGCCTGAGCCTGAATTGCCTGAATCTCGGCTTCGACGGCGGCGACAGCCTGGCCAGTGGAGAGGACCTCGAGGGTTGTCTCAGCCACGTATCGCCCTCCCGCGGGGAGAGCAACGACCCGTTGCCGGGCCTTCTCGAATGGCTTGGGATTGGGATAGTTGGTGGCGGGTTCGAGACCGGTGACATATCCCTCTTTGAGCCCGCCCGTACACTTCCAGAGTGTGAAGGCCGGGAGCTGGGCGGGGGAGAACCGCAGGACAACTCCCTTGTCGCCCGCCTTGTTGCGGAGCATGGTCAAGGTGCGGCCATCGTCGAGCCCGCCTTGGAGTTCGAAGAAGTAGCACTGCTCGGCGAAACCGGGTTCGGGTGCTCGGTAGGTCTCGTAGTGATCGATCGCCGTGGCGGCCCACGCATCGCGCGGGGCCATCACCTTGACCGGCGCGACGAAGCGGGCCCCTTCTTCAAGGTAGGGCGGCCCAAAATTCCAGTGGTAGAGCACCTGCATCTCGCCCGGTGCATCTTTGAGGTTGAGAAACTCGTCGCGGACCGTGAGCCGGTTCGATCCGGGCGTGGTGCTAACCCGAGTCGTCATCCGGATCTGTGGTGCGAACAACTTCGATTCTTCAACCTGCCCCTCGACCACAATTTCGTAGGGGGGTTCCGTGCCAACATGGACCGCCACGAACGAGGCAGGGATGTTGGCGATCTTGCCATGCAGCCCGTAGGTTGTATGACGCTCCGAACCGTCGGAGTTGGTCACCTTCTCCTCGTAGGGCGCTCCATTATTCTCGAGCCCGCAACGTGCGACCAGTTCGTCGAACCCCTCGAGCCACCCGAGCCCTCCCCAATTCATCAGATTCACGAACGCAGGATTGACGGGTCCGTCACCGACTGGCGAATCCCAGCCGACCCGATCGCCGCCCAGGTGTCCTTTCCAAAGGCCCATACCACGAGTCGGAACAATCGAAAACGTGAAAACACCATTATTAACCTGGATCAAATCAACGCCATCGCGACGCCCGCCACGAAGCGTACGCTTGGTCACAGACCAGGCATGAGGCGAAGGAGACTCTAGGCTCGCCGCGTCGATCGCGAAATTCTCGACCCAGAGATCGCGACCGACGTCGGTCAACGTGAAAGAGGGCATGTGGGCCTCGCCGGACTCGCGGAAGGGGCTGGTTCTCAAGACTTTCGACAGCGCGGGCCAGCATACTGCCCGCGACCGATCAAGTCCAGGGGCCGAATTCACCTCGAAGGACTCAGAAGGAGGCCTCCAATTCGCGTCGACCCCCTAACACCATCAAGACAAAACGATTTCACAATATTTTCACGCGAATTTGATCCCCAGCCACGTTCAAAAATCGACCTTACGGCCTTCCAAGGGCGAGGGTTCGATCGGCGGGATCGGGCGGTTCAGCTTTGGGTGGCGCACATTCGGCGCCTCCCTCCCTGGCTTCCGATTCCGGTTTCTCCGCGCGGCGCAACTCCATCGTGAACCGCTCCCGGCCAGCACACGGTTTAGCGTGATTTACGCGAAGATAAGGTCTCTCGACTATCGCAGGTCATTTGCCTGGTGTAAGCTTGTCAGTAAGGACGTCGCCCACTTCAACGACCCTGAACGCGACGGTCCAGGCGCCTCCCAGGTCCCCCAGGGCGGTAGAATCATGTCGAACCATTCGCAACCCCCCACGACCACCGATATTGGCGACGTCAAAAACGGCCCCCTCGCCAAGGCGGGGCAAAGCCTGATCGGCGTCTACCAAGACTATCAGCAATACATGGAGGCGGGAGGCAACGGTCACTTCACCTCGCCCCGTGGTGCCAACGTCATCATTGACGGAAGCAACGTCGGAGTGGTGATCCGGGGCGAGGATTGGGTCGCCTTGCAAGCCGCTCTCTCCGAACTCGGAATGCAAGTTCGAGCCACCGACCCGAACACGAAATCCATCGAAGGCCTGCTCCCCATCGCTCAACTTCCCACCGTCGCGCAGCTCTCGCTTGTGAGTGCGGTTAATCCAATCTACAGGCCAAGACATTCTCAACCCTTAGGCTGAGTGAGGCAGCGCGTTTCGTCAACGCGCCGACTCCTCATCGTCTAACAAGGCCCCGGAGACTCCGCCGGCTCGCCCCCATTTCTTCGGGTCCAATTCCTCAGTGCTCGTTGTGATCGAATCGGCAGGTTTCCTTCAATTTGCCAGCAGGCCAGTCCTCAACGCGGCGTCGGCACACAGGGCGAGCACGCCACTTGCACCGATTATGCCGATTGTTCCGACCTAAACACCTAATTCTCCCAATCGATCCACCTTTCTCTTCTTGCCCAAACACGCCAATCGAACTAGAGTGCTTAAACGATTTTTCCGGTCGCCGTCGTTGTGAAACAGCTCCTCTCAGGACTCGATCGCAAGCGAATTGGCGAAATCGCTTCACTTCGCAACAGGCTCGACGGTCGCGTGTGTCGTCGCATCAATGGCCGACCCATTCCATGAAGGAAGGACCCCCGTGACTTACTCCCAGATCACCGGCCCGACCGACTCAGACAGCCCTCTCCGTGATGCTGATGATTCGACCTGGATCAATCGCCGCACGACCGAACTCGCCCAGCGGGCCGCGAACGCTCGCAAGGGGAGTGGTCGACGGCGGCTGATCGATCCGTCCACCTGCGAACGCGACTACTCGCAGGCGGAAGTGGAGTTCATGAAGGCGATGCAAGCATACAAAACGACAAGCGGTCGGATGTTCCCCACGTGGGGAGAAGTGCTTCAGGTGATTCATGGCCTGGGCTACCAGAAGCTTGGGCCGGAGGAATCAACCGACGATCCGTCCGAGTGAAAGCATGCACCAACATGCTCGGCAGACATACAGCTCATTAAACCCATTATATAATCACACGAAAACAGAACCTATGTTTCTGCTGGCCGGAGGACGATAGGGCCTTCGTTGGGGCTGCAAATCGATTCTCTGCCAAGCATTCTGCAGGATGAGGGAACCAGGTTGAAGGCCGCGTCTTTGCTTTCGTTGCCCCCCTCATCGACAGCCCCAGGCTGCGGCCGAGCGCCTTCACGCCGAGAGTTTGTAAAGGCCGTGGGAGCGACGGCATTGGCCGCAACAACGTCCTTGGCGAGGTCCCAGGTCGTTCTTGGGGGTCAGGCGAGTCGGCAGGATTCGACTCTGGTCGAGACCCCGGTCGCCCGACTTTTCCAGGCCCTCAGCGACGCTCAGCGGTCTCGGATCTGCTTCCCGTTCGATCACCCGCTCAGGACGAGGGTTGAGAACAACTGGGCGATCGTCAAGCCAAGGATCGGAGACTTGACGACGGAACAGCAGGCCCTCTGCCGTGAGATCTTCAAGAACCTTTGCAGCGAAGACGGGCACCAGCGATTCAACCGGCAAATGAACGACGACGCCGGTGGGTTCGAGAACTACCATGTGGCCCTGTTTGGTGAGCCGGGGACCGATCATCCGTTCGAGTGGGTGCTTACCGGTCGACACAACACGCTCCGCGCCGACGGCCACCGACATGAAGGTGCGGCCTTCAGCGGACCGATTTTCTACGGCCATGCCCTTGAGCATCGTGACCAGCCTAAGTGCTCAGGCCATGAGCGGAACGTCTGGCGGTATCAGCTCGAACAGGCGAACGCAATCTTCTCGAGCCTCGACGACAGGCAGCGTGCCCAGGCTCTCTTTCGTCCCGGAGAGGCGAAGACCGCCGGCTCCCAAGCTTCCGACCGCCCCCATGGGGATCATCGGGATGCCTTCGATGGCGCGGGGCTGGCCGTCGTCGGTCTCGACGTCGCGCAGAAGCGAATGGTTCAGCAACTGCTCAGGGATCTGACCCGGCCGTTCAGAAGCATCGACGCCGAGGGAATTCAGAAGTGCCTCCGCGATCAGAGTGGCACGGACGAGCTACGTTTGACCTACTTCTCAGCCGGACAGACCAGCGATCGCCAAACCGGGGACATCTGGAAACTCGAAGCCCCGACCTTCACCTGGCACTTCCACGGTACCCCGCACGTCCACTCATGGCTGAACCTCACGAGGTGAGCAGCCAGCGTCTGAATCTCCGCGAAGTCGTTTCGCGGTCGAAGCGCCGACTCGTGGCATGGAGTTCTCGTCCTGTGCGGCGAGCTCGCAAAAAGGCGATTGCGGTCCCAGGGAAAGACAAAAAACGCAGAAAGCCCCGGAGAGATCTCTCCGGGGCCCTGCGGATTCGTACTCGAGGACAGACGATGTCCTTACGTCATGAACATCCCATGCTGTTACCGCAATTGAAGCAGCGGTAGCAGGTGCCGCACCGGACGGTCAAGGAACCGCAGTTATCACAGGAGGGGGCGTCGCTCTGAAAATGGGCGAACTGCTTCTCCCGTGCTCCGGCCCCACCTTCAAGAATCGAGGCTTCAAGCTTGGCCACCGGAGGCGCCTGATTCGCTTCGCGGACCGCTTCGACATGCTCCAGGTCATCGATCGTGGCCGTGCGATGCCCGTTGACTTTGACGACCGGCGCTTCCCCAGCCACCACTTCCTCAATCGGCCGTTGCGGGGCGTTGGCCTCGCGATAGCCCGGGATGAACTCCAGGCCGAGCCATCGGAAGATATAGTCGGCGACACTCTTGGCGATCGGAATATCCGGGTTCTGGGTGAACCCAGCCGGCTCGAATCGGCTGTGCGCGAACTTGTTGACGAAGACTTCCAACGGCACACCGTACTGGAGTCCGATGGAGATCGAGGTCCCCAGGACGTCCATCAGACCGCCGATGGTTGACCCTTCTTTGGCCATCGTGATGAACACTTCGCCCGGGCGACCGTCGAGGTAGAAACCGACGGTGACGTAACCTTCGTGTCCCTGGATGCTGAATTTGTGAGTCATGCCCCTCCGGGTGTGGGGCAACCGCTCGCGCCGGGGCTTGAGAGCAGGCGCGACGGCCGGGGGGGCAGCCGCAGCCACAGCAGCCGAGGTCGCTTTCGCTTCGACGATGGCAAGCGAGTGGGCGGCTGCGGCCGCAGCGGCTTCGGCGGCCGTGGCCGCCGCAACGCTGGCCGCAGCGGCCTTGTCCGCCGCGCCTTCGGTCTCGGTCTTGGTGCTCACGGGCTGACTTCCCTTGGAGCCATCGCGATAGATCGCCAGCGCCTTGAGACCCAGCTTCCAGCCTTCGAGGTAGGCCTCACGGATATCATCAACCGTAGCTTCGTTGGGAACGTTGCAGGTCTTTGAGATCGCTCCCGAGAGGAACGGCTGCACGGCCGCCATCATCCGCAAGTGACCGCGGAAGTGGATACTCCGCCCCCCTTGCGGTGGTGCGAACGCACAGTCGAAGACGGCCAGATGCTCGTCGCGGAGGGCAGGGGCCCCTTCGATCGTGTCGTGGGCGTCGATGTAGTCGAGCACCCCCGTGATCGACGGCTCGTCGTAGCCGAGAGTCCGCATCGCCATCGGGACCGTCTTGTTGACGATCTTGAGCATCCCGCCGCCGGCCAGTTGCTTGTATTTCACCAACGCGATGTCGGGCTCGATCCCGGTCGTATCGCAATCCATCATGAACGCGATCGTCCCGGTGGGTGCGAGCACCGTGACCTGGCTGTTGCGATAGCCGTTACGGCGGCCCAACTCGAGGCACTCGTCCCAAACGGTGTGCGCCTCGGCCACGAGATCAGGCGGGCCGGAGCGGTCGATCGAACCCACGGCGTCACGGTGCATTTCCATGACGCGAAGCATCGGCTCGCGGTTCAGCGGGAAGCCGTCGAACGGTCCGAGGTGTCCGGCATGCTCAGCGCTGGTCAAGTAGGCCTGACCGTGCATGATCGCGGTGATCGAACCCGCCAAGGCCCGGCCTTGATCCGAGTCGTACGGCAGGCCCGCGGCCATGAGGAGGCTGCCGAGGTTGGCATAGCCCAGGCCCAAGGGGCGGAACTTGTGGCTATTGCCGGCAATCCGGTCGGTCGGATAGCTCGCGTGATCGACCAGAATCTCCTGCGCCGTGATGAAGATCCGGCAGGCCGCCCGGAAGCCCTTCGCGTCGAACGTGCCGTCCTCGCGACGGAACTTCATCAGATTGATCGACGCGAGATTGCATGCCGAGTCATCAATGAACATATACTCGCTGCACGGATTGCTGCTATTGATCGGCGCGGTGTTGGGGCAGGTGTGCCAGCGCTGGATCGTGTCCTCGTACTGCATGCCGGGATCGCCGCAGAACCAGGTTCCCTCGGCGATCTTGTCCATCAGGAGCCGGCCGGGGTACGACTGCAAGGGCTGGCCGGTCGTGACGGATCGGGTCGTCCACTCGTCGCCCGTCTCCGAGGCGCGAAGGAACGCGTCGGTGGCCCGGACCGAGAGGTTCGCGTTCTGGAACATCACCGAGGCGTAGGCTTCCCCATTGAAGTTGGCCTCGTAACCCATCTCGATCAGGGTCAGCGCCTTCTTCTCTTCCTTCGTCTTGCACTCGATGAATTCGAGGATGTCGGGATGCCAGACCTTGAGCGTCTGCATCTTGGCCGCACGGCGGGTCTTGCCGCCCGACTTCACGACGCTGGCGATGGCATCGTAAACCCGCATGAAGCTGACCGGTCCCGACGGACGGCCGCCACCGGTGAGTTTCTCCCGGCTCGAACGAAGCGTCGACAGGTCGGTCCCCGTCCCCGAGCCGTACTTGAAGAGCATCGCCTCCGCGGTCGCCACCCGCATGATGTCCTGCATGTCGTCGCCGACACTCTGGATGAAGCAGGCCGAGCCTTGCGGATACTGGTAGGCGCTCTCCGCCTTGACGACAGTCCGCGTTTCCTCGTCCCAGCGCCAATTATTGGCGGGACCTGCAATCCCGTACTGATGGAACAGTCCGACGTTGAACCAGACGGGCGAATTGAACGAGCCGTACTGGTTCACGCAGAGCGAAGTGAGCTCGTCATGGAACCGGTCGGCGTCCTCGTCGGTGGCGAAATAGCCGTCTTCCCGGCCCCAATCCGAGAGGGTCCGGGTCACCCGGTTCACGAGCTGGCGAACGCTCGTCTCACGCTCGGGGGTATTGATCTCGCCGTAGAAGTACTTGCTTGCGACGACGTTGGTGGCGAGCTGGCTCCAGGCCTTGGGGATCTCGCACTCGGTCTGCTGAAAGATGACCCGGCCCCGCTCGTCCTTGATTTCGGCCGTCCGCAACTCCCAGTCCACCTGATCGAAGGGGTCGACTCCCTCGGTGCTGAATACTCGCGGGACGACCATCCCAGAACGCCCTTGCGCCCCTCGAGTCTCCGATGCATTCCCCTTCGACTGTGCGCCAACCGTTGCCATGGACGCTCTCCCGAATATCTACTGTAATTTTGTCGCGTTGTCTTGCGTATTGTTCGTCGTCAACTCATCGGCGATTGAGCGAAGAAGCTGGTGACGAATCCCCTGAAATTGTCTTGTCTGAGATTGGATTGTCGGGGTGGCCGTCCCGTTCTCCTCACCGAAGCGTATCGAGCTCGGGAAGATAGTGTTTCCAAGTCCACCTGAACAGACGTGCCTGGCTTTCGAAGGTGTACCCTAACTCAAAGCTTTCCACAAGAGCCGATCCGAAGCGGAAGAATCTCACGAGATAGGAGCCAAATCTTGGCTGACCCTAACGGCTTTAAGGGATGGGGTTTGTAGACATCGGGCTCGGATTTTCCCTATCTCAGGCAATTTTCGCCCGACCCGTCATCTCTCCCTTGTTCTTCCTCCCCTCTCCCGAGAGGAGTCCGAATTCCTGAATGCCTCACCTGTCGAGACGGCGTTGACCCATTCTACCAAAACCAGTCTAGTCCCCCAGCGAAAAAGCACTGTGAAGGACAAAAGAGGTCTCAGATGATCAGTCCTGTGCCGGTTATAGCGAAAAAGTCACGTTCGGCCGCAAGGTGGTCATTAGCGACCACCTTGGTTCGGGAGAGAGGCCGAAGGAAAATCCCAATAAAAAAACCGCGTCACGCTTTCGGGATCCCGAAAGCGTGACGCGGTTATGAATTTCGAGCGAGCTTGGCTGCGGAGCGCGCCTGTTAGGCGGTGGCAGCAATGCTCGTGATCAAGACGGTCGTGTAGTGCTGCCGGTGTCCCTTACGACGGCGCATGTTTTTGCGGCGGCGGAATTTCTGGACGATGATTTTCTTATCGCGAAACTGGTCGACAATTTGGGCGTGAACCTGCGCGCCCTCGATCACGGGAGCGCCAATGTTCGCTCCTTCGGGGCCGGCGATGAGCAGAACCTTGGGGAAGACGACTTCGGTTCCGGCGTCGCCCTGACGCCGATCGACGATGACCCGGTCTCCCTCGCTCACCCGAAACTGATGGCTACCGTCTTCAAAAATCGCGTACATCCGTCGAGCTCCTCACGACCCGGACCTTGTATGTAAGGGGCCGGTGTCGATCTTTTCCGCTGTCTTGATCCCGCGTCGGGAAAACGACCCCATTCTGGATTCGTGGGGAGGACGCGGAAAAAGTCAAATGTTACCGAGTTAAGTCCGGAAAAGAAAGGGCACGCTTCAGGCCACCAGCGCCTTGCGTAGTTCCTACGATCGGAACCGTCCCCTTCAAAGGTCGGCTCCGAGGTCCGGTTCCTTGCAAGGAACCGGACCTCGGAGGTTCACGATCGTGTTACTCAGTGCCTGCCACGATGGGTCGGGGCAGGCGGCGGGAAGAGTCGGATCTCGCTGTTGTTGCCGTCGTAGCACTCGAGTTGCAGGTGCTCGGCGGCCGCATCCGGCTCGGTTCGAATCTGGATCGTCATGTTGGCTTCGGTCTCGATCCGGGTGATTTCACGGCGTTTGCGGTTGTTCAAGTAGGTCGCCACAGCTTGGCAGACCCCGACCGAAACGCGCCGGATATCTTCACGGTGGGAGGCGAGTGCCAGGAGACGCATCACGTCGATCGACATGCTTTCGACGGTCTTGACGACGCCGGCTCCCGTGCAATTGGAGCAATCTTCGTAGACGGAGCGTTTCAGGCTGGGCCGAATGCGCTGGCGGGTCATCTCGATGAGCCCGAACGCGCTCATCCGCAGGACCTTGGTGCGTGCACGGTCCCGCTTGATGGCATCGCGAAGGGCCTTTTCCACCCCCCGGCGGTGCCGCTCGTCACGCATGTCGATAAAGTCATTGACGATCACTCCGCCGAGGTCACGGAGTCGGAGCTGACGGGCGATCTCCTTGGCGGCCCGCAGGTTCATCTCGTAGGCGGTCTTTTCCGCGTCGTTCTCGACCCGGAAGTTGCCCGAGTTCACGTCGATGGCGACGAGAGCCTCGGTCTGATCGATGACGATGGATCCACCCTCGGGGAGGGGGACATTCCGACGCTGAATCTTGGCGATTTCATCTTCGATGCCGTACTTGTGGAAGAGCGGCACCTTCTCGTCGTACAGTTTCAGCCGGTTGACGAATCGGGGCATGACGACCTTGAGGAACTCCTGGGCGCGTTCGAACGCCGCGGGTTCGTCAATCCAGATCGTATCGATCTCGGACGTGAAGATATCGCGGATGGTCCGCGTGATCATGTCCGACTCTTGATAGATCGGCGCGGGGGTCTTGGCCTTCTTGATCCGACGGAGGATGACTTTCCAGAGTCGGAGCAGGTAAGCCAGGTCGCGGGCCAGCTCACGCTTGGTCCGTTCCAGGCCCGCGGTCCGCACGATGAAGCCGAGGCCCTTGGGCGGGTTCAACTCGGTCATGATCTCGCGGAGTTTACGGCGCTGGGATTCGTCGGCGATCTTGCGCGAGACACCGACCCGATTCAGGCCGGGCATCAGCACGAGGTAGCGGCCAGGGATGCTGATGTAGGTCGAGAGCGTCGGGCCTTTGGTGCCGATGCTCTCCTTGATGACCTGAACGAGCACCTCGTCGCCGCGCCGGAAGACCTCCTGAATCGGGGGCTTGACCAGCCCACGTCCCCGGGTGAACCGGCCACCGCGTCCCGCGTCCGGCTCGCCGTCGCCGCGGCGGGGGCGGGCTTCGACGGGTCCTCGCAGGCCCATTTCTCGCTCGAGCTCGGCGATCTCGGCGATCTCTCGGCGGATTTCTTCCTCGAGCTCCGGGTCGATCTCTTCATCGACGGCGGCGGCGGAGGGATGATCATCGAGGAAGTCGTCGGCGTGCTCGTCGTCCGGCTCGGCGTGCTCGTCGCCGAAGTCGAAGTCGTCGATCACGAGGTGCTCTTCGTCCTCAACCCTTCCACGATGAGCGACTTCGAGTTCCAGCGGCTCATCAACCTCGAGATCGTCTTCGTCCTCGACGTCAGGGCCGAAGCCGGGGCGTTGAGAAGCTGACGGGGTTCCCTCCGGTTGCTCGCGGTCGCGACGTCGCCCACGGCGACGGCGGCGACGACGAGGCCCTTCGAGCTTGCCCGATTCCGGGCCCAACTCGTCCGGTCCACCCTCGCCCTCGATCTCGTCGATATCGGGTTCGGCCGCCAGCTCCGCCCATTCGATCGAAGCAGGAGGGATGTCCGAGCCGAAGGTGGACTCGGGCGCACGGGAGCGCTCGCGGCGAGGGACATAGCCCGGTTCGCCGGCGCGGCCATGAGCCTTTCGCTCGCGAGGAGGTTCCGCTTCGGGTCCACGAGCACGCTCGGGAGTGCGGGTTCGCTCGGGTTCCCGAACCCGCTCCGGCTCTCGGGCTCGCTCGGGCTCACGAACGCGTTCCGGCTCTCGGGCTCGCTCGGGCTCACGAACGCGTTCCGGTTCCCGAACTCGCTCAGGCTCACGAACGCGTTCCGGTTCGCGGAATCGTTCGGATTCTCTCGTTCGCTCGGGTTCCCGGATTCGTTCAGGCTCCCGGCCCCGTTCGGGCTCGCGGATTCGCTCAGGTTCCCGGACCCGATCACGGGGCCGCTCGATCTCGATTTCGGCAGCGCGTTCTACCGCGGGCGGCCTGGTTCGCTCGGGGGCCGCTTCACGGGGTCGTTCGCCAGTGGACTCGCGTTCGCCACCGCGTGAGCGGATGGCGGCTCGGCCGCCCCGGCGACGGGGGGTCTCGGGAATCTCTTCGAAGGTCGGCTCCGAAGCCGGTTCCAGATCGGCCTCGAACAAAGGCTCGGGTTCCGGAGCGGGGCGTTCAGGCCGGCCGCGCCCCCGAGAACGTCGGGCATCGCGAGGCGCCTGCGTTTCGGAGGGGAGGTCGGCGTCAATGATCCTTCCACGGCCCGAATCCACGATCTCGGGTTCGGAGGGTCGGCTCGGAGGAGGCGCTTGTCGCGATCGCTGGGTACGGCTCGGCGGTAGATCGGGGTCGAAGGGCTCGGCAGTCCGGCTGATCCGGGTGCGGGGCTCCTCGGGCTCGAAGCCCCTCGGCGCATGCTCCGGAGCCCGCGCGTGGGTCACCTCGTCTGACCAGGAGGGCAGGGGAGGCTCGGGCCGACCGCGGCGGGGTTCGACGCGTTCGGAAGGGGTGGGGCGAGCCGATGAGCTGGCGGACGAGCGGGTTGTAAAGGGATCGTCATCGGCCAATCCCTCGCCGAAGCTGCGAGGTTCCGAACGGTCGCGCCGGCCTTTCTCCGAGAGCTCGGGCCGCTCGCGCTCGCGATAACGCTCTTCCGCGCGAGGGGGAGCGGACGGCTGGGCCGTGTCACGATCGTCGGTTCGACCTCGACGGTTAGGCTCGCGATCGCGCCTCGGCTCACGGTTCGAGCCGGGGGCCGAGGTGGAGGTTGAGGAAGGGCCGGAGGCCTCGGCCTCGGCGGCCTGGTGACGCTGAAAATATTGCGGCTCCACATCCGAAACGTGGAGGAAGCCGTTGCGGCCGACCGAGAAATCGACGAATGCGGCCTGAATAGCCGGTTCGAGGTTAACGATCTTGCCTTTGTAGATATTACCGGTATAGCTCTCGTGGCTGGTGCGCTCGACGTACAGCTCCTCAAGGATGCCATCCTCAACGATGGCAATTCTGCATTCCTCGGGCTGGAGCACGTTGATCAGCATTTCTTTCTTCATACGGTCATCTTTCTAGCACAATCAATCGGTTGGCATTGGTCGGGTAAAGAGGTTCCGCAGCGGCGTCCGCCAAGTGGCGGGTGCAGATCGATTTTTGCAGGCGCGCCGACGGAGACTCACAGCGGAAACCCACCTCGAGCTAAGGGACCAGTTCCAGTTCGGTACGAACCAGGACCGAACCCTGTCCCAGCAGGTCGCGTAGGCCAAGAGCGTCAAGGATCTCTTCAGGCCGTGCCGAACCACTGGGCAACATCTTCATGCGGAAACGAAGGAGGCCGAGCGAATCGATCTCGGCATCGAGCAGGAACGGGCGGAGATCGATCGCGACGGTGCGATCGGGGCGATGTCGGGTGTACGGCCACTGCTCGCTGGCCAGAAAGGCGGCCAGGCGATTTCGGCCCTCGTCCCGACGGTCCGCGGGGATCTCCATGAGATAAGCAACCGAGTCGGGCTGTGCGGCACGACCGGGGGGAACCCCCTCGACGTCGAGCCACTCGAGCCCCTGCGGTGTCGTGGCGCGGAGGCGTCTGAGAACCTCGGCCGGCTCCATGGGCTCGGCCAATTCCAGTTCGACCACCTCGCGTCGCCCTTCGATCCCAAGCGCCAAGGCCAAGGTAAAGACCACCTTGGGGCGTGGGTTGAATCCCTGGCTCGTCGCCGTGGGAATTTGCGCGCGGCGGAGCAATCGCTCGAGGCAGCGCATCAAATCATGGTGGCTGATGAGTCGAAGATCGCCGTATTTAGCGAAGCGGAGTCGAACCTTGGTCGCTGTCATCATCGCGGCATACATCGAACCCATGTGAGGGTCCGCAACGCCCGTCCGTCGTTCGGTAGGTCTCTTGAGGCCCGCGAGGGCTCGTTGGACTCTCGAAATCAGCACGACCGGAGGGCGGTCAAGAGGTTCCAATCGGTTGGGTCGTGATCGCGGGCGGCGTCGACTCCGAGCCGAGGCTGCCATGGTTCGGTTTGATCGGGCCTGCCGGGGCTAACCGGCTCGGTCCTGAGCTGAGGAGGCCGGGGTGTCGGGCAAGGCATGGCGTAAGGCACTGTCGAGAAGAGCGACGACGGCCTGCGAGGTCTCTAAATGGAGCGCTTCGGCAGCAATCGCCCGCGCCTCTGCGATACTGACCCCGCGGATCACTCGCTTGATCTCTGGCAACTGATGCGGCGGCATGCTGAGCTGGTGAACGCCCAACCCGAGCAGCAACATGGTATAGAGCGGCTCGCCCCCCATCGTCCCGCAGATGCTGACCTCGATCCCACGGGCCCTGGCGGCGTCGACGACCATGGCGATCAAGCGAAGCACGGCCGGGTCGGCGGCGCTGTAGAGATCGGCCACAGTTTCGTTCGTTCGGTCCACGGCCAAGGTGTATTGGATCAGGTCATTGGTCCCTATCGAGAAGAAGTCCACCTCCTTTGCCATTTGATCGGCCATCACGGCGGCGGCAGGCACCTCAATCATGACACCAACCGGCAGGTCGCGCCGGATCGAGACGCCCTCGGCGATCAATTCGGCCGCGACCTCGCTCAGGATGGCACGGGCTCGGCGGAGTTCGCCAAGCGTCGAGACCAGCGGAAACATAACACGAACATCGCCCAAGGCGCTGGCCCGAAGGATCGCGCGAAGCTGGGTCCGAAACAAATCCAGTTCTCGCAACGAAAGCCGCAAGCTCCGCAGTCCCAGCACCGGGTTCGCATCGGCGTACCCGACGTTCTGGTAGGAAACGAGCTTGTCGGCTCCGAGGTCGAGGGTTCGGATCGTAACCGGACGCCCTTTCAAGGATTTCACGACGGCCGCATAGGCTTCAAACTGCTCTTGTTCCGTCGGCGCTCGTTCGCTGTTGAGGTAGAGAAACTCGGTCCGGTAGAGTCCGACGCCGACCGCGCCTCGTTCCATGCAGGCGGCCACTTCGCCCGGGAACTCAATATTGCCCCAGAGTCCGACACGGGTCCCGTCGATGGTTTCGGCGGGCAGTTTGGCCAGCCCCGCCAAACCCTCGAATCGAGCGGCCCGCGCGGCCGCGTCGCGGCGATAGCGTTCCTGGGTAGCCAGATCGGGGTCGAGAACAACCAGCCCTTCGTCCCCGTCAATGATGATCATCCGGCACTCGCGGGCCAGTTCGAGAAAGCGTCCCAAGCCGACCACCGCGGGGATTTCCAGGGCCTCGGCCACGATGGCGGTGTGACTGGCGCGTCCCCCCGCCTCGGTGGCAAAGCCGAGCACCCGCGTCGGGTCGAGCCCCGCCGTCTCGCTGGGCGAAAGATCGTGGGCGAGAATCACCGAAGGGACGGCGACCTCATCCATGGGCGTCGACCGCCGCTGACCCGAGAGCTGAGCGAGAATTCGGTGCTGGATATCGCGAACGTCGGCGGCCCGGGCGGCCAGGTGCGAATCGGTCATGCTTTCGAGCCGAGAGACGTACACGTCGAGCACATCGCTGACCGCGTGCTCGGCGGAGATCCGCTCACGCTCGATTCGCGCACGCGCGTCGCGGCGAAGCGACGGGTCCGAGATCATCCGGGCATGGGCGGCCAGAATGTCGGCGTACTGGGGACCAAGTCGCTGGCGTGCTTCGGCCTCGGCCGTCTCGGCATCACCTTGCGCGGCGTCGAGTCCACGTTCGAGTCGTTCGAGTTCAGACACAACGACTTCCGCAAGGATCGCACGATGCGGCAGACGCTGACCGCGCGGATCGACCACCAGCGGTGGTCCAATCGCGACGCCTGGACTCACAGCCACTCCGCGAAGGGTTTGCATGGTCAACAGCTTGACCGGGGGCCGGGCCACACTGCCCCATTCGTCGGGATGGCAAGGCGGTTCGACACGAGGGCCGCGGTGGCCGGTGGGGCCTCGCCCGTTAGGCGTCCGTTTGGGCCGCGGATCCCGGGCCTTCATGGGGCAGGCTCCTGGGCTCCCTCGTCACTCTCGTGAAACTTCGCCAAGACCAACGCGGACAACGCCTCAACGGCTTCTTCGGCATCGGAGCCGCGAGCTTCCACCTCGAGCCGGGTGCCGAATTCGGCGGCCAACGACGTCAAGTCGAGGATGCTCTTCCCGTTGAATTCGTTACCGTTATAAATTACGCGAACCTCCGCCTTAAACTGGAGTGCCAGCTTGACGAATTTGTCGGCGGGCCGCATATGCAAGCCAAGAGCGTTGACGATCTCGACTTGGCGGCGGACGACGGGCGAATCGTGGCTCATCGGCGGCTCGATCGGCCTGGGCACAAGAGACCACGGACTGGAGTGCTGACCACCGACGGTCTCGGGCCGTGTATCTCGACTGGTTTCCATTGATCCCCCAAGTTGCGGAGTGGGGGAGACGCCGAAGAACGTGCGATCCACCGGGTCGGTCAGAGGGGGCTCAGCCCCGTGGGGCTTCGCGGTGACAGACAACCCGGCAGATCCGCCGTGCCCCTGCCGGTTCGGCCGAGGCGACCTTCGCTCAAGGCGTCCCTTGGTCGGCTTCTTCGAGCAGGTCGATGACGTTCTCACGCGTCTTGGCCTGCCTGAGGAAACTGACGAAGCGTTCGTCCTTCAAGTGACGCGAGATATTCTCCAAGGCCCGGAGGTGGTCACCGGGTTGGTTCGGAGGGGAAATCAAGAGAAAGAGAATGTCGACCGGTTCGCCGTCCAGGGCCGCGAAGTCGACACCGCGTCGCGAGAGGGCAACGGTCCCGATCAGGCGGTTGACGGTTGGGTGCCGGGTGTGGGGAACAGCAACCCCTTGACCGATTCCGGTTGAACCGAGTTCTTCACGACCAAGAATCGCGCGGGAGACGCTTTCAAGGTCCCCCTCGGCGAGCCGACCCGCTTTGGCCAGGCTCCCCACGATCTCTCGGATCGCCTCTTCCTTACCGGTCGCCTGAAGATCGACGAGGATCGCCTCGCTCACCACGAAATCCGATAACTTCATCCAGCCCTCCATCGACGTGCCACCGGCCTACCAACCTATCGCCTTGCGTCGGAACTCGCAATCGTCGGACAGGACGCCTCGGTCGGTCGATCCGACGGAGAGACAACCCGGACGTCTGGACGCTCGCAAACCTTGGCGTAGGGAGTATCTAGGCGCAGTCGAAACTCATGCGATCGGGTCACGCCGGCTCGGGGGACTCAGGAAGCTCTTCCGCGACAGGAGCGATCTCACTCAGTGAGACATCACCCTTGTGGTGCGTCAGTTTTTCCTTGTACCGCCGAAGTTGCTGTTCGATCTTGTGAACGCACTGGTCCATTGCGGATTCAGGCGTCGGCCCTTCTTCGCGTGCAACGAAGTCGTGCTTGTGCTCGGCAGAAACAAAGATTTCCACTTGCCAAGAATGCTTAAGGTGCTCGACCTCGACTTCGATCGCCATCAGCCGACCAAAGTATTTGAGCAACTTTTCGGCTTTATCGTGGATGTGCGTCTGAGTTTCCGGCACCAAGCCGCCATGGCGGGTCGATATCTCGATTTGCACCCGTCCGCTCCTTACCAAGTCACCCCGCCTGCCCGAAACGATGTTACGGGCGTGTCCAAAGAGTAACCCTCAGCGACCATCCCGGTCAAGGGTTCTCCGGGAGGTTGTTGGCCGGGTTTGGCGATCGGACTCGCGCCGAAGAACCAAAACGGGAACTCGGGGTTGTGTTTCCAGGGCCTTCCGCGGCCTTCGACCATGCCGTATCGTTTGAGCCTTGCATCAACACCTTCCCGAAGCCCGCTCACGTGGTTTTTGATCGTCGGAATTGCGGTTCCGCCGGGCGGATTTTGGGGAGTCTCGACGCGGCGGGACGGTTTTGTCCCTCCGGCCGACGCATGCCAAAGGACCAGGACAGGAGCGACCTCGCCGTGTGGACGCAAGTCTATGACCCCCTCGGAAACTGGCCTCTCTCGACCCTCATGGCCGCACTTCCGGTTCTCGTCCTCCTCGGGCTTCTGGCATCGGGAAAAATGGGGGCGTGGCAAGCGGCGCTCTGTGGACTGCTCACGGCCTCCGCGGTAGCGGCGACGGTCTTCGGCATGCCACCACAAATGATTCTGGCCAGCGTGGGGGTCGGAGTGATCTTCGCCCTGTTCCGGATCGTTTGGCTGATTGTGGCGGCCGTCTTCTTGTACGACATCGCGGTGGCGACCGGACAGTTCGACGTGATGAAGGCGTCGATTGCGCGACTCTCCGGAGATCGACGGCTTCAGGCCGTACTGGTCGCCTTCTCCTTCGGAGCCTTTATTGAAGGAGCCGCCGGGTTCGGGGCCCCCGTGGCAATCTCGGCTGCATTTCTCGTGGGCCTGGGGTTCCAGCCATTTCAGGCGGCCTTGCTCTGCTTGATTGCCAACACGGCGCCGGTGGCGTGGGGGGCGATTGGCACACCGATTCTGACGCTCAGCAAAGTGACCGAGCTCGACGTCGAAGCCCTGAGCGCCACCGCCGGCCGGATTCTTCCCTTTCTCTCCCTGATCATCCCATTCTGGCTCGTCCGGACGATGACCGGGTGGCGGCAGACGTTCGCCGTCTGGCCGGCTCTGCTCGTGATCGGTGGCACGTTCGCCGGAATCCAGTTCGCCTGGTCCAACTTCGTCGGCTTCGAGCTGGTCGACCTGGTCTCGGCCGTCGGCAGCCTGGTGGCCGGCGTGGTCCTCCTCCAGTTCTGGAGACCCAAGGACGAGTGGCGGTTCTCGCACGAGGAAGAGTCGGACAAGGAAGTCCGTCCCCACGACCCGACTCACCAGCCGTTGACCGCGGGCCGGGTCGCACGGGCCTGGATGCCCTTCGGCCTGCTCTCGCTGACGGTGCTCATTTGGGGAATCCCCGCGATCTCATCCCTGGGAACGCCCGCCGTCAAGGACTGGCTGGACGCCCGCACTTCGTGGAAGCCGGCGATGATCGGTCTCCATGAGAAGATCGCCAAGGGAGAAGCCGTGACCGGCCACCCCCATCCCACCGCGAAGGACTACGAGAAGGCCACGGTCGATCTCGTCCCGATCTCTTCGACCGGCACCGCGGTCTTCCTCGCGGCCATCTTGAGCGGCCTTCTGCTGGGGGTCGGACCGGCGACGATGGCGATAACACTGGCCAAGACAGTGGCCCGCATGGTTCCGGCGATCGCCGCGATCTTCTGCATGCTCGCGCTCGGGTTCGTCACCAAATATTCGGGAATGGACGCCGTGCTCGGCCTCGCCTTCACCAGAACCGGCCCCTGGCTCTACCCGGTGTTCGGCACCATGCTGGGCTGGCTCGGAGTCGCCCTGACCGGCTCCGACACGTCGAGTAACGTCCTCTTCGGCAACCTTCAGAAGATCACGGCCAAGAAGCTTGGGCTCGACCCGATCCTGATGGCCGCGGCCAACACGACGGGCGGAGTCATGGGCAAGATGATCGATGCGCAGTCGATCGTCGTGGCGGCCGCGGCGACCGGCGAAGGGGGCCGCGAAGGCGAGTTGCTCCGCGCAGTCCTCTGGCATAGCGTGGCACTAGCGCTGATCGTCGGCGGCATCGTCTGGTTCTACGCCCACGTCACCCCCTGGGTCGTCGCCATGCCCGCCGTGCCCAGCCACTGAGGAAGATTCCCAGACGCCGGATTCGTCAGTCTCGCCTGTTGAGGAACCGGCCATGGTCATGCCCAAAATACAGCTCTCGGTACGGAGGATGATGGCGTTCGTTGCCGTCCTGGCCCTACCGATGGCGCTGATGTCGCTCATCAATCAAGGCCGTGAGGCGGCCCGCGAATCGAGTTGCAAGGGTCAGTTGTTCCAGTACGGCTTCGCTCTTCACAACTATGTCGAGGCAAACGGCCATCTCCCCTCCGCGTTCGTCACCGACAACGCAGGAACCCCGACCCATAGCTGGCGGTTATCTTTCCTGTCCTCCGCCTGGGCGGAACACCCAGTCAACGCCCTCTGCGACCTCACCGTGCCCTGGGATCACCCCAACAATGCCGCGTCGCGTGCCTATGACTCCCTCGGTGGCTTCTTCTTTTGGTGCCCGAGCGGCGATGGCCGGAGGACCAAATCCACCAGCTATGTCGCCGTCGTCGGCCCCGAGACGGCCTGGCCGGACCGCACAGGCCGGAAGCTCAGCGAGATCACGGACGACCCGGCAAGCACGATCCTCGTCCTGGAAATCGCCCATTCGGGCATCCACTGGATGGAGCCGAAGGACCTTGCCCTCGATGACCTCCTCGCCGCGGGGCTCAGCAGTAACCACGCGCTGCACATCAACGCCCTGTTCGCCGATTTTCAGGTCCGCCGGGTCCGCAAAAACCTCCCTCGCGAAACGCTCAGGTCGTTGTTGACGATCAACGGAGGAGAGCAAATTGATCCCAAAAACTGGGAGTACTCCAAGCATTGAAAGGCTTCTTGCGAGCAGGACTTACGGTGGCCAGGCACCGAAAAGGGTGGGACCAGAAGGGCAGGACGTCATCGGCCCGGAGTTGCGACGCTTCTGCCGTTGCTGGAAATAGATAATGACTTGAAAGATTCTTGATGGTCGCCCGAGCGACTCCAGACGGAGCACGGACAGACGACCGGCAGGCTGTTCTGCTTTTTTTAGAGTCTGTCTCGTAAGTTCAGGGAAACCGAAAATTGAAGGCCGTTTGGGTGCCACGGGTTCCGTACTCGGAACCCGTGCGCGCCAGGCCAAGGCATTCCCGCATGGGTTCCGAGTACGGAACCGCATGGCACCCAGCAGATCATTCAAAAGCTCCCGTGGGATTCACCTTCTGAGACAGACTCTTAGTGAAGCGCTTCGAGATTCGGCTCACTTCGAGAAGCTCAGCCCCGGGGCATCGGAGGGGTCACCAATGACGCGGAAGGTGATGTGGGTGGAGTCGGTCCAGCCCACACGACCGACGATGGGCATTCCCTTGTCCGGGACCAGCGTCAGGATGCCGCTTCCGAACGTCGAGTGGCCCGCGAACTGGCGTGTCTGGCCCTTCTGGACGACCTGCCAGTTGAACGCCCCGTCGGCCTGGATCGTCAGGGCGACCGAAGTATCGGGGCTCGGCTGCGTGGTCCAGGCGCCACTGATCGTTGCCCCGTCAGGGACAGTGGTATTCATGGCCACGGCCGAATCGGGAGCCGACGGCGGCAGCGCGGCCCCCGTGCCCGCTGGAGCGTTCTTCTTGGCGGACTCGAGTTCTTCGAGCAACTTCGCCGAGAGGGTGTCGCTCGGCTTCAGCGCGACCACCTGCTTGAACATACTCGCCGCGGCGTCGAAATGTCCCTGGGTCAGGTAGTGGTAAGCCAGCACGAACCGGGCCGGAGACGATTGCGGGTTGGCGTTGCAATAGGCCTCCAGGGCCCGCTGCTGCGTCGTGTAAACGTTGATGTTGGGATAGAGACCGATCAGCGTCGGCCAGTCCCAACCGGGACCCACCGAGAGGACGGCGTACAAAGTGGTCGCAGAATCGTCATAGCGTCCCAACGCAAACAGGCAGAGTGCACGGAACTCATGCAAGGATGTGTCGTTGGGACTCTTGATCAACGCGGCGTCTGCCTGTTGCAGGGCTTGCGCGACGTTGCCCTCCTTGAACGAGTTGCGAGCCGAGTCGAAGAGCGCGAGCGCTTCGTCGGCGACTTGGTCCTCCGGTGGCGCGCTCCCGGTACTGATCGGCAACGAATAGTCGTAAGGGTCGAGCGCGACCCCCGTCAACGAATCGTAGTAAGGGTTCGAGTACGGCGAGTAGCCATACCCATAGAGACTTCCGCCGTAGATCCAGCTCGACGGCCCGCATCCATAGCCGCCAAGGCCATCACCGTACGGATAGCCCCAATTCCCGTATCCACCATACCCATATCCAAATCCGCCCAGCCCATACCAGGGCCAGTATCCGAACGGGAACCCCCATCCGCCCCACCAGAACGGGAAAAAGCCCCATCCGAAGCCAAACCCTCGACCGAATCGTCCAAATCCCCGGCCGCCGAAATTGTGAAAACGAGACCGGTTCACATTGATGTTGGTCCGGTTCACGTTGATGTTGGCCCGGTTCACGTTATGGAAACTGCTGACGCGATTGACGCCCGCGAAGCCCGGCTTACCGAAGCTTCGGAAATTGCCCATTCCGGCCCGGTTGCCAAAATTATTGATCGGAGCACGTGCCCCGACGGAGCCGCGGCCGGGTTGGAAACCGCGAGCCCCGGCGAGGTTTTGCATCCGCGATGCGCCTGTTGCGGGAGTTCGCAGGACGTTGCCACCACGAACTCCCCCCATGGGTGCGCTGAAGGACCTTGGCGAGTTGAAAGACCTTGGAGTGCTGAAGGACCTAGGTGCGTTGAAGGATCTAGGTGTGCTGAAGGACCTTGGTGCGCTAAATGAGGGGGCGCGGAACCCGCCACCTCCGAATCCACCACCGCGGTACCCACCACCTCCGAATCCACCACCACCGCGGTACCCACCACCTCCGAATCCACCACCGCCGCGGAACCCGCCACCTCCGAATCCACCACCGCCGCGGAACCCGCCACCACCGAATCCACCACCGTGACCGCCACCGCCTCCATGTCCTCCACCGCCACCGCCACGGGCGAAGACCGGAGCGCCAGTCAGAGCCACCGCCAGTAATGCACTGAGTGCAACGATCGAAAATCGAAAGCGACGCATCGCCGCCTCCCTTGAATAGGCTCGAAACGGGAGACTCTACTCCTCCCACTCGCGGACCATTGACCTGCCAACACGAACAGCCCGTGTTGAGCCAGTCAGCCGCTAGCCTTTTCTTCGAGGCTCGTCGAAGCGTTGTGCGAACCAATTTGCGAATGCAGAGACAAGCAATTCCAAAGATCGTGATTCATCTCAATCACGAGCGATACCAGCGAGTTCGACAAGTCAGGAAAACTCGTCAAATTGTCATCGTACCGCATTCAGACCCAAGTACGGACGGAAGACACAAGCCAGGCACTCAAGATACTCCGTCTTACCGGCTCGAAGGTACCTGGCCAGGTCTCTCCCTGGGGGAGCGAGCGTGCGCGGTACTCCACCTTGCGGCACCTTTCCTTCGCCTCATCCAGTCGGTCGTGGGCCGGGACGGATGTCGCTCGTTGGCCCGCGGCCCCGATCACAACGGCACAGAGACCGCGACCGCACAGGCGATCCAGATCACACCCAGCACACGGCCCAGCCGGTCGATCCACGATTTCTCCGGGCGCCAGCGGCCCGACAGGACCAGCAACAGCCAGATGGCGACCACGGAATAGCCGCAGGGCGCAGCGAACGCGGCCATCTGCACGCCCCAGCACCCGGCATCGAAGGACCAGATCACCCCGTTGGAAGTCGGATCGCTCCCGCCCCACAAGAGGGGAGGTGAGGGGCTGATGTGGAGTAAGTAGGTGGTTTCACTCACGCGGATGCGCGCCGCCCGGCCGGCGATCACGTTGACATTCCGCTTGGCGAATGCCCCGGCCACCTCGACCCCCTTGACCACGAAGAGCAGCATGCAGGCCAGCATCGCAGCAGTGCCGGGCTGCAGCCAGAGGCGACGTCGCGGCGGCCGGGGGCGGCGGAGCCGGAACGCCAGGCAGGAGATCGTCAGCGGCGTCGCGATCGAAGCCGCCATCGCCGCCGCCATCAGCCACGAGGGCGTGATGGGCGTCCAGTACGCCCCCGGCTTCTCGACCTGCATCCGCCACAATCCGCGGGCCCCGTACATCCCCGTCCCGAGGGCGGCGATGAGGATCATCATATCTCCCAGCCCGAATCGTCGAGTCTTTCGCTCCATCGCCGTGCCCCCTTCGCAACGCTACGGACCGACGCACCAAGCATTCATCCCTGGCCGAAGTGGGGCCAGCCCGAATTCGATCATAGCAGCCGAGGCAACGGTCGCCACCGCCGTTCCAAGAAGTCGTTACGAGACTGTTACACGGGCCGTCCTTGCGCCGGTCCGGGCTGGACTCGAACCCGCAGCAAAGGCAAAGCAAACATTCACAAATCGTGCATCATTCTGCGAGATCTAGACAAAATCGCCTCATGACTACTTACCGCATCCAAATTCGCAATTCACATTGCATTTTTTCAGAAGTTCACCTTGTTCCATTCCACACTTTCACAATTTAATTTCGATTATTTTCTCGCTGCATTTTCGCTTTAGCATCTGTTGCCCTCTATGCTTTCCATGCCTGTCTTTCTCCCGCAATGTCTAAGACAGTTACTGGGTTTTCCTCTCGGATCCGTCAGCCCTGTGCCGTAACCACGGTGTCAAACGAGCCAGCCCACGCGAAGGCCCAAAGACAGGGAGCTCACGAGCCGACCGAGGTGCGTCTTCGGCCGACCCAGACCATGAGCATACTTCCCCCCAACAACAGGCCCGACACCACCGCGCTCAGCAGCAGGGCCAGGCGGAGAGCCTCGCTCACCCGTGCCTCGTCCTTGTCCAGGGGGCGGATGATCTCCAGCACCCCGCGCACGTCGCCTACCCGCCAATCTTTGCGCGGCGACTGATCGTGTGTGCTGTGGCACTGGACGCAGGAGCGTTCCATGATGCGTGCCTGAGCGTAACGGACGACGCGCCGCCCACCCACTTCGGTGAACTCATGGACCGTCTCCCGCCCCTTGCTCTGGCGCAGACGCCGCAGCGCCTTGCGTTCGAACTCATCCCGCGGGCCGCCGTCGGTTCGCCAAGGGAACGGGTAATCGCTGTACTGGCGCACCTTGACGCCGGTCCTCCCGGTCAGGCCCAACTGTTGGCCGACGTCGTGCAGATAAGTGGCCGGGATGCTCAGAGGCACGGTACCAGGCGTGGGCGGAACCGTCTTGTTGACCGTAAAGCCCGCCTTCTCCACGTGCTGAACGTTCCGGCTGTACTCCTTGGTGGCTTCCTCAAGCAGCTCAGCTTGCTGCGCGGCGCTATCCAAAGCGTTAGAGCGGACCAACCGGGCTGACAGCAGCGACATGGCGATCAGAGCCACCGCGGGCGCAAGCAGGCCGGCGGCGAGTAGTCCCGCCGCCGCCGGGCGGCGGCGCACCCAACGCCCCAGTTTCTCCACCGCACTGACCGGTCGCGCCCGGATCGGTTCGTCGCGAAGGAAATGGCGGAGATCCTCCGCCAACTCCAGAGCGCTGCCGTAGCGTTGACGGGGTTCCTTGCGGAGACATTTAATGCAGATGGTCTCCAGATCCCGCGGCACGTCGGGCCGGAGACTGGTCACGGGAACAGGTTCGTTGTTGAGCACTTGCAGAACAGTCGCCAGGGGCGTCTCCCCCGTGAACGGCGGTCGGCCGGTCAGGAGCTCATAGAGAATGGCCCCGAGGGCATAGACATCCGCGGCCGGGCCCACGGGCTGGCGGGGCACCATCGCCTGTTCGGGGGCCATGTAATTGGGTGTGCCGAGTAGGTCTCCCGTGACAGTGTGACCGCGAAGGCCCGGCGCCTCCCCGTCGCCGCCGTCGCACTTGGCCAGGCCGAAATCGGTGATCTTGGGTACGAGGGAGGCGAGGCGAGGGGTGAGCGGCCCGACCTCCCGGGACTTACCCCTCGCGTCTGCCCGCTCGTCCCTCAGGAGGATGTTGGCCGGCTTGAGATCGCGGTGAATCACGCCATTGGCATGAGCGATATGGACGGCCCGCGCCAGGGTCTCGACGAGTTGGGCCGCCGGGCGCACCGGCTGGGGCGTGCTCTGGAGGTACTGGGCCAGGCTGCCGCCGGCCACGAACTCAAAGACAAAGTACGGCCTGCTCCCAGTCTCGCCGACATCGTAAATCTGAACAATGTTCGGATGCTGTAAGCGAGCGAGCGCCGCGGCCTCCGCGCGAAAGCGGGCCAAGTCCTTCGGGCCGGCCTGGAACCCGGTCAAAATCATCTTCAACGCGACGATGCGACCGAGACCGAGTTGTCGGGCTCGGTACACGACCCCCATACCGCCGCGGCCGAGCAGCCCCAAAATCTCATAGCCGGGGACCTCGGGCAGGGCCTCCGCCCGCTGGTCCGTCGGACGGAGCCGCACGTCCCGGCCATCGATCGTCGCTTGAGTAATCCGTCCCGGCAGTTCGGCGCGGTACTCGGGAAAGCGCTGTAAGAATTCGCTAAGAGCGAGGCTGGGCTCGCGGCGCCGGCGAAACTCGTGCTCGGCCGCGATCAGCTCGAGCATGACTTCCCGGTCATCGATGAATTCCGGGTAGCGGGCCAGATACTCTTCGACCCGGGCCGACTCGCCGGCCCGCAACCGGTACTCGAGATCGACGTGGACCAACTCGGTGAGCAAACGAGTGCGATCGGTGCCGGTCGGCAAGTACGCGAGAATCTCCGGCCGCGCCGGGCCCTGCCAGGCGTCCTCGAAACGCCGGATCACGTCCTCGAACTCGTCCCAGGTTCTACCTGGCAGAGTGGCGGAGTCGTCCATCGGCGAAACCCCTCCAGCAAGTTAATCCTCCCCTTGCAGACGCTCGAGGCGCTCGCGGAGGTGCTCACGCAGGCGGCGGACCGAGCGTTCGGCCCGGCCGAGCCGAACGCTGATCTCCGAGACCGTGTAGCCCTGGAGGCTTAACTCCAGGACGGGGCGCTCGTGGGCGCTCGCGTCCCGGAACAAGAGCTGGACGGTCTCGGCCAGAATCACGGCCTCCTCCGGCCGCGGCTCGCGGTCCAGCGCCACCAGCCACGCGTCCGGACCGTCCCCGCCGGCCGAGCCGGTCGCCTCCCTTGCGGCGTCGCGCCGCTCTGCCAGGAAATACTCGGCCCGGTCGGCACATTTGCGCAGCGTGATGAGGGTGAGCAGGTTCCACAACCCGCCACAGTCGCCGACGTCCAGTTTCCCCTCCCGGTGGCGGACGAAAAAACTCTTGAAGGCCGACTGCACCACGTCCTCGGGGTCCACCTTGCGAGCCAGCAGGCGGTTGAACCGGCCGCGTGCCAGCGCAACCAGCCGGCCGGCGAACCGCTCGAACACCTCCCGCGCGGCCGCGTCCTCGCCGGAGCGGAGCCGGGCCATCAGGCGAGCAAACGACTCGGCGTCGGTCATGGCCCCTCCTGTCGGGTGCCAGCAGATTCATCGGATTTTTTGGCCGGCCCGCACGCTGGCCCGGATTGACACATGTGGTGTCGGAAAAAGTCGTTCTCATCCGACATTGTACCGTACCGCGGACGAGAAGTCATCGCAGCCCATTACGCTGCATGCGATCTGGACCGAGAGCGGGGGCCAATCGAACTCCCGCGACCTTCCGGGTCGGGTCGCTGCCACCGGGGAACACGGAAATGAGTCGGTCGGATCCAGGAGTCGATTGTTTCGATCCCGCACTCAGGACGCGGTCAGCGAATTTTCCAGGCCGATCGCGTAGTGACAAGCCAAGTCCAGTCTGGCCCCGTGGTGGCTTACGGAATCCCCGCATCTTCCCAACAATCCCAAGAGAAAGTAATCCACTCATGACAATTCCACGACCACACCACATGTTCCCCTTTAACAATCTCAACGTGACGCCGGCAGCGCTGGCCCTGGCTCTGCTCCTACTCGCGCTCGTCGCTCCCGCAAGGGCAGACCCGGGCCATGATGACCAGGCCCCGGACCTGGGGGATTGTCAAAAATTGCAGGTGCGGCCGGGGAACAAGGTCTTCTTCCATGCGTTCGGCGTGGGCGTGCAGATCTATCGCTGGAACGGCGAGAGTTGGGACTTCGTGGCACCAGCGGCGGTGTTGTTCGCCAACTCCAGCGAGGACAGTGCAGTCGGCATGCACTTTGCCGGTCCCACTTGGCAGAGCGTCGGCGGCAGCAAAGTGGTCGGCACGGTGATCGAGCACTGCACCCCAGACCCCGACGCCATTCCCTGGCTGTTGCTCGGAGCGGCATCCACCGAAGGGCCTGGTCTTTTCCGCCGAGTGACCTACATTCAGCGGTTGAACACCGTGGGCGGAAAAGCCCCCAACCATCCCGGCGCCTTCCCAGGCGATGTGGCGAGAGTGCCTTACACCGCCGACTATTTCTTCTACCACCGGGCGCACCACTAACCCTTTGCGAGCGACGGGGGGCAGCGACGGCCCTCGTCCCAACGATCTGTTCTGCGCGTCGAACCGGGTTCCACCCGGGAATTCAAACACGCCGGGGCGGTTTTTTCCGGCCGTGGCGTGAGACGGCGATCCCTACAACGGTCGGCCTTGGGCGACGCCCTTTGGCCTTCTCCAGGGGTCGAGAGGAACTTCGAGCGCCGACGTGACCCGCTGTTCGAGCAGGGTCGGACGTCGAAGCTTCGCACCCAGATTTCGTTCATAGAGCCTTCAGGCTTTCCGCAGACACCTCACAACTTTGGATATACGACTCATGTGGAATCGTAATTTCCGTAATGCTCTCACCAGTCGTCCGCGGCCGTCGCGTCGCGTTCGTCTCGTCGAACTCAACCGCCCCGAACTGCTGGATTGCCGTATCCTGCCCGCGGTCACAGCCTTGTTTTCCGTCGCGCAGGGCGTAGGCCTGCTAACGGTGATTGGCGATGCGGCGGACAACACCATCGGGGTCTCCCGCAACGCGGCCGGGACGATCCTCGTGAACGGCGGCGCCGTAAGGATCCGGGGCGGGACGGCCACTATCGCCAACACCACTCAGATCCAGCTCTTCGGGCTGAGCGGCAACGACAACCTCTCCCTGGACGAGGCCAACGGTAACCTGCCGAAGGCGAATATCTTCGGCGGCGCCGGCAACGACACGATCACGGGCGGCAACGGCAATGACCTGCTTTTCGGCGAGTCGGGCAACGACACCCTGCTCGGCAAGGGCGGCAATGACCTGCTCTTCGGCGGCGCCGACAACGACGTGCTGACCGGCGGCGCCGGGACCGACCAGGCCTTCGGCCAGGCGGGCAACGATCGGATGATCTGGAACCCTGGCGACGGCAGCGACGTCAACGAGGGCGGCGCCGGGATCGACACCGTCGAGTCCAACGGCGGCAACGGCGCCGAGAACTTCACGATCACGGCCAACGGCTCCCGGGTCCGCTTCGATCGCGTCAGCCCCGCCCCCTTCAGCCTGGACATCGGCACCACCGAGAACCTGGTCGTCAACGGCAACGGCGGCGATGACACGATCACGGCCGGCAACGGCCTTGCCTCGCTCATTCATATCACGGAGGACGGCGGCACGGGGAACGACACGCTGACCGGCGGCGACGGCAACGACACGCTTATCGGCGGCGACGGCAACGACCTCATCAACGGCGGCCGAGGCAACGACGTGGCGCGGATGGGCGCCGGCGACGACACCTTCGTCTGGAACCCCGGCGACGGCAGCGACACCGTCGAGGGCCAGGACGGAAACGACACGTTGGTCTTCAACGGCGCGAACATCAACGAGCAGTTCAACCTCTCGGCCAACGGCAGCCGGGTCCGCTTCACCCGCGACATCGGCAACGTCACGATGGACCTCAACGGGGTCGAAGGCATCAACGTCAACGCCTTCGACGGTGCCGACACCGTCACCGTCAACGACACGACCGGCACCGACCTCACGCAGGTCAACCTCGACCTGGCCGTCGCGCCGGGGAGCGGCACGAGCGACGGTCAGGCCGATTCCGTGATCGTCAACGGCACCAACTGGGACGACGCGATCACCGCCCTGGGCGATGCGAGCGGCGTCTCCCTATTCGGCCTCTCCGCCCAGGTCAACATCACGGGCACCGAGGCCGCCAAGGACCGGCTGATTATCAATGCCCTCGGCGGCAATGACATGGTGGACGCCTCCGGCCTCGCCGCCGGCTCGATCGCCCTCACGGTCAACGGCGACGACGGCGACGACGACCTCATCGGCGGGGCGGGCAACGACACGCTGGCCGGCGGCGCGGGGGACGACGCCCTGATCGGCGGCCCGGGCCTCGACATCCTCGACGGAGGCCCCGGCGACAACGTTCTGATCCAGGATTGAGCCGGATCCGCCCCAAACTCGTCAGGAGAGCGTTCAAAGACGCTTCTTGGACCTCCCTGACGACTTACTTATTGTGGGAGAATACTCGAGGAGAAGCCCATGGAGAACCGGGTTCCCGACATCTTCTCCCGCCCGGCCCATCGTGAACGGTGGCGCCGTGCCCCTGTTTCACGGCCGTCTGGAAGGTTCATACGGCCCCACGGCAATCCAAGTTAAGCGTTGGATCACATCCCAGTTTGGCATGACATCGAGTCATTTGACACAGTCAAGGAGTATGCACCATGCCTCTTATCCAGGTGAAGCTCATTGAGGGCGTTTTCTCGGAGCCCCAGAAGGAAGAGATGATTCGCAAGCTCACCGACGCGATGGTCACCATCGAAGGCGAGAACATGCGAGCGGTCACCACCGTGATCATTGAGGAGGTAAAGAGCGGCAGTTGGGGCATCGCAGGCAAGGCGTTCACCACGTCTGATGTCAAAGCGATCGCCGCCGGTGAGTCGCCGACCGGGCCCGTTACCTGACTGAGCAGACAACAAAATGGGGACGGAGGGAACTGCCCCAAAGATAGACTCAAAGCATTCTATCGCCAACAACTTACGCAATAAAACTCGTTTCTTGTTTATGCGTAAGTATCGCTTCTGGCCTTCGTCTCACCACCCGCCGCTTGACTCGGCCGCGACGCGACGGGTGGACCACGAACACAGAGATGTCCCCCTCTTCTCGATTCCAATCCATCAATCGACCAACGCACCGCGTCGACCAACCCGATCCGATCGAGATCCAATCCTCGCAGACGAGCCGACTCGCCCAACACCGACCGCGCCAATGCCCAGCCGCTCTTCGGACCGTTGAGTTCGTCGAGAGCCAGCGGCTGGGACGCGGACGACATCTTGCATAGTTCACCGTTACCGCTCCCACGGGGCCGGCCGTTGCCAAATCTCCCTCAGGGCTGCCTGCGTGCCGGCTGTGCGACGCAATCAGGTTTGGTCCACCGACGTGACGTACCTCCCGCTCAACCAGGGCTTCATGTTCCTTGCGGCGGTACTCGACTGGCACAGCCGGTTCGTGCTCTCTTGGCGGCTGTCGAACACGCTCGACGGTCGGTTCTGCCTGGAGGCGTTGGATGCGGTGTTGGAGGGAGGACGCCCTGAGATCTTCAACTCCGACCAGGGCGTGTAGTTCACAGCGTGGGCCTTCACCGGGCGGCTTGAGGCGGAAGGGATCGCCGTGAGCATGGACGGACGCGGGAGGGCGTTGGACAACGTGTTCGTCGAGCGGCTGCGGCGGGCTCTTAAACACGATTCCATTTACTTGAACGCATATCGCAGCGTCAGAAAGTTGGAAGCTGGCCTTGAAAGGTGGTTTGTGTTTTACAACCACAAACGCTTGCACCAGAGCTTGGCCTATCGCACGCCCGCCGAGGTCTACCATAGTGCTGAGCCAGTCGAGCCTTGAGAGGGGAGTGCGGGGGGGGAAGTCCCGCGTTCGTTCCGGCCACCGATTGCGTGCCGAGCCGGTCGGGCCTTGAGAGGGGAGGGTGGGGGCGAAGCATAACTTGAAAACCGGGCCGAGTGGTCTGGACATTGGGGACCACTTCAGATATCACCCCCAATAATCCAAAACGGACCCCTATCAATCAAATACGAATCATTATCAATGGATATCAAAAACAACAGATAACAAAGTTTTAAATATCGGCATCGTAGCGCAAGGTCTTGGCCAAACAGAACTGAAATACAAACTATGGGCCGGGATCCGATATTACGATTTTGCGGTAGCATCAAATACCAATCAATGGGTGCTTTTTACGTTACATTAACAAAAACAAGCTTAGGCAATCCTGAAAACCGGACGTTAGACATAAATCGGCTTATGCCGCCCGATGACGCGAAACCCAATCAACTACATTCAACCAATGTTCAACTGATTTCAAACATATTGAACTATTTGACCAAACCTGGCCTTGAGGGATTCCTCAAAATGACTCTCAATTCAAACGGGAATGCTTGGCGTGCGATTGCTGCTTCGGTGGCATTGCTTTCCATTGCTGCTGAAGTTGGAGCAGAGGACGCTCCGAAAGGCCGCGATTCCGCACGTATCAGTCGGGCAAAGGCTGAAAGGGCAAGGGCACTGGCGAAGAGCCCTCACCCTGGGCAACCCTCGCTGAAATCGCTGGACGTCCCACAACCCGATCGAGTCGACACACTTATACGTCCGCATCATGAGGCAGACAAAGACTCCAAGATGCTACAATCGCGTGTTGCAGAGTTCTTGTCACGCCACGACGCACCTTATGCTGATCGGGCCTTGCATTTTGCCTGGCTGCAGAACGACCCCTACTTTCAACAGATTCAGGGGCGCGTTTCCGGCTGGCGTGGCGTCATTAAAGAAGTCGAGCAATTGCCTGAAGGTGGATGGATTGCCACGATTCGAGTGGGCCCGAGAATCTATCCGCAGTCTCGAGCTATCCTGCTCGACTACGTCGAAGAGACCTATCGGTTTCAACACGGAAACCTTGTTATGGTCGCCACGGATGTGTTTGAGAAAAAGCCTGACAAGAAACAGATTTATACGCCCTTTTGAATGTGTAGCGTATAGACTGCCCCCCAAAATTGCAGGCGTGGTGTTTTCTTGCAGGCGTCCCGACGTCATTAATTTTCAAAGAGAGGACTGGAATTATGTCTCGTCCTCTCATTTCTGTCTTTTGCCAAACTTCGGAGCAGCATGCCGGGGGTGAGGTCGATCGCACACGGCGGCAGGGTCATCTCCGTATGCAACGCTCATACGTCGGCACAGATTCTTGGGCCGCACCGACCCGTCCACTCTCCCAGTTCCACACCTCCTCGGCCCGGCCCAAGATCGCCTCGCCGCCCTCGAATACCTACGACCTCGGTTGCCGTCCCTCACGGGACCGCGGATGCCGAATCCGGTTATCCGGGGCGCTGGGCGACCCGGCGACGATCGAGCAGGAAGATGAGCGGGATCAACGCCGCCGCCGCGACGCCGCACAACAGGAGGGTATCGAAGTAGGCCAGCCCCTGGGCCTGCTGCTGTCGGAGGTCATCCAAGGACTTCAATGCGAGGAAATCCGCGGTCACCGGATCGCCGGCCGCCGGTCCTGGCAGGAACCGGGCCGCCGTCTCCCGGAGCCGCTCGGTCACGGCAGGATTCAGGGCGTCGAGGTGGGCCTCGGTCAGCCGGCTGAGGCGTGCCTGGAGGCCCCGCTCGCCGGCCACGGTGACCAGGCACACCCCGACGCTCGCCCCCAGGTTGCGGAACAGGTTATACACGGACGCTGCGTCGGCCCGCAGCGAGGGGACGAATCCCCGCAAGGCGGCGGCGTTCACGGCGCTCAGGGTCAGGGTCATCCCGACGACGATGACCGCGCGGGGCCAGAGCACCTGGCTCGGCGCGACCAGCAGGTTGCCGGCCGAGAGCCAGAGGGCGCCCCCGGACAGGGTGACCAGCCCGACGACGGGCACCAGCCGACCGCCCGCTCCCCCGGCCGCGGCCGCCAGCACCGGGACCAGCACGAGCAGGGTCAGGGCGGCCGGGGCGACCAGCTCCGCGACATTCGCCGCAGCGTAGCCCATCAGCCCGACGACCATCCGGGAGATGACGCTCAGTGACCCGACGTAGACGCAGGTCGTCGCGGCCCCCAGGGCGACGCAGGCGAGGAAATGGCGGTCGCGCAGGAGGTCGAGCCTGATGAGCGGGTCGGGCCCCCACAGGCATCGGGCCGCGACCGCCGCGAGGGCAACCGCCGCCCCGGCGCTCAGGACGACCACGGTCCGGGACTCGAACCAATCCCACACCTGCCCCTCGGTCAGCACGATTTCCAGGCAGGCCAGTCCGACGACCAGCAGGGTCGCGCCGACCCAGTCGAACCGCCCGGGGGTCGACCGTTCGGGGGCGTCGTCCGGCAGCCAGCGGGCGCATACCGCCAGGGCGAAGAGTCCGACCGGGACGCCGGCCAGGAACATGACGCGCCAGGAATACGCGTCGGTCAGCCATCCGCCGATCGCCGGGCCGAACGCCGGGCCGATCAGCAGGGCGATGCTGAAGCCAGCCAGGGGGCTCGGCCGCCCGGGCCGGGCGAGGTCCGCCAGACTGGCCTGGGCGAGCGGCACCAAGATCCCGCCGAGCAGCCCCTGGAGCAGCCGCGCGGCGATCAGCCCCGCGAGGGAGGTGGCCGTCCCGCACAGGGCGGTGGCGATGGTGAAGCCCGCGACGCACCCCAGGCACGCCCGACGGCGACCGACCCGATCGGCCAGGCGGGAGGCCAGGGGGGCGGCGACGACGCTGGCCGCCAGGTACGCGTTCACCACCCACACCGCTTCGCGCCGGGCCGCCCCGACCCCGCCGGCCACGTGACGAGTGGATGCCACCGGCAGGCTCACCGAGACCACCGCGATGAGAGTCATCCCGGCCAGGGCCAGCACGGCGGCCAGCCCCCGCCGGTCCGGCCCCCTTCCGATCACCATGACGCCCTGGACCGTCGGAGTCCGTGTCATCTGCCGCCACCTGACTGGAGCCGGGCCCCGGCGTCCGGCCCGGTGGGCTCCTCCCGGATCCTTACGACCGGCACGACGGACAGGCCGGCGGCGAGCGGGGCCTCGGGCGAGTTCGGCTCCGCCAGGTCGACCCGGACGGTCAGCCGCTGGACCACCTTGACGAAGTTCCCGGTGGCATTCTCGGCGGGCAGGACAGCGAGGGCCGCCCCGGTCCCGGGCGCGAAGCCGCTCACCCGGCCGCGGAACACCCGGCCCGGATAGGCGTCGACCCGGAGGTCGACCGGGTGGCCGATCCGGACGTCGACCAACTGGGTCTCCTTGAAATGGCAATCGACCCACACCTCGGTGAGCGACCGGACGGCCATCATCTGCTGGCCGGCCACGACGTGGTTGCCGGGGTTGACGGCCCTGCGGGACACCACCCCGTCGATCTCGGCGCGGACGTCGCAGTACCGCAGGTCCAGGTCGGCCAGGGCCAGGTCGCGCTGGGCCTGCGCGACCTTGGCGCGGGCCTGCTTGACGGCCGGGGCGTCGGGCACCAGCTTGGCGAAGATCCGGTCGACGTTGCCCTCGTCGTCCTGCTTGCGGAACTCGGCCAGGAACTGGGACGGTGTGGCCTCGCTGGTGGCCAGGGGGAGTCCGACCTGGGCGATGGTCTGGATCAGGTCGGCGAGTGCCTGGCGGACTCCGGAGAACGTCTGGTCGAGGTCGGCCGGGACGTCGGCAGGGCTCCCGCCGTCGGGCGGGTCGGGCGGCAGGCCGAGCGAGGCGCGGCCGACGCGCACGTCCTCGGCGGCCTGGCGGACCTGGGCCTCGGCCACCTTGTATGCACTCATGCCCTGGTCGAACTCCTCGCGGGAGGACGCGCCTTTACGGAGCAACTGCTCGGTCCGGGCGAGTTCGATTTTGGCGAGGTCCCGGGAAGCCTCCTTGCTCCGGAGGGCGGCCACCTGGGACCGGAGGGTGGCCACCTGGTTGTTCACGCCCTCGATGGCCATTTGAAGCTTCCACCGCTGGGCGCGGGCCAAGGCAAGGTCACCTCGGACCCGGCTCTCGGCCGCCGACAAGTCCGCCTCGGCGACCTCGACCCCGGACCGCTTCAGTTCGACCTGATTCTGGTACGGCTCCCGGTCCAGCTCGACCAGGAGGTCCCCCTTCTTGACCCGGGCGTTGTCGTCCACCAGCACGCGGGCGACCTGGCCGGGCACCCGGGGGGCGACGATGGTGACGTGGCTATCCACGTAGGCGTCGTCGGTCGAGACGGTATTGAGCCACTCGGCGATCCGGGGCCACGCCCACCAGGCGACGGCCACGAGAGCCAGCAGGCCGGCCGCCAACCCGGTAGCCCGCCCCCAAACCCTACGCCGCGGCGACGAGGTCGGCGTGGCCGGACGGGGGGCAGCCGCGACCGGCGGCGGCGAAGCCGCTGAGGTCACGACGTCTACCAGTCCGGCCCCGGCCGGACTGGCCGTCTCGAATGGCGACTGTTCCGTGGTTGCCTGCGGGTGGGGATCGGGGGTCAAAAAACATCGCCTCCGAGATCAGGCCGGTGTGGCAGGATCGCCGCCTTATCCATCATACGCGTCATCGGCTCACCCGCACATACGTACGTAGCCCGGAGAGGACCACGCCGACCGAGCGAATTTCAATCCGCTGCCCTTCATGCGACTCCAGGAGCTTCCTCGTTGAGCAGGTCGGCGAGGTCGAGCCTACGCGTGCACGATCGCCAGCCGCCGTGGTATCCCGCGAGACTCATGGTGCCTCACCTCGCTCGTCGTCCGCTCCGGGGCTCGACCACAGGATCAGCACGCCCACTCCCCCGGCGGCCAACGAGGCGAGGAAGATGGCGATCTTGGCGGCCGCGTAATGTGCCCGGTCCGGAAAGGCCACGCCCGCGATGAACAGGGACATCGTGAACCCGATGCCGCCGAGCGCCCCAGCACCGCACAACTGGCGCCACGAGTATGCGTCCGGCTTCGCGGCCAGGCCGGAGCGTACCGCGAGCCACGCGGCCAGGACGATCCCGATCGGCTTGCCGAGGACCAGCCCCAGGGAGATCGCGCCGATCAGTCGTCCCTGCCCTTCGAGGACACCGGGCGACCAGGCGACGCCCGCGTTCGCCAGGGCGAAGACCGGCAGCACCACGTAGCTCGACCACGGCTCGACGGATCTGAGGAGTTTGTCGGCGGGAGACTCGATCCGGGCGTGGATCGCATCCAGCGTGCGCAGGGCCGGTTCGGAGGGTCCGGGCCGCATCGCCTCGCCGGTGTGGCGGTCCTCCAGGTGGATCACGGCCGCCGCCTGCGCCAAAAGCGCGTTCAGGTTCGCCGGCGGAAGCGCGGGGATGAGCACGGCCAGGATCACGCCCGCCAGCGTGGCGTGCAATCCGGCCTCGTGCAGGAAGAACCAGAGGGCGACGCCGCAGGCCGCGTAGGGCAGGGCGGCGTACACCCCGGCCCGGTTGAGCCCGACCAGCAACGCCGTCGCCGCGCCGGCTGCGATCAAGTAGCTCGCGTGGATCTCGCCGCTGTAGAACAGCGCGATGACCAGAATCGCCACGATGTCGTCGATGATGACCGCCGCGGTCAGGAACACGCGCAGCTCGACGGGGACGCGGGCGCCGAGCAGCACGATCAGCGCGACCGCGAAGGCCGTGTCGGTCCCGATGGGAATGCCCCACCCGTGCTTTAGTTCCGGCGGGGCGATCGATGCATAGATGGCCGCCGGCAGGACGATGCCTCCCAGCGCGGCGATCACCGGAAGTGCACCCGATCGAAAGGTCGCCAGGTGGCCAACGGTGAACTCGCGTTTGATCTCAAGCCCGACGACAAAGAAGAAGATCGTCAGGAGCCCGTGGTTGACCCAGTGCAGCAGCGAATGGGCAAATTCGCCCGTTCCCCACAGGAATCCCAGGGGCGTCTCCCACCACGCCGCGAATGCCGGGCCGAGGGGGGAGTTGCTGAGCCCCAGCGAGAGTAACGTCGCCAGCCCCAGGAGCAATCCCGACGATGGCCCCCAGCGGACGAACTCAAACGCTGCGGACTGGATGCGATGGCCGAGCGAGCCGAGCATCGCGTCGGCCAGCGAGCTTTCATCCCAGGCGCCTGTATAGCGGCGACCGTTGATGAAGAAGGTCGGCGTCGCCCGCACGCCGCTGCGCCGCGCGCCCTCGGTGTCCTCGCGCACTCGCGCCTGCGCCGCCGCGAATGCGGGCTCGTGCGGCGCGTCGCCCGGCGACAGGTCGAAGTCCCGCGCGATCCGCCCGAAGTCGCTCTCTGCAAACGCCGGCCCACGCTCCATCAGCGCCTCGTGGACCTCCCAGAACCGTCCGGTCTTCTGGGCGGCGTACTCCGCCAACTCGGAGGCGCGGGTCGCGTCCACGCTCTCGGCGACGGGCAAGTGCCGGAACACGTACCGCATCTGATCGCCGAATCGGCTCCGCAACCCCTCGATGACCTCGTGGACCGCGTGGCAACGGGGGCACGCATAGCTGCCGTACTCGACCAGGGTCAGCTCCGCGTCGGCCGGCCCCAGAACGTGGTCGCGGTCCATGTCGACCGGAGAATCTAGCATGTTCGCCCTCGTATCCTTCCTGAGTGTCGGTGCTTATCGCCACCATGCTCCGCGAGTTCGTAAACACAACGGGCGACCTCTATCTATCTCTCGTCCGCTCGCTGCCATTCGAGATGCGACATCACCACCTTCCCAGCAGACCGGATCGGCGTATCCGTGCTGGGACGCAGCCTATTTCTTTCGATCACGACCACGCGGGGCTGGGTCTGTCCGGTCCAATTCGGGAACAGCGACACGAACAGGGAATGGGCCAGCGTCTTCTTCTCTTCATCGACGTGGAAGAGCCCGGAGTACGCGATTTACGTCGAGGCCTCCTCACGGTACTCCTCGGCCGTCCCGTCGAACCAGTCCTCCGCGGCGAACGGGCGGCGATCGGGCCACATCAACTGCGCCCCTTCCGCCGCGAAGGCCCGCGCGATCGCCAGGCCGATGCCGTGATCAGAACACGTTTTCCCGACTGCATGGTCCCCTCCTCAGGGATGCGCCATGACGGCCTTCCCAAGTCCGCTTTTCACCGAAATGCCGCCCGGCCGGTGAACTTGGCCGGGCGCTTCCCGGGCGCTCTGCCGCCTCACGGGCGATCGACCGTCCACTCCCCCCAGTACCGCACTGGCTGACCGCCGTGAGATTTCAGCACATCGACCGCTTGGTCCTTCAGGGCGGCATCGCCGCCGGTGAACGCGACCACCACCACGCCGCCTGACCGTAGCAACTCCTCGGCCCGGTCGAAGACCATCGTCTCGTCGGCGAACAGTTGCTCGAGCGCGCGGCGGAACTGGACCCAGCCGCCGTGCCGCTCCCCCTTGAGGTCGAGCTGGTCCGCCCCCGCCTCGCCCTGGAATATCTGCACTTGCTCGGCTCCGAACCCGGCGGCCACGAGTGCCCGCTGCACGGCCTGGACATCGACCCCGGCCGGGAAGTCGCCGGTGACCGCATGGGTCGGCTGGTAAACGTATCCCTTGTCGTGCGGGTCAGGATTGACTTGTGGCATGAAGACATCTCCTGGGAATAGCTCGTTCAACCCCGACTCGACCGAGCCGGCGGCGCGAGTTCGAGTGGCTCGACCCATTTCCATAAACCGAGATAGTCGCATGGAAGCCGCTCCGTCAATTGGACGCCCCCACCCCGGCACCGTCAAGGATGGGCCGACCGGCAGCGACCGATCGCGTCGCCCGTGCTCACCTCTTCCCAATGGAACGCTCACCGCCGAAGGTCATTCAGCCGAAGCGGTCATTCCCGATCGCCGAGCCGTCCGGTGGCATCCCGGTCGGGTGGACCCGATCGTCGGGCAGCGGAACCTTGACGGCGAGGGCTGCTTCGACGGTGATGAGCCGGGCCCCTCGCGTCGTGGTCATGAGCTGCTGATCCGCACCCGAACCGTCGCGGTTGCCTGGGCACGGGATCACCCGGCAATCTTCGCCCCGGCTCCGTTCAACCCCGACCGATTTTGCACGAGCTTGACCATCTCCACGGCAGCGACCGGGGCCAGGGAACAGGAGATGATGACGGCCCAGCCCGACGGGCTCGGCGGGAGGGTATGGAGCACGCGCTGGAGCAGCGGCACGGAGACCACAGCAGCCTGGAGGAGGACGCAGGCGATCACGGCCGCCCACAGCCAACCGTTCGTGAACAGGCGGCTCGTGAACGCGGTCCGCCGCTGCGAGCGTGCGTTGAAGGCGTGTGCGACCTGGGCCAGGGCCAAGGTCATGAAAGCCATCGTCTCCGCCCGGAGCAGGCCCGCCCCTTCCGACCCGTGCCGGCAGGCTATAGGTCCAGGCCCCGCAGGGCGCCGGCCCAGCCCCGCCTTGGCCGCCGCGACGATCAAGGCCCCTTCGGTCGGGTCGCCGAGCACCGCGCTCTGGCCGTCGCGGATCTCGATGGCGGCGTCGTTGCATCGCGCACCGATCCGCAGGGCCAGGGTCAGGCGGTCGTCGGCCTTTGCATCGACGGTCCGCCCGGCTCGTTGGAATCCTCCCACCGTGGCATAGCCCGTGCCGGTGACGTCGAGGCGCTCCCCCTCCAAGACGTAGGCGCGCACGGTCATCTCGTTCCTGGTCAGGGTCCCGGTCTTGTCGGTGCAGATGACCGTGGTCGATCCCAGCGTCTCGACGGCGGGGAGCCAGCGCATTCATTTATTTAATATCAATCAGCCAAATCAGACCTAAAACACAACCTACAAATAATCATATTTATATTTACCGAATTCCTCTATGCCCCCCCTTTTCCGTTCGGTGGCTTGGGTGCAGGTGGGTCGGGATCAACTGGAAACCACGGATAACGTGCTGCGTATTGATACTTCCGTGCCAGGCGCTCGTGAAACTCAGCCAACCTTGCTTCAGTCTCAGCCTCTTCTCGCCAATACCTGTTCAATGCCCGATCCGGTTCACTACCATCAGCAGCATACTTAGCTGCCGTTTGCAAAAAGGATTGGGATTGTCCTCTGCATAACCACGCTTGGACGCGGTGGTGCGCAGATTTAGCTAGCGCGTCTCTCCCCCACGGGCTAGTGGGCATTGACTGGAGGGCGAATCCTAGTACTACCGCAGACTCCGCTACAACTATCAGCAAGAACGAAACGCGGCACCTAAAGAGCGATACACGGCGATCACGCCTGCGATACAGCAAGCACAAATACGCATTTATCATAACCATTGCATAAATAAAAGCCAATATTTCAGGTCGCATTTTGTTTACACCATTAGCGATTATTCGTAGTGTGCATGGCTTGCGTATTGTCTTACGCCGGCTACCGTGTTCGGTAAATTGGCCTAGTCCCCTTCCAGGCTCTCAGAAACGGCTTCAAACCGGGCCCAAGAAAAGGGGAGACGGAGTGACTTTACTGCTTCCGCGGCCGCCCTCGGTTTCGAAGGCTCGACTCCAACCCAAGCGATTGCGCCGTTTGGCGGGTCCACGCCTCGCCACCGAAAGGGCGTTCGCGGACCACCGATTCCTGCAGCCTCTGCAACTCTCCCACTGAGAGAGGTTCGTTCACTCGATCGACCCACGCCGGATCGCGGGGCGACGGGTCGCCACGCCACAGGGTCGGGGCGCCCGCGAGCCAACCCGGCAGACTCGACCACTTCCAGTGCTCGGCACGCGAAACCAACTCGGCGCCGAGGGGGTTCCGCTCGACGTAGCGGAGCACGGTCGCCAGGTGGTCGTCGTCCTGGACGGGGAACGCCTTGTACCGTCCCTGCCAGACATGCCCGGTGGTCGTGTAATGGCGATGGTATCGCTGCGCGTGCGCGGTGAGCAACCACCGCATCCACCGCCCGAGATCGCCGTCGCTCTGGGGGCGCAGGACCAGGTGGAAATGGTTCGGCGTCAGGCAGTAGCCGAAGAGGTCGATGGGGAGACGCCGGCGGGCGTCGCCGATCGCCTCTACGAAGGCGTCGTAGTCGGCGGGCTTGTGGAAGACTGCTGCGCGACGGTTGCCGCGATTCAAGTCGTGGTAGATCATCCCGCCGACTGAAGCGCGAGCGGTTCGTGGCATGACTCGAGGGTAGTCGAGGACTCAAGCCACGTCAATATTCCCTCCGTCCCCTTTTTCACGGTGACATTCTTAATTTTTGATGCGGCTTGCATAATATGGACAAGATCATACCTGCGAAGCTCTTCACTTCGTAGCATCCTAACTTGCCCAGATAGCGGCGAAATTGGCGAATATCACCTTTTCGATTTTCAAAGCTCGTGGAGGGGTCCTGGAGGACGAGAAAGGCGCGGCCTACCACGGGGTACGGGCGACGGCACATCGACCAATACTTTGGTCCGAATTCCCTCGCGAGTTTGAAACATGGCGAGAACGGCTATCGGACGAAAGTAGTCGCCCACCCTGACCGAGATCAGTATGTTATGCTTGACTGAATGGAATTTTTTTGACGGGATGGCAAGTGTGCGAGGCGACTTTGCAACGCAAGTCCAGCCGTTTTCCGCCGAAACCGCCTCCAAGCTATCGAAGACGCGGCCCGCAGAATCTTGCTGCTCGATCGTGGCAATAACTTTTGTGTCCGCCTCAGACTCCCCTTGACCAAGCGGACCGAAATGGTCGCCGCGCCACTTGAAGATTGCAGAAGCGTGGCCTAAGGAGGGAAGCCTGTAGAGATAGAAACCTTCTTTGAGCCGGATAATGCTGCAACTGTTGTGGTGAAAGCCTGGCCCATCCTTGGTGAGGGCCACTTTTTTTACCTCGCCAGCTGGGCTGAGTTTGAAGAGCATCTGCGAAGCGACCTGCGTCTTGCGAGGGGCGGTAAGTATGCCAAAGCTCGCTTCGGTGACCTTCCGGGTCTCGACGAAAACCCAGGTTTCCTGTGGCCCATCTAGAATATGGACACCTCCGATCTCCATCCATGCATTAATTACATATGCCGCCTCGCAAAAGCTTCCTGCCATGTGCAGGCCAACGACAGCATAGACCAATCTGAATAAAAGCGATCTCATTGTAATCACCTTTAAACTGGTGTCACAGTTGCACTTGCCTCAGAATTTCCTGTTTTTCGAAGTTCGACAACCGGGTCGGTCAATATTCAATCCGTCCCCTTTTTCCCGGTCAGCCATATTTCTGCCAGCCCCCAACGGCTCATCACTTAGCCGGGATTCTAGTAATCGACTTCTTGTCGGCCCCATACATTTCCAGATACGGTTCCGATTTCCTCGTCGTTGAAAGATAGACACGCGATGTATCGTCTGGATCCGAAATCTCCAGAGAGGGGATTCCCTCAGGCATGATCCCAAGGATCATGCGAGAAATATTTTTGTTGTCAGCAAATAAAAGTGATGAATATCCGTCTTCCATGGTCTTCAGGCTCAGTCGTGCCGATTCCTGAGCGTCCATCATGATGTGAGCGGCGGTTCCGTTATTGGAAACGTGAGTGAGCATTCGCACCTTGCCAGCTTTGTCAAAGTACATGAGGCCCGCCCGGGAATCGCTCTCCTCAAGAGCAAAGCGGGCCTTACCGTCGCTGTCGAACAAGTATTGATTCGGATGACCATCAGGCCAGAGGCCTAAGCTCATTCGCATCTGTTCTCCCTTGTATAGTGCGATCGCTGGGGTCCCGTTGGGCATCGCGCCGATCATCATATTCATCTCACCCTCGATGCTCCAGAAACTCAGATAAGGGAGGCCGCTCGGGGCGAGACTCATCTTTATCAGGGAATCCGCTCCGTTCACTCTCCCCAACTCAAAGATCGGCCGTCCCTCGGGGGCCAAACTCGCCGTGAGCTGAGGGCGACCATTCTGGTCTACGAACTCGAGCCTCGGAGTCTCGTCAGAAGACATCTCCAAGAGAACGCGGTTTTTGCCTTTTCGATCCGCTAATACCAAACTCGCATCACCACTCGCGGACAAGCCAACTCTCGTCCTGATGGTGCCGTTACTGTCCAAGAACCTTAAAGATGGCGCCCCATCCGTACCAACTTCCATGGAAATCCTGACTTTGCCCTTCGCATCTCGGAGCAAGAGCCGCTCGGCATCGATCGTCTTCGGCCCCGAACTCGCCCCAGAGATGATCAAAATGCCGATCCAGCATGTTGACATCAGTGTCCAAAGGGTAAGGATCGGCGATTTTCGAAATGGCGTCGTCATTCTCGATGGCTCCGTTGAGTGAGAGAACTGACATAGCGAGTTTGGAAATGGGAGTGGTCAGACCAAAGACAACGATGCTGGGGTCGCATTGGGCCGCTTTCTGAACGCAGTAACTTAAGATCGTCAAACCCTACCGCAGAAACAAAAATAGGGATCGAAGTCGTTCTCAAGCCGACTGATATTACCTCTCAACAAGAATTCCGATTATCTGTGGCAACTAACACACCATAAATCTTTCATCCACATTACGTTCATTTATTTTTTGCGATTCCTATTATTCCTCTGCAGCCGGCGTTCTTGCATTCCTTACTTCATCGGAAGGATTTGCCGGCTGCAGAGAGAAACAACTTCGCTTTTGAAGCCATCGTGCCGTACTGATTTTGGCTCGGTACTCTTGGGCCAAAACGATGTCGGATCGAACCCTTGGCACTCCCGTCCCTCTTGGACCCGCGCTCGCTGAGTCGAATACGTCGTACGGCCGGCCCGGCCGGCCCCCTCTCAGCCCAGGGCCATTCCTCAGACTCACGCCGACCCCGAGAGAATTACGGCCGGGCCGGCCGTGCTACTGCAGACCAAGGGAATTACGGCCGGGCCGGCCGTGCTACTGCAAACTGACCCGGTGCGGAAACTGCAAGAATCATGGGTTCTTTCGCTCTTTCGAGGATCGTGGTTTTTGTTACGGCGCGGGCGGCGGGGTCGGTTCAGCGGCCGGGGCCGGAAGGACCCGGACACGGTCGAGTTGCTCGAACTCGCTCCTCGCCTGCTGTCCGCCCAGGGTGCTCACCTGGAAGTTGTGGTCGAATTCGACCGAGAACCCGTATTCGAGGATGCGGGCCTTCTCGCGGACCGCCCCGCCCGGGACCTCGATCTCCCAACGCAGGATGCCTTTCGGCCGCTGGCGGCGCAGGTAGATGGCGTCGTCGCTCAGTGCGTCCTTCGCCTCGGCCAGCGTCACGCGGATTTGTGCGGAGTCGCCGCTGTTGGGCAAACGATCCAGGATCCGCACCTTTGCCGGCTCGTCCTTGTAGTTCTCCACGAGCAGCCGGTACTTGAAGTCCAGTTTCCGGTTCCCGCCCTGCAAGCTCTCGGTCTTCTCGGCCAACTCGCGGCGGGCGCGGAGCTGTGGGTCGACCCCGAAGCCGAGCGTGAACAACTGGCCGCGGGCAATTGTGGGGATCTCGCCACGGCCGACGAATTGCCCGTCCTGGTAGACCGACATCGGGCCGGCCAGCAAGTCCTGCCCGCCGCTGTTGGTCGCCTCCGCCTCCCTGAAGACGTGCCGGGTGACCAACGGCGTGGCCACGGAATAGAACCGGCTCTCGAATTTCGACTGGAAGATCTGGACCACCTGTTGATCGGGTCGACTGGCCAGGCTGGCCGATCCGGCGACCGCGTAGTTCAAGCTGGGCCCGCCGGCCACGTCGGTCTCGGTCGACTGGAGCGTGCTCACCAGGTCTCGGCCACTCATCAGCTCCAAGCTCTGGAATTCGTTGGCCGCGGCGTTGAGCGCCCAGTCGAGTTTGGCCTTTTCGGCGGGGCTCGGTGCGCCACGATAGAGGGCCACGGCAGCGCCCAGACGCTCACGTGCGGCGTCCAACCGGGCGGTCAGTTCTTCGGGATCGACCGGTTTCGGAGCGGCTTCCTTGCTGAGAGTCACTGCGAACGCCGCCAGGCCAGGACCCGATGCGCCCAGACCCGGCGAGGCGGTGGAGAGCGTCAATTGCACACCGTCCCAGTCCTCGCCGCTCATCTGCTGGATCAGCCCGTGGCACTCAACCCGGATCTGCTTTCGGTCCCCGCCGGTGCGGAACGTGTAGGCAGGCGACCACTCACACTTACCTACCAGGTAGCTCAGGCGGACCGAGTCCTGACCTTCGCTCCGCTTGTCGAGGAACAGCAGCGTCTCGCGAACCGTGCGGGACGCGACGCTGGTCAGCTCACCCCGCCGCCGTTGGAGCAAGTCGAGCTGTTTGTTCAGGTCCGTGGCTTCCCTGGCGTGCGTGACCGCCGCGTCGGCGAGCGTGTCGCGCTGGCCGAACGAGAAGAGGGTGACCTTCTCCAGGGCCGCGGCATCCAGGACGCCCCGGGCCAAGTCGCCCTTGGCCGTCGTCGCGACAAATCGATCGAGCTGGTCGAGGTAGGTCGTCTGCTTGGCCAACCGTTCCTGCACCTTCTGGTTCACCAGCAATTTGTCTTTGACTTGCTCGAGACTCTCATCGAGTTTGCGAACCTCGTCACGAGGCGCCTCGCCAACGGCGCGGCTACGGACCTGCACTGCGCGGACCTCTACCCCTTCGCTGCCTTCCGCGACGAGGCTGTCGGCAACCACTTGCTCCGGCAGGTCATCGACGACGAGTTCCCTAGTTCCCTTGGCGCCGACGACGGGGATCGTGCGTACGACCATGGCCTGCCCGCGATAAAGCGTCACATGCGTCACACGTCCTGAAACTCGGTCGGGAGCCGGAGGAGCAGCTCGGGCCCCGGTCGATCCCGACAAAGTGACGGCAAGACAGCAGACGGCCGACCTCGCGGTGGAACTCATCGTGCTTCCTCATGGAGTAACCGGGTTGGCTCAGCGAGCTTAGGCCAGACGGGAAACCGGATTCGTTAGCCCTTATCACAATACCGTTGATTCCCATGAATTCGTCTCACCAAAATTTTGCGAGCACAGGTTCGATCTCTGTGACGCGAAATTCGGGTCGCCCGGAAAATCCGCGATCGTCGCGTTGAGGGCATCGGCCTCGTCCTGACTCAGAGGCGGGACCTCATCGACCTGATAGGTCGCGCTGAACGTCCAAGCGCCATGCAGCCCCCATCGTTTCATCACAATGTTGTCATATTTATTCGATTTCGCTGACGAGCCAACGGCAATTCAAAAACTCGTTGATCAGCGGTCTGCGTGATGGTGTCGGCAAACTGCCCGGCGCCCGGAAGGGGCGCCGGGCGACCCAGTTCGCGACCGAGGCTCACCGACCGATCTTGTGGCAACGGTGGCGCGTGCCGGCGGGGGAGATCGTCCCAAGGAATGAGCCGGTGGTCGTGCCGGCGACCGTGTCGTAGTCGCGCTCGATGGTAAAGCTCCCGGTGGCGCCGGCGAAGCGGCCCGTACCGCCTGTGATGGTCGCGGTTTCCACGATATGGAGCACTCCGGTCGTCCCCACCGGCACTGCCTGCCCGGTCACGTCGGCGGTCAACGTGTCGCCGTTGGCCGCCGTGAAGGTATAGGTGCCGGTGGCGACCCTGGTTGTGGCATTCACGAGATGCGGGAATGAGAACGTGAACCGACCCAGGTGAGCCGCGTGCCCCGTGCCCTCCACGAGTACGGGCGCCCCCGATGGGCCAGGAGTGCCTCGGGTCACGACCCCATCCAGACTGCCGCGGAAAGTCACCTGCTTTCCTGCCTTTTCGAGACTCGCCACGTCGGCCCGAGGCGTCGCGCCGAGGGGGTAGATCGCGGTGGGGCTGGCACTGAGCAGCGCGCGATCCTCCAGCGTCTCCAGGGCCCACCGGCGGGCCGTCGTGTGCGGGGGACGGGGATTCGATGAGCGGAAAGACTTCAATGTCCACATGGCGCAATCTCCCATGGGGGGTGAGGTCTGCAAACATGACAGGGCGGCTATCCCGGCGCGCAGACCTGGCGCTGGGGAGGTTCCGTGGCCGGTGATTGTCTTTCTTCGCGTGCGGGACTCAGAGTCTGTCCCAGAAGGTGAATCCCACGAGTGCTTTTGAATGATCTGCTGGGTGCCATGCGGTTCCGTACTCGGAACCCATGCGGGAATGCCTTGGCCTGGCGTGCACGGGTTCCGAGTACGGACCCCGTGGCACCCAAACGGCCTTCAATTTTCGGTTTCCCTGAACTTACGAGACAGACTCTCACCGGCCGATTTGCTTCAACGGATCACCAATGGGCGTCCGGTGACTCGCCCCACGAGGGCGTCACGGCGGCCCACCGGGTGGCGCGGCGCAGACCAAGGGGCCGGCGTGAGTATGCTGCCCTCTACCAGCCAGGCCGCCCAGGATGCCGCCGAGACGAGTTCGCTAACGGTCAGGAACGTCTCCCAATCGCGTCACGTCCCAGACCTTGACCGTGTGATCGCGGCTTCCCGAGATCAAGCTTTGGCCGTCGGGGCTGAACGCCACGCTGCTGACGAGGCCGGTATGGCCGCGGAAGCTGCGGAGCAATTCTCCGGTGTGACTGTCCCGGATCTTCACGGTGCCGCCCTCACCCGCCGAGGCGATCCACCGGCCCGGGCCGGGGCTGAAGGCCACGGTGCAGACCTCGCCGCTGTGTCCCCGAAGGGTTCGCAATTCGTAACCGGTCTGCACGTCCCAGAGCTTGACCGTGTTGTCCTCGCCGGCCGTCGCCAGGCGCTGGCCGTCCGGGCTGAATGCGACGTTCAGGCACTGCACTTGGACCCGCGCCGGGAGGGTGATGCGGGCGACTTGCGGCTCGTCCAGGCGGGTCGCGTCCCACAGTTTGACCGCGCCGTCACTGCTCGCTGAAGCCAGGTGGCGGCCGTCGCGGCTGAAGACTACTCCGCGGATCGCCTGCTCATGGGTGCCGAGAGTCCCGACTGGCCGTCCGGTCCGCCCGTCCCAGACCTGCACCTTCCCGTTCCCCCTCCCCGTGACCAGGTATCGGCCGTCGGGATCTGGACTGAACGCCACGGCGAAGAACTCCGGGTTGCCCGGGAGCGTGCACTTGAGCGTGTAGTCTTCCCTTCTGGACTTCGGGTCCCAGACCTTGACCGTGAACAGCCCACCATCCGCCCCGGCGGAGGCGATCCGCTGAGCGTCGGGGCGCCAAGCCACGCAGAAGACGATGTCCCGGTGGCCGTTGAACTCGGCGCCGACCCGTCCGGTCTTCGGGTCCCAGACCTTGGCGGGCGCGTTGAAGCCGGCCGAAACAACCTCCTGGCCGTTGGGGCTGACCGCCAGGCTCCAGACCTCATTGCGGTGTTGTGTGAAGGTCAAGGTTTCCCGGCCTTCGTGACCTTGAAGTGGGGTCGCGTCCCAGACGCGGATGGTCCCGTCCTTGCTGGCCGAGACGAGGCGCCCGCCGTCCGGGCTGAATGCCACACACTCGCAGACGCCGGTGTGTCCCCGGAGGCCGATCACCTCTCGGCGAGTCGTCGCGTCCCAGACGCGCACGGTCTTGTCTTCACCGACCGAAGCGAGGCGCTGGCCGTCCGGGCTGAAGGCGGCCCCCAGGACGAGTCCGCTATGCGGGAGCGTACGGAGGAGCCCGCCGGTCGTCGTATCCCAGACGTCTAGGCGGCGGTTGAAGCTGGCCGAAACCAGCCGGGCACCGTCCGGGCTGAACGTCAAGGCGGTGACAGGATGGCGGGCGTCGCGGGATTCGGGGAAAGTGTGCAGCGGTTCGCCCCCCGCCTCGGCGTCCCAGAGCCTCACGCTTCCCCGCCAACTCCCCGTGGTCAGGTAACGCCCGTCGCGACTGAATGCCACGCTGATCGGACGCTTTTCGTGCCCGGGGAAGGTATGCAAGGGCCGATTATTCCTCCAATCCCAGGTCTTCGCGGCACCGTCATATCCCGCCGCGAGTTGTCGGCCATCGGGACTGAATGCCGCGGCATAAGCGGTCCCGAAGACGTGGACGGGACCGCACGGGCGAGTGAATACGGCGTGACCGGTCGTCAGGTCCCAGACTTTCACCTGCTCGTCCGCGCCGACGGAGGCCAGGTGCTTGCCGTCGGGGTGGAACGCGATGCTGGAGACGTAGCCGGTGTGGGCGTTCCCGATCGCCCGAATCACCCGACCCGACCTGATACTCCAGACTTTGACGGCCCCGTCCCCGCCCGCGGAGGCGAGTGACTCTCCGTCGGGGCTGAACGCCAGGCTCTTGACTTCGGTCGTGTCACGCAGGATGACCGGTTCCACCCGGCAAAGCCGCATGAGGTAATGCCACTCCCACTCGCGCAGGTCTCTCGGGCACTCGCCGAGCAGTTCGAGGGCAGGGCCCAGGTTATCCGCAGACAGTTCGCGGTGCGCCAGTGCGATCCGGTGGAAGTACGCATCCCGCCGCACGCGTTCGACGGTCCGCGCCAGTTCGTCCTTGGCCCGGGTCTCGGCTCGCAGCGCCTTCGCCGTCGCCCGTTGCTCGCTCGCGATCCTCAGCGTGCTCGTCGCCAGTCCCGCCAACGCCACTACCACCGCCAGGACCATGGCCGCCGCGGCCGCGACCACGCTCCGGTTCCGCCGGGCGAACTTGCGGAAGCGGTACCACGCCGACGGCGGGCATGCCAACACCGGTTCGTCCATCAGGTAGCGCCGCACGTCCGCCGCGAAGCCGCTGGCCGTCTCGTAGCGGCGGTTGCGGTCTTTCTCCAGGCTCTTCATCACGATCCAATCCAACTCGCCCCGCACCAGCCTCGTCAGCCCGGCCGGCTCCACGTTCCGACTGGCCGAGATCGACGCCAGGGCCGCGCCCGAAGCGCTCAGCCGGTTGCTCGGCCTCGGCGACTCCTCCTCCTTGATCATCCTGAGGATCTCGCCGAAGGCGGCTTGCTTCATCCGTCGATGAATCAGCGGCGTGCTGCCCGTCAGCAGCTCATAGAGGAGTACGCCCAGCGAGTAGATGTCGCTGCGGGTATCGACGCCCAGGGCGCTCATCTCCGCCTGCTCGGGGCTCATGTACTCCAGGGTGCCGACCAGGGTGCCGTACTGCGTGAACAGGGTCCGCTCGGTCAGCTTCTGCTCGATCGCCTTGGCCACGCCAAAGTCGATCACCTTGGGCACCGGCTGGCCGTCGTAGAGCGTGACCAGGACGTTGGACGGCTTAATGTCCCGGTGGATGATCCCCTTCTGGTGGGCGTGCTGGATCGCCTGGCAGACCGGCACGAACAGCTCCAGCCGCTGCCGCAGGGTCAGCCGGTTGTTGTCACAATACTGCGTGATCGGCACGCCGTGGACCAGTTCCATGACGAAATAGGGATGGCCCGAGTCGGTGGCACCGGCATCGAGTACTCGGGCGATGTTGACGTGGTCCATCAGGGCCAGCGCCTGACGCTCGGCCTCGAACCGGGCGACGACCTGGCGGGAGTCCATCCCCGCCTTGATGACCTTCAGAGCGACTTTGCGACGGACGGGCCGGTCCTGCTCGGCCATGTAGACCGTGCCCATGCCCCCCTCGCCGATCTGCTGGAGCAGCCTGTACGGGCCGATGTCCGTGCCGATCCGTTCAGCAGGGGAGGCGGAAGCCATCAATATGGTGGGCGAAGCGGGCGGAACTTCGAGGAAGCTCCCGGCCTGAAAGTGGGCATCGACCAGCCTCTCGACGCGACGACGCAACTCCTCATCCGGGCCGCAGGCGTCGGTGATGTACGCGGCCCGTCCCTCGGGCGAGGCGACCTCGATCGCGCCGCAGAAGATCGCGTCTAAGGTGGTGTCGCTGCTGGCCATGGGGGGGTCCCGAACGAGTTGCCTCGCATTACAGTGCGAGTTTCAGGGCGAGGGGGGATCACCTCCGTCGGTTTTTTTCCCCCCGGGGTCCGCCTCCCCGTCGGACAGGGCGGCGAAGAGCCAGGCGCGGGCGACGGCCCAATGGCGTTTGGCGGTGACCGGGGAGATTCCCAGGCACGCGGCGGCCTCATCGACCGAGAGGCCCGCGAAGAAACGCAGCTTGACCAGTTCGGCCTTGAGCGGTTCCCGCTCGGCGAGCGCGGTCAACGCCTCGTCGAGGGCGAGCAGGTCATGGAATCGGTCCTCGACCGGGAGGGCAAGCGCCTCGAGCGGGAGCCGCTTGCGGTCGCCGCCGTGCTTGGGGCGTCGCTTGCGGCGGGCGTCGTCGACCAGGATTCGGCGCATGGCCTCTGCGGCCGCGGCGAAGAAGTGCCCGCGGCCGTTCCAGTCCCGGCCGCCCTCTCCATCGAGCAGCCGCAGGTACGCCTCGTGGACCAACGCCGTCGCCTGGAGCGTCTGTCCCGGCTTCTCCTCGCTCAGCTTCCGGGCGGCCAGCCGTCGCAGCTCGTCATAGACCAGGGGGAGGAGTTGCTCGGCGGCCCGCGGGTCACCCCGCTCGATGGCCGAGAGGATGCGTGTGACTTCGCTCATGGGGAAGATGATCCCGGCCGCTCCGCTCGCGCAGCGGCCGTGTCTCACCTCGGGGCGTCGTCGCCCCGATTCGATGCGGCAAGACGGCCAGCACTGCGCGAACGACTCTCGTCCACGGTAAACCTCGTGGACGTGTCATGATAGTAGGTAGCCGCCCTGCCGGACCGACCCCGAGGCGACAATCCGGCATCCGGCAGCGAGGTCTCGGCGCAGTCGGCCGAGGATGCGGTTGGTACGCGATGGCATGGCAAGTGTCCCTCCGCTCCCATCCTCTGTTATCCAACCCGACCCCAAAGACAGGGAGCTGGCGCTTTCCAGCTCGCCTTTCGGGCGAGCGAACCAATCAGAATGCCCCGCTCTCCCTACCGATTTGGTTAGGGAGAAGCGGGGCATTCGAGGACAGGTGGGACATCCGACCCTTGGATCAGTGGTCCTTCCCTAGCGGGGAGTAACCCGTAAAGGCCGGTAGAACGGGGCGGTGGGGCCTCCGGTGTCCCAGGAGAGATCCTGGCCCGACCGCTCAGCTCTGGCTCCGACCATGGGTAAATTCATGCTCCATTAAACCGAGGCGACCCTCTCCGGCATCGGGGGCTTCCGATAGCCCGGCGTCGCGCATTTCGGGGGCCTCACGAGCGAGTTCGGCTTGCTCAGGAGCCTCGGTCTCGTAGTTAATAGGCTCGACAGTCGAAACGGACGTCGAGTGCTCGGCCGTAATGAGACGCTGGGAACGAGTTGCGATCGACATGCGATACCTCCCCGCGAAACGCGGGAAAAAACAGGGACGGGGAGCCGTGATCCGGCGTTGCGGACCAAATCAAACTCCCTTCCCGCGACCGACCTTTCTTGCGGTCGGCCGCGCATCCACTCATGACAAGAGTGGCGCAGAGTCTTCCAACAACCGCGGCCTCAGGACAAAATCGACATCCGGGGTACGCGGTCTTGTGTTCTCCATTGGCTAGTTTACCGCCGGATTCCCGGTTCGACCAGAGTGAGAGCGATCTTCAGCCAATCTCCTCAACCGAAACCAGGGGCCGATGACGATTCTTCTCAACGGGAGTCACGATGCGAGTCGGAATCCTTTCCGATACCCACAACCGCGTGGAACGAACCAGGCTCGCGGTGCAGTTATTGATTGCTGAGGGAGTTCAGGCCCTCATCCATTGCGGCGACCTCACAAGCTGCGAAATTGTCGAGGAATGCTCCGCTCTCACTTGCTATTACGTGTTTGGCAACAACGACTTCGATGAATCCGAACTCAGTCGTTCGATGACCCTCGGAGGCGGCGTCTGCCTGGGAAAAGGAGGCGAGTTCACCCTGGCGGAACGACGGATCGCGGTCACTCACGGCGACTCGGCACGGGAGATCCGCCGCCTCGCCGCGCTTGCCCCCGATTACCTGTTGTACGGCCACACTCACGTTCCGGCCGACGAAAAACACGAGTCGACTCGATATATCAACCCCGGTGCGCTTCATCGTGCGCCAACCTGGACGGTCGCTCGACTCGATCTGGCATCAGACGAACTGCTCTATTTGGATGTTGTTGATCATCAGCGAAGTTGAGATTCGGGCCCGTCAAAAGGTTCCGACCTGGCAGACTCTGAGGATTGCGGCCTATAATCACGGTCGCGATGCCGGCTAAGGACGGCAATCTCGACATCGCTGCTATCACCCGCGCACGACGCGGTGCGTGCGAAGGTCGACATGCCGATTTAGCTACGGAGGGATTCATGCGTCTCTGCCTGGTTGAAGACAACGCTGTCGCAGGCCTCGAGCCATTGACTCTGACCCGTCCGGTGTTCGCCCTCGTTCTGGGATCGAACACTCTCGGCACTAAAATCGTCAAAGCCTTCGGTGTTGGTCCGGGCCCCAACCGCAGGGGTGTGGTTATCCGCCCGTACCTGGCCGCGCTCCAGCAAGCCCGCGACCCACACACTCCTGTGAACGATCGCGACTGGCTAGCGCGTGGCCCTGTCCTGGCCGTCAACAGCCGCTGGGTACCCCCCCCGAATCTGGAGGTACCGAGCGACACCACGCCCTGGGTCGGCCTCTGCAACGGCCAACCGGCCTGTGCCTTGGTCGGCCCGGACCAGGCGATCGGGTTGGAGTCGAATAACGCCGCCGCCTGGTTTGATGAGCAGATGTCCCGGATGGGCGGTGTGGAGTTGGGGGGGGAGTGGATCGAACGCCCCTGGGACATCGTCATCAAAAATGCCGACCACCTGGTTCGCGACTTCGAAGCCGATGGCAAGGTGGGACTGAGCAACCGCCATCTCACAACCGCTGCGCTGGTGGGGCCGGCCAATCGCCTCTTCGTCCACGAAACCGCGAGAATCGACCCTTACACGGTTTTGATACGACCAACGGCCCGATCACGGTATCAGCCGGAGCCTGGGTGCAACCCTTCACCCGGATCGAAGGTCCCTGCTTCATCGCTCGCGACACTCAGCTCTTCCGCGCCAATCTGCGGGGCGGGGTAACTCTGGGGCCGAACTGCCGGATCGGCGGCGAAGTCGAAGCGACGGTCGTCCACGGCCACTCGAACAAATATCACGAGGGGTTCCTCGGACACGCCTACGTCGGCGAATGGGTCAACCTGGGAGCGATCACCTCCAATAGCGACCTGCGGAACGATTACGGCGAAGTTTTCGTCCCGCTGGGCGGAGACCCGATCGGCACAAAACAGGCCAAGGTGGGTTGCTTCATCGGCGACCACACCAGAACCGGCTTGGGCAGCATGCTCAATACGGGCACGGCAATCGGTGTGATGTGCAACGTCCTGCCGGCCGGCCCGTTGTTGCCCAAGCACGTCCCTTCTTTCACCGCAGTGCTTTATGGCAAGGTCGCGCCCGGCTTCCCGCTCGAGCAAATGTTCGATACAGCGCGCGTTGTCATGGGGCGGCGAGGGCAGATCTTCACCGAGGTTGAAGAGCATCTCTACCTCAACCTTTACGAGCAAACCCGACTCGAGCGTGAACGGGCCTTCCAACGTGCCCACGAGCGCCGGAACGATAACTGGCCGGTTGCAGGGCGGCCTCCGCTCAACTCGAGTCAGGGAATCGCGAACCTCTAACCGACCGATTCCCGGTTCCTATCCGAGGAACCGGGAATCATCCCGGCATACGTTCACAAAAGGGTTCCTCGGACTTCCCCAATCTGCAAACCGTGCCTTGGCACTCCTCCCCACGCCAGACCCCGAATCCAAGGGGGGCACCTCGGTCCTCACGCCGGCGAATTTCTCGACGAAGCCCAACCAGCGAGAATCCTCCCACAGCATGCCGCCGCCCTTCATTTTTCCCTCACAATCGGGGCCGTCCCACTCGGCCAAGGCAAGCGGCACGCGATCAAGGCGAACCTTTTCGCTTGCCCTCCGCTCTAGGATGGGGGATGTGGAGAGCGAATGTGTAACCATCGCTCGAAAAAACATACTGAGCTGTCGAGAAGGCGGTCGAGTGCCATGTCGGTGACGGAGATAGTTTCCGAGGAATCGAGTACGGATCGGGTCGGGGAGCTTGGTGCCTATGTTTCACTCGCGCTGATGGTCTTGATCGGATCGACCACGGCGACGGCCGCGAAATATGTCGTCCGCGAATTGCCGGTGGGGCTCATCCCGGTGATCCGGTTTGGCTGCGCGGGTCTTTGCCTGCTGCCGGTCGTCTGGCGTGAAGGCGTCTTGAGCCGCCTGATTCGAACCGATGGACTGCGACTCCTCGTCGGCGCGGCGCTCTGCGTTCCCATCAACCAGTCGTTCTTTCTGAACGCAACGCGGCTGGCGCCCACATCACACGTCGCCTTGTTCTACGCGGCGGTCCCTCTGGTCGTGCTGCTGCTCGCCAGCGGCTTGGGCCAGGAACGCCTCAATCTCGACCGACTCGGTGGCGTCCTGGCAAGCATCCTGGGCGTCCTCGTGATCGGCCTGGGGAACTTTTTGCATGGTGGCACTGCGGAGCGGAACGCGGTCTGGGGAGACCTCCTGCTCGTCGGGGCAGTCGTGTCGTGGGGCGCCTACATGACGGTCAACAAGCCGCTGGTCGCAAAGCACGGGGCCCTACCGGTGCTCGCGGCCACGTTCCTGCTTGGCAGCCTCCTTGACTTGCCGATCGCGCTGGCGTCGTTGCCGAGTTGGTCTTCGCTCGAGGCCGCCTCACCGGCCGCCTGGCGGGGCCTCGCCTTCTTGATCCTGGTGTCGACCATCCTCGGTCTGGCCTTTCAGAACCAGGCGCTTCGCCGGCTCGATGCCAGCCAGGTCGCGACGGTCGGCAACGCCTCACCCATTCTGACCGTGCTCTGGGGGATCTGGCTCTTTCACGAAGCCGTGACACCCAGCCTTGCCCTCGGCGGAATTCTGACGCTCGCCGGAATCGTCTGGACCAGCCGCAAAGACTTCAAATTCGCCCCGCAACTGGCGCCCGCCGATTCAGTCTCGCTCTGAGAGGGCGAACCGTTCCAGGCGAGCGAATTTATTAGGCGAAAGAATTCCTCAATTAGCGGCCCGACTTCACGATGATCCGAGATTCCTCGACATCCTCCAGCGGAACGGGCGAAGGATCAGGGCGGTACGGGGGCAAGTTGACCCAGCGAGAGGTCGTTGCGGAGTCCCCTGCGAGGTCTCGACGAAGCATTCTCCCGAGCTCGGTCGTCAGGGTGAAGGCTCCACGACCGTCGAGGTGAGTCGCATCGACAAATGCGGTATGGTCATACCCCGCGTGGCGTCCATCGACGATGGTGAGATGAGGATAGGGGTGCTGAAACGAGCGGACGAATTTCAGATATCCTGACTCGGCCCCCGTTTCCTCGCGTTTCGTTTGAAGCGCGGGGGAGACCGGGGGAAGGAGCCAGTAGACCCGGATCCCACGCTCCGCTGTCAAGTCAAGAATTCGACGAACATAAGTCTTGTTCACGCGATGGCAGTACCAGAGATGCGAGAGCAGGGTCTTGTGCTGCTCCGCACTGACCTCGCCGTTGAAGGCGGGGTTCCTGGCCGCGACATTCGCGCCGTCGTTGACCCCCCAGTTCCGCTGACAGACCCGGTTGATGAGCCGCATCGGGGAATCTTCCCCCCGCAGCGCCGCCAGAATCGCGCCGCGGACTTCCAGGCGTCCCCGGAATGTCGGCAGGAGTCGCCCCAGGGCGAGGTTGACCAGGAGTGAGCCGCCGTGGTCGTGTCGTGCCAGATCCAGACCTTCGCGAACCGTGAGGATCTCCTGCCAGTAGCGAAGGTTGTAGCGAGGACTGCCGACGAGAACCCCCGGCTTGAAGTCGACCACGATCGCCTTCGGCCGGGCTCCTGCGTCGAGGGCGCGACGGAGCAGGAAATAGGTCGCCGGCGCGGGACCGCGGGCGACCGCCAGGTTGCAGACCCGCTCTCCCGTTTCCGCTTCGAGCACGGACGGAATGACGCCGTGCTTGACCAGGCTGTCGCCCACGCCAAGGATCGTGCACCCCGGCGCATCGCGATGAGTCGCCTGGGCGCTGAGCTGCCAGCTCAGACTGACCGGATCCGAGAAATCAAGCGGATGCCGGGCCACCACCCCGCATTCGATCAGGGCCAGCAGGCCGAGCATGCCGAGAAGACCCCAGGGAATCGAGGTCGAGACACGAGCCCGCGCAGGCGGATTTCCCGCCAGCTGGCCAGACACGCGAGGCGATCGGGTCCGACTCGCCGGACCAAGGAGTCGAGGCGAAGACATCGCTCAAAGCCCTTCCTGAACCGCCAACAGCCCGAGCGACCGGATCGTTTCGACCGGATCGCCAAGACCTTTCTCGCCTCATCCAGCGCCAATAACCCAAAAAAGTCCAGGCCAAAGGGCGTACTCGATCGCGCTCGAGAACGAGAATTCGGAGGGACAAGCGACACGATTTGCAAGGCCTTGCCGCCCCGTCACCGAGTCGGTTATCCTCGCCGACCTTCCCATCCTTGGCCGAATTTACTGCGTCGCATCCTGGCGATCTGTACGAGGTTTTCCATGGGACGTTGCGGCGGGCTGGCCGTATATGTGACGAGCCACGGCTTTGGCCACCTGAACCGCTCGGTGGCGGTGATCAACCGGATGCCAACCGACATCCCGGTCACGGTCCGTTGCCATCCGAACCTGTTCGCGCACTGGCGAGAGCGGCTGCGTCGTCCGGCGGAACTCGAGGCTCACGTCTCGGACGTGGGTGCCTTGAACCCGCCCGGCGATAGCAATGCGACCGACGGTGAGGCCACACTGGCGATGGCAGGACGCGTGCATGCCGAGGCGATCGCCCGTGTCGACGAAGAGGCGAACAAGCTTCGTGACGAAGGGACAGCGGCCGTGCTCTGCGATGTCCCGCCCGTGCCGCTGGTCGCCGCGCGACGCGCGGGGGTGCCCGGATTCCTGCTGGCCAACTTCACCTGGGCCGATATCTATGCCCCCTACGCCAAGGCGATGGGGGGAGAAGCCACGGCCTTTGTCGCCGAGATGCGCCGCGACTATCGCCAAGCCACGGCCCTGTTCCGGGCCGAACCGGCGCTCCGGATGGCGGAGCTCGCTCCGACGATCGAGGTCGGAATGGTCGTGACCCCCGGGCGGAATCGGCGAGACGAGCTCGTGAAACAGCTCGGGCTTTCCCCCGCCGTCAAGCTCGTCTACTTCTACATTGGCCGATACGGCCAGGCGAATCTCGGCTGGGAGCGTCTCGAAAGGCTCCAGAGCCGTGGGATTCACTTCGTCGGCTTTCATGAGGCACCGGTGGGCCCGTTGGCCAACCTGCACGCGATCGCGGCGACCGAATGGACGGGAGCCGACCTGGCGGCCTCCGCCGATGCGATCGTGGCCAAGGCCGGCTATGGAACCACCTGCGAGGCCATGGTTTCGGGAACACCGATGATTTATCCTCCCAGGACCGGCTTCGCCGAACATCGAGCCTTGGATCGCGCACTGCGAAGCTGGGGGGGTGGCGTCCCTGCCTCCGCGCGGGCCTTTGCCGAATTCCGGCTCGACTCGCACCTCGAGAAGGCCCTAGCATTGAAGCCTGGTCCCCCTCCGTTTCCCGCCGACGGCGCGGGTCGGGTCGCCGAACGGCTGACGCAGACCTGCCGGAGTACACCGCCTCGGAGACCGCGATGAGTTCGACCCAGATCGTGATCCACCCCGCCGTTGAGCCCGAGCGGTTCACCATCCTCCAATCCAAGTTTCCCGACGCCCATTGGGTCAATGCCGCCAATCCGGCCGAGGCCTTGGCCGCGATGCCCCAGGCCGACGCCTTCCTCGGCAAGGTCACGCCCGAACTGCTCGCGCAAGCCAAACAGCTTCGCTGGGTTCAGGCGTTCACCGTGAGTCTGGAACACTACATCTTTCCCGAACTCGTGGATCATCCCTGCGTTCTGACCAATGCGCGGGGCCTGTTCGGCGACGTTATCGCCGACCAGGTCATGGGGTACGTCCTCTGCTTCGCGAGGAACCTGCACACGTACTTGCGACGCCAGGTTGAGCATCGTTACGAACCCGTCGGCGGCGAGTCTGCTCGCGTCAACAACGCCTCGGGACCGGGAACGGTCAATGCGATGGATCGGGCCACGATCTTCCTTCCCGACACGACGATGGGGATCGTTGGCTTCGGAGCGATCGGCAGCGAGATCGCCCAACGCGCACTTGCGTTCGGAATGACCGTCCGCGCAGTCGACCGCTACGCCGACCGAAAGCTGACCCCCGAGGGAGTGGCCTCGCTGGACGGACTGGACCAGCTCCCCGAGTTACTGGCCTCAAGCGACTTCGTCGTCATCGCTGCTCCCCACACGCCGGAGACTGTGGCCCTGTTCAACGCCGAAACCCTCGCTCAGATGAGTCCGACCAGCTATCTGATCAATATCGGGCGAGGCGCGATCGTGGTCCTCGACGACCTGGTGGCGGCCCTCCGCCAAGAGCGGATCGCGGGAGCCGCACTCGACGTCTTCGAGGTCGAACCACTCCCCAAGGAACACCCGCTCTGGGATTTCCCCAACGTCATCATCACCCCCCACACGGCCGGCTATTCCCCAGCGATTGCAAAGCGTCACCTTGCCATCCTGGTCGAAAACGTCCAGCGATTCCGCCGCGGTGAACCGCTGATCAACGTGGTCGACAAGGCCATGTGGTTCTGAATCCGTCGGCACGACCTCAGCGTCAGTCGCATCAATCAATCGGGGGCAGCGACGATGAACGAGTCTCCAGGGTTCGTGATTGGTCGGGTCAGCGAGATCCGACGATATCCCGTCAAATCCATGCTCGGCGAGGAGTTAGACTCAGCCGAGGTGACCGAACGCGGGTTGCTCGGCGATCGGGCCTACGCGCTGGTCGACTCCGAAACCGGCAAAATCGCAAGCGCGAAGAATCCAAGACGATGGCCTAATCTGTTCGATTTTCGAGCTGGGTTTGTGGAACCGTTCGCCGAAGCCGTGCCCTTGCCTTCGGCCCGGATCACGTTCCCGGACGGTGAATCCGTGACCACCGACCAGCCCGACGTCGAGGCGAGGCTCTCCGAGGCGGTGGGACGACCTGTGCGCCTGGCTCGCTCTGGCATCGACGGTGCCACGGCCGAGGGGTATTGGCCCAACCATGACTGGCTTGCCAATCCGGACGAGGTTTTCCAATTTCCTCTGCCAGCGGGCACGTTCTTCGATGAAGCAATGATTCACTTGCTCACGACGGCGACGCTCCACCGCCTGCAAGCCCTGGCTCCCGAAAGCCGATTCGACGTGCGACGGTTCCGCCCAAACTTCGTCATTGACCCCACAGACCCCACAGACCCCACAGACGCCACGGACGCATTTGTCGAGAACGACTGGATTGGACGGACAATCACGATTGGAGAAACACATCTGCGGATCAACGGGCCATGCCCGCGCTGTGTCATGACGACGCTGAGCCAGGGCGACTTACCGAAAGACCCCCGGGTGCTCCGGACGATCGTCCAGGGGAACGCAGGAAACGCCGGTGTCTACGCATCGGTCGTCCGCGGGGGAGTTGTCCGACGGGGCGACGCGGTGATTTTCGCGTAGGTCCGGGGATGAACTTGCCTTCGTACTTCCGCGCCCAACTGTTGATTGAGCTGAGCGTCCAAGCCGGCCAGGACCGAGTGTTCTCAAGGGTCAAACCCTCAGCTTGTGGAAGACACTCGGTTCGATGGCGGGGAGGCCGAAGAGCCGGTTGTGGAGCATCTGCTCGAGCGTTTCGAGATCGCCGACATACGAGGTGGCGGGGATCGTGTCCCCGTTGGCGCTGGCAGGGTCTGGATAGGATTGAAGAAGTGCCAGGCGGTCGGGCAGGGGAGGGTGCGCGGGGTCGTACGTGTCCCTGCTGGTCAGCACTTGCAGGCGCATCGCGGTATGAACCTCGGCGGGGAGCCGATACCAGAAGGCACGGAAGAAGGCATACAGATTGGGTGCATCGGGATCGTCGGGGTTGTAGTGTTCGAGAACCTGGCGAAAGAGCGGCTGAACGAGCGCGACCTTCACCAGGGCCGAAGCCGCCGCGCTGCCACCGGCGATCGCGGCCGCCGAGCGATCGGCCCGCGTTTCCTGCCCGCGTGCAATCGGGCCGATGAGTCGAGAGGACCAGCGGAAACAGGTCCTCGCCAGATACCCGAGCAGCCCGTGCTCTTGCCCCTCGGCTCGATCGAGCGCCTGACGCAAGCCTTCGACGAACCGAACCGAGCGGGCCGCGCGGGTCGCGTCACCCCGCGCCAAGTGGGCGAGCTCATGCCCCAGGATTGCGCGCATCTCAGCCATCGTGAGCACGCGTAACAGCGGCAGGCCAAGAATCAGGGCTCGCGAACGATCCCAGGCGACGACGCCGCAACAAGGCAAATAGGTCAGTCGCACCTGCCCCGGCGGCTTCACCCCAATCCGACGCGCAACGTCATCCATCGCTGAGAACAGCAGGGGGGCATCCGACCGCGCGAGCACCGGCCCCAGGTCCGCGTCAGGATCACGCGTCTCGGTGATCACGTGAACCCCACCCAAGGTCTCGAGGACCCCGCCCCAACCTCGAACCTCGTCACGAAGCCAGCCCTGAACGACCGGCAAGAATCCCCCGAGGGCAATCTGACCAGCCGCGCCGATGAGGATACCGGCCCAGTACGCATTCTCCAGCCAGCGCAGCGCGATGCCTCGCCAGAACAACGAGAAGGAGCCTGGCGGCGGCGGTTCAGTGTTGGAACGAGCCGCGGCCAACTCGTCGGTCGGCTCGCGCCGCCGCGCACGAAACGTCTCGCGGCAGTGCGCACAACGAAGTCGATGCTCATCGCCCGCGACCTCGTCCAGCGGCTCCAGTCCCGAACCGCAACCAGGACAAAGCAACCCGCGGGGGGGTTGCCCTCGCTCCATCAGTCGCCTCCGCGATGTGTCGACAACCGGTTGGCCAGAACTGGCCATCATGATGACCTCAATGATTCAAATTATCCCTGATCTTCTTCGGAGGATATCCCAGTTTGTTATTTCCGCGAGACCTCTGAAGAAGAAAAATCGAAGAACATCTCCTCGACCTGCATCGCCAACCCCAGTCAACCGCATGAGTTGAGTCGCCCCGAAGGCTCTGTCGAATTCCAACCTTAAAAGTTTCGGGATTCACGAGTTCGAGACGACACGGATTGAAATCCAGACGTTTGTCAGAAGAGAGGGGGTTGACGTTGTGAGACAGTTGTCTTAGGATACGAAAGCCGGGAGAGACGGTCCGTCCCGGCCCCGGCCTCGCGGCGTCCCGACGGGGTGCGAGATTGGGGCGGATTTGACCCGTTTGCTTTTTGAGATGACCGCCGATGGCCAAGCGTCCACTGACCATACCCGACTCGGAACTCGATGTACTGAAGGTCCTCTGGGATCGAGGCCAGGCCACGGTCCGTGAGGTCCTGGAAACCCTCCGCGCCGCCGGGCGTCAGTGGTCCTACGCCACCGTCGCCACCTTGCTTGACCGGCTCGAGACCAAGGGAGTGGTCACCAGCGACCGGAGCGAACTTGCGTTCGTGTACCGGCCCGCGATCACGACCCAAGAGGTTCGCCAGAAACGGGTCAACAACCTGGTCGAGAAGCTTTATCAGGGTGAGACCGGCCTGCTCGTCCTCCACCTGCTGAAGTCGCACCCGCTTGATGCCCGCCAGGCGAAGGAAGTCCAGTCGGTCCTCGAAGAGATGACCGGCGACGCCTCCCGGAAGAGAGGAAACGACTCCTCTCCGTCCGTCTGAACCCCATTCCGTTCGGATCTGAATCGACAGCTCAGATCGATCGTCCGGCCAGCTCCCCCGCGCGGCGCTGGCCTCGACCTTTCGTCTCGTACAGACGTCACTCACATCGCACGCAACTCGACCTGCCTCGGAGAGGGAGACCGAATATGGCCGCACGTTCGCGTATGCGCCCTGCGCACTGGATCGTCCTGGCGTTGGTCTTGGCCCCGGCCTGGAAAGTCGTCGAACGTCTCAGCCGGCCGGGCCCCAAGGTGGTCAGTGCAGAATCGGTGGCCGAAGGCCGCACGCTGTTCAATCACGATTGGACCGTCAAGGATCCACTGACCAAAGGGGACGGCCTCGGGCCTGTCTTCAACGCGACCTCATGTCTCGCCTGCCATCATCAAGGCGGGGCCGGGGGCGGAGGACCGGTCGCTCGAAACGTAACCGTCTACGGACTCTCGAGCACGACCAAAAGCCAGGTGCCCCCCTCAGGCGTCGTTCACCAAAAGGCGATTCGGCCGGCCTTCCAGGAAACCTTAAACCTGGTTCACAGCTCGCTCCCACGTGAACCGTCGATCCCCCTGAGCGTGCTGACCGACCGGACACGACCCCGCTCTCCCGACGTCGTGATTACCCAACGAAATACCCCGGCCTTGTTCGGCGATGGCCTGATCGACGCCGTCGCGGACGAGACCCTCCTATCCCACCAGCGTGAGCACTCCAACGCGGCCCGACTCGTCGGTCTCAATGGCGCCCGAGACTCCAAGGTTCGCGGACGGATCGCCCGGCTGGCCGACGGCCGGATCGGTCGGTTCGGCTGGAAGCTCGAGTTCGCTACGCTCAACGACTTCGTCAAGGCCGCCTGCGCCAACGAACTGGGCCTTTCCAATCCCGGTCGCCCCCAGGCCGTCCCCCTGGGACAGCTCGATTACAAGTCGGAAGGGACCGACCTGACGGACGAGCAGTGCGTGATGATGACCGACTTCATCCGCGACCTCGCCGCTCCCACCCAGGTCCTCCCCTCGGACTCGAAGAGCCGGTCACAGGTCGAAGCCGGACACACGTTGTTTGCCAAGATCGGCTGTGCGGATTGTCATTCGGAGAGGCTCGGGCCCATCGCGGGAATCTTCTCCGACATGCTGCTGCATGACATGGGGGTCGAGCTCGAGTCGAGCACCGGTTACTACGGCTCGATCATCCCCCAACCATCGGTTCGCAACGATAAATTCGCAGTCTCGGAGCAGCCGACTCCCGCCGAGTGGCGAACGGCACCACTCTGGGGCGTGGCCGACTCGGCCCCTTACCTTCACGATGGCCGCGCCGCCTCGCTCGAGGACGCGATCGTGCTGCACGGGGGCGAGGCAAGCGACGTGGCCGCACGCTTCAAGGAGATGTCCGGTGTCGATCGCGACGCGGTCATCGCGTTCCTGAAAACCCTGCGGGCACCGGCGCAAGCGGAAGAGACCAAGACCCTTGCGGTGAGGTAATCGGGAAGTCGTGGCCGACGTCACCATTTTGGTCTGTGCCTGCGGCATGAGGCTGAAAGCGGTCGGGGCTGTCCCCGGCCGCGTCGGCAAGTGCCCGGCCTGCGGCGGTCTGCTCCGGGTCCCGGGCGCCAAGGTCGCTGAAGCCGCGTCGCCCACTTCAATCCATGCGAATCCCGCCCCGGAACTCGATCATACTGCGAGTGCCGGAGCCTACGGACTCACGGCGGACTCCCTGAGCCGGCCTTCGAGCTATTCCGCCTCGCGGGTTCGTTCGACTCGAGAAGGGTCAGCTCATTCCAGCAAGTCTCTATGGAACGGGCTGATCCGGGTTCCCGCCCGCCCGGAAACCCGGTTTCGCGAGAGCCTGCTCTACCCGCTCTGGGGCGAGACCGGGATCGCGCTTCTGTTGCTCATGCCCCCGGTGTTCTGGCTGGCAACGATCCCGCTCGTGTCGATCATCCAGACCTGGGGAATTGGGAGCGGCGTCGGGCCGCTCGCGACCATGCTGGCCTTGCTCCCCTCCGGGCTCGTGCTCCTGCCGTTGGGGAGCTTTACACTGCTCTTCCTGGGCCGGGTGATCACCACAAGCGCGATGGGCGAAGTCCACCATCCCCGCTGGCCGGACTGGGATCCGGTGGAAATGCTCCACGGGCTCGGCCGCTGGATCTGGGCCATCTTGGTTGGTGGACTGCTCGGTGGGTTCCCCTCAGTGGCCTATTGGCTATATTGTGGGGATGTTGACCTGTTCGACGCGATGATCCTCGTGGAATTGACCGCCGTGGGGGCGATCTACGGGCAAGTCGCGCTTCTGGCATCAATCTTGTATGAGGATCCACTGGGAGCTCACCCCGGGACCGTCATCCGGGCGATCTGGCGGGTCGGGTGGGCCTGGCTCTTTCCCTCGATCGTGATCGCGACGTTCCTGATCGTGGCCTGCTACGCGTTGACAGTCCTTCTTGAAATCCAAAGCCCTTGGCTTTCGGCTCTGGCATACTGGGGCTACTGGGTTTTTCTCTGCTACGGGGCGATGGTCGTATTGCGAGTGCTCGGGCTCTTCTACCATCGCCATGCCCAGGTGTTGGGCTGGTTTCGTGAGCGACCGAGGTGGGGCGGCTGAGATGCGCAAGGCCTGGTACAATCCCAACGCACCTGTCGTTCCGACCATCGCGGAGATCCGGACTGTCAGGAGTAGCCAACGGGACCGACAGCGTCGGCTTCGCGGGTCTGGCCTGATGTCTTGCCTGCTTCATCCCGTTTGTGACGGTCCCGGCGTGGCCTTGCTCGTGTTCATGCCCCCCGTGCTCTTCGCACTCTCACTGCCCGTCTTCGACTGGATCGCAATCGTCGACCCGTTCCGCCGCGCGGACTGGGCGCTGGGGCTGCTGGCCTTGCCCATCTTCCTCCCACTCCTCTTCAGTTTCTCGATGACTCTGGGTTACACCTGCTCGTCCTCGGCCAGATGCTGGTCGCCAGCGCCATGGGCGAGGCCGATCAGCCGAGTTGGCCTGAATGGAACCCGGAAACGATCTCCGAAGGGCTCGGACGTTGGATCTGGGCTGCCCTCTTCGGGGTGGCCGTGGGTGGGTTCCCGACCGTGCTCTACTGGATGTACTGCGGCAATATCGACTGGTTCGACCGGATCATCTTCGCCGACCTGATCATCATGGGAGCCGGCTATGCCGCGATGACTCTGGCCGCGTCCCTGCTGCACGAGAGCCTGGCCGCCGCCAACCCGATCACCGTGCTCGTCGCGATCGCAAGGATCGGCTGGGACTACGTTCAGCCGTCCCTGGTCGCCGGCCTCAGCGTCATGCTCTCGGGCGCCTTCCTCTGGACGGTGCTCTTCGCGATCCCGTCGCTTCGATTAGCCGCGGTCGGCCTCTGGGGCTTCTGGGTCTTCGCCCTCTACTCGGCCATGGTCTCGTTCCGAGTCCTCGGCCTCACCTACTACGCCCACTCCGACGCCCTGGTCTGGTTCCGCTATCGGCCGAAATGGGCGACTTCGACACGCGCGGGACGACTCTATACCAATTCCTAGGCTAAGACCTCGGCGAGGGAACGCCCTCGACCGGCCGAACTCCAGGTGTTCGGCCGGCCCGGTCGTCGGGATTTCTCCAGCCGGCTGGCCCTCAGCTCAGGGGAAGCTTCAGAATCTCTTCCGCGACCACCGTGACCTTACGCCCAATGGCTTCGAGCATCTTCCCTCCGCGGTCAGCGTCGGCCGCTTCGGGGTGCCCGACGGCGCCATGTTGGGTGCGGCGACCGAAGTCACGGGCCCAGGTGATGGAATGGAGCGCGCCCACGTTCGGGTCGGGATCGTCGAGGATCTGCTCCTTGCGCACCAGGTCGGGGCGGAGATGCATGATCATCGAGGTCTCGATCTCGCAGGCATGGCCCATCGTCTTTCGGGGTCCCTGGCACAGGGCGGCAATCTCGGCCTCGGCGATTTCCCAGTACGCGGCGCCCGTAAGCACAGCCTGCGGGAACTGAACGTCGAGCCGCCGCAAAGCGATGCGAAGCGGGTCGATGTTCCCGCCGTGGCCGTTCAACAGCATGGTCCGCCGGAACCCGTCGCGGAGCAGGGGGGTCAGCAACTCCATGAGCATCAGCTCATAGGTCGAGAGCGAGGCCGTCAGGGTACCGCCGAAGGGTAAGTGATGTTCACTCGCCCCCATCCAGAGCACGGGGAGAAGCAACACCTGATCGGGCAGATTGCGTTCGACCGCGTCGGCCACCGCCGCCACCAAGATCGAGTCGGTGAAGACCGGCAAGTGCCGGCTATGCTGCTCGCACGCAGCGATCGGTGCGATGATCAGCGTGTTCTCTCGCGAGAGGCCACGAAGCTCAGGGGCAGTCATTTCGGCGAAGCGCATCCAGTAGCCTCCTCACGCGGCGAGTCGAATCAACAGGAGAATGGCGATCGAATAGAAAATCAACAGACCGGTGGCGTCGACGAGCGTGCTGATCAGCGGGGCCGAGACGACCGCGGGGTCGATCTTGAATCGGCTCGCCATCAAGGGGACCAACGCCCCAACGCCATTGGCCCAGACACAGATCCCCAAAATCGCCAGGCCAATGACCGCTCCGAAGATCGGAGGATGGCCAAGGATCAACCAGGTAAAGCCGAACCCCAAGGTCCCCAGCAGCATCCCCAGAAGGAGGCCGGTGAGCACTTCACGACCGACAACACGGATGGTGTCGCCCGGGCGGATTTCGCCAAGAGCGAGGCCACGGATGATCGTTCCCACGCTCTGGCTCCCCGCGTTTCCTCCGGTCCCGATCAAGAGGGGAATGAAGGTATCAAACTCGAGGAGCGGGAACCGGTCGTCCACCCAGTTGAACGAGTGAACAACAAAGCGAGTAATCGTTCCCGCGAGAAAGAGCATCAACAGCCAGCCAATTCGCCGCCGGACGGCCTCGACAATCCGCCCTTGCCAGTACGACTCCTCGTCGGCCTCGGCATCCTTCGAGACACCGCCGAAGGCGAGGATGTCTTCGGTCTGCTCCTTGCGGAGAATGTCCATCGCGTCGTCGTGCGTGATGATACCGACCAGCATGTCCGTGGTATCGACGACCGGAATGGCGATCAAGTCATATTTGCCGATCTTGCGGGCCACCGACTCCTGATCCTCGTCCACCCGAGCAAAGATCACGTCGTGCCGCATGATGTCGCCAATCCGAGCCGAGGCGCTCCGGGAGAGGATCAGCGTCTTGAGCGAAACGAAGCCAATCAGCTTGCGATTTGGATCGACGACGTAGTTGTAATAGATTGTTTCACTGTCAGGCGCGTCATGGCGAAGCCGTTCCAAGGCCTCGCGGACGGTCAGTTGGGGAGCGAGCGTGACGTAGTCGGTCGTCATCACCGAGCCGGCCGTCCCCGGCTCATAACTGGCGAGGCGGCGAATATCTTCGCGTTCGGCCTGCGCCAGGTGAGGGAGAATGCGGTCGACATTGTCTTCGTCGAGCCGGTTGACGAGGTCGGCCCGCTCGTCGTGAGACATCAGGTGAAGTAGAGCGGCCGACTCCGCCGGCGACATCGACTCGATCAGATGGACCTGGCGCTCGGTATCGAGGTAGCTGAGGATCTCGGCACGGTTCCGCGCTGGGAGGAGGCCGAGGATCGTGTCCCCCTCTACCAGTTGGAGGTCCTCGATCATCTCGGCGACCTGCGCGGGGTGGTGATCGCTGAAAAAGTCGCGTAGTGCCGCCGTCTCACCGGCCTGGATCAACTCGCGCAGGTCGGGAACCAGCAGCGGGTTTCGCATTCGGTACCCTCATGGTCGCGTGACATTCGGGGGGCTCACGTCTTATTGACTCAAGGCCTTCGGCCAATGATTTCTTTACCCATATACGGCTGCAAGACGGGGGGAACATCCACCAGGCCATCCGCCCGCTGATAGTTCTCGAGAATGACGATCAGGGCCCGGCTCAAGGCAAGCGCCGTACCGTTGAGGGTATGGACAAATCGAGTTCCCTTCTGCCCAGTCGCCCTGTAGCGAATATTGAGTCGTCGCGCCTGGTAGTCGGTGCAATCCGAGGTGCTGGTGACCTCACCGTACTCCCCGGCTTCACCGCGACCCGGCATCCAGGCCTCGAGATCGTACTTGCGATAGGCTGGGCCTCCCAGATCGCCCGAGCAGATGTCGAGCACTCGATATGGGATGCCAAGGGCCGTGAAGATCTCTTCCTCGATCGCGAGAAGTTCGGCGTGCGCCTGGTTGGAAGCCTCGGGCGTCGTGAAAGAGAACATCTCGATCTTCGTGAACTGGTGAACCCGGTAGAGTCCTTTGCTCGCCCGCCCCGCGGCGCCGGCCTCGGTCCGGAAGCAGTGCGAGAGCCCGACGTACTTCAGGGGGAGCACAGCCTCATCAAAGATCTCATCGGCGTGCATTCCTCCCAGGGTGATTTCGGCGGTGCCGATCAGGCTGAGGTCGGAATCTTCGACCGAATAGATCTGCGTCTCGGTTCCCCTTGGCGTGAACCCGATCCCCTCGAGGATCTGGTTCCGCGCGAGGTCGGGCGTGACGATCGGGGAAAACCCCTTCGCCACAAGCGTCTGGATCGCGAACTGCTGAAGCGCCAGTTCGAGCAGAACCGCATCGTTCTTGAGGAAGTAAAAGCCATGGCCCGAGACCTTGGCACCGCTCTCGAAGTCGATCAGGTCGAGCGTCTTGCCGATCTCAACGTGGTCTCTGACCTTGAAGTCGAAAACACGGGGCGTCCCAACTTTGCGAAGCTCGAGGCTCTCTTCTTCGAGGGCCCCGACCGGAGCGTCGGGGTGAGTGAGGTTCGGGATCCGAGCCAGGTAACTTTTCAACTGCCCATCAATGCTCTTGAGCTCAGTCTCATTGGTGCCGATCGATGCTTTAAGTTGTTTTCCCTCGGCGATGAACGCCTGCCGTTTCTCCGGGTCTTTCTCCTTACCCGTCGCTTGAGCGTTGGCATTCTGGAGCCGTCGAACTTCCTCGACTTCCTGGAGGAGCGACTTCCGCTTATGCTCCAACTCGACGACGAAATCCACGGCATCCAAAATCTCAGTCGGGACGTTTCGATTTCGGCAATTCTGTTTGACGGCCTCGACATTGGCCAGAAGATATTTGATATCGAGCATCGAACGACCCTGGAAAACAAAAGGTCTCGTGATAGATAGAAACGTTTGACTTCAGAGGAAAAACCGTCCGCCGTCATCGGGAGCGTGTCCCGCGACGGAACGGCCAGACCAGAAGTGTGATCGCAACCCCGAGGAGCGCCCATTCGTCGCCAACGACGCCGGCGCCCGGAGAGATGTCAGCACTCAATTCCCGTTTCGCAACCCCATCGGGGGTTGCGAGAAAACTTGGGGCGACACCATTCTTCCAGAGGTTGATGACACCCGCCAATCAGAAACCGCCAGGAACTTCAGAGTCCCGCGGGTTTGGATCGATCTCCCTCTTTGACCAACTCCTCGAACAGGTGAGCACTGGCCTTGATTCCCTTGTGGAAGTCGGCCAGGGAGAACTTCTCGTTCGGCCCGTGCAGGTTGTCGTCGTTCTGCCCCCAGCCGAGGAGCAGGGTATCGACTTTAAGCTGGTCCTTGAGCAAGCCCACGACGGGGATCGAGCCCCCTTCACGGATAAAGACCGGAGCTTTGCCGAAGCCGGCCGTGACGGCGCGGACGGCCGCACGAACACCGGGGGTGTCGACCTCGACGAGGACCGCGGGCGCACCGTGATGAACGATGAGTTCGTAGGTGACCCCGGGCGGACAGACCGCTTTGAGGTGGGCACGAAGCTGTTCGGCCACGGTTGCCGGGTCTTGACCGGGAACGAGACGGAAACTGAACTTGGCCCCCGCCTTGCACGGCAGGACGGTCTTCGGTCCAGGACCTTGATATCCGCCATAGATCCCGTTCACGTCACAGGTCGGGCGGGCCCATTTCCGCTCGAGGGTCGTATAGCCCGACTCCCCTTCCAGCGACGGCACACCGGTGCTCGCCTGGAACTCGGCCTCCGAGAACGGCAACTTGGCGAACTCAGCCCGCTCCCAATCCTCCAGCGGCTTGACCGGGTCATAGAAACCAGGGAGTTGGATCTTCCCGTCCGGCCCCTTGAGACTCGCGAGAATCAATGCCAAGGCGTTGCAGGGATTGGCGACGGCCCCCCCGAAGGTTCCCGAGTGGAGGTCGGTTCGCGGTCCCTGGACGAGCACCTCGAAGTAAGCCAACCCCTTCAGTCCGTACGTGATTGCCGGCATCCCGGGGGCAAACTGGCTCGTGTCCGAGATCACCGCGTAGTCGCACGCCAGTTTTGTCTTGTTCTCGGCGACAAACTGTTCCAGGTTCGCCCCGCCTACCTCTTCCTCACCCTCGATCAGAAACTTCACGTTCAAGGGAAGTTCGCCAGCCCCTTTGAGCCAGGCCTCGGCGGCCTTGAGGTGGGTGAACATTTGCCCCTTGTCATCGGTGGCACCGCGGGCATAGAGGTTGCCGTCGCGTTCGGTCGGTTCAAAGGGGGGGGAAACCCAAGGCTCCAGCGGCTCCGGCGGCTGAACATCGTAATGGCCATAAATCAGGAGCGTGGGAAGGCCGGCGCGAGGCGGGTTCTGGGCGAAGACGATGGGATGCCCTTTGGTATCGATCAACTCGGCTGCCAGCCCCATCGCCTCGAGGTCATCGCGTATGAACTCGGCCGCGTGGCGCGTATCGGCATTGTGATCGGGCTGGGCGCTCACGCTTGGAATCCGGATCAGAGCTTTGAGTTGCTCCACAAAATCCGTGCGATGAGCGTCGATGTAGGCATCCACCCGGTCGATCGCCATGTCCAACAGCCCTCGTCAGTACCTGGTTCCGGACGTTCCTCTTCATGCGGAATCCCGCGGGAAACTCAGTATAACAGCCCTAGCCAGCCTGGGCGATGGTCTTGGGAGCCCCTCACTCGATGGCGGACCGGACCTCGCGGAGGCCCAAGGACTCAGACGTCGGGCCGAATGCGAACCCATGACTCCATGCAGAGTCATCCCGGCCGAGCCAACGGAGCAGGGAGAACCAGGCGAATGGATCGTCAAAGGACGCCTGCAGCTCCCTTTGAATTGCACGAGCGCGGCCTCGCGTCTCGCAGAGTAGGGAACCCAGGCAAAATGCCAATGCCAGCGAAAGTATTAACAGTCAGACGAGTTGCTTGAAGCAAGCAAGTTAACGCGTCTTTAAGGGCAGCAAGGAGGGAATGTTGTATTCCCGCTTCACTCGGCTCGGGTTGGAAAAACGGAAGACTTGTACGCAGAACGCGCAAAGTTTACAAAAAGGTCTTGTTGCCTTGCATTGTTGACTTCTCCTGCAATCGAATCCAGATTACAGAAAAGAAGCCTCAAGTTTCGACCAGGCCAGGCCGAAGGGAAATTCACCCCATGGAATTACACGGCTGGTATCGGATTTGCGATTAACACCTTTCGCAACGAGAAACCAACCGGACCGTTCGATCACGGACCGATCGATTTACCTCGTTCTCGCATCGGTCTGCTCCTTGTTTTTGCTTCACTCTGTTTTTCATCTCGGGCGGGTTTTTGACGCTGGACGTGGTATATATAGAAGAACGGCATTGAAGCGGTGCCAAAGGAAAGGCGACCGTCCCCGGGGTGGCTTTCGGCTCCCTTGGGCGCGGTGTCGAACGAACGCCTGGGATGGCTAGGTTCGGGCGGAAGCCCGAGGTCGTTCGACGCAGTGACCGAGGATTCTCACGAAACATTCCCAATGTTCGTCGCGGTTAGGAGGGGTCCCTTTCCCATGAATTTTCTCTCGCGCTTCCTCGAACGGGTGTTGCGCACCAACACGAGCCGTATGCCTCGAACCAGCTTCGACGACCTCAGCCAAGATCAGCTTGACGCTCATCTCCGCGTAGGACGATACGGGAACTTCTCGCTGACCGACGCGGTACGTCCGTCGTTCGGCCTGGAAGTGATTCCTCGTGAAGGATATCGCCGCGATGTCTATTGCGATCCCGAAACGGGCAATAAGATGCCGGTCCTCGCGGCCTCGGTTTCATCCGAGCGGCTCTTTGATGTCTTGATGGACTTACTCGATCCCTTGGGGGACGAGGTGGACGTGGTTATGGAATCCAGCCACGAGAGCGAGCCTGGAGCGCACGCCGACCTGTACCGTGAGCACATGGATACGGTCATCTTGAAGAGTACGCTCTACGACTACGAGCCGCTCCTACTCAATGACGGCTGCACCGGGCTGGCGGCCCTCAATCCGAATGGTCCGATGGAAGTGCAATTCGACGAGCATAAGCTGCTCTTCGTCTATGCCAACGACCTTGAGCCGTTCGAGGCGATCCTCCTCGACCATGGCCTGCGACGCGACGACAGCTTGAAATTCATCTCCGAGGCCGAGCACCTGCACTCGACGGACGACGTCTATCGCGATCAGTTCGACGAGCTCCGCTACCGCTTGGGCATCGACCACTAATCTCAATCAGATTCCCGTTCATTGGGTTCGACGACCCCTCCGATGCACCCTTGATGAGCACCCCGCGGGGCGGGGCCTCGATTTGCCGAGGCCTCGCCCCGCTGAGCTTTGATTTCGCCGTTTGACCACCCAACGTAACGTCGCGTACCATGGATTCACTCCGGGCCTTCGCCGCGGAGCAACGCGTTCACGGATTACGTTGAGGTCTGCCGGAATGACGTGGCTGGTGACTCCGCGAAACCGATTCGCAATGCTCGTTCTCCTCACAAGCACAGTGGGATGTAACGGGAGTTCGAACGAATCCACGGCTCCTGAGCAGCCGTTCAAGGGCGTCACGATCGTCGCCGCGGCGATCGGAGACCCAGGCATCCTGCCCACCTTGATCGCCCAGCGCGGCGAGTGGTCGGCCAACCGAGGGGCCGAGGTCACGATTCGGGAAAAACCGGTCGAGCCCAAGGCCGAAGCGGCGGACGTTTTTCTCTTCCGTGGCGATCGCCTGGGTGAACTGGTCGATGGAGGACTCCTGGCCGACTTGCCCGAGTCCGTCATCCGCCCCCCCGCGCCCCTCGTCTCGCAAGAGTCCGGACAAGCCGAGCAGCCCCCTGGAGACCGGCCCGCCGACCCGCTCCAGTTCTCCGACGTCCTGCCGGCCTATCGCGACCAGGTGATCAAGTACGGCGGCGCCAGATTGAGCCTCCCCTACGGGGGCTCGGCCCTGGTACTGGCCTATCACCGCGATGCCTTCGAGAACGAGGCCAACCTGGCAGCGGCGAAGGAAGCGGGATTTGAGCTGAAGCCCCCCGAAACCTGGGAACAGTTCGACGCCCTGGCCAAGTTCTTTCACGGGCGTGACTGGGCTCAAGATGGCAAACTTCGGTCAGGTGTTGCGCTCGCGCTCGGACCTGACCCTGAAGGGGTAGGCGACGCCACGTACCTGGCCCGAGCGGCCAGCCTGGGGCAGCACCACGATCAGTATTCCTTCCTGTTTGATGCCGACTCGATGACTCCCCGCATCGACTCACCACCGTTCGTCGAGGCGCTTCGGGGACTGACCGCTCTGACCGCGTTCGGTCCCACCGCGATCCAGTCTTTCGATATCAAGGCGGCACGGCAGGCATTCGGCAGCCGGGAGGCCGCAATGTTGATCGATCGCGCGGAGAGCGTCGCGAGTTGGGGAGATGGTAAGTCGATCGGCGTGGCACGCTTGCCCGGCTCGGAACGAGTGTTCGATCCGGCCCGCAACCAATTTGAGTCGGCCTCGCCCCTCAATCGGCCGACCTATTTACCCTATGGGGGAGGCTGGTTGGTCGGGGTCAGCTCCGCGGCGAAGGGACCGAAACAGAAGGCGGCGATCGACTTCATCAAGTACCTCATCGGTCCCGATATCGCGAGCCGCGTTCGGGCCGACCCCACCTTCCCGATGCTGGCCGTTCGGACCGCGCTGCTCAGTCAAGGACCGCCCGACTCGAGGGCGAGCCTCGGCGTCGATGCGCGACAGTGGTCCGAGGCGGTGATCCAGACGCTCACCGCCTCCCGGGTCATCGCCGGGCTTCGGATCCCCGACGCCGAGGGGTACCTCGCCGACCTCGCCAAGGGACGAAAGGCCGCGCTGCAAGGGGAACCGGCCGAGCAGGCCTTGCAAGCAGTCGCCACCGCATGGAACGAACGGACCAAGCGGCGGGGACTCAAGCGACAGCTCTGGCACTATCGTCGCAGCCTCAATACCCTGGCCACCTCCCCCAAGCCTCCCTCTCCCTGAGCCGCGACTTTCGACGAGACCTCGGATGGATGAGCCTGACGACGAATTAAACCCGACGACCAGCGGCAACGCCGAGATCAACCAGTTGATCGGCCTGTTCGACCTCCCCGCCTTCGCCAGGCGGGGCCAGGATCTCGAATACTCGATCAAGCGGACGCGCGAACGCTGTGAACGCGAACGGAACGCGATGCTCGACATGGTTCGCGTCCGACTCCGCCAGTGGGCCAGCGCAGTCACCGATCCCGATTCGAGCGTGGCAATCTTCAGCACGCCCATCGGTTCGCTCTGGCCGCTGAGTGGGGCGGAAGGCCCTGTCTGGGCTCGCCACTCCGCTCCGCCACGCCGCCAGCGAACCATCGCGCTCGACCTGATCTCCAGCGTGATCCGGTTCAACCGTCGCTGGGCTCACTTCCTCGACGAGCTCAAGGTCGATCACGTCAACCGCCTGATCGACCACTACAACCGCTACTACCTCCTGGAAAAGGAGTGCTGTCTCGGCTCCTCTCGGCTCGCCGCTCGGTTTTTCATTCCTCAGACCCAGATCACCCGAGACACCCTCCTGGCGGACTACCCACTGTTGCCCGTCCCGGAACTCAAGGGCTAGAGCGGTTCCTCATTGAGCGGAGAAACCGGGATCGGAGAGACTTCGGTCGGTCATCCGCCCGAACGGCAACGGCTCGAGGCAGCAGTTCCGGATGGTGTCCTGTCGCCGCCCTCGCAAGAGTCAAGCTCCGGACGCGCCGGAGTGATCACTAGGACGGGAAGGCAACGGTGAAGGACGAGATACGTCCCATAGCCGAGCAATCCGCCGAGGGTATTCAGAAGCAGGTCGTCCACATCGGCGATCCGTCGTCCCGAGCCATACTGGAGTGTCTCGATCAGCAAGCTCACCGCGGCGGAGAGTCCCCCGACTCGCCAGGCATTGGTTCGCCCTCTTCTGAAAATGGGCCAGAGGAACCCCAGAGGCATGAAGGCCACGAGGTTCCCCACGACGTTCACCAGCATCGGCCAGCCCCCAATTTCGAGGAACTCGGCCGTAGTTCGCAGGGGATGAAGCTGGAGCCGATTCTCCGACGAGAGAGGGCGTGAGGAGTGGGGACGCAAGGTCAGCCAGCAGAGCAGGCCGCCGTAATTGGCGAGCAGCAGGGCCGAGACGGCTCTTCGCAAGGCACCGGCCCCCAAGGACTCACCAACGGCATCGGCCATTCGATTGCAGCGGCCGAAAATCGCTGGGAAGAGGTTTCTGCTCTCACCGTCGCACGTGGCAGCCCGCCCGTTAGAAATCAGCTCGGCGGACCACTCGGGGTCGACCTTTCTGCATCAAGGTGGCGCCGTTTCCCGGCTTTGCCAAAAACGCCGGTGGGTTCGTTCACTAGTGGCTGTTCGGGGGGCAACGAAGGCCCATCAATGCCCATCCCCATGCCGGAGTGTGGCCCGAGTCGTGCCCGAATGGCGGCCCGCAGTTTTTCCTCACTGATGGGTTCATCCCCCCCCCCGCCAGACTCCTTGACGAACTGAGCGGCCAAGAGGGCGGCCTCGTCCGCGCTGAGGCGGTGATCTCCATTGCGATCAGCCGCCTCGAGAATCCGGCTGGCCATGAACATGGAGCGACTCTCGCCCATTCCTGGTGGTGGAAGTCGCGACCCCGCCGACATCATGCCGCGCCGCGACGGCTTGCCTTCCATGACTTTGTACCGAATGTACGCCCCGGCTACGGTCATCGCAACGAGATTGGAACTCAGCGCCAAACAAATGATCAACGTCGAGGTATCGCTCACCTTTCGACGTATCAGGTGAAACAGGCCAGACAGCCCAAGGGCGAGCACCAGCGCCAGCAAAACGCCGCCAATCAACTCCTCCGGCGATCGATCCAAGATCACGTCGACAATCGAACTCACCTGCGGATTCATGGGATCCTCTCCCGGTCTCAGAAGGTCGGCGCGACGACCGAACAGCACGGTGATACGCGGAGTTGATTCACGCTAGGGGTGAAATTGACCAAACCCACACTCGCCACCTTCAAAAACTAACCCCTGCGATCCATTCTACACGACCGATCAATGCAATCGCTAAACACGAACAACTGAGGAGCATCCACAACCTGGCCTTGGTTGACGGCTCGCCCCCTCCAACGGTGCCCAGACGCTTGAGGCGAACGCAAGCCCATTGTGCCGAAACCCGGCGACCCCCGAAAAGGGTGCCTGGGAAACGAAGCTGTTGTGTACAATCCTCCGGGGCGGCAGTTTTGCCGCGTCAGGACCGATTGCGCCACGCCGAGACAGATAAGGAGCCGTTCATGCCCGTGCTCGATCGTGAGGAATACATCGAGCAGGCTTACTTCTTCCACGCGTTTCGCGAGCGGGTGCTCGACGGATTACCGTCGCAGGATGTCCTGTCTCGCATCAGCGAGGAATTGCTTTCGACCACTCGACTTCCGTTGGCGATTTCCTACCTTGCCAGCGAGATCAAGACCATCGGGCTCATGGCGCCGGCGATGGAGCGGATCGGACATTACTTCACTCCGTTCCAGACTCACGTCATTGCGGAGGCCGAGCATGACACCAGCCGGTTCCCGATGGACCAGGCGCTTTTGATTCTGGAGCGCGAGGCCCGCTACAAAGCCGATGGGCCGACTCTGTCGGGCCTGTTTGTCTACCAATTCGAAGCGATCTCGCGAAACCGCCTCGGCTACGGTAAAGGGCTCGAAGCCATTGCGTCCGACCCGTTATTCACCGAGGATTGGCACGACTACATCCTTCTACTCCGTGCCCGGCTCGGTGATGTTGATTTTGCCGACCTGATCTTCGTCCGCTCCGCCTTCTACGTTACAGAACAGAAGCGACGAAACCCCGGCTTCGAGCCGAAATTCGCGATCCTCTTCGGCGAAAAAGAAGGAAAAATCGCCCGAGCGAACCGAGGTCGCGACCCACTTTACCTATTCTCGGCCTTACAGCGTCAGTTGGGCTACCCCGAAGTCCCCCGTCCCCGACGCCCCGACGAGGCCGAGGCGCGAATCGCTCTGCTCGAACAGCGGGTCGCGTTGCTCGAGAACCGGCTCAAATCCGCCGAGTCCGACATCCACAATGAGATCGACCTCGCCCAACTTCGCGTCAAACCCGAGGACACCGCAGGCCCGCCCGCCGGTTGGGGCAAGCATGATCTGACCTAACGAACGCTTACCACCAAGGCCCGAAGGACAACCTTGTGACACACCGAGGATTCGCAAACGCGCCCAGACTCTCGTCTCGTTCCTTGGCCCCGTTGCTTCTTCTCATCGGTCCTTGGTGCGGCCTTCCCTGCGTCGCCGCCGAGCCTCGCACGCTTCCTCAATTCGAGCGAATCGTCATCGACGACAATTTCCCTGGGGCCTACCAGGTCGAAGTCGCCGACGTCAACGGCGACGGCAAACCCGACGTCGTCGCCCTCGGCGGCGGCACCTGCGCCTGGTATGAGAACCCGACCTGGAAGAAGCGGATCGTCACCAATCCGAAGCAGACTCCCGGCATCATCAGCACCGCCACGACCGACCTCGACGGCGACGGCAAGGCCGAGATCGCCATCGGCTACGAATTCTCCATGAACCAGCCGACCAAGGGAAAGCTCTTGCTGGCGCACCCCGGCAAAGGACTCGACGACCCCTGGTCGCTCGTGCCGGTCGGCGATGTCCCCAGCATTCATCGAGTTCGATGGATGCACAAAACTATTTATATTGGCAAAAATGCAGTCTACTTCGGATCACCCCCCGACGATCCAAAGCTTGCCAAAGATGTGCGATTGGTAAGATCAACGGCATTGATTGTTGCACCTATCTTCGGCCCATCGGCCAAACCACCCCTCTTCGCCGAGGAACCCGCGCACCTGACGCTCTTCAATGCCTATTTGCCCAAAGACATGATTCCTCCCAATGGTGGCGGAGGGACATTAGGCGGCGGGATCCCAGGGGGCACCCTTGGAGGTGGTGGCGGAGGGGGTTTAGGCGGCGGAGCGCAGACCTTAAAGGCAATGGATCTAAGACCGCGGCTCGGCTCCCCGAGAGCAGCTCCTCACGACCCCTCACTGCCACGCGAAATTGGCAAAGCCCCGGTGATGCATGCCATCGAAGTCGCCGTGATTCGGCCAAACCTACCTCCTGTCATTCTCGCGGCAAGCAACCTCGGAGTGACCTTAACCGGCGTCGCGCCGCTTATTGGGGCTGAGATCTACAGCACAAGTCCGCTGGTTCCGGGTGCGCCTGGCGACGCGCCCAAAGTCGGTGCCAGTGAAGTCCACATGGGCCGTTACAAGAATGGCCGCCTGTTCCTGGCCACAGTCGAACCCTGGCATGGAACGGATGTCGCCATCTACGAATCCGAGCCAACAGAACTGAACATTCTCCCCAAGTTCAAGTTCGGCCCCCGGACCCTGATCGACTCAACTTTGAAAGATGGCCACGCCCTCTGGGTGGCCGACGTGGATGGAGACGGCGACGACGAGGTCTTCGCCGGCTATCGCGGCCAGGGTACCAGCTTGCTGGGCTATGACTTCGACGGCAAAACCTGGAACCGGACCGTCATCGACACCGCCATCGCCGCCCAGGACCTTCGCGGCGGTGATCTCGACGGAGACGGCACTCCCGACATCGTCGCCGTCGGCGGTTCCACTCACAACGTCGTCTGGTATCGACCCAAGAAGGACTAATCGAACATCGACAGCTTTGCCCGAGGCAATCATGAGCATTTCCCAGGCGACAACCGCGGATGAACTTTGGAAAATGCCAAACTCTGGCATGCGTCACGAATTGGTGAGAGGAGAGCTAAGATCCATGTCTCCAGCAGGAAGCGAGCATGGATCGATCATTGCCGAAATCACGGGTTCTCTCCAACCATTCGTCAAGTCTCATCAACTCGGCAAAGTCTTCGGGGCGGAAACCGGATTCAAGATATCGAACGATCCTGACACGGTGCGTGCCCCCGACGTCGCATTCATCCGCCGGGAGCGGATCCCGAAAACCGGCCTCCCAAAAGCCTTCTGGCCCGGCGCTCCTGACCTGGCCGTCGAGGTAGTTTCTCCGGGCGACACCGTTGAGGAAGTCGACGAGAAGGTCGCCGACTGGTTCAACGCCGGGGCGCTGGCTGTCTGGATCGTGAAGCCAAAGGCGCAGACCGTCACGGTCTACAGCGCCCCCAATGTCGTTGTCGTTCTCACGGGCAACGACGAAATCGACGGGGGTGAACTGCTGCCCGGATTTCGCTACCGCGTGTCCGACGTGTTCGCCCCCTGAACCTCAAGAGAATTCGCAGAAACCGAGATTGAAACCGGGCTTCGCCGCATCAGCTGAGTGGGCAGAGCCTTCTCGCACGGAGTGTCAGCGGCCATGGCGAACGGACTCGGCGGCGCGGTCCTCCCGCAGATTCAGCGAATCTTCCACGGCGGAACCCTCACCGGGCTGACCGACGGTCAACTCCTCGAGCGGTTCGCCGCCCGCAATGACGAAGCCGCCTTTGAGGCGTTACTCGCCCGGCATGGCCCCCTCGTCCTGACCGTCTGCCGCAACCTGCTCCGCGACCGCGACGACGTCGAGGACGCGTTTCAAGCGACCCTCCTCATCCTCATCGTTCGCAAGGCGGGGTCGATTCAGCTTGAGGCTTCGCTCGGTCCCTGGATCTACTCGGTCGCCTACCGCGTGGCGATCCGGGCCAGGGCGAACCGGAGCCTCCGCGCCAGGCGAGAGAACGCCGTGGTGGACCTGGACCCTCAGGCCCCCGCCAGACGGGGCAACCATAAACCAACGCAAACCCTGCTTACTACTTGACACCAAAAAGGCTCATCCTGTGAAACTCCGTAGATTTATCAACGCGACCAGGTCCCGACTCTCGTCTCGATCCGTGGCCGCGTTCCTGCTTCCCATCAGCCTTTGGTGCGGTGTGCCCTGCGTTGCCGCTGACCCTCGCCCCCTTCCACAATTCGAGCGGATCGTCATCGACGACCACTTCCCGGGCGTCTACCAGGTCGAGGTCGCCGACGTTAACGGCGACGGCAAACCCGACGTCGTCGCCCTCGGCGGCGGCACCTGCGCCTGGTATGAGAACCCAACCTGGAAGAAGCGGATCGTCACCAATCCGAAGCAGACTCCCGGCATCATCAGCACCGCCACGGCCGACCTTGACGGCGACGGCAAGGCCGAGATCGCCATCGGCTACGAATTCTCCATGAACCAGCCGACTAAGGGAAAGCTCTTGCTGGCGCACCCCGGCAAAGGGCTCGACGACCCCTGGGCGCTCGTGCCGGTCGCCGATGTCCCCAGCATCCATCGAATTCGATGGATGCATAGAGAGGGTTATATTGGCAAGAATTCCGCCCACCTCGGATCACCCCCCGCCGATCCAAAGCTTGCCAAAGACGTACGCTTGATGAGATCCACGGCGCTGGTTGTTGCACCTATCTTCGGCCCATCGGCCAAACCGCCCCTCTTCGCCGAGGAACCCGCGCACCTGACCCTCTTCAATGTCTATTTGCCCAAAGACCTGGTTCCTCGCAACGGTGGCGGAGGCGGATTGGGCGGCGGAGGTGGATTAGGCGGTGGCGGGATCCCAGGCGGAGGCATTGGAGGCGGTGGCGGATTGGGTGGCGGAGGAGGTTTGGGCGGAGGAGGAATCCAAACGGGCGAATTGGGTGGCGGAGCGCAGTCATCAAAGCCAATCGATCCGAGGCCGCGGCTCGGCTACCCGGGAAAAACCCCGCAGGAACCCTCACTGGCAAGTGAAATTGGCAGAGTCCCGGTGATCCATGCCATCGAAGTCGCCGTGATTCGGCCAAACCTACCTCCTTTCGTTGTCGCGGCAAGCAACCTCGGAGTGACCATCACCTACGTCGCTGCGATTAGTGGGGGTGAGCTCTACGCCACAAATCCGCTCGTCCCGGGTGCGCCTGGCGACGCCCCCAAGGTCGGTGCCAGCGAAGTCCACATGGGCCACTTCAAGAATGGCCGCGAGTTCCTGGCCACGGTCGAACCCTGGCATGGAACGGATGTCGCTATCTACGAATCCGTGCCGACAGAACTGAACTTTTTCCCCAAGTTCGGCCCCCGGACCCTGATCGACTCGACTCTGAAAGATGGCCACGCCCTCTGGGTGGCCGACGTGGATGGAGACGGCGACGACGAGGTCTTCGCCGGCTATCGCGGCCAGGGCACCAGCCTGCTGGGCTATGACTTCGACGGCAAAACCTGGAACCGGACCGTCATCGATACCGCCATCGCCGCCCAGGATCTTCGCGGCGGTGATCTCGACGGAGACGGCACTCCCGACATCGTCGCCGTCGGCGGTTCCACTCACAACGTCGTCTGGTATCGCCCCAAGAAAGACTAAACGAACATCGACAGCTTTGCCCGAGGCAATCATGAGCATTTCCCACGCTACAACCGCGGACGAACTTTGGAAAATGCCGAACACCGGAGTTCGACATGAGCTGGTGAGAGGAGAGTTAAGATCGATGTCACCAGCGGGATTCGAGCACGGATTCATTATCATGAGGATTGCTCGCCCCCTCGACCAGTTCGTGACGGAACATCGACTCGGTGTCGTCGTCGGGGCAGAGACCGGCTTCAAGATCGCCACCGATCCTGACACGGTACGAGCCCCGGACATCGCATTCGTTCGCCGCGAGAGGCTCCCGCAAACCGGCCTCCCCAAGGCCTTCTGGCCAGGCGCACCAGACCTGGCGGTCGAGGTCGTCTCGCCGGGTGACACTGTCGAGGAGGTCGACGAAAAAGTAGCAGACTGGCTTGGTGCGGGAACCAAGGCCGTCTGGATCGTGAAACCGAGAACACGGACCGTCACGGTGTACCACGCCCTGAGCGAACTCACCGTTTTTACGGCTGACGAGGAATTCGACGGGGGCGAATTGCTCCCTGGGTTCCACGGCCGGGTGAGCGACTGGTTCCCGCAATGAGCGAATCTTCAGAAATAACGGGATTGAGACCGGCCTTCGCTGCATTATTTGAGTTGTCAGAGCCTTCTCAAACGGAGTGTCAGCGGTCATGGCGAACGGACTCGGCGGCGCGGTCCTCCCGCAGATTCAGCGAATCTTCCACGGCGGAACCCTCGCCGGCTTGACCGACGGTCAACTCCTCGAGCGGTTCGCCGCCCGAAGTGACGAAGCCGCCTTTGAGGCGTTACTCGCCCGGCATGGCCCACTCGTCCTGACCGTCTGCCGCAACCTGCTCCACGACCGCGACGACGTCGAGGACGCGTTTCAAGCGACCCTCCTCATCCTCGTCCGCAAGGCAGGCTCGATTCAGCTCGAGACTTCGCTCGGACCCTGGATCTACTCGGTCGCCTATCGCGTGGCGATCCGGGCCAGGGCGAACCGGGGCCTCCGCGCCAGGCGAGAGAACGCCGTGCCGGTCCTGGACCCTCAGGCCCCTTTGCGAGACCTCGACGGGCATGACATTTCGCCGCTGCTCCACGACGAACTCGCACGACTTCCCGAGCGGCTCCGCGCCCCGCTCGTCCTCTGCTATTTTCAGGGTCTGACCCACGAAATGGCCGCGGAACAGCTCCGATGGCCGGTCGGCACCGTGCGAAGCCGGATGGCTCGGGCTCGTCGGCTCTTGCGGGATCGATTGACGCGCAAGGGTATCGGCCTCTCCGCCGGCTTCTTGATCGGGACCTCGCGCCAGGCCACTGCGGCGACAATTCCCCGAGTCTTGACGGAAGAAACAATCCAGACCGCGATGCGAATCGCGGCAGGTCGAGCGGCACTGTCCGGGGCCCTGTCGGTCCCGGTGACCGCACTTATGGAAGGAGTCCTGAGCACAATGTGGTTGACCAAACTGAAGGCCGCCATCGCATTGGCGATCATGGCCGGGTTCATTATGACTGGCGTCGTAGCTCTCGCCGTTCAAGCGCCGGATGATAAGCCTGACGAGACAGTTCCGGCCAAGCGCCCGCAAACTTCCCCGGCTGACTCCAACACTCGAAACTCGATGTCAGAGACCTACCCTAGGACCTACTACGTCGGTGACATCATCGGCACAAAGGACCATAAAAACGCCAACATGGTCCCAGTTATTGATTTGATTACATCCACAGTAGCGTCTGGCACCTGGAAAATCAACGATGCGATCGCGGACGATCAATCCACACGTTATAAAACGATCGAATCCCAGGCGCAAATCACACCGAAAATTCCGGAGCAAATTACGCCAATTGGTTCGATCACTCCGTTCCCGCTGAGTATCAGTATCATCGTCCGCCATACCCCGCAAGTCCATGAAGAGGTCGCAGCTCGACTCCTTCAGTTGCGTCACTTGGTGCATCAGCGAAACGCCTACACCGTCATGCCAAACAGCACCGCCAAGAAAATGGTGATGCCCCCGCCGAGTGACCCTCCCGCGGCAAGCCCCATCAAGGGGGGTGAACGCGCTCGCAAACTTATCGAGGAATTGGAACAGGAAATCGAGGATCTCGTACGTGAACGTGACCGGTTGCGTCCTGATCCCAAAGCGGGAAAGACGTCAGCCCAGGACACAGTTCAGCAACTGGAAGACTTGGCTCGTGCCGAGTCATTCAGTCAGTGGATCGGATTGGTCTACTAAGACCGACCCGGGCGGAGGTCACGACGCGAGATCTCTACGCTCCGGGAATCACACGATGCGTGTCAGGACGTAACGCCCGTGCGATGCACCCAATGCGGATCGTACTTTGTTACAGTGAATCAAGGCAGCGTCCTCGATGTTCTTACGACCAGCGAGGAATTCGACGGGGGTGAATTGCTCCCCGGGTTCCACGGCCGGGTGGGCGACTGGTTCCCACAATGAGTGAATCTTCAAAAAAAACGGGATTGAGACCGGGCTTCGCCGCATTATCTGAGTTGTCAGAGCCTTCTCAAACGGAGTATCAGCGGCCATGGCGAACGGACTCGGCGGCGCGGTCCTCCCGCAGATTCAGCGAATCTTCCACGGCGGAACCCTCGCCGGCTTGACCGACGGTCAACTCCTCGAGCGGTTCGCCGCCCGAAGTGACGAAGCCGCCTTCGAGGCGTTACTCGCCCGGCATGGCCCACTCGTCCTGACCGTCTGCCGCAACCTGCTCCACGACCGCGACGACGTCGAGGACGCGTTTCAAGCGACCCTCCTCATCCTCGTCCGCAAGGCAGGCTCGATTCAGCTCGAGACTTCGCTCGGACCCTGGATCTACTCGGTCGCCTATCGCGTGGCGATCCGGGCCAGGGCGAACCGGGGCCTCCGCGCCAGGCGGGAGAACACCAGGGCGGACCTGGACCCTCAGGCCCCTTTGGGAGACCTCGACGGGCACGACGTTCCGCCGCTGCTCCATGACGAACTCGCACGACTCCCCGAGCGGCTCAGGGCCCCGATCGTCCTCTGCTATTTCCAGGGCCTGACCCACGAAATGGCCGCCGAACAGCTCCGATGCCCGGTCGGCACCGTGCGAAGCCGGATGGCTCGGGCTCGTCTACTCTTGCGGGATCGATTGACACGCAAGGGTATCGGCCTCTCCACCGGCTTCTTGATCGGGACCTCGCGCCAGGCCACTGCGGCGACGATTCCCCGAGTCTTGACGGAAGAAACAATCCAGACCGCGATGCGAATCGTGGCAGGTCGAGCGGCAAAGTCCGGGCTCCTCTCGGTCCCGGTGGCCGCGCTTATGGAAGGAGTCCTGAGCGCTATGTGGGTGACCAAGCTGAAAACCGCTGTCGCAGTGGCGATCATGGCCGGGTTCGTGATGACCGGTGTCGTGGCTCTCGCCGTCCAAGCACCGGACGACACGCCTGGCGAGGCCGTTCCGGCTAAGCCCCCGCAAGCGGACCAGGTCGAATCCACCGATCGGGAGTCGCATTCAAGAACCTCCACAAAGACCTACTACGTCGGCGACCTGGTCCTTCTCTCCACCGTGACTGTGAACGGGAGCGAAAAGGCTCCCCCCTCGGGTAACCGGCCCAAAGCCGACTTTGCGCCCCTGATCGAACTTCTCACATCATCCGTCGCCCCTGGCAGTTGGAACATTCCGACTCAGGACTTGTTGGCCACGAAACCAAAACCGCTCAACAAAACAGGACCGATTGGCTCTGTCACTCCATTCTTCCTGAGCATCAGTCTCATCATCCGTCACACCGATGAGGTCCACGCGGAGGTCGCGGACAGGCTCCGCCAACTTCGTCAGATCACGGGCCTACAACATCCGGCCGCCAATACGAAAACGAGCTTGCAAACGGGACCCACAGAGAAGAAGTTTGACGAAAAGCTGAGAACGGCATCAGGAGAGTCACAGTCCGCAGTGCCAGTCAACTCGCCTGCACCAACGGTCGCCAAGCACTATCGAGTGCAAGCACTGATCAAGGCACTGGAAAAGGAAATGGACCAACTGGTTCACGAGCATGCCTTGCTGCGGGCCAAAGCGAAAATGGCTGGCGTCGCTCCCGACTGAACTCATAGGGACATTTCTGATCGCGATACGGTGATCCACCTTGATCGTCGCGCGGACCTCATGATTAGAATGGGAGGCGGCAGGACTCCTCGCGAGTCCTTGCCGCCTCCCGTTTGAATTCGCGAAGGATCGACGAGCCCGAACTGATGGCGCCCACCGCAGACCTGACCGCCGTGCTCCTGATCGCCCACGGGAGCCGGCATGCGCCGGCCAATGATGACCTCCACCAGCTTGCGGCCCGGGTCATGGAGGGGGGGGAGCATTCGATCGTTGAACCCTGTTTCCTCGAACTCGCCGAGCCCGACATCCTCGATGGCGGCGGACGCTGTGTGGCCCAAGGCGCCACCAGGGTCCTGATGATTCCCTACTTTCTCTCGGCGGGCGTCCACTTGCTTCGGGACCTGACCGCCGCCCGGGATGCCTTGAGGCAGGCCCATCCTGGTGTCGAATTCCGTCTCGGCCCCGCGCTGGGCCCCGATCCGCTACTGGAGCAGCTTGTCGCCAAACGGATCGCCCGACTCGACAGTGATGACGAAGCCCCCGCTTTCGCCTCATCCGATGACCTGGCAAAGCTTTACGAACCGATGGGCCATCATGGAGTTCCTGAAGCTCCCGCGATTATGGCCTCTCTTGACACAAATCGACCGAAGGACTAGCGTGCGTCGGCCGATTTTCTCCATGGATGGAGAACCGCCTCGGGTACGGTCCGGGGCCTCAAAGGAGTGATGGCGATGAGTCTCTCGATTGAGTCCTTGAGTGTCCCCGCCCTCGACCTGAAGGCGCAGTATCAGACCATTCGCGACGAGATCGAGCGAGCGGTCCGCGACGTGATCGAGAGCCAGTATTTCATCCTCGGCCCCGAGGTCTCCAGCCTCGAATCCGAGGTGGCCAGCTACTGCGAGTCCGGGCACGGGATTGGTTGCGCCTCCGGATCCGACGCGCTGCTCCTGCCCTTGATGGCGCTGGAGGTCGGCCCTGGCGATGAGGTGGTAACGACCCCTTACTCGTTCTTCGCGACCGCCGGGGCGATCTGGCGGACCGGGGCCAAGCCCGTTTTCGTCGACATCGACCCTGACACGTACAATATCGACCCGGCCCTGATCGAAGCGGCGATCACGCCCCGGACCAAGGCCATCATCCCGGTCCACCTCTACGGCCAGACGGCCGACATGGACCCGATCACCGCGATCGCCAAGAAGCATGGGCTCGCGGTCATCGAAGACGCCGCCCAGGCCATCGGCGCATCGTACAAAGGGCGGCGTACCGGCGGACTCGGCACGGCCGCCGCGTTCAGCTTCTATCCCTCCAAGAACCTGGGGGGATTCGGCGACGCCGGGATGGTCACAACCGACGACCCCGAACTCGCCAAGCGGATCGCACGGCTCCGGGTCCACGGCATGGAACCCAAGTACCATCACCACGAGGTCGGCTTCAACTCCCGGCTCGACGCCCTCCAAGCCGCCGTGCTCCGGGTCAAACTCCGCCACCTCGACGCCTGGACCGAAGGCCGGCGCACGGTCGCTGAACGCTACCAGAATCTCTTCGATGGTCAAAAGTCGACCCGCGAGATCGGCCTGCCGAGCGAGTCGACCGACCGGTTCCACGTCTACAACCAGTTCGTGATCCGGGTCCCCTCGGCCGTCCGTGACTCGCTCCGCGAGCAACTCGCCGCGCGTCGGATCGGCACCGAGATCTACTACCCGGTCCCGCTCCACTTGCAGACCTGCTTCGCCTCGCTGGGTCACACCCCGGGCGACTTCCCCCACTCGGAAGCCGCCGCGAACGAGACCCTGGCCCTCCCGATGTATCCGGAACTGGCCGAGGAAGCCCAACGGCACGTCGTCGAGTCGATCGGCCAGATCTTCGAGGAACGGGCAAAGTCCTCGAAGAAGGGGAGCGGTCGAGCCGCCTGAGCTCAGGCGATTCAGGTTCGCGAACGGCCTCGCATATTGTGTGGCCGGATCTCGGATATTCGAAGACCAAGGGATTACCAGCCGCCACGGGTTCCGTCTTCGGAACCCGTGTGCGGTCACACCCGGGACGGTAAAACGCGGAGCCACCTGGGCAGTTCCGGCTGCGGCGGTTCCCCTGCGCCTACAATGCACCGCTGGGTCGTGGCGTCCTCGGCTTTTTTTGCCGCCGCGCGGCCCTGAATGAGGATGAGGGAGCCGGGTTTTCGTGGGACGTCCCCGTAAGTCAAAGATTGAAAAAGATGATCCGCTGGCGGCGGAGCCCTCGCCAGGTCCCGACCTTGACCCGAACTGGGGCTCCCGGGTACGCGAACGGCTCGTGGCCTGGTACGAGCACGCGAAACGCCCGTTGCCCTGGCGAACGGATCAGACTCCTTACCGCATCCTCGTCTCGGAGATGATGCTGGTCCAGACGACGGTCACCGCCGTGGTCCCTTACTTCGAGCGGTTCCTGAACCAGTTCCCCACAATCCAGGCACTGGCCGTTGCTGACGAAGCCGAGGTGCTCAAGGCCTGGGAAGGCCTGGGGTACTACCGCCGCGCCCGGCAACTTCACGCGGCGGCCCGCGCGGTGGTGACCGAGCACGGGGGGACGTTCCCCACAACCCCCGATACGATTCGGGCGTTGCCGGGAGTCGGCCGCTACATCGCGGGCGCCATTCTCTCGTTTGCCTTCGATCAGCCTGCCCCGATCGTTGAGGCCAATACCCAACGCGTGCTGTCCCGCTGGCTGGCCTGGCGCGAAGACCTCAAATCGAGCCGGTCCCAAGCGCGCCTCTGGGAGGCAGCGGAACGCCTCGTCCCTTCCCAAGGAGCCGGTGTATTCAACCAGGCTTTCATGGAACTCGGCGCTCTCTTATGCACTCCACGTTCGCCAAGCTGCCTGGTCTGCCCAGTCGCCGCTGAATGTGGGGCGCGGATCCTGGGGATTCAGGATCTGGTACCGACGACCACTCCCAAATCCCCTCCACTGGAGGTGGCGGAGGCCTGCGGTCTGGTCGTCAGGGACGGTCGGGTCCTGATCGTCCAGCGCGGACCCGGTCGGCTCTGGGAACATTTCTGGGAATTTCCGACGATCCACCTCAACGGAGTGGATCCCGCGGGGCGGTCGTTCGCGGACCCCGTTGATCTGGCGGAGGGAATCCGTCGATTCACGGGTGCCCGAGTTCGAGTCGGGCCGGTCGTGCAGACCGTCCGGTATAGCGTGACCAAGCATCGCGTCAAGCTCGACGCTTATGCGGCGACGGGGCTGAGTGAAGAGCTGAATCCAGGACCGGGATTGGTCCGAGCGGTCTGGGAAGTTCCCGAGAAACTCGCCGCCTATACCTTTGGGGCGGCGAGCCGGCGTCTCGTCTCCTGGATGGCCAAACACGAGGCGGATTTCCACGATTTCCAGTCGGACAGGTGACACAAACCGACCGTAGCGGAGTATCCGCAACAGCGTCTCGTTCGCGCCTGGATTCCTTCCGGCGGCCTTGCTCGGAGTGAAATCGTACTCTAGAATGGGTCAGTTGGCGGATGACGAGGGTGCTCTTGATCACTTCAAGAGACTGGTGGAAACGGATTGTCTTGAGGCGGCCGTTGTTGGATTGGGCCGCCGCAGGAAGCGGCTACGTCGACGGCCCACTTCTCAACCTGAATAATGCCGCGGGATTAGGACGCTCCACCGCAAGACTGAAGCGGACCCAAACTCACCGCCCGGCCGCTTTTGCGCCGGCAGGGCGTCTCCCCCAACGGGGGGCGAAAGGGATTATGCATGCCATCGGGTAAGGACATTACGGGTGGTGGGTCGTCGGGCGGAGGCGGAAAGCGGGGCGGCGGCGGCAGTGCTCCGACGAGCACGACCGGTGGCAACAAGAAGAACGCGTATTGCTCGTTTTGCCGTAAGAGCTATCGCGACGTCGGCCCTTTGGTTGAAGGACCAGGCGACGTTTACATCTGTGGCGAATGTATTGAGCTCTGCCAGTCGATCCTCGACCAAGAGCGACGGCGACGGGGTGTCCCCAAGACCCTCTTCACCGACATTCCAACCCCGCGTGAGATCAAGGAACAGCTCGACGCCTACGTCATCGATCAGGACCGCGCCAAGAAGGTCCTCTCGGTGGCCGTTCACAACCATTACAAACGGTTGGTGCATGGCGAAGACTCCGATAGCCCGATCGAAATCGACAAGTCGAACATCCTGCTGATGGGGCCGACCGGGTGTGGCAAGACCCTCCTGGCGCGCACCCTCGCCCGGATCCTCAACGTGCCCTTCGCCATTGGCGACGCGACCACGCTGACCGAAGCCGGATACGTGGGTGAGGATGTCGAGAACATCCTCCTGAAGCTGCTCCATGCCGCCGACTTCGACCTGGAGAGTGCCCAGCGCGGGATCATCTACATCGACGAAATCGACAAGATCGGCAAGACGAGCCACAACGTCTCGATCACCCGCGACGTCTCGGGCGAGGGCGTGCAGCAGGCCCTCCTCAAAATGCTCGAGGGGACGGTGGCCAACGTGCCGCCTCAAGGCGGGCGGAAGCACCCTGAGCAGCAGTACATCCAGCTCGACACGACGAATATCTTGTTCATCTGCGGCGGCACGTTCGTCGGCCTGGACAACCTGATCGCCCGTCGCGTCGGCCGCAAGACCATTGGCTTCGGCAGCCAGTCGGAAGCCGAGCACAACGTGGAGCTCGGCTCCTTGCTCGACAAGGTCACCTCGGACGACATCCTCGAGTTCGGCATGATCCCCGAGTTCGTCGGCCGGCTCCCGGTGGTCTGCCCGCTCATGCCCCTGGATGTCGACGCCCTGGTCCAGATCATGACCGAGCCCCGCAACGCCTTGGTCAAGCAGTACCGCAAGCTCTTCGAGATGGAAGGGGCCGACCTCGAGTTCACCCCCGAGGCCCTGATCGAGATCGCCAAGAAGGCCAAGGCCAAAGACACGGGCGCTCGCGGACTGCGATCGATCGTTGAAGAGATCATGCTCGAGATCATGTACGAGCTGCCCGATCGCTCGGCCAAGGAGAAGGGGCGGTTCGTGGTAACCCCCGAGGTCGTCCGCAAGGAAAAAAACCTCTTCGACACGCCTCCGCTCCCACTGACCCCTGCCAAGTCAGCGGCGGAACGTAAGAAGGAAAGCGCCTGAGCCAACGCCGGAAACGAGATCACGACGATCAGGCCATCCATTCGCCTGATCGTCGTCGGTCTGTCGTCTCTACTCTGATTGCGACCACCTTGCCGCTTCCGTGCAGATCGGCTTACAGCAGCACGTTGTTCGCCAGGTCCAGAGCGAGATGGTCGAGCATTTCGAGCCAACTCGGATGAGCTCCGGTGCGCTTGGCTAGCGACTCGAGTACGGTCTGATGCAAGCTGAGTTGCGTTTTCCCCGCGAGCTCGGCGAACGTCACCGTCACGATCGTTTCTCTCGGCCAGTCCGGGTCCATTCCAACTTCAGCAGGACCGACCAGGTTGCCATTCGCATCCGAGATGGCAACCGTATAGACGATCCGCTCGGGCTTGGCGATTTCGCGATAGACCCCCTTGCACCAGCACTCGTGTCCCTCGGGGCTTCGAACGCAAGAGTGAAAGACGCCTCCCGGGCGGAGATCGAACTCGCGGAACTGCGTCGTGCAGCCGGTCGGCGCAAACCAACGGGTCAGGTGCTCCGGATCGGTCCATGCGCGAAACACGAGCTCACGAGGTGCATCGAAAACGCGAGTGATCAAGACCTCTCGCTCGGATGGATCCGTGGCCAAACGAGTCCCATCAGTGGTCATGTGCCTGATTCTCCTTGAGTACTGGCATGGGTGAATCGAGGAATGTCGGAATCATCGCGAGCAGCAAATCGTCTCGTTCCACAAGCGTCATGTGATCCGTGCCGGGAAGCACGGCAAGTTGGCCAAGGGGGAGCAGGCGTAACATCTCCACGGCGTGCTCGGGGCGGACGACATCGGCATCCCCGATCATGACCATCGTGGGTGCGTCGATCGACCGGAGGTCCTCCTCTCGCCAGTCTTCAAATTCCAGCATGCGCTTCGCACACTTGGCGACAAAGGTGGGCAATGCCTCAGGATTCGGCGCCACCTTGAGATAAGCCTCTCGTAAACTTGCTGGCATATCCTCAGGGGACGCATGCTTGAGCGACTCTCGAAGCTTGGGGTCGAGGCCGTCATTTTTGAACATGGCCGCGGCGACAACGAGCTTACGCACCAGTTCCGGGTGCCGGATCGCGATTTGGAGGGCGACGTTGCCTCCATTGCTATAGCCGTAGAAGTCGGCTCGTTCGATTTTGAGATACCGAAGCAGAGCGGCGGTGTCGTCCGCCGACTGCTCGAAGCTGAAGGGGCGATCGACGTCGGCGGTGCGTCCATGCCCCTGCTGCTCGAAGGCGATGACCTGCCGGTTCTTCGCAAAGGGGAGCAAGACTTTTCCGAATGAGGTCTCGATCGTCGATCCGCCACCGTGAAGCAGAACCAACGGGCGACCGGCGCCGTGAATCTCGTAATAGATCTTGAGCCCGTTCACGGGCGCGTAGCCACTCTTGAAGACAGTGGCTTGCGTGGACTCGCCTTCTACCACCGATTTCAGTTGCGCCAGCCCCTTCTCGAAATCACCGCCAACCATTTTGTCCATACTAATAAACAGTTGAAATAATTTCGCAACGAAATTGTTTTTGCCGGCCATGCTCCAACTCACGGCGGTGTGGTCACCCTCTGGCTTGAACGTGAACTCCACGGTGTTGGTGGCCGAAAACGGCTTCAGGAATTCCAGCCTCATCCTGACCTGATCGCTGGGACGGCTCTCCGTGATCGTCATGCTTCCTTCACCAACGTCGGTATTGCCGGCCCATCGGTAGATGGCCCCCGTTCCTGCCGACGGTCCCTCGAAGGTCATCTTCACCGCAGGATCGAGTTTCGCCCAGGGTGACCATGTCTGAAACTGGTGAAGGTCATTGACACGTGCGAAGACCGCCGGGGGAAGGGCGGAAATGGTCGCCGTTCGCTCCACGCGGAACCCGGATGGCTGCATCGCAACGACGCCGACAAAGCCGGCGACAATCACCGCGAGCGCGATGAGAACCTTTTTCCACATCCTGATTCTCCCCCCGATTGACCTGAGGCACACGATCGGCTCGCGACCTCGCTACGAAGAAGATCGGCCAACACTCGTAATTTACCTTAAGGTTAAATAGCTGACCAGTAAAGTACAGGCTCGACCCCTCTCGGTCAAGGCGGGTCGCCCGATGATCTCGCTCACCCAATGATGAATCACGGCCGAGCCGGCCAGGCTACAGATCTCGGTGGATCGTAGCCCGGCCGGCTCGGCCGTGATTCCCAAAAGGGGTCGGCGCGAGTCCAAGGGGTGATTTCGGACCCGAGTGAAATACGATCGGGCCGGCCGGGCACCTGGTGGTAGCTCGGCCAGCCCGAAGAGGAGAACGTGCCGGATCCACCGCTTTAGCGTGCCTGGGTGGTCACCGGGGTCCGCGCCATCTCGCGAAGAATCTCGAGACCGCGCGCCAGCGTCGAATCATCGACGGCGTAGGAGATCCGGAAGTGAGTGTCGCGCTTGCTGAAGACGTTGCCGGGGATGATGAGCAGGTTGCGGCGGATCGCCTCGGCGACGAACTCGGTCGCCGTTCCCCAAGGGGCACGCGGGAACGCGTAGAAAGCGCCTGCGGGACAGGCGAGGTCGAAGTCTTCGGAGAGGGCCGCCACGACGGCGTCGCGCTTCTTGCGATAGGCATCGACCCGAGTGTTGAGATCCTGGTCGAGGGCCACGACGCCGGCGTACTGAACCACGCTCGGAGCGCAGACGAAGCTGAACTGCTGAAGCTTGGCCATTTCCTGGATCACGTGGGCCGGACCGTGGGCGAACCCGAGCCGCCAGCCGGTCATGCCGTGAGCCTTGCTGAAGCCGTCGACGACCAGAACCTGGTCGTTCCAGGTCGCGGGGGTGGCGAATGAGTCGTCGTAGCAGAAGGCGCGATAGACCTCGTCGCTGATCAGTAGGACGCCGCGCTCGCGGCAGAGCGTCGCAAGCGCCTGCATCTCCTCGGCCGAGGCGACCGCCCCGGTCGGATTGGCCGGCGAGTTGACCACGATGCACTTGGTCCGCACCGTGATCGCGGCGGCGACCTTCTCGACGTCGATCCGAAAGTCAGGGTAGCTGTCGACCAGAACCGTGGTCCCGCCCGCCAGCGCCACGAGGTTGCCGTACATGACGAAATAGGGGTCGAAGACGATCACTTCGTCCCCCGGATTGACCACCGACGAAAGCGCGAGCAACAAGGCACCCGACGTGCCCGAAGTGACGATCACCTGCCGGTCCTGATGACCGAATTCGGCATCGACCGAGGATTGTAGCTTGCCTCGGAGTTCGGGAATGCCCTGGGTGAGCGTGTAGGCGTTGCGGCCTTGCTCGATCGCCTCGATCGTGGCCGCCTTGACCGGCTGTGCGACATCGAAGTCAGGGAGTCCAATCGAGAGGTTGATCGGGTTCTTCATCGACTTCGACATGTCGAACGCCTTGCGGATCCCCGAGGCTTCGATCTGTTTCATCCGGTCGGCGATCCAGGCGTCGTTCACGTTGGCGGCTCCGCCTCTAGGCAAAGGAGTTCGTTAGTCACGCACCATCAAGGGAACTAAAATTATAACGCGCCTGGCTATGGGTCGTGAGGGGCGTCACGTTGCCAAGACCGGGAGCATTCGCGTACCTTAGAGCGATCGACCTCGGCAGTAGGTTCGCTGCTATGCTCCGCTGAGTGGCTCAATGCAATGCTTCGCTACTTCCTCGTGCTCGCCGTCACTGATGGCTCGCTCCTGATCGCCAGCTTCGTCCTCGGTCTACTCGCCAGCGGCGAACCGCGCGGGCCAGGTTCGATCTGGCGTGGGATTCACTTGCTGTTCGCCTTATTCACCACCATGGCGACGCTCGGCGTCCATTCGATCGTCTACACCTACTTCCTGGCCACCGGTAAGTGGGCCAAGGAGGTGGTACGAGTCTACCAACTGCCCGATTGGATCAACGACCAGGCGAAGAAGAACAAGCGAAAGGCGTTTCGCTTCGAGTTCTGGAGCATGACCCTGATCGCGATCACCGCCTGGCTCGGCGCCGCGGCGGACACGCAGGGGCTGAATCCGCTCTGGCACCTGGGAATCGCCGCGGCGACCATCGCCTTCAATCTCGGTGCCTTTGGCGTCGAATACGCGGTGATCGTCGCCCAAGCCCGGCTCCTTCTGGAAGTGAAGGCCCGGGCCGATCAAATGCGCGAGGCCCGCTATGGGCCCGAATCTGCTAATGTCGCCGCGGAAGTGGCGTCGGGGGAGGACCGCCGCTAATGTCTCCGCTTGGTGTCGTGATCACGATCGTCCTTGTCGATCTGCTCGGTTTCAGCATTGTCATGCCTCTGCTTGCGCCCTTTGCCAAGCAGTACGGGTTCTCGGGCGGACAAATCGGCTTGCTGTTCGCAGCCTATCCGTTGTGCCAGCTTGTGGCGGGTCCGATCCTTGGGCGCCTCAGCGACCGTTACGGTCGTCGGCCGGTCCTGATCGTCAGCCAGGCGGGCACCGCGCTCTCGTTCTTGATCCTTGGCTTCTCATCAAACTTCACCGTCATGCTCCTGGGCCGAATGCTCGACGGAGCCTCCGGCGGCAATATCCTCGTGGCCCAGGCCTACGTGGCCGACATCACGAAACCGGAAAACCGGGCGCGCGGGATGGGCCTGATCGGCATGGCATTTGGCCTCGGCTTCGTGCTGGGGCCGCTCCTCGGCGGCCTCTTGCTCGAGTTGCCTGTCGACCCGGTATGGCGGCTGCGGATCCCGTTCCTGGTGGCGGCCGCCTTCTCGACGTTTGCCTGGGTGCTCGTCCTCACCCGACTCCCCGAATCGCTCCCCCAGGACACCCAGGCCCGGCAAGCCGCGCGGGTTGTGAGCTGGCGGGGGATCATCGACACCATGACGCTTCCCGGAGTGGGCCGGCTCGTGATCCTGGGATCGCTGGTCGTCCTCGCCTTCGCCGCGCTCGAAGGAACGTTCAGCCTCTTCCTGCGTGAACGCCTCGACTGGGATGCGCGCGGAGCGGCCTTTGGCTTCTCGTTCCTCGGCCTCGTCAGCGCCCTCGTGCAAGGGGGCTTCATCCGCCGCCTGGTTCCCAAGTACGGTGAACCCAGGCTGATCCTCGTGGGCGTTGCCACGCTCGGTCTCGGATTCGTCGGTCTCGCGCTGGCAGAAAGCGCTCCCACTCTGCTCGGAGCGACCCTCATCGTGGGGGTCGGCCAAGGCCTGGCCAGCCCGACGGTGACCGGTTTGCTCTCCCGGATCACCCCTGACCGAGAGCAAGGGGCCGTCTTCGGGGTCCTTTCGTCGGCCCAGACCCTGGCGCGAATGGCGAATTACGTCGTCGCCAACCTTCTGCTCGCGCGACGCGGCCCGGCGGCTCCATTCTGGGAGGCCGCCGCAATCAGCGCGGTGGCCCTCTTGTTGGCCCTGACCGTCATACGAATGCATCGCCCCACCAAAGCGCTCGATGAACCCTTGGCCGTCGGCAGCGAACAGGTCAACGCATAGAAAAGAGGCCTGGCGAGCGGGGAGCATGAGCTCCCCGCCTTCCACCCGAATGGGGGGCGTTGGTTTGTGAGTGAGCCCGGACATCTGGTTGTCCGGGCCACACGAGCAAATCCGCCCGGTTACCTGTTTCGGCAAAACCTCGAGTGCAGACCAAAGGCGGCAAAACCTGCCGAGCCGTGCACGCCCTACAAGAAAGCCGGCTCAACGTCCGGATTTTACGGGCGAGGCGGCGTAGGCCTGATCCAGATAGCCGCCGATCGCATCCGCGTCGGTGTAGGCAAATCGAGTCAGTACCGTCCGCACGTCCTCGGGGCGAGAAATCAAGATCTCGATCGCCTCGGTCAACGCTTCGGGGCGAATCTCGAGAAGCTGGTTGGCGAACCGGCGAGCCGGGATCCGACCGTCAGGCGAGCCCTGGCTGTCGAACCGGGTCAGGACGGCCAGGAGCGCGGAGGCTCCCGAGCTGAGAGTGATGGGGGCCTCTTTCACGATCGCAGGCGCGGCCGCGACGATGGCTTGTGCGGCCGAACGCAAACCGGCCGGATCGTCACGGGCCCACTCGAACAGGGGCTCATTGACCTGCGGAAGCGGAGCTTTCGTGAGTCCCTCTCCCCAGAACCGCCCCAGCCAGGGCGCGGACCGGCGCACCCACTCAGGGATCTCGACCCGAGGAGCCGGCTCGCTCGAACCGGAGGCAAGCAGATTCAACGCGACAGCGCGCGAGACGGCCAACGGATCGGCAACCGACGCAACCCTTAGTCGATCTAGTTGCGCAGGAGCAAGCGAGTAAAACGGCTTCATGGCAAACAGGAGCCGTGATTGCGACGACGCTTTGGCATCCTGGGTGAGCAGCCAGCCATAGGGGAACTTGCTCGAGTCCTTCATCCCAAGGTCGATGTCCCCTCTCAGGGCCCCCAACGACTGAAGCTCCGAGAACGTGGGCGCCTCCACCTTGCCCGTGAAAAAGCTGACCGCGGCCCCCGGCGGCAGAAGTTCATTGATCGCCGCGATCGCCGAAGGATTGAAGGCGTCATACCAGTAAGCGAGTTCGAAACCCTTCTCCCGCGCCCCCTTTGGCCCGCCGATCAGCTCGTTGTAGTACGAAAGCTCGAAGGGATGGACCTTGACCAGTTGCCAGGCCGAGGTCAGCAGTACGAGACCGGCCAGAACGCTCCGAGTCCAGACGAGTCGTACGCTGAGCCGACGCGCCAGGCCGTCCGCCACCCAGACCGTCCCCCAACCCGCCAATCCCGCCATGAAAAAGAAGGCCGGGAGCAGAAGGCGGACCCCATCATGGGCCGGGGTCGGCAGCATCCGGAGGATCGGCCAGGTCAGAAAGTGAACCAGAAAGTACAGCGGGATACGATCTTGGCGCACAACCCGAATCGCGTAAATCATGCCGGCAAGGGCCGCCAGGACGATCGCCAAGGGAGTGACGACGGCAATCAAGACCCAGCCGTTGTGCCACGGCAGACTGAATTCGTAGAGTTCGCCCAGGTAGAGAATCCAGATATCAGGGAGCGAACCACGCCGATCGGTATTGAGCATGTAATAGTGCGCCAACCTCGGCAGTGTCTCGCGCCACCAAGCCGGGTTTCCCAGCCAGCTCACGACGGGGGCGAACGCCAGGATGGCCGTCCAGGTCTCAATCGCCGGCCGCTCTTGCCCCCAGACCAGGCTCCCGCGATAGACCCGTCCGAGCAACCGACGGAGGATCCAGACCATCAGCGGGACGGCCAGGATCATGCCGGGAACAACACTCGGCGGCCGAGCGACAAAAAGGTTCGTGGTCAACGGCGGCGGGAGCTTCTCCTTCAAGCGGAGAATTTCCACGAAGGCGACCCCAAGGGGGAAAAGCATGGCCAACGTCGTCAGCAGGCCATCGATCCAGGCGGCCTTCCCACCTCCCTCCCGGGTGAACGCTCTCGGCAGGTGGCTGACCAGTAGCCAGGCGAGCAACGGGAGCACAACCAGCACGGCCGCCATCTTCTCCACAAACGCCAGGCCGATCAGCACCCCGACCAGGATTCGCCACCGCCTCCCCCCCGGTTCATGGAGGCCCTTCCAGAACGCCAGCGCCGTAGCGGCCCAGAGCAGGAGGCCGGGCATATCGGTCCCCGCGATGTGACCATCGCCATAGACCCGAGGCATACACAACAAGGCCCCAGCCATCACACCGCCAACCCAGACTCCATACCGCCGCGCAAGGAACCCAAATCCAATCGCGATCGTCAGCGCGTACTCGAGAACCGAGGCCAACCGCCGCGACGGAATGTCCTTCACCCAGCGTCCGACCAGTGCGTGCGTCGCCAGATTCAACTGCCCCGCCAGCGGGGGATGAAAATTGATCCCGTGCCGGCCATAGGGCCAGTAGTACAACAGAACGTCGGGGTCAAGCAGGGCCGAGACCTCCTCACCGGACCTCGCATCCGCCAAACGCTCCCACCACTGGGCCGACATGATCTGACTGTACCGGTAGGCGGGCTCGTCCCAGGTCAGCCCGATGTCCCCCAAGGTCGGCAACGTCGCCGCAAGCGCCGCGATGAACACGACCGCACAGGCCACCCACCACCGTGCTCCGGACAGTCGGATCGACTCGTTCTCGTCACATCGACGACTCTCAGTGTTTGCCATTACGCTCACACACGCACATGACCGATCGAAATACGCCACATGAAATCCAAAGATCCAGAGACGAGCAACAGGCGGAATACGCGGCCCATCTCACCCATTTTTCCCATATTAAGGAAAACCCATTGCAGGAATGCGATCCTTATTTTATTCTACTCTTCGAGAGGGCGCCGAAATTGCCCAACCGAAAGACTCGTATTGCCGGACCTCCCGTGAGGTCCTGACTTTGAGTATGAAGTAATCTAGGAGACAAGTCCATGCGACGACAGCTGTTGACCTTGGCCCTGACCGGTCTCTTCGGCACCCTTCTGCTGAGCAGCGATGCCAGCGCTTGCCACAAGAAGCGCTGCAAGGCCCCCGCGACTTGCGCACCGGTCGCGACCGTCGTGGTCGCCCCCTGTCCCCCGCCCGCCCCGGTCTGTGAGCCCGCTCCGAAGTGCGGCCACCCCCGCAAGAAGCTCTTCGGCGGCCTCTTCCACAAGAAGCGCGTTCATGCGACCCAGGTCGTCTACGCGGCCCCCGCTCCCTGCGACACCTGCGCAGCCCCCTCCTACCAGTCCGTGGTCCCCTCGGGCCAGGGCTTCTGAGTCAATTGAGGGCGGATGGCCGGTATTGACCGGCCATTCGCCCTCATTTTTTTATGCGCAAATCGAGCGATCCCTCCTCGCATTTCCGTTCCCATTTGCCCGATCCCTCTGCGTGGATCCAGGTTCTGCGCAAGACGGGCTGAGGCCGCGCGACATCGGCTCGGGTCCCGCGTTCCGTCGTCAAGCGCATGAAAAAAGGCGGCCGATTTCGGCCGCCTGGGTCACGGACCAACACCAGATCAAATTCAAACCAGCTCGCGAATCGGACGACCTTCGTAATTGATCTGGATCGGGCGACCGTCCGGAGTGACATGGGTGGTATCGAGAGGGATACCCAGCCCATGGTAGAGCGTGGCAGCGAGATCTTCCGTGTAGTACGGCGCCTCCGTGGGTTGCTCACCCAGGGCATTGGTGGAGCCCACGGCGACTCCAGGCCGGATCCCGCCCCCAGCCAACAGCGCGATGCCAGCGGTGGACCAGTGGTCACGCCCCGCAGACGGGTTGACCTTCGGTGTCCGGCCAAAGTCGCTCAGGGTCAAGACGAGCGTCGATTCCAGCATCCCGCGGTCGGAGAGGTCTTGAAGTAGGCCCGAGAGAGCCGTGTCGAGCCGTGGGAGTAGCCTGTCCCTGAGCGAGGTGAAATTATTTTGGTGCGTGTCCCAGCCGCCGTCGGTGACGGTGACAAACCGGACGCCTGACTCGATCAGTCGACGCGCCAGCAAACAGCCCTGTCCCAGCGAATGGCGGCCATACCGGTCACGAATCCGAGGGTCTTCACGGCCGATGTCAAACGCCTTCTTCGCCTGAGGCGCGGTGACCAGGTTGTACGCCTTTTCATAGAAGGTGTCGGCCGCCTCGAGCGCCGCGGTGCTCGACTCGAACTGGGCCTGCCAGGTGTCGACGGTTTCGAGCACTTTCATCCGGCGCTGGAAGCGTTCATGGTCCACGCCGCCGGGCAAGGTCACGTCGCGGACCGTAAAGCTGGGGCTCGACGCATCACCAGGGAGGACGAACGGGTTGAACTGATCCCCCAGGAAGCCAGCCACTCCGCCGCCAAACCGCTGGTCGATCGCCACGCCAAGTTGGACGTAAGGAGGCATGCTGTTCCGGTCCCCCTTCTCCTTCGCAACGACCGCTCCAAACGAAGGGAAAGTGACCGACTGGTTGAACGGATGCCCCGTCATCATGTACGCGTCGGCCACTCCGTGCGAACCATTGCGCGGGTTGAGCGAGCGGAGGATCGAAAACTTATCCTGGTGCTGAGCAAGCCTGGGCAGCGGGTCGCACACCTGGATGCCGGCAACTTTGGTATCGATGACCCCGAACTCACCTCGGATCTCGGCCGGAGCCTCGGGCTTGGGATCGAAACTATCGATATGGCTGATCCCACCCTGAAGCCAGAGCAGGATGCACGACACCTCTTTGCCCGGCGATCCCGCCATCGCCCGAGCCCGAAGAAATTCGGGCAAGCCCAACCCGAGCGCCGAGAGCGATCCGACTCGAAGAACATCGCGCCGAGTCACCCCGTCACAATCCCGGTTCGACCCATTCTTGAGCTGAAACATCGGGCCACTCCCTCGTCGGAAAAGTCGAGCGTCGCGTCATGTTTTCATGGATTTCGTGCATGATCTCATCGACCACACATTTAAGGAAAGTTTAACACCACCCCCAACCTGGAGCAACAAGAATCCTTCGCCCTTGATTTCGCCCCAAAAGGGCCATAAAACCCGGCGAAAATGCAGCACTTTTGCGATGCATCCGGCAAGCGGATTCTCCACGAAGCGTGAGTTGAGCTTTGAAGGAATCACACAGCAGGACCGGCCGGTTCTCAGTCGCACACCAATCGGCGTCCCGACACCTTCTTTTAAGGATGGACCACTTCGGCTCCCGCCAAGGTATGATCTGGGGAGCCCGAACAATCAGTTACTGAATGAGGGGGAGGGTCGTTGGCTCAGGTCGCATTGAAGAATATCTCGAAGACTTATCCTGGGGAGGTCTCGGCAGTCTCGGCGATCGACCTCGACATCGGTGATGGCGAACTGTTCGTACTGGTCGGGCCCTCGGGTTCGGGGAAGAGCACCCTCTTGCGGCTCATCGCTGGGCTGGAAACGCCCACTGCGGGAAGTCTCTGGATCGGCGAACAGAGGGCCGATGGACTGTCTCCGGCGGATCGCGACATCGCGATGGTGTTTCAGACCCCCGCGCTCTACCCTCATCTCTCGGTCCATGGAAACCTCGCGTTCGGCCTCCGCGCCCGGCGTTTCCCGAAGCCTGAGATTCTGAGTCGAGTCACGGCGGTTTCGGCCCGGCTCGGCCTGGACGAACTCCTCAACCGCTGGCCAGCGACACTTTCAGGGGGCCAGCGTCAGCGGGTCGCGCTGGGACGTGCGATCGTCCGTGAGCCCCGCGTATTTCTGCTCGATGAGCCGTTTTCGAGCCTCGACGCCCCGCTCCGTGCGTCGATGAGGGCCGAGCTCATCGATCTTCACCGAAAGCTCGGAACGACGATGATCCACGTCACCCACGACCAGGCCGAGGCAATGGCGATGGGGGGCCGAATCGCCGTGATGGACCAAGGGCGGGTGGTTCAGGCAGGGACTCCCCTGGAAGTCTATCACCACCCAGCGAGCCGGTTCGTCGCCGAATTCATCGGTAGCCCGCCGATGAACGTTCTCCCCTGTGAGATTGAATGGTCGGCGGAATCGATCAGGATCCACGTCGCGGGCACGCCCTTGGAGTCGACCTGGACGACAGCGATTGGCTTGGGTTGGACTGAACCGCTTCGCGAGCGGAAACGGGCCCGAGCCGACCTCGGGGTTCGCCCCGAACAGATCGCTCTGGCAGATGGGGAGTCCACAGCGGCCACCCGTTTGAACACTTCTGCCGAAGTGCGCCGACTCGAGCCGCTCGGGCACGAGACGATTGCAACGGTCCACCTCGGGCCGCACCCACTCAGCCTCCGGATTTCGCCTAGCAGTGCGATCCGGGTCGGCGACCGTGTCCCAATTCAGATCGACCCGAATCTCGCAGCCTGGTTCGACGCCGACACAGGTCTGGCATTGCGGACCGGATGATACGAAGTGTTCGATCACAATGGCGGTCCGCCCGGTAGGGCAGGCAAACCGATCCGCGGAGTCTCGCAGCGCAACGTGTGGGACTCGTCGAGACAATCCTGCGGTACGATCGAAGTGCCCGATTGTCGAATGACGACGGACGGGATAGCCTTGGCATGGTGACAGCCTTACGATTTGCCTCGATCGGGTAGGGCCAAGGCGCGATGCGCGACGTGCTGCAAAGGTTGACCGACGCCCTGGAGCGCGGTCGGGAACAGATCATTTGCCAGGTGGTCGAGACCAAGGGTTCGACCCCCCAAAAAGCGGGGGCCTTGATGGTCGTCGACCCCGACGGCGGTCAGGCCGGTACGCTCGGAGGGGGATGCGTCGAGGCCGAGGTGAAACAAAAGGCGATCCGCCGCATCGGTGAGTCGGGCGCGGAGGTTCACTCGTTCATCCTCGACCACGACTATGCCTGGGCCGACGGCCTGATCTGCGGCGGGAAAATGGTCATCGCCACCGAGGCCCTCCGCGGGCCCGATCCGCTGACTTACATCCGAGCCTATCAGCGGCTCCTCGAATCCGGCGAAGGGTATACCGAAGCTGTCGTCATTGACGCGGTTCGCGCGGGGCTGCCACTCGGGTGCCGGTTCCTGTTCGATCACGATGGGACGCTCACAGCGGCCTGGCCGGCAACCGAAATACCGGGTGCAGCGGTCAAAGGTGTGCGTCCGCTCTCCGATCGACCTCGGCCCAGCGTCCAAGCCGGGGTGGCCTTTTTACCGACCTTACCTCGGATCCGCCTCGTCGTGGTTGGGGGAGGACACGTGGGGCAGGGGGTCGCCAACCTCGCCGCTCAGGCCGACTTCGAGGTCTGGGTCGTCGACGACCGACATCAGTATGCCAACTCCGAGCGATTTCCCATGGCGACGCGGATCGTCGTCGGACCGATCGATGAAGTTCTCCCCGCGTTGGAGATCACATCGCGAACTTATGCTCTGATCGTCACCAGGGGCCATGGCCACGATCAGGAAGCGCTCTATCATCTGGCCTCGACCCCCGCAACGTACGTCGGCCTGATCGGCAGCCGCCGCAAAATCCGGCTCATCTTCGCGAGTTTGCGAGACATGGGCTTTTCTGAGTCGGCCCTCGGACGCGTGGCCGCGCCGGTCGGGCTGGACATCGGTTCGCAGACCGTCCCTGAAATCGCGATCAGTATTGTGGCTGAGCTGATCGCCAGGCGCAACCTGGGACCGGGCGGCCAGGCCACGCGCCCGACGATCGAACCGGCTCCCGACGAAGTCCCGGTTGCCGGGCGCCCCCTCGCATGATCGCCTCAATCGTTCCCGCCGCCGGGCGGAGCGAACGGATGGGCCGGCCCAAGCTGATCCTGCCCATCGACGGCCGGACAGTGATCGCCCGGGTTGTCCACGCCCTGGGGCAGGGGGGAGCAAAGCCGGTTGTCGTCATCACTCCGCCTCGCGATGCAGCCGGGGCAAGTACTCTGATCGACGAAGCCGACAGGGCAGGGGCCATCGTCAAGATTGCGGAGAACCGCCCCCCCGACATGCGGGCCTCGTTCGAGATCGGCCTGGCTCACCTGGAACGATCGGACTGTCCATCTGCAGTCATGCTCACACCGGCCGACAGCCTCGGTATCACCGCCGCGCTCGTCGCTCAACTTATGAAACATTCCGAGACCGTTCCCGAAGCGATCCTGATACCAACCTACCAAGGGCGACGTGGTCACCCCATCGTCTTACCCTGGACCCTGGCGATTCAAAGTCGCGAACTCCCCCAGGGTGTCGGACTGAATGCGCTGGTCGCGCTCCACGCCTCAGAGGTCATTGAAGTCGCGGTCGACGAATCAGGAGCTCTCGAGGATCTCGACACACCCGAAGACTACCAACGATGGATTCGCTCTCCACCTCAATGACAACAGACCGCGGCAAATCCGTCGAAGCGAGTTGGGATAGGATTCCGTCGCTGCCCTCCACTTACTAACAGCGAAGAGAGCGAGCAACTCCTTTGCAAGTCACCATCCGACTCTTCGCCTTGGCCAAACAACTGGCCGGACAATCCGTGCTCACCCTCAACCTACCTGAGGCCTCAACCGTCGCCAGCCTCAGGCTGCAGATCGCCCGTGACTACCCGGAACTGGCCCCCCTCGTCCCAAATCTGATGATCGCCATCGATTCGGAATACGCTTCCGACCAAATGACGATCGTGAAGGGATCGGAAATCGCCCTGATTCCCCCGGTCAGCGGAGGTGCCTGTCACGACTCGCAAAGAATCGAGTCACCCTGAACACCTGATTTACCAAGGATTTAAGTAAAACTTGTGAGGGATTTGAGAGGAAGTGGTTGACTCTGGCTCGGATCTGGGTATTATTCCCCTTGTCGCCTGTGTCACCACGGGTGACAACGAAACGGCCGGCTGACCTGGGAACGGGAAACCGCTCACCATGACAGCGGGCCGCGATGTTGTCGGTAGGTGGGCCGGCGTGACACGCCTTCAAGGGCAAGTCACTCCGGCCAATTGCTTCGGCAGCACGTTCGTTCTTTGACAATCCGGTCGATCGTGGTTCTTGTGGTTGAAGAGAACCTTTGAGGGAAGCCGGCGTGGAGCCGTTTGAGTCGTCTCGACCCCGTTTGGTTGGAGGTCGAATCGCGACGGAGACGGATCCAACAGCCAACAGCACGAGCCAGCAGGGGCTTGCCCCGGCGAACTCGAGCTGCGACCAGTTAGCAAATTCCTCAACCCTTTTGAAGGTGAGGACTGGATCTCTTGCTCCTCGGAGCAGGGAGACGACCAATCTCGAAGGGTTTGATCCTGGCTCAGAATGAACGTTGGCGGCGTGGATTAGGCATGCAAGTCGAACGGGCCGCAAGGCCAGTGCGCAGGGTGAGTAAGGCGACGGTAACCAACCCCAAGATTGGGTATAGCCGCGGAAACCGCGGGTAATCCCCAGCGACGCAACGACACCGGCATCGGTGTTTTGCCAAAGCTTCGGCGTCTTGGGACGGGCTGTCGTGGTATTAGCTTGTTGGCGGGTAATGGCCCACCAAGGCTGCGATGCCTACCGGGCGTGCGAGCGTGGCCCGGCACACTGGGACTGAGACACTGCCCAGACTCCTACGGAGGCTGCAGTCGAGAATCTTCGGCAATGGGCGCAAGCCTGACCGAGCGACGCCGCGTGGAGGATGAAGGCCTTCGGGTTGTAAACTCCTGTCGAGGGGAAAAGGGTCGTAAGACCTTGATTGATCCCTGGAGGAAGCACGGGCTAAGTTCGTGCCAGCAGCCGCGGTAAGACGAACCGTGCGAACGTTATTCGGAATCATTGGGCTTAAGCGCGTGTAGGCGGATTCGTGCGTCTGTCGTTGAAATCCCCGGCTCAACCGGGAAGTGGCGCGGATACGACGAGTCTGGAGGGCATAGGGGACCTGGAACTTCCGGTGGAGCGGTGAAATGCGTTGAGATCGGAAGGAACGCCCGTGGCGAAAGCGAGGTCCTGGATGCCTACTGACGCTGAGACGCGAAAGCCAGGGAGCGAACGGGATTAGATACCCGGTAGTCCTGGCCGTAAACGATGGGTACTGGATAGGGGCTCGCCGATGGGCTCCTGTCGTAGGAAACCGTGAAGTACCCCGCCTGGGGAGTATGGTCGCAAGGCTGAAACTCAAAGGAATTGACGGGGCTCACACAAGCGGTGGAGTATGTGGCTTAATTCGAGGCTACGCAAAACCTTATCCCAGGCTTGACATGCACGGATTAGCCGGCGGAAACGTCGGTGAGGCCGCAAGGTACAACGTGCACAGGTGCTGCATGGCTGTCGTCAGCTCGTGCCGTGAGGTGTTGGGTTAAGTCCCTAACGAGCGAAACCCCTGTGTCTAGTTGCCAGCACGTAATGGTGGGAACTCTAGACAGACCGCCGGCGTTAAGCCGGAGGAAGGCGGGATGACGTCAAGTCCTCATGGCCCTTATGCTTGGGGCTGCACACGTACTACAATGGGGCGGACAGAGCGTTGCTAGGCTGCAAAGTCACGCTAATCGCAAAAACCGTTCCTCAGTTCGGATTGCGGGCTGCAACCCGCCCGCATGAAGCTGGAATCGCTAGTAATCGCGGATCAGCATGCCGCGGTGAATGTGTTCCTGAGCCTTGTACACACCGCCCGTCAAGCCACCAAAGCGGGGGGCATCCGAAGTCGCCGGAGCCGCAAGGCAGGCGCCGAAGATGAAACCCGTGATGGGGACTAAGTCGTAACAAGGTAACCGTAGGGGAACCTGCGGTTGGATCACCTCCTTTCTAAGGATTTTTCTTAGAAAATCTCGGCTCTGAGGATCGTGAGACATGACTTCGGTCATCGACCCGATTCAAGAAGGGCCGCATCGGCACCGTCTCCTTGATCAGATGGTATTTACGCCGGCTTCCCACGAAGGTTCTCTGACCACGAACACGATCGATCGATGAAGAGGCCCCTCATCCGAGGGGCTGTCTTCTTGGCTAATTTCGTTTGCTTCTTGCTTGCACTGCTGGGTGCGGGGCAGGGCCGTTCGCGGCGTTGCCCCCTGGCCAGCGGCCAGTGCGGATCTCAAAGATGGATGCTCTCCGGTTTCGGCCGGAGGGTCTGTCGTTGGGGTTCGGTTGCTCTTTCACAATCCGGTGGTTAGGTCACGCAAGTGAGAACCGCAAACAAATGGTCGTGGCAGACCAAGTAGAAGAATCTCTCCACAATACAGTGGAACCCTTACGGATGCGTGAGAGTCGCTTGCTGTGAAGCAACCGACCTCACATTGGGATCGTTACCCAAGTGAGAGTGGTCCTGTGTCGCGAGACACTGGGCACTCGATCGAAGAGAGAGATCGGGGACTGACCCCTCGCCTTTTCGGCTGTCGAGTTTCTTTCGAGGAACCGCGGCGTCCGGATCGGCGTGGTCAAGCTCCTAAGGGCACGGGGGGGATGCCTAGGCGTCATCAGAGAGACAGGCGTGGAAGGCTGCGATAAGTCCAGGGGAGTTGCCCAACGAACGTCGATCCTGGAATGCCTGTAGAGACCCGGGGAACTGAAACATCTCAGTACCCGGAGGAAAGGAAATCAACCGAGACTCCCTCAGTAGCGGCGAGCGAACGGGGATCAGCCTAAACCGAGTGGGACACCACTCGGGGTCGTGGGGCCGATAACATGGGATGAGTGAGCGTCAGCTGAAGCCTCCTGGAACGGAGCGCCAGAGCGGGTGATAGCCCGTAAGCGACGATGCAACTCCCTCTTCGGTACCCGAGTAGGGTCGGGCACGTGAAACCCGGCCTGAATCGGCGGGGACCATCCCGCAAGGCTAAGCACTCGATGACGACCGATAGCGAACCCAGTAGGGCGACCGAACGGTGGGAAGAACCCCGATTAGGGGAGGAGACTGAACCTGAAACCCCGTGCCTACAAGCGGTGGGAGCGCGATGCCTTCGGGCCGCGTGACCGCGTGCCTTTTGCATAATGATCCGGCGAGTTACTGTATCCGGCCCCAGGTTAACCCCTTCAGGGGGGGAGCCGTAGCGAAAGCGAGTCTTCATCGGGCGCCATAGTCGGGTGCAGTAGACGCGAAACCAGGTGAACTACCCATGGGCAGGTTGAAGCGACCCTAACCGGTCGTGGAGGACCGAACCCACCAGTGTTGAAAAACTGGGGGAGGACCCGTGGGGAGGAGTGAAAGTCTTATCAAACCTGGAGATAGCTCGTTCTCTCCGAAATGGCTTTAGGGCCAGCCTCGGGACATATCGTGCGGGGGTAGAGCGACGGAATTCGGTAGGGGCTTCCGCCTACCCTCCGAAACCCAACTCCGAATACCGCACGACGGACCCGGAGTCAGAACGTGGGGATAAGCTTCACGTTCAAAGGAAACAACCCAGACCGCCGACCAAGGCCCCCAAATCGACGCTCAGTGGCAAAGGAAGTGGGATCGCGGTGACAGCCGGGATGTTGGCTTAGAAGCAGCCATCATTTCAAAAGTGCGTAACAGCTTACCGGTCGAGCCATCCCGCGCCGAAAATGACGGGGACTAAGCGTCGTGCCGCAGTCGCGGATCAGGTTAAAACTGATGGTAGGAGAGCGTCGCCCGCCGCAATGAAGCTGGATGGAAACGACCAGTGGAGCGCGGGCGAGTGCGAATGCCGGAACGAGTAACGACAAGACAGGTGGGAAGCCTGTCCGCCGAAAGCACAAGGTTTCCTGGGGAAGGTCAATCCGCCCAGGGTCAGTCGGGACCTAAGGCGAGGCCCAAGGGCGTAGCCGATGGACAGACGGTTAATATTCCGCCACCCGATGGTAAGGTTGAACCGCGGAGGACGCCGAGGAGAGTCAGGTCGGGGTGTTAGATTACCCCGTGCCGCAAGGCCGACAGCATTCGATCTGGAAGCCTGATGAACTCTCGGCCACGAAAAGCCCCGCGGGGACGAACCATCTGGCCCGTACCGCAATCCGACACAGGTGTGCTAGGCGAGTATCCGAAGGCGTTCGGGAGAACCCTCGTGAAGGAACTCGGCAAAATGACCCCGTACCTTCGGTACAAGGGGTGCTCTCCGCAAGGAGAGCCGCAGAGAATCGGCTCTAGCGACTGTTTATCAAAAACACAGGACTCTGCCAACTCGCAAGAGGACGTATAGAGTCTGACGCCTGCTCGGTGTCGGTAGGTTAAGGGAGCCGATGAGGCGCAAGCTGAAGTTGGCGACCGAAGCCCTGATAAACGGCGGCCGTAACTATGACGGTCCTAAGGTAGCGAAGTTCCTTGTCGGGTAAGTTCCGACCTGCATGAATGGCGTAACGACTGGAGCACTGTCTCCACGAGGGACCCGGTGAAACTGTAGCCGTGGTGAAGATGCCACGTACCCGCGGTCAGACGGAAAGACCCGTGAACCTTTACTGCAGGTTGGCATTGGGTCAGCGTCCTTTCTGTGTAGCATAGGTGGAGGCCGTGATCCGGCGGCGCCAGCCGTCGGGGAGCCATCGGTGAAATACCACCTGAAATGACTCTGATCCTCACCGGTCCGTAGCCCGGACCGGGACCATGCTCATCGGGCAGTTTGACTGGGGCGGTCTCCTCCCAAAGAGTAACGGAGGAGTGCAATGGTACCCTCGGCCAGGTCGGCAATCTGGCAACATGAGCGCAAACGTAGAAGGGTGCCTGACTGCGAGACCCATCAGTCGAGCAGGGACGAAAGTCGGCGTTAGTGATCCGGCGGTGCTGGATGGAAGGCCGTCGCTCAACAGATAAAAGGTACTCCGGGGATAACAGGCTGATCTCCCCGAGCGTCCATAGCGGCGGGGAGGTTTGGCACCTCGATGTCGGCTCATCGCATCCTGGGGCTGGAGAAGGTCCCAAGGGTTTGGCTGTTCGCCAATGAAAGCGGTACGCGAGCTGGGTTCAGACCGTCGTGAGACAGGTCGGTCCCTATCTGCCGTGGGCGTAGGAAACTTGCGAAGGGTCTCCCTAGTACGAGAGGATTGGGAGGACCGACCTCTGGTGTATCGGCTGTTCTGCTCAGGGCATCGCCGAGTAGCTAGGTCGGGAAAGGATAAGCGCTGAAGGCATCTAAGCGCGAAGCCCTCTTCAAGACGAGGTTTCCAGCACGCAAGTGCGAAGGCTCCTGGAAGACGACCAGGTCGATAGGCCGGGAGTGCACGGCGAGTGATCGCCGCAGCCGACCGGTCCTAACAGCCGATCGCTTGACCACCCCGATCCGTCCGCCGGCTCCCTTTGGGGATTCGATACGGACAGGAATCAGGGTTGCATCATTCACCGATCGCATTCGATCGATCACACGGCGACGTATTCCCATCCAATAACGGGGACCACGCGTCGTGAAGAGACTCGAAGTCGGTTGGTCATGCCCATCGAAGTGGCGGTAGGATCTTGCGTGACAACCACTGTGAAGCTTGAGCACAACGTAACCGGCGGGTTTGATCGCCTGCCGGTTGCTTTTCCGGCGAACATACTGACGGGGTCCCACCCGTTCCCATTCCGAACACGGCCGTTAAGCCCGTCAGGCCCATGATAGTGCCTTTGGCGCGAAAGTCGGTGATCGCCGGAATCCTTCAAAGACGCCCCGATTCTTCCTCACGGAAGGGTCGGGGCGTTTTTTTTTGCGCGCTCACTTGTTTGAGAATTGTCAGGAGCGACACCCTACAAGAATCGGTCGGCTCGGTGGTCACCAGCGTCCTACTGAACTTTCTCAGATTTGGAGAGAAGACCTCCCCCTTGCCCTCGAAGCCAGGTTCGGCGAAGGTGGCCGAGGTCGGATTGAATCGCCCCAGAAAATCTAGGAGTCGAACTGCCCATGACTGCCAACCCGAAGCTGCGTTGGGGCATCCTCGGGTGCGCCCGGATCACGCGCCGTGGTCTCATTCCCGGGATCCGCGCCTCAAGCCAAAACCATCTCCAAGCGATCGCCAGCCGCAACCAGGAGACGGCCCGCGCCTGGGCGACTGAGTTTTCAATTCCGAACGCCTATGGATCTTATGAAGAGATCCTTGCTGACCCAGAAGTGGATGCGGTCTATATTCCGCTGCCAAATGAACTCCATCGCCAGTGGGTGTTTGCGGCCGCCGACGCTGGAAAGCACGTTCTCTGTGAGAAGCCGTTGGCGCTGAACGCGGCCGAGGCCCGCGACATGGTCGCCCATTGCAAGGCTCGTGGCGTGGTCTTGATGGAAGCGTTCATGTGGGGGCATCAGCCGAGGACCGAGGCACTCAGGCGTCTGGTGGCCGAAGGAGCGATCGGCGAGCTTCGCTTGGTCCGCTCCTCGTTCTCGATCACAGTCGACCCAGGAGACTGGCGACTCGATCCCGCACGGGGCGGTGGAGCACTTTGGGATGTCGGCTGCTATGGAGTGAGCACGGCACGGCTCTTCGCGGGTGTCGAGCCCGACGCTTACGGGGCCGCGGCTCGGTTCGGGCCGACCGGGGTCGACCTCTCGCTGACAGCCAGTCTGCGGTTTCCCAACGGGGTGCTCGGGCAAGTGGATTGCAGCTTCGAACAGCCCTTTCGCTGTACATACGAGTTGGTCGGCACGACCGGCGTGATCGAAGTCCCCGACGCTTATCTTCCTCCGGCTCGACCGACCGCCCAACTCCGCACGGCCGACTCGGTCAAAGACCTCGTTTTCGACGGCCATAACCAGTACGGAGGGATGGTTGACGCCATGTCACGGGCCGTGGCTGATGGAGGACGTCTGAGCAAACCCGCCGAGGACGGCCTGAACCAAATGGCGGCTCTCGACGCAATTCTGTCCGCTGCACGGACAGGGTGACCCGTACTTTTGTTCTCCCCAACGCAGGGCGAAACGGGGCTCGAAAGTCACTCGACCGAATACGAGGAAAACCGCGGAGGGGAAGGCCATAGCCTCCCCTCCGCGGTTTCGTGACTTCAACTCCGCCCGTCTATAGCGGTGAGCATGTCGCTCTCATCCACCGTCTTTATTGGCGGGGCTGGGGCGCCGGTGCGGGTTGTGGCTGAGGCTGAGGTTGAGCGGGAGGGGTCCCCGCCGCGTTGAAGTTCGGTAGCGGTGCAACCTGTGCAGGAGTGCGACCCGACTCGATCAAATTCCTGGGCGAATTTGCCGGCTCGGGCAGGTTCATCTTACGGATCTGGCTGGACAGGGCGCGCTCGGCGGCCTGGACCTCCTGAGGAGAAAGTTGGCCGTCGTTGTTCGCGTCGAGCACTGAGAAAACCAAGTTGGCCGGCTCGATGATCGCCTTGTCATACTCAGCCTGGCTCAGTTGACCGTTCCCGTCGGTATCTGCCTTCTGATACATCGCCTGAACCACAGACCTCGCGGCCCCGCCACTGCCGCATTCACCTCACTGGGGCTCATCTGGCCGTCCCGGTTGGTATCGGCGACGGCATACACGCTCTGGACAGTCGACTGGACCGCCTGCCGCACCTCTGGTCCCTGGATCTGACCGTCGCTGTTGGTGTCGAGCAGACTCATCACCCCCTGCTGCACGTTACGCGTCGCGGCCGTGACCTTGGGGTCCTTCGCCTGCGCTCGCTGGACAATCACTCGCAGGATCGGCCGCTGCGCCAGCAGAGCCTCGCGGGCCTGAGCGGATTCCTCCTTGCTGACGCTTCCATTGCCATCTTTGTCCGCGCGGAAGAAATAGCCGCCGACAAGTAAATGCCCTGCGTCGATCGCTTCTTGCTGCGAGATCTGACCGTCTTTGTTCGTGTCGGCCATCATGAAGAGCATTCGACCCGAATCCTGAACATCTCCCAGGCTGTCGATTGGGCCGGGAAGATCCATGACCACTTTCTTGTCCTTGTCATCCGCCCTCGCAGGCAAAGCCAGAAAACCCAATGCCAGCAGTCCCAACCCGACCGATCGTAGCGTCATCATTGTATGTCCCCTCCTTGATCGGCTCTCACAGACCGACCATTGCCGGTTGGTCGACATGGCCAAACACCTGGCCAAACCGACCGTCGATGTCGTCGGCACTTAGCCAAGCAAGCGAGATGCCAGGAAGGACTTCTTTCCAGACTTCACCGAAATCAGTGGCCCCAAGCTTTGCCTGTTTGAGTTTTTTCACTATATTAACACTCCCTTCTGCAATCTCCCCCACCACCCGATTGGCAGGACGCGCAGCACAGAGCGAGGTTCCGCGCAGTGGGTTGCCTTGCATGCTCGGCTTCAATATAAGAACCGAAAAGAGGGAGTGAAGATGACCGAAGGAACGGTCAGGCGGGAGCAACGAACGTTTGAAATATCATTCGATCATCGAAACATCTGGCCCCGTCCCACGGCTTCGAATGCGTTGCGGAAGTGCTCGACGACAGGGGCTTTGCGATCATCCGGCCAAACGATCGCGACGACGTCGAACCGCGCCCTCTGGTTTTCAAGCAGCCGGTGTTGAGCAAGGAACTGGAGCGCGGCCAGGGTCAGCCGACGCTGTTTCTCCAGAGTGACAGCCTCGGCCGGTTGCCCCTGGCGCCGCGACTTGACTTCGACAAAGACCAGAACGTCTCCGTCTCGCGCGATCAGATCAATCTCGCCGAGAGGCGTGCGGTAGCCTTTCGCCAGGATGCGAAATCCCTGCCCCCGCAGGAAGGACGCGGCGTGGCGCTCCCCCCGGTTGCCGAGCAGTCGGTTCAAGGCGGCCCGCACGATCGGGTTCATGGTACCTCGGTCGATCAGGGAACTCCCAGGCTTCGCTCGATGTCGCGCGCATCGGAACTCAAGGCGCCGGGAAGCCGGCTTCCGAAAAAGAAATTTTTAGGGGCGGCCGACTTGACCGCGCCCACGCTGTCGGTCTCTTCCGCCTGTTCATGCTCGTGAGGCTGGTCGCCCGACTTCGATCGTTTGTCGTGCTCGAGCAACTCACAGCCACTGAGACAGCAGCACGCGCAAACGAGTCCGAGGATGAGACGTTTCATGACGGTACCACCTTGCGAAGGACCAAAGACGGTCCGGACCGAGACGTCGCCCCGGAAGAAATGAGGGGGCGAACGCCCTCTTGACAGGATCGCGGCGGATCATGCCAGATTCGCTAAAACCCGTCTAGCTCGATTCCACCTCCCCCGACTGGCTCCCCCACCCGAGAACCAAGGCGCCCAATCCGACATACGGAATCAGGCCCACGATCACGAACAAGACCGCAAAGCTGCCGGTTGTGTCTTTGGCCCAACCGACGACCGGATGAAACCCAGCGGCAAAGAGATTACCGAGTCCCCCCAGAATTCCAGCGACCAGCCCCGTGTGTCGTGGCGAAACCTCCTGAACGAACGCAAAAAAGTTGGCCATGAAGGCCGCGGTCCCCATCGCCATGAACGCAATCAGGATGAGTGCCAGGATGTTGCTTGAAACCGAGCCGACCAGCGCTCCGCCCGTAATCAACAGCGTGCAGAGCGAGATGACAAGAATGCGGGCTTTCACGGCATTCATCCCGCGACGGGCCAGGAAGGAGGACAAGGCTCCACCTCCGATGTTCCCCACGTCGGCCGCCAGGAACGGCAACGTGCTGAAGAGTCCGCCGGCCAGGTATTTCATGCCTCGGTCATTGATCAGGAACGACGGCAGCCAGTTGACCAGGAAGTGCCAGCAAACGTTGATCGAGACGGAGACCAGAACGAGAATCCAGAATCTTCGGAGCCTGACAATCTCGCCCAGGCTCTGGGCCCAGTCGGCCCCTTTGAGCGACTGCATCGGAAGAAGCAGGGCCGCCAGTAACAGGCCGACCATGAGCACTGTGATTCCCCACCAGATCGCCGGCAGCCCAAACCGAAAGGCCGTCAAGGACACCAGGGTGGCCGTTACCACCACGCTGCCGAACCCGACGATCGCCTGGCTCGAGAGCCCTGAGGTGTTCTCCGACAGGTCGTCCACCGGTGGCGGCTTCGCCCCCGATCGGCCCGCGAAAACGTCGCGCCGCTGCCCGCTAAGAGCGACCAGCCAGACCCCCACCCAGAGAAAACCCAAGAGCCCGACCACGATAAAGGCCGTGCGCCAACCGTACTTGGCCGCCAGGATCGGCACCACCAAGGGGGTCAGCACCGCCCCCACCGCGGCTCCCGAATTGAAGATTCCGTTGCCCAGGCCGCGATCGGCCGGGGGAAGGATCATCGCATTCGCACGTAACCCGCACGGCCAGTTGAATGACTCGCCCACCCCCAGTAACGCACGAAGCACCATCAGGATGGCCAGGCTAGGTGCGAACGCCGCCGCCATTCCCGCCAGTGACCAAAAGGCCACGGCGCCGGCATACGCCCAGCGCACGTTCCAGCGATCCACCAAATAGCCCGCCGGCACCTGAAAGACGGCATAAGAGAGCTGGAACGAGGCCAAGACCCAGCCGAAATCGGCGAAGCTGAGCTTAAACTCCTTCTGGATCATCGGCCCGACCAGCGCGATGGACTGCCGATCCATATAGTTAAGCACGGTCGACGCGAACATCAACCAGCAGATTCCCCAGGCCCATCGCTCTGCCCTGATCGGGGAAGTCGTCACGGCAACATCCGAATATCCAGACTGGGCCACGGGCAAAGCCTCCCACCCCTCCCCGCCTCACCAGCCCGAGCCGTGGAAGCGGGAGGAAAAACCATCGGTCGCCCTACATTGCCAGAGTCCAGATCGCACCGCAACCGACTCACCACACTCAATGGCGAAGAGAATCACCCCACTCTCAATCTTCCAGGCCCCGCAGGCTGGAGCGTGGGCAAACGTCCCGGTTCAGCGTGGCCAAGGTGCCGACGAGTCATGTCATACGAATTCTTTGAGACGTAGGCTCGTCTGATGCTCCGTGGCGCGAACTCCGGTCGCCATCACCCCGAGCGTATATTCCTTCTGCCAGCCGCGGCGAGCCTCCTCGCTGTCCGGCACGTTGAGCGCGGCGTTGAAGTCGGCGCGGGAGCGGGCCCAGTCGAAAACCTGCTGATGGAGCTCGGGGTTGGCCTGAACCGGAAGTTGCCGCGGTTCCAAACTCTCGGCCAGCCCTCGGGCCACGGGAACAACCATGCAAATGGCTTCGCCACGCTCAAAGCGGACGGGGAGGTCAGGCCTGGTCAGTTTCCAATTCATCGTGAAAGTCGCCGGCAGCCAGTCGGTCTCGATGATCCCCTCAAGCGGGTGCGCACCGTCCTTGAACTGGTTGCAAGGTCCCTTCGTCCAGAGGTTGATCCCTTCCGGAGTCCGAAACAGATACGGAATGGCGATGGTCAAAATCCCGCTGCCAAAGTGGCTCAAGACTCGGGAATCGCGGGGCTCGGTAGAGGGCTCGAAGTCAATCCGAAGGCCCTCCCTCGTGTTTCGGCCGTCCCACGTGACCACGAACGTGGCCGGACAGGCAATGACCCAGCCGGCCTGGTTCGCGATCGTCAAGGGCAGACAGCGGTACGCGTACCGGCGTTCCGACGCGTCCATCCAGTCACGGCCGACCGGGGCCGTCTTGATCGGCATCCGCGAAATATCACTCATCTCATAGGCATAAAAACTTTTTCTATCGTGATTCATAGCCAAGATCCTGAACCTCCGGCGAGAATTCCAGGCGGACACCAACCAACCCGTCCGTAATGATCTCCGGCGGCTCAGAGTCAGGGCCGCTGGTCCCCAAGTCGGCGTGCGATCGCTCCCCGAGAGCAGACCGATTCGACTCCTGACGCGTTCCCCGTTTCGACGACTCGTGTCCGTCAACCCACGCCATGACTTGGATGACCTGGATTTCCTGCCGCGTTTCAAGCGAGTCATGGCCGGAGATCACCGCCACATCTTCCTCAGACCGTTCCCACCGTCAAGCGAACCCTCGCACAGCCGTCACACTTTTTTTCCGTTCCATCACAGCAAAGAACTGGCCGAGAGCCTCCCTGCAAGAACAAAGGAGGCTTCGCTCGGCCCTCCGTTCTCCGGCGGACTTCCTTACCCTATCTCTCCAAAGTCTACCTATTTCTTACCCCCTCCCCGCGGATAAGATGAAGCAGACGCAAGTCGAGTCACTCGATCGTGGACTTGACGAAGATCAGCCAGCCCTTGGGGCACGCGGAAGAGGAGTCCATCCAGAGACCAATGGCAACCACAAACCTAGGTCGGATGACTCGACGCCGCTGGATGATGCTGGCCCTCGGCTCGCTGCTACTGCTACTCGTAACCACAATCGCCGCTATCCCTTGGGCACTTGGGACGAGGCCCGTTCGGCGCTGGATGCTCGCACGGGCGAACCAAACGCTCGCGCCCGCGGGGATCGAATTTACCGCGATCCGACTGTCGTGGTTCCGCCCGACCCGGCTCACCAACTTCGTGCTCCGCGATGCGCAGCAAGATCAGGTCGTCGCCTCGCCCGACGCCGTTTGGGACCGCAACCTGCGCCAGATTCTCTTCGAGCGCCCTCGCCTTGGGACATTCAACCTCAAGCGTGCAGTCCTCGATGTGGAACGACGCGCCGATGGCTCGATCGACCTTTACGAAGCGATCAAGCCGGTTCTCGGCAAGAACCCGCGCACCGATTTGCACATTCGCATTCATCAGGCCCGGCTCCGGTTCCGAAACGCGGGGCAACCCGTCCCCGTAACGGCGGAGCGTGCGAACCTGACGCTGGATATCCCGGCGGCTCCCCAGCCGATCGCCTGGAACCTCGAGCTGGAAAACCCGGCGATTCGGAATTCCGCCACGTTGCAAATTGGGGGCCGGTTCGAGCGTTGGAAAGCGGCCAACACACTGGCCGTGGAGGTCAGGCGCAACACTGGCCCTGGGCCGTGAGCGTGCCCGGCCTGGAATCGGCGGGGCAGCTCGACGGCCAGTTCTCGCTCGGCAGCGACGCGGGCAACTGGGCTGTCTCGGGAGAGATTGGCCTCGTCGACGTCGACGCCACCGGGTCTCGCCTGGCTGGAGACCACCTCCGGCTCGACCGAATCAAGGGGGCCTGGAACCTGACGGAAACCGAGGGGACATGGGTCGTCCACCGCCTCGACCTGACCTCGCCGCTCGGTTCGATCAAAGCAAGCGGTCAACGACCGGCCTCGGCCAACGCCGTGGCAAAGGTCGAAGGAACACTCGATCTCGCCGCGCTTGCCCGTCAGTTGCCGCATGCGCTCCGGCTTCGCGAAGGGATCACTCTCGACCGCGGCTCGGCCCAGCTCCGAATCGAGTCACAGGACGATCCCAAACGACCAGAGCAAGAGCCAGGGCAAGGCTGGGACATCGAGGCGAAAGTCAGCGATCTTGAGGCCCAAGAGCACGGTCGCCGGTTCACACTCCGTGAGCCGGCCACGCTGACCGGCAGGGTGGCGATTCGCGACAAGGGCCAGGGGATCGCACTCGAACGGATGGCCGTGCGAACCGCCTTTTTGAACGTGGCGGGGCAGGGGGATGTCGATCGCGGAATCGACTGGTCGGGGACCCTCGACCTCGCCAGCCTGCAGCGCCAGCTTCGTGACCTGGTCGACTTCGGCGCCATCGAACTGGCTGGCGAAGGGGATCTCTCGGGCCGCTATCAACGCGTCGGAACCCGTTTCCAAGGGCAATTGACCACCGACCTCCGCGGCTTGAAGGTCGTCGGCCTCGCGGCGGGCCCGCTCCAACGCGAGCTCCTGCACCTGGACCTGGCGCTCGACGGCGTCGCGGCCGCCTCGGGGCGCCCCAGCTCATGGAGCACGGCTCGACTCGATCTCTCCAGCGGTGAGACGACCGTCAAGCTCGCCACCAGATCGGGCCAGGACACGAACACCGTCACCCTGGAGGCCAAGTCTCCGGTCCCTTGGGTCGATCCACCGCGACGCGCGGAGGGACACCTGGATGCCCAATGGGGCTCGACCGGCCTCGTCATCGATCGCCTCGCACTCTCACTCGCCACTCTTGCCGAGAACGCGAAACCAGGAGATAAGCCGATCCTGTTGAACGCAAAGGGACGTTACGACCGCGCCTCGGGAGAGCTTGTCTTGACCCCCGCCACCGCGGCTCCGGGGCCGTCGGCCATTGCGATCGCCCCGGAAGGGATCCAGGTCTCGGGCCTCGGCGGAACCGGAGCGTTCCGAGCTTCGGGCGGGTTCGCCGGTGATCTTGGGGCAGTGCGGCAACTCATCGCGACCGATCTGGAATCAACGAACAAGGGTCTGACCGGCCCCTGGTCCGCTCGCGCGACGGCTGAATCGACGGACGACGGCCTTCGGTTCGTGGGCAAGGTCGACGTCCACCCGCTCATGACTTCCGGTCAGACCGGCGAACCGGTTCGCGATGAGGGCCCGATCGCGCTCTCGCTGAACCTGCTTTGCCCGACCGATTCGCAAGCGATTGAACTGGCCGAGCTCGTCCTCACGAGCCGCTACGCAACCCTCGAGGGTTCCGGCCGCCTGACCGAGCCCATGGGCAAGCGCATCGCCGACCTGCGCGGATCCTTGACGCCACAGTGGGACGCGATCAACACCCTGCTTTCCGAACGTGTCGAGCCTGGAGCCCACGTTTCCGGCAAGCCACGCCCGTGGCGGATCATTGGCCCCTTGGCGGGCGAATCGATGCCCGACGTTCTCAAGGCAATCGACCTCGAATTCGGATTCGAGCTCGCCAAAGCCAATATCTACGGGCTCCGCGTCGGCCCCCTCCCGATCGTCGCTCGAACCCGCGACGGCCGGCTCGACATCGACGTCATCGACACCTCACTGAACGGCGGGCGGATCCACCTCGAGCCCGTGCTCACTCTCGACCGTGAGCAGGGGTCAAAGATCAGGCTCGATGAAAACTCGTCGATCGCGAACGCAGAGATCAATGATGAAGTCTCGCGACGCTTCCTCTCGTACGTGGCGCCCGTGCTCGACCGCGCCACGCGTGCTCACGGATGGGTCTCCGTCGACCTGGTGGAAGCGGAGTTCCCGATCGGCGGCCCGACCAAACGAGAGGCCAAGGTTGAGGGGCAGGTCGTTTTCGATGAGGTTGAGTTCCTCCCCGGTCCGTTCGCCGACCAGCTCTTGAACTTACTCGGCCGGACCGATCGGCCCACCATTAAGCTGGACGAACCGGTCTCGCTGACCATTGCCGATCGCCGGGTCTATCAGAAGGGCCTGGCCCTGCCGCTGGGCCAGCTCACCCGGGTCGAACTCGATGGATGGGTCGACTTCGACCGAAACCTCCAGCTCACCGCAAGCCTGCCGATCACGGCCGCCATGGTAGGCAACGCACCGATCCTCAGCGCCATGGTGGAGAACCAGCGGATCAGCGTGCCCATCCGAGGAACGCTCAAGAATCCGGAAATCGACCGCGACGCCATGAACCTTTCCCTCAAGAATCTCGGCCAATCCATCCTCGGCAATGGCATGGTTCGCGGCGCCGCTGAGATGTTCAAGCAGCTCCAGAAGCCCCGCGATCCGAATGCCCCACCCCCCCCCACCTTTCAGGAACGCAGGGCCAACCGGCTGGAGCGCAAGGCCGAACGCAGGCGTCAGCGCGGCCTCGAACCCTGAGCCTGACCAGGAATCGGCCAGGCCGTACTTACTAGTCTCCTCTTAGATCAGCATTGCACGATGTCAGTGCCTACTGATTTTACCAATGGTCCCTGGACGATCCCGGTCCGCAACGACTCAGGAGAACCCGACGGTGGGGGGCATCTACGCACGAACGCGGTGGCGGCTGGCAGGGATGATGGCGTTGACCTACGCGATCCAAGGGGCGTTCTGGCCACTCCTGGCGGTCCACCTGCGGGATCTCGGCATCGACGGTCGGGGCCGCGGTTGGATTTTCGCGACCTTGGCGCTCGGGTCGTTCGCCATGCCACTGGGCGCAGGGCAACTGGTCGACCGGCTCATGCCGGCCCAGCGTTTCCTGGCTTTGGCCTATCTGGTGGGGACGGCGATCCTGGCCTCCTTGGCCTGGGGAGTCTCGGTCACGCCCTGGACTCTGTTCGCCTGGTTCCTCGCCTACTGGCTGGTGATGGCTCCGACGATCGTGATCGGCGCCACGCTCGCACTTCGCAATCTGGCCAATCCTCGAGACGAGTTTGCCGGGGTGCGACTCTGGGGCACGATCGGCTGGATGGTCGCCGGCTGGTTCGTCTCGGCGCTGATGGCGAGTTCGGGTTCGTCGCGAGCAGGGCAGGGGGCTTATGAAGCCTTCTGGGTCGCGGCCGGTCTGTCGCTCGTCCTCGCAGCCTATAGCCTGACGTTGCCGCATACCCCCCCGCTGGCGGTCGGTGATCGGACCGCCTCGGGCCTGCGTGCGGCGGTCGCGATGCTCCGCCGACGCGAGATCTCGGTGTTCTTGCGGACGGCCTTTTGCATCTGCCTGACCACCCCCTTCATCTATCAAGTCTTGCCGACCCACCTGGAGTCACGAGGGTTGCCGCGTGCCTGGATCTCCACGGCGATGACCCTCGGCCAGGTCCCGGAAATCGCCGCTTTGGCGGTCCTCCCCTGGATGTTTCATCGCTTCCAATACCACGGAACCTTGGCGATCGGCATCGCCGCCCTGGCCCTTCGATTCTTGAGTCTGGCTGTCGACCCGCCACTCTGGGTGGTCCTGGCGGGCATCCCGCTCCAAGGTGTCGGGGTTGCTTGCTTCACAATCGGGGGGCAGGTGTTCATGGACAGCCGCGCTCCGGCCGAGCGTCGTGCCGGTGCGCAAGCCATCTTGACAGTGCTTACCGCGGGAATGGGTTCACTTCTGGGAAGTGTGCTTGCGGGTGAAATATCTACCTGGTTTCCCAGAGATTCCGCCTTGGTATTCTTAATCCCTTGCCTGATTGATGTGGCACTGTTAGTCTATTTTTGTGTGAGCTTCCGACCCGATCACGCTACCACCACACGTATCGACGTCACCAACGAGGCGCCTCCCTTGGGAAACGATGGTGTGCGGGGTTCGGTCGCTCTCACGAGCAACCTCGTCACGGAGTCGGCCGATGGGTGACTACCTTCGCCTGTTGACCGCCAGCGACCGGGAAATTCCCCTGGCCACCCTTCAGCGCCGCCAACATCGGCGCGGTTTGGTCCGTGGATCATCCCGAAATGCTCGGCAACTACCTGGCGATTGGTCCCGATCTGAACGACTCCCAGAACGTCTGGGCCACCATCGAACGCAATCCCGTCGGCCTCAACACGCTGGGAGCCGAAGAGGTCGCCGAATTCATCGACAGCCTCGAATCAGGCGGCCCGCCGGCGGCCGTTCGCTGGCTCAGCGACTACCTGGAAACCGTCCGGGCGATTTATGCCATCCGAGTCTACCCGGAGTCGACGTGCAAATATCCGGATGCCATCGAGGCCATTATCGCCATTCGAACCGCGCTTCGGACCGCCGTGGGAGGGGTCGGACAGTGGGACGGCCAGGGGTTCACCAACGAGGACGATCGTCTGATCTGGTGTAACCAGTCCGCCAACCCGCAAGGCTTGGTCCGTGCCGCGCTCCTGGATGAATCCACCGGCGAGTGGATCCCTTGTGAACTCAACCTCAGCCATCCCGACCAGCTTACCGCCTTTGTCCGGGGCGACATCCATCGCTCCGCCCGGCACCGGAACGCCTGAGTTCCGGCCCTCGGCGCGTTCGTTCCCGCGTCCCCAACCCGTGTCTTTGGAGCTACCGGCTCCGTGGGCTGAAGTTTGGTAGCGAGTTCGCATCCTCACTTCGCGACTAATGCTCGTCGGTCGACCCCTTCTTGGGTGCCTGCTGCTCCAGTTTCTTCGCCTTCGCTCTCGGACGACGCTTGGGCGGGGCTTTGGGAGGGGGCGGAGGGGGGGCGGAAACCTCCTCAAGTGATTCGGCCGACTGCTCGAGCTGACTCACCAACAGGCCCAGAAAATGGAGTCGAGTCCCCTGGGTTTCCAAGAACTCGTTGAAAAGGAATCCCCCTTCAATCAAGTCTTCCCCTTGCGCGAGGATCTCGTTGGCGAGGCTCTCGACCAAAACGTCGCGACCACTCTGCAGCACTTCGATCGCCGCTCGATACTTATTAAATCGCCGATCAGGCATTGTCGTTCTCGCCTCCCTCGTAGGATCGAAGTGGGGTGTCGGCTCAGTCCGAGAGGTCGCCTCAAACAGGCAAGGGGCCACGGTTCCAACGCGATGCTAACCAGGCGGCAAGCCGCGCATCAAGCCATCGCCGATTCCCCCCCCACCGCGTCCGGCTGAAATAGCCAAGGTGGCCACCGCTACTGTTCAATTCCAATGCCAATTGAGGAGGAAAATCAACAAGACGAAACGGGTCAGGAGGAATGAACGGGTCGTCCTCGGCATGGATGACCAAGCCGGGGATCTGGATTCGGGGGATCAGCGGACCGGAACTGCTCTGCGCATAATAGTCCGCCGCGCTGGCGAAACCATGTCTCGGTGCCGTGTAGAGTTCATCAAAGTCGAGAACCGTTTTGACGCGTGTCAGATCGACGGGTTCCAGGTCGGGGAAAAAGGCATGGAGCCGGCTGGCTGCGACGCGGATCTGACGGACGAAGTTGCGGTCGTAAATGCGATTCTTGGGGCGCTGAATATGCCGGCTACAGGCCGCCAGGTCGATGGGAGGATTGGCCGCCAGGACCGAATCGAACCCCTCCACCGGGCGATCCACGGCTTCCGCCGCCAGTTTCAAGGCAAGGTTGGCCCCCAGGGAGAAGCCGACGATGGCGAGCGGCGAACCAGGAGCCTCGGCCGCGAGCCATTCGGCCACGCGGCGGACGTCGTCGGTCCGCCCCGCATGATATGTCCCCCGCGCCAGTCCAAACCCCTCTCCGGCCCCACGCAGGTTCATCCGGACCACCCGGATCCCCAGCCGCAGCAGGCGAGCGGCGACTCTCAAGACATAGGGCGAACTGGCTGACCCACCGAGTCCATGGACCAGGATCGCGCCCGGATCCCCCGGCGCCCACGCCGCCGGGGTCGAATCCAGGATACACAGGCGGTCCCCTTGGTCGACGTCAATGAGATGAGCCGTGAACGGATCGCCGAGCCGTCCTCCGGGGAGATAGCCGCCCAGAATCGTCTGGAGATGACCGCCACGTACCCACGGATGCGGCACAAAAGGCGGAATCGTCGCGTCGGAGCACTGGGGCGCAATCGTGGTGGTCATGGTCAAAACCTGAATTCCGTTCCCTGGCTCGAGACGCCTCGCCCTCGGAGATTATCAAACGATCAGACCCGACTTCGCGAAAACAAGGGACGCTTCGCCCAAGCGAGCGAACGGCCATGTGGTCGCGCGCCGACCTCCCTGGTTCACGGGCTTACCTTTCGAATCCGGTGGTTGCCCGTGTCACCGATGTAGATCGAACCATCAGGCCCCACCGCCACGCCGTGCGGCCGGTCCAGCAGAGCCGAGGTGGCCACGCTCCCGTCGCCCTCACCGCCGCGCCGACCGTTGCCGGCCACAGTCCGGATCAGGCCGGTCTGAGCGTCGATCCGGCGGATTGCGTGATTCTCGGTATCCACAATCAAGAGGTCGCCCGAACCGTCGATGGCGAGTTCCTTGGGCCCATTGAATGTGGCCTCTTTTGCCGGGCCCCCGTCGCCCGAGTACCCCTTGGCCCCCGTACCCGCCCGCGTCGTGATCAGACCGGTCCTGGGATCGACTCCCCGGAGGCGATTGCCTTGCCGTTCGAGAATGAAGACCGTGCCATCCGCCCCCACCTCGACCGCACGGGCCCCAAAGATCGAGGCCGCCAAGGCCGCTCCGCCATCCCCCGCAAACTTGCCCTGGCCGTTCCCGGCAAACGTCGAGATTTCGCCCGATCCGAGGTCTACCACGCGGACGCGATGGTCGGCCACGTCGGCAATGAACAGGCGGGCCTCCTTGGGATCGAGCGCCACGCCGTTAGGTTCGACCAGCCCCGCCCGCGCCCCAGGACCACCATCACCGGAGTAAGTCTTGGACCCATCCCCCGCAACCGTCGTGATGACCCCCGTCCCTGCATCAACCCGGCGCACCCTGCGATTCAGCCGATCGGCAAAGTAAAGGTTCCTTTTCGAATCGATCACCACTCCGTAAGGTTCGTTCAACTGCGCCTTCAAAGCAGACCCACCATCCCCCGAAAACCCCTGGGTCCCGCTGCCGACAACCGTCGTAATAGCCCCCGTCTTGGCATCGACCCGGCGGATGCAGTGGTTCATCGTGTCGGAGAGGTAAAGGTTGGCTCCCGAGTCGAACGCGACGTCGAACGGCATGTTCAAGGTCGCCTCGACCGCAGGTCCGCCATCCGCGGGGCGTCCCTGCTTGCCGGTCCCGACGGCCGTCGTCATGGTCGGATCAGCCAGAACGAGCAAACAAATTCCCAGAGGTAGGGTCAAAAGTGCCATTTCAATGGGCCCTGGAAGTCCTGAAGTGCAGCGAGATCTTGAGCGACACGTAACAATCACGCTCAAATGGTTCAGTGATTCTAGCGTCACCACCACTGCCAACCAGAGACTGACGCGAAAATCGTGTCCGTCCGAGGCGGGACGCCGGAACTCGATCCGGTACCGGCCAATGCCTCGGGTCGAAGAACCTCATTGTCTCTGCGCGCTCCTCGGCTACCCAAAAAGGAACCGGAACCACCCCTGCTCATGACCCCCAGAATTCCGGACGTCTGCTCCCTGCCTCAACGCCTCATCGCTCACACACCAACGCTTTAAATCCTCCGAAACAAAGCAGACGCGGCCCACCCAACAAAACACACAAGTTTATTGCCACGTGGCATTTCACGACGAGATCGTCTTCACGCTGGGGACAACCGGTGTGCGGTTGTCCCCAGCGGAGAAACCGTCGTGCGGAAAGATCCTGATGGCAGGGGACCGCACCCATCGCGGTCTGACGAGTCGTTCAGCGATTCGCCTCACCCCACGGTCTTCCCAAAGAGAGGTCGAACTCCCTGTTCTGGTTACGACGATTTTGCCTTCCGTGACAGGGTTCGAAGGAAATCGAGGTCGTCCAAACTCCTGCGAGAGCAGCTTGGCGGAGGCTCAAGCCGTGGGCACGAATTGGTGAGGCTGGCTCATCCACAACAACGCATTCTCCGCCCCATACGACTTTACCCCTTGGAGTCAGATCACCGAGTGGAGCATGAGAGCCTGGGGTCTTCCATGACCGCTCGAGGTTTCCTCTCCGCCCCACCCACAGGGGCGGGACATTTCGCCATCCCACCGCTCGTCGATCTTCTTGGGCCCACAAAAGCAAGTCCGCGCTCGGCACTCTTTATGCTGACGAGAGGAGCGTCTTGGGACTTTTTTTTCCGAAAACCAATGGGGAGTGAATCATGGCTGACAAATCGACAGGATCGGAGCATGCCAAGGCGATCACCCGCGCCGAATTGATCGCCTTGTTGAACGAGGACCTCTCCCGAGAATACCAGGCGATCATTGCCTACGTCGTTTACTCACAGGTTCTCAAGGGGGCTCAATACATGAGTATTGCCAAGGAGCTCGAGGTCCACGCCGGAGAGGAACTGGCTCACGCCCTGACGATCGCTGCCCAGATTGACTATCTGGGCGGACAGCCAACGGTTACGGTCAAGCCCGTGAAGACGTCAGAGAAAGCCGAAGACATGCTCCGATTCGACCTTGAAAACGAGAACGAGACAATTCGCGCCTATCGGGAGCGAGTCCGCCAGTGCGAAGCGCTAGGTGAGTTCGCCATCGCCGAGCATATCCGCGAGATCCTGATCGACGAGCAGGAACACCAAGTGGATCTGGCAACCGCGTTGGGGATCGACGCCCCTGACGTCTCTCGGTCCTGAGTCGAGACACAGGCCGGCGCGAGGTGCTTCACTCGGCCCGGCACATGGCGGCCGACTCACTGACGGACGAGACCAGCCCGACTCGGTTCGAGCACTCTTCCTGGGACCAGACGACCCGTTCCGGGTTCGTCACACGACTCCCCCCCGTCGTAATCTCGTCCATCAACTGATGGATCAAGGAACGGAGCAGGCTCGCCTCGGCAATGGTCAAACTGGAGTCGGCCAGGCGACTCGTCATCCGCTGAAGTCTTTCGATGGCGGAAGTGTGGTGGGCTAGGACGGACATGGGACAACTCGTGGTCGGAGTTGGTGACGTTCCACGGTAATGCGAGAGGTCATTCCTTGTTACTGGCCTCTGGAAACTCGCTCGAACCAAGAGCAAATGCGTCGCCAAAGGCGAATCTGCAACCCCGAATTCTATCCCTCACCATCGCATGCGAACCGACGAATCCAGCGCAACTCTTTCCATTAAAAGCAGTTGCGCACCAACGAGAACTCGTCGGATTCGAGTCTCGCATTCTCGCTTTGATAGTTGGAGACCGCCAAAATCAAAGGCATGAACGCCACGAACTCGGGCGATGAGAACGGGACGGCGTCACGTCCCCCGTCACCGCTTCCACGCCACAAAATCCTCAAGGAAGGCGATCGCCCAACCGCTTCGCTCTTTCCATCAAACTCTTATCACCTTTCTTAACAATCGAACCTTTGGTTTTCTTGCCCGCTCGAGCACCTGCCGAAGTTGTTTCTCTGGCTTTGGCCGGCCCTTGTTCAGCCCGTTCTTGAGCGCGAGGAGAACCAAGGCGACAGTGGCCGCTCCCTAACGTTTCCTGTTGTGAACTCCGCAAGATTTTCTGGCAGCAGGATGATTCGCACTTCGCCTCATGCTAAACTGATGTCGATCATGACGCAGCAATGGCGCTGACGGCGATGCATATCACACGGGTGGTTGAGGCCTTCATGCTCGCCAAGCTCGCCTCCTTCACCCTCGTCGGAATCGAAGCGGTCACCGTTGAGGTCGAAGTCGATATCTCTTCCGCCTCGATGCCAAAAACCGTCCTCGTCGGGCTCGCCGAGGCCGCCGTTCGCGAGAGCACCCATCGCGTGGAACGAGCCCTCGTCAATTCAGGATATCGCCGACCGATCGATCGCGTCGTGATCAACCTCGCCCCCGCCGACCTCAAGAAGGAGGCCAGCGGGTTCGACCTCCCCATCGCGCTGGGCATGCTCGTCGGCAGCGGGCAGGCCGCCATGGAGCGACCGGGACGGTACGCCGTCGTCGGCGAGCTCGCACTCACCGGTGAGACCCGGCCCATCAAGGGCGTTCTGGCCATGGCACTGGCAGCCGCCCACGGACAGTTCGACGGCCTACTCGTGCCCGAGGCCAACGCCTCGGAGGCCGCCGTCGTCGAGGGGATCCCTGTTTATCCGATCGGGAGCCTGGCCGAGGCGGTCGGATTTCTCTCCGGCCAGCTCGACATCGACCCCCGCGCGGTTGATCTCGAAGACGTGTTCCGCCGACTCACGCGTGGCGAGGAAGACTTCGTCGACGTCAAGGGGCAGGACTATGCCAAGCGAGCCTTGGTCATCGCCGCCGCTGGGGGACATAACGTCCTCATGATCGGCCCAATTACACCCTCACTGGAGGTCTCCAATGGGATCGCTACTCGGACCCAATGGAAGCTTTACTTCCGATGGAGTTCGGCTTCTTCGGGAGGTTATGGCCCTACTTCGCCCCGTGTTTGTGGAGTTCCAAGAAAAAGGCTACACCCTCGATGAGATCGCTCAACAAGTCCATCAGGCGGTGGACTTTGTCAAGCGGTCGTAGGCGTAAAGGGCGGGCTACACATCCTGATGTTGTGCCCAATCACACCCTAACCTCTGGTGTTTCACTGCCTTCGTAGCGGAGGTTTCTCATGGGCGTCAGAAAGAGCGGGCGTCGTAGGATCAAGGTGGGGAGTCGCCAGTTCCTCTGGTACGTCTGCGAAGACTACGACTCCCCTGATATGGCGCTTCACGTTATCTCCGAATATAAGCAACTCATCGTGGCGTATCATCTCGATCAGCCAGGAGATCCGTTTCTGATCGTGATCGGTCCAGAATTCACAGGAGTTCCCGACGCCGGAGGGATATGGCGACGATCCGTTTGCCCCCGTTGGGAAAGCAACTCGACGGTAACGCCAGTGAGCGTCCGGTTGCTAATCGAGTGGTGCTTGGCGTCGGACAAGCCCCTACAAGAGGTCGACTGGCGTGGCACTTCGACGGCACTCTGACACTAGGATAAATGTGTTGAGTTTGTCGTGGCATGGCCGACTGAATTCGACGTACACTCCTCATCCGGCGGGCTGCACATTCTGATGATCGGACCAATTAGACCCGGATCATCCCTGGGACTTACCTCTTGGTTATGAAACGATTTACGATTCGCACGCTGATGATCTTGGTAGTGGTGGCAGCGGTCACACTCGCCTTGATACCGATCGTTCATCGTGCCGTCTACCCCGATAGCCACAGCACCTACTCGATCACCGTGGGAGACACCTGCATTTTCTCCGTTGAATTCTAATCAACAGAACCAGTGCGGCCCATCAACGCATGCGGTCATGCAATCTCCGGTTGGCTCGATATCCGATGATTGGGCCAAATAGACCTCCAGTTGACCTGAGTGTACAATAGCTTAGAAGGGAACGTGCACACCCTATCGGGAGGCCATGATGGATCAGTTCGCCGCTAGTGTGTTCACCCTCGATGGTACATCTGTCGTGGACGAGATTGACGTCTACCTGATGGCCCGCCAAGTTGGTCGTACTCTTCGCTCCATGAGCGGCTTCTGTGAACCGCCGAGCAGCAACGGTTTTAGGGCAGGGGAGGAATTGAAAATAGTGATAGAGGATGGCCGGTCGGGGATCTTTATCATTGACGCGATTCATTGCGGGAGTCACCGACCTACACGTATTGAATTTTACTGTTCAAGGAAGCTTGCGAGAGTCATCTTAAAGGCCGCTCCCGCGAGGAACGTCTTATGTCCCTTAGTCTTGATGAGTTAAGAAAACAGGTTAGGGAGATCGTTGAAAGGATTCGCCTTAGCTCTATCATCCAAACGGACGACCATGTTCCTGAAATGCCCCCGACGCTCTACCACTACACGGGTGTTGACGGTTTCATGGGAATCTTGACGACGGGGAAGGTCTGGGCGACCCACGCTCAGTATCTCAACGATTCTCAAGAGCTAGTTTACGCATCAACGCTGGCGAATGAGATCATTGCGGACGACCTTAGGACCGAGAGTGTGCTGGTGAGGCTCTTCCTCAAATATCTCTCGTTCTATCTCAGCGATTACAGCACGGTAGATACCTACATCACATCGTTCTGTGCAAAGTCAGACCTACTGAGTCAATGGCGTGGCTACGGCCGAAATCTAGGCTATGCCCTCGGATTCGACCCCGACGACCGGCTATCCGCCACGCCCATCGTGGAGAACGCCCGCATTGTCAAGGTGGTTTACAGCCCAACACACCAAAGGCAGATCATCAAGGCACATATAGACTGCTATGTCTCCCGCCTCATCTTCTGCGATGACTGGTTTGATGAGGACGCTTTGAGGGAGATCGACCAAATTGTCCCCATCAGGCACGGCTTGTTCGACTAAGAGGGGAAGAATCCGCACGTAAAACAAGCACTTGAGCTTATGTTTACTCCTTGTATCTGCTTGAGAGATGAGCTGCATGGGGAATTCATTCGCATGAAAAATGCAGGGTTCGTCGAAGAACAGGAGTGGCGTATTGTCTACACGGCCAACGCTGCTTGGCTGCCCGTTCACTTCAGGACGATGAACGGGTACGTTATTCCGTACGTCGTTCTACCACTCCTCCCGAGAGACCCCGACCGCACACCTACTGGGTTCAATCTGAAGAGCGTGATGTGCGGCCCATGTCAAAATCCTATGGCAGCAATCCATTCGACGAAAATGTGGCTCCACTCGTCCAACTACCTTGTCTACTCCCCAGTTGGTATCGACATAAAGGACTATTCCCCAGATGGTATCGAAGTAAAGGGGTCGAGCACTCCCTACCGAACTTGGTGATGGAGGCTGGGGTGGGCCCGACATAGCCCATGTGCCCCCTCTCCCTGCTCCGCAGCCGCAAGGCTGCTATGTGCGGCTAGTCGTCGCCTTCGCTCTGTCGAGAAGCCGTTGCACGCTGGCGATGTGCCAACGACCACCATTCCGCCTTGGGGAAAAATCAAATGGGACATTCCTATATCTTGAAGTATCCTGCAAAAATAGGCAAATAATTCCTGCAACACTCTTCTCTACTCCGCAAAGTCCATTCGAGCCACGCAACGCCCGAGCCTCGGCCACTGGGTATTGCTATCATGTCCTGAACAGCGGCAATGCACCCTCCACTGTCTTCCACAAAGTCGCCGACTACGACGTCTTCCTCGAGATGATGGCTCAGGGCACCCTCCGTGCCCCATGCGAATCGTCGCCTGCGACCTCAGGCCCAATCACATTCACATGGCCCTCTGGCCACTCCAAGATGGCGAACCCAGTCGATGGATGCACTGGCTCCTCACCATCCACGTCCCACCCGATCTTACATCGGTTTACCCTCGATTGGCTCACGTTTGGGTGGCTGGGGGCCGAACTCGGGCCCCTGTCTTCAGATAGCCTGCGCACCGGGGTCCGAGTTCGGCCCCCAGCCGCCCAGATCGCTCGACCTGTGGTCCACCTGAACGTAAACCGCTGTAGGCACGACCATTCCAGGGGCCACATTTGGCAAACGCGGTTCAAAGCCTTCCCTATCCAGGCCGACGACCTTCTTCGTCCGTTTCATCGAACGGAACTCCGCCGCGACCGGCTTTGGGGATCGGAGATGCAGGCTCGCGGGATGGCCGAATCGCTGGAATTGGAATTGAGTCTCCGTGAGTGGGGACGACCACGACGCAAAGGCGACCGCGAAGCGCAGGATCTCTAACACTCCGTCTTACCCAGACAACAGCAAAATCAACGAATATTCGCTCTACATCACCGAATCTTAGAACTTGCCTGACACACCACTGCAATGGAGGCGTCGGGCCTGGTTCGACGAGCATCCATCGATGCTTGGCCGTCCCATCATTCCCACGGAGGAAGCCGAAGCGAGTCGGCCCAAACCGTTGATTTTCAAACGATAGGATGTTTGACACGTCCTGCTCTGCTAAACTGATGTCGATCATGCCGCGGCAATGGCGCTGACGGCGATACACATCACATGGGTGGTTGAGGCCTTCATGCTCGCCAAGCTCGCCTCCTTCACCCTGGTCGGAATCGAAGCGGTTACCGTTGAGGTCGAAGTCGATATCTCTTCCGCCTCGATGCCAAAAACTGTCCTGGTCGGGCTCGCCGAGGCAGCCGTTCGCGAGAGCACCCATCGCGTGGAACGAGCTCTCGTCAATTCGGGATATCGCCGGCCGATCGATCGGGTTGTGATCAACCTCGCCCCCGCCGATCTCAAGAAGGAGGCCAGCGGGTTCGACCTCCCCATCGCACTGGGCATGCTCGTCGGCAGCGGGCAGGCCGCCATGGAGCGACCGGGACGGTACGCCGTCGTCGGCGAGCTCGCACTCACCGGTGAGACCCGGCCCATCAAGGGCGTTCTGGCCATGGCACTGGCAGCCGCCCACGGACAGTTCGACGGGCTGCTCGTCCCCGAGGCCAATGCCTCAGAGGCCGCCGTCGTCGAGGGGATCCCTGTTTATCCGATCGGGAGCCTCGCCGAGGCAGTCGGATTCCTCTCCGGCCAGCTCGACATCGACCCCCGCTCGGTTGATCTCGAAGACGTGTTCCGCCGACTCACGCGCGGCGAGGAAGACTTCGTCGACGTCAAGGGACAGGACTATGCCAAGCGGGCCCTGGTCATCGCCGCCGCTGGGGGACATAACGTCCTCATGATCGGGCCCCCAGGGACCGGCAAGACCCTGCTCGCCAAGCGGCTGGGTACGATCATGCCCTCCCTGACACCCGCCGAAAGCCTCGAGACCACCCGGATCTATAGCGCCATGGGCTTGCTCCGCGCCGGCGAGCCGCTCATGGCTGTCCGCCCGTTTCGATCGCCCCACCACTCCGTCAGCGACGCCGGACTCGTCGGGGGCGGAAGCACACCTCAGCCGGGGGAAATTAGCCTGGCGCACAAGGGAGTCTTGTTCCTGGACGAGCTCCCCGAATTCAATCGCAAGACCTTGGAGGTGCTACGTCAGCCCCTGGAGGAGGGACACGTCACCATCAGTCGCGCGTTGCGGAGCACCACATTTCCCGCCGACTTCGTCCTCGTGGCCGCCATGAATCCCTGCCCGTGCGGGTACCGTAGCGATCCCCGACGTGCCTGCAGTTGCACACCACCGCAAGTCGAAAAGTACCTCAGCAAAATCTCCGGGCCGCTCCTCGATCGCATCGACCTCCACGTCGAAGTCCCCGCCGTCCCCTTCACCCAACTCACCGAAGCGCCCCCAGGCCCGACTTCGGCCGAGTTCCTCAACCAGGTCCTCAAAGCTCGCTCCCGCCAGGCCCAACGCTTCGGCAACAAAGGGCCGATCGTCAATGGCCGGATGACGCCCCGGCAAGTCCGCAAGTTCTGCCCGCTCAGGCCCGAGGCTCACAGCTTACTCAAAGCCGCCATGGAGGAACTCGGGCTCTCGGCCCGAGCCCATGACAAGGTGCTCCGCGTGGCTCGCACCATGGCCGACCTCGAAGAGAGCGACGTCATCCTCCCCCAGCACATTGCCGAGGCCGTCGGATACCGCTCGCTCGACCGCTCGGTCTGGGCCTGAATTTCCGGTGGGACTTCCTGAGCTCGGGAATTGGCTTCCCTCTCACATAAACATCAACCAATAACTCAATAAACCCACATTCCCTGCATGTCAGACTTTACCACCGATTTGGAGGAAGGCGAAACGGTCGTGCATAACACGCGGCAATGTCTCCCGCCTTACCCTTTTTAAACAAAAATCCGCGATCGAACGAAGGAACCGATGATTCTCGCGGTGACCGCCACGGTTGGGTGTGCAGGCGCACGGCCGGCCCGGACGTAATACCCTCGGGGTCGGTGCGAGCCTGAGGAACGGACCTGGGCCGAGGGGGATACGGCCGGGCCGGCCGTGCTACTGCTTCGACCGGGCCAGAAATCTTGGCCACGGACTCCATCCCGTCCAGGCATTCACCCTTTGACGTGTTTTACGGTGATCGTTCGACCCGTACCTTCTTTAAGTGAGGACCAGGGGCATTGTGACAGCCACGGTTGTGCCCTCGGGCTGACCCCGCACCTTCACAGGTGAACAATGAAGGGTTCTCCCTGCTTTTTCCGCAGAACTTCTGTGAGGCATGTGGATTGGTGGTCACTCCGAGTCAGTCTTGCGGGGCTTGGTCCATCCCGACCGGTCTCAGACTCAATCGGCTCGGAGGGTACGATCTCCGTCGGTCGGAACACACCTACAGGAGTGCATCCAATGATTTCGCTGTTACAACGAGGTGGCCCACGCGTCACGATGGGATTTGCCCTGGTGTTGACAATCTGGATCATGTCCGGTTCAACGGCAATGGCTCAATACAGTGGAGGTGGCGGCGGGGGGCATGGGGGGATATGGCTACAACCCGGGGTTCAATAACCTGGGCTATGGCGGCTCCCCTACGGTCTATGGCGGCTCCGGCTTTCCCCTTCTACGGCGATGGCACGAGTTATGGCTACGGTCTCAGCTACGGCCATCCCACGACGTTCTCCAACATGGGATTCTTGGCACCGGTGATGCGACACAGGAAAATCCGCACCATCCATCGAATCGCAGGAAAGTGAGTGAGAGGGCAGTCGTGATCATGCACCCCAATTGGGTAAGTCAAGAGGCTTGAGTAAGTTGCCAAGACTCTCGCAGATGTTTGCAGTTTCACCGAGTTGCCCAGGCCCTCCAATTGAGGTGTATGGTCACTGACGCGACTCCTGCGGCGCTGCCTCAATGCGATCCCGGCCACCGTACGCTCTGGCTTCGCCGAGTTACGCCGAGAGGCATGCGGTCCGCGGGCGAGCTGAGGCCTGGCGCCGAGCCCGTTGTGCGGGGCAAGGGGGCGGAAGATCGGGCTCCCCGACGAGGTCCACGATCGGCTCTGGCAAGAGGCCAGGCGGAAGAAGCTCACCGTCTCGACGCTGGCGACGGATATCCTCAACAAGAACCTCCCCCGGTTCACAGTCGAGCGCGAGGGGTAGCGTTTCGCCAATTGGCGAACTTCCGCACGATTCGGTCCACGAGCGAATCGACCAGTCGCAACGTCATCAGCGCCGCGATCCCAGTTAATGCTTTTAGAGCGTTCGCCTCGAATGTCGTTCGGATGATCGTATCGAATACCCTCGCGTGCATCGTATCGGCTCCTGGTCTCTCCTTCATTTCTGCCCGGCCCTCCCGTGCATCCGAAGAATACGGGCCATGCCTGAGATGACCGTTAGCCGGAGATAAAATCCCGCTAATTTCGAACGTCTCGTGGAACGTCCTCCTTGCCTGAACTCCTCGCAACCCTGCCTTGGGTGTTCCAGGCCATGAAACCCGCGACCACTTTCGGCACCTCACGAATCCTGTCCGATCACGTCGGCCGGGTGGAACGAACTGAAAGGGAACCGCGTCCAACTGGTTTGGAGACCTGCCCGTCAAAACGGGACTTCTCGAGACGAGAGTCAGCAGGGGCAAGCTATGCAACCACACCGCTCAACGATCGCCGGGATGATGGCTGTGGTAGTGTTCGTCGCGCTCGACTGCTTCGCGCTGCGCACCCCGGAGTTTTACATCGGGTTTTGGCTGATCGGAGGCGTGATGCAGGTCGGGCTCTTCGCCCTGCTCCGCAGTCGTGGCCGAAGTCGCCGCTTCTGGTTCGGATTCGAGTTGACCGGTCTGGGGGCGCTGCTCGCTTATGCCGCTTGGTGCCGTGCCGACTATCGGGCGTTCAATCTCTGGCCGTATGCGATCCTTGAGAGGATCTATTCTGCCTTGCAGGATCTGCCGCCCGATACCTATCAATGGTGTTCAGAGCATGGTTTCCTCATCGACCCTCGGAAGCCATTGAGGGTCTATGAGGTGGTCGTCGCCTTCGAGGTCGCCTACGGCCTTCCAATGTTGCTTCTCGCGGTTGGCGGGGGTTTGTTGGCGGCAAACTTCGGATCGCGGCGTGCACAGTTAGTTGCTCCCTCGGCCACTTGAGTCCGTCGCGTGAAGCCATGGGACGTTCCCTGCGGCCGAGCGAACCGGGGGACGGCTCCTCCCGCCACCACCGACATCTCGCGCATCGAAACGGCCCCACCATTCCGCTTGATTGCGGGACGGTGGGGCGGTAGCTGCATCGTTGTCTCGCTCGCGCTCCTTCTTGGACTCGAGGTTTCCCTCGTCGTCGCCTACCGCAAACACCGCTCGCAGTCGGCACTGGAAGCTTAGGGCGGGATGCCCGAGGACCAAGTCCGGCGTCCGTGGTACTCATTTTGCTCTCTAATTCCCTTGGGATGGAGTCTGGTCCACCCCGCCCGAAGCCAGATTCAACGGTGCAGGGAGACGAGCGATGAATGACGAACTCGATGTCAACAAGATCTCCCTGAATCCCAAGCAGGACCTGAACCCAGACCGAGTCAACTTGTCGTGCCCAAGACAGAGGTGCATTACCAGTTCTGGAACCAACTCCAGGGCGTGACTGATTCCGCTCGAACCGGGGTCGCTCGGGAACCCTGAACCCCCGCGCGACGACGATTCGCTGAGCCACATTGCTGGGGCCTGGTTCCCCATAAACGGGCCCTTGAGCGACCGAGAGGAGTGGACGATGAGCTACTGGATGTTGTTCCTTGGGTTTGCCGCGATCAGTGCGTTGATATTTGGTCCCATGGGATCGCAGATTGCCAAACAGAAGCAACGCGAGCCCCTTGAGGGTCTCTTTCTCGGAGTTTTTTTCGGCCCGCTGGGAGCGATTGCTGAAGAGCTCCTCCCCACAGGGCCAACCCACGCAAAATCAGGCCGGTCTTCGATCTGGGATTTTTGGGATAAGCCCGGCGATCCGAAATGATCGAGTTGCATCCTCAGATCACGTCATGCACGGATTTTGCAGTCCCGCGGAATCGACCGGGAATCCGTTCCCGTGTTGCGGCCGGTCATCCCTTTCAGAGATTGGGAGATGATTCCCAGCCTGTTCCAAGGGACTGCGAAGCTCCATGCTGGCCGAGAAAGCTCGTGCTCAGATCCCAGGTCTCCGCTGATTTAGAACGCGCCTAACTAGACCGAGCGTCTCCAAATCCCCAAGGCTGCTTCAAGAATTGGCAATATTACCAATCGTATTCTCGCTCTGGCCTCGACACCACATTCCGATCCACACAATACCCACCCGGAATCCCTATCGAGATAATCGACATTCCCCTTGACGGGGCGTGCAATTACAGCAAAGATGTCTCCGAGTCTTATAAGTTAGGCACACCGCAGGCGATGTTGCCTGCGCTTCCCGATGCGACTGACCGGCTGCTTCGCAGCTCGTCTACACAAACACAGCAGCATTGATTGCTCCAGAAGGCGATGCTCGCCCTGGCACGTCCGAACAAAACCCGCCTCCTTATCCGACACATTGCTGAATCGCACCAAAAGCGGCAGTCCAGAGCGATCGACTTGGCGAGGCGTGGTTGAGCATCCGAGATCGGGTCGACCCGATGCAACTGGATTGAGAACGAACGGCTTTTCCAACCCGGCTTCCGATACTGACCAACTCAATTTCATTTGACGACAGAATTCCAGGCTGACCCGGTCACGGGAGGCCAACAGCATTCCCCTTTCCCTCGACGCGACCGACCGGTCCCCCGGAGGCTCGCAAGACAGGAAGGCTGGTTTTCGATCATGCTCACCATTATGCATGCGTCAACTTCCATTTTATCCCTTGGGTATCCGACCGACCCCTCGTCCGATCGAACGGGTGGATGGAGGGCCCCTCGTGCGCTTCGCGGGTTCACGCTGATCGAGCTACTGGTTGTCATTGCCATCATCGCCGTGCTCATTGCCTTGCTGCTGCCGGCGGTTCAGGCGGCCCGGGAGGCGGCAAGACGCATGCAGTGCGTCAACAATCTCAAGCAGCTCGGGCTTGCCATGCACAACTATCACTCCACGAACGACTGCTTCCCGCCTGGGGCACTTCCGGTCAGGAACTCCGGAGGCGCCCTCATCAGCAACGGCTCCTTCAGCACGCATGTCCGGCTCCTGGCCTACGCGGAGCAACTGGCGCTCTTCAACGTGGCCAACTTCAACCTCGCGGCCGCCAACGACCCGACCTATGGAAATGCCGCCAACGGCACTCTCTACCAACTGAGAATCTCCACGTTTCTCTGCCCTTCGTCTCCGCCCCCCTCTTATACGACAACCAACTTGAATGGCGTGCCATGGAGCCCGTTCCAGGCGTCAGGCAACAACTATTTCGCCTCGTTCGGATCGTCCCTCGAGTATGATGCCGGCCAGACCGGAGGGCCACCGAACGGTCCGTTCCAGTTTGGGGGAGCGGCGATCGGCATCGGATCCATCACCGACGGGACGACCAATACGATTGCCTTCGGTGAATGGAAGACAGGAACCGGCAATAACAATGTCATCTCGATTCCGTCCGACATCATCATGCTCGGATCGTATCCCCCTGGCGTCACCCGAAATACGGCCCAGATGGTCATGCCGGCCGGCTCCGCCCCCTTTCTGGCCTGGATCTCTCAATGCCGCGCGGGGGCGACGACGGCCAGTTACCGGGTTGTCACCCAGACGCCGCTTCTGGGCGAGTGGTGGAACCTCGGCCTCCCGAAATTCGGCCTGGGCAATGTCTTGCTCCCTCCCAACCCGACCTCGCCCAATTGCTGCACGAGTTCCTCAGGCACCGGGAATCCCGGGATGTTCGGCATGAGCAGCTTCCATCCGGGCGGAGCCAACGTCCTGCTCTGCGACGGATCAGTCCGGTTCCTCAAGGACAGTACCAGCATGCAGGTCGTCTGGGCGCTCGGGTCGCGCTCCCAGGGCGAGATCATCTCGTCTGACGCCTACTGAGTGAGAGGCGGTCCGGCAACGCAATATTGCATCGACCACCCCGATGTTCACGATCCTCACAGCGGTCCGATTCGACGAGGTAGAGACGCAAGGGGAACTCATGTTCTTGCGCCAGGACACCCCGGCATGAACTTTCTGCACAGGCCGCCGGACGGCACTTGCGGAAAGAGGTCAGTCAAATTGAGGTTCAAAGTGGAAAGCTTACCGTTCCTGTGGGGTTCGAGGCTCAACGCTTCCTACGTTCGAGCCAGACCCCAGCGCAGCTTCGGGCCTGGAGCCTTGCTCCTGGCTTTCGCCGTGAGCGCGGCGCTTGGCCCCATGAGCGGCGAGGTCCTTGCCGCGACGCGTCCCAACATCGTGCTCATCATGGCCGACGACATGGGCTTCTCCGACATCGGCTGCTATGGCGGCGAGATCCGGACGCCCAACCTTGATCGAATGGCCGCGAGCGGGCTACGGTTCTCGCAGTTCTACAACTGCGCCCTGTGCGGACCGTCGCGGGCGTCCTTGATGACAGGGCAACACCCGCACCAGGTTGGGATCCTCAATTGGACAGGGCTTCTGAATAACCGTTGCGTGACCGCATTCGAATTGCTCAAACGCGCGGGGTATTCGACGTGCGCGGTGGGCCGGCTCGACATGGTCACCGCCGACCTGTGGCATGACCCCGCGATGATCTCGCGTCACGTCGACCGGTTCATGGGGAGCACCGGACACATCGGGCCGGGCAATTACTTCATGGCCGTGCGCAACAACGCGTTCTATCGTGACGGTCAGCCGCTTACGATCCCGCCCAAAGGTCACTACAAGACCGACATGATTACCGACTACGCGGTGGACTACATTGCCGAGGCCGCGTCGAAGGATCAGCCTTTCTTTCTTTACATGGCACATTATGCGCCCCACTGGCCGCTCCACGCCAAGCCGGAGGACATCGCAAAATATCGCGAGCTCTACCGAAAAGTCGGCTGGGACGAAGCCCGAGCGAGGCGTCATCAGCGGTTGATCGATCTCAAGTTGATCGGGGATCAAACGCGGTTGTCGCCGCGCGACTCGCGAGTGCCCGCGTGGCAAGAAGCCGAACACAAGGACTGGGAGGCCGAGCGCATGGCCGCCTTCGCCGCGCAGGTGGATTCTCTCGACCAGAGCGTCGGCCGCGTCCTTGACGCCCTCCACCGTGCCAATGCTGATAAAAATACGCTTGTACTCTTTCTCTCCGACAACGGCGCGTCCGACCAGCCGCCGGCCGTGGGGCTGGACAAGCCAGGGCAGCCCTGGCGCCTGGACGGCACGCCGACCCGCGTCGGGAACACTTCAGACATCCAGCCGGGCCCGGCCGACACGTTTGTGACCGCCGGACCGCCCTGGGCAAACGTTTCCAACACGCCGTTCCGCCACAACAAGCAGTCGAACCACGAAGGTGGCATTGCCACGCCACTGATCGCCTGGTGGCCGGGCACGATCCGCCAGGCCGGCGAGTTGACCCACGAGATCGGCCACATCGTGGACATCCTCGCAACCTGCCTCGACATCGCGGACATTCCTTATCCCAGCCACTTTTCCGGAAGAAATGTGCGGCCGCTGGCTGGCAAAAGCCTACTGCCGATCTTCCGTGGCGGCCAGCGAGAAGGTCACGAGATGCTGGGCTGGGCCACCGCGGGCGCGAGGGCAGTCCGCATGGGACGATGGAAGCTCGTCTCTTCCAAGCTCGGGCCATGGGAACTCTACGACATGGAAGCCGACCGCACCGAACTGAACGACCTCTCGAAGGAACAACCCGACCGCGTCCAGGTGATGGCGAAAGCATTCGAGGAATGGCGGCAAACCGCGAGCGAGAAGTGAGGTCCGCCCCCGGATACGGGTCGACCGGGGCTACCAATAACCTCAAGGCCTCAATCCACTCTCGAGTTCAAGCAGCCGGCAGCCGTGCTTTCACGCAGCGTGAGAGCCCACCATTGCGATCCCGATGTTCCAACGAGGCGCAAGTCCTGCCGCCAGCTTCATCAGTGACAAGCTCCAAGCTCAGTCCCAAGGGGATGAAAAAATCAAGAACGAGGTTCGTTGATGGGCGAACAACCGAATGATCAATCCGAGGGCGTCCCACTCAGACTCGATCCCAAGGCTGATTCCGCGGCCCCATCATTGCCCGCGTTTCTCGCCCGCCCGGAAGGTGCCCCCGTCTACCACGGCTTCCCGTTGCTGGAGCAGTCGAGATCAGACGACGGCTGGTGCTTCGGGACCATCTCTGAGCCGAACTGCTCCGAAGGTCGTGATTGGGGTGACGCATTCGTCGTCGCCCCGGACGGCACCAGGGCGGGTGTCGTCTGGCAGGTGGGTGATCCGGTGCTGGAAGTTATGATCGACCCCGAAGTGGATCGCTGGGGAGTCTATCAAGTCGGGGTCGCACACCAGGTTCACGACGAGCAGGAGTTGGTGACGCAACTCCAGTTATGGTTACCCGAATTTCGTCGGCTCCATGGCAACTGGCGAGCAGAACGACCGTAATATTCACAACGATCCGCGACTGGGCGAGAATTTCGCTGGGTTCCTGGCCGGTCGAATCGTAGCACGGCCGGCCCGGTCGTATCCCCCTCGGCCCAGGGCCATTCCTCAGACTCGCGCCGACCCCGAGGGAACTACGGCCGTGCTACTGCGAACTAAGGGAATTACGGCCGGGCCGGCCGTGCTACTGCAAACAACCCGTGGCGGAAACGGCAAGAACCCTCGGTGCTTTCGCTCTTTTACGGACCGTTGAATTCAACAAGTCGTTTCCTCCACCATTCAAATCAAACACCCAAGCTCATAAGAACTCGCAACTTAACAAATCATCGAAGGATCGATAAAGGGGTGAGGGAAACGGAGATCATTTACGACCCAAATCAACCCTTACCCTCGAGCCTGGCAAGAGAGGACGAATTGCGATTCTAAGAGAATTCGCAATATCCCTGTTCGCGTATCGCCGCGACATCCTGGGTGTGGAACTGTCGCGATGCGGCAGCGCAATGGCGGTTGGAGCGATGACTTCCTGTTGTAAGTGCTTGTCGGATCTGCCAGTTAGTGTGCGCTAGCCCTACCCACCTCGACAACCTGCGAACATGGCGTCGTGAGTTTTTGCACGAGAGGATTCTTGCAGTCCCTTCCAATTCCCTCTTCAGCAACCAGTCACGCTGCCGATAACCTTAATCGCTGAATTCAAATCAATTGCTTCGATCAACCAAATCAGCAAAGTCGCACGAAACGCTCACGCACAACGCATTTCACGCACACTTTCTTACGCTAGCAGATTGATTTCTATATTCAGTTTCATGAATAAACTATCCAGCTTTCAAGGCTGATTCGACTCGGCTCGTTAACCCTGGAGGATGAGGCGATGTGTCATCGAATGAAGTTAATCCTGTTCAGCCTGGCCTTCGCCACAACGGGCATGCTCATCATTCCAAGGCCCATCGCCGGACAGGGTATCTTACATCGCAATCGAAAGGTAATCGACAAATCGCACCAGATCGTGACGGTCAAGCAATTAGCCGCTCTCATCGACGATCTCGATGAAGAGCTCTTCGAGGAAGGGATGATTGGCATGAAGGCCCCGGACGTCTGGGGGCAGAACCGGATGACGAAGTACCGGGCCGAGTACGAAAAGGAGATGGCGGACCAGGTCAACAAGTTCACCGTAACTCTCAATGCCGCGATCCGCCGGGCCGACACCGCAGTACTCACCAGCGCGACTTCAATCGGAGCGGCCATACAGCCTCGGGCAGCGGCTGGAAGACGGGGCGGTGCCGCTTCGAGTGCGACCGCCGCTCCCTCGACCACGGTTGTTGTGCCCGCGGCCCCGGGCGGAACCGCCCAACCCTTGCTTGATTCGATCTCGGCGCTCCTTAATCGGAACGCGACCAATCTCCCTCAGTTGCCCACCGCACTCCTGCCAACGGACGCCATCGAACTCGAGCCGAAGATCGGCCTTGATGAGAGGGACGATTACCTGAAGCATCTGCAGGAACTGCGGCGGACGAACTCGGGCGACGACCTCACTGACGCGCCCGGTTATGGCCTGTACCTCATCCGAATGCCAATCAGCCTCTTGCCCGGCCCCGAGGTCCGCAAAGGCCATGGTGCAACTGTCACCGTGGAGGCCAAGCACATGCTTTCTCCTGACCTCCTGCCAACCACGTTCCGCGATATCACCATCATGGACACCGCCTACCAGATCCACCCGATCCTGCTAAAGTTAATTCACAATATACCGATTAGTGATCCCAACACAATGACGGTCGCTGCGGCACCCACGACGCAACTCCATTCGAAGAACTCGGGGTTACAGTCTCCAGATGACCGCTCATTTGTGGACAACGGAGCGAGTGGGGGAAATAGCAATGGCATTATGTCCACAATCCCGTTCTCCGAATCACCGGACATCTACGGGGTAGACGAGCAAGCCGTGCTTCTTGATGCGATTAATAAAGAATTGGCCGATGGATATCGACACGACCCGAGCATTCTGTCCTGGCTGATAAACGGACTCGGCCACGCCCACCGCTATATGCGTGAACAAGCCCGCAACGGCATGCTAACCGACATGTTTTCGACCGCCCGGTTCCAACAGCTCGACAACCTCGTACAGCAGCGAAACTATGTCGCGCTGGCGGAATGGAGAAGACAATTCATCGATGAGCTCGTCATCCGCAGGAACGGGTGGAACTATACCCCAGGAATGAAGTACGACATCAAACAGTACAAGCGAGCAACCGACGTTTTTATCTATGCACTAATGGTCCAATCAGTTCTTGTCGACCGTCAACTCAAACACGATATCGACGTCATCTCCCAGCAGAAGGGCTGCGCCTGCGAGGATCTGAACAACCTGACTTTCTACGACCTGTTGCCGAGTCCCGAGGCTCGCGAGGCCTTTAACACCTATGTCAGGTGCAAGTGGCCGATCCACGTATTCGCGATCGATCCTGCTGTCGAGCAGCAAAATCATCTCGACCTCTTCAGCGCCCGTAGCGAGTTCCAGGCGGCCCTCGCCGTTGGGATCGCTAGCGGCAACCTCAATTTTGACCAGGCCACGAAGTTCGCCCGCAGGTTGGAGACGGACCTCGAGACCATCGGCCTGAATCGCACTGCCATCGGCTACGGGGCGGGCGAATCGACCTTCGGATGGCAATTCTACCCGCGGATCCAGACGCCCCCAACCCCGGGAAACGTCCGTCGCATCGCCGGGCTGATCGCGGGAACGAGCTACAACCAGAGCTACATCGCCAAAAACCGCTTCATAGAGCCGGGCCCCCGCGAGTGCGTGGCTCTGGTCGTGGCGCCGAATTTCGTTCCCTCGATCCACTTCACGTCCTTCGGCAACTGGTTCGAATACGTCGGCAAGCACGCCAACCAGAAATTCGATACGGCTGATGTGCTCGAGTTCAGCCGCAAGCTCCAGACGGCTAAGAACGCGCTGAACCAGGTCTGTGATAGCGGAGACTACCGTCCTGGCGAAATCGCACGCCTGTCCGATCGGCTCGCACAGCTTGAGGCGAAGCTTCCCTCTCAGGACTACCGCGTACCTTTGCCCTACGAGGGCGATTTGCTCGGATCGGAGGTCTTCAACTCGTCAGGCACCCGCCTCTTCCCAAGGTTGCTGTCCTGGTTCGGCGAACCAGCCCAAGTCGGCAAGCCCTCGACGATTTTCATGCTCGGCACGAGCTTCAGTGTGCATGAGACTCAGGTCATCGCGGGCGGGGTACCTGCGGCAGACATGAAGCTGATCAGCCGCAATGTGATGGAAATCACCATCAAGGCGGATGCACGCCCCATCCAAACGAGAGATGGACGACTCATCTTCGACGTCCACATTGCCACGCCCAATGGCATCTCAAACCACCTTTTCGTCGAAGCCAATCCGCCCCCCCCAACGACTCCCGCCCCCGCCTTCGGCTACGCCATCAAAACCAGCGAGCTCTCAATCAGCTATGGAGTCACGAATCGTGTTGAAGGTGTCCCGGCGCAACCCGGAGTTGCCGGGGTCATCGACTCTACCCCTGATCAGATCGTCTTGAGTTGGCTCGAGCCGGTCGGGCTCGCTCCCGACAAAGTGAAAATCGAGTTCAAATTCCCCAATCTATCTCCCATCGAGATTGTGGATCTAAAGCCTAACGCCAAAGGTCAGATCGTCATTGCAAACGCAACCTTGGATCAGCTTACAAACGACATCCTCATTCGATTGCATCACACGGCCGTAACCTTCGACCCAATCCGGAATCCGACGCCCCTGAAGCCGATCACCACGACATCCATCGTCGTGACTCCCACGACCGGGACCCATGCCGAGCGTGGCGTTGCCGCATCGGGGTCGCTCACCGTTTCGTTCACTCCTCTCGCGTTGCCCACGAAGCCCGTGGTGGTGGTGCCGAGCGGAACGCCACAGATTGCCCCTTCAGCCGATCGCGATTCGAAGACGACGGATTCTCCCCAGACCGAGCCGAGTACTCCAGACGATACAGTACCTCCGCCAGTTCAGGACGCCCCCCCCCAGGCGATACCTCCTAGCACGCTGTACTTGCCCAACTCCAGCACTGGAGCATCCTCGGCGTCGCGCGGTCTCCTGGAGACGCTTACTCGAACGTCGACCCAGCCCGGCAAATTCTTCGTTCCCGATCAGCCGGTGATGAAGCCTGCGCAGGTCGGTTCCGCGATCTCTCGAAATGCGCGAATTCTCTCACCACGTAGCAGCCGACCGATCATGCCCGCGATCCCGAATTCGGGTTCCGCGCTCGCGGCTCGAGTTGCGACCACTTTGAGAGATCCGGCCATTGTGAAATCCTCGACGACGGGTCAGGCTCGCACCACAGGAAAGCCGACTCGCAACGAGAACTGACGCTTGGTCCAACCACCAACGCTGTCGCAGCCCCGCTCGACCCGAGCCGAGTGGGGCTGCTTTCGCATACAACATCCGCTCGGTTTGGACTTGCGAGACGCCATCGTTCGGATCGAGTGCCTACAGAGACCTCTCACCAGGACGATTCACCGCTCGGGACGGTCGGGCCGAACTCCAACCCTGATCGCGCGGGGATCACGGCCCTGGGCAAAGGCTTCAGCAATTGACGAGAGCGGGAGCCAGTGAGCGACAAGTGCGGCGAATGGAATTCGCCGTGATGAGCGGAGAGGAACTCGACGGCAGCGAGCAAATGCCGAGGTGCGTAGTTATGAATACCTCGAATCGTCAGGTGGCGACGCACGATCTGTTCGAGCGAGACCGACACGGGCGGAGCGGGGAATACCGAGCCGACCAGGATGAGCCTCCCGCCGACCCGGATAAGAGGCCAGACCATTTCGAAGGCGGATGGATGGCCGGAAAGCTCGACGACCACGTCGAAACCATGTCGGCCAACCGCTTCAGCCGCGACAGCCGTAAGCTCATCCGGTCGGGCAACGCCACTGGCCCCAAACAACAAGGCGTGCTCACGTCGTAGGTCGTTTGGCTCGACACAAACAATGCCCGCCGCGCCTTGGACCCGTGCCATGGCGCAGGCGGTCAGGCCAAGCATCCCGGCTCCAATCACACAGACCTGCCGCCCTTGCAAGTCGCCGGCCGCTTCAAGCGCGGCGGCGATCGTGGCGGTGGCGCAACTTGCAGGGCAGGCGACCTCGAGCGGCATCCGGTCGGGCAACCGCACGATCGCCGTGCCGGCGACGAGGAGACAGTGCTCCGCGAGCCCACCCAGCAACTCTCGGCCATCGCGGAATGGCTCATGCCCATATTTAACCGCGTTCAGGCATTTTTGAGGGAGACTGCGATCGCAGAAATCACAATGACCACAACTCGCAACGATCGCCCATGTGACCCTGTCGCCAATCTTGAGCTCTTGACCAGCCAGGTCACGAGTCGGACCGGATTTGCCGAACTCGACGATCTCACCCACAATCTCGTGGCCAAGAACCGTCGGCACGGGCACCGAACGGCGTCCCTCAACGCTATGCAGATCGCTCCCGCACAACGTGCAGCCAAGGACACGAACCAAGATCTCCTGGTTGTACCGCAGGAATAGGCAGCAGACGCAGGTCAAGCTGGTCGGGCCTGCCATCGAAAACGGCCGCGAGCGAATGAGGCATCAGAGATCTCGTGGATTTCAGGCATTCTCGAGCGGTGATTCGATCGCTGAGAAATAACGCCAGCACAGAATCAGACAGACCATCGACAGTACGACTGCGAACCAACAGGCACCGCTCAATAAACCGAGCAGATCCTGCTCAGGATGATAAACATTCCGAGCGAGCATGACGATCACATAGCCGAGATAGCCGACCGAATCAGCGACGTACATCAAGAAGCCAATGTTGCCTCGATCACGTGTCATGGCGAGGAGTCGTTCAAACACGGTCGTATGAATCGCGACATAGGGGAGGTAGAACCCGAGGCCGATGACGACCATGAAGGCGAAACCAGAGACCAGATCAAGCTGCCGGGCGAGCAACGCGGCGGCTAGCAGCCCGAATCCCACGCCGCAAGTCGCCAGTGAAGTAAAAAAGGCGCGGCGATTGTCTCGAATCAACACGGTCCCACCATTGACGACAAGAACGCCGAGCGCCACCAGCATTTCCGATCGAGTAAAAGTCCCCGGCTGAGCCGGTTTGCCGAGACCTCGCCAGATCTCCGGCGCAAAGTCCGCCCGGATGCTCCGCAAGATTGTCACGGTGAAGTAGACCAGAATGATCGGAATGAGCCCAAAAGCATACCGATGCATCAACGACCACCGCTCGGCGTGGCTCATCGTGAACCGTTGAGCGCGTGCGGTAATATCGTGGTGGTTGGGGGGCGGGATCCGGGCGAGCATCGCGACACAGACGCCAAGCGGAAGCAGAAAGAGCGCCCCCGCAACGCTCGGCATCCATTCTTCGGAAACACCTCGTTGGAGCAACAGGGCTCCCACCGACTTGGTCACACCATCCGCCAGAATGAAGCTCGCACAGAGGCCGGCGGTGAGCGTCTCGGTGAGCCGCCTTCCTTCGAGAAGCCCCAACACCAAGCCGAAAACCATGCCGAGAGGCAACCCATTCAAGAAAAGGCAGACCGCATTCCATGGGCGTGGAATGAGTCCGAAGAGCACCAGGGAAAACTCCGCAACCAAAACGAGCCACAGAATACCGATCGCTCGGCGCTGTGGCGGCATCTCGGCGATGACCTTGATACCAAGGAACTTCGAGACCATGTAGCCCGACACCTGCGAGGTCACCAGCACGGTTTTGAACCCAAGGCCCCAGACAGACGTGTCCGCATAACTCGCCGCCGTGAACGGCTTACGAAACGCATACATGCAAAAATAGCTGCCGAACGCGGCCAGGAGAGCCCAAGCCGCCCAAAAGAGTTCGTGGTTCCGCTCGACCCGTGGCTTTGAGGGGAGCAATTCCGCGGCTGGGTTCATGGAGATACCGAAGCCATTTTGACGGACCGTTCTACGTTGTCGACCGCCGACATAGTATACTGACCGCGTCAGACTTTAATGATTAAGATTTCATGAGGGTCACAAAAGGTGTCCCAGGACGGCTCCGCCAGCGTAGCCGAAACGATGAACGAAGTCCTTCGGCTGTTCCGTGAGAAGGGCGATTCGCTCTATGGAGGCGAGGCTGTCACGCAAGGTGAGCATGCCTTGCAAACCGCGATGTTCGCTGAACGCGAAGCGGCCTCGCCGGCGTTGATCACAGCGGCGTTACTCCATGATGTGGGCCACTTGCTCCACTCGCTGCCTGCGGATGCGCCCGAACAGGGTGTCGACGATCGCCACGAGTCACTGGCCGCCCGTTGGTTGGCACAGCGGTTCGGCCCCGATGTCGTGAAACCGGTCTTCTTGCATGTGGCCGCCAAACGGTATCTTTGCGCGATCGACCCGGACTACTTGACTGAACTCAGTCCCCCCTCGCAGTTGAGTCTTCAACTCCAAGGGGGCCCGATGTCCAGAAGTGAAGTTCTCCTGTTTCGGTCGAATTCGCACCAAGACGCGGCCCTGGCCCTGCGACGCTGGGACGACAAAGCAAAGATCCCAAGCCTCAAGATGCCATCGCTTGAGCATTTCATGGTTTACATTCAACAGTCGCTGATCATGTTCTCGGCAAAGAAAGGATCGTAGGCTCGATGGAAGTGGGCGTGATTGGAGCAGGAATTGTCGGACTGGCGCAGGCGTGGTCGGCCGCCGAACGTGGGCATCGTGTCACTGTTTTCGAGCGATCAAGTCAGGCCAGCGGCGCATCGATCCGGAACTTCGGCATGGTCTGGCCGATCGGTCAACCGGCCGGCGAATGGCACGACGTCGCGCTCAGGAGTCGAGAGCGTTGGCTCGCGCTCGCCAGCGCCGCGAACTTCTGGGTGAATCCCTGCGGCTCGATTCACCTGGCCCATCGTGACGACGAATGGAGCGTGCTCCAGGAATTCCATACGCTCGCGCCGAGCCTTGATTTTGATTGCACGCTGCTCTCCGCGGACGAGGTGATCGAGCGCACGCCCGCCGCGAATCCAGACGGCCTGAAGGGAGGCCTTTATAGTCCGACCGAGTTATGCGTCAACCCGGCCGCGATCGTCCGTAGCCTCCCTGACTGGCTCTCGAAGACGTACGGGGTCCAGTTCGCAATGCGGACGGCGATCACAGACGTTGACTCGGGATCAGTGACGAGCGCAGACGGTCGTCATTGGGGTCTCGACCGGGTGATCGTCTGCGGCGGTTCCGACCTCGCAACCTTGTTCCCGGACGTCCTGGCCCAGTCTGGCCTGAAACTCTGCAAGCTGCAAATGCTGAAGACGCGTCCTCAGGCTGCGGGTTGGCGGCTTGGTCCGCACCTTGCGAGCGGTCTCACGTTGCGCCATTATCGCAACTTTGAGATCTGCCCCAGTCTCGCCGCGGTGAAAGCGCGGATTGCAACCGAAACCCCGGAACTCGACCGCTATGGCATTCATGTCATGGTTTCCCAGAATAATGAAGGTTGCTTGATTCTTGGTGATTCGCACGAGTATGACGCCGACATCGAGCCGTTCGACAAGACCAGGATCGACGAGCTCATCCTCCGAGAATTGCGGGCGATCCTTCGGGTTCCCGACTGGACCATCGCTGAACACTGGCACGGGATCTACGCAAAGCATCCCTCTGCGCCCTTGTTTACCGCCGAGCCCTTGCCTGGCGTGTTCGTCCGTACGGGAACGGGCGGCGCAGGGATGACCATGGCCTTTGGCCTTGCTGAAATCGATTGGAGACGTTGGTCATGAACCGCGCGGATCTGCATTCACTGAACGCCGTGATACTCGACTGGGCGGGCACGACCATCGACTACGGCAGCCGTGCTCCAACGCAAGTCTTTCTTGAGATCTTCAGACGTCGAGGCATCGAGATCACCGTCGCGGAAGCTCGAGGTCCGATGGGGCGAGCCAAACGCGATCACATCGCCGCGGTGGCAGCCTTGCCGCGAGTCGCCGCGGAGTGGCGGCAGCGCTACGGGCAGGACCCAGCGGACGCGGACGTGCAGGCGATGTACGACGATTTCCTGCCGCTCCAGAAAGCGACGCTCGCCCAGGGATCGGACGTGATTCCCGGAATTCCGCAAGCGATCGCCGCGCTTCGCGCGCGTGGCCTGAAAATCGGGTCGACGACCGGCTACACCCGGACCTTGATGGAGGTGGTCGCTCCCATCGCGGCCCGAGGCGGCTACACCCCGGACGTCATCGTCTGTTCCGACGACGGCCCGGCTGGCCGGCCCGACCCTTGGATGAACCGGCGGGCCGCCGAACTCCTCGGGGTCGCCTCGATGAACTCGGTCTTGGTGGTGGATGATACGGTCGTCGGCATCGAAGCCGGCTTGAACGCAGGGGCATTGACTCTAGCGGTGACGCAAACCGGCAACGCCCTCGGACTCTCGGCCGAGGAGGTCGCCACACTTCCCGCCCCGGAACTCCAGGCGAGACTCACCAAAATCGAGCAGGAGTTCCGCTCCCTCGGCGCCCATTTTGTGATCCCGTCAGTCGCTCAGCTTCCTGGCTACTCAATGAAACAAGTCGCCAATCGTAGACGTTCGCCGACTGAGAACGAGAACGGTCTCCGATTCGGCTGCGTGCTCAGGGACTGCGGGCAATCTGCCCGCAGTCTTGGTTGGTTTCGATCATTTGCAGCCATCAGAACATGGTACACCGAGAGCCGGCAAGGTTGCCGGGCTGCTGACGATGATCGCACCTACTCGTAACTTCAAAGGAGGGGACTATGAGCTTCGGCAAAGCGATTCTGCCCGAATTCGAACAGGAGATGGCCAACACACGGAAGGTTCTCGAGCGCATTCCCGACGACAAGCTCGACTGGAAAGCCCACCCCAAATCCAACACGATCGGCTGGGTGGGTGCGCATCTGGCGGAGATTCCGGGTTGGGTCCCGGGCACCTTGCGGTTCGAGTCCTGGGATATCAATCCCGAGGGGGGGCGAGCCATACCAGGCCCCGAAGGCGACCAGCCGCCAACAGCTTCTCGAGATTTTCGACAAGAACGTCGCGGAAGCCCGTGAAGCCCTCGCGTCCACACCAGACGAAGCCTTCGCGGTCCAGTGGTCACTGCTTTCTCAAGGCAAGCCGATCCTGACCATGCCTCGTGCCACCGTCATTCGGAGCATGGTGATCAATCACACGATTCATCACCGGGCGGCACTCTGTGTTTACCTGCGGTTGAACGACATCCCAGTCCCAGGGATGTACGGCCCTTCAGGCGACGAGTAAGGCGGGACTCGCAATGATCCGTGGTGGAGGGAACGAAGCTTGGCAGGAGAAGCTTCGGCCCGCCACCCCATCACCGCCGCCGGACTGGTCGGCGACGGCAGCACCCCTCAGCCCGGGGAGCTCAGCAGATCCTCTCGGCATTCCCGATGGTGAGACAGGCCGGCTCGATGTTCCTCAACGGCCAGATGGGGGTCGTCCACAACCAGATCGTTCACCGACCACACAGTGGGACCATCAGGTGGCCGGTGTTGCGGCGGCTCTCCATCCGGGAGTAGGATGTGCCCGAGCAACCCGCGTCCGTTGATGCGAACGGACCTTCCAGACCAAGCCGTAAGTGGTCGGGAATTGCTTCAGGGAACGCCGCAAAGCGTCACGCTCGGGCAGGTCCGGCGTGGGTTAATGCCGATTCATATCCGGATACGACCAACAGACAAAAGGACGCGAGGCCGGGCCATGAGTTGCAAGATTCTTGCCGTCGGCGAAGTGCTCTGGGACTTGCTGCCGACGGGCAAGCAACTCGGTGGGGCTCCCGCCAACTTCACCTTTCACTGCCGCTCCCTCGGCGCCCTCGCGCGGCTGGTGACGCGGGTCGGCGATGACGATCTCGGCCGGCAAGTGCTGGAACGATTCCGGCTCCTGGGATTACCGACCGAGATGGTCCAGGTCGACCCCACCTGGCCGACAGGGACGGTCACCGTCACCCTGTCCGCGGACGGACAACCTCGTTTCACGATCCATGAGCATGTCGCCTGGGACCGGATCGCAGCCGACGAGGCCGACCTCGCCGCGGCCCGAGAAGCCGACGCCGTCTACTTCGGCAGCCTCGCCCAGCGGAGCGAATCCGCTCGCCAGGCGATCCGCTCGCTGGTCTCGGCCGCCCGTCCCGGCGCGATCCGTGTCTTCGACGTGAACCTCCGAGCCCCGTTCATCGACCGCGACGTGATCGCCGAGTCGCTGGAACTGGCCGACGTCCTCAAACTGAACGATAGCGAGTTGCCCGAGCTTGCTGCGATGTTCGACCTCCCCGCGGGCGTTCGCGAGGCGATGGAGGAACTGGCAAGGCGCTTCAGTCTCTCGCTGGTGGCCCTGACGCGCGGAGTCAACGGCAGCCTGCTCCTAGCCGACGGGCAGTGGTCCGACCACCCGGGACGGCCCGCCGAGGTAAGCGATACCATCGGCGCCGGCGACGCCTTCACCGCCTGTCTGGTGGTCGGGCTCCTGGCCGACCGCTCACTCGACGCGATCAACAGCCACGCCAATGAAGTCGCCGCCTTTGTCTGCTCCCAGCCGGGAGGAACGCCCGCGATCCCCGACGCTTTAAAGCGGCCTTTTGAGGACTCTGCAACGGACTGATCGAAGTGTCGGAAACCCGCCAGTGACCAGGGTCCGCCGGCACTGAATGCCAATCTCACGCATCCATTTCCACTCAGTTCACGATTTGATCACCAGGCGAATGCGGGAACCGAGGCCGAAACGCTCTCTCGTTTCCCGGTTCAATTCGATCGAAGGAGATCGATTTCAAGGAGGGCAACATGGCCAATGACATGCGAGACCTGGCGCCGCGGAAGATACTTTTCATCGGCAATAGCTTTACCGCGCGCAACGATCTCCCCGGCCTGCTCACGCAACTGGCGGCGGCGCGGGGCAAGCAGTTCCAGCACCGCCTGATCAGTGGCGGCGGCGCATCGCTTCGCACACACTGGAACGCGGGCGAAGCGGCGAAGGCGATCGCAGAAGGCCAATATGACGATGTCGTCCTCCAGGAGCAAAGTACGCTGCCGATCAAGAACGCCAGGCGAATGCACGAGAACGTTCGACTCTTCGATGAAGCGATCAAGCACGCGGGTGCGAAGACGGTTCTCTACATGACCTGGGCACGCCAGCATGCGCCAGAGTCTCAGCAAGCGATCACGGAGGCATACACCAGCATCGGCCGAGAGCTGGGCGCGCTGGTCGTTCCGGTCGGACTGGCCTGGCAGAGCTTTCTCGGCAACCACGACCAGCCCGTTTTGCACGACCCGGACCAGAGTCATCCCACGCTTGCGGGATCGTACCTGGCGGCGGCGGTCTTCCTTGCCGCGTTGTTCCAGGAAAATCCCGTCGGGATTGACGGCGAAGTCACCGGCTTGGCGAAGAAAGACCGGGGCCTATTGCAGAGGGCCGCGTGGAAAGTGGGCAAATCGATCCTGCCAAAACTAGGGGATTGAAATTTTGCTCCCCCTCTTCAGGGTCGGCGGGTCGCGATGCCATGCGTGATGATGCGTAAGGCGTTCGCCGGAATCGGCGTGGTGATCGCATCAAGCTGCTGCTCTGGGATTCCGACGGGTTTCTGACCCTCGGCAAACGGTTCCAAAATGATCGGGGCTTCAGGCTCTCGGAACCGCCCACCGGTCGTTACAATCGCTAGAGACGTTTGACAGCCACCTCCCCGCGAGGCCCACTGCCGTGTCCCTTGAAGATTTCTTTCCCTATTTATTCTTGATGGGAATCGGACTCGCAATCATCGGGTGGCTTGCCCTCTTGGTGGTGGCGTTTCGCGTCAGGATGCGTTGGGGCTTCGGCGTGATGCTCTTCCCGCCGGCCGCGCTGGCATTCATGTTCTCCTACACGAAGAAGGCGCTGATCCCGATCGGGCTCATGCTCGTCGGTGGCGTACTCGTCGCCGGACCTCCGCTCTACGTCCGGCTGATCCCGATCGACCTGGGCCCTCGAGAAAAGCAGGTTGGCGGCGAGTTGCATCTCACGCTCACGGGTTGGGACCGGAAAGATTACTCCGTGTTGACCCGAAAGCCCGCCACGGTCATTCTCCAGATGGCCAATCCCGACGTGACCGACGCGACTCTGTCCTATGTGAAGGGGATGTCGCGACTCCGGGAACTTGATCTGAATGGAACGAAGGTCACGGACCTGGGCCTGGCAGCCCTTCAAGGACTCCCCTCGCTCGAAACACTCCGGCTCCGCGACACCGGAGTCACCGATGCCGGGTTCCGGGATGTCCTGGCGACCTCCGAGACCTTGAAGCAACTCGATTTGCGCGGGACGGCGGTGACCCGCGAGGCGGTGCGGGCATGGAAAGACGCGAAACCAGGACGTAGGGTGATGCAATGAGCTTACAACTCGTCGAAGATAAGGCCGGTGACCTCGCGAGCGCGGCCTACCTCCTGACGGCGTGCGAACTGGCTTACGCCCCCGAGGCACAAGGCGCACCTGGTTTTCGGGAGAAGCTTGGGCTCGATGCCCGGTTGATCACCGTGAGCAACACGCAAGCCTATGTGGGCCAGAATGACAGATCGATCGTGGTCGCGTTTCGAGGGTCGGAGTCGCCCGACACGATCGACGGGTTCAAGGACTGGCTCGTCACGAACGCGAACAACTTCTTGGTCCTGCCGGAAGGCCAACTCGGAACCGATTTCGCCGCCGCGGGCGTCGGCGCCCGATTCCATAAAGGCTTTATCGAAGCCCTGGCCGAGTTCTGGGATCCCCTCTATCTCGCGGTCGACACCGCAATGAAGACCAAGGAGCGACCGCTCTGGATCACCGGGCACAGTCTCGGCGGGGCGCTCGCCCTCATGGCGGCCTGGCGGTTCCAGCAACAGTTCATCCAGGTCCATGAGATCTGCACCTTCGGCGCCCCGATGGTGGGCAACAACGCAGCGGCCGAGGCCTTCAAACGTGAGTTCCCCGGCAAAATCTTCCGCTATGTCGATGCGATGGACATCGTCCCCAAGCTGCCGACGATCAGCCTCATCACCAACACCTACACCCACTGCCTCGCCGAACAGCTTCTGGGCGGTTCAGGCACTGACGCCGAAGCCGCCCTCAAGGAACTCTCGGAACGTTCCGTCCAGAACGGCAACCCGGACACCCTCCCCATGGACGACCTCTGGAACTGCCTCAAGGACCGGATCGACCACCACATGGTCTCAAGCTACCTCGCCCGGATCGAGGAAAAAGCCAAAGGCAACGTCTGAACACATTTCACCTTTGCCTCAATCTCCCCCCAATCGGGTCAGTTGAACGTTCGCCAGCGATCGACGCTGACGACGACGAAGACGCATCGAGGGTCAAGGCGCATGGCAACGCGAACGATCGGCGGATGGGTCCTGTTGGGTTTGGCCTTGTTCGGGACGGCCTCGTCGGGCCGGAGTGCCGAGCCGTTGGCCGAATACTTCCGCATTGAGACCGAGCGGCTCGCGGCCCGGCCCCTATTGGGGATCGACTCGGCCGAGCGATGGAAGGCGAGCCGACCTGAACTCCAGCGACAATGCCGAGAGATGCTCGGACTCGATCCGATGCCCGAGAAAACGGATCTGAACGCCAAAATCACCGGCGTTGTGGAACGCCCTGACTTCGTGATCGAAAAGATCCACTTTCAGTCGGCCCCGGGCCTGTTCGTGACGGGGAACCTCTACCGGCCGAAGGTCGTAACCCGCCCATTGCCCGCGATCCTGTACGTCTGCGGACACGGCGGGGTCGTGAAAAATGGCCTGATTTACGGCTGCAAGGCTCACTACCAGCACCACGCCGCCTGGTACGCGGCCAACGGGTACGTCTGCCTGGTCGTCGACACGCTCCAGCTTGGCGAATTGCCGGGCCTGCACCATGGGACGCACCACCTCGGGATGTGGTGGTGGATCTCGCGCGGATACACCCCGGCCGGGATCGAGGCCTGGAATGGCGTGCGCGTCATCGACTACCTGACCTCACGCCCCGAGGTGGACCCGACCCGGATCGGCATGACCGGGCGTTCAGGGGGCGGCGCAACTTCCTGGTGGCTCGCCGCCATCGACGATCGGGTCGCGGCCGTGGCGCCTGTGGCCGGTATCACCGACTTGACCGACCACGTCGTCGACGGGGTCATCAAGGGTCACTGCGACTGCATGTATTTCGTGAACCTGTATCGATGGGATTTCCCGCTCGTCGCCGCTCTGACAGCGCCCCGGCCATTGCTCTTCGAGAACACGGACAAGGACCCGATCTTCCCCGAGGATGGGGTTCGGCGAATCTATGGACACCTGGAGCAAGTCTACCGTTGGTACGGCGCATCGGACCGGCTTGGCCTGGTGATCGGGGCAGGGGGGCATATCGATTCGACCGAGATCCGACATCCCTCGTTCGCCTTCTTCAACAAGTGGCTGAAGGGCCAGGAAGGGCCGATCGAGGAACCCGATCGCAAGGTCGCGATCGAAGACCTGAAGGTGCTCAAACCGGGCGAGGTCCCGCCGGGCAACCGCAACGACACCATCCATGAAACGTTCCTCCCCGAGTTCGTTACCCCTCCCGTCCCGGCCTCGCCGGCAGCCTGGGAATCAACCCGCGATCGCTGGATGGGGCAACTGCGAGCGAAAGTCTTTGCGGGCTGGCCCAGCGAGGACGAGACGCCCGCGCTCGATCTGAAGCGAGTGGCGGACCTCAACCGCGATCCCATCCGCATTCGCGTGTTTGACTACACGTCGCAGCCTGGGGTCCGGTTGACCACCTGGCTGATCACGGCCGCCAAACCGGGTCGCGAACAGCCCGATCCACTGACGCTCGTGGTCGCCGACGAGACCGCATGGCGGGCGCGATGGTCCTGGCTGGCGAAGGCGCAAGAGGAAACCTTCCAGCCCCCCCAAGGGGCGGAATGGACCGAGATCCTTCGTTCCGTGGAGCAGGGGAGCGCACTGGCCATCATTGCTCCGCGCGGGGTCGGTCCCACGGGCTGGGACGAGAAAAACGAGCAGGCCGTGAAGATGGGTCTGCACATCCGCCGCCGGTTCCCTCTCCTGGGCCAGACCCTGGAGGGGATGCAGATCTGGGACGTGCGTCGCGCCCTGGCGGCCCTGCGGACCGTCCCCGAGCTGGGCAACGCCCCGGTGGAACTCGTCGGACGGGGCCAGGCGGCGGCCCTGGCCCTCTGGACGGCCGTGTTCGAGCCCGGCGTCGCACAGGTCACGCTCGACTCGCCGCCGGTCACCGTGCGCGACGGCCCAGCGTTCCTGAACCTTTCCCGGGTCCTGGGCATGCCGCAAGCGTTGGCGTTGCTCTACCCCCGCACCGTACGGCTGGTGGGGACGTCGCCGGAGCCCTGGCGGTGGGCCAGCGACCTGGCCACGAAACTGGGCGGCAACCCACCCTGGCCGACCTTTGACCATGCCGAATCGCGCTGAGATCCCAAGGGTCGCCCGCGCCTCGAGACCCCGTCGATGAGTCCTGGCCTGAAAGCAATCAGGACAACGCCAACCTGCCCCATTGCCCGACACTTCCCGAAGCAACGCGCCGGGAAATCGTGCGAGGAACCAAGCGTCGAGAGATTGCCCCACGCGTCGCTCGACGCTGTGCCGCTGGAAACTCGAACCCCGGGGCAATGGCCAAACAACCGGGGTCTGTGCTCCCGACTCCAAGTGAACTTTCGGCCTGGGATCCGCCCGAACCAATAATGGCGTGAAGCCGCGCGGAGGGCGGATCTGCCAGAGGCCGATTGACAAAAGGCGCGACCACTATAATATGGATTCAGAATACAGCTTTAAGATCAACCGTTGCCGAGGGCAATGGTTCGCGACCCCTTGATCTCAATGTGGAGCGGGTCGCGCCCTCCTCTCAGAGTCTCGAAGAGGCGGTTCCATGGCAGACTCTTGTCTCCCCTCAGCGCGCCCGGGCGCAGACGACCGACCGGGGAAAAGACTCGGTGCCGTCCTGATCGGATTGGCAGCCTGGACGGCTACAACGGTCTCCGGCCAGGATATCGAGCGCGATCCGATCAATTATGGTGCGGCGACGCCTCGGAATGTGGTCGCAAAGCTCCAGGATCGGATCGCCAAAGGGGACACAAAGCTCGCGTTCGAGCCGGCCCAAGGCTACTTGCAATCCTTGCTCCGCGAGCTGGATGTGCCCGAGTCGTCGCAAGTGCTCGTCTTCTCGAAGACGAGCATGCAACGCCAGCGGATCTCCCCCAGAACGCCTCGCGCCATTTACTTTAATGATGACGTAATGGTTGGTTTTTGCGTCAGTGGCCAGGTCATTGAAATCTCGGCGGTGGATGAAGCGATCGGGACGACCTTCTACACGCTCGACCAGGAACGTGAGGAGAAGGTGGTCCTGGAACGACAGACCGAGTCGTGCCTGCTCTGTCACAGCTCTTCGTCGAACCAGGGAATTCCCGGCCACCTCGTCCGCTCGCTCTACGTGGACCGGGAAGGGCAGCCACTCCTGGCCAGCGGATCGTTCCGGACCGACCACACGAGCCCGCTCCCCGAGCGTTGGGGCGGCTGGTACGTGACCGGCACCAGCGGGCGGCAGAAGCATATGGGGAACATGATCAGCCAAGGGCCAAGGCGCCCGGAGAAGCTCGAGAATGACAAGGGAGTCAACGTCGTCGACTTGAAGGGCCGGTTCCCAACCTCGTTGTATCCGACGCCGCATAGCGACATCGTGGCGTTGATGGTGCTCGAACACCAGGTCGGCATGCTCAACCGACTGGCTCGCGCCGGGATGGAAACGCGGATGGCGATGCACTATCAGAGCGAGCTCAACAAGGCGCTTGGCCAGCCGATCGACGAGCCGTCCGAAAGCGCTCAGTCGCGGATCCGCAACGTCGCCGAGGCAGTCATCCCGTATCTGCTCTTCCGCGATGAAATCGAACTGACGGACCGGATCGAAGGGACCTCGTCGTTCGCGTCCGACTTCGTCAGCCGCGGGCGCCGCGACTCGAAGGGCCGATCCCTTCGCGACCTCGACCTCAAGACGCGTCTATTCCGCTACCCTTGTAGCTATCTGATCGATTCTCGAGCGTTCGATTCCCTCCCTCGGGAGGTCAAAAGTCTCATTTATGGACGGCTCTGGAAGATCCTCAACGGCCAAGGGACCGGGAAGGACGACCCCCAACTCTCTCTGGAGGATCGCACGGCGATCCTGGAAATCCTCCGTGAGACCAAGACCGATCTGCCGGACTCGTGGAAGCGGGCGACGTAGCCGCCTGCGGTTCGCTGATCGCGTCCTTTTGATTGGAAACAAAAAAACACAAAGGATCGACACATGGAACGCCCATCGAGCGTTCAAGCGACGGGTGAACCGGCCCCGCAACGTGCCTATCGGCTCTCGCTGACGGAAGCGGTCGGGATCCCGCATCCGGATGCCGCGGGGATCACGGAAGGGCGGATCCACGATGTTGTCGTGGAATTCTACCTGCGGGCGCGACGGGACGGGCAACTCGGACCGGTGTTCGAGGCCCACATCCACGACTGGGAAAACCATCTCGGTCGGATGATCGATTTCTGGTCGGCGGCCCTGCTAAGGACGGGGCGTTATTCCGGCAGGCCGGTGGAGCGGCACCGCTTGATCGACGAGCTCCGTGAAGGGCATTTCGACCGCTGGATCGCGTTGTTCGAGGCGACGGTGCACGACCTCTGCCCGCCGGAGGAGGCCGAGGCGTTCCTCGTCCGCGCCCAGCGGATGCGAGACGGATTGACCAAGAGCCTGAGACTGGTCGATGGGGCGACGGCAAACCGGGAATCCCCGGTGTAAGTCCGCCTCCATGCGACTTCGCCTCGTGCGGTGAGATCCACCGACTCCGCGTGCAGAACGATGACGCGGAGCACTCCGAGTTGGCTCTTGGAAAGGCCTCGGAGCATCGAAATTGCGTAGCGGGCGTGACAGGCGGATTCGGCCTGAGCGGATCCCGGTGCGCGCATCGTGAGGAGACGACGAGGACGATGGACGACAATAACGATGAGTTGCGAGCGACCTCGGATGGCATTCCCTCTCAAGAACGCCATCCGACCATCCGGTACACCAAGCTCTGGGTCGGCCTGGGAGCCGTGATCGCCGCGTCCTTCGCGGTGCTCGGCTACTACGGGCGTGAAGTCTACCGGATGGCCCCCCCGATCCCCGATCGGGTCGTCACGAGCGACGGGCAAGTTCAATTCACGGGCCAAGATATCAAGGACGGCCAGAATGTCTGGCAGTCGATGGGAGGCCAGGAGGTAGGCACCGTCTGGGGCCACGGCGCCTATGTCGCGCCCGACTGGTCGGCCGACTGGCTGCACCGGGAGGCAACCTGGCTGCTCGACCACTGGGCCCAGGCCGATCACGGCAAGCCCTTCACCGCGCTGACGGACGAGAACCAGGCGGCGTTGAAGGCCCGCCTGAAAAACGAGATCCGCCCCAATACGTACGACCCGAAAACCGGAGATCTGGTTATCTCTCCGTTACGGGCCCAGGCGATCCAGACCGTCGGCAAGCACTACGCTTCGCTGTTCGGCAATGATCCTGAGTCCGACAAACTGCGTGATGCTTACGCGATCCCGGCGAACGCGATCCGCGACCCACAACGCATGCAGCAGCTCAACAACTTCTTCTTCTGGGCCTCCTGGGTCTGCGCGACCAACCGGCCTGGCGGCGATATCACGTACACAAATAATTGGCCGTCCGAATCGTTGATCGATAACCGGCCGTCCGGAACAATCGTCATCTGGTCGTTGATCAGCTTCGTAGTTCTCCTGGCGGGCATCGGAACCCTGGCGTGGTACTTCGCCGTTCAGCGCGGGAAGCCGGACGACAGTCATGAGTTGCCGGACCAGGACCCGTTGCTGGCATTCCGGCCGACGCCTTCGATGCGGGCGACCTTGAAATACTTCTGGGTCGTCATGGCCCTGATTCTCGTCCAGATCGGCTGTGGGATCCTGACGGCCCACTACGGTGTGGAGGGTTCGGGCTTCTACGGCTTCCCGCTCGCCGAGTGGCTCCCCTATGCGGTGACCCGTACCTGGCACACCCAACTGGCGATCTTCTGGATCGCCACCGCCTGGCTGGCCACCGGCCTCTTCATGGCTCCGGCGATCTCAGGCCACGAGCCAAAATTCCAGCGGCTGGGAGTCAACTTCCTGTTCGTTTGCTTGCTGATCATCGTCGTCGGCTCGATGGTGGGCCAGTGGTACGCCACCCGGCAGCGAATGGGCCTCGAAATGAACTTCTGGTTCGGGCATCAGGGCTACGAATACGTCGACCTGGGCCGGTTCTGGCAGCTCTTCCTGACAGTCGGCCTGTTCCTCTGGTTACTCCTCATGGTCCGAGCGATGTGGCCCGCCTTCCGGTCGGGGGAGAACCGGCACCTGCTGGCGCTCTTCCTGCTCGCCTCGGCCGCCATCCCGCTGTTCTATGTTCCGGGTCTGTTCTGGCATCGGCAGACGAACCTGGCGATCGCCGAATATTGGCGATGGTGGGTGGTCCACCTCTGGGTCGAGGGCTTTTTCGAGGTCTTCGCCACCGTCGTGATCGCGTTCCTGTTCACACGGATGGGCTTGCTCCGAACGGCCACCGCCACTGCGGCGGTCCTGTTCTCGACGACCGTCTTCTTGACCGGCGGGATCATCGGGACGTTCCACCACATCTACTTCGCCGGCACCCCAACGGGTATCCTGGCGCTGGGGGCAACATTCAGCTCGCTGGAGGTGGTTCCCTTGGTCCTGATCGGATTCGAGGCGTATGAGAACCTGACTTTGAGTCGAGTGCGGCCGTGGGTGGGGGCTTACAGGTGGCCGATCCTCTTCTTCGTCGCAGTCGCGTTTTGGAACTTCGTAGGCGCTGGGCTGTTCGGCTTCCTGATCAACCCGCCGCTCGCCCTCTATTACATGCAGGGTCTGAACACGACGGCCGTGCATGGCCACACCGCGCTGTTCGGGGTTTACGGCATGCTCGGCATCGGCCTGATGCTCTTCTGTCTGAAGGGGCTGACGACTCGCCATGTCTGGAAGACCAGGAGCTTGGCCTTCGCCTTCTGGGCGATCAACGCGGGCCTGGCGCTGATGGTGCTTCTGAGTTTGCTGCCGGTCGGGCTATTGCAGACCTGGGCGAGCGTCGAGCACGGTACCTGGTACGCTCGCTCCGCGGAATTCATGCAGACGCCGACGATGCACTCGCTCCGCTGGATGCGAGTTGTCGGTGACACGATCTTCGCCGCCGGTCTGTTTGCCCTGGGCTGGTTCGTGGTCGGCCTCAAGACCGGGTGGTCGATCACGGGAGAGCAGGATGCCGCGGGCCGGTCCGATCGGCCGACGACGGACCAAGCGCTCCCTGAGCTGGCTCGGTAAACGTGCACATTTACCCATCAATGAAGGGGAAGCGAGCGGTCCGCTGAAGGCCGTTCGACTCCCCTGGATCACAATGAGCGATCCCGCGCCGCTGGCGATCAGCGGTGGAGACGCGAAAAAAAAAAGGAGCGATGGTCATGGCGATTCCCCACGCGCAACCGGGCGAGGTCATCAACGTCCGCCCGCTCGGCTCGGCACTCACCGGCACGAAGACGACCACCCTGATCAAGAGCGAGAACCTCGAGGTCATCCGGCTCATCATCCCTCGAGACAAGGTGATCCCCCCCCACAAGACCCGGGGAGCGATCACGGTCCACTGCCTGGAAGGCCGGATCGCGTTCACGACCGACGGCATCACTCACGAACTGGATGCGGGTCAACTGCTCTACGTCCAGGGTGATCAGCTCCACTCGGTCCGAGGAATCGAGGATGCCTCTCTCCTCGTGACGATCACTTTGCCTCGTGATTCGCCCCCCGTGCAACTCCCGACCCCTTCATGACGAGAAGGCCCGACCGCTGCCCTGGAGGCAACCCAAGGGCCGACGCGAGGAATCCGTTCCGTGGTGAAAGTTCCAACGGAAAGGCCAAGGAGGCTTCACACCGCAGAGAAAAAGGGGGGGACGGATCACCCGAAAACGTTAAAATGCCGGAGAGTAATCCTCTCCCCCCCACAAAGAGGCCTCTATGTCTTCCAGTATGGATTCAACTCCGTCGGCTCTAACTCGCGATCTCGCTGCGGGATCGGTCGTGTTCCTCGTCGCCCTTCCATTATGTTTGGGAGTGGCGTTGGCGTCGAATGCCCCGTTGTTCTCCGGCGTACTGGCCGGGATTGTCGGCGGCATCGTCGTGGGAATGCTGAGCGGGTCGCAGAGTAGCGTGAGCGGCCCCGCCGCCGGCCTGACAGCCGTCGTGGCGGCCCAGATTGCTTCACTCGGGTCGTTCCAGACCTTCCTGATGGCGATGGTCATCGCCGGTTTGATCCAGATTGCGCTGGGGATCTCTCAGGCCGGGTTCCTCGCGGCCTTCTTCCCCACCAGCGTGATCAAAGGCCTGCTGGCCGCCATCGGTGTGATCCTCATCCTGAAACAAATCCCTCACGTGCTAGGCCACGACCCCGACCCACAGGGGAATCTGGCCTTTTTCCAACGGAATCATGAGAACACGATTTCCGAGCTCGGTGAATTGCTCGGGAATGTTCATCCCGGTTCAGCCGCCATCGGTTTCCTCTCGATTGCGTTGCTGGTCGCCTGGAGCAAGTGGGAGCGTCTGAGAAAATCGGGGCTTCCCATGGCCTTGATCGTGGTCATCCTGGGCATCGTGCTCAACCTACTCTTCCGACAACTCGGCGGGCGGTGGGTCATCGGGGCGAGTCACCTCGTCCAGGTCCCGGTGGCGAGTAGCCTGGCGGAATACGGCCAGTACCTCCAGCACCCCGACTTCTCCCAGTGGGCGAACCCGGCGATCTACGTCGCCGCCCTGACCCTTGCCGCCGTGGCCTCACTGGAAACACTCCTGAACCTGGAGGCGGTGGACAAGCTCGATCCGCAGAAACGGATCTCACCCCCGAGCCGGGAACTCTGGGCCCAGGGAATCGGCAACGTAGCCTCCGGGCTGATTGGCGGACTTCCGGTAACCGCGGTGGTCGTCCGCAGCTCCGTGAGCCTCAACTCCGGAAGTGGGACGAGGTTTGCGACGATCGTCCATGGCATCTTGTTGCTGGTCAGCGTCACGCTCCTGCCCAACTGGTTGAACCTGATCCCATTGTCCTGCCTGGCGGCGATCCTCCTGGTCACGGGCGTCAAACTGGCCAGTCCGACGCTCATCCGGCAGATGTGGAACCAGGGGCGCAACCAGTTCCTTCCGTTTGCGATCACGATCATTTCCATCGTCCTGACTGACCCGCTGACTGGCATCCTGATCGGGCTTGGAGTGAGCACCGCCTTCATCCTCAGCAGCAACGTGCGCCGGCCGCTACGTCGGACCGTGGAGAAGCACCTGGGGGGCGACGTCATCCGGATCGAGTTGGCCAGTCAGGTCAGCTTCCTCAACCGGGCCGCCTTGGCCCGGGCTCTGAATGAAGTCCCCCGCGGCGGCCACATCCTGCTCGATGCCCACAATACGGACTATTTTGACCCGGATGTGCTGAGCCTGATCCGGGAATTCAAGGAGCAAATCGCACCGGCTCGCGGCGTGGAGGTGAGTCTGCGCGGGTTCCGGACCAAGTACGAATTGCAAGATCAGACGCAGTATGTGGATCACACCACGCGTCAGCTCCAGACCTCGCTGACTCCACAACAGGTCCTCGACCATCTCAAAGAAGGGCACGAGCGGTTCCGGACCGGTCGACGGCTGACCCGCGACCTCACGAGCCAGGTGATTGCCACGGCTAGCGGTCAACACCCCATGGCCGTCGTGGTCAGTTGCATCGACTCACGGACGCCCGCCGAGTTGCTTTTCGACCTGGGAGTGGGTGACATCTTCAGCGTCCGGATCGCGGGAAACATCACGAGCCGGAAGGTCATGGGCAGCATCGAATATGGCTGTGCCGTCGCCGGGGCGAAGCTGATCCTGGTCCTCGGGCATACGCGTTGCGGCGCCGTGACGGCCGCCGTCAACCTCGCCTCCACCCCCGAGACCGCCCCGAGCAGCACGGGGTGTGAGCACCTCGAATTTATCGTTCGCGACATTCAGAAATCGATCGATCCGCTCTCCCTCGAGAAGTTCACGGCCATGTCCCCCTCCGAGAAGGAGACGTTCGTCAATGGCGTGGCCCGTCGCAACGTTGCGCGAGTGGTCGAGGAGATTCTTCAGGAGAGCCCGACGCTCAACGGCCTCGTTCAGGACGGGCAAATCGCCATCGTCGGGACGATCTACGACGTCGCCACCGGAACCATCGAGTTTGTGTCTGCCGCGGAGCACAACGACAAGCAAGTTGTGAACGTGAGTTGATCGCGGGGCAGCGTCGGCTCACCGCCATTGGAGGAACGACCGTCACGATGAGCCGAGGCTTGTAGCCTCGGTTCAAATTTATGATTGAACAGCGGTCAGGTTCAGATTTTTCCGGTCGGGTGGGCACGGCCCACCCGATCGGAATCGTTGGCCCCACGTTGACGCCATGGCCGATCGCACAGAAGTCGCGGAAAACGGGATCGGCGAAGCTTGAGCCGACACTGGAAGGGGTGGGACGGACGGCCCACTTGGTTTCGGGCAAGTCCAGCGGGAGGAATGCCGCTTGGCCTCCCCGATGATCTTCAGGAGTTGCCGGATGGGCCAGGGCGAGAATTGGGGAACTCGCCATTTCCCTGGAAGAGCGGGCAGGGCGCCCGCGGTCCCAGGGAAGCGAGAAAAGAGGGGAACCGTCGGCTCAGCCGCCGGGGGCTTTCGGTCGCTTGGTCGACGGCGCGACGATCGGACCGCTGGTCTTCAGATGTCCCTTGGAGCGAGCGCTCCGGCTCGACATCGACTGCGGTTCACTCCCAGGGCTCCTCGGGAGTTCTTGTGACTTATCGGGTCCCGTGATCTCACGGGAGCGGGCGATGGCCTTGGCGGTCTCATCGAGCTGACGCTCGGGACGGCTACTGGGCGGTTTACGTTTTGCGATGGTGGGGAACTCCTGATGAAAGTTGGGTTCCCATTGGATTCAGGAAACCCGCGATATTTCTGCCTCTGATCCACAGCGAAAGACGAGAGGGGCCGAGCCGACGTGGTTAGCCGGCTCGAACCTGAGTCTCTGCCTTACCTTAGCTTTGCTTGGCGGCGACCGCGGCTTTGGCGGCCTTGATGACGTTGGCGGCCGTCATGCCGAACTTCTCGATCAGGGCGTCGGGGGAACCGCTCTCGCCGAACTGGTCGCCCAGGTTGACGTAGCGAATCGGCACCGGCTTGATCGCGGCGACGTTCATGGCGACCACACTACCCAGGCCACCGTGCGCCAGATGCTCTTCGGCGACGACCAAGGCGCCAGTCTCCTCGGCCGCAGAGCGGAGGGCGTCGAGATCGATCGGCTTGACGGTGTGCATGTCGAGGACGCGGGCGTTGATTCCCTCAGCGGCCAGAGCCTCGGCGGCGTCGAGCGTGGGCGCGACCATGAGGCCGTTGGCGATCAGGGTGACGTCGGTCCCCTGGCGGAGCTGGTTGGCCTTACCGATCGTGAACGGGACCTGGCCCTCGGGGTAGATGCGAGGAACCTCGGGGCGACCGACCCGGAGGTAGACCGGCCCCTGGTGCTGTAGCATCGCCGCGGTCGCCGCCTGGGTCGACACGTCGTCGGCCGGCACGATCACCACGAAACCAGGCAGCGAGCAGGTCAGCGAGACGTCCTCGATCCCCATCTGCGAGGCGCCATCCTCACCGATCGAGATGCCGGCATGGCTGCCGACCACCTTGACGTTCAGGCGGGGGTAGGCGACCGACATCCGGAGCTGATCGTAGGCGTTGCAGGTGACGAAGGCCGCGAAGCTGGCGATCAGGCTCATTTTGCCCGCGCTGGCCAGACCACCGGCAACCCCGACCAGGTTGCTCTCGGCGATCCCAATATTGAAGAACCGATCAGGGTATTTCTTGCCAAACCACTCGGTCCGGGTGGAGTTGCTGACGTCAGCGTCTACGACGACAAGGTCGGTATGCTCGGCCCCCAGGGCCTCCAGGGCGCGCCCGAAAGCGTCGCGTGTCGCCTTGCCCAGTTCGCGTTTCGACTGCACTGCGGAGGATGCTCCAGCCATTGTCGTCGGCACCTTTCCCGGATGTCTTCGATCGATCCTCTCGTCGGGGGTTACGCGTCAGAGCCGCGGCCGACGAGTTATGCATGAGGTAGGCAAAGCCCACCTTTTTTTTAATTTTTTGTTTCCGCAATCACCGACAAGACGCCCACGTCTTGGTCTTTTGCCCACTGAAGTCGTTCAGGAGGAGGCAACTTCAGCCAGGGCCTCGTCGAGGTTCTTGGCCGGCATCGGCTTGCCGTGGAAGTTGAGGTCTCCCAGCTTGGCCAGCAACTTCAACATGCCCTGTCCCTTGTGGGTCAAGGAAACGATGCAGGTGGGCTGGCCCTTCTCGGCGCGGGCGCGTTCGAGCGACTTGACGACCTCGCCCATGTCGTTGCCATTGACGACCTGTGTCTTCCAGCCGAAGGCGGCGAACTTACCGTCGATCGGGTCCATGTTCAGGACGTCTTCGGCCGCGCCGGTCTGCTGAAAGTGGTTGCGGTCGACGATCAGGGTCAGGTTGTCGAGCTTGTACTTCGCGGCCGACGCGGCGGCCTCCCAGACTTGCCCTTCGCCAAGTTCACCGTCGCCTGTCATGACGTAGGTGTGGTAATCCTTCTTGTCGACCCGAGCGGCCAAGGCGTGGCCCACGCCGAGCGACAGTCCCTGCCCGAGCGAACCGGTCGAAGCTTCAATGCCGGGGAGGCGAACCATGTTGGGGTGCCCCTCAAGCGGGCTGCCCAGTTTCCGCAGGGTCATGAGGTCTTCTTTGGGGAAGTAGCCCGCCTCAGCCATTGCGGAGTAGAGCACCGGCGCGGCATGGCCCTTCGAAAGAATGAACCGGTCTCGATCGGCCCACTGGGGGTTCTTCGCGTCATAGCGCAGGAAGCCGCCAAAATAGAGCGCCGTGACGAATTCAGCAGCCGACATCGAGCTGCTCGGGTGCCCCGAGCCAGCCTCGGTCGTCATCTTGAGGATGTCCTTGCGAATCTCCTTGGCGCGAGTCAGCAGTTCGTCGAGCGTATCTGGCACTGGCGGAAGCCTCCTGAACCCCAAAGTCATACGGCGATCTTAATCGCGGCTGGTTTCGTCGCGCATCGAGTCCCAAACTTAACGGCTCGCAGGTCGATCCGGCAAGAGGGTACTACTTCTCCGTCAAACTCAGCCGGCAAATATGGACTTCCTTGGAATTGTGGTCAAGCCCTTGAACACCACGGTCATCCCGATCAGATCATTGCAGAAAATCATAACCATTCGCTGAGGTCGCCAGGGCTGCGATCTCCGCCGGAATCATCGTTTCTCTCGGGTTGGAAGGTTCAAGCCCATCTGTTTCATAAGCATCTGCAGGTCGTCCCAGGCATCCTTCTTGCTCGCTGGGGCGCGCAGCAGATACGAGGGGTGATAGGTCACCATCGTCAGCACACCCCGACAGCGATGCCACTTTCCGCGGAGCCGGCCCAACGAGAGTGCGGTCTCCAGCAGGCTCTGCGCAGCGATTCGACCGAGCAGACAGAGGAACTCGGGGCGGACGATCTCGATCTGGCGATCGAGATAAGGGAGACAGTGAGCGATCTCTTCGGGAGTGGGGTCACGGTTCTCGGGCGGACGTGACTTGAGGATATTGGCGATGTAGACCTCGGAGCGCTGAAGTCCCATACCCTTCGTGATCATATCCGTCAGCAACATCCCCGCACGCCCCACGAATGGCTCGCCGGTCCGGTCTTCGTCAGCCCCCGGAGCCTCACCGATGAACATCAGCCGGGCCGTCGGCGAGCCGGAGCCGAAGACGGTTTGAGTCCGGGAAGCCGCCAGGTGAGGACAGCGCTGGCAGACCGACACCTCGGCCGCCAGAGCGGCGAGCTGAGCCGGCCGCTCTGCCGGTGGCACGATCGTTTTCGCTCGCTCGGAGGCGCCAAAGAGTGAGGAGGGGGGGAGAACAATCGGAGCCCGGGCAGGTTTCGGCGCCGTGACCGGACGGCGGACCGGCTCGACTTCGACTTCCGCTTGAACGCGGGGGGTCGGAGCAGGTGTCGGGAGCGGTTGTCGGACCGGCTCCACTTCGACGCGAGCTGTCGGGGCCTCGGGCATCGCGGCCAAGCTCGAGACGAAGGGCGCAACATCCGGAATCACCGGGGTCGGAATCCGGTCGACCCCCGAGCGCCCGAGCGACTCCAACCGCTGCCTCACCTCGCGGAGGATGCGCCCCCGCTCCCGCTGCTGCTCGTCCGACACGGCGTTCCTTCCCTCTTCGATTTCCCAACCCATTCGCGGTTCCGCGGCTGAGGGTGAACAGACAGCGTCCGCTCCCCCGTTCCCCTCTCTCAAGCGAATTCGCAAATGCGGCGTCATGCCCACCTTAGCAAGAAGCGAGGGAACTCACATTCCCCCAAATTCTGGGTTGCGACGCGTTTCCTCAAGCATCAACACTCTTTCCCGATCCCGCAATCGACTCTGGCTCGCGATCCTCATCAGCTCCAGCCGCCTGCCAACGGGCCGGCGGCCCCGTGATCAGCCGAGCGCCACGGTCGTAGGTCACGTAGGACCAGGCCCACTCGAATAGGACCACGAACCGGTTGCGGAACCCGATCAGGAAAAGCACGTGAATGAAGAGCCAGGCGAGCCAAGCGACCAGCCCCGAAAGCCTGATCCAGCCGAGGTCGGCGACGGCGGCCGCGCGGCCGATCGTGGCGAGCGAGCCCTTGTCATGATAGCGGAACGGCAGTCGCCCTTGCCCTCGGAGCGAGCGTTCGATGTTCCTGGCGGCGTGGATCGCCTCCTGCATCGCCGCGGGGGCAACCCCTGGAATCGGCTTGCCGTCCTGGTCGAGACTCGCCAGATCCCCCACGACATACACGTCGTCCCGCCCCGGAATCGTCAGGTCGGAATTCACCCGGACTCTGCCCGCGCGGTCAAGCGGCACCCCCAGCGACCGGGCGAGCGGGGAGGCTGCGACTCCGGCAGCCCAGAGCACGGTCCGGGACTCGATCCGTTCGGAGCCAACGCTGACTCCATCGGCATCAATGGCCGTGACCATCTGCCCCGTACGCACCTCGACCTCCATCGCCACGAGCTGCTCGCGTGCTTTTTCCGAGAGCGGCTCCACGTAGCTTGGGAGGACTCGAGGCGAGCCCTCGAGCAAAATGACCCTGGCCTGAGTCGGGTCGATATGCCTGAAGTCGCGAGCCAAGGCGTGATGGGCGATCTCCGACAAGGCACCGGCGAGCTCGACCCCCGTCGGCCCGGCTCCGACGATCACAAACGTCAGCCAGGCGTGCCGCCGAGTCGGGTCGAGTTCGCGTTCGGCCGCCTCAAAGGCGAACAAAACCCGCCGGCGGATCTCCAGGGCATCATCAATCGTTTTGAGACCAGGGGCGAATGGGGCCCATTCATCGTGCCCGAAGTACGAATGAGTGGCTCCCGTGGCGACAATCAGGTAGTCGAACGGGATCGATTCGTCGGAGAGCACGACCTGCTTGGTCTCGAGGTTGATCCCAGTCACCTCGCCCAGCAGCACTTCGGCGTTCTTCTGGCGTCGGAGGGTCCGCCGGATTGGCGAAGCGATATCGCTGGGATTGAGCGCGGCGGTGGCCACCTGGTAGAGCAGAGGCTGAAACAGGTGATGGTTCTGCCGGTCGAGCAGGATGAGCCGTGCCGAGGCTCGCCGCAACGCCTGCGCAGCGGAAAGGCCACCAAACCCTCCACCGATAATCACAATCCGAGGCAGCTGAGATGAGGTCATGAAGTCTTTGCCTGATGATTTCGTGGAAACCGGCTGCGGGAATCCCGGGGGCCACAAACTCCCCTGAAAGCGAGAGACAACTCGACCGCTTGATGGGCACGGGAGGCCCACCGACTCCAGGCGGCCGGCTCGTCAGTTTCTCAGGTTCACGATGGACCGTCCACCCACGGAATGGATCACGGCGGAAGGCAAAGCTTCACGGCTGAGGAACCCGGCGGGTCGGCGTGGGCTCGGCGCGGAACGATTTGGTCACCCAGCGCTGCCAGCTCGAAATGTCGTAACCGAAGTCTTGACCTGTCATTTCGACCAGGGCCTCGTGAACCTCGACGTTCCGATACGAATACGCCATCATTTTGAACAAGGGGCCTCGATTGCCGTGATTGGTCCCATTGCCGACGGTGAGCGAGCTGACCAGGTCCGGTGTCACGGGGACGGATGTCGCGCCGTAGGCAACGCTTCCCGGCCCGACCGCCGGGGGAGTCAGAAAGCCGACCGAGCTGCCGTTGGTGTAGATCGGGACGCCGACCGACCCGAGTCCGCCCGCAGAGGGAGGTGGACCGTTACTCTCGGGAATCATGACCATCTGATACTGTGTCGTAATCAACGCGGGGACGAGCTTGGGAACGGTCGCCACCGCGCCGAGATTCACTAACGCCCACGCCGCCCGGTTGACGACCTGGGGGTTGGTCGAGCGTAGCGACTTGACGAAGCTCGGGATGATATTCGCGTCACTCCTCACTTCGAGTTCCGCCAAGGTGCCCTCGCGGACCTCGGCGGCCGACTCGGCCAGCAGCCGGTTGACCAGCGCGGCGGCCGCTTCGGGCCCAGGAATCAGGCCCAGAACCCGATCGAGTAGGCTCCGGAATGGCGCCTCGTCGCGGCCGAGCACGCGAACCAGGGGAACGATCGCCACCGGGTCGCGAATCTCACAAAGCTGTTGTTCCGCCTGGCGAGCCCGCTCCTCCGAGCTGTTGGCTATCGTCTGCCGGAGCAACCGGATCCGCCGGACCCAGGACGCCTGTTCGGCTCCCGCCGTCAACTGGGCCTCGCGTTCGTCGCGATCCTCCTTCGTGACCCATTTCCCCTTATAGAGCACCAGGCCCTGTGACTCGCGCAATTCATCGGCGTTCAACCAGCGATCGGCGACCAGGGTATGGCCGAGTTTCTGGTGCGCGGGGGCAAACGACTTGTCCTGAGCGACCGCCGCTTCATAATGGAACTCGGCCAGGTCGGCGAGCTTCTGCGACTCGCACCAAAGGCCGAAATCGTACTGCGATTCCGCCCCCGGACCGACCTTCCCACGCCGGACGACATACTCGTCCAGGACGCTCGGCTCGGCGATCACCTGGAGAATCCTGGGTTTCTCGAAGATCAGAGGGGTTTTGCCGGTCGCCAGCAAGACGGTCACGCGATCAGGTCGGCTCGGGTCGGCGACCACCTTCCCCCGGATCTCTCCGCCTCCGCGGAGGACGATTCGATCGGCAAAGCTCTCGGCTCCGCCCCACAACAGCAAGACCAAGCCCAAGAGCAGGGGGGCGACACCAAACCGCGAAAGCGATCGCATTCCGGTCATGCGTGCTGAACCTCCTGCCCGCTGACTCACCGGAATGCCGGTGAAACCCGTGGACTTCGCTATTTTACGAGGGTCGACAAGCTCACGACAATCACCTGCCGAGCGTCCCTTTTCATTTGGAAAGCTGGGCAACCTGCCATCACCAAGCCCCATGAGGAAATTGCATGAGCCAAGCCGTCACCGAGCATCGGGCCGACGCCCTGGGAACGCTTAACCTCGCTGTTTTAACAGTTTCGGACACACGGACCCGCGAGACCGACACGTCGGGGGCCTTGATCGTTGCGCTGGCCGAGGCGGCGGGCCATCGGATCCTGGAGCGTGAGATCGTCCCCGACGAGCCCGAGGCGATGCGTCCGCGATTCCAATGGTTCGCCGCTCGTGAGGAACTGCACGCCACGCTGGTGACCGGGGGAACCGGGATCAGCCCGCGTGACCTCACTTACGAGACGGTCAGCAGCCTTCTCAGCAAGCCGCTCCCGGGCTACGGCGAGCTCTTCCGGATGCTCAGCTACGCCGAGATCGGGCCGGCCTGCATCCTGAGCCGCGCGGTCGGTGGCTTGATGGGACGGATGGTCTTGCTCGTCATGCCCGGCTCACGCGCCGCGGTGCAATTGGCCATGACCAAGATCATCCTCCCTGAACTACCCCACCTCGTCCGCGAGGCTCGTAAGCAATGACGCCTCGGAACGCGTCTTATTCGATGCGGAGGGCTCGGAACACCGTCTTTCTCAACATTGCGGGCACGTCTCCAGGACCGTAGCCGACCCGCCCGCCTGCGTCTTGGATGCTTGGGAATCGCCGGCCCAAGCCGAAAGAAGTGATAAAAAGAAAAAGGAGGCCGGAACGGTAGCTCTCCCTAACCGTCCGGCCCCCGAAGCCGCCTTCTTGCAGAACAAGAAGAAAGCCGGCGAGCTTATTTCATTTCCCGTGCCATCAAGCACGAGTTCGATGACTCGCGGCGGCTCCCCCTGGAAAAACAGCGATTCGCGATCCGGCGTCCCGCAGCGAGACGCCCTCCCTCTACGCATCTCTGCTTAGTCTTCAGGCAGCCCATTGATTGCCTATCAAGGCTTCCCAATACATTTCCGCTAACGATCGATTGAGCTGACGGGAGGCTGGTCGGGGCGACTTTGCCGCCAGGCGTAAAGAGCCACGGCGGTTGCGGTCGCCGCGTTGAGCGACTCGACCCCGGGGGCCATGGCGATCCGCCGGCGCTCGCCTTCGCGGAAGTGCGCGGGAAGGCCGGGGCCTTCGACCCCGGGGACCAGGCCGAAGGATTCGGGGAACGGAGCCGCGCCGAGCTCGGGACCGTCGGTGGCCAGGGCAATCAGCGGAACCCGATCCGACGTCAGATCCTGGATTGACGGCCCTTCCAGGAGGGGAACCTGAAACAGAGCCGGCCCCGCCGCGCGGGCGGCCTTGGGATGGAACGGGTGCGCCGACTCGCGAAGGAGAACGACCCGCGCCGCGCCGAAGGCAGCCGCCGAGCGGATCACCGCACCGACGTTCTCTGGATCCTGGAACGGCACGAACAAGGTACAACCGGCCGGCCAAGGGGCCTCGTCCGACCACTCAGGGATTTCGGGTAACCGGACCAGGAGCAGGGGGGCATGCGTCCCCGAGGCGTCGAGTGCCCGAAACAAAGGGTCGGCCAGGCGATACCAGGTGAGGTCAGGCGTAGGCGGAGGAGCCCCTTGAGAATCGGTCAGCCAGCCTTCAGCGTGACCAGGAAAGTGCTCGAGCACTTCGGCGATCGGCCGAGCACCTGAGAGCAGGGCCCGCCCTTGCTTGCGGATCCCGCGGCCCCCCAGCAGGTCGCGACAGAGCTTGAACGTCGGGTTCGTCTCGCTCGTGATCGAGACCGCGCGCACCGAGGCGGAATGACCGGTCTCTTCTCCCATCGCTTCCTCTCCCGCACCTTCAAGGCGTTCGTAAATCACGAGCCGACGATCGTGCGGCGTCCCTGGAATCTGATAGGCGTGATCGGCCACGAGCCGATACCGGTCCGCATGGGTCTTGGCGGCCTCGGCGATCTCGGCGTCACAGTCCGGCCCCTTCATGAAGAGCATCCGCCCCCCGACTTCCAGACAGTTCGCCACCCGGTCGAGCGTCTCGGGGATCGACGCCACCGCCCGGGTAATCACCCCGGCGACCTTCCTCGAAAGCTTCGAGTTCACCTTCCCGGCCAGGACCTCGACCCCGCCGAGCTTCAGCCGGCCGCAGACCTCTTCCAAGAACTCCGCGCGAGCCCCGCGCGGCTCGGCCAGGATCATCTGAGTCTCGGGCCGAGCGATCTTGAGCGGGATCCCCGGCAGTCCAGGACCGCTCCCCATGTCGATCAAAGGCGAGGGGAGTTCCGTGAACCTCAAGACGAGCAGACTGTCGACATAGTGCTTCAGCACCATGTTCTCGAAGTTGTGGATCCGCGTCAGGTTCAGCTCGGCATTCGCGGTGCGGAGCATCCGGTGATAGGCCCAGAGCCGGTCGAGCTGCGCACTGCTCAACCTGATCCCGCACCCTTTGATAATAGCTTCCAGCGACGATCGGCCCGGTGTCATCGAGGGGTCCCGGCGTTGTGTCTCAAAATCCGCATGGCGAAAGCCTTTACCCGATGAGCAGGGTTCATTGCCACCCCGAAGGGGCGACCGTCAAAGGCCTAAGAGGTGGCTCCGACGGTCGCCCCTTCGGGGCTGCAACAGAGTCTGCCGCAAGGAAAACAGGGCCGGCTGTCTGCCCCGGAGGCCGAAATTCGGGGGGGGGAGAAACTCGTTCTCACGCTCCGCGTGGGAATGCCGTTCTGGCCGCTCTGGGGCCTCACCCGCCGGGGAAGTCGACGCGGAGCGTCGCGGACGGCATTCCCACGCGGAGCGTGAGAACGAGATCCCGGTATCCTTGCGACAGACTCCTGCAACACGTAAATATGTCGAATATTCCCCAGGAGTTTCCCCCCTGGCGAGGAACGATTATCCCTGAGAGGAAAGGTTCCGAAATCCGTACAGATCGATTCTGGCACTCAATAAACGATTGTCCACAATACGACACCGTTCGACGATCCGCAAGAGGCCTTGCGTGACCGGCACCATAGGTCCAAGTCGACGATTTTTTCGATAACTTGAGTCGGGGAGCAATGCGATTCGCCAAGAGAATTTGGCGAAAGAACCGGACGGCGATCCTCCCTCAAACCGACGGAGCAGGGCTGGGATTGCGAAACGCAACCTCAGCCCCCCGGAGATCCTCCCCAATCAGACGGGGGACGAACTTGACTTGACCGACCACGTCCTCAGAGACGCAAGTGAAGCCCGGATCGATCGAGGTAGTTGATGAAGAGATAATTGATCCAAAAGTAGATGCCGAATCCCGCCGCGACGTACCAGGCCGGCGCATCGTGTGGCATGTACTGTTTCATCGCCCCAGCCACAAGAGGATGGAGGATGTACGCCGCCAGCGCATTTCGGCCAAAGACGCTGAACATCCTGAGCTGAAGGCCATCCCGGTCGCAAACCACGACGAAGAGTGCATACAACGCCAGAGAAAAACCCGACGCGAACGTCAGGTAAGAAAGGCTCCCCGACCTCTGGCTCATCGTCCAGAGAGTCACGGATTGGCTCGGCGCGACGAAGGGCGGGGCCGCGAGCGTCCCACCCATGCAGGAGATGCCATAACCAATCGCCATCATCACGACACCCCAACCGGCGAGACGGGCGACCTTCCCTGCTCGGCCGTTGGCCATGGTGTCATAGGCGAGCGACCCCACGAGAAGCGGGATCGTCCAGCTCAAGAAACCGAGTGGGCCACCGTCGATCCCCGGCCGGTTCCAGACCCAGTCAAAGTAGAACCAGGACGACAGCCCGAGGTGGAGGACTGACGAGAAGATGAGGAAACCGACCCGCACCGCTCGCCCGGCGGCAATCACCGGCAGGCACCAGATGGACGCCAGGGCGATGTGGACGAGCGTCTGAAACAGGTTGCGCTGAAAGGCCGTCGTGACAAACCCTCGCAGGCCCAAGGCCTGCAACTCAGCCCATGAGCTAGTCCGACCGTCAAGGTGATAGATCACGAACCCGAGCAGAATCAGCCCCAGACCCCGGCGCAAAACGGCCCCCATCGCCGCTCGGGCACCTGCCGTCTCGAGCCGCCGCAGGTAGGTCAGCCGAAAGGCGAACCCGACCGCGAAGAAGAATTGCGGCATAATCGTATCGGCATAACTGCAATACGAATTGTGGTGCTTGAAAATCGCGGGAAGCGCCTCGAAGTTTCCCAGAAAATTGACGAAGAGCATCCCGACGACCGTATAGCCCCGGAACTGGTCAAGCGAGACGATCCGGCTCCCCGAGGGCGCCGGGGCTGAGGCCGGTCGTATGGTGGTCGCTTCCATGAAAGTTGGCTCGCTGTGGCTCGTTCCGTTGCAAGGAAAAAATCCCGAAGGGACGGCGACCAATGCTGGCGCGAGGCGTCCCGTCAGAGTCGCAGATAGATCGACCGCCTCTCCAGAAAGTTAACGAACAAGTATGTGATTCCGAGAAAGAGAGCAAGCCCCGTGAGACACCACCAGAGTGGAGAGTCTTTGGGAACGATGGCATGTATCGTCGTCTCAACCGCGTGGTGGATGAGGTAGGCCGCCAGCGCGTTCTGCCCGAGCGTCGTGAAAAGGCCAACGCGCAAGGAGCCCACGTCCGAGGCAAGAATGAACAGAGCGTACAACGCCAGCGAGAAGCCGGTCGAGAAGAGGATGAACGTCATGCTGGGCATCCGCTTCCCCATCATCCAGTAGTTGTGCTGGCGGGCCGAGGCAGGGGGGGGAGCAACGAATGGAGGCTCCGCCAGCAGACTGGAGAGCGGCCGGCCCTTCATCCGCGCCAGCGGTGGCCGGACAGGCGAGTCGGCCAGCTCAGCGCGTGGCGCAGGGGGGTTAGCCGGATCGACGTCATACAGGGTGGTGAGGCAGGAGAGGACATAGCCGACCACCATCAAGGCCACGCCCCAACCGACGAACGTGCGGGCCGAGGGCGAAGGTCGCTTTGCAACCATCACGTCATAGGCCAGCGTGCCGGCCAACATCGGGATTGCCCAGCCCAGTAAGCCGAACGCGCCACCGTCCCAGGCCCGGCTTCGGGCGGCCCCCCAATAGTCACTCACCAGGTTCGGCAAGCCATACACAAAATTCCAGTTAAACAGATCCGCCAGCACGACGTTGCCCACGACCAGGCCAAGCGTGGCCAGCAGTCGGATCCGAGGGCTGGCCGTGATGACCGGCAAAATCAGGATCTGCGTCATGCCGATGATCGCCAGCACTTCCCAGATGTTCGCCTTGAGGAGCTTCGCGACGAACTCGTGTACCCCCTCAGACGTCATCTGGGACCACGACTTGAACTCATCGCCGAAGCCGAACATCATCACCGAGACCAAGACCAGCGCCAGGCCGCGGATGATCGCGTGGCGCCAGGTTGCCGCCAGGCCGATGCGCTCGAGGCGCCGGAGCATGGAAAGCCGATAGGAGAAGCCGCATGCGAACATGAAGCTCGGCATAATCGAATCGGCATAACTGAAATAGGAATTATTATGCTTGAAAAGGGAGTGAATCGCCTGCATTCCGCCGAGAAAATTGACCACGAACATCCCGGCCACCGTGTAGCCGCGGAACTGGTCCATGGAGTGGATCCGCCCAGAATTCGCCTCGGTGCTCATGGGATGCTCGACGGGGCCTTGGGATCGTGATTGGGGTCCGAAAAAGTGCCGTCGGAAACGTGGGCCGATGAAGCCCTGATGCTCGATCGCCTGCCCGGGCGTTCGGAGTTGCGAGCCACACGACCTGCCTCCGACGAGCAAGGCTCGAGACATCCTCGACGGAGAGCCGATTTCGCAAGCGCAAATCAGACGGGCACGCACCACCGAGAGGACCGCCTGCCGAGTGCCACGTGCTCCTTCTCTACCCCTGGGTTCAGATTCTCCCACTTGAATCGGCTCATGAACCCAAGGACACATCACCGTCTGCTGAATTTGCCCCCCGCAGGACCACAGAAAGCACCTTGAGTGACCAGCGTTTCCCGAAAATGCTTGCGGACATGACCCGTTGATCAAGGCCAATCCACCGAGACAACGAGACCCCGGACCGCCAGCAAGTGCGATCCGGGGCCATTTGGTAGGGACAGCCGAGGCTTGAAACCCCCGGTTCGGTCAACAAAGGCTCAGTATGCGTCCGCGCTGATCACCTCGCCCCCGTTGCGAGTAGATAGCGATTGATAGACGCCGGCCGGGGGCAACGCACCCCCCACACCGGTATAGAGCGCGGATCGACCGTTGTACTGGACCTGGAAGGGGTTCCAGGAGTTGATCGTGTTCTTGATGAACCGCACCGAACCATCACAGAGCAGGAAGTTACAGCCCCCGGGGTGGAAGCTATTGAACGTCATCGTATAGTTCTTACCTGATGCAAACTTGTTCGGCACGGCCTCGGCGGCGTCCCAGGTCTTGAAGAAGTTAGGCGGGAACAGCGTGGCCGCCGTGGTATCACCACCAACACCGGAGGTCCACCAATTCGGCCCGTAAGGGTCAGTCGACTTGGCGACCTCGCCGTACGCATGGTCTCCTGCCAAGAGGGTGTTACTCGTCCCGTCGGTGATTCCGGCAAGTTTGACCGGCGAGATGCTCGTTCCATCGGGATGGCCGACGTGATACACAGCCCCGGTATTGTTGTTGATGAGGGGATACTGTGTATCGCCCTTCGGATAGTAATAGAGAGGCCCCAAGTTGGTCGCGTAACTGCTGAAGGTCATGGGAAGCGGAGCGCTATCGTCCCAACCTTCGTCTTTCCCGGGATACCGAAGGTTAACCGCCCCGGCGTCGCTGGGACACCAGAGGAGGCTGATGCCAATTCCGTTGACCGTCGAATTCTGGGCGACATAAATGCAGATATTCGAATTCAACGCATTATAAGCGGCTCCCTGCTCAAGGAACTGGCTGAGTGCCACCCAAGGGCCAAATTGCTGGCGAATCCAGCCCGTGGTCAGAGCACTGCGACTGAAGAAATCGCCCATCGGAAGGGTCTCATTGACGCTCGCGTAGTTGTGGAACGCGAGCCCGAGTTGTTTAAGATTGTTGGTGCACTGGGCGCGTCGAGCCGCCTCACGGGCCGCCTGCACGGCAGGGAGCAATAATGCGATCAAGACCGCGATAATCGAGATGACGACGAGAAGTTCGATCAGCGTGAAACCGCGACGATGACGACGGACAAGGGGGGAACACAGCATGAGAGATCTCCCGAAATGACGAAGGAGAAACACCCGACCCTTGGAGAGAAAATGACGCCTGACGCCTTCGAGTTTGTTGTTCACGACCGAAAAGGGCCAGACATGAAACGAAGCCTAGCGGAAACGCCGGCTTGATAACCGAGGTAGCGTTCTCCTCAGCCTTCCTTGCCTTCCTGCTTCAAAGCCTTCTTCTCGCGGGGACTCATGTCCTTGTAGGGAGTCGGTTTCTCCTTAGGCGTCGGCGGCGCCACGGCGGGCTGCTCAAATTTCTGGCGAAACTCCGCCGTGCCGCCTTCCTCCTCTTTGCTGCAACCGATGAACAGCCCCCCAACCACGAGGAGGCACGAACCGAGCTTCAACCACTGCCACCCAGTTGGCCCACTTCGGCTGCTCATGCTTGCTTGACTCCTGAAATTCACCTCAGACGAAACATCAAAGCATGGTCGGTTCGGGCGATCAGAAATTCAAGCCGAGCCTCCACGCAGTCCGCGATGCCCCAAATCCATGAGGTCAGCGCAAAGAACGATCAAGCTCGGCGTTCCCGGTGCATTACCGAGACCCGATGCGACACACAACGATGACGACGAGGCAATAAGACGAAAGGGTACCACGAACTTCGTGGCTGGATTTGCACTTGGTCTGAATCAGCCGCCCAGCCTGTGCCCGCCCTCGGGCACGCTGGTTCGATTGAATCTGACTGGCATTGCAACAGATCTTGCGACTTATTTCAACAGGCCCCGACACGAAAATCTCAGAGAGCCGCCGACCGAAGTACCAGATCCACTTGTGTGGTTTGTCCCCAAATGCATTCTACTGGGGACGTCCTTCTTGATTCCACACCTATATCTCTGAAAGACTCGCATCGGAACCCGTGCCAATTCTTCACAAAATGTTCTCGCAAACTTAACGCGATTCTCGGGAGACCAAGCTCCCGCCCTACCGATAAAGCCAGAATACGTGCAGGGCGTCGGCGATCCCGGAGTGGAAAACGACGGGCGAAAGCCCGAAATTTACCCCTCGAGAACGTGGCGAGAAAGCGACTTCAAGTTCGTCTTGGGGTGGGCGTCAGATATATTCTTGATGAGAATACAAAGACGCCTCCAGAAGTCTCTCGACCTGGGTCGCTGTTCGCGACATGAAACGAAGTGAGAGGAGCTGAAGTGAGAGGCGGCCCAGGCGGGCCGCCGGCGTGAATCCCAACCAGACAGGCCACCTGGCCTGGTGCTTAGCTACTTGCACTCCGATAGGATCGGAGCGCGTACAAGAAGAACCGGCGGCTCGCCCAGACGCACGCCACCGTGGCGAGCAAGGTAAAGACGACCATTTGGGGGTCGAGGGCACGAACCATCACCGCGGCCGGAACGTTGACGACGAGGAGGATCGGCAGAATGAACGTGAAGAAGGCGGCCATCGGCTCGGCCCAGGTCCCCAGGAAGATCTCCTTGGGGTAGCGAGCCAGGCTCGAAAAGAGCCACCACATCTCCATCAGGCTCTGGTTGCGGACCAGCCAGACCGTCAGTGAAGTCAGGGCGAGCATGAAGCTGTAGGCAATGGCCGTCCCGCAGACGAACATGACCAGGAAGACGGCCACCCGAATCGGGTCGAACTGCCAATCCATCGCGTACAGCGCGGCCACCATGACCGCACCGCCCATCAGCACATTCGGCATGCTCCCCCAGTCCACCTTGCGACAAGAGACCAAGAACTGCTCGTCGATCGGCCTGAGCAATAGGAAGTCGAGATCGCCGGTGCGGACCAGCTCCGCAAAGTCGTTGCAATTCTCCAGAAAGAGAGCCTCGATCAGGCCGCTGATCGCAAAGAAACAACCGATAAAGAAAAAATACTGATCCTCGGGCCAGCCCGCGACCATCGTCGTGCGCGCGAAGACCGTGCGGTAGAACGCCACCAGGATCCCCAGCCAGATCACCTCGACGGAGATCTTGACCAGGAAGTTCCCGCGGAACGCCAGCTCGCGGCTCAACGTGTAGCGAGCCAGGTTCCCCAGCAGTCGGACATATCTAACCGGCAATGCACCCAAAGCGGTCAACCTCCGTAGGCGCTATAGCGGCGGAGCCCGAAGCGGTAGAGCACCTTCGCCATCACCAGGAAAAAGAGCACCCAGAACAGTTCGGCCACCAGGTAATAAACCAGGGCCATCCCTTTGACCTTGCCCAGGAACACGACGGCCGGGAAGTAGGCCAAGTACTGGAACGGCAACGCCTTGAGGATCGTCGACCAGGGCTCGGGAAGCAGGTCGAGCGGAAGCATGTGCCCCGAGATGAAGAAATTCAGGGTCATGACGATATAGAGAAGCGAGGTGACCTCGAGGAACCAGAAGCCAACGGTCCCGACGCTCGCCTCGAAGAAGAACCCGACGAGGAAGCCCATCACCAGCGACAAGGCGAAGGCCGCCATCGTCAAGGCGTCGGGGAAACCGTCGAAGTAGTTCCGGCAGAGGTAGAAGAGCAGGGCGTAGGGGAGGAACGAGGTGACGATGTAGGCCGCCTTGTGCGCCATCCGGTAGCAGAGGAGATAGCCGATCATGTCCACCGGCTGGAGCATGTAGCGTTTGAGTGTCCCCTCGCGGATGTCGCGGGCGATTCCACCCGCCAGGCCCGGCATGCTCGAGAACATCCGGCTGATGTTGGTCAGGAGCAGGTAGGCGATCATCTCCCGATAGCTGAAACCGGCCAGGGTCGATTCCCCTGAGCCCTCGTAAATCGCCCGCCAGAGCAAGATCGTGGTGATCATGGGCAGAAAGCGGAGGATCGTGCCGAGCAGAAAGTCTCCCCGGTAGGTCATCCGCTCGACGAGCGAAGCGCGAAAGATTTTGTAGTACTTCCGGAATGTCGCCCAAGGCCCCGTGGATGGGATGTGCAGTGGCGTCGGATCCCGATCAATCCTGGGAGGGAGCAAGGTCGTCGTGAGTGTGTCAGGCGGCGTCATGAGTTTTGCGCCCCTCCTCGAAGACGCGAGCGATGACTTGTTCGAGCGGCGGGTCTTGAACGCTGACGTCAGCCACCGCGTAACGGTCGAGGATCGCCCCCAGGACCTCGGCCACCTTCGACCTCTCGACCTTCAGGTCGGCCGAAGCACCGTCGCTACGGGTCAACTCACCAAACCGTTCGAGGCCATCGGGAACGACCCCTTCGACGAAATCGAGGCGAACCAGCTTCGCCGACCCGAATTTCTCGGTAATGCCCGAGAGCGGTCCGTCGTAAACCAGGGTGCCGTGGGTGATAACCAGGACCCGCGAGCAGAGCGCCTCGACGTCGCGCATGTAGTGGCTCGTCAGGAGCATCGTCATCCCGCGGCGGCTGTGATAGTCGCGCAGGCACTTCTGAATCGCAACCTGGGCCACCACGTCGAGACCGATCGTCGGCTCGTCGAGCAGCAACAGTTGCGGCTGGTGCAAGAGCGCCGCGATCAGCTCCATCTTCATCCGCTCACCCAGCGAGAGTTCACGGACCGCCTGGCGGGTCAGCTTCTCGACCCCGAGCAGCTCGGTCAGCTCGTCGAGGGTCTTTTTGAACTCGGCGGCGGGAATCGAATAAATCTCGCGGTGAAGCTGGAAGCTGTCGGAGGCGGGGAGATCCCACCAGAGCTGGTTCTTCTGCCCCATGACGAGCGCGAATTGACGACGGAACGCGTCCTGCCGCTGCCAGGGAGTGAACCCAAGCACCTGCGCGGTCCCGCTCGTCGGATAGATCAGCCCTGAGAGCATTTTGAGAGTCGTTGTCTTCCCCGCGCCGTTAGGGCCGAGAAAGGCGACCATCTCACCCGGTTCGATCGAGAAGGAAACCTGATCGACCGCCTTAACTTCCTTGTACTCGCGGCGATAAAGCCCGCGCATTGCGCCCAGCAGGCCTTCCTTTTTCTGAAAGACGCGGTAGGTCTTCGACAGACCCTCCGCCTCAATAATTGGCATCAGGATCGCTCGCACGGCCGTTGGATGTTTTTTGACCCCTCCATTGTAGGGATGACGTCCAGGAATCAAAGGGGAACCGAACTTTGCCCCGACCGTTGGGATTTCCTCCAGGCGAGCGGCGCATCCATTCAGGTCAGGCCGAGGTCAGGATCTCCTTCACGACATGACCATGAACGTCCGTCAGCCGGCGTTCGATTCCGTTGTGATAATAACTGAGGCGTTCATGATCGAGGCCGAGGAGGTGGAGGATGGTGGCGTGGAGGTCATAAATCGTCGTAACCCCTTCGACGGCCTTGTGGCCGAGGTCGTCGGTCGCCCCGTAGCTAAACCCTGGTTTCACCCCCGCGCCGGTGAGCCAGGCGGTGAAGCCGTTCGGGTTATGATCGCGGCCGCTCGCCCCTTTTTGGAAAGTGGGCATTCGGCCGAACTCGGTCGTCCAGACCACGAGCGTGTCTTCGAGCAAGCCGCGCTGCTTCAGGTCGCGAATGAGCGCGGCCGCCGGGCGGTCGAGGATCGGCGCGTGGATATCGTATTGCTCCTTGAGCTTGCGATGGCCGTCCCAATTGCCGATTCCCTCACCCATGGCGTAGGAACCGTTGAAAAGCTGGACGAACCGTACCCCCCGCTCGAGCAGGCGACGGGCGAGGATGCAGTTCTTGGCGAAGCCGCTGCGAACCGGATCGGAATCGTCAGCGCCATAGTCACGAAGAGTGGCGGCCGATTCCCTCGAAAGGTCACCGACCTCGGGGACGGAGAGCTGCATCTTGGCGGCTAGCTCATAGCTGGCGATCCGGGCGGAGAGCTCGAAGTCGCCGGGGTATTCGGCGAGATGCCGCTCGTTCAGACGCTTGAGGAGATCACGCGCGGCGAGATCGCTCACGGGCGAAGCGCTGGCGGGCGTCGCGAGGTTGTAGATCGGCTTCTGAGCGTTGAAGGGGGTGCCTTGAAAAACGGCGGGGAGGAACCCGTTTGCCCAGTTGTTCACCCCCGCCTGCGGCACTCCGCGCGGGTCGGGGATCGCGACGAACGCGGGTAAGTCATCGGCCTCCGAGCCGAGCGCGTAGGAGACCCATGAACCCATGCTCGGGAAACCGTCGAGCGTGAACCCGGTGCTCATCTGGTTCTCGGCCGGTCCGTGCGTATTGCTCTTGGCGGTCATCGAGTGGATGAAGCAGAGGTCGTCGGCCAGCGAGCCCAGGTGCGGGAACAGCTCGGAGATCATCTTGCCGCTCTGCCCGCGCGGTTTGAACGCATATTGGGGTCGGACGAGGTTGCCATTCTCCCCCTGGAAGGTGAGAAAACCCTCCTTCGCCCCGGGCATCGGCCGGCCGTCCATCTTGATCAAGGCGGGCTTGTAGTCCCACGACTCGAGCTGACTGCACGCGCCCGAGCAAAAGATCAAGAGGACCCGCTTGGCCTTGCCGGAAAAATGAGGCGACCGCGCCGCCTGTGGATTCTCGGGACGAATCAACGGGCGGATCGGCGCACGTTCCGTCTCCGCAGCCAGCATGCCCTGGTTGGCGAGCAGGCTCGCCAGCGCGATCCCCCCAAGTCCGGTCCCGGCATGTTCGAGAAATTGCCGGCGGTTCAGCAACCCGCGGCCTGCGTTGGATAAGGAAGAATCAGGCATCGGAGAGACTCCGCCGTCACAAGATGGCCGCGCCCCGGAACCCACTCGAATTCGGTCAGGGGACAAACATGAATTCATTCGTATTGAGCAAGACACGACAGAATGTCGTGAGATCTTGCTCTTTAACCAGGGCGGCGCAGAGTCGCGTCTCCTCGCCGTCCGGATCGCGTCCCAGCGCGAGTCGATAAGCAAGGTGGATTTGCCTCGCCGTGTCGTCCCCCGCCTCGCGTTTGAGCCGGTCGGCAAGAAATCCGGCCTGCTGGGCAACAAACTGGCTGTTGAAGAGGTTGAGTGCCTGCAAGGGGGTCGTGGACCGCGGACGGCTCGGCTGGTTCTGGCCGGCGTCGGGGCAGTCGAACGCGCCGAAGGTCGAGTCTTGCGCCATGCGGACCTTGGTCTGATAGATCATCCGCCGCCAGTCCGCCGGGCCGTAGCTGGTCTTCGGGTTATAAACCCGGACGTAATTCTCGTTCGGTGCAAAGGCGCTGAAACCAGGGCCCCCCATGCGAAGGTCGAGCGTCCCGGCAACGGCGAGCATGGAGTCACGAATCGCCTCGGCTTCCAATCGGCGCGGGGGATATCGCCAGAGCAAGCGTGTGCCCGAATCCATCGCAATCGCGTCCGGGCGAGGCCGGCTCGACTGGCGGAAGGTGGCCGACGTCACGATCAGGCGGTGCATCGCCTTGAGGCTCCAGCCCCGCGTCACGAACTCGCTGGCCAGCCAGTCGAGCAGGGGACCATTCACCGGCCGGGCGCCGTTGCGTCCGAAATCGCTCGGCGTGTTCACCAGCCCTTCGCCGAAGTGATGGTGCCAGAGCCGATTTACCAACACCCGGGCCGTGAGCGGGTTCTCCGGGGCGGCAATCCACTTTGCCAGGGCCGATCGGCGCGCCTGGTCGGTGGCGTCGGCGGGCAATTCGAGCTTCGGCGGAAGTTGCGAGATCGCTCCCGGGCCAACCGTCTCGCGGCGCTGCATCGGATCGCCCCGACTCAAGCGGAACGTCTCCTCGGGATTGGTGAAAACGCCGGCATAGACCATCGCCACCCGGGTCAGTTCGGCGACCCGCTGTTCGAGCGCCCGCTTCTCCTCCCGAAGCGCCTGGAGTGTCTTGACCTCGGCCTCATCGAGCCCCGCGGTCGATTCCACCGTGTAAGCCTGAGCTCCGGGCACATAGGGGCGACGATCCTGGGAGGATGCGACGAGTGTCCAGGTCCCCGACTCGTCGGCCACCTCGATCCGGTAGCTCGTCGCGAGCCGGTCGGCATAGACCTCTTCACGGTCGCGTGCCCAAGCCACGCGATCGATCGTCGTGGTCTCCGGAAACTCGACCTCGACCCAGCCCCGACCGTTCTCGTTGGAGATCCAGCTCCGGCCATTGCCGTAGCGACCGTCGTTCAAGTGTTCGAGCCGGTGGATGGCGGACCCTGGATACGTGCCCGACGCCTTGGTCTTGGCCCCCGCGCTGGCCAACGCCACATTGCGTGGCTGGGGACCGGGCGTAAACACCTCCAACTCATCAAGGCAAGGCTCGATGCTGTTCGAAGTGAGAATCGTGAACCGTAACCGCTTGGCCGCGACCGGCCTGAACCGATCCACCGTCAGCCGCGGACTCACCGCGGAACGCAACGGCAGCCGACTCGCGACCGTCTTCAACGCATCCAATGACGTTCCGACCTCGATCGTATAGGCCGTGGCGAGGCGGTCGGTATACTCCCCTTGACGGTCGCGACTCCAGACGATTTTGTGGATCGTCACCTCGTCGGGGAGTTCCACCAGGACCCAGCCCCGCCCTTTCTCGTCGGAGATCCAGCTCCGGCCGTTCCCATACTTGCCGTCATTAACATGCTCGAGCCGGTGGATGGCGGACCCTGGAAGCGTCCCCGAGGCCGAGACTTTCGCCCCCCCCTTGGCCAGTCCGACATTCGCGTCGTCCGTCGTGAAGATTTCCAGTTCATCGAGGCAGGGCTCGATCAGGCCAAACGACGGGTGAAGGTTGGCGTCCTGAATTGTGAATCGCACAAACCTGGCGCGGGTCGGCGGAAAGTTCTCCTGGTTGAAGCGAGGATCAGTCGGCTTTGGCTCGAGCGCGGGGTTGGCCAGGGGCTCGTACTTGGCGAGCCCGGTTTCCAGAGCGGCGATCCGTGACTTCAAGGCGTTCGCTTCGAGCCGACGCTCCTTGTCGCCCACCGTGGTGAGAGGGCGTTCGCCGTGCCGCACGCCGGCGAAGATCGCGGTCATCGCGTAATAGTCGCGTTGAGAGATCGGATCGAACTTGTGGTCGTGACAACGGGCACAGTGGATCGTCAAGCCGAGGAACGTCGAGCCTGCGTTGAGCACCATGTCGTTGAGCTGGTCTTGCCGTGCGAGCCGGATCGATTCGATATCGCGGCCGGTCTGGCCGGGCAGGAGCGCGGCCTTGGCCACGATGAAGCCGGTGGCGGCGTCTTCGCCGGTGGCATCGCCGACGAGTTGATCCTTGATGAATTCGGGGTACGGCCGGTCGGCGTTCAAAGCGCGGATGACATAGTCGCGATAGGGCCACGCATTATTGCGTGGGGTGTTGACCTCGAACCCGTGAGTCTCGCCAAACGCCATGATGTCGAGCCAGTGCCGCGCCCAGCGCTCACCGTAGCGCGGCGAGTCGAGCAACCGATCCACGAGCTCGTTGTAAGCCGCGGGTCGGTCGTCGGCGACGAACGCGGCGACCTCTTCGGACGTCGGCGGCAAGCCGTGGAGCACGAGATAGAGCCGCCTCACCAAGGTCCGCTTGTCGGCTTCGGGCGCCATTGCCAACCCGCTCTGGGCAAGCTTGGCCGCGATGAACGCGTCAATCGGCTGGCGGATCGATGCTGCTTGCGGCCCTTCGATCGTCGGCACCGGCGGTCGGCTGACCGGCTGAAACGCCCAATGTGTTTTCAAGGCGTCTTCGCTCTGGGCGCTCGCGGAGTCGGGCCAGACTGCGCCTCGGTCGATCCAGGCACGGAGTAGGCCGACCTGTGCCGCAGTCAGCGGAGCCCCTTGCGGCGGCATTTTGATGTCGGGATCCGTGCCCGCCACAAACTGAATCAAAGGACTATCCGCGCTCTTTCCCGGCACGATCGATGGAGTGTCGCTATCCCCCCCTTTGAGCGCGGCGGCCTTGACGTCGAGGCGGAAGCCCCCTTTCTGCTTCTCGGCCCCGTGACACTTGAAGCAGGCCTGCTGAAAGATGGGCTGGATATCCCGGACGAAATCGACAGGCCCCGTGGCGGCAGGAGGCAATTCGGCCATGGTGACGGCCAGCGCAAGGAGGATCCCGACGACCATGTTTGTGGAGCCTCAACAGCCGGGAGGAGGGTCAACCAAAATCGGAGGCAACCGCCGATGTCCTGCGCACGAACAGCACACTCATCAATGTCACCACCGGGAGCCGCCGTCCCCCTAGAATACGCTTCACTCCGGGCAGCCTCAACCCTTGAGGCGCAGCCCACCATCGAAATCGGCCTGGGCGTGGGGACGGGATGAGAAAAACCAGATCCATGAGGATGGTGGGCCATGTCCCTCTGACGCGGGGGCACAAACCCACCCGTGGAATTGAATCTGGCGTGCGCGTCCGTCAATAAGAATTAAAGATCGGACTTCGGCCGGTGGCCATCTGCTTGGCCATATAGTGGGCGTGGTAGTGCATGGCGCACTTGATGATATAGAAGAGCACGAGGCCGGGGTCGGGCCGGGTCTTGACCAGGTTCCAGATCCGCTTGCGGTATTCGCGGCGAAGTGACTCCTCGGGAATACCTCGCATCATCCGGACGTACAGGCCGATCGATTGAACGGTCCAGATCGCATTCGTCTTGAAACCAGCCCAGGGATGTTTCCGCCAGTATCGGGCCCGCCCCTGACCCATGTTGATCTTGGCGTCAATGTACAAGGCGTCGAGCCGGCCGAAGTAGGCCTCGGTCGTATACAGGTCATTCATGACGCTGACGTAGCCATCGCGGAGCTCTTCGCGGCTGATCTTCAAGGGGACGACGTTAGTGCCGAACTCCGGTTCGTCTGACGGGTCAAGCCGCCCTTCGGCCGCGAGGCGGGCGTGCAAGGGTGTCTTGGGAATCGCGTAGAGCATCCCGATCATCGTGCTGGCGATCCGCGCGTCCCTGATGAACTCGCGCTGGGCGTCGAAAATCGTGGCATCATCGTGATCGAAGCCCAAGATCATCCCGCACCAGACTTCGATGCCGGCGTCCTGCACGCGATGGACTTTCTCCAGGAGGGTCCCCCCCGCGCGGACGTTCTGGAACTTCTTGGTCTCGCGAAGCGATTCTTCTCGAGGACTCTCGATCCCGACAAACACGGCCAGGATGTTGGCCTCGACCATGATCGCCATCAACTCGGGATCGTCGGCCAGGTCAATCGAAGCCTCGGTAAAGAACGTGAGCGGATAACCATGCTTGACTTGCCAGTCCACCACGTCGCTCAAGATTTCCTTGATGGCCTTCTTGTTGCCAATCAAGTTATCATCCACGATAAAAACGATATCAATCCCTTGCGCATTCACGGCGTCGAGCTCGGCGAGGATCTGAGCGCTCGTCTTGATTCGAGGCCGACGGCCGAACGTCACGATGATGTCGCAGAACTCACATTGGAACGGACAACCGCGCGAGAACTGCAGGCTCCCGAAGAGGTAGTGTTGCATCTTGAGCAGATCGAACCGCGGGGTCGGAACCGTCGCCATGTCCGTCTTTTCAAGCTGCTCGTAACGAACCTGGTGCAGCCCCTGCTTCCACTCGTTCAGGAACTGCGGCCAGGTCTCCTCGGCCTCACCAATGAAGATCACGTCGGCCAGATCGCCGAAGTAGTCCTCCTGAACGGTGACCAGTGGCCCGCCGACCACCGTGAACACCCCGCGTCGTTTGAGTTCGGCCAGGATTTCCTTCATCCGAAACCGCTGCACGCTCATCCCGGTCACACCAACGATGTCGGCCTTGGCCAACCGCTCGTAATTGATCGCCTCGACGTTCTCGTCAAGCAGAGTGACCGTGTGCTCGCTGGGCGTCAACGCGGCCAGCAGGGGGAGACAGGCCACCGGCAGGTTCGCCCGCTTACCCATGAACGGCAAGGCATGTTCCATGCCCCAGTACGACACTTCAAAACGCGGATTGATAAACACAATATTGGCCATGGAGGGCTAGCTCCTACTTCGCTTCATGCTAAGCCTTGCACGTGCTCGCGCTCACGTGCCAATGGCATCTTATCCGGCCCACCTAGAAAGCTACACCTCTCCCGACTGACTTTCTTAATGTAATCTCGGCAAACTACGAAGACTGCGGCAGCACAGGAAGATTAAAGGCCAATCGGCAGCTCGGACACATCGAGAGCCTTGGCAAACGAGACAAAACACAGAAGCCCGGCAAGAGAGGGCAGGGTGGAGCCCATGAGGCTCGATCGCCCCGTGGAGCGGCCAACAGACTCCATGAATTCTCAACTCTTAACCTGTCATTTTGATGCAAATGAATCATGCTGGCGTGTTTCGGAAAGCCGATTCGCGAAGCTTCGCCGAACCCGCCATAACGCCACCGACAATTCGTTATCACAATGCAATGTGGATTATTTTCCTCCCGCAATGATCACCTCCTTTTGGGCAAGGAGATCGGGATGGCGGGCCGTGCTACGGGATTGGTTGGCCCCACGCTGGCGCCAGGCCCGAACACGACGTCGTCGTGGAAAACGGGTTCGGCGGAGCCTTACGCAGGCCTGGTCCCTCAAAGCGACGAAACGGGGGCCAGGCTTCACTCGCCGGTCCAAACCGCCTTGCGCTTCTGGAGGAAGGCCGTGATGCCTTCCTGGGCGTCATGTCGGAGGGCGTTGTCGGTCATCACCTCGACTGCGCGGGCATAGGCGGCCGGCTCATCGAGGTCGCGGAGTTCATAAAAAGCCCGCTTACCGAGGCGGATCGCCAGCGGGCTCATCGCCAAGATGGCGCCGGTCAGTTCTCGGATCGCGGCATCGAGTTCCCCCGCCGGGACGACCCGGTTCACCAGCCCGAGGGCCAGGGCACGCTCGGCCGAGATCGCCGCGCCGGTCAGAAGCATCTCCATCGCCGCCTTGTCGGGAATGGCGCGGACGAGCGGGACCATGGGCGTGGTGCAGAAGAGGCCGATTTTGACGCCAGGGGTTGCGAACCGGGCCTCGGTGGAGGCCACCGCCAGGTCGCAGGCCGCGACGAGCTGGCAGCCGGCAGCGGTCGCCATCCCTTGCACCCGCGCGATCACGGGTTGCGGGAGTCGGCGGAGTCGAAGCATCACCTGCGAGCAGGCCGCGAAGAGGTCGTGATACGCTTCCTCCGACCTACCTTTCATCTCTCCGAGATCGTGCCCTGCGCAGAAGACCGGCCCGCGCGCACCGAGGACCACGACCCTTGCAGTCGGGTCAGCCTCGATCGCCGCGAGCGTTTCCTCGAGCCGGCCGAGCAGCGTTCGCGAGAGTGCGTTCCGCGTTTCGGGACGATTCAAGATCAGCGAGACGACGCCCTCTTCGGTTCGGACTTCCAGCTCATCCGGCTGTCTTTCCGTCGCGGCGTCCATCTCGCCTCCCTCGGTTGATCGTCTTCTTTTTTTTATTGCGGGCGACGATCGATCAGCGTCTCAGCGCCTTGTAGCGAATGCGGTGAGGCTGATCGGCGTCGGTCCCCAGTCGCTCGTGGCGCTGGGCTTCGTAGGCCTGATAGTTGCCGTCGCACCAGACGACCTTGCTATCCCCTTCGAAGGCGAGGATATGGGTCGCGATCCGGTCGAGGAACCAACGATCGTGGCTGATCACCACCGCGCAGCCGCCGAAGTCGAGGATCGCCTCTTCGAGAGCGCGGAGCATGTCGATGTCGAGGTCGTTGGTCGGCTCGTCGAGCAAGAGCAGGTTTCCCCCACTCTTGAGCAGCTTGGCCAAGTGGACCCGGTTTCGCTCACCACCGGAGAGGTTTGCGATCTTCTTTTCCTGGTCGGGCCCTTTGAAGTTGAACTGGGCCACGTAGGCTCGCGAGGGGATCTTACGCTTGCCGAGCGTGACCACGTCGAGCCCGCCGCTAATCTCCTGGAAGATCGAGTTCTCCGGGTTCAGCGCATCGCGGTTCTGGTCGACATATGAGGTGACGACCGTGTCGCCAACCCGCAACGCTCCATCATCGGGCGTCTCCTGGCCGACGATCATGCGGAAGAGCGTCGTCTTACCGGCCCCGTTGGGCCCGATCACGCCGATGATGCCGCCCGGGGGCAAGCGAAAGCTCATTTCTTCGAAGAGGAGCCGGTCTCCGAACGCCTTCTTGACGTTGTCGGCCTCAACGACGAGATCGCCCAGGTGGGGTCCGGGCGGAATTTGCAGCACGATCGCCTCGTCCCGCCTATCGACGTCCTCGCTGGCCATCTGCTCATAGCGCTGGAGTCGAGCGCGGTTCTTGGCGACCCGGGCGCGAGGGGCCAGCCGGACCCACTCGAGTTCGCGAGCAAGCGTCTTGCGACGGTTGCTCTCCTGCTTCTCCTCGAGGGCGAGCCGAGCCTGCTTCTGCTCGAGCCAGGAGGTATAGTTCCCCTCCCAGGGAATCCCCTGTCCGCGGTCGAGTTCAAGGATCCAGCCCGCCACGTTATCGAGGAAGTAGCGGTCGTGGGTGACCGCGATGACCGTCCCCGTATAGTCGTGGAGGTGCCGTTCGAGCCAGGCGACGCTTTCGGCGTCGAGGTGGTTCGTCGGTTCGTCGAGCAGGAGCATATCAGGGCGTTGCAGGAGGATCTTGCAGAGCGCCACTCGGCGTCGTTCGCCACCGGAGAGGGTGGAAACATCGGCCTCTCCCGGGGGCAAGCGCATCGCATCCATGGCGATCTCGACCCGGCGATCGAGGTCCCACCCTTCGGTCGCCTCGATCTGATCCTGGACCTTGCCTTGCTCTTCGAGCAGCTTATCCATCTCGTCGGCGTCGATCGGCTCACCGAGCCGGGCGTTGATGGCGTCAAACCGGTTGAGCAGCCCACGGATGTGGGACACCGCCTGTTCGACGTTGCCACGGACGTCGAGCGAGGGGTCGAGCACCGGCTCTTGCGGCAGGTACCCGATCGAAATCCCAGGCGCAGGACGCACGGTGCCAAGGAAGTCTTTATCGACCCCGGCCATGATCTTGAGCAGCGTACTCTTACCGGCCCCGTTTCCGCCGAGCACCCCGATCTTGGCTCCGGGGTAGAACGACAGCCAGATCCCCTTGAGGATGTCTCTCTTCGCGTGGGCCTTGGACAGATTTTCGATCGTAAAGAGATACTGTGGGGGCATTTCGCGTCAAGATCCCGATGCGCCACTGACGCCGCCTGCCTCCGCGGCGGGCGAACGCTCGCTGTTTTCCACTACCCAGTAGACCCGATGACACCACCCGGTGAATAGCCCGATCCGCTCCTCCCCCCGGTTCGCAGCGCCACCTCCCGACCTCGCGAGCGCCTTACCCAGCCTCCGAAGTCATTCCGAAATCGGGGCGCCGACCAGCATTCCGAAAAACTTCGCCACTCTGCCGGCGTCGCGCTTGATCTCCGCGAAACGATCTGGTAAATTCAGTCCCCTCGCTACGGCGGCGTAGCTCAGTTGGTTAGAGCAGCGGAATCATAATCCGCGTGTCGGGGGTTCGAGTCCCTCCGCCGCTATTCACGACAGACAACGACACTTCCTACCTAAGCCTGCTTCCACAAGCCACCTACGACCACGACGGTTCAAGCGATCGCGATCCGCTTTCGCCCTACAACGAACCGCTCTCCTCCTAAATCGTCCCGAAGTTGCCATCCCGGGTGATGTTCGTCATTGAGGGGTGGGGCGTCTCTCCATTTTCCGTCCGAAGCAAGACGCGATTACCGCGCCGGAGGAGTCGCTGCTGAGCGTCTGCAGCAACCTGATTGACAAGGGCTCCTTGCACTCCGAGAATGGTCCCGATACATCAAGTCATCCCCCGAAAACTGCTCGCTCCTTGCGACTTCGAGCGCGCGAGTTCCACGAGGTGCAATATGCCCGAGACCGTGGTTCACTTTCAAATCCGGATGCCCCCGGTCCTCCACGAGAAGTTGGCGTCTCGAGCGAAGGACGACAAGCATTCGCTGAACGCACTGGTCGTCGGCTTCCTCCGAGACGCCGTGGAACTCCACGAGGCATCCTCTTCCAAGAAGGACGCCACGGGGACGACCCCGCCATCTTGAGCGACCATGCCTAGCCAGTAGGCCAAATAGCCGAGTGCCTTGAGGGCGACAACGCCCCCATCGTGCTCGGCTACAGGCCCAAAGAACGCCAGCCTAAAAAGAAACAACGACCCGATACCGGGCTAGGAAGCCTCTCGCTACTCGTTCCCACGGTCCCCCGTGCGAACGAGGGTGATTCTTAGCTCTATGGCGGATCGTTGAAAAGAAACGCGTTCGACAAACGCGACCAACAAAAAAAGGGTTACGCCAGAATTGGCGTAACCCTTTTCGCTTCGCTTCTATGAAGCTCCCCGACTAGGACTCGAACCTAGAACCTAGCGGTTAACAGCCGCTCGCTCTACCGATTGAGCTATCGGGGAATCGGTCCACAAAGAATACCGACCGAAGCCGCCCTGCTCAAGAGCAGTTCTGTTACTCCTCGAGAAAGTCTTCGAATTGGCAGTGGAGCAACGGCCGGGTCGCGGCCAAGCCTGATGCAAACGGATCTGCCGCCGTTCGTCTGCTTCCTCCCTGGATCGCTGAAGTAGACGATGGCTCGCTCGGTGGCTTGCTCGCGCAGTCAACGGGATCCGCTCATCCTCGAATGATCCAGAACGAACATAGGCACAGAAGATTGCGCCCAGGTCCGTCCGTTTCCGTGGTGGCTGCCGCTTCGGACGTCGTTTCAGAAGGGCAAAGCGGGGATGGGCCGCGAGTGGCATCGGACTGACAGGATTACCCGATCTTGTCCGTTCACGGCCGCGGGTCGATAATCGTGCCGGATGATGAGGCCGGGTGGCCTCCTTCGTGCCGTCCCTCCAATCCGGTCCCAAGAGGCAAAATCGCCATGAAACTTCCGATCGTTGCCGCCATCATCGCGATCCTCGGATCGCCGAGCCAGGCGGCCGAGGGCGCCGAGTCCTCCGCCGTGCCTCGGCCGGCGATCGTCTCGGCATCCGAATGGGGCTCGAAACCGCAGCCAATCCCGGACGCACGCAAGCAGACGCCGAAATACGTGACGATCCACCATGCCGGTGTACTCTGGGAAGCCAAGGTCGCGCCGGTCGTGTTCGTTCGGAACATGCAGTCGTGGGGCCAGAGAGAGAAGGGCTGGCCCGATCTCCCTTACCACTTCCTCATCGCCCCCGACGGCACCATCTTCGAAGGCCGTCCATTATCGCACGAGCCCGAGTCGAACACGAAGTATCCCCTGTCGGGGAACCTCGGTGTCGAGATGATCGGCAACTTCGAGCAGCAGCGGCCCGACCCGCGCCAGATCGCGGCGTGCGTCAACCTCACGGCCTGGCTCTGCGACCGCTACCACATCGACCCGGCGCAGGTCCGCGGCCACAATGACGCGGCGCCAGGCCAGACCACTTGCCCCGGCAAGGACTTCGACCGCTACCTGAAAGACGGCCAGCTCCGCCGATGGGTCAAGGAAATACTTGAAGGGAAAACCCCCGCGATCGATCCCGGTCCGCCCCTGCCCGGCGGGCCGACGAAGCCGATCCCAACGACCGTCCCGGAAAAATAAACCATTCTCAACCCATCAATTCCATTCGCATAGACCTCTATAGATCAAGCAGCCTGGCCTCTGAATGGTTCGGCGCCAGACCATTTGCCGGCCCTTGCCATGACGTGGAAACCGCACCGCACCGCACCTCAAGAAGCCGTCCGGCGGACCGATCTCCTTGGCAGGAACACACCCGGATCTCGCAAGCAGCCGTCGGTTCAGATTTCCACGGATTGCGGCAAAAACGAGATCGAGCGCAATCGTCTGACAGTGCCGAAATCCGGGTTCCAACCTTCTGAGTCGTTCTCCAATTCCACTTCCGAAACGCCCCAGAGGGAAGTTCATGAAAATCGTCGGTGGACCAAAACACGGTGAGGAGATCACGTTGGGAGCGAAGCCGGGGGGAAAGGAGTTCGTGCCACCGAATGGGTTCGTGATCGAATACCACTTCATGCCGTCGGGAAAAGTCGACGTGAAATTCGGCCACGAAGCGAATCCAAAACCCTCAGTACCCGGGGAATACGAACGCTATCAGGCGCGTGCCGGATCCTGGCACTACCTCGAGCCCGAAGCGAATTGACGAACGGAGCCCTGCTGGGAAATCAGTCCCAACGGGGTGCCCGTTCCTGGGCCGACGCATCGGCGACGGTTCGCACAGCCGTTGCCACAATTGAAGCAGGTTGGCTTGGGGATGCATCACTTCAAAAATACGTTTGAGCGGTTCCCACCACGGCCGTGAATATGAAGCGTTACGGCCCCTGGCTTTGTGACCTCAAAACGATCACAATCGCCGCGCCCGACCCCAAATGGTCAGCTTCGCGTGTGAGTGACAAGTTGACGCATATGAATCAGTTTCCCTTCGAAGAAGGTGTGAAACTGCACCCATTGGACGTCGTAATCGTGTCCGGTTTCCTTGTAACGACCCCGCTCCCGTCCACTGACGACCACCGTGTCCCCCTGGGCGACCACCGACTCCAACTCGGGACACTGTTCCTCGAGCATCGCGAAATGATTCCGCACAGCCTCAGCCACCTGCTTTCGGCCCTGCCACGAGCCAAGGAAAGGAACGGTCAACGGCCCCAAAATCTCGAAGTCGACGTCCTCCGCAAGCATCTCCTCAAAGGTTTCAAAATCCCCCAGCGCAATCGCCTGATAATTCGCTTGCAGAAGCCGCAGGTTGTCAGCCTCGACCTCCTTAATTGTCACCTTGGAATCCCCTTTGCGGAATGCCAGGGGCAACTGCTCGATGAAGTCTGCCGCAACGAATGCACTCATGAGTTTCCTCACGCATTTGGCGTCGCGATTCACAGGGCGGGAGGGCGAAACAAGGCAAAGGGTTTCGGAGGTCAGTCCCCTCAAAAGCCGCATCTCGAGCATTCTCTGACAGTTTCGAACCCCTTGTCTCGTGCGTCTCCGGAGTGTGAACGACGACCATGGGCCGACACAATGGGGCGTCTTGCCTGCCACTCACCCTGAACAGATGAGTCCCTCAATCAGTAATTTACAGGGCCAAAATGACGAACGCCACATTTCCTTTCGCGCACCCGCTTCGTTTCCACGCTCAAAAGGCTTGAACTCGTCGCCTCGGTCAAGTCACAATCGTCGGGCGAAGACGCCCCGCGTCAAGGTGCGCGAATCCCTTCGAAAACGTCGCGAACCCAAGCATCCGACAACCGGTTCCTTGGAATGCTCGTTCCCATGGAACGAGCGCCGGCCTCTCATGAATTCATGAGGGAAGACTCGTAGCCGTCGCATCCGTGGATTTCGTAACCCAGGCTCCCGAGCACCTCGAGAATCTCACTCCAGGTTGGAAACATCCGACCGCTTGCCTGCTTATACTCCTGCATCGCCATCATGAACTCGAGTTCAGCCGATGTATAGTCAATGTCACAGGTGCATGGATCGACGTTACGACGGCGAGTGCTAGCGACCCGAGCCTGGCTGGCCCGATACGCCTGAGCGGTCGCCTTGCGATTCTCCCAAGCCTGGGGTGGCTTCAACTCCTCAGGATCGTCGCGTCGACCACTTTCTGGATCGTCGATAAGTAGGGTCCTCTGCTTCCGAGTGTTGGTGAGTTCAGGCATGGAGCCCTCCTTAAAAATGCAGACGACCGCGAGATGACAGTGTCAGTGGAACGTCACCTTCCCAATGGCCTGACGCGTTGAGCAGAAGAAGCAGTCAGGCTCCGTCCTTTGAGGGAATTCCAATGACATCAGGTGACTACTGAGCAATGGATGTGCCACTCGCCGGACCATGGCACTATTTAGGCAGCAAATGGGGTCAAATAACCACATTCTTAGGCAACAATACCCACCAGGAGGGAATTTTTTCGCATCAATAGACAGGTATCGACGCATTAAGAGAACTTCGGGAGGAGTGGCAGCTCAGCCCGGGGGACATTTGCGCAGGGTACTCACACTTCCAAGTCCAGGAATTTTCACGAATGACACGGCACGCGACACTGTCGCCACGTTACCGAGGTTTCCGCCCGGGGTCCGTCAACCCGGTGCCGTTGCCACAGTCTCAAACGAGCCAGCCCACGCGAAGGCCCAAAGACAGGGAGCTCTCGGTAACGTGGCGACAGTCTCAACAATTTTTGCACCCAAGATCGCTGTTCTGGCTCAAGGTGGGGTACTCCTTTGCCTAGCCGGCAAGTTGGGTGTGGGTGAGACTTCACCAAGGGTTCGCAGCCCTTCTCATTTCCTCCATCCACGACGCCTCATCATCAATCATTCGACAATTTGTCATTAAATCTCATAAATCCATTACACTTAAATGCATTTGCATTATAACATCCGACGAAATCTTGGCCGCACAATCCAATCCGCAAGCGAAGTCGACACAATCAGCACCTCAAATTCAGCCAAGCGGTCTCACCTTGTCGGCAATCCCAGGTGGCCTCGTGTGCACACGTCGGATAAAGTAGTCACCCGATCTAGCCGAAATGCGTGGCCACCGGCGTGAGGGAGCATAAACCGATGCCCGACCTGAGTGATGGCGAAGCGGTTGAAATGAAGGGCTCAGGGGCCAAGCCTTATGTCTTGAAAAATGTGGGAGGGGTCTATTCCTGCTCCTGCCCGGCCTGGCGAAACCAGTCGACGGCAATCGAACGGCGGACCTGCAAGCACCTGCGCAAGCTCCGCGGGGAGGCGGCAGAGCAGGCACGCGTCGGCCTCGACCCCGTCTCGAAGCCGGAGAATCGCGGGGAGACCAACGAGGAGACCGCCGAAACGAAGGTGGGACCGCCGCTCTTGCTCGCCGAAAAGTGGGACAACGCAGAGGATCTGGCAGGCTGGTGGCTCAGCGAGAAGCTCGATGGAGTGAGAGCCTATTGGAACGGCACGGCCTTGATCTCGCGGCTCGGAAACCTCTTCCATGCGCCCGCCTGGTTTCTGGAAGGGCTACCCGAGACCCCACTCGATGGAGAGCTCTGGATCGGCCGGAAGTCATTTCAACGGACGGTCGGGATCGTCCGGCGCCAGGATCGGAGCGACCTCTGGAAGGAAGTCACCTACGTCGTGTTCGATGCCCCCGGGGTGGACGCCGCGTTCGAAGACCGCCTGGCGTTCGTCAGCGAGCACATGGCTCGATCGCGCTCCCCCTATTTGAAGGCCCACGACCATACGGTCTGTACGGACCTGACGCAGTTGCGCGAGGAGTTGGCGCGGGTCGAGGCGATGGGGGGCGAGGGGTTGATGCTCCGCCAGCCCGGTTCGCGCTACGAGGTCGGGCGATCGACCACGCTCCTGAAGGTCAAGAGCTTCCGCGACGCCGAGGCACGCGTGCTCGAACATCTCAAGGGGGCAGGGCGGCACAAGGGGCGACTCGGCGCCTTGCTGGTGGAACTGGCGGACGGAACCCGTTTTTCGGTCGGCACAGGTTTCTCAGACGCGGAACGCTCGGCCCCTCCGGCGATCGGGTCCACCATCACGTTCCGCTACCAGGAGCTTTCCGACGGCGGCGTCCCGCGCTTCCCGTCTTACGTTCGGGTCAGGAACGACCTCACCGGCCTCGAACCGACGTCGAGGTGAGCGGTGGATGAGCCCGAGTTTGCTTGAAGATTTGGTCAATGAGCGCGGTGACGAGCTTGGGAACGACTTGTGAGTGAGCCGCTTTGAGTCGCGCTCATCCCTCCAGAACCTCAAAAGAAAACGACAACCTTCGGGGGATCCGAGCCGTGAGTGTGGTTCAAGGGACGATGAGGACACCGTTCAGGTCATACACAACCTGGCCATTGCTTGCACTCTGTTGTCGCAGTCTCATGTCCTGTTGCTGTTGCTCAACTTGCTGCTGTCTCATAAGTTGCAACTGGCTATCAAGTTCCTGAGACGCTTGCTGAAGGCGCATCGCACCGTCCTGGATCCTCTGGCTCTCTTGTTGGTTCCAGAGTCGTTGTCGTTCCTCGGCAACCTGTTTCCTCTGCTGCTCGTTCCGCGCCTGGTCGGCCAGCAGATTTCGCCTCAGCTCTTGATAGGCCTCTTCACTCTGGCTCTGCTCGAGTTGTTGCCTCGCTCGCTCTTGAGCATTTCGCCTCATTTCCTGGTAAGCCTGTTCAGCTTCTTGCTGCTGATTTTTCAGGCTGTTCAGGGGCGAGGGGTTCGACTGTAAGCCGGGCGTCACGGCTGCCACCGCGGCCGATGGGTCAAAACTTGAGGTCGGGTAGCGGTAGGTGATGATGCCGCGTTCGTTCAAGACCGGTTCGAGGCCGGACTGGTTCTCGGAACTATCGAAACACCCTGGCGTGAACGCAAGCAACGTCAGACCTGCAAGCCCTCCGTAAGAGCTTTTCATGTTGAAACTCCAGACAAGAGAATCGTCTTTGTCTGCAAGCCGTCATTGACGGTCGGCGATTTCGAGACATGGCTCCTTCTCATACGATCCCACGCGTCACCACGTCGAAAACTTTTTTCTAGAAGACGCCAATCCCATCCCAGAATGAGCTCTCTTAAACAATCAGGAGAGTGTTTCATCCCCCCGGCTTCGTACTGCCTCGACATGAAGTCTTACTCACGGCTGCTTGAACGAACCTGATTCAAAGATGCTTGATTTTCCGGTTTTCCGAGAACACCCCATGACTGGATCACCAAGAGCATGGAGTTGATGACCAGCAAGCCTGAGGCCATAAAGACCGAACCTGCCCAGAAATTCCGAACTTGTTCGATACCATGGAGTTCGCTTCTCTCTACGAGACGTTGATGTTCGGACTTGCCCAAGTCCCGAGCCAATCGTGGATTGGGTGCAAACGTGACTAACATTTGGAGCGAGGACTCGACCGCAACGGCCAGACAGGTCAGACACCAAAGGAGTAGGGCTATCCGTCGAATGACAAGCCACATGAAACGCCTCACATAACACAATCGGCTCGCCCGTTGGTTCCACGGGGCGGTCCTGGACCGAGGCCGGCGGCCGGTCACCAGTTGGATCCGCGCCGCCCAACTCAGCGGCGAGCTCCATTCCTACCACACGACCGTGGCGGCCGCGAAGCAGGTAGACCGGGTTCTCCTTAACATTTCCCCCGGAGCCGTGCCCAACGGCCCTCGGATGAGGAAAGGGCGTAAGGGTCTAATCGTTCGGTCCCGGCGGATCTTGAAGGCGTTCGTCGTACTGGATTTGCAGATTCGGGATCGATCGGGCCAACTCCCTGATTCCGTCCTTCGAGACTCGGGCATCGCTGACATCCAGATTTCTCAGGTTGTACAATGCCTTAAAACGCACCAGGGTAGAAATCGTCACCCTCGTGCCTCGGAGGTTTATGCTCCGCAGGTTGGACAGACTCTTCATGTGTCCGACGAGACGGGCAAACTCCTCGTCGCCGGCCGCGGTATGGCTCAAGTCCGCATAGATCGCGCCCGACGATCCGAGAATGGCCCCCATCCCGTCGCCGCTGGCCAGGACACATCCCCGAGACACTGTCGCCTCGTGACCGGGTTTTCCGCCTGGGTCCGTCCACCCGATGCCGTTGCCACGGTGTCAAACGAGCCAGCCCATGTGAAGGCCCAAAGACAGGGAGCTTACGCTCCCCGCTCGCCTTCCAGGCGAGCGAAATCCAGGGAACCACGATCGATGTCGCCCCTTGGTTGTTGATCTTCGCTCGCCTTCCAAAGGCGAGCGGGGAGCGTAAGCTCCCTGTCTTCCGACGGACGAAGAGTCGCCGACAACGTGGCGACAGTCTCCCAAACCCATTCCATTCACAATCGCATCAACGTCTAAATGCAACTTTCACTTCTATTATTACAGCATCCTCAATGCTTCGCTTTTTCATACATTCAACAACTGCACCGCACTGACAATTTTCGCCTACTTCTTGACATCATTATCTATAAACTTTCCTCATTTTGCTGATCTTTCGAGTATCACGGTGGGCAAAGCGATGCAAGACGTTCCTGGCGACTGAGCCAGGTGGGGTTCGGACCTGAGGTCGCCCAAACTCAACGTGCGTTGCCACCGAGCTTCTCCGAGGCTTGTTTGGCAGCTCTGGTCGGCTGAGCAAGCGGATGACCAGTGGCCATTTCTTTCAAGATGGCGACCGCCTCCGGGGTTCCGAGGTGTTCCAGTAGTGCGATGGCCCGGACGGCTCGGATCCACTTCTTTTTGGTAACCTGCCCCCGATTGATACGTGCGACATCATGCTCGGCCCACCACGCCCCCCCCGGCGTGACGAAGAAGTTGAAACCGCCATCGACGGGCCTCAAAATGACCGCCTTTCCTTCGAACGTGTCGGCCGGATGACCGCCCAATACGGCAACTATGCGTTGTCGCGTTGGTGATTCGCCCACGTCAGTCATCAGAGTTTCGAGCTCGACCGCAAGCCGAGGGTCGAAATACTCCAGTTCCGCGAATGCTGGCCTCCAGTCGTTCTCGTCCATGCTCCCGAGCTTCACAAGCAACTCCTTGAGGCGATTGCCATCAAGGATAAGCGGCTTCAACTTCCCCTTCAGGAAGGGTACGGTGTCGGCCGGCCGGTCGGCCAGTTTGAGGAGGGCCCGTGATGCTTCAGGCTCGTCCTTCTCCAGCTCAGTCCACCAGTTTTCCATCGCTTGATGGTCGGTCACTGGGACCCGGGTTGTGGGCGGAGAGTCATCGTCGCTCCGCGGTTCGTCTGCCGAAGCTTGGCTTTGGAGGACAGTCGCCGTCGCTCCGCGAATCCCTGCGGCGCTGATTCCAAGCAAGGCCACCAAGAAGGCCACCGCAACCCATTTCAACTTCACAAGAGCCATCATCGACAACTCCCCCTCGATCAGGGCGGCGACCTGGGCCGAGACCGTCCCGGTGGTGATCGCTCCCTTGGCCGCGGCGACACGTACCGCAGCCGATATCGTTGTTTGCAACAGCTCCGCCGACACTGCGACCTGGGTCGGCGCCGATCCCAGTGGGGCTGCCAGAAGCCCGATCGGCACGGCCACTCCGCGGCGGGCCAATCGGCCCCGGAGCCTTTCACGCCCCCGCGCGAGCCGGCTATGGACCGTCCCGACCGGACACCCGAGATGCCGGGCCGCCTGCTCGGGAGTCAGCCCCTCCAGCAGGCAGAGTACGACCGCCTCGCGGAATCGTTCCGGCAAACGGCCAACCTCGTCGTGCACGGCCCCCGCGAGATCGTCGTGATCGCCCGGGTGAGCTGACCGAGACGTGAATTCCGCCGCCCGCAACTCATGTCGCCGACGCCGGGCCGCGGCCGATCGTGCGCCCGAGGCGGTTCGGTAGGCCACCTGATGAAGCCAGGGGGCCAGCGAATCCCGCACCCAGAGCGATCCGGCCCGTTGAACCAATACCAGGAACGTTGCCTGGAAGGCGTCCTGTGCGTCGTGCGGGTCGCGGAGCACCGCCCGGCAGACGCGGAGCACCATCGGCCCGTGGCGCTCGACGAGAACCCTGAACGCCGACTCCGCGGCGTGGTCCCTGCGAGACGAGAATCTTTCGAGCAACTGGGTGTCGGTCAGTCCGCCGTCTGCCCCCATGCTGAAGAGCATGTTGAGCTGCCGGAGGACGATGCCTTGATCCCCCCTCGCCATGGTAGTCCCCGCGTGCCGCTTGTGTCCGTTAAGCTGAGGATAATGCCTCGAGCGATGCCGGATTGTCCGGATTTCTTGAAAAAATCTTCGAAAACAGGTCGCTCCGGTGGGGGAGCACGATCACAACCGATGCACCCACCCAGTTCTGAGCAGAGACATTAGCATGATTACAAGTTATGATAAACGGTGGGTTCGCCGGCCGGTAGCTCCTCGGCTTTCTTGACGAGATTCTCATCGCCCAGGCGGCGGTTCCCCCCGGACCAACTTATTGACGCCCAGCGAATCGGGCTTTTCCTTGATGGTCGCGCACGGTTACCATCAAGCGAAAGAACGGACTGACTCGCCGACCCAACCCACCCAGTTTACGCCAAAAGGCGAAATCCCCGGGGTCCGCGGCGGTTTCATGGACGAAGAAGAGAGGGGACCATGATGGCTCCAGCCTCGCGGAAGCTTACCCTGCTGTTATTCGCCGGCGCGAGTTTCTTGGTCCCCGGCCTTGGGTTTGCGGCGGCCGAGATCAAACTCGATAAGGAGTTTCTCTCGGGCATCATTGAGAAGGTGCCGACGGTCCCGTTTCAGAAGGAAGGCCAATACAAGGGAACGGTCCAGCGGTTCCGGCTGCTTGCGATCGATCCCAAGTCGCGCCGATTCGAGGTGGCCTGCCAGGTCGTGGGAGAGTTCCGCCCACCCACGGCGTCTCCGCTCAAGGACAAGCGGGCCCGCAAGGAGGAATCCACCGAGAACTGGACCAGTTTCCGGTTCGACGTGCGGATCGGGATCAACGTGGAGCCGGGACGAGATGGAGCCCCGCGGTTCCGGGTCGAGGTCGAGGAGGTCAAGCGGCGAGAACTCGAGGGGTTCGCCGGCGCCCTGGCAAAAATCCTCGGCCGATCCTTTGATCAGGTCGTCACCCAGATTGCCGACGGCAAGGCGTCTCAGCTCGGCGACAAGATCAATGCCGAGATCAACAAGCGAGTCAAGGCGTTCCGCGACTACGGCGTCCTGTGTGCGATCGACTATGCCCCGTCGGACGTCGTCCTCCACTTCGACGTCACTCGGCTCAAAACCGAAGGGGTTGTCGGCTACGTCTATCCTGAGCCGCGTGCGGGAACCGTTGCACTCACACGATGGTTCCACCCCCGACAAGGGCACCACCTCTACACGACCACGCCCGAAGGACTCGAAAGCAAAGGGTACGTCTCCGAGGGAGTTTCCTGCTACGTCTATCCGAGCGAGGCCGAGGGCACGGTCCCGCTCTATCGCTGGCGGAGCCGTAAGGAACCGTTCTACACCACGGCGCCGGACGGTGAAGGGGTCAAGCGAGCGGGTTACCGCGCGGAAGGTATCGCCTGCTTGATCTATCCCGATGAGAAGCCGGAAACCGTGCCCCTCTACCGATTCCTCAATCCCCGCAATGGCCGGCATTTCTATACGATGCACAAGTACGCTGAATTCGCGAAATAAATCAACGATCCGCGACTGGGCAAGCCTCTCGCTGGATTCCGGCCAGGTCGAATCCGTAGAGGGAATTACGGCCGGGCCGGCCGTGCTACTGTAAACCAACCCGTGGCGGAAACCGCAAGGATCGTTCCTTCCTCCGTTGAATCCCAAAAGTGCGGCCGCGCATGTCACGTGGCGAACGGCTTGCTCGTCGTTCAATGAGGAAGGGGCAATCGCCAAGCCGGTGGGAGCGTCTTGGGACGCACCGGGCCGCGCTCCGATCGCTCCTGATCACTCGAAGACGACTTGCCAAGGGCGGCTCGATGGCGCGAAACTCTCAAGAGAGATCGTGCGTCCGCCTTGGCCCGACCACGCTGGCGGGAAGGGAGCTTCACGATGTTGGGTTGGTTGATCAAACGACAGATCCGTGCGTTCGAGAAATCCTACAACTACGATATGACCTACGCCCGCGAGCTCCTCGACGCGGATCCCGCGGCGTTCCGCAAGTTCGCCAAGCTCATGGGGATGGCCCGATACTGCAAAGACGTGCCGCATGCCGTCTGGTCGGCCGCGAAGCTCGTGGGGGCGATGGCCGAGGACTGCGGACCTTGCACCCAGTTGGTGACGACGATGTCCGAGCGCGAGGGGGTGCCTCCCCAGGTGCTCCAGGCCATTCTCGAACGCGACCTCGAGGCGATGCCCGAGGATGTGGCGCTGGGGTTTCGGTTTGCGGAGGCGACTCTGGCCCATGCCCCCGAGGCCGATGAACTTCGCGAGCAAGTCGTCTCGCGGTGGGGCAAGCGAGGTCTGATCTCGCTCAGCTTCGCGCTGACCTCCGCGCGGCTGTTCCCGACCTTGAAATACGCGATGGGGGAGGGGAGAGCCTGTACCCGGATCGCCATCGGCGGTAAGACCCTGGTCGTCGGCCGGCACCAGGTGGCATGATGACGACGACCCATCCGGAGCCGCTCGATGCGGGGGAATTCGAGGCGCAACGGCGTCGCTTGACCGGCCTGGCCTATCGCATGCTGGGCTCGGTCGCGGAGGCCGAGGACGTGGTGCAAGAGGCCTATCTCCGCTGGCACGCCACCGATCGCGCGGCGGTGGTCAACGCGCCTGCCTTTCTCTCAAAAATCGTGACGCGGCTCTGCCTCGATCAGATCAAGTCGGCCCGGTCCCGGCGCGAGCACTACATCGGCCCTTGGCTCCCCGAGCCGGTCCTGGATGACGAGCCACTCGACGCGGAAACGGCAAGCGACTATGCCCATGACCTGTCGATGACCCTGATGCTGGCGCTCGAGCGGCTCTCGCCACTCGAGCGTGCGGCGTTCTTACTTCACGACGTCTTCGACGTCGAATTCGGCCAGGTGGCCAAGACGCTCGGACGCAGCGAGCCCGCCTGCCGCCAGCTTGCCGCCCGCGCTCGCGCTCACGTGAAGGAGTCGCAGCCCCGGTTCCCGGTCCCCCCAGAAACCGGGGCCCGGCTCGCGGAGGCCTTCCTCACCGCCACGCGCAGTGGCGACGCCGACACATTGACCCGGATGCTCGCCGAGGACGCCGTACTCAGCTCCGACGGCGGTGGCAAACGGACCGCCGCGCTCCGTCCCATCTTCGGACGCGACAAGATTACGCGTTTCTTTGTGGGGCTCGCCGCCAAGTACCGGCAATACGAGCAATACACAGTCACCCCGACGCGAATCAACGGCCAACCCGGGTTCATCATCACCGAGCCCGACGGGTGCATTCATACTCTGGCCATCGACCTTCGCGACGGCTTCGTCGCCTCGATCTACATCGTCCGCAACCCTGACAAGCTCAAGCACCTCACCCGGACCTGAGGAAAAGCCCTCGCAGACGCTCAGCTAAGCCAATCTCCCCAAACCCCGCGGGTCTTGCCGGCGACGCACGACTGTGATATCCAAGACCGTCGATAAGACGCGTTCAACCAGGGCTCGAGAACCGCCCGATCGCCCATGAACAGGTTCTCGCGTCGCAGGGCAGGGGGAGGGGAGAGGACACGATGGCACGAGTCACGCAACTGAACATCAATGGTTCCGTTCATCGCGTCGACGTGGATCCGGAGCGGAATCTCCTGGGGGTTCTCCGCGACGAGCTCGATCTCACGGGTTCCAAGTACGGTTGCGGCGAGGGGCGTTGCGGGGCCTGCACGGTGCTCGTCGACGGCCAGCCGGTCCGCTCCTGCACGGCCCGCGTGGGCGCAGTTGGGGACAAGCCCATCATGACCATCGAAGGACTCGAGCAAGACGGCCGGCTCCATCCGCTCCAGCAGGCCTTCCTGGATGCCGGCGCCTTGCAGTGCGGTTACTGCACCTCGGGAATGATCATGGCAGGCGTCGGCTTACTCTCCAAAGCCCCCCATCCCTCGGTGGCGGAAATCGTCCGCGCCATGGACGGAAACGTTTGCCGATGCGGCACCTATCCTCGAATCTTGGCCGCGATCCAAAAGGCCGCTGAATCGATGAAGGGGGGTGCTCGATGAACGGCGATACCACGTTCGATTTTCCCATCGAGCCCGAACGATATGAACTTCAAACGAGCCTTGATGACTCGTTCGACATCGAACCCACCCGGCGCGAGTTCCTCCGCGTTCTGGGGGGCGGGCTCGTCGTCCTCTGCTTGATCCGCGAGAACGAGGCGGAAGCACAGTCCGGTGGAGGACGCCGCCGAGGCTCGGGCGGGACCCTGCCTCGCGAGATCGGCGCCTGGTTGCACATCGCCGAAGACGGTGCCATCTCCGCCTATACCGGGAAGGCAGAAGTCGGACAGAATATCCGCACGTCGCTCGCCCAGGCCGTGGCCGACGAACTCCGGGTGCCAACGGCGAGCGTTCAACTGGTCATGGCCGACACAGCGCGGACCCCATACGACATGGGGACCTTCGGCAGCCGGACCACACCGACCATGGCCGCTCAGCTCCGCAAAGTCGCCGCCACCGCGCGCGAGCGTCTCATTGACCTGGCGGCCGAACATTGGAAAACGGACCGGGCCACGATCGAGATCAGCAACGGTAAGGCCACCTCCCGCGCGACGGGACAGAGCCTCGGGCTGGGAGCGCTGACGCAAGGGAGGAAGCTCCTGGAAACGATCGGCGAGAACGCGCCGACGACTCCGGCCGGAAAGTGGGAGGCGGCCGGCCAATCGGCTCCCAAGGCCGATGGTCGGGCCTTCGTCACCGGGCGCCACGTCTATGCGTCCGACGTGAAACGTCCGGGGATGCTCTACGGGAAAGTGCTCCGTCCCCCCACGTTCCACACCGAGCCCACCTCGGTCGACACCTCGCGTGCCAAGGCCTTGCCGGGCGTGACGGTAGTTCACGAGGGCAAATTCATCGGTGTCGTCGCCCCCGATGAGCCCACCGCGAATCGGGCACTCGCGGCGATCCGAGCCGAATGGACGACCGCCGACCAATCCTCCGATCGCGACCTCGTGCAAACGCTCAAGGGCACGACGACCGCCGCGGAGGGGGGACGGAGTGGGCCATCGAATGGTGAGCGGGGGTCGGTCGCCGACGGCCTGGCCTCAGCCGCCTTGAAGGTCGAGGAGACCTACACGATCGCCTATATCGCCCACGTCCCACTCGAGCCTCGAGCGGCCGTCGCCGAGTGGCAAGGAGACGACCTGACCGTCTGGACGGGGACTCAGCGCCCGTTCGGGGTCCGGGGCGAGCTGGCCCAGGCCTTGGGCGTCCCCGAGGGGCGCGTCCGCGTGATCGTGCCCGATACCGGCGGCGGCTATGGTGGGAAGCACAACGGCGAAGCGGCCGTCGAGGCCGCCCGCCTCGCCCGCGCCGCGGGACGACCGGTCAAGCGGGTCTGGTCCCGTGAAGAGGAATTCACATGGGCCTATTTCCGACCCGCCGGGGTCATCGATGTGAAGGCAGGCGCACGCAAAGATGGAACCCTCACGGCCTGGGAGTTCCACAACTACAATTCCGGGGGCTCGGGTCTCGAAACGCCTTACGACGTGACAAACCGGCGGGTCGCCTTTCACGCGGCGAAGTCTCCTCTGAGACAAGGCTCCTATCGCGCCTTGGCCTCCACGGCCAATCATTTCGCGAGAGAGTCGGTCATGGATGAGCTGGCTCGCGGCCTCGGCATCGACCCGCTCGCGTTCCGCCTGATGAACTTGAAGGATGATCGACTGCGAGCCGTGCTCAAGGCGGCCGCCGACCGATTCGGATGGGGCAAAGTGGCCGGACCCGATCGCGGAGTCGGGATTGCGGGAGGAACCGAGAAGAGGGGATACGTGGCGACCTGCGCGGAGGTCACCATCGACCGCTCGACCAGCCAGGTGCAGGTGACCCGGCTCGTGACCGCTTTTGAATGCGGCGCGATCGTCAACCCCGACCACCTATCGAACCAGGTCGAAGGAGCGATCGTCATGGGCCTGGGCGGAGCGCTCTTCGAGGCGATCCGCTTCGAGGGGGGCAAGATCCTCAACCCACGGCTCTCACGTTATCGCGTCCCTCGCTTCAGCGATATGCCCACCATCGACGTGGTCCTGCTCGATCGCAAAGATCTTCCCTCGGCCGGTGCCGGTGAGGCGCCGATCATCGCAGTGGCCCCGGCCGTCGGCAACGCCATCTTCGACGCGGCCAAGGTACGCCTTCGCTCGCTGCCACTCGTGCCCAACGGTTTAAAAACATAAATTTCCGAGCAAAAGCTATCGCAACGAAACCCACTTGCGACAGAACAAGCTCATCTGAAAAACAGTCAAAATGAATTTCCGTCCGTTAAACTCGACACCTTAACGCGAGGCCAGTTATCGCTCCCGGCCGGGCTCGGAGAGAATCGCGATCACCCGATCGGCCACCATTGCGCCAAGCCGGGCGTGCATGGCACTGTTGGGGTGGAGACCATCGAAGGAGCGTCGGGCGGGCTTGCCTTCCACCAGATCTTCGACCCGCGACGAGGCTTCGTCGCCGAGATCGATCAGGTGGCACTTCGAGTCGGGGGATGCGTTCTGGTAGGCAACGAATGCGGCCCGGATGGGGGCGCGATTGAAGCCCTCGAATGGGATCACGACGAAAATCGAGGCCAACGGCCCGGAGGCGGTGCGAATCTTGGGCAGCAGCCCCCGAACCGAGGCTTCGACTTGATCGAAAGGGACATGGCCGATCGCGTCGTTCGCTCCATGAGAGAAGAAGACGAAGTCGGGGCGAGGCGAGAACCGCCCGTCGGCCAGCCGGGGATGAAAGGAGTCGATCAGGTCCCAGGTACTCTCTCTCGGGTTCTGGGGGATGAATAGCGCGGGAACATTGCCATTGCCCGGGTTGCCGCTGATCGCATAGCTCTGCCCCTCGAACCCGACCCGGCCGGGCTCGGCGTCGAGACGTTCGGCGACCACTTCAGGCCAGGCCTGAAACGAGTCGGTCTCTGCGCCCCGGTTGAACGCGCCGTCGAGGATCGAGTCGCCGAAGAACAAGGCGCGTCGGGGCCGCAAATCGGGGTCCCGGTAGGTTGTCCCCTCCGGGTCGAGTTGGAGCCCCGTCACCCGCCAGAGGGCCACCTGACGGCCCGCTCTCCAGCGTTCCGCCCCGAAGCCGATCCAGCGCAGATAAGCATGGCAGCGGTGCCTCCCTTCCGGAACGTTTGAGGCAAGCATACGCTCCCGGTCGCCCCTCACAAGCTGAAGAGCGTGCATCGGACCGCCGTCGATCGAATAGCCGATCACCGGGTACGCCTCGGGAGCGATCCCGGCGCGGTCGGCCATCGTGACATCGACCTTCAGACTCAAGTTCCGCCCCGTCCAGCCAAACTTCAACCAGGCGCCGAGGTGAGTCGTCTGCAAGGCTGAACCATCGTCGTACCAATTCCAAGGAGAATAGAACAACGAGGGATCCGCCGCCCGAACCTCCCCGCTCCGCGCGGAAGGCCGACGAGAGAAATCGAGCCAGGTGGCAGTCAGGTATCCCAGAACGACCAGGATCGCCAACATCGCCAGCAGACGCGGCTTCCCCCCCCAAAGGTGCGACTCTCGTTCTTGATCCATTCCCAAAGTCCTTCCCCTCAACGACCAAGTCGAGCGGCAACGTCCCCGGAGTCGACCAGGCACACCGCGAAAGTAAGCAGACTGATCACTGAAGCCAGATTCCCGGTCGCCTTACTCGGACGCTCCTCCACCCTCTCGACCCCAACTGCGGAAGGGGATGTCGTGAAAAAGCGACATCAACCGAGGCTCTGTCTCTTTATGAAGACGCACTTCCCCCATTACGGCATGACAGCAGCCGGCTCGCGTTGTCGCTTCTCAGGACGCGACCTACATTGAGGTCCGCAGTCGTGGAACGACTGAGATCGATAATAACGGGCCGCGACGCCGCGATCCGGTTCAGAGATTGCGAAACCACCGCGCAGCTATCGGGAGAGTCTCCATGTTGAGGACTAGTAAGCAAGCGCACGCCAAAAAAAACCGCCGACGAAACCAGGGTCGATTCATTTCGACCCTGGAACAGCTCGAAGGGCGTGCGCTCCTGGCCAGCCTCTACGTGAACGCCGCAAACCTCACCGGAATCGAGGACGGCTCACTCACTCACCCCTATAGCCAGATCCAGACAGCCATCAATAATACGGCACCCTCCGGTGATACGGTGCACGTTGCTCCCGGCGTCTACGCGGAAGCCCTCAACGTCAACCACTCCATCGAACTCCTCGGGCCGAACGCAGGCATCAACCCGAATTCCGGGACGCGAAACTCCGAGGCCATCCTCCTCCCTCCCAGTAATAACCCCGACGCCGGGATCGTCGTCTTGGTCACCGCGAACAACGTCACCATCGACGGCCTCTTCATCGACGGCCATAACCCCAACCTGCCCACCGGAACGCTCCTCAACGGCATCAGCGCGAACGCGGGCAGCGGAATCGCCAACGTCGACAACCACGGACATCTCAACTTCATCTCCGGTCTCAACGTCCTCAACAACGTCATCCAGAACTTCACCCTCTTTGGTGTCCTCGCCGACGCCAACGACTTCTCCAAGGATCCTCTCGACGTTTCCACCGGAAACGCCATCCGAAACAACAAAATCGACAACGTCCCCCTCGTCTCGCCGCTCCCCGCTCGCGGAATCAGCATCGAGCACAACTTCTACGCCGACGTCACCGGAAACGTCATCACAAGGGCCGGAACCGGAATCCAGGCCATCTTCATGCTCAACCCCAACCCCACGGGGGCCATCTCCTCGATCTCCGGAAATGAGGTCCACGCCTACAACCTCGGCATCTACCTCTGGACCATCGACAGCGAAACCCCCGTCTTCAACGTCGCCAACAACTCCGTCTTCGCACAAGCAGGCCCCTACGCCACTCCCACAAACGTCGGCATCGAGCTCCGACGCGTTCTCAGCACCACCGGCGTCTCCCTCAGCAACAATAATTCCACCGGCAATCACGTCGGCATCAAACTCCAGTACACCACCGCTTCTCCCATCACCACCGTCACCGGCGGCACGCTCTCAGGAAACGACTACGGCGTTCTCATCACCAACAGTGACGCCATCACCGGCAGCACCCCCAGAAACGTCCGGGGCAACCTCGTCGGCGTCACCATCCAGAACGCCAACAACGCCGCCATCTACGTCGAAGACGCCATCGCCAACCCCGCAGCCAGCGTTACGCTCAACGTCGACCCCACCACCACGCTCAACGGAAACGCGCGGGGCGTGCTCCTGACCGGACCGAACGCCAAGATCGTCGAGGCGGTCAAGCCCACACTCGCTCTGACGCTCACACCGCCGGCCTCGACCAGCGACACCACCGCCGCGTTCGGCTTCAGCCTCGCCGACAACCTCTCCTCCAGCGGCGACCTCCTCGTTCAGTACCGCCTCGACGGTGGATCGCTCCTCAACGCCACCAGCCCCTTCAGCCTCAGCGGGCTCACGGTTGGATCCCACTCCGTCCTCCTCAGGGTCACGGACCAGGCCGGCAACGTTCAGGAAACCTCCTACCAGTGGGACGTCACCGCCCCCCCGCCGACCACCACCCCCACGCCCGCCAAGCCCGCCCTCGACCTCGCCAGTGACACGGGCGTCTCCAACTCCGACGGTATCACCAACGACAACACGCCCGCTTTCTTCGGCACCGCCGCTGCCGGTAGCACGGTCACTCTCTTCGCCGGCACCACACCGCTCGGGATGGCCACCGCGGACGCTTTCGGTCACTGGGAGTTCACCGTAGGCGGTCCTGGCTCGCTCATGGCCAGCCTGGCTAACGGTACCTATGCCATCACCGTGACCGCGAAGAATCCGGCGGAGGCGATCAGTCTGCCATCCGCATCGCTGGCCATCGTGATCGACAACGCCAATCCCGCGGCCACGTTCACCAGCACACCGCAAGCGCTGACTTCGGCCACCACGGCGTCATTCGCCTTCAACGTCGTGGATAATGCCTCAGCCTCCGGACAATTGCTCGTCCAGTACAGCCTCGATGGCGGGGCGTTCGTCAACGCCACCAGTCCCGTCAACCTCAGTGGCCTGAGCCTCGGCACTCACTCCATTCTGCTGAAGGTGACCGACCAGGCGGGCAATGAAGGAACGACCGCTTACGAGTGGACCATCACGCCTCCGCTCCAAACCACCTTGTACGTTGACGCGTCGAATACATCAGGCATTGAAGATGGGTCGCAGAGCTATCCTTATCGCCGGATCCAGACGGCCATCGATCACGCGACGACCACCATCGACACGGTGATGGTCGCGGCCGGGGTCTATGCCGAAGCCATCAACGTCAACCACTCGATCAAGCTTCTCGGGCCGAACGCCGGAATCAACCCGAATTCCGCCGCCCGAGGTCCCGAGGCCATTCTGCTTCCGGCGGACAACAACCCACACGCCGGGATCGTCGTCTTGGTCACCGCGAACAACGTCACCATCGACGGCCTCTTCATCGACGGCCATAACCCCAACCTGCCCACCGGAACGCTCCTCAACGGCATCAGCTCCAATTCCGGCAGTGGAATCGCCAACGTCGATAACCTCGGACATCTCAACTTCATCTCCGGTCTCAACGTCCTCAACAACGTCATCCAGAACTTCACCCTCTTCGGTGTCCTGGCCGACGCCAACGACTTCTCCAAGGATCCCCTCGACGTTTCCACCGGAAACGCCATCCGTAACAACAAAATCGACAACGTCCCCCTCGTCTCGCCACTCCCCGCTCGCGGAATCAGCATCGAGCACAACTTCTACGCCGACGTCACCGGAAACGTCATCACAAGGGCCGGAACCGGAATCCAGGCCATCTTCATGCTCAACCCCAACCCCACGGGGGCCATCTCCTCGATCTCCGGAAATGAGGTCCACGCCTACAACCTCGGCATCTACCTCTGGACCATCGACAGCGAAACCCCCGTCTTCAACGTCGCCAACAACTCCGTCTTCGCACAGGCAGGACCCTACGCCACTCCCACAAACGTCGGCATCGAGCTCCGACGCGTTCTCAGCACCACCGGCGTCTCCCTCAGCAACAATAATTCCACCGGCAATCACGTCGGCATCAAACTCCAGTACACCACCGCTTCTCCCATCACCACCGTCACCGGCGGCACGCTCTCAGGAAACGACTACGGCGTTCTCATCACCAACAGTGACGCCATCACCGGCAGCACCCCCAGAAACGTCCGGGGCAACCTCGTCGGCGTCACCATCCAGAACTCCAACAACGCCGCCATCTACGTCGAAGACGCCATCGCCAACCCCGCAGCCAGCGTCACGCTCAACGTCGACCCCACCACCACGCTCAACGGAAACGCGCGGGGCGTGCTCCTGACCGGACCGAACGCCAGGATCGTCGAGGCGGTCAAGCCCACACTCGCCCTGACTCTCACACCGCCGGCCTCGACCAGCGACACCACCGCCGCATTCGGCTTCAGCCTCGCCGACAACCTCTCCTCCAGCGGCGACCTCCTCGTTCAGTACCGCCTCGACGGTGGATCGCTCCTCAACGCCACCAGCCCCTTCAGCCTCAGCGGGCTCACGGTTGGATCCCACTCCGTCCTTCTCAGGGTCACGGACCAGGCCGGCAACGTTCAGGAAACCTCCTACCAGTGGGACGTTACCGCGCCCCCGCCGATCATCACCCCCACGCCCGCCAAACCCGCTCTCGACCTCGACAGTGACACGGGCGTCTCCAGTTCCGATGGCATCACCAGGGACAACACACCCGCATTCTTCGGGACCGCCACGGCCGGCAGCACCGTCGCACTCTTCGCAGGCTCCACACTGCTCGGCACCACCGTCGCGAATTCGGCGGGTCTCTGGGGCTTTGCCGTGGGCGGCCCTGGCTCACTTGTGGCCAGCCTGGCCAATGGCTCCTTTGCCATCACCGTGACCGCAAAGTCCGCCACGGGAGAGACGAGCCAGCCTTCCGCTCCGCTGGCCATCCTCATCGACAACGCCAACCCCACCGCCTCATTCACCAGCGCACCACCGGCAGAGACCACCAGCACCTCCGCCTCCTTCACCTTCAACGTCGCCGACAACTCGTCGGCCTCGGGCAACCTCCGCATTCAGTACAGCCTCGACGGCGGTGCGTTCGTCAACGCGACCAGCCCACTCACCCTCAACGGCCTGGCCCTCGGCACCCACTCGTTGCTCCTGAATGTGACCGACCAGGCGGGCAACGTCGGCACAGCCTTCTCTCAGTGGACCATCGTCAGCCCGCCGCCGACTCCCACTCCCACTCCGGCCAGGCCTTCGCTCGACGCGGCCAGTGACACGGGCTCTTCGAGCACCGACGGCCTCACCAAGGACAACACCCCCACCTTCCGTGGCAACGCAGTGGCGGGGAGCGTGGTAACCCTGTTCGCCGGCACCACCCCGCTCGGCACCACCGTCGCCAACAGCTCGGGGAGCTGGAGCTTCACCGTCGGCCAAGCCGGCTCCTTCGTCGCCAGTCTCCCGGACGGGACACACGCCATCACGGTGACCGCGAAGACCGCCAACGGAGCGACCAGCCAGCCCTCCGCGGCACGGGCCATCCTCATCGACACCACCGCCCCGGTCCTTCAAGTTGCGCGCAGCCCGCTCCCCAACGGCCAAGGCTGGAACAATACGAATGTCGTGGCGAGCTACACAGCAAGTGACAACGGCTCGGGCTTGAACTCCGCGGCGACCGGCTCGTACACGTTCAGCAGCCAAGGGAGCGGCCAGTCGCGTACCTTCACCGTGAACGACCGGGCGGGCAATACGTCCAGTGTCACGGTCGGAGCCGTGGCGATCGACAAGACGGTCCCCACGGTCACGGTCACCGCCAGTCCGAACAACCTCAAGCCCGCTAACAACCGCACCGTCCAGGTCCTTGTGACGGGCAAGGTCACCGACACCCTCTCCGGCGTCGGGACGACCGCCTCGTACACCGTTCGCGACTCGTACGGCCTGATCTCAATCAACGGCACACTGACTCTCGGCGCAGGGGGAAGCTACTCCTTCACAGTCCCGTTGCCCGCCACGGTCAAGGGTCTCAGCTCCCCTCGGACGTTCACCATCAGCGTGACCGGAGTGGATGCGGCCAGCAACACCAAAACCCAGAGCACAACGGTCCAGGTGCCGACCACCGGCTATCAGTCGATGATCACAGCCCTCAAAGTTGGCAAGCATACCCGCCTCGCACGTCTGCGGGCTCAGTTGCGAAATCTCAGGGGAATCTGAATCGAGACGCACAAAGGGAGGGGTCGATACGACCCCTCTTAATACGGTTTCCAGAGGCTTCGACCGCGACCCACCCAAAAGGCAACCAATCAAATCGCCTTCAAATTCTCACAACCCTGATTCGACTAGACTTTCATTCCCTTCCGAATTGACCTGGGCGAGTTCTCGCCTGCGACCGTAAGCCACTTTGCACAATCCCACCTACCGGGCCGGCCTGGAGCCCGCATCGAGATTTTCCACATGCTCCAGGAGAATTCGTCGGAGCTCTTGCGTCACCTCAGGCTTCTGCTGGGACGAATGATTACCCGCGACAATCAGTTCGGACGCCGCGCCGTCGACATGTGAACTGTTGTAGAGAACAACGCCATCCGTCCCCGACACCTTGAGGATTTGGGGGATGATCGAGTGGTACGGGACGTTCGGGTCGATCGGAATCCGGTCCAGGGTGGCGAGAACCGGGCTGTCGACCCGAAGGTTACCAATGGCGTTAGGAGTCCGCCCGCGCATCTCGGGGGCGATCACCTTGGGGCCATTGAGGGCCTCGATTTCCTTGATACTCTCGGCCAGTTCATCAGGACGCCCCACCAGCCGGGAGATGGTCCGGCCGAAGAGGTCGCTCGCAAGCGGGCTGCCCCGGTGCGGCGAAGCGATGAACACGATCCGGCGGACGAAGGGGAGGGGGCGGAAGATGAGGGACGCCTCAAGGGTCTCGTGAAGCTTGGGTGAGAAGCGAAACTGGTCGTGAGGAATCCGGATCGTCGAGTTCCAAAGTTCGAGCCCAGGGTCCTGCGCCATCATCTTGGAGAGCAGGCCGCCCATGCTGTGCCCGACCAGAACCATCTGGTCAAACGCGGGGTCGGTATGCCCCGGATCCAGCGTCTCGCGCGCTCGGGTCAGCCAGGTCCGCAACTTGGCCGCCGACGCCGGGATCGGCATGCCGGTCGGATAGAGGAACACCCAGAACTGATACCGGGACGCAATCAACGGTGTATTGGTTAACTCGTTGATGGTCTGAACATAGGCTCTCGGGCTCGAAAAGAGGCCATGGACCAGCACGACCGGAATCTTGCCCGGCTCGTACGGCCGTAGCATATAAAGACCCGCCGTGACCCCCGGACGCCGGAATGAGGAATGGAACAGGCCGGCCCATTCGAGCTTATCCAGGTGAACCCGGGCGACCTGATCCGCCAACGGAGTGGTCCGGTCGGTCGCAAGTCGAACGTCGTTACCTCCGAACGGCACGGAAGGCTCGCCAAACGGGTCAGCGAAAAAGAGGGTGGCCGGCCTCCGTCTCCAGTCACCCGCCTGGAGACTCCCTTCGGGGATCAGGACGGCCGTCGCCCCGGTCCGAGTTTCGCGCGGCAAGAACTGGTCGCGGGGATCGGTCGTTTCGGCGGGATCGGCCAGCCGATGCGCCACGACCGGTATCCCTAGCCCACTCGAGCGATAGATATTGTCCATGCCGGTGACCCGGAGGTCTTCGGCCACCTTGAGGTCGGCGAGCTGCCCCGGGTGCAAGTACGTCGACGAGCTCACGAGCGCCAGCCCTTGCCCCCCCAGCACATCCCGCCAAGTCCCCTCTCCGCGGACGCCATCCTCCTGCGAGATGCGAATCAACCGTTTCAAGGCGAGATTGTGCGTCGCGATCGCCTGCTCGGAACTCGCGCACTCCGGTTCGGCGAGAGCGAGCGCCGAGCAAGCCGCCGCGTCGCGATACCAGGGGAGGGCCGACACCGGCGACCCCGCCTCCCGCCGCCGCCCTTCTCGATACGAGAGCTCAGCCAGAGCCAGAGCTCCGCCCGGTTCGGGGCGGGCCGCGAGCCTCGTCTCAAGCTCCCGAGCCGTAGCCCCAGGGTCGTTCGCCGCCGCGTCAACCAGGCCTTGACGGGTGAGGAAGACACCCGTCGGTGCGCTCAGATGGCGAGCTGTCTCGAACCGTTCACGACGGTCCTCGATCGCGTTCCGCAACCGGGCCTCGGGAGCGCCGATGGAGACACACCCGCCCGAAGTCACCAGCAACCCGCAAATTGCCACGATAGGCCCAATGCGCCATCGCAACGCAATGGCGGAGCCAATGACCCACGCTCGGGGGGGGAACGTTCGGATTCGGCCTAAGTGCCGTGTCATCATCCATCCTGGACGACCGGCGGCGGTCAATGAGACATGAGAATCGCGAAATGGGCCCCGGCGACCGCGAGGCCCGGTCCGTCCAATGGACCGAGCCCATCAAATACCGTTTTCTCTCATTTATGGGAAGGGCGATCCCACATCCTGAAGTTGTGCCGGGATTCCCACTACCCATTGACAACTGTAAGACCGAATTTTAGGCTGGCGCATTCCTGGGTGATTCGCCCACGAAACAGCATGCGGTCCAACAGGGAGCGAACGATGACCCGGCACTTAACCAAGGTGGCGGCGACCCTGCTGCTGATCTCAACCACGCTAGATCCGCTCTTCGGTCAGAGCTCGGAAGGGCTCAGGGTACAACTCGACGAGATCGCCAAGGCTCAGGTGGAAGCTCGAGATCGGTTCACCAAGGACCTCGAAGGTAAGGTCACCGAGCAGGAGCAGCAACCGCCCATCGATCGCTTTCACGCGGCCGTGGCCAAGCACACGAACTTAATCCTGGACCTGATCCAAGCAAACCCGACCGACCCCGCGGTCGTTGACGCCTGCAACTTTGTTATCAAGACGGCCCGGGCTGGTCCTGGAGAACAATCGTACCGGGCGCTGGAGGTCCTGCTTCGAGACCACTCGCGCGACCCCGGAATGGGGGAACTTTGCCGTGGGATCTTCTTTTACGTTCATTCCCCGGTCGCCGAAGCCTTGCTCCGCTCCGTGATGGCAAATCATCCGAACCGAGTGGATCGGGGCTGGGCGTGCCACACGCTGGCAACCTTCCTCAAACTCCAGGCCAAGATGGTCCGACGTGTCCGGAAGGTGCCGGCGGAGGTCAATCGCTATGTGCATGAGCACCATAAAGAGGCAACCGAACGACTCATCCGAGAGGCCGACCCCACAGCTTTGGAACGGGAGGCGGAGGCTTTGCTCGAGCGGATCATCGCTGAGTATGCCGACATCAAAGGCAGAGATGAGACGCGAAATCTTGGCATGATTGCCGCAGGGGAGTTGTTCGCGATGCGCAACCTATCCATCGGCAAGGTCGCGCCGGAGATCCAGGGGAAGGACCACGAGGGAAAGACCTTCTCTCTGAGCGACTATCGCGGCAAGGTCACGGTGTTAACGTTCTCCGGCAATTGGTGTGGACCATGCGTGGGGATGTACCCTCAAGAGCGGGAATTGATCGCCAGAAGTGAAGGTAAACCCTTCGTATTGCTGAGCGTGAATTCAGACTCGGAAGTGGAAACCCTCAAGTCATCCATCGATTCCGGCAAAGTCACCTGGCGTTGTTGGTGGGACGGCGGAATGGAAGGCCCAATCACCAGCCGGTGGGGAATCTCGTCATTCCCATCGATCTTCGTCCTGGACAAAGCAGGAATTATTCGATTCAGGGACGTGCGGGGGGACGAACTGGATCAGGCCGTCGCCTTACTCCTCGCGGAAGCCTCGGCCGAGAAGGATTTCTCGAATTGAGTTCGGGGAGACACGTCAAAATCCGCAAGCGTACGCTTCAAACAGATCAGCAGAATTATCAACATCAACACACTTCAACCTAGACAGGAGCAACGGCCCCCTCCGGCGATTTTCGGCCGTAGGCCCACGCCCTGGCTCGCCTTCTTGTTGCTCGGGGCGGTCTTGGTCTGGCGACGCCAGCAGGCAGTTAGAACCACGGCGGCCGAGCTCAGCGATCGGAGGCAATCCTCCGACCGCAACCGCCGCACTCATGCAGCGGTGAGCCGAGATGGACGGTTCAAGCCTTGACGGTACCGCCCAGGAAGCCGAAGAAAACGCCCTGGGGGTCGTACTTGGCACGGAGCTCCTCAAGGCGTTTCCACTTCTCGGCGCTATAAGACCCTTGCACCCGCGACGGGTCCTGAACGATGTCGGTCTCGCCGATGTAATGCTGGCTGGTGAAGGGTCGCATGATCGCGATCACCTCATCCTGCCACTTCCTGTTGGCGGCGTCGTCTTCTTCCTTCTCCCAGATCGCCCACGAACCGCCGTACGAGGTGGCGTCCATCGAGAGCGCGATCTCGGGATGCGGCTCGAGCAGATTTCTGGCGCCGGTGCTCTGGCAAAATACGATTACGGACTTCTCAGACGGTGCCTGCACAAATTTGTCTCGCAAGGCCATCAGCATGTCGGACGGGTTGGCCTTGGAGCACTGGTTCTCGCAGAGGTTTCGGTGATTCTCCGGCCATGTCGCTCCGGAAGCCATCGCCAGATGCTCGAAACTGGAAGGCTCGTTGAGGCTCTTGCCGAGGGCCTTCTTCACCATCGCGCCCTGTTCCAACGGTGCGAGCGCCGCTTCGGATTCCTCCTGAGTCATCCCGAAGGCCACAGCCGAGATCATGCACAATTTCCCGTTGTGGTCTTTGCAGGCCTCGGCAAGCTCGGCCGGCGCTTTGATCAGGAAGATGGACAGTTCCACGTTGTCGGGCATCTTCCGCCCCAAAGCCACCGCCTCATCCACGGCCTCTTTCAAGTCGTTCAACGAGTAATAATAATTGCTTGTGGTGATCGCCTTGGGCAACGGGTAACATTTCAAATGAAACCGTGTCGCCACGGCGAACATGCCCGGCCCGCAACCTCGGGCCGCCCAGTAGAGGTCCTCGTGCTCGGTGGCGCTCGCCTTGGTCAGTTTGCCGTCGGCGGTGACGAACTCCACAGCCTCAACGCTCAAGCAGGCCGGTCCCCAGTGCCCCATGTTCCAAGACATGCCGCCGTTCAAGAGATAACCGCTCGCCTTGACCGTGGGGCAATGGCCGATCGGAAATGCCAGGCCGTGCTCGCCGAGCCGGCGTGCCAGCTCGCGGTTGCTGATCACGGGTTGGATGACAGCGGTCCGGTTGACTTCGTCGATCGACGACTCGTTGAGTCCCGAGAGATCGATCGTCATACCGCCCTGTCGCACGGCCAGACCGCACCAGGTATGTCCACCGCCGCGAACGACGACTTTCAGGCCGTTCTCGCGTGCGAAATTCACCGCCTCGACCACATCCTGCTCGTGCTTCACCCGCACGATGACATCCGGCGATCGGTCGGGCTTGATCTTGTTCCAGACCAAATCGCTCTTCGCGGCGGCAAATTCGGGGGAATTCGCGGGGAGGACTTCTCCCTTGATTCGACGACGTAGCGCCTCCCAATCGAGCCCTGCAGGAAACGCGGCGGCTTCGCCCACAGCGCTTTCTGCCGGCAGGACCAGGCCTCCCGCGAGGACCGTGCCCGCGGCCGCAGCCGTGGAGGTGAGGAAGCTTCGGCGAGTCGACTGATCCCAGCCGCCGGCCGGCGAGTCGCTGGGACGCGTGCCCTCGGCTGATTGGCCCGCTTCAGCCTTAGCTCCCGAGCCTGAACACGCCACGAACCCCATGCCGGAACCTCCCGGCTCGGCCCATGGGACATGGATCGAATTGACCCCATGCTCAGGGCACGAGCAGCGTGGCACGCTTGCTTCCAGCACGGTTTCGAACCCGTCCGTATCCAGGCATCGCCACCTCTGGAGCTGCGAGTCAGCACCGACGCAAACTTGCCCGCATTCGGGGCACGAAAGGGGGTGATCCTCCGACAGCACGAGCCTGAGCACCTCAGACCGGGCCAATTCATCCCGATGAACGTCCGCGATGGTCCAGGGTTCGATTGTGTCCCGAAAGCGGTCGTGCATCGCTAATTAACTCCGAGGAATCGGGCCGTATCGTGTTGCGATCTGCCGGTTATGGTCTAGGACACCAAGCCCCGCAATGCAAATACGGTTCATGCCGGAACCCGCTGGGCGAGGTCGCGCGCGAGCTGCTTCGCCCGAGGCGCGACGAATGAGGAAGAAGACAGGTTACGGCAAAAGTGTGTTTCATCCTCATTGGATAGCATACATAATATCCCATAGTTAAGAATTCGCGTCGAACTCTCGAGCTTGAAATCCAAAAATCGAGGTCCATCGCTCAGGGCAGCCTTCGCCTTCGTGAAATTGCGGACGAGTGCACGGATCGACGAGGGACTTGGCACATTTCGGTCTTTGATCATTCCCTCGCGTTCATTTCTCGCGCCGGGGTTCCGCCTGTGTCCTATGAGACTAAACGTAGCGCGGACTTTCAGGTGGGTCGACGACGAGTTTTTGCGATTCTGGTTTCGGCCACCTGACGTGAGACGTATAGTCAAAATAAGCCCACTCGCCTCATCCGGCCTCGATCCAGTCGACGGGCCGAGGAGGGCGTCCCGTTTCTCGTCACACGCGGAACCTCCATGTCTATCCGATTTCAGTGTGAGCAGTGCGGGCACTCGATCGATGTCGACGATCGACTCGAGGGCAAGCACGGAAAATGCAAGCATTGCGGCCATTCCGTGGTGGTTCCGGCGCACCACAAAGAGGAGGAGGCCAGCCCCGCGCTTCGGCTCCGTCCGCTAACGGGCGAGGAGCCCACGGAGGCACTTGGCAAACTCCTTTCGGCTCCGCCGCCTCTGAAAGTTCGCGCCGCGGAGTCCGACCCTCGAATTATCGCGGAGATGATCTCCGAGCCTGATGCGCCCCCACTGTCGCATGGGCGGCCCTCCGACAACTATACGGTGACCGACCCTCATCATCTCACCCGGGCTCAATCATCGTCGGGTCCTCCCCCACTCTGGAAACTCTTCCCGACGATGTCGGCCCGATGGCTCGCAAGAAACTTGCGGACCTTGCGGGACTGGCTTTACGTGGCCTCGGTCGCCTGCCTGGTCTTGGTCCTGATCGCCTATCTCTTCCAGTGGAAGACCCTGCTGCACCTGGGCGCGTTGGGGGTGGTCGCCTCGAACATCAGCATGCTTTACGTGGGTCTGGCCTACTTGATCTCACTGCCGTTCAAGGAGAGTCTGGGCCATGGCCTGGCCAACCTTCTGATTCCGTTCTACGCGATTTACTACTGGTCGACCCGCTGGGGCCGGATGAAGACGGCCGTGTATAAGACAGTCGGCTCGTTCCTACCAATCGCGCTGGTCGGGCTGGCTTACCTGATCTACGAGGAAGCCCCGGTCGTCGAGGCGGCCATCAAGCAGAAGCTCCCCGCGCTTGAAAAGCGGATCGAGAGGGCGACCTCCAAGCTCGAAGCCAAGGCCGACTCAACCCTCGGTCCGATCGAAGAGCGGGTTGGGCCACTCTTGAAACCCGAGAAGAAGGAAACGGGCGGCCGACACCGGTCGCGCCCCGAATGACTCTCGGAAGGCCAGGCGGCCGACCCTGGCTTTGTTCGTTCCATTTCCGAAATCACCCTCGGCTCGATACGATGTTCCGGGCGGGAGACCTTGCGCGATGACGATTGACCAGCTCCTCAAGTTCGCGGTGGATCAGGGGGCGTCCGACCTCCACTTGCAGACCGGCTCGCCCCCCATGCTGCGGATCCTCGGTCAAGTCCGGGAGCTCGAGCTTCCGCCGCTGACCGACGAGCAGGTCCGGCAAGCGGTTCGCGCGATCGGGCCTCGAGCGATCATCGACGACATCGATAACGCGATGGCGCAAGGGCACGACTTCTCGTATTCGTTTCCCCCGATGGCCCGGTTCCGCGTCAACCTCTACAGCCACCTCGGTGCGCCCGGACTGGTGCTCCGCGTGATCTTGCCGGGAATCCGGACCGTCGAAGACCTGCACTTGCCGCCGGTCATCCGGGAGATCGCCCAGGCCCGGCGCGGCCTGACGCTGATGAGCGGCGCCACCGGCAGTGGCAAGAGCACCACGCTGGCCGCCATCGTCGATCTGCTCAACTCGAGCTATCACCTCAAAATCCTGACGCTCGAAGATCCGATTGAATACGAACATACCAACAAGAAATCGCTCGTTTCTCACATCGAAGTCGGGCGCGACACGCCGTCGTTCGAACACGGGCTCCGCCAGGCGATGCGGCAGGCCCCCGACGTCATCCTCGTGGGGGAGCTCCGCGACGCCCAGAGCGTGCAAATGGCCCTCCGCGCGGCCGACACCGGGCATCAAGTCCTGGCCACCGTCCATAGCTCGAACGCCGCACAGACGATCGAGCGGATCCTCGCGATGGTCCCGCCGTCCGAGCTCGCCATCGCACGCGAACAACTCGCGGCCGCGCTCATCGGCATCATCTCGCAGCGACTCACCGTCAGCAAGTCCGGAGAGCGCTGGCCGGTTGCCGAGGTCCTCCGATGTGACTCCGTGACGGCGAAGTACATTCTCGAAGGGCGGATCGCCGATATTGCCGACTACATTACCACCGGCCAGCGGGGAATGCAGACCTTCGACACCCACCTCCTCCAGCTCTACCAGCAGGGGATCATCGCAGGCACCCAGGCCCTGAGCGTCGCGACGAATGTCGAGGCTCTCGCCCTCGCGATGCGTTCCCCGGGCAAGATCAAGGCGGTCTGAGTCAAACCCGGCCCGCTCGCGTGGTGGAAGGCCCGAAGCGTCGGGCCTGTAAAATGTGTGCAGTGGGCTGAATACTTGTGAGCCACGCCGCTCCAAGATATCCTTCGAAGTGTCTGGTTGATTGCGCGTCGGAGAACGATGCCGCGGCTTCAACTCTCGGCCGGACGACGAGGCGAGAGGAGTGTGTCCCCTGTCCACCCAAGATCAGGCCGGAAAGTCGCCCTCCATCGCCTACGGGTTCGAGATCGACCCGAGTGCGATTCTCGGGGTTACCAACAATGCCAGCCTCCAAGAGATCCGCGATGCGTACCGCCTGAAGGCGAGGAAGCACCACCCCGACCAAGGTGGGGACGAGTGGGCCTTCCGGATCGTGGCGCGATCGTACGAGATCCTGAGTACCGCGAGGGTCGCCGGCCGGGTGGTTCAGGAGGCGCAGAAATCCTCAGGCCCCGAGCGACCGGCCCCTTTCCGTAAAATGGCACCCGGTGATGCGGGATGGCTCCGCCCCGGCCGACGCGACCCCTGGATCGAACCTCCCAGGCTGGTCGATGTCGAAATCCTCTCGCTTCGGTTTGAGATGGCCGACCCGACCGACCTGCTTCTGAAGCCAGTCTCGGAGCGCAGCCTGAGTTGCTGCCTCTCCTTGAGCTGGACAAGTCCCCCGCCGGGCCCCTGGGGCGAGCATCATCCCGATGCCCACCTCGCCCAGAAACTGCTGACCGACACCTTCGCAGCGCTCCCGGCACGGACCCATGCGACCTCCTCGTGGTCACGCTGTGAAGGGGAGAAAAAGTTCGAGGGATGGCTGAGCTACCCCACGGCGACCCGCGCCCACGAGGCATTCCGAATCCTTCACGAAGACCTCAACGGCTGTGGGCTCGGGGTGAATCAGTGGACTCGCGATCTCATCATCCCGCGCGGCGGGCGCTGAGCGACGCTCCGAACGCTCGCGGTGGGGCTTGAGAAGCGGTCCCTCTCCGCTTCCGATCGCGCGGCGGCCTCCATCCTCGCGCCCTACTCTCGACGTGGGGTCGCACCTACAATAACGCTGGGTACGGGAAGACACGAGAACGAGCCTCCGCCGCTCGAGAGGATCGCGGTCCGTCCGCAGTTTGCGGCGTCGCATCCCCTTTCTTGGCCTCGTTTTAGGTGTTCCAGAATCTTCCTCACCCGCCACGACGACCGTGCGCAGTAATCACGACACCTCCCCCCGCAAAGCCTCGATTCCCTAAATCCAACAGGACCCCTGGCTTCCCTAAAATCGTCAGCCTAGCCAATCCATAATCACGGCCAAAAGAGAACCACAAGCGTTTCTGCTCGTAATACTAGAAGTGGACGCGGCAAGATCCGGTGCGATGACGCCAAACACGGGGTCAGGATCATGAAACACATCGACGGCCGTTGGCTACGATGGTCGACGCCCATGGACTCTGAGCCGACTCGTTCATCGCCGGGTCCGACCGGCTCTTCTCATTCCAGCGACGGTCTCGCTCGAGGCGCCCGCATGGTGACGAACGCCGATCTTACGCGTCATATCGAAACCACGGCACTCGCGTTTCGCGGCTACGACGTGGCCAATCTGGGCCGAAGCCGGGAACTGCTCGAACATGGCGTCTATGGCTCGATCGTCCGCACGACCCTGGACCGGGTCTCCGAGATTTGTTCCGAAGTGCTCCATTCCCACGTGGATCTCGCAGCCTATATCCAGGCCGGCGAAAAGACCTCGCTGGCGACCTTCCCGCACGATATTGCGACGATCGTCGGCATGGAACTGGCGCAGCTCAGCTTGCTCGAGGAGGTTTTCGAGGTTCCGATTTGCCGGTCGCGGATGACTTTCGGCTACAGCATCGGTGAACTCTCGGCCCTGATCTTCGGGGGGAGCTACACGCTCGAGAACCTTCTCCCCGTGCCGCTCGAAATGGCTCATGACTGTGCTTCGTTGGCCGCTGACACGACCCTGGGGGTCTTGTTCACTCGAGGCGCCACGCTCCGCACCGAAGATGTCGAGCGGCTCTGCCGCGCCGTCAGCGGCGAAGGAAAAGGACTGATCGGCCCCTCGGCCTACCTCTCGCCGAACACGGCGCTGTTGCTCGGCCAAGGGGAAACGCTCAACCGGGTCGAGCGGCTCATGGGCGATTTCATCCCCGACAAGGTGATGCTCAGGCGCAATCCCAACCAGTGGCCGCCGCTCCACTCTCCCTTGGTCTGGCAACGTCATATCCCGAACCGAACGGCGATGATGCTCTATCAGTTCGAGGGGAACCTGACGCCACCGTCCCCGCCCGTGCTGTCGATGGTGACCGGCGAGGCCAGCCACAACGTGGTGGATAGCCGCGATGTCCTGATCCGCTGGACCGACCACCCTCAGCGCCTCTGGGACGTGATCGACGAAACCCTCTCCTCAGGCGTCGAGTTCGTCATCCACGTCGGGCCGACTCCCAGCCTGATCGCCGCGACCTTCGCCCGGCTGGAAAACAACGTGATCCGCCAAATGGGTTATGGAAATAAGTATCTCCATATTCTTGGCAGAGGATTGGCCTCCGAGTTGAACCGGCATGCCTGGCTGACCCGCCTGTTACCGTCAAAGGCCGCCTTGCTCAGGACACCCTACATGAGTCACATCATCTTGGAGGATTGGTTACTCGAGCAGCCTCTCCCCGAGGCCACCATCGTGGTGATCCCTCGGGAAGTTGGCGAAGCGACCGAAGAGATGCAAGAAATCTCCGTCCACAACCGCGAACAAACCACGGAGTCGACGAGCGGATAAGCATCGTGTACCGTGAGCGACTCCCAGCGGCGTTCCAATCCATGCGATGGTGGCATCCACCCGCTTTTGCGAGACGAAGGGGTTGTCGATGAGCCAGGACCTCAAGGATGTTGAACCGAGGACGTTTGTTGAGACGGCGCTAGAACTCGGAGGCAAGAGCCGGGAGGAATCCCAGAGGACCGGCACCCTTGACCGCGCCGACGATCAAGTGGAAGCCCTTTTCGCGCCGCGCTATCAGACCTCTCAAAGTCCGGTCCACCGCGCGATCTGGGACCGCGAATTCCCGCTCGACCTGTTCCACACGAAGCCGACGGACCAGGCATCCGGGGCCTGGACCGCGATCATGGACGAGTCGCTTGCCGTGGTTCGCCGCCATCGTAATGAGGGGACGCTGCTCGACTCCGAGCGGAAGATTGCGGGGCAAGTCCTCGACGACCTGGGAAAAGTGGGCTACTGGGGCCTTCTCGTCGACCCGGCCTACGGCGGGCAGGGGGTTCCCTTCACCGCATTCGCCCGGTTCCTGACCCGGATGGCCACGATCGACCCGACGATCGCCGGGCTCGCCTCGGTCCACGGCTGTATCGGAGCGGTCGACCCGCTCCGAACGTTTGGCTCGCCCGAGCAAAAGAGTCGACACTTACCGCTCCTGGCGAGCGGCCAGCGGCTCTCGGGATTCGCCCTGACCGAACCGTGCGCGGGGTCGGACCTGACAGCCTTGAGGACGACGGCCACACTCGACGGCGATGCCTATGTCGTCAACGGTGAAAAACTCTTCATTACCAACGCCATCCCCGGGCGGACCGTGGGCCTGGTCTGCCTCGTCGGCGGCAAACCGGCGGTGCTGATCGTCGACCTGCCCGACCAGGAGAACGAGCAGTTCCAGACCGTTCCTTACGGCTTGCACGCGCTGAAGCACACGCACAACAAGGGACTCCGGTTCCGCAACTTCCGGGTCCCCAAGGAGAACCTGCTCGAACCCGCGCGGGGCGACGGGCTGACGATCGCCTATCACGGCCTGAACCTCGGTCGCGTGGCGCTCTGCTCGGTCGCGGCCGGCACGATGAGGACCATGCTGGCGAACTTGCTCCCCTGGGCGCGGTTCCGCCGGACCTACGGCGCGCCGATCGAGAACCGCGAACTGGTCCGCCGCCGGGTCGGCCGGCTTGCGGCCCTGATCGTGGGCTGCGACTCGCTGGTCGACTGGTGCTCGAGTCTGCTCGATCAGGGATACCGTGGCGAAATGGAGTGTATCGTCGCCAAGATCTTCGGCAGCGAGGCGCAAAAGGAAGCCGCCATCGAGCTGTTCATGAAGACTCACGGCGGTCGCGCGTTCCTCCACGGCCATCTCTTTGGCGATAACGTTCACGAATATCTCGCCCCTTGCATCTATGAGGGCGAAGGCGAAATGCTCGGGATGGCCTTCTTCAAGTCCTTGATCAAGGATCACGGCAAGACCTACTTCGAGCCGATCGGCCGCACGCTTCACGACGCCAAGATCGCGAAGCCCAACCTGATGAACCCTGCGCACGCCTGGCTCCTCCGCAAGGCACTCGTCCCGTATGCCGAGTGGTTCATCAAGGAACGGCTCGCGCTCGCGTTTGGGGGATCTCCCGGCAAAATCGACCTCCCACGCCCGCTGGCCGAACACGCCCGGTTCGCCATCAACGCTCTCCGGCACGGCCGGTTGGAAGTCAGCGGCGTGATGCGCACGCACCAGTTGAAACTGGCCGACCGACAGTGCCGAATGGCCGAACTCTCGCAACGGCTCCAAGACCTGATGGTGATCGTGACGACCAGTTGCTGGGCGGGCCGCCAGTCGAGCCCGGTCGTTCAGGCGGCGGCCGATGTCCTCTGCCGCGACCTCCGACGCAAGCTCTCCGGAGCCAGGCCGAGCGACGCCGATATTCGGGCCACCACCAAGCTCGGTGAGACGATCGCCTCCGGAGGTTTCGAGGCCATCGCCGGCGCCGGGATTGAACCGGAAGCGATCTTGATGCCGTACGACAACGAGCCGACGAGCAACACCAAGTAGGTCGAATTCATAAACCGAACGTTGTCTTCTCATAAGGGTGGGCAAGACCCACCAACTTCTCCATTTTTTCTTGTGGGGCCGGCAATCGCCGACTCGACAGGACCAAGTCGGCAGCTTCGTGCCAGTGGGCACGGCCCACGATCCGAGCATTGATGGGCCGTGCCCAACCTCCGAACACACAGTCGAGGGTCGTCATGTCCGACGCATTCCAACTCGAAGAGCTTGACGGGTCGATCGCCCTGTTAACGCTCAACCTGCCCGACAAGAAGGTCAACACGCTGTCACAGACCGTGCTCGCCGAGTTGGCGAAATGGATCGGCCAACTCACGCGCCGGACCGACTTGCGCGGGCTCTTGTTCCGGAGCGGCAAACCCGGTCAGTTCATCGCCGGGGCCGACCTCAAAGAGCTCGCGAGCTTGGCCTACGCCTCGCCAGATCAGGTGGGGCAGGCGATCGACTTCGGTCACCAGCTCTACAGCGCCGTCACCCGGCTACCGTTCCCGACCATCGCGCTGATCGACGGCAATTGCATGGGAGGGGGGACCGAACTCGCCCTTGCGTTCGACGAACGGATCGCCACGGCCGTTCCCGAAACCAAGATCCAACTCCCGGAGGTTAACATCGGCCTCTTGCCCGCCTGGGGGGGAACCCAGCGTCTGACTCGTCTGATCGGTCTCAACGCCATTGAGGTGATCTGCGGCGGGCAGCCCCTGAACGCCAAGAGGGCGGCCGAACTCGGGGTCGTCTTCGACGCCGTCCCGGCCGATCGCCTGGTCGAGGAAGGCCGCCGCCTGATCGACTATTTCCAGGAGAGCGGCGAGTGGAAAAAACGCCGCGAACAGGCCCAGCAACCTCTCGGCCTGAGTCCGGACCAGTTGACCTTCGCCTTCGCAACCGCCGAGGGATTACTTCGGAGCAAGACCAAAGGGCAGTATCCCGCCCCCCTGGCCGCGCTCAAGGCAATCAAGGAAGGATGTAACCTCCCGCTCGATCAAGGGCTCCAGGCCGAGAAGAAGGTCGCGCTCGAACTGTTCGGGTCGCCGATCGCGGCGAACTTGATCGGCATCTTCTTCATGAAGAACCGGCTGGCGCACGACCCGGGGGTCGACCGCGCCGACGTCAAAGCGGGGCGGGTCGATCGCGTCGGAGTGGTCGGGTCGGGCTTGATGGGAGCCGGGATCGCCACGGCGCACGCCCGCTCAGGGATCCCAACGGCGATGGTCGACGTTGACGACGCCCGCCTGGCCGCCGGGATCAAGCAAGCCGAGGATGTGATCCTCTCCCGGATCAAGATCGGTCGAGCGGCCCCGATGGACCTGGCCGACATGCTCGCGCAACTGAGCACCTCCACCGGGCACGGCATCCTGGCCGATCGCGACGTGGTCATCGAGGCAATCACCGAGAATGAAGAAGCGAAAACGGCGACATACAAGCAGCTCGCCGGAGTTCTCAAAGAGGGAACGATCCTCGCGAGCAACACCTCGACGATCTCGATCACACGGATGGCCGCCGCCGCCCCTGACCCTGCTCGCTTCGTCGGGATGCACTTCTTCAGCCCGGTCGACCGGATGGAACTGGTCGAGGTGATCCGAGGCGAGGCCACCTCCGACGAAACGGTGGCCACCATTGTCGCCCTGGCCAAGCGGATCCGCAAAACGCCGATCGTCGTTCGCGACTGCGCCGGGTTCCTCGTTAATCGTGTCTTGTTCCCTTATATGAACGAAGCCCTCCTTCTGCTCCAGGAGGGAGTGCCGATGGACGCGATCGACAAGGCCGCCACGGCATTCGGCATGCCGGTCGGCCCGATCGCCTTGCAGGACCTGGTGGGCCTGGACACCTCGTTCTACGCCGGCAAGGTGCTGGCCGGCGCCTATCCTGACCGGGCCGCGATGCCGACCCTCTTGAAGGATCTCGTCAAGGCGGGCCGCCTGGGTAAGAAGTCGGGAGCGGGCTTCCGCGTCTACGGGGGCAAGTCCTCGAAGCCGGCCGCCGATCCCGCGTTTGCCTCGCTCCTCGAACCGCACCGGACCAGCAGCGAGCGGACCCTGAACGCGGAGGAAATCACCGACCGCCTCTTCTTGCCCATGCTCCTGGAATCAACCCGGGTCCTCGAGGAAGGGATCGTCCGCGAGCCGGCCGACGTGGACATGGGCCTGATCCTCGGGATCGGCTTCCCCCCCTTCCGCGGCGGGATACTTCGCTGGTGCGACGCCGAGGGGGCCGGCAAGATCGTCGAGCGTCTGGAGCAATTCACTCCGTTGGGCAAGCGATTCGAGCCGACCGAGACCTTGACCCGGCACGCCCAGACCGGCGCGACCTTCTACCCGGTCCCGAACGGGATCTCGGCTCCGAAACCGGCGTCCGCCTGAGAGCCAAGGCCAACGCTTACTTTACAACCATAAATTCAGACACGATTAAACATACGGATCCAGCAACAAAGGACCAACCGATGAGACACGCGGTCATCGTCGATGCCGTGCGAACGCCGGTGGGGCGGGCTTCGGCGGACAAGGGATTCTTTCGGGATGTCCGCGCTGAAGACCTGGCCGCCCACGCAATCCGGGCCGTGGTGGAACGGACCGGGATCGATCCGAAACTGATCGAGGACGTACGCTTCGGCTGCGTTCAACAGCAAGGGGAGCAGGGATTCGACGTCGCCCGCATCGCCGCCCTGGCCGCGGGACTGCCGATCGAGACGGCCGGCGTGACGATCAACCGCAACTGTGCGTCGAGCTTGCAGGCGATCAACGACGCGGCGATGAACATTGCCGCCGAGTGCGACGACGTGCAGATTGCGGGGGGGGTCGAGCACATGGAGCATGTGCCGATGAACAAGGACTACAACCCCTATCCCGGCATCTTGCGTCACAATGGCGAGGGGGTCATGCAAATGGGCCTGACCGCCGAATACCTTGCGCTCAAGTACCGGATCCCTCGGCAACGGCAGGACGAATTCGCCCTGCGGAGCCACCAGCTCGCCGCCGCCGCCACCGACCGGGGCGAGTTCAAGGGCGAGGTCGTCCCGACCTGGGGACGCGACGACGCGGGCCGCAAAGTCCTGCTGACCGGCGACCAGTGTATCCGCCGCGAAACCTCGCTGGAGGCTTTGGCCGCGCTTTCCCCGGCGTTCAACCCCGATGGCGGTTCCGTGACTGCGGGAAATAGCTCACCGATCAACGTGGGGGCAGCGGCCTTGCTCGTGATGTCGGAAGCGAAGTGCCGCGAGCTCGGCCTGAAACCGATCGCGAAAGTGCGGGCGATGGCGGCCGTCGGCGTCGACCCCGCGGAAATGGGCATCGGCCCCGTCCCGGCAGTCAAGAAGGCCCTGGCACGCGCGGGGCTGAGCCTGGCCGACATCGAATGCATCGAGCTCAACGAGGCGTTCGCCGTCCAGGCGCTGGCCTGCATGAAGCTTCTGGGTATTGATGAATCAAAAGTGAACACGCGTGGCGGCGCGATCGCCATCGGCCACCCGCTCGGCGCCAGTGGAGCGCGGATCGTCACCACGCTTCTGCACCGGATGCGCGACCAAGGGGCGAAGTACGGCCTGGCCACGATGTGCGTCGGCCAAGGGCAGGGGGTCGCCACCATCTTCGAGTCGTGCGAAGGCTGATTCCCACACTCAAGGCCCATCACGGCTCATCCATCTCGGCCTCGACGATGGCCCGCCCGGGAAACATCGTCGAGGCTTTGCCTCGCCTTGCCTGCCTGAACGCGATTCTCGCTCCCGCCGCCTGACAACCAAGCAAACTGACAACACCTCGGCCCCATCCACATCGACCAATTCCATAAGCCATTGCAATATCGCTCACGGCATTTGATCTCCGCGGCGAAAACATCGCCGCACGCGATCAATTTATCGCCTCTCCAAAAGCAGTAATTGGTGCGCAATACTCCATAAATCCTTCGCTCAACTTGTGATAGTCTAATGCAAGCTTCGCGGCACAAGCTTTGCCTTGAGCCGTCTTGAGCGTCGTCCCCCCCCCTCCGATGCCCATTCATTGAGGCTCTGCGAGATGACTCAGCGCCGTGGTTTCACGTTGATTGAACTCCTGGTGGTTATTGCAATCATCGCGGTCTTGATTGCCTTGCTTCTACCGGCCGTGCAAGCCGCCCGTGAAGCGGCTCGACGCGCCCAGTGCACCAACAATCTCAAGCAACTCGGGCTCGCGATCCATAACTACGAGGGGACCGTCGGCGCACTGCCGCCGACTCTCGTGATTACAGGAACGGGGGGCGCCGTCACCTGGACCAACAGTATCGGCGCCCACACACGGATCTTGCCTTTCGCCGAACAAGGTCCCATCTTCAACGCGATCAACTTCAGCGTGGAGATGTATTCGCCGCCAAACCTCACGGCCACGGCCACTTTTGTCGAACTTTTCGTTTGCCCGAGTGAAGTTCGCCGCGATTTCACGCATGGAACCGGTGGCCGAATGAACGTGGCCAATTATGGATTCTGCACTGGCGACTGGTTCGTCTGGGGCGGCACGGGGACAACCCGGCTCAATCGATCGGGCTTCGGCCCTAATCAATCGCGCCGCCTCGCCGACTTTACCGACGGACTTAGCAATACCCTCTGGCTGTCCGAGGGCAAATCCTATCAGCCCTACTACAGGGATTGCAGCAGCACCGGGACCTTGGCGAATATCGGCCCCGGCAAGACTTGGGACGCGGACCGGCTCCCCCCGCCTGATGCTGACCCGTACGCGGTGGCTCCCGAGTACAAAGGGGGCTGCACGATCAAAATCGAAGGGCACAACGAATGGGTTGAGTCGGCCACCCACCACATCGGATTCACCACGGCCTGGCCTCCCAACAAGCAAATTCGGGGCGGACCAAACGGAGAATATGCCGACCTCGATCTGACGAGCAAGCGCGAGAAAACCGGCGGGCCGACCTATGCCGCCGTGACAGCGCGAAGTTACCACCCCGGCGGGGTCGAAACTCTCCTCGGCGATGGGTCGGTCCGGTTCATCAAGAGTACAATCAATGGCCAGACCTGGAGATCGTTGGGAAGCGTCGGCGGAGGTGAGATCATCTCCGCCGACAGTTATTGACCACCTCCATCAGTCCAGTTGAGCCGAGATCGGTCGACTGACCAGGTGGGCGGCTCTGAGTCCCCAAGGCACGCAGAGCCGCCCAGGCGTCCGATCAGGCGCGTCCCTCCCTTCACACGTCGTTCACTTACTTATCAATTCCAATCAAGTACGAGTCGGAGCAGGAGGCCCTCGACCGGACTTCTGGCTCTGGGATATAGTGTCGCAGTGACGACTGTGATCACGCTCGGCTCGAGCATTCCATCCAGATGCGCCCTCCTCAAGAACGCGTTTCGCGTTTTCGCTGGAGCCGACGGGTGCTTCCGGATTCACCAGGTCAATTAACATGCAGGCACAAGCCGTCCGACGCTTTTCCCTGCTCGACGGCATGATCCTCCTGGCCGTGCCCGCCGTCTGGCTCGCCGTCAGTCGTCACCTCGGTTCGAAGGTGATGTCGACGCGCTTCTGGTACCTCGACGACTTTCATCTGCTGCACACTCTGCACCATGGGATCGGACTCTTCCTCTTCATCCTTTCCATTGCCTTGATCTTGATCCGTTTCCGCCCACCTCGGCCAGGTCGTCGTCGACTTTGGCGGCAGCCCGGGCTGGCCGCCTGCGTTGCGGCGATGTTCGGCGTGACGATCAACGCGATATCCACGGCCGCATCAAACTATTCGCATCTTATCACCTTCGAGAATTTCTCGGTCGAAGTCTTCCTGGGTCCCTGGCCCTATTGCGGCCCCGCGGTGGCGGGAGCGTGGCTCGCGCTCGGCTTCAGCGGACTCTGGCGTGCCGAACGAAGCCTGATCGATCGTCTCGGCCGCTTCCTGGGAGTTTGCTGGCTCCTCGAGTTCGTGCTTGGCGAGATCCAAGGCATCCGCTGGGCTGTGATTCTCGGCAATCTCATCTCCAGGGCCTGGTCATGATTCCATCCGCCCCCCCGCGCGTCATTCCTCGACTCGATCTCGTGGTACTCGTTGCGTGCCTGGTGGCGGGGGTCTGGGTTGCCACGTACACCGGGGATGAACTCCAAACGGCCCTTGGGCTCATCCCACCGCAGTGGAATTTACGCTTCGGCGCCACCAATTCATTGAAAGAGCTCTCCGGTGTGCATGTCGAAACTCATCGAGAAAGCTATGCCAAGGCTTTCCCTCGCTCGCCCCTGGCCACGATCAACCGAATCCCGGCCGTGATCGCCGGATGGGAGCTTTGTGCCCGGGTGCGGAAGACCGGGTTGCCGTTCCTGACAATTGCGGGCCTGGGCGTCGGGTTCGTCGCAATCAGGCCGCGGACGAAAACTCCCGGTGCGCGACGGCTTCGGCGTGGTCCCGGACAGGTCGCCGCAGCCGTATACCTCGTGCTCTCAGCCGCCGGCCTCATCGAAGAATTTGTGGTCCGCCGATTCGATCTGCATACCTACGGGTTCGACCTCGATCCCCTCCCCAGCATCTGGGAAAACAACACCCTGTGCGTTGGGACCGCGATCGCCGCGGCCTGGGGCCTGCTCCTGCTCGCAGGCCGCTGGAAACCAGCGCGGGGATGGAGAGAAATGCTCGGACTCGGCCTGGGCGGAATCTTGCTCGCCAACTTACTCTGGGCCACCGTCCTGAAACACCTCGCCCAGTTCTGACCGGGCCACTCGCCAGCAAGCGAAACCCACGACCCAAGCGGCGAAGCTCGATGACAAACCCCGCCTGGGCAGACAATCTATTTGACAGTGTCACATCGCCCAAGTACAACAGTGTTATGACAAGGAGCCAGGAACCCCTCTGGACCATCGACGAACTCGGCGCGAAGGCAGCCGAGGCGCTGGCATTCGACTATGACGGGCCACCGAACGACCGAGTCCGGGACGTGCCCGACCGGCGAACGATTCGTTACTACACGACGCTCGGCCTGATCGACCGCGCGGCGGAGATCCGCGGCCGCACCGCCTACTATGGTCCCAGGCACCTGATGCAGTTGGCGGCCATCAAACGGCTCCAGGCCCGCGGACTGAGTCTGGCCGAGGTCCAGCGCCAGATCCTGGGGCTGAACGATGCGGGCCTTGCTCAGCTCGCCCGGCTGCCGATCGGGATGAACCTCTCGTCACCAGGCGTGACTGGCTCCCCGATCCCGTCTCGTTCGGAAGCCTCAGCGTTCTGGAAGGTGGCACCGGCTCCGCTCAAGAGGGAGAAACCCGCCGAGGAACAATCGGAAGCGAGGGCGACGGCGACCGCTCCCACGTTGCAAGGGATCCGGCTCGGCGAGGGGGAGACGACGTTATTGGTCGCGTCGATCCGGCCAGTCGAGGCGGACGATATCGAGGCAATTCGCAAGGCTGCGGAACCACTGCTCAAGCTCCTGGCGAGGCGCGGGCTGATTGGCCCGCTCCCGAGAAAGGGAACGGGGGATCCATGAACGACCTGCTACCGCTGCTCTCCGAGGACGAAACGAGTCGGGGCACGCCCGGCGGTGACGAAGCCGGCTTCGGCGCCTTGCGTTCGGAACGGGGCCTCTTACCGCTGAAGGCCATGGAGGTCATCGGGCGCATCGACGGGCTGCTGGCCCAGGTCTCGGTTCGCCAGACCTTCGTCAACGTCCTCGACGAGCCACTCGAGGCCACCTATATCTTTCCCCTTCCCGACCGTGCGGCGGTCACCCGCTTCCGCATGGAAGTGGCCGGGCGGGTGATCGACGGGGTACTCGAAGAACGAGGCCAGGCGCGAAGGGAATACCAGCAAGCGATCGAGGCCGGTCACCGGGCAAGCATCGCCGAGGAAGAGCGGCCCGGAGTCTTCACCATGCGGGTGGGCAACCTGCCGCCCGGAGAAGAGGCGGTCATCGAGCTTTCCCTGACCGGTCCGCTCCCGTTCGCCGATGGCGAGGTCACTTTCCGCTTCCCGCTGGTGGTCGCGCCCCGCTATATCCCAGGGATGCCCTTGCCGGGGCCGTCAACGGGGAAGGGGGTGGCCCACGATACCGATGCCGTGCCCGACGCCTCGCGGATCTCCCCACCTCTGCTTCTTCCCGGCTTTCCGAACCCGGTTCAACTGGCGCTGACCGTCGATGTTCACAAGTCGATCGCAGCGGTTGGCGGTCTCCGCTCCAGCCTCCACGCCGTGATCGAAACCGAAGCTCAGGGATATCGCCGCGTCAGGCTCGACACCGGCGAGCGCCTCAACCGCGACTTCGTCCTGAGGTTCAAACTCGGCGCCGAGTCGATCGGCACGTCCCTCTCGGTTCATCCCGACGCGAACTCGATCGGTCTCGACAACGAGGGAACCTTCGCGCTGACGATCGTCCCACCAGCCGCCACGATCCAGGGGACCGGGCCACGCGACCTGATCTTCGTGCTCGATCGCTCCGGCAGCATGGAGGGTTGGAAGATGGTCGCGGCCCGACGCGCCCTGGCGCGGATGGTCGACACCTTGGGAACGGCCGACCGCTTCAACGTCTTCGCATTCGATGACCAGGTCGAACGCCCCCCCGGATTTCCGGCTCATGCGCTGGCCCCGGCGACCGATCGCCAGCGTTTCCGAGCGGTCGAGTTCCTCGCCGCCTTGAGCGCTCGGGGCGGTACCCAGATGGCAGAGCCGCTGGAGCAGGCGGTCGAGATTCTCGCGCACACCGAGACCGGGCGTGACCGAATTCTCGTTCTGGTCACCGATGGTCAGGTTGGCAACGAGGATCAGATCCTCAAGGGACTCGGCCTGCGCCTTCAAGGGATCCGGATCTTCACGCTCGGGATCGACCGAGCGGTCAACGAAGGCTTCCTCCACAGGTTGACCGAATTGGGGGGTGGGGCGTGCGAGATCGTCGAGTCGGAGGATCGTCTCGACGAGGTGTTGGACGCCGTGCATCGCCGGATCGGCCCCCCCGTACTCACCGAGATTCACCTGGAGGAGGGCAAACTGCCGATGATTCCCGACACCCTCGTGCCCGGTCGGATCCCCGACTTGTTTGCCGAGGCGCCGGTGCTGATCCTCGGACGCTACCAAGGCGCCTTCCCGGAGTCGCTCACCGTGTCGGGCCGAAACGCAACCGGGCAAGCGTGGTCGCAGGCTGTCGCGGCGAGATTCCGCGACAACCCGGCGATTGCGGCCGCCTGGGCCCGCGGTCAGTTGCGCAAGCTTGAAGACCGCTATACGATCGAGCAGACCGGGTGCGCCGAGATCGAGAGGACGATCGTCTCGACTTCGCTGAAGTTCGGCGTCCTCTGCCGGTTCACGGCCTACGTGGCCATCGACCGATCAGAGGTCGTCAATCAAGGGGGACGGGTCCACCAGGTGACCCAGCCGGTCGAAATCCCCGAGGGATGGAAGCGGCAGAGGAGTTCGGGAGGCCTCGGCGCAGCCCTCTACTCTCGCGCGATGATTTTACCGGGCCCGGCCCAGGATTCCACACTCGATTTCCGGGCGTTCGCTCCCGTTGACAGCGAGCACGACGAGTGTTCCGAAGACCAGGTGCTCATGAGCGAGGTCCCACCGGCCCCTGAGTTCCGCCGATCCCTCAGTCCGCTCGACGCCGGAGACCCTCGAACGCACGCCTTGCAACTCCTGAAAGAGCTCGAAACCACCATCCGAGTGGGAGGAAAAAACCTACTCGAAGGGTTGCGAACTCTCCTTCAACGCCTTGAGGCGGCGCTGATTGAGTTGAAGAAGCTCGACGGCTCGAACCTCGGTCTTCCCAAACTGAAGGAATTGGTGAAAATCTTGCGAGGGCTCATTAAAAAGGCGGATCGGAGGAAGTCGAGCATTGACGCGACGGCCTTGAATGACTTGTCAACCTCGGCCAGGGTTGTTGGCATCCTCCTGACCCCCGAAGACTCCGGTCCAAAATCAACCGAAACAGAGCGCGAAGCTTTCTGGAAATGAAACGGTTGAGAGTGCTGGTTCATGAACGACCATGGCCGAGGCGCACGCTTGCCTCGGCCCTTCGTTTTCCGGATAGTGGTAACCGGGCCAGTGCAGAGCCGCGGCGGAATCTCGTTAACGAGAGAGAGTTCGGAGATTCTCCTTGGATTTGCGAGGGAGAAGCGTGACACCGTCGACGTCGACGCCAACCAACCGTCTGAACCCGATCACACGCCACGATGCCGAACACATTCCTAGGCCACATCAAGGCCGACGAGGGTGTGCGGAGTCGCAGCCATGAGTGGTGCCGACTCGTCAGAAACGGGTGACTTCCCCTTGTTGCAGTTTCGTCGCGTCATCGACGCGTGCGACCGTTTCGAAGCCGCATTGTTGGCAGGCCAGTCCCCTCGGATCGAGTCTTACCTGTCCGAAGTTGACGGAATCGACTCTCTGTCCCTGCTCCGCGAACTCGTCACACTGGAGGTGGAGCATCGAGTCAAAAGCGGCTGGAAGCCTCGCCCCGACGAATACCAGGAGCGTTTCCCCGAGCACACCGACTTGATTCTCTCGGTGCTCGAAGAGGCGACCTTCAGTACGCTCGGCTCCGGATTTCTTTCCGAGGCCGCAGAGTCGGAGTCCACCGAGGAGTTCGTCAACACCGATGCGCCGACCGTCAGTTACACGTCGTCCAGTCAACTCGGGCGCAACGACCATTCCACCGCACAGCGGGGACGGGGAGACAAGCCGCCGAAGAGCATCGGTCGCTACCTCGTCGAGGAGTTGCTGGGCCAAGGGGGTTTCGGCCAGGTTTACAAGGCGTTTGATGCCGACTTGAACCGCCGGGTGGCAATCAAAGTTCCTCATCCAAGCCGGATCAAGACGTCTCGTGACATCGAGTCTTACTTCCTCGAGGCACGGATCCTCGCCAGCCTCGACCATCCGGGGATCGTGCCCGTCTTCGATGTCGGACGCACCGTGGAAGGACACTGCTACATCGTCTCCAAGCTGATCGTGGGGAAGGACCTAGCCGCTCGCCTGCGATTGAGCCGACCGTCCCACCGGGAGACGGTGACGCAAGTGGCGACGATCGCCGAGGCCGCCCACCACGCGCACTCTCGCAACCTGGTCCACCGCGACATCAAGGCACGCAACATCCTGATCGACGAGGAGGGGCGGTCCTACCTTGCCGACTTCGGGTTGGCGCTGAAGGATGAAGACTTCGGCAAAGGCCCCAACTTCGCCGGGACACCCGTCTATATGAGCCCCGAACAGGCTCGGGGAGAGGGGCACCGGGTCGACGGCCGGTCCGATATCTTCAGCCTGGGCGTGGTCTTCTACGAAATGCTCACCGGCACGCGCCCGTTCAAGGGGGGAGACTGGGCGGAGACGATCGAGCAGATCAAGACGCTCGAAGTTCGCCCCCCTCACGAGCTCGACAACACCGTTCCGAGAGAACTGGAACGGATCTGTCTGAAGGCGCTGGCGAAACGGGTCACCGATCGATACAGCACCGCGATGGACATGGCCGATGACCTGCGGCATGCCCTGAGCCAACTCCACGACTCCGGCACGTTTGAATCGAAGTCGTGGGAGTCGGGTCAGAGGTTCGAGATCGATACGTCGACGCTCGGGCTGCATATCGTCCCCAAGGGCCTTCGGTGCTTCGAAGCGGAGGATGCCGACTTTTTTCTCAAACTGCTGCCCGGTCCTCGCGACCGCGATGACCTGCCCGACAGCCTGCGGTTCTGGAAAACGCGAGTCGAAGCCACTGACGCCGACCGAGCCTTCCGGGTCGGCCTGGTCTACGGCCCCTCGGGCTGCGGTAAGTCGTCACTCGTGAAGGCCGGGCTGTTACCACGACTCAACGCCACCGTCACACCGATTTTGGTCGAGGCCAGCTCCGAAGAAACGGAAACGCGGCTGGAGAAGGCATTGCGTAGGCAGTTCGAAGCACTCCCCTCCGAGTCGCGGCTGCCCGAACTTCTGGGCTCGATCCGCCGGGGTGCTTGGAATCCCGAAGGGGGAAAAGTCCTCCTCGTGATCGACCAGTTCGAGCAGTGGCTCCACGCCAACCGCGGCACCGAAGACTCGGAGCTCGTCCAGGCATTGCGGCAGTGTGACGGCATCCGGCTCCAATGCCTCCTCATCGTCCGCGATGATTTCTGGATGTCGGTGACCCGGTTCATGCAGGAGCTCGAGGTCCAGCTCGTCGAGGGCCAAAATAGCGCGGCCGTGGATCTGTTCAGCATGCGGCACGCCAGGAAAGTCCTCGCCGCGTTCGGCCGAGCATTCGACGCGCTGCCCGGTTTTCCGGCGGCGCCGAAGAAAGATCAGCTTGCATTCATTAACCAGGCCGTTGATGGGCTGGCCCAAGACGGCAAGGTGGTCTGCGTTCAGCTCAGCCTGTTCGCCGAGATGGTCAAGCACAAGACCTGGACGCTCGCGACCTTGAAAGACGTCGGTGGGACGCAAGGAGTCGGGGTGACCTTTCTCGACGAAACGTTCAGCGACGCCACGTCCCCTCCCGAATATCGCCGGCACCTGCGAGCGATGCGTGAAGTGCTCCGAGCCTTGCTCCCGGAGTTGGGGACTGAGATCAAGGGGCACATGCGTTCCCGGAGCGAGTTGCTCGAGGCTTCCGGCCGTGGAGAATCGCGGAACGACTTCGACGAGATCCTGCGGGTCCTTGATAACGAGCTGAGGTTGATCACCCCCACCGATCCCCAAGGAGACGTAGCCAGCGAGTTCTCGGGCCTCGAGCCGCACTACCAACTCACTCACGACTACCTCGTGCCCTCACTCCGCGACTGGTTGACCAAGAAGCAGCGAGAAACGAGGCGAGGGCGCGCTGAGATCAGGCTGGCCGAGCGGGCCGCACTCTGGGGGACCAAGCACGAGCGAAGACAGCTTCCTTCGTTCCTGGAGTGGCTCGATATCCGCCTCTATACCCAGCGCAGCCGGTGGAACGAGCGCGAGGCGAAGTTGATGCGCACCGCGATGCGTCTCCACGCCGTCCGCTTCTCCCGAGGCTTCTTCGTCCTGGTCGTCGCGACGGCGATCGGCATGGAAAGCTACACTTACCTCAGGGCCGGGGTCCTGGTCGATCGTCTCTTCGCGGCCGATACGGCCAAGGTCCCCGACATCATCCGACAGATGTTCCCCTATCGCCGCTGGGTGAACCCTCGGCTGCAAAACGCGCGAGCACGGGCCAAGCTGGGCTCACAGGAGTCGCTCCGTGCCAGCCTGGCACTCCTACCAGTCGACAGCGAACAGGAGCTCGTGCTCATCGACCAACTGGTCGATGCCGACCCTCCCGCGGTGCGGATCGTCCGTGACGCCCTCGCTCCCGGTAGCCCCAAAGTGAAGGAGAATCTTTGGCGGGTCCTCGAGAACGTCCTGGTGCCAAACGGTCGCCGGCTACGCGCGGCCTGCACCTTGGCCTCGTATGACCCTGACAGCCCGCGGTGGGCCGCCGTCGCTTCCGACATTGTATCAACCCTGACAGGTGAAGACCTCTTTGCAATCACCCATTGGAGCGAACTCCTCCACCCCGTTCGCGAAAAGCTCAGGCGCCCGCTCACGAACACCTTCCTGACCCAGCATGACAACCAGCGTGGATTTATCGCGGCGTCACTCCTGGGAGAGTACACCCACGACCGACCCGACTTGCTCGTCGAACTCATCAAGCAGGCCAACCCACGGCAGTTGCCGATCCTCCTCTCCTCACAGTCGAGTGAGAGCAAGCCCAAGCTCGCGGCCGTGGTCGAAACCGTCCTCTCCGAACCCATTCCCCACCAAGCGGAGCGCATTGAGCTCAACCGGTTGGCCCGGCAAAAGGCGAACGCGGCACTCGTGTTGACGGCACTCGGCCCGGCCACCACACTCTGGCGATCGCTCGAACTCAAGCCCGACCCGCGGCTACGCGGCTACCTGATCGCGCGAATGCCCAGCTTCGAGTTCGATCCGCTCAAGCTGCTGGAAGAAGTCCAGCGTCATCCCGTGCCCTCCGTTCGCCAGGCGCTGGTGCTCTGCCTGGGAGAATTCGACGATAACCTCCTCCCCCAAGGGATGCGAAACAATCTGCTTCCTAAACTCATGACCTTGTACCAGGCCGATCCGGACCCAGGGGTCCACTCGGCTCTCGACTGGCTGTTGGGACGTTGGTCGTTCGCTGATCAGGTGCGCGCCATCGACCTCAAACTGGCCGGGGTGCAACCCAAGTCAGGACAAGGGTGGCGAGTCACCAGCCAGGGGCAGACGATGGTCCTGGTCGAGGGACCACTCACATTTCAGATGGGCGCTCCCCCCGATGAAATCGGTCTGATCGCGCCCAAGGTGGATGAGACCCAACACACCCGTCATATCCGCCGAACCTTCGAGATTGCCTCAAAGGAGCTGAGCTTCCAACAGTTTCTCGCCTCGCCCTATGCACCCCCTCACCTCAAGATCGATAGCCCGAACGAAGCGAATCCGATCATTGGGGTCACGTTTTATGACGCGGCCAAATACTGCCGCTGGCTCAGCGAGCGAGAAAATACCCCTGACGATCAGATGTGCTTCCCGCCGATCGCAGATATCAAGGACGGATTCCAGATGCCGCCCGACTATCTCTCCCGCACAGGCTATCGTCTGCCGACGGAGGCTGAATGGGAGGCCGCATGCCGCGCCGGCACGACGACGTACCGTTTCTTCGGAGACGATCCCAGCCTCATGGACAAGTACGCTTGGTATTTCCCCACATCGCGAAGTGCGATGCACCCTGTAGGGGAGCTGATGCCCAACCCGCTCGGCCTCTTTGACATGCTGGGGAACGCCTACGAACGCTGTCTCGCCCCCGAGGCCTCGATCGGAGATTATCCACGCCATCCGGTGGATGACGATATTCCCAACGTCGGTCTCCCGCGCATCCTCGTCGATAAAGCCGCCCTCGTGATCCGCGGCGGCGCCACCCACCTGACTGAGGATCGGCTGCGCTCCGCCGTTCGACACGTTGACGGCGTGGGCGATCCCAACATTCATGTTGGGTTCCGAATTGCCCGAACCTGCAAAACATTCCCCCCATCACCAAAGAAATAATCAACCTCTTGACGAAACCCATCAAATTGGTCAGAACAGCATTCTCTTTCATTCAAGATACGGATATCCTGATTGTCTCTACAAATACATCCGCGTAAGGAGTAGCAGACCGCGTTGAAAGACGACGCCCGGCCAAGAACCTAGGCCTCACCACCCACGCATGGGTGCGACTGATTGATTCGATTCTCGTGGCTTTCGGCCGTCAAACATCACCCTCACTTCTCCGGAGACTCCTTCGATGTCACTTTTGTCAGTACCTGAGACAATCGTGCCGAGTGCGGTGACCACGGGGCATACGGGAGCCCCCAGCTTATCCGGCGTCGCTTTTTGGAAATGGACGGCGTCGGAGTCGCAATGGATCATGGTCGATGATCGCTCGGAGCCTGGCTTCGAGTACGGGGATGGGCCCACGCAACCAGGTCGTTTTGATGGTCAGACCGTGCGGTGGGCCAGCGTTCCCAGCCGATAACGTCCGTGAAATTTGCCCCGCAATTGCGAGCGTCCCGTTCATGGCACGCGACGTCGAACGTTGCCCTTATCACCACCAGGCCCCGACCGCGGTGCCTGAGTCCGCGATTTGCCGGCTCTTGCACCGACTCACTGAGGTTGAGGACGACAGCCTCTGCGAGGTCTCACGCGAGGCCTGCGTCGCGTGCTGCGAAGGGTCCCTCCCCTCGGAGACGCACCTCAACCCGACTCTCGCCTCGCTCTTGTTTGATTTGACAACCCGACTTCTGCACACGGACGCCGACGTTGCAGGCTGCGACCGCGAACAGGCGATCCGCTTGCGAAACTGGGCTGAAGAAAACTTGTTTCTAGGCGCGGATCCCCCACCGCGCTTACCTCGAGTTCGCGAGTCGACGACCCCACGCTTCGTCGACTCGCAAGGCAGGTTGGATCAGCGGCCTCGGATCGGCCTGATCGGTAGTAACGCGCCGTCGGGACTAGGATCGTTGAACCGGTCGATCGCCAAAAACCTGGCGATCGACCACTGGCTCATCGTCTCTCATCGTTACTTTCCCGACCTCCCCGAAATCCCGGAGTGCCATGTCTGGCGGGAAACCGAACCGGCCTCGGTTCGTGAATTTCTCGAAGGGCTGGATTGGCTTCTCTTCTGCGAACGTCCTCAACTCGACTTCGTCGTCGAAATGGCCCACGAGATGGGGGTGCGAATCGGTTGCGTGCCGATGTGGGAGCACCTCGAGGAACTCTCCCGCTGGATCCGCATCGTCGACCTGATGATCTGTCCGACCCGGTTCTCCCACACGATCCTCGAGCGTTGGCGAGAGCGGCTCGGCCTCCACTACGAGCTGGCTCTGGTCTCCTGGCCGATCGATCTCGACCGATTCCCGTTCCGTCCCCGTAGGGTCTGTCACAAGTTTCTGTTCATCAACGGACTCGGTGGGATGCGGACCCTGGAACAGCAGTCGCCGAACTGGGACGGCCGCAAGGGCCTCTGGATCATTGCTGAAGCCGCGAAACGTGCGCCCACGGTGCCGATCCTGGTTCGTTCCCAGGCGGCTTACATTCCCCGTCTGCCCGCCAACGTGGAGGTCCGTCGCGACAACCTCGAGGATGCGGCCGCGTTGTACGACGAAGGGGACGTCTGTATTCAACCCAGCCGCTGGGAAGGGCTCGGCCTGCCGCTCCTGGAGTGCCAGGCCAGCGGCCTGCCGTTGGTCACGACCGACGCTCCCCCGATGAATGAACACCGTCCGTTGCTGGCGGTTCGTGCCTCGGCAACGAGGGCACGCCTGTCTCGCCATCGAACGATTCCGGTCCACGAAGTCGATCCCGATGACCTGGCCAGAGCCCTCCTCAGCCTTCATGGTTCGGACATTTCCGAAGCAAGCCGCGCGGCGAGACGGTACGTGGAGTCGGAACACTCCTGGGTCGTCACCGGGCCCAGAATCCTCGACCTCCTGCGTCACACTTCGGCGCCACGCAACCGATGAGTCGGCCGGCCCGAAATCCGCAACTCCTATTCTTAATTATGCCTCTCTATTTTAAGGCCAGTTATGCTTAGTACTCCTATTATTTGCCACTTCAGGTCTCGAATCCAAGGGGATGGCGACACCGAGGTTGCCGAATGCCGATTGCTCCAAGAGATCACGGGGGTTGCCGAGGCGGGACTTTGCCAGGTGGGTCGGGACGCCTGCATCTACTGCGGCCGGCAAGGGGAGCCGAGCGTCCACCAGGTCAACCCGGTCGTGGGCTCGCTCCTGTTCACGCTCTCGACGGCGATCCTCGAGCGAGGGGGCGTGGACGGCTGTGATGTCGACAAGGCGGGGCGGATCCGCGCATGGGCCGAGGACTTCCTCGACTCCGACCCCGACGAGGTTGACGACTCTCATCGTCCCGAGCGAGTCGACCTGGCTTGCCACTACCTCGGTGACAAGTTGGACTCGCGCACCCTGGCGGCCAACGGGAACCGCGGGCACGAACCGGTCTTCCGGTGCCATCACCCCGCGCATGTCGAGACGACCCGAGAGGGATGCATCCGCTGCCGAGACTGGTCGAATTCACCCCGGCCCGACGCCCTCCCGATTGCGACCTGGCTACCGGCCCCCACCCAACGGACGGGAGGGCCTGTGCGGCGATGGGCGGTCGGCCTGACCACGTCCCCAAGGCGCAGGCCCACGCTCGAATGGACCCTGGATAGCCTGGTCCGGGCGGGGTGGGACCAGGCTCGACTCTTCGTCGATGCGGCCGTCACGATCCCTCGCCGTTATGCCCATCTCCCGGTCACCCAGCGCGAACCCAAGAGCGGCGCCTGGCCGAATTTCTACCTCGCGCTGAGCGAACTGCTGATGCGTGATCCCGACGCCGACGCCTACTTGATGGTCCAGGACGACGCGACCTTCTACGATCGGATCAACCTCCGCGAGTACGTTGAATCCATCCTCTGGCCGAGCGACCCGCCCCCACCCCTCTCGTTATATACCTGTCAGTTGGATGTCTCCGCCCAGCCTGGTTGGCATCCCCATAACAAGCCCTGGTTCCGCGGGGCGCTCGCCTTGATCTTCCACCCGGCGACGGTCCGCCAATTCCTGGTCGACCCGATTGTCTTCGGGCATCGCTGGAACCCTCGCAACGACGGCCTGGCCCATGTCGACACCGTCGTCGGGGAATGGGCCTACCGCAACGGCACGCCGGTCCAGCACCCCACCCCGAGTCTGTGCCGTCACATCGGCTATACCAGCACTCTCTGGCCCGAAGCCAAGATTGAGCATGACCGCATCGAAGGCGAGTTTGGAGACGAAGCCCAGTATCCTCCCAACGGCTCGGCCCACCGCGGCGACTTCCCCGAGGCGGCGTTCCCTTGCCCCGAATCAACCGCCAAAGCCTACGATCAAACGGTCGAACGGGGCCGCCAGCGAATGCGCACCCAGGCGGTGACCATCTGTGGGATCGGCCGCGACATCGCACGCACCTTTCCCGAGTTCTCCGCACGCGTTGAGCGCCTTGGCGCCATGTTCCGGACCTACCACGGCGTCTTCTACGAAAACGATTCCGAGGACCGAACGCCCGATCTCCTGAAGGCCTGGGCGGAGGCGAACTCCGCGATCCGGGTCATCAGCGAACGACACGGTGATCCTCGGTTCGGCTCCATCCGCTCCCTGATCCGAACGGCAGCCCTCGCCTCCTACCGCAACCGCTGCCGCGACGTGATCCTGGCCGAGTTCGCCGACGACGACTACGTCATCGTCGTCGACATGGATCTCGAAGGGGGTTGGAGCGAGGACGGGATCGCCCACACGTTCGGCCACGATCAATGGGATTTCGTCGGCTCGTATGGACTCCGCCACGATTCGGCCAACCCGCGTTCCCGAGACCGGAAACCAACCCACCTCGACACCTGGGCCTACCGGATTCCGGGCACGGAGGATCCGCTTCCCGTCCAGCAGGCCAAGGAACTCTCGCTGCAACGCGGCGATCACCTGCAACCCGTCTGGTCGTGCTTCGGCGGGCTAGGCGTCTATCGCATGGAGTGCCTCAAGGCCACAACCTACGGTGGAGACGATTGCGAACATGTCGTCTTCCACCGCAGGCTACGCGATCTCGGTTTCAACCGTCTCTACCTCAACCCCAGCCAAATCGTCCTCTACAAGGCCTTGGCGACCACTCGATCCTCGACCGACAGGCTCAGGTAGCCTTTCCTGACGGATTCGCGTCGTGAAATTCGGCAACCGGCACGACTTGGTTGCCTGCCCAATACTTCAAGTATCGATATTTAAAAAACCAGGATTCCTCCGCCATGTGCGATCCAATGGCTGAATATCTCCCGATATTCTGCGTGCGAGCGAGCTCCGGATAAACCTCATGACAACAGGGAGTCCGCTCCTCCGCGCAAAAATTCACATTCAGAAACACGTCCCATGTACAAGGGCTGAGATAAAGCCGACCGCTAAAGAGCTCCCAACGGTTCTTCCAGGTTCCCCACCCCCAAGGATGGAACCAGGCACGAAGACGCGTCCGGTGGTAATCCTCAGGAGCCACCGGATCCGCCCGGCGATTGTATCCGGTCACCGAAAACACGGAAGAATCGGCCGCATAACGCGCGGCGGCCCACTCGAAGTAGCGGAGAGCGTCCGGAGCAAGGAGGATGTCATCCTCAATGTGGATGACGAAATCACCGAAACTGAAGCCATCAAGAAGCGCATTCTCCGTGTTGCGGTTAACGCCCAGTCGTCGCTCGTTGAACGTCGGCAAGCATTCAGCAAAGTCGATCGCCTCGATCAAGGCGCGAACCTCCTCATTGCCAGGCTCGACATGAGGCAGCACAAGATAGTCACCGATGCCGTCACACGCGCGGAGCGCCTCAAGGACCTGTCGCGCATAATCAGGCCGATCACAAAGACACATCGAAATCGTTTTCACATTATTCATTTTATACTCTCACAACTACAAGCAATATCACAATTCACAGAAACACGCTGTAGGCCAACTGAGCCACCCATGACTGGCCCACCCGGCAGACTAGCCACAAATGAGTGCCACCTGATATTGCCAGGAGACCGAAATCCACAGGAGAAACTCGTTCCCACGCTCTGCGTGGGAATGCCGTTCTGGCCGCTCCGCGGCCCCACCCGCCGGGAAAGACGACGCTGAGCGTCGCGGACGGCGTTCCCCACGCAGAGCGTAAAAAAGAGATCCCGGCATCCTCGCTACAGACTCTCCAATTCAGGAAACAACTGGCGCAACTTCACGTCGATTCGTTCCCGAGTAGGCTGAATCCGTTCGTCAAACTGATCCCGCTTGCTCTGCGTCTCAGCTTGCCACTTCCGCACGGCTTCTGAACTCTCGATCAGGTCGGCTTGACCTCGAGTCACACCGGAGGTCGTCCGTTCCTTGCGGAGGGCCATGAGCGCGTTAAAAAAAAAGGGGCGAGGTGCTCCGAGTCCATGAGTAACGCTTCGCGGCGGACACCGGCCAGCCGAAAGAGGCGTGGGTGGAAGCCGTCGACGAACGCCTCCCAATGGGTCCATTCGCGCAGGCACTTGTCAAGGCGATGATAAAAGTGAGCCAACGTCACTCGACACCGGTTCGCAGGTTCCTCATCGCCGTTGTAGACACGGAAGAGTACGTCATTAAAGCTCCGCACCTTCCCGCCTCGGAACCAGTGGTCCAACCACGCTTCCAGCAGGGAACAGCCCTGCCGATACCGCTCTAAAAAGTAGAGCAGGGGCGCATGGTTGAACTCGAACCAGATCACTTCGTCGGCTTCCCACTGCCGACGGGAGAGACGAAGCCTATTCCCCAGCGCAATCTCCTCGTTCAGCCTGAGCCGCCGCCAGGCGCCCTCGTAGTTCTTCAGAATGCACAAAGCGTCGAGTTCGAACGAAAAGGTGAACAGGCCTGCTTCCCGGCCCGGTCCGCGAGCCGCGTAACGACGAATCTGAGCGCAAGCGGAGATGACTCGCTCGTGCAACCCGTTCCTCTGCAAGTCGCACAGGTACAACTGATAAAGCCGAGATGCGTCCTCGGCCGCTCGCCAGAGATCGGGGATTTGCGTCACCACACCGACCTCCACCTCCTCCTTGGGCTGAAATTGGGAGACCGGCACGCCAAGTCTGACCTTGATGCCATCAAGGAGCGCTGGACCACCCATGGGAAAGCCCTCTGACTCCTTGAGCAAGATCTCGGAACACGGCACATTTCCATCCATGAATTTTGTTTTCTAACAACCTCAAGCTTCTTGCTTGATCGCCTCCAAAAACTTCGCGCCGAGCGCAGGGTCGGTCATATACACGTAAGCCGCGGAACCGGCCAAGGTGGTGGGCGACTCGCCTTCATGCAGCGGCTTACCGTTGCGGCTGTTGTGGATAGCGGCGCGGAGCTCGCGGCGGAACTTGCGGGGGGTGCGGGGGACCTGGTCGCCGTTGACGACCAGGCCGGTGATCGTTTGCCGGGCCCCCGCGCGGGCGACGCGGGTCTTGCTCGGATGGATGGTAAATCCTTCGGCCTCGACGACCCGCCGCACCGTGCCGACCAGGGCGCCGAGCCTCGGTTTGTCCTTGTGGTCGTGAGGCAGGCTCAGGGTCAGGTCGTCGGCGTAGCGGGTGTACCGCCAGCCGAACCGCTTCGCCAGGGCGCTGAGGCGTTGATCCATCCGCAGGCAGAGCGTGTTCGTCAACGCAGGGCTGGTGGGTGCCCCTTGGGGGAGACAGCGCGGGCCGAGCGCGATGTAGTAGGTCTGCCCCTCATGCTCGACGACCTCGCGCGGCGACTCGGTGCATAACAAGGCGAGCAGCGTGGCCACCTGCTCGCGGTAGCCCGCCTTGCGGAAGATACCGCGAACGCGTGCAAGCGTGACGGTCGGAAAGAAGTCTTTGATGTCCATCTTGACCACGACCTTCGGGTTGGCGTGAGCCGCCGCGTTGGTCAAGGTGGAGCGGCCCGGCAAGAAGCCGTGGACCGAGCCATGGACGAGAAGCTTCTCGGCGATATTCCGAAGAATCCAGTGCTGAGCACTTTTCAACTTGGGCATCGGTGCCCAGATCGCACGCTCGGAGCCGTCGCGTTTGGGGATGGTGAACCGCCGATAGTGGATCCGGGTCGCCGCTTCGCGGTGATAAGCCAGCCAGCGGAGTTCCGATAGGCTCAGGCCCAGGGCCTCGGCCAGTTGCCGGGGCGAGTCCAAGGGGGGGAGCTCGTTTTCGGCCGCGCGCTCCTCGGCGTGAGGGAGATCCCACTTATCAGGGCCGTTGACGTCATCCTTCCAGAAGATTCCTTCGCCCAGGTAGACGATGTGACTGGTCTTGTACGCCCGCCACGCTTCGGCCTGGAGCAGTCGCTTCTCCTTCGCTTCGAGCTTGAGCGATTTCTTATAAGCCTCGAGCTCGCGTTCCGACATCTTGTCGGTCTCGCGGCGCTTGACCAGGAACCCGCGTTCGGCGAGTTGAGCCTCGACATAGGCCTGCGTACCGCCAGCCTGCTCGATGGCACGCCAGAGGGTCATCGGGTCGGTGGTCCGGATGGTCCTACTCATTGGGTTTCATCCCGCCGTGGCATCGAGGAAGCCGCGGGCGTCCAGCTCGCCGATCCGGGCGAGGTAGGCGGTGCGTGCTTCGTCGAGAGTATCGAACGTCAGGGTTTGCAATCGAGGGGGGACTCCAGCCCGCCCCCAGCGGATCCGCAAGCGACGGCGTTCCAACGAGACCTGGTGGACCTCTTCCCCGTTCGGGTCGCGTCGGCTGTAGGTGCGTGTCTCGACGGTGACCACCTGCTTGGCGTCCCCTCCTTTGAGCCGCTTCGCCTCTTGCTCGGCGTAGGCCAGCCGGAGGGCGATCAGGTGGACGCAAGGGCCGGCCTTCAGCCCTTGCTTGCGGAAGGCAGGGCAGGTGCAATCCGCGCGGGTGACCTGCCCCTCGTCGGCCATGAGTAACTGGGGGCGGTACTCGCGCCTGTCCTCCTCGACGACGACCTTGCCGGTCAATTCCAGGCCGGAGGCGGGAATCCGGTTCTCGGTGACGATCTTGACCGCTCCTCGGCGGACCACGAGGTCGTGGGCGATCCGCTCACGCGGGTTGCGATACTCCAGGCGGGTCAGGTCGAGTGGGTCTTCGGTCAAGGGGCGAAGCCGATAGACATTCGCGGCCAGGTCATACATCAGCTTGCCCTGCTGGCAGCCAAGCTGAAGCGCTTCGAGGAGCGCGGGCCATTTCAGGCCGGTCGACTTGGCGAGTTCCCCCGCGCCCGCCGACCAGTGCTTCTCGAGGTGGGCGAGAACCGCATCCAGGACGGGCGTCGACTTGGTCTTCCGGGGCAGGAGCAGATCAAAATTGACCGCCTGAGACCAGTTGGCCGCCGTGAACCCGGTCAGCCCCAAGGTGAGCGAGAACCCGCCTCCCCGAAGGATCCAGAAGCTCGGCAGGCCACTGCCCAGGAGCGAGACATCGATCTGATCAACGAAGGGAAGGAATCGCCGCAAGGCCGAGAGCCTGCGCCGGCCCCAGACCCGCACAACCTTGGCCGACTTCCCCTTGTAGATCCCGCTGGTGGACGGGACGACCAGATCCCAAGGTTCCATGACGAGCCGGGGCACTTCCCCGGGAACGAGCTCGATCCGCAAGCCACGCCGCTGCCCCTTGCGATCGGCTTGCAGCCGGAGCTGACACAACACGTTATAGAGATCAATCGGCGCCAGCGAGAAAGAATCCATCGGCAAGGCCGCGGCCGACTGCACCTGAAGGAACCCACGGAGCCAGGAGTCGGGGACCCTGATCTGTTTCTCGAGCACCTCGCCGACCGCGGCCGTGGCCAACTTCACCCCGTCCCGCCCAAGGCTCAGCCTGGTCTCGCGGTAACTCCGCATCTGCTGGAGTCCCGCGAACAGGGCCTGGCTGAAGTCGATGTTGGTGGTGCCGTGGGTTGGCTCCGCGGTTTGATCGAAAGCGTCGCGATCGATCCCGAGCTTGGCATAGGCCCCCTCATCCTTGCTGAAGACCTCGAAGAAGACCTGGTCGGGGTGGACCGTGATCACGGGGTCGAGGATCAGGTAGGCCAACGGGTCGTTGCGCAACAGCCAAGAGAAATAGGCCCGTTGCGCCTGCCAGAGTCCCTGACTGGCCGACTCCCGGCGCATCCGCAGAAAGGCCACATAAGCCGTCCGATCTTTGGGCACATAGCGATAGTCACTTCCGACCACCGCATACAGGGCCGACATCGCTTCGCGAAACCGGAGCGGATCCTTGAGGGTCGCCTCGAACCGGACGGGAGGGCGGCGGATGTTGCCGGCCAGGGTCAGCTCCGCCGTCGCCCCCGAGGCGACCAGCGTGCTCGCCCCCGCATAGGCGAGGTTGACCTCGACATGCTCGGGCTCGGCCGGTTCAGGAGAAGGAGTGGAGGGGGCCTTCTCTTCGCTCGGGGTCTCGTCGCTCATGACCGTACCTCGGATCCAGCGGCTTTCACTCGAGCCCGTTTCGATCTCCGAAGACCGCGCCAGGCGGCCTTGCGCAGGTCTTCATCGTCGTCGGTCGCCGTGCCGAGGGTGCGAAGCTGATCCTCGGCGTCTTCCCGGGCCAGCTTGGCCAGTGCTTCCACGGCCCCCAGGCGGGTGAGCGTGGGCAGGCTGCGATCGCCCATCACGGCGGTCAGCCCTTCGACATCAGCCTGCGCGACCAGATAAGGGAGCACAACGCCTTGCTCGTGGATCCGAGCGGCGGCCAGCCGTGCCAGCGTTTTCGCCTTGACGTCCTGGTTCTTGACGACGCGAGGAAAGCTCACCCGGTCTGCAAGGAACTGATCGGCAAGTCGAGTGGCCAGCTCCCCCCCGTCGCGGCCGGCGGCCGAGGCCGCGAGCGCGCGGAGCTCGGGATCGTCGCCCGTCGCGGCCCTCTCCAGGGCGACCGCGATCTCGGGAGTTGGCTTCCAAGAAGTCAAGGCGGTCACGGCTGCGAGCCGGAGCGGCCGGTAGATGCGATCGCCGGGGCGGGCTGCGGCCATTTCGAGCAGCGTCTCCCGCGAAGTGCCGAGCCGTCCCGCCGCCCAGACCAGGTTCCGGACGCAAGGCGTGAGCGATTCGGCCAGGCGTTCGGTCTCCTTGGTCTCTCCCCGTTCGCTCTTGCGGCGGCTCTCTTCCCAGGCGTTGCACCACTTCGGCAAGGCTGCTTCGAGTGCCCCTGCCATCGGCTTGGCGGCTGGCCCCGCCCGGCCCAGAACCCGGGCCGCCAGTTCGACGGCCTGGGCCTCGGGACGCTCAAGAGCGGCACGGGCCTCCTCCAGAGGGAGGCTGGGGCGGCTCAGAAGATGCGTCGTCAACAACTCTTGCACTTCGCGAGACGCCTTCGTCACGATCTCGAAGATCTGGCTCGCTTCGCCCCGTTCGCAGACTCGGGCCACGGCGTTGAGCCGTTCGTCATCATCATAGAGTTGTGGGTTCCGCAAGAGCGCGTAATCGGGCTCGAGCGAATCAGGTCCGAACAGCCGCCGGGCGCTGGCGAGAGCCACGTCCAGCAGCGGTATCCTCTCGTCTTCTGCTCCGCCGGCAAGCTGGCGGAGGAACAGATCGCGAGTCGCCGGATCATCATTGAACGCGAGCATCTCTAGAGCGGTCGTGCGCAGTAAGGGCGAGTCGCCTTCGAGCGCCGCGCGGCGAACGGCTTGCCACCCGGCGCGGGTGTCGAGCCAGCGCAGACCGCGCACCGCGTTCGAGGCCAAGAGAGCCTGCTCCCCCTTGGCGTATCGTTCCAAAAGCTTGAAGATATCGTCGGCTTTGGACGATCGCCCCAGGTGGCCAATCGCCTCGGCCGCCTGTTCCTGCAACGCATGCCCTGCATCGCTGGCGAGCCGCAGCAGGGTGTCGAGGGCCCGCTCGTCGCCGAGTGCGCCCAGGGCTTCGACCGCGCGCCGGCGAAGGTTCAGGTCGCTCACGAAGTCAAGACTCGCGAGCAAGACGTTCAGGCCTTCGGTCCGCCCCCCCTTGGCCAGCGCCTCCGCGGCCAGGAACTGTGTGATCGGATCTTGATGCGACAGCACTTTCAACAAGGGCTCGGCATCAGTCCCACGCTTGCGGACCCGCCAGCCGAGGGCTTCGACCGCGTCGCGGCGAAGCGCCTCGTCGGGATGAAGGATCAGGACGGCCAGGGCCGGATCAACAATATTGGCACGAGCCCACCGCGCCCCTGGAACGAGCCGGCTCAAGAGTTTTGGTTCGCCCAGGGCCGAACAGCGTTCCAGCAGGCGGGCAAGAATTTCGGGGTGACGCGGATGCTGCTCCACTTCCCAGCGCCGATCTGTCAGCTCGTCTTCCGGGTCGTGGACGTATTGATCGAACCCGCTGATTGTGAGCACAGCTTCAAACGCAACCTCGCGCCGCTTCCGATCGTTCTCCATCAGGCGGAGCAGGCGATCGACGTTCTCGGGGCGGCGGAACCCGCCGGCCGTCGCGATCAGAGGGTCGGCCAACGCCGTACCGCTCGGGTCGGTTTGCAAGCGATCGAGCAGAGCGTCGGGAGCTCGCGAATCGCCAAGGGTCGCGAGCGCCCGGATGATTCTGACCTGAGGGGCCGGTAGTTGGACCTGCTCCAATAGCCGCACGAGCGCGGGGAAGGCAGCTTGATCTTTCTTCGTGGCCAGATCGAACGCGGCGGCCTCCCGGACCCGTTGATAGCGAGAGTTCAGCGCCTCCCGCAAGAGGACGCCTGCGGCCTCGTCCTTGTCGTACGCGGCGGTCAGCCAGGCGACGGCTCGCTCCCGCAACGGTTCGTGGGCCGCCGTGAGCGCCTGCCCGGCCACGGCAACAGGGCCCTGGGTCTCAATCAAAAGCCGAGCCGCTTCAATCGCGAGCTCGTCTTGACGCGTGAGCATGACGCGTTCGAGGATCGCCCGGCCTTCGCCGGCCGCCGCGCCGCTGGTCAGGACTTCGAGCCCCTTGACCCCCAGGTCGGTGTGCCCCGCGCCCAAGGCTTCCGAGCCGAGCAGGGGCGCGTCGACCCCCAGGGTCTGCAACTGCTCGAACGCCAGCAAACGGACTCCCTGGTTCGGATCACCCAGCGCCTGGATCAAGACGGGAACGGCCCCCCGGGCGAAGTGGGGATCGGTCTGGGCCAAGGCCAGCAGTCGGCCGAGCGCGGTCTGCCGGACCCGGACAACCTGCGGGTCGACGCCGGTCCCTTTCTTCTTGCGGTTCGACGAGCCCCCTTGCTCGCGGACCAGCCCTACATACGCGCCAAAGGCCAGTTCCAGAAGTTCGGGCCGGTCGTACGCTAGCGACACACTCGAGCGTGTCTCGGCCTGGGTTCGCAGCGCGGCAATCTCAGAAGCGAATCGAGACGCGTGGATCGACCACGGCAGATCCCAGGCCGCCTGCTCTTTCTCGCGGAGGTGATGGAGCAAGTCCACGGTTCGAGCCCGAACCAGGGGCGTCCCATAAGCCAGGAGCTCCGCCAACGCATCGACGGTCGATTCGGTAATCGTCCGGCTCGGCTCGTCCCCCCGATCGTTGATCAAATGAACCACGAACGAGCGGAAAGCGGTCGAGTCGCCAAGACTTTCCAGAGCCCGTGCGGCGACGAGCCGGCCCCTCGGCGTGCGACTCGACAGACAGGCCAGGACGCGTGTGGCGGCGGCTCGCGGTGCTTTCCACTCCAGGAGCATCAGGAGCAGTAACGCCTGGAACCGGACGTCCCCCTTCGAGTCGTCGAGGAAGACGATGAGCTGGTCCTCCCCCGCGGTCCCCAGAGAGAGTGCGGCCGCCAGGAGCTGATTGGCGTCGAGGAACTCCCGAGCCTGAATCGAGAACACGATCGGCGCCACCGACGACTCGCCCGCGTAAGCCAAGCCCAGCGCGGCGTTGTACTTCACCTTCGGATCGGCATGCGAAAGGGCCTGCCGCAAGGCGTCGAGCGTCTCCGGGCGGGCGACCCAGATCAGGGCACTCGCCGCATGGGCCCGGATCGAGCCGTTCGGGCTGTCGAGCTGGGGGATGATGCTCGTCAGGGCGGCCGGATCTCCCAGTTCTCCGAGCCCGTCGAGGGCCGACTCGACCCGCTTGGCCCAATCTCCTTTCCGCTCGGCTTCCAACGGCTCCGGTTCCGTCGCCAGGGCCAGGAGCGGCTGAAGGGCGGCTACATCGCCATGGCCGGCCAGGGCTCGGGCCGCCCTCAGGCGGACATCGGCGTGAGGGTTGTCGAGCGCCTTGGCGAGCTCGGGCCGAGCGTCAGCCACGACCAGCGACTCCAGGGCCGCCAGCCTGACGTCGCGGTCCTCATCTCCCACGGCCCTGACGAGCAAGGCCTGCGCCGCCTTGGTGCGTTTCTTGACCAGGGCCTCGACCGACCGCTTGCGGATGTCGGGATAGCGCGAGCTGAGCCCAGCATCGAGAAACTCGAGGCCTTTCGTCTTCTTGTTGGCGAACTCGAACGCATCGTCGCGAAGGGTGGGGTCCGGGTCGTTGAAAAACTCCAGGAGCAGATCCCAGCCCCAGGGCTGGCTGACTTGCGCCATGGTCTCGGTCAAAACCTCGCGGCGAACGGCGGCATGAATGCTCCGCCCCACGAACCGAAGGGTTCCGGCCCCCCCGCCGGCCAGTTGGAGGTTCAGCGTGGCCTTGAACGCTTCGTTGCGGACCGACTCGAAACTGTCATTCAGGGCCCGGGCCAGGTGGGACAGGGCAGGGCCCTCCGTCCCCTTGGGAGGAGCCTTGCGAATCTCAGCGATCAGCAGTTGGAGACCACGACGGCGGACGTCCTCGAAGGAGGAGCCCAGGCCCGACTCGGCGCCGAGCAACGGGTCGGCCTGGTGGATCTGGGCCAGGGCCGAGAAGGCCGCGTCGCGCACCTCGGGCTCGCGGTCATGCAACAACGAGCGGAGCCGTTCGATCGCGCGGGAATCATCGAGCGCGGCCAACGCGCGGCAGACCTCGACCCGGGCTCGCGCATCCTCCTCGCGGCTCAGTTGCAACAGCAGACCGAAGGCGCGCGGGTCGCCGAGCAGGGCCAGGCCCCGTGCCCCTCGCAAGCTCGTATCCAGGGCCCGGCTTGCCGTCGCCTGCAAGAGCGGAGCGAAGTCGTCATCCTCGAGGACGAGCTCTGCCCGATCGGACTTCGCCGCTTTGGCCCGCCCTTTTGCCGGCTTTGCTTTCTTCTCGGCCGGCTCCACCTCCGCGGACGCTCCCTCGAGCTCGAGCAGTTGACGCTGCAAGTCCGGATCGCGACGGCGCAACGCCTCGAGCAACGGCTCGCGGGTGTAGAGCGAGAGCAAAAAGGCCGTGCGCCTGACCTCCGGGTCCTCGTCTTCGCCCCGGCGGCGGAGGGCGGTTTGCACCCCTTGATCCTTGAGCATCCCGCGTTGAAACAGGCGAACGATCGCAAGTCGCCTGACGTCGGCATGCTTGGAATTGAGAGCGACCAGGCTCGCCTCGGGCGACCTGGCGTCGTAAACCGTTTCGAGGCTCGCCAGGGCCGCCTGACGCACTTCCGCCGGGCGGGCGTTGAGCGTCTCCAGGAGGCGGGCGAAGGCGCGGTCATCCTGCTTCGCGAGCGTCTCCAAGGCCCGGACCGCCTCGCAGCCGACGTCGGCTTTCTCGACCTTCAGGGCCAGGTCGAGCGGCCTCAGGTCGGTTTCCCCCAGGTGGCGGCGCAGCCCTTCGAGCGCTGCCAACCGCACCGCCTCGCCCGACTCGCCGAGCCAGGGTTCCAGAAGCTTCGCGGCGCGGGGATGTTTCGATCCACCGAGCTTGCGGACCGCCAGGAGCCGAAGCGCGGGATCCGCGTCCTGGCCGACCTGGGCGGAGATCAGCTCCAGGGAAGCGGCGTCGTCGAACTCCGCCAGCTCCTCAATGGCCGCCTCGCGCTGCCGCGATTCGGGTTGAGCCAGCTCATTCAGCGCCCTTCGCTGAGCGCCTTCGACCCTGTGTGACGGCTCGCCGAACTTACCAGCCGCATCCAGAGTGAAGAACCTGAGCGTGTTGTCCTCGCAGGCCGCGACCAACCGGGCTCGGTCGTGGACCTGCACCAGGGTGAGTGCCACCACCTTGGCCATTCCGTCCTTGAGCGTGGCAGGGCGGGCGCCGCCGGACCGGGGCCAGTTCTTGACCGTGCCGTCGCGGCTCCCGGAGTAGAGCCGATCGCCGGGTCCCCAGATCAAGGCGCTGATCCGATCAGTGTGGCTCGCCCCTTTGCCTTTATCTTCGGGTTCGAGCTTCCCCCGAGCGTGGGTCGACAACAACTTCAAGTCGGCCCCCGCCGAGAGGAACCGCAACTCCTCGGGCTCGAACAAAAGCGCGGTGACCGCCCCCTCGTGAAGCTTCTCCGAAGCGCTCAGCAAGAACTCGGGCTTGTCCTCGACGTCGAAGACCGTGACCGTCCCCTGGGCCGTTCCGACCGTCAGCCAGCGACCGGTCGGATCAGCCGCCAGCGCCGTGCCCGGCTCGGCCAGCGGCAACGTTTGCAGCGGTTTGCCATCCTTCCGGGCCAGAATGACGACCTGAGAACCGGCGAGCACCGCAAGCCGCCCCTCGGCCAGCAGAGCGAGCGCCTTCGGAGCCAGGCCGAGCGACGCCCCCAGCGGCTTGAGCGCCCCCCCTCGCACGGAGCCTCGGTAAACTTGCCCATCCTCGCCGCCGACCCAGAGCGTCTCCTCGTCGTCATCACCGAGCACGACCAGGCCGCCGGTGGGGACTGGATCCAGCCCCATCGTCAGCTTGTCGGCGTCGAGTCGGTAAACCCCCGTGGCTCGTCCTTCGGGATGAACGGTCACGAAGGCGACGATCGGGCCGACCCCGGCGATCGCTTTCACGTCGCCGCGGTAGTTGAGGTATTTCTCGAGGCTCAAGAGACGGCCTCCTCGTGACGGCGGGCGGAATCGGGGCGGGCGAGGTCGGGATAAGCGTGGCGGATCCGGGTGACGGCGACCAGGCAGGCCGCCCGCTCACTTGGTCCCCTCGAGGTCATGAACTCTTCGAGGAGTGGCAATACCCCTCGGGCAAAACCGATCTCCTCCAGCGCCAGGTCTCTCATGACCTCGACCAGGGCCAGCTTGGCCTTCCGGGCCGGGAGCGGCTTGATCCGCTCAGCCCCCCCTGGTTCCTGATCCTTCACCGCCTCGGGCCGGGCAGGAGGGATCTCGAAAAGGGTGCGCCGAAGGAACTTCCAGAGGTTCAACGGAGAGGCGGGCAAGTTCTCGGGGCGGGCCGGAGCCCCTTGGCCCCGGGACTCGGCCAGGCTGGCGGCCGCCTTCTTTGCCGCGGCGCCTACGGTCGACTGCGCCGGGACGACCGGCTTCCACCCCTCGGTGATCCCCCGATCGCGATAGAGCGACCAAATCGCTCGGATCACGAAAGCGCGAATCTTGCGGTCGGGGCTCTCCGTCAACCGGAATAACTCCTCGGGGAGCCGGAGCCGGGGCGATCGCGCAATCAGTTGCATGCCAAGATCACGCGTGGATTCGTCGGCCGATTCGCAAAACCTGTAAACTGCGGTGGGTGTCAGGACCTCGGGCGGGACCCGGAACCGACGGTTCTCCGGTGACTCATCGGCCAGGAGCGCCTTCGCCACAAACTGGCGAACCTCGGGGTAGGGGACCTCAGCCAGGGCAATCAGGGCTTCGATCGGCGGCGCCCAGCGGGCAAAGTCCCACCTGGCCACCTCCAGGGCGAATTCACGGAGCGGCTTGCGGCTCTCGGCGAAGAGCGGCTGCACCCGGTCGAGCGTCAAGAACTCGCCGGGGATCTCCGCCCCAGGGTCGACCGGCCGGTCCGTCTCCGCCAGGGCGATGTCGGGATGATGACGTCTGAGATACTTGATCGCAAACTGAGCCAGCGGCGCATCTCCGGGCCCCGGCGCCGTGGCCATTTCCCAGAGTCGCTCGCAACCGGCGAGGGTCGTATCGGCCGAGAACGTTTGTTGCTCACCGGCCATCATCTTCAAGAATGCCGTTTCCGAGATGATCTTGATGTTTGCCCCGGCATTGTTGAGATCCTCGGCCTTGAGCTGCTTCGATCCCTTCTTGCCGTTCCCGTAAAGCGGTGAACCCTCATCGCCGATGACAAGGTAGTAGAGCTTCGCCGTGACCCCGGACGCGATCGCGCCTCCGGCTTGGCGGACCTTGGCCTCCGCCTCGTTGCGCGGCATTGTCGCCATCTTGCCGGTGAACAGAAACGAGGCCCCTTTCAAGTCGACGGCGACCGCCTCGCTCGCCGGGGCCGGTGTCGCCGCTGCCGCCCCTTCGAGGGCGAAGTCGGCCGGGACGAACCCGCGAATCATGGTCTCGACGGCAAAATCGTGGTAGCGAGGCTCACTCCGCACCACCAGCTTGAACAGCCAGTCGAAACCGAGATCGGCCGGGGAGAAGCGCCGGACATCCCGAAGCCAGCCGAGCACGCGATCGGCCAGTTCTTCATTGAACTCAACGGATCGGGCCCAGGCGTATTGTCGCTTGAGCGCAACCAGCCAGGGGTCCGCCTCCCAGGCCGGGTGAAAGGCGAGCATCTTGGTGAAATCGAGCGGCAAGGTGTTCGCCTTGAGCGTTCCCGCATCGATCCAATCGGCCACCGTCTTGCTCGTGAACGGATGAACGATGAGCCATTGAAGGAATGAAGGATCGAGTGAATTCAAGTCAAACCGAGCGAGCTCACCCATCGCGTAGGTGACAGCACGCCAGGTCGAGGAGGGCCGGTTCTCGATCTCCTCGATCATCCCCCGGAAAAAATCCAGGCCGAGCTTCTGGTAAGGATGAACTTCGGGAAGCCGATCCTTCGCGAACCGGTAAGCCCCCAGGCTCGGGGAAAAGAGGCGTTCCTTGAACCAATCGGGCGTCAACTCGCGGTTTCCGAAATGCTTGCGAAGCACGGCGCCGGCCAGTTCATAGCCATAGGCCGTTTCGAGGAGTTGGCCCCAGGCCTCGAGACCGACCTCGGTGCGCGGGTCGCGTGACAGCAGCAGGTCACCGGCCAGGCCTCGCACGGCGGCATGTCCGTTGTTGGCCAGGCGAATCAGTTCCGCGACGGGGAGGTCCCGCGCATGAGTCCGGGCGTAGTCGGCCGCATAGGCGCGGGCCTCGTGCGACGCGGAGTCGAACAGCCTGAGGACGGCGTCGTGCAGGCCAAGCGTCCGAAAGGCGGCCTGCTCGAACCGAGGCACGTTGTTGAGAATCCAGACCACGAACTCGTCGATCGAACGGCTCTCAACATCGACGAGACAAGCCACCCAAGAGGGCTCGATCTCACGGATCGAGGCCCGAAAATCGGCCTTCAATGCACCGGCCGCGAACTCCCGGACTCGATCGCTCCGCGCCCGCTCCAACAGGCTAAACAGCGGGCGAGGCGTTCGCTTCCAGAGATCGGCGAACGCCCGTTCCTTCAAAAAATCACTCGATCGGGTCGAGTGGGTAAACCGGCTCCGATTGTAGTTCCCACTCTCGTGATGAAAGATCTGGTTGGCAACCCAGGTCTCCGACCAGTTGGTCCGATCGGGATACCAGGCGAGAACCTCTCCTGCGAGGTCGGCGTAGCAGGCCGGGAGAGTGACCGCGGTCCGCCTGAGGTATCGCCAGGCACGACGGCAGAGGTAGATCAGGGTATCGCGGCTGACCTCATGGTCCCGGTTGGCATACGCGGCATCGAACCGGGCGGCCAGGGCGCCGAAGATTTCGGTATCGCCCCGGGCCTCGGCTTCCTTGAAAATTCGCTTCAAGGCCCGCCAAGGACCGTAGGTGAGCTTGACCCGAGCGATGATCGCCAGCAGGCAAGAGCGGGCGTAGGGTCCGTCGTCGTGCCAGAGAGCCTCAATGACCTCGTGCAAGCGAAGCCGGTCGGGCAAGGGGACCTCGGCGTCCGCCGCCTCCAGGGCCTTGATCTGCTCGACGCGATAGTGCGCCTGCTCGGCCCGCGGCTTGCGTCGAAATGGCTTGCCGCGAATCTCCGCCAGAAACTTGGCGAAGGTCGGCGCTCCCTCTCGCACAGGCGTTCCCGAGTCCTCGTCGTCCGACTGCTCCGCCAACCGCTCAACGAGGCTGACGAGTTCGGGATCCTGGGTCTCCCAGGCGAGTCTCACGTCGGCTAAGCGTAGGGAAATCGCCACGTTTGCCTAATCCCGCTGGAGGTAGGAGTTGATTGGGAAGCGAGCTCTGATCTCAACCCTGGAACCCACCCGAAACTGGGCATTGCCGGCTTGACTTATGAGAGCATCATTCCCCTATCGCCACAACCACGAGAAGAAAGCGGGCTGCTCGAACGCGTTCGAGACAGCCCGCTCTCAAGAGTCTGGAAGATCGTCTACCACAAGACCTGGAACATCGAAGGCTCTCTGACTCGCCGTCCCGAGGGGGTCGTAGTTCTTCGCGGAACCACGACCGGCGAGGTTGATCCAGACCCGCGAAGAACTACGACCCCCTCGGGACGATAGCGAGTCTGAAACAGCCTTCGTTGTGACGCATGAAAACCCAAACGCTCGAGCGGCGCAACGCCGCCCTGGTGCAGAGCACCGAGCTAGACCTGGTCTTCCAGACCCACAGCCCCCCAACAGCCAAGGGCAAGTGGAACTCTTTTACAAGAACGTTCTGGCGCATTCAAGAGGCTGCTGTCCCGATTTCATCACCTGGTTGGCAATTCTCTCCCAGCCTGGTGGGAATGAAACAGACGCTCGCCCGAAAGGCGAGCGAAACGCAGGGGAACCGCAAGCAAACGCTCGCCCCTCGTGGGCCGTGCCCACCTTACGCGATCGAAACGGCCGGGGGGCTTGCATCGTTTGGCGGCTGGGCTCCGCCGGCGTGACGACGGATCGGCATCTGGATGCGGAACCGGGTCCCCAAGCCGACTTCGCTCTCGACGTCGACGCGGCCGCCATGCTCGGCGATGATGCCGTGACTGAGGCTCAGGCCGAGTCCGGTGCCGCGGCCGATCGGCTTGGTGGTGAAGAAGGGGTCGAAGATTTTAGAGAGGATATCGGGAGGGATGCCGCAGCCGTCATCGGCGAGTTCCACCAGGATGAGCTCCCCCTGGTGGCCGGTGATCACCTCAAGTCGGCCGGAGGATTTTCCGGACGCCTCAATGGCCTGCATGGCGTTCATCAAGAGGTTGAGAAAGACCTGGTTCATGTGCGCGGGAGCGCATTCGAGCAGGGGGAGTTCGGCGAATCGACGGACCACCTCGATCTGGTTGCGGTTCAGCAGGTCGCCGAGCATGCTCAGGCTCTGATCGATCGCAAGGTTGACGTCGATCTCACCGATCTCGGCCCGGTCAAGCTGTGCAAATCCACGCAAGTTTTGAACGGTATGAGCGACCCGTTTCAACCCCTTGCGCGTCGATTGGGCCATGCTGAGCAGGTTCTCCTGCAAGTACGGCATGTCGACCTGCTCTTCGAGTTGAGCGATCTCGCCGGCCAGATCGGGGTTGGCCTGGTGCAAGATCTCCCAGCCCGACCGGTAGCATTCGAGGAGCCTCAATATGGTGCCGAGCTCGCGTTCGAGCACTTCGACGTTACTCGAGGCGAACGCCAGTGGATTGTTGATCTCGTGGGCCATGCCCGCCGCGAGAGTGCCCAGCGAGGCGAGCTTCTCGGAATGGATGAGCTGGCTCTGCGCTTCTTTGAGCTTCTCGTTGGTCTGACGCAGGCGCAGGTTGGCGTCGGTCAACTGCTCGGTCCGTCGCCGCAGCTCTTGCTCCGCGCGGATCCGGTCGGTGACATCCTTCAGGTTGCAGCGGATGTGATGGACCCGGCCATCCCGCTCGTAGCGGGCCTGGGTATGGACGCGCATGTAGTGCCATTCGCCGGATGCGCCGCGGACTCGCAGCACAAAGTCGTGCCGCTCCCCCAGTTCGAGCGCCTGGCGAAACTCATCCTCAGCCAGGGCCTGATCGTCATGGTGGAGGAATTCCAGAAAGCTTCGTCGGCGGAGTTCGCCCAGCGACTGGCCGAGGAACGCGACGAGGTGCTCGGTAACATCGAGCCAGCGGAGGGTATTGGGCTCGAGGCGACAAATCAGACCGGCTGGCGACCCGCTCCCCGCTCCGGGAGCCGGCACCAACATGGAACGGCTCAACATGTCATCATGCTTCGGCAACGCATGCGAGGACAACGAGGAACTTGGCTCTCGCTTGGGAACCGACCGCCCGAGGTTCTCGGGAAGCACAAAACGGCCATTGCAGCTCGGACACTGGACTGGTCGACCAGCCATCTGCCGAGGTGCCTTCAGTGGCCGACCGCAGTGGGCGCATTGAATGGTCACATTCATGAGAAAAGGCTGACTGCCCCCCCGGCCATACCGTAGGCGCAGGTCTCTCCAGGTGTTTTCGTCCGTGGTCGACTGATCCCGTCAACAGCGGCCTGGGGGGGTGAGCCAGGAAGGTTGGATGTCAAGGTTTGGTCCCGTCGAGTTCTCGATCGTTGCCGATCGCCCACCCACTTGAAATCCTCAGCGGCTTGGTCCCGCTCTACGCCTCATGGAAGAAATAAAGGCCGTGGTCAAAGCCATCATCGTTGAAACATCCGTATCAACCTGTTCAACTCTAGCCGATCCCGGCCAGATTTGTCAGCAGGCGGTGAGGACGGAATCTCAACCCATCCAATCACCATCCTGGATTTGCGGCGGCGCACATCCGAGCGCATTCGAAACAGAGGCAGGACTCGCCCGAATCCCCAAGCAACAGCCCCTCGAGAACGATGAATTCCTGCAAGATATCACCCAAACATAGGTCAAACTTCGGGCCGATCGGGCAACTGGTCCACGGCGGGATGGGAATTGGTTCTGAGGCCCGCACATCAAGCCGTACGCCCAATCTGACTGGGCCCCTTTTTGCCTGGCGATGAGGACCCAAAGCATGAAAATTCGAGTATTCGCCGCTGGGTTATGCACGGGGCTCGCTCTTCTGATGGCTCGACCCTCGCTGGGTCAATTCGGGAATTTTGATCCGCCCCGGAACCACGCGATTGATCACGCTCCATACAACCCCAACCACAACCAGTTCTATCCACCCCCCGGCGCTGTCACACCGCGGCAATTGCCAGGGCTGGCCAACTCCCTGGCGACCGAGGCCCAGCAACTGCTCGACAACCTCCGCTATGAACTTTATGGCACGTTCGCGGGCCGACAGGTCGAGATGCGGGCCGGAGCGGTGCTCAACGCGGCCAACCAGGTCGCGCGGAACGCCCAGTCGGGGATCGCGGAGCAGGCGCAAATCGCTCGCTCCATGAATCAGTTCGACCTGGCCTTCACCGAGTTGAATAGCGTCCTGCGTGGCGTGGGGGGCAACTCCCCGCGGAGCTCCGCGTCGGTCGACCGGCTCCAGAAAGTGGCCTTCCAGATAAGCAACCTGATCGGCGCCTACGGCCCCCTCCCGGGCGGGCCGCCGCCGCTGATCGGGGTCCAGCCGATCCAGATCCCGGGGCTGCCCTGCTCAGTCCGGAGCTTGACCGATGCGACCGCGAACCTCCGAATTGCGACGAACAATTATGCCGGCTTCGTCCAGAACTCGTTCCGAGCGTTGGCGGATTCGGCACAATCGCTGAACGAGCAGGTCCGGTACTTCCAGGGACTGCAGAACGCGCGGATCCGATTCGAGGAGTTGCAACAGTCCTTCCAGCAACTCCGCCTGGTGGCCAGCGACATCAATACGCTCCTGGGACAGACGAATCCGCCGCCAACGGTCATCCAGACCTGGGTCCCTGTGATCGACTCCTTGAATCGGGTGGCCACCCTGCTGAACGTCCCGGGCCAACTCATGCCTCCCAGGCCCGGGATTGGCGGTGGCGTCATCGTCAACCCCGGATTCCCTCCTCCCCCTGGGGGCGATCCTGGTCCTGGCCCGGCGTTCCTGGCCTTGATCAACCAGGCCCTGGCCGAAAGCGACGGCTTCCTTCAAGGCGTCTCCGCCAACGCAAGCACGGTGCCAGGGGGGTTCCAGTTCGTCGCCGACGCACGCAACCTCCGCGGCAGCCTGCTCAACTTGAACCAGCAAGTGCGGGCCGGCGCACGCCGCCGCGACCTCGCCCAGACATTGGCCGTGGCCCAGAGCTACGCGAACTCGATCAACCGGCGAATCGCCGCGGTCGCGCGCGGACGGGTCGGCCCCAACATCGCCCGGTTCCAGGACCTCGCCAACATGCTCGACCAACTCCAAGAGATGCTGAACTAAGGAATCCGAGCGGCCGAGGTCCCTTCGCATCGCACCGGATCGACTTCTCCAAAGTGAGGAACAAAGCGATGTTCTCTTATTTCGCTGTTCTGGGACTGGTCGTGTTGGCCCAGGCACCCAAGGCCGACGACGCCCCGTTCAAGCCCTTGACCGAGACACGACGGATCGACCCGCGATTCGACGAGCTTCTAATGGCCTCGCAGACCGTGATGAAGAGCGCCAAGACGTTCCGCGTCGCCGTTGAGATGACCACCAAGTCGACTGTCGCCGGCGCGGTCGCCCCCGACACGGTCGTGACCCACAAGATCGCCGTCCGGCGACCCGATTCGGTCGCCATTGAGTCCGAAGCGGTCATTGACGACGTCAGGAAGCCCGTCCTTCGGGCGGTCTGCGACGGCCAATCGCTGACCACGCTCTACGACCTGGAACCGAAGGTTTACTCGCGCTACGAGGGGCCGAACCCCGCCGGCCAGATCGCCCGGACCCTGATCATTCCCAGGATCCTCGAAGGGTCGGGCCTGGAAATCCTCACCCGGCACGACATGCGCGATCATATTCTCCGCGAGACGTCCCAGGCGAAGTTCGTCGGCGCGGAGGAGGTCGACGGCATCGCGACGGAACGCTTTCAGGTCGACTGGCATGGCGCAGTCCTCGATCTCTGGATCGGCCCCAAAGACCAGCCCCTCGAGCGAAAAATGACCTCGACCCGAGTGACGCCGCTCAGCGGCGGCAAGGAGAGCAGGGTGGTCCGCGAGGCCCGGTACACCTGGACGATCGACCAGCCGATCCCCGATCAAACCTTTCGGGCCGAGCTCCCCGAAGGGGCCAAACGTGTCGAGGATGTGTTCGAGGCCCTCTTTTACCAGGAGTCGGCCGAGCTCGTCGGCAAGCCCGCGCCGGCCACCGCACTCAAAGTGCTCGACGGCAGCCAGGTCAACCTTGCCAGCCTCAAGGGTAAGCCGGTCATCCTCGTCTTCTGGGCGAGCTGGTCGAGTGACTCCATGTCGGTACTCGCCCCCTTGGCTGAGCTGGAACCTCAATGGAAGGAGCGTGGAGTGGCCCTGTACACGGTCAGCGTCGGCGAGGACGCCGAGGATGTGCGCAAGGCCCTCGACTCGTCGAAGCTCCGCCTCCCCGTCCTGCTCGACTCCAAGGACTTGACCGCCGCGTCGTTCGGCATTCGTCGCTTACCGACAACCGTCGTGATCGGCCCTGATGGAGTCGTCCGCGCAATCAGGCGGGAAACGAGCGAGCTTCCCGTCGTCCGTGAGGCAATCAAGGAACTTCCTGCAAACTAATCCATAAACCTAACGCGCACACAAACAACGCATGTATAACATTTTGACTTGAATGCTAGCCTCTGCGCCCCGCGAAGCGGCTCGGGCGCAGGCCCGTTGCCTTGACAAGCGTCCTTCAGGACCAGGACAATCCTGAAAACAGGTGCGAATTTGGATCGCGTCGAAGGCTCGGTCGGCACCGAGAGGAGGTGGCCGGTATGCTCTCGATTCTGGACCGACCAGGGCGGTTGTGCGACGGTTGGTCCCGCCGCGAGCTGCTCCAGATTGGCACGCTCGGGCTGTTCGGGCTCGGCCTCCCCCAACTTTTGAAAGGGGAGGAACGAGCCCGGGCGAAGCGGGGCGGCGAACCGGGTCGCGTGCCGGATGGCAGCCGCGGGTTCGGCCGGGCGAAATCGGTCATTCTGCTGTACTTGCAGGGGGCGCCCAGCCACATCGACCTCTGGGACCCCAAGCCTGACGCGCCTTCGTCGATTCGAGGCGAGTTCCGCCCGATCGCCACGAGCGCACCGGGGGTCTTTCTCGGCGAGGTCCTCCCCCGGCTGGCCCGGCATGCCGACAAGTTCGCCCTGATCCGCTCGCTCGGCTTCAACCCCAAGGGGCTGGCCAACCACGGGGCGGCGATTTATACGGTGCTGACCGGCCACGACCCCACCAACTTCACCCCAACCGGCCTGGCCGTGCCGCCGTCGCGCGACGACCTGCCTTCCGTCGGCTCCTCGGTCGCAAAGTTCCGGCCCTCCGATGCCGGAGCGCTCAGCTACGTCGCGCTCTGCGGGCCGGTCAAGGAAAATGTGTTTATCGGAGTCGCCCAGTCCGCCGGCCTGCTGGGAAACGCTTTCGACCCGTACACGATGTATGATGACCCCACCGGCCCGCTCCGCGCCGCGGAGTTTACGCTCCCGCCGGAGATGACCCTGGGCCGGCTCCGGGCGCGGCTCGACCTCCGCGCGGCCGCCAGGGCGAGCGACGACCTCGGCCCCATCGATTTCGAGACTTTCTACACCAGGGCGTTTTCACTGATCGAGTCGGCCCGGGCCGACCGGGCGTTCCGGCTCGATCAGGAAGCGGCCTCGACCCGGGCCGAGTATGGCCCCACCCGGTTCGGCCAGAGTTGTCTGGTGGCCCGGCGTCTTGTCGAATCCGGCGCCCGTTTCGTGCAGGTCACCTGGCCGGCCCGATCGGACGACGAGCCAGCCGCGGGCCCGGACGGATCGTGGGACACGCATCGCAACAACTTTCCGATGCTCCGCGAGCACCGCTGTCCGGTCTTCGACCAATCCGCCGCCGCGCTACTCGCCGACCTCGCCGCGCGGGGGCTCCTTGACGAGACCTTGGTCGTCGCGATCGGTGAGTTCGGCCGCTCCCCCCGGATCGGCGCATCGACGACCATGAACGTCGGCCCGGGCGGACGCGACCACTGGCCACACTGCTATTCCGCCCTGGTCGCGGGGGGCGGAATCCAGGGCGGCCAGGTCCACGGCGAGTCCGACAAGCATGGCGCCTTCCCCAAGGCCAACCCGGTTCACCCGTTCGACCTGATCGCAACGCTCTATCACGCGCTCGGAATCAATCCGGCGCTGCGTTTCCAGGACGTCCAGAACCGGCCACGACGCCTCGTCGACCACGGTGAACCGATCCTCGAACTCTTCACCTGAGAACGATCGCCGGCTAATCGACGATCTCAGAGTTTCAGTGATTCCCGTCGACGAGCACCAGTCGATAGGGGCGGACCGCAGAGGGATGAAGGCTCGTGGCGAAGCTGATCTCGGAGCGGACTTCGGATTTGAGAGGGGCGATCAGGCATTCCGCCAGGGCCACGCGATCGCCAGAGTAGGACAGCTTGACATCTTCACCTGAAGACAGCTTACGCCGAAGTGTCTCGACATTGGTGAGGCCCAACGCTTGGGCGCGATCGGCCCAGGTCGACTCGTCGGGATGGAGGTAGGTGACGGAGAGTTCGACGGTGGGAAGTATCGTCTGGGGCTCACCGCGATAGTGGAAGTAGCCCAGCGCCAGGGCATCGCGATAGATGGCAAACGGTTGGTAATCGGCCTGTTTGAGCTTGGTGGTCTCGAAGATGAGCGCGTGGGTATAGAGCTGTCGGCCGCCCCGGCCACTGTACTCGGGGGGGCCTTCACAAGTCCGCGACAGAGCGTAGCGGCGGCCGGGCATCGGATGAAAGTTGACGCTCACCCGGTTGGCCGCATCCACGATCAAGGCGCCATGAGAAGGGGACCAGGTCGCGAGAATGATGGCGTCCGACTCAGAGAGACCCGCCGATCGAGCCACGACGTGATAGCCCGATTTCCCAAGCCGGGTCATTGATGTGAAGATCGCCTGCTCAGCCCACACGGCGCGACTCCCCGGCGATCCGATCAGCGGAGTTGGGTCATCATCCACGCGAACGGTTCGATGATTCCGCGCGGCTCGACTCGCAAGGGAACGAGTGTCTCCTGGCCGCTCCGATCAACCAACTTGCCCACCGAACCGGCCACCCCCGAGCAGAAGAACTTGTAGTGCTGGAGCCGTGATTCGCAGAGATTCCAGAGCGCGGGGGCATTGGCCCTGGCGAAGCTCTCGGGATCCCGGATCGGCTCCTCGAAGAGATCGGCCTTGGTGAAAACCAGTGCGACCGGGATGTCGACCTTGCGTTTCTTGGTGTTTTGCCGCAGCGTATCGAGATAGCTAATGAGTTGCATCGCGAAAAGCTCTTGCCCCTGACCGTCGGCCACCACCTGGACGATGTCTGCCAGAACCACCAAGGCCGAGCACTTTCCGATCAGCGAGCGCACCGTCTTATTCGACTTCGGGTTGTCGAGCTCGGCCATGACGGCCTCGCCGGCGACGTCGGGGGTCACGACATCGAACTGCTGGCCCCGCTTGGCCCCGGAGACCTCGCAATGGACCCACTGCCAGCGGTCGGGCTCGTTCGGGGTCTTGTCCGGGAACCTCTGCTTCTCCAGCGAGAGGATCAGGCTCCGGTGGAGCGAGAGCGAGAAAGGCGATCGCGCCATGCCGTTCAGGCCGCCGACGCCGCGTGAGAGCAGGTCGAGGAGCATCCCGAGATAGACGGTCTTCCCGACGCCGCTCGGCCCGAGGACTCCGACGAACCGCGGCGGTTTCTCGCGGGCGGCAATCGATTCGATCAACTCGGCCGGAGCATAGCAGCTCCGGCACACTTCCCCTTCGTAGAGATGGCTCGAGCAGAGAGGGCAAAGAATATTGATCATAGCTTAGCCAGTCGGATATTGGTTCACTTGTTCCGCTTGTTTCTGGAGATTCCGGATCACCCAAGGCGATCAGACTCGCGGGCGAAGGCGGTCCACCGAGATCGCGCAACGGAACCCGATGTTGTCGCATCGATCGAGCTCGGGCTGGCCGGTGATGAACTGGCAGGTTGACTCGGCCGGGAAGTAGGTATTGAAGGCGCCACCGACAATCCGCCGCATCGGCTTCCAGGGCTGAAAGACCTCATTGGGGTGGCAAGGGATGGAATCCAAGGGGTCGTTGATCCACTCCCAGACGTTGCCCGTCATCTGGTAAATCCCGTTGGGGGTTGACCCTTTGGGGAACTCACGGACCGGGACGGTCTGTCCCCGCCCGGTGGCCCAGAGGTTGGCTCGGGTGGGGTCGAAGATATCGCCCCAGGGGTATCGGTTGCCGCAGCCGCCGCTCAGGTGCTCGGGCCAGCCGGCCGCTTTTTGCCACTCGGCGGCGGTCGCCAGCCGCTTGCCCACCCAGTGAGCATAGGCCAGGGCCTCGTACCAGCAAACGCCGACGACCGGGTGATCGGCTTTGCCCACGGGGAACTTGCCCCGTTCCCAACCGCGAGGGCCGGCATCACCGGTCTGATCGGTGAACCGCATCAGGCTGGGCCAGACCTCCTGGGGCCAAATCTCCAGGTTGTCATATCCCCTGCGCTCACGAACCGCTGGTACTGCTGATTCGTCACCGCACAGCGATCGAGGTAGTAGCCCGTCAGCTCGGTGGGCTGAACGGCGCCGTCACTCCGAATCACCTGCACGACGCCCGCGGGCACGAGGGCCATCTGGGCTTCGAGTGCCTTCCAGGCCTGGCCGGTTTCCCGATCCTCGATGTCCTCGACCGCCTCATTCAGGAGGACGAAGACGTAACGATCGTCGGCCACCAGGCGCTGGGTCAAACTATGGATCTGCTTTTCGGCGGACTCGGCAAACAGGTGCCGACCCCGGTTCTCGGCCGCGGGAGACGAATTCGCCGAGCCTCCCCGGCGCCCTCCAAGTCTTCCGAACATGCGTGCAGCCCAGCCTTTCGGAGCGGTCTCGGGCGGTACGATCAGATCGTTTGCCATGGTCGTGTGATCCTAAAATCGAGTGGTCGTACGGGCCGAGACCGAGACATTCGCCGCTCTCCTTGAAACTCCCGGTTCAACGGTGGGGCCGACGTCCGTTGGCGTTCCTTCGGACGTCGCTCCTGAGCGCTTGGAACTGACTGAGAACCGTGTGGGTGACCACGTCGTTCGACTCGGGCGCCACGACGGGCCGGAATACGGTGGCAGAGGAATCATGAACAGGGCTTGAGCTCGGTTTCGGGGCGTCCGTGGTGCCAACACCGCCATCGATCCGCTCGCGTTCCAGGCGATCCCAGGCCTCGGCGAGGAGCCGGCGGTCATTTTCGATTTTTTCCATTCCGGTCTGCCATTCCTGCTCCATGCGTCTCGCCTCGGTGACGAGCCGGGCTTGCCGCTCCTCGAGCTCCGCGATTTTCTTGCGAAGTTCGAGCTCGCGCTGAGAGGGATCGGGATGAGACGACGGGGTGTCATTCCGTTCGAGGGCCATGGCCTCGATCCGGTCGAGTTGCTGGTGAACAAGGTCGCGGAATCGCTCCAATCCTTGGTGTAAGGGGCGCAGATCGGGCCGCGCAGTCCCCCCCCTCGGCCGGGGAGGCTGTGCGTTGCTCGAGGATATGGGAGGTTCGCCGTTCATGAATGCCGTTCCCCTTGCGCGTCCGCCCCGCTCGGGCGGGAGCGGACGACCTGCGGCAGGCCGACTTATCCGCGGGGTCCTGTGTTCCGCCAGAGCCGGGAAAGCCGCGCGGAGAGCGTTCGCTGCGCGCGTTCCTCGACCTCCTTCTCATGGATCTCTTTGAGATGCAGCCGGAAGGCGCGGATCCGCTCGTCGGGCGACTTCATCGAGTCATCAGCCTTCCCCGCCGGCGCCACGGCGGTCAAGACTTGCGTCTCCTGTCGCTTGAGCGTCTCGCGAGCCAACTGGCTACGAAGCTCGGTGACCATCGCCTCGTGCTCGTTCCGCTCACGATTCTGGTCGTCGACGAGCGCCTGGAGTTCACGCACGGTCTTGGCGAGTTCCCCCTCGGACGTCATGAGCCGATCGCGGAGCGATTCGGCCTCGGCGGCGACCGCGGCAACCCGCGCCAGCTCGTTCGTGGCCGAGCGAAGCCGACGGTTCTCCTGCTCGAGGGCCTTGAGCACCGAGTCGCTCGCCGCCGCCGCCGACTGCCGCGTTGCCTGGTCCAGCAGTCCCCGAAGCTTCTCGGTTTCGGACTCCATGGCCGTCCGCTGCGCATCCCACGACCGCCGCTCGGCTTGAAACGCCTCCCACTCCGACCTCGTTTTTCGCCGTTCGTCCTCGAGTGCCCGCGTCAAGGGTTCAGTCGACCCACCGCCACTCTCGACGCGCTGCTCGAGTTCTTGCACCCAATGGTTAAGTTGCTCCCAGTTGGCCTGGTCGGCAGCTTCGGCCTCCTCGAACAACCGGGCTTGGTCCAGGAGCAGGTTGATTGTCTCGTCACGGTTCGCCAGTTCGTCAATCAACGAGGCAATCTGAAGGGTCGCCGACTCCTCGGCCACCGCGTCACCCGCCCGGACGTCAGGACCGCTGGATCCAGCCTCGTCGCGCAAGCGGATCTCGTTCTCAAGGCGGACGAGCTCCTCCTGGAGCAGAGCGATTGTTTCCTGGTATTCCAGTGCTTCACTGACGCTCATGTGAGCCCCTTCCACTACACCTGATATCCCAACCCATCGATTCTTGACGACAGCGGAAACCGGACTCGAAGGGTGGGCACGGCCCACCATCTTCTTGCTTTCGTTCTCCCAAGCCGATTCCATGGGGAGCCGTGCCCCCCGACAAGATGGAAATGCCCCTCTGGAACCGTTCAGACCACGGCCATTTGCCCGGCCGCCAGCAGGTGCTTGACGACCGCCTTGAGATCGGCCTCGGTCACGGGACGCTGGAGGACACCGTCGAGTCCCATCTCGTCGAGCCTGTTGAGCTCGCTCTCGTCGTCGATCCCGACGATGCCGACGTAGCGAGTGGTTGCGGCGGCTTGTTGTCTCACGCTCTGAAAAAAGGCCTCATTTTCCTTGTGGTCGAGCGAGATCAGGACCAGGGCATACGGGGTTCTCCGAAGCAGAAGCTGGGCGGCGATCCGGTCGCGGACCACCTTGAGCTGGTAGCCTTCCCCCTCGGGACCAAGCACCTTTTGAGCCACCCGCACCGTCTCCGGGTCATCCTCGAGCAGCAGGATCGAGTCCGACGAGGCAGGGGCGCGACGCTCAACCAGGCCGGTCCGCTGGAGGCCACAGATGGTGTCGACCACCACGGCGAGCTCCTGACCGCTCCGCTCGGCGACGGTCGCCAGATCCATGACGCCATCGAGCAAGGTATGAACCTTGATATCGGCGGGGGACAGGCCGGCCCGATCGAGGTTCCCTCCCCGCGGATTCCGCCTCGCGATCACCACCGACGCCCAGTTCCGGAGATCGACGGGGAGGCCGCAACGACGGACCCCCTCGACGGAGAGGGCCGGCAGGCTAGTCTGGAGCGGAAACGCCTGGAACATGGGGGGGAGCGTTCCGCCCGGCTCGAACCGAAATTTCCCGGTCTCTCCCGAGAGGCTCCAGTGCGTCAGGACGGCCGCCTGAAAGCGGAGCAGGGTGCGCAACCGCCTTGGGTCAGCCAGGCTCTTCTCGAGAAGCCGGACCAGTCCGGCCATCGAGGCATCCTGAGTCTCACCCAGGGTGATCGCCAGTAAGGGGGCGAGATCGGCCAGGTCTTCGGTGAGAAACTCGAAAAGCCGGTCGGGCGAAACCGTGGACGAGACGACCGCCTGGATCCGGCCGCCGGACAGGGAGAACCGGATCCGGTCCTTGCCGAATTCCACGGTCAAGCGACCGCTCTGCTCGGTGTTGTTTAGGAAGTCGATCACCGCGTGGAACGGGATGATCTGTGTGTTCCCCTCGAGCGCGGAGTCGTGGTCCTCGCCCACCGTCTCGGGCATCGTACAGCCCGTGCGCTGGGCCTGAACGACTAGTTCCCCCATCTGGAGCGCGTTCGCCACACCACTCTTCAGCAGTTCGGGAGTGAACGGCTTGGGGATCTGGTCAACGACGTTGGGGAACTCGGTGTACAGGGCGAACGCCCTGTTCCTCATGGCCGAGCTGATGACCACCGGGATCGAGGCGGTGTCCTCGACACTGAGAAGTTTGCGGCAGACCTCGTCGCCAGTGGTCCCTGGAAGTTGGTGGTCCAGCAGGATCAGGTTCGGCCTGATCGTCCGGGCCGCCTCGATTCCGCTCTCGGCGTCGTGCGCGATGGCGACCCGATAGCCGGCCTGCGACAGGTGGCACTCGACCATCTTGCGGATCGTCGGACTGTCATCGATGACCAGGATCAGCGGGCTTTCCATGGAGTCCCTTCAATGAGGTGGATTCGACTCTCAGTCCGTGCTTCGTTCGTCGAACGGTCCGGGGAGCTGGTCGCGGTTGTGACCGGAGGATCGAGGAGTGGACGGATTACGCGAGCCAGGGTCTCCGGCTCAACGGGCTTGCTCAAAAAGGCGCGGGCCCCTAACTCCAGGACCCGTCGACGCGTCTCCGGGTCGCACTTGGTGCTGGCCACGACGACCGGAAGTGATGCGAGGGACCGTGAGCGAGCGAGCTCCGCCAAGAGCTCGAAACCATCGAGTTGAGGCATCTCCAGGTCGGTAAGAATCATGCTATACGTATGGTTCCGAAGCCTTCCCAACGCTTCCAACCCATGGGAAACTTCTTCGACCTCGTAACCGAGTGAGCGTAAATTACGAGTGACCACCTTGCGAACACTGATGGAATCGTCGACGACGAGGATGGGAGCCTGACGAACGGCAGACTTCTTGCTGAGGACCAGGCCAGGAATCCCACCAACCCGGAGCCAGCGTGAGAGTCCCGCCGGGTTCAGCGCGAGGACCGGTTCGCCACTGGCCAGGAAGCCCGTCCCCGAGATCAACGGGTGCCCCGCCAGGAGCGGACCCAGCGGCCTGAGCACCAGCTCGCGAGTTCCGTCGATCGCATCGACCAGCAGAGCCAGCGAATCGTCATGGGCGCGGACCAGAAGAAGCTTAGGATTCGAAGCCGGGGGTGTTGTCGAGAAACCGAGCGCGTCGCGAGCAACGATCAAGCGGACCTGTTCGCCCCGAACCCGCACCGTCGCCTCAGCGCCCCATCCCTCTTGCTCGCCCGGTTCGAACGGTTGAGCGAGGTCGACCAGAGCGAGCGGGAGGGCCAACGCCTGGCCATCGATCCGCACGATCATGAGCTGTTCCAGAGCCAGGCGGACGGGCAGGCGGATCGTGAGCGTCGTGCCGAGGCCGGTCTGCGAGGTCAGGTCGATCGTGCCATGGAGGCGGGCCACCTCCTGGCTCACGACATCCATGCCAACGCCCCGACCTGAGATCGAGTTCGCCTCTTCGCGCGTCGAGAACCCCGACTGGAAGATGAGCGCGTTCAGGCGGTTGAGACTGGCTGGCTCGTTCGCGACAAGCAGGCCAAGGCGACGCCCTTTGGCCTCGATCGCCGCGTAGTCGAGTCCTCGCCCGTCATCACTCACCGTCAGGACCAGGGCGTTGCCCTCGCTCCGGGCTCCCAGCGTCACCCGCCCGGCGACCGGCTTGCCGGCCTTGACCCGATCGGCGACGCCCTCGATGCCATGTCCCACGGCATTGCGGATCACGTGCAGCATCGGCTCGAAGACCTTGTCCTGAACCGCTCGGTCGAGTCCGTTCTCCTCGCCGGCCATGACCACTTCGACCTGCCGTCCCTCGACCCGAGCGGCATCGTGGGCCACCCGAGCCAGACGCTGGAAGAGACCGCGAACGGGGGTAATCCGGATCGACTGGAGCGACTCCCAGAGCTGAAGGGTCAGGCGGGTGATCGCGTCGCGCTGGTCCGACAGTACGAGGGCGGCCGCCTGGGCCGTGTCGGTCAAGACGGCGAGATCCTCCGCCTGCTCCGAAAGCCGGCGGAGGAGCCAGGGGAAGTCAGCCTGAGTGCCGCGACTCGTCGGGGCGAGGACATCGCCCCCCTCCCGCGACAACCCAAGGTCGTGGAATCGATCGATGCTGGCGATCAGGCGGCTACGACAACCCTTGGCTTGCGTGGCAAAATCCTTCATCGCGTCGGCCTGGTTGATCCAGAGGCCGCGACGAGTGATCAGCTCCGAGGCAATGTCCATCAGGTCGTCCACCTTGGCGGAGGGAACCCGAAGCGGTCCCTCGGCGGCCGATGGGGCAGGGCCGTGCTCCTCGCGGCGCGTCTCAATCGGCGCGGCCCGCTGAGCGACTGGCGGCGGCTGATCGACGCACTTTGGCGAAAGACCAGGGGCAGAATCGATCGCCAAGGTACTGGCCGAAGGCCCCTGACGGAGCACAACCAGCAGTCCTTCGAGATATTTGAGTCCCCCGAAGAACCGGTCGATCAACCCGGGGGTCGCCGCGCCTGAAGGACCGTCAAGGTGCTCCTCCAGGGAATGGACCAGCGCGGCGAGTTCCAGGAGGCCGACGCTCCCGGCGGCCCCCTTCAAGGTATGCAAGCAACGGCCCAGCTCGTCCAGCGCCTCGGACGGATCGGTCGAGCCTCCCAGGCTCAAGACCAAGGCCTCGATTCGCTCGAAGAGGTCGGTCGCCTCCGCAAGAAAGGCCTCGCGCAGCTCGGGGTCCATCTCGATGCTTCGAGGGGGAGCCGGAAACTCGCGGCGAGCCTCGGGGGGAGGAGCCGGCGCAAGGAGGGGTTTGGCCTCCCTGGCTGCTTTCGCAATCGGCTGGATGGCCGGGGCCGATTTCATCGGGGCAGGCGGAGTAAGTTCCTCAGCCGCCGACCCCATCAGCATTCGGAGCAAACTTGCGGAGTCGATGGCCGCGGGTTCGTCGTCGAAAACAAGCTCGTCGACGGGTCGCTCGGAGCCGGGCAGAGAGTATTCTTCATCAAAGAGGCCGAGATACTGGCCCCAGCGGGCTTTCGACTCCTCAAGGATCCAGTCGAGGTCGCCATCGCCCCCCGTCCCGTTCGGGGAACAGACGAGGGAGAGTTCCCCAAGGCCCCGGTTGCAGAAATCGGCGATGTCGCGGGCCGATCGAGGGTCATCGACGGCAAGACAGTCCCAGACTTCAACGAGCATTCCGACTCGTTCCAGAATCTGAGCGAGGGCGATCAGACCGGCCGCATCGAACTCAGCTTGAACCGACTGCAAGTCGGCTCGGAACTCCTCGAAGTCGCACCGTTCGGCCAGGCCGATCTCCTGAACGTGACGGCGGAGCCGCTCCACCCGGCCGTCAAACGCCTCGGCCATCCGCGGGACGTCGGTACTCATGGGGTTCGCTCGCCGGCTGTGAGAGTCCGTCGCCGCCTCTGTCGGAGAGTGCCAACGGCCAATTCATCGCCACCAGGTGGGACCGCGCCCAAGCTTCCCTGCGAGGAAAGTGGCTGCAAACGCTCACAGCAAATCGAGATACCTCGAATGGACTCGCGTGTCTGGTTCGTCCCCTCGAGGGTAAGGTGGGAAACCTCGGAGATCCGCTGCATCGCCCGGACCATCTCATGGGCTGAGTGGACCTGGTCGTTGGAGGAACGTGAGATCCCCTCCACCAAGACCGCGGATTGTTCAGCAACCTTGCTGATCCGATCCAGGGCCGATCCGGTCTCACGGATCCGCTGAACCTCCTGTTCCATCTCGCCTTGCTCTTCGCCCAGGGCCCGGAGGCTCTCGTGCGCATCGGCCTGGATCGCCTCGACCAGAGTCCCGATCTCGCCGGTCGCCGCGGCGGTCCGCTCGGCCAGCTTGCGGATCTCTTCGGCGACAACGGCGAAGCCACGCCCATGCTCACCCGCGCGAACCGATTCGATGGTCGCATTGAGGGCGAGCATGTCCGTCCGGCTGGAAATCCCTCGGATCAATTCGACGATCGTGCCGATCTCGACCGATCGATCTCCGAGTCGCCTCGCCTTGCGACCGCTCGACTCGATTCGGAGGAGGAGCCGCTCCATCCCTTCGATGACACGGTGGACCTGCTCGAGGCCGCGGCGGGCTTCCTGTCGAGTCCGCTCGCATGCCTCGTTCGCGTTCTCGGCGTTGTGCGAGATCCGGTCGATCTTCTCGGAGAGCGTCTCGACGTTGAACGTCGCCCGCGCGACCGTCTCCGACTGGTCGATCGCCCCCGAGGCGACCCGTTCATTCGCCTCTTCGAGCGCAACGGTGTGCCGCAGGAGCTGTGCGGTCGTCTCGCGAAGCTCATCCAGAAGACCCATGACGCATTGCTTGGCGTTCCAGGTCGAGCTTCCCGGCGGATTCCCATCCGCGATCGACGACCAGGAGCCGTGCGTCAGGCGTTCGAGTTCCTGGCCCTCGATCTGGTGCCGCCTGAGACTTTCGAGCGACTGCGTGATAACGACGACCAGAGCGTCGAGTTCCTCATGGTCGAGAGGCGGAGTGCAGGGAGCCGAGGAATTTCCGCGATGATCGACCGGCGCAGACAAGGCCTCGATGATCCGTGTCCGAAATGCACGGACTGCCAGCCAGGCCCCGGCGCCCCCCGCCGACGCGCCGACGATCAGGCCGAGTGGACCGCCGAGACGCGAATCGAGCAGCGTCACCGCTCCGAACGACACGGCCGCGCCAATTCCGCCCGCGACGGCTCCGATCGTGAACGGGCGGTGGCTGATCTTGAAAGCAACAGTCATCGTGGTGGCGTTCTCCTCAGCTCTTGCCTCTGGCCATCGTTCTTGATGCGATTTCGTAAGTCAGCGTTGATACCAGGCGTCGACCGACGCTCGGACATTCCACCAGGTGCGATCCGGGTCGATAACCGCGTGGGCCAGGTCGCCGCGTTGGACGGAGCCGACGACCTCCGCCCCTCCTGTCGTCGGCTCCCCCTGGAACGGGGCAACGAGCACCCCATCGCTGACAGCCGTTCCTTCACGGTCGATCCGGATCCCCCACATCCCTTGGTCAGAACGAAGGACCAACACGACGACCGGGGTTTCCGGGTCCAGCGCCACGTCCGAGGCATCGGGGCTGAGCGAGAGCACCGGAACGATGTCGCGCCGGACAGTGCAGAGGCCGAGGATCTGGGGAGGACAATGCGCGAGCCGGATCAGCCGATCGGCCTGAACAACCTCGGCCACCGCCTCGAGACCGACGGCGAAAGGGCGGGAATCGCTTCTAAAAAGGCACCAGGGAGGAGGCTGGAGCGGGGCAGACGTTGGCAAGGGCCTGAACTCCTTGACGCGAATACTAGAGAGGATGCGGAGTCTCGTCCTGCGTGCCAAGAAATGAGGGGCGGATCATGAGGGGGGTCCGCTCGCTCCGGCCGGTGGGGTTCCCGACCGCCGCAGCATCCGGTCGAAGTGTTTGACCAGGGCGTCGAGTCGCTCCTTGGGGTCGTCCGATCGAACTTCGGCCCCAGGTTCGCGAGGGGCCGCCGAGATGGGGCTGGAGGTCGAGGACATGGCCGAAGGCTCGTCAACTGGGTTCGAAACCTCCGGCCTCGCCAGTCGTTCCCATTTCGGAGTGGGCTCGGACGCCCGAACCGCGGGAACATGGTTTTCCACAACAACCCGAGGGGCTGAGACTTGGTGCGTGGAGAGCAAGGCGTCCGAAGCCTCCTCCGCTGCGAGAACCGACCGATCGACCGCTCCCCAATCCCCATCAAGCCCGCTTGCGAATCCCTCGAGAGCCACCTGCTGCTCGTCGATCAAGCGATCGATCTGGTCGCGCAGCTCGGCGATCGCTCTCAGCAACGGATCCCCGCTCCCCGGCTCGTTGTGGATGGCTGCCCCGCGCAACGAAACTTCCTCCCTGGTGGTTGGGCACAAGGTGTTGAGGTGTTGATTCTGATAAACCCTAGGTCAAGCTTTCGAACGGAGCTGGCCAAATCCCGACATCCGTCGGCGACTCGGCTCAAGCCGGCCGGCCCCGCGTGGGATGGCTTCGCCGTTGTTCATCGACCTAAGTCGGGGTAAGTGGCCGGTGCTCAGGGCAAAGCGCACGAGTCGAGCGCCACTTGCCTTTCGAGGATCGCCTCAGCCACCTCGAATCGGACCGGCTTGGAGAAATAATAGCCCTGACCGTACTGGCAGCTCAGAGCGCGAAGGTACTCACTCTGTTCCCGAGTTTCGACCCCCTCGGCAACCACCTTCATCCCCAGGCTGTGGGCCAGCGTCACGATCGTTGCCACGATCTCCGAGTGCTTGCCGTGGGGTCCAATCCTGCTGACGAAAGAGCGATCGATTTTCAAGATATCGAAGGCAAATTTATGAAGGTAGCTCAGGGACGAGTACCCCGTGCCGAAGTCGTCCATGCTCAAGCCGACTCCGCGCTCCCTGATCTGCCGGATCATCGCAATGGCCGACTCCGTATGCTCCATGATCGCGCTCTCGGTGATCTCCAGCCGCAGCCATCGCCCGTCGAGTTCGGTCTCCTGAAGGATCTGGTCGATCTGGTCGATCAGCCCGGGCTCGGTGAAGTGCCTGCCCGACAGGTTGACGCTGATCGACCAGGGGCCGTCGGGGCGAAACTTGGCTCGCCAGGTGCTCATCTGGCGGCAGCCCTCGCGAAGCACCCAGAGGTCGAGCGGGACGACTAACCCAGACTCCTCGGCCGCCGGAATAAACTCCCCGGGTGAGACCAGCCCGCGCTCAGGGTGATTCCAGCGGATCAGCGCTTCAAAGCCAGTAACCCGGCCCGACTCGAGTAAAACGATCGGTTGATACTCAAGGTAGAACTCGTTCCTCTCGATAGCGCGGCGGAGGTCGGTCTCCAGCCTCAAGCGAGCCATAACTCGCGTATGCATTCCTTTATCAAAGACGACGTGATGGGCCTTGCCCACCGCCTTGGCACGATACATGGCCGTGTCCGCGTCGCGAAGGAGCTCGGTCGGCTGCTCATAGTCCGAGCTACTCAGGGCGATCCCAATACTCGCACTGGTGAATATCTCGTGCGTCCCCAGGGTGAAGGGGGCCGCGAGACTCTCCTGAATCCGCTCCGCGAGTCTGACGGCGTCACTGTCCGCGCCGAGGTCGTTCATCAGGACGGCGAATTCGTCTCCTCCGAGCCGCGCCACCGTATCGACCTCGCGCACACCATGGCTCAGTCTCTGACCGATCATCACGAGCAACTGATCGCCGACCATGTGTCCCAGGCTGTCGTTGACGATTTTGAAGCCGTCGAGGTCAAGGAAAAGAACGGCGAAGAGGGCCGACGCCGTTCGTTTCGACCGCGCGGCCGCCTGCTGGAGCCGGTCACTAAACAAGGTCCGGTTCGGCAGGCCGGTCAGGGAGTCGTGGTAAGCCTCGTGGAGCAGTTGCTCCTCGGCCGCCTTCCGCTGGGTGATATCCTCAAGCGCCACGACCACATGGATCGGGGCCGAGTCGCCGAACCGGGTCATGCGGATGCTGAACCAACGTGGCTTGCCGGCGGAGTGGCAACGGTATTCTTGGGAATATTCGTCGCGTCGCAGTGAGACGACCGCACGGAAGCCAGCGGCAATGGCCGCCCATTCTTTCGCGTGCTCCCACGAGGCAGACCGGCAGACATTGAGGTAATTCGTGCCGACATCGCCGGCCATCCCGGCCATCAGCACTTCACTCCCGAATCGGTGCCATGCCGTGTTCACGGCCAGGATGGTCCCTGACGCGTCGAGGATCGCCACCCCGCTGGTCAGCGCGTCGAGCGTGGATTGGAGGAACTGATGCGACTGCCGCAACGTTTCCTTTTCTTTGAGAGCAAGCTCCTCGCGAATCCGATAAGCATCGGCAATCGCGTTCTGCCGTTCCTGAGCCAGAGCCCCCTCGAATTCGCGCTGGCGTGCGTGGACGAGATCCTCGAAGGTCGAACCGAGAAAATCGAGAATCTGCGCTTTGCTCGAGCTGATCGTGAGCTTGTCACCCATGAAGTAGACGTCATCGCCATCGCTGGCGTGGACTTCTCCCCTCGACAGGGCTCGCGCACTCTTGGCGGCCAGAATGGCCTGGATCCGTCCCGCGAAATCCTTGTCCTGGAACGGCTTGGCAATGTAGTTATCAGCGCCACACCCGAGCCCGCGAATCACATCAATCGGCTTTTTGAGGCTGGTCAAAAGGACCACCGGGACCTCACGACCGCGTGACGTCTTCTTGATTTCGCGGCAGAGGTCGTATCCCGAGAGGCCCGGCATGATCACGTCGCTGAGAACGAGGTCGAAGTCAGACTCGCCGAATCGGTCGAGCCCACTGGCCGCGTCACAGGCCACCTCGACCTCGTAGCCGAGCGCGTTCAGAATGATCTGAAGTTTTCGAATCTGGGTCGGACTATCCTCGACGACGAGAATGCGGATCAGCCGTCTCTCATTCATCATCAGACACTCTCGATGGGGAAGTGGCCTCGACCCAACGTCGCCGCGTGTTTTCGAAAAATACAAAGACCGACGAGGCTGGATCGCCTGGCATCGCCCCGCCACACCACACCGCCGAGCCCGCTTGAAATGCGGGCAACGCCGATCAATAGCCTCGCCTTCGGGAGCAGACGGGGAGACTCCCACTCCCCAAAGGAGAACGAGAGCGCTCTGTCAAATTCGTGTGTGATTGCTGGTCCGACAGGAGCCAGAACTGATCGCCCTTCATCCATTCCGAAGTGCTCGCGACACAAACACCATAGGACAGGATCGAGGCCAGCCCTCAAGGTTTGGTGGTAATCCTGCCAGGTGGATCGTCAGTCGATCAGGGCGCGGCGGTGGGAGACGGTCATGGCGGGCGAGTTCTTCAGCGTTTGGTAGACCACACAATAGCGTTCGGTCAGCTTCAAGAGCGTATCCAACTGCTCCGCCGACGCGTCGGTGTCGAGGTCAAACTGAAGTCGGATCTCCTTGAAACCGACAGCCACCTGTTTATCGACAGCAAGGGTGCCACGAAAGTCGAGATCGCCCTGGGCGCTCACGGTGCCGCCGCGGAGAGTCAACTCCAGGGCGGTGGCCACCGCACGCAGAGTCACCCCGGCGCAGGCGACGAGCGACTCCAGCAGCATGTCGCCCGAGCAGAGCGCCAGCCCATCGCCACCGGTCGCCGGGTGCAAACCAGACTCGACAAGCCCCCGAGCACTGTCCAGCCGACACGTGAGACCAGCCCCATCCAGAGTTCCCCGGGCGTTCAAAGTGACCAGCGCCGCGGAGGGATCGTCACGATATCGGGCTTTCAACGGCGCCTGCACGGCGCGCAGCTCTTTGGCATCCATCGACATTCCTCGGTTTGAGACCAGCCGCTACTCTCTCCCGCTTCCGCAAGATTCCTGAGACTCTCTCCTGAACTCTCATCGGCCAAACAGACGATTCGTTCAAGGCCAGGTGCGATCCCAGCCGACCAGATCGATATCCGACCTCAGTAGCGGATCGGAGTTCGGGCTCGAGCGAGCCAACGCCCTGCGGGCCCCTCGGGTAAAAGGGCCCCCGAAAGGAATCGGATTTGCCTTCAGGATAGGGGGCGAGGCACGGCCTTGCGGGATCAACCCGGTCCCCTGAGGTTCGAACTCCCGGAGGGCCGAGTCAAGTTTACTCGATCGAGTCACGGTTCAGACACGTTCTAGAATGAATGAAGGGGAAGTGTATCGTCGCTCGGCCAGTTGAAAAGCAAAAAAACAAGGGGCGAGCGAGAGTCCGCGGGAACCTCGATCGCCGCGGCGAAGGGCGCAGAAAGGCGAGTGGGAATCCTGATTTCAGATCGACTCCCCTTCGGATGAAACGATCGCATGAATTTCTTCGACTTACGCGAACCGGTCAGTGCCTGGAGCCATGGGGCATGGCTGCTGTTGGCCGTTCCTGGATCGATCCTGCTCTGGCTACGTGCGACCGGCCATCGTTCGAGACAGTTCATCCTGCTGGGATATACGATTTGCCTTGCCTTGTGTGCAACGGCCAGCACGCTCTACCACGGCGTTCATGGAGAGTCCGAGGCGCTCTCGTCCTATCTGCTCTTTGACCACATCGGGATCTACCTGCTCATCGCGGGGACGTATACCCCGATCGCCTGGACCCTGATGCAGGGCCGCTGGCGATTCGCCACCCTGGTGTTCGCCTGGCTGTCGGCAATCCTCGGAATCACGCTCCACCTTGCATGCGCCAACCTACCGAAGTGGTTGCCGACCGGGCTCTATCTGATGATGGGTTGGGGATCCATCCTCTGCTACATCGAACTCACCCGAAAACTGACCTTCCGGCTGCTCCGCCCGCTGGTTCTCGGTGGTGCCTTCTACACCGTGGGCGCGATCATCAACGTGGTCGGTTGGCCGGCCCTCTGGCCAGGGGTCGTCGGCGCGCACGAGGTCTTCCACGTTTTCGTGGTGGCGGGAAGCCTGGCTCATTTCCAGTTCATGTTTCGGGTCATCGCCCCGTGGCATTCGGTCGACCCAACGGCGGCGGCCTTCTTGAAGGGGGTTCAAAGCCGGCCGTGTCGAGTCTCACGCGGCACTCGGTGACTGGCTTCGGCCCTGGAAGAGTGGCCGACAGCCAATGACGACGAAACAGCCACCAACGGCCATGCGGTCGTTGCGACTGCGAAGACTGCGATCGTTGAGCCTAATCCTTCGGAAGTGGGAGGCGTTCCGCAGTGCGGTGCAATGCAAGCCGCGCCGTGTGGTTCCGCTCAGTTCGATTCCATCTTGGGCCGATCAGGACGACGCGTCGCGCCGGGCTTTTCGCCGTTCGACCTGACGATCGTGGCGGGCCAGAAGAAACTGTGCGGCCTTCATGTCGCCATTTAATGCAGCGTCATACAATAACGCAAACATCCGTTCAGCACGAACCAGTTCGATCTGCTCGACCGCTCGGCGGAAGCCCGCACTGGCCGCGAGCGCTCGCTTCATTTCCCGAACGCCGATTCCGAGCCGGGCACAGGCCATGGTGCAGCCCAGACCGTCGTGCAGAAGTTTGAGAAATTCGACCCGCTGCTTGTGGGTCAGGATCTCCCGGACCGGCCTCGCGGAAGGCACGTTTGGGAGCCAGGTATTACCTTCGCCATCAAGTCGGAAACGCAAGGTGACTCTCCCCAGGACGGCTGAAAATCGAGATCAATGGCGGTATGTACGGTGTGCCCTAGGCGGTGAGTGACGAGCGGGAGGAGACTCGGGCGGTCTGGTCGCGCCCGATGACCTCTGAACGCTCGGCACACTCCATGATAGGCCATGTTTTTCCAGCTTGTCCGGCGGAGTTGATGAGACCCGATCAACCGTCGCCAAAAAACGGCGTTCGACCCGCCTACTAAGCACACGGAAGTCCGCCTTGATCGGTGAGAACGCACTTCTTTGGGATGACGTTCAGCGCGTCGGAGAACCAGCCAACGGTGGCCCCGAACTCGCGACTTTGAGAGTCGCGATTCTTTAAGAAGGCACGCGGAGCGGCTCTGTTCGCCGTCTTTTTGGAGAGATCAGGCGAAAAATACGGGGGGTAGAGCCAGGAGGTCTGGGAGAGCGGGACGGGAAACTCAGAGGCCCCGTTCCGCTAACCAATCGAAGCGTCCTGGGAAATGGAAATCAGGAGTTCATCACCCAGATGACCAGATTGAGTATCGAGGCGAAAGTGACCCAGAGCCAGTAGGGGATCAGCAGGAGCGCGGCCACTCTGCTGATTCGCCAGAACAGCATCAGAGTGGCCAAGATCGCCAGCCAGAGTAACGTGATCTCGGCGAACGCGATGCCCGGATTGCGGAGCGTGAAGAAGAGATACGACCAGATGGCATTGAGTCCGAGTTGGACGGCAAAAAGGAGCAACGCCAACTTCACATTCCCATCGTTGCGATCGCGCCGGCGCCAGACCAGCCAACCGGCGATGGCCATGGTCAGGTAGAGGATCGACCAGACCGGGCCGAAAACACGGTTGGGAGGAGTCCACCCCGGCTTCTTCAACGTGGGATACCAGACGGTCAGACCTGCGTTGGTCCAGATCCAGCCGATCCCGGCGGCAGCAAAACAAAAGAGGACGAAGGCAACGAGCCCAATCAAATCCTTGCGAATCTGGTCCTTCATGAAACCTCCTGCCCAGGAAAGAGGCATGGGGACTCGGCGGCCGCGAGTAGTTGCTCGGGATCCTGTCGGTAATACGACTTCAATTCGGCGTAGAGCGCAGGATGTTTTTTCCTGAGTTGAGTCGGCTTCTCGAAGAAGCACTCGGTGGCAACCGCGAAGAATTCGGCCGGATTGGTCGCACCATACGTATCGAGGACCGTCCTGCGCTGTTGCGTCTCGTCCTCGCGAAGCTGCTCATATTCGTCCATGAGGACTCGAGCCCAGGCGACGTAAGAGCTACGACGCTCGAGGATCGGGGCGCCGTTGGCCAGGCCGTCTTCCTGATCGAGCTGGTGCGCGAACTCGTGGAGCACGACATTCTGTCCGTCCCGAATGTCGGCCGCCCCCCTCAGCACATCATCCCAGGAGAGGACCACGACCCCTTCCGTCCAGGCTTCCCCCAGTCGAGCTTGGGAGCCTTCAAGGACGACCCCGCCGCCCAGCGACTCGACCCCTTTGGCCACGTAGGCGCGGGGATAGACCAGGATCGTGATCAGTCGCTTGTAGTAGTCCGTCTCACGATGGAGCAGGAGGAGGCAGGCCTGCGCGGCGATCGTGAGCCTGATTTCATCGGTCATTTCGAGGCCGCCGCAGCCCTCGAAATGCTTTTCACTCAGAAAGACCTGCACATGCCCATGCAGCTCTCGTCGGTCTGGCTCGGGCAGCCTCCGATAGAGCGGCACATTGCGAGCGATGATCTCGAGCCAATCGGCCGGCAAGAGCATCTCGCGCAGTTGCTCACGCTTTTTTTGCTTGAAGAAAGCGAACATCCGCATCTCCTGGCCGCACATCAGCGAATCAGTAGAGTCTGCTCTCAGGATAGTGACGCCCGATGACAGCGGCCCGAAGCCTCATCAAGACGATCAAATTGCCAAGTTTTAGCCAGATCAGCCACGAGTCGAGAGCGTAGGCCTCGCGGAAGTCGGACAGTCCGAAGGTCAAGAAGGCCAGGGCATACCATCGCTCGAGAACCAGGCGGGGCCCGGCCATCGAGCGACGGATGACCAGGCCCGCGAAGACGAACCAGACGCATCCCTCGAACAGGTTGAAAAAATGGTACGGCCCGAAGACCCAGGGGCTGTCTTCAGGCCGATATCGCCACCAGGACCGGAAGACCAGAAAATCCAGCAACTGTGTCATGGCGGACGACCACTCCACGGGCGAGGAACCGCGGGGCCACGACTTCGAAGCCGCATCGGCTCGGTTCCCCTTCCGTCGGTCTGAACCGGACACGGCAGGGGAACCGGGGCCGACGGGTCATTTCTTCTCTTCGGGCTTCTTTTCCGCTTCAGGCTTCTTTTCTGCTTCGGGCTTCTTCACTTCGAGCTTCTTCGCCTCTTCTTCGGCCTTCTTGCTCGCTTCTTCGGCCTTCTTCGCTTCGTCGCCCTTCTTCTTGGCCTCTTCCTCGGCCTTCACCTTGGCCTCAACGGCCTTCTTCGCCTCCTCACCCTTCACCTTGGCCTCTTGATCGGCTTTCGCCTTGGCCTCTTCGGCTTTCTTCGCCTCCTCACCCTTCTTCTTGGCCTCTTCCTCGGCCTTCACCTTGGCCTCGACGGCCTTCTTCGCCTCGTCCGCCTTCTTCTTGGCCTCTTCATCGGCCTTCTTCTTCATCTCTTCGGCCTTCTTCTCTTCCTCAGCCTGCTTCCGGGCCGCCTCTTCGGCCATCTTGGCCACGAGGTCGATCTTGGTCTTGGGCAAGGCCTCGGCAGCCTTCTTCGTTCCCTCGTCGGTGACCTTCGAGCCCAACAGGAAGAGGGTCTGGAGGTTCGGCAACTCCTTCAGCGAGTCCACCCCCGCGTCGCCGACCTGGGTTCCGACCAGGCTGAGCACTTCCAGGTTCTTCAAGCCCTTGAGGTGCGCGAGGCCGGCGTCAGTCACCTTGGTATCGACAAGGTAGAGTTTTTTCAGTTCCGTCAGCCCCTTGAGGTGCTCGAGGCCCGCGTCGGTGACAGGAGTGCCCACGAGTGAGAGCCGGGTGAGCTTGGCGAGCTTCTCGAGAACGGCCAGGTCGGCGTCGCTCACCTTGGTGATCGCCAGGCTGACGTTCGTCACCGGCTTGCCCGGCGCCTTGTCGTCGCGGTCGACCTTTCCACCCAGCTTCTGAATGTCGGCCACCGCCTTGTCCTGATCCGCCGCGGCGCCGTCCTGCGCCTGGGCGGGCCAGGCCGCCAAGGCCGACACCAATCCGACGAAGAGAACGAACCGTCGAGCCCGGAGCCCGGAACGACGTACCTGAGACTGAGAATCTCGCATCATCAACCTTCCTTCTTCGTAAACTCTCGAGGCCGTCAAGAGTCCTCGGTCGTTAGTCCCCGGCGGACGGCAAGCCGGACGTTACCAAGATCATGCCCGTGAAGGTGATCGAGATGCCAGAGATTTTCTCCTTCGACCGGACGCATCCCTAATCTCCCCCGCCGCCGCTCCCCGATCGCCGGCTCGAGTCGCAAACGGGCTCGGGCCGCCGCGGCCAACCGCCGGGAGCCTCCAATCGGCGGCCTCTCGGCCTCAACACCGATCGTGTACTCTGAAGGTCTCTGCACGGAGAAACACCCGTCGCCTCGCGGCATAGCACAGCACAATGCGGGTCCGACAAACTTCGAGGCCGACCTTGCCGCTCTTGTTCGCCCTGACACTTTTCCTCAGCGCGGTCCTCCTGTTCTCGGCGCAGCCGATGATCGCCAAGATGGTCCTGCCGCTGCTCGGAGGAGCGCCCGCCGTCTGGACGACCTGCATGGTCTTTTTCCAGGCGGCCCTGCTCGCCGGCTACCTCTACGCGCATGCAACGACGGGCTGGCTGGGGATCCGCCGCCAGGCCGGATTGCATGCGCTCCTGCTCCTTTTCCCTTGGTTCTTCCTGCCGATCGGCATCGTCGAAGCGGCGGGCGTTTCCCTGGCAGGGAGTACGAACACGACCGGCGGCCTGCTCACGCTGCTGTTCATGTCGGTCGGCGTCCCCTTCTTCGCGGTCGCCACCACGGCCCCCTTACTCCAGCGCTGGTTTGCCGGAACGGGGCACCCCACCGCGGCCGACCCTTATTTCCTCTACGGGGCCAGCAATCTTGGAAGCCTGGCGGCGTTGCTTGCCTATCCGTTCGTCATCGAGCCGAACATCCCGCTCGCCAAGCAAGGCGAACTCTGGGCCGGGGGCTACGTCGTGCTCGCGGCCCTGATCGTCGGATGCGCGGCGGCCGCCGGAAGGTCAGCATCCCCCAGGTCTCACGATGCCCAACGCCCGGTCCGGCCCGAGACCGGCCGCTGGTGGCGCTGGGTGTTGCTGGCGTTCATTCCGTCGAGTTTGATGCTGGGGGTGACTACCTATCTGTCGACCGACATTGCGCCGGTCCCGCTCCTCTGGGTGATCCCTCTGGCGCTCTACCTGTTGTCGTTCATCCTCGTCTTCGCGCGCAAGCCGATCGGACTCCATGGCGGGATGGTCCGGGCCCTCCCTCTGGAGGTCATGGCGCTCGCCCTGATTCTCGGATTCGGACTCGTTCAGCCCTGGCTGATCCCGCTCCACCTGCTCGCTTTCTTCACCGCCGCTTTGGTTTGCCACGGCGAACTGGCACGCGACCGCCCCGCGACGCAACACCTGACTGCCTTTTACCTTGCGATCGCGTTCGGTGGATTCCTCGGGGGAAGCTTCAACGCCCTGGTCGCTCCGTTGGTCTTCAATCGCGTGGCCGAATATCCGATCGCCCTCGTTCTGGCCTGTCTTGTGGTGCCGGGCGCCGGGCCTGATCGCCGGCCGACCCGAGGACGAAAGTGGGACCTCGCGATCCCGTTCCTCGTATTCGGGCTCACGACCGCGTTGATCAAGAATGACCGAGGCTGGATCGGTCCGCTCGGCACAATGCTCGTCTCGGGCCTGGTGACCCTGGTTTGCTGGACCCACCGAACTCACCCTGTTCGCTTTGGGCTCACGATCGGCGCGGTCTTGCTGGCGAGCGGAACGACGGCCGGGGTCAATGGGCGCGTGCTGCATCAGGAACGAAACTTCTTCGGCGTCTTGCAAGTGACCGAGGATCTCCAGAGTCGAAGTCATCGCCTCTTCCACGGGCGGACACTCCATGGCCAGCAAAGCCTCGACCCCGCGCGACGACGAGAGCCGCTCAGCTATTACCACCGGAGCGGGCCCATCGGGCAGGTCTTCGACGCGTTTCATGCCCGGCCCTCGGAGGCGGGGAGGAATGTTGCAGTCGTCGGACTGGGTGTGGGCTCCCTGGCCGCCTATGCCGAGCCCGGGGAGTGCTGGACGTTCTACGAGATTGACCCGGCCGTTTTCCGGATCGCGTCCGACCCTCGCAAGTTCACGTTCCTCCGCGACTCCCGGGCGGGTTCGCTCCAGGTCATCCTCGGCGACGCGCGGCTCAAACTCCGTGAGGCGCCTGACCAACGTTACGCGGTCATCGTCCTCGACGCCTTCAGCGCCGACGCGATCCCGATGCATTTGCTCACGCGCGAGGCCCTGGCGATCTATCGTCGGAAGCTAGCGGGGCAGGGGATTCTCGCGTTCCACATCTCGAACCGTTCCATCGAACTGGAGTCGGTGCTGGAGGCCCTGGCGCGCGACGCGGGCCTCGTTTGCCGGATTCGTTCCGATCGGAATCTCACGCCCGAGGAAACCGTTACGGGGAAGCAGGAATCGATCTGGGCCGTGATGGCTGCCCGCGACTCGGACCTGGACAGAGTGGCCACCGACCCGAAATGGGCGATGCCAAGGCCGCGAGACGGATCGGTCTGGACGGACGACTTCTCAAGCCTCGCGGGACACCTCATCTTCAAGAGCGCGCCGAGAGTCACGCCCCAGCGTGGAAAAACGCGGGAGCAACCGACTCATTCACGATCGAGACGAGACCCACCCACCTTGAGCCCCTCCTCGGCGATTTCGCGGCCGACCCGGTGAAGCTCGGCATAGACGCGCCAGTAGACTTCGGCAAGCTTGGTCTTCTGGAGCGGACGGAGCCGCTCTTCGGAGAATCGAAGCTGCTCATATCGGCGGCGGCGGCGATGGATCGCGTCAGGTTCCTCGGCCACCAGTCCCGGGGACTGCTCCCTCGAACTCGTCGACAGCCGCCGGTGAAGGTCGCCCCGGATGCTCTCCAAGGTGTGACTCCCGTTCCCCCTGAGATCGGATCGAAGCCCGTGCAGCACGGCCCGCCTCCTCCCACGACTCGAACAACCTCCGGCCGCCGCCCGATCCCGCTCGGACTCGACCATGATCGTCCCCGCCGCCTCTCGGGGACCCTCTCGCAGCTTGATAAACATCACTCATACCTCCCAGCGCACACATCGGATCCAGCCACCGCGTTCTCAGTCGTCAAGGACTCAACTCAGCTCTCAAAGCTTCGCCTAACCCGCTATAAACTCATCAACGATTTACAATAAATTAGCGGCCAGAATCCGATTTTCCCGTAGGGTGGGCACGGCCCACCATCCCTATCTCCTTGCCGAAGCGAAGTTTAAGATGGTGGGCCGTGCCCACCCTACGGGAATTATTAGGCCGACGATGATGACATGGCCGATCGCATTGAAGTAGAGAAAAATGGGTTCGGCGAAGCTTTACCTCAGCTCCTCGTCCGTCAACCGACGAGACATCGTGGAGTAGTCGTAACGCCCGACAAGTCGAACGCCGCTTCTTGACTCCATTCGTCGCCCACCTGCCATAACCACTAGTCATAACTCATTACAGCCATCCGCCTTAGAATCACGAAGAATTTCATAGCTCGCCTACCCTCGCCCCTCGATCTTCTGGGCCATTCGATACAGACGTACACTATCCGTAGCCGAGGCGGCTGTCAATCAAAAAAGCCGATCGCTCGACGATTGGTGTGCGCATTCGAGCCGCCCAAGACGAAACCGATTCGCAGAAGAAGCCGAAACCCTGTTCCGGACGCACCAAATAACGAGCAATCACCAACACTACAAACATTCATTAAGTGACTCGAATGCCCAATCTGTAATCGCATCCCCTCGCCTGCGAACCAAAATCCCAAAATAGAAGAGGGCAGATCGGTGTCTCATCGGGATGATCGTTCACGCCTCGTCGTCGGGCAGTCCGGCCAGGACCTCGCGCAGGGGGCGAGCTTGGTCGCCCGCTCTTCATCCTTCGGCCCCAGGGTAGGACGCGGACGGCGATAGACCAAGCCGCCCCGGTGCAGCCAGCGGCGAACCGTCTCGCGGCTCACCTCGATCTCATGCTCTCGGAGCATCAGCAGGGCGATGGCTTCGCAGCACCAGCGACTCCGGAGGAACCCGAAGCGGCTTGGGGCGGACTCGGTGACCCACCTGACGACAACGGCGACCCAAGAGACGGAGAAGCGAAAGGGCCGGCCGGGCTTGCGCCCGGCCAGTCTCCCGATCCCTTGCTCGTGGAATCGCTTGACCCAGCGGTCGATGGTCCGGGAGTTACAGCGAGGGAGACGCTGTGAGACTTGCCGGGAAATTCCGGGTGCTGGACATGGGCAGATCTACCCAATTGCACAAGTACCGCCTACTTTTCCTGTTGCGTTTAGCTATTTAGATACACCGGAAATAACATCCCGCCGCAGCCGCCAGTTAACCCGAAATCAAGATCATCACACTCACTGCATATCGCTAGGACCCGTCCGCCGTCAGGTCGCCCCGCCCGCGAGCTTCGCGGCCTCGGCATCGATCATGTCGGGCTCGCCGAACTTCGCGATCAGTTGATCGGTGCTGGTCGGGTCGACGACCCGGCAGCTCTCGGTCAGCTTCGCGACCAGTTCGTGCAGCTCGGCCCGCCAGGCGAGGGTGGCGGGGGCGGCGTCGACATCGAGGGCGCAGGCCCGTTCGAACTCGCCGCAGAGCATGATCATCCGCTGGACGTGGCGGAAGATGATCCCCTCCTGCTTGGTCAGGTCGAGGGTCGTCACGAACTTGTTGAAGTTACCGCCAAACTCAATCAGCTCGCCGACGCACCAGAGTGGGTGCGAGCGGACGTCGGTGACGTCGGGGTAGCACTGGTCGAAGTAGGTTCGGAGCTTCTCCGCCAGACTCGGCGGCCTCTTCTGCCAATCGTCCTCGTCATCCTCCTCCTCGTCTTCCTCGACCTCCGCGCTCATGAGTCCGCGTTGGATCAGCTCAGCGTCAAGCCTCGAGGTGGCTAGGGCGCCCGACTTCAGTAGCTTGAGCGGAACTCGGAGACGCTTCCGGACGGGGCCGGGCACCTCCAGGGCGCTCTCCAGCGCTTGCATGCGCTCATCGGCGTCGGCCCCGGCCAGGATCTCGACCAAGAAGGCGCCGTAGAGGGGATGGATGCTCCGGAACGCCAGCAGTTTCCCCAGCGAGGGCGTCGGCTGGGCCAGGATCGGCGTATAAGGCGTCGGGGGTTGGCCAGCCTCCGGCGGCCCCGGCGGCTCGGGGCTCAGGATCACAAATCCGCCGGCGTGCAGCGTCAGCAGCATTCCGTCGAGCACCTTCTCGCCGGCGGCGATCCGCGGGTCGTCCATCAGCCGCTTACGGATCGCGACGCGGATGCTCTCGACTTCCGGCGAGACCTCGAGAAGATAAGCCAGCAGCCGCCAGGGGAGCGCCCCCTTGCTGTAGAGCTTGCCGGGCGGGGCGGCCTGGAGTTGGTTGAAATGCCCCTCAACCCAGTATTGCTCGGTCTCGCGGCGCTTCGGCTTCTTCTTCTTGAGGGCCTTCTTCGCCTTCATCAGGCCCGGGTCGCGGGTGTCCTCTGGGATGGCGTCGTACTTCGCCTTCCACCTCAGGATGTCGACGTCGTCGGAGTGGGCCAGGGCGTAGACGAAGCCCCGGTCGTCGAACTGCGGCCGACCGGCCCGGCCGAAGATCTGGTGGGCGATGCTGGAGCCGATCAACTTCTTCGCGCCAAAGGGGCCCTTCACCAGCGACGAGAGCACCACCGAGCGCGCCGGGAGGTTGATGCCGGCCGCCAGCGTCTCCGTGCAGACGACGACGGGGAGGAGCTTGCGCTGGAAGAGGTCCTCGACGGCCAGGCGATACTTCGGCAACAGGCCCGCGTGGTGGACGCCGACCCCTCGGTGGAGCAATCGCTTGAGCTTGGGGCCGGCCCCCTGGCTGAAATCGATCGCGTTGACCAGATCGTGGAGTTCCTTCTTCTTCTCGTCGGTCAGGTTGAGGTCCTTGCCCATGACGTTCTCAGCGACGCTCCAGCATTCCTCGCGGTCGAAGCAGAATACCAGGGCGGGCGTCCGAGGGCCTTCCTCGTCGCCGGCCGCCATCACGACGAGATGTTCGTTGAGGAACTTGTCCGGCACCCATTCGTAGGTCAGCGGCACCCGGCGTTCATTGCCCTCCACCAGCGCGATCTTACGGTCATGATGCCTCGCCAGCCAGCCGACGAACTCGGCCGAGTTCCCGACCGTCGCCGAGAGCAAGAGCAGGCGGACGTGCTTGGGCAGCATGCCGAGTGACAGCTCCCAGACGATCCCGCGCTCCATCTCGGCGAAGTTGTGGAACTCGTCCATGACGCAGGCCGTCACGTCGGAGAAGTCGAACCCATTGAGCAGCCGGTTCAGGAGGATCTCGGCCACGACGATGAGCACCGGAGCCTCGGGATTGACCTTGCGGCTGCCGGTGACCAGCCCCACGTCCTCGCGGCGGAAGCCCCACTCGACCGCGCGGTCCTGCATCTCCTGGAATTTCTGCTCGGTCAGCGCGATCAGGGGAGTCGTGTAGTAGGCGGCCTTCCCCGTATGGAGCGCCTCGAAGAGGGCCGCCTCGGCGATCAGGGTCTTGCCCGTGCCCGTCGGCGCGCAGACGAGGATTCCCTGCTCGGACTCGAACCAGGCCGCCAGCGCGAGGTCCTGGACGGGGTATGGCTCGTAGGGCAACTGGTCCACATATCGCACGTACAACTCGTCGCGCGTCGGAATCTCCAACGACATCGGCCGCATTCTCCCGGGCAGGTGCACAAGGACTCTCGCGAGATTCTCTCGCGTAGGACAGGCTTCAGCCTGCCCTACGAAATGATTAGGAGATCCGGACCAGACGCTCCGGGTCGGCCTCTCACGCGAGGAATCCTCTAGTGTGACCGCCGACGCGATTTCCCGATACCCGGTTCTCCCCTCGACGAGATTAGCGGAAGTTCGCGAGAAAGCATGTTCGCAGCGTCCCGACCGTTCGGAATAGGAAATGACCTTCCCCACGAATCGTGGGCGCTCGGAAGAGTTGATATCACACCAACCCAAGGAGATCGCCCATGGCACGCAAGACTTACAACGACGAGTTCAAGCCCCAAGCCGCCAAGCTTGTTACTGAGCAGGTACCCGTTCACAGGCAATCGAGGCCTTTGACGGTTTCCGATCTTGGCTTAGGCGAAGGCGTGGTAGAACGCCTCGCCGGGAGAGTCTATGTCCGCGGCCAGCAGATGACCGTTCGAGTTGAGAATATCCGCATCGCCGAGGGTATCCAGGGACAGCAATCACTAGCGAGCATGATAAACAACCTCCGCACGATCGCCCGTCAGGGCGACATGAACCGCCTCTTCATCGAGCGGGTCAGCGTAGGGAACGTGAGATTGGCCCAAGTCCGCACCAGACGTTTCGGCGGTATAATTACTCCGCAACGGAATAGCGTGATCAACGAACCGCCCGAATAACGAGGGATATATGGAAGTAACGGTGGCTATGCGGGCCCACCGCGGTTTGAGAATGCTCCCGCGATATCGCTACCTCGCCGGCGACGAGGGCATGCCGCTCGACGGGGTTCGGCTTGGCGAGGGCGAGGCTGCGGTCGGGATTTACGAGAACGTTCCAGGGTCCGCCGAGCAGTGTATCCTGATCACCGATCGGGGGCTGCACGTCAACCGGGGTGAAGATTGGCTCTGCTTGCCCTATAAGGAGATGGTATCCGTCGACCTGGAGGGGGGCGAGAAGTCGCTTGACGTGGATTGCGTTGAGATCCGGCTCCGCAGCGGGGCGACGGCCTTAATTCCGGTCTCCGGGGGCAACCCTTCGATAGGGACCAAAGATACGTTCACCATGTTAATGTTTCTCGACCATGTGATAGGCGATCTGCGCAGGCGCCGTGCCCGATGATCGCTCCGCAGTACGCTCAGCTCGGGACTCTCACGAGGAGGGAGGGAACCGGTTGGCCAGCCAGAGGGGCTCGGAAGCAGCCGGCCTGGTACTCCAAGACGTTCCGCCCCTGATGGCGGCAGGTGCCCACCACGCTCAGCACGCGTTCGACGAACCGGCTGCCCCACTCGCTCGCCGTCCCGCCACTCGATTTGCGCCACAATATGGCGTGACGAAGCGCCGGCTCGGCCGCGTTGTTTGTGGGCTCGATCCCTTGCACCCGGAGGAAGGCCCACAGGTGCTCCTCCCCCTCCTGCAACATCCGGCACCTCGCCGCCGTCTTCTCGCTGGCGCATGCCGCACTCCGGTCCAGCGCCTGGCGGACGCCCCAGCGGATCGGCCTGGCATAGCCCAGGAACGTGCCCCAGGCCATCACCCCATCCCGGTACTTGTGCCACCGGTGGAACAGTCGGTTCGAGGAGTTGAGCAGGTCCGAACCCACCGCCGACCCCTCGTCATTGCGATCGACTATCGCCTGAAAATCCCTACGGGGATGCGACCAGCAATACTGATGTTGCTCGATCGAAGAGATGCTGCGCGGGAGAACCGGAGCGGAACGGCTTTTTCTCAAAAGATGTGGGAGTCCCTGGGACCGGGGGCGAGAGAGGAGGGGGCCTGCAACTTGGAAATCCTCAGGCGAGCGGGGACTTGGATCGAGGGACAGGGAGCTTACCCTCCCCGCTCGCCTTGTTGGGACAACTCCAGATCCTATCACCCGGCAATTTAAAACTTAATTACCAGAGCAATCGCTTACGACCTGACTCAAATATGACAGGATGACTTTCCCCGTTTCTCCAGGTATCTCTGGTGGTAGTCTTCGGCCCGGTAGAACGTGGAGGCCGGTGTGACCTCGGTCACGACCGGACGGCGAAAGCGGCCGCTTTCACGGAGTCGCTCTCGGGACGCCAGCGCGGCCGTTTTCTGTTCTTCGTCGTGGTAGAAAACGGCGGAGCGGTACTGGGTGCCGACGTCAGGCCCTTGGCGGTTGAGGGTCGTCGGGTCGTGGATTTTCCAGAAGAGGTCGAGGAGTTGGTCATACGAGACCTTGAGCGGGTCATAACTCACTTCGACTACTTCGGCATGGCCGGTGCTTCCCGTACAGACGTCTTGGTATGTGGGATTTTCCAGGGTCCCGCCGAGATAGCCGACCGCGGCGTCAACCACTCCTTCAACCTGACGAAAGGCGGTCTCGACTCCCCAGAAGCAGCCCGCCCCAAATGTCGCCTTCTTCATCGTAGTCTCCTCTCCCTCAAGCTCAATGCGAGGGGTCGATCGATTGATCCTATCCTTCCGTTGTACGCCCGGCAGGTCAACCAGGACAATCCCAAGCGACTCGCTCAAAGCGAGATGGAGGATTAGGGATCGGCGAGAAGGATTTCGAGATCATCAGGAGCGATCGGTTTGACCAGATGATGATCGATCCCGGCCTCACGCGATTTGCGGCGATCTTCCTCCCGGCCCCATCCGCTCATGGCCACCAGGAGCGTCGTCTGGAACCCGGGACGCTCGCGCAACCGCCGGGCAAGGTCATAGCCACTCGGGCCAGGTAGGCCGATGTCGAGCAGAACGACGTCGGGGTGAAACGAGTCGGCCATCGCCAGAGCGGAGGACGCGTCGTAGGCGACGGCGACGACCTGATTCCAAAGCCGTGACAGCAGCGAGGCCATCGACCGCGCAGAGTCCACATTGTCATCCACCACGAGGATTCGACGCTGAGCCCTTGGACCCGGCTTCGGTCTGGGTGTCGCTCGCGGAGGTGGGCAAGGCACCTCCGGCAGAGCGGGAAGCCTGACGAGAAACTCGCTCCCCAGGCCGGCCCCTGCGCTCGAGGCCACGACGCTCCCACCGTGCATCTCGACCAGGCGACGAACCAGGCTCAGGCCAATCCCGAGTCCTCCCCGCGACTGGACGAGAAGCCGCTCCGCCTGGACAAAGAGGTCGAAGATGTGGGGAAGCATCTCAGCGGCGATGCCGATCCCCGTATCGCGGACCCGGATCGTCGCCTCACCGTCCTCGCGGCCAATCTGCAGGTGGATCGTGCCCGCCGGCTTGGTGTACTTGACGGCATTGTCGAGCAAGTTGTCGATCACCTGCTCCAGCCGAACGGGATCTCCCTCGACCAGCACGGGGCCGTCGGGCATCGTCACGGTGAGTGTTTGCTGCCGCTGTTCGAGCCGAGAGCCAAGACTCTCCACCACCCGTTGCGCGGATTCGGTGAGGTCGACGACCTCCTTGCGCAGCTCGATCTTTCCCTGCGTGATCCGGGAGACGTCGAACAGGTCGTCGATCAATCGCACCAGGCGGTCGACTTGCCGCTCCATCATCGCCTGCACCGGTTCGATCGAGGTTCCGACAACGTCGGACTTGATCGCATGTAGCGCATTACGGATCGGAGCCAAGGGGTTGCGAAGCTCGTGGGCGAGCATGGCGAGGAACTCATCCCGACGGCGCCCTGCCTCCTTGAGCGCGTCCTCGGCCAACCGGCGTGCGGTCACATCCTGTCCCGCTCCGACAAGGCGAACCACACGCTCGCGCGTTTCATCCCAGACCGGCCGACGGAGATAGCGAATCCAATGGATCGTTCCATCCGTGGCCACGTTGCGAATCTCTTGCTCCTCGGCTTGCCCAGCCACCAGTCTCCGATGGCTCTCCAAAGCCATCGCCTGATCGTCGGCATGCACAAAGTCGGCCCAACCTCGGACATTTACCTCTTCGAGCGTAGTCCCGAGAATCTGGAAGTACCCTGGGCTCGCCGCTCCGACCGTGGAAGAACCATCCGGACCGATCTCAACGACGTAAGTGAAGTCGGTCGTCAGGTCGGAGATCAGGCGATGTCGCTCCTCGCTGGCTCGAAGCTCCTCCGCAGCCCGCTTGTGCGTTGTGATGTCATGGGAATGGACGATGAAGCCGAGCGACGAAGGCTGGGCATGAACGACGTGCCAGACATCCCGTTGCGGGAAAAAGAGCTCGAAATCGATGGCCCGCCCGGCTTTCTTCGCCTCTTGTAACTTGTGCGGAAAGCTCGAGCCAACGGGCTCGGGGAACACGTCCCAAGCCATTTGCCCGATCAGTTCCTCGCGAGTTCGCCCCAAAAGGCACTCGACCTCTCGGTTGAGTGAGACGAACCGCAACTGCTCATCCAAGATGCAGAACGGGTCGGCGATCGCCTCGAGAATCTCGGATCGGCTCGGCCCCTCGTTCTCCGACACCGCGGACGGCGATGGGAGACGAAGACTCAGTTTCTCATGTCTTTGGACGAGATCTTGCTCGATGAGCTGAGCGAGATAGGCGATCAGGATCAGACGGTCGGGCGTACCATCCTCAGCGCACGTTGTGATGCCGATGGCACCGAGGAGTGCGCCATCGGACTTGTGCAGTGGCGCCCCGGCCCAGGTGCAGTCGTCGAGAGGATGGGTCTGGTGGTCGGGACCAACGACGACCACCGGCCGGTTCTCCGCCAGGGCGGTGCCTGCTCCGTTCCGACCCTTCGCGGCTTCGGACCAGCGATAACCAGGAAGGAGCCCCAACTTCGCCATCTTCGCCGGATCGTTGCCGACCGCGTGCAAGACGATGCCTTCGCAATCAATCAGATAAACGAGATGGGAGATGTGGCCAAGCGACCGGTCGACCCAATCGATATGAGGCGAGGCCGCCTCCAACAGTTCGCGATTCTTGTCGACGCGTTCCAAGAACTCGGCGGGTTCCAGAGCCATCTCGGCCGGATTCCCCGAACCATCGACGTCCTTTTCAAGCCCGACCTGGGCACCCCGCCACGATTCGAGACCGACTTGGCCGAAGCGGCTATCGACGGGAAGCCCATCGATGAATTGCCTCCAGTCGGCATGCCTCTGATCCATGTGAATTCTCATCGCCGGTCACCCGGTCGAGATATCCGTCTCCAGGCGACGGCCGGTCATTATCAGTCCCGCAGTGGTTCTGCAGCGAATCCCGGGCCGTCCCCACACTTTTCTTCATCACTTCCCTTTTTTGAAGGCTTGTCCTTCTGAGAATGGATTGATGGCCGAGACGCCTGAGCCGTCCCGGCCGTCTTCATTTCCAGCAGCCCGGCGCAACGAGGCCGGTCAGCGGACAGGGGGATAGTAATAACGAGCAAGGCCCCCGAAGCGGTCCGTGCTCATGGCCGACCAACTCCAGCGGTCCGATGGGCCGCCGTAGGGCTGGCCGTAAAACGGAAAGTCGTTGGTTCCATAGCCCTCGTAGCCCCTCGCGGGACCGGGAAAGGCCGCGTAGTAGCTGTAAGGAGGCACGTAGAACGGGTTGGCGAATGTCGGGCCAGCCACCACCGGCACGGTCCCCCACGTCCCCTGATACACGACGGACTGGGCCTGGGCACGCGAGCCAAGGCCCAGAGAGAAGGCCGCGACGGCAAGCGCGGCGATGGACGTCTTCATCGGTTGCCTCTTTGTTTCGGTCAAACCCAGTTGCATGCCGGATCGCCTGGGGCCGGCAAAACCCACGCAGAGATCCTAATTTAGCAGATCTGATTCCGGAGGGGAGGGGTTGACCTGGCAAAGCGGTGTTAAACTGGGGAATTCGCGTTTCGTCGCATTTCGTTCGAATTGGCGCGAAACGGGGAGGGGGCCTGCCGACTCGGCTCGCTTCCCATCGCGTAAGAGGAGTCAGTTCGAGGGATAATCGTTTGAGTACCGTCAAGGTCTTCGTCGCGAGCCGAGAGCGGGACGGGAGCCTGAATCACGACGCTGGCGGTTCCCACGAAGAAGAGCATGTAGGGCATGGGGGCTTCGTCGTCGACCCGCCTCACCAACGCCGTCCAGGGATCGGCCTGGATGGACGGCAAAGCGTGCAAGCCACAACCCAGCTCCCCGAACAGGCGAAGATCAAAATCGTGGTCGGGGTTGACCACCCATTCCCTCGTGTCCTCGAACGAATGGAGCTCGGTCGCGGGCATAATTGACAGAGCCATCTTGGCCAGGCCCTTCAGGGCCGCGATCGAGGCTCGTGACAACGAATTCGGCCCCGGACCGGACCGCAACTGGGTGTGGAACGCCTCAAGGTCGGCCTCGACGCTCGACGCGAAGTGTGCGTGGCAGTCGTCGCACTCCTCGTAGGTGAAAAGCGACCGGTTCTCCAGGAACAAGGGGAGCGCGAGCGGGACCGCCGAAAACGTCGCGATGGGGGCCGCCTGCTCGCAGAACCGGCACACCCGACGTCCTTTGGAGCCAACGAATTGCGGCGCACTGGCGTTCAACGCGTGGAACGCCACGACCTCGTAGTTCAAGGTCAGGAGGAGATCCTGCTCGGCGGCGCACCAGTCCCCACGGTCGTTGCCGTGGCTGCCTCCTCGCCGTTCCCACCGAAGGTAGGCTTCATGTTCAATCTGATCGGCAGTCGGAAACATGTCGGGGCTATCCTGCGATTCGATCGCCGAGTGATGATTCATCCATGGGCCGAGACGTCCGGTCTCATCGCACCGATTTTAACGCCCAACCGCTCGAGCCAACAGATGGCCGCTTGTTTCGTATGCGCGGCAAGCTCAGCCGCTGACAAAGCTAAAGATCAGGCGGCGTCCCAATCGGGCGGGCGAATGCGCGGAACTGAGCACAATCCCAGAGCCAACCGCGGCCCCGTTGGCCGAAGGAGTCAGCCCTGCTTCGGTGTCGCTGGCCCGGGGCGAATCCAACCCAAAAGGTGATCCGCGGTCCGAAGGGAAAGACGGGCGGGCTCCAGATCACGGCCGACCCGAATTTCAGACCTGGCCGGATCGCCAACCGAGACTCGGCGCTCTGGCACTGAGGTCCATAAAAAAAGTCTCCGAGTCCAGCGGACATTGTCCGCTGGACTCGGAGACTCGAACGTTGTGGCCAACCGTCAGCGTCGTGTGGCGTTCAACTCAGCGGAGCGGGGACACACCCGGTGCCCGCGGAGGAACCGACATCATGCCCCCCATACCGCCCATACCACCGCCCATGCCACCGCCCATACCGCCACCCATGCCGCCGCCCATACCACCGCCCATGCCACCGCCACCCATGCCGCCGCCCATACCACCACCACCGCCGCCACCCATGAGCGAGAGCGGGATGATCGCGAGGTCGGCCACCGGGTAGACCCGGATCTCGGTCGGCTGGTCTTCCGAGGCTTCATTGGTGATCGTCAGCAATCCGTCCTTGACCGTGTAGGTCAGGCCGAGTTGCTTGAGCATCAGTCGAAGCGTCGTCTTGAGCGGCACACCTTCCAGGTCCAGGGTCACGGTCGAGGTCATCGTCTTCTCGGCCTCTTGAAGGCCGACCGGGTCGACGTAGATCGGGATCCCGTTGTCGTTCGCACCCGTGGTTGCGCTCTTGATGTACTTCAGCACGTCTTCGAGCGGGGTCTCGTTGCCGAACCCCATCGAGATCGGGTCATCCAGCTTGGCCAGGATCGACTTCGTCTTCGCGTCTCGGTCGAGCAAGTCGACCGCGCGGCCGTAGCGGCGGATTCGCTTTTCCGACAACACGCGCCACTGGTCAGCGTCGGGGTACTCGAGCGTAATCGTGTCGGGGAAAGGCACCGCGGCGCGATCCACATCCTGCAGCGAGAGCATAAAGCGGAACTCTTTGAGCTGCTCGAACGCCAGCTCCTGGGCCAGGAAGCCCACCGACTCGGCGACCATCATGCCCACGCGCGGGGTCGGGTCGTTAGGAAGCAAGGCCCGCGCCCTCTGGGCCAGCATCCGCGCCTCGTAGAAGGGGGCGGTGGCGGTCACGATGTCTCCCAGGCCGCCGTTGTAGAGGATGTTGTAGGTCCCCTGGGCCATGAGACTATCGAACTGAATCATCATCACGCTGACGGTCGCCTGGTTGCGTTCGACAAGGTCGAGCGCTCGGATCCGCTGCTCGGCGGAGGCTTCGCGACGGAGCCGCTCGGCCTGCTCCTGGACGATCCGCTCCTCGGCGCGAACGGTGGAGAGGATTTGCGACTGAATGCGTCGATCGAGGTCGTTCCGGACCGCTTCGGGGACCTCGGTGGCAGAGCGAGCCACGGTCTGCGCCAGACGGAGCGTGGTGAGCGCGGCCTCGGGCTGCCCGCCGTTGACCAGGTCACGAGCCGCCTGCAAACGCTGGTTGATGTCAGCGACGAGTTGCTGACGGACGACATCGGCGACACGGGCCGTTTCCTCGAGCGTGGCCTGGGGCTGACGCTCGATAGCGGGCTCGGCAGCGGGCTCGGTGCCGGCCGGGCTCGGCACCGCGGGGGGCGCCTCAGCCGCGGGTGCGTCCGTCGGAGCCTGGAACGCGACCTCGATGCGGTTCAAGGCCCGCATCGCTTCGCCGTTGCGGGAGTCGAGATCGACCGCCTTGCGAAAGAAGGTCTTGGCCTGCCCGGACTGGCCCTGAGCGAGCGCCTGGCGGCCGAGGTCGGTCAGTTGTTGCGTCAAGGAGAGTGGCTCAGCGGAGCGGGCAGGAGTCCCCAATAACAGTGGACCACCAAGCGCCAAGACTCCAACTGCCTTGCAGGAGCGGAGGCCGCGTAACATATGGAGCATCTCCAAGGGGACAAAGGGGAGTGCGCGTCAGGTGTGTATGAGATCGATCGTGAAAGGCTTGGATCGAGGTGCGTTTAGTTCGCCCGCGCGGAACAAAGCCCAATGAAAGCGGACTTCACTCCGCAACGAGCCCACCTACAAAGCCGATCGAAAAGGGACGTCCCCATGGCGGCCAAGAGTTCCGGTAGCCCTAACTCTCAAGAGGTAAAAGGCTTGCCAGTCTCGGGCGGGGGCGATCGATCCGAAAGACCAGCACTAATCCCCGTTAAGATGGAGACGCTGGTGAAGCGAGGTGACCGATTCGATTATGCACCGTGGCCCGGAGGGGGTCAAGCGACCACACCCCTTCGCCATCCACAATCCGCACAAAGATGGACTGGGCGACGCACATTTCTTGAGAAAAATCCGTTATTGAACGTTTTCACGAGACAGAAAGGACGAGTCACCGACCTCGTCACGCGTCCGCCCATGAAAGCGTCAGCCGGAGCTCTCCCGATGTCACCCTGATCGTCGTATCGTACTTCGTCAGGTTGTCGGTCGGATGCCGGGCCACAAACTCCGGGATGGCTCGCAGGCAGGCTTGCATGAACTCGAGCTCCCAACCGAGCGGGGGTCTCATCGACAGCCCGCGCTCCTTGCGGAAAATCGAAGGGTAGGCTTCGGGACTCACGATCTCCCACTCGTAATCTTCGATGGCCTTCAGGTCGCCGTCGGTGATCCCCGAGTCGTCGTCATAGGTGACAGACAGGGCGACGGTCTCGCGGGCGTTCTCGTCGTCAGACATGCGGCCCGACCAGAGTTTCTTGAGGACCTTGAGGTCATCATAGATCGCCAGCCCGAAGGTTAATCCGCTCTGACCCATGACGACGGCATAACGGGGGCCACTTTCCAGGCGATCGCATTCCACCCGAATCGCCGACTCATAGCCCAGCTTTCGCCAAGGCGCACTCCGGTAAAATTCAGCGGCCGCCTGATAGAAACCGTTCGCCATCTCGGGAGTGACCCCGGGCATGTCGAGCAGGCTCGGGGGCTGATCGCCGGCCAGTGCGCTCTCGAGTTCCTCAAAGACGACATCCATCTGGTCAAGCGTGGGCAAGACCTCGACCTCAATCCCGATCGCTTTGAGAGCGGGCATGAGCACCTCCCACGCTTCGCCAGCGTGGACCTGCAGTGCGGTGGGACGATGTGCATCGCCGACGATCGGTGCCTGCATGGCGGCGGCAAGCTGATCCCAGAGTAAATCTGCCGTGGGGGCGCTTTCCACCAAGCTCTGTGACAGGATCAGGTCGTCGCTCCGGCTCGTGACAATCACGACCCAGGGATGAACGAGTTCGCCGCCGCTCTCGGTCCGGGCGCGAAGCTGACGGAAGTCGGCCTGCCAGACATCGAACTCTTGCGGGAGCCGCAAAAGCTGTTTCTGGACCAAGGGGAGTGGCCCCTGCGGCTTCGACTGCCGCGACTTGGGTCCCTTCGACTTCGGGACGGCCGCTCTGAGCCACGCCAGAGCCCCAGGCGTTGATTTCCATCCCCCCATGGCGGAACCGGTATAAAGGATAGCCTCGTTGGCGTCGCCAAGTCCGTAGAAGGCGGGCTGTTCGCGAGGCATCGGCTTTTTCCCGAGCAAATAATCGGGGACGTACTTGTTGACTTGTTGAGCCGCTTTGAGCTGTTTTCGGGATGTAGGCACATCTCCATCACGGCGAAACGCAAGCAGCGCCTTCGTGTAGGCCCATGCAGCCGTCGCCTCATCGAACTCATCCAGGAGGCAGGCGAGTTCGTCGAACCGATCCATATTGAGGAGCCAGCCCGCAAGCACGTAACGCACGCCCTGGTTGTCGCCTGGGTTGAGTTGAAGTATCGCCTGAAGGTGAGCGATCGCCTCATCGCGGTGTCCCAAGGTCCAGAGAACATCCGCGAGGCTAAGCCGGGCGCGCATGTAGGGGCGGGTCTCGAGGAGTCTCCAGAACTGCCCCGTCTGACTCTTGAAGTAGTCAGGGCCCAGCGAGCGCTCACCGGCCTCGACCCCTTGGCGGTAGAACTCCAAGGCCTCCTTGCGAGTTTTGGCAAGCTCGCCGAGCAAAATGTAGGCGTCGGTACAGTCAGGCGAAATCTCGAGGGCCTTCCGAGCAAGCGAAGCTCGCTTCCGCTTGTCGGTAATCGCCAACGCCTGAAACATGATCTCCTCAGCCTGTCCCTGAGGCGTCCCAGGAGCGTTGCTGCCGGCCATCTGGCCGAGAAAATCCCGCATGACCTCATCCAGAACGTGGGGATCGGGAAGCTCGGACAAAGGCTCGGCGACTTGCCACGTTCGGGGGGGCTTTTTCGGGGACTTCTTGCCTGGTTTCTTCTTGGCCATTGACCGATCCCCCAGCTTCGACTCGTCGTCGGAAATGGACCGCGACACCCAATCTTAGCCGGAAAGTCGACGACGCGTCAGGCCCGGAGCCAGTCCTGGATCCGAGACGACCGTCTTGAAGCCGGAATCATTCCCCAATGGGGAAACCAGACCGCCCGTGCTGCGCCTGTCCGGCCGCACCGCAACGATGCGGCCGGGGCAAACGAACGAGATCCCCTGGGTGCTGGCCGCCCCAATCATGGCTGCCTCGGCCACGGCGTACAGACGAGGATCGAATCAGCCACGCCCCCCCCCGGGCGGGGCATTCCACCGCGCGGCGAGGACCGGCCGTTGGATTCGAATCCAGGCCCGTTCGCCAGCGCCGCCGGACGTGCCTGAGACCAGAAAGCTCGGGAGTAATGATGTGTGCGGCGCCGGTGGTGCTTCGGATGCGATATCCGAGCGGGGCTCTCGAGCCAAGACGCAGAGGGAACTTTCTGTCAGAAGACGGCAGGAGCTCCTCCAGAGACTCTGTCGCCCTCGTCGGTCCTGGTCCTGAGTGTTCGGGTCACGGTGGCCAACATTCCAAGGACCAGGACAGTCAGGCTCAACGACACGCTCACGAGCACGCCGAGAGTGATCTGGGCCGGCGAGCCTCCGATCGTCGCAAGCGACCGGATTCCGCCAACCAGCACTCCAACACCGGCAAAATAACAAAGGATCTCCACACAACGCGCACGCAAAGGAACACCCATCAAATCAATATGCCTCGAAATCCCCCCCAGCATAACGAACAGCAAGGCGATCACCAAAGCCAAGCCTAGTCCGATGAAGAATTCCGAACGGCTGCCCGAATGCCGGACCATGGCCACGATCGCCATCGGCGGGAGCGCGAGCGCCGCGAGGTAGCAAACCAACTGTCCCATTTTGGCGTCGAACACGGCCCCACTGACTTGACGCCTGAGCACACTCGGCAAGAACAACATCGGGGTCCCCCCTTCGCCAAGGTCGCACACGGAGGTTCGTCACCATCATGCCCTCTCCACAAAGGTACGACATTTGACAGAGGCAAGCAAGACACCTCGGGTGGCCGCCACAAAATCGCTCCTGCCCGTGTGAGCGACGTCACTTGCCGATTCGAGCCGCGGTAGAATAAAAGATCAGGGCGGGCTCCAGAAGTCTTGAGCCTTTCCCGTTTGCAGATGAAGTCAAAGCAAGAAATCATGCAGGTCGAACGCAATCGAGCTGATGCCAATCCTGTGCGACGGTTTTGAGAGGGCGGGGCTGTGAGGACGAAGGAAGAGATCGTCAGAGACTGGCTGCCTCGTTACACGGGGCGTCCCTTGGAGGAGTTTGGCCAGTACGTCTTGCTGACCAATTTCACGAATTATATTGACCTCTTTGCTCAACGATTTGGAGTCGAGGTCATCGGGCGGAATAAGCCGATGCAGTCGGCCACCGCCGAGAACATCACGATCCTGAATTTCGGGATGGGAAGCGCCAACGCGGCCACCGCCATGGATCTCCTCGCGGCGATCGCCCCCAAGGCGGTCCTCTTCCTTGGGAAATGCGGCGGTCTCAAGAAGGCGAAGGTTGGCGACTACATCCTGCCGATCGCCGCGATCCGCGGCGAAGGAACGAGCAACGACTACCTCCCTCCCGAGATCCCCGCCTTGCCCTCCTTCCGGCTTCAGAGGGCGGTCTCGGCCATGATCATTAAGCACGGCCTCGACTACTGGACCGGCACCGTCTACACCACCAACCGCCGGGTCTGGGAACACGACGACGTCTTCAAGGAGTACCTTCGCAAGAGCAGGGCCGCGGGAATCGACATGGAATCGGCCACGATCTTCGTGGTCGGGTTCGTGAACCACATTCCGAAAGGGGCCCTCCTCCTGGTTTCAGACAGCCCGATGACTCCCGAAGGCGTCAAGACCGGAATGAGTGATATCACGGTCACGGCCCAGTATGTGGAAAAGCACCTCCAGATCGGCGTCGATTCGCTGATCGAACTGCGCGATTCCGGAGAGTCTGTCGAGCATCTTCGCTTCGAATGAAAAAAAAGGGAGGCCCGCGGTCTCTCAGGCGATCCATCGACTGGATCCCCAGATCTCCCACTCACGGACTCGGCTTGCGTTGAGGACGCGTCGAGCAGCCGATTGCGATGCCATCGCGGCGCTGGCTAAAATGATGCGTGCCCCGACGGACTGATGACGTCCGTCGCCACCGAATCAGAGAGTCCCCCCCTCCCTGCGCGGCGCTCACCCTCCCCACCGAGTCGTCATCATCGAGTTTGAAATCGCATGACGTCCGACTCACCCCGATACGAACGCCTATCCGCGATCGTGAGCCAGATCGCCTTGGTCGCTTCGATCACAGTGTTCATCACGTTCACCTACAGAGTCGTCCAGCATGCCATGTCGCAAAGGGCGACCTCCGGGATCCCCGCCGAGCGGCCGGACGAGAGCCGTCGCATCTTCCATCCCGCCGGTTTCTCCATCGTCCGGCCCGAATTGTGGAAATCCGAGGTTGTCTCGAACCGGAATCCCCCGGACGAGGGAAGCATCAAGCTCCGGTCGCCGTTCAACGTCAGACCAGGGGCGTCTCTGGACGTCGTCAAGCTCGCGAGTGAGCCCGCGCTCCATGGCCATGCCGAGGAGATCCGATTCCAAGGCCAACCCGCGCGGTTGACAAGGAAAAACCTCGAAGACCCCGGCCACTTTACCGTCGAGCTCACCTTTTCTCGCGACGCTTCCTTCTGGCTGCTCCGATATCAATTGCACCACGACCAACACGCCATTCCCGAACGCATGTGGGAATACATGGAAACCTTCTCGCCTCACCCCCTTGAAAAAAATGTGCCAGGCGACGGTAACGGCCAGGGCCCTCAATAAGCCAACTGCATTCGTTTGATTTCAATAATTCCCCAATCATTCATCCCGAGGCTGAGTCATCTCATGAGCCTATTGAGCTTATTGGCAATCCTCCTGGCGACGGCTCAGGAACCGCCGGTCACGGCCCCAGTGTTTCCCCCTCGCGTTTCCGAGCGGGATGCGGCTCGACTGCTTCGAGCCACGGCGTTCGTCCGAGGACTCGACGAAGCCGCCCTGGTCAAGTTGGTGCCACGGCAGTCGGGCCTGAACTATGTCGGCTGCCCAAACTGCAATCAAGGGCGGCAGGAAAATCAACTGGGTTGGTCGCCCGAGAATTGGGATGAAGTCTTCTGTCGCTACTGCAAACATCGCTATCCCAGCGATCAATATCCCATGAACAAGGCCGTCACCGCGCGAAACCCACGCGGTGAGCTTCAACGCTATCCGTACTGGGAAAACGCGCAAGGATATCGCTATTTTTTTGCCGCAAAGCGTGACGACCAGGCGCGTGAATACGTCGCGGCCAGAACGCGGGACCTGGCCTTGCTGTACGTCGCGACCGGCGATAAAGCCCACGCGAGGCGGGCCGCCTTGCTGCTCGACCAGTTCGCGCAGGTCTTCCCCGGCTGGTGCTATCACTTCGACTATCCGTTCCGCCAGAAGGAGATCGACAGCGGAGACGTCCCTCCCGCGAAATTCCGGCGAGGATACCGCACAGCACGCTGGACCTGGTGGGCCTATAGCGACATCCCCACGGAACTCGTCGAGGCCTATGACTGGATTCGCCCCAGCGGCGTCCTGTCCGACCTCTCCGCTTCGATGGGCCTCAACGTTCCTCGGAGGATCGAGCACGACCTGATTCGCAACGCGGCTGAACAGGTCTTGGCGAACCGCGACGAGCTCAGCAACATGGACCCCACGGCATGGCGGGCACTCGTCACGGTCGGCCGGGTCATCGGAGAACCGCGCTACCTCCATGAAGTGGTTCGCAGGCTTCGCCACCTGATCAACAACCAGTTCTTCTACGACGGCTTTTGGTGCGAAGGCGCTCCCAGCTATGGGGCTCAGACGCTCGGAGGCCTGACCAACGTACTTGGCCTGCTCCGCGGTTACAGCGACCCCGCAGGGTACAAAGATCAGGACGGGAAACGATTCGACAAACTCGACCTCACGGCCGATTTTCCCGAACTCGAGCGGGCCCGGACTGCGCTGGCGAAGCTCCGGCTGCCGAACGGCCGGCCCGTCCCGGTCCACGACACCTGGAGGTCCGACCGGGTGCGGGCCCGATCTTCCCAGGACGTCACCACTCCCTTCCTCCTTCCCGCCCTTGGCCACGCAGCCCTGGGAGGGGGAACCGGGGCGGAACAGACTCAGTTTCACCTGACATGGTCGGGCGGCTACGGCCACACACACGCCGACAACCTGAGCCTCTTGCTCTTCTCCCAAGGTCGCGAGTTGCTGTCCGACCTGGGATATACCCACACGCGATACCGCGCCTGGACGCTCGCGACCGCGGCGCACAACACCGTCCTGATCGACGGCAAGAGCCAGTCGTTCGGCGGCCTCAAAGCCCCCTCGGATGGTCGCTTGCAGTTCTTCGACATGCAAGATCCCCGCGTCCAGGTGGTCAGCGTGGACGGCAGTCGCGGCTATCCCGGTCTAGCCAAGACGTATCGCCGCACCCTGATCGTCATCGACGCCGGTGAGGGACGCCGCTATGCGGCCGATGTCTTCGACGTGGAAGGGGGCCGGGTCCACGACTACTTCCTGCACGGTGACGCCGATGAGTCGACCACGGTCACCACGGATCTGAAGACCACGCCCCTGACGAACCTGCTCCCCCCTGGCTTTGACTGGCAACCCACCCGCAACGAAGGGGAGACGGGGCGGGCCAGCGAGCCGCACTACGCTTACGGGTTCCTCCGCAACCTCAAGTCGGCCCTCGCTCCCGCCGGAGAAGTCTTGCCCGTGACCTTTCGTCCCACCGAAGGCTCAGGCCCTGCGCTCCGCGCAACGCTTCTTCCGGAACCGGGATCGCGGCTGGTGATCGGCGAGAACCCGGCCGTCAGTCGAGCGGGCGAGGATGATGCTCAACTGGATAAGTTCATGCGTTCGTTCATCGCCCTTCGCCATGAGACGAACGACGGCCGCAGCCGGTTCGTCGCGGTCATCGAGCCCTATGCGAAAACCTCGTTCATTGACTCCGTCGAACGGGTCGCAGGCACCGGATCGGCGCTGGTGCTCAAAGTTCGCATCGGCGATCGCACCGACCTCATCGTGTACGAGGCGGACAAACCGGTGAGCGTCGCGCAAGGGGAAAGCCCCGCGACCTTCACCGGAGCCCTGGGAGTCCTCTCGCTCCACGGCGAGCGGATCGACCACGCCTACGCTCTGGGCAAGGGGGGTTGGACACGAGGGAACGAGTCAGTACGGTCAAACGGCCCCCAGAGTCTTTCACTTCAAGCCGTGTCGGGAGACGCCTTGATCCTGAGCGGAGCGAGCGAGAGCCTGCCGGAGGCGGGGGACGTCGTACGTGTGCTGACCGCCGATAACTGGGTCTACCCTTACACCGTCGTCGCGGCCGAACGCCAGGGTGAGACGGTCCGCATTCGCGTGGCCGAAGGTCCTGGCTTCTCGTACGACGCAACGACGAAGGAATTCCGCCTGACCGTCTTCCCTCAGCGCGAGCACACCGGCGCCGTCCGTCTGGAATGGATGCCCCGAGCGTTTCGCTGAGCGGATTGCGATCATGGCGATAACCCCCTGAAAGGGCGAAGGCGAGCGGAGAGCGCAAGCTCCCCGCTCGCCCCTGAGTCAATCCCAGCGCTGTCCGCGGCCACCCGCTATGCGAGCCCCACCGAGGCAACAAAATGATCATGTCCGCATTATTTCGATCCACGAGAGCGATCGTGCCCTTGCTGGCACTGGTCTGCGTCGTCTCAGCCCGGGCCGACGATCGGCCGAATATCCTCTGGCTGACCAGCGAGGATCACGGGCCGCAGATGGGCTGTTACGGCGACAAATACGCCAGCACGCCCAACGTGGACCGGCTCGCCGCCAAGGGGATGATCTATACCCACGCCTGGTCGAATGCCCCGGTCTGCGCTCCTGCGCGGACCACGATCATCTCCGGTCTTTACCCGCCGAGCACCGGGTCCGAGCACATGCGAAGTCTGTTGGCGTTTCCCAACGGCAAAGCGATGTTCCCTCACTACCTTCGCGAGGCGGGCTACTACTGCACCAATCAGAGCAAGACGGACTACAACCTCAAGGAACCAGGCCCCACCTGGGATACCTCATCAGCCCGGGCCCACTGGAAGAATCGTCGAGGAAACCAGCCGTTCTTCGCCGTGTTCAACTCGACCAAGAGTCACGAGAGCCAGATCCGGACCCGGCCGCACACGCCGATCCACGACCCGGCCAAGGTCCGCGTGCCGGCCTATCACCCGGATACGCCCGAGGTGCGTCGCGACTGGGCGCAATACTACGATCAGGTCAGCGCGGCCGACGCCGATGCCGGGGAGCGACTCAAGGAACTCGACGACGCCGGCCTCGCCGACGAGACGATCGTTTTCTACTACGGCGATCACGGTTCGGGGATGCCGCGGAGCAAGCGTTGGCCGTTCAACTCCGGTCTGCACGTGCCGCTGGTCGTCTACATTCCCGAGAAGTTCAAGTCATTGCGGCCGCCCGAATACCAGGCCGGCGGCAAGTCGGACCGGTTGGTCAGCTTCGTGGACCTGGCGCCGACGGTCTTGAGCCTCGCGGGAATCGAGCCCCCCTCGTGGATGCAGGGGTATGCGTTCCTGGGCCGTTACCAGGCGCCTGCCCAGCCCTTCGTCTACGGATTCCGGGGGCGCATGGACGAGCGGTACGACCTGGTCCGCAGTCTGACCGACGGCCGTTATGTCTATGTTCGCAACTACATGCCTCACAAGATCTACGGCCAGTACCTCGACTACATGTTCCAGACACCGACGACGCGAGTCTGGAAGCAACTCCACGACGAAGGACGGCTCACCCCCACGCAGGACCTCTTCTGGAAGACGAAGCCCCCCGAAGAACTGTACGACCTTCAGGCCGACCCCGACGAGATCCACAACCTCGCCAATGCGCCGGGGGAACAGAAGGTCCTCGCCACGCTACGACAGGCGCATTGGACCTGGGAGGCCAAGATCCGCGACGTCGGATTCCTGCCTGAAGGGGAACTCCACAGCCGTTCCCAGGGCACTTCCCCCTATGACATGGGCCGCGATGAAAAGCAGTACCCGTTCCGCCGCGTGTTCGAGACCGCCGAGCTCGCCTCGATGCTCGCGCCCAGCGCGACGCCCGCGTTGAAGACCGCGCTGACCGACAGTGACAGCGCGGTCCGCTACTGGGCCGCCCTCGGGTTCCTGATGCGTGGCGGAGAGGGGGTTCGCGCGGCCCACGAAGAGCTGGCCAGAGCGCTCGACGACCCCTCACCCTACGTGCGGATCGTGGCCGCCGAAGCACTCGGACGGTACGGGGACGGCATCGACCTCGGCCGCAGCCTCCCCGTGCTCTCCGGCCTCGGCGACTGGTCGAAGAACAATTTCTTCGTCACGATGTCGGCACTGAACGGGATTGGCGCCCTGGGTGAGAAGGCCGCCCCGCTCCGCGAATCCATTCGTCAATTCGCCCCCAACGGATCGAGTCCCCACCCCCGCTATGCCAACTATGTGCCTCGCCTCCTGGAGGAGCTTCAGGCAAAAAGCAAGTAAACCCACACATCAAAACAATTCTTGATACAAACGAAGAGCGGGCGGGGCAACCCGCCCGCTCTCGTATTGGAATTCGCCGGGAAGAGTGTCAGGGCGTTGTGAGTGTCCGCGCGTTCTCCACGTGTCCGGGCTTCCGGCAATTCTTGCCAGCGAGGCCCAGGCTCTCGTCACCGAGGTCGTCCCGGCAGTGATCGGCCAATGCGGTGAGGCGTGCGACGACCTCAGGGTGAGCGGAAGCGACGTCCCTGGATTCGCTGATGTCGTCGTCGAGATTGTAGAGTTGGAGCGAGACCTGCACCGTCTGCTCGGGCTTGCCCTGGTTGGGCCGGGCGACATGGGGCACGATCAGCTTCCAGGGGCCGCTCCGCACCGCCTGCAACTGGCCCAGATGATAGTGGTAGAAGACGTCGGAGGGGGTGTGCGCTCCCGCCTGGCCAGTCAGTAGCGGCCGGATGTCCTTGCCATCAATGATTCGATCCGTCGGGATCTCTGCGCCCGCCAGGCGAGCGAACGTCGGAAGCAGGTCGAGCGTGCTCGCCAGTTCGCCGCAGACCGTGCCGGCCGGAATCGTTTTCGGCCAACGGACCAGGCAAGGGACCCGCATCCCGCCTTCCCAGGTCGTTCCTTTGCCCGCGCGGAGCGGGGTATTGTTCGCCCCTTGACGGATCGGACCGCCGTTATCCGAGGTAAACACAACGAGTGTCTTCTCGTCGATCCCGAGTCGCGTCAAGGCCTGAAGCAACTCGCCGGTACTCGCATCGATCTCTTCGACCGAGTCTCCGTAACGCCCGTTACCCGACTTCCCGGCGAACGAATCGCTGGCGAACTGCGGCCAGTGGGGCATGCTGTGGGCCAGGTAGAGGAAGAACGGGCGATCGCGGTTGGTTTCGACGAAGCGGATCGCCTCGTCGGTGTAACGACGAGTCAACTGACGCTGGTCGGGCTCGGTTTCAATCACCTGCTCGCCGCGGAGCAGGGGGGTGGGGGGACGTTTGCGCTGGGTCCGGCCTTTGTCGGTGGTCTGCCCCATGTCGTTCGAGAAGGGAATTCCGAAGTAGTCGTCGAACCCCTGGCGGGTGGGAAGAAATTCTGGCTGATCGCCCAGGTGCCACTTGCCGACACAGGCAGTGGCATACCCCTTCGTCTTGAGGACCTCGGCCAGAGTGATCTCCTTGGGATTCAGCCCGCGCTGATTGCCGGGAAAGAGGACCCATCCCCCTTTCTCGTTCGTGTGCAGGCCGACGCGTTTGGGATAACAGCCCGTCAGGAGCGACGCCCGCGAGGGGGAACAGACTCCGCTCGTCACGTGAAAATCGGTAAATTTCCGCCCCTCGGCGGCGAACTTGACGAGGTTGGGCGTCTTCGTTTTCGGTGCGCCGAACGGTTCGATGTCGGCGTAACCGAGGTCATCGCAATAGATGACAATGACGTTGGGGGGCCGCGATTCCTCGGCACCAAGGGAACGGGCCGATGGCTTGTCCAGAGCCAGACTCACCAACAACACAAAAACAAACAAAATTCTCATAACATCATTTCCCGTAGAGTGGACATGGCCCACCATGGAAAGGGCTCCGAAGCGAAGACTCGAAAAGCTGGGACCTGGTGGGCCATGCCGACCCTTACGAGAGAATTCGGCGTGAATCGCGAGGACTACTTTCCCGGCTTCGGTTCGGTCTTCGCGGCCGCTTTGTTCGCCTGACCGGGGTCCATGCGAAGTCGCAGGGCCTCGTCGGGGCCGCCGCCGAACTGCTTCCAGTAGCGTGCCTTGAACGGGTTGACCTTGGGGCCGACGGCCGCTTCGTTCTCCAGGCAGGGGAGGACGTCACGCCACCAAGCGTCGTAGGCAGTCCGGAGGCTGGCGACGACCTCGGGGTGCTCGGCAATCACGTTCTTCGTCTCGCCCGGATCGGCCTTGAGGTCATAAAGTTCGGTGTTATTGACAAGCGTAAATTGACTGTTGCGGATCGAGACGTTGGCGTGCTTCGCCTGCTCAAATTTGCCCCGATTCCAGCGGCCAACGTGGGTCACCAAGGTGCGGTCGGGCCACTGGGCCCGGTGATCCTTCAGGAGAGGCAAGAGACTCCGACCTTCGACCTGCTTGCGCAACGGCTCAGAGAGAGGGACTCCAACAATCTCGGCCAGAGTGGGGAAGATATCGATATGAGCGGCCAGCGCATCCACCTCCGCATCTCCCTTGAATCCTGACGGCCAGCGCCAAAAGGAAGGAACGCGAGTCCCCCCTTGGTACGGACTCCCCTTATTGCCACGCATTCCGGCGTTATACGTCCGGGTCCCGGCGGTGCCGCCGTTGTCGGTCATGAAGATGACCAGGGTGTTGTTCTCGATCCCCCACGCCTTGAGCTTTGCGATCAGGGTGCCGAAGTTGTCGTCAATGTTCTCGATCATCCCATAAAACTTCGCCACATTCTCCGGCACCTGGCCGGCGTGACGTTGGGCGTATTCCGCGGGGCAATCGAGCGGAGAGTGGGCCGCGTTCGGGGTGATCATCGCAAAGAAAGGTGCGTCCCGCTTTTGCTCACTGCCGATCCAGGCAAGCGCCTGGTTGAAGAAGAGATCCGTGCAATAGCCTGTCGTCTTCTCAAACGTACCGTTATGAAGAATCGCGGGATTGAAGTACGAGTTGCCGGGCGCATCGCCGCCGCTGCCCGCATAGGTCTGGCCAATGCCACCCGCCCCGTGGATGAAGACCTCGTCGAACCCGCGTTTCCCCGGCTGATAAGCATCCTCGTCGCCGAGATGCCACTTGCCGAAAACGCCGGTGGCGTACCCCTTCGATTTCAGAACCTGGGCAAGGGTCGTCGCCTTCAGGCTCAGTCGCTCGCGCTCAAGGATCGTGTGGGTCACACCCGACTTGAACTCGTGGCGGCCGGTCATGAGCGCTGCACGCGTCGGAGCACAGGTCGGGCTGACGTGGAAGTCGGCGAACCGGACACTCTGCTTGGCAAAGGCATCCACGTTGGGTGTCCGGATGATCGGATTGCCCAGACAGGAGAAGTCGCCGTAGCCGATGTCGTCGACCATCACCAGGACGATGTTCGGACGGCCGGGGCTGGCGGCGAGGGCGTGACTGCCGAAGGCCAGCACCAAAGACACAACAAGAAGACGTTTTCGTTGTTTCATCAAACCACCTCATGGCCTCTTGAATAGGATCGGCAGCCCATTCACGGCTGGGGGAAGTCCGCATAGCTCGGGTAGGTGTACCCGACTGCCGCTTTCTGACGCTCGAACTCGGCCTCCATTTTCTGGCGGAGGTCTGTGTGGGCAGGGTCGCTCGCGAGGTTTGTCTTCTCGTAAGGATCGGCTTTCAGATCAAACAGTTCCGTCCAGTCTGGATGGCCCGGATAGGTGATGAGCTTGGCGTTCTCGGTCCGAACGGCGAGAATCGTGGGGGTGCCCGGAAAGGCCCGCTCCTGGAAATACTCGTAGAACCAGCCGGTACGCCAAGCGCCGGGCTTCTCCTCGAGCAAGGGGCGCCAGCTCCTGCCTTGCATCTCCTGAGGAACAGGAACGCCGGCAAGGTCGAGGAAGGTGGACGCAACGTCGATGTTGAGAACCATTTGATCGACGAGCTTGCCCTTCTTGGCGAGTCTCGGGTAGCGCAAGAGTAAGGGAACGCGTAGGCTCTCGTCGTAGGCCGAGCGTTTGTCGCCCAGACCATGTTCGCCAAGGTAGTAGCCATTATCGCTGGAGAAGACCAGGACGGTGTCCTCGGCCAGGCCGAGCTCATCGAGCGTGGCCATCAGTCGTCCGAGGTTGTCGTCGGCCGCCGAGACACATCGAAAGTAGCCCAGGTTCCCCCCTGGCCGAGGCGCACCTTTCTTCTTCTTGGCCGCGGCCGTCGCGGTCCCCCGGTAGATGGGTGGGGCCGCTTGATTGGACGCCGGCCGGGGCGTTTCGCCGGCAAACCGGTCGCGAGCGCGGTCGGGCGGAGCGAACGGCCCGTGGGTCGACTTGAAGCCGACGACCAGAGCGAACGGCTTGGCCTGGTTCTTCTTGAGAAAGTCGATGGCGAAGTCGGTCGAGCGATCATCCACCCAACCCTGGGTCGGCGTCAGTACGCCGTTGACCTCGAACGGGCAATCGACGTATTTGCCCTGCCCGATAAAGCTCACCGACTCTTCGAAACCAGGACGTTTCCCCTTCTGGCCATCCATGTGCCACTTGCCGACATAACCGGTCGTATAGCCTGCGTCTCGCAAGAGTGACGCATAGGTCACGCTGTCGGTGGGGAATGGTGTCTGGTTGTCGGCGATCCCATTGTGGTGGCTATAACGACCTGTGAGCATACAGGCCCGACTCGGAGCGCAGAGCGAGTTGACCACGAACGCATTGCGGAACCGTACCCCTTCGGCGGCGAGCCGGTCCATGTGCGGCGTCTGGAACCAGGGGAAGCGAGCGCGGTCTCCCTGCTCACGCTGCACCACGCCCATGGCGTCATAGCGCTGGTCATCGGTAAAAACGAACAGGAAGTTCGGACGCCCCGGCGCCGGCTCGGCCGCGAGAGCCGCCTCACGTACGGGCCCCAGCCCGAGCATCAGGAAGGAAAACGTGATCGCTCGGAGCGCACGCGTCGAGAATTGCATCGTTTCGGATCGCCCTTGGAAATCGAAAAAAGGTCAAGCGAAGAGGCCACCGGTCCGCCCGAGCCGACGGATCTCCGTCGACAGCGACGACCTTAACACGGGCCGGTCAAATGAGCAATCGTCGGTAATACACCCAGCAACAGCCACTTCGATGGCCCTTTGCATGTCCGTCATCCCAAGCAAAAACCGGAAAAATGCCAAGTGCCACGGTAGACTCATTCGGTAGAATGACGTTGGGTATCCTCGGTCGGTCGTCCTGCGAAGTCGATTTCACTCCTCCTGCCCCCCCAGGACGATGCACAATCACGATTTGGTCAAACCACGATCGCATTCTCGTAGCGCCATATAAGCCCAGTCGTTCCAATGACTTGGCGTTGCTCGTTCAGCTTGAGTTTCCGAACGATGGGGTTGATCAATCACACTCGGGAAACGCGTTCGCCTGATGGCCGATTGCCCCCTGGGCCCTGAATCGGCAGGCGAACCTTGGGGACCTGTTCGTGTGTCGTCGCCTGGGAACGACCGGACGACAACCTGACCGGGACGAATGGATGGATGGCCGACCTTTCTCGGCCGACGGACGGAATGGGGTCTGAGTTGATGGCGACCAGCAATAGCGTGGCGGAGACGGAAGCGAGTCAGCAGACAGCGGTCAACGAGGGGACGGTGTTCGCCGTCCTGGCGGCGCTCAGCGTCTCGCACATGCTCAACGACATCATGCAGTCGCTCATCCCGGCGGTCTATCCGCTCCTCAAAGAGCAGTATCACCTGACCTTCACTCAGGTCGGGTTGATCACGTTCACGTTCCAGTTGACCGCCTCACTCCTTCAGCCAATCATCGGCCTCTCCACCGACCGCAGGCCGCGCCCGTACTCGCTGGCGACCGGAATGGTCTTCACCCTCGTCGGTCTGATACTCCTGTCGGTGGCGCACCACTTCGTGCTGATCTTGATTGCCGCCGGCCTGGTGGGCATCGGGTCATCGGTGTTTCACCCCGAGGCTTCCCGAGTGGCCCGGATGGCCTCGGGTGGGCGCCATGGGTTTGCCCAGTCGTTGTTCCAGGTTGGAGGGAATGCCGGTTCGGCGATCGGCCCACTGCTGGCCGCGTTCGTCGTCGTCCCTTGGGGCCAGGCGAGCATCGCCTGCTTCTCAATCGCCGCCGTGATCGCAATGGCCGTCTTGTTCGCGGTGGGCCGGTGGTACGAGGCTTATTTGAAGGCCAGAAAGGCAGGACGCGTCGGCGCGGGGCATGGCAGCCACCGGACCGGCCCGTCGCGAGCCCGCATCATCTCGGCCATCGCCATTCTGCTCCTGCTCATCTTCTCGAAGTACTTCTACCTGGCCAGCCTGAGCAGCTATTACACTTTCTACCTGATCGACCGATTCGGGGTTTCCATCCCGACCGCACAGATCTACCTGTTCATCTTTCTGGGATCGGTGGCGGCCGGCACCATCGCCGGCGGCCCCGTGGGCGACCGGATCGGATTCAAAGCGGTCATCTGGGTCTCGATCCTCGGCGTCCTGCCGTTCACCATCGTCTTGCCTTATGCGAACCTATTCTGGACCGGAGTGCTCACCGTTCCGATTGGCGTGATCCTGGCCTCGGCTTTCTCGGCGATCATGGTCTACGCTCAGGAACTCATGCCCAGCCGCGTCGGTTTGGTCGCCGGCCTCTTCTTCGGCTTTGCATTCGGCATGGGCGGCCTGGGCGCCGCCGTCCTGGGCTGGCTGGCGGACAAGACGAACATTCAGTACGTCTACCATGTCTGCTCGTTCCTGCCGCTGGTCGGTCTCCTGGCCGGGTTTTTGCCCAACCTGGAAACAAAGAGGGGGCACGCGTAACTCCGTCCCGAGGGTTCCGACCTTGGTGTTCGATAAAGTCGAGGGCCCCCACGGCGCCGACCTTCATCACCCAAGGAACGGTGATTTTGATACTCCCCGATTTTTCATTCGCCTTTGGCAACAACAAGTGTTGCAATAGCGATCCTGTCGTACTGGACAGGGCGATTACCTGGCTCGGTCGGAGACCAAAGAGGACCACTCAACCAGGAAAGTGGCCCCAACCTCTACCACGACCGAGCAGGTCCGTTTGGCGTCGAGAATCCGTAAAGGGGCGATCCGAAGCCTGGACCTCCGTATTCTGATCCATGGGCGAACGACTGACGCCGAACCTGAACGGTGAGCGGTCAGTTCGAGAGGGTGTGACCTCGGATTGATCTCACGTGCGTATGCGCCAGCCAGAGCTTGTCGCAGGCGGACCCCATGAGTACGATCGAAACCTACGACAGCCGTAAGACCGCAGCAGTGCAAAATCCGGATCAGAGCGGCCGTCACTGACCTCTCCCGTCGGACTTACGTCGACAGGGAGTCAGTCTCGGGAGTTGCTCCCGGCGTCAGACCGAGAGTGGGCGCCCGCGAGAGGTATCGCCAATTCCTCTCCGCCTCGCTGCTCCGCCAATTCATTGGCACCTTATTCCGTCCCGAGGAACCGGGGTTCGAGCGCACCAGGTGATTCAAGCGACAGTGGACGATCGCCCTCATTGAGACCCCGGCCATGGAGCTTTATCACGTGCGGTTCACGGTGCGGCGGTGGATGCTCGCGGTGGCAGCCTGGGCGTTGCTCTTCGCTTATGTCGGCAGCTACTATCGCCTCTCTCGGAAAAGCATATCCGAGGGCGTCGATTACGGTCTTTCCGGGATCGTTTACGTTCCTCTTCGTGAGGACCTCAGCGGAGAGCATCTCGCCCGACATTTCTTCCTCTGCAATGTGTACGCCCCTTTGAACTGGCTCGATCAGCGGATTTTCGGGACCCCTCCCCCAATGAACTGCTTCCTGCGTCTCAGCGGGTAACGAGAGCCCCGCTCGGTTCCTCGGTCGGCTTGACCGGATCAAGAGCACGGCCGTATTCCCCTCGGCCCAGGGCCATTCCCCAGCCTCGGGCTGACCCCGAGGGAATTACGGCTGCAAACCGAGGGAATTACGGCCGGGCCGGCCGGGCTACTGTAAACCGACCCGTTGCGGAAACCGCAAGATTCATCGGTTCTTTCACTCTGCCTGGGATCGTTAAGAACAAAACACTTAGATGATGCGTAAGGCACCATACAGCCAACTCATTGTGGCACATTTTCACTACAAACTCCTTACGTTTCGACCAATTAACAAGGCCCCGGATTCGAGCACCTTGACGGCCGGATTCTGAAGGCACACGAAATCGTGGAGACCGCGGCCGTCCACCACTCGGTCCCGCCCCAACGCTCGTCAGTCGCGCAAACGATCGACCGGAAATCGACTCCAGCCGGAGCCAACACATGATCAGGCGACGCATGGCGTTCACATTGATCGAGTTGCTCGTCGTCATCGCGATCATCGCAATCCTGATCGCACTCTTGCTACCGGCCGTGCAAGCGGCCCGCGAAGCGGCTCGACGTATTCAATGCACCAATAATCTGAAGCAGCTCGGACTCGCGTTGCACAACTATCATGGCATCCACAACGTCATTGTCCCCGGCCGGATCTGGGACCCGGCGTGTGGAAACAACTTCCAGGGTCAGTGTCAGAACACCCCCTGGTTTACCCTGATGCTCCCCCAGTTCGAGCAGCAGTCACTTCACGACGCATTCAACTTCAGTCTGGGTGCCGAGGGAGTTGGGTTTGCGGGACTCTCCGCAAACAGCACGCTTCAGATGGGCAAGCTCGGCATGTTCCAGTGTCCCAGCGATCGGTCGCCCTTGGGTTATCGATTCCCGGCGATCGCCCCTCCTCCCTTTCCCTCGTTCAATCCGAGCAAGGGAAACTACGCCGCCAACTGGGGCAACACGCAGTGGGACCAACAGCCCATCTCCATGGGGAGCACCACCGCGCGGTTCCTGCCATCGCCCTTCGGTCAACAGGGAAACCTGTCGCTCGCGGCAGTCACCGACGGTCTCACGACGACGGCCTTCATGGCCGAAGTGCTCCAGGGTCACGTCAATGATATCCGCGGCACGAGCTGGACCGTTGCCGCGGGGGGCAGTAGTTACATGAGCCGGTTTGCCCCGAACCAGTCCCGGGACGTTTACGGGTCCGGCGCCACAGGCGATCAGCTCGCTTTCCCCCACTTCTGCGTCGATGAACCGGGGCAGGGCCTCCCTTGCTCCGTCAGTGCAACCGAGCAGGCCACGTTCGCGGGAGCGCGGAGCCGGCACCCCGGTGGGGTCAACATCTTGCTCGGTGATGGCTCAGTCCGTTTCGTGAAGCAGACCATCAACCAGGTCACCTGGATCGCCCTGCATTCCATGAACGCAGGGGAACTGCTCAGCGCGGATTCGTATTGAGCGAGGACTCGGCCATCGGACAGGCCCCATCGTTCGTCCCACCTTCGCATTCCGAGCGTGCCTCATCCTCCGGGCACCCCCCCAGGCTCACGAGACCTGGGAGGGTTCCTGTCGTACCCCGGACGTCGCCATTGAGCTTCCTCATCCGCTCCATAGCGATAAATCCATAAGGTTTATTTCAAATCTCTTAATAAGCCGAGGCGTGCCGCTTCGCTTTGGGATCACCGGCGGCCTCGATTCGTTTTGAATCAGGGTCGATCCGAATGACGACGGGATGGCCGAACGGGGGCTTGAGAACATTCAGATGATGGCCGCGGATGCGGAGGTCGGTGAGGGTGCTCGCTTCGACTTCGTCGCCGATGTCGAGACTCCCGAGCTTCGGGGGCGTCTGGCGGAAGGAGCCCAGGAAGTGGTGGGTAACGAACCGAGGGGCCGTGACGGCCTCGGCGGGGGAGAGCCGGAAGTCGATCAGGTCGAGGAGCATTTGAAGCGTGACTTGATCCTGGAGGTCGCCCCCCGCCACGCTCACGGCGATCCTCGGGCGGCCGTCCTTGAGGACGATTGTCGGCGTCAAAGTGATCCGTGGGCGCTTGCCCGGCTCGATGCAGTTGGGATGTCCCTCCCAGGTGTTGAAGCTCTGGAGCCGCGAGCCGAGCCAGACGCCGGTGCTGCCCGCCAGGACGCCCGACCAGCCACTGGGAGTCGCGGCCATCATGTTGCCTTCCGCGTCGGCGGCCAGACAGGTCGTCGTGTCGATCGACGGGCCTTCGAGTCCGTGGCGCGACTCCGCTTCGGCCAGGAGCGGCTTGCCCCCGACAGGGTCGCCGGGACGCTGTTCGAGCGAGGCCTGGTTCATGTTGATCAAGGCCCGACGCATCGAGGCGTATTCCGGCCTGAGGAGTGCGTTCAAGGGGACCCGCTGAAAGAGCGGGTCGGCATAATAGACGTCTCGATCGGCGAACGCGAGCTTGATGGCCTCGACGGTGACGTGAATCGCGTCAGGGCGATTGTGGCCCATCGTCGCCAGGTCGAACGGTTCGAGGATTTGAAGTGCTTCGAGCAGCGCCGGTCCTTGGGTCCAGGGGCCGCACTTGGCCACGACGTGCCCCCGGTACTCGATCATGACCGGATCCTCGACACGGGTGACGTGTGTGGCCAGGTCGACCTCGCGGATCAGCCCTCCGTTGGCGCGTGACCAGGCATCGATTTCGCGTGCGATCGGCCCTCGATAGAAGTAGTCGGCGACCAGCCGAAGCCCTCGGCGGCGATCGTCCGAAAGGCGTTCGGCCGCGACGAGCCGGCGGAGAGTTCGGGCCAGGTCGGCGTGCCAGGCGTACTCGCCCCGGTCGAGGATCCGCAAGGCCGGGGCGACGACCTCCGCGAACCGCTTCGACCCGTAACGATCCAAGGCCGTGAGACAGACGTCGAGCGTGGCGGGGACGGCCGCCGCCTCGATGCCACTGGCGGGGATCCCGCCTGGCCTGGTGAAGTGTTCCCGGGTCGCCAGCCGAGGAGCGGCCCCTTGGCCGGCGAGCACCTCAACGACCTTGCGCTTGGCGTCGTAAACGAGGATCGGCACCTCGCCGCCAAAGCAGAACTGGTTGGCGTCGGTCACGCACTGGGCCAGGATCGTGGCCACGACCGCATCGGCCGCGTTGCCGCCGTCGCGAAGGATCGCGACGCCCGCTTCGACCGCCTCAGCGCCCCCCGCGGCAACCGCCCCGTTTGTCCCCGAGCTCTGCCACTGCCCCACGATTGAGCCTGCCGGCTTGGTGGCCAGCGGCTTGGTTTCGGAGATCGGCTGAGCCACCGCCAGCCGGGTGCAGGCCAGGGTGAGGTAGAGGATGCGGCGTGCAAGCAGGTTCATGGTGCAAGTCCCGAGTAAGAACGATGGCAGCGTCGATTCGGGGCGGATTGGACGCCGAACCTATCGCGCGCAACCTGTTGATGCAAACGGATTCGGCCAGCCCAGGGTCCCAAAATCCTTGAGCGTGAGTTCCACCTCGGCTATCCTCGCGCGAAGAACAGTAAGTGGCCGTGCCACGTCGACTCGCCCTCGACGTCGACAACGGTTCACGACCTCGATCGAAAAACGGACTCATCAAAAGGTAGGGGCATGACACGTAACGCCTGGGCCATGAAATCAGCCTTTTTCCTCCGTGGCTCACTCGCCATCGGCTTCATCGGGTTTACCCTCTCCGGTGTTGCGCTCGCGGACGAGGGGGAAAAGCGGAAAGTGCGGTTCATCGCCCCGGACGACTCCGCGGGAACCTCGTCGGCGGTCATCGTCCCAAGCGCCTTGAACCTGGCCCATACCGCCCAGTTCCTACCACTCGATGAGCGTGGTTCGATCGTCGGCCCCGAGCGTGCGGCCGAACAGGCGGCCGTGGTGCTCGATCGGCTCGAGGCGGCCCTGAAAGAGGTGGGCTCGGGACTCGACCGGGTGGTCAAGGTCAACGTCTACGCGGCGCGGACCGACGTCCTCCCGGCGTTCCGCACCGCCTTCAGCGCTCGGATGAAGGGGCAGGCACGGCCGGCCCTCACGGTCGTCGTCGGAGTCCTCGCCCACCCCGAAGCGCTGGTGGCGATTGATGCGATCGCGGAGACGCCAGAAACTACCCGGCCGCTCACACCGGCTCCCGCCGGGCAGCGTTCGGGTGCCGCGCTGGCGATCCTGCCGGCGGGAGCCAGGGTCTACGTCTCCGGACAGGCAGAACCAAACACCGACCTGGCCTTGGCAACCCGGGAAACGCTCAAGAGCCTGGGCAAGACCCTGGCGTACCTGGGCCTGGATAAGACCCACGTGGTCCAGCTCAAGGCCTTCATGGAACCGATGTCGGCGGCGGCCGTGGTCGAGCGTGAGATGACCACATTCTTCGGCACTGGGTCCGTCCCCCCCTTAGCCTACGTGGAGTGGCGATCGGGCCCGACGGTGCCGATCGAGATCGAGCTGATTGCGAAAGCAGGGCCTCGAACCGAGCTCGCGGCCGTTGAAGCGCTCACGCCGACCGGGATGAAGGCGTCCCCCGTCTTCAGCAAAGTGGTGCGCGTCAACCGAGGGGACCTGGTTTATCTTTCGGGCCTTTACGGCCTCCCCCAAACCAAGGGGACCGAACAAGTCGAGACGATCTTCAAGACACTCGAAAAGCTCCTGGCCGAGACCGGGACTGACTTCCGACACCTGGCCAAGGCCACGTACTACGTCACCGACGACGAAGCGAGCCGCGCCCTGAACGACCTGCGACCCAAGTATTACGACCCCAAAATTCCCCCCGCCGCTTCGAAGGCGATCGTTCCCGGGGTCGGGGCCGACGGGAAAACCGTCACCCTGGACATGATCGGCGTGACGGTGCCCGCCGAGAGCGCGAGCCCGCCGAAGTGATCTGTCTGATCTGAGCGGCCCAGAGGCGAAGCGAGCACGATCTCCATTCCTAACACGCAAGCGAGAGCCCTCCCCATGTTCCAAGCTCCCTATCGCGCGGCGATCATTGGCCGGACGGGCCGGGGCGACTACGGGCACGGCCTGGACGTCGCCATGCTCAACCAGCCGAAACTGACGGTCGTTGGCGTGGCCGACGACGACCCCAAAGGGCGGGCCGCGGCGGCCAAGCGGTTGGGAGTCGAGCGGGCCTATGCGGACTATCGCGAGTTACTCGACCGAGAAAAACCCCAGTTCGTCGCCGTCGCCCCACGCTGGATCGATGCCCATAAGGAGATGATCCTCGCCTGCGTGGAGCGCGGGATCCACGTCTTCTCCGAGAAGCCGCTGGCCCCGACCCTGGCCGATTGCGACGCGATCGTCACGGCCTGCGAACGGTCGCACACTAAGCTTGCCATGGCCTTTCAGTCCCGCTATAGCCCCCGATTCGAGCGGGTGAAGGAACTGATTGCCAATGGGGCGATCGGCGAAGTGCTCGAGTTCCGCGGCCGCGGCAAGGAAGACCGCCGCGGCGGTGGCGAGGACCTGATGGTCCTGGGTTCGCACATCATGGACCTGATCCGCGGCTTCCAGGGGGACGCCTCCTGGTGCTTCGCTCGCGTCACGGAAGGGGGCCGGCCGATCGGAAAAGCCGAGGTCCGGCAGGGGGCCGAAGGGCTCGGCCTGCTCGCGGGGGACCGGGTCGACGCGATGTTCGGCTTCACGGCGAATCCGGCCGTCGCCCACTTCGCAACGTCTCGACCGAGAGAGCCCGGCCAGCGTTTCGGACTTCAAATCCTCGGCTCGAAAGGCCGGATCGACCTCGGAACCGGCTGGGTGCCTCCGGCGTTCTTGCTGGCCGACCCGACCTGGTCCGGGGCCGAGAAGGGGACAAAGTGGGTCGAGATCACGAGCGCCGGGGTGGGCAAGCCCGAGACCCTCGGCGCCAACAGCCTCCCCGAAGCAAACCGATATATTGTGGCCGACTTGATCCAGGCCGTCGAGAATGACATCCAGCCTCGAGTGAGCGTTTACGACGGACGAGCCTCCATTGAAATGATCCTCGCCTGCTATGCCTCGCAAGCCCGCCGCGGCCCGGTAGAACTGCCACTGACCGAGCGATCCCACCATCCGCTCGAGAAGCTTGAGTAAAAGAGGCTTACCCTCCCTCTTCCGGGACAGCGAACAGTTTAGCCTGATCCCGAATGCGGGCGAGTCACCTCGCCCGCAGCCCCTTGGGATTCCTCGCCGCGAGTTCGACGACAGCGAACCCTCGAGAGACAGGCGACCCGCCCGCTTGTGCTAAGCATAAGTAACAATCCGCGAATGATCAAAGGAACCGATGATTCTTGTGGTTTCCGCAACGGGCTGTTTGCAGTAGCACGGCCGGCTCGGCCGTAATTCCCTTGGGTTGGCGAAAACCGAGGACAGCCCTGGGCCGAGGGGGATACGGCCGGGCCGGCCGTGCTACTGATTCCACCGGGCCGGAAATCCAGCAAGATTCTCGCCCAATCGCGAATCGTTAAGAATAAGACGTAGGCACGACGCTTGCCCTCCCGAAAACGCAAAACCCCATAAAGTACAACTCCAAAGATCGATCCGGACGCCAGTAGCACGACTACGGTCGGCCTTCACTTTTTCGGCGGGTTTTCAGCCCAGTCTCGGATCGTTGATAAAGCAACCGCCCAGGCGAGGGAGAGAATCAGTGCGATTGCTCCTTGGCCACACTCCTCGTCACCTGATCGATTGCACCAGCGAGCTTGTAAATATTGATTGTTCGCTCAAAAGCCGGATCGGAAGCGCCGATCAGGCGGAGTGGCATTGGCGCTAAAAGGCCCAGGGCGTCGGGAATGTCGAGGACGCGGAGCACTCCGAGAAAGATCGGTCCGTCGCGATGCGAGGCAGGGGGGTCGACCGCGACGACCTGCGCGGCGGAGGAGGGTTCGAGCAGGGCCGCATAGGCGGCGAGGATTCCGGCTTGCCTGGAGCCCGCGACGGTCCATCGCCGTTTGTCGGGTGATTCTTCGCTGCGGAGCCAGCGGAGGGCCGCCGCGACATCGCGGACCCGCCCCTCATCCACCGTGCGCCCCAGCAGGACATGAGCCCGCTCCACGTAATTCGGCGGCGAACGGTGGGTCCACTCGGATGGGCCAACACCTCGAGGCGCCAGCACAAGAACATCTCCGTCCTTGACGATTGACCGAGCCCAGTCAGGGACGGCCTCGAGTTCCTCGCCGGGGTTCAGGACGATCAGCGTAGCGTCCCCCGACTCGTGCTTCGCGCCTCGTTGCTCCCAGAGGGTGACCTCGATGCCCGCTTCGGTGGTCAGCGCACGGACGCGCGACGGCGAGGCGGCGGGCGCCAATGGCGAGGCGGCGGCGACCCGATCGGGGAGGCTTCGAAACGGGCGATCCCTGAGTTGCCGCACGAGATCTCGCTTCCAGGGAGCGAACTCTTCGCCCTTGCTGGGGAGGACGACCTGGGCCCGAGGGACGAAATCCTCGTCGATTGTTGCGTTGCGGGCGTCAGTCGGAAGATCGCGATCATCGGGAAAGGCGCGCAGCCGTTTCCCATCAATGGGGGCGTCAGTCGCGTCGCCGACGGGCCCCGAGTCATTTTTGAGGTGCCGGTTGATCCAGCCAAAGGCCGCGACTCGCAGGTCGGGGCGATAGTCGTGCCCGCCGTGGCTGACGTGGTCGGCCACCAGTTCGGGCTTACCGTAGAGCGTGTAGAGCCGCCGGAGCCGCTCGATAATCCGCCCGTTGCCATCCATGGGGAAGATACTGTCTTCGTCCGAGTTGCCAAACAGGAGAGGGCGAGGGGCAATCAACGCGGCGATGGTCGTCCATTCCCACTGATAAGCATTATAGCAAAACATACAGTCGCAGTGACCGTTGACGACCTTGTTGGTCACGTAGCTCTCAAGGTCGCTCATTCCACTGATTGGCACCGCGCAGCGAACTCGGTCGTCGACGGCCGCAATCCAGAATGTGGCGGCCCCGCCGCCGGAGATACCAGTCACTCCAATCCGGGCCGGATCGACGTCAGTCCGGCCGCAGAGGTAGTCGATCGCCCTGATCCCGTTCCAGCACTCAACGCCGGCCGGGGTATAGCCGGCCGCCTGCCACCACCACCGGCCCATGCGGTACGTCCCATGGTGAACGCTCGCGACCTCCCCCAGTTGGAGCGTGTCGACGATCAGGCACACGTAGCCGTTGCGAGCGAACCACATCCCGTGATCCTGAAAGGCCGTCTTGTTGCCGTCGCGGCCCATGCCGGAGTGTCCGCAGACGTAGAGAACCGCCGGGAGTTTCTCGGCGGACTGCTTGGGGCGATACAGGTTGCCGGTCACGTAGAGGCCGGGCCGACTCTGAAAGTGGAGGTTTTCGATGACGACGCCTCCGTCGCGATCGACAGTCCCGGTGACCTGCGCGCGGAGCGGCGTTTTCTCGGGGAGCGGACTGAGCCCGAGCATGTCGAGCAGTTCTTGTTTGAGCCGGGGACGTCGCGCCTCCCACGCCTCCTTGGTCGTGGCACCATCGAGTTGCGGGCCGCTCAGGCGTCTGGCTTCGTTCGCCAGAAAGGCCTCGATCCGGGTGTCACCGGGCCGGGGCATGGGCTCAGCCGCGGCACCGCCGAGTGGCAGAGCCAGGGCCAGAACGAAAACGACCGCGCAAAATCGAGGCCGCGAGATGGACGTCCGGAACATGCGATAATCTCCGGTAAAGGAGAGAGGGCAGGGCACTCGAGGCATCAGACAGGGGCGACTGCACTTGTACTGCTCCGTTGGTGTATCATCAACCACCTTCCCGGCTCCCGGCTCCGAAATCCGGGACGAACTCACCCTCCCTTTGCCCCGACCTCGAGAAAGGCTAAGACCGATGAGGACCGCAAATCCGCCCCTCCTCCATGGGCCGATTCGATTCATGATGATCGCGATGGCCTGGATGGCATTTGGCCTCACGCTCCCGGGATCGGTCCGTTCCGCGCAGGCGGCCGATCCCAAGCCCACGTTTCGGGCAGGGGCCGCGACCAGCAATATTTCCCCCTCGCTCGGGATGTCGATCAACGGCAACATGCACGACGGCAAAACCTCTCATATCCACGACGAACTCCACGCTCGCGCCTTGGTGCTCGACGACGGCAAGACGAAGCTGGCGATCATCGTCTGCGATAGCTGCATGATTCCCCGCGAGGTCATCAGCGACGCAAAACGACTGATCCGAGAACGATCCAAGCTCGAGCCCGACCACGTTTTGATCTCGGCGACACATGCCCACTCATGCCCGACGGCTGGCAGCGTTTTCCAGAGTGACCCGGATCCGAAATACTTGAAGTTCCTCGCGGTGAGAATTGCCGACGCGGCCCAGCGCGCCATCAACAACCTCGAACCGGCCAAGATCGGCTGGGGCGCGGGCAAGAATGCCGAGCAGGTCTTTAACCGGCGCTGGAAGATGAAGCCGGGGACCATCCCCGCCGATCCGTTCGGAAAGACCACCGACCGCGCCAGGATGAACCCAGGGGTCGCCAGCCCGGACCTGGTCGAGCCCGCCGGACCTATCGATCCCGAGGTTCCGGTCATCTCGTTGCGATCCGCCGAGGGGCGGCCGATCGCTCTCCTGGCCAACTACTCGCTCCACTATGTCGGCGGCGTCGGCAACGGACATGCTTCGGCCGACTACTATGGCGCCTTCGCCGACCGGGCCAAGGAGCTTATCGAAGGGGACCGGCTCGACCCTCCCTTCGTGGCCATGATGTCCAACGGCACCAGTGGAGACATCAACAATATCAATTTTCGCGAGGCACGCCAGCCATCGCCCCCCTACGGCCGGATCAAGTTGGTTGCCAATGAACTGGCCACCGAGGCGGTCCGGGTCGCGCGGGCCGTCGAGTACCGCGACGATATCACGCTCGACGCGCGAGCGGCCGACTTGAAGCTCGGGGTCAGGCAGCCGAACCCGGAAGAACTGGCCGCGGCCGAAGCGACCATTGCCCAGGCCAAGAAAGGGCGTGACCTGAGCACCATGGCCGAGCTCTATGCCCGAGAATCGATCCTTTTAAACAAGTATCCGAAGCAAGTCGATGTGAATGTGCAGGCCCTGCGTATCGGCGGCCTGGCGATCGTGGCGATTCCGTGCGAGGTGTTCGTCGAAATCGGCCTCAAGATCAAGGCGGAGAGTCCGATCAAACCGGCCTTCACGATCGAACTGGCCAACGGCTACAACGGCTACCTCCCCACGAAAGAGCAGCACGAGCTGGGCGGCTACGAGACCTGGCGGGCACGGTCGAGCTACCTGGAAGTCGACGCCGCATCGAAGATCACCGCCAAGGCGCTTGACCTGCTGCAAGAACTGGAAAAGGCCCGCGCGGCCCACTGAGTCGAGAGCAGTCTCTTCCCTCGTGCCCGAGCGGTGCGCATGATGAGGAGGCCATTCCCTCTTCCCCTTGGGACCGCGGTCCCAAGGGGAAGCGAGCCAGGTGAGGAGCGCATTCCTCGCCCCCTCGAGAATGAACTCAGTCTCTCGAATCCCCCAGAACCGGAGATCATGATGATTCGTTTCCCGCGAGCGATTCGCCTGGCTCTCCCGATTGGATTCGCTTCAACACTGATGGCCGCGGCTCCCGCGGAGGTCCGCATGCCGGTTCGCGAATTCGACGACCAGGGCTACCACATCCGGCTCGACCTATCCCGACAGGTAATTGGCATCGAGATCCCCGAAGATCAAGACAATGATCCGCGTGGATCGACCGAGCCGCCGATCGCACCAACGCTTCAAGGGATGAACGGATCGTTTATCTCCGCCTCGGTACTTTCCCAGAAGGCGAAACAGTTCGACGACGGGCTCTATGCGGCGATCGAGCTGGCCGCCCAGAACGGACTCGGAAAATTCCAAGGCAAAGGCGCGTTGCTCCAGGCGGTCGCCAAAGCGTGTGAGTCCCTCACAGTCGTGAAGCCGGAGAGCCCTCCAGCCATCGTCCTGGCGGCCGGCCGACTGGGGAATCCGACGTTCCCCATCTCACCGACAGCCGAACCCGCCGTCAAAGCGACCGTGGCCGCCTTCCTCGGCGATTCGCTCCGTTCAAAGCCGATCGGCTTCTACACATGGTCTTCCGCCCTGGAGGCCATCTTCCGCCAGGATCGCATGCTCCAGACCGAGCTCAAGGGGCAGGCAGACATCGAGGCCCTGGCCAGGGCGATCCACGCAAACCCCAAGGCGCGAGCGACCTATGAGGCCTACCTCTCCCTGATCTCGCGGATGACCAACCCACTGGCTACCGACAGTCTTGAGGGGCCGATCAAGCAGCTCGACGAGGGACGAATCGCCCCGACCGACCGACCGCTCGCCTTCTTCCCGGCGTCTCGAGCGCATGAGACCGACCTCATCATGAGGCTCTTTGGCGATCAGCCAATCCCCGAAGGGTTCAGCCTCGTCGACGAGATGATCAAACGGATCCAGGCCGGAACGATCGACCTTCGGCCGACCCAAAAGTCAGGCTGGTACGACCGACAAACCTGGGCGTTGGAGCCGCTGGTGATTCCCGAGCGCATGCCCGAGGCGAGCCACCTGCGCACCGAACCATCGTATCGTAAGCAACTCTTGGAGCTCTTCAAAGGGATTCTCGCCCTGACCCGAGAAACGCACATCAAGCAACTCTTGATTCCAGCTCCTGGATCAGCGGCCCCCGGTCAAGAGCCGGTCACGATTCACATCGCCCCCGAACTGGCCGCCGAGCCGCTGCCGACCTACTACTTGCGCCGAGGGGAATCGTATCGCTTCATCCGTTCCGTGCTCGAGGACACATTCGGGCCCGAGGCACTCCGCAAGATCCATCGGGAGGCGGCCTCCGGAGCCGCCGCAATGGACCTGGCCACGGAACTGGAGCAGATGCAGGGCCTCTTCCTGGGCGCCTCCGCAACGGTCAGCCGACAACTCGGGATGGCCACCGAGGGCGATCGCACGATTTTTCAGCGCTGGGCCGATTCTATGGCGACCGATCCCGACCTTGCAAAAGACGCTCGCATGATGGTCCCTCTCTTCTTCGATCGAGGGCGAAACAAGACGAAGGTCTGGGTGTTCCTCGGCTGGTCACAGCGACCGGCCCATCTCTGGTTCGTCACACCGCCGAGCGCCGAGGTGACTCAAAACGGGCGGAAGGTGGACTCAACGAAGGTGAAGCTGGACTTCGACTCCCGGTATCACAGCCTGCCGTATCCGGTCACCGCCGAGATCTACGTCACCAAGATTCTCAATCGAGACGAGTTCCGCCGGCACTGCGACCGACACAAGACTCGGACGACAATCCTCGAAAACCTCCAATGATCTGCGGGCAGGAGAGCCGCAGTACCAGGAAAGAGCGAGGGGGGGGCAAGACGGTTATCCCGCCTGCGACAGCAAGAAACCTGATACAACCGGCACATGCCGACTCGCTCTCCCCATTGAAAGAGTTCCTCTTCCTTTCAAGGTGTCGAGCCCTCAAAGAATTGGCTGGCGGAGCGAGGTTCCCCTGAAGGAAGCGCCATGGAATCAATCCGGCGAAGGCGGACTTGACAAACGGCCTCAAGCCTCCGAAATTAACAAGAGTTAAACTCAAAAAAAATATCAAACGTCAGTTGAGGATTGATGCGATGCTCAAGGTCTTCGGCGGGGGCGCGCGCGATTGTGACGGGACAACCCGACGCAGCTTCCTCCAGGCGGGGATGCTCGGCCTCGGCGGCCTCGCTCTACCAGACCTGCTGCGTCTCCGCGCGTCCGCGGCAACGACGACGTCGACATTAAGCAGTGAGCGCAGCGTCATTCTCCTCTGGCTGAGTGGCGGCCCCGGCCATATGGAGACCTGGGACCCCAAGCCCGACGCCCCCAGTGGATTTCGCGGCCCGTTCGGCTCGATCGCCACCAACGTCTCGGGGGTCCGCTTCGGCGAACTCTTGCCCGAGCAGGCGCGATTGATGGACCGGCTGGCGATCCTCAGAACGGTCAATCACGGTTCGGGGGACCACACCAAAGGGAACCACTGGATGCTGACCGGCTACGAAGGGCCGGCGTTCAATGCCCCCGACAACCGGATTCAGCGCAGGCCCGCAATGGGTGCGGCCGTGGCCCGGCTCAAAGATTCGAGACGGCCCGGACTCCCCTCATACGTCGCCGTTCCCAACCTCCGCGGAGGGACGGACAACCTCTTCCACTACTCAGCCTACCTCGGCGGGTCGGCCAACCCGTTCATCATTGAATCGGACCCGAACGATGCGGGCTATCAGGTCAAGAACCTGAAATTGCCGGGAGGCATCTCGATCCAGCGCCTGGAGGACCGGCGACGCACCCTCCAAGCCATGGATCAGCTCCGCCGCGACCTCGACCCTAAACTCCGCGACCTCGACGCCTATTACCAGCGGGCTTTCGACATGCTCACCGGCCAGTCGGTGGCCGACGCGTTCGACATCAGTGCCGAGCCCGCCGCCGTCCGCGACCGCTACGGCCGGCACACCTTCGGCCAGAGCGCCCTGATGGCCCGCCGACTCGTCGAGGCGGGGACACCGTTCGTGACCGTCAACTGTGTCCCCTGGGATCATCATGGCACGGCCCCCCAGCTCAAGACCGAGGAAGGGGCGAAAAAGCTCATTCCGCCCCTCGATCGCGCCATCGCCGCGTTGATCGAAGACCTGATCGAACGGGGCCTGTACGAATCCACCCTCGTCGTCGCGATGGGTGAGTTTGGCCGGACACCACGAATGAACAAGGATGCCGGACGCGACCACTGGGGCCGAACCTTCAGCGTCCTGATGGGATGCGGTTCCATGCGGATGGGCCAGGTCATCGGCCGCAGCAGCCAGCGCGGCGAGCATGTCGTCGACCGGCCGATCAGCCCGCAGGACGTCGCCGCGACGGTCTATCACCACCTCGGCATCGATGCCAGAACCGTCAGCTTCGAGGATCGGACCGGACGGCCCACCTACCTGATCGAAAACGGTGATCCGATCCACGAACTGCTCATCTGACCTGAGACTGTCGCCACGACGTTACCGTAGTCTCTTCGTCAGCCCAAAGGCAGGGAGCGTAACCCTTGTCTTTGGGCCTTCGCATGGACTGGCTCGTTTGACACCGTGGCCACAGTGTTCAAATACCCAGATGCCACCGATTCAATCCGACGCATGAGTGGATAATCTGGCCTGGATAAACGCAAACCACCCGGCAGATACCGGGTGGTTGTGGCGGTTCGGATGCATTGTCGGCTCGGCGTCGCGTCAGGCAATGACCGACTTGACGACCTTGGCCAACTCATCGCCGATCTCGGTCAGGGCGTAGAAATTGTTCTTGCCCTGGCGGCGCGGGGCGATGATTCCACCATGGCGGAGCAAGGCCAAGTGGTGGCTGACTGCGGGCTGGCTCTGGTTAAGGTGCTCGCCCAAGGCTCCGACATGCTTCTCGCCTTCGGAGAGCATTAAGATGATCTGAAGCCGGGTCGGATCACTGACCTGCTTCAACAGGTTTGCGGCGCGCTGGGCCTGCTTGAGCCGCAGCGCGGCCTCTTTCTGGGCTTTGGTCGGTTTGGGTGCCGTGGCTTTGGCCGCCGCAGACGCAGTCGCCATCGAGATCATCCTCCAAATGTAGATTTCTCGAAGTTCGTTACAGGAAGTCCGCACCGACTTCGAGAACTTAGGACACTACCGAGACGTCGTCAACACAGGGAAAACGATTAAGTGACAGGAAAGCCACTCATTCTTGTTCTCAAAGTCGGCCTTGACAGCCGCCTGAGTGAGAATCCGAAGATTTCGCGTTCCATGGAAGAGGAATATATCATAACTTCGGTGCTTGACGACATAATCTTAGCACCAGCGTCAATACCTATCAAGAGGAATTGGAGGATGCGCTAAATCGGGTTTTTACTATTAGAATAATCACACATCATGAGAGTCATGTAATCAGAGCTCAAGGTGTTCTGAAGCGGATTCTCGGGCCTGCGAGCCGATCGGCGAGGGAACACTTAAACCACGGTAATTTAAGTTTAAACAAGGGCGAAAAGAAGCGATCAGGGCCGATGGGACGACGACTCATGTGCTGGCAGTGATCTTTCTCGGAACGATGATCCGTCCGCTTTATTGCTTGCACGAAGCGTTTTTCGCCTAAAACTGAAAGCAGGGCCACTCAGGCCACGCCTGACAGCAGGTCCGCTTCGCATTCCTGGGCCGCCCGCAAAGCCTCCAGACCCTCCCACCAATCTCCGAGCCCATCACCAGGTCAAATCTCGCCATTCTAATCATACCCTTCTTAACCTATGCCTTGATTAGCCAAAACCTCTTCCTCGAAGCGAGGCCAGCCGGGAACTCCGGCCTCGTCACGGGAGTTCCGCAAGCCGCGGTTGGTCGCCAGCGCTCTCCGCTGCGGCTCTGTCGACCCGTTCCGAGCGACCTTACGAGGCGCCTCGCATCCCGCAAGTGTTGTCGAGATGGCCGACTACCGGTCGCCTGACTGGCCTTCAGGTGTCCTCCGTCAATCATAACGACTTGATTTCTCTTCCTCGGGGCCCGCGAACGCCACTTCCTGGCCGGGCCGCAAGAGCGGCTTACCCTTGAGTGGCTCCCAGCCACTCCAACCACTCAGACTCTGATCCAGCCGAGCTCCAATCGCTTCCCCCTTCACCGGCAGGCAGGCCCTTTCATCCTCCACACTCCCCTTGGCCTCATGACCAATTGGTAGAATTCCGCGCGACAAGGCGATCTCGAGGGAGAACCGAGTGTGAGGGGTGGGAGGGTAGGAGAGGCGGGATATCGACTTGCCGATGTGGCTACCTGTCGAAATTTCTCCAGGGGGGGCCGCCCATTGGGGGATTCACCCCGGCGGCCCGCCTGCTGGAATTCTACCTCGCGGTCATCCAATCGGCCGGGCCAGCCGGGTTCCGCTTCCAGAAGGAGGTCTCACTCAGGGCAGGACAGGCGGGGGGCTTGCACCATGCCCCCTGGTGCATCAAAGATGCGTTTGACTCTCCGCTCCTGGCGATGAAAAGCCTCAATCAGGGCTTGGAATTCGAATCCGGGGATTTTTTGAGGTGCTCGTCAAACCAATCGACGAAGAGAAGCACGTCCTTGTCGATATTGGGCCAGCCATGTACCGCACCTGGCTTGGAGATCAACTTCGCCTCAACGTTCGCTTTCTTGAATTTCTCGACGATCAACTCGGCCTGCTGAATGGGGACCAGCTTATCTGCGTCACCGTGGATGATGAGCGTTGGGGGATCATCCGAGCTGACATGAGTGATCGGCGAGATTTGCTGGCCGATTTCTGTGATCTTGGCTTCATCAGTGATTCGCTCAAACCGGTGCGACTTCTCGTCGACCTCGTGGAAGTCGAAGGGGGCCTGGAAGCCTTTCAGCGTCCCCCGACCAATCGCATTCTCGCCCGGCTTGCCGTAATTCAAGAAGTCGGTGGGCGGGAAGAAGCAGGCCACAGCCTGAACCCGACTCGACGCTCGATCGACAGCATCCCTGGAATCCGACTTGCCCAGGTCGCCCGCGGTCCCTTGCATGAGCGAGAGATGTCCCCCCGCTGAGGCGCCATAGATACCAAGCCGCTCAGGATCAATTCCGTATTCTTTCGCATTATAACGAATGAAACGGATCGCACGATTCATATCGGTGATCACTTCGGGAATGGTGAACTTCGGCTGGCTGCCATGGACGACGGCGAACACGGTGTAGCCCCGTTCGAGCAATGGCTTAACGAAGGGGGGGGAGGGGTTGATCGAGTCATGCGACGAAAACCAGCCACCGCTGACAACCCAGATGATCCCGAGTCCGTTCGCGTCCTGCTTGGGAGTGAAGACATCCAAGGTCAGCGCGGTGCCGAACTTCCGGCCATAGACAACATCGACCTTATGGGTAAACGTTGGCTCATCGGCCGACCAAGCGAACGTGGGGAGGAAAACCAGCGAGAGCGCAAGGCCGAGCGCCGCCGGCCGAAGGTCGCGATTCATGAATGAAGTCCCAAGAGGAGGGTTATGTGATCTCAAAAGAGGAGGGCCCGCCGATGATAACAAGCAGGGAAGGCCGAAAAAAGGATCGAGATCCATCAAATCATCAAAGGGCGGCCGGGGGGCTGGAATCCGTCTCAACGCGCCCACACATTGATGATCATGCGGGCAACAACGACATAGGCGTTCTCCAGATCGCCACCCCGGAAGAACTGCACGGGCGCGCCGGGGGAACCGATAAACGGGCGTAACGTCCAGCCCATCTGGATCCCCACGAATGCGTAGAGAACGATCCAAATCCAGAGCAGCCAGCGATGCCTCGGTGACCGGGCGATGAGCGGGCGGTAGGCGCGAGTCAACGCGATCTGGGCGGCCAGGCTGGCGACGGCGAACATGGCCGCGTTGAACAGGATCGCCGCGTGATAGTCCGCCGACGAGGCATACCAGAGCACGGTCAAAGGCGCCAGGGCCACCAGTACGATCGTGACGGTGGCTTGCGAGACCGCAATCGCCCGGACAGCCTCGGCGATGTCGTCACGAACTCCAAGAAGCGTGTTCATGACGAGATAGCTCGGCAGACTCAACAGCAAGGTCGCCAGCAGGAGCAAGGGGACCTTGACGGCCGAGTAAACAACCTGCCAGATCAGACCTCCAAAGGCCCCCATCACGCTCCCATAGACCAGACCGCAAAGAACGAGCAGGGTCCAGGGATAGCTCGACGAGCGCCCGCGGAGCACGGCATCGGCCCGGCTCAGCAAGTCTCTCATGAGAAGAGGCTCACCAGGGCCGACCAGACCGCCTCGAAGAAGTTCGATTCACGCCCCCGGAACCAGGCGAAGGGACGCCCCGGATCGCCGACAAACGGGCGCAGGACCCAGCTCATCTGAGCTCCGACGAGCCCGAACAAGACCACCCAGCAACGGAACAGGACCTTCACATGGCGTCCGAGCACCTGGTCTTCGAGCGGATCCAAGGCACTCGGAACCGGCCTGGATGGCTCTTCCCCCTTCGCCTCACCGACCCACTCCGTGGCTTCCGTCGCCGCGGGCTCGCGGGGGACGACGCTCAGTCGGTGCAACGTTTGCAGCAAGAAAACCAACCCCATCGCGCCGGAAACCGCAAACACCACTACATTGGCCAAGACCATAAACGAATACGTACTCGTGCTTACAGAAAAGAAGGCAATGATCGGTCCGAGCGAAGACAAGACCGCAACCATGACGGCCATTGAGGCCAAGAGAAGCCGGAGGACCGAATCCACTTCGAGCCGGGACCCCACCAACGCATTGAAGACGTAGAGCGACGGAAATGTCACAATCAAGCTCAAGAAAAAGAGGGCGGGGACCTTCACGGTCGAGGCAAGTAGTTGCCAGTAGGACGGCCCACCATCCTTGAGCATGGCGAAGCTTCCCATGCAGCCGCCATAGACCATCGCCAGAATCACCAGGACGATCGCCAGCCCGCCCATTCGCACCTCGATCGTCCCACGACGCAGCGCCGAGAGCCGCGTCGCCTCCCCTCTCAAGATGCGATCGAGATCCTTCCACCATGTCCCCATAACACCCTCCCCCTCGACGAGTGGCTGATTCGCTCCCAGAACCTCACTTTGCAATCCAAAGCACTTTGTGTCAAGAAGAACAGAAGGCGAAACGGCCGAGGACCAGGGAGGCGGCCCGGCATGTTCCCCGGCGGCATCATCCGTGTCGCGTTCCAGGATCATGAGGGGAATGATTCTTCGCCGACAACTGAATTCCACAAAATATCACACATGTCGCTGCGTTGCCATCTCAGTCCCGGTCGAACCGGGTGAGCAGCCCCTCGATCGCATCGGCATGAATCCGCCAGGATTCGCTTGAGTATCCCCCTGAGAGCACCATGGCCACCGGGATCGAGCGTTCTCTCGCCAGACTGGCCACGAGCAGATCGCGTTCGGCCAGGTCGTTCCGCGTCAGCCGGAGTCGTGCCAAAGGGTCGTTTACAAATGGATCCGATCCCGCGTTATAGATCAGCAGGTCAGGACGAAAGGTGTCGAGGGCTTCGGGGAGAACCGCGTCGACGATCTCGAGGTATTCGACGCCTGTCAGGCCGGCCGGAACCGGCAAGGGGTAGTCTTCGGGCTCTTTCCTCGAGGGAAAGAGATCCTCCTCATACAGATCCAGGATCGAAGCCCAGGGCCAATCTCGGATCACCGCCGCGGTGCCATTGCCCTGATGAGCGTCGAGGTCGACGACCAGGACTTTTCGCACGAGTCCTTCCTCATGGAGGATCGTGGCCGCCAGTGGAATGTCGGCGTAGACACAGAAGCCGCCGCCCCAATCGCGCGCCGCATGGTGGTAACCGCCGCCAAGATTGATGGCCAGCCCACGCTCCAGCGCCAGGCGGCAAGCGAGGATGGTGCCTCCGCTGGCAAACCGCATCGGCATCAGCACACGCCAGTCGATCAACCAGGAGGGAAGGCGACGGACGATCGGCACTTCGAGGATGCTCGCCAAGAGGTCCGAGCTCTCGAGCGACCGTAGATAGTCTGGCGAATGAACCTTCAAGAGGTCCGACCGTCGGACGGGCGACGGACGCACGAAGTCGGACTTCCGACGCAGACCTCGCTCAATCAATACGCTTTGAATCCGTTGATATTTTCGACTGTCGAAAGGATGGAGCCGCTCCAGGCCGAAGGCTGTGACGTTATATCGAGGATGGTAGATCAGCGAAACCATCACGTTCTCCTCACATCCTCTTGCAAAATCACCGACCCGAGCTCCTCGGGTCGCGAGTTGACCGCGAACGTGCCTTCGGGTCAGGGAAGATTGCCTAGTAGTCGGGCAGTCCCACGAGGTCGTCGAAGATTCTCGGTTTCACCTGGGATGGTCGTAAACACCGACAGCCATAGCGTTTCGACACTTCTTGACGGGCTCCGCCGGGCTCACGTTTCGGCACTGGTATGCCATTCGCAATCCATTTACCGATGTCGCGGTAGGCCGCCGGGTATCTCCGGCATCCTCTTCTCCGGAACGGGCCGGGATGGCGTGCCGTGTTTTTCGATACAAGTTCGAGGGAGAACTTCAAGTCAATGCTTGGTTATTTGATTGACATGGACGGCGTGATTTACCGGGGCGGTCAGCTTATTCCCGGTGCCGACCACTTTATCAATGAACTCCTCAAGGCGGGCGTCCCGTTCCGATTCCTGACCAACAACAGCCAGCGGACTCGTCGCGACGTGGCGACCCGGCTCCAGCGCCTCGGTATCGACGTGGAGGAGGAACACGTCTATACCTGCGCCATGGCGACCGCCCGATTCCTGGCCCAGCAGACGCCAAAAGGCACCGCCTACGTGATCGGCGAGGGGGGGCTGCTGACGGCTCTCCACGAGAATGGCTACTCGATCGTGGACCGCGACCCCGACTACGTCGTCGTCGGCGAGGGGCGAACGATCAGCTTTGAGATGGTCGAGGCGGCGCTGGAGATGATTCTGAAGGGGGCGAAACTGGTCGCCACCAACCTCGATCCCAACTGCCCGACGGTCTCGGGGCTCCGCCCCGGCTGCGGCGCCACGGTGGCCATGCTCGAAACGGCCAGCGGCGTCAAGGCGTTCAGCGTCGGCAAACCGAGCCCTTACATGCTCCGAGGAGCCCGCAAGGAATTGGGGCTCACGACCGACCAGACCGTGGTCATCGGCGACACGATGGAAACCGATATCCTCGGCGGTGTGCAACTCGGATTCAAGACGATCCTGGTTCTCAGCGGGGGCACCAACCGCGAAGACCTGGACCGCTACGCTTATCAGCCGGCCCGAATCGTCGATTCGATCGCCGACCTCGATCACGCCGACCTGATCCACGGATTCGCCAACACGGCTTCCTCGTCCCGAAGTCGAAGCAACGGAAGGCCGCGGCCGGAACCCGCTCTGACCGCCGCCTCGGACCGAGAATGGCAGCGCTAAGCAAGAACCGAGAGGTCCGATAGGGACCGGCGACCCGAATGAAGGCCGTTCGCATTCGGGTCGCGGCAATTGGAGAAGAGACCGGCCGATCAATAGCAACCGGTCAGGCAAGGAATGCAAAGGGGCGACCGCATGCCGGCTCGTCCCTTTTCGCTGCGCAGGGGCGCCGGCACGAAGTACCGAGGACGAACTTCGTGGTCGACTCCGACCCCGTCGTCCTCATGCGCCAGCAAGACCGACAGGCGATTCCTCAACACTGTCGCTTCGGGCAACATCAAATCCGGCGCACACAGGCGATCCATCAACTTGCGCAGAGCCTCGAGTCGCTCGGTCTTTCTCTCCAGTCTCGCCATCGCGGGGTCCCTTCTCATTCGCTCCCTCGAGACGATTCCTCAGACGTCCGGCCACGGACCCAAGGGAATCGACTCCGTTCAGACCCAAAGCCGAGGCTCAAGGTTCACCAAGGCGACAACGAGGAGCCGATTCCAAGCTGATCTCGTTTATGGACCAGAGCTTGCGACAAACAGAACCCGAGACACGCAGCCCCTTCGAGCCGCAGTGCTCCCCGATGAGACGATCGCGTGAGGCTCGACGCCGACCCCCTTCTCGGATTAGCCTCGAAGCGTCCGGGGGGAAGGCCTTCGGTCCGATCGACCCACGCCAAACGAGGACCTCATGAGTTCGTCTTCCGAGCAAAGCACGTTGGGCTTGCGCCTCATCGGAGCGTTGAAATTGGGCACTGCCCTGATGCTCGGAGGCGCCGGCTTCGGGATTTTTCGACTCATGCATCACGACCTTGGTCAGGTGGTCGAGAGTTTTGTCCTGCGTCTCCATCTCGATCCCGACAGTCGGCTGGTTCATCTGGTCCTCGACCGAGTGGGTGGAATCAACGCAAGCCAACTCAAAGCGATCGGCCTGGGAACCTTCTTCTACGCGTTGCTGGAATGTGCTGAAGGGGTGGGACTCCTTTTGAAGCGGCGCTGGGCCGAATACCTGACCATCCTCGCCACCGTCCTGCTACTTCCGTTGGAATTTTACGAACTGGCGCACAAAGTCAACCTGTTACGGGTCATGGTCCTTCTCGGCAACCTCGCAATTTTGGCCTACCTGATCTTCAAACTACGCCGCCGAGGGGAACGAACAACCAAGCCGGAGTGAAGCTTCGCCGAACCCGTTTCCTCCTGCTCCAACTCTCGGCCGTGGCATCCTCGTTGGCCGAACGATGCCCGCGGGGTGGGTCCGGCCCACCATCGGATCCCGCCCGTGGAACCCAGCAAAGCGAGCCCGTGATCGATGGCATTACTTTCCGCGATGACCTGAATAATCGCGCCCCCAGCCTCGTCTACAACGGGGGCCAGAGGACTGCTCGGTGGCCTGCAAGGCGAGCGAGAACCGTCGTCGCAAACAATCATGGCCCCTCTACGTGGGGCGAGCCGATCTCACAAGTCGGAGCCATCCAAGAATGCGCGTTTCCACCCGATTCTGGCTGACCTCGATCGCGTTGCTCACTCCCGGACCGGAATCCAGCAACGCGCAGACGGATTCTCCGGGCGGCTCAGGATCCCGGCGTGTCGTTCTCGTCGAGTTGTATACCTCTCAAGGCTGCAACATGTGTCCCGAAGCTGAGAAGAACCTCGGGATCCTGGCCGGACGAGAGCGGCGGATTGTTCCGATCGCGTTTCATGTGGATTATTTCAATAAACCGTGGAAAGACCCGTTCTCCGAGGCGCTCTACAGCCAGCGTCAAATGGCCTTTAACTCGCTTTACACCAAGCCCAAGAACAAAGAGTACGGCCTCTATTACACCCCCATGATGATGATCGACGGCGAGCAGTCGATCAACGGCCGCGATCCCGCCGGAGCCGAGGCCGCGATCCGCCGTGCCCTGACACGGAAGCCTCAGGTGGCGTTGCAGACCTCGCTTCAACTCGCGAACGATACGAGGACCGGGAAGCTCGGGATCAAGGTGGTCCCCCGCACCGCGGTCGTCCGGGACAGGGAACTCTTGGTCTGTGCCGTCCTCCGTGAGGATGGGGTCGTGACCGAAGTCGAGTCGGGTGAGAATGCCAAGAAGACTCTGACCGCTCGATTCCCTGCGCGGGCGACGAAATTCGAGTTCATCACATTCAAAGATGAGGCCGCGAAGGCGCTGAGCTTCACCTTTGAACGCGACTCCTCGTGGAATGTCGAGAAACTCGGCCTGGCTGTGTTCGTGCAAGACAAGGCCACCGGCATTGTCTACCAGGCCGCCGACATGCCCTGGCGGACCGAACGGGATCGCGCCGGCCTGAAAAAGTAAGGAAGGAACTGCCCCTCGTCCCGTGCCGATCCCAGAGAAAAGCAAGAAAAGAGGGGAGGGGATGAAGCCGGTTCACTCCACGTCAGGCATTCTTGGTGGCTCGCTTCAAGCGATCTTTGACGACGTCCATGAAGGCGATCGCCGATTGGAACGGCGGCGCCCCTTTCCGGCGGACCTGATAAACGACGGTCCCACCGAAATGGCGGTTCATGACGCAATGGTGGAGCCCCGGGTGGGGCGCGGACAGGGATGAGGAGAAGATCAAGCCGATCCCGAAACCCATCCTCACATACTGACAGACCGTTGTGGTAAAGATGGCCTCGACCAGCTTCGGTTCCGACAAGGACACGCCGGCCTTGTCGAGGACGGCCGTGACGCTGAGGTCGGGAATTCCTCGCAAGCCGTTGAGCAGCGGATAATCGCGAAGGTCGGCCGGCCGAACGTTGCGGCGGCGGGCGAGGGGATGGTCCACGGGCGTGACGAGGGTGATGTCAACCTCGTAGACCGGCTGAAACTCGAGCCAGGGGTTGAGCCTGACCAGGTCGGGGCCTCGGTCATGAAGCAGGCCGACGTCGGCCTCACCGGCTTCAACAACGGCGAGGATCTGGTCGTCCCACAGTTCCTTGAGGGCAAGCTGAACGTCCGGCTGGCTCTGGTGGAAGTCCGCGGCGCACTCGGGCAAGTCTTCGGCAAGGATGCGTGGCGAAGCGGCGAGGACCAGTCGAGGGGCTAACGAAGCCCGGGCCTCGCTAAACCGCCGCTTCAGCGTCGCGGCTCCCGAGACCAACGGACCGATCAGGTCGGCGAGCAACCGACCGGCCTCGGTGAGGTGGCAACCCCGTCCGCGCGGTTCGAGCAGGCGTTCGCCGAAGTCGAGTTCCAAGGCACGGACTTGCTGCCAGACCGTTGGGTTGGCCAGTCCCAGGCTCTTCGCCGCGGCGGAAAAACTTCCCAGTCGAGCTGTCTCGTGAAAGCTCCGCAACTGCTGGGCAGTGGTGTCCTTGTAAACGCGTGACTTCGCGGAGAGGCGGCCCATGAAAAACCCTTCGTCTTAGACTAACAGGGTATTCAGTCGATAGGCCACCACTATACTCCAAGGCGTCCCGCTCGTCGAGCACTCCCTTTGAGACGTGAGGTTGTGATGACCTCGTTTCAAACGAAGAATGTAAACCAGGAGGATCTGGTCTGCCCATGAATCGTGTGCAAACCTCAAGCACACCGGCTCGAGCCCTCATTTTTTTCGTTCGGAGGGTCCGAGACCGATCCCGTGATGTCGCCAGGGTCTGTACCCCCGTTCTTGGGTCATCGTGCCGGGATGCTCAGAGCGGCATTCGCTCGCATTGACTCCACGCGAGGAAAGCGGCGGGCGCACTGCGTCGGTCAACCGCTTGAACCACCGCAATCCCCTGCTCCAAGGCAAGGTCGGACGGGCCTCGAAAGCAGGGGAATGGGATAGGGCCGCTCAGTACGCGTCTTGCGCGACCACCTCACCACCGTTGCGAGTGATCAGGGCTCTCAAAACGTTGAGGTTGATCGTGCTCTTGATAAAACGAACTGACCCATCGATGAAGAATGCGTTGAATCCACCGGGAAAGTGTCCTCCCAGCGATCCGACCAATTTCTTGAGATTGTCCGGATTGGCGTTCGCTTCAAACGGGATTTCTTCTTCCGGCTTGGTCCAGATGACGGCCTCCTTTGCCTCCACAACACCGAGCGTGTTTGAGGTTCCGTCAGTGACATCGCGGACCCCAACGCCCACACCGTCTTTCCGCTTGTCATCAAACAAGGTGGACGGGCCGGAGAAACCGCGATAGTACGTCTTGCCCGGTTCGGCCTTGGAACCCGGAATGATAAACTGCTTCGGCATCCGCGGGATGAGAGCCTTGTTGTGAGGACTGTCCCATGGCTCGTCGAGCTTGAATTCGTTATAAAGCGCGCCCTCTTCCATGTAGGGAAGCAGCGCCACCCTCCAGCTCAAGAGTGGTTTCTTGTTCTTGTCATAAGTGGCTTGCGGTGGAAACGCATTGTTCACAGCATGAATATTATGCATCGCCAGGGCGATCTGCTTCAGGTTGTTCACCGACTGGCTGCGCTGGGCGGCGGCGCGGGCCGACTGGGTCGCCGGCAAGAGCATGGCCAGGGCAACGGGGGCCAAGGCCGCCGGGTTCAGTGCGGGGAAGGCCTCGCGCGTCGTGTATTCCACCGCTTGGTCGTCGGCCGTAAGCGTGAACTGCGACGGGAACAGGAACGGGCGCACCTCTTCGGGAGTCGGGATCGTGTCAGGATCGATGTCGAGCCCGGCAAGAGAACCTTGCAACGGCCCTTGCCTGGCGAATTGGCCCTGCTGCACTTGGCGAAATCGCGGTCCCAAGAACCGGGTCATGACGAAAGTCTGCCCCCATTGCACCAGCAGAGGAACGTTGGCAATCAACTCGGGCATGAGCGACCGGCGCTCATCAACGACGCTCGCCATGATCGTGTGGCGAGGAAGTTGGCTGAGAGAGAGAGCCAGCGGATCGGAGGCCGGCAGCGGGGCACCACGCTCCTGAGACTCCAAGGTCGCCAGGGCATCCTCCGGGTTGCTGGCAAAAATGAGTGATCCTTTCCCCATGAGGAAGGTCGGCCGGAAACCGGCGGGGAGGGGGGCGACGGAGGGTGAGATCCGTACCGAGTAGCCGTGGGCCTTGCCCTTCAGAGGATGAATCCGGACAGGCGGGGACTTCTTGTTCGCCTCGAACTGATCCCGGAAGTAGGCTTGCGACTTGCTCACGGCCCCGTCGAGCAGCTTGGCAAACGCCGCCGCGTCCTTCACTTCAAGAATCGCCGCATATCTTGGCGTTCGGAGAAAACCCTGCGCCAGCCCCGCCAGCGCATGGCTCGGCGCATCGCCTCGACTCGGCAGCGAGAAATAGGTCACCTTGGATCCGAGTTGAGCCAGCAAGTCGTCGCGAATCCGCAGGCCGGTCACGTTGCGAAACGCGATCGCGGTCGACTCGAGCGAATTGCGCCCCGTGGGGTTCGTGGCGGCAAGGCCGGCCGCGAAGCGGTCGTAGACCCCTCCGAAATCGACCGAGAAGGCGGTGACGCCCCCAAGTCCTGGTGGCACTGAGACGAGGCGCTCGCGATCAAAGGTCGGCTGGTCGAACAATGCGAGCAGCCCGGAGCGAGGGGCCGGGGCCACCAGGCGGGTGACCGTCATCAGCGCATCCCCTTGAATGCCCCAGCGATATTCGACTCGCTTGACCCGGTCGAAACCAAGCGCGGCGGCCTGGGGAGGGAGTGGGGAAAGGGCGGATAGATCGGCAAAGGCCAGGCCGACCGGGGTGAAGCCGTCGGCGACACGCGCCAGGGCCGTGCGATCGGGGTGAGCCGTCGCATTGGGACGCCCCCCATCAAGGGCCTCGATCATGACGTCGGCCCCCACTGGCGAAAGCAGGCTGAGGGCGATGTCATCCCCTTCCTGCCACCAGGCGGCTCGAGGCTCCGGCCCCTGTTCCATCGAGACCGTTCGGCCTTTGGGCTTGCCGACGGCTTGCGGCTTCTGATCGGCCTCGCGGACGGCCGCAAGACACTTTTCGACGACCTCGCGAACCTTGCCCTTCCCCCCACCTCGAATCACAGCGCCGACCCAGATCGGCTGGGGCTGACCGGGGTTCCGGACGACACCGACGGCAAATCCGTGGCGAATCGCGTGCTCGATCAGGAGCTTCATCTCGCCCGCTTCGGGCAGCGTCGTCGTCGAGTTCGACCTGAACCGCTCGGCGATCTGAACGAGAACGCTCTCGAGCATGGCGCCGGTGGAAGTCTCGTTCAGGAGCCGGTAGGCCGCCGTCTTCCGCCAGAGTTCACCGTGGGTGTCGAGTCCGTCGAACTCGGCATAGACGGCCAGGTCCTGTTTCGGAAAATAGCGAGCCAGAGGCACGGTCTCGGCTGCCTTAAGGAGTGGGCACGCGACGAGAATGCCCACGGACCCAACCCATAACCTTAAGCAAGTCTTGATCCAGCCAGTCGCCAATCTCATAAACGCAATCCTCTCAGAAACGATTGGAGGTGGTGCGGTGCGGAGCGGAATTGACGTCAGGTCCGAACTTGCGGCTCGGGGCGGAGAATCTCGAAGCGAGCGGCCCCATTATTTTGCCGGCGCTTTCGGATCCGCCCCACCGCTTGCCGGCACTTTTGCATCGGGCCCATCCAAGGTTGTCTGGATCGCCTCGCGAAGTTGATCTCCGAGACGCGAACCACCGCCGACGAAGAGCCGGGTGACGTTCCCCTCGCGGTCGATGACCACGGTCTGGGGGATGGCGTTGGCCTTGTATTTTTCGGCCACGGCGCCGTCCTTGTCGAGAGCGACGGTCAGGTTCAGTTTATGCCGTTCGAGCATCGCCGAGATCTCTTTGGGCGACTCCTGGAGGTTCACGGCGACGAGCAATACCCCTTGGTCGCGGAACTCGCCCGTGACCTTCTCGACTTGCGGCATCGCTTGGAGACAGGGTCCGCACCAGGTGGCCCAGAAGTCGAGGACGACCACCTTCCCCTTGGCTTCCGCCAGGCGGAACGTCTTGCCCCCCAGTTGCTCGAGAGAGAAGTCGGGGGCCGGCTTGCCGACCAGGGGGGAGGAGAGTCCCGATGCTCCTCCGCCGGCCGAGCCCTCGCCTTCGTCCTCCGTTATCTTGGGCTCGGGAGCATCCGTGAGCAACCATCGCTGAAACGTGAGCTGAGCAGCCTCTTTTTCGATCGCCGCTCCAATCAGCAACTGATCGATCTCGTCGAGGCGCACCCGGCACTCGCCGATGACGCGGCTGGTCCCGATGAGCGTATCGCCCTCGAGGCGCTCGGGAGCGTACGTCAGGCGAACGCCGTCCTTGCGCACCGCCTGCACCAGCCATTCCTCATCAGCCGCCGGTTCTTGTTGAGGGGCCGCCTTGCCGGTCTCGAGGTCCTCGGCCTGCAACCAGATGATCCGAGCGACTCGCTCGCGGGGAAGTGTCTTGACCTCCAGCCGGACTTCAACCTGGAGCGCCTTCTCGTCCATCGCGACCACCCGACCGCGAAGATAGTCACCATTCTTCGATCGGACCAGATGGGTGGGCGGACTCCCTTTTTGAACACGAGGGAGCGTGAGCAAGCGTTCGCGTTTGGCCTTGTTCAAACGAACCGGGACGACCGGTTCTTCAGAGAGTTCCACGGCCTTGATTTTGTCATGAGGTACGAACACATCCTTGCTGTGACTGGTGCGAATGGTCACCCCTTTCTCGTCGATCATCGTGACCTCCGCCGGGATGATGTCGCCGGTCCGCAGGTAGAGCGCCCTCCGCCCGGATGCCTTCCCGGTGCTGGCGCCGGCGCCGGCCGGACTCGCAGCCGCCTGGGGTGCGGGAGGTGCGCCGGCAAACGCCATGATGAACCCCTGAAGCACCCCCTGCGGAGGAGCTGGTCGTGGTGCGACCTGGATGCGACCTCCATTGGCGTTGAACACTTGAATCTGATTGCCACTACGAATCATCGTCGTCTTCGGGGCTGGCGGCGTCGGTTCCTTGTAGAGGATCCGCCCGGAGGCTTTGTCGGCGAGCGCGCTGGCTGTCGCGCTTCCGTTGGGCTGCCACGTCAAGCCGGGGGCCCCCGGCTCATTTTTGCCGGCGAGGAGTCGGCCGGTCAGCCGGACCCCTTCCATCTCCAGGCGCGGGGTCAATTCCGGCTTCGCCGCGGGGGCGTCTTGAGCACGGCTCACAATCAGGGAGCGAAGCTGATCGATCGGCAGCCGAACCGGTTCCTCAGCACCTGGGAGCTTCACAACCACGGCGTCTTTCTCGACACCGGTCAGGTCGCCACTGAGCCGCGACCCGTCCTGAAGCAGGATGTGAACCGACCGCGCCGGGATATCGGTCAACGGTGAGAAGGCCAGGCGGGCCGTCTCATCCAGGGGAATGCGCAACTCGTTGTCTCCCTCGGAAACGACGAATGACTTCGCCTCGGCGTCGAAACGAATTCCCTTGGCCGCGACGTTCGAGCCATTGGTACGGCGGAGGTTCGGGCCGTCCGGCAACGGCTCGCGGAGCAGCTCACCATTCCATCGACTGATCTCGAGCCGTTCGAGGCGCAGGTCCCCCTTCTTGTTCAACAGTTGAAAACCGGCCAGCGTGTGGGGCGTTGACGCGGCCACATTCAGCTCAGCCAGCGGCTTGCCATCCGCGGAGTCGACCACGAGTCTCCCGCGTTCATCGTCGAAGTAGACTCTCAGATGAACACGCCCCGGTCCCGCAGCCAGTTTGCCCAGGGAAGCCACGTCGGCCTCGTTCGCCGTCTCCCGCTGAACGACCAGTTCCTGATCCCAGATCTCGAACCGGAACGGATTCTCATTTTTCTTTTCGTCGATCTTTTGATTGTCTGCTTCTCCAAGCGTGAGCACGAAGTCAGGCTGACTCTTCCAGGAGAGTTCGAATTCGATGATCGCCCGCGCGGGGAGGGGGACATCGCTGACGATCGAGGCCCCGTCTTGGTCCGTGATCAGCTCGCCCGATTCCTCGCGCCAGGCCTTGGGAGCGCCCGCGGGAGACGGCGAGGGAGTCCAGCCGGCCAGGCCGGTCGGGCCGAGATAGACGAGGTCGGAGCGGCCTTGCCAGCGTTCGAGCCGAAGCAGGTGAGGGCGTTGGAGGCGAATCCGTCCGACCCTGGGCAGGTCCAATTCGGCCTCATTTTCATCGAGTTTGATCAGCGTTCCGAACACCACGTCGCCCCCCGAGAGCGCGAACCGGAAGACCCCCTCGGGAGTGGCGAGTTGGGCAGGGACCGGAGCTTGCATGGCGTCGATCGACTTGATGTCGAAGTCAAATGGGGAGGTAAACGCATTCCCCTGCCAGCGGAGTATCCCCGGCCGATCCGTCTCGTGGAACTTGCCGGCCACGAAACCACCGTCGGTCAGATGAAGGACGAGGCTCGCAGGCGGTCCGGCCACCGGTTCGACCGCGAGCGCGACGGGGCCGAGCGTCGGGGAGAAGGCCCAGGCGACGGCGAGCACGATCAGTCGAGGGAAGCCCTGGATGCGGGGTCCTGTCTTCGAGGGCGGACGGCTATGGCGCATGGCTGCACATCCCTTTGACTTGCATTTTATCGTTCGTAGATGGGAAGAAATCGATAATTGAGGGCCAGTGCCAGCAACGACATGGACGTGCTGAAGGACGGCCCCCACTGGCCCTGGAAGCTGCCATCGGAGCGTTGCGCCTGTTTCAGTTGCCGGATGATCATCTTGTTCCACTTCTCCCAGGCGGCGGTGTCGCCCTGAAAGAAGGCCTGTGCCTGGTAGTACCGACCGTACTCGGGATACCCTTGCACCGGCTGTTCGAGTTGATTCTTGATATGGTCGAGGGTCGCCTTGAATTCGGGCATATCCTTACGTCTGGCGACGGCGTAGACCAAGGTCGCGATCGCCGAGCGGGCGGTCGAGTCGCCGAACCCGCCCATGCCGCCGGCGTAAGCGACGAACCCGTTTGACGAGGTCATCGACTTGAAGTAGCCGACGGCCCGATTGATCGCCTCATCGGGGATCTCGATCCCGGCGTTGCGGGCCGCGAGCAAGCCGATCATGACCGCTCCGCTGACCGACGTATCGGCGTCGGTCGATTCTGGTGAGTACCGCCAGGCCCCAAGCGGGTTCTTCTTCTGCGAAGTCAGCGCGGAGCGAACGGCCAGTTCCAGGGCCTGGCCGATCGACCGCTTCCCCTTCGGGTCGGGCCAGAGGTTTCGCTCGTCCACCGCGCCATAGGCCTCGGCCAGACCGAGCATGGCAAAGCCGTGGTGGTACATACTGCCGCCAAAAAATCCCGTATCGGCGTTTTGCGCTGTGATGATATTGCGAAGCGACCGACGCACGTGATTGCTGTAAGGGCCGAAATTCGGGTCTTCTCCCGAAGCGAGAAACGCCATGAGTGCGAGGCCGGTCGTCCCGGGTCCGGCTTCCCCCCCTTGGCTCGCCCAATCGCCATTTTCCGTTTGCGACGACGCGAGATACTGGAGCCCCCGGTCGTACATCTCGCGCACGTCGCGAGGAATCACTTCCCCTGACTTCGCGACGGGCAACTGGGCGTTCGCATCGCCAGCCACCGCCAGCGCAAGGAGTACGGCCATGAAGCCGATGAAAAGCGCAAACCGGCGTCTTGCAGTCGTCGCGTCCGGGGAAACGCGAGGTAATTCATATCGGGACATCACGAAGCCCTCGAATCACGTGTCTGGTTCACTGTCGGGAGGCCTCTCTCTGGGATGGCATGGCAAGGTGCGAGCTGAGGGACCGCTGACTTTCCGGTCGCCCAGACATCACTTTCCGGAAGAACTCTCGACATTCTTCTTATCGATTGAGGTCGAGCTCGGTGATTCGAAGTCGACTGACACGATCCAAGGCTCATCCGACGATTCTCCCGGAAGAATTCCCTGACTCTTCATTCTTTGTTTATAGGAAAGCGAATGAGCCAGGAGTTGGCGCATGATCGGCCACTGGGGATCGCGAAAGTAAAGTTTGACACGTTCCTCGGGAAGTTGCGCGAGTTGATAGAGAATGATGTAGTCGTCGAAAGCGGTCGAATCACGCGGCGAGCGGGTTTCCTCGACGACGAATTTCAAGAACCGCTGCCGTTGTTGGCGATCCAAGGCTAGGTTCGTATCCAGGGTCGCAAGAAGATGGCCAAGTCTTCCCTGTTGCTGAAATCGTCGCCGCTTGGCGTTCAGAGCGTCGAAGTCGGCCGCCTGACGATCGTCAAGGGTCTTCTTGACAGTCTTGGCAAAGATCGAATCGGCGTGAAAGAGCCCCTTGTTGTAGGCCTGTTGTAACGGCATGAGCTGCTGGAAAATCTCAGCAAACTTCTGGCGGTCGTGGCGAACCAGTTCGAACGCCTTCCGCTTTTCGGCGACCTTGTCGAAGAACCGTTGGATGTCACCGTGGGCGGCGAGCTCGAGCTTCTTCTTCTGGGCGTCGGTCAACCTAGCGACCCGGTCAATCTCCGCGATCTTCAGTGTCAACAAGGCCTCGAGTCGAGTGCGAACGTTTCCAGAGAGCGATGGTCTCCCAAAGACCCAGATATCAAAATTCGACTCATCGATCATGAAATTTTGCTGCACCGCCTGGTTTTCGACCTCGTCCTCGTCGTCCACCACTTGGGCCCTGGTGGATCGCGCCAACCCAGAGGCCGAGATGAGCACGGCAAGGGCCAACACCAACCCTGGGCTGTGCCAGCGTGCACGTGCCATGACGACTCCTTCAGGGGAGGGGGGAGGCAGGGGGACCCTCGCGGTGGTCAGTCTCACTTCTTGGTCTCCGGCTTGGGGATTTCCCTGGCAACCGCGTCCGGAAACTCATCATCCAGTTGACCATCAAGATTGTTGACGCCAATCCCATAGGCAGAGGCGCTGGGCGTAACTCGTTGAAAATGAAATCTCAAGACTTCGATTTGGGATTTGCTCAAGAATTTACTGATAAGTGGGTCAGGGATCGGCGGAATGAGCTGTTCGTCAAGATTGTAGTGCTGAAGTCCCGTCTCCCACGACTCGTCCCAATGGGACGTGAGCGAGTCCGTCAGTTGGCTGCGCTGTTCGACCGTAAGAACAAGGGTATGATCAAGCTTCGCCACCACGGTCAGAATCGCAACCCGCTTGGCTTCGGCCGACCGAGCCTCGAGCTCGACGCGATATCGCTCCCCTTGATCGGGGGAGAGATGAGCATTCACAGCGGTGGCCAAGGCGTCCTGAATCGCCTTTCGGGGGTTGGGGACCACGGGCCTCGCGGCTCCCTGTTCATTGGGCCGGTTTCGATTGTTCTGCCAGGCATCGTAATTTTTCGCGGCCTCATCAAGGGCCTTGAACCCGGCGCGGGCGATCAAAATCCGTTCCTCCTTGGACGGGTTACAGATGGTCCGCATGAGCCGATATTCCACGTGGAGGACCGGGAGATATTGCTTCGCCCAATGCTCGCCCCTGATGATCGCGCGTCTCACAAGGAGCGTGGGCTCAATGATCCGAACTTTCGGGGCTACGGTCGCACGCTTCGCATTCGGCTCTGCCTTTGCAGCCCCACCAGGGCGCGCCGGGGGTGCCACCAGAACCTCGGCCTGCTCCTTGCGGACCTGGGCAGTGACGAACGCGGGGGTCGCGAATGTCGAGGCCACGCTGACGATTGCGACCCAGCACAGCATGGGCCGAGGCCACGTGCCGAAAACGCACGGCCCACCCGTCGGCGTTCCGGAACGGGTCGGCTCCCGTGAGCACTCGACTTCGACGAGACCGGAAGAATCTCGGTCCGGCATGATGAAGCCCTCCTGCGCTCGTCCTATTTCACGTGATTCGGCGGCGATTTCGGCACGTCGGAGTCGACTCCGACGATCCAACGCTCCGCGTCGGGCCCATCGAAGAGCACCCCCTGCTTGGTGAGCATTGGCTCATTTTTTCGCGCCATTTCCAGCTGTGCTCGCATCAGACGCCATTGGGCATCCTGAAAAATCGGCCGAATGCGATCCTCGGGAAGGCGTGAGAGTTGGAAAAGTACGACGTACAGGTCGAGGTTGCTGGAGGCTTTGGGCGGCCGAGTCTCCTCGATAATCAACTTCGAAAGCTGTCGGCGCTGGTTGGCATCCAGACCCACGCAATTGTCCAGCGTGATGAGAATGCGACCCATCCTGGCTTTCTGGCTCAGCAAATGCCTCTGACGGCCCAGGTTGTCATACTCCGCGACCTGTCGCTCGTCGAGTGTCTTCTTGAGGGTCTTGGTAAAGATCGACTTCTCACCGAAGAGCCCCTGGCTCAACACCGTCCGGAGGGGGAGAAGTTGTTGGTAGAACTCGCTAAACTTTTGCTGGTCGTTCCGAACGAGTTGAAACGCCTTCCGTTTTTCCTCCACCTGGTCGTAGAATCGCTTGATATCACCTCGGGAGGCGAGTTCGAGTTTATGCTTCTGGGCGTCGGTCAGCCGGGCGACCTGGTCGACTTCTTCGATTTTCAAATTCACCAAGGTCTTGAGCCGGGTCAACATGGTCGCGGCGTTTCTGGCGTTGCCAAACACCATCTGGTCAAAGTTGGATTCCGCAATCATGAACTGCTGTTGCCTTCCGGGCATCTGATTGTCGAGTTCCTCTTCAACCACGTCGTCGAGCACCTGCCCTCGGGCAGACGGCCCGAATTCGCAGACGAAGCAACCGGCGAGGGCCAGCAGCAGGGCGAGTCGGAGCGTGCGAATCATGGCGGCTTCTCCAGGCAAGGGTCGGAACGGTCCGGCCCTCACTTCTTCGTCGCTGGCTTGGGGTCTTCCTGGGCGACCTCGTCCGAAAACTCATCATCCAGAGGAAGATTCTGCGCCTGAGCATTCATAAAACTTCCAAGACCATTGGAATTGAACGTTACCTTTTGAAGCCCAGACCAGATCGTCTTCTGATTGGCATTCAGATGCTTGGCCACAAGCGGGTCGGGGACCATCGGAAAATACTGATTGTCAAGGCTGAAGGACTGAAACCCCTGGGCCCACGCCTCCTCCCAGTGGGAGGAGAGCGATTCACTGATCTGGTCCCGCTGTTCAGGAGAGAGGACGAGGGAATGGTCGAGCTTCGCCACCAGGTTCAGGATCGCGACCCGCTTCTGTTCGGCCGATCGGGCGTCGAGTTCCGCGCGATAGCGTTCAAACTGGCTGGAAGACAGGTGGGTTTTGGCCGAGTCGACCAACGCGTTCTGAATCATCTTTCGCGGGTCGGGGTTCGCCGGCCGCTCGACAAGCCGGCCTGCAACAATCATATTCTGATTGTTCTGCCATTCCAGGTAAGACTTGGCCGCCGCATCCAGCGACTTAAACCCGGCGCGTGCGATCGGGAGTCGCTCCTCCTTGCTCGGATTGCAAACCATCCGCAGGAACAGGTATTCCACCTGGAGAATCGGACGAAACTGCCTCGTCCATCCCGGATCCATGCCGTTCGCAATGATGACCACCGGATCGGCCAACTGAACGCGTGCAGGTTGAAGCACAGCCGCCTTCCGCTGCACGACTTCCCTCTTCGCGGGCTCGACCACTTCCTTGCGGACCTGAGCGAAGACGAACACTGGCGTGCAGACCGTGAACGCGATGCCGACCATCGGAACCAGTCGAATGAAGCGACCTCTCATCAACACCCCTCGTTTCGATTCGATTCGGCACGCGATCGCGTCAGAACACAAAACAACAATGATCCGCGACTAGGCTAGAATCTCGCTGGATTTCGCTACTCGTTCCCACGGTCCCCCGTGGGAATGAAGTCTTTGACGCTCTGCGTCCTTGGCTTTCGAGGGTCAGATGACGCGGAGCGTCGGGGACGGCATTCCCACGGGGGACCGTGGGAACGAGAGTGATTCCTAGCTCTATGGCGGATCGTTGAAAAAAAACAATCGCACTTCTTGATCCTCACCGCCCCGCATCAATGGGTTGGCTCAGCCCTCGTCCTCATTGAATTTCCCTGAGACCGCGGGCTTTCCGCCCGCGGTCCCAGGTGATGGCAATTCAATCTGACAATCGCTTCGGCAACAGATTCGTCCGGCAGGCAAGGACCCGTTGCCGCTGGGCGACTCCGGTAGTGAACCACCGGGGTCGCTCTGAATTCCTGCCAACCCGGTCATCGCACGGCCGGGGCGCGTTCCAACCGGTTGAAGTACTCATCAAGCCCGGCGCGGAATTCTTCGGGAAGCGATGGCCCCGAATCACCCGTCGCCTGCGAGACGCCATGGTCTTCCTTGACCTCTTTTTCGTTCAGGCCGACCCCCAGGAGCGCCAGGGCCGAGTCCTGAGTCGTACCGGTCCCCCCTCCACCTGGGCTCGAGCCGCCACCGCCGCCCCCCTTGGGATTGATCCGCTTGGATTTGAGCAAGAGCTCGATCGCCTCGGTCTCGGCGGCGACGGCCGGGTTGCCAGTCTCCGGGCGGAGGAGGATCCCGGTCGCCTCATCCATGACCGAACCAACCTGGCCGAGCAGAGCGATCTCATAGGCGAATTCCTGCTCCGCGTCGGGTAGCTCACGGATCTTTCCGGTCACTTTCTCGACCCGGCCGGCCAGCTCTTTCTGGGTGCCTGAAAGCTTGCCGGCCTGCGTCGAGTAGTCGCTCAGCACCAACGCGGGCTTGGCCTGCTCGGCCACGCGCGTTTCCTCGCGAAGGTTGACCTCCCCCTCGAGGATCTGCAGCACCTCGAGCACGATCGAAGGGGGAAGACTGCTCTTCGACTTGGAGCCGGGGCAGGTCCCCTTGCAGGCGGGATCCACCAGGTCTTCCGCCCAGCGGTCGAGCGAGTCCGACCAAAACTCGCACTGGGCAATCGACATCCCTTGTTCCTTTTTGAGGTCGTCACCGATCTGGCGGAGGCCGCCGACCACGTCCTCTTTCTTCATCTCATCGAGCACGGCCTTGAACTGGACGAACTGCCGGCGCTCGAAGTAGGCCTGCAAGTCATCCATGATCATCGAGACATTCTGACTTCCCTTGGCCTCTTGTTCGGCCAGAGCGACCAGTTCCTTGGTCGCCGCGTCGGCGATCCGCGACTCAGGCAGGCCAAACGCATCCCCCACGAAGTCGCCGAGCCGACCACCGATCTTGAGCTGAACCCGCGACGCGGCCTTGAGTCGCTTGACCAGTGTGCTTCCTTCGAGGTTAGCGAGAACCCGGTTGAGCTCGTCGGCGATCTTCTCGAACTCGGCCAGCAAGTCGCGCTGGGCATTGACTGCCTCGTCAACCTTCTCCGCCGCGGGCGGTGGTGGAGGAGGAGGCGTGGCCGACCCCTTACCCATCACGGTCGTTTGCGCCAGGCCGAGTTTCGGCTTGGAGTTCCCTCCCGGAGGAGTCGGCGGGAGTCCCTTCTTGGCCGGGGAGTTCTGCGACGATTCCATGTCAACGACGCGAGGGACCGCCGAGGGCGCCGGGTTGGATTTCTTGGGCTCGGAGGGAGCGCCGGCCCCGGCCGCCCGGACCTGGCCGGCGGTTGGTGCCTTGTTGCCCGTCGTGTTCGCGGCGAGGCTTGGCGCCTGTGCGGCCTCTTTCAGGAGCTCGGCGACCGAAGGCATCCGATTCGTCGAAATATCTTTGAGAATCTGCAGCATCTCGGCCCAGCGTTCGAGGTGGCCGACGCCGATCTCCGGGTTGCGTGAGGCCTGCTTGACCAGGTCCTCGCCCGAGCCGACCAGCATCGAGAGCCGCCGCCCGTTGGCCCGTTCGGCCGCCGCCTGGCTCTCGACCTTCTTCCGGGTCTCGGGCCGGTCGAGCTCGTCGGCCGCGAGGTCCCGGAGCTGCTTGTTGGTCTCGTAGAGCTGCATTTCACGGTCGCGCACTTCCAACGACTGGCGGTGCCACTTGCTCAGTTGCTCGGCGATCCAGATCGCGTGCTGCTCGGCGTTCAGCACGTAGAAGGTATAGGTGGGCGAATAGGCGCGAGGCCGACCCGGCAGGTAGTCTTCAGCGAACACGCGAACGTTGATCGGTTGTGGCTCGATGCCCAGGGTCTTGGCGGTGAAGGTGCCGTTGAGGTCGAGGTTCTCCTTCTCGCTCCCTCCCGCCGCCAGCATCTGCTCGCCGGCGGCCGGTGACGCGACGAGCGGATTCTCAACCCCATGCCACTCCAGGCCCACGCGTTTGATGCCGAAATCGTCTTGAACGTGCACCTTGAAGGCGAGCAGCTCGGTATCGAGGATCACCTTATTGCGAGGCATATTCTCACAGGAAACCGTCGGCGGCTCATCGTCCCGACCGTTGACCGCAAGCGTGAACGGGGCTTTGCCCGCCAGGCCATGCTGGTCTTTCCATTGAAACTCGAGGTTGCGTGCCCCCTCGACAACCACCAAGGGGCTGGCGACGGTCGCGCCGGCGGGGGTCCGTCCCTGGCCGTTCACCCGCGCGGAGGATAGGTCCCGGCTGGCCGTGACCGTGAACGTCGCCTGGCTCCCCTTGACCAGCGCGACCGAGCCCCCGCGCACGTCTTTGCGGAGCGGCTCAGGACGGCCGAGGTACTTGGGCAGGGCCACGTTGGCCACGATCGAGGTCAGTTCGGGCCTGAGGGTCGGTTCGACACGGACCCGCTGGAGCCAGTCGCCCACGCGGACCTCGAGCGGTCCGGGGGCGATCATCGCGGGCAGGTCGAACGCGTAGAGATCGTCGCGGAGCAGGGCGGAGACGGCCCCTTGACCGTCGAGCCGCGCTTCGCCACGGACCGGGCGCCAGGCGGTTCCCGCGGCGAGTTTCGCCTCGGCGGTGAACGGCTCGCCGTGAGGAACGACCAGGTGATCCGGCAACGGTGTGATCGCGGCAAACGTGTAGCGGGGGATCGGCCGCCAGGGGGCGATGAGCCGGGACCATGCGTTGGACGCCGCGGCCGGGAAGAGGAGAAACAGACCGAGCGCCGCGGTGGCCGGAACGGCCGCCAGCCAGGCCCAGGTGCGATGGCGAGGGTTCGGCACCGCGGCGTTGAGGTCACGCTTGCCGGCGTCGTCGGTCACTTGCCGCACGGCCGCTTCGCAGAGCGCGCGTGAGCGGGTCTGCTCCGAGTCGCTATGAACCAGCTCGATCACCCCCAGCAGTTCGTCACCGAAATGCGGGTGCTTGCGCGCGAGGAGCCGGGCCAGTTGATCGAACCGGCGGTTCCGGCCGACCCAGCGGTACAACCCGAGCGGCACGAGCGCACAGGCCAAGGCGGCAACCACGAACAGGGCGACGCGCGGCCAGCCCGGAGTGTCCCACACCCGGTCAAGCACGAACATCAGGAGAAACGCCGCGACGACTCCGAAGCATGCCGCGAAGACGGCCTCGGCCATCTTGACGGTCCAGACTCGACGACGATAGTCGCGGAGCTGAGTCCGCAACGACTCCGGTAGCTCCAACCGATTCTGCGTTCCCGCGAGGCTCATGTTGACCTCACTGATAATAGATTGCGTTTATCCGACATTATCCCGCAAGATTCTTGCCGAGCGGACACAAGCCCACCCGAGATTGACCATTCTTAAACGAGACCGATGGCCTTCCTGCCTACCCAGAAGGCCCCCATCAAACCGATCATAACAACCGCCACCCCCCCGTGACTCCATAACTGCAATCGGCGGACCGCGGGGGGAGGGTCGGGAAGCGCGGCCAGGGTGCGGACGACGTCATCGAGCTGATCCGGCTCGACCACCTTGCCGCGCGTCACCCGGGCGAGTTCTTCCAAGACTTCGGGCCGCGACGGGCGGCCGATCCGCTCCGCCGAGGTCCCCTGCACAAAGAAGGTGGCGTTGAGCGTCGCCCCGGTCTGCTTGCAGATCAGGGCCACTTGATGCGCCCCTGCCTCCGTGGCGGTGAATCGGCCGGTGTACTCGCCCCACTCGTCACCGGCGGTGGTGAACCGAGCCACTTCCGCCTTGCCCGACGGGGCCGTGATCCGCGCGGAGACGTCGCCACCGCGCAAGGGTTCGCCGCTCCGATCCATCACATTCGCGTGGAACGTCAAGACCTTATTCATCCTCGGCTGGTCGGGCACGTAGAACAGACGCATGGTTTCGCCCTTGGCCATGTTCCGCTGGTAGGCCATCCAGCGCACCACCTGCCCCCAGAACCGATAGTGGTACTTGTCCTCGACCCCCTTCCGCCAGCGCCAGGCGCCATCGGTCCCCATGAACAGGACCTTGCCCGCCCCGAACGTACGCGTGGCGAGCAACGGAATTCGACCCGACTCGTTCGTGATGTCTTTGTGAACGGCCAGCACGTCGCTCCCCGCCTTGGCCCGAAGCACCGGGGCGTACCACTGGAAGCCGGGCAAACCCTCCCAGACCTCGGCGTTATCGTCCTCGGTGTCGGCGAGCTTCGTGAGTAAGCTCCGGCGCCCGAGCTCCGTCAGTTCAAAATGGTTCGGCGTGCGCGAACCCCAACCGCCGGGCTGGGCGGGGTCGAGCGTGACCGGGCTGAGGTCGCCCAGCTCGGTCTCGAGCAGAGAGAACTGCCGCCCCTGAATTCCAGGCATGAACACAAGACCACTTGCCTGATGCTCGACCAGCCCTTTCAGGAGGCGGCACTGCTCGGAGGTGAGCTGGCCGTCGTCGAGCCCGACGTCTCCGATGAAAACCACGTCATATTTCGAGAGCTCATCGAGGCCCGCGGGGAACTGCTTGATGTAGTCCTTATTCCCTCCCCCGGCCTTACTGAGCCCGGGGTGGAAGAGCAAGCAAGAGACCTCAACCCCGGGGTCGCGCGAGAGGGCGTTCCGCAGGTAGCGGTACTCCCAGCGCGGGTACGACTCGACGACCAGGACCTTGAGCTTCTCCTCACGGATCGAGATCGGCGTGGAGAGCTTATTGTTGTCGGAGATCATCTCATCGGGATGCGCGGGCACGTTGAGCGCCAGCGTGAAGTCGCCCGTCCCCTTCGGCTTCCAGACCACCGCGTCGCTGGTCCGGCCCATCGGGGCGACGCGTACGTCCTTGGTCACCTCGTCGCCGTCCGACGTCTTCAAGGTGACCGTGGTGACATGCTCGCGCGGAAGCGAACTGTCGATCGTGAAGGGAACTCGGACCGCCTTGCCCGCCACGCCGAACGTCGGTGCGTCGAGGTTGAGCAGCTCGATGTCAGGCAAGCGGGTGGGGCTGCCGACGGGTACCGCGAAGATTGGAACGCCCAGGGCCCGCAGCCGCGCGGCGGCCTGAACGGGCGGCAGGCCCTCGGTCCAGTCCCCATCCGACGCCAGGACGATCCCTCGCAGGTTCGAGAACGTTTCAGGCGCCTGGGCGAGCGGGTCGTACAGGTCGGTACCGCGTCCCGTCGACTCGGGCGAGAACGACTGCAAAACCACGTTCATCCGGCCGCGCAGCTTGTCCCATGACGCGGCGTCGGCCAGGGACGCGATCGCCTCGCGCCTGGTCATCGGCCCGGCGGTCGGAACTGGCCGTTTCGCGGGGACGACATCGCGCGTTTCCATGCTGGGCGACGCGTCCCAGAGCACGGCGACCGACGGCTTTTCTTCGGGGCGGTACGCTTCGACCCACTCGGGCTGGTTGAGCAAGATCGCGCCGAGGCAGACGATCACGAATCGAAGCCCCTCGAGCACGCCTTGCGAACGCCTGTACCCGCTCCGTCGCCAGGCGACGAAGCAGAGTCCGGCGGCCGCCAGCACGAGCACGACCGACGCGGCGAGCGACCAAGGAGTCCACAGGAAAGTGAGCGACCGCGACACGTTCATGTGGAGGTCCCCGCCGAGGCCCGAGCGGGCCGGGGCATACAGAGCGCGGCCTCGATGAGCAGGGCCGCCATCATGGCGATCAGAAACAGTCGCCACACTTCCTGAATCAACGAGTCAACATTCCCTTCCCGGTCGTCCACCCGCGCGAAGTCGAGCCCGCGGAAGAGGCCGGCCACCTGCTCGTCGGCCAGGACCGGGGCCGCATCCTCAGCGACGGGCCGGTTAATCGCCAACAGCCGCTCCCCCGAGGCGTAGACACCGCGGTGGAACGCGTATTCGGTGGAAACCGCCTCGTCTCCCCCGGACAGTCTCGACCAGTTCGAGGAGTCGGTGCCGGTCATCGACCCGGCCGCCAGCTGCCGGGTCGTTTCGAGCGCTTCGGCTCCGGCGGCCTGAGCCCGCTGGATCATCACATAGAGGGTCACGCCGTCGGTCGCCAGCGATGAGTCGCCGGCCGCCGGTGTGGTCGCGCAGAAATAGGCTCCGCCCGCGTTGGTGGTCGCCCGCGCCAGCAGCAGGTCGCCCCCTTTTAATGTGGCGAGGGGGGTGAGGTCGCCCGACAGACCGCACCAGTGGCGAACTTGCAGTTGCCCGACCGGAAGCGCAGCCCCATTCAAGGTGTTGGAGAGCAGGTCCTGATCGCCTCGCCAGGTCTCGACCGTCGCTCCTTGCGGATGGTCGCCCCAGGCCGTCCACCGCCCCCCCAGGAATTCGGCCCCGCCCGGCACTCGAGGAGGGAAGAAGAAAACCCGACCGCCACGGTCGATGAACGCACGGACCAGGTCGGCCGCCGCCCCCTCGGGGAGCGGGCCTTGCCAGAGGAGCAAGGAGGCGGTCTCCCACTCGACGGACGTGAGCTGGTCAATCGGAACGACCTCGGCCGAACACTTCAGCTCGGGGTCAGGCGCAATCGAGGCGGCCAGCCGTAACGCCTGCGCGGCTTGCCCATCCTCCGCGACGACGATCGCGTGGCGAGGGGCGGGCTGATCGAACGCAAAATAGAAGTCGTTGTCCGCCAGGTTCGCGTCCGCGGGGATCGAGACCTTGCCCCAGCCGCGACGACGGCCCCGTTCCAGCGGGATCCGATGATCTTTGAGCGTGAACCGAGGACCGTTCATCTCGACGGTCAGTTCCGAGCGGGCGCCCCCGATCTCGAAGTGCACCGGAACGGTCGACCGCAGATTCTCACTCCCTTCACGAACCAGGCTGAGCGAGACCAGCACATCGGCGCCGTCGCCGGCCGCCTGGCGACGCACCCCGGTCACCCGGACCGCCACATTGGTAGGTGCCGTTCTGGGATAAGCGAGCAAGTGAAACCGCACCCCCTGCGGGAAACCGAGGAACGACTCGCGGATCGACCGCCAGCGGCCGTCATCGATCTCCCAGTCGTCGCGCCGGAGGTCGGAACAGATCCAGATCTCGGTCCGCCCCGTCTTGTTGGCCCGAACATAGTCGCGTGCCGCCTCGATCATTCCCGGGATATCGGCCGCCGCACTCAAGGGGCCGGTGTCGGAGGTCGTGAGCAGGGCGTCGGCCGACTCGATCGTGCGTGGCTTGTTGGTTCCGCTCTCGATCAGGACCCAGCGATTCGAGCCGAGCGTTCCGAGCGCCCGGGCAAGCTGTCGTTTCCCGGTCTCGAGCTTCGACCCGCCCGACCCATTTCCCACTTGCTGCATGCTGGGCGACCGGTCGAGCAAGATGATCGTGGTGTCGGCCCGGCCCCCGGCCGTGAAGCCGAGCCAGCCCCCGGCCAGCGGCCGGCTGAGCGCGAAGAGCAGGGCGGCGATGGCGGCCATCCGGAAGGCCATGATCAGCCACTGGCGGAGCCGCGCGTAACCACGCGACATCCGGTTGGCCGCCAGCAGGAACATCATTGCGCCCCACTGCACAGTCTGGTAGCGCCTTTGATTGATCAGGTGGATGATCACCGGCAAGGCCACCAGTGGCAGGGCCACCAGAATCAATGGGTGGAGAAAGTTCATCGCACCCCCCGCGATCGTGCTCGGCCGACGAGAAAGCGGAGCAGCACCTGTTCATAGTCGTCGTCGATCCTGACCTGATGGTAGTCGACGGCCGACTCGCGCACGGCCTCCTGGATCCCTTCCAGGTAGGCGCTGATCGCCTTGCGGTAACGGTCGGCGATCTCGCTCGGCTCGGCAAAGATCGCCGGCCCCCCTTCCATATCGAGGAACCGCATCGGTCGGCGGAAATCGAAGCTCAGCTCCTTGGGGTCGAGGAGGTGGAAAAGCGCCAGGTCATGCCTGCGAAATCGCAGGTGCTGGAAACAGCTTCGAAGCTCGCCGGGGTCGACGAACAGGTCGGAGATCACGACCACGAGCGCGCGCTGGCGGACCGTCTCGGCCAGTTCGTGGAGCACCGGCGCGAGCCGCGTCTCCCCCTGGGGCTTCGCCTCTTCCAGAATGTCGAAGACCGACATCAAGTGCGCGGGGTTTCGCTTGGGGGGGATGGTGCGAACTAGCCCTTTGGCCACGCAGGCGAGTCCGACCGCATCCCCCTGGCGCATCGCCAGATGGCCGAGCGCCCCTGCGATCCGCCGCGCGTATTCGATCTTGGTCACGCCCGCCGAGCCGTAGCCCATCGAGCCGCTGGTATCGAGGACCAGGCAGCACCGCAGGTTGGTGTCGGCCTCGAACTCCTTGACGAAGAACCGGTCGGAGCGGCCATAGGCTCGCCAGTCCAACCTCCTGAGATCATCGCCGGGAACATATTTTCGATATTCGGAAAATTCGACGCTCGAGCCGCGATGCGGGCTGGGGTGTCGACCTGACACGCTCCCCTGCATCGGTCGGCGTGCCATCAATGGAACGCTGGCGAGCCGCGACAACACGCCGGCGTCGAGGAAGCTTCGGGGTTGGCGATCCGGGAACATGGCTGGATGAGCTTTCCGGGTGAAAGGATCAAGAGCCTCGGCTCAAGAGCGCTGAGGCTTGCAAACGCCAGCGTCTCTGAAGCCGAGGCTCCGCGGAGTGGTCTGACTCCGCTACCGTTCCATGTTCGACTCCTCGGCGAGCCGGGTCACGATCTTCTTGGCGTCGATCCCCTCGGCTTGCGCCGCGAACGTGGTGATCACGCGGTGGGTGAGCACGGGGACGGCGACCTCATGGACATCTTCGAGCCGGACCATGTAGCTGCCGAGCAAAGCCGCGCGGGCCTTGGCGCCCAGGATCAGATACTGGACCGCTCGCGGGCCGGCCCCCCATGACACGAGCGGCTTGAGCCAGGCCGGGGCGGTCGGATCGTTCGGCCTGGTCTTCCGCACCAACCGCGCCGCGTAGGTGTAGATATGGTCGGGAACCGGCACGCGTCGGACGAGATGCTGGAACCGGATCACGTCTTCGGGCGTGAGCAGGTGGTCGAGTTGAGGTAGGGCGTCGCCGGTGGTCGTGCGAGCAATCCTGATCTCTTCGGCCTCGGACGGGTAGTCGAGCTCGATGAGGAACATGAACCGGTCGAGCTGAGCTTCGGGCAACGGGTAGGTGCCTTCTTGCTCGACCGGGTTCTGGGTGGCGAGCACCAGGAACGGCGGTTCGAGCCGGAACGACTTCCCGACGACCGTAACGTTCTGCTCCTGCATCGCCTCGAGCATCGCCGCCTGAGTTTTCGGTGGGGCCCGGTTGATCTCGTCGGCTAAGACGATGTTGGCGAAGACGGGCCCGTGGATAAACTGAAACTCGCGCCGCCCATTGTGACCATCCTGAAGAATGTCGGTCCCGGTGATGTCCATCGGCATCAGGTCGGGCGTGAACTGGATCCGGCTGAACTTCAGCGACATCGTCTCGGCGAGCCTGCTGACCAGCAACGTCTTGGCCAGCCCGGGGACCCCCATCAGCAACGCGTGACCGCGAGCGAACAGGCAGATCGCCAGTCGTTCGATCACGTCGGTCTGACCGACGATCACCTTGGCGAGTTCGTTACGCAGGCGAGCGTTCGCCTCGCGCAACTGGTCGATTGCCTGGACGTCGTCCTCGCCAAGCGTCTCTTGGACGGGAGACGGAGAAGGTTGAGCCATTCCATCGCTCCAGGATGCCGGACCGTGCATCAACGCTTCCAATCAGTTGAGGAAGCATTCTAAAGGATTAGGGGCCGCGAAGCCAGATAGGACAAAAGTCAATTACCCCGCACGCCTCGTCGTGGCCCGAGTCCTTAGACTATCGAAAAAGCGGCTTGGTTCCCGACGGCACACGGCTTGAGTCGACCGAACTACATGTCAACTTGACCGACGCAACGGCGACCATTGCCAAATCGAACAATCTGGACAGGATACGAAAACGGCGAGCCGTTCGTTTGAATGAAATCCAAATCCACGATTGCGGTGACTCATTTGGGCTTCGGCTTGAGGCCTGCACCACCGCCGTGAACCTCGGGGCGGTACTCATCCCGGGGAAAACCGCCGCTCTCATAGTGGTAGTAGACACGGTTGCGGTCGTGGTCAATTGCGTAATAGACCATCGAACGGTGATCGCCTTGAACCTGCTCGTACACCAGCCCGTTCTTGATTCCGCGAACATCCCAAGGAGTTCCGAGGATCCTCGGATTCAACGTGGCCGCTTTCGAATAAAAGTCCAACCCCTCCATCACCACGGCATAACGCGACGGCTCCCACGGCTTGAGGTCGTCCGGGCGCAGGCCGCCGAGATATTCGACGGCCTTCAGACAATCTTCGCGGCTGCCACATTGGAAAACCCAATAAGTGATCGAGCCATTGAAACTGCCACCGTCGTAAAGCCAGAAGTCCGTCGCCGACGCGGGGATTCCCCCTTGGTTCGGATCGAGCCGAACCGCGCTATGGGCCCATTGCAGAATCAACCTCTTGGCATCGTCCCCGGTGTGGATGTTCACGTTTGGGTCAAATTCGTCAAATTCTTTCAAAAGCGAATAGTCACCCCTGAATGCAGACACCATGAGAAGCCCCCCAAAAACGAGGGGGAGCCCCAGGACGAGAGCAACGATCGGTTTCCGACGATTGGCAACGGCCAGCGTGGAGAATCCTGGTTCCGCGGAATCCACCGTGATTGCGACCGAGCGAAGCCCTCTAAACGCCCCGTAGACCACCACCGCCATGCTGGCGACCCAGAGGTAGTAGCTTGGTATGAAGCCTCCCACACTTACCGCGCAGAGAGCCAGCAGGATGGCGAGTTCCCCTGCGACCGTGGCCAACCGCCACGCCCCCATGCCAAGCAAGAGGATGCCGACCCATGCGGCCGGGTTTGCAAGCCAGGAGAGTCCGAGGAGCCAACTCCCCCGTTCGACATGAGCGGAGCCGGAAAAGCACCTCGTCAGTGCTTCAAACGCGAACAAAAAGGCCATATAGCCCGGGGACACGATCAACGAGACGAGATAGATCCCCAATGCGACCAAGGCATAGCCACGTCCGTTCCACTCGCGATGACGCATGCTTTTCGAGAGCATAAATTCACACAGCCTTGAATTTCGGAACGCTCAAACAAAACTACATACAACAGCGAACCACTCTGCTATGGACGTAATTATGTAGCATTCGGCTCAAGAGTTCCTTCCCGAGCACATGAACCTGAGAGTATCCGGCGTCGCGCAGCATCGAAATCAGGTCGGCCTCGTACGGCCAGAATGAGAAGGCCGAGGCGCCGCTGATCGGGTCGAGCAGGCCTCCTTGGCGATACTCCATCCCCAGATACGGCGGCTTTCGGCAAGCTCGGCGTAGAGCGTCCCGAGAAAGAGTCGGGAAGTCTGCGAACGGCACCACCTGAGGGCTTTGGTCAGCTCGGGAATATGGTAGAGAAAGCCAAGATTGAAGACCAGGTCGAACAGGCCGGAGAAACTGGGGGGGGCAAGCCTTTATGTGGCGAAAAGCATCAACGACCTGCCATAGAGCGAGGAATCCCCCTCGTTCCCACGGTCCCCCATGGGAATGCCTTCCCCGACGCTCTGTGTCGTCTGGCCCTCGAAAGCCGAGGACGCGGAGCGTCCCAGACTTCATTCCCACGGAGGACCGTGGGAACGAGTCGCGAGAGGCTTCCTCGCCCTGGATCGGGTCGTTGAATCTGATCGCACCCGGCCGATCACGCCTCCCCGTTAGCCATTGCCTGCACCTTCTCCCAATCCAGCAACCTCGCCTGGACGGGCCACAATCTCACCTGTTTCTTCGCCACGCCATAATCCCTGAGGAGCGCACCGACGAGAAGACCGGTCATCGCATAAATTCCTGGCGCCATGTTTACCCACGAAAACCAGGCGATGCCGATGCTTATCGCGATGAAGAGGACCAGGTAGCCTCGCAACGACCAGCGGTAAAACAACCCAAGCGTATAACCATTCTCCCGGGCCTGGAGCAACATTTTGGCTAACTGCTGCTCAGGAGTGAACGCAGCCGTAGCAGTTTCAGGGACTTGATAGTGGTTCGGCTCGCTCATTTGTCGCCTCACAACATCAGCACATGGACGTCACGTTTCATCATGAAAAGGTACCGAAGGCGGTAATCTTCGCTCTGATTCTGCCCTGAACCATTCCACGAAGCCACCGGGCAGGCCCTCCGCCTGGGGGAGGAACGACAGCGTGCCGTCCGCGTCCGAGTAGAAGGCGAGCATCACGATCTCATCCGTTCCCCGGTCCCGAGCTTCGAGGTAAACGCCGTCGTTGTCCACGTCGCTGCCGAAAATGACCTCGTATTCCTCGCTCCAATCCACGGCACACCTCCTTGCCGGTGGTTTCCCTCGCACGGTTGGACGAGGGTACCGGGGAGGCAGGGGACAGGCAAAGGAAAACCGCCGCCCAGGTCAACGGCGGTCCGCCTGCTCAGGTGTGCGATGGGCCGTCCAGCTCAACGCTTTCAATCAACAAACACTTGCAACACAAAAAAAACAACAATCACAGCAACCGTAATTACGCAAGCTCCATCGAACCGTGTGCAAGTGTCGCGTTCTCGATGGTCGAGTGGGAGGTCACCGGCTCCGCCAGCAATCCGAAGGCAACGAGCTGAACCTGACCGCGAACCCGACGCCTCCCAACTCTGGCGAGGGTTCTCAACTCACTTGGCGGTGAACCGGTCCTCTGGGTGTGGTGTGATCACCGGAGGCTTGGAGTCTGCTTGACAGGCCGGCAAAAAGTCCGGCAGACTCAGCGGGGAGCACCATACTATCTACATGATCACCTGACCGGTGACTTCCGGCTGAAGTGAACAGCCAGAACCTGTCATGGCCCCCACGCTCGTTCTCGTTGCCCCGCGCAGACGAGGTGAGCATTCGCGGGGACCGGATGCAGGTCGATCGACTTACGGCTTCGAACGCCGGCCGAGGTGGCGGACGTAAGCGATCAATGGTGGGAAATCATCGGGAGCGATGAGGTTACCGAACGCGGGCATTTTCGTCCCTGGCTTGAATGCTTCGGGGTGACGGATCCAGGCCTCGATCTCGGCATCGGTCGCATACTTGTTGTCCGCCTGGCGCAAGTCGCCGATATTGACCCCTGTCTCACCGTGACACGACTGGCATCCGTAGCGGATGTAGAGCGTCTGTCCCTCGAGAGCGGCGGTTCGACCAGAACGGCCCTTGGCTGACGTGATCGCCTTCGACGCGACCGTGGTGCGCCGCGGTCGACGGAGCGGAGGGACCGTCTGCAAATAGGCATAAACGGCTCCTACTTCCGCTTCGGACAGCTCCTTGTAAAGCTGCATCGGCCCTCGGATCGGTGTGCCGTCAGGTCGAAGCCCCTCGCGAACGGCTCGGACAAAATCGGCCTCGCTCCAGCGGCCGATCCCAGTCTCACGGTCGGGGGTCAGGTTGGCCGAAATCACGATCGACCCGGCGGCGTCGTAAACTTCGTTCCCACCGCCGAGATACCCTTTCGAGCGCTCCGGTTGCAGTTCATCGAGCGTCATGAAGTCGGCCGAGTGGCAGCCAAAGCAACTCCCCTTGGCCTGGACCACATAGCGACCATATGCCACGCGGTCCGAGATCGCTGGCGCCACGATCGGGGCCGCGGGATACGCCATGGGCCGCCAAACATACCGGAGCAAGATTTTCCCAAGGATCGAGAGCGAACCCGTTTGCGGGCTCGCTGCGGTCGCCTCGACCGCGGGATCGTCGGACCGGAGATAGGCCAGGAGGTCGAAGAGATCCTCATCCGCCAGCCGGGGCAGGCGAGGCATCCAGGGGGGAGCCAGCCGCCCTTGGCGGTTGACGCCAGTCCGTAGGAAGGCGGCGAGCTCCCCGTCGCTCCAGGACCCGATCCCCGTCTTGACGTCCCGGGTGATGTTCGCGGTAAAGGCTGCCGGGCTCAATGCGGCGGGAATCTCCGCGAGCCGGCGACCGGTCAGTCGACCCGTCGCCGGGTCGGAGTGACAGAGCACACATTCCAAGGCCGACGCGAGCGCTTTCCCACGCGCCACACGCTCGGGGGACGACTCGACCCGGAGCTCCACGTTCCGGACCGGATACCGGGGTGGGACCGCCACCGCGAAGAATACTCCGCCTCCCACGACCACCAAGAGCAAACCGACCACGACCAGGGTCGCTCGCACGAATGTCCGGAACCGCCCCGACCGCATCGTCGGAGCCGTCGGCAACACCTTCGCTTCGTCCATGACCATCGACAAAACTCCAAGATTTCGAGGCAACCGGGAACGGCCGACGCCCGCAGGTGCCACTCATCATCGAGTCGGCCCGCTTTAGCACCGCCCCCTCGCCGCTCTTCGCACGGCTTCGCTCACATCACTTCAAATTCAGGCACCGAGAACCGGTCCTGAAAAAGAATGGCCCGCTCAAAGGGCGTCCCGATCGGTAACCCGAAGGCACCCGGGTCACAGGTCTATCGAAACTTGCGGCCCCTCACCGCCAACAAACTCCGCCGACCACGAACCGGAATAGGCCAATGCCCCCTGAACGGATCGTGACCCGGGATCAAGGGAATGCCAAGAAAAAGACTGCCATGCTGGTTTCGAGAGTGGGCCCCGAACGCGCGATGCCTCCGCCAGGCTGACACGCGGTCTCGAAGCCCCTGTTTCATCTCGACGTAAGGCCGCACGACGAACTCGGCCCTTGCTACCAGATGACTCGCCCTCGATTCATGGGTACGGGGACCGACAGAATCAGGGTGGGAGCCGACACCCGTTTTTATCTCGGTCCCAGGGAAACTCCGCCACGGCCTTTGGAACACCGCGCCATACGGAGTTACTGGTAGGCATAGGGTAGGTGGCCATGCACTCAAAACAGATAAGACAGGAAATTTGGACAGTCCGCCCAAACTCGCGACCGCACACTCATCTTTTCCGAATCTCTCAGACGCCCCAATTGAAGTGCCTGGCCAACCGGATGACCCCCAACCGGATGAACCCTCAATTTGCATCACCAGGCCGATCGACTTGAGGTTGCTCGTGCATCGAGCTCGCTTGGCGACTTCTCTGAGCCGACCCAGGGCCCGTTGTAGGCATTCAGGGCCGTCGCTCCAACCGACGGCCCTGATTCGCGAGGCTCGACTGCGGCCAGGGGCAAGCGAGTGCGTCGCGGTGATCGGGGGTCGCGACGCAATCGCTTGAGGATATCCCTGTGCAATTAGTTCAGGAAGTCTGTCGACTTCTTATTGGAGGTCGTCTTTGCATACTGATAGAAGAACCAGTTTCTCCCCTTGCCAGTCTGCAGCGAACTAGGATGGCTGGAATTGTATGTCACGCTGATCCTCTGCTTAACGGCCGTTGCGGCACTGCTGTTCCAGTCGCGGAGCACCTGGCGGAGCGAGTCGCCAGGGCTGGTCAGGACGGCCGATCCATCAATGAGAATATTGTTACCGTTGCCCAACTGGATGGTGTGCGATCCCAACCCGCCCACAACCAAGTTATTGCCGTTGCCGGCCCGGATTGTGTTGTTGCCGTTGCCGGCCACCACAACGTTCTCTCCGTTACCGAGACGGATCGTATTGTTACCGTGACCAGCCGTGACGGTATTATCACCGTCACCGGCCTGGATCGTGTCATTGCCGTTGCCCGACGTGATGGTATTATCACCGTCGCCGGTCTGGATCGTGTCGTTGCCGGCATCCGCCGTCACGGTGTTGTTGCCATCACCAAGGCGAATGGTGTTATTACCTGCGCCCGCCGCGATGGTATTGTTGCCGTCGCCAGCCTGAATGGTGTCGTTGCCTGCGCCCGCCGTCACGGTGTTGGTACCGTCACCGAGGCAGAACGAGTTGTTGCCGTTGCCAGCCGCGATCGTGTTGTTGCCGTCGCCAGCCTGGATCGTGTCGTTGCCAGCGTCCGCCGTCACGGTGTTGTTACCATCACCGAGGCGAACCGTATTATTGCCTGCTCCCGCCGCGATCGTGTTGTTGCCATCGCCGGCCTGAATCGTGTCACTCCCGGCACCCGCAATCACGCTGTTGTTGCCGTCGCCAAGGCAGACCGTGTTATTGCCATTGCTAGCCGTGATGGCATTGTCGCCGTCGCCGGCCTGGATCGTGTTGTTACCGTTACCAGCCGCGATCGTATTGTCGCCGTTGCCGGCCTGAATCGTATCGTTGCCAGCGTCGGCCGTCACGGTGTTGTTGCCATCACCGAGGCGGACCGTGTTATTGCCGTTGCCAGCCACGATCGTGTTATTACCGTCACCAGCCTGGATCGTGTCATTGCCGGCACCCGCCGTCACGGTGTTGTTGCCGTCGCCGAGGCGGACCGTGTTATTGCCTGCTCCCGCCGCGATGGTGTTTTTGCCATCGCCGGCCTGGATCGTGTCGTTACCATTGCCCGTCGTCACGGTGTTTTCGCCGTTGCCGAGGCGAACCGTGTTGTTGCCGTTACCCACAGCGATGGTATTCTTGCCATCGCCGGCCTGGATCGTGACGTTGCCATTGCCCGCCGTCACGGTGTTGTTGCCGTTGCCAAGCTGGAAAGTGACGTTGCCGTTGCCGACGAGGATCGTCGTCGCCAGGGCGAGGTTGGAGGCGAGGGTGAGTTTGTCATTCCCTTCGTATCCGTAGTAGACGATCGCGGTGAGAGCCTGCGTGAACGTCGTCTTAGTGCTGACACCGTTCAGCTTGGCGTTGACGATGAGGCCCTGACTCCCCTGCGGTGACGGGGCTGAGATGGTCACCTCATCCGAAGTGTTGGCCCCGACGATGTAGAGAGTGGTCCCACTGACAGAGACCCCGGCGCCCAGAATCGCCTGGTTCAGCGTGGCCGAGCTGGCCGTGTGGTTGCCATTGGAGCTGGCGTAGCTCGCGGTGATGGTGAGATTGCTGGCCGTCGAAAACACGGTCGTCAGGCTCGCCAGAACCTGATTTCCCACAACCACGAGCGGCACGGTGCCCACCACGGTTGATCCGTTCTTGAACGTCACGCTGCCGGTCGGCGTGCCGCCACCGGGCGGGACCGCCGCGACGATCGCCGTGAACGTCACGGACTGACCGGGAATTGTGGAACCGGCCGAGGACGAGAGAATCGTCGTCGTGCCCGCGGGGTTGACGGCAACTTGCTTGGCTCCATCGCCTGCCTGGAAGCCACCCACAGGTGTGTAGACGGCCCGGATCGATTGGGTCCCCACCGGCAAGTTCGCGGTGGTGAACGTGAAAGTGGCTGCGTTTCCGTTGCCGCTGAGGAGGGTTCCTACCCCGAGAGGGGTCGAGCCAACGAAGAACTGAACCGTCCCGGTGGGCACTCCATCCGAGGTAGACGTGTTCGTCACGGTCGCCGTGAAGGTCACCGACTGGCCGAAGGCGGACGTTGAAGCCGGGCTGGTCACCACGGTCGTGGTGGCCGCGACGACGGCCTGCGTTAGCTGTCCAGAACTTGGATGGAACGCCCCGTTTGTCGGGAGATAGGTGGCGACGATCGTGTGACCCGCGGTCGCCGTGCTCACGGTAAACGACAGCGCCGCCGAACGATCGCTCCCCAGCGGGACAGTCCCGAGCAACGTGCTGGTGGTCGCGTCGATGAACTGAACCGAGCCTTCGCCCGCGGGCGCGCCGGTCACCGTGGCCGTGTAGGTCACCGTCTGACCGATCACCGCCGACGGCGCCGAGGATGTGAGCTGGGTAACGGTCGTCCCGGCCAAGTGGGCCAACGTCCCGTCGCTGTTAAATTGAAGGTAGGTCGTTCCTCCCTCGTCGATCACCTTCCCGGTACCCGTCACGCGGATGAGGGGCTGGAGCCCGAATGTTCCCAGCACGTTCGACTCTCCCGGGGCTGGAGCGGCCAGAATCAGCGTGCCTCCGCTGACCTCGATCACCGGGCGGGTGCCGAGTGGGCTGCCGACAATCATGCTGTGTTTGAGGATCAGTGTGCCCCCCTTGACGACGATCAAGGGCGAGTCGGTCGCCGTGATGAAAAGTGTGTCGGACCAGGTCACCGTCCCCTGTTCGACAACCAGGCCGGGCGACCACGAGGGGAGGGGCACCCCCGACGGGATGTAACCCGCACCCACGTTGGCGCCGATGACGCTGCCGACCGCGACGGCAGCGACGATGATGGCGATGGTCGCGGCCAACTGCTGCGACTCACCCCCATAGGGATTGGAGACGTTGGTGGCCCAGGCTACCCTCGAGGACAGGAACATCGGTGGGGTGGGCACCGAGACGTTGATCCTGGCGTCCGCGCTGGTGGGGCGGATGACCTGGTCCGAGATGACCCCCGCGCTCACCACGAAGTTAACCGTGTTGGACTGCTGCCAAGTCGCCAGTGGGACGCCGTTGACGGCGTCCATCACGGCTTGGCCCTGAACGTGACTCGTCACTGAAAGCGAGACGTTCTGGAGCGTCGAGATCGCCTGGGCGAGATTGGTTGATGTGAGTGCGCTAACAACAACCGGATTCGCCGAAGTCGCAGGGCCTCCACTCCGGTTGTGCTGGTCGGTCACGGTCACGATCGGGGCGTACGAGCCAGCAACGTCATAGGCATGCGTGACCTGCAACGAGGCTGGTCCCGTAAAGCTCTGAACGTCAGTGCCGTCGCCGTTCCAGTCGACCGTGTAGGTGAATGTGACGTCCTGGTCGCCTGGCGTATTGTCGGTGGCAGTGAGTGTGTAGTTACCGAAGACATGGACAATTCCCGTGGCCGGTGCAGAAATCGTCACGGTCGGCGCGGCCCCTTGATACTCGAAGGCGCCAATGTCCGGGAGCGAGTCGAGAGCGATGTTGCGCTGGTCGGTTGTGTAACCGAGATTGACGCCCACGCCAATGGCCGGGCTGCCGGTGAGCAGGGCCATGGTCTGGGTCGGCCCGCCATTCCAGGCGAGCGAGCCGAGCTTCGGATCGCCCGTGATCGTGTCGGGCAACCCGTGGACACCGTCGCCGATGAGGTTATGGCTGCCGGTGATTGTGCCGACCAGGTCCCCCCCCAGAGTACTGAGGGCCACGATCGAATTGGTCAACGCCAGAAAGCCGTTGGAGTTGAGGATCCCACCGCCGGTGACGTACGCCAGGTTGTCTGCGATCGTGCTGTTGGCGATCGTTACCAAGCCGGCGGCGCTATCGTTGTAGAGGGCGCCGCCCCTGTTGGCCTTGTTCCCCGCCAGGGTGCTGCTGATCAGCGACAGCGTTCCGAAGTTGGCGATACCACCGCCATTGCCGCCGCCGTTGCCCGAGATGGTGCTTCGGGTCAGCCTCAGCGTGGCGCCGGCGGCGTTATAGATTGCGCCGCCGCTGGAGCTGGCCGAACTGTTGGTGATGGTGCTCTCGGTCAGCTCCAGCGTGCCGTTGTTGAGGACAGCCCCGCCGGTCGCTGCGCTACCACGGGTGAGGGTCAGGCCGGAGAGGACGACGTAAGTGCCGGAGGCGATCGTGAAGATACGGGAGCTGCCGGCCCACTGTTCGTCGATCGTCAGCAAACGGGCTCCAGGGCCAGTAATCGTCAGGTTCGCCACGATTGTCGGCAACGCGCCGCCGACCAGGGCGATCGTGCCGGTCAAGCCGGGCTCAAAGGTGATCGTGTTCCCCCCACTTGGGTCGGAGTTGGCGAAGGCGATCGCCTCACGGAGCGACGTGCCAGTCCCGAGCGTTGTGTCAATCCCGCCGTTGTCCTCATCAATGAGGGTGGTGATGACGAGGGTGTTCACGCCGCTCTCGAACGCACCGATGTCGACGTTGCCGCCCTTCGTGCGTGCACCGCCGCGCTGGTCGGTGGCAACCCCCACGGGAACACGGGTCCCGTCCCCCGCGTCAATGGCTGGGCTGCCGGCGAGCAGCGCCATCGTCTGGGTCGGCCCGCCATTCCAGGCGAGCGAGCCGAGCTTCGGATCGCCCGTGATCGTGTCGGGCAACCCGTGGATACCGTCGCCGATGAGGTTATGGCTGCCGGTGATTGTGCCGACCAGGTCCCCCCCCAAAGTACTGAGGGCCACGATCGAGTTGGTCAGCGTCAACGAGCCGGTGCTGGCGATCCCACCGCCGCTGAGGCTGGCCGAGTTACCCGCGATCGTGCTGCTGGCGATCGTCGCCGTGCCGTCGGCGTTGAAGAGGCCACCGCCAAAGGTGGCCGAGTTGCCCGAGACCGTGCAGTTCGTCAAGGCCATCACGCCATAACTAATGATGCCACCGCCGACGCCACTGGTGTTGCCCGAGATGGTGCTTCGGGTCAGCGTCAGCGTAGCGCCAGTCTTGTTGTAGATTCCACCCCCGGTGAGGCTGGCCGTACTATTAGAGATGGTGAGGTCGGCTAGCGTCAGCGTGCCCGCGTTGAAGATCGCTCCGCCAGACTCGGCGCGGCCGTTAGTTAACGTCAGCCCGGAGACGAAGACGACGGCCCCAGGGGCGACCGAGAGGATTCCGGAGCCGGCAACCCCTTGGCCGTCGATCGTGAGCACGCGGCTTCCGGGGCCAACGATCGTCACATCCCCCACGATCGTCGGCAGTGCGGCGCCGGCCAGGACGATGGTGCCCGTCAGACCGGGGGCAAAGATGATTGTGTCGTCGCCGACCGGGTCAATGTTGTTGACGTAGTCGATCGCAGAGCGCAAGGAGAGACCGGATCCGACGGTGTCTGCCAGCGTGGTGACAACGAGGGTCTGGCTGCCGCTCTCGAAGGCGCCGATGTCCAGCACGCCGTGTTTGATCCGCGGGACGCCCCGCTGGTCAATGACGACCCCCGTGGGGATGCGGGACCCGTCCCCCGCGTCGATGGCCGGGCTGCCGGGTAGCGGGGCCATGGTCTGGGTCGGGCCGCCGTTCCAGGTGAGAGGGCCGAGCTTCGGAGCGCCCGTGATCGTGCCGGGAATTCCCCCACTGCCATCGCCAATCAGGTTGTTACCGCCGGCGAACAGCCCATCGACGTCACCGCCCAATTGATTCGCGGCCACGATGGTGTTCCACAACGTCACTGCGGCGGAGACGGAGTTGAGGATGCCGGCTCCATCGGAGGCGGTGTTGCCCATAATCGTGCAATTGGCCAAAGTCAGCGTGGAACCGACGTTCGTGATCCCGCCGCCGCTGCCAAAGCTACTGGTGACCGTGTTGCCCACGATCGTGCAGTTGGTCAGGGTCGTCCCCACGCCGTAGTTTGAAAGTCCCGCTCCGCCAAAGGTGGCCGTGTTGCCCGAGATGGTACAGCCGGTCAGGGCCATCCGACCGCCATTGTAGTTATTGAGGCCACCACCTGTGGCGGCCGTGTTGCCCGAGACCGTGCAGTTCCTTAAGACCATCGCGCCATAGTTGGCAATGCCACCGCCGATGCTGGCGGAATTGCCCGAAACTGTGCACTCGTTCAAGGCCAACGTACCACTCGAGTCGTTGCGGATGCCACCGCCACCGAAATAGGTGTCGGTGGCGGTGTTACCTGCAATGGTGGTGCGAGTCAGGGTCAGATTGCCGCGATTGCTAACGCCACTGCCGCGGTTCGCGCGGCCATTGGCCACGGTCAACCCGGAAATAGCGACATTGGCCCCTGCCGCGATCGAGAGGATGCCCGAACTCGCGATTCCCTGACCATCAATGGTGAGCGAGCTGGCGCCAGGGCCGACGATCGTCATCGTTGCGGTCAGCACCGGCAGCGCGCCGCCGGCCAGGGCGATACTGCCCGTGAGGCCGGGTGCAAAGGTGATCGTGCCCCCGGCCGTCGGATCGGTATTGGCGAATGTGATCGCCTCGCGGAGCGACGTGCCAGCCCCGAGAGATGGGCTAGGCCCACCGTTGTCCTCGTCGACGAGCGTCGTGACCACGAGGGTGGTCGGGCCACGCTCGTAGGCGCCGATGTCCACGGTTCCGCCGTTGATCCGTGGAGCACCCCGCTGGTCGGTGACTCCCGGCGGGATCACCGAATTGGTCCCCGCGTTGACGCCCGGACTGGTGCCAAGCAAGGCCACGGTCTGGGTTGGCCCCCCATAATTCCCGGGCGGGGCGATTTGCGGCAGCACACCCACGAGGTTGCCATTCACCTGGTGCGTGAGCCCACCGGCGTTTGCGGCATCGTCGATCAGGTTGTGGCTGCCGGAGACCGTGCCCGAAATCGCCCCCCCCTGGCTGTAGGCCACGATCGAGTTATGCAGCGTCACGGGGGAGAAGTTGTTGTTATAGATGCCGCCGCCAACGGGCGCCGTGTTGCCCGTGATGGTGCAGTTGATCAGCAAACTGCCCACGGACGGTCCTGTTCCGTTGGTGTTGGCGATGCCGCCGCCATTGAACAGGGCCGAGTTGCCATAGACGGTGCAGTTGGTCATCGACAAGGCGTTGGAATTGAAGATACCGCCGCCGCGTGACGCCGTGGACGAGGTGCCCGTGTTGCCTGCGACGGTGCAGCGGGTCATCGTCAGCGTGCCGAAGCCGGAGTTGAAGATGCCACCACCACGGTCCGCGGTCGTGTTGCCGAACACGGTGCAGTCGGTCATCGTCATCGTGCCGCCGTTGGAGATACCTCCGCCTTCGGCCGTGGACGAGTTGCCCGAGATCGTGCAACCGATCAGGTCCAGCTTACCGCCGGCATTGAGGATACCCCCGCCGGATAGGGCAGTGGCCTTCCCCTTGGAGATCGTCAGGCCGGACAAGGTGGCTGCGGCGGGTCCGCGCACAAAGAAGACCTGTGAGCTCATGTTGCCGCTGACCGTCAGCCAGTCGGCTCCGGGGCCCTGCAGGGTCAAGTCGTCTCTAATTTCCAGGAAACCGGACGTTAGGGTGATCGTCTGAGGGCCGCTATTGAACAAGCCATCGTCGAACGCGATCCTGTCGAGGCCCGGGCTGGCGTTCGCCAGAACGATGGCATCGCGGAGCGAGCCGGTGCCGCTATCCTGCAGGTTGGTCACGGCGAACGACGCGAGCAGCGTACGGTCTTCCAGCACCATCAGGTCCGGCCGCAATCGGAGTCGGCGACGGGTGCGTGCTCGTGAATGTGCGATCCTCGGTGACTGTTGTATGCGGACGGGCATGGGTCGGACGACTCCGGATGGGGGTGGAAGGGCAGTTGCTTGATGTAACCTCAGAGATTGGCTCAGGCCGGGACCGACGGCTTGGCCCGCACCGATTCCGCGACGTCGGGCAACGATTGCGTCGGGATGACAAATGAGCTAGCTAGCAGGGTCTCGTCTTCGTTCATCAGCTCGGGAAAGCGACGTGGGAGGACAGCCACGGCGAAGATTTCCTGGACTGCGTCCTCGAACCGAAGCAGACCAACAACCTGCCCCGTGATGACGTCGATCACGGCGATTCCACAAATCCGCTCGTGCTCGGCCAGATGCTCAGTGATCGGAATGCCGCTGAAGACCGCACTCTCTCGCACCTGCGAGAGCCCCACGAAGGCGTAGTGGCCGGCGAAGTCGAGCCCGCGGGTGAACCCCGGCACCGACGCGACGGCCTCGTACTTCCCAGCGGCCGGGTCGACCACGCCGAGCGTCCCGGCGCCCGATTCGCAGGCCCAGAGATGCCCGCCGTGGAGCCGGGGCGAGTGCGGCATCGACAGCCCCGGCACGACGATCTCACCGGACGTGACGTCGATCAGGACCCCACCGCGGGCCTTGTTCGTCCGCCAGCCGGCCGGCGCGTCCGACCGGCCCAGGGCCGTGACGAACCGCGGGGCGCCCCCCTCCATCGCCAGGCCGTTCAAATGACAGCGGTCCGTCGGCTCCAGCTCCGAGACGAACGGCGGCCGCCAACGCGGGACGAAGCTGGCATCGGGATCGATCGTCGCCAGGCAGGAGAAGCGGGTGTTCACGAACCAGAGCTCGCCCCCCAGCCCGTAGGCCATCTCATGGATCGCGACATCACCGGTGACATGGCTGGAGCGGGGCAGGAAGCAAGCGTCGTGAGTACCCTCGGGTTCGACCTGGGCAGCGACCTCGGGCACGTCGCGGAACTCACAGACCTGGAGCTTCGTGCCAATAGCTAGACGGTCAGCCCATGGACTCACCGCCAGGCCCATTGGCATCGGGAAGTTTCGGAAGTGAGTGTTCAGCCGCCCGTCCTGCTCACGGACAACGACGAGCTTGCCCGCCTGATAGGTCGTGACCAGGAGCGAGACTCCGAGCGTTCGGAGCAGTTCGGGGAAGCCGTCGGTGTGACCGGCCCGCAGAGGCTCAAGGACCGCGGGCGCAGGCTGGCCGAGGCCCGACACAGCGCCGGAACTGCTGGGTGAGGACGTCATGGTTCTGTCTCAAGGGGCTTCATCGCCCGTCGACGCGGAGGGGTGGTCGCCACCGGTTCCCGGGGTCGTCGGGTCTCACACGACAGTGCGCAAACGACGGCCGGTCCCCCTCATGGGTCCGGCAAATTTTCAGGATCGGGCAACGAGGTTGTGCCTGAACCTGGCGGTAGGTTCGTCAGTCTGCAGAAAAATGGCCGGCCCCCCATGGGAGTCGGCCACAAATGTCGAATGACCTCGTCAAGAACGGCCGATTTCGCTGCCAAACTCGCCTTCGCAACGAGTGGCCAGCCTTCCGGAGTTTCGCGCGAGCCGGTGGGTTCTCTAGCGGGAACCGGATGACTTGCCGGCCACCGATTTCCAAAATTCGGCGGCCGGCTTTTCATTGATGACCTCGAGCCCAGTGAGCGAATGCAACAGCGCCTCGCGATCGGGCCGGTAATCAAGCCGGATGTTCGTCAGCGGCATTTTCTGGATCGGTGTCAGGTCGTTGATACGGGTGCTGAGGATGCTCAGTTGGGTCAAGCCCAGCCCCCGTATCGGCGTCAGGTCGGAGACGGGCATCTCGTCCACGAGCAGCTGTTGGAGTTGTGCTTGACCAGCGAGCGGGGTGAGGTCCGAAATCGGCAATCTCCCCAGGTTCAGGTAGCGCAACGGCATCCCGTTGAACGTGTTCAGGTTGGAGACTGCGTGAGTAGCCCCATACAGATCCAGCCACCTCAAGGGCATTCCGTGAAGCGGGCTAAGGTCCGAGATTTGGGTTTGCTGGGCCGAGAATACCTGCAGTTTCATGCCCTTGAGTGGGGACAGGTCGGTGACCCGAGTCTCACCACAACCCAATCCCCACAGGGGCATGCCCCGAAGGGGTTCGAGGTCGGACACAGGGTTGTTATGAAACATCAGGTTTTCCAGTTGCAGCCCCCGCAGTGGTGTCAGGTCAGAGAGCTTTCCCTTCATGAAAATGTTGCCGTTGCACATGAGGGTGCGGAGTGCCCGGAGTGCCCGCACCGGTGAGATGTCATGCACCTCGTCCGTCACAAATTGCAGCTCGGCGACCTTCCCGTCCGCGAAAGTAGGGGTAACCTTGCCGTCGAAGCCAGGATTCAATTCCAGGAGCCGTCGCACCACGGCCCCGACTTGCTTCTCAGGCGGCAGGTTGGCGACCGATCGCTCCCAAGTCTCGGCGTCAGTGGGAGAATTGAAATCCTTACTGATTCGAACGACCCTCCGCGCGTCGCGGGTGACGGTGACCAACTCTCGCTGCATAACCTTCCCGTCCTTACTGGCCCGGACCTGGTACGCGCCCGGCTTCAGTCGGATTTCTCGGGCCCCCGTTCCGGTGATGACCAGGTCGGTGTCGTCGATCGCGACGCTGACGGCGGGGTCGTCGACTTCCACGACCAGCGTGCCGTCGGGGAAGAACAGACGAACGACCGTGCTCCGGACTTTGGTGACGCCAATGGCCTCGCTCGCCCCCAAGCCCGCGGTCAACAGCACGATCGCAGCGATCGCGCGTAACCAGCGGGGCCAGTGACTCACCTGCAACGCGGGCTCGTCCGCAGGCGGCTTCATCGGCCTCTCTGATGGCTGAGAGGGTATAGACTTCGGCGGCGGCATCTGCGGCTCGGCGAGGCGCCGGCTCAGCTGTTCGGCGACCTCGGCTGCCGTTTGGATCCGGCCAGCCGGATCCTTCACGTGCAGCCTAGCGATGAGAGATTCCAGCCAGTCAGGAATGGCCGGGGCGACCTCACGCAACGGACGGGGATCGTGGTCGCAGACACGTTTGAGGACGGCGATCATTGTGGTTGCCCGGAACGGGGCCTCACCCACGCAGAGGGCATAGAGAACAGTGCCGAGGCTGAACAGGTCGCTTCGGTGGTCAACCTGCTCACCGTTGGCCTGCTCAGGCGACATGTATAACGGCGTGCCGGCAATGAACCCCGACTGCGTCAAGCTGGGGTCATTCACGGCCCGGGCCAAGCCGAAGTCGGTGATCTTGACCCGATCGACGCCGTTCTCCAGCAGGATGTTGGAGGGCTTGATATCCCGGTGGACTAGTCCCTGGGCATGCGCGGCGGCCAGCCCGTCGGCGACCTGGAGGCCGATGCGCAGGATATCCAGCACCGGCAGGGCTCCCTCCCGATTGAGCCGCTCCTGGAGCGTGCAGCCATTAGCGAACGGCATCACCAGATAGGGGACTAACCCTTGGTCTTCGACGGCGTGGATGGCGATCACATTGTCATGGTTGACGGCGGCCGCGGCTCGTGCCTCACGCACGAAGCGCTGCCGGGAGGTGCCGAGGATCGCCAACGTCGGGGCGAGCGCCTTGATCGCCACGTGACGATGCAGCTTCTCGTCGAAGGCCCGCAGCACGATCCCCATGCCTCCCTGGCCAACGACCTCCAAGACTTCATAATGCTCCAGCCGGCCAAGGGAGTCAGGCCTGGACGATGGGGTGAGGAAATGGAGTAGGAATTCGTCCTCGGGCACCGATTCTTGGCCGACCGACTTGGCCGACGGGGCAAACGCGGCCATGTTCGCCGCCGCCTCGATTGGCCGCTCAAGAAAGCGCCCGACCCGCATGTGGGCGGAGAGAAGGCGTTCAATACGACGACGCAGCGCCTCGTCTTCTCCGCAAACGTCGACCAGGTACGCGGCGCGTTCCTCCGGCGTCGACAACGCCAAGGCGGCTTGAAAGATCTCTTCCTTGGAAGGTCGCTCGGTCATGCCTCGGCTCCGGGGCAGGGTACTCGCCAGAGTCCAGTGCGCAGGATACGACCGCCCCCCCTCACTGGTCGGACGAGATTTCTTCGCTGCCCTCGAGCTCGCTGAAGAGCCAGGCACGTGCGTAGCTCCACCAGCGTTCGGCCGTGGCGACCGAGATTCCAAGGATTGCGGCGGCCTCGGGGGTCGACAGGCCAGCGAAAAAGCGGAGTTGGACCAGCTCCGCCTTGGCGGGCTCCTCGGCGGCGAGCCGGGTCAGCGCGTCGTCCAGGTCCAACATGTCCTGTGGCGACTCTTCGAGGCGGTGGAACTCCTCCAGCGAGATCCGATGCCTCCCGCCGCCCCGCTTCGAGGCCTGCTTCCGCCGAGCGTTCTCGACCAAAATGCGCCGCATGGCCTGCGCGGCCGCGCCGAAGAAATGCCCCCGGCTGTTCCACTGCGTCCCTTCCTCACCAACCAGCCGCAGGTACGCCTCGTGGACCAGGGCCGTCGGCTGGAGCGTCTGGCCGGCCTGTTCTCGCGTCAGGTGCCGTGAGGCGAGTTTGCGAAGCTCATCGTAGACCAGGGGCAAGAGCTCCTCGGCTGACTTCGGAGCATCGTTCTGGATCGCCCGGAGGATGCGCGTGACTTCGTTCATCGACTCAGTCCCGAATCCTATGAGCCTGCGAAAAAGTACGATTCTAGACGCGAATCATCGTACATACCGCATCTCGACCCGGGTGATTATCTCCGAATTCCAGGTGCCCCGCTAGCTCAGCCCTCCGCCGCGTCTAATAGTTCCAGCACCATATGCCGCAAACACGCCAGATTAGTCGCCAATCGCACAAACGCGTGCATGTCATAGCGTTTTACTCTGCCATGATTGCGATGTACAGAATACCATAAATACAAGTGCAACCCTGTGCCGGATTGTGTCACAGGGCTGATTTCGACCAATTTGATTCACTAAGATAAAATCATTTCAATCGTTAACATTCATAACAAGCAAATCTTTCTACAAAATAGCTTAGTCCAAACACCAGAAATCTTCGATTCGTCTGACCCTGTCGCAAAGCAGCCAGGAATAGGCTTCGGTGACTTGACAGTTTGAGTTGAAGGGGGAGGCCGCCCCGTGGTGGATTGGGGCGAGACCAAGATCGTTAGCACCACAGTGGACCTACCCCAAGACCACGCGATCGCTCCGCACCGTCGTCCGCAACGCCGCTGCAGTCTTCTCGGGATGTTACGGAGTGGTCACTCGCCGCGCCGAGCAGGCCGGTTGCAGCCGACAGACACTCTCCCAGCATGCTCGCTCACGGATACGTCGGGGCGTTGGGAGCAGTTCCGGACGCGGATCGACCGCTCCGGATTCCCGTTGGCAGCATGACGGCCCTGCCGATTGTTACATAAAAAGGCAGCCTCGTCCCGGGTGATCTGACATAGGAACCGTAATCGGACCTTGCCGGTAGGGGCTCCACGGTATTGATCGAGGGCGACAAGGTTGTCAGACTTCCAGCATCGCTCGGCATCATCCTCCCGGCAGCACCGTCACCGGAGCGGTTCATTGCCAAGCCATATGCTAAGGACGAATCATGCCCCGGCCGAATCGCCCGGACACTCTAGAGGCCTTTCCAACTCCGCCAAGGTTCGCCGAGCCGACAGCCTTCCCGGAGCCCGGGGCGAAGACGTTCGCGTGGGGCGTCTGGGCGATGATGACGTTCGGGGCGATCGCGTTCGTCGCGCACTACCGGACCGACGTCCCAACCTGGGACGACTATCACATGGTTCCCGCCGTGGTCGGGGCGCAACAGGTCACGCCCGAATGGCTCTGGGAACAGACCAACGAGCACCGGATCCCGGTGCCCAAGCTGGCGCTCGTGGCCTTCGGCCGGGCGGCGGGTGGTGATATTCGCGTCGGTATGTTCTTGAGCGTCGCGGCGATGTCGGCCCTGGCCGCCGCCATGATCGCGCTGGTCGGGCGGATGGGGGATGGCCCTCGGGCCAGCGACGCGTTCTTCCCGGTCCTGCTGTTGCACCCGGGGCACGCGGCGAATTTTCTGTGGAGCTTCCAGATCACGCCGCTCCTACCGACGGCCCTGGCAACGTTCTTCCTGATCCCGATCGCCGGGCAAAGGAGTTGGCCGGGCCCGAGAATTGCCGCGGTCGCCGGGGTCGGGCTGGCAATCCTGCCCCTGTGCGGGGGCAACGGCGTGGTATTCGTGCCGCCACTGGCCCTCTGGCTGATCGCCGCGGCGACAGCCGAGTTCAAGTCGGGGCGGACGAGGCGTGGGGCGATGATCACGATGGCGACGCTGCCGGGCCTGGCGCTGACGGCCGCATACTTCCGGGGGTTCCACCCCGTCCTGCACCCCGAGCCCCCAGGAGGCGCCCTGGACGGGCTAAGGACGGCCGTCCAGTTTCTGGCCGTTGGGGTCGGCGAGCCGGCCGCCTGGGCCTGGCCGTGGTCCGGCGTGGCGACGATCGGGCTCCTGGGACTGGCCGTTGCTTGGGTGGTCCGCGCGGGGGCGACCCGGCCCTGGGAGAGGCCTCGTGCCGTCGGGCTGGCGGCGTTCCTGGCAGGCGTTGCGGCATTGGCCCTCGCGGTCGGGTGGGGTCGGGGCTGGGCGAGCGACCGCGCTGGGTTCGCGGACCGTTATATCGCGATGGCGGACCCGGCGTGGTGCTGGCTCGCCGTCGCCGTTCGCTTGTACGCCCCGCCGGCCCTGGGCCGGATCGTCGCGAACGTGCTCTTCGCCCTCGTTTGCGTACTCGCCTGGCCGAACGCGGAGGTCGGGTTGCGGCATGCCCTGGAACGGAAGGCCCAGGCCGAGGCCCTGGCGCGTGACGTCCGCGACGGCCTGGCGCCGTTTCAGATCGTCCGAAGGCACACGCCCTACCTCCACCCGAACCAAAATGAGGCTGCCCGACTCCTGCCGATCCTCCGCAAGGCCAGGGTCGGCCCCTTCGGAGCGCTCGCGGACGACCCCCCGTTCCGTGAGGTCCCCCTTCCCTTGAATCCGGTTACTCTCCAGATGGTGCGTTGGGAAGGGTTCACCGCGCACGCCACAGGGGTCGATCCCCTGATAACCTTCGCCCTGGCCTCGCCCCGATATGTCGCAGGAATCCGGATCAAGTACTCGCACACGAACGCCCAGGGAGCCCCGGCCCGGTTCCAGATCTCCTGGAAAGGACCTGGCGAGGCTTACAACGACGATCGCCGCCACGCCAACTGGAACTTCCCCACGGGCAACAACAAGGAGGCAACCATCTGGGTCGACGGCGTGATCGATCGCTTTCGCATCCAGCCGGATAATCAGCCGTGCGATTTCCAGGTCGCCGAGATCACGTTGCTGGAGCCGGCCCAATGATCGTGGCCGCCGGGTGTATCACGCACCGCGGCGACCTGGGCGATGCGTCATGGCGAAGAAATACCACTTCAGGTAGTGCGGCAGCCAGGCGCGGAGACGGAACCGCGACTCGCCCGCCGACCGGTCCCTCCAGACCGAAGGCAACTCGCCGACCTTGCGTCCCTTCGCGTACGCCTTCGCCGTGATCTCCAGGGAGTAGGCGAACCCTCCCTGGCTCTCAATCGGAGTCTCCACGAGCACCGAGCGACGGTAGGCGCGGAAGGCGTTGGTGGCGTCGTGGGTCGGGAACCCGGCGAGCCAATGGAGGCTCAGCCCCGCGACCCGCGACATCAGGCCCTTGAGGAACGGCCCGCCCTGCTGCCGCCCGCCCTTCATGTAGCGCGAGGCGCAGACGATGTCGTAGCCGTCTCGGCGGATCATCTCGACCATCCTCGGGACGATCGCGACGTCGTCGGAGAGGTCGGCCATGGTGACGACCACCACCTCGGCGGTCGTCGCGGCGATCCCAGCGCGAATCGCGTGAAGGACGCCGCGTCCGAGCGTGTTGCGGATCGCCTGGACGTTGGGGAACTCCTCCGCCAGTGAGCGGAGGACAGGCAGGGTGTTGTCCTCGTCGAAGTCGTAGACGACGAGCACTCGATTCGCGAGCGAGACCTTCTCTTGGATCTCGCGAAGCGCCCGCTCGATGTTCCCGCCCTCGTTGTAGACGGGCATCACAAAGTCGACGTCCGCCGTAGTCACGCCGCTCACGATCACCTCGCTGGCGATGGGTGGTCCAACCTCGGGTCAGATACCGCCGGCCTCGACCTGCTCGCGGATCCAGGGAACGATCTCGTCGAGGGCCCGGGATAGGGGCGTAGTTGCCTCGAAACCGAGGATGCGGCGGGCCTTCTCGACCGACGGGACTCGCCTCTGAACGTCGTAAAGGTAAGGCGGGTCGGATTCGATCCGGGCTGGTCCGTCGCCGCGAACCTTGGCCCAGCACAGCTCGGCCAGCTCGCGGACCGTCGTCCCCTCGGCCGTCGAGAGGTTGAAATCTTCGTTGGTGGCCGCCAGCGACTCGATCGCCAGCCGGATGCCTCGCGCCAGGTCGCCGCCGTAGGTGTAGTGGCGGACCTGCCGGCCGTCGCCCAGGATGCGGAGCGGGTCTTGCCCCTTGACTAACTTCTGCACGAGGTCGGGGACGACATGGCTCATCGCCAGGCGAACGTTGCCCGATAGCACCTGCTTGCCCGAAAGGGCCCGGCGCTCGCCGATCCCGACGCAGTTGAACGGCCGGACGATCGTGTAGGGGAGCTTGTATTGCTCGAAAGCCCCCCGGGCAAAATATTCGGTCGCGAGCTTCTGGAAGCCGTAGGTCGACGCCGGGGGCGGACAGCGGTGCTGCTCCCCCTCCTCGGTCGGGAAAGTGGTGGCGGACTCGAAGACCATCGACGACGAGATGACCGTGATCTTTTTCAAGGACCCCGCGCGATGGGCTGCGATCGCCGCGTCGAACGAGGCCGCGGTGATCCTCTCGTTCTCGGCGATCAGGTCGTACGCGAGGTCGTGGAACAGAGTAATCCCACCGATAATCGCCGCGCCGGCGACAAAGTGGTCGCAGCCTTCGAGCAGCTCGCGCAGCAGGGACACGTCCTTGGCGTCTCCGACGACGCCCCGGTAGCGGGGATGTGCGTCGTAGGCCCGTTCCAAACTTCCGTATTTGGAGAAGTTGTCGAGCCCGACGACCTCGTGACCGGCGTTGAGCAGCTCTTCGACGAGGTAGCCGGCGATGAAGCCGGCCGACCCGGTAACCAGGATCTTCACGTCAGCGCCGCCCCTTTCCCGAACAGGTTCCAGATGTCGATGACGGGCTTCGCCACGGTCGGCCCGAGCGCCCGGTACTCGCGATGGGGGGCGCCGATGATCAGGAGATCTGCCCGACTCAAGACCTCGTCCAGGGGGAGGAACGACGGGGCCTCGATATGGGGGTCGGTGCAGAGTACCTCGCGCGCCTCGTATTCGAGGATCTTCCGCAGTTTGTAGGATAGCGACTCGCGGGGGTCGTCACTGTCCGCCTTGAAGGCCATGCCGAGAATGCCCACGCTCATGGTGCCCAGAGGGTACTTGCCCTTGAGGTGGCGGACGATGAAGTTGGGCAGCCCCTCATTGACCAACATCGCGGCGTGGCCCAGAGCGAAGTGGTTCTCGTAGGCGGCCGCGAGCTGCATCGTGTCCTTGAGCAGGCATGGGCCGGCCGCGAACCCACCCCGAGGCAGCCCGGCCATCCGGGGATAGTCCCGGGTCATCGCCTCGAAGATCCGGTAGAAGTCGACGCCGAAGTCGGTCGCCATCATGAAGAACTGGTTGGCGGTGGCGAACTGGATGTACCGCCAGGCGTTGGTGAAGATCTTGGACAGCTCCGCCTCAACCGGCTCGAGCCTGACGATCGACCGCGAGATCCGGCCGAACAGCTCGGCGGCCATCGCGAAGGCCTCGTCGTCGCAGCCCGCGACGATCTGGGGCAAGGTGGCGAACTCCTCTATCGCGTGCCCCTCGGCGACCCGTTCCGGGCAGAACGCGACCCGGACGTCCCGGCCCGACGCTTCCACCAGCTCACGGACCTTCGCCGTCGCCCCGGGGAAGACCGTGCTCCGCAGGATCAGGCACTGGCCGTCTTTTAGGTGAGGCAGGAGAGAGACGAAGAACCGCCTCATGGCGTGGAAGGTCGGGTTGAGGTGCTCGTCGACCGGCGTGCCGATGATCACGATGATGTGCCGCGACGCGGCCACCATCCCCGGGTCGTTGGCCACCTCCAGCGACCGGCCGATCACGTCCCGGAGGATCGCCCCAGCGCCCGCCTCCATGAACGGCATCCGCCCCGCGCGGACCGTCGCGATCGCCTCCTCGTCAATGTCATAGACGCTGACCGACAGGCCTTCCCGGGCGAAGCTCAACGCCAACGGCAGGCCGACGTGTCCACACCCGCCGACGACGCAGACGTCATATCGAAATTCCGCCACGATCGCCCCCACTCGGCCAGGCAATCCAGGCTCGGGGCATCAGCCGGCCCGATCCCGAATCTGTACCACTATAACACGCTGGTGCCGGTCGTCGCGACGACCGATACGATTGCCTCGATCGCCGTTCCCTTGCCCCAAGTGCGAACAAATCGTTATCTGTACCGCCGAGGAGCTCCATGGCTCTATCCAGGACTACGCCTCGTGGCCGCTCTGTTGTCGTGCTTTGGATGACGATAAGATTCTCGATTATTGAGCACAGAAGGGACGTTCGGCCCCTGCTGATTGACTACAACGCCACTTGGGGACCAGACAGAGCCTTCCCATACTGCCGCATATCATCCCCATCCTCGACCGAACTGCACCAAGATATCGCTGCCGGATTGGCCAAGAAAACGATCGAAGAGGCATACGGCCAGTGTCACGACTCTAGGCGGAGGCGGATTGTCGACCCGGCCACTACCATCTCCCTATTTTTGCTCCAGGCCCTCCATGGCAATACCGCCTGCCAGCATGTTGTCCACTTCGTCAACTGGCTGTTCATAGGGCTAGATTCACTGACCGCAATAACTAAACATTACTATATGCCAATCCATTTTTATTTCTCGGCTTGTCGTTTTTCAAGATATGATGAGGGCCGGCCGGAACCATGGTCATGGTCCCGGCCGGCCCTGGAGTTCCTGCTCAGATGTTGACCGTCAAAGACTCAGGCCAGATACCGGTCAGCATCGGGGAGGAGCTTCGCGAAGTTCAGCTTGTTCGGACACGCGGCGCGGGCGGCCTCGAGATCGGCGCCGGCCCAGTCGCGAGCTTCAGGGCTGAGGGCGGCGTACTGGCGGCGAGCCTCGACGCGAATACCGTGGTGCTCATGGTAGGTGAGGAACCGGGTCAGGTCGCCGAGCTCGGCCTTGGTACCGGCGGCGACGGAGCAACGGCCGTCGCAGTCAGCGCAGAGGGTCGGGCCGAACGCGAGGGCGGCGTCGCGAAGCTGCTCGATCTCGGTCGTCTTGAGCGGCTCGTAGCGGCGAGCGGCGTCGGCATCTTCACGAAGCTGCTCAGTCGTCTTGATCGAGACGCAGGAGCCGCTGATCCGTTCGTCGGTCCAGATCGCGTGGAGCAGGCCCTGATAGGGGGACAGCTTCCGCTCGGCGAGCATCGGCGCCCGGCGAACGACCTCCTCGAGCACGTTGAACTTGGGCTTGGCGGGGAACTGGCCAGCGACCTGCTTCATCGAGATCAGGCCGACCCCCTTGCTGTAGCAGGTGTCGAGCGCCTTGTTGAGCGGCGAGTCCTTGTCAAGCCAAGGAGTGTACATCAACATAATTGCGTCGACGATCCCTCCCTCGGCCGCCGCCTGAATCGTCTGGGCGCGGTCCTTGTGGTGGGTGGAAAAGCCGACGAACTTCGCCTTCCCCGACTTGCGGATCGCCTCGGCCGTTTCCTTGAACTCCTGTCCCTTGACGAAGTTGATTGACTCGTCGAGCGTGTGGTGGTCGCCGAGCCCGTGGACGAAGTAAAAGTCGACGTAGTCGGTCCCCAGCGCTTCCAGCCGCTGGTCGAGCATTTTGAGCATCTGCTTGGGGGTGTCGACCTCATCCTTGGTGACGAGGACAACGTCCTTGCGGACCTCGGGGGCCTGCTCGAACCACTTCTTGAAGCCGGGTTCGGTGCCGTAGAGGTTGGCGGTGTCGAAGGTGCGGACTCCGCTGGCGTAGGCGAGCCGGAGCAGGCGGTCGAGCACACCGCGCTCGCGCAGGGCCCCGGTCCCCATCTCGAGCAGCGTGATCTCGACGCCCGTCTTGCCCAATTTTCGCTTGGGAAGCGTCGTGGGCTTGGCCGCCTCATTTTGAGCTTGCAGGCCCGTGGCCGCGCCCAGGGCCGCGGCCGTGGCAAGCGCACCGGCCTGCAGGAATTCGCGTCGATCGGGGCTGTTCGTCTGGTCGTCGGACATCACTTCGGACTCCTCGTGACGAGTCTCTGACATTCCGTCGAGATTAATCTACCAACGAGCTGGCCCTTTGCCTATCGGTCTTGAGTTCGGTCGGCAACCGAAGCTCACCACATCGCATGGCAATATCCAGCATCAACAAGCAACACACAATCCTGGGATTCCGGGTTGCCCGAAGTCAGTCCGGCGAGTGAACGGGACGAGGTCTTGAACGAAACACCCCGAGCGAACCCTCCACACCGGCGAGGTAAGGGAAACGCCAAGACCTGAAAAACATCAAGTGCCAATATGTAACCTTGTAAGTCCGTAAAAATGTTGAGCAAAGACAATATGCGGCACTTATTGGAAGCGAGGGAGAGGGCACGGTTCGGCTTCCATTCAGCGGTGATGACTTTGAGAGTCTGTCCCAGAAGGTGAATCCCACGGGAGCTTTTGAATGATCTGCTGGGTGCCATGCGGTTCCGTACTCGGAACCCATGCGGGAATGCCTTGGCCTGGCGCGCACGGGTTCCGAGTACGGAACCCGTGGCACCCAAACGGCCTTCAATTTTCGGTTTCCCTGAACTTACGAGACAGACTCTGAGAAGAAATGGCCTGAACACCGACTAGAACGCATCGGCCGAGATGACTTCGCCGCCGTTGCGGCTGCCCAGTCCCTGCCAGCCGGCGACGTTGACCGAGTCTTTGACGAACTGGACGTGGCCGTCGCAGAAAAGGGAGTTGGCTCCGCCCGAGTGCCGGCTCCTTGAGGTGATGTTGAGGGAGAGGTTTTGCCAGTCGGCCGCGCTCTTGTCGCTGTGCGGCAACCCACCGCGACAGTCGTACCGCTTGTCGTTGGGGGGCCGGCGGTGGTTGTACATGCTGTGCCCGGGCGCTCCATACAGCCACTTGACGCCGCGAGTCGGCTGAAAGCCGGTCGGTGGGTTGCGGCTCAGGCACAGGCTCACGTAGCTCGCATCGTCGGTGATCGGCGGGCCATTGCCCGCCGAGTTGTTGCCCGTCAGCACGAAGCCGGCGAGCGGGTCGCGCAAAAAGACCGTCTGGGAGTTCAGGCCGGTGGGTGAACCGTCGGTGGAGCGGATCGTCTCGCTGATCGCGACCGTCTGCGATGACCCGTCGGTGATCGCCGCAATCGACACCGCCGAGTTCTCGTAGAAAATTCCGTTCGGCGCGACCATCCCCGTCGGCGGGGTCTGCACCACCGAATAGCCCGAGCCCACGTTGAGCAAATAGCTGTGCACTGCGTAGGGACCGCCCCCGACCGGAACCAGGGTCGGCCCACCGTCCGACGGACAGAGCAAGGTGCTGAGGACGGTGATCGCCGCAGTCATGTTCACCGCGGCGCTCGAACTGGTGTAGTCCGGGTCGGGGTTCATGCTAAAGTTCATCGTGTTGAACAGCGACTGCAACTCGAGCTGAGGCATCAACTGTGAATACGCCCCCCAGCAGTGGCCGTTGCCGGCCACGTACGTATTGATCCGTCCGGGGGGAAATACATTGCTGACCGAATGGTAGTTATGCATCGCAAGCCCGATCTGCTTCAGGTTGTTCGCGCACTGAATCCGCCGAGCCGCCTCGCGGGCCGCCTGCACCGCGGGCAAGAGCAAGGCGATCAGAACCGCAATAATCGCGATGACCACCAACAACTCGATCAGCGTGAACGCGGGCCGGCCTCGTACAATTCTCATGGGAATCGAGCCCAAGCGGTGGGGATGACGATCTCAGGCTCCGCCTGTTATCATCGTGCCAGAATGCGACACAATCATACCGACGCCCCCGTTATACTCTGACCCCTCGCCCGCTACAAGTCTGGCGGAGATGGACACGATCATGGCGCAACTCGGCGAGTTCGCGAGTTTTCTCCGGGAATGGCGAGACCGTCGGGGGTGGTCTCAGGAGGATCTGGCGCGACGGTCGGGGTTATCTCGCGCGGGGGTGAGCGCGATTGAGACGGGTCGGCTCGTGCCCTCGGCGGCGGCGGCGCTCGCCTTGGCCGCCGCGCTGGAGTGTCGCGTGGAAGATCTGTTCCGGCTCCGCAAACCGGAAACCGGAGCACCCACCTGGGCCTGGGAACCGAGGCGTGAGCCCTGTCGGTACTGGGCGGCCGAGTTGGGGGGCGAGGTCCGGCTCTTTCCGGCCGAACCGAGTCCGCTCGGGATGGTTCCCCACGATGGGGTCGTGCACGAAGGGACGAGGCAGGCTGGGGAGCCGACCGACCCGGAGCGAACGCTGATCATGGCCTGTTGCGACCCGGCCGTCGGCCTGCTGGCCGCCGAGCTCGCGCGCGAGGCAGGGGTCCGGCTCCTGGCGTTTCAGCGGTCGAGTCGTGCCGCCCTGACACTGCTGGGCCAGGGCCTCGTGCACGTCGCGGGGGTTCACCTGAGCCGACCTGACGAGCCGGGCGGGAATGCTGGAGTGGTCCGCACAGAGTTGGGGCCGGGGTACACGCTGCTCCGGGTCGCCCACTGGGAGGAAGGGGTCGCCCTGGCCCCTGGGCTGGATCTGGCGACGGTCGGGGCGGCGATTCGGTCGGACCTGCGCTGGATTGGGAGGGAGTCCGGGTCGGGAGCCCGCCAGTGTCTCGACGAACTGCTGGCGGGCCGATGGGTTCCCAACCGCCTGGCCTCCGACCATCGCGGGGTCACGGAAGCCCTCCGCGGTGGCTGGGCGGACGCCGGCGTTTGCCTCCGCCTGGTCAGCGAAGAGGCCGGGCTTGACTTCCTGGGCGTCCGCCAGGAAGCGTACGACCTCTGCTTCCCGACGCGCTGGGAAGACGACCCCCGGTTCAAGGCTCTCGTTCAGGCCGTTCGCTCACCGGGCTACCGGCAGTCGCTGGGAGATCTGCCCGGCTATGACAGCACGGCCGCCGGCGCCCTGCAACGGGTGAGCTAATCGTGAACGAAAGCCCGGCATTGAGCCCCCGGATGAAGTTCCCCCTGACACCCAGGGCAAGCATACAATTCAATCGGAAACCTTGGATTGAGCTTCGATGAACGCCCTCGCCTGTTTGATGACCTCATCGTTAATACTCATGTGCCCTGCTTTGGAATAATGGTGAAAGACGTGCGGGGCGCCAACGCGTTTTAGAGCCTCGCCCATGCGAAGGCCGACGGCGATCGGGACGGACTTGTCATCGTCGGAGTGTATGATCATGAGTGGTGTCATCTTTTGGCTGACGTGATTGACTGGCGAGGCCAGCACTCTTGCTCCGGCCAGGTCGTCCCCCACCGGTTTCCAGAGGTCGCCCCAACCGCCGCTCGACAGGTCGTAATTGCCCGACACGCTGATGACGGCGCGCACCTTGTTGCTCGCCTTTTCCCAGCCTCCGGTCCGCGGAAACGGCCCGTCTCCCAAAGTGGCCGCCAGCGAGGCCATGTGCCCCCCCGCCGACTGGCCGATGAGGAATATCCGGTGGGGGTCGATGTGGTACTTCTCGGCATTGGCATGCACAAAGCGAATCGCGCACTGAACGTCCTGGTAGCAAGCGGGCGCGGGGGTACAGCCGAGCAACCGATAGTCGATCGCAATCGCGAAAAATCCAAACTCAGCCCACTGTTCGACCTTGATGGCCGAGGCATCGCGTTTGTCACCGCGGAACCATCGACCTCCGTGCACGGAAATGATCGCCGGGATCAACTCCGTCGACTTGGGATAGGCGACGTCCGCTAACAAGCCTGCCCCTTGGACCTGCCCGTACACGAGGTTCTCAAGCTTGACGATGTTCGAGTGGGACGACGGCTCCCCTTGATCGGCCGATCCGACCTTCGGTGACTCGGCGGCGAATGCCAGCGACGACGTCAACAGTACCAACGGCAGAACGTGTCGAATCAAGGAGGCAAGCATGGCTGTTGGGGTTCCTGAGGCCTGGGCTGTCGTGGCGAACGCGTGAGACGGCTCACTGGGGAAGACTTCCGTGGAACGGCTCCTCCCTCGAAATCAAACTGTCCCCCATCCGGCGCCTGTTCGCGACCGAAATCTGATTCGATCCTCGCCGTACTCTTGGTTTTCTGGAGCCCCCGCCAGCGGCATCGTAATCCGACACTGCATGCCAGGCCTTGAACAGGTCATCACGGAACGATCCGAGGGATTTCGACCGGGCGAAAAATTGTCGAGCGACCGGTTTCCCCCAACTTACCCCTTGAAACCTTGGCCCCAAAATCCGACAATTGTCCCAGGACTGACACCGGCTGTCCTGAAACTCAGAGGCCCAACGCCATGTGGCCGATTTCCCGCAGTTTCTTTCTCACTTCTTGCTTGATTGCCTTGCGCCCGAGTACCGCGGTTGCGGGCATGCCCGTCCTGATGCTTTCCGACGTCGCGCGGCTCCGGGTGCAAACGATCTCTTTCTTCTTGGCAGGCTTCCTGGTTTGTGCCTGGGGCATCCAGTGGGTCTGGAATTCGCTGCGAGGGGACTTTCCCCGGCTCCCCCGCCTCACCTACGGAAAGGCGGTCGGAGTCGTCGCGCTCTGGGGACTGCTCTTCCTTCTCGTCCTCACGATGATCTCGGGGGCGAGGGAGCTCATGACCCCAGGCGCCTGGCGGAAAGCAGGGTACACCTACAAGTTGCCAGCCGAGACCACGCCGCCGATCCCCGCGGAGGAGTCGGCCCGCCGCCAGAGTCTCGATCGGCTCCGAGGAGCGCTCTGGACTTACGCCCGGGGGCACAACGGGCAATTCCCGGCTGACTCGAACGACCCTGCCATTCCCGAGGCGTTCTGGCTGTTACCCGACCCCTCGGGCATGCGCTACGTCTACCACGGCGGGCAGGTCGCGGACCGAGGAGCGACGCCCCTTGCACTCGAACCCGACCTCTTCGACAACGGTCGGCTCCTGCTCCTGACCAGCGGTGAGATCCGCTGGATGAACGCTCAGGAAACACAAGGGAACGTGGAAGCGAGGAACCCCTGATGCGTCGATGCCTTAAATGGGGAAGCCTAGGGTTCCTGACCCTCTTGCTGATCGGATGTATGGGCTTCGCCGTACCAATCGATCTTGCCTCGAACCTCGCCTTGGGTTGGCTGATCTTTCTGGGCCGATTCGCGGAGATTCAGATCAATGGTGGCGGCCTGATCACTGGCCTGGTTTGCCTCACCTTGTTCGCGGGCGGTCTGCACCTCTTCCTGGGTTGGCTCCATCGCCAAATTCAAGGGGAGGGGGGAGACCCGCCCGCAACCCCGTGGAAGCGATCCTGGACCACCTCCTTGGTCGCGATCATCGTGCTGATGTTCGTCGCCGGGCTCACGAGCGTGGGCGTCGCCCACCAGACGGGTTGGCTACTGACTTCCAGCGAGCCCCTCCTCTCCAGTGGCGGCATGATGGCGGCAAAGCGATCCCAATCGGTCAACAACCTCAAACAGATGGGGCTGGCTCTCCATAACTATCATGAGTTGTCCGCAAGTCTTCCTCCAGGCGGGACATTCGACCCCCAGGGGCGTGCTCATCACAGTTGGCAGTCACTGATCCTTTCCCAGGCGGAGAATCATGTCGTCTACAATCAGATCAATTTTGACCTCCCTTGGAACGACCGAGTCAACACCACGTCTTTTCGGACCGTCGTGTCCTTTTATTTAAATCCAGGAATCCGCTCAGCCGAGAGAGACAGCAGGGGTTACGCCCTCAGTCATTACTCCGGAAATGCGTTGGTGCTCGGGGGCGATAAGAATCGCGTTTTCAACGACATCACCGACGGTAGAGAGCACACGATCATGGCGGGCGAGGTCCCCGCAAAATTCAAGGCTTGGGGCAGCCCGACGAACTGGCGTGATCCCGGCCGAGGAATCAACCAGTCTCCCGACGGATTTGGCAGCCCATTCCAGAGCGGAGCGAATTTCTTATTCGCGAATGGCTCGATCCGGTTCATCCAGAACACGATCAACCCGCGAATCCTCAAGGCGCTGGGGACTCCAAGCGGGGGCGAGTCGATCACGAACGATAGCTATTGATTCGGGCCAGTACCTTTGGAGAAGGAGAAGATCATGACCGGAATCCACGCTCCCTTCGGATCCAGAGAATGGCGCGCGTCGTGCGTTCAACTGAAGACCTGGCACCTCGGGTTGCTCGTCTTGTACGTGGCGATCGCCATCGTGAACGTTCAGGATCAGCGTCAGACGGATCCCGCCTTGATCGCGTTGGCCTCGGCGGGCCTCGTCGCTTATCCCATCATCGGATGGCTCGCCTGGCAGGGCGCTCGTCGGTTCGAAGCCCGGCTCGGGCCGATGCCCGTGCTGATCCTCTACCTCATCGCCATGGCGGGGCTCTTCCTGGTGGCGACCATCATCTATCTGGTGCTCGAAAACCATTATCTCGTCGGCGGTGGCTTCTGAGTCAGTGGGCCGTTGGCTCGGAAACAGGTGCAGCCCCGTCGGGATTTCTTTTCAACGATCCGCGATCGAGCAAAAGCACCGATGATTCTTGCGGTCACCGCTCCCGATGTTTTCACCCCATCAGGGCGGCAGAATTTCCAAGTCACAAATCACCATGCGATGATCCGAACACCGGGTCTTCGCAACGAAGACATTCAGCGTTCGAAGCGAGCTCGATGACCAAATCTGGTCGATCCGAAGAAAAGGAACGTCATTGATCACGGTATTTCCCCAGCCCCGTCCCGCCTCGCGGAAAGTGTCGTGAAGCCGAGGCGAAAACGAACGAAATGCGGCGTCGCCTTGCGGCGCGTTGAAGTCTCCTCCCAGGATTATGGGGCGGGTTGCGGGGATCGCCTTGAGGCTACGAACGATCGTTTCGACTTGCGTTCGCCGCTTCCTCCGATTCTCCGCTTGCTCACGCCAACAGTCGGGGGACCAGAGGTCGAGCCGAAAGTGAGCGGGCACCAGCCTCGTGCTAATCACCTCGACCGTGAGGCCCGAAGCGAGTTGGGTTTGCGCCTGGACGAAGTACGCTCGCTGGTTCGGCGGCAAGTCCGAGGCGACAACTTTCCCCCGTACAAGCAACGTGGCGTCGGGCCCATAAACGACGCTCCCCTCCACCCCGAAGAATTCGCGAGCCAGCGTCTTGACCACCTCTCGGTTGGGTGACTCCTGGAGCAGCACGATGTCAGGGCGAAATCGCGCGACTTCGCGCGCGGCGTTCGGATTCCCGATCGCGCAATTCAAGGAGACGACCCGCACGGCTCGTCCCCCCCGCGTCGGGGTATCGTGCCTGGTTAATGACCGGAGCAAGCTCCACGGTTCCTCCGCCAACGCGAAGAAGAAAAAGCTCCAGGCCAAAACAAGGAACAGGCCCCAACGACGGCCCTGAAAACCTCCTCCGACCGCGGCAAGGGTGAGGCCTGGGAAAAGCCAGGCCCAAACCGGGAAGACCGTGATCGCCGCGCACGCGTCGGGCTGCACGACAAAGATCCACATCAGGGCCAGCCACAACAAGGCCGACAGCCCCAACGCCGTCTGACCCAACGCTCCGCGCCAGTTCAGCACTCGCTCCGGCCGTTCGCTCTCGGCGCGAGACTCCCGGGGGATCAACCGGCCCGCTCCTGATCACCGATCGCATGGCTCATCGTCATCGCGTGTCGCTCTCTCCTCACCAATTTCGATTCCATTTGGATTGAGGCGACCATCCCGATCCCGGCGTCGGGTCGTTGATCTGGCCTGATGCCAAGGTAGGGGGTCGCATTTCTTATTCTCTCACTTCGCTCGCCACCGCACCACTTTTGGGCCACGGAACCTGCATCAGCGAGCCGTTTCCACCATTCACTTATTTTCGATCTCGTTGACATTTCAGACAGATCACATCGTCATTCAAGATGTATTGCGTCGGGCAAAGCACCAAGATAAGGTCTCGCCCTTCCCCAGTTCATGCCCAGGAGGATCTGCGTGACTCAGGCAACTCTCTCCCCTGCAGAGCAATTATTCCAGATCATCAACAGTTTCTGGACTTCGCGGGCGGTCTACGTCGCCGCGAAGCTCGGACTCGCCGATTTCGTGCAGGATGGGCCGAAGACGGCCGCGGAATTGGCCGTGGCGACGGGCACTCACGCGCCCTCGCTTTACCGCTTACTCAGGGCGCTGGCAAGCACCGGTCTTTTCCTTGAGGATGAGCAAGGGCGATTTGCGGCGACGCCCCTGGGAGATGCCCTCCGGTCGGGTGTTCCCGGCTCACTCCGAGCGACTGCGATTTCGGAATTGGGCGAAGACCACTATGACGCCTGGCGCGACGTCCTGCAGAGCGTGAAAACCGGAGAGATCGCCTTCGATCACCACTTCGGGATGCCCGTCTGGGAGTATTACGCTCAGAATCCGGAAGTCGCCAAGGTCTTCAATGAGTCGATGTCCGGGCTCACCCGGTCGATCGAAGACGCAGTGGTCCAATCCTGCGACTTCGCCTCGGCCCGCACCGTGGTGGACGTCGGAGGGGGGCAGGGCACCTTCCTGGCCGCGATCCTCAAAGCAAACCCAACCGCGAAGGGTCTTCTCTTCGACGCGCCTCAGGTCGTCGCGGGGGAGCAAAACAGGCTCGGTGCGGAGGGGCTGAACGGAAGACTCGAGGCTGTCGGCGGTGACTTCTTCGAATCGGTCCCAACCGGCGGAGACATTTACACACTCAAGTGGATCATTCACGACTGGGACGACGCCAAGAGTGTCGCCATCCTCCAGAATTGCCATCGCGCAATGGCTCGAGGGGGCCGGCTCCTGCTGGTCGAGTCGGTCATCCCGCCACGGAACGAACCCTCACTGGGCAAGTTCATGGACTTGAACATGCTCGTGATGACTGGTGGACGAGAGCGAACCGAAGAGGAGTTCCGCACACTCCTCGCGGCGGCTGGCTTCCGGCTCACGCGGGTCATTGCAACCCCCTCGCCGGTCAGCGTGATCGAAGCCGTTCGCGAGGAAGATTGATCCCTCCTGGCCAAGGAATCGGCCTCTTACCTCCGCGGCCCCATTCCCGGCCCTCGAGCCGGATGTGCCCGCGGAATTTCACTCTTTGGGCTCGCCATTCGCATTACTCCCGTGGGCGTAATTCTTGGGACGCTCGATCGGCGACTTCTTGCGAAGGGGCCCTGCATCCGATGGCAACACGCACCGAGCCGATGGCTCCCCAATTGGCTCCTCCGACCCTGCCCAGGTGGGCCGAGCAGTTCATCGAAGCGAACGGGATGCGCACCCGGTTTTTCCAGGCAGGCCAAGGTCCGCCGTTGCTGCTGATCCCGAGCGTGTTCCTCCAGGCTGCCAGCTACCGGGGAACGATTGAAGCCCTCGCCGAGCATTTCCAGGTGACCGTGGCCGAGATGCCGGGCTCAGGGCTTTCGGAGCGTGTGAAGCAGCCCTGGGGATTCGCCGAGGGGGCTGATTGGGCGGCCGCCTTGCTCGACGCCTTGAATCTGGATCGGGCCCTCGTGGTCGGCCATTCGGACACGGGAGCCGTGGCCGCCCTGATGGGCGTGCGCCATCCCAGCCGGCTCGACGGCCTGGTCATGGTCGACAGCGTGGGCGGCCTCCCTGGTGCCACCTGGTGGAGTCTCCTCAAGAGCCGGCTTCGCGACGGCCTGATGGAAGAATCTCGGCTCAACCTGCCGTTGACGCCTCATATGCTCGCCAACCTTGTGCGTCATACTCGCAACTGTCTCTACCATGCGTTCTGGCTCGCGGCCTCGACCGAACCGCTGGAAGTCGCCCCCCAGATCGAGGCGCCGACCTTGCTCGCCTGGGGCCGCCGCGACTACACGTTCCCCCCTCACTGCGCGGAGCGGTTCCATGCCGCGATCCGCGACAGCCGGATCGCCTGGTCCGAGGCTAGCCACGACTGGCTCATCCTTCACCCGCTTGAGTTCGCGGACGCCGTGGCCGCGTTCGCACGCGAGCAGGGGCTGTTGCCCGCCGGAGCGTCTGACGCAATCCGCGACAGGAGTCGCCCCCCATGCTTTTCGCCCACTCAACCCAACCTCTATTGAGGGCGAGAAACAAAATGCTCACACTTTGTATCTTGAAAGCGCGTCCCGTTCGGGGCTGCAAGCCTCTCGACCGACCGGGACCACCCGTAAGGCCGTCTTGACCTGACAAACGCCGCACAGGCAAAGCCGGTAAGTGTGCATCACAAGCCCAGGAGCCACCCGACGGTCAACCATGGAAAGGACGCGACTTCACGATGATGACCATGAGTCTTTGCGAACGATGCAGTTGGATGAGGGTCATCACGTCGGGTAAAGGATCAAGATTCTTGCTCTGCGAACGTTCGCAAGCCGAGGCTCGGTTCGTGAAATACCCGAGGCAGCCGGTCCTCCAGTGCCAGGGGTACGCCGAGTCGAGGACACCAAAACAAAGCTGAGCGCTGGGGACCGGCGAACGCCGATCGCTTCAGGGCCGCTCGCGGTCCAGCGCCTTCGCAAGGTCGTTGGCGGCTCGGCCTGGAAAACCCACCCCTCGCAGCTTCGCCAAGATGTCGCTCCCCCTGAGTGGGACCGACAAAGTGTCACCCGATCCCGGCCTCAAAGCCGACTCGCCCGCCGTCCGCCGCTCCCTCCTCGGGGCAATCGCCTCTATTCGCAACATCTTTTCCCGTAGAACGATACGACGGCCCAACCGAAAGATCTCGGCCGGCTCACCTCACATGGCGCACCCCTTGCGTCTGGTTCTTTGAGACCAAGGATCAATCGTTCTGGACGGGGAGAGGCCTGGAGCGAACAGGGAGACATTCCACCGCGAGCAAATGCGTAAGAGCCTCCTTGATTTGGCCTTCCGCCATGGTCGTCGCCGGTTCGATTCTCCTTCCCGACCACGAAAGCTCCGAGGAGAAAGGAACGACATCATGCTCCGGCTACTGATGGTCGTGACTGGGGCCAATCAACTGACGTTGGGTGATGGAACGATCCGAAAGACCGGCTTCTGGGCCGAGGAACTCGTCGTCCCCCATAAGTTGTTCCAATCGGCCGGGCTGGTCGTGGAGATTGCCACGCCAGGCGGAGTGGAGGCCCCCCTTGACCAGGAAAGCCTGGCCCCGGAGAAAAACTCGGGGGGAGCCAAGATCATCAAGCAGTTCAAGGACTACCTCGCCTCCCTTGAGGACCTGAAGCGCCCGCTCGTACTGGAAAAGCTCTCCAAAGCCCAGATCGATTCGTACGACGCGATTTATTTACCAGGGGGCCATGGCCCCATGCAGGATCTGGCCCACTCCCAGACCCTCAGGGGAATCCTCAATCGCATGCAGGAGGACCAAAAGCTCATTTCCGCCGTCTGTCACGGCCCCGCGGGGCTTCTGCCGGCTACCCAGGCGGACGGCACCTGGACGTTTCAGGGTTACCGCCTCACTGCGTTCACCAACAAGGAAGAGAAAGAGGTTGGGCTGGCGGACAAGATGCCCTTCCTCCTTGAGACCCGGCTTCGCGACCAAGGGGCCGACTTCCGGTCCGGCAAGTCCTGGATGCCTTATGTCATCACCGATCGCAACCTCGTGACCGGGCAAAACCCCGCCTCCTCCTTTGGTGTCGCGGAAGCCGCCATCGCCCAACTGAGCGCCCAGGTCTCGAATTCATTCCGGGGCGTGTGATCGGTCCCGCGCACGGCCTCGGTCGGCCCAACGGAGAAGCGATTCGGACCCAAGCCCCAACGGGGCATTCCCGTCAAGCCCGGAGCCCCGAACCTCAAGGAACCCAAGCCCTTCGAGGGGACCATTTTTCGGGGAGACTCAATCATGGTGGATTTGCGCGGACTCGAAGAACGGATCGTCCGCAATGGACGGGTGGAAGGCCATGAGATCGAGGTGCTTCGCAGTGCCTTGTCCACAACCGACGGCACGCTCCATCTCAGAGAGGCCGATTTCCTGGTCGAGTTGCACAAGCGAGTACAACAGCGCACGCATGCCTTCGAGCGGTTCTTCTACAACTCGATCAAGAAGTACATCCTGGCGGACGGCCGGATCGGGCCCGAGAAGTCGGAATGGCTCCGACGCATGGTTCTTCACGACGACAAAATCGAAGATGAGGAACGTGAGTTCCTCCGGCAACTCAAGGGAGAGGCCGCGGAGCTCAGCCCTGAATTCGATGCCCTGTTCGGAGAATGCATGAAGTATCCGCCAGAGCAGCGCACCTCGGGAGGTTGACCAGTCGCCACGGCTTGGCCGGGATTCTCAGCCTCTCGTTCTTTTCCAAGCAGAAGCCGGCGCTGCTATCTCACGCAGGGAACACGACCGGATGAATCCCGGTTTTCCATGGCGGTCGTGGGTTATCAAAGGTTACTCGCATCGTCAGTTGCCAATTTTCTAAACCGACAAGACACCCGAGTCTGGGTGGCCGCGGTCGCTTGCAGCCACCCAAAACACCTTGAATTCGGGAACGAACTAGCAGCTCTGGAGACTCGCGCACCACGGGTTTGCAACCGATCGAAGGTCTAAGGAGATCAGATCATGCGAGGCCGTTATCTAGGGTCAACGCCAACGTGGCGGCTGCTGGCCGCAAGCCTGCTGGCCTTCACGTTCATCTTCATCGCGGTGCCGGCGTGGGGACAACAGCCATCCTCCGCCGCGCCCTCGACCAAGGAGAAGGACAAGGAGAAAGACAAGGAGAAGGAGAAGAGCAACCATCGCATTGTCCGAACCTTCGGCACCGAGAAGGGCTACCATACTGAGTTGTCGAACGAAACCACGGAAAGACTGGCCCAAGAGGACCAGCGACAACTCTCGCTGCTGATGATCGATGTCTTCGAGCATCTCGGGAAGGCGCGAATCGCCCTTGATGCCGACGACACCAAGGAAGCGCTCAAGGAACTGACCAAGTGTCGCGAGGGGACCCAGGCGATCCGCAAGATGCTCCCCAAGACGATTGTCCATACGAAGACCATCGCCCCCGACGGCAAGACGATCTTCGAAGACGAACTCGTGATCCAGGATGACGACATCCCCTTATACGCGGGGATTCTCCATTCCCAGACGTTGGCCCCGATCGTGGAGGCCCGACGCAACGCGTTTGCGGTCGCCGGCCTCCAACTCGTCGAGTCGGAGCGAGTCATCACGGAGGCCATCGCTAAACTCGACCCGATCGAGGCCCAGTTCACGAGGGCAATCAAGGCCCTGGGGGAGAACAAGTCTGACGTTGCGGCCAAGGCGCTAGCGATGGCCATGGTCCGTGGCCTCGATTTCCGCTCCGTCAAGGAGGACTCGGAACTCGCCTCCGCCCGGGACGCGATCTGGTTTGCGAAGCGGTCCCTGGAAGAAAACAACCTTGCGCAAGCCATGGCCAACATGAGCATCGCCCATAAGCGATTGCAGCTCTACCGCGAAGTGCTCGCGAAAGACCAGCGCAAAGACGTGGATGAAATGCTTCGCGAGGTCGAGCAAATGGAGAACCAACTCCGACAGGAGCGAACCCATCCCACCAGCTCCGCCGAGCGGATCCGCCAGAGCCAAACGGCCACACATTGGTGGGACAAAGTCAATACATGGTTCCATCACCATCTTTGAACGCCGGTTCCCGGCCTATTGGTCCAGGCCCCCCGCAAACGCGGGGGGCCGTCGGCGAGGCGACAACGACAACGGCCGAGTCGCAGGAAAGACCTCCCGAGTGAATGGCAATCACTCGGGCTGTTCTCGTTACCGACACGAGATGATTCCTCGGTCTCACCAACGGTACGCGAGCCACGAAAGAGATCAACCGAGAACAGACATCCTGGCTTGACTAAAGTCTCAATCCCCCTATGGGAGCAAGAAATGGTCGACTTGTCACGAAATTGGTGGGCCCTGATGTTGCGGGGCCTCGTCGCGATCCTTTTTGGAATCGCGGCGATCGCCTGGCCGGGGATTACCCTGGCCAGCCTGATCCTCCTCTACGGGGCCTTCGCCCTGGTGGGTGGCCTCTTCACGATCGCCGCGGCGATCGCCGGCCGACCGCGGGGCGAGCAGCCTTGGTGGGCCATGCTCATTGATGGCCTGCTCGGCGTCGCCGTGGGAATCGTCGCCTTTGCCTGGCCGGGAATCACGGCGCTGGCGTTGCTCTACCTGATCGCGTTCTGGGCCGTCTTCACGGGCGTCCTCGAGATCATTGCGGCCGTCCGGCTCCGCAAAGAGATCGAAGGCGAGTGGCTGTTGGCGATCAGCGGTCTCCTGTCCGTCCTGTTTGGAATGGCCCTGATCGTCAGACCAATGACCGGGGCCCTGGCCGTCGTCTGGTTGATCGGGGCGTACTCGATCGCCTTCGGCGTGCTGCAGATCGTTCTCGGATTCCGGATGCGAACCTGGTCGCACCTCATGATCCATGGGATCGGCCAACCCGGCATCAAGTCAAGCGACTCGATGATCAAGCGACCACCGAACTTCGCATAACGATTGATCGAAGCGACGCACGACTCACTGATCCACTCGTTCCCTTTGCCCTCGCGGCGCTCGTTCCAGAAAGACTGTGACCCGACCTGGACTCTGGATCCTGGCTCGTCGGACACTCAAGAGGAGGTTCACCGTGGCAGAAGGCGAAAAGATTATTGGGATCGACCTGGGGACGACCAACAGCGTCGTGGCGGTGATGGAAGGAGGCGAACCGACGGTCATTCCCAACCAAGAGGGCAGCCGGCTCACCCCCTCGGTCGTCGCCTTCACCCCCAAGGGAGAGATCCTGGTGGGAGAACCGGCCAGACGTCAAGCCGTCACCAACCCCAGGGGGACGATCTATTCCATCAAACGGTTCATGGGCCGCCGCCACAAGGAAGTCGCCACCGAAGAGAAGATGGTCCCCTACGAGATCGTCGGCTCGCCCGACGACTTCGTCAAAATCCAGGTGGGCGGCAAGGAATACACGCCTCCCGAGATCTCGGCCTATATCCTCCGCAAGCTGAAGGAGGCCGCCGAGAGCCACCTCGGACACAAGGTCCGCAAAGCGGTGATCACGGTTCCCGCCTACTTCAATGACAGCCAGCGTCAGGCCACCAAGGACGCCGGCCAGATCGCAGGCCTGGAGGTCGCCCGGATCATCAACGAGCCGACCGCCGCGGCCCTGGCCTACGGACTCGACAAGAAAAAGAACGAGAAGATCGCTGTCTTCGACCTCGGCGGCGGCACCTACGACATCTCGATCCTCGACGTGGGCGACGGCGTCTTCGAGGTCCTCTCCACCCACGGCGACACCCACCTGGGAGGCGACGACTGGGACGAGGCGCTGATCAACGACATCGCCAACACATTCAAGAAAGAGCAGGGGATCGACCTCCGCAAAGACCAGATGGCGCTCCAGCGGCTCAAAGAAGCCGCCGAGAAGGCCAAGAAAGACCTTTCCTTCCAGGCCCAGGCCGACATCAACCTCCCATTCATCACGGCCGACCAGACCGGTCCCAAACACCTGACGATGGCGATCAGCCGCGCTCAGTTCGAGAAACTGACCGATTCCCTCTTCGAACGCGTGAAGCCTCCGGTCCGTAAGGCGCTCGAAGACGCCAAGCTGACGCCGGGAGAGATCCACGAAGTCGTCCTCGTCGGTGGCGCGACCCGAATGCCGCTCGTTCAGGCGATTGTCAAGGAGCTCTTCGGCAAAGAGCCCCACAAGGGAGTGAACCCCGACGAGGTCGTCGCCGTCGGCGCGGCGATCCAAGGCGCGGTCTTGACCGGCGAGGTCAAGGACTTGCTCCTGCTCGACGTCACCCCGCTCTCCCTGGGCCTGGAGACCAAGGGAGGTGTCTTCACCAAGCTCGTCGAGCGGAACACGACAATCCCGACCGAAAAGAAAGAGACCTTCACCACCGCCGATGACAACCAAACCGCGGTCACGATCAAGGTCTATCAAGGGGAGCGGCCGATGGCGGCCGACAACCGCCTGCTCAGCGAATTCAACCTCGAGGGCATCCCGCCCGCCCGGATGGGAACGCCCCAGATCGAGGTGGCCTTCAACCTTGATGCCAACGGAATCCTGCAAGTTTCCGCCAAGGACAAAGGCACCGGCAAAGAACAGTCGGTCAAGGTCGAATCCTCCGGCGGCCTGACCAAAGACGAGATCGATCGGATGCAGCGCGACGCCGCCGCCCACGCCTCCGAAGACAAGCGCCGCCGCGAACTCGCCGAGGCCCGAAATAGTGCAGAGCAGCGCGTCTATCAACTGGAAAAACTGCTCGAGGAGAACAAGGAGAAACTCTCGGAATCCGACATGTCCGCGGTTCGCAACGCCATCGCCAAGGTCAACCAGGTGAAAACCGGGGAAGACACGGCCGCGATCAACCAGGCGCTCGAAGACCTCCAACGAGCCAGCCAAGCCATGTCCGAACACCTCTACGCCGCATCAGCCGCGGCCGGCGGCCAGGCGGGAGCGGCGAGCGGAGCCTCCACATCGTCGAACGGGGGTGCCCAGGCAGGCCAAGGTCAGAAGCAGAAGCAGGGTGAGGAAGAGGTCATCGACGTCGAATTCGAAAACAAGACATAAAGGCAATCTTATCCTACAAGCACCACAACAAGTTCCCACCAATCCCAGCCGGCTTCCGGGTACCACCGGTTCCCAATTCGGAGCCCGTGGTATCCGGAATCCCCTCGCTTCCCAGCCCGAGGAAGGCCGACGCCCGATCCCCTCCGACGCTCCGCACACGACCGCAGGTTGATGCCTTCCTGATTCAATCACACAAACGGCCAGGAATTCTCGATAGGGATGGCACGCACACTCCCCGCCCGCCTGAGACATCCGAAAGTCCCAACCGCTTCAACGCCGTGATTCATACAATTCCAACGGCAAGCCGTCCGGGTCGGCAAAGAATGTGAAACGCTGACCTGTGTATTCGTCGATCCTGACTTTCTCCACGATGACCCCTTGGTTTTCGAGGGACGAGACCGCTTCGTCGATGTCGGCCACCTCGAATGCGAGATGCCTCAGCCCGCACGCTTCGGGGTAACTCGGGCGTGGTGGGGGGCTCGGAAACGAGAAGAGCTCGATCTGGGTGCCGTCCGGCAGCCGCAGATCGAGCTTGAAGGAATTTCGCTCGCTCCGATGAACTTCCGAGACGATTTCCAGCCCTAACGTCCGCGTGTAGAACGCCTTCGAGGTCTCGTAGTCGGAACAGATGATCGCAACATGATGAGCCCGCAGAATGTTCATGGCCTGATTTTCCCTCCGGCAAGGCCCGCGGACGGGTGAATCCCGCCTTGTCATCGGCTCCAAGGAACCGCTATCTTCCTGAGAGTCCAGCCCGGCACACAAGGGCACGGCAGGAAGCACCAGCAAAGCAAGGAATCGATGATGCCCGAACTCACCGCACCCGAGCAGATGGCCCGAATGATCACCGGGTCCTGGATCTCGCAGGCTGTTTATGTCGTCGCCAAGCTCGGCATCGCCGACCGGCTCAAGGACGGCCCCAAGGGTGTTGAGGAGCTTGCCCAGGCCACCGATACCCACGCCCGCTCCCTTTATCGCCTGCTTCGGGCCCTGGCGAGCGTGGGCGTCTTCTCCGAAGACAGCGCTGGCAAGTTTCAGCTCACTCCCCTGGCCGAAACGCTCCGGAGCGATGAGCCGAACTCGCAGTGGGCGATGGCCGTCATGATGGGCGAGGAGCATTACCAATCATGGGGCGAACTGCTGGCGAGCATCCGAACGGGTGAGACGGCATTCGACCGCATCTACGGCCAGCCGATCTTCGACTACCTCAGCGAACGCCCCGAACAGGCCGCTGTATTCGATGCCGCCATGACCTCGATCCACGGACGTGAGACGCAAGCGTTTCTCGACGCCTACGACCTCTCCGGCATCAACGTCCTGGCGGATATCGGCGGCGGCAATGGCAGGAACCTGATCGGTATCTTGCTGCGCTATCCGCAAATGAAAGGGCTGCTCTTCGACCTCCCGCACGTCATCGAACGCGCCCGCCTGAACCTGGAACAAGCCGGGGTCGCCGATCGCTGCCAGTTGATCGGCGGCAGCTTCTTCGATTCCATCCCCGTCGAAGCCGATGCCTATTTCATGAGACACATCATCCACGACTGGAACGACGAGAAATCCACGCAGATCCTCCGGAACATCCGACGTTCCATGCCGGAACAAGCCAAGCTCCTGGTCGTCGAGCACGTCCTCCCAGCAGGGAATGCGCCCTCGTTCGGCAAACTCCTGGACCTCAACATGCTCCTCCTCCCAGGGGGCGTCGAGCGCACCGAGGACGAGTTCCGCCGGCTCTATGCAACGGCTGGATTCCAACTCAGCCGGATCGTATCTACCCAGGGCGACCTCAGCGTCGTCGAGGGGCAGCGGGCCACCGCCTAGGTAGCCAACCCATCAAGGGGAGGCAAAACCGCCGACCCGGCGAAACCGGGTCGGCCGTGCGACGGGAGGACCGTCGATCGCTCAGGCAACCGGCGGCGGATTGCGCTCGGCGAAGCCGCGCTGGTGCCAGTACGGGTAGGCCGGGGTCACGGCGCTTGCGGCATCGAGCGTGGCGACCTGGGCCGCGGTGAGGTTCCAGCCGACGGCGCCGAGGTTCTGACGCAGTTGCTCCTCGTTCCGCGCTCCGATCACGACGGTCGACACGCTCGGCCGCTGGAGCAGCCAGTTGAGCGCAATCTGCGGCACGGTCTTACCGGTCTCCTTGGCGACCGCATCGAGAGCGTCGACCACTCGGAAGAGAAACTCGTCCGCAACCGGCGGGCCGATATCAGTCACTTTTTGATTGTGGAGGCGGCTGGTTTGCGGAAGCGGACTGCCGCGGCGGATCTTCCCGGTGAGTCGCCCCCACCCGAGCGGGCTCCACACCACGGCGCCGACCTTCTGGTCGAGGGCCAATGGCATCAGCTCCGACTCGTAGTCGCGGCCAATCAACGAGTAGTAAGCCTGGTGCGCCACGTACCGCGCCAGACCGTATTTTTCCGAGACGGCCAACGCCTTCATGACGTGCCAGCCGGAGAAGTTCGAGCAGCCGATGTAGCGAATCTTCCCCGCGCGAACCAGGTCGTCGAGCGTGCCGAGCACCTCCTCAGCCGGCGTCAAGGCGTCATAACCGTGAAGCTGGTAGAGGTCAATATAATCGGTGCCCAGCCGCCGCAGGCTCCCTTCGACCGCTCTGGTAAGATGGAACCGCGAGGAGCCCACGTCATTGGGTCCGCTGCCGTGGCGAAACGTCCCCTTGGTCGAGATGAGCACCTGATCCCGGCGTCCCTTGATCGCCTGGCCGAGAATTTCCTCCGCCAGACCGTCCGAGTAAATGTCGGCCGAGTCGAACATGGTCAGCCCGGCCTCGAGACAGACGTCAACCAGCCGCGAGGCCTCGGCGACGTCGCTCGCCCCCCACGCCTTGAAGAACTCGTTGCCGCCACCAAAGGTGCCGGTGCCAAAGCTGAGCACGGGGACCTTGAACCCCGATCCGCCAAGCTGCCGATATTCCATCAGATCATACTCCCGTGAAGTCATTCCGATTTCAAAGCGTGCCCATTTTTCATTCACACGGCCGAGGCCACCGGCTCGAGCCGGGGGTAGTCGGTGTAGCCTTCAGGGCCGGAGGCATAGAAGGTTGCGGGGTTCGGTGCGTTGAGTGGGGCATCGATCGAGAAGCGGTACGGTAGGTCCGGGTTGGCGATGTACTGGACGCCGAAGGCAACGGCATCGGCCTCACCGGCCTCGAGCACCTGCTCGGCGGTGGCTTTCGTGAATTTCTCGTTCGCAATGTAGACGCCGCCGAAGGCTCGTTTCAGTTCGGGGCCAATCCGCCCGTCACCGAGGTGCTCGCGAGCACAAAGGAAAGCGATGCCCCGCCGCCCCAACTCCGTCGCCACATAGCCGAAGGTCGCGGGCAGGTTGGAGTCCCCCATCGAGTGCCCATCGGCGCGGGGGGCGAGGTGCATACCGACCCGACGTGGCCCCCAGACCGAGATCACCGCGTCGGCCACCTCGAGCATGAGCCGGGCCCGGTTCTCGATCGGCCCGCCGTACTCGTCGGTTCGCTGGTTCGTGCCGTCCTGGAGAAACTGGTCGAGCAAGTAGCCGTTCGCCCCGTGGATCTCCACCCCATCGAACCCGGCGAGCTTGGCGTTCTCCGCCCCCTTGCGATAGGCCTCGATGATCCCCGGAATCTCCTCGAGCTCAAGCGCCCGCGGGGTCACGAACGACTTCAACGGCCGAACCAGGCTCACATGCCCCGAGGGAGCGATCGCGCTCGGAGCGACGGGAAGTGCACCGCCAAGGTAAATCGGGTCGGACATCCGCCCCACGTGCCAGAGCTGCAAGAACATGCGGCCCCCGGCGGCGTGAACCGCCTCGGTGATCCGCTTCCACCCCTCAACCTGCTCCGACGACCAGATGCCGGGCGTGTCGGGATAACCCACCCCCATGGCTGTCACCGAGGTCGCCTCGGAGATGATCAGACCGGCCGACGCTCGCTGCACGTAATACTCGGCCATGAGCGCATTGGGCACGCGACCGGCCACCGCGCGACAGCGAGTCAACGGCGCCATGATGACCCGGTTCGGAAGCTGCAAGTCGCCGACAACTAGCGGATCCTGAAGCGTAGGCATTGCGAAAATCCTGGGTCTCAAGCCCGGTTCGTGACTGGTTTCCACGGCGTCGATCGCGTACACTCCACTATAGGTAGTTCATAAATCCCGAACAAGGGAACTAACGAACAGCGGCGCTTCGGCACGAGCGATTTCGAAAAAGGGTGTCGCCGCTTTCAGGGTCAGAGCTAAGCATAAGGATTCGTTGACATGGCAGGCAGGCCGCTCCGCCATCCCGAGATCGGACAGGTCAGCGTCGCGGACATCCTTCACGCGCTCGCGGACCCGGTCCGTCTCGGCATCGTCTGCGAATTGATGAGGGCGGAGTCGGGTTTGAACTGTGTCGAGACGATGAGCCGGGTGGGCAAGGTCTTGGCCAAGTCGACCTGCTCGCAGCACTACCAGATCCTTCGCGAGGCCGGCCTGATTCGCTGCGAGCGCATTGGGGTCGAGCTCTCCAGCCGACTCCGACTGGCCGAGGTCGAAGAGCGGTTCCCAGGGCTTTTGAAGTCGATCCTGGCCGCATACGAGCAGGAGAAAGCGATCGGGGATGTCTGCTCATAACCCATCAGCCTCTCAACGAGGCATATTGGGGGCGAGTGCCGGAAGAGTTGGCAGTCGGAATTCGACGCACACTCTCCACCCTGCTTGATCGATCGGCCGCGAGTCGTGTGGGGCTTCTCGTGCCCACCCGGCAGGATCAGACTTTGTGAGAGGCCGCGGTGGGTGGAACCGGCAAAGTGTGGCCGAATTCGGCGTCGTAGGTCGGCAAGAGCGTTCCGAAGAGGCGGTCCCAGATCAGGGTGTAGAAGCCGAAGTTGTGGTGGACGTCCTGGTGGTGCTGAGCGTGAAAAGTGCTCGTCCCGACTTGGCGTAAGACCGGCACTCGCGACCACCAACCGGGGAACGGCTCAACGCCCAGGTGGCCCATCATTCCGGTGCCGAGGTTGATTCCCAGGTAGGTTGAGAGACCGAGCCAGGAACTCGGATAGAGGACGATCACGATCAGCCAGAGCGTTCCGAAGCCGAGCGTTTCCAGCGGGTTGAGCACGAAAAGGCTCAAGGGGCGCGGACGGTCGTAGTCGTGGTGTAACCGATGGATCGGAAAGAGCCAGGGGTGATGGACGACCCGGTGGAGTAAGTACATCGCCAGATCCATGACGAGGACCAGAATCGGCACGTCGAGCCAGGCACGCCAGCCGGTGTCCCTGCGAATGACGACGAAACCATGGCGCCAGAGGAGCCAGGCGGCGATGGTGATCAGCCAGTTGACCACGATCCCAGCCGCCGTGTAGACCAGTTCCTTCGGCTCCAGCGGGTCGGGCGGAAGCGAAACGCGATTGCCGGAGAACGAGAACAGGGCCAGGTGCCCCAACGCCACGGCGAAGGCAAACGAAACGAGGTTCGCCCCGAAAAGCCAAGCCGCGGCCGCTACCGGCGAGAGGTCATGAGCCCAGTCCAGGAAGTCGTTCATCCCGAAGCTCTCCGACCCGAGACCTCAGTGAACCTGGCCCGCCTCGCGGAGCGTTACCGACAAGGGCGTGCCCGCGATCGCAGTGCGCCGGCGATTGCGCTCGCGCCATGCCCAGCCCCAGATGAGCAACCCACCGAGGAACCCGGCCCCGTATGAGGCCAGGTGAGTCCAGAGGTCCGCCAGGAAGCGGACACGGGCCTGCGCCGGAATCTCGGAGGCAAGTGGCTCCATCAACTCAACCCAACCGGCGCGAGCCGCCACGTAGCCGATGCAGCCCGCGATCGCCGCTATTCCCCCCATGCAGACGAGCTGGACCGCAATCGGTTTCCGGAAATCGGCCGCTGTCAGCTTGGGACGAGAACCGAGCCTCGCGATCATCGCAAGCGGAACGCCCAGGATCAGGCCACACCACCAGGTCGCGATGATCCCCCAGCCCAGCGCGAGCAGGGTGGGAGACTCGGTCTGGAAGACTGGGGGATGGCCGATCGTGAAATACTCGATGCAGACCCGCGCGGTGATCTGGTCATGCACGAGCCCATAGGCGATGGCCGACGCGATGCAAAGGGCCACGATTCTGAGCGCGGGCATGAGCTCGATCTCCTCACGGATGGGAAGCCTCTTTCAAGTCGCTCGACGGCACGAGGCTCTTTTGATGATCGGTTGTGGGCGGCAGCTTGGCAACGATGCCCCGCCATTCGGCGGGGCGAGTGTCGTCGCGCGTCATCCGATCGAGCGTCTCGCGGTACTCCTTGAGCTTCGTTTGAACGGCCGGCGAGCTCACCAGGTTCCGGGTCTGCAACGGGTCGGCCTCAACGTCGAAGACCTCCTCGACCCCGTCGCCATTGCGGATGTAGACCTCATTGCCGAACGTGAGGGCCTTCATCGGGCCACGGAACACGGGGGATCGTCCCTGGTTCGGTGCGGCTTTGACCGGCGCATCGACCTCCGAGAGCGACGGACCTTCCGCGGGCCGCGTGGAGGAATCGAGGTAGCGGGCCAGCGAGTCTCCCGGGAACGGCGAGGTACCGCCGAGGCCCAGCAGGCTGGTGACAGTGGCCGGCAGATCACGCAGGCTGACCGGATCGGCAACCGAGCGTCCCGCATGAGCGCGGCGGGGGAGGAGCGCCAACAAGGGGACGTGGATCTCCTGGTCGTAGAGACTGCTGGCATGGCCGTAGAGCTCATGCTCGCCGAAGTGCTCGCCATGGTCGGCCGTGACGATCACCAAGGTGTTGTCGAGCCGCCCTCGTTTCTCGAGATCGTCGAAGAGACGGCCAAGCTGCTCGTCGAGCGAGGCGATGCAGTCGTCATAGGCGTCGTTGACCAGTTGGATGTCGCGCGGGGCCAGCGTCTTCTTGTCGAGAATGAACCAACGGTCCAGGGTCGTGAAATCCTCGCTCGACTTGGGGATGACGCCAAAGTGGCGGGTGAACGTCGACGGGGGCATGTAAGGGTTATGCACATCAAAATAATTGGCAAAGGCAAAGAAGGGGCGATCCCCTTGCTGGTCGATCCAGGCGAGCATGTCGCGATTGATCCGCGCGGCATCCTTGCGAAGGTCGGACTTGCGGCTCTCGCCGAGCGGCGCGTAAACGAACCCGACGGCGTGCGAGAGGACCCGCTTACCGATCGCCGTGGAACAGAGGATCCCCCACGGCGAGAGGTCGTGGTCTTCATAGTGAGCGAAGCCACGGTTGAGCCCGGTCTCAGCGCCGCAGTAGGTGGTGTTCGCCACGAAGCCGCCGGTGGCGTAGCCGTTGGCGGCGAGGAACTCGGCCAAGGTCGCCTGGGTCTGGTCGAGCGGACCGTGGAGCCCGGCCGAGATCTGGTGCGGGTAGAGGCCGGTCAACATGGTGCAGTGCGAGGGCAGGGTCCAGGGAGCGGTTGACCTCGCCTGCTCGAACTTGACCCCTCGGCGGGCGAGCCGCGACAGGTTCGGCGTCGTGTCGCGGTCGTAGCCATAAAGGGACAGGCGATCGGCCCGCACCGTGTCGAGCACGATCAAGAGGACGTTCGGCGCGTCCGGGGCATTCGACGAGACCGGCAGCAACAGTTCCATCGCCCAGCGCTCGCGAAGAATGTGCCCGCCGAGCGAGACGGAAACGAGGCCGAACACTGCGACGGCCAGCACGGGCAGGCTCCGCCGGATGAGCCGGCGAAACGGAGCGAGATGCATCTCGAGCCGCACGGCCAGCCGGCAGGCGAGTCCACAGGCCAGGATCATGCAGGCCCAGGAGTAAAGCCGCTGAATCGTGAGCAGCAAGATCAACACCGCAAGCCCGCTGAACAGGCCGGTGGTAAACCGCACGGCCCATTGAGGCCGGAATCGGAGGACCAGGGCCGCCAGAAGGCCGCAGAGGCCGAACAAAACCAGCGAGACCGTCGGGATGGTCCAGACGATGTGCCGGTTCATCCGAAAGAAACCGGGCGACGGGTCGCGGAGCGGCTTCAGAGCGATGGTCAGGCCAAGCTCCGCCAGGCCAATGACAAGCCCATACCAGATCGACATGCCGATCGCGGCCCGAGGACCGAAGGAGACCTCGGAAGCCTGGTCCCCGGAGGCATGAGACCTGTCGAAACCAGGTTGCCTGGCCGCACGGTTTGAGGAACGGGCCGTCAGCAGGTCGTCCATCGCTCACCCTTCTTGATCGTAATTCCTTGTCTCAATCCGACCGATATCCATTCCGCATCGAACGAAAATCCGCCCGGCTGACGGCCACGTCGCGCCAGTCCCCTGATGAGATCGGGATCGAGAGCGAAAGTCCTCGACGATGGGAATCGAAGGAGGGCCGGCGAATGGAACAGGGCGCTGGAGCCGAGGGGAATCAGACCGTTCAGCAAGTCAGACGGCAGAGTAAGTCGATTCGTGCCGAGCCCCAATCTTCATTGATCGGGCGACGACAGTGGCCACTCAATTCGGTGGGGTCGAATCGGAGGGTCAATCCCGTTTCCGGAGCCCCAAGGTGCCGCAGGATGTTTGCACATCCAAGCAAACCCCAACAGGTCTCCCGCGTCGGGAACTCGCCCACCTCGCCGAGCGCTGGTTCCTCCGCGTCGTGGCTCGCGATCGTCAGGCCCTGGCCGGACGCGTCTGCCGCTTGAGTCACGGGCTCGCGAACCTTCGCACCGCCACTGCCGGATTTCACCAAGCCGTCCGGCCCGGCCGAGACCAGGCAGGACATCGGGATAAGCATGAGCGACGAGACGTCAAGGCGGTCAGGCGTGACTCCCAGAACCACCAGCACGAGCAACAGGACGTGGAGCGAGGTCGATCGCGATCTCCGCCCTTGGCCCACGGCCACCCCCATCATTCCCTTGATTTCAAACGGCGGGCATCCTTGATACCACCCTCAACCGGCGGCATTATTGACGAATGCCTGGCAAAGGGGTAGGCCAATTCACCACCGAGGATTCGTTAAGTTACGTGAACCTCGGCGCTCGATCCCAGAGGAGACGCCTCATGCTCCGCAACCCCTCATTTGGCCAGGCCCGGCTCGGCGGCGGCGGCGGCGGCGGCGGGGCGCACGACGAAGTGGTAGGCGGTGGGTCGAGCGATCCGACGTTGCAGTTCCTCGAGCTCGGAATTGATCCCGTCGGCCCGTTCTTCAATCTCGACCCGGTTGGGGCGGTCGGGCAGGTAGCGTCCGGCCAGGCGGCGGGACTGAGCGATCTGGTCGCGTGCATCCGTGACTTGCAGGAGCAAGGCCGCCTGCGCATCCCAAGGGCCCCCCGGCTCCCAGGGATCAGTCGTTGCTGAAGCAATGTTCACACCTCGGGTCAACTGCTCGGCCGTGTAGGTTCCAATCCCTCGACCATCGGCTTCTACCAAATACCGGCCCGCAGGCAAGTCACGCACGCTCAGCATGTAACGATTCAGTTCCTCGGGAATCGGGATGAACCGAAACGACAAGGCGCCGAACACGCCGAAGTTGATGGGCAGCCCCTCGTCCAGGCGGTCGAACTCCAGGCGAGTGGCGTCTCCCTTCAGGTTCGAAACCGTGCAGTCCTTGGCGTGGAGCAGGGCTGGGGTCCGTGCATCAAGGGTCACCGATGAAACGTCGGCCGGTGCTCCCAGTCCTTTGATGATGGCATAGGCCATGGCGAGTTGACCGAGGTCATTCAGATGGATGCCATCCGCGGCGTGGAGCGTGCTTTTCTCTTTTTCATCCTTGGCGCGGGCGTTGGCGGCCTTCACTTTCTTCTGAATCAAGCGCATGGTGCGATGAATATCGATGGCCCCTTCGCCGAGCGAGCGGGCGATGTCCATCCCGTCGTCACACATGCGCTGGAGGAAATCGGTCTCGCTCTGATCGGGGTCGGCCGCCGTGACCGCGGCCGAGCCGATGAAAACGCGGACCTGCTTTGCCTTGCAGCGTTCGACGATCGTCCGGACCGCGTTGAGGTAGGCAGCCTTGTGCTCCTCATCGGCCCGGCCCCCCCAGCCGATGTCGTTGATACCATAGGCGACGATCAGCACCGTCGCATGCTGGGCGAAGACGTCGCGATCGAGCCGGGCCAGCCCCCCGACGGCAGTGTCGCCCCCCCAGCCCGCGTTATGAAAGCGCACCTTGCGGTCGGGGAACCGGAGCAAGGTATAACGCTCGACGATCTTGCCGTAGGTGCGTGCCGCGGTGATGCTGTCGCCCAGGAAGACAACGGTGTCACCGTCTCGCAGCGCATACTCCGCCCGGACCTCCCGCGAACTCACCGCCGCGGTGATGAGAGCCAGCAACGCAATCCGGCGAACCCACCTCATCTTCGATCTCCGCACTATCGACGTCCTCATCCCCTTTAGAGCAATACAGAGACATAACAGCAACGGCAAACCACGAAATCGACTCGGCAATGAGGAAGACGAGGGCCTCCCGCGGTCTCGAGGTTCCGGGAATGCAGAGCGTAAGTCCGGCAAGAATCGGCGTCGTTCTTATCGCGATATCATCTCGGGGGAACAGGCCGAGGCCAGATCCATTTCCACCAAAACGGATTGTAGCACGACGGTTCCAGCCCTCCCAAGAGTGAGAATCGGCACGAAGAAGTCCGATTTCTCCGGGCCCAGAATCTCCTGAAGATCGCAAAGCTAGAGTATCGGGAGACGTCGGCGATCCATACAATATCAAACAATAAACCAAGCTGGGTTGGCTCCCCGACGATCGAAGTCGAGGAAAAGACTCAAAAAGGGGAGCGGCCCCTTTCTCTTGGTTTGAATGTCCTGCGCGACGGCGGTTTGCTTGAACAGAAACTCCGCGAATCCGGAGCCGACCATGGCTTTGCCCGAACGCTTCCTGTTCGGATTCGCCTACCATAGAGTCGGGGCGACCAACCTTTGGAGGCCGAGCGGCTCGACTCTCAGGCGGGCCGATCCCGATCAACGAGGGGCAGGCCCCGAGGCTGTCCTTGCGCTCAAGACCGAGCAAATCGTCTGGATCGACGTTCTGGCCGAGGAAAAGGCCGGTCAGGACATCGATGACCTCGCCCTGAGTTGCGAGGTCAACGCCAACGCCGAGTTCCGTCGGCTCTTTCCCAACGTGGAACTGGCCGACCCGCCCAAGCTGGGGTGAGGAATGATCGAGGGCCGACCTCGACGACGGCTCGCCTCCCAACCTGTCACCTCCTCCAAAGGAGGCGTCGCGGCCCCCTTGCGGGATTTGGTAGGGTCGTGGTTACGACGACCTCACTCATCCCGCCTCGCGCGACTGTTTCCGGCGGCGGAGACGCTCGGCCTTGGCTTTCGACCCTGAAGGGAAACCCCTTTGTCCACCGACGAGACCACGGCTCCCCAGCCCCCTCTGGGAGTCGACCCCGACGCCTCGCGACGGATCTTCTTCGCGATGCTGGCCCTGCTCGGGGGCGCGGCCCTGACCTACAACATGCTCAAGAAACCAGCGGGGCCGCCACCGAAGGCGATTGCCGGCGACCCCCTCCTGGTCCAAGGGCGGAAAATCTACCTGTCTCGTTGCGTCGGCTGCCACGGCGAAACGGGCCACGGCAACGGTCCGACCGCCCTGAGCCTGATCGGTCCGCCGGTCGGCGACCTGTCCGCCCCGACCTGGAAGCACGGTGACCGCCCCGACCAGGTCCAGCAAGTCATCGCCCAAGGCGCCCAGGGAACCGCGATGCCCGCCTGGGGTGGAGTCCTCGACGAACCGGAGATCCGGGCGGTCTCGGCTTACGTCTATTACCTGGCGGGCCGGAAAATCCCCGCGGAACTCCGGCCCCCTGGATAAGACCTCTGCGATTTGCTTAGAGAAGCGGCGACTCTTCGGGGCTGAGATGCGCATCGGCCTCGATCTCGACGAGAGCCGCGCCATCGATCAACCGGGCGACCTCGACCATCGTCGTGGCCGGGCGGATATGGGCAAAAACGTCGCCATGAGCCTGGCCGACCTCTTCCCACTTGGAAATGTCCGTGACATAGATCCGGGTCCGGACCACGTCGCCGACACTGCCGCCGAGCGCCTCGATCGCGGCGATGATGATCTCAAGGGCTCGCTTCGCCTGCCCCTTCATCGTCGGGGCGAACGTACCATCGGCCTCGACTCCGACCGTCCCGGTGACATGGATCGTATTGCCCGCTCGCACTGCGCGAGAGTAGCCGATCACCGGCTCCCAGGCCGACCCCGTCGAGGCGTACTGGCGACCGTCGCGATCGGTCACGGTCACTTTCACCGATTTCGTCATGGCTGGCTCTCTGTCTGTTCAAAAAAAGGTCAAGAGGCGTCGAATATCGATCGCGCTCATCAAAAGAAAGCATCGCGGCACGCGGTTCCCAAGCAACCAGCGTAGCTAGGACCAGAGGCCGCCGCAATCGCAAGCGACTTCCAAAAGTTCGCTGAAAGCTCCAACCCAATCCACCATAATCCCTTCAAGAAAAACCACTTTCGTCAAATCATCGCCCCCCTCCAAGCGGCATTGTGTTCTCCCCCGGGAAAACCGCACGAGACGCGCATCTCACCAGGCGTGCCAAGGTCTCGGAGGCCCCCCCTCTCTCGGCCGCCGACCGAACATCCGTGCCCCTCCCCGCAACGACGCTTGCACACAACGCAAGTCACGCATGTTTCCTGACCTCGAATGCGACCGGGGCGATCACTTCTGAATGGGCACGTTTGAAGCCGGCTTCGCACGCACTCGAATCAGGCATCACAGAATCCATTAATTCGCAATTTGCCACATAATTTCATGGCAAATTCAGCACTTAACACCGAGCCACGGAGTCCATCGCGATCGGGCTGCGAGGTCCCTGGGCGGGTTGTCGAGATTGGTCGCGGGGGTTAACATAAGCCCGGGCCGGCATTTCGGAGGAATCTCGGCTCGACAGCGCAATTCGCTTCTCTCCAAAATCAAACGGAAAGGCACCCCCATGGCCGACTTCAAGACCGAGATCAAAGACGTGAAAACCGGCACCGGGCCGGAAGCGAAGGCGGGCGATACGGTCACCGTCCACTACACGGGCACGCTGACCAACGGCACGAAGTTCGACAGCTCGCGCGACCGCAACCAGCCGTTCTCGTTCACGCTGGGCCAGGGACGAGTCATCAAGGGGTGGGACGTCGGCGTGGCCGGAATGCAGGTTGGCGGGCAGCGAGAGCTGACAATTCCTCCGGAGGAAGGCTACGGCTCGAGCGGAGCAGGGGCGGTCATCCCTCCTAACTCCACGCTCAAGTTCGACGTCGAGATGATCAAGATCGGCTGAGCCCCCCAAGTCGGCTCGGTTCGGCCGCCAGGAGTTCTTTTTCACCCGGGTCGCTCCGGGACGGATCGCGATCCTATGACTAACCTCCCCAATGAAGAGGTCAGGCAGAACGTCGCCACCCTCCGGCTCGACCTGGGAGCGCGGGCGGCCGGATACTGGTGGCTGGCGGGCGATTGGCTGGAGCAGGTCTCGTTCGCGGCCAGCCCCGCGCTCGATGCGGACGTGGCCCACCGCTTCGCCGAGGCCACACGGTCAGTCCCCACTTCCGAGACCGATCTCGGGATCGTCCGGGCGGCCTTGACCAATTCACCGACCATCTCGCGAGCCGACGAACTGCCCGATCACGCGGGGTCGGGCTACTGGCTCCGAGCTTTCGACGCAACCCGCTCGGTGGCCGTTCCCCTTCACGACCACAAGGGGAAGGTCCGGGCGGTCGTCGCCCTCGCGCTTGCGGACACTGATCTCGATGATGACGCCATGCTCGAGCGCGTCCTCATAGCTGTGCACAAGTGGACTCCGCTCGCCTGAGACCAACCCCTTCATCGCCCCTTGGCTGGAAGACAAAAAGCCATGAATCCAGAGAATCCAAACCGAACGGGACACGATCATTCCAGTCGCCGGCAGTTGCTGGAAGGGGCCGCCCTCCTCGGCCTGGCCAGTCTCGGCGGGACGGCGAGTGCCGCCGAGAGCAAGCCCGGACAGACCGGCACACGAATCACCAAGGGACGCATCAAGCAGTCGATCGTCCACTGGTGCTTCGAAAAGTACTGGGACGTTGAATCCTTGATCGGGATTGCAAAACAGCTTGGCTGCGGCAGCATCGAATTGATCGCTCCCGAGCATTTCCCCTTGCTGAAAAAGCATGGCCTGGAATGCGCCATCGCCTCGGTCGACATGGGAGCCGACCCGCCGTTCCTCAAGGGGTTCAACAATCCCAAGTACCGCGAGCAGGTGCTCAAGGCCACCAAGGACTCGATTGACGCCTGCGCCGCTCACGGGTTCAAGAACGTGATCTCGTTCACCGGAATGGCCGAGGGAATCCCCGACGACGTCGGGGCCGCCAACTGCGTCGAGGGCTTCAAGGAAGTCATCGGCTACGCCGAGAAGAAAAAGGTCACTCTCTGCCTCGAGATGCTCAACACACGCGACACCTCGCACCCCATGAAGGGGCATCCCGGCTACCAGGGGAACCACACCGACTACTGCATCGACATCATCAAACGTGTCGGTTCACCGAACTTGAAGCTTCTCTTCGACATCTATCACGTGCAGATCATGGATGGCGACATCATCCGCCGGATCCGCCAGCACAAGGACTATCTCGGCCATATCCACACTGCGGGCAACCCCGGTCGCGGTGAGCTCGATGATGCGCAAGAGATCGCCTTCAAGCCGATCATGGAGGCACTCCTGGAGGTCGGCTATCAAGGCTATGTCGGCCAGGAGTTCATCCCGGTCCGCGACCCGCTGGCAGGCCTCGAGCAGGCGGTGGTGCTCTGCGACGTCTGAGATTTCAGCGTGCGAGGAGAAGGGGCCCGCATCATTGTCCCGATGAGCGATTTTTTTCAACGATCCGCGAGCGATAGGGCTATAAACCGCTCCGGGATAAGTCATTGGTAAGAGCGGCCCCCCACGTCCATCAACCAAGCTACGCTTTCAAAACAAAGCAATAGCAATATTTTTATTAGTTTCCAAAAGGTTCTACGTCTCTGACAGCCACCCGGCCGGTCGATCTCTCCTCACCATGGGGGCGTGCGAAGTTCTCAACGGCTCATGACAATCACGCCCCGCAAACGGTAGAATTGAGTGGAGAGCGGCCACGCCTAGTGCGTGGCCGCTCTCGAGTGATGTCTTTCTTTCGGGCAAGACCGTGGCCGCCTTCCGCTGGTACCGGGGGGCGGCCGCGCCGGAGGTTAGCGGACGGCCGTTGTGGCCATGTTTTCGGCCTTGATCAAACCACGGACCGTACCGGACTTTTCGACATTCGCCTTGGCCGACGACGTGTGCGTGGCCGAGCAGCAAGCGTCACCGTCGCAGCAATCACACGCCTGGCCCGGCTTGGCCGTGGCGTCGCAAGTGCAGGCTTCGCAGACGCAAGCGGCCCCACAGCACTCGCAGGCCGACTGGACCTTGGCCGAGTCGTTGGCCTCGGCCTTGCCTGATGTCACGGCGTCCTTTGAGCAGCAAGCGTCACCGTCGCAGCAATCACACGCCTGGCCCGGCTTGGCCGTGGCGTCGCAAGTGCAGGCTTCGCAGACGCAAGCGGCCCCACAGCACTCGCAGGCCGACTGGACCTTGGCCGAGTCGTTGGCCTCGGCCTTGCCTGATGTCACGGCGTCCTTTGAGCAGCAAGTAGCGGCCACGCAGCAGTCACACGCCTGGCCTGGATTTGTCGTGGCATCGCAGGTGCAAATCTCACAGGCACAAGCATCACCACAGCAAACACAGCCCGATCCCACCTTAATGTTGGATTCCGCAGCACTGGCCGAGGTTCCCGCAAACGCAGCCAGAACCAAAGCCGCAGCCATCCCAAACATTCCACGACGATTCATATCTCGTCTCCTTGTTCGTTTCGCCTTGAATCGCGGTTCGCCCAGCGCGGACCGCTCCCGTACCCCGTTTCCAGGGAGGGGGAGGACGTCCCACCACAAACCCAAAGGGGAGGCCGTCGTCCTCATCCCCGGTGTCGAAGCTCAAGGTTCGGTGACGGCAGAGCATCGCAGCCTCGGCCGATCCCAGACGGATCGGAGGCGCAAACGCTCACTCGTCAACGAAGCCCAAAGGCCAAGCCAGAGGGGAGGCGTTAAAACAGGAGACGTTCATTGCGGAGGTAGAGCGGGGTCTTCGGCGGGTTTTGAGTCGCCGGGACCTGCAAGGCGAGCTTGATTCGTGCGGCCGAATCGTCGCCAAAGGACACGCAAGCCGAGCCTGAGCTCAACTCGGTTCGGCCCTCCGCAGTGCTTCGCGAGGGCTTGGGCGTGGGAGTCACCGGTTCCTGCGATCGGCAGGAGCAAGCTCCGCCGGGAGTGGTTTCGCACCCCATCGGAACCTGCGGAGTCGCCATCGTTGGGCTTGCCAACTCGACGTCCGCCCCAGTCGCCGGAACATCATTCCGCTCGGGTGAACAGCACCCGCAAACCGTGATACAGACCCGATCGCCTCGCGACATCGTCGCGCAAGCGGAGGCATTGCTCGCGACCAACGACGCACCGAAGACCGTCGCGAGGACGATCAGCGAGCGACGAAAATGGCGGAGCGTAATGGACATGCTGATCTTTCAACTTGTGGCCGGCGATGCGCCGACGATCAAATTCGGTACTCTTGCAGTCTATGCAGGCCGACGATTCAAGGCAAGCCGAGTTGAGGCCGCTTCCGGCAAACCTCCCTCGATCCATCTCTACCTACTTATCGGCACTGCAGTGGCCGGATCTGTTGCTTGGTACGTTCGCCAAACCAGAAAGTTCACACAAAAATCCGGCTTCCTGGTTTTTTGATTCGAGAACTCGAGTTTCCTGGACTACGCCTGGGCAGTGGCCTGAGTCATTGATGGCGCCAAGGCCACCGAAACTGTTCCCCACAATTGACACGATGCGGTCGCGAGCTTATCGATGGGAGCTTGTAGACGGCAGTCTCAAAGGACAAATCCATATCCGAATGCGAGTTATCTTGCGGGATGAGTCCGACTCAACCCGAGGCCTTGCAATGATGCCACCCACCAGCTTGACAACGCATGTCTTGGAATCAATGATAGGGCCTTGATTCCGTAGCAATCCCGCCTCCTCTGCAACTGAAGGCCGCTTGCGTGCGATTCTCCCCCCGACACTTCTGGACCGGCGATAGGGCAAGGTGGCTATTGGCCGCGACCTTGCTTGTGATCGGTCTCGGCGGTGGAGACAAAGAAGCGTTGGCAGCCTCACTCAAGGCCAGAGCGAGCGTCGCGGCGGAATCTGACATTCACAACTGCAAATGCGGTGATCGTTGTCGTGGTCATTCATGCTGCTGCAAGCCTCGTCAACCCAAGGCAACTCCTCCAGTCCAATCGGCGGCCGAGCCCACGGTAGCAGAGCCCTTGGCGGACACGACCCCCTGTCTCAATGCCACCCCTTGCGGTGATACGGGACTTCCCAACGTTCCTTCGGGCGATCCGACTCGCTCCTGCAAGTCCGCCACGCTCACGGACTTCGGGCAACTCCTGTTCCTCGCGATCGGATTGCCGGCCTCACCCGACTCTCGGTGCGTTCTCCCACCCCGGCGAGCCGCTCGCCTCGAAAAGCCGCCGAGACCGCTTGCCCTCGCCTGATTTTCAATCGGGTCATCGCTCTCGATGCATCTGTAGCTCCATGCGCGCACGCCCCGTGCGCCCGGAGCCAGGGCAATGTCTTTGCGCGTTTCTATCCTGATCCACGTGTTCCGCGCCCTCATGGTCGTTGGCTTCACGTAGGTCCACGCACCGAGCGTCATCTCCATCGGGAGTTCTTTCTCTTATGCGCCACCGTCGTGGATTCACCCTGATCGAGCTACTGGTGGTGATTGCCATCATCGCCGTTCTGATCGCGTTGTTGCTTCCCGCCGTACAGGCGGCTCGCGAGGCAGCAAGGCGAGCCCAGTGCACAAACAACTTGAAGCAACTGGGTATTGCCATGCACAACTATCATTCGTCCACTCTCGTTTTCCCTGTGGGATTTCTCTATCCCAGAAATACGACGGGATTGCCCGCTCCAGCGCTCCACTATCGTTGGTCGGTCCTGGCCCAGTTGTCGCCCTATCTCGAGCAAACGAACATCTACAACGCACTGAACATGAATTTTCCGCTTGCGGCTGGCCCGGCGGGGATTTATGGGGTGGGTGCGTGGACACCGTTTCTCGAGAACAGGACAGTCATGACGACGAACGTCAGCTTTTTTCTCTGTCCGAGCGACGCCGCGCAACCTCCGACTACGATGGCCGGAGGAGGGACTTCGGGGCCAAGCAACTACCAGTTCTGCACCGGGGACGGCTCGCCGTTGAGTGCCAACCCGGTGATGCCGGCGTGACAGTGCCCGCCAACGGAGCGTTCATCCTCGGCCCGGCTCAGTCAATCGCCACCATTACGGACGGTTCGAGCAGCACCGTGGCCGCCTCCGAGCAACTCATCGGCTCGGCGGCCGGCGGCGCTTCGACGCAGAACGGAGCTTCCCCGAGACCGCCCGACGTCCGCAGAGCCGCGGCCATTGGCTCGACGCCCCTCTCCGACTCAGGCTGTGCCAATCCGACGGGTTGGCGGCTCGACAAGGGATTCGGCTGGTATGACGGCGACTACCGCACCACGCTCTACAACCACTATCTCACACCGAATTCCAAGCTCTACGACTGCTGGCAGACCAGCCCACCGCACAATCCCGCCTGGAAGGGAGCACGAAGCAACCATTCCGGTGGCGTGAACACCCTTTTCTGCGACGGCCACGTGCAGTTCACCAAAGACTCGATCAACCTGGCCACGTGGCGAGGCCTGAGCAGCCGCAACGGTGGTGAGGTCGTCTCGGCCGACGCATTCTGATCCAGGGATAAGGGGGACTTCGTCGCAAGCCGCGTCGACCCGTTCCCCTTTTCGGACTCGCGTCTCCAAGGGAATTACGGCCGGGCCGGCCGTACTACTGCGAACCAACCCGGCGCGGAAATCGCAAGAATCCTCGAGACTGTCGCCACGTGATCGGGGGGCTCCCCGTCTTTGGGCCTTCGCATCGGCTGGCTCGCATAAGTGCAATCAGCCCGCGAGCTCATCCCCGAATCTGGTGAAAGAAGGCGGGGCCATGGACCAGCGAGGCCATGGCTATGAACGTCAGGTATTGAACGATCAAATAGAGCAGAACATAGCCGATCGCGAGACCGAGACCTCGGAAACGACGGGTCCAAACGAGATACATCGGGGCCGAAATCGCCCAGGAGAGAAACATCAACCATTGGAAGGAGAGGAGGATCGGCTTACCAATGACCTTGGAGTCGGCAATACAGCATTGAGTGACGACGGACGCCGTCAAGAACGTCAGCGCAAGCTTGATCCCTTCCGATTCCCAGGTCAAGGCATTGTGCAAGCCTCCCAGGACGCTCACGGCGAACAACAAGACAAGCATATGCGCACGAATCCGACGCCGCGCAGGCTCGACCATTGATAAAGGCCTCATTCCCGCTACAAATTCGGAAGGTCTGCTGGTCAACAATCGGCTGACCGATTTTGCTCGGGGCAGTCACAGACGCCTGGGATGGCGGGCAGGGGCCCCGCGATCCCAGGTGCAAACTCAACGGCCGCGGCAACGTTGCAGTCGTCCTCGAATGCAACTGTTGGATCCAGAATACTTCATGGCGATCATAGCATTGGGAATGACCACGCCAAGGGCGAACCCCCGGGAATGCTCCCTTACTCACTCAAGACAGGACTCAGCCGGCGTCAATTTCGACCTCGCACCACCCGAGGTCACGGAGCGGTCCGAGCACGACCGAGGCGTCAGCCACCACGACGGCCGCCAGGGCGTTCGGATGGATCTGGCGACGGGCGGTAGCGGCCAGTGAGTCGACGGTCACCGCTTCCAGACGCTCGGCGAACTGGGCATGGTGATCGGCGGGGAGCCCGTGAATGAACAGGCCCGCGTAACGCGAAACCAGGGCCGCGGGGTTCTCGAACTGACGCGACTGCCCCTCGATCAAGGCGCGGCGGGCATCGTCGAGTTCCGAAGCGGTCGGCGGACGATCTCCCACCAGGGCCTCGACCTCGCCACGGAGGTCCACCAAGGCCTCGGCGAGCCGGTCGGACTGGAGGCTGGCGCCGACGAAGAACGGGCCCGCGCCGCGACGGCAATCGAAGTGGCTGCGGACGCCGTAGGTAAACCCTTTCTCCTCGCGGAGCTTGGCGTTCAGACGCGACGTGAACTGGCCCCCGAGAATCTGGTTCAGGACGAGCACGTCGGTGAAGTCGGGATCGAGCCGGGGCAAGCCCACGTGGCCGACCCGGACGACCGCCTGGGGCGCCCCAGGTTTATCGAGCAAGAGGATCCGCGGTTTCTGGCCTCGCGTGGGGGAAGTGAGGGCAGGGGGAGGAGCCTCGGCCCCCGACCATCCGGAGAGGCGCTCGTCGAGCGCCCGGGCCACCTCGGCGGGATCGACGTCGCCGGCCACGATGCAGGCCGCACGGGTCGGGCCGTGGTACGTTTCATGGAACTGCCGGACGTCGTCGCGGGTCAGGCGGGCGACGATGGATTCCTCACCGTCGATAGGTAATCGGTAGGCATGGTCGAGCGGGTAGAGGGCCCGGAGCAAGCCCCGGTGCGCGCGGGACTCGGCGCTGTCGCGCTCGGCCTTGAGCCCGGCCAGGGTCTGGCCGTGAATTCGAGTCCACTCCGACTCGGGGAAGGTCGGGTTCCGGAGCACGTCCACCGCCAGGTCGAGGCTGGCGAGCCAGTGGGGGGTCAGGCTCTGAAACCCGACGTAGGCCCCGTCCCAGCCGCAACTGGTCGAGAGACTCGTCCCCATCACCTCGGCCGAGCGCGCCAGCTCAATCGAGGAGCGTGTGGTGGTCCCCTCGTCCATCATCGCGGTCGTGAGCTCGGCCAGGCCGGCGGTGCCGGGCGGCTGCATCCCCGCTCCTCCCCCCAGCGCGATGGTCGCGGCGACGATCGGCAGGTCGCGGCGGGGGATCACCCAGAGGGGCAGACCGCAGCGGAGCACTGTCATCTCCGGGCGCGGAGCCCGGAAGGGAACCGCCGCCGCGCTGACCGGCTTGATGGAACGATCCAAGGGGGGGGCGGTCGTCGTCTCTTTCTTGCCGAGAACGGTGAGCCGAACCGTCGGGCGATCGACCAGATACCGCCGCGCGACGCCCACGATCGCCTCGGCCGTCGTGGCCTGAAATCGTTCCAGGTCGGTGGCCATCCAGCCTGGGTCATCGCGGTAGATATTGTAGGCATTGAGCCGGTCGGCCACACCGCCGAAGCCACCGATGTTGTCCATCGCGTAGATGTAACCCGCCAGCCGCCCGTTCTTGACCCGCTCGAGCTCACCCGGTTCGAGACCATATTCGGCGAGGTGGGCAAGCTCGGCGTGGAACAAGGCACGCGCTTTTTCCCACGACTCCCCCGGGCGCAGCGTGACGACCGCGCCAAACGAGCCGGCGAGCTCGCGGCTCGACTGATAGGCCGTCACGTCCTGGGCCAGGCCGGTTTCGACCACGAGCTTGCGATACAAGCGACTCGACTTGCCGCGAGACAGGATGTCGGCCAGGAGGACGAGGGGGGCGTCGTCCCCCTCGAAGTGGGCGACGGTCGGCCAGACCTCGTAATAACGGTCGAGCTCGACGCGTTCGTAGAGCAGGATCTCCTCGCTCCGCGCCAACTCCACGGGGGGGGTCCAGGGTCTCAGCGCCTTCGTGCCGCCAGAGAGGGGGCCAAAGTAGCGTTCGGCCAGGGCCAGGGCCCGGTCCTCATCCAGGTCACCGACCAGACAGAGGCTGGCGTTGCTCGGGACGTAGAAGCGGTGGAAGAAGGCCTCAACGTCCTCGCGGGTGGCGGCCTCGACTTCTTCCATCACGCCGATGGTCATCCAACTATAAGGGTGGCCAGGAGGGTAGAGGGCTTCGGCCAGGATTCGCCAGACCATGCCGTAGGGGCGGTTCGCGTAATTCTGGCGGTACTCGTTCTTGACGACGTCCTTCTGAACCCGCAGCTTCTCCTCGGTCAACGCCGGGATCAGGTTCCCCATCCGGTCCGACTCCATCGCCAGGGCAAGCTCGAGGTGAGCGGCCGGAAGGTCGACGAAGTAATTGGTCCGATCGGTCGACGTCGAGCCGTTGATGCTCCCCCCCAGGCGCTGGAGCGGCTTGAAAAAGTCGCCGGGGTAATGCTCTGAACCTTCGAACATCAGGTGTTCGAACAGGTGGGCAAATCCGCGCTGACGCCGTTCCTCGTTCTTGGAACCGACGTGATACCAGAGGTTGGCGGCCACCAGGGGCAACGGCCCTTGACGTCGCACAATCACATCAAGGCCGTTGGCCAGCGTAAATTTGGTGAACCCGAGTTCCGGCAGACGAAGGTGGGCGGTCATGAGGTGGGGCGCGTCCCGAGTAGAGGTTCCGTCAGCTCAGACGTGCCCGGTCTGCGTAACCCGCCACGCCGAGAGAGTTTCAATCCGAGCGATTCGAGGCGGACGCGAGGCGCCCTCGAAGAGACGATGGCCCGCGACGCGCGGGCGGCGTTGCCTCCGCGCATGGCAAGCTGGCCTGTCGAACCATTCCTTGCCGGTTACCGAAATCGTTCCCGTTAGAAAAATGTTTCCGATTTCGCCGGTCACAAACCCACGATACCCGAAGTAATGACTCATGACTATCCGGTGGAAATCGCCCCCTGTCGGCCAAATGGTGCCCCGCCCGTGGAACGGTGGGTCCTTCGCTGCCACCCTTCGGTCATTGGCCACCGAGCTTCCAAGAATCCACCACTGGTGACAACCCCCCTCGCAGTCATTGACACCGCCAGGTAAGATTGTTTCGATTAGCGTGCCTGAGAGTTTTTTTCTTTCCGGCATTCGTGCGAGCGTTACAATGCCTCCTTGGAGGGAGACGACGTCACGAACCGAAAAAGAACGGAACGCTTCGGGTGCCGTGAGTCGGCAGGTCGATCACTCTAGACCTCGCTTCTCTGGCTCGAGTCGTCGGTAATGCTTATGGCTTTCTTAAGATCAAGATGCGGGCCCTGCTTCCTCACATTGACCTAAAGTTAGGTCGGGTGTGGTCTCCAAGGTCGCAGGCGTATATAGACACAAGGCCGGGTCGTGAACTGGGACGACATCATCACCGACGCCGCCGCAACCGATACTGGGATGCGTCGATCGAATAACCAAGACAGCCACTCCGTTGTCCGCGCCTCGACCGCCGAGGTCTGGCGCCAGCGCGGGCACCTGTATATGGTGGCCGACGGCATGGGAGCGCATGCGGTCGGCGAACTGGCCAGCAAGATGGCCTGCGACAACATTCCCCACAATTATACGAAGACCAAGACGACCACCCCGTCCGAGGCAATCACCAAGGCCTATCGCGAAGTCGGCACGCTGATCCACAGCCGTGCCACCGCCAATCGCGACTTCCAGGGGATGGGGACCACCTGCTCCACGCTCCTGCTCTTGCCCCAAGGGGCCCTGATCGCCCACGTTGGAGACTCCCGGGTCTACCGGATCCGCAACGGCCGGATCGACCAGCTCTCCTTCGACCATAGCCTGGTCTGGGAACTCGTCCGGCGCAATCATCTCTCCTCCGAGCACGCGAACGTTGCCGTCCCCAAAAACGTGATCACGCGAAGCCTCGGTCCCGATCCCAACGTCGAGGTCGACATCGAAGGCCCCCTGGCCGTCGAGCCCAACGACGTCTACCTGCTCTGCTCCGACGGCCTGTCAGGCCCCGTCACCGACCCCGAGCTCGGCGTCTTCGCGGCCAACTTCCATCCCAAGGACGCCTGCCGCTACCTGGTCAGCCTCGCCAACCTCCGAGGCGGCCACGATAACGTCACGGTGCTCGTCCTGCGGGTCGGCCCCTGGGTTGAGCCCGATACCGCCGACGACCTGCTGGTCACCCCCGCCCCCAAGGCCCCCCCCAACGGCAAGAAGCGAGGAGACTGGAAGAGTACCCTGGCAAAGATGTTCAAAGGACGCACGCCGACTGTCGAACTCGTCCCCGACCATCCCTACCGCTCCGCCGAATGCCCGATTACCCTCGAAGTGATTGATCGATTCTCCGAGCTGACCCGCAAGATCCAGGCGCACGCCATCGAGCAGGCCTGGTCGCTGGACTGGACCGAGTTCGCCCAGCACCGCCGCCAGGAAGGGGAAGCACGCGCCGCCGGCAACCTGCGAGGCGCCCTCCGCAGCCTGGGCGAAATGATCGCCCTGCTCGGCGTGGCCGCGCGATTCCACCGCAAAGGCGGCACCACCACCAGCGTCGGCTAACCAGAGCACGGATCAGAAGTCTCCCCTCTCTTTCCTGGAAATCTCTCTGCGCCGCGCGCAAATGCCCGAGCCGAGCCTACCTGAGTTGAGGATCACCCCCAGGACTGAAACCGATGCCCTCCTCTCAGCCCCCCGATGATGCCACGACCTGCGCTCGCCCCGCGGAGGAACCGCCGTCGCGAACGGCCCCGTTGGTCCCGCCGATCGAACTGAGCGCGGTCTACCGGATCGAGGGACTGGACCAGGTCGATGCACTCTATGAAGGGCGGGAACCCGGCTTCATTTATGCGCGGGACGGACATCCCAACGCCGTGCGACTGGCCTCGAAAGCCGCCACGCTGGAAGGGGCCGAGGCGGCCTTGGTCTGCGCCTCGGGCATGGGAGCCGAGGCGGCCCTGCTTTTGACCTTGCTCGGCCCGGGAGATGAGGTGGCCCTGTCCGAGGGCCTGTACGGCCGGACGGTCGCCCTGGTCGGCCGAGAGCTTGCTCGGTTCGATATCGGGCATCGGACCTTCGATGCCACCCAACCCCACTCGCTCCGCGAGGCGCTCACCCCGAAAACGAGGCTCGTTTTCGCCGAGACGCTCTCGAACCCCTTGGTCCGGCTGGCCGACATCGAAGGCCTTGCCGAGGTCGCTCGCACGGCCCAGGCGCCTCTGGTGATCGACCACACGTTCGCGCCGCTGCTCTGCCGCCCGTTGGCGCTCGGGGCCGAGGTCGTCACTCACTCGGCGACCAAGTTGATCGGCGGCCATAGCGACCTGACCCTCGGCCTGCTCGCCGGCCAGAGCGAGCTGATCGGTCGGGTCTCCACCGTGGCCGCAACCTTCGGCCTGACCGGCAACCCGTTCGAGAGCTGGCTCGCCCTCCGCGGGGTCGCGACCCTGGCACTAAGATCGGCCCGTGCTTGTGCGACCGCTCTCGCCCTGGCCGAGCGCCTGGCTGGCGTGAAGCACGTGGCGGCCGTCCACTACCCAGGGCTGTCCGAGCATCCCGATCACATCCGCGCGGCCAGCGTCCTCCAAGGAGGCTTCGGCACCATCCTGACGATCGACCTGAAGGAACGGGGCCGGGCCGACTCGTTCATCCGAGCCTTACGGCACATCCCCTTCGCCCCCAGCCTCGGCGACGTGGCGACCACCCTCAGCCACCCGGCCACCACCAGCCACCGGGGCCAATCCGCCGAACAATGGGCCCGACAAGGGATCACCCCCGGCCTGATCCGCCTCTCCATCGGCCTGGAAGACCCCGACGACCTCTGGGAAGACCTCCACCAGGCGCTCCAGGCCCGGTGAGGTCTTGGTTGGATCTCGCTCGCCTGAAAAGGCGAGCGAATCACGGGGGGGTCGTAGCCGCCCGGATCCCATGGATGGTAGCGCAAGACCCGGCCGATCCCCTTACGGATGCCAGTGATCAAGCCATATTTGCGCAACGCCCCGATCATGTAGCGGCTGCAACTCGGTTCGAAGCGACAGACCGGGCCGAACAGCGAGAGAGGGCAGGGCGGCGGAGGCCAGGCACCCCAATTTAGGATATCTGGGAAGCTCAGCGAAGACGAGCTCTCATCGCCAGACTTAGCATATCACCCAGGTTTCTTAATACTCTCACTTTGGGTGCTTGGCCACCGACTTCCCCTCATCTCGATGGCTTTCAGCGAATCCGGGTTGCCCCTCCTGGTGCGTCTCGAAAATGAAGACCGCAAGCGAAGTTGCTGATTGGACGGCCAAGCGTGCGTGGCGAACTCCTAAAATACTAGTTTTCGCATCCTTTCCGTGGCCGCTCCCGTGTAAGTTCCGCAACTCGGCCAGACTTTGAGAGATTGAAGCGAGTTTCCCTAACAGGATGCGAATCGTCTCTGCAGCCTGACTACTCGCTGAAACGTCGTCCGGGGTAAGCTTCAACTCCTTTAGGGTCAACCGAACGAGCTGCGAAACATCCTCGTTACCGCGAAGTTGGATGTCCCGTTCGTTCAGAATCGTTTTACAAACGGTCTCGACGAATTCCTTCGCGGTTCCGATGGCAAGCTCCGGGTCCCCCTTGAGGGAAGATTCCATCCGCGTAACTTGCTGACTCACATAGCTCGCATCCAAAGTCGCCGCCACGCTTCGAGCCTGATTTACTGAAAAACTGGCTCCTTCATTTCTACTTCTTGCTGCGTAGATTGGCCTGCCCGACATCTCCCCGCATTGGAAAATTTCCCATCCATCTAGCGCAAGATGACGGTTAAACAAGCTGGTCAACCATTCGAGTTTTTCCGAGTCTGGTTGAACAACCGGATGGAGCATCTCCGTTAGGAACCGAAGAAGAACTTCGTCTGAGCCACAAAACAGGCCAAAACGTGCGTCGGTATAGATCCATTCAAGGTCCCAATCATTGTTCCACTCGCAGTGCTTGGTGATGTCCTCGAAAGCATTTTTATAGCGGTGGTCGTAAGACGGAAGCTTTGCCAGGTCGTAGATGCGTCCGAGAAATTCGGTCTCAGTCATGCGTCCAGACCAGTCAAAGTTATCCAGCGTCAGAGCATCGAAGATGTTCCGACGAGTCGCTTCGGTAATCTTCGACTCCGGTTGGTCGCTCATTTTCACTTGCTCGGAAATTGTGGAACAGGAAAGGCTGAATTAATACGCCCATGCATATACGACACGAGTGTAAGCAGATCTAAAGCATCCTGCTCGGTGTAGGTCTTCGTGATTTTTGGCTCGTGTGCTGTCTGATTACGAAAGACGCCAAAGACGCCTTTCAACAGGTTGCTGAATCCCGTCTGTTCAGACCGTTCACTTTCCGTAAGGAGTCTGTTTAAAGCAAGTCGTGGCGAGTTGACCGCGAAGATAGCGTCTGCGAGCGGGGTTCCGTCGGATACCAAACCGGTTTTGGAGCGGAGCTTATCTGCCACACTTTTTGTGGCTTCAAGGATGGCGTGAAAATAGTTCTCTTCAAGGAGTTCGGGCTTGCAGAAGCGAAGGACGTCGGGATGAACTTGGCGGCGTTGCAACTCGGCTCGGAGACGGCCAGCTCTTTCCTGAGCTTCGGTAAGGGTCGTCGCCTTGGTCACAGGCACGAGTTTGCCGTCTTCCCCGAGATGTAAGCCGTTGAAGGCGAGAGCCTCGTTTAAGGGATGCCGCAGTTCGTCGAATTCTTTTTGACGACCGATAAAGCGGACTGGTGCCATCACAGCCTGCATGAAAGCCCCGACATTATTCCCACACCCATCTTTCTGCTGACGGGCAGAAAGAGCCAAAAGCATCCGCTCCCAACGTGGGGTTCCTCCCTGCTCTGTGATGTCGCACTGGGTCATGAGGCGAGTTAGCTCCGCATGACTCGCTGCCTCAACCAGGATTCGCGAGAGTTGCTCAAGGTGGGTTGCATCGAATTTGGGAATGGCCATTGCCTTACGTCTCCTGAGGGCCTTCCAAGAAAGACACGTGGGCAAAGTTTCCTGTTCGGGGGCTCTTTGTGGAAATGAGCGCGTAAAAGGGACCCACCCTGACCAGCCGGTCGAGCGTCTTCGGGTCTCCGAGCCGGGCCTCGAGGACGGCCAGGCGGGGGCCGAGCGACTCCGCGGCCTCCGGGTGGGCGCGGGAGACTCGCCGGAGTCGGTCGACGACCCGCCGCGCCTCGGCGTCGCGGTTGCGGTCGAGGGCGATGAAGGCGATGTCGCCCAGCCACTCGACCTCCGACTGATCATCGGCGACCCGGACGGCCCCGTCGAGGTCGCCCGCAACGGCGAGGGCCTGGGTGAGGATGTGGAAGGCCTCGCGACGCTCCCGCTCGCCTGCGGGGATCGAATCGGCCGTCCGCCGGGCGTCGTCGAGCCGGCCCGCACGCGCCTCGGCCTCGACGATCGCGCGGAGCAGTTGCGCCCGGCGCGTCGCCTCGACGACCTTCGCGGCCGTGAGCCTGGCCCCAGCGGTCTCGCCCCGGTCCAGCTCGGCGAGCGCGACCCGGGTGTAGGCGAGGTCGCGCTGAGGCTCCGTGGGGAGGAGGCGGCGGTCGCGCGGGCGGCCTCGGCGTCGCCGGCCCTGGCCTGGATCTCGGCGACCTCGACGCGGAAGTCGACCCGGACTCGCTCGTCGCCCGCCTTCTCGAGCGTGGCGAGGGCCTCGGCATATCGACCGGCCCCGGCCTGGGCCAGGGCGATCGCGCCCAGGGCATCAGACCGCCCGGTCGGGTCGTCTCCTCCGAGCATCCCGACGACCTGCCCGGCCCGGGGGTCGCCCCGACGGGCCAGGGCCGCGGCAACCTGCGTTAAGGCGTCGGGCCGGTCGGACTTCCCCAGCGCATTGATGGTGGCCAGGGCCCCGTCGAGGTCGCCGACCTCCGCCTCGGCGACGGCGATCACGGCCATCCAAGTGTGGCGGTACGCGTCACGGCCCTTGAGGTGCTCCTCTGCCAGGGCCTTCGCCCCCCGGAGATCGCCGGCCTTCGCCCGCGCCGCGATCAGTGCGGGGATCGCATCGACCACCGCCGAGTCGACAGGCGAGGACTCCGGCGTCTCGGGCGCGGCCGCCATCGCCTCCTTAGCCCGCGCGATGTCGCGACGATACGCCACCTCGTCGCCGAGCCGCGCGGAGGCGACCGCGATCCTCCCGAACAACCTCGCCCGCGCCGCGGGCTCATCGACGGCCTCGGCCTGCTCCCGCGCCCGCCGGAGCCAGTCCGAGGCCGGTTCGGCCCCGTCGGCCGATCGGGCCTCGATCGGTGGAAGGAATGCGATCCAGAGGACGAGCGTCGCGATGGGGCGGGTCATGATGGATCCTCATCCGTCTCAGCCAGTGACACCCCATGGTCCTAACCGTCGCCAGGCCGTCGAGTTTAACTGCGCATCGTGCGCAGTCGAATGGCTCGGCCAGGGGCTGGGGGGTTAGGGTCTCATCCGCGAGACTCGACTCGGCTTGAAGCGTGGGCGCCCGCGCCGCCTCGACTTCACCTGGATCACTTTGCCGGCGACGTAAGTCGAGAATCGATCGATCAAAGACTGTTATTCCATTGGCCACAATAACACGCAAAAGATTTCGCATTCTTCAAAAACAAATATGAATAAATTTTTTCGTTCCCCGTCCCTAGTGGATCATTTGGCTTGCTTGTGGTCATAAGTGGGTCTCCCGGCCCGGCGTAGTGGGAGACGCGTGCATGCTCTCGGCCATGCTCAGCCACGACCAAATCACCAACGCACATAACGGCATGACGGTATATTCAAACAGCAGCACACGAATTCGGGGGGTCATGTGCCCGGCCAGGTCATATTCTGGCGACACCCCCGGCCTGATCCGCCTCTCCATCGGCCTGGAAGACCCCGACGACCTCTGGGAAGACCTCCACCAAGCACTCCAGGCCCACTGAGCACGACTTTCGGCTTGACCCGCCCGCCGACCGATCATGGGGGGTCGTAGCCGCCCGGATGCCAGGGGTGGCAGCGCAAGATCCGGCCGAGCCCCTTTCGAACCCCGGTGATCAGGCCATACTTGCGCAAGGCCTCGATCATGTAACAACTGCAACTCGGTTCGAAGCGACAGACGGGGCCGCAGAGAGAGAGCAGGGGACTCAGGGTGATCTGGTAGATCCGAATCGCCAGGATCAAGAGGCCGGCGAGGGCCTGGGCGGGCCATCGCCAGAGCGGCGTGGCGGGCATCATGGCGGGGCTTTCGCCGCCTTCAGACCGAGCCGGCGCGCGACGGCCTGGACCAGGCCGGGGAGGTTCCGCCTGGCCTCGGCAGCGGTGAAGCTGGGGCCGCGCGGAACAACCACCAGGTCGATCCCCGGAGGAAACTCGGCCTTACTCAAACGGAACGCTTCACGAATCGCGCGTTTGACGGCGTTGCGCGCGGCCGCCGAGCGGATCCGCTTCCGGCCGACGGAGATCCCCAACCGGGGATAATCGCGACCGTTCTCGACGCCGTGGACGACCATTCTGCTGTCCGATGCCGACCGTTTCCGCTCGAAGGCGCGACGGAAATCCGCCGGGTCGTTCAATCGCTCATACGGTCGAAAGGTCGCCGATGGGGTCGAGGTTACAGGAGGTCGCGGAGACAGAGGCGGGGGCGGGGTCATGACGGTCCTGATCCTCGTTCCTCAACGGCGTCGGGCTTAGTCGGTTCGAGCTCAGGGAGACGAACCTGGCGGGGAGGGGATTGGCGCTCGCGAATCAAACGGCCGCGGCGGATCAAGTGCCAGACGACCAGAAAACCGATCGCGCCCAACGCGACGAGCCCAACGCCAAGCAGGCTGGCAACAGCCCGGGCGACCCGAGGACGCTCGCGAGGATGCTCCTTTAAAAGACGACTCAATCGGCTGGAGGGAGGTTCAGGCATCAGTCTCAACGTCGGAGTCGGAGTTGGAGTCGGACCTGGAATCACGCTCGATCAGCTCGCGAAGTTCGCTAGCAAAGGCGTCGAGCCGACGATGAACCTGGGCCATCTGGTCGCGCAGCTTGAGGATCGTCTCCACCCCGGCGAGGTTGATCCCAAGGTCGCGTTGAAACGTGAGAATGGTCCAGATCCGGCGGACTTCGGCCGGGCTGTACCCCTCGACGGCCCCCTCACGGACCGTGTGGACCAGTCCGCGGTTCTCGTACCGAATGAGAACCGCCGGAGCAATCGCCAACTTTTCGGCCACCACGTCACGGGGGATGATGGTGCTTGTCGGTCTCATGTTTGGTCGAAAGCCCCGATCCGTTGGTCTGGTTCGGTTTCCCCCGGTGAAATCACCAGATCCCTTCACGCGGGTTAAGCGGGTTCCGTTCGGCAAACTCCTGGATCAGGCGTTGGCTGGCCTCGTCGACCTTCTTCGGTATCACGATCTTGGGGATCAGGAAAAGGTCCCCCGCAGGTTTGCCTCCCGACTCGGGAACCCCCTGGCCGCGGAGCCGAAGTTTCTGGCCGCTCGAAGTGCCCGGCGGAATCGGCAGCGACTTCATCCCGTCGAGCGTAGGCACCTCGATCTTGGCGCCCAGAGCCGCCTCGGGGACCGATATCGGCACCTCGACCGAGAGGTTGCGCCCATCTCGGACGAAGTAGGGATGAGGCTCAACGGTGACGTGGATCGTCAGGTCGCCTCGGGGGCCTCCCTGCTCACCCGGCTCCCCTTGACCGCGAAGCCGAAGCTTGGCTCCGGACTCGATTCCAGGGGGAACCTTGACGGCAAGGGTCTCGCGTTTACCATCCTCCCGCTCGATATCGAATTTGGTCTCGCCGCCGCGGATGGCGGTGATGAAGGGGATTGTCAGGTGCGCCTCGACGTTCCGACCGGGCCGAGGTCCCGTGGGGCGTTGCTGCCGGCCTCGCCCGCCGCGCATCCGGCCCAGCAATTCCTCGAAGATCCCGCCTCCCGCCGGATCCCCCTCGCCTGCCCCCGATGCGCCGCCGGGTCCGAAAAAGTCATTGAAATCGAACGACTGGTCGTGGCCCGCCCCCGGCCCCGCCTGGCGGGCCGTCCATTCATGAGCTCCCGCTCGCGGTCCCGCCGTGGCTCCCTCGAACGCCGCATTGCCAAAATTATTATAGAGAGCGCGTTTCTCAGGATCTGACAAAATGTCGTAAGCCTGCTGCACCTCTTTGAAGCGGGTTTCGGCCTTTTTGTCACCTGGATTCACGTCCGGGTGATACTTACGCGCCTGCGTTCGATACGCTTTCTTGATCGTGTCGGCCGTAGCGTCGCGGGCCACCCCAAGAACTTCATAATAATCGCGGTCGGGCATGGTCGGGACTGGCCTCTCTCGCGGTTCTAACGACTCAGCGCGCGAATTGTCTCATGCGATTTCCATTCCAATTCTACCTTGGTCCCCAAACCGTTCAAGCGAAACCGCCTCCAAACGAAACGAAACGGTTCGACCCTCGCCGCGGAGAAGCCAAGCTGATAATATCACTCGTTGGGGATGCACCAGCATTACAGGGCGGGCGCCGAGGAGACAAGCCTCGAGGCCCAAGACTTCTCACGCGTCACGGTTCCTCATCCTTGATTTTTGTAAGCAGCGGGCAGGACAGGGCAGAGCAAGGGTCCGTCCCGAAACTTTCTAAGTATTGAGGAGTCATTGCGCACTTGGCCAATCTGCCGCTGATCATCCACGAGCGGTTGGGGAACTGGGCACGGCAACTGCGGCCAAGGCTTGCAGCCTGGCCAATCCGGCTGACCGAGTCGCGGTCGCTGGCTGACCTGGAGCGAGCGCTGGCCGGGACAGCCTGTCCGATTCTGGTGATCGACCTGGACCGGCGTCCTCGGGCGGGGCTCGACGACCTGGAGCGGGCGACTCGGAGAGCACCGTCGGCCCTGATCCTGGTCCTCGACCCCGGTGCCCACGACGGCGTGGCGGTCCTGGCCCGCGAACTGGGGGCCGCGCACGTTTTTTCCGGGGTCGTCACGCCTCCCGCAGTGGCCCGATTGCTCGAGCGATGGATCGTGCTGGCCCAGCGGCGGACCGAGGCCGATGGCTGGTCGAGCGCCCGCAAGCCGGAGCCCGAGTCCGAGCCTTGGAACTGGCTGGCCCCTTACTTGATCGCGCCACGCCCCGGCCCAACCTGGCCCCCGAACGCACACCCGCTTGATTCAACGCCCCCCGGAACACCCACGCTCCGCTGACCGAGGAACTCTTTCGATGTTCGGCAAGAAAAGCTCCAACCTGACCGAGCAGGACGTGCTCAACGCCCTCAGAGGGGTCCAAGACCCCGACCTGCACCGCGACCTCGTCGATCTCGGCATGATCAAGAACATCCAGATCGGCGAAGGCACGGTCGCCCTGACCGTGAACCTGACGACGCCCGCCTGCCCGATGAAGGCCAAGATCGAGGCGGACGTTCGCGGAGCGCTCGCCAATCGCCTCGGCAGCGACTGGGCGGTCACGATCACCATGGGGGCCGAGGTCCGGGGCAAGGGAATCGCCGAGAAAGGGGATATCCCCGGCGTCAAGAACGTGATCGCGGTCGGCTCGGGCAAGGGGGGAGTGGGCAAGTCGACGATGGCCGCGGCGATCGCCTACGGGCTCCAAGCCTATGGCTCATCGGTCGGCCTGATGGACGCCGACGTGTACGGGCCGTCGATCCCCCACCTGGTCGGCGCCACGGGGCGGCCGATGGCCAAGGGCGAGCGAATCCAGCCGATCGAGGCGAACGGCTTGCGACTGATGTCGATGGCCTTCTTGCTCGAACCCGAGCGTGCCGTGATCATGCGTGGGCCGATGCTCCACGGAATCATTCAGCAGTTCCTCCACCAGGTCGACTGGGGCGATCTCGACTACCTCGTCATCGACCTCCCGCCAGGCACCGGCGACGTCCCCTTGACCCTCTCGCAGGCGCTCCCCTTGACGGGCGCCGTGGTCGTCTGCACGCCCCAGGAAGTGGCGCTTCTCGACGCGACCCGGGCGGTCTCCATGTTCCGCCAGCTCAAGGTCCCGATGCTCGGGATGATCGAGAACATGAGCTTCTTCGACGTCCAAGCCTATCTCCTCGAACGAGGCGGCCCCAAGGCCCGAAGTTTGGTGGAAACGGGCGGCCTGTTCGACGCGCCGGGCGACGAGCGGGCCTACCTGTTCGGACGCGGCGGAGCCCGGAAGAAGGCCGAACAGCTCGGCGTCCCGTTCCTCGGCGAAGTGCCCTTGAATATCAACGTCCGTGAGCGCGGTGACGAGGGCAAAATCAAGGAAGCCCTCGCGCCCGGGTCCCTGGCTCGCCCCTACCTGCTGGGGGTCGTGGAACAGCTCGCGGCACAGATCAGCATCCAGAACATCAAGACTCCCAAGATGCCCAAGCTTGAGATTTTGAACTAAAGCACCATTCGTCGTCACAAAGCGACTGCGAATCGTTCCCAACAAAGATAATTTTTGCAGCCCCGGAGGGGCGACAGCCAGGAGTCCACCTTGGGCTCTTGATTGTCATCCTTCCGGGGCTGCAACGCATTCATCATTCGATCATTTTTTTCCAGGGGCTCACCCCCGTTGGCCTTGGTCGTCCCCCCCTTCAAGCACGGCCGAGGTCGCCCTCGGCCGCCTGGGGGTCAGGACGAAGGCTCGGACGGCTTGGAAATCGCGGTGGCCGCCGCGGCCTGAGGGGGCTTTGAGGCAGGGAAACGAAGGACGTGGGGTCGTTGCTCCACGTTGCCGGCGGCGTCTTCCGCTTTCGCTTCGATCTCGAAGGCCACGTCAATGCTGCCGTCCAATTCCACTTCCCACTCGGCGAAGTTGGGGCGGAGTGGCTTGGCCTCACGACCGTTGACCACGACGCTCTTGATCTCGTAGTCGTCGATGGCCACCCCCTTCACACGCACACGGTCCGTCGAAACTCCGGGCGCGACGTGAGTGATCACGGTCGAAGGGGGTAAGTCGTCGATGGGACGAAGGAATACGAGTGCGTCCCCCGCCCGAGCGCGGCCGGGGCGAGAGTTGAACACACCCATCGAGGTAATCCGGTCCATCTTCAAATCGTGATACTCATGACCATCCATCACGCTCCGCCAGAGACCATACTGCGAGTCGTAGAGATCCATGCCGTCCGCGCGAACGTTGGGCGATCCGCCATGGAAGGCCCAGTGGGTGTTCCAGGCTCGAAAATTACGGATCAAGAACGGATGTTGCGAGTCGGGGCCGACGCCGTCGACATCCTCGACCTTGGAGTCGCCGGCTCCGGCCGCGTAACCGGGCACGCCACCGTCGTTAAATCCTCCGAGGTTCAGGCCGAAGAACCGCTGGCAGTGCGCCTCGTTGTTCTCGAACCGGATGAACGGAAGAGTGCGAATATCGACACGCTTTTTTGTACCGTCGGGTTGAAGAACAGGCAGGACGGGGTCGAACCCTGCTCCGGCCACGACGTCGAAGCGGAAACCATCCTGGTCGCACTCAACGGCCACATTGTTCGTGAACGAATTCAGGCTGTTGGACCACCAGAAACCCGAGCCAAGGTTCTTGTCGAAGGGGAGAACCTGATCGGGTAGCGGCTTGCCTCGAAGCGCCATCACGGCCAGGTTATGGTCAAAAACATTCCGCGTCTCGGTGCCATCCTCGAGGAAGAAGCCGTGGCCAACCGACTTGTAGCCGACACAGTCACGGACGACCAGGTCGCTCGTCCCATGGACCGTGATCCAGCGGTTCTTGCTGTCCCAGATCGAGGCCCCGATCACCGAGGTCCCTCGCATCGAATCGCCGAGCAAATGAAAGTGCAAGCTGTACTTGCCGAGGACCCCTTCCTTGCCCAGGTGGCGGAACTCGGCGTAAGAGATGGAGCCGGCCGAGTTTTTGTGGAACATCGTATGCCCGCGAACCCCATCCGGATTGGCCGACTCGACGATCACGTTGCGCGTCAGGTTGGCAACCTCGGCGCGGTAGTTCCCTTCAGCCCGGTGGTCGAAATCCAGAGGCTTGTCGAGCGTCACAAGCGCCAACCCTTCTTCGACGTAGGGCCTCACTCCTTTGATCAGGCGTTCCTCGGTTGAAGGACGCTCGGCCACGCTGAGGGTCCGCGTCTGCTTGTACCCGAACTGTCGGGTCGTACCGGTCAGAATCAGATGATCGCCGGGCTTCCAGTCGCTGATCTCGTCGCGTTTGAGCAGGACAATCGGCTCATTTCGATAGGCTTCGCGGGCTAGTTTCGTCCAGGTGTGCTTGACCTTCGATCCGTGGAACTCCATCTGACCGCCGCAACAGACGATCGCCGGGCAGGTCTCCTGATCCATCCCTTCGATGTAGACCAGGCGAATCAAGGCCGACTTACCCGCCGGCATGGGGTCGCCCGGAAGTCCGACCAAAAGGGCCGGCTTGGGCTGGCCAGCCGCATGCTTGGGCATGTGAGCATCGCAGTCGAAGCCGTTTTCGCTGGAGTCGTCGCCAGGCTGAATCTTGATGAGGCCGACATCCAAGCGGGTATTCCGATCCCGAGCGAACTCAAGGGTGCCGGCGACATGGATCGACCGAATCACTTTGTCCGATTCCAGGTCGTAGCGAACGTGGTGCCCTTCACGGACCTGGACTCGAGTCCCCGGGCCAGGAACCTGCCCCCCTTCCCAGGTCTTGGCGTCAGACCAGTTACCATTCTGGGCCGATCGTACCAAGGTATCGGCGGCGAGCACGGCATCTGAATAAGCAAGGGCCAGCAAAAGAGCAAATTTCCAAGACATAACTCAATCATTCCTCAGCATTGATTCACGGAATCGCGGATATCGAATCGAAGGAGCGACGGCCCACCCAAGAGAATCATGAGGATCGCTCGGGATCAAAGCTGATCGGCGCTCACAACCTCACCCCCGGCCTTGGAGACGAAGGACTTGATGACCGGTCTTGCGGTCGATTCCTTGAGGAACCGGACCGAACCATCGCAGGCCAAGGCGTTGATGCCACCGGAGTGGAAGGAATAAACCGCGTTCCAACCATTGTGACAATTGATCACGCAAGGACCGTCACCGTCATCCTGACCACCCCGAAATGTCACAATTCGCATGTTCATAAAGCCAGCCCAAGCCCCGTGCCCCCACCAGCGGTCGGCGGCCTGTGGAGAGCTCGGGGTGGGGAAGCCGTGGATGTACTTGCCACGTAAATAGTAATCGGGCTTGCCCGCGCACTCATAGGCAAGCATCGTATTCGACAGGCCATCGGTGATGGATTGGAACGGCGTGTGAACCGTCTGGTCGAGTGCACCGATCCATTCCAGCCGAGCCGACGAGGGCAACCAGGGTTCGGCATACGACCGCGCCGTGAAATAGTCGCCCGGGGCGGCGGAGAGACTCATGTCGGGAACTCCGTTGGTCCCGGTGAATTTGACGACTCCGGCCACGGGGGTGGGTGGGCGAGGAGTGGCCGGACAGACGTAGACCGACATCACGGTACGCACAGCCGTCTGATTGTCGGGGAGATGGTACCCGAGGTTGAAGTTATAGGCGGCGTAAACCTGCGGCTGCTCGATGTAGCCGAGGATTTGCGCACACCAGCCACCGAACTGCTCCAGGTTGGGCCGAGAAACGCCGATCGCCGTGGGAGGGAAGCCCCCCATCGCGTCGGCGTAGTTATGCATGGCGATGCCGATCTGCTTCAGGTTGTTCGTGCAGGAAATTCGGCGAGCCGCGGCACGAGCCGCCTGAACAGCAGGCAGCAATAAAGCGATGAGCACGGCGATGATGGCGATGACCACCAGCAACTCAATCAGGGTGAAGGCAGCGCGACGGGGGCGGCCACTTTCGATTCTTGAACACATCATCGTGCGGGGAAAACTCCAAGCGATTTCTGACTGGACGGCTCTCACCAGGTCATTGCGTTACAAGATTCCAGAGAGTCGTCCGCGCCAGGCCTACCACATCTCATGACTACCGTCATGATTCTTAGACTCAATGTCAACACTCATGACGTTCTGGCTTCTGAACCGCATCGGTCTGTGCCCGGAACGCCTCGAAACGTTCCCAGTCGCCGGCTTCCTGAAAGATCGCCATCGCCCGCTGGAGGCAGGAACTGCACTGCATGGCGGTCGGGTCGACGTCGCGAAGCAGGTCGCAGGCCTCCTCGCGCTGGCCGGAGTGGTCGAGCAGTACGGCCAGGCTGACCCGATAGAGCGAGACCTGAGGGGCCAGTTCATGGGCTCGGGCGATGGCCGCGATGACTGACGGAAGCGGCCTCCGGAGCCGCCTGAGATAGAAGGCCACGCCAAAGTGAGCGTGATGATGTTCCGGGTCGCGCCGAATGATCTTCCGGCAAGCCGCCAGCGCCGCCTCATTCTCCCCGAGACTTCCCAGGCCGGCAGCAACGGCGGAGAGCAGCGCGGTCGGGCATCGCTCATCCCGGCCCAGCTGCCGGTAGAGGTCGCAGGCCAGCCCCTTGCGACCTGCCCTGGCATGACATTCCGCCAGCGCACACCGTGAGGACGGTTCGAGCGGCACCAGCAGGCTCGCCGTCTCCAACGCCTCGCACGCGCCGGGGAAATCCCCCTGCCGATGACGGAGCAGTCCGAGAAACTGCCAAAAGCGACCATCCTCAGGGTCTCCCTGAACCGCTCGCTCCGCGATCTCGCTCGCTTCATCGATCCGCCCGAGCCCGACGAGCTCGAAGCAACGATCCGCCATATCTCGATGCAAATTCATAGACATGATCCTCGATGCTCGAGAGGCTGACGATCTCCCGCCAGCCGATCAATCGTTCCGTCCCTGGACGCGCGAGGCGAAACCGGAATCGGCGAAACCCACGCCGAATCAGTCAGGGAACCTGGATGAAACTGAGATTCAGTCTCAACTCAGGTTTCAGAGTGCCTTCTCGCTGCCGGTTTGTCAAGAGGCTGGTGACAAGAAACGGTCGGCAACCTGGCTTTTTCAAGCGCAACGAAGGGGAGGGTCGGCGACCTGGCTGCCACCCACTCCGACGCGAAGCCACGGGGAGCCAAGCAAGAAGGGTTCAAGACGTGCGGAAGTGTGCGCAAGAGATTGGCCGGGAATCCGTTTCCAAAGGATGCCGAACGAGTCAGCGCGAGACTTGAGTGGCCGGGACAAAGCGCAGCGGACTCCAAAGCCACCGGCGTTGGCGGCCGGGGCCCGCGACGCGTTTGTTCCGCCCGCTCATTTCCTTGAATCGGGAGGTGATTCTCCGCTCGTTCCTCAAAAAAATGGCGGGCGAGGAGGTCGGCTCCCTTGGCTTCTGACCCGCTCTCACGCGAGGTCACGAAGTCAAGGGAGTTGACGCTCCCCGCTTGGCCTTGAGAAGGCGAGCGAAAACGCGAGGTCAGGTCAGGTCGACGTGCTCTCGGCAGGCGCGGCCGGTTGCTGTTGCGAGAGGCAATGCAACGTGCCCAGGCCGAGGACGAGGTCGACGGCGTGGATGCCGACCACTTCGCGATCGGGAAAGAGGTCGGCCAGGGTGTTCAGAGCTTCGCGGTCGGCGGGGTCGTTGAAGGTCGGCACCAGCACGAGGCCGTTGGCAATGTAGAAGTTCGCGTAGCTGGCCGGAAGCTGCTCGTTGTCGAAAAGGACCGGCGCGGGCATCGGCAAGGGGACGACGCGGAGGGCTTGGCCGTCCTGGTCGCGCGCTTCCTGAAGCCGTCGCAAGTTCTCTTGCAAGGGTTCGTAGTTGGGGTCGGAGGTCTTCTTCTCGACGACCACAACGACCGTCGTGGGGTCGACGAACCGAGCCAGGTCGTCGACGTGGCCGTGGGTATCGTCCCCCACAATCCCCTGGTTGAGCCAGATGACGTGGCGGACGCCCAGGTAGTCGGCGAAAATGCGTTCGAGCGTCTGGCGATCGACCCCTGGGTTGCGGGCCTGCACCTCGCTCAAAAGACATTCTTCCGTCGTCAGCAGGCTGCCGCGGCCGTTGACATCGATCGCGCCCCCTTCCAGGACAACGCGGCGGCTGACCCCGTCGCACTCGACCCGAGGCGTCCAGCGTTTCAGGCCGAGTTGGTGCGCCACCCGGCGCGGGATTCGATTGTCATGACGGTGGTCATCATATTTCGCCCAGGCGTTGAACCGCCAGTCGACCAGCCCGACCCGATCGCCCTCTCCTTTGTCGTTGACAACGAAGGTCGGACCCGAGTCGCGAAGCCAGACGCGGTCGGTACGGGCCTTGACGAACGTGACCTGGTTGAGGTCGACACTGTGCGCCTCGAGCTTTTCGGTGACCTGATCGCGCATCCGCCGTCCCTTGACGAGGATGTTCACCCGCTCGACCCGGCTCAGATGGCGCACGATTTCGACATAGACCCAGGGGACCGGCGCGAACTTGCCCGGCCAGTCCTCGCGATGGTGCGGCCAGGCAATCCAGGTCGCCTCATGCGGCTCCCACTCGGCGGGCATCCGGTAACCAAGCTGCGCGGGGGTGGGAGTAGGGGGGGATGTTTCCGGTGTGCTCATGGGAGTTCGTCGAGAAAGCGTTGGGTAAGAGAACCGTAAGCGTCGATCCGGCGGTCGCGGAGGAACGGCCAGTTGCGTCTCGTTTCCTCCATGAGGCCAGGGTCGCAGGGGACAATCAGGACTTCCTCGGTGTCGCGTCCCGCACGAGCGAGAATCCGGCCGAACGGATCGGCCAGGAACGATCCCCCCCAGAACTCGATGCCGCCATCGGCGGGTCCTTCGTGGCCGATACGGTTGATCGCCGCCACGAACAGGCCGTTACTGATCGCGTGCGCCCGCTGGACGGTCTCCCAGGCGCTGGCCTGGGCTTCACCGAACTCGGCCTTCTCGGCCGGGTGCCAGCCGATCGCCGTCGGGTAGAAGAGGATCTCGGCCCCCTTGAGGGCGGTCAGGCGCGCGGCCTCAGGATACCACTGGTCCCAGCAGACCAGGGTTCCGACCCGGGCGGCCTTGGTCTCGAAGGTTTGGAAGCCGAGGTCGCCGGGTGTGAAGTAGTACTTCTCGTAGTAGAGCGGGTCGTCGGGGATGTGCATCTTGCGGTAGCGGCCTCGGATCGACCCGTCGGCGTCGAACACAACCGCCGTGTTGTGATAGATCCCGGCCGTCCGCCGCTCGAAGAGAGAGCCGACGATGACCATCCCCGTCTCACGGGCCACCTGCGCAAGGGCCTCGGACGTCGGCCCGGGAATCGGCTCGGCCAGGTCGAACCGCGAGGAGTCTTCGACCTGACAGAAGTACTGCGTGCGGAATAGCTCGGGCAGGCAAGCGACCTGGGCGCCACGTTCCGCGGCCTCGCGCAGCCGCTCACAGGCCCGACGCACGTTATCGTCGGGATCGGTCGAGCACCGCATTTGCACCAAAGCCACAGTAAACGGCTGCGAGGGTCGGCTCATCGCGAGGTCGGTTCCGCCTTGGGGATCTTGGAAACGAGAGGTTCCGGTGGAAAACATCTCTCATCCTAGCGAACGGGTCAAGCAACCGCGAGTGGGCGAGCCTGTTGATTTGGTGAAGGTCAGCGGTTAGTTTTGGGGCCGTTCCGTCAAAACCCGTCGATCCCCGCAAACTTGATAGGAAGAACGACATGGGAGCCGATGCCCGCCTGGCTGAGCTGAAGTTGGAGCTGCCCCCCGCACCGAAGCCCGTGGCCACCTACGTGACGGCCACCCGGTACGGCGACCTGCTCTACGTTTCCGGCCACGGTCCGCTCCGATCCGACAGCACGATGATCGTCGGCAAGGTCGGGGACAATATGGACGTGACCGGCGGCCACGCAGCCGCCCGACAGACCGGCCTGGCGATCCTGGCGACCGTCCGCAGCCATCTCGGCTCGCTCGACAAGGTCGTCCGGCTCATCAAAGTGCTGGGCATGGTCAACTGCACGGCGGACTTCGCCGAACAGCCCAAGGTGATCAACGGTTTCTCCGACCTGATGGTCGAGGTCTTCGGCGAATCGGGCAAGGGAGCCCGAAGCGCGGTGGGCATGGGGGCACTCCCCGGCGGAATCGCCGTCGAGATCGAAGCGATCTTCCAGGTCAAAGATTGATCGCTTAAGCGATTCTTTCCTGAAGGGTGGGCAACGGCCCACCATCTTCTGCCCTACACCCAGAAACGGTGGGCCGTTTCCCCCCTCCAAGAGAGGATGAATCGCTTTGCTGCGCGGTAGCCGGCTGGAGGGACGGGGCTGCCTGATCGTCGGCGGGACGAGTGGGATCGGCCTGGCATCGGCCCGTCGGTTCTTGCAAGAGGGTGCGCGCGTGGTCGTCTCGGGCCACTCGGACGAATCCACCCGCGAAGCGTTGGGGGCACTAGCCACACTCGGCCCGATCCACGGAGTGACGGCCGACGTGACCGCCCCTGGTGCCGTTGAGGCCCTGTTCCTGGAAGCGACGGACGCGCTTGGCGGGCGGCTGGACGTCCTTTTCCACGTCGCCGGAGTGAGCGGGCGGAGGTTCGGCGACGGGCCGCTCCACGAGTGCACCGCCGAAGGCTGGGACACCGTGATGGACACCAACGCCAAGGGCCTCTTTCTGACCAATCAGGCCGCCGTCCGCCTCATGCTCGCGCAAGCGATTGATGACGCCGGGCTGAGAGGGACGGTGCTCAACATGGGGTCGGTGCTCGGCTGGTCCCCTTCGCCCGAGCTGTTCGGAACGTACGCCTACGCCGCGAGCAAGGGGGCCATCCGCGCCATGACCATGGCGGCCGCCGCCCGCTATGCACGCGACCGGGTCCGGTTCAACCTCATCGCCCCCGGCCTGATCGACACCCCGATGGCGACACGAGCCGTCGGCGACCCGGCGATCCGCGACTACCTCGCCACCAAGCAGCCGATCGCCGGGGGGCCAGGAACGCCCGACGACTGTGCGGAGGCGGCTCTCTACCTCTGCGAACCCGCCTCGCGATTCGTCACCGGCACCGTGCTGACGGTCGACGGCGGCTGGTGCGTCTCCGAGGGACAACATCGGAGCGAAACCAACCCATGAACCCCGACACGCCTGACGTCTTCGACCAATACCTCGGCGCGGTCCGCGCGGCGATCGACGCGATCGAGGCCACCCAGCTTCCCGCGATCCGCCAGGCGGCGGGTCGGTTCGCCGAGACGATCCAGGCGGGCCGCCTGGTCCACGTCTTCGGCACCGGTCACTCGCGGATGGCCGTCGAGGAGATGTTCCCCCGGTACGGCTCGTTCCCCGGGTTCCACCCGATCGTGGAACTGTCGATGACCTACCACAACCAGGTGGTCGGGGCCAACGGGCAGAGACAGGCCATGTTTCTGGAGAACGTGCAAGGCTTCGGCGCGGTTCTTTGGCGGAACTTCGCCACGGCGCCGGCCGACTCCTTACTGGCAATCTCGACCAGCGGCTGCAACGCCGTGACGATCGACGTGGCGCTCCAGGCCAAGGCGCTCGGCATGTTCGTCGTCGCCCTGACATCGCTTCCGCACGCCGCGGTCTCGACTTCAAAGCACGAGTCGGGCCGCAAGCTGTCCGACGTGGCCGACCTTGTGCTCGACCAGCAGGCCCCCGCGGGAGACTCGGCCGTCTGGATCGACGGGCTCGAGACGCCGGTCGCGCCGGTGTCGAGCATCTCGGGCTGCACGATCATCAACCTGATCAAGGCCGAGGTCGCGCGCCGGCTCACCGAGGCCGGCGCAGCTCCCAAGGTTCTCACGGCCGCCTGCCACGTGGGTCCCGATCGGGCTCGGGACCTCTTCGAGGCCACCTACGACGACTATCGTCGGCGGATTGGAGTGCTCTACTCCTAAGCTCCAGCCACGATCAGTCGCCGGCTGAGGTCCGCCATGCGGCAGGCAGGCAGCCGCGGACGACGCAAAGTCCTCCCTCAGACGTCCCCAGCCGCGACCGGCCTGGCCAGGGCTCCGAAGGCCGGCCGGTTGGCGGGGATCGCCCCCCCTTGAGCCGGGTTCCAGACCCAGACCGCATTACGGCCGGCATCCTTGCAATGGAAGAGCGCCTGGTCCGCCTGGTCCAGCACGTCGAGCGCATCAGCCTCGGCATCGCCAGAGACCAAGGCGACACCGACGCTACAGGTGACCTGGATCGGCTGGCTACGGAACCGGACTCTCAAGTCGGCAATCTCACCACGGAACCGTTCGGCCAGTTGAACCGCCCCGTCGAGGTCGCAGTTGGGGGCGACGACCACAAATTCCTCGCCGCCGTAGCGAGCCACGAAGTCGCTCTCCCGGACCGAACGACGTAACGTCCGCGCAGCCTGCCGAAGCACTTCGTCGCCGGCGGCGTGACCGAACTGGTCGTTGATCCTCTTGAAGTGATCGAGGTCCGCAATGAAGACCGACATGGGGTTCTCACCCCGTCGGCAGGTCTCCCACTCATGAGGAAACCGATCACGTAACGCAAACCGATTGCCCAACTCCGTCAAACCATCCAGGTGAGCCCGCTGCTCCAAGAGGTCTAGTAGCGCCTTGGTTCGTAAGGCCGAGCCCACCCGTGCGACGAGCTCCACCGGGTCGAACGGCTTCGAGATGAAGTCAACCGCCCCCATGTCGATCCCCTTGGCCTTCTCGCTCGTCAAGGCCGAGTCGGCGATGAAGATGACCGGGATCGAAAGGGTCTTCGGGTCATTCTTGAGCCGACGAATGACTTCGTAGCCTGACCAGGTCGGCAACCGCAACTCGAGGAGAATTAAGTTGGGTTGAAACTTGGGGCAGGCGGCCAGCCCGGTGATTATGTCGACCGCTTCATAGACTTCCATTTTTTCCGCTTGAAGCCAGTTCCGCAGCAGATAGCGGTCTGCCTGAACATTCTCAATCAAGAGGACTTTTCGGGTTGGTTCGACGATCGATCCGTTAGGCAACATAATGCTTATTGGCTCCCCTAAAATTAAGGTCGCCTAAACCGTTTCAGCATTCTAATCCTTGATGCTGAAACAAAGCGACCGTGAAAGTGTAGGTCACAATAAACGACAAACGTGAAGAAACGAAGCGTGTCGGGCCATCCGGTCAACTTGAGCATTTTCCAGAAAAATAAGGCGTTTTCGCACGAACGAGCCTCTCTTAAAAGAGCCGAAAGGATTCGTTAAATCAACCTCGCTCGTGGCTGAAATTGCCTCGATGATCAGACTACGTCGAATCCATCTGTTGCGTTCGTGTGCGAGTCGCCGGAATGAGCGGAGGCGGCCCCTAGCCAACGAGTTGAGTCGAAGCTATGCTCGATTTGAGGGCAATGTAGTTTGCTTCGAATGCCTCCCTTATTTTTACTTTTGAGTTCAAGGAGACGCCGAGCCGTGCCCGGACGCGTGTTCATCACCCAACCGATTCCCGAGCCCGGTCCTACTTTGGTGCGTCAGGCGGTCGACGAACTCCGAAGCAATCCCGAAGATCGGGTGCTCTCGAACGCGGAACTGAGCGCGGCGGTTGCCGGCTGTGACGCGGTTCTCTGTCTGCTCACGGACCCGATCGACGCGTCGGTGCTCGAGGCCGCGAAGGGGTGCCGGATCTTCGCCAACATGGCGGTCGGATTCAACAATGTCGACGTGGCGGCGGCCAGCCGCCTGGGGATCATGGTGACCAACACGCCAGGGGTCCTGACCGAGGCGACAGCCGACCTGACCTGGGCGTTGATCCTGGGGGTGGCGCGTCGGCTGGTCGAGGGGGACCACGAGATGCGTGCGGGGCGGTTCCCGGGGTGGGGGCCGATGTACATGCTCGGCGGCGATGTCACCGGCAAGACGCTCGGCCTGATTGGGCCGGGGCGGATCGCTCAGGCCGTTGCCCGTCGCGCACTCGGGTTCGCAATGCCGCTGCTTTATCACGGCCGAAGGCCCAGCCCCGAACTCGACGCCCTGGGCGCTCACCACGTCCCGCTCGGCGAGTTGTTGGCCGAGAGTGACTTCGTGAGCCTCCACGTGCCGCTGTCGGGGGAGACCCGCCACCTGATCGACGCGAAGGCGATCGGGCAGATGAAACCGACGGCCTACCTGATCAACACGGCACGTGGCCCAGTGGTGGACGAGGCGGCCCTGGTCTCCGCGCTCAAGGCGGGCCGGATTGCAGGGGCGGGCCTTGACGTCTACGAAGATGAGCCAAGAATGGCCGTGGGGTTAGCCGACTGTCAGAATGCGCTCCTGCTCCCGCATCTGGGCAGTGCCACCCACGCCACTCGGGCCGCGATGTCGCGGATCGCTGGCGAGAATCTGGTCGCGGCGCTGGAGGGCCGACGCCCTCCCAACCTCGTCAATCCTGAGGTTTGGTCCTGAGCGAAAGACAATGGGACAGTGAGGGCGGAACGCGCTTGAGAATTTCGTCATCGCGAACCGATTGTGTATCGAGGCAAATCATTTTGGGTTCGATCCAGGGCGAGGTTGCATGGGCCTGTTCAAGTTCCAACTGACATCGCCCACGCTGGCGGCCCGGGTTCCCGAACTGCGCAAGGCGTATCTTACCGGGCTAGACCGGACGCCAAGCCGGCTGAACATCGAGTTCCGCCAGGACCTGATGATCTGTCATCGCGATAATAATGAGAGCGGCCGGCTCTTCGTCCCCTGGCCGGTCGAGGGACAAGGCACGCCGATCGTGGGCACGGCCACCCTGGCCGAGCGATCCCAGCCGTATAACCTCGCCGTCGAACTGGCACGCGGCAAGCTGAACGACGTGCGCAACCAACTGGCCGACTGGCGACAGATGGGGCTACGGACCCCCTCCGAGCTCGAGGGAATCCTGGCCGAAGCCCACCACGCGTTCATCAAGGCGGCAACCTCCGGCGACGATCAAGAGGCGTCGTTCAACGCCGCACAGGCGAGTCTCGCCGCCATCTGGAAGGTGGGCGATCTCCTGACCGATGTCTACACCGCCCAGGTGCTTCAGACCCGGCTGGCGACCAGTCCCAAGCTTCCCAGCCTGCTCGGCTGCGCCCTGGAGGGTGACCCCAAGAACGCCCCCTGGGCGGCCGATTACAATAGCCTCTTCAACGCGGCGCGGATCACCTGCCCGTGGAAATCGCTTGCTCCCACCGAAGGGCAGCTCCGCTTCGAAGAATTCGACGCCCAGCTCGCCTGGGCCCGAAAGCAGCGGGTCGCGATCCAGGCGGGCCCTCTGCTCGACTTCCGGCCCTCGGCATTGCCCGACTGGATCTGGCTCTGGGAAGGGGACTTCGACACGATCCTCGGCCTGGTCGTGGACATGGTCCGCCAGACGGTCACGCGCTACCGCGGCAAGGTGCCGGTCTGGAACCTGGTCCATCGCCCCGCCTGCAACGACGTGCTCGGCCTTTCCGAGGAGGAGCAGATCCGAATCACGGCCCGCGCCGTGCAGATCGCCCGCCAGGCCGATCCGGCCGCTCAGGTTCTGATCAGCCTTGAGCGTCCCTGGGCCGAATGGATGGGTTCGAGCCCGTTCCAGCTTGGCCCGCTCCACCTGGCCGACTATCTCGTCCGCGCCGACCTGGGCCTGGCTGGCCTGGGCCTCGAAATTACCCCCGGCTATTCGGCCCCCGGCAGCGCGATCCGCGATCTCTTCGACTTCTCGAAGCTACTTGACCTCTACGCGCTCTTGAATCTCCCCCTGCACATCGACATGGTTTTCCCCTCATCGGCCGCCCCCGATCCCAAGGCCGACCCGGCGGTCCGCGTCGAGACCAGCCAATGGCCGACCTCGCCCGACGAGAATACCCAGGCGGCCTGGGCCTCGCGCTGGATGGCCCTGGCGATCGCCAAGCCGTTCGTCCGATCCGTCACCTGGCTCCAGCCCACCGACGCCGCCCCCCACCTCTTCCCCCACGGCGGCCTCTACGGCCCCGACCAGACCCCCAAACGGATCGTCGGCTGGCTCAAGTCATTCCGCCGCGAACTCCTGGTCTAAGAGTCTGTCCCAGAAGGTGAATCCCACGGGAGCTTTTGAATGATCTGCTGGGTGCCATGCGGTTCCGTACTCGGAACCCATGCGGGAATGCCTTGGCCTGGCGCGCACGGGTTCCGAGTACGGAACCCGTGGCACCCAAACGGCCTTCAATATTCGGTTTCCCTGAACTTACGAGACAGACTCTAACTTTCACTTGTCTGAAAGGCGAGCAGGGAGCGCAAGCTCCCTGTCTTCGAGCCCAATCGAGCGTTGAGCATCCGCGACTTCGATTTTCGCTCGCCTTTCAGGTGAGCGAAAACACGAAGGCGAAACTTGTTCGGTCATCCCGATTGTCATAACCTTTGAGGGACCGACAGCGGACGGACTGTCCGCAATCCGGCGTCGGTTCTTCGCACGGCATATGGAATCTCGATGACCGTCAGACCCACCATCGACCCTCGCGACGTCGGAAAAATCGTCCATGTGAGACAGCGACGATATCTGGTCGACGACGTCTCTCCTTGCGAAGGGACCTCCTCAACAATCGTGAGACTTTCGTGCATTGATCCCGATAATCTCGGCCGTACGCTCGAAGTGATCTGGGAAAAGGAGCAGGATGCCGAGGTCCTCGATTCCGAGAATTGGGGGACCCTCGCAGGCGAGAGTTTCGATCCGCCGGACCAGTTCTCGGCCTACTACCACTCTCTCCGATGGAACCGCGTCACCGCATCACGTACGGATTTGCTCCAAGCCCCGTTCCGGGCCGGGATCAGCATCGAGCACTACCAGCTCGAACCGCTGCGCATGGCTCTCACGATGCCACGGGTCAACCTCTTTGTGGCCGACGGCGTCGGTCTCGGCAAGACCATCGAGGCGGGGCTGGTCGCACGAGAGCTCCTGCTTCGTCGCAAGGTCTCCGACATCGTCGTCTGTTGCCCTCCCTCCATGCTCCTTCAGTGGCAGGAGGAGATGGAGTCACGGTTCGGCCTGCTCTTTCAGATCATCGACCGAGCGTACGTCCACCGCATCCGCAAGGAGCGTGGTTTCAGCGTCAACCCCTGGGCCACGCACAACCGGTTCATCATCTCGCACAACCTGGTCAAGGACGAGGATTACGCCGCCGACCTGCGGACCTGGCTCGGTCGTGACCTTGTCCGTCCGCGCTCCCTCCTCATTCTCGACGAAGCCCACCACGCCGCGCCGGCCTCGACAGGTGCCTATGCGATCACGTCGCAATTCACCCGCCGGATCATGGAAATTGCACCGAAATTTGAACATAAACTGTTTCTCTCCGCCACACCGCATAACGGGCATTCCAACAGTTTCTCGGCGCTCATGGCGATCCTCGACCCGCAGCGGTTCTGCCGGGGGGTCCCGGTCGGGGCCAAGGAACGGGATCAGGTCTTGATCTATCGCCTGAAGGAAGACCTGCGCGACCTCGAGATCAGTTTCCCCCAACGGGTCGTCGAGCCGGTTCTCATCAAGGCCCCCGTCAAAGGCACACCGGAGTTGGAGCTCGCCAACAAGCTGGACATCTATTGCACGCTCCGTGAAGGCCGGCTCCAGGGCGAACCCGCGAAAATTCGTAGCGCATCGGCGTTCCTGAAGTCGGGCCTGCAGCAGCGGCTCCTTTCCTCCGTCGAAGCCTTCTGGCGCACCTTGCTCAAGCACAAGCGGACGATCCAGGAACAACTCGAGCAGCACGGCGAGCGCCGTCGGATCGCCGAAACCGAGCTAGACGAGCTCGCGCTGGCCGCCATCGGCGGGGGGCTCGACGCCGACGATGACACTCAGGACGACCTGAACCCGACCGAGTCCACAGCGACTGAACCCGTCGAGGATGCTGCGACCGTCGAAGCCGAGCTCCAGACCGAGAAGGCCACGCTCGCCACGCTCGGCAACCCGGATCACCCCACCTTCTCGCAAGAGATGAAGCTGCTCGACGAGATGCTCGAAATGGCCGAGTGGGCGCGCCACCGGCCGGACGAGAAGCTCAAGGCGCTCATCGACTATATTCATCAGAATATGCTCAATCCAAAAAACAACAATGCTTCGACGGGAGCGAGCTGGACCGGCCACCGCATTCTGATCTTCACCGAATACGACGACACGCTCACATACGTCCGCCGTCAACTGGAAGCCCACCTCGAATCCACCCATATGAATACAGCCGGCGATCGACTGGCCGTCTACAAAGGCGCGACCTCGCTCGAGGAACGGCAAGAGATTAAAGAGGCGTTCAACACCGACCCCACGGTCAACCCGGTGCGTATCCTGCTGGCGACCGACGCGGCTCGTGAAGGACTCAACCTTCAGAAGCACTGCTTCAACCTGTTCCACTACGACATTCCCTGGAACCCGGCCCGGCTCGAACAGCGCAACGGCCGGATCGACCGCAAGCTCCAGCCCTCGCCGACGGTTTACTGCCGCTACTTCCTCTACGAAAACCGCGAGGAGGACACGATTCTCCGGCGCATCGTCGAAAAGACCGAGAACATCTACCGCGAGCTGGGCGGCTTCGGAACGGTCCTCGACAAGAACCTGGTCCAGACGCTCCGACGTCGCGGGATCGAACGGGCTCAGCTTGGCGACACGGTCAAGATGTTCGACTTCCACGACGACGATGAAGATCAGCGCGCGGCCCTGGCGCTCGCCGAGGTTTCGGGGGGCGCGGAAGACGACGAGCACGAACTCGGCCCTGCGCCGGCGCCGCGAGAATCGGCCCGCGAACGAATCGATCGCCGCCGCCGGGAGCGGCTCGAGAAGAGTCTCGAACGACTCCGCAAGATCATGGAGGAGAGCCGACGCTGGCTCGACTTCCGAGAAACGCAATTCCGGGCGGCCCTCGATTGTGCGCTCCGGCTCATGGAAATCGAGGGCGGGCTCACGCCCGAGCCGACCGAGCGGCCCAAGGCGCGGAGTTATCTCTTCCCCACCAGTTCTCTCGAGAAGAATCCGACCTGGCGCGAGACGATCAACAGCCTGCGTTCACCACGGCGCCGCGGCGAAGACTTTGGCTCCTGGCAGGCGCGGTGCCCGATTCGACCGATCGTCTTCGAAGACCCAGGGGTCACACAGCTCGGAGCGCCGACGTCCGACTCGGACCGTGGTCCGCGGATCGAACCGGTCCACATGCATCTGGAGCACCGGATCAGCCAGCGACTCCTGGGGCGGTTTCAGTCCCAGGGGTTCATGTATCAAGATCTCTCACGTGCCTGTCTTGCCCAGACGAAGGGCTCACTCCCCTTGGTTTACCTGCTCGGCCGACTCTGCCTCTACGGTCAACAGGCGACGCGCCTGCACGAAGACGTGATCGCCGTCTGCGCCGAGTGGTTCCCGCCAGGGACCCGAAACAAGGGCCTCCGGCCCGTCGACCCGAATCAGCTCAGTGAAGAAGAGTTCATGCGAAGGCTCGACGACGCATTATTGTCGGGCGACACGAGCCGCGTCACCGACCTCAAACGCCAGGAGCTCCTGACCACCGCCGGCCAGGACGTCCGCGAACTCCAGGTCCACCTGGAGAAGAAGGCGAACACCCTCGAGAAGTCAATCCGCAGGGAACTCCTCCGGGCCGGCGAGCACGAGGCGGAGAGCCTCCTCAAGTTGTTGAACGACCAGCGAAAACGGATCGACCTGGAACTCGAAAAACGCGAACGAGAAGACGCCTCGGCCCTTGGCAAGGCTCAAGAACGCGAGGCCAAGGCGGGCCCGTCGCTATTCGACGGCGCGGACGGGCCCAAGCTGCTGATCTACGACGAACGAGCCCGTCGCGAACGCGCCGCCGAGAAACGGGCCATGGAAAAACGAAGGAAGGACATCGAGCGCGAGGTTCTCGAAGAGCCCGACCGGATTCGCGGTCGATACGCCGTGCAGACCGTGCGTCTGGAACCCGTCGGGATCGTCTATCTCTGGCCCGACATGGGCTGAGTGAAACGAGATCCCAGTATCCTTGGGCCGTCTGTCTACCCTGGAGGCCGAAAATGGCGGAAGAAACTCGTTCCCACGCTCTGCGTGGGAATGCCGTCTTGGCCGCTCCGCGGCCCCACTCGCCGGGGAAGACACCACAGAGCGTGGGAACGCGATCCCGATATCCTTGGGCGGTCTGTCTGCCCCGGAGGTCGATATTCGCGGGAGAAACGCGTTGCCTTTCAGGCCGCGCCGCGGCCCCGCCCGCCGGGGAAGACGACGCGGAGCGTCGAGGACGGCATTCCCACGCGGAGCGTGGGAACGAGATCCCCGTATCCTTGCGACAGTCTCGCAAAAGTGAGACGCTCTGAAGACTCCGAAACTCGTAGCACCAACACACGAATCCAGCCCAACAATCGAAATTCGCGGAAAGACTCGGATCCATGGCGAGACGACGAGCGACCCCAACCACCGCCACGGCGACGACTCCGCGCGGAGCAAAAACCAACGCCAACACCAATTCCAAGGACCGGACGCTCTACACCCACAACCTCTGGCTCAACTACCTCAAGCCGGTCTCGCTCGGTCTCGTCTTCTCCCCCAGCGCCCTCCGCGCGGCCCAGATCGAGCTCCCCCTCCAGGCCGCCGACGCGCAACGCGCCCTCGAAGCCCTGACCATTCCCCGGCCCGCCACCGACGACGAATCGACGGACAACGAAAACCCACCGCGCACGCTCCGATCCACAAGCGAATTCCTGACCGGCTTCCTCGACTGGAAGCCAAACCTCCTCGATGTCTTTCGGCCCAGCCCCACCGCCCGGATGTTCGCCGGCCAGGGCCACCAACAAGAACTCACCCCAGAATCCGACGCAGGCGACACTCCCCTCGAACCGCCCGTGCCCGACGAGCTTCGTCACGACCTGCCCCAGTACGACGACACGCTCGAACCGAGCTTCGCCTACCGCTGGCCTCAGCAGGCTCCCGACGATGCCGGCTCAACACCGTGGTGCCTGCTCGGCTTGGACGTCCCGCCCGACGTCGACCTCGATCGCAAGCCCCCCGAGGCCGACGACACGACCTGGGTCGAATCGCCCCAGAAAAAATTCGAGCGGCTCTTGTACGAAACCGGGATCCCGCTCGGCCTGATCGTTCAGGGCACGACCTTGCGCCTGGTCTACCGGCCCGAGGAACAGCAGTCGGGCTACATCACGTTCCCGCTCGACCCGCTCCTGAAACCGGCCGGCCGCCTCGCCTGCTCGGCGCTCAAGGCGATCCTCAGCCATCAAAGAATCCATCAGCTTCCGAGCCGTCAGCGGCTCCACCACATCCTGGCCGAGAGTCGCAAGTTTCAAAATGAGGTCTCGACCCAGCTCGCCGAACAGGTGCTGGCCGCCCTGTTCGAGCTCTTGAAAGGGTTCGAGGCCGCCGACGAGGAGTCGCGTGGCCTGCTCCTGCGCGGCCTCCGCGACCGGTCCGACCGGACCCACGAGATCTACGAAGGGCTGCTCACCGTCCTGATGCGCCTGGTCTTCCTGCTCTACGCCGAAGAGCGCGAAATGTTCCCGGCCGACGCCCTCTTCATGGAGAACTACTCGATTGCCGGCCTGTTTGCGCGACTGGTCGAGGACGAGGCCCGCCATCCCGACACGATGGACCAACGCTACGGCGCCTGGGCCCACCTCGTGGCGCTCTTCCGCCTGGTCTACGGCGGAGTCGCCTACGAAGACCTCAGCAAGCCCACGCCCGATTCCCGACGCGTGACTATCCCCGCGCGGCACGGCGACCTGTTCCGACCCGACCGCTTCCCCTTCCTGGAAGGCCCGTCGATCGACGTTCAGGCCGAGTCCGAAACTGAGACTGAGACCGCCATCGAAACCCGCCACCTACCGCGCGTCCCCGACGGCACCATCCTCCGCGTGCTCCGCAACCTGCTCTATCTCAAGGAAGAACGCCTCAGCTATCGCTCGCTCGAAGTCGAGCAGATCGGCTCGGTCTACGAGGCGATCATGGGCTACCGGGTCGAGACGGCCAGGGGCCGTTCGGTCGCGATCCGTCCCGAGAAGCGGAACGGTGCGCCCGTGACGGTCGACCTCGAGGAATTGCTGGCCGCGCCGGCCACCAAGCGGGCCGAACGGTTCAAGAAGCTCACCGACCGCAAGCTGCCCACCGCCGCCGCGACGGCGCTGCGCAACGCCCGCTCCGAGGACGATCTGGCCGCCGCGCTCGATCGCCTGATCGATCGCCGCCTGACCCCCGCGCCGGTGCCGGCGGGCTCATTGGTGTTCCAGCCGAGCCCCGAGCGGCGGCGCTCCGGCTCGCACTACACGCCCCGGACGCTCACGGGCCCGATCGTGACCAAGGCCCTCGAGCCGATCCTCCGCCGGCTCGGCCCGAACCCGACCCCCGAGGCGATCCTCGCCCTCAAGGTCTGCGACCCCGCGATGGGCTCCGGTGCGTTCCTGGTCGAGGCGATGCGTCAACTCGCCAGGCTGCTCGTCGAGGCCTGGAGCCACCACGGCAATCCGCCTCGAATTCCGGCCGACGAGACCCCGATCCTGTTCGCCAGCCGCCTGATCGCCCAGCGCTGTCTCTACGGCGTGGACAAGAACCGGATGGCCATGGACCTGGCCAAGCTCTCGCTCTGGCTGGCCACCCTGGCCAAGGACCACGCCTTCTCGTTCCTCGACCACAACTTCCGCCACGGCGATTCCCTCGTCGGCCTCTCCCTCGCTCAGATCGAGGCTTGCCACTGGGCGCCCGACGCCCAGCAGGGGTTCGTCTCCGCCAGCCTCCGCCATCGCGTGGCCGAAGTGCTCAAACGGCGAGAGCAGATCCTCACGGCCAGCGACTTCACCAGCTACCAGAAGCTCAGCGACCTCCGCGTCGAGGCCGACAAACCGCTCGACTTCCTCCGTTTCCTCGGCGACGCGGTCATCGGCGTCTTCTTCGAGGGAGGCACCGCCTCGGCCAAGGAACGTCGTCGCGACGATCTTAGTCTCACGATCCGGGACTACCTGAACGACGCGATCGACATGCCCACCCGGCTGGTCCTGCGACGCGAGATCGAACAGGCTTCATCGGTCTTGCAGAGGATGGAGACGCCGCTGGACCCGTTTCACTGGGAGGTCGAGTTCCCGGAGGTGTTTCTAGGGCCAAGGGCCGATGGCTCGCTGGAGCGGCAAGCGGATGGGGGCTTTGATGCGATCGTCGGCAACCCGCCGTTCATGGGTGGCCGTAAGATTCGAGGCGGCTACGGTGTAGAATACCTGAATTGGCTGACTACCGGCTATCTACAATCCAAGGGAAATGCCGACATCGTGGCCTTCTTCTACCGACGGGCCTATGACCTCTTGCGCGAAGAAGGTGTATTTGGTCTGATTGCTACAAACACTATCGGACAAGGGGATACGCGATCGACTGGTTTGCGATGGATCTGCAATCAAGGCGGCACGATCTACGCAGCTCGAAAACGGGTCAATTGGCCCGGCGAGGCAGCTGTCGTCGTGAGTGTGGTTCACATCCACAAGGGAGGTACAACTGGGCCTATCGAACTCGATGGTCATAATGTGCCCTGCATCACAGCCTTCCTCTTTCACAGTGGCGGGCACGAGGATCCGACCCGCCTCCACGCCAATCTTAGAAAGAGCTTCGTCGGCAGCTACATCCTTGGGATGGGATTCACATTCGACGATACCGACAAGACGGGCATAGCTAGCCCGATCACACTAGCGAAGGCTGACGAATTGGCGAAGTCGGGCGAAAGGACCGTCTCTATGGAGGAATTGATAGCGACCGATCCTCGCAATCAGGAACGAATTTTCCCCTATATCGGCGGCAAAGAGGTCAATGACAGCCCGACACACGCAAATCATCGCTATGTCATCAATTTCAACGAAATGACTGAACTGGACGCTCGCCGGTGGCCAAGTCTCATGAAACTTCTAGAATTGAAGGTTAGACCTGAACGGCTAAAGAAGGCGAAGGATGTGGCCGCTTGGCCGTGGTGGCAACATTGGCGATCACGCTCCGAGCTGTATAGCGCCATAAGAGAGCAGGACCACGTCCTAGTCGCGCCAATCGTCACAAACAAGCTCTCTTTCACTTTCATTTCATCAAATCATGTATTCACCCACAAACTTATGATTTTTAAACATGCGTCAGCTAAGAACTTCTCAATTCTCCAATCTTCTTGCCATGATTTGTGGGCCAGATTCACTACATCAACAATGAAGGACGATCTGAACTACTCCAATACCGACTGCTTCGAAACCTTTCCCTTTCCCGACGGCTGGGAAACCAACGCATCTCTTGAGGCCATCGGCCAAGAATACTACGACTATCGCGCCCAATTGATGGCTGTTTCCACCAAAGGTCTCACAAAAACCTATAACCGCTTCCACGACCCCAAGGAACGCTCACCCGAGATCGTCCGCCTGCGCGACCTGCACACGGCGATGGACCGCGCGGTGCTGGCGGCCTATGGCTGGCCCGACATCGACACGACCTGCGGATTCGACCTCGACTACTGCGAGTCCGAAGCGGCCGATGACGCCATGCCCGACACGCTCGAACGCCTCGAGACGGGCCGCTATTTCTTCGAGTCGGCCGCGGAAGCCCTCGCGTTTGCATCCGAGCTGGAAGCGGGAGCTAAGCTTCCCTGGCGTTATCGCTGGCGTCCCGAGGTCCGCGACGAGGTTCTCGCCCGGCTCCTCCTGCTGAACAAGGCCCGGGCCGAGTCCGAACGCCTCGCCGGCCTCACCCCCCTGGCCGACCTGGCGGGCGACGACGAGGAGAGCGTCCTTGATGACGAGGACGTCGACGATAATGGGGAATCCGACGACGACGGTTGACGTCTTCCCTCATCGATCTCTACAGGAATGGCGATGATGACATCCTCCGAGGTTCGAGACAAGCTCGTGGAAGCCCTGGTCCTGGACCTGGTCGGCCCGATCCACGACCCGGCCCGGGCGCTCGAACGGCTCGACCAGAGTCCATCGCGCTGGTATCTCACCGGCTTCCTCGTCCCCAGGGCCCGGCCCTCGAATGACCTCCCCAAGGACGAGGAGGAAGACGACGAAGACCTGCTCGACGAGGACGACGACCCGGTCGACGATCCGACGTCCGATGCGCACCCGATGGACGATTCGGACAAGGCCGCCATCATCATCAGCAAGCGCCAGGTCCTGCCGTCCTCGATCGGCCTGAGCCTGCTCGTGCCGCGCAAGTGCCGCGGGTTGCAGATCACCGTCCGCTGGGGCGACTATCACCCCGAGTATGCCAAGGCCGATGGCACGCCCGACGCCGAAGACGAATCGCTCGTGCTCGAGGCGCTTCCCCACGGGGCCAAGCCCAAGAAACCGCGGAAGATCGGCTCGTGGTCGCGGCAGCCGCACGAGCAGACCGTGACGCTCCCCATCGACGGCCACTTCGACGGCCCCCGCGAGAAGGCCGTCCCCAGCTCCGACGGTCTCCGACTGGTCTGGCTCAGCCGCCCGGCGCCCCGCGAGGCGCTCGATGCGACGCTCGTTCCCGACGGCGCCCACACGGTCAACGTCTTCCTGGTCAACACCCGGCCGCCGACCACGGGCGCCGCGAAGGACCAGAGCATGGCGTTCCAGGCCGAGCTGACCGTCGCCTGCGGCGAAGGATTCGTGCCCCGGCCGAGCCTGAGCGGGCTCAACTCGTCGGACATCGACGACCGCGTGGCCGATCTCCAGTACGGGAACGTTTATGAGTTCGCCGTCGGCCATAACGTCTCGGCCGTGGCGAAAATCGATGCGTCGAATCTATGCCGAACGGTCCGAACCGCCTGGATTCCCAAAGCCGAGGTGGAACGTGTCGAGCCGGCGAAGTTAACGCAGATCACGCTCGGTATGGAATCGCTCGCGAAACTGGCCTCACCCGCGGCGGCACACGAGGCGCTGATCGGGCTGGTGGAGCAGTATGAAGCCTGGATACCGACGCAAAATCAACCGGCGGAAAGCCTGCATTATCCGAATCGCGTCGAGACATGTGCCACCTTGCTCGACGGTGCCCGATGCGCGGCCCGACGGATTCGCCAGGGGATCGAGTCATTAGCCGATCCCCAAGTGTTCCGGGCGTTCACCCTGGCCAACGAGGCGATGGCCCGGCAGGCCCGGCGCCGGGATGCGTTGCAAAAAGGAGTCCGCCCCGACCAGGTCGACGAGCCGACCTGGCGGCCGTTTCAGCTTGCCTTCTTTCTCTTGAACCTCAAGGGGATCATCGAGCCCGACTCGGCCGACCGCCGCACGGTGGACCTGCTCTTCTTCCCCACCGGGGGCGGCAAGACGGAAGCGTACCTCGGCCTGGCGGCCTTCACCTTGATCCATCGCCGGTTCCGCGCCGGGGTCGCGGGTGCGATTCCGAAGTATGCCGGGGTGACGGTCCTGATGCGCTACACGCTCAGGCTGCTGACCCTCGACCAGCTCTCGCGCGCCGCGTCCCTGGTCTGCGCGCTCGAGCTGATGCGGCAGAAGGCCCCCAACGAGCTGGGCACCTGGCCGTTCGAGATCGGCCTCTGGGTCGGCTCGGGCGCCACGCCCAATGCGATGGGCAAACCGGGCGACAAGTTCGGCGTGGTCTCGAAGGTCCTGGAATACAAACAAGGGCGTGCCCCTCGACCGCCCGTTCCGCTCGAGAAATGCCCCTGGTGCGGCGCAGGCTTCAAGCCCGACAGCTTCCACCTGCATCCGGATCAGGACCAGGCCGAGGAGCTGCGAATCACCTGCCTGGGTGACGGCTGCGAGTTCAGCGGGGACCAGGCCCTCCCGATCCACATGGTGGACGAGCCGATCTACAAGCGCCTGCCGGGCTTCCTGATCGCCACCGTCGACAAGTTCGCCGGCATGCCCTGGAAGGGGGAGATTGCCAAGCTCTTCGGCCGGGTCAAGCAATTCCGACGCGGGGTCGGATTTCTCGGTGATTGCGACAGCGGCACCGGCGTCGAGCTGGACGCCTACTTGCCTCCGCCCGAACTGGTCATTCAGGACGAGCTCCACCTGATCTCGGGCCCGCTGGGGACGATCGCCGGGTTATATGAGACGGCGATTGAAAGCCTGTGCCGCGACAAGAATCAGCATGGGCCCAAGATCGTGTCGTCGACGGCCACGGTGCGCCGGGCGACCGATCAGATCCTCGCCTTGTTCGGTCGGCCTTCGGTTCAGATCTTCCCACCTCCCGGGCCGGATCGAAACCACTCGTTCTTCGCGGTGACGGTACCGGCCAGCGCCACCCCGGCCCGGCTCTACCTGGGAGTGGCCGCCCAGGGGCGGAGTGCGAAGCGGGTGCTCTTGAAGACGTACCTCGCCTTGATGTCGGCGGCCTACCGGCTCTATCAGCAGAATGGCGGCGACAGGAACAAGAACAATCCCGCCGATCCCTATATGACGATGCTCGGATACTTCAACAGTCTGCGCGAGTTGGGAGGCACGCGGCGGTTGATCGAAGACGAGTTGACGACCCGTCTGAAACTGTACGGCACCCACCATCGTCTCAATGATCCCGACTCCCCGTTCGTCGAGCGAACGCTGGAGCGCGAGATCCGTGAGCTGACGTCGCGCTATGGCACCGACGAGGTGTCCGCCGCCAAGGACGCCTTGAATCGCCCGTTCCACGAAGACGGCCGGGTCGATATCGCGCTCGCCACGAACATGATCTCGGTCGGCCTCGACATTCCGAGGCTCGGCCTGATGGCCGTGTTCGCCCAGCCGAAGATGACGTCTGAATACATCCAGGCGACTTCACGTGTCGGCCGACGCGCGGATAAGCCGGGCCTGATCGTGACGATCTTCAATATCAACCGCCCGCGCGACCGCTCGCACTACGAGCGGTTCCGGTTCTTCCACGAGACCTTCTACCGCAACGTGGAAGCCACGAGCGTCACCCCGTTCTCGCCCCGGGCACTCGACCGGGCCTTGTTTGCCGTCACGACGGCCCTGGCCAGGCTCGGCCACGACTTCATGATCCGGGACCATGAGGCCCTGAAAATCCTCGATCATGGCGTCCATCTCAATGACGTCGCCCGGACGATCGCCGAACGCGCCCGGTTGCTCCAGATCGAAGGAGCCGGCGAAGGCCCCCTGGAACAGACCGCGGTCTACCAAAAGGTCCGCGGCCTCCTCGACACCTGGTCCAACTATGCCGAGGACCTGAAGCACGAGCAGGTGAGCCTGAACTACACGGTGGACAAGCTCTCCACGACGCGGAAGCTGCTCCACGAGATGCTCGATCCCAAGCTGGTCGAACTGAAACCGGCGCGACAACAGTTCAAGGCGCCCCGGTCGATGCGGGACGTCGAGGCCAACGTCGCCTTGCTCCCGCGTCGCTTCGATCAGACCGAGGGGACGATCAAGATCAAAGGGGTACGGACGACGATCTCGTCGTTACGCGTGAGCCAGCTCGTCACGACTTACGGCCCCGGCGCGATGATCGACCTCCCCTGGTTCGCCGCGGTCCTTGGGGGGCTCGACTTCTGGGAGCGGGGAACGCGAATTTCCGAACCACGCCTCGAGGCCAAGGCCAAGTCGGTCCTCGGTCTAGACACGATCGAGCTCGTAACGCCGCAGGTCTCCGACAAGATGCCCGATGAAACGACCTGGAAAGGCGTCGTCGCCTGGCGGTTCCCGCGATGGTCGCTCACCAAGGAGACGAAGTCGGGGCGTGACAGGGACGGCCGCGTCTTTCAGACCAGGATGATGGTCCCGTTGCAGTACGTCGACACGCAGACTGGTCTCTATGACGGGCCGGACTTCAAAGATCCCTCGAAAACCAAGAAGTTCTCGGTAGTCCCGATCCGGTTCATCCGCGCCTGCAAGAACGGACACATGGGGGATATCGACTGGCGTAACTTCGTTCATCAAGCGAAGTCGGAATGTATCCAGACCCTCTGGCTCGACGACATGGGGACCACGGGAGAGTTGACTGAGCTACGGGTCAGGTGTGGATGCGGTGCCACCCGACTCATCAGTCAGGCGGCGGGTAAGAACAACCCCGCGCTCGGCCGGTGCGATGGCGCACAGCAGTGGCTGGGAAGCGCCGCCGAGCCGGACCGGGAATGCAATGAAACCAGCCGGCTCCTGATCCGGACCGCGAGCAACGCCTATTTCTCCCAAAAACTCAGCGTCATCTCGATGCCCGATCGAAGCCAGGCGCTTCACGCCGCCGTGGGAAAACTCTGGAATAGGGAACTGCTGATCGTCAAGGATCTGAGCACGCTGGTTTTAGTGCGGGGGATCCCCGAGGTCGCGGCAACGCTCGATGGATTCGACAACGACGAGGTCATGCAGGTCATCAAGGATCGGAGAGCGGGGCAGGAGGGGCCACCCGCTCGCAAGATCAAGGAGGCCGAGTTCGAGTTGCTCTCGTGCGGTCAAACGAACATCGGCAAGAACGAACATAGCAGCGTCTTCTATGCCGAGGAGTATCCCAAAGCCCAGTGGGCCAACGACCTGACCCAAGACCTGGAACGGGTCCTCATCGTCCACCGCCTTCGCGAGGTGACGGCCCTGGTCGGCTATACGAGGTTCGACTACATCTCGCCGGACATCGACGGCGAGTTCGACCTCAACCTCAAGCCGGCGAAACTCGGGATCAACGCCAACTGGATCCCCGCCATCGAGAACAAAGGGGAGGGGCTCTTCCTTCAGTTCAACAAGGAGGCGGTCGATCGATGGAAAGAGCGAGAGGACGTGAAAAATCAGGCCAAAAAGCTTGAGCGCGGCCTCCAACAGTGGTGTATCGAGCACGAGATTGGCAGTCGCGACTTCTTCGGCGCTCCGCACATCATGCTTCACTCGCTCTCGCATCTCTTGATCAACGCGATCTCACTGGAATGCGGCTACCCGGCCTCGTCGATCAAGGAGCGAATCTACGCGAACGAGGACCAGGGGTATGGCATCCTGCTCTACACGGCCAGCCCGGATTCGCACGGCACGCTCGGCGGGCTGGCCAGCGCCGCCAAGTCGATCGGGCACTACCTGAAGGCCGCGCTCGAGATGGGGCAGTTATGCTCGAATGATCCGATCTGTGCCCAGCACGACGCCGGCGATGCCAACGAGCGCCGGTATCTGCAAGGGGCCGCGTGCCATGGATGTTTGCTGATCAGCGAGACGAGTTGCGAGTTCTTCAACGATTTCCTCGATCGCAGCTTCGTTGTCCCGACCGTCGCTTGCCAGGGGGCCGAGTTCTTCGCCATGCCTTGAGGTTTCGTTGCGTGAGACTGTTGCAAGGATACTGGGATCTCGTTCTCACGCTCTGCGTGGGAATGCCGTCCGCGACGCTCTGCGTCGTCTTTCTTCCCCGGCCGGTGGGGCCGCGGAGCGGCCAAAACGGCATTCCCACGCAGAGCGTGGGAACGAGTTTTGCCCGCGAATTTCGGCCTCTGGAGCAGACAGACGGCCCGGTTTCCTTGCGACAGAATCCGTTTCGTGAGGAATTCCATGCTCTCGGAAATCGTGCGGCTGACGGACCATGAGCTCGACCTGTTCCTTGATGCCCTGGCACTCGGGACGATCCAGCCGGGCACCGGCTTACAGCAAATTCGGAAGGCCGGCCTGGGGATGCAGGCCGAGCGGCTCCTGAGTTGGTTGCCCGAAGCGTCGCGGCGATTTGGCACGATCGAGGGGATGATCGCGGCGATCCGGCTCGTGCGGGACGAGCGTCGCCGCGCGGCCGAGGCCGATTCGCGCCCGGAGCTCATCCTGACCGGGCCGGACGTTCAGGGGATGACAAGTCGAGACACGCGCGTGGTGGTCCGCGAGTTGTTCGAGTCCGCGCGGAAGTCCGTCCTGCTCGTCGGTTATGCGTTCCACGGCAGCGGGCGAATCTTCGAGCCGTTGGCCCACCGGATGGCCGGAGATCCCGACCTGGCCGTCACCATCGTCGTGAACGTTCACCCCGATCGGGATCGATCACCGGAACAGACGGTCCGAAAATTCAGCGCCGAGTTCCTGAGGTCCAGTTGGCCGTTCCACCCCAAGCCAGAGCTCTATTACTTCCCTGGTTCCCTGGAGAATCAAGGGGCGGGGCTCGCCAGTGTCCATGCCAAGCTGATCGTGCTCGACGCCCGCTGGGTCTATCTCGGATCCGCGAATTTCACCACGGCCGCCTTCCAACGAAATCTGGAGGCGGGACTTCGACTCCGAAGCGAAGTCTTGGGTCGCCAGTTGACGGGGTATTTCCATCGGCTCATCCACGAGGGATACCTCCGTCCCCTCCCGATCGATTGAAATCCGAGGTCCCCGAGCAAGTTTTCGCTCGGTTGGAGCCCGCGGAACCACTGTCTCCCTGATTTTCGTCCGCCACCCGCCTGGAACCTGGAAGAAACGAATCGAAAGCAAACGGTCGCCTGAAAGGCGAGCGTTCGCAGCATCCAGGCATCACGCAAGGCGAAGCGAGAGAAGATAGGAAACTTAGGCTCCCCGCTCGGCTCTTGACGCGGAAATCGCGGGCCGTCGGCAACGCTCTTCACGCGGGCGCGAGGCTTGTCGTAAACTAGGGGTGCGTGTGGGATCGGAGGGAACGGAATCGTCATTAGGGGGGACTCCGGGACGTCGCCTTTGTCCTGGTGGTCCGGGTATGCCATGAGCGATTCGTCGGAGAAGCCGGACTCAAAGTCGGTCGACGAGACAGCCGCCTGGGACGACTCGGGTGCGACCGAGACGGCCGGGAAAACTCGGGACTTGACCGGGAAGACGCTCGGCGACTTTGAGGTCGAACGCCTCCTCGGGCGTGGTGGGATGGGTGAGGTTTATCTGGCGCGCCAGATCAGCCTGAACCGCCCCGTGGCATTGAAGGTGCTCCGCACCGACATGCTCAATAACCCGACGTACCTCAGCCGATTCGAAGCCGAGGCCACCGCCGTGGCCCGCTTGAATCACCCGAACATCGTCCACGTCTACATGCTTGGCTGTGTGGACAACATTCGCTTCATCGCCATGGAGTATGTGCAGGGGACGAACCTCCGCGAATTCCTCATCAAAAAGGGGGCACTCGACCTGCCCCTGGCACTCTCGATCATCAAGCAGACCGGAGTGGCCATCGGCGCGGCCGGTGAGATTGGCCTGATTCATCGCGACATCAAGCCCGAGAACTTGCTGCTGACCCGCAAGGGACAGGTCAAAGTGGCCGACTTTGGTCTCTGCCGCGACTCGGATGCCGACAAGATCCACCTGACGCAGCCAGGTGTGACGATGGGAACACCCCAGTACATGAGCCCTGAGCAGGCGCAAGGGCATGCGCTTGACCATCGGAGCGACCTCTACTCGCTCGGGGTGACGGCCTACCACATGCTGACGGGGACCCCTCCGTTCCGCGCGGAGACCGCGCTCGCGGTGGCCTTGAAGCACGTCAAGGACACGGCGGTCCGCCCGATCGTTCACCGCCCTGAGATTCCGGCCGAGCTCGAGCGGCTGGTCATGAAGTTGATGGAGAAGAAGCCGAAGGATCGCTACCAGTCGGCCGCCGAGATGCTCCGCGATCTGGCAAAGATTCGCGACTCTTTGCAGGCGACGACGGTCACCGTCCCCGACGCCGACCTGGCAGGCATCGGTAATGGATCAACGGCCTCCGCCTCCGCTTCCGTGGTGGCGTCCCCCACCCCGAAGCCTCCCCGAGTTCGCCCCGCGGGACCAGGATTACGGGTCCGTCTGTCGGCGATTCGACTGAGCAGCGCCCAGATGACGGGCCTGATCTCGGGCTGCCTGGTGATCGGGCTCCTCTGGGGCTGGCTGACTCGCACTCCCGACCTGATCTCGGGGTCAGCTCCCCAGCCAGTGGCCATGCCCGCGCTCTGGATGGTCCCCGAGTGGCGTGACATCCTCAAGCAGAGCAGCCCCGAAGCCCAGTATCGCTACGCTCAGCTTCATGTTGCCAAGACCGATCAGGAAGCGGCCTGGCTCGCAGTCCCCGGCCATTTCCCCAGCGCCCGCGAGTGGGCCTCCAAGGCATACATCCAGCTTGCCAGAGAGCTCCTCCGCCGCAAAGATGCTGACCGGCTCCGGGCCTTTTCCGCCGAGCTCGGGCGCTGGAACACCGACCGAATGCACGAAGAGGAGTTGGCCGTCATCGTTCAGGCCGCCGTCGACGCCCTCGACGGTAAAGTCGAGGACGTGATCGCCGGGCTCGGCTCCAAGAACCTCGACCCCAAAACGGTCATCGACCCGGCCCTCCTCGAGCTCTCGCTCGAAGTCACCGCGCAGGCCGCGAACGCTCGAGACCGTGGGATGGGCCGAGTTCCTCAGGGACTTCGTGAAATCCAGGCGAACCTGCTTCAGAGGCTGTATAATGTCGAGCTCCGCGAGCCGCTAGGTCGAAGCCGACTCGGTTGAAACCCACTCTTATCCCGCGGTCCGTCGCGTCAACGGAGTTCTTCGTATGGCGATCCTGAAACGGGTCACCGGTCACCCCGCCGGGCAAATCATCGAGCTGAAGGGAGATGTGACCGTCATTGGTCGCTCGCCCGAGTGTCACATCGTTCTCGACCCCAATGGGGTGAGCCGACGACACGCCGAGGTCCGCCGCGTGGGGGAGAAGTTCTTCCTGGCCGACCTCCACTCCCGGAACCTGACCAAGGTCAACAATAGCAGGGTCGAGCCCGGCAAGGACCACCCGCTCCAGCCGGGCGATCGCATCAACATCTGCGACGTGGAATTCCTCTACTACACCATCCCGCCCAAGGAGACCGGCCCCCGCGAAACGGGTGACGTGATGGTCGTGACCGAGGAAGAGATCGACGACCCGAACATGCACACGCTCGACGCCTCGCGTTCGAGCGCCCTGGCCAGTGCCGTCCGCCCCGAAGTCAAGCTCAAGGCGATTCTCGAGATCACCCGCAGTCTGTCGACCGAGCTACGGATCGATACCGTCGCCCCCAAGATCCTCGACTCGTTGATGGAGCTTTTCCCCCAGGCCGAGCGTCTCTTTCTGATCCTGCTCGACCCGAACACCAAGCGGCTGGTCCGCAAGGCGTTCAAGTATCGCCCGAACCGCCGGACTTCGTCGGCGTTCGCGGCGATTCCCGAAGACGAAATCCCGATGAGCATCAGTCGGTCGATCGTCAACCACGTGCTCGGCCAGAAGAAGGCGGTGCTCAGTCAGGACGCCGGCAACGACAAGAACTTGCCCACGAGTGCCTCGATCGCCGACCTCAAGATTCGCTCGGTCATGTGCGTGCCGCTCTTGACCCCCGACAACCAGGCGCTCGGCATCATCCAGCTCGACACCAGCGACCGCAAGCAGTTCCTGCAAGAAGACCTCGACGTGCTGGCGGCCGTTGCCAGCCAGGCCGCCATCGCCGTCCAGAACGCGGCGATGCACGAGACGTTGCTGGAACGCGAGCGGATGGAACGCGACCTGAAGCTGGCCGAGCAAGTTCAGAAGCGGTTCCTGCCGCAGTCGGTCCCCAAGGTCCCCGGGTTCGAGTTCTTCGCCCACTATGACCCGGCCTACGAGGTCGGCGGTGACTATTACGACTTCGTCAAGCTCTCCAACGACCGCTGGGCACTCGCGTTGGGAGACGTCTCGGGCAAGGGAGTCGCCGCCGCCCTGATGATGGCCAAGTTTTCGGGCGATACCCGGTTCTGCATCCTGACCAAGGACGCGCCCGGTACCGCGGCCACTGAGCTGAACAGCCTGCTCTACGCCGCCGGGATCGAAGAGAAATTCATCACCCTGAGCCTGAGCATCCTCGACACCAAGAGTCGGAAGCTCACGCTCTGCTCGGCCGGGCACCTGCCCATCCTGATCCGACGGGCCAACGGAACCGTCGAGGAGATCGGCGAGGATATCGCCGGGTTCCCGCTCGGAATCATGGACTACTCGTCCTACCAGGAAACCGAAGTCACGCTCAACCCGGGCGACGTTGCCGTGATTCACTCCGACGGCGTGACCGACGCGCGGAGCACGCGTGAGGAACTGTACGACTCCCGCGATAACCGCCGGCTCCTGAAACGGCTGGCCGAGTCGCCCGGTAGCCCCGAAGCCGTCGGGCGCTCGATTCTCCAGGACATTCGTGAATTCTCCGCAGGCCACCCGCAGGCCGATGACATCACCCTGATCTGCTTCGGACCGACGGCCGGTTGAGCGATGATCCAGCGACGCCAGCGGAGAGCGTCAGCTCTCTGCCTTCGGCTCCACTTCCGCGCAAACATGCAAAAAAAAGACAGGGAGCTGACGCTCCCCGCTCGCCTGACAAGGCAAGCGCAGAGATGAAAGAATCATGTCGCTAAAAATCGCTAACGTTCGCCTGGAACTGGATGATCCCGAAGCCGCGCTACCCGGAAAGATTTCGGAGCGGCTCGGCCTGGGTCAGGACTCGATTACCCACTGGCGGATCCTCCGCAAGAGCCTCGACGCGCGTCGGCACGACGACCTGCACTTCGTCTACTCGGCCGAGGTGGAAATCCCCGACCGCGAGGATGAGCTCGTCGTCAGTCGCGGCCGCTCGGCCGAACTCGAACGGTTCGCGCCCGAGCAGTTCGACTGGCCCACGCCGGGCGCTGACCCCCTCGCTCATCGCCCTGTGATTATCGGAGCGGGCCCCGCCGGCCTGTTCGCAGGCTACCTGCTCGCCCTCGACGGCTATCGCCCCTTGATTCTCGAGCGCGGGCGCGACGTCAAGGACCGGGTCGCCGACGTCCGCAAGTTCGACGCCGGCGGACCGGTCGACCCGGAGAGCAACTACCTGTTCGGGGAAGGGGGGGCCGGGACGTTCAGCGACGGCAAACTCACCAGCCGAAGCACTGGCCCCGACGTCCGCCGAGTGCTCGAAATCCTGGCCGATTGCCACGGCAAGCCCTCGATTCTCTACGAGCACCGCCCTCACCTCGGCTCGAACCGGCTCCCCCTGGTCGTCCGCACCTTGAGGCGCAAGCTCGAGGAGCTGGGCGGCGAGGTCCGTTTCTCATGCCGGGTCGAGGATCTCGACATCGCTGACGGCAAGCTCCGCGGGCTCGGCACCAGCTCGGGCTATATTCCGGCCGACGCCGCGATCCTGGCCGTTGGCCATAGCGCCCGCGATACCTACTCGATGCTGCTCCGCCGCGGCGTCCCCCTGGAGGCGAAAGCGTTCCAGCTCGGCGTCCGGATCGAACAACCGCAGGGGCAGGTCAACGTCGCCCGGTATGGCGCGAAGGCCGACCACCCCGCCCTGGGCGCGGCGGACTATAACCTGGTGGCCCGCGCCGGCGGACGCGACCTGTTTACCTTCTGCATGTGCGCCGGCGGCTACGTCATGCCGAGCGTGAGCGAGCCCGGTTACTTCTGCACCAACGGCATGAGCGAGAGCCGGCACGACTCGCCGTTCGCCAACAGCGGCCTGGTCATGACGATCACCCCCGAAGACACCGGGAGCCGGCATCCACTGGCGGGGGTCCACTTCCAGCAGCGGTTCGAGCGGCTGGCCTACCTGGCCGGCCGGCGCACCTACGCCGCGCCGATCCAGCGAGCCCGCGACTTCCTGGCCGATCGCCCGAGCCACGGGAAAGTCCCGAGCAGTTACCCCCGTGGCACCGTGCCGATCGACCTCGGCCTGATCCTCCCGCCGATCGTGCTGCAAGTCCTGGAGCGGGGCCTGCCGATCATGGATCGGCGGTTCTTCGGCCTCTTTCTCAAAGACGCCACCCTCACCGGCCCGGAATCACGCGGCAGCTCGCCGGTCCGCCTCCCCCGCGACCCGCACACGCGGCAGAGCACGACCGTGGCCGGCCTCTACCCCTGCGGCGAAGGAGCAGGCTACGCCGGCGGCATCATCAGCGCCGCCGTCGACGGCGTCCGCACCGCGCGGGCCCTGGTCGCCTCGTACGCTCGCCCTGGAGGATAAGCAGCCTCCATCTCGAAGGGAAAGGTGCGTCATGGATCGCAACGAGATTTTGGCTCGGATCAGCATCGATCCGAACATCTGCTTCGGAAAGCCGTGCATTCGAGGGCACCGCGTCTGGGTCTCCCTGATCCTCGACTTCCTGGCAAGCGGCGACTCGATTCCTGATATTCTGAAGAATTACCCAGGTCTCGAAGTGGCCGACATCCTGGCATGTATCGCCTACGGTGCGGAGATGTCGCGCGAGCACTACATCGAAATCGGGGGATGACCGGTGCTTCTCAAGCTCGACGAGAAGCTGGGCGAACGGGGCAGGCAACTGTTCACCGACGCCGGTCACAATGTCGCCACAGTGGCGGAACAGGGACTTACCGGCGCGGATGATCGCCGGTTGATTGAGGTCTGTGGTGCCGAACGCCGCTGTCTGGTGACACTCGACTTGGACTTCTCCAACCCGTTCCTCTTCCCTCCCGAGCACTACGCCGGGATCGCCGTTTTACGCCCGCGCCGCCTGATCCCGGTCGAACTCTACGCCACGGTGAATACGCTGATTGCCGCGCTCGCCCGAAACCCAATTGAGGGAAAGCTCTGGACTGTCGAGCGAAACCGCATCCGGGTCCACCTTCCCGTAGAAGAATCTCCCGATGAGGATGAGTAAGACCTCCTGAAAACCGTAGCATCTAGTCGTTGACGTTTACATCAACTTTTGCTCACAAACAGAAACTGTTACTACCCTATTTTTTCGCGAAACCGTTCACGGGCCGTGGGTAACAGAAGTATAGCGGAATCGAAGCTCTGGCGTCGCCTGCCATCCGCTGTGGAATGGCGAGCTGGCGAGGCCAATCCATACGGCGTCAGATGGCGAAGCGATTCGGGAAGAAGCCGCAAGGGACGGCGAATGCCTAGGTCGACGACACCGAAGCGTGCAACGAGAGGCACACTTGACGGGGTCCGAAGTCGGACCTCGGCCACCCGACGCCTCCTCGACGACCAGGCCCCCCCTGTGGCGCACCGCCTCCGAGGCCCTGGCCCGCACCGGCGTCTCCTCGCCCGCCGTCCGGGTCTTCCCGGAGGGGAGCTCACCTACGCGGCGGGACCCGCCCGGGCCCGTCCGGCCAGGCCGGGATCGATCTCGCGGGAAGCCCGTGCCGAATCGCGCAGGGCTCGTTACAATCACGGATTGGACCGATCGCAATCTTGGCCCGTCCCCGCAAACAGGCCCGATCGGCCGTTCGCTGCAACCCTACGACAGGAGGGAACACACCATGAGGACACGATCCGCTCGGGTGCTGCGTCTTTCCGCGGCGCTGCTATCTCTGACGCTCGTCGGCCCGGCCCGCGCCCAGGCGCCGGCGAACGTGGGGCGGCAGCTGGGAGGTCAAGTCCAGAATAACCTGAGCAACGCCGTCCTCGGCCAGCCCGCCGCCGTCCCGGGCCAGCCGGGTGCCGTGCTTCCGGGCCAGACAGGCGCCGTCGTCCCGGGTCAACCGGCCGGGTACGTGGCCCCCGCGACCCCCCGGCAGGCGTTGCAGGGGGTGGCGGGGCAGGTGATCAACAACGCGGCCAGCACCATCACCGGGCAGCCGGGATTCATGCCGTCGCAGTCGACCTCAGCCGTGCGGTATGGGTTACCGCCTCAGTATGCGGCCAGCGCGCCGGGGTCGACGGTCAGCTACGGCGGCGCGAACTACGTCGTCAACGCCGACCGCACGATGAGCCCCGCGACCGCCGCGGCTCAGCCCGCCGCGAACGCGAAGCGGTATGGGTTGCCGCCCCAGTACGCGGCCAGCGCACCGGGGTCGACGGTCAGCTACGGCGGCGCGAACTACGTCGTCAACGCCGACCGCACGATGAGCCCCGCGACCGCCGCGGTTCAACCCACCGCGGACGCCGCAGTTCGATCCGCCGCGGTTCAGCCTTCCCCGGCCGCCTCGCGCTACCTGATCCCGGCGGAGCTCGCCGGAAGCGGGCCGGGGAGGACCGTCAGCTACGGCGGCGCGAACTATGTGATCAACAACGACAACACGATGAGCCCGACTGCCCGCTAACGAGCGCGCCGCCCTCCGAGGTCAACACGGGGTCCGGGCGCCAAGGCGTTCGGTCTACCGCGCCCCCGCCCTGCCGCGCAGCGGATTTCACGGTAACAACTTGAGTCGGTGAGTCGTAGAGTTGTTTCACTCCGCCAGCGACTTCCTCCTGGAGAACGATAGCATCCCAGATCGAAAGCTTCCCGTGCTCCGGTCCGACACAACCGACGCACCTTCAGAGTTGCCTGGGGTCCATTCGTGGCTAGGTCAGCCTTCATGCTCCAACGCTTGTTCGCCGCTGAAAAGCCGTCACCCTCGGCCCGTGAAAGCGTATTTTTTCGCCGCCGTCGACGGCGTCCGCACCGCGCGGGCCCTGGTCGCCTCGTACGCTCGCCCGGAGTGATGAGGGACGCGTCTTCGCATCTCCCGTGGTGACGGACACGTCGCCAACGGAAAGAGGCCAAGGGGGCTCATTGGGGGAGCTGGTGAAGAGGCTCTTTACCGCCCCCCTTCGACGGTTTGTAATGGAGGGGAGGCACCTCTTTCGACTGGGGCAGCGTCCGGGCCTGGGGCCACGGCCATGTTCGACCTGTCGCGGTTCTCCCTGAGCAATATGATCGAGTGCGGGGCCGCCCTCCGCCGACTCGGGCGGAACGAGCGGAGCATGGAGGGGGCGGCCGAGCGCATCGTGCGCCACCTCTACGATCATCTCGGGGGCGGCCGGACCGGCGAGCGGGCCTGTGCCCTGGTCCGGTTCTTCAAGACCCATCCCTACTGCGAACTCGACCCAGACCTCCAGCGCGTCGCCTTCGAGATGCTGGGCCGGCCGCCCGATGCGCCGGGCCTGAAGTGCCTGACCCTGCTGGCGACCGTCGGCGACCGCCCGGAGTGGAGCGACCGGGAGCAGTCGCGCGGGCACCGGGCGATCCCCCTACCCAGCGAAGAGGCGATCCTCCGGGCCCCCATGATCAGCCAGCTCATCGAGCAGCTCGGGCTGGAGGTCGGCACGGTTCTGCAGCCCGATCCGGACGTCCTGCTCGACCTGGAGCAGCGGACCTTCAACGTCTTCCATGTCCCCCGGGCGCGCGGCAGCCCGTTCGTCCCCGCCCAAGTGGAGTTCGTGGCCCGGCACGGGATCGAGTCGGTATTGGGCTTCGGCGGCGTGCTGCCCGGCGGAGACCTCTTCGCGGTGATCCTGTTCAGCCGGGTCCCCATCCCGCGGGCGACGGCCGATCTCTTCAAGCCCCTGGCGTTAAGCATCAAGCTTGCCGTCCTCCCCTTCGCTGACGGGCCGGTCTTCGCTTCCGCCGGCGAGGTCCATGCCGTGGGCGACAATGCCGGCGGGTCCCCTCCGAACGAGAGCGCCTCGCGCGTGCTCTCCCGGACGGCGGCCCTGGAGCAGTTGCTCGAGGTGCACGAGCGGAGCGTGCTGGAACAGGCCGGCACACTGGAGGAGGCCCTGGCCGAATCCCGGCAACTGCTGGAATCGGCCCCCGATGCCATCGTCATCACCGACGGCCAGGGCCGAATCGTCCGCCTCAATCGGCGGACCGAGGGGGCGTTCGGCTACACCCGGGAGGAATTGCTCGGCCGGCCCGCCGAGCTCCTGGTCCCCAACGGCTTCCGGCCCGGCCATGGGGCGGCCGCCGCGGTCAACGGCACCCGCCCGCGGCTTGAGGGCAGGGAACCGGACCTGTACGGCCGGCGCAAAGATGGAGGTCGGTTCCCCATCGACCTCACCCTCAGCCCACTGGAGACAGTCGACGCCGGGCTGGTTATCGGCATCATCCGCGATCTCACCGAACGTCGGCGGATGCAGGCAGTCCTCATCCAGGCGGAGAAGCTCGCCTCACTGGGTCTCCTCAGCGCCGGGGTCGCCCACGAGATCAATAACCCGCTGGCCTATGTGGCCAACAACCTGGCTGTACTCGAGCGCGACGCCCACTGCCTCGCCGAGGTGCTGGCCGCCTACGATGAGGCCCGGCCGGTCCTGGCGGTGAGCAACCCCGAGTTGGCCGACCGGATCGACCGGATCGCCAAGGCAATCGACCTGCCCTACATCCGAGCCCACCTCGAACGCATGGTGAGCCGCACGCGGCACGGTGTCAAACGCATCTCGGACATCGTCCAGAACCTGCGGATGTTTGCCCGGCTCGACCAGGCCGCCGTCGATCAGGTCGACCTGCAGCAGGCGATCGTTGGCAGCCTGGAGCTGATCTGGGGCCAACTGGAAAAACGCCACATCGTGGTGAAGCAGCAGGATGGCGGGTTACACCAGGTCGTCTGCGCCCCGGCCCAGATCAACCAGGTGGTCCTGAATCTGCTGGTCAATGCCATGCAAGCGATCGAGGCGACGGGCCGGGACGGCGGGCAGATCGAGATCGGCATCCGGGCGCAAGGTGACGAAGTGATCCTCGAGGTCGCGGACGACGGCTGCGGCATGCCGGCCGAGGACCTGCCGCGGATCTTCGACCCGTTCTTCACGACCAAGCCGATGGGCCAGGGGACCGGGTTGGGGCTCGCGATCAGCCACAGTATCGTCGCCGACCACGGCGGGCGCATCGAGGTCGAGAGCACTCCCGACCGGGGAAGCCGCTTCCGCATAATCCTGCCGGTCGGGGGAGGGAGGCAAGGCCAATAACCCGCCGGTGGTGGCACGAGCCGGAGATCAGTGACATGGCCTATCACCCCGAGCGGCTCAATCCACACACCTATTTTACAAGTCAAATTTTCATCACAAACCATTAATTCACATGCACTACCATATTAATGATTGAATCACAGTACAAAACACTGATAGGACACCGGCCGACGGGACTGGCAGATAGGGGAGGCCCGTATATTCCATCGGCTCGGTCAAGACTTATGGCGGAGCCTCGGGCCGTGGTATCATCAAACGAGTTGGGGAAACGGAGCGTGCCCCAAGTCCGACAACTCGCTGGTGCATGACGCATCCCGATCCGATGCCAAGCGAGGCCGACCCGACGAGACGCGTGTGAATGCCCACGAGCGTTATCTTGAACGAGAACGCGGAAAAGGGACACGTCTGACGGACACCCCGTTGCCGGCCTTGGTCGCTTGAGGAAGGCCGCGTTCCGTTCGGGGATCACAGCTGTCCCGCCTCGATAGGGAGAACCGATCGATGGCCGACGCAGATTCGAACCCGATGCGGCGACGGACATTCATTCAGAAAGGCGCTGCGGCCACGGTTGCGGCCACAGCCCTGACGCCAGTGGCGTCATTGGCTCAGGACAACACGCCGGGATCCCCTAAGCCGCTTGAGATTCCCAAGCGCATGCTGGGCAAGACAGGGGTGCAGGTGACGATTCTGAACGGTGGAACGGCGCGCGCCCCCGGCGCCCTCGACCGGATGCTGCGCTTCGAGTACAGCCATGGCGTCCGCTTCTTCGACACGGCCGCATCCTATGGAACCGAGGACGCATTCAAGCAATGGTTCGCGGCCATGCCGGAGGTTCGTCCCCGGATCTTTCTCGCCACCAAGGATGGGGTCGCGCGGCCAAGCGACATGATCAAACGAATTGATCTCCGGCTCGAAGCGCTGGGGACGGATTACATCGACCTGCTTTACTTTCATGCCTTGTCAGGAAAAGCCGTCGACTACGGGCTGACCGGTAACGAGATGGAGTGGCCCAAGAGCAAGGAGATGAAAGAGGCGATCGACGCCATCAAGAAAACCGGCAAGGTGCGGTTCGTCGGTTTCGCGACCCACGACCAGCGCCGGGCCGAGCAACTCGAGATCGCCGCCGAGGGGGGCTTGATGGACGTGGTCATGGTCGCCATGAATCCGTGGCTGGAGAAGGATTCTCGACTCAACCGGGCCATCGACGCTTGTTACGAAAAGAAGATCGGCGTGGTGGCCATGAAGGTCGTGGCCGGCCACCTGGGGCTCTCGGGTTTCGAGCGGAATCTAAAGCAGTTGCGGCTCCAAGCCCCGGTGCTGAAGCAGCGGGGGCTGAACCCTTATCAGGGGATCTTGCAGGCCATCTGGTCTGATGAGCGGATCGCCGCCGCGTGTGTATCCATGGCAAATACCGATCAGGTCAGCCAAAACAGCGATGCCGCCCGGCGTTTTGAACCCATGAATCCGTCCGAGATCCACGGGCTGCGTGCCGCCCTCCTGGATGCCGGTCCGATCATGTGCGCGGCCTGCGATGGCCGATGCGGACGCGCCGCGGGGACCGCCGCGCGCCTGGCCGATCTGACCCGGTTCCTGACCTACCACGAGCATCATGGCGCCTGCCGTTGGGCCCGTGAGGCCTATTCTCTGCTCACGGAGGAGGAGCGAAACTGGCACGGAGCCGATCTCGACGCCGCCCGTGCTGCTTGCCCGACCAAACTCAACTTCGCGCAGCTCTTGCCGGAGGTCGATCGCCTGCTTGGCTGAACAGTCGGACGAAACCTCGCCAATCTTAGTGACCGGCCGTGCAGTAAGCCAGCAACTCTGGGCGATTCGGTCTGATCGGCCGTTTTCGCCGGCGTCGGTGAACCGCCTCCGGCAGCATAGGCACTCGCCGTTGCTTCTTCTCAAGAGGGTTGAGAACGCGGTCGGTTGCGACAGGGTCATGCTCGCCCTTGAAGGCCGGCGATGCACGTAGTCGCGGTAGGTGATCCCGCCGACCGAGTGGCCAAAGATCTCGATCGATGACTCGGGGACGTGCTCGTCATAGTCCGTCGCGCAGGTTTTGCGGAGATCCTTCAACTCCCAGGGCTCCTCGATACCTCTCCGCCGCCGACTTGAGTATCGTCGCCATTCCACCGACTCCCTCGGCGTCGCTGGCCGCCCTGCCGCCCGACCGGTCCATCGCAGGTCGTGCGCGTTGAATCCAGGGCTAAGAATTCGACCCCCGTGACCGAGGGCGCTCGGCCGGTTACAGTGAGGCTGATCGGCTATCCTGCCTCGTAAGCGGCTTGATTGAGACAGGTGCCGCACCTGACCCGGCGCCTTGCAGGCTTCCTGGAAATGGATTCCCACCTGAGCGGGCCAGGCTTGTGCGCTTTATCGTCCGGCCAACATCTCATGTTTTTCGGGAGGATCGCATGAACTCAGGGTCATATTCCATCGGTCTGTTGCTCGCATTGACCGCAAACAGTGTGGCCTTCGCCGCTCCGCGACCGTTGGACTTGGATGCAGCCTCTGCTGAAGTGTCATCCTCATACGGCAAGGCCGAGCCGGAGGTGCAGGAGTTCGTTATGCACACCGCACGCTCATTCGGTCGCAGCGGTTTATGGCTTAATGAGAACGCTTACGCTGATCTGAAACCCGCGGATCGCGAAGCCAGAGTTTCCTATCTCGTAAGACTTTTCGATGAGCCCGAGTACGGCCGCCACTTGGGCTCGGCCCTGGCCGAGGCCAGCGCTCTGAAAGACCCCAGGCTTGTTCCCGGGCTGATGAAGGTCGCCGCATACCACGTCGAGGGTAAGGACTATGACTGCCGCCCCAAGTGGATGGCGATTGCTGCACTGGCGCGGCAGGAATCGCCGAACGCGGTGCCATTGTTGGTCAGTTTGGTTGACCACGGCAATCAGAATACCCGCTTTTGGGCACGTGCCGCATTGGTGAGAATGGCGAAAAACGACTTCAAGGCCGATAAGCAGGCGTGGAACAAATGGTGGGTCGGCCAAGGTCACGATGCGATCGATCCGGCATTACTCAAGCCCTACACGCCGCCGGTGGCGGAGAAGTGAAGCAGGCACCTGGCCGGATCACCTTCCGCTACCATGGACATGGGACGCGAATCAACGCATCCTACCTGGAAATGGTGGCGGCAGGGGACGTCGCCCCCTGCCGCCCAAGAAAGCCGATCAATAGCGGTAGTGGTCGGACTTGTAGGGTCCTTCCTTCGGGACGTGGATGTAGGCGGCCTGTTCGGGCGTCAGCTCGGTCAACTCGACGTTCAGCTTCCTGAGCTGCAAGCGGGCGACGTGCTCATCCAGCTTCTTGGGCAGGACGTAGACGCCGACGGGGTACTTCTCGTTGTGCAGCCAGAGCTCGATCTGGGCGAGGGTCTGATTCGCGAAGGAAGAGCTCATCACGTACGAGGGGTGGCCGGTGCCACAGCCGAGGTTGACCAGGCGACCCTTGGCGAGCAGGATGATCCGCTTCCCGTCGGGGAAGATGATGTGATCAACCTGCGGCTTGATCTCCTCCCAGGTGTATTTCTCAAGCGACTCCACGTCGATCTCGTTGTCGAAGTGGCCGATGTTGCAGACGATGGCCTGATTCTTCATCTTGGCCATGTGATCATGCGTGATGACCCTGTAGTTGCCGGTGGTCGTCACGAAGATGTCTGCCTTGTCGCAGGCATAGTCCAAGGTGACGACGCGGTAGCCTTCCATTGCGGCCTGCAACGCGCAGATCGGGTCGATTTCGGTGATCCAGACCTGGGCCGAGAGGGCGCGCAGGGCCTGGGCCGAACCCTTGCCCACGTCGCCGTAGCCGGCGACGACGGCGATCTTGCCGGCGATCATCACGTCGGTGGCGCGCTTGATGCCGTCCACCAGCGACTCGCGGCAGCCGTATAGGTTGTCGAACTTGGACTTGGTGACCGAGTCGTTGACGTTGATGGCGGGGAACTTCAGCTCGCCACGCTTGTGCATCTGATAGAGGCGGTGGACGCCGGTGGTGGTCTCCTCGGTGACGCCCTTGACGGCGGCGAGGTTCTTGGAGTACCAACCGGGCTGCGAGCCGATCCGGCTCTTGATGGCGGCGAAGAGGATGCGCTCCTCCTCGCTGGTCGGCTTGTCGAGGACGGAGATATCGGCCTCGGCGCGGGCACCGAGGTGGAGGAGCAGGGTGGCATCCCCGCCGTCGTCGAGGATCATGTTCGAGTGCCCGCCGTCAGCCCACTCGAAGATCTTATGGGTGTATTCCCAGTACTCCGTGAGGGACTCGCCCTTATAGGCATAGACGGGGATACCGGCGTCGGCGATGGCGGCGGCCGCATGATCCTGGGTCGAGAAGATGTTGCACGAGGCCCAGCGGACCTCGGCGCCGAGGGCCACGAGCGTCTCGATCAGGACGGCCGTCTGGATGGTCATGTGGAGCGAGCCGGTGATGCGAGCGCCCTTGAGGGGCTGGCGCTCGGCATACTCCTCGCGGATGGCCATGAGACCGGGCATCTCGGTCTCGGCGATGGCGATCTCACGGCGGCCCCAGGGGGCAAGCGCGATGTCGGCGACGTGGAAATCCTTGACAGTAGCAGACTTTTGAGCAACAGCGGACACGTTCAAAGTCTCCTGAAAACGATGAACGGGCGCCGTTGCACAGTAATAAATCCACCCCATCGAGCCTGGCAGGAACGCCCATGCGTTCCGTCGCAGCGCCCCTCAATGAAATGGCGTTGGCTTGTTGACTTTAGGCAAGCTTCCGCGTACGAACCATTTTCCGAATACATTGATTCATACCAAAACGAGCCGACCAGAGACAAGGCGAAGTCCGGCGAACCACCCCAAGCGATACTGAAAAGTGACCTTCGGGGCCGGTCCATCCCCGACACGCTGCTGCCTCAGCGACTGAACTTCGCGCCGATAGTTAGTGGCTTTCAGCAACCGACCGCCAAAGATCCATCAAAAAAATCCAATATCCACTAGACGCACATTCTTGCATCTTCTGTCAACGCCAAACAATCGATTGCCACTCCGTCGGGCTGAGGACTTCCCCTGAGCTCGGTCAGGGGGCGTTCCGTTCACAATCAGGTCCCGATCATCGGCCTCGTGAGCGAGCCACGATCGACCGGGGGTTCCTGCGGCGAAAGGCCGATATCAAAGGAGAGGGCAAGGCGTCTCCAAACGCAAACCCAAAGGGACCGGCCTCGAAGCCAGGGGCTGGCTTCGTGGTCGATCCCTTTGAGTTTGAAGATGGATCGTTCGATCGTGGAGAACGAACGATTAGGCTTCGGGCGTGGTCTCAGGCGTCGACTCGGGCTTGGCGGAGGCGGCGAGGGCCGCGGCTTCGGCCTTGGCGCGCTTGGCCGCGACCTTGGTGGCGCGACGCTCTGCCTTGGCTGCCTTGGCCTCGGCCGGGGTGGACTTGCCACCGGGGAACCGCTCCTTGAGGCGGACGGCCTTGCCCGACCGATCGCGGAGGTAGTAGAGCTTGGCGCGACGGACCTTGCCCGAGCGCTTCACCACGATGTCGGCGATGCGAGGGGAGTGGACCGGGAACTTTCGTTCGACGCCTTCGCCCTGGACGATCCGGCGGACCACGAACATCTCGCGGGTCTTGGTGCCCGAGCGTGCGATGACGACGCCGTTGAAGATCTGGATCCGCTCTTTTTCGCCTTCCAAGATGCGGACGTGGACGTCAACCGTGTCGCCGATCTCGAACTTCGGGATCGTCGCCTTCATACTCGATTGTTCGACCGTCTCCATCAACTGATTTTGCATGACTCAACCCTTTCCTGTGTCTGACTTGGCTTATCGTCGATGTTCTCGTCGCCAGCGTGCGATCGCGGCGTGGTCGCCGCTGAGCAGAATGTCGGGGACCGCTCGGCCGCGGAATTCGCGGGGGCGGGTATAGTGGGGGTACTCGAGGCCACCGTCGGGTCCGAACGACTCGTCGATCGCGCTCTCGGCATCACCGAGGACGCCGGGCAAGAGCCGCATGACGGCGTCGACGACGACCATCGCGGCAACCTCACCACCCGAGAGTACGTAGTCGCCTACCGACAGTTGCTCCGGCTCCAGGGTCTCGAAGATCCGTTCATCAAAACCTTCGTAGCGCCCGCAGAGCAGGATGATTCGAGACGCACCGGCCAGTTCGCGGACCCGGTCCTGATCGAGTCTGCGCCCTTGCGGTGACAGTGCGATCAAGCGGGCGGGACGTTCGTCGGCGGCTTGCACCGCCTCGACGGCCGCAACGGTCGGCGGAGCCATCAGCACCATGCCGGGCCCCCCACCAAACGGACGGTCGTCCACCTGCTTGTGCTTCCCCTCGGCCCAGTCGCGGAGGTCCCAGCGGTGGACCTCGACGAGTTCCTTGTCGATCGCACGTTTGAGGATGCTCTCGCTCAGGAAGCCGTCGAAGAGTGCCGGGAACAGGGTCAACAGGTCAAAACGGAGCAGCGAGGCGGACATCGTCAGCCTTTGCGATTACGAGGCCGGCGGCGCCGTGGGCGCTGCGGCAGGGGCCTGCGAGAGTGACGCCGGAGCCGGAGCCGCCGCGGGGGCTTCGGGAACTTCCCAGTGTTCGCCGGGCGCGGGCTTGGTGATCTTGTACCGGTTCAACAGCGCCTGAACCTTATCGCTCGGCTGGGCGCCAACCGACAGCCAGTAGCGAATCCGGCTGACATTCAGGACCGTACGGGCATCGACGTTGCGGACCATCGGGTCATGGTGCCCGAGTTCTTCGATCGCCCGACCGTCACGCGGCGAGCGAATATCCATCGCACAGATCCGGAAGAAGGGACGATGGCGGCGGCCGAACGATTTCATGCGAAGACGGACCACTCGAAAACTCCTCAAGAAAGAAAAGGGCTCGGACGCATGGCAAGTCCTTCGGGAACCCCTGCACAATTTTTGCGGAACGAGGCCGGTCCCGAGCCTGCGGCGGCCTCGCGGGTCGTCAGGATCACAAGTCGAGTCCCCTTAACTTATTGGGAGCCCCGTCTTGGTCCGTTCGGCCCATTCCCTCAACGATTCGGCTAACGTTGCTTCCATTTGTATTGTGTTGAGTCGATCGACGCGGTCAGCGCACACGGCATCAGTCCGACGATCCGTGGCACCGGGCCAAGCGTCGTCCGATCATTCTTTGCCGCGTTCGTCGCGACGCTTCTTCCGCTCTTCCTTCTCGCGCAGCTTGCGCTGTTTTTCGCGTTCTTTGGGGGTGAGCCGCTTGCCGGTCCCCTGCTTGGGGGCCATCAGCCGGGCCCCTGGGTTGAACGCCCCCGCGCGGCCGAGCCCACTCATGGCGCGAATTTTATCAAGCATGGTCATCTGGGACATCTGCTTGACCAACGCCGCCATGGCGTCGAACTGCTTGACCAGGGCCGAGATATCGGAAGGGTCCACCCCCGCACCGGCCGAGATTCGCCGCCGTCGCGAGATATCGATCAGGTTCGGGTTTCGGCGCTCCTCAGGGGTCATACTATCGATGATCCCTTGAATCCGCTGCACCTCACCGTCGGCATCGATCTCGTCGAGGTTCACGGGCATCTGGTTCAGCCCGGGAATCTTGCCCATCAGGTCGCGGACCGACCCCATCTTCTTCATCTGGGTGATCTGCTGGCGGAAGTCGTTGAGGTCGAACTTCCCCTTGGCGAGCTTCTCCTGCTGCCTCTGCGCTTCCTCCTGATCCACCACCGACTGCGCGGCCTCGACCAAGCCGACGATATCGCCCATGCCAAGCATCTGGCCGACGATCCGCTCGGGGTCGAACGGTTGCAGCTTGTCGAGCTTCTCCCCCATGCCGACAAACTTGACGGGGACGCCTGTCACCTTGCGAACCGAGAGCGCGGCCCCGCCTCGGGCATCGCCGTCGAGTTTGGTGATGATCACGCCGTCGAGTTCGAGCGCCTCGTTGAAGGAACCGGCCGAGGCGACAGCATCCTGCCCGGTCAATGCATCACAGACGAAGAAGACCTGGTGCGGCTTGACCTTCTTCTCGATCTGCTTGAGCTCGGCCATCAGCTCGTCATCGACGTGCAACCGGCCGGCGGTGTCGAGGATGATCGTGTCGCGAGCCTGGCGGTTGGCCTCGGCGAGGGCATTCTGGCAGACTTTGACCGGATTCGACTCCGGCTCGCTGAAAACCGGAATCTGCAGCTGCTGGCCGATGACCTTGAGCTGCTCGATCGCGGCGGGGCGCTGAAGGTCGGCCGCGACGAGCAAGGGCTTTCGCCCCTGCGAGGCCAACAACCGGGCGAGCTTGCCGCAGGTGGTCGTCTTGCCCGAGCCCTGCAGACCGCAGAGCATGATGATCGTCGGACCGGTCTTCTCGAACCGGATCGACGGATCGACCGGTCCCATCAGCTCGATGAGCTCGTCGTGAACGACTTTGACGATCTGCTGTTCGGGCCGAACGCTCTTGATCAGTTGTTGACCGACAGCGCGTTCGCCGACCTTCTCCATGAACTCCTTGACGACCTGCAGATTGACGTCAGCTTCCAGGAGTGCGGTGCGGACTTCGCGGAGACCATCCTTGATGTTCGCTTCGGTCAGCAGCCCACGCGCGCGGAACTGCCCGAAGGCAGAAGAAAGCCGTTTTTGTAGGTCGTCGAACATGGCCAAGATCGTTCCCGTTCCCTAGGGCTATCGCGAACCAGCTAGTTTAACGAGTCACCGGCTCCGCGACAATATCTTTAGCCAAAGGAACGGATCGCGAGACGGCTCACTCGGATTGTTCGAGAGGGTGGAGACTCCCCCTTCAAACTCGGTCGCAAATGCCCGATGATCGCCCCATCGCAACGTTGTCGCCACCGTACGACCTCTCGGGGGCTGAGCACTCCAGGCAAATCGGGGAGAGCTGAGCACGATGTTATCACTCCGCAAATTACCCGATGCGGGGAAGTTCATCGTCGGCCGGACGATGCCGATGGCGAATCCCGACTGGAGATGGATGCGGGGGGTCGTCGAAAGGCTCCTCTTGCAAGAGAAGGGCCTCGTCACCCTCGACATGAGGTTCGGACCGGCGGAGAAACATTCATCGCATCCGCCGACGCGGTGGCACGAGAGTCCTCACCAGTTCAACACGGCCGGCTACTGGCTGCTCCCCGCCCCTCCGCCTCCCACCTGCCTGACGCTCGACGACGGCATGCACGGCGGGGCTCGCGGCAAGTTCACGGGTGCCCGGATCGAGGACCCCTGGATCAGTGAAGGACTCGAGATCGTCCGATGGGGTCCGGAACTGAAAACATCGTCGGAGATGGCCGTGTTCGGCCTGGCTCGGAAGGGACAGAGGAAGCTGCCTGACCTGGCCATCGAACTCGATTTCCTCCCGCGTGGCACGGGGGGCGAGTGGGAAATCACGGTCTGGTACGAGAAGGGGCATCCCGAGCTCAAAGCGGGGCGATCGACGGCCGAGGTGACGGCCCGTGTCCGCAATATCCTCGGTCCCGAGGCCCAGCCCGCTGTCGAGCAGAACGCCGGCTTTGTTGAACGAAAAGGGATGAACAGCGCCGACGAAGCATGCCGACTCTTCTGTGAGCTCGTTCGCTCGGAGATCGTGCAACCGCAGAGCTGGACCCTCGAGATCTCCCTGGGGCTTCGCCAATGGCTCGCTCACGCGGAGACCTTGAACGCATTCCACCCCGCCTGGTCGTGGACCCGTGACATTACCTATCCCCACGAATTCAACCTTTACTCACGGCCAAGCTGCTTCGCCCCCGCGGGGATTGTGCGATATCCCATCGCGGCGTGGAATCCAGGCTGGCCGCCCAAGCTTCAGGTCGACATGGTCCACGACACGAAGTCGAGTTGGCTCGAGTTCCAGACGGTCAATGGCCGCGAACAATTGGAGGAGCTCGTCATCGCAACGGGACGTCTCGAATACTGGGAGGGGCCGCCTGAACGGCGATGGAAGGGATGAACGAGCAAATCCCCCAACCAGGAAAAAAAATGGGCAGGAATCGGAAAGCGGTAGCAGAATAACGACCCTTGATGTTCCGTCAGAGTTCGATCAATCCGCCAAGGTTTGGTGTCACTTTATTTGCCGTCGATAACCGCCGCTTAACCGCCTGCCATTCCAGCATGCCCCTCTTCCCTCAGGAGAACGAATGATGCCTGACCTGACGATCAGGACCCGAGTCCTCAAGTGCTGTTTGCTGTGGGCCTGGTCGAGCTTCGCCGGGATGAACGCGGCGGTCGCGGCCGACGCGAATCGTTCGCTCGAATGGCTCAATCCCCCCGCGCTCAAGCCCGGGGACACCATTGCGTTCGCGTCCCCGGCCGGCCCCGCCATCCTGGCACCGTTGCGGGAGTACGCAAGAGCGCTGGAGCAGGCTGGGTACAAGGTGATCATCCCGGAAGGGATCGAGGAGCGGAAGCAAGGGTATCTCGGAGGGACCGACGACCAGCGTGCCGACGAATTGAACGGGTTCATCCGCGACCCCAAGGTTCGGGCGATCTTCCCGGTCCGCGGCGGATATGGCCTGACACGCATCATCGACCGGATCGACTACCCGGCCCTGCGCAAGGATCCGAAGATCATCATCGGGTACTCAGATCTGACCGCCCTGCACCTGGCCGTGGCTCGCGAAGCGAAGGTGATCACTTTCCACTCACCCATGCCGATGGGAGGCCTGGCGCGGGATGAGAAGAAGGAGATCACATTTGCAGGCCGGTCGTTCCAGCGGGTGATCTTCGCCGATCAGTATCAACAAGGGCAAAACGGCTTCGTCGTGGCGGTCCCTGAGGGTCGGAAACCCGAAACACTGGTGGGGGGCAAAGCGAGCGGACGGCTCCTCGGAGGGAATCTGACACTGCTCTGTAGCACCCTGGGCACCCCCTACGCAATCCAACCCAAAGGGGCCATCTTACTCATCGAAGACGTGAACGAGGCTCCCTACCGTGTGGATCGGTCGCTGTCTCAGCTGCGGCTGGCCGGCGTGCTCGACCAGTTGGCAGGAGTTGTGATCGGGTCGTTCACCAGCAAGGAACCGGCGGACCGCAACGAGACGGATCGTGTGCTTCGCGAGTACTTCGCCCAATCGAAGGTGCCGGTGATCCTCAATTTCCCCATCGGCCACACCCCCCACAACGCCACCGTGCCGCATGGCGGGCTGGTCGAGCTGAACGCCGACGAGGCTGAATTGAAGGTCCTGGAGAACCCGGTTCGGCTCGATTAGGCTCGGCTTGAGCAATCAAAAACGGGGCTTTCTGCATCATTCGGCTGAAAGGCGCTCAGGGCCCATCCGACCGAGGAATTGCGACGGTAGATTCACGATTTCAGGATCGTCGCATTCTCCCGGTTCCCGGCGGGCTGGGTCTTGACACCCCGCCACCCCCCTTGCAGGGTCTTGGGAGGAAAATATGTCGGGTCTGACAATCCCAACCGGATTCCGGATTCGGTCTCCGTACCGCATGAGGTTGAAGATCCCACCGAACTCATCACCCAAATCGATTCCTCCGCCGATGCTGGCTCGAGGAACTCAACCTGGAACACTCCAAATGCACATTCCCGCCCTCACGCCCCCCCAGGGTTTCGATCGACGCTCATTCTTGAAGATGACCGGAGGCCTGGCCGCCGCCTTCGCGGCGGGAGGCACCAGCTTCGGCAAACCGAGCGAACGGAACCGCGTCCTGCGGGTTGCGCACATCACTGATATCCACGTGCAGCCCGAACGCCGGGCCCCCGAAGGACTGGCCTCCTGCCTGAAACACATCCAATCGCTGCAAGATAAGCCCGATCTCATCCTCTCGGGCGGCGATCATGTGATGGACTCGGTCAGACAGACTCGGGATCGGACCAAAACGCAGTGGGACATCTGGACGAACGTCCTCAAGGCCGAGAACTCCATCCCCGTCAAATCGTGCATCGGCAATCACGACATCTGGGGATGGGAAAAAGACAAGAGTGGCGCGACTGGAAACGAGCCGGACTTCGGCAAGAAGTGGGCCATCGACGCCCTTGGCCTGCCCAACCGCTACTACAGCTTCACCCAGGCAGGCTGGCATTTCATCACCCTCGACGGCGTTCAGCCCGCCGGACCGGTCGGCGATGGGTCACACTCGGCCTATCTCGATGAAGAGCAGCTCGACTGGTTCAAGCGTGATCTCGCTTCGGTCCCCAAGACCACCCCGATCCTGATCTGGTCGCATGTCCCCATCGTCTCGGCGCTCCCGATCACCAACCCTCGCCCGACGCTCACCGGCAACATCTACATCGAAGAGGGCCATGTCCACTCCGATGCCGGTGTGATCGTCAACGAGTTGGCCCAGTACCCGAACGTGAAGGCCTGCCTGAGCGGACACCTGCACCAGGTGGAACAGATCGAGATCAAAGGAATCAATTTCCACTGCAACGGCGCGGTTTGCGGCGGCTGGTGGAAAGGGAAAAATCGCGGGTTCGACGAAGGCTTTGCCCTGGTCGACCTGTACGACGACGGCTCCTATGAGTGCCGGTACGAGACATACGGCTGGGTCGCCGAGCCCCCCAAATAACTCTTGGCCCCTATCCTCAACAGTCCTGCTGGAGCCGTTGTCCCCATGAAACCCAAGTGGATCCTCGCGCTCGCCCTGCTCCTGACCACCACCACGCAGGGACGTTCCGCCGAGCTGAGGGTCGGGAGAGCCGCTGTCGACATCACGCCGGCAGCGGGCATTCCGATGAACGGCCCAGTTCGCCCCAATGTCCCGCTGACCACGGCTGGGCCACCCCACGACCCGATCCATGTGAAAGCCGTGGTCCTGGAAGAGGGGGGGCAGCGCGTTGCGCTCGTCGTTTGTGACCTCACCAGTATCCCCCTCGCGATGATCGAGGAGGCACGCCGATTGGTGGGCGAGACCACCAAAATCGCCCCCGAAGCCGTGATGATCAGCGCCACCCACTGCCACACCGTCCCGCAGATCCGCCAGCGGTTCCTTGTGAAGGCCGGCGAGGAGGTGCGCCGGAAGGCCACCGCCTATATCGATGCACTCCCGGGCAAAATGGCCGAGGCCGTGCGCATGGCCGAAGCGGACCTCAAGCCAGCGCGAGCCTCAGCGGCCCTGGGACGGGAAGATTCAATCAGCTTCAACCGACGTTTTTACCTCAAAGATGGAAGCGTCAAAACGAACCCGTTCAAAGGGGACGACGCGAAGCTCGACCAGGTCCTCAGGCCGACGGGGCCAATCGACCCGGGCGTGGGCGTCGTCTCGTTTGTGACGGAAGCAGGTAAGCCGCTGGCCACCATGGTCAACTTCGCGATTCACCTCGATACGATCGGCGGCGAGCAGCCGTCGGCCGACCTCCCGTTTGTGCTGGGTCAGCGGCTGGCGGAAGTGCAAGGTCCCGAATTACTGACCGTCTTCGTCCCGGGCGCGGCGGGCAATATCAACCATTACGACCTGCTGAACCCGGCCGGGGCTCGCAGAATCAAGGGCCCGACCGAGACGTCACGGATCGGAACCATCCTCGCGGCAGAAGTGCTTCGAACCCAGAATCAGCTCGTCCCGATGCGTTCCACCCCATTGCGAATGGCCCGTGAGATCGTCCGGCTCGACTACCACCCGGAGAAAGCCAAACGACTTCGCGAGCAGATCAAGGAGACCCCCCGACACTTCGACGGCGAGGTGGAGGTCACCAACGAAGGGGGCAAGGTCACGTTCGACGCCGAAGTCCTGGCGATCGCGTTGGGAGATGAACTCGCTTGGGTTGGATTCCCCGGCGAGATGTTCACCGAGTTCGGCCTGACCCTCAAAAATGCCTCTCCGTTCCGCTACACCATGATCCACACCCTGGCCAATGGAGCGATTGGCTACGTGCCAAACCGGCGGGCCTACCCCGAAGGGTCTTATGAAGCCGACGCCACTCGCTGCGCTCCGGGTTCGGGCGAACGGCTCGTCGAGGCGGCGACCCGCCTGTTGATCCAGTTGAAGGGGGACAGCCAGGCCAAGCCGAACTGATACGCTTCAAACAATAAGCACGCTTCTCAATCACAACCTCTTGTGAGCATTCATCCTCTTTCTGAATCCACAGGGTCCGTGGTTCAGACGGCAAGTCATCAAGGATCTTGGCCGAGCCAGACCAAGGGTCACGAAGAGAGGATGGATCATTTGCGAACTGGCGCTGGTTTCGCGGTCGTCTCCTCGATCGCGAGGCCCTCTGCCAATCCCGCTAACGCCCAGGATCTGTCCGCGGGGAGGTCAAGCTTCAACGCCCAGGCCCACACCTCCTCAACCTTTCCGGCTCGCGTCTGCTCCAGGGCGAGTTCCCTCAAGGCCGGGGCTCTTCGGTTTGCGGCAACCTCCCGCGCGGCAATCAGAGCCGCGTCAAAGTCGCCCAGCCTGGCCTGGATCCTCGTGATCTCCAGCAGGGCACTCGACTTCCAAAACTCAGGGTTCGCCCCGAGGCTCCCTGGCTTACCCTGCGGCGGATGAGCGAGGCAGAACCTCGCATCCTCAAGAGCGCGACGGAGTGTCTCCTTCGAGGGCGACTGGGCCCCCGCACTCGCCTGTAACTCGGAAATGCTGATGAGCTCTCTGGTCCTTTGTCCCGGCTCGATAGTCATCGCGGTCTGCAACGCGCCTTCGAAATCGCCCGAGGTTGCTTGAGCTGATGCGACCTGCCCAAGCCGTGATTTCAGTTCAGACCGGCCTTGGATGAGATCAAAAGCTTTTTGGAAAGTCTTCTTCGCGGCGTCCATGTGCCCCGTCTTTGCCTGCGCCGACCCGATCCGAGTCAGAATCCAGGGCATCGCGGTGGGATCGCCTCGTCGCTTGCGGATCTCCTCGTCGTGCAATCCTTGGACGATTCGCAACGCCTCGTCAGGCTCGCCCAGGTCCGCGAGAGCGATCGCAACATAGATCGACGGCTTCGGATAAGCATTGAGGATTCGACGAATCACCTGGAGACGCGTTTCTTTCTCAGTGGGAGTCAATTCTCGGGGAGGTTGCAAGAAATAGTGATTTGCCGATCCAACCACATCCGCGATCCGTCCCAGCAATTCACTTTTCTCAGCGTCGCTCACTGAATCGACAACCCTCAGGGCATCGTCGTAGTCCCCCACCATCGCCTGCAATTCGACAACCTGCAGTCGGTTGAAAAACTGACTTGGCTCCATCGAATGGTCGACGATCTCTCGCATTCTTCGAACCAGACCCCGCGCGGCGCCGGTATCGCCGGTCCAGGATTGTGCAGTGCCCACGCTGAGCAGAATCCCAAGCTTTTCATGCTCGTTCTCGACGCGATTGGCACTATCGCCGGCGCGTTGGAGGATCAATGGGATCGCTTTCCGATTTCCCGACTCCCAATGGGCATAGGCGATGGCGCCGAGAGCAATGGCACGATCTCTGGGCTTGAGTTTATCACCGACCTCAGTGGCATAATCCAACGTCGCGACGGCCGCCGCACGTTCCCCAACTCTCGCCTGCGCTTTGGCAATCGCGATTAACGCAAATATATTGGGGGCGTCGACGTTCTCGGTGACAATCCTGAAGGCTTCACGAAGAAGCTCGCGGGGCGGCCGGACGATCGCTTCGGCCTTCGGCATGTCGGCCGGCTTCGTCGCCTCGGGTTCTGGAGGGGTCTTCGATTCCTTGCCCTCCTGCTGGGCGATGACTCCGATTCCGAGGGTTGATATCCCCAGAACCAGTAAGGTCGTCCCGGTCAGCTTGATCTTCGTCATGAGCATACTCCTGATTGCACCGTTGGCGAGACGGACGATCGACAACGAGATCGCCCCGGTCGTTCGCCAATTCCTCGCCACCTCAACCGTCGCCACCATGAGCGCGTGCGGCACGGCGGAATACGCGAGCTTCGGCGCCAGCCCCGCGACGAGCAGCGAAGCGGGAATCGTGACTCCACGACGGGTCAGCCGGGCCCGGAGGAGTTCTCGCGCCCGAAAGAGTCGACCGCTGACCGTGCCGATCGGACAGCCGAGGTGCAGCGCCGCCGCTTCGTGCGTCATGCCCTCAACGCCGCAAAGAACGATGGGGACACGATACCGCTCCGGCAGACGATCGACCTCCTCAATGATCAACGCACAATGATTTGATTCCGTCTGTTCTACGACCTGGTTGACCCTGATCTCTGCGCCCTGCCTCTCCCGCGCTTCTCGCCTTCGGGCAGCAAGTCTCGTCTGAACCGCGATGCGGAACGACACGCGATAGAGCCAACTGGAGAGAGATCGCTCCACGCGGAGAGAGTGCGCCTTGCGAATCAGGACCAGGAACGTGGCCTGGAAAACGTCTTCGGCGTCGTGCTGGTCCTTGAGGACACCACGGCAAACTCCCAGGACCATCGGGCCATGCCTGGTGATCAGAGCCGAGATGGCAACCTCATCGCGGCGGTCGACGAATTGCCCCAGCAGTTCGGCGTCCGTCATTCCGGCGACGGTCCCCTCGCCGAACAGGCGGTCCAATCCACGAAACGCGGTCTCGAAATGCCCGTCCGTCATCCGTTCGATTCCCCTTGGGATCGTCACCCATACTTACAAGAAGGGGCCAACCGGTCGGCTTCATACGACTTTCTGGAAAAAAAGTCACGGTTCACGACTGCGCGGAGGCGAGCGTAGGGGATCGAAGCGGTGAAGACGCTCAATTCGGCCACTGACCGCCCCGGTCAGGTCGCCCACGCCCCGTGCGCCGAGGGATGGACCTCGGGCACGTAACCCGCCCGGATCGCCCCCATCGTCGATCTTGGGGTGAGCACCGTGACCTCCTCGCCATCCCGCCGCGCCAGACGTCCCGTGTAACCACCGGGTGACCAGGCGAGGAGTTGCCCGGCCCAGAGCAGGTAAGCGACCTCGCGGTCCTCGTCTCTGGTCACCAAGACGCCGTCCGGCAGGTCGTGGAGGGCCGCCCGGAAGGTTTGCTTGGAACGGCCGGGACCGACCCTCTCGGCATGGAGCCGCTCGTCAATCGAGGCGGCCGTGGGCGGTCCTGCGCCGGGGTCCCTGGGGTTCCCGGCGGCCCAGGCTTTGCAAAAGGCGGCGAACCCACTCCGCCGACACTCAAAGCAAGGGCGATGACCGGCCGCCAGCCCGGTCGCCTCGTCGAGGAAGAAGAGCTCGGTGTAGCGACCTGGGGCCATGATGACCCGTTGCCGGCCACGGAACTCCAGCCGGCAAAGGATCCAGCGCTTCACCTGCCAAGGCCGGCGGACGCGCATCGCCTCGTCGTGGAGGAGCCCTCGGTTGCCCAGGCACGTCCCCCGCTCCGGGACGGCGACGATCTCGCCGAACGGCGTCACCCGGTTCTGTCTCGGCATCAAGCCGTCTCCCCACCCTGGAAACGGGCAGTGTGGCACCTCGACGAGACTGCCGTCCCCTCGCCTCGCACTTACTCGCTCACCAGACGTTCTCAGCATACCGGTCGCTGCGAGCCGTCCGGGCACGGTTTCCCACCTCTTCTACAGGCAGGACAGAAGCCGGCCAACCAATTCAAACCACCAATACATATCAAATCCCAATAACCACTTAATGCCATAATTTCAGGGCAGGGGCAGGTCGGTAAATTCAAAGGCGACCTCCGTCGCGGCCCCGACGACGTCGTGGTAGAGAACCTGCGTCGGGGTTCTCTCTTCTCGTTGGTAGGCCGTAAACTGACGAACATATTCTAGGTTCTGTGGCTTCCGGATGAGCTCACGCGCGTTCCACCAGATTGGCCGCCCTTGGGCGTCCTGAACCTGGATGTGGTTTTCGAGCCGGTAAAACGGCTGAAAATCGCCCAGGGAATCTCTTGTTGCGGCGTGCGGCGTTGTCGGACCGGCTCGCCGCGGGTCAGCAAGGTGAAGGTGGTGTCCTTGCCGGCGCGACCGATGTCCGTCACTTTCAGCGAGATTCCCGCTTTGGTGTAGGTTTTCCCCTCTTCGCCGGCCAATGGGACGACGATCGGATCGCCGGCGCGGGCGATCACCGAAATCGGCACGTGCCCTTTGATCCGGCGGAGTCGCCCGCCGGGTCCGTCCAAGGTCTTGAGGGGCATCTTCAACGAGATCAAGGACGCGTGTCCTTCCCCGAACTTGGGGGCCTCGACGCGGGTCGGATGAGGTCCGACGGGAGGGTCGAGGCGAAGGTCGCGACCACGGTCGTCGACGGCCTCGTCCAGGACGACCGGCCCGATCTGATTCACGGCAAGACCGGGCTCGGCGATCAATTGAAAATCAACCGTGAGGGATTCGTGGGATTTGACCTTGGCCGGCGGTTTGGCCGGCGTGACCTCGCGGTGGCGGCCCAGCCGAACAAGGTAAACCCGGAACGGGCCGGCGTCGCTGGCCGGCACGGGGGGGCCTTCGGCGAGTCCCAGGAGAATGGTCGGCTCACGGGGCGAGATGGAAAAAGGGAGGCCAGGATTGTGGCGAACCCCGCACGTCGCCCCCACGCGGTCGAGCGCGTTCCAGAACGGGACCGACTCCTTCGCATGCAAGGTGACCCGCCGCGTGCGTAGCGCCTCGTCCGGTCCGAGAACGACCGAAACGCCCGTCTGCGCCTTGAGAGCCTCGGCGACCTCGGCGAGTGTCTTGTCCTCAAAGTCGAGCCGAACCTTGGTCGCCTGGAGGAGCCGCTGGCGTTCGATCAGATCAATCAGCTTGGCGACCTGACGACGGAGCTCAGGATCGTCGGAATCGCGAACCCGGTAGAGCGAGGGCAGAGCAGGGCGGCCGAGTTGCTCAAGCGCTCCGGCGGCTTCCAGGCGAACCGCCTCCTTGGGCGAGGAGAGGTCGCCGACGAGCGCAGCGGGATCGGCAGCCAGGCCGAGGAGGGCGAGCAGAGTCAGTTGTACCAGGCTCATAATGGCAGCGCCTCCCGGCGAATCACGGTAGGGGGATATCGTGGAACTCGAACGGGATCTGGAACGCGGCGCGATCAAGGTCGTAATAGCGGATCGCGGCCGCTGGAAGTTGGGGCCGCATTCCTGGCTGGGGAGCCTGGGAGCTCGGGATGTACTCTGAGGAATAGTTCATCTTGCCGAGTCCATCGCCTCCACTGGAGCTGGATTGATGGCTGGCGGGATTGCCTTGGGCGTCGACAATCTGGAGTTGGTAAGTCCTCAGCGCCGCCAGCCGGGATTCACGCACGGCCGCCTCGTACTCGGTCGAAAGCCGGTACGAGAAGGCGAGGTTCATCCGGCCATTCGGGTCGGTTCGATCGGTCTCCACCGTGAACTCGGCCCCACCACCGCGAAAAGTCTTCCCCTCGGCGGCCCCCAACGGGATGACCAGGGCCGGCTTGGGCTGGAGCGTGGCGATCTCGACCGGAATCAAGCCGCGAAGCGTCTTGATCAACTTGCTTCTGCCCCCTTCTTCGCGGGGCTTGATCGGGATCCTCAAAACCGGGACGAACCCACCGCCCACGTCCGCAAACGCGAGGAACGGTTGCCTCGCGTCCTCCCTCGAGGGGGCCAGAATCGACCGCCCCGCGTCGTCGACGGCCTCAATGACCTGCAAGAGCCCGTTGCGCCGGCAAATCAGGCCGGGTTCGGGAGCGACGTTGAGTTCGACGTAGCACGGCCCGCCATCCTTTGGTGCCGAGCTCAAATCCGCCGCGGTGGCCTGAGCGACCGTGCTCGCGGGATTGAATCGGACCCACGCCCCTTGGACCAGGATGACCTCTTTATGCTCGTGGACCCCGAGCAGGCCAACCCGGAACGGGCCGGCGTAGCAGGCCGGGCTCGGAGCGGCACCATCCCCCTCGACCGACACACCGGTCGTCGCCGACCCCATCTCGCCGAACTCGGCCAACCTGTAAGCAAGCCGCCCCGCTTCGGCGAGCCGGTCGATCCCTTCCCAAAAAGGGACGGGGGTGGGTGATTCCAACGTCACATCGCGGTCGAGCCAGCTCAGGTCCGGCTGGCCCCCAAGGTGAACGACCCCTGCCACTGTTTTTACCATCGACCGGTTCTCGACGACCCGCTTACCGCTGCGACTCGCGATCGCCTTGATGACTTCAGAGACCTTGCGGTCGCGGAAGTCGAGCTTGATCTTCGTCGGACTGGTGAGTCGTGCGGCCACGTCCTGTTCGGGCTCGGATAGACCAAGCCCCAGCAGTCCCGCCGCCGCGATGGCAGCGAGTGGCCATTTTCCGATCGTCATCACCGGGCCTCCGCGGGGTGAAACTCTGCCGGTTCGATCATAAGCTTGATCAGGACTCTAACAGATCGGCAACCGGCGAGCGACACCTCAGCGAGTGGCACTAGGAGGATGCACCTCGGACGGCAAACCGCAGCTTCGCCGAGGAAGAACGCGGGTTCGCGTACCGTTCCTCGGCCGAGGCGCGGATGACTTCGGGCGAGATCGACACATAGGTCCCATCGTGAAGCCCGTTTTTGAAGGCCGTTTTTACACGGCGATCTTCGCCGGAGTGGAACGTCAAAAAGGCGATGCGCCCTCCTGGTTTCAGGCAAAATGGAGCCATGCGGAGGAGTGCGTCCAAGGCGCCGAATTCATCGTTGACGGCGATCCGGATCGCTTGAAAAACGCGGCGAACCGCATCATCGGCGGTCCCTAGACAACGGCCGGAACAGCGATCGAAGACGGTCTGCACGATCGTGGCCAGGGCTCGCGTCGTAGCCAGCGGAGATCGTGCGTGGGCGCGGACGATTGCGGCGGACATCTCGGCGGCGAGGGGTTCGTCGGCATTGTCGACGAGGAGCCGGGCCAGCTCGTGCTCGGCCAGTGTCGAAAGCAAGGCCGAGGCGGACAAGCCCTTGGCCGGGTTCATCCGCATGTCGAGCGGGCCGTTCTCCTTGAAGGTGAAACCACGGGCGGGGTCGTCGATCTGCATCGAGGAGAGGCCGAGATCCGCGAGCACCACATCCGCGCCTTCGGGAGCCTCCGTGGCCACGAACTTCGCCAAGCCCGCGAAACTCATCCGCCGGACAACAACCGCTTCCGCGGAGTAGCCGAGAGCGCGAAGCCGAGCCTCGGTCTTGGGCAGCTCGATCGGATCCGCATCGATCCCGAGCAGCCGGCCGCCCGGTTGCACGGCCGCGAGTAATTCGCGCGCGTGGCCGCCGTACCCCAAGGTGCAATCCACCGCCACGTCCCCAGGCCGAGGCGCGAGGACCTCGAGGATTTCGGACACCATGATCGGCCGGTGCGAACCGGCCGGAGTCTTGCCGCCGGCGAGCACCTTCGCCACATCATCGGCGTACTGCTCGGGCCGGTGCTCTTTGTACTTTTCCGAAAACGTTCGCGGGTTCTTGCCGCGATAACGTGGGCGGCGCCCGGGCTTCTCTGGAGTGGGGTCGGTCATGGCCGGATTCGCGTTGCGTGATTTGTCTTCGGGAAACGTTTCACGATTTTATCATCATTCCGGGCGACCCGCCCGGTTGGATTCAGGTCGCTCCTCGAGACGAGGCAAACCCTGGCGCAAGTGGCGGTCGCACTCGAGAACGACGTGGGCTTTAACGGAAGCGAGTGGCCCCTAGCGACGACCTTCCGGCACGGTTAGCCTGTGGCGAAACGTGGATTCACCGTTTTCACCGCAAAGTGCTGCCGGAATCACCATGCCCACCGTTTTGATCACTCCCGCGCCACTCCGCGATCGACCTGGTTCGTACCGCGAGATTTTCGAAGCCGCCGGATTCCAATGCGTGGATTTTCGCGGCGAGCAGGTTCCCACAGAAGCTTCGCTCAAGGCAATTCTGCCCGAGTTCGACGCGATGGTGGCAGGCAGCGAGCAGATCACGGCCGCGGTGCTCGACGTCGCCCCCAGGCTTCGCGTGATCGCGCGGACCGGGGTCGGGTACGATGCCGTGGATGTGGTCGCGGCGACCGCCCGCAAAGTGGCGGTCGTGATCACCCCCGGGACAAACCAGGAGAGTGTGGCCGAGCAGGCGTTCGCTCTCCTTCTGGCCCTGACCCGGAGCATCGTCAAGAACGACCAGAGTATCCACCAAGGGGGGTGGGATCGGACCTTGGTCCAGCCCTTGCGAGGCAAGACGCTCGGCCTGGTTGGCCTGGGCCGGATCGGTCGCGCGATGGCGACGCGTGCTCTCGCCTTCGGAATGCGTGTGCTCGCCTACGACCCGGTCCCCGACCTGGATTTCGACACCCGGCACGGCATCGTCCGCGGCCCGTTCGAGGACCTGCTCGCCGCGTCCGACGTCGTCAGCCTGCACATGCCGCTGACCCCGGAGACTCAGGGCCTGATCAACGCCCAGGCCCTGGCGCGAATGCGGCCGGGGTCGTACCTGATCAACACCTCGCGCGGAGGCTTGGTCGTCGAGGCCGACCTGGCCGCGAGCCTGGCATCGGGCCACCTCGCCGGCGCAGGCCTCGACGTCTTGAACGCGGAACCGCCCGAGCCGGGCAACCCCTTGCTGAGTGCCCCCAACGTCGTGATCAGCCCGCACATGGGGGGGATCGACGTCAAGAGCATGGCGGATATGGCCGAGCTGGCCGCCAAGTGCGTCGTGTCGCTCCATCAAGGCGTCTGGCCGGCCGACTGCGTCGTCAACCGCGAACTGGCCAAAGACTGGCGCTGGTGATGGGATCGGAGGCCGAGGAACGAAGGCCACAGCCCCTCGCTCCTCGGCCCGCCAAACTCAAGCGGATCAATCGACCTCGCCGACCTGGACCCCGAGCTCTTCCACGGCCTCCAGCAGACAAGGGCCGTCCACGGCCAGACCCGGAACGCCAAGGCGCATGCAGGAGGGATGGCTCGAGCGCATCCGCATCCGATCCATCCCGAGGACCCCGAGCTTGCGGTTCCCCTGGCTCTCGAACTCCTCGGTGAAATACGTCAAGTTGTCGCACGAGGTGTGATCGATGATCGAGACCCCGCCTTCGATGTGAAGATAGACGTTTTCCGCTTCCGTGGGGATGTTCTCCAACTCCTTGCTCATTTGCAGGGTATTGAAACAGACGAGCGGTCGCCCCAGATAGAGGTGGTAGGTCCCGTCGATCAACTCGCGATCCACGACCGGGTTGCGGAACAGGTCGGCAATCCCCCCCAGCGTACCGGCGGCCAGCCCAAGCGGCGTGGCGGCCCGGATCGGCAATCCTCCGGCCCGTAACTCGAACGCGATGGTCATCAGCATCTTGGCACTCGTGCCGATGATGATCCCCCAGAGTAGGTCGGTCGCCAGAGTGGCGATCACCGTGGTGCCGAAGATCAGCAACTGCTCACTGCCAATCGCGGCGGTATGCCGCCAGACACTGGGCCGGCAGAGCTTGTACCCGGTGAAGATCAGGATGGCGGCCAGCGCACTGAACGGGATCAGGTTGATCAAGCCCCGGCCCGCGAACAGGAAGATCAGCAGGAAGCAGGCGTTGTAGAAGTTGGCCCACTGGGTGCGGCCTCCCCCTTGGATGCACGCGGTACTCTTGACACCGCCGGGAATGATCGTCAGGCCGCCGGCCATGCTCGAGCAGATGTTGCTCACCCCCATCGCAAACAAGGTCCGGTCAGGGTCGGACTTGCGACGAAACGGGTCGATTCGGTCGATCGCGGCGATGGTGGCCAGCGATTCCACCCCGTCGATCAGCGTCAAGGTGATCACGGTCGTCACGACGGACAGCCAGAGCGTCCGATCGGCGATCAGTCCCTGAAAGTTGGGCAGCACGATGCCGTGCTTGAAGGGCTCGTCGGGGATGTGAATCAAGTAGCGGCTGTCGAGGTGGAGCAGCCGTGCCAGGATGATGCCGATCCCGACGACGAGTACCTGCGGCGGGACGACCTTCAGCCAGCGAGCCTTGAGCGACCCGAGCGAGAAGACCAGAACCAGGCACACCATCCCCAGAAGCAAGACCTTCGGCTCGGTCTGCCGCAACTGGGACGGCGTCTCGGCGAGCATGCCGAAGAATTCATGAAACTTGAACTCGTGGCCGATGAGGTGCGGCAACTGCTTGGCGATGATCATCAGGCCGATCGAGGCAAGCATGCCTTCAACCACCACGGACGGGAAGAACGTGCAGAAGCGTGCCGCCTTCATCTTGCTGAGGATGATTTGAACGGCTCCGGTCAGGCAAATGACGCCCAACAGAAGCGGGTAACCGATCTCCAGGTTCCCCCGCCCGAGCACCGTCATCGCAACCAGCAAGGCGGGAGCCAGGCCGGCGGCCGGTCCACTCACAGTCACATAAGATCCCCCCAGAAAGGGGAGAATCAGGCCGGCAATGATCGCCGACAAGAGCCCGGCAATCGGCGGAGCCCCGGATGCCACCGCGATGCCCAGGGAAAATGGCAACGAGATCAACGAAACCAGGAGCCCGGCAAAGAGGTCATAGCGCCAGTGCTTGAGCCCGGCCAGGCCATTGCGTGGCTTCTCCGACACGCCATGTAATTCGGTTTTCATAGGCCAATTCTCTCCCAAATCCCACGAGGGATCGTGCCGCGAATCGGGGGGCGTGGAGCCAGAATGAAAGGGGGGCACGTAAAGGACGCCTCTCGCGATCCGGGACCGAGGACCCAGCTCCCGACCATGGGGAGGATGAGCCTTACGGCGAACTGATCGGGGACGATGTCCGTTCCCGGTTGGATCCGAGCGGCGCCATCGGACGGCGTGGGGGGGAGGGAACGTAGCCGATGGAAAGGATGACAAAGGAGAGGGGGGAAGAAAAAGAAGAGCCGGCGGAGGGGGAGAGTGGGGGGCCGGCTCTTATGAGAAACAAGGGGGGGCGCGGAGCGATCGGGATCCTCCGCGGGTGTGCTGAGATTCTGGGGAATGCTGGGAAAGCGACGGGTGGCCGGAAACGCCGATCGGGATCGGAGCGAAGGAGGAGGATGCCAAAGCCTCCTTCTCGCCTCCCTCTTCTTCTCCCTCGCCATCCTCCAACACCGCTTCCTGAGTGACGAGAATCCCGTCACCACCCCCAGGCAAAGAGGACCCCACAATCAACAGGAGATCCGGCGGACGCAGATCCGCGGGACCTTCGTCGAAGGTCGCTCGTCCCAAGGTGAGCAAGCTGAGTAAAAGTAACGAGGGTGTTACCACGAGTCGTTTCACGCCTTTACAGAAGTCCAGGCCGAAAAATGACCGGTGCGTCCGATCGACTCACCGCCCAAAACGAGGCCTTGCCGTCACGGCTAAGCAAGGTCTGCGCCGAGACTGAGCTTATTCTCACGATTTTTCCGCAACCCCAACCTCATTCAGAAGATAAATCGCCAACTCCAGCCTTCATCAAGGCCAGGGCTCAGACCCGCCGCAGAGTGAGGCCCGGCAACATTTTGCAGGGGCGGCCGGTTCTTGCCGGTTCGAGCCGGTTCTTGCCGGTGCCGCCCCGCGGAGTGGCGATGTGGGGGAGTGAATTCCCTTGTTATGATGGATAACCCGTTGGGATACAGGCTTGACGGTGACCTGATTTGCCCTCGCCATTGCCCAAGGGCGCCCCTCTCCTCCGGCCCGACCTCCCCCCCGGGGACGGCTTACGAGGAAAAGCAGGGGCTCGGCAGCGAACCCATCGTTCCGAAATGCAGGCAACCTGAGGGGGGGACGATTTCATGGGCAGAGGAGGGGGGGAGGGCCTTGCGATGCTCCGCATCAAGGCCTCCGAGGCACACACCCGGATCTCATTGACTCCGGCAATCGTCCTGCTCATGCTCGTGGTCGCGCTCGCGTTGAGCATCGCCGCCGTCCACCAGGTCTTCGTCGAATATCGCCTGCTGGGAACCTGGGTCGGCGGGCTCCGTCCGGTCTCGGTGGCCGAGATCGAATCGTTACGGCAGGATATCGGCACCCGGATCATTGTCCGGGCCATCGCGTCGGCCGTGCTCTTGCTCTGCACCCTGACAACGCTCTGGCTGCAGCAACATCAACTCGGCGTCCGTCGCGCGTTGCATCAGGTCAAGCTGCTGGCCCGCGACATCCTGGCCAGCATGGACCAGGGCGTCATCACGATCGATCTCCAGAACAACGTCACGAGCATCAATCCGGCGTCGAGCCGAATTCTCGGGTTGGAGTCCGAGTGTGTCGGCCGTCCCCTGGCGAGTATCACCTCGGGCGGATCTTCCTTGATCGCGCTGGCCGCGCAGGTCGCCGAACGCCACGCGGCGGTCTGGGACCAGGATTTCGACGTGGAACAGGGCGGACGCCTCCGGCGAATTCGGGCCCATGCGCACGTGCTCAAGGACTCCGCGGGCGCGGCACTCGGTTGTGTCATCCTCCTGCGCGACGTGAGCGATCGGATTCTGATGGAGGATCGCGTCCGCCGGATGGAGCGGTTCGTCAACCTGGGGACCCTGGCCTCCGGCCTCCATCACGAGATCAAGAATCCCCTGACGGCCCTGAGCATCCACGTCCAGTTGCTGGAGAAGCGCCTGCGCGATCCAACCCTCAGGAAGCCGGTGGATGAACTGATCGAGGTGCTCAAATCCGAAGTGAACAGGCTCAACGGAGTCCTGGAGAGTTTCCACGACTTCGCCAGTCTCCAGCATCTGGTTGTCCGATCGACCGATGCTCATGAAATCCTCGAGGAAACTCTCCGTCTGATCGGCCCGCAGGCCGCCCAGCAGAATGTCGAGGTGACGTTGCAGCGTCCGCCCGCGAAACTCCCCCGAACCCTGATGGACGCCGACAAGTTCAAGCAGGCGGTCCTCAACCTGGTCATCAACGCCCTGGAGGCGATGCCCGAGGGAGGAAGCCTGAGCCTGCACGCCTCGGCCCCGGATGGCGAGTTACTGATCAAGATCGCCGACACGGGACCAGGGATCCCGTCGGAGATCCAGCAGGATCTATTCAAGCCGTATGTCTCAACCAAGCCTCGAGGAACCGGCATGGGGCTGGCCCTGACCGAAAAAGTGGTCAGCCAGCACGGAGGCCGAATCCTTTTCCGGACGGGTCCTCAAGGAACGACGTTTTGCATCTTCATTCCTCGAGAGCCGATCGCAGGGGCGAACGGGACACCATGAGCGATCGACCCTTTCGCATCCTGGTTGTAGACGACGAACCCAACATCCGCTCGGGACTCGCCCTGGCGCTGGAGGAGGAAGCGTCCTACAACGTCTCGACGGCGGCGGACGCCTCCGAGGCCTGGGCCCTGTTCCAGCGCATGCCCCATCAACTCGTCATCACCGACCTGAAGATGCCGGGGCCGCTCGGCGGCCTGGACCTGGTGCGGCTCATCAAGCACGAGTGGCCCGAGACCCTGATCCTGGTGATCACGGCCCACGGCACCGTCGAGACCGCCGTCGCGGCGATGCGACTGGGAGCGCACGACTACCTCACCAAGCCCGTCGATCTGGAGATTCTGGGGCACCTGGTCCACAACGCCTTCGAGCATCATCGACTGCGGAAGGAGAATCACCTGCTCCGCGAGCGGCTGGCGGCGGCCGGTGAGTTCCCGGAGATGATCGGCCAGAGCGCCGCGATCCACGACGTGTTCGCGTGCATCCGCCAGGTCGCCGATACAGACCTCACCGTGCTGATCCAGGGGGAAAGCGGTACGGGCAAGGAAGTGATTGCGCGGGCGATCCACAACCTGAGCCGGCGCCGTGACGGCCCCTTGATCACGGCCAACGTCGGAGCCCTGCCGGAGACCCTGATCGAAAGCGAGTTGTTCGGCTACGAGAAGGGGGCCTTCAGCGGAGCGATCCGCCAGAAGCCCGGCTGGTTCGAGATGGCGGATCACGGCACCTTGTTCCTAGACGAAGTCGGCGAGATGGCCCCCAAGACGCAGGTCGACCTGCTCCGCGTCCTCGAGCAACAGGAGGTGCGCCGAGTCGGAGGCGAGACGCTGATCCCCCTCGACGTGCGGATGGTGGCCGCCACCCACCGAGATTTCGACGAACTGGTCGCCGAAGGCGCCCTGCGCAAGGACCTCTTCTACCGCCTCAACGTCGTGCCCCTCCGGGTCCCCCCCTTGCGCGAGCGGCGCGACGATATCCCGTTGCTCGTCGAACACTTTCTGCAACGGGCCTGCACCCGGCATCGGCGCGAGCCCAAGCTGGTGGCCGGCGCGGCCATGCGCGTCATGTGCGACGGCTCGTGGCCAGGCAACGTCCGCCAACTCCGCAATTGCATCGAGCGACTTGTCGTGATCGTGGAAGGCCCCGTGATCCATGCCAGCGACCTGCCCAAGGAAATCCAGGCACCACCGCGGCCAGGCACTCTCAACCTCGATGCGGCGGTCCAGGAGACGGAGAAAGAGGTCATCCTCGCGGCCCTCGCTCAATGCAACAACCACCGCGAACGCACGGCCCAGATCCTGGGTATCAGTGTCCGCACCTTGCGCTACAAGATGAATCGCTATTCCCTCCAATAACCCGGTCCGATCCCATTCGCTCCTCGTCGGATCGGGCCGGCAAAAGCCCGCCACGACCGGCAAAAACCTGCCGACATATCTGGACCCGAATCCTCCGCGGGCCCAGCGATCGCGCATGGCCATTTCACCTATTTCTCATAGCCATCAGGCATTAAGAAATATCCACCGCGTCCTGCGCCGTCCGGTACGCGCAATGCTCTCTTGCATCAGACGGAAACTTCCGACCGATCACGAATAACAGGTCCACTCACGGCGATGACGGTTGAGGATGTCACTGGCCTTCCCTTGCCTTGGGCTGGGAAGCCGGACCCTCTCGTCCCGTCGCGTCCGGAGTTGTCCGCGCTGGGCTGAAGTGCGATCCGCCCACCGGACTCGAGCGACCGACGCGTCGGCCATTGGCCTCGGACTATGCCTCAAGAAAGCGAAGCTGTCCCGTTGCGCCCTCGGGCAGGACGCGAGTCCATCGTCGGTCGGAGGACGCCCCCCTTCACTCAACCAACGCGCCAAAACAAGCGGACGAGAGGATCCCAATCATGACCCATTTGGCCATTGCCCTGTCTGAGCTCACGACCGCGGCCCTGTGGCAGGCCGTGAAGCGGGGGACACCTCACCCAGCCAACGTCGACACGCCCCACCAGTCGATGGACCGCCTCAGTCTCTCTTGTGAAAACCGGCACGACGACCCCAAGGAAGACCTGGACCACCTCAGCCTGACCAGCGAGGAGCACAGGACCGATTCCGACGATGACCGTTGGATGTAACGTAATGCGCCCGTCCGACAACGAGCCACGAACGCCAAGGACGAGGGCGTCGAGGTTGACTCGAGGCCGTTGGGAATCGTTCAGGAGTTGCCAGAGCCGAGCGAGATCCCTTCCGCGGCCGCGAGGGAGACGACTGCCTTCCCCGCCCCCCGGAAGTCGAACAGGTCGAGTGCCTGGGCAATGCGCTCGACTTCAGGGTCGCGCGAGCCCTTCAGCGCGGCACGGACGTGTTCGAGGGCCTCTTCCGCATCCGGGTTGTTCTTGAGGACGAGCTCGGCCAGCGCGCGGAGTGATGTTTCGAGTGCGGACCGGTCCACGACCTCGCCGGATCGAGGCCCCGACGCCTGGGCCTCAGCTCGGGCGGCGACGGCCTCTTGTGCGAACGGCTCCAGGCCCTGGATGACGACCGACAGTTCCCGCTCGACGGCCGACAGAAGCAACCCGGCCTTCTCCAGATGACTGACCCGCAATGCGGAATCCAGCTCCCCCGTGGCCCGGTGCAAATCCATCGCACCGATGTTCCCGGCCACGCCTTTCAGCGTGTGGACCTGGCGCTCGGCGTCCGTCAGCCGATCCTCCGCGAGCGCCTCCCGGACTCGCTCGACGCTGGTCGCGTAATCACGGTGGAAGTCGAGCAGCAGTTTACGGTAGAGCGTTTCGTTCCCGGCAACCCGCCTGAGCCCGGTGACGCGGTCGATCCCCGGCCAGCCGTCCGTCTCCGGCCGGGCGGTCTCGCGCGGGATGCTCAAATCCGGTTCCGTCGGTAGAGGCGTCGCGCCTGCCTTCCGCGTTCCCGGCTTGATCCAACGGAGCAGGACGGCAAAGAGCAGGTCGGGGTCGATCGGCTTGGTCACGTGGTCGTCCATGCCGGCCTTGAGACTCTGCTCGCGGTCCCCAGCCATGGCGTGCGCGGTCATCGCGATAATCGGGAGGTCGCGGAATCGCCCGTCGCGGCGTAACTCGACCGTCGCCTGCAAACCATCCAGCTCCGGCATCTGGATGTCCATGAGCACCACGTCGTAAGGGTTAGCCCGCACGCGTTCCAATGCCTCCCGGCCGTTGGCCGCCAGGTCCACGACGAACCCGGCCGACTCCAGGATCTCCCGGGCTACCTGCTGGTTGATCTCGTTGTCCTCGGCGACCAGGATGCGGCTCCCCCGGATCGAGCCCAGCGCCTCCAGTTGCGTCGCCTGCACCGTCAGCGGGTGGGGGGTCCGGTTCTCGTTGTGCCCGAGGATGTCCATGATCGTGTTCAGAAGCACCGACTGGCTGACTGGCTTGATGAGGAAGCCTTCGACCCCCACGCCCTCGGCCCGGCTCATGATCTCTTCCCGGCCGTATGCCGTGACCATGACGACGGTTGGGGCCATGTGAACCCGCGACGATTTCTTGATCCGATGGGTCGCTTCGATCCCGTCCATGCCGGGCATCTTGTAGTCCATCAAGACCAGATCAAAGGGACGCCCCTCGTCGGCCGCCCGGTCCAGCGCCACAAGAGCCTCCTCCCCGGTGGTGGCGATCCCAACCTCGAAGGCCATGGACTCGAGGGCGTCGCTCAGGATCTCGCGTGACGTTCCGCTGTCGTCCACAACGAGCACGCGCAGGCCCCGGAGTTCGCCGACCAGGCTGCTGAACCGAGTCCTCGACTTGCGGGCCAGCCCAAAGCCCGCCGTGAAGTTGAAGACACTCCCCTTGCCGGGTTCGCTTTCGACCCCAACCTGCCCCCCCATCATCTCGACCAATTGCTTGCTGATCGAGAGGCCCAGTCCGGTCCCGCCAAACTTGCGGGTGGTGGAACTGTCGGCTTGCACGAACGGCTGGAAGAGCTTCCCAGCCTGCTCCGGGGTCATCCCGATTCCGGTGTCGCGGACCGAGAACGCGAGGACGGCTCGGTCCTCTGTCTTCTCCACGAGACGGGTCGAGATCACGATCTCCCCTCGCTCGGTGAACTTGACCGAATTGCCGGCCAGGTTGATGAGGACCTGCCCCAGCCTGAGCGCATCGCCAACCAGATGAAGCGGAAGCCCCGGGTCGGTGCGAAAGAGGATCTCGAGTCCTTTCTCCTCGGCCTTGGGGGTAATCAGGCTGGCGACGCTCTCCATGACGTCCTCGAGGTTGAATTCGGCGGCCTCCATGTCGAGGCGGCCGGCCTCAATCTTCGAGAAGTCGAGAATGTCATTGATGATCCGCAACAGGGCCTTGGCCGATCCATCGATCTTCTTGAGGTAGTCGCGTTGTTTGGGCGCCAGCTCGGTCTGGAGCGCCAGGTGGCTCATACCGATGATCGCGTTCATGGGCGTGCGGATCTCATGGCTCATGTTGGCCAGGAAATCGCCCTTCGCACGACTTGCCTCCAGCGCTTCTTCTCTCGTCTTCTCCAATTCGGTGATCAAGTTTTCCAGTTCTTTTTTGTGCCTCATCTCCTCGGTGACGTTATTGCCCACGCACAGCAGTTCTTTCGCTCGTCCTTCGCCAGACCGGATCACTCGGTTCGACCATGCGACCCAGATACTTTCGCCGGATTTCACCCGATTCTCATTCACTTCATTGACTTGAACGTCGTGTCCCTGGAGTGACTCGACGCGTCGCCGCACCTCTTCATGCCACTCCGGCGGAACGATCCGGTACAAGGGCTGGCCGACGAGCTCATCATTGGTGTAGCCGAACAGCTCAGTCGCATACGCGTTTGCGAACGTGATAACGCAGTCGCCGCGAACCTTGATGACGACCGAGCGCATGAAGTTGACCAACGACTCATAACGCGTGGCCAGCCGTTCCACCATATCCTCGAAAACCAGGGCCAAACGCCCCAGTTCATCCCCACGCTCGCAAACTTCCTTCAGGGTCCCGACCTTGTACTCGTCAGCCTCGACAGCCTTGGCGGCTCGAATCAACTGATCGAGCGGCACCGTCAGCATCCGGCGGAGAATGAAGTAGGCCAGCACACCCACGGCCAGCAGAAGACTCGCGACCCCCGCGGCGACCAGCGAGTTCTTGCGAGCCAGTTCCGCGAACAAGGAGTCGGTCTTGTATCCGACCTCAACGATCCGTGGCGCGTCCACACCCGAGACGCCCACATACTTGTAGACGAAGGGGTCGATCTCGCGTTTGCGACTCTCCTGAACGACCACGTCCAGGTGATCAGGGCGGCCAGGCAGCAGGCGAAGGAAGACGCCCGCCTGCGGTTGATCGGCTTTGAAAGTAAATTCTTGCCCTTCCGAACCGAGATCCACCTTACCGGAGCCATTGGCAATCCAAAATTCGTAGTCGTAATTCCGTTGTTCCTTGGCGAACCGCGCGATCGCTCGCAGATGGCGATTGATCTCCGCGGGCTCCATTCCCACCGCTCTTTTTTGCTCCGCGATCGCCACGAGGTGGGCGACGATCCGGGCCTGCATGACCATCTGGTCCCCGATCGCATCTTCCACGAAGCGCTGGGTGGTCCAGTGGACCACGAACGTCGTGATCACGGCCGTGGCCGCGACCGGCAACCCAACAAGGAGCAGAATGCGCGTATTCAGACCCAGGGCATTGAGCCACCGTCTTGCCTTGCTGCGCATATAAGTAACGCCGTCCTCGTTGTTGCCTTTGTCGCCGCCTCCGAGGATTCCACCTTCGCATCCGGCCGGAGAGCCGTCGACCGCTTGGAACAGGTCGCGGCGCCGGCGAATCACCAGACAGTTCCGAGGGCGAGCTCACGCGACTTCGACCGGAGGTCACTCTGAGTTTAGATCCTGTTCCGCCGTTGTCATTCGATTTTCCGCCCATTTCCCATCAACGCATCACGACTAATCAACATAAAGAATCATTTTTCCCGTAGGGTGGACACGGCCCACCATCCCGATCTCCTTGCCTGAAGAGAGGTTAAGATGGCGGGCCGCGCCCACCCTACAGGATCGTTGGGCCAACGATGATGCCACGACTGAACGCGTTGTCGTAGGGGGCAGAACGGGTTCGGCGAAGCTTTATCTCCGAGCAAACCGCGAAAATTCAGCGTCCAACCAAACATCCCATAACAAATCATCACGAGAACTCAATTAACATCCAATCATCAACAGAACGCAAAAAGACAAGCCCCCGCTGGCTGATGAGTCTCCCAGAGATTCGGATCGGGGGTAGCGTGGGGCGTCTCTCAAACGGCTTTTGCCGATTTCGAGAGGGAGAGAACCGGCGTGAGTGCAGGCAACTCGAGAGGATCAACCGCTCGAGCAACAAAAAAAAGGGGCAGACCATTGGAATGGTCTACCTTTGCGGATCGAAGACGACTGGCGTGAAACGCCCGTCCGTCATTTATCAGACCTGGAACGAACTGCCGCAGCCGCACGACTTGACGACGTTCGGGTTGTTGAAGACAAAGCCTCGCTTTTCCAGGCCGTCGTAAAAATCGACGACCGTTCCGTCGAGGTAGGGGTCAAACTTCTTGTCGACGGCCAGCTTCACGCCGTGAACGTCGATGACGCGATCGCGCTCGGAGACGGCGGTGTCGAAGTTCAAGCTATAGGAGAAACCGCTGCAGCCACCCCCCTGGACGCCGATGCGAAGCACCGTCTCCTCGGGAAGATTCTGCTCGGTGACAATCTTCTTGACCTCAACAGCTGCCTTTTCACTCAGGGTCACACCCATCGGTAATCTCCTTTGCTGGCGAAACGTCCCCGGTACGACGACGCTGCGTCGCTCCCCATAATCCTATCATAACGTCGAGTCAAATCCCAACGCCTTCCCGCACATCCGACAAGAGAACCACAAAGCCCCTATTCGTCGCAACACGCCGAATGAACTTCCGCGCTTGGCTCAATGGGTCGGGGGTCTGCCTTCTATTATACGCAGCGCATCGCCCCGAAGTTCATCGACACCGGGGATTCGCATGAATTCACGTTCACTAAGAGTCTGTCCCAGAAGGTGAATCCCACGGGAGCTTTTGAATGATCTGCTGGGTGCCATGCGGTTCCGTACTCGGAACCCATGCGGGAATGCCTTGGCCTGGCGCGCACGGGTTCCGAGTACGGAACCCGTGGCACCCAAACGGCCTTCAATTTTCGGTTTCCCTGAACTTACGAGACAGACTCTAAGCGGTTGGCCACGATTTTCCTTGATGTCCTGATGGGCCCCTATCGGCGAGCCAATGGAGAGCCAGGTCGTTCAGGACGCCTCCGCGGCGCGAAGCCGGGTCACGGCCCTGGCCACGGTGTCGGCCGCGAAATCGATCTCCTCGGCTGTCGTAAACCGCCCGAGGCCAAAGCGTAGGCTCGCTCGCGTCAGTTCCTCAGTGACCCCGATCGCGCGCAGGACGTGGCTCGGCTCGGGGTTCGCCGACGTGCAGGCCGAGCCCGAGCTGACGGCCACATCGCGCATCGCCATCATCAAGGCCTCCCCATCGACGCCGGCGAAGCTCAGGTTCAGGTTGCCGGGCAGCCGTTGCGTCTTGTGGCCATTCAGGTGGATGGCCGGAATCTGCCCGGAAATCGCCGCGTGCAATCGCTCGCGGAGCTCCAAGATCCGAGCCGATTCTTCGGCTCGTTCCTGACCCGCCAGCGCGGCGGCCTCGCCGAGCCCGACGACCAGGGGGACCGCCACCGTCCCGCTCCGAAACCCGCGCTCGTGACCGCCACCGTCGAAGAGCGGGACCAGCCGCACCGGCGGATCGCGGCGGCGGACGAACAGGGCGCCCACGCCTTTCGGGCCATAAATCTTATGTGCGGAAAGACTTAACAGGTCGATTGAATCGTCGTTGACGTCGAGCGGGACCTTGCCGACCGCCTGAATCGCGTCGGTGTGAAACAGGATCCCCCGTGCGCGGCAGAGCCGGCCGATGGCGGCGATCGGGTTGAGCGTACCGACCTCGTTGTTGGCCGCCATGACCGAGACCAGGACGGTTCGCTCCGTCAGGACGGCCGCGATCGCGTCCACCGAAACCAAACCGTCCGGGGCAGGGGGGACCACCGTCAGCTCCCACCCCTCGCGTCCCAACCGCTTCATCGGGTCGAGCACGGACTTGTGCTCGGTGGCCGCGGTAACAATATGGTTTCCGCGCGACTTCAGCCCCGGCAAGACCCCCTTGATCGCCAGGTTGTTCGACTCGGTTCCCCCCGACGTGAGAATGATCTCCCTCGCCTCCGCCCCAATCAGTCGGGCCACCTGTTCCCGACCGCGATCGACAGCCTCGGCGGCCTCCCAGCCAAAGCGATGCGAAACACTCGCGGCGTTGCCATAGGTCATCGTGAAATGCGGGAGCATCGCCTCGACCACCCTTGGGTCGACCCGCGTGGTCGCCTGGTTATCGAGATAGACGGGCAATTTGGGCACGTTAGGGAATTCTCTCCACGTGAAACAGGGGCGACAGGGGGGCGGCGACGTTGATTTTTCGACCGAACATTCGGTTTTTTCATCGTAGTTGGAATTCCCTTACCGGGCAACACGGGGCACAATAGGCCGCCCCTTGGTCTTCGATGACGAGACACATTAGAAAAAAGGGGCGCGATGGCGAGCGAATGGAAATGCCCGCCCTTCCCACCGTCGGATCCAACAGATCGCAGGGAGGCACCATGGCGTACGACCGAGACCAGGCGACGCACGAGTTCACCCGCTGGAGCGAAAGCTACGATCGCTCCATCTTGCAATGGCTGCTCTTTGGGCCATCGCATCGAGCCTTGATCCGGAGGATCCGCACCGTCGCGGAAGACCGCCCCGTGCGGATCCTGGACGTGGGATGTGGGACCGGCGTTTTCGCCGCCCGAATCCGTGAGGCTTTGCCCAACGCAAAGGTCTGGGGCATCGACCTGGTGGCCGAGATGCTGACCAAGGGGACCGAGCGTTGGCGGCAGCATGCCGGGCACATCCAGCCGGCGCAGGCGGATAGCGAACGGCTCCCGTTCGCCGCCGGCACCTTCGACATCGTGACTTGCGCCAACAGCTTCCACCACTACCCGCACCAGGACAAGGCGATCGCCGAAATGCACCGGGTGCTGCGTCCCGGGGGCCGGCTGATGCTGATCGACGGCTATCGCGACGCCCTCTGGGGCTGGTTCATCTACGACGTCTGCGTGGCCGGAATCGAAGGGGACGTCCATCACGCCTCGTCCCAGCGGTTCCGCGAACTGTTCGCTCAGGCTGGCCTCCGCGCCATTGCGCAGAAGGTTCATCGCGGCCCCGCTCCATTCCTGCTCACCGAGGCCGTTGCCACCGATCCGGCCCCCTCGTCAATCTTTCCGCCCCCCCACTTCCGCAACGTCATCGGTGTTGGCAGCCGCGAAACCTCGGCCATCCCCAGCGAGGATTGACGACCGCATCGGGCGTGAGGTGGAGCTCTGCTTGCGAAGGAAAAAGCGGATCCCGCCGATTGTGAGCGAGCGATTGGACTCCGAGACCGAACCATCGCGACCGGGCGGTTGATCGCCGCCCGGGCCGCGCTGAGAATAGAGAGATGCTGTAAAGGCGTCCCGGTCTCGAGAGGCTCAGGAATGGAACCCCGCCGCATCGCCAGTCTGAAGACGGCCGAGAGTTTCCGCGACACCCAGGACCGGCTCGGCATCAACCTCCCGTTCGACGAGGCGGTCGAGCCCGGCGCGGAGTCCCCTTTGGGCCGCCCTTACCACTGGCGAGGGGGCACCGTCGGCAACCGGTTCGCGATCCTCCCGATGGAAGGGTGGGACGGTGAGGAAGACGGCAAGCCGTCGGACCTGACCATCCGCCGCTGGGAGAACTTCGGCCTCAGCGGCGCCAAGTTGATCTGGGGAGGCGAAGCGGTCGCCGTTCGGCCTGACGGACGGGCGAATCCGAACCAGCTCGTGATCAACGACGCCAACCTGGCGAGCCTGGAACGGCTCCGCCACCGGCTCGACACCGTCCACCGCGAACACTTCGGCCAGTCCGACGACCTCTATGTCGGGCTCCAGCTCACGCACTCGGGGCGGTTCGCCCGCCCGTACGACAAGCGCAAGATGGAGCCGCAAATCCTCTACCGGCACCCTTGCCTCGACCCCAAGTTCGGCCTCGGGGCCGACGTCCACCTCCTGACCGACGACGAGATCGCCCGCCTGGTTGTCGACTTCGTCCGCGCTTCCCGGCAAGCGCGCGACGCCGGCTTCGCATTCGTCGACGTGAAGCACTGCCACGGCTACCTCGGCCACGAATTCCTCTCGGCCGTCGATCGACCCGGTCGGTACGGCGGAAGCCTCGAGAACCGCACCCGATTCTTGCGCGAGATCGTCGAGGGGATCAAGTCGGAGGCCCCCGGCCTGGAGGTTGGCGTGCGGGTGAGCGTTTTTGACTTCCTCCCCTACCGGGCCGGCCCCGACGGTCAGGGGGAACCGTGGCCCTGGCCCGGCTCCCCCTATCCTTACGCGTTCGGTGGCGACCCGAGCACAGGCCTGGACCTCAACCTGGCCGAACCCTCCGCCTTCCTCAACCTGCTGGAAGAGCTCGGTGTCCACTGGGTCTGCACGACGGCCGGCAGTCCCTACTACAACCCCCACATCCAGCGTCCCAGCGCCTTTCCCCCATCTGACGGCTACCTCCCTCCGGAAGACCCGCTGATTGGAGTCGCCCGCCAGGTTGCCGCCACGGCCACACTCAAAGCACGCCACCCCAACCTGGCCATCGTCGGGTCGGGCTACACGTATTTGCAGGACTGGCTTCCCCACGTCGGCCAGCGCGTGGTCCGCGACGGCGGCGCCGACTTCGTCGGCCTGGGCCGGATGGTCCTCTCTTACCCCAACCTGCCGGCCGATGTCGTCGCCGGTCGAGTCCCGGATCGCAAGCGGATCTGCCGGACCTTCAGCGATTGCACCACCGCCCCGCGCAACGGCATGGTCTCCGGTTGCTACCCGCTCGACCCGTTCTACAAGGCCAGGCCCGAACGGGAGCGGCTCGTGCAGCTCAAACGCGATTCCCCAGGTTCAACCCCACGGTAAAATTCCGTATTCAACGAACGATTCCCGATACCAAGAAATCCGCTCCGACGCGCCGTGACTCTCGAAGCCCAAGATGTCGATACCTAGAACAAGTCATTGGAGAGTTTCCCGCCCGTTGCGAGGTGAGGAACGCGAACTACCTGGAGCGGGAAGGATCCCAACATGAGGCAGTACCTGGATTTACTGCGATTGGTCTACGAACGGGGCGAGGTGAAGGCCTCGCGTGCGGTGCTGGAGAGCACGGGGACGAAGCCGAAGACGCGGAGCCTCTTCGGGTATCAGAACCGTTATGATCTCACCCAGGGGTTCCCCCTGGTCACGACCAAAACCGTGCCATTCCGGCAGGTGGTCGTCGAGGTGCTCTGGTTCCTGAGCGGCTCCACGAACGTCGACTACCTCCAGCGTCACAACGTCAAGATCTGGGATCAGTGGGCCGATGCGACCGGAGAGCTCGGTCCGATCTACGGCAAGCAGTGGCGGGCCTGGGGGGGGAGCGACGGGCAGCAAGTGGACCAGGTGGCGGAGTTACTCCGAGGGATCGAACAAGTCAAAGCCGATCCGACCGCATCGGCGGCGCGTCGGTTGATCCTCACGGCCTGGAACCCCGCCGATCTCCCGAAGATTCACGGTCCGTCGGGATGCCACACGCTCTGCCAGTTCTCCATGAACAACGGCCGGCTGTCGTGTCAGCTCTATCAGCGGTCGGCCGACTTGTTCCTGGGCGTCCCCTGGAACATCGCGAGCTATGCGTTGCTGACCCACCTGATTGCCAAGGTGACCGGTCTCGAGGCCGCCGAATTCATCCACACATTCGGCGACGCACACATCTACGAAAATCACCTCGATCAAGTGGGCGAGCAACTGACGCGAGAGCCCTATCCGCTCCCGAAGCTAGAGATCGACGACAGCGTGTCCAGCCTCGAAGGGCTCACGCCCGAACAATTCAGGCTGGTGGGCTATCGACATCACCCTCGCCTCTCGGGAGAGGTGGCGGTCTGAATGCCTTGATTGACGACTTAAGAAGGGGCCGTGATGATCGTCTCTGCCATTGCCGCAATGAGTCGTACGGGAGTGATCGGCGATGGCGTTAAAATGCCCTGGCACCTGCCACGTGACTTGAGACGGTTCCGCGACTCCACCATGGGCAAGCCGGTGATCATGGGGCGCCGGACCTTGGAATCCCTCCGCGCTCCGCTGCCAGGTCGTCTCAACATCGCCCTGTCGCGTTCCGCCACATACCGCGCGGACGGATTTCAGATCGCGAGTTCCATCGAAGCTGCGATCAAGATCGCCGAGGAGCAGGGGGGGGACGGCGGCGAGATCATGATCATCGGCGGCGGGGTAGTCTATCGCGACACGTTTCCCCTCTGGGATCGGCTCCTGCTCACCGTCGTGGAAGGAGACTTTCCGGGCAACACGTATTTTCCGCTCGATCAGGCCAACGGAGGACGGTGGCGCCTTGTGAGCCAGGAATACTGTCCGCCCGACAGCAAAAATGCCCATCCTCATTGGTTCCTCAGCCTCGAACACGAGCGAGGCCTCAACCCTGTCGATCAAAACTTCGACCTCTCCGCGTGGCTCAGCGCTCCAGCCGCCCCGATCGCGGGTGATCCCCCCCACGGACGAAGCAGCGGGTGATCGTCATTTTCCCCGCCGAGCGAAGTGCGATCGGCCACAATCGGATGGACCGCAACCCAACCACCTATACGCACATCTTGATTTATTGCAATCCAAACTTCAACAATCACGGCCACTTCGCATTGACGCACCGGGCACGATCGGTTAATGTACGTGTGCGCTGTAGAGCACCGGTAGCTCGCCAGGCTCATAACCTGGAGGTAGGTGGTTCGATTCCGCCCGGCGCAACTGACCGCACATACCCGAGTCGTTCGGCGAGAGGCCGACCACAACGACGCGGAGCAGACCCTCTTCTTCAAGAGGTCTGCAAAAGGGCCTGCTCTTGGCCAACACAAGATGATCTTCACCTTCGCTCCCGCGAAGCAAACGGGTTCGGCCTACCCCGTGAAATGGCGTTGCACAAGCTGATGGGCCCGTTCGGATTGCAACAATCACGGCACCTTCGCATTGACGCACCGCACACGATCGGTTAATGTACGTGTGCGCTGTAGAGCACCGGTAGCTCGCCAGGCTCATAACCTGGAGGTAGGTGGTTCGATTCCGCCCGGCGCAACTGACTGCACATATCCGAGTCGTTCGGCGAGAGGCCGATCCCAACGACGCGGAGCAGACCTTCTTCTTCAAGAGGTCTGCAAAAAGGGCCTGTTCTTGGCCAATCAATGATGAGCTTGCCTTCGCTCTCGCGAAGTGGCGGCTTTGCCCACAGTACCGAGCGATTAGCTGGCCCCATTTCTAAGGGGTGGCACAGCTTCGCCAAGCCCAGCATAAAGCCGCAATCAACTCCCGATTGATTTGGAGCGAGGATCGAATCCCTCCCGCAGGGTGGGCACGGCTCACCATCCCGATCTCCTTACCTAAAGGGAGGTTAGGATGGTGGGCCGTGCCCACCCTACGGGAATGATTGAGTCCGCGTTGACGCCGTCAGGGAAAACGGATTCGGCGAGGCTTTACAAGTAGTGACATGCAACTCAATGAATTCATCAAACTTGCAACGATCATGGCACCTTCGCATTGACGCACCGGGCACGATCGGTTAATGTACGTGTGCGCTGTAGAGCACCGGTAGCTCGCCAGGCTCATAACCTGGAGGTAGGTGGTTCGATTCCGCCCGGCGCAACTGACTGCACATATCCGAGTCGTTCGGCGAGAGGCCGACCACAACGACGCGGAGCAGACCCTCTTCTTCAAGAGGTCTGCAAAAGGGCCTGCTCTTGGCCAACACAAGATGATCTTCACCTTCGCTCCCGCGAAGTAAACGGGTTCGGCCTACCCCGTGAAATGGCGTTGCACAAGCTGATGGGCCCGTTCGGATTGCAACAATCACGGCACCTTCGCATTGACGCACCGCACACGATCGGTTAATGTACGTGTGCGCTGTAGAGCACCGGTAGCTCGCCAGGCTCATAACCTGGAGGTAGGTGGTTCGATTCCGCCCGGCGCAACTGACTGCACATATCCGAGTCGTTCGGCGAGAGGCCGATCCCAACGACGCGGAGCAGACCTCCTTCTTCAAGAGGTCTGCAAAAAGGGCCTGTTCTTGGCCAATCAATGATGAGCTCACCTTCGCTCCCGCGAGGTGATGGCTTTGCCCACAGTACCGAACGATTAGCTGGCCCCATTCCAAGTAGCGGCACTGCTTCGCCAAGTCCAGCATAAAGCCATAATCAACTCACGATTGATTCGCGATGAGATCGAATCCCCCCCTACGGGAATTATGGGGCCATGTTGACGCCGTCAGGAAAAACGGGTTCGGCGAAGCTTCGCGAGTAGTGATACATAAATCAATGAATTCGTTCCACTTGCAACAATCACGACACCTTCGCATTGACGCACCGCACACGATCGGTTAATGTACGTGTGCGCTGTAGAGCACCGGTAGCTCGCCAGGCTCATAACCTGGAGGTAGGTGGTTCGATTCCGCCCGGCGCAACTGACTGAATAGATCCGAGTCGTCCGGCGAGAGGCCGACCACAACGACACGGAGCAGACCTTCTTCTTCAAGAGGTCTGCAAAAAGGGCCTGTTCTTGGCCAATAAGAGATGAGCTTGCCTTCGCTCTCGCGAGGTGACGGCTTTGCCCACAGTACCGAGTGATTGGCTGGCCCCATTTCCAAGTGATGGCACAGCTTCGCCAAGTTCAGCATAAAGCCGCAATCAACTCCCGATTGATTTGGAGCGAGGATCGAATCCCTCCCGCAGGGTGGGCACGGCTCACCATCCCGATCTCCTTACCTAAAGGGAGGTTAGGATGGTGGGCCGTGCCCACCCTACGGGAATGATTGAGTCCGCGTTGACGCCGTCAGGGAAAACGGATTCGGCGAGGCTTTACAAGTAGTGACATGCAACTCAATGAATTCATTAAACTTGCAACGATCATGGCACCTTCGCATTGACGCACCGGGCACGACCGGTTAATGTACGTGTGCGCTGTAGAGCACCGGTAGCTCGCCAGGCTCATAACCTGGAGGTAGGTGGTTCGATTCCGCCCGGCGCAACTGACTGCACATATCCGAGTCGTTCGGCGAGAGGCCGATCCCAACGACGAGGAGCAGACCTTCTTCTTCAAGAGGTCTGCAGAAGGGCCTGTTCTTGGCCAACAAGAGAAGTGCCCCTGATCTGATGGGGTCCTTTGGTATGCAACGGCCTTCGATCCAGTCGATAGGCAGCATTGTCGTTTGATTGAAGTGATTCTTCCCGCGTCGCAATGAATACGCACGGGTTTTATCTATCGTGGGTTCAACGATCCCATGGGGTGGGCACGGCCCACCATCTTAACCTCCTCTTTGGCAAGGAGATAAGGATGGTGAGCCGTGCCCACCCACGGGAAAATCCGATCCTGATCAATCGTTAAGCACGTCTTGGCGGGTGAGGCGAAGCTTTATGAAGAGCGAGCGCTAAGGTTTCCCCTCCCCGAACTCAGCTCAGGGCGAGTTCGGTCGCGGGGGAGGGGCTCGGCTGCGTGTGGCTCGCCGATTTGGGGGTATGGACGCGACGCTCTACAAGGTCGAAGAACAGCCAGCCGGCGGCCGTCGCAGCCAGAGAGACCAGGGGCACGACGAGGAACGCTCGGGTCCAGAATCCCGTGAGATGAAGCTCGCGGAAAGCGACGATCGTGAGTGTGCAGACGGGAAGGTGGACGAGGTAGATGCTGTAGCAGCGTTCGCCGCAAGCGTGGAGTCCACGCAGAAAGTGGCTGCTTGCGTCAGCCAGAGGATTGTCCCATCGACGCAGGGCGATCAGGATGAGGCTGAACGCACCGGCGCCGGCCGTGGAGCGCAGGCCCCAGAGCAAGCCGATCCCGAACATCGCTACGAGCATGGCCTCGACGGCCCGCTTTGCCAGAGCCGACCGAGCCACGGTGAGTCGCCAGTAAACCGCCATGCCGGCCGCGAACTCGTGCCAGTAAACGGGGAAGGCTCCGTCGATTCGGTCAAGCCAGCCCGCTCGCCAGGCCCAAACCCGATAGCCCACAATCAGCACCGAGACGAGGCCCAGTGCGCGATACAAACGTCGTGGCGCAATCGCCAGCACGAGGAAGCAGAGGAAATAAAATTGCTCCTCGTAGCAGAGCGTCCAGGCGACCCGCGTGAAAACGTCTTCGCCCCATCCCGGTCGCTCCATGCCCCAGACGTTCCCCCGCCAGGTCTCGGTCAGGGTGAAGTTACCCAGCCACTGAATCCAGGAGAGATCGGCTGGCGACCGTAGCGTGAGCTGATGCGCGACCGTGGTGTAGAACCGGGTCAATCCGGTCGCATCGAGTATCGCGACGAGTGCGATCAACCCGACCAGTGAGGCCCAATACGGCGGATAAATTCGCCAGAAACGACGTTTCAGAAACGTCCAGGGCGAATCCCCCTTGCGACGTGTGGAATCGGCGCTGGCGGCGATGCAATAGCCGCTGATGACGAAAAAGATCGGCACGCCCACATACATCATCCGGAGCGCGCCCATGCAGGCCAGCCGCATCCAGCGGGCGGGACCGGCCCCAACCCCGTCCAGATCCGTCAGTTCCAAGGCGAACCCTGCGTGATAGATCACGACGGAAAGGCAGGCAACGCCCCTCCAAAGATCAAGCGAACGGTAGCGAGAGGGGCGCGTCAGAGGTGGCAACATCGTCGATCCTCGACTTCCGGGCGCACCGCTCTCGCGATCACGCCGACTCTTCCCTGATCCTGGGGACTGTAAAGACTAATTAACACTCGGTCGCATTGGGAAGGCCAATCGGATCCCCGGTCCATTTCGGGTTTCGCGGAGCAAGGGGGAGGGGGGTAATGGGTTGACGTCGGTGGACACCGCCGTGCGTCCGCATTCGACCATCGCAGTCGCCAAAATCGAAGGCAGGTGTCCCGACAGTCGGGGCCCGTCCGTAACTCAAGGGAAGAACCGTGGAACATTGATCCGATAGAACGCCGCCTCGATGTACTCCAGGAACAGGAGGAAGTCGAGGATCCGGAAGTTGTTGGGGTCTGACGCGTTGACCGGGTCGAACGAGGGGAACCCGACCACCGGGTCGGAGACGAAGGGGGCGACGCGCGACAGGGTCACTCCCTGCTGGATCGGAGACTCGACGGCCGCAAAGTCCGGAACAAGCGGTTGGCTGAGGAGAGCGTTCAAAAACGAGGCGTGGCGCGACTCGACGGTGCAAAGCCCGACGGCGGTTGGAAAGTATTCCTCGGTCTGCTGGACAGCGAAGAGTGCTCCCCCATAGGTCCCCGAGCCGGTGTTCTCGAAGGCGGCGGCCGTCGTCAGGAACGATTGGAGATTGTGCTGAACGAGGCTGGAAAGGTTCAGGACCGGCGTCGGCCGGATCTTCGGGTTCAGCGGATTGTCCGAGTCATCGAGCAACTTCTGAAGGATTGTGACATGAGTTGCCTCGTCGTTCTGGATCTCATGGATCAAGACCTGAACCACCTTCCGATCGACCTCCACATGGGGAAGCGGGACCGGTTTGGGCTTGGGCTTCGGTTTCGATTTGGCGGCCAGCACGCTCGACGACGTCGCCACAATCAGGCTCGGCACGGCGACCGCCGTCGCGGTCGCCCCTCGGAGGAACGACCGCCGCGAATCGCAGCACTGCGCCGGCTGCCCCGCGGTCAGCGGCGTGCCCGCCGCGCCCTGGTCTACGCTCAACTTCTGACTCGAAGTATAGTCACGCATGACGAGTTCTCCAGTACAAGATATTCCCATCTGCCCGGGACGCTGAAAGTGACGTCCGCCCCGTTCACCTGAGTAGTGCGGGCAAGGCCGTTGGCGGTCGACAGTTTCTTCATCCCCAGCGCGGATTTCCTCCAGATGGCGAGGGGAAACAGCCACCCCCAAAAAATCCAAAAAGAAAAGTCCGACCAAAGCGTGGCTTCGTTGCACTATCTCAAGGGGGCGGGGTCGTCGAATCGGGGCCAGGCCGCTGACGATTGGATTGACAGCCATGATCGCAGCCACTGACAGCGAGTTGCTCCGGATCTTCGTCGAAGACCGCGACGCGAAAGCCTTCGAAGCACTGATGGCCCGGCACGGCCCCAGGGTCTGGCGCGTCTGCCGACAGGTCCTCGGGCCATCCCAGGATGCTGAGGATGCCTACCAGTCCACGTTCCTCTTGCTCGCCGGCAAAGCGAATTCGATCTGCAAGCGAGATTCGCTCGGCCCCTGGCTCCACGGCGTCGCGCACCGAATTGCCGTGCGATCGCGGGTGGACGCGACCCGGCGCCGAATTCGTGAACACAAGGTTCCACGAGCGGAGGTCGAGGCTGCGGACTCCCAGGTGGAAGCCGAGGAGGTCCACCGCGCCCTGCATGAGGAGATCGATCGTCTCCCGGCGAAACTCCGCGAGCCGATCCGACTTTGCTACCTCGACGGCAGGACCAGCCACGAGGCGGCTCGGCTCATCGGCTGCCCCACCAGCACTGTGAAGGAGCGGCTCGCACGCGGCCGCGAACGACTCCAAGCCCGGCTCGACCGCCGAGGCCTCACGCTCACACCATTGCTTCTCCTCATGCTCTGGCCCCGCCACACGTCGGCGGAGGAGATGCCGCCTCGACTCATCCAGGCCACCCTGAACGCAATGAGTCGGCAACAGGGCCAGCGCCGGACATACCCCGTCCGGAAGCAACCGAGGCCGACACCTCGGAGCGGCCTGATCGCGAGCACCGCTTCGGCAATCCTCGGGTCGGGGATTGCACTGATGCTGATCTTGCCGACACCGCACCGGGGGACCTGGCTCGCCTGGCTGGTTGAGGCAGCCCGGAAAGCTTGCCACTAATCTTCTCATCCGCGAAGAACAATCATGGCAACACTTACCAAGAGCATTAACTCTTCATTGACTCATGGCAAAGTTCAATTCCAACCGACACCGTTCCGGCCCGCCGAGGATTCGGGAGAAGTCGCGATGGCAATAGCACGCCGAGGGTTCAGTCTCATTGAGATCCTGGTCATTCTGACGATCGTCGGCGTCTTGGGGGCGTTGATCTTGCCCGCCGTCCAGGCGGCCCGTGAGGCGTCGCTCCGGATCCGATGCGTCAACAATCTCAAGCAGATGGGGATCGCCCTGATGACCTATCACGAGGTCCACGGCGCCTTGCCGATGGGATACGTCGCGGCCCCCAGTCCGAACGCCTACCAGACGAGCCCGGGTTGGAGTTGGGCCGCCCTGATTCTTCCCCAGATCGAGCAAGTCCCGCTTTACAACGCGGCCAATTTCAAACTCCCCGTCGAACAGACCGCGAACCTGACGACTCGGCAGGCCGCTACCGGTGTGTACATCTGCCCGACGGACCGCGACGCCGGCCTCTTCACGGTCAGACGCGATGGCAGCCCGCCGGTCGGAATCTTCCACACCAATAGCTATGCGGCTTGCTTCGGCGCCGGGCTTGAAATCGACGATTTCCCGGATCGGGGTGACGGCCTGTTCCGAAGGAACCTGGTGGTCCGGCATTCCGAGATTCTGGACGGGACCGGTTCCACCATCGCCGTTGGCGAGCGCGGAGCCTGCTTGGTCAAAACCCCTTGGGTCGGCGCACCGGACGGCGGGATCAGCTCGTTTTCCGACGACGCACCGGCCGGCATCCCCGACTACCATTCGATCGGCCACGGCGGCGAGTTGGTGGTCGCCCACGCTGGCGACGTCGGCTTCAATGCCCAGGGAACCTCGCCGGATGACTTCTACAGCCCGCACAGCGGCGGAGGAAACTTCCTCTTCGCCGACGGCTCAGCGCGGTTCGTCCGGTCGACGATCGCCCTGGACGTCTATCGCGCGCTCTGCACCAGAGCCGGCGGCGAAATCCTCGGCTCGGACGCCTACTGATGCACCCAAGTCCTGATTCAGGTCAGGCCGGCCGCGCTTCGCTTGGCTCCCGGCTCAACCTGCGACGCCAACGAACTCGCCGGCTACACCACGCCACGGCAATCGAAAAAAAGTAGGGAAGCGAGCCGGAACCCAGCCACAGAGCTTTCGCCACCGCGCAAGATTCCGGCTCGACTCATGTCCCCACGAGAGTTGAGGCTTCAGCTCAAACTTCGCCGCAGGCGTCGATGGTGATCTTGGCCTTCGGAGTTCCGCTGCCGGAGCCCAGGGCTTCGATCTTCGTGACCAGGTCGGAACCGTCGGTCACTTCGCCGAAGACCACGTGCTTGCCATCCAACCAAGAGGTGATCACCGTGGTGATGAAGAACTGCGAGCCGTTCGTGTTCGGGCCGGCGTTGGCCATGGACAGGAGGAACGGCCTGTCATGCTTGAGCTGGAAGTTCTCGTCCTTGAACTTATTCCCATAGATCGACTTGCCACCCGTTCCGTTGTGGTTGGTGAAGTCGCCCCCTTGGAGCATGAACTGGGGGATCACTCGGTGGAACGAAGAACCTTTGTAGCCGAACCCCTTCTCGTGGGTGCACAAAGCGCGGAAGTTCTCGGCGGTCTCGGGCACCACGTCGTTGAAGAGTTCGAAGGTGATCCGTCCTGAGGGGGTGCCGTCGATGCTGATGTCGAAGTAAACTTTCGGCCTGGCCATAATCTTTCGTCCTCGATCGGATCCCAATTTCTTGTTTCTATTACCCCACATAGCGCCCGGCCCCGGCGCAGCAACGTCGGAGGCGATCGAGCCGGTATGCAGAATTAACTGTGCTCAAAATAACAACTTAGACCTCGCATCTCAAGTTGCTTGGGATTCTCGCGCCGACCGACCGATCGCAAAATCGCTGGCCACCACGGGATCGGGCCAAGGCGGAGCGCTCTGATTACTGGTCCCGCTTGCGTTCCACCGCGGCCGCGTCCTCGATGGCAAAGACCGCCACCAAGGGCACGTCGGGCGCAATCGCGAGGGTCGTTACGAAGACCGGACGGGCATGGCTCAATAGGTCGGCCGCCAACGCACAAACGGGGTAGCTCCGCAGGATGCCAGGCCGGTTCTGAAGGAGATACCACTTTGGGGGATTCGCCTGGGAGGGCAGGGGGGAAGGACGAAGCAGGCCCCAATGGTGTAAGTAATCGAAGGTGGGGATCGGGTAGGCCACCATTACCGACTGGCCCTTGTCGGTGTGCGAGTTGAGCCATTCCCGCGCTTCGGGAGTCAAGCCATCCCAGTAGTACGTCGGCTCCATGCCCGCCCGAGTGGCTCCGGACAAGCCACCGATCAGGGTGTTGTAGTAAGACAGCTGCAAAGGATGATGGAGCCATGTTGCCCACGCTCCGGTCAACACCGCGCAGGCCATCGAAACAGCGGTCAACGGCCAAACAAACCGGCCAGGCACAAGGCGCTCCAGGGCGGCGGGCAAGGCCGAGACGCCGATGCCCGCCAGACAGGCCAGAAACACGAAGGCCGGAAGGAATTGCCGTTCGCCATCATGTCCCGGCGCACCTGGTAAGGCGCGAAGCGCCATCAGAAATAGCCAATTCAAGAGTAGGAGAGTCCCCCCTCGATCCCGGAGCCGCCCAACCACGATCCTGGCAATACCGAGCAAAGCGATCAGGAGAACGATCGGCGGGACGACGATCGCCGTCCAGGCCAGCGTGTTGTACCAAGGAAGCGAGAAGGGATAAACCTGCCCAAAAAACTGGGTGGGAATCGGAGATCGTTGCTCCCTGCCCAGGTTGGACTGGAGAAAAATCCGCAAACTTTGGAGCGGCTCGAACCACCACGGAGGGTTGAGGGCATAAAAGACGAAGGCGGCCACCAATCCCCGGCCAACAGCGTGAAAGCAGCCTGGCGATCGCGATAAAGCAGACCCCAAGCAACCAAGGGGACCGACACGAACCAGCCGGTGAACTTGGTCGCGGCGGCACAGCCCCAGGCCATGCCGAACGCAAGGATCCATCCCCATCTTCGACGCGATGGCTCCTCTGACCGGCAGAATGCCACAACCGCAAGGAACCAGAGACAGAGCAACGGCGCGTCATAGGAAGCCAGGTGGGCCTGAGCGAAAACCCGAGGCATCGTCAACAGGGCCAGTGCCGCGGTCAACCCGGCGGAGCGGCCGTAGAGCCGGGCCATGAACCCATAAATGACTCCAATCGTGAGGGCAAAGAAGATCGCCGGCCCGCACCGGTACGACTCCAACGGCGGCAGGAAAGAATGTCCGACAGCCCAGCCACCCAGACCAAGTAACGCATAAAATGGAGGATGCCCATTCGGTTCCTCCCGAGCGAATGGCCAGAAGAAGCGAAGCGAGTCGCGACTCCAAGGCGAAGCGGCCCTCGCTCCCGCTCGCTTCAAATAATCACGCCGCGACTCCAGGTTCGACGTGGGAGGAGACCACGCCTGTACTCCACGTGAATTGGCACCGACAACTCGAGCGAACCACTCCTTGAGACGCTCCTCACGCTCGACCGTGAAACCCTCGTCCCAGGTCATCCCAAAGTCGTCCATGGTCACGAGAAGCAAGAGGAGGACACCCACGACGAGCAAGCCGGCCACCGCCACATCAAGGCGAGTCCCCGACCGCGTACTCTGTCCCCCGTTCGCGCCGGGGAATTCCCGGGAGTGAGCCGAGCCGAGTTCCTGAGGGCGTATTCGCACCACGGCGATCACTCCGGCACGGTGAGATGAACGATCTCAGGCCACCGTACAGAAGGAGAATCGCCGGCTCTTCCTTAAGCCCGGATCACCCCCGCTTCAGCCATCTGCTGCCAGCTCGCGGCGAGCGATCCATCCACGTCGATGCCGCGGCACGCTTCTTCAATGACCGTAACTTCAAATCCCAAGCGGCACGCATCAATGGCGGAATAGGCGACGCAAAAATCGGTGGCCAGCCCCACGATGAACAACCGAGTCAGGCCGCGCTCCCGCAAGTAACCAGCCAGGCCGGTTGGGGTCTGTCGATCGTTCTCAAAGAAGGCGGAGTACGAATCGATATCCCGATGATAACCTTTACGGATGATCATCTCGCAGCGATCCAGATCCAGGTCAGGGTGAAACTGGGCGCCTGGGGTTCCTTGGATACAGTGGTCGGGCCAGAGAATTTGCAACCCGTAATGGAGCTGAACCTGAGTCATCGGCTTCACACCAGGATGCGATGATACGAAAGAAAGGTGATCCTCGCAATGCCAGTCCTGCGTCAAGATAACATGAGCAAACCGCCGCGAAAGTTTATTGATGATCGGAACCACCAAATTCCCCTCAGGCACGGCGAGTGCGCCGCTCGGGCAGAAATCATTCTGAACGTCGACGACCAGGAGCGCCCGGTTCTCGGTCGGCGAGGCCGCCCGGATCGTCCGCCCGGTCACCTTGGCCGCGGGGATAATTGTCGAGGTCGATGGCTTGAGAAGCGTCCGCGTCGAGATCTGATGAGTGTCGTCCCCCAGTGAGTGTTGTGCGTCGCTGAGGGTCTCGATCAATTCTGCATACGTCTGAAATCGGTCCTCCGGCCGTTTGGCCATCATCCTGGCGACGATCACTCCTACCGAGTCGGGCACCGAAGCTGGGAGCGGGTCGGGGTCCGCCTCCTGGACCTGCTTCAAGATCCGGAAAAGCGAGCTCCCTTTGAACGGCAGCTCGCCCGAGAGCATGTGGTACAAAGTGGCGCCAAGCGAGAAAATATCGGCCCGGAGATCGACCTGACTGGCGTCGTCAAACTGCTCTGGCGACATATAACTGGGCGTCCCCAGCGCGATCCCGGCCGAGGTATAGACCACGGTGGCGTCCAGGTCGGCCACGATCTTGGCCAGGCCCAGGTCGGCCAGCTTCACCGCTCCAGCCGACGTGAGCAGGATATTCGCCGGCTTGATATCACGGTGGATCACCCCGATCTGGTCGAACGCCGTGCCCAGCGCCCGGGCGACCGACTCGGTAATTTGCAAGGCTCGTGCGACCGGGACCGCCTTGCGCTCTTCAATGTGGTCCGCCAGGCTCTGGCCGTCCACATATTCCATCACGATATAATAATGCCCATCGGCCTCGCCGCAGTCGAATACCCGGACGATTCCTGGGTGATTCAACCGAGCGGCCAGTCTTGCTTCGCGAAGGAACCGCTCCGGCCCGTCGCCCGCCTGGATCCGTTGCGGGTGGAGAAACTTCACGGCCACGTCCAGGTCGAGGTCCGTGTGATGCCCTTTGTAGACGACCCCCATCCCACCTTCGCCGAGCCGCGACAGGATCCGGCAGTGGCCAACGTTCGTCAGTCGCAAGTAGGGATCGTCGGACATTCGCTTTGACCTTATCGAGAACATTGCCGCAGGCGCGACCTCGGAGGTGCCGGGAAATTCCTGGCTCCTCCGCAGAATCTGTTTGGGTGGCTCCCATGGCAACCGATCGCAGCCACCCGAACCTCAGAATATCGAGGAAGAAATCCGCGGTCACCTGGTTGGCCACTCCCTGACATGGTATTTGATCCCTTGGGATTCGGATGATGAACGGCCGCCCCGGGCATCACGGATCGAGCCATCGAGGATTCTCCCAATGAACGGTGAAAACCGACGCGCGGTCATCAAACGATTCGGCGGGGCGCTCGCCTGCTCGCTGACCTCCGGCCTGGCGAACGCACAGCCGGGAGCCGCCCGCCCGGCGCAACCACGCATCAAGATCGGACAGATCGGAGTGGGGCATGCCCATGCCAGCAAGCTCTCCGTTTTCCGGCAATCCGCGGACTACGAAGTCGTTGGCATTGTCGAGCCCGACGCCGAGTTGCGTCGCAAGGCCGAGGCACAGGCTCCGTATCGCGATCTGAAGTGGATGAGCCAGGAGCAGTTGCTCAACGCGCCTGGGGTGCAAGCGATCCTCGTCGAAACGCGAGTTCGCAACCTGCTCGACACGGCTGAGGCCTGCGTCGAAGCCGGCAAACACATCCATCTCGATAAGCCGGCCGGCGAGTCACTCCCCCAGTACCGCCGGATCCTGGACGCGGCGGCGAAGCGGAACCTGCTCGTCCAGATGGGATATATGTATCGCTACAACCCCGCCGTGGTGCTGCTCCGCGACCTCCTGAAACGAGGGTGGTTGGGAGACGTGTTCGAGGTTCACGCGGTCATGAGCAAAGTCGTCGATCCGGCTGCCCGGCGAGAGCTGGCCGAGTATCGCGGCGGCATCATGTTCGAGTTGGGTTGCCACATCATCGACCTGGTGGTCGGCGCGTTGGGAAAGCCAACCAAGGTGACACCGTTCTCGCGGCATGCCGGAAGCCGCGACGACGCCCTTCTCGACAACATGCTGGCCGTGTTCGAATACCCGCGGGCGTTGGCGACGGTCAAGTCCACCGCGATGGAAGTGGACGGGGGCGAGCGCCGACACCTGGTCGTCTGCGGCACCGAAGGGACCTTCCAGATCCAGCCGCTCGATAACCCCTCGGCTCACCTCGTCCTCTCGACTTCGCGAGGCGAGTACAAGAAAGGGCGTCAAAACATCTCATTTCCAAAATACATCCGCTACGTTGACGACGCAGCCGACATGGCCCGCATCATCCGCGGAGAGAAGCCGACCGATTTCCCTTACGAGCACGACCTGACGGTCCAGACCACATTGCTCGAAGCCTCGGGCCAACCCACAAACAAATAACCACATCCAAGAGAGAAAAATCTTATCCAACGATGATCCTGGGACCGCGTGCGACCCGCGCCGCGATCCCAGGAAAGCAAATCGGCCCGTGGCGTGCTGAGACTCGCCTCAGAAGCCGGCGAGGCGTGCGTCAGCGTCGCCGAAACGGTCGAGTTTGACATCCATTCGGTCCATGATCGACAGGTACATGCTGCAGAGCTTGCGGTTGTCGTCCCCTTTGTCTGCATAGTCGAGTGCGCGGCCCGTGGCGAGCGATCCTCCGAGGCCTCCGGCCAGGACGACAGGGACCTTGCTGGCGTCGTGCTTGGTGCCGGACCAGAGGCTGTTCGTGAACAGCAGGCAGGTGTTGTCGAGCACGGTCCCTTCGCCCTCGGGCATGGCGTCAAGGCGCGTGGCGAGGTAGGCGAGCTGGCTGACGTAGTAGCGGGTCACACGTTCGTAGGCTTCGGATTTATCGTCGTGCGAGGCACCATGGTGTGCGGCCCGGACGTCGAGGAAGGGATAAAAGAGGCCCGAGATATCGCGACAGAGCAGGAGGGTCGCGATTCGGGTCTTGTCGGTCTGGAACCCCAGGGCGATCAGGTCGCACATCAGCCGCATGTGTTCGCGGATGTCTTCCGGCAAGCCGTTGTCGGGCCGCGTCATCGTGACGAGCGGCTTGCCTTGGGTTGAGGCGCGGTCCTCGGCCTGGTCTTTTTCGGCCCGCATCGGCACGACCCGGCGCTCGATCTCGCGGACGCTCGTCAGGTACTCGTCGAGCTTGGCCCGGTCTTCGGCACTGACCCGTCGGCTCAGGCCGGAGGCCTCGTCCCGGACGCGGTCGAGGATGCTCTGATTGCGCCGGCTCCCTCGGTTGTCGAACAGGCTATCGAAGGCAAGCGACGGGTAGACCTCCATCGGCACCGGCGAGGTCGCGCTCTGCCAGGAGATGTGCGAGCTGTACGCCATCGAGAAGTTCGTCTCGTGGTAGCCGGTGATCGGCTGCTCGCAGCCGAGGACCATGCTCGGCTGGACGGTGGCCTCGCCAAGGTGCCGGGCGAGCATCTGGTCGACGCTGATCCCCCCCTTCAACTCGGCCCCTTTCTGCAAGGCCGCGCCCGACAGGATGTTCCCGGTCTGGCCGGGGTGGATACCGACGCCCGTGGCCTGCTTGTTAAACAGGCCGTTGATGACGTTGATCTTCGCCTTCAAGGGGGCCAGCGGCTCGAGGCAACGCCCCAGCTCCATCTCCGCGCCAGAGCCTTTGGCCCACCATTGCGTCGGGTTGACGCCGCAGCCCATGAACAAGGCGGCAAACCGCTTCGGACAAGGCGCAGCGGCTCCTGCCACGGATGAGGCACCCAGGGCGGGGACCGACTCCAGCCACGGCAAGGCCATCGTCACGCCCACGCCGCGGAGAAACGTCCGCCGGGACGCCTGGCCACGGCCATTCTCGCGCTGTCTCTGGTCCGAAGTGCTCTGCATCTACGTCACTCCGCGTGTTTGGCTTCGACTCGTTTATTCAAGAACTGCGGGCTGGCGACAATACTCTCGATCAGGCTGCCGAAGCGGTGGCCATCGGCCGCCAGCCTCGTGCGCATCGTGTCGATGGTCTCGTCATCCGAGGGGAGCAAGCTCCGCCCAAGGGCGTAGGCCAGCAGCTTCCGGCACAGGTTGTCGACGAAATCCTCCCGGCGATTCGCGTCAAGATAGCTCCGGAGTCCCTCGAGGCCTGCCCCTTCGCTCCCGCCGGGGAAGGTGGCGCGAACATCCACGGGGCGACCGCCAAGGTCCTTGTCACGCACCTCGCCGACGGGGCCGAACCCCTCGAAGGCCAAGCCAATGGCGTCGAACCGCTCGTGACAACCGGCACAGCTTTTATCGGCTCGATGCCGGGCCAGGGTCTGACGCAAAGTCAGGTCGCCGAGCTTGGCCTCGTCCTCCGGCAGGTCGGGGACGTCGGGCGGCGGCGCGGGGATGTTCTCCCCGAGCAGGCGGCGCACGACCCAGTAGCCGCGCTTGACCGGACTCGTCCGCAGGCCCGGTGCGTTCTTCGTCAGGAAGACGGCCATCGGCAGGAGCCCGCCCCGTCCGAAGCGGGTCGCATCGTCGACTCGGACCCACCCGTCGGGCGCGGGCATCCCGTAGTGCCGGGCCAGAGCAGGATTGACGAAGGTGTGCTTGCCGTCGAGAAACTCATGGACCGGGCGGTCGTGACGAACCAGGTCGACGAAGTAACGGAGCGGCTCCTCGAACATCGACCGGCGCAGCTCGTCGTCGAACGCGGGGAACCGCCCGCGATCGACGCTGTTATGCTCCTCGAACCGGCGGAAATCGAGCCAGTTCCCGCCGAACTCCGTGGCCAGGCCGCGGACGCGATCGTCGCGAAGCATGCGGCGAGCCTGAGCCGCAAGCACCTCGGGCCGGTGCAAATCGCCCGCGGCGGCCCGGTCCAGAAGCTCGCGGTCGGGCATGCTGGCCCAGAGGAAATAGCTCAGGCGGCTGGCCAGGTCGTAGTCCGACAGCGGCTGCACCCCCGTACCTTCCCCGGCAAGGTCAACCCGGTAGCAGAAGTAGGGGGACATGAGCACGCCGACAACCGTGTCGCGGACGGCATCGACGTGGCTCAGCTCATCCTGCGTGCGGAGCGTCTGATAGAAGGCGGCGATACCCTCCCTCTCCGCGCTCGACAGCGGGCGGCGATAAGCCCGCTCAGCGAACGCTTGAAGGGCCTCGATATGCCGGGGCTCGGCCGCAACCTGGTCCTGCTCGACGCGGCGGATGCTCGCGGAGATGATCGCGAACTGGTCCTTGATGACCTGGTGCGCTAACTCACTGGCGTCAAGCCGGCGGACTTTCGCCAGGTAGACCTCGGCCAGTTGCTCGATCTTCGCCTCGGACGCGGCGTCCTTGTCCTCGGCCCTGATGAAGTCGAACTCCGTGTCGCGAAGGAAGCCGGATTCGGCCCGCTCGTACCAGAGGTAGCTGGAATATTGCCGCATGGGAGCGCCCGTGACGAAATCGAACTCCCGCCAGAGACGCTCGAGCTCACGTTGGCCGGCCTCGTCCAGCATGAGTTCGGAGAGCGGCTGATCGTCGCGAAAGTAGCCCGTCATGCTATGAAACCCGGCGTTCAGCAACCGACCGGTGTTCTTCTTGTCTTCCTTCCCATCGAGATAGACCCGGGCACGCTCCGACACGAAAAAGGCATCGGGGAATGTCCGGCAGAACCGGGAGAAGGTCGCTTCGAAGCGAGGAACATCCTCCGGCTTCTCGGGAGTGGCGAGAGCCTTGGCGGCCGCCCCCGCCAGCGCCAGCTCTTCCCTCTTGATCCGCTGGGACGCGCCCTCCGCGTAGCGCATTCGGTTGGCGACATACTGGCGATTCTTCCAGAGCACGAACGGCTGCGTCCCGTTGCTGATTCCTCGCGCGGTCAGGTTCTTTACCTCGGGCGTGAGCTGGCGACGGAGGGCAACGACCGAGTCGCGCATCCGCTCGCAGCCGGCCCGCGCGGCGGCCGTCCGATCTCCATCGGGAGGGGGAGGGGGCAGCTCCGCCACAACGCCTGAAGCGCAGCGGTCGGGCCGACCTCTTCCAGGCCGTCGGTGAGTGTGGCCCAGATCGTCGCCAGGTACTTGGAGCTGAGCCCGGCCTCGGAGGCGAGGCTCGCCAGCGATGCGTTGGGCTGACCGAGGGCCTCGCGGTGCCGGAATCGCCAGGCCGCGAAGAAATAGTCGGCGTAGTCGATACGCTGACGCTTGTAGAAGTCGATAATACTGTTCACGCAATACTTGTCGCGATCGGTGTCGGCGAGCACCGGGTGCGACGCGAAGGCGAGTCCGTCCGGTTTCAGGACGAGGTGATCGGCAACCTGTCGCGCGGCCTGCAAGTACTTTTTGACCAGGGCCGGCGACATCGCGAGTGATTCGGCCGAGTTATCGAACCCCGCCTCGTTGGCCGGGTCAACGGGAAATTCCCGGGTCGGCCGGAGGTCGACCCCCGTCAGGTCCCTGATCGTGTGATCGTACTCGGCGTTGGAGAGCCGCCGCGCGGGGACCGGGCCGGGGTCGCCCGCATTCCGCCTGGCTTCGCGTTTGCGGACCGCACCGACCCAGGCGATCACGGTCGCGCGGGCCTCGTCCGTCGGGCGCCGCTTCGCCTTCGCTGGAGGCATCGACCCCGCTTCGAGTTGCTCCACAACCAGTTCCCAGTGGGAAAGTGCCCGGGCCACCGACTCGGCAGTCGTAAAGGCCGTCAGGTCCAGGTCCCCCTCCGGCTTGTCCTTGCCGTGACACCCGATGCAGTACGTGGCGAGAAACGGCTGGACGCTTTCCTGGAAGCGAGCATCGAGCGAAGCCGCCTCGGCGGCCGCCTCCGACGCGTGGGGAGGGTTATCAGCGGCCGTTCGGAGGCCGAGGAACGCCAGCAGGAGGCAGCCCGTCACCGTCAGAAGCAAGGTCGGTCGCATCGTCCGTCGAATCTCCCTCGCATCGCCCGCCGACAGCCGCCCGTTAAACAATAATTAGATTAACCGGACCGGCCGAGGCGATCAAGGCGGGGCGGGTGACGTGTAGGCGGGGGGTAGTGTTCGGTTCGAGGGAAATCCCCCCAAAAAAAATCAACGATCCGTGACCGAGCGAACGAACCGATCATTATTGCGATTTCCGCAACAGGTTGGTTTGCAGGAGCACGGCCGGCCCGGAAATCTAGCGTGATTCTCGCCCAGTCGCGGAGCGTTTAAAAAAACGAAAAGGCGGGCGTGTCGCCCGCGATCCCAAGGGGGGATGAAAGCCGAGGAGGGACGGCTCAACGGCGGCGAGGGTGCTGTGTGTTGTAGACGACGAGTCCGGGGAGGTAGCGTTGGAGGTTCGGCCCCAGGTTGGAACGAAGAGGAAGGCCTCGGTCGACCCGGGAGAGGGTGGTGGCCAGGCTGCAATTCGGTCGGGCCTGCTCGCCGAAGTTGTAGTTGATGCCCTGGGTGTTGTCACGCAACACGATCCGGGAGAATCGGTTCTTGCTCGCCTGCCCCCCCTGGCTGCCGATCGTCTCGCGACCCGACCTGAACGAGCCCGGTTGCGCCTCGGTGATCATGTACTGCCCGGGGCGCAAGCCATTAAACTCATAAACACCATTAGCGTCGGTCGTGGCAGACAGCATGACCGCTCGATTCGAGTTGTCTCTTCCACGGAGCGTCACGTTCACCGTCGCGATCCCAAACTCCTTAGGATCCCTGACGCCGTTGTTGTTGGCGTCGAGATAGACGGAACCGGAAAGCCTGCTTGAGGGTTGTTGGACGGGAGCGGCAACGGCGGGGAGCAACTCGCCGAAATTATTGTCGGACAGGTCGCTGTCGGCGAGCGTGACCGCGATCGTGTCGACCCCAGCGCTCTTCGGGAGCACCGCCCCGCCCCGCGAATTGGAGCCTTGGAGATAGCCGGCGGGTTGGGTGGTCTGAACGATCGAGTAGCGCCCCGGCCTCAAGTCGCTTTGGGGCAGATAATGGTAGACCACATCGACCGTGGCTTCGCCGGTGGAGGAGATCTCGGTGAGCAAGTTGCCCGGGCCCGCGGCGGCCGAACTGGAGGCGGCGCCGACCGAGAAGGGGACTGTTCCTGTCCCTGTGTACGCCGCGAGATCGCTGGGCGTGGTCAGCGTGACGGTCTTCGACTCATTCGCCGACACTTCGCCGAAGTCCTTGCCGCTGGTTCCGCCGAAATCGGAGAGGCCATCATAGGCCGCGGCAGGGAAGGTCACCGTGGACGTCGGCCGAAGCGTCAGATCCGCAATGCCAGGCGCTTGCGTAACCAAGGTCCCCTCGGCGTGCCCGATGACCGTCATCGGTGTCCCATCTCGGCTCTCCACCTTGATCTGGCTCGCCAACTTCCCGGAGAACGTCACGTCCACCGAAGTGAGCGTGCCGAGACTGGGATCGAACTGCGAAATCGTGGCCGACCTCGTAAAGTTCGTCGGAGTCGCAGGAAAGGAGAGGGCCTGAGTTGATGTGGTCGGAGTCAATTGAACGGTGCTATCACTCGAAAACTGATACTGACCCGACGCATTGGTCGTGGTCGATCCCACGACCATCTTCGCGGAGTTCACGAGTTGGATCGGGCTGCCGGCAATCGGGCTATCGCCCGACCCGTAAAGACCGTCGCCATTGGCATCATGATAAACGTAACCACTGATAACGGATGCCGTTAGCATCATCCGCGCCTCGAGTGCTCCAAGGCTGAGCCCAAGTCCGGGAGAAGTTCGGTTCAAACGACCACGCCGGCCATCCTTGGCTCTAGGAATCATCATAACCTCGTGCCGGGTCACGGGAATCGAATGTGAAGTGACTGCGTGCGATGTGGTTTGCTGCTCGAACGAGGTGAAACTTTAGGAATCATACGAGCTTTTCGGATTTTGTATATGCGAACCCCGACCTTACCGCCTCGAGCGAATCGGAGGAACATCCAGAGGCCCATCTCAGGCGCACGGTCGGCCCGGCCGTCATTCCTTCAGAAGTCTTGGATTCGCCCCCGTGGGTGAACGGACACCAACGCCCGCCGACCCGCGGGTCAATCGGGTTAGTGGACCGTGCACACCCTACGGCAAAATGCACACATCGCACACAAAACATATCCAATCCAATTTTATTTCTAAATATCGCCAAACGGCGGCGAGTAGCAAACCTCACCTTCAACCCCGCCGAGGGCACCGGGCACGAGTTCCAAGGCCATGAATGCGGGACCTGCGTAGGGCGACTGGAGCGGTTCGGCAGAACCGGCCTTGAAGCCGAATCGGGGGTAAAACTCCGGATGCCCCAGGACCACCACGATTCGGTGCCCCGCCTCGGTACAGGCCCGCAGCCCTTCCCGGACCAGGGCCGAGCCGATCCCCTGGCGCTGGCGATCGGGAACCACCGCCATCGGGGCCAGCGCAAGCGCCTCAACCACCCCTTGCGGAGTCACGATCGAGAGGTCGCTGAACAGGATGTGGCCGACGACCCGGCCCGCCACTTCGGCCACGAGCGAAACCCGCACATGGCCCCCGTCCCGCAGCGCATCGACCAGCCTTGCCTCTCCCTCTTCCCCAAAGGCGAGGCGGTTGACCTCGCGGATCGCCGCATCGTCCCCCGGAGCCTCGGGCCGGATCCTGTTTTCGACACCTTGATTACCCATGTCTTTGCTTGCTCACTTTTCCATTCAAGAAGCTCAGACGAGAGGTGGGCCGCCCCGCGCAACGACGAAACGCCCTACCTCGCGTCGTGGGCTCAAGAGCCGATAACGAACCCTTGGGCAATTGCGAAGGGGCGATGGCCGAAGAAGTCCAGCGCGTGTCGGAGAGACACGGCGGAAGGCTATCGGGTTCGCTGAACGTGGGGAAAAAGGTCCCGCGGAGCGCTCGCCTGAACCGCGCGGTCGTCGGTGAGCGGCAGGCCCTCAGGCTTCCCGACCGCCATGACAATCCCTTGGATCAAGGCCCGGCGAAGCTGACGCGGTGCGCGGGTCGCAGGGCCGCGATTCGTCAGGTCGGAGTGCCCGGCATCGAGAACCGCCAGCACCGTGCCCAGAACGGGCAACGACTGATCCGCCAGCGCCACCACGCCGTCGTTGGGCCCGGAGAACGTCTGGAGATACCACGCGGTCGCCCGCTTGAAGAGCCGCTGTTGAGACGGGGTGGTCTCGCTAGTCACATAGAACGTCTTTGGTCCGACGATCGGGATCGCGCTGAGATGCCGCTCCAAAATCCGTTCCCAAAAATCCTCGGACGCCTGCTGGGTCATCCCAGCCAGTCCCCCGTGCTTGCCTCGTTTCAACTTGGTCTGCTCGAAACGACCGAGGAGATTGGCGACGGCACGGTAACGCAGGGGAATCCGGCGATCCATCGACGGACCATCGCCAGCCACGTAATCGGCCACGCCCGTCCCGCCGAACGGACCTTGCACCAGGAAGAAAGCGCGGATCCGGGTACGCACGAACTCCGGGTTCTCGAGCCCGAAGACAAGAGTATCGCAGGCCCCTCGACTATGCGCAATCACCACTAGCGGCTCGGGGCCCATCTCGCCAATTTCGAGGAATTTGGCGTGAACCGCGTCCGCGTTTTCCTCAATCGACTTGTGCGAACTTGGGTAAACGAAGTGGATCGCATCACGCGGAACCCCCCGAGCCCTTAGCTCCTGGGCATTCTGCGTAAAGTAGGCTAGCATGCGCTCATTCCCGAATCCCGCGACGAAGACATAGCGATAGCGTGCGGCTTCGCGTTCGACCTCGATCGGGATTTGCAATTGGCCCTGGCTGGCGGCATCGAACCAGCGTTGAAAATCACTGGGGACAACCGCCCGATGAGGGCGATCCTCACCGAAAAGAGGAAGCAGGCTCACCAGGATCAGAGTGGCTCCAAACATAGCTATTTCACCAAGTCAGTTCCGTTGACAAGAGCTGGGACCATGAGAGGCTGCATCGCCATATCCGAAACCTCTCCCCATTCAGGACGGGCCGCAAGGGCCCACTTGTAGTGTAGCGACCTGAAGCTTCAAGGCCAGGGCCCATTGGCTTTGCACGCCCCTTCGGCCTCCTCGTCACGAGGAGGGGGGGTGAGACCGCGATCCCCAAAGGGAGCACCTGGATGCCAGGAAAAAAAATTGATTCTGGACTGCCTGGACTCGCCGCGCACTTCGCGCAAAAATAGGCTTGGCAAATGATCCCAGGTTTCAGGTTCGGAGACGCGGCAACGGACGATGGTCGCTGATTATTACACGATGCTGGGCGTCAACCCGGGTGCCGACCGCGGAACACTGGAAACGGCGCTGGCGCGATGCCAGCCGCTCTGGTCGTCCGGCACGCGGAACCCGAAGAACAAGCATACCTATCAGTCGTACCTCGACCAGATCCCCGCGCTGCGCCAGGCCCTGCTCGGCGACCCGGCCGTTCGAGCCGCCTACGACGCCGAACTCGCCGCGGCGCAGCGGATCGAGCGTGACCAGAAGCTCGACACCCTCCAGCGTCGACTCCGGCTCCGTTCTGCCAAAGGGGGGCTGACCGTCGCCGACCGGACCTTGCTCCGCGACGAGGCCGTCCGGCTTGGGCTGACGGCCGACGACCTCGACCGGCTGGCCGAGTTGATCCCACCGAAGCCCGAGGCGCCCGCCGAAGCAGACACGCCCGACCCTCCGGTCGATGTCCTCGACCCGGCGATGCGCCGGCAGATTCGGGTGGCCCTGACTCACCTCCGCCGCGTTGATCTCTACGACGCCCTATCGCTCACCCGCGACGCCCCGATCCAGGAGATCATCGCGCTGGCCGACGCCGAACGCCGGCGCTGGATGCAGAAGGCCCAGGTCACGGCCGAGAAAACCGCCTGGCTCGAACTGGTCTCGCACGCTCAGTCGCACCTGACCACTCCCGAGTCGCGGGCACGCTACGACCGAACGCTGGCCCTCGAGGCTGAAGAGGTCTTGATCGCGTCGATCGAGTTCGCCTTGCAAGGTTTGCCGCGACTCGACCCCGGCACACGGAACGCCTTGCTCGACGAGGGGGCCGCCCTCGGGATCGAGCCCGAACGGGTCGACAGGCTGATCGTCCGTGCTTGCCGGAGCCTGGGCGTGGCCCGCGACGCCGGTCCCTCCTCGGCCGCGACCGTCACAATCGCCCCTCGCCACTTACGTTGTCGGACCTGTGCCGGAGTCACCGATTTCGCCCAGGCCGCGCGGCAGAAGACGGCAGCCTGCCGCCACTGCCGGGCCTCGCTCCGCTGGGATTGCCCGATCTGCAAGAAGCCACACTGGGTCGACGAACCCCGCTGCCCTTGCGGGTTCAAAATTGAGCTCCGCGACCCGCTGGTCCGCCACTTCGAAGCCGCGACCCGGGCGTACAAGACGCGCGACCTCGAAACGGCGCTCCGGCACTTGAAGCGAATTCAGGAGTTCGCCCCCAAGCACGTCGGCACCCGCAAGGCGATGGAGCGGATCCAGCATCGGCTCGCCGACATCAACCGGGCCCGCGCCGTCTGGGAATCCGCACGGACCGCGGGCCGACTCGTCGCCGCGCTCGAAGCACTCGAGCTCTGGGCCTCGATGCTCCACCCAAGCCATCCCGAGGTCGAGCCAAGTCGGGCCGACGTGACGGCCCCCCTGCGCCGGGCCCAAGGCCTGGCCGCCCGCGGCCGCGCGGTCGCGGCCACCGACCCCAGGGCCGCTCGCGCCTTCTACCAGCAAAGCCTCGCCCTCGCCTCCGACCTGACCGAAGCCCTCGACGGACTCCAGCGGTGCCCCCCCGACCATCCGTCGAGCCTGGTCGCCGACTTCGTCGACGGACGGGTCCGGCTCCGCTGGGTGGCACCGGCCCCCGACGGTCTCGGCCCACTCTCGTACGTCCTCTTGCGCAAGCATGGCGGCCCGATTGAGCACCTCGCCGACGGCACCAGGATCGCCGAGGTGACCGCCACCGAATACGACGACGGCCAGGTCAACGCAGGCGAGACAGTCAGCTACGCCGCCTTGAGCAAGCGAGGCGGGGCCGAGTCGGTCTCCGCCGCGGCCATCGGGCCGATCGTCCTGCTCGGCGAAGTCACCGACGTCCGCGTCGAGACCGGTGACCACGAAGTCGATCTCTTCTGGTCCCCTCCGGCCAACGCCCTCGACGTCCGGGTCGTCCGCAAGCTCGGCGCTCCCCCCGCCAGCGCCAAGGACGGCGAACGGGTCGAGACGCTCCGCGATCGGGCCCACGACCCCGGCCTCGAAAACGACCGGGTCTACCACTATGGCGTGTTCGCCGTTTACAAGATGCCTGACGGCCAGATGGTCGCCTCGCGAGGCGTCTTCGTCTCCGCGCAGCCGCACCCACCGATCGAGGTCCTCCCCGCCCCGACGCTGTCGCTGGAGTCCGCCGGCCGAGTCCGACTCGATTGGCCAAGGCCACCGCGAGGGACGGTCAAAATCCTCCGCACCTTGAAGCCGGCGGGACGCGTGCCTGGAGAGCGACTCACGTTCGCCGAGGCCGATGCGCTGGACGGGCAATGGCTCGACGTGACCGCCCCCGACCACGCCAGCGACCCCGCGCCGCCGGCGCTGGGCGTCTGCCACTACACGCCGATGATCGCCTCGGCGGGGATGCTCACGGTTGGCCAGAGCGTGGCCTACTCGTGCGTCCCCGATCCATCCGACCTCCGCGCGACCCGCGTTGGCCACGGTCAGCGGGTCCATCTCCGCTGGCGCTGGAGTCCGCAAGGAGCCCAGTCACTCATCGTGGCGCGGGCCGGCTCGGCCCCGATTGGCTCCGACGACCCCGATGCCCATCGAATCCTGGTCCACGAGCTCGACTACGGCCGGCTCGGCCACCATACCCTGACCTTGCCCCTGAACGTTGAAGGTCCGTGGCACCTTCGGGTCTACAGCGTCGCCCAGGTGGCCGGCCAGACAGTCGTCTCGCCCGGCCTGGAGCCGACGGCCCGCACCTTATTGCCCGGCCCGCACCCCGAAGTGACCGTTTCGTACGCGTTTCGCCGGCCTGGGTTCCCGGGCCGCCCCTGGCAGCTCACCTTCCGGACCGAACCGGCAGGCGCGGAGATCCCGCCCACCGCCCTGGTCGCCCACCCGCGCACCGTCCCCTTGTCCGTCGACGACGGCGAAATCGTCCAGCAATTCCCGGCCAGTCGCGACGGCTCGACGTTCCCGATCCAGTCGAAGCTCAACCTCTCCAAACATCGCGCCCGGATCTTCGCCGATCCCCACACCGAACCCGACAGCATGCCGCCAATCCGCCTCCGCCACCCCGAGAACGGCGCCACGCGAGCCTGACGCTCGTCCCTTCCCCGGGGCTGGGGCCGCGGATGCTCCGCCCGCACTTGCATCAAAGGCAACAGCTTAAACACAAATACGTTTAAATTCTTTAACCGCTGCAACAAAATAAATCGGCTCCTTTGCTCCCGTCTGGGACGGTTGGCTTTATTTGATCTCATCACATCTAGAATCGCGATATCCCATACACGACACTCTTATCCGGAGGCGTGAACGACGGCGGAATTCTCAACCGGAGTCCTGATGTGAAGGCCACATTACCAGCCTTGCAGATCTGCGGGTTGCGACTCTTTTGTCTTGCACTCGGGGTCGTCACCTCAGCGACGGCGGCAGACGTCGAGCCGCCGGAGCAGGTGCGCCATGTTGTCGTCTCCAAGGAGGATGGGCGGTTTGCGGGCTGGCCGGCCAACCACGGGATCTGGTCGTGGAAAAATGAGATCCTCGTTGGCTTCAGCCGGGGGACTTATAAGGATCGAGGCCCATTCCACCACATCGACCACGACAAACCTGAGGAACACCTCCTGGCTCGCAGTCAGGACGGCGGACTGACGTGGGCGGTCGAGACGCCGAATCCACCGGGGGCACTGGCAGATACGCCAGGCATGCGACACGGCACCATGCCGCCGGGCCTGCCGGAGGAGCGGCCGGTCGACCTCCGCGAGCCGATGGACTTGACCCATCCCGACTTCGCCATGACGATCCGGATGGAAAACATCAACAACGGGATGTCACGCTACTATTTCTCCTATGACCGTGGGCGATCGTGGCGCGGGCCGTACCGCCTGCCGCTCTTCGGCCAGAAAGGAGTGATGGGACGTACCGACTACCTCGTCAACGGCCCGAACGACTGCACGCTCTTCCTGACCGCCTCGAAAGCGGACGGACGGGAAGGCCGCCCCTTCTGTGCGCGGACTCGGGACGGCGGCCTGACCTGGCGATTCGTTTCGTTCATCGGCCCGGAACCGAGCGGGTATTCCATCATGCCGTCCACAGTGCGAGTCTCGGCGACCGAACTTGTGACGACCGTTCGCAGGAAGGATCCTCCCAAGAGTTGGATCGAGGCGTATACCTCGCATGACGATGGCGGCTCGTGGTCGCTCAGCTCAGTCCCGGAGCCAGACACGGGCGAGGGGAACCCGCCCAGCCTCGTAACCTTGCCGGACGGTCGACTCTGTCTGACCTACGGCGTCCGAAAGCGACCGTACGGCATCCATGCGCGACTGAGCACCGACCGGGGTGCAACCTGGGAGAACCCCGTCGTGCTCCGCGACGACGGCGGGAGTACCGACGTCGGCTACGTGCGATCCATCGTCCGACCCGATAGCAAAGTCGTCGTCGTCTACTACTACAGCGACCGCTCCAGTCCGACGCGCTACATCGCGGCAACGATCTGGGAACCTCGTCCCCGGTTAACGAAGTGAATCAGGTGGAGGGCACACGTCGGACAATCAGCAGCCTCCAGGCTTGGCCTGGCGGGGTCAGGCTCGCCCGAAACAGTAAACAAACGAACAGATACTTTTTCAACGAAAGGGCCCCGCGATCGCGTGACCATCCAGGCCTCGGGCCGACTCGCCGGCCCCGCCGTCCGGCTTTCGGCACGCCTCTTGCATGGATTGTAGAAACGCTGATCTCCTGAGACCGAGCCCCGTCGCGTGGGGCCAAGCCATGCGACGGGGTTTTTCCTTGCGCCAAGCCGTCCGCCCCCGCTTTGCCACTCCCTGGTCCCCATCTCCCTTTTTTACAAACAACATCCAGAGTTTCACGACAAAGCGGCTCCAGCCTTCAATTCTTTAACAAAAAATCAAACAAAAGGGCTCCTTCTCTCACCGCTTGATTTCGCCCTGTCGGCAATATTGCTACAATCGATTTTTCGACAACGAAGGGTTCCCTCCTTCCTCCTCGTTCCGGAGGCGGCTGAGGCGGAGCGGCATTCAGGATCAAGCACGGATGAACCGGTACAATTGCGACGCTGACGACTTTTATATCAACATGAACTTGAACACGGAAATGGAGCTTCCGACCAGCCGCGACACCGTGCTGCATTACTTCGAGCAGATGAGAAAGGCGTTCCCCGACCTGCACAATTTTTTCACGCGAGAGAGCGGCGATCTGGTGCTGGAGGGGGACAAGGAGGAGGAGTCGTACCGCTGGCTGGCGATTGAGCCCAAGCGGCTCTGCTCGGGGCAGGTCAATCCCGAGAACGTCGAGGACACCTACCGGCAGCACGAGATGGTCCTCGAAATGGCCCCCCACCTGCTGACGATCAGCGTGCTCGACTGCGAAGCACTCGACCTCATGTATGGGTTCGACTTCAACTATGAAGGGAACCATGACGAGATCGTGGCCGAAGCACTGGGCCTCGGGTCGGGGCTGGAAGGGATGCTGGAAAAGCCCGGCGCACGCGTGATCAATTACGAACCGTCGGTCACCCTGGCCCTTGAGGAGTCCTGCCGACTCCAGTGCCGGATCTCGGTGGAAACCCGCACCAACGCCTTCCAGGTCCGTACCGGCGAATTCCCCGAAGACCAGATCAGCGTCTATTTCACCATCCGCCAGTACTGGGGCGGCGGGGCCAACCAATCCTTTCTCGACTCGTTCCGCCGCCAGCGAGAAATCGGCGAAGATTTTATCCAAAACAAGATCATCCCGCGAATCGTGCAGCCCCTGGCTCAGGCGATCGCATCACGGTAAGGACAGTAGTGCCTCACCACGAACGATATGAATCCACGCAAGAAAACAAAGCAGCCCATATCCTCTTGGCATTCTCCTCTCCAATCCCATTCGTGTGATTCGCGGTGAGAATCCTGTTTTCCCCTGGTTGGCATCTGCTGAGGGTGACCGATGGTTCGACTCAGTTCGCTGGTCAGCAATCTCACGGCCGAGACGGCGTTTACCGTGTTGGCCCTGGCGCGGACGTTGAAGGCGCAAGGCAAGGACGTCGTCGAGCTCGAGATCGGCGACAGCCCGTTTCCAAGTCCCCCCCACGCCAAGGCGGCGGGGATCCAGGCCATTGAGGAGAACCGGACCGGTTACGGCCCGAGCCTTGGCCTGGCCGAATTCCGGGACTCGGCCGCGAACTTCGTCAACGTTGAATTCGGCCATCACGTGACGGCCGAAAACATCGTCGTGGCGTCGGGGGCGAAACCGTTCGAACAGTACTTCGCCGAGGCCTTCCTCGAGCCCGGTGACGGCGTTCTGCTGTTCAGCCCGCACTTCCCGACTTATATCCCCAACCTTGAGCGCCGAGGCGCGCGGGCGATCCAGGTGCCGCTCCGCGTGGAGGACGATTTTCGTCCTCGGCCGGCGGATGTCGCGCGGTTCCTGGAGAGCGACCCCAAGCCCCGCGCGATCTTTCTGAACTCACCACACAATCCGACCGGCGGGATCGCCACCCGCGACGACCTTGAGGCGATTGCCTCGCTCGTGCGCGGAACCGATGTGATGGTCTTCTCCGACGAGCCCTATTGCCACATGGTCTGGCGCGGCCGCCACGAGTCGATCGGGGCGCTGCCCGGGATGCTCGACCACACGGTGGCGGCCTACACGTTCAGCAAGTCGTACAGCATGAGTGGCTGGCGGATCGGCTTCGCGGTGGCCCACCCCGAGGTGGTCGCGGCGATCGGCAACCTGATCAACACGACCGCCTCGTGCAGCCCGCCGTTCGTGCAGTGGGCTGCTCGGGCCGCCTTGGAGCAGGATGCGGCGTACCGCGACGAGACCATGCAGCTCTTTCGCCACAAGGTCGAGCGACTTGCGGCCGGCCTGGCGAAGGTTGAGGGGATGCGCGTCGCCCCTCCGGCCGGCACCTTCTACGTCTTTCCCGACGTCCGGCCCCTCTGCAACCGCCTCGGGATCACCTCCCACGGTTTGGCCCTCTACCTGCTCGAAGATGCGGACGATAAGTTCGGCGTCGCCTGTCTCGGCGGCGAGTCGTTCGGCGCGGCCGGGCGCGGATTCCTCCGATTCAGTTGCGCGGAGACCGACGAGCGAATTGACCAGGCCGTCGCCTTCCTCCCCGACGCCTTGAGCCGCATCGATCGGGTCGCTCGGTTCCTCAAACGCCGGCCTGAGTTTGTCCTGGCCGAACCGTTCTGAGCGTGGTCGCCCCCCATCGACATCGCGCCGAACCTCGACCGCCCAGCCGGCGACACATGGCAGGTCGACCGGACGCCAGGCCGAACGGCGTCCGATCCTGCTCGATCCGCATCGTCATGGGTCGATCGCATGAGGCCATGTCCCTCTCTGGTTCCAGAAACACGAGCCTGGACGTTGCCCGCGTGCGAGTGGTAAAACCTCACCAGACACTCAAGACCCGCGTGAATGAGCGCTCACCGGCCGTGCCCTGGTCGGAACCCGAGCTCCTCGGTTCGTCGCCCCCTGGGCCGTCGTCGTCGCGTTTCCTAAAGTGGAGGGCCCCTTTCCCGAGCGGCCCTCTTTCACTAAACGCGACGGCCCGCGCCAACCTCGGTCTCGCCCCGGAGCCAATCGGTTCGATGCCGTGGTCCGCACGACGTCCCGCCCACCCGACTTAACCCTCTTAAAAAAAAGAGAAGCGAGCCCTTCGTGAACTTCGACCTGATCCTCAAAAACGGCTGGGTGATCGACGGTTCTGGTGGTCTTCCCTACAAGGCCGACATCGGCCTGCTCGACACCATGATCGGAGCGATGGGGAATCTCGAAGGGGCGCACGCCGCGCGAGTGCTCGACTGCACCGACCGGTATATCGTCCCCGGCTTCATCGACGCGCATGTCCACGGCGACGCCGTACTCCTGGCCGACCCGATCCACTTGCCCGCGCTCCGCCAAGGGGTGACGACCTACATCATCGGCCAGGACGGCAGCTCGTTCGCGCCGGCGTCGCCCGCGACAATGGATTATATGAGGCGGTACACCGCCGGATTCAATGCCAACCCGGACATCGACTACAACTGGTCGACCATTGAGCAATACCTGAATCGATTCGATCGCCAGACAGCCCTGAACGTGGCGTACCTCATTCCCAACGGCAACGTCCGGATGGAGGTGATGGGACTCGACCCCCGCCCGGCCACCGACGCCGAGATCCGCGCCATGCAGGCGATGGTCCGGACGGGGATGGAGGCCGGCGCGATCGGCCTGTCGACCGGGCTCGACTACATCCCGAGCCGCTACGCCGACGCCCGCGAGATCGCTGCACTCTGCGAGGTCATCGTTCCCGACGACGGCGTCTACGTCACCCACATGAGAGGCTACGGGGCCAAGGCCCCGGTCGGGATGAGCGAGGTCTACGAGATCGCCAAGGCCTCGGGCGTCGCCACTCACATCTCGCACTACAACGGGCCGGCCGACTTGCTCTTGCCCTTGCTCGACCAAGGTCGTGCGATGGGCCTGGACCTCACGTTCGACACTTACCCGTACCTCGCCGGCAGCACGATCCTCGGGATGGTTGCGCTCCCCCCCGAGGTCCAGGTCGGCGGAATCGAGGCCACGGTCAAACGGCTGGCCGATCCGGTCGTCCGGGAACAACTGAATCGCGAGTGGTTCTCGAGCCCGACCCCTTATCCCCTCGACTCGACGACGATCACGATGACGGCCAACCCCGCCTGGCGCTGGGCCGAGGGCTTGAAGGTGACCGAGGCCGCCGAACGCGCCGGGATGTCGCCGGGGGACTTCGTCTGCGAGAGCCTGATCGCCTCGGGAATGGCCGTCGGAATCTTCGGGTTCCGCGCCGGCGAGCGGACCGAAGCCGACGTGCGAGCGATCCTCCGCCACCCCGCGCACATGGCCGGGTCCGACGGAATCTTCGGGGGCAGTCACCCGCACCCGCGTGGTTGGGGGGCGTTCGCAAGGTTCCTCGGCTACCACACCCGCCAGCTCGGCGACTACACCTGGGCCGAGGCCGTGACTCACCTGGCCACCCACGCCGCTCGCCGCTACCGGCTCAACGACCGCGGCCTGCTCCGCCCTGGCTTCGTGGCGGACATCGCCATCTTCGACCCCGTCACCATCATCGATCGCTCCACTTACGAAGCCGGCCGAACCCTGGCCGAAGGGGTCGATCACGTCCTAGTCAACGGCACCCTCGTCCTCGAAAACGGTGAGCCGACGGGCGCCACCCCGGGCCGTGCCCTGAGACGAAGCTAAACCAAAAGCATATCCTCTTGTCGGGTGGGCACGGCCCACCAGGACTCGCCCCCGAGCAGGCAAGGCCCACCCCACAAGAGAAGGCAAGAGAAGACGAAGATGGTGGGCCGCGCCCACCCTACAATATCTCAGCAAAACAACACACGACAAACCTAACAATACAAGCAGACACAACCAACCAAAACAATGAGACACCGATAGTCCAGGCGTCACATCTCATACGGTCGCAACTCGGCCCGAAGGGAAGACGGCTCATGCTCGATCGCATTCGGCATCGAAGTCTGGTCTCGGAGTTGCGGCGGCTGTCAGAACGCCCCCAGCGACATCGGCTTTTGCACGGCTATCCACTCGCCGCGGCCATGCCAAGGGTCGAGCCGGGGGATCAATCCACGCAAAATCGCCTGCACTTCCATCCCGACCAAGGACTGCTTGTCGGCGTGCTGCCGCATCCGTTCTGCAACCCGGCCGTCACAGGGTGCGGCTTCTGCACGTTTCCCCACGAGACGTTCAACCAGGGCAGGGCGGTGGTCGTGATGGATCACGTCGTGAGAGAGCTCAGGCAGAAACTCGAGGCAAACCCGAGTCTGGCCGGCCGCCCCGTTGCGGCCTCTATTTCGGTGGAGGCACGGCGAACCTCAGCCCGGCGGATTCCTTCCGCACTCTCTGCCGCGCCCTGGCGGACGCCTTCGACCTGTCGTCCGCCGAGGTGACGCTCGAAGGCGTGCCCGCAGCCTTCCTCAACCGCACCCCCTTGCTCGTGGACATCCTCCGTGCGGAACTCCCCGCCCGTCACTTTCGCCTGAGCATGGGCATTCAGACGTTCGACATCAATCAACTGCGATAGATGGGCCGGTTCGGCTTCGGTCACGCCAAGACGTTCCAAGACGTCGTTCGGCTCGGCCACACGCGAGGTTTCACCAAAATCTAGCGAGGATGCCCCCGGCTTGAGCCGTGGGGAGGCGGGTTGAAGACGTCAATCGCCCGGGTTGACCGGACGTCTCGATCAGCATATTCTACATCTTTTGACCGACCAATTGACCTGACCTGTGAACGGGCACGTCATCACGCTGTCGGACCCGGCCCGGTTCGCCCAGGCCATCCGGGGCATCGCTTACGATGCCCACCGGACGCTGACTGCCGTGGGATTATCCGTTCCGTGTCCGACGGCCGATCGGGCCGATCGGGCCGATCGGGCCGACGTGGACGCGAGTGACGCGGGAGAAGAGCCTTCACCAGGAGATTTGAACATGGCTATGGTGTGCGAGCACTTGTTCGAGGCCAAGCCAGTCCCCGCGCGGACCCCGGGCTGCGAGGAGTGCCTGAAGACGGGACTGCGCTGGGTCCACCTCCGGCTCTGCCTGAGCTGCGGCCACGTCGGCTGCTGCGACAGCTCGCCGGGACGGCACGCGACGAAGCATTTCCTCCACACGAGCCACCCCGTGGTGGCGTCCTACGAGCCCGGCGAGCGGTGGGCCTGGTGCTACGTGGATCAGGAGGCATTGCCCGTGCCACCCGAGGCCGAGCCGTATTTGCGCTAGCGGATTTAATCGCTCGTCGCCCTGTGAGAGTCGCGAGGCACGGCGAGCGTGACGACAGACCGATCGCGAAGGGAGACGGCGGCATGAGCGAGCCCCAGATCATCCGATGCCCATCCTGCGGCGCGACCAACCGCATCTCGGAGGCGGCGAGGGAGAAGATCCTTGGCGGCCTCGCGCCGGTCTGCGGCCGGTGCAAAACCCCTCTCGCCGCCGACCCCGGCCCGTTGACCGTCACCGATGCGACGTTCTCGGCCGAGGTCGAGCGCTCGCCGCTGCCGGTGCTGGTCGACATGTGGGCGCCGTGGTGCGGGCCCTGCCGGATGATCGCCCCGAGCCTCGACGAACTCGCGACGGAGATGGCCGGGCGTGTGCGGTTCGCGAAGCTGAATGTGGACGAGAACCCGGCGACGGCGTCCCGCTTCAACGTCCGCAGCATCCCGGCCTTGCTGGTGTTCGCGGGAGGGCGGGAGGTCGATCGGATCGTCGGCGTCCAGCCAAAGTCGGAGATCGCGAAACGGCTCCGACGCTTCGCATCCTGATGTTGTCGCTCGATCGCAGGCGTAAGGAACAGGGAATGGCATGGAACATCGCAACTTCGGCACCACCGGTTGCCAGGTCGCGGCGATCGGTCAGGGGACCTGGTATCTCGATCGCGGCGATCGCGGCGACGCGGTCGACACCCTGCGTCGGGGCCTCGACCTGGGCCTGACCCACGTCGACACCGCCGAGATGTACGGCGACGCCGAGGAGATCGTGGGCGAGGCGATCGCCGGGCGCCGCGACGAGGTCTTCTTGGTCTCGAAGGTCCTCCCCGAGAACGCCTCGAGGCGCGGCACGATCGCGGCCTGCGAGCGGTCGCTCGCCCGCCTCGGCACCGACCGGCTGGATGCCTATCTCCTGCACTGGCGGGGTGAGTACCCGCTGGAGGAGACCTTCGCGGCCTTCGAGGCGCTCAGGGAGGCTGGGAAGATCCTTTCATGGGGCGTGAGCAATTTCGACGTACCCGACCTGGAGGAGGCCCGCGAGATCGAAGGGGAGGGCCTCCTCGCGTGCAACCAGGTCCTCTACCACCTCCGGGAACGAGCCATCGAGCATGCGGTGATCCCCTGGTGCGAGGCTCACGGCGTCGTGGTGGTCGCCTACAGCCCGTTCGGCCACGGGGATTTCCCGGGCCCGGACACCGAAGGCGGTCGCGTCCTGCGGGAGATCGCCGTCGCACACCGGGCGACCCCTCGCCAGGTCGCCCTCCGGTTCCTGCTGCGTCAGCCTTCGCTGTTCGCGATCCCCAAGGCATCTAGCCCGGAGCATGCCGCTGACAACGCGGGGGCCGGAGACCTCCGGCTGACCGAGGCGGAGCTATCGCGGATCGATGCGGCTTTCCCGCGCGGCCCGCGCCCACGTGATCTCCCCATGCTGTAAACGCCCCATGCAAGCCCGATCCGGGTGTCCCGAGCGGAGGTCCCGACATGACCCAGCAGGACGTGGACGCGGTCGCCTTCCCCCGGCTCGACGAGGCCCAGCTCGCCGCGCAGGAGGGCTGCCCTCTGTCGAAGCTCAAGCATTATCGCGACGGGGAGAAGCTCTTCGAAGCCGGGCAATGCGACTGCAGCTTCTACATCGTCAAGACCGGCGCGGTCGAGATTGTCGACGACGCCGGCGATGAGCCGAAGGTCGTCGCGACCCTCGGGCCCGGGGAGTTCACCGGCGAGGTGGCCCAGTTGACCGGGGGCCCCGCGATCTTCAGCGGCGTCGCCCGGGGCGAGAGCGACGTCTTCGAGGTCTCGAACGATGCCCTGCGTGAGATCATGAACGTCCATCCGAACCTGGGCGACGTCATCCTCCGGGCCTTCATGGCCCGACGCCACCTCCTCCACGAGATGGGGGACTTCACGGGCCTGCGCGTGATCGGGTCGCGCTATTCAAAGGGCACCCACCGGGTCCGCGAGTTCCTGGCCCAGAACATGGTGCCGTTCACCTGGATGGACCTGGAGGACGACCCGCAGGTGAAGCGGTTTCTCGAGCAGGCCGGGCTGACCGAGGCCGACACGCCCGTGGTAACCTGGGGCCACAAGCTGCTCTTGCGCAACCCCTCGAACGAGGAGTTGGCGGATGCTCTGACCCTCCGCCGACCGCTCGAGCACACGGTGTACGACCTGGCCGTGGTGGGGGCCGGCCCGGCGGGGCTGGCCGCGGCCGTCTACGGCGCCTCCGAGGGGCTGAACACGGTCGTGTTGGAGCGGGACGCGCCCGGGGGTCAGGCCGGTCGCAGCATGCGGATCGAGAACTACCTCGGCTTCCCCACCGGCATCACCGGCCGCGAACTCGCCGAGAACGCCGTCGTGCAGGCCAACAAGTTCGGGGCGCACCTTCCCGTCGCCTCGCCGGTCACGGGCCTGTCGTTCGACAACAAGTATGCGGTACTGCACCTCGACAACGGCGAGACGGTCTCGGCCAAGTGCCTGCTGATCGCCACCGGGGCCGACTATCGCCTCCTGGGCGTCGAGGGGTGCGAACGGTTCGAAGGGTGCGGCGTCTACTACGCCGCGACCTCCGTCGAGGCGCAGCTCTGCAAGGGCTCGGACGTCGTGGTCGTCGGCGGCGGCAACTCCGCCGGCCAGGCCACCGTCTTCCTCTCCGGGCAGGTCCGCAAGGTGTACCTGGTGGTCCGCGGCGGCGACCTCTACGATCACATGTCGAGCTACCTCGCGAAGCGGATCGAGGAGACCCCCAGCGTCGAAGTGCTCCTCAACACCGAGGTCCGGCGGATGTCCGGGGACCGCTGCCTCCGCGAGGTCGAGGTCGTCAACAACAAGACGGGCGAGGCGCGGACGATCAAGACCACTGCCCTGTTCTGCTTCATCGGCGCGACGCCGCGGACCGACTGGCTCCCCCCGGAGATCGAGAAGGACGAGAAGGGATTCGTGCGAACCGGGGCCTCCCTGGAGAATTCCGAGGCGTGGACGGCACGTCGGCAGCCCCACCTGCTGGAGACCAGCCGCCCCGGCGTCTTCGCCGCGGGCGACGTCCGGTCCGGCTCGGCCAAGCGCGTCGCCTCGGCCGTCGGCGAGGGGTCGATGGCGGTCCTGTTCGTGCACGAATATCTGAAGCAGATGTGACGCAAGGCAGGGGGGCGACGGTCCGCCTCCCCCCCCGCGCTAACATCTCGAAATCTTCCCGGACAGCACGGGGGTAGAGCGGTCGTCTGGCGGGGAAAGGAACTCGATCCCGATGGTGGTCGCGCCCTCATCCGAGCGGGCGCGGACGACCCACCCGGGCAGCATCTCGGTGACCTGGCCGCCCCAGCCGTCGGGGAGGTGGAACGCGAGGGAGACGACCTGGCCGACCGCCAGGGCCCGCGGGGACGCGACGGGCCTCGGGACCGGCTTCCGCGTAATCGCTCGGACAAGGGTTTTCTCAGACCACTCTGACCAACGTCGAACACCGCGAAATCCACGGCCAGGAGAAGCGGTTCGTCTACGAAGTCCTGAGCTTCCAACCCGACAGCTACGACATGATCGGCCTCGGCCCCACGGGCATCTCGTTCGCGGGTTCCGGACAAACGGCCCTCAAAGTGATCAACCCGGACAGTGCTTCGGGATACATCGAGGCCGTCAGCCGAGGTGGAGCGACCTGCTGGGACCGTGCCTTCGCATACGCGCCTCGCGACCTCCGCATCTTCCACCTGACCCGAGTCCTCGCCGCTCTGCGGATCGACCGCCACAAATATCAGAATTTTTCCAGCAGCGACCCGTTCCATGACTTCCCGCAGGAATTCAAGGCCCTCGAACGGGAGGGACTCATGCACGTGTCCGACGACACGATCGAACCGACCGGCATCGGCATGTTCTATGCCGATTCGATCGCAGGCCTTTTGTCCTGGAACCAGGTCCAGAACTTTCGGAACCGGCAAGGCCAGAGGGAAGCCCCAAACGCCGGCCTCGCCAACTCAAACACTCTTAGCCACATATGACTGCAATAACGAATCCCAAAAAAAAACCGGCAAGGCCAGGAATTCAGACCGCCTGACGGGAGCGTGCAAGCGGCCAACTCTTCGATTTCATTTCTGTTCAATCGAAATTCTCTTTATGCAATGTGGCACGAAATACCAGGCCGCCAGCCCACCGCACACGCCGCCGACGATCGTGGCCGGTATCTGATCCTGGCTCAGTTGGTCCAGGCCGATGCCGAGCCGGGCCACCCACACGGCCATCACAACCCAAAAGCTCACGCCCACCGCCATCAAGAGTTTCATCGGTCATCCCCCCCGTTTCCTGCGAGGCCGACTTCCGGCCTCCTTATGAGGGTTATCCGCGTCGGAAGGGAGAGCAGGCAAGATTTTCGAATCTTTGTGGGGCTCAGTCCTCGATGGGATCCATTTTGAATGGACATGACTTGCCTCCCTCCCGGCGCCGGTTAAGCTCTCCGATTGCGAGATCCACCACCCGCCAACCTCCCAAGGAGTTCTCGAGCGTGACCACACTCGCGTCGTTTCCCCGCCGTTTCCAGGCTGCCGGTCTCATGGCCGGTCTCGCAATCCTCCTGAGCACGCCGCCTCAAGCGCAGGCACAGGACGTGAAGGAAAAGCCGAAAGTCGCGAAAAAGGCCCCCCCCAGGTACAGCGTGCCACCGACGTTCTCCAACGTCCCCTATGGCGACCACGAGCGACAGGTGCTCGACTTCTTCAAGGCCGACACCAAGGAGCCCGCTCCACTCGTCGTTCACATCCACGGCGGCGGCTGGGTCAATGGCGACAAGGTGGGCGTGGGGAACCTCAAAAAGCTGCTCGACAGCGGGATCTCAGTGGCGTCGATCAACTACCGTTTCACCACACAGGCGCAAGAGGCCGGGATCAAGCCACCGGTGAGCTGGCCGCTGGGAGACGCCGCCAGGGCCATTCAGTTCCTCCGGTCGAAAGCCGGCGAGTGGAACATCGATAAGACCCGGATTGCCGCGACCGGGGGCTCGGCTGGCGCCTGCTCGTCGCTCTGGCTCGCCTTTCACGACGACATGGCGAAGCCCGACAGCACCGACCCTGTCGCACGCGAGTCGACCCGCTTGACCGCCGCGGCTGTCAATGGTGCCCAGACTTCGCTCGACCCCTTGCAGCTCCGCGAATGGATCCCGAACATGCGATACGGCGGGCACGCCTTCGGATTCACCAAAGCCAGCGCCCGCGACTCGCAGTTCCAGCAGTTCTACGACCACCGCTCCGACGTGCTCGACTGGATCAACGAATACTCACCCTACGTCCATGCCGGCCCCGGCGACCCTCCGGTTTTCCTCGACTACCCAGGCCAGGACAAGCCTCCCGTCAAGGGCGAAGAACAAAAGGATCCCACCCACACCGCCGTCCTCGGCCTCTTGCTCGAAGAGAAGCTCAAGTCCGTAGGGGACGAGGTTCATCTCGCCTACCCCGGTCATCCCGACCCTGAATACGCCAACACCACCGAGTTCCTGATTGCCAAGCTCAAGGGCACAAAGCCTTGACCGACCGATCGACCCATCGGTCGTTTTCCGAAGTGCGAGAGCCCAGTCAGACCGAGCTCTTCGCTGTCGGGGTTTGAAACACAGATGGCTCGGAAACCAAGGCCTTGTCCCTCACTCTGGGACAAGGCTTTGGTTTTGTGGCTCACCTCTCACCCTCAATCGCCATCTGCGCTTATAGCAGAATCTTTTTGAGGACCTGGCCCGCCACGTCGGTCAGGCGGAAGCGGCGGCCGTTGTAGTTGTAGGTGAGCCGCTCGTGTTCGAGGCCGAGGAGGTGGAGGACGGTTGCGTGGATGTCATTGACGTGAACCTTGTCAACGGCGGCCGCATACCCCACTTCATCCGACTCGCCGTAACTGACACCTCCTTTGATTCCTCCGCCGGCCATCCAGAGCGTGAAGCCGTGGGGGTTGTGGTCGCGGCCAGGCGTCTGGCCGGTCTGGGCGATCGGCAGACGGCCGAATTCTCCGCCCCAGATGACCAAGGTCTCGTCCAGCAGACCTCGCTGCGCCAGGTCGGCCAGCAGGCCGGCGACCGGCTTGTCGGTCTCGCCGGCGAACTGCTCGTGGTTCCCCTTGATGTCGACGTGGCCGTCCCATGAGCGCTGGTTTTCCATTCCCCCCGAGTAGATCTGGACGAACCGGACACCCCGCTCGACCATCCGGCGGGCCGTCAAGCACTGACGGGCGACGTGCTCGCAGCGGGGATCGTCCAGGCCGTAGAGCTGCCGGATGTGCGCCGGCTCGGAGTCGATGTCGATCGCCTCGGGCGCGGCCGACTGCATGCGATAGGCCAGTTCGAAACTCTCGATGCGGGCGGCCAGTTCCCGCTCGGCCCGGTTCTGTTCCTGATCCTGGTGGATCCGGTTGAACTCATTGATGAGGTCGAGCTGGGCCCGTTGCTGGGCGTCGCTCATGCCCCCGGCGCGTTCCAGGTTGTCGATCGGCGACCCCTTGGAACGGAGGTGCGTTCCCTGGTACACGCCTGGCAGAAACGCCGCTCCCCAGTTGGCCGCCTGGCCCTTGGGAAGTCCTCGCCCCCTGGGGTCGCTCATGACGACGAACCCGGGGAGGCTCTGGTTCTCGCTCCCCAGGCCGTAGGTCACCCATGACCCGACGCAGGGGAACCCCATCCGGGGCAACCCTGTATTCATCATGAACAAGGCAGGTGAGTGGTTGTTTGATTCGGTGTGGGCCGAATGGATGAACGCCATCTTGTCGACGTGCTGGCCGAGGTACGGGAACAATTCCGAGACCATCTTGCCGGATTCTCCGCGCGGGCTGAACCGAAACGGAGACTTCATCAAGCCGCCCACCTGATCCTTGAAGAACCCGGTCGTGTTCTTGAACGAAGAGTCGAACTCACGCATCGACTTGCCGTTCCACCTGGCGAGGGCCGGCTTGTAGTCCCAGGTATCCACCTGACTCGGGCCACCGTTGATGAAGATCCAGATGACCCGCTTGGCTCGCCCAGGGAAATGGGCAGGGCGGGGGGCCATGGGATTCAGCGCGAGACGGTCCAGGTCACCCGCCGCGTTCGCCGGAGCTTCGAGCAGCCCTTCCTGGTGAAGTAGGCTGGCGAGGCCAATCAAGCCAAACCCGCCGCCGGCACGCTGGAGGAGTCGGCGACGCGTGAGGATCGGCTCAGGAGAAGAGTCGGTTGACGCCCGAGCGATCCGCGGACCTTGGTTCGAGGAATCCCGCTTCATGGGTGGCTCTTCTTTTGGATTTCAAGGGAGATAAATGAACTCGCTGGTCCCCATCAATGACTGGCAAAGGTCTGTGAGCGCAAGCTGCCCCGGGTTCGGCTTGCCTGCCTGCTTGTAGGCGGCGCTCTGGTGCCCGAGGAAGCCGGTGGAGAATCTCGCCTCGGCGGCGGTCGGTTCGCGGCCGAAGGCCAAGCGGTAGGCCTGTCGGACGACGTTGGCGTCCGGTTCGCCAGCCAAACGAACGGCGAAGTGCTCGGCGGCCCGACGGCCCTCGGGGTTGTTCATGAACATCAAGGCTTGCGATGCGGTGGTCGTCGTCCCGCGCTTGCCGATGCTCACGAGGTGCTCGGGCCAGTCGAAGAGCATCATCGTCGGGATCAGCTCGCTCCGCTTGATGAAGAAATAGACGCTTCGACGCCCCATCGCCGGGTCGAGCGAGCCGGGGCCGTGCATCCGCAGATTGAGGAGTCCGGCAACCTGGAGCATGATGTCGCGGATCGGCTCGGCTTCGAGTCGCCTGGGAGCTTGCCTCCACAGCCACTGGTTCTCCCGGTCGATGGCGGCACGCGACTCGTCGAAAGCTCCGCTCTGCTGATAAACGGCGCTGGTGACGATCATGCGGTGAACCGGTTTGAGCCGCCAGCCCTGGCGGATCAGCTCGGCCGCGAGCCAGTCGAGCAGTTCCGGGTGAGTGGGCCGCTCGCCTTGGGCGCCGAAGTCGTTGGGCGTGGCGACAATGCCGCGGCCGAAGCGGTAGTGCCAGAGCCGGTTCACCGCCACGCGCGCGACCAGAGCTCCTGCCCCTTCGTTCGCGTCGGTGAGCCAGTTCGCCAGCGCCGCGCGGCGAAAGCTGGTACGCGTCCAGCCGGCGGGCGGTTCCACACGCCAGGATGATGCATCGCGGCCGGCGGGCATCAGCACGCGGAGGTAGCTCGGCACCGCCTCGCCTTTCTTCTGGTTGAGGTCACCGCGGCTCAGAATGAAGGTGGTCGGGTAAAAGTGCGGAAAGCCGCGACCATCCGCGTTGTGCTTGGTATGCGGGAAGCCCTCGCTGGTGACCTGCATCTTGACCGGCTTCTCGCCAGGCCGAGGAGAGACCTCGATCTCGCTCCGGATCGCTGTCGAGAAGGCGGCCGCCATCCGGTAGTAGTCCTCCGCCGGGATCGGATCATACTTGTGGTCATGACAGCGAGCGCAGCCGACCGAGAGGCCCAGGAAGGCCGACCCGGTCGTCGCAGTCATGTCGCTCAGCTCCTCGTAGCGGGCCGACTCGAACTCGGCCTCGGTGAGCTGCGTCGGAAATGCGCTCGCGCCCAGGAACCCCGTGGCCGCCATGGCCGAGGGGTCATCAGGAGCCAGCTCGTCGCCCGCGACTTGCCAGCGAACGAACTGGTCGTAGGGCATATCTCGGTTCAAAGCATCAATCAAGAAGTCTCGATAGTGATACGCGTAAGGTCGATCGTAGTCTTGCTCGTAGCCGTGCGACTCGGCGAACCGGGCAATATCCATCCAATGCCGGGCCCACCGCTCGCCGTAATGCGGCGAGGCGAGCAGCCGATCGACCAACTGCTCGTAGGCATCGGGCGCGGGGTCGGCAATGAAGGCGTCGACTTCCTCGGGCGTCGGCAGCAGACCGAGGAGGTCCAGGGAAAGGCGGCGGATCAGCACGCGGCGATCGGCCTTTGGATTCGGCGTCAGCTTGTGTTCGTCGAGCTTGCTGAGGATGAAGCGATCGATCGGGGTGCGTGCCCAGGCCGGGTCCCGCACCGGCGGCGAATCGACGGTCAGAAGCGGGCGGAACGACCAGAACTGGCGATCCTCGTCGCTGATCGCGGTGGCCCGTGGCGCGCCCGCTTTCGCCCGCTCGACCAAAGGGCGGTCGTAAGGAGCCCCCAGGTCGATCCATCGCGCGATCCGCGCGATGGTCTCGGCGGGCAACTTCGCCCCCTTTTGCGGCATGTGCGGCTCTTCCGCATGCGAGATCAACGCATAGAGCAAGCTCTCCTTGCTCCCCCCCTCAATCGCGCCACTGCTCTTGAGTAGCTTGCGATCGGAGAGGTCGAAGTCCCCCTTGATCGTCTTGCCGCCATGACAATCAAGACAGTGCTGCGTCAGCGCCGGGCGGACGTGCTCCTTGAAAAGCGCCAGCCCTTCCGCCATTTGCCGAGCGTGATCGGCCGGCACAGGAGGCGGCGATTGAGCGAAACACGATCGCCCCGTGATAAAAAGGAGACCCAGCAGGATCGTCACGGCAGGAGAGTGAGGGATTCGCATACGACTATCCACGCTCCTTATTGATTTCAACGGCGGCCGGCCCCGTATAAAAGCCGAGGCTTGATCATGACTGAGGAAACAGTGGACCAGGCGGCCCGCCAGGGTGAATCCAATGCGGTCGAAGGAGAGATTCCCTCCAAAGCTGGACTGAACTGCATGATACGCCCAAACAGCCCGCCATGACATTCATTTCCGGCTCCTCGCGCGGAAGCGTACACGGAGCAGCACGGATCAAGAGTTTGGTGAGGACCTGATCAAAGGACATCCAGAAACAGGACCTCTCTCGCCAGTTTCGCCCAGCCCAATAGGCCAACGACATTCACTGGAACCGCGTCATCAATGCTACTCATCGGCATAAGGACGCCTTACCGAGTCGGCCTTGACGTCATCATGGACCCCACAATTCCCGCAAGTTGGGCACGGCCCACCATCTTAACTTCCCTTTGGATAAGGAGATCGGGATGGTGGGCCGTGCCCACACTACGGGTAAAATTCGACCACAATTCAGTATTACTTAACGCGATAACGACTCAATTCAACATCCAACAAAGCTTCATCAAGGGTTCGTTTCCCGCAAACGCCATCAAATCTTTTCTGATTAAACCATTCGTCATTTTCACATCAACAATCTTCATCTTCGTCGGCCAATTGCCCGCCGATCGCCTCTTGACGCCCCGTTTCGTCCCGGTCACGATCTGACGCCCTCAAGCGCGAAGAGGCAACGGCAATGTTCATCCCTGATGGTCGCCCATAGCGGAGGATGCCCGATGGAACTGTTCGTGATCGTGCCGATATTCATTGCCGTGGGCTTCGTGATCATCCTCGGTTCGATCGCCTACAAAGCCGTAACCGGCTTCGCGGAGTGGTCGCATAACAACAGCCTGCCGATCCAGTCGGAGCCCGCGCGCGTCATCTCCAAACGCACCGAATTGCATGGGCGGGGGTCCTCGCATTCTCATGGCCGAGTTTCAACCTATCATTTCGCAACGTTCGAGCTGAAATCAGGCGAGCGATTGGAATTCAGCCTTTCCGGACGAGAGTACGGTCTGCTCCTGGAAGGGGACGAAGGCACATTGACCTACCAGGGGACGCGGTATCATGCGTTCCAAAGACGCGTCTAATCCGACACAACCGGCGCCTTAGGCAAGATCAGAGCGAGGCTTCCCACAATCGCTCCACTCCCCACTCGCGCCTTGGCGATGAAAAGGAGATATCGGACGGCCCAGGCTGCCTTGCGGTGGCCGCTGGATTCGTCGTCCCATCTCGTCCCGAAGTCTCTCTACACGTAGGGGAATCATGCGCGTTACTTCGATCCGGTCGATAGTCGCCTCCTGTTTGATCCTAGGCGCGGCGGGATTCGCAACCGCCGAGGGCGGGCGAACCACCGCGTTCGAGCGCTACGGGATCGGTGGCTATAGCCAGGCGATCGGTATCCGTCACGGGTTCCACATCGAGTCCGTCACGCCCGATTCGGATGCGGCCCGTGACCAGCTCAAGCCGCACGATGTCATCGTCAAGGTCGATGGCGACGTGATCCGCAGCCTCGACCACCTCCGGGCCATTCTTGCCGAGGCCTACCTGAACAACGCCGAGGTGACGCTGACCTACACACGTGGCCTATCGATCACGCACCACGTTGTGAAGAGCCGGCTCGGGCAACCGGACGTGAAGAGTGTCGCCAAGAAGCGCAGCGTTGAAACGAGAGAGACTCGCTGAGTTCGCCCAGAGATCACGGCCAATTTCATACATTTCCGAATGCTAATGATGCCAAGCCTCTCCCATGCGGAGGGGCCGGGCATTCTTTTTCGTTCCGACCTGCCCAGCTTCGATTCGCCAATCGCGATTCGGTGTGGAGCCTCGTCGCATTTCCCCCAATTCTCTCGCTGGCAAGCACAACTGGGGGCACGCGGGGAGCTTGCGTTTTGCTGCCTCATGGATTCTTCTGGAGGATTCCTCGAAAGCGATTGCGATCGACTCATCGGCACAAGCTTGCTGTTCGGCTCTTCTCAAGGATCCACACGTTTTGAAGAACCACGACTTGCAACTCGCCGAGGACGTACGCTCAGCCTGCATTCGGGCCGCCTTGGAAGCCTATGAGGATGGAGGATTCCGAGGACTCTGTGCCGAAGGCCGCTGGGAATACGCCCTGGAGGCCATCCGCTCACTCGCCCTGGCCCCGCTCCTTCGGCGAGACGAGCCGGAGGTGGGGCAAGAGCAAGGGCAGGCAGCACGGCTGGAGGCTACTTCTTCCGAGGAGCCCGGATGATGCTCTGAATCTTGTCGACCAGCCGGACGCCGTCATCGGATGTGACGGAGAAAAGCTCATAAATGGGATACTGAAAGGGTGCGAACGTCCGGCCCGGCAACTGCGTCAACGGGGTGATGGGAGTGAGCACGGTCGAAGTCGGCGTGCGCCAGTGGTTGACGTCCCGGTCCTTGTAGTACTTCAGGATCCCGCGCGTCTGTTCGGAGTCGGGCGTTGCCGCCAGGGTCTTGTTCGGCTCCTGGTTGAACTCGAAGAGGGCATAGCCGAGCAAGGACGTATTTTCGATCTTGCGGTTGTTGAGCGTCGCTTCACCCCGGAGGAAGTTCTCGGCGACCTGGACCTGGTCGTTGGCGAACCAGTTAAAGAACTCACCCTCACTGCCCGCTTCCGTGATGCTGGAGTCGAGTTCCATCAGGACGAGCGGCACGGGGAAGGCCTCGCCGGGCCACTGGTTATTCCAGTCGCCGGTTCCTCGAGGAGCATTGTACTTGTCGAGGAGGTTGATGAGGTCGCCGCCCCGCTTGGCAACCTGGTACGAGTTGTAAATCCAGGTCTTGTACCAGTCGGCCCCCTTGAGGGACTCGAGGCCCTTGATCTCGGCGTTGAACTTGGTCCCCACAGGGGGGCCCAGTGGCGCAAATTCGCCCGCCTTGGCACCGTTCCGGACGACCTCGAACCAGGACTTCTTGGCCACGTTCTTGACGTCTTCATCGGCGTTGGAGAACGGGGTGGTGAATCGGATGTGGTTCGGATCATTCGAGTCGATCGCCCCACTGCTCTGGAGCCGCTGCTGAATGTTCACGATCCACCAGAGGGTCCGCTGCGCCAACTTGGTCATGTCCCCGCCGGTCAACTTACCGGCGTTCAGCTCGATCTCATTGCCCACTTCGATGCCGGCGATCGCGGGGTGAAGACCACCTCCCCCCTTGCCGTCGGCGGAGATGCTCCGCAAGAAGTACGTGAGGTCGTTCTGAATGGCCTGGGGAATCCCGGTGGTGGGGCTGTAGTTGGCGTCGGGGGCCGCACCCGCCCAGGCGTTCTCGTCGCCCAGGAAAAAGTTCGAGACCGGGACGATCACCTTGAGCCCCGCGGCTTGCACGGCATTGAGGAATTCCAGGTGTTCCGACGTGCCTGAAGTCGTGCTGGAGAAGCCCCGTTCGACGCCCCAGTCGTAGAGACGAATGGCCGTCTGTCCGGTATTCGACTCCTTCGTGACCCCCATTTTCTGCATCAGTTGGAGATCGTTCAGCTTCGAGTTGTCGGTATCCGTGTACCGTGGCGTATTCCAGAGCGGCTTGAAGGCGGAGTTGTAGAAGTCACTATCGCTGAGCTGATCATTCGCGATGACGACTTTATGGCCCACGATGCTCGGCTGAAAAATGTCCCCCCCCGACGTGAGGGTCAAGGTGTTCTTCAGCGGCGAGTCGCCGGGGGTATTTCCGGTCATCGACTTGATCGTGCCATTCCCATAATAGTATCCCGCCGTGACGTCATAAAGATGCGCGCCTTTAAAGAGATCTGCTCTCCAAGGCATGTTCGTCGGCGTGAAAGTAAACTCGATCTCGGTCGAGCTGATGAATTTAGTGACGGTCAGTGTCGGCTTGTTGACGCTCCAAAAGGGCCAGGTCGGGCTGTAGTCGATGATGTGCATCTGATCCGCGGGCGCGATCGGGGTCCCCTGGCTGAGTTCGTCGGTGCCGGAGCCGACATTCAGCCCGTTGCGGCCCAGGCTGGCCTGCGAGAGCGTGCCCAGCCGCTGCCCGTCGCCGTCGAACACCCCCAACCCGGTCACGGCATTGGCGCGGAGGGCCGACGCCCGTCTGCCCCGGCTCAGGTTGCCTGAAACCCCGATCTGGTCGCCGTCCGAACCCTCAGGCTGGAGTGTGCCGAGTTCCAGGCCTCGAGAGATCGACTGACCGAAGGGCTGGAATTGCTTGACGAGTTCGGGGCCGTTCGTTCCTCGGGTCCAGATGCTGACGACGGGGACGGACCGGCCGTCAGGGGCCGTCGCGAGGTCGGTCACCTTGTTGCCGTCGAAGTCGCCGGTCGTCAACTCGACCCCGCTCCGGTTGCCGGGCGTGCCCGCGACGAACTGATAAAGGTCTTGCCCGGTTGCGGGATCGAAACCCTTGACCACGGGCGTTCCACCGGGTCCCGACCCAACGATGATCTCGGAGTCAGGGTCGTTGTCAAGGTTACCCACGGCGAGGTGAACTCCTCGCACACCCGATCCGAACGCCGTGAAACTCTGGGACTGGGCGAAAGTCTGGCCATCGAAAACCTTCACCACCGAGCCACCGCGGGCCATGCCCACCACGATGTCGCCCGCCGCCTTGCCGAAATGACCGAAGGCCACCTCGGCCCCACCGCGATACGAGGGCCCAAACGCAAGGAACGACTTGAGTTGCTGAAAGGTCACCCCGTCGAATACCTTGATTTCCGAACGCCCACGCTGCCGACCGGTGATAATGTCCTTCACGCCATCGCCCGTGACGTCGCCCGACGCAACGCTCACACCACCTCGATACCCGCCTTCATAAGCAAGAAACGACTGCTCGACCGTGCCCGAGGAATCGACGATCTTCACGGTCGGTGGACTTCCCGGAGCCGCTCCCACTACGAGCGAAGACAGATTCAGCCGCGCTTCAAGTTCTTCCATGCGGGGCCGGGAGAGTCGTTCTTGGCGTCCCTTCTTCTTGGCGACCCCACGTGAGGACAAACGATCAGACCACGGGCGAGAGGAATCCATCACATCGACTCCAAGGTTATGTAATAAGCATCTAACATCTGGCCTCTCGCACAACGCAGGTCAAGCAGGAATTGTTCGCAGCCTAACTCGAGAAAAACGGTTTTACCGATCGCTCTCAAAAGGAAGGCGGCTTCCGCAAATTCAGGGCAGCACCCGAAGACACAACAGCAAATTAAGCAAGCGTCCACTCAAACAAAATTACAAATCTGAGGGGGAGCGCGCGGGCTTCCTGTCTTCCATCGAGTGAGGAAGAGGAAGATGGTGGGCCGTGCCCCCCCCTACAAGAGCGGGATTCATCATCCGAATTCTCATGTAGGGTGGGCACGGCCCACCAGGGAATGAGCTTCAGAGAGTGGGATTGAGCCAGAAAACTCGCCAGCGGGAAGGAGAGGGGAGGGGAACCGCGGAACGCCCAGGGATGCCTCAGGTCATTGCGTGGGGGGAACGACCGGGGGAGCGAGGGGTGCCGGCTTCTCGGCGGAATCCGGCGGGCCCTCTCGTGGCGGCGGCTCGGGTTTATCCTTATCCGAATCGCTCGGCTGGTAGAGGGGCAGGTAGCGGTAATAGACTTCCAGGGTCAGGAGCGAGAGTGTCGTGAGAAAGTGACGGCCTGCGCTTCGGCCCCACTGGTCGGGCTGGGGGGTGAATGGATCCCAACTGCCTCGATCGCAACCGGTGCCACCCACTTGCATGGCGACCAGACCGTCGCGCACCCGGTTGTTCCAGCGCGGCCATTCCTTGTTCTGCATGTTGTGCAGGAGTTGCGTCGCGTAGTACCAGTAGTAGATATTCCGTTCCGACGACTGCTCGAGGTCGGCCGCGACGTGTGCGGCTCCTTTGACCAAGGGGGGGAACTCACGCGGCCAGCCGAGGTATTGCCGAGTCAGGAGCGCCTCGGCGGTCATCACAGGGGAGGCCCCACGCCCGGGCCGATAGGCATACATCGTTCTGGACTCATCAACGGCCGCCAGGTCGAGGTAGACCCGGCATCCCTTGATGACGTTGCGAGGAACCGTGAGTCCGGCCAGCCTGGCGCTCCGCAGGGCGAACATCTGCCAGCCAAAAACGGAAGTGTCGCCCGGCTGCTCGGGGAAGTAGCGCCAGCCACCATCCTGCGAGTTCTGCGAGGCGACGATGAAGTCCAGCGCCCGCTGCGCCGGACGCCGGAGCGTCGGCTCTCCGGAAATCCCATAGGCTTCGCACAGAGCCATCGCAGCGATCGCGTGGCTGTACATACGAGCGGTATCGCCCCCGTTGATATAGAGCTCGCCGTTCGGTTTCTGGTGTTGGACCAGCCACTCCAGCCCTTTGCGAACATTCGTCTGGTAGCGTGTCTTGACGTTGTGGATGTGGCCGGCCCCCAGCAGGGGCAAGAGCGCCAGGCCGGTGGCGGCCGTTTCCGACTCGAGACATTCCTGCGCGGGGCAGCCGGTGCCCTGGCACTGACCGTGGTAGTTCAAGCTCCAGCCGCCGTCGAGCCGCTGGTGGCGGACGAGCCAGTCGAGGCCATCTTCTACGGCCTTCTCCGACCGCACCGTCCCCCCCTCCCTACGAACGAGCTGAGCCCGGCTCATCCCCTGCCGTCCCGAGAACGGCGCGGAGAGGCCTTCCACATGCAAGGCCATGGCCATCCCCTTGCCTTTGCCCGGTACGCGAGCCAGTTCGGTCGAGAGATCGGGGACCATCAGTTCGGGCGTGAACTGAGTAAGTGTCGGCAGCGCCGGCTGATTGACCGTCTTGACATCGGGCGGGGCCGCATCGAGGGAGAGCGATGGGATTTCGTCCGACTTCTCGGTCGTGAACGGGTCGCCCGCGTGGTCGGACGGGGTCAGCGAGAGGAGGTCCTCTGTGAGCTGGGACGGGATGGCCGCCCGAATTTCGAGCTCTTTCGGCCCTCCTGAATGGGCATAGAAATAAAGCGCCAGCAGCAACAGTCCTGCCGCGTGGAGCAAAATACTGGTCCCCCAGGAAGGGACCCAGAGCATCAAAAAAGGCGCCAGGCGATCGAGCCGAGCGTGAACGCGACGGAACTTGACTCGGAGGACGCGTAGGAGACGAGGTCGCTGAGAATGCCGCATCGGAGGATCCGTCCGGATCAAGAGGCCGGTGTGCGCGATGGGTCTCCTAACAGTGTAGTCGCATGCACCTCCACAAAGCCAGAGGGGCTCTGAACAAGAGTCAGCGGCTTGAATCCATGAGTTCCGTCGCTTTCAGCCCCCTTGGTCTCAGAGCGACTTCAAGTAGGCGACCAGATCGCCCACCTCCCGACCGGACAATGACAGCCCAAAGTGCCTGTCGTAATGGAGGACCACTTCCTCCAAGGTTTTGAATCGGCCATCGTGATAGAAGCCACCTTTCATATGGGTCCACAACCCCTTGAGCGGGGTGGTTCGATATCGCCCGGTGGGCGAGCGGTTCGCCTGGAAGTCATCGATCCCGATCTCCTGGGGCGTGTGCAGATCCCCCCTCGGCTCGGTGAAAAAGGGCGGCACGTGGCAAGTGGCGCATTGCGCCTTGCCTCGGAACAGGGCACGTCCGCGGGTCGCCTGCCGCTCGTCGATGCTCCGTGCCGGAGCACTCGGGGCCTTCAAAGAGAGTTGATAGGCACGCAAGGCGGGCAGCTTCGGGGTCACCAGGTCGGGAACCTGGGTGACGGCGAAGAATCCATTGGCCGCGGCGATCGGGAATCGTTGCGGGTCGTTAAGTCGGGGATCGACGAACGAGCCCTGGCCGTGCATCTCCAGCACAGCCACGAAGTTATTCCAGTAGCTGATCGATCCCCAGCCAGTCGCCGTCGTCAGGTCGATCCCAGCCAGCCCGAAGGCAGGGGGGAGCAGGACGGCCCCCGACTCGCCATCAGGCCGGAACGCCTTGCCGTCCAGCGCCAGCATTGGATCAAATTTTCCCGGCCCCCAGGACTGGAGAACCGCGCGCACCGTCTCCTGGTCGACCCCCAGCAAATTCGCGAACGCGGTGAGGTCGGGGGCTGCGGAGATGATCCAACCAACGTTGAGGTCGCGATTCGCCCAGCCGTCGAGTCGCCGACCAACACCGGACGTTAACGTGTCGTCGACCGTGGAATGACACAGAGCGCACCGGATCCCGATCGAACGAAGGTTCTGGCCATCGGGACTGAAGACTCCAGCCACGCCCACCACAGCGTCCAGCCGGAGCAATGCCCTGGTGGTCGCCGGATCATCCAGATCGACCTGCCCTCGCCGCAGTTGCAATCGAAGTTCAGGGGGGAGCGACTCGGAATCGACTTTCAGTCCCAGCTCCAGCGCTTGCCTCGGAGTCAGTCCGGCGACGGCCTCGTGGAGCCGCAAAGTCCCTCCCCAAAAGGCCTCGTCGCCAAAAGTATCATATCGAAAGATCTGTTTTCCCTGCTCCACCAGCGTGGGACGCGGATCGGGCTTAGGAGTGCGATCTCGATGATGTTCCCCCTGCGCGGGACGCGGAACGGACTTGGAAGAACGATCTTGATGATGGCCCAAGCGTGCCGGCAGCGCCGACAGATGCCGTTTCGATTCGCCCGAGGAGGTCGTGACCACAATCGCAATCATAAAGACCGGGGTCAGCCCCAGAACGGCACGGAGCCCAGCCGGCCGACGCCCTGGCCTCTTTACGCGAGAAAGCCTGCAATCGGCCCCCTCATCTCGTCCCTGACTTTCGCCTGTTTGATGAATCCATGAATTCCTCATACAAATATCTCCAGAACGGACCTTCCCCCGGCTCGGCGCGCATCCTATCCAACGCCGGATAGGGCAACCCCCGGTGTCTTGTCTGAATCGGTTTCGCCCGCCCGTTGAGAATGACCTCGGCGGCCCGCCAGGCGGGATTCCACCGGCCGGGCGACTCATCCCGTAGGACGGCCCGGCCGTTGGGCTAAATTCACCTCAGCGGCCCGTCTGGGCCACCCTCCCACCTCAAACCGGGAAGGAGTTCCCGGCCGGTTCCCCCGAAGCACGATCTTGCGCGAGCCGCTCGAGAACCTTTTGAACGACGCGATCGCAGTGTTCGCCGGCAAACACGTAGAGTCGCCGCACCTCTTCACCGATTCGATTGTCAATCCAGGACTGCAATGCGGATCGGGAACGGTGGAGTCGCACCTTGACGTTGGAGGGAGTCAAGCTGAGACACTCGGCAGTCTGAAGCGTACTGAGTCCCTCGACCATCCGTAGTGTGAAAACCAGTCGCAAATCTGGAGGCAACGCATCGACGGCGCTAGCGAGCAAGTGGCGTAACTCGTTCAAGCTTGCTTCCTGCGTGGCGTCCCGATTGATCGAGGACGAGGTCATGGCGTCGGTCTCGGCGTGGCCGGGTGCCACGAGTCGAAGCCGGCGCAGTTTACGGCGGCGATTGGTCGCCTCGTACACCGCGATCTTCGTCAGCCAGGTCGAGAATGCCGAACGCCCCTCGAACTGCCGGAGATGTTCGTAAGCGTGAAGGTAAGCCTCCTGCATGACGTCTTCCGCTTCTGCCTCATCGCCGACAATACTGCGGACCACGCGGAACAAACGCTGATTGTAGCGTCGCATAATCCACTCAAAGGAAGCCGTATCTCCATCGAGCACACGCCGAATCACCTCTTCCTCCACCAGTGCTTCCGCGGTGTTTTCCGGAGATTCGACGGGTTCTCCTCGAGACTCTGCGAAAAGGTTCATCAATAACACCTAGTTGGATGAGAGTGCGACCGGCACCCACCGTTCCTTACGGAAGGCCGCCACTTGCCCGAGCGTGTAGGCGCCAGCCGCCATCACCAAGTCTCGCACAGCGATATCGAGATCGCCAACCAGGATGAGATTCAGGGCGATCAACACCAACCAGGCCATGACGACGTACGCGCCCAGACGAGTGAACTTCGTCAGAACGGCCAGGCCCGCGACGATTTCAATGACGCCCACGACCAGCATGAACGTGTGGGGGCTGATTGGGAGCACACCCGCGACGGAGGTCGGCAGGTACTTGTCCCACTGGGTCAGGAGATTGAAGAATTTGTCCAGCCCGGCCACGATGGGCACGAGGCCGTAGATGAGCCGAAGCGGGATGTAGATCGACGAGAGACTGTCCGTAGTCAGTGCGGGCATGGTTTCCATTGCCTTCGTTGAGGGATGAAGCGTGGGTTACACGCTAAACAGAGTCCCTCCGAAGCAATCGGTTACAGCCTTTTCTGATTTTCCTGGGGTCAGACGGAATTGAGCGTCACCGAGACAGCCCGGGGCCTTGCCCGGACCGCCTTCGTTCGCCCCGTTGAGGTGACAATGAACCTCGCAAAGGTTCCGTCAGTTTGCGATGGAGATCGGCGGGGAGGGGCACAGGAAACGGCCGAGAGAATTTCCGAGACCGCTTCGCGTGAAATCGCAGACCAAACAATCAATCATGTGCAATATCACTGAAAATCATTTCCAATTCAAGGCAAATCGTTAAAGTCCGCCTCCGACGTCTCGTCGGCCAGCGTCAATCCATCGCCGATCGAGCCGGAGCGGTAGTAACGAAACCGGAGGGACATTTCGACTTGCCCTCCCTGAACGGGCGTGGTCCCAAAATTGAGGAGCCGCAGGTGGCGCGGGGCGAAACCGAGAAAATTCGTCGCGTTGTATTTGAGCTCCATTCCTGCAGCCCGAAGGGCGGTCTCATCGTCGAGCGGGTCAACGACTCCCGTGACCTCGAACGGCGGCCCGGACGAGGCCAAAGGGTCGGCCTCCAACTTCTCACGCAAACGCTCTCGCCAATCGTTCGACATCTCAGTACTCCTCGAGGTTGTCCGTTTCAACAAGAACATGGCCAGCCTGGACCGATCCCCTTGGTGCAGCGGGATGCCATCGTCCAAGACGTAAGCCTATCGCACTTTTCGATCGCAATTGGACACAAATCCAGGATCAATCGAGAAGTGGCTTGGACAACTTGTTCGACGGCGGCCGCTAATGCTGCTGTCCGAGGACTCGGCGGGTCGATTGAGACTTGCCGGACCGACCGAGGCCTTGTTTCCAAGGAGATCCTGAGGGGCTCTCGAAATCTGCGAATGCTGCCCCAAGCAGAATGGCACTCACCGATCCCATCGAGCCGGGAACGGAGCGTGCCAAACATGTGACGCCCCTACCGGAAGGCCCAAGACGGCCACCAAACATACCACGCACACATCGCAACAACAAAAACTCTACAATCCAAAATACACGCCAAATCCAACTAAATTCAACTCCCAAACCCCAATAAATCTTCATCTAACGTCCGGCGATTGCGCCGGACGTCGCCCCGTAACGACGGGAGGGGGGGGTTATTGGGTTTACCCGAGGCGAGCGGGACGGCGGACGCCCAGTAAGGGGACGGGCTGGAGCAGTTCACCCGAGCCAACCAGAGAACCGGTGATGACCGCCGCCATTGAGGTAATGACACCCAAGAGGGTCCACCAAGTGGCCTGCCTCGCGTTGCGTGTCGCCTGGCCCGCGGCCTCTTGAACTTCGGGGCGGCTGGCGACATCGCGCGCCACTTCGGGAAGGCTGGACGGGTCGTCATGGAGCCGGTCGATCGTCCCCTTGATCTCGGTCTGGGCCTTCTTCGCCTGCTCCTCGGTGAAGCCGGCTTTCTGGAGATCCGCAACGAACTTCTCGCCGCCCAGCTCCGTGTTGTAGCGGCGGCGGAGGCTCTCGACCAGGTTGTGAGACGGCGGGCCGCCAGCCTCATCGCCCTCGATCGCCAAGGAATAGGCTCCCGAAGAAAGCCCGACCATGGCGCCAAACCCGGTGCGGATTCCGACGCTGAACAGCCAGACGAGTCCCAGGAAGAGTGTTCCCCACAAAATCACGCCATAAAGAAGGGCCTCTACCTTGCTCTCGCCGACGGCCAACCGGCTGGTCGACCAACCGCCGAAGAACATTGCCAGGAGCAGCGACAGGACCGAGTAGATGGCAGCCCCCGCCCCCAGATGCGCGGTCGCACCTCGCACAGCGACCTCCAGCCCGAGTGCCGCCCCCAGAAGGGTCAGCACGAAGTAAATCGCCGTGGCGATCATCGCCCCCGCGGCGATGGCGGGCCAACTCACACGACTGCGAACGGCCAGCACGTCGTCGGGCCTAGGGATTGATGCATCCATCTCCGAAGCTCCTTATTCCCTCAGGTCACAGAAATGCACTACCGAACCGTGGCTTACGAATCCACGGCCGTCTCCCGCTCGCTCACACTTTGCGGATGAGCGTTGTCACCATTGTCGTCACCGCTTCGGTGGCCCCCGGAAACCTCGGTCCTTGGCGTAACTGAGCAGCGATTGCTCAATCGTATCGGCCAGCCCGAGCCGGCAGTGGTCGGCAAACCCGTCGAGCCACAACTTCCATTCCGGCGAGCCCCTCAATGCCACAACCGTCTGACGCGCCGGCCCCGCGCGTTTAGGACGGCCAGGTTTTCTTGAATTCGACTCTAACATCGGCGCCACCACCCAATCCGAAGTCAAGATTGGCCAGGCCACCTCCCTTACCAATCATCATAACAACAAGGAAATAAAGACAAGCGGTAAATTAGCAGGCCACACATTGAATTGTTTAATTTTTTCCGTTGCTTCCAGCATAGTTCTTGACTACACTGAAATTGATCCAAAATAAACGAGGTCGCTCCTGGGCGTCTCTACTTCACACCCTCATTCATGGGTAACCTCCTTTTTTTGGAACAGCGACTCCCAGGCCAACAAAAACGGTTGGCCGACCAAGCGTGTGGATGGAGGAGTCTGACAGAGGAGTCGAGCGACGCGACCAACCCGGATTCTGGAAATTCGAGGGTTGTCCTCCTCCTGCGTGGCAGGTTCTCAACACTCGCTCGAAGAAACAGGGGAAGCAAACACTTCCTGAATCGGGACGGACAAGACACTGGGCTGGGAGATGCAACCCTCGTGCCAGGGGTGCCTGAGTGGCGTTTCGCAATCCCAGCCAGTCGACACACGCCTGGTCGTCGGAAAAGCGGAAAACCCTGTTTTCCTGGGGATTTGTCCCAATCCTCGGCGTGCCGCGACGAATGAAGTTCTCAGTGGCGTGCAAGACCATTGCAGGGATGCGTAGAATCCCCAATGCGCATCACATGGTTCTCAAACAAACTAGAATAGCCGGACGGCGACCCGGATCGGGCACTGCGGGCTACCAAGGGAAGGCGACCCGGGATGGATGTGATTGAAAGTTTGCAAGGGTTTGTTGGGGAAAACCTGTCTCTGCTCGCCTCGGTGGACCAGGCTTGGCAGCCGACCGATTTCCTCCCGGACCTGCGCGCGAAGGATTGGGTCGAGCAACTCGCGGCATTCCGCAAGTCGGCCGAGCAGCTCTCCGACGAGTTACTCGTCGTCCTGGTCGGGAACATGGTCACCGAAGAGGCGTTGCCGAACTACACCCTGCCGCTCTCCCGAATCGCCCGGGACGAAACCGGGACCGCCGACGAGCCCTGGGCCCACTGGCTCCGCGGCTGGACGGCCGAGGAAAACCGCCACGGCGACCTGCTCAACGCCTACCTGCGGCTCACCGGCCGAGTGAACATGCGCGCGGTCGAGCTCACCATCCACCACCTGCTCAAGAACGGTTTCAACCCCCGCAGCAAGGACGACGGTTATTCCGGCCTGATCTACGCCGCGTTCCAGGAACGGGCGACCCGAATCACCCACATGAACGTCGGCAAGCTCGCGGCCGCGCAAGGGGATGAGAAGCTCGCGAAGATCTGCCGGCGAATCGCGGGGGACGAGGCGCGCCATGAGACGTTCTATACCCGCGTGGTCGGCGAGATCATGGAACGCGACCCCGAAGGGGGGACGCTCGCCTACCGGGCGGTCCTCAAGGGACTCATCGCCATGCCCGGGCGTCTGATGTACGACGGCCAGGATCCCAACCTCTACGACCACTTTGCCACGGTCACCCAGCGCGTGGGGGCGTACACGGTCCGGGATTACGCCCAAATCATCGAGCACCTGAACCAGAGCTGGGGCATCACCCAGCGCTCGCTCACCGGGCGGGCCGCCCAGGCCCAGGACTATCTCTGTCGGCAGCCGGAGCGTTACGAACAGGCAGCCGACGGGATCGCGGAACGAATCAACCAGACGCCCCCGGCGCCCTACACCTGGATCGAAGGCCGGTCGACCTGATGGGATCGATGGCGCGAGCGGTCTGCACTGGCATCGCACACCAGCGATCCGACTCAAAGAGACCGACTCCCGCCGCGAATGACCATGATGACGGAACGTTGGGAAGGCCAGGGATGACTCGGGCCACACAACGAAAAAAAAATCAAAAGAAGGCAGGATCCATGGACGACAAGCTCATTGGCTTGGGCGTGATCGGCTGCGGCGGGTTCGGCCTGTTTGCACTTCAACAGTTCACGCAAGTGCCCGGGGTCAAGTTCGTCGCGATGGCCGGTACCCACCGGCCGGCGGCCCTCGCCGCGGCGGCGCGGTTCGGGGTCGAGAACGATGACGACCTGGAAAAACTGTTCCGGCGAGACGACGTAGACCTCGTCTACATTGCGACCCCACCATTCCTCCACCACGCCCAGGCGATGGCCGCGCTGGAGGCGGGTAAGCATGTGATCGTCGAAAAGCCGCTGGCGATGACGGTCGCCCAGGCTGACGAGCTGGTCGCCAAGGCCCGGCAGCAAGACCGGCTCGTGGTCGCAAACCTGATGCAACGGTACAACCCGCTCTTCGATACGGTCTCCCGGCTGATCCAGGGACAGATGCTCGGCGAAGTGCTCCACGGGACGTTCGAAAACTACGCCTCGGACGAAAACTTACCGGCCAACCACTGGTTCTGGGAGCCGAGCAAGAGCGGCGGGATCTTCATCGAGCATGGGGTTCACTTCTTCGACATGTTCGCCGGCTGGCTCGGGCCTGGTCAAGTCGAGGCGGCGCAGGTCGGGACTCGGCCGGGGACCGCGATCGAGGAGCATGTCCAGTGCACGGTCCGCTACGGCGACGTCCCCTGGGTCAACTTCTACCACGGCTTTCACCAGACCGGGCGAATGGACCGCCAGGAGCTCCGGCTCGTATTCGAACGCGGAGATATCACGCTCCATGACTGGGTGCCGACTCGGCTTCAAATTCGCGCGGTGGTGGACGAGCGGCAGACCCGGAAATTATGCGACTTGCTCCCTGGAGCTCGGCTCGACGTGGTCGAACCGTACGGCGGCAAGGACCGGACCTGCCGAGGCCGAGGCCACGAATACGACGTCTACCAGAAGATCGACCTCGCGTACGGGGACGGCCAGGCCAAGTCACCGCTCTATAGCAAGCTGCTTCGGGCCATGATGGCGGATCAGGTCGCCTGGATCCGGGATCGCAACCACCAGCGGGTCGTGACCGAGGCCAATGGCCGAGATTCGCTCGTGACGGCCTGTGAAGCCGATGCGCTGGCTCATGCTCATCATCCACTTCGTTCGGCGGAGGCCGGCCGATGACCGTCCCGCGTCTGATGACCCGGCTCCTGCTCCGGCCCGAGGACCTGCCCCCGTCCCGCCCTGATTTCGAGGTCGTGGGCGTCTTCAATCCCGGGGCGGTCCAGGCGGGAGACGAGGTCGTCCTTTTGGTCCGGGTGGCCGAGCGACCTCGTGAACAACGAGCGGGGTTTACCGGCCTGCCCAGGTGGGACCCAGCCACTGATTTGACGGTTGACTGGGTTCCCAACGAGGAACTGGTCCCGATCGATCCGCGGGTCGTCAGAAACAAGGCGGACGGCCTGGTCCGGATCACGTTCCTCTCGCACTTGCGAGTCATCCGGTGCGGAGACGGGCGTGCGGTCCGGGAAATCACCGACGTCACGTTCCGCTCGCAAACGGAACTCGAGGAATTCGGAGTCGAAGACCCACGGATCACTCCGCTGGACGGCCGATTCTACTTCACTTATGTGTCCGTATCGCGCCATGGCCCCGCGACAGCGCTGGCGTCCACAATCGACTTCCGTTCGTTCGAGCGACACGGGATCATCTTCTGTCCCGAGAACAAGGATGTGGTCCTCTTCCCGGAGCAGATCGGCGGGCGCTTCGCCGCGCTGCACCGGCCGGTCTGCGGAACTCCGTTCACCCGGCCGGAAATGTGGGCTGCCCGATCGCCCGACCTGATCCACTGGGGAGCGCATGCTCCGCTGGCCGTCGCGGGCGCCGAAGGCGGAGGCGCATGGCAAGCCGGCCGAGTAGGAGCCGGAGCCCCGCCGATCCGCGTCCAGGACGGCTGGCTCGAGATCTATCACGGGAACCGGCAACCGACCCAACCTGGCGAAGTGGGCGCCTACTTCGGTGGCGCGATCCTCCTCGACCCGGATGATCCCGCCAGGGTCCTCCGCCGGTCCTCCGAACCCTTCTTCGTCCCCGAAGCCGATTTCGAAGTCACCGGCTTCGTACCCAACGTCGTCTTCCCGACCGGCCTGGTACGGAACCAAGCCCAGGGAACGATTCTCGTTTACTATGGCGCCGCGGATGCGTTCACGGCGGTTGCCGAGTTCGCGGAACGAGACCTCCTGAACGTGATGGCTCGCTGACGTGATGGCATGCGCCGTTTCAGATCATTGACGCCAACATGATGGGCCTGTTGTGGGGAAATGGCCGGACCTCGCCGAGTGCGTACGCCAACAGGAATCCGGGAACGACTCGCTGGCTTCGTCGGCATGGGGCCGCAGGCTCTCCAGAGCGGCGAATGAACCGGGCAGCCTCGGGCCAGCAAGGCAAACCATTCGGTTTCTAATCCCCGCATCACGTCGTCGTTGCTTTCTCGGACGCCAATCAGTTGAGCAACCGCATTGCGCTGACATCTCTCGAATCGCGTCATGGGAGTGTGCCTACAATGAGCTTACAGTCCTGCTCCATGGATCTGCGTCGCCTGGGAACATTGCAAATAAAATGAATGCATAGTGGGCCGTGCCCATCCCACAAAACCGATCTCACGCACGCTCGCACGCAATAAATCGGCGGCCGGCACTCCTCAGCATATGCCCGAGCCGATTGCTTCAGCCCAATTGTAGCGAATCGCATCAGCCACCGCATAGGCTTTGATACTTAGAACACCATCGCATCTTGATCGAGCGGTACGAGGAAGGGGCGGGGGGGGGCCAGAATCGCGTTTCAATCCACGGCTCAGGGCCGAATCATCGCGTTGAGCACGTCGTCGATCGACACGGTGGCGAACGTGCTGGCGTAGTCGGACATCGCGTAGGGGATGATCAGCTCACGGCCGTGCGGCAGCGCTCCGCAACTGTAGACGACGTTCGGCACATAGCCTTCGCGTTCGTTCGCGTTCGGTTCCAGAAGGGGGGTCGCCAGTCGCCCGATCACGCGTGTGGGATCATTGAGATCGAGCAGCATGGCGCCCATGGCGTACTTGCGCATCGGACCGACGCCATGGGTCAGGACCAGCCACCCGGCCTCGGTCTCGATTGGCGAGCCGCAGTTGCCGAGCTGGACGAACTCCCACGGATAGGTCGGCCTGGCGACGAGTTCCTTGGTGTACCAGAAGTGGAGCATGTCGGAGTACATCAGGTAGATGTTCTCGTTGTCCTGGCGGGAAAGCATCGCGTACTGGCCGTTAATCATCCGAGGGAAGAGGGCAAACCCCTTGTTCCGAATCTCCGTCCCGTTCAGGGTGCCTACCTTGAAGTGGAGGAAGTCTTCGGTCTCGAGCAGTTGCGGCAGGGTCACCCGACCGTCGTACGCGGTGTAAGTCGCGTAGTAGCAGACCTGGCCGCTGTCGTGGGTGAATTTGACGAACCGGGCGTCCTCGATCCCATTGGTCTCGGTGGGGGATGAGGGAAAGATGATCCGTTCCGAGACGTCGAGCTCAGGGCTGAAACGGATCTCGTAATTGGACTTGGCCAGCATGACCATCGTGTGGGCGATCGGCTCGAACTCGCGCTGGCGAGCTCGGTTGTGACGCATCACATTCTGGATCGCATGTTCCAATTCCCTGAGCGTGAAATGGTCGCCCAGCGCGGCCATGACCTGGTCGGTCAGGGGGCCGTTGGTCCCGAGCTCGACGAGTTTGCGGTAGAAGAGGGGTTTCTCATAGAGGGCGTTGGGCACCATCTCCGGGGCCTCGACGAACCGGGTCGGTTCGTCCATCCGGACCCGGTTCTCGGCGTCGAGCACTCCGGAGCGGAACGTGATCGACGAGATGTGCCCCTCGCCGGTGGCCCGCAGGCTCAAGATGAACCGGCACCACCCCTCAGGCAAGCCCGACTGATCGGGATGCAAGACCATCGACGGATTGAACAAGGCGGCCGACTCGAGGGCATATTCCTGAGTGAAGTAGGCCCCGATCAGCAGGCGGCGGTTCTCACTGAGAGATTCATCGGTGAGAGCGTAACGCCGGACCTGGTCGAAGCGGTGAAGCAGAAATTCACGGGTGCGCTGATGGCGCTCGTGAAACTCCTGCCTCACGTTCAACATCATGGCCTCAACCTCCCCTTCGGAGAGGGACGAGACGCGGGCGATGATCTTCTCGATCCGATTTTCGTTGGCCACCTCAAACGGTCGGATGACAACGCGTGAGTTGGACGGTTTGAGGGTGATCCCGGTGCGTTTAACGTCCATGTTGGTGGATTTGAAACCTTGATTTCGAGTTGTGTCGTCGCTTCTCACCATCCCTGGATCCAGTTGGACACTACCGCGCCGGGCGAAATGCCGCCAGAGAACTTTCCAACAGGTTCATCTCGGCGAGGGAGAGGAGAAACGCGAGCGTTGACTCGGCCCCCTGGTTCCGGTTGATGCGATCCTCCTGAAGGCCATCGCAGCACCCACCGGTCACCGGGTCGTACAGTTCCTGGCCCAGGTCATTGCGGCCGAGGAACCACTCGAAGGAGGAGCGGGCCTCGTTCACCCAATGCGGTTCCTGGGTCGCCCGGTACGCTTCCAGGCAGGCGGCGACGGTCGCGGCGGCCTCGATCGGTTGCTGATCGAACCGGGCCGGGGTCTGCCCCTTACGGTAGAATCCGTGGCAGCCGATCGCCCGAAAATGGCCTTGCGGAGCGCGCTGGACCTCGACGAGCCAGGTCAGGGCCCGCAGTCCGATCTCCAAGGCGTGCGGGTTGTTACCATCGCGGCCGCCAGCAATCAGGGCGTGCGGGAGGCGGGCATTGTCATAGGCCAGGATCTCCTCGAACCAGGGCCAGTCGGGCGTTGCCGTGCGGTCGTACAGATCAATGAGACGGGTCGTCAGCGCATCGCGAATCTGGCCGGCGAAACGATCGCCGCTAAACCGGTGGAGATATTCATGGATGCCCAACAGCCCGAACGCCCAGGCACGAGGCGAGCTCATCTCCGGCAACACCGGCAGTGCAATCTCGAAGTGGGAGGCTGCCCAGGCCGGCAGGTCGGACCGCTGCGACCGGCCGACACAGACGCCCAGCGCCCAGACCGCCCGCCCGTGGGAATCCTCCGACCCCACCTTCTCCAGCCACTGGCGGTCGAAGCCCATGAAGTTGCGGAACCGTTTCCGCTCATGATCGAAGGCCGCCTGAAGAAACGCCGCCGTGGTCGTCGCGATCCGTCTGACCTCGAGCCCGTCGTAGCCGAGTTCTCCCAGAAGCACGGTCAACAACAGCGCCCGAGCGTTATCGTCAGTACAGTACCCCTCGGCGAAATTGGGGATGGTGTAGGTCGCATGCTGAAACATCCCTGTCGAGTCGGTCATCCGAGAGAGGTGATCGAGTCGCCAGTGCGGCCTCTCGGATTGCTGCTCGGCCAGAGTCCGAACCGCGAGCGGCTTGAACGGCTGGTCCTGACGTCCGTGGCGAGCCCGCTGAAACGACTCCATGTAATGGTGGGCCGAACGCTCCCAGATCATTTCCCGGCCTATCTCATAAGCATTTTTACACATTTCGAGTCGCCGCGGCTCGTCGCGCAAGAGTCCGCAGATCTCCCGCGCCAGCGACTGCGGGTCGGCAAACGGCACGATCACACCGCGTCCCTCGGCCAGCAATTCCTCGGCGTGCCAGTACGGCGTCGAGACGATCGCCTTGCCGCAGCCGAACGAGTAGGCCAGCGTGCCCGAAGTAATCTGCGCGGGATTCAGGTACGGAGTCACGTAGACATCCGCCGCGCGGATGAACTCGGTCAACTGGTTCAGCTCGACGAACCGGTTGTAAAAGATCACATGGTTCTTGATACCGAGATCTTGGGCCAGACGCTCCAGAACCAGCCGGTAGCGTTCGCCTTGCTCACGGACCAGGTCCGGGTGGGTTGCCCCCAGAACGATGTAGACGAAGTTGGGGAACTGCTCGAGGATCTGGGGCATGGCCCGAAGCATATGCTCGATGCCCTTGTTGGGCGAGAGCAGCCCGAACGTGAGCGCCACCAGTCGGCCGTCAACGCCAAACTGATCCTTATACAAGTTCGGGTCGACGAACGGCGTGTCGGGGATGCCGTGCGCGATGAGGTCGATCTTGGCCTCGGGGATGCCGTAGATCTGCTGGAGGAACGTCCGGGCTCGCTCGGTCATCACCACGACACGGGCGGACAGATTCGCCAGTCGCATCAAGACCCGGCGCTGGTCGGCGCTGGGATCACTCAGGACGGTGTGTAAGGTCGTGACGATCGGCATGCGCAGATCGCGGAGCAGGCCGAGGATGTGGCTGCCGGCCGGGCCGCCGTAGATCCCGTACTCGTGCTGGAGGCAGACGACGTCCGTGTTGGCAAAGTTCAGGAAGTCAGCCGCTCGCAGATAGCTGTTCAGATCCTGCTCGTCGATCTCGAAGCGGACCTCGGGCGGATAGTCGTACCCTTCGGGACGATCGTTAACAGGCACGACGAAGCACTCGGCATCCGGGAACTGGCTGGCCACCGAGGCATGCATGTCGTGCGAAAACGTGGCGATACCACACTTACGGGGCAGGTAATCACCAACGAACGCAATCTTCTTGATGTCGGAGTCGCGCATAAGAGAGTGGGCTCATCCAGGGTTAGCCCGGGCTCGCTCCGGGGGATCTGTCGGCAAGTGTCCGTAGACTTCGCCTCCACTCACGATACCACACCAAAACCGCGGCGGCGAACGAGATAACGACCGCTTCCCCGCCGAGTAATGACCAGAAAACGGCCGTCACACCAACATCAGGTTGGCTTTCTTCTGGGACCGCAGGCCCAGACGAACATAAAAATCACAAGAAACTTCCGATCCGTCCGTATCCTCGAAGGACACGATTTTTCTGACGGAGCCTCAAGCGCCTTTCAATGGCCTGGGGGCGCCGTCTTCGCGGCGTAATCCCAATGCGGACGGGACGCCTACGGCCCCGGGAACCGCCATCGATCGAGAAGCCGCACGCACTCTCTCTCGCATCGACGCCAGGACCATCCTCGGGCTTTCAAATCCCGCTGGCTCCGCCCCGAATCGAGCGCTTTCGCCGGTCGAGAAAATCATCGAGTTCAGTCTTCTCTCGGGGTGGGACGAAGACCCTCATGACTTCTCCCAACTTGCCGCCGTCAATAAACTCTCGCACGGCTTTCGCTTCTTCGCCTTCGAATCGGATCAGGGGCTTCCCGCATCGCCGACCATCGAGATGTGGACGATATCCTCTTGCTCGACAACAAATTGAGCGATGTTCTCAATATTGATTGTGCGTTTACCAATTCTGATCCAGGCCATGGTCACGGATCCTCTCGCCGCTGGAGAACGACCCGCCCGAGCCTTCAACACCGGGCAGCGCAGACGAATCGAAGCGTGATTCAAGCACGCAATGATTCAGAGTTTAACACGCGGAGACGTGGTGAACAAGGAGGCAGTAGCGGCTGAAACCGCTCGGACACGACGGATTCATGGCCGGCCCCCTTACGTTCAACGAGTGCGATCCCCAGGGCCTCGTCCGCGAGCGTCGCCAGCATGAGATTCAGGCCGATCACCACATACCAGCCCCACGGTGCGGGCGCACGTTCGTTCTCGCCCCCTGAGCCAAGCAATGGTTTGAGCATTAAGAGTGATCCGAGGCTCAGAAAATAGAGGCTGAACGACATGGTGCTCTCATTCGCGCCGGTCCCGAAATAGCCCAGAACGGAGAACGGGAGTTCGGCGAATCCGACGAGCAGAAACAGGATCCAGTCTGCGTCGCTGAGGCAAAACCGCTCCGGGGCCTCTTGAGAACCCATCCGGTCGGCCAACGCCGCGAGACGGTCCACAATTCCCACCGCCAGCAGCAACAGCAGTGGAGCATGCTTTTCCTGGAACTCGATCAGGGGAGAGAGGAAGTCCACCCAGCGTTCGCCCCGAAGCGGCGTCGCGCTGGACGCGACTCCGCCATCAATGCCGTGATGCCCCGCTTCGAACGCCGCAAGCACGATCAAGGTCATCGCCAACCCACCGACGAACCCAGGAAGCAGGAGCCGAAACCGACGATTGCCCCCCCCAGTCGCCAACGCATAGGCGGGAAGCGCGAGGAGCAGAAGCGGAACCGCGAGTTGCTTTGCCCAAACCGCCAGCACAGCGAACAACAACGAAATCGCGCAGGTCCAGGGATTTCGCCCGCCGCCGCCCCGGACCATCAACACCACAGCCAGAGCCGCCAGGGCCAGTGCGGGCGCATCGGCCTGCACCTCAGTCGGGCTCGACCGCAACGATCGGATATTGGTCGTCAACAGCACGAAGGCGAAGAACAGCAAGAGCGATCCCATGCGGGGCCGTCTCCACCCGCGTCTCCAACCCCTGGGCCCCTTTCCATCACGGAGTAGTAGCCAGGCCGCCGGGCCGTAGTAGTAGAAAAGGCTCAAGCCCCGAGACACCAGGATCTGAAAGCCTGAATGGTTCAGCAAACCCGCGGGCGAATAAGCCAACGCAAAGACTGGACCAGAGATCGCGCCGTCGAGCAGCCCCACCTTGCCCGGGAACGCGAACCAGTATCCGTACGACAGCCCCATCGCGGCTGCCAAGCTCGAATCGATCCTGAAACTCGCCGCCGAATGGAAGGTGAGGCTGACCAACCAGTGCCAGGCCACGGTGCAACCGAGGAACGGGAGCACCGAGAGTCCAAACCGTTCCCAGATCGGCCGGTCGACCGAGGCGAGACCGCGTCCAATCCCTACCCCGACGGAAACCACGCACGTCAAAGCAAAGAGCACCTGTGTGATTGACAACGGAAGTCCTCATAACACAACAGATAACAATTCTTGATTCCGGAAAGCGAAGCGAGCTGCCACATTAACTCAATTCAACTTCTTATCTTTTCTCAATTGGTCTCCCGCCCATAGCAAGTCCAACCCGGCAGATCGGCCACGTGCATCCGGCGAAAACTCTTCAAATAGGTCATCGCCCCAACCTGGGCAAGTCCCGCCGCGTTAGGGGGATAGCAGACGAGCCGCGTGCGAGGAGGGATGTGTCGAAAGAAGTGGTCGGAACTCGTCGGGATTCCGGAATAGGACCGACCATTGATGCCATCCTCGGTGTGATAATACTTTCCCTCGGCGGCCAGATGAGCTTCCGGATTCCAGGGAAAGTACACCTCCCCGGGATGGGCGCGGATGAACCGCTCGGCCACGGCGGAGTCTTGCCAGGTTCCCTTGCGTTCGACGAGCGCAACAGCCATCGCCTCGACCTCGAACATTGCCAACACAAAGCTCACCCCGATGACCAGGTACCAAACCCAATGCGTCGACCTACTTTCGTTCTCGGTTCCCGAGCCAACCAACGGCTTGAGCATTAAGAGAGTTCCCAAGGCCAAAAAGTAGAGGCTAAACGACATGCTGTTTTCATTGCCCCCTTCTCCAAAGTAGCCCATTAAGGAAAAGGGAAGTTCGGCCAGCCCCGCAATCAGAAACACGATCCAGCCTCGGTCGCGATAGCCCAGCCCCTCGGCCGCCCACGCGAGACGGGCCTGACCGGCCACCGCGAGCAGGAATAACAACGGCGCGTGCCTTTGCTGGAGCACGACCAGCGGATAGAGGAAATCCACCAGGTTTTTGGCCCGAAATCGATGGCGGCCCGGAACCTCCACGATATTCAACAGAAGACTACTCGGGTCGAGAACGAAGAACAGAATCAAAGTAATCACCAACCCAACCACAATCCCAGGCAGGAGCGAACGGAACGGGTTCTTGAGCCCCCCCGTCGCCAGGGCATAGGCGGGCAGCACGACGAGTAAGAGCGGGATCGTGAGTTGCTTGGACCAGACGGCCAGGACCGCCAGAATCAACGAGAGCGAGCAGGTCCAGGGATTTCGCCCGCCGCCGCCCCGGACCATCAGCACGACAGCCAGAGCCGCCAGGGCCAGCGTCGGCGCATCGGCATGCACTTCCGTCGCACTGTAACGCAAGGCTCGAGAGTTGGTCGTCAAGAGCACAAACATCAAGAAGAGCAGGAACTCTCCCACACCGGGCCGCCCCTTGCGCCCCTCGCCACCACGGAGCAAGAGCCAGGCCGCCGGCGCATAGTAGTAGACGAGGCTCAGCCCGCGCGCCACCAAGATCTTGACGCCCGCATCGCCCAGCAAAACGGCCGGCAGGTAGGCCACCGAAGACACCGGCCCATAAATCCAGCCGTTGATCGGCCCCTCCGTCGCCGGGTAGTAGAGCCTGTATCCATGGAGAAGCCCCATCGCGGGCGCCAGCCTTGCACCATTCCAGAAGGTGGCCATCGAATGAAAGGCAATACTCACGACCCAGTGCCAGACGACCGTACAAACGAGGAACGGCGTCAACGCAATCCCAAGTCGTTCCCAGATCGGTCGGCCGGCCGAGCCACGGTAGAGTAGGCCCCCCCACCCGACGGCCGCGAAATTCGACAAGAGGAAGACAGCCTGTGCCATCGACAACGAAATCTCTCCAACCCTCACTTACCTGAGAAAGACTCTGGATCCAGGGCCAACTGGACCGAAAGCGAGTCTCCCTTTCATTCTCTTCCCTCTTCCGACTAAGTGAGCCCCGATCGAAAACCAGCCCTCAAGAGCGAACCAAACCGCAGCGTAGTCGCAACCGGAATTGCACTAATAGAATTCCAGTTTTAGGTACACAATACAAGCCTTCCTGCCCTATCGCCTGCATGAGACATTCTCAACACTCGACAGCCCGACCTCCCTGCATTCGCTTGTCCTGTTTGGCTTGGCCTACGGCTCCCGCCAAAGTCGACGTGGCAACTTATCACAAAACCAAAGTAACGTTCGCACGGCAGATCCTTATCATCCACACACACTGACATGAAAGAGGCCGAGCTTCGCCGCCCCGGCAACGGAACCGGCAGCCAATGCAATCATCCAACCGTGAACACCAAATCAAGGAGAGCTCATCAGCCTGATCTCCATGAACGCTGCTTCTGGGTCGCCGGTGATTTCGGCGGGAATCCGGACCAAGGACGTGCGATGACGCACTTGTCCGATCTTTGGATTCAACAATTGCATGCTTGCGGAATACACAGACGCTCGTGACCGGCCACCGCCAGGCACGAGCGAATGGTTTTTTGCATGTCGTCGCCGAGACCTGATTCCCGATATCCAGAGGCAGTCGGCAAATCGAAACGGTGTTCGCGCGAGCGAGCCCGCGGCCTTGCCGCAACTGACAATCACGATCTCTCGCGAGTCACGGAACGATGAGCCAGAAATCCCGCGCCTTTCGCCCAACCGCAAACAGCCTCGAATCCCGGATCACGATGAGCGCGACGACCGTCCGTCCGCTGGTCCAGCCCGAGGTCACCAGCCTCGCGATAGAAAATCGCGCCACTGCCACCTCGGGAACATTGACGGGAAGATATCTTGCCACCGACCAGGACAACCGGGCGGCGGATGCCCCACTGGAAGTCAACCTCAACGGCGCGGGTAAAATTCAGGGTCTGGGTCGAAGCACGTATACCGGCACGCTCAATTTCGGCGGGTTTAGGCTCCCGAATCAGCCGGACATCCAAGGCACCGTGAAAATCAGCAACGCCAAGGGCAGCATCACCATTCAACTCTCAGGCTCGGGGGGACACTCCCAAATCCCCAACGCGCGGTTCGCCCTGAATGCCTCGATCGTGAGTGGGACAGGGGCCTACACCAATCTCCGGGGAATCGGCACAGCCAACGCCCTGTTCGGCAAGAACACCGCCCGATCCATCACGCCCCCCAGCCCGATTGGCGGCACTTTGACCCTCACCTTGAATCTGAGGCCGCCGATCCGGTAGGCCGGGAACCGGGGGCCCCTCTGCTTGCCGGGAGGGCCCCACGAATCGCATCGGTTGGTCGAGCCGTTCGGGACGGGCAGGGCAGGGGCATCACCCTCCGAGAAGCCTGGAAGAGATCGACGGCCCTGGTTCCCGATTCTTCTGGACTTACCAACACCTCCGGTATTCCATTGGTAAGTGATCGATCTCGGCGAGTCCGGATACGGAGAGACTCCATGTTGGGAACCGAATGCGACTGACCACCTTTCGTCTACTCCTCATGATCGCGGTTTCGGCCATACTTGTGCATCTCGCCACCGCCCCTCGGAAAAGCCGGGACAGAGAGCGCTACGAGCGTTGCTTGCAACTCGCCGATTCACACGCTCGCCTTGGAGTTGAATACCGGAGGAACGCCCGAGGGAACGCTCCAATGCTAAGAATAGCCGCATGGCACGAGCACATGACGCACAAGTTTAACCGGGCCGCGCAACAGCCCCAGAGCCCCTTCCCTCGAAGTGAACCTCACCCACCCACGGACTGGAGAGGTGCGACCTCCAAGAACGACGCGGTAACACGCTGAAGTCACCGATGCGTCACAAGCCCCTCGCACGGATCGATACGAGGCCCGATTAAGATTCTTCCCTCTCATAAACACTTGAGGCACATGCCTGGATCGATTCCCACCCCGGTGCGAGAAAGTTCCTCCATCCCGAAGCACTTTTTGGGAAAAAGCCGCCTGGTGAGCGTGCGGCGGCGGCTTCCCAAAGTGGCAGGGCATTCTCGCCACCAACGGGTTGACCGGATCGTCGGAGCCATCCTACACCCACCGGCGAAGGGCCTGGTGGTTGGTATCGCGACGGTGTGTGAAAGACAAATGCGATCGCACCCAACGCAAGACAGAAACATTTAATTTCGACTGTCCTTTGCGCTGGACCACCTGAGAGACATTGCCTTGGCGCGAAAATCAAGCGAAACTAGCCACTGGAAACGGATCTAACGCCCACGCTCATGAGGGCCTGTTCCGTACGCGATGGATCTCGGAGTGCGCGGGCCCGTACAACTCACACATCCAAACAAACGTCCAAGCAAAAGTTATCAGTAACTCGCCAAGTCAGGATGTCGAGCTTTGACGTGGGACGATTCGGGCAATCAATCATGCGGAGCGAGGAGATCGCGTGTCTCTCAAACCGACTTGGGCGGACCTGATCATCGAAGGCTTCGACCCCGAGGACACGACCTGGTGCCTGAGCCGGTGGACTTGGCTCGTGTCCGGACCAGTCTCCCCCGTGTTCCTGTCAAAGTTCGGTGATTGGTTTCTGCGGCGTCCTGATGGCACCGTGCAGAGGCTCGACATCCTGGAGGGAACCCTCACCACCGTGGCGAGTTCTCCGGACGCACTTCAAGTTCACCTCAATGAGCGGGAGTGGCAGGAAGCCCACCTACGATCCCCCTTGGTGCACGAACTCTACCTGCAAGGCAAGGTCCCTGGCCAAGGCCAGTGCTATGCAGTCGCACCGCCCCCGGTGCTGGGCGGGCGGCTTGAAGCGGACTCCATCCTGGTTCTTGATATCCCAGTCTGGCAGAATATTTGCGTGCAGAGCCTCCACCAGGCTGCGGAACGATCGAGGAAGCGGTGGTGGCTGTTCTGGCGGCGATGAGACGCCTGACTCCTCACTGCCACACTCTCGGGGCACCGCAAAAAGCACCCAGTCAGTGAGTTCCCTGCAACGGGACAACAGGTTGTCCGGATTCATTTGCGCCCCGCGAACGGGTCGGCCACGCCACGATGGCGCAGCCTGAAGGGTGCGCGAGGGGGGGCTCGATTTTGCCAAGGAACCTGGCCTTCTAACCACTTCCGATGGAGATCAGGACGGAGGGCGAATATGCCTCAACGCCACACAAAGCCTGCTCCTGTCCCTGTCCTTGGCAATTCGGCTCAACTTGACGGCCTCCTAATCAATTCGTATCTTTTATTATTCAGCATAGCCGAATTTCTATTTATCCAGGTTTCCTAGTGGTGCATTCGGCAAGTTCTCGGGCGGGCCGGGCTACTTTTCCGTCAACATCAACGCACTTGACGGATACACCACTGAGGCGGAACAGTTGATTTTCGATTTCCCCAAGAATTGGCAACACCTTAATCGAAGTGGGATCCAGAACCAGTGCCCAAGCGGAATCCTTGGTCATTGATCGAACGGGGCCTCGCTCAGTCAGACAGAGCACTTACACAGGCTCGACCCTCGGTTCGAATCCGATCACTCGAAAGTGAGGGATGCCATGTTGACCGATGCGCCAAACCTGATCGCAATCACAGACCTCTTGAACCGGACGCTCATCGACCCCGTCGACGGGACGCGCCCGGTCGCCTTCCCGCCCGAGGGAGGGGAGTTGGTTTTTCAAGGAGGGAACCGCTACCCGTGCCCCGGAGGAGCACCGGTCCTGATCGACGAACGAGCGAGCCTGTTTCAGGTCGCGGAAGTGGTCGCCAAGGTCGCCACAACGCAAAACAGGGCGTACCGAGACCGGGAATCCACAAAGAACTTCATCCGCCAGCGGATCCTCCCTCCCTTGTCGCGTGATTCTCACTACGCCCATCGAATCGCCACGCTAGCCGCGGAGGTCGAAGATGCGCCCGTCCTCATCCTGGGCGCAGGGGATAAAGTCGAGACCTATCGTCGCGCTTTCCCTCACTCGGCTGTTGTCACAACCGATGTTCACATTCAGTTTGGCTCAGACCTCGTCTGCGACATCCACAAGATCCCGTTCGCCGACGGGACGTTTGGCCTGGTTCTCGCAGACCAGGTGCTCGAGCATGTCGTCCGGCCGTGGGTGGCCTCGGCCGAGATGGAGCGTGTGACGCGCCCGGGCGGTCTGATTTACGCGGCGACGCCCTTTGCCTTCCCTCATCACGCATATCCCTACGATTTCCACCGATTCACCGCCACCGGCCTGCGGTTCCTGTTCCCACATTCGGAACTGATCTACATCAAAGCAACGGAAGGGCCGGCCTCGGCGGCGGCCGTCTTCCTCAGCTCAACATTGATCGACCTGAGCGGACGGCGCCTGATCCGCTGGCTGGCACTCGCGGCAGGGAGACTGTTGCTCTGGCCGCTCAAGTATCTTGATCGATTCACCCGCTCCCAATCGAATCTCCAGATAGCAGCGGCGAAGGGACTTGTGTTCGTCGGTCGCGTGGACGGAAAAGAGCGATCCGACCGCGAGTTGATCGATGAGGTCCGTGGTCTGGTGCGGCACTGAACGTCCAGGAATCTGTGATCTGAAATGCGATCCTTTCGCCAAGCCGGACGCGCGGCCCGCTTGCCGAAATGCCACCGTCCGAGATGAACCACACCGGTAGTGGGGTTCACCTCGGACGGCCTACGGTTCAAGCTCTCTCCAGAGGCGCACAGGCGAGCCACCTGGACCATCATCTCGCTTCAAACCGGGAAGTCGGTGACAGCCTGTTCCTCAAAGCCGAATGAAAACGCCTTGGCGCTCCAGGTATCGGACAAACAGATAAGTGATCCCGAAAAAGAGTGTCAACCCGGCGAGGCACCACCAGAGCGGCGAGTCCCGGGGAACGATCGTGAGAATCTGCGACTCGACCATGTGGTGAAGAACGTACGCAGCCAGGGCGTTCTGACCGAAGGTGCGGAAGAGACCAAGGCGCATGCTTCCCACGTCGCACGCCAGCACGAACAGACCATAGAGGGCAGACGCGAACCCGGTCGCAAAGAGGATGAAGGGCAGGCTGACCAGACGCTTATTCATCATCCAGTAGTTGTGCGGCCGGCGCTCGGGGGATGGAGGCTGCACAAACGGCGGCTCGGCCAGGAACGACTGCAGCGGCCGGCCGGAGAACTTCTCGAAGGGGGGCCAGACCGGCGAGGAGGCGACATGGCCCCGACCCGTTGTGGTCTCGCCGTCGGAGAGCATCGAGAGGCACGAGAGCCCATAACCGAACGCCATCAAGACGACTCCCCAGCCGAGCAGTCGGCGCGTGACTTTTCCGGGGGTCGCGGCCACCGCGGCATCGTGAGCCAGCGTTCCCGCCAGCATGATCGCCCCCCACGCCAGCAGGCCGAAGAGACCGCCGTCCCAGGCGGTCGAGCCGGACGTTCCCAGCAAGTCGTCCAACCGGTTCGGGCGGCCGTAAACGAAGTCGAAATTGAAGAAATAAGAGAGGATCAGGTGCGCTCCGGCCAGGGCCACAAGCGTGACGGCTCGCACGCGCGGGCCGGCTGCAATCACCGGCATGATCAGCAACTGCACCGCACCGATGATGGCCAGCACCTCCCAGAGGTTCGCCTTGAGCAATTTGACGAAAAAGCCCTGGATCGTCGCCGGCGTCATCTCTGACCACGACTTGAACTCAGTGCCGAAGCCATACATCATCAAAGAGACCAGCACGAGTCCCAGGCTTCGCCAGACGAACCGTCGGTACATCGCGGCCGGGCCAAACTGGTCGAGGCGTCTGATCGCCGTGAGCCGGTACGAGAAGCCGCAGGCGAACAGAAAACTCGGCATAATCGTATCGGCGTAACTAAAATAATTATTGTTGTGTTTCATCACCGGGTGGATCGCCTGCAACCCGCCCAGGAAGTTGACCGCGCACATCCCCGCGACCGTGTAGCCGCGGAACTGGTCCATCGAAACGATCCGACCCGTCCTCGTCCCTGTCGCCTCGCCGTTGCTCACGATGATACCTTGCCTTTGCTTGGAGCCTTGCCTGTGGAATTTCGCCCCGCTCGGAGTTCTCTCAGGGACCACGGCCGGCCGATCCCGGGTGGCGAGAGACGTTTTCAGAGGCTTGGGACCCAGCCTTCTTGACGCACCCAAGAATGTGGGCGGGGCGCACGCGGTCCCAGGAAACGCAGCCGAGATGTTGTTTGCCAGACGAAAGTCCCCCCGAGGCCAGTCGCTTCACGACGGCATCGGGGGGAAATGGTGGGATTCGCAGGCATGCTCCGGTCAATATCCGTCGGCGCTGATGACTTCGCCGCCGTTTCGAGTCGAGAGAGCCTGGTAGACGCCGAAGTTCGCACCGTTGAGGTTATAGGTCGGCTTGCTGTAGGTGATCGCCCTTGAGTTCCACGTGTTGATCGAGTTCTTGAGGAACTTGACCGAACCGTCGCAGAAGGAGAAGTTCGCCCCTCCCGAGTGCATGCTCGCAAAGGTCATTTGATAGTTGTCGCCGCGGACGAAGTACCCCGGAAGTTTGTAACCGTCTTCATTGGACTGGAAGAAGTTGGGGGGGAAGAAGCTCGAGGCGGTGGTGTCACCGTAGTCGCCCGAGGTCCACCAGTTGCAGCCGTACATGTCGCCGGCGTTCGGGCCGGAGGTGGAGATCCGTGCGTGGGCATGCTCACCGAAGAGGAAGGTGTTGCTGGTCCCATCGGTGATGTCGGCCAATCGAGTCGGTGAGACGCTCGGCCGGCCGTCGTTGCAGCAGCCGCCGATGTAAGAGAAGACTCCCTTCATCTGAGCCATGACGTTCGTGTCGCCCACCGCATTGGTGTAGTAGACAAGCGGCCCGAGGTTGCCTGCGTAGCTGGAGTAAGTCATCGGGACGGGCGAGCCCTCCCAGCCGTCGCCGGGAGCACCTGGGTAGCGGAGGCCGTTGATCACGCCATCGCTCGGGCACCAAAGTGCCCCCACGCCGAAGCCGTTCGTCGTGCTGTTCTGCCAGATGTAGCATTGCAGGCTCGAATTGAACGTGTTGAAGATGTTGCCCTGTTCGATGAACTGGGTGAGCGCCAGAAACGGACCGAAGTTCTGGCGGATCGTGCTGCCGTCGGAAGCTCGGCCGCGGTGGTCCCCCATCGGATAGGAGCCGTAGCTGCTCTCGTAGTTGGCAGTGGCCAGGCCGAGCTGTTTCAGATTGTTGATACAGCTTGCGCGTCGCGCTGCCTCTCGAGCGGCTTGCACGGCGGGGAGCAAGAGAGCGATCAGAACCGCAATGATGGCGATCACGACCAGGAGCTCGATCAACGTGAAGCCTGCTCGGTTTCGTCGGAATGTAGTGCGCATCGGCCGACAACTCCTCTGGCAATGGGAAAGGAAGGGGAATTCAAATTCGTTGGTAATTGCGTGAGAAAGAATGGATAGGAAACGGAGGCCGCGGTTGCGACGCCCTGCTTCTAGGAGAAGGGGGGACAGGTCAACTCTGATTTTGAGCGGCCAAGCGTCTCTTCGCCCGACGTTCCCTCAGGTCATCGTGCGTCTCGACATTACGCCTCCCCTTGAACTTGGCCTTGGCCAGGGGAGCGACTGATGAGGCGGGCGCGAGAACCGCGGGTTCGGCCGGCGGCTTCGGAGCTTCGGTTCCACAGCCCGGGGTCAGTGCAAGGCAACTGACCAGAAGGAGGCCGGCGGCAAGGCCGGTCGACTGCCACACTCGTCGGGGGTTCGGGTCGGATTTCATGGCTGCTCTAGGTCTCGTGGTAGGGCCTGCCGGTGGCCATCCTGGGGTCCCGCGGGCCAAGATTTCGGGATGAAATGTGGAACGGAATCCTTGTTTTGACTTGATGGCGATGGTGAAGGGATGGCTCACGCCGGGTCGCCCATCTGTTCTCGCATGCGGATCAAGGCTCGAAGCAGACGGGACTTAACGGCCGGCTCGCTGATCTCCAGCATGGCGGCGATCTCGGCGGTGCTGAGCTGCTCGAGGTGTCGCATCACCAGCACTTCCCGGTCTCGTTGCGAAAGCGAGGCGAGGGCTCCCTTCAGCCGTTCGTGCCTCTCTTGACGCATCAGGTGGTTGCTAGGGCTGGTGTCAGCCGCAAATAACCGCCGGGCGAGCTCGTCGGTCGAGGCGTCCGGCAGGCCAAGCTCTCGGTGTTCCAGGGTGACACTCCGGCGCTGTGCGGTGACATGCCGGCGATAGGTATCGACGATTCGCTCTTCGGCGAGTTGCCGGAGCCAGCCGTAGAACGGAATCGGCCGCTCCCTGAGGTAGTCATCCATCCGCCGGGCCGCCTCGACCAAGGTCTCCTGGACGACGTCCGACGCATCAACGCGGGCGGCCAGACGGCGGTCGAGACGCACTGCAACCATCCGTCTGAGATAGGCTCGATAGCGCTCCAGAAGTTTCTGGCGAGCCGCCTCGTCCCCTCGATTTGCACAATCGATTAACTCATGCGTCCTTGAGAACAGGTCGGTCATGATTGTTAATCCCTCCCACCTTTAACCCCGCAGGGACGCGGCGGAAGATTCGAAAATTAATTCGCGGCAGCGAATTATTTTTCGCCGCGACGGCGGAGCCCCCCCGCTGGCGGCCCTTCCGGCCGGCGCGAATCTTCAAGGACTCAGCGTCTTGGTTCGAGGCTGACGAAGCCCCTGCGGCCCCAAGCGTGGGACTGGCTCCGTCGCCCACCCGGCTCACGCTATGACGCGAATGGCGAGTCCGGGAACTGGAGGTCGAGCAAGAGCCCCTGGAAGTCGGGACGCGACCGCAGTGAGTCGAAACTAGGGTCGGTCCGAAGAGCGTCGACGCCCCGGTAGCCCCGGGCAACGGCCCGGCGCAACGCGGCCATCGCCCGGTCGGCCTGAGCCCCGCGCTCCGCCGGCCCGGTCAAGGGAATGAGCCGGGTCTCGATGCAAGCCAGGGCATACAAACTGTCGATCCCGGGCGCCATCCGCCCGAGCAACGCACGGGCGTTGGAGAATTCACGCAGCGCATCGACCGGCCGGCCCGAGTCCTGGTACACGACCCCGGTCCACAAGTAGTTTTCGGCCAGGTCCGCCTGGTAGGCGATGAAGTCGGGGTGATCGGCGATCAGCCGCTTCTGGGTCGCCCGCGCCCGGGCCAGCGACCGGGTCGCCTCGTCCCGACGGCCCAGCTTGGCCTGGGCCGCCCCCATGACGTCGTAGCACTCCGCGACCGCGCGCTGATAGCTGGAGACGGCGGGAACTTCTCCCGCCACTTGCTCCAGGATCGACAAGCTTCGCTCCAGGTGCGGCAGTGCTTCGGACGGGCGTCCCGAGTCGGAGAGAAGCCTGCCGGTGTCCGTCTCGGCTTGCCCCAACCGTCGCCGGTAGACCGCAACCTCGGGTTGATCGGTCGCCAGCCTACCGAGGTGGGCCGCGGCCTGCTCTTGAGAGTAAAGCGCTTCGGAGATCTGGCCCGCGTCCGCCTGAATCTCGCCGAGCTGGCCGTAATTCAAGGCCAGCTGGTTCCGGTACAAGTCGTGATCGGGATGCTCCCCGACCAGGCGTTCCAGAATATCCCGCTCTCGGCCCAGGGAGAGCAGCCCCTCGGTGATCCGGCCGGTTCGAGCCCGAGCATAGCCAAGCTCACCGGCGGCGGCCGCGACCGCGAACCGATCGTCAGCATCGTTTGGATTCTCGGCGGACAACGCCTCGCAGAGCTCCAAGGAACGCTCCAGGGAACGCTCTCCTTCGGACTCCCGCCCGGAGGTATAAACCTCGAGCTTGCCAATGAAATCGAGACAGGAAGCCAGGTCGCGGCGGATCTCTGAGTCGGCCGGATCATTCCGTACCAGCTCATCAAGGAGCTCCCGAGCCCGCTCCAACGCCTCCAGGCCCGCACTCCTGGAACCGACCTCGACCGCGATCCGCCCCACCTGCCGGTACACGGTCGCCAGCTCGACCCGCGTCCTAGGATCGTCCGCTTCCTCCTCGATCGTCGCTTGCAACCGCTTGTAGAACGACAAGGCCGTACCCAGTAAGCGTTTGCGAAGTGACTCCATCTGAGGTTGCAAGAGCAAGACGTCCTGGCTGGCCCCCGTGTAGTACTGCTCGACCGCCTCCCGGGCCAGGACGAAGCGGCGTTGCGCCCGATCATGGGCCGCCCTTTCGTGGGCGTTGGCGATGAGCAAAGCCTGGTTAGCGCGTGACGCACTGGCGAGCGCCTGATCGGACTCCCGTTGGGCCTGGCGCATGAGCCCTTGCTGGTGAACCGCGACCCGCCAGCTCCAGAGGACCCCGACGAACCCGACCGTCAGGGCGGCAGCCAGGCCCATCGCCAACCCCGCCGTCAACGGCCGACGCCGGCACCACCTCCAGGCCTGCTTGAGGAACCCGGTCGGCCGGGCCGCGATCGGCCGACCCTTGAGAAACCGCCTCAGGTCGTCGGCGAAGTGCTGGGCCGTGACGTAACGCCCGGTCGGATCCTTGCTGATCGCCTTCGTGACGACCGTGGCCAGGTCGACGGGCACCTCGGGGCTGTGCCGCCGGATCGGGACCGGCTCCTCCTCGATCACCCGGCGCAAGATTTCCTGACGATCCGTGCCGGTGACGAACGGTTGCAGGGTGAGCAACTCATAAAGGGTTGCCCCCAGAGAGTAAATGTCGGTCCGTCGGTCGATCAGCGCCCGCTTGGCCAGGGCCTGCTCCGGGCTCATGTACCGCAACGTCCCGAGCACGTCGCCGGTCAGCGTCAGCCCCGTATCTCCGGAACCGCGGGCCAGCCCGAAGTCGGTGACCCATAAGACCCCGCGGCGGTCGAGGAGCAAATTCGCCGGCTTGATGTCGCGGTGCACAATGCCGTGCTCGTGGGCGTATTCCAACGCCTCGGCCGCCTGCACGCCGAGGCGGGCCACCGTGCGGACGTAATCCTGCCCACGCGTCGAAACCTCGGTGAGCGACTTCGGGCGCCGATTCAAACGGCCCGCCCCAACCGAGGGGTCGAACGCGGGGAGGTCAGAAACCGGCCCGACGCCGGACCGATCGTCGTCCTCGTCTTCCTCGTGCGAGGGAGTGAACCACCCCGACAGCAGACCGCGAGCCAGGGAGATGATGCCACTGGACCGGCTCTCGTTCGGGTTCGGGATCGGAGAATCCTCGCAACCCACCCCCTCAAGCCGACGCAATTCCACGATCAACTCGGCGAGACTGGCCCCTTCGATGAACTGCATCGCGTAATAGGGTACGTCTCCGAGCGATCCCACCGCGTACACCGGCACGATCTGCGGGTGCTGAAGCCAGGCCGCCGCCTGTGCCTCGAGCTGGAACCGCTGCAGCGCGCGCGGATCCATGGCCGCCGCCAGCGGGAGCACCTTCAAGGCAACCCGGCGGCCCAGCGAGAGTTGCTCGGCCTCATAGACGATCCCCATCCCCCCACGGCCGACCTCCCGAAGAACCCGGAAGTCGCCGAGGATCCGCTCTCCTTCGATCGCGCCTTCGGCAACGGCTCGAGCATGCCCCGAGTCCCCCTCTCCGACGGTGGTTCGCCCCAAGGCGGCCATCTCCCGCAGGATCGGCATGAGGTGGCGGATCGCCACGGCCCACTCCGGATAGCGCACGGCGTAGTCATCAAGGTCGATGACCTCGCCAGCCTGCAGACGCCCCGTGATCTCTTCGGCCAACTCGGCCAATTCCGGAGCCAAGCCGGCACCCGTGAGACACGACTCGACGTAGGCAAATGACTTGGACCCCGCATGCCCCACTTCAGGCGGATCCGACCGCAGGAGCGATCCGGCCTGTGGCAATCCCTCTCCGAGCTCGCGGGAGTCCATCGTCACGGCGACTTTGAACGGATCGGGGTGGTTCATCACCGGAACCTCGCCATTGCCGGGCGGATTAGCGAACCCGAATGAGCCTGGTTTCCTTGACGATCGCACTGACGAGATCAGGATGCTTCAATTACGTACGGTGCCCCTAGTCTCCTCGACTCCCACCCGACGGCGCTGACGCGAAAGGCTCCGCAATGCCCTTCCAAGCTCCGACTGCGATGAAGGAATACGTCCTTGAAAGAAGCCATCGGGACCAATGATGTGACGATGGTCATTGCACGTTGCAGCCGTCAGACCCGACCGGGCCAAGCCGATCGCTTCATTCTACCCGGTGCCACCAACCGAGCGAAAGGTGATCGATTCCGAGCACCGGCCCTGCAGCAAGCGTCTCGACAGCAGTCGGCAAAAGCCTTGAACATACGAAGGAAATAGGCGACTGCCGAACCGACCTCAAGCCACGCAGGCAATAACGTTCCCCAAAAACACCCGCAAATTCACACATAAACCATTTTCACACGAACACTTATTTTACAATCGCGACAAATTCGAAGCCGTAGGCTGGGCACGACCCACCATCTTAACCTCCGATTTGGCAAGGAGATCGGGATGGTGAACCGTGCCCAGCCTACGGGAAAAATCGAATTCGGGCCGCTGATCAATCGTCAATCGTTGATCAATCCAGAACGGGTTAGGCGAAACTTTACGCCTCGTCGGGCCAAGCCGTGGCGAAGACCCGCATGGATTTGAAGTTCCGCGGAGAGAATCCCTCGACCCCGGGAAATTCCTGTCGCAGGTCGGCGACCTTGGCTCCCCAGCCGTCGTTATGGTTTTGCCGGCGCTTGCTTCGGATTCTCAAACACGCGTACGTCCGGGTGCATCGTGTAGAGCCGATCGCCGCCGGGGCCGGTGACGAGGATGGAGCTGGAGCAGTTGTTCTGGACGATCGGGTTGCCGGAGTATTTTTCCCAGTGGACCAGGTCGCGGGAGCGGGCGATGTTGGTGGTCCAGTCTTTCTTCCAGGGGCGGTGGGCGTTGGCGTGGTAGAACGCGTAGTAGACGCCGTCTCGCTTGATGATCTGATTGATCGCCACCGCTTCACGGTCGTACGCCCAGGGGCCGCAGGCAAGGACCGGGCTGTCCTTGACATTCGTCCAGACGCGACGGTCCGTTGAGGTGGCCAGCCAGACGCCTCGGTCGCCTCGCTCGTAGAAGAGATACCAGGTCCCGTTCTCGAACCAGACGGTCGGCGTGCCATAGGGACCGGGGGAGATGGGGGTGCCGTCGACCTTGCGGACGTCGAGCGCACCCAGGTCGGTCCAGTGGGTTCCGTCGGGAGAGGTCATCTGGTGGGCGATGTCATCTTTCCCCTCGGCGAAGAGGAGGTAGCGGCCATCCCAACGGACGACGCAGACATCCTCGACCCATGACTTCGTGAACAAGGGGTTGGCCGAGTCTCGGGTCCACTTGATACCGTCCGGCGAGGTGGCGTGCCCCAGGAATTTGGCCGGCGACCGGTCGTCGTTATAGCCGGTGTACCAGAGGTGGAACGTATTTCCCTCGACCAGAATATCCCCCCGCTCGCGGATCTTCTGGTCCCAGGCGCTGTTCCCCGCCCCTTGAAAGACAGGGTTGGCCGCGACCGGCGTCCACTCGACGAGCGACTTCGGAAACTCCTCGGCCCTGGCCAAGACAGAGCTGAGCGCAAACGCGAGGGCAAGCGACGCCGCCCGGACGAAAAACGAAAAGCGCATCGATGACAAGTCCCGAGGTGACTGCAAAAAAAAAAGAGGCGGCTCCCCGGCGGGGAGGACCGATCCGCCTCCCTCATCCGACCAGGGCCGCCGCTCAACTCAACCGACTGACGTGAGACGAACCATTCAGGGGGCGGGAGCAGAAAACTCTCGGAACGGAATCTTCTTGTAGAGAACCAGTTGCGACAAGACGAGGGATTTTACGTTCCGGTCGACCGAGGTCAGGAAGACAGAATCCCCGGACTGAGCGAACGTGGGAGTCCCCCGAGTCACCTGGCTCATGCTCATGTTCCCCGCGCTATCGGGCAGAATCCGGACGACGTTATCACCGGGCACGCCGATCCGGACCGGATTGACCCCCAACAAGTTGCCCACCGCGTAGAACTGCCCGGGAATCCCGTTCTCGCCAGGGTTGATCGGATAGGCCCAGCCATAGAGCGTGTTCTGGCTGGCGATGTCAAATCCGTTCATCATCCGGTTGTACGTCGGGTCGATCGTGGTGACCACCCGACCGAACGGCAGCAAGCTCTTGTAGGTGGGATCAACCAGGGTCTGGTCGTTCCCCTCGTAAATATCGATGTGGGACGTGCTCAGCGACATCGAGCCCAGGTCGTCCCCCGTCGCCTCGACCATGGACTTGGCGGTCAAGTCCCTGAGGGTGGTTGGCCAGCGGACCAAAAACTGGTTGATCGAGTCGGCCGCGACCGGGAACTGCTGCCCCTGGCTATTCTGAACCACAATCCAGCGCTCGTTCGCAAAAATGACCTCGCCCCAGGCGCCCGGGGGCGGCGGGGGAGGCAACGGGACGAGCCCGCCGGCCGTCAGGTTATTGAACGGCCCAGGAAAGGCTTGCCCCCAAACGGCCAGGCTCGGGACAGTCACAGCCCCCAAGAGTACCAGGCCGATTCGAGTCCAGGTCCCCACGCGGATCTTCATGGTCCCTCCCTACTCACTTGGTTCGAGATCATGGCTCCAAAGTTGGCGACGCCCTGGGCCCAGGATCCGCATGTCGCCCAAACCCATGTCATTTCTTGATTCTATCCGATTATTCGCGGGGAATCGAGACCCGATCCCACCACCCAAGGCCCGGCCACCGCGTCGGCTCGGCTCAACACCATGGGACTCGACATCGGATCAGGGGTGTTCCCTCGCCCGATGACTTGATGTAAAACAGTACGGTTTCGCAACAGAGCCCGCTCCACCTCGTTAACCCAACGAGTCGACGAAAGAACACAAAGGTGATTTTTTGAGTGATTAGGCGAGCGACTGCTGGGTTTCCGTCCATATAGCAAGGCGCGTGAACCCGGGAGCCTTTTGCCATTCGAGGTTCGACCAGGCTGGCCTGGCTCGGACGCGACGGCCCCGGAATCGCGTCGAGGATTTGAACCCAACATTCCACGAGCTGGGTCTTTGGGGAAAAACGGTCGGCGCTGAGGCGCGGACGTTGTATGATCGGCTCTTTTCTTTCTTTGGGGGTAAAACGGCCCGTGGTGATTCCCGCGACCTACGAAGAGACATTAGAGCGAGCTCTCTGCCGGGTCGGCGACCCGTTCCTGATGGTGGAACGGGGGGGTAGCCACGCGCTGATGGAGTGGGACCTGGCGGCCGGGGAAATGCCCGGCGGGGATCGGGTGGCCGGCGTCTTGCCCGCCTGCCGGCCCGAGGACCTCGGTGATATCTCGTTCCGCGAAGCGCATCGACTCCGATTTCCCTACGTGGCGGGGGCGATGGCCAACGGCATCGCCTCGGCCGAGATCGTCGAGGCGATGGGTCGAGCGGGGATGCTCGGCATCTTCGGCGCGGCGGGCTTGCCGCTGTCGGCCGTCGAGACGGCCATCGATCGGCTCGGGCGGACCCTGGGGCCCTCGATCCCTTACGGCTTCAACCTGATCCACAGCCCCAACGAGCCCGAGCTCGAGGCCGCGGTGGCGGCGCTTTACCTGAAGCGCGGAATCAGGCTGGTCGAAGCGTCGGCCTACCTGGACCTGACCTTGCCGGTGGTTCGCTACCGGGTCCACGGCCTCCGGCTGGACGGGGCAGGGCAGGTGGTGGCCCCCAACCGAATCATCGCGAAGGTGTCGCGGGTCGAGGTGGCCTCGAAGTTCCTGGCACCGCCACCGGCAAAGTTCCTCCGCGAACTGGTCGCCTCGGGCGAGATCACAGAAGAGCAGGCGAATTGGGCCGCGCGGATCCCGATGGCCGACGACGTGACGGCCGAGGCCGACTCGGGAGGGCACACCGACAACCAGCCGGCCATCGTGCTCTTGCCGACTCTGCTGGCGCTCCGCGACCGGATGCAGGCGGAGCACGGCTACGACCGACCGCTCCGAATCGGCGCGGCGGGCGGGATCTCGTCCCCCTGGTCGGCCGCGGGCGCCCTGGCAATGGGGGCGTCCTACCTCGTTACCGGGTCGGTCAACCAGGCCTGCGTCGAGGCCGGCACGTCCGACCCGGTCCGCAAGATGCTCGCCGAGGCGAGGCAGGCGGATATCGCCATGGCGCCGGCCGCCGACATGTTCGAGATGGGAGTCAAGGTCCAGGTCCTGAAACGGGGCACGATGTTCGCCATGCGGGCCGGCAAACTCTTCGAGTTCTACCGGAGCTATGACGCGATCGAGCAGATCCCGGCCGCCGACCGCGCCCTGCTCGAAAAGAACTTCTTCCGGGCCCCGTTGGAGACGATCTGGGACCAGACGCGGACCTACTTCCAGACCCGCGACCCGGCCCAGATCGAACGCGGCACGCGCGATCCCAAGCACAAGATGGCGCTGATCTTCCGCTGGTATCTCGGCCAGTCGTCACACTGGGCCAACGCGGGCGAACCCACCCGCGCCGTCGACTACCAGATCTGGTGCGGGCCCGCGATGGCCGCATTCAACGACTGGGTCCGCGGCTCGTTCCTGGAACGGCCCGAGAATCGCAGGGTGGTGACGGTAGCCCTGAACATCCTCTATGGTGCGGCGGTCCTGGCGCGGGCCCGCTGCCTGGGGGGCCAGGGGATCGCGATCCCCGCCGGCACACCCCGGCTCGCCCCCCTCGAACTCCCGGAGCTCGAAGATCGACTGACGAACAACGCAACACGTGAATGAGTCTAACGAATCCTTGTCCCCATGTCCTTTTTTTTTTGCGTGGGGACGCGATCTCCCGACGCCCCGCGTCGCGGCCCGGGGGAAACCGTTTCTGAAGCTCTCCCCGCCAAGAAAAATCGCTGAGATCGTGAATGAATTCGTGTGGAAAGGCAGGCCGAGCCGTGCCAGTGGGGCAATGGCAGACCCGATCGAACGTTTTCAGATGAAGAGGTGTGAGGGACGAAGGATGAGCAATTAAAAATTCCCATCCCAGCAAGAAAGGGCTCAGGCCCTTCGACGTCCATCACACCGCCCCCGTCAAGCGACAGGGATCGGAGCCGCTCTCGCGGTGAGCACTCGCCACGGACCACCTAGCCAAAGCATCGGCGCGAAAAGGGGAAGTCACTTGAATTCGTCGGTCGATCCAACCCAACCGGTGCCGGTGGCGATCATCGGAATGGGCTGCCTGTTTCCCAAGGCCGAAGACCTGTCGCGCTACTGGGCCAACATCCGCGACCGGCTCGACGCGATCACCGAGGTGCCGCCCACCCACTGGCGGCCCGAAGACTACTGGGACGGCGACCCCAAAGCCCCCGACATGACCTACGCCAGGCGCGGAGGTTACCTCGACCCGGTCGACTTCCCCGCCCTCGAGTTCGGCATCGCCCCCAATAACCTCGAAGCCACCGACACCACCCAACTCCTCGGCCTGCTCGTCGCCCGCGAAGCGCTCAAGGACGCCGGCTACGGACCGGGCCGCACCTTCGACCGCAACCGGGTCAGCGTGATCCTCGGCGTCACCGGCACCCTCGAACTGGTGATCCCCCTGGGCGCTCGCCTCGGACACCCGATCTGGAGACGCGCGCTCAAGGCCGCGGGAGTCGCCGACCATACGGCCGAAGAGGTCGTTCAAGGGATCGCCGACTCCTACGTCGCCTGGCAGGAAAACTCGTTCCCCGGCCTGCTCGGGAACGTCGCCGCCGGCCGGATCGCCAACCGCCTCGACCTCGGCGGCACCAACTGCGTCGTCGACGCCGCCTGCGCCAGCTCCATCGGCGCCCTCCACCTGGCCGTGCTCGAACTCGCCTCCCGACGCTCCGATATCGTCCTGACCGGCGGCCTCGACACGTTCAACGACATCTTCATGTACATGTGTTTCAGCAAAACCCCCGCGCTGTCGCCGACCGGCGATGCCCGACCGTTCGACGCGGCAGGGGACGGCACGATCTTGGGGGAAGGGCTGGGGATCCTGGCGCTCAAGCGGCTGGACGACGCCCGCCGTGACGGCGACAAGGTTTACGCGGTGATCCGCTCGGTCGGCACGTCGAGCGACGGCAAGGTCGGGGCGGTCTATGCGCCCAGCTCGGCGGGGCAGGTCAAGGCGCTCAACCAGGCGTACGAGCGGGGAGGAATCTCGCCGGCTTCGATCGAGCTTCTCGAGGCGCACGGCACCGGGACCAAGGTCGGAGACGCGGTCGAGATGGCCGCGCTCAATGAGGTCTACCGCAAGGCCGACGCCGAGAAGACGTGGTGTGCCCTGGGATCAGTCAAGTCGCAGATCGGCCATACCAAGGCGGCGGCGGGGGCCGCGGGCCTGATCAAGGCCGCACTCGCCTTGCACCACAAGGTGCTCCCCCCCACGGCCAAGGTGACCGAGCCGATTGCAGGGGCCGCGCCGGGGACGTCGCCCTTCTACCTCAACACCGAGGCCCGCCCCTGGATGCCGCGTGCGGAACATCCGCGACGCGCGGCCGTAAGCGCCTTCGGCTTCGGCGGAAGCAACTTCCACTGCGTCCTCGAAGAGGCGGAAACCGAGAAACAGGTCGTCGACTGGGACGGCGACGTCCAGCTCCTCGCCGTCTCGGCCGCCAGCCAAAACGCCCTGCTCGACGCCCTCAAGGCCTGGCCGATCGACCTCGCCTGGCCGGCCTTCCGGATCGAGGCGGCCCGCTCGCGGGCTCGGTTCCAGAGCGACGCCCCTTGCCGGCTCGTCCTCGTCGTCGAACGCGGCAAGGCCGACCTGGGCAGCCTGCTGGAGCAAGCGCGTTCCCTGGTCGAACGCGGACCAGGGGGCACGCATCACGCAGGGAACGGGAATGGCAACGGCGCGGCCCACGCCCGCACGCCCGAAGGGATCTACTACGCGACCGGCCCCGCGGCCGGGGGGCTCGCGATGCTCTTCCCCGGACAAGGGGCGCAGCACACGGGAATGCTCCGGGGCCTGGCCTGCCGGTTCCCGCAAGTCCACGACGCCCTGGCCGAAGCGGATGGCGTCCCGTTGGATGACGGCCGACGGCTGGTCGACCTCGTCTTCCCGCACCCGGCCTTCTCCGACGCCCAGCTCGAGGCGCAAGAGACCGCGCTCCGGGCGACCGACGTGGCCCAACCGGCCCTGGGGGCGATGAGCCTCGGCGTCCTCCGGCTCCTCGAGCATTTCGGGGTTCGGCCCGACGCGGTTGCCGGCCACAGCTACGGCGAGCTCACCGCGCTCTGCGCCGCGGGCTGCTTCGACGCCCAGGTGCTCGACACCTTGTCGCGGCGTCGCGGGCGGCTGATGGCGGATTATGGCGGAGCAGGGGGGGCCATGCTGGCTGTCGCCGCGCCACTCGACCGGATCGAGGCCGTCGTCCGCGAAGCGGGGCTCGACGTGGTGATCGCCAACAAGAACGCGCCGCGGCAGGCCGTCCTCTCCGGGCCCGCCAACGAGATCGCGCGTGCGGCTCGGCTCTTTGAAGAGCGGAAAATCACCGCACGCCCCTTGGCCGTGTCGGCCGCGTTCCACAGCCGGTTTGTCGCCGAGGCCCGCACGCCCTTCCTGGAAACAGTCCGCGCGGTCCCCTTCACGGCGGCTCGAATCCCAGTCTACGCCAACACGACGGCAAGCCCCTATCCGAGCGACCCCGAAGCCGCTCGCAACCTGCTCGCCGGGCAACTCGCGGAGCCGGTCGAGTTCGTTGCCGAGGTCGAGGCGATGCACCGGTCGGGGATCCGGACGTTCCTCGAGGTCGGGCCCGACGCCAAGCTCACCGGCCTGGTCCGCTCCATCCTCGAAGGCCGTGAGCACGCCGCGCTGGCCGTCGACGCCTCTCGAGGCAAGCGAGGACATGTTTATGATCTGGCGCTTGCCCTGGCGCAGGTCGCCGCCCTGGGACACCCGGTCGCGCTGTCGCGGTGGGACGACGGCGTCGACATCACTCCGCAACCTGCTCGCAAGCCGAGCCTGACCGTCAAGGTCTGCGGAGCCAACGCCGCCCCCACGCCTTCGCTCGCGACCAAGCCGCGGCCGGCCCCCACGCGGCCCGCGACCCCCTCAGTCCCTGCGTCGGGCACTGTGCCCGCGCCGACGCCTCAGGCTCGGATCGTTCAGTCGACGCCTACGCCTGCCTCTGCCCCTGCTCCCTCGGCCAACGGCGGCGCGGCGGCCCCTCACGGACGCAACGGAACGCACCTCGGTCATCCCATGAATCCAACGAACGGCACCCATTCGCCCACTCCGCCCCCCCATCACGAACCAGTCGCGACGCCCCCCGCGCCCCAGCAACAGCTCTCGCCGACTCCTTCACTCCGATCGAACGATCCGGCGATGCTCGGCCAGGCGCTCCGCCACGCACAAGACAATCTGGTCGCCCTCCAGAAACTGGGCGAGCAGACCTCATCGTTGCACCGGCAGTTCCTCGACGGTCAGGATAAGGCGCAGCGCACCTTCCAGACACTCCTCGAGCAACAGCAGAGGCTGACCTACGCCTCACTCGGCCTGGTGGACCTCACGCCCACGCCCCCGGCCTATCAGCCCCGAACCGAGCTGCCCCGGTCGCGCGACGCACACGGGATCGAGGCCGTCGCTCCTCGGTTCCACACGCAGCCACAGCCACAGCCGCACCCCGAGCCTCAAGCGAGGCCGGTCATCGAGTCGCCCCGTCCCGCGCCGACGGTTCAAGCCGCGCCGGCGCCGGCACGTACTCCAATCCCGGCACCGGCTCCGGCCCCGACACGAGCACCGGCCCCGGTACCGGCTCGAGTGGCCGTCGCGGCCCCCGCGCAGGTCGATCGGATCCAGCAGGTCTTGCTCGCCGTGGTCTCGGAGAAGACCGGCTATCCCGCCGAAATGCTCGAGCCCGACATGCTCCTCGACGCCGACCTCGGCATCGACTCCATCAAACGCGTCGAGATCCTCGCCGCTCTGCAGGAGCAGCTCCCCGAGGCGCCCGTCGTCAAGCCTGAGCACCTCGGCACGCTCCGAACCCTCGGACAGATCGTCGAATTCCTCGGACAAGGCGGAGCCGCGGCTCCTGCCCCTCAGATCGTCGTCGCGGAAGCGGTGACCGACTCCCCTTCCTCCGAGATCGTCCGACAGGTCTTGCTCGCGGTAGTCTCGGAGAAGACCGGGTATCCCGCCGAGATGCTCGAGCCCGACATGCTCCTCGACGCCGACCTCGGCATCGACTCCATCAAACGCGTCGAGATCCTCGCCGCTCTGCAGGAGCAGCTCCCCGAGGCGCCCGTCGTCAAGCCTGAGCACCTCGGCACGCTCCGAACCCTCGGACAGATCGTCGAATTCCTCGCCGTGCCGGTCGTTGCCGTGGCCTCCTCGGTGACGACAGGTCCGCAAGTCATCCAGTCGGCTCCCGCGACGGCCCAGGTCCAGGACGTCTTGCTCGCGGTGGTCTCGGAGAAGACCGGCTATCCCGCCGAAATGCTCGAGCCCGACATGCTCCTCGACGCCGACCTCGGCATCGACTCCATCAAACGCGTCGAGATCCTCGCCGCTTTGCAGGAGCAGCTCCCCGAGGCACCCGTCGTCAAGCCAGAACACCTCGGCACACTCCGAACCCTCGGGCAGATCGTCGAATTCCTCGCGCCTCCCACAACTTCGGCTCCGGCGCCGTTGGCAAAGAAGGCATCCCAGCCTGCCAAGACGGCGACTCCTGCTCCGGCCAAGGTTGAATCAAACCAGCCGACCGCTCGGCCCGCGATTCAGCGGCTGGTGGTGACAAGCGTGCCTCTCGAGCCTCGAGAGAACGGGGCGGCCGTGGCGATTCGCGCTGGGGGAGAGGTCTGGATCGCCGGCGATGACCGTGGTCTCGCATCGGCCCTGGCCGCCCGGCTGATGGAGCGGGGCTATCATCCTCGGCTCGTCGATCGTTCAGAGATTGAGACGGCGACTCCGCCGACCCAGCTCGACGGACTCCTGCTCCTGGGCGCGAAGACAGATGAGGACGGCTCGTCGATCAAAGAGGCGTTCCGACTGCTCCGAACGTGCGCCGGCAGCCTGAGACAGGCGGGGCAGAACTCGGGCGCGGTGCTCGCGACCGTCTCGCGGCTGGATGGTTCGTTCGGTCTCCGCGGTTTACCCGCCGGCTCCAACGCCGCTCCGACCTCGGGCGGGCTGGCGGGGCTGGCCAAAACGGCCGGCCACGAATGGCCCGAAGTCGCCTGCAAGGCGATCGACCTCGATCCCGCGATCGAGAGCCCGGACAAGGCGGCCACCCTGCTCCTCGCCGAAATCTTCCAGCGCGGTCCGGTGGAAGTGGGCCTCGGGCCGGACGGCACGCGAACCACCTTGCAGCTCGTCTCCCGTGACCTGGCCGGCTTGAGCCAGTCCGACTCGTCCGGGCTCAAGCCGGGCGACGTGGTCATCATTACCGGAGGAGCCCGGGGGATTACCGCCGAAGCGGCCGTGGCCCTGGCCGAGGCCTTGCAACCGACGATCGTGTTGCTGGGCCGCAGCCCCGAGCCGGTCTCCGAGCCCGACTGGCTGGCTCCGCTCGCCGACGAGGCCGAGATCAAGCGGGCCCTGGTGGCCCGCGCCAACGGTCACGCAACCCCGCAGCTCATCGGATCCCAGTTCCGCGACCTTTCGGCCAACCGGGAGATCCTCGCCAACCTCGCGCGGATCGAAGCCGCCGGGTCCCGCGTGGTCTACCGCTCGGCCGACGTCCGCGACGCCGGATCGCTGCACGCTCGACTCGATGAGATCCGCAACGAGTTCGGGCCCATTCGCGCCTTGATCCATGGCGCGGGGGTGCTGGCCGACCGCCGGATCGAGGACCAGAGCGACGAGCAGTTCGCCACCGTCTTCGACACCAAGGTCGCCGGCCTGCGTGCCTTGCTCGACGCCACGGCGGGAGACGACCTCCGCGTCCTCGCTCTCTTCTCCTCCTCCACCGCGCGGTTCGGCCGGACGGGGCAAGTCGCTTATGCGGCGGCCAACGAGATCCTCAACAAGTGGGCCCAGCGCGAGGCCCGCGACCGTCCGTCATGTCGCGTCGTCGCGGCCAACTGGGGCCCTTGGGACGGCGGCATGGTCACACCGTCGCTTCGCCCCCTGTTCGAGTCGGAAGGGATCCCGCTGATCCCGCCGCGCGATGGGGCCCGCTATCTGGTGGAAGAGATCCAGGCGACGACCGACCGGCCGGTGGAAGTCGTGATCCTGGGCGCTGGGGAACGCAAGGAAGAGGGGCCGCCGCACCACGGGAATGGGGCCGAGAACGGGCAGCAGGCCGCCGCGAACCCCGGGCATGCCCCGATCTTTGAACGGACCCTGGATCTGACGACGACCCCCATCCTCGGGGCGCATGTGATCGACGGTCGGCCGGTCTTGCCGATGGCTCTGATCCTCGAATGGCTCGCCCAGGGGGCCTTGCAGCGGAACCCGGGGCTCGTCTTTGCGGGGATCGACGACCTCCGCCTCTTCAAGGGGGTCGTGCTTCGCGACGATCGTCCGGAGACGATCCGCGTGTTCGCGGGCAAGGGGGTCCGTGACGGCTCTTCCTACAAGGTGGCCGTCGAGGTCCGTGGCGTGCTGGGCGACGGCCGCGAGATCGCGCACGCCAAGGGCGAGGTGATCCTGGCCGACCGGTACACGACGCAGGCCCAGCCTTCGATCGAGGAACGCAGCCTGCCTCCGCTGGCGGCCGGCGTGACCGAACTCTATCGCGACGTCCTGTTTCATGGCCCCGACCTGCAAGGGCTGGAGCGGATCGAAGGGTGCGACGAGTCGGGCATCGTCGCCTCGGCCGCGACCGCGCCACTGCCGCAAGCCTGGCTCGATCGGCCGCTCCGCCAGGCCTGGGTGACCGACCCTCTGGCCCTCGACTGTGCCTTCCAGATGCTGATCGTCTGGAGCGTCGAGCGGTCCGGTGTCGGTTCGCTCCCCACGTTCGTCGGCAACTACCGCCAGTTCCGCCGCGCCTTCCCGACGGACGGGGTCCGCATCCTCACGCGAATCACCGAGGCCGGGACCCATCGCGCCCGCGCCGACATCGAGTTCCTCGACGGGGACGGCCAGGTCGTCGCTCGCATGGGGGACTACGAATGCGTGATCGATTCTTCCCTGAACCAGGCGTTTCGACGCAACCAGATGACCCCGATCGGCTAAAGCCGTAAGCCTCCTCTCTTGTAGGGTGGGCACGGCCCACCATCCCGTTTTGCCAATAAAGTTGGTGGGCCGTGCCCACCCTACAAGAGAGACACAGCCAACGCTTCTGACAGTCGGTAAACGACTCTTCGCCACTCATCGACACCAAGAGCAATGCAGCATCGAGAACGCGTGGCGATCGTGGGGATCGGGGGAATCTTCCCCCAGTCTCCCGACCTGGATCGGTTTTGGGCGAACATCGCGGCGGGAGTCGACACCACCCGAGAGGTTCCGCGCGGACGGTGGCTGCTCGATGTCGCCGATGCCTACGACCCTCGGGTCGGAGCTCCCGACCGGGTCTACTCGACCCGTGGCGGCTTCATCGAAGGCTTCCAGCTCGACCCTGACGGACTCGACCTCGACCCGGCGGAACTCGGGCGGCTCGACCCAATGTTCCACCTGGCCCTCCACGCCGGCCGGCAGGCCTGGCAAAGCGCTGTGACGGCAGACCTGGACCGGAGCCGGGTCGGCGTCGTCTTCGGAAACATCGTGCTACCGACCGAGACCTCGTCGGCCCTGGCGCGTGAGGTGCTCGGGCAGACGATTGCCGAGCAGGTCGGGGCGGCGGATCAAACGGCCAATCGCAGCGAGCCGCTCAACGGATACGTGGCGGGACTGCCGGCCGGGGTCCTGGCGAAGGCCCTCGGACTGGGCGGAGGCACGTATACGCTCGACGCCGCCTGCGCTTCGTCGCTTTACGCTCTGAAGCTCGCGGCGGACGAGCTTCTGTCGGGGCGGGCCGACGCGATGCTGACCGGCGGCCTGTCGCGGCCTGACCCGCTCTACACCCAGATGGGGTTCTCGCAGCTCCGAGCGCTCTCGGCCTCGGGCCGACCCTCGCCGTTCGACGCCCAAGGCGACGGCCTGGTCGTTGGCGAAGGGGCGGGGATGTTCGTCCTCAAACGGCTGAGCGACGCCCGCCGCCAAGGGGACACGATCCACGGGATCATCGCGGCCGTCGGCCTCTCCAACGACGTGGACGGCGGCCTGCTGGCCCCCAGCTCCGAAGGCCAGCTCCGCGCGATGCGTTCGGCCTACGAGCGGTCCGGCTGGGACCCGCGCGACGTCGACCTCATCGAGTGCCACGCGACCGGCACGCCAGTCGGCGACGCTGTCGAGTTCGCCAGCTTGCGAACGCTCTGGGGGACTGAAGGATGGTCCGCCGGGCAGTGCACGATCGGCTCGGTGAAGTCGAATATCGGCCACGCCCTGACGGCGGCGGGGTCGGCCGGCCTCATGAAGGTTCTCTTCGCCTTCAAGCACAAGACGCTCCCGCCGACCGCGAACTTCACGACCCCCGCGCCGAGCCTGGATGAGCCAGGGAGCAGCCCGTTCCAAATCCTCAGCGCGGCCCAGCCCTGGCCCGCGCGACCCGATGGGCAGCCCCGCCGCGCCGCGGTCAGTGGGTTCGGCTTCGGCGGAATCAACGCTCATGCCTTGATTGAAGAATGGGTTCCTGAGTCGGCGGAGCCCGCGAGCGAGCCGACCAAGCCGTTGCCCTCCATCCCCGTTGCGATCGTCGGCATGGCCGCGCACTTCGGCCCCTTTCAAGGGCTGCGGGCCTTTCAGGAACGAGTGCTCGGCGGCGAGATCCCGGGCGGACCGGCCGAGTTGACCAACTGGTGGGGCGTTCAAGACTCGGCCTGGTTCCACAACCCAGGCGAGCAGAATTCCTTAGGCGAGCGAACCATACCCAAGGGATACGGCATTGATGAGCTCGCGCTTCGGCCCGAGCAATTCCGGATCCCCCCTCGTGAGCTCGAGGAGATGCTCCCGCAGCAGTCGCTGGCCCTTCAAGTCGCGGCCGACGCGATCGCCGACGCCGGCTGGGACGATCGCCGACGGCTCCGCGCCGGGGTCTTCGTCGGGATCGGGCTCGACCTGAACACCACCAACTTCCACGTCCGCTGGTCGATGCTCCCCAGCGCCAGACGCTGGAACAAAGAGCTCGGCCTGAACCTGGCGGACGATGCCCTCGAAAGCTGGATCACGAGCCTCCGCGATACGGCAGGCCCCCCGCTGACGGCCAACCGGACGATGGGAGCGCTCGGTGGCCTGGTCGCCAGCCGGATTGCCCGTGAGTTCCGGATCGGCGGGCCAAGCTTCACGGTCTCCAGCGAAGAGACCTCAGGCACCCGCGCCCTTGATGTCGCCGTCCGCCTGCTCGGCCAAGGGGAGATCGACGAGGCCATCGTCGGCGCCGTGGACCTGGCCTGCGACCCGCGCACCTTCCGCTGTGCCGATCGGGTCCACCCGTTCTCCCCGTCAGGCACCGTCCGCCCCCTGGACCCGAATGCCGACGGCACCGTCCCCAGCGACGGCGCGGCCGCCTTGATCGTGAAGCGGCTCGACGACGCCATTCGCGACGGCGACCGGATCTACGCGGTCATTCGCGGCGTCGGCACCTCGAGCGGGGCCGACCCAATCGCCTATGAGACCGCCGCGCGGCGGGCCTACGCCGCCTCGGGAGTCGAGCCGGCCAGCGTCGGCTACCTGGAAGCCCACGGCAGCGGCCGGCCCGACGAAGATCAGGTCGAGGCCGAAGCCCTGGCGACCCTCGGCTCGGCCTGGCCGAAAGCGTCCTCGTGCGCCCTGGGGTCGGTCAAGGGGGACGTCGGCCACGCCGGCGCGGCGGCCGGCCTGGCCTCGCTGATCAAAACAGCGCTCTGTCTGCACCAGCAGATCCTCCCGCCGCTTCGAGGGGGTGAAACGCTTCGCCCCGAGCTGGCCGCGGCGGACTCCCCGTTCTTCTTGCCGCAAGGACCACAATTCTGGCTCCGCGACCGCGCTCAAGGACCGCGCCGCGCCGCCGTGAGCGCACTCGGCATTGAGGGGAATTGTCACCACATCGTCCTCGAAGGGTTCGAACCCGAGGCAGGAACGACCACTCTCGATCGGGTCCAGCCGCTCGGCAAGCGCCACCTCGCCCTCTTCGCGATCGAGGCGGACGATGAGCCGGGTCTGCTCCGCCAGATGGAGGAGCTTGAGGGACTCGCCGCTCAGAATTCCGGACTGCCGATCGAAGCACTGGCCCGAGTCTGGTGGCAGCGCCACGCGGGTGCCCCCCGCCAGCGGCTCGGCCTGGCGGTGCTCGCGGCCGACACGCCCCCTGGGTCGCTCACCGAGTCGACTCGACGTGTGGCCTGGAGCTTGCCCGAGCTACTTGCCGACGCCCGCCAGCGCCTCAAGCGAGACCCGCACGAGCCGGAGTCGCTCCGTCTGAAGGGAGATCGCGTCTTCCTGTCTCGCCGTCCGCTCGGCCCCGACGCCGGGATCGCATTCGTCTTCCCGGGCGTGGGCAACCATTTCGCGGGCATGGGCCGCGGCCTCTCCGCGCTCTGGCCCGAGGTGCTCCGTGGGCAGGACCAGGAGACCGGGTTCCTCCGGAGCCAGTTCTCACCGGAGACGTTCTGGAACGGCGACCTTTCCCAACCGTTCGCCGATCAGAGGGCGCCGATCCTCGGCCAGGTCTCGCTGGGCGGCATGGTCAGCGACCTGCTCCGTGGCTTCGGCGTGGAGCCTCGAGCCACGATCGGCTACAGCCTGGGCGAATCGTCGGCCCTGTTCGCGCTCCGAGGGTGGACCGAGCGTGACGAGATGCTCAGGCGGATCCAAACGTCCCCTTTGTTCCGGACCGAGCTGGCCGGCCCCTGCGAGGCCGCCCGCCGCACCTGGGCCCTGGCCGAAGACGCCCCGGCCGACTGGCTGGCCGGGATCGTGCCCCACTCCGCCGAGACGGTCCGCGCAGCGCTCGTCGGCCGCGAGCGGGTCTATCTCTTGATCGTCAACACGCCTCGCGAGGTGGTCGTCGGCGGCCATCGCGAAGCCGTGCTCGACCTGGCCCGAACACTCGGCGGACGGTTCTTCCCCCTGCCGATGGTCAGCACGGTCCACTGCGAGATCACAAGGCAAGTCGAGCCCGCCTACCGCGAGATGCATCTCCTGAAAACCACGCCCCCCCCGGGCGTTCGGTTCTACAGCGGAGCCCGAGGCGAGTCGTACGACCTCAACCGCGAGACGGCCGCTGACGCAATCGTCGCGCACGCCATCGACGGGATCGACTTCCCGGCGGTCGTCGCCCAGGCCTACGAAGACGGCATCCGCGTCTTCATCGAAACCGGCCCGGGGGGCTCGTGCACCCGAATGATCGGCAAGGTGCTCGGCACGCGTCCCCACCTCTCCGGCTCGGCCTGCGTGGCCGGGCAAGACCCACTCGCCACGGTCCTCGAGCTTCTGGGCAGACTGATCGCCGAGCGGGTCCCGATCAACCTCGCGTCCCTTTACGGGGTTGAAACCACCAGGGCGGCCAGTGAACCGAGCGGCCGCGTCATCCGAGTCAGCGTCGGCGGCCGCCCGTTCCCCTCTTCGGGAAACCTGCCGGAACGTCACGAGCCGCTGGCTGAACACATGGTGGGCCGTGCCCACCCGACGGGAAACCCGGAACGTCACGAGCCGTTGGCTGAACACATGGTGGGCCGTGCCCACCCGACGGGAAACCCGGAACGTCACGAGCCGTTGGCTGAACACATGGTGGGCCGTGCCCACCCGACGGGAAACCCGGAACGAATTGCCGCTTCAGCGAATCCCGCGCGCAATGGACACCAGGGAACTGCCGCCGTGCCACAACTTGCCCTGGAGATCGATCCCTTGACTCTTCAGCTCGCGAGCAGCGAGACCGCCAAGGCCGAGGCGCACGAGGCGTTCCTCCGTGTCTCCGGAAACATCGGCCAGACGATGTCGAACCAGCTCGCCTTTCAGATGGCCTTGATCGAGGCGCTGATGGCCGAGCCGACTGCGCCCTCGCCCTCCCCAATCGTCGGCGTACCGCTCGTCGAGGACTACGCTCCTCCAACAACAAGCCATCATCAGAGCGAGCCACCGGCCCTGGATCGCAACCAGTGCATGGAGTACGCCATCGGCTCGATCGGAGCGGTGCTCGGCCCCGACTTCGCGGCGATCGACGCGCACCCGACCCGGGTCCGGCTCCCCGACGAGCCGCTGATGCTGGTCGATCGCATCCTCACGATTGAAGGGGAGCCGCGTTCGATGCAGAGTGGCCGGGTGGTCACCGAGCATGACGTCCTCCCCGGCGCCTGGTATCTTGACGGCGGCCGGATCCCGACCTGCATCGCCGTCGAGTCGGGGCAGGCCGACCTGTTCCTCTCCGCCTACCTCGGGATCGACTTCATCACCAAGGGGCACGCGGTCTACCGCTTGCTCGACGCGGTCGTGACCTTTCACCGCGGCCTCCCGGGCCCGGGCGACGTCATCCGGTACGATATCCACATCGATCACTTCTTCCGCCAAGGCGAGACGTACCTCTTTCGGTTCCGCTTCGAGGCGACCGTCGGCGGCGTCCCTTTGATGACGATGAGTGAAGGCTGCGCGGGCTTCTTCACCGCCAAGGCACTCGCCGCGGGCGAAGGGGTCGTTGCCCCCCGGCTCCAGCGTCAGACCCGGCCAAGCGGTCGGCCGGCCGACTGGGTCGAGCTTGTCCCGATGGCGGTCGAGTCCTACTCCGCGCACCAGGTCGAGGCGCTCCGGCAGGGCGACCTCGCCACCGCGTTCGGATCCCGGTTCGCCGGACTCTCGTTGCAGAACCCGGCCCGCCTGCCGGGGGGGCGGATGACCCTGGTCGACCGGGTCGAAACGCTCGACCCCAAGGGGGGGCGGTTCGGCCTCGGCCTGATCCGCGCAGAGGCGGACATCCACCCCGACGACTGGTTCATGACCTGCCACTTCGTCGACGACCGCGTGATGCCCGGGACGCTCATGTTCGAGTGTTGCCTGCACACGCTCCGGATCTACCTGACCCGAATGGGCTGGATCGGCGAGCATGACCAGGTGGCCTGCGAGCCGGTGCCGGGCGTCGCCAGCCGCTTGAAGTGCCGCGGCCAGGTCATCGAATCCACCCGGATGGTCACCTACGAGGTCTCGATCAAGGAACTGGGCTACGGCCCCGAGCCTTATGCGATCGTGGATGCCTTGATGTATGCCGACGGCAAGCCGGTGGTCGAGATCACCGACATGTCGCTCCGTATGACCGGCCTGTCGCGTGAGGCGGTCGAGACACTCTGGGCGAATCGACCGGAGGGGACGGGCACGGTTTCGGCCAACTCCGAGCCGGTCCCCTTGTTCGACTGCGATCGGATCACGGCGTTCGCCATCGGCAAGCCCTCCGAAGCGTTTGGCGCCCCTTACAAGATCTTCGACTCCGGCCGGGTGATCGCCCGCTTGCCTGGCCCCCCCTTCCAGTTCCTCGACCGGATCACGGCGATCGACGCGGAGCCTTGGAAACATGTTGCCGGCGGTGTGATCGAAGCGCGTTACGACATCCCGGCCGACGCTTGGTACTTTGCCGCCGAGCGGCAAGGGCGGATGCCCTTCGCCGTGCTGCTCGAGGCCGCGCTTCAGCCTTGCGGCTGGCTCGCGGCGTACATCGGCTCGGCCCTGACGAGCGAGGAAGACCTCAAATTCCGCAACCTGGGAGGCTCGGCCGTCCAGTTCGTCGAGGTGACTCCCGAGACCGGAACCCTGGTCACGACCGTCAAGATCACCAAGGTCGCGCGATCCGGGGGCATGATCATCCAGAATTATGACCTCGAGGTCCGGGCCGCGGCCGGTGGCCAGCTCATCTATCGAGGCGACACCTATTTCGGCTTCTTCCGCGCCGAGGCCTTGGCCGAGCAGATCGGCATCCGCGACGCCGCGCTCTACCAGCCGGGCCCCGACGAGCGAGCCCGGGCCAAGCAGCTCGATTATCCGAGAACGCCCCCGTTCCCCGACGAGCAACTGCGGATGATCGACCAGGTGGATCTCTTTATTCCCGACGGCGGGCCGGCGGGACTCGGGTTCATCGAAGGGTCTCAGGATGTGGATCCCGGAGCCTGGTACTTCAAGGCCCATTTCCACCAGGATCCGGTCTGCCCGGGCTCATTGGGGTTGGAATCGTTCCGGCAACTGCTTAAAGTCGTGGCCGCCGAGCGCTGGGGGGTGGGGAGCGAATCCCAGTTTGAGGACGCCGCTCCGGACGTCCCGCATCGCTGGACTTACCGGGGTCAGGTGCTCCCCACCGCCGGCCGCGTCGTGGTCCAGGCCACGATCACGAAGGTCGACGACCACCGCCGCCGGCTCTGGGCTGCTGGGTTCCTCACCGTCGACGGCCGGACGATCTTCCAGATGAACGACTTTACGCTCGGCTTCAATCCCTAAGCAAGCATCGGGGAGACTCTGATGAGATATTCGCGAGTCTATGTCGATGCGATCGGCTACGAGCTACCGCCCGTGGTGGTGACGTCGACCGAGCTGGAATCGCGGCTGACGGGCTTTTACGAGGCCCTACGCATTCCCCAAGGGCAGCTCGAAGCGCTGACGGGGATCGTCGAACGGCGATGGTGGGACGAAGACTACCGCGTCTCTGATGGGGCGATCGCAGCGGCCAAGCAGGCGTTGGCGACGTCGAGCGTGAAGCCCGAGGAAATCGGGGTCTTGATCTACGCGGGGGTCTGCCGCGAGTTGTTCGAGCCGGCGACCGCCTGCCGCGTGGCCGCCGGGGTCGGGGTCGGCGAAGAGACGGCGGTCTACGACATCAGCAACGCCTGCCTGGGCGTGCTCAACGGCATGATCGACATCGCCAACCGGATTGAGCTCGGTCAAATCAAGGCGGGCATGGTCGTCTCGTGCGAGACCGCACGTGAGATCAACGACATCATGATCGAGCGGATGATTCAGCAGCCGACGATGGAGAACTTCCGCGAGTCGTTGGCCACCCTCACCGGTGGTTCGGGCGCGGTGGCATTGCTCCTGACCGACGGTTCATTCTCCGAACCGAAGCGACGGCGACTGCTTGGCGGCGTGACCCACACTGCCCCGCAGTTCCACGCCCTCTGCCGCTGGGGCCTGGAGGCGATCCGCCCGCTCGGCGGCTTGCAGCAGTTCATGGCGACCGACTCGATCTCCGTGCTCAAGCACGGTGTCGACCTCGGCACCCGAACCTGGTCCGCCTTCCTCCGCAAGTTCGGCTGGATGCGCAACCAGATCGACAAGGTCATCTGCCACCAGGTCGGCTCGGGGCACCGCGACACGATCCTCCAGTCGCTGGGCATCGACCCCGCCAAGGAGTTCTCCAGCTTCCCCTACCTGGGCAACATCGGCACCGTCTCGCTCCCCTTGACCGCCGCCCTGGCCGAAGACCGCGACTTCCTCCAGCCCGGCGACCGCGTCGCCTTCCTCGGCATCGGCAGCGGTTTGAACTGCCTGATGCTCGGACTCGAGTGGTAATCTGTTCTTATTTGCTGATCAGGTGATCTTTTCTTGTAGGGTGGGCACAGCCCACCATCTTTACGCAGTCCAAAGGGAAGAACAAAGACGATGGTGGGCCGTGCCCACCCTACAAAGAGAAGCCATGGCCCGGGCCACAAATCCGCCAAGTTTTTGAGCCGACTGAGATGCAGGACTAAGAATGACCAGCGCCTTCGACGAATTTCGCCTGGCCCATCCGGGGCGTGACCTCGACCTGGGAGGCCTGCGCTACCATTACCTCGACGAGGGTCAGGGCGAGCCGGTCGTCATGGTCCACGGCAACCCGTCCTGGTCGTTCTACTATCGCTCGCTGGTCGAGGCGCTCAACGGCTCGTACCGGACCATTGTCCCCGACCACATCGGCTGCGGACTCTCGGACAAGCCCGATGACTCGCGGTACCAGTACACGCTGAGCCAGCGGGTCGACGACCTCGAAGCCCTCCTTGACCACCTTGAGGTCAACAGCAACCTGACGCTGGTGCTCCACGACTGGGGCGGTATGATCGGCATGACCTACGCCGCACGCCACCCCGAGCGAATCGCCCGATTGGTGATCCTCAATACGGGCGCCTTCCACCTGCCCAAATCGAAATCGTTCCCCTGGCTCTTGTGGGTCTGCCGCGACACGCCGCTGGGCGCCTGGATGGTCCGCGGCCTGAACGCGTTCTGCCGGGGGACCGCCTCCCCTTGGATCGGCTGCACCCATCACCCGATGTCGCGCACGGTTCGCGACGCCTACCTCGCGCCTTATGACTCATGGGCCAATCGGATCGCGATTCACCGATTCGTCCAGGACATCCCGCTCCGCCCCGGCGACCGCGGTTACGAACTCATCTCCGAAGTCGAAGATCGCCTCGAAGCGCTGGCAAGCGTGCCGATGTTGATCGGCTGGGGATGAAGGACTTCGTGTTCGACCACCATTTCCTCGACGAATGGATCCGCCGATTCCCCAGCGCGGAGGTCCACCGGTTCGCCAAGTCCGGGCACTATATCCTCGAGGACGAGACCGAGGCGATCGTCCCCTTGGTCCGTGAATTCCTCGCGAACCATCCGCTCGAGCAAGACGCCCGGGTGCCTCGAGTGGGAATAAGCCCGTGAGCCGAAGCCCCGGTGTTAGACTCATGTGTTTTTTGTAGCCCCGAAGGTACGACCGTTCATCGCTAGGGGTGAAATCCCTGGAAATTGTTCGACATAATGAGACTGCAGCAAGGATAGCGGGATCTCGTTCCCACGCTCTGCGTGGGAATGCCTTCCTCGACGCTCTGCGTCGTCTTCCCCGGCGGTTGGGGCCGCGGAGCGGCCAAGACGGCATTCCCACGCGGAGCGTGGGAACAAGTTTCTCCCGCGAATTTCGGCCTCCGGGGCAGACAGACGGCCCGGTTTCCTTGCGGCAGACTCGACATAGTTATACATTGCAGCCCCGAAGGGGCTAAAAAGATTTCAACTTACGCACTTGTCAATCCCAGGGAATTACACAGCCCCTGGCTATGAACGGTCGCCCCTCCGGGGCCGCACAATAAGGAGACTCCGGTGGCGACGGAAGGGATCAGTCCGATCCGAGGCGTTGAGTCCACCGGCATCGGCGCCAGCGCCAGCCCGGCCGTCGTCAACATCGCCACTCACCTGCGAGAGATGGCGAAGACCCAGCCCTACACGCTGGCGGCCGTCTGCCCGGCGGGGCGCGACCGCGCGGGCCGGCCGGCGCACACGCACTGGACGTTCCAGCAGCTCGACCGCGAGAGCGACGCCGTGGCGCGGCACGTCCTGGAGCGAGGTGGCATCACCCGGGGGGTGCGCACGGTCTTGATGGTCAAGCCGAGCCTCGAATTCTTCGCCCTGACCTTTGCTCTGTTCAAAACAGGGGCGATCCCCGTCCTGATCGACCCGGGGATGGGGATCAAGAACATCGGCCAATGTCTGGCCGAGGCCGAGCCCGAGGCGTTTATCGGCATCCCCCTGGCGAACCTCGCGCGCCGGCTGCTCGGCTGGGGCAAGGCGACCCTCCGAACCGTCCTGCCCGTCGCGCCCCCTTGCAAGGACTGGTATGCTCGCGGGAACAAGCCATGGCTTGTTACGGATGAACCGTATCCAATTGCTCCGACCCGGGCCGACGAGGTCGCCGCGATCCTCTTCACCAGTGGCAGCACGGGAGTCCCCAAGGGGGCTGTCTACACCCATTCGATCTTCGATGCGCAAGTGGCCGTGCTCCGCGACCTCTATGGCCTTGGCCCGGGCGAGATCGACCTCTGCACCTTTCCGCTCTTTGCCCTGTTCGCCCCCGCGCTCGGAATGACGGCGATCATCCCCGAGATGGACTTCACCCGCCCGGCGCAGGTCAGCCCGGGGATGATCTTCCAGACGATCCAAGACTTCGGCGTGACCAACATGTTCGGCTCCCCGGCCCTGATCCGCCGCGTCGGCGACCACGGGGCACGGCACGGCATCAAATTGCCGACGATCCGCCGGGTGATCTCGGCGGGAGCCCCCGTGCCGGCCGAGGTGCTCGGGACGTTCGCCACGATGCTCGAGCCAGGCGCGTCCCTGACGACCCCCTACGGTGCCACCGAGTCGCTCCCGGTCTGCTCGATCGACAGCCACGAAATCCTCAACGAGACAAGGGACCTGACCGACCGCGGGGCCGGAGTCTGCGTGGGCCGGCCCGTCGGCGATGTTGAAGTGAAGATCATCCGAATCTCCGACGAGCCCATCACGAGCTGGTCGGCCGATCTCAGCCTCCCCGACGGCGCGATCGGCGAGATCGTCGTCCGAGGACCGGTCGTGACCCGCGAATACGTCAACCGCCCCGAGTCGACCACCCTGGCCAAGATCGCGATTCCAGGGCAGGGGGGGGACGTCTATCATCGGATGGGAGACGTCGGTTATCGCGACGATCAAGGTCGAATCTGGTTCTGCGGACGCAAGGCCCACCGCGTCGTGACCCTGGAGGAAACGCTCTTCACGATCCCCTGCGAGGCCATCTTCAATACCCATCCCGCGGTCTTCCGCACCGCGCTGGTCGGGGTCGGCCCGCGCGGGGCGATGAAGCCCGTCCTCTGCGTCGAGCGGCAACGTGCGGCAACTGCGGCCGGCAAGACCAAGGAACGGCCGCTTTCGAAAGAGGCCTTGCGCCGCGAGCTTCTCGAACTCGGGGCAAGACATCCTCAGACGAAGGGGATCACGACCATTTTGTTCCATAAGGCGTTCCCGGTCGACATCCGTCACAACGCCAAGATATTCCGCGAGAAGTTGGCCGTCTGGGCGGCCGGGAGACTGCGATGAACGCGCTGGTGACCGGCGGCGGCGGATTCCTCGGCCACGCGATCGTCCGGCTCCTCCGCGCCCGAGGCGACACCGTCCGCAGTCTGGCGCGGGGCGAGTACCCCGCCTTGACCGCGCTCGGTGTCGAACCCATCCGTGGCGACCTGACCGACCCGGAGGCGGTCCTCCGCGCGGTCGAGGGCTGCGACGTCGTCTTTCACGTCGCGGCCAAGGCGGGCATCTGGGGCCCGTACGAGGAGTATCACCGCTGCAATGTCGACGGGACGCGCCACGTGCTCGAGGCCTGCCGGGCCCGCGGCGTTCGCAGACTTGTTTACACAAGCTCTCCCAGCGTCGTCTTCGACGGCCGCGACCAGGAAGGGGTCAACGAAACGGCCCCGTATGCCAGCCGGTTCGACTCGCCCTATCCCGCGACCAAGGCCCTGGCCGAGCGATTGGTCCTCGAAGCCGATTGCGCCGAGCTGGCCACCACAGCGCTCCGGCCCCACCTGATCTGGGGCCCTGGGGACAACCACCTGATCCCCCGCCTGATCGCCCGGGCCCGCGCGGGCCGGCTCCGCCGAATCGGCCGCAAGGATCATCTTGTCGACTCGATCTACATCGATAACGCCGCCGAGGCCCACCTGCTCGCGGCCGACCGCCTGGCTCCTGGTCCCGATTCGCCGGTCCACGGCAAAGCCTACTTTCTCTCGCAAGGGGAGCCCTGGCCGCTCTGGTCCTTGATCAACGGCATCCTCGCCGCCGCGGGGGTTCCGCCGGTCACTCGAAGCGTCCCTCGCGGAGCCGCCCTCCTGGCAGGTACCCTTCTCGAACAGGTCTATCGCGCCCTAGGACGCACCGCCGAGCCGCCGATGACCCGATTCCTGGCACACCAGCTCTCGACCGCCCACTGGTTCGACATCAGAGCCGCGCGCCGCGACTTCGGCTACAAACCCTCCGTCTCAATCGACGAAGGCCTACGCCGACTCGAAAAGTCATTCCAGTAGCCCGACCGACCGCCTGCCCGCTCTCGCCGGTACTCCAGGAACGCGCCGAAAGCCTGACACGTGTCGAAGACCGACCGTAGCGGTTGCAAAAGGCATGAGGGAATGCGATAGTATCCCCGGGGTAAACGTGTCTTTGATTGACCTCTCTGTGAAATTAGAGAGCTCAGTCGATGACGACTGAGTGATTCAGTGAGCGCAACAGCGACTTGGGGTCGTCACGGGTCGTTTCACGCAATTCTCGACGTTTGAAGTGCTGAAGCAGACAGAGGTTGGATCGAGGATCATCGATCCCACATCCTTTCGCGTGCCAACGTCAGCCGCGAGAGCGAATCTGGAGCCTTCCTAAAATGTTGCCATTGCGAAGAACCAGGACCACCCGCTTCCTGATCACATGTTCCCTTGTCTTCCTCGCAGGTGTGTGGCTCTCGTTCGCCAAGCAGGGCCGCGCGGCCGACCGGCTTCCGGGCGCTTCGGCCGAGACGGCCCGGGCCGTGCTCGAAAAATACTGCTACCGCTGCCACGGCCAAAACGGGCGGAACGAAGGGGGTCTGAACGTCGTCACCGACCTCAAGAAACTCGTCGAGAGCAAGCGGGTTGTTCCGGGAGACCCCGAGCGGTCGAAGCTCCTCAAACGTGTGGTCGGCGGAGACATGCCGCCGGAAATCGATTTCGAAAACCAGACCGCGAACTCTGCACCACTCCCCAGGCCCAGCGCGAGAGAGGTGGCCCTGCTGCGCGGCTGGATCCAGGCGGGTGCCTCCGATCAGACCGCACCCCGGGTCAACAGCACAAGCCGGAGGTTCATGACAGAGCTCGAGGTGTTGAGGGCCGTCCTCGACGACCTCCGCACCCTTGGGACCCGTGAGCGCCGGTTCATCCGCTACTTCACCCTCACCCATCTTGCGAACGCCGGCGACAACGAAGACCAGCTCCAGACCTATCGCCACGGCCTTTCCAAACTGATCAACAGCCTTTCCTGGAGCCGGCAGATCACCGTCCCCAAGCCGATCGACCCCAGACGGGTCGTCCTCCGGATCGACCTCCGGGATTACCTCTGGGACGAGGGCACGTGGTCCGCCATCCTGAGCGAATACCCCTACGGCATCAAATACAACGGCACCAGCTCGGAGTCGATCAACACCATGACCGACTGCGAGCTGCCGTTCGTCCGGGCCGACTGGTTCGTGTACGCAGCCTCAAGGCCGCCGCTCTACCACGATGTGCTTCGCCTGCCAACCACGATTGAGGAGCTCGAGAAGAAGCTCGACGTCGACGCCCTCGCCAACATCCGTCAAGACCGCGCGGTTCGAGCCGGTTTCAACGCCTCGGGAGTCTCGCGGAACAACCGGCTGATCGAACGACACGAGTCGACCAACGGTGGCTACTGGCGGAGCTACGACTTCGGCGGGAACGCCGACCGCAAGAACCTGTTCGCCCATCCCCTCGGGCCGGGCAGCGGAGCGTTTGACTTCGAACACGACGGCGGCGAAACCGTCTTCGCACTCCCCAACGGCTTGAATGGTTACATGCTCACGGATGGCCATGGACAACGGATCGACAAAGGGCCGACCGAGATCGTGCGCGACAACAAGCAGGCGGATGGTGCCGTGGTCAACGGCATCTCTTGCATGAGTTGTCACAACCGCGGCTTCATCGAGAAGACCGACCAGGTACGCGACGTGGTCCTGAAGTCCCGATCCTTTGGCAAGGAGGTCACCGACACGGTCGTCGCCCTCTACCCGCCCCACGAGCGGATGGACAAGCTGATGCAGGAAGACCTCGATCGGTACGCCCGCGCCGTGAAAGAAACAGGGGCCGCACTGAGTCGGACCGAGCCTGTCTTTGCGTTGGCGACCCAGTTCGAGGAGGAAATGAACATCTCGGTCGCCGCGGCCGAAGCGGGCCTGATGGTCAAGGAGTTTCGTGATCTGCTCGCGCTGTCCCCGGAGCTCGGCCAAACCCTGGGCCTGCTCCTCGCCGAGGGCACGGTGAAACGCGACCTCTACGTGAACGCCTTTCCCTTGATCGCCGAGGCGCGGCACCTCACGTTGCTCCACCTCGCAAAGCCCGCCCCTGTGACGGTCGCAAAGCCCAGCGAGCCTCTCAAACCGCGCGACGGCCTCCCGTCCACGTTCGGATCGTTCCCGAGGGACCGGCTCGCCGCCATGCACCGGGCGAACATGAACGCCCACATGAACATGAATCTCAACACAGATTTCCCGCTCAATTCACAGGGGAATCCGAGGGGAAATTCCAGGCCGGAGCCGGGGCCGGCCGTGAAGACCTACCCCGCGTCAGGGAGCCAGAAAGGATACGCCCCCGACCGACTCGTCGACCTGCCCGCATCATTCTGGGGAGGAAACCGCGACAAGTTTCGCGACGTCGGCCCCGCGGGGTCGATCCTGGTGGGGGTGAGAACCAGCACCCACTTGTTCTTCGGCGGGCCGAAGATCAGCTCGGTCCAGCCGATCTACCGATCAGGCACCCGCCTGATCGAGGGGGAACGCCACGGCACAGTGGCAAGCCCCGAGACGACCACCGTCGCCAAGTCGGGCTACGCCGTCGGTGGCTTCCGGACCCACACCGGCCTGGGGGTCGATGGGTTTGAAATCGTCTACATGCGTGTCAAGAACGGCCGACTCGTCCCCAGCGATTCCTACACTTCCCCCTGGCTCGGGGACGTGAACGGCGGAAGCCCCAACAACGTCTCCAGCAACGGCGAAGTCCCAGTCGGGCTCCAGGGACGGTCGACAAAATCCATTCACGCGCTCGGGCTGATCATCGTCAAGTGAGCGAGGCGCCTACCGTCCCCAAGAGAGTGAGGGGCGGCTTCATTGCCGCGAGGCGAGCGAACGCGGATCCACAGGCCGGGGCTCAACGGCGATGAGGAACGCGTTGAATCTCGAACGGCCGGAGTTGCCTCGACAGATGTTGGCCCTATAATTCGCGACGTTCGCCGGTCAAGGGAATGATCGCCGCGAACGTTCGTGAACATTCGATGGCCAGGCTTGGCGGCTCTCTCTCCTCCACCCCGCCCGACGCTCCCCCCCCATCCGCAGCCTCATCCCGAGACCTCCGAGACTCATCAATGGCCTCAGATCAATTGTTGACGCTTGCTCCTTCGCACGGCGAGGAAGCCGCCCTTTCTTCGGTCAGCCCTGGGCTCCGTTTCATCATCCTCCTTGGCTTGCTCGACGCCTTCGGTCCGCTCGGCATCGACATGTACCTGCCGGCCTTCCCCCAGATCGAGCGCGACCTCAAGGCGCAGGGGGGGGCGATGCAACTGACGCTCTCTTTCTTCCTGGCAGGGTTGGCGATCGGGCAGCTCATTTGCGGGCCGATCTCCGACCGCCTCGGGCGTCGTAAGCCGTTGCTCTGGGGTTGCGCCGCGTTCGCTGTCGCCTCCATGACATGCGCGTTTGCCCGCTCGATCGAATCCTTGATTCTCGCCCGATTCGTCATGGGCCTGGCGGGTGCGACGGGCATGGTGATCGCAAGGGCGATCGTCCGCGACTCCTTCGAGGAGGCCGACTCGTCGCGGATCTACTCGATGCTCATGCTCGTCATCGGGATCGCCCCGGTCCTCGCGCCGTCCGCCGGCGGCTGGTTGATGCGGATCGGGAGTTGGGGTTTGATCTTCTGGGCGCTGGCCGGTTTCGCCTGCCTCTGCGGCATCGCGGTCGCGGTCGACCTGCCCGAAACTCATCCCCCCTCGCGTCGTACTCGAGATTCGATCGGCTCGATCGGGCGCCGCTATGCCGCGATGATCGTCGACCGCAAGTTCGTCGGCTACGCGGCCCCGGTCAGCCTGGCGCTCGGCCTGATCTTCGCCTATGTCGCGTCGGCCCCCTCGCTCTTCATGCAGTTTTACGGGCTCTCGCCAACCGCGTTCAGTTTGCTCTTCGCCAGCAACGCGATCGGCCTGATCGGCGCGGCCCAGGTCAATCGCTGGCTGACCCGCCACTATGACACCCACACGATCCTTCGCGGAGCCTCGATCGGCAACCTGGTGACCGCCCTTCTGCTCCCCGTCCTCGCCTGGACCGGGATTGGTGGATTCCCCGCGTTCTTCGCGGACATCTTTCTCTGCCTCATGACGGTCGGGCTCATCTTGCCCAACGCCACCGCCGCCGTGATGGCCCCCTTCCCCCACCAGGCCGGAGCCGCCTCCGCGTTGCTCGGCATGCTCCAGTTCACGGTCGGCGCCGCGACCGGTGCCATCGTCGGCATCTTTCACGACGGCACGGCCCGACCGATGGCGCTGACCATCGCCGGGTGCGCGGTGACCTCGACGCTCATTACCATCCTCGTTGAGCGACGGAACAGCGCGGCCGAAGATCGGGCGTTGCAGCTTCTCGGATCATCTGCCGAATAAATCGTAAGCGACTCGATCCATCGATATCTGATGACACTTCTCTCCCCGCAAGAACCGAGGTGGTCATGGCAACGCAGGCAACGGGATCGTTTGAAGTGAAGCTCAACCCGCAGGCGGCGCCCGACCAGGCCGAAGGCTCAACCCTCGGCCGGATGTCGATCGAGAAGCAGTTCCATGGCGATCTCGAAGCGACCAGCAAAGGGGAGATGCTGGCCGCCAGCACCGAAGTCCAGGGCTCGGCCGGTTACGTCGCGATCGAACGGGTGACAGGGACGCTCCATGGCCGCCACGGCAACTTCGTCCTCCAGCACAGCGGCACCATGTCGAACGGTGACCAGCAACTTTCCATCACCGTGGTGCCAAACTCCGGTTCCGGGCAACTCGTGGGGCTTGTCGGCAAGATGGGAATCCATATCGCCGACGGAAAGCATACATATAACTTTGAGTTCAGCCTCCCTGACACTCCTTGATTGTCGATGATTCCCGTAAGATGGGCACAGCCCACCATCTCGATCTCCATGCCCAGATCCTTACCGATACGGCGAGCTTGCGGGCTCCGAGGGGCGGTTCTCCTGTCCGATGATCAGTCCGGCCACCCGGAATCCGTCGGGGCTGACGCGGTGATCGCCTGAGAACGGGTAGCCGAACATCAGGACGAGAAAGAGGTTCAGGGCGATGAGGGTCGAGACCATGATCGTCATGACACTCTGAATCCGCAGGTTGTCCAGCTTGAAGAAGTAAGTGAATGCGACGGTGACCGCGCCGCCAACGAACAGGACGAGCCACTCGAGGGAAGTCACGCCGTACGCAGCGGTGACAGTCCGGGTCCGCCGGCTGTCCCAGAACTGACAGAGGGACGTGAGTTGGGTGGCGTAGATCGCCTTCTCTTTCTCGGTCTTCGGCTCGAAGTCGGTGACCACGTCGAACAGGCGGATCGCGGATTCGCGAGCCTTGTCCGAGTGCCGACCCTCATCCATATTGGGCCACTCGTCGTTGATGACTTGATCGATGTAGGTCAGGGCGTGCTTCTGAATCTCGTCCCGCTTCGGCTTGGGAAGCTGTTTCGCGAGGATGAGGACGTTGGCCAACGAATTCGACTCTTGCTCGGTCGTCAGACGGGCTTGCTGGAAACTCCCCATGGAATCGACCACGATCAGGCCGAGGATCACCGCGTAGAGGGTGCCGACCACCGAGAGCAGGTAGCCGCCAACGTCGTGGCAAGAGATCAGGTCTCTGGTACTGAGCAGTTTCCGGACAGTGAGCAAGCCGATGATCGCCAGAATGGCGCTGGCGGTCACCAGGAAGAATCCCATGAAATAAGTGTCGAGTTCCAACAATGCGTCTCCCCTCTTCCCAATTCCGATGGCCGCGCGCAGCCTGGGCCCGAACTCGTGGAAGAGAGCCCGGGCCCAGCGATCGTAAAACCAAGTCCGATCGCTCAGGCGATCGACTCGGGGACGACGAACGGCTCGCGGTACTGTCGGGTCAGGAGCTTATTGCCCTCGGGGCTATCGACGAACGACTCGCTCTTGGCGTCGACGACGAGTTTGGGCCCGACCTGGTAGGTCGTCTCGCTGAGCTTCACGCCATTGTCCTTGAGATGCTCTTCCATCCGGCCGAACGCCTCGGTGGCGTCCTTGTTGTCGCTGAAAGCCTTGGAGCTGAACGGAGTCGGCTTGCCCAGGCGGTACGAGATGTTGGCGAGGTGGCAGAGGGCGGCCGAGTAGTGGCCTTCGAGAATGTCGGCGTTGAGATCCTCGACCTTGCGGCTGCGGATCGCGGCGATAAAGTTGGCGAAGTGCCCCTTCTCACCGTCAACGACCGGGCCCAGCGGCGTCTTGAGTTTGGGCAGCGGCTCGGCCTTGTCGCTCCCCTTGGGGATGAACACCGCGACTCCCTTCTTCACGGTAAGCGTCCCCGAGTCGAGGTGGGCGAAGTTACCGACCATCTCGCCGTGATACCCTTCCGTCGGCAAACCACGGACCTCAAAGATGATCTGAGAATCGCCGTAGTCGAGGACGGCGATCTGGGAGTTGGCAGTCTGCCCCTGGTCCTTGTAGCCAAGCCGGCCGCCGACCGAGATCACACTCTTGGGCAGGGTGGCGCCTGGGATCAGCCAGCGCGCCTTGTCCATCTCGTGGACCCCCTGGTTGCCGATGTCGCCGTTGCCGTAGTCCCAGAACCAGTGCCAGTTGTAGTGAACAAGGTTCCTGTTGAACGGGTGCTCAGGGGCCGGCCCGGTCCAGAGGTTGAAGTCGATATTGTCAGGCGTGGCAATGTCCGGCTTGAACCCGATGCTCGGGCGCGACTTGTAGCAGAGGGCGCGTGAGACGTTCAACTTGCCGTACTTACCCGACTTGACCGCCTCGGCCACTTGGGCCCAGGCCGGATTCGACCGGTTCTGGGTGCCGTGCTGGACGATCCGGTCGTACTTGCGCGCGGCGTCGACGGCGATCCGCCCCTCGTGGACGTTGTGGCTGGCCGGCTTCTCGACGTAGACGTCCTTGTTCGCCTCGCAGCCCCAGATGGTCATCAGGGCGTGCCAGTGATTGGGCGTGGCGATCGAAATCGCGTCGAGCTCTTTGTCATCGAGCGCGCGGCGAACGTCCGCAACCGTCTTCGGGACGCTTCCCCCCCGCTTGCTGATCGTGCCGAGGTGTTTCTTGAAGGTCGTGTTATCCGGGTCGATCAGGTAAGTGATCTCGACCCCTTTCATGCCGGCAAAGGCGTCGACGTGCGCCGATCCTCGGCCGTTCAAGCCGGCCACACCGATGCGGATGGTGTCATTGGCGCCGATGACCCGGCCAGACGACTTGGTGCCCCCGATGGCGAAGCTTGCGCCGATGCCGGCGGCCACCGAACGACCCAGAAACTGGCGACGACTCAGATGCGACATCGATCCTCTCCTGAACGTGATTGGGATGAACTCGAGCGGAGACGGCGAGACTTGGGTCTGATTATGATCGACCGGACCGACAATTCCCACGAACTTTCCGAGACTTCTCCCTCCCCAAGTCCTGAACGACAGGAAACAGAGCAGGCGGGGCGCTCGCGGTCCCAGAAAGGAATCGTTCCCAACAAGGCCGACCCTCGCGCCCCCTCCTGGGTCCGCGGGCACCCCGTCCGCAGCATCAATCACTCATGATTTCCATTGATTGGAAATGGGACTTGGCAACGGCAACCGCATCCTCCAGGAATAAACTTTCGAACCGGCCACATTCTTGCCATGCTTTTGGTTGACGACAGGGGCCATCCATCCACTTCGTTGCTTTCGAGGACCAAGACGATGAGCGAGAGCCGCCACCCCACGCGTCGGGACGTCCTGACAGCCGCCGCCGGTGCCGTGGGAGGCCAACTCGTCGGTGGCCGCCCTCCCAGTTTGCTCGCGGCCACGACCCCAGACCAAGCAAAGCGCCCCGAAACCGACTCCTCAGGCTCATTCCTGCTCGAGAGTCCGCGGATGCCCGAGCCGACGGTCGTGCTCCCCACGGATGCCCTGCCACCACCGCAAGGGCAGCCGAAACGGTTGGCCGCGATCACTACGGCCTACTTCAAATACTCGCATGCTGACGACATTATTACCAAGTTTATCGAAGGCTATGCGATCGCAGGGCGAACGCACCAGCCCCATTGCCAGGTCGTCAGCCTGGCGATCGAACAGTTCCCCCCCTCGGATATCGGCCGAGGGATGGCCGCACGCTACGGCATCCCTCTCTTCGAGACTCCCGCCGAAGCCTTGGGCCTGGGAGGCGATTCGCTCGACGTCGATGGCGTCATCCTGATCGGCGAGCACGGCGATTATCCGACCAACGCCAAGGGGCAGCATCTCTACCCGCGACGCAGGCTGTTCGAGGAGATCGTCAAGGTCTTTCGAAGGTCGGGGCGAAGCGTGCCGGTCTACAATGACAAGCACTTTTCCTACTCGTGGGAGAATGCCCGCTGGATGTACGAGCAGTCGCGTACACTTGGTTTTCCGATGATGGCCGGGTCGAGTGTGCCGGTCGCCTGGCGTCGCCCCGCTCTGGCGTTCCGGCAAGGGATCACGCTCGACAGCGGCTTGGCGTTTGGATTCGCCGGCCTCGAGGTCTATGGGTTCCACACCCTGGAATTGCTCCAGTCCTTCGTCGAGCGCCGCGGGCAAGGCGCCATCGGGGTCAAGGCGGTCCAGTGCTTGCAAGGCGAGGCGGCGTGGGACGCCGCCCGCGAAGGACGGTGGCCGGCCGACCTGGTCCACGAAGCAATCCGACACCTCCCCAAGCACAAGGCGATCGGGACCGACCCCGAGGCACTCAGCAAGGCCGACCCCAACGCGGTCGTCCTTCTGGTCGAGTACCGCGACGGCTTCCAGGCGGCGGCCTATCTCTCACGCGGGCTGGCCGACGAGTTCGCCTTCGCCGCGCGAGTCCGCGGTACGGCCGAACCGGTCGGCACCTGGTCGATCCTGAACAAGCCCCAACGCGACCATTTCAGCTTTTTATGCAATCATATCGAAGTCATGTTCCGCACGGGCCAACCGAGCTATCCGGTCGAACGTACGTACCTCGTCACCGGGATCCTGGCCGCCCTGATCGACTCTCAGGCGGCCGGTGGGACCCGCCTCGAAACGCCTCACCTGACTGACCTGTCCTACACGCCCGCCCCGGAACTGACCGACCCCTCCTGAATCACGATCACTTGCTTCCAGAGTTCGCGGCCACCGAGCAACACAAGGAGAGGACACGATGAAATCAAAGTTGATCCACGACCATGAGGGAGAGAAAACCTACGCCCTGATCTTCGAGAAGGGGGACGAGGTCATGTCCACGTTAGTGGAATTCGCCAAGACGAGGCGGCTCGGCGCCAGCCGCTTGTCGGCCATCGGAGCCTTCAGCGACGTAACCCTGGGCTACTTCAACTGGGAGACGAAGGACTACAAGAAAATGCCGTTCAACGAACAGGTTGAAGTTCTCTCACTGACCGGCGACATCGCCATGAAGGACAGCGAACCCAGCGTTCACGTGCATACCGTCGTCGGCCGCTCCGACGGCACCACCTTGGGAGGCCACCTCCTCGAAGCTCATGTGAGACCAACTCTCGAGGTCATTCTCGTGGAGTGCCCCGCGCACCTCCGTAAAGAGATGGACCCCGAGTCGGGCCTGGCACTGATCCGCCTCTGAGCTAAAATCAACAACGACCCGCCATCGAGCGAGGAATCCTCCTCGTTCCCACGGTCCCCCGTGGGAATGCCGTCCCCGACGCTCTGCGTCGTCTGGCCCTCGAAAGCCGAGGCGACATGAAGGTATACCTGGATCGGCTCGGCCAAGAAGGCTTCTCAACTCAATCAATCCGCTCGTGAAGGGAAAGAGGGGATATCCCCAACCAGACCAGACGGAAGAGGGCAAGCGACGCCCTCGTCAGGGCGGCGGCAGGACAGGCCGACGCCCCAAAATAGGTCAACCCTTGTACGCCCCCCACAACATACCGCCAGGCTGAACCCAATCACCGTGAGGCCTGTCAAGGGTTGTGGAATCCGAAAAACGAGGGAGAAACCCGATGAAATCGCCAGAACCGATCCTCGTCGCTCCCCTGTTCCGAGAACTGGACGGGCATCTCCTCAACCTGCTGCGTTCGCTCTCACCCAAGGACTGGCAACGGCCCACCGTCTGCTCGGCTTGGTCCGTGAAGGACATCACTTCGCACCTGCTCGACTCAGCGCTTCGCAGGCTCTCGATGCAGCGTGACGGCTACGTTCCACCGGATGCGCCGAAGGGATTCGCCTCCTACACGGAACTCGTCGCTTATTTGAATCGACTGAATTCCGAATGGACCTCGGCCACGTCCCGTCTGAGCCCGACGGTCTTGATCGGACTGATGGAGAAGTTCACAGCCGAGCTTGCGGAGTTCTTCGAGTCGGCCGACCCGTTTGCGCCTGCTCTCTTTTCCGTCGCCTGGGCCGGCGAATCGGAATCGCTCATGTGGTTCGACATCGCGCGCGAGTTCACTGAACGATGGCATCACCAGCGGCAGATTGCCGATGCCGTCGATCGTTCCACCCCGATCGATGAGCGGCACCTCTATTACCCGGTCCTTGACACATTTATGCGTGCCTTGCCTCAGACCTACCGCGACGTCTCGGCTCCGGAGGGGACGCTCGTCGCGGTGAAGGTCGTTGGGCAAGCCGGGGGCGATTGGTTTGTCAGACGCGAGGCGAACGCCTGGAAATTGTACTACGAAGTGGAGGATGTGGCCGATTCGGTTGTGACTCTCGACCCGTCGATCGCCTGGAAGCTCCTCACAAAGCGAACCGACCGAGCCACGGCCCGTGCCCGGTTCCCGAACCTCCGGATTGATGGCGAGATCGCCTACGGAGAGCCGGTGTTGGAAATAGTCTCTGTGATGGCTTGATGCTTCGGAGGCGCCGAGAATGAGCCGCGGCGCCTTTGTGGGGTCGAGTCCAAGCGATGTCTCGGGATCAATCCTTCAACTCGAGGTTGAAGGTATTGGACTCGTTCTTCACCTCGACTTCGAGGTCGGAGGTGGACGCAATTTGATACTTGCCAGGAAGCAAACTTTTCATTTTTTTGAGGGCACCCGCCTGTAGATGCTGGGGAATGACACTGTAGGAGACCCCTTTCTTCTTTGCCTCGGCATCGGCGCTGGCGCGCATGGCGTCGGCGTCGAGCTCTCGGTCGTCGATGGTGACCTTATATTTTCCAGGGATCGCCCCGTCGTCAGTGTTGACCGTGGTCAGGACATACTCGCCATCGACGACCTTCCCTCCCGCCGGGCGGCCCTCGGGATCATTGGGAACGAGGTTGATGGACGCCTTTTTGATCGGTGCTCCTTTGTAGGTGACCTTGCCGGAGACGGGATAGCGCGTGGCGACTCCGCTGTCATCACCACAACCAAGGCCCATGACGATCAGGCTGGCCAGCGCAACAAACAAGGCAGGGCGGACCGAAAGAATTCGATGAATCAGCATACGAAGACCCTCCGCAGAGCCGAGCGTCTCGTCTCGCTCGGGAATTTTTCAGTTCTGGTTCGGAGATGCGATCGGCGACAGAGGCCACGCGAAATCAGACATCGAGCCGGACTCGGAGGAAGCTCAGACAAGGCCCTCCCAGCGGATAGGCATTCACCTTCTCCGCTCGTGGAGTCCGGCTCGAAAGGAAAGGAAAAGGAAATGAAGGTCCGAGTCGATCAGTAGGAGTCGGAGCTGATCACCTCACCGCCGTTGCGGCTACCAAGCGCGGCGTAGGCGACTCGGTTGATGGAATTCTTGATGAAGTGGACCGAGCCATCCGCGAAGACGAAGTTCGCCCCACCGGGGTGCCGGCTCTTGAATCCGCGAGCGGCGTAGCTGAAGCGACATTTCCAGTTGGTCGAACCCCAGGCATCCACGCAGGCCGAATCGCGTTCGTTTGTCTTCCAGTTGATCGGGACCGTCACGCCGGCCGCGGCCCCGGTGAAGCTATAGAAATCATTGTTGGCGTCCTCGTCAGGCAGCCCTTCGCCGACGAAGATCGTGTTGCTCGTGCCATCGGTGACCGACGCGATGGAAGCCACCCCACCGGTCGTGTAGTCGGAGAAGCCGCGCATCGTTCCACCGGCGTTGTTGGTCCCCCAGAACCCGTTGAATCCAATCTGAGGAACGGTCCCGGCGGCCGTTTCCCAGGGGTTGGCGCCAGAGAGCGGGAGAATCGCGTAGTTGTCGCCGAAGCTCATCAAGTAGTTCGTCACGGGGACGAGTTGCCCCGACGTCGTGCCGGGCCGGAACGGGGCCGGGGTGATCGAGGTCGACCCATTGGGCCCCTTGTAAGGAACGAAGCCGACAGGGCCCTGACCGATCCCGTCGGACGGGCAGAGGAAACTGGCGATCGACGTATACCAGACCGTTGCCAGGACCGCCCCATTCTGAGTGATCGGCACACTGAAGTTGATCGAGTTGTACTGGTTCCCTGCCTCCATGTGCGACAGGATCATGGGACGCCAACTCATCCCGTTACTCAAGCTACCAAACCCATCACGCATCGCCCCCGGAGGGAACACATCATTTGAACTAATGTAATTGTGAGTTGCCAGACCGATTTGTTTGAGGTTGTTGACGCATTGAGTTCGCCGAGCCGCCTCACGAGCCGCCTGGACGGCGGGGAGCAACAGCGCGATCAGGACCGCGATGATCGCGATGACCACCAACAGTTCAATCAGGGTGAAACCTGACTTCCGCGAGCAACGAAAAACGCTCATAGGACCTGACTCCATGCATGACTCGAATAACGACCAGAGACGTGACAGCTTCAATCGATAGCATCTGAACTCGATGGGAATGGATACACCGCCGACACCAAGAAAGCATGACGGCGCAAGGGAGCCCAGCGTCGAGTCCCGCAGGCTTTCGCCCTGCCGAACGGACACCGACAAGCTTAACTAGGCAAATACGCAGAAGAACACAGCCACAGCCGTGACCGAGCGAAAGCCCGAACTAAATGAGTACTTTTGCTGACAGAAGCCGCAGATGAGAAGACGGAACTGAGACGAGAGACTCTTTATTTAGCGGCCTAGCCCTTCGGGTGTCAAGAAGTTTTCTCCCACAAATTCTTCGTCTGTCACTAAGATCAGTGAGATCGACACTACCATTTCCCTAATACCACCGAGTCCCACCAGGCTCCGCCTTCCCGTGAAGGGCCGATCCCTTCTGGAAGCACTCACGCAAGCCTGCCTGCTCCTAATGCGATGGCCGCTAGGCAAGTCTGATGCCCCCGGACTCACATATTCGTTTGCATCAAAACTCGCCAACTTCAGGGATGCAGCTCCCCCAAAAACCATTAAACGAATCCATCAATCTTGGTTACTTGATACAAGTCATGCGGCATGAAACCCAGCCTCTGGAGACAGCCAAGCCGAGGATTCATCCCTTCACCGAAGAGCCACGCTCCCGACGAGTTCTCGCCGAGGTCATTCATTTCACCGTCTGATTCACTTCACCTAACCTGCCTTCGCAACTTTCGGGCCAGCGCCCAATTTCGAATAAAAATGACAGGTTTCTTCAAACGCTAAGGCGCATCCGGGCGCTTCGGATGCCTGAGAACCAGGCAAAGACAATTGTCGATTACAGTTGGCGACCGTGTCGTTAGCGAATCTCAGTCGTCCTCGGCATGAGAACCGTCATAGGCCGGACAAGGTGAGACTCGGCGATCGTTGGCCGAACCTCGTTACGTCGACATTCTTAAAAGTCGGGAAACGCCCTTCCTTCGCTTTGGGAAATCAGAAGGACGATCGGGCCCGTGGAGACTGAAGTGAGTCGAATGAGCGGCCTGCTTCTCACGAGCGCACGGCTCGAGGAGCGACCGAGTCACCTGACCGCAGGGGCCGCTCAACGGTGGCAGTCCACGGCGTGGAGCGTCTCCCCCCTCTTGAGGAGGTTGGGGAGCGAAGGCGGCCCCCGATGGATCAGCCGGAAGACCAGGGACCGAAAACGGCCTCCTGCCACCCGGATCACTCGATCGGTGATCCGCACAGCCGAAAACTGCTCTCACTTGTTCGAGGTATGAAGAATATAGGACACGTCCGTATGCGTGCTTGTCAGGATGATGGGCGCGATGACTCTGCTGGGCCTCACCCGAGAATGATCGAATTCGGAGCTACGCCGAACCCGTTACTCCCGACTTCAACGCGCTCGGCCGTGGCATCCTCGTTGGCCCCACGATTCCCGTGGGGTGGGCAACGGCCCACCAGGAAATAAACAACGCCCCGATACAGAGCGAGCAAGCCTCCCGCTACTCGTTCCCACGGTCCCCCGTGGAAATGAAGTCTGGGATGCTCTGCGTCCTCGGCTTTCGAGGGCCAGATGACGCGGAGCGTCGGGGACGGCATTCCCACGGGGGACCGTGGGAACGAGGGTGATTCCTCGCTCTACGGCGGGTCGTTGTTTACTTACTGGTGGGCCGTGCCCGCCCTACGGGAGGGGTTCGCTTCTCACCGCGAATCGATCGTGAGTTGCCTATAACATCACAAGAGATTCGGCGAAGCCGGACACCTTGCTCCAGGCTGTGCTTGAAAGAGTCTCGCCCAACCGCGGATCGTTGAGAAAAAAATGGGAGTGAGAGCCAGGGTAAGAGCAAGCCGTTCTTTGCCGGTTGGGCTTTGGCTTTGGCCTGACGTCATTCTTCAAAGTTGTCCGGCGGAAGCCGCAACAACAAGGAGCGAGTCAGATCCACTTCGCCGGCACGCACTGAGGGCGAGTCCAGCATTGTTGCCGGGACGAAGCGTCATCGTTGGCCGGATCTGCGGCGAGGTCGAGATCACGCCAAGATTAAGAGAGGGGGCGGGTACCAAAAAAAAGGAGCGAACCACGGAAGCCAGGAAAGTGCCGGATCGAACGTCATCCCGGAAAAAACCCAACGGCTTCTCTGGCAACGTTTCCCGATCCGGAGACTTTCGTGTGATCCGTGGCTCTTGAGTGCTTTTTCGTTCTCAAGGTGGAATCCCTTGCGGGGATTCCACCTTGAGGATTTTCACTTACCCAGGATGCCGAGCATGCCTCGGGTGAAGTAGTCGTTCAGGGTGTACGTGATCAGGATCGACAGCCAGAGGAATGAGGCGCCGGCGAAGACCCAGACCAGACGCTCGCTGTAGTACACGTGCATGAAGATCAGGGCGATCATCAGCGCCTTGGCCACGGCGATGGCCATCGTGACCAGAAAGTTCAACGATCCCAGATCGATGAAGGCAAATCCGACCGTGGCCACGAGCAAGACCATCAGCGCGGCGTAGACCGCGCAGTAGGTCGATACTGGCAGGACGTGCGGGGTGGTATGTGAACTCATTTGTGGAGGTCGATTAAATAGAGGAGCGGGAAGAGAAAGACCCACACCAGGTCGACGAAGTGCCAGTAGAGCCCGGTCAGCTCTAACGGCGTGAAGTAGTCGGCGGTGTAACTACCGCGCCTGGCCTGCACGGCCAGAATTCCCATGATGACGATCCCGATGATCATGTGGAACGCGTGCAGGCCGGTCATGAAAAAGTAGAAGACGAAGTAGAGTTGCGCGTGCTGAGCCAAGGTGGCCGGGGCATCAGCCGGCAGCTTCAAGGCCGCCGGGTTGAAGTGGGCACCTGGGAACAGATGCTTCTCGAACTCTTCGTAGTACTCGTAGGACTTGATCCCGAGAAAGCTGGTCGCCAGGATCATCGTCGCGATCAGATAGCGAACTTGCCCCTCACGATCCCCCGTCTGCCCGGCGCGCACGGCCAAGGCCATGGTCAGGCTGCTGGTCAGGAGAACGAAGGTGTTGAAAGTCCCCAGCCAGATATCGAGCTGCCGGCTGGCCAGCGCGAATCCGTGAGACGCGTCGGTGAACCGGTAGACGCAGAACCCCAGGAACAGGCCCCCGAAGAACATCACTTCGGTGGCCAGGAAGGTCCACATCCCCAGGGTCGAGCTCTCGAGCTGCTGACCCATATCCTCGAAATGCGAGGCCAGGCGGCTGTTGGGTTGTCGGGCTTCAGCTAAGCTCACGGTCATGCTCCCTGAGCGGATAGTCATAGGGCCGCTCCGGCGCAACCGGGGGCTCGTCGAAGTTGTGGACTGAGGGGGGCGAAGGAATCTGCCATTCCAGGCCCGCGGCACCCCAAGGGTTGGGCCCGGCTTCCTTGCCGATCCAGAGCGAGAGGACCAGGTAGACCAAGGGAAGCATGTAGCCAACCGCCAGGATCGAGGCCCCCGCGGTGGACATGACGTTGAGCACCTGGTACTCGGGCGGATACTCGTAGTAGCGCCTTGGCATCCCCAGGTAGCCGAGCACGAACTGCGGGAAGAAGGTCAGGTTGAACCCGAGGAACACGGTGAGCGCGGCCAGCTTGCCCCAGATCTCCGGATACATCCGGCCGGTGATCTTGGGCCACCAGAAGTGAACGCCGCCGAGGTAGCCCATCACCGCGCCTCCCACCATGATGTAGTGGAAGTGGGCCACGACGAAGTAGGTATCGTGGACGTGGACGTCAACCGCCAGCGAGGCGAGCATCAGGCCGGTCAGGCCGCCGATCGTGAACAGGCCGATGAAGCCGAGGGCGTAGAGCATCGGCGTGCTGCCCGAGACGGTCCCTTTGTACAGGGTCGCGGTCCAGTTGAAGACCTTGACCGCGGACGGGATCGCCACCAGGTAGCTGAGGATCGAGAAGATCATCCCGCCGTACATCGACTGGCCACTCACGAACATATGGTGGCCCCACACCAAGAAGCCGAGGAGCGCGATTCCCATCATCGCGACGGCCATCGTGTGGTAGCCGAAGACCGGGCGTTTCGTGAAGCAGGGGACGATCTCGTTGATCACGCCGAACGACGGCAAGAGCATGATGTAGACGGCCGGGTGCGAGTAGAACCAGAAGAGGTGCTGGAAGAGGATCGGGTCCCCTCCGAGCTTCGGGTCGAAGATCCCGAAGCCAAAGAACCGCTCCAGGCCCACCAGGGCGATCGTCACGGCGAGCACCGGGGTCCCCAGGATCATGATCACGCTGGTCGCGTAGTGCGCCCAGACGAACAAGGGGAGCTTGCTCCAGGTCATCCCGGGCGCCCGCATCTTGTGGATCGTGACGATGAAGTTGAGGCCGGTGAAGATCGACGAGAACCCGACGATGAACACCCCCACCGCGGCCGACATCACCTGGGTGTTCGAGAACATACTGCTGTACGGGGTGTAGAAGGTCCACCCCGTGTCGACACCTCCGGTCACCAACGACCAGATCGTGAAGAGACCGCCGAGCATGTAGACGTACCAGCTCGCCAGGTTCATCCGCGGGAACGCCAGGTCGCGCGCTCCGATCATGATCGGGATCAGGAAGTTCCCGAGCACGGCTGGGATCGACGGGACCAGGAAGAAAAAGACCATGATCACGCCGTGGGCGGTGAACAGCTTGTTGTAGTCTTCGGCATGAACGATGTCCCCCTGAGGGGTCATCAGTTCGAGCCGCACAAGCGTGGCCGCCGCGCCGCCGAGGAAGAAGAATAGCGTGATCGAGAGCATGTACAGCAAGCCGATCCGCTTATGATCGGTCGTCAGCAGCCACGACCGCACGCTCTGCCCGGCCGTCAGATAATTCGGCTGGGGCTCGGCCCCTTGGGCGCTCATTTCTCCACCCTCTCGTTCTTGCGACCAAGCGACTTGATGTAAGCAATGATCTTGAGCAACTCGTCCTCCTTGATCCGCCCTTGGTAAGTCGGCATCACCGGCTTGTAACCGGCAACGACCTGCGACGCGGGCAGAAGGATCGAGTCACGGAGATAGCGTTCGTCGGCGGTCACGATCGTTCCCCCATCCAGGGGAACCGAATGGCCATAGACCCCGTCGAGCAAGGGTGCCCGGACGGTCGAGTTCACACCATGACAACCATTGCATCCGTACGATTTGAACAATTGCTCGCCCGAGGTGGCCATCGGCGTCGTCGAAGGACCGGATTCCAGCCAGCGCTGATAGTCCGCCGGCTCCATGACGACAACCCAGCCGATCATCCCCGAGTGCTTTGTTCCGCAATACTCCGCGCAGTAGAGGTGGAACTTCCCGACCTTATTGGGCTGGAACCACATCGACGTAAAGCGGCCGGGCACGGCATCCTGCTTCACGCGGAACGCCGGCACGTAGAAACTATGAATCACATCCTGCGAACTCAGCAGCAGCTTGACGGGCTGCCCCAGCGGAATGTGCAGTTCGTTGATCTCGCGTTTGCCCCCGGGATGCTCGATCTGCCACATCCATTGCCGCCCCATGGCGTAGACCTCGGTGGCGTTGGCAGGGTACTGGAACATCTGGTAGTAGACCACCGTCCCCACGACGAAGATCACCATGGCAATCGCCAGCGGCACCCCGATCCAGATCACCTCGAGGAGGTGATTCGACGACACCGGGTTCGACCGGTCCGCCCGCGATCCTTTACGGTACTTGGTCGCGTAGAACAGGATCAAGAAGCAGATCAGGGCCGTAAAGGCGAGACAGATCGCCAGCTCGAAGAAAAAGACCGCATCCACCCGCCAGGCAATGGCGGTGGCCCGATCCGGGAATAGAGGGAAGTCCCACATGACTCGACAGAATCCTCGATGGCTCAGGCCGGCCAAAACGGCCGGCCCCACGGTCGATTACTCACACATCCTCAAGGACGACCTTCCGCCGGTCTCTCCGGAGCATGACAAACACGAACGTCCCCAAGCTCCCGATCGTGGCAAAGCCCAGGATCCGGATGACATTCATTGCTGCAAGATTATATCGACCTGTTCTCGGGTCGTAATGATAACACAGGAGAAGCAGTTGGTCGATCGGCGAGCCGATCCTCCGCATCGCGGCGTCCATCAGGCCCAGTCGCAAATCCCGCGCGGGGTAGCTCAATCCGTAGATGTAGCGAGAGAGCTTGCCTTGCGGAGTCACGATCATGATGCCCGCGGCGTGGGCGTACTGGTTGTTCTTGGCGTCCCACTCGTAGCGGAACCCGACGACCTTGGCCAGTTCGCTGATTGACGCCTGATCCCCGGTCAGAAAGTGCCAGCCCTTCTCGGCCCCTGGGCGGCCGTAGCGAGCCAGGTAGCTCGCCTTCTTCCGCGCGGCCAGGCCCGGCGTCTCTTTCGGGTCGATGCTTACGGTGATCACGTCGAACTCTTTCCCGACGTCGAACGAGAGCGCGTTCATACTCCGCAACAAGGTGTTGAGCACCTCGTTGCAGAGCATCGGGCAACGGTAATAGACCAGGTTCAAGATCGCCGGCTTCTTCCCCAGATAGTCGCCGATCTTGACCGTGCGCCCTTGCTCGTCTCGAAGCGGCAGGTCGAGCGGAATCTGGGCATCGAGGTTCTGGTCGAACCCGACCCGCGCCATCATCCCGGTCGTCTCGTCCTGCTCCGCCTTGGCCGGCGCGGGCCCGGCCAAGAGCGACAGAAAGGCGAGAAGGCCAAGAAATGGTCGTCCCGCTTTGAAGGATGTCATTTCTTCATATCCTTCTCCTTGGGCGTGGAGTCCTTGGTTTCTTGGGGCTTGGCGTCCGCCGCCTCAGCGGGCGTGCCGGCGTGACTGTTGAGCTCGGCCTCGGTCTTGGGTCCCTTGCCCTTGAGGGCGTCGCGCTGGACCACCAGGTCCATGGCGCGATCGATCGGGATCCGAACGATGCCGGCTTTGGGGTCAACCCAGCCGTAGGTGGTCAAGGTCTGGTTCGCGGTCTCCCGCGTCTGTCGCAGGACGTCGTAGATATCGCCCGGAGCTCGGGCGGCCGGATCCGGCCCTTTCGGCTGGATGAAGAGCCGGTAGACTCCCATCTCGCCGACCTCGAGCACGGTCAGGAAAACCACGAGGACGATCCCGAAGATCAAGAGATAGCGAGGATTGACATCCCTGATCTCGTAGCCGGGGCCATCCTTCTCCGAACGATGTTCAACGGGGTGCTGGTCCATCGCTCAGTCTCCATGTCCATGGTGCTCGAGGGCGGCCGTCAACTGCGGGTTGTTCCGAGGCAGGAGCGACCTCGCCTCCAACCGGTTGAGGAAGACCACCATCCAGGTCCCACCGATCGCGGCGAACGCCGGCACGACCGACCAGAACTCCAGGATGCTGCGAGCCTGGAACGCGGGCAGGTAGAGCCAGGTATTATCCACGAAACGCATGAACAAGATCGCGATGCAGACCTTCGTCAAGGCCCGCGCCTTCCGCTTGCGGTCTTGCGAGAGCAGCAAGAAGAACGGGACGAAGAAATGGAACACGATCAAGATCGCGGCGATCGGCCGCCAACCGCCGACCGAGCGTCGGAGGTACCACGGAATTTCTTCCGCGAGGTTGCCGCTCCACGTGATCAGATACTGGGAGAACGACATGTAGGCCCAGAGCATCACAAACGCGAGTAGCAGGTTGCCGAGGTCGTTGAACGCTTGCGGCGTGGCCACTTCCGCCAGGGGCTTGGTCTCCGAGAACCAGGTCGCGACGATGGTGAACAGGGCTAACGTCGCCAGGACGTGCCCCACCAACAACATCACGCCGTAGACCGAGGAGAACCATTCGGGTTCCAGGGACATCCCCCAGTCGACGGCAGCGAACGTCACCGTGAGGAAGTAGAGGACCATCCCGGGCCCGCTCAAGGTCTGGAGTCGGTGGGTGGGGTAGGGGTCCTCCACCCGGTCCTGAACTCTCGACCCCCAGTTCAGGATCAAGGCCAGAGCCGTCCAGATCACGAAGTAGATCAGCGCCCTGATCAGAAAGAAGTCCGTATTCAAATACTGGACTTTGGCCCGGACCACCGGGTGAGCGGCAAGCACGCTCGGGTCGGTCCACGGGTAGAGGTAACGCATCCCCAGCACGATCGGCAGGAACAGGAGCGCCATCAGGGGGACGGTCAACGCCCCCGCCTCGGCGGGGCGGCGAATCGTGAATCCCCAGAGCCCGCCGACCAGGTGGTGAACCATGATCACCGCCAGGCAGGCGACCGAGATGCCGACCCAGAACATGAACCCGACGAGGTACGACTGGAAGAACCGGGCTGGATTGACCAGCCAGGCGAGAAGACAGAGCACGGCTCCCGCGATGGCGAGTCGGGCCGCAATGCGGCGAACCCGGTCCAGCGGTGGGTGCAGGTGCTGATTATCAGGGGCGTTCATCGCCCTTGGCCCTCCAGTTTCGGCCGAATCTCGGCGGGGACATCATCCAGCTTGGCGTTCTGACTGTACTGGAGCGCCCGGATGTATGCGGTGATCGCCCAGCGATCATCGACCGGGATTCGCGAGGCATAAGAATACATGGCGCCAAAGCCGTTCGTGATGGCGTTGAAGTAATGCCCCGAGGGCGCGTCACGGAGTCGCTCGAGATGGAACGAAGGCGGAGGTGAGAACCCTCGCTTGACGATCATCCCTTGGCCGTCGCCGGTTGCGCCGTGACAGGGCAAACAGTAGATGTTGTATCGCTGCTGGCCCCGAGCCAGGACCTTGCGGTCCACCTTGGCCGGGATTTCGTTGATCAAAAGGTCGCCCGACACTTTCCCCTCGTAATAGGCCCGGTCGATCCGTGCCTGGCCGCGAGCGACCGTGCCGGCGACCAGCGGCCGAGCCGACTGGCCGTCGGCGAAGAAAGTGCTTTCTTGATAGGGGCGTTGATACTTCGGCTGTTTATCCATCTCTTGCTCGGCGCAACCCGCCATCAGCAAGAAGAGCGCCAGGCACGGCAGCCAGGTGGCCCGCCGCGCCCAGCAGTCGTCATGAAGCCCGAAGTGCATCCTCGGCTCTTTCGTTGATAAACGCATGTCAGGTTGGTTGTTCGGCATCAATGTCCCAGCCCCGTGGCCTCTCCACCGGCCGAAGTGGCGACCTCCGAGACCAACTTCGGCCCGAGTCCCTCGAGGAACTCGCGGACCGTGGTCGGGTCGTACTGAGGGTCGTCCGACTGGATGCAGAGGAAGAATCGGTTGCGCGACGCCAGGGCGAAGCCCGGAACGTTGAAGACCGGATGGTGAGGCATCGGCAGCCCGTTCAGGCCGAGCATCCCGAGCACCGCCGTGACTGCCGACCCGAGGATCGTCAGCTCGAACGTGATCGGGATGAAGGCCGGCCAGCTATGAAGCGGCCGCCCCCCCACGTTGATCGGGTAGTGGATCACGGACGAGTACCACATCATGAAGTAGGCACCCAGCCCCCCCATGAGCCCACCGATGAGAACGAGCAGCGGAAGCCGGTTCCGCGTAAACCCGATCGCCTCGGCCAGCCCTTCCACGGGATAGGGCGAGTACGCATCCATCCGTCGGTAGCCCGCCTCGTAGGCGCGCTCGGCGGCCGAGACGACCGCCTCGGCGCTCGTGAACTCGGCCATCAAACCATAAATTGGTGGTGCGGTTGTTTTCATCGCTTGATCGCCCGTTATCCCGACGAGGCCACGAGGTCCTGGTCGTCATCGTGGTCATGGTCATGTGACGAGCTGTGATCCTCGCCGCTCCGTTCCCGCGTTTCGGCCACGAGCTCGCGCATCTCGGCGATCGAGATCACGGGCAAGACCCGAATGAACAGGAAGAGGAGGGCAAAGAAGAGCCCGATCGTGCCGTAGTACATCGAGTAGTCCCACACCGAGCCGTGATACATCCCCCACGCGCCTGGGATGTAGTCACGGGCCAGGCTCGTCACCACGATCACGTAGCGTTCCAGCCACATGCCGATGTTGATGACGATCGAGAGCACCCACAAGAGCGGCACGCACGTCCGCGCCCACTTGGACCAGAGAACTTGAACCGACATGCAGTTGCAAAGAATCAGAAGTGCATACGTATGCCAGTATGGCCCCGTCGCACGGTTCTTCATCATGAACTGCTCGAATGTGTTGCCGCTATACCAGGCGAAGAACGCTTCCAGGGCATAGCCGTAGGTCACGATCAGGCCGGTCACCAAGAGAATCTTGGCCATGTTCTCGAGGTGCTTCGACGTGATGAAGTCCTCGAGGCCGTAGTACCGTCGGAGCGGGATCGCCAGGGTCAAGACCATCGCGAACCCTGAGTAGATCGCACCCGCCACGAAGTAAGGCGGGAAGATCGTCGTGTGCCAGCCGGGAACGACCCCCGCCGCGAAGTCGAGGCTGACGACCGTATGGACCGAGACGACCAAGGGCGTGGCGATACCCGCCAAGAGCAGGTAGGCCGTCCGGTACCGGTGCCAGTGGATCGCCGACCCGCGCCAGCCCATCGCCAGGATCCCGTAGATGATCTTCGCGAGCCGGTTCTTCGACCGGTCTCGGAAGGTCGCCAGGTCGGGGATCAGGCCGACGTACCAGAACAAGAGCGACACCGACGCATAGGTGGAAACGGCGAAGACGTCCCAGACCAAGGGGCTCCGCCACTGCGGCCAGAGCGCCATCGTGTTCGGGTAGGGAGTCAGCCAGTAGAAATACCAGGGACGTCCCATGTGCATGAGCGGGTAAAGCCCCGCGCAAGCGACCGCGAACAGGGTCATCGCCTCGGCGAACCGGTTGATCGACGTTCGCCACTCCTGCCGAAACAGGAGGAGGACCGCCGAGATCAAGGTCCCGGCGTGGCCGATACCGATCCACCACACGAAGTTAACAATATCGAAACCCCACATCACCGGCCGGCGGATGCCGAACAGCCCGACCCCTTGGGTCAAGACCGCCGTGATTGTGGTCAACAACATCAAGGTCAGCAGGAACGAGATCGCCAACCCAAAGATCCAGCTCTTTCGAAACGGGCTTGTGAGCGCGATCGAGCTGATCTTGTCGGTCACCGAGGCGTACGTATGCCCCGGCGCCAGGACTGAGTGCTCGTCCTGCTCCAGATTCTCGGGGCGATCAGACGCCATCGCGCGACTCCGTCTCGATCTCGGGGTTCGGGTTCCTAATTTTCGCCAGGTAGGTCGTGCGCGGACGGGTGTTCAATTCAGTCAGAATCCCGTAGTTCCGCGGATCGGCCTTCAACTTGGAAACCTGGCTGTCGGGATCGTTGACGTTGCCGAAGACGATCGCGCGGGTCGGACAGGCCGTTTGACAGGCTGTCTTGACGTCGCCATCGCGGATCGGGCGTCCTTCGATCTCCGCCGTGGACCTCGCCGCATTCACGCGCTGAATGCAGAAGGTGCACTTCTCCATCACGCCGCGCGCCCTGACCGTGACGTCAGGATTGTTGAGGACCACCAAGCTCTCGGCCACTGGCTTGGAGTAGTGGAAGAAGTTGAAGTGGCGGACCTTGTAGGGGCAGTTATTCCCGCAGTATCGCGTCCCGACACAGCGGTTATAAACCATGTTGTTGATCCCCTCGTCGTCGTGCACCGTCGCGGCGACGGGGCAGACCACCTCGCAAGGGGCGTTCTCACAGTGCATGCAGGTCCGAGGCTGGTGATAGACCTCGGGGTTGTCCAGGTCGCCGTGATAGTAGCGATCGATATCGATCCACTGCATCTCGCGCCCTTGCGACACTTCCTCCTTGCCCACGATCGGGATGTTGTTCTCCGCCTGGCAGGCCACGACGCAGACCCCGCAGCCCATACAGGCGTTGAGGTTGATCGCCATCCCCCAAGCGTAGCCCGAACCTCCCTCGGGCATGGTCGCCCCTTGCTCCACGTCCAGGCGGTCGACCGACCCCAGGATCTCGGGATAGAGCGAGTCCTTCGGCTTGGGGGAGTGCTCCAGATGCTGAGCGAAGTGCGGCTCGGCGTGGTACTCCTCGATCGTGCCGACCCGGACCAGGTGCCGCTCCTCCGCCGCCTCGCCCGTCTCGTTCAGGCTCAGAACGTTGCGGTGCAACTCGGTGTTGGCGAGCGGGAAGGTTCGCCCCGTCTTGCGGATCTCGAGCCCCGCGTCGAACCAAGGGGCCTCCGAGGTCCGGAGCCGATAGGCGCTGAACCCGGCCCCGTTGCCGACCCGCCCAGCGCGGGTCCGGCCGTAGCCGAGCGTGACCGTCACCGAGCGATCGGCATGTCCCGGGCTGATCCAGACCGGCGCTTCAACCGATCGACCCTTGTACTTGAGTTCAACCAGGTCGCCGTTGTTCAGGCCGAGCCGTTCGGCCGCGGCCGGAGCGAACTGCGCCACGTTGTCCCAGGTCATTTTGGTCAACGGCTTGGGCAGTTCCTGGAGCCAGCCATTATTGGCATACCGCCCGTCCCAGATTGTCGGGTCGGTGCGGAAGACGAGTTCCAGCTCATCCCCTTGGGGAGCGCGCGGGCTCTCGAGCTGCGCCAGTTCGCCCGACAGCGAAACCGCAAGCGGAGGCAAGCTTGTCCCCTCAATGACGCCATCATGGACGGCCGTCCGCCAAAATGTCTCGAAATCAGCGGTTCCGGCCTGGTCCTTCCAGGTCTCCCGGACGATCTCATAGCCCGAGCGGTCGGGGCGCCGGAGCAGGCCGGCGACCAGCTCGATCGCGGGTCGGCCGTCGTACAAGGGGGCGATCAAAGGCTGCTGGATCGTCACCGTGCCGTCGGAAGCGCGGATGTCGCCCCAAGCCTCGAGCTCGTGAGTCTCGGGAAGGTGCCAATGGCAGAGTGCGGCCGTCTCGTCCTCGTAGAGACCGAGATGGGCGCTGAACTTCGCCTTGCCCATTCGCGGGCCGAAATTGAGATCCACGGGCGCGTCGTAAGCGGGGTTGCCCCCGAGCACCACGAGCACGTCCACCTTGCCGGCCTCGAGGTCGTTCGCCAGGGTCCGGATCGACTCCGTCTGGTTGACCGGCTGTTCCTCGACCGGTTCGGTGTAGACGACCGTCGTTCCGACGTTGCCCAGAACCTGGTTCAGGGCGTGCGCCAGGGCGTGAACCAACGGCGGCTGTTCTTCACCCGCGATGACCAGGGCTTTGCCCCTGCTCTTGCGGAGGTCCTTGGCCAGGGCCCGAACCCAATGCGCTTCCGGCTCGGAAAGGGCGCCGCCCGGGGACGCGACCTTGACTTCGAGCTCTCGCGCCAGGAAGTTCGCGAAGTCGGCGATCCGATGCCCCGCCGCGGCGAGTCGATGGTCGGCCATCGAACCGGTGATCGTCGGCGTGGTCTCCACGACGTAGAGCCGGTTCATCGAGTCCAGGGTCTCGCGACGGGCGGCGAACTCGCGGGCCGAGCGTAGGTGTCCCGGCCCTTCGGCGAGAAAGTCGGACCCGAGGGCGAAGATCACGTCGGCCTTGGCCACGTGATAGCGGATCGCGACGTCACGGCCGAAGGCGAGCCGAGCCCCGGCGCGGACCGAGTCACGGCCGGCGGGTTCGTACTGACACCAAATCGCTTCGGGAAACTCCTCGAGGAACGCCCTGATCTGGCGACCCAGGCTTCGCGAGGTGACCGTTTCGGTCAGGATCCGCACCCCGCGTCCCTTGTGTGGGCGCTGGGCCTCGAGCGCCGCGACCGCTGCGGTCAGGAACGCATCCCAGGTGCTGATCTGCCCGCCGCGGCGCGTGACCACTTGCGAGCGATCGGGATCGTAGAGGGTGAGCACGGCCGCCTGAGCGAAGTAGTCGATCGCTCCCAGGCTGTCCGGGTGCTTCTCGTTCCCCTCGACCATCGTGGGCCGGCCCATGTGGCTTTCGGCGAGCACGCCGATCGGGGAACCGCTCCGTGAAATCGCCGTGGCGTAGTAAAGCGGCTTGCCGGGCACGAGGTCCTCGGGAGCCCGCACGTAGGGCACGATCTTCTCGCCCGCCTCGTGGGTGCAGCCGCTCACTCCGGCCAACGCCAGTGAGGCCCCCATCAACTTCAAGAAGTTGCGGCGGCTGGTGGCGTCGACCAGTTCGGGAGCTCCGTGCGGGAACTCGCGATCGAGGAACGACTGAAACTCCTCGGTTTCCGCCAGCTCCTCGAGGCTCCGCCAGTAGCGAGGCCCGCGCTGGCCGGCGAGGCGATCGCGCAACGAGGCGAGGTCAAGCCCGTCTGTCTTTCGGCTGTGAATCATCATCGGTGGCACACGTAGCAGTTGGTGAGCCGGTCGACCGGGATATGCTGCTTCTTGACCAGCTCCCGTCCCAGCGCCAATTGATCCTTTGGCGGGGTCCAAGTCATATTGAAGACTTCCTCGATCGGCCGGAGGTGTTTCTCGGGCTCGCGGTGGCACCCCAGACACCACTCCATCGTCATCGGCTCCGCTTTCCAGGTCAGCGGCATCAAGTCGACCCGCCCGTGGCAACTGACGCACCCGACCCCCTTATTCACGTGGACAGCATGATTGAAGTAGGCATAGTCAGGAAGATCATGCACGCGATTCCAACGAATCGGCTCATTGGTTTGCATGCTCTTGCGAACCGGCTCCAACATCGGACTGTTTACCCAAATCTGGGAATGGCACGACATGCACGTCTCAGTCGCGGGAATCCCGGCGAACGTTGAGGACTCGACCGACGTGTGGCAATAGCGACAGTCGATCCCCAGCGCCGTAATGTGATGCTCGTGACTGAACGGCACAGGCTGGTCCCGCGCCACGTTGACCTGAGTCACGTACGGCGACCGAAAAATCATGTAGACCACGAACAGCAGACCCACGGCGAAAAAGACCGCCCCGAAGATGCTGACGCGGGAAATCGTGTTCGTGCTCGGCGGAAAAACCTGCACCGTGAACGCCCCTCCCCACGATCCTGGACGGGCCGGAACCCCCGGCCCACTCCGTCATTCGACTGCTTGTTGAATTCTGATTTAATCGCCTTCAATCAGCAGTCAAATCAAAAAACGTTTGTGTTTACTCGTCAGTTTGGCCTGACCGAACCCGCTAGAATTCTGCAAAATCGGTGCCAGAGCCGAGCACACTCAACCAAAAGTGATTTATCCGAGAATGGCTGAAATTGCAAGAGGGGACGATTCGTTGGCGAACGGCCGATGGGAAATGACACGGGAATTAGGGCCGACCCTGAGGCTCGCGGGACCGGTGGTCCTGGCGGAGTTGGGCTGGATGGCCATGGGAATCGTCGACACGATTATTGTGGGTCGGCTGGGGGCCGAGGCGATCGGGGCGGTCAGCATCGGCGGCACCTTTTTCCTCACCGTGGCTGTCTTCGGAATGGGAATGCTGCTCGGGCTCGACACCTTGATCTCGCAAGCGTTCGGGGCGGGGCAACTCGCTGACTGTCGACGCGCGGTGACCCAAGGGGTCTACCTCGGCCTGGCTCTGACCCTCCCGTTGACCGCCCTGGTCTTCATGGCAGGGCCGTGGCTGAATGCGCTCGGAGTCAATCCTGTGATCATCCGATTGGCCATCCCTTACATCCGTGCGATCGCCTGGAGCATGGGACCACTGCTCGTCTTCGCCGCCTTCCGGCGCTACTTGCAGGCAATCGGCCGGCTGTCCCCGATCGTATTCGCCCTGGTCAGCGCCAACATCATCAACGCCCTGGCCAACTGGGCCCTGGTCTACGGCCACCTGGGCGCGCCCGCCTGGGGGGTCGAAGGATCGGGTTGGGCCACAACCCTCTCGCGGGTCTACCTGGCCCTGGTCGTCGTCATCGCCGCCTTGATCCCTCGGCGTGGGTCAGGGCTGGCCTTGAGCGCGACCGACTGGCGGCCCGATCTGGCGAGAATCAGGCGACTCCTCGCCTTGGGGTTCCCCGCCGCGGCCCACCTGACTCTGGAGGTCGGAGTGTTCGCGACGGCAACAACCCTGGTGGGCCGACTCGACTCGGCCTCACTGGCCGCGCACCAGATTGTCCTGAACGTCGCCAGCGTGACCTTCATGATCCCGCTGGGCCTCGCCTCGGCCGCCGCGGTCCTGGTCGGCCGGGCCTTGGGCCGCCGCGACCCGGTCGCCGCCGTGCGGGCCGGCTGGACCGCGATTGCACTCGGGGCCGGCTTCATGACCTGCTCGGGCCTGACCTTTCTTTTGATCCCAGGCTGGATCCTCGGCGTCTTCACCACCGACCCCACCGTCGTCGCGACCGGCCTGACGCTCCTCGGGGTCGCCGCCTGCTTCCAGTTGTTCGACGGCCTCCAGGGCGTGACCACCGGAGTCCTGCGAGGGGTAGGGGACACCCAAACACCGATGCTCATCAACCTGCTGGCGCACTGGGCCCTGGGATTGCCCTGCGGCTACGCCCTCGCCTTCCCCGGCGGCCTGGGAGCGCTCGGCCTCTGGATCGGTCTCTCGATCGGCCTGGTCGCCGCCGGCCTGACCCTCCTCCGAGTCTGGCTTCGCCAGGCCCGCCGCCTCCGACAGACGGAAACGGCGCCGGGAGTTGCATTCAGGGCTCGACCGTAGACTTGAGGAACCATGGGTCGGTACAACGTGGGTCATGGACGGACCAACTCCCACCCGCGTTGAGGAGACCCGGAAGCCCGGCAACCGACAAGCCGCGGCCGGTCGGAGATTCGGGGTCGCCGATGGCATGATCCTGGTCGTCGCCACGGCGATCGGCCTGGCCGCGAGTCGGGCCTATGCACCCGACTTGAAGGTGATCTGGGTCACGGTTTCCCCGTGGCCGGACGAAGGTCCGTCGATCAGCCTCTTCACCGAGATTTTCATCAGCCTCGAGTCGTTTCTCATATTGCCGTGGCTCGCGTCATGGACGGTCGCCTGCCTGCTGCTGCAATGGCGAGTGGCCCGTCCGCCCCGACGCCGGATCGTCCGTCAGCCGGGGATGATGGCGTGTCTCGTCGCGACGGTCGTCATCGGACTCACGGTGCCGGTCGGACTCACGGTCTGGGTGATGACGGAGCCGGACAATGGCCTTCACCTCTATCGAATCTCCAGGACGCTCATCTTCAGCTCAGTCCATGTCGGAGCGGCCGTCGCCTGGTGCTGGGTGACGATGGCGTTGGGTCGGCAGTGGCGCCCCGAGCCGACCTGGCTCGACCGGTCGGGCCGCATTCTTGGATCGATATGGATCGCAATTTCAATCACGTCAATAATACACATTTACCAAACATTTTGCATTCACTGGTAACAAGGAGTGTCAATAATTTTGCACCCGGCGGTAAACCATATCCGCCGCGCCGCCCGACATCCCTGAATCCGAATGCACCCCGCTCGTACGTCAACCGCTTGACTTGAGATTAATCGCCAGTTGCAGAATGGCTTCTAGGCTCTGCCTGGAAATTGAACAAAAGTACACGATATGGGTAAGCCCGTCTCACGAACTGGGAAGTTCATCACGGGAGGCCACCCATGCGTCGCTACGAACTGTCCGATCCGCAGTGGGCGCGAATCGCTCCGCTGTTCCCGCGGCAGGCCAAGAAGGGCCGCCCTTCCAGCGACCGCCGCACCATCATTAACGGTATCCTTTGGATCTTGCATACCGGCGCCCCCTGGCGTGACCTCCCCGAGCGTTATGGGCCTTGGCAAACTGTCTTCGACCGCTTCAACGGTTGGCGCCGCGACGGCACCTGGGTCCGCATCGTCACCTCGCTGCTGGACGAACTGGACGACAAGAAGCAGATCGACCACGACCTCTGGTGTATCGACGGCACCATCGTCCGTGCCAGCAGGGCGGCGGCCGGTGGGGGGAAAAAGCGGGAGCGGGGTCGCGGCGGCTGAGCGGACGTAAGGAGACGCAACTGCAAGAGCCGCCTGACCATGCGCTCGGGCGTTCGCGGGGCGGATTCGGCACCAAGGTCCACTTGGTATGTGATCGCCATGGTTTCATCGTTGCCATCCACGTCACGGCCGGACAGGCGCATGAGAGCAAGGCGTTGGAGCCGACGATGGCTCGGCGGCTGTTTCACCGGCGCAAGGGCCAGAGTCGTGGGCCGATCCGCCTGGCTGGGGACAAGGGTTACAGTTATCCACGCATCCGCCGCTGGTGTCGGCGGCGCATCGAAGCGGTGATCCCGACACGGTCGAACCAATCGCGCGATGAGCGCTTTGATAAGGCGACGTATCAGCAGCGCAACATCATCGAGCGAGTGGTCGGGTGGTACAAGGAGTATCGCTCCTTGGGCACACGCTTTGAGAAATTAGCAGTCAACTACGTTGCATTGTGGTTAATCGCGATTATGGAAAAAGCCCTGAAGCGCCTATTTCCAGACAGAGCCTAGGAACTCGAAGACGAAATCCTCCGTCTCAAGAACCTCTAGAGCGGTTTGCGGATGCGTTGCGCACGGTGGTTGGTCTCAAGACTCAGGAGCACGTGCGGAAACGGGGACTGGCTCCGGAGCGCAGCGGAGGTGCCTGTCCCCCTTTCCGCCGAGGCCGCCCGTGACGGCCCGGAAAATGGGGACAGGCACCCGGCCGCCAGGTCGTCCGGAAAAGCCGAGCATGGAGCGGGCCGGGAGCCAGTCCCCGTTTTCCTCCACCGTGCGCAATGCGATCGTAAACCGCTCTAGACTCGCCTTAATCCCCAGGAAAACCCCAAAGCAAGCGTCCCACACATTTGATTTATCTTGACACGAATTAGACAAAATTATCTCTGAGACTCTTTGCGGTGCCCCATTACACCAAAACAACGGCAATACTCGCGAGCGCTACATTCGCAATTACATTTATTTAATTAATTTTCCACTTGATTGTTTATTGCAGAACAACAGTCAGCCGAGATGCAAAGAGGTGGTTAGCTTGAATCCTATTGCGACACAGGCGATGCGGGATATCGCCCCATTGCTGCGAGGATTGGTCCGCTCTCCGCAGGCGACCTTCTACTACGAAATGATGTCCGGCGCACTCGTTTGGTCGGATGAACTTCCCGAGTTTCGAGCCTTAAAGCTCATCAACCATTGGCAGGTTATTCGCTTTGTACTCCGCTTCCGAACGACGCTAATCCTCGGGGAGCCAGACGAACAATTCCGAAAGTTTTGGGATGAAGCGCATCGACGTTTCCCGGAGTGGCCCGGCTTTGCCCCCCAGCGTCGATCATCACAACTGCGGGAGGCGTTCCTGACTATGGAATCCAGAGCTTTTGCCGAATTTCAGAAGAGGTGATTGGCAACAATTAGAATTGCCTGCTCGAGGTGTGGTGCACAAGCCCTTCAGCTTGCACAGCACCTCCATCTCTTCCCGGCTGTACTGAACGTATCCAATATCATCAAGAATCAGCACCTCATATCGGGAAATCTTCTTGAGAAATCCGCGAAGTTTCAGATCCCGCTTTGCCGCCAGCAAGTCCTGCACCATCAGCCCGCAGGTCGCGAACTGGACCTTCCGTCCCGAGCGGATCAGTTCCTGACCGATCGCACACGCCACGTGCGTCTTGCCAGAGCCGGGATTCCTGAAAATGAGCACGTTCTCATGTCGGGATACAAAGCCTCGTTATAGAAGTACGGGAATTATGGCCAGGCACCTAAAGACGGTAAAGTGGGAAGCTCGGGGCAATTCGTCAGGCGAGGGGGGGGGGGCAACCTGCCTGTTTCCGCTGAAGCTCCCAGATTGCCCATTCAAAGTGCCTGGCTACTCCTCACTGGCTCAACGCCCGAACCCGCGGAAATCACGGCACGCCAACTTTTCGGACTCAAGCCAGAGGAGGCATTTCCTGACCGAAGTGCCGAGATTCTGTTCCTTGCCCCCAGGCCCCGAGAGAATGCCGAGAACCACCTGGCAGACTTTTCAGCTTCCGAAAACGCCCCCTTCACAAAAGCGACAAAAAGGGACATAATTAGAGGGAGATAAAATGCCTTTCCAGTTGCCGCTACCCAAGAAGCTAAGAGCACGTTGTGAACGTCGGTCGAAAAACGTAGCGCGCGCCGGTTGAAAAACGTAGCGCCCGGTAAACAGATGTTACCTGCCTGAGATCGACTCGTCCACAGGGGACGACCGCTCACCGACTCGACCTTCGCTCACGGGACTCGGACTCGATACCTTCCTTTCACGATTCAAGCCATCCGGAGCGATGCGACGACGCTTCGCCTCCTTGAGACGATAACTCTCACTGCCCGTCTCGACGATGTGGCAGCGGTGCGTCAGGCGATCCAACGCAGCCGCCGTCAGGCTCGCGTCCAACAGCACTTCCGTCCAACGCTCGAACGGAAGGTTCGTCGTTACGATCAAACTCGTTCGTTCATATGCAGTGCTGATCACGTCAAAGAATAGTTCTGCTCCTACCTTGCTCGCGGGCACGTAGCCCAGTTCGTCGAGCACCAACAGGTCCAGCTTGTTCAACTGGCCCTTCAGCCGCGCCAACTGGTGTTGATCCCGGGCCTCCAGAAGGCTCGTGATCAGTTCAATCACCCTCACGAAACGCACCCGCTTACCTCGCTGGCATGCCTCCACGGCGAGCGATATCGCCAGGTGCGTCTTCCCCGTGCCCGACGCACCGACCAACAGCACATTCTCTCGCTTGTCAATGTACTCGCACTTTGAAAGATTGTGCAACAGGATCTCGGGGATCACCGACTGGGCCGCGAACTCGAATTCTCCCAGAGTCTTCACCGCGGGAAACCTCGCCCCCTTCAGTCGGCGCGCCGCCGCCTTCCGCTCGCGCTCGATCAGTTCCAATTCGCACACCCGCGACAGATAACCCAGATGGTCCACCCGGTCACTCGCGCACTGCCGGGCGACCTTCTCGCACTCCGCCCAGATCGTCGGCAACTTCAATGACCTCAGCATCGGCTTCAAACGTACCAAGTCCCCTGGCGTCGAGCTTGACTTGCTCATCGCGGCACCTCCCCGCACAACGAGCGGTAGCCGCTCAGGTCCGGATCCGGGACGCTCACGCGTGGCAAGTGGGGGAGGCCGGCCAGGTCCAACGTCACCGTCGGCCGATCCCGCCGGTGCTCCAAAATCAACCGCACCCCGTCGGCCGCCGACACCTCCAGACTCAAGGCCTGCTCGACCGCCGCGGTCAACTCCTCGAGCGTGGCTTGTTCCAGGAGTCGAAGGACTCGGATGTACTCGACCTGGCCACGCGGCCCCTCATCCTTGGCCAGGCGGAGTCGGAGTGCCGCAAAGCACTCCGGCAACTCCCAGCCCTCCAGGGGGCGGGCATAGTCGAGCGCCCCGGGCTTCCGCTCCAGCAGGCCCAGATAATGGATTGGATCGAAGATCGTCCGACAGCGATCCCAGGAGCGAGGATGGTTGGCGACGATCGTTCCGGTCGTCTCCACTCGTACCCGTTCCACATCCGCCACGACAGTCAAACGCCGATGCGCGTAACGAGTCGGGACCGAGTAATCGTTGCGGTCGAATCGCACCAGCGACAACGAATTGGCCCGGACCGACTCCACCTGACGGATGCTCAACGACTCCTCGGGAATGGCCAACAGTTCGGCTTGCTCCCGCTCCAGGAGTTGGGCATTGGTCAGCGTCTGGCCCCGGGTCGTGCGTTTCAGGTCACTCCGGCAGCTCTCTTCCAGGCGTGCATTGAGCGCGGCGAAGGAATCGGCCTCGGGGACCGGCACGAGGAAGTTACGCCGCGCATAGCCTAGAAGCGACTCCACATGTCCTTTTTCGTTAGGGGAACGGACGCGGCAGAAATGAGATTCAAACAAGTAGTGACTTTTCATTCTGAGAAACTCAGTCGTCACGCCCTCCCCCCGCTGACCGACAATCCGAGCCACGGCGATCCGGGTATTGTCGTAGGTGATCCGACGGGGTACGCCGCCGAAGCAGTCGAAGGCGAGGCGATGTCCCTCCTGGAAAGTGAGCGTGCATTCCCGCGGAAAAACGGCGCAGAAGATCGCATCGGAATGGGTGAGCGTCATGACAAACATCGCGGCGGTACAGGATTGTCCGGCGATGTTAATGACGGCGCGTCCGAAGTCCGCTTGAGCGTCGCCGGGTCGGTGGATCAAGGGGAGGAACGCTTCGGCTTGCCCCTCCCGCCAGGCTTGGACGACGCCTTGGACCATTGTCAATCCACCAAGATAGCCATGTTCATTTTTAAGTCTTTGGAAGATGCGTCGAACGGTGTGCCGCTGCTTCCTCGGCGCCTTGCGGTCGTCCTGGAGGATTTGGTGGATGATCGGCAAGAACGGTTCGAGTTTGGGGCGTGAGCGGGGCAGGTTCTGGCGATAGCCTGGAGGCTCGTTATGGAGGAGGATCTTTTGGAGGGTGTCCCAGTGGATGTCGAACTCGCGGCAGATGGAACGTTTGCTCTGCCTGTCCACGAGGACGCGACGGCGGATCTCGGCCCAGTTTTGCATGTGTGTGAACACCCAAAGACCTCGCGACGCGTGGGGTATCGAGGCGAAACAGTGTTCGCCTTGGTGTACCAGACGCCACGAGTGGATCTATGAGCGCTACGTTTTTCGACCGAACATCGGAGACCGGCGAGCGCTACGTTTTTCGACCGACGTTCACAGCACGTGGGTGGAAGGTAAAGATTCAGGAGAAAGAGAGGCTGGAGCCTCCTCACGTCACCGTATGGCACGGCGAACGGATGTGGCGAATCGGTCTTAGGAACAGGGACTTCATCGTGCCGCCGGGAGGCAGTTGGAAAGAAATTGATGATGAGGTCCGAGTGTTGATTGAAAACGAAGACAACTGGAAAGAGCTTTGCGAAGCCTGAGACCAAAAGTATCCCACCAATCCCGTTTCGAGCGAAGTGGAGGACGAAGATGTCTAAACTTTTACCACCCATAAAAGCAAAACCAGCAACCGAATTTTACCTCTTTGGCTCGACGAATCGGTTCCGCACTCCGCTACCTCCCAGCGTGAACGTCTGTCGCGCGGCGGATCTGGATCAGGTTGTGCGTCTCGCGACGAGCAACACCGTTTTCATCTCGTTCCATCGCACTTCAACCATTGCATTGCTCAAATCGAGCATGAGCAACCGGCCTCGGGCTCGAGGTGCACAGCTTCTCACGATCGAGCCACCACCCGCGGAGAGCGTGCCTGCTCTCCTCGGCGTTTTCGGAACAGTGCTCGGCCTGGGCAAAGATTCCCGGTGGCTCCCGGTTGAGGAGTTGGTGAGGGTCATTACCGGAAACGACGCCTCGAGCCGTTTCATCGGTGGTGCGGCCGACATGGAGACCGAGACACTGGCTCTCGTGAGGGGCAGCCGAGAGACGATGGTGCTCCCCTTCTCCGCCTTTGAGACTTCAGGAGACGGCACGGAGCCAGACTTCAGCAAACTGGGATTTACGGACTTTGGCCATACGGTCGCCCTCGGTGACTACGAGGCATCGGCGGATGCCATCCTTTACGAGAACGATGCCACGTATCGCCAGAATCTCAAGAAAGAACGGCTCAAGAGTGAGCAATCCTTTGGAGCATCCCTGCGTAGGCTTCGCCTGCAACGAAAGCTAACGCAGGAGGACTTTGCCCCTCTTGCGAAGAAGACAATTGCTCGAATTGAGCGGAACGAAGTCGGGAAGCCACATGGCAAGACGCTCAACGTTCTTGCTCAGCGGCTCGGAGTGAGTGCTGACCAGATTGAGAGCTACTGAGAATCGGCAAGTCCTTCTTAGAGACCCTAACAAAATAACGAACCGAAGCAGGGCCAAACAACGTAGGAGGGGTGACGTGTCACAGGAGATACCACATGGCCAAGCCTCTTCTGCCCGATGAACTCTGGGAACGGATCGAACCGCTCCTGCCGCCACCCAAACCCCGACGGTTTCGCTTCCCTGGACGGAAGCCGATCGACGACCGCAAGGCGCTGACCGGAATCCTCTTCGTCCTGAAGACGGGGATCCCGTGGGAGGATCTGCCCCAGGAGATGGGTTGCGGTAGCGGCATGACCTGCTGGCGACGACTCCGCGACTGGCATCGCGCCGGGGTCTGGCAGAGGCTCCACGAACTCCTCCTGGCCGAATTGCGGGGAGCGAACCGGATCGATTGGTCCCGAGCCGTGGTCGACAGCGCCTCGGTCCGAGCCCTGGGGGGTGGGGAGAAGACCGGCCCAAACCCTACGGATCGAGCCAAACCGGGTAGCAAACACCACGTGATCACCGACGGCGGAGGAATCCCCTTGGCCGCGATCTTGACGGGGGCCAACGCCCCCGACGTCACCCAATTGGAGGCGTTGGTGGATGCGATCCCGTCGGTTCGCGGAAAGCCGGGGCGTCCTCGCCGCCGCCCGCGTGCTCTCTACGCCGATCGGGCCTACGACTCGGCCCCTCATCGCCGGCGGTTGCGAAGTCGAGGAATCCTTCCCCGGATTGCCCGACGCAACACGCCCCATGGAAGTGGTCTGGGCCGCTATCGCTGGGTGGTCGAACGGACCTTGTCGTGGTTGCATAAGCCTCGGAAGCTCCGGCTGAGAACCGAACGCCGCTCTGACATTCACGAGGCGTTAATGTCGATAGCTTGCGCAATCATCTGTTTCAACGTACTTGCCAGCTCTTTTTGTTAGGGTCTCTTAAGGAAGTGAGGAGTAGCCAGGCACCTCAGTTGGGTTATCTGGGAGTTTCAGCAAAAACAAATAAGCACACAACCACATTTATGAATTATTCATGATTCCCGCTTTACCTTCTTTAGGTGCCTGGCCATAGTTTCGGTCTTCTCTTCAGGGTTGCCGTGGGGAAGTGATGAGGGCGGCGAAACTGCGAGTTACTTACGCGGGATGCCGGTGGAGATGAAAATTGCCTTCGATCTCGACGACACGCTGATCCCTAGCGGCGTCGTCTTCCCTGTCGAGAATCAGAGATTCCTGGCAAGACTTCTTGGCCACGAGCAAATACGGGAGGGGACCATCGCCCTGATGAAGTCCTTGATTAAGCAAGGATGGGAGGTCTGGGTCTACACCACGTCCTTCCGCAGCCCTACCTATGTCAGGATGCTTTTTCTGCTTTACGGGGTCCGCATCGCAGGAGTCATCAATCAATATCACCACTTCAAAAAGGTGACCGGGTGCGGACACTCCTATCAGGACTGCTCCAAGTACCCGCCGGTGTTCGGCATCGACCTGCTGGTTGACGAATCCGAGGGGGTGTGGCTCGAATCGCAGCGGCACGGCTTCAAGATGGTGCTCGTCCGGCCTGATGACCCATTTTGGGCGGAAGCGGTCCGGGCTAAGGCCCGATCGATTTTGCGTTCGGGTGGATCACAGACCGAGCGATCGAGACAATGATGGCTCACAGCCCAATGTGGCGCGGGACCGTAGCTGAGTCGTGAGCCTTTTGATCGTGACATCGGCCATTGGCATGCAGAGAGGCTGCTCTCCTTTAGGCTTCCGTGGCACGGCTCAAGAGATCAGTTGCTCCATCGTGGCGACAGTCTGACTCTTGACGGCCGTACGAACGAGGAGGCAGGTCAGAACGGCATCGCGCCCGTGTTCGACCGTGCAGACAGGCTCGGATCGGGCTCGGACAGACCGGACGAACGCCTGGAGAGCGAGCAGCGTGTTGTTGAGTTCGCCGCCGCCGAAGGGCCGATCGTTCTTCTTCTGGTCGGGGCGGTAAGAGAAAGTGCCGGTGTTGAAGTCGATGCCTCCTTTCGTACCGATCAGTCGGGTGTACTCTTCGTTGAACTTCTGGGGTGCGACCCAACTGTGGATGATGTTCACGAAGATGCCGCCGGGGTACTCGACCACTCCGGAGTAATAGTCGTGCACGTCGCGCTCGGCCTGGCGGTCGCGGAACAGGTCGTTCCGGCCCAAAGCCACCGCACGCACCGGCCGCGCCCGGATCGCCCAGTTCATCACATCCCAATTATGCACAGCCTGCTCGACAATCCAGTCGCCGGACCGCTGACTCTGGCCGAACCAGCCCAGCAACGGCCCCCACGAGTTCGACCAGAGGATCCGGCCTTCGACGAGCGACCCGAGCTCGCCGCCATGCACCTGGCCAATCGTCTCAAGGAAGCGCGGGTCGGCACGCCGCTGGTGACCGATCTGCACGATCTGCTTCGACGCCCGCGTGGCCTTGACGACCGCGTCGAGGTCAGCGGGAGTCAAGCACATCGGCTTCTCGCCGTAGAGGTCCTTGCCAGCGGCGATCACGTCGAGGTAGAGCCGCGCGTGCAGGTCGCAAGGGATCGCGGCGACGACGACATCGATCCCGTCCGTCGCGAGCAACTGCTGCCATTCGGCCGTGCCCTCCGGACGCTTCTGCCCCGCCTCCGAAACCGTTTTCAGTCCCTGCTCCAGGTGCGCCGGGTCAATGTCGCACACGGACCGGATCGCCACCCCCGGGATCTGGAGAAGGTTCTTGAGCAGGACCGTCCCCCGGCTCCCCACGCCGACGACCCCGATGCCGATGGTGTCGTTCGCACCGACCCCGGCCGTGGCTTCACGAGCCCCCAGTTGCCCAGCCACCAGCGCTCCGGTCGCGCCCAGGAACCCTCGACGATTGACGTTTGCCATGGACCTATTTCTCCAATAAAACAATCAGAAAGGGCACCGGCAGCGGCTCACCGGACTCAACAAGACCGGTCATCACAACCGCCGCAGGGCCGCGAACCCGGCCGCGGGAATCGCCTCGACGCCGATCCCCACGGCACCTTCATCGCACGCCCTGGAGAGGCACCGTCCCTTGCAACCCAGCCCAGACTGCGGCGAACCGGAGCAGACCCGCCCAGCGTTGCCCGACCTCCGAGAAGTGTCGACGGCTGTTCGGACCGCCGCGATTCTCGCCGCCGAGGATATCGGTGTCGGGACCGGGACGAAACCCCTCAACAGAGAAGAGGACATGCATCGCGATCTCAGGATCGTGATGCATGTCCTCTTCTCTTTCTCTTATGGAGAGTTCAGGTTTCGTGGGATTTAAGCTTCGCGAGCTTCTCCTCCAGGTCGCGACAGGCGTCATCCGGAGTACCGCCCTCGCCGTTCAAGGCGGCGACTTGATGTTCCGGCGAACCGATGAAGGCATCACCCGCGATCGTCCGGTCGTCCTTGTCGCGGGCAATCACGATCACCGTCTTCGCGAGCCAGAGCGTCCCTCCCTGATGTGCGGATGGCCCGGCGAACTTGACCATGAAGGAATCGCCTCCGACGATCAACCGCCGAGTTCCTGGTTGACTCATCCCGTCCTCCGATCAGGTCAGTAAGGCGTTCGCCGACCAAGGAACAGCAAGGACATGCATTGCGATCTCAGGATCGCAATGCATGTCCTCTTCCCACAAAACTCCCAGATTCGTGTCTGGCTTTCATGATGCTTACGCCAGGCTGGTCTCGACTTGGTGATCCGAGCATCCTCTCGCTCGTCACGCATCTCTCAGCGCCGCGATGGTCTCGATGGCAACTTTCGCATCCCGTGGAATCTCGGCCACGGCGATCGAGCTCCGGGCGGGAGGTGACTCCGGAAACACCTCGTTGACCACCTCGTTGATCTTGGGAAAGTCCCGCATGTCTGTCATGAAGATGGTGATTTTGAGGACATGGCTCAGACTCGATCCTGCCTGCTCAAGAATTAGCTTCAGGTTTGCGAGCGCCTGCCGCGCTTGATCCGCGGGGGCCGGGGACGGAAAATCAAATGTCCCTGGAATGAAACCTTGGAGGGCGGAGACGTAGACGACGCCGTTGTGAACGGTCGCGTGCGAGTAAAGGGGCAGCGGCTTCGTCACTCGATCGCAGATGATGTGGCGCACAGCCCCTTCCCTTTTGTCGGACATCGGCATCTCCAAAGGGCTGAAAAGTTCAGACAAGCAAATCTGATCCCGGACCGGCCGTTCGAGTTAGCAGAAGCCGACGATGGATTCCCACACATCATCGGCTGCGTCCTCGCGTTTGACAGTCCCCTCAATCAGCCCGAAAGGACGATCGGCCGCCCAGAAGACGACGTTCGGGTTGTCCTGGCCGAACGGCGCCAGGTCCACGACGAAGTGGTGCTTGTTCGGCATGGAGAATCGAATATCTACAATGTTGCGGTGGGCCTGCAACACGTTCTTGCCCATCTGAAAGAGTGTTTGCTGCAACGCGAGCGAGTGAACGCTGGCAAAGGTTTCCAGAAGGATTCGCCGGACATCGGCATAGACGGCATTGAAATCCAGGTCGGTGGTGTTATAGCGCCAGCGAGCCGCCACGTCGGTGGAGAGAATGCGGTCGTGGGTCTCCACCAGTGTGGTGTACTTGTCCCGCGGGAAGCCATGAAACTCCGAACCGGTGGACTTGAGCACGGTCAAATCCTTGAGTCCGGCAACGAGGTGCGGACCGTCATTGTCGATCAAGAGCACGGCGGTGCGAGTTTCGGTCCGGTTCTGCACGAAGGCGTGATTATGCTCACTGCCGTCGACCTTGATCCGTTGCCACGTGACCTGCTCCGCGGCCCAACGACCGCCGCTCACCCACTCGAAGTTGGTGGTGAAGTGTTTGCCCAGACGCAGCAGGAAAGCCTCCGGGGAACCCACGCCATCGCGTGCGAGCGAGAAGATGGTATTCTTCTGGGTGTCCGTGGCCACGCAATGACTATTGTCCCCCTCGGTGTGGCAAGACTCGAAATCACCGCGCAACTGGGAAATGACAGTCAGATCTTCAATCTCGTGTCGGGCAGTGTCGCTGGTGATCCGAACCACGTGGTTGCCGGCCTTTCCGTACTGGTTCTTCCCCAGAACGAACTTGTCGCTTGCCGTGGTGTCGGCCGGAATTGAGCCCGATAGCAATGTCATGGCTAACTGCCTCGATATGTAGAAATGGCAAACGGACTGAGGAGCAAAGGCACATGGTAATGCTGGGCCGGATCTTTGAGAGTGAAGCTCAGGCAAACGGAGGAGAAGAAGGATTCTGTTTCGATCTGCTGATAATAGGCGCCGGTATCGATTTCGATCCGGTAGTTCCCAGCCGCCAGCTCGGCCGGGCCCAGGTTCATGATCCGCCCATCCTCATTGCTGACGCCAGAGCCAATGCCAAGCCAACCATTGGGGCCCTGGACTTCCAACCGGACGGACACGCCGATTGCTGGTCGTCCACAGGTCGTGTCGAGAATGTGCGTGGTGATGCGGCTGATGCTCATAATCCCACCATAGGACACGTTTCAGACGAAGCGATGATGATTTCGTCGCCATGATCCGCGAACGACCCGATGGTAATCCGCTGTCATCAAGTAGTACGGCCGGCCCGGCCGTTTTTGCCCTTGGCCACTGACGACAACCGCTAGGACTCGCGCCGACCCTGCCTGGAATGACGGTCAACCCGGTCGTGCGACCATTACACGGCCCAATCCATGGCGTAGCTCAATTCAAGGCGAGGTTTTCCCCGGAGCCCGCGATCTCTCCTTCCTCGCACTCCGCTCTGCAAGAAAACAAAACATCATCAAAGCAACGATCATTATCAGTAAAAATGCAATGATCCGTGGATCGTCCGCTAGCAGAACACCCTTGGGTCGGGTAATGCGAAGCCCGGGTCGGAGGACGTGCAGGGCGGCCAAAGCGATCAGGCCATGGAATCCGGTCGCAAACAGCAGAGCTTGGAGCGCCGGATAAGGTCGTATCCGGTCTCGATGCCACCACAAGCCGGAGCCAATGGCATTGGCGACCGCGAAGCAGACCAGCCATACACCCGCGACTTCGGGGGCTTGCGGCACGAGCACGACGACCCCGACCAGCATCCATACCGTGCCACCGAGCTGACCGCCGAACCAGCCCCCCATGTTCCATTGAAACCGGCCGGGACCTGATAATGGTACTTTGCTCTCCATATCATCCTCATCCGAGTCTTTTCGCCTCGTGAGCTTCTCATTCACGAGTGGCCACTTCGGCCTCGCTTTTCAGTCCCTAACGATGCGACTCTCAATGACCCGGTCATCCCGTCCGAGCCGCAAGACCAACCATTCGGAGTCGATGCTGAGGTAGCCCCGTTCGGGGCCAAGCCAGTACACCAGATTCCAATCCCGAAAGTAGCCCTCACTCGATGGCTCCCCAAGCAGTTGGATCACCTGTTGCCGCGTTTTGCCGTGCAAAAGATGCCCGGCCACAAGCCGGTCAGCCATCTCCAGGCGGACACCCTGAACCACTCGAATGGGATCCTGCCAGGCGATCAGATCGAAATCCCGCCCCTGGTAGAATGACCACGAGCCCCAGACCTGGAAGAGAACAAACAAGGCGGTCAAGACGATCACCCACGTTCGTATCCTCGTCCGCGGGGGGGCCGACCAATCGAGGGAACGCATGCGAGGCAACAAGTCGAGTCCGTCTTGATGCGTTACCGATTTATCTGAGGAAAAAGCCGCCGCAAGGATTGCGCCCCACCCGATCGTGAGGATCATCACGCAGAATCCGCCGACCAAGCCAACGTAGCCGCTCATGGCAAAGCTGAGTGAGCCAGCGAGGCAAGCCACGGGGAGACCCAAGAGGATGATCCTCCCTGAGACTTTGGCCCCCCTCCTGAGTGGGACGCTCCTCCCGAGAAGGAGGGCTGATGGGATGCCGTAGAGCGCGACCCACCCCGAGAGAACGCTCCTCGCGGTGACCGGTTCTCGAGCGAAGGCGGCGGCGGCTCCCAGCGCGCACGCCACGAGTACCACTGCGATTATCAACCACGAGAGCGAGAACCGCACGGCAAGGTGTCGCATGGCCTGGCCTCTCAGAAACCTCGTCCCCGCTTCAATCGTCACGGTCGCAGCGGAACCGGTTCTGAGCCAGGGATCCCGCCCAAAAGGGCCGGCGGAACGGGTCTCCCTGGCGAGAACAAGGCGATCTTACGGCATCGGTGCATCGGGCGCGACTTCCTGGGCCGACCCGATCGCGGCGATCCCATGGACCCCTTTCTTGTCGCGTTGATTCTCGAAATCGAAGAGTGGAGTGAGAGGCACGTAGAGGCGGTTGCCGTCGGTGATAGGCGCGCCCACGTGCTCGTCGTTGTCGTGGGGCCGGTGTCTCCATTTGAGTGTGCCGTCCTTCCGCTTCAGGGCGTAGAGATAACCGTCCCACGAGCCGAAATAGACCGCCGTCGCATCGATCAGGGGAGCGGGGCTCAGGAAGTAATGCTTCTGATCCGGCCCGACCTCCGTCTCATACTCCCAGACCTTCCGGCCGGTCTGAGCGTCGAGGCGGTAGCACCTCCCGTCGCTGGCACTGGCGAAGACCGAACCATCGCAATAGGCCAGGCCGCCGTCGGCCCTCCACTTCGTTGCGAATGCCCATGCGACCTTGCCCGTTCCCGCCTCCAGGGCGTAGATCTTGTGATCCTGGCTACCGAAGAAGACCTTCCCCTCGCCGACAGTCGGCCCACCCGCGATCCATCCCTTCGCCTGGAACGACCAGCGAGCCTCGCCCGTTTTGAGGTCCAATGCCAGGACCCGAGACTGGTCGAACATCGAAATAAAAACATGCATCCCGTCGCTGGCGGCCATACCCGGCCGGGCCGCGTTGTTGCCACCCCGTGCTCGGGCGCCGGGGAAACCCTCCGGGTCGGCCGGGGCGCCGGTCACCACGTCCGCCTTCCAGCGTTCCTTACCCGAACGGGCATCTAACGCATAAACAAATCCGTCCGCTCCACCGACGACCACCAATTCACCGACGACGAGCGGTGAGGACTCGGTCGAACCTCCCTGGATGTCCTTCCGCCAGACCACGGATCCGTCTGTCAGCGAGTGGGCCGTCAGGCCACGGTTCGACGCGCAATAGATCCGGTCGCCGACCACCACCGGGGCGACCATCACGTCCCAGCCGACCTCGGCGACGGTCCAGACAACCGCGCCGTCCTTCAAGCTCAAGGCAAGCAGATCGCCACTCCGGTTGCCCACGATCATCCGATCGCCAGTGACGACAGGCGTTCCAGTATTGGATCCCAGAGCGTCGATCCAGACGGTTGCCGGCCGATCGGGCATCTGGGTTTCGGGATAGGCTCCAGTCCGTTCAGGCCCGCCCCGCGGATAGGTGAAGAGGCTGGCCGCCTTGGGAGTCTTGTCGTCGGCCCGAACTACGACCGACAGCAACAACAGAGCAATGCCCAGACCCGGCGCCGCGATACCCACCGTCCATTTCGCGGCTACCCACAGATTGAGGACCTGATGCTGACCCCAGCGAACCATGGAATGCCCCTTAGATCAGGCGATCGTCGACGATTCGGCCAAGCAACGCTGGGCCCCTTCGACTCTACCGGTGGGGGAGCCGTTTGCAAGACTGATTCGCGGATCGAGCCGAATAGGGAAGGGCAGGGGGGCGCTTCGCTCGTCAAGTCGACTTCATCTTGGCCTGTCGTAGCCTGAGCTTCGGGAACAGCAAGGACGATCCAAGTAAAGTTCAGGCAAATGAAATCTGCGTTCTCCAATCTTATTCACATACAACAAGCAGTTTGGCTCGACAAACTATTTGGTGTCAGATCATCTTGTTTTCGATGTTCTCCTCGGCCACCCAGAAAAACACAACACAAAACATACAATTCCACCCATATTAACTCACTGCCCATTCAAGACTGATGAGGCTGTCAAACTTCCAAGATCCGCTTCAAGGTCGTCATCCCGAGATTCCCACCACTCAGGATCAGACCGACCGACTTGCCTTCCAGTTCGTCGCGTCGCTGGTACGCGCCGGCGACCGCCGCGGCGCCGGCCCCCTCGGCAACCTGGCTCGTCGTTTCGAGCAGGAGGCGGATCGCCGCTTCCAGCTCGGCATCACTCACCAGCATGATCTCGTCGACCAGCTTGGGCAAAAGCTGGAGCGGCAGGTCGAACGGCTCGCGGGTTGCCAGCCCTTCAGCAAATGTGGAGACTTCGTCCGTGCTCACCCGGTGCCCTGCCTTCCACGAGAGGTAGACCGCGGGCGCCCCCTCGGCCTGGACGCCGATGACCTTCGTTTTCGGGTTCACCGCCCTGGCCACAACCGCCGCGCCCAGGACACCGCTTCCGCCCCCGACGGGCACGAATAGGACGTCCAGATCCGGCGCAACCTCGAACAACTCCAACGTATACGTTCCCACGCCAGCGATCAGGAGCGGCTCGTCGGCCGAGTGAACGTAACGCATGCCCTCCTGTCTGGCCCTCGCCTCGGCGGCCCGTCGCGCCTCGTCGAAGTCACGCCCGTGGAGCACGACCTCGGCCCCGAAGGCGCGGGTCGCGGCCACTTTCATCGGGTTGGCCTCCTCGGGCATGTAGATCATCGCCCTGATTCCGAACAGCCGCGCCGCATAGGCGACCGACTGGGCATGGTTGCCCGTCGAGGCGGCCAGCACCCCTCGGGCTTTCTGTTCGTCGTCGAGGGACGAGAGCAGGTTGATCCCGCCCCGCACCTTGAACGCCCCGGTCGGGTTGAGGTTCTCGCATTTGAGATAGGCCCGGCAACCCAACGCCGCATCGAGTGAAGGGCGTTCGAGCGTCGGGGTGGGACGCAAGTAGGGGGCGATCGAGGCCTTGGCTCGCAGGACGTCGGCCAGGGTGGGTGGCGACCAGTTCATAGGTTCCCTTTTGAAGTCACGCGACGCATCGATGAATCTCAACAGGTTCGCCTTCGCTGACAGGCACTCACCCCTCGAAGGTTCGCGCGGTCGATCCCAGCGACCCGTTCGAGCGGGCTGCATTCGGATTCCTCGCCCCCCCTCCCTCTACTGCGCAAGAAAGGGTCGGACACGCTCCCTGAGCAGCTTGTATCCTTCCGGCGAGAAGTGGAGCCTATCCTTGACGAACAGATCGGCAATGGCACTGCCGTCGGGCTTGAGGACCATGTCGTACGTGTCCACGAAACCAACGCGCGGCATTTCCAGGGCCATCTCCCGGATCAGCCGGTTCAGCTCGCGGTATTTATCCGACTCGCCCCATCGTGCGGGCGCGGGGCTGACGCTGATGTAGAGGATCTCCGCCTTGGGGAGGCGTGCGTGAATGGCGTCGACAAAGTCCCTGAAGTCGCGTGCCACGGCCTTGGGGGAGCGGCCGGCATGGATGTCATTGCCACCGGCCCGGAGGAAGATCTGCTTGGGCTCGTGGGGGAAGATTAGGCGGTCGGCGAAGTGGGTGGCATCGACGATCTCGGTGCCGCCGAAGCCGCGGTTGATGACCTTGTGGTCGGGGAAGTCCTCGGCAAGCGTTTCCCATCGCCGGATTGTCGAGGAGCCGATGAAGAGGATTCCCCCCTTGGGAGCCTTGGAGTCGGACGCCTCGTGGGCGGCGACCTCTTTTTCCCATTTCGAGAAGTCGCGGGCTTCGGCATAAGGGCGGGGAACCTCCTGGCCGTGGGCTGGGGGAATGGCCAGCAGGCCGAGCACGATAGCCGACAGCAGGTGTTTCATGGGCGGGGACCTCGGGAGGGGATGACGGCCTGAGTCATCTGGCCGGTCTTGCGGATGAGGTCCATCCTACAAAGCCGGTCGGGGGGCCGCAAAGATCCGGGCCCTCGCGCGCCTGGAACCGAGGACTCGCTCCCCTCGTCTAAGGATTTGTTCTGGCATCCGTTAATCCGATGGCCGGCTCACATCCTTCACTCGCTCGACATCGGGAGGCGACCCATGCGTCTTGCACAGCGTCTGCTCATCGGCGGAGCGGTCTTGCTCGCGACCACGGTCACGGCCACGGCCGCTCGGGCCCAGAATGATCCGGCCGGGCAGGTCAAGGACGTCGCCGGCGGTAAGCCGACGATCGAGCTGGTCTTCGTGATCGACACCACCGGCTCGATGGGCGGCCTGATCGACGGAGCGAAGCAGAAAATCTGGGGCATCGTCAACGAGGTCATGAAGTCGCCCTCGAAGCCGGAAGTCCGGATGGGCCTGGTCGCCTACCGCGATCACGGAGAGGCCTACGTCACGCAGGTCCTCCCCGTCACGCGGGACCTCGACAAGGTCTACAGCACGCTCATGGCCTACAAGGCCGTCGGGGGCGGCGACACCCCGGAGGACGTCCGGCAGGCGCTCGCCGACGGCGTCCACAAGGCCGGCTGGTCGCCCCGCTCCCGCAACATCGCCCAGATCCTTTTCCTGGTCGGGGACGCACCGCCCCACGACGACTACGGCAACGAACCCGACACGATCATCTCGGCGTCGGAAGCTGTGAAGGCCGGGATCATCGTCAACACCATCCAGTGCGGCAATCTGCCAGGGACCGGCGACGTCTGGAGGCGGATCTGTCGCGCGGGCGAGGGGCAATACTTCGCGATCGCCCAGGATGGGGGCGTCGTGGCCATCGCCACGCCGTTCGACGCCGAACTCTCCCAGCTCGGGACCAAGGTCGGGGGGACGTACATGGCCTATGGCGGCAGCATGGGCATGATGAGCGGTATGGCCTTTCGATCGAGCAAGGCCGAAGCCCAGAAGCAGCTCGAGGGGAGATTCGGCCTGGCCGCCCCAGCAACGGCCCGGGCCGAACGGGCGCTCAACAAGGCGATCAACGCCGCGGCCTACGACGATAGCGACCTGATCCAGGGCGTCGAGAACGGGACGGTCAAGCTCGACGCACTGAAGCAGGACGAGCTGCCCGACGAACTCCAGAAGCTCTCGGCCGACGAGCGAAAGAAGGTCATCGCGGGCAAGATCGAAGAGCGCAAGAAGATCCGCGCGCAAATCCTCGAGTTATCGAAGAAACGCGATACGTTTATTTACGAGGAGCGTCAGAAGCAATCCACCAAGAACCCGACGGGGTTCGATCAGGCGGTCAGCGAGGCCCTCAAGGCGCAAATCGCCCGCAAGGGGCTCAAGCTCTGAGCGGCTTCGGCCACCTCGGCAAGCGGCGATTCCTCCCCCGGCGCCCTGATCGAATGCAATGATCCCGAGCATCTCGATCGGCCGGGAGAGGACCAGTAAAAGGCCCGGCATGAATGGAGACTGTCATTCCGACTTCGCCACGTTCCGCTTTTGAAGCTCGATCTCCTCGCGTGTCGTGACGCCGATGATCCAAGAACATTCTACAGCGGTTTACCGTCGAGGGGCGCACGCTCTCGCCGGTTTCAGCCCCAACGGGGCGGGCCAAGGAAGCCCGAAACGCATCGCTAAATCAACACGTCCGCACTCAAAACACCCTAAAATGGCGGCCTAACCCGAGCGACAGCTTTGCGGCGTAGGTCGTACTGGCACAACCCTTTAAGCCGCCCTTTCAGGGCTGCTGATCCTGGTGGCCGAGTCCCCAGGGCGTTGCCCTGGGCTACCTTGGATTGTCCCATTGGGGCCAAATATAAACAACGATCCGCAAAAGAACTAAAGCACCGAAGATTCTTGCGGTTACCGCAACGGGTTGTTTGTAGTAGCACGGCCGGCCCGGCCGTAATTCCCTCGGGGTCGGCGCGGGTCTGAGGAATTGCCCTGGGCCAAGGGGGATACGGCCGGGCCGGCCGTGCTACTGATTCGACCGGACCGGAAATCCCGCGAGATTCTAGCCCAGTCGCGGATCGTTGAATTTAAATAAACCCGTTCCCGGGGATGGCCTTGAAACGATTCAGGTTGCGTTGGCCTCTCTCACCGTGGGAGAGCCGGAGTAGGCGCGGAGGTGAGGAAACCCTCCATTCGATTCAGCGGCCGATCCGGAGTCCAGGCAATCTTTGCCCATATCATCGTTGCAGGCCGGAAGACTTTTCTCATCTTCAGCATTTTGAGGCCAGATTCCTGGGTCAGAGGGGGATGACGTGGCCTTATCGTCAAGCCCCTGCGAGTTCTGATCGAGGGCTCCGCCGCATTGCCCCGGCCCGACCATGAACGATGCTAGGTCCTCGAAATGCGAGACACAGTTGCGTCCCCGCCGCTTGGAGTGGTAGAGAGCCAGGTCGGCCTGATTCAAGAACTCGCCCGCGCCCGCGACCGCGACCGAGGGGGTGAGCGTGGCAACCCCGAAGCTGCCCGTCACACCTCGCAACGGCCAAGCATGACACTCGATATCGGCCCGCAGCCGCTCGGCCACGATCCGTGCGGTGCTGGAATCGGTCCTCGGCAGCAGGACGACGAACTCCTCGCCGCCGTACCGCGCGGTCGCGTCGGAGCTTCGGAGGCTTGCATCAAAGATGCCGGACATGCACCGCAAGACCTCGTCGCCCGCGAGGTGACCATATTCGTCGTTGTACTTCTTGAAAGAATCAATATCAAGCATCAGCAACGAGAGGGGCTGACCGTCACGGATCGCCACTGCGAAGGCCGTCTCGAGCGTCTCTCGGAACCGCCGGCGATTGGCCAGCCCGGTCAAAGCGTCGGTTGCCGCAAGCTCAGCCAGCTCGACGTTCTTCCGCCCCAGCGAAACGTGGGCCTCCTGCAATTCGGCATGAAGCCGTTCGACTCGTTTTCGATCGGCCTCGGCCGCTTCCATCAGCCGCCGCAACTCGGCCTGAACGGCAACCAGGTGGGTCCGCTCCGCACGAAGTGCCGCCAACTGGAAGGCTTCGGATGTGACGTCGCCAATGGTGACCAGGGCCAGCGTCGATTGGCCGGAGAGCAAACGCACCTGGGTCTGCTGCACCATCAGGCTTCCGGGCGGGCCGTGCCGAGTGGGAACGGACAGGAAGTGCTTGTGGATCGCCGCGGAGAAGACGGCGGGGCATCCAGCCTCGAACACCTGCCGGAGCCGCCCCCTCATCCGATTTTCCCTCAGCGTGGGGAAGCGATCACCCAGGTTCATGCCAAGGGCTTCCTCACTCGGAATTCCGGTCCATTCCACGAGGGTCCGATTCCAGACCCAGACGGTCAGGTCGACATCGATCACACAAGCGCCCAGCGGAATCAAGTCGAGGGATTTCGCCAGCCCCGGGATTTCGACCGTCACTCCTGCCTCGTCGGTCATCGGACCTCCCAGGCGTCGGATCCCGTCGCGCAGATCGCCTGCACCAAGACCTCAACTCCATCCCGCGCGAATGCGATCAGAAGAGAGCCCCGGACGGCGAATTGACGAACATGAAAATGGGCGTCGGCCACCAGGAGACCTCTCACGCCCTCTTCGGCGCCGGGCGTCGAGAGGAAGGCCAACTCCGGTTCGCTGTAGAATTCGGGCAAGCCGTAGGAGAGCCGGGCCCCCGTGGCGTTCGCCAGCGAGCCAAGCACCGCGTTGATCATGATGTTGCCGACCTCGGCCAGGATCCCGCTCAACTCGAGGTCGAGCTCGTCCAGGCCGTCCTCCACACCGCCAAGGATCTGCGCCATGCGGAGGCCGCTGTCACGCGGCAACACGAGAACCGCCCGCCCCGAGCAAGGCCCCTCGAAGTCCTGGACGACCGCCACCCCCGCCACTCCCGGCCCCCCGCGTCTGATCCAATCGTCGAACTCATAGATCGCGACCCCTGGTATCGATAGCTCGATCCGGGTCCCCATCAGTTCGCTGAGCGTGGCGGCGGCCCGACCAATGCCAATGTTGATCACCTCCCGGAGCGCATCCTCTTGATACGGATCCAATCTCATCGAAGCTCTCCCACCGATGAGCCCCGGATGGCCCGCTCGATGCAAGGACAGAGTTCTTCGGCGCGGGCTGGCTTGTTCACGAACCCACTGATACCAAGTTCCTCACAGAGAAGACGCGAGCTGGTCTGGATGTCGGCGCTGGCGACCACGACCGGAAGTGCCGATCCTTCACCACGGAGCCGATTCAGAAAACCGGGACCATCAAGGACCGGCATGAGAAGGTCGAGCACAACACAGTCCGGCTTGTGCTCGCGAACGGCCTCCAGGCCAAGCTCGCCATCCGAGGCTTCGACGACCTCATGCCCAGCCGCGCGAAGAATTCGCGCTGTTACGTTGCGGCTAAACCTTGAATCGTCGACCACGAGGACTCTCGCCATCATTCTCTCCCCTGAGCGATTGAACCAGCCGGGATCCTCCCGTTGGCACTTTCGCAGCCAAACCGGCATACCCGCGGAACGGCTCAATGATCATCAAGGGCGACAGACGAATCTGCCTCACGCGAAGACCCCGTCGCCCAAAATTTGTGGACCGGCAACCTGCCAGAGACCGGCCTCCCAGACCAAGGACTCTGGAAACCACCAGATCGACCTGAGCGTCAACGATCGAAAGGTACGACCCGTGAAACCTCCTCGACGAAACCATCCAGGCGAGCGTGGAAAACCAAGCCCCGACACGCCCCTCAGCGCAAGCCAGAACCGACACGCCCCACAAGGGGAGCGTCGGACGATCTTAACACCTCCGGACTTCGCTCTGAATGGCCTGACCCTCGACTTCGGTCGCTCGGAAATGGTTACGGAAGGCTGGCCTGACTGATCACATGGCGACTTCAAGCAAGAAGCCTGCAAGCGATCAAGGAACTACATCACAAAACTCATCCTTGATGACTCAAAGCGTGAATCAGGAAGGCAGTGACTCAGAGGGATCCCCCTCCCATACGCCGCCTGTATGCACTTCACAAGTTTAGAACACTACTAGCCTCTGTCAATCAGGGAAATTCCCGGGGCGGCATGGATTCTCGCAAACCGGCGGGGAATCGGCGAGGATCAATGTTCCCCTTGAAATCGCGACGTGGGAGTCGATTCTGATTCGCCTACCGCCTTGACAATGTCCGGTGCGTCGTGGGTCGGCCCCGGAGCCAGCCCCTTGATTTGCCCCCCATCACCACGGCAACCGCTGTTGCAAAATCAAGAATCAAACAATTCTGGGCGATTCCCCTGACAGGCAAGGTGGTCGTCGGGCCTTGCCTGATGGCTCTGCCACTGTTTCTTTCATCGTGACGCTGGGCCATTTGCGCACGCACGGGCGGGGCGACGCCAGGAATCGCCAGCAGAGCCAATAGGTACCGACATGAAGACGTTTCGTGAATGACTGACCGAACGCACGGCGAAGAACGGAAGTCTGTGGCTTAACGCCAAGAACGCCGTGGTCAACTTGTCGAACATCAATCCACTGATGCAGAAGCAGGCGAAGGCCAAGTCATCGAAACTGCCGAAGGCGAAGCCGGGCATCGGCGTACAGCGTAACCGCTTATGCAGCACCGGATCGACGGGCAAGTGAATTTAGCACTCCCGCCATAAAGCCACCACGTAGCCGTTCATAGGACGGGAGAAGTGAAATCAGGCGGCTTTGATGTCTGACGTGCTGGCCGGCAAGAGAGAAGGGACGGCGTGACCGCGACGATCCGCTTCAAAACACGAGGTCAAGTAGTCCAGGACGTTACGACCCTGTTGCCGAGAGGTCGCCACCACGGTCAGCATCCGTTCCACGAACCGACTCCCCTCCGCGCTGGCCGTCCCGCCGCTGATCCGCCGCCAGATTACCGCATGCCGCAACGAGCGTTCGGCCACGTTGTTCGTCGGCTCCACGCCCCGGACCCGAGCGAACGTCCACAGGCCCTCCTCCACCTTGAGGATCTCGAAGCAGGTCGCGGCCGTCTTGGCGCACGAACTCCGCGATCCCTCCTGAAGGGCCCTCTTGACCTCCCGTCGCAGTCGGCTCATCCGCTCTTGGAACTGGTCCCAGGGCACGGTCCCGTCACGAACCCGGTGCCAGTGCCGGAACAGTCGGTTCGACAATCCGAGCAACCGCTGTCCGACCCGCTCGCTACCACCACCCCGGTCGATCATCGCCTGAAAGTCGCGACGAAGATGCACCATCCGAACGCAATCGATAAACTGCGGGCAACCCTTGTCATTCCGTTCAGGTCCTCAACCCGCCCCTACTCACCTCGCTCTCGCCGTCGATCCTAGACCGGCGGTATCGGCAAGATCATCTTTGGCCTCTCATCAGGAGGTTCATCGATGCGCCGGAATTCCCGCAACCCTCGACCTGCGGGGTGGGCTATCCACTCCGCATTCGTCCCGCGCCATGACGGCCCCCGCCGGCTCGAGCAGGCCATCCGGATCCTGCTCGGCGCCGGGCCGGAGGCCGCCGGCATTCCGTCAACCACTGTGGGGGATATTAATCATGAGAGCTGCCGTTTATGCCAGGGTCTCGACCGCGAAGCAGGGGCGTGACCAGACGATCCTTAGCCAACTCGATGCCCTTCGCGCCTGGGCCCAGGCCAATAGCCATGATCTCAAAGAAGATCACGTTTTATTGATGAAGGATATTCGGGATCACGCCTCGACCGCCCGGCCCTCGACCGACTCCGTGACGCCGCCCGCGAGGGCGAGTTCGATGTCGTCGCTGTCTTCAGTCCGGATCGGCTCGCTCGCCGATACGCCTACCAGATCCTCCTGCTCGAGGAATTCCGCCGTGCCGCCTGCGAAGTCGAATTCGTCCACCGGCCAATCTCAGACGACCCGCACGACCAGCTCCTGCTCCAAATCCAGGGCGCCATCGCCGAGTATGAGCGGGCGGTCCTCGCCGAGCGGTTCCGCCGTGGGAAGATCCAGAAGGCCAAGGACGGTCACTGGATCGCCGGGAAGGCCCCCTACGGCTACCGCTACGTCCCGGCCCGCGACGGCGTCCCGGCGCACCTCGAGGTCGAGGAGGCGGAGGCCGATGTGGTGCGAATCCTCTACCGATGGCTTATCGACGAGAGGATGACCGTCCGACAGATCCTCAAGAGGCTCGCCGAAGGCCCTTGGCGTCCGCGGTGCGGCCGCCGGCTCTGGTCGCCCAGCGTCGTGCATCGGGTCCTGTCCGACCCGGTCTACATCGGCGAAGGCTACCTCAATCGGCATGTGTACGTCGTGCCGCGCAAGCCACGGTCGAAGGGGACCAGGGCGGGCACGGCCACCTGCCGGCGCCCGAGGCCGCGAGAGGAATGGATCCCGATCCGTGCCCCAGCTTTGATCGATACCTCTACGCATCAAGATGCGAAGGAGCAGCTCGCGAGGAACTCGAGCCTGTCGTTCCGCAACAACACCCGCAACAGCTATTTGCTGAGGTGCCTGCTAACCTGCCGGACGTGCGGCCTGGCCATGTTCGGCATCACCACATACGGGGGGGGGCGGGGCAGGCCACGCACCGATACTATAAGTGCCACGGTAAGGACACCGTGGCCCGCGACCGGGCCTGCCGCTGTACCCAGACGCCGGCCAAGGTCGCCGAGCTTGACGCGGCCGTCTGGGACCATGTCAAGTCATTGCTGGAAGACCCCGGGATGCTGGCCGCTCAATTCGAGGGATTTCTGGGAGCGTCACAGGCCCGGGAGGACGGCCAAAGCGAGGTCCGGCGTTGGGAGTTGCAACTGCAACGGCTCGACCGGGAGGAACAACGGCTGGTCGACGCTTATCAAGCTGAGGTGATCGATCTGGCCGAGCTGAAGGCACGTCGCGAGAAAATTCAAGGGCATCGACATGTTCTTGCGACACAGCGTGACCAGGAACAACGACTGCACGCCGAGCGGCAAGAGGCGAAGGCCGTCTGGGCAGACCTCAAGTCGTTCTGCCGACGAGTCTGCGACCGGCTCGACGAGGCGACCTTCACAGAGCGGCAGGGGATCTTGCAGTTGCTGATCGACCGAGTCATAGTCGGGGAAGACTCGCTGGAGATCCGGCACGTGATTCCCCTGGGCCATTCCGGAGGGGAGGCATCACGCCTGGGCCCGGATGAACGGACGGGGCCGAGTCATGGTGAAGGGGGATAGATCTGAAGTCACGTCGGAGGGCCGGCCGAATTGTCGATTGCGTTCGGATGGTGTGAGCCCAGCAGATTTGCCGCCAGGACGCCATGATCCAGTCATAGGCGCTGAATCGGTCGCTGGTGACGACCTGGCCGTCTTGACTGCCCAACAACGCCCGGGCGATCGCGCCACTGCGGTTCTTGGCGATCGTGAAGACAGTGGTCAGGCGAGTCACCGTCACCCACAACCAGACCTTGCGAAGTTGCTCACGCCACGACGTCTCGTCGATGTTCGCCACCTCGGCCTGATGGACCGACAGCGCCAGTTCGTTGTAGGGAGCCTCCAGAGCCGCGGCCGACTGCCGTTCCAGCTTGGCGATCATCCCGGTGGAGATCGACAGGGTAAACAGATCGGAACTGACCTGCTGGATCTGCCGTTTGCTGAGACGATAGGCCCCGGCGAGCATGGCCAGGACGGCTTGAAGGTAAGGGCCGAAACAACCGCTCGGGACACCGGGGGCAGGCGCGCAGGTCGTCTCACCGCATCCGGGACAGGTGAGACGATGAAGTCGATATTCATCGACGAGGGCTCGATCTTGGGCAATTCGGCCACCTGATGGATCAACGGCTCGGGTCGTCGCCCGAAGCCCCTGACCGCATCGGCGACACGCCTCCGGCTTGCAGTGGATGGTCTGGCGCAACTCTCAGGCGGCACCAAGGCACGGTGGGATTTGCGATGTCCCGGTTGCCCACCGCGCTTCTTGCCGCTGGCCGGAGCGGGCGGCCGCCGCTTCAGGCCGATCGGATCAGACGAAGGTGGCTTGGACGAGTTGGTGGAGTTGAGCTTGAGCCGTGCTTCGAGATCGCTGACCCGCGCTTCCAGGTCGGCGTGCCGCTGCTGCATCGCCACAAAGACTGCAGCGATGGCGGCCTGAGCGTCGGGCGGCACCGTACTCCAGAGGTCGTCAGGGATGGGCAGCGGATTCGTCATAACGCAGATATAGTGCCGTCATCGGCAACTTTCAATACCGGACTGTGAACGGCTACGCCACCACTTCGCCGATCTGTCGAGGCTGTGACGAGCGCTACTGGGCATTCGGTCCAACAACCTTGCCTTTCGATCACGGGCATTCGGCACTCAAAAATGGGTGCCTACTTTCCGACATCACCAGATCACCCAGCCCCCCTGGTTTGCTCATTTTAGGTACGTGGCCACTGATTTTTCCTCACCCGCTCGCCCCGTGACGGTGTCTGCGTCATCACAAAGACCGCCTGCGTCGCCACCGTTGGTGGCGTTGCTTTCAAATCGACCGGCGTGGGCCGACAGGGATGATGCAAAAATCGGCGGCACGAACGGCAGCCTTACTGGTACTGGGCCTACCTGCTCGAACGGCGTGTGCACGGGTCGCGGTCCAACGCGAGCCGCAGTCCGGCCACGACCGTCGCGGGTCCGTCCTCGGCGTCCGCATGCCCCCGATCGAGGAGCTGTCGCTGTAGATCCACCATCTCCGGGCAGCACCGCAGCTGCTCTTCGATGGGGAGCCTGGTGTCGAGGCACGCGGGACAGCCGATCAGGTGCCGTTCGCGCCGGCTGCCCGACCAGACCATCCTCGGCTGGGTCGCCTCCAGCAGTCCGAACCCCACCAGGGTCAGGGCGACCACGACAGCCACGGTCGTCGTCATCTCGACGAACAGGTTACGCAACGTTCCCATCATAGCAGCATGCCTCTTAAATATTGCCGGGCCGCGCGCGTCCCGCCTCCGTGGCGGGAGAAAGGACATCATCGGGCCGGTTCTTCGCACGCTTCGCTCGCCGTCGGAACCGCGACCGGCGGGAGTCCATACGGGTCGCGCAGGTTCGCCAGCAGAGCCTTCAGCTCCGGCCCATCGATGCCGTACCCGGCGGTACTGCCGGGCTTGCGGCCTACATCGATTTTCCTCTTCTCCGCAACCGGGGAGAGGGGGGGAGGAAGTCGCACGGCCCGACGGAGCTACGCGAGGATCCCTTTCACCACGTTCCCCTTCACGTCCGTCAGCCGTACGTCACGGCCGGCGTAGCGGTAAGTGAGCTTCTGGTGGTCCAGCCCGAGCAGATGCAGGATGGTGGCGTGCCAGTCGTGGACGTGGACCTTGTCGTCGACGGCCTCGTACCCGTAGTCGTCGGTCCGGCCAAAGGCCAGGCCGCCCCGCACCCCGCCGCCGGCCATCCAGAGGCTGTACCCCTTGGCGTTGTGGTCCCGACCGTCGCTGCCCTGGGCATAGGGGGCGCGGCCGAACTCGCCGCCCCAGATCACCAGCGTGTCCTTCAGCAGGTCGCGGCCCTTCAGGTCCGCCAGCAGCCCAGCGATCGGCTTGTCGACGGCGGCGGCGTTGCGGCCGTGCGCCTCCTTCAACTGCCGGTGCTGGTCCCACCCTCCGTGACACAGCTCGACGAACCGCACGCCGGCCTCGACGAACCGCCTGGCCAGCAGGCACTGGCGGGCGAAGTCGTCGGTCGCCTGATCGCCCATGCCGTACAGCCGGCGGGTCGCCTCGGTCTCGCCCGACAGGTCCATCAGCTTCGGCAGCGCCCCCTGCATTCGGAACGCCAGTTCATACGAGTCGATCACCCCCTCCAACTCCGGGCTGACGATCTCCCGCTCTAGCGCCCGGCGGTTGACCGACTGGAGGAAGTCGAGCTGGAGCCGCTGGGCGGCCGTGCTGCTCCGGGGGTTGGTGGCATTGGCGATCGCGGCGTCCGCGACCGGCCGGTTGCTGAACCCGATCCGCGTCCCCTGGTACGCGGCCGGCAGGAAGGACGACCCGTAGTTCAACGGACCGCAGAGGTTGGCCGGCGGGCTGATCGTCACGAACCCGGGCAGGTCCTGATTCTCGGTCCCGAGCCCGTAGAGGGTCCAGGCCCCGACGCTCGGTCGGCGGAACTGGAACGCCCCTGTGTGCATCTGCGCGAACGCCTGCGGGTGGTTCGGCAGGTCGGTCTGCATGCTGTTGATCACGCACAGGTCGTCCGCGTGCCTGGCGACCTGGGGGAACAACTCGCTGATCCAGAGCCCGGACTGGCCGTGCCGGTTGAACTTCCAAGCCGACGGCATCAGCTGGCCGCCGCGGGCCCCGTCGCCGAACCGTCGGCCGGCGTCGATAGCCAGCTTCGGCTTGTGGTCGAAGGTGTCGACGTGCGACGGCCCGCCCTCCATGCAGAGGAAGATCACCCGCTTGGCCCGGGCCGGGAACTGGGGCAGCTTCGGAGCGAGCGGTCCGACCGCGGTCGTCGGACGCGCACGCTCCGCCGACCACGTGGACAGCCCCGCGAACGCCAGGTAGCCGAACCCGGATGCGGCGGCCTTGAGTGCCGCCCGGCGAGAAAGCAACAAAGGAGTGGAGTCCGTCATGACAAGCCTCTCGATAAATAGGGGCCGCCTCGGCGGAAGCGGGGTCTTACCCTTCGTAACTTCGTGGTGAGGACGAACACCGACGATTCGCCCTCGCCTCCACCCGGCTCAGTTCAAGTACAGGAACTCCGCGCTACCGAGCAGCGCCTGGAGGAATGCGGTCCAGGCGTCCCGCCTGGGCTCGGCGGCGTTGGTCACGCTGGCCGCGTAGTCATTCAGGAACCGCTCGGCCGCAGCCTGTTCATCGGCGGCCGGCGGGCGGTTCAGGACTGTCAGGTACGCGTGGCGGACCCGTTGCCGCTCGTCCGACACCTCGCGGATCATCTGACTCGCGGCCGCATCGGCCGCGTTGATCACGAACGGGCTGTTCATCATGTATAACGACTGGCTCGGCACGCTGGTCGTCGCCCGCTGCCCGGTCACCAGGCTCGGCTCGGCGAAGTCGAACGCGGCGAGCGCGTCCGGGAGATGGTCCCGCACGACCGGCAGGTAGACCGACCGGACGTTGAGCCGATCGATCTTCTGGCTGAACCGCAGCATCACGGCCGACGGTCCGTTGCCGACCTCCGCCACCAGCGAACCGACCGGCGGGGCCACATCCAACTTGCCGGCCACCACGAGCATCGCGTCGCGGAGGCCCTCGGCGTCCAGCCGGCGGTAGGCCGCCCGCCAAACCAGCGTGTTCTCCGGATCGATCTCCTGGTTACGAGCGTCGTACGCGGACGCCAGCCCGTACGCCCGGGTCAGCACCAGCCGGCGGACCAACCGCTTGGTCGACCACCCGTCGGCCATGAACTGCACGGCCAGGGCGTCGAGCAGGGGCTGATTCGTCGGCGCGGTACCGCTGGCCCCGAAGTTGTCCGGCGTCGGCACCAAACCCTGTCCGAATAGGTGCAGCCAGACCCGGTTCACCCAGACCCGGGCGGTCAGCGGGTTCTTGTCGGACCCGAGGAATTCGGCGACTTCCAGCCGACCCGATCCGTGCGACCCTACCCGCCCGTCGCCGGCTGCCAGCACCTGCGGCAGCCCGCGCGGGACGACCTCGTCAGGCGCGTCCGGCTCGCCTCGGGTGTAGAGCGGGCTGTCGGCCGATTGGCGGCGATCGCGGGCGGCCATCGCCAGCGGCCTGGGTTTCCCGTCGGCGCCGAAGTTCGCCAGCCGGGCCTCGAGCAGGTGGACCTGGGCCTGCCGGCGGAGGTACTCAGCGTTCCCCTGGGTCGCCTGCCGCCCGCCGCGGGCGATCTCGCGCTGTCGTGTCTGCAGCGACTCAAGCTGCCGCTCCAGGTCGGCCCGGGCATCGGGCGACAGTCTCTGGCTGGTCACGGGTGGGTTCGCCCCGGCCGGCAGCTCCAGCAGCTCGGTCGTGCGGCGATTGTTCTGGATCACCAGGGTGGTCCCGAACAGCGTGTCGGTGCTGCGGAAGATGCCGGCCAGTGCGTAATAGTCACGCTGCGGGATGGGGTCGAACTTGTGGTCGTGGCACCGAGCGCAAGCCACTGTGAGCCCGAGGAACGCCTGCGTGGTCGCGTCGATCTGCTCGTCGGCCAGCTCCAGCTCGAACTGGAGCCGGGACCGCTCGTTGTGCGACTTAGGGCCGATCGCCAGGAACCCCGTCGCCACAGCCCGCTCGGCCCGCTGCCGGTCGTCCTCGGCCGGCATCAGGTCGCCCGCGACCTGCTCCATTGCGAAGAGGTTGAAAGGCTTGTCGGCGTTGAAGCTGTCGACGACATAGTCGCGGTACCTCCAGGCGTGCGGATAGTTGAGGTTGATCTGCTTGCCGCTCGACTCGGCGTACCTGGCGACATCAAGCCAATATCGGCCCCACCGCTCGCCGAACGCCGACGATTCAAGCAGCCGGTCGACCACCTTCTCCACCGCACCGGGCGACTTGTCGGCCAGGAACGCCTCGACCTCGGCCGGCTTCGGCGGCAGCCCGGTCAGGTCGAAGCTGAAACGCCGGAGCAGCGCGGGCCGGTCGGCGTCGCCCACCGGCCGCACCCCCTTGGCTTCCATCGCCGCCAGCAGGAACCGGTCGACATCCGACCGCGGCCACGCCGCGTCCTTCGCCGGCGGGGGGGGAACCGCCCTGGGCGGCTGGAACGCCCAGAACCGCCGGCCCTTCTCGATGTCGACGTCGCTGCGGACGACGGCCTTGCCGTCTCGAGGATCGGCTGCCCCAGACCGCACCCACTGCTCCAGGTCGGCAACCACCTCGGCCGGCAGCCGGTGCTTCGGCGGCATCCGGAGATTTTCGTCCTCGTACCGGATTGCCTCAACCATCAGGCTGGCCTCGGGGTCGCCGGGGACAACGGCCGGCCCCTTCTCCCCGCCGCGTCGAGTCCCCTCTCGGGTGTCCAGCAGCAAACCGCCCCTGACCTTCTTCGCCTCGGCCGAGTGACATTCGTAGCAATGCTGGACGAGGACCGGGCGGACCTTCTTCTCGAAGAACGCGACCTGATCCGCAACTGGCGACCGGTCGGCGATCTTCTCGGGGGCCTTCTCCGACGCCCTCGCCGGCGGCGCTGCGGGCCGGCCCGGTGGGTTGCCGCCGCGCATCGCGGCCAAGCGCAGGAACTCGGGGGGCGAGAGCGACCCGTCCCGGTCTGCGTCGAGCACCCCGAACACCCGGTCCGCCCGTTGCGGGTCGTCCCGCAACCGGGGCGCGTTGGCGGCCACGAGTTGGAACTCCTGCTTGCTCACCTTGCCATCGCCGTCGGTGTCGGCCCGGTGGAACACCTCCTCCGGGTCGAACGTCGGGCGAGTTGGCGGGTCTTCCCCTCGGGCCGACGCGGCGGCCAGTGCGAAGGTCGCCAACAGCACTGGCATCCTCGGTATCACGTGGATCGCGCTCATGGGATTCGTCCTTTCCTCGGACGTGCGGAGTCGTGGCGGCTCAGAAGCCGACGGGATTGCTCAGTCTTTGGCCGGCTTCGGGATAATCTGAGGCGACCGCTGCGGTGTCGGCCGCGGCCGGTCTCCGACCTGCGGCGCGAGCCACCGCATCGCCAGTACCCGGCGACGCTGCGGCTCGTTTTCGCGGGTGTAGATCTCGTACGGTGCCTCCAGGTGCCCCTCCAACTCGAACAGCCTGTCATCGCGCATCTGCGTGTCGATCAGCGTGTACGTAACCGTCGCGAACGGCTGGCCCATCCGCGTCCGCTCCAGCACCAGCTTGCGGACTACCCTGGTCTCGGCGTCGAACTCCAGGCGGGCACCCCGGAGTTCCGGGTGCGTATGGCCCGGCTTCGGCGTCGCGCGGATGGCGACCGTCGTGCCGGGCTGGCCGGGGTCCGGTTGCTCGCGGCGCAAGTCGAAGTCCCGCAGGACTTCGCCCAGCAGCATGTCCGGCTGCATACTCCAGACATCGAAACTCACCTTGAGCCAACCGGGAAGTTCGTCCGGTCCAAACCGGATCCCGCGGCGCGACCCGAACGCCATCCAGACGTTCCCCCGGTCGTCCCGGCCCCACGCCCAGCGCCGCTGGGGGTCGACGGATTCGAGCCAGAACCGGTCCCCGCGCGTCCAGAGCCGGGTGAGCCGGGCCTGGGTCGTCATCGGGTACGCCTCTTGCAGCAGTTCCGAGTCCTGGCGCACCTCCACGAGATAGCAGCGGTCGACGGGGATCCGGTGGATCCGCCGCGCCTCGCGGACGATCGCCTCGGCACTGGCCTGGACCGGCGACACCTGGGATCCGAAGACGAACGCCAGCACGACCGCAGCCGCAGCCGCGGCCCCCCACGCCAGCCTGCGGAACGGGCGGGCCGCCGGAAAACGCAGGAGGTGATGGCGGGCCGTGCGGGTAGCGCCCCAGGCGGCGAGAGGCTCTTCGGCCTCGTTCCGCATGCTCCGCCGGACCCGCTCGAACAGCGGCCGCGGGTCGACGGAGTCGGCCCTGCGGTCCAAATCCGCCCGCACCAGCGTCTCCAGCGTCTGCTCGAATTCGGACTCGGACCCGCTCATCGCATCATCCCCTTGCTCTGACACCTGCTCTTCTTCCGATTCCGAGTCGTCGTCTTTGACTCCTCTTCTCATCAGATCAACCTCACTCGCCGAGGAACTTCCCGATCCGCCGCGTCAGCGCCTGCCGCCCCCGGTGGATCAGTACCCCCGCGTGGTTTGGCGTCACCCCCAGCGCCTCGGCGATCTCCTGGAGCGAATGTCCCATGCTCTTGAGCTCGATCGCCGCCCGCTGTGACGGCGGCAACTCGTCCAGCCCCCGCCCGATTGCCTCCTGCAACTCGCGGTGCTCCAACTGTTTCCACGGCTCTGCCGCCGACCGGTCCGCGAGCTCCGCCGACCGACGGGCGTCGTCTTCCCACTGGTCGTACGACCCGACCGGCCCGCGGCCGCGCGAGATGTCGATGCAGGCGTTCGTTATTGCCCGGAAGAGCAGCCGCGTCCCGTCCCGCGGCAGGTCGTACACGTCCGCCTTCCGCAGCAGCCGACAGTAACAATCGTGGACGACGTCCTCGGCCGACGCCCGGTTGCGAAGTAGCCCGGCCGCGTACGCGACCGCGCGTGGGAGCGTGGACAGCACCCAGGCGTCGGCGTCGCCAGGATCGCCGGCCTCATCAGGCTCATTGTTCAGTCCCGCTCGCTTGCTCAAACGGCCACCGTCCCGGTCAACCCATCCACCGGTGCATCTCCCCGGCCCGTTCGAGCCTTCAATCTACTCAACGAACCGGACGGCCATTTCTTACAATCCTCCTCATCCCTTCTTTTCCCCCTTGATTTGCTCCCCATCGCCACGGCGACCTCTGTTGCAAAATTAACAACGACCCGATACAGGGCTAGGAAGCCTCTCGCTACTCGTTCCCACGGTCCCCCGTGGGAATGAAGTCTTGGACGCTCTCAGGTTGTGAATTTTTCATGGGTCGTTCCCGCTATTGAGCCTCAGATCATGGCGGCCGACGGGCTTCAACACGGACTTGAGACTCATTAGGGGCATCGAAATAGTGCGCGTCTGAACATGCACGACAGTTGTCGTATAAAAAATTCACAGCCTCTCTGCGTCCTCGGCTTTCGAGGGCCAGACAACGCGGAGCGTCGGGGACGGCATTCCCACGGGGGACCGTGGGAACGAGGAGGATTCCAGCCTGGGCGATTCCCCTGACAGGCAAAGGTGGTCGCCGGGCCTTGCCTGGTGGCTATGCCACTGTTTCTTTCATCGTGACGCTGGGCCATGCGCACGCACGGGCGGGGCGACGCCAAGAATCGCCAGCAGGGGCAATAAATACAGACATAAATATGTTTAACGAATTGCTAGCCGAACGCACGGCGAAGAACGGGCCTGTTATGGGCCAGGCACCTCATTGAGGAAATCTGGGGGATTCCCGCGAAAGGAGGCATACTGGAGGTTAGGTCGTCAGGGATTTCAGGGGAAATGCGGAGGCTTTCGAAAAATGGGTGCTTGCATTCCGACATCATCAGACCACCTGGCCAGCTCGCTTTAGCTGCATGGCCACTGATTCCATGCCCCGCAGACTGAACATGGGATGCGCATGAAATCCAAGAGGTATTCATGACTCGAATTGCGTGGTTGATGGCACTGGTTGCTATTTGCGCCGTGTGTTTTGCGGCCATGCGCTATCCTAACTCGTACTGGCTCGCGTTCACTTGGCTAACAACCTTTTGTCTAATCGGCTACGCAATTCGAGGGGTTGTCGCTGCAGGCAGGGAAGAGCGGTGGGCTAGTATAGTTTTTCTAAGTTATGCGGCGGGATTCTTCTTGCTACATGTGGACTCAATCCTTTATCCAGTCTTTGCTCGCAATTTTCGTCAGATTGTTACCTGCCAGGGTGCAATGCTTTCTGGTGCGCTTGGGGCTTTGATCGTCCGATCATACTTCAATCGGAAGCGATTGTGGAAGCCAAAGTCTGAGGCACATTAAGAGGGACTGGCCAAGGGCCGAAGTCTGTGATCGGCCGGCCACATGTGTCCGTTCTGCGTAGGCGCCGCAACGCCACTCGGCCCGCCACGCCGGCCCGTCGAGGTCGAGGTCGACCCACTCCGGGAGTTGCGTCAGCAGCGGATTGGCAAGCCCCTCGCCGTGCGCCGGATCGCTCGACCAGGGATCGTCGGCCGGGTCGGACACCATCTTGGCTCGCAGGGGGCGACGACGTCCTTGCCTCGGGCGTCGGGCCGCCCGCCCACGTCACCTCCCGGGCGCCGTTGGTCTGCCAGCAAAGAGTTCCAGATCCGCGACGACTGCCCGGTGATCGGAGGGGTACGGGCTGACGACGATATCGGCGGACGCTGGCGATTCGCCGATGATCCGAACGGCTTTCACCGCGGCGTTCGGGCGACCAAATCCGCTTACGAACACGAAGTCGATGCGATCATGCCGGTCCTTGGGGTCGCTGGCATGGGTGATGGGGGTCCACGTCAAGCCTCGCGGCTCCACCGGATCGGGATGAACACTCCGGTAGGCGTCGACGAACCCAGCATCTTCGACTGCCTTGGTCGAGGGCCATTCCACTTTCAGAGGGCAAAGGTTGGCTTTTGCGGCGGCCTCCGTCCAGTCCCTGTGCGACGGCTCGTTGAAGTCGCCGGTGAGGACTACGGGCCATCCCTCCGCAACGATGGCCCTCGCTTCCATCAGCATTTCCGCAACCTGACTTCCCCGGGCTTCCTGAGCGGCCCGGACCGCTTCGGTCTCTGTTGTGAGGAAGGCGCCGTCGCCGTAGGGAATTCGTAGAAGCTGATATGGCTGATAAGGGCTGTGGGCCAGGTGGACATTGAAGGCGTATAGCGGCCGACCCGAAGGCAGAACCAGCTTGGCACCCCACTTCTTCGGCGTTGAGGCGACGATCTCGAACCGACTGATGATCCCCGTCCTGCCGCCCTGGTCGAGGTAGTGCCATCCCAGACGCTTGGCGATTTCAGCGGCGCGATCGGGACGCGGCTCTCCTTTGGGCGCGATTCCTCCCGTTTCCTGGAGACCCACGACGTCGGCTTGCGACCGCTTGATGACCTCGACTGTGCCGTCGAGAGGTTGCTTGCCCGAATCGCCCCCGTTCCAAAGGTTGAAGCTCAACACACGAACGGTATCCGGCGCCTCTTCCGCACCGTCCGCCTCGGCGGGAAGCACAACCAGACTGACGCACCAGACCAAAGCGATCACCACAAACGAATTAACTATCCCGAAATATCTTGACAATTTCATTGATTGACTCTAAACCTGGCTTCCTCTACAACGGATCGGGCAATCGAGGCAGAGCAAGAACGCCGAATGCACTGTGGTGGTAAATTCTATCAGCAACATACTACGGCGCAAGGAATCGCGTCAAATCAACCTGCCGAATTTCTAATGTTAGCGTAATCGCATTTCATAACCTCATTCATCTTGGTAGGTATTGCGTTTGATCCGGCATCCCTCCAATTCCAGGTCGCTCACATTGCGGTCCTTCTCGCACAAGCCTTCGTCCAGCCACGCATGGGTGTGCTTATTAAGGGCCAGGCACCTCAATGAGGAAATCTGGGTGATTCCTGTGAAAGGAGGAACAATGGGGAGGGGTAGGCTGTCAGGGATTTCAGAGGAAATCTGGAGGCTTTCGAAAAATGGGCGCCTGCTTTCCGACATCGTGCGATCGGCCTATCGAATGGATCGCTTCGCCCTCGAGGCCTTTCCTCAGCAGAGTTAGTGAACGCCGACCGTTCCCAGCAGGAATCCGAGTGCGATGATGACGAGGACGGCCCCAGATACCGCGGCGAAAACATAGTCCCTTTCGTAGAGAAAAACGCCCGTTGTCAGCGTTACCCGCAGCACCGGCAGAGCAATGAGCAGAATGATCCCGATCCTCATACATCGCTCTGCGAGGTCATTGCGAGGGTTCGATGGAGCGTAACCAAACAGGGCGACCGTCATCCCGACGGCGATCCAACCGGAGGCGACGCGGGCTCCGTAGCGTAGCAGTCCGGCGAGGAGGTACTCCATTCGCTCCAAGCGGCGTCGATCGTCATTGTTAGGTGCGTTCATCGCCAGCTTCCTACAGCCGGATTCGTCCCCTGCGCTGCGGCCGTGAACATCTTCACCGCTAGCACGAGTAGAACGACGATAAACAGAGTGCGGATTCGCTCGTTCGAGGTCCGCATGAGAATCTTTGCCCCAAGGTAAGCTCCGAGGATCGACCCCAGGGCAACGGGGGCTGCGACATCAAGCAAGATATCTCCTCGGGCGTAGTAGATGCCCGCACTCGCTGCCGCGGTGACACCGATCATGAAGTTGGAGGTAGCCGATGACACCTTGATTGGGAGCCGCAGCGCAGAATCCAGAGCGGGAACCTTCAGCACCCCGCTGCCGATGCCGAGCAGGGAAGACATCGTCCCCGCCGCATACATCAGGAACAACCCCAACCAGACCCGGCTCACTCCGTAGGCGACTTCCCGCTGCAACTGCGGATCGGGGTAGCTGGAGTTGAGCCTCAGTCGAGTCGCCCACCGATCCGGAGGCGACCCAGGGCTCGACTGCGAGCCATCGGCCTTCCGCTTGCGGAACATCTGGAAGGCGGAGATCACCAAGATCGCCGCAAAGAGGAGGTAGAGGGCCGACTCGGGGAAGATGCCGCTGAGCATCACGCCGGTCAGGGCCCCGAGCGTCGTCCCGATTTCAAGCAGGATCGCCAGCCGCACGTTCGTAAGGCGGTTCTCCATCGCACTCGCCGCACTACCGCAGGAACAGCCTATGACGGAGACCAAGCTGGCACCGACGGCGTAGCGGATGTCGAGGCCGAACGCCAGGGTCAGTGCGGGAACGATAAATATCCCTGCAGCCATGCCGAGCATTCCGCCGAGCAAGCCCGACGCCAGCGATACGAGGCCGACGAGCAACGAGTACGCAGGGGTACCGATGCTCATCGCTCCTCCTTCGGTATGATTCGAGGGAGGGCATCGAGCGGGATCGGGGAGGAACGCCTCTGGAGCCGCGTCGTAAGCCTGAGCTTGTCCCCCCGGTAGTACAACTTCTCGTAGTCCACAGGGCGTTGACCCAGCGTGAAGGAAACTCTCTCGATGAGAAGAATCGGCGCCCCTTCCTCGACCTCCAATGTCTCGGCGACGAATCGTTCGGCCGCGACCGCTTCGATCCGGTAGTCGGCCTCGATCAGGGGCGTTTCATACTTCTCCTCGAGCAGGGAGAAGATGGGGTAAACCTCGAGGTCGTCCTTTGCGACCTTCTCCCCCAGATCCATCGGCAGGTACGTCTCGTCCAGAGACATCGCCACGCCATCGGCGAGCCTGACCCGCCGGATTTTCATGACCTCCGTACCGATCGGTAAGCGAAGTTGCCTCGCAACCCACTCATTGGCCGCCGTCGGTGCCGCCCCAAGGACTTTGGCCGAAGGTTTCAGCCCCAAGACCAGCATGTCCTCCACGAAGCCGGTCAGCTCCGTGAAACCCTGAGAGAGCTTCGCCGCCCGCACGAAGGTCCCACGTCCACGTCGAATCTCGATCAGCCCCAGCCGCTCCAACTCCTGAACGGCCTTCCGGACCGTGGTGCGACTTACGGCGTACTTCCGGATCAACTCTTCCTCGGATGGGAGTTGGCCGCCGGGAGGAATCGCCCCGCTTGCGATCGACGACGCAAGGTCGTTCTGAATCTGGAAATAGAGCGGGATTACGCTGGCAGGATCTGTGCTCATACGGTCATCATGACGTCATGACGTCCGGTTGTCAAGGGGCGCGTTCTGCCACGATATTACGAGAAGAGCCGGGAGAGCCGGACTACCGACAGACAGAGCGTGGCGCGACTCAGACAGGGGAACGAGGCGCAATTACGGCTGTTCTAGGTCGGGGATTTCCCGCGCTTCAAGCGCAGCCTCGATCGCGGCCCGGTTGCGCTTGCCCCGGCAACGCCTCAGGTAGTCGTGCCCGGACTTACCGTGGCTGTCGTACTTTCGGAAGTCGCCGCCATGCTCCGCCAGGACTCTGACCACGCTCCACTTGCCAGCCCGTGCAGCCGCGGTCACAGGCGAGAAGTCATCGTGGTCGAAATGGTTGACGTTGGCACCCGCCGCCAGGAGCACCTTGACGATCTCCAGTCGACTGGCTTGAGCGGCAACCTGGAGCGGCGTCACGTTGAACCGGCCGTTGTCGATGGTGTCTACGGGTACCCCCTCATCGAGCATCCGCCGAACGCCTTCCTCGTCCCCTTCCTCGGCGAGTTTCGTGATGCCGTCGTGCATGGATCTGGCCAACGCGCACCTCCTCGGGCCACCGTTTTCCAGGCTTGGTGAGTACTCGGGCTTGCCCGTTCAGGGTGTGTCCAAGACGAGCTTCAGCAGCCCTTCCAGGCATAGGCCTCCGGCCCCCCGGCTCGAAGGTGCCTGGCCAGGTCTCCGGCCCGCATCCCCCGGAGGAGTGACCGATGTCCCAACCACGCGACCCCGAACGGCTGACTCAACTCGACCTGCTTCGAGCCCTACCGACGATCCCGGTTTGGGAGGGGCTCCCGCCGGAGGTGAGACACAAGGCCGTGGCCTTACTGGCGCTGATGCTAATGGTTGGCCCGGCAACGCTCGCCAGGGTCAATCCAGCAGTTCGAGCACGACCAACAGCGGCCGATGATCCGAGGCCACCGGTTCGTCCAGCACCCGGTTCTCGACCACCTTCCACCGCGAGGCGGGGCGGTAGAGGACATAGTCGATCTGGCGGGAAGGCTTGTTCGAGGGAAAGGTCGAAAGCGGTGTCGGAGTCGACCGTTTCCAGGGGGCCTCGAACAGAGTAAGCACCTCGCTGTCGGGGAGTGAGTTGAGGTCGCCGACGAGGAGAGTGGGGCGATCGGGCGCTTCACCGGCCAGTTCCTCGAGGCGCTTCACCGAGTCTCTGCGTTCCCCATCGTTGGGACGGTAGTCAAGGTGAGTGGCGATCAAGCGAATCGGCGTGCGTCCATCGGGGGCGGTCAACTCGGCGACCAGCGCTCCGCGCTGCTCACCGACATAATGCGATGGCAACTTAATATTTTTATGACTTGTCACGGGCAGGCGACTCAGGATGGCGTTGCCATAGTCCCCCCCTTCGAAAGTAATGTTCCGCTCGAAGAGGGACCGCATTCCCGTCAGCCGGCCCAGTTCCGCCGGCTCATCCACCTTGTTTGATCGCTTCACGCCCCGATCAACCTCTTGAAGCGCGACCACGTCGGGATTGACCGACCGGATCACTCGAGCCAGCCGCTCGAGGTCAAGCTTTTGATCCGTCCCCTCGCCATGGTGAATGTTGTAACTGAGGACCCGGACCCGAGTCGGCTCGGCCGCAACCGCCGAAACCTCGCCCGCGACGAGCAACAAAATAAACGCAGGAACAAACTTAAACCTGATCATGTCGAAGCTCCCCTCAGAAGCGGGACCACAGTTCCCTTATCAATTCCACAATCCTACGTCGGTATAAGACAAAAGGGCCGGGAGCCTACTCTCGCAGGCGCCCGGTCCTTGTTTATTTGCTCAAACCTGCGTGGATCTGGATTCAGACAAAACCCTGAACAACGTCGGGGGAATCAATGCGTCGCCTTCGCCCGCCAAACTTTCAAATGAGTTCAGCAATCGGCGTCGCCGTCCCCGGGAGGATCGGGATCGGTCGGCCTGACTTGTCCTGAACGAAACCGTGCGGATCGATGCCGAGGTTGTGATAAACGGTCGCCAAGACGTCGTGGTAGTGGATCGGGTGGCTCGCCGCCGCCCCGCCCAGTTTGTCGGTGGAGCCGATCACCTGGCCGACCTTCATTCCACCTCCGGCCATCAAGGTCCCATTCACCGGCGCCCAGTGATCGCGTCCGGCGTCCTTGTTGATCTTGGGGGACCGGCCGAACTCGCCCCACACGACGACCGTCACATCCTGATCCAGGCCGCGTGCGTAGATGTCCTCAACCAGGGCCGAGATGCCCTGATCGAACAGAGGGAGGTGTTTGCGCAAATGCCCGAAATTATTCCCGTGGGTATCCCAAAAGCCGTAAGCGACGGTCACGCAACGAGCCCCGGCCTCGACCAGTCGGCGGGCGATTAGGAGCTGGTCGTTCCACATCGGGGCGCCGTCGCCAAGATGCTTGGATGACCCGATGCCGTAGCGATCGCGAAGCTTCGGGTCTTCGCGTTCGACGTCGAGCGCCTGCGCCACGCGACTCGTGGCCAAGACCTCGAATGCCCGGCGGTACACGCTCTCCATGCCTCCGACTTCGACCGTGTCCACCTCACGGCGGAACTGGTCGAACTGGCTGAGCAGTTGCTTGCGTCCCGCGAACCGGGCGGGCGCAACCTCGGTCTGCTTGAGCAGAGCCAGGTCGTCTCCGTCCATTCGCGCGGGGCCATGAATCAGGCCCAGGTGGCCGGGCCCTGGCGTGTTGTAAGGCTTGTGCTGCATCGTCGGAAAGAGGTCGATGAACGGCGGCACGACGGTGTTGCGCGGGCCTTGGACCTTGGAGACGACCGAGCCGAAGTGCGGCTTCCCCTCACGCTGGCTGACACCCATCGGGTAGCCGGTGATGTTCTGAAAGCTGGAGTGCTCGTCGCGAAGCCCGACAATCGAGCGGAGCACGGCGACCTTGTCGATCGAGGCAGCCATTCTAGGCAGGAGTTCACCCACCTGGATCCCGGGGAGCCGGGTCGCGATCGGCTTGAACTCACCGCGAATTTCCGCAGGCGCATCGGGCTTGAGGTCGAACGTGTCCTGATGCGATAGGCCCCCGGTCAGGTAGACCATGATGACCGACTTCTTGGACGAGCCGCCGGAGGCCCCCCGCGACTCGGCCCGGAGCAACTCGGGCAGGCCAAGCCCGCCCATCGCCAGGCCGCCGATCTTCAGAAACGAGCGCCGGGAGACGCCATCGCAATACCGGTGCCCTGAACCGAACAACGTCAGCATGGCCTGTCTCTCCGTCCTCTGAATCTTCAACGAGCAAGACCCGATTCAGCGATTCTTCAACATTATGATAACAGACGCGGATCCCACAAGGGAGAGATCGATTCCGTCCCTCCGAAAAAAAGGACTCTTAGGGGTTAGGGAAGGGGAGTCGCGGCGTTTGACTCTCCTACGGTAGAATCAATCGGCTGGATGGGTGCCACGAAGACCGAAATCGTGGCTGGGAACCGAAGCGGAAGGGAAGGGGAAGTCGCCGTGGCAGAATCGATCCTCGACGAAATCGTCGCGTCCAAGCGGCGTGAGGTGGCTGCGGCCCGGCTCCGGATGCCCCTCCAGGAGATGGAAGATCAGGCCGCCTCGGCGCCGCCGGTCCGCGACTTTCGCGCCGCGCTGGCAGGCCCGGGACCGATCCAGTTGATCGCCGAGGTCAAGAAGGCGAGTCCTTCGGCCAAGGTCATCCGGGCCGACTTCGACCCCATCGCCATCGCCCGCGCCTACCAGGGTCATGGAGCGGCCTGCCTCAGCGTGTTGACCGACGTCCCTTTTTTCCAGGGACACTTGTCCTATCTCGCGCGGATCCGGGCCTCGGTCGCGATCCCGTTGCTCCGCAAGGATTTCATCATCGACGAGTATCAGGTCGTCGAGGCCCGGCTTGCCGGGGCCGACGCGATCCTCTTGATCGCCGAGATCCTCGACGACGAAACGCTGGCGCGACTGCTCGCCCGGGCGCGCGGCCTGGGCATGGCCGCCCTGGTCGAGTTCCACGAGGAGGCCAACCTCCCCCGCGTCCTCGCCTCGGGAGCCGACCTGGTCGGGATCAACAACCGTGACCTCCGCCGGTTCGTCACCGACCTCGACCTGACCTTGCGACTCCGCCCCCAGATCCCCCCCGACGTGCTTTTGGTCAGCGAGAGCGGAATCAGGACCCGCGCAGACGTCGAGCGCCTCGAGGCCGCCGGCGTTTCGGCCATCCTCGTCGGCGAGTCCTTGATGCGGGCCGACGACATCGGCCTGGCCGTGGAGCAACTCCTCGGGCTCACCCCCGAGACGAAGCCCGCTCAGGATCCGGCGATCCCGGCGGGGTGAGAGGCGTCCGCTCTCATGTTCACGACCAGGGAATTTTCTGGGCGGGGGAATCGACCCGGTGCGGGCGGGAGGTCGAGGCCATCTCGGCGTCCTCGCCCTGATCCTTCTTCTTGGTGCGCTTGGCCGCCCGGGACCTGGCTCGTTGCACGAGCATCAGGTTCCTGATGTAGACCAGAAGGCCCGTCGCCTGGCCGACGATGATGACCGGGTCGCGGCGATGGATGGCGTACGCGAGCAGGATCAGGCCCCCCACGATGCTCAGCCACCAAAAGGCGACCGGCACCACCGAGGCCTTCTTTTTCTCCGAGGCCACCCACTGCACGAGGAACCGCGCAGTGAACGCGGCCTGTCCCAAAAAGCCAATTTTGACCCAGAGCGACATGCCCCACAGCACGCTCCAGAGGTCCGAAAAGAGCCGCGACACGTCCGACATCGTTCAAATCTCCTGACCGACGCCACGTCGGGCCGGGGAAACCGGGGCACTGGAAGAAGCAGAGTCGTCCGCCGGGGTCGCGGCCAGCTCATAGCACACCGAACGCCTCATCAGCCAGGCGACACCGAACAGGTCGACGACGACCCGGAGCGACCGGTTCCAGAGGTTGTAGTGCGATGCGCCATGAGGCCTCGGACGATGGGTCACCGGCACCTGGACGATCCGGCAGCCTTCGCGAAGCAACAAGGGGCCGAGGAACCGATGTGCGCCATAGAACATCGGCAGTCGTAAGGCCAGGTCCCTCGGGAAGATCCGGACCGAGCAACCGGTGTCACGAATCGACTGGCCGAGAACCGCGTTGCGGATCCGGTTGGCCCATCGACTGATGATCCGTTTCGACCAGACGTCCTCGCGCTTGACCCGCCAGCCGAGCGCGGCATCGTGGCCGGGCAGGGCCTGCCAGAGCGCCGCCAGGTCGGCCGGGTCGTTCTGGAGGTCGGCGTCGAGAGTCGCCAGCCAGTCCCCTCGGGCCTCGCGGAACCCCGCCGCGGTCGCCGCCGACTGTCCCACGTTGCTCGCCAGCCGGACCGGCCGGAGCTCGGGATAGGCCGCGCCGAGCTGCTCGAGAACCTCGGAAGTCGAGTCCGTCGACCCGTCGTCGACGATCATGATCTCGAAGCCGGCAAGCCGAGACCCCACCGACAGGCTGCAGAGCGGCCGCAAAGCCCGCGCGATTTCCTCGACCAGTTGCGGCAAGCCGGCCGCCTCGTTCTTGGCCGGCACGACGACCGAGAGCCAGACGCCGCACTCCCGTCTCGGCCCCTCTCCGGAAGAGGGAACTCTGGTCCGACCCACCGGCCCCGGCCGATGAGACGGATCCTGCCGCATGGACGACATGAACGTAGCCTCCTTGCCGACCGCGGAGACAGGCCTACAGAGACCATCCATGGTCTCCATCTAATGCCTCGGCATTCTCCACAGAATCGTTGGCGCGCCTATCCCAGAATCAGACGGCGGGCAAGCCCTTGCAACGCCGGAAACCGTTATAGACAGACCTTGGGGCTCCTGCTAGGTTGCCCCATCAACCCTAAAGGATCGGCGACTCATGCGTCCGATCTTCACGAGGAATTGCTGAGGACAAGGACGCCCCGGCCATGCCTTCCACCTTGACCCCCTCCCCGGCCATCCGCCTGATCGCCCCCGATGAAATCCAGGCAAACCCTTTAAGCATCTCAATTTATGGCGATCCTGCTGGCGAGATCGACGACCTGATCGAAAGCGTTCGCGCTCAGGGAATCCTGGTCCCTTTGGCTGTCGTTCACCAAGAATCGACCTGGGAGGTAATTTCCGGACACCGCCGGCTCGCCTGTGCCCGGGCCCTGGGCCTGACCGAGGTGCCGTGCGAGGTCAAGTCCTACTCATCGCGAGCCGCTCGAGACCTCGCGATTCTCGAATATAACCGACAGCGTCGCAAAACGTTCAGCCAGATGATGCGCGAGGCCGACGCCCACGAGGAGTTGCAGACCACCGCGGCCCGCCGCCGCCGCCTGGCGAACCTCCGCCAGTTCCAGGACGAGCCCCCCGCCGACGGCGATTCCGCCGATTGTCGGAATTCCGACGATCGGCCGGGTCGCAGCGATTCAACCCTCGCCCGAGCAATTGGCCTCGGCGGCAAGGACCTCTACCGCCAGGCGCGGACGATCTGGAAGACCGCGAAGGAAGGGGACACCCGCGCGATCGCCAGCCTCACGCGACTCGACGCCGGGACCAAGACGATCCATGCCGCTTATAAAGACCTAAGACGCCGCGACCGGTTCGCCGCCGGATTTCGCCCCACCCCATACGACGTCTGGGCGTTCAAACACGACCACGGATTCGGCGTCCCCCATCCGGGAGCGATCCCGCCGGCAATCGTCGCCCACACCTTGCATTATTACACGACACCGAATGCCCTCGTGGTTGACCCGATGGCCGGTGGCGGCACCGTGATTGACGTCTGCGAGTCAATGGGACGCCGCTGTCTTGCGTACGACATCCACTCCGTACGCCCAGACGTCCAGGAACGTGACGTAAAAGACGGTTTTCCGCCCGAAACGAGCGGATGCGACCTGATCTTCTGTGATCCGCCCTACCATACGATGCAGGCGCGGCGCTACGGCGCAGAGGGCATCGCGACGGCTCCGTTCGCCGCCTGGATCGACTTTTTGAACCAGTTGGCGCGGCACGCGTTTGCCACGATCCGCCCCGGCGGTTACCTCGCGCTTCTGGTGGCGAACCAGACCGAAAAGGATCTGCCGGCGGGACACGGCTATCTCGATCATGCCTTTTATGGCTATGCCGCCCTGGTTGCGGCCGGGTTCCTGCCGGAGCGCCGGATCAGTTGTCCGATGGACGGCGCTTATCTGCCGCAGCATGTCCGCCGGGCGCGCGCGGAGGGGCGGATGCTCGGGCAAGTGCGCGACCTGCTGATCGCACGCAAGCCCATTGCTGACAGGGGCTTAGGACAGGGGCTCGCCGCAGGCCAGTTCGTAAACTTTGGCCCGCAGGAAGGGGTTGGTGAGAGTCGGATTGCGGCGAACGATCGGCTCGGGCAATGAAGCCAGAGCCTGCGCGATCAGTTCACGCATCTCCTGGGGTCGGAGACTTTCGATCACAAGGTTAATCGCGGCCTCCTCGGCGACGCGCGATTCTTCCTCACGCTGCTGCTCGCGCTGGATTTCCACGGTGCGAAGCCGTGTTTCCAGTTCGCGCCGTCGAGTTTCTAGCTTGTTTGCGACCTGGGGCAAGAGGTCGTAACCATCCTCGAGACCCGCGCGAATATAGCCGGGGCCATTTTGCAGTTTGCCCTGGCTTTGAAGGTAAAAGGCATTCAAGAGGACCTTTGCGACGTCCTCCGGATCCTTTTGCGCGGCCAGGCGACCGGCCAACTGTCGCGGGATTCCCTGATTTGTCAGCAGTTCCTGCAAATCCACAGCAACAAGCAATCGCCCGGCGGCAGACAAACGGAAGGGTGTTCCCGGAATCGGGATGCTTGTCGTGTCTTCTCTTGATCCTTGTTCTTGTTTGGGCCCAGCCTCGGGGCCAGCCGGGCCGAGGAATTGGGCCAACGCCTCGAAAGAATCTGGACCAGTTTCCAGGGATAGGTCTAAAGAAAATGGGCCAGTTTTCGGGGTCCCCTCTAAAAGAGTTGGACCAGTAGGGGGCAGGATTTCGGATCGCTTCGTAGTTTTGCCCGGCGGGCGCTCCGGCGGGGCTTGACGCATGATCTTGTAAGCCGTCGATCGCCCTTTCGACTTGCTGGCGGCCAGCAGGCCCCTGCGAGTCAATTCCTCAATGGCGGCCAGAACGGTCTGACGGCTCAGCCCCGCCTGGGCGGCGATTGTTCGGATACTGGGGTAAGCCCAGTCCGACCCGAAGTCGGAGTAGAGCCCGATCGTGAGGTAGACCTTGATCGCCGAGCCCCCGAGGGCTTTGAACGACTCGGACCGCAACAGGTCGTGCTCGACGCGAAAGAAGTAAGGGGCCATGACCTACGGGCACCCTCCCGGAGCCGACGTACCAAAGTTGAAGTCGCAACAAAGCCGTGAGACGCAATCACTCGGCCAGACTCGCGGGGGGATCCGAGACGTAGTAGGTCTTCACTTTGCCGCGCTCGTGCGTGGTCGAGACAACCAGCCCCAGGCTTTCCAACCGCGATAGACCGTCAATCACCGTGGGGCACGAGAGCCGCGTCCGCTTCATCAGCTGGCTAAGGCTGATCGTCACGCTCTTGTCCGGCTCCCCCCCGCAGATCTCAAGCATCACCAGATACACCTTGATTGCATCGCCTTTAATCCGAGCCAGGTATCCCCGGTCGAACAGAACGCTCTTAACCCAGTCTGTTTGGGTGGGCATGGCGACGGACAAGATCACTCCTCCGCTCCCCGAGACTTTGGTTCGCGATCGATCGTTTTCGATCGCTTTTGAACGCGAATCCAAACCACGTGGTGCTTAGCGATCGTTATCGACTGGTTTGGTTAACAACTCCACCTGGACTTTGCGAATTGCGGGCTCTAGAGGAATCCCGGGATTGGGGTAACAAATCATTAAAGGAACGCTCTGCGGGCCGTATCCTGGCTGGGTAGGCCCTGCCGTTAAGGCAGACCTGTAGGTGCACGACGGCCTGGGCCGTCCCGGTGCCCGGTCCGGCTTGTGCGGTTTTGTTCCGAATGGTCGAATACGAGGAGGCAAAGGGGTTCGACCCCCGCCTCTGGCGCTTCGTTTCCCAATGAGGCCGGTCGCCCGGCCCTTCTCTGTGTCGATCCGTCTGTGAGAGCAGGGCGTCCGGCCCTGCCAGTGTCGATCCGTCTGTGAGAGCCGGTCGCCCGGCCCTTCTCTGTGTCGATCCGTCTGTGAGAGCAGGGCGTCCGGCCCTGCCAGTGTCGATCCGTCTGTGAAGCAGGGCGTCCGGCCCTGCCTGGTCGATCCGTCTCAGAGGGCAGGGCGTCCGGCCCCGCCAGCGTTGTTCCAACCCGAAGGTTCCGGCATCCATTGCCGTCTTCGGAGAACCGTCACTATTGGATTCGGCATTTCTCCCCTGCCTGCTGTAGGTCTACCTGCAGCAGTTCTCGATTGGAACGAACCGAAGCGATACGGACCCTGCTCTTGTTAGGTGGCCCGCGTCTTCTTGATAGGGTGGGCACGGCCCACCAGGTTTTACCTGAAGAGGGTAGGGGGGGCGCCGCCTCGAGAAACAGGCGGCTTGAAGTCATGCTAGCGGACATGAAAGTGTTCCAGCGGAGCCTGCAGTCACGAGGCTTTCACCCCCGCGGGGCCTATAGAGCGGGGCATTCCCTAGAGTCGGTGCGATACCGGAGAGGGAGAGGCCACCCAGCAGTAGAAGGGGAGGTCTCCCGCCTTGAAGAGCCTGGGATGACACAAGGGCGGCGCCTTCTCCCCTCGAAATGCGAAGGATTCGGGAGTGAAGTGTTGACCTTCGGAGCCAAGTTGGTATTATCTCCCTTGTCGCCTGTGTCACCACGGGTGACAACGAAACGGCCGGCTGACCTGGGAACGGGAAACCGCTCACCATGACAGCGGGCCGCGATGTTGTCGGTAGGTGGGCCGGCGTGACACGCCTTCAAAGGGCAAGTCACTCCGGCCAATTGCATCGGCAGCACGTTCGTTCTTTGACAATCCGGTCGATCGTGGTTCTTGTGGTTGAAGAGAACCTTTGAGGGAAGCCGGCGTGGAGCCGTTTGAGTCGTCTCGACCCCGTTTGGTTGGAGGTCGAATCGCGACGGAGACGGATCCAACAGCCAACAGCACGAGCCAGCAGGGGCTTGCCCCGGCGAACTCGAGCTGCGACCAGTTAGCAAATTCCTCAACCCTTTTGAAGGTGAGGACCGGATCTCTTGCTCCTCGGAGCAGGGGAGACGACCAATCTCGAAGGGTTTGATCCTGGCTCAGAATGAACGTTGGCGGCGTGGATTAGGCATGCAAGTCGAACGGGCCGCAAGGCCAGTGGCGCAAGGGTGAGTAAGGCGACGGTAACCAACCCCAAGATTGGGTATAGCCGCGGGAAACCGCGGGTAATCCCCAGCGACGCAACGACACCGGCATCGGTGTTTTGCCAAAGCTTCGGCGTCTTGGGACGGGCTGTCGTGGTATTAGCTTGTTGGCGGGGTAATGGCCCACCAAGGCTGCGATGCCTACCGGGCGTGCGAGCGTGGCCCGGCACACTGGGACTGAGACACTGCCCAGACTCCTACGGGAGGCTGCAGTCGAGAATCTTCGGCAATGGGCGCAAGCCTGACCGAGCGACGCCGCGTGGAGGATGAAGGCCTTCGGGTTGTAAACTCCTGTCGAGGGGGAAAAAGGGTCGTAAGACCTTGATTGATCCCTGGAGGAAGCACGGGCTAAGTTCGTGCCAGCAGCCGCGGTAAGACGAACCGTGCGAACGTTATTCGGAATCATTGGGCTTAAAGCGCGTGTAGGCGGATTCGTGCGTCTGTCGTTGAAATCCCCCGGCTCAACCGGGGAAGTGGCGCGGATACGACGAGTCTGGAGGGGCATAGGGGGACCTGGAACTTCCGGTGGAGCGGTGAAATGCGTTGAGATCGGAAGGAACGCCCGTGGCGAAAGCGAGGTCCTGGATGCCTACTGACGCTGAGACGCGAAAGCCAGGGGAGCGAACGGGATTAGATACCCCGGTAGTCCTGGCCGTAAACGATGGGTACTGGATAGGGGGCTCGCCGATGGGCTCCCTGTCGTAGGGAAACCGTGAAGTACCCCGCCTGGGGAGTATGGTCGCAAGGCTGAAACTCAAAGGAATTGACGGGGGCTCACACAAGCGGTGGAGTATGTGGCTTAATTCGAGGCTACGCAAAACCTTATCCCAGGCTTGACATGCACGGATTAGCCGGCGGAAACGTCGGTGAGGCCGCAAGGTACAACGTGCACAGGTGCTGCATGGCTGTCGTCAGCTCGTGCCGTGAGGTGTTGGGTTAAGTCCCTAACGAGCGAAACCCTGTGTCTAGTTGCCAGCACGTAATGGTGGGAACTCTAGACAGACCGCCGGCGTTAAGCCGGAGGAAGGCGGGATGACGTCAAGTCCTCATGGCCCTTATGCTTGGGGCTGCACACGTACTACAATGGGGCGGACAGAGCGTTGCTAGGCTGCAAAGTCACGCTAATCGCAAAACCGTTCCTCAGTTCGGATTGCGGGCTGCAACCCGCCCGCATGAAGCTGGAATCGCTAGTAATCGCGGATCAGCATGCCGCGGTGAATGTGTTCCTGAGCCTTGTACACCGCCCGTCAAGCCACCAAAGCGGGGGCATCCGAAGTCGCCGGAGCCGCAAGGCAGGCGCCGAAGATGAAACCCGTGATGGGGACTAAGTCGTAACAAGGTAACCGTAGGGAACCTGCGGTTGGATCACCTCCTTTCTAAGGATTTTCTTAGAAATCTCGGCTCTGAGGATCGTGGGACATGGCTTCGGTCATCAACTCGATTCAAGAAGGGCCGCATCGGCACCGTCTCCTTGATCAGATGGTATTTACGCCGGCTTCCCACGAAGGTTCTCTGACCACGAACACGATCGACCATTGTTAGATTCCTGAATGCGTGGGGTGGGCTCATCCCCTCCCCACGCTATTCGTTTGCTTGCACTGCTGGGTGCGGGGCAGGGCCGTTCGCGGCGTTGCCCCCTGGCCAGCGGCCAGTGCGGATCTCGAAGATGGATGCTCTCCGGTTTCGGCCGGAGGGTCTGTCGTTGGGGTTCGGTTGCTCTTTCACAATCCGGTGGTTAGGTCACGCAAGTGAGAACCGCAAACAAATGGTCGTGGCAGACCAAGTAGAAGAATCTCTCCACAATACAGTGGAACCCTTACGGATGCGTGAGAGTCGCTTGCTGTGAAGCAACCGGCCTCACATTGGGATCGTTACCCAAGTGAGAGTGGTCCTGTGTCGCGAGACACTGGGCACTCGATCGAAGAGAGAGATCGGGGACTGACCCCTCGCCTTTCTGGCTGTCGAGTTTCTTTCGAGGAACCGCGGCGTCCGGATCGGCGTGGTCAAGCTCCTAAGGGCACGGGGGGGATGCCTAGGCGTCATCAGAGAGACAGGCGTGGAAGGCTGCGATAAGTCCAGGGGAGTTGCCCAACGAACGTCGATCCTGGAATGCCTGTAGAGACCCGGGGAACTGAAACATCTCAGTACCCGGAGGAAAGGAAATCAACCGAGACTCCCTCAGTAGCGGCGAGCGAACGGGGATCAGCCTAAACCGAGTGGGACACCACTCGGGGTCGTGGGGCCGATAACATGGGATGAGTGAGCGTCAGCTGAAGCCTCCTGGAACGGAGCGCCAGAGCGGGTGATAGCCCCGTAAGCGACGATGCAAACTCCCCTCTTCGGTACCCGAGTAGGGTCGGGCACGTGAAACCCGGCCTGAATCGGCGGGGACCATCCCGCAAGGCTAAGCACTCGATGACGACCGATAGCGAACCCAGTAGGGCGACCGAACGGTGGGAAGAACCCCGATTAGGGGAGGAGACTGAACCTGAAACCCCGTGCCTACAAGCGGTGGGAGCGCGATGCCTTCGGGCCGCGTGACCGCGTGCCTTTTGCATAATGATCCGGCGAGTTACTGTATCCGGCCCCAGGTTAACCCCTTCAGGGGGGGAGCCGTAGCGAAAGCGAGTCTTCATCGGGCGCCATAGTCGGGTGCAGTAGACGCGAAACCAGGTGAACTACCCATGGGCAGGTTGAAGCGACCCTAACCGGTCGTGGAGGACCGAACCCACCAGTGTTGAAAAACTGGGGAGGACCCGTGGGGAGGTGAAAGTCTTATCAAACCTGGAGATAGCTCGTCTCTCCGAAATGGCTTTAGGGCCAGCCTCAGGACATATCGTGCGGGGTAGAGCGACGGAATTCGGTAGGGGGCTTCCGCCTACCCTCGAAACCAACTCCGAATACCGCACGACGGACCCGGGAGTCAGAACGTGGGGATAAGCTTCACGTTCAAAGGAAACAACCCAGACCGCCGACCAAGGCCCCAAATCGACGCTCAGTGGCAAAGGAAGTGGGATCGCGGTGACAGCCGGGATGTTGGCTTAGAAGCAGCCATCATTTCAAAGTGCGTAACAGCTACCGGTCGAGCCATCCGCGCCGAAAATGACGGGGACTAAGCGTCGTGCCGCAGTCGCGGATCAGGTTAAAACTGATGGTAGGAGAGCGTCGCCCGCCGCAATGAAGCTGGATGGAAACGACCAGTGGAGCGCGGGCGAGTGCGAATGCCGGAACGAGTAACGACAAGACAGGTGGGAAGCCTGTCCGCCGAAAGCACAAGGTTTCCTGGGAAGGTCAATCCGCCCAGGGTCAGTCGGGACCTAAGGCGAGGCCCAGGGCGTAGCCGATGGACAGACGGTTAATATTCCGCCACCCGATGGTAAGGTTGAACCGCGGAGGACGCCGAGGAGAGTCAGGTCGGGTGTTAGATTACCCGTGCCGCAAGGCCGACAGCATTCGATCTGGAAGCCTGATGAACTCTCGGCCACGAAAAGCCCCGCGGGGACGAACCATCTGGCCCGTACCGCAATCCGACACAGGTGTGCTAGGCGAGTATCCGAAGGCGTTCGGGAGAACCCTCGTGAAGGAACTCGGCAAAATGACCCCGTACCTTCGGTACAAGGGGTGCTCTCCGCAAGGAGAGCCGCAGAGAATCGGCTCTAGCGACTGTTTATCAAAAACACAGGACTCTGCCAACTCGCAAGAGGACGTATAGAGTCTGACGCCTGCTCGGTGTCGGTAGGTTAAGGGAGCCGATGAGGCGTAAGCTGAAGTTGGCGACCGAAGCCCCGATAAACGGCGGCCGTAACTATGACGGTCCTAAGGTAGCGAAGTTCCTTGTCGGGTAAGTTCCGACCTGCATGAATGGCGTAACGACTGGAGCACTGTCTCCACGAGGGACCCGGTGAAACTGTAGCCGTGGTGAAGATGCCACGTACCCGCGGTCAGACGGAAAGACCCCGTGAACCTTTACTGCAGGTTGGCATTGGGTCAGCGTCCTTTCTGTGTAGCATAGGTGGGAGGCCGTGATCCGGCGGCGCCAGCCGTCGGGGAGCCATCGGTGAAATACCACCTGAAATGACTCTGATCCTCACCGGTCCGTAGCCCGGACCGGGACCATGCTCATCGGGCAGTTTGACTGGGGCGGTCTCCTCCCAAAGAGTAACGGAGGAGTGCAATGGTACCCTCGGCCAGGTCGGCAATCTGGCAACATGAGCGCAAACGTAGAAGGGTGCCTGACTGCGAGACCCATCAGTCGAGCAGGGACGAAAGTCGGCGTTAGTGATCCGGCGGTGCTGGATGGAAAGGCCGTCGCTCAACAGATAAAAGGTACTCCGGGGATAACAGGCTGATCTCCCCCGAGCGTCCATAGCGGCGGGGAGGTTTGGCACCTCGATGTCGGCTCATCGCATCCTGGGGCTGGAGAAGGTCCCAAGGTTTGGCTGTTCGCCAATGAAAGCGGTACGCGAGCTGGGTTCAGACCGTCGTGAGACAGGTCGGTCCCTATCTGCCGTGGGCGTAGGAACTTGCGAAGGGTCTCCCTAGTACGAGAGGATTGGGAGGACCGACCTCTGGTGTATCGGCTGTTCTGCTCAGGGCATCGCCGAGTAGCTAGGTCGGGAAAGGATAGCGCTGAAGGCATCTAGCGCGAAGCCCTCTTCAAGACGAGGTTTCCAGCACGCAAGTGCGAAGGCTCCTGGAAGACGACCAGGTCGATAGGCCGGAGTGCACGGCAGTGATCGCCGCAGCCGACCGGTCCTAACAGCCGATCGCTTGACCACCCTGATCCGTCCGCCGGCTCCTTTGGGGATTCGATACGGACAGGAATCAGGGTTGCATCATTCACCGATCGCATTCGATCGATCACACGGCGACGTATTCCCATTCCATAACGGGGACCACGCGTCGTGAAGAGACTCGAAGTCGGTTGGTCATGCCCATCGAAGTGGCGGTAGGATCTTGCGTGACAACCACTGTGAAGCTTGAGCACAACGTAACCGGCGGGTTTGATCGCCTGCCGGTTGCTTTTCCGGCGAACATACTGACGGGGTCCCACCCGTTCCCATTCCGAACACGGCCGTTAAGCCCGTCAGGCCCATGATAGTGCCTTTGGCGCGAAAGTCGGTGATCGCCGGAATCCTTCAAAGACGCCCCGATTCTTCCTCACGGAAGAGTCGGGGCGTTTTTCGTTGCGCGCTCACTCCGCTTGGAATATTCGCTCGCCTGCCCAGGTGAGCGGGGGGTGTGAACTGTCTGTCTTCTGCCTGAGCGGGCGCTTTGGTTCTCGGCTCAGCTTGGTTGAGAACCCCATGTTGCACCGAAGCCTTGGCTGTTCTTCTATGCAATCATTGATGAACCGTCGCTGAACGTCCTTCTCAAGACGCTGAGACCCATCCAATGATCGAGATTACCGAAGCTCCGATTGATCACGCCGCGTTGACGGAGCGAGTTCGCTCGAATCAGGCCGGCGCTGTCTGTTCCTTCCTGGGGACCGTCAGGGAGATGACCGGCGACCGCCAGACCAAGTCGCTTGACTATGAGGCGTACCCCGAGATGGCCCTCAAGAAGTTGGAGGAGCTGGAAACCGAGGCCCGCCAACGTTGGCCGATTCTCGACGTGGCCCTCGTGCATCGGGTCGGACACCTGGACCTGGGGGAGATCAGTGTGGTCGTTGCCGTGAGTTGCCCCCACCGTCACCAGGCCTTTGATGCCTGTCGCTGGCTGATCGACACCTTGAAAGAAGTGGTTCCCATCTGGAAGAAGGAAGTCTGGGCCGACGGGAGCGAGGAGTGGGTTCATCCTGGCCTCGGACCCAAATCTTAGTTGATTCCAGGAGCACGATCGGATCCGAGTACCGGGGCGGCCCTCGGTTCTCTCGGGGAGACGCGCCGCGTATACTTGCACAGGGAAGTGGAGTCCATCCCTTTGTAATGCGACAACCAGTATGACTTCAAACGACGGCCGTCTTATCGACTCCTTCGGCAGGGTTCACAACAACCTGCGGATCAGCGTCACGGACCGCTGCAATATCCGCTGTGTTTACTGCATGCCCGAAACGGTGGAGTTCATGCCTCGGACGAGCTTGCTCTCTTTCGAGGAGATCGAGCGATTCGTCCGGGTGGCGGCGAGCCTCGGGATCGACAAGATCCGGCTCACCGGGGGCGAACCCCTGGTCCGTCGCGATTTGCCCCTCCTGGTCGATCGGATCGCCGCAATCCCGGGGATCAAGGACATCGGACTGACGACCAATGGCTTGTTGCTCGCCCCAATGGCACACGAGCTCTGGGACGCCGGCCTACGGCGGATTAATGTCAGCCTCGATACGATGGACCCGGCCAAATTCCTCGAACTGACCCGGCGCACCGGCTTTGAGCAGGTCATCGAAGGCATCCATGCCGCAAAGGCCGCTGGATTTCACCCGGTCAAGATCAACGCCATCGCAATCAAAGGGGTGACCGAGGAAGACACGGTCCCCTTGGCTCTTTTCGCACGCGAGCATGACCTGGAACTTCGGTTCATCGAGTACATGCCGCTGGACGTGGCCAACCACTGGGAACGAGACAAGGTCCTGCTCGCGGCCGATATCCTCGAACTCCTGACCAAGGGAATCGGCCCGCTCAAGCCCGCCCCCAACCAGGACGCGCGTGCTCCCGCCGTTGACTACGATTATGTGGATGGCAAAGGGCGGGTCGGCCTGATTGCTTCGGTGAGCCGCCCCTTCTGCATGAGTTGCAACCGGATCCGCCTGACCGCCGACGGCAAGTTACGGAACTGCCTCTTCGCCCTGGAGGAGTCAGACATCCGCGCCTTGCTCCGTGGCGACGCAACCGACGCTGAGATCGCGGGGGTGCTTCGTGAGAGCGTCGCGGGTAAGTGGGAAGGGCATGAAATCAACACGTCACGATTTATCAAGCCCGAACGTCTGATGCACTCGATCGGCGGCTGATCGACAGTCGTGGCTCCGGTGGTTGCTGGGGGTCGCCCGTCCTCCAGGCCGTCGTATCGGGTGAGCATGGTGGTCCACCCTCTGCCTGTTGGGAAGCGGCTTGGCCGGAGAGAGGCGTCCGGCCTACCCGGCAAGCGGCGGTTTGGCTTCGTCGCTCAATTGAGGATGGCTTCGTGTTCTTGTTTCGCGATCGTGACACCCGCCTGCGCGAGCCAGGCGTCGCGAAGGGTCAGAACGACGACCAAGAACAGGCCCGTCCCCGCGCCCATCAAGAGCCCGCAAACGATCCCGAGGCCGAAGCCGAACTCGGTGGGGTCGAAGATGACGGCCCCCAGCGGGTGCCTGGGCGGCAGAGGGGCAGGGGCCGATGACGAGTGGAGCCAGGTCACGAACGAGGGGGCAAATCGCCCGACGGTGGCGCCCACGACTCCTCCCGCGAACCCCGAAGCCATGGTGCTCGCCATCACCGCGGAGATCGCCTGAGTTAATCGGATCATCGTGTGTTCCTTGTTGGATTCGAGCGTTCGTCTTAACCCATCGTCTGGGTGGTGAACTCCGACTGACGGACCTGATAGCGTCTGACCTTGGCGTGGTCCATCTGATATCCCAGGCCGGGGCGAGACGGGACGCTGAGGATTCCGGGAGCCGCCAACTCGAGGCGAGGGGACACGTAGTCGTCAACGAACCAGCGGGCGCTGGGGCCGATGTCCGTCGGATATCGGCAATTGCCGAGGGCCGCGAGGTGAATGCCGTGTGCTTGTCCGATGCCCAGTTCGGGGGTGGTTCCCACCCAGCAGGCGACCCCGTGCTGGTGGCAAAAATCGTGCATTGCGAGTGCGGGGCCGAGTCCTCCCACCCGCTGAAGTTTGAGGCTGACGATCCGGCAGGCCCCCTTGCGAATCGCCTTGCCGATCATCTCGAGTGAGCTCGCCGACTCGTCCAGGCAGACGGGTGTGACGAGTTCCGCCTGCAAGGTCGCTGACCCCGACAGGTCGTCGGCGGCCATCGGCTGCTCGATCATCAGCAGGTCGAACTGATCGAGTTCACGGAAGACGTCGAGGTCGGCGATTGTATACGCCCCCCGCGCATCGACCATCAGCGGGAGATCGTCGAAGTGCTGGCGGACGGCGTGGACCAGTTCGACGTCTCGGCCGGGTTCGATCTCGATCTTGATCCGGCGATAGCCTTCGGCCAAGTGCGTTTCGATGGCCTTGAGCAACTCGACCACTGTGGGATAGAGCGGAACAGCCAGCCCCGACTCGACCTTCAAGCCAAGCTGGTCGGGTGAGGCGCCCAACATCTCGGCCAACGGGGCGTGTCGCGCCTGACCGAGAGCATCCCAGCACGCCGTTTCCGCCCCCGCGAGCGCGGAGGCTCTGGCCGGCCAGGTCGCGGCCAGGTCGTTGATCTCTTCCACGGTCGCGAACGACCGGCCGAGAAGTCTGGGCGCGATTCGATCGGCCAGATCGGCCCAGCACTCCTCAAGAGTGTCGCTCGATTCTCCGAGGGCCGCGGGGATCGGCGAGCATTCGCCGAGTCCCAGACCCTCGCTGGTCTCGACAGTCACCAGGATTGCGTCCTTGATCGCAGCTTCGTCTCCCACCCCTCGGCACGATTCTTTGAACGGAATCTGAAGGTGGGTCAAAGTCATTCGCTCAACTGGTCCGCTCATGATCCCTCCCTCGCCTGGCCCGGTCGGGTAACGTCCATCATAAGACGAACAGGCATCGGTGGTACAAACATTCTCGGACTCATCGCTCGTCCATTTCGCGCGAATGAGCCGCCATTTTCGACTCTTCTTCGACTTCATAAAGAGAGGAGCGAAGCGCCCAACACGGAATCTCCCTGCGCGCCAACCGCCGTCGGATTCTCCGCCGACCGGTTCGCCGCGGAGGAGGCCCCGATCGCGGCCTAATTGCGCGTACTGATTGGGCTCAGGGTCCACAACTCTCGATTTCCCTTTGACTTGGGATTGAACGGGTTGCCCCCCACGATGGGCCTGGTTAGACTGAGACGAAGAGGTGGAACTCGTCGGAGGTCCGCCCGCTCTTTTTTCGGAACGTATGATGAGCTCAACGGATACGGATCAAGACTCGACCTGGTACGGCGACGGACTGTCGTTCGAGTGTACGCGTTGCGGCGCCTGCTGCACGGGGGCTCCCGGCTATGTCTGGGTGATTGCCGAGGAGATTGCTCAACTCGCGGCTTATCGCGGCGAGACGATCGAGCAGTTCTCCAAGCAATACGTGCGCCGGGTGGGCCAGCGATATAGCCTGATCGAGAAGCCCGGTGGCGATTGTGTCTTCTGGGACAAGGCCAGCGGTTGCACCGTCTACTCGGCGCGGCCGGTCCAGTGCCGGACCTGGCCCTTCTGGCCCGAGAATCTCGAGACCCCTGAGGACTGGGAGGGGGTCAAGTCGGTCTGTCCAGGCTCGGGGCGTGGGCGATTGTTCAGCCTCGAGGAGATCCAGGCGTCGGCCGCCCGAGTCCACTCATGATCTCTCGGACTGATCCCAGCGAACTCGATGTGGATGCGTTTCGTGGTGCTTTGCTCGCCATTTATGCGGATCTTGACGCCGAAGTGGCTCGACGGGCCCCCGTCTGTCAACTCAGCGGACGTTGCTGCCGGTTCAAGGAATACGACCACACACTCTTTCTCACGGCCCCCGAGTTGAGCGTGCTGCTCGCCGATGCCCCGGCACCGTCTCGTCCCCTCGACAAGGGGTTGACCTGCCCCTGGCAAGATGCCCAGGGGCGTTGTACGGCAAGGGAAGCTCGCCCCTTGGGCTGTCGGGTCTATTTTTGCGACCCGAAGTACGAGGGGCAGGCCGAGGAACTCAGCGAAACATTCCTCGCTCGTCTTAAACAACTGGTCAAAGACTTCGAGCTGCCCTGGAACTACGCACCATTGCACCAGCATCTGCGTTCGGCGTGGGCGGAGCAGACCCAGGCGAATCCCGACTCCGACGAACTCTCATGATCAGGAGCGATCGCATCGACCCGGCCCGCCCCAACCAGTCTCGGGGCTACCGCTCGTCCCTTCACCCCCCAAAAAAAACGCGAAGCTTCGCGTCATTCACCCGCGGATCAGGGACCGTGGCAACGATTTTAACTTGACATTACTCCAAGCCACCAATACAGTTGAGCCAATCAGCCACGGTAAATGAACCGGCTTTCCCGCAGGGAGATCGTCATCGTGACCAAGAAAGAAATCGTCAAGAAGATCTCTGAAGATATCGGGCTGACTCAGCTCAAGACGAAAGATATCGTCCAGCGAACCCTTGACGCAATCATCCATACCTTGGTCTCCGAGGGGCGGATCGAACTGCGAAACTTTGGTGTTTTCGAGGTCAAGCAACGGGCTCCTCGTAAGGCGAGGAACCCGCGAACTGGGGATAAAGTCTTCGTGCCTTCGAAGAACGTGGTCACGTTTAAGCCGGGCAAAGAGATGGAAGAATTGGTCCGAAAGATGAATCCGGAAAATCTTCCCTTATTGGAAGACGACTCGGATGCCGATGAAGAAGGCAACGGACCTGTTGAGACGGCCACCGAATCTCGGGCAGAATCGCCCGCCGGGGCCGATGCCTTGGAATGAGGCTCGCCTCCTCTGCGATTCCCGCTTGGATCGCCGGAGACGTGCCGGCCCGGCAGACGACGAGGTCCGAATCGTTGAGAACGGAATCGTAGGCTCACGCTGTGACTTGGATGAGTCAAAGCGTGCGTCCCCCGGGTTGGAGCCACGCGATGGAACGTGTGGCTGGACCGATCCGTGCGGTCACCGAAGGCGGGAGGATCCCCCAAATGCGGAAACCTTTGGCGGCCATGATGCTCGTGGTCGCGGCTCTCGTCGTGATGAGCGAGGGTTGTGCCCCGTTCCCCTTGCCGCACTATGCGGCCTTTAAGCCAAAACGAGCGGAAGAGTTGCTCGTCGACTCGGAAAACCTCCGGATGGCCGGCGATGAGTGGGAACGTTTCTGGTTCCTTGATCAGCCGTCGCACATGACACCGTTCCGGACCCACGGCGGCCTCGGTCCCTGATCGGGCCCTCCATTTGGGAATTTCGATGGCTATCCACGGCCGGGCTGGGTCACAAACCCACCTCGGCCGTTTTTTTTATGCATGGCCTGGTCCCGACAGGATAAGACCGGAGGGAAACGAGGCGCTTGCTTGCCCGGAGTTTCCCGGGCCCTTCGTCTTGGGATGAGCGATTTCATTTCAGGGGGAGAGGTGCCGGTTGAAAAACGAATCGACCACCGCCACGTAACGGGCAGGGTCGTGCTGGTAGGCCTGCACATGCTCGACACCCGGTAGAGTGACCGCCCGGCAGGTCGGCCCGGCCGCTCGGGCCAGCCGCCTCGCCTGGCTGACCGGGACAATCGAGTCGGCTTCGCCGTGGATCAAGAGCAAGGGACGCCTCCCCCAGTGCTTTGCCGAGCGGATCGGTATCAGGTTATCGGTCCGTACCCCGAACGCCAGGTGCGCCGCTGTCAAGATCCCTGGATTGAACCAGCTCGGCAGGTGGCTATGCTTGGGGAGTTGGGTCCGGAGCAGTTCCGGGAGGCTGCCGTAGGGACTGTCGATGACCGCGGCCTGGATCTTGGAGTTGTGCGCCGCCTCCATCAACAAGGTGGAGGCCCCCATCGACTGGCCGACCCAGCCGATCCGGTCATTCGAGAACCCATGAGCGCCCGCCCACGACAGCACGGCGCGAAGATCTGCGCGTTCGCGGCCGCCCATGAAAATCCGCGAAGGATCACTTTGCCCATGGCCGCGCAGGTCGAACAAGAGAACGTCGTAATCGTGTCGGTGGAGGTCGCGCCCCAGCGCGGCCATCTCGGGCCACGAGGCCCACAAGCCATGCACCAGTACGATCAGTTGTCGTCGGGTGCTCGTGGGATAGTACCAGCCGCGGAGCGTCAGGCCGTCGGACGTGCGGGTCGACCATGATCGGGCATCAGTGCTGACGGCCCTGGGATCGAGCTGAAGTCTGCGGTTGTTCGGGCGGGTCAGGACGTCGGCCGCCAAGATCGAGATCGTGAGGTAAGCGAGCAGCATCGAGAGAGCGGCCGTGACCACCAACCACTTCGCAATCCGGGTCGCCCGGGAGCCAAGAAGCGCGGGGGAATCCATTCGGAATTCTCCATGTCGCACCAATACGCATGGGTACAGATCCAAGCCGACGGTTTCAACCTAGGCGAAATCAGGCTGAGTCGCAAGGTGGGCTCGCCGAGGCCAGGTCCCTCACGTCACCATTTGCGAGTCGAGCGCCAAGGCGTACGATACAAGGGCAGGGCGCGTCGATCGCCACCAAAAACATCGCAACTGTTTGATTTAAAAGGTTTTTGAGGCGTCCGGCGCACGGTGGTGATCGGCTGGCCGTGGTGAAACAAGGTCGCGAGACGAGAGGCTCGAGGAACTGTTGCTCATGAAGATTGTCGCCATCCGGACCGCGATCGTCCCGCTCGGGTTTCGTAACGCCGTTCTGACCCGGATCGAGACCGAGGCAGGGCTCACCGGCGTTTCGGAAGTCGTCCTGAAACGGGCCAGCGGCACCGTGGCCGCGCACCTGGCCGACCTTGCCCCTTGTGTGATCGGTCAGGATGCTCGCCGCATCGAGCATCTGGCCGAAACCCTCTACCGTGACAGCTTTTGGGTGGGTGGTCCGCTCCACGCGACCGCCCTTTCGGCGATCGACATCGCGCTTTGGGACCTGAAGGGCAAGGCCCTCGGTGTTCCGGTCCACGAGTTGTTCGGGGGGCCGACGCGTGACGAGGTTCCCGTCTACGTCCACTGTCCGGCGGGTCCCACCCCGGCGTCGTTCGCCCAGGCGGCCCGACGTTGCGTCGAACGCGGTGATCGGGCCTTGAAGGTCACCCTTCCCCTCTTCTATGGCGCTGAGCCGCCGGATTGGGACGTCGACCGGCCGCTCGGCTACTCGGGCAGCCCGGGCGCGATCGCGCGGACCCTGAAGGAGACCGAGCATCTGCCCACCGCGGTCTTCGACCGGATTGCCGCCTTCTTTCAGGCCGCGCGGGAAGCGGTCGGTCCCGAGATCGAGCTGGCCGTCGATTGCCACGGCCGGTTCAACGTCGCCAATGCCAAGCGGCTCTGCGACGCCCTTGCGCCGTTCCGACTGATGTTCATCGAAGAACCGGTCCCTCCCGAAAACCCCGAAGCACTTGCCGAAGTCACCCGCTCGTCGCGCACCCCGATCGCGGCCGGCGAGCGTTGGGCGACGATCCACGGGGTCTTACCGTTCCTGAAAGCAGGCGCTGTCCACTTGCTCCAGCCCGACGTGGCCAACTGCGGCGGTCTGACCCAGGCGCGGAAGATCGCCGCCCTGGCCGAGGCGTACGGCGTCGGCCTGGCTCCCCACAACCCGAACGGCCCCCTGGCCACGGCCGCCTCGGTCCAGTTGGCCGCCTCGATCCCGAACCTCACGATGCTCGAAACCATCGGAGGTTCCGAAGACGAAGCGCTCAATCGCTCCATCGTCCGCGACCCGCTTTACGCCGTCCAAGGCCGAGTTTCAGTCCCCCGAAGTCCGGGACTGGGCCTCGAACTGCTAGACTCGGTCTGGGACGATCGACCCTATCGCGAATTTCGCGGGTGGCGATAAGTGTTGGTTCCCAGATTCCATGCTTTATGAATCACGAAACTTCTTGATCATTTGGTTCTCGGCAAGAATGTTGCAGAACAAGGCCCCTTGCTCGATCGCGTCGTCCAGGGCTTTATGCGTGTGAGGGAGCTTGTCAAACCAGGCCTTCGGCATATTTCGCTTCACGGTCTCCCGCCAGGGAGTGCCGAGGGTCGCCATGGCAAAGCTCTTGATATCCAAGGCCGAGAACGAGAAGGGAGACTCGCCCGCGAATCGGATCAGATACCAATAGACGAACAGGAAATCAAATCCTGCGGGATATCCTACGAACACCGGCTTACCCGGTAGTGTTTTTAACCAGGAAACGTAGGCTTTCATCGCCGCTTCAGGGGCTTGTAAGTTCTTACGGCACTCCGCCCAAGCCTCGGGCTGTGTCTCCCACCACGCCATTGTATCGGGATGCGGCGAAGCATCAGGCAGAGTGTGCAAGTTGGCCGCAAAGGTGCCGACCAGTTGTTTCTCCGCGGTGTAGGCGGCCGAACCGAAACTCAGCATCGAGTGCGGCCCCGGGATCGGGCCATCGGTTTCGATATCAGTGCTCACATAAATTTCTTTCATGGCGGGCAACGATTCCTTGATTTCGTTTTTCTCAGATGAAGCCATTGGTTACGATTGCTGTTGATGAGAGATTTACTTGCAGCCTTTGGCCTCAAAGGGGCTGCGGTAAATTCGACGATTCGGGAAGTCGTTGAGTGCGACTTATTGTATGTCTTATTGGATCTGTTCGGTCAGACCGGTTCTCGTCACAGGGAGTTCGGTACGGTGGCCTTGGCGAATGGCGGTCCGACGTCGTAATCGAGGAAATTCGTCAGGCAAACCGGCCCGTCTGACCGCATTGTCTAAAAAGCTGTTCGTCGTAAAATGTTTTTAAGTAAGATGTTGCGTTGGGTTGTGCGGCCTTTGGCCCGAAGCCGGAGCCTGCTTGGACTCTGACCTTGCCCGATTCTTTCGATCCGGGCAAAATCTTCACGATCGCACGTCCATCGTCGGGTTGATGCAAAATTCTCTCCACATCTCAAGCGTCAGCGATTCCCGGTCGCCTCTTATTTGGGCGATGAGAACGCGGTAGAGTCGTTGTTCTGTTGCAAACTTGGTCCACCAGTCGAATTGCAACGCGAATTACAAGCATAAGCGATCTCGAATTTTTATTGAGATTTTCCGCGAATTAAAGGACTTAGGGATGGCCGGCATCGGCATCGTCGGAATTGGGTTCATGGGGATGATCCACTACCTGGCCGCGCGCAAGCTGTCGGACGGGCAGGTGGTTGCGGTCTGCAGCCGGGACCCCAAGAAGCGCGCGGGGGACTGGACGGGAATTCAGGGGAATTTTGGTCCGAAGGGGGGGCCAATGGACCTCTCCGGCGTCTCTGCTTATGCCGACATCGGAGAGCTCCTGGCCGATCCGAAGGTGGACCTGGTCGACCTCTGCGTTCCCAACGATGAACACGCTGCGCTGGCGATCCGGGCACTCGAGGCGGGCAAGCATGTCCTGATCGAGAAGCCGATCGCTCTGACCACGGCCGATGCCGACGCGATCTTGGCGGCGGCCGCGGCGAGCGGCAAACTCCTGATGGTCGCGCACGTCTTGCCCTTCTTCCCTGAATTCGCATTCGCGGCGGAGGCGGTTCGTTCGGGACGGTACGGCGCATTGCTCGCGGCGAACTTGAAGCGGGTGATTGCGAAGCCGGACTGGTCGAAAGGCATTGCCGACGCCGACCGGAGCGGCGGGCCGGCGATCGACCTCCATATCCACGACACACACTACATCGGCCTCGTCTGCGGTGTGCCGCGCGCTGTCCATTCGCGCGGGGTGGTCGAGGGGGACGCAGTCGTTCATCTCTCGACTCAATACCTCTATGACGACCTTCATCTGGCCGTCTCGGCCGTCTCGGGAGCCTTGAGCCAGGCGGGCCGACCGTTTGCGCACGGGTTCGAATTCTACCTCGAGAAGGCGACGATCGTCTTTGATTTCGCCGCTCTCGCCGACGGTGGGCAAGTCGCCACGCCGTTGCAGGTGATCCTGCCCGACGGGACTGTCGAACGGCCGGAACTCGGCTCGGGGGACCCGATCGATGCCTTCACGGCCGAGTTGGGCGTCGCCGTTGCGGCGGTGAACTCAGGGATCCCCTCTCCTCAACTCTCGGGCGAGTTGGCGCGGCAGGCGCTCCGGATCTGCCATGCCGAGGTGGAGAGCGTCAAGACGGGTCGGTCCGTCGCGATCGGCTGAGGCCAATCCAATCGCCGTGTGACCTTGGATTTGAGAACGCGGAGGTTCCGTCTCAACCCGCTCACACGGCGTCTGTCGCGATGCTAACCATCAGAGAATAAAGATGCTCGACTCGAACGAATAGTCGTTTTTCTCAAGAACAAGGCACATATTTCCGATGTCGTTAACGGGGGAGACAGGAAGTCCGCCCCGAAGTCGCCGCGCCAGAAGGAGCTGGGTCATGATGTTGACCATGTCGGAACTCATCCACCCAACGGTGATTCTCGACCCCCGGGCGGAAATTGCTCCCGATGTCCAGATCGGGCCTTACTCGATCATCGAAGGGCCAGTCCGGATCGGTCCTGGGTGTGTGATCGAGGGGCATGTCGCCTTGAGCGGTCCCCTCACAATGGGGCGTGATAATTTTGTTGGCCACGGTGCGGTCCTCGGCAAGAGTCCGCAGCACAAGGGATATCGGGGCGAGCAGACCCGGTTGCGAATTGGTGATGGCAACATTTTCCGGGAACAGGTCACGATCCATCGCGGAACGGAGCAGGGGGGGGGCGAGACCCGGATCGGCGATCGCAACCTGTTCATGGTGGGGAGCCACCTCGGGCACGACTGTTGCGTGGGGGATGGCTGCACCTTGATCAATGGTGCCTTGGTCGCCGGGCACGTCATTCTGCAAGACCACTGCATTCTCTCGGGGCATTCCGCCGTCCAGCAGCGGGTCCGGATCGGCCGCCTGGCCATGATCGGTGGCCTGGGCTCGACCACCAAGGACATTCCCCCATTCCTCCTTCATCAAGGGTATAACTGCACCTCGCACCTGAATCTGGTCGGACTCCGCCGCGCTGGCTTTCCGACCGCGACGATCGCCGCCCTCCGCGAGGCGTTTCGCATACTCTTCAAGGAAGGGCGGACCCTCAACAGTGCCCTCGATCGGATCGAGGCCGATCTGGGGACCGTCGCCGAGGTCAATGAGTTCGTCAGCTTCATCCGCGAGTCGACCCTGGGGATCAATCCGGCGCGCGGCAGCGACCGCAAGCACCGCTCTTATTGATCTGCCCACGGCGCGCGGGTTGCAACGGTCGTCCTTCGTGAAACCAGCTCGACTCCACGGTGGTCCGACGTTCGGAATCACCGTGGAGCTTGCGTTGTTTACGACAGGACAGAGTTCCTATGAGTGCTTCCCCTCGGATCCGTCTCGCCCGCTTGGCCGCGCTCGGCGGCCTCTTGATCACCGTCACGTTTCAGGCCAACACGCGCGCTGAGGATGTCCCCAAACTGGCGGGCAACTGGACCTGGACGTGGAAGGATACCGCGGGCGAAACTCATCGCCACGTGCTCGAGATCGAGGGCCTTGGCACCAAGATCGCCGCGCGAGAGCGATTTGACGACCTGCCGGCCGTCCGGGTCACTGACCTCAAATTGGTCGGCAAGAAGGTGCGATTCTCGGTCGTTCGCGACTCGCGAAAGGCCGAGTACAGCGGGGTCGTGGCCGACGACCTTCGCGCCATCAACGGCACCGTCACGATCACCACGGACGAACAGTCGATTGAGTTCCCGTGGAAGGCTATCCCAGAGTCGAGCGCCAAGGATCTGATCGAGAACGAGCCGGTCAAGAACTAAGCGGGCCAGCCATCGGGAATCAACCCGGCGGCTCGCTCGTTGGGAAGTCCTCCGGCGAATCGCCTGGGTCCGGGGCGTCGTTACCGCCCGTCGAGGTCGAGGGGGGCGATTCCGGCTGGAGTGGCGGGCGGCGCCGCAAAGGCTCGGGGGGGCTCGGGGAATTCGAGCGGCTGAGCAGTTCGCGGACCCGTCGCAACTCGTCGGCGTCCAACTCGCCTGCAAAGTGCGCTTCTTCCAATTCGCTCAGCCGCTCATGATCCGAGGCCGGATCGTCGTCTTCGTGCATCTCCTGCCAAAGTCGGTAGGCCATGAGGAGCCCGACGAGCATCGCCATCAGAAAGAGGGCGAGCGGGATATACCACGGTGGTTTAGTCGTGAAGAAGTTCACGGCGGGATGCGCTCCAAAGTCAGGTCGCAGCCATGTGGGTGACCGATCGCGGCGGACGTTCGGATACGACCAACAACATCATCACGGATCGCCCGCTCCTACTTCAAGCTCAAGCCTGACGACAACACCTTTCGGTCGGAATCTCACGTGAATGATTCGGCCGCTTGTTGGGGGACACAAAATCCGTGTATAGTGTTTTTTCCTTCGAGCGATTCCTCTGACCGCGTCGCCTGAGGACGAGGGCCGGAAGAGAAGTCTCACGGTTTTTTCGCGAAGATCCTCAACTTCCGATGCGAGACCTCGCGGTGGTTTTGGGGTTCGTTCTTTGAGTGGAGAGTGGCTCGCGATCAGCGAACCTGGTAACGAGGTGCCTCGTGGCGATGGGTCCCGACCAGCAACGACTGACGTCCGCCGAACGCTCCAACCTGGTCGCCTACCTCGACGGTGAACTCAACGAGGCTGAGGCGCAGGCGATCGCCACCAAGTTGACCAAGAGCGCCACAGCCCGGCGCGAGATCGAGTCGCTGGAGAAGACCTGGTCGCTGCTCGACCATCTTCCCCGGGGCCAAGTCTCCGATGATTTCACGGCGCGGACGTTGACCGAGGTTCACCGGCTCTCGACCGAAGGGGGCCGGTTCGAGTCGGCAGTCCGGCAGACGACTCAACGCGTCCTTCGGGTGGCCGTCTGGATGATGGTGGGGCTACTGACCGTGGGGGCCGGTTTCGCGATCACACAGTGGGTCTGGCCCAACCCCACGGCCCGGCTGGCTCGCGACCTTTCGATCGCCGAGCACCTCGACGAATATCGCGAAGTTGATAGCTTTGAGCTTCTCGAAATCCTGGCGCACTCCCCCGAGTTCGGCACTGGCGCCGACTAAAAAAAGGCCTCACGAGATCGATCGCGTATGTCACCGTTGCCTGGCCGTCGGCTCGCCCCGCACCTGTTGATCGGACTGGCACTTACCATCCTCGCCGGGGCCGGCGAGGATGAGAACTGGCAACGCTTGCGGTCCATGCCCCGCGAGCAGCGCGTCATCCTGGCCGAGAAGATCCGCGAGTTCGATCGCCTCGACCGTCACGAGAAAGCGGCGATCCGGACCCTCGACGAGAAACTGGCGACCTTGCCGCCGCTCGAGCGGGCCAATTATCACGCGGTTCTTCGTCGGTATCATCTCTGGCTCCAGACCCTCTCGGAGAATGAGCGGACGCAGCTCCTCGAGGCCAAGGCTCCCAAGGATAAGCTGGCCTTGATCGCCAAGCTGCGCGACAAACAAGGGCAGGACGTGGATCAAGCCCCGACGTATTTACTCTTTCAACTCGCTGATCTTCGCGGCCGGTCCCCGTTCGAGGTGGCCCAGATGCTTCGGTTCTGGTTCACGCTCACTCCTGTCGAGCGTGCTGAAATCGAGAAGCTTGGACCGCGTGACCGCATGAAACGGCTGCTCGAGCTCTCTCGCCAAGCGAAGATCGGGCCGCTGCCGCAACTCACTCCCAAGGAGGAAGCGGAGACGGCGAAGCAACTCGACGCAAAACTTCAGGCGAAAGGCTGGCTCCGCAATCAACTCAACAAGGATTCGGAGAAGCAGGCGATCGATCGCCGCCGGCTGGTGAACAACTATTACTTCGTTGCGAATCCGCCGAAGCCAGTCAGTGCCGCCAACCTGTTGCGGTTCGAGACCGCGATGCCCTCGTGGATCCGGACGACGTTCGATCACCTCGCCCCCGAAGAAGCGAGGCGTCGGCTGACGATCCTCTATCGCCTGATCTATCGGGATGGCAAGGAGATCCCTGCGTCCGGGCCGGGCCCGGACGCACCGGCCCGGGAGGCCGTGAAGCCTGTGAAGCCCCCCGTTACCACCCCGACTCCGTCGACGGGCCCCCCGATCTGAGCCCCGACAGAGGCCCTTTTTTGTTTTGCGAGATCTTCGGCGTGGCCAGTGATGACTTCTTCTGGATGCGGCGGGCCTTGGCGGAAGCCGAGCGTGGCCGAGGCGCCGTCGAGCCGAACCCGATGGTCGGGTCGGTCGTGGTGCGCGACGGCCGGCTGGTTGGGTTCGGCCACCACACGCGGTTCGGCGCCCCCCACGCCGAAGTCGAGGCCCTGAGCCGAGCGGGTGACCTTGCGCAAGGGGCCACGCTCTATGTCACGCTCGAACCCTGCTGCCACGTCGGCAAGACGCCCCCTTGTACCGAGGCGATCCTGGCCGCCGGTGTGACTCGCGTGGTGGCCGCGATGCGCGACCCGTTCCCGAAGGTCGCCGGTGGAGGATTGGCCCGGCTCCGCGAGGCAGGCCTGGCGATCGAAGTGGGCGTCGAATCCGACGGGGCCGAGCGGCTCAATGCGCCCTACCTCAAGCGCCTGGCGACGGGCCGGCCCTACGTCACCGCCAAGTGGGCGATGACCCTCGACGGCAAGACCGCCACGGCCTCGGGAGATAGCCGTTGGATCTCCGGTCCGCGCTCGCGGGTGTTGGTTCACGAGGTCCGCGGACAGATGGACGCAATCCTGGTCGGGATCGAGACCGCCCTGGCCGACGACCCGGAACTGACGGCCCGCCCTCCCGGTCCGCGCGTTCCCGCCCGGGTCGTGCTCGATGGCGCGGGCCGACTCCCGACGACCAGCCGGCTCGCCCTGACCGCGCGGGAGATCCCCATGCTGGTCGCCCTGACCGAGCGTGCCACGCCTGAACGTCGCGAGGCGCTGGCTGCTCTGGGCTGTGAGATCCTCCCGTTTCCCGGTACGGGCCCCGTTCCGATCCTCCTGCTTCTCGACGAGCTTGGCCGCCGGGGCATGACCAACCTGCTGGTGGAAGGAGGAGGGCGGATCCTGGGGGCCTTCCTCGACGCCGGCCAGGTCGATGCGGTGGATGTGTTCATCGCGGCGCGGGTGGAAGGGGGCCAACCGAGGTTCACTCCCGCTCAGGGCGAGGGACGATCGCGAATGGCCGACGCCCTCCGACTCGAGAGGCAGCAGGTCAGCCTGATCGACGGCGATATTCGTCTCCAAGGGGTATTCCCTCCATCCTGGCGCCGTCTCGAGTGACCTTGACCCCACCCGCGGAAGGGGGGTAGAGTCGAACTTAACTGGTGAACGGCATGGATTATGCCTGAACCGTCCCACGGAGCTTCCCACCTCGTGAGGGACCCACGACGCGACTCTTCGGGAGATAAGTTGGCCCCCAAGGCCGTGGTAGGCCGGGTCAGTCTCTATCTCCGCCAGCTCGAAACCTTTCAGCGGCAAGGGCAAACGACGATTTCCAGCAGCCAGCTCGGCGCCGCGCTGGCGATCCACAATGCGCAGGTCCGCAAGGACCTGGCCTTCTTCGGTCAGTTCGGCTATCCAGGGATCGGCTATCGGATCGAAGAGCTGATCCCGGCCCTCCGCCGTATCCTCGGAATTGACCGTGACCTGCCCTTGGCCTTGGTCGGTCTCGGCAACCTCGGCCGTGCCTTGTTACGCTATCGTGGCTTTCGGAGCCGCGGGTTCCACATCGTCGCGCTCTTCGACAACGACCCCCAAAAAGTCGGTCGGACCCATGACAGCCTGGTCGTCGAGCCGATCGAGGCGATGGCGAAAATCGTCGCCGCCCGCAACGTGACCCTCGCGGTACTGAGCGTCCCGGCCGAGGTCGCCCAGCGCGTGGCCGACCAGATGGTGGCTTGCGGCATCCTGGGAATCATGAACTTCGCGCCCATCCCGCTCAGCGTTCCCCCCTCGGTCAGCGTCGTGGCGATTGACCTCTCGATCCAGCTCGAACACCTCGCCTACAAGGTTCAAAACACCCAAGGTGGGATTTCTTATGTGGGCTAGGCTTTTCGCCCCGGCCTTTGCTCGTTAGAATACATCCTCGTCGATTGAATCGACTGAATACCCGGTGGTGAAACGGTATCACGACAGGTTTTGGTCCTGTCTTTCCAGGTTCGAATCCTGGCCGGGTAGCTCTTCTTTCGTTTGACTTGATTCAACGCAAACGCTTCTCACAAAGGCACTTCGGGGATGAACTCCCGAGGTGCCTTTTGCGTTCCGCCCCCGGACTGGGTGCAAATTGGGTGCAGACGTTGCTCCCGCCTGGGGATCACGTTGCTGGCACAACGCCCCATCATTCTCCCGGGAAGTGACCCATGGCGTGGGTCGGGCGACGCGGCCGTCAGTTCCTGATCAAGTTTCATCACGGCCAAACAAGCGATCTGATGGCACTCGGCACGACCGATGAGGTCGAGGCTGAGCAGGACCTTTCGCGCTGCCGCGAGAATCTCCGGTTGCTGGAACGCGGCCGGCTCACAGTGCCGGAGGGCGCTGAGCTCGGCCGCTTCTTGCGCTCCGACGGCCGGCTCAAGAATCAGCCCGCGTTCGTCGCGGCGGTTTTCGCACGATTACGAATCGGATTACACCGCGGGGGCGAAAGAGGAGAGGATGCGCGAGGCCAAGCGGTTTCGCATGCTCGAGGTGGATATTGCTTCACGACCCGGGCGATGCGGGCGAAGTGGCCGACTGGTTAGTGGTCTGGCATTGCTCAGGCCAACAGAGGATTAGGTTGCCATCATCGCCTTTGCGTGGGTGAATCCCCTGGAGCTGAGTAGGATTAGGCAAACATTTTGGATAAACGTTCCTTTCTGTTTCCGGGCCTTTGGCCTCTAATAAACCTCGGAAAGCCGGTCTGGTAGGCATCGTCGCCGGGAACGAAACGAGCGAGCGCGACGCGGCTCGCGATATGATCGAGATTGCTCTCGCTGACTGCTGGTGCATTTCCAAATCTTGGAGAATCAGCCATGTACAGCGCGAAAGCCTACTCTGCTGCGAGTGACACGTCGCCGCTTGCCGCTTCCGCGATCACGCGGCGTGATCTCACAGAACACGACGTGCAGATCGAGATCCTTTTCTGCGGCATCTGCCACTCCGACCTCCATTCGGTTCGCAACGAGTGGAGCGAGTTCATGCCTACGGTCTACCCGATTGTTCCGGGGCATGAAATCATCGGGCGGGTCACCAAGGTCGGCTCCGCGGTCACGAAGTACAAGTCCGGCGACCTCGCGGCGGTCGGCTGCCTGGTCGATTCGGATCGCACCTGCCCCAACTGCCAGGCTGGCCTTGAGCAGTTCTGCCCGAACCTGACGCTCACCTTCAACTCCCCGGACAAACACCTCGGCAGCGTCACCTACGGCGGCTATTCCGATAGCATCGTCGTCGACGAACATTTTGTCCTCAGCGTTCCCTCCAATCTCGACCTCGCCGGGGCCGCTCCGCTTCTCTGTGCCGGGATCACGACCTACTCGCCTATGCGTCACTGGGGCGTCACCAAGGGCAAGAAGGTCGGTGTGGTCGGTCTCGGCGGGCTCGGCCACATGGGCGTCAAGTTCGCACATGCACTTGGATCGCACGTCGTCGTCTTCACCACGTCGCCCCACAAGAAGGAAGATGCCCTGCGTCTCGGAGCCGACGAGGTCGTCATCTCACGCGATACGAACGCGATGCAGAAGCATGCCGGCAGCTTCGATTTCATCCTCGACGCCGTCTCCGCCGAGCACGACATCAACGCGTACCTCAACCTGCTTCGCCTCGATGGGAACCTGACCCTCGTCGGTGCTGTGCCGAAGCCGCTCGCGGTCTCCGCGTTCGGCCTGATCATGGGGCGTCGCAGCCTGTCCGGCTCGAACATCGGCGGCATCCCCGAGACGCAGGAGATGCTCGACTTCTGCGGCGAACACAACATCACCGCCGACGTCGAAGTCATCCCCATCCAGAAGGTCAACGAGGCCTACGAAAGGCTTCTCACGTCCGACGTGAAGTACCGCTTCACCATCGACATGGCGTCCCTCAACTCCGAATAACATCGAAGGGGCAACACATGCAGAATCGCAAACTCGGAAATCGCAACCTGGAAGTCTCGGCCATCGGGCTCGGCTGCATGGGGATGAGCTTTTCCTACGGCCCGCCGAAGGACAAACAAGAGATGACCTCTCTGCTCCGGGCGGCCGTGGAACGTGGCGTCACGTTCTTCGACACCGCCGAGGTGTACGGCCCGTTCACAAACGAGGAACTGGTGGGCGAAGCCCTCGCGCCCTTCCGCGGTAAGGTGGTCATCGCAACCAAGTTCGGGTTCGACCTCAATCCTGACTTCGATCCCCGCGGAATGAAGGGCCTGCCGGGCTTGAACAGCCGGCCGGAGCACATCAAGCAGGCCGTCGAGGGCTCGCTCAAACGCCTCAAGGTTGATGTCATCGACCTGCTCTATCAGCACCGGGTCGACCCGGACGTGCCGATCGAAGACGTGGCCGGCGCGGTGAAGGAACTGATTCAGGAAGGCAAGGTCAAGCACTTTGGCCTTTCCGAGGCAGGAGTCCAGACGATACGCCGGGCACACGCCGTTCAGCCGATCACCGCCCTCCAGAGCGAATACTCGCTGTGGACGAGGACCCCCGAGAAGGAAGTGATACCGGCTCTCGAGGAGCTGGGGATCGGCCTCGTCCCGTACAGCCCGCTGGGCAAGGGCTTCCTCACGGGCAAGATCGACGAGAAGGCGACGTTCGACAGCTCGGACTTCCGCAGCACGCTCCCTCGCTTCACGCCGGAAGCCCTCAAGGCGAATCAGGCCCTGATCGACCTGCTCGGCACCATCGCCGAACGGAAGGGGGCGACGCCTGCTCAGATCGCACTCGCCTGGCTGCTGGCCCAGAAGCCCTGGATTGTTCCCATTCCAGGCACCACCAAGCTGCATCGCTTGGACGAAAACCTCGGTGCAGTTTCGGTCGAACTTACGCCCGACGATCTACGTGACATCGAAGACGCTGCCTCGAAGATCACGGTGCAAGGTGCTCGATACCCCGAAAAGCTGGAGCAAATGACCGGTCGCTGACCGACGATGGAGAATCCGATGGAAATGAAGTGAAGCGGCTCGCGATCTTCCACCAAGGGGCCGGTAGATGATTTCACCGGCACCGTGCGCATCGATTCGCTCTTTCAGGCACCTGCCCCCGCATGTGTCCTTGGCGTCCTCAACCCGGTGGTAGACCCAAGGGAAAGCCGAAACAGGTCGCTGCAAGGTTCGAACCCGGGCTGTGTAGCTTTGATTGCTGTAACACGATCATCGAGGCCGTGAGAGAGCGATTCTCTCACGGCCTCGTTGCGTTGGTCTGGGAACACGTCCGACCCAGGTCTCCCGAGCTCCGATCGTGACGGATGGACATCGATGAAGCAATGAGTGGCGACTTGTGTCTTGCCTATGTGGAACCGATTTTGATCTCGATTTCCTGTTCTCCGTCGGTGAACAGGAACAACCGATGCATGCGATCGCCAGGCGAACACAATTCAGGAGATTGCTTTCAGACCGCATTGAGAGAGGTATTCGGCAACTCGATCGTAGATCCACGATGGGCGGGTAGGATCCGTGGAGTCACCTGGAGGTACCCAGATGATCATTCCTTCGCGTGCCCGAGTCAGTAAAACTCGGTATTTATTGACGATAAAGCGATGTGTCGAGGGATCGCGCACCTGTTGCCATTTCGTTCCACGGAATGCTCGGCAGGTCCACTTGCTTTCTTCTGGGTATAAATCTCCGCCCCAGCAGAGCCCCGTCCAATCGAGTTCGAGCCCCTGGACGGCAAACTCCGTCGCCGGGACTTCGAGGTAGTGCGAGGAGCGGACGTCGGTTCGCTCATTGAGGAACCAATTCTCCACCTCAAGATCCGCGGTGACGTCGAGACCATGAGCTCGCAAACGTCGCCCCCCGCTACTCGCGACGAGTCCCACGCGACGGTGTCCCCGCTGGCGGTTTCTCAGCCACTCTTTCGCTACGGAGAGCTCTCGAGTAATGGCTATTGGGAATTCGTTGAGGCGAATCGCGAGGCAACGCGCGCGTTCGGAGTCGAGCCGGAGAATTGCGTCGACGAACTCCGAGAGCACCTCGGCCTTGTAGGATCGCAGGTTGATGTTCAGGTGGAGCGAACTGTCTTCGGTGATAGAAATCCCTTCGGGTGTTTCTGGGAAGAGGCAGGCGCCGGTCGTATGCATTCCGACCTTGAGTTCCGGTGAGACGAAGACATCCCAGTGGGAATACCGGGTGGAAATTGCTCTCCCCCACTCCGCAAGTCCTGCCTCGCCACGGTTGATTTCCTGTCCGTTTCCGACCAGAGCAACGATCACCGACCAATCGGGGTGGCGGTTCATGATCTCAAGAAGGATCTCGGGTTCGGAGAAATCGCGTTTGAATTTCCTCGCCGACTGGACGGCGTCCCATGCACGCTGCGCCTCATCGAACACGACAACCTTATCGACGGGAATTTTGGTCGTGTCACCGAAGTAAGCGTCGATAAATCGATGGACGTTCTGAATGAACGTTTCCACCTTCCGACGTGATTGCTGGAGGTTTTGGTGAGTGCGTTGTGCCGCATCTCGAGAGAGAGCTTCGGTCAGGACGCGCACGAGCGGGCCATTCCCAGAGAGAAAGATCCCGAGGTCGCCGTCGTGAAGTTTCCGGTTGTGGACGATATTGAGGCCGGCAAGTGTTTTCCCTGCTCCCGGCACTCCCGTGATGAAACAAATCAGTTTCCGTTGTTCATTGCAGGCCTTTTCGACAGCTCTGATTACGGCATCAGTCGTACGCGTCAAGTTCTCGATGCCGCCATGGCAGCGCGAAATCTCCCTCACGTTCTGTCCGCCGTACAGAGCCTGAGCGGCCGCGATGATGGTCGGGGTCGGTAGATAGTCGCTCGTGTCCCATCTCTCTGGATCGATCTGAGTTTGGTGCTTGTCGCAGTAACGCCTCAAACATGCTGCGACTTTCGATGGTAGATCCCGCCCGTTTGCTCGCCAGGTTGGTTTTACCCAGTCTCCATCCTCCTGGGCTGGCTCGTCCGTATCGGCCGCTTCGGTCGAGACGAGCAGGGGCACGATCAGCCTGCGGGAGCTCTCTCGGTGAAAATCCCTCAGGTCGAGGCAATAGTCCTCGACCTGGGCGATGGCGTCGCGGTTGTAGTCACAAACACCACACTTGAATTCAAGAACGAGCAGTACCGAACCCGCGATGAGAATTGCGTCGATGCGCTTTCCACGTCGCGGGATGGGATACTCGAGGAGGATCTGCCAGGTCGTCGACTCGAACTCGTCCAGCAAGTGCTGGACACACTTCTTGAGGATTTCGAGTTCGACCTGCCAGGCTGCGGTTTGAGCATGGATTTGCTGAAAGAACCCCGCTCGGGAAGCCTCACTCGTCAGGCGGCCAATGATGAAGTCTTGATCGTCGGAGACAAATTCGCAAAGCGGTCTTCGATAAAAGGCGGGCATAGAGGGGACCTGAGGGGACCTCGGTCGAGGGACAGCACATGCACGCTACTCGCCCTCGCTAGCCCAGGCAATATCTACCAGTTAACGGTTTGCCTCGATGGTCGAATCCTGGCCGGGCAACTCGGATTGCTATAACGCCTTCCTCGAGGCCGTTGGAGGATGAGGGGGGAACGGAGTGCGGCTCCAACGCTCCTGGCTCGCGAGATTTCGGAAGGGGGCTATCCCAGATCGTAAGTGGCAAACCCGCCTGACTCGATCACGTCTTGCACTTGCCTGAAGAGGGTCTCGCCGTAGCCCATTTCTCGATCCTCGTCGGTCAGGAAAACGGTGATCGGTGGCTCGGTGTAGAAGGTGAAGAACCGGTCACGGGGCGGGTGGAACCAATCCCGATCGCCGACCGGCAGCCACCTGGGGCGCCACCCGAAGCGAAAGAGCCGCTTTCTCAGCCAGGCGGGGCGAGGCCACTGAGCGATTTCGGCGAAGCGGAAAACCAAAGACGTTTCCGCGGAGAGCAGTTCCAGTCGATCAGGGTAGACGATGACCTCGGCAACTTCGGGCAACCCCTCGACCCGACTGGGGATGAATCTCAGACAGTCATGGGGCTTGCGAACTTCCCCCGGATTCATGGTGACCTCAAGCTCGATGCCGCACATTCGCAGGCGTCCAGCATCGCCTTCAACGGCTCGGGGTCAGCCAGTCGGTGATCGCTGCCCACGACGACCAGGGCCGACTCGGGCAAGCCACTGAGCTGCACGAGCTCTCGGCTGTCGGCGATCGGGATCACGTCGTCGGCCTCGGAGTGGAGGATGACCGTGCCGCGTTCGATCGTCTTGACAGTCCCCCACTTCTTCCAGGCCGGGCAGAGCAGAACCCGTGGGGTCGCGCCTGAATTCAGGTTCAAAGCCACCGCACCACCACGGGACGAGCCGACGATCACGTCGGGTTGGCACCGGTCATACTCGGCCTGGGCGGTCCGAACGGCCTCGGCGAAGTCGTCGTCATCAAGGGCCGGGTTGATGACCTCGTGGCAGTGCTGGGCGAGGTAGGACGGTTTCAAGCCGCCCGGAACCGAGTGCCAGCCGTGGAGGAAGAGGATCTTTAAGAGCCTTTTTCGTCTTGATTCCTTGTCAGGCACGCTCTTGCTCCGCTCAGCCGTGGGTCGGCTCAATGAATGGCGTCGATGGCGATTCGGATCGGCTCACCGGCCCGGACGAGAGCCACGCCCATTGCCCCTGCGTGGATTCCCGGCGGAGCCGGCTCATCGAAGTGCCAGAGTTCATCTCCGGCCTGGATTTCGTGTTCGAATTGGGAGGCTGCCCAGGCCCAATCGGAGTCGTCAGATTCGATCCGCTTCGTAAGCCACGATTTCGAGATCCGATACTCTCCCATTATTTTCGTTGCCTCATCGGCGTTACAACGAGCGGTTCTTGCTCCAGAAACGCAGGATAACGTGTCTTCGGGCGCTTGTCTGCCGTGGCGATGTCTCGAATCAGTCGCCAGCGGCAGAATCCGCTGTCGGCTCGGATCGTAACCTTCACCTCGGGCCAGGCGAGGCGGAGTCGTTGCAACAGCAAATTCAGGACGGCTATAGCATGCTTGTGGTTGTGTGATTTGATGCGATGAAGGGAGGCCACCAACAACTCGTTGTCGTAGCAGACTTGCAATGGAAAAAATCAGCAATTGTTTCAATCGCCGTGAAAGAACCGCCCCTCTTGATGGCCGTGGATCCGGTCATTGGTGGCGTCGAAGTCGAGGATCAGGTGATCAGGCGGGTCGACCGGGATCCGTACGGCTGACTCCCCTGGAGTTGGGGCTCTGATTCGGGCGGTCGGAAAGCTCGTCACGGCGATCCTCGTCTGACTTTATCATCGGGGGCGGGGGCTGATCGAGCTGCAAGCTCGTCCAGATGCAGGTGCAGGATCCGCAGCACTTCCGCCGAGGTCTCCGGTTTCGTGAGGCAGGTGTGCCAGGATCGGACAAAGTATTCTGACTGGGCTCCTTCGAGGTGGGCGCTGGGGTAACGCACCAAGCCGTCGGTAATCCGATCCATGGGAATGTCCGAGCCCGGGTTCAATACCGCGATGATCGTGTGGAAGGGAATCCGGGGCGCGATGGGCGATTCTTTGATGACCTTGAGGCTCGGATTCTCGGGGTTCAGTCCATTCACACCGTTGAGCAGCTTGGGTCGAAAATAGGGCTGGATCAGGTCCACACCGTTGTCCGCGATCAACTGGTCCCGGATCGGCTGGAGGACGTCTTCGGGGCGGATGAAACGCGAGGTCAGGCGGCCGGGCACGGTCACGGCCTCGCGACTGCCCGCCAGAGGCGCGGCGATCAGCACGGCACGGGCGATATAGGGCTCGGGCTTGAGGAAGTAATAATCAGCGAGCATTTTGCGTGTGGAGTCCGACGCCACGACCGATTCCAGGGGGCGAGTGAACCCCGCGTTCCAGAGTGCATCGCCCGTGTCGCTGATCATTCCCTTGGTCATGATCCCGCCCATGCTGTGGCCCACGACCACCATCCCATTGAGCGCCTGGTCCGAGCCCATGGGGTCCAGCTTCTTACAGGTCTCGCGGATCAACTTCTTGATGATGTCAGAGGAGACCGCCATCGGCTCGCCCGAGGGATAGCGGACGGCCCAAAGCTGGTACTTTTTGCGGATCTCGGGATCGCTCAGCAAGTCGTTATAGGCCGTGAGCCACGTGGACGGCTGGCTCGCCAGCCCGTGGATGAACACCACGGGGATCTTGCCCGGCTCGTAGGGGCGAGGCATGAGCACGCCCGCGAGTTCCTTGGCCTTGATCGGGTTGAGCGTGCCGAGCACGCCCAGGTTACGCGCCTCGGATCGGTTCGCCTCGTAGGCGGTAGGGGCGGTGAAGTTCGCGGCCATCATGAACGATCGGCCACCGATCGCAACCCGATCCTGGTTGTACGAGTCGCAGAGTTCGAGATGAACCGGCATCCGCCGCCATGCTCCGCCCTCAAGGTTGCCCATCGGGCGCATGACGGCTGTCGCGGGCAGGATTAGTTCCAGCCCATATAACGTGTCTTGGACGTCCAGGGGGGCATCGTGGTCCACGTATCGGCAAGCCACCACGGGCACGCCCATTCCGTCACGCGAGTGGTAGGCATTCATCCCGCGTACGCGGAGGTCGGACGCGACGTGAATCGTCTCCACGCGGGCGGGCCTGAGGAACGAGCGAGACGACGTGGCCGTAACCCCGGCCTCCGCCAGCGATGTCGCCCACGGTTTCCGAGACAGGGACACGGGCGATCGGGCGACCAACCGCACCAACCGCGCGACCGACGCATCGTGAACCTCACCGGCAAGCACCGCGTCGTTAACGTTGCCGCTACCCAGGGCGAATGCGGCATACGCGGCGCCGTCGCGGTACCATTTCATGGCCTTTCGGGGCTGGATCGCGTCGATTTGCCTCCCCACGCGGTAGGAGACCTCGGCCAGGGCGAGTACCGCGTCCGGATCTCGCCCGCTTTCCGCCGCAGGGCGGAGCGCCAGGGCGGATAACTCGGGGTGATGCTTGAACGTCGCCAGCAGATGGTGGCTCTTCAGAACACCGCGCGACCGCGCGCTCAGCCCGTGCCCGCCCGGCCTGGGCTCGGGCTCGCGGACCCTCAACGAGTTCAGCGACGAGCATCCCGCCAAATTTATCACGACCAGGAGAGCAAGAGACAAGCGTCGTCGCGACACGGGGTGCACCTCATCCCTGAGCACGCAGAGGAGGATCATCCCTCGATCCGCAACACACTCCGTCCATCATCGACACCAACCGGGCGAAACTTTGTCCCAAGGTTGCTCCAGTTCGTCGAGCACTGGCGTGCCAACTCCAACCCTCCCCGCGCTTCTTGTTCGTCTCGTCGTAATTCTCAAGGCTCATCCGGAATTGCGGCAGTGATAATGAATTTCAATAATTTCTGATAATTCCAATGCCTTGACGAAGCTGGCTTGTCCTGGGGAAGGTCGTTTCGAGAAGAGATCGAATGACAACGGCGGGACAGGCTGTATACTCGCAAGAGAGGCCTCTGGTGGCGTTCAACGTGCTGTTGTAGCAACACGTTGAACGCCACCAGAGGCCTTTTTATTTGGGTCCTGTCTGAATCATTCGGCCTAAGGCGAGCCAATTCCACCCTTGAGCCGCCGATTCGGTGACATCGCGAACCGGGTGAATGGCGTCATTCGAGGGGAGGCTGTCTCCCGAACCAACTTGGCGTTTGGCGTCTTCGACGCTGCCCCGGCCAGCGTGCTCCGCGAAATCACTGCCGAATAATCCCCGCCGAGGGACTCCCCCTTCGATCCAGTCAGTCGTTCAGATGACGTCATATTGACAGTCAAGAGGTAGTGGTTGTGAATGTCAAGCCGCTCAACGGGGTGAAGCGTGACGGTGAGCGTAGCCGGGTCATAAATCGCCGAGCGGATGCCGATCAAGTGCCCGTAGAGTGCTCCGCCCCGACCGGGGCCGCCAAGGGTTGTTATTCGGTAATTTCTTGGATCTTGAGCCCGCGCCGGGTCGAGGGGGGTCTTAAACGAGAGCACCAGAATCGTGGGCTTCGCGTGGTAGCCGAATCGCCGTAGAGAAATCGTCGGAGTCGGTGTCGGAGTCGGAGTCGGTGTCGGAGTCGGAGTCGGTGTCGGAGTCGGAGTCGGAGTCGGAGTCGGAGTCGGTGTCGGTGTTGGTGTCGGAGTCGGAGTCGGAGTCGGAGTCGGAGTCGGAGTCGGTGTCGGTGTCGGTGTCGGAGTCGGTGTCGGTGTCGGTGTCGGTGTTGGCGTGGGAGTCGGAGTCGGAGTTGGTGTTGGTGTCGGCGTGGAGTCGGAGTCGGAGTTGGTGTCGGAGTCGGTGTCGGTGTTGGTGTTGGCGTGGGAGTCGGTGTCGGAGTCGGAGTCGGAGTTGGTGTCGGTGTCGGTGTCGGTGTCGGTGTTGGCGTGGGAGTCGGAGTCGGAGTCGGAGTCGGAGTCGGAGTCGGTGTTGGTGTTGGCGTGGGAGTTGGTGTCGGTGTCGGTGTCGGTGTCGGTGTCGGTGTCGGTGTCGGTGTCGGTGTCGGTGTCGGTGTCGGTGTCGGTGTCGGTGTCGGTGTTGGCGTGGGTGTCGGTGTCGGCGTTGGCGTTGGCGTGGGAGTCGGTGTTGGCGTCGGTGTACACTCGTTGGAAAGGGCGTTCGTATCCAAGGTTACTGCGCCGTTTTGCGCCAAGGCTCGACCGGATGCTATGGTGGCACCGGTGTTCAGCGTAATGCTTTCTAACGCGAGAATGTTCCCTTCGAAGGCGGTGCGAGTGCCGAGTGTAGCCGAACTCCCCACCTGCCAGAATATTTTACAGCCACTGGCGTTGTTGATGAGAAGAACGGACGAGTCGCTTGCCGTGGTCAGAGTGCTCCCGATCAGGAAAACGAAGACCGCGTCTGGGTCACCCTGGGCGTCGAGTGTGAGCGTGCCCGTCAACTGGGCCGATGATGTGAACTGGTAAACTCCCGGCGTGAGCGTTTTTCCACCCAAGTCTTGATTGGTCAAGTCCTGATCGGGCGCCTCTCCCACGAGGACATTGTATGCCGTGGTGAGATCTGCCTCAGCTTGCGCTGCGACCGCGTCGCCCGCGTGGATCGTCCCTCCGGTCACGACGCCTGGAGGAAAACCGGTGATCGCGGAACCCGGGCTGACGCCCACACTTCCAACTAGGTTGGTCGCGCCCGTGTTGGTCACCGTCGAGCCGGCCAGGACCACGAAGTCCGCTGCCGTCCCCAGGGGCGGGGCGGTCGCCATCAAGACTCGGGATTCGAACTGTTCCAGCATTTGCGCTGACGGGAGGATTCGGCCAATGATTCGGCGTGCAAAAGACATCGAAGATGCCTCCTGGGGCTTTCCGTTAGGGGCACAAGATGTCCACAACTTGAGTATAGATCAAAAATTGCAAAAATTAATAAATTAATAAGATTGAGGTTTAAGGAATCAATAATCATATTTTCGCCCATGTTTTGCTCATTGCATGGCTTCGCAAATCTCTTCCGCCCGAGCGAGAACAATCAAAGGTCGAGGATTTTACCGACATCTGACACGGGCCGCCGCAACCACGCCTCGGCCACCAAATCCGGCTGCACTTTAATTCGTTCGCGAACCAATTTGTTTTAGATATTTTTGGCGTCTTTAATGTTTATTTAGTGCGTGCGATCACTGCGAAGCCGTTCCCTTGATTGCGACGGTCCACGATTGAGTTGCACACAATCCCGTATGTCGAAAGCAACCGAGGACATCCTCGTCGGTGACCTCTTGGAATTTCTTTTCGATGGCGTCATGAAGGTGTTCCTTGGCCCTGGCTTCTCTCGCTCGGCGACTCCACCGGGACTGTCTTGTTCTGGCTGAAACACTCGACGAGTGAGCTTGAGTCAGTAAGAGTCTGTCCCAGAAGGTGAATCCCACGGGAGCTTTTGAATGATCTGCTGGGTGCCATGCGGTTCCGTACTCGGAACCCATGCGGGAATGCCTTGGCCTGGCGCGCACGGGTTCCGAGTACGGAACCCGTGGCACCCAAACGGCCTTCAATTTTCGGTTTCCCTGAACTTACGAGACAGACTCTAAGAGGACCCGTTCAAGTCCACCACTATCGACCGAATGGCCGGACCTCGCTCGGGACTCGATCGAACCGCGTGATTTCCTGCCGCAATTCGAGACTGTCGCCGCGTTACCGAGGGCTCTTCGTCCGCCCAAAGACAGGGAGCTTACTCTCCCCGCTCGCCTGGGGAAGGGGAGCGAAGCCCCAGAACCAATGGACGACTCCGGTCGTATGACGCGAGTTGGAAGTTTCGCTTTACGAATGGCTTCCAAGGCCATCAACCCGGAGCTGCTCGACAGATCCATGTCGAGGATGTCCCAGTCCGGGCGGTAGATCCAACATCGAGAGCGCAGCGGCGACCGTCGTGGCGTGGGTGATATGGCTCACACGCCTCGATGCGAGTTGATAGGTCAGGATGGAGGTCGTGGCCGGATCGTCTTCGACCACGAGCACTCGCGGCATTGCCCGAGTTCCGTGGCCCATTCCAGTCCCGCGAAGTGTAACCGCCGGGATTGACCGTGTGCCATGGACCACCTCAAAGCGAAACGCCCCCGGAGGGTGGGGCCGGGGGCGGGGGAGCCATTTTGATGACGTCAGCAAATGCTCTGAGGTGGCTCGCTCGGTCAGAGGATTATCATCGTGATGTCATGAGTGACCTTGGCTGGTCTCGAGGTAGGTCGTGAATGCATCGACCACCGTCTTCAGCGGAGTGTGGTGACGCTGCTAGTAAATCATATGTGTTTTTTTAATGTATCATTTGGTGGCGGCATCACGATCGCTTCGATTCCTCGAGGGCTTCAGGACTTCGGGGGAGGGGGGGATGACGCCTGGTTTTGATCTTCGGGCAGAGTGAGTTGAGTGGCTGGTTCTGTTCGGGGTTGATGCGCTCCTTGGGTCGATGGGCCGGGCGCCGCTCGTTGAGGTTCGGGTTTCTGAATGAGCTTGACCGAAGCGATGTCTTCAATGACCTGCTCGGGGGTTGACTGGTAAGAGAACGAGGAACGCAAATCAAAGGGAAATCCTGGCTCGGGAGCGCCTTCCAAGGCCGCGGTGATTGGTTGCTCGGCGGTGGGACGCCCCGCCAATCCGGGGAGGGATGGGCTCGGGCCGCGCGTGCCGATTCCTTCGACCGGGTCGCGCCAGATGAGAAGGACTTTCTGATCGGCCTTGAGGTCGAGCCGGCGGAGGGCCCGCTGGAGGTCTACAGGGCAGCTCAACGCCCACTGGCTCTGGCTTGCCCGGCGAAGATCCTCGGCCGATCGGTCGAGGGCGAACATGGTCGGGGTGCCCCGCGTCGGATCCAACAGCAGGTGGCAGCGACCTCCCGCGAGGTACAGAGCCAGGACCGGCCTGATCGTTTTCGGCTTGTGGTAGGGAGTACCGGTGGTCGCCTCCCAGACGAGCTCGATCAACTCCTTGACGCGATCCGGCTGATACTTAACCTTGGCCAGGAAGGCGACGTCGTAGTAGGGGCGTAGGTACTTCAAAACGTCCGGGTCGGCGGCCGCGCGATGAATGGCCGATTGACAGAGCCGTAAGAGCATGTCCGCATATTCAATCTTCAGGAAAGGGTCGGAGTCGGGGCTCTCGAGCTCGATCAGGAACTTGTAGGCAAACATCAGCCGTTCCAATTCATCGCGGTCGAAGTCACGGCTGGTCTCCCGCAATTCCTCGAGCAATTTGCAGAGGTCCGCCAGGTTCGGCTGAGGAGCGCCGGCAGCAGGGGGCTTGGGATTCTGTTCGACTCCGCCAGGACAGGCATACGCAAGCGCGGCGGATAGTTTCACCTTCAAGGGATCGCTCTTCTTGCTCCCGATTGCGTCCGCGGCTGTTCTCAGGTGGCGGGCCAATTGGAGGATCGAGGCCGACGGTTGGGCGGGATCGCCTTGAGTGCGTCTCTCCGCTTGGAGATCTTGCAGCGAGAGCGCGATGGCTCGCCGGTAGAGGAGGTCCTTTCGGACCTGGTCTCGGGTCGCCTTCGGAGTCTGGTCGACCTTCAAGAGCGCTCGGCGATAGTCATCGGCGGCTTCGGCGTAGTTGGGATCTCGGCCGAACATGGAGCAGTCCGCCTGCCGTTCGAGGCTGTTGACGAGTCGATCGTACAACAAGGAGCGGACCTCGGCGAAGTTGGAGACCTCGACCTTGCGCGCCTCCAGTTCGGTGATCGCTGTGGTGAGCGCGGGGGTGAGCGTGCGATAGGCTTCCAGGGCGAGGTCATCCCTGCCCTGGAAGCGGTGGATCATGGCCAGGCCATGGTCGATGTGAAAGCGATCGATCGAACACTCGTCGCGATTGAGATTGGCCGGCAAGCTGAGGATTTCACTGGCCCGGGTGAACTTCTCGGCGGCCTGGGGAAACTTCCACTGTTCCATGCAGGCCCAGGCGTAATACTTCCAGGCCGAGGCGGTCAGCGGATGTTCCGACTTCGGGTCGAACGCCTCGGTCAACTGGATCGCATCGTCCATGCGCCGCTCGGCAGGGCCTGTGATCCCGTCTCGCCGCAGCGCATCGGCTTGTTTGCTCAGGCAGTAAACTTTGAATGGAGCGGGCGAACCGAGGCCGAACATCGATTCCGCCTCGGTGAATCGCCGGAACGCCTCGGGATAATCATTCAGGACGGTCAGCTCGAGCATTCCGAGATCCAGCAAGCAGAGGGCCCTCAGGGGGCGGACCAGGAGCGACATCTTTTCCTCGGCCTCGTAGCGTTGCAGGGCCTGGATGTAATTCGTTCGCGCCTCTGCATGGTCGCCGAGTTTGTGCTGCAAGACGGCCAGGTAATGCAGGTCGACGGCCTCAACCTCGTCCCGTTTGCCGGACGTTTCCACCGAGGCCTTCAGCGTCTTGACGACCGAGAGCATCTGTTCGTTGCGATCTTTCTGCTGATCGAGTTGGAGCATTGTTTTGAGATGGCCGAGCCTCAGCCGGAGCGGCGCGGGGAGGTGCGCGTCTTCCTCGAGACGACGAACGCTCTGGCGGGCGGCCTCGCGCAGCTTGTCCTTGTCGATCTCGTCGGCCATCGAGCGCGATTCGAGCTTGTCTTTGAGGATCTCGAGCCGAAGGCCCGGCATGAACCAGGGCATCTCGTCCGCCCACCAGTTCCCAAAAGTGCTCGGCACCATGGCCAACAAGAGCTGGCGAGACTCGCGTGAAACCTCTTCAACGAACGAGGCCCCCGGGTCCGGGAAGAAGTGGAATTCGCCGTTTCGTTCGTCGTCCAGCCAGCGGCACTGCGGCGACTGTTTCGGCGGCAGATTTCCGTCGAGATACGCGCGCATCGCGTGGAAGAGTTGGTTCGTCGTGAAATAGTAGCGATTGCGGGGCAGCTTCGGAGGGACCGCGTTGAGCGCGCGCAATAAAGAGCGGGTGAACGGCGAGTTCTTATCCTGACCTTGGCCGTCCGAGGCGAGATCGCGACTCGCCGTCACCGCCTGGAGTGACCGCTCGCCAAAGAGGGTCGGATCATTGTCCTGGTGCTCAAACTGGCCCCCCGCGGCGCCAGTGACCTGGATCTGAAAGACCGTGCCGGAATGGCAGCAATCCAGAATGAGCAGTTTGTGCCGGGCGGGGCACTTGTTCAGCATCCGGACGACTTCCGCCAGATCGATCGCCGAGGTTTCAAATAACTCCTCGCGCTCGCCGACCTTGAGTCGTTTGAAGTCGATCGGTAAGAGAAAGCCCGGGTGGCTATCGGCCTGCTTCTCCGCGGCCGGCCCCTCGCCGCGCTCGCCGTGTCCGGAGAAGTAGAAGACCACGCTGTCGTCCTCGTGAACCTCCTCGGTATTCCCAAGGAGGCCCTGGCCCAGCCGCTTGCTGATCTCCTCCTTGGTGGCCTGCTTGCCAAGCAGCAGCTCCAAGGCCCCGTCCTGTCCGTATCCATACTTGGCTTTAAGCAGCTCGGCCACGGCCGAGGCGTCGTTTTCGGCATTCTTCAGTTCACGCGACGTGCCGCCATCCTTGATCGCCTCTCGATCCGCCGCGTTGTAATTGATCCCGACCACGAGCGCCCAACGCTTACGGTATTGGATTCCCCCCGTCGAGGGCGCTTTGCTCCGTGGGGTCAGGCGACGATCCCCACGAGTTACCGCGGGCTCGGCCGCCTCCGGCTCGGAAGGTACATCATCCTTTGATGCGGCGATTGCTCCGGTGGTGAGATCCTGGCCAGGGCATGGCGTCCACGCCATGCCCTGGATCGCAACGACAAGAAGTCGAATTGCCCATTGGTGTTGAGTTCGAGTTGTCATGATATTCTCGTTGCAAAAAAACATGCGTTCTTGTCGTTCGCAATCGGCGAGAAAGACTTCCCAGCGGTGGGACGTGATTTCGCCCACCGGATTGGAGAGCCGAGTCAGTTTCCGAAGCGTGTTCGATCGTCGCCGGAAGCGGTGTAGACCGCCCAGAAGTAGGGGTGGATCCAAGGTTCCGGATCGGGAGAGGTTCGCAGCTTTTTGAGAAAACGGCGCTGGGATGTCGCGAGGGCTTGGGGGGCCGGTTCGCCCGCCGCCAGATTGTCGAAGAAGGCACCGATCAACTCAGGACCGGAGCCGTCGTAGACATCCCAGAGGCCGGAAATCACCGTCCTCGCCCCGGACCTGAGCAGGGCCCGTTGGATGCCGAAGAGGTCGTCCCCAGGCAAGGGTGAGCGATCGGCGAGGCCCGTATAGCAGGCACTCAGGACCACCAGATCCGCCTGAGTCGATCCCCCAAAGAGCTCCTCCGCGGTGAGCCGACCGTCATCCTTCGCTTCGGGAAAGAGCAGGATGGAACTCGTCAACGGACGGTCGGCGACGTTCGTACCATGGGTGGCGAATAGGACCATCCCTGCTTGGGAGAGCAAGGACCGACCGGCCGCTTCGCTCGCTTCCCCTTCGAGATAGACACGGTCCACCTTGCCGCCGAAGGCCTTTCGAAGGTTGGCAAGGTCATCACGGACGCCGGGCAATGGGGCGGCTCCGGGGAAATTGGCGATCCCGGCGGCACCTACTCGTGCGACCAGCCGCGGGTCGCGTTGTCGCAATAGGTCCCACGTCGTCAGGGACGGAGAGTGGCAAAGGGCAAATGGCTCATCGAGCAAGAATCGGGGTTGGACCATCTCCGACTCCGTTTTTCGGCCGGCGTCTCGCTCGGTCACCAAGGCCGCGAAAGGAAAATAGTGGAGGATATGATGGGGGACCACGACGACTGTCTTCGCCTTCCTGAGTTCCACGAGCAGGTCAGCGGGCAGTAAATCCAATGCGAATTCGTGGAGGGTCTCTTGCCACTGATGATCAAACCCTTGGCCAGCCAGGAGCCGGCTCCGCATCCGGGTCGCGTAGTTCTCCACACCGCGAAGGAAGGTCCGGACTCGAGCGACCAGGGCCTGAGGAGCGATCGGGTGCCCCTCTCGATCCGACAGCCCGAAGACCCGGACCTGGCCCATCGTCGTCACCACAAAAGCCCAGACTCGCCCAGAGCCGATGAAGTATTCGACCGCGGCCACTTCGCGAGGCCAATCGGCGAGGAGTTCCGGCAACGGCCGCGGCCCTGCCTCGTCGGCCTGGGCATCGGTCCGGTTGGTGGCGAGCAGGCCCTCGAGCGCACGGGCCTTGGCCAGTTCGGCGTAGTGAAGCGCCTCGGCGGGCTGCCCGTCGGCGATCAGCAACTCGACGATCTGCTCGTTGACATAGGCACGGCGGGCGATAAAGCCGGCTACCCCCAACCCGACCCCGTCTCCCGGAACCTGGTCGAGGACGAATTGGGAGAGGCGGTGCGCGATCAGAAGGCTCTGGAGCGCCTGCTTGCGGTCGGCCTTTTCCTCGGTTCCCGAACCCTGAGGCTTCGATCGGAGTTGATTTAGAGCGAGCAGCCTGAGCGTGCTTTCAATGCCGACGAGCGAACCGGCCTCCTCATAGGCATGCAAAGCCTGCTTGGCGAGCCGCTCACAGTTCAGGGTCGAGGCTTGTGCCTCGGGACGACCGAGGCTTGCCTCATGATCCCGGAAGGCGAGTTGTGCCAGGATTTCATGAGCCGTGGCCTGGATCAGGGGCTCCACCCGATCGCCGTCGCGGGAGTCGGCGACGATGCCGGCCGCAAGCGTCCTGGCCTGCTCCGTCGCCGCGAGGACCGCGGCCAGGAACCGGCGATCCTCTGAGGCCGGATCCTCGAGGGTCCGGATCAGGTCGGCGAGGATCGCGTAGAGGCGGGCGAGGTTGGTCTCGACCGCCGCGGCCTGAGCCGGCGCTCGCATGCCTTGCGCAAGGGTTCGAGCGGCCTCGTACTCGCGGAGGGCGGCGTGCCAGTCGCTCAGCGTCGACAGGAGCGGGAGCCGGCCCCCGGTCACGATCTGGTAGGCATGGTTTTGAAGCCGGTCCTGCGAGCGTCCCAGCAAGAAATTCCCATAGTTGTTGTGCGCCCGGAACAGGTCGGCGGCCGTCGACTCGCTCGCTTTCCCGTCGCGCCCGAGGGCTTCGACCGCAACCAAGGCCTCATGAAAGAGGTGGTCGGCCTGTGCTTCCAGGGCCAAGCCCGACTCCGCGCGGATCACGGCGTTGTAGAGCTTTGCCAAGGCCTGACTCCGAGGAGTCACCTTCCCTTGGTCGACCGTCGCAAGAGTCGCCATTGCCTCCCGCCATCGCCCTGCGCGGAATTGGCCTCGTGCCTGGTCGATCGTCGCGTCCCCCGTCGGGTCCGCCAGCGACGACGAGTCGGCCACGGTCGCTCCGACTAAACGTCGCTCCAGGTCGGAGTGGGCTTGGCGGAGGAATGACGTGCGCTCCCCCTCCGGCAAATGATCCACGACATCGAATGCGTCGACCAGGTAGGGCAAGGGCTTACCCTCCTCGTCGACCTGGGTCAGCAAGTGGGTGACCGCGACCAGGGCGAAGAGACCGTCAGCGCCCTCGCCGCGCAGTTTGGTCAACTCGTCGAGCGGACGTTGCACCTCCTCGCGAATGGCAGCGTCCTCGACCCGAAAGGTTACGGAGTCGCCTCCCCCATCGATCCGCAAGACGTACTCGCCGGCGGATAGCCCCGCCGCGAGCGCGGGGGGTAATCCTGAGATCTCATTCCACGACAGTTTACGCTTGCCCTCGGGAAGTGCGAACTTGACGAGGAGGCGGCCGTCGCGAAGGAGCAATGCCGCTGCTTCGGGGAAGGGGGGGCCTTGAGGCGCGGGCCGCCGTCGGATCGTGATCCGAGGCCCGATTGTCCGCCCATGGGACGGGGTCAAGAAGGGGGAGTTCCCTCGCACGACCGACGACCCGAGCATCGGGACCAGGAGCGTGGTCGAGGGGATCGAACCATTTCCTCCAGCAATCGCTTCGGCCGGGCCTCGAGTCGCGGCCGAAAGCCTGGCCGCCCCTTCCTCGCTCCGCTCAAACTCCTCGCGCGCCCAGCGGCCCCCTTGCGCGAGGAACGCCCAACGTTCTTGGCCGCCATTCTCCCAGACGATCAGGCCACGAGACGCTGTTTCGAGCTCGACCGCTGCCCCGTTGACCTCCTTGACCGACAGTCTTCCTTGCCCATCGACCGCGATCAAAAAGCCGCGACTCGCGGTCTCGTCCATCCCATGGGCAGGTGAGGCCCAGAGGATGAGCCAACTTGCCAGCCAGAGAGCGATGCCGTGACCGGCGCTGAGGGAAGGGCGATTCATTGGGCGATTGTCCTTCAAGTTCCAGCCGACTGGAACGGGGATTCTCGACCTCTGGGTTTGATCCCTGGGCCGAGAATCCCCCGTCACCTCTCATCGATCGATTGACTCGAACTCGAAAACCGATGGCGATCCCGATCAGGGAGGCGTTCCGCCACCGCCACCACCGGGGAAGCCGTTTCCTCCAAGGTAGACCGTCCCGTTCTGAACCCAGGTGGTCCCTGCCTTGATGAAACGGACGAAGGTTTGGCCGTAGTGATTGTCCATCTCATTGGCGTTGTTGACGGGAATGCCGTCGAGCCGCACGACGACATCGCCCATGGCGAGTCCGATCTGATCGAACGGCGAGCCGGGCGGCGGTGGCGATGTCAGTCGGGCCGCGTAGAAGTCATATCCTGGAATGCTGATTAGCTGGATCGTGAACTGGACCTGGAATCTGTACGAGTAATTACCGCCGACAACTTGCTGGTACACCTGCGGCCCCGGACGGTTGCCGGCCGAAAGTTTCTCGAGAAGCTTGGAAACCGACGACGGTTCGCTCTTTCCCTCCGGCAGGCTTCGAGTCGCCTCGGCCACCAATTCTTTCAAGGCCTGGCGTTGCTTGTCCTTCAGGTCGATGATCTTGGGGATCTGGCTGTCGAGCTGGCTGAGCGTCTCACGGTCCGCCGCGAGCTTGGCTGATTTGATCTTACCCATCCAAGTCTTCAGCAATGCCAGTTCCGTTGCGTTAAGCTCGTCAATGGAGACCGGGGCAGGGGAGTCACCCCGAGACGTGGACGCAAGCTTTCGAGTGACATTGAGCGCGTTGGCCAGCGCATTGTCGTTTCGCCCCTTGGCGGCTCGGATCAGGCGGTCGATCGTTTCCGGCTGATTGGTCTCAATGGCGAGTTGCGCGGCTAATTCCGCGACCTGTCGCGAGTTCACGGATTTATGGGGCCGCTGCAAGGCCTCCTCGCCGGAGGCGAGCTGGAGAGCGACGTCGGCCATGAGCGCCGCATCCAGCTCGCGCCAGGCGGTGGCCAGAAGTTTCAGGTCAACATATCGGCTAAATCCGGGGTCTTGCAGCGCTTCGCTCAGCGGAAAGGGATCCGCCGACTTCGGCTCGACCCGCGCCGGGCCCGCCGTGGGGTCGGGCGCCACCGGTTTCGTGGCCCCCTCGTCTCCAGCCGCCCGGAGCGATTCTGAGGAGAGAAGGATGGCTAGGAGGAAGAGCCCAACGGTGGCCACTTCCCGACGATGACGCCTCATTTGCTTCCTCAACATAGGTGCACTCCAAGAACTGAAGGCTGAGCTGTTCCGATCAACTGCGCCGAAGTTGCCCCAATCGGATCACTTGCTCCCTGCGAAACTCGAGCAAGAAGCCGGGTGGGCTTGAACCCGAGTTCTGAAACGATGCACCTTGATGGTGCCGGGTTAGGGGCTGGCCCTGAAGGAGACGGTGCTGGCCGTCCAGGACTCATCGTAGAGCCTTCGCGGCCTCATTCGTTTGTCGCCTCGCGTCTTGAAGTAGGTTTGCTCGAGCAACAGGGTGTCGAGTACGGCCCCCTTGCTTTCCAGGTTGTCCTCGCCTCGGGTTTTGGGAAGATTGGGTTGCGAGAGCATGTAGTAGGAGTTGGGCTCGCGGGTCGCGAGGACGATCGTGACCCGGTCCCCGAAGCCTCCGTCGCACTCGAACGCATCGGTGATCCGGGACTGGCCGGGGTCGAGCCGCTGCTCGCCCGACACCTCGCCTCCGGCGGCCTCCTGATAGGGTAGGACCTGGTCGATCCCCTGATCGGCGTCGACGGCCAGGACGGTGATGAACCATGGCTTTTGCGATGCCTGGGGGTTTGCGATCCGATAGGCGTAGCGACCCCCTTTGCGCACCACCAGGCCCCCTTCCTCGAGGGGCCAGGGGCGTGTTTTTACGATCGCGCCGGAGTCATCCACATCAACGGCGACGAGTTCGATTGTGATGGGCCCGGCCGGGCCGGTGGTGCGCTGAGCCCCGGCCAGTCGGATGAGGTTCCGGGCCCGGCAAATCTGGCGGAGTGCCTGCTGAAGCGCGGGCCCGGCCGCTTCGGGGGCCTCGAGGAGGAACGGCCCCCAGCCCCCTCGCAACGACGCGGGGACCTCGCTCCGTTCCGAAGGCGAGGACGCATCGACCGCGAGCTTGGGCCGCCCGGTGGCCGGGAACAGCGCGGCAACATTCCCGTCGATCCGAAGGAGGTAGTCGCAGGCCTCATCGTCCGTGGTCCACTGCAACCAAGGTGACTCATCGGGGCGATTCGCGGTCGTCAGCGTTTCAAGGATCGACGGCGGCAGGTCGGGGGAGCCGGGGCCGAGCGCAGGCCCATCCTCGTTCGCCGACTTCGCCCGAGTGACCCGTAGGCGGAGACCGAACGCACCATGCTCGTGGTGCCGCTCAACGGCGAAGCCTCCCTTGAAGCCGGCCGGCAACAACGCCTCCGCTCGTCGGCCGTTTTCCCAGCGGAAGACGTCGACGGTGGCGGTTGCTCCTTCGACCGCCTTCACTGCCAGCCAGGCGGTCGAGCCATTCTCTTGCTCGGTCCCGGCCGGCTTGACGACGACCTTGGCGGGCTGGTCGTAGAGCTCAAACTGGGATCCCACAGTAATCCCGTGGAACGCCCCTGCCTTGAGAATGGCCACCGAGCGGTCGGCCCCTGAAGCCATGACCTCCCAGTAGGGTTTCCGATCCGCGTCGACCCCGCAGCCGAGGACGGTATCGCGGAGCAAGCTTCCACTCCCCTCGAGTTGGGGAAGCGGAGGTTGTGCGACGGACGGGTCGACCCGATAGCGAGCGACGATCTCGTCCCGAAGCAGTTCATAGGAGAGGGTCGAAAGGGTGGGAGACTCGTTGAGCACCTGGAGCACAAATCGGGTGAGCAGCCCGAAACGCTCTTTCCCCTGCTGGTATTCGGGCTCGACCTCCTGGGCACGGCAGGCGGAGAGGACCACGGCGCCAGCGGCCAGTCGTCGCTCATTGATCTTGCGGCCACCGAGAGTCGGAATCGAAGCTGCGAGGCCGCGATCCAGCTTGCGGACCTTTGTGGCGCCTCGAGCGCCGGTTCCCGAGTGGCAGCAATCGAGCACCATCCAAAGACGGTTGCGCCCCCCCGTGCAGACCTCTTCCGCAAACGCGAAGAGCTCGTCATCGCGAAGATCCTGGAGGCCTCCCTGCTTGTCGGCATCGTAAGGCACGATGGTCTCGTCGAGGCCGTCGGACTCGTCGCAGAGAGGATCTCCTTCCGGTTGGTCCGCCACCTGGGAGCCGTGGCCGCTGTAGTGGACCAGGATCTGGGCGGGCCTGGAGTTCGGTGGGAGTTCACGGATCCGTTGCGACAGATCGCTGAGTCCTTTGCGAATTGCCGCGCCGGTGGCGGATTCGTCAACGAGCGTGACGATATCGTCGGGTTGGAACCCGAACCGAGCACTCAGCAAGAGTTCTCGCATCGCCTCGACATCATTCCGCGATCCATCAAGCTGTTCAGAAGCGCCGAGGTTCTGATATTTCCCCACGCCGACAAGGAGCGCAAATCTCGGTGGTCGATCTGAAGTCGGATCGGCGGCGAGGCAGTCGCCGCCGGCGGTGATGCCGACCACGGAGAAGAGGATCGTCAGTCTCCAGGATTGGAGCATCGCTTTTAACCCGGGAAGGGGACGGGTACGGGGACAGGAACAGGCCCACCGCCACCGCCACCCCCACCGCTCAGCGTGCCCCACCATCGGTTGACCATCGGGCTTCCGAAGTTACCGAAGCCCCAGGACCCCTGAAATCGATTCGGCCCTGTCATCGCCCAGTAGAACCAGCCTTGGGTACCGCCCAACTGCCAACGGCCGTACAGGCCGTTGGAACTGACCGGCACGCCGGGATTCGCGGGCGGGAATCCCTGAGAGATGTTAAAGAGCTGACCGACCGAGCCATCCGGCAGGTAGTAGGCCCCCGAAGCGCCGTTCAGCGTCACCGCGGCGTTGACGTAGTTGCCGTTGGGGTCGATGTACGTCGACTGCCAGTTGCCGAACGGTGCAAAACGGCTGGAAGCATTCAGCTTCCTGAGCGCCTGACCCAGCTTGTCCGAACTCTCGGGCACCTCCTGCTTCGCCTTCGCTATCCGACTGGTCAGGAACGTTTTTTGCTCCTCGGGCAAGTCGGTCAATCCCTTCACGAACAGTTCGAGTTTGCCAAGCACTTCGAGATCGCTGCTCCGCCGGGACACGTCGGCTTGGCGCAAGACCGACTGCAGGAAGGCCAACTGGTCCGGGGTCGTGGTCCGCAGTGACAGCTTGAGATCCTGACCCTCATCACGAGTCGCCATGCCGAGTTTCGCGACCGTCTCCACCTGGGACGCCAGTGCCTCATCGCCGACGCTCTTGGCGGCTTTGACGAGGCGTTGCAGTGTGGCTCGATCGTTCGTGTCGACCGCAATGCTGGCCGCGAGTCGCAGAGCCAGGGCGGCGCTGAGAATCTTGTTCTCGCGCAACAACACCCGTTCCCCATCCGCCAATTGCAACGCGATATCGGCGGCCTGCGAGGCGTCATTTCGCTCAATCGCCTGACGAAGCAGGGTGAGATCCACAAAGCGTGAGAACGCTGGGTCCTGGAATTCGGGAAGGCTCGAAGCGCCTAATGCGGCGGCAGCCTCTCGATACACCGGCTTTTTTTCCTGAGTCGACTCGCCGTCTCCCGATGCGCCGTGGACTCGCCACGCCCCGGTCGTTACGACAAAGAATACAGGTGCTACGATTACCCAGCGAGAAAAGTTGCAGATCACGTGGTGGCTCCTCTGCAGTTGCAGTCCGGCAATGAGCGGCTATTACTTTCGGTGCGGTTAGGGTGAGCGGAAATATTGTCGCAATCAAAAAGCTTATCGTAAAGAGTCTTCAAAGTTTGACAAAAGGGATGACAGGATACAATGGTTTCCAAGACATCTCAAATCGAGCGACAATAGCCTCTGGGATCAAAGCGACCGCTGTTAACCGTCAGGGAATGTATTCTGATTGATTTCAGATAGGGGCACCGAATCGATCTTGTAGAATGTATTCTGCGAAATGCGTGGCAATCGTCACTCCGATTTGGTGAGATTTTTTCCGCCGAGCTCCTCCGGTGTCTCCGGGCAAAGATTGAGGGCACCTTCGTTATGGACGTCGAGTCTCAAAGGAGACCGTGTCCACTGGCCTCTGTATGCCTCAGAGTGGTTCGGATCCTATCCGGCCGGGCTGTTCTCCGTCCGCCCGAGTCTGCAAGAAATGAGCCGTAAGTTGCCGAGAAGCCGCGGAATGCGGCACGCGAGGGGATCGATTCAGGCCGTTGAGGAGCCACGTTTGCTGCCCACTTGTCGTCGTAAAGTGTTGGCAGAAAACGGAATCGGCAGGGTGAGCGGCAGGTTGCATTCTAATGATTCGGGGCGATTGGCGATTCTGTATATTTGCAGGAATGCTTGGTGTTGAATTGCTGGGTTGTCGGTTTTGATTGATGTTGTTTGGGATGGCCGGGCCGCCCCGAGGTCCACGTTGCTTCTCTAGCGAGCGCGTTAAGACCCAGCCCCGCGGGATAGCTCCCCCAAGGCTGGGTCGTGTCGGATCGGATCGGAGTGTCAGCGTCCTTGCGGACGTGAGCTCAACCCTGGATCACGATGTTGTCTCCGGGGCCACCGTCGAGGATGTCAAGGCCCGGCCCGCCGAGCAGAACGTCGTCGCCGGCCTGACCAAGGAGGATGTCCGCCCCGGCGCACCGATCAGAACGTCGTCACCGTCGCCGCCGTCCGCCGTGAGCTGGATCGCACCCGCGGCCAGGCCCGAAGCCTCGACCACGTCGTCGCCCGCCAGGGCGTTGACCGTGAGGCGGTCGTTGGCGGCCTCGGCGCCGGTGATGTTCACCCGGGCGGCCAGGCCCAGGACGGAGGTGCCGGCCGCGTCGCCGACGACCAGGACGACGTCATCGCCGCTGGTGCCGTTGACGATGACGTTGTCAGGCTGGGCGTCGCCCGCCGTCCCGCCGATCACGGCCGCCAGGTTGAGGTTGATCTCGGTCAGATCGGTGCCGGACAGGTCGTTGACCACGATCGTATCGGCTCCGCCCAACGCATTGAAGTCGATGCCTTCGACGTCGTTGAGGTCCATGGTGACGTTGGCGATGTTGCGTGTGAACCGGACTCGCCCGCCGTTGGCTGAGATGTCGATGTTCTCGGCGACGTTGGCGCCGTTGAAGCGCATGGAGTCGAAGCCGGCCTGTCCCTCGATGATGTCGTTGTCGTCACCTGGGTTCCAGACGAAGGTGTCGTCGCCGGCGCCCAGGAGGGCCGTATCGTTGCCGTCCCCGCCGTTGACCAGGTCATCGCCCTCGCTGCCTAAGATGAGGTCGGCGCCAAGGCCGCCGTTGATCGCGAGTTGGATGCCGTCGGCCTCGAGGGACGTGGCGTTGACGACGTCATCTCCGCCCAGGGCATTGAGCGTCAGCCGGTCGTTGGCCTGCTCCTGGCTGAAGATGTTGACCGTCGCCTGGAGGCCGAAGACGTTGATCCCGCCGGCGTCGCCCGCGGCGCCGAACACGTCGTTGCCCTGGGTGCCGTTGACGGTGACCGTGTCGGCCTGGCCGTCGCCACCGCCCGCGGACCCGCGCAGGTCGAGGTCGATCCGCGTCACGTCGGTGCCGCTCAGGTCGCCCACCACGATGTTGTCGGCTCCGCCCAGAGCCCTGAACTCGATGCCCTCGACGTCGTTGAGGTCCATGGTGACGTTGGCGACGTCGCGGAAGAATCGGACCCGCCCGCCGTTGGCGGAGATGTCGATGTTCTCACTAACGTTGGCGCCGAAGAAGAGCATCCTGTCGACGCCGGCCTGGCCTTCGAGGGTATCGCTGCCGTCCCCCGGATCCCACTGGAAGATGTCGTCGCCGGCCCCCATGAAGACAACGTCGTCGCCCTGCTGGCCGTCGAGGAAGTCGTTGCCGTCGCCGCCGAACAGCACGTCGTTGCCGCGGCTCCCGAGGATCGTGTCGTTGCCAGCGCCACCGTCCAGGGTCAGCTTCGTGATCCCGGCGACCAGCGTGGACGCCGTCAGGCCGTCATTGCCGCCCAACGCGTTGACGACGAGCGAGTCGTTGGCTCCCTCGGAGTTGGTGACGTTCACCAGGGCCGGCAGCCCGACCACGACGACCGAACTCCCCGAGCCGAAGAGGTCGATGATGTCAGCCCCGTTGGTGCCGTTGACGATCACGGTGTCGGGTTGGGCATCGCCCGCCGTCCCGCCGATCGCGGCCGCGAGGTTGACGTTCACCTCGGTCAGATCGGTGCCGCTGAGGTCGTTGACGGTGACCGTGTCGCTGCCCCCCAGAGTGTTGAGGTCGATCGACTCGACGTCGTTGAGGTCCATGACGATGTTGGCGATGTTGCGCGTGAACCGGACGCGTCCGCCGTTGGCAGAGACGTCGAAGATCTCGGAGGCGGCGCTGCCGTTGAAGCGCATGCTGTCGGCCCCGGCCTGGCCTTCGACAACGTCGTTGCCGTCACCCGGGTCCCACTGGAAAGTATCGTCGCCGGCCCCGAGGAGCGCCACGTCGTTGCCCTGCTGCCCGTCGATGAAGTCGTTGCCGTCGCCGCCGAGGAGCAGGTCGACCCCGTTGCTCCCCAGGATCGTGTCATTCCCGGTGCCGCCGTCCACGGTAATTTTGATCAGGGCGGCCAGGTTGCCGGTGGCCGAGAAGGAGTCGTCGCCGCCGTTCATGTTGACGACGAGGTTCTCGCTGGTCCCGATGTCGATGGAGAAGGGGGCGGGGTTGACGCGGTCGAAGCGGACGCGGGTGCCATTGGCGGTCGCGGTGAAGGCCTCCGCGCCGTTGCCGCCGTTGACCTCGATGGTATCGGTACCGGCTCCTCCCTCGTTGAGGTCGGTGTCGTCGCCGGGGTTCCAGATCAGCCGGTCGTTGCCCGACTCGCCGAACACCTGGTCGTCGGCGTCGCCGCCGGTCAGGGTGTCGTTATTCGCCCCGCCAAATAAGAAGTCGAAGCCCCCTTTGCCGAGGAGGATGTCGTTGCCCCCCTGGCCGAAGAGTTGGTCAGCCCCCGAGCCGCCGGTGATCGTATCGTTCCCCTCGCCGCCGAATAGGTTGGCCTTGGGTAGGGCCCCGTTATTTTCGACGAGCGAGAGGGCATCATTGCCTCCCTGGCCGAAGACCTGAATCAGGCTTGTGTTAGCGACGGTCGCGGTGCCACCGACGATCGCCACCGCGCCGCCATTGACCTGGATTGCTCCGGCCGCGTTACGGCTGATGGCGATCGTATTATTCAAGTTGTCTCCGAAGACCGTGAGGAGGCCGGCCGCCGGAGTGAAGGTGGCGAACACCGCTGGCGTGACGCGATCTTCGAGCACTTCGCAGGCGAAGCGGCACATAGCCGGGTGGTTCCTCCGTGGGGCGCGGCGGCGGACGTCACGGGATTTAAATAAGCTTACGATTTTGCGAGATAACATGGTGTCAGCTCCTGAGAGTGTTGTAATGTGATGCATGTGCGGATTTCAACGCAGATTCGTTGCAGGAACGAATCGCCCGGCTCGGCCGCGGGTTCGCAACGCCGTTTCGCCGCCCCCGTGAACTGGTCACGGCCATCGCGGATCACGCTCGAGCCTCGGATTTCGAGGGGTGCGGGGCCGCTCACGGTTCTTTTCGACCGGGCGTCCTGACCCACAACTCGTAGGGCCGATCCCGGCCCTGAGGTACTACCTGCGTAAGGTTCCCGTGCGGGGATCGATAAAAATGTCGATTGGCCCGGATTTCACGAGGCCGATGTCGGTGACGCAGGCTCCCTTCAAGGGGTTGGCTTTCGGGGGTGCACGGATCAATGGGGACAAGCCGCTCGCCTCATGCTGTGGTCCAGGTGGCCCGCCCGAGAGTTTCGGACGCCGACCACGGGTTGATCGAAAACGGGCACCCGAATTGAGTGCTTCTCTAGTACATCCCGATCGGCCTGTGTTTCGTGCATCAGTTGTGAGAACTCGAACGGTTCGAGCTTTGGACCTGGCTGCGAAGGCTGGGGTCGCCCGCCGGATCTTGCGGCAGGTCGGCGCCTCCCACTTGTTCCGGGAGGCCTACGTCAGGCTCGTTCGGAAGCTCCCCCGAGCATGCTGGCAAGACGACGATGCCCTTCTTCCTCAACTCCCCCGAGCATGCTGGCAAGACGACGATGCCCTTCTTCCTCTGGCTCCGGCTCATGCTCGGAGACCGGCATTTGCCGATCCAGCGACAGCATCTCGGGGCGGTGATGTGCGACGTGAGCCGGGAGGAGTCCCTTTGCCGGGGGGGAATGCCGCGGGCCAGTTCCATCTTGTCTTGCGGCCCGGTTACTCAGCCAACTGACCTCAGCGAGCTCGGATACAGAATAAGATTAATGGAATTGGAAAAAATGGATGCGATTCTGTTGGATGTTTAAATGTGCGAGCAAGTTGATGTGATTGGGGCAGAAGGACGGAGGGGGGCCGAAGGCTCGATTCCAGTTCCAGCGTCTGCGTCGTTTGACGGGTCCACTCCTCGTCCGCCGACCGTGCTCGGCCCGCGCGACCAGTTCGGCCCTGAGGGGATTCCGCTCGACGTAGCGAAGCACCGTCGCGAGGTGGGCATCGTCCTGGACGGGGATTGCCTTGTCAGGCCCTTGCCAGATGGGGCCGGTTGTCTTGTCATGGCGGCGGTATCGCTGAGCGTGAGCCGCCAGCGCTTCCACCGCTCGAGGTCGCCGTCCTCCCGGGGCCGGACGACCAGATGGAACTGGTTCGGTATCAGGCAAAAACCGAAGAGGGAGAGACGCTGACGGGCATCGGCGATCGCCTGGAGGAAGGCGTCGTAGTCGGCGGGCTTGTGAATGACCGGCTCGCGCCGGTTGCCGCGATTCAAAAGGCGTGGTAGACCATGCCGCCGACTGCGGCGTGAGTGGTTCGTGGCACGACTCGAGAGTAGCCGGGCACTCCAGCCGAGAATGTTCCCTCCGTGCCCTTGTCTGCTCTGTCTGTCCAGCCGGCAGCCTCGCGGGCGGCGCGGACCTGCCGGCTTAGAGTCTGTCTCGTAAGTTCAGGGAAACCGAAAATTGAAGGCCGTTTGGGTGCCACGGGTTCCGTACTCGGAACCCGTGCGCGCCAGGCCAAGGCATTCCCGCATGGGTTCCGAGTACGGAACCGCATGGCACCCAGCAGATCATTCAAAAGCTCCCGTGGGATTCACCTTCTGGGACAGACTCTTAGATCCCGAACGAATCAAATGCATCATGAAGTCGCGGAAAGCGCAGAACCCTACGATTCTCAGCGAAACCAGGTTATTTGATCACCGCAGGGATCTCCTTCCCTTTTGGGTAGAACTTCATCGACAGTGAGTTTACGCAGTGTCGCGTGTTCTTGGATGTGAGCTGTTCTCCCTCGAAGACATGGCCGAGATGCCCGTCGCAGTTTTTGCAGAGGATCTCGGTACGTGAACCGTCACTGTCAGGCATTCTTTTGACCGCGCCCGGGATTTCGTCGTCGAAGCTGGGCCAGCCGCAATCGCTGGCAAATTTATTGTCGGAACGATACAGCGGCGCGTTGCAACGCCGGCAAACGTAGGTGCCGGGGTCAGTCAAATCGGTGTATTCACCCTTGAAAGGAAGCTCAGTCCCTTTCCCCAAGATCACCCGTTCTTCGTCGGCCGAGAGGGGGTTGAACTTGGGATCCGCCGCATCCAGGTTGTCGTCCTTTGCTGACGGCATATCGGTATCTCCTGCGGGGCGACTTGTGAACGACTGGCTCGCTGTCTGATCGTCAGGTTCCGACGCCAACTTGCCCGTCCGGTTGCATCCGGCAAAGACGAAGCCAAGCGATATCAAGGCGAGAACCGCTCGCCATCGGTTCACCCTGGAATTTCTCAACATCCGAACAATCTCCCAGTGACTCCGCCATCGAGCACCGGCCCCGCGTCGAACAACATCGTTGGCCAGTCGTGGGCCCGGACCGTTCGAAGAACTCGAAAGCCGACCTCGGCCTTCTTGCTGCCTCATTCTACTCGAATCGCGGCGAACGTACCTTGGTAACTGCTTCTCCAGAGAGAATTGGCGAGAGGAAACCGAGCGGCCCTGGCAACGCAATCGAACGAGAGGCCAACATTCGTGCGATGGGAGGTCTAGGGGCGAAGGCCAGCTCCGGAAGGCGCGGCAAGAGTAGCCACGGACCTCAATGGCTTCTCCAAATTCCCTGCCTTACCTCGTTTGGTGTCTGGCCACCGACTCTCTGCACGGGTTGGCCTGACCAGGTGCAACCGTGTGCATGTCGTGGTAACTTCAATGGATACCAACGGCGAGACTGGAGGCAAGGCGATGCGAATCCCCCGCGTGCGGTTCACGGTTGGAAATTCGATGATCGCCGTGGCCGTGATCGCTCTGCTGATTGCAGGAACCATGACAACCGTGAGGATCGTGCGTGAGAGGCGTTTGGCTTTTTGGTTCGGGCAAGCGGCCATTTATCACAGGCAGCACGAGCAAGTTCGCATCATCCGTGCTCGGAACAGGCAAACCGGGCAATCCGTAGGACCAGAGCAGTTGGGTCGGATGAACCGTGCATGGAGACTACACCACGCCGCCCTACGGCGTAAGTACGAACACGCGAAGGCCCATCCCTCCATCCCGATTCCGCTCGACCCTCCCCACCCGGTCTTTGACGGTCAGCGACATCTGTCGATCGATATTCGGTACGCGAACTAACGCCAGCCGACAACGGGCCAGGTCGCCAGGTACTTCAATGGGTTTGCCTGGGAGAGATCGGCAGGCTTCAGCCTGGTTCGCCTTCCCGATAGACCGTCCAGGAACCCTGTCCTGCTCATCTTGGGTGCCTGGCTCTTACCAAAGGTCCCATCAGTCCTCCTCTTTCCTCCGCGTTCTCCGCGTCTCCGCGTGAGTCACCCGAGCGAGCGATAACCTGCCTCATGCATCACCACCGGCTTGCCCTTGGTTCACGTGGAGGCACGGAGACGCGGAGAGAGAGGGGGGGGAGGCTGTTGACTTTTGATCGATGTGTCCATAAATGTCAGTGCAATCTCGTTAGGTTTTATCAATTCTCCTTCCTCCGCGTTCTCCGCGTTCTCCGCGTTCTCCGCGTCTCCGCGTGAGTCATCCCATTGAGCGATCGCCTGGCTTATTTTGACTTCGGTCGTTTAGGTCTTCTCATCCTCCGCCTTGTCGAAAAAATGCCTCAAAAACAGCCCTGACATGCGTCTTATTGTCGGCTTCATTCCAAGATGGAGCACGAAGCATTGTTGGATCAGAACAGATGCCCTCGATTAACTCAGCTTGTTTGTCGAGAAGTTTGAATTTTGATATATCCAGCAAATCAAATACCTCATAAACACCCTTCAGTAAGAATATTATGGCGTGTCTAGGCGCATCAGCTTGGCGCATGATTACGGCAAACGGCAAGAACGTGGTGTACTCTACATCTTTAGTCTTTTTGAAGACCGTCGGTCCTCGAATCTCGGTGTCATCGAGAGCTTGCTTGGCGCTAATTCGGAACATTAACTCAAAGTCTTCTCCGTATCTCTCGACAAACAGAGCGGATGGCTCGACGAGGGCTGTCACTTCTTCTGACAACCGCCGCTGAAATAAGTGCGAAAAGGGAAAACAAGCACTTGGCTCAACGTATATTTGACTAAACCCAATTTTCATTGCGGCTGACCCTGGAGTTAATGTGGAATGAAACTTCGGCTGTTGCAAGGCCCATGCAAGTGGCCATACACTTTAATTGGGAAATCTGGGGAATTTAGCAAAACTGCACATTTGTCCTCGAGTCTTGGCCGCTTACTCAAGCCTCTTGGTTTGCCCTGTTTGGGTGCATGGCCACTGACTGTCTCGTTCTCTGGGTTGAGACATGCAGCGCATTTGTCCCTGTCCCGAGACGCCTCGAGAAAGTGAACCATCCGCATTTCGGCGAACCCCTGACGCTGCCCATCGAGGGCTCTGTGCGACTCCCACGAATGACGACGCGGCGGCTGATGGCGTTGGTGGCGATCGCCGGATTGGCGGCGGCAGCATACCGTCTTTGTTCCCGCTGAGACCAGGAGACGACATCGTTTTCTTCGCGATGACGGGACTCGGTCTGATGTGCGGCGTGGTCGCACTGCCCTTTGTTGCGTATTGGCTTCTCGTCGGGCGTGGGGATCGTCCCCCACCGGAATAGCCCCGAGGTTCCCATGCGACTTTCCCTACTAACGACGCGGAGATTGACGGCGGTGGTGGTGGCCGTTGTGGTGATCGTTCTGCTTGTGCTCGGCGGCTTTCTGCCCTTCACACGCCGAGCCAAGACCTGCGTGATTTGCCGCCTCAACCGGGTGGACTCCACCTACGGACCACTCCCGATTTCAAGGCTTCATGAGACCAATTGCAGCCGATGGTACGCAGCACACGTGGAGCCGGAGCATTCGCACATCTGGGAACATGGCACATGCCTGTACGAATCTGATCTCTACGGGACCTGGCGTGCGTTCTCTTGCAGGCCGGGCCACTACCCCATCTTTATGCTTCCCACCGAGACCCAGATGCGAGTCTACCAGCATTTCAAGAATCCGCTGGACGCCAAGACGCTGTTCGCGAACCTGACGGATGCAAAGACGTACAACAATCGCCTCGATCAGGATGACGAAGACAGGGGGCATCTTACTGTTCGGGCGATGAGCGAATGGGAATCGGCGGGGTTCCCAGGCACGTGGGACGATTGGTGGTCACGCTTCTACGCCAGGCACGTCTCCGAACGCAAGGAGTTCGTCGAGTGGATCAATTCCGATAGCAAGGTGGGTTTCGGTGAGTGGAGAAGACAGCGTAAGTTGGCCGAAAAGCACGATTAGCCGGGCGAAGCTCGCCAACTTCCTGCCCCAATCCCAATACGATGCTGGGCAGCGCCGATCAAGGCAGGGACGGTCACTCGGTGGGACATGACGGCATGTTCCTGAGAAGATCGGCCCGAATTTTAGTAATTCTCGCCCGTGGGATCGAGGCGGTGACGGAGCCGACTGGATTTGATCGTTCCCTTGGGCAGGCACATTCGGCAAGCACAGGTCGGTCGTTTGCCGTGAGCATCGGGGAAGTAACGCCACCCGAGTACCTGCCTCACCTTGCGGACTCGGAGAATCTCATCAGGTCGGATCGATCGGGGGACGATGACCTCGAACCCACGAGTGTCGGCCAACTCCATCAGCATTCCGACAGCCCCGCCCACGGTCGTCTCGACGTGCGGCTGATTGTAATGCCCAACCCAGGCTGGGGCATCGGATCGGAGGCGGAAATCGATGGCCACGATGGTCCTCTGTCCCCGCCGCTTTAGCTCCCGGAGCCATTGGTGCGTGGTGAAGTAGTCGGGGAGAACCGGCATGCAGAAGACGCCCCTGTGTGCGCCGAATCCACCGGTGGCCCCCCTGATCCCGGACCGGCGAATCAGACCGGCATGCTTCTCGGAGGTCAGATAAGTGAGGATCGGCATGATCTCGGTGCTCTCGCTGGGCAGGCCTGGTGTCCCTGATGTTTGCTCGAGGTTATAGAGCCTGGAAGTCCACGATCGGTTCGCCAGGCTATTCGAGACAGGGAGCAAACTGCATGGCTGTCTTTTCTGCCCGGGCGGAGGTGCCGGTGACGGCGAGGATCAGGAACAGGGTGAAGCCGGTGCCGGTCGAATCCCATACGGAAGAAACGCCGGCCCCGTCATTTGTCTCGACAACAAAGCCACTTGCCCCATGCGAAGACTACCGTCAAACCGATTCGCGGCGCCGGTTAGGTGAAGACAAGCAACTCAAACTCGGGTGACCACCGACAGGAGTTAGGCGAAACTCACCGGTTTTCGGGTTTCTTTAACCTCTTGTAAATGATGACGGTTCGGCCATCATCCGGACTGGTTGCGAAGTTTGTAGGACGAGCATCGCCCGGGGCGCTCAAGCAAATCTTTAACGTGTCCCCATCTAATACGTAAATGCCGAAAACAGTCGATCCTTGGGTCAATAGATTATAGGTTTTAGGTTTGCGGCCTTGGTCAAGCTTGAAGGTCCCGCGAGGTTCAGGCGGGCGTTTTCCCACACCGGTAAGAAGCTGGTTGCCGTCAAAGATTGCCTGTATGCGAAACAGATTGTTTTTCGGCTGAGGCTTGCCGTTGATTTCGGTGCTGAACACATCCCACACCCCTTGAATCAGATCGATGTCTTTTTTCGGACCCTCGTCGGCCAGCAAGACGACAGAGAGAACGGTTGGCAGGAGCAAACTCATCATGATTTTCGCCGTTGAACCGAGACATTCAGAAAAGAACCGAAGGCGAATTATCCACGCCGCGTGGATTTGGTTCAACAGGAACCTCACGCCGAGCCGCGGTCACCGTTTAACGGAAACAGATTAATGACTGCCATACTGGTTTCGAGACTGGGATCTGAACGCGTACCTTCATCGGCTTCGCCGGCTGACGAGGTTATAGGAGGCATTTGGCCGGACGACCGCTTGGCCAAGAGCGAGCCGCAAGAGTTGCCAGGCACTTCAACGGGGCAGTGTGGGAGATGAAGTGAAGATGGGACTATGGTCGCCCACCTCGATGGATTTTCCAGGTTCCCCGCCTTGCCCTCTTTAGGCGTCTTTATGGGGGCATGAACGGCTACCTTGATGGTAACCGATTTCGAGCATCGAAATAAGGCGGCAAGCTTGCGTGCGAGCATCTGTGTGTATCGAGATTGCCGCGGTTCGGTTACCCCATAGAGATTCCGATTACAGGGGGGCTACAATCGGTCCTGATTTCGAACGCATAGCCAGATCAGCGAAGTCTTGTGGGCTGGGCGTTAGCCAGAATATGCTGGCGTGTTAGACAAAAGAGCTTCTGTTTAATCCTTGTTAGGCGGCGGCAGCCAATGGCCGACATCCGTAGCCCCCGCGTGCTCTATTTCAAGGGGTTCCTCTTCCTCTGCACCGGCATCCTGGCGTCGGCGATCCTGCTTGCCGAGCATCCGAGTTTAAAGTTCGCCTCGCTGCTCGCGGTAGCAGTGTGGGCGTTCGCCCGGACCTACTACTTCGCCTTCTACGTCATCGAGCACTATATCGACCCTGGATATCGGTATCAGGGACTTCTTTCCTTCGCTCGGTATCTGATCCAGAGGCGGAAGAGACGCTGGGGTGCCGGTGAGCATCCAAGCGAAGACGCCTAACATCGCGCGGCAATGGACCCGGGGCCGTTGGCAGCCTTTCTGGGACGTGTAGGGGCGAGCGGCGGCCGGATCATCGTTGACCGGAATAACGTTTCGAAAGAGTTGGCCAGAGGAGTGGACCTCGGTCCTGGAGGGTTCCGTTTTGCGGGGTTAAATTCATAGGATGGTCGAAAACGACGTCATACGCGGCGTTGCCCGGCGCCAGACGTTAGGTGGATGGGAGTCAGTACGTGTGAGCCAGTCAGGCGATGGGATCGGTCCTGCCGACTTCTTGACGCATTGCACCCGTTGCGGTCATGAAGTCACACCGTACCCGCCGAGCGGTTTGAGCCTCCGACTGGCCTATGAGTGGGGCCAGGAACCGCCAAACGCTCAACTCATGCAGGAGCTGCACTACTGGTGCGGGGCGTGCTCTGAACATTGGCTAGCAACGAACTTGCAAGATACAGGTGTAATGTGTTTTTGCGGCACATTCAGTCCGATGCACAATCGCTATTGCGGGTCATGCGGTAGGCCAGCCCGCGCGTAAGCTCGCGCCGTGGACCACCAGTGGCCATGCACTCCCATTGGGAAATCTGGGGATTGAGCAAAACTGCAAATGTGTCCTCGAGTCTTGGCTGCTTACTCAAGCCTCCTGGTTTGCCCTGTTTGGGGGCATGGCCACTGGCTCACTCCTTCTGATAGCGGAAGTAGGGCTTACCGCAGGAGCGGTGCTGGAGCACGAGCGTGCCGCGGAGCAAGGGCTTGTCGGCGAGGAGTTGGAGCGCTTGGGATCGAGCGTCGCGTCCTGGAGTGAGCGATGGGAATGAGGTGGCACGAGTCCTCCTGAAGTGGCTGACGAAGAATTGTGCTTCAGTACACCCAGGTGGAGTCAAAGTCGGGGGCGAATGCGAATTTGCTCGGCCGCGGCCAGGCCGCGATAACCAGGGGACACACAAGCCGCTTATTCGACAACGATTCGGGCGATTTAGCTTGATCCATGTCCTCCGACCAACTTACCATAAAAATTCTCGCCTGCTCGAGATGGGCAGGCTGCCCGGTCGCGACTGCCCCGGTTTGCGAATTTTCCACATCGTCGGTTTTTTTTCGTGCTCAGCCCGGAGGATCGGTCCCTTCCCGTCCGACGACAATCGGAGGCGGTGGGTCATGAAAGCCCTTGAGATCATGGTTCAGCCGGTTGTGACCATCCGGCGAGACACCAGCCTGGAGGAAGCCGCGCGAATCATGCTCAACAATCGGTTCGGCTGCTTGCCTGTGGTCGATGACTCTGGCCGACTGTGCGGCATCGTCACCGAGTCGGACTTCGCTGCCAAGGAACGCGGCATCCCCTTCTCCACGCTTTTTCTCCCCCAGGTGCTCAACGAGTGGATACCTCTCCAGGGGATCGAGCGAATCTATCAGGCGGCGAGGACGACCCCTGTCAGCACAATCATGGGTACGGATCCCGCCAGTGTCTCGGAGGAGACATCGGTCGAGGAGGTGGTCAAGCAGATGCTGTACCGAGACATCAACCATGTTCCCGTGATCCGCGATGGCATTCCGGTTGGGATCATCTCTCGACATGACCTCCTCCGAATTATGATCGCCGATGCGGAGAGCGGTTGACACATCACCGATCCGGGGCGGCCCAGGGCAGGCTGTCCCTCGCCGGCTCGATCATGGCTACGACCGACACAGGGAATCGTAGCCTCATACTGGAGGCTGGACCCGTTTGCGATCCCCTGTCGATTCGGGGCCATCGCAGCCTCTACTTTGCTCCAGTTCACGATGGTCGCCCTGCCACTCTCGCACCGGTGAGTAAAAGCCCAGCCCACCCTGGCGGGGGCTGGTTCAACATCGGGCCGCTGGCTTTGGTGTCCGTGACCGTCATCAAGACGGCGAAGCTGCTGTTCGCCGGAGGACTCGCGGCGCGGCGGGTGGCACGTCCCTCCACGAAGTCATGAGGTAGACCGGGGAGAGGATCAATGGCCGGCGCAATCGTTCAATTCTTGCTGTCTGCCGCGGTGATCGCGGTCGCCGGATCGGCACTGACCCGATACGCCGACGCCATCGCCGACCTGACCGGGCTCGGCCGGCTCCTGGTCGGGAGCATTTTTCTGGCCGTAGCCACCTCGCTGCCGGAATTGTCGGTGGACGTGAGCGCCGTCCGGATGGGCGCGGCGGACATCGCCGTGGGTGACCTGCTGGGGAGCAGCCTATTCAATCTGCTGATCCTGGCCCTGCTGGATAGCACCTACGTGCCCCGATGGCGGCTGCTCTCCCCTGTCTCGGCCGCTCATGCCCTCCCGGCGACGCAAAGCATTGCCCTGACGGCGCTGGCAGGCATCGGCATTCTCCTGGGGCCGCGCCTGGCCGGCGTGACACTGGGGGGCGTCGGACCGGCCGTCCTGGCGATCCTCCTGGCGTACGTGCTTGGGGTCCGCATGGTCTTCCTCGATCAAAAGATCGCGGCGGCCCAGAAGGAGGAGGATGGCGGCGACGCCGCGATTGTCGTCGTCCCCGCAGGTGCCATGACCCTGAAGCGGGCGGTCCTCGGCTACCTCATTGCCGCGGGGGCGATCCTCGCCGCGGGCCCGTTCCTGGCGGTGGCGGCGAGTCGGATCGCCGCGCTGTCCGGGATGGGGAACTCCTTCGTTGGAACGACGTTTGTGGCTATTTGCACCTCGTTGCCGGAACTGGTCGCCACACTGGCCGCCGTCCGCATGGGGGCGCCGGACCTCGCGCTTGGGAACATCTTCGGCAGCAACGTCTTCAACATGGTCTTACTGGTCCCCCTGGACCTGATCCATCCCGGCTCGCTGCTGTCCTCCGTCGCATCGATCCACGTCCTGACCTGTCTGGCCACGATCCTAGCAACGACGGTCGCCATCATGGGGCAGCTCTACCGCGCCGAGAGGCGGATCCACTTCATCGAGCCTGATGCCCTCCTTGTGGTCGTCCTCGTCGTGGGGGCGCTGGCAATGATCTACAATTTTGGCGGATAGGGAGTACCAGTGGCCACATACTTCAATTGGGAAATCTAGGGGATTTAGCAGAACTGCAAATCTGTCCTCGAGTTTTGGCAACTTGCTCAAGCCTCCTGGTTTGCCCTGTTTGAGGGCATGGCCACTGACTCCCTTAATTTCAAAATTGTCAATGATGACGTGGACAAGAATGGCTGCCGTGTCCAGTTGTGGGCGAGCACCGATGGTATTCAACAGCGCTGGAAGCCGGAAAAATGTGGGTATGTTCTACAAGCTTGTGAATCGGGCCAGCGGTAAGGTGCTCGATGCCCACTCGGATGATGTGAACCAGAATGGCTGTCGAATTCAGCTTTGGACTGATACGGGAGGGCGACAGCAACTCTGGCGGATCGAGTGAAACTCCATTCCACAGACTGATCTCCCCGCGCAGCATTATCCACCCCAGCTCCGGCTGGGGTTTTTCTTTGCGGCGCCAAAACAAGATGATTTGACGAAGGCGGCGTTTTATTGGTTGGCCGCGACCTGCTGGTTCGGTTCAGGAATAGCGTTCCACCGAAGCCGATTCGCTTGAGTCCGCTGGGCTGACCTTACTTGGCTTGGAATTTGATCACAATTCGGTCTTGTTTCTCGACGAGCTCCCCGAGTGTGTGCGTCCGGCAAACTCCACTCCCGCCCCGGGTTGGTGTAATCCAGAAGCGGATGTGGCGTCGTGCCGACAACGACACCCGCTGCACTCTGGCTTACGGATCCCCCTTCTTGTTGGGGCGAACTCCACTTATGGCCATGAAGCACTTTGGGCCGATCAACTCCACGGACTCGCACCGAGTTCAACGGAGATTCGACGAAATACTCGGCGATGTATCCTCGAATGGTGTAGAACCAATAGCGACAGCGATTTGGGTCCACAGGGCCATTCGTTTCCCACAAGACTTCTTGTGTTTCTCGAAAAGTCGGACTAATCAGCCCTTTTCGCGACATTACTTATGGTTGAGGGGACAAGGACCTGCAAGAGGCCGGGCCAATGCCGAGCGGTCAGAATCATGGCACATTCCATCATGTCCGCACACTCTTCAGCGTGGGGGCAATCGGCGGCCTCAGTGACCGTCAATTGCTGGAGCGGTGGGAGCAGAGGGGCAGCGAAGGCGCCGAGCTCGCCTTCACAGCCCTGGTCGAGCGACACGGACCGATGGTACTCCGCGTTTGCCGATCGGTTCTCAGCGATCCCAACGATGCTGACGACGCTTTTCAGGCCACCTTTCTGGTCCTCGTGCGCCGGGCCAGCTCGCTCTGGGTGCACGACTCGCTAGGTCCATGGCTCCATCAGGTCGCGCATCGGACCGCGGTCTGTGCCCGGTCGGCCGCAGCACGGCGGTGGCGGAACGAAGAGACTGCCTCCGTGCGATCGTCGCGATTTGAGGGCGCGGATGTCGACGCGCATGACCTTGGAGAAGCCCTCCACGGAGAGGTGAGCCGTCTTCCGGATCATTACCGTGTCGTGATTGTGCTTTGCCTGCTGGAAGGACTGACTCATGCCCAGGCCGCGAGGCGCCTAGGGTGGCCAGCCGGAACGGTCCAGAGCCGGCTGGCGCGGGGCAAGACGCTGTTGCGTGACCGCCTCGCCCGGCGTGGCCTGGCACCATGCGCCGTGGCGTTGGGGGGACTGGTTTCGAGCGAAGCGGCGGCCGCCGCTCTCTCACCCACCCTGGTCGGTGCCACAATCCGCACGGCAACCCTGTTCTCGGTGGACGGGGCGGCCATTCCTGTATCGATGTCCCGACTAGCGAACCAGGTCATTAATGCTATGTTTATGCTCAGACTCAAAGTGGTTCTGACGGCTCTTCTCTTGGCCACCCTCATTTTGGGCACAGGCGTGTACACGTCGATGCAGGCATCCGGGCAGGCGCCAGTTGCTGCAAAAGACGTGGGGGGACCGGTCGATCCGCCGGGACAGACCCGTGGCCTCGACGTCGATCGTTTGCCGTTGGTTGCCCCGCGCGAACTGAAGGCCCGGGCTGGCCGAGGCGCTTTGCTCCTCTACGCCCTTGATAAGAACGGCCAGCGGATCGATCCCACGGGCAGCGGGATACTCAAAGAGGCGTCCGTGGAGACCCGCTGGGTCGTGATCACGGGCACACTCGACCATCAGGCGGTCCGCGAACGACTCAGACGGGGCCGCGGGGAGGATTTAATCGAAATTCAGCCCGACTACCGGAGGGCGGAGCTCGAGCGGCAAGAGCTCGCTCCCGGCGCGAACTGGTCGGCCTGGTCGAAGGTTGACCGTGGTGAGAACTGCCGCATCTTGCGGAACATACCCGAGATGTCGGAAGAGCTAACGCCTCCGGAGATTCGGATCGCCGCGTTAGTTGACCCCCTGCCGGTTCTCAAGGTCGGCGTCTGGGAAGGGGTCGACATTAAGAGGCTGATCCCAGACCGCCATGTGGAAGTCCCGGTTCGAGGATTGCCCGGGCGTGGCCCCCGGCTTCCCTTTGCGACAACAGACGCCCCCGAGATCATGCTCCGAGCACTCGATTTCACCGTCGTGCCGGGATTCCACTACCGTTACCGCGTCTGCATCGTGATCGACGGCTCGGATGGCGTCGGCCAACGGCGCGAGGTGTTTGGGCCTTGGAGTGAACCGACCGCGGAAGTCGCGGTTACGGAGTGACGGCTCTTCACCGGCTATTCAGTCCACCGACTCGGTATCGTACAGGGGGAGGAAACGGGGACGCCGCTCGTTTTCTGTCCACGACTCAGGTTTCCGGACTTTTGGCGGTCGGCCCTCTGGACGGACGGGAGCCGCAAGTGTTGCCAGGCACTTCAGCGGGGAGATTTGGGAGATGAAGTGAAGACGAGAGTATAGGCGCCCACTTCGATGGACGATCCAGGTGTCCCGCTTTGCTCTCTACAGGTGTCTGGCCACTGACAGTATTCCCTGTTTCATTTGATTCCTTGCCCGCTGCGGGTTAGTGTCACGAAACGCCCTGGTGAGAGCCGGGGCGTTGGCATGCGCGGTTATCGGTGGCTTGGACCTGATTTCAATTCGGGGCGGGCTTGGTTATCGCGGACAGATTCTTCCTGGCGACCTCGGCCCGCGCTATGAGCTCGTCCGCCGTCAATCCTCCCGCGCGGGCACGAGCCCGGATAGGCTCGCGCCCGCGTGGGGCGGGGCAGGGGGTCAGTTGTCGTTCCGCACGTTCTTCACCGAGATGCTCAGCACGCCCGCGTCGTCGTCGTCCTCGTCGGTGTTGGTGATTGTCAGGGTCGCGCCGGCGGTCTGTCCGACGCCGACCTGGAACGTCGTGCCGCCGGTGCCGTCGAGGTCGTCGGTGTCCTCGCTCGTCCCCTCGTAGAGCGTGCCCTGGACCTGCACGTCGATGGCGTTGTTGACGAGCAGGCGCACTGTGATCGAGTACTCGACCCGCACCTCGCCGCCCCACTTGTACGTCTTGCCGGTCGAGTGCACGGTCTTGTCGGGCCCCAACTCGAGCTCGAAGTACTCGGGGCCCGGGTCGTTCAGCTCGTCGTCGTCGAAGGACTCGTAGTCGCGCCCGAAGAAGTCGATGAACACCTGCGCGACGCGATAGCGCTCGCTCGGCGGCTGGAGCACGATGTCGACCACGAGCTCCTCGCCGGCCAGCTCGATGTTGACCTGGGCCGAGTACAGCACGCCGTCGATGACGCGCGAGGCCTTGATCTGGTACGCGCCCAGCGGCACGTCGGCCAGGGCGTAGGTCCCATCGGCCGCCGTGAACGTGGTCTTGCCGTCGTAGACCTGCACGATCGCGCCCGAGACCGGGCCCGCCTCGCCCCGCACGGTGCCGCGGATGCGGCCCCGCGTGACCACCTTCTTCCACTTACTGACGGTGTAACTCTCGACGCGTGGCTCGCGGTAGATCGCCGGCTCGACGTAGCCGTACAGCCCGCCCTGCGCCGGCGCGTCCCACCACATCATGTTGTCGGGCGACACCGCGTCAGCGTCCCTCAGGTCCTTCCACTCCTCGCTGTCCTTGCCGTCGCCGTCGTCGTTGGCGAAGGCGTTGAGGAACTGGTTGGCGATGTCGTCGGCGCCGTCGGTGAGCGCCTCGCCGAACCAGCCGGCCTTCTCGAAGGCCTGGTTGTGAACCGTCTCGAACAGCCAGTTGGCCGCGTCGTGCCGTTCCTGGGCCGAGTAGTTGTAGAGGCCGTCGGGCGTGGTGGGGCGGACCACGGCGCCCGTCTCGACGTCCTTCGGCTCCAGGTCGGTGGGCGTGACCAGCGTCTGGCTCGTCTCCAGGTGCGCGCCCAGCGCCTTCGCGTGCATCCAGACGTAGCTCGAGCAGACCGAGGGGAGCGTGTCGACGGCCCAGCCGGTCTCGGGGCCCGCGGGCGGGCCCAGGCCGATCGTGGGGTCGGTGTAGCAATACCATCGGTAGTGGTACTTCGGCTTCACCCCGGGCCGCCCGGCGCCGGCCCGCGCCGAGTCGGCGATCGCGTGCAGCGCCGTCCGCACGCCCGGCGTCTCCTGCAGCGGGTCGGGCTTGAGCACCAGCGGCGGGATCATCGTGAAGTGGTCGTTGTGCGTGAAGCCCACCGCCTGCGCGCCGAACGACGAGATGCTGTACGTCTTGTCGTACTCCGGGTCGGGGAAGTCCTCGCCTTCGATCGACCTCTGCACCGTCTGCGTGATGGCGCCGGGCCAGACGTACTTGAGCACGTTCGGCTCGAAGCCGTCCGAGCCGTCGGCCGTGAAGCCGATCAGGTGGTCCATCACCCGCTTCTGGCTGCCGGTGCTGTGCGTGATCTCGTCGTGGTTGCGCGTCATGATGCCGCAGTGGCTGTACCACTGCGCCGGCTTCACGTTCAGCATCAGCCCGCCGATGATGCCGTCGCCGCCCGGCGACAGGATGCAGTCCCCCTTGCGGGCGTTCATCCACCGCGCGGGCATGAGCACCTCCTTCGTCTCGGTCGTGAGCTGGCAGACGAGCTGCCCGGCCTCGGCGGCGGCCAGGTCGGCCTCGGACAGGTTGTCGGGGTCGCAGATCTGCCCCACGGCGATGAAGCCCGGGACGGGCGGCCCCTCGAACAGGAGCATCCCGCCGATCCCGGCGAGGCTGATCCGCACCCGGTCGCGCGCCGCCAGCCGCGGCTGCCGCGCGATCCGCACCGCCGCCCCGATGCCGCCGACCCCACCCACGTCCAGCCCCAACGGCGCCGGCGCGGCCATCACCCAGGCGCGGCCGCCGCGGCGTCGACCTCCACGCGCGCGCCTGCAGCGCGATCTCGGCCGGCGCGAGGGCCGTCGCCAGCACGCGCCCCGCCGCCCGCACCCCGCCCGCGACGCTCCCGACAGCCCGCCCAGCGACACCGCCAGCGTGCCCGTCGCCGCGTCCAGCACCGCGTCGCCCGGCCGCACCGCACCGCCGGCCGGGTTCACCACTGGGTTCACCACCGAATCCCGCAGCGCCTGCTCGACCAGCTCCCAGGGCCACGGCTGACGCTCCCGCGGTGGCACGTCGGGGATCGGGATCGGCCGTGGCCGCTGGCCCCACTCCTCCACCGGCAGGTCGAACGCGGCGCCGCACCGCACCGGCATCCCCGCCGCCGTTCCCGCATAGAGAGCCGCGAACCCCCGCGCCTCGTGGCTCAGTTCGCCCGCGCCGGGCACGCCCGCCGTGAACGGTATGTTCACGCCGATCATCGCCGTCGAGCGGGGCGGGATCGTGACTGGCCGCTCCATCGCCACGAACGCCCCCGGCAGCCCCACCGCCTCGCCGTCGTCGGCCGTGGGCGTGATCGATAGCCGGTCGAGCACCATCGGCGCGTCCTCGACGTTGTGCACCGCGAACGACGCCGTGATCAGGCTGTACTCCTTGTGCGCGAACAGGTCGGCCGTCACGTGCGGCACGATCGTGCCCGCCGCCTTGCAGATCGCGTAGGCCGAGTGGATCGTGAGCGACCGCCGCACGGTCACGTCGGAGTGCCGCGCCCGGCAGGTCACGACGAACTGGCCCAGGCCCGCCGCGTGGTCGATCGCCGCGAAGTAGTCGTGCGTCGCCACCGGCACGCGCGTCGTGGCCTGCTGGCCGTCGCCGAAGTCCCACTCGTACACCGGCGCTGGCCCGCCGCGGCGGCGCCCGGCCCGAAGAAGCGGCCGAGGTCGACCGCCGTCAGGTCGTACACCGCGGCCACGCTCCGCCGCGTCGCGCGGCGGGCCGGGCCCGACCTGCGGCCACCTCCGCCGGCCTCGGCCTCGCGTCAGCCAGCCGTCGCGCCTCGACCCGCAGCAGCGCCCGGGTGCGCGCCATTGCCCGCCCCAGCTGCCCGCCTCGGCCAGCAGCGCCGCCCGCGACAGCGGCTCGAACGCCGCGTCGGGCAGCCGCTGCCCGGGCGTCCGTAGCGTCGGCGACCGCGGCGTCCGCACGTCGGCCGTCGGGCCTAGCGTGAGCACCGCCGCATACGGCCGCGCTGGGTCCTGCGTCACGCCGATCATCGCCAGCTCGCGACCCCCTCGATCGTCGCGAACTCCAGCGCGCCCGCCACCTCCAGATCCGCGACCGTGCTCTCGACCTTCCCGTCCGCACCCCGAGCGCGCACGAACAGCCGCCGCGCGCCGGGCGTCGCGTATTGCAGGTGCCGCACGGCACCCGGCACACCGTCGATCGTCACCGCCGCCGCCGGGTCGATCGCCGTGTCGTCCGGCCCGAACACCTCGACCCGCACCGACTCGCCGGGCCGCACCGCTACCGGCTCGAACACCACCCGTCCGATCAGGTTCGCCATGGCTCCCTCATCTGGGCTGCGCACCGGGACGCGACGGTATCCCCCCTGCGGCACACGCGACCGTTGGGGCCTCACGCATCCCCGCGCGGCCCCAGCATCGCACGCCCCGCCCCCGCCTCCCATCGAATTCGCACCTCTGAAGAAATATAATTTTTGGATCACTTAACTACTTTACTTGCGCCGTAGCCGTTCATAGGACGGGAGAAGTGAAATCAGGCGGCTTTGATGTCTGACGTGCTGGCCGGCAAGAGAGAAGGGACGGCGTGACCGCGACGATCCGCTTCAAAACACGAGGTCAAGTAGTCCAGGACGTTACGACCCTGTTGCCGAGAGGTCGCCACCACGGTCAGCATCCGTTCCACGAACCGACTCCCCTCCGCGCTGGCCGTCCCGCCGCTGATCCGCCGCCAGATTACCGCATGCCGCAACGAGCGTTCGGCCACGTTGTTCGTCGGCTCCACGCCCCGGACCCGAGCGAACGTCCACAGGCCCTCCTCCACCTTGAGGATCTCGAAGCAGGTCGCGGCCGTCTTGGCGCACGAACTCCGCGATCCCTCCTGAAGGGCCCTCTTGACCTCCCGTCGCAGTCGGCTCATCCGCTCTTGGAACTGGTCCCAGGGCACGGTCCCGTCACGAACCCGGTGCCAGTGCCGGAACAGTCGGTTCGACAATCCGAGCAACCGCTGTCCGACCCGCTCGCTACCACCACCCCGGTCGATCATCGCCTGAAAGTCGCGACGAAGATGAGCCCAGCAGATTTGCCGCCAGGACGCCATGATCCAGTCATAGGCGCTGAATCGGTCGCTGGTGACGACCTGGCCGTCTTGACTGCCCAACAACGCCCGGGCGATCGCGCCACTGCGGTTCTTGGCGATCGTGAAGACAGTGGTCAGGCGAGTCACCGTCACCCACAACCAGACCTTGCGAAGTTGCTCACGCCACGACGTCTCGTCGATGTTCGCCACCTCGGCCTGATGGACCGACAGCGCCAGTTCGTTGTAGGGAGCCTCCAGAGCCGCGGCCGACTGCCGTTCCAGCTTGGCGATCATCCCGGTGGAGATCGACAGGGTAAACAGATCGGAACTGACCTGCTGGATCTGCCGTTTGCTGAGACGATAGGCCCCGGCGAGCATGGCCAGGACGGCTTGAAGGTAAGGGCCGAAACAACCGCTCGGGACACCGGGGGGCAAGGCGCCGCAGGTCGTCTCACCGCATCCGGGACAGGTGAGACGATGAAGTCGATATTCATCGACGAGGGGCTCGATCTTGGGCAATTCGGCCACCTGATGGATCAACGGCTCGGGGTCGTCGCCCCGAAGCCCCTGACCGCATCGGCGACACGCCTCCGGCTTGCAGTGGATGGTCTGGCGCAACTTCTCAGGCGGCACCAAGGCACGGTGGGATTTGCGATGTCCCGGTTGCCCACCGCGCTTCTTGCCGCTGGCCGGAGCGGGCGGCCGCCGCTTCAGGCCGATCGGATCAGACGAAGGTGGCTTGGACGAGTTGGTGGAGTTGAGCTTGAGCCGTGCTTCGAGATCGCTGACCCGCGCTTCCAGGTCGGCGTGCCGCTGCTGCATCGCCACAAAGACTGCAGCGATGGCGGCCTGAGCGTCGGGCGGCACCGTACTCCAGAGGTCGTCAGGGATGGGCAGCGGATTCGTCATAACGCAGATATAGTGCCGTCATCGGCAACTTTCAATACCGGACTGTGAACGGCTACCTTGCGCCGTCCGCGGCGCGACCCCGCCGTTGACGACGTTCCCCGGGGTGCGCGATGATGGCGCGGGGCCGTCCGGGGATGCAGAGGAACACCGCAAGGCGGCACCCCGGCGTGCCCGGGAGCTCCGTGGCCGCGGCCTGACGGTGCTGGAGATCGCCACCGCCCTGGGCGTCAGCCGGCGGACGGCTCTCCGGTACCTTGCCACAGCACCGGCGTCGTGATCAGAGAAGGCCCTTGTGCCTGTTTTCTGTTTCATTGCTGCTCACGTGCCGTTATTAATCAGGAATTCATGTTGTGTTGTTTATGATGTATAAATAATATTTAGTTTAATCAGAGATAGTAGGAAAGCTTGCAGCACGCCAAGGGCCATTTTTGGAGCTGTTTCGAAAATCTGAACTGACACCGGATTTCCCTCACGACTCCCGATCAATGGCAAGATCTGGATTTCGGAGGTAGGCTGGCTCACGGTGGCGTACTCCTTTGCCTTGTTGGCAAGTTTGGTGTGTGGGAGACTTCACCAAGGGGACGCCGCCCCTTTCATTTCCTCCATCCACGAGTTCTGACAATACCTCAGCCGGGTGACGACATGACGATCTCATCTTCGCTCAAATGGTCACTTCTCGCCACGATCTTCATCGCGCCCTCGGGCCCAGCCCTCGCGCAGGAATCGCCGCCTCCTCGATTCAAGGCCGTCGCCTTCGACTATTTCGTGATCTTCAACGCGAATTCCATCATCCCGGCCGCCGAAAAGGCGTTCCCGGGCAAGGGCCCCGAGTTCACCAGGGCCTGGCGGGCCAAACAGTTCGAGTACGGCTTCCTGCGTTCGATCACGGGTCGTCACGCCGACTTTTTCAAGGTCACCGAGGATGCCCTGGTTTATGCCGCCGAGGCGATGAAGCTGGAGCTGACCCCGGAGAAGCGGAAGAGCCTCCTTGACGCCTACCTGACCCTGAAGCCCTGGCCGGACGCAGTGGACGCCCTGCGCAAACTGAGGGCCGCCGGTGTTCGGGTCATCACCATCGCCAACTTCAGCCCCAGGATGCTGAAGGCCAACGCCGAGAATGCGGGGATCGCCGACCTCTTCGACGAGCTCCTGAGTACGCAGGCCAACGGCACGTACAAGCCGGACCCCCGCGCCTACGCGCTGGGCATGGAGCACCTGAAGTTGAAAAAGGAGGAGATCGTGTTCGCCGCGTTCGGCGGCTGGGACGCCTACGGTGCGAAGAGCTTCGGCTACACGACGTACTGGGTGAACCGGTTCCACCTGCCGATGGAGGAACTTGGGATCGAGCCGGACGGCACGTCGGACAATCTGGAAGGGCTGCTGAAGCTCGTCCTCGGCAAGCCTTGAGTGGATCCTGAGGGAGTCACCCGATGTTCAGCGGTATTACGAAGCTCGCCGAGGAGGGAGACGAGGAAGGCGTCCGGCGGATGCTCGATGAGGGGACGCCCGTCGATCATATCGGCAATAGCCGATTCAACGTGACGCCGCTCCAGGTCGCCGCCAGGGCGGGTCATCTGGAGATCGTGAAGTTGCTGCTGGAGCGGGGTGCGAACGTCAACCACTTCGACCACGACGACTTCTCGCCCGTTACCTCGGCCGCGAGGGCGGGCAAGTGGAGCGTGGTCAGGGTTCTGGCGGAGCATGGTGGCGACTTCCGGAAGTGCGACAGCCACGGCAAGTCGGGATGTGACTACGTGAGACGTTGCCGGGGCAAGCGGAACCGGGCCGCAATCGAGGCCGCGCTTGCCCGGCGCGGATCGGCACCGGCATAGGGGAGGAAACGGGGACGCCGCTCGTTTTCTGTCCACGACTCAGGTTTTCGGACTTTTGGCGGTCGTCCCTCGGGACGACGGGTGTGCTCCAGGCTCAACTCGCTCGCCTTCTGCTTGACCCACGCGTCGGCGCCGTAGGGTCGGCTTCTCTCGAGGCTCGTGCTCAAGCGTTTCAGTTCCTGAGCGCTCATCGTCCCCGTGTTAGAGGAGGCCGTATCCCACGGTCCGGTGGGCAACTCTCCAACGCATCGCGTGGGTATGCGTGAGCCAGCGGAAGAATTCGGTCAATGGCCCGTCTTGCTCAGGCCAGACGAGGAAGTGCCCATGGTTGGACACGACCGCGTAAACCAAAATCCGGATGGAGTGGCGCTGGTGCGCCTCACTCGTGACGTGCTGGAACGCGTCGAAGTCGGCGTCCTTGGCGAACAGGAGCCTCTTCCCGGCCGATCGATTCAGGACGTGATAAACCAACTCGCCAGGTGCGACTCGTGCTGTTCTTGGCATACGGCGGGAGGATCCCCGAATCCAGAGGACGACGTCACTACGAGCTGCGTCCCCGTTTCCTGCCCGGACCTCTACGACGAGGCATTGGCTGGTTGGCGCCGGCACGAATTTGAAATCGCCAATTACAGCGGTCAGGGGAAAATCTAAAGTGCGACGGGTGGCGTGTGTGTTGAAGGGGCCGTGAGGCACGGCCGCGATCACCCATTGCCACATTCTACGCACCCTGGCGGCGAAAGCTCGTGCTGGTCCACTCCGTAGGCAGTCGGCGAGCCAGAGATGATTTTCAGCACTCTCTTGTTGACTTCTGATTCTGCGAAATTGTAATATGTTTGTGGGGATGCGGCGAACGTTTTCGGGACGGGGGGCGGGATGCATGTCATCAGCCGAAAGAAGCTCAAGGAGTTCGCCAAGGCTCACCCCGCCTTCGAGACGGCCCTTGAGTCGTGGTATCGGCTGGTCAAGAACGCGAGGTGGACCAACTTCGCCGACATCCGGGCCGATTACCCCACGGCCGATCAGGTCGGCAACCTGACGGTCTTCAATATCGGCGGCAATAAGGCTCGCCTGATCGCGGTCGTCATGATCAAGGCCGGCAAGGTTTACGTCCGGGCCGTTTTGACCCACCCGGAGTACGACCGAGGTTCCTGGAAGGCCGATCAGCCGAAACCGAAGGCCAAGGCCCCGAAGAAGCCAAAGGAGGAGAAGTGATGGCGACCCGTACCGCCCCGCTGACGCGATACATGGAACTGGTGGCGGCTCACCCGCTCCGGCCGATCCGCTCCGAGGCCGAGCTTGACCGGGCAATCAAGGTCGTCGACTCGCTGATCGACCTGGCGAAGCGAACCAAGGACGAGGAGGATTACCTGGAGGTTCTTGGGACGCTGATTGAAGTCTACGAGCAAGCCCATTACCCGATGGGAAATGTCTCCGGGGTCGACATGCTCGTCCACCTGATGGAAGCCAGGGGCGTGACCCAGACGGGTGTGTCGCAAGGGGCTGGCCTTCCGCTCTCGACGGTCTCGGAGATCCTGGCGGGCAAGCGGAAACTGAACGTGAAGCACATCGCGGCGCTGTCGCGGTTCTTCAAGGCTGATCCAGGGCTGTTCATCGACCAACAGTAATTCGGCATAGAATGCGTGCGGGAGAGCCAGTGGTTTGTGGAAGCAACAATAACCTATATTATATAATGTTTAATGTGACAAGAATCGCTGACCTCGTCAAGCCTGACCAGCCCGCCCGCCTCAGTCATCCGATCTGCGGTCTAGTCGAGTGGGCAGAGCGGTCCCCCGGCGAGGGGCTCATCTTGTTTTGGGGGAGGAAACGGGGACGCCGCTATTTTTCTGTCCACGACTCAGGTTTATGGGCCGATGTTGGCCACGCGCCCAAGTATGGCAAACTGGGGTAACCGGGGATGTTCTTATGCCCTTGCTCCTCTTTCGCATATTGAAAGAGTGCTTGATCTGAATTGATGATTAGTTAAGTGTATGCCTCCTCGGAGAGCCCGAGGTAGCCCAGCACCCGTTTCAGCAGTACCGGCAGGACCGTCCGATGCCAGCGACATCCTTCGTCGCCAACTTCCTGGATCAGCGTCACACCGGCCCGGACGATGGCCTCCAGCACTCGTTTCGCCGTCGGACGATCCGTTGTCCGCTTTGCCTGGCCCGGATACAAGCCCGCGAGGTCCACGCCGTCCTGATCCTGCCCCCGTCGCACCAGGACCTCGAACAGCGTCAGTACCCGCAACGCCAGCGTCAGCAGATGGGTCAAGCCGCGCACCAGGTCGTCACGATGGACGAACAGCGGGCGGCCCCCCCAGCGGCTGGCCCTTCAAATGGTGGAACGCACGCTCCACGCAAGTGCCCGCACGGCAACCCAGCACCGAATCGCCCAACGACAGCCGCGATGCCGCCATGTTGGTCACCAGCGTCTGCCAGCCCATCCATCTGGGCCACCAGAGGTTCGATCGCCGCATCGTTCCGCGTCACCGAGGTGATCTGATAGCGGACCGTACTCTTCGTCGTCTTGCGCCGGCTTGGGCCACCACGGCCGGGTCCCACGTACTGCTCCCGGCTGGTCTCTTGCCGCTCCCAAGTCGCCGTCAACAGCCTCGTCGCGTCCTGCTCGGCCAGCAACGCGGCCACGGCCCGCTCCAACTCCCAGCCGCTCGTGAACTGGGTCCGGCCCGGCCCCGGCGGCGGTGTCAGGCCGCGTACTGTCCACACGGCCTAGATCCAGACGGAAAATGTGTGCATTGAAACCATGAAATGTAGATATTGTTGCAAATGTAATTGGCAATATGTATTCGAGATGTAAAATTGCAAATCATATGAGTTTGTATGACAAAGATATGTCAGTACGTAGCGGCGTGGCGATGCAGTGGAATTTGACGATGTGCGAACTCCTGAGGATGATCGCCGCAGTAGGTCTGATGGGGCCGATCACACTGGTGTTGGACAACGCCCGCTATCAATACAACGCGGTGGTTCAGGATTTGGCGAAGGAGTTGGGGCTCACGCTGTTGTTCCTGCCCTCGTACTCGCCGAACCTGAGCTTGATCGAGCGCCTGTGAAAGTTCACCAAACGTCGCGATCTTTATGGACGTTGCCATCAGACGTTCGCCGAGTTCCAGTCCGCATGCAACCCGGAACTCTCCCGAGGGGGGCCTCCCCATGACCCGTTATAACAACACTATCCGCGATCAGACCATTGATGCTTGTCTCTGTGATCGCTACAATCGCGCCTCTGGTCGTCGGCCGCTTCGATCTCGTCCCCGCGCTCGCGGCTTTCGCCGCGGCGTGTACCTGGTCGGTCGGTCGGTCGGTCGCGCACGGCCTCCGCCCTCGCGGCCCTCGGCGCGCTCATTAAGGTCTTCCCGGCGGTCGCGATGCTCCCGTACTTGATGCCCGGATCTCCCCCGCGCGGCCGATTCGTCCCTCCGGCCGTCTTCCTCGCCACGGCCGTCCTCGGGGGCCTCGCTTGGCGGATTCTGGGCGGACCCGGCTGGCTCGAGTCGCTGCGCTATTACCTCGAACGCGGCATTGAGATCGAGTCGATCTCGGGAGGCGTCCTGGCGTTGCTCGAGGACGTGCCCGGTCAGCATGTCGAACTCTACTTATGCCATGGATGCGTGAATATTAGAGATCAATGGGCGTCTCCTGTTATTAAGGTTGCGTCTTCGTGCGTGACTGTGGGCCTGATGCTCGTCGTGGCCATGGCCGACGCGTGCGGCCGCTTCGGCGACAGTTTCCGCTGCGTCGCGGCATCCGTCGTCGCGCTGATGATCAGGAGCAAGGTACTCTCCCCCCAGTTCATGATCTGGCTGCTACCCTATCCGTGCGTTCTGACTGGCGGGAACTCCCGGACGGTCCGATGGACGTTCCTGGCGGCATGCCTGCTGACGACGCTCGTCTACCCGCATCTCTACCAATCGCTCCTCTCGCTCGATCGTTCCGCGGTCCTCGCGCTCAATGTGCGCAACCTGGTCCTCTGCGCGATGTTCGCGTTGCTGGTCCGGGGCGAGACCCGCGGGACCGCGGGCGCAGGCGAGATCGGCGAGCCACCCCATCCGAGGATCCAGACGTGATAAGCATACTCTTCGTCGCCTTGGCCTCCCTCGCCGCCACGGAAGGGGGGCCGCCGGGCGCGGTCTTCGAGGCGGATTTCCGCCGGAGCCAGTTCGAGCCGCTGCGGTGGACGCTGGTCGGACGAAATGCGCAGAGGTTCATCAGCCCCACCTCGCGCGGTCTGCGCATCGCATTCGCCCCGAAGCGCATGCCGGAGGTCCCGGTCGGGATCGCGCCGACGGTCGGGATCGCGGGCGACTTCGAGATCACCCTGTCGTACGAGATCGTCAAGGGGTCGCGTCCGAGTCGCGACCCCGCGCCGGGGCTGAGCCTTGGCATCATCTACGATTCGGAGGCACAGCATACGTATACGCTGATGCGGCTCTCCAAGCCCAAGGATGGTGAGATGTTGTTTGCGCATCGGGGCCGGCTCGTGAACGGGAAGCGCAAGCTGAACTTTAACGAGGAGCCGGCCAATTCCTCGTCGGGGATGCTCCGCCTGACCCGCCGGGGGAAGACACTGGTGTACGAGGCCTGCGAAGAGCCGGAGTCGACCTTTCGGGTGATCCACGAGCTCCCGTGCGGGGACGAAAAGATCAAGCAGATCAGGCTCCACGCGATCCCCCCGCCTTCGTCCGACTCGCTCGTGGTCCTCTTCCGTACCTTCGGGATCCGGGCGACGACGTTGATCGAGCCCGAGGAACGAGGGGCGCGGTCGTCGGGTTTCTGGTGGGGAGCCATCGGGATCCTGGTCGGTACCACGGTGATCATCGCGTTGTGCGCCACGCTCGGGCGAAGCCGCGCGTCCTAGTGTCCCTGGCTCTCTGCCGGTTGTACGATTTTCATTAAGACTGGACCAGGTTTTGGGGGGCAGGCCAGGTGCGGGCGATGACCCATGCACGGTGGGAGAGGGATGCGCAAGGTCGTTGACCCCTGGACGTCACGATGGCTGACGACGACGGTGGCGCGAGAGTTCCCTGGTCCCTGACCGGGCCGCTGCGTGCCGGCCGCGACTCGGACCGCCCTCCGCCTGCCCCGCTTGCCGATGCGGCCACGGAGGGGGCGGTTTCGCGGCGACGAAATATCTCAGGGCTCTGGACTACTCTGTCAAAATGACACACAATAGCGCGGCGATACGACAGATTAACTGATGGCGTAGAGATGCGATCGATTAACTGCACTTCGTCGGCGCACGATTGGGCTATCAACGTGAGTGGGGCCGGCTTCAACCCCGTTGCTCCTGCGCCGTCTCTTTACGGCGTGCGGAGAGGAGACGGACCATGAGTGTCCCTGGAGATGGTCGGGGTCGACGAGCCTTCACCCTGATCGAACTCTTGGTGGTGATCGCGATCGTTGGGCTCCTGGCCGGGTTGCTGCTCGTGGGCGTCCAAGCCTCGCGCGAGGCAGGCAGGCGGCTGACCTGCACGAACCATCTCAAGCAGCTGGCTCTGGCATTGCAGAATTACCACACGACGTTCGCGGTCCTTCCGTTCGGCGTGGGCCCCGACGACGACAAGACGTCGGCGACGACCGGCTCCCTGGCCGCTCGCCGCTATTCCGCCCAGACGCAGATGTTGCTTTATCTCGATCAGCTATCCCTCTTCAACGCGATCAACTTCCAGGTCGCGCCGTTCTTCCCGTACATCGACGCCCAGCTGGGACCGCAAGGCGAACCCGGGGTAAACTACACGGCCGGTCAGACCGTCGTCGAGACGTTCTTGTGCCCCAGCGACCGTGACAGCGTCGACCACCGCTGGGGGGCGAACAATTATCGCACGTGCAACGGCAGCAGTTGGGCGGGCCGGTCGGGCGACGGGATGTTCGGCCAGAACGCAGGCATCCGATACGCGAACATCACCGACGGGCTGTCCACGACGGCCGCCTTCAGCGAACGTTGCAAGGTCTCGGGGGGCCGGGACCCCGTCGATTTCCTCAGCCTCCTCGTCTCCAGGCCGAACCTCTGGACCGAGCAGTCGTTCCACGACTGGTGTATCTCCTTGACCGAGACCGAGGCACGTGGGTACTTCATCGACGCCAACGGCGGCAAGACCTGGCTCGAGGGCAACATGAATTGGACGCGCTACAATCACCTCATGACGCCCGGGCGCCAGAGCTGCAAGAACGGCCTGACGTGGGAGGGTGTCGGGATGACGGCGACGAGCCGGCATTCGAACGGTGGGGTTGTCCTGGCGCTCGGCGACGGGACCGTCCGATTCGTCAGCAAGGGCATCGACCGAAGCTTGTGGAGAGCCTTGGGGACGATCGGCGGTGGGGAGATTGTCGGCGACAATTACTAACCCGTGGAAGCGGCCCTATGCATGCGACAGCAGATCCTCTCGAGCGGCTCGTTCAGTTCCGTTGCCACGTCGCCATCGTGGTCATCGGCAGCGCTCCGCCCTGTCGCTCGGCGTGACGCCGAAGTCCTCGACCTTGGTCGGGAGCAACGACATCTCGCGATGGTGTACGGTCTGGGCACTGGTCGAGCGGCGTGCGTATTCGATCGACGAATGCCCATGGTCTTCCAGGACGATCGACAAGGTGTATCGCCTCGCGCCGTTCCAGCACGAGCAGCCAGGACGAGACCCCGTGCAGCACTTCTACTCGAGCAAGCCACCCCTGCTGCCGACGCTCGTTGCCGCATGCCTCGCCCCCTGGCACGCCGCGCTCGAGCGTCCAGGCAAGAAATCTCGCGTGGCCGGCTTCCACGCTCTATTTCAAACCGATCATCATCCTCCTGAACGTTGTCCCGTTCGCATGCTTCCTCGTCGGGTACACGCGATTTCTGAATCGCTCGGTGGACGATGACTGGGCGTGGTTCGTGAGCCTGGCCGCCGCCGCATGGCACCCCGCTGTTGGCCTTCAACGCGGTCCTGAACAACCACACCATCGCTGCATACAGCGCGTACTTCTCGCTCGACGCGGCCCTGCGGCTCGATTGGGGGGGGGGGCGACGCTCTTACGTCCTGTCCGCAACCTCGGGGGACCACCAGTGGCCATGCACTTCAATTGGGAGATCTGGGTGATTTAGCAAAACTGCAAATCTGTCCTCGAGTCTTGGCAGCTTACTCAAACCTCCTGGTTTGCTCTGTTTGGGTGCATGGCCACTGACTCCCTCCTCCTTGAGGAAGTGAGCCGTCATGGCGGGCGATTTCCTTAAGAAAATGCCGACCGGAGGATCATGCGGATCGTAGGGCAGGGGGGAGGCGCCACCCGGGGTGCGCGTCCCAAAGATACGCCCTCCCCGGCCCGCGCGTAACTGTGATAGAATTTAGATTGAGGGCAAAGACGACTTCCTCGATTTCGACCCCTCTGCTACAAGGTGCGGAATGCCCGGCATCAGAGACGACCACCCCGGAACGCCCGCTTCCTCCGAGCAAAAGGCCCGGTATCTGCTTACTCGGGCCGAGGTTCCCGCTTCTGACGAATCGGACGTGAAGCTTTACGCACTCGCCGATGATATGGCGAGCATCTTGCGGGACCAATTCCAGGACCCCGGCCGGAGCTGGGAGGTCCTGGCGAGCGCGATTGAGGAGAGGATCCGGGGTCACGAGGAGGCGGCAACGGTCCGGGGTGGGTCCGGTTTTGCCATCTCCGAACCGAGCACGAGCACAGGAGGTGCCATGCCGACTCCAATCGAGACGTCAACTCGTCGTCGGCCCTATCGCGGGTTCGACGTCGAGCGTGCGACATACGAGCGGATATTGCCCGAGCTCCTCAAGACGTCCGAGGGCCTGTTCGTGGTGATCGTGGGAGAGGAGTGCGTCGGCCCGCTGGAGAGCGATGTGGCTGCGGAGTGCGCCGGCTACGAGGCGTTCGGACTGGGGCCGCTCTACATCAGGCAAGTCCTGGTCGCAGAGCCGCCCGCCCTCGTCACCCGCGATGTCGCGATATGCCGAACCTGACCGTCCCGGTCGTCGCTAACCTGCCCCCGGTCGTTGCCTTGATTATCGGCCCGACCTCGGTCGCGGCCGAGGCGGCGCTGGCTGCCGGCGAGTTCGAATGGGCATCGCTGCTCACGGTCCCGGTCATGCTCGACACGGGTTCCGAACTGTCGATGATCAGCCGCCGGCTCGCCGAAGAATTGGGCCTGGATCCCGGCGGCGAGCGCAGCGTCCTCGGCGTGGGTGCGTCGGCCCCCGAGGTCGGCCTCATCTACCGAATCCGGCTCATGTTCCCGGGCATCCCGTCAGTGCTGTTGGCCTCGAACGCGAAAGTCGTCGCGGTCGAGGACCTGGACAGGTTCGACGTCGGCATGATCATGGGCCGCGACCTGCTGAGCCGGTGCATACTGATCTACAACGGGCCTGACAGCTGTTGCACGTTCGCGTTCTAGCCCCACGCCGGCAACAAGACGGGGCAGGGGCCCACCATGATCGACCAAGGACCAAGTGGCCATGCACTTCAATTGGGAGATCTGGGTAATTTAGCAAAACTGCAAATCAGCCCTTGAGTCTTGACAGCTTACTCAAGCCTCCTGGTTTGCCCTGTTTGAGTGCACGGCCACTGACTCTTCGCCGTTGGCGCATGCTTTGACGCTGGTTCTGGCCGATTCGTTTCTGCACGACCCCGTGGGCGTGGAGAGTCGCAGTAATTCGGATTCGTATGGTTATTGTTTGTGTTAGCACGTAAACAGTTGAATGAAATGTTGAAAAAAATGATCTTGCGCCGAATGGTTCCTTGAGGGAAGACGCGGCCGCGCCGGCGGGCCGGAGCCGAGTGCCCCTGCAATGACAGGCGGTTGAATGAAAGCGTGATGTCCCTATAGGGAAATCATGCTGACACCATTGATTTCTTGATGTCGCTGGGTTATACCCGTGTCTGATCTGGCCTCATTCACGTCGATGTTATCCGTCGGGTCGTGGCGGGTAACGGGATGAAACGCGGACCTTGCGCGATGCGAGGACCCGCGGTGCGCGCGGCACCGGCTCGGCCCGTCCCCCTTGAGGTGGACGGGCCTGCTCGTCGGAGCTGCGCGCCGAGATCGGGCTCCTCGGCATTTACTGTCTCGGATAAGAGTTCAGCCACATTCGAGAATTGATGAGTCCTGGCGTGGGCGGCTTGGGCCGCGCGCATCGGGTGCATTGCCGTGGGGCTGCGGTGTTGGCGGTTTGCCACTTTCTTCAACGGGAGACGCACCATGCTACGCTTATTGGGCATTACCCCGCGGCGCAGGGCCCGCGACCGCAGGTTCAGACCTACCGATCCCCGCCAGGAGCGAGGCGGCTCGCTCGAGGGCCGATCGCTGGCCGTGCCGGCGTTCTGGATGCAGGGGCCAGGATCGCTGATCCCCAATCTTGCGCAGGCGAACAGCGCCGGCAATGCCATGAGTAACGGCGTGCTCCTCGCGGGTTTGGACCAGACGCAGAGTGGGCTCGCCGGGGCGACCGTGACGCCGACGCTCGACGCGGATATTGCGTCGGTCACGTTTACGGATCCAATGATGGGGATGACGTGGACCGTCCCCGGGGCGCACCTCACGATGGCGGGCCTGGCCTCGTCGACCATCGTCGATTTCCCTAACCCTGGAAATGGGTCCGGCGCCGGGAACATCGGCAACTACACGGTGTCCGCCAACGCCATGGCCACGGTCAACTGGACTGGCCAATCCACGGCTGGCTCGCCGAACATCTTTGGCACCCTGGGAGCCAACGCCAATTGGTCCCGCGCCTATACCCTTGCGGATGACCAGTTTGGCACTCCGGGGTCGCAGGTCACCTATACGCAGGCGCCCGTGTTTCTGCACGAGACGTTCGACGTGGCCTGTAGCCCGGCCGGCCCGAACGCGGGGGCGATCGTCCTAGGGGCCGCAGGCCTGAACACGGGGCCAGGGCTTCAGAATGGGGTCCCGGACGGTGGCCTCTCTGTGGCAGTCGCCAGTCTCACCGGCGCCCTGGGCCAACCAAACGTGGTGTTCGGTGGGGCCGCCGTTCCCCTCACCGTCAATCCGATCACCGGGAACAGCGGCACCGGCTCCCTGGTCCTTGGGAACGGTTCCGCTGTCTCCGTGACGTGGTCGCCCCTCAGCCTGCACGTCTCGACCTCGATCCCGATCGCAGGCTTGCCAACCACGACGTTCGGTGGGGTCGTCGTGGGGCCGAACTGGTTCGTGACGGGCAACGCCGGCGTCGGCGTCACCACGACCGCCGCCGCCGCGACGTCTCCCGGCGGGGGGCAGACGAGTATGACATCCAACTACCACGGGTGGTTCTCGAACTACCCGACGACGGCGTGATCGCGTCCGTCGACCGGCCCCTCGCGAGCCCGGCTCGCTGAGGTGCGGCGGACGAGGGGGGGCGTTTCGGCCACGACGCCGTGGTGGCTGAAACGCCCCCCCCTCGTCCGGACGGGACGCAGCAAAAAGTTATAGTTGTCGATGCGAAATTCGGGCCAACAGTGGCTATGCACTTCGGCTGATAAATTTGAGTGATATAGCAAAGTTGCAAATCTGTCCTCGAGTCTTGGCGGCTTACTCAAGCCTCCTGATTTGTCCTGTTGGGACGCATGGCCATTGACGTCCCGACTTCGAGCCCTTTCCGGATCGAGAACGAAGGCCGGCTGGCATCAATGCCTTCGGGCTGACCTACTCCAGACTCGGGGGAACTCTGTCAGGATGAACGGGCAACCACGGGCGAATCGACGCACGCTCATACCACTGCCTTAGCCAGGCATGTGCCGCGGCATTCTTCAGGCCGTCCATCTGCGCATTCGGTCCCGCGTGATAGGCTGCCATCATCTGGCAGAACGAATATCGCTCCCTCATCTCCTCCGAACCCAGAACGATCCCAAGGAAGATCACCAGCCCGACTGGCCATAGGTTGAGCCACCGATGCGAATACCTCAACTTTTCTCGATCGATCGTTCGCCTCAAGGATGATGCGACGCACAAGGCCAGGATCCCTCCGATAACTACGCCCGTAGCCATGAAGCCAGAATCGTTGTAAGGCGTCCAGTGGCTCATCACGACAGCCTTGTAGGCGATCTTCATAAACCCGTAGTAACCGATCAGGAACGCGATGTCCGAGAACCCGATGACCGACACCGAAAAGATTGCAGAGTCCAGGAGTATGACCGCTTTCTGCAACCCGCTTGTCGTTAAACCTCTTACCCGTCTCTGCGTCAGCGCAGCCGAATACCTCTCGTATCCCAAATAGAAGAGGCAGGCCCCGATGATAGCGATCGCGGCCCTGGGGGCACTTTCGACCTGTGCCGCTGCGAGGGATACCGCCACGATCGCCACGACGGCCATGAGCGACCATGCTTTGAGTCTTCCATCAAATCGCCACATTGTCAGTCCTACTAAATCAGAAGACCAGGCGAAGTTCGATCCCCGCGTTGATCGCCAGTTTGCCCTCCCATATGTGTTCCTTGCTCTTCGGCTCGTTCGCAACTGCGGGCCCACCCGGCCAGAACGAGGATGACGGCGAAAACCCGTAACGTCGCGTTTGTTAACAGCCTCATCGGTAATCTCCGTTGAGTTGATTCAGAGTATGTATATTGGCGATTTTGAAGGTTCTCGGTCCTTTCCCCTCCCTGTTGCGATTTCAGATTTTATGTAAAATTGAAAGCGTGATCAGTTTTATTAGAAACATTCGGTCGGCGGGGGTTGCTTGGGACGGAGGGAAAGGGAAGCCCAGGCGATTCTCGCTCAGAGTCCGCCACTGCGCTCGAGTTGCTTGTAACGCACGAGCGAAAAAATCGTCGGAATGACCACGATCAACACCAGCGAGGAGAGCGCCACGATCGGGTAGCCCATCAAGGCGACAGCCGAGCCCAGCAGGCCAACGCCGAAGGTTAACCAGGCAGCCAGGCGATTGGTCTCGTTCCAAACTCGTTCGCTGGCCAAGGTCCAGGGGACGCGGAAACCGACGTAGAAGTTGCGGCGGACCTTGCCCATCACATTCCCCATCAGGCCAACACCGAAGAGGGTGCCTGCCACAAGCCACCTGGTCATGTCGAACTGATAACCCATCGCCGCTAGCAGCAACATGGTGTGGATGAAGCCCTGCATCGCGAGGACGATGACGGCGATGAATCCGTAGGTCGATCGGAAGCCCTCCAACTTGAACTGAGCGGGCGAGAGCCAGGGGAGCGCCGCGAAGAGGGCGAGCATCCCCACCATGACCGCCGGCATGAGGAGTGCAGCCAGTGCCTTCGGTCCATGGGCGTCCACCTGTCCTCGGATGTTCCAGTGGGTCGGAACCCGGTCCGGGAGTGATCCATAGACCATCGCAGTGCCGATCCAGACTGCGACGATGAGCCCGATCGCGGTGAGCCAAGATGCTCGAGTCATGAGTTGCTCTCCCCACCCCCGAACATGTCGTGAATCCAGACGAGGACGTCCTGGATTACCGTGGTGTCGAGCGTGTAATAGATTTGCTTCCCATCGCGGCGGCTTCGGATCAGCTCCGCCTCCTTCAGGACCGCGAAGTGATGCGACATCGACGGCTTGGTCATGGCAAAATGCTCGGCCAGTTCTCCCGCCGTCCTCTCGCCCCCCCTCAAAAGGCGGAGGATCTCGCGGCGCGTCGGGTCGGAGAGGGCCTTAAAAACGTCGTTCATCGGCCGAGCTCTCTACCCGTTATTCGGAGGGCCGTCGCAAACATTTAGGATGTTGTCTAATTGTCTGCGGGAAAGCAAGCGGGTCAAGTGGCAGGGGATTTTTCAATCCGTAGCATCGCATGGCCAGGCGCCCAAGGAGGCGCACTATGGAAATGGGGACCACCAGACCACCAGTGGCCATGCACTTCAATTGGGAGATCTGGGTGATTTAGCAAAACTGTAAATCTGTCCTCGAGTCTTGGCAGCTTACACAAGCCTCCTGGTTTACCCTGTTTCGGTGCATGGCCACTGACTCCCCGTGCTAATGCCAAATTCGACATATTGAGGCTATGTCGAATTTGGCATATACTCTGCTCGTGAGCACGGCAAACGAAGAACCCAAACCTCTGGCCTGGCTGCACGGCGAAATCAAAACCCCGCCCTTCTCGGAAGCGGCGAGGATCGAAGCCGGATTGTTGCTCCGCCGCATCCAGAATCGTGAGATCTTCGGGATGCCGCACTCCCGTCCGATGCCAAGCATCGGGGCGCGATGCCACGAACTTCGGATCAAGGACGAAAACCGCTCGTGGCGGATCGTTTACCGGATCGATGCCGACGCTATTGTGATCGTCGATGTTTTCGCCAAGATCACCCAGCAAACCCCAAAGGTCGCGATTGACCGATGCAAGTCACGACTCGCTCGATACGACGAGGCGAGCTAACAAAGGAGGTCCCAATGGATCCTGAGAAACGAAAGAGGTTGGAAGCGGCCGGCTTCAAGTTCGGGGATGCGGCCGACTTCCTTGGGTTGAGCGAGGCCGAGAATCAGATCGTCGAGTTCCGCGTGGCCCTGGCGCGAGCGATTCGTGAGGGACGTGAGGAGAAAGGGCTGACCCAAAAGCAACTCGCCGACTTGATCGGATCAAGCCAATCCCGCATCGCGAAGGTTGAAGCGGCGACTGACGAAGTTACCGTGGATCTAATGCTCAAAGCTCTTGTCGCGGTTGGTCGAGAACTGACTGCCGTGGTCGCTGGCATGACGGTCAAGCCGAAGGCCATTGTGAAATCGGCTGTCACAAAGCCCAAAGCGGCGAAGGTAAAGGCGGTCTAATTGATCGTTGGTGCCCTTGGCGACATCACTTCAAATGAGGTCACCCATAGGGTGTTGTTTGAAACAATACCCTTTGTTGATGTGCCTGCCTGGCACATCGCTCGGGCAACATCGCTGGACCGCGTCGTTGACCAACGTCGCTGAACTTGCCCCAAAACAGACCTACACAGTGTGTAGACCCATTGTTTCATAGGGTTTGGCAACGTCGCTGAACCGCGCGGTCAAACTGGCCGTTTTTCGGGGTCAAATCGTCGCAAACCCTTGCCAGGTACCAACTCAACCGCGAGGTCAAACTGCGTCGCCAAACTACCCCTGATTTCAGGGTCGAATTCCCGTAACCCTTGGCAGAAAACAAGCCGGGAGAGTCGCCAAACCCCCGGTCGAGCGATTAGCGTCTAAATGGAGTCAAACACGGGATTTCCCCCGTATTTCCCAGGCCGAGCAACTTCTAAATGTCGGGAAACACGTCATTTAGAACTCTTATGCGTTCGGTGTGGAGATCATCTCCACACCATGGGGATCAACCCCGCGATCGCCAGGAGCAGCCACCTCATGACTGAACCGATTACCTACGATCGACGACATTGGAGATTCTCGCTCTGGTCGCTCATGTTCGCGCCGGTCGTGTGTGCGTTACTCTTTGCCGGGTTCTCGTGGCTTAACCGTATCCCGCCGCTCGATCGACACGCACGTGAGCGCCGCTGGTGCGCTCGCCCCTCTAGTGAGTTCTGGCCGAAGCATGGGGCACCGGTAGTGAAGGGAGATGACCTCGTCAAAATGGCCCGGGTTGCCGGACCTTGGGAGAATGGCCGGGACTACGGGCAAAGCTCGTGGGTGACCCCAGATGGGGTGATCCACGAGGAATGGCTCAATTCTTGGGATGGCGGCGGTAACGCCACGCTCCTCTCGCCGCGGGACCTGGTGCGACTTCTCTCGCTGCTATGGGACCTACCGCCATCCGACCCAGGGGCCATGTCGGGGAATCGGGTGCACGTTGCCTTCCCCGTCAAGGGACTTTGGGTCGTCCGCACGTATCGCAGAGACTCGGTTCCGAGTGAGGTCGACGAATTATCGAAGGCCCTCGGCTTGGACTCTTCTTGGCTGTATTACTTTGATGCGACAGCAGAGCCAAATGTGGTTTCTGGCCACAATTAACAGGGGGAGAGTCCCTGTTATAAATGGTGACTATGGGGCACCATCACCGATAACCTGTCACTGGGGCAGGTTATAACAGGGCCTGCCGGCTCCCCGGTCTGGTATCTACGGAATCGTCACACTTCGTCGGGCTGGTATGGGGGAATCATCCCCACACCAGGTGTGACGATTATCGTCATACCTGACTTTCCCGTAGCAAACGAAAAAAACAACGTTAAGAGCAGAGGGCAGTCTGTTCGCCGTGAAGTCACCGCGAGGAGTAAGCCCTGAATCTATCGGTCCCACGCGGTTGGCAGGCGTTCGCCCCTCGCGACGGTCGAGAGACCCTCGAAGATGCTTGGTTCGATTGAGTGGCGGAGGAAACGGACGGATCCATCGGCGAAAGCCACATTGACCCCACCGGGGTGGTAACCCCCGAAGGGCCGGTTGTGGCCGATGTAGGGCTTTGTCGCTGGGTCGACCCCGCGTACGCTTGACGGTCCCCCTGCCGTCCAAGGCCCGAGATCGCGGGCAGTCTCGATGAGCATCATTGTCTGGTTCGTACCGTCGGTGATGTCCTCGATGCGGGTCGCGCGGTCATAACCGAAGACCCCCGCGCGGGGATGCTTGGAGGGGAGTCTTGGGGCGTCGGCTCCGACCCCCGCTACCCCGACGTAGGTTAGCGGGAACGGCTTCCTCGGTCTACGATGGTCGGGGCAGGTGACCCAATCGCCCGAATCTTCCGGCTCCATCCCCTGGAAGGTCACGTTCTCGGACGCGACAACCTTCGGCGGCCAGTTGGGCGGCTCATCCCAACCCTTCGTTGGGTCGACCTTGAGGATTGCCCCGATGCCCAACACAGACCAGAGTTCGACCACCCAGTTCAGCCGACGCTCCGGCGGCAGTCCCAGGTTCGGTATTGTGCCCTGAGGGAATGAGCCGTGAACGGAATGATAAAAGTGCAAATGAACGATAATCCACTTGAGCTGGCCGACACACTGTGACCGCCGCGCCGCCCCCTGCGACGCTTTAGCCGCCAAGACGACATAGACGACGATCGAGCACACGAATACCGCGCCGACAATGAGGCAACCGCGTTTCATCGCAACCTCCGGTGGAGATACTCTCACCGAAGATAACGCGCCCGTCGGCCTTTCGCTTCGTCCTTCAACCCATAAGCTTCAGAACCGCCTGGGCCGCAGCATCCGGCACCTGATCGAAACTGAATGCGCACCTGATAACCTCGCTCTGGACGAGGTTATCAACAACACCTCGGATTGTTCATTAGCAGGGGGTATCCACCAAACGGGGGGCCACCAGTGGCCATGCACTTCAATTGGGAAATCTGGGTGATTTAGCAAAACTGTAAATCTGTCCTCGAGTCTTGGCAGCTTACTCAAGCCTCCTGGTTTACCCAGTTTGGGTGCATGGCCACTGACTCCCTGAGGTCTGCGGCATGCTCCGCCAGTGCCGCCAAGAAGATGGTCCGGACGACTCCTGTTCCGTCCGCAGCGCGACCGGCCGACAAGGCTTCGATCAGAATATCCTCGTGCGTCTTGGTTCGCATTCTGCCCCCTACCTTGTCTTTTGAGCATCTTATTCCTATCCAGACACACCAAGAGACCTGTGCGTTCGGTGAACCCCTTCTTGCGGTCCATGCTACGATCGGTGCATGGCCGAAAGGGGGTGAACCATGGAGATAAGCAAACAGGGACGCAGCCAAGACGTAAAACGTCCTCCCCTCTCGCGACGATCAGACTGCGAGAGGGGGAGGACGATGGGTTCTCGGGGGTCAGGAGTCAGTCCCTGCCGAGCGATGAGACACTACGGCGAGGGAGCGGTGCTCAGGCCGTCTGGGGCGTGAGCCAGGCGGGGGTGGACTGCTCGTGCTTGCGGATCGCCTCGTCGTTGAGGAGGGTCTCCGAGATCGCGTCGAGGCCGTTGAGGAGGCGGTGGCGATCGGATTCGGAGACGTCGAAGGAGAATCGCTTCTCGACGCCTTGAGCCGAATGGAGGGTGATCGCCTGGTCGCGGAGGTCGATGGTCACCTCGGCTCCCCCCTCGGTGCGACCGGCCTCGGCGATTTCCTTCCAGTCGGCTTCGGCGAGTTCGATGGGGAGGAGGCCGTTATTGAAGGCGTTGCCTTCGAAGATGTCGGCGAAGCCTTCGCCCTTGCCGGGGGCGATCACGGCGCGATAGCCTCCCTGGGCCACGGCCCAGACGGCGTGCTCGCGGCTCGACCCGCAGCCGAAGTTGCGGCCGACCACCAGGACTGATGCCCCGCGGTTCGACGGGTCGTTGAGCGGGAATTCCGGGTTATCTTCGCCGGCCGCGGTGGGATCGTCGACGGCTGGGGCCGCGCCGGGCGCGTAACGCTTGTCGGCGAAGAGCAGGGGGCCGTAGCCGGTGCGCTCGATCCGCTTGAGGTACCGGGCCGGGATGATGAGGTCGGTGTTGACGTCGCTCCAGTCGAGCACAGCCACCCGACCACGATGGGTCACGAACGGTTCCATGATATCCTTACTTGAGAAGGTGGCGAACGTCGGTGAAGTGCCCGGTGACCGCGGCGGCCGCCGCCATGGCCGGACTGACGAGGTGGGTTCGGCCGCCAGGGCCTTGCCGCCCTTCGAAGTTGCGGTTGCTGGTGCTGGCCGAGCGCTGACCGGGGGTCAGCTTGTCCGGGTTCATCGCCAGGCACATGCTGCACCCCGCCTGCCGCCACTCGGCGCCTGCCGCGGAGAAAATTCGGTCGAGACCTTCCGCCTCGGCTTGGCCCCGGACTGCCTCGCTCCCAGGGACGATCAAGGCGCGAACCCCCGCGGCGACCTTGCGGCCCTGGAAGACCTTGGCCGCCGTGCGGAGGTCTTCGATCCGGCCGTTGGTGCATGAGCCGATAAAGACGATGTCGACCGGGATCTCGGTCATCGGGGTGCCGGGAGTCAGGCCCATGTAGTCGAGGGCCCGGCGGGCGTCTTCCCGGCTGGCGAACGGGACATTGTCGGGGTCGGGAACTTGCCCGGTCACGTCGACCGTCATCGCCGGGTTCGTGCCCCAGGTGACTTGCGGTGCCAAGGTGCTCGCGTCGATCGAGATGTGCCGGTCGAACGCGGACGGGTCGTCGGTTCGAAGCTGCTTCCAGTCGTTCAGGGCGGCCTCGAGTGCCTTGCCCTTGGGCGCGAATGGGCGGTCGCCCTTGGTGATGTACTCAATCGTGGTGTCGTCGGGCCCGATCAAGCCCGCGCGGGCCCCGGCCTCGATCGACATGTTGCAGACGGTCATCCGCCCTTCCATCGTGAGGGCCGTGATCGCCGGGCCGTAGTACTCGATGACATGCCCGGTCGCTCCCCCGGTGCCGATCGCCCGGATGACGGCCAGGATGATGTCCTTCGGTTCGAGACCGGCCGGGAGCGTACCCGTGACCTCGATCCCGAGCGAGTGCGGCCGTCGCCCTTGCCAGAGGGTCTGGGTGGCCAGGACGTGCTCGACCTCGCTGGTGCCGATCCCGAAGGCCAGGGCCCCGAACGCCCCATGGGTGCTCGTGTGGCTGTCGCCGCAGACGATCGTCGTGCCCGGCAAGGTCAGGCCGAGCTCCGGGCCGATGACGTGAACGATTCCCTGGTGGCCGCTCTGCATGTCGTAGAGCGTGACGTCGAACTCGCGGCAATTGGCGCGGAGGGTCTCGACCTGCCGGCGCGACATGGGCTCGCGAATATCGAGTTGATTCTCGGTCGGAACGTTGTGGTCGAGCGTGGCGAACGTGAGGTCACGGCGGCGGACTTTACGCCCGGCCAGTCGGAGCCCCTCGAACGCTTGCGGACTCGTCACCTCGTGGATGAGATGCCGGTCGACGTAGAGTAGAGTCGCCTCGTCGGTGGTCGTCACCACGTGGCGTTTCCATACCTTCTCGAACAGGGTCTCGGGCATCAACGGCGTCCTTCACTTCGCTTCTGTTTTTCAATTCGATCAGTTGGGGCAGGAAACCAAATCCAAAATGAGTCGAGGGGGGACCCTAACGCCCCAGGCACGCTCGCTAGCGATTGGGTTCAACCGACGAAGGCCCCGCACGCCTTCTTTTTTTTGATAGCGAACGAATTCTAGGGCCCGGATAAAGGCAGGGCTAGCCGTGCCCACCCAACTTCCGGCAGGAGGCGGGGGCACCCCATACTTCGTTTGGGGCGCCCCTTCCAGAATAATCAATCCGCAAGCTCAGGGCGAGAGGCGGCCGGGCGGGCTGGGCTCGTTGGCAGGGGGGAGATGGCGATGGATCGCGAGGTCGTAAAGGGCGGCCCCCACGATTCCGCCGGCCAAAGGCCCGACGATCGGCACCCAGAAGTAGTAGTTGTGGGATTGAAAGACCGCCGGCCCCCAGCCAAAGACGGCCGACGCCAGCCTGGGCCCGAGGTCACGCGCGGGGTTGATCGCGTAGCCGGTCAGGCCTCCGAGCGAGAGGCCGATCGCCCAGACGACCGCGCCGATCAGAATCGGCTCGAGGTTCATCTGCGGCGATGCGTTTCGGCGATCGGTCACGGCACGGACGCCGAAGAGCAGGAGCGCTGTGCCGAGAAACTCACTGAAGAAGTTGCCGGCCAACCCATCGAACGCGGGGTAGGTGGCGAAGATGCCCGCTCCTCCCGCCGCGGGGCCGTCGAGCTTGCCTTCGACCATTCCCCCTCGAACGATGTGGTGGGTGTGCTCGAAGGCCGTGAAGGCGGCGAAATAGTCGGCATAGACCAACGCCGCGCCACAGAAGGCGCCGGCGAGCTGGGCCGACCAGTAGGGGAGCAACCGACTCCAGGCGACCTCGCCGCGGGCGGCCAGGGCCAGTGTGACGGCCGGATTGAGGTGGCCGCCGCTCAGCCGGCCGCTGACGTAGACGCCCAGTGTGACGGCAAGGCCCCACCCCGTCGTGATCACGATCCAGTTGGCTTGCTTGTCCAGCAGCGATACCGAGGCGACGACTCCGTCACCCAGAAGGACCAGGATCAAGGTCCCAAAAAACTCGCCCATCAGGACGGACCGCAGCGGGGGTGGTTCCATAAGAGCGCCGATACCCTTCCAAAAGAGTCAGGAGGTTGTGTCTATGTTCGGGCGGAGTGAACTCGGGAACGGAAACGGACCCGCTCGATCCGAGTTCCAGAATCGAGCAAGGGCCTGCCGCTGTTTGCGTGACGGTCTGGCCTTGGTCCGGACGGAAACGATTTGGGCCAGCGCATCGTCGGGATCAGCCGCCAACCCGAGCCGGCAAAGCGCCGCGGCGGCGACGGTCACGCTTCGCCCGCGTCCCTGGGCGCAGTGAATCAGAACCGATCGGCCTTCGCCATGACGAGCCGCGATCCATTCCACGGCCTGGCGGAATTGCCGATCGGACGGGGCCGTGCCGTCGAGGACCGGCAGGTAGGCCGTCTCCAGGTCTGAGGGGGCGAGCCTTCGTGAGCGTCGCGGAAACTCGGCACAAAGGTTCAGGACCGACGTCACCCCGAGCGCCGTCAGCTTCGCCTGCTCTGAGCGCAAAGGGAGCCGTCCCACGTAGAGCCGAGGGCCGATCGGATGCATCAACTCCATCGAGTCGCAGCGGCGGAGCAGAGCCAGCGTGATCCGGGCAAGCACCCGGTAGGGGAGCAAGAGCAGGCCGAGGGCTTGCCTCCCCCCGAAGTATCCGAAGGCCCGCTCGAGTGGGATACCCCGATCATTCAAGCCGTAAGTCAGCGCCATGGTCAGCAAGCAGAGTGCCACGTATCCCTCGGCCACGGCGAGCACACCGACGGCGCTTACACCGACTCCGGCCGCCGATTGCATGGCAGCGCACCCAAGCAAGATACCAAGAACACCGAACAGCGCGGCGTAGCGCATCGGCTCGAACATGTCGGGGTGAATAATTCCGTGGTGGTCGAATCGCGAAGGTGGTCGCACCTGTCTCTTGCATCAAGGAGAGACAACGGGTACTTCGTACCAGGGAGGACAGGCGCAAGTCAATCACATTCACGCGATTGCGCGATTCTTTCCGGCCTGGGACAGGGGCCCCGAAACGCTTGCTTTCTTTTCGCGAGCCTCCCCCCTTTGGTCACGCGGGAATGCATCGGGTGGGCCTGCCTGGTTTGAGAAGGCCGTGAATCGAAGACGGGAACATGCTTGATGCTTACGCGATGGCTCGTCTTCCACGTTGCGAGCGGCCAGTCGTTCTTCACGGGGGCTGCCTGCCTGATCGTTGCGGTCGGTCTGTCTGCCCTGGCGAGGAGGCCTTACCTCCGGATCCTTCGGAACACCCTCGTCTTTTACGGCGTCACGTTGATCTTCTTATCCGCGACGCCGTTGCCGCCTTGGTTCGAGATCCTCCTGGTCCTTGCGTCGTTGTCATGGGTCGCGGGCGAAGCGTTTCGCGGGCGGCTCCCGGCCCGAGTCGTTCTTGGCTTGCGGGTTGCCGTCGCCATCTTGTGGGCTGGGGCCATGCTGGTCGAAGGGCCCTATCACCTGGCGCCGACGGTTCCTCAACTCGGGCGTCCGATTCTTGGGATCATCGGTGATTCCGTGACGGCGGGGACGAATCAGTCGAAGGTCAAGACCTGGCCCGGAGTCTTCGCGAACCGCCATGACGTCGTGGTCCACGACCACTCGCTAGCCGGGGCCAACGTCGCTTCCGCGTTGCGGCAAGCGAATTCTGTCTCTTCGGATGAGCTGCTCGTTTTGCTGGAGATTGGTGGCAATGACATCCTGGGGGAGACCACCCCGGCGAAGTTTGAAGCGGGGCTCGCGACGTTGCTCTCGGCCGTCCGCCGGCCCGGCCGAGTGCTCGTCATGCTCGAGTTGCCGTTACCCCCGACTTACAACGCGTACGGGCGGATTCAGCGCCGTCTGGCGCGGCAATACAACGCCCTCTTGGTTCCCAAACGCGTTCTGCTCGGTGTGCTCCAGCAGCAGGGGATGACCGTCGACTCGATTCATCTCAGCCAGGCGGGGCACCAGAACATGGCCAACGCGATCTGGGCGGTTTTGCAGGGGGCGTACGACGAGAAACCACGGCGCTCGCGTTGATTTCGTCGCAAACAAGGCCGCTCGAGATCGGATTGCTTGTGTTTTAATAGTGACTATGTAATTGTGTGGCGAGGTTGTTCCGTCTCTTGGCCGCGTGATCGGTGTCTGATCGAGATCCTCTCATGACCGTAAGATTTTAGCCGTCTGCAGGGGACAACTGCCTTGCTTTTGAAACCACCGTTCCGTATTGATCTTGGCTCGGGACTCTTGGGCCAAACCGATGACGGATCAAACACTTCTCACTCCCGTCCCTCTTGGGCCTGCGCTCACCAAGCAGCAGGCCAGAGAGATTTATCGTCAAGGTGAGGAAGCCGTTGTCTTCGCACTCTTGAGCTTGGCTCAGAAAGCGGCGGAGGCCCAGCCCTCGACAACTCCAGTTATCACGCCGACAACCCCTTCGGCGATGATTCCCCCCTTCCTCAAGCCCAAGGCCGATGGTCGTCGCAAACGTCCCGGCCGCGAGAAGGGACATCCGGGCACGCGGCGACCGACGCCCGAGGTGATCGATCGCCGGGTCGAACATCGCCTCGAAGCCTGCCCGGAATGCCACGGCCCGTTGACCCGGACCAACCAGGCCCGGACCCGCATCATCGAGGATATCCCCGAGGCGATCACCCCGGTCGTTACCGAGCACACGATCCATCGCGACTGGTGCCCCCGGTGTCAGAAGGCCGTCGAACCCATCGTCACCGACGCCCTCCCCGGCGCCACCCTCGGCAACCGGACCTTGGTGCTCTCGGCCTGGCTCCACTACGGACTGGGCAATACACCCTGGTTCATTTGCTGCGTGAGTTGAAGACGGTGGCCAAGTACGGCCGCCCCGGACCGAACTGGCTCGGGTTCGTGAAGAAACTGCGCCGTCTGCTGGGCGACGCGATTCGGCTGAAGAAACGCGACGAGGTGCCTGCCGAGGAATACGCCTCGCGGCGCACGCGTCTGACGGTCCGCCTGGACGAGTTGATCGCCACGGTGTGGGAGGACAAGGATGCCAAGCGGTTGATCAAGCGTCTGCGGCGCCATCGCGATGACCTTTTCACGTTCCTCGATGAACCCGACGTCCCGTTTGACAACAACCACGCCGAACGCGCGATCCGCCCCGCGGTAATGATCCGCAAGAACAGCTTCGGCAATCGGAGCGAACGTGGAGCCGATACTCAAGCGGTGTTGATGAGCGTGTATCGGACCCTGCAACAACGCGGTCATGCCCCGCTCAAAACGTTTGTCGATGCTCTTGCCGCTTACCTCGCTAACGGCCACCTCCCTCCGCTACCGGCCAAAGTAGCTGCAGCCGGCTAAAGTCATACAAGTGCCTGGCTTCTCGCTCCCACAGCCATAACCGTGATGCGACTCTTCCGGCGGGTCTCGAGATCAGCCTCTTTCTTGTCCTCTGACAATCGTGGTAGTCTGACGTCGATCCAGGGCGACTTCGCGATCCCACGAGTTATTCTGCCATGCTCACCCCAGGCCGATTGATCTTGCTGCGCCTCGGTCTCTGTCTCGTCGCGGTGGCCGGGCATGCCCCGGTCGCGTGGGGCGGGCCCGCGGTTGAGGTTTCGTTTCGGCTCCAGGACTTCCGGGGTGCCTGGCACTCGTCGGATGACGTCCGTAGCCGCAAGCTGATCGTGGTTGCGTTCGTGGGGGTCGACTGTCCGGTCGCCAACCGCTATGGGTCGACACTTGCCGAGCTTGCACGCGAGTTCGAGCCAAAGGGGGTCGCCTTCTTCGCCGTCGACGCCAACCGGCAGGATGGTGTCACGGCGATGGGTCGGTTCGCGGACGTCCACAAGCTTCCGTTCCCGTTCCTCAAGGACGCCGGCAACGTGTTGGCCGATCGCCTCGGGGTCGAGCGCACCCCCGAGGTCGTCGTGCTCGACGAGAAACGCACGGTTCGGTATCAGGGCCGGGTTGACGACCAGTTTACCCCGGCCGCACACCGGCCTTCGCCGACGCGCCGGGACCTCGCCAACGCGCTTGAGGAGTTGCTTGCCGGGCGCGAGGTGTCCACCCCGACGACGGAGGCTGTCGGGTGTCGGATCGGCCGCGTGCGTGCGCCGGGGAAGGGCTCGGTGACCTACTCAGGGCAAGTGGCGCGTGTGTTGCGGGATCGCTGCGTGGACTGCCACCGCTCTGGCGCGATCGCCCCATTCGCGCTGACCTCGTACGAGGAGGCGGCCGGCTGGGCCGACACGATCGCCGAGGTCGTCCGCGAGGGCCGGATGCCCCCCTGGCACGCCAGCCCCGACCACGGGAAGTTCCGCAATGAGGCCCGTCTCACCAACGCGGAGAAAGCCGCGATCGCCGCCTGGGCCGCCGACGGCGCCCCCCTGGGCGATCCGCCGGTCGAGCCGCCCGCCCCGACCGCCGTCGCTGACGCCAATGTCTGGCGGATCCCGACGCCCGATCTGGTCGTCGAGTTGCCGAAGACCGTCGAGATCCCGGCGTCGGGTGTCCTCCCCTACCAGAATTTCCTGATCGACCTCAAGCTCGACCATGACGTCTGGGTCCAGGCCACCCAGGTTCGGCCTCAGAACCCGTCGGTCTTGCATCACCTGATCGTTTATGTACTCCCCCCCGGCCAAGCGTCGCAAAACCCATTCGACTACGATTTCCTCGCCGCGTACTCTCCGGGGATGCCCCCACGGATCCTTCCGGAGGGGACGGCCAAGGTGATTCCGGCGGGGGCGAAGCTGCTGGTTCAGGCCCATTACACCCCGCGCGGGACACCGCAGACCGACCGCAGTCGGATCGGCCTGTCGTTTGCCGACCGGGCGACCGTTCGGAAGAGAATGACCTCGGCCGCCGCGATCAACTACCAGTTCCGCATCCCGCCAAAAACCGCCGACTACCCGGTTACGGCCGAGCACCGCTTCAACCAGGACTCCATCCTCTACGCGTTCCTGCCCCACATGCACCTCCGGGGCAAGTCGTTTCGCTACGAAGCCGTCTATCCCGACGGCCGGCGTGAAGTCCTCCTCGACGTGCCCCGTTACGAATTCGACTGGCAAAACGCCTACGTCCTCGACGAGCCCAAGGCGATGCCGGAGGGGACGATCATACGCTGCCTGGCCCGGTTTGATAACTCGGCCGACAACCCGAACAACCCCGACCCGTCTCAGGTCGTCACCTTCGGCGAGCAAACGAACGACGAGATGCTGGTCGGCTACATGGACGTGGCTCTCGGCTACCAGGACCTGAGCGTCCCCGCCCCTTCGGCAACCCCTCGTGGCGACGGCGATTTCGACGTGACGTTCCGCCACCGCCCTCCCGCCGGCACGAAGTCGGTCCAGCTCGCGGCCACCTTCAACAAGGACTTCTCCCCGGTCCAGAAGCTCGACGGCCCCGGCCCCGACGGGCTCTACACCACGACAATCTCCCTGCCACCGGGTCGATACGAGTACAAATACGTTCAAGACGGCAAGCACTACCGCCACGACCCCGCCAACTGGCAGCAGACCGGCTTTTTTAATAACAGCGTGCTCACCATCGGCAAGGCGCCCTGATGAAGTCGTCGCTAGCCATGTGACTGGCGAGGAGTGCCACTCTACGCCGTGAGAGGCCGGTTGCCTCAGGCGGTATTGACCGACGGCGGAATGCCGCGTGCGTTTCGTTATTCTGGACTTATTGCTTGCCGCGTCGCTTCCGTATTCGTATCCGTACCCGGGTGCGATGCGGTCAGGGCCTGGATCAAGTAGTCAAGTTCCCCTTGGAGGACTTCCGGACCATCGACGGTGGAGGCAATCTGGTCATGGACGAGCTGGCGGAATCGCTTCCGGAGACGATGGACGGCGACTTTGAAGGCCCCGTCTGTCATGTCCAGCGAACGGGCCGCCTCGGTGGCCCTCGCGCGGTCCTCAGAAGCGATGAGCCAGCGTTTCAGAATCTCGAACCGCGTTGTCTCGCCACGGGTCCGCGATTCCGCTTGCAGGTCACGCATGGCCTTCTCAACGATGGTCAACGCCCATTGATGGTCGAAATAGGCATCCGGGGGAAATCCATGAGGATCCGCGACATCGAACCGCGCCTGCTCTTGGGGGGCGGATCGACTGCGGCTCGGGCCTGGGTCGAATGACTCTGGCGCTCGGCCACCTCGCCGCTTCTCGGCGAACGAGCGATCAGCGTGGTCGGCCAGGAAATGCTTGGCCGCTCCCAGCAGGTAGGAGCGGAACCGGCCTCGGGTCCGTTCGACGCCCCCCAGGCTGTTCCCTTCGAGCAGCTTGGCGAAAAACGCGTGCGTGAGATCGCGGGCATCGTCGCGGCCCGGTCGGCTGCGTCGCACGAACGCTTCCACCGGGCCGTAGTACGCTTCGCACAAGTCACGCAGCGCGTGTCTCGCTTCGGGAGATTCACCGCGGGTCGCGAGAACCTGAGTCCAACGTGTCGTGCGAAAGTGGTTCGAGGAACGATCGTTCATGGAGTCATCGCATTATTTGTTTGGCGTTGGATTCAGGCGGATCGCCTGGAACCTTGAGTGGCGGCTCGACAGCGGGCATCCTCGGTGGTGAAGCGAAGCGTTCAGGATGCGGGACAAGTCTCGGGGCGACCTGGGCTGGGGCGACTTGGGGCGTCGCGCGTTGAAACTCAATATAAATAGCGATAGTTATCATTCCGCCCACGAACAACAGAAAGCCGGCGAGCAGTTGCGGTCGTGGAGCCAGCTTGTCGCCGCTGAGTGCGCTCTTCAGGAGAATGCCCAGCATCGAACTGGAACCGAAAACGGCGCAAGTGATCCCCGACACCAGGCTCAAAGTCGAGCCCAACCCGCCCCAGCGTGAACTGATCAAGAAAACGAGGACATACATCACCAAGGCGATGGTCATGTGGGAACTGGACGGCCCTCGGAACGGGTCGCTGGGGATGTTGCCAGGCTCGTGGCCGGTCGCGGCCGTGGTGGCGGCGCGGATGGATTGGAACCAATCGGCCACGTATTGGTTGAAGTGCGAGGGCAGGGCGATCAGGCCTTCGTAAGGCGAGAAGATGAGACGATGCGACTGGTCTCCCACCTCGTAGGTCACACTGATGAAGTCAATGCCCGCGGGATTCACAACACGTGGGTATTGACCGATGCTGAGGTTGCGGATCGCGGCCAACGGGATGATTGTGGTCGTGCCGGTGCGTGTGAAGATGAGCTGGCGATCATCGAGGAGCATCTGGCTCTTGCGGCGATATAGGAAGAGTTGACCGTCGAAGGTGCTGAGCTGTTCCGGCGTGGAGACATAGCTCTTGCCCTCGTAGATATAACGCGATGCCGGAATGTCCTCCTTACTGCCGGCTTTGCCTGCGCCAGGTTCGTTGGCCACCGTTTCCAACTGGGTCTGCATCTCCCCGATCGTCTGGTAACGAAGCTCCGGCACGTGCTCCAGGGCCCGCAACACAATGGCGTCGAGTCGCACGTCGACAGACACCTTGCGCGAGGGCGGCTCGAAGGTTCCTATCGGCAGCTCGCCCGTAAGCAACTCGTAAAGCACCACGCCGAGCGAGTAGATGTCCGCGCGATGATCCACCCGCGCGGGTAGGGCCGCCTGCTCGGGCGCCATGTATTGCGGTGTGCCCAGCACGCTCTCCTGCGTGAGGTCCGCGGCGCCCGGAACCGTGACTTCCGAAGCGGGATCGAGCCCTGAGCTCACGATCCGCGCGATGCCGAAGTCCGCGATCTTCACACGGCCTGATTGATCCAGCAGTAGGTTCTCTGGCTTGATGTCGCGGTGCACGATGCCGTGGTCATGCGCGAATTGCAGCGCCTCGCAGATCGAGGGCACAATCGCTAGCGCCTGCTCCGGCGTGAAACGGCCCGCCTTCATCGCCTCGCGCAGGTTGACACCGTCGACGTGTTCCATCAGCAGAAAAAAGAACGGGCCGGCCCGCCCAAAGTCATGCACCGTGACGATATTCGGGTGATTGAGTTCCGCCAGAGCCTGGGCTTCCCGCGAAAACCGTTCGGCAAAGCGGGGGTTGTCCGCGTGCCCCGGCGCAAGAATCTTGAGTGCCACAAACCTCCCAAGCGACTTTTGGCGGGCCTTGTAGACCGCCCCCATCCCGCCTCGGCCGATGAGTTCGATGATTTCCAATTGCGGGAACGCCGGGACCAATTCGCTCAGGGCAGGGGGTGTCCACGGTTCCGCGGACAGGTCGTCCGTCCCCGTCCCAAACGCCACCTGTCTCAGCAGACAGGCAGGACAAAGGCCGCCGGCCACGTCCGGATTCGCAGGTGCCCCGCAGCGCGGACAGTTTGGAATGTTCGTTGTGTCGGTCACGATTGCATCTTGCCTCAGCTCAGGTCCGTTCCCAAGTTTCGCAATGTTCGCCTGCGAGTTACCTGAGGAATCCCAACGCGCCGGTTACACGATCCAATTAAAGGGGGGTGGACCGACCCGATTGTGCCCTCGATGGTGGAGGGCAGGCTTCCTCTCGAATCAACGATGCCTTGGGTTGGGCCGCATCTCAATCGACACACCGCGCCAGGTACGGCGCGGTGCGGCTCTGGGCCGCCGCGGCTACTTCGTTGGGAGTCCCGGACGCGACGATTCGTCCTCCTTCGTCCCCGGCGCCTGGGCCGATATCGATGACCCAGTCGCTCCCTGCCACGACGCGCATCTCATGCTCGACCACGATGACCGTATTGCCCGATTCGACCAGGCCGTCGAGCTGGGTCATGAGCTTTTCGACGTCGGCCGGATGGAGGCCGGTCGTGGGCTCGTCGAGGATGTAGAGCGTATCGCCGCGCTGGGCTCGTTGGAGCTCGGTCGCGAGCTTGATCCGCTGCGCTTCGCCGCCGGAGAGCTCGGTCGCCGGCTGGCCAAGGCGCAGATAACCCAGGCCGACCTCCCTCAGCACGTCGAGCGAATGGAACACCGGTGGCTCCTCGGCGAAGAACTCCCAGGCCGCATCGACCGTCATCGCCAAGACGTCGGCGATGCTCTTCTCGCGGTACTTGATCTCGAGGGTTTCCTCGTGATAACGGGTTCCATGGCAGGCCGCACAGGGCGCATAGACGCTGGCCAAGAAGAGGAGCTCGACCATCACGAAGCCTTCGCCTTGGCACGTCTGGCAACGCCCCTTGGCGACGTTGAATGAGAAGCGTCCTGCGTCGTAATTGCGATCTTTCGCCATCTGGGTGGATGCGAAAAGCTTGCGGATATAATCAAAGAGCCCGGTGTACGTGGCCAGGTTGGAGCGTGGCGTGCGCCCGATCGGCTTCTGGTCGACCTGCACGAGACGTCTCATGGTTTCCAGCCCGGTCGTGATCCGGCCGCCGAGGGTTTCCACGGCCGGCCGCTCCAGCCCGTCGCCGTCCTCCTCGTCGGGCAAGAGGACGTGGCCAAGTTGCTCCGCGACCAGCTCGACCAGCACCTGGCTGACCAGGCTCGACTTGCCCGAGCCCGAGATGCCGGTCACACTCGTGAACACCCCCAGCGGGAAGGCAACGTCGAGGTGGTTCAGGTTGTTTCGCGTGACATCGGCCAGGTGGAGCCAGCCTTTGGGAGGGCGCGGGGCCCTGCGGTGAACCACCTGGTCCTCGAACAGATGGCGACGGGTCTGGGAGGCCTCGACCTGCCTGAGCCCCTCGGGCGGGCCGCTGTAGAGCACGAAGCCGCCGTGTTGGCCGGCAGCCGGCCCCACGTCGACGATCCAGTCGGCATGGCGGATCACGTCGAGATCGTGCTCGACGATGAACAGGGAATTGCCGGCGGCTTTCAGCCGGCCGAGCGCCCGAAGGAGCGCCTCGGTGTCTGCCGGGTGGAGCCCCGCGGATGGCTCGTCGAGCACGTAAACCACGCCGAACAGGTTCGAGCGGACCTGGGTGGCGAGCCGGAGGCGTTGGAGCTCACCCGGCGAGAGAGTGGGCGTGCCACGATCGAGCGACAAGTAGCCAAGGCCGATGTCGATCAGCACGGCGAGCCGCGCGCAGAGATCCTGGGCGATCCGCTCGATCACGATCGCCTTCTCCGGGTGTTCGGTCGTCAGCTTCGCCAGGGCCGCGGCGGTCCCCTCCGCGTACGGACGCAAGATGTCGGCGAGCCGGGCGAGCGGCACGTTGGAGAGAGCGGCGAGATCGAAGCCCGCGAACTTCACGGCAAGCGACTCGGAGCGGAGCCGCTTGCCGTGGCAGAGCGGACACTCACGGCTCAGCATGTACTGGAGTGCCCGCTTCTTCATGAGCGCGCTCTGCGAGTTGGCGAAGGTGTGGAGCACGTGGCGCCTGGCGCTCGTGAACGTCCCCTGGTAGCTCGGCAGGTCCTTTCGGTTGAGCGCTTTTCTGACCTCGCTGGCGCTCAGGCCTGAGTAGACCGGCACCGTCGGCTGCTCGTCGGTGAAGAGGATCCAGTCGCGATCCTTATGGGGGAGTTCTCGCCAGGGCCTGTCGACGTCGTAGCCGAGCGTCATGAGAATTTCGCGCAAGTTCTGCCCCTGCCAGGCGGTCGGCCAGGCGGCGACGGCCCGCTCGCGGATCGTGAGCGAGTCGTCCGGCACCATTGAGCGTTCGGTGACCTCGTAAACTCGTCCCAGGCCGTGACACTCGGGGCAGGCCCCCTCGGCGGTATTGGCCGAGAACGACTCGGCGTAGAGAATCGGCTGCCCGGGCGGATAATCCCCCGCGCGGGAGTAGAGCATCCGGAGCAGATTCGAGAGCGTCGTGACGGTGCCGACGGATGACCGCGTGGACGGCGAGCCGCGTTGCTGCTGCAACGCCACCGCGGGGGGCAGGCCGTCGATCTCATCGACTTCGGGCACACCCAACTGATGGAACAGACGCCTGGCGTACGGGGAAACGGATTCGAGATAGCGTCGCTGAGCCTCGGCGTAGAGCGTACCAAAGGCCAGCGACGATTTGCCCGACCCGGACACGCCCGTGAAGACGACCAAGGCATCGCGTGGGATCCGGATCTCGATGTTCTTGAGGTTGTGCTCTCTGGCCCCGCGAACGTGGACGAACCCCTTGAATGCCTGGCCGGCAGGCTCAAGGGAATGAGAATGATCAGCCCTGTCCATTCGAGTGACTCGCCGTCGCGGAAAGGATAGCCGGTGGAAAAGACTCTGGGGTCGAGCCGTTCCGGTTGACTGAACACAACTTGCGTTCCGTCAGCATACAAAATGCCCATGGGAAACAGGAATCGATCCGCCGAATGCCCCGACGCCCTTATTTCGGATGACCTGCTTCAGGTTTCCTGGGGAACGCTCGGCTGCTTATACGCGGTGCGGACGTTGCTGGTTTCTGGTTACGTTGCCAATAGGCGAAAGAATCGCGGAAGGCTGCCGTTAGCCGTTTCGGGGCAGGGGAGGGCAGTCGGGGGTTGAAGGTTGAGCAATTGCCGGAAAAGTGTCGAATTCGGGCTGGACGTGGCTCGCGATCTGGCCTAGACGGTTTTCGGCAACTGTTGTAGTTTGTTAACGGTCAAATATGGCGAAGCGGGCTGTCACCAAGCAGCTTCGACGACTCACATCTCAGCTTGTCTCAGCTTATCCTGTCTCGACTTTTGCTTCATCGAAGCGACTGTTTCATGGTCGTCGACGGTCCCTGGCCCGCATCTTCGGATGGATTGGGTGGGGCCGGCTTGAACGAGGTCGGGAATGAGCCCATTCCGGGCACTTCTCTTCATGGCCGCCGGCACGGATGTAGCGGCCATCATCAGGCAAGGAGGCCAGTCCAATGGCTCGTCGGACCTTCCTCGGTCGGCTCGCTCGACAGGGCTTACAATCTCTCCCCTCAAAGCGTTTGGCCAAAAAGGACTACCGGCCTCGCATCGAGTCGCTCGATTCGCGACTTCTCCTCTCGACGTTTACCGTCACCAATCCAGGAGATTCCGGACCCGGAACGTTGCGCGAGGTCATCACGCAGTCAAACGCGGACTCGGGACAGCCCAACTCGATCAACTTCAACCTCGACGCCACGCAGCGAACGATCGCGCTGGCGACCCCGCTGCCGGTCGTCACCACCTCTGTGACCATCGACGGCACGAGCGATCCGGCGGCCCCGGACGTGGCCCTCTCGGGATCGGCAGGCGCCGCCGACGGGCTGACGATTCAGGCGAGCAATTCGACGGTCAAGGGACTCGACTTCCACAACTTCTCGGGCACGGCCCTCACGCTTCAGGGCAACGGCATCGTCGTGCAGGGGAACGAGTTCGGAACCGCCAGCGACGGCACGACTCCCGCCCCGAATGGGACCGCGATCCGGATCACGGGGTCGAACCAGACGATCGGAGGCACGGGGGCCGGCCAAGGCAACCTGATCGCCTACAACGGGACGGGCGTTCTGGTCGCCGACCACTCGCACGACAATACGATCGCCGCGAACGCGCTGGTCGCGAACAACGGACCCGCGATCGGGATCACGAATTCCGACCGGAACCGGATCACCGAGAACTCGATCGCCAGTAACGCCGGGCCGGGCATCCTGCTCGATCCCAGGACGGGCGACGTCGCTCCCAATGCGCTTCAGGCGGCCCCCGTGCTCACCTCGGTGGCCGACGCAGGCAATGTCACGGTCACCGGGACCGTCCGCGGGCTTCCGAATACGGGCAATTACCGCGTCGAGTTCTTCGCCAACGCGTCCTCGACTCCAGGCGCCCAGGGCGATACGTTCGTCGGTTCAGTCACCGTGGCGACGGACGAGTCCGGAAACGCGCCGGTGTCGTACTCCTTCGCGCCAGTGGCCGGCAAGCCGGTGGTGACGGCGACGGTCACCGACCCGTTGGGCAACACGTCGGCCTTCTCGGGTCCGAACGCGGCGCCGGTCAACCTGTTGCCCGGCTCTCAATCGCTCGACCAGGACCAGCCCTTGGTCTTCTCGAGCGCACGGGGCAATCTGATTGCCGTGGCCAATCCGTATCGGCCCGACAATACCTTCAAAATCGACTTGTCGGTGAACAGCGGGACCCTGACCCTGTCCGGCCTGCAAGGCTTGACCGGCACCGGTAACGGCACCGCGGCGTTGAGCTACACGGGGACGCTTTCGGAACTGAACCATGCGTTGAATGGGTTGACCTATCGGCCCACCAACCCCTACCCCGGCATCACCACGCTCACGCTGAACACGACTAGCCTGGATGGCCCCGGCCTGGGCGGAGCTCTGTCGAGAAGCGACAGCACGACCATCGACGTCCGTTCGATCAATAACCGGCCTCTCATCAGCTCGTCGTACACCATCCTCAACCAGCAGTCGAACTCGGGATTGGTTCTCACCCCCAATCCGTACGGGGCGCGGAACGTCACGAGCTTCCAGATCACCAAGATCGCCCACGGGACCCTCTATCAGGCCGACGGCGTCACCCCGATCCGCAACAACGACTTCATCACGATCCAGCAGGCGGCCGCGGGCCTGAAGTTCACTCCGGACAACGGCTTCATCGGAGTGGGCAGCTTCAACGCGCAGGCCTCCCGCGATGGTACGGCCAACGGTCTGGCCGGACCCTTGGCGCTGGGCAACATCACGGTGAATCGGGTGGCGATCGCGACCACGCTCACCAGCAGTAATCCCAACTCGATGCAAGGCCAGGCCGTCACCCTCACGGCCACGGTCAGCCCGGCCGTCGCCGGCTCGATCACATTCCTGGATGGGTCGACCTCGCTCGGAACCGTGGCGCTCGCCAACGGGGCTGCCAGCCTGAATCTCACGAACCTCTCCGTCGGCACGCATTCGATCACAGCCTCATATGCCGGCACAGAGGGGAATCCGCAGGGGGTCTCGGCTCCGGTCATCCAGACCGTGACCGCTGCGACGCCCGTCGCGGTGGCCACAACCACGACGCTCGCCAGTTCCAAAACCTCGACGACCGTCGGTGCGCCGGTCACCTTTACGGCCACGGTCAGCCCCTCACCCGGCGGCGGGACCGTGACCTTCCTCGACGGAAACACGATCCTCGGCACCGAGGGCATCGTCGGGAACTCGGCCAGCCTGACGATCCCGGTGCTCACGGCGGGCACGCATAATATCACGGCCAACTTCAACGGCACGACCAACCGAGCACTCAGTCGGTCGGCACCGGTGACGGTGAACGTCCAGAACCCCTCACCTAACGAAACTGGTACTCCGACTCCGACACCAACGCCGACTCCAACACCTACGCCGACTCCGACGCCAACACCTACGCCGACTCCGACACCGACACCGACGCCGACACCTACGGGAACGCCGACGCCGACCCCCACGGGAACGCCGACGCCGACTCCCACGGGAACGCCGACGCCGACCCCCACGGGAACACCGACGCCGACCCCCACGAACGGTGGAATTCAGGCGAATGCAACCCAGATCGCGACCAGCACCACGGTCAAGGTCGAACTCCTTCGGCAACGGCGTAAGCAGTACGCCAAGATCACGGCCCAGGTGTCATCGAGCCAGGTCGGTTCCGTTCCGTCCGGCGGAACGATTACGTTCTTCGGTCCGAGTGGACCCGCTCGTCAGGTGCCTCTGGTCAACGGGGTCGCCGAGCTCAATATCCAGGTCAAAGGACGACGGCCGAAGGGAAGTGTCCTCGCAGCCTATGCGGGAACCAATGCCTTCGGGGCGAGCCAATCGGCAATGACACCACTCTTCGCGCAGGCCCCACGTCGCTTCAGGATGATCTAAGAGTCTGTCTCGTAAGTTCAGGGAAACCGAAAATTGAAGGCCGTTTGGGTGCCACGGGTTCCGTACTCGGAACCCGTGCTCGCCAGGCCAAGGCATTCCCGCATGGGTTCCGAGTACGGAACCGCATGGCACCCAGCAGATCATTCAAAAGCTCCCGTGGGATTCACCTTCGGGGACAGACTCTAAGAGTCTGTGTGGGCGACTCAGGAAAAAAGATGACGAACCGAGGTGTGGTGCTCCACGCCTCGGTTCGTTCCTTTTGATGAGAGGCAGATTTCAAGGCTTCGGTTTGATGAAGAGGACTTCCGCCCGTTCAATCCATCCCTTTCTCAGGTCCATCCGGAACCAGCCGTCGCTGTTTTTCGGGTGGAAGCGGACGGGAGATCGCGGCCCTAACTCGGCCAGGTCGTACTCCACCCAGGTCTTGCCCATGTCCGGCGAATACGCGATGCCCGTGGCGAAGGTGGACGCGGGAGCGCAATGACCGGCCAGGATCACGCCGTCTTCGATGATCATGTTGGCCATTTCGAATTCTGCGTTGAAGAGCTGGGTGTGCTTCTTCGGATCGGTGAAATCGGCGGGCGAGCAGCGAAAAATACCGCGGTCGTGCTTCTGGCCGTCCGGCTTGGGGCCGTTCGCGTCCGCAGCCCAGTAGAGTTGGCCATCAACAAAATTGATGCCGCCGGACTTGTAACGCGAGTTCGAGTTCACCGACACCAGGACCCGCCAGTCCCATGCGTCGGTCCGCGCGTCATACACCCCGCGCAGCCAGTGGCATTCGTTCCCTTTGCCGCGATCGATGTCCCCGGTGCAGGCGTAAAAGGCCCGCTCGGCGGGATGATACACCACCGCGTGGATGTGCCGGCAAATGACTGGATTGGTGGGATCACCGAGGAACGATTCAGGCTTGGTCCCCTTCTCCTGGAAATGGGGATTCCGCCCGAACGAATAGGCAATTTTGACCGTCTGTCCGCCGTCGGTCGAGTAGTAGATATTTGCCGGCACCGGCCCGCCGAGCACGTTGCAGTAGTTTCCCCACACCAGCATTTCCGAGCCATCGATTTCCCAGGTGTGCACACCGTCGAGCGGATGGAAATACCAGCCAGGCTGATCCGGATTCTGCGGCGTATGCGGGAGGTAATCGCCGCCTTCGCGGTTCTTGACGATGATCTCTCGGTGGGTGGCGAGATTGTCGGTGCTCAAGAACAGTTTTTCGCGCGTGGCGAAGAGGATGTTCCCGTTCTTCAGGAGGCAACTGAAGGTGATGTTATTCGCATCGGGAAACGCCGCGCTGTGGGCCCAGGTCCGGCCATTGTCTTCCGACAGGAAAACCTTCCCGTCGCTGAATCCGAAAGCCTTGTTGTCGCGCTGCGAATCGATGTAGGGCCCCGCCGGCGCCAGGCGATACCAGAAGTGCTTGGTCTCACCGGTCGTGGCGGCGTCGGCGGCGTGGAGTTTGGAGATGCCAGGGCTCAACAAGCCTCCGACCGTGGCCGCCGCGGCGGCGGTTCCCAGAAATTCGCGGCGATTGAAAACTGTTTGCGCGTTGATGTTTCGGATGAGACTGTTCCTCCGAACGGGGACAATGAGGTTCGGGATATCCACGCGGAGCGGCGATATTGCTTCCGCTGGGACTTTCTGTTCCGGCAGTGTAATGGCGAGCATCGCCGTCATCAAGGAATTCTCGGACGCTCCGGATCGAGCCATTTTTCCCTGCTTCATCGCGATTGGCCGTGGCGTCATCGTTGGCTTGGATTTTGCCAGCCTGGTTCGTCTGGAAAGTTTACGCTTGAGTCGTGATGTGAAATATTGTAAGATTATTGATATTGTTAGCGTGTTGTAATAAATGATGCTTGAGTTTTTTTCTTCAAAGAGCCGCAAGTGGGCGAGAATCTCGATGGATTTCCGACCCGGTCGAATCCGTAGCACGGCCGGCCCGGCTGTATTCCCCTGGATCACGTCGGGCGTCCGATCGGGCGTTGCGATTATACAATGTGCGGAATGTGGGGAATGTGATGCTTGTGAGGAGGGTGGTCGCTAGGCGCTCATGATGGTCGTCGTGCAACCAAGGCGGTGACCTTGGAGGTGGCCGGACTGCCGGCCTGTTTCCCGATGCGGAGACCTGGCGGCAACGGCGCAAGCCTGGGCTTGATAAGGATCTCGATGCGGTCAGCCGCTCCGTCTGTGCGTCCCGTCTCGGGTTCGGCATCGGACTTGTGATGGAGACGTAGTCGCGATCCCCATCATTTCGCTCGGGCCGGGTCACAACGGTCGGCTCGGGTGAGGATAGCGGGGAAGGGAATCTCTACTTATCCTCGGGAGGCGGCATGCATATTGGTCTCAGTCTCCGCGGCGCGATGGCCTGCGTCCTCTTGGCGTTGGTCCCATCGACCCGGGAGGTTGTGGCGGCGGAGGCGGTCCGACCGGTCCCTCTCGGCGGCAGTCTGGGCGGCCAGACCGGCGACCAGTCCTACGGCGTCTACGTCCCGACCCGCCACGGTGGGACGCTCACCATCAAGGCAGGCGCGGGCACGATCGAGGCGCTCACTGGCCCCGATGGGCGGCCACGTACCAACGGCCAGGATCTCGGCGGGCCGAACGCTCAAGGCTGGTACACGTTCAAGGTTTCCGGCGTCGGACCGGGCAAGCCGTATGCGGTCGAGACGGCCTTCGTGCAGGTCGGGCAGGCGGCGCGGATGCCCTGGAACTACTACTACTGGCCGACGAAGGGCGACTCGATCCACGAGCCCTGGTCCGGCGGCAACGGGCGAGTCGACACCCCGAGCCCGGCCGGCGACGATCTCATGGTCGTCGCCTACGGGGCTTCGATTGCGCCCGGACAGGATATTATCCTGCCCGGACCCAACGGCCTGCTTGAGAGTCGGCCGGCTCCTGGCGATACCTCGACCTGGTTTCCCAACCTCTATGACGATCTGACCTTCCTGGGCGCCGACGGCGTTTCGTATCAGACCCCCGCGCCCTTGCTCAAGTTCGACCAGCTCTTCGGGCTCTCATCGCGGAGCTGGGAGGCGGCGTACAGTCAGACCCAGGGCATTCAGCGCTGGCCGGGGCACTGTCTCGGAGGGGCCATCGCCTCGATCATGCTGAATGAGCCGCAGCCGGCGCCGGGCGCGGGAATGTCGCGAGATGAGTTGAAAGCCCTCTGGGCCGAGCTCGGCGAAAACCATCTGAACCACAGGATCGGCGACAACGCCAATAACATTCCAGCCGGCCCGCCCCGGCCCGGCTCTGATGCGTGCGACCTGTACGTGCCGCGGTTCCATGCGATGCTCGAGCGGCACATCCGTGCCCGCAAGCAGGCCCTGCTCGGGAACCTGCGGGCGTTTCCCCCCACCGGCGGGCCCGACGAAGTCTGGAACCATGGCATCGGCAAGTACACCGCCAGTTTCCACGTGATCCCCGGCGCGGGCGCACGGCGGGTTCGGATCGAGCTGGAGTTGGTCGCCAACACGGGCTCGAACCTGAATGACCAGGACCCAAAGCCGAGGATCAATAATTATGAGTATATCCTGGTTTACGGGGTCGACGGTGAGGTCGATGAGTCGGCCGTGGCCCTCTGCGACTGGTTGGCCGTGGGCGGCGATGCGTTGTATGCGCCGTTGAACATCCTCGAAGTCGCCGAGAGCCGCTGGCAGGGCCACAACCCGATGGTCACCGAGGCGAACGTCCGCGCGCTCGACGCAAGCAATGGCGGCGGCGCGAAGTTCACCGGCGCGGCGCCGACCTTCCGGCCGGTGGCGACGAATGAAGCGAGCCGGTCACCCCTCGCCTTCCCCCCCATGACCGGCGGCGATTCGGCTCCCCCGCGGATCGCGGACAGCATCCCAACCCCGCCGCGCCGGGGCCTGTTCCGTTTCGGTCGTGACTGAGTCGAGTAAGAAAAAAGGGGGCAGGAGCCGATCTACAGCGGTTTACCAATGGGTTGCGTACAACGAAGGAAAAAAGGGGACAGGCTCCCGGCCCGCGGGTCCCTTGGCACAGTCTGTTCCACGTAGCGGCCGGGTGCCTGTCCCCTCTTTCCGTGCGCCAGCCGAACACCAACCGCTGTAGCCGAATCATGAGGAGAAACTTCAATGATCGGCTCCTGACTCCCAATTCTGCTCCCTTCTTCCCTGGCTGACCCTCGCATCGCGCGGTTCAATGGTCAGTGTGAGAAGAGATAGCGTCCCCAAAGTAAAGGGAGCATCGCAAGCCAAAGCGCTCCCACGATCCGGCCTGCCCGATCAATCCAGGTTGGCTCGGCCCGCCACTGTCCACTCCATGCGAGATGAGTCCAGACGGCCAGCACCGCAACACCGACTGGGTATGCGACCAACTCGAAGAAGCTCATCATTCCGTAGCGGCCACGGATTCCAATGACTGTCATGACCGTTCCAGCCACGCTGCCTGTCGCGGCCGCACAACACCCCACCCAGCCTGGCTGAAAGGCCAAACGGCGCGGCCTCGGGGGGCGAAGTCGAAGGGTTACGATCCCGAGGGTCCACGCGGCGAGCAGGGGCGACAGGTAGAATGCCCAGTTCGACGCCGTGACCGAGGCCCAGCCGAGCCAGGGCGATGGTGTGATCGGCGCGTAGGGGTAGGTGAAGACCTCATTGGCCGGTGCCAACGCACGCATTCCTCCCAAGCCGACTGCCGTCGCGGCAATGAGGATGAGAAGGTCCAACACCGTAAATGGCCGCTCTGGGCGATTCAATGAAGCTTTGTCCTTGATTCACGTTCGCATCCGGTCGGGCGATATCACGTTCGCACGGCTCCACCCCACTGGACGGCAATGACAAATGTAGCAGTTGTTGCGGTGGCTCGCAAGAGGTGGTAAAGAGGACCGTGATTCAATCTGGATGAGTTAAAAATTATGATCGTAGTGACTTGTTTTCGGTTCTATTGATTTCATGTTTGCGGAATTGCGAATTGGGATGATTCATGAGGCCAGCTTTTCCGTTGAAGTGAAAGATGCGTTAGGATTGTAAGTGCATGCTCCTTCTAGCCTTGCACGCTGACGAGGATGGGGAAGGTGCGCCGTGAGGTCGAGGGCCGTGGCGTGTGGGGGCCATCGAGGCGTTCGATCCTCTGGACACGGGCATTCGGCCCAGGTTCAATTGGCGTTGAGAAGGCCCGGGCGAGGGCCCGGACGGCACGGTCAGCGCTCAATTGGGAAATCCCGGAGAAGATGCACGATGTCCTTGAATTGCCTGATCATCGCAGCAATTTTTGTTGCGGTCGACGAACCACCAATTCAGTCTGGTGCTCAACGCTTCGTGGAACGAGCCGAAGCCGAGTTAGAGTTACTCTCAGAGCTGGTAGAACGGGCGAAATACCATAAGGAGATAGATGAAACCGATGAGCATATTCGGCTGCACGAAGCGGCTGGCGCCATTGCAAAGAAGCGACGCGTTGAGTTTGTTCGTCAAGCAGTCCAATTCGATGGTCAAAAACTTCCAGGGGAGATCACTCGCAAACTCGCACGCATGAAGCTTGCCGAGACACTTCCGGCTCCCTCGGACCCCGCAGCCAGCCGAAAGTTGAGTTCGATCGTCGCTGGGATTGAGAGTAGTTATACAAGGGCAACGGCTGGTCTCACGCAGCCGCCCAGTCGAAAAAAAGCGGAACTTTATCGTGTGATGCAAGAATCGAGAGACACGAAGGAATTGCTTGAGGCCTGGTCGGAATACAATGCTCACGCACGATCGTTTCGCCCTCAATATCAGGAGATGGTCAAGCTAGCGAACGACGGAGCGAGCGAGCTCAATTACAAAGACGTCGGTGTCTTATGGCGTTCCCACTATGACATGGCCCCGGATGAGTTTCTGAAAGAGTACGAACGGTTGTGGAGTCAAATTCAGCCCCTTTATGAGGCGCTGCACTGCCACGTTCGAGCCAAACTTCGAGAAAAGTACGGTGCCATTGTCCCGGAGAAAGGCCCCATACCGGCGCATTTGCTTGGCGACATGTGGGCACAGTCCTGGACTGGTATCAATTCCCTCGTAACTCCGGGGGACGCTCTCTCGGCCATTGACGTCACGGCACGCTTAAGAGAGAAGGGTTATACGCCGTACAAGATGGTTCACACCGGAGAAGGCTTCTTCATGTCGTTGGGCTTCCCCAGGTTGCCTTCGGAATTCTGGGAGCGATCGCTGTTCAGTCAACCGGTTGGTCGGACCGTGAATCCCCAGCCCTCCGCGTGGCCCATCGATCCAAAGCATGGCGACGTGCGGTTGAAAATGTTAATCGAAACTAATCAGGACGATTTTAATACAATTCATCATGAACTCGGGCATGTTTACTATTATTTGGCCTGTAAAGACCAGCCATTCCTCTTTCAGGATGGTGCAAACCCAGCGTTTCACGAGGCCTTGGGAGACGCCGTAGCACTCTCGATCACTCCCGATTATCTCAAGACGATCGGGCTTCTTGATGAAGTCCCGCGTGCGGACGATGATCTCCCGTTTCTTTTTCGCACGGCACTCGAAAAAATCCCGCAGCTCGCCACGGCAATTGTTGTCGATATGTGGCGTTGGAAAGTCTTTTCTGGAGAGATTCCTCCTGGAAACTACAATGCTGGTTGGTGGGAGCTGCGTCGCAAGTATCAAGGCGTGAGTGAACCCATCGACCGGACAGAGGCAGACTTCGACGCTGGGATGTTCTTCCACATTGCCAACAATGTCCCCTACGATCGTTACTTCGTGGCATCCATCCTTCAGTTCGATATCCATCGCGCATTATGCGAGAAGGCAGGGCACACGGGTAGCCTACATCGAGGTTCGATTTATGGGAATCGCGCAGCTGGGGAGAGTCTGCAGCGGGCACTTGCCCACGGAGCGAGCCAACCGTGGCAAGATACCATGTACGAATTGGCCGGACGCCGCAATATTGAAGCGTCCTCCATTGTTGAGTACTTTCGTCCAGTGATGAATTGGCTTGCCAAGCAAAATGAAGGACGCACTTCCGGTTGGTGATCACGTCGCGCGGTCGGATCGCGCCAGGCCCTGTAGACGGCGGGCTGCCCCACCTCATTTGTGAGAGGAGGCGGTGCGCCGATCGGTCAGGGGCTTTGTCCCGGCGTGTCTTTGCTCCCCACTACCCGGGCGCCGAATCGAGAAGTAACGATGAGTAACGGCTTCGAACTGCCGCCCAACATCGGGCGGCAGGTTCAGTATTAAGAGCAGCAGCATAATCAGGTCGCATCAGTGGCCATGCGCTCCGATTGGGAAGTCTGGGGTCTTTAGTAAGACCGCAATCCTGTCCTCGAGTCTTGACAGTTTGCTCAAGTCTCCTGATTTGCCCCATTTTGGTGCAAGGCCACGACTGTCCCTCCGCTCAGGCCCTAAGTGTTATTGAATTCTTCGAGCTCGACTGGCAGGCTCGTCGCCTTGAATTCGGCAACTTGATCTATCCAAACATTCCTTTGCTTTCACAGAGTTTAATAAGCTTGTCGGCCAATTCGGGAACTTGATCTGTATTGTAAACCAAAGTCAGGCAAATGTTCACAATCGATTTGTCGTCATTTTTTTTTAAAATCAAATAGCCAACAATGAATGAGCTCGTCATAAAGGCTGAATAACGAGTAGCTTTTAGCGTTCTCGAATACTCCAGTCATCTCGCGATCTGACGGCATCGTGAAAATGCAATCTAAAATTGTGCCTGAATGAGCAGCCAGCGATTGGAGCATTTGTATGCGTTCGTCATCATCAGTGTCAAGGTAAGAGAAAATGACAATTCCATCAAAGTCTTTTACGTAGAGATGCCTTGATTTGCATTTTAATGCTGTTAGTATGCATGCGAAGAACTGCTGCTCGTGCCCTTTCATCTTGAGAATAGGAAGTGACCTGTTGTTTGCTAGCGTAATAATGTCGCCCAATTTCATGTGTGATTCTCCTTGGGTATGCATCAGTGGGTATTTGCTTCGAATGGGAAGTCTGGGGATTTGGTGAGACCGCAATCTTGCCCGCGAGTCTTGACAGTTTACCCAAATCTCCTGGTTGGCCCCGTTTTGGTGTATGGCCACGACTGTCCCTCGTGGCTCGAGTCGCGAGTGCGTTGTTCCCCGTTGTCTCCAAGTCGACCGGTTGGTGCGGTTCATGAGGGCCATTTCCCGGCCGGGCAGTCCTCGTGGGGCAGTCGAGCCTTGGCGGCGGAGATGCAGCCGCAGACCCGACAGCGCACGCCCGTGAACATGTCGCAGGGCGTGCATGTTGCCAGCCGCGCCCGGTAGATTTCCAAGGGGACCGTCTTGAATCCCGAGCCGGCAAATGCCGCGGCCGCCTTCGTGGCCGTCAGAGCCATCCGAAGCAGGCCGGGGCCGGCCGTGGTCGGGGCCTGAGGCCGGAGATTGGTCGAGATCACGCTTGCATCGAAGTCCCCTCCCTCGCTCAGAGCCGGCGCTGTCGAGGCGTTGCCCGACCGATAGCCGGCCAGATGCTGAGCGTATGGCTCGGCTTGCGGCTTCCCCAGTCGGCGGAGCAGATCGACGGCCTCTTCCCCTCGCGCGATGGCCCGGTCCGGTCGGCCGAGCTCGGCATGGGCGATTCCGGCATACCAGAGTAGCATGGCCTCGTGCTGGGCGTCCCCCAAGCCGCGGGCGATCGCCAGCGCCTGCTCGAAGTGATTGAGAGCCCTGGCGTGGTCGCCCCGCCCTTGTTGCGCGAACCCCAGGTGTTCCAATGCGACTTTCTCAGCGTAGTGGTCGCCGGCCTCGCGGGAGTAGCCGAGCGCCGGCCCGAGGATCGCGATCGCCTGTTCCGGTCGGCCGAGCATCAGGGCCGCCTGGGCCAGGTTGATCGTCGCGTCGAGTTCCCGAGACCGATCACCGAGCAGGCGTGCCCCGTTGATCGCTTCCTCCAGGAGCGACGCCGCGGGCTGGGCGTCGCGATTGTGCAGGTAGGCGACGGCGAGGTCGATCAAGGCCGTGACTTCGCGAGAACGATTGCAGGCCTGACGCGCTTCCCTCAACGCATGGTTGGCGATCTGGAGGGAGGGAATCACCGGTGGAAGGTCGGTCAGAGCCGGCTCGGTCTTGGCCTGATCCGATTCGACGCCGATCACCACGTAGAGGTCTCGGCCAATCCGCCGGATTTCATGTAAGGCTGGCCATCGCCCCTTAATCCGTGCCTCATCGAGCGAGCCCGTCTCGTCCTCGGCCCAGACGAGCCTGAGGTCAGTCCGCCTCGGCCCGGATCTCTCACAATTTCCTCCGCCGGGGAGCGTCCAACTCGGCTCGGCTTTCGTCCTGACCAGGCGTCGGAGCAAGGCCGATACTCCAACCCCAACTCGCTGCCGCGCCGGGGTCAAGACGGCGGCCACGGAGGCGATACCTTCGCTCGAGGTCACCGTCGCGCCGGCCGCCGTGCCCACGCGATCCCAGTGCCGGAATCCGTTCGCCCTCGCGCCGGGGAGCCAAAGGACGAGTCGGCCATCTCCCGAGGCCGACTCGGTCAAAACCCCATCGCTGAGTATCAAAGGACGTCCGTCGGGAAGCTCACTCAATCTTGTTCCCCATTGTTAGTCATTATATAAAAGATCGCTCATTCCTAAGTATTTGGTCTGAGCATGCGTTGGCTTTTATGTTTCGGGACCGAGTCGGCGTGGGGCATAGCACGGATTCCTTCCGCAAAGCGGAGAATCGGGCTACGGGCATAAACTTACCTAGGTCACGCAGGCTGCGCAGTGAATTAAGAATGTCCCCATTTTGTCCCGATATCAATCGCTCCCGAGTGTTTGATCAGGCTCTGGTTTGACTTTCCTTTTGCAAGGCAGAATCGGTGTGGTGCATATTACGAATTCCTTCCGCAGAGCGGAGAAGCGTGCTACGGGCATAAACCTACCCATGCCGCGCAGACTGCGTCGCAAATTAGGAATGCCCCCCATTCTTGCTGAGGATGTTGTTCTCTTCGTTGGCTTTCAAAAACGAAAAGTCGGTCTGTCTAGAGATATTGTTTTTGCCGTGAAAAGAGCAACGTCTGGATGTTACGACCAGTCGGTCTAGCGGCGGGACCTATAGATTGGCTTGGGAAGAAGTGGTCGTGACTGAGGAGGATTTGGAAAGTGCGCATGTAAACGAATTCGATGTTTGATTACTCGTATGACTTCTCGATCTTATTGAAATCTCGGGCTGCGATCCACTGCATAGGATTATGGGTGGGAAGGTCGCGAGCCTTGTTCAGATGTGGAAGTGCTTGGGCCCATTTTTGACGAGACAAGAACAGTTGGCCGACAACAAAGTGGTATTCCTTTAATCGCTCTTCGATTCTTGGGATTTCTAAAGGGTTGAGATCCGGTTCTGGTAGGTTAAGAGATGGGGTTGAAAGCAACTCCTGTTCGTCGATTTCTCCTACTAGATACCGGGCGAGCGGGACCGGCCAGTCTCTCCTTTCGCAAAAAGGGAGCTGCGATGGACCTTCAGGAGACTTAACCGAATACCAATCCAGATACTTTTTGACCACGTCAGTACTGCTCGTGATGTTTCCTTGGAATTGCATGGCAATGTATATAAAGAGACTAATTCAAGTGATTCGTTTGGGCATAATTGATACTGGTGATCTAAGTCGAGACAAGAAAAATCCGCAATCGCCTCTTCCCAGTAATGCAAATAGAAGTAGATATAGCCGCGTTCTTCGCGATACCACTTTGCTTTGGGATTTAGTCGAATCGCCTCCTCCAAGTCCGGCAAGGCATTCTCGGGTTGCACCTCAGGGTTTGAAAACAAGAGCACGCGTGCACGCTCATAATAGAATAGTGGTTCATCAGGTTCAAGACGGATCGCTTTGTTCAAATCATTCAGCGCTTTGCCTAGCTCTCCAAGGCTGGCAAAAATAAGCCCACGCGAGCAACGATGATAGGGATTGCTTGGGTCGATCTTTATTGCGCGACTGTAGTCGCGAATTGCTGATTTATACTTGTGATTTGATTTGAAAAACCAGCCTCTCGCATTATAAGCTCTAGCATTGCCAGGGTCTAATCTGATCGCGTGATTGAAATCGTCGCGTGCAAAACCGACATGCCCCAAAAGCTCATTGATGATTCCTCTGCTCACCCAGAACTCAGGCTCGCGGCCATCCAGTTCGATCGCTTGACTAAAATCTTGGAGCGCGAGCTTCAGTTGTCGTGCCTCGTGGTAAGCCCGCCCTCGATCATAAAACAGCCAAGCGTCGATTGGGTTCTCGGTGATCATTCTTGTAATGTGCTCTATTTGTTCTATTTTGCGAAATGAGCTCATAACACGACTCTAGTGCCAAAGTGGTCAGTGTAGGGGCCAGGGCCAGCGCATACTTAAGTGCTGGGATCAAAGTACTTCGGTAGAGCGGCCTCTAGAAACAAGGGCGGATTCGAGGGTTTTTGGGGATTTGGGGGCTGCTTTGGCGGCACGATGTTTCCCACTCTTCCCGACCGCCGCCTCGTACTGACGCCGGAGATCAATGTCTTTTTGGGGGTTTCTGTCTGATTTCGTAAAGTTCTTTCCATCAACGAGAAAGTGTGCGCTGGCCCTGGCTTCCGGCTTGGCTCCTCCTGAGACCTTCGGAACGGCTTGCGAGGACCGGTGCCTGTCCCGTTTTTCCGTGCGAAAGCCGAGGGGAAACCGCTGTAGATGTCCGTTTCGTAAACTCCCAGCCGGTTCCAATCGTTGCCAGCTAAGAGTCAATAACAGAATGAGCGTAGCAGTCCTAAATCAGGGTAGCTACGCTCATTAAGTTAGGGTCTCCTAAGGGCTTGCAATACAGGAGCTGATGAAAAACTTACGAAACGGGCATCTGAGAGTAGGCGAAGGGATCTGGAATCACCATGTCATACCCGGATAATCCGTCCAGAACTGCCCTGGACCACTAGTTGGCGACCAAGTCGCCCCCTCTTCTTTCATCATGTCCTCCAATTCCCAGAGCCTGTCTCTTTGCCATTCCTTGATTCGATCGCCAAATTGGTCGTCTAAAATTCCAAGGCAGAACATGACGCCACCTCCTTTGCCCATGCCGGGGGGCATTCGAGGCCCCCCACGTCCCATGCCTCCAGGAAGTCCTGGTATGCCGCGACCAGGCCCACCTGGTAGTCTTGTACCTCCTCCAAGAGGCCCCCCTGGGAGCCTCCCCATCCCTCTACCACCTCCACTCGGCCCGCTTCGTCCCTTTCCACCGCCCCCACCGCGAGGCTTTTGTCTTGCACCCCATTTCCCAGAACGATCAGCCTCGGCAGATGGGTCGCCGGTTGTCCCGCCCTGGCCGTCGGTCGTCACCGGAGCATAACCCAGCTTTGTTCCAGGTCGCTCGACAACACGTTGTTTCTCCTGCTTCCCTTCCGATATGTAATGAAGGTCATAGTGGTTAGGAAGGACGGGGCCGTCTGGAGTCTTTGAAGTGGTCCCCAATGTCCAGACCACTCGGCCCGGTTTTTAAGTTATGCTTCGGCCCCGCTCTCCCCTCTCAAGGCCCGACCGGCTCGGCATGCAATCGGTGGCCGGAACGAACGCGGGACTCCACCCCGCTCTCCCCTCTCAAGGCCCGACCGGCTCGGCACCATGGTAGACCTCGGCGGGCGTGCGATAGGCCAAGCTCTGGTGCAAGCGCTCGTGGTTGTAAAACGCAAACCACCTTTCAAGGCCGGCTTTCAATTCTCTGGCACTGCAATATGCTTTCAAATAAATGTCCTCGTATTTCAGAGACCGCCACAGCCGCTCGACGAACACGTTGTCCAACGCCCTCCCGCGTCCGTCCATGCTCACCGCGATCCCTTCCGCCTCAAGCCGGCCGGTGAAGGCCCGCGCCGTGAATTGCACGCCTTGGTCGGTGTTGAAGATCTCGGGGCGTCCTCCCTCCAACGCCGCGTCCAACGCCTCCAGGCAGAACCGGCCGTCGAGCGTATTCGACAGCCGCCAAGAGAGCACGAACCGGCTGTGCCAGTCGATCACCGCCGCCAGGAACATGAAGCCCTGGTTGAGCGGAGGTACGTCACGTCGGTGGACCAAACCTGATTGCGTCGCTCGATCGTCAGGTCTCGAAGCAAGTACGGGTAAACCTTGTGGTCAGGGTTTCGCGTCGTGGTTCGAGGCCCGGATGAGCGCTCCAGACCCATCAATTCCATCAGGCGGCTCACGCGTTTGCGGTTGACCTCCTCTCCTGCCTCGTCAGCCAGGCCGTCATGCGGCGGCTGCCGTAAACGGCGTCTTGAGATATTGCTCGTCGATCCGCCTCATCAGGCTCAGGTTCTCGAGGGTCTCCGTCGCCGGCTCGTAGTAGAAGCTCGACCGATTGAGTCCCAGCAGCTCACATTGGCGACGAACACTCAAGTGAGGATGCGTGGATTCGATTAAGGCTCTTTGGCCTCGACCTCACAAGGCAGATTTTTTCACCCAGGCCAGCTCCATCTGGAGCCGCCCGATCTGCTCGTACAATTCGGTCTGGGCTTTCGTGGTCGGGCCGGCGGGCGGCCGACCCGTTCTCGAAGAGGCCCTCCAGGCCGTCCAGGAGTTGCTTCTTCCACTGGCTGATCTGCACCGGGTGAATCTGGTGCTGCTTGGCCAGTTCGGAGATCGTCTTGTCCTGCTTGGCGGCTTCCAAGGCGACCTTCGCCTTGAACGCCGCCGAGTGTCGCTTGCGGATTTGTCCCATGCTTCGCCCTCGGTAAGACCTCCCTCAATGATAACTTACCGAGTGGTCCGAAATCTGGGGGCCACTATACTTATGAGCAGAATCAGAACCTAGTTCCAGAATCCTTTCTACTGGGTAATTTGTTCCATCTGGTCCCTGGATCCATCCCGATCGTTCGATGCACTTCACGAATGGGGGCCACTGGCTCCGTGGAATTACAACATACTCTAGGCCGCTTGGGTCAAGTCTATTTGAAGGGCCGTTTGCTAAGTATCCATAAAGATTGAGGTCACCGCCTATGAAGCCAATTGGATCTTGACTCGTCCAGCGCCCAAGAGTCGAGGAATAGTCACGATGCCGGAAGCTGTACAACTCACTCACTGCATCGTAACGCCCGCCTTGGTGAAGGTAAACCCATTCGTAAGCGCTAGACCCCAACGGGGTCCAGTTCGCGGCCAGAACGCTCGCTTGGCCATACGGATCGTAAATGTACCGCTCAACCACTGCTCCAGTCCTATCCGTGATCGCCATTACATTCCAGTTGGCATCCTGCTGGACGTAGAGGCGTTCTTCCAATGTGCCACCAAGACCGTCCGCGTCACGATCACGCAGTACCAAAGCGTCGATGTAAATCGGGCTCCAGACGTTCTGAGCAACGGCAAGCCCGCCAACTCTTTCCTCAAGCATCTGCCATTGGACTGAGTAATAGAGATGCACCTCCGTGCCATTGTCTCCGGAGATCCGCCGGCCGAGGGCATCGTAGGTGTAGTCCACCAGCGGATTGTTGCTGGAATCCTTGACTTCCATGAGTCGATTCCAGCCGTCATAGACGAACTTCCGCCCCGTCTCATCGGTCGTCATGTTCCCGTTGGCGTCGTAGGTCAGCGTCGAAGCGCCAACCCCGGTCACCTGGTTCTGAGCGTTGTGGTCCCGACTCTCGGGTGTTCCGTTGGTTGAGACGCTCTCCCAGTTGCCCAACGCGTCGAAGTCCCAGCCCTGGGTCCGCGACGGGCTGGATACCGTATCCAGTGTCCCACCGGGGGAAGACGCCGACAACGCCCCCCGGGCGAACCCGGTCAGTTGATTGAGGAAGTCGTAGCCGTTGCCGGAACCGCTGGCGTGGTAAAGCTCGTCCATCGCCGAGTCGAGTAGATTCTCGCGGTAAAGGCGGTTCCCATTGCGATCGTAGCCATACTGGAATCGGTCGGTGGCCGTGCCGGTGGCGGGGTCGAGCCAGCGCTGATCGATGACCCGGCCGAAGCGGTCCAGGCCCGTGTACTGGTCACCGGCGTCTCCGTTGGACTCACCCGTCCGTTTGATGTAAGTCAGGTTCAGCCCGGGCTCGGGTCGCGAGCGGCTGACGACCGTGTTCAGGCCCAGGTATTGGTAATTCTCAAGATGCGTGCCGATCCCGCCTGAGCCGTTGTCCTCAGCGAGGAAGCCGATGCGGCTGATGTCATTATCCACTCCGAGAGTATAGCCGAAATGGAGAACGCGGCCGTTAGGATAGGTTATACTGGTAAGGCGACTGTAGTTGTAAAAGTCATCAAAGTAGTCGTTGTAGCCGTACTGGACTTTGGGCGTCGTGGCGGGATTCACCGCCCCACCGTGCTCTTGGTACTCCGTAAGGATTTGGCCGAAGTAGTTGTAGACGCGAAGCACCTGGTTGACCACATTGCCACCGCTGGCCGCGTCGTAGCTCGTCAGTAGGACCGGCCGTCCCCCGATGTCGTAGGTGGTCTCTATGCGTAAGATGCTCTGGTCGATGCCGCTTCCCGGCGTTGTGATTGCGTCGGCGATTTGACGGCCCAGCACGTCGTAGGTGTAGGTGTGGGTCGTTCCATTGCGGTCGGTCGCTGTCTTGACCTGGCCCAAGGCGTTGTAGGTGAAGACCTCGTCCTCAGTTCCACTGGCCGCGCCGGTGCTCTTGTCTGGATGATAAACCTCGCCCACCAGGTCATTACTGGAGAGGGCGCTGCTCCCCGACGTGCCAACTCCGTAAACGTGCTCGGTCGTCTGCTGACCGCCCCCCGGCAGGACGACCTTCAAGGTGAGGAGGTTCCCGTTGCCGTCGTAGGTGTACTCGACGGTCTTGTTGGTCGTGTCGGTTGGGGTGCCGTTGGTATACGCCTCAATCGTCTTGGTCGTCCGCCCCATCGCGTCGTGGAACGTCTTGCTGGCGATGCCACGAGGGTCAGTGACGGTCTGAAGCCACCCGGCGTCGTCATAATCATAGCTTGTCACCAATGCCGTATCAGACCGGCCGGGGAGGGACGAAGTCCATGAGTAGGCCGATCCACCATTGGTGCCAAGATTGACAACGGCCGTAGGTCGATCCAGGGCATCATAGTAACTGGCAATGTACGAAACTCGTGCCGAGCGTGGCTGCGCCGGATCATTGAGTGAGCCGGGCCAAAACTCGTCGTGGCTTCGTTCGCGAGTCGTCGTCAGAAGCACGTTGCCGTTGGCGTCATACAGATACTCGACTTGCTGGAGAACGGCGTCATTATTGGGGGTATTTGCACTCGCCCATGACGATCCACCTCGCCCATCCGAGGTATAGACCTTGACCTCCCTCCCTACTCCGTCGTAGACGACCTCTTGCGTGAGACCCCCTGGGACTTGTTGCCTTATGAGGTTTCCACGATGATCATAATGATAAGTGGTAGTAATGTGCTCATAGGAACTTGTTGATCCTGTGCTTTGGTTGACGGCGTATAGCTGAGACCAAAAGACCCGACCCTGGTCGTCGTAATAGTGCATTGTCAAGCGCGTAGTAACGATGAGCTAGGCTTATCAGGCACACCATCGCTGTTGGAATCCGCGATGGATACGCCATCGCCGTCGAAAACCTCGTGCGCCGTTACCTGGCCGAGGTTGTCCAAAGTCATAAACGTGATCGGGCGGTTGACGGCTGTCGCCTCACTCACTTGCACGCCCGATTTAGTCGCGACAAGCCGGTCTCGCCAGTCGTAGAAGTAGTCTGTGACCCTGGCGTTGGCCCCGCCTCCAGGATAAAGCGTGACCTTGGTCAAATTGCTGTCGCCGATGCCGCCGTGGTCGTAGGTGTAACCTTCGACTTGAACCATATTGTTAGGCGTGCCGGTCCCATCAGGATCGAAATCGGTTGCGCCGGTGTCGTTGGTGCCAACCCAAACGCTGACAACCCGTCCCAGATCGTCATGAACCGTGCGAGTGATGGTGCCGGTCGGGCTCAAAACGCGATCAAGACGGCCACGCTGGTCGTAGTGATAAGTATCGGCATGGTAGTTGCCGGTTGTGCTATTGTTGCTTGCGACACCGAGCTGGGCCGTGGCCACGGCATAGGTGATCCCGACGAGGGAAAAGAAGACATCGGTCTCGATGATCTGGCCACCGCTGTTCGTGATGTCTCTCCGGAGGCTTTGGATGTTGCTCGCGTTGATGATCTCCTGACCCGTCGGGGCGCCAGTGGTAAGGTTGAACGTGGGGGTGGCGCTCGTGGTCAAGACCTCGTAGTAGACGGCTTGCTGACCTGATGGGGCGCTTGCGACCGGACGATACTCACGCGTGACCTCGATCGGCCCGGTGGTGGTGTGCGTCGTTGCATTCCAGCCACGGTAGATCCGATACTCGCGCTGCGCATCGTTGAAGACGATGTACGTGACGTTGCTATTGGGATCGATTTCCTTGATCGTGCGGCCCAGGCCGTCGACCTCGGATTGCGTGATCAGGTGCAGCCCACCGCCTACAGGCGTCACCCAGCCACTTGGCAAGGCCGTGAAGTCGCTCGTCTGGGTCGTGTTAACGTCCCTAATCGACTTGACGACCGCGCCCGTCAGGGCGTCATAGGCGGTGTAGTTGATAAACCCGTCACCGTCCCTGGTCCAGATCGGCCGACCATACCGATCGTTGACTACAGAGATTACGTCAGCAGTGCCTGGCCCGTTCTGGCCCGACGAAATGACAGGGAGGCTGACGACCGTCGACTCGACCTGATTCGTGCCTGAGAACCAGGTGTAAGTATAGCTGGTCGTGTGCGGCTCACGATCGGAGAAGTCCAGCGCGGTCCCATAGTCCAGGCCAAAGACGGTTTCGGTGGCGATTTGATGGACCGTCGCCCCGCTCGTGGTCCGGGCGTAATAGGTCGTAACCCCCTGGACGATCGGCGTGCCGAGTTCTCCTTGCTGCACATAGATTGCGCGGATCAGCCCGTCAACCCCACCTGCCACGGTGCCAGTCGCCGTAGTACTCGTGTAGTACTCGAATGTCTGGATGAGCCCGCTGTTGTTATCAAGGAACTCGAAGTTGCCACTGGCCTCATGTAACAGGTCGAGGTAGACGTCTTCGTAGCCGTCGACGGCCGACGGTTCGGCCTGCATAATCAAACGGCCCTGATTGTCATAGCGGAAATAGGTCGCCCATTCACCGGCGACACGTGTGACAGTCGTGGAATTCAATGTTCCATTTACGGTTTGATTAATCCAGGGTTCAGGCGCGTCCCCATTGGTGAAAGTTCCGTAGTAGGTAGGCGGCAGCCAAAAGCGGATATCGTCTCCGATGACCTCCGCGACGGTGAACACGCCGTTGAAGAGTTGCGGTAGTATCCCGGTGATCGCGAGGCGATCACCAATGCTGAAGGAGTGGTTGGGCACAGTAAGCCAGTAGTTTGGATCGCCAGGGAACCGGAAACTCCCGGTCACTGGCAAACTTGGCTCCTCGACATCGACGAAAACGCTCAGGAGGGTTTGGCCAAACTCGTTCGTGTAATTGACTCGACGATCGTGGTCGCCCCATGCCACGCTATTTCCCGGTATGTACTCCGTGGTCTTCATGCGCCACGTGTTGTACTCGATCGAGTGATAGCTGATGCCGGTCGGGTCATTATTGCCTGCGTACTCATACTTGTAGGTGCCTTGGCCACCCGTGCAACTGGAGCATCCAGCCCCCTGCGCGATCTCTTCAGTAACACGGTATCGTGTCCCCAGTCGGTAGCCCGTTCTCCAGTGATAGTTGATATTCCAGTTCCAATAATCTGAACCGTACCAGGTCGGGTTTCCGTCGGCGCCGACGTGGTCGGCCCAGCGTTCATACTTGAAGTAATGGTTCACGTAAGGCTTCAGGGATGAGTCCGACGCGGTTTGATAGCCGGGTATGGCCGCGGCCATCCGGGCGTACTCCGCCCCCTCAACCACGGTTTTTAGCCCGCTGAAGACGAGCATGTCTAAGGGATCAGGCGAGATAGGATTGTAGGAACCGTAAGCCGGCTGGATTGGGTTTGGGCCGCCGGTCGTAGCGGAGGCGTTCGTCGGCCCTTTCGACGTGACGTAGTTCGATTCGCCGGTGAACTTGTAATAGCGATAGTACTTGGTGTCGACCCCATGCCAGGTAATCGATCCGCCCGAGCCGGAAGCATTATCGATCTGAGCTAACTTCAGGTCGCCGAGTCGGCCGTCAGGGTCGTTCAGCCACCCTCCCAATCCGTCGGAGACCCGGCCCGTGTAGTAGGTGTACTGGGCACGCTGTACGGCAATCCAGCCGCTTAATCCGTCGGGTCGCTCGAGTGTGACGCTCGCCAAAAGCTGGGCCGTGGCTCCCGCTGCGGCGGCGACCAGGTCGTTGGTCACGGACGTGTAGGCATAACTCAGCCGTCCCGCGTCGCCGGTGGCGGTGTCGTTGAACGTGACGCTTGTCAGATAGCCGTTGACATCGTAGCTCGCCGTGCTCTTGGTCGTGCCGTTGGCCGAGGTATAGCTTTTGAATCGACCGTACTTCTGAGGCAGATCTTCCGCCATTGAGCCAGCGACGGGCTTGTCATTCGTGTCACGGCGGACGTCGTAGAACTCTGTGATGTTCCCATGGGGATCGGTCAAGCGGAGTGCCGGTGAGGGATTGGGGATAAATTCCAGCTTGCTCAGTTCTGCGCCCCACGGAGCATATGAGGTATACGGACCGGTGCTGGGAATCGAGAATGTGTACGTGGTCGTGCCACCCGCGATGACCGAGAGCCGATCGTCGTAGTCCGTGCCTGGCATGACGCCACCGCCGGGGGGATCGCCGGGGTGGGACGTCCCGTTCGTGCCTCCGCCAATCACGACGTAAGGTAGCTCGCTGATGGCCCATCCATTGCCGTTGGGGCCGGAATTGTTCAGCCCGCTCCATGTCCGGGTATGGCCCCAGGGTAGGCCAAATGGAGATGCACTCGCCTGAAGATCTGCTGTGAAAATTACTGCGGTGCCGTCGAAATTGCGCACCGGTTTTTCAGTCGCAGACGATCGCCCAGGGCCCGAGTTGGGCTGGGGCGCATACATCGGGCTGCCGGGGCAACAAGTAGGACCAGGGGGCAGGGAAGTCTCGTCGATAGGATCGCTCGAGAAATATCCCAGCACGATTCGGGCTTCGAGCGTTTCTACAGTGCCACTATAGGGCTTTCGGCGACGACCGCTCATGGTGTAGTCCTCGGATCATTGACCGGCCAGGTGACGCGGCGCGCAACAGCACGTGTGCGTCCGGTGAACCCCTTCTTGCGGCCCATGCTACGATCGGTGCATGGCCGAAAGGGGGTGAACTATGGGCCGAGTGGCAGGATCGAGAAACGGGCGGGAGCCGTACTGGCGGCTGGTTCTGGCCCGGTGGAAGCGGAGTGGACTGTCGGTCCGGGCGTTCTGCCTGGCCGAGGGCGTGAGTGCGCCGTCGTTTTATTGGTGGCGGCGGGAACTCCAGCGCGCGACCAGCCCAAGCCCGCGTTTCTTCCTGTGCATGTGCTCGCCGACAAGGCGGAGTCGCCCGCCGGGAGCATCGAGGTCGTGCTGGCCAATGGACGCTGCTTGCGGGTCGGGGCCGGGTTCGACCTCAGACCCTCGTGCAAGTCGTTGAACTGCTCGAAGCCGGAGAACGGTCATGGTGAGCTTGTCTCCAACCGTCCGGATCTGGCTCGCGCGCAGCCGGTCGATCTGCGAAAATCGTTCGACAGTTTGGCGGCCCTGGTCCGCGACGGGCTCCAGGGCGATCCGCTCGGGAGACATCTTCGTCTTCCGCAACCGGGCCGCCGATCGCATCAAGCTCCTGATTTGGGAGGAGGACGGGTACGCAATCTGGTACAAGCGATTGGAAGCCGGCACCTTTCGCTTTCCGCCGTCTCCGGAGGCTCAGCCCCGCGTCGAGGTCCGCGCCGCGGACCTCGTCATGCTCCTCGAAGGGATCGACCTCTCGAGCGTGAAACGCGGCAAACGCTATCACCGACCCGTCCCCAGAGCCACGGTGTGAGTCCCCGGCCGGCCGCCGCGTTTTTCCAAAGAATCATCGAATAATATAAGAACCTCATGCGTCTAAAAGTGCATGAGCGAAGACGCCCGCCCCATCACCTTTGAAACCCCTGCCGATCCCACGGCGACGTTGCCCAGTGATCCTGCCTTCCTCCAGCAGATGATCATCGAACTGCTCGCCGCCCTTCGCGAAACACGGCGTCAGAACGAGGAATTGCAACATCGCCTCGACCTCCTTTTGCGGCGGCTCTACGGCCCACGCACCGAACGCTTCGACCCCAATCAACCGCTGCTTATCCCCGACGCCTTCGAACCGCTGGCCCCGGAACCCGAACCCTCGGTCACCGGCGACGCGGTCGCACCCGAGCCCGAGCCCGAGCCGGGTGCGGCCCCCGCGAAGAAGAATCGATCTCACGGCCGCAGGCCCTTGCCCAAGAACCTCCGCCGCGAGCCTCGGGTCTACGAATTGACCGAAGCCGAACGCCGCTGTCCGCAATGCGGCGAGACCCGAGCCCAGATCAGCGCAGAACGCAGCGAGCAACTCGACTATGTGCCGGCGACCTTGTTCGTGGTCGAGCACGCGCTGCACTTACGCCTGCCCGCACTGCGAAGGTCAAGTCGTCACCGCCGGCAAGCCAGCCCAGCCGATCCCCAAGGGTTTGCCTGGACCGGGACTACTAGCTCATGTGATCACGGAAAAGTATGCCGATCATATTCCACTCCATCGCCAGGAACGCCGCCTGGCCCGGCAAGGGTGGAGCTGTCACGCTCAACCCTCTGCGACTGGATGGCCGGCCGCCCAAAGTCTCGAGCCGCTCTACGACCTGATGAAGACATTGGTCCTGTTGTGCGGCACGATTCACACCGACGACACGTCGGTGAAGCTGCAGGACTCGGAGCGAAAGATCAAGGCCTTGGCCCGGCTCTGGATCTACTTCGGCGATCATCTTTATCCTTACAATGTTTTGATTTCACGAGGAGCCATAAGCGAGACGGTCCGAGTCTGTTTCTCAAGGGTTTTCGCGGTTATTTGCAGGCTGATGCCTTCAGCGGCTACGACGGCATCTACGCGGGCGGCAACGTCGTGGAGGTGGGTTGCAACGCCCACGCCCGCCGCAAGTTCGTCGAGGCGCAGAAGACGGACCTAACGAGGCGAGTACGGCCCTGGCCTACTACCGCCAGCTCTACGCGATCGAGAAGCAGATCAAGCAGAGCTCGCCAAGCTGCCTGAGGACGCCAACGAGCCGACACGGGCCGCGATTCGGCTACAGGTGCGCAGGAGCGGGCGGTGCCAGTTTGGGAGAGCCTCGAGAGTGGCTGAAGGAGGAGCGACCGCAGGTGCTCCCAAGAGTCCGATGGGAGGGCGATCGGTTACATGAAGAACCACTGGGAGGCGTTGAAACGGTACACCAGTTCGGGCTACCTGTCGATCGATAACAACGTAGCCGAGCAACATATGAAGACAATCGCGACTGGACGAAAAACTGGCTTTTCACTGGGAGTGAGACCGGCGGGAAGACCATGGCCGTGCTGTTCAGCGTAGTGTCGAGTTGCCAGCGTCACGGTCATGACCCGTTCGTCTACCTGCGCGACGTGCTATCCCGATTGCCGGTGCTTCCCAAAGAGAATCTGGCCGACCTTCTCCCTGACCGTTGGTCGCCTCCCCAAGCCGCCGATCCTGCGGCGACCCCAGAGGGTCCCATCGCCGACGGTTCCCCGAGCTGACAACGGCTCCCGCCGGCACTCGAAACGCGGCGCGCTCCCACCGCGGTGTTCGGGCCAGGCTCGACACGGGTTCGAGCGCGCGTCGCGTCTGTTGACGCCGGATCATGACACCGCGCAGGGTTTCGACCGACGGTCACCAAAGTGGCCGAGGCCCCTCGGCCAGTTGCGAAGGGGGACGTGGTCCGCCGGACGCACACCCAAATCGCTCGATCCAGGATCTCTGGCGATCTCCTCGTGCGACCGGCGTGTCTGATTTCATCCACCCCTTGGGACCGTGGCCATCATGAAAACACTTGTGGCCGTCAAGCGCGATGCGACCATCCACTGGGTTGGTAACGGGTTCCCCGTGCGCACTCTCTTTTCGCACCAGTCCCTCGGCCAATGGATCAGCCCATTCCTGATGCTCGACTACGCCGGTCCGGCCGAGTTTGCACCTTCGGACGAGCCTCGCGGGGTGGGCGAGCACCCGCACCGCGGATTCGAGACGGTGACGATCGTGTACCAGGGCGAGCTCGAACACCACGACTCGGCCGGGAACCACGGTAAGATCGGCCCTGGCGACGTGCAGTGGATGACGGCCGCGTCCGGAGTCGTGCATGAGGAGTGGCACGAGCAGGCGTTTGCCAAGCGGGGCGGCGTCCTGGAAATGGTGCAATTGTGGGTAAACTTACCGGCGAAGGACAAGATGTCCCCACCCCGCTACCAGGAGCTCCTCAGCCAGCAGATCCCGGTCGTTGATCTCGACGGAGCGGGGACCGCGCGAGTGATCGCCGGTGAACTCCGCGGGACCAAGGGACCTGCCGCAACCTTCACGCCGCTCAACGTCTGGGACCTCCGCCTCAAGCCAGGCCATCGCATCGAGTTGAACTTCCCGGCAGGGTCCACAACTCTATTCCTGGTCCTGAAGGGAAAGTCGCTCCTGAATGAGACGGAGCCGATCGGCCAGGCCGAACTCGCAGTGTTCGATCGCGAAGAGGGCTCGATCACCGTCGAAACGCAGGAAGAGGATTCCACCCTCCTGGTCCTGAGCGGGGAGCCGATCGACGAGCCGGTCGCCAGCCACGGACCGTTCGTGATGAACACACAGGCCGAGATTCACCAAGCGATCAGCGACTACCGAAGCGGCAAAATGGGACACCTTGTCGCCCCGTCGTAAGCCCGCGGGCCGAAATCGGGAATCCGGCAGACACGACAAGGGGCCGAGGCTCCACGAATCAGCGTCCCAGTGATCCGCATCAAGTCACTGGTAGCCTGAACGCGATCGCCCGCTTCCAACCCTGGGGGGCCTCGCGCACCTTGACCTCGAGTTCTGACGGATCGGCCTCTCCGCGAATGACATGGGTGGAGACTTCGTCAAACGTCATCAGATCCTGAGCGAAGGCGATTAACAGAACCCCCGAGTGCATCGCGTTTTGACCGGCCTCGGGAAACGGAACGATCTTCTGGAAATAATCCTTCCATTCTGACCCCAGGATTCTTTGAATCCAATCGATCTCGCTTGCCACAATCCACCAGTCTCCGGCATGAAGGGCATAAGCCCAGCCATCCGAGAGCATCAAAACATCTCCAACAATCCGTGACGCCAGCATGCTCCCATCCAGAGTCCCTTGGGGGAGATACATTTCGGGGTGCGAACGCACGTGTTCCACGGGATCGATGATCTTCAAGTCATCAATCGTATACCGCATGCGATAGTACCTTCCTAAATCCGACAAGCTCTGGTCTGAGAGGTTAACGGGAACGCAACCCAACGTCCTGCCCTCATCCCCGCCTGGGCTGCGGATCACCGATTCCCGGTTAATGGCGTCAGGCTGTCCGCAATCCCATGGCATGAGCCGCGGCATGGTCGCCTTGGCGAATTCTATCAACGATCCGCGGCCGAACTACAGCGGTCTACCGACGAATTGCGCACGCGCTTACCGGTCATATCCCCATTGGGCCACCCCAACTGTGTGGAACTCAAGGGTGAACCGCTCTAGCCGGCGAGCCCATCATCCTCAGTGAACCTCGTCATCGGAATTCCCCAATCTTTGGCACGGTTGTGGTCGAGGGAAACCACGATGTTGCTATCGGACGACTGAATGCCGCCGGGAGAGGACACGCCATTTCGTACGTCGATGACAAGGCCACCCTTCCACGACTTGCCTTCATCGGCGGATGCCCCGCGACCAGTGGCCCCTCCGTACGTTGACTACGTATCGCATAAGCTCCTCAGCATACCACATGGTTCACGTCAGACAACAAGCTAAAAGAAACGCAATTTCAGACAAATTTAGCTCGCCGCAACTACTGCTACTGTGGGCATTTAAAGATTTGGCCAATGCCTTGCTTGTACCATTGTGTAATTTTTCCCTTGCGAACGACGGAGCGACGATTCATATTGGCCTCCTCCGATATAGCTTTCAGGCGTGGTTTACTTAATCACATTTTCCAATGAAAGCGGCCATCGGTATTCATCACTCACACTGAGCCGGCCGAACGGTTTGCTTTCGCCGTTTTATTCGTCCTTGACCAAAGACTTCCCCCCCGGTCGTCTCGCGGTGCTGTGTGTGCGTCCGGCGGACCACGTCCCCCTTCGCAACTGGCCGAGGGGCCTCGGCCACTTTGGTGACCGTCGGTCGAAACCCTGCGCGGTGTCATGATCCGGCGTCAACAGACGCGACGCGCGCTCGAACCCGTGTCGAGCCTGGCCCGAACACCGCGGTGGGAGCGCGCCGCGTTTCGAGTGCCGGCGGGAGCCGTTGTCAGCTCGGGGAACCGTCGGCGATGGGACCCTCTGGGGTCGCCGCAGGATCGGCGGCTTGGGGAGGCGACCAACGGTCAGGGAGAAGGTCGGCCAGATTCTCTTTGGGAAGCACCGGCAATCGGGATAGCACGTCGCGCAGGTAGACGAACGGGTCATGACCGTGACGCTGGCAACTCGACACTACGCTGAACAGCACGGCCATGGTCTTCCCGCCGGTCTCACTCCCAGTGAAAAGCCAGTTTTTTCGTCCAGTCGCGATTGTCTTCATATGTTGCTCGGCTACGTTGTTATCGATCGACAGGTAGCCCGAACTGGTGTACCGTTTCAACGCCTCCCAGTGGTTCTTCATGTAACCGATCGCCCCTCCCATCGGACTCTTGGGGAGCACCTGCGGTCGCTCCTCCTTCAGCCACTTCTCGAGGCTCTCCCAAACTGGCACCGCCCGCTCCTGGCGCACCCGTAGCCGAATCGCGGCCCGTGTCGGCTCGTTGGCGTCCTCAGGCAGCTTGGCGAGCTCTGCTTTGATCTGCTTCTCGATCGCGTAGAGCTGGCGGTAGTAGGCCAGGGCCGTACTCGCTCTCGTTAGGTCCGTCTTCTGCGCCTCGACGAACTTGCGGCGGGCGTGGGCGTTGCAACCCACCTCCACGACGTTGCCGCCCGCGTAGATGCCGTCGTAGCCGCTGAAGGCATCAGCCTGCAAATAACCGCGAAAACCCTTGAGAAACAGACTCGGACCGTCTCGCTTATGGCTCCTCGTGAAATCAAAAACATTGTAAGGATAAAGATGATCGCCGAAGTAGATCCAGAGCCGGGCCAAGGCCTTGATCTTTCGCTCCGAGTCCCGCAGCTTCACCGACGTGTCGTCGGTGTGAATCGTGCCGCACAACAGGACCAATGTCTTCATCAGGTCGTAGAGCGGCTCGAGACTTTGGGCGGCGCCGGCCATCCAGTCGCAGAGGGTTGAGCGTGACAGCTCCACCCCTTGCCGGGCCAGGCGGCGTTCCTGGCGATGGAGTGGAATATGATCGGCATACTTTTCCGTGATCACATGAGCTAGTAGTCCCGGTCCAGGCAAACCCTTGGGGATCGGCTGGGCTGGCTTGCCGGCGGTGACGACTTGACCTTCGCAGTGCGGGCAGGCGTAAGTGCAGCGCACGTGCTCGACCACGAACAAGGTCGCCGGCACATAGTCGAGTTGCTCGCTGCGTTCTGCGCTGATCTGGGCTCGGGTCTCGCCGCATTGCGGACAGCGGCGTTCGGCTTCGGTCAATTCGTAGACCCGAGGCTCGCGGCGGAGGTTCTTGGGCAAAGGGCCTGCGGCCGTGAGATCGATTCTTCTTCGCGGGGGCCGCACCCGGCTCGGGCTCGGGCTCGGGTGCGACCGCGTCGCCGGTGACCGAGGGTTCGGGTTCCGGGGCCAGCGGTTCGAAGGCGTCGGGGATAAGCAGCGGTTGATTGGGGTCGAAGCGTTCGGTGCGTGGGCCGTAGAGCCGCCGCAAAAGGAGGTCGAGGCGATGTTGCAATTCCTCGTTCTGACGCCGTGTTTCGCGAAGGGCGGCGAGCAGTTCGATGATCATCTGCTGGAGGAAGGCAGGATCACTGGGCAACGTCGCCGTGGGATCGGCAGGGGTTTCAAAGGTGATGGGGCGGGCGTCTTCGCTCATGCACTTTTAGACGCATGAGGTTCTTATATTATTCGATGATTCTTTGGAAAAACGCGGCGGCCGGCCGGGGACTCACACCGTGGCTCTGGGGACGGGTCGGTGATAGCGTTTGCCGCGTTTCACGCTCGAGAGGTCGATCCCTTCGAGGAGCATGACGAGGTCCGCGGCGCGGACCTCGACGCGGGGCTGAGCCTCCGGAGACGGCGGAAAGCGAAAGGTGCCGGCTTCCAATCGCTTGTACCAGATTGCGTACCCGTCCTCCTCCCAAATCAGGAGCTTGATGCGATCGGCGGCCCGGTTGCGGAAGACGAAGATGTCTCCCGAGAGCGGATCGCCCTGGAGCCCGTCGCGGACCAGGGCCGCCAAACTGTCGAACGATTTTCGCAGATCGACCGGCTGCGCCGCGAGCCAGATCCGGACGGTTGGAGACAAGCTCACCATGACCGTTCTCCGGCTTCGAGCAGTTCAACGACTTGCACGAGGGTCTGAGGGTCGAACCCGGCCCCGACCCGCAAGCAGCGTCCATTGGCCAGCACGACCTCGATGCTCCCGGCGGGCGACTCCGCCTTGTCGGCGAGCACATGCACAGGAAGAAACGCGGGCTTGGGCTGGTCGCGCCGCTGGAGTTCCCGCCGCCACCAATAAAACGACGGCGCACTCACGCCCTCGGCCAGGCAGAACGCCCGGACCGACAGTCCACTCCGCTTCCACCGGGCCAGAACCAGCCGCCAGTACGGCTCCCGCCCGTTTCTCGATCCTGCCACTCGGCCCATAGTTCACCCCCTTTCGGCCATGCACCGATCGTAGCATGGGCCGCAAGAAGGGGTTCACCGGACGCACACCGATTTGGCGTGGCAATGATGCGGTCACCCACTGCCTTGAGGTCATCCCAGGCTGCGAATGGCCGCCTTTTGTATTTGGATCAAAAGGAATGCCGGCATCAAGAGGTTTTTCGATTGAACGGCCCAGACGCATCCCCTCGGTCACATTTTCGCCATCTCGTCGGCGTGGTAGCTGGACCGCACGAACGGGCCGCTGGCGACTTCCGCGAAGCCGAGGGTTCGGGCCAGGCGACCGAGTTCGTCGAATTCCGCGGGGGGCAGGTAGCGGAGGACGGGCAGGTGGCGCGGAGAGGGTTGCAGGTACTGGCCCATGGTGAGGAAGTCGCAACCGACCGCGCGGAGGTCGGCCAACGTTTCGAAGAGCTCTTCGGTCGTTTCGCCCAGGCCGAGCATCAGGCCGCTCTTGGTTCGAATGTCGGGGCGCGAGCGCCGGGCGTGGTCGAGCACCTTGAGGCTGACGGCGTACTGGCTTTTGCGCCTGACGTGCTGCTGGAGCCGGGCGACCGTCTCGAGGTTGTGGTTGAACACCTCGGGGGTGGCCGAGAGGACCGTATCGATCGAGTCGGTCCGGCCGTCGAAGTCGGGGACGAGGACCTCGATCGTCGCGCCTGTGCGTTCGCGGACCGCCAGGATGCAGCGGCGAAAGTGATCGGCACCGCCGTCAGGCAGGTCGTCGCGGGTGACCGAGGTGATGACGACGTGTTTCAGGCCGAGCCGTGCGCAGGCCTCGGCCAGGCGGTCGGGCTCGTCGAGAGCGACCGGTTCGGGCCGGCCGCGCGGCACTGCGCAGAAGCCGCAAGGGCGGGTGCAGACCTCGCCCAGAACCATGAAGGTCGCGGTGCGCCGGGTCCAGCACTCGGACCGATTCGGACAGCGGGCGCTTTCGCAGATCGTCTCGAGGCCGAGCTCGCCGACCAGGTCTTTGGTGAAGTAAGTTCCCCCCGCCGCCGGGATCGGCCGCTTGAGCCACTCGGGCAGGCGGCGTCGAGGAGCCGACGTGGGCTCCTCGGCGAGCTCCGCACCGGCCGCCAGGACGGGCAGAATCGGCAGGGCGGTACGCTCGTCAGGAGCTTTCAGCGTAGACATGGGAACGAACCTTCTGGCGGACCAAGGGATGGTGCGTATAGATGTGATGCCGCTCGAGTCCGAAGCGAGTCTCGAAGTGGCGAATCAGGGCCTCGCGGACTTTCGGCATCGGGGCCGGACGTTGTCGTCTCGACTCCATGGATGTTTGACGGAGCGGGTAGGGGCCGAAACCAGGTTCGTCGATCAGGTCGAAGGGTTCGAGAAACGCCCCCACGTTCAGGGTCATGCCGTGGTAGGCGATCCAGCGGTTGACCGCGACCCCCACCGTGCCGACCCGGGAATGATCGATGAAGACCCCGTCGACCCCCGGATGAATCCGGCCGCGGAGCTCGAACTCTTGCAAGACGTCGAGCAACGTGGCGTTGAGCCCATCAATATAGCGGCTCAGGTTGAGCCCCAACGGTTCCAGGGGAAGGACGATGTAGGCGGCCAGTTGGCCGGGAAGGTGGAAAATACAACCGCCCCCCCGATTGACCCAATGGACCTTGATGCCGAGGGAGCGCAGCCCTTGATCGTCAGGCACGAGATGGGCCCGGCTCCCGGACCGGCCGACGCTGATCGTCGGCGGGTGCTCGCAGAGCAGGAGCGAAGCGCCTCCGCGCTCTCCTTGCTCGTAGACGAGGCGCCGTTGCAGTTGCTGGACCTCCTCGAAATCCACCAAACCCAGCATGAAGACTTCGAGCGACGGAACCTGGGGGGAATGCTTCATCTCGCCACAATCCCCCGGCCGTGAAAATCCCGATGCATCCAGGATCATTTCGACGTCCCAACCACCTCATCAATGTACCGCGACGACGAGCCGCCGGGCAAGGTCGATCACGGCCCGCGGAGGCAGGCCGCAGCCTCTCGGGCGAGCGCGGCGAACTTCAAGGAGCCTGAATTACCGGGCTGGCCTTCAGCAGGCGACGGCCCTGTTGTTCGTCGATCCCAAGGCGAGTCAGAAGCCGGTGGCGGATCGTCTTGAGCATCGCGTCGATGGTTTCCGGTCGGGAGTCGGGCAGGATGATCGCCCCCCCCGCGCGTTTGTCGTGCCCCCCCGCCGTGCCCAGGCCCTCGACCACTTCGCGGAGGACTTCTCCCGAATGGCCCCCGAGCAGACTGACGCGGACCGACATTTTGAGCATCGACTCGAAATGGCCGATCGCGATCGCCCAGTTCACCTGGTCGAACCTCACGAAGAAGTCGGCCAGCTCGGCGATGATGTCGGGCTGGGTGACCTCGCCGCACCAGCTCACCACCACGTCGCGGTAGAGGAAGGCGTTTGCTAGGGCGTGCTGGAAGGTCGCGAAGTGGCTTTGGGGAAGCTTCGGGTTGCGGATCTTGGCGAGTAAGTCCTTGTCGGCTCGGGGGTAAAGCCAGACGGTGGCCCCGTCGTCGAGAGGGCCTGCTTCGCGCGGATAGCCCGCCACCTCCGACTCGATGCCGTAGAGCAGGGCCGTCGCAATCCGCGGGGAGATGGTCACGTTCTGCTCGAGCAAGTATCCCGTAACCATCGTGCTGGTCGCGCCCAGGTTGGGCCTGAGGTCGCGGAAGAGCACGCCCGTGAGCACGCCCCCCGTCTCGTGGTGATCGATCACCACCTGGGGCATTGCAGCCTCGCTCGCTCTTCGGCCGGTATGCGGCTGGGTGTCGACCATGATCACGGCGGTCTCGGAGTCAATCTCGACTTCAGAGACGCGGACCAAAGGGATCGGTACGCTCTCGGCCATCGTCCGGTTCTCGGCGCGGGCGATCATCCCGTCCACGGTCATGATGACCGGCTTGCCCGGCTGCGCATGGTTGATCAGGGCCCGAAGCCCGAGCATGCTTGCCAGGGCATCAGGGTCGGGATTGACGTGCGACACCACGACGACCTTCGGAAAGGGGGCGAGCGTCCTCAGCAATCGTTCCGAGCGATATTGGCGAGTCAGGGTCGCTCCCGAGTCGGTTTCGGCCGTCATTGCGGTCGCACCCTCGATTGGATCGTCGCCTCCTCGGCGGCGGGCAGAATAGCCACATTCGCCAACCAGATAAGGCAAGAGTCCAAGTTTACGACAAGCAGCGTTGCTACCGCCAGACCGACTCGCGAACGGCCGCTTCACTCCCAAGCTCAGTGCAATTCGTGTTCCGAGGCGGGCCGAGGCGCCCGCCGTGTTCGACTCGCCTCCTCGCGGGCCCGCATCTGCTCATAGTCCGAGCGAGCCCGCTCTTGCGGAGTGGGCTCTACGATGCCGGCCGTCTTGGGCTCTGGACGATTGACGAGTGCGATCAGGAGAATGATCCCCAGCGCGAGCGCAACGAGGTTGATCCGCATCGAACGCCGTTGCAGGCGGTCGAACCGCGCCTTTCCCTCGGGGCCGGCGTCGAGTGCGGCGTGGATCGCTGGGGTCAAGGAGTTGGCTGCGTACAGCATGAGAAGCGTTCCGGCCACAATCATCAGCGACTGCACCGCGACGATCGGCCCGCGGAACTCCTGAAAGCTCAAAGGCACACCGAGGTACGCGGGCAGTGCGATCGCGCCGGCGATCGCGCCCCAGGTGTAGGACCGCGGGAAAAGGGACCGGACGAGCTTGGTCCCTGCCTCGGGGCTGAGAACCTGAAAAATGACCGGGACGACGCCGAAGGAGAAGAACAGGAGGCTTCCCACCCAGGCTGTCAATGCAAGCACGTATACCGAGTCGAAAACCGCCAGGAGAAATCGCGCGTTCACGGCGGCGCCTTCACTCTGTTACTAAAAGAGGGTGAGCAGCGGTTCGAGGCGCATGCCCTGGTCGGGCGTCATCGACCCTGATCTCCCCGAGCATAAGGGATCAGTGCCGGTCCGGCCACCCCCTCGACATCGACCGGGCTCGTTGCCCCTCGCCATGCGCAGACCGCCTCCTCACCGCCTCGAAAAAAAAGCCGAACGGCCCGCGAAAATCGGGGGCCGTCCGGCAAGGGCATGAGCCTGCAAAGGACCAATGACGTCGCGCGTTACCGTTGCGGGGCGTAACGATTCATCAAGGCCTTCTCGAGGAGGGCCGGGTCAAGCTTGATTGGCTTTTTGGGAGCCGCCGGGGTGGTGGCTGGGGCGCCCGCCGCGGCAGGCGGAACCGCCGGGGGAACAACCCCTGGAGCGGAGGCACCGGTAGCGGGGGGCAATCCTGGTCCCAGGGGAGCGCCCGTTTCGGGATCGAACTTCGGCATGTCCGGTGGAACGACCCCCGCCCCTTGGGCGGACTCGGGTTTGGGCCTGGCACCACTGACGGCAAACGGACTCGGGAACTCGCTGCCGGGAGCCACTCCCGGATGGGCTTTCTGGTACTCGATGGCCTGGAGTTGCTCAGCAGTGAACGAAGGGGGGGCCATTCCACTCGAGACGGTCGGGTCGAACCCGCCAGCCGTCGGAGAGGCCGGGGCCGGGGTCGGAGTCAGCGGCGGCAACGGCATCTGACCGCTCCGGGCGGCCGCGAATGCTTCCCCACCCGTGGGGGCGGCCGGCGCACCAAACCGCGAAGGCTGACCGGTCAGGTACGTGGAGGGGGGAGCGGAGACAGGGACCGGGGTGGAACGAAGGCTGTTCACCCAGGTCGAGAGGATCCGGTACTCCTGGTCGTTCGACCCTCGGAAGATCGGCCGCGCATTGGTCCCGTTGCCGTGAATCCGGAGCGTGGACGAGAGGAGTTCGCTTTGGCCGGGTTCTCCATGTCGATGAGACCAAGAACCGCATCCAGATTGGCCCGCTGGGCCTCCGTTGTGCGGTCGGCCTTGACCTTGTACCGGATCAACTGGAACGAGCCGTCGAACTGCTCGTTGTGGCACTTGGCGCAGCGAAGCTGAAGGACAGGGTCGACAAACCGGGAGAACTCGTTGGCGCGCCTGACCGCCAATGCCTTGGGTAGACCGGGTATCTGGGGAAATGCCGAGATCCCGAGTTCGCGTTGGGCACGGCCCAGCATGGCCGAATCGAGACTCTCGGGCCGGTCGTTGACCATCTCGGCCTTGGCCTGGGTCACGTCCGGGTCGCGATGCGTTGCGCGTTCCTTGGCGCCACCGATCTTGTCGAGCATGCTCAGGGCCCGCGAATGATTCGGGCTCAGGGTCACAACCTCCCTGAGTTGGGCCGTGGCCTCGGGCGTCATTCCCTGGGTCAAGCACCAAAGCGCCAGCTTCATGTGCTCGTCCGGGTCACGTGCGGGCAGCCGTTCGAGCAAATACTGGTAGATTTCCTCGACCGAGTTGCCCCGCTTCTCCACATCCCGCTTGGGGATCGGCTGCGTGCCGGACTTCGTATGGATGAAATACTGCGTGCCGCCCTCGGAGAGATTTCCCTGACAGAGTCGGCCATTTTTTAATAGGAGCACCGCGTGAGACGGGGTCGGTGCCACGGACGCTTGAGGACCCGACGGAGCAGGGGGGGCCGGGTCAGCGACGCCCGGAGGCGCGAACCCGAACAGGCCGAGCACGGTCAGGCCGGCAGTGAGAAGGGAGTTTTTAGGTGACATGGTGGCGGGACGATAGCCCTGGCCCTAGAATTCGTCAAGGTGAACCAACCCTCCCGCTCCGACGTATTTTGAAGTGGAATCTCGAGCGCCGCGGAGAACTCGATCGCGATGCAAGGTCTCGACGGATCGGAACGACTCACCGAACTGGTTGGCCAGGTCATTATCATTGACCTGAGATCGACTTACGTCTGCCTCGGCCGCTTCATCGGCTTCGATCGCGAGTTCCTGGAACTCGTCGACGCCGACCTGCATGACTTTCGCGACAGCCCCGCCACACGCGAGGTCTATGTCTACGACTCCGTTCGACTCGGCATCCGTCGCAATCGCTCCCGAGTCCTCCTTCGCCTCGCGGATGTCGTTGCCGTCACGCGGTTCGACGACATCCTGGAATCGTGAAGCCGTGATTTTGCCTTGTCGGCATGCCACGTGCAGATTTTCGTTATAATTGAACGTGCGGGGCGAATCGATTGTGGGGACTTGGAGGATCGGCCTCTGCTCGGCTTAGTTCCAGCTACAAAATGGGCGGCCGCGGCTTGAGATTCGCCGAGACTCGTTTTTTTTTGTCCGAGGTGATGAAAGCTATGCTGAAAACACGTGGGTTACTAGCCCTGCCGCTATTGCTGGCCACGTCGATCGCCTCGGTCCAGGCCGCGTCGGTCCGCGACAGCGCGGGGATGTTCTCGCCCGAAGCCGTCCGCCAGGCTCAAGCCAAGCTGGATCGGATCGAACGGGAATCCAAAGTCCCGATCCTGATCGAGACCGTCGAATCCCTGCCCGAAGCCGCAAACATGAAGCCCCCGGAAAAGCGCGGCCTGATCAACGACGTGGCGACTCGCCGCGCCCGCGAGAACGGCCAAGGGGTCTATCTCCTGATCTCGAAAAATGATCACTTGATTTCCAACGTCGTGACCCGCAAGCAACTTGCGAACCGGCTTCCGTTTAACGTGCGACAGAGCATCCACAAGTCGATCGCTTCCGAATTCCAAGGAGGAGATTTCGACGCCGGCCTGAATCAAGGCGTCGATGCCCTCGGACGCGCACTCGCCGGCGGCCCCGTGGCCGGAGCGGTTCCGGGTCCCGGCGGCATGGCTGGTCGACCGCGAGGGGGGACAACAGGGGTCGGAACCTTGCTCATGATCGGCCTCGGGATCGTCGCGGTCATGTTCGTGCTTCGTCGTCTGGGCGGCATGTTTGGAGGCGGCCAGCAGCAAGGCTACGGCCAGATGGGCGGACAGGGTCAGATGGGTGGACCTGGCCAGATGGGCGGACCGGGTTGGGGAGGCCAGGGTTACGGCCCCCAGCGAGGCGGCGGCTTTATGTCGAGCCTGTTTGGTGGAATTGGAGGGGCGATGGCCGGCAACTGGCTGTACGACCAATTCTCGGGTCGCCACCACGGCCAACACACCACCGATAGTTCGTCCTACGGCGCTGGTGGAGCGACCGGCTACGATCCGGGTGGGGATGAAATCGTCGGCGGCAGTGATGATTACGGTGGTGGCGGTGCCGACTGGGGCGGCGGCGGTGGTGACTGGGGCGGTGGTGGTGGCGATGGCGGTGGTGACTGGTAAGTGACCAACCTGATCGTTTACCGACCCGAAACAGAATCGAAAACGACCAGGGCGGCCTGCAAGCCGCCCTGGTCGTTCTTTTTTTGTCAGTAGGGCTGGGGCCGTGATCTTGACGGGTAGGCCCACCATCGAAACTTGCTCAATTCAAGTCCTTGATTTTGATGTTCTTGTACCAGCAGTCCTTGCCATGGTCCTGGAAGCCGAAATAGCCTGAACGGGGGAGATCCTTGATCGCCACCTTGAACTTGTGCTCCGATCCGTCGGGACGCTTGCCAGGCTCGGCAAACTGATTCACGTCGATCTTCGAGACCGGCTGGCCATTCACGGCGACCTCGATGATCGGCCCCTTGGCGGTGATGGTCATGTGGTTCCATTCGCCGAGCGGCTTCTGGGCGTTGACCCGAGGCGCGACCAGATCGTAGACCGCTCCGGTGTCATGGACGCCGGTTCCCTTGGTGTCGTCGATCGCGATTTCAAGGCCGGTGTAGACCGGATTCTTGAGGTCACCGACCCGGACGAAGACTCCCGAGTTGCACCCTTCGGCGAGTTTGTAGTCGAACTCGAGAATGAAGTCGCCATGCGGCTGGTCGTGGACGACGATGTAGCCGCCCGAGCCGTGCGGGTTGAGCCCATCGGCCTGGATGTTGGCCTTGGCCAGCGGCTTCTTGTCCTTGTTGGTGATCCAGCCGTCGCCGCTGGTCCCATCGAAGATCGTCTTGAACCCGTCGGCGGCTCCGAGAGCCCCGGCTGCCAGGGCGAGTCCAAGCAGGCCCGCCATTGTTTTGCTGCGCATCGATCCACCCTCTCAACAAAGACGAGACGATTCGAAATCTCAAGTTCCTCGGCCGTTTGGGCACGAGCACGCGCCCACATTACCACTCTCCGCTCGCCGTTTCACCAGTTCACGCCCTTGTTTGCGCAGGCCGACTCTGGTAGCAAAGGATCAATCATCGCACGCTCCTCTCGTTGAAGGTCAGTCCGGGATATGGATCGAACGCCTCATCGTCGTGAAAAGTTGCTCAAGACCTTCAAGGCCGAGCAAATCGACGCCTTGCTCATTAGCTCGCCAACCAACGTCCGCTACCTCACCGGGTTTACCGGCGACGACTCGACCCTCCTGTTGACCCGCGATCGTGCGATCGTCATCTCCGACGGCCGCTACACGACCCAGCTCAAGCAGGAGTGTCCCAGCCTGGAACTCTTCATCCGGCCGGTCGGCCAAATGATGCCCCGCGCGATCGCCGAGGTAGTTGGCAAATACGAGGTTCAGCGGCTCGGCTTCGAGCCCTCGGCGCTCTCCGTCGCCGAGTTCGAGAGCCTGAAGCAGCAGGCCCCGCCCTCTTTGGAGTTCGCCCCGGTCAAAAATCGGGTCGAGGAACTCCGGGTGATCAAGGACAAAGAGGAGGTGGCCGAGATTCGCGAGGCCGTCGGCATGGCCGAACGTGCCTTCGCGATGCTTCGAGCGGGCCTTCGCGGCCAGGACAGCGAGAAGGACACGGCCGACGCCTTGGAAAGCTACCTGAGACGCTGTGGCGCCTCGTCGGCGAGCTTTCCGCCGATTGTCGCGGTCGGCGAACGCTCGGCCCTTCCGCACGCTCGACCGACCGCCGCGAAGCGGATTGATCAGGCCGATTTCGTGCTTGTCGACTGGGGCGCGACGGCCTCGCCCTACAAAAGTGACTTGACGAGGGTGCTGGTCACAGGTAAGGTCACCTCCAAGTTTGAGAAAGTCTATCGGACCGTCCTGGCGGCGCAAGAGCGCGGGATCGCCGCGATTCGCCCGGGGGTCAAGGCCCGAGATGTCGACGCCGAAGCCCGCTCCGTCATCGAGGACGCCGGTTTCGGCCGTTTTTTTACCCATGGCCTGGGGCATGGCCTGGGCATGGACATTCACGAGGCCCCTGCGCTCCGCAAGGAATCCGGCGTCACACTCCAACCCGGCATGGTGATCACCGTTGAGCCTGGCATTTATTTGCCCGGCTGGGGCGGCATCCGGATCGAAGACGACGTGCTGGTGACTCCCGACGGCTGCGAGGTCTTGACCCACGTACCTAAGTCGCTCGACACGGTCCGTGTCTCGTGAGCCCAGCCCGAAGAGTGCCGCTTGCGGAGTGTCAGAATGCCGGAGAAGCCGACGGAACCGACTCCCCCCTTCGACGTCCATGTCATCCACCAGCTCGTCCGACTGATGAAGCGGTACGATCTGATGGCCATTGACCTGGTAGAAGGTCCCACGAAGATTCGCCTACGGAGGCGGAACGAAATGCCGGCCCCGGCTCTCGCCGTGCCCGGTCAGTATGCGGCACCGCCGCCCACCGCGCCCCCTCCGGCCCGGATCGAATCCACTCCGGCCGCTCCCCCGGTTTCGGACGATGCCGTCATCAAGAGCCCCATGGTGGGCACCTATTACGCTTCCAGTTCCCCCGATGCGCCGCCGTTCGTCACGGTTGGGGCGACCATTCGTCCCGATAGCACCGTCTGTGTCATCGAGGCCATGAAGGTCTTCACCGACATCCCGGCGGGCCTCAGCGGCAAGATTACCGAAGTGCTGGTCAAGAATGGCCAGTCCGTCGAGTTCGGCCAGCCCATGTTCCGAGTCCAACCAGCCTAAGCGCGTCTCTCCTTTTGGTTTACGGCCGGAAGCCTCGTCACTCTCCCGTTGGGGGCGAGGGCGAGCTTCCTGGACCTATGGTGAGACGCCCTTCGAATACGGGACGCACTTCCGAATGTTTCAGCGAATCCTGGTGGCCAACCGCGGCGAGATCGCGCTGCGGATCATTCGCGCCTGCAAGGAACTGGGGGTCCAGGTCGTTGCCGTCTACTCGGAGGCGGACCGCAACGCCCCCTACCTGAAGCTCGCCGACCGCGCGATTTGCATCGGTAAAGCTCCCAGCGCCGACAGCTACCTGAATATTCCCCGACTGATCGCCGCCGCCGAGGTGGCCGACGTCCAGGCGATCCATCCTGGCTACGGCTTTCTGAGCGAAAATCCGCACTTCGCCGAGATCTGCCGGAGCTGCAACTTCGAGTTCATCGGACCGCCTCACGAGTCGATCCGCAGGATGGGCCTGAAAACCGAAGCCAAGACCGTCGCCGCCGCCGCGCAGGTCGCCTGCGTTCCCGGCTCCGACGGCCCGATCTCAAGCAATGCGGAAGCGCTCACCCTGGCCCGTTCGATCGGCTACCCTGTGCTGATCAAGGCCGCGGCGGGGGGAGGCGGTAAGGGGATGCGGGTCTGCCGCGACGAGGAGGGTCTGATCCCCGCCCTCCAAGGGGCCCGCAACGAGGCCGAGGCCGCCTTCAAGAACTCGAGTGTCTACCTCGAGAAATTCATCGATCGGCCCCGCCACGTCGAGGTCCAGATCCTGGCCGACTCCCACGGCAATATCGTCCACTGCTGGGATCGCGATTGCTCGCTTCAGCGCCGCCATCAGAAGCTCGTCGAAGAAGCGCCGGCGTCGCTCCCCCTCGAAGTGCGCGTCAAGTTGGGAGAAGCCGCCGTTCGGCTCGCCAAGGCCGCGGGGTACGTCAACGCCGGCACCTGCGAGTTCCTCGTCGACGCCGACAATAATTTCTACTTCATCGAAGTCAACGCGCGGATTCAGGTCGAGCACCCGGTCACCGAGATGGTCACCGGTATCGACCTGGTCAAGCAACAGATTCTGATCGCCTCGGGCGAGCCGCTTCCGTTCACGCAGGATCAGATCGTCACCCGCGGCCATTCGATGGAAGTCCGGATCAACTCCGAAGATCCCGACCACGACTTCCGCCCGTCGCCCGGTAAGATCACCATGCTGAACGTCCCGGGTGGACCCGGCGTGCGCTGGGATTCACACGTGGAAGTGGGCTACTCGGTCCCGCCCAACTATGACTCGCTGGTGGGCAAGCTCATCGTGCATGCCCCGACTCGGCTCGAGGCCATCGCCACCATGCGCCGAGCGCTGGACGAACTGGTGATCGAGGGGATCCAGACCACGATCCCGCTGCATCGTCGGATCTTCCGGAATCGCGACTTTATCGAGGGCCGGGTCGATACCACCTGGGTCGAACGAGTCCTGATGCCCGAGAAAGCGCGGCCGAGCACGAGCTGATTCACCCCCACCGGAACCGGTCGGCGGCGAAATCGACTAGAACATCCTGCCGATCCTGTGGTAATTTCGGGGGTCATTCTCGCGCATGGGAAGCCCCCGAGACCCCACGCAGAGTGGCCCGCTGCAAAATTTGCGACACGTGTTACGTACGTGCCGGTTCCATGCGGGCGTCTGAAAACGCGCAGGATGGCTCAGCAAATCAGGGATCAACGCGTTTCCAACGCCCAATCGTGGCCGGCTCCAAGAACGAGCTAGGAACGATTCATGAAAGTCGGTTTACTGACGGGCGGCGGAGACTGCCCAGGTCTTAACGCCGTTATCCGCGCCGTCGTCCAACGCGTCACGAACGAAGGGGGTACCTGCATCGGCCTCCTCGAGGGATGGCGCGGACTCGTCCAGAAGTTGACCCTCGACCTCGATATCAACCTGACCGACGGGATCATCGCCAAGGGGGGCACGATCCTCGGCTCGTCGCGGACCAATCCCTTCAAGAACCCCGAGAGCGACCTCCCCGCGCTCCGCGCGAACTTCAAGGAACTCGGCCTCGACGCCCTGGTCGCGATCGGCGGCGACGACACCTTGGGGGTCGCCCATCGGCTCCACAAAGAATTCAACCTGCCGACCGTCGGCGTGCCGAAGACCATCGACAATGACCTGATGGTCACGGACTTCACCTTCGGCTTCGACACGGCCATCAACATTGTGACCGAATGCGTCGACCGGCTCCGGACCACCACCGAGAGCCATCGCCGGATCCAGGTCGTCGAGACGATGGGTCGCCACGCCGGCTGGATCGCCTGCTTCTCGGGAATCGCCGTCGCGGCTGACTACATCCTCGTTCCCGAAGTGCCGATCGACATGCCGCACGTCATCGACGTGCTCAAGCGGCGTCGGGCCGGCGGCAAGCACTACGGCATCGTCGTCGTTTCCGAAGGGGCCAAATTCCCTGACAAGGGGATCGTCACCCTCGAAGCCGAGAGTGATGCCTTCGGCCACGCCCGCCTCGGCGGCGTCGGCAACGTGGTGGCCGACCAGATCGAGAAGCAGACCGGGTTCGAGACCCGCTGCGTCGTCCTCGGTCACATCCAGCGAGGTGGTCCTCCGAGCGCCAACGACCGCGTCCTCGCGACCCGGTTCGGTCTGGCTGCCGGCAACCTCGTCCTCCAGAAGCGGTTCGGCACCATGGTCGCCCTCTCGGGCACCAAGATCGTCGAGACCACCCTGGCCGACGGCGTCGCCGCCACCAAGACCCTCGACCTCTCGTACTACAACGAAGCGGCCGCCTTCTTCCGATGAGCCGACCGTAGCCCTTTTACCGCTCTCCCGACGCAGCGCACTGCGAAGTTCCCATGCAGTCGCTGCGAAATCTTCGGGAAGTTGTTGACTTCGGATCGGATTCGGGTATTATCTCCCTTGTCGCCTGTGTCACCACGGGTGACAACGAAACGGCCGGCTGACCTGGGAACGGGAAACCGCTCACCATGACAGCGGGCCGCGATGTTGTCGGTAGGTGGGCCGGCGTGACACGCCTTCAAAGGGCAAGTCACTCCGGCCAATTGCATCGGCAGCACGTTCGTTCTTTGACAATCCGGTCGATCGTGGTTCTTGTGGTTGAAGAGAACCTTTGAGGGAAGCCGGCGTGGAGCCGTTTGAGTCGTCTCGACCCCGTTTGGTTGGAGGTCGAATCGCGACGGAGACGGATCCAACAGCCAACAGCACGAGCCAGCAGGGGCTTGCCCCGGCGAACTCGAGCTGCGACCAGTTAGCAAATTCCTCAACCCTTTTGAAGGTGAGGACCGGATCTCTTGCTCCTCGGAGCAGGGGAGACGACCAATCTCGAAGGGTTTGATCCTGGCTCAGAATGAACGTTGGCGGCGTGGATTAGGCATGCAAGTCGAACGGGCCGCAAGGCCAGTGGCGCAAGGGTGAGTAAGGCGACGGTAACCAACCCCAAGATTGGGTATAGCCGCGGAAACCGCGGGTAATCCCTAACGACGCAACGACACCGGCATCGGTGTTTTGCCAAAGCTTCGGCGTCTTGGGACGGGCTGTCGTGGTATTAGCTTGTTGGCGGGTAATGGCCCACCAAGGCTTCGATGCCTACCGGGCGTGCGAGCGTGGCCCGGCACACTGGGACTGAGACACTGCCCAGACTCCTACGGGAGGCTGCAGTCGAGAATCTTCGGCAATGGGCGCAGCCTGACCGAGCGACGCCGCGTGGAGGATGAAGGCCTTCGGGTTGTAAACTCCTGTCGAGGGGAAAAGGGTCGTAAGACCTTGATTGATCCCTGGAGGAAGCACGGGCTAAGTTCGTGCCAGCAGCCGCGGTAAGACGAACCGTGCGAACGTTATTCGGAATCATTGGGCTTAAAGCGCGTGTAGGCGGATTCGTGCGTCTGTCGTTGAAATCCCCCGGCTCAACCGGGGAAGTGGCGCGGATACGACGAGTCTGGAGGGGCATAGGGGGACCTGGAACTTCCGGTGGAGCGGTGAAATGCGTTGAGATCGGAAGGAACGCCCGTGGCGAAAGCGAGGTCCTGGATGCCTACTGACGCTGAGACGCGAAAGCCAGGGGAGCGAACGGGATTAGATACCCCGGTAGTCCTGGCCGTAAACGATGGGTACTGGATAGGGGGCTCGCCGATGGGCTCCCTGTCGTAGGGAAACCGTGAAGTACCCCGCCTGGGGAGTATGGTCGCAAGGCTGAAACTCAAAGGAATTGACGGGGGCTCACACAAGCGGTGGAGTATGTGGCTTAATTCGAGGCTACGCGCAAAACCTTATCCCAGGCTTGACATGCACGGATTAGCCGGCGGAAACGTCGGTGAGGCCGCAAGGTACAACGTGCACAGGTGCTGCATGGCTGTCGTCAGCTCGTGCCGTGAGGTGTTGGGTTAAGTCCCTAACGAGCGAAACCCTGTGTCTAGTTGCCAGCACGTAATGGTGGGAACTCTAGACAGACCGCCGGCGTTAAGCCGGAGGAAGGCGGGATGACGTCAAGTCCTCATGGCCCTTATGCTTGGGGCTGCACACGTACTACAATGGGGCGGACAGAGCGTTGCTAGGCTGCAAAGTCACGCTAATCGCAAAACCGTTCCTCAGTTCGGATTGCGGGCTGCAACCCGCCCGCATGAAGCTGGAATCGCTAGTAATCGCGGATCAGCATGCCGCGGTGAATGTGTTCCTGAGCCTTGTACACCGCCCGTCAAGCCACCAAAGCGGGGGCATCCGAAGTCGCCGGAGCCGCAAGGCAGGCGCCGAAGATGAAACCCGTGATGGGGACTAAGTCGTAACAAGGTAACCGTAGGGGAACCTGCGGTTGGATCACCTCCTTTCTAAGGATTTTTCTTAGAAAATCTCGGCTCTGAGGATCGTGGGACATGGCTTCGGTCATCAACTCGATTCAAGAAGGGCCGCATCGGCACCGTCTCCTTGATCAGATGGTATTTACGCCGGCTTCCCACGAAGGTTCTCTGACCACGAACACGATCGACCATTGTTAGATTCCTGAATGCGTGGGGTGGGCTCATCCCCTCCCCACGCTATTCGTTTGCTTGCACTGCTGGGTGCGGGGCAGGGCCGTTCGCGGCGTTGCCCCCTGGCCAGCGGCCAGTGCGGATCTCGAAGATGGATGCTCTCCGGTTTCGGCCGGAGGGTCTGTCGTTGGGGTTCGGTTGCTCTTTCACAATCCGGTGGTTAGGTCACGCAAGTGAGAACCGCAAACAAATGGTCGTGGCAGACCAAGTAGAAGAATCTCTCCACAATACAGTGGAACCCTTACGGATGCGTGAGAGTCGCTTGCTGTGAAGCAACCGGCCTCACATTGGGATCGTTACCCAAGTGAGAGTGGTCCTGTGTCGCGAGACACTGGGCACTCGATCGAAGAGATAGATCGGGGACTGACCCCTCGTCTTTCTGGCTGTCGAGTTTCTTTCGAGGAACCGCGGCGTCCGGATCGGCGTGGTCAAGCTCCTAAGGGCACGGGGGGGATGCCTAGGCGTCATCAGAGAGACAGGCGTGGAAGGCTGCGATAAGTCCAGGGGAGTTGCCCAACGAACGTCGATCCTGGAATGCCTCTAGAGACCCGGGGAACTGAAACATCTCAGTACCCGGAGGAAAGGAAATCAACCGAGACTCCTCAGTAGCGGCGAGCGAACGGGGATCAGCCTAAACCGAGTGGGACACCACTCGGGGTCGTGGAGCCGATAACATGGGATGAGTAAGCGTCAGCTGAAGCCTCCTGGAACGGAGCGCCAGAGCGGGTGATAGCCCGTAAGCGACGATGCAAACTCCCTCTTCGGTACCCGAGTAGGGTCGGGCACGTGAAACCCGGCCTGAATCGGCGGGGACCATCCCGCAAGGCTAAGCACTCGATGACGACCGATAGCGAACCCAGTAGGGCGACCGAACGGTGGGAAGAACCCCGATTAGGGAGGAGACTGAACCTGAAACCCCGTGCCTACAAGCGGTGGGAGCGCGATGCCTTCGGGCCGCGTGACCGCGTGCCTTTGCATAATGATCCGGCGAGTTACTGTATCCGGCCCCAGGTTAACCCTTCAGGGGAGCCGTAGCGAAGCGAGTCTTCATCAGGCGCCATAGTCGGGTGCAGTAGACGCGAAACCAGGTGAACTACCCATGGGCAGGTTGAAGCGACCCTAACCGGTCGTGGAGGACCGAACCCACCAGTGTTGAAAAACTGGGGAGGACCCGTGGGAGGAGTGAAAGTCTTATCAAACCTGGAGATAGCTCGTTCTCTCCGAAATGGCTTTAGGGCCAGCCTCGGGACATATCGTGCGGGGTAGAGCGACGGAATTCGGTAGGGGCTTCCGCCTACCCTCCGAAACCAACTCCGAATACCGCACGACGGACCCCAGGAGTCAGAACGTGGGGATAAGCTTCACGTTCAAAGGAAACAACCCAGACCGCCGACCAAGGCCCCAAATCGACGCTCAGTGGCAAAGGAAGTGGGATCGCGGTGACAGCCGGGATGTTGGCTTAGAAGCAGCCATCATTTCAAAGTGCGTAACAGCTTACCGGTCGAGCCATCCCGCCGAAAATGACGGGGACTAAGCGTCGTGCCGCAGTCGCGGATCAGGTTAAACTGATGGTAGGAGGCGTCGCCCGCCGCAATGAAGCTGGATGGAAACGACCAGTGGGCGCGGGCGAGTGCGAATGCCGGAACGAGTAACGACAAGACAGGTGGGAAGCCTGTCCGCCGAAAGCACAAGGTTTCCTGGGGAAGGTCAATCCGCCCAGGGTCAGTCGGGACCTAAGGCGAGGCCCAAGGGCGTAGCCGATGGACAGACGGTTAATATTCCGCCACCCGATGGTAAGGTTGAACCGCGGAGGACGCCGAGGAGAGTCAGGTCGGGGTGTTAGATTACCCCGTGCCGCAAGGCCGACAGCATTCGATCTGGAAGCCTGATGAACTCTCGGCCACGAAAAGCCCCGCGGGGACGAACCATCTGGCCCGTACCGCAATCCGACACAGGTGTGCTAGGCGAGTATCCGAAGGCGTTCGGGAGAACCCTCGTGAAGGAACTCGGCAAAATGACCCCGTACCTTCGGTACAAGGGGTGCTCTCCGCAAGGAGAGCCGCAGAGAATCGGCTCTAGCGACTGTTTATCAAAAACACAGGACTCTGCCAACTCGCAAGAGGACGTATAGAGTCTGACGCCTGCTCGGTGTCGGTAGGTTAAGGGAGCCGATGAGGCGCAAGCTGAAGTTGGCGACCGAAGCCCCGATAAACGGCGGCCGTAACTATGACGGTCCTAAGGTAGCGAAGTTCCTTGTCGGGTAAGTTCCGACCTGCATGAATGGCGTAACGACTGGAGCACTGTCTCCACGAGGGACCCGGTGAAACTGTAGCCGTGGTGAAGATGCCACGTACCCGCGGTCAGACGGAAAGACCCGTGAACCTTTACTGCAGGTTGGCATTGGGTCAGCGTCCTTTCTGTGTAGCATAGGTGGGAGGCCGTGATCCGGCGGCGCCAGCCGTCGGGGAGCCATCGGTGAAATACCACCCTGAAATGACTCTGATCCTCACCGGTCCGTAGCCCGGACCGGGACCATGCTCATCGGGCAGTTTGACTGGGGCGGTCTCCTCCCAAAGAGTAACGGAGGAGTGCAATGGTACCCTCGGCCAGGTCGGCAATCTGGCAACATGAGCGCAAACGTAGAAGGGTGCCTGACTGCGAGACCCATCAGTCGAGCAGGGACGAAAGTCGGCGTTAGTGATCCGGCGGTGCTGGATGGAAGGCCGTCGCTCAACAGATAAAAGGTACTCCGGGGATAACAGGCTGATCTCCCCGAGCGTCCATAGCGGCGGGAGGTTTGGCACCTCGATGTCGGCTCATCGCATCCTGGGGCTGGAGAAGGTCCCAAGGTTTGGCTGTTCGCCAATGAAAGCGGTACGCGAGCTGGGTTCAGACCGTCGTGAGACAGGTCGGTCCCTATCTGCCGTGGGCGTAGGAAACTTGCGAAGGGTCTCCCCTAGTACGAGAGGATTGGGGAGGACCGACCTCTGGTGTACCGGCTGTTCTGCTCAGGGCATCGCCGGGTAGCTAGGTCGGGAAAGGATAAGCGCTGAAGGCATCTAAGCGCGAAGCCCTCTTCAAGACGAGGTTTCCAGCACGCAAGTGCGAAGGCTCCTGGAAGACGACCAGGTCGATAGGCCGGGAGTGCACGGCGAGTGATCGCCGCAGCCGACCGGTCCTAACAGCCGATCGCTTGACCACCCCGATCCGTCCGCCGGCTCCCCTTTGGGGACTCGATACGGACAGGAATCAGGGTTGCATCATTCACCGATCGCATTCGATCGATCACACGGCGACGTATTCCCATCCGAAACGGGGACCACGCGTCGTGAAGAGACTCGAAGTCGGTTGGTCATGCCCATCGAAGTGGCGGTAGGATCTTGCGTGACGACCACTGTGAAGCTTGAGCACAACGTAACCGGCGGGTTTGATCGCCTGCCGGTTGCTTTTCCGGCGAACATACTGACGGGGTCCCACCCGTTCCCATTCCGAACACGGCCGTTAAGCCCGTCAGGCCCATGATAGTGCCTTTGGCGCGAAAGTCGGTGATCGCCGGAATCCTTCAAAGACGCCCCGATTCTTCCTCACGGAAGGGTCGGGGCGTTTTTCGTTGCGCGGTTGCCTCTGAATTTTCAGGTCGCTGCCCACCCTTCAAGAATCGGTCGACTCAGGGGTTACCCGCGTCCTCTCGGAAACCTTTGCTTGCCTGCGAATGGTGAGTGTCGGTTCCCTGTTTTCGGGGACTTCGTGTGCCGGTTGGCGAGAAGGCAGAGGGAGCTGACGCTCTCTGCTCGCCGCGGAAAAGGGCAGAGATCGTCTCTAAGATCTTCGAGTTTGATAGACTTGTCTCGGATGCTCGGCGTATCATGGATCTGGAACGAGTGGCTCGAGCTTCGCAAGGATCGACCGTCGATCTTTCGGAGGGGACCTTTTTTTTCTCGCTCTCAGAAGCAAGCGGACGACGATGAAACGAGCGTTATTGGAAGTTTCCGCTCCGGATCTAGCGGAGTGGATGGTCGATCGGGGCTTTCCCGGCTTCCATGCCCGGCAAGTTTTGCGCTGGGTCTTTCAGCGTCGCGTCGAAGAGTTTGCATACATGTCGGATCTTCCGAAGGCGTTGCGCGAGCAGCTCGACGCGGAGTGGAGGGTCTTCGGGACCGAGGTGGCCTATCATCACGTCTCGCCCGACGGGACGGATAAGCTCTTGCTGGGCTGCGCGGACGGCCGACGGATCGAGTGCGTCGTGATGGCGGAGGGCGACCGTCGGACGGTCTGCATCAGTACGCAGGTCGGCTGCGGGATGGGTTGCGTCTTTTGCGCCAGCGGACTCAAAGGGGTCGAGCGCAACTTGACCAGGGGCGAGATGGTGGAGCAGGTGGTTCGGCTCCGGAACCTCTTGCCGCCCGAGGAATCGATCACCAACCTGGTGGTCATGGGCATGGGCGAAAGCCTGGCGAATCTCGACAACCTGCTCGCGGCCCTCGATCGGATCTGTTCTCCGGACGGCCTTGGCCTGGGCCAGCGGCGCGTGACTATTTCGACGGTGGGCTTGCCCGAGAAGATGATGGTTCTGGCGGGGCTAGGCCGGCAGTATCACCTGGCCGTCTCGTTGCACGCGCCCACGGAAGCCTTGCGGAACGAGCTGGTGCCGATCAATGAAAAGGTCGGGCTGGGGGCCGTGATCGACGCGGCCGACGCCTACTTCCGGAATAGTGGCCGGCAAGTGACGTTTGAGTATGTCATGTTGCGTGGGATCAACGATCGCGTTGAAGATGCACGGGCGCTGGCCGACCTGCTCGCGGCCCGCAAGGCGCATGTCAACCTGATCCCTTACAATCCCGTGGCAACTTTGCCATATGAGCGGCCCTTTCCTTCGGTTATTCAGAAGTTTGTGTCCATTGTCCGGGGACGCGGGGTCAGCGTCAGCGTTCGGAAGACCAAGGGACGCGAGATCGACGCGGCGTGTGGCCAACTCCGGCGAAGGTTCGAGGATCGTCCGGCGGCGGCAATTTCCTGATCGGGTTTGCTCGCTCTGCTCTGGTACGATGTGCTGAGTCGACGGCGAGGGCCGTTCGGCGACCAACCTGGTTCGATCGGGTGGCGGCCAGTAGTTGGGACGCGGCGGGAACGTAGGCGACCGACCGAGGGAGGGATGGGGTTGTGAGCACTGACACCCTCGAGCAGCAGTTGGAGGCCCGTGATCCCGACGTCCGGCTGATGTTGCAGGTGCGTGACGACGTTCAAGGGGCCTTCGAGGTGCTGGTCGAACGCTATCAGCACCGACTGGTCGGGGTCATGGTCCACGTGATCGGCCGCGGCGAGGAGGCGGAGGACCTGACTCAGGAAGTCTTCCTCCGGGTTTATCGCGCTCGCAAAGGGTATAAGCCGCGGGCGAAATTTTCGACCTGGCTGTTCACGATCGCCAACAACCTGGCGTTGAACCACCTTCGCGAAAAAGGGCGCAACCCTTCGGCGGCGACCGGTAACTCCGGCCCGGGATCGCAGGAGAACCGGCCCGTTGTCGACCGTGTTCCAGGGCGTGATGGGACCGCTTCGGCCCAACTTCGCAAGGTCGAGCTCTCGGAGGTCGTTCGCGAGGCGCTCGACGGTTTGGGAGAGGACCAGAAGGTGGCGGTCCTGCTCAACAAGTTCGAGGAGATGAGCTACGCCGAGATCGCCGAGGTGATGGGCCGGTCCGAGGCCGCCATCAAGTCGCTCCTGGCGCGGGCCCGGAATCAGTTGCGGGAGCGGTTGGAACCTTATCTAAGGACCGGCCAGCGGGGGCCTTGACGATTCGTGTTCGCCACGCGGCAGCTTCAACGCTGGATGGCTGAAGGTTTCCGGGCGATGGAAGCCCTGGTCTTTCCCTGGGTCTGTCCGATCTGCGAAGAGCCAGGGGCGGACTCCCCCTTTTGCGCGTCGTGCCGGCACGATCTGCTGAACGCTTCGGGCTTGGTCTGCACGCGGTGCGCCATGCCGATGGGCCCCTGGTCGAACCGGTTGGGAGGCTGCGCCGAGTGCCGTGGGCGTCCCCTCGGGTTCGACGCGGCGATGGCCTTGGGACCGTACGAGGGGCCGATCCGTGACCTCTGTCTCCTGCTGAAACGGGACCGGAACGCCTGGCTCGCTCCCTGGCTGGCCAACGTGCTGGTTGACGCCCACGCCGAGATCCAGCAAATGCCCGCGGATTCGTGGGTCGTGCCGGTCCCGTTGCATTGGAAGCGGCAGTGGCAGCGAGGGTATAACCAGGCCGATGCGCTGGCGCGCGGGGTGTCGAAACGGCTATCCCTTCGCCTGGCCCACCCTCTGCGCCGGGTCCGTTCGACGCCCCATCTGGCCTTCGCCGGCCGGAGCGAGCGTGCCAAGGTGATGCGGGACGCCTTCGAGGTTCGCCGCCGCGCGGCCCTGGGGGGTCGAACCGTGCTCCTGGTCGATGATATCCTGACAACAGGCGCCACTTGCGGCGCAGCGGCGCGTGCGTTGAAGCGTGCCGGGGCCGCGCGCGTCGTGGCCCTGGTGATCGGTCGAGCGGAAGGGATCCCTTTGAAATGACGTCGATTGACGATACGAGTGTGAACGCTCGACCAGGGCCGGGGCCGGGAACGATCCGAATTGGGACTCGCGGGAGCCAGCTCGCCCGCTGGCAATCGGAGTGGGTGTCCGCCCGGCTCCGCGAGCTCCATCCCGGCTTGCTCGTCGAGCTCGTCGAGATCAAGACGCAAGGCGATCGCGACCGCAACTCCCCCCTGGCCGCGATCGGCGGAATCGGCCTCTTCACCAAGGAAATCCAGCGTGCCTTGCTCGACTCGACCGTCGAGATCGCGGTCCACAGCCTCAAGGACCTACCGACCCAAGGCACCGACGCACTCATGCTGGGGGCTGTTCCGGTGCGCGAGGACGCGGCCGATGCTCTGATCGCCCCGGTCCATCGGACCCTGGAGGCGCTGCCGGCCGGGGCCTCGATCGGGACCGGCTCGCTCCGTCGCCGGGCCCAGCTCCTTCACGCCCGGCCCGGCTTGCAGATCGTCGGCATTCGAGGCAACGTCGAGACCCGCTTGAATCAGGCCTTGAGCGGTTCGCTCGACGGCGTGGTGCTGGCCGAGGCTGGTCTGCGCCGGCTCGGACTGGAGAGGCACGTCACGCAACGCCTCGGCCCCCCTTTGTTCCTGCCGGCGGTGGGGCAGGGGGCCCTCGGCATCGAATGCCGCGCCTCGGATGCGACGACCCGGGCGCTGCTCGCCCCCTTGGATGACCCTGGCACCCGCCGCGCCGTCATCGCCGAACGCCGGACCCTGGCCGAACTCGAAGGGGGCTGCATGATCCCCCTGGCCGCCTGGGGCCGCGACACCGACGATGGTCAAATGGCCCTCGACGTTGCCGTCTTCGACCCCGATGGTCTCGAGCGTGTCTTTGTCTCCGCGACCGGCCCTCGCGACGACCCCGACGGCCTGGGGCGTCAGGTCGCCGAGGAGCTCCGCGCCCAAGGGGCCGACCGGCTCCTCCAGCGAGTCCAGCGTCCCTGATCCAGAAAAAGGGCCAGACAATTCGCTCCCGAGCTGCGGAGCGAGTCAGCGCAAGTCTGGGGTGGCCGGGGCTCGCCGCATCTTGCCCCGACCATCCGCCGATGGAATCCCTGATTTCGAGGGAATTGCGACAAATGTAGTAGGCTCGGTGATGGGGGCCGGATAAAATCCACCGACATCTCGTCTCGAATGTCCTGACGGTGGAGGCCCCATGGGCAAGGTTGATTCACGTCCCCGGTGGCGGATCACGCTCGGCGGCCTGCTTGTTGTGATCGCCCTGCTGGCGGGGCTGTTCAACTGGCTCCGACCCATCAGCCAGAGTGAGGCGACACGGATTGCCATCGGTCAGTTCCAACAGATTCCAGGTGCGGCCTCCTGGACGAGCTACCGCACAGATTGCAGCCTCATGGATGGCGGTGCCGGGAAGAACTATTGGGTCGTGAACTTCCGTAAGCCGGCAGACAATGGGCCGATTGCCCAGGTCTCGATGGACCCGAGTGGGAACCCGATTTCAATCCTTGTGACTCCGCCCGGTCACGCCGCCCCCTTCCCGGCGAAGTTTCTGACTGGGCCAATACCTCCTCCCCCGAAAGAGGCGAAACCGACTCCGGTGGTGGAGAATACGGACGCAGCGCCCTCGCTCTAAACGATTTCTGTCATGACAATAGTCGTAACTGTTTGACATTCGCGTGGTCAAATGTGCAGGAATCGTCTGGTTTTCATTTCCTCGAGGACCACCGGGTCGAATTTCGCCTGGGCCTTCGGTCACCCAGCGGAGCCGGGGGCGATCGGTCATAAAGCGGGACCCACGTGACGAGTTAAAGGCTTCCGTAGGAAAAGTCGGGGTAGTTTCTCTCCCTTTCCTTGCCCGAAGGCCCGACGTTCTGTCCTAGGCCGTTCGTCGGGAAAACACCAAGATGCCCGCGCGGAGCTTCCGATACACACGGAGGGCGGGTTGGCGGTGGCGCCAATTCCCTGGTGGCCCGACCGACCGGAGCGGCTCCGCGTGCGGCACGACGATCACTCTTCGAGCCCAAACCTGTCTTCGACGACCGAGCCTCGGCTCGGGTCCCGCGTTCGCGCGTGGGCCTGGCCGGTGGTGGTGATCGTCCTGATGGTTTTGACCAGTCTGGCCTTGGCCTTCACGGTCTCGGTCTGGTTGGTGCCCCCTTACTTCATCCTGATGGTCTGGATCCTCGCCCCAGCGCAAGGCCCGCGCGATCACGTGCCGGCCCCGCTCGCGCCTGGCTCCCAGCTGGTCTCCGACGACGAAAGCCTCTTCGAACCGTCCGAGTCTGAGATCGGTCTCCGATCTCAGCCCGAGCCGGTCGTGGCGGTTTCCTCGCCCTCCGAGATCGCGGCCGATTTGGATGGAGGCAACGACCCCAATCCCGTCGCGGTGAAAACCAAGCGGGGAAAGGGTCGGGGGCGGAAGGCGAAGGGGGGGCCGATTGTCGAATCGGCCGCAGCAGCGCCCGCGACCTGGATTCAGGTCGGCCCAGGGAAGTTCGTCCGGGTCGAAGGCCCGAGCACGGACGGGCACACCGAGCCTGTCCCAACCCTGTCTGAAAGCGAACCCACCCATCCTCCTGCGTCGGCTCTCCAGCCGGCTTCCGAGGACGTGGCGGAGCTTGTTTCCCAAGAACTCGCCGCCGAGGTCAGTCCGGAAATCGAGAATCGCTCTGCGGTCTTCGACGCGCCGGCTGCTCACGACGAATTCATCGAAGATGAGCCGATCACCGACAACGACGCCGTTTCTCTGTCCGACGCCGAAGCTTTGCTTCGTCCGTCGCCGGAGGAGCCTGTTTTGTCGGAGGAGGAGCTGTACTCTGGTGAATTCGCCGTCGAGGTCAGTCCGGAACCCGAGGATTGTAACGCGAACTTCGATGAGCCGGTTGCTTGCGACGAGTCTTTCCAGGATGAGCCGCTCACCGACGACGCCTTTTCTTCGTCCGACGCCGAAGCTCTGCTTTGTCCGTCGCCGGAGGAAGTCGTTTTGCCGGAAGAGGAGCTTGTCCCCCAAGAACTCGCTGCTGAGTTCAGCCCGGAAATCGAGAATCGCTCTGCGGTCTTCGACGCGCCGGCTGCTCACGACGAATTCATCGAAGATGAGCCGATCACCGCCGACAACGACGCCGTTTCTTCGTCCGACGCCGAAGCTTTGCTTTGTCCGTCGCCGGAGGAGCCTGTTTTGTCGGAGGAGGAGCTGTACTCTCGGGAATTCGCCGTCGAGGTCAGTCCGGAACCCGAGGATTGTGATGCGAACTTCGATGAGCCGGCTGCTTGCGACGAGTCTTTCCAGGATGAGCTGATCACCGACGACGCCCTTTTTTCGTCCGACGCCGAAGCTTCGCTTCGTCCGTCGCCGGAGGAAGTCGTTTTGTCGGAACTCGATGGCTCATCCGAGAATGTTTTGGAGGAGCCTGTCCCTCGAGAACTCGCCGCTGAGGTCAGTCCGGAACTCGAGGATCGCTCTGCGATCTTCGATGCGCCGGCCGCTCGCGACGAGTCGATCCAGGATGAGTCGATCACGGTTGCCGACGTCGTCGGTTCTTCGCCCGACCTCGAGGCTTGTCCTCAACGGTCGCCGGAGGAAGTCGTTCTGTCGGAACCCGATCGGTCACCCGACTTTGAGTTGCAACCAGATGAGACCTACGTGGACGAGGGTGCCTGTCAGGAGGCGCTGGCCTCTCATGAAAATGAGGAGGTCGTCGCCGAGGTTGAGGAAGGTTTTGATGATTTCGCGGAGGCCAGGGGAGAGAGCGTTCCCGCGTCTTCGGAGTTGGCGGATCATGAGTTCGGCTCAGTCGAGCCGTCGGGGGATCAGGGTATCGCACTCGATGCTCTCGACGTCGACTGGACCACCGAGCTTGCCGATCCGCCCTTTGAAGCGGCAGGAAGCGTTCAATCCCCGTCCCTCCGGGCGATTATTGCTCCGCCCCGATCGACTGACAACGCACCGTTTGTTTCCTGGAGAGGGGTCTGGCCGCGTGTCGGACCCGCGGTGGGCCGGCCCTCGGGTGCGCGACCTTCAAGGCGCGTGGTCCGTTCCGGCCTCAACGCTCGGGTTTCCCCCGGCTTCCGTCGGCGCTCGCGCCGGGGAATCGGGTCGTATCGCCTGGTCTGCCGAACGTTCCCACCCCGCTCGCCCCCAGCCCGGGGAACCATTCCTCGCTTCGAGACGGGGCGCGGCGTTCGCGAGAGTGATTGACCCATCGGGTCGATCGGGCTCTTCGGACTCCCGCCCCGTTTCGTTTTCGAAGAGCTGAGTTTGGGGTGCCGACCACCAGCGGCTTGACTCCCGCGAAGGCTCGTTTTGGGACGATACGGTCGGTTTCCTTGCGTTCGTTAAAGTGGCTGGTATCCGGCTTGCCCCTTTGCCACCTGGCTTGCTCAGGTTTTCCAGCCGAAAGCACCACGGGGTCAGCCAGGCCTTCGCACTACGACGCTGTGTCGTCCTTGGCCTCTGCCAGTTTCTTGAGGAGGGCGATCTGGCCGGCATGGTAGCTCATATGCTGGGCCACTCCCCGGATCATGTGGGCCGTCGAGTAATTCTTTCCCGCGACGGTCTCGTTGAGAGTCGCCTCGTCTAAAGTGGAAACAGCCTCGATAAGTCGAGCGTGCTGACGATCCATCTCCTGTAGTGATTCGGCCCACGCCTCCGGTCCGAATTTGGTCACAGGCGGGAAATTGCCCTGCTCCGGTGTCTCAATCGCCCGACGCTTGGTGATTCGATCGACCACCACTCCATCCCACGCCGCAAGATGGGCTACGATCTCCCAGATGCTGTGTGCCTCAGGGACGGGGTGAGAGCAAGCGACTTCTGCGGTGACTCCGTCAAGCAACTTGCGCAGAGGCGGACCGTGCCAGGCATCACCGTCATAGCCGCGCCGGATGTCTTCGAGAATTCCATCGGGGTCAAGGTTGGGCATGGCTTTAGTTTCCGGTGATGGAATAATCATCTCAATGAGTCAGCAATATCTGGTGAATCCATCCTGTCGCGGTCGGATCATACCTCTTCATTGGGCACCAGACAATCGGCTACGGCATTGACCAAGCAGACAGCCGATCTTCTTGCCCCCGAAGTCTTTTTTTAAACCAATTCTCTGCGAGGCTGCTCCAATTCGGCTCCGCAATTTGACACTGCGCAGGCTAGAGGAACTCGGTTAGGACAACGGGGCGGTCGCCAGGTCGTCCGGTTTGTTTGTTTGATTGTATAGTTTGTGTGCATGCATTTGCTTGTAAGAATTTGATGATTATGCTGAATTCCTTGTGCAGGCGATGTCACAAGAGTGTCGTGATGAGTCGAGGAATCTTTACTGGACAGTGAACCTTCTTCCTACTTGCCGGCTCTCTGAATGTGGAGGGTGGTGCAGATAAGGGTTACTTAGGCTATTAACCTCGTGGTCGCGGGTTCGAGTCCCGCCCGGCAGATCGACCTGCCGGTAGCTCAGTTGGTAGAGCACGTATGTTCCTTTATCGTCTCTTCCCCCTCCGCTTGAATCATCGTGCGGTGGTGTAGGGTAGGCCTACTTTGTGTTACAGGTTCGAATCCTGTATCGACGCAAGTCGATTCGCTCAATCGGTAGAGCAAAAGTCCCGAAAGGGAATGCTTATTCGAGTCTTCCCCGCACGGTTTCCGCGACAGGGCGGTGGTGCAGGATCGGGTTGCGATTTGGTTGACACCGGTCTGTCAATGGTGACTTCGAACTCTGCGAGCCCCTTTTCGTTTCTACGCCGCCTGCTCTTTGGATGGGTATTTTCATGGCGACGCTCAATCGACTTCGGAAGATCTTCACCCACGAAGGTGCTCTCGCAGCACGGATCGATCCGTTGGCCCAACTCGAACGCTCCGTCATGTCCTGCCTGCTCTGGGAGTCGGAGTTCTACGAGGACGGTCAGACCATCGGCGATCGGCTTGCGAAGCTGGTAGAGGTTATTCCCGCGATTGATGTCGCTCGCGTAGCCATTCAGGCTAAGGAAGACATGCGCCTCCGCCATGTTCCGCTCCTGCTCGCTCGCGAGTTGATGCGGACCAAGGAAGGCCGTGCGCAGGCCAAAGGTCTATTCTCACGCGTTATCCTCCGGCCCGACGACATTGCCGAGTTTCTGACCATCTACTGGAAGGACAACAAGGACGAGCCTCTGGCCAAGCAGGTCAAGCGTTGGCTGGGCGACTCTTTTCGTAAGTTCGACGAGTACCAACTGGCCAAATACAACGGTGGTCAGAAGGCAGTAAAGCTGCGCGACGCTCTGCGGATCACCCGTCCGAAGCCTTCCGACGAAGCTCAGGCCGAGTTGTGGCGCAAACTCGTCAAGGGCGAGCTCGCCACGCCGGATACCTGGGAAGTCGAGCTTTCTAGGGGGGGTGACAAGAAGGCCTCGTGGTCGCGGCTGCTTGCTGAGAACAAGCTGGGCGGTTTGGCCATGCTCCGCAACGTCCGAAACATGACCAAGGCGGGTGTGGCCGACAAGGCCATCCGTGCTGGGATTCGTGGCGTAAAGGCGGGAAGACTTCTGCCGATTAACTTCATCGCTTCGGCGCGGCACAATCCTCAGTTTGAACCCGAGTTGGAAGCCAAATTCTTTGAATGTTTTGCGGGACGCGAGAAGGTTAAGGGCAAGACGGTCATCCTCGTGGATATCTCTGGATCAATGGATGCGGCCTTGTCCGCCAAGTCCGAGATGACCCGAATCGATGTGGCTTGCTCACTGGCCATGATCGGACGCGAGTTATTCGAAAAGCTACGGGTCTTCACGTTCTCTAACAGTCTGGTCGAGGTGCCTGGACGACGAGGCTTCGCCCTGCGCGATGCGATCACGAGGTCTCAGCCACACGGTGGAACAGAGCTCGGGAAGGCGGTCAGATTGTTGCCAGCTCGCGACCGTCTGATCGTCATCACCGACGAGCAGTCCCACGACTCTGTCCCACAGATTAAGGGATATCTGATCAATGTTGCGAGCAATCAGAACGGCGTCGGATACGGTCAGTGGATACACATCGACGGTTGGTCGGACAAGGTGCTCGACTACATCGTGAAGTACGAGGCGACCAATGGGTAAGCAATTCCTGGGCAAGGGAGTCGTTCCCATCTTCGGCTGGACCGAAGGCGTCCAGGTCGAGGATCGGGCCCTCGGCCAGCTCCGCAACGTCGCCAGGATGCCTTTCATCCACCACCACGTCGCGGTCATGCCGGACGTGCACTGGGGGATGGGGGCGACGATCGGCTCGGTGATCCCCACGGTTGGCGCGATCATTCCCGCCGCCGTGGGGGTCGACATCGGCTGTGGGATGATGGCCGTCAAAACGGGCGTCCGCGCAGTCGACCTGCCAGACAATCTTCACGCAATCCGCTCGGACATCGAGAATGCAGTGCCGCACGGCCGGACCGACAACGGAGGACCGAACGACCGGGGCGCGTGGAGCGAAGCGCCTGAAAGGGCGGCTAACATGCTGTCCTCGGCCGATTCCGGGCCGTCGATGCGAACCCGGCTCGAAGCAATCGTCGCCAAACATCCTGGCATCTCGCGGGCAGCGGCGCGCATTGGCATTCATGTCGGCACACTTGGGACGGGTAACCACTTCATTGAACTCTGCCTTGACGAGAACCAGGTCGTCTGGGTGATGCTCCACTCCGGTAGCCGGGGCATCGGTAACAAGATCGGCACCTACTTTATCGAGCGGGCGAAGCAAGATATGCAGCGGTGGTTCATTAATCTGCCTGATGTGGATCTCGCTTATATCCCGGAAGGCTCGACGCTGTTCGACGATTACGTGGACGCACTTCACTGGGCGCAGGAATTTGCCCAGGCGAACCGCGACTTCATGATGCGCAGTGTGCTGGCCGTTTTGGGCCGTCATTTCCCGGGTAAGCTTGGCCATGTCGACGAGGTGGCCGTGAACTGTCACCACAATTACGTCGCCAAGGAACAGCACTTCGGTAAGAGCGTCTGGCTGACCCGGAAGGGGGCCGTGCGCGCTCGTGAAGGCGACATGGGGATCATCCCTGGCTCAATGGGGACCCGCTCGTACATCGTCAAGGGTAAGGGCAACGTGGAGTCGTTCTGCAGTTGCTCCCACGGCGCCGGACGTGCCATGAGTCGACGGGAGGCGATCCGTAAGATTAGCCTCGCCGAACACGAGGCGGCGACAGACGGCGTCGAATGCAAGAAGGATGCCTCGGTCCTCGACGAGAGCCCGGCGGCCTACAAGCCAATCGAGGCGGTCATGGCTGCCCAGACGGATCTGGTCGAAATCGTCTACGAACTCAAGCAACTCGTGTGTGTCAAGGGATGAATAGCTGACCGGATGGATAGGAGAGAAGCCACTCTCGTCGAGGTCGTACAGAGTCAAATCCCTGGCGGCCGCATCGAGCTTGAGATTGCTCAGGAGGTGGCTGGCTCGCTCCGCCTTGATCGAAATATAGTTCAGATTCCAGGCCGTGCGCTAGTAGTTGGCCTGGATTCGCCTGTAGTGGAAGCGGATCTGTCTAGAACTTAGGACAATCCTCTGCTCGGCGGGGTCCTGACCGAGTTGCCGGCTGGTCCAGGGGCGCTCTTCGGCAAGCAAGGGTCGCAACTCCACGGCCACACGGTCGAGGTGGGCGGTGTTCGGGGCAGATCCTGAGCGAAACAGGTAAAACGCGTCGAGACCACAGGCCAGAAACACGCGGAGCACGTCACGAACAGTCTGGTCGGACACGTCCAAGTGTATGGCGGTACGAGGAGCCGACCAACTCGCGTCGGAGAGGAGGCTTATCTCGACACGATCACGAACCCTCGACGGAAGCGGTTTTCGCTTCTGCGAATCATATGGAATGACAGGAAGACCGAGTCCCCCCGCTTAGGGCCAAGGCGGGGGATTTATTTCAAATATTTGCTTGCAATAAAAGAAACGCACTTAACATACTCTCTCTGAGATAGTGCTAATGTCGCTTGAGGCATGTTTCCGGAGCCATTGAAATCATCCCTCGTTGCAAAGTCAGGGGGGCTAATTCGATCGGGGGTTCGCACTTTGCTATGCCAAGTCTGTGGGATTGAAGCTCCCACGCGAAACGTAATGTTCCATCAAGCAGTCGGTGCCATCTTTGCCTATCAGACAAACTCCGTGAAAGGAAATCTATGCAAAACTTGTATCGAACATTATTTTTGGGATTATTCTAGTAGCACTGCATTATTTGGCTGGTGGGGTGTGCTCACTGTTTTCTGGCACCATTCATCCTGATTAGCAACGTGCGTGAATACCGTCGATGTCGCGCTATGGAATATCCCTCTCCAGAGGCTTCAAAGCCCGTTCTTACGGAGGATGTCGTTGATCGCTTGAGAGAGTACGCCTTTCGATTGATTGACCGACTGAACCTGGGCGAAGACACTCAGAAGGTTGTGGTAGAGACCGCCCAAGCCGCAAAAGTGTCGCCGGGGCAGGTAGTTCTATTCATCAGAGAGATGCTACCGAGCCAGGCTCAAACCGGTGGGCTTGCGCCTTCCAGCGACGACCAACTTTAATCACCATCTTTCGTCTGAACATAAGCATAGAGCCGAACCTGTGCTGATGACGGAAACCAAACGCGGGAGAGTCAGGGAAAAGCGTGGTGGGGTATCGGGCGGCGGAAAAGGTTGTTCGGCGAGTCCTACACTCCTACATTTAAGAAGGGTAAAAGGGACTCAGTCAAAGGTGGCTGGCCAAAGTTTCCCCCCACACTTCGTTCACTGTTTTCCCCCGGTCGTGCTCAAGGGCGAAGAGGAGGGATCGTATGCTCCCTGACTTCAAGAGAGGCATTTCGATTCTCCGCACGCAGTTCATTCGAGGCCTTGGTCTCGCTTGACTCGGAAACAACGAGAACCGATCCGCGTTTGAATGCGATTGCCCGGATCGGCCCCGGGCCTGATGTTAACTCGGCAATCCTCACCCCGGTTACACGGTCCAGAAGGGAAACCTTCCCTGTCGTCTTGCCCAAGGCGATTGTCGAATTATCTGGGCTGTAAGCTAGGTAACTGCACTCATCAGGTCCCGGCGCAGGAAGCTTGGCAATGATTCTTCCTGTCTTGAAGTCGAATGTCACCAATTCTTGCCCGGCCGGCGCACCGAATCGCCAGACTGCGACCTCTTTTCCATCGCCGCTGAGGGCAACGGTACCGAATTCCGTTCCCCTCTCGGGCATGGGAGGGATCATAAAGGCACGACCGTCGCTTAGATCACAGAGGTAAAGAGTTCGTGTGTTCTGGTGATAGGGCAAGTGCGAACGCTCGTCGGCAAGATTGACAGCGATTGCTGCGAAGCGTGTCGCGTCGGCGCTGAACATCGTGGAACATGGGCCATATGAAATCGCACAGGAGGCTGGCCCGTCCACCGAAGCGATCACCTTGCCGTTGGATCCATCCCACAAAATGGTATTCAGCATGTAATCGGCGCAAGCGATAAGAGATGCAGATCTGTTGACGGCGACATTGCTAAAATAATGCGTATTGCCTTGAGAGAATGATTTGATCAGTCGTCCTGATTCCGCATCCCACAGTTTGACGAGGCTCCCAGATCTTCTTGGGGTTACCCGAAGCAGGTTGCCCTCCTCTTCGTAGATGGCCGGACCGCCGGTGACGATCCTCCGTCCATCGCCGCTCATTGCGACACCCACCGGGAACAGACCGTCAGCGTGATCGGCGATCCTGAGCAACAGGCGACCATCGGCGGGATTCCAGACGCCTACCGACGTACTTCGCGTGCAGGTGACAAGCTTTCCGCCATCGGATCCAAATGCGATCGCCAGCGGAGCCTTCGCGTCCCCTAACCGAATTATCGGACGCTCCGGCTCCTCAGACGCACCTGCACGGCTAGGCATTTCGTCAGACCGAGTGGCCGAGCAGGTCATCATAAAAACGGCAATCGAAACAACGCTGACATGGGATAGTTTCATTGAGTTGCATTCCCTTGTCTCGATGAGTGCTGTCGAATGCTGAAGCCGTTGAGATCGTTCAGAGTTGGGGAAAGCCTGGGTTGGCGATCGCTGTGGAAGTGGTCGATCAAAGCGGCCGCGTCTGGGCATGGTCCATCAGTGGGGTGGTGACTTGTGGCGTATTATTGGTTGGATTCGCTAGGTTGTCAAACCCGTTAATCGGTGGCGTTTGTGCCTCCCTGTCCCCCCCCTCAGCCCCATTCCAACTTTGCGATGCCGATCCAGTCCCCGGTTTTTTGATCGATGGGATCGATTGGTTGAAACATGATCTGTGTTTTTCGGGACTTTCTCCATTCGGATTGCTCAGACACAACCCGACGGTCGAGATGAGACCGACCGGATAGTGTCGGCTCTGCACCTGTCCTGACAGCCCCCCTTCATTCAGGGTTGCGAGGGGTAGTCAATCCTTTCTGAATTGGTGCCAATACGATCGGATGGCCTTACCAGCGTCGTCTTGACCCGAGTACCTGTCGAAGAACTCCAAGAAATCGTAAACCGCCTCGGACTGGGCGCGGTTGAGCGACTCATACCGCTTCGACCAGTGCTCCTCGAAGTCCAAATTCCAGATGACCGATTCCGGGGTGGTCGAATCCGTTGTCCGCCAATTCTGGAGCGACCAGCACATGAAGGCCGGGATGTGGAATCGCCATCCCTCGACGTCGAAGAAGGAGAGCGTCGAGGCCCCTTGCTCTAACTTCCAGCCCGGCACCTCGGACCAGTCGGATTCCGGGTCCTTCTCGCCCGCCGCGATCCATCTCTCGCCCCTGCCAAATATGCCTTCCAGATGGGCTTGGTGAATGGTCTCGCCCCCACTCAATACGACATCGGCGAATGCTATGTGGATTTGTTGGATCATCCGGGCGATGTCGCGGAGTTCTTCATCGGTCTGCGTCGACGGATACCTAGCCCCACCGTAGTTCCGCTCGCACTGGGGGCAGTACTCCCATTCATATTCCCACGGGATACCGCAGTGACGGCATTTCATGCTCAGGTTTCCTGGAGTCAACCGGGGGCCTTCGAGTAGACGAGAGCCGGCCCGACCGGGACGATGGCGGTTACTCCACCAGACCGTCATCTCGACCGGAGCCGGCCATGACATCCTCGCATCCGCTCCCCGCACCGTGCCAGTGATTCGCCCGACTCGCCGTCGCCCTCAACCGGCGGTCCACACCCCGACTCTCCCTGCTGTTCCTCGGCGCCGTCTTGGCCCGTGGCCGCAGAGTCAAAGGTGCCTGGCCCAAGTCTCCCCCCCCAAGGATGGCCGTTATCCCCGTCTCCTTTTTTTTCTTTCTGACAATTGTCATTGTTTGCGGCTCCCGGTCGGGTTAGGATCGCCTGAAAGTCCGGTTGCGGATCTTGATTCGCCTGGAGACGCCGTGGCCATGCCGACCCCATCCGAAAGCCGTGTGACGGTGAGCGGCAAGCCCTCGAAGGCGGTTGAATTGCTCCGCAAGCGGCTCCGCATGAGTCTGGGCGCGATGATGATTGTCATCTTCGGGATCGGGGGCGTGCTCGGCTGGGTCGCTCACCGCGCCCACGTCCAGCGCGACGCCGTCGCGGCGATCACGACGCCCCGTCGGAGCACGCGAGGCAAGGTCTACTATGATTGGCAATTCGTAGCCGGCAAGTTCGACGAGGAGAGCAAGCCGCGAGGGTCGAGATGGCTGCGTGATGCGCTCGGCCCCGACGTGTTCGACACGGTGGTCATCGTCACGATTGAAGGCGACAACGTGGACGACGAATTCCTGGAGAGTGTCGGGAAGCTCCACGGCGTCGAGAAGGTCGACATCGTGGGGCACGCCGCCCCTGACTTGACGCCCGCCGGGATGGCCCAACTCTGCACCCTCCCTCGCCTGAAAACGCTGAACGTGCCGGGGGTCGCGATTCCTCGCGGGTTCGTGACCGGCCTGGCAGGAAGGACCGGGCTTCGCGACCTCTGGTTGCCGCAGGCCGCCGTTACGGACGACGAGATGGCGATCATCGGCGGCTTCACCGACCTGGAATTCCTGCAACTTGACGGAAGCAACGTCACCGACCGGGGCTTCGCCCATGTGGCGAACCTGAAGAAGTTGACCATTCTGGACATGCCGGGTGTCCGCATCACGGACCTCTCTCCGGTCGCTGATCTCGTGCAACTCGATCTCCTCGTCCTCGCCTCGGCCAGGGCCACTCCCACGCGGTCCGTCCCCAGCCCCGGTGGCCCGCCGAGCCTGGAGCCACTCCGCCGCCTGACGAAGCTCACGCAGCTCATCCTGGGGCCCACGCGGATCGAGGATCGAGACTTAGCGGTCGTCGTCGGGCTCCCCAAGCTCAACAACCTTCAGATCGGGGCGAGGGAGATCACGGAAGCCGGTCTGGCCCGGCTCGCCGAATCTCGGAGCCTGACCTGTCTCGGACTCACGGACACGTCGATCACGGACTTGCGGCCTCTCTCCCCGCGCCTCCATGCGATCTCGACCCTCTGGATGGAGAACTCCCATCTCACCGACGCCGGGCTCGCGCCCCTGCCGAGGGGGATTCGACTCACGGACCTGACCATTGCGGGTTCGAAGATGACCGACGCGGGACTTGATCATCTCGCCTCCCTGACTTCCCTCTGGAGGTTACGGCTCGATCGGTCCGCGATCACTGATGCGGGGCTTGCCCGCCTGAAACATCTCAAGTCGCTGGAGACCTTGTCGCTCACCGAGACCAAGCTGACGGATTCCTCGGTCGAGACGTTGGCGGGATTCCAGTCCCTCAAAAGCCTCAACCTCGACCGGTCGGGGATCAGCCCGGCGGGTATCGAGAGACTGAAGCAGGCCCTCCGGAAAGCTCGGATCTCGTCGGCCAGGATGCCCGATTGACACTCCCCACGCCGGAAGGCGGGGGATTCTCAGTTCAACGTGGACCGCCTTCAAAGCGAAGGTCTTACACCCACTCCCTGAGCGTTTGGAGGCCGAAGCCTCCCGTTCCTGTGTGCCCCACAGTACGTATCTGGCGAAGACGCCTCACGACGTTTCCGACAGCGACAAGTTGAGGAGTGCTTGGTTCTCGCACCCCAGACGCTTTCTGTTCCTTCAAAGTTTTACGCCGGGAAGGACTTTCTCCCGGCAACCGGCAACTCTGAGTTGTCAAAGAGCGGTCCCCAAAGGGACGATTCAAGTATCTGAAGGATCTATTCAATCGTCAAGCAGACTCATGCCTTATATCCCCATGACTGAAGTCGGGGGCTTTACGGCTAATTTTGGTAATCGAGGCGGTATTCGGCCCGTCTCGAGGGCATGGGGTATGTGGGGCAATCGTGAGCCAGGCACCTCAACTGGAGAACCCTGGGGATTGGGGGCGGCTCGCTGGGATCGGTAGTCAGATGACTCGCTTTCCACCCGCGCCAAGATTTCCATCTCCTGGCGGCTCCTGCTTGCTTCTGAAGTGCCTGGCGGCTTGTGCTCGCTCTTATCCTCTCCCCTGGCCAAAGACCTGGACCCGCCGAACGAACTCGAGGCTGACGAGGCCCATGGGCTTTGGCTGCCAGCGGAGGCTGGTCATTTGGTGGGGATCGATTGCCATGCACCTTTCTTCAAAGCAACTCCCAGGCTTCCCTGTTGGGGAGCCTGGCCGCTGGGGTCTCCTTCCTCGGCTCTTGGCACCGGCTGCTGCTCGCTTGCCGCAACGGGGGGGCCAAGGCCCGAGGGGAGAACGATGGCCGCGGCTTCGCCCCGTTCGCCCGCCGAGCCGAAGCGTCGGCCGGGGAAGGCGGCTCGTGCCCGTGGTCGATTGTAGTGCAAGCATCTCCCATAGAAGCTGTCGATGACTTGCCCCGCCTCCGGGCGGTGGAAGGCGATCACCTCGATGATTTCTTCCCAACTGAGGCAGCGGATATCGACGCGCCGCCAGGTCGGTTCGAACCATTCGCGAAACCAGGTGTCGCGCTCCCCGGCGTAGTCTTCGACCCGGCGGCGGACCTTGCGGCGGATGGCTTCGGGCGCGGCATCCCAGGCAAAGACGCCATCTTCGACCCGGGCCTGGGGAGCGAGGATCAGCAGGGCGAGGTCGTCCATCGATTCCGCCGGGCGGCCGGCGCGGCGGAGGACCTCGGCGATGCAGGCCACGCTGCGAGCCGCCTGGTCGAAATAGGGCGCGTTCCTGACCCCCGTGGAGAGGCGGGCAAAGAGTTTGGCCTCGATGACGACAAGCTGGGATGCGTCGGGCTGGAGAGTGAGCCCTGCCGTGCCGGGGTCACCGATGGTGAAGTGTCCGAGCACGCCGTCAGCGTGCGAACGCGCCTCGGCCAGCCGATCGCCGCGGTAGCGGGGAAGGAAGGCCGAGGGGAGCCAGGACTCGGAGAACCAGCGGGCTCCGGGCCGTGGAGAGAGCGGATAGCGATCGCCGCCGTGGTGCGCGAACCAGTCGAGGATAATGCGCAGCAGCCAGCCCTCGCTGAACAGGACGGACGGCGGGAAGACCGGCTGCCCGGTTTCGCACGCTTCGAGCATGGCCTTGATCCGCTCCGTGATCATCGTCTCGCTCCGTCCGACTCTCCGCTATCCACATCCACATCCACCTCCTGCGTTGAGGATCGCGAGCGGGCATTGCCCGACTTGATCTCAGTCCGCCGGGAGGCGTCTGGCCAGATCGATCATGGTCTGTCGAGGAATGAGGCAGAAGTCTCCCGGTCCGCCGCATCGACAGTCCCTAACTTAGAATTCTATCAGCGTCGGCATGTGAGCATCAGCTGCGCTTTTGTCGATCCTTTTGGGCAGCCCCGGGCTCTACCACTCGGCTGGCGGTGGCCGCGACCAACGTCCCTGATTTGGCTGCCGACGCCGCCTGGGTCGCCCGAACTCGGGCGCGGCTGGTCCGTTTCCATGGAGACCAGGGCAATCGGATCGCGTTTTGCCGAGAGTCGTGTCGTAACCCCCGCTCATTTTTCGATCGCGTCATTGACCCCCATGTGGAACACCCGGTTGGCTTCCCCTTGGTCGGTTGGGAGCATCTGGGTCATGGTGATCCCAAGAAGGTCGTGTCGGGGGTCGACCCAAAAGTGGGTTGAGTAGACGCCCCCCCAGTAGTAACGGACCAGCACGCTGTCCTGTCCGTCCGGGCCAGGCTCGAGGAGTAGGCCAAGGCCCAGCCCGTACTTTCTGCCGCCGAAGGCCGAGTGCTCGCCGATCTGATTCGTCGTCATCGCCGCGACCGTCTCGGGCTTGAGAATGCGCCTCCCGTCCAACTCGCCGCCGTTGAGGAGCATCTGGGCGAACCGACTGTAATCCCGCGCGGTCGAGAACAGGCCGCTACCCCCGGAGAAGTAGGTCTCAGAGCCGTACGTCCTTGCGATCGGTGTCAGCGTTCCGTCGTCTTCTGCCTGATAGATCGTGGCCATTCGTTCCCATTTTGCGTCGGGGACGGAGAATGATGTGTCGTGCATGTCGAGGGGGCCGAGGATTGTGGACCGCAAGTAGTCCGCGAAGCTCTGCCCGGTCGACGCCTCGACCAGGCGACCGAGCACGTCGTGGCTATACCCATACGTCCAACCTTCGCCGGGTTGGTGCGCGAGCGGGACCTGCGCCAGCCGGTTGACTAACTCGGCGATCGTCTTCTGACCCTGCTCATGCACCTTGGCCTTGGCGTAGCTCCGCCCGAGGCGGTCGCCGCCCGCCGTCAATGCGCCGTAGGCGAAACCGGCGGTCTGCGACAGCAGGTCACGCACCGTGACCGACCGCTTCACGGGGACGGTAGCCACTGCTTCCTTGGTGTCTTGTTGAGGGTCGCCCAGCACACGTAACGCCTTGAGCTCGGGCAAGAACTTCTCGACCGGGTCGTCGAGCCCGATCACCCCGTCATCGACGAGTCTCAGGACCGCGGCGCAGGTGACCGGCTTGGTCATCGACGCGATCGCGAAGATTGTGTCCTCGGTCATGGGCGTCTTGGCTGCCAGGTCGCGGTAGCCGAACGGAATGACGCAGGCCACCTTGCCGTGACGTGCGGCCAGGGTGACTCCGCCGGAAATCTTCCCTTCGTCGACGAGCTTCTGAAGCGCAGGCTTCAGATCCGCCAGCTTCGCGGCCGAGAACCCAACGGCCTCCGGTTCCGTCTTCGGCAGCTCTCCGGCATGCACCTGGGGGAGTGCGATCAAGATCGTCAATGCGATGCATGGAGGTAGGCGAATCATCAATCGGTCCTTAATCGGTGTGGTGTTCCGCAAGGCACCGATGTCGGCACGACCCAGCCCATCGGTTGGATAAAACGTATCGGAACCCGCCCTCGGCGGAAAGCCTCTGATTCGAAGCCTCTTTATTGTGTGAACCGGCGGTCGCTCGTGTGGGACCATACGGAGCGTTACAATCTCGGGGCAATACGTTTCCGATTGAACATCACCAGGCCATTGGAATCAAGGCGACAATTCATGATGAATTTTGTTGAAATCAATGGGTTCCTTGGGACGAGCCGGTGGCAAGTTCGCAACCGGATTCCGCTAGCCCTTCTTATGGCGACACTGGGGGGCCTCGGATTCCCTCCCCCCGGCGCTGCGGCGGCCGCTCAGCTCAGGGCGGGCGTTGCGAAAGTGGACATCACGAATCGGGAGGCCGGGCCAGTCAATGACCCGTTGTATGTCAAAGCCCTGGTCTTGAAGGATGACGCCACGACGGCCGTGATGATTACCGTGGACGCCGTGGCGATTGGCGAGATCGGTCACATCAAGAACGACTATCTCGCCAAGGTGCGTTCGCGCCTCGAGAAGGAACTCGGGATCAAGCCCGAGAGCGTCCTGGTCAACGCCAGCCATTGTCATGGAGTCGTCTGTGCGGACGTTGACCAAAGGACTTTTCAGGCGGTGAAGGAAGCCACGGAGAACCTGGTTCCCGTCAACGTCGGGGCCGGTGCAGGCCATGAGAATCGGATCATGGAGAACCGCAGGCTCAAGCTGAAAAACGGCAAGGAGATGGACGTCCGGCATGCGTACTCGCTGCCGCCGGATGAAGTGGTTGCCCAGGTCGGCCCGGTGGATCCGGAAATCGGGATCCTTCGGCTCGATCGCAACGACGGGCGGACCTTGGCGGTCGTCTACAACTTCGCGTGTCACCCGATCCAGGGGGTTCCGAGCGGCGGAAACACCGCCGATCTCACCGGTTTTGCGTCCCAAGTGATCGAGGACAATTTGAGCGAGGGGACGATCGCCCTGTTTTTGCAGGGGTGCGGCGGCGACATCAACCCAATTTCGTATAAAGATGTCAACAGTCCGAGAAATGCGGAGCCGCTGGGAAATATGCTGGGGTTAAGCACGTTGCAGGCCTTGAAAAAGGTGCGGACCAAAAGCGACGACCGGCTCAAAGTCATCCATGAGACCGTCAGTTTGCCCCGAGCCGATGTCGCCGAACGGATTCGCTCGATGGAGCTCGAACAGCAAAAGATGCTTCAGTCCTTGCAAGGCACGAGCCTGAACTTGAAGACGTTTATCCCGTTGGCCGTGAAGTACAACCTGTCCAGCGAATTTCCGTCGTATAGCTCGCACCGGTATATGCTCGAGAAAATGCTGAATCGGGACGACCTGGCCAAGCTCGATGCCGAGAATCGTCGCAACATGAAGGCGTACGTTGACAATATCTACCTGATGGAACAGCTCACCAGGACGCAAACGAACCTGGCCTTGTTGCGGAAACATCAGGCGGCCAACGTGGCCTCGGGAAGCCGAACGATCGACGTCGAGATGCTGGGGGTGAGGGTCGGTGATTTCGTCTTGGTCACGTCTCCAGGAGAACTGACTGTACAGATCGGGCTCAACCTCAAGAAGAGGGCGCCCCATGACCTTGCATTCGTGGCGGGTTATACCAATGGGTATATCTATTATGCGCCCACGGCGGAACAGCTCAAGAACGTGGGGGGAGCGCAGGAAGATAGCGACTGCATCCTCGCACCGGCATGGCAGCAGATCTTCGAGGATCGCGCATTGGCGTTATTCAAGAAGCTGTGAGAGGGCCAACCGTCAGGTCGCTGGCGAAGTGCTCTCGCCGTCGACCCCGAGCTGGCCCTTGATCGCAGCGAGATGCTCGTCCTGGCCGCTGATGAGCGCGAACAGGGCGTACTTGATGGGGAAGGCGGCGAGTCTTTCGTTGACGTGGTGGCGGATCCCCGGCCAGGTCCGGCCGCCGGCCGCTTCGTACTCGTCGAGCAGACGCGCAAGGCCAGACTCGCCGAACCCCATGAGGTGGAAGATGAAGTCGATGGCGGGGTCGCTCACCTCGGCCTCGGTCCAGTCCAGCACGCCCGTCGCCTGGGACGTTTCGTCGACAAGGACGTGGCCGACATGGAGGTCGCCGTGGACCAGGGTCGTGAACGGGGGCCACGACGCGTCGTCATCGAGCCAGGTTCGCCAGCGTTGCCAGAGGGTTTCGCCGATGCCAAGCTCACGCTTCACCCGGTCGAGATCGTCGGCAAAGGCACGCCGGGCCTGCTCCGGCGAGGAGACCTTGAGGCCGGCCGCGCCGGCCTCGGCGGGATCGATGCCATGGAGCGCGGCGAGGGTACGGGCGAAGCTCTCCACGAAGGCGGGGTTGTCCTTGTCGATGTTCCAGGTGGGCTCCTTGGTCGCCGGATCGACGGTCACGGCGGTCGTGCCGGCCAGGCGCGGATAGGCGATCAAGTCGGGCGCGACGACCCGCCAGTCGGGGACTTCGACCGGGAGCCGGCCCTTGAGGAGCGCGAGGACCCGGGCCTCGTTTTCGGCCCGCGGCCAGACGTCAGGCCGGCGAGGGATCCGGAGGACCCAGTCCGTACCCTCCGCGTCGCTCATGAACGCCGCGCGGAAATCGAGACCGAGGTCGTTCCACTCGATCTCGCCAACCGGCTCAAGGCCATGGCGGCGCGCGAGCGCCGCGATGATCTCCTGGTCGGATCCTCTGACTTCAGGCGTCACCATCAGCGCCTTCCTCCCACGCTCAGTCTCTCGAAAACACGAGATTCGGCGATCAACCGCTGTCGCTGACGACACAATGCCCCGCGCTGGTTCGCGGATCCATTGGTTGATTTTTCTCAGGAGCGGTCTTCGCTCGAACTGTGTCAACGCGCCCGGTTGGTCACGGTCTCCAGAATGAGCTGCTCTCGCGTTTGGAAGAGTCGCCCGAGCCACCCCAACGCAACCCGGTAAAACAAGATGACCACCGCGCATTCCGCCAGAGCCAACACCAGGAAGACCGGGGCGTTCTGCGTCCAGCCGAGGAATTTCGACAAGGCCTCGGCGCCCAGCGGCAAGAGCGTCGGCGCCTGGGTAAGCGGGAAGAAAACCATGAACATGAGCAGTTGCAAAAGCACGATGCTCAGCTTCGGACTCGATGGCTTCAGAGAACCCGCGGCAATGTAAATCGGCGTATAAATTGAGAGCAGGTTCGTGAACAGGCAGAAGAGTAGGAACATCGAGATGAACTGCGGGACGATCGCCAGGAAGTGGTCCCACCGCATCGGGCAAAGCACCTGCACCGCCACCAACAGGATCGCGCTCATGCCCAAGGTGATTGGGGCGAAAGCCAGATTCTTGCCGAACAGGATATCCCGCCGAGGTGCTGCACTGAGCACGAAGACGCGAAAACCGTCGCGGTCGAACCCGAATTGATTCCCCGCCAGTTGGAGCATGCCGAGAAGCACGAAGAGCATCCCCCCGATGGCGATCAGCGGTCGAAACGGCTCCGGAGTCGCGTGCCGTTGATTCCAGAGCATGGAGCCGAAGATGACGCCTGTGATCAGTGGGGTCAGCAACACCATTTTCGCTTCGGGCGACCGCAGAAGTGAGCGAAAGCCCCCAAGCGCGATGGCCGAGACCGGTTCCGTCAAACCGGGAAGACGGGCTTCGAGCAGCAAGGGACCCCGCTCTCGGGTGCTCCCCAGCGGTGCGGTCGTGGGCTCGGGCGCCGGCCGACCTTTTCGGTTGGTGGGCTCCCCTTGATAGAGCGAGATCGTGGTGCGGTAGGCTCGCCAGAGGCTGACGGCTCCAATCAGCGTCATTCCCAGCAGCCCCAAGATCGACGGCAGGACTCGGCCCTCCGCCGCGGACATCACGCCCAGTGGCAGCCAGCCGACGGGCAAGACCATGTTCAGGAGGCGGGCCGTTTTCTCTCCGAGATCCTTGCTTTCGCGGGAGAACTGCTCATTGGCAAGTTTATGTTTTTTGAGGACGTCCACCTGACGAGCCAGGTATTCCTGAGCCTCGAATTCCTTCGCTTTGAAAGAACGGTCCAGCTTGCCTAGCTCTTTCGACAAGTCCGCGGACCGATTCGCTTGCTGCTGGACGCCCCAGGGGGAGAGAAGGTTGATCAGGTTCGGCAATTGAAAGAACAGAATGAAGAGCGTGGTCGCGGTCATGATCACCGCCCGGCGGCGGCGGGGGTTGCTCATCAGCGAGGCCAGCCAGCCCTGGAACTGGTAGGTCAGGGCGGTGATCATCAACAAAAAGGCGGCCAATAACGGCAGGACGGGCAGGAGCGAGATCCCCTTGACATAGACCAGCGCCAGGCTGAACCCGAACATCACCGGTGCGAACAGGATCAGACTGAGACGCATCAGCGAGCTCAGATAGTTGATCAGGAACGCCCCATTGGCCGAGACTGGCAAGTGGAGGAATTTCGAGAGGGACAACGGATCGCTTCTCTGTAACTCCATCAGAAGCCCGACGCTCCAGGTGATCAGAAAGGCGACGATCACTCCGTCCCACGCGTACAACAACTGAATCGGTGTGGCCCGGGGAATCAGGTACGTCCCGAAGATGAAGCAGGTGATGAAGGCGGGGATCGCCGTGACCAGCGCACCGATCATCACGACCATCATCACCAAGGCGTTGAGGGCACCAGCGCGGCGGTACTCGTTGGCCAGCAATCGCCAGCGGAGCCAGACGAAGGCCTGCAAGTGTTGCCAGTTCACGAGGTTGCCTCCTCGAGCCAGTTGAGCTTGCGAGTTGCTTCTTGATCGGCACCTGCCTTTTGCAGAAAGGACGCTTCCAGCGAGGCCCCTGGCGGATCGTGTCCAGCGACGCCTGCTCGACCAGTTCGCCTTTGACGATGATGCCGACATGGGTGCAGAGGCGCTCGACGATTTCCAGGACGTGCGAGGTCAGGAAGACCGTCGAGCCGCGGGCGACAAACCCCGCGAGCAAGTCGCGGATCACCCGCGAGGTGACCGCGTCGACCCCCTCGAATGGCTCGTCGAGGAACAGCAAGTCGGGGTTCGGCAGGAGCGCGGCGGCCATGGCCAGCTTCTTCTTCATGCCGTGAGAGTATTCCAGCGTGAGCTTCTTTTCCTCGTTCTGGAGGTCCAGGAGCGAGAGCAATTCCTCGCTCCGGCTTCGGATCGTGTCTCGAGGCATCAGGTGGATCCGGCCGACGAAGGTGAGATATTCTCGCGCGGTCAGATTGTCAAACAGGGCCAGGTCTTCGGGGATCACCCCCATGTGCCGCTTCGCTTCCAGCGCCTCGTTCGGGTCGAGCATGTTCCGGCCCAGCACCCTGATTTGGCCGCTGGAAGGGGCGAGTAATCCCGTCAACATCTTGATGGTTGTCGACTTCCCCGCCCCATTGGGCCCAAGAAACCCGTAGAAAGTCCCGCGTTCGACAGCCAATTCAATACCGTTGACGGCACAGGAGTTATTGAAAAAGCGGGACAACTGATGCGTTTCGATCGCCAAGGTCATAGACAGAGCTCGCCAAGGTTGTTTGTCGATGCTGACCTCGACGATAACAGAGCCCGACGCGCCAGGCTATCGGAGCCGCGTTGAATCCAAACCGGTGGCTCTCCGCGGGGGGACCCGGCTTGCTCTTGATCTCCGGCCCTTGCCCTTGGGCTATCGGAGATCGGCATCCTTGGGGAAATTCGCGGTGCGGAATTCTTCGGGGAGCAAGGACCCGCTGAGCATGCCGCCGTCGACGAGCAGGGTGGCGCCGGTGATGTAATCCGAAGCGGGCGAGCAGAGAAAGAGGGCGGCGCCGACGACGTCGGCGGCGGTTCCCATCCGTCCCAACGGAATCGTGCTGTGCTGGCGTTCGCGTTCGACCAGGGCCTGGATGTTGGGTTCGCGGACGATTTCGGTGTCGATCGTACCAGGGGCGATCGCGTTGACCTGGATCTGGTGACGGGCGAGTTCCAGGGCCATTCCCTGGGTGAGCATTTTGACGCCTGCCTTGGAGACGCAGTAGTGGACCTTCTCCTCGCCCGCCGCCTCCGCGGCCTGCGAGGAGATGTTCAGGATCTTGCCGCCGGTCCCTTGGCGGACCATTTGCCGGGCGACGCATTGGCCGAAGAGAAAGTACCCTTTGAGATTCACCGCCAGGGTCCGATCCCAGAGTTCCTCACTCAGCTCGAGGAACGGGACGAACTCGCAGAACCCGGCGTTGTTGACCAGGATATCGATACGGCCGAATTCACGAGTGACGGCCTCGACGAACTGGTGAACGGCCGGGGCGTCGGCGACGTCGATGGCCGCCGCCATCGAACGCCGGCCGAGTGCCTGGATCGCGTCGGCGACCCCTTCGCCGGCCCATTCCGTGACCGCCACGTCGGCGCCCTCGCGCGCCAGGCCGAGCGCGATCGCCCGGCCGATGCCTCGCCGACTACCGGCGCCGGTGACGATCGCGACTTTTCCTTCGAGCGTCATGAGCGGGTCTCGAACTGCTTCAGGTCGATCCGGGCATCCAACGCCTCACCTGATTTGAGCATCGCGTCCCAGGTGACTTCACGCCCTTGGTAGGCGGCCGTGCGCACCAGGATAGCGCTCAGCGCACTCTCCGCGCCCCGGAAGGCCTCGTTGCGGAGGTTTCCCGTGCGGATGTCCTCAATGAACGCTCGGTACTTGTTGGCCTCGGCGTCGGTGATGATCTCGTTGGCTCCCGAATCCCAAGGGGCCGCGCCGAAGATCTTGACCCCGCCGCTGTAGTGGGACTCGGAGACGCCTCGCGTCCCGAAGAATCGCTCGCCCGCGTCGCCGAGGCTGGGGGGGAACTGGGTCGAATGGAAGTTCACCACGACGTCGTTGGGATAAGTGAGCGCGCCGACGTAGTGGTCCCAGACGTCGCCGAAGTCGGTACGTGCCTTGCGCCCGCCCTTGGCGAACGCCGAGATCGGGTGCCCCTTGAGGATCCAGTTGATCTTGTCGATGCCGTGCACGTTCTGCTCGACGATGATGTCGCCGGAGAGGACGCGGTCTCCCGTCCATCGCCTGATTCGGGCCTCGTCGGGGCCGACGTTGGCAGGGGCGACGAGTCCGCCGCCGCCAAAGTAGAAGAACGACTGTGCAGTCACGATCTCGCCGATCGCCCCCGCGTGGATTCGCCTGGCCATCTCCTGCATGGCCGAGGCCCAGGGGACCTGCATCCCGACGTGGAAGACGATTTTGCCCTCGAACCGCTTCGCCAACTCGATCACTCGCAAGCAGCCGGGGACATCGACGGCGACCGGCTTCTCGCAGTAGATATGCCGGCCGGTCCCCGCGATCATCTCGAGCACGGTCGGATAGAAATAAGGGGTGATCGCGATCAGGACGGCGTCGAGGTCGCTCTCCGCAAGTCGGAGCGCGGACTGCGGGCCGTGGTAGAGCCGGTCGGGCGCGACCGGGGGCAGGCCCTTCGCCTTGAGCGTCTTGTCGAGGGTCGGCCGGATCTTTTCGACCTTGTCCTCGAAGAGGTCGGCGAGCGCGACGAGCTGCCCCCCAGCCTGGGTGATCAGGCCCGCGGCGTCGTGCGGGCCTCGGTTGCCGCACCCGATCAAGCCGAACCGGATCGGCCTGTCGGCCGCCGCGACGACTGAGGATCCCGCGGCGACGGCCAGGCCCGTGCCGACGCTGCCCAGGAATTCTCTGCGATTCACAGGGGGTCTCATTCCGATGGCCCTTTCCTTCGTGCATGCGTGCGGGGGAGTCGGCGGAAGCCCACGTCAGGGTCGGCTATGTGATATGGCATCATCCCGCTGAGATGTCAAGAGTCTGCCCTCTCCTCTCCCCTCGGGTCTGATTTTTGTGGGGTGGGCACGGCCCACCAGGTTTCGCCTCCAAAAGGGGCAGGGCCTCACGCCTTGCAAAGCCGCCATTCAAACGAGAATGGTGTGCCGTGCCTTCCCCCTCCAAGACAGAGGCGACTGCGAATCGCGGAGGGGGGGTGGAATCGCTTTGGGGGCTGATATAACATCCGTATTCTGATGGCAAGGCCGCCTGGTCTTGGGGTTTGACTCCAACGGGTCCTCCCACGCCTGTCAAGCCACTGGTCAAAAGGCATGGTGGGGCGTGCCCATCCTACAAGACACTTTATGACGAGGTGACGATGAAGCGATTCCTCGTGGTGCTTCTGGCGACGTTCGTGCTGCCGACGATCGCCGGGCCGGCCCGAGCCGAGACGCCGGGCCGGGATCCGAAGAAGCTGCAAGTCCTGATCCTCACCGGTTACAACATGCACGACTGGCGGAAGATCACCGAGTCGCTCCGCGCGACCCTCGAGGCGACGGGGCGGTTCGAGGTCCGGGTGAACGAGGAGCCGGTCGGTTGCGACGAGAAGACGTTTGAAGGCTATGATGCGATCGTCCTCAACTTCACCAACCACGCTGGGGTTTTCGGGCCGGAATGGCCGGACAGCACCCGACACGCCCTCCTGAGCGTGCTCGATCGCGGCAAGGGGGTGGTGGCGTTCCATGCCGCCCTGAGTTCGCACCCGCGCTGGCCCGAATACGAAAAGTTGATCGGCGGCGCCTGGCGGCAAGGGGCGACCCACGCGCCCTACCACACCTTTCAGGTCGATCTGAAGGCGCCGGAACACCCGATTTTGAAGGGCTTGCCCCGCTCGTTCCTTCAGCACGACGAGGTGAACCAGCGGCTGACGATGCAGCCTGGGATCACGCTTCTCGCCACTGCTTACGACGATCCGAAGAACTGCACGAAGGGGGAAACGCCCCTCTGTGGGTCGGGCAAGGACGAGCCGATCATGTGGACGCTCCCCTATCGCAACGGACGTGTCTTCACGACGGCGCTCGGTCACGACTTGAAGTCGGTCGGTACCCCCGGCTTTGTCGCCACCTTTCAGCGCGGGGTGGAGTGGGCGGCGACCGGCAAGGTCACCATCCCACCCCCCGCCGAACTCAAGGCGGGAGATTGATCCACTCATGAGCCTTCCATGGAAGAAGGGGATCGTCATCCGGGCGTTTGCCGACTCGGGAGACTTTCTGGCGGGGACCGCGTTTTTGCGGACCTTGGAAGACTACAGCAGGGTCTTCCGCCGGGCGAAACAGGCCGGCTTCGACGCCGTTCAGCCCTACCTCGAGCTCGAGGGGGGCTTACTCCACCTCGGCACCGAGGCCGCGCAAGTTCGTGAGATTGCGTCCCGGGCGGTCGACGAAGGGATCGACCTGCCCAGCCTCGAGATCGCCCCTTTGCAGTACTCGTTCACGAGCAACGACGCAGCGACCCGAGGCCGAGGGGTTGAGGTCGTCCGGCGGGTCCTTGAAATCGCGGCCGAGCTGGGGGCGCGTGGGGTTCTGGTCATCCCTGGATATGTCGGGAAGCCGTGGGATCCGAAGACCGATCAGGTCGACTACGAACTCGCCTGGGACCGCACCCTCGCCGCGCTCCGCGAACTCGCCCCGCACGCCGAGGCGACGGGCGTCACGCTCCTGATCGAACCGATCTGGAACATGTTTCTGCTCAGCCCGCTCGAGATGCGTCGCCTGATCGACGACGTGGGCAGCCCGCGGTGCGGGGTCTTGCTCGATACGGGCAACGTCACGCTCTTCGGTTTCGCCGAGCAATGGATGCGGATTCTCGGCCCTCGGGTGAAGGAGATCCACCTGAAAGATTTTCGAAGGCAGGTGGGCAACATTCACGGCTTCGTCCCGCTGCTGGCGGGTGACGTTGACTGGGTCGCCCTGGCCCAGGCAGCAAGCGCAGCCGGTTTCGACGGCTGCTGGATCGCCGAGCAGTTCCCGACCGAGCGGCATGGGGAGTCGGTCCTCGACCTGACCTCGGCGGCGATGGACCGGATTCTCGGGCGTCTTGACCCGACGGAGTGAATCAATCCCAATGAGTGAGACGATCCGGATTGGATTGGTGGGCCTGGGCGATATCGGCCGGTTGCACGCCAAGGCGCTGCGGGACTGCGAGGGGGTCGACCTGGCCGTCTGCCGGGGCCGCAATCCCGCGCGGGCCGAGGCGCTTGCCCTCGAGCTGGGGGCTCGGCTCTACGACAGCTACGACGCCATGCTCGACGACCCCGAGGTCGCGGGCATCGATGTCTGCGTGCCCAACGACTTGCACCGCGCTTATGTCGAGCGGGCCGCGGCAAAGGGGAAGCATGTCCTTTGCGAGAAGCCGATTGCGTTGACCTGGGACGATGCGCGGGCGATGGTCGACGCGTGCCGAAGCGGCGGGGTCAGGCTGATGGTCGGCCACGTCTTGCGGTTCTGGCCGGAGTACGTCCGGCTCCGCGACCTGCTGCGATCGGAGGCGCTGGGGCCTTGCCTGGCGATCACGATGCGGCGGATGCTCTCCCTCTTGATTTCGGTCCAGGGGGAAGACGGGTGGAGGCACCGCCCGGGCCGGATGGGGGGCGTTGTCCTCGACTTGCAGATCCACGACCTCGACTTCCTCTGCTGGACGTTCGGCATGCCGGAGCAGGTCTTTTGCGCAGGTCCGCGCGACGTTGACGGCGGCTTGAACCACGCGTATACGACCCTGCTCTGGCCGTCTGGCTTGCGCGCCTTGGTCGAGGGGAGCTACCTGCTCCAGGGCGACCCCATGGTTTTCACCGCCAAGGCGGTCTGCTCGCTCGGCTCGTTCGACTACGGGATGAACCTTGCACAGTTTGATATGCACGACATGAGCGGCGCCGACGCGGGCCGGACAGCGCACGACGATCCGGCCACCTTGCTCTGCTATCGGCCGGGCGAGCCCCCTGAGGTCGTTTTGCGACAGGAGCCGGACGTCCTCGGCTCGGCCTTTGCCCGCGAAGTCGCCTGCTTCGCCGACCTGGTCCGCGGCCTGCCCCGCGATGACGCCCCCGAGCCGGAAGAGGCTCTTAATGCCCTCCGGCTGGCGCTCGCCTGCGCCGAGTCCGCGGAGCGGGGCGAGGTGGTTCGAATCGGCCCGTCGCCTTGAGGTCAGCGCCGGGGCGAGGCCTCTTCCTCGGAGTGGCCGAGGCGGGCGGAGATCTGCCTCGCGTAGTTTCGGACGAGTTTGCCCAGGGCCTCGCGGCGCTGGGGATCGATCTGGTTGGAGGTCCCCGAGAGGCCGATCGCCGCCACGATCTTCCCCGAGTCGCCGTGGACGGGGGCGGCGACGCAACGGCCTTCAGGCTCGTCCTCGGCGTCGTCGACGGCGAAGCCGCGGCGGGAGGAGGCGAGCAAGTCGTCGGCGAACAGGCCCAGGTCGGTGATCGTCCGGTCGGTCCGGCGGGGCAGGCCGGCGGCTTCGAAGAGCAAACGCAACTCCTCCCGGTCATGCTGCAAGAGCAGGGCCTTGCCGACCGCCGTGCAGTGCAGGCTGTTCCGCTTGCCCACCCAGGTGTTCAGGCGGATGAAACCCGCCGGCTCCGTTTTCTCGATATAGACCGCCTCGTCCTTCTCCAGGGTGGCGAGATGACAGGTCAGGCCGGTCACCTCGGTCAGTTCCTCCATCAACGGCAACGCGAGCGCACGGAGGTTGAGGTTCTGCCTCGCCGCGCCGCTCTCCCGGATCGCGAGCAGTTTATAGCCGACACTGTATCGCTTCGACTCGTCGTCGCGGCTCGCATAGCCGCAACCTTCCATCGTCTCCAGCAGGTAGAAGGCCGTGCTGTACGGGATCGCGTGGATCCGGCTGACCTCTTGTACCGTCAACCCCGTGGAACTCTGGTTCAGGCTGTCGAGGATCGTGAAGGCGCGTCGGACGGCCGGGACTCGATAGTCCTTGCCCTTGTTGGGGGGCTTGCTCTTCGGCATGTGATGGACGCTCCCGAGGGGGAGTCCCCCTTGACATGGCGGTTGATCCGAGATTAGCCTCGGCCTCAATTCCTGGATATCCTATCAGTTAGCCGACGCGGAGTCCAAGCGTGAAAATTACGCGTGTCGAGCCGGTGTTGCTGAGCAGCAAGCCAGAGCGGGAGATCCGGTGGTCGGGCGGCGTGATCTCGACGGTCCATGCGGCCCTGATTCAGGTGCATACGGACGAGGGGATCACAGGGTTGGGGGAGACCTATGTCGGGATCTTCGCCCCGCTCGCGGTCAAGGGAATTGCCGAGGCCCTGGAGCCGCTCTTGATCGGGGAAGACCCGCTGAACATCGCGGCCTTGTATCAGAGGCTCGTCTCGAAGACCTTGTTCTGGGCCCGGGTCGGCGCCGGGATCAGCACCATCGGCGCCGTGGAGATGGCGCTATGGGATATCGCGGGCAAGGCGCTCGGCAAGCCGGTGCACGAACTGCTCGGAGGGGCCGTTCACGCTCGGCTGCCGCTCTATGCCAGCGGAGGGTTGGAGAAGCCGCTGGATGAGCTCGTCGACGAGATGCGGGGCTATCGGGAAGAGGGGCTCAAGGCGGTGAAGGTCCGGATCGGGATGGACCCGGCGCGTGACCTCGAGAAGGTCCGCCGCGTCCGCGACGTGATCGGCCCGGGGATGGACCTGATGGTCGACGCGGTCCAGGGGCACAACCCGGAGCCTTGGACCGGCGCCCAGGCCGTTCGCGCCGGGTTGGCCCTCCGCGAGCTCAATCTGCGCTGGTTCGAGGAACCGTGCGCCGCGACGGACTACACCGGCTACGCACACGTGCGTCGGCATGTGGCGATCCCGGTTTCGGGGGGCGAGAGCTCGACGACGATCCACGAGTTTCGTCATTTCTTCGAAGCCGGGGCGCTCGATATCGCCCAGCCCGACGTCGCCCACGCTGGCGGGATCATCGAGTGCCGCAAGATCGCGACCCTCGCCCAGAGCCAGGGGGTCGAGGTCGCGTTCCATTCCTGGTCGTCCTCGATCGTTCTGGCGGGGAACTATCACCTTGCGTTCACCTTGCCAAACTGCAAGGTGCTCGAGTACCCGACCTGGGGGTATCCGCTCCGCGACGCCTTGTTCGTCGAGCCGTTGCAGATCGAGCAGGGGGACCTGCTTCCGCCGACGGCCCCCGGCTTGGGGGTTGAGCTGACGGACGAGGTCCGCGAAGAGTTCGCGTTTCGGCCCGAGGAAGGGATCCGGATGCAGAAGGGGGGCCGCTGATGCGGATCGACTATCATTCGCACTTCATCGAGCGGGCCCATTTCGGCCCGAAGTTCACCCGGGACTGGGACGAGCAGTGCGGCCTGGGCGCCTGGCCCGAAGTCTCGGCCGAGGACTTCGAACGGGCGATGGAGCCGTTCGACAAGGTCCTCGTTTTCGGGATCACCGCGCACGCGATGGGTGTCCACACGCCGCACGAGCACGTGGCACGCCTGGTCGCCCGCAACCCCGCGAAGTACATCGGGTTCATGGCCCTCGATCCGAGCCGGCCGGACGCGATCCGCGAGATGGAGCGAGGGGTCCACGAATTCGGCTTCCGAGGCATCAAGCTTTATCCGATCATGTCGGTCTATAACTTGACCGACCCGGCCTTCCACCCGTTCTTCCGTCGCGCGGTGGAGCTCGGTTTGCCGGTGATGATGCACATGGGGGCTTCGCCGGTCAGCCAGGGGCCGCTCAAGTACTCGCTCCCGCTCCTGGTCGACGACCTGGCCATCGCCTTCCCGGAGTTGCGGGTCATCATTGCCCACCTCGGCCACCCCTGGCAGCGGGAAACGGCGCTGGTGATCCGGAAGCACGCCCACGTTTATGCCGATATCTCCGGCCTCTGGCACCGCCCCTGGCAAGGGTATGAAGCGATGATCGTCTGCCTCGAGTGGGGCGTGACCCACAAGCTGCTGTTCGGTTCCGACTATCCGTTGTGGGAACCGAGCACTGCCATCGCGAGCCTCCGCCGCTTGAACGAGCAAGTGCAGGGGACCCCGCTCCCGCAGATCCCCGGCGAAGTGATCGAGGAGATCCTCGAACGCGATGTCTTGAGTGAACTAGGAATCATTGCTTGATCAGTGGAAAAGGAACAACGATCCGCGACCGAGCGAAAGAACCGATGATTCGTGCGGTTTCCGCCCCGGGTTGGTTTGCAGTTGCACGGCCGACTCGGCCGTAATTCCCTCGGGGTCGGCGCGAGTCCGCGGAATGGCCCTGGGCCGAGGGAAATCGAACGTCGATGGTTTCTCCGACCCCGGTGGGTAGGTCAATAGCCCGGGGTCGGAGCCCCCACTCTCTGACGGACATGGTGAAGTGCCAGATTTTCTTGCTCGCCCGGCTTCTTTCTGGTCACCGTACCCTGATTTCTATCCTGGAATGGACGGCAGGTTGTCGAGTCCGTCGTCGAGCGTGGCGGTGCAGGCTCGGCCCAGGTCCTCAGGTGCTCAAGTCCGTACCGTTCCAGTCGACATCCGGGGTAATGCACCACGTTAACGCATGGCGTCGTTCATGAACCGCCCCCCCGTGAACGACTGGGTTGAATCCTGCGGGGACCGTCTTGCCGCCTAACTGAGCACTCCGGACGGCGTTGTGGGCGCAATAGAACCGATACTCCAGGGCGATCACCTCCTCGGAGGGACGCGGGGCCGCCTTGGCGAGCAGGTCCGCGACCGTGCGACCGAGGCCGGGGAGAAAGTCGTGGATCATCGAACGGGTGATATCGGCCCGGATCTGCGAGGATTCGATCGATGGCTCGGGGTCGAACCCCAGAACCCAGGCCAATGACCACATGTTTTCAAGCTTCCAGCCGATAGTGTTGTGAACGTCGGTCGAAAAACGTAGCGCGCGCCGGTTGAAAAACGTAGCGCCCGGTAAACAGATGTTACCTGCCTGAGATCGACTCGTCCACAGGGGACGACCGCTCACCGACTCGACCTTCGCTCACGGGACTCGGACTCGATACCTTCCTTTCACGATTCAAGCCATCCGGAGCGATGCGACGACGCTTCGCCTCCTTGAGACGATAACTCTCACTGCCCGTCTCGACGATGTGGCAGCGGTGCGTCAGGCGATCCAACGCAGCCGCCGTCAGGCTCGCGTCCAACAGCACTTCCGTCCAACGCTCGAACGGAAGGTTCGTCGTTACGATCAAACTCGTTCGTTCATATGCAGTGCTGATCACGTCAAAGAATAGTTCTGCTCCTACCTTGCTCGCGGGCACGTAGCCCAGTTCGTCGAGCACCAACAGGTCCAGCTTGTTCAACTGGCCCTTCAGCCGCGCCAACTGGTGTTGATCCCGGGCCTCCAGAAGGCTCGTGATCAGTTCAATCACCCTCACGAAACGCACCCGCTTACCTCGCTGGCATGCCTCCACGGCGAGCGATATCGCCAGGTGCGTCTTCCCCGTGCCCGACGCACCGACCAACAGCACATTCTCTCGCTTGTCAATGTACTCGCACTTTGAAAGATTGTGCAACAGGATCTCGGGGATCACCGACTGGGCCGCGAACTCGAATTCTCCCAGAGTCTTCACCGCGGGAAACCTCGCCCCCTTCAGTCGGCGCGCCGCCGCCTTCCGCTCGCGCTCGATCAGTTCCAATTCGCACACCCGCGACAGATAACCCAGATGGTCCACCCGGTCACTCGCGCACTGCCGGGCGACCTTCTCGCACTCCGCCCAGATCGTCGGCAACTTCAATGACCTCAGCATCGGCTTCAAACGTACCAAGTCCCCTGGCGTCGAGCTTGACTTGCTCATCGCGGCACCTCCCCGCACAACGAGCGGTAGCCGCTCAGGTCCGGATCCGGGACGCTCACGCGTGGCAAGTGGGGGAGGCCGGCCAGGTCCAACGTCACCGTCGGCCGATCCCGCCGGTGCTCCAAAATCAACCGCACCCCGTCGGCCGCCGACACCTCCAGACTCAAGGCCTGCTCGACCGCCGCGGTCAACTCCTCGAGCGTGGCTTGTTCCAGGAGTCGAAGGACTCGGATGTACTCGACCTGGCCACGCGGCCCCTCATCCTTGGCCAGGCGGAGTCGGAGTGCCGCAAAGCACTCCGGCAACTCCCAGCCCTCCAGGGGGCGGGCATAGTCGAGCGCCCCGGGCTTCCGCTCCAGCAGGCCCAGATAATGGATTGGATCGAAGATCGTCCGACAGCGATCCCAGGAGCGAGGATGGTTGGCGACGATCGTTCCGGTCGTCTCCACTCGTACCCGTTCCACATCCGCCACGACAGTCAAACGCCGATGCGCGTAACGAGTCGGGACCGAGTAATCGTTGCGGTCGAATCGCACCAGCGACAACGAATTGGCCCGGACCGACTCCACCTGACGGATGCTCAACGACTCCTCGGGAATGGCCAACAGTTCGGCTTGCTCCCGCTCCAGGAGTTGGGCATTGGTCAGCGTCTGGCCCCGGGTCGTGCGTTTCAGGTCACTCCGGCAGCTCTCTTCCAGGCGTGCATTGAGCGCGGCGAAGGAATCGGCCTCGGGGACCGGCACGAGGAAGTTACGCCGCGCATAGCCTAGAAGCGACTCCACATGTCCTTTTTCGTTAGGGGAACGGACGCGGCAGAAATGAGATTCAAACAAGTAGTGACTTTTCATTCTGAGAAACTCAGTCGTCACGCCCTCCCCCCGCTGACCGACAATCCGAGCCACGGCGATCCGGGTATTGTCGTAGGTGATCCGACGGGGTACGCCGCCGAAGCAGTCGAAGGCGAGGCGATGTCCCTCCTGGAAAGTGAGCGTGCATTCCCGCGGAAAAACGGCGCAGAAGATCGCATCGGAATGGGTGAGCGTCATGACAAACATCGCGGCGGTACAGGATTGTCCGGCGATGTTAATGACGGCGCGTCCGAAGTCCGCTTGAGCGTCGCCGGGTCGGTGGATCAAGGGGAGGAACGCTTCGGCTTGCCCCTCCCGCCAGGCTTGGACGACGCCTTGGACCATTGTCAATCCACCAAGATAGCCATGTTCATTTTTAAGTCTTTGGAAGATGCGTCGAACGGTGTGCCGCTGCTTCCTCGGCGCCTTGCGGTCGTCCTGGAGGATTTGGTGGATGATCGGCAAGAACGGTTCGAGTTTGGGGCGTGAGCGGGGCAGGTTCTGGCGATAGCCTGGAGGCTCGTTATGGAGGAGGATCTTTTGGAGGGTGTCCCAGTGGATGTCGAACTCGCGGCAGATGGAACGTTTGCTCTGCCTGTCCACGAGGACGCGACGGCGGATCTCGGCCCAGTTTTGCATGTGTGTGAACACCCAAAGACCTCGCGACGCGTGGGGTATCGAGGCGAAACAGTGTTCGCCTTGGTGTACCAGACGCCACGAGTGGATCTATGAGCGCTACGTTTTTCGACCGAACATCGGAGACCGGCGAGCGCTACGTTTTTCGACCGACGTTCACAGATAGTGTCGACGTGCGATTCCTGGGCTTCATCGCGAGGCAGTGAGAGGATCGCTCGCTCGTCCTCAGTCAGCCATTCCTTGAGCCCGTTCCTGTCGGCATAGGACTGAATTTGTTCGGAATCGACGTCTTCCACGGAGTAGGCCACCCAGGTGAACAGGGCATCGAGCGCCATGAACCGAGCGGCGACTTCCTCCGGCGGGCGGACGGGCCGAGCCGGGTCGGGGAGGGGCAGCGATCGTGCCGGGCGGAAGCCGAGTGCCTCCAGTTCCGCGAACACCTTTGCTCTCAACGCTTCTGCTGTCACGTTCGTGTCTCCGAGGCCATCGCCGAACCTGGTCTAGGCGTCCGAGGTGTCGCGAACGATCGAGTCGTTCCTGACGCCTGAACTGAGAAACCATGCCGGAAGCGAACGATGTAAATCGGGTTTCTGAACCACGCTGGCATGATACCTGGGCGAACTCAGTGGCGAAAGGTCTGGTGCTCGGCCCAACTCCCCCCGCGCACCAGTTCATGGGTCGAGTGCGAATCCCATCTCCTGTCCGTGGCGGAAAACACCCCTGAACTCCCCGGCGGACGTCGGGATTTCTCGGCTCGGCTGAGCCGTTGGTCGTGCCGACCCAGAGTCATGTCTTCCCGTTGGCCTCGGCCCACGACGTCTCGTTGATGTGGGCCGATGGGGCATTGTGGATCAGTTAATGTTTAAAGTTAATGAAGACGAAGCGAATTGGTCTAAAAAATGAAGTGTTAATCAGTAAGCACGATGTACTTTATAGTATAGTGTGGTTATGCGATTTCCTGTCGCAGCCATCGAAGACGCAAGATGTGGAGGACGATTGTTTATTGTCATGATTTTGGAAACTGTCGCCACGTTACTGGGTTTTCCGTCTGGGTTCGTCAATCTTGTGTCGTTGTCACGGTGTCAAAGGAGCCAGCCCATGCGAAGGTCCCAAGACAGGGAGCTCACGCTCCCCGCTCGCCTTTCAGACGAGCGAAATCCATGGAACCACGATCGGTGTCGTCCCTTGGTTGTTGGTCTTCGCTCGCCTTCCAAAGGCGAGCGGGGAGCATGAGCTCCCTGTCTTGGGGCTGACGAAGAGCCTCCCGTAACGTGGCGACAGGGTGGTTTTTTTCTCAACGACCCTCCATCGAGCTAGGAATCTCACTCGTTCTCCGCGTCCACCTCGACCTCGTAGAGCCCCACGCCAGCATCAGATGTGGCCATGGATTCAATGAAAGTAAGTAACATCAATGATTCTTGTTGTAATAGTTTGCTGGTTATTGTGATCGCGTGGTGCTTAGGTCTGTTGGTGAGACGATTCTTTCGCATCGCAGTTGCCAATAAAGAACCCCTGCGGATAGCACGCTGCCCATCAAGAAAGTTCCGCCCACTGGAACTGCCACGGAGAACTTGTCCACAAAGGGAAGGGAAAAACCGCCCGTGATCAGTCCGAATGAAACTCCGGCATGTGATAATCGCCACCATTCCGTGAGTGACACGATGACGCCGCCCAAGCCTTCGATGACCAGGAGAGTGCCGATTAAGACGAGAGGGTTCACGCCAAGGTGGTTCGCCCAAAAGTAGTAGGCGAGGCCGACGCCGAGCATGAAAACGAAAAAGAGCCCGACTTGCGTGCTCGTGCCCTGCGAGCGTGGCTGAACATCGGATTTCGACTTGCGGGTCAAGTGGCGGAGCAGGCCCCATGCAGGTAGAGTTAGCCAGCAAATCGCCATCGGTAACGCGGCGGCGGGCGGGGGACGAAGGTTGGGAAAGAGTCCGACCAGCAGGACAAATAGCCCCATGCTGGCAAACACGGCGCATCCCCGAAGATCCCGAACACCGAGCGGGGGCAACGTATTTGGGATTCCGAATCGGGTAGGAAGATCATTCATGGTTTGGCTTCCGGAAAGCGATTGGGAACGCCTGGATTGTACAGAAGCATAAAGCCTTATCGCTCTCCCTCCGTTTTTGTAGCAAGAACTCGGTTCGGCAGCAGTGCGAGTGGCGGTTTGGGAGTGGAGACCCTCTGTGCCGCAGTCGAGTGGGTGATCCGGCTTGCGCCGTCGGTCCCCCCCCCCGGGGGGGGCGCTAAACAGTTGGTCGCCAAAAGGCGGCTAAACCTGTCGACCGAGGTCTGTGAGAATTGTCAAGATAATGATTTATAGATTGCTGATGCAATGATGTGTTTGCTTAATATGAGGCGAAATGCGATGGAGTATTTGACCGGGCTCGTCTTGAGGCTCGAGCCCAAGACGAGCGAAGGGATTGCACCTCGAACTCGATCGTGAGGATCCCGGAACGGTCGTAACTCACGACTCCAGAGGCGAGGCGGCGAAGATATCCGTCCCCTCTACGAACGAGCTGAACGCTCTGAGAAGCGAATTCTGGGCGAGTCGGACGATGGAGAGAAACTCCCGAAGTTCCCTCTCCCCCTTGAGGTGCCGGTGAAGGATCCTCCGCATCGCCTCCCAGTGGCCATCGGTCCCACCGTCGAAGTCTGCGTGGGAGGTGATGAAGGTCATGGCGCGACTTGGGTTGTCCACCCCCCACGAGGCGATGTTCCGCGAAAGTTTCTCGACGAACTCCTTCTTCAGGAAGGCGGAGAGTGCCTCTGCGGCAAAGGGAGCCGCCAGAAAGAGGGATGGGTCGCGACGAGGGCCGAAGCTTAACGATTCTTGCAGGCTCATGAATGTGCGAATATGCTCTGATGGGGAGTGGTGGTTCTTGATGTAATCGACATCGAATCCAAGCTGGTCGATGTCGTTCTCGAGCATCACCTCATGGTCGATCTCGCCGCCCAGATGGCGGAGGTAGTGCTTGCGCAGCTCAGGATCAGAGGTGATTCCGATCACCGTGCCGAGGAGTCTGGTGGTCCACCGGACGTAGGTATGCATTTCCGCGAGGGTTGTGATGTACTGCCTTCGGGTGAGCTCGCCGTTCTCCACTGCCTTGAACCAGGGGCCTTCGTAAAACCGCCTGGCTCCGCTCATCACCTCGCCAACGACCTCATCCACGAAGAAAGTCTCGCGGAGATACGGGTGTAAGTGTTCCGGGATGCGTCGGAAGGAATTGGACATCACGTAATTCACATCCTCGGCAATGGTCACGACTTCATAGCTGCCGTCGCGGCCCTCCACACGCCGCGAGGCGACCTTCTCGAGATTCCTCGCTCCCGAGACTTTGCGCCCGGCCGCCATGCCGGGCTCCATATAGGCAGCCAGCCACCGTCTTTCCTGCATCCTGCCCTCACGGCCTGCCAGATAGACGAGGAGACTAAATAAGCCGTTTCCGCGGTAGTCAGGATGGACCGTGCTCCGGGTCGAAACCATGGTCTCTCGGAGCACTTTTTCCGGGAGGCGAGTATGGGCCGCGAAGTTACTGCGCTCTGCCAAAACTGCACAAGTCGATGCAACGAGACGGTTGTTGTTGGTGCTGTCGTAGACCAGGAAATGGACGCCTTGGCGGTCGTTATCGTCGACGAGCTTCTCCTCGGAGAGAAGACCTGTTTCCTGTTCCCAGACGAGGCGTCGAAGGTCAATGAGCTCGGGGAGCCAATCCAGGCCGAGGCACCGTCTGATCTCGATCGAGGTGGGGCCCGGGGTGCTCTTGAAGTCGGGTTTGATGTGTGCCATGGGAATGTCTCGTCGCGGTAGAGGGGGGCACCATTACCGTACTGGCACCCTCATAGGGCTCTGTGGTCTGCCAGCCGGTCCGCGAAAATTGTCCCGATCCACCAAGGCCGGTCGCCTGAGGGCGGTGGGGTGAAGCTGAAGGTAGCATCGAGATAGAGAGATCACAAGCGATTGGCGTAAGGAATGATGAATTAGCCGATGCGTGTTGGCCGGCCGTCTGCTCAGGCAACACCACCGGCAGCAGGTTCATTGTCCCCCCCTTTCTCTTCGAGTTACAGCGGTTTCCAGTCGGATGACGTTCGGAACATGGAGACCGAATCACCTGTTCTGACGGATGGAGTCTTCCCCTTGACGGGACGGAGCCAAGGTGTGGGCGGCGAAGTGTTGGTTTTTATATTCCCCCCTCGCCTTCAGCCCGTTCAATGTTTCTATTAAGCCATTAGAACTACGTGCCTGAAATCAAAGGCCGGCAAGCATGATCAGAATTTTGGGACTGCCCATCTTTCCCTGATCCCTTCTTCTTGCCTCATCGCGACCCAAACTCGAGGACACGCGTCGATGACCAGCGAAAACCAACGGCGCGAACGAGAAGGCGCGGCGCGACACCAGCCCCGACCCCGTGACCATTCGGGCCGGCTCCGCCGTGTCCTGCTCGGCCTGGAGGCGTTGGAGACGCGCGCCGTGCCGGCGACGATCACGGTGACCACGAACGCCGACGACCCAGGTCTCGCCCTGGACTCGCTCCGCGCGGCGATCGCCTCGATCAATGCCGGGGCGGACGCCAACGCCGCGGTCACAACGGCGCGAACCGGGGCGGGGTATGGGACCGACGACACGATCGCGTTCAAGATCGCCGGGGCAGGCGTGCAGACGATCGCCCTGGGCAGCCCGCTACCGCCCCTTCTCGTACCGATGATGATCGACGGTTACAGCCAACCAGGGGCTCAGGCCAACACACAATCGGGGGGCAGTAATGCGCACCTGCTCATCGAGTTGGATGGCAGAGACGCCGGGTTCTTGGTCGACATCCTGACCATCGCCACCTCCGACAGTGTCATTCGCGGACTCGTCATCAGCCGGATCGGCGGGACGGGAGTGGCCATCAAGGGCACGAGCTCCACGAACAATGTGGTGGCCGGCAACTTCATCGGCACGGATGCCACCGGCACCGCCGGGAACCTCCTGCTGGGCAACATCATCGGCGTGGGGATCAAAGAGGGCGCGACGGGCAACACGGTTGGCGGTACCACTCTTGCCGCTCGCAACCTCATCTCTGGCAATTCCTACGTGGGAGTGCAAATCCAGGGCACCGGGACGAGCGGTAATGTGGTGGCCGGCAACTTCATCGGCACGAATGCCGCCGGTTCCTTGCCCATCATGAATGGCACCGGTGTGTCCGTCTCCGGTGGTGCGACCGGGAACATCATCGGCGGAACCATGGCCGGTGCCGGCAACCTGATCTCCGGCAACAACAACTTCAATGTGCAGATCACGGACGCCGGGACCAGTGATAATGTGGTGGCGGGCAACTCGATCGGTCTCGATTCCGCCGGAACCGACTCTTTCCCCTATCAAGTCGGCGTGCTCATCAATAATGGCGCAACGGGGAACAAGGTCGGCGGCACCACTGCCGACGCGAGCAATCTCATCTCAGGCAACCGCTATGGCGTGTTGATCCAGAACCCCGGGACGACCGGCAATCTGGTCGTGGGCAACATCATCGGCGCCGCTGATGCCGTCGGTTCCGGGCACTTCAAGAATGTCTACGGCGTGGCCATCCTCGACGAGGCGACGGGGAACACGATTGGCGGCACCATGCCCGGCGCCGGCAACACGATCGCCTTCAATGCCAAGGGAGTCATCGTGGGGCTCTACTCGACGGATGGCACCACGGTGGACAACAGCATCCTTGGCAATCGGATCTTCGGCAACACCACCATCGGCATCGACCTCGGCAACGATGGACCCACCCCCAATGGGTTCCACCCGTGGCCGTTCCCCAACCACGGCCAGAACGCTCCAAGCCTCTTCGTTGCCCCCGGCACGACCGTCGTCAGCGGTGTCCTCGATAGCGATGGGAACAGCACCTATCGCATCGAGCTTTTTGCCAGCCCCGTCGGCTCCGTGGTCCAGGGGGCGAACTTCCTCGGCTCCGTCGTCGTGACCACCGATCCCTCCGGACACGCGAGATTCGACTTCGGGCAGCTCGCGCTCCCGGCCGGCATGGCCTTCACCGCCACGGCCACCTTGGAATCATCGGGTGGCTTTGGTGACACCTCGGAGCTCTCGACGCCTCTCTATTTGCCCGTGAACATTTCTCCGGACAGCTTACCGGTGATGACCGCCCAGAGTCCGTTTCACGCGACCGTGACGGCCACAGGGGGCAGGGGCGGTTACGGGTTCGCGTTGGCCTTCGGGACTCTGCCCACGGGCCTGGCATTCAACCCGATAACCGGCCAGTTGGCCGGCACGCCTACCATCACGGGCGAGTCGTTCGACTTCACCATCATCGCGACCGACAGCGGTGGGAGCCAGGACGCTCACCAGTACCAGGGCGTGGTCCACGCCGCGATCGCCCTCTCGCCGGCCACCCTGCCGTCGCTCACCGTCGGCAGTCCGTTCCGCCTGATCGAGACGGCGGTGGGAGGCAGCGGCGGCCCGTACCGCTTCACGGTGACCGCCGGTGCGCTTCCGGCAGGTCTGACACTCGACCCGAGCACCGGCTTGTTCAGCGGAGCTCCCACAGCCGCAGGTGAGTATGCCTTCACCGTCACGGCCACCGCCGGCGCCGGGGATATCGGCCGCCATGCATTCAGCGGCGTTGTCGACCCCGCTTCCATTCCCAGTCCTACTCCCACGCCCACTCCCGCTGTTGGTCCGGCCCCGGTGATCCAGGACCTGCAACGCTTTGGCATCATGGCCCAGCCGACGACTCTGGTTCTGACTTTCAGCACGGCCCTCGACCTGGCCCGGGCGCAGGACGTTGGCAACTACACCTTGTTCTCGGTCGAGGCGAAGGGACGCCGCCTTCGCCCGGTCCGCCTGGCCGCGGCGACCTACGATCCGGTCCACTTCACCGTGACGCTCGTTCCGGTGGCACGGAGCCTGAAGTTGCGCCAGACCTACCTGCTGCGAATCAACGGGTCGGCCCCCTCGGGTTTGGCCAGCCCCTCGGGAGCTCAACTCGACGGCCTTGGCAACGGACAGCGAGGGAGCAGCTATTCGCGTGCCTTTGGCGCCGGCGTCCTGTCAGGTCCGAATCGGTTGCTCCATCAGGCCCCGTCGGCCCATGCCACCCTCCCGAGCGGCAGCCATTTTGCCCGTGTGATGGAGCGAACGAGCGCCATGAGTAAAGCTTCGCCGAACCCGTTTCTCCCGACGTCAACGCGATCGGCCTTGGCATCATCGCCGGGCTAGCAATTCCCGTGGGGGTGGGCACGACCCACCATCTTATCCTCCGTTTTGGCAAGGGGATAAGGGATGGTGGGCCGTGCCCACCCTACGGGGAAATCGGATTCGGGCCGTTGATAGGTCGTGATTCATTGATGGATCTGTGGAAGATTGGGCGAAGCTTTGCCGCTATAAAGATCTAGGCAATTGTCAAAAAAATTAGTAGCCGTTCATAGGACGGGAGAAGTGAAATCAGGCGGCTTTGATGTCTGACGTGCTGGCCGGCAAGAGAGAAGGGACGGCGTGACCGCGACGATCCGCTTCAAAACACGAGGTCAAGTAGTCCAGGACGTTACGACCCTGTTGCCGAGAGGTCGCCACCACGGTCAGCATCCGTTCCACGAACCGACTCCCCTCCGCGCTGGCCGTCCCGCCGCTGATCCGCCGCCAGATTACCGCATGCCGCAACGAGCGTTCGGCCACGTTGTTCGTCGGCTCCACGCCCCGGACCCGAGCGAACGTCCACAGGCCCTCCTCCACCTTGAGGATCTCGAAGCAGGTCGCGGCCGTCTTGGCGCACGAACTCCGCGATCCCTCCTGAAGGGCCCTCTTGACCTCCCGTCGCAGTCGGCTCATCCGCTCTTGGAACTGGTCCCAGGGCACGGTCCCGTCACGAACCCGGTGCCAGTGCCGGAACAGTCGGTTCGACAATCCGAGCAACCGCTGTCCGACCCGCTCGCTACCACCACCCCGGTCGATCATCGCCTGAAAGTCGCGACGAAGATGAGCCCAGCAGATTTGCCGCCAGGACGCCATGATCCAGTCATAGGCGCTGAATCGATCGCTGGTGACGACCTGGCCGTCTTGACTGCCCAACAACGCCCGGGCGATCGCGCCACTGCGGTTCTTGGCGATCGTGAAGACCGTGGTCAGGCGAGTCACCGTCACCCACAACCAGACCTTGCGAAGTTGCTCACGCCACGACGTCTCGTCGATGTTCGCCACCTCGGCCTGATGGACCGACAGCGCCAGTTCGTTGTAGGGAGCCTCCAGAGCCGCGGCCGACTGCCGTTCCAGCTTGGCGATCATCCCGGTGGAGATCGACAGGGTAAACAGATCGGAACTGACCTGCTGGATCTGCCGTTTGCTGAGACGATAGGCCCCGGCGAGCATGGCCAGGACGGCTTGAAGGTAAGGGCCGAAACAACCGCTCGGGACACCGGGGGGCAAGGCGCCGCAGGTCGTCTCACCGCATCCGGGACAGGTGAGACGATGAAGTCGATATTCATCGACGAGGGGCTCGATCTTGGGCAATTCGGCCACCTGATGGATCAACGGCTCGGGGTCGTCGCCCCGAAGCCCCTGACCGCATCGGCGACACGCCTCCGGCTTGCAGTGGATGGTCTGGCGCAACTTCTCAGGCGGCACCAAGGCACGGTGGGATTTGCGATGTCCCGGTTGCCCACCGCGCTTCTTGCCGCTGGCCGGAGCGGGCGGCCGCCGCTTCAGGCCGATCGGATCAGACGAAGGTGGCTTGGACGAGTTGGTGGAGTTGAGCTTGAGCCGTGCTTCGAGATCGCTGACCCGCGCTTCCAGGTCGGCGTGCCGCTGCTGCATCGCCACAAAGACTGCAGCGATGGCGGCCTGAGCGTCGGGCGGCACCGTACTCCAGAGGTCGTCAGGGATGGGCAGCGGATTCGTCATAACGCAGATATAGTGCCGTCATCGGCAACTTTCAATACCGGACTGTGAACGGCTACAAAAATTAGCTCCGCCCTTCGTCGCCGAGGAGGTGTTGGCTCGAGCGGAGGATGCGGTGGTGCCGGCTCTTGGAAGCGCCCGAGGGTTGGGCGGCTTTGGCTTTCAGGTCGGCGAGGTTGGCCTGACAGAACGGGCAGGCGACGACGTCGAGGTGGAATGTCAGGTAGGCGGCGAAGTCAGGGTCGAGGGCATCCAGGAGGTAGCTGCCGAGTTGCTGCCGGGTCGGGCAGGTCAGGCGGCCGCGACGCCAGATGGCGCCCAGGGTGTGGAGGCCGGGGTCGCCTCGGTTTTGGCGGACGTCTTCGAGACGGGCGCGGAGCTCGGCCGAGTCGCGCAGGCATTTCTCGACCCGTGCCATGTCTTCACCCGGCAGGGTCTCGGCCAGGTAGGCCCTGAGCGTTTCTTCGTCGATCGCCGTGTGGTGGATTTCGCCCATAGGAGTTCGGGTCCTCACCCTCCGCCCAGTTCATCGAGACTCAGACCGGCGCGGCGGGCCATTTCCTTGAGCCGGCCGACCGTCTGGAACTTGTAGCTGGCGACCGCTTGTTCGGTGATCTCGAGAAACTTCGCCACGTCCTTGTTCGCCCACCCCTTCACGACCAAAAGCTCGAGGCAGCGGAGCCGGTCATAGTCGGCCCGCGCTTGCCACTCCTTGACGAGCTGGCCCAGCGCCTCGGTCAAGAGCCGTTCCTCGGCCTTCCGGCGCTCGTCGCTCCGGGCGATGCTCGAGGCAGGGCGGCCACCGCCGGGGACTTCATCGAGGGGCCGGCCGTGGTCGTCGGAGCCGAATTGATCGACGGGTCGCCGACCTTGTTTACGGAGGTGGTCGGTCAGTTTGTGCGCGGCGATGGAGAAGAGATAGGCCTCCATGTCGCGCTTCTCGTCGTAGTGGGGGAGGCTCGTCAGGAACCCGACGAACGTCTCTTGCACCACGTCCTCGCTGGCTGCGCGGTCGCGGAGCCGGCTGTCGACGAAGGCGAGCAGTCGACCTTCGTAGCGTTCGATCAACTGCTGCCAGGCCGAGGCGTCTCCAGCGCGCACCTGCCGGACTAGCAGGGCCTCGGCGTCGGTGGTGGCCATCGGTCGGCTTCGCCCCGGAACGAGGAAGGATCGAAAAAAAAGAAGGCGCCGCAACGTCTGTCTATTCTAAACACCTCGACGTTCCGTTGCCTATGCGTTTCCTCGCTCAGAAAAGGTCGGACACGGTATGGGCGCGGACCATCTCGGGCTTGGGCTCGGGCCAGTGGGTCAGGCGATAGGAGCGGAAGAACCAGAGGCCGACCGGGGCCATCATGATGAGGAGGAAGGTCCAGATCAACTTGTCGTAACGCCCCGGGAAGGCATCGTCGCGCAGGCCCATCAGAAAGAGGAACTCGCGCTGCCAGGCCCAGAGGAAGAACGCAACCACGATCAAAGCCGCGAGAAAGAGCAGGAAGCCTGCTTCTCGAGGGCCTCCCCGCGAGGCTGTGAAGAGGAGGGTCACCAGGGCGACGATCCCGCCGAATTGCCAGATGATCCGCGATGGGGACAGCGTGCGCCAGGACTCGGGCCATTCACCTTGGGCAAGTTCCGGGGAGACGCCTCGAAAGAGGCCGAGAGCCAGGGCCGGTACGCCGACCACGATCACGACGGTTAAGAGGAATCCCATGGGTCAGTCCCTTCTCTGGAGCCACGATCAAGGTCAGGCCAGCAATTGGTAGATCAGCACGCCTGAGGCTCCGACCCCCGAGGCCGCGGCCACGCGGAGCCAGTTGGTGTAGTAGCCTTTAGTCGCCTCGTCGGCCCGAATGTAGCCGGCCACGGCGGCCAGGCAGGTCAAGATCGCCGCGAGGCCACCGCCCATCAGCACCATCCTGCGGACAACCAACTCGTGTTGGTAGGCCGCGATGATCTCGGCGCGACGGGCTGGCGTGGAGTCGATATGGAGGGTGGCCTTGTAGAGCGTTCCGTAGTCCTTTTCGACCGGTTCGATCTCGGACCGCACAATCAAGCGATCGATCAAAGGGGCAGGGGGCTTCCAGGACGCCGGGATATCGGTCGCGAGCCAGGCGGTCACCTGATGCTGAAGCTGCACCCGGGCATCGTCTCGGGCTCGCGATTCGGTGGCCGAGATCCGCCCTTTCACGACATGGTCCTCGACCATGGAAATGGGGGCGGTCTGAGCCGGATTTCCCGGGTGGGGGGCGACGTTCGGGGGCCTGAGGGACTGCCGTGGGGGCTGGATCTCGGCCGTGTCGACTCGTGTTCCAGGGTAGATCGGTACGGGAAGCCCTTCGGCCGGCTCGCGTTCGAGGTCCTCGGAGGGCGTCACCATCGCGATTTGCCGTGCCGTCCCGAAGGTGCGGTGCGGTGGATCCGCCGGGCAATGGCTGTGGAAACCGACGACCCACAGCTCGATCATTCCGAGCACGATCAGAAATAGAAAGGTGAGTGATTTCATCGGAATCCGATCCTTGCCGTGACCACGACGAAGTAGCCGGGACACCAGTGGGTTCGCGACGCGACCAGGAATATTCGAGGACCAACCACCGGATTTTCGAGCGAGCCGCCGGCCGCTCTTGCCGATTCTCTCATGCGATTACCCATGAATATTGGCCTCAAGCGGCCCTGCGTTTTTTCAAGGCTTGGGCGTAGGCGGCGGCCTCTTCGCTCCAGGGGCTCACTAACTGGGTCACGATGGCGATCGAGACGGCCGCGGCGATGTTCGAGGGGACGGAGGTGGGGCCGACCGGGAACAAGATCGCGGCGACCAGCGTGGTCAAGAGGATCGGAACGAGCCGAAATCGCGCCTTGCGGTCGCGGACCGTCAGTGACTTCCAGCCCCCCGTGAGCAGGCCGAGCAGAGCGAAATAGGCAGGGAATCGCAGGGGGGCGGTGTTCGAATCTTGGGGCGAGCCGAGCCAGGAAACGAGCTCGATCGAAAAGGGGTCCGGCACGCTTCGCCCCGGTGCCAGACCGAGCCAGGCCGTGAGTACCAAAGCGCCGACGCCGAGCATGCCGCCGAATAAGATGTTAGCCATTCGCCGGGTGCTCGGGTCGATCGTTCGCCCTTCCGTCCCCTTGCCCACGATCAAGGTCCCCCAGGTCCCCAGGAGCGTCAGGGCAAACAGGTAGACGCCTTGCTGAGGATCTCTGGATACGTCGATCCCGACCGCCAGGCCGACGGCCAGGGTGATGACCACGGCGAGCACGGTCGCCCAGAGCATCGAGGTCGCCAGTTCGGCCACCCGGATCCGAGGGCTGGGCAGAGGAGGAGGGGGCAAAAGCGGCGCGGGGGTGGGAGCGGGCCGCCTTGCTCCAGCCACCGGCCTTGCCGCGCGTGGAGGGGCCGGGGCGGGGTTGGGCCGCGTCGGTCGTCGCATCGCCCCCCAGTTTTCCCGGAGCCGGGCGAGCGGTGGCCGTTAGGGCGCGGGGCTGGGTGTCGGGGCCGATGTAGAAGACCGGCTCCTCGGGCCCGATCCGATGAATCTCCTCGTCGACGATCAACAGGTCGGCGGGCAAGGACGCGGGACTGACCTTGCCGTCGCCGATGAACCGGACCGGGGGAGCTTTGGGGGCGTCTTCGGGGGGGAGCAGGTCGAAGAGCCGGGCCGGACGCTGGCCTGGGTCTTTGGCCAGGGCCCGTCCCACGATCGACCGGTAGGGCTCGGCGAGCCGCCGCAAATCGGGGCGGGCGGTCAGGTGTTTCATGAGGATCTCGCCGACCGATTCGCCCTCGAACGGCACTCGGCCAGTGAGCATCTCGAAGAGGATCACCCCGATCGCGTAGACGTCGATCGGCTTCTGGTACTTGCCCGAGGCGATCTCGGGGGCCATGTAGTGACAGGTGCCGATGCTTTCGGAGTGACCGGTGTCCTGGCTGGCGTTGATCAGCTTGGCCAGCCCGTAGTCGCCGATCTTGACGATCCCCTCTTCCATGAACATGTTGGCCGGTTTCAGGTCGCGATGGACGATCCCGTGGTCGTGGAGGTAGGCGACTCCTTCGATGAGTCCCTTGAGCCAGGCGCGGACTTCGTGCAGCGGCATCCCTTCCGGGTGTTGCGCCAGCACGTTGGCCAGGCTCGGGCCGGCGACGTACTCCATGATCACGAATGAGTCGCCCGCGTCGTTCGCCTTCAGGTCGTGAATCGTCAGCAAGTTCGGGCACTTGAGGTTCATGCACTGCACGACCCCCCGGCGCTCGACCTCCAGGTTATGGAGGATCAGCTTGAGGGCGACTTCCTTGCCCGAGTCCGACGTGGCGTAGTAGACCTCGCCGAACCCTCCTCGGCCGATCGCACGTTTGATGGTGTAGCCATCGAGCGGGCGGGCACCCGAGCCAAAGGTATAGCGGTGGTTCCCTTGCAGGTTAGGCTTGGTCATTTCGGGGGACCCCACGGGCCGATCGTGACCCGGTTGGTTGCTGGGCTCGTAAACGACCGTTTCGGCCAGGTTCGTGCCAGGGAGGTCTCGGGAAGTCGCGCTCATCGCAAGGCAACTCCAAGGTCGTCGAAAGAGGGTCTGGGAGGCGTTGGTTCAGGGCGTCGGTTCGACCGACGTCCCCTTCGATTCGCGTCCGTTCCTCGGACGTCACATCGTTGGCCCCCCTCAAACCGACTTGGTCCCAAGGGCTTCCAGGCTGAACGAGAATCCATCGCCCAGGATGCTCGACTGCAACGTCAAGGGGGCGCGGGCCGCACAGGCCCGGCCGTCGACCTCAAATCCGCCGGTTGCCCGGCACCAGAGTGCTCCGCCTTGGCGGTAGAGCACGACCGGCTGGGCCAGGCCCGGGGCCGGGATGTGCGCCTGGGGCGACCCGTCGATGATGCAGGTCTCGGCCATCAGGAGCACGCCGTCGACCGCCAACGGGAGGCGATGCCGGCTCACGATCGATAACCGGGCGGTCGAGCTGACCGGGCTGGGCTGCTGGAACTCCAGCTCCACGGTCGAGCCGAGCCGGATCACGTCGCCGTCGCGGAGCGGGGTCGTCTCGACCGCCCGGCCGTTGACGAACGTGGGCTGGTGGGCGCGGAGGACATAGCCGTCGCCGTCCCGGACCAGGGTGGCATGGTTGCGCGACAGGTCTCCCATGAGTGGCACGTCGGCATGGCTGTCAGGCCCGGCGCGGCCCAGGATCACCTGGTCGTCCAGGCAGACGAGATAGCCGCCGACGGCATCGACCCAGACGAGGAAACGCCCCTTGGGGCCGGTTTCCCCCTCGCGGGCCGCCGGCCGTGCCGGCTGGTGTTGTTGCGGCTGTGGCTGTGGCTGAGGCACGAACGGGGCCCTCAAATTGGCATTGAGCCAGGTGATCGGGGCGGCCTCGGCCGGTGGGCTGACCGGTTCGGCCGGCGTCCGGCCGGAGGCGAGGGCCACCTGGGGGATCCTGGTTCCGCGATCGGGCCAGGCGGCCGATGGGCTCAAGGCTCCGATCTGCTGCCAGGCCCGGGTTCGTGCCTGGCGGGCCGCCGGATGTTCGGGGATCGCCTCCAGAACGGATTCGGCCAGGGTGAGGACCTCGGACCATTTGCCGGCCGCCAAGGCGGTGTAGAGGGCTTCGACCCGGGGGGCCGCGGCCTTCTGCCTCGTCTCGACGTCGCGGCGGGTGTCGGTCAGGGCCAGCTTTGCAATGCCGGCCGCGAGCCGCTCCGCTCGGTCGAGCTGGTCGTGGGCCCGGCCGAACTCGCCGCGACGCGCCTCGTCGAGGGCCGCCTGCCAGGCCTCGGCGATCTCGCGGGTCCTTCGCAAGGCAGGGCCGCCTACCTTGTGGCGGGCGAGCTGTTCGACGCGTTCGACGACTCGGGCCGGTTCGCCCGCGTCGAGGTCGCCACGGACCTCGGCCGAAACCTTGTCGGCCAGGCTCAGGCGAGCCGCGGCCAAGGTGTCGGGGGCGGCCCCTTGCCGTTCGGCCAGATCGAGGTCCTCGATCGCCCCGGCCACGTCGTCGGATTCGCCTCGTCGTGAGGCCCGAGCGATGAGGTCGAGGGCCAACTTTGTTCGCAGGCGAACCGCGTGGTGGTGGTCGACCACGTCGGGCCGGCTGGCCAAGACCAGCGCCTCGTCGTAGCGCCCCGCTCGTGCGGCTTCTTCCGCCTGCCGCAAGACCATTCGCCAATGTCCCAGCATGGTTGACTTGCCGCCCGGATTGGCCATGGGGGAATCACACTCCGCCATGTTACGTTGGGATGCGAGCGCCGCTCAATCGGATCTCTTGCTTTTGATCTGCTCTGAACCCGGTCTCTCGATCAGGCCCGGTGCATCCATCTTCTGGTGATTGTTTCGAGGCCTCGGCCGGTTCGGTTCCGTCTCGTGGCCGCGGCCGTTCGGTCGGCCGTCTCTCAAGGCAAGGGAGAAAAAGGGCGGACCAGCCAGGGGTGATTGGCCGGTCCGCCCGCGGAACAAAGCCATCCTTTAGAGGCTCTTGTCCCCAGTTTTCGTTTCGGTCCCCTTGACCGGGGTGCCGAACTCGGTGTCGATTTCTCGGACCACGTCGCGGCCCGGTTCGAGGACCGGCAAGCCACCGTCGGAGAACCGGCCTTCAATCTCAGCGACGCGGGCCTTGACCTCGAGCCGCTTCTCCAGGTCGGAGATCGTCTGCTTGGCGCGGGACAGGGCACTGTCGTCGAAGTTGAACTCGTTCTTGCCCTGGGTCGCCTCGATCATCCGGAGCTTGGCTTCGATCCCCTCGAGCTTCGTCAGCAGGTTCCGCTTCGCCGTCACCAGGTTCGTCATCTGGAGCCGGGCGGCGGACACGGCCTTCTGCCGGGCCTTCAGGGTCGCTTCCTTCTCTTCGAGCACCCGGGTGACCGCCTTGTAGTGGTCGAGCCGGCTCGCCAGGTTCGCGTTGATCTCCTCGGGCGAATATTTCACGTGGCCAGCCAGGCGGTAGTCGCCGTTCTTGACGCTGTCACGCAGGCTCAGCAACTCTCGCTTCTCGACGGACAGGTTGGCCTGGGTCGAGGCAATCTCGTTCTCGAGGTGCTCGACGTCCACCTCGGCCCTGGCCAGCGTTTCCCGGTTCTCGATGATCGCCGGTTCGAGATTGGCCACCTCGTCCCGGGCCCGATCAATCTGGAACTGGGTCGGAATGCGATCCTGGGCCGAGTGACGCGCCTTGTGGAAGGCCGTCCGCACGTAGCTGGGGGCCGAGATGCCGAACACCAGGAACAACGCCCCGGCGCCCAACGCGGCACCCAGCACTCCCTTCTTGACCAGTGAGCAAACCATCTCGATGTCTCCTGATGATTCCGTGGAACCTGGATCTTCGACTCTCGCGTCACTCAGCACTCAGCGATTCGGCCCCTGAGCGGCCGCTCGTCACTAAAGGTAATTCGAGGCCCATCCCAGATTATTGGTCCCTCCACTTCGGAATTCAGCCTCCGGCCGCCCCTGGAATCCTTCTCTCGACCAGGATTAGAGTGAAAATGGATAAAATGCAGTAAATAGAGGGAATGTTTAGTCCGGGTTGCGGCGTTGGATTTGGTTTCGAGGAGCCGAGGCGACGCTCTGGACCGAGGTCATCCTCAGGGCCGCCACTGATGGGGCGGACCAGCTTCGGTATGTGGCCACCAACGACATCATGCCTCTGGTGAAGGCAAGACGCGAGCCGGCCGAGCCGGAGTGCATGGCAATCATGAAGGCGCAATTCCTGCCGAAAGCCTGGAATCCGGCGAAGGACCCCTGGATTCGCGCCTTCCCTCTGATCGTTATCATTAACGGTGAAATCGAGACGCGTGGATTCTGCGTTTCTGGTGGGGTAAAGCTTTGCCGAACCCGTTTCGCCCGACGTCAACGCGAGCGGCCATGGCATCATCGCCGGCCTAACAATTCCCGTAGGGTGGGCACGGCCCACCATCTTAAACTCTGTTTTAGCAGGGAGATAGGGATGGTGGGAGAGTGAAACCTCGGTCTCGTCAGAGCCTGCACGCTCGACGGCCACCGATTCTCAAGGGGGGGGCTTGACATTGATCTCCCCAGCCCAAGCTTCCCGTTAGGAAGCCTGGGGCGGGGGTGGGGGCGGAAGGCGAAGAGGATTTCACGTGTTGTTCGAGGAGGGCCGCCGCGTTACTTGATGAGCTTGAGCTTTCTGAGCTTGGGAACGATCTCCGCCTGACAGTAGGCCGCGCTGCTGTTTCTGCGAAAGTAGTCTTGGTGGTAGCGCTCGGCCGGGTAGAATTCCTTGAGCGGCTCGAGTTGGGTCACGATCGGGTCGGCGAAGACGCCGGCGGCGGTGAGCTCCTTGTACGACTTCAGCGCGGCCTTCTTCTGGTCCTCGTTGTGGTAGAGGATGATCGAGCGGTACTGCGTGCCGAAGTCAGGTCCTTGCTGGTTCAAGGTTGTGGGGTTGTGGCAGGCCCAGAACACCTTGAGCAGCTTCTCGAAGGGAACGACCTCGGGGTCGTAGACAAGCTGGACGACTTCTGCGTGCCCGGTCAGGCCGCTGCTGACCATCTCATAGGTAGGCCGAGGCACGTTGCCCCCCGCGTAGCCCGAGACGACCGATTTGACCCCTGGAATCCGCTCGTAGACGGCCTCGAGGCACCAGAAGCAACCGCCACCGAAGGTCGCTTTCTCGAGCTTGACCTTCGGCTCATCGGCCTTCTTCTCTTTGTCGTCGGCCTTGTTTTTACTCTCGCTCTTGGTCTCGTCGGCCTTGCCCGCGTTCGGGGACTCATCCCCCTTTGATTGGGCCCGGGCCGGTGCTTGGCTCGCAAGACCCATGAGTAATGCGATTGCGAGGGATGCCGCCAGGGAGCGCAAGGTCATGGCATGACTCCTCAAAAAAAAAGGGATGTTCCAGCACGTCGAGGGCCGGCTTTCGGCTTCGTCAGGCCGGATCAGTGGGTGTGCGGTGGGGGGCGAGATTCGCTCATTTTTCTCAATCTTACAGCGCTCGGTCTGTGGAGTCGATGTTCGAGCCTCGGCGAGTCGATACCGGCGAAGCCGCTGGCTGGAAACGGGCACCCTTGTCTCTCCGGCGGATCTGCTCCCTTGTCCGAAGGTCTTCGGGCGTCATACAGTACGGATACATTTCTCGTGAATCGGCCTCGGACCCGACGTCGAGACCAGGCCTGAAGTTGAGTATGACCCTGGTCTTTGATGGCGAAGCCACCAGTCAGAATCCCAATAAAAGAACGAAGAAGAGGGGAGGAGCGATGCCGATCGTTCGGAAAACCCGCTGGACCCTGGTGGGAGCGGCGTTTGCGATCCTGATCCTGGGGCTCGGCACTTACGGTTACCTGACGCGGAGGGCCGGTCTCGCCGGACCGTCGAGTAACTCGATCATGGTCATCACTCCGTACTGGTTCAACGGGACATGGGTCTTTGATGATCCAGGAGTCGGGTTGAAACGCGAGCCGTTTGTGGCTGGCGTCCCGGAAATGATCGACGTTCTCGCCAAGGACATCCCCGACGCCAAGGAGGGGTTCCGCCTGCTCTTTTCGGCGAATCGGTTCCCAGGGACCCAGAAAACCTTGACCTGGATCCGTGGCGACTCGCTGGGAAACTACTACCGGCTCGACGACCCCCCCATGGAGGGCTGGATCTGCCCGGCGATGTTCAAGTATTACAAGACACCCCCGAAAGCACTCCACGTCAGGGCAGAGCGGCTCCGGCGCTCATAGCCCGAGTTGCACCAGACCTCTCAGCGGCATCCGGATCGAGTGCTCAGCTCAGGGTTTCGCGGGCTTCGGTTTCGGTCCCACTCGGTCGAATTCGGACAGGTCGGTAGCCAGGCACCTAAAGTGGACAAAATGGGCAACCTGGAAATTCCATCGAGGCCGCAGGCACTCGCTCATTTTTGCTGGACTGCCCAGACCTCGCCACCGAAGTGCCTGGCTGCGCTTGGGACCCATCATCTTGAGCCACCGGCCACCGGCCACCGGCGAACCCATCCGTCATGTCTCTGTAGAGGCTCAAGAGGACTGCGGAGCCGTCGGCCGAGTTCCTCACCACGAGCTTGTAGCCGATCCAAACATATCGCGGTATCCTGCCGTCTTCGGTATGCCAGGGATTGCAGCCCGTCGCCGGCCGCGGTGCGGTGTAGCCCAGATCGTTGGCGCCTAGGTGGTGGACGAGTTCCTTCTGGAAGTTGACTCGGCCGTCGTAGAGCATCCGACCGTAGTAAGTCAAACCGTTGCACGAGGGCTCGGTCGTCGCGTTCTGGTGCTCGCTGCGGGCACCCGCGACGAACCCTTGAGAGCTTTTCTCCCCGCGTTCGCTGATGCGTCTCGCGTAGAAGGTCACCTCGACGTTTCCCCACTTCTCGACCTGCGGCTCGTCGTAGACGTACATCCTCGGGCTGTCGCCGGAGAGCCGCCCGGTTCCCTGGCCGTCGATCTCCAGGCGTGGGCTCGAGCCGCGGAGCTTTAACAGCCCCGTGGGATCGTGCGGGTCCCGCTGCCCGCTCGTCAGGGACCTGGCGACCCCATTTCCCCACGTGGAGAACCAGGTCCGTCCGTCGGTCGCGTCTGGATAGAGCTTGGTGATGCCGAAGGTGTCTCTCGTCCCGGTGTCAGCCATGGGGATGCTCCCGCTCGAAGAGCGCAGAGACTATCGTCGCTCTCTTTCGCGCCTCGTTCAGATTGAAATCCTCTCGACGATGTTCCTCGTGACCTTCCAGCCCCTGCGGTCGTAGAACCGCGTCGTGCGCGGGTCCGCGTGGCCCTCGAGATACGGGACGTCCTCGAGCGGCACGTTCTGCTCGAGGAGGTCGGTGATCGTCGTCACCCGGAACGAGTGCGGCGAATAGCTGCCCGGGAGGCCCGCAACCTTCAATCGTCGCTTCATCAAGCGGCAGATGTCGATGCCGTCCATCGACTTGTTAGTGAGCTGCTTCGTGCGCCGGACAACCGTGCGAAAGCGCGGACCCTCCTCAATCCCGGCTGCCCGGATGTACTCAAGAAGAAACGGCTCGAGGTCGTGCCACATGCGGATCGCCCGGGACTTGCCGCCCTTCTCGTGGGACCGAAGCTCGTACTGGCTCCCGTCGTGTTTGAGGCTCTTCACGGTTAGCTTCGCGATGGCGCCGACCCGGGTCGCCGTGTGGACGAGGACTGCGAGGATCGCCCGGTTGCGAAGCCCCACGATGGCCCTCGTGTCGATGGACTCGAGGAGCTTCCTCGCGTACTGGAGTTTGATCTCCTCGGTCTTTCCCTCGACGACCTGGTAGCGCCCGGCCCGGGCAGACGCGGCCGGGTTCAGGATCACGACGTGGCGGACCACCAGGAGGTCGAAGAATTTCCGCAGGGCCGCGAGATGGAGCTTCTTGGTCGGGGCCGCGAGCTCAAGGCCCTGAAGGTATTCGCCGACGTCGCCCGGGGCGATCCGGATGAGCGTGATCTTCCGATCGTCGCGGTCGCACCACGCGAGGAACTTCCGCACGGCGTGGGCGTAGTTCCTCCGGGTGTGGGCGTTGGGGAGCGACCCTTTGAAGAATTCGTCCCAGGCGAACTCGGCCCCGCCGCCGGCGGCGGAGACGATCGCGGGGGGTGTTCCGACGTCATCGGACTTGGTCCGGCGTTTGGCCGGGGCGCGCTCTTGGTGGACGACGATCTCGGTCGAGGTAGTCGGTTTTTTGCTCATTTCGGAAAGTCCCCTGCTCCGTTGGAGAATAGCAGACAAAGGGCGTTGTGTGCTATGAACTTCGAGCGGGGCAGGGGTCGCGATGAGCCGTCCTCCAGCGTCCTGGCACGCGATCTCGGAGCCACTCTTTCGCTCGCCTTGGGCCGTCAACGTCGCTGACTCCACATTCAGCCGGCAGTGATGCTCGAGGACTGCCACCCCCTCTTTGCCAACGCCCTCTTCGACGCTTAGTTCTGACGACACTTGTTTTGACTTTTCATTAAAGTAAGGCAAGCTTCGCCAGTGGCGGTTAAGTTGACTACTCCACAAAGCAATCCATCCAGGATTTTGCGATATGAATACTGGCCGAGCGGTCCGCTTGCTGATCCTGTGCGTCGGCCTGTCGGCGGGCTCACCGGCCCGCGCAGGACTTGGCCACCATGGGCACACCCACCCCCCGTGCCCGCCGCCTTGCATTCCGTGCTACACGTTGTATCGCACGGGAGAAGATCCGGGCGACCTTCAAGTGCACATTCGAGGGGCCTCGTTCAATCTAATTGAGATCTACTTCAAAGAAGAACGTTTTGCCAGGTACGCGGTTCCCGACAACATCAACCTCTGCGCCTACGGCAGGATCATCCTGGCACCGAAAAACGAATTTGGGACCTTCGCCATCGCCTACGGCCATTCCGGCTTCACCGCATTCGGCTGGTCGGGTAGCCGAATCGTGCCCCTCACGAACGGGCAAAACGTGTTCTACGTAGATGGGACTCCACACGTGGTCCGGATCGATCCCGCGTACCCGATCGTGGTTGAGTGGGTTACGACGCGGATACTTCGGATCACCCACGGCCCTGGTTGCAGTCAGGAGTCTGTCTTCAGGTTCGATGGCGACGCGAGGCCCTGGAAAGTCCTCCATGACGGGCCGGTCGGTTCGAATTGACCTTCGGGTGAGGTCGAGGTCTCGAACAATTAACACCCAATCGGGAGGATCACGTGGAACGCTTTCGCGTCAAGGTCAAGCGAGGAGTGCGTACCTTCCTCTGGGGCGGGAGTGACATCAAGTCGGATGTGACCCGGCGACTGACAATCCCGGTGTTGCTGTCGCTCCGCGTCGATGACTTCGGTGAGAACATGCGGTTCGGCTTTCTCTCCTACGAAGACGAAGGCGCAGATGAGAATGAATTCGGTACGCTGAAGCCCGGCGAGTCCTTTACCGTGACTCTCGATGGTCTGAGGGCGATCTGGGCGGAAGCCGAGCACGATTGTTTCGTCGATTGCGACCTGACGGTCCCGTTGAGTCGCGATCTAGGGCTTCGTTCACCGGGCCTAGACCGGACCGGCCGGGGCTGAACCCCCTGCGTGCCCCCCAGACATGAATTGGGAGATGGCCATGTCTTCGACCGCCAACATCCGAGTGCTCCAGGTCTTGCCGAGTCGATCGACGGACCTTTGCTTCAGTGGCCCTGGCGTGATTGCAACTAAGAACTTCGACCATGTGACCCATACCGGGTCGGCTCACATCGGCCAGCCGGTCGTAGCCTATGACCCCGCTACCCAACTTTATGCCCATTTCGACGAGAAGGTTACAGATTCTGCGGACCCTCGATACCCGGACGATCCCGCGGCGCGGCTGAAGTACGACTCTGCGCAGATCCATAAGGCACTGACATTGCCGCCAGAACGCCGGGCCTCGGATGCGGCCATTGCTAACGAGGCATTTAGATTGCCGCCAGAACGTCGGGACTCAGAAGTGGCCCCTTTCCTTTTCGCACTGAGAAACGAGTCGCTAGCCGCGGCGCTCGACCAGGCAATCACACGTAGGGAAGGGATTTATTTCGAAAGATTCAAACACGGGCCGCGGATCCAGCAGGAGATGACCAATACTCTCCCAGTGGTCATTGACCTCTTGGCCAGAATGCAGCGGGAGGCTAGCGACCGGTTCGACGCCATTGACGCGGCCTATGCGGCCAGCCGCCTGCCCCCCGTCATTACATCGACCAAAATTGAAACGTCCGTCTCCGACGACTACAAGGTCCACACGAAGGTCGAGCAGCGAAACACCATTAGTGTTGGGGGGGAGTACGATCATCCCGATGATGTCGAGATCGACACTCGTGTCTTCGATCCGACCAATGGCGACGCGCTAGTCCAGGTTCACAAGTCCGACCGGATGACGGAGTTTCCCTTCGCCAGGGCGAGTGGGTCTTGGAGCCCACTGAATTCCGAGTTTTTCGAGGCTCAACGATCCGACACGACGACCCAGGGCAAGCAAATTTCCAAGAGCGAGAATCCTGCTTTCTTCCATCCGCGACTGGACAACAGCATCGCCCACAAGCAACTCCAGGTGGGTTTGGCCGGCGAGAAGATGAGCCAGACCATCGCGTCGTTGAGCGCTGTGCATATGGAGAGGATCATCGCCGACGAGCGGTCGGCGATGGATTTCGAAGTCCGCCGGCTCCAGGTGACCCTCGCCGAGACATACCTTACCTCACCGATCTCAGGGCTGGTGACGGCTGTTTTCAAGGAAGTCGGTGAGTGCGTCCAGGCAGGCGAACCAGTTCTCCGTATAGAAGACGACACGGTCGTGTTCCTTGCGGGTCGTATCCAATATTTTGGCATCCTTCGAGTTGGGCAGACCGTGACGGTGAAGGCAGATGACCTCTACGAGGCCAACGAGGATGCGGACATCACCGGCACGATCCGAGGTATCCGCGGGCACCAGGCGGACGACGATGAGTGGGAAGTCCTGATCGAGTGCGACAATCCGCTTAGCAAGGACGGGAATCGCAGGTTGCCGATTTATTATCAATTCGACCGGGACACGACGTCGATCGAGGTTCCCTGACCACCTGAGCGAACAATCCCGAGCGTCGAGACTGCGAGGCCTCAACGTGCCCGTCCCCCCGAAACCGAATCCGCCGGTTCTTTTTGGCGCGACCCCAGCACAGCGTGAGACGTCGCGGCGCGCCGACGCCCTGCGTTTCAGTTGGACGGACGTGCCCACCGCGGAGACCTACGATATTCGCTTCGGGAACTCCGACGTCCGGACCAACGTCGCCAGGGGAACGTTTCTTGGCGGCCTCGCGGCCAACACGTTCCATCAGGTGCGCCTGCGCGGTGTGAACTCCGAGGGACCGTCCGAATGGTCAGACCCAGCGACCTTCACGACGCGGCCCGACCGTCCGGAGTCGCCAGCTCTCCCCTCGCCTTCAGACCGAGAAGAGGACAGGCTCCGCCTAAATTGGAGCATCGTTAACGGTATTCATACTTACGACTTCTGGGTCAACGGGGCCATCCTCTCGTCAACCGTGCGGCCGCCATTCCTGCTGGAGGAGCTCCCCGGGGGGAGCAGCCTTGGCCCGAACCTCCGGTTCGCGGTGGCGGTTCGCGCCCGCGACGACTCCATCGGCGGGGTCTCCGAATGGTCGGCGGAGGCCGTTTTCGTGACGCGGCCGCCGAGACCAGGGCCGCCGAGGAGGGCCCCCTTCGACCTCGTGGTCTTCGGGATAGTCCTACACTGGGCTGTGTCCGATGACTACAGTAGCGGAGGCCGCTCATTCATCCGCCTATTCCGGACGATGGACGGCGTAACGACCAAGCTGCTCGACGGCGAGAACATCGCCGGTGGGCTTCGATCGCACCGGTTTGTCGACAGCCGGCAGACTATGTCGTCGATCAAGACTTATCGCCTCCAGGCGATCGTCCCTGCGTCCGCGACACCTGCCCCCATCCCTGAAGACGGCGGGGAAAATCGTTCCTTCGCGAGCGAGCCCTTGACGGCGAGGCTGCCGTTGTTCATACAGGCCTTCCGGTCGCGTCATTGGATGAGTCCTAGTCGAGTTGGACGCCCGAACCTCCGGAGCGAATGGATGGGTAGCCTATGATCCCCGCTCTGCACAAGCAGGTCTCGGCCCGACGGCCCACCGGCTTCGTTCCGCCGTCGCAACGAGCCGAGACACCAACCCCGCGACTTGCCATGGATAGACGGCTTTCAGGAACCAACCCCGCGGATTCGGCCCGCACACTCCCCCCCCCCTTGCCCGGCAATCGTTCGCGGCCAACTGCGGGTGCTGTAGCCATCAGGACGGATTGGGGACGAAGTTCCCTGGCGTACCCTTCCGGCCGGGCGTGGTATGGAAACTATACCGGTCCTGGGAACGAGCGGAGCGATTGGGAAGAAGAGCACTTACCGCCGCTGACGCCGCTCGACCGTGCGCCTATGCAGCACGATCAGGGGTACTCTGATCTCGAGGAGCGATACGGATACGGCCACTACGAGACTGGGCCCGCCGTCCGATGGCGATGGCGGGGTGCGGACACCACTTTCCTGACGATGAGATCCGATACGAGGAATCCTTTCCTCCACACGTCGAGTGAGGCGACATTCCGCTTGCCAGACTGGCCGAGCCGACCGTTCGGCATTTCTGGCGTCGCTGTGGGGAGGGCCGTGGGAATGGCCGTCGGAGCATGGCTCGGCCTTGCCTACGGCGTAGGCTTCGGCGCGATGGCTGGCGCAGGGATCGGCCTAACAATTGGGGGGTTACCAGGCGCAATCCCTGGTGCCATAGCTGGCGCAGTTATTGGGGGGGGCATCGGCGTATCCGTTGGAATTTACGCTGGAGGGCGTCTCGGTGAAACGATTGGAGGTGGCATGCCCTCCATCAGGCGGGGCGTTGAAAGTTGGGGCCACTTTCCGTCCGTTATGATTTCCCGTCTACCTTCCACGAGTGAGGCGACATTCCGCTTGCCAGACTGGCCGAGCCGACCGTTCGGCATTTCTGGCGTCGCTGTGGGGAGGGCCGTGGGAATGGCCGTCGGAGCATGGCTCGGCCTTGCCTACGGCGTAGGCTTCGGCGCGATGGCTGGCGCAGGGATCGGCCTAACAATTGGGGGGTTACCAGGCGCAATCCCTGGTGCCATAGCTGGCGCAGTTATTGGGGGGGTCATCGGCGTATCCGTTGGAATTTACGCTGGAGGGCGTCTCGGTGAAACGATTGGAGGCGGCATGCCCTCCATCAGGCGGGGCGTTGAAAGTTGGGGGGGCGATCTGAGTCACGCCGGCGGGGTAATCTCCGGCGGCGCTCAACATGCCGGCGGGGTAATCTCCGGCGGCGCTCAACATGCCGGCGGGGTAATCTCCGGCGGCGCTCAACATGCCGGCGGGGTAATCTCCGGGGGATGGAAGTCTGCCACCTCTTGGTGACGTACCGGCAGACGTCGAAACAACGAGGAGTCCGGTTCTACAGCGTGTTATACGGACCAGAACTGAAACCTGCGCCCCTCGGCGTGGGGCATTACGGTGAATCCGGCGCTTCGGCCCGTTCGGGAGCGCAGATTTCAACTCCGATCCGTATTAGATAAATAATGCACGCGGAATCGGGAGTTCCGAGGCATGGTACAGGCTTTTTAAGAATTCCTGATGGTTCCCGGCTGCCGCCAGTTCGGTGTGGATCCTTCCGTCAAGTTCGACCGCGTCGCGCGGGGCGTAATTGCACAACCGATCATACTTCAACCAAGGCAGCAGGGCCTCCAGGCACAAGCGGTCGGCGAAGTGGGCCGCGAGTTGATGGATCGGGTCGCCCTTATGCATCGGGTCGCCGTCCCAGACGACCACGAACCGTCCGTCCAGATCGTGCAGCATCGCTTCCAGGAAGGCGGTCATCGACCAGTTGTTGAAGTAGCCGTTGACCAAGGTCTTGAAGTACAGGCCCAGGCGATCGCGACGCGGCGACAGCCACAGCGCCGCTGCGAGCGAGACCTTCTCGCGAGCGCCGCCGCGCTGGGCGAGTTCCGGAGTCCGTCCCCGAGGTGCCGGTCCGCCGGAGGAGCGGGGCCATCAGCAGGCCACTCTCGTCAATCAGGGCGATATGGGCGTGCTGCCGCCGGGCTTTTTTTTGATGCGCGGCCAGTCGGAGGCCAACCACGCGGCGATCGCCTCCGGGTCGCGCTCGCGAGGGATGCGGCGGGGCCTTTGCGGGGTGAACCCGCGACGCCGTAGCCAGACGGTCAGGTACATCGGGTTGAGTTCGATGGAGAACTCTTGGCGGATCATGTGGGCCAGCCTCGGCCCGGTCCAGAGGTCGGTCGGGAACCCGTGTTCGGTCGGCTTGTCGGCCAACCAGCGACGGATAACCTTCTCCTTGTGAACGTCGGTCGAAAAACGTAGCGCGCGCCGGTTGAAAAGCGTAGCGCCCGGTAAACAGATGTTACCTGTCTGAGCTCGGGTCGTCCACAGGGGACGATCGCTCAGCTACTCGACTTTCGTTCACGGGACTCGTACTCGATACCTTCCTTTCACGATTCAAGCCATCCGGAGCGACGCGACGACGCTTTGCCTCCTTGAGGCGATAACTCTCACTGCCCGTCTCCACGATGTGACAGCGGTGCGTCAGGCGATCCAACGCAGCCGCCGTCAAGCTCGTGTCCAACAGCACTTCCGTCCAACGCTCGAACGCAAGGTTTATCGTCACGATCAAGCTTGTTCATTTTTATGTTGTGCTTATCACATCAAAGAGCATCTTCGCTCTCACCTTGCTCGCGGGCACGTAACCCCGTTCGTCGAGCACCAACAGGTCCAGCTTGTTCAATTGGCCCTTCAGCCGCGTCAGTTGGTGCTGATCCCGTGCCTCCAGCAGGCTCGTGATCAGTTCGGTCACCCTCACGAAACGCACCCGCTTGCCTCGCTGGCACGCCTCCACGGCGAGCGATGTCGCCAGGTGCGTCTTCCCCGTACCCGACGCGCCGACCAATAGAACATTCTCTCGTTTGTCAATGTAGTCACATCGTGAAAGTTCGTGCAACAGGATCTCGGGGATCCCCGACTGCGCCGCGAACTCGAATTCTCCCAGAGTCTTCACCGCGGGAAACTTCGCCCCCTTCAGTCGGCGCGCCGCCGCCTTCCGCTCCCGCTCGATCATTTCCAGTTCGCACACCCGCGACAGATAACCCAGATGGTCCACCCGTTCACTCGCGCACTGCCGGGCGACCTTCTCGCACTCCGCCCCGATCGTCGGCAGCTTCAATGACCTCAGCATCGGCTTCAAACGGACCAAGTCCCCCGGCGTCGAACTTGACTTGCTCATCGCTGCACCTCCCCGCACAACGAGCGGTAGCCGCTCAGGTCCGGCTCCGGGACGCTCACGCGTGGCAAGTGGGGGAGGCCTGCTAGATCCAACGTCGCCGTCGGCCGATCCCGCCGGTGCTCCAAGATCAACCGCACTCCGTCGGCCGCCGACACCTCCAGACTCAAGGCCTGCTCGACCGCCGCGGTCAACTCCTCGAGCGTGGCTTGTTCCAGGAGCCGCAGGACTCGGATGTACTCGACCTGGCCACGCGGCCCCTCGTCCTTGGCCAGGCGGAGACGGAGGACCGCAAAGTACTCCGGCAACTCCCAGCCCTCCAGGGGCAGGGCAAAGTCCAGCGCCCCGGGCTTCCGCTCCAGCAGGCCCAGGTAATGGACCGGATCGAAGATCGTCCGACAGCGATCCCAGGATCGATGATGGTTGGCGACGATTGTTCCTGTCGTCTCCACCCGCACCCGTTCCACATCCGCCACGACGGTCAGACGCCGATGCGCGTATCGAGTCGGGACCGAGTAATCGTTGCGGTCGAATCGCACCAGCGACAACGAATTGGCCCGGACCGTCTCCACCTGGCGGATGCTCAACGGCTCCTCGGGCATGGCCAACAGTTCGGCTCGCTCCCGCTCCAGGAGTTGGGCATTGGTCAGCGTCTGGCCCCGCGTCGTGCGTTCCAGGTCACTCCGGCAGCGCTTTTCCAGGCGTGCATTGAGCGCGGCGAATGAATCGGCCTCGGGGACCGGCACGAGGAAGTTACGCCGCGAATAGCCCAAAAGCGACTCAACATGTCCTTTCTCATTGGGGGAACGGACGCGACAGAAATGAGATTCAAACAAATAGTGACTTTTCATTTTGAGGAACTCGGTCGTCACGCCCTCCCCCCGCTGGCCGATGATCCGAGCCACGGCGATCCGGGTATTGTCGTAGGTGATCCGACGAGGTACGCCGCCGAAGCAGTCGAAGGCGAGGCGATGTCCCTCCTGGAACGTGAGCGTGCATTCACGCGGGAAGACGGCGCAGAAGATCGCATCGGAATGGGTGAGCGTCATGACGAACATCGCGGCAGTGCCGGATTGCCCGGCGATGTTGATGACGGCGCGTCCGAAGTCCGCTTGAGCGTCGCCGGGCCGGTGGACCAGGGGGAGGAACGCTTCGGCTTGCCCCTCCCGCCAGGCTTGGACGACGCCTTGAACTATCGTCAATCCATCAAGATAGCAGTGTTTATGTCTAAGACATTGAAAGATGCGACGAACGGTGTGCCGCTGCTTCCTCGGCGCCTTGCGGTCGTCCTGGAGGATTTGGTGGATGATCGGCAAGAACGGCTCGAGTTTGGGGCGTGAGCGGGGCAGGTTCTGGCGATAGCCTGGAGGCTCGTTATGGAGGAGGATCTTTTGGAGGGTGTCCCAGTGGATGTCGAACTCGCGGCAGATGGAACGTTTGCTCTGCCTGTCCACAAGGACGCGACGGCGGATCTCGGCCCAGTTTTGCATGTGTGTGAACACCCATAGACCTCGCGACGCGTGGGGTATCGAGGCGAAACAATGTTCACCTTGGTGTACCAGACGCCACGAGTGAATCCATGAGCGCTACGCTTTTCGACCGAACATCGGAGACCGGCGCGCTACGTTTTTCGACCGACGTTCACAACACTCATCTTTGCTGAATTTCCCAGATTTCCCGATTGGAGCGACTGGCTGCTAAATACCTCCCCCCGGTTCTGACCCGATCGACGATACGCATTACGGCTACGACACCCGGGGCCGACTGGCGTCAGTCACCTTCTACGAGCGAGGTAGTCGGTAGCCTGGCACCTAAGGAGGGAAAGGCCGAAAATCCTAGGCAATCCGCCAAGGCTCGAGACTAGACGTCTAGCTTTGCTGGATCTCCCAAACGTCCCAGTTGAAGTGCCTGGCTAAAAAGGCCTATTCGAACCGGGCGGCCCTCTCGCTCCGGCGGTTCTGCTCCCTTGTCGGCCGGTCTTGTGATTGCTTGCGAGTTGATATCCTGATGAGGCGTAAGCAGAGGGGGGCAGGGGAACAAACCAGCATGCGGGATTAGGGCTTGGCCGCTTCGGCATTCCAGACTTTGAGGTCGTCGAACTCGCCATCCTTGCCGGCCACTCCCAATTCGATCTTGGACTTGGTGGCGTGGGCGATGCCGGAGGACTTGAGGAAACCGGCGGGCTTGCCGTCGATCGTGACGCGCATGGCGTCTCCGACGGTCTCGACGACGAGCGTGTACCACTTGCCGGCTTCGAGCTTGATGGGATAAGTGACGCTACGACCGGCGAGGAGCTTGGCGACTTCGGCCTTCCTCTCGCGGTCTTTCTTGATTTCATAGATGTCGTTGCGCATGCCACCGTCACGTTCGTCGATGAGGGTGACACCGTTGAGGCGGACCTGCGCTCGGCAGATGTGACCATAGTGGGAGCCGGTGAACTTGCGGTCGTCGAACTCGACGTCGATCATCGAGGCGCCTGCAAAGCGAATCTTCAGCTCGACGACACTGTTCTTGGTGGGAATCTCCAGGCCGTGCACGGCCGCGTGAGCCCTGACGGCGGGCTTGCCCCCGGCTGCCGGAACATCCTTGTCACGCGTCTGCGTGCCCTTGAGCACGCCCTTTTCGACGCTGAAGGTCGGGACGACTTTGTGCCAGACCTTGGCGGATTCGGCACTTTCAAAGTCGTCGGCGAACAGAAGCTCTCCCTTCTCGGCGATCGGCCTGTCCGGGATGGCGGGTAAGTCCGCCGCAAGGGTCTGAGCGGTGACGAAGAAGAGTGTCAAAAATAAGAATGGCTTCATTGGTGACTCGGATTCAAGTTGGTGGTGATTCCAGAACTCGGTCACGGACGGGATGGGTTCGACGACCCCCTTTGCCTGCCTTTTTCGATCAGGGCGACACAGGAGTGCTCAGGGCTTTGAGGACTTCGTTCTCGGCCCGACCCTGTCCGGGTCGGCCCCGACCGGGTGCTCGGTTTCGAGGACCAGGAGGTCGGGTGGGGCGGGGGATTCAGAGAGGTTGGTGGGGTCGGTCTTGAACTTGGCCGGGGGAGAGAGGGGGGCGGACTCGTCGACGAGTTTCGCCCAGGAGTCGAGATCCTTCGGTCCGTCGGGGAAGTCGGGGGCCCCTTGCGGAGAGAGCACGATCCAGGCTTTTCCATGGACGTCGTAGAGGTTATCTCGGCCCGCCCAATGGAGCGCCTCGTCGGATGGTGGCAGGCCAGGCGGCTGCGGTTCCCAGGCCAGGACCGACTCTGCGAGGACCGCGCACCCATTGACCTCAACCAGGCACGGCATCTGCGGTGAGAAGCCGACCAGGTTGAACAGGCCCTTCCCCAGGACGGTGCAACGGTCGAGCACGAGCCGGCGGCCGAGTTTGTCGTTCCTGCTCCCCCCTGGTTTGGAGCGGACTCGCAGGGCCCAACCGCTCGGCGGCTCGCCGGCCTTGGCCCTGATCATCACGCATTGTCTGACTGTGACGGACGAGCCGTTGAAGGCCGCGATGTCGAGTGCTTGGTCGAAGCCCTCGAACCAGCAACCCGTGGCGGTCAGGCTCATCCCCTGGGCATTGACCGCGCGCGTGCCGATCCCTTGGCCCGTCGCCTTGAAGGCTGAGCGGTCGAGCGTGACCTTGCCGGCCGCCTCGATGATCGGGGGCGCTTCCCCTCCGCCGGACTCGGAATAATTCGCCACGATCGTCACGCCGACGATGGTGAGTGGCGTTTCGATCCCGGTGGTGAGGAACGGCTTCGCTCCCTTGATCTCGACTTCGATGACCGGTTGCATTCCCTCCGCCGCGCGGAGATAGAGCGGACCACCGTTGACCTTGATCGCCGCGGCCGCTCCCGAGAGCCGGAGCGGCTCGCGGTTGTTGAGCAGGACATGCCCTCTGCTACCGATCGCCCGTTGCATGGCGCTCTTGAGGTCGGGTTCCATCGACACCGATCCGTCCGGCGCCTTGACGGCGATCCCCGGCCCCACTTCCTTGGCCAGTTCGGGGCCGATTCCCTTGGAGGGGGCAACCGGCCTGTCTTTGGCAGGCGCTTCCCTGTCACCGTCCGGCGCCACAGTCACGGTTTTTGGAGGAGCTTTGGGCGGGGAGGGCCTGCCCAGGATTCCACTGGCGTAGAGGCCACCGGCCACGGCGATCGGCAAGAGCAGGGCGGCCCCCCCGAGGACGAGCCGGCGGTGACGACCGTGAGGGGACGCCTTGGCCACCGTCGTGGTGCTGGTGGAACTCGCCCTGGTTTCCTGCTCTGACTTCGGCGGCGCGGGGGGCGCGGAAGGCTTCGGTTTCGCCTTGGCCGCGACCTGGGAGAGGGTTGGCTCCGGACCGAAGTCCAGGGCCAGCCCTAGTCCTGACAGGTCCTCCTTCGCGCCCGCTCCGTTCTTCGGTTCCTGACCGATCCGCGTGAAATCCATCGGCGGCGTCTCGGCCACCGTGGGCACGGGAGCCGGAGGAGGTTCGGGAGGGGCGTTCTTCGCGCCGAAATCCACGAGTCCTTCCAGGAGTTTGGCCTGGGTGTCGTAGTCTGAAGTCAGCGACCCCGCCGGAATCAGGGGGGCGAAGTCCGGGGTCGTGGTGTTCTTGGTGGGAGCCGTCTGTTCCGTGGAAGAGGCGACCAAGGTCTCGCGCCGGTCGGTCGTGACCTTGGTCGAGGAGTTCGTCGTGGTGTGGGAATGCGGGCCGTCGCCGGATAACTCGGGGCCGTCGCCCGGGTGCGCCGAGGCCGTGATGGGCTCACCCACGAAGGGCTCGAGGGCTCGTGCAACCTCGAGAGGATTAGGGAAGCGGTCGTCGGGCCGCTTCCTCATCATCGTCCGGACCACCTCGGCGAGCCCTTCGGGGATCTCCGGCACGATGGCCGTCAACGACTCGGGCTCGGCCGCCTGGTGGCCGAACAGTTTCTCGGGCAGGCTGGGGCTCGGGAACGGCACCTGGCCGGCGAGCATGTGGTAGAGCGTGCAGCCGAGCGAGTAGATATCGCTTCGCGTGTCCACCGAGTGCGAGTGCCGCGCCTGCTCGGGTGCGATGTAGTCGAAGGTGCCCACGGTCGCCCCGTCACGGGTCACCGGCACTTGTTCGGCCAGGTCGATCGCCAGCCCGAGGTCGGCCAGTTTGGCCGTGCCGTCGGCGGTCACCATGATGTTGTACGGGTTGACGTCGCGGTGGATCAGCCCTTTTAGGTGCGCGTGCTCCAGGCCCATGGCGATCTGCCGGGTCAGTCTGGCGGCCGTGTTTGGGGGGAGCGGACCGTTCTCGGCGATCATCGAGCCGATGGTTTTCCCCGCGATGAACTCCATCACGAGGTAGCACTTGCCGTCCGACTCGCCTTCGTCGTAGATCCGGACGAGGTTCTCGTGCTGGAGTTGCGCTCCGACCCGCGCCTCACGCTGGAACCGGGCGATGGCTCTCGGGTTGTTCACTCGCTCGGGGGAGAGGATCTTCAACGCCACCTGGCGGTTGAGGCGCGAATCCTTGGCGAGATAGACTCGGCCCATCCCCCCCTGGCCGATCATGTTGAGCAGAATATAGCGGTCGATCTTGAAGCCGGTGGAGCGCCCCGCGAGCAACTGCTGTGCTTGCCAGAGTGTGAGCAGGCCCGCTTGCACCGCCTGACGCGCCAGCCGGCGGTCGAGTTGGTCGGCGACCTGCTTCTCAGGAGGCAGGGCCTCCCAGCAGGCGGTGAGCTCCGCAACATCGATCAGACGGCTCTGGAGCGACGCTTGCCAAAACCGAGAGGTCTGGGGATCAACCATGGTGCAACCTGAAAGGCCTCGGCTCGGGCGAGTCAAGCGAGCGAAACGCTCCCAACTTTAACATGGCACCAGAAGGGGCAACAAGTCCCCAAATCGTTATGGGGACATCACGTACGGACGTACGGTTTGGCCTGCGAGGGGGAAAAAATGAGAACGCCATCGACCTCGTCCTACCTTTTCGGGGCGGAGGACGAGGTCGATGGCGTTTGTTCTGGAACACTGATGGGACGGATCGGAATCGCGGCGGTCAGCGGTAAACTTTGCCGGCGGTCTCGCTCAAGGAGCTCATCAGCTTCAAGAGCGCCTGGCTCTCGAGTTGACGCGCCCGCTCGCGGGTCAGGCCGAGGTTTTCGCCCACCTCACGCAGAGTCATGGGGGCGAACGGTTCGAGGCCGAACCGCATGCGGATGACGGTCGCTTCGCGGTCATCGAGCTGATCGAGGCGATGAAAGATCCGCTCCAGGTCGTCCGCCTCGATCAGGAGGTCGTCGGGGGCTTTGCTGCGGTCGTCGGTGAGCATGTCGTCCAGCGCAATGCCGTCTTCTTCGGTGCTCTCCGAATGGGGGACCAGGTTGTTGATCCGAATCGCCTTGGCGACGATGCCCACCTTCTTCTTCGAGAGCCGTAAGACTTTGCCGATCTCCTCGGGCGTCGGCGGCCGGCCCAGTCGCTCGGTCAGGCCGTTGGAGACGCGCTTCCACTTGGCCAAGAGGCTGACCATGTAGGCGGGGAGCCGGATCGGCTTGCCGTTGTTCATCACGGCGCGGCGGATCGACTGCTTGATCCAATAGCTGGCGTATGTGCTGAAGCGGGTGTCCATCATGCCGTCGAAGCCTTCGACGGCGCGCATCAGACCGAGGTTGCCTTCTTCGATCAGGTCTTCCAGGCAGAGGCCTTTGCCCAGGTAGCCCCGCGCGATGTTGACCACGAGCCGAAGATTCGCCTTGACCATGTGGTCGCGGGCATACGGGTCGCCGATGGCGACCCGCTCGGCCAATTCACGCTCCTCTACAGCCGACAACAGCGGCGTGTTGTTGATGTCGTGCAGATAAATCTGTAGAGGAGAATGGGATCCCAATTCACGCCGATAAGCGCGGGGAGTCATCGCTGAGGTCGCTCCTTGGTGCGTCGTCGAAACCCGTGGAGGCTGCGTGGCGTTCGAGATAATCCCCAGGGATCTCAGCTGCAGAAGAGTGGAAACCAGCCGGGAAGCTCTATCTAGAATCCCGACAACCTGAACTTAGGTCATGTTTCGCAAGTTGTCAAAGGCCTAATTAAAAAACGCTCAGCAAAGATGATTTTGCCATTCCGGGCGTTCGCCGTCGCATCCATGTCCTAGACTGCTCTCCTGGATTAAGTGCTTGTAATCAAGGGAAAGGTGTCCAAGCATCAGGGCGCACGGCCTCATTCGGGGTTTGGAGAACGCCCGTCGATTTTGTCGGATGAGCTTGGTGGTGATGCTTAACAAAGATGTGACGTTCTCGTTCAGGAGAGCCTCCGTCGCGGCCGCCGGACGAGTCGCTCCGTTTGCAGTTCCGGCTTAACCCTGCGGTCTCACGCGATCTCGCCGGAACCATCAATGAAGGCCGTTGTTTGAGTTCGGGCGCAACCGTCGAACCAGGTGTCGTCTGATTTTGCTGGATGCGGCATGTTTGTTGCGTGCATGTATTTGGATGGGCCGAAGCTGGAGCTTCTCTGAGCCCGTATTTTCCTGTTTTCGGCGCGATCGGCCATACCGATCATCGTCGGCCTAATAATTCCCGTAGGGTGGGCACGGCCCACCATCTTAACTTCTGCTTTGGCAAGGAGATCGGGATGGTGGGCCGTGCCCGCACTACGGGAAAAACGGATTCTGGCCGCTGATTAATCGAAAATCGTTGATAAGTTAATGGCGGGTTAGGTAAAGCTTTACGGTGGGTCGTGCCCCTCCCGCGGGGAATCTGAGCGTGGCTGTTGATCCATCGTAAATCGTTGATGAGGTCGTGGCGGGTGGGGCGAAGCTTGACGCTGGAGTTGATCCAAGGTCTATGAATCAGGAGGCGACGATGCCAACGACAGTCGCGGTCGGCAGCGCTTATCACACAGGCGAGAAGGCCCCGGTGTCGGGTCGTTATGAATTCGTGAGGCACTCCAACCCGGACAGCCACTGTGAGCCGATGGCCGAGGAGCAGAGGATTTCGCTCACTCAAGGAGAGGCTTTCCCGCCGTGCCGGTCATGTGCGGGCCGAACTGTCTGGAGTCTTGCGGAACTCCTCTGACTTTTTGTCAATCGGGTGAAGTTTCAGGTCTTCCCAGGCCAGGGCCCAATCCACAAGCTTCAGGAGCGCCCAGAATCCGCCTGAGCGATCAACGGACTCGTTTTGACCGTTTAGTGGATCGTGACAAAGTCATTATGGCTGAACAGGGCATGAACCAGGTCTCGCCGGGCCCTGGCTTGGGGGGCTTCGTTGGAATTTGCGGCCGACTCCTGGGAGCCGGCCGCGCGGGCGAGCAGGGCCGCTTGCTTGGTGAGGAAGGTGCCGGCCAGGTCACGCTCGCGGGCCGATGGTAAACGTGTCAAAATTTGCTCGAAACTTGAATCAAGGAAGATTGCGACGCGGCCTTGCGCGTCACTGGCCGATTTCTCCGCCTCGGCCCATAACCGGTCGGCCAGAGTTCGGCTCAGGTTGAGGAGCAATTCGTTGTTGACCAGGGCGAGCGCCTGCTGGGGCACGACCGAGGTCGATCGCTTGTAGGCATCACATGCGTCGGAGGCGTCGAACAACTCGAGGAACGTCATCCGGGCCTCGCCGTGGTGGGTGAAGTAGAGGCTTCGACGGTGTGAGGTCAGGCCTTGAGCGAAGTCGATATCGGGGCCGCCCATGGTCGGATCGAGCGCTCCGGCTGCATGCAGCAGGCCGTCGCGGACCTCTTCCGCCTCCATGCGCGTCGCGGGAAAGTGCCAATACCACTGGTTCTCTCGATCGATGCCCCGGTTCCGATCCGCCTCGCTGGCTCCGGTGAGTTGGGAACGCATCCGGTATGAGGCGCTGGTGACGAGCCGGCGATGGAGTGCCTTCATTGACCACGCCCGGGCGCCGGGGGTTGTCGGCTCCATCAGTTCGACGGCGAGCCAGTCGAGCAACTTGGGGTGGGTCGGCTGCGCGCCGTTGCGGCCGAAGTCGCTCGTCGTGGCCACCAGGGGGTTGCCAAAATGCCAACGCCAGAGGTGGTTGACGGCGACGCGAGCTGCCAGCGGGTTGGCTCGGTCGGTGATCCAGCGGGCCAGAGCGGCCCGTCTCCCTGTGCTCCGGGTCGGATAAACCGGGCTGAGCGGCGTATAGTCGGGCGAATCCGTGGCGATCTCGGTTCGTGCGTTCTCGAGAGATTTGCGGGCCGCCGCAAGCTTTTGTAGGGCCGACTTGAGTTCGGTCGTCGGCTTGTCTCGAGCGGCGGCCACGGCGTTTTCCTCGCGAACCACGCCGATCGCAGCCCGAGCCACCATGGCGAGGCGCTCGGCCTTGGCGGCCGAGCGACGGCGTGCCGCGGCCTCGCCCGCGGAGGAGGCCACATTTGCGTCGTCCGCCGCGATCCGGGCTTGAATGGCGTCATGCTCGGCCTGCGCCGCATCCTGCCCTGCTTCATCAAGGCTGACGGCGGCTCGGGCGGCCTCGAGCGCGGTTCGGGCGGCTTGCAGTTCGCGAACAGAGGGCGCAGCCTCCGGGAAGGCGAGGACGCCCAGGAGCGGGTCGGCGAACGCTCTTGGGTTGCCGGGGACCAGCCGCGCTTCGCGGTCGGCCAGCGCCCGCTCTGCGGCCTCGGCCAATGCCTGGGACCTGGCGAGATCCGCGTTTGCCTTGGCGAGGGCTGCGTCCCGTGCTCCGACCTCGTCCTTGCGGAGGAACGCTCTCAAGCCAGGGTAGGAGGACTCCGGTGGCAAGTCGATCGGTCGGACCTGGAACGACGCGCCCCCCAGGAACCCTGGCATTCCGGGAAGGATCGGAGGCCGGCCCGGGACGACGTTGCGCGACTCTCCCCGGGTGTAGAAGAAGGTCTTGGCGTCGAGCTTCTCGTCGAACACCCGCACGAGTCCCGAGGTGATCGGCTTGTAGGACTTGCCGTAGTCATATTTTGGGTAGGGGCCGGGGTCGGGCTCACCCGCCACGCGGTCGTGCCTGATTTCGATCGGTTCGAAGATCGCGCGGAGGGCGAAGTAATCCTCATGCTTGATCGGGTCGTATTTATGGTCGTGACAGTGGGCACAGTTGAACGTGAGGCCGAGGAACGCCTTGCCGGTGTGCTCGACGTTATCCTTCATCCATGTGTTGTAGTTCCAGCGATAGAAGTTGCGGACGAGGAATCCGGTGGCCACCACGTTTGCATCGTCGATCGGGGCGATTTCATCGGCCGCGAGCATCTCGCTGACCATGCGGTCGTACCCTTTGTCCTCGTTCAGTGAGCGGACGATCCAATCCCGCCAGCGCCAGATCTGCGCGTAGCTGTTGAGCACGTCGGGCACGGCGCGGCGACCGTACCAGTCACTGTAACGCCAGACGTCCATCCAGTGCCGCCCCCACCGTTCGCCGTATTGGGGGCTCGCCAGGAGCCGGTCCACAATCCGTTCGTAAGCGGCGTCAGACGGATCGGCGAGGAATTCATGCAATTGAGCACGCGTCGGAGCAAGCCCGATCAGGTCGAGGTAGAGCCGACGAAGCAGGACGTGCGGTTCGGCGGCCGGGAGCGGTGTCAGGCCCCTCCGTTCGTGCTCCTCGGCAACGAACGCGTCGATGGGGTCGCGGATCCAGGACGGATTGCTCAAGGCCGGTACGGGGGGGCGAACGGGCGGGAGGAACGCCCAGTGCTTTCGCGGGTCGGTCTCGGGTGCTTCGTCGGCCGGCGATTTGGCCCCTTGCTCAATCCAGGCACGCAGGACCGCCACCTGCTCGGTCGTCAGTGGGGCTCCTTCCGGCGGCATCCGCAGCGAGGTTTCCGTCTCGCTGACGCGATCAAGCAAGAGGCTTTCGTCCCCTTGACCCGGCTCGGCCGCGGGGCCCCCATCGCCTCCGCGGCGAATGGACTGGCCCGTGTCCAGGCGGAGGTTGGCCTGTCGCTTGAGCGCTCCATGGCACGCGTAACAGCGCTGCTTCAGGATCGGCTTGACCTGACGGGTGTAGTCGACCGGTTCGGCCCCCGGTGCTTCTCGAGGGAGTAGGATCGCACCAAAGACGAGCACGATCAGGACGCGAGAGCGACGATTCGACGCGAGCATGATCGGCTCCTGGACCTTATCGCGGACTCTCAAGCGACCGAAAATCGATCACAAAAGAAGAGGCGAGGCGGGCGCCTCGTATTGTGACGAACTTACGACTCGACGCAACGTGCCGCCAAGCAAGGTGGGCATGGTCCTCTTGAGAAAACTGGTTGCAAGTCTTGGGGACAAGCTATGACGCCCAGCAGGCTGAGCAAGACCGCGGCCATCCTTCCGTAATTTTGAGGCCTGTCAAGCAAAGGTTGATCAGACGTCGTCATTCTGCCAGACGATTCCGGCCTTGTCCATGAGAAGTCCGGTCTGCGCCATTCACATTCCCTGTTCCGCTTGATTCGGCGAGCGATGAACCTGTGAATGTTCCTCTGGCCGTTGGTAACGTCACGATTCTTGTATCCCTTGGTCGCGTGCGTCACAAAATTAAATTAGCAAAACCAAATGCAGACTGAAGCTTTGAAATTAAAAAATGCCTTAAGTTGTGGGCGCTTAGAAAATTGGAACGTGTTGAAAAATCAATTTCATTGAAATGATCCTATTGAACTTCGCGAGATGCCACGGCAGATTGAATGATGTGCCGTCTGGACGATGATGTCCGGAACCTCTTCACGTTGAGAGTCAGGAGACGGATCAACGAGGGATCGGTGGGGCCGATGTTGGGCTGCACGTGAACGGTGTTGAACCTGGCCTGTCTTGCAACGCGGCTCGGGCTCTACGTCGTTCATTTTCCGGAATTCATTAAGGAGATTGGCGATGAGATTCCGTGAGACGCCACGCGCTATTCGTTCGACCACTCGCGTTTCTCGCGGGGCTTGCAGCGGCAGGGCCCGGTTAGGGATTGAGGTGTTGGAAGATCGGACTCTTCTGGCCAGTAACCCGATTGTTGATGAAAACCTGCTGCCGGGCAATCCAGCGAGTGAGTGGGACATCAACGGCGCCGGCGATTCGAGCCTTCAGGGGTTCGCCACGGATATCAGCGTAGACCAAGGGCAAACCGTTTCCTTCAAGATCAATGATACGGCGAGAGTCGCGTACCATATTGATATTTATCGGCTGGGCTACTATGGCGGGCTCGGTGCTCGTAAGGTCGCCACGATTTCCTCGTCGTCGACCCAGAGACAGGCCCAGCCGGCTGGCCTGCGCGATTCTGTGACGGGGTTGTTGGACTGCGGCAATTGGTCGGTGTCCGCGACCTGGGCGGTCCCGGCCAGCGCCACCTCGGGGCTCTATCTCGCCAAGCTCATCCGCGACGATACCGGCGGGGCCAGCCACATCCCCTTTGTCGTGAGGGACGACGACGGCCACTCGGACCTGCTCTACCAGACCTCCGATACCACCTGGCAGGCCTACAACAACTACGGGGGCAACAGCCTGTACGAGGGCTCCTCCTCGTACGGTGCCCGGGCCGTCAAGGTGAGCTATAACCGGCCCTGGAATACGCGGGCCACCGCCGGCGGTCTAGGCGTGACCAACTGGTTCTTCTGGGCCGAGTACCCGATGGTACGGTGGATGGAAAAGAACGGCTACAACGTCAGCTACTTCACGGACGTGGACAGTGACCGGCGCGGGGCCGAGATCCTCGAGCACAAGGCGTTCCTGTCGGTCGGCCACGATGAATACTGGTCCGGCGGACAGCGGAACAACGTCGAGGCCGCGCGGGACGCGGGAGTGAACCTGGCCTTCTTCAGTGGTAATGAGGTGTTCTGGAAGACGCGCTGGGAGACGAGCATCGACGGCTCTGGCACCCCCTACCGGACCTTGGTCTGTTACAAGGAGACGCACGCCAACGCCAAGATCGACCCGGTGGCGAATGTCTGGACGGGGACCTGGCGCGACCCACGGTTCAGCCCACCGGCGGACGGCGGGCGGCCGGAGAACAGCCTGACCGGCACGATCTTCACCGTCAACCAGGGGGCGGGCGGCGATTTTGGCACCGCCATCAAGGTCCCCGAGGCCGAGGGCAAGCTGCGGTTCTGGCGCAACACGAGCGTCGCCACGCTCCAGGCGGGGCAGACCGCCACCCTGTCCAACGGCACGCTCGGCTACGAGTGGGACGAGGACCTCGACAACGGGTCGCGGCCGGCCGGCCTCATCCGGCTCTCCTCCACCGTCGAGAACGTGCCGCAGCGGATCCTGGACAACGGCAGCAATTACGGGCCGGCGACCGCCACGCACAGCCTGACGCTCTACCGGGACGACAGCGGCGCCTTGGTCTTCGGGGCCGGCACCGTGCAATGGTCGTTCGGCCTGGACGCCACCCACGACGGGCCGGCTACCGTGCCCGATGTCCGGATGCAACAAGCCACCGTCAACCTGTTCGCCGACATGGGCATCCAGCCTGGCTCGCTTCAGCCGGGGCTGGTGGCCACCACCGCCTCGACCGATACGGCTCGGCCGACGTCGGTCATTACGAGCCTGGTGAACGGCGCGACCCTCCAGGGCGGTACCCCCATTACGATCAGTGGCACGGCCACGGACACCGGAGGTGGCATCATCGCCGCCGTCGAGATCTCCACCGACGGCGGTCTCACCTGGCATCGGGCGACCGGCCGCACCTCCTGGAGCTACAACTGGACGCCAACCATCGGCGGAGCCACCAGCATCCGGACACGGGCGGTCGATGACAGCGTCAACTTGGAGGTCCCGACGACAGGGGTCGCCGTCACTGTCACCGTGTCGGTTGCGAACTCGCTCTGGAATAGCTCGGTAACGCCTGCCGTTGCCTCCGAGAATGATCGGAATGCCGTCGAACTTGGACTGAAGTTTACCAGTGATGTCGCCGGATCGATCACCGGGATTCGCTTCTACAAAGGACTGAGCAACACCGGCACACACGTCGCGCACCTCTGGACCTCCACCGGAAGCCTCCTGGCAACGGCCACCTTCATCAATGAGTCCGCCACGGGATGGCAGCAAGTCTCCTTTCCCAGTCCCGTCGCCATCACGGCAAATACAACCTATGTCGTTTCCTATTTCGCTCCGGTGGGCGGATATGCCGTTAATGTGAATTATTTCTCGAATTCCGGATTCGATAACGGGTCCCTTCATGCGCCCGCCAGCGCAGTCAGCGGTGGAAACGGAGTCTACCTCTACGGAAGCAGCGGCGGGTTCCCCACGAGCACGTACAATGGGAGCAATTACTGGGTGGATCCCCTCTTCACTGCCTCCGCCGCGGACACGACACCCCCGACTATCAGCACTCGTTCACCGATTGCGAATGCGGGCAATGTCTCCACGACCGCGGTGATTACCGCGACCTTCAGCGAAGCGCTCCAGACGGGGACCGTGGCGATGACTCTGTCGGGACCAGGGGGAGCCGTCTCGGGATCGCTTGCCTACAACAGTGCGACGAACACGGCCACGTTCACGCCCTCGGCACCGCTCCTGGCTCAAACGACCTACCTCGTCACCGTCAATAACGCCAAGGATACGGCCGGTAACGCCATGGCGAGCGTTACCTGGTCCTTCACGACCGCCGCCGCTCCGCTCCCCGTGCTCGCCGTCAACGACCTGGCCGTGATCGAGGGGAACTCCGGCACTGTCAACGCCGTCTTCAACGTGACTCTGTCCGTACCGAGCGCTCAGGCCGTGACGGTCACTTATGCCACGGCCAACGGTACGGCTACCGCGGGCAGCGACTATCTCGCCATCCCCCCCGCCACCTTGACCTTCGCCCCTGGCGAGACGAGCAAGTCGGTCACCGTCCTGATCCTTGGCGACACGCTCCCCGAGGGGAATGAGGCCTTCTTCCTCAACCTGAGCGCCCCGACGAACGCCACCCTCGCGGATCCGCAAGGCCAGGGGACGATCGTGGATGATGAAGTGACCCTGATCGGCAGCGACGGGTTTGGATACGCCGCCTACACCCAGCCGTTCGAGGCCCTTGATCTTGTTCCGGGGGATCTCGGCGTGACCACTATTCGCGCCACCGGGGACAACAATAGCAATGCGATCACCCTCAGCAGCGGTCTGACCTTCAACTTCTACGGCACCAGCTATACCACGCTGAACGTCAGCACCAATGGACTGATCACGTTCGCCAGCGCCAACACTTCCGGCAGTAACGCCAACCTCACCTCCGCGCCGACCCAGCGCGCCATCGCTCCCCTCTGGGACGACTGGATCAACACCACCGGGAATGCCATGATCCTGGCGAAGTACGAGGACACCAACTTAGACGGCACGAACGACCGCTTGATTCTCGAGTGGAACCGCGTCCAGGGTGCCCCGACCTCCCCAACACCGGTGACCTTTCAGGCGATCCTGACGCTGAACACAGGCGCCTCCGCCGGCGACATCCTCTTCAACTATCCGAGCCTCGCCACGGGCGATTCCCGGGCCAACGGGGCCAGCGCGACGGTGGGCATCAAGGACAGCGGGACGCAGGGGGCTAACCGGCTTCTGGTCTCGTTCAACAGCACGAGCCTCTACGTGGGGAGCAGCCAGGCGATCCGCATTGTCCGCGACGCCGTCGCACCCACGGTGGCGCTCACCGGCCCGGCCAACGGGGCGGCCGTCACCGGTACGTCGACGGTCACGGCTAACGCGTCGGACAACGTGAGGGTCGCCGGGGTCCAGTTCCTGCTCGACGGCGTAGCGCTCGGCGCGGAGGACACGGTCGCCCCCTATGCGTTGACTTGGAATACGATCGGGGTGGCCAACGGTGTGCATGTCCTCACTGCCCTCGCCCGTGACGCGGCGGGGAACGTGGCCACTTCCGCCGCGGTGACGGTGACCGTCTCCAATACCGTTGCCACCGCCCTCGTCGCCGCTTATGGCTTCAATGAAGGGACGGGCACGACCACTACGGACGACTCCGGTCATGGCCTGAACGGCATCCTTTCCAACGCGACCTGGACGGCCGCCGGACGCTTCGGCAATGCGCTTGTTTTCAACGGCACAAACGCGCTGGTAACGGTGAACGATAATAGTCTGTTGGACCTGACCAGCGGAATGACGCTCGAGGCCTGGGTGAATCCGGTTGCCTTGAATGGCTGGACCACCGCGATCCTCAAGGAACGGCCCGGCGGCCTAGCCTATGCCATCTATGCCTCGGACAACAGCGGCCAGCCGCCGGCCAGCTATATTAACAGGTCGGGGGCGGACTACAACGTGGTGGGGGCGTCGGCCCTGGCGCTGAATACATGGACGCATGTGGCGTCTACCTACGACGGCGCTACGATGCGGCTTTACGTCAATGGGACGTTGGTTCAGACCCGCGCTCTCGCCGGAACCATCGTTACCTCGGCGAACGCCTTGCGGATCGGCGGCAACGCGATCTGGGGCGAATACTTCAACGGCCGGATCGACGAGGTCCGGGTTTACAGCCGGGCCCTGGCACAGTCCGAGATCCAGACGGACATGAATACTCCGATCGGCGGCGGATCCGGCGGCCTGGCAGCGATGGAAGTACCGACCGCGCCGTCGGTTTCCTCCCTCTTGACCCCGGAGGCAATGGAGCCCGTCGTCGTCGAGGCCGCGGCCGGTCCCCAGCCTTTGTTCTCCCTGGCTAACGCACTGGACTCTCTGGCTCAGGAGGATCTTCGGATCCCCGTGGACGATTCCACACTCTCTCAGCTCGCCTTGGAACTGATCCAGGCCCGCGCCAGGCGCTCACGTCTGGTGTCAGACCCGTTTGTCTCGTTCCATGGCTCCCGCCGTTCCTGACGGATCGGCTTCGCTTGATCTGAGAAGGCCTTTGAATCACACTGCGACAAGAGGGGAGGTCGGAGGACGAAGTGTCGTTGCCACGGTGTCAAACGAGCCAGCCCTTGCGAAGGCCCAAAGACAGGGAGCTCATGCTCCCCGCTCGCCTTCCCGGCGAGCGAAATCCAAGGGAACCACGATCGGGGTCGTCCCTTGGCTGTTGGTCTTCGCTCGCCTTCCGGAGGCGAGCGGGGAGTGTGAACTCCCTGTCTTTGGGCTGACGAAGAGCCCCCGGTAACGTGGCGACAGCCTCAGATTCTTCGAGTTTCAGGCTTTGGGCAGTCCGGCGATGATCTCGTCGGAGGTGACGGAGGAGTTGCCGAACATCTCCAAGAAGAGGATGGCGCCGTGGGTCTGGCTGAGTGTCGACTGCGTCGTGCTCGACTCCATGCCGGTCGTGCAGTCGCGAACGACGATGACCTCGTAGCCACGTTGATTCATGGCCAGCGTGCCGTAGTCTCTCACAAGAATGCAGGCGTTGGTGTTGAAACCGGCAAAGAGGAGAAAGAGCACGCCGTGTTGTTGGCAGTAGCGATGGAGTTCCTCGCCTGTCGCGATGACCGGTTCGCCGGCGAGTGGCTGGATCTTGGGATGAAGTTTGCGCTCGGCGCTGAGCTTGTTCAGTTCCGGTTGTCGTGGTTCATCTGGTCGTCTGTAGGGCTGATATGGGCCGCTCTTGCCGCGAAATTCCGCCGGCGGCCAGTCCTCGCGTTTCGGCGCCTTCTCGGCTTTGCTGATGAGATTCACCCAGTTGGGATGTGACGTGGCTTGCGCCGGCGAGGGGGCGTGAATGATCGGCAGGCGGGCCGTGCGGCATGCGGCCAGCAGCGGCACCAGCTTCTCGTCAATGATCGCTTCGGCCCGAGCCTCGGTGTCGAGGAGGTAGTGATGATCCCAGACGTCCACGAGCACGAGCGCCACCTGAGACAACGGGATTGTCCAGTCGAGTGTCGCGTGGGCCGTGTTGGTCTCGATCCACTCGACGCCTGGATCCACGTGCCAGCGATAGTATCGAGGTTTGATATGCAGGTTTGAATGATCTTCGTGCAGTTGAGGGGCCTTTGGTGTCGATTGGGCCAATAGGGGTGACAGGTCCGAGAGCATCGTCACCGCGGCGCCCGCTGTGGCCGATGTCTTCAAAAACTCGCGACGGGACGTTTCGGGATCGGGATCCATGAGATCACTCCGTTGGCGGGGGTTGCCGTTGACGTTGTCTGTGAGTTTCGCGGCGGTTGTCGAAGGGGCCGTCTTCCTCCTCCGCAACCAAAAAGCGAGGCCAGCCAGTCACCGGGTTAGCCCAGGCCGTATCTTAATGCAAGGCGCTCCGGAAATCACGAACCTGAGGGCAGCCATGCAGGTGAAGTTCTTCCGACGAGCGGGATCGTTGCCACCCCGGAGAGAAATGGTTTCCGCCATCGGCACGGAACCGTTGCCCCATTCAGGCTGTGGAAAAGCCATTGCTCGTGCAGTCTATGGGCCACTGTTATGGAGATAGTACCAAGCTTTGCTTAACGATAGGGAGGAGTTCTGTGGATAAGTGCGATATCATTGGCGGGATTTTGAGCCTCGGTTTCAACAAGTTCGCCGAAAGTCAGGGGCTGAAGCCGCTCCCCGCCGGGGCGGGCCTGGCATTCGATCTGAGCCCGGGATTTCTCTTCAAGCAGGAGGTCAAGGGCTTGTGCCAGCCCGGCACCGGCTCGCTCCTCACCCTGGACCTGACGAAGCTCTCCCTGTTCGCTCAGGCATATCTGATCGACCGAATGGAGAGCATCGCCAGCGAGCAGCAGGATAAATCCCTTCGGATCCCCGGCAAACGGTTCGAATCCCCCTCGGTGCCGCTGGGATTGATCGGCCTGGACGGAAAGGGGTCGGCCGTGATCTGGTACGACCCGGAAAAACAGGGAGTGGATAAGCTGAACGGTGTCTTGCTGAAACTTACGTTCAACTTCAAGTGAATTTGTGGAGAAGCGAGAAGGGGGCATTTAAGGAATGTAAGAAAAACATTCGCTAGGTTATGGATTGTTAGCGTTTTCTTGGGTTGGAATAATGCGTAAATAATGGTTTGAGTGTGCGGCGAATTGAAATTGGTGTACGTTGATATTTCGGTGTGATATGAGTCGCATCTTGCCTGTTGCCTACAGCGGTTTACCCTCGTGTCGCTTACATCGTTGTAGCCGGGGTCTGTGACCCCGGGGCCGTTGTAGCCGGGGTTGCAGACCCCAGCTACAGAATAGTTTCAATGATCCGCGATTGGGCGAGAATCTCGCGGGATTTCCGGCCCGGTCGAATCCGTAGGACGGCCGGCCCGGCCGTATCCCCCACGGCCCAAGGCAATTCCTCAGACTCGCGCCGACCACGAGGGAAATACGGCCGGGCCGGCCGTGCGACTGCAAACCAACCCGTTGCGGTAACCGCAAGAATCATCGGTGCTTTCGCTCTGTCGCGGATCGTTGATGTTTTTTTGTTAGGGAAATCAGCCATGCGCTCATGTGGATTATTATGGTAATGTGAAATATGTGGATGTGGGATTGCTGAACTCAGTCATTCGAGATAGGAATTCTCTCGAAACCAACAGCGCCCTGTTCACACAGATGACAGGGACGATTTCGGCCTGATCCAAGAAAATGGGCTCACGGCTGAATGCGACGATGCTTCGGGGCGATGTGGCCCTGACTGTTCTCTTCTGGATGGATCCTGTGGGAGCACGACTCGAATCATGTTACGCACCCTCCGCATTGCCCTGCTGATCTTCGCAGCCTTGGCCATCATGGCGTCTCGGTCGGCCAGCGCCGCCGCGATGCCGACTTACCTCGCCCTGGGCGACTCGATGGCCTTTGGCGAGACCGACTTCACGCACAACCCCTCGAACGCCGATCGCGGTTACGTCAGCCTGTTCGCGAATCACCTTGCCACGCTCAATGGCGGTGCCCGTCCCGCGGTCATCAACCTGGGAGTCGACGCCGAGACGAGCACGACCTTCCTTCAGGGAGGGACCCAGGGAGACGGCACTCAGAGTGGTTTCCCCGCACCCCAGTTGAACACGAATTATGCGACCCCGACACCCACTCAGCACAGCCTGCTCCAAGCGATTCTCCTGACCCAGAATGTGACGGGGCATTCCATCGACACCGTCAGCGTCCAGCTTGGCGCCAACGACCTCTTCGTCTTGGCCAACTCCCCCGGATTCCTCGCACTTACTCCCATCGAGCAGCAGACGCAGGTCGCCGCGACCCTTGGCACGTTCCAGGCGAACTACACAACGCTGCTGACCGAGTTGAAGACCGCTCTGCCCAATGCAACCCTCCTGATGTTGGGCTACCACAATCCATTTGGCGGCATTCCGGGGCACCCTCTCAGCGCGATCGCCGGCCCGGCCATCCAGGCGCTCAACGGTCTGATCGAACAGGATGCCGCGGCCTTCGGTGGTCGCTATGTCGATACGTACACGCAGATCCTGGGCCATGAGCTCGACTATACCTTGATCGCGAACGGGAACGTGCATCCGAACGACGCCGGCTACGCCCTCATTGCCGCACAGATGGAGGCGCAGACCGTTCCCGAGCCATCCACTCTGGTCGTGCTCGGCGCGGGCCTGGTCGGCTTCCTGGTTCACGACCGACGGCGCAAGGCCGCGATCTCCTGAAGTCCTCCTGGAAGCCGCAATGACAAAAAGAAAGGGGCCAGGAGCCGACACGCTCGTCGGATCCTGGCCCCTTTTTTGTGCTTTCGATCTCGAAGGATCGCGGCGAACGACTTAACTAGGCTCAACTCAGAGCGCGTCAGCGCTGACGATCTCGCCCCCCTGGGTGGAGCCGATCGCCCGCCAGGTGTTGAGGCTGATCGAGTTCTTGATGAATCTCACGGTGCCGTCACCCATCGCAACGTTGACCCCGCCCGGGTGTCGACTTCGCGATGCGAACATGTTCGGACATGCGGTCGTCGACTGAATACAGGGTGGGTTCGTTCCGAAAGGATATTTGCAGTAGCTGATGGTGTAGATGCAGTCGGGCAAGGTGCCGTTCGGGGCGAGGTAGGTCTCGAAGCCCGACGCGTCGCCCCAGTGGGTGAATCCGCGAAGGTCGCCGTTCTGCCCCTGCACGACCTCGGCGGCGAGGACCGTATTGCTCGTCCCGTCGGTGAGGTCACGAAGGCCCCTGGTGCCCCAGGCCGACGTCGTCGACCCTGACGCGGTCGGGGGGTAAAGATCGCTGAAGGGAGCACCCGTGAACGCGAACCCATTGAGGGTCGTCTGCTGCGCGTTGCCGAGGTTCCCGTAGTTGAATGCGTAATTGTGCGCATTGATGCTGCCGGATGGGGTCTGCGGTGTGTCGCTCGGGCAGGTGTAGGCGTTGATCCGGCTACGGGTCACGGTGGAGTTGCCCACGCCGCTGTATCGGAAGATGCCGCCTCCCACGTCGTTATCCGGGCCTGCGATGAAGTTCCACGAGTTGAACATTGCATTCTGCTCGAGGAACGGCAACACAAACACCGTCCAGGTTCCAAAGCAGCACCCCTTCTTGCCGGGGGGCAGCGACATGTTCACACTTTCGTAGTTCATGACGCCCAGGCCAATCTGCTTGAGATTGTTGATGCACTGGGATCGGCGGGCCGCCTCGCGCGCCGCCTGGACGGCGGGGAGCAAGAGCGCAATCAACACGGCGATGATGGCGATCACGACCAACAGTTCAATCAGGGTAAATCCGCGGCGATAGCGACACCTCTTCATAACCACCTCGCGAACAGAGTTTTAGGAGGATTGATCAGGAAAACCGACCTGCGTTCTCTGAAGAACGATCATGGGGAAGGAGGAAACGCCAGGTGTCTGGCGTCAACGATAACTTGCGGATAAGGGCCGAGGAGTCGAACGACATCAGTGCGAAGTCGATGGGGGGGCTGAGTGAACTACTTTGACTTTGACTTCATCGGAAAGTCGAAAGCATTCTCTTTACCGGCTTCGACCTTGGCGGTTAGCGTGCTCGCCGTATTGTACTTGGCGGGGATTGGGTCGGCCGGGGGCGGCGTCGAAGCACCGGGTGGGGGCGGGGGGGGCGCCGAAGGCGACTCCGGTGCCGCGGAACTCGAGATGAGGACCTTGTACTCGCCGGGAGTCGGACCCTGGAGCCGATCGATCGCGTACTTTCCGTCGGTCACGTTTCCACCCGCGGCGACCCCTTCCGCCGTCGTCGGCTGAAACTGGATGAATCCGTGGGCCAGCGGACGCTCGTCCAGCGTCACGGTCCCCGAAACCGCCTGATGGGGCAGGTCGTCGCTCTCTCCCCCTCCACATCCCCCGACCGCGGCGAACAAGATCAGGCTCGAGAGCTTGATCAGAGTGTGAGTTGTCCTCATGGGCGATTTTCCTTGGCGACCTTGGGCATGACGCCAATCATGGATGGCGCAATGCGTAGTTAGGCGAGCCGCTCGCTGTGCAGCGAGCGGTGTTTCAGAGGCGAATCGATCTTTATCGTTGTTCTCAACCTATTATTATCAAACGCGAGGGTCACCTAAATAATTAAGAGCTGGAATTGATTGCACCAGCACGTCGTTTTTGAGCTTTTTTCGGCGGAAGCCATCGGAAAAGCACGGCATTCCACGTTTTGTAACGATAGCTGCGTCTCGAAATGAGGAGGCAATCCTGACGAAGTGTTGGCTGGCTTGGGAGTCGGGACGGGACCGACGCCACGGGATCGTTCGGTGTCGTCGGTCTCCGCGGCGGCTCCGGTGGTGTCTTTCTCTCGAGCGACCTCGGTGACGCACGGGCCGGGGGCGAGCTGCCGATATGAGCAGAAGCCAAGCCCGCATGGCGTGAAGTGAAGGTGCGAGATCCTATCGTAATCGCGTTTGCGAGCAAGGTCTGGGGCGACCATGGCGTGAAACGTATTGATGCGAGATTTGGCGACTCCGCGAGAGAAAATGAAGGAGTTCCGGTGAGATCGAAGCCGAATGACTTTCAGCGTGCGCCGACAGGGAAGCCAGGCAGCGTTTGAGGGATGAGGCACCCTTCCCGGAGCAGGAACCCGGTATCGGCGGCGAGGTTGTGATGCCGGTCCAAGTGCCCTGAGGGCCAACGAACAATGACCTCGTCAACCAGAGTGGCGGGACCGAGTCCGAAGTGGAGGCGTGGGTCGGCGGCGGAAAGGTAGCTGCCCCCGCCCACGCGCCAGGCGTGGCGGACGCGCCCGCCGGCCCTGACGGTGACGACGGCTCCCACCGAATCGCGGTTGGACTTCGCGCCTGACAAGCCGAGGGTGAGAAAGTGGCCGGTCTTCTCGGTCTGGTTATGGAAGAAGGCGAGCGGGCCGGCCTGATCGATGACCAGGACGTCGACTTGGCCGTCGTTGTCGAGGTCGCCCGCGGCGAGCCCTCGGCCGATCCGGGGGACCGACCAGGCAGGGCCGGCCGCGCCGGTCACTTCGGTCAGGCGTCCCGACTTGCCGCCGCCGAGGAGGAGTTGGGTCGGCATCGCAAAGGGGAAGGCGGGGCGGGTATCACTGACATGTCCGTTGGCGGTCGCCAGATCAAGAAACCCGTCGTTGTTTGCGTCGAAGAGGGCGATCCCGAATCCGAGAAGCGACCGGCTCGGGGCGGCAAGGCCGACCGCCCCGGTCCGGTCGGTGAACATGCCCTGGCCGAGGTTGGAGAAGTAGGTCGTCGATTCTCCATAGAAGTTGGTGACGAGGAGGTCGGGCTTGCCATCGCCGTCGAGGTCGCCGACCGCCGTCCCCATTCCGGCCTGGAAGGAGCCCCCGGCGTTGCAGGCGACGCCTGCGGAAAGCGCGACCTCCTCGAAGCGGAAGCCGCCGAGGTTGCGATAGAAGTAGTTGGCCGAGCCGTCGTTCGCAACGAACAGGTCGACCTGGCCGTCGCCGTCGAGGTCGGAGGCGACCACGCCGAGCCCTCGGCCGTTGTGGTCGGTGGGGACCGCCTCGTTCGTGACGTCGACAAACTGGCCGCCGTCGTTGCGGAAGACGTGGTCGGGAAGCGCTCCGAAGTGGCGGGGGTCGCATGACAGGTAGCCGGTTCCGGACGAATTCGGGCAGAGCCGGGGGTGGTCGGCGTCCCACTTCAAATAATGGCAGACGTAGAGGTCGAGGTCGCCATCGCCATCAAGGTCGGCGAATGCGGCCGAGGTCGGCCAATCGCGGTCCCCGCCGAGGCCGGCCTTCTCCGTCACGTCGTCGAACCTGCCGTCGCCGCGGTTGCGGTACAGGGTGTACTCTCGCCAGCGGGTGATCAAGAGGTCGGCATCACCGTCGTTGTCGTAGTCACCGACGGCCAGGCCGTGACTGTAGCCTTGCCCTGAGCCCGTATCGCCCAGGCCGGAACGGTTGGTGACGTCCTCGAATCTGCCGTCGCCCCGGTTGTGGAAGAGGCGATCGCCGCCATGCCGGCGATCCGGGCGCGGGGGAAAGGGGCCTCCTTGGAGGGCGAGGACATCAAGGAATCCGTCGCCGTCGGCGTCAATCAAGCCGACTCCCCCGCTCATCACTTCGGGGAGCTGGCAAATTGAAGTCGCCCCACTGTCGAAGGTGAACCGGAGGCCGACCGCCTCAGCAGCGTCCGTGAAGCGGGGGACAAGCTGAGCCGGTGCTGGGGACTTGGGCCGCCCGGCGTCGGTTTTGAGGTCGCCTGCGAGCAGGTCGAGCAGGGTCTGGCCCGGCCGCGCAGTCAGAGCTGGCGGGCCGGGGAGTGCGGGCAGGTCGAGCGCCTGGCGAACCGCCGGGTCGGCTGGGGACTTGCGGCCGGCCAGGGTCAGCAACGCCAACCGCTCGAATCGACGCCCGAGTTCGTCGGCGAGACGGAACATTTCCAGCGGCCGGGTGGCGAACTCGTCGTTCTTGAAGTGGCCTTGGTAACGGAACAAGGCGGAGTCGAGCGCTGTCTTGGTCTTCCGGAGCCTGGCCGCCCCTTCGAGGTCACCGGATTGGTAGACCAGCTCAGCGAGCCGTTCCCGCGCCTTGATATCGGACGGTTCGAGCGCGACGAGTTCTTCCAGCGCGGCCCGTTCGGTCGCGTTGTCATTGCGCTGGGCGGCCAACCAGGCCCGGATGGCCAGGATGTCGGTCTTCGCGAACGGACCAACCGGTAGCTTCGCCAGGGCCTGGCGGGCCTCGTTGACGCGGCCGGCGGCACGTGCCCAGTCGAGGCGTGCGTGCCAGACCACGGGGTCGGGGGGCTCCTGCGTGCCGCAGGCGGCAAGGAGGGACTCCGCCTCGTCAAGCCGGCCCGCGCGGAGCGCCCAGCGGGCCAAACCGACCCGGACCCGGTCGTCGCCCGGCGCCTCGATCGCGGCGACCCGGAGCCCGCGCACGACCTCATCGACGGGGAAGGTTTCCAGATCCAGGGCGAGATGGCCGCGCAGGAGGTCGATGGCGGCCGGCGTCGAGAGCCGGCCGGCGCGAACGAGGTCACGCCATTGGTCTTCGATCAGGCCTGCCACTTCGCCGAACCTCGCCTCTCGCCAGAGGAGGCGGAGCAACCGCTCCCGGGCCTCAATGGCCTGCTCTCCACCGTGGCGAATGGCCGAAGCGAGAGCCTCCTCGGCCACTGTGAACCGTCCGCAATCGGTCGCGGCGGCACCGCGGCGCAGGGCGGCGGTGCAGGCCAAAGGCGAGCGGTCGGGGACGCGCGTCCATGCTTCGATCGCCGCGTCGGGCTGCCCCATCCCCGCTGCGCACACCCCGAGAAGGTAGGCAGGCTCTCCGTCCCCTGAACTGCGTGGGAGGATCTGTTCAAGTTCGGCCCGTGCCTCCTGGAAATTCCCCCGTGCGACCGACTGCCGGGCACGCCCGAGCGCGGTCTGCATTCGCCACGAGTCGATGGCCCATCCCCCGGCCCTGGTCAGAATGAGACCGGCAATCAAAACGAAAGCCGCGACCCCGAGACGCTTAGGCATGGAACACCTTCCAGCGACGCGCCGCCACGGCCGGGGTCATCTGCCTGAATCGGAAATCGCCCGGTCAACCAGGAGAACTCCGGAACAGTACGATGCCTGGCCGGTGCACAGGATGATGGGTACACGAGGAGTGATTTTCGTTCTATCATCCCACGGTCGTCGCGGCAACCTTCACATATCCAATGGAAGTGGGATTCTTATTCTGATCAGAACTCCGAAAATTTTAATATTAGAGAATTGCGTGAGTTTGAACAGTCCACGGATGAGTTGCACACAGTGGAGAAACCGGGATCGGAAGACAGGGAGCCCTGAACTCCGAATGTGTTAATATTAGAGAGTTGCGTGAGCGGGAGCGAATTGCGGATGAGTTGCACACGGTAGAGAAATCGGGATCGGAAGGCAGGGAGTCAGCTCCCTGCCTTCGTCCGACTTTGCGGAAAACCAAGAGAGAAAGAGGCTGACTCAAGGGCGTGACTGGACTGCGCAGGAGGCCGACGTGATCGGCAATTTCCAGTCTTCGATGGCCGTCCCTTTGAGGTTCAGTTGGCTGGTGAGGTGGTGCAAGCGGCGGGTCGCCGGGCCGTCGGGGGCGGTCTCGAAGAGGTTGCGCAGGTAGTACGGGGGGATGGCCTGGTAGTAGAGCGTTGCTCGGACCTGGAGTCGGGACGGGTCGATGGGGTTCGGCAGCTCGACGTGGTAGGCCACCTCGTCGGATCCGCTGCCGTCCTGGTATCGGGGGTCTTCCGCCGCGATCGGACCGGGTTGTGTGGCCTTCAGGTATCGGCCCGCCAGGGCAGGGCCGGGGCCTTCGCGTCGCCAGCCGCGCGGGAGGAGGCGATTATCTTTGATGGTCTCGCAGCTTCGGACGAAGCTGGTGGTGAACTCGCCTTTGGCGTCGTGGAGCAGGGTCTCGTAGACTTGTACTTGCTCGGGCGACGTGATGACCTCATGGTGCTGCTGGAAGCGCTGGCGGCCGGTTTTGGGATCGCGGGCAAAGAACTCGGTCGGCAACGGCTGGCCATCCGCGCCGAGGAGAACTCCTTGGTCGTTGGTCAGGCCCGAGGCCCAGACGGTCCGTTCGGTTCCGCCTGCTTCCACCGCCGTCTCGACGATTTTGAGTTCGAGGAAGGCGCGTCGGAAGCCGACGCCGCTGGGGAATCGATGGCCCACCTTGTTCGCGACGACGACCCGGGCCGTCAGCCGGTTCGGCCCTTGCCAGTTGGCTTCCACGGCGAGTGAAGCGACATCGTCGCGGGCGGTCCGGGCGATGTGATCGACCGCATGGTCGATACCCTGCTTCGAGCCCGTCATGTAGTCGGCCTTGGGGACGCCCAGGACGTCGTCGAACTGGTTGAACATCTCGAGCAGGAAGGCGTTCAGGCCGGAGAAATTGTGGCGGCGGAATCCCTGGTCACGGGATCGGATCTGCAAGCGATCGCTCGCGACCAGGTTCTCGGCCTCCGGATACGTCGTGTCCTGAATGACTGCGATCTTGGTCTGGAGCTGTGCGATGTCGAGCCCGTGCTTTTCATCCTTCAGGCCACGCGACATGTGGCAATCCTGGCACGACTTGGCCCGCGGGTTTTGCAGGTTGATCTCATTCTCGAATTCGCTGTTGAGCCATTCGAGATACGTCGCCTGCTCGATGTGGTGGTGGAACTTCCGGAACTCGGGGACGACCTCTCCGCGGGTCAATTCGTCGGCGCTGTGACTGCGATCGGCGAGGTCCAGCGGCCGATCGACGTTCGGCAAGACGACCGTGTGGCACGAGGCGCAGAGCTGCGACGACTTCAAAAAGGCATTATGTTTCGGCTTCAGGCCGGTCGCGTGCTCCATGGCGTAGGACGCGATCTCATTGTCCGGGTACGGGCCGTAGATCTCGCCTTTTTTGCCGAGTTGGAAATTGCCCGTGTTCGACGTCTCGAGAAAGTATTGGAGGTAAGGGCGGTGATCGGAGGCAGGCTGCGAAGGCGGCTGCATCCGATGGCAGATCAGGCAGCCCACTCCGTCCCGGGCCAATGCCCCGTATTTCGAGCCGCCGTGGCCGAGGTGCGCGGCTGGGTCGGCGACCTCGTGAATGTGGTCGACCGAGAACGTCGACGCTTCCGGGTGGTCGATGGCGAACTGCCGCTTGCCCATCGACCCATGACAACGCATACAAGTGTCGGCCAGCGTCGCGCAGAGTTGGTTGGCGCGGCTCGGCTCTGATTCGAACTGCTTGCAGAGCGAGCTGACCTCACTCTCGATCTGCGCATAGACGATGGGGTCGCGGCCCGCCAGCCCCATCGGCGTCCAGCGCCATTCGCCGTAGGGCGAGACGTCCCAACCTTTCGCACCGTACTCGACGTTGGCACTGGTCGGGACGAACATCGTTGGACCGAACGGGGCGAGCAGACCCGCGTGGCAGCTCATGCACTGGTTCGAGGTGAGAAACTCCTGACTGCGGTCGCGGCTGCTGACGACCCAGTCGTGGGTGACAGGTGGGAAGACAGACAGCTGTGAACGTTCGGCCAGCTTGATCGCGTCGAAGAAGCTCGGGAATCCTGGGGCCGCGTCGAGGCGTCCGAATTCTCGAAGTGGGTCCAGGCCGGAGTCGGCGGCCGCCGTGGTCTTGGCGACGGCCTCGGTCGTTTCTTCCTTGGCGCCTCGACGCCAGGAGTCGTCGGTTTTGAAGGTGAGCGGTGTTCCCGGGAAGCCTTCGATATTCCGCAAGGCCGCGAAGGTGAACTCGTTCGCGGGGTGGGCGGGCTCGGCGCCTGGGGACTGAGTCGCGGCATGACAGCGGATGCAAGCCAGTCCGAACCCCGAGATCGGATCCGCAAACGGATAGCGGTGGTTGTCGACCACGCGCTGACCCTTGGCCGGGTTGCTCCAGAACCAGCCGTCGTGAGAGCCGGCCGCATCCTTGACCATCACGGTCCAGGATTCCAGGGAATACGGCAAGTCGCCTTCCAGCGTGGCCCGGTGCCGGATCGCGGGGGCGGGGTATTGCTCCTTAATGATCATCTCGCCGTCGGGGATCGTGCCCGCTCGGCCGTTGAGCAGCCATCGCATCACGCCCGGCGAGTAGTACACCCGGACGGCCGGGTGGGTGCCGAAGGAGCGGCCCTCAATGTAGGGGCCGGTGTCACGGACGCTCTTATCCCGGCGCCAGCCCAGGGCCACGTACTTGCGTTCGTTTAAGAATGTGAAGAGCTCTTTCTCGAACTGGGCCACCGAGACGCGGCTCGGGAGCGGTAAGTCGCTCGGCCGTCCGAGTTCGAGTGTCCGAGGATCGCGATCAATCGGGACGGGAGCCCCTCCCGAGCGAGCGGCCATCCTGGGGAGAAATCCCCCGCAGATGAGCAGCATGGCCAAGCATGCGGTCGCGGTCGCCTGCCACCACCGTCTTCGCCAAAGCGGGACATCCATGATCGCTCGCTCCTTCGTTCTTCACACCGCTCTTGGAGTCCAAGGTCCGCCGCATGTTCGGCGTCCAAAGGCCGGCTTCATCCCGTCGCCGGACCTGAGATGACTTCGCGCTGAGACTCGGCGGAACCGCGTCCCCGGTGAGCTTGGCGTCGCCGGCCCCATCGGGCCGGTTTCCCCCTGCGGATGGAGTTCCACATCCTTCGGGTCAGCAAGTTCAGGAGCTCGCCACGCGACAACCCGGCAAAGGCGAGATCGCGTAGCACGCGTTCATCCTGGGTTAACTGCTGATGACAGATTTGTTTGATGTTTGCGAGCCTGCCAGGGGTTTCGTAGGTGACGTGTGTCAGCAAGGTGAGGAGTTCATCACGCGAGAGGTCGTGGAACGCGGCCTCGCCGAGTCGCTCTTGTTCCTCGGTGAGCATCTGCTGGCGCCGCTGCACCAGGAGACTTCGGATCTGAAACGCGTTGATGACCAGGAAGACGACGTGCCAGACCGAAGGACCGTAGAGCGGCGTCGGCTGACAGGTAAAGAAGAGCAAGCCCAGCACCAGCCCGCCGCAGGTCAGGGCACGCAGCCACAACATATCTCGACCCAGGTAGGAGAAGAGATACAAAACGTTCGCGATGTGGATGCACAACTCGACCAAGTTGTTACCCTCAGAAGGTGCAATCTCGGATCAAATAAAGGGGCGGAGGAACGTTCGACCGAAGCCGGTGAGAGCGACATGCCGGCGGCCGATCGTTCAAAGGCTTTGCAGCCAACCCATCGCCCAAATAAAGCATCGACGCGGCCGGCGAGCGGGTTCAACTTTCGAGCACGGAGATCGCCGTGTCTGTGAGATTTGGGTCGCAAAGTTGGACTGGTCGGCGTAATCGTTAGTAGGCGGGCGGCCCCGTCGTGCTGCGAGTTAAGTTCGGAGGTCGCCAGCCCTCCCTGACGCGGTCCATTTCGAGCGTATGCTGCTGGAGGTCGTTGAGCCTTCGAGATTCCGTGCTTTGTATGCTTCTACTAGAATTCAATAAAATAGGCGAATGTAGGCATGCATGTGCCGTGGTCTTGTGTTGGGCCGCGCAGGTCGGGGCCGACAGTGTGGGGATGCGATATGGCTGGACCGTCCCGAAAGTTCTTGCAGGCGGAAAAGGCGATTGCTATGATCCGCCTGACGCCACGGCTTCACGTACAGGTTCGCATGGAGCAGAGATTTTCGCCTGAAGTCCCGATCATCCGTGACGGCATGCTTCCATTTCTCCTTGGTCTGACTCGATCGCTTTCGGATCGGTTCCAACGAGGAGTCTGGGAGGCGAATCGGACCCTCTCATCCCTTCGCAGATGCCTGCAACGAACAACTCCTAAGCCGATCGTTTCGACTCCAGCTCTCCACCTGCACGCGCCGTTTTTGTCATCAATCCAATGAATCCATCTCCTTGAATGGGATTTCACTGGACTGAGGCTTGAGGTTTGCGGACACTGTAGCCGACACTACCGGAGTATGACTGGCGGCTTTGGTCGGACGTCGGATCGCCGAGAACAAAATCTCGGCTCCCTCGCCGATTCTTGGCATCTCGCTTGCTCATCATCTCGTCGATCAAGTCTAACGAATCTGGCTCCAACGCTAAGATCTCCCTTGCGGTTCGCCGCAAAGGAGGATCGCAGGTGGCAATTATGCTCGACTCCAGGGACGGCAGGGCGATCTGGCGGTTCTGCTTGCCGAGGCGATTGGTGCTCGTGGCCTGGATGGCTTGGTTCGGTTCGCCTCTGGCCATGGGTGAGGGGCCTTTGTCGGCGTCGGCTGGCGGGAAGAAGCCGCCGACGTACACCAAAGATGTGGCTCCGATCATTCAGAAGAAATGTCAGAATTGTCATCGGCGACATCAGGTCGGGCCGTTCGCCCTGGAGACGTACGAGCAGGCCCGGAAGCGGGCCGCGGATATCGCGAGCGTGGTTTCAGACCGGCTGATGCCCCCCTGGAAGCCGGCTCGCGGGGTCGGCCCGACGCTCAAGCACGACCAGTCGCTCTCGCACGAGGAGATTGCCACCCTCGAAGCGTGGGCTGCGGCGGGCGCCCCCCAAGGCGACCCGAAACATCTGCCACCGCCGGCCCAATTCGCCGAGGGCTGGAAGCTGGGCCCGCCCGACCTCATCCTCGAGCCGGCCGAAGACTTTAAGATTCGCGCCTCGTGCCCGGACACCTATCGCTGTTTCGTGCTTCCCACGAATCTGGCGAAGGACACCTATATCTCCGCGATCGACTTCCGACCGGGGAATACGAAGGTTGTGCATCATATTAATGCCTTCCTCGACTCGAGCGGCGAGGGGCGGTCGAAGGACAAGGCGGAGCCTCGCCCGGGATATACGTCGTTCGCGGGGCCGGGCATCGCAGTCTACGAGGACCTGAGCTTCTGGGCCGGTGGTCACGAGCCCAGCCATTTCCCGCCGGGGGTCGGCCAGCTTTTGCCCCGCCAGTCCGACGTCATTCTCCAGGTTCATTACCACGCCACGGGAAAATCGGAGGTGGATCGCACCCGCGTCGGCATCTATTTCTCGCGAGGGCCGGTCAAGCAGGCGCTCCACTGGACGACCGTGTCGAACTCGAAGTTTCAGCTCCCGGTGGGCGCCGCCAACTTTGAGGTCAAGGCGAACTGGTACGTCCCGATCGAGCTCGAGATCCTGGCGGTATCGCCGCACATGCACTTGCTCGGTCGTGACATGCGAATGTCGGTGACCTTGCCGAACGGTACTAAGCAAGACCTGATTCACATACCCGTCTGGGACCCCTCCTGGCAGAGCGCGTACTTCTTCCAGAAGCCGATCACGCTTCCGGGGGGGGCGGTCGTCAACGTGACCGCTCACTTCGACAACTCCGACCATTCGCGTAACCCCAATCAACCCCCCAAGCGAGTGGCGTGGGGTTACGGGGCCGATGACGAAATGTGTGAAGGCTTCATCGCCGTCGTCAAGAAAGGGCAGGACCTGACCCTCCCCTGGGTCAAGGATGATCTTGCTGAGATCTTGAGCAAGCAGCGCCTTAAAAATATGCTCAAGCAGACGGCCAGGCAGGCTCGATGAAGCCTGCCTTGCAAAACTTGCTCTTTGCATGGATTGGGTTCAGACTTGAAGCAGGGGCAAGGGGGAGACGTTGTCCCCGAGGGCAGGGTCGGCGGGAAGCCCGAGCCACCCTGTCTGGATGGTTGCGTAGACCCGGCGGAAGTCGACCGACATTTTGAGGTCGCCGGCCTCGAGGTCGGTCAAACTGGGATAAGGGCCGGCCAGTCCGGGGCGGACCCCCGCGCCCGCGAGCAGGACCGGGCCGGCGGTGCCGTGATCGGTTCCCGCCGACCCATTTTCGGCGACTCGGCGGCCGAACTCGCTGAACCCGAGGACCAGCACGCGCTCAGCCAGGCCGGCCGCCGCCAGGTCGTCGAGGAACGCCTTCAGGGCCTCTGACAAAGTGCGAAGCAGGTCGGCGTGTGAGAATAACTGGCCGGCGTGAGTGTCGTAGCCCCCTTGGGTGGTGTAGAAGACGCGGGCGGCGTACCCCCCTTTGAGTAACCGGGAGACGGTGCGGAGTCGCTCGGCCAGCGCGGTGGCCGGATACCGCGCCTCGGCTTCGCGGTTGCGGCTGAGTTCTCCCAGGCGGTCGGCGGACGCATAGGCGTCGAGCATGCTCTGGCGGACGAAGGCGGACAAATTGTCTCCCGGCTCGCCGGCCAGGTCCGTACGGAGAGCGTCCCTCGGGGGGGCCAGGGCGAGATCCTCCATGCGTTCAAGCGACAAGGCGTTGGATCGTCGGCCCTGGAGGGCGGCCGGTGGAGCGCCTGAGCCGACGAATAGCGACTCTGCGCGGCCACCCGCCGTGTCGAGTCCTCGGCCGATCCATCCTGGCCCGCCATGTTCCTCGGGGTCGAGTCGGCCCGACTGCCAGACCGCCATGCTCTGGAAATGTGATCGGCTCGGGTTCGGATACCCCACGCCCGGCACGATCGCGAGTTGACCCGACTCGAGGAGTTTGCCGGCCTCGCGCATCGCCGGGTGCAGGCCAATAGTTTCGTTGATCTTGATGATTTGGTTGTTTTGCAGCCGTAGCGTCTTGCGGTGCCGAGCGTAGCCTTCGTCGGTGAACGGGACAATTGTGTTGATCCCATCGTTGCCGCCGTCGAGCTGGACCACAACGAGCACCCGGCCGTCGCGATCAGCGGTGGCCGCCCTTGCGGTGCGTGCAAGGAAGCCGGGGACTGTCGGGGCCAGGGCGATCAAGGACGATCCGCGCAAGGCCGTTTTGAGGAAGTTGCGTCGCGAGTTCATGAGGTCTCCTTCATCGTCATTCGCGGATCGTTATCTATTTTGTCGTTGTTTCGAGCAGGACGGTCAGGCGAGTTGGGCCTCGGGGCAGGACAGGATCAGGGCGACTGCGCGTCCTGCTTGCTCCGGTCCCCACGCACTCCGGGGACCGAGGCTCGCGGCGATTTGGTCGTGCCATTTCGCGCTGGGCTCGGCCCCAAGCAGTCGTTCGGCGACGTGTGCGATCAGTTCGTCAGGCCCGCGCCCCCGTCCGTCTCGTTCGGCCAGCGCGAGGGCGTTAACAGGCTCAGGGCGGCCGATGCCTCGACCTTCGGCCAGAGCCGCAGCGAAGTTGGCCCGGCCGATCAGCGATCGGGTCGTCAGCCATGACCGGCCGCCCGGCCAGCCGCCGACGTTGGGGGGATAAAAGAGGTCCTGGCCAAGCCGCGCGGACCAGTCGGCCAGGACCAGGGTGCTCGGCGGCGGTTCGAGCAGCTCGAAGGCCCGGATCGGCCCGACGACGAACTCGACCGGCCCCACGATTCGCGACCGCAAGTTCGCGGCCGCGAAGAAGAGGTTCGAACGCACGATCAAGGCGACGGCCCCGCCAATCTCGAGGTTGTGCTGGCGGAGGCTGGCTGCTAGCTGTGCGATTGCGTCGTCGGTGATCGCACGCTCCCCGAAGAAGAGGCTGCAAAGCCGCCTGGCCAGGCGTTCGGCAGTGGCTGGGTGCTCGCGCAATTGGCCGATCAGGTCGTCTCCCGACCACCGCCCCGCGCGGCCGAGGATCGTTTTTTCTCCCTCGTCGTGCCGAGTCGCGACCGCGCGAAACTGGCCCTCGTTGACGGTCCATCCGGTCAGGGCGCGGGCAGCCTCCTGGACGTCGGGCTCGCCAAAGTGACCGATGCCCAGAGTGAACAATTCCATGAGTTCACGAGCGAGGTTCTCATTGGGGTGCCCTTTGCGGTTGGCCGGCGCGTCGAGCCAGGTCAGGAGCGCGGGGTCCTGGACGGCGGCGGTCAGCAACTCGCCGAACGGGGCCCGGGCGAGGCGGCGGAAGGTCTCATTCTGCCGCCGCATCGCCTCGAGGTTGTCAACCTTGAGGTTGCTGGTGGCGAAGTGGTTGTGCCAGAGCAACGTGAGCCGCTCACCCAGTGGGTCGGGGCTGAAGAGCATGCGGAAGACCCACCACGCCTTGAGCCGCGCCGGGTCGTTGGAGGCCGCCGCGGCATCGGCGAGCAAGGTGGAGGTGGTCTCAAAGCCCTCGGGGATTTCGCCACTGCGTGCCTTGCCTGCGAGCACGCGATCGATGCTCGCCTCGGGACCGTCCTTCAGGTCACGCTGGAGCTCGTTCCAGGACGCCGCGAACCCCGCGCGACGGTGCAGGTGCACGACCCGAGTCAGGTTCCAGGGGGTGTTCGCGTCCGGGATGTACCGAGTCCAGGCTGAACCGCGTTCCGGGGTGGCGAGCTCGTTGCTTTCAGTAAACATGTCTGCTCTCTGTTTCTTTGCCCGGTCTTGGAACCTGATCGAGACGTCCCCGCTGGCCTTGCGGAGCACGGACGGACACCCGGTAGCGCAGGCCCGGGGCGAGTCCCTTGATCTGGAACCTGGCATCAGCTTCGTTCATCTCCACTGATAAAAGGGTCCGAGCCGGCCGATCGTCTCGACTTTCTCGAAGAGAGAGTGCCTTTTTCGAAAGTTTTCGTTACTTGCTTGCCTCGATCAACTCGTTCTTCGAGGTTGATTGCTTGCGTTTTTCTTGAAAGGGCGACCATAGAAGTTGTCCCGCCGAGCCGACCTGAGCAGGTGGACGTTTTTTAAGTAGCCATAGACGTTTCTTTCGTTGGCCTGGACGCGGTCAACTTTCCGCTCAAGGGGCAGGTCGTTAGGGGTATCATTTTTGTTTGCTCTGAATTGTATGTAAGAAAGTGAGTGTATGCTGCTGATGCTGCCAGCGAGACCGCCGCAGTTGTCCTGTCTGGAATTATTCAACGACCCGATACAGGGCTAGAAAGCCTCTCGCTACTCGTTCCCACGGTCCTCCGTGGGAATGAAGTTTTGGACGCTCTGCCTCCTCGGCTTTCGAGGGCCAGACGACGCGGAGCGTCGGGGGCGGCATTCCCACGGGGGACCGTGGGAACGAGTGTGAATCTTAGCTCTATAGCGGATCGTTGAATTCTTTGTGGTTGTCGTCGCAACCCTCTGCCGTGGGAACTTTGTCCGTTCTCCCGGAGAAGGAAATCACGGGGAATTCATGAAGCTGGGTCTTGACGTGAGTGGATGCCCCGCAAATACTCATCGATGAGTACGACGAACTCGTAGGAATAAGACTGATGGCCGGGAAGAGTCCGTCGGCCCTGAGTGGCCGCGAGTATGCGATTTTGAAGAGTCTCTGGGAGCACGGTCCTTCGACGGTGCGTGAGGTTCTCCAGCGGCTTGCGACGGCGGGGGGGGAGGAGATTCCTTATACGACCGTTTTGAGTTTGCTCCAGCTCATGGAGAAGAAGGGGCACGTGGGCCACGAGGCAGACGGGAAAACGTATCGTTACTTGGCGAAGGTCAGTCAAGTCAAGACCACTCGGCTGGTAATCCGCGACTTCCTGGGCCGTTTCTTCGATGGCTCGGCCGAATCGTTCGTGATGGGTCTGGCGGAGAGCCCGGAGCTCTCGCCCGAAGTCTGGGAGCAGTTGCGCCTCGAGATCCAACGCAGACAGGACGCCAACGATGAATGAGCACGCGTGGGAATGGGCCGAGTCGCTGGGCCACTGGGCCCTGGCGTGGACCTTGGTCGTCGTGGCGGTTGGCGCCTGGATCCGACTCGGTCGGCCGAGCCGGGCCTCGCTCCGCTACGGTGGCTGGCTCCTGGCCACGTTCGCGGGGTTGGTGCTGGCGCCGCTGGTTGTCTGGCTTGGCCCGTGGGTCTCCTGGCACGATGCAGTCGCGCTCGTGCGCCGCCCTGCCAACCTCGCGGCAAGTCCGGTCGGACGGTTCACTTCCTGGTTCGAGGGGGTGCCCGCCATGGCGATCGAGGGGCGCGACGGTGCGGCGCTCGCTCCGACGGCGTCCTCAACCTGGATTCTGCCGCCCCAGATACCAAAGCCAGTTGCAGCAGTTCGGCCGCGGGCCGAGGGTGGTCGTTGGCCCGAGTTGGCGCTCCTGATCTGGGGGGCGGGGGCCCTGGTCTTCGCCGTTCGGCTGGGCCGCGATGCGATTCGCGTTCGGGCGTTGCTGGCGGCGGCCACCGGGGACGTACCGGCCGAGTTGGCAGGGGAGTTGGAACCGGCTCGGGTCGATCTCGGTCTGCGCCGCCGGGTCAGGGTCGGCGTTCATCCCGAGATCCAGGCGCCGATGTGCGTGGGTTTGCTGCGGCCGACGCTGCTCTGGCCGACCGCGGCGCACTGCCCGATGACCTCGTCGCAGCGCCGGCTGAGCCTTGTGCATGAGTTGGCCCACCTCAAGCATGGTGACGACTGGGTGGCGCTGCTGGCTGAGATCTGGCGCTGTCTGGCCTGGTTCTACCTGCCGATCCACTTTCTGCTCGACCGCCTCCGCCGCGAGCGTGAGTATTGCTGCGACGACGTGGCATCGAGCCGGTCGGAGGGGCCGGAAGGGTACGCTCGCTGGTTGCTCGATCTGGCTCCGGTGCGAGTCAAGCCCCCGGCGCTTGCCTCCTCGCTCCTGGGGGGAGCGGACCTGGCGGTTCGGGTGCGCCGGTTGCTGGATCGGGACTCGCGCCCGGCCAGTCCCCTGACGTGTCGGCAGGTCATGATGCTGGGGGGTGTCGGGCTTGTGCTCCTGGGCGTCTCCGGGTCGGTACGTTTGGTCGGCTTCGTCGCCCACGCCATTGAGGCCGAGCCGGCCGATGCACTGCTTCCGGAGATCGAGCCCAAGGCACTGGCGATCAAGCTCGAGACGGCCTGGAAGGACTACGAAGCGGGCCTGCTGGAAGTTGAATTCGATGAGGAGAGAGATTCTGATCCCTTCGCGGAGTCACGTGGTCAAGAAAGAAAGAGTGTCGATATCAAGTTCCCAGGCCGTTTCCAGTATGGGAGTGACGGCCGGTTGTGGCGAACCGAGTTCGACTCGATGATGCCGAACTCCGGGGCTCGGCAACTTGTGCCCGACCGCTGGGTAACGGGGTTTGACGGTGAGCGTCACTATCACTGGAATGTCAGGGCGAACGAGGTCACCTGGGGAGAGTCGAATCCCTCGGCGCTCGCCTTGGAGCCACGGGCGTTGTTCTGGCCGAGTCGCAAGAATCTGATCGAATTGCTGAACGACGCGACCACGAAAGTCTCCCAGAAGACGGTCGATGGGGTGCGCTGCTACTTGCTCGAAAAGACGACGCGCAACCCCAGCGGTGAGTGGCGGACGGAATATGCGATCTCTCCCCGGCGGTCCCATCTCGCGGTCGAGATGGCGTATTATCGTAACGGCCACCGCTATGCCTTGCATCGGCTCCAGGATCTTCGGCAGGCGGAACGAGGGCTCTGGATCCCCAGTCGGATTCTCTCGGAGTCGTGGTCCGTCTTTGATGATGGGTCGCGGAGCCTGATGAGTCGGCGTTCCATGCGGATCGTCCGGTACGAGCCGGCGAAGGCGATCGCTCGGGACGATTTCACGCTGACGGTTCCGTTCAATGTCACGGTCAAAGACCTCACGGACGGCTCGGCATGGACGACGGACCCGTGGTGGCCCGAGGTCCGCGAGCTGCTCCGCGACCGCTTCGCCTGGTCACCGCGCGACCTTTCGCCGTTGCGGCAACTGGTGAGTCATTGCGATGGCAAGGTCGAAGGCCAGCCGGTTCCACCGATCGAGGCGTCGCTCTGGATCAACTCCGGGCCGGTCGACTGGGGGCAACTTCGCGGCAAGGTGGCCCTGATCGATTTCAGTTCGGTGGGGGGCAGACACGAAAAGGCCGCGGCCATCCGGGCACTGGGCGAGCTTTACAAAGGAGCAGGGCTCAGGGTGATCTCCGTTCTCGACAGCAAGGACGACCCTGATGCGGCCCGGCAATACGTCAAGGAGCTCCGGCTCACACACCCCGTCGCGGTCGATCTGCCTCGAGCCGCTGGGTTTGGAGCCACGATGCAGGCTTTCGGGATGAAGTACGACTCCTCAGTGTTCCTGGTCGATCACCTGGGCAAGGTTCGGCAGGTCAAAGAGCCTGGCGGATTGATTGGTCCGCTCGTTCAAATGCTTCGGGACGCGGGTTCCAAAGATGTCTTGGTGGCTTCACTGGACCCACCGCAACTCGTTCGCGACGAGGAGCTCGACGCGATTGGCCGCGCCTTTCAGGATTGGATCAAACAGGCCGACGATGGCGGAAGTCTTGCCGGCACGATCGTCGACATGGAGGGCCGGCCGATCCAGGGCGCCGAGGTTCGCGTTCACGCCGAGGCTCGGATCCTGATGCACCCCGGTTCTTTTTTCGTCATCCCCGGCCGGACCACTCACCTCGCCGTCACGGGGGATTCCGGGATGTTCCTGCTGCCGAATCTTTGCAAAGGGAACTACAGCTTGCGGATTTCCGCCCCTGGCTTCGCGACCATCGAGCGCAAGACGCTGATTGAATCGACGCTGGGCGAGGTTGTGATTGACGCGGTGATGGGCCAGGCCGACGCTATCAGCGGGCAGGTCATGGATCAGCAGGGGAAGCCGATCGCCGATGTTGATGTGACGATTTCGGAGCGGCGAATTGCCCGCAAGGATGGTACCCAGACTAACTACAACGACACCCTGGAAATGAAAACCACTGATGCGAAAGGAGCGTTTCGGTTCAACAAGCTTCCCGAAGGGGATTATACGCTGACCTTGAAAAGCATGGGATTCTCCCAGGTCGTGCGAAAGAACGTCCCGGCCGGTGCGAACAACCTGGAGCTGACGCTCGAACGCGTTCGCCCCTGAACCAACACGGACCTCGGCTGGCCATCAATGATGAAGATCCCATTGACTTGCCCAGCCTGTGGCGCGGCGAGTACTGTCGATGCCGTCTTCGCCGGCAGAGCGGGACGCTGCAAACATTGTAACCATCGATTTACGATCCCGAATCCAGGCGAGTCGCACCCCGAGACCTACACCCTGGATGAGCCCCCCGCGGTGCCGGTCGATGCGGCCGAGATCGACCTGGAACCCAGCTCAACCTTCGTGAGGGCCCGGGGCGATGAGCCGTCGGCGCTCACGTCGCGGCGCAAGCGACGACCGATCGAGCCCATAGCCAGGCCGATGAGCCGTCGCGAACGCGAACGCGAGCCCGGCTTCGCCTGGGGAAAGTGGCTGAGCCGGGCAGGGGGGAGCGCCGTGCTCGTTCTCGCCGCGATCGCCTGGCTCGCCCCGGGGGGGCCGATCTTCGTCGGGTCGGTGGTGTTGGCGATCGGCACTTTCATGGTGCTGCTCGGCTTCGGAGTCGGGGCTTATGGTGCCTTCCGCGAAGATTTTCTTTACGGCTTTCTCTATCTCGCGATCCCGCTTTACACCGCCTATTACGTCGTCTCACGCTGGGATGAGCTCTGGATCTGGTTCGCTTGCTCGACGGTGGGCTTCGGACTTGTGCTGTTCGGGACCGAAATGCTCCGGTGGAATGGCGTGATCCTTTGAACGATCGATCCTCGGGAGGCGGTCTGAGTTGGCCACAGTGGAGAGTCTGTCGGCTAGTTAATTACTTGTTTCGAGAAATGTAGATTGGTGCTGATTTAATCTGCAGTTTATGCAAGCTGTGCTGATGCTGTTTGAACTTCTCGATGCCATCGGATTGACTCGCAACGGTTGAGTGCGGCAAACTGAGTAGGGACACCGTTTTGCGAGCTCTCCACATCTTCCGGAGGGGGTTGCGATGCGTTTTACGCTTGCCCTCATGATTTTCGCCGGATTCGCGGTGCCTGCTGTCGCCTGCATCAACGACAGCGAACTTCCGAATCACGAACGCGAGTTTCGTTCGAACTATGGTGAACCGACCAGTCCGGCATCGCCCACGCCCCCACCTCCACCACCGAGAACGGTGGATCTTCTGGAGTTTGCCGGACATCCGATGCTCCTTGGAACCGGTGCGGCGCTTTTGACCGGGGCCGTTCTTGTGACGATGACCGACAGACGGGCGAGGACTTGATTGATGAGGGCCTGGTTCCGTCGGTTTCTCCTGACAGGGTTCGCGGCCTTGCTCGGTTACGCCGCCGGCTGGGTTGGCGGGGCGATCGGGTACCTCATCCCAAACCAGGAGAAGTTCGCGTTTCTGGCCGAACGCACCCCGCTCCCGCACCATGTGCCGGAACATCCAGGGGGATTGTCGTTTCGGTTCGCCATGGTCCAGGATGTCATCCATGAGCGCTTCGCCAAGCATGGACTGGCTCACTACCGTGAGCGCGAACGGCTCGATCGTCTGAAGTGGGCCGCGCTGGCTCAAGAAGATCCGGCACGCTTCGCCCTGGCCGACGATCTCGGAGCCGGCTTGGAACGCCTGGGGCGTTCGGCGGAGGCGGTCTCGATCCTTCAAGAAAAGCTCGAAGACCAGCGGAAAATCGGAGTCGCCGGCCGCGAGCTGTACACCTCGTATGCGAACCTCGGCACTTTCATGATTCATGGCAGTTTCAAACAGGCCATTGCCGGAGACCAAGCCGCCAAGGAGCAGTTTCGCGAGGGACTCGAGTTCGTCCGCAAGTCGGTGGAAGTCAACCCGGCAGCCCACTTTGGGCGGGAGCGCTGGCAGGCGGTCATTGCCGAATACCTGCTCGCGGCAATGGACGACCAGGGTTTGCTCAAGACCCACGACTGTCTCGGCAATCGGCTCGACCTGGGGATCGAGGAGATCCTCAACCGCGAAGCCGACTGGGTGGGCACCGGTTACGGTCGTCCGAACGACGCGGCGTTCGGCAAAGAAGCAACGGTGAGCGAAGTTCCGGAGTTCTTCCGGCCCGGTCTTCCGCTTGATGATCCGGTCCGTTGGCCGAAGCTCAAGACCATCCGTCGTCATATCACCAAGGTCGGGGCCGAGGAGGGATGGGACGCCGTGCCGGTTCCCTCACACCGCGCTCCCGTGGCGTTTGACGAGCCCGCCCTCGGGATCATCGGGATGTGGCGCCAAGGTGGCGGGGCGAGTCCTTATTTCGCCCTTGCGCTGGGCGAGACCATGCTGAGAGTCGGGCAGAGGTACATTGCGTGGGCCGCTTACGAACGGGCCGAGCGGCTGGCCGCTCGGTTCTGGCCCGACCCGGCGCTGCAGCAGTTTCTTCGCGACCATTGCCGGAAGCGGCAGGCTCAGATTGAGATGACCCTATCGCATCAGCCCTCCACGCCCACGTCCGCCGGTTCGAGGGCCTGGCAGCAGGTCAGTCCGCCTCGTGCGGGCGATACCACCGCGAACTTGCGCTCACGATTCGAGGCGGAGTTGAACTTCGGCGAGGACTATCAGCGGCGCTATCAGCAATACGAGGAGTCGAAGCTCGCGGCGGGTGCTTCGCTCTTCGATGAGCACTTTTTCGACGACTTCCAGCCGGGCCGTGGTTCGATCGCCTCGCCGGTGGGTCCGGAGGAGTGGTTCGTGGGTGTGCCCTCAACGAAGATGGAGGCCTACGCCGTCCAGCGGCGGCAGTCCTGGGGCGTGCTCGGCGCCGGTCTCGCGGCGATGGGGACGGCGCTCATATTGAGGCGGAAGTCAGCCCCCCGACGTGACTGAGGTTTGCGTGGGTCGGCCTTTGGAGCTTCGTCAAGACGATGAAGCCAACCGGTGAACGCTGATCTAAGATTCGCGGGGAATTCCGTGGTTGGTCACGTTGCGGCAAGTGGCCAACCGAGGCTTTTGCTGATTGCCTCTTGTGGTTGCGCTGCCTTGGCAAGTGAGTTGTCCAGGCCATCCAGCGGCCTGGCAGAATCTGGGGCGATATGGTACGCTTATGGGGAAGGGGGCGATATGTTATGACGATTCAACTCACTGAAGATCGCAAGCGTTTCGTGCTCGCCTTGGTGCAAGGAGGCCGCTATGCCTCGGAGAGCGAAGTTGTCAATGAAGCGTTGCGATTGTTGGAGCAACAGGATCTCGTTCGTGCGGAGGAGAAGAGACGATTTGAGGCTCTGGTCGTCCAAGGCATCGAGTCCGGACCTTCTACACCGATGACTCCCGGAGATTGGGACGAAATCGAGCGGGAGGGTGAGCGGATCGTTGCCGCCAGGAAGGCCCGCAAGGATCGATGAAGGATGCGATCGTCCTCAAGTCACCTCAAGCCCGCCTGGACTTGATCGGTTGCTACGTGTACATTGGTGAGCGAAATCAGTCCGCGGCACACCGGTTTCTCAAAGCTGCGGAAGCAACGTTCGCCACGCTCGCACGAACTCCTCAGATTGGTGAACTCTACGAGGTCGACAACGATCGTCTGGCTGGCCTTCGTTGTGCTTTCGTCAAGCGGTTCAGGAATTACCTGATTTTCTATCGGCCCATCGACGGTGGGATTGACGTAATCCGAGTGCTCCATGCCACCCGAAACTTTGGGGACATTTTGAGAGAAACAAATTGACTGTAACTAATGGCAGAATGAGCTGATTTGTTTAGATTTGATTGTTCTTGAATTTTTGGTGTCGTCGGTGGATTGGGTTCGGCTTTGAGACTCGCAGCCATCCCGTTTAGGCCGATATTCAGACCACGGCGAGCAGAGCCTTTTAGGCTCCCTCTCGCGGTTCCGGGGATTTCTTCGACGGTTTCACGCCTTGCTCGACCAGGCCGATGGCTTGGCGGAGGAAGGAATCATCGTCGATTGTTCCCTTGAATCGTTCGGCGAAGTGGGCGCGATTCTCGACCCAGAAGTAGATCAGGCCGAAGATCATCAGGCTGAGAGTGGCCGGGTCGAGGTCGGTGCGGATCAAATTCCGGCGTTGGGCGGCCTTGATTCGGCTGCGGAGGGTGTCCAGCAGGTCGGGCTCGCCGGGCCAGACCTGGATCTCGCCTTCGAGCCGGGCCCAGCGCAGATCCGAAACAGAACCTCGTTCTCACTGAGGTAGGTCATGAGCCGGCGCATCTCGGCCCGAACGCTCAAGGGCCGGTTCGTGGCGCGGGCGGCGATGGGGAATCGCCGGGCGTAGCCTTCGACCATGTGACGCTTGACCGCCACATAGAGGTCTTCCTTGCTGCCGAAGTGATGATGGATCAACGGATGCGAAATTCCGGAGGCCGCCGAGATGTCGCGCATCGACGTCGCGGCGAACCCGCGCTCGGCAAACAGGCGACTTGCGGCGTCGATGACGGTGGCCCGTGTGTTCTCCGCATCTCGGCCGCGATGGCCTTCGGCCGTCATCGTAAGTCTCCCCCTCCCCTTGTTGACCGCTTGGTCAAGCGTATCCAGCGTCACGGGCCCCGTCAATCTGATGCGGCCAAACTGTGGTTTCATGCTCCGGCTGGAATGATAGGGGCTTGGCAGACCCCTTGACGATTTTGTCGATCGGTCTAGAATGTTGACCATTCGGTCAATACGTATTGACCATTTGGTCAAGGCGTCGTCGGGAGGCGGATGATGGCATCGAGGTCTGAATCGGCAACGGGGACGATCCCCGCGACCCGCTTTTGGGGGGCGGTTGGGTTGCTCCTCGGCCTCATCACAACAGGCTGTGAGCAGAAGAACAGCTATGTCGAGCCGCCCCCGCCGGAAGTGACGGTCGCCACCCCCGTGACCCAGGACGTGACGAATTACTTCGAGGCGACCGGCACGGCCCAGCCGGTCATGTCGGTCGATATCCGCGCCCGGGTCAAAGGCTTCCTCAAGGAGCGGCTCTTCAAGGAAGGGGCGATCGTCAAGGAGGGGGAACTCCTCATGGTGATCGATGAGGAACCGTTCCGCCTCGCCCTGGATCAGGCCAAGACCCGGCTGGCCGAGGCCGAGGCCAACTTCACCAAGGCCAAGCAGTCGCGGTCCCGTGAAGTCGCCAAGGCGCAGCTGGCGCTCGACGAGTCGCAACTGCAACTGGCACGCGTCGCCGAGACCCGCCAGCGCAACCTCTCGGGACGCGGGGCAGGGTCGCGTGAGGAGATGGACCAGGCCGAGGCCAACCGCAAGAAGAACGAGGCGCAGGTCGAGTCGGACCGCGCCAGCTTCGACCAGGCGGAAGCGGACTACGAAACCAATATCCTCGTCTCGGAAGCCAACGTCGGCGCGGCCAGGACCGCGGTCCGCACGGCCGAGATCGAGCTCGGCTACTGCCGGATGACCTCCCCGATCACCGGCCGGATCAGCCGGGTCAATTATCACGTGGGCAACCTGGTGGGCGACGGCCAGGCCTCGCTCCTGGCGACGATCGTCAAGATCGACCCGATCTATGCTTATGTCAACGTGAACGAACTCGATCTGCTCCGGTCGAAGAACCGGATGGGCGCCCAGGCCGAGAGCCAGGAGCCGATCGAGCTCGGGCTGGCCAACGAGAAGGGCTATCCGCATCAGGGCAAGATCGATTATCAGGATCCAGGGGTTGATCCGGGGACCGGGACGATCCGTATCCGTGGCGTCTTCGCCAACCCGGACGGCCTGATTTTGCCGGGCCTGTTCGTCCGGGTCCGGGTACCGACCGACCAGCAGAAGGAGGCCCTGCTCGTTCCCGAACGGGCGTTGGGGACCGACCAGTCGGGGCAGTATCTCTTGGTGGTGGGCGCGGACGACGTGGTCGAGTATCGCGCGGTCAAGGTCGGTGCCCAGGTCGACGACCTTCGCGTGGTCGAGGGGAAAATCAAGGCCAACGACCGCGTGATCGTTGATGGCCTGCTTCGGGCTCGCCCCAAGGCGAAAGTGAAGCCGATGTCCGCGACGGAAGCCGGCAAGTCGATCGCGGTTGCCGAGGATGCCCCCCGCTCCTGAGGATCCTTAAGGTATCATGTCCCGCTTTTTTATTGATCGCCCGATCTTCGCCAACGTCATCGCCATCATGACGATGCTCGTTGGCTTCGTCACGCTCTCCGGCTTGCCGATTGAGCGCTATCCCGACATCACGCCGCCCACGGTCCTGGTCGCGACGGTCTATCCGGGCGCGGATGCCAAAGTCTTGGCCGATACGGTGGCGTCTCCCGTCGAGCAGGAGGTCAACGGTGTGCAGGGCATGCTTTACATGTCCTCCACTTGCTCCAGCGACGGGTCGTACAAGCTGACGGTGACCTTCGAGGTCGGCACCGACCTCGACGAGGCCCAGGTGCTCGTGCAGAACCGGTTGGCCGTCGCCTTGCCGAGGCTGCCGCAGGAAGTGCAGAGGCAGGGGGTCACCGCCAAGAAACAGTCGACCAACATCATCATGGCGGTGTCGTTGATCTCGCCCGACGACCGCTATGACGACCTCTACCTGAGCAATTATGCCTCGCTCCGGATCAAAGATGAGCTGAGTCGGATCTACGGCGTCGGCGAGGTCATGGTCATTGGCAGCAGCAACTACGGGATGCGAATCTGGCTCGACCCCGAGAAGCTCAAGGCCCGCAACCTGACGACCGAGGACGTCCTCCTGGCGATCCGCGAGCAGAACGTCCAGGTGGCGGCCGGCCAGGTCGGGCAATATCCGTCGGCCAAGAACCAGGGGTTCCAGTACAACGTCACGACCCTGGGCCGACTGAGCGACCCCAAGGAATTCGCCGACATTATCGTCAAGGTGGACGACAGCAGCTTCGCCAACGTCGATGACAGCAGCGGCGCGGCCGCTCGGTTGACCCGGGTCAAGGACGTGGCCCGCGTCGAGCTCGGGTCGCAGGTCTACGACCAGTGGTGCGAGATCAGCGGCAAGCCGGCGGGAACCCTGGCCGTCTTCCAGCTTCCGGGCGCCAATGCCCTCGACGTCGCCAAGAAGGTCGAGGCCGCCATGAAGGCGCTCCGGCCGTCGTTCCCCGAAGGTCTTGATTATATTATTCCGTTCAATACGACGATTTTCGTTGATGAGTCGATCCATGAGGTTTACAAGACCCTGTTCGAGGCGGGCGTGCTCGTCCTGATCGTCATCCTGGTGTTCCTCCAGGATTGGCGGGCGGTCTTGATTCCCGCGACGACCGTGCCGGTCACGATCATCGGCGCGTTCGCGGCGATGGGGATGCTCGGGTTCTCGGTCAACATGCTGACCCTCTTCGGCCTGGTCTTGGCCATCGGCATCGTCGTCGACGACGCGATCGTGATCGTCGAGAACGCGGTTCACCATATCGATCGCGGCGGCCTACCCCCCAGGGAAGCGACGATCAAGGCGATGGACGAGGTCATCGGGCCGGTCATCGGGATCACGCTCGTGTTGATGGCCGTCTTCTTGCCGACCGCCTTCCTTGGCGGGATCACCGGCCAGCTCTACCGTCAGTTCGCCCTGACCATCGCCGCCACCGCGGTCATCAGCGCCATCAACGCCGTGACCCTCAAGCCCGCGCAGTGCGCGGTCTATCTCCGGCCGACCAAAGCGAAGAAGAACATTTTCTACCGGGCGTTCAACGCGATCTATGACGGTTGCGAGGCCATCTACACCGCGATCATCCGCCGCCTCGTCCGGCATGTCGCGCCGATGATGCTCCTTTTCGTCATTCTCGTCGGGTTCACCGGCTGGTGGTTCACCCAGTTGCCGACCGGGTTCCTCCCCACCGAAGACCAAGGCTACGCGATCGTCGGCATCCAGTTGCCCGATGCCGCCTCTCAGATTCGGACGCGAGCGGTTGTCGATCAGGTGAGCGCCATCTTGAAGAAGACCCCTGGAGTCAAGGGCTGGTTCCTGATCGGCGGGCAGTCGATCCTCGACCAGGCGATCGCGTCCAACGCCGCGGCGATGTACATCACCTATGAGCCCTGGGAAGAGCGCGAGGGGAAGCCCGGCCAGAGCCAGGATGAAATCCTCGGCAACTTCATGGGCCAGGTCCAGCAAGTCCGTGAGGCGATGGTCTTCGCCTTCCCACCGCCGGCCATTCAAGGGCTCGGCGTCTCGGGCGGGTTCCAGATGCAGGTCGAGGACCGCGCGGGGGTTGGCCTCACCGAGCTCCAGCAGGTGCTCGACGAGATGCTCGCGAGCGGGAACGGGCAGACGGGCCTGGCCGGCTTGCGGAGCACGTTCCGCTCGGGCGTTCCGATGATCTATGCCGACGTCGACCGGGTGAAGGCGAAGAGCCTCGGCGTGCCGCTCGAGACGATCTTCGGCACACTTCAAACTGCGCTCGGATCTGCCTATGTCAACGATTTCAATCGATTCGGCCGCACGTATCAGGTCCGGGTTCAGGCCGACCAGCGGTTCCGGGTCGAGGCTGAGGACATCCGCCGGCTCGAGGTTCGCGACAAGCAAGGGCAGATGGTTCCGCTCGGCACGCTCGTCAAGGTGGAGAAACGGCTCGGCCCGCAAATCATCCCGCGGTACAACCTCTATCCCTCAGCTTCGATCTCAGGAGCGGCGGCGCCTGGTTACAGCTCGGGCCAGGCCATGAAGCTCATGGAGGAGATGGCCGTCCGCAAGCTCCCCGCCTCGATGGGATACGACTGGACCGCGATGTCGTACCAGGAGAAGAAAGTCGGCTCACAGTCGATCTACGTCTTCGCCATGGCCGTCTTGATGGTCTACCTCGTCCTGGCCGCTCAGTACGAGAGCTGGTTGTTGCCCGCGGCGGTCATCCTCGTGGTGCCGCTGGCCCTCCTGGGCACAGTGATTGCCGTGGCGGTCCGGGGGATGGATAATAATATCTATACCCAGATCGGCATCGTCTTGATCATCGCCCTGGCGAGCAAGAACGCGATCCTCATCGTGGAGTTCGCTCGCGAGTTGCGGACTCACGGACGATCGATCATCGACGCGGCGATCGAGGCCTCTCGGCTCCGGTTCCGGCCGATTCTGATGACCTCGTTCGCGTTCATCCTGGGGATTTATCCCTTGGTTAACGCGACGGGCGCCGGGGCCGCCAGCCGGCGGTCGCTGGGCACGGCCGTCTTCGGCGGGATGCTCGCGGCGACGGTATTGGCCGTCTTCTTCGTCCCGGTCTTCTACGTCCTCATGCAGCGCCTCAGTGAGTGGCGTCACCCGCTGAAAACGACGCCGACCCCCGCCGGATCGGGAGAAGCCTCGGGCCATTCTCATGGGGACCACTCGACGACCGCCGGCAACGGCAACGGGGAGAATGGCGAGTCCAGCTCGTTGAGCGGTGGAGACCACGCCTTGCCTGACGCGACTCATTGATCGATCGAAGAGAGTCGCACCGACAGTAGCACGGCCGGCCCGGCCGTTGGGGATTCACCCCGGCGGTCGGGCCGGCCGTATGTCTTTGGGATTCACTCTACTCAGTTGGTCGCATTTCTCTCAGGGGATGAGGGGATTAGTCAAGCCGAGCGAGTGGGCACCCATCTTTGCCGAATCTCCCAGACCTCCCAAGTGAGGTGCATGGCCAGGGGGGACTCTAGCCGAAGTGCGTTGTCGGAGTCTCTGAGCCGGGCAACGATGCTACCGCCGCTGCCTTTTACCCGATGGGGCCATATCAGTGATTCGTCATTGGGCAGCCATAGGGCTGTCGTAGGGCTTACGTATTGACCATCGCTTACCGTACGTTATAATGCAACAGGAAGACGGGCATAGGTGAATGCGTTTGTGGACGTCATCGTCGATTGGGATTCCCCCGAGGGAACGTCCAGCATATCGCCGCCCACGGGCTGATGCCTGATGAGGTCGAGGCGGTTCTGATGGATCCCGCCAGCCGGACCGAGCGGAGCCGTCGACACGGCGATCCCATCACGTTCGGATGGACCCCATCGGGGGGTTTTCATCGCCGTGGTCTGGAGGACATTGAGAGATGATCCTCACGTGATCTTCCCTATCACCGCCTATCCCGTCTCCCCTTGATGGAGGCAATTTCATGGGAACACCGATGAAGGACCGGCATGTGATTAAGTTGACCGATGCGGAGAGTGCAGAGCTCGAAGCCATTCGGGAGCAATTCCAGGCCGAGCGGCCCGGACCATCCAGCCTCGTGGACCGGGGCGAGATCGACGAGCCGATTCCGCATGGTCAATTCGTCGAGCTGCTCTCACTGGTCGACCAGATCAAGCGAGCGAGAGAGCAGGGGGGCGTATCAATCACGGATCTCTCGCAGCAATCGGGCCTGACTCGCGCGGCCATTTCTCGACTCGAGAACGGGTGGAACAACAATCCCACTCTCGACACGCTCTATCGCTACGCCTTGGCGGCCGGCATGCACATTAAGCTGACTGCCGAACCGGTGGCGAAACCCAGCGAGCCGGACTTCGTCGAGAAGCATGAGACCGAGCAGCACCCAATTCCACCAGGCTCCGACGCGGATATGTCGCGGCATCTGATCGAAGCCAAGGGAACAACTTAAGCTGCGGCGGCCGACGTTTCCACCATCTCAGAGATCCTCTCGGGCAAGCGTGGCTTTGTCCCGTGATTTCCACGTCAGTTTGGCAGCTGTTATCGGATCTGCTCGATGTGAGCTCAGTCGTAAACCGTAAGGTCGGAGAATCAGGCATCACAAGGATTTGAGATCGCTCAACTTCCGAGGCAGATGCGAAGGTTGTAACCCATATTTGTATGGCCTATGCTTAGGACCTTCGTATTTTGCTTTAATCTCAGCAGGAGTCATCGATTTTAGCGATTCTGCGACCTGTTCTTCAGTTATAATAGTCAGGGGTCTTGGCGGATCAGGTGCCACCGTCATCCATGGGAATGAAGCAGCTTTCTTATACTTCTTCTCGAGATCACCATGATATCGAGCTTGGTCGGACAGCCAACTCCTTACAGCCGGGTAGGATTGCTTCGCCAGTGCCTTTGTATAAAGAAGGCGGGCTTTTCGGTTTACGTCGCTTTTTACTTCGTAACGAATCCTGGTTCGCGCAAGTCTCGCTGATTTTTCCGAAACTATTGGATACGCGTACATTCCGATCGCTGACAAGGCAACAAGAATCATTAAATTAGAGATTTTGAATTGGGTGGCCAATTGCGTAAGATTGAATCGTCGCATCGTGTTACTATTCTTGTGTTGTTGGGATAATGTATATGTATGGAAGTGAAAATATTTTCGTGGCATTATCGCTATTTCAATGAAAACTCAGATTATACGTCACGTTAATATCGTACTTTCCGCAGGTCCCGCCGACAATATCTCCCGAATTTCGGGGTGGCCAGCCAGCCTTGGCCAGCGGGGCCCGCCTGAATCGGCGGCCGGTCAACGACTTGACACCGACCTCCGTGACTTCAATCCGCTACTCTGTCCGGCAGCACTTTGCGACATTGTTTTCAGGAGAGAAAAGGGGTTGGGAGTGAATGGCACGAGGTTTAGAGCGGGCGTGCACTGGTTTTCGTCACAAAAACAGTGTACAGGAGCCCGAAATAGTACTGCGCAGAATCCTTATCCTCGTGCCATTCACTCCCGACCCCTTTTTTCACCCGTGCCCGCGCAACATTGATTCTTTCTAATTCGCAAGCGATCCCCCATTGCTTGATCGCCCGACGGGTATTCAAATAAGTCAGTTGGGTAACTGATTGGTGGGGCCGCGTTAAAGTGGTCGGTGACGTTTCTCTATTATTGGAGGCTCAACGATGTCAGACAACGCAGCGATTGTCCGTCAGTTTGTTGAGGAGATATTGAACCGGGGCGACTGCGATGGCGCTTGTCGGTTCATCTGTGAAGACTACATCCATCTCGCACCGTTGCCGGGGCAGGAGCAAGGCCTGGTGGGCTTTCAGAAGACGTTACGAGAGGTGGGTGTCGCGTTCCCCGACATTTGTTGGTCTGTAGAGGAGCAGTTGACCGACGGCGACCGAGTGGTCAGCCGCTTCGTTTGGACGGGAACGCATCAGGGCCACTTCCTCGGTGTCGCGCCGACCGGTCGCCGGGTAACGGTCTGGGGAATGGCCCTCGACCGGCTCGTGGACGGGAGGATCAAAGAGACCCGTTTCCTAATGGACGTACCGGGCCTGATGGCACAGCTCGGGGTGATTCCGGCTGGGCAGGCGGAGGCCTTAAGTTAAGTTGTGGGCCGATTTTGGAGGCGTACTGGCTCAATCAGCCCACCTACCTGCTGCGCGGCCTGCTGGCCTCTTTGGCCAGCATCACTGCCACCGACTCCGGTACTTCCGTATTGTGCCATGTTGCCAGTTCCAGAACGTCTGCCGCGTGTCACTGTGACTATACTTCGCCAGAAGCTTGGGAAGCTTCTGCCGCCAATGCTCGCCCCAAAGGGCGAGCACCAGCTTGTAGAATTCGGCGGAAGTCATGCGGCTTACGAGTGGTAATCGGTCGAAGAAAAGAGGTCGGGAGTGAATGACGCCATCTTTGGCGCAAGCCTCTGTGCTACATGGCTTTGTGCTGAATATCGGGTTGCTGTGCACGAGGTTTAAATTAATGAACACAGTTTCAATAAGCTGAAAGCCGCTCGTTTCGTAGTCAAGTGCGCTACGGCACATGTCTGCATGAATTTTGTGTAGGCCGCGGAGTAAGAGCTACAAGTCATTTAAGGACAAAGAAATGCGTCTTAAGCTAGTGCCATTCACTCCCGACCCCTTTTTCCTCTCTTTCGCGGACCCGGTGTAAGGGAGGGGGCTTTGCCTGGCTAAGCCTCTTCAGGATCGATCAGGTTGCGGGCACTGTGACGGATGTAGTGCAAAACAATCGCGTCGTCCTCGATGGAAAAGAGGTGACGGTAGGTACCCGGTTTTTTGCCGTAAATCATCTGAAGGAGCGTAATGCCCAAACGCTCCGATTCTTCTTCAGCGATGGGATGCCGCTCAGGGAATTTACTCAGCTTGGCGATGGCCTTTTCTAAACCAGCAAGCCAGCGTGCGGCAGCTTGGGTAGATTGCTCGGTCTTGAACCGAAACGCCGCAATCGTATCGACGTTCGCCCTGGCGGTGACGATGACGCGGTAAATCACCGTTACTGTTTCTCGGCGAGAATCTGCCGCATTTCCGCTAGCATGCTTTCTGCTGGAATCACCCGGCCCGCTTTCATGTCGGCAAGGGACGCCTGAAGGGCCTCCATGCGTTCGGCCTTCTCCTCTAGTTCAAGCAGACGCTGATATGAAGCTGAGTCCTGGACCACCAATTCCGCCTTGCCGTTGATGGTCAATACGACGGGATGCCCCGACTCCTTCAACTGACGGAGGAATTCGGGCGTGTTTCGCTTGAAATTCGATAGTGAATCGATGTCTCGATTTAAATCCAGCATGGCTACTCCTCGCACGCAATTTGCATCAAATTTGATGTTGCCTCATCCGGGGGCCTAAGACAAGTTGGGATTTTGGGTGCATGGGTGGGTGGGTGGCGGAAAAGAGATCGCTGAATCGGGCCGTGGGTCGGGGAACGCTGTTCCGGAACGAAGGCGACTACGCCGCGTTCGAGCGCGTGCTGGAAGAGGCCCGGGACCAGATTCCGATGCGGGTGCTCTATTTTTGCGTGATGCCCAATCATTGGCATCTGGTGCTCTGGCCGGAGCACGACGGCGACCTCTCCGAGTCTCTGCGGTGGCTGACCGTGACGCACACGCAGCGTTGGCATGCCGCGCATCAGACGTCGGGAACCGGTCCGCTCTAGCAGGGATGATTCAAGTCGTTTCCGATGCAAGACGACGAGCACTTGCTTACCGTGAGCCGGTACGTGGAGCGGAACGCCTTGCGGGCGCACCTGGCCTCCCGGGCAGAGGACTGGCGCTGGGGAAGTCTCTGGCAGCGTCGGCAGCAGGTCGCCTCGGTGACTCTGGCAGAGGCCTGGCCGTTCCCCCGTCCTCGGCAGTGGACGGCGTTCGTGAACCAGCCGGAAACCGAAGCGGAGCTGCAGGCCCTCCGTCGCTCGGTGGTTCGCGGAACGCCCTGCGGAACGCCCTTCGGCGAGGACCGCTGGCAGCAGGAGACCGCGAAAACGCTCGGGCTGGGATCGACCTTGCGTGGCCGTGGCCGTCCGAGGAAATCCCCAGGGTAAACGGGAATTCAAACGCCGCAGCGTCAGAAACGACTCCCGACCCCTTTTTCGGCCCCGCTCGACCCCTTTTTCGACCGCTATTGTAAAACCGCAACGCCTTGATATGCTGCTGCAAGATGCCGGATTCCGGTCCATCCTTTCTCGACCGATGTCCGGGATAGGCGAATATTCTGCGGATATCTATGTTTATTTATGGTTGCTGGTCGTTTAAGAGTTCGTTCGTTAATGGTGATTGTCGCGATTGCTGCGATCGCGGCGTGGGGCATGCGACGCGAGGGACTTTACGCGTTAGCCTGGGAGGCTCCCATAGTGGGGGCAGTGATTGGAATACGGATGGCGGGTAAGCGGCAGCGATTGGCAGCAGGCGTCACGTGCGGAGCAATCACTGGCGCGGCACTGGCGAAGTTCATCGGCATTGGGGGAACCGTGGCAGGGAACGCACTGGAGATAGACGTTGGACTCGGAGCGGCCGTAGTGGGTGCCATGCTAGGTCTATTCACGGTCTGGGTGGACACGGTCGCTTCCTGCATCCTGCGGTCCTATAAACCTCCCAAATCTCCCGGTGTATACCGATCGGTCGACTGATCATCGCCGCGACGGTCGCGGGGCGGCGAGCCTCGAAGCATCCTGTCGAGGAGGGCTTAATGGGGGGCTTAAAGGGGGGCTTAAAGAGGACATTCCTAATTCTTGAGGCAGTCTGCGTAAGCTAGATAAAAGCATTCTTGCAAGACTCTTTCTTTATATTATCCCATTTTGTCTATATAGCGGCAAAATTGACGAATGTCCCCTTATCGGTCCGGACCTTATCGGTCTACGGGCCAAGCAGGTGAAGCCGCGGACGCTGAGCTTCATGGGAGCGGTCCACACCACGTGCGCGTTCGAGGAGAGTCATCTGTACGATCCCGCGTGGATCGAAGCGGATCTGTCGCGACTGTTGGAGTTGATCGGCAAGAAGAAGTTGGTGGATCGTCCGGACCGGTATGAGCCGCGAGCAGTGAAGCGGCGTCCCAAGCCCCATCCGCTGTTGAGGATGCCGCGGTGGGCAGCCAGGCGTCTGATGAAACGCGGGATTATATCATGCAGCAAAGCATGAAATCGCTTGGTTATATAATTTGTCAGTCGGCATAGGTTTTTTTTTGAATAATAGTGTTTACGCTATCCTCGTGCCATTCACTCCCGACCCCTTTTTGCGGCCAACGCTCTGGCGCGAAAATTGCTTCGAAATCCGGTTGCTTGACATCACACGAGAAGGAAGCATCATGGCAAAGACGATGAAAGCGGCCGTGGCCCGCGCGTTCGGCCAGCCACTGGTGATCGAGGACGTTCCGGTCCCGGAGCCGAAGCCTCGGGAGATCCTGATCAAGATCGAGGCCTCCGGCGTCTGCCATACCGACTTGCACGCCGTCGAAGGCGATTGGCCGATCAAGCCGATGCTTCCGTTCATCCCCGGCCACGAGGGGGCGGGGGTCGTGGCTGCTGTCGGCTCCGAGGTGACCTACCTCAAGGAGGGCGACCGCGTCGGTGCGGCCTGGCTCCATTCGTCGTGCGGGCACTGCGACTACTGCATGGCCGGGTTCGAGACCCTCTGCGAGTCGCAGAAGAACACGGGGTATTCGACCAACGGCACCTTCGCCGAGTACGTGATCGCCGACCCTGACTTCGTCGGACGCCTGCCCGACACGGTCGACTTCGCCGAGATCGCACCGGTGCTCTGCGCGGGCGTGACGGTCTACAAAGGACTGAAAGTCACCGAGGCCAAGCCCGGCCAGTGGGTCGTCATCTCGGGCATCGGCGGCCTCGGGCACATGGCGGTGCAGTATGCGGTCGCCATGGGGCTCCACGTCGCCGCGGTGGACGTGGATGACGCGAAGCTCGACCTGGCACGCAAGCTCGGCGCGAAGGTGACGGTGAACGTCCTCAAAACCGAACCGGTGGCCTCCATCAAGAAGGAGACCGGCGGAGCGCACGGGGTGCTCGTCACGGCGGTCTCCCTCAAGGCCTTCGAACAGGCAATGGGCATGCTCCGCCGAGGCGGGACGGTCGCCCTCCTCGGCCTGCCACCCGGCTCGTTCCCACTCTCGGTCTTTGACATGGTCATGGCCGGCACCACGGTCCGCGGCTCGATCGTCGGGACCCGCCTCGACCTCAAGGAGGCGCTCGGCTTCGCGGGGGAGGGTAAGGTCAAGGCGACCATTACGACCGACAAACTCGAAAACATCAATGACGTGTTTGAGCGAATGCGCAACGGACAGATCGAAGGCCGGATCGTCCTGGATTTTCGATCCTAACACGTCGCATTATATTTTGATTTTCTGGTGGATGATCGCGGCTGTGCCGCCCTGGTCTTGCACATCATTTAATGAGTTCGAATACAGGTCGGGCAGCCGCACAAGAAGGCATGAGCGGGGATTAGTAGCCAGGCACCTAAAGTGGATACGACGGGGAGCCTGGGCAATCCGTCAAGCCGAGCGAGTGTGCACCCATCTTTGCCGAATCTCCCAGACTTCCCAAGTGAGGTGCATGGCCGGGGGACTGAACGCCTGACGCGACTCATTGAACGCGGAGAGTCGCACCGGCCGTGGTAGACCGCCCGGCCCGGACGTTGGGATTCACTCGGGCGGCCGGGGCGTTTTGTCTTTTCTTTCTTCCACGCTCCCCGTCGTTATCATTCCAGGCGAAGGCGCAAAAAGACAGGGCGCTTACACTCCCCGCTCGCCTTGAGGGCGAGCGAACTCAAAAAGGCAAGTATAAGAACCCCAGTTAGGGTCACTTCCGAAGGAATCGGGAGCGAGGCTTGATTGATCTTGACGGGTTCGATCAAGATAGGGGTGTTCTCCTGAAGTCCGTGAAGTCAGTGGGCCGATGGTGAGAGGGGTGAGGGAACGCCGAACGTACCTTTGCCAGATCTCGGGTCGCCGTGCCGCGGCCGCTTTTCCCTTGGGGAGGAGCCTGAGATGGAAAAAGAGCAGGGGGTCAGGATGGCAACCGATCGCGAGGCGGGGGCGAGCCAGCGGAGCTTGCTCGATTACATCGGCAAGACACCGCTGGTCCGGCTCTCGCGGCTTGGCGAGGGGCTGCCGGCGCAGGTCTGGGCCAAGGTCGAGGGGAATAACCCTGGCGGGAGCATCAAGGACCGCGTCGGGATTGCGATGATCGACGAGGCCGAGCGCACCGGGCGACTCGGGCCGGGCGGTACGATCATCGAGGCGACGGCCGGCAACACCGGGGTCGGGCTGGCGATGGCCGCCGCCATCAAGGGATACCGCTGCATCTTTGTTCTGCCCGATAAGATGAGCGATGAGAAGATCCGCCTGCTCAAGGCCTACGGCGCGGAGATTGTGATCACCCCCACGGGAGTTCCCCCCGACTCTCCCGAGAGCTACAACGGCGTCGCCGACCGCCTGGCCCGCGAGGTCCCCGGAGCCTGGCGCCCCAACCAGTTCGGCAACATGGCGAACCCCGAGATCCATTACCGCACCACCGGCCCGGAAATCTGGGAACAGACCGAAGGGCGGATCACCGCGTTTGTCGCGGGGGTGGGCACCGGCGGAACGATCTCCGGCGTCGGCCGCTACCTCAAGGAGCAAAATCCCGAGGTCCGGATCATCGGGGCCGACCCCGAAGGTTCGGTCCTCTCGGGTGATTCCCCGCGCCCCTGGAAGGTTGAGGGGATCGGCGAGGACTTCGTGCCCAAGACGCTCAACGGCCAGATGGTCGACGAGTGGCTGCGTGTCGGTGACGCCGAGTCGTTTCACACGGCCCGGGCCCTGGCGCGGCGTGAGGGGATCCTCGCCGGTGGATCGAGTGGCACGGCCGTCGCCGCGGCCTTGCGCTACGCCCGGCGGCTCGGCCCCGACGACCTGATCGTTGCGCTCTGCCCCGACACCGGGCGCAACTATATGAGTAAATTTTTTGATGATCGCTGGCTGGCGGAGCAGCACCTCGGGTGGGACGTTCCGCCGCCGCATACGGTGGCCGACCTGCTCCGGACCCGTGGCTTGCGGGCCTTGGTCTCGGTCCGGCCGGAAGACACGGTTGCGCTGGCGGTCGAACTTTTGCAATCGGTCGGGATCTCGCAGTTGCCCGTGCTCCGCGACGGTCAGCCGGTCGGGAGCATCCAGGAGATCACTCTCGCCCGCGCCTTGCACGACGGCGGCGATCCGAGCAAGGTCACGCTGGGTGAGATCATGGCACGCCCGTTGCCGCAGGTTGACGTCTCGGTCCATCTCGACGAGGCCTATCGGCTGCTCCTGGCCGGTAACACCGGGGTCCTGGCCGTATCGGACGGGATTGTGCTCGACATCATTACCCGGATCGACCTGGTCCAGTACTGGAACAAGGCGCCCGGCCGCTGAGACCTTCTCATCGAATTGAATCGAATCGCGGGCGGCAAGGCCGGGAGTTCCCGCCCGCGGCGTTTTCCAGCGAGACAAGACCCATGACCGAAGAGTCGCGAGCCCACGGTTTTTCCACCCTCGCCATCCACGAGGGGCAGGCTGCCGACCCCGCCACGGGGGCGACGGTCGTGCCCATTTATGCCACTTCGACGTTCACTCAGGAGGCGCCCGGGGAGAACAAGGGCTACGAGTACTCGCGCAGTGGGAACCCGACCCGCGCGGCCTTGGAGACCTGTCTTGCCGCCCTTGAGGGGGGCGAGCAGGGACTTGCGTTTGCGTCAGGCCTGGCCGCCAGCACGGCGGTTCTCTTGACCTTGCGACCCGGGGACGAAGTGGTCGCCGCTTCCGACCTCTACGGCGGGACCTACCGGCTGCTGGAGCGGGTCTTCAAGCAGTGGGGACTGATCGCCCGGTACACCGACGACATCAACCCCGAAGGGTTTGCCCGGGTCGTCACGCCCGCCACGAAGCTGATCTGGATCGAAACGCCGACGAACCCCCTGCTGCAGGTTCTCGACATCGCGGCGATTGCCGAGATCGCACACAAGGCAGGGGCCTTGCTCGCGGTGGATAACACGTTTGCCTCTCCGTATTTGCAACAGCCGCTCCGGCTTGGGGCCGATCTCGTGGTGCATAGCACGACCAAATATCTGGGCGGCCACTCCGACGTGGTCGGCGGGGCCGTGATCGGCTCGCGCGCACTCCTCGAGCCGATCCGGTTCTATCAGAACGCCGCGGGGGGTGTCCCTGGTCCCTTCGACTCCTGGCTGGTGCTCCGAGGCGCAAAGACCCTCGCGGTCCGGATGGACCGGCACTGCGCCAACGCCGCGCACCTTGCTCCTTGGCTCGCCAAGCAGCCTGGCGTCGACCGGGTCTACTACCCGGGACTATCCTCGCACCCGAACCACGAACTGGCCCGCCGGCAGATGCGCGACTTCGGTGGCATGATCAGCATCAGTCTGGCCGGTGGAGGTGAAGCAGCCAGGCATTTGCTCACGCGAACCAGGCTCTTCAGCCTGGCCGAGAGTCTCGGCGGAGTCGAGTCGCTGATCAGCCACCCCGCCACCATGACGCACGCCAGTATCCCGGCCGAGATCCGCAAGGCACGCGGCGTCGACGATGGCTTGGTGCGCCTCAGCGTCGGCATCGAAGACGTCCAGGACCTTCAGGAAGACCTGCGGCAAGCCTTCGCTTCTTAATCAGTCGACCGGCGCCCGTTGGATTTCCACCGGCCGGGCCATTTTTTTCAAAGCACGGCTGGCCCGGCCGTTCGGGGTCGCTCGCACAGCGACCCAGCCGTCGAAAATCACCTTGGCGTTCAATCTGCCTCGATTGAGAATCGTCCTCGCCCCCGCACCCTCCCAAGGGCCGTTCCCATCAAGACCCCGCCGTTTCTCCTGGTTTTGGAATTAAACCCTATTAACTTGGTCGACATTGTGTGATATAACTTGACTTAGTCGGTCGGGATTGGCTAAATCGAGCTTTGGCCAGAGCCCGCCCGGGTTTGTGAAGCCGTCGGGGGCTGTCAGGGAAGAATGGGGTCCGGGAGTTTGAGGGGCCGTACTCATGCACTTACGATTTCAGTCCCCTTATACGCCTTGTCGGGAGGGATACCGCGATGAAGCTCTCGGCCAAGGTTGAGTATGCTTGTCTGGCGATTATTGCCCTGGCGCGGCAGGATCAGGACGAGTCGCCGGTCCGTGCCCGTGTGATTGCCGAGGGCAATGGGATCCCAGAGAAATATCTGGTGCAGATCTTGCTCCAGCTCAAGGCGGCCAACCTAGTCCGGAGCACGCGTGGGTCGCTGGGGGGGTATCGCCTGGCCCGGCCCGCTCAGACGATCTCTCTGCTCGAGGTCATTCATGCGATCGAGGGACCCGATCAGTCTCCCCGCGAGGAGCAAAACCTGGCCTCGCGCGTCCTGGCCGCCGTCCTCGATCGCATTCGCTCGGCGGAGCGGCGCGTGCTCTCACAAACATCCATGGCGCAGCTCGCCGATCTCTCCTCGCCCCCTGATTGGGTCATCTGACAAGAAGGTTGGAAGCAAAGCATTGGTTAGATTGGGTTGTGTGGATGTCAGGATTTTCTTGTTGCTGGCCTCAAAGCGACGCGATCCGGCCTGGTTCCGATCGTTGTGGCTCAGGGGGATCCCCCGTTTTCCGCATAGCGCCGCAACTGCTCAATGGAGAGGTTATCCAGCAACGGGACAAGTCGTCTGACCATTTCCGTCAGGCCGTCAAGGATTGGCGGGGCGGCGTCGAGTTGTCCGCTGGCCCCGACCTCCTCGAGCTTCAAGGCCGCATGGGCGGCTGTCGCCGAGAAGGTTGAGAGGAGTCCGCGGAGATGGTGGGCCGCCTCTTGCAACCGCGCTGAATCGCCCTCGATGATCGCGTTGCGGACCCGCGCCAGGGCGTCGGGGGATTTGGCCAGGAAGACCAGGCATAGCTTTCCGAGCAGCGTTGGATCGTCGTCGCAGGCCGCTTGCAAGGTGCCCGGGTCGAGCAGAGTCTGGGGTTGCGGGCGAGGGTGCGGCTCGGGGTGTGCGGCCAGCACGCGATCGATCACAGCGAAGAGGTCGGAAGCACGGATCGGCTTGGCCAGATAGTCGTCCATGCCTGCCTGTAAGCAACGTTCGTGGTCCCCCTTCATCGCCAGGGCGGTCATCGCGATCACAGGGAGGTGACCGCCCGTGGACTGCTCCCGGTGTCGCAGGGCTTCAATGACCTGAAACCCATCGAACTCGGGCATGTGGACGTCGAGGAGGGACAGGTCAAATTGGTCCTGATCCAGGGTGGCGAGGGCTGCTTGGCCGTCACCCACAACCACAACGTCGTGCCCGCGACGGCGCAGGAGATGCTCGACGAGTTCCTGGTTGAGCGGGTTGTCCTCGGCCACCAGCACGCGCAGCCGACGTGTCGATTCGCCTGGGGCAGTGGTGATCGCCGTCGCCGTCGGTGTGCTCAGTTCGGCGGGCGTCGGACGGGACAGGACTCGGTGGATGATCTCCAGCAGCTCTTCCTGTTGAACCGGCTTCATCGTGTAGGCCGCGATGCCTAACGCGCGGTAACGGGCGATGTCGCCATGGAGATCTTCAGAGGTCAACAAGATGATCCGGCTGGCGGACAGCTCGGGGCTCTGGAGGATCCTGGCGGCGAGGGCCAAGCCGTCGGTGCCGGGCATCCGCGCGTCGAGCAGGACGAGCGAGAAGGGCCGGCCCAGCGCGACCCCCCGCCATAACGCGTCCAGGGCCTTGAGACCATCTCCCACCGCCATCGGTTCGGTTTTCCAGCCGCGCAACGATTCCTCGAGGATCTGGCGGTTGGTCGCGTTGTCATCGACGATCAGGACGCGCAAGCCGTTCAGGTCGACGAGCGGCCGTTCGAAGGGGTGGTCCGTTGGATGGGCTTGCTTGGCGAAGTGGACCGTGAAGCAGAACGTACTGCCCTGGCCAGGGGTGCTCTCAAGGGTGATCTGGCCGTCCATTAACGCCACCAGTTGCGAGGCAATGGACAGGCCCAGACCGGTCCCCCCGTACTTGCGGGTGGTCGACGGGTCCGCTTGTTCGAAGGCCTGGAAGATCTTCGACTGTTTGTCGAGAGAGATGCCGATGCCGGTGTCTCGGATCGAGAACCGCAATCCCTGTGAGGGCTGCAACCCAGGTCCCGGCAGAACCGAGTCCGTGGGCTCGGACTCGACCCGAACCACGACCTCGCCCTGTTCGGTGAACTTGATCGCGTTGCCGATGAGGTTGAGCAGGACCTGTCGCAACCGGCCTGCGTCGCCGATCAGGGGGTCGGGGACGTCGGGCTGGATCTGGCAGACGAGCTCCAGTCCTTTCCGGTGGGCGCGGAATGCCAACGCCCTCAAGGTCTCCCCGAGTACCCGTCGGAGCGAGAAGTCGGCGAAGTCGAGTTCGAGCTTGCCAGCCTCGATCTTGGAGAAGTCGAGCAAGTCATTGATCACGCTGAGCAGAGCTTCGGCCGAAGTCTTGACGATCATCAGATGCTTGCGTTGATCCTCGCTCAGGGGGGTGTCGAGGGTCAGTTCGGTCATGCCGAGAATGGCGTTCATGGGAGTGCGGATTTCATGGCTGACGTTGGCAAGGAACACATCCTTGGCATGGTTTGCCGATTCCGCCGCCTCCTTGGCTTGCCGTAGTTCTTTCTCGATCTGTTTCTGAGGGGTGATGTCAAGCAACTGGGCGAGACAGTATTCGGTCGTGCCGTCATCCCGGCTTACGGCCCGAACGCACATGATGGTGGATACCAGTCGGCCCTTCTTGCTCACGAAACGCTTCTCGAGCGAATAGCCGTCGATTTCTCCCCGCATCAACTCCTCGAACCGGCCAATGTCGGTGGCAAGGTCGTCGGAGTGGGTCAATTCGTCCCAGGTCAAGGTCCGCAATTCTTCACGAGTGTAATCCAGGAGCTCACATAATTTGTCATTGACCTGGATCCAGTTCTTTTCCGGCGTGGTGATCGCCATGGGCGTCAACGACAATTCGAAGTAGTTCCGGAACAACTCCTCGCTGTGTCGCAGTTCGTCTTCAACCCGCTTGCGGTCGGTGATGTCCACGCACGCTCCGGTGACGTAGAGCGGTCTGCCATCGGCGTCGAGATACGTCTTGCTCCGGTCGGCGAGCCAGCGGAGACTGCCGTTGGGCCAGTTGACTCGGAAGTCCATTACGAAGTCCGCTCCCTCCTCCGCGCAGCGGCGGCATTTCTCGACGGCAGGAGCCAGGTCTTCGGGGTGGATGAGTCGGAAAAAGTCCTCAAGTTGGTTCAGGGATTGGCCGGGCGCCAGGCCGAAGAGGTGGTTGAGGCTCTCGTCACTATCGACCGCTCCCGTACGGATGTTCCAGCGATAGGTGCCCGTCCTCGAGGCCGACAGGGCCGCCTGTAGGCGCTCCTGGTTCTCTCTCCTTTCCTCCTCTAAATGTTTTATTTCATGGATGTCAGTACATGAATCGATCCATTTGGTCGGGGTGCCGTTGTTGTCCCGGACGGCGACTCCGCGGTTATTGAACCAGCGATAGGCGCCGTCCGACCGCCGGATCCGCATTTCCACTTCGTGGTTGCGACCCTCTTTGACGGAGTCGGCCCAGGTTTTCCGGCAGTATTCCCGATCCTCTGGGTGCAGCAATTCCAGCCAGCGCCCTGGGATGAGCAGCTCGCTCTCCGGGAGCCCCGAGTATTTTGTGCACTGGCTGCTGAAGTAGTCCGCCACACCGTCCGGTCGAGTGGTCCAGATCAACTGCGGTATCGCCTCGGTCAGGCTGCGCCAACGATGTTCACTGTCGCGCAAGGCCTTCTCGGCCTGCTTGCGCTCGGTCATGTCGCGAAAGTAGACCAACAAGCCTTCAGCCGAGGGGTAGACCCGGGCTTCGAACCACAGTTCTAACGGCGGGTAATACTCCTCGAACGTGACGGTCCGGCCGGTGTCGCGTGCCTCGTGGAAGTTCCGGCCGAATGTCGAGCCGATCGCCTCGGGGAACTCCTCCCAGAACACCTTGCCCAAGAGATTGCCCCGCAACGGACTCAGAAGCGAGCTGGCCTTGGGATTGAGATAGGTGAAGCGCCAGTCGCGGTCGAGCGCGTAAAAGGCGTCAGTGATGCTCTCCAGGATGGAAATTTCCCGGGCCTGGGCGGCCTCCGTCGCCTCCTTGGCCCGCTGCAGTTCCCGCTCGGCGAGCTTGGCCTGGGTGACGTCTCGCGCGATGCCATAGATCAAACCGGTCCGCAACTCGGGGGAGGCGGACCAGACGAGGTGCTTGTAGGTGCCGTCGATGTTGCGATAGCGGTTCTCGAAGGAGGTGGTCGGGACGCCGGTGGAGAGGGTCTGCATTTCACGGAGGGTGGCCTCGACGTCATCCGGGTGGACGAAGTGGAGGAACGGTTGGGCGATCAGGTCCCTCTCCGCCCAACCCAGAACGTGGTGGAAGGCGGGGTTTACCCGTTTGAAGTAGCCATCGGTCCCGGCGATGCAGATCAGGTCGAGGGAGAGGTTGAAAAGACGCTCCATCACTTCTTCGGCCCGGTTACGCTCTTCGGCCACGATGCGTCGCCAGGCGCGGTGCAACGCTTCGCTCAAGACGCTGATGACCGTGCCGATCAGCAGGAAAAGGGGCAGAGTGGTCGCGTCGGCGATGCCTTTGATCCGGAGAGCGTATAGCGGTTCGATAAAAAAAAAGGCGACGGCCATGGCGCTCAGTGCGGTTGCCAGGAACCCGGGCCAGAAGCCACCGAGATACGCGGCGACCAGGATCGCCGGGAAGAACGTGATGTACAGGGCTCTGTCGCCCAGGATGGACGTAAGGTGGCGTTGGACCAGGATCGCGACCACAACATTGAGCAACGCGACGCCGTAGGCAACTCGTCGGGCGCGGGGATTGTCGTGCATGCCGACCTCAGAGGGCCAAGCGACCCTTGATCAGGACAGAGCCGATCGTTTGAATTTGCATTCGGGCTTGGCTTTATGTTACCCGACCGCAGGGTGCGGAGACACAGGACGAGGTCGGTGGCCGAGGCGAGAAGATGGACCGTCGCCTGATGCGGTTGGCGATGAGGAGGAGTAAGATCAAGAGATCGCTTCAACCCGATGGCGAAGATCTTTTGTGCGAGGTTGTTCGGTGAGGGGCGGTATCGAGCGGGGCAGCTTCATTGGCGGACCGTCTTCGGCTGACGAAGCGGTGGTTCAGCCGGCGTTTCGAGGTCGAGACGTCCCCCTCGAGGTGCACCATGGCCAGCGTCTTGCTCATCGATGACAACCCGGATCTGATCCAGGAACAGTTGGCCCATATCTTCGGCGGGGCCGGCTATGAGATTCGCGTGGCCTTGGCCGGTCAAGACGGGGTCCGCCAGGCCACCGCGCGGACGCCGGACGTCATCTTGCTCGATCTCCGGCTGCCCGACATGTCCGGGCTGGAAGTCTATCGGCTGCTCCGTCAGGTCGATGCACGGATCCCCGTGATCTTCATTACCGACGCCACGGACGCCGACTCCGCGATCGAGGCGATGAAGCAGGGGGCCTACGATTACCTCTCCAAGCCGGTCGATCTCCGGCGCCTTCGCCTTGTGATCGGCCAGGCGCTGGAACTGTCGCGGCTGGCCCGCGAGCCGGCCGAAGTCGCCGAAACGCCCCCGACGAGGACCGCGGTGACTCGATCATTGGCCGCTGCCCGGCGATGATCGAGGTCTACAAGGCAATTGGCCGGGTGGCTGGCCAGGAGGTGACCGTACTGATCACCGGCGAGAGCGGCACGGGCAAGGAATTGGTGGCACGCGCCATCTATCAGCACAGCGTGCGAGCCCTGGCGCCCTTCCTGGCCATCAACTGCGCCGCCATTCCCGAACTGCTCCAGGAGAGTGAGTTGTTCGGCCACGAGAAAGGAGCGTTCACCGGTGCTGATCGCAAACGTATCGGCAAGTTTGAGCAGTGTAACGGCGGCACGCTCTTTCTAGATGAGGTTGGCGACATGCCGCTGGCGACACAGGCCAAGATGCTGCGGCTGTTGCAAGAGCAGACCTTCGAACGCGTCGGTGGCAACGAGACTGTTCGAACTGACGTCCGGCTGATCGCGGCGACCAACCACGACCTGGAGGTGCTCGCCTCGGAAGGGAAGTACCGCCTCGATCTGATCTATCGGTTAAGTGGGTTCACAATCCACTTGCCGCCGTTGCGCGAACGGGGCGATGACCTCCCTCTCCTGGTGCAGCACTACATGCGCCGGTTCAACCGACAACTCGGGCGCGAACTCAGGGGGATTACCCCGGCGGCGATGAGGAAGCTCCGCCAGTATCACTGGCCGGGGAACATTCGCGAGTTGCAGAGCGTTTTGAAGCAAGCCATGCTCCAGTCGAGCGGCCCGGTCCTGATTCCCGAATTTCTCCCCGATCTCAGCCTTCCCAAGCCGGCCGCGGCGGCCGCGGCCGAGCCGCGGATCGAAGCCTGGATTGACCAACGACTCCAGGCCGGAGTCAGCGACCTCTACCAAGAGGTGCATCAGCATGTCGACCGATATCTCCTCGCCCAAGTGCTCCGATTGACCGAGGGAAACCAGCTCCAGGCCGTTCGGATCCTGGGAATCGCGCCTCGGACGCTACGTCTGAAGCTGCGGGAACTGGGCCTCTCCATTACGCGATCCGTTGAGGGAGATAAGGACGAGCCTACTTGAGGGCGGGCCTTCTCCAACGCCAGGGTAGGACCATTCTCACCAGCCAGGGAAGAAAAATCCTCAAGCTCACGGTTCGGGGGCGCGCCCGGAATTTCCGACTTCGTGGATTTTGTTGTCGATCTCGCCGGCCGTTGAGACGAATCGCCCATGTGATTTAAAGGCTTCTGAAATAGAAGCTTGGATCGCCAGCCAAGGCGGAGAGATTGGCGCGGAGATCAGTGAAGTATAAGAAATTGCGGTGCTGACAAATGCCTTGGCACGCTCGATGCGTGAAGACTTCATCGGCGTGATCGACCGCGAGACGGGGCATCGAGGTTCCCCCCCCTCCGCCATTATCTCTGGTTGTTCCGAAGTCATCGTTCGCCACAAGTTTTGATGACATTGCACGGGGCTCGCTCCGGTGGGCAAACCAGCGGTCGGGGATCGCATTTGGGATCGCCGGCTGGTGGGCGAATGACTCCATTTTGAAGATTTTCACCTTTGAGATTTCGCCCACACCGGGAGTGGCCGGCCGGGGGCGCTTTGTACTTAGGGAGAGACGCTGTGGATGGAACGCGAGCGAGGCGAACCCGCGATCGGACCCGCCAGACCTGGTATGCACGCCACCGGCAGCGGCGGTTCGCCCGCTTTCTGGGATTTGTCGAGCGGACACGGGACCCGCTCCCTCCTCCAGAGGGGGGAGCCGGTCGCGCGGCGGCCTGAATGAAAGAGGTGGCACCGATCTACGTCGTGAGCCGGCGCGAGGCCGGCTCACGACGTTGGTGGGATCCGCCACGCCCGAGAATCGGATGGATTCCCAGGTTTGATCGTGCAACTCAAGCAAGTGAAGTCCTCGTGTCGCTACCAGAATGCTGGTCATTGCCGGATCTCCTGTCACGTTGAAGCCGGCCCCTCCGCCCGTCCAGCGCAGGAATCGACGCGCCCTGGAGATTTAAGCATGAGCGCACTCTCGGTGACGACTTGTGGGCCGTCGCCCGTCTGGCGGACGTTCGGTCGAAGCCCAGGTCCGAGCATTGCGGCCGAGGCCTTCGACCGGGCTCGCGCCCACTCTGATCCACTCGCCGACACGATTCGAGCCCGCCGTCTCCTCGGCACCGAGCTCTCGTACATCGGCCACCCCAGTTTTGACGACCCGGGTGCTCAGGACGCGATCCTCGCCCCGATGCCCGCGCCGACCGCCGCTCAGACCACACGTCGCAGCAAACCCCCCGTGGGGATGCCTCCTTACCTGGCCAGCCTCTATGACGAGGCCCCCCTCCTGACGCGCGAGCAGGAGGCCCATCTGTTTCGCAAGATGAACTACCTGAAGTTCCGCGCCAGCCGTCTCCGCGCCCAGATCGATCCGGAGCACGCGCAAACCGAGGACCTTGATGAGATTGAGCGTGACCAGGCCGAGGCGCTCGCTCTCAGAGGCCAACTCGTGCGTGCCAACCTGCGCCTGGTCGTCTCGATCGCGAGGCGGAACCTCGGCTCCCAGGACGATCTGTTCGAGCGGGTCAGCGATGGGAACCTCGTGCTGTTCCGAGCGGTTGAGACGTTCGACTACGCTCGCGGCAATAAGTTCAGCACCTATGCGACCTGGGCTATCCGCAATCAACTGGCGCGAGCCTCCCACGCCAAAAGTGATCGTCAGGCTCATTTCCTCCTTGGCCAAGACGATATCCTCGCCCTCGCCTCCGATTCCCGCACCGAAGCTCCGGAGCATTCGGACGTCCAGGAGCAGAGGCAACTGACCGTGGCGAGGTTGCTGGCTCGACTCGGCGACCGCGAGCGGCGTGTCCTCATCGGCCGCTACGGAATCGGAGGCGCATGCGAGCAGACGCTGACCCAGTTGGGCCAGGAACTGGGGGTCACGAAGGAACGTGTCCGCCAGATCGAGGCGCGGGCTCAGGAAAAGCTCCGCGGCCTCGCGCGTGATCATGAGATCGTTGCGCTGTTGGCCTGATTGCCTCGGTGGAAAGACACTGGGGGAACGGGGCGAGCAGAGCCGTCGATTTCCACGTTCGCGGGACCCGAGCGTGCCGTTCCTCATCGGGCCGCCAGAACCCCTGCCGCCGGCGAGCATTGGTTCCGAGGCCCCGCGCCTCGATTGAACCATGGCTCTCATTAAGTTGCGCAACGACCTCGACGTGGAAAGCAGCGGGCTCACCCCTTGGGTTAGGCACGCACGCCGTCGAGGTATGCCATGGCGCCAAGGATCGTCAGGAATGTCCTAATTCAATCGTTCTGGTCGAGATGGGCCTCGGGAAGGGGTTGTTGGGATTGTGTTTGTCCTGCCATGGGGGTTAAGCGGGTGAATCATGGTGATTCTAAGTCTTGGTTCTGAGGAGACTTCCAAGAAAATGGAAAAAGAGATTTGCCTTAATGGCGATTAAGTCGATAATGTTGGTAGAGAATGAAGCCAAGCGGCGACCAACTTCGCCCTCCTCGGAGTTCTGTCCCATGACTGCCCAGCGGATTTTTGGTGAAGGTGAGATTGGATCCATCCCCCGTTCCCGCGCGGCTGCGACCGAGATTTCGGTTCAGGGCTTCATGGTGTGTCCGACTTCCTTGATGGTGGGGCGATTTGGCGAGATGGGCTTCAACCTGGGGGTTCAGGAACTCTATCGGCTTGCCTATGAGCAGGCGAAGGCCTGTGTTGCTCCACCTTGGCATCTCCAGAGTTTGCTCTCCAGCGCCAACTGATGAAGTTACGCGAGCCGGCCACCCCATCGCACAGGGTGGCCGGCTCGTTGGCTGGCTGGGTTGGCAGGCGATCCGCTCTTTTTCGCCGCGGCCTGCTCAGAGACGAGCCGCAACGTGATCGGCTTGCATCCTCGGACCGCCGTTCTTGTTCCCCACACTTCCGCGGTTTCGCTCAGCAACCGCAGCAGACGGGCGTGCCGTTCATCATGACGCAGCAGGTGCATCCGGCCTTCATCATGGTGGCGCAGCAGTCGCAGCAGGCCTGAATCATGGCGGCACAAGCTTCGTCGCCACTGGTACAGGTGATGCAGCAGCCGTCCTCGGTCATCTCGCACTTGCACATGCCCATCATGAGGTTGCAAGAGCAGACCATCATGCCGTTCATCATCATGCAGCAAGAGACCATGCCGCCGGCGAGCATGGTGCAGAGACTCTGCATCATGGAGCAGGCCATCTTGTCGTCGCAACTGCAGGTGATTTTCATTCCGCCCGGGCACTTTTCCATTTTGATCGTGCAACGGGGCACCATCATCATGTTCATGCCGGTCGGCATTGCCGAGGGGCTGCCCATCATGCCGGCACCCATGCCTGGCATGCTCGTGGTCGGAGCCGTCATTCCCATCCGTTCCATCATGGCCGTCATCATTTTGTTTGCATCCTTCCCGGTTCGGATCGCAGACTCCGAGGCCCGACACCGGGCCCTCCTCTGCTTGGCAGTATAGAGAAAGGAGATGTGGAGATACAGTCGGAATTTAAAAAATATAGAGAAGCAATGATGACTTGTCTGGTTATGTTGGTAGGGATTGTCGGAGCATGATGTCTCAATGTTTTTCGTCTGAGAGTTGCTGGAGTGGACTGGTGTCGAGGTCCGGTTCGTGGAGCGGCCTCCTGAGCTCAGGTCCCGAGGTTGTCGGGGGGGACAAGGTGATCCTCATTCGTCGGCTCACCCTAGCCTGGATGATTCCGCACGATTGGGAATAAAACGGCGTTGGCCTGGTTCGTGGCCTCCTTGTGGCGGCGGATCTGGCCGGGTTATCATCGCGGATCAGGATCCCATGTTCGATTTCGGTCGGGGGGCGTTGGCCAGCGGATTCCTTGCCGGGACGGGCTTCGCCGCCGAAACGGAGTGCCGCTCATGACCCGGTCCCGTCTGATCCCGCAGAGCCTCGGCGCCGTCCTCATCGGCCTCTCCACTGTGGTGGCGGCCATGCCCGCGTCGGGGGCCGACCTGACCGCCAAGGCCGAGACGCCTGGCCGGCATGCCCTCTGGTTCGATGGCGAGTCGTCCTTCGTCTGGCTTCGTCAGCCGATCCCCGACGGCCTGAAGCAAGGGACCGTGGAACTCTGGTTCGCGCTCGACCGTCACTGGGACGGCGGGGCCCAGATGCCCTTGATCGGCGACGACGCCGGCCGCATGAACCTCGTGCTCCGCGACGGCCGACTCTCGTTCAATAAAGAGCTCGACGGCGTCTCCACCGAACTTTCCTGGCGGCCGGCGCGGCTCGAAGCCGGCTGGCACCACGTCGCCGGAGTCTGGGGCGCCGGAGGCATGAAGCTGTTCCTCGACGGCACGCTCGTCGCCTCCAGGCTCGACGACCACCGCCCTTATCAGCGGGCGAAGACCCCCTATGACATCGTGCCGGTCGAGACCCGGCTCGGCCTGGCGAGCACCTGGTGGGCCGACCAGCGGTATCATCGGTTCGCCGGGCAAGTCGCGTTCGCGAGGATCAGCGAAGACCGGCTCTACGAGCAGAATTTCACCCCCAGGATCGACGCCCCGGCCGAGTCAAAGACGGACGTCCTGCGGTACGACTTCACCGAAGGCCAGGGGGCCTTGCTGCGCGACTCCAGCGGCCGGAGCCACGACGCCTTGATCGCCGGTTGCGTCTGGCGCGTGCTTGATGAACCGCCTAAACTTGCCCAAAGTTCGCCCATCGCCGCCTCGACGCCCGCCGAGCCGCCGCCCGCGCCCGTGGTCGTCCTTCCGTTCGGTTGTCTGGCCGAAATGCTTGCCGACCCGATCGATCTGCAGGGGTTCCACCTGACCGCCGCCTGGCTGCTCAACGGTCCCGGAGCCTTGCCGGTCGCGACCGAGGCGCGGGCACTGGAACTCGCCCCTTCGGCCGGGTTCCCGCACCGGGACCGGCTCGACGACGGCACCCTGGACCGCATCCTCAAGACCAGCGGCGCATCGGCGGTCGTCTCCGGGTTCATCGAGCCGGTCGGGGGCGACACCCCGGAGAACCGGTTGCCTCCGGCCCGCTTGAATCTGCGGGTGCTTCGGCCCGACCACCCCCCCTGGACGCGGACGATCGACCTGAAGACGCAATCGGCCGCCGCTTACCATCAGGCCCAGCGCTCTGCCGCCCTCGCCCTCTTTGAACTCCTCGTCAACGGCGACCGGCAGGCCGAACTCAAAGGGCTGGCCGACGACCAGGCTCCCGAGCCTGTCCGACAACTCTGGCGACGGGCGGAGGAACACCTCCGCTTGGGCGATCCGTCCGCATTGCTCCGGGCGGCGGCCGACGCCGCCGAGTCCGCGCGGGCCGAACCCCGGGCGGCCAAATCCTGGCGGCTGCTGGCGGAGGCGTACGCATGGCTCGGCACTTCGCCGTCGCGGTCCTACGCCACCTTCGACCGCGCCGCCTTGGTCAGAGCGCGGGCCGCGCTCAACCTCGCCCTCTTGCTCGACCGCCCGACGCCCGAAGTCGATTTGACCGGGGCCTTGATCGCGCGGTTCGTTCCCGACTACCTCGCCGCCCGCGCCTCGGCCTTGCGGCTGGCCGACGCCGACCATCCCTGGTCTCCCGCGCAAAAGGTGGTCCTGGCGCTCGCCGCCGGAGAGGAGTCACGGCTCCCCGAAGCGGCCGACGGCAAGCTGGCGTCCGACTCGTTGGCACGCGGCCGGATCCGCCTGATCAACGCCAAACGCCCCCTGGCGCAGCAGGCGTTCGAAGAGGCCTGGGAGCTCGACCCGCTCAATTCGTCGGCCCCCGCCTTGGTCGCCGAGGCCGCCGGGACGTCTGGGGTTGGCACGCTCCGCCGGATCGCCTCAGGGGCGCTCGTCCCCGGCCTGGTCCAGGCGGCTCGCATCCTGGCCTGGGAGTCGGTCAGGGCGACTGGTGACGCCCGCGCCTGTCAGGAGTTCCTCAAACGCCTGGCGACGATCGCCGGAGGCGAGCCGGCCGACCTGGCCGACCAGGAGAACGCCCCCGACGCGATCGATCGGGCCGTTAATGCCGCCCTGGGGCTGAATCTGGGCGTGGCCGGGCTCGACCAGAATCAGGCTCTCGGTTTGCTGGCTGCCGTCATCGACTTCGAACATCGCCTGAGCGCCGCGACTGGCCGGACCCCCAGCGGGATTGACCTGCCGGGCCTGGCCTCCGCGCCTGATCCGCTCCTGGTTCGGCGGCTCGCCCGCGTCGAGGCGCAATCCGGCTTCAACGTCCTGCTGCAACTCCTGGTCCAGAGCCTGGGCGTGCCCGACGAGGCGGGTGCGGTCCTCGTCCCCTTGATCGAGACCTGTGGCTACGACACGATGACGGCGCACTGGGCCACCCTCTTTCTCACACGAAACAAGGCGGCCAAGGGGACGCTCCCCTGGCCGCCGACCCTGCCCAGACTCGACCCTGCGTTCGACCAGGGGTATTACGATGTGATTTTCCTGGAGCCGGGCTACAAAGCCGACCTGTACCGCGACGCCCGCCGCCGGTTCCCGTCCTGGGATCTCCCCTGGCGTGAGGTGCAGCGGCCCGTCGCCTACAGTCGGAACCCCTACGACGAGCGCAACGTCCGGCTCTGGGTTCGCCAGGTCCAGGGTCCGGAACGCCGCAAACGGCTGGACCAGGCCCTCAACCAGGCGCCGGAGTCGGCCGACGTCCGCCGCCTGGCGGCTGAAGTTCTGCTGCACGATGTCGCGATCCGCGACGAGGCGCGGGGCCTGACGCTCTTCAAGACCCTGATCGACGAGGACCCGGACGCATCCGCCCCTTACCGCGCGCTGGCCGAATATTTCCTCGACGACGGTCGGCCGGATGAGGCGTTGGCCACCCTGGCCAGGCTCGCTGAACGGCCTTTGGAGTCGCTCGCACCGGTCGGCGCCCTGCTGCGGATGGCCACGATCCACAAAGAGCGGCATGAATCCGACGAGCTCCGCGCCGTCCTGGCAACCGCGGCGCAGAGCTTCCAGGCGAACGCTGTGATGCGCTACGCCTGGGCCCTGTCCGAGGCGAATCAACTCGACCAGGCGATCATGCTCTTCGAGGCCGGTCGGCTGCGCTATCCGCCAGGCGCCTCGTTCCTGTCATGGGAGGCCACCGCGCTTTTCAAGGCGGGCCGCCAGGATCAGGCCCGCACTTTGCTCCGCGACTTCGCCCGCCAGCAGCCTTACGCCGTCGCGGCCGAGGCCGTTCGCGAATACGTCGACGGCACGGGCGACACCGAGCCGATTCCGGATCTCAAGGACCGCCTCCAGGCCGGCCGGGCTGGCAACCTGCTGCTTGCGGACGCCGCCCTCAAACGTGGCCGGACCCTGGAGGCCCTGAACACCGCCCAGACGGCCCAGAAAAACCAGGGGCGAGTCTCCAGCGCCGACCGCCCCAACGACCAGGCCGACGCGGCCGACCTGCTGGCGCGCGTGACCGGCGCCCGGTACGTCGCGCTCCGGGCCGAAGGCCGCGAGGACGAGGCCCGCGTCTTGATGCAAAACTACGCCCGACGCCAGGGGCTGACCCACCTGGCCGCGATCCTGGCCCCGCTGGCCCTGTCCTCCAGCCGGGTGGTCCACGACCAGGGGGACGCCGCGCCTGCCGACGCCGGGAACAAAGATCAGGACAAGCAGAAGGATCAGGGCAAGGACAAGGACGCCGACCGGACTCGAATACTGACCGAGGCCCTGACGACCCTCGCGGCCGCGGCCAAGCCTGACGACCCGGGCGCGGAGGTCGCGCGTCAGCTTCGCGAGTATCCCCGGCTTGCGGCTCTGCTCCGAGACTACCTTGACCGCGACGGCCGCCGCCTGGGTGGCCCCGATAACCAACTTCGCATGGCCGCCCACGTAATCCTTGGCAACGACCTGCTGCCCGATGACCGGCGGCAGGCCCTGGCCTCGGCTCTGGTCCGGCTCAACCCGAGGCAGACCTGGGTCTCCCTGCAATCGGCCGTCTTCGATCTCGCGTTCGGCCCAGACAGCCAGCCCCAGTTTCTCAAACTCGTGCAGAGCATGAAGCTCCCTGCCCCGGACACCGAGGCGTTCCAAACCGCCGCCCACTCAAGGGCCGACTGGTACCTCCTGGGACCGTTCCCCGACGACCGGCTTGACGGCATTCGCCGCCCCTTTTTCGATGAGACGGAACCGGTGGACTTGAAGGCGTCGATCCGATCCGGAGACCATGACCTGCGCTGGCGGCAGCCCTTGCCGGAGCCCGCCTGGGGCGGCCTGAGCCTGACAGCAGAACTCGGGCTCGAAACGCCATCCGAGGCCGCCGTGTTCTACGCCTACGGTGAGATTGACGCGAAGGAAGACTCGGTCCAACCCCTGGTGCTCACCGGTCCCCAGGCGGCCCGAGTCATCCTCAACGGCCGAGAGCTGGCCCTCTGGCTCCACTCCGCCGACTTCGCCGAGCGGCTCACGATCGACTTGCCGCTCAAGGCGGGCGTCAACCGGCTCCTGCTGAAACTCCGCTATCCGGCCAGCATGTCCCAGTCCCTCTGGTGCCAATTTCCCCCGCCAGCCGAACCGACAAAGGACCAGGAACAACCCCTACGCTGACAATGATGCGTGAGAATGTGTTTGTGTTTATGTGTTGAGATCTTGTTCCGTGTGATCGTCTATGACGATGCGGCCGAGAAAGCCCAACCCGTCCTGGCCCGAACGGGATCGGTCCGAGCTCTTGAGAAGCTCGGACCGATCGCCCTGGGTTTACCGTTGATTTCTCGCGGGGATCGATCTGCTCAGGCGAGGATCTCGGTCGCGACGTTTCCGGCCACGTCGGTCAGCCGGAAGTCGCGTCCGGCGTAGCGGTAGGTCAGTTTCTCGTGATCGAGGCCCATCAGGGCGAGTATGGTTGCGTGTAGGTCATTCGTGTGCATGCGGCCTTCGACGGCGTGCATGCCGTACTCGTCGGTGCCGCCATGGGAGAAGCCCGGTTTGACGCCGGCCCCGGCCAGCCACATCGGGTAGCCAATGATGTTGTGGTCGCGACCGTCGACTCCTGGGCGGTGGGCAAGCGGCCGAACTCGCTGCCGAACAGGACCAGCGTCTCGTCGAGAAGTCCGCGCTGCTCCAGGTCGGTCAGGAGGGCGGCGGTCGGCTGGTCGGTCATTGCCGAGTTCCGGATCAGGCCGTTGTGAAGGTTGGTGTGGTGATCCCAACCGGGCTGGCAGATCTCGACGAACCGGACCCCCGCTTCACTCAGCCGCCGTGCCATCAGACATTGGCGGGCGAAGCTGCCGGCGGGGCCGGGCTTGACTCCGTAGGCGTCGAGCACGTGCTGTGGCTCGCTGGAGATATCCAGGAGCTCGGGCACCTTCCCCTGCATTTTGAAGGCGAGCTCGTACGACTGGATCACGCCGTCGAGCTGGTCGGGCGCACCCGATCGGGAGGCCAGGTCGTGGTTCATGGCCTGGATCAGATCGATCTGCTTGCGCTGAAGCGGTTTCTGGACCTGTGCCTTCAGGTTCGGCAAGACGCCATTATCGCTGATTCGGGTGCCCTGGAAATGCGCGGGGAGGAATGCGCTACCGTAGTTGGCGGTTCCGCCGAAGTTGGGCGGCGGATTGACGGTCACGTAACCGGGGAGGTCCTGGTTCTCCGACCCGAGGCCGTACATCAGCCAGGCCCCCAGCGAGGGCCTGGTGAGCGAAGCCAGGGCCGCTCCCGTATGGAGCTGCATCACGGCTTCGGGGTGGGCCGGCGTGTCGGTATGCAGGCCGCGGATGAAGCAGAGCTTGTCGACGTGCTGATTCGCCACATGCGGATAGAGTTCCGAAACCCAGGTTCCGGTCTCACCGTACTGGCGGAACTTGAACTTCGAGCCGGTCAAGGTGCCTCCGCCCGGACCGACCTTGCCGTCGTCTTTCTGAAGCTGCGGCTTGTACTCCCAGGTATCCATGGGAGACATCGCACCGCTCATGAACAGGAAGATGATCCGCTTGGCTTTGACCGGAAAGTGCGCCGGCCTGGGAGCCAGCGGGTTGGGAGCGGTCGCCGGGGCGGTATTTGCCGCCCGGACCGTCTTCGCGCCGGATTGGCCGAGGAGGCCGGCCAGGGCCAGGTAACCGAACCCGGTTCCGGTACTTTTGAGGGCCTGCCGGCGGGTCAACCTGTTCAGAATCAGGTCCTCTGCTCTGGGCTCTGACATGGGAGATTCCTTTTGATGAACAGCACGCCTGGAGGAAGTGGGAAATAGATCAATGAGAAGTCGGTTCGCCGGCTCGAATCAGGGGACGTAGCGGAACTCGGCGGTCCCCAGCAGCGCCTGGCAGAAGCTGGCCCACGCGGTGGTCTTGGCGTCGACTTGCGGGAGCTTCTCTTCCTCGGCCGGCTCGTCTTCGGCCTCGACGTCATCCGGATTCTCCGGCGCCGGCTTTTTCTTCTTATTGGCTGTGCCGGGCGTGGTCTGGGAATTGGCGTCGGACGTGCTTTCGGTGGTCAGGCTGGCCAACGTGACCGACTGGGGCTTGGGAGTGCCGGAATTCGAGGCGATCGCCACGCTCGCGGCTGACTCGTAGTCGGCGAGGTATCCGTTGATCCTGGCAATTTCGTCGGCCGTCGCCGGGCGGCTGACGGTCAGTCGATAGGCCAGGTCGATGCGGGCCTTGTCGTCCAGTTCGGTCCGCTGGAGCAGTCGCTCCGCCAGGCTCAACGCCTCGCGCCGCACGAACGGGTCATTGAGCAAGTAGAGGGCCTGAGTGGCGACCGTGGTCGTGTCGCGGTGGCCGGTCACCATGCCCTGCTCGGCGAAGTCGAAGACCTCGAGTGAAGTGGGGGTCAGTTGCCGGAGCAGAGGCAAGTAGAGGCTGCGGTGGTGGCTCTCCCGCGCCGCCTTCGCGAGTTCCCTGGCCCGAGGCTCGTTGTTGCGGATCTCGATGACCTTCATGTCCTTCGCGGGTGAGGCTTCGGGAGGCGTCAAGTTCAAGGTGCCGGCCGCGGCGAGGGTCGCGTCGCGGATCTCCTCGGCGTCGAGTCGACGTGGGCTATGCCGCCAGACGAGGCGGTTGCCCGGGTCGACAGAGGCGTTGGCTGTCGCGTTTTCGGAACTGAGGCGGTACGCTCGGCTCAACACCAGACGCTTCACGAGCGTCTTGACCGACCAGCCATCGCGAACGAATTGAGTGGCCAGGTGGTCGAGCAGTTCCGGGTGCGAAGGGACGTCGCCGCTGATCCCGAAGTTGTCGACGCTCTTCACCAGGCCCTCGCCGAACAGGTTCTGCCAGACCCGGTTGGCCATCACCCGAGGAGTGAGTGGGTTCTTCGCGCTGGTCAACCACTGGGCGAGCTCGAGCCGGCCGCTCTGGCTTGGGTTCACCTTGGGGGGCTCGGGGAACTGCAAGAGCGTCAAGAAGCCGCGGGGCACGGTGGGCCCGAGTTTCTCAGCCTCTCCCCGGATCCGGATTTGCGTGTCGCTGACGGACTTGGCGTCGCGAACTCCGAAGGCAAGCTTGTCGCCGTTGGCTGCCGGGTCGGTCAGCGCGATCAATTCGGCCTGGAGCTGGTTGAGCTTCTGGCGGGCGATGACCCGTTTGGGACGGCCGTCGGGACCTGGTTTCTCGGACTCGGCACTGTCACGAATCGCCACGAACTCAGCGCGGGCCTTCGCCACGGCCTTGGTCGCCGCCTCGAGCTTCTCGGTGGGCACGGCCGTCGTGGCCGATTTGGGACCGAGCTGGAGGAGCAACTGGGTGTCGTAGTACTCGAGCCCGCCGCCCCCCATCTTGCTTCGGACCCCCGCGCACAGGTCGCTGCTCTGGAAGATGCCGGCCAGGGCGTAATAGTCGGCCGTCGGGATCGGGTCGAACTTGTGGTCGTGGCAGCGGGCGCAGCTTGCCGTCACCCCCAGCACCGCTCGGCTGACGGTGTCGATCTGCTCGTCGACGTTGTCCATGATGAACCGGATCTTGAACCGCTGATTGACATCCTTGACCCCCAAGGCCAGGAATCCGGTGGCAACCAACTGCTCGTTGTGTTGCTCCGTGGAGCCGGTGGGCAGCAAGTCACCGGCGACCTGCTCCTGGATGAATTGATCGTACGGTTTATCTTTGTTGAATGCGTTGATGACATAGTTGCGGTAACGCCAGGCGTGCGGGTAGGGGATATTTCGCGACGACCCGGTGGACTCTCCGTACCGGGCGACGTCCAGCCAGTGGCGGCCCCACCGTTCTCCAAACGCGGGCGATGCCAGGAGGCGGTCGACCACCTTATCGAGCGCGTCGTATGAGTCATCGTTGACAAACGCCGCGATCTCTTGGGGCGTCGGCGGCAACCCGGTCAGGTCGAACGTCAGGCGGCGGATGAGCGTTTGCGGGTCGGCGTCGCCGACCGGCTTCAGCCCTTCTTTTTCGAGCCTGGCGAGGATGAACCGGTCGAGGTCGTCGCGAACCCAGGAGGCCCCGCGCACGTCGGGGACTGTGACTTTTGCGAGCGATTGCCACGCCCAGTGGGTCTCACGCAGCTTGTCATACTTCGCGTTGGGCTTGCCCGGGGCCGCCGCTAACCGCGCTTCGGGCCATATCGCTCCGTCCTTGATCCATTTCGTCAGGTCGGCGACTTCCTCCGGAGAGAGCCGCTTCTTCGGCGGCATCTTCGGGGCATCCTCCAGCTGACGCACGGCCTGGATGAGCAGGCTATTCTCCGGATCTCCGGGGACGACGGCCGCCCCGCTCGCTCCCCCTTGCAGCAAGCCGTTGCGATCGTCGACCCGCAGTCCCCCCTTCGAGTTGGTATTGGCGGAATGGCAGGTGTAACACTGGTTGACCAGGATCGGCCGGACCCGCTTCTCGAAGAACTCCAACGCCGCCGCGGAGTCGCGGGGAGACGCCTGGTCGGCCGTCGCGGGTGCGTCGGCGATGAGGGATAGCAAGAGTGGAACCATCGTTCGGCCAAGAGAATTCATGATCGTGTCATTTCCTTGAATTCAATTTCCAGGTGTGCACCACGACCCTCCCCGGTCGTGGCCCCTAGGATTCATCCGAATATGGCGAGCGGTTGGAGATGTGGTGTTCAGAACGAATCGGCGGAGATGATCTCGCCTTGCTTGATCGAGCCGAGGGCCCAGACTGTCGGGGTGCTGACGCTGTCCTTGAGGAATCGGACCGAGCCGTCGAGCAGCAAGATATTGGCCCCCCCAGCGTGATAGCTGCTCAGGCCGAAGATGCCGGGGTTTTGGATGCCGCTGGCCGCCGCGTTGCAGTTGGGGTACTTCGCGTTTGGCCCCTGCAAGAGGTTGCCCTGGCTATAGCCCACCAGGCCGAACGCCCAGGCTTCGCCGAGTGTCGGTGTCTTGCCCTGGCGGCCGCCGCCTGATCTCCACAACTGTCCGCACTGCTCTAACCAGGCCGGGAGGTTTGCGACGAGGGTCGGGTGCGGCATGATGAGCGTCCCGTCGTTCCGCTTGGTTCCCGAAGGAAATGAGCCGACGAAGATGACGTCCTGAATCGACTGCTGGCTGTTCACCCCGCTGCCGGTTTTCCACTCGCCGAAGGCGATCGTGTTGCTCGTCCCGTCGAGGACCTCGGCGATGGTGGTGACGTGTCCTTTGGTGCCGATGTAAGGAAAGGGGCCATTGGGTGGACCGTTGGCCTGTTGCGCAGCGAACTCGATGCTCGAGCCGAATGAGGCAAAATAGCTGTTGCCGGTCGCCTTTTTGCCGTTCAGGCTGGATCCGGCTCCGGCCCCTTGAATCGTCCAACTGGTTCCGGGGCTCGACGGGCAAAGGAACGTGTTGATCGTCGAGGTCGAAACCGTCAGGTTCATCAGGTTGCCATTGATTTCATTGAAAATGGGAACCGAAAAATTGAGGGCGTTGTAGAGCGCCGCTTGCTCGACGTGCTGAAGGATCCGAGCGTGAACGCTGGGGCCGCGGTTATTGGCAAAGGTTGTCGACTGGAGATTTCCGTCAGGATAGAGGGGGAGTGCGCCTGGCGGGAAGCAATCGTTGCTTGAAAGGTAGTTGTGAAGCCCCAGCCCGATCTGCTTCAAATTGTTGACGCATTGCATCCGACGGGCCGCCTCCCGAGCCGCTTGCACGGCCGGAAGCAAGAGCGCGATCAACACCGCGATGATGGCGATGACGACCAGGAGTTCGATGAGGGTGAACCCATCCCGACGGCGCGGGACGAATCGATCGTCCGAAACGCGGTTCGCGGTCATCCAGGGCGCACGCAAACGGACGAAGATCGGGACCGGCGAGGGCCGGCCATTCGGAAGGAGAGCGGGCATGTGAAACTCCGACAGGTCCGCGTGCCTCTGGTAAAACCAGTCAGCAACTTGCGGGGCTGAAGTTCAACACGCCTCCCGATGTCGAGTTGGCGACAGGAATCAAGAGGGTGAGCGAGCGGACCACTCAGCGAAGCCGCTGCTTTTCAATGCGCTCAATCTGAACAATGATGCCGTCCTGGATGATGACGCGGACCTCGCCGAATCGAATCCCGCCGACGGCTTGACGTACCTGCTCCAGGTCGAAGTCCGCGGCAAGCGTTCCCCGGCTGGCTCGTGCGTCATCACGAACCGAGATCGTCTTGTTCGACATCGATCACCTCATCGATTTCGCTGGGCCGGATCTCAATCTCTCGCCCCATCAACACGTTCTGCATCTGTTGCCAGCTATTTGTGGCAATGAGCCACATTATTCCCAGCCGAAATCGACCGGTCAAGATTAATATTGACATTCTTGATCGGATTACTAGAGATTGGTTTCCATGAGGAACGTACTTTTGCTTCTCGAATCCGATTTGGGGAGATCGAGAACGGATGACTGCCGAGTCAGACTCAAGCCAACGGCTCGGCCATGAGGGCGGCGATGGCCTTCGAATTCTCGTCGGACTGTTCGGAGAGGGCGCGAACCACCCGTACTCTCCGTTCCTCAGGGTGGTTCTGAGACAGCTTCCACTTTCCTTCGAGTTTCCGAATCTCGATACGGAAGCCCACGATCGCCTTGAGCATGGCGTCGATGTGTGAGCCTGTTTCGTCGAAATTCCAGGGCGACTCCCGCGAACCCTCGTAGGTTTGCACGCTCTTGCGGAGGATTTCCAGAAGGCCCTCTCGCTCCTGGATGACCTGGAACGTGCCGTAGGCGTGGACGGCCACGTAGTTCCAGGTTGGCACCATCCGCTCGGCCTCGTACCACGAGGGCGAAATATAGGCGTGGGGACCGGAGAAGACGGCAAGGGCCTCTCCTACCACCTGGCGCCACTGCGGATTCGCCCGGGCCATATGCCCGATCAAGTGCCCATGCGTCCCGGCCTCGGGATCGAGCATGAGGGGCAAATGACTGGCCACGAGCGCCCCTTCAGCCTGTGTCGTCACCAGGGCGAAGCTGTTTGTCCGCATGAATTCATGCAGCTTATTCGTGTCATTCTCGACGTTGAAAGGAGGGGCGTACACGTGTGTCCGGCTCCGAGCTTGCTCGCGGTCCGCGGAATCGGCCCACGGAGGCGTCCCGCTTGACTGGCTGTGCCTACCGACACGATTCTGGAGGTCTCGGTTCGGGAGGTTGGTTCCCAGGGCGATTCTCGGGAGTGCGTTGCTCCCGCGGAACCGGCATACCCTGAAAGTCGTTGTCGAGCAAGGATGTCATGATCTCCAACCTTTCTTTGATCCTTCGTGAGGTCCTCGACGACTACGCACTTCCCTGGGACGGTGACCACGGCATTGCCCATTGGGCCCGGGTCCTTGAAAACGGGCTCAAGCTGGCCAGCGAGACCGGGGCCGATCTCGAGATCGTTTCGCTCTTTGCGGTACTTCATGACTCGCGGCGGATCAATGAATTCACGGATCCCGACCACGGTCCGCGCGCTGCCGAGTTCGCCCGAACACTCCAGGGCCGGCACTTTGACCTTTCCAGCCATCGTTTCCAACTCTTGCACCGGGCTTGTTCCGGCCACACTCACGAACGGACCCACCCCGACGTCACGATCCAGACCTGCTGGGATTCCGACCGACTGGACCTTGGGCGCGTCGGCATCACCCCGCACCCGAGTCGCCTCTGCACCGAGGCCGCCAGGCGGACCGAGACGATCCGGTGGGCCCACGCGAGGGGGATCATGCACTTCGTTCCCGAGCGAGTGAAAAGCGAATGGGGTATCGACTTGCCCTGAGGTGAAGCCAGAACCCGCCTCTGGCTTCGCGTGTGATCCATTGCATGGAACCGCGTGCGCCCCGCCCGCATTGTTTTTTTGTAGGCTTGTGGTATTCGTGAAACAACAAATGGGAATGGCCGTTTTGTGAAATTGCTCTCAGGCTTCACGACACGGGCCGAGTCGGTTGGATCTGAGAAATTGAAGCGTGCGAATTGGGCTGTTGGTAGGAACCCTCGATCGGCCATGTGAGGTTGTCTGTATGCCTGAACCGGAATGGGAACAGGATGACTGGGAACGATCGCCGGATCAACCACTCAGGACCATTTCGATGCCGGCATTCGTTTGCTTTCATTTTTTAAGCGTCATTGGGTTCACCATCCTGGAATTCGTTCTCTTGGCAGTGATTTTCTATTCCCTGGGTTTGCGGTGGAACCAGGCGGGCTTGTGGGTGTCTGGTTTGGGGTACGCAAATGCCATTCTCTCAACCCGGGTTGTCGACGCCTTGCTGATACGGATGGGGAGGTCTCGCAGCGGTAAGACGGTCGAGGTGCGTGGTCGTACCATCGCTCATGCCGAGGGGATCGCTGGCGGCGAGGATGTGCTCGAGGTCTACGGCTCCAGGTCGTTGTATCATGGGCTGATTGCTATGTGCTTGGGGATCTGTGTCATGACCCTGGCTGTCCTTTTCCTCTTCCTCCCTCATGATCGGATGAGTGGAAGCGACTGGGGCTACAGCCTGGGCCTGATCGCTCTGTTCGGAGCGATCGCCATTGGCCTCTGGTGTGAGAAAAGGAAGGGTCGAGTCTGTGCCGATGGGGAGGGAATCCTCGCTTGCCCAACCGGCTTCTGCTTCCGTCGGAGGTTCGTTCCCTGGTCGGAGATCGCCACCTGCGAGATCGAAACCCGTTACGACACGTTTGGCCGGCCTGTCATCATCCGGCCGGTCCTCAAGGATCAAGGCGGGCGGGCGTTGCTGACGCCTGACCTCCAAACTGTCCGGTTCGAGGACCAGGAGCGGCTGGTCAGATACATCCGAGCCAGGTTGCCGAAGCCCAAGGCGGATCTCCTGGATTTCTGACGACGGGGCAGGGCAGGTCAGGGTGAGTCGCCTGGCTTCAGTGGCTCTTGTTCTCGATCACCGTGCTTCGTTCCGCAGCAACTCGGCCGCCGCGCGGACCCAGCCACCGTCCCAGGCATGCGCCTGCTTCGGTCCGTCTCGGTAGACGTGGGGCATTCTCAAGTCCAACATCAGGGTGTGTGCCTGTTCGTGGTGAGCGCGGAAGTTGTCGTAACCCAGCAGGATCAGTCGGTTGCGGGGGCCAAACTCGGCGTCGTCGGCCCGGCGCTTCAGCAAGTTCGTGATCCGATAGCCCTCGAAGTTCTCCGTGGTTCCGAAGATCTCGCCCGACCCGTACTGGCCCGGTCGGTCCATCATGAGGGGAGCATCCCAGGCGGCGGCCTTGCCGAAGAGATCAGGATGCCGCAGGAGCAGGCTCCACGCTCCCCAGCCCGACTTGCTGAACCCAAGCAGCAGGCGGCCGTCCCGACTCCTTTGCGCAGGATAGGTGGCCTCCACGAAGGGAACGACGACCTTGATGAAGTGGCTCTCCTGACGGATTTGCCGTTTCGTGGGATGGTCGGCGTACCAAGGGAGCTCGGAGAAGGTGGGGCTGATGAAGATGACCCCAAGCTGGTTGTGCAGCTCAAGCCGTTGAACTTCGGCCAAGGCGTCACCGTACCTGTGCTCGTTGCGGGCCTCGACCGGAAGCAGGTAGATCACCGGGGCGAGTGCATCCTTCTCCCGAGCGTCCGGAAGCAAAACCCGGATCTCGGTCGACCCGGCCTGGTAGGGGGACTCGACCGAGTGGATGAGGACCCCTTGCTCATTGCGCCTCGCTTCGGAAATCAACGGCGGGCGCTCGTCGGCCAGGGCTGTTGAGGCTGCGATCAGGACCAGGCCGAAGCCGCGGAACTTGGCCATTGAATCTTGCCTTTCTCAAGGTGAGCCAGACGGAGTGTGCCGCTGCTGTAAAGCTTCGCCGAACCCGTTTTTCTCCACTTCAATGCGATCGGCCATGGCATCATCGTCGGCCTAGCAATTCCCGTAGGGTGGGCACGGCCCACCATCTTAACCTCAGGTTTAACAGGGAGATAGGGATGGTAAGCTGTGCCCGCCCTGCGGGAGAATTCTGATTCTGGCCGCTGAGTAATCGTGGATTGTTGATGCGTTCTTTTGCCCTGGGATGACCCGAGATTCCCCCCTATTCTTGGCCGGTTGACGCTTCCCTATTTCTTCGCTGGCTGAGACCGGTCTTGCCACCATCATGGGATTCCAGTAATTTTAGATTCGACGAGCGGAACGGCTTGTGGCGAGACGAGCCATGAGACTCTTGTGGTGATTGGTCTTTCCGGAAAAAAATGACCGGTTAGGCGATCATTGCTCTTTGAGTCTCACGCGAATTTCGCTATGCTATCCTCTCAACGAAAATCACGATACATGCCACCTTAGCTCAGTTGGTAGAGCGCAGCTTTCGTAAAGCTGAAGTCCAGGGTTCGAGTCCCTGAGGTGGCTTTCTCATAACTCCCCTCGCCGAAAGCACTTCGCTTACCTGCCGACGATCGATAGCGCGGCCCGAAAGTCCAAAGTCGGTAGTACCTGGTATTCCCTAAATCTTTGGGACCCCAGGACCGCCATGCCGAATACCACTGCCAGCTCACCCAAGTACTGGCATTTCAAGCCGAAGAATCTTGCCGTCGTCCGGAGCAACAGCCGGGACGTCTATCTGGGCAAGTACGGCTCATCCGAGAGCTGGGAACGCTACCCCCGGTTCATCGCCGAATGGCGAGCCAACCGCCTTGTGCCATCGCCTGCCGGGACGGCCGAGTACCGATCCGGCCGCGTCGCCGGGGCCCTCGATCAACGAACTCGTCCTGGCGTACCTGCGCCACGCCGAGGAATACTACCGCCGTACCGACTGCACCCCGACCGGGGAGCAGGACCAGATCCGCTTCGCCCTGAGGCCGCTTAGGCGGCTCTACGGAAGCACGCCCGCGCGGGATTTCTCCCCGAAGGGCTTGAAGCTGGTTAGTCAGGTGATGATCGACTCCGGCCTCTGCCGACGCACGATCAACGAGCGGATCGGACGGATCCTCTGCGCCTTCCGATTCGCGGTCGAGAACGAGCTGCTGGTCACCACGAACGTCCTGCAGGGACTCATAGTCAGCTGCTCTGGTCGTAGGAAGGAACTCTGCCGGTCCTTGAAAGAGGCGCTAACGGAATGAACTCTGTTTACCTGAGCAAGACGGTGTCCGATTCGTAGGTTTCCGCCCGTTGCAGGCAATCTGCAAAGACGCGGGCCAGGGCCTGGACGTGGGGTTCCTGGACCATGCTGTGGTGCTGGCCAGGGACGAAATGGACTTCGACGGTCGCGGCCAGGCTTCCCCAGCCTCGGTCGCGGGTGGTGGCAATCGCGATGGGGGCGTCGGAGGGGCGGAACAGGGTGATCCGGCTGGGGTAGGGGCGAGGGACGTATTGATTGGCGAGCAGCATGTGGTGATGGAAGAGGCGTTTCAGGGAGTCGACGAGTTGCTGGGCGACCCCCATGGGGACGTCGGGACCTACCAGGCCCAGTTTCAGAGCGTGCTGCCAGAGGTAGGGGAGCTGGCGATCGGGGCCAAGGGTCGCTAATTGTTCCAGGGAGATGTCCAGGCCGTACTCGCGGCCGGCGCCGTCGTCCGGGGGTGGGGCGCCGGGGGGGCTCGGAGGGGTGGTATCGAGCAGGGCGAGCAGGTTGACGCGCTCGCCGTCGGCGTGGAGCTGCTGGGCCATCTCCAGGGCCACGAGTCCCCCCACGGACCAACCGCCGAGGTAATACGGCCCGCTCGGCTGAATGGCTCGGACGGCGGCCAGGTAATCGGCGGTCATCGTCTCCATGCAGCTTGGCAGCGGTTCCGATTCGTCGTGCAGGCCGCGCGCCCGGATGGCGTGGAAGGGGCGATCCCGGCCCAGTCGTTGCGCCAGAGCCTGGTAGCAGACGACGATCCCCCCCGGCGGGTGAACCATGAAACAAGGAGGACGAGACCCCTCCGGCTGCAAGGTCAGAATCAAGCCGCCCTGCGCGGGAGTGGGATCGGCCCCGACGGCTTGAGCGGGCCCGGCCGGCAGCGAGCTCGGACCGAAGAGGCGGCCGACGACGTCGGGATACGAGGCGCCGAGGTGGCGCGCCAGGTCGGCGATTGTCGGCGAGTCGAACAGCGCGATCACGTAGACCGGCTGATCGAGCGCCTTCTGGATCCGGTTGATCAGCACCGCTCCCTGGATCGAGGTTCCGCCCAGCTCGAAGAAATGGTCTTCGACGCCGATCTTGTCGAGGTGTAAGACGTCGCGCCAGAGTCCCGCCAGGAACTCTTCCAGCGGCGTGCGGGGGGCCACGTAGGGGCGGTCCAGGTCGGGGCGCTGCTGGGGGGGCGTGGGGAGCGCGCGGCGATCGACGTTGCCGATATTCGCTCCGTCCCCTTTCTCCACACCCTTTGTACAGCCAGAGCGGCCACCAAGGCCAAGATCAGCACTGCGATCATGAGGGGACTGATTCGGAGTCTTACGCGGGGCAATCGCATTCACCGTCTCCTCGCCGTGTCCTGAGACGAAGCAAGACCGTCGTCTTCCAGGGGAATGAGTCAACGACAATAAACCTCCCTGCCCCCAATCCGATTCGACGTTAGCCTGTCTGGCATACGTCCGAAGGCCCACATCATCATCAGGGGTGCGGTAGGCCAATCGGCTGAGAGTTCAGCCAGCATCACGGTGGAGTTACTTCCAGAGCCGTACTTGCAGCCAGCGAGCACCAGAAAGCCGACGATCCCGGCCAGAGGAGCAGGGACGTGAGAGCAGGCGGCGGCACGACCTTGTCAGTTTCCAAACCGCCAAGACCGACCACACCCACGACGGCCGAGACTACCAAAGCATCAACGAGGCGACACACCCGAGAATGGCCGCTACGATCAACAACTCGAACAACCGATGGACCATCCTATTCTCGCTGAGGATCACACGGAGAGTGAAGAGTCTGCTGAGGAACATGATGGACGCCATGGCGAACCGCTCTGGCCAAGCACAGGCAACCGCGAACACGGCTACCGCCATCAGAGCCTGCCGGATTTTCAGTCGGAATCGCTAGGTGGACGGTAATACAACAACTTATCCCCCGGCTTGGGCCATGATTCTCGGCCCGCACTTAGCCACTCGGTCAGCGAACGCAGTGGGCACTCTTGACCGGACCATACCACAAGTGTCAGGCGAGGCTCAAGCGGGCTGGTCGGCCGTTGTGGGGCAGAGGCTATCGCACTCATGAATAGGGGGTCACTCATGAATAGGGGGTTATGCCGGAGTTTAGCATTGTTGCGGCTCAGCGATTCGGTTGCGATTTGCCGTAACGCCTTTCTAGAGTTTGACTTGTGATGAATACTTGCCTAGCGAGGGTTTAGGTGCAACACTTCTTCAAATTAGGTAGCCAAATTTGGAGTTTAACCCAGTGTCACCCAGCCCAAAGCGACCACAAGGAACTGACGACGAATCTAGAGCATCAGCGAAGAAACCAAAAAAGACATTTTCATACCCCGCTCTTCTCATTACACAAAACCAGCACCGCTTCTATTTCTCGACTATTCCTGTCGATGACGTGTTCCCATGTTGCTTCGTTGCAAGGCGAGACGAGGAGCCAATTACTGGATTCCAGCGAAATTTGAATGAGTCGCGAGCAGACGATATTGCAGCATACTTGGTCAGAGGACAAGGATCAATCCCAAGCAATATTGTTCTTTCGGCTCAAGATACAGCCAATTTGCATATACACGTAAGACGAAGAGCATCTCCTTTGCACGCGTGCCCAGGGCATTCTTGGTGCTCGATGGGCAACACAGATTGTGGGGCTATCAAAAATGTAGTCAGCGTCACCGCGTGCCGGTCGCGATCTACGAAGGGCTGAGTCGTGCTGAAGAAGCTAGACTGTTTATTGATATCAATACTAATCAACGTGGAGTGCCAGCCGCTTTGTTGTTGGATATCAAGCACCTTGCTGAAATCGAGTCGTCGAGAGAACAAATTTTGAGAGAGATGTTCGACAGACTCCAGCGAGACGCAAAATCTCCCCTTGCGGGAAAGCTGAGTGCGACCAAATCGCTTTCTGGAAAAATCTCCCGAGTGACATTCAATAAGGCACTTAGCACAGCAATCGGCAGCGGGATACTCTTCGAAGCAGACGAACCCACCAGATACAAACTTGTCCTTAACTACCTCAATGCGTTTGAAGCCGAGCTTCCCGACAAAAGATTGCTTCAGAAGTCTGCTTTTTTTGAAGCAATCTTTGAAACAATCGATGAAGTTGTTCGAAGCACGATGGCTTTGCACGGGAATGCAAAGAAGGAGTCCATCCAAAGAGTGATTCGGCCTCTAGCTTCACTTGATTTCGGCAAAGGTGCGATTGGCAAGACCCTTCCGAGCAAAAAGGCCATTGTCGCCCTGATGCAGACTGCCTTGCGTAAGAATCTTCCAATCTCGGAAGAACTACTGTGAGCGTCCCCAAATCCAACGTTTGGCAAGAGTTCCGACAGGAAATGTTGGATGCAATTCCTGTCGGCAGTAGATTTAGGTACGCCGATCCAGTGCCCCTTCGTGTATGGCGGACTGCTGGATATTATACTGTAACAGATGCCACTAAGAATCAGTTTTCACTGCTTACGGCGAACGTCGAAATTGGTAGTGCTCTTTTGAGCGATGCCGAGCATTTACTTGACCATGCAGCAGAGCATCAGGTTTTAATTTATAGAACTATAAATATGAAAGATTGGAGCAGTCCGGCTTGGCTGGTTGTTACGTTCTACTACTGGTCTTTTTTTCTCGCCCTTTCTCTTACGCGATTACTCGGACAGACAGTCTGGTACTTGGACCAAGAAGCGGTAGAAGGATTTTCTATAGCCGCACCCAATCCTCCTGTCAAGAAGGTTGGTGCTGGCACTTTCGGCTTAGCATGTGGATCGAAACTGAATAGCACGGAACGAGAAGTGATTTTGTGCAAATCTAAGGAATCTCGCCTCCATGAGCATCTTTGGAAGTTGTTTTTTAAAATATGCAAGGCAAAACTGAGTAAATTTCAAGCCGGAACATTTGATGGACTTGAAGAACGCTTGTTTGCATGTTTTGAACGATCAGCGACTCAGCTTGGCAGTCATTGGCCAAGCGACCTTCGTAACGTGGTCAATTACAGACCTGGTTTCGCATACGATACGATTCGTCGCACTCGCGTGTTGGGTAACTTCGATTACTTGAAGGGGGACAAACGGGTTTCGGTCGAAAACCTGATCGACAGGCTGGAGAACAATATTGCCTTGACCCGCTCAGCATCTTCAGTCATTCAGAATCCAAAGATCGTCAGTCGAATGCTTGTCGATTTTACTTTTCTTCTTCATGCATTTGTTTCTGAACTTCATGAAGATTTATTAAATAGAAACAGCCTTGATAATAGGTGGAAGCATAATCGAGGGCGGTTTTTGAGAGGCGAAGGACTTTACTGCGACTCGGGCCTTTGGCCCTGCTACTAATCATTAGGGTGTAACCCGCCGCCCGCTCTGTTGACTTTGTTCTCTGTCAACACTTTACGACGATAGGGGATGGAAAAAGTGGCTCCCTTGCGGCAGAACATCGGTTACCACACCAGAATGTTCTCCCCGACCAAGGGAACCGCCATGATCATGAATCAAGAGCAGGCTCTCCTCAAGGCTCAAGTCCAACTCAATCAACTGATTGAATCGGTCCACTCGGCCGCCGTAGCCTCTCGGCGGATCGATCAGGTCGAACGCGATCTCCTGGCGCAATTGCTCGATCTCGGATTGACCCTCTTGAATCTCTTCATCGCGCACCACGGCGATGGGGACCTCGGAACAACGGCCGAGACCGTTGACGGCCGAACGGTCCACCGCTCCCTCAGAAGCATGATCGCCGCTATGTGGCGATCTTTGGGGAACTCACTCTCCCTCGCGTGGTCTACGGCACCCGCGAGGGACAACGGATCGAACTTGCCCCGCTGGACGAATCCCTCGGCCTGCCCGGGGGTGACTTCTCTTATGTCGTCGAGGATTGGGTCCAGCGGTTTTCCCTCAAGGGATCGTTCGCCGAGGCGGCCGAATCGCTCCAGACCTTGCTCCGCCTGCGACTCGGCGTGCATACCCTCGAACGCATGAACCAGGAGATGGCCGCCGCCGTGGTCCCGTTCCGGGAGGCGCTCGAGCCGCCGCCGGCCGTCGACGAAGGGCCAATCCTGGTGGTCACCGCCGATGGCAAGGGGGTGCCGATGCGTCGCCCGCCCCAGGAGGGCACCAAGCCCCACCATCGCCGCACCAAGGGGGAGAAGGCGAACAAGAAACAGATGGCCTGCGTCGGTGCGGTCTACAGCATCAAGCCGTTCGTGCGGACGCCCGATGACGTCCTCGATGAGGTGCTCCGCGACCGTGGCAGCGACGACCGCCCCGAGCCGACTCATAAGCACGTCTGGGCCGAGATGAGCCGCGACCTCGAAGGCGAACCGATCGGCGCCAAGGATGCGATCTTCTGCGCCCTGTTCCAGGACCTGACTCTTCGCAACGTCGGCCACGATCAACCGGTGGGCTGTGTGATGGACGGCGAGCGCGCGTTGTGGGAAGCGCAGCGGGTCTACTTCCCGGAAGCGGTGGGGATCTTGGACCTGTTCCATGTGATGGAACGGCTCTGGACCGCGGCCCATTGCTTCCACGCCGAAGGGAGCGGTGCTGCGGAGGCCTTCGTCGCGGATCGACTCCGGGGATTGCTCGAAGGTCGTGTCGGCTACGTCATCGGCGGACTTCGCCAGCGATTGGCCAAGCATCAGCTCAAAGGCTCGCGGCGCAAGACGTTGACGTCGGTGATCACCTACCTGGAGAACAATCGTGAGCACATGAAGTGCAACGAATATCTGAATGCGTTCTGTCCGATCGGTAGCGGTGTGGCCGAAGGAGCCTGCCGCCACTTGGTCAAAGATCGGATGGAGCAGACGGGAATGCGCTGGATGGTTTCGGGTGCCCAAGCGATGCTCCATCTCCGTGCGACCTACCTGAACGATCAATGGGACGTCTTCATAGAAAAACGGATCGATAGCGAACAAACCAGGCTGTATGGGAAAAATGCGGCGTAGCGCTCAGCGGGTTACACCCTAACGGAATGAACTCTGTCTACCTGAGCAAGACGGTGTCCGAGTGGTAGGTTTCCGCCCGTTGCAGGCAATCTGCGAAGACGCGGGCCAGGGCCTGGACGTGGGGTTCCTGGACCATGCTGTGGTGCTGGCCAGGGACGAAATGGACTTCGACGGTCGCGGCCAGGCTTCCCCAGCCTCGGTCGCGGGTGGTGGCGATCGCGATGGGGGCGTCGGAGGGACGGAACAGGGTGATCCGGCTGGGGTAGGGGCGAGGGACATATTGACTGGCGAGCAGCATGTGGTGATGGAAGAGGCGTTTCAGGGAGTCGACGACCTGCTGGGCGACCCCCATGGGGACGTCGGGACCTACCAGGCCCAGTTTCAGAGCGTGCTGCCAGAGGTAGGGGAGCTGGCGATCGGGGCCAAGGGTCGCTAATTGTTCCAGGGAGATGTCCAGGCCGTACTCGCGGCCGGCGTCGTCGTCCAGGGGGGGGGCGCCGGGGGGGCTCGGAGGGGTGGTGTCGAGCAGGGCGAGCAGGTTGATGCGCTCGCCGTCGGCGCGGAGCTGCTGGGCCATCTCCAGGGCCACGAGCCCGCCCACGGACCAACCGCCGAGGTAATACGGCCCGCTCGGCTGAATGGCTCGGACGGCGGCCAGGTAATCGGCGGCCATCGTCTCCATGCGGCTCGGCAGCGGTTCCGATTCGTCGTGCAGGCCGCGCGCACGGATGGCGTGGAAGGGGCGATCCCGGCCCAGTCGTTGCGCCAGAGCCTGGTAGCAGACGACGATCCCCCCCGGCGGGTGAACCATGAAACAAGGAGGACGAGACCCCTCCGGCTGCAAGGTCAGGATCAAGCCGCCCTGCGCTGGAGTGGGATCGGCCCCGACGGCTTGAGCGGGCCCGGCCGGCAGCGAGCTCGGACCGAAGAGGCGGCCGACGACGTCGGGATACGAGGCGCCGAGGTGGCGCGCCAGGTCGGCGATGGTCGGCGAGTCGAACAACGCGATCACGTAGACCGGCTGATCGAGCGCCTTCTGGATCCGGTTGATCAGCACCGCTCCTTGGATCGAGGTTCCGCCCAGCTCGAAGAAATGGTCCTCGACGCCGATCTTGTCGAGGTGTAAGACGTCGCGCCAGAGTCCCGCCAGGAACTCCTCCAGCGGCGTGCGGGGGGCCACGTAGGGGCGGTCCAGGTCGGGGCGCTGCTGGGGGGGCGTGGGGAGCGCGCGGCGATCGACCTTGCCGCCCGCCGTGCGGGGCAAGGCGGGCAACGGGACGAAGATGGAGGGGACCATGTGATCGGGTAAGCGATCCTTCAAGTAACGCCGCAGGGCCTCGGGGGCAGGGAGTTCGCCGTCGCCGGTCACATACGCGATCAGCCGCGAATCGCTGCCCGCGCCGGTCTGGGCGATGACGACGGCCTCACGCACGGCCGGGTGGCTCATCAAGGCGGCCTCGACCTCGCCCAGCTCGACGCGGAAGCCGCGCACCTTCACCTGGTGATCGAGCCGGCCCAGAAACTCCAGAGTGCCGTCCGACAGCCAGCGGACGCGGTCGCCCGTGCGGTAGAGCCGCGCGCCCGGCCTGGCACTGAAAGGATCGGGGAGGAACCGCTCGGCCGTTTGCGCCGGGTTTTTGAGGTAGCCACGGGCCAGTCCCGCCCCTCCGAGGTAGAGCTCGCCGGGGATTCCGGGAGGCACCGGCTGGAGGGCCGGGTCGAGGACGTAGGCCCGGGTGTTGGCGACGGGCCGGCCGATGGGGACACTGGGGCGTGGGTCGTCGCGGCGGCAGGCCCACCAGGTGGAGTCGACGGCCGCCTCGGTGGGACCATACAGGTTGGAGAGCGTGACATTGAGCCGGTCGAGGACTCGGGCCGGGAGGTCCGTCGGCATCGCTTCGCCGCCACAGTAGATCCCGCGCAGGTCGCGACAGGCGTCGAAGAGGGGGTCGTCGAGCATCAGCCGGAGCACGTTGGCGGTGGCTTCGAGGACCGTCACCCGCTCCCGGATCACGCGTTCCAGCAAGCGGCGGGGGTCGTGCTCCTCGCCGGGCGCAGCCAGAACCAAGGCTCCGCCGATCGCGAGCGTGGGGAAGATGATGCAGAGCGAGGGATCGAAGGTGTACGACAGGTTGTAGAGCACGCGGTCGGTGGCAAATAGAGTGAGATCTCGGTCACGCCAGTGGACGGTGTTGACAATGGCCCGGTGCTCGACCATCACCCCTTTGGGACGGCCCGTGGACCCCGAGGTGTAAATGACGTAGGCGAGGTCGCTGCTCCGGACGCCACTGTCGGGCGGGCGCGTCGCGTCGTCGTCATCCCCCTCGGGCGCGAGCGCCGGGTCATCCGGGAAGAGCAACGCGGCCTCGGTCTCGGGGAGTCGGCCCCGGAGTGAGTGTTGAGTGAGGACCACCGCAGGGGCGGTGTCGGCCAGGACCAGGCGGATCCGCTCGGCCGGTGTGCCCGGGTCGATCGGGACGTAGACGCCGCCGGCCTTGAGCGTGGCGAGGATCGCCACGATCTGCGCGGGCGAGCGCTCCAGGAACAGGGGGACGAACGCGCCGGGGCCGACCCCCAGCCGTCGGAGGCGGTGCGCCAGGCGATTCGACCGGGCCTCCAACTCGGCGAACGTGAGGGACGCCTCGTCGCTCTGCAACGCCAACGCGTTGGGGGTCCGGGCGGCCTGGTGTTCAAAAAGATGATGGAGGCAGAGATCCCTGGGAAAATCGACCTCGGTCCGGTTCCAGTCGTCGAGCACGAGGCGACGTTCGGGCTCTGTCAGGCAGGGGAGCTGAGACAGACGCCGGTCCGGCCCGTCGGCGACACTCTGGAGCAGGGTGAGGAAGTGGCCGACCATCCGGCGGACCGTTGCCGCTTCGAATAGGTCGACGTTATATCGGAGCATGCCTTCAAGCGTGCCGTCCCCTTCCTCGAAGACCATCTCCAGGTCGGACTGGCAACTGTGCTGCTCGACGTAATACTGCTCCATCTGGAGGCCGCCGACGGTGAGCTTGGCCCCGGAGGGGGGCAGGAAGAAGCGCCAGGCTCCGAGTCGCTGGGCGCGTTGCGCCTTTTCCAGGGTGAACGTCACCTGGACCAAGGGGGGCCGGCTGAGGTCGCGCGCGACGTTCTCACGCTCGACGATGAGGGCGAAGGGGTAATCCTGGTGTCCGAGGGCATCCAGCACCGTGGTCCCCGTGCGGCGGAGCAGGGCGAGAAAGGAAGGGTCGCCGGACAGGTTGGCTCGCAAGGGAAGCATGTTGATGAAATAGCCGATCACGCCTTCGAATTCGGCTCGGCTCCGGCCCGCGAACGGGGAGCCGACCAGGAAATCGTCCTGTCCCGTGTAGCGGCCGAGGAGCACCTGGAACGCGGTCAGCAAGGCGGTGTAGAGCGTGGTCCCTTCGGACGCCGCAAGGGCCTTGAGCCGGCGCGCCAGCCCCGGTCCGACCTGCCAGGGCTCGGCACCCCCTCGGTTCGAGAACAACGTCGGGCGGGGGCGGTCGGTGGGCACCTCGAGCACGGTCGGGGCCCCGGCCAACTGCCGATGCCAGTAATTCCGGAGCCGCTCCCCGTCCGGGCTGGCCAGCAGGTCGTTCTGCCAGCGCACGAAGTCGTGGTATTGCTGACCAGGGGCCGGCAAGCACGCGGGCTGGCCCCGACACTCGGCGGGATAGAGCGACTGCATCTCCTCGATCACCAGGATCAACGACCAGAAATCCCCAACGATGTGGTGGACTCCCAGGAGCAGGACGTGATCGTTGGGCGCTCGTGTGAATAGGTGCATACGCCACAGGGGACCACGCTCGAGGTCGAACGGGCGATGCGCTTCGGCTTCCAGACGGGTGCGGAGCGTCTCCTCGCTCCACGGGGAGGCGTCGATCACTTCGAAGGGGACCGGCAAGTTCTCATGGACGCGTTGGAGCATCTCGCCGTCGCGTTCCTCGAAGGTCGTGCGCAGGCTCGGGTGGCGCTGGACCAGCGTTTGGGCGGCCCGACGAAAGGCGTCGAGATCGATCGGCGAGCGAACCCGCGCCGGGTAGCAGACGTTGTAGGCCGGACTCCGCCGGTCCATCTGGTAGAGGAACCACAAGCCACGCTGGCCGTGCGACAGGGGGAAAACCGCCGTCCGGCTCGCCCGCTCCTCCTGGAGCAACTGCGCCAGCAGCATGCGCTTCTCGGCCAGCGAAAGACCCGCTAACGATTCCTGAGATATGCCCATGTCTGCGATATCCTGTCATCGGTTGGCGTTGTTGGCCCGACCTTTCAGCAAGGTGGTGAGCAGGGCGTCGACCTGCTCGCTGGACAGATCCTCGACCTGAGAGACGATGTCCTCGGAGGGGATGGAGACGCGGCCATTGGTGGTGGTCCCCGCCATCACTTCGCCGTTGCGAGCAGGGGCAGGAGAGGGCGTGCCATCATCCCCCGCGCTGAGCCGCTCGGCCAGGAGGGTCGCGAGGCCCGAGACGCTGGGGCTGCGCAGCAGCTCCGCGATCGGCAGGTTCACACGGAGCTCGCTCTCGATCCAGTTGCGCAGCTCGACGGCCATCAGCGAGTCGATACCGAGCTGGATCAGGGGGCGTGCGTCGTCGAGACGGTCGGGCTTGGTGCCGAGGACGAGCGCGACCTTGTGACGCAGCAACGCGCGGACGAGGTCACCCCGTTCGGCCGGCGGGGCGGCCCGGACGGCGTCGAGGCCGGGCAAGGCGCCGGTGGTGGGGAGCGCGTCGCCGTCGTCGTCGCGGCGACAGAGGTGAGCGAATCGCGGTGACACCCGGTTGGTGACTCCCAGGCCATGCCAGCGTGACCACTCCAGTCGCAGCACGCTCACCTGGACGTGCTCCCGTTGGATGGCTTTTTCCAGGAGCGCGAGGGCCTGCTGGATGGTGAAGCTCAGGACCCCTTGCCGTTCGAGCCGTTCGCCCAGCTCACCGCGACGGGCGAGATAGCCGACCTCGCCGAGGTAGCCCCAGTTGATCGTCAAGGCGGGCAGACCCCGGGCCCGTCGGTGCCAGGCGAGCGAGTCGAGGAAGGCGTTGGCCGCAGCGTAATTGCCCTGGCCGGCGTGTCCGAAGACGCTCGACAGCGAGGAGAACAACACGAAGAGGTCGAGGGGGCGGTCCGCCGTCAGGGCGTGCAGGTTCCACGCACCGCTGACCTTGGGGGCCAGCACCCGTTCCAGCAGGTCGCGGTCGAGGTTGAGAAGCAGGGCGTCTTTGAGGACCATCGCCGCGTGGATGACGCCTCGGAGCGGAGGGAGGTCGCGATCGATCTCGGCCAGAACCTGCGACACGTCCTCGGCCTGCGCCACGTCCGCCGCGCGGACGACGACGCGGGCGCCGAGCCGCTCGATCGCGGCGATCGCCTGGCGGGCGTCTTCGGTCGCCACGCCTCGACGACCCAGCAAGACGAGATGCCCCGCCCCCCGGCCGGCCATCCACCGGGCCACTTCCAGCCCGAAACCGCCCAGGCCGCCCGCGATCAGGTACGTGCCGTCGGCCCGGAAGGTCAGCGGCTCGTCCTCGGAGGGGCTGGCCGCGACGCTCTGGCCCCGGGCCGACAGCACGAGCTTGCCGATATGCTTGCCGTGCTGCATGACGCGGAAAGCGTCGACCGCCTGGTCCAGGGGCCAGGCCCGGTAGGGCAGGGGGGTGAGAATGCCGTCGAGGACGCGCTGGACGATGATCTGGAGCAGACCGCCGAGCAAGGCCGGCCGCTCGCGCAGGACGTGGTCGAGGTCGATAGCGAAGAAGGACAGGTTCTTGCGGAACGGCTGGAGATCGAGCCGCGCGTTCTGGTAGATGTCGCGTTTGCCGATCTCGAGGAAGCGGCCGAAGTCGGCGAGGGCGTCGAGGCCACTGCCGATGGCGTCGCCCGGGAGCGAGTTGAGGATGACGTCGACTCCCCTTCCGCCCGTCCGCCGTCGCACCTCGTCGGCGAAGTCGAGCGACCGGGAATCCATGACGGTCTCGATGCCGAGGGATCGCAGGTAGTCGCGTTTCTCCGGGCTCCCGGCGGTGGCGAAGATCTCGGCCCCGGCGTGTCGTGCGACCTGGATGGCGGCGTGACCCACGCCGCCGGATGCGGCGTGGATCAAGACGGTTTCCCCCGGGCTGAGCCGGGCCAGGTGCTCCAGAGCGTAGACGGCCGTGAGGAACGCGATCGGGAGCGTCGCGGCCTCCTCGAAGCCGAGGCCGGGGGGCTTGGGGACGACGAGTTCGGCCCGCGCGAGGACGTGGCTGGCGAAGGCGAAGCCCGTGGCCGCGACCACCTTGTCGCCGACCCGGAGCGTGGTGACGCCGCCGCCGATGGCCGCGATCCGTCCGGCGCACTCGGCGCCGAGCGGCACGGGGCCTTCGGGTAGGCCGGGGTAGAGGCCCAGTGCCTTCATCACATCGCTGAAATTGAGGCCGGCGGCCTCGACTTCGATCTCCACCTCGCCTTGTCCAGGCGGCTGACGACGCAACACATGGGCCTCCAGGCCGTCGAGCGTCCCGGGCCGAGGGATCGCCAGGCGATACGGGACGCCGACGCGAGGGCCGGTCACGGCGCCGGGGGCGGGCTGAAAACGGTGGGCGTAGCGGGTCGACTCGCGCCAGGCCACCTCGTCTTCGCCGTCGTCGGCCTGGACCTCATCGAAGAGGAGTATGTCAGAAATGGGTTGTTGAGCACGTGTAGTGTTGAAATGGGTTATGGGCTCCGCTTCGTCTTCGTCTCGGGCGTTGGGGTCGAGGTCGACGAGTTTGCAGGCGAGTCGGGGATACTCGGCCGCGATCACCCGTCCCAGCCCGAGGACCGGGCTTTGCGCCACGGCGACCGCCTCGGGCCGGTCGCCGACCGACTGCGCGCCGCGGGTTACGAGGACGAGCGGGGTCGACGGGGCCGACGCGGCTTGCTCCCACGTCTGCACGAGATGGACGAGGCTGAGGACGCCCGCCGTCTGCGCGTCGGCGAGCCGGGACGCGGTGAGTCCGGCCGCTGGCGGTGCGTCGAGGTTCCACAGATGGACGACGCCTCGGCAAGGGAGCCGGCCGGGGGCATGGACGACCTGAACCAGCCGGCGGAGGTCGTCGGGTTGCGCGGGATTGACCCGGTAGTGCGTACCCTCCCCGGCAAATCCAGGGCCCACGGTGGTGAGCACGCACTCGTCGCCGCGCGCTCGCAGCCGTTCGGCGAGCCGCGCGCCGAGGCCCCCCTGGTCGGCGAAGATCAGCCAGGCACCGGGCGCCGCGGGGGGGCTGGCCAGGGGCAGAGGTTGGGGCTGCCACTGGTAGGCGAACAGCATGTCGTCGAGCGAGTCCTGTCGACCCCGCATGACGCGCCGGCTCTCCAGCCCCCGCACGCGGACCGCCAGCCGTCCGGCCTCGTCGTAGATGTCGACCTCGGCCAGGGACCGGCGCGGGGTTTTCTTCAGCAGCCGGGCGTGCGCCCAGACCTGTCGGCCCGGCCGGCGGAAGAGTTGGACCTGCTTGATGGACGAGGGCAAGTAGAGGCCGCCGTCCCGCTGGTTGAAGTCGTCGTCGGCCGGGATGACGACCTGAAGGCAGGCGTCGAGCAGGGCGGGATGGACCAGGTGCGTTGCTTCTTCGGGTTCGAGCGCCTTGGGGAGCCGCACCGACCCCAGGGATTCGCGATCGCCTTGAAACACCTGCTCGATGCCCTGGAACAGAGGGCCGTAGTCCAGGCCGATCAACCGCAGGTAGTCGTAGCATTGATCATGTGAGTACGTGCGCGGGCAGCGGCGTCGGAGCGCGTCGAGGTCCAACGGCTGATCCTCCGGCTCGGACGGACGGGGGCGCACGACGGTGGTCAGATGGGTCGTCCATTCCCGGGCGTCCTGAGACTGGGCCGGCCGTGTGGCGGCCTGGAGGGTCGAGGTCGCGGTGTCGAACGCGCTCTGGACCCAGAGCGGCTCGTCGGGCGCGAGGAAACAGGGGTTGGCGAGCGTGACGTTCCGCAACTCGCAGCCCTCGGCGCCCAACAGCTCTCGGGCGGCCCCGAAGGCCAGCTCCAGGTAGACCGTGGCCGGCACGATGACGGCGTGTCGCACCCGGTGGTCGGCGAGGTACGGCATGAGACGCAGGTCCAACCGAGCCTCCCACTCCGGCCGGGGCCCTTCCCGGCCGACCGCGAGCAGCGGGTGCGCCGGCGGCGTGAGCCGGGAGGCCCGCGACTCCTCCGACTCGTACCAGCAATGCTCGCGCTGCCAGGGGTAGAGGGGCAGTCTCACGAACCGTGGCGGGTTCGGGAACACCCCCGTCCAGTCGACCGGAACCCCTTGCACGTGCAGCGCACCGAGCGAACGCAGCAACGTCGCCCGCTCGCCCGCCTGGCGGCGCAGCGAGGGAAGGACGGTCGTCTTCCGCCCCTGGTGGGCAAAGCATTCCGTCACCGAGGAGGCCAGCACCGGGTGCGGGCTCAACTCGACCACGAGGTCGGTCTCCCGTTCGATGAGTCCGTTCACGCCGTCGCCAAAGCGGACGGTCTGGCGGATGTTCCGCCACCAGTAATCGGGGCCGAGCTCCGGCCCCTCGACGCGTCGGCCGTGGACGGTGGAGAACAGCGGCAACCCCCCTCTCTTCGGCCGGATGCCTTCGAGCGCGGCGAGCAACTCGGCGCGGATCGGGTCCATCAGGGCGCAGTGGAAGGCGTATTGGACCTTCAGGAAGCGGTGGAACACCCCCTTCGCGTTGAGGCGTTCCGCACATTCTTCCAGCGGCCCGGCCTCGCCCGAGAGGGTGACCGATGCCGGGCTGTTGATGGCGGCCAGGGCGACGCGGTCGCCGTACTCGGCGATCAAGCGGCTCGCCTCGTCGGGAGTGAGGGCCGTGGCGAGCATCCGGCCGCGCGCGGGGGCCTGCTCCATGCATCGGCCCCGGTGGTAGATGATCCGCGCCGCGTCTTCCAGGCTGAACACGCCGGCCAGGTACGCCGCCGCTACCTCGCCGACACTGTGCCCGACCAGGGCCTCGGGGCTCACGCCCCAGGAGTCCCAGAGCGCCGCCAGGCCCACCTGGATCGCGAAGAGACAGGGCTGCGCGATGGCGGTGACGTCCATCCGCGAGGCGGACTCGTCGGCCGTCAACTCGTCCAGCAGCGTCCACGAGCCGAGCGGTCGCATGAGAGCGTCACAGCGCGCGACCGCCTCGCGAAACACCGGCTCGGTACGCAGCAACTCCCGTCCCATGCCCCACCATTGCGGCCCCTGCCCTGAGCACACGAAGGCGATTCGGGGCGGCCGGCCCCCCGTCGCCCGCCCTTCGAGGACCCCCATGGCCATCGGGCCGGAGGCGAACTCGGTGAGGCTCTCCGCCAGTTCCTCCACGCTGTTCGCGACGACCGCCGCGCGGTCCTCGTGGTGCGTCCGGCGCAAGGCTGCATTCGCGGCGATCTCCTCCAGGGAGAAGGCGGTTGCGCGTGGCGTCACAAATTCCGCCAGTGCCTTCGCCGCCGCGCGCAGGGCCTCGGGGCCTCGGGCCGACAGAGGAACCAGGCAGGCGCGCGGAGTCGCCTCGTCAGGTTCAGGCTCCCTGGCCTTTTTCGCCCTCGGGATCGGGACCGGGGCCTCCTGGAGCACGACGTGGGCGTTCGTGCCGCCAAATCCGAAGGCGTTGATCCCCGCCGTGGCCGCCCCTGGGCCTGCGGGCCAGGGTTCGCTCCGGGTGGGCACCCGCAGCCGGAGGCCGTTAAAGTCGATGTCGGGGTTGGGCCGGTCGAAGTGCAGGTTGCCGGGGATCCGGCGGTGGTGGAGCGCGAGGGCCACCTTGATCAACCCGGCGATGCCGGCCCCGGCCTCCAGGTGTCCGATGTTCGTCTTCACGGAGCCGACCAGGCAGGGCCGCCCGTCCCCCCGCCCGTTGGCCAGCGCCCGGCCCAGGGCGCGGGCTTCGATGGGGTCGCCCACCGGCGTCCCGGTGCCGTGGGCCTCGACATACTGGACCTGGCCTGGCGTGACGCCGGCCCTGCGGCACGCCTGAAGAATCAAGGCGGTCTGTGCGTCCTCATTGGGCACCGTCATCCCCGGTGTGCGGCCATCCTGATTGACCGCGGCGCCCCGGATCACCGCGTACATCCGGTCGCCATCAGCGAGGGCCTGCGCCAGCGGCTTCAGCACGACGACGCCGGCCCCCTCGCTCCGCACAAAGCCGCTGGCGCCCGCGTCAAACGCCCGGCAACGTCCTTCTGGGGACAACATCCCCATCCGACAGAAGCCAACGTACCAGTCGGGCAAGAGGAGGGCGTTGACCCCGCCCGCCAGGGCGAGGGTGCAGCCGTCGCGCCAGAGGCTCTCGCAGGCCAGATGCACCGCCACCAGCGCCGACGAGCACGCGGTGTCCACCGCCAGGCTCGGCCCTCGCAGGTTGAAGCAATAGGAGAGGCGGTTGGCCGCGATGCTGAGCGACCCCCCTGTATTGGAGTAGACGTCGATGCCGCTCCGGTCGCGGAAGCTGGTCTCCAGCACCGAATAGTCGAAGCTGGAGATGCCGACGAAGACCGCCGTGTTGCTCCCCGAGAGCCGGTCGAGGTTCAATCCCCCATCCTCCAGGCTCTCCCAGGCCACTTCGAGCAGCAACCGCTGCTGAGGGTCCATCCGCGCCGCCTCGCGCGGCGAGATGCCGAAGGCGTGCGGATCGAAGCGGTCAATCCCCTCGACGAAGCCCCCCCAGCGCGAGTAGGTCTTTCCCGGCCGGGACGGGTCGGCGTCGTAGAACGCCTGGAGGTTCCATCGCTCGGCGGGGACTTCCGTGATGGCGTCCGTGCCGCTCTCGAGGAGGTTCCAGAACGCCTCGGGATCGTTCGCTCGACCGGGGAAGCGGCAGCCGATGCCGACGATGGCGATCGGTTCACGAGTCCCGGACCCGGATCCAGTTCGGGGACGAACCGGCCCGTTGAGGCGACGGTTTGCCATGACTCAACCTGCTCTATGCGAGCCCTTGAATCGCGATTCGCGCGGCCTGGGACGATCCGTTTGTTTCGTCCCGCAGATCGAAGTGGAATGGTTCCGTGTGAAAGGGAAGAACCGGGGCTTGCAGATGCGGTCAAGGATGTTTTCGTCTGCAAGCATGGAGTTGCCGCCTTCTGGCAAATCCCGGAAGGGCGGACAGGGGGTTATCGTGTCGCCCTTCCGTCGGTCCTGACCCTTCGGGCCGGCGCTCGGTGTGATGGCCCCGGCGCCCGATCTTCCACCTACTGTCATCATAGCGCCGTCAAACCCTTCGAGCAATCAGTTCCCGCTGATCCGATGGTGAGGCGAATCCCCGCCAGATCACCGTCGCGCCTGGGGAGTTTCGTCCCTTTTTGCTTTCCATGGAGGGGATGCCCCGTTCCGTCTCTTGGTAGAATTGCGATGATCGGGCTTGCTCTCAGCTCAGGGATCGATTGCGGGATCGAACGGTCGCGGTCCATGCCTTATTCGCTGATCATCCTCTGGCGCGAGCGCCGGCGGTTTTTGCCGGCGATCCTGGCGGTTGCCTTCAGCGACCTGCTGATCACCGTCCAGGTGGGCCTGCTGCTCGGCGCCTTGGCGGTGCTGACCTTACCGATCGACCACAGCCGCGCCGAGGTTTGGGCCGCCTCGCGCGGAGTGCTCAGCCTGGAACTCGGCTACCCCATTCCCGAGTCCTGGCGGGCGCGACTGGCCAGCATGAGCGAGGTGACGGAGACCGAACCCTACCTGTACGGGTTCAGCTACTGGCGGAAGCCCCGGGGCGGGTCGGAGGTCTGCTGTGTCATCGGGTCGCGGCTGCACGATGGCGCACTCGGTGCGGTGAGCGATCTGACACCCCGGATGCGCACGTTGCTGACGGAGCCGGGGGCCGTCGTGATCGACGAGTCAGAACGGGAGCGGCTGGGCGTGCGGGGCGTGGGGGGAACGGCCGAGGTGGCGGGGAGCCGGGTCCGAGTCGTCGGCCTGGTGCGCGGGCTCAAGAGCGTCGGGCCGCCCTTTGTCTTCTGCTCGTTGCGGACGGCCTCCCTCCTCCAGCCGTTGTTCCGCGACTATCCCCGGCATACGATGTACCTGCTGGCCCGCTGCCGTGACCCTAAAGACGCCGGGGCCGTGGCCCGCCGACTGGGCCAGCGATCGGACCTTTCCGCCTTCACCCGTGAGGAGTTCTCGGATCGGACGCGCCAGTACTGGGCCACCAGCACCAAGGCGGGGATCGGCATGGGCTTCACCGCTCTTTTGAGCCTGCTCGTGGGCCTAGCGATCACGAGCCAGACCTTGTACGCCGCCACGGCGGCGTCGCTGCGCGAGTATGCCGTCCTGCGCGCTCTGGGCATCCCCCGGCTCAAGATGGCGGGTCTGGTCATGGCGCAGTCGCTCTGGGTGGGCCTGGGAGGGATCGGCCTGGCCTTGCCGATGATTTACGCGCTGGCGGCCAGTGGTGAGCGAAGCGGGGCCGTCGTGCTCCTCCCTCCCTGGCTGCTCGGCCTGGGCACGGGCTTGACGCTGGCCATGGCCCTCCTCTCCGGTCTGGCGGCCCTACGCTCGCTGCGCCTGGTGGAGCCGATCACCCTGTTACGCTGAGGTTGATTCAATGTCCCGCGACGCGCCGGCCCTGGTCGCCCAGAACCTTCACCGCTCGTTCGGCTCGGGCGATGAAGCCGTGCACGTGCTGTGCGACGTCTCCCTCGAACTGGACGAGGGGCAGGTGCTCTTGATCATGGGGCCCTCCGGCAGTGGCAAGTCCACGTTGCTGGCGGTGCTCTCGGGTCTGTTGCGGCCCGACCAGGGGCAAGTGCGGATCCTGGGCGAGGATCTCTGGCGGATGCGCGAAACGGACCGCGAGCGGTTCCGGCTGCGCCATTTTGGCTTCGTCTTTCAAGGCTTCAACCTGTTCCCGTCGCTGACGGCCGGCGAGCAGTTGGAGATGGTCGTCCGTTGGGGCGAGGGGGCGTCCCGTCGTGACGCCCGGCGCCGGGTGGGGGAGATCCTCGAACGACTCGGACTGAGCCGGCGAGCCCACCTCCGCGCCGATCGGCTCTCCGGCGGTGAGAAGCAGCGCGTGGCCGTCGGACGCGCCTTGCTCAAAAGCCCTCGGTTCTGTTTCGCCGACGAGCCGACGGGCTCGCTCGACTGGGTCCACGGCGAACAGGTTATCGAGCTCTTGCAGTCGGCCGCTCGAGAGCGCGGCGCGGCCTTATTCGTGGTCGGCCACGACCCCCGCCTGGTGCCTTACGCTGACCGCGTCCTGCACCTCGCCGACGGGCGCCTGACCGACGAGATCCCACCCCCAGCAACACAGACACCGACCCCCGGCGAGGTCCCCTCGTGAGATGCTTCTCCCTCGCTCTCGCTCGCGGTCCGCTTTGGCTCGTCGTGCTCGTCACCGTGGGCATTGCCCTGATGGCCGGGAATCTCCTCGGACGACGCCCGGCCCCGGCCCTGGCCGTTGCTCCGGCCGACTCCACCTCCGCGACGGAAGCGGTCGTTTGTTTCGGCTCCGTGGACCTGGAGCATGGCGTGACGTCGCTACTACCGCTCCAGCCGGGCCGGGTCGCCGAGATTCTGGTCCGCGAGAACCAGGCGGTGCCGGCCGGAACGGAGCTGCTCCGCCTGGAGGATCGGGCGGCCCGGAGCCGGCTGCTCGAAGCGGAAGCGGCCTTGAAGCTGAGTCGGCTGCAACTCGACCAGACGCGGAAAGTACCTGATCAAAAGCGTGATCGGGTTGCCCAACAGCAGTCCCTGGTTGACGCGGCGGGCGCCCGGCTGGCTGCGGCCCGTCAGGTCCTGGCCCAGAGACGGAAGATGGGGCAGATCCCGGTGATCCAGGCGATCGATGTGGCCGCGAGTGAGGTTCAGATCCGCGAACTGGAGGCCCTGGCACGGTCGGAAACGCTGCGCCTGGCGGAACTGAAGGCCCGGGATGTCGACGCCGAGATCCGGCGCGCGGAGTACGACCTGGCCGTGGCTGAGGCGCGACATGAGCAAGCCCGGCTGGCCCTGGAGGAGTGCTCTGTGCGAGCCTCTCAGCCTGGCACCGTGCTGCGTATTCTCGTTGGCCCGGGCGACGTGCTGGGGGCCGAACGCGGCCAGCCCGCGTTGCTTTTCGCCGCCGACGGTCCGCAAGTGATTCGCACCACCGTGGAGCAGGAGTTCGCCCCTCGCGTGCAGGAAGGGAAGGCCGTCCTGGTTCAGGATGAGGCCGACCCCGCCGTCTCGTACCGCGGCCATGTGGCGCAAGTCGCGTTGTGGTACAGCCAGCGCCGTCCGGTGCTCCACGACCCGTCCCAGATGAGCGACGTCCGCACCCTGGAATGCGTCATCGTCCTGGAGCCGGGGCAGCCGCGCCTGCGACTCGGCCAGGCGGTGCGAGTGACCATCGGAACCGTGCCGCCCTGAGCGGGCCCGGAATCAATGTCAATGTGTCTGGCGCCAACCCGTCGAGGTCAGCCTCCGCCAATGTGCAGGCCGTCTCGGATCGTGGCGACGGACCTGGACTCGCTCGAATGATGGGCCAGGCGAACGAAAACCGCCGCGACGTTTGCGGCAAGGGAAAATCCACGAAAAAGTCCCGGCTCAAGAAGAAGCGGGCCTTGGTGGTACGAAAGTGCCTCCCGTCGGACTCGAACCTACAACCCGCCGATTTCGTAAAGCTGAAGTCCAGGGTTCGAGTCCCTGAGGTGGCGTTTTTTGAAAGAACGCAAATTAGCAAGGAGCTTCGGCCCCACTTTTTTGTGCGCCTGGGTCCTGGGTTGTCGAAGCCGGGCGAGCATCACTTTGGGTATGCCCGTTCCCATTTGGGGAAGTTCGGGCTTGTGGGTTGAAGTCCGCCGCAAGTTGCGGTTGTTTTAGGTTGTGGTGAGAACAACTCGCGGATCGCCGGGTCCGACTGTGGAGTGGACGAGGACTGGCCCTTGAAACACTATCTTCCCGTCGTGATCACGATTGGGTTTAGCGTCGTGGGGGTGCTTGGCGACTATCTGCTTAAGCTAGCCAGCGACCAGAAGCACCCCTTGCGCTCCGGCTGGTTCTATATCGGATTCGCCGTTTACGCTTCCACGGCTTTCGGCTGGGTGTACGTCATGCGGCACCTGAAGCTGGCTACGATCGGGGTCGTCTATTCCGTCTCGATGATCCTCCTGCTGACTGGCCTCGGGACTCTCATTTTCCGAGAACCGCTCAAAGCCCAGGAGGTTGCGGGACTCATCCTGGCGATTGCTTCCCTAGTCCTCCTCATGCGATTCGCCTGAGCCGCCGTCCCGCCCCTCGCAAGTTGTCAGGTCAAGGCATGCCCCGGACAACATCGCGACGGGGGCCGACGATGCGGATTTATGTGTATTACTTGGCGAATACGTCGATTTCGACATTCAGGCGAACGCCGATCTTCTCCAGGCCCGCTTCCCAGTCGGGCACCGAGAGGCTCGGGGGGATGACAACGTGGGCGGTCATGGCGAAGAGGGGAGAGCCGGTGGTGGGCGCCGGGGTCGTCTCCGAGTCGATCGACTCGATGTTGACGCCGTTCTGGGAGAGGTACTGGGAGACCTCATGGATGATCCCCTCGTGGTCGGCCCCCTGGACTTCGATCCGATAGGGGAGCCAGCCGGGGGGAGGCTCGGCATGCGGGTGTTCCGCTTGCGTCGTCGTGATCTTGTACCCCTGAGCCGTCAGGACGGCCAGGTCCACTTCGAGCCCGTCGAACGGCTCCGACGGTAGGGAGACGAGCATCAGGACCGCGAATTCGCCGCCGAGGCGGACCATCCGGCTGGTTGTTACATTGCCGCCGCGGGCAAGCAAAAGACCGGTCACCTCGTGAACGATCCCGATCCGGTCGGGGCCGGTCAGTGTCAGTACGTAATTCCGCTGCATGGAAGAGCGACCTCACCCGTATTGGCTCGCGAAACGATCCGCACGTCGACAACCCGGCGCAGCGGGCCGTCCCCGACTCGACCGCCATCAGGCGCGATCGTATTTTTTTTTCGATGTCGGCATCTTACCTTGGGGTGAGTCTTGAATCCACGCGCGAGCCTCCTCCCGTCCGTTCAGGCCCCCGCCACTTCACGAGGTGATCGAGTCCCTCCGGGAGCATGAGGGCCGGATCGAGGTTCACCTGGCTGGCGCATGGAAATCCGTTCGAGATCGAGGGCCGCGTAAGCCGCTTTCGTTTTTGTGGATTTTTATTTGTCGACCTGCAAGTACTTCACCTGCGCTGGGCCGTACAGCCCTCGACCCGGTATCAATCGGCCTTTTTGAAGGGTCGCGGCGGGGGGCCGATCGCTTGGCGTGGCTCGGCTCGTTTCACCCACGAGCCTTCCGTCTTGAAGCACGCGGATGGTCTTGAGCCCGAACACGACCTGCAACCGGGTCGAGCCTTCCGTCCATTGCAGGGGAGCCGCGACATGGCCAGGCCGGCTCATCCGGTAGACTCGTCCGTACTCCTTGCGAGCGGCTTCGTCGAGGAAGTCAAACTCTGGGGACCAGGGTTTCGAACTCTTCGCGGACGTGGAGACGAGGAGGTCGTTGCCCAGAGACACCAGGCTCGTGAGTCGCTGACCCCACTGGTTGAGTACGGCGCCTCGGGCGGCCGTTTCTTTTTCGTAGGGATGCGTCGTGGCCGTTGTGACCGCGGGCTGGCTGAACATCCGGCGCACGAGGCTCCAGTCCCCCGAATTCGGCGGAAACCGCCAGAGCTCCGCCCAGGGCCAGACGCCCGCGTAGACGTCGCCTCCGAACAGGGTCAGGGTCTGCGCCTCGCGGGCGTCCCGTGACACTCCCGGCATGACGGGGGGGAAGCCTGCCTTGGGACGTAGGGAATTGCCGTCATACTCAAGGACTTCACCGCTGGGATAGTGCCCCAGCCAGAGTGAGTCGCCGACGTTCAACGCACAATAAACTTGATGGCTCTTGCCGTCGGGCGAACGGAGCGTCTGCCAGCGATCTTCTCTCAGACGGTAGACGCCCCCTAGGTTGGTCGTCACCAGGAGGTCATCTCTGAGTTGCCCCATCGCATAAGGGAATTCCCCCTTCTTGCCGAGTTGCAGCGCGTTTCCTCCTGCCGGCGAGAGGGGATCCGATTGCCCTGGCCGCCATTTCCAGGCGAGGAAGCGTTCGGTCCTGGAGTCCTCACGATCGAAATGGTTCCAGAGCACGAGCTGCCCCTGGCCATAGTAGGGGCGGCCCAGTGTCCCCTGATTCTCGGGCCATGCGAGGATCACCTGGTCTTTGTAACGGACCTCGCGGTCACTGACCGTCACGAAAGCGTCGGCGACAGGCGTGGCCTCCGGGTTGATGCCCGCGGCCGGATCCCAACTCTTTGTGGCTTCGGTAAAAACTCGGACGTTTTTATCGACGCCGTCCGTTGCCGTGCGCGCATAGAGTCGACCGCCACGGTCAAAGAGGTAGACCCCCGCGTCGTCGTTCACGCGGGGGAGAGCCTCAAACGTGAGAGGGGCCTCGTTCCGCTCAAAGACATGTAACACATGCCGGTCCGCGCGATCGAACGTGTTGTAGGCTCCAAGGAATCCTGCTCCCAGTAGCGCTTGCCCTTCCGGCGAGCGAACTTCGAACAGCGTGCCGAAGTTCTGGCCGAGATCCTCGCCACGCTCGAGAGTGATGGTGTAGGTGCTTTCCGTGGCCGAGTCGACGTCGGAGGCCAGAACAGCCATCGTGGGAGTGAGAATGAGGAGAGAGGTTATGAGAGCGCGAGTGGTTCTGAAACCATTGAATGTCATCATTTGCCTCGTGTTCCGCCGTTCCCGTTGGCCACGGGGCCGCGATTCAGGTTGGAGACCCGGCGGCGAGGGCCGACCCATTGGGGGTGGCCGCTCTCCGTCGGATTTCCACGAATCACCAGCAGAACGTCATGTGCCGAGACAATCAAGGGATTATCGGATGATTCAGGCAGAACGATGAGGGAGGAAAACGGTTGGTTGACCCAGGACTCTTGCTCGTTTTTGGCAGGTGGGCACAGTCTAACCGGGAATCCGCCTTTCAAACAAGCAATGCGCCGCCATCGACGTGGATCACGGTGCCCGTCGTGTAGCCGTTGCTCATGAGGAAGATCGCCGCTTGAGCGATGTCCTCGGGCCGACCAATGCGGCCGACGGGTAGCTTTGCGGCGGTCGCGGCGAAGAACGCGGTGCGGCGGTCTTCGGGCATGCCGGCCCAGGTTGGGGTGTCGACGACCCCCGGAGCGATGACGTTGACCCGGCTCGGGGCCAGATCCAGCGCGGCAGACATTGCCAGCGATGCGAGGCCGCCGTTGACGGCGCTCAGGATGGTGGCGTTGGCACCGGGCCGCCAGCCCGCAACCCCCGAGACAAGGGTGATCGAGCCGCCTCGGCGGAGCGCACGGGTGGCGTGCTTCAAGGTGTAGACGGCTCCCAGAAACTTCGTACCCAGGATCGGGTCGATCGAAGCCCGCGTGAGCTCGGCGAGCGGAGCCGAGGGGGCGGCCGGCTTCGCTGTCAGGATCAGGTGGTCGAACTGGCCAATCCGGTCCATCAGGTCACTCACGGAATCTTCGTCCGCCACGTCCACAACCTCGATCGCCACCTGGGCGGTGTCGCCGATCGTTTGCTGGACTCGTCGGAGCTTCTCCACGGTCCTCCCGGCGAGTACGACGCTCGCCCCCATCGCGGCCGAGGAGGTCGCGACGGCCGCGCCGATTCCCGAGCCCGCTCCAATCACGACGACCTTCTGGTCCTTGAGCGAAAACATGAGATTTTGCTTTTCCTTCGAGTTCCGTTTCGATCCCAGTCGATATCCCAGCTTCGCCAGTTCGATGAGCGAGTCAAGTCCGTGGCCGTCCCGACTTGCGTGGTCGAGCAGGGGGTGTCGGGCCGGCCGTTTCGTCGCCGCCCCCATTTGTGGGCGTTCACAACGGGGTCATGCCAGTTGGCAAGCCTCTCTTTCTGATCAGGCTGGCTCAGGATTGTTGGTCGCGGCGATCATCGCCGCGGCCGACGCCTTGCCGAATCGGCGCTGGACGGTTCGCATGTAGGGATAGCCCAGGCGGGCCAGGATGCCGCGGGGGCGGGAGAAGGCAAGAATGTCGTACCAGACGGCTCCGCTGGCTCGGTCCCACTCGATGAGGAATCGTTCCTCGCCCGTTCCGGCGTGGTGGGGGAGGGTGCCATAGGCGAAGCCGTAGCGCTGGACTGGATGCTGCTCATCAACGATGTAGACGACCCGGCAGGCGTTTAGCCACCAGACGCCGAGGACTCGAGCGACGACTCCGACGACCTCATCAACCTGGAGCGGCGAGGGGGGGGCCCATGCTTCCACCCAGCCCAGGCGGAATTGCGTCCAGTCCTTCAAGGCACGCTGCGCTCGGGAGAAGACTTCTTCACCCTCGCCGAGTTTGACCCGCGTATGATCCAGGATGTAGCCCTCGGGAAAGAGGTCGCCGGCGGTGGCACCAACCGCCTGGTAGGTGAAATCGAGCTTCGACTGGGTGGCCAGAAAGTCGCGAATCGATTCCGCGGAAGGTTTGCGCAACGAAATCATCAACATCCTCGGGGCCAGCCGACGGTTCGGTATCATTTTTTCTTGCCGACTTCACATTCTATATCGTGTGACGAAATCCGCCGCGGGCCACGATCCCAATGGGAGACAACAACCGATGTCAGCCTCGGAAGATCAAGATCGTCCCACGGTTCTGCTCACAGGCGGGAGCGGCTATGTTGGGGGGCGGCTCATTCCCTTACTCGAACAGCAGTCAATCAAGCTTCGGTGCATGACACGCAGTCCTGAGAAACTGAAGCCCCACGTGGGGAAATCCACCGAGGTCGTCGCGGGGGATGTGACCGACCCCGTTTCGCTGGCCCGAACCCTCCAAGGGGTTAACACCGCCTACTACCTCGTTCACTCGATGTCTGACTCGAAGGATTTTGAGCAGGACGACCGCACCGCCGCGACCAACTTCGCCCGAGCCGCCAAGAACGCCGGGGTTCAGCGCATCATTTACCTGGGCGGTCTGGGGGATGACTCGCTGCCTGATCTTTCACCCCACCTGAGAAGTCGCCACGAGGTCGGCAAAATCCTTCGGGAATCGGGGGTCGAGACGATCGAGTTCCGGGCCTCGGTCGTGCTGGGAGCCGGGAGCTTGTCCTTCGACCTGATGAAGTCGCTGACCGACCGGCTGCCCGTGATGATCTGTCCGCAGTGGCTCTTCACTCCCACCCAGCCGATTGCCGTCGATGACGTGCTGGGCTATCTGCTCGAAGCGAAAGACCTGCCTCCCGGTGAGAGCCGAATCTTTGAGATCGGCGGCAAGGATGTCGTGACCTATGGCGACCTCATCAAAGAGTACGCGGCGCTCCGAGGACTTCGGCGGTTGCTGATCGCGGTTCCCGTTTTGACCCCGTACCTCTCGGGCCTCTGGCTGGCGCTGGTCACGCCGGCGAGCTTCGTTGTGGGACGACACCTGATCGAAGGACTCCGCAATCCGACCGTGGTCCGTGACCCGACGGCCCTCAAGGTCTTTTCCGTCAGGCCACTGGGGACGCGTGATGCCCTTCGGAAGGCACTCGACACCCTTTCTGTCTCGGATCGCCATTGATTGCGCTGGCTGCGAGAGCGTGCTCCCAAGAACGCTTTGTTGAACAGATTATCTTAGTCGACCGTCAAGGCAAGGCATTGAAGTCAATTGAGATAATGGCTTTGATGAGTTTGTGGATTTAAGAGTTGGTTTTTTGTGAATCGATTGCCTTGCGCCTGATCCTGGGAAATTGCAAGGTGCCCCGTCCATTCACGCCAGACCATCACCGAGGCGAACGCTGGGGGCAGCGGTCTTCTGCGGCCTGACGGCTCGCCAGGCCGACCCCGGTCGTCGGTAGGCTCATGAGATCGCCGCGAGGCGCAAGCGTGCGCGGGCGGCGACTTGGGTCAAAAAAATCGGCCTTTCCGCTTGCCTACAATCTGCTTGCTAAGGGCATCCACCTGAATCTTGGTGGATGAATGATCATTGATTGGGGGCTTGTGATGGAATGGACCAATGGCGCAAGGTGCCAGGGCGTGCTCCGGGGCAGCGGGAGCGGGACACCCGTATGAACGACAGCCAGATTGCGTCGCTGCCGGTCTCCTTGGCGAAGAGGCAAACCGGTTGCAGGGCAGACGAAGTCATTGTGATTGGGGCCGGCCCGGGGGGCCTGGCGGTGGCCATGCTTTTGGCCGGCGCGGGGGTTCCGGTCCGTGTGTTCGAGCGGCACGATCGGGTAGGCGGGCGGACCAGCGCGATTGAGACCGCGGGGTTTCGATTCGACCTTGGGCCGACCTTTTTCCTCTACCCCCAGCCTTTGCGAGCGATCTTCGCCGCGGTGGGTCGGGACCTTGACCATGAGACGAAGCTGGTCAAGCTCGACCCGCAGTACCGCCTCCTCTTTGGGTCCGGGGGGGAGATCTCCGCGTCGCCCAATATCGAGTCGCTGCAACGCGAGGTGGCCCGGTTCAGCCCGCCGGATGCCGAGGCGATCCCCCGCTTCATGGCCGAAAACCGAACCAAACTGGCCCTGTTCAAGCCGTGTCTGGAATCTCCCTTTTCGAGTTGGCGCGATGTTGTCACTCCACGGATGCTGCGGCTTTTGCCTGCGTTGCGCCCCTGGAACTCGCTGGACGCCGAGCTCGGACGTTACTTTCGTGATCCCCGCGTTCGCCTCGCTTTTGCATTTCAGTCGAAATATCTGGGGATGTCGCCTTATAAATGTCCGAGCCTGTTCTCGATCCTCTCGTTCCTCGAATATGAGCATGGCGTCTTTCACCCGATCGGTGGGTGCTCGGCGATTTCCGAAGCGATGGAGCGGGTGCTGGGTGACCTCGGCGTACCGATTCATTTGAACGAGCCGATCGAGTCGATCCAGTTCGATGGCCAACGTGCTACCGGGGTCGTCACCCGATCTGGCCACTACTCTGCGCGGGCCGTGGTTGTGAATGCGGATTTCGCCGGGGCGATGGCGAGCCTCGTCCCCGACCGGCTCCGCCGCCGTTGGACTGATAAGAAACTGGCGAAAAAGCAATATTCCTGCTCGACCTTCATGCTTTATCTCGGCGTCGAGGGACGCGACGAACTGCCGCATCACAATATTTATCTCTCGACCGACTACGCAGGAAATATTGACGATATCGAGCGTAAGCATGTTCTGTCGGACGATCCGTCGATCTACGTTCAGAATGCCTGTGTCACCGATCCTGGTTTAGCGCCTGAGGGTTGTTCCACAATTTATGTTCTGGCTCCAGTAACGCATCAACATCCCAACGTCAACTGGCAGACGGCGACGCAGCCGTTTCGGGAGAAAGTCCTCGGGCAGCTCAGCAAACTCGGGTTCGCGGACGTCGAAACGCGGATCAAGGTTGAACGGGTCATCACCCCGGACGACTGGGCTCGGCACGGTCCCATTTACCGAGGTGCAACCTTCAACCTTTCTCACAACCTGGGGCAGATGCTCCACCTCCGGCCGCGGAACCGGTTCGAGGATCTCGAATCGGTCTACCTGGTCGGGGGCGGAACCCACCCCGGCAGCGGTTTGCCGGTGATTTTTGAATCGGCACGAATCACGAGCCGGCTCCTACTGGAAGACCTGGGCCGATCGCCGAGCCTTGTGGGTCTGGATACGCTGGCCGTGCCAGCCGAAGCGAGAGGGTAAGGAATCTCCTCCAATGGCATCCCATGATTCTCCGAGGCGAGTGGCGGTGGTGGGCGCAGGGCTAGGGGGGCTGGCGGCGGCCTGTACCCTGGCGGCCCGAGGACACGCCGTCACGATCTTTGACCGCAACGAGTGGGCCGGCGGCAAGGCCGACGTCCTTGAGGAGCAAGGTTTCAGGTTCGATATGGGGCCGACCATCTTGACGCTCCCGGTCGTCCTGAGACGCATCTTCGAGGAGGCCGGGCGAGACTTCGATCAGGCGGTCCGGCTCGTCCGGCTCGATCCCGAATGGCGCTGCTTTTTCGAGGACGGCTCGACCCTCGACCTCTGTGACGATGCCGAGCGAATGGCCGAGACGCTCGACCGGTATGCGCCGGGGAGCAAGAGCGGGCGGCGGTACCAAGAGTTTCTTGAAGTCTCGCGCAGACTCCATGAAATCTCCGAGCGGTTCTTTTTCTGGCGGCCGATCGGCTCGCTTGGCGACATGTTCCGTCCTGGCGATTCCTTCAACCTTGGGACGCTCCGCGACGTGATGGCTCTGCGGATGGGCAAGACCGTCTCGTCGACGATCCGCGGCTTCGCGCCTGATGCCCGTGTGGCCCAGATGCTCGACCACTTCACCCAGTACGTCGGCTCTTCGCCCGAGCAGTCCCCAGCGGTCCTCTGTGGGATCGCCCACATGCAGACGCGGGACGGCATCTGGTATCCGATGGGGGGGACCGCCGCGATCCCCGCCGCGCTCCGAGGACTGGCCACCGACCTGGGCGTCCGGTTTGAGTTGGGCACGGGCGTTCGCCGGATCGTGACTCGCGACTGCCAGGTCCGTGGGGTCGAGACCGACCAGGGAGCGTCGCACGACTTCGAGGCCGTTGTGTCCAACATGGACTCCGTTCGCACGTTTCGCGAATTGATCGACGGCGCGGCCGCCCGTAAGTTCGAGCGTCGCGGGCCGTTCGAACCGGCCTGTTCCGGGGTGGTCCTCTACCTCGGCCTGTCGAAGGCTTACGATCATTTGCTCCATCATAACTTTGTGTTCTCACGCGATCCTCACCAGGAGTTTGACGCGATCTACCGCAAAGGCGAGCCGGCGCCCGACCCGACCTGCTACGTCTGTGCCCCGTCTCGAACCGATCCGAGTGTCGCGCCCGGGGGAGGGGAGGCGCTTTATATTCTTGTGCACGCGCCGTCGCTCCGGCCCGGCCAGGATTGGTCGGTCATGCTGGAAGACTACAAGCAGGTCATCTATGAGAAGCTTGCCCGGGTTGCCGGCCTGGAGGACCTCCGCGAGCGGATCGTGGTCGAGCGCCACCTGACTCCGCAGGACATTCAGGATCGCTACCACGTGCTCGATGGGGCGATCTACGGCCTGGCCAGCCATGGCCGATTCCTCGGCGCGTTCAAGCCCGGCAATCGGAGCCCGCTCGTCCGTGGTCTTTACCTGGCCGGTGGGGCGGCACACCCCGGCCCCGGGATGCCCATGGTTTTGATGAGCGGCTGGATTGCCGCCGATGCGCTGGACCGGGATGTTCAGGAGGTCGAGGCCCCAACGGGAGCGGGTGCGATTCGATGATCCCAGCGACCTCGCCGTTACTCTGCTCGTTGTTCACGCGGTACGCTCAAAAGTACGTGGCGCGTGGGATTCATGCCGTGCGGGTCTCGCACTCGGGGTTGCCGCCTCAGGTGCCGCCGGGGCGTCCGCTCGTCGTCTACCTGAACCATCCGTCCTGGTGGGACCCGATGATCGGCCTGATTCTGGCCGCCAGGTTCTGGTCGGGTCGTCGCCACTTTGCCCCGATTGACGAGGTGGCCCTTCAGAAGTATCGCTTCCTCGCGAGGCTCGGCTTCTTTGGGATCGCGAAGCAAGGCACGCGGGGGGGAGCGTTGTTCCTGAGAACGAGCGTGGCCATCCTCCAGCAACCGAACACCGCCTTGTGGATCACGGGCGAGGGGGATTTCTGTGACCCGCGAGTGCGTCCGGTGGCGTTGCGACCGGGGCTTGGCCACTTGTCGCGCCGGGTTCCCCAGGCTGTTTTCGTGCCACTGGCGCTCGAGTATCCGTTCTGGCAGGAACGAATCCCCGAAGCACTCTGCCGGTTCGGCACCCCCCTCGAGCCGGGGGCCGAGCGGGCGACTCCATCGGAGTGGACGGCCCGGCTTCAACTCGCGATTCAGGAGACGCAGGATGCCCTGGCCGTCGAGGCTGTTCGCCGCCGACCGGGCGACTTCCAGACGATTCTCGTGGGGAAGGTGGGGGTTGGTTTCTTCTACGATCGCTGGCGAGCCATGAAAGCCACAAGATCCGGCCGGTGCTTTGATGCAGCTCATGGAAGCGAGCCGTGACGGTGCTCCTCCTTTTCTCCGTCATCGGACTTGTCCTGGCCGTTGTTCCGGCGGCGATCTTCGCCTGCAACCTCTCCTTATTCCGCCGACTCCCTCGAGACGAAGCCGCCGGGCTGCCGCTGGAGCCGGTCTCGGTACTGATCCCGGCGCGTAACGAGGAGGCGACGATTGGCCCGGCGCTTCAGACCGTCCTGGCCAATGAGGGAATCGACTTCGAGGTCATCGTCCTGGACGACCACTCGGAAGACGGCACCGCCGCGATCGTCCGCGGTCTGGAGCGGCATGACTCCCGCGTCAGGCTCGCTTTGGCCCCTCCGCTTCCTCTGGGCTGGTGCGGCAAACAGCACGCCTGTCAGGTTCTGGCCGACCTGGCCCGGTACGATCGTCTTCTCTGGATGGACGCCGACGTGCGGCTCAGCCCGGACGCGCTCCGGCGGATGGCGGCCGAGATGGCAAGGCGACCGATCGATCTGCTCAGCGGGTTTCCTCACGAAGAAACGGGGACCGGGATGGAAGCCCTTCAGATCCCGCTGATTCACTTTATCCTACTTGGATATCTCCCCCTGGGAGTGATGCGTAGGACCAACCAGCCGGGCCTGGGAGCGGGCTGCGGCCAACTCTTCATGGCCGGTCGCTCCGCTTATGTCGCGGCCGGCGGTCACGCGGCGATTCGTGCTTCGCTCCACGACGGCCTTAAGTTGCCCCGTTCGTTTCGAACGAAGGGCTGCTCGACCGACCTGTTCGACGCGAGCGACCTGGCCCGCTGCCGGATGTATCGATCCGCGTCGGAGGTCTGGATGGGTCTGCTCAAGAACGCGGGTGAAGGTATGGCCTCTCCCTTGGCGATTGGCCCCTGGACGCTCTTGCTTGTCGGTGGCCAGATTATGCCTCCGGTCCTGGTACTCATCCTTGCCCTGGCGACCACGGTTCGTGATGATCCGGACGTGCGATGGGCCTTGGGAGTGAGTCTGCTCGCGACCGGCCTGAGCCTGACCGTTCGAGCCGTCGCCGCGGTTCGCTTTCGTCAGTCGTGGCCGAGCGTGTTCGCTCATTCGATTGGGATCACCCTCTTTCTCGTCATTCAGTGGCAATCGTTGTTGATGCGCTGGCAGGGGAAGACTCGAACCTGGAAAGGACGTCTCTACGGGCCGACGGCTGAAATTAACTGTCCTACATCGAGCGGCCGGACAGGATAGGATGCATGCCTTCGTCGCGAAGGGGCCGGGATCCGCCCCTTGGTTTCCACCCTCGCGTCCCAAAGGACCATGACCATGAAAATCCTGCCCGTCATTGGACTGATTGGCCTCCTGACCGCGACGGCCCAAGGGGCCGGACCCAAGCCGTTTCCCGGTGAGTCGAGCCGTTGGGAGGGGTTTGTCCGCCACGACTTCCAGGTCGACGGGGCGAAGGTCATTGTGGTGGAACCGAACGAGCCGAAGCCAGGCCGCCCTTGGGCCTGGCGCGGTGAGTTCTTCGGAGCCTTCCCCAACGCCGACATCGAACTGGTGAAGCAGGGCTGGCACCTGGCCTACATGGCGGTCCCCAACTTGTTTGGTGCCCCCAAGGCGGTTGCCCGTTGGGAAAAGTTCTACGACCTGCTGGTGAATGACCATCAGTTGCACCCCAAGCCCGCCTTGATCGGACTGAGCCGAGGCGCTCTCTACAGCATGGCATGGGCGAGCACCCACCCCGAGAAGACGCTGCTCGTCTACATCGATAATGGTGTCTGCGACTTCAAGAGCTGGCCCGGAGGCAAGTTGAAAGGGCTGGGAGAAGGCGATGGCTCGGCACCCGAGTGGGCGAACTTGCTCAAAGCGTATGACTTCAAGGATGACCGCGAGGCGATCGCCTCGACACTCAACCCGGTCGATCGCCTGGCCCCGCTCGCCCGGGCCAAGGTCCCGATCTTGCTGGTCTACGCCGATCGTGATCCGGTCGTTCCTCACCGAGAAAACGGCGAGTTGCTCTACGACCGCTACAAGGCCCTCGGCGGCCCGGTGGAGCGGATCATCAAGCCGGGCCTGGGCCACCACCCGCACGGACTGACCGACCCACGCCCGATCGTCGATTTCTTCGAGCGGACGTGGCAGGCCGAGACCTCAATCCCGACTCGTTGAAACGTCGAACCGGAAGGGGACTCGTCACTCGTTTCCCCGTTTCGGATGCCGCTGGAAAAAGTCCCAGATCAGGTCGGAGGCCGAGATGTCCTTCGTGCTCTTGCCGAGCCCGGGCAAGAGCATGGTGGGCGCTCGCCCCGGCCAGGTGTGACCACCCCCCTCGATCACGTAGAGGATGACCTCCGAACTCGCTTTTCCCGGCCCGTAGGTCATCATCGAGACGGAGGTGCCGTCGTCGGCCTGGTCCGGGAGCTTGGCAATGAGCGGGGTGCTCGGGCAGCCGTTGGCGATCGCCCAGGACTGGATCGAGGCCTCGACCGACTTGAAGAAGAGATCCTTGGGCGTTCGTTCGTCGGGGCCGCTGAAGAGCACGAGCGGGTCCTGGGTGCCGTGAAAGTGCATCACCGGGACAGGGCGGCGGGGGTGGCAACTCTCGGTCGCCATGGTGCCCGCGACCGGGGCGATGGCGGCGATCCGATCGGAGAGCTCCGAGGCCAGGCGATAGCACATCATTGCCCCGTTGGACATGCCGGTGGCATAGACCCGGTTCGGGTCCACGTTGACCACCGTGGCGAGGTCGTCGAGCAACTTCGCCACGAAGCCGACGTCGTCCGAAGGCTGGGCCCGAACGCCTCCCGCATCCCAGAACAAGAAGAGGTTGGAACGCCCGGTTCCGTTGGGATAGACGGCCACAAAGCCCGCCTGATCCGCCTTCTCGCTCAGTCCGGAGTACCGGGCCATCATCGGTCCGTTCATCACCGCCGAGTGAAATGCCAGCACCACCGGGGCTTGTCGAGTCGGCTCGTGCGCGGGGGGAATGTGAACGAGGTAAGACCGGGTCTGTGCGCCGATCGTCAGCGTCCGCACGTGATTGCCCGGCGCGAGTGGCACAAAAGCGAGGGTAGGCAAGGCAGCCAGGATGAGTGTGCTGAAGTTCATGGAGGCCCCGCGTAGAACGACTCTTCGAGAGAACAGGTCGGCGACTCTCTTATTGTAGGGTACGAATCGGGCGGTTTTGCAGGGGCAGTGTTACCGCGGCCTGGTATAAGCATAGGCCCAGAGGATGAGCAACCCTTGCAAGGGCAAGCGGAGCAGGTGGACGAGCGGGGGAAGTGGGAACGACTGCTGGTGCTGGTAGATGTAGATGTTCGCCGGGAAAACAGCGATCAGCAAGGCGATCAGCCCCCAGGCGGCGAACCTTGATGACTCTGGGATCAGGAGCAGAAGACCGAGAGCGATCTCCGCAACGCCGCTCAAGAGGACGAGCGGACGATGAAGCGGGAGGTAGGGGGGCATCATCTTGACGTAGAAGTCGGTCGCGATGAAATGGCCGATACCTCCGGCGATAAAAAGGACGGCGAAGAGGACTTTACCGACGAGTGTCCAGGCCTTCATCGAATTTCCCTCATTCGCCGTGGTCTGGCCGTTGCTGCATTCCTTGAAGATGCCGATGCCAAGTATGTTCCCTCGATCGACTCGAGGGGCGTCGCTCAACGCGGCCCGCTGGCGAGGGCGTTCTTGTAGACGTCGATATAGCGATCGATGTTGCGTTCCATGCCGAAGTACTCTTCGGCGACGGGCCGTGTGGCCGCGCTCAGGCTGGAAGCGAGGGCCGGGTCGGTGAGGACTTTGATGATCCCGTCGGCCAGCGGCTCGGGGGCCACCGAGGTCAAATGGCCGGCGCCCGTTTCGCCGAGGATCTTCGTGTAGTCGCCGAAGTCGGTCGCCACGATCGGGCGGCCCGAAGCGAGGTAGACGGCGATCTTGCTCTGCACCGAGTAGTTCTCGCGGCAGGCGAGGCGGGGGTGAACCAGGACGTCGGCCCGACGGGTCAGGGCGACGACTTGCTCGGGAGTCGTGCCGGTCAGGACGATCAGCTTGTCGCCGTGGCGGCCAAGCTGGGCCTTGTACTCGTCGCCGGCGGAGGCCGGTCCGCCCACGAGGACGCAACGTGCTTCGGGCAGGGCGTCGAAAACGCGGGGGAGGGACTCGATCAGGACCGGCACCCCTTGATTGGGATGAACGATGCTGCCGACGTACATGACCACCTTGTGCTCGGGGCCCACGCCCGGGATCGCGGCGGGCTCGCTCGACCGCTCGTATTCACCGAGGTCGATCCCTGGATAGATCACCGAAACGCGATCGGCGGGGACCCCTTTTTCCTCAATGACGACCTTTTTGACCGGCTCGCCCAGGGCGATCACCGCCGCCGCGTGCTGACAGACTCGCCGCTCGATCGCCACGTAGAACCGGAACGAGAGTCCCCGTCCCAGGCGTTGACGCTCGAACTCATCGCCGAGGAGGGAGTGAATTTCATAGACCAATGGCCAGTTGTAGCGTCGGCAGGCGAAGTAGGCCCGCGTGGCTCCGCCGTAGTGTTGGGCGTGGACCAGGTCGAACGGATGCTCACGCGCGATCCGACGCAGGCCGCTGACCCAGGTGCGCGGGGGAAGCGTGTAGGAGGGGGTGCCCTCGAATTCCCCTCGCGTCATCTTCCCCAAGGGGGGGCGTGCTTTCAGGTGGGCCAGGACGACGTCCACGCCTCGGGTTTTCAGGGCCCGGAGGATTTTGATCGGAAGCATCGCCGTGCCGTCGTATTCACCGGGGACCGGGAACGACGTGGCCATCAAGATTCGCATCGAAGAAGGCTCCGTCCGCGTTCGAGAATATCCAAAGAAAACCAAAAAAAAGGGTGCCGAATGTCCCTGTTGAGGAACTCGAAAACGAGCTAAGCAGCCGCCCGCGAGGCGCCGGACACACGGCTTTCGACCGGGCGAAAGTGACGGGTCAAGCGGTCTTGGCCTGCCGGCGATTTCTGACGTTTCTCGCCGGCTTTATTTTTCCCCTACTTCTGCTGGGGATAGACCACGCGAACCGGCTCTTTGCGATGGCGCTGGTTGCGGGTCAATGCACCGCCGAGGCGGCGGTCGAGGCCCTCAATGGCGGCATCGAGGACGCTCCGAGCCGTGTCGAGGTGCCGCGGCCGGAGCGCGTACGGATCGCGCGGCAGGCCGGTCAGAGGATAGAGGAGGCTGTCCGGGGAGACGGGCAGCCCTGACGGGGTCAGGTGCGGTTCGAGAGGCTCGTAGGCGGCGTCGCTGCGGGGCGAGCGGTAGTAGGCTTTCCGCTGAGTTGCGGGACCGGGGTAGAGCCACGAGGTCCGCAATGCGAGCATCTCGGCAAACTGTGGCCAGGGGGCCGACTCGGGGGCAAACGCTCCGGTCGCTCCCTCGGCGACGATCGCAGGCAGCAGGCGCCAGACGTCGGCCAGGGGAGCAGGGCGGCTCGGGTCGGCGATCAGGGCCGTCAGCTCGGGGCGTCCGAGCTCGACCGCCGCCTGGTGGACCAGGGCCTCGGCGCTGGCGATATAGAGGAGCAATGCCCCACGCGCCAGCCGGCTCGCCTCGCTCTCCGACCGAACGAGCCGAAGATGGCTCTGCGTGTGGAAGTGCAGGGCGTCTTGGTAGAGGCAATGAAACGGGCTGATCACCGTCTCGATGACCCAGCCCGACGCTTCGGGGCGCCCTCGCGATCCGTTCGGTGGGCCTTCGCGCTCGGCCACGGCCCGGTCGGGGCCGGAGCGGCGAGGTGGCTCAGACCCGGGATTTTCATCCCGCATGGCGATTCCCGTTTCCTCTGACTCAGATCAAAAAGTGCGCGATCTGCCCATCGTTGGTCGCCCGTCACGCCCCTTTGTTGTCGTGGAGAGAGCCCACGCGGCACGCGTATGGAGACCTCGTTATCCGTAGGACACGCCTCGGATCAAGACTTCGAGACCGCGCATTTGTTCCCCAGGTTGTCTCGAACCTTTCCCGAGACATTTCCAAAGCGTACCACATTCTCCTCTCAAGGCACAATCGCCGTAAGTCGTCCGTATTGCCCAATTTTCAGGCGTTCACCTTCGTGGGGAGTGCCGTTGTGAGGGGCTGCCACCTGTTGATCAGCGGTGAGCTGCCGCTGCGACTCGCTCCCCCACGAGCTCGCGCGGGTGAGGTTGCACCGCGCGGCCTGGCAGCGATGTGAACACGACGCAAATCGTGTCGCTCGCCGGGTCGGCCCAGCAGAGCGTGCCCGTGGATCCGGTGTGGCCGAAGGTTTGCCCAGAGCAACCGGGACTGCCGGCCCCTTTGCCAACGCCAAATCCCAACCCTCGCGGTGTGAATCCCGCCGGATTGTGGTTCTTGATCATCAGCCGAGCCGTCTCAGGCTTAACGACTTTGCCGCGGGCCCCCATGAACTCGGCCAGAAACTTGGCAACGTCCGGCGAGGAAGCGTGCGTTCCTCCCCAAGGAGCACCCAGCTTCCGCCAGTAAGGACTGTTCCAATTCCACTGCTTGGCCTGCGAATCGCCGCTCCCCGATTCGGGCGCGGCACCTTCGCTCTGGCATGAGACCATCTTTTCCAGCGGGAACCGTCCGAGCCCTTGGGCCGAGTGCTTCATGTCCAGGGGCTGAAAGACATTCCTGTCGACGAGCGTGAGAATGTCCGACCCGCTGACGAGCTCGCCAATTCGCGTGGCAAGCAAGATCCCCATGCTCGAGTATTGGTAACGGGTGCCGGGAGCGAAATCGAGGGGCGTGCGAATCGCCTGTTCGGCGAACTCCTTGAGAGGTGCATGCTGCTTGCGCAGCTCGTTGTTATTGGCCAACTGATCCGGCAAGCCGGAGACGTGTGTCAGGAGGTGGCGGATCGTCACGTCGTCCCGCCCCTCTCCCCTGAATGCGGGCAAGAACGTCTTCACGCGGTCATCGAGCTGAAACTTCCCTTGATCGAACAGAGTCATGATGGCCGTTACATTAATCGGCTTGGAAATGGAGCCGAGCAAGAACATCGCGTCGTTGGAGGTCGCCTTGCCGAAGTGACGCGTGAACGACTCGTCGCCTTGAACCACGTGCAGCACGGCCGCTTCCAACTGCTTCGCCGCCGTGGCCCGCTCGAGCACTTCGGCCGCGGCATCCCACCGCTCCCCGCGCTGGACTGCAAACAAAGGGGAAGCATTCGCAACGGCTAATGCTGCCCCCAGAAAAGTGCGTCGCCGCATCACATGGTCTCCTCTGCAAGCAGGCGTTGTCAGAGCCAAGAGAACCGACAGCCGTTGTGAGCAGGCTGCCTGGCACAAGGCCCATTCCCGAGAGTCCCAATACTCTATACGAATCCGTCTCTGGAGCGGCAGCCACGAGCGGTTGATTCTGGGCGGACGTTTTGCGGTTCGGCCATTGCCCCTCGGTGATCCCTCTCAAGAGAGTCGGAACTTTCTCATAGTGAGACTCCTGCCAAGTTTTTGTATAACTCGGGTGGGGCGTCTCTCCATTTCCGTCTGAAGCAAAACACTAGCGATATTTGCTCACATTTGGTGAGGAGTTCCGCGTTTACCCTCAGTCGAGCCATACGCGAAGAACGCTCGGGCGTGCTCAAGCACCCGCTGATTGGTCAAAGCGTTCGGTACCGGCTTTCCGTCGTCAGTTGAGGGAACGTGGTCGGCATACTTGACTGTCTGCAAATTATCGAAGTCCTGCTTGGCCTGCTTGAAGATATCTAAGGCTAGGTCAGTGCAGAGAAATGACGTGATTGAATTGGATGTGTCCGGTTTGCCAACGGTGGGCTTAAAGAATGGAGTTTTACCAACTTCTTTGGCAAACCGTTCGTAGGCTGTACCCAACTCTGTGAAAGCGTTGAAGCCTAAAACGTCAGCCGGAATGGGCAAAGGAGCTTTAAAGCTCGACTTCTCGGGGCTTAATTGCCGCAAGATATTGCCAATACTGTTCTGCCCCGGATCGCGATGAAGGTATACGACTTCCTTCACCGATCCTAAGGCCATGATTCCAGAGCATTGTGAGCAAGACTCTAGAGACGTATAGACCGTGACGTCGCTCAGAAGATTGGAATAGGTTGTTGGAGCAGCGGGTGCCATGATACCCTTGGTGGCCCATCCATTGTTGATCTGAGTAAGGCTAAAAATGCGACGAATCAACCGCGATTCGGCATGCTCGACCGAACTGCTGAAGACCTCGTTGTGGTTGAAATCAAAATCGATGACTTCTCCTTCCGCATCCACAGCCAGACAGGCGATATTGTGCCCTAGATAATCGCCACCCTGATACTGCTTGTTTGAGACCTGTTGTTTCGGACGCCAGGGGTACTCGCCATCCTTGCCCCGCTTATTCCCGTTCCAGTAATGGACGACCAAAGACGACAGCAAACCGCAATAAATCAGATGGCGTTCGACCTCAGCTGGAGTAAGTTGCGGCGTGGGAAGAGTGACGAGATCCTTCACCGTCTCGTTCCAGAATTGTTTGAGCCGCCCTTCCTCAGGTTCTGGAGGATGAACAGCTGGTGCGCCCGGGAGTGTAGGTGGCCCAGCCTGTGCCACACCATCAGTCAAGGCTATACCGGCGGTGGTGGCGGCTACAGTTTGCAAAAACTCACGGCGCGATTCCATTGGTCCTCTCCTTACGAGAGTGAAGGGTAATGCGAGTATCTTTCGACCCAAGCGTCAAACATCCTAGGATGGATCATTTTACGAATTCAACGAAAATTTGATGACCGGAATCACTTTTCATTAGGTGGGCATGTGATTAAATGGCCTGGCATCGTGTCGCGAGCGATTACTTCCCGCAAGAATTTGACCAACCCTACAGTTCAGAAAACTTCTTCGCCTTGAAAGGCTGGGCCTGTTGGCGGCGTCGGGTTCATGTGTGTAAGCCGGTCGGTGGTCATTGCGATGCCGGGCTTACATTCCGTGCTAAAGACACGTTGGCGTCAGCAAACACTTTGCATCTTCAGCACGGATCTAGTGGAAGAGAGGTGAAGTGACCAAGGATATTTCTATCAGTCATAAGCGTAGGACTGCCTTCCTTGCTGTACTTTTCGCAGCTTTGTTACATGAAGTCACGCCGCGCAGGGGACGTAGCTCACCGGCTTACGGACGCGTCCTCAAATTCCCCGCCTGGTCGAACAGGTCCGGATTCATCCATCCGAAGAAGTCGTCGTAGTCGTTCTTTTGCTCGGTCCGGACATCCAAGTTCTGGAACGCGGCCAGTCGTTCGTGAAAGGAATCGATGCCCAAAGTCGTCGCGAGGGGGCGAGCCCCCTCGATGTAGGTCCCGAGGGCGGCCTTGATGAGGCGGTTCTCCTCGTCGGGCATTCCGTAGTCATCGGGCAGGACGTATCCCGGCTCGGGCTTGATGAACCCGTAGAAGATCGGATCGCCCATCTTCTCGCGGACGACCGTGTCGAACAGCGACTCGTCGCGCTCGCCGATGGCCTCCAGTCGCATCAAGAGTTCGAGGAGGATCTGATCCAACGGTTTGTCTCCCGTCGCCCCGCTATCGGCGGCCAGACGGGGGCCGGCCCGACCGGGACGATGGCGGTTACCACACTGCCTGACACCCCGAACCGAGCCGTCCCCCGATGACATTCTCGCATCCGACCCTAGCGTCATGCCAGTGGTTTGCTCGACTCGCCGGGCCCCTCGATCGCCGATCCACGCCACGGCTCGCCCTCCTGTTCCTCGGGGCCGGCGGACCGTCACCAGTTGGATCAGGGCAGCCGGGCTGAGCGACCGGTACCGCTCCTGTTACCTCGCCGTCGCGGCCGCCGGCAAGCAGGCTGATCGCATCGCCGCACGCCTCCTGACCGAGGTGGTCCGGCCGCTGCTCAGGGGCGGCACGCGGCTGACCCTCGCGCTGGACGACACCCCGACGAAGCGGTACGGGCCGCAGGTCCAGGGGGCCGGCGTGCATCACAACCCCACCCCCGGCCCGGCCGGATCGGCCTACGTCTACGGCCACGTCTTCGTGGTCCTCGGGCTGCTGGTCACCCGTAACGCGTGGGGCACGATCGCCCTGCCTCTATTGGCTCGGCTCTATGTCCGCAAGAAGGACCTGCCGGCCATCGACCCGAAGGACCGGCCACCGTTCCGCACCAAGCTGGAGCTGGCCGTCGAGTTGCTCCGGTGGGCCAAGCCGTGGCTGTCTACGTTGAAGTTGCCGATCTGGGTCGTGGCCGATGTGGCCTATGCTAAGGCCGCCTTCCTCAAGCCGGCGGCGGCCCTGGGGATGACGGTCGTCAGCCGGCTCCGCAAGGATTCGGCTCTCCGGACGGTGCCCTTGTCGCGACCACCAGGGCGACGTGGGCGGCCCCGCACCTATGGTGAGGGCAGGATCGACCTGGCCAAGCGGGGCGGCCAGCGACGCGGCTGGTCCTCCGAGACGTTCACGCTCTACAGGGTTGCCACGGTCAAACGGTACAAGACGTTCCTGGCGACGTGGCGTCCGGTCGGCGGCCCAATCCGGGTGGTGCTGGTCGATGAGCCGACAGGCTGGCGGGCGTACTTCTGCACCGACACCGAGGCGAGCGTGGCCGACATCCTTGGGGCGGTCGCAGACCGCTTCAGCCTGGAGACCACCTTCCGCGATTGCAAGCAGGTCGTCGGGGCGGGACAGCAGCAGGTGCGATTCTTGTGGGCCAACATCGGAGCGTTCCACCTCTGCCTCTGGACGTTCACGATGACCGAAGCGTGGGCCTGGAAACGTGAGGCGGATGTGTTGGTGGACCGCTCGACCTCTCCTTGGGACAAGTCATCTCGCCGACCGAGCCACGCGGATAAGAGGAGGGCCTGGCGGCGTGAACTTCTGGGGGAGGAGATTCGGGCGGCTCTACGCCCCGGAGTGACCGAGGCGGAAATTCGGACGACAGCCGACAGGCTATTCAGCCTGTCCTCATGACATGCACGATCTCCCGGAAAGTAGAGTTCCTTGGCCAGGCGGTTTTATTTTTCCCAGAACTTCCACCACGGTCGCGGACTCGGCGGTTCGGGGGGAACGATGTCTTTGACCTTCATGACCCGGTCATGGAGCTTGTCCATCTCGTATGTGAGCTTCGAGGCCCGGTCCCTGAGCGAGAGTTCGCCGAACGTATAGAAAGGTCCCAGCCTGCGGTCGCCGATTTCCAGGTAAGTGCCGATTTCGTTCTCGTGCGGGTTCCGCGCCTCCCAGGCGAGCACGGCCCGCTGGTCCCCCTCATCCCCGGTTTCCATCAGGGCGGCCCGGGCGTCGGCGGTTTTCGCCTGGTCGTCTGACGCTTCCAGTGCCGCTAACAATTCCCGCTTGCTCCATGACGCGTTGATCAGGGCCAAAATGGCGGCAACCTGGGTCCGATTCATTGGCACGTCGGCGATTAACCCCTTGCGGATGAGAGGCAGGGCCAGTTCGGGAGCGTGTTCGAGCGAGAGCATGACGGCCTCGCCCACCTCCGTCCCGCCGGCCTTGGCCAGCGAGGCGATCACCTCGGCGGTATGGTGGCCTTGGCGGAGGAGGAACTTGAGCGATGTGATCCAGAGGTGCGGTTGTGGAGGCTGACCATTGGGATCGACGCGGGAATAGAGTTCGTGGACGCGGACGCACCAGCGGGGATTGTCGCGTTGCTCGATGATATCCAACGCCACCGAGATTAACCCACTCGGCGGGCTGCGCAGTGCGTCCTCCAGACATTGGTCGAGATCCGGTGCTTGCAGGTCGGCCAGGGCCTGAAGGGCGTCAGCGCCCCGGTATGGCTCACGCAGCTCCCGATGGAGCCGCTGGAGATGTATCTTGCGACACCGCCCGGCTCGTGGTCCGGTGATTGCGGTCACCTCCGGCCTTCCGGCTGCTGCCTCGTCTGCCGCCAGCCAGTCGCCGATCACGGCGGCAAGCCACACCCTGCGGTCAGCATCGGCCCAGGTGGTGCAGAATGAGTCGATGTCGTCGGCGATCGCCATCACCTCATCTGCGAGGCGATACGGATGATGCTGACTGCCCGGTAGCGGGGTAAGTGCGCCGGCCGCGAGCAGGTCGGTGACAGCGATGGTCACCGTGCGGGCCGAGTGGTACAACTCTCGCAGGCGTTGCTCGGGCGGTTCCGGCCGGCGGAGCGATTCCAGGTAGTTTCTGTAGAAATATGTGTCGAAGTAATCTGCGGAATCATCCCAGAAATCCACGTCGATGGCGTCGCCATCGACCTTATGACTGATACAGCATCCGCGGCCGTGGAAGTAATACTCCCAATCGGGCATGCCCGGCACCGGGCCGCTTTGTGGGACGCCGTCCGGGTGGCCCATCGCGCCCAAAGCGGCCAAGTCAGGCAACTCGCCATGCAGCCGGTTGCGAATGATCTTGGCCACCCAGTGCTGCCGTTCCCGATGGCGGGTGAGACCGATCAGAGCCCACGTGTTCCATGGCGACGGTAGCGCACCGGGCTCAGGTAATCCCTGAGCGAAGCCACCAGGTCGATAGGCTCGGACTCCTTGAACCGGACGAAAGCCGCGAGGAGTGCATCGAGATGAGCGTCCATCAAATCCTCAGTTCCGGCACGCAAACCCCGACGGTGAGATATCCCCACGGAAGCAACCGTGGTGACGCTCACTCACAGCCGGTCGGTCGGGTTGCGTATCTTCTTGTTTTAATGTAGTGCATGGATGAAGTCTCTGCTTTTATCGCCAAGGCAGACCTCGCATATGGCTCCGACTCGCTCGATCAGGTGGGTGGCCGGGGCAGGGGACCGGCCGGGTGGTCTGCGTCGAGGGCGTCGAAGACCAGCCCCACGGCGGTGCGCGTCACCCCCCCCGAAATTTCTGAAGTCCTCGGCACGTTGGTCTGGCCTTCCGCTGTTTGACGTGCGGGAACGCGTCCTGTAAGCTTCGGTCTTGTGGCAGAATGACAGGGATGCTGAGAGCTGGGCCCGCACGGTTGCGGCTGGAATGACGAACGAAGCTGATGGATACCCGCAGCGCAATCGTATGTCGTATCGACCGGGTCGTACTCATTTGGCTGTCGATCCGGGAACGTCTGTTCAATCTGAACTACTCCAAGGTCGATGGTGAGTCGCACTATGAAACCGATCCCACGCAGGAGCTTTCTGGGTAGCTCAATGGCGGCCGGTCTGGCGCTGGGAGCACCGCGTCTGATGATGGGCGCTGAGCCCCGGTCGGTCGGCCCCAATGAAGCGGTTCGCGTGGCGGTCATCGGGTTGGGGGCGACCAACGCGGTCGGTGGCGTGGGCGGGCGGGGTCACCAGCTCATCGGCCGGCTCCGGGAGATCTCCGGCGCCAGGATTGTCGCGCTCTGCGACGTGGACCAGGCGCACCTCGACCGCGAAGTCAAGGCGGCCAGCGACCACGAGGGAAAGGTCGCCGCTCATACGGACCTGCGCAGGGTCTTCGACGACAAGAACATCGACGCGGTGGTGATTGCCCTACCCAACCACTGGCATGCCCTTGCGACGATCTGGGCCTGTCAGGCTGGCAAGGACGTCTATGTCGAGAAGCCGTTCTCGTACGACCTCTGGGAAGGACGGCAGATGGTGGCGGCGGCCCGCAAGCATGGCCGGATGGTCCAGGTTGGCACCCAGAACCGTTCGAGCACGCTCCTCCGCCGGGTGTTCGACCGCCTGAAGGGGGGCGAGCTCGGGGCCATGCGTTATGCCCACGCGCTGGTGTATCGGGCGCGCAATGGCATCGGGTCGGTCGACGCCCCCACGTCGCCGCCGAGCACGGTGGATTACGACCTCTGGTGCGGCCCGGCCTCAAACAAGCCGCTGATGCGCAAGCAGTTGCACTACGATTGGCACTGGGTCTGGGACACGGGCAACGGCGAGATCGGGAATAACGGGATCCACGTCATCGATATCTGCCGATGGGCCCTGGGCCAGAACCAGACCCCTCCGCGCGCCATGAGCATCGGCGGCCGGTTCGGATTCAATGACTCCGGCGAGACAGCCAACACGCAGGTCGCACTGCTGGATTACCGACCGGCCCCGCTCATCTGTGAGATCCGCAACGTGAGCGTCGCCAAGGGCGCGGACCCGATGGGAAGGTTCCGAGGCCAGAACAAGGGGGTTGTGATCGACTGCGAAGAGGGATACTTCGCGGGCGATGCATCCGGCGGGGCAATCTTCGATCGCCAGGGCAAGAAGATCGAGGACATCGCGGATGGAGACAGTCCCAAGGCGATGGAAATCGCCCACCTCTCCGGCTTCGTCGCCGCCGTTCGCAGCCGGCAGACCAGTGACCTGGCGGCCGAGGCACTCCAGGGGCACCTCTCTGCGGCCTGCTGCCACATGGCGAACGTTTCTCATCGGCTCGGGAAACAGGCATCGCCCGAGGCGATCCGAGCCACGATCACCGGCGACGGAGAGTTGGCCGACGCATTCGACCGCTGCAGCGAGGCTCTGCGCAAGAATGGCGTGGAGCTCGACGCCACCCCGGCCACGCTCGGCCCCTGGGTGACGCTCGACGCGAAGCAGGGCCGCTTCGTCGGTGACTTCGCGGACGCCGCCAATGAGCTCTCCCGGCGCGAGTACCGCAAGCCCTTCGTGGTCCCCGAGATCACCGGGGGATGAACCGTTCCTGAACTCGCATGGGTTGCGGCCTCGGCAGCAGGAATTCAAGCCCGTTCGCTGTCAGCATGCCGAGGCTGCCGCCGTGCCAGAACGGCGGCCCCCAGTGGATCCAGTCCCAAGGGGCGCAGTTCAAACGTTCCTCTTGCTCAGGGTGGATCCTTCTGCAGGCCGCTGTTTGGCTACCAGAACTTCCACCATGGCTTCTTTTTGGTCGAGCGGTTCCGTTCGATCAGCATATTCAGCATTGCGAGCGCGGCATCCATCGTTTGATCGCTTACCCCTCGGTCGGGCACGACACACGGATACAGCTTGATCTTGGTCAGGTCCAGGTTGTCGCCGTTGGCCTCGATCGCCTTGACGATCGCGTGTGACTCCGCGTTGTAGAGGCAGAGCGCCTGGAAGTCGTTCTCCGGCATCGTCTCGCGCAATTGAACGGCGAGTGCCCGGGCGCGAGAATAAGCCGGAATCGACATCAGGGGAACATCGGCTTGGACCCGACCATCTCGGCGAGCGCGGATGACGGTCGAGGAATACTGGACCCCATGGTGCTCAAAAAGAGCGCGTCCGAAGGCGATCGTCGAGATCGACTCTGTTTCATGAACATGATCAGGGTCAAACCCCTGGCTGAGCATTTCGTTCATGAGAAGATCGGCCGAATCGTATTTCGCAAAGTTCTCGGCGAAATGACGTATGGTCTCTTCCAGCTTCGCGCGCAGGTGAATCACCGAGGAATTGCGGGGAAACTCGAATACCGCAAACCGCGTCAGGTATCCAAAATCGGGGGCTTGCACGCCGGCCGGCCAATCGGGGTCATGGTGGGATACGTCATGCCCATCGATCTCCAATTCCCGGCGCCAACCGTCTTTCCCTTTCGAGATAATCGAAGCTTTCGCCAGATGCACCCTGCGTGGTGCCGCTGACTCAGCAGCAAAGCGGAACCAGGGCTGTGTGCCGTCAATGGCCGATTGAACCCGTTCGTCGTTGAATCCGCGCGAGAGCGCGGGGCCGACAAATGCGCGGAGATCGGGCAGACCGTAGTCGCTTTCGGAATAGCCCTCCGAGGCGTTGCCCCCCTGAACACCCGCCTGGCAGGTCATGCAAACCGGCTTGTTGTCAATGAACGACTTGATCGGTCCGGCAACGCTGGTCATCCAGATCAGGGCAACCTGGCTCAACGCCTCCTCGCGGTCGTTGCCGATTCCGAACAGGCACGCATCGAGTATTTCGTCGTCGTAGTCGTGCAACGTTATCAGGACATGGGCGTGTACTAAGCCGTCATCGGGCGACGGCCCTGCGTCTTTCAGCTCGGCACGCAGAGTCACGCGTCCGTCAAAGAGCTGCAGCCTGTCGTCGATGCGACGGCTCCAGCCACCAAGATCACCACCATGTTCGATAACGCACGTTTCGATCAATTCAAGCAGACGTTGAGAGTCAGACATCGATTCTGATTTCCCTGTCAGCCGAGAATCGTTGGCTTATGTCGGTCGTGAAGGGCTCGGTCCCCTTTTCATCTTTGATGGAGGCCGACATGGCAGCGAACCTGTGCCGCCGAACTGAAGGATTACCACAGTGGGGGAACTTTATCGCGATCCATGAGTGCCGTTGGGGCGACTCGTGATGGAGGTGACGTTCACTTCCATACTGGGGCGCGTCTCGACCTCGTCCAGCCCGGATCGCAAGGACGCGGGTCGGCTCCGATCGACCCCGCATAGTCCTACCCGAACTCACGCTCGAACGCGGTCTGGAGCCTCGGGCTTCCCCGCTCCCGGACGACCACCGCGATCCGCTCGCTCAGGCGCGGGTCATCCTTGTAGATCCCGAGTGCCGACAGGGCGGCGATCGCGGCTGGCTCCTCCTCAGACGCGACGAGGTCCGCCAGGAAGTCCATCGCGGCCGGTCGGCGAAGGATGGCGATGGCCAGGAGGACGTGCCGTCCCAGTTCGGAGGAGTGGGACCGTTCCCAGCAATCCCTGAGTGGGTCGAGCGCCTCGGGCAGACGCGACCTCCCCAGCGCCATGACCGCCGCCTCGCACGTGGGGGGATTGCCCGGATCGAGGAATTTGGCGACGAGCGGTAAGTTCTCCTTGGGATCGACCGTCAGGAGGCCGCCGAGGCACTCGGAGAGCACGTCCGGGTCCTTGTCGCCAAGGCGGACCTTGAGGCGGAGCACCAGGCCCGCGCCCGTCGTCCCGACGGCACCGAGCGCCACCGCCGCCGCGATCCGCACGTCCTTGGCAGGATCGGCCATGGCGTCGACCAGCACGGGCAGGGAGTCCGGGCCTTCCGTACGCGCCAGGGCGACGAGGGCCGCCGCGCGGAGGGGCGGGGCGGAATCCTCCGTTCCTCCCCAGACTGGTTCGAACTGCACGTGGCTCGCCGCTTTCAAGAAGACGTCAGGCTGCGGGTGCTCCATCCGGTCGAGGGCCTGGACGATTGCGAGCTTGGCGCGGCAGAGCTTGTCGTCCTTGAGGGGATTGACCAGGAAGCGGTCGAAGGCCGCCTCCAGGTCTCCGGCCAGTTCGGCGAGCGCGTTCTCGCCGGCGATCGCGGCTGCCGCCGCGACGACCAGATTCGACCGGTCGTTGATCCGCTTCCGCAGCCCGCCCTTCTGTTCGTTGGTGAGCTCCTGGCCGCGAAGTGCCCGGATCGCCGCCAGCTTGTCGTCGAGTGATTCACGGGCTGCCATTGCTTCGCTCCAGGGCAGGGGGGACGCGGTATCGCCGGACCGCATCAGCCTCGGGACCGGCCGCCCGAGAACCGCACCAGGCCGGCCGAACGGGCAGTTGAGGAACAGGTCCTACCACAGAGGCGACTGGCTGACATAGAGGAAGGGGAAAACCTTGCCGACCCCGTCGAAGAAGAGAACGGACGTGACGGCGACGAAGAGGATCGTGGCCCCGTGGGCCATGATCTGGCCCGCGATCCCGCCTCGCTTGGCCAGGCGTTCGAGACGCCCCGAGGCGAGCGCCGCCGGCCCTTGGATCGTGAAAAACGCGAACTGGTAACCGGTCAGTCGCGAGGTCGCCAGCGCGAACATCGCCTCGTGGAATAGACCGCTGATCAGGAACACCAGCAGCAGGGAGCGGACCGGGGTGCGTCGGCCGCCGGTCGCCTGGAAGACGTTGCGATAGAGCCAGTCATGGATCCGGCCGTTGTACCGCCGCCAGAACTCGGAGACGGTCCGCGACAGGTAGGCGTTTCGGATGATTGGAGTCGTGTCGAATCCTGCCAGGCGTTCGAGGGCGCAAAGCGCTCGCGAGAGCGATTCGATGGCGAGCACGAAGGTCAGTAACATCACGGCATGGTTCAGCGCAAAGCACGATCGGACCAGGGCGATCCCGGATAACGCTCTGACCGCCAGGAGGGCTATGGCGCAACCGACGATCCCACCGAAGAGCCGCAGAACCAGCGGCCAGGGGCACTCCGGACGCAGCAACCGCCGCTTGTGATCGGGATAGACGGCGGAGAGTATTGGGAACGGAATCAAGAAGCGGTAATATTCACGAAGGACGATGCGCCGGTCGACCTTGTCCCAATGGCAAAAGTACTCAATCATCTTGAAGGTGATGTCGCCCGATGCGAAGGCGGACGCGGCCCGAAGTCCCAGATTCGCGGACGGGATGAGCAATGGGCAAACCAGGATGAGCGGCACGAAACACCAGCCGATGAAGGCGCCGACCCGACCTCGAAGCCGGTATCTCGGAAGCGGCGCGACCATAGCGAAGCCATAAGCGACAAGGATCGCCAGGAAAAGCCAACCCACATCCTTAGTCATTCATGACCTCACGCCATCGACAACGGACAGCCGAGCGACCATTGTGACCGATTTGAGGCCGGAGTAGCACCGATTGCCGTAGCACCCTCGCCCTGGTCTTCGCCTTTCGGACTCAGTATGAACGCCTGTTCTCTGGGTGTCCAGCGCCGAACCCCGGGAATCTCCGGGTGGGATGACGTGACCTCGCCACGGAACGTGGATTTCCCTTCGTCTTCAACTGGCCCCATCGCGAGAAATCCTGAGGAGGTCGGCGCTGTCCGACGCCACCAAGAGCACGAGCAACCGCTGAGAAATCGGATGCCTAAAGACAGCGGCGAAGGATTCGATCAACGCGGAGCGCTCGTCCGTTAGGATAGTACTGGCTACGTCCTCGGTCGGGGAGCTCGAGAGCTCGGTTCAACTTCTGATGCGATCGCCGTGACGGCCCCAAAGACGTGGACCAGTCGAGCATAGCGAAAGGCATGCTCGTGAAATGAGGTCAGTAACAAGCCTCCCGAGAACCGAACCATGCCGCGCGTGATCGTCGTCGAGGACAGTCCGACTCAGGCCCAGCACCTCGGCTTCATTCTCGAAGAAGCCGGATTCGAGGTCGTCCTCGCCCCCGACGCCGAAACCGGCTTCCGGCGTCTGAATGAGGAAAGCTTCGACGTCGTCCTCAGCGACCTCCACCTCCCCGGCGACAGCGGCTTCGACCTCTGCCGACGCCTCAAGGCCGACCCCATCCACCGCAACATCCCCATCGTCGTCTGCACCAGCGAGGTCGACCCCGTGAACGTGCTGCGCGGGCTCCAGGCCGGCGCCGACGGCTTCGTCACCAAGCAACGCACCCCCGCGGAGATCCTCGGATGTGTCAGGCGGGTCCTGCAGCGAGGGGGCACCCCCGAGCCCTCGCCCCGCACTCGCGTCACTTTCCTCGATCAGGAATTCGAACTGGCCGCCGGCCGCGAACAACTTCTCGATATCCTCGTGTCCGCCTTCGAAGACGTCGTTCATATCAATGCACGATATCGCCAAAGCGCGGTCGCACTACGCGAGGCGAACCGGAAACTGGAACAGCGCAACCTCGAGTTACAAAGGTCGGTGGAGTCGGAACGTCGTGCCCACGAGGAACTGAAGCGGGCCGAGAGCCATCTCATTCAGAACGAAAAGATGACCTCGCTGGGGCAATTGGCCGCCGGCGTGGCCCATGAGATCAACAATCCGCTGGCCTTCGTCATCAACAACATCACCATCCTCCGTCGCGACCTCGGCTCTGTGGAAGCGATGCTCAGTCTCTACCGAGAGGCCATGGCTCCCCTTGCCGTGGATCGGCCTGAACTGGTCGAGCCGATCGAGGAGTTTGCTGAGAAGGTCGACCTTCCCTACATCCTCAAGAACCTCGACCGGCTGCTCGAACGCACCGCCGACGGGGCGAAACGCATCCAGCACATCGTCGCGAGCCTGCGCGACTTCGCCCGGCTCGATGAACAGGAGCTCAAGGAGGCGGACCTGAACAGGGGCATCGCCTCGACGCTCGACCTCGCCCGCGGCCGGGCCTGCGAACTTCAGGTCGCGCTGGAGACCGTTCTCGCCCCCTTGCCGCTCGTTACCTGCTATCCCGCGAGGATCAACCAAGTGGTGCTCAGCCTGGTGACGAATGCCGTCGACGCCTGCAAGCCGGGCGGCCGCGTCATCGTCGGCACGTGCGCCAAGGAGGATGGCGTGGAGATCACGGTCACCGATACCGGTACCGGCATCCCGCCGGATGTGCTCGGCAAGATCTTCGACCCGTTCTTTACCACCAAGTCCCAGGGCAAGGGCACGGGGCTAGGGTTGAGCATCAGTTATGGGATCGTCCGCGCTCATGGTGGAACCATCGCCGTCGAGTCCACCTCCCCCGGCGGCACGCGCATCGTCGTTGATCTGCCGATCCGGCCCCCCGCCGCCGGCGGCCTCATAGGCCCACTCCGGCCAAGTTGACCGGGACGGTCGATCAGGTTCGGAAAACGGAATTGATGATCAACAGGTCGAGGAATTCGCATTCAAGCCTATTCGCACGGCGGCTCGTGGAGGTGTCCCATGATCGCAAACTCGGGTTCGGTGCCGGATCGTCAGCCTTGGCTGATGGCGCCGGCGGTCGCGGTCATGAACCGCCTCACCTACCCGCGAAAGTTCGCGCTCGTCAGCCTGTTATTTGTGATGCCTCTGGCTCTTGTCATGGGCCTCCTGATCTCTGAGATGGACGCCCGGATTGAGTTCGCCCGGAAGGAGATCCAGGGCGCCCGGTATTTGCGCCCCCTGCGCCAACTCTTCGAGCATGTCCTCCAGAGTCGAACGCTCGCACACGCCTACGGCAACGGGAAGGTCTCGCTCCGGCCCGCGTTGGTCGGCAAGCAGGCGGAGATCAGCGAGGACCTGGAGACCTTGCGAACCATCGAGAGGGAACTCGGCCGCAACCTCCGGACGACGAGCAAACACGACGCGCTCCGGGAGAACGCGCGGTTCCTCAGGGAGAAGCTGTTGAAACTGGAGTCCGGCGACAGTGATGAATTGCACAGGCAGCTCCTTGCAGAGATCCGCGGCCTGAACGCTTACGTAAGTAACACGTCAAATCTGATTTTGGATACGGATCTTGATAGTTATTATTTGGTGGACACCATTCTCCTCGCGCTCGCTGAAGGCCAGGATCTCCTGGCCCTTGCGAGTTCATTGGGTAAGGGCGTCGTCAAAGGCAGAACGCCCACGGGGGAGGAGAAGACGGAGTTCATCAGCCTGTCCAGCTTGCTGCGTTCCAACGGGGAGGCGACCAGGAGGGGACTTGACGTCGCGTTCCGGAACAATCCCGCGGCCAACCTGAAAACCAATCTAGGGCCGCCGCTCCGCGACCATCAGGTCGCCACGGAGGCACTCCTGAACGCGATCGACGGCGAAGTCATCAGGTCCGAGGCGATTGCGATCCAGCCGGCCGACTACGACCGGCTCGTCCAGAATAGCCTGGAAGCCAACTACTCCCTCTGGGACCGGGCTGTCGTCAACCTGGAGGGCCTGCTGCAAGCCCGCATCGACGGTTTAACCCGGAAAAAGCATCTCGTTGAGGCGTTCGCAGCGGTGATGCTGCTCTTGGTCGCCTATCTCTTGTTGGCCATCTATCTTGGCATCCTGGCCACCGTGAGACGACTGAGGGAGGCCTCGGAACGTATGCTCGGCGGCGCGGTGGACCAGCACGTCATCCTCGAGACCAGGGACGAACTGGGTCAGGTGGCCACCGCCTTCAATAACATCGCCACGCGTCTGCGCGCGGAATGGGCCCAGGCGCGGGAAGAGAGCGCCCGAGCCCGGGCGGCAGAGGCGGAGGTGCGCGTCGCCAAGGACGCCGCCGAGCTAGCGACCCAAGCCAAGAGCACCTTCCTCGCCACCATGAGCCACGAGATCCGCACGCCGATGAATGCCATCATCGGGATGACGGAGCTCACCCTCGACACCGATCTCACTCCCGAACAGCGGCAGTACCTCGGGCTCGTGAAGGAGTCGTCCGAGTCACTCTTGACGCTGATCAACGACATCCTCGACCTATCGAAGATCGAGGCGGGCAAACTCGATCTCGAGTCGATCGACTTCTCCCTTCACGAAAGCCTCGGCAACACGATGAAGGCGCTGGCCTTGCGGGCGCACAAGAAACGGCTCGAACTCGCCTATCATATTGCTCCCGACGTCCCCGAGACACTCGTGGGTGATCCGGGAAGGCTTCGCCAGGTTGTCGTCAACCTGGTCGGCAACGCCATCAAGTTCACCGAGCATGGTGAGGTGGTCGTCCGTGTCGAGAAGGAGTCGCAGACGGCCGACGAAGTCTGTCTGCACTTCCGAGTGACCGACACCGGGGTTGGCATCCCCCGCGAGCGGCAAGACCTGATCTTCGAGGCGTTCACACAGGCCGATAGCTCCACGACACGGCAGTACGGTGGCACCGGGCTCGGCCTGACGATTTCCTCAAGGCTCGTCGCTCTAATGCGGGGACGGGTCTGGGTCGAGAGCGAGGCCGGCCAGGGGAGCACTTTCCACTTCACCGTTCGGCTGAGCGTGCGGAAGGACCCTGGGATCACGCGGGACTCCGCCGGGTCGACCTTGGTTGACAACCTGTCGGTGCTGGTCGTCGACGACAACGCGACCAACCGTCTGATCCTGGAAGAGATCTTGACCAAATGGCACATGAGGCCCAAGGCCGTCGAAGACGGCCCCACCGCGCTGGCGGAGATGAAGCGAGCGGCCGCCACGGGCGATCCCTACGCCTTGGTGCTCGCGGATGCGATGATGCCAGGGATGGACGGCTTCACCCTCCTCGAACAGATCAAGGCGCACCCCGAGCTGGCCCGTTCTACTCTGATGATGCTCTCGTCCGCCGACCAGTCAGGGGACGTCGCCCGCTGCCGGCGGTTGGGGGTTGACGCCTATCTGGTGAAGCCGATCAAACGCTCAGAGCTGCTGGACGCCATTGTCACGTCTTTGGGCACGGCCGGGGGCGCCGATGGACGCGGGGACTTGGCCTCCCGCGTTCACCGTCTCGAGCCTGGAGATTTGTCAGCCCGGTCGCAGCGTCTCCGAATCTTGCTGGTGGAGGACAACGCCGTCAATCAGACGCTGGCAACAATCATGCTGGAGAAGCGCGGGCACAACGTGATCGTCGCCGGCAATGGCAAGGAGGCCCTCGCCGCCTTGGAGAAACAGGAATTCGACCTGATCCTGATGGACGTGCAGATGCCCGAGATGGATGGCCTCGAGGCGACGGCCTGCATCCGGGCGAAAGAGCGGGGGACAGGCCGACACATCCCGATCGTCGCGATGACTGCCCACGCCATCAAGGGCGATCGGGAGCATTGCCTGCAGGCGGGCATGGACGGTTATGTCTCCAAGCCGATCGAGGTCGGCGACCTCCTCCAGGCCATCGCCGCCGTCGCGCCCAAGACGACGGCGGGCTTGATCTCCCCGGAAGGCCGTTCCGAGGCGCCGCCCCCTCCCAATCGTCCCGAGAGTGTGCTGCTGGATCGGAACGCACTGCTCCAGCGAGTCGGAGGCAGTTGGGAGAACGTCGAGAAGCTCGTGGCCGTGTTTCAAGGCGAGGTTTCGCAATCGATGGCCGAGATCCGAGCCGCGATCGATTGTGGGGAGGCGACAAAGATCGAACGAACGGCTCACTCGCTGAAGGGGGCAATCGGAGTGTTCGGCAAGTCCGCGGCCTATAACGCAGCGGAGACGCTGGAGTCCATGGGCAATGCCGGCGAGCTGACCGAAATCGGGGATGTCTACCACTCGCTCGAGAAGTTGGTCCACGAGCTCGAATTGGCTCTCGCGGAATTCGTCCCGCGCTCGAACGATCCAGACAATCTTTGAAATTCGAGACATGAGTGAGAATAGGGCGACACGTTCGGATGTAAGGTCCATTTTGTCGCGGTGGAACCGGCCGGCCAGCTTGGGGTGCTTGGCTGGGGCGGGGCAGGGGAGACCCTGGTGGTACTCGCAGGGTTGGGGAACACCGCGTATGTGTTTGACGATTTTGCTTGCAAGTTCATCGGATAATATTATGTTGTGTTATGTTGCAACAAAGAGTGCTGTTGTGTTAGGTAACATTGTGATGTGTTTGGTTGGCAGAAGAAGTCGCCCTCCGGATCGCTGTTTAATTACGGTGTGCAAACGATCATGCTCGCAGCAATGCAGGGTATTCACGGCCTCTTCCGCGACGTAATATCGATCCGAGGCCGTGGGTTTTGATTCAGGATCACTCGAGTAAGGATACGCAATGGCTATGCGACCACCGTCCCCCGAATTGTTCTTCGATACGATCAGTGCTTATCAGCGTACGGAGGCGCTCCAGGCAGCCATCGAGCTGGACTTGTTCTCTCTTGTGGCGGCGGGGCGGCAGACGGCGGCCGAGTTGGCCGAGGCATCCCAGGCCGCTCCTCGGGGCATCCGCATCCTGGCAGACTATCTCACCATCCTCGGCTTCCTCCACAAGGAAGGCGACCGCTACGAGCTCACCGACGACACGCGGGTGTTCCTGAATCGCGAGTCGCCTGCCTATGTGGGAGGTGCAGCGCGGTTCATGCTCGCACCCGATTTGAGGGAGAGTTTTCAACAATTGACAGCGGCCGTGCGGCGGGGCGGTACGGCGGCCTCCGAGGAGGGGACGGTCTCCCACGACAATCCGATCTGGGTGGAATTCGCCCGCGCGATGGCCCCGCTCATGCAGATGCCTGCTCAGTTGCTCGCGGGCTTGGTCGGTGGGGACGCCGGGCGGCCGCTGCGCGTGCTCGACGTCGCCGCGGGACACGGTTTGTTCGGCATCACGATCGCCGAACGCTATCCCGAGGCTCAGATCACGGCGCTGGACTGGCCGAACGTGCTGGCGGTTGCGGAGGAAAATGCGCGGCGGGCCGGCGTTAACGAGCGGTATGCCTTGCGCCCGGGCAGTGCCTTCGACGTGGCCTGGGGCGGTCCTTACGACCTCGTCCTCCTGACGAACTTCCTGCACCACTTCGATCGATCGACCTGCGAACAGTTGGCGGCCAACGCGTATGCGGCCCTCGCCCCGGGTGGTCGGACCCTGACGCTTGATTTCATCCCCGAACCCGATCGCGTCACGCCGCCGGCAACGGCCGGCTTCGCGCTGGTGATGCTCGCCACGACGGCCCGCGGCGACGCCTATACGTTCACGGAATTCCAGGACATGTTCGCCCGGGCCGGGTTCGTGCGTAGCGAATTCCACGCACTCGCGCCAACCACGCAACAGGCGGTGGTGTCGTATAAGGATTGAACGAGATGCAGGGATCGCGGCGCCGGCTTTCCGGCGCCGCGTCGTCGTCGCGCGTCGGGATCGGTCATCGGTCGAGGCTGGGATCGCATTGCCCCTGGCAATCAGGGCGAACAAGCCAGTACATGCCGACAGACATTACATTACTTTGTGATTTTGAACTGTTTTTAATTAAAGAATCAAATACGTTGAGTTTTTGCTGCGGAATCTGGTTAGCCCTCTGACTCGCCCAGCCCGACCAAGTTTTTCCTCGCCCGAGGCGGCTGCTCGATGATCGCCAGCATCTGGGTTTTCAGCGACCGTGCCGGCATACGTATCGTGTGCCTGAGCATCGCCGCCACGAGTCAACCGCTGGGCAACACGGCCAGACACAGCCTCCAGAACTCGCCCCCGGTTTGCAGCAACCAGGGCTCTCCCTTTCGTCTGCTGGATTATCTCGCCCGATCACAACCGAAGCAGGCCGTTCTGACGACTTCGGTCCGACACACTGCAGTCGATTAGCTCGATACGCGCAAATCAACCAACCGCTGACGGGTGTCTCGACCGCCGTCGTACATTCCGCGTCCATTCTGGCCCGGTGCGTCATCGACTTCGCAGTTGCGACAGACCGCTATGGTGCGCCAGCGCCGCGCGCGGAGGCCGACCGCATGCGGCCGGGGAATCTCCGGCTACCGCGTTGCGTACGGAGTCGCTGACACTCCGGCCCGGCGGGCATCAGGGTTTTCTGCGAGGCGAACAAAAATGCTGGCTCCGGACAAATAAATTCAAGTGTCTCGAGCAGTCGGGGACGTGATTTCCTTCGCGGAAGACTTTTGGAGGTGCGCCACCTTCGCAAATACAGAGCGGGTGAAAGGACCGGAAATTTTTTTGACCGCGTGTCGATCGGGCCCATTCTCGTTCGACCAACTTGTGACGTGAGATCGGGGGTTGCGAGCAACCCCGGCCTGGACTCTTTTTCTGAAGGAGAACCCAAATGACCCGACGACTGCTTGTTTGCCCCGCGCTGCTCCTTGCCCTTCAGCTTGCGGCCTATGGCGACGAGAAGACCGTCCAACAGCCGCCGGTGACCGCCAATTCCGATCTCGAGAAGATGAAGAAGCTGGCAGGCACCTGGCTGGCCACAGATGACGACGGCAAACCGACCGATCAAGTTATGTCAATTGTCAAGGTGATCGCGGGCGGCAGCGTGGTGCACGAGACGCACTTCCCCGGTCAACCGCACGAGATGGTCTCGATCTACTACGTCGACGGGCCCGACCTCGTCATGACCCATTATTGCGTGCTGGGCAACCAACCGCGCATGAAGGCTGATCGGAAGTCGGCGGCCGACCAGATCCGCTTTCAGTTTGCCGGCGGTTCCAACCTGGACCCGGCGAAGGATAAGCACATGCACGAGGCTACGCTCACGATTGTCGACGCCGACCACATTGAAGTGAACGGGGTCGGCTGGGACGGCGGCGCCCCCTCCAAGGAGATGTGCTGCGGACAGAAACTCGTTCGTAAAAAATAGCAGAAGCGTCCGAGCAACAAGACCGAACGGCCGGTGAACGCGTTGGGCTCTGCCGAGGCTGTCGCGTCCACCGGTTCGGTCGGCGCGCAGCCTTGTGCCACGCTCACCTCGGCGTCACCAGTGGCCGGCGTGCGCGCCGCCGTCGACGTGCAGGGTCTCGCCGGTTACGAATGTGGCCGACTCCAGATACAGCACCGCATCGACGATCTCCTGGACCTCGCCCAATCGCCCCAGCGGATGCATTGCGGCGAGGGAGGCCAGTGACTCGGGCTTGTGCATGGGCGTCCTGATGACGCCTGGCGCTACCGCGTTGACGCGGATGCCCTTGTCAGCGTACTCGATTGCCAGCGACCTCGTCACGGCGTCCAGGCCCCCCTTGGTGAGCGACGCCAGCGCTGACGGCAGCCCCTTTACGGGCTGATCCACGAGCGTCGTCGTCATGTTCACGATGTGTCCGCCGCCCTGCGTGAGCATCTGCCGGACGGCCCGTTGCGTGATGTGGAAGAACCCGGCCAGGTTCACCGAGATCTTGGCGGCGAAGTCGCCTTCGGTGTAATCGGTGAACGGCTTACCGATGAAGATCCCGGCGTTATTGACCAGCGTGTCGACTCGGCCGAACGCCTCGACCGCTTCGCCGATCACCCGGTCCGCGACCGCCGGATCGGCGATGTCGCCGGCGATGCCCAGCAGGTCCGCCGAGGCGACGACCTCGATGGACCGCGAGTTAGCCACAACACGGAAGCCACGATCGAGGAACCCGCGGACGAGCTGCGCCCCGATCCCCTGCGATGCGCCGGTGATGACGGCGACTTTGTGGGTCGAACTCATAACGAACCTCCTTTCTCTGAGACCGAGTCCCGGTGGTGCGGTTGCGGCCCACACACGATTCCAGGACACCTCCTCTTAAAACATGGGATGTGCTGTTCACGAAACATGATCGCCGATACAAAACTGCTTTGAAAGCTTCGGTCCAAATCGGTCCCGCATCTTACTTTGGGCAGTTGGGTCTTGTAGACTTGCGTTTTCTCGAACAGGTTCGTCTCGGGTCGTACATCGGGAGCCGTGCATGAGGGAGTCTCCCCCTTTGACGATGGCCATCTTCGGCACACTCCTTGTGCTCCTTGTGCCCGCCGCGGTCGAGGCTGCACCCGCGCCGGCATTATCACGTTGCGATGTCCTGGTCTATGGCGGCACGCCCGGTGGCATCGCGGCCGCGATTGCGGCGAGCGGCGACGGGGCCAGGGTTGTCCTCGTGGAGCCGACGCGGCATGTGGGCGGCCTCACAACGAGCGGACTGTCGCACACCGACTTTCGCACCTACGAGGGGCTGGGCGGCCTCTTTCTCGACTTCGCCCGCCGCGTCGAGGCGCATTACCGGCAGGCCTACGGGGCAGAGTCGGAGCAGGTGCGAGCCTGCCGGCGGGGTACGCAGGCGGAGCCACACGTCAATGAGCGGGTCTTCGAACAGATGCTGGCGGAGCAGCCGAGCCTGACGGTATTCAAGGGGCTCCGGCTTGCCTCGTTGCAACTGGGGGAAACGGCCGAGACTTGCCGGACCATCATGCGTGTCGCTTTCACGAGCGCGGACGGCCGTACGCACGAAGAGTTCACAGCGCGTGTCTTCGTTGATGCGACGTACGAAGGTGACCTGATGGCCCGGTCGGGCGTCAAGTACCGCGTCGGAAGAGAGGCACGCGGCGAGTACCAGGAGCCGCTCGCCCCCGAGCAGGCCGACTCGCAGTTGCAGGCGTACAACTTCCGCCTGGTCATGACGCGGGACCCCGCGCTCCGTGTGGCGGTGGAACAACCGGAGGGCTACCGGCGCGAGGACTTCGCCGCAATCCTGCCGCTGTTGGAGGACGGGGGCGAAGGCGGGAAGGCTCGGATTAGAGCGATCTTCGGCTACCCCACCGGGTGCGTGTTCAAAGCGCACATCCCCGCGCTGCCGAATGGCAAGTACGACATCAACGACGTCTCCGGTGGGATCGTCCGGCTGTCGCTGCCGGGCGAGAACCGCGATTGGCCCGAAGGAGACGCCTCGGCGCGGGCGAGCGTCTTCGCCGCGCACCTCCGGTCGAGCGTCGGCCTCCTCTGGTTCCTCCAGAACGACCCGGCGGTGCCCGAGAAGCTCCGCGACGAGGCGCGTGCCTGGGGGTGGTGCCGCGACGAGTTCACCGACAACGGCCATCTCCCCTGGCAACTCTATGTCCGCGAGGCGCGGCGGATGGTGGGAACGCGGGTCTTTGTCGAGCGGGACACCGACGCTGCCCCGGGCGATGCGCGCTCGGTCTTCCAGGGCGACGCAATCGCGGCGGGTGACTACGGCCCGAACTGCCACGGCACGGCGCACGAGGGACCGCGATTCGGGGGGCGTCATGTAGGCGAGTTCTACAAGCGAGTTGCCCCCTACCAGATCCCCTATGGCGTGCTCGTGCCCCGCGAACGCGACAACCTGCTGGTGCCCGTCGCGTGCTCGGCGTCGCACGTCGGCTTCTGTGCGTTGCGGCTGGAGCCGATCTGGATGGCGCTGGGCCAGGCCGCCGGGGTCGCGGCCCGGATCGCGATTGCTGAGCAGGGGCAGGGGGAGGGGCCGGTCGCGGTCGCCGCGGTGCCGGTGCCGCGGGTGCAGCGTCTGCTCCACTCGGAAGACGCGGGCACGATCTACGTTGCGGACGTGCCCCCCGGTTCGCCCTGGTTCGCGGCCGTGCAGTGGATCGGCGCACGGGGCGGACTGCACGGGCTGGCGCTCGCGGGCACAGAGCCGGGCCGTCGCGGCCGGAACATCGAGAGCCAGTACTACGAGGCGTTCCCCGGTCATGCATTCGAGCCCGACCGGCCCGTGGATGAGGCACTGCTCCGGCGCTGGATCGTGCCACTCGACGAAGCCGCGGCGAAGGAGGCACGGCGCACGCTCGCGGCCGACGGCCGGCTCACCCGGGGCGAGGCCGCTGTGCGGCTGTTCGCACTGGCGGAACGCGAGGGGCCGCGGGTCGTCACTGCCGACGTGTGTGTCTATGGCGGCACCTCGGGGGGCGTCGTGGCCGCCGTGCAGGCGGCGCGGATGGGCAAGCGGGTCGTCCTGGCTGAGCCCGGCGGGCACCTGGGGGGGATGAGCTCGGGGGGCCTGGGCTGGACCGACTTCGGTGGCAAGACCGGCAAGGCAGAGATCGGCGGCCTGGCACGCGAGTTCTACCGCCGCGTCGGTCGGCACTATGGCCGCGACGAGGAGTTCACGCTGGAGCCGCACGTCGCCGAGCGAGTCTTCGACGACTGGGTGAAGGAGGCCGGCGTAACGGTCCTCCTCCACCAGCGGATCGCAACGGTCGAGAAACAAGGAAAGCGTGTCCGCGCGGTCGTGATGGAGGACGGCACGGTCTGCCGCGCCTCGATGTTCCTCGACACGACCTACGAAGGCGACCTGATGGCCCGGGCCGGTGTCGCTTACACCTTGGGACGCGAGGCGAACGCCCAGTACGGCGAGACGCTCAACGGCCAGCAAGGACCCGCGACCAACCCGCGGGCCGGCAAGTTTGCGGTGCGGCTCGACCCGTACGTCGTGCCCGGCGACCCCGCCAGTGGCTTGCTCCCGCTGCTGCTCCAGCCGGGGACGTTGGGCGAGCCGGGGACGGCGGACCGCCTGATCCAATCGTACAACTATCGCGTCTGCCTCACCGACCGCGAAGCCAACCGGTTGCCGCTGGTGCCGTCGGCCGACTATGACCCGGCCGCTTACGAACTGCTCGCCCGCTGGATCGAGGCGCGAGCGGCGCGGGGCGAAACGCTGGAGCTGTCGAGCTTCTGCAAGTACGACCCGCTGCCCAACGGCAAGTTCGACTTCAACAACCGCTGGCCGATCTCGACCGACTATATCGGCGGTGCCTCGAACTACCCCGAGGCCAGCTTCACCGAGCGCGAGGCGATCGCCCAACGGCACGAAGACTACCTCCGCGGCTTTTTCCACTTCCTGGCGACGAGCCCGAGGGTGCCCGAAAACGTCCGCCGGCAGATGCAGGCGTTCGGCCTGTGCAAGGACGAGTTCATCCGCGACGGCGGCTGGCCCCATCAGCTTTACGTGCGCGAGGCGCGGCGGATGGTCTCCGACTTCGTGATGACGCAGCACCACTGCCAGGGCAAGGCCGTCGCCTCGAACCCGGCGGGCCTGGCCGCCTACGGCATCGACATCCACGCCGTCAGGCGCATCGTCCACGAGGGGCAGCCGGTCAACGAGGGAAGCAACGGCGGCCCCGTCCCGCGGCCCTACCCGATCGCCTACGCGAGCCTCGTCCCGAAGGCGGCGGAGTGCGAGAACCTGTTCGTGACGTTCTGCCTCTCGGCCAGCCACGTGGCGTTCGCCTCGATCCGGATGGAGCCGGTGTTCATGGTCCTGAGCCAGTCGGCTGCCACCGCCGCCTGCCTGGCAATCGACCAGGACGTCCGCGTTCAAGATCTCCCCTACGACGACCTGCGTACCCGGCTGCTGGCTGACGACCAGGTACTCGACTGGCCGCCCGCAGCAAACTCGAAGCAGGGAAGCAACGCAGCAGTGCGGAAATCTCGATAAATTTGGATCAAGGATCCGCTCGCGGCCGTGCCCCCGTGGAGGGAGTCTGTGTCATTTCCGGTTTCATGTGTTTTGCGAGAAAAAAACATATGTAGTGAACCGAATCGATTGGCGTCCACGTGTGCTCCAACCTGGCGGCTCGTACTCGGACATGGGAAATTCCGCCGGGGGCCATCTCGTGTTTCCGGGCCGCCAACTCTACGGTGTCACGGTCATGTTGGGGGCGATGCGCCCTTGCGTCCGGCCTTCGTGTGTGGGCTACGGAAGTCCGCTCGGGCCAGGATTCAACGGCTTGTTATCCGATCGACCGACCTCAGTATCTTTCATCAGCGATCCGCACGGCCAATCTCCTCGCAGCAAGAGCGATTCCAGCTCGCGCCTCCGCCGATCGGGCGGACACGCCTGGGCGAAGTGCAGAGGCGATCGGTGCAGTGTCCCCCGGGCGAGCCGGTCGCGGAGCTGCTCCCAGGGGCCCGGGTCGGCATAGGCATCCCGGACGGTGAGGAGCAGCAACGCGACGGGCACATCGGCGAACAACTCGACGGCCGAGTAGACCAGGGCCCGCAGGTCGTCGCCGTGGTGCCAGGCCGGGGCAAGGCCCGGGTCGTGGGCCGTGTCGAAGTTGAACCAGCGAGCCTCGCCGGTCACGGGATCGAACAGAACGTTGCGGAGCGTCGCGTCGAGTGAAAGGGGGACATTGCGACCATCGGCAACTGTCGATGGTCGCAATATCCCAATTTCGTTACTCGTTGATAAAAAGTTTCTAGGCAATTTTGATGGAATTCTGATGCGTTTATGTTTTGCGCGTTCCGCCTCGGAAGGCCGATGCATGGGGAGACCGAGGAGCCGGATGCTGCGGGTCGGAGCTAGCGGGGGGACACTCGCCCCTCGCCACGACGTCCCCTCCCTCCGGTATTGCGCGTCCGCTTTCGGGATCGCCCCCGTACATTCTAAAATGCCGCGCGATCCCCGGATGATCTGCCCGAGACGACGATTATCACTGATCGCCGGACGAGGGGAGTCATTCCATTACCATCCTGCTATGAGCAACAATGAGGCCCGAGGAATATCTGGCTAGGTTCCACGACATCATGGCCTGGCTCGACGATAATTCGGTACGGATGGTGAAGATCCGCCGTTACGTCTCCGGGACGGATGAACCGGAGTGGGGCGCCCGCATTCGGAACACAGCGATTATCGACAACTGTCGATAATCGCTGTATCCCCCTTTCTTTTCCGCGAGCTCGGAGTGTGAGTTCCTTGACTTCCGGACCCGCTTTTTCTGCGATGTGCAACTCTTTGGTGAATCGCTCGATTCATGGTCTGGAATTCAGCGGAGTGAAGAAGGTTCGCGCAACGCAATCAAGGGACGAGTCGACTTTCTCAGTCGAGCTTTAGGTCGATCGTCTGGCTGCCGGATTTGACTTCAAAGGTCAACGGCGACTTCTCGATCCCATATTTACTGATGATCGCGGTCTGCTCAGCCGGGGAGGCCGGTGGGGTCTTGGTCCGGCCGCTTTCGGCCCCTTGAGAGCCGGGGACGAATGCCACGCTCACCTGGTGCGGGCCGACTTCCGCGCCATCGTGGTCCTCGTCCCAATGGAGATAATAATATCCACTCGAATCGGTCATCCCCCAACTTGGCCGCCCGTTGGTGGGGATGAAGTTAATGGTCAGGTTGGGAACCGCTTTGCCACGATAGGTCACCGTGCCGGTCACCGGGGCGATGGCGGGACCATCGTCCTGGCACCCTGCAATGCCGAGTATCAGGAGCGGAGTCGAAAGGAGACGCGGATTGATTCGTGAAGATCGTCGCATGTCAGGTCCTGAATTTGGGTGGGGAGAAGGACCGTAAGCAAGACGGTGGGAGAGGGCTGAGTTGGCTCAATGGCCCGGTTGGCCGTTGGGCCAACCCGTTGGGCCTTCGCATGGAATGACAGCGATTCAAGTCAGTAGGCGTCGCTCGAGATCACCTCGCCCTTGGCTCGAGTGAAGAGGGCCGTGTAGACACTAAAGTTGATGCTGTTCTTGATGAATCGCATGCTGCCGTCGGTCAGTGCCACGTTCACTCCACCCGGATGGGCGCTGCCCGCCGCGCGAGTATTCCAGTAGGTGGTGTTCGGTGGGGTCGGCACGCCGGTGGAGGACAGCCAGGCGATGACGTATCCCTGCGCGGGGTGATGGACGAAGATGAAGTGGTTTGAGCCCGTGTTCTTGAAGAGCCAACTCTGGCCCGTGTAGTTCGCTTTCTCCAGGAACAGGAACGTGTTACTGGTCCCGTCGAGAATATCCCGCAGTTGCGGGTAGTAGTTCACAGAGCCGAGGCCGTCGTTCTTCCCACCGGTGGTCCCGGGGTCGTTGGCACGTTCGACGCAGCATTCCTTGCCGCTGCCGCCATTGATGGCGTAGTCTTTCTGCTCGATCGGTCGTGGAGAGAGCAATGAGCGAGGAGCGGATGGGCAGAGGAATGAATTGGGAGTCGCTAAGGATACCGTGGAGTTTTGCGGGTACTTCATTTGCGTCCCGCGCTGGATGTAGTCGGCCTGCGTGGCGTTCTGATTCGAACTCTCCAGAATTGAAAACGCATAGGCGGGAAAGACCATGTTGAAAGCGTTGTAGAGGGGTGTTTGCTCCATATAGGGAAGGATGGCAAGTGGCCAGCCGCGATGTCCCCACGGACAGCAAGCTCCCGCGCCAGTTCCTCCCGGATCTTTCCAGTCGACACCGGAGCCGGGCTCGATTCCGTAGAGCTGTTGTCCGAGCATGTGGCCGCTGCTGGCCGCCATAAGGCTACCGTTGCTCGTCTCGTAGTTCATGGCGCCAAGCGCCATCTGTTTCATGTTGTTGCCGCATTGGGCTCGACGCGCCGCCTCTCTTGCCGATTGGACGGCCGGCAGGAGTAAGGCGATCAGAACCGCGATAATCGCGATCACAACCAGGAGCTCGATGAGCGTGAAGGCTCGACGTCGCGTGGACATGAAGCTTCTCCCCGAAAGTAAGAATCGGAACAGTCGGGACGGTGCATCTTGCCGCGTTCGCTTGATGGGGAGTGGCATGACGACTCCCCTGGAGAACTCGCTCCCTCTGCGAGCGGTGGCTCTTTTCGTCGAATGATTGCTTCTTCTTAAACCCGTTGGACGTCTTCGTCTGTCTATTATCGAAGCCGGTGTTGGCAACCCATGACCCTGTAAAAACGTGGGAATGCTGCCGAGAGTTTATGAACTCCCCCCTAACGAATTTCTTCAAAGCCCCGTTTGAGGTGGCATGAAATGACTCGTTGGAGCAAAGCGCAGCCAGCTACGGTTACGAAACGGGCTCTTCGGTGCCCGCTGCGCTTTGCTCAGGCGATCATGAAACTCGGGTTGAACCAGTCGGTTAGCAAGAATCTAGCCCCGACTCTTTTAGGACGCTGCCCAATGAATTCAGCCGAGACTCCGCGACGAAGCAACGAACGCGATGATCAAACCCTGATGGATTCGATGATATTGCTGGTGTGTTGAATACTTGTGCGACTCAAGCGGGTGCCTGGGTAAGAATGGTCCAGAGCGGAGAGCCAGTCAAGAAAAAAAAGCCAAATAAAGATTCTTATTTAGGATGTCGATGTGCTCGCCATTTGGACTATCTCATCTTGCTCATGCTTGAACCCAAGATGATCGCACGTACCTTGAGGGTAAGTCCGTATCAAGGATCAGGGCCCGTGCGTTCAACTTGCTATCGGATGGCACATGACTCCATGCGTGATTAATTGGCTTTTGTCAGGCATTGCGGGCCGCTGCAGTTTCCGGGACCTGATGTATGTCATGCGGCTAGACTGAACAACCTGTCGGCCGCCGCTTGGATTTCCGCCTTATTGGTTTGACCGCTTCCGCGACCAGGCGTGCGGCGATGCTGTCGGTCTCCTTGCCGGCGGTCGCAGCGACGGTGTAGTAGGATTGGTACTCGTCACCGAGCCTGGCGGTGCGGATCCTCCCCAATTCTGCACTCGTTTATGGCGAGTAACGGAATACTGCCCAAACTGCGCCGAGCTAACTTCCGGTGACGGGCGTCTTTCCGCCAGCCTGCATCCTATCCTGACATCCATCACGAATCCTATCGGTTATCAAGTTGCATGCTTGGCCCATCGACTTGAGAGAGCAAACCCTTCGCAACGCCCAATAAGCCCCACTGTCGGGTGACTGGCGTGCTCCGATCATTGACCCATTCAAGTGCCATTCGGGCATCGGGGGTGCAAAAAGTGGGGGGGTATAGCATGTGTTGATAGCTGTTGAGGTTGGTGATGTCTTGAATTTGGTGGTTATCTTGAACGCCGATAGCAGGATCGGGGCCGGGGCAATCTGGCAGGATTTGTCGGATACATGTCATTTGGTTCAAGCCCCGGGCGGATAAAATGCTGATGTGGGCCGCGATTGAGACCTCGCCCTGGTCTCGCGACGAGGGCCGGTCGGTCGTGAAGGCTTCGTTGACTACAAGTGGAGGGAGCCCGTGGGCGTGGCGCGTAAACGACAGACCGTAGGGAGGGTCCAGGGCGGCCTGAGAGTTGTCGTGCTCTCGGTCGAAGCCCTCGCGGCGCGGGTCCACATGAGCCCGAGGAACTTCGCGCGAGTCTTCCCCGACGAGGTGGGCCAGACCCCGGCGCGGTTCGTTGAGCGGGTGCGGATCGAGGCTGCCCGTCGGCTCTTGGAGGAGTCGGAGGCCGGACTGGACCGGGTCGCCCGCAACTGCGGGTTCGGCGGAGCCGACTCGATGCGACGGTCGTTCCTGCGCGTCACGCCCAGCGAGTATCGCAGCCGGTTCCTCTCGGAGCTGGTCCGATAGCTGTACCGCCCGGCGTGGGTTGATTCTTGATGATGCACAGATGTTAGCGATATTAGCTGTCCTTTGGCGTCCACCACGTGACGCGTTCGTCTCCGATCACATTTCGTCGTTGATCCCGTTTTGGAGTTGAATCATGGCTGAAGTCATCGCGGGGATCCGAATCCCCGACAGCAGGCTGGCCCGGGAAGCGACCGACCTGCTGCGTGAGCACGGCACGCCGTTGCTCCTCGCCCACTCCCTGAGGGTTTACCTGTTCGGGGCGATCCAGGGCCGCCACCGGGGCTGGGCGGTCGATCACGAGCTGCTGTATCTCGGGGCCGTGTTCCACGACCTGGGCCTGACCGCGAAGTACCGCAGCCCGGACCACCGGTTCGAGGTCGATGGGGCGAATGCGGCCCGGGACTTCCTGCGGGCCAACGGCATCGACGAACCGACGGCCGAACTGGTGTGGGACGCGGTCGCATTGCACACGACTCGGGAGATCCCGTGGCACAAGCGGCCGGAGATCGCGCTCCTCAACGGTGGGGCCGCGGCGGATGTCGTCGGCGTCGGGCTCGACGAGATCCCGACCGGCGACCGGGATGCCGTCCTCGCCGCGTACCCGCGCGTCGACTTCGAGCAGGGGATCATCCGGGCGTTCAGCGAAGGCTGCGCCTCCAAGCCCGCGACCGCATTCGGGACGATGAACGCCGACGTGCTGGAACGGACGCTGCCCGGCTACCGCCGGCCGAACTTCTGCGACCTGATCGCTGGCAACCCGCTGGGAGGATGACCGATGCCGGGGGGAATCACGACCCGGTCCGGCGATACCGAACGTTAGACGTGGATTCTCTTCGAAGCCATCCAGGTTCACTGAAACGGAGGTTGCTCATGTCGGAAATCATCGCTGGCATTCGAATCCCCGACAGCAAGCTCGCCCGCGAGGCGACCGACTTGCTCCGGGAGCACGGCACGCCCTTGTTGTTCGCCCACTCGCTCAGGGTCTTCCTCTTTGGGGCGCTCCGAGGCCGCCAGCGAGGGATGCAGGTCGATCACGAACTGCTCTACGTCGGGGCCGTGTTCCACGACTTCGGGCTCACCCCGAACTACCGGAGCCGGGACCATCGGTTCGAGGTCGACGGCGCCAACGCGGCCCGCGACTTCCTGCGGACTAATGGAGTCGACGACGAGTCGGCCGGTCTGGTGTGGGACGCGATCGCCCTGCACACAACCCCGGAGATCCCCTGGCACAAGCGGCCGGAGATCGCGCTGGTCACCGGCGGCGTTGAGGCCGACGTCCTCGGTGACGGGCTCGACGAGATCTCCGCGGAAGACCGGGCGAGCGTCCTCGCCGCGTACCCGCGCGTCGACTTTAAGAGGGGGATCGTCCAGGCGTTTGCGGACGGTTTCGCTTACAGGCCGGAGACGACGTTCGGGACCATGAACACGGACATCCTGGAGAGGACGCAACCCGGATACCGCCGGCCGAATTTCTGCGACCTGATCGCCGCCAATCCGCTGGGAAAGTGAGCGTTCCCCTCTTTCATCGCCCCGGGGAGGCCGAGCATCCCGCGGACTTTGCGGCCGCGCACTGGCACGCGTTGGTTGACGTTTTCGGCGCGAGAAGTCGGTCCCCAGCGAGACCTGAACATGCTGAGGAACACGATCATCGACGCCGCCACGCTAACTCCCCCCTCCAGGCGGGAAGGAAAGGAGATGACTCCGATTCCTTTCCCCTGTTGTGGTGGTGAAAATCCCCAGTTCTCGCTCATTTGGGTGGAGGCCGCAACGACTTCCAGACCCATCAACGCGGCCGAGCGGCGCAGAAAGGAGTTGTCGAGAGAGCGATACGGTTACACGCCCGGGGTGGCCCGGAACGGCTAGTGTATGAGGACGCACCGCTCCCCGACCCGGCAGCAGGCGAAGCGCACCTCCGCGTGTACACCGCCGGCGTCACGCCACGGAACTGACCTGGTCGGAGCCAAAAAGACAGCCAGGCCAAAAATGGGGGGGATAGTGAAATGTTACGTAGGTGTCCCAAAAGGATTGATGTGTGAACAAGTTGTAGCTTATTGAGCGAGAGAGGGGCGTCCGGCACCCTGGTGGTGGATTACAACGCCACTCGGGTATAGGTCAATTTAAGACATCGGGAAATAATTGTGAAAATGGATGTGATGCGATGCGAGACGGTGGATGGTGTGTTGAAAGAGTTGGCGATGTTCGCGCTGGCGTACAACCTGGTGCGTTCGGTGATGGGGGATTCGGCTCGGCTGCAAGGAGTGGGGCCGGATCGGATCGGGCTGGTGGATACGGTGCGTTGGTTGATCGGGATCGAGGGTGGGGACCTCTCGGTGTTGGCCGTCAACCCGTCGCGTAGTGGCCGAGTCGAGTCGCGTGTGAAGAAACGAAGAGGCAAGCAGTACATGCTCATGACCAAGCCGCGGTCGGAACTACGCAAGTCGTTGCCGATAAAGAACTTCTAGGCTGTCTTTGTGACATTCGTTTATGTCTGAATTTTGCATTGCCGCCATTATCGGATGTTGCATCCAGGCCAAACGTCGCTCCCCGTTAGGGGCGAACACCCGACAAGTACCAGACGCCAATTTGACCTGCCAAAACAATTAGGTTGCCGGTCGAATGCAGCAAGATCGGGCCGCAGACCGACCCGCATCGTAGGTACGCCCAGGCCAGGAAGAACCCGCCCAGCAGGTTCTCTGGGCTGGGGTTGCCATAGGCCACATGCAGCAGACCGAACACCACGCCACTCGCCACGATCGCCCACCTCGGCCCCACGACGGTGGCTAATGGGACGCAGAGGGCGATCCGATAGATAGTCTCTTCCAGCAGTGGGGCAAATACGCACATCCGAAAGAAAGGCGGGCCGGCATCCCCCGGCGCGAGCGACACGATAGGCAATCGCCAACCGGCCGCCACCCAGGTTATCGCCAAGGCCCCCATGCTCAGGGACGCCGCTAACCCGATGACGACGACCGATCGACACCAACTCCTCCAATCCCCGGCCGGGGCTTTTAGGCCCAGGGTGGGGAGGTCGCCGCCGGAGAGCCACAGATGGGCGGCTGATGCGATGAGGGCAACAGCCCAGCGGCCATCGATACTTTCCGGGTATCGTCGCAGCCAGACGAGCCAGAAATCGACCGCCACCGCGAGGAGGCCAATGATGGCTGCGGTCGTAGCACGCACACCGATAAGGCCGCGTCCGATTACTGTTTCCATGACGGTGTCAATTTTACCGCGATGATTTCAATTACAGACGAAGGAATAGTGCCAAATACCACCCAACTTAACAGGCGGGTGATCGGAGTGCAAAAAAAGGGGGGAGTATGGTCGTTATTATTAAATGGTGATAATGTCTATTCTACTCCCCACTCTCTTTTCTGCGTCTCTCACTCCCCCGCTTTACTCGCGTCTCTCACTTCCTCGGCGTCGAGTGGCTACGGGGCATTGCAATATGCACGACACTGCATGCGAATTGCATTGATTACCCCGAGGCGGGCCGACGGCCGAGGCGGGATCGATGGCCTATGTCGTTTTCTGTACGGGAGATCCGTCAATTCGTCGCGCGCTGGCATATGAAATGCTTAGAGTCTTTGCCCATGCTCGCCCCGCCGGATCCGCCTTCGCTGCGGGGATCCGGCGTGGACGCGAGTGTTTGAGAAGGAGCATCGGAGACTCATGTTTCACTGGAAGTCCATCGGCGTGATGGCCGCCTCGGCATTGGCCTTGGTCGGCGCCGGTTGCGGCGAATCGAACGGGCGCTATCCCGTCTACGGCAAGGTCCTGCACAAGGGTGAGCCGGCGGTCGGGGCGACCGTATCGTTTTTCCCCAAGGACGCCGCCGGATCGAATGGCCAGATCCCTCGGGGTGAGGTCGAGTCCGACGGCTCGTTCCGGCTCGACTCCGGCGACCTGGGACCAGGCGCCCCGCCTGGCCAGTATGCGGTGCTCGTCGAGTGGCGCCAGGGGCCGTTGCGGACCCATCGCCGCGATACGGCACGCACGCTCGGCAAGCGCGCCGCGAGAGAGGGAAAGCGTCTGTTGATCGCGGACGATCGGCTCAAAGGTCGCTATTTCGACATCGCCCACCCCCGACTTGACGCCGAGGTCAAGAACGAGAGCAACACCCTTCCCCCATTCAACCTCACGGATTAACCCCGTGGGTATCGCGGCCGACGTCGGCCGGATCGTTGGAATCTCAACTTGGATCGGGGCCGCACGCCCCTCCTCATGGAGTGAACGATGAGGTTTGTCAGAAAGTCGGAGAGTCGTGGTTTCACGCTGATCGAGTTGCTGGTGGTGATCTCCATCATCGCCGTCCTGATCTCGCTCTTGCTCCCCGCGGTGCAGGCGGCACGCGAGTCAGCCAGGCGCACCGATTGCATCAACCACATCAAGCAGATCGGCCTCGGCACCTTGAACTTCGAGAGCACTTACGGGGCCTTGCCTGCCGACGTGGCGAGGCTTGCCCAACCCGACACCAATGTCGACGCGCAAGCGGCGATCCCGACGGCCTGCGGGTCGTTCCTGACTCAGATTCTGCCCTTCTTGGAGCAGAATAACGTCTATAACTTGATCAATATCAACCAGTCGACGTTCAATACGGCCAACCTTCCCCCCTCCACCGGGATGCATTCGGGCCCGAACTCGGCTTACTCGATCGCGATCAACACATTTATCTGCCCCTCGTCGCCCGCTCCGGCCACGATCAACTACTACAACGCCAATTGGGGGCCCTACGGCAACGGTGGCGGCGCTGTCTGCACACCGGGCGCCGGCGGTGGCGGGAGCGGAAGTGTCACGAACCTGAATCCCCCCCCCACCCAGATTTGGGGTCGGACTGACTACTTCCCGATCCCCGGCATCTCCCAGGTGCCACTCATCGCCGCGGGTATGAGCCCGGCTTACATCACCACGGTGGGCAACCCGGCCGCGATCACGGCGGCCACGCCGGAGATCAACTCCGGGACCATCGTCGACCCCCAGATCGCCGGCAAGATCCGGATCGCCTCGATCCTCGACGGCACGTCGAATACCCTGATCGTCTCGGAGTCCGGCTCCAAGCCGATCGGTTACAACGGCAAGCGGCAGATGTACATGTCCGAGGTCAACGGCCGGCTGGTTGACGGCATCATCGAGCCGGTCACCAGCGGCGGCGGGGCCTGGGCCGACCAGTTCACCTACTCCATCATCGCCGGCGCCCAGGGCCGCCAGAACGGCATTCGGGGCGGCACGTGCATGATCAATTGCACAAGCAACAATGAGATCTACTCGTTCCACCCGGGCGGTGCAAACGCCCTCTTCGCCGACGGCTCGGTCCACTTCCTCAAGGATTCGCTCTCGGTCCCGATCGTGGCCGCCCTGGTCACCCGGGCCGGCGGCGAGCTCTTGAGCGCCGACAGCTACTGAGCCGACCGGTCCCGCCCCACTATCACTTCCCCAATCCGGGGCGGCCTTCCCTCGCACAGGGCCGCCCCGCTTTCGATTCCCCGGACTTTCCCATGACGAGAGTTTCGATCCTGTTCGGCCTGGCCTTCCTGCCGGGACTCTGGGGCTGCGGTGGTCGTCCGCCGCGCTCGCCAGGCATCGATGAAGTCGAGACGGCACCGCCGCCCGCCACCTCGCCCCTCCCACGACCCGGGCCGACGTACGAAGCGAACGTCGCCCCGGCGCTCGATCGGCATTGCCTGGAATGCCACGATTCCGCCACGAAGCGGGGCGGGATCGACCTCGATGGCCTCGGCGAACGAGCGACTAGCCGCGAAGACCTCGAGACCTGGGGCCGGGTCGCCGATGCCTTGCACTCGGGGACCATGCCTCCGAGCGGCCGAGCGAGGCCCTCCTCCGCGGAGCTGGCCGCCATCGACGAATGGCTCGACACCAAAGTGTTCCAGTGCTCCTCCCCCGACGCCGACCCGGGCCGAGTCACGATGCGCCGGCTCAATCGGGCCGAGTACGACAACACGATCCGCGACCTGTTCGGCCGCGAACTCCACCTCCACCTCCACCTCGCCGACGCCTTCCCGGCCGACGACGTCGGCTATGGCTTCGACAACATCGGCGACGTCCTGTCGATCCCCCCCATCCTGATGGAAAAGTATCTGGCGGCGGCCGACCGGGCGATCGGAGCGGCGGCTCGTTCCGCTCACGCGTGGCCGAGGATCATGCATCCACCCCTCGACGCGATCCCCACGGTCCACCGGAAGCTCGTCCGTCCTGTTCGATCGGAACCCATCAAGCGGATCGGCCGGCCCGAGCCCGCGGCCCCCATCGTCGAGGACCCGGAAGCGCTCGCCCTCCGCCGGGCCTATGAAATCCTCCGAGGCTTCGCCGACCGTGCCTTTCGCCGGCCCGCCACCGACGACGAATTGACTCGCCTGGTCGCGCTCGTGGAGTCGGCCCGCAAGGACGGCGACACCATGGACGAGGCAGTCGGATACGCACTCAAGGCGGTCCTGATTTCGCCCTCTTTCCTGTTCCTCGTTGAAACGGAACCGGAGCCGGGTGAGGCGGGAAGGAGTGACCCCGTCAACGAGTTCGAGCTGGCCGCTCGCCTCTCGTACTTCCTCTGGAGCAGCATGCCCGACGACGAGCTTTACCGGCTGGCCGCACGGGGTGAGTTGCGACGGGGCGACAACCTGGCGAAGCAGGCCCGCCGGATGCTCGGCGACGAAAAGGCCCAGGCCTTGGTGGACGGCTTCGCCGCCCAGTGGCTCCAGACCCGAAGTCTCAAGGACGTCACGCCCGACCCGAAGCTGTTCCCCGACTTCGACGAACCGCTCCGCCAGGCCATGCTCGAGGAGACCGCGCGATTCTGCGGGGCGATCATCCGTGAGGACCAGAGCGTGCTGGAGTTCCTCGACGCCGATTACACCTTCGTCAATGAGCGGCTCGCCCGCCATTACGGCATCCCCGGCGTCGTCGGCGATCGGTTTCGACGAGTCTCCCTGGCCGGCACTGATCGAGGCGGCGTCTTGACCCACGCCAGCGTGCTCACCGTCACGTCCAACCCGACCCGGACTTCCCCGGTTAAGCGAGGCAAGTGGGTCCTCGACAACCTCCTCGCCATGCCGCCGCCCCCGCCGCCGGAGGGAGTCGTGGGCCTGAAAGCAGCGGAAGGGGCCACTCCCGCCGGGACGATCAGGGAGCAGATGGAGCGGCACCGCACCAACCCGACGTGCGCCTCGTGCCACGCCCGGATGGACCCTCTCGGCTTTGGCCTGGAGAACTTCGATGCCATCGGCGCCTGGCGATCCGGCGAGGCTGGCAAGCCCCTCGACGTCTCCGGGACGCTTCCGGGAGCCGAGTCGTTCCGAGGGCCTGCCGGACTGCGGGCCGTCCTGAATTCCCGCCGGGAACCATTCGCCCGATGCCTGTCCGAAAAGCTGCTCACCTACGCGCTCGGCCGCGGCCTGGGCCTCGCTGACCGCTGCTTCGTCGAAGAAATCGCCCGGACGTTGAAACGCGACGGTTACCGGTTCTCGAGCCTGGTGCTCGCCATCGTCGCAAGCCCTCCGTTTCAGAATCGATCGGAGTCGCGAGGGAAACCATCATCATGAAGACACTCTCAAGGCGGACGGTCCTCCGAGGGGCCGGCGCGGCAGTGGCCTTGCCGCTGCTGGAGGCCATGGGTTCCGATCCCGCTCGGGCGCAGGCCCCGGCGACCAAGGCCCCAACCCGGATGGCCTTCATCTACGTGCCCAACGGGGTCCACATGCCGGACTGGACCCCTCGGGCGACCGGCCCCGACTACGACCTCTCCCCTTTGCTCGAGCCGTTGCGGTCGGTCCGAGACGACCTGCTCGTGCTCAGCGGATTGACGCTGGACCAGGCCCGAGCCCACGGCGACGGCGGTGGTGACCACGCCCGGGCCATGTCCGCCTTCCTCACCGGCACCCACCCGCGCAAGACGGGGGGGGCCGACCTTCGCGCCGGGATCTCGGTCGACCAACTCGCCGCCAGGAAGGTGGGCCAGGCTACCCGGTTCGCCTCGCTCGAGATCGGCTGCGAGGGGGGCCGGGACTCCGGCCAGTGCGACCATGGCTACAGTTGCGCCTATCAGGTCAACCTCTCCTGGCGAGGGGAATCGGCCCCGGCGACCAAGGAGGTCGACCCCCGGCTCGTCTTCGAACGCCTCTTCGCCGGCCGGGTCCGCGGCCAGGCCGATCCAGGCGCCGCCCGCCGAGAGAGGCGCGACCGGAGCCTCCTCGATTTCGTCGCCGAGGACGCTCGCAAGCTCCGAGACAAGCTCGGCGGCACCGATCGCCGCAAGCTCGAGGAGTACCTGTCCGGAGTCCGCGAGATCGAACGACGGATCGACCGGGCCCGGCCCGTGATCGAGGTCGGCCAATCCACCTTGGCCCGCCCAGCCGGCATCCCCAGCGACTACCGCGAGCACCTCCGGCTGATGAGCGACCTGTTGGTCCTTGCGTTCCGGGCCGATCTGACCCGGATCGCGACCTTCGTCTTCGCCAACGACGGCAGCAACCGCAGCTACGGCGCCATCGGCGTGCCCGAGGGGCACCACGACCTGTCACATCATGGCAAGGACCCCCGGAAGTACGAGAAGATCCGGACGATCAATCGGTTCCACATCGAGCAATATGCCTACTTGCTCGACCGGCTCAAGGCGGTCCCGGAGGGCGACGGCACGCTCCTGGATCATTGCATGATCGCCTACGGGAGCGGGATCAGCGACGGCAATGCCCACAGCCACGACGACCTGCCGATCCTGGTCGCCGGCAAGGGGAATGGCACCTTGAAGACGGGCCGTCACGTCCTCCTCCCGAACGGGACCCCATTGACGAATCTGCACCTCTCGCTGCTCGACCGGATGGGCGTCCCGGTCGAGTCGTTCGGCGACAGCACGGGGAGGCTCGCGGCCGTCGACCCCTGACCTCTCCGAACTGAGAGGGTGATTGGCTTCGTTGCAAAAAAAAATGGAAGCCAAGCTAACCCGTTGCGTGAGAACACAGAAGCCGTTCTCATCACTCCCTAGTTTCACGTATCCAACACGACGACACCCCATCGCCACGTTGTTGAAGTGGTAGAAAGGGGGGGGCCCTTTCTACCACTTGATCTCGACACTGAGCATGTCGGACTTGACCGTGGGATCGTCCGTCCCCGTCGCGGTGCCGTTCCGGGTCGAGTTGGTGTTCCAGACGTGGATCCCAGGTAATTCGCGGCATCGATTCGGGTAGAATGGGGCTTCCCCGCGACGAACCAACGTTAACCGCGTGAGAAACCCTCCCAATGCCACGCAAGTCCGGACGTCCCAAACCTCCTGGAAGAAAGGCGAAGCGTGTTCGACCTTCCGCGTTACCGAAGAGGTTCAACGAGGAGCCGGTCGTCATTCGAGCTCGGTTTGCGGCGGCCGGGGAATCGCTGAAGATCCTGTCAGGGCCGCCGGGGGCTCTCAGTACGATCGAATTGGCGCGAAGTATCAATGAGCTCACCGACCGGTCGATCAGGCAGGTCCACGCGGCTTGTCATGACGGGCACCGAGTCGCGTGCCGGAGCGGCTGTACCTATTGCTGCATGGTTCCGGTCGCGGCTTCGGCTCCTGAGGTCTTGGGCATCGCCACTTTTGTTCGCGAGCGGTTCGACGAAGAGCGGCAAGCGGCGCTCACCCGTCGCGTCGAGGCCAACATTTCGGCGACCGCGGGCATGGACATGAGCCAGAGGGATCGCGTCAGGTTGGATTGTCCCTTCCTTGAGGCGGGCAAGTGCACGGTCTATGAAGTCAGGCCAATCGCATGCCGGGGATACTCATCGTACAGCGTCGAGGATTGCAGAGAAGACTACGAGCATCCGGGAACCGGAGTTGAAGGGCATGCCAATGGCCTCCGGGAGCTTGTATTCGGAGCGATCCGCGAGGGACTGGCCATCGGATGCAAGTCGTCCTCGATCGAGTATCGCCTCCTCGAATTGGTCAGAGCCTACAAGATCGCGTCGGAGGATTCGACGCTGGCAGAGACCTGGCGCAGCCGTCCCGGGGCCTTCGAAACCGCGACCGGGGAGAGTGTTTTTCCCGGCCCGTGGTCGGACGAGCTCGACCAGGAGTTCGAGGAGGTGTACCGGGAGACTGTCAATGATCTCGAAAGGAGAAAGGGATTGGTGTAAGCGTTTTTTTTAGAATTGAGTTATGAATCTTTGTTTTGTGGTGCGGCGCGAGCGGGGTATTTTCTTTTTGGGCGATGGTCGTCGTCCTCGGGGTCGATCACCCGCAGTGGGGCGACCGGACAGAATCCCTCTCGCCTGGCAAGTAGGTGACCGTTACCGCGAGTCGCTGAAGGGCTATCCGCTCCTGCGAACCCTGATCGACGACCCGGATGACTCGGTCCGTACCGGGGTGGTCTGGGTCATGGCCTGCCTGCCCACCATGGCGGCAGAATCGGTATCGCTACTCGATGGCCATAACGAGCCGTCGGGCTGGGTCCGCGCCGCTTCCGCCTTTGCGTTCGGCGAGCTGGGTGCCGCCGGACCCTTGCGGCGGATGCTGGCCGGGGATGACTTCCCCGCCGCCCGCTGTATGGCGGCCTGCGAACTGGCGAAGCTTCAGCCGGACGCGGCGCTGATCGGTCCTTTTCTCGATTTCGTCCTCCAACCCATCGATGGCTACGAGAACATCCCCGGTGCCGGAGGGAAGACTTCGGGCGATGCGGCCTTTGCCATTTCCCTTTTGCCTCCCGAGGTCCAGCATCAGGCCATCCCGGCGCTCTGCGATCGGCTCGACCAGCCCCGGCTGTTCGATACCATGCCGCTGGTCAGGACGCTGATCGCGGCCGCTTTTCCCGAGAGAGAGGAGCCGGTGAGGGAGCTGACCGACCTGCAACGCTACGTCCTCGGCCGCATGGTGGATGCCGACGAGTTCTGGAACATCGGCAACCTGTCCTGGGTGTTCCGGGCCCACGGGCTGCCGCAGGACCGCCAGAAGTGCGCCGAGCTGGTTGGTGTGCGCGTGGCCGAAGACCAGGCCCTGGCCGAACTGCGTTACGGGGTGATGTTTGCCGGCATGGGATTCCTTGAGAAGGGGCGTGAGCGGATCGACAGGGCTCTGACGCTCGACCTGGCGGTGTTCGAGCGAGCCGTGGCTCCAGACGAATGCTGGCTGCTCTGTGCCAAGGCCTTCGCCGAGACGGACCCGGAGCGGGCGCTGGCGGCCTACCATCACGCGGTTTCGATTAACCAGGCCATAGCGGACAAGGTCCTGGTGACCTGGAGACTGGCGGACCTGCTCGCTGAGAGAGGGTCAAAATAGGCTGGTGTCTTGCCGAGCCGTTCCTCGACATCGAAATCCCTCTTCGCCGAGGCCCGTAACCCCGATTCACTGACTCCGGCTCCGGCGGGTCGGGTTCGACCGACAACCACGAATAGCGTGCCAGGCGTTCGTATATGGCCTTCATGGCCGCGTGATCGTCGCGCAGTCGCATGTCCCGATCGATCCCGCCCGTCACCTTCGGGACATTCTCGGGGCAACTCCGCTCTTTTTGAGGTTCTCGACCAGGGTCGGGTAGGTGTCGACGTTCTCGCGGTGGAGGAAATTCGCCAGGGCATGCCGGGCGGCCCGCTGGTCGAATTGGTTCGACCTTGGGTGAAAAAGGGGGCATGGTAATTATTGACAGTTGTCGATATTCGCCATGTCCCCCTTGCCTTTCCCGTCCTCACACTTACTCGATCGTGCAGCGTCTAATGGTCATCGGGTCACGGCAGGCCCATCAGGGCTGCGTCACGGGGTAGACAGCGAAGGGATGGCATTGAGCCCGGCAGGCGAGGATGTAGACGCACAAGCCGGTGAACAGCGTACCGACTCCCTCCCATGTGTAGACGAGCGTCCTGTCATTGGGGAAGAGGAGTTCATCGGGGACGAAGCAGACGAACCCCATCGGTGCCCCGCAGGAACAGAGTAGTTTGTTGGGCGGATCGGTATCGCCTCCCCAGGTGGGCTGCCCCCCGACCTTGAATTCCCTGGAGCAACAACGCCTGGCCCAAGGATTGGTGCTCGTGCCGGGGAGTCCGGGTTCCGCCTCCACGGCAATTTCTTTCATGACGGGCTCATCGTCGTCATCCTCGTCGAATGGTTCCTCATCTGGATCCTCCGTACCCGTCTCAACCTCCTTGGTGAATTCCAAGGAGCAGGGTTGGATGAACTCCTCGGGGGCGAGAAAATCGGATTCGCCCCCTGGCCTGATGAGCATGATTCGGTAGAACCGGTTCCACCCGTCTTCATCTTGGATGCCGTTGAGATCCCAGTAATTTGCTCGCAGTTGATCTTGGGTTTGGGCTTTCGCTTCGTTTAGGTAGAAAGAGTCATATAGAATATCCGCCTGGTCATTGCATGCCTCGCACATGAAGACGGCGAGGTGGCTGCCGGTCTCGAACGGGAGCCCGAACTCTTCCCGTAGATCAAACTGAAAATAGAGGTTCATCCGCTTGCCGCACGAGCAGGCGGGGTAATCCATCCCCTTCGGCAGGTAGGGGTAGCCGCCGATCGAGTCCCGGAGCCTCTCTGAAGGGTCGGCTGGCTTGAACTCGACTCGATGGTAAATGAGCGGCTCGGACATCTTGCCTCCTCTCCCGCTTAACGTGGATGCCATGGGCGACGCCGATAACTTACCGCAAATTGGGATCTGGGTCATCTCGGATTGAGACCGCCGGTACCTGTTTGAGCCAGAAAGGGGGTGAAAAACTGGCGATGCCGATGGAAGAAAGGGAATATGTGGCGGTTGTCGATAACTTTTGATAATTGATATGCGAAATTAAGTGTGGTGATTTTGAGCGTATGAGCTTCGTATGCTGATTGGGTGATTTCTGTTTGGCAACCCCGTTGGACGGTATTGCCGTTAGCCTACTTCAATTTTGCCGACAGATGACATGCTTACTTGCCACTCGAAAGCTAGCCGAGCGGGGGGGGGAAGATCCCGTTGCGGGCGATCCCAGGCAGACTCGGCCAAGGTTCCTCGATACCTCCTTGGGTGCCTCGGCGACGGTGAATGAGCCGCCAGGCATCATCGCTGCGCTGACCCGCGCGACGTTCAACTCCGCTCAGAGTGGTTTCGCGGAGAACTATTGGAATGGGCGGGCTTCGTGACGAGGTTCATGGGCTGGTGGGCTTGAACGTGGTCATGGGCCGCGATCGAGTTTCGCGACGGGGTGGTTGTGACCGGCCGCGGATGGGCGACATTCGTGATGATGGTTGGGGGATGGTGCGCTCCGGCGAGAGCCCGAACTTGGTGGGGACTCTGCGCGGCGCTTGGCGTGACCGGGAGGGGGTGGGCGGCCTGCGTGACCACGCGTAGAGCCGCGCTACTCACGACCGGAACTGAAACCGAGACCGAGGCCGCATGCGCCGTGGTGGGATTCCCTGCCAGAACCATCGGATCGATCACAGGCATTGGCGACGGCCCCGCAGTGGTGCCTGTCGGCGGGAACGTCGGACTCTTCGGAAGCACGATTCCAATCGGGGGCGACATCCCGGACATCGAGCCCGAAATCGAAGCCGTCCCCTGAGTTGACTCCGTCGTCCCGACCGGGCTTGAGGAACTGGCTGGCATGGAGGGCATATCAGACATGGAGGACATCCCGGATGAACTCGAGGAGGCCATCGGAATGCTTATCGGCATGGAAGTCATCGCAGGCGCCATCATCGCAGGCGTCGACATCATCATGGATGAATTGCCTGTTGACATCGACATGCCCATCGACATGCCCATCGACATGCTCATCGACATGCCGGACATCATCGCCCGTCCTTCAAGAGTCTCCACCGAGATGGACGCCCGCCTCCTTTGCCGTGGCGTACCGGAGAGACAGCCGTCTCTCGTCTGATTCAATTTCATGATTTTCCCCGATTCGAGTAAGTGCCAAGCGGGGAATCTCCCTATGCCCCCTCAGGCAGGTTCATGGGGGCCTCTGCTCCTTGTCCCCCAATCCACCCTGCGAAGAATGCCGGTGAAATCCTTCATGAACATTTCGGATCCATCGCGAATTTCGAGGGGGGGGGAGTCTGAGTCACTGAAACTGCCAGACAGATTCTTGCTGATTCCTTACTTGCGCGATCGCACAGTTGTTAAAACATGCGGATATTCCAAAATTTTTCCTGGCACTTCTTGAAGCGTCTAACCTCCTTTCCGAAGTCGGACTCGGGGGAGGAGGGCCTGGTCAAGGGGCGATCGGAGAACCTGCGGCCCGAGTGGCGTAGGACTCGATCGTCTCTGGCTGCCGTGCCAGGTCCGGCAAGAGGTGCAGCAAAAGGAGCGTGGCGATCAGCCATGTAGGAAATGGTGGAAACGAGGGCGGGCAGCCTGGGGGCGAAGTGGCCCCGTCCTGGCCGGGCGTGCTGGCGGTTTGTTCAGAGTCCAGGGACGTGATCGGCGGTCAGGCACGTAGACTGATTGCATCGATTTAATCAGTTGTTGCAAGTATCCAAAAATGGGAAGACCCCGCCCTGTATTCAGTCGACGAGCGCGTGCCCGAACATGTTCTGCTCGCGGAGCCGGCACCCGGGCGGGGTCAACGTCGGAATGGGCGACGGCACCGTGAGGTTCATCAAGAACTCGATCAGCCTTGCCACCTGGCGTGCGGCCGGATCCAGCCAGGGGGGCGAGGTCATCAGCGCCGACGCGCTCTGATCGATCCCTCCACCAGGCCTGGAAACCTGGCGGGGCCGGCCGAGCCACGCGAGGGCGCCCGAGTCTCGGCCGCAGTCAACAACCACCGCCTTCCCTTTCAGGCGGTGGTTGTACCATGGTCCTGTGTGGTCGAACTCCGAGCCGCCACCGATCAGGACGAGGTGGAGTCGGAGCGTGGGCGAGCCTCGTGGGAAACGAGCCGGGCCCGCCTCCCGCGGGACCGGATCAGCTCGGTGGCGAGCTGCGTGAGCGCCTGATCGTCCCCGGTGAGCATCAGGTCGTCATGAGTGGAAGAGCCCGGGGAACCGTCATGGGTCAGGTCGGACCCGGGCAGGCTCCGCACGCCGGGTCCCAGGTCTTCGGCCATGACCCCCGCCTCCTTATGGCCGAATCCCAGGAGATGCCCCATCTCGTGCGCCAGGACGCTCAGGAGGTCGATCCGGCCTTGCTCGCCCTGGTCGCCGGACCTGGTGAACTCGCGGTCGTTGCCGGGTGTGGGGTCGAGGAACCAGCCGTGCCCGGCGGCGTCCCGGTCGATCCAGATCATGCCGTCGCCCGTCCAACCCAGTTGCATCCCCGGCAGGTCGGCGATCCGGATCGGGGTCGTCGTCAGCGCGGCCAGGTTGGTCCCCGGGGGCAACGATCCCTGCCAGCTCGCCGCGGCCTCCACGACGAGGGGAGCCATCGCCTCGGAGGTCAACGGGGAGGGCCCGGCTGGCGCCGCGGCCGGTTCGATGGTCGCCATGAGGGCGCCGGAGCCGCCGACCGGGGTGGTCATATCGGTCTGGATCTCGGACTGGGCGAGGGCCCGGCTGTAGATCCGGACCTCGTCGATCAGGCCGTTGAAGTACTCGCCCCAGATCGAGTTGCCGCCGATCCGCAACGGGCTGTTGGAGGTGGTGATGTTCCCGGTGAGGGAGCTGGTCTGGACCAGAACCCCGTTGACGTAGAGACGCATCGCCGCACCGTCGTAGGAAGTCGCGATATGTGTCCAGGTGTTGAGTGGTAGGGCCGATGTCCCCATCACGTTGAAGTCCGTCCCCGACCTGTTGATGTAGCCCGCCGGCGGCCGCGAGGTGTCGTCCGAAGCATAGAGTGAATAGGCCAGCCCGCCGGGCCGCTCCTTGAGGATCGCGGTGGTCCAGCCGCTAAGGGCGACGGGGTTCACCCACGCTTCCAGGGTCAGCCCGCTGGTCAGGTCGAGCAAGGTGTTGTCGGCCACGGTCACCAGGGCGTTCGTGCCGTTGAAGGCGAGCGCATTGCCGAAGCGCCCGGAGGTGCTCCATGTCGCGTTGGAGAGCGAGCCGTTCAGGCCATGACCGGAGATGTCCGCGGCGGTCGTACCGGTCCCCTCATTGAAGCCGTAGGCCGCGACGAGGCCGGTGGTGTCCACGTCGTCATTGACGATCGTCCCCAGTCCCTGTGCGTCGGCGATCGTGGCATTGGTCGGGGCGGTGAGGTTGAGGGTGAAGGTTTCATTCGCCTCGACGAGTGTGTCGCCCTGGACCGTGACGCTGACCGACTTGCTGGTCTCGCCGGGGGCGAAGGTGAGGAGGGTGGTTGCGATGGCGAGATAATCGGCGCCTACGCCTGCGGTGGCGGTTCCGTTGGCGGTGGCGTAGGAGACGGTGACGGTCTGGGTGCTGGGAGCGGAGAGGGTCACGTTGAAGATGGCGTTGATAGTGCCGGAGTCCCCCTCGGTCACGGACACGTTATTGACGGCGAGGGAAGGGGGGGGAGGGGCGGCCACGGTGGTGAAGGACCAGGTGAAGTCCGCGGCCAGGGGGTTGCCGGCCAGGTCCTTGACTCCGGTTGAGCCTCCCTTCACGCGGGCCGTGTAGGTCGTCGCCATGGCCAGGTCGGTGGTCGGGTTGAGCGTCACGATCCTGGTGTCGCTGTTGTAGGCCACCGTGGCGGCCATCAGCGCGTTGTTGGGGCCGCGCAGCTCGAACGAGGCGGTGGTGACCGTCGTCGGATCGATCGCCTCGCTGAACTGGGCGGTGACGTTTGTGGAGACGGCGACCCCGGGCGCGTTACTGGCCGGCGTCGTCGCGCCGACGGTGGGCGGGGTGTTGTCCACGCTACCCCCGCCAATCGGCGTATTCATATCCAACTGGATCTCGGGCTGGGCCAGGGCCCGGCTGTAGATCCGGACCTCGTCGATCAGGCCGCTGAAGTACTCGCCCCAGATCGAGTTGCCGCCGATCCGCAACGCTCCGGAAGAGACAGCGATGGAGCCGGACTCTGAGGAGAAGTTGACCAGAGTCCCGTTGACGTAGATCCGTAGCGAGGCGCCGTCGTAGGTGGCGGCCAGGTGCGACCAGGTATTCGCCGGGAGCGTCGCCGTCCCCGGGGCCGTCCGGTCGATGTCGCCGATCCGTGCGAAGATGCCGGGGCGAGGGACGTCCTGGCTGGCGTAGAGCCCATAGGCCAGCCCCGCCCCGTTCTCTTTCAGGAGCACGGACTCCCAACCGCTCAGGGCTGTCGGCCGGATCCACGCCTCGAGGGTCATCGCGTTCGACAGGTCGAGCGTGCTCGCGTCGTTGACCGTGACCCAGTTGCTCGTGCCGTTGAAGGCCAGGGCGCCTCCGAATCGGCCGGTCGCCCAGGTGGCCCCGCTGATCGTGCCATTGTTTCCCCTGCCGGAGGTGTCGGCGGCGGTCGAGCCGCTCCCCGCGTCGAAGCCGAAGGCGGCGACCAGGGTGTTCCCGGCCGAGATGTTCACGGAACGGCTTGGGGAGGGATTCCCGATATTGGCGCTGTCATCCGTGGCACGGCTCTGGATGAGGGCCAGGCCGCTGATTGCCGGGGTCCAGGTGAAGCTCCAGTTGCCACGGCCTTCGGCCCGACGCCACGTATTGCCGCCGTCCACCGAGACTTCGACGCCGCCGACTCGCCCCCCACCCGTGTCCGACGCGGTCCCGGTGATGGTGATGGGAACGCCGATCTGGAGGATTGCTCCGGACGAAGGCGAGGTGACGATCGATGTCGGGCCGATCAGGTCGGTTGAGATCGCGGCGTGGACCAATCCGGGCTGGAGCGTCCCGGGCTGGACGCCCATATCGGCGAATAGGTTCACGGTCGCCTGGCGCATGCGCTGGTCTGGCGTGGTATCAACGCCGTCATGGGTCCCGTCCAGCCCCCATGACCACTGGACCGTCCCGGCGCCGAAGACGAGGGCCCCACTGCTGGCACGGTAAAGCGTCAAGCTATGAGTCGCCCTCCCCGGCTTGACGACACAACCGCACGAGGCGCAGGCCCCGCTGGGATTGGCCCCGGTGCCACCGAATGGGCAATTGACGTAGCTGTCGTCGAGCAATTGAGGCACATCTTGCGTTGTCGATGAGAGGCGGATCAAGCCGTCGGGCCGAAATTCGTTGTCGCGATCCTCATCCCACTCGTAGCCGAGGACCTGGTCTCCCAAGGTTGCGACCTGGCCCGATGCGAGCGTAGCCACGGACGTATTGCGCCATAACCGCATCTGTCCGTCGGCTTGAGTCACTGTCATGGAAGTCCCCGTGTCTCCTCCAGGTCCACGGTTGACGACGAAGATTTGTCCCGAAAGTGCGTTCTCCGACAGTCCGCCGTCCCCGACAGTGCGATAACGCGGGTCGCGCCAGGTGCCGGTCCAGACGTTCGGCAACGGATCGATCTTGGCGGCCTCGTTGGTCTCCTTGTAACAGACCAGGGTTCGATAGGGGGTGTGGGAGGAATCGATACTGGACTCCCATCGCGTTTTCCAGTAGATCTCATTGCCGCTGAAGAACGCGAGATGAACGCCGGCAGCACGCGCCGCCTCGACGTTGGCTCGCTGGGCACCGGACCAATACTCGTCGTGACCGACCGAGAGATAGCCCTGGTGCTCGAGAATCTCGGCGCCGTACCGGTCCGCGTCCACGCCGGTGAAATAGCTGACGTTGTACCCGTTGGCTTCCAGCCAACGCACCATGGGATACTCTGCGCCAAAGACGAAGTCGCGCCCGTTGTAGGTGCTCGTCCGAGTCATGAACGGCCGGTTGTAACTGATCTTGAAGGCTCGGCCGGGATTCGTCCCGAGAGGACCGGTGTAGAAGCTCGTCCCGCCCCAGTCGTTGTAGGCCTGCCACGTCGTGTCGGAGGTCTGGAACAAGAGGTCGGAGTTGCTGTCGTCGTCCCGGACGACGAAGACAATGAAGCTTGCCCCGCCCGTGTCCTCGCGAGTTAGCCTGGCGAAGTAGATCCCCGATGTCGCGCTGGAAGGGACCGCCCAGGAGGCGGCGACTGCCCAGTTGCCGGCATCGACAAGCGCCGTAGTGGGGTCCGTTAGCGGGGCCGGTTGAACGATGCGGAGGGCCTGGGCCGGTGCAATCGTCGCCACCTTCCGGGCTCCCAATCCGCCGTAATAGCCCATACGGTAAATATCAATATGGTATATCGCTCTTGACGTATTGTTGATTTTGAACGAGACAGTCTGGCCCTGATCGACGCTTATGTCGGTGGCGAATCCCTGGAGCGTCGGATCGCCCGATCCGACGATATCCCACTCGCTGGGCGGATTACCGGGCAACTGGTTCTCGGTCACGATCGGATTGACCGCGAAGAGGACCCTCTCTTCGAGCGCTTCATATTGAGGGCGTGCCTGGAATCGTTGCGTTCCCCCTGCGGGCCGACGACGGCGATACGGCTTACTCATCGTTGGGATGCTCCATGTGGAAGATTCAGAGAAGTCGCCTGTGAGACCGCCCGGTTGGTCGTGAGGACGACGACTGGGTCGGTTCGATCAAGGGCGGACCAGGCCCCAGATCAACGAGGCCCCGCACTGCGGCACCGCCATGCCTCTTCGGACGACGATTGAAGACAGCTCGCCGAGCGGTCTGGCCCGCACGAGAAGCTGTCTTCATCGACATGCGAAGCGCTAGGCCGATGCAGGATCCGAGTCGCGCCGCGTGAACGACCGGGTGAGGAAGGCAGGTCTTGCCGAGCGGCTTGTGGAAGACCTTCCCCCGTGTAAAGCGTTTCGCCCGCGAGCGAAACGTGCGGGGACTGCCGATTCCATTCGTGTAGATATGCTCACGAGGCAGATAACCTTCCGATTCACTTCGTTCCCCCGGTGAAGGTGTGGCAGGAACCAGGGACGGAGGAAGCGTGCCAGTGCGATGCGAGGTCCAACGACCGAGGGCGGCTCGCGATCCGAGGGGCCCGTCCCCCACCCCAATGCTTACAAACAGTTCCGAGATCTCACTTCGCACCAAGCCTCTGGCTCACCGCTCCGAGAGGGCGGCCGGCCGCGATGGCGTTCGGTAAAGTCTTGGCCCAGGTCCGGGACGCTCTCCACTCATGGTCACGGCAATGTGGTGAGGGAATCAGTCTACACGTTGCTTTTTATGGAACCGTTGTTGGCGAGGAGGGATTTCTCGGCTGAATCCTTGCGTCATCCGCACTTCGGGCGTCGCCATCATGGTCTGACCGAGCAAGCAGGAATCCAGGTGTGGATCGCGACGGTGGCCTGGATTCGCGGCCAACGTGGCATGAATGTGGGGGGTCGCGAAAGTCTCGATAAGGCAGGCGGTATCCGTTCGCATCGCGTCCAAGCCGAGGAAAATATGGGGGGTCGCGTGGACCGGGCCCCTCACCCATTCGGATGGCCACGTTTTGCTTTAATGGGCGCAGGGTAAAGGGAAAACGATTGAGCAAAAAATATCGAGAATTGTGACCATGATGTCACTCCGGTTTCGGGCGCTCACGAGACCCGGCCCAATCCGACTCGTGAGTCCGCCTTATCGACCCCTGAGTCGTCACTCCGGCTCACGCTCGGGGGACTCGGATCCGCCAACCCGGCTGTCTATCTTCCGCCGTAGGTTGTTGGTCCGGACGTTTTGAAGCGAGCGGCGCGTACCTTGAGCCGATGGGTTGCCAAGGCACCCTCAGGATTGGATCGGATTCAACGCGACTTCGGAACCACGGCCCAGTTCAACGGCGGTGCGGATCCACCGACAAGTTGCGGGCTGGACTCATCCCCCGAGTATCTGATCTAGACTGACGCGTGTACCTCCTACACGCATTGAGAGTGATGGTAAAAGCTTATGTCCCGATAAGTTGGAAAAAGCGCCTCTTTTCAAGGCTCGAACTCGCCTACGGGGAGAGATTCATTGCGAGCCCGTCGCTCGTTCATTTTCGAGACGCCAATCATCGCGTCACAGAGCCAGCGTACTTCGATGGTCTCGAACCTCAGAAGTGATTGCTTTCCGAAGTTCTCTCTGGACACAACGATATTGCACGCTCCGAAGAAAATACAACCGAAGATCTCATAAATCGCCATGACGTAATTTGATGCCGAATTAATAAGTCTGCAGATTTCAAAAAAATATTTGTGATTCGCCAAAATAAAACCGAATTCGGTTTCTTCTTTCCCCACTTCCTCAGAAAATCGATGATCCAAAAGACACAATGTCGCTACGTTACCGGGTTTTCCGCCCTGGTCCGTCAACCCGGTGCCGTTGCCACGTTGTGAAACGAGCCAGCCCATGCAAAGGCTCAAAGACAGGGAGCTTACGCTCCCCGCTCGCCTTCCAGGCGAGCGAAATCTAGGGAGCCACGATCGGAGTCGTCCTTTGGTTGTTGGTCTTCGCTCGCCTTTCCAAGGCGAGCGAGGAGCGTAAGCTCCCTGTCTTGGGGCTGACGAAGAGCCCTCGGTAACGTGGCGACAGTCTCATAAAAAAACGCGTAATAAGAATAAACGTTCGCTAAATCCAGTCTTGCCACGGTGGCTATCCCACCGGCGCGATCGACGGCCAGGCGCTTAGACTGGATATCGCCGGGGTTCTCTTGAACGCCGATCGCATGATCGGGGCGGGGCGATATGGCAGGATTTGTCGGATAACTGTCCTTTGAGCCAAGACGAGCGAGGAATAGGATGCTGATGTGGGCCGTGATCGAGGTCTCGCCCTGGTCCTTCGGCGAGGACCGGCCTCTCATGGAGGCCCCGCGAACCGCAGGTGGAGGAAGCCCATGGGCGTGACGAGCGAACGACGGACGGGAGGGAGGGGCCGGGGCGGCCCGAGGGTCGTTGTGCTGGCCTACCCCGGTGTCGACCTGCTCGACGTGGCCGGCCCGTGCGCCGTGTTCGACGCGTTCGATCGGGCACCGGGGAGGTCGGAGGAAGAGACCACGCCCGGGTATCGCGTCGAGGTCGTCTCGACTGGGGGCGGCTCGCTCGTGGAGACGTCGTGCCGGGTCGTTCTGGTCGCCGAGCGCGATTATCTGTCGGTCCGAGGGCAGATCGATACGCTCCTCGTCGCGGGCGGGGACGGGGCCTGGCGGGTGGCGCAGGATGAGCAACTCCTGCGCTGGCTGCGCCGCATGGCACCTCGCGTCCGGCGGATCGGGTCGGTCTGCACCGGCGCGTTCGTCCTGGCAGCGGCCGGGCTGCTCGACGGCCGGAGGGCGACCACCCACTGGCAGTGGTGCCCGCGCCTGTCCCGCGACTACCCGGCCGTGGCCGTCGAGGACGACCCGATCTTCGTCCGCGACGGTAACGTCTACACCTCGGCCGGCGTCACCGCCGGCATGGACCTGGCCCTGGCCCTGGTGGAGGAGGACCACGGCCACGACGCCGCGATGCGGATTGCCCGCCACCTCGTCATGTTCGTGCGCCGGCCGGGCGGGCAGTCGCAATTCAGCGCGGCCCTGGACCTCCAGGCGGCCGAGCGCCGGCCGCTCCGCGAGTTGCAGTCGTGGATCGCCGGGCACCCGTCCAGCGATCTCTCGGTCGGAGCCCTCGCGGCCCGGGTCCACATGAGCTCGAGGAACTTCGCGCGGGTCTTCCGCGTCGAGGTGGGCCAGACCCCGGCGCGGTTCGTCGAGCGGGTGCGAGTCGAGGCTGCCCGTCGGCTCCTGGAGGAGTCGGAGACCGGACTGGACCAGATCGCCCGTGAATGCGGATTCGGTGGGGCCGACTCGATGCGACGGTCGTTCCTGCGCGTCCTGCGGGTCGCGCCCAGCGAGTACCGCGGCCGGTTCCTCTCGGAGCCGGTCCGATCGGCCTCGAGTTACGTGTTGCCGGAGACGGAAGGCGCAGAATTCGCCGCGGGTGCGGGGCGATCGTCGTCCGCGCCTGGTGTCGGTTGAGTGACCCTACGGGGGTAATCACGATGGATCGCCGGATGGAGTCTCGCGAACGGGTCACCCAACTCAAGCGGCTGCTCGAACGGCTCTGCGACCTCATCGCCACCTCGTCGTTCCGCGAGTGATACCCGGCACGTTTCCGGTAGGAGTTGGTGTATGTCGACCCGCGTCCTCATGCATCAAACCGCCCTGAATGTTTCGAATCACATTGTGTTGATCCTCTCTTTTTTGGAGTCGAATCATGGCTGAAGTCATCGCGGGGATCCGAATCCCCGACAGCAAGCTGGCCCGTGAAGCGACCGACCTGCTGCGCGAGCATAGCAGCCCGTTGCTGCTCGCCCACTCTCTGAGGGTTTACCTGTTCGGGGCGATCCAGGGCCGCCACCGGGGCTGGGCGGTCGATCACGAGCTGCTCTATATCGGGTCCGTGTTCCACGACCTGGGCCTGACCGCGAAGTACCGCAGCCCGAACCATCGGTTCGAGGTCGATGGGGCGAATGCGGCCCGAGACTTCCTGCGGGCCAACGGCATCGACGAACCGACGGCCGAACTGGTGTGGGACGCGGTCGCGTTGCACACGACGCGGGAGATCCCGTGGCACAAGCGGCCGGAGATCGCGCTCCTCAACGGTGGGGCCGCGGCGGATGTCGTCGGCGTCGGGCTCGACGAGATCCCGACCGGCGACCGGGATGCCGTCCTCGCCGCGTACCCGCGTGTCGACTTCGAGCAGGGGATCATCCGGGCGTTCAGCGAAGGCTGCGCCTCCAAGCCCGCGACCGCATTCGGGACGATCAATGCCGACGTGCTGGAGCGGACGCTGCCCGGCTACCGCCGTCCGAACTTCTGCGACCTGATTGCCGCCAACCCGCTGGGAGGATGATCAATGCCGGTGGGTATGACGACCCCGTCTGGCGATACCGAGCGACGGACGTGGATTTGCTTCGAAGCCATCCAGGATTACTGAAATGGAGGTTGTTCATGTCGGAAATCATCGCAGGCATTCGGATCCCTGACAGCAAGCTCGCCCGCGAGGCGACCGACCTGCTCCGGGAGCACGGCACGCCCTTGTTGTTCGCCCACTCGCTCAGGGTCTTCCTCTTTGGGGCGCTCCGGGGCCGCCAACGAGGGCTGCAGGTCGATCACGAGCTGCTCTACGTCGGGGCCGTGTTCCACGACTTCGGGCTCACCCCGAATTACCGGAGCCTGGACCATCGGTTCGAGGTCGACAGCGCCAACGCGGCCCACGAATTCTTGCGGGCCAACGGGGTCGACGAGGAGTCGGCCGGTCTGGTGTGGGACGCGATCGCCCTGCACACGACTCCGGAGATCCCCTGGCACAAGCGGCCGGAGATCGCGCTGGTCACCGGCGGCGTTGAAGCCGATGTGCTCGGTGACGGGCTCGACGAGATCTCCGCGGAAGACAGGGCGAGCGTCCTCACCGCGTACCCGCGCGTCGACTTCAAAAAGGGGATCGTCCAGGCGTTCGCGGATGGATTCGCTTACAGGCCGGAGACGACGTTTGGGACCATGAATACGGATATCCTGGAGAAGACCCAACCCGGATATCGCCGGCTGAATCTGTGCGACCTGATCGCCGCCAATCCGCTGGGAAGGTGAGCGGTTCGACCCCTCATCGCCCCAGCGAGACCGACCACCCCGCGGACCTCGGGGTAGGGGGCTAGAGCGGTTAACGATCGCATTGCGCACGGTGGAGGAAAACGGGGACTGGCTCCCGGCCCGCTCGATGCTCGGCTTTTCCGGACGACCTGGCGGCCGGGTGCCTGTCCCCGTTTTCCGGGCCGTCACGGGCGGCCTCGGCGGAAAGGGGGACAGGCACCTCCGCTGCGCTCCGGAGCCAGTCCCCGTTTCCACACGTGCTCCTGAGTCTTGAGACCAACCACCGTGCGCAACGCATCCGCAAACCGATCTAGTTCGTACTTGTTGATGTTGTCGGCGTGAGAAGTCGGTCCCGAGCGAGACGCGAACGTGCTGTGGAACACGATCATCGACGCCGCCGCGCAAACTCCCCGCCCTCCAGGCGGGAAGGAAAGGAGATGACTCCGATTCCTTTCCCCCTGTTGCGGTGGGGAAGAACCTAGTTCTCGCTCATTGAGGGTGGAGACCTCGACGACTTCCAGACCCATCAACGCGACCGAGCGGCCCAGAAAGGAGTTGTTATGAGAGCAATACGGTTACATGCCCGCGGTGGTCCGGAACGGCTGGTCTATGAGGACGCACCGCTCCCCGAACCGGCGGCAGGCGAAGCACTCCTCCGCGTGTACGCCGCTGGCGTCACGCCCACGGAACTGACCTGGTCGGAGACCTATCAGACTCCCGACGGGCATGAACGTCTCCCGACCATTCCGGGCCACGACGTCTCCGGCGTGGTGGAGGCGCTCGGCCCCGATGTTTCGGATGTTTCCCTCGGGGACGCCGTTTATGGGCTGATCGCATTCCCGCGCGATGGGAGCGCCGCGGAGTACGCCGTCGTACGGGCCGGGGACCTGGCACCCAAGCCACGGACCCTCGACCACGTCCACGCGGCTGCGGTCCCCATCTCGGCACTCACCGCCTGGCAGGCGCTCTTCACCCACGCCGGTCTCTCGGCGGGGCAGCGGGTCTTGATCCACGGCGCCGCCGGGGGCGTCGGCGTGTTCGCCGTCCAACTCGCCCGCTGGCGGGGAGCCCACGTCAGCGCGACAGCCTCGGCCCGCCACCACGAGTTCTTACGCGAGCTGGGTGTCGAGACGGTGATCGACTACCGGACGGCCCGGTTCGAAGAGGTGCTCCGCGACGTGGACGTCGTGCTGGATACGATCGGCGGGGACACATTGGAACGCTCCTGGAACGTCCTCCGGCGCGGCGGGACACTCGTCTCCGTCGCGGCCCCACCACCTCCCAGGCCAGCCCGAGACGCCGGGACCCGCGGGATCTTCTTCATTGTGGAGCCGAGCCGGGCGCAACTCGTCGAGATTGGGGAGCTGATCGACGCCGGCCAGATCCGGCCTGTGCTGAACGCGGTCCTGCCGCTGGCCCGGGCGCGTGAAGCGTTCGAGCGGGGGCAGGCCGGTCACGTCCGGGGGAAGATCGTCCTCCGAGTCGACGATTCCGAGGCGACCCCCTGAGGGATTCGGCCGGCCGTACAATCGCTCTGCCTTGGGAATACGCTCATTCCACCCATTTGTGAGAGTCAGCCATGAATCGGATATTCCTTGCGTTTGCCGTCTGCTCCGACGGGGTGGGACGTCTCTCCAGTTCCGTCTGATGCAAGGTGCGAGAACATGCCCACTCCCGAGCGGAACGATGGAGGCTTCTTCCCGCCATTTACGCATGACCATCAGGAGTCGAAGAGTCGCGTGGAGGATCCTATGTGGAGACGCTGGTGATGCGCCAGGAGCAACCAGCGGCCGGCGAACCGCTCAGGCCGCATGTTTTTCGCAAGCAAATTCCGTTCGAACCGTCAGCCGAGAGCGAGCGGCTCGGGTGGGTCGCCCTGGAAGCGGTCAGGTATCGGAGAGCGTCCGCCTTCGAGCTCGTCCGGCCCGCCATGACCCACCATGCGCTCGTCATGTTCCACCACACCCCGGACGAGTTGGAGATGTGGTACGCGGGGGTGAGCCGGCACCAACCGCCTCCCGCCGGCTCGGTCGCGGTCGTGCCGGCAGGCCGCTCGTACCGGTGCCGCATGATCGGGCTGCGGGATTCGCTCAACGTCTTCCTGGATCCCGGGCTGGTGGCGCGGGTCGCCGCGTCGTTCGACCTCGACCCCGCGCGGTGGGACTTGCCGCCGCTCGACTTCCGGGCCATTCCTTCACTCGGCGCCGCGATGCGGGCCGTCGATGCCGAGCTGATGTCCGGCGCTGCCGGGGGGCGGCAGGCCGCCGAGTCGCTGGCCAACGACCTGGCCGTCCAGCTGGTCCGGTACGTCTCGGAGTCGCGCCGCCGCCAGCGCAGGAGGGACGGTGAGTTCCCGCCGGCGAAGCTCCGGGCCGTCGTCGAGTACATTGAAGGCCATCTCGAAACCGGTCCGAGCCTGGAGCAGATGGCCGCCTTCGCTCACCTCAGCCCCGCTCACTTCGCCCGCCAGTTCAAGGCGGCGACCGGGCTGCCGCCGCACCAGTTCGTCATCGCTCGCCGCGTCGAACGAGCGAAGGGATTGCTGCAACGGCGTGGCGGCCTCAGCTTGGCGGCGCTCGCCGCCCGTGTTGGCTTCGCGGACGAGGCCCACCTCGCCCGTCACTTCAAGCGGCTCGTGGGCGTCACCCCCGGCCGGTTCCGTTGACTCACATGAGACGAAGCACGCCCGCAGATTCCTTCAATTCTCCGGACGACCCCAGCCTTATCATTCCCCATCGGGATCGCCTTTCACAACGCCAATTGACAGAGAGAAGGCCCGCCCGGTAGGAGACCCTCGCCGAGGTCGGCCCGGTCACCTCGCACGAGCTGGCTTGGCGGACCGGCACGCACGAGCGGTACCTCAGCGAGTGGCTCGCCGCCCAGGCCGCTTCGAGCGGTGAGATTGCCGGCGTCGCGGCGGCCGTAGAGCGAGCCGGCGGGATTCTGGCAGAAGCGAGTGAGGTTGTGCATCGATCATTATGAATCGGGCCCTGCCCGGGAGAAGGAGTACGGAGATGGATACGACATCTGGCAATGATTTCGCGTCAGTAGAACGGCGAATGTTTAGCAATTGCGGGGCGACGCATGGTCGACGAGTACATGTTATGAGTCGCCGTAGATTTCAGGTCGCCTCGCTCCTGGCGTGGGGCGGAACATTCGCAGCCGCGACAAGCGGGGCATCCCCCCAGCGGGGCAAGGATCAGGGGACGTTCCTCCTGGTCCACGGGTCCTGGCACTCGGCCATTCATTGGGATGCGGTCTCCGCGATCCTCGCCGGCAAGGGCAGCCGTGTCCTCGCCACCGACCTGCCTGGGCACGGGCTGAAGGCGAAGTTCCCGGAGGCCTATCTCCGCCAGGATCTGGCCGCTCTGGCAACCGAGCCCTCACCACTGAAGGACGTATCCCTCAATGACTACGTCGCCGCCGTCGTGACGGCCGCCCGGGGCCTGGCCCAATGCGGCCCGTTGACTGTGGTCGGCCACAGCTTGGGCGGCCTCGCCATCACCCGAGCGGCCGAGGCCATCCCCGGACTCATCCATCGCCTGGTCTATCTGACCGCCTATTGCCCGGTTCGCCTGCCGAGCGTTCTGGGATACGCCACTCTGCCGGAGAATGCCAGATCGCGATTCAAGGGCCTCTTGCTCGGCGACCCGAAGCGGATCGGTGCCTTTCGTATCAACTCGCGCTCATGCAATCCCGCCTTCATCGAGGAAATCCGGCAAACCCTCTACAACGATCTTCCCGCGCAAGCATTCGCGCCCTTCGCGCATTCCCTGACCTCCGATGATCCGCTGCTCCCGATGATCACCGATGCGCGGGGCACCCGTGACCGCTGGGGACGTGTGCACCGCACGTTCATCCGTTGCACGTTAGACAACGTTATCCCAATCGCCCTTCAGGACCGCATGATCCGCGAGGCGGACGCGTTCACCCCCGAGAATCGCTTCGAGGTGAAGACGCTCGACGCCGGCCATTCGCCGTTCGCCTCGCAACCCGAACAACTTGCGGCGATCCTGGCTGCCCTGGCTTAGGAACAGGGTAGGGAGGATGGGGCGAGGACCTCAGAGGAGTCGCATATGCATGGAAATCTGTGATTGTAATTATGTGCGCAAACAAGCATTTTTAAGCGATGATGTGATTCGGGGCATCCCGTACTCGCCTTCACCCGGCCTCCCAGCCAGTTGGCGGGGCCTGGAAAGCTGGTGACGCGGCGAGAGGCCGGCTCCGAGTCGTCATGCTTGGGCGTGATTCTGCGTTATGGAGAATTAATATGTTTCCGAAGAATGTCGGCTCGCATCGGGATCGGGATCCCCGCGAGTCGGGAAAAGGCCTTGTGCCCGACGGCCGGCGACTTTCCACCGCGGGCGAAGACACGGCAGCTCAAGCCGGTCGTTTCCCAATCCTGGAAAATTGGAGCGATTCGATGCTTGGTCGGAAAAGTTGCGGAAAACGTGTGCCGGACCTGGGGACCGCAGTCCTTCTGTTCGCGGGTCTCTCCTTACTCCTCCTGTTTTCGCCTCGAACGGTTTGCGCCGGTGACGCTCCCGGAGCCAGGCCGATCGCGCCCGAGCTGTTCGCGGCGATCCGGGACGCGGACGCAACCGCCGTCGGCAAGCTGATCGAGGCCGGCGCGGACGTGGATACCCGCGACGCGGAGGGCAACACGCCGCTGATTCTCGCCTCGTTCTATGCGAGTCCGCGATGCGTCACGCTCCTGCTGGAGAGGGGAGCCGATCCGAACGCGGCGAACCGGTCCGGCGTCACAGCGCTGATCCGGGCCGCGACGAACTACGAGAAGGTCCGCTTGCTTGTCGACGCCGGCGCGAAGGTCGGGGTGCGGACGGCCGACCTCGGCAACACGCCGCTGCTCCTGGCCGTCCGCCGTGCCGGCAATTCGCGGACGGTCCGGTTGCTGCTCGAGCGCGGGGCCAGTGCCGCGGAGCGCAACGAGGCCGGGATCAGCCCGATCATGGCAGGAGCGGCGAGCGGCGACCTGGAGACGGTGCGATTGCTGCTGGACGCCGGTGCGAAGGCCGGCGATTTCCCGGAGACCAATCATTCGAGGACCGCGACGCGCGCAGCCGGTTATCGGACACCGCTGATGTGGGCCGCCTATTATAACAATCTGCCGATGGTTCGCCTCCTGCTCGACCGCGGGGCCGATCCGAATCAGGAGACGTCTTACGGCAGCCCATTATCGCAAGCGTGCTGGAACGACAGCCTCGAGGCGGCCAAAATCCTGATCGACCGCGGCGCGAAGGTCGACGCCCGGGACGCATTTGCGGACTTCACCCCCTTGCACTGGGCGGCGGGGAGCGAGAGGCTCCGCCCCGACCTGGTCAAGCTGCTCCTGACCAGCGGGGCCGATCCGAACGCCGCGGGGGGCGAACCCGTGGAGGCGTTCAGAATGGTGCCGCAGACCCCACGGTTGATCGCCGAGAGACGTGGCCACTCGGCGATCGTCGAGGCGCTCGCGGCCGCCGGCGCCCAGGAGCCACCGCGGTCGGAGAACGTGGTTACGCCGCATCGCTCGCTCCCTGAGAAACTCGACGACGCGACGGTGATCGCCGCTGCCGAGAAGGCGTTGATGGCGTTGCAAGCGACCGCGGCCAGCTCGCGAGCGGCGTTTCTCAGGCACGTCAGCAAGCAAGACTGCATCTCGTGTCACCAGCAGTACTTGCCGATGGTCGCCGTGGGGCACGCCCGCAACCGATCCATCCACATCGACCAGGAGGCCGCCAGGGAACTGATCAACGCGGTCGTCACTAATAAAAGTCGGTACGACAATCGCGAGTTGATCGCCCAGACTATCTTTCATCCGGACGCCGCACACGGTTTTGGCTACGAGTTGCTTGGTTTGGCCGCCGAGCGGGTCCCGCCGAGCGCCTTGACTGACGGCGTCGCTCATCACCTGGTCACGATTCAGGCGTCGGACGGCCGCTGGATCACCAGCATCCCGCGACCTCCGATCGAGTCGAGCGACGTCACGGCCACGGCGTTGGCGATCCATGGGCTGAATTCTTACGGCTGGGAGGGCCGCAAGGAGGAGTTCGCGGCCAGCATCGAGCACGCGCGGCGGTGGCTCTGGATGGCTAAACCGCAGAGGATTGAGGAAGCGAGCTTCCAACTGCTCGGCCTGCACTGGGCGGGCGAGCCGGCCAAGACGATGACCGCCCTGATCGAATCGCTCCTGCATCAACAACGAAAGGATGGCGGCTGGGCCCAATTTTCGACGCTCGAGAGCGACGCCTACGCGACGGGCGAGGCTCTCTACGCCCTCGCACAATTCCTGAAGGATCCGATGGCCGACCCGGCGTGGCGGCGCGGGCTGCGGTTCCTGCTGGAGACGCAGGAGGAGGACGGGACCTGGCACGTGGCCCGGCGGGCCTTTCCCTTCCAGCCGACGATGAAGAGCGGCTTCCCGTACCACCGTGACTCATGGATCTCGGCGGCGGCGACGAGCTGGGCGGTCCTTGCCCTGACGTACGCCGCGCCGGTCGGGGCCGCCCCGGGCCAACTCGCCGTCACGCAACAGCCGACCACGGTTCGCACGCCGCAGGGTGAGCGGAAGATCGATTTCGCGCAACAGATCAAGCCGCTCCTGGAACGCTCATGTGTCGGCAGTCACAGCGGTGAAAAGCCGCGTGGCCAGTTCCGCGTCGATGGCCGGGAGGCGATCTTGAAAGGAGGGGCCTCCGGGGAGGCGGCCATCGTCCCCGGGCGCAGCGAGGAGAGTCCCTTGATCGATTATGTGTCCGGCAACGTGCCCGATGAGGAGATGCCGCCCAAGGCAGAGCGGACGCGATTCCCGGCGTTGCGGACGGACGAAGTCGCTCGGCTCCGCGCCTGGATCGACCAGAACGCCGAGTGGCCGAAAGGCGTGTTGCTCGCCTCACCAAAGGGCGGGAAAATGCGATGACCCGCCGCCCTCCAGTGGTTCCCCCAGGGTTGTCTACGCGAATCATCCCTCCCTTTGCGCGTAGCCCTTTCGGAGGAAAGTTCTGTCATTTCTCCAACCCGGCGGCTCGTGCATGGACTTGGGAATTCCGCCGGGGTCCAGCTCGTATTTCCGGGCCGCCAACTCTATGGTGTCACGGTCATGCTGGGGGCGATGCGCCCTTGCGTCCAGCCTTCGTGTGTGGGCTACGACAGTCTGATGGGGTCAAGATTCGACGGCCTGTTATCCGGTCGATTGATCATCAGCATCTTTCATAAGCGATTCACACGGCCAATCATATCCCAGCAAGAGCGATTCCAGCTCGCGCCTCCGCCCATCGGGCGGACACGCCTGGGCGAAGTGCAGAGGCGATCGATGTAGTGCCCCCCGGGACAGTCGGTCGCGGAGCTGCTCCCAGGGGCCCGGGTCGGTATAGGCATCACGGACGGTGAGGAGCAACTCCGCGACGGGCACATCGGCGAACGACTCGACGGCCGAGTAAACCAGGGCCCGCAGGTCGTCGCCGTGGCGCCAGGCCGGAGCAAGGTCCGGGTCGTGGGCCGTGTCGAAGTCGAACCAGCGAGCCTCGCCGGTTCCGGGATCGAACAGGACGTTGCGGAGCGTCGCGTCGCCGTGACTCAGGCGTTCGCTCCCTCCATCGGCACGCGGCATCTCGACCCGATGCAGGTCCCGCAATGCCCGGCCCGCGGCGCCCAGGCCCCGCAAGCGGGCCGGCGCTGGGTCGAGCCGGCTCCGCGCGTGATCGGCGAGCACCACCCCCGGCCATCGGGGAAGGATCAGCCAGCCCCAGGGGCCGGTCTCCAGTTCGATCCCGTGGAGCGCGCGATGCAACGCACGCTCCCTGGCCCGCCACTCCGCCCCGGGCAGGACCCGCACTCCCGACCCCAGCAGGCGCAGGTACAGGTTGCCGGGCCCGATCAGCAGCGGTCCGAACCAACGTCGACGTTTCGCGATCGTCGGCGGCCGGCCCGAAGTCTGGCGCGGTTCGATCGCGTGCATCCGGAGCTTGCCCAGCCAGGGGCCGAGCGACGCCGGCCACCGTCCGAAGCCCGGCCAGGACCGTGCGCCGTTGGCGGTCGTCCTCAGCACGGTTCGGCTCGCTCCCTCCTTCATTTGCCGGGGGAGCGAGTCCCGCGGCGCCTGCCGGATATGGTCGGGATAATCGAGTCGGCCCCGGAAGCTCAGAACCGCCCAGACGTACCGGGCGAAGGTCCGCGTGTATCCGAAGTGCTGGAGCTCCATGCGACGTCCCGAGCTGAGTGCCCTGATGGTTTGATCGTAGACGAATCGGCGGGGCCGGGCGCGGTAGAGCCCAGCCAGGATTGGCCACTCCTCGCCGATGTCGACGCGCTCGTCGAACGGCCCGAACTCCTCGAAGGCTTCTCGGGTGCAGAACATGCAGGCCGGCATTGCCTTGGCCCGGGGCAGGGGGAGCCGCCGCACGGCGTTCCAGAAGGCCCACCAGCATCGGGCCCGCCGGCCGCCGTCGAGCGCGCCGAGGCGAGTGATCCCCGCCTCGTATCCTTGCTCTTCGACCAGCTCTGCGATCCGGACGAGGGCCCAGGGCGGCAGCCAGGTGTCGGCGTCGAGGAAGATCAGCACCCGGCCGCTCGCCAGCCGCGCCCCGAGGTTCCGCGCCCTGGCCGCGCCGCGGGGCGAGCAGGTGGCCACCACCACGCCACCTTCGGCGGTATGCTGGACCAGGGCGTCGGCCGTGCCGTCGTCGCTCGCGTTGTCGACCACGATGACCTCCACCGCCTCCCCGTCGCGGCCTGCCTCGCGGTAGCGGTCGCGCGCCCGGAGGACCGACCCCACGGTCGAAGCAATCAGCGCCGCCTCGTTCCTCGCGGGGATGACCACCGAGATCCGGGGCAGGGGCCGCTTCATGGGCGTTGCGTCTCCGCTGGCGGTGTGGAGGACGCGAGGCCGGGCCCCTGGAGCGGGCCTTCCAGGACGAACAGGTCGCGGCTGACCAGGCCTAGCAAACCGGGCTCGGGGACGACCCGTGCCAGCTTCAACCCCGCCTCGTCGGCAAGGTCGCCGACCCGCTCGCGCGACAGCAGGCGTCGTGGGTGGAGCGGCGTTGGCGCGGGCGGGATCAGGCGGAGGGTCGCGCAGAGCCGGAATGCGACCCGCCCCTGGATCCAGCTCCGCAACCGCAGCGCGATCCGCCCGGACCGCCCCCGAGGGCTCGACTGCAAGACAAGGACGCGGCGCGAGGCGACCCGCCCCGCCTCGCGGAGCAGGGCCGCCGGGTCGTCGGTATAGCTCAGCACGAAGGCGAGGAGGCACGCGTCGAAGACGCGATCGGCAAACGGCAGCCGGGTGCCGTCGAATAGGACGGGCCCGCCCCCGACGACGTGGAAATCCACCACGTCCGCCTCGGCGCACGTGCGCGCCCCCCGGGTCCTCAGGGCCTCCGCGTTGTGGCCGGTCCCCGAGCCGATGTCGAGCACCGTCGCCCCCGTCGACAGGTGCGGGGCGATCCGCGCGGCCAGGTGCCCGGCCCGCCGGCGGAGTCGGCGGTGGAAGGCCGCCCGCAGCGGCCCGATCACGGGAGGAACTCCGAGAGCAGGCCGGGCGTCCGGCCCCGCTCCAGCAGCCGGTCGATCACCTCCAGCACGCGCGGCAGGTAGCCCCGGTCCACGTCGGCCGGATGCACCACGACGCAGGGCAGGGTCGCCTGCCGGAGCCGCCAAGAGACGTCGCCGAACCGCTGCCCGACCCGCGCGAGCGGGCCCACGACGCCCCAGTCCCACGACCAGGTCGCCAGCGGGATCGTCAGCCCGTTCGCCGCCTGGATCGCGCCGAACGTCGCGAGGTAGCGGAACCCGCACTCCCCCAGATCGTCTGCCGTCGCCCGCCCGACCTGCCAGGCCGGAGGCACGAATCCAGCGGGCGTGACCCCCAGGACCTGCTGCAACAGCTCCCGGCCCAGTCCGAGCCGGCGCCGGACCTCCTCGCGAGCCAGCCCGACCAGTTCGTCCGAACGACCCGTGAACAGCGAGAGCACGCCCGGCCGGTCCTGCCGGTGGGTGTATCCGTGCTGCAAGACCTCCCCGAACGCCTCCGCCACGAACCGTCCGAAGCCGCCCCCCGGCCCCTCGATCGGCCGCCCATGCCAGCAGGGCACCACCGCGCCCGCCAGCATCCGCCCGACCCGCGGCGCGAGGGCCTTGGCGATCCTCGCGAGCTGCGGCAGAAAGGCCGGCGCCACGTCGTGGACGACCACGGCGAAGCGTCGACCGATATCGCTCACACCCGGTGTCGTCATCGCCTCTGAGCCTTTCGGTTCACGTCCCCTGAACGGCCCCCAGAGTCACTTTGTATCGCAAAGCATAACGGCCGGATTGTCCCGATTCAAGCCGCGACCCCACGCGAACCGCCAGCCGCATTGCACGCTTCGGTCCGATTTACCGAGGTCAATCGAACCGAGGGTGAATTGCCATGCGACGTCTGTGACGGCCGGTCCACGGACTCGACCGTCCGGGGTCGCGGCACGGCACGCGGTGACGCCTCCAGACGCCGGTTGTCGTCGGGGCGGCGGGCAACGTACCCGCCACCCGAAGATGGTACGAGACGGCCGTCGCCGCATGGCGTCCTATAACAGCGAGTTACAGCAGATGACAGAGATAGAAAACGAGGGAATTGCACCCGCGGTCCATTCGACGCAAATCACTTCCCCGTTTAATGGTTGCGTTTCAGGCGGGTGCCGCTGGCTGCAAAGTGGCTGCAGGCTGGAGGCACCAACGCAAGAGCTAGCCGAAGTCCTTGCCAAACGGGCGGATCTGCCGCCCCACATCGTGTCCGCCATCCAGGCCTTGGTGCGGGCGGCGACGCCTTAGGCGCCCTTCTTCTGCGCATTCGGCACCTACTACTTTTGCCTCGGAGGGGTGAGCCGAGGATTGCCGATGGCTTCTTGGAGAAGGTTCAGAAAAAGGACCTTCATGTATGCGTGCTTCTCAGTCAGGTAGGTAATCGTGATTGGAAGTGTTTCCCCCTCGGTTACGCGGGCGGCACTGCCCGCAGATGCCAAGTAGCGTGCCGACGCGACGGGGGCGGTTTCGTGCACAAGGACGTTCCGGGCCGCCACGAGTTCGAAGAAATCCTCCCAATCGGCGTCCCCGAAGCTACTCAATCCCGTGATGCTGGCGAGGGCGGGCACGTACTTCGACGCCGGGCCGGCGATAGCTTTCTTGGATTCCTTGGCGACTTGCTCCTCTATCTTCGCTGGATTATCACGGCGGATGCAGATTGCCGCGATGTCCTCAAGGGCCGTCTCAACACTGCTTACGAGAGCGATGGAGAGCAGACGTGGCAGGCGGCGTAGGGCTATCTCTCTCGCGGCGACGGTAATGATGCCATCGTCGAATTCGCTGTCCCGATCCATAAGTTCAATCGGGTCAGCGATATCCGACACGTTGACGAGGGCAGCAAGCTTATGATCCCATCTGGGGTCGCCAGTCCCTCGAAAAGTCATGAACGCGAAAGCTACGAAATTGAAAATGGTGTTGGCCTGGTCTAGGTGGTCAAGCGCTAGGCTGATGCGCTCCTGGAGCTGTATGCGCCACGGGTCCATGTCAGATGCCCCTTTCTTGAAATCCGTCCCCCTCTGACGCGACGGGAGGGCCATGGGTTCGTGCGGAGGGGAAGGACAAAGTTGAGCACGCGCTTGGGATTCTGGTCCAACGGGTAAGGCTGCTGCTGTCAAGGTCCTGAACCCTCTTCCTCTTCAGAAGTAGAGAGAATCGAAAACCCTCCAAAGGGACCGAAGAGGCATCAGCCGTCTTCGGGTGATGCCTCTGAGCGTCGCAACCGGGCGGCCGAGCCAAGACCATGAGGAGCGCCGTCAGTTCAAGCACGCCGAAGACAACTTGCCACAGCGGCGCTTCGATTAAATCCGTAGAATGAAGCTAGCAATTGGCGGGCGGTTGCGGTGGGCGACGCAGGAGAGAAAGATGACAGAAGTCCCTGGTGAAGAGGAACTTGCGGTTCTCGGAAGCTATCTGCCGCGTGCATTCACCATCCAGATGCTCCACCCGGCGATCACAGCCGCTAGCCTGCCAACGGTTGGGCCTCTGACGATCCCGCGTGCCGCTTTTCCCACATTCATGCATGAGATCAGCCATCTAGTGCAGGACATTTCGACGTTCCGTGGCATTATGGACTTTCTCAACCTATGGGATCAGGTGGGGGCCGCTGCCGGTCACGTCGGACGTTCAGGCGAAGCTGTACCTTTCCCCGTGGTAGGGAGGAATCCCACCGATCACCGACTGAACGACGAAACGCGCTTTGCCATCGAACTCGACTTCCTTCGCGCCAAGGCCGACCCGAAGCATCGCTGGACACGAGGGCGAGAATGGAAGTTTCTGCGCTACGTGGTCCATCCTTATGAGATACCGCTTTCTGGCCGCACCATCGAAGGCCGGGATACGATCGTCACGTTAGTCGATGAAGCGACCGGCGAAGAATACTCCCACCGCCTCGGCGCCTGGGAGATCAAGGAGGCGTATGCGGTTGCCGTCGGCATCCTGCACGGCGGAAGGCCGAAACGCCCCGAGTCTGCCGGCTTCGAATACATGGTCGTCGATCGAATTCTTGCCCATTACTTCGACGACGTCACGCCCCGCCAGTGCGTCGCGATCTGCCATTGGGCGCTACAGGATCTTGCGCCGGCGAATACGCTTTTCACGCTGATCGAGGAGTTGGAGCAAGGAGGCCGAAATCTGCCGCCGCCAGAGGCGATCTACGACCGCGCGCGCCAGGAGGCAATCAGCCGCGAATTCGATCGGAATTCGAACGAAGTCGTGGCCATGCTCCGGCAAATGGCTGACGCCTACGGCGAGCAAGGCAATGACGTGATGGAAGTCCTATTCCGCTGGTACCACGATCACGCAGGACGTTTGCTCTTGCTGCATCTGGACCTGGATCGCCGCTTCCCCCTCGATACTTTCCTCTGCCAGGACAGCGGCGCAATGACCGATGCCGCGCGCGATGCCGCTCTGCCGCTGATGTTTGGGGAGGTGCATATCCCCTTGCTGATCTGGCCTGACGGCTCGATCTACCAAATCAGCGCCGACGCGAGAACCACGAGTGCCGTGATGTTCAATCGCGGAGTCGTTGACCTCTTCAGCAAGGTGTGGAGGGGAGCAAATCCGACATGGCCCTGTCCGGTGTACAACGGCTGCAATTTTGGGACAAAAGACGGCGAAGACTGCTTGAATCGGCCTTGGCGAAAGGGATGGGTGTTCCCGACTTGCCCTTACGGTGCAGCCGCGAGAGTGCTTGGCATCGATGACGGAAAGACGCTCGTCTTGGAGCCCTTTGCTGCACCGCCTGCTCCTACGTCTCCGAGGAGTCGGCGTGGTTGGATCGCCATCGCGCTTCTCGTAATTCTGGTCGCGGCGATCGCCACCGGGCTGTTTGCTGCCTTCAGGTGAAATACGGCGGGCTCGCCTATTTTAGAACAGGTTCATCTGTCGGCGTCGCGGCCAGAAAGGGGGTCAGGAGCCGATCTTGACGCTTTACTCGGTACGCGATAGATTCGAGCCATGAGTCGACCACCTCGCGCCGCTGAAGGCGGGCTGATCTATCACGCCTTGAATCGCGCCAACGCTCGCCTAACCATCTTCGGCGACGATGGAGATTTTGAGGCGTTTGAACGCGTTCTCGCCGAGGCGGTCACTCGCTACGACATGCGGTTGCTCGCCTACTGCGTCATGCCCAATCACTTCCACCTGGTCCTTTGGCCCCATGCCGATGGCGACCTCTCACTGTTCATGCGCTGGCTGACCATGACCCACACCCAGCGGTGGCATGCCCACCGTCATTCGGCGGGTTCAGGGCATCTCTACCAGGGTCGGTTCAAGTCCTTTCCCGTGCAGGGAGACGACCACCTCGTCACCGTCTGCCGCTACGTCGAGCGAAACGCGCTGCGTGCGGGGCTCACCACCCAGGCTGAGCAGTGGCGGTGGGGGAGCCTTGGGAGAGCCCCCACCAAGAAGGCTTCACCTGGCGTGAGTTTGAGTCGTTGGCCGATCCCGCGACCTCGCCATTGGATTGAGCGTGTCAATGCACCATTGAGCGTGGCGGAGGAAGAGGCGATGCAGCGTGCGATCACTCGGGGACAACCGTTCGGCACCCCGGACTGGCAGATGACGACGGCGACTCGCTTGGGGCTCGGATCCACCTTGCAGCCGATAGGACGACCTAAGAAGCAAAAAAACGGCTCCTGATCCGAATGGCACGAGGTTAAGAGCGGGCGTCCATTAGTTTTCGTCGCAAAAACAGTGTACAGGAGCCTGAAAAGGTACTGTACGGAATCCTTGTCCTCGTACCATTCGCTCCTGATCCCTTTTCTCCCCCCTGACCCCTTTTCTCCCCCCGACAGGTCTCGTGACGCGGCGACGCGGGCGCTACGCGAGTGGGGGCCGAGGGCGCTTCGCGTGCTCGTCTGGGCGCGCCGACATTGCGACGCCGAGGTCAGAACACGAGCCGAGGCGCTCCTGCACGAACTGGGGTGGGAGCGATCATGATGGAGGCGCAGCACAAAAAAAAGAACGGGACACGCCAACGCGTGTCCCGTTCAATCTTGATCGCTCTGATCTGGTGTGCACTTCAATCAGAGAGGCGGGCACCGTCCCAGGTCCAATGCTCGTGTGAGTGGAATGGGCTGATGATGCCGATATCACGAGCATGAAGGAGGGCACCCCGGCTATTGTTCGCTCCGACTTCGTACAGGCGCAGGGTGGGCGAGTCGAAGATGTTCGCCTTGTGGAAAACCTCCTGCGCTCCAGGTGCGATGAGGTGTACCTCCCGCTCCGTGTCCATCACGGCCCAAACCGCCCGACCGGTCGCGTTCTTCAAGTGAACGCTGGCCGTGCCGGCGGCGTAGACCGGACCGGCGATCGAGACCAGGGTCGCCAAGACGGCGATCATCGCAATGCGACCCATTTCCTTCAGTTTAGTCCACATGGCGTAGCATCCTCGGGGTACCATCGTTCCAATGCCCGGATGGGCGGTGCGACGAACCGTTTCCGCCGCTACCTATCTAGGGACGCTTAGGCGGTCGTTACCCCTCATCGATTCTCCGACCTCTCGTGAGACTTCTCGCTCAACCCGACAGTATGATCGAGGGTTAAGCGACTTCGCGGTTTGTCGGCATTCCTGGTGGCCTTGTCCCGGGCAACATCGCGTCGGAACCTTCCGATCGATCCGCCGCCACCGGTTCGACGTCAAGACGATGAACCGGACCAACGTCCGGCGGTGCCTCCACTTGAACCGCACATGCTCAAGGAAGCTGAGCCGCCGGTTGGTCCGCTCCACAAGGCTGTTCGTCCGCACCCACGGGCCGCCGGGCTCGTCAGGAACGCGATCAGCTCGGCGAACTCTCCTGCCTCTAGCATTTCCATCGCCTCGGCGAGCCCGGACACCGCGGCGAACTCGAACGACCACAACGACGTCGTCCTGCGGCACCACGCCCGGTGTGAGGACTGCCCGGCCATGTACCGCCCGTACACCTGAACTCGGCCAAGAGGGGCGGACGTCCTACGTGACAGGCAGATCACCGAGAAATGGGGCGAGTGGGTGTCGTAAGCATAAGAACTGCTGCCGCGACCAGTTAGCCCGATTGCCCGGCCCGCGCGGCGCAAGAAGTTACGAATTTTTTCTGGAAGCCGTGAGGGGTATTCTCTTTCATAATGTCCTATGACGGTGACTCAAGGACGCAACCAGAAAGAAACCGGTCCAGGGACGGTGCCCCACGAGGTCCATTGACCGCTCAGGAGATCGCGATGGGCCATTCGGTGACCGAGGCGGTCGAAATCATCTTGCATCAAGCATGCACACGCGAGACGAAAGACGAAGCACGCGGCCGCATCAACGATGCGAAAGACGAAGCACGCAGCCGTATCGATGAGGCGAATGTCAAAGCGTTCGAACGCATCGACACCTGGCTCCAAACAATACGCCTCTGGAGGCCGTCTGCAGTAGCCGCGAAGGAGCTACAGCAGGATCGCTGGGCCTGTCTCGCTTTTCTCCTCTCGAAATGGAAGATGAACGGAGTAAGACGGCGAGGGCGCATCGACCTCGCTGTTGGGCTCCGGAGTATGGACAGAAAGCTACGTCGCGGCGACGAGCGCCATGACCAGCGGTTCGTCGCATTCGCCGATGATTACGCGATCGAACGGGCTCCAGGACCGCTCGGGCAGGCCCTCGCCGTCGACTTGCGCAGATGTATCTGCAAACGACTCACCCCCCGCGGGATCGAGGTCCTTAAGCTTGTGGAGGATGGTTTCTCGAACGAGGAGATCGCGGAGAAGCTTGATTATTCGGTCCCAACGATAGAACGCGAGCGCCACACGATCCGCGACGTCACCCGCAGTTGTGATCGCCAAAAGATTCAAGGGATCATCGGTCGGCATCGACACGAGTTGGAAGAAGAGCAATCAAGGTTGTCCCAGTCATGAACGAACCCAATGGCGTGAACAGCGATGCGGATTCTCGAGAGATCATCGGAGGAAGTCCTCCCGACTATATCGAAGGCGTTCGCGAGATCCTCTCCCCCAACTCACTGGAGGCGGAAGAGAACGCGCGCAACCTCCGAGAGTTCGTGAAGGACGAGCTAGAACTCCGCCCGATGAAAGGGCGTTTCCGGCTCAGTCGGTTAATTAACTGGGGCGGCCAGGGTTTCGTCTACGGGGGCAGTGACGCGAAGATGGGCGGTCGGCCAATCGCGTACAAGACCGTCCGCCCCGATGGCGAGAAGAACCGTCGGGCGATTTCACATCTGGAACGCGAGGCGGAGATAACGGCGTCGCTCCAGCATCCCAACATAATACCGGTCTACGATTACGACCGGAACGCCCGCGGCATCCCGTATTTTGCGATGCGCCCCGTCGCTGGCCACTCGATGAAACAAGCGATCCATCTGGCCAGCCAAGATCGTCGGCACTCGTTCGACAATGACACCGCTCCGCTCATACGCGCACTGGTGGCAGCGTGCCACGCCGTCGATTATGCCCACTCTCAAGACATCCTTCACCGCGACCTCAAGCCGAGTAACATCATGCTCGGCTTGTTCGGGGAGGTCGTAGTGATCGATTGGGGGCTTGCGCTCAGAACTAACGTCGCGGACGACAGGAGCACCAAGGAGGCGCTATAGTGGCCCCCAGATTTCGGACCACTCGGTAAGTTATCATTGAGGGAGGTCTTACCGAGGGCGAAGCATGGGACAAATCCGCAAGCGACACTCGGCGGCGTTCAAGGCGAAGGTCGCCTTGGAAGCCGCCAAGCAGGACAAGACGATCTCCGAACTGGCCAAGCAGCACCAGATTCACCCGGTGCAGATCAGCCAGTGGAAGAAGCAACTCCTGGACGGCCTGGAGGGCCTCTTCGAGAACGGGTCGGCCGCCCGCCGGCCCGACCACGAGAAGCTCCAGACCGAATTGTACGAGCAGATCGGGCGGCTCCAGATGGAGCTGGCCTGGGTGAAAAAAAAATCTGCCTTGTGAGGTCGAGGCCAAAAGAGCCTTAATCGAATCCACGCATCCTCACTTGAGTGTTCGTCGCCAATGTGAGCTGCTGGGACTCAATCGGTCGAGCTTTACTACGAGCCGGCGACGGAGACCCTCGAGAACCTGAGCCTGATGAGGCGGATCGACGAGCAATATCTCAAGACGCTGTTTACGGCAGCCGCCGCATGACGGCCTGGCTGACGAGGCAGGAGAGGAGGTCAACCGCAAACGCGTGAGCCGCCTGATGGAATTGATGGGTCTGAGGCGCTCATCCGGGCCTCGAACCACGACGCGAAACCCTGACCACAAGGTTTACCCGTACTTGCTTCGAGACCTGACGATCGAGCGACGCAATCAGGTTTGGTCCACCGACGTGACGTACCTCCCGCTCAACCAGGGCTTCATGTTCCTGGCGGCGGTGATCGACTGGCACAGCCGGTTCGTGCTCTCTGGCGGCTGTCGAATACGCTCGACGGCCGGTTCTGCCTGGAGGCGTTGGACGCGGCGTTGGAGGGAGGACGCCCCGAGATCTTCAACACCGACCAAGGCGTGCAATTCACGGCGCGGGCCTTCACCGGCCGGCTTGAGGCGGAAGGGATCGCGGTGAGCATGGACGGACGCGGGAGGGCGTTGGACAACGTGTTCGTCGAGCGGCTGTGGCGGTCTCTGAAATACGAGGACATTTATTTGAAAGCATATTGCAGTGCCAGAGAATTGAAAGCCGGCCTTGAAAGGTGGTTTGCGTTTTACAACCACGAGCGCTTGCACCAGAGCTTGGCCTATCGCACGCCCGCCGAGGTCTACCATGGTGCCGAGCCGGTCGGGCCTTGAGAGGGGAGAGCGGGGTGGAGTCCCGCGTTCGTTCCGGCCACCGATTGCATGCCGAGCCGGTCGGGCCTTGAGAGGGGAGAGCGGGGCCGAAGCATAACTTAAAAACCGGGCCGAGTGGTCTGGACATTGGGGACCACTTCACGCCGCAGTTCGAGGGGACACCGGATTATGCCAGCCCAGAGCAGTTGGACGGCGACCCAGATCGTCTCAGCCCGAGCAGTGATATTTACAACCTCGGAGCGACGCTCTACCACATCCTGGCAGGCCAAGCCCCGTTCGAGGGAATCACACGGAAGGGACGCCCAAATGGTAAGGCAATCAAACCAAAGCCCCTCCGAAAGATCAACCGTGCGATCCCACGCTCGTTAGTCTCGATCTGCGACAGGGCGATGGCGCTCGCTCCTGACGATCGATACAAGACGGCCGGGGCACTGGCCGATGATCTCCGTCGCCAACTTGAACATCTGCCGGTGCTGGCTCATCGCTACGGCCCAGTTACGCGAACTTCGTTGTGGGCGCGGCGGAGTCCCGCGACGGCTACTGCTATTGCAGTGGCCCTCGTCGCATTCGCATCGTTCAGCTGCTGGCTGGCCCAGCGATCTTCCTGGCAGGTCGCTGGAGCCCGCGGTCACTATCGGGCCGCCGTGGTCATTGCCAGATCCGTCGATCGTACCGTTGATTCGAGCAAGCAGTGGCTCGCATCGGAGAAGGAGCTGGAAGCCGCGCGAGATTCTCTGGTGCCAGGGTCCGCGGAGTCCGTCGCCCGTGCCATCCTCGACAGAGTTCGGTCCGTCTTGCGACTGGAGACAACGAAGCAACTGGCAGCGAGGATCAACGCCGCTGTGACGACGGTCAAAGCCGAGCTTGAGAAGGCCGAGCGCTGCAATCGGGAACACGAGCAGGCGATGCTTCTCTTGAACGAACACCGGACCGTCGAAGCCTTGAAGCACCTGCGTACGGCACTGCTCGCTCAGCCGGATCGACTGGACATCGGTAGGCGTGCCATCCTCGTCGCCCACGATAGCGGGACGATGTCAACCTTCGCAGAGCAGATCGACGTCGCTAGGACTCGTCACCCCGATGACCTGTTCATCCGGCTGCAACACATTCATTGTCTGGCACACTTCGCGAGGCACGCTGAAGCACTTGAGATTGCCGAAAGCATCCTTCGCGATCACCCGCGTAATGCTAAAGCACTCCACTGGAAATCCGTGATCATACTCGTCGGCGACCGGCCCAACATAAAGGATTGCGTTAACCTACTCTCAAACGCACATCTCCTGGATCCCGGCGATCCAGATATTGTCTGGAGCCTGATCCACGCAACATGGGCGAGCGGAGATCGCGTGTCTTTTCATTCACTAATCGACGAGGCGATGGAGATTCATGCTCGAAACAACGATTTCCATAACCCAAGCTATTTGGCTAACCTCCCCCTCTACTTTTATCACCTGATGGGCCAAGGCAAGTTCGCTCAAATTGGACAGTTCGTCACAGATGCGCCAGAACATGTAAAACAGTATGCGTTTGGCCCTGCGTCATCGATCGCGCGTGTCAGCCGATGCCTAGAGAAGATTGACGCGGGACGTGAGGAGCAGTGGCCGCGATTGAAGAACTCAGACCGCATCGCATTGGCCGTAGCATGGCACTCCCGAAAGCGTCATGCCGAGGCTGCCCGGCTCTTTGAGGAATTGATGAGTTCACCGCAACTGTCCGGAGAACTCAATGTTTACGAGCCACTACCTATTTATTCCCTCATAGCAGCGGGCACATCACACCGCGATCCAAAATCAACGGGAGACGAACGCAGACGCTGGCGTACGAAGGCCTACGAAGTCTCCAACCAGCTCCTCCTCGATTTCACATCGGCACTCGAGCGGCCAACGACGGCGGCACCTGCTAGCAACATCTTTCTGATTCTCACCGGAATTGAGCACGCCCCTGAAATGGAGAAGGTCCGCGAGTCGACACATTTATTAGATCTTGAGGCGCAAGAGCAGGAGAACTGGAGTTCGTTTTGGAGGCGAGAGAAGGCTTTGGCCGACGTTGCCCGTCGTCGATTGATCTCGCTCCACTGACCACTGCACTGCTCTAGAAATACGAAGAATCAGCTTCGTCATCCGCCCCAGGCTTCCAATTTTTCATGGTTTCTGTGAGCCGCAACGCGGCATGACGACTTTTCGGGATTCTGTGGACAGTGCAGGCGAGTAGGCTCCTGGCCGGGGCCGTCAGGTCACGCCGACTATTCGGAATCCGGGTAGAGCCTCTGACTAGACTTTCGGACCTCAGGCCACGGCTGATAGCTTGTGGAGTAGTTTCCTGATGCATTCTGGTGAGGGTAGCTCCTCGCCGGACTCTCTGTAAACTTTGAATTCCCACATCTGCAAGCGTAACGCACCAAGCATGTCCGTGAACGTCGGCATCACTCGGTCCTCGTACCACGGACGTTCCCGTTCGACATGGGATCCCTCATGACCCTTCACGCAGTACCACAGGATCGTCAGCGATCCCACGAACCACGACATCGGGTGCGCCCGCTCCACGCTCCGCACCCGCGGATCGTGCAGCCCGAGGAACTGGTTGCTGTCGAAGATCGCCAGTTCCACACTCCATCTTCGGCAGTATCCCAGGATCACGAAACCTGCCGAGACCGTCGTGTCCGTCGACACCAACGCCTCGTCGCGCCATTGGCCCAGTGGGTCGCGGACCAGCACGACCATCACCGGATCGGTCTTGCTCCCCTTGTACCAGAGTACGTCCCGGATCACCTGCACCCGAAGCTCGCGTGCCCCCTTCGGGAAGTCGATCGTCAGGAGTTCCGCCGGGTAGGTCGTGGTGTCCTCGATCATCGCCTTGGGGTTCGGGAGGCGATCCCCCTTCTTGCGCGAGGCGCCCCTCTGCTTGGGCTGTCGCGGCGCGGGCCGCTCGTACAGCGCTGCCTTCCAGTGCAGCGGCCCGATGACCAGGAGGTTCGCAGGCCGATCCCGCAGCACGGCCGCGTTGACGTATGCACTGTCGCCGACCAGCCAGAAGGTCCGCTCGGGATTGGCCTGGGCCAACTTCCGCGCCAGCGGCGCGGCCGACTGGGGGCGGGTCTGGTATCCCGGCTCGCCCTTCTTGCGGAAGAGCCGCCAGAGCACCGGCAGGCAGTAGTAGCGATCGGCTCGCATCGGGATCGGCACGGCGATGCCGAGCTTCACGAGCGGCATCGAAGAGCGCGAGGAGCTCCGCCTGGGGCATCGCGCAATCTCGTAGCTCTCGGGCGAGTCCCAGCAAGGCGCCGTGCGGCGGCGTCGCCGGAAGGGCAGCCTCCACGCGATCCATTAGCGAGGATGGTTCCATAAAACCCTGAAACCTTACCCTGTTCCGGGACACGATTTTCGCCGAATTGATGCCCTTCAGGGGGTAAAGTTAGACGGGCTACAGCGGTTTACCCACGGGTTGCATGCGCGAATAATTCCCTTTGAGGGTAGTCCCTTTCTGAGGAGATCGCCATGCGTCCCTACTTCGACCGATCTTCGTGAGCGAGTCGCGGCCGCCGTGGACCAGCAGGAAGGTTCCCTGCGTGAGATCGCCCAACTGTTCCGCGTGAGTGTATCGTTCGTGGTCCGCTTTCTCCAACGCCGCCGCCAGGCCGGCACGCTCGAGCCGAAGCCGCACGGAGGTGCTCCCCGCGGCTCTGGGACCCGATGACCTCCGACGCCTGACCGATTTGATCCGCAAGCAACCCGACGCCACTTTGAAGCAACTGAAGGAGCGAGGCGGCTTCACCTGTAGCCTGAAGACCTTGTGGTTCGCCGTGCGCGGCCTGGACCTGACCTTCAAGAAGAAGAGCTTGCACGCCAGCGAACGGGACCGACCCGATGTGCAGACGAAACGCCGCTCGTTCCGCCGGAAGGTGAAGAAGATCGAGCCCAAACGGCTTGTTTTCGTGGATGAGACCGGGGTCACCACGGCGATGACTCCTACCCACGCCCGCGCGCCGCGCGGTGAGCGGGCCGTGGACTCGGCCCCCGGCGCGTGGGAATCGATGACCGTGATCTCGGCCCTGAGCCTGAACGGGGTCCGCGCCCCGCTGACGTTTCCCGTTGCGACCGACACGACGGCGTTCCAGACCTACGTCGATCAAGTTCTGGTCCCCTCGTTACATAAGGGAGACGTGGTGGTGCTGGACAACATCAAGCCCCACCTGGCTCCCGGCGTGGCCCGGGCGATTGAGCAAGTGGGGGCGAGCGTGCTGCCACTGCCGCCGTACAGTCTGGACTACACTCCGATCGAGGAGATGTATTCGAAGGTCAAGGAGTTTCTCCGCCGAGTGTCGACACGAACGGTGACGGGGCTCACTGACGCCATCGGTGAAGGATTGAAGCAAGTCATTCTCGAAGACATCATCGGCTGGTTCAATCACGCCGGCCTGTGCGCAACACGTGAGTAAACCGCTGTAATGAACGCCGATTTTCGCGGCCGCCTCAACTTGCCTACAGCGGTTTACCAACTGATTGAGCACGCAAATAATTCCAGGGGAGGATCGATCTATCCGGGTGAGTTGCGTGGAAAAGGAGGTCACTGCCATGCGTCCTTACTCCTTGGATCTTCGTGAGCGTGTCGCGGCGGCGGTCGATCATCACGAGGGCTCGATCCGTTCGATCGCTCGAGTTTTCCGGGTCAGCACGTCTTTCGTCGTGCGCCTGCTCCAGCGTCGCCGCACCACCGGAATGCTGGACCCCGAACCGCACCGCGGTGGCCCGCCTCGGGCCCTCGGGCCAGAGGATCTGAAACGTCTCGCCGGGTTGGTTTTGGAGCAGCCCGACGCCACCCTCAAGCAACTCCAGCAGCGAGGCGGCTTCACCTGCAGTCTGAAGACCTTATGGTATGCCCTGGACCGTTTGAACCTGACCTACAAGAAGAAGAGCCTGCACGCCAGCCAGCGTGACCAACCCCCTGTGCAAAAGAAGCGACGTTCGTTCCGGCGGAAGGTCCACATAATCGAGGCAAAGCAGCTGGTTTTCGTGGACGAGACGGGGATCACCACGGCGATGACTCCGACTCACGCCCGAGCGCCACGGGGTGAGCGGGCGGTCGACTCTTCTCCTGCCTCCTGGGAAACGATCACCGTCATCGCGGGCTTGGGACTGGACGGGGTGCGTGCCCCGCTGGCTTTTCCAGGGGCGACCAACACCGCGGTGTTTCAACAGTACGTCGAAGAAACTCTAGTGCCGGAACTGCACAAGGGAGATGTGGTCGTCTTCGACAATCTCAAGCCCCACCTGAGCGTCGCGGTCTTGAACGCGATCGAGAAGGCGGGGGCGGACGTGCTCCCGCTCCCACCGTATAGTCCAGATTACACTCCGATCGAGGAGATGTTCTCCAAGGTCAAACAGGGACTTCGTCGAGCGGAGGCGAGAACGAAAACTAGACTCTACGATACCTTGGCAGGGGTATTCCGGCAGGTCACGCTTCAGGATATCCTCGGTTGGTTCCAACATGCCGGATTGTGTGCAACGCCAAGGTAAACCGCTGTAATTGACACTCAACTTTACCGGGTCGCTCCAGGCTGGCCGACCCCGCCGCACCCACGGCGGGGTCCGGCCCGAGGTCGTCAAGGACACTCAAGACGCATCCATCGCCCTCCCAGCCACGGTACGGGCCGTGTCGGCACGGTGAATCCCGCCTTCTTCAGCAACGGATTATGGGCCCGCTTGTTCAGCGAGACGATCACTCCTCCGGCGGTCATCTCCAGCCAGCCCGGCGTGTCGATGAACTTCCGAAACAACCGGGACGGCCCCGTTCGGCTGAACCCTTTGAGGCGATCGGCCAGGCCGCGGTACAGGAGATCCGCGAGCACCGTCAACGTCAGGTCGAAGCTACTGGACGTCATGGCCGTCCACGGGGTCAACCGGCACACCAAGATATTCCCGCTGCTGAATGAGATTGGCAGCGAGTTTGCGCGGCTTTTGGCTTTATTCTCCGCCCGTGCGAGCCCTCATCAGCTCGCGTAGCTCACGTCGCTTGATCTTGCCGGATGTGGTCTTGGGCAAGGCGGTCACGAACTCAAGCCGGCGCGGGTATTTGTACGGCGCGATCGAACGTTTCATATGCTCACGGATCTGTTCGGCGAGCGAGTCGCTCGGCAACTGTCCTTCGCGGAGCACGACGAAGGCCTTCACGACCATGCCGCGGACCAGGTCGGGGCCCTCGACTGCCGCCGCTTCGAGCACGGCCGGGTGACTGACCAGGGCGCTTTCCACCTCGAACGGCGAGATGCGATAGCCGCTCGCCTTGATCACGTCGTCGTTGCGGCCCTTGAACCAGAAGTCGCCGTCCTCGTCGCGCACGAGCACGTCGCCAGAGTAGTACCACTCGCCGCGGAAGATCTCCGCGGTGCGCTCGGGCTTGTTCCAGTACTCAAGCCGACCCGAGCTGAGGGTCATCGAAGGACATGGGCTGAGACCTCCCACAGGGTCGCCCCCTCGGTTCGCTCGGCAGACGCCTGCGCGAACTCCGCGGAGCGCGTCCTTCACGGCGCCACCGCACGCGGCCGACCTGGGCACTCGTCGACGGCCGCCCAAAGTTCTTCCACCCCCGTCTCCCTGGCCGAGCTGACGCGCACGACCGGGACCGACCGGCAGCCGGGCATGTTGAGAAGCTCGCGGAGCTGCGACTCGACGCGCTCCGCGCCCGAGAGATCGGCCTTGTGGACCACCACGATGTCGGCGATTTCGAGCAGGCCGGCCTTCTCCCATTGCAGCTCGTCGCCGGTCTCCGGTTGGACGAGGACAATGACGACATCGGCCACATCACGGACGGCCGTGTCCCCTTGCCCGGCACCGACGGTCTCCACGATGACGGTGTCGAATCCGAAGCGGCCGAACAGCCCGATCATGAGATCAACGTTCGGCGCGACACCCGAACGGCCGCCCGGCGTGGCCACGCTTCGGATGAACACCGCATCGTCGGCCGGCCGATTCGGCATGCGGATGCGATCGCCGAGCAGGGCCCCGCCGGTGAGCGGACTCTGCGGATCGCACGCCAAGACCGCGACCGACCGCTGCGACCGCCGGATGACCTCGATGAGCTTCCCGATCAGTGTACTCTTTCCCACGCCACCGCTGCCGGTGACGGCAATCACCTGCGGCTGACCGCGCGCTCGGTCCGCGGCCTCGCCTTCTTCCTCCCCGCTTCCCGTCGGGAAGAGGGGCTGTGGGTGATCGGTCGCGGTGGGCCCCGCAAACCCGCCGCGGTTCGTCGGCGCGACTTCCCCTCTCGCCGCCTGCGTGAGCCATCGGCTCAACGCCCGCCGATCGCACCGCAGAGGCTGCGTGAGGAGTTGTTCATGGCCTCCCGCGTCTTGCACGCGGAGGAATTCTGCGATCTCATGGATCACGGTGCCCGGACCAAACACCCGCGCCACGCCAAGCTGAAGCAGTTTCGGCACATCCGCTTCCGGAATGATCCCACCCACCAGCAGGCCGACATCCCCCAGCCCGGCCTGCCCCATCATCTCCAACACCCGCGGCACCAGCGTCATGTGCGCCCCGCTCAAGAGGCTCAAGCCTAACCAACCCGCATCCTCATCAACCACCGCGCGCACCACCGCCTCGGGCGACTGCCAGAGCCCCGCGTAGATCACATGAAACCCCTCATCGCGCAGCCCTCGCGCCACGACTTTGATGCCGCGATCGTGGCCGTCGAGTCCGACCTTGGCGAGGACGATACGCGCCGGCGTCGTCATGCCCATCGATGATTTTTCGCTCCACGGAGGCCCCTCACGCGCTCTTCGGTTCGTACCGACCGAAAACGTCCGCCAAGGCGTCCATCATCTCTCCGACGCTGGCACGGGCATGGGCGGCCTGGAGTAATGGCCCGACCAGGTTTTGGCTCATGGCGGCCGCGCGACGAACTTCGCCCAGACATCGCCGCAGTTCGCCGGCGTCGACCCGGCCACGGGTCGCTCGCAGCGTGGCGATCTGGTCTCGCTCCACCCGGTCGTCCACGGTGAGGGTCTCCATGGGCTTCTCATCCGCCTCGACGAACGCATTCAGGCCGACGATGAGCTTCCGTTTCGCGTCCACCTCCCGTTGATAAGCGAACGCGGCATCGGCGATCTCGCGGCGGAAGAAGCCGGCTTCGATGGCGGGTATCATGCCGCCGACGGATGCGATGCGGTCGAAATAACCCCGGGCGTCGTGTTGCATCGCGCGCGCGAGGGCTTCGACAAAGTCGCTGCCGCCGAGCGGGTCCGCGGTATTGGTGACCCCGGTTTCGTACGCCAGGACCTGCTGGGTTCGCAAGGCCAGCGTGACGGCGTGTTCCGACGGCAGGGCCAGCGTCTCGTCCATGCTGTTGGTGTGTAACGACTGGCAGCCGCCGAGCACCGCGGCGAGGGCCTGGTACGCGACGCGGATCAGGTTCAGTTCCGGCTGTTGGGCCTGGAGCGAGCAGCCGGCGGTCTGGGCGTGGAAGCGAAGTTTCCAGGACGCCTCGTCGGTCGCGCCGTAGCGATAGCGCATCGCCTCGGCCCAGAGCCCGCGGGCGGCGCGGTACTTGGCCACCTCCTCGAACAGGTCATTGTGCGCGTTGAAGAAGAACGAGAGGCGCGGGGCGAAGGCGTCCACGGCCAGGCCGCGGGCCAGGCATTGCTCGACGTAGTGGAACCCGTCGGCCAGCGTGAAGGCCAACTCCTGGGCGGCGGTCGAACCCGCTTCGCGGATGTGGTAGCCGGAGATCGACACCGGGTTCCACTGCGGCACGTGCCCGGCACAGAACTCGATCACGTCGCACACCAACCGCACGCTCGGCTCCGGCGGGAACACGAACTCGTTCTGGGCATGGAACTCCTTGAGGATGTCATTCTGGATCGTCCCGCGGAGCTTTCGGAAGTCGAAGCCTCGTTCCTGGGCGGCGGCCAGGTAGAACGCCATGAGGACGATCGCCGGCGCGTTGATGGTCAGGGACACCGAGGTCGATTCCAGGTCGATGCCGTCGAAGAGCACCCGCATGTCGTCGAGCGTGTCCACCGCGACGCCGAGCCGACCGACTTCACCCGCCGCGCGCGGGTGGTCGCTATCGAGGCCCATGAGCGTGGGCAGGTCGAACGCGGTCGAGAGCCCGGTCTGCCCCTTTCCCAGGAGGAACTTGAACCGCTCGTTCGTCTGTCGGGGCGTACCAAAGCCGGCGAACTGCCTCATCGTCCAGAGACGACCGCGGTACATGCTCGCGTGGATGCCGCGGGTGAACGGGTACTGGCCGGGATATCGGTCGTCAGACTCGCCGCCGCGGCCGTTCCGATCGTCCGGAGGATCCAGTGGTTCGATCGGCCAGCCGCTCACCGTCGTGGGCGGCTGCTCGCGGACCGGCGACGTGGCCGGCTCTTCTGCCCGGCGTTCCATCTCCGCGCGATTGGTCCTCGGCGACCGGCTCATGCTCGAATCCTTCCATAAGGAAAGTTCAAGGGGGCGCGTCGGGTTGGCCCAGGGAATTGATTCAGCCGCAATCCCCGGACAATGGTGAGCCGCGCGAGTTCGGTCTCCCCGGCGCGCTCATCCGCAACATCGATCACGCCTTATGGCATCCTACCACCGAGGGGAGCCGGCCCGACACAGTAGGAAGAAAAAAACGAACCCAGAGACGCGCGATTGCTAAATTGCAGCGCCTCACGGGAGCGTGGACAGCGAAGCGGGACGGTCGCGTCGCCTTCCAAGGGCTGCCGGCCGGTCCTGGCCGCGCGGAGACGGTCTTCATCACGGTGTGCCGGCCGTTGCTAGCTGGCGCATCGCGCGCGTCGGTCTGACAAACTTCGGCCGATCAGACCGAAGCACGCTGCCTGACGCAAAAGGTCAGGTGCGTTCTTCGTGGCGATCCTGGGCCGGATCGGTCGGGCGCGAGCGGCGCCGAGTCCCGGGCGAAAGTTCGTCGCTGGCGGAGGAGAGTGGGGCGGAGCCGAGGAGCACGGGAATGGTCCGCCGTGCGGTGAGGGAGCCTGGCCAAGGGACGACGCGAAGTGGGGCATCTGAGCGCTCGGACGAGTCTCCCGCTCGCCGACCGCCCTGGATCTCGCAGTTTTTCTTTGGACACGGGGATCAGGCAGGCGTCCAATGTATGCTTAGGAGAGCAAGGGAGACATCCAGGACGCCGAGGTCGCTACTCATCCGGGACATCCTGGTTGAGAGGCCAGGAGGCCCTTCCGTATGGCCACGGTACCGACGCTGAAACTCGTGTGCGAGAGCAAGCTTTGCGACCTGTTGCCATGCGACCCACCGACCAAACGCTGGGAGGCCAGCGGCGTTCTGGTGAAGGACAGGCATTATTTCGTGGTCTTTGACGACCGTACCGAGATCGCTCGCGTTTCGGACGACCTGCAGCCCAACTCGACCAACGGACTGTTCGGGATGGCCCACGCGGTTTGCGGCTACGAAGGCATCACCTACAACGCCGCCAAGCGCCGGTACTATTTGTTGGTTGAATCACGCCGACAGGCGAGCGGTCACTACCGAGCATTGATCGTCGAGTACGACGACGTATTCCGATTTCGCAAGAATCGGCCGATCAACTTCATCTTCAAGAGTAGTAACAAGGGATTTGAAGCCGTGGCTCACGTGCGGCGTGACAACATGGATTACATCCTCGCGCTTTGCGAAGGCAACGAGTGCCAGGGTGGCGAAAAAGGGAGGAAGCCGGGCGGCGGGCGTGTGCAACTGTTCGAGAAGAGAAAAAAACATTGGTCGCATTCGCGTGCCATTGTGCTTCCGGACACCCTTCCCTTCGTCGATTATTCGGGCATGTCCATCGATGACGGCTGCGTTGCGATCGTCTCGCAGGTGAACTCGATGCTTTGGGTGGGCCAGTTCGACGAAGCCGGCTGGACGTGGCACGACGAAGGACGGCTCTACGAGTTTCCGAGATCCGATGACGGCGCCATCCGATACGGCAATATCGAAGGGGTCGCCTGGATCGCCCGCACGCGCGTCGTGATGGTGTCGGACCGGCGCAAGAAGAAGCAACAGCCCAAGGGCCTCTCCGATAAAGATCAATCAATCCATGTTTTTGACATTCCCCAATAGCATGGCCGGTACCCGTCGGATTGCGGTCGTGAAAGCCGTCGAGTCAGGACCGGGCGAAGGGCCGAACCGCGGAGGCGCCGGCTGTTGTGGAGGCGGAAAGCCCATGAGCGACCGCGAGGACACGCATCGTTCCGAGGCGAATGCCGAACTCGAACGGGAAATCCGCAAGGGGCGTAAGTTCACCCCGGAGGAAGCCATAGGGCGGTTGGCCGGTCCCGGCGCGATGAAAGGAGAATCGCCGGTCGCTCGCATGCAACAGGCCGAGATCGAGATCGCGTCCTGGCTCAGGAGCCACCTTCTGGACGCCGGGGGAGCACTGCGAGTCGTCTTGCACCGCGATGTGAAGGGGAGCGACCTCCTGCTCAACGACTTCGATCGACCGCTGCTTGTCCTGGCCAACTACTGTCAAGGCGTCCTCGAGTCGGACTACCTCCTGGAAGGACTCGTTCGCGATACCGACATCGAATGGGGACGCGAGATGGGCGAGCGGCCTTACTTCGAGAAAGAGGGCTCTCCGCACCACCCCGACGACCCCTACACGGTCGAGTCCGTCCGCAGCGCTCTGTCCGGACTCCTCGAGCAACTGGCCGCGGGCGAGGGATAGGACCTGTAGTGATCGGCTGCATACCTTCGACTACAGAACGAACCGTAGATCAACTCGCTCGCCGACGGATAGACTGCGGAGACCCAATACGCGATGGAACCCATCCGTGAGGAGCCCGGGGCGGCCGCGAACAGCCGAGCTGCACGTTTGCGGCGCGAGTTAGTCCCGCTGTACGCGCTGGCCGCAGTCCTGATGTCCGCGGCGGGAGGCTGGTACTTGCTCAAGGAACTGGCCCCGCTGCTCCGTCCTCTGATCCTCGCGGTGTTGCTGGTCTACACCATCCTGCCGATCCAACGGGGCTTGAGCCGTAGGGTTCCTGCAAAACTGGCCGGGCCGTTGCTGGCCCTGCTCGTGGCCATGGTCGTTTTCATCCTGGCCGTATTCGTCTACGGCAACCTTGTTGAGCTCAAGGACGAATTGCCCCGCCTGATCGAGCGCGCCCGGGTGCTGACCGAGCGCGCCCGTACCTGGGGCCGCGACCACTTGCCCGCCTGGATGCTCAAGCAGGCCCCGACAGTGGACCTGGCCGAGGCGGACACAGTCGCGCGGCTCAAGGCCATCGCGGCCGGCTTGGTCAACACCGCGGCCGGCTTCCTCGCCGAGGCCCTGCTCGTCGGGTTCTACCTGATCTTCCTCCTGCACGAGGCCCATCGCTTCTCCGGGCGGGTCCGGGCCGGGTTCGCCCCGGAACAGGCCGGCCGCGTGCTCGAGGTCCTCGCCTCGATCAACCGGGCCATGGTCTCGTACCTTCGAGTCAAGGTGCTCGCCAGCCTGGTGACGGCACTGCCGGTCGTGGCCATCTTGTGGGCCTTCGGGGTGTCGTTTCCCGTCATGTGGGGCGTCCTGACCTTCGTCGGCAATTTCATCCCCTACGTCGGCAGCCTGATCGCCTTTGTGCCCCCGGTCCTGCTGGCGTTCCTCGAATTGGAGCCGGCGTGGCGGCCGCTGGCGGTCTTCGTGCTGCTGGTGCTGGTACAGTTCGTGACCAACAACTTCGTCGAACCGCGGCTGACCGCTCATGCCGTGGACCTCAGCCCGCTGGTGGTGCTGGTCGCGCTGGCGTTCTGGGGGCTGTGCTGGGGTGTGGTCGGGATGGTGCTGGCCGTGCCCTTGACGGTGATGCTCAAGATCGTCTGGGAGAACGTCGCACTCACACGCCCCCTGGCTCGGCTGATGGCTGAGGAATGAGAGTCCGAAAAATACGTATCCGGCGTTTGGCTGATCTCGCTGCCCCTAAGGAGAGTGGCCCGCGGTTCCCTCCAGGATCAGGGCCCGAAGTTGTTTATAGTCGGTCTTGCCAGTGCCCAGCATCGGAATCTGTTCGATGCGACGGACTTCGTCGAGGCGCATCACTCCATGGAAGCCTTCGCGCAGGAGTAAGGCGTTGGCCTCTCGGAGGTCGAGTAACTCGGTTGTGAACAGCACGATCCGACGCCCGTGCTCATGCTCGACTCCTTCGACGGCGATGCGCGGCCCGTCGCGGGTTGGCGGGTAGAGCCGGACAAAGGGCTCCTCCAGCGCCGGCAGAGAGATCATCTCGCCGCCGGCCTTCACGAAGCGCCTGAGCCGCCCGCGAATCCACAGGTAACCGTCGGCGTCCAGCTCACCCAGGTCGCCGCTCACATACCAACGCTTTCCGACATCTTCTACGAACGGCGACCGGCCGTCATGATTGAGGTAGCCGGGGAAGACCGTCGGCCCGCTGATCTGGATCATGCCCATCCGCCCCGCCGGGAGTTCCGTCCCGCTTTCCAGGTCAACGACGCGCACGGTCACACCCGGGAGCGGCTTGCCGATCGAGCCCGGTCTCAGGGCCGACGGCGGGTTGACCGATACCACCGGCGCGCACTCCGTGATGCCGTAGCCTTCCACGACCGTCGCTTTCGGTGCCTCCTGCCGGCAACGCTCCACCAGGGCCGGCGGACATTTCTCCGCCCCGACGACGACCAGCCGGAGCGAGTCGAGACTGCCCGGAGTGGCCCGTTCCAGAATGTAATGGACGAAGGTCGGCGTTCCGACCAGCAAGGTGACGCCGTAGGCTTTGATCTTGTGGACGAGATTGACGGCATCCGTCGGGTTTGGGTGGTGGACAACCCGCACGCCCATCAAGAGGGGTAGCACAGTCGTGATCGTCAGGCCAAAGCTGTGGAATGCCGGCAAGAAGCCGAGGACGACATCCTCGCGGGTTACGCCCATGACGGCCGCCACCGCCCGCTGGCAGCTCAGGAGGTTGGCGTGGGTTAGCGGCACGGCCTTGGGTGACTTCTCCGAACCGCTGGTGAAAAGCACCACGGCAGGATCGTCGGGCGACGCCGCTGGCACCGCCCGGCGGACGCTGCCCGGTCGCCAGCGCACGAGCAGCATTGTCCGCGCAAGCTCATACTTGCCGATGGTCGATTGCAGGTCCTCGATGAAAAGGTAGTCGGCTCCCTCGACGCGAACGCCCAGCCGGTCGGCGAAGACTCGGGAGGTCAGGACTTTCGAGAGGCCCAGTGTTCTGGCCGCATGCGCGAGATTGGCCGGGCCCGTCGTCCAGTTGAGCACAACGGGCAGCTTACCGGCGAGGTGCAGGGCAAGCAGGGCCACGTCACAGGCCACCGATGCCGGCAGCAGCACGCCGACCTTCGACGTGTCGATTCCGCGCAGTCGGCTGGAAAGGGTCAGGGTCGCGACCAGCAGACGCTCGCCGCTCAGGACGCCCATCCGATCGTCCGCGACCATGACGTCCTTCCGGTGGGCCAGGGCATGCTCGACGAAGGCGGCCGGGACCGTGTCGCCGCGGAGCTCCAGCGGCCCGACCTGGGGCGGTCCGGACGACCAGCCGGGCGGCGCCGACGCGGGCGGTTTGTGGCGGGCACGCCCCTCGGCGAGGGCGAAGAGCTGGCCGAGTGTCTCGCACGCTTCATCTCCGGTGAAACCGAACTGGCGCTCGACCTCCAGGCTCAATTCCATGCGATCGAGGCTGTCCAGGCCGAGCTGGTCGAGCCGGATCTCCGGCCCCATTTCAGCGTCGGCTAAAGGCCGATGCAGATGGTCGCTCAGCAGGTTCAGTATCGCTCTACGTGTTTCCGGCCGTACCGTACCCAGGTCGCTCTCAGCCTCGGGCGCGGTCGGCGGCGGGAAGTCAAACGAGCGCGGGCCGAAGAGGAAGTGATAAGGGACCCAAACGGGCGTTTCGGCATTGCCGTCCAGGTCGCCGTTGTACCACTGCTCCAACCAGGGATTGAGGACTTCCCGACGCGGCTCCGGAAGCCGGCTCCGGTCGGCCACTTCGAGGGTGACCTCGACGTGGCGGCGTGGCATGAAGAAGAACCCGTTGACAAGTAGCCACCCGCAACCGGCGAAAATTAGCCGGACCAGGGGCGGTCGCTTATCCAGTTGCGCCCAGGTCCACGACGAGCCCCAGACGCCGCGGGTGCGCACCAGGAGCACGCCGCTCTCGGGAAGGGACCGGAGGATGTCGGCGGCGGCGCGGGCGGGTCCGATTCGCTCGATGCCGTCGCGCCAAACACGGCCTGCCGGCCAGAGAATGAAACGTTCGCCGCGCCCCAGCCCGGCAACGATGGCGGCGACGGCTTGCTCCGCCTCGTCGCGGGCGCGCACGCTGGCCACGTCGAGGTCGGGCACCTCCAGGGCGTTGACCAGCCGCACCAGCAAGCGGCCTGTGAACCCCTGGAATGTGCCGCGATAAACGAGCGGCCGCATCCGCAACGACGGCCACAAGACGCCGAAGAGGAGGAACGGGTCAATGTAGCCGGGGTGGTTGGGCAAGACGACCACGGGGCCCTTCATGGTCTTGACCTGTTCCAGTCCACGGACATGCAAACGGTAGCGTGCGCCGAGTATCAGGCGTAGGAGCACCCAGCAGATCCAGTGGAGGAGGATCACGATGCTGCCTCCCTTGTCGGAGTCGGAAGCCTCTACGTTGGGCAGGTCTCACTTCCGGTGCAGTTCACCCCGATCCTTGGGCCTGGTGTTGAGGCCTGCAGTTTCAGGAATTCTATGCGTTCGCCTACGGCGCCAGGCAAGGCCTCTCACCGGCAGGTGTAGTCGAGGGCCTGGCACTCGAACTTGGTCGGTCAGCAGGCGGCCGCACGGATCGCCGGGCGCGGCGGGGGCGACCGGAGCGAGGCCATCGGCGCGACGGCAAGGGACGGCTACGGAAACGGCCCAGGCGGGGGCGGTGAAGATCATCGAGGGTCGCTCGCCAGCGCGAGCCGTTCAGGCCCAGCTGGGCAAAGATCGACTCGGCGTGGGCCGGCAGGCTCGCCTTGCCATTGCGTTCGAGTCGACCCGCGGCGTCGACGAGTCGCAGGCAGCACGAGAGCGTGAAGCCGGACACCAGGCCCACACGCCCAGGCTGGGCCTCGCGCCGGTCGTTCACCGGGGCGAACCAGAGCCCCTCCTCCTGTCCGGGGTCGTCGGTCCGGGTCGACAAGTCGTCGCGGAGCGTCGATGAGGCACCATGCACTTGGACGTGGTCGAGCCGCTCGCGGAGCGAGCTGTATTCCGAAGGCCATTGCCACGCACTTCAATGGGACAGTCTGGGAGATTTAGGCTGAGCTTTGGGCTAGCTCGCACTGTCGATAGGCTGCCTAAGCCCCCTAACTTGCTCAGCTTGGGTGCCTGGCCACTGTTGCCTGTTGCCCGCTGTTGCCCTCGCCGTTGCCAGCTAGCGCATCACGCACATCGGTCCGACAAACTTCGGGCGATCAGACAGACGCTACGCATCCATCGGCATTCGGCCAGCATCGCGATCGGGGCACTGATCGGTCCGGTCGCCGCTCGTAATGGGTCGGCCCTGGCGGTGGCTGGGTGACCTGGTAGGATGTTCGGTCGTCGACAGGTGTCGGACTGGCGGATCGGATCGGGGTGGGATCAGGATGGGATCAGATCGCGAGGGAGCGGACGGGATGGCGATTCGGGCGGTCGACGTTCGGAAAGCGTACGGGGCGAAGGACGCCCGGGTCGAGGTGCTGCGGGACGTCTCGATCGAGGTCGCGGACGGCGAACGGGTGGCCCTGCTGGGCAAGTCGGGGTCGGGGAAATCGACGTTCTTGAACTTGCTGGGCGGTCTCGACTGGCCCAGCTCGGGCAGCTTGCAGGTTGGCGGGCGGGACCTCGACCGGCTCTCGGGGCGCGAAATGGCCCGGTTCCGGTCGACGACCGTCGGGATCATCTTCCAGTCGTTCAACCTGATCGCCTCGAGGTCGGCCGTCGAGAACGTCGAACTGCCGATGGTCTTCGCCGGCCGATCGCCGCGAGACCGGCTGGCCGCTGCCCGGCGGGCACTGGAAGCTGTCGGGCTCGCGGCCAGGTTGGATCACAAGCCGAATGAGATGAGCGGCGGCGAGAGCCAGCGGGTCGCCGTGGCGCGGGCGCTGGTCAACCGGCCCCGGGTCATCCTGGCCGACGAGCCAACGGGCAACCTCGACAGCCAGACGGCGCGACAGGTCATGGCCCTGATCCTCGACCATGTCCGCGAGCACGACGCCACCCTCGTCCTCGTCACGCACGACGAAGAGCTCGCCGCGAGTTGCACGGACCGAATTGTCCGACTGGTCGATGGCCGGATCGTGGCCGAGGACCTTTGATCGAGATTGGATGGAGGATCAACGAGTGCGCTGGATCGACCTGCTCCGCTTCCCCCTCGATTCGTTCGGCCATCAGAAGATGCGTACCTGCCTGACGACACTGGGTGTCATCTTCGGCGCGTTCGTGCTCGCCGCGAGTTTGTCGATCAACGAGGGGGTCCAGCGGACGATCGAGCGAGAGTCGAGCAAGGGAGACATTTCGCGAAAAGTGACGGTCTCTCCCAGGTCGCGGGCGGTCGAGACCAAGGCGAAGGAAGACGTGAAGGTCGCCGGGCGGATGTCGCCGGGTCGCCGCGAGCGAATCCGCAAGGTCCTCGACCAGCGATCCCGACAGGGCAATTCCGACTGGGAGCAGGTCAACCTGACCCAGGAACGGCTGAAAGCGCTCTCGCAAATCCCCCACGTCGTGCGGATGGTCCCGATTGTCGGCAGCAGGGTCGTCGCGACCCTGGGCAACCGACCCGAGGAGGCGAGCGTCTCGTCAGGCGCCGGCGAGACTCCCGAGTTCCGCAAACGGGTCACCGTCGGCCGATCGTTCGACTCGGACGACGAGCGATCGGTCCTGCTCTCCGAGATGTTCGCGTACCGGATCGGCCTGATCGACGACGCGGATCTGGACCAGGCCATCGGCAAACCGCTGCGGGTCGAGCTCCCGGCCCAGGAGGATGATGGGCCGAGCTTCAACGTCTCGCTGGCAGGTCGGTCGAAAGCCCGCGGCGCCCGGGACGAACAGATGGCCCTCCGCCAACTCGCCTGGCAGCTCCCAGGCGCGCTCGATCGACTCAGCCTGACCGGCGAGGAGATCGCAGCCCTGCGGGAGGCGATCCGGCCGGCATCGGAAGGGGTCGCCCCGGGCGTCGTCGAAGACGACTTCCGGGTCGTCGGGATCTTCCGCGAGTTGACCGACGAGGAGGAGAAGGAAGCCTGGAGCCAGCTCCCTGCCGACACGGACCTGGTCATGCCCCGGCGGACGGCGGTCGACCTGACCTTCCGCGACCCGGCCCGTCGCGATCAGGGGATCGCCAGAGCGATCCTCTACGTCGACGACATCAGGAACGTCCAGGAGGTCGTCGACAAGGTCGAAGCCCTCGGCCTGGGGAGTCGGTCGATCGTCGAGATGATTAAGCGCGAGCGGATGACCTATCTGCTCATCTTCGGTGGGATGACGTGCGTGGCCGGTGTGGCCCTCCTTGTCTCGTCGCTCGGGATCGCCAACACGATGCTGATGAGCATCCTCGAACGGCGCCGCGAGATCGGCATCATGAAGGCCGTCGGCGCGGCGAACTGGCAGCTCCAGGCCATTTTCCTCATCGAGGCGAGCCTGATCGGCCTGGTTGGCGGGTCGCTCGGCCTGCTCCTGGCCTGGTCGATCTCGTTGCCGGGTGACGCGTGGGTCCGTTCGATGGTCCACAGCGACTTGAAGGTCCACCTTTCGGGCTCGATCTTCGCCTTCCCCGGCTGGATCGGCGTGACGGTCGTCCTCTTCACCGTCGGCGTGACAATCGTCGCGGCGCTCTACCCGGCCTGGCGCGCCGCGAAGGTCGAAACGGTCTCGGCGCTCCGGCACGATTGATCCGCCCGACTCGAACCGACTCGAACCGACCCGGCTCAGGGCAGCCGGAGCAGGCTGTTGTGGAAGAAGCCGGCCGAATCGGGGTTGCCCGGGTCGTGGCGGAACGTCTCCCCGTCGATGAGGAACTTGTACTCGTGCGCCCCGGGGCCGAGCACGATCGTCGCCGAGTAGGTTCCCTGCGCGTCCGGACCCGTCATGGCGAGCGGCCGTGCCTTCCAATCGGTGAACGTGCCGACGAGGGTGACCGACTTCGCGGGCCCGGCCGGGCGGTGGAGGAAGGTGACCTCGTGCTGCCCGCTCGCGAGCCGCTTTGAGGTGGGCATGCCGAGGGCGAGGTCCTGGTCGGCGAGGGCGAAGTTGAGATATCCGACGTGCATCTCATCCCGCGTCTGCTCGCCGAAGGTGACGGCGCGCCTCGGGTCCGGGTTGTTCGGGTTCTCGGCCGAGTTGTCGAAGCGGGCTTCGGTGTGGAGCACCGTCCCTTCGGGCATCGGCTTGGGTTGGTCGAGGACGTAGAGGTTCTGCCAGTCGAACTCGTACCGGGGGACGTCGAGGAGGACCTCGCGGCGGCCGTCCGGGTACTCGGCGACGAACCTCATCGACTTGCCCCGCAGGTGCATGTGCGGCATCAGCGAGAGGAGCAGCGAGGGCCGCGAGAACCGGAAATCGGCCCGCGAGATGTAGTCGGGCGTCCCGGGCGGGATCTGGAGGCGGAAGTTGAGCGCCATGCCCGACATCAGTTCTTTGTGGACCGATGCCGGGTCGGCGAATACGAGGCCGATCCGGCTTCGGTCGACCTGCTTCGTCCCCCGGGGGGTGTAGTGGAGCTGGAGGACGATTTTTGATCCGGCCGGGATGCGCTTCGCCACGCCGCCGCGCAGTTCGCGGGGCGGCATCCCCGGGGCGTAGGCGGCGAGGAAGTCGCCGCCGGCCTCGTCGATCTTCTCGACACCGGGCGGCAGGACAAAGGCGATCACGTGGTGGACGACCGCCGGGTTCCCTGGCCGGACCTGGGAGGCCCGGACCCAGACGTCGCTCGTCAACTTCGGGTCGATCGTGATGAGCTCGTAAGGCATCGACCCCTCGGCCGGGATCTCGACCGCGCGGGGCATCTCCAAAACGAGGTCGGGCCGAGGGATCTGCCATCCCTCGACGAATTGGGTCGGCGGGGGCAGGTCGGCCGGGTCTCCCTCGGGCGCGCCGGCGGCGACCCAGTCGCGGATCGCCTTTTTCTCGTCGGCCGAGAGCCGGGCGTCGTTGGCGAACTTGCCGTGCTCGGGCGAGGCGTGCCAGGGGGGCATCCGCCCCTCATCGATGACCTCGGCGATCATGCTCGACCAGCCGGCCGCCTGGCGGTAGTCGGTGAGGGAGAACGGGGCGATCTCGCCCGGTCGGTGGCACGCGACGCAGCGAGCCTGAAGGATGCGAGCGACCTCCCTGGCGTACGTCACGGCGCCCCCCTCGGCCGACTTCGTGGCCCGGCCGATCGTGCAGCCGACCGCGTCTGTCTTCGGCGTCGCGACCGTTCGCCCGGCGAGCACCGCCTCGAGGGCGTCGACCAGGTCGTGCCGGGTGGGCGCGGGTCGATGGATCCCGATGGCGTACTGGTCGTCGATCCGCCCCCGATAGACGACGGCCCGCGCCCCATCCAGGACGAAAACCTCGGGCGTCCGCTCGGCCCCGAGGCGGTCGGCCAGGCCGTTGCCGACGTCCTTGAGGATCGGGAACGGCAGCCTGTGCTTGTCGGCAAACCGGCCGATCGCGACCGGCCCGTCCTGCTGGTTGGCGTCGACGCCGAAGAAGCCGACGCCCTGCTTCTCAAAATCGCGGGCGATCTCGGCCAGCCTCGGGGCATAGGTCTCGGCCAAGGGGCACTCAGTCCCGAGGAAGGCCAGCACGACGACCTTCCCATTTTGAGCCTCGTCGAGCGTGTGCCAGGCACCCCGGTGGTCCTGAAGCCGAAAGTCGACCGTCGCCTTCGCCGGTCCACCCGCCCCGACCAAAACCAGCGCTATGACCCCGACCAATCCGGTAGCGCCCATCGTCCAAACCTCTTGGATTCGAAGTCCAATCCCTTAACCCCGGGGCGAACATACCACAGGTGTCCGAGAGTTGCCATGGATCATGGCTATGCCGACGCCGGTCGGCGGCGACGTTCTTGGCGAGCACGTCGGCCCGTTGCCGAAGGATGGCCGGGTCGAGCCGCACCGTTTCTGACATCCTTGGCCGCCTCGCCGCTCCACTCGGAGGAGGAATGCTGCGTGTCCCACTCGGCCAGGATCACCCGGTGTCCCTGTTCATGCAGCCGCAGAGAGCCTATCGTCAGGTGCTTCAATGAGGTAGTCTGGGAGGTTTGGGTGGGGATTAGGTCCGGCATTCAGTTTCGATGGCCTACCCAATGTTCCTGATTTGCTCAGCTTAGGTGCCTGGCCACTGTTACCTCCCTCTTCGTCATTGTGGAGGCATGGCAATTCGCCACGTCTTGGCTTCTGGCTCAAATCGAAGATCACACCACGCTCTTGCTCCATCCCGAAACGCCGCATTGGGACCGACTTTTCCTAGATCCAGCGCAACATAGCTCGCGAAATGGGCAAGCGTGAAATTGATGACTGGCTCCATCACGATTGCGACTTTTTCTCCACTTTACGCCCCCATGTAGGTCAATTACATAGGATAGCGAGGCTTCGAGAGTTCCTAATCTCGCTTATGCTCCATTGTGTTTGGCATTATTCTAACACGAGCACACAATGACTCATTCATGTTCTCGTCTCTTCCTCGAACGGCTCGAGACAAGACTTGTGTGCTCAGCCTCGACCGAGATGGGCTCTCTCGCACAATCGGACATTTACCCGACTCCCACGATTGAGACGATCGCGTCGGCATCCGTGAGGGATTTAGGCGACCTTCCGCCAGCGGCTTCGACCCAACCTATCAAGGCGACGGCCTGGATCGCTCCGGGCGAATCCGTCACTTTTCGGTTCGTCGCGACCTTTGCCGCCGACTACACCCTGTACTTCCGCTACTTGGGCGATCAAGTGCAGTTGAACGCGGTTACGCCCGGTGGCACCGTCGAAATTGCCCACGGGCCGGCGGGGCCGTACACAGCCGTCCCTCTCTCGCTGGCACCTGGGGAGTATTTCGTCACGGCGGTCGCCAATGGTGATGGGCCGGTTTTCGTCGACTGGGACTTGGTTTTGTCGAATGGAGTCGGGCAAGCCACCGCACTCAATTTGCAGTTGCTTGATGACTCAGCTACGCCGGTGATGGTGGTGAACTCGGCGCCGGAGAGACTCCATGACTTGGTCTCATTGGCCACTTCGACCGAGATCCCATTAGCGCCAGCCACGACGGCCTCCACGCAGGCCACGCAACTCACGCTCGGGTTGGGTGGAACGCTGAGCGGGCGGCCGGTGGCCGATTTGCACTGGGTGGCGGCCGTCGGTCCTGCTGATCGCGGTCGCACGGTCTCGTTAGCGTCGCTCGGCGAAGACATCCTCCCGGGAATCAACTACGGCCGATTGGCTCAAGACCAAGGCGACGAGGCCGTTGCCCAGCCCACAAATGGTGCCCTGGTGATCACAACCCAGGTCGACGATTTGCCAACCCAGGCCCAACTTCCCAAAACACTGAGTTGGATGGAACGGATGGCCATGATCGTTGCAAGTTGGGCGGAGCCGACTTCCCCCGAAAATTCAGGTCAAGCGGAGCCCGCCATCGAACGTTTCGACATCCCTGCGGAGGATGATCGGACGCCCACAATGGTGAACCGGGATGCGGGCGAAGAAAAGGCCACGGCCCGCGCTGGGCTTCCACCGCTCTCGTTCTTCAGCCTGGGAATAGCGGGCCTCGTTATCCTCAGCGTGCATCGTCACTGGCAGTCCCAGAGATTACCGAGGGATCGTCGCGGTCGCGAGCCATGGCACTAACGGCACGTCTCACTTTAATGGCTTTTCTGGTTTATCCCGGGGCGATACCTCGCGCAGCGGCCGAGTAGGATAGCCGGCGGCAGTAGAAGATGCAAATGTAGCCAGGCACCTCAGTAGGGTAAGTTGGGTGATTTAGGAAGAGTACGGTCTGACTGTCAGCCCTGAATTTGTTGCCCAGATTCACTGCTTTGCCCTGTCTAGGTGCCTGGCCGCTGGGTTCCCTGCTTTTTTTGAAGCATGCGTGGGCAGGTAGTCCTCGGCCCCTCGCTCGATGCAACGGACGACGGCCTGAATCGCGTCGAGCCCGGAGATCATGATGACCGGGATCTCGCGGAGCCGAGGGGCCCGGGTTGGTGGCCATGCGTCTAAAGGGGGTAAGGCGGGGAATCTGGAAAATCGATCGTAGTCAGGGACCAGACGCCCATCTCCTCTGAGTTTCCCAGATTTCCCCACTGAAGTACCTGGCTACTCTTGACGCTACGGCAGGCTGCGGCATGCGTCCGAAAGGGTAGACCTTGATTGACGTGGCGGGCCGGGCCCGCTGCAGCGCGGTTATGTCGCCCTTCGGCCCTCAGGCCGCAGACCGACCCGGGCAGCTTCGGCTTCTGGTATCGGCTCAAGCGCGGCCAGCTCAGGGAAGCTCAATCGGCGAACAACTTCTTCCTTGTAGCTGACATAGCCGAGGACGTTCCCGTTGATGACCCATTCATCCTCGATCTTCACGAATCGGGGAGGCCAGACATCGCCGAAGCGACAGGCAAAAGTCCAATGCTTTTCGCGATAGATGAGAACCGCTCTATGACCGATCCACTCGAAAAACCGGACATCACACCCGAAGAACGGATTGTACGATTCGATATCGGTAGACCTGTGCTGTCCCGATTTCTCGATCAGATGAACGCGAATGGAGACATCAATGTGACGCTGGTTTGCCCCGTAACTGTTGAATCCGACGTCCTTCGCGCGAGACTCGACCAACGCGATGTCGCCGGAGGCGCTGGTGACAGCGCCGATGATTTCGCACTCGTAACCGTCGCCATCCACGAGAAAAACCGGTCGGCCGAGCAGGTGTGCCGCCTCGGCGACTCGCCCTGGGTCGGGGGGCTCACCCGCGGATGAGCGAATTGTCCACCCGAACTTCGTCGGGTTGGCCCTGCTCTGGGCGAAGAGTCGGTCAGCATCGTCCATTTTCGTACTCGGCGACATAACCGGAACTGGGCATCAGAAAGACAGCCATGTAGGAAACGGTGGTAACGAGGGTGGGCAGCCTGGGGACGAAGTGGCCCCGTCCCGGCCAGACATACTGGTGGTTTGTTCAGATTCCGGGGACGAACTGCGGGCCGATGGACCATCTCTGTCACTGCAGATCACGGTTGCCACACTGGTAATATCAGGGGAGTGACCCCACACAGCCGGGTCCGACGTTGGTGATCGGACAGAGCGCCACGCTTTTACCACGGCTTTGCGCCACGGGGACATTCGACGTTATTCGGTTCCTCGGCCGGGTCGTCACTCTGTGGGATCAGGCTCCCCTGACACGCTCGATGGTAGCAAATCCACCCCCAGCTTCGCCAAGACCGCGGGGAGAATCGCGCCCAAGAGTTGCGGACCGGTTCCCCGCTTCGACCGGGTCCGCGACAGTTCCTCGGCCAGCGGGACCGCCTCCGACCGATGCTCCGATCGGGGAAGCTGGCACACCGCCGAATCCAAGATTAACAACATGTATGCGCAACTAATATTGTGTTTGCTCGATAATTTGATCAACTTGTCAAGAACGTAATACCGATGCTGGCAGCTCGGGTGCCGGTAGACCGATTGGCCGGCCACCATCTGGTAGGCGATCCGGCAGAATCGGCCGCCGACCTTGACATGCAGCGAGGCCTATCGCCAGGCACTTCAGGCAGTCCGGGGAGGGTAGGCGGAGATGTGGTTTAGCTTGCCCTCTCGCTTGGGCTACCCAAAACCCCTGATTTGCTCATTTTAGGTGCCTGGCCACTGTTGCCGCGCATTTTAGGTGCCTGGCCGCCGATCACGACCTCATGCCGTCCAGTCGCAGGGGGAACAAGCCCAGCGCCGCGCCGTGCAGGAGTCCCCCCGTACGGTTTGAGAAGCCCAACCCGACCCGTTGATCGACGACCCTCACGAGAGTTCTGGACCGTTGGCGATCGTGAGCCAGGGCCGGCATCCTGGTCCCAGGCGCCCGAGGTTCGGCTCGGGGCGGCCGGGACGTCTTTAAAGGGGAAGGACGTCAACGTGCGTGCGGACCGCCACGGGGGGATCCGGACTGGAGCTGACCGACGGCCAACTCCTTCGGTAGCAGATTGCTGAACGACCGCTGATGAACCGCGAGACTGTGCCCGGTGCCCAACGCCCCACGTCGTTCTCGGGCGGCCAGTCTCGCCTGACGCGGTCGTTGGCTTCGGCCCCTGAAATTATGGCCGTTGACGCCTCGGACGGCGTCGATTCCCGGTTCGCCGATGCCGCGACCGTCAAGCAAGACCGCGGTCGGCGTGGAGAGGCCCGTGAGCGGATCGCCATTGACGATCAATCGATACCGCGCAAAAAGGCTGAGGCGCCGCGCGAAGGTGAGCGTGACGGTGTTGGACTCCGGGGAGTAAACGGCCGAGGTCACGCGGACGGACGGTCCCGGGATCTTTCCATGGATGAGCCGGATCACCCGGTAGTTGGTGACATCCTCCGCCTGGACCGGATCGAGCGCGGAGCCGAACGTCAGCACGAGCGTCGTCGGTTGGTGGTGGACGCCGATCCTTTCGACGTCCACCAACGTCGGCGGCACGACGATATTCGAGTCGACGGCCTGGACGTTGACGACGATCGAGGCGATGTTGTTCGCCGGGTTGCAGTCGTCGATGTCCGAGGCCACCACCACCGCGTTGTTGATCTTACGGCCCGCGCTCGTCGCCGTCACACGAACCAGCAGGGTGGCGCTCGACCCCGGAGCCAGCGTACCGACCAGCCAACGGCTCGTCGCGAGGTCGACGCTCCCCTGGCTCGGAGCCGCCGACACGAACGTCAGGCCCGAGGGAAGACGATCCGACACGGCCACGCCTTCCGCAGCGTTCGGACCCAGATTCGTCACCGTCACCGTCACCGTCACCGTGTACGTGAACGTATCTCCCACCGTCGGCGTCGCGTCGTCGACCGTCTTTGCCAATGACAGGTCTGTCTGGTACGGCGTGATCGTCACGCCCGACGCGTCGTTACCGGGATTCGGGTCCGTCGTCTCGCTCCCGATGATTCGCGCCAGGTTCGACACCGGCTCGCACGTCGTCACCGTCGTCACCAGCGTCAGCGTCAGCGGACTTCCCACCGCCACGTTTCCCGCATCCCAGATCCCAAGCTCCGCGTCGTACGTCCCCTGGCTCACCGTCACCGAGTCGAGATTCACGCCGGCCGGAAGCAGGTCGGCCACCACCACGTTCTGAGCCAGGTCCGGACCCAGGTTCGTCAGCGTGATGGTGAACGTGACCGCGCCGTTCGGACGAGGCGTCAACGTGCTCGCCGTCTTCGACAATGCCACGTCCGCCTCCTCCAGCGGCGGAATGACCGGACCTTCCACGTTGACGACGGTCGAGGCGATGTTGTTCGCCGGGTTGCAGTCGTCGATGTCCGAGGCCACCACCACCGCGTTGTTGATCTTACGGCCCGCGCTCGTCGCCGTCACACGAACCAGCAGGGTGGCGCTCGACCCCGGAGCCAGCGTACCGACCAGCCAACGGCTCGTCGCGAGGTCGACGCTCCCCTGGCTCGGAGCCGCCGACACGAACGTCAGGCCCGAGGGAAGACGATCCGACACGGCCACGCCTTCCGCAGCGTTCGGACCCAGATTCGTCACCGTCACCGTGTACGTGAACGTATCTCCCACCGTCGGCGTCGCGTCGTCGACCGTCTTTGCCAATGACAGGTCCGTCTGGTACGGCGTGATCGTCACGCCCGACGCGTCGTTACCGGGATTCGGGTCCGTCGTCTCGCTCCCGATGATTCGCGCCAGGTTCGACACCGGCTCGCACGTCGTTACCGTCGTCACCAGCGTCAGCGTCAGCGGACTCCCCACCGCCACGTTCCCCGCATCCCAGATTCCAAGCTCCGCGTCGTACGTCCCCTGGCTCACCGTCACCGAGTCGAGAGTCACGCCGGCCGGAAGCAGGTCGGCCACCACCACGTTCTGAGCCAGGTCCGGACCCAGGTTCGTCAGCGTGATGGTGAACGTGACCGCGCCGTTCGGACGAGGCGTCAACGTGCTCGCCGTCTTCGACAATGCCACGTCCGCCTCCGCCTCGGGCTCACCCAGCGGGGGCAGTTCGCCCTCGAACGGGTAGTCGTGCCCTTCCAGGAATCCCGCAAGGGAACTGGCGATCAAAGTTCCATTGATATGAGCACCGCCGACTTCTTGAGTGACCGCCGCGCGGGGCGCCAGGATGCTTCCCAGGGGGCTGGCCGACTCGATGTTCAGCGTCGTGGCCTGGAAGAGGTTGTACAAGATCTGGGTTGCGAACGACTGCCGGCCGGCCACGCCGTTGTACTCGAAGTTGACCCGCGTGAAATCAATCGAGGCCCCCGATACGTTGATCAGCACCGTCGCCGTGGGAGAGACGTTCGTGATGTTCAGCCGGCCATCCCTCGTCGCCGCGATCTGACCCGCCGTAAGGTTGAAGATATTCAGCGCACTCGCGGGGTTCCCGTTGAGCGTGAGGGTCGATCCCGAGGTTGACACCGAGACCGACCCCGAGGGGGGAATCGTCCCGAGGAACGCCGAGTACTCGGTCAGCGACGTTCTCGCCGCCGCAAAATCAACCGGAGTGGAGTTCGGGAAGATGGTGCCGGTCACCCCCACGCCCGTGAGATCCGGGGGAGCGCCGCGATAGTGGAGGTCGCCGTTGATCTGCCCGTTGGTAAAGGTCAAGGAGGTGCCTGAGACCAGGGCGTTGTCGGCCCCTCGGCCTCCGTTGGCGCCTTGAAAAGCGCTGGCTACGCTGAAGTTCATCAGCGAGAGCGGCCCGCCGACCGCGAGCCTCCCCTCCACATCCGAGTTCGCCTCATTCATCGCATCAAAGATGAAGAAGTTGAAGGGCGTAGCCGCGCCGAGTGCGGCCAGAAGCTCGCGCAACTCCATGAAGTCGAACGTAAGTGCCCGGCGGTTCGACCGCCTTCGCCCGCGATCAGGGCCGCGGTCTCGCCCCCCGAGGATCGAGGTGAAAGTCGCTGAGAAGAAATCCCGCGTGGAACCGAGCATCAACCCCATGGCACAGTCCTCGCATCTGGTTCGCATGGCCGTCAAACTTAACTAAACCGCTACAAGCCTATGTATTTTTTAAATCTTATCCGTACTCCTCAGTCACTTTCAATAAGGCTCTTGAACTGAAGCAAGCTTATCCATTCTCGAGCCGCCGCCCCGGTTGTTCCACCGCGGCGAGCGGCGACCTTGCAAATGTGGCCAGGCACCTCAGAAGGGTAAGGATCGCCGATTCAATAACTTCCTGATTCTCGGCCCAGACCGTATAACCGTAGCCAGGACCATCACGACCTCGCAATGGATGCCCTCGCATGACGTACAGCCCCGAGATTGAACACTCGATGCGGCTCTTTCACGACTCGCTCTCGGAGAAGGACCGCAGGCGGTATGCGGACATTGAGGCCGAAAAATAAAGGGGGACATGGCGATTATCGACAAATGTCGATAGTCGCCATGCCCCCCTTTCACGTCCTCTGGAGAATTTGTATGTTTCTGTTTTGCTTGTCTTCCTGCTTCGGTCCGACACACCGAAGAAACCTGGAGCGAAGCATCGGACGAGCCATCAATTGGCAGCTCATGTACCTCCTGCCAGCAGCTTGGCGGTGTGGATGTGACTGAAATGGCTGCGGCGATTCGTTGCTCTCTTAAGAAGCCTTCCCCGAGCAACGGAGACGGATGAACCGCTCAACTCCAGCCCGGAGCCGTGGTCGCCCCCATCCCGCGGAGATTGAACGCGTCGTCATCAAGAGGGATCACGGCCAAGCGCACCCGATCCTCGGGTTCGTGGACGATCGCCCGCGCCCGCGGCCTTGAGGATTCTGCGACCGACTGCGAGCTCTCAGGCACAAGAGAGTCGAACTCGCCGCATCCCTTTCGCATGGATGGTCGCGACGAGACCGACCACCAGCAGGGTCCACCAGGGCCGGTCGCCGATCCAGTTGGTATAAGCACTGCGATAGGTGAGTGGGGTCACTTGCGCCGTCGCGGTCCCCTCGGCGAAGGGAGGGATGGAGGCGATGGTCCGGCCGAGCGGGTCGACAACGCCGCTCAGGCCGGTGTTCGTGGCTCGGATCAGGAACCGCCGATTCTCGATCGCCCGGAAGGCGGCGATCAGGTGGTGCTGGTGGGGAGCCAGCGTGCGGCCGAACCAGGAGTCGGACGTGATGTTGATCAGGAGCTCCGCCCCCTTCCGAGACGCCTCGCGGGCCAGGGCAGGGACTGTGTCCTCATAGCAGATCATAGGCGCGACCTTCAGGGTTGATGTCGTCCCGTCTGGCCGTCGCATCGGGTAGGAGAAGACCCGGGTTTCCGTTCCGGCGCTGAAGACCCCGGCCTTGGCGTTCAACCCCTTGAGCCAGGGGAAGTACGAAGACAAGGGCATGGATTCGCCGAATGGGATCAAGATTTGCTTGAAATAAGGTTGCGGTATCGTGCCGTCCGGGTAGACCGCGAAGGCGGCATTGTACCGTCGGTGATCCGGCAGGAAGGAATAGGCGCCGACGAGGAGGGCGGAACCGTCTCCGATCCAGGGCAGGACCGGTGGGTTGCCCACCTGTCCGATGGCGGCGGGGATGTAGGCCGGTACCGAGCCCTCGGGCCAGACAATCAGGGAGCCGGGATGCGCGGCCTGGCAGCTCAGCTCGTAGATTCGGGCAAGATTCTTCCGGGCCGAGTCGATGTCGCGTTTCTCGGCAAGGGAGGCGTTGCCCTGCACCACGATGACTTCCTGCGGGAGGCCCTGCGGCGCGGTGAAAGTACGCATCATCGCGACCCCGTAGCCGATCGCCAATGCGAACAGGAGCACGGGCACGAGAAATGTCCTTCGCCGCTCGCGGAAGACGACGATGCGGACGCTGACCTCCGCCAGCCAGAACATCAGGAACGAAACGGCCATCGCGCCGCCGATGCCGGCAATCTGCACGAACGGAGTGAAGGCGATCTGAGTATGCCCGAAGTGCCAAGGGAAGATGCGAATCGTCAGGAGCTCGGCCATCACGACCGCGGTCGCCGAGCGCAAGGCCAGGGCGTCGAAAGCGGCGGGGAGCTGGTGATGAACCAGCGCGAAGACCAGGAAGAGGATCGCGCCGAGGGCCACGAAAAGGGCGAAGATCAGCGCCGAGGTCAGCGGACCGAAACCTCCGAAGGCGGAGACCGTGCCGGCGACCCAGTAGAAGCCGATGACGTGGCCGACGAGTCCGGCGGCAAACGCCGGCATGTAGGCGCGCCGCGCACGAACCGTGTAGACCAGGAGCAGCGCGGTGATCCACCCGAGTACCGCACTGAACCCGGTACCTGGCACCAACCATGCGGAGGCGCTGACCGCCCCCCCCAGGACCGCGGCGAGATAGACCCGCAACGTGGAGGCCTCGCCCGCGCCTTGGGATCGCGGGCCGACCGAGGCCAAGCGGCTCGGTCGACTGGCGCGGCGGTCTCTCGACCGTGCCGGTGAATCCGTCCTCTCGGGCAGAACCAGCGCTAAGAGGCCCGTTGCGAGAGGCATGGACCATCTCCATCGAGGGTCGGGGACATGGCGACGGGATGCGACGCGACGCGAGGTGAGAACATCCAGGGCGGGTGGCGGGGATCATAGGATTTGCTCGGCCGGGAGTCAATCTCGGTCGCGCTCCAACCAGTCGAGCATCAGCTCTCACGACGGTCCCGTCGGGGGAGGTCACTGCTACCAGGCTGGCCACACGATCAATCGTGCCGGTCCGGAGCACCTTCACCATCAAGGCGGAGCGGTTCAGCCCCGAGGGCGAAGTAGGCCGGCACCGTTTCCCGCCCATGACCATGGCTCAGGTCGCGATCCGAGGGAGGGATCGACCTCGAGCTTCGCGAATTGCGATGGCTGCCAGATCGCCGTGACAGCGGCCGATTAGAAGGCCGGGGCGAAATCAAAGGGGTCAGGAGCCGATATCGCCGTATCGGCTCCTGACCCCTTTGATTTCGCCTGCGGGAAGGACGTTTCATCGAACTTGTAGCGACTTCGACCCATCACGTGTGCCTCGGAATGAGCAGAAGACGCGGAGCGTCGAAGCCGGCATTCCCACGCGGGGAACGAGGGCTGGCCAATTTCTACGCCAGGGCTCCGCCGGGGCGTGAACGATTACGAAGACGCCATCTGGTTCAAAGACCGGCGATATGCCGGATATCCTTGATCAGCAGGTAGCGATGAAGCGGGTCGGTCGGGGAGGGGATGAACCCGAAATGAGCGTAAAAATCGCGGGCACTCTCATCCTTGGCGTGGACCGCGAAGACCCGTATCCCGGCGATGTCGGCGGCCTGGAGGGTGCGACGCATGGCGGCTTTCAGCAGCCCCGCCCCGAGGCCATGTCCCTGCCAGGTCGAACTCACCGCCAGGCGGGCGAGGGGGTGGTCGCCGGCCACGCACCTAAATAGGGTAGGGTAGGAGATCTGGAGAAATCGGCGAGTTCAACGTTTTGATGCAATCTTCACTAAGTTGCCCAACTCTCGTCGCTGAAGTGCCTAGCTACCCTTGTTTTCCCATGCCGACGCCGGTCGGAGGCGACGTACTTGGCGAGCTCGCCGGCCCGTTGCCGAAGGACTGGCGGGTCGAGCCGGAAAGGGCTCACGGGTGGCAGGAAGAGCTTAGAACCGAGGACGCAGCGACCGAGTTGTGGCGGGTGCATCCGGCTCCCGGACCCCTGTAGCCGTTCAGGCTGATTAGGGTTACGCCTTCACCTTATTCGTCCGCTGCCCAACCGGGGCCCGCAGGATGAACGGCTCGGTCAGCCGTGGTGATAGATTTTCATCCGGTTGTATCGCCACCACCTTACGGTGTGATCTTATTATTCCATGCGACAGTGTGAACGTCGGTCGAAAAACGTAGCGCGCGCCGGTTGAAAAGCGTAGCGCCCGGTAAACAGATGTTACCTGTCTGAGCTCAGGTCGTCCACAGGGGACGATCGCTCAGCGACTCGACTTTCGTTCACAGGACTCGTGCTCGACACCTTCCTTTCACGATTCAAGCCATCCGGAGTGACGCGGCGACGCTTTGCCTCCTTGAGGCGATAACTCTCACTGCCCGTCTCCACGATGTGGCAGCGGTGCGTCAGGCGATCCAACGCAGCGGCCGTCAAGCTCGCGTCCAACAGGACTTCCGTCCAACGCTCGAACGGAAGGTTCGTCGTTACGATCAAACTGAATCTTTCATATGCTGTGCTGATCACATCAAAGAGCAACTCCGCTCCTACCTTGCTCGCCGGTACGTAACCCAGTTCGTCGAGCACCAGCAGGTCCAGCTTGTTCAACTGCCCCTTCAGCCTCGCCAGTTGGTGTTGATCCCGTGCCTCCAGCAGGCTCGTGATCAGTTCGGTCACCCTCACGAATCGCACACGCTTGCCTCGCTGGCATGCCTCCACGGCCAGCGATGTCGCCAGGTGCGTCTTCCCCGTACCCGATGCGCCGACCAACAGCACATTCTCACGCTTGTCAATGTATTCGCATCTTGAAAGATCGTGCAACAAAATCTCGGGGATCACCGACTGGGCCGCGAACTCGAATTCTCCCAGAGTCTTTACCGCGGGAAACCGCGCCCCCTTCAGTCGGCGCGCCGCCGCCTTTCGCTCCCGCTCGATCAGTTCCAGTTCGCACACCCGCGACAGATAACCCAGATGGTCCACCCGTTCACTCGCGCACTGCCGGGCGACCTTCTCGCACTCCGCCCAGATCGTCGGTAGCTTCAAAGACCTCAGCATCGGCTTCAAACGGACCAAGTCTCCTGGCGTCGAACTTGACTTGCTCATCGCGGCACCTCCCCGCACAACGAGCGGTAGCCGCTCAGGTCTGGCTCCGGGACGCTCACGCGTGGCAAGTGGGGAAGGCCTTCCAGATCCAATGTCGCCGTCGGCCGATCCCGGCGGTGCTCCAAGATTAACCGCACTCCGTCGGCTGCCGACACCTCCAGACTCAAGGCCTGCTCGACCGCCGCGGTCAACTCCCCAAGCGTGGCTTGTTCCAGGAGTCGCAGGACTCGGATGTACTCGACCTGGCCACGCGGCCCCTCGTCCTCGGCCAGGCGGAGCCGGAGTGCCGCAAAGCACTCCGGCAACTCCCAGCCCTCCAGGGGCAGGGCGAAGTCCAGTGCCCCGGGCTTTCGCTCCAGCAAGCCCAGATAATGGATTGGATCGAAGATTGTCCGACAGCGATCCCAGGATCGAGGATGGTTGGCAACGATTGTTCCGGTCGTCTCCACCCGCACCCGCTCTACATCCGCCACGACGGTCAGACGCCGATGCGCGTATCGAGTCGGGACCGAGTAATCGTTGCGATCGAATCGTACCAGCGACAACGAATTGGCCCGGACTGACTCCACCTGGCGGATGCTCAACGGCTCCTTGGGAATGGCCAACAGTTCGGCTCGCTCCCGCTCCAGGAGTTGGGCATTGGTCAGCGTCTGGCCTCGCGTCGTGCGTTCCAGGTCACTCCGGCAGCTCTCTTCCAAGCGTGCATTGAGCGCGGCGAAGGAATCGGCCTCGGGGACCGGCACGAGGAAGTTACGCGCGCGTAGCCTAAAGCGACTCAACATGTCCTTTTCGTTGGGGAACGAACACGACAGAAATGAGATTCAAACAAGTAGTGACTTTTCATTTTGAGGAACTCGGTGGTCACGCCTTCCCCCCGGTGGCCGAGAATCCGAGCCACGGCGATCCGGGTATTGTCGTAGGTGATCCGACGGGGTATGCCGCCGAAGCACTCGAAGGCGAGGCGATGTCCCTCCTGAAAGGTGAGCGTGCATTCCCGCGGGAAGACGGCGCAGAAGATCGCATCGGAATGGGTGAGCGTCATGACGAACATCGCGGCCGTGGAGGATTGTCCAGCGATGTTGATGACGGCGCGTCCGAAGTCCGCTTGAGCGTCGCCGGGCCGGTGGACCAGGGGGAGGAACGCTTCGGCTTGCCCCTCCCGCCAGGCTTGGACGACGCCTTGAACCATTGTCAATCCACCAAGATAGCCATGTTCATTTCTAAGGCGTTGAAAGATGCGACGAACGGTATGCCGCTGCTTCCTCGGCGCTTGCGGTCATCCTGGAGGATTTGATGGATGATCGGTAAGAACGGCTCAAGTTTGGGGCGTGAACGCGGCAGGTTCTGGCGATAGCCTGGAGGCTCATTATGGAGGAGGATCTTTTGGAGGGTGTCCCAGTGGATGTCGAACTCGCGGCAGATGGAACGTTTGCTCTGCCCGTCCACGAGGACGCGACGGCGGATCTCGGCCCAGTTTTGCATGTGTGTGAACACCCATAGACCTCGCGACGCGTGGGGTATCGAGGCGAAACAGTGTTCACCTTGGTGTACCAGACGCCACGAGTGGATCTATGAGCGCTACGTTTTTCGACCGAACATCGGAGACCGGCGAGCGCTACGTTTTTCGACCGACGTTCACAATGCGACAGGCACGCCCCCCGGAAAATCCCCCGCCGTCGTGGCTCGACGGATCTGCCCGGAGGGATTCAAGAGATACCAGTCGATGCCGGGCCGATTCTTCCTTACCATCTCGAACTGGCGTTTGTCGCCCGTGCTGAAGTCCCCAGTCTTGGTGGACTTTGGGTGCGTGTGGCAGTTGGCGAATACCGGGACGCCTGACGGCAGGGTCATCTCCACGTGGCCGGCATTGTTGGTCTCAGGCTTCGTGTAGTGGAAGACCGGCTTCTTCTTGTCCGGGCTGGGCTGGCTGATGACCCAGAAGCCGTACTCGTTGGTGTGCCACTGGACGCCGTTGCCCATGATCTTCTTGAATCCGCCCATCACCGCGTCCACGACGCTATCGTAAGCCTTGGATAGACCGGCCATCGGCGACTCCTTCGATGCGGAGGCCTTGAACTGAACCAGGGATCGCGCAGGCGACATGCCTATTCTGTGTACGGAATCCGCCTGCGGTTGTGTCGCTCGAGGAGCGGGCTGATTCCTGCGGTGTCGGCGAGGTTGAGACAGAACGATGAAAGTGAGATTTGTCGGTTGCAGGCAACCGTGTAAAATCGATATGTGTAATTTTTTTAATTGCAAGATGTGTTTATGTGGTTCGGCCCGGCACGCCGAGGGCAATGTAACCGAAGCACGCTACCGAACGAGCAAACTCCGTGGACCGGTCCGCCGAAGTCTTTCTCCGCCCCCCCCCCAGAAGCCGCCGTGGCAGACCAAGTCCCTTGTGTCGCCAGATTAGGCGTCGACCGCCAAGGTGCTGGGACCATCTTCGGCTGGCGTCATACCCAAGCGAGCGAAGCGCGAAGCGAGCGACACCAGTTCTACCTGCATCTGGAGCCGATCATCCTCGGGAGGCGCCACGCCTAGACCCACGGATTCATATCGGTACCCCGGATGCATCACCTCGCCTACCCAGGCTCGGAGTTCCGCAACCAGTTCAGGCGTGAGCAGCGGGAGCACTGCCTCTGCGAGGTCGCCCAGTCGGTAGTATGCGAGTTCATCGGCGATCTTGTCGACCGCCTCTCGCGGGCTGAAGATGCCGCGGTGAGTATAGCCGACAATCTTTCCGACGACCCGCAGGCTCTTCAGCGTCTGGTCCTGAGAATCCATCGGTGTTCTCCTGCTCCGGCTAACGATGGTTCGACAGAATTCTCGTCTGTCTAAATCGCCTCGGCTTTCTGCCTATTGCCAGGCACAAGGTGCAGGGCACCGTGTTATCGTAAATCGCAAAATCCAACACGTCGCTTATTTAGGGTGTCCAACCGGTTTGGAGGTCGTTAACAAAACACCGGGGAAGTACGGCTGTTGTCTGATTCTCTGTCGTCCGACCTGAGAAAACCATGGCGGGCCAACTCCAGGGACGCTCCGGTCCGACATACCGTGGGTCAATCTGACTCACCATCGGACGCTGAAAGGGGGGGGACATAGTAGATGTAGGCAACTGTTGAAGATTGCTGTATCCCCCTTTCTTTTCCCGACAGCGGTACGTGCAGTGAATTCGGCGGGTCGTACGGCCGATGCGACAAAGAAGAGGAGCGTCGGGGTGAGATGTTTCATACGCGAAGGTTAGCCCGAATGGGCGCGACAATCAAGCCGGCTCGTGGTCTAGCCCCGCAGAAGGGTGAGCTCAAGCTTGACATCATTCCGGCAGGTCTCAGAAACCGTAAAGTGCTGATCGTCCGGGCCGGAGCAGCACGTTGGCGTGCGACGCCCCGACCCGAGGCCGATCCTTCGGCGTTGCATATCAACTTAGGGATTTGTAGAAATCTTCAAGATGTTTGGACTTGGCCGAAGTAAGTTTCACTACGCCGGTTTCGTTCTTAAGTTTGTACTTGAAGACGAAATAGCTCTCCCAGGCGCTCGCGAAGTCCTCGCGAGGATTGGTCTTGCCGTAGGAGCGAGCGAACTTCGCCGATTTCAGGTACCACCAATCTTCCTCGTCATCCGTACCTTTCGAGTACTTGGACGCATCGGAGGACGACGGTTCGCTGCTCCGCCAACCCGACTGGGACATCCATTTGCTCCAGTTCTGATGCTCCGTATCAAAGTTGTGCCCAACCTCGTGGATCGTCGTGAGGGCCGTCTGGCCGGAGGAACTGAAGGCCCCGTCGTAAAGCGTGATTCTCCCTGACCCCCGGTTCCTCCCTCGGATTGTCCCATTGTCGGCACCTCGGCTGAAGGTTAACGAACCTCCCGAGCTCGTCTCAAGGAGATTGTCATTCCTGGTTCTGAGGTGGAGTTGCTGCAATCCCAGGTCAACCGCCTCAACATCTCCTTCCGGCCAGCCCTTCTCGTCGCTCTTGAAGCGGATTACAGCGTCAGTCGAGCTGGCGTCCTTGTGCTCGGACTGCCCATCCAATATGAGGAACCGATCGGCGTCCTCGTTACCGTAGAGCTCGTCCGTTCCCCCACCCCCGTACAAACCATCGAGGCCCGAGCCACCATAGAGCTTATCGGAGTCGGCCCTTCCATAGAGCGTATCATCGCCACCCACGCCCCGGAGGGTGTCGTTGCCGGCCCCGCCGATGATGGTGTCGTTGCCGCCACCGCCTTCCAGATCATCGTCTCCCGAGCCCCCGTCGATGTAGCATGGATAGATGTAGGTGCTATCGAACGAGTCATCTCCTGCATTGCCCAGAAAGCGTATGGTTTTCACATTACTGAACGACTTCGTCACGACTTCGGGTGTGAGGACGAACCCGCTGGTGGGGACCGATTCGACCCGGACCGTCAATCGATTCTTTACCTTCGAAACAAGGGCGTCATTATGCCAGCTGTCGCCGGTTATCGTGAGAACCGTGCCCGATAGGGATATTCCGACCGTCTGTACGGTTCGATTTTCCAAGGCTTCGAGGGTTGGGCCAATCTTGCGGCCGATCTTACGACGTGGCATGGTTTATGAACTCGGATGTGTCGTTGAATCGAGTCAGAATTCACAAACGTTGTGAATCTGGAAGCAGGAAACACCACAACTCCTTGCGAGTCGTCTGCTGAGAAATGGGTGTGAGGTAGACGCCTGACATCAAGGCTCACTCGGGCATGAAGCTTTTTGGAGCATTACGATATAGCGAAGTGGACCCCAAAGTCTACTGAGCGGTGCAGAAATGCCTCGAGTTCCCGAACCCGTACAATCAGGGCACGGCCGGCTCATCTCATCCTCACCACTGGAGAGAGTGGCGGCGAATGCGCGCACTGGATCTGCATCGACAGGGTTGGATGCTGCGCGACATCGCTACGGCCCTCGGAGCGATCGAGATCGCCGTCAGCCGATGGTTGGCCGCCGCTCGACGCGGCGGTCATGAGGCCCTCGCCTCCCACGCCGACCGGCGTGGTGTGCTCCCAAGCCGACCCTCGAGCAGGTGCGACTGGTCCCGGGCTTCCTGTGGCACGGCGCCAAGCCGATGGCACGCCGGTCCTCCGAATCTACAACCAGGCAGGGAAGCCCGTCGTGCAAATCCCGTCGCCTTGAACTGCTCCCGCACTCTCGATGAATTCCTCAGGGCGCATCCGGTGAAGTCTAGTCGGCCCCGACGGGCGGTCGATCCGACGGGTTCGACGGCGTCTTTGCTTCGTCTGCCGAGGCTGAGAGAGGAAAAGTCTTTCTCCGTCCAGACGAATAATCGAAACATGATATTGAGCTGCCAATTTAAAGTTGGCGCATCAAGCCTTTATGTTTTTATGGAATGGCCCCGCTGGTTATATAAAGACTTGCATGAGAGCAGGAAAGACGACTTCTGGGCATTCACGCGTGCATTTGGCAGGGATTCAAAGGCGGCGCATATTGTCATTTCGTTGTTGAAGGGGAGCGAACGGCGGCCAGACACCTAGGCTGGGTATAGCCGGGGTTCTTGGGAGTCTATTGGGGAGGGCAGCGTTGCAGCCGTTTCTCCTCGACTCTCCCAAGTCTCCCCTTTGAAGTGCCCGGCCATGACTGCCCCCACGACAACGCACGAACACCTCAATATTAGGCCGATCCGCATTCTCTCGCTCCCCGAGAACGCGCGCATAAGCCTGCGACCAGACGAGGCTACTGATCGATCGCCGCCTCAAGGATCTGACGCAGTTCGGAGTCGAGGAGTGTCACGGGGTTACCCTTCATGCTACTGGCCCGCTGGGCGAGCGGGATCAGCCGGCTGCAATCGGCGACGGACAGGCCGGCCTCCCGCAGGGGCGGGATCTTCAGCTCCGCGCAGAGTTCGTGCACGCGGGTCACGCCGTCACGGAGGGTGGCCGATGCGTCGCCGGTCAGAGTCCGGGCGATCTCGATGTACCGCTGGAGGGTGGCCGGATCACCCCGTTCGCTGACCGCGCGGATGTTCGCCTCCATGACGAAGGGCAGGAGCCGGGCGCAGAGGGCGCCGTGCGGATGACCTGTGGCCCCTCCGAGGACGCCCGCGAACCCGTGCACCGCGCCGAGCCGAGCATTGGCCAGGGCAATCCCGCTGAACAGGGCGGCGAGCGCCATGTCCTCGCGGGCCGCGAGGTCTGAGCCGTCGTGATAGGCGAGGGGCAGGGATCTCGCCGCACGCGCGAGTCCCTCGCGGCAGACGCCGTCGGTGAACGGGTTGGCCGCGTTGCTGACGAACGACTCGATCAGTTGCGTCAGCGCGTCCATGCCGGTGAAGGCCGTCACCTCGGGCGGGAGCGTCAGGGTCAGCTCGGGGTCGACGATGGCCACGCGGGGGAGCAGGTGGGGGCTCCGCAGGCTCACCTTCACCCCATGCTCGGGGACGTCCAGCACGGCGTTGCGGGTCGCCTCGGTTCCCGTGCCCGCGGTGGTGGGAACGGCGAGGAACGGCACGGCGGGCTCGCGCAGCGCCTTTCCTCCTCCCACCACCTCCAGGTAGTCCAGGACGCCCCCTGGATTGGTGAGCAAACCAGCGATCGCCTTGCCGGCGTCGATCACGCTGCCCCCGCCCACGGCGATCACCAGGTCGCAGCGTTCCGATCGTGCGATTCGAGCCGCGTCGTCCACCACGGTGACGTTGGGTTCCCCGCTCACGTTGACGACTATCGAGCGGACGCCGACCTCGCCGAGGCCTTGCGTCAACGCCTCGCGGCCGCGGTCGGAGCCCCCTAGGACCACCAGGGCATACCGGCCGAGGTCCCTGGCCAGAGAGGGGATTTGCCGCGCGCTGCCGCGTCCGAAGAGGATCCGCCCGGCCGTTGCGAATTCAAAGATCATGGGAGGCCGTCTTCAGGATAGACCTTGTTGAACTTCACGCTGGACCGGGGAACCGCCATCATGTCGGCCACCGCCTCGGCCCACTGCCGGTAGTGCGCAGTCTGCTTGTGGGCGGCGGGCGCGTCGGCCGTACGGTAGATCTCGACCAGCAGGAACTGGGTGGGATCGTCTTGCTGTTGCAGCACATCGAACCGCGCGATGCCCGGCTCGTTCAGGCTGTTCCGCGAGTTTTCCATGCAGGCGGCCTTGAAGGCCTCGACCCGATCGGGCTTCACCTGGATGTGGACGTGAACGATCAGCATGAGACGCTATCTCACCTTGCCGAGATCGAGGAAGACGATGCACGAAGGATTGCCGACGGCCGTGTAATGGCCGGTGAACTGCAAGCCGCCGGCCTTGCGATCCACCCGGAATGCGGCGATGTTATCACCGCGCTGGTTGCAGCAATGGAGGAACTGGCCGGTGGGGTCGAAGCTGAAGCTGCGGGGATAATTCCCCCGCGTCCATTCCTCCCCAATGTACGTCAGGTCGCCGCGCGGGCCCACGGCGAAGATCCCGATGCTGTCGTGGAGCCGGTTGCCGGCGTAGACGAAACGCCCGTCCGCCGAGACCAGGATCTCGGAGCAGAAGTTGCTGCCCGCAAACCCAGGGGGCAGGGTCGAGATCGTCTGCCGCGGGGCCAGAGTCCCGAGGTTCGCGTCGTAGTCGAACAGGACGATCGTCGAGGCCTCCTCCTGGATGGAGTAGAGCCAACGGCCGTTGGGATGGAAGTGGAAATGCCGCGGCCCGTCCCCGGGCGGCAGCGCGATCGCGTGCGGCTCGTTCGGGGTCAGGACGCCTTTTTGGTCGTCGAACTTCCAGACGAAGATCCGGTCCAGGCCCAGGTCGACATGCAGGACGAATCGCCCCGCGGCGTCGGCCTGGATCATGTGCGCGTGGGTCCGATCGTGCCCGCTGAACGCGAAGCTGCCCGTCGGGGCGTTCTTCGCCCGGGCGGGTCCGATCGTGCCGGCATCCGTCTTGAGATCCGAGGCCTCCCCCAGACGCCCGTCGGGGAGGATCGGCAGCACCGCCACGGAGCCGCCGAAGTAGTTGGCCACCAGCACGAACCGTCCCGAAGGGTGGACGCTCACGTAGGTCGGCCCGGCGCCGCCGGACTGGACGGTGTTCAGGGGCGTCAGATGCCCGTCCGCCCGATCGACGGCGAAGGCAGTGACCGTCCCCTGCTTCTCGTCGCCCACGCGATCGGTCTCGTTGGCGGAATACAATCGGGTCCCGTTGGCGCTCAGGGCGAGGCAACTCGGGCTGGTTCCCATCTCGTGGAGGCCAGCGGGCTTCAACGCCCCGGTGGTGCGATCCATCTGGAAGAGGTGGATGCCGCGGCCGTTCCCCGGCGGCAGGTCCACCTGGGTCGGCAGTACGTCGCGGAGCGGTGAGCTGAAGGTGCCGACATAGGCCATGAGCGGCCCTTCGCCCTCGCGTGCCTCCGCCGCTGAGAGATTGGCGGTGAGCGGAATCGTACCCGCCAGTGCGACGGAGGTCCTCAGGAACGAACGTCTTGAATGGTCGGATGGAGTCATGAGGATGAGAGATCCGGTATGGTCGATGGGTTGCGGGGAGCGAGCGGGATGTCCGGGTGGATTATGGGTCGTCGCACACTCAATGGATCGATCTGGCGATTTCGCGCACGATGGTCTCCACGTCCACCTTCGGCAGGCGCCGGTCGTTGGTGGAGACGAAGACGAACTTCTTCGCGTGAGGCGGCGAATCGACATCGAGCACCTGCCGCTCGTGCGCAGGCGTTGCGTAAGGGATCTCGCGCTTGACCTCCTGGACCCGCCCCTCGGCCTTGATTCGAATATTCCGGTATTCGACCACGTTGGTCTCGGATTGCAGGGCAAGGGGGCCCTTGTCGGGGATTGCAAGCGCGGCTTCGAGCAGCTCGCCGTTGCAGGTGCAGCGGGCCTTGGTGCTGGTGACGACCACCTCGATCGCGTTCCAGTCGCCGGGCTTGTAATTCTTGAGTGTCTTGTAGGGACCAACGCGGGGGTAGTCGCGGATCTGGAGTTGATGTGCGAAGACCTTGTCCCGCAGGTGGACGCCGCTGTTCGCCTCCTTCGAGGCGCGGAAATCCAGGCGGAGGGTGAAGTCGCCATCAAACGACTCCACCGTGTCGATCTCGGTCATCTTGGGAGGCTTGTCCCTCGAGCCGGCAATCACGAGGACGCCGTCCTTGACCGTGAACCGGCCGTCGTCGGAGGCGGTCTTTCCGGCCAGGTTCGTCTCGCCTAGCCGCCAGCCCGTCAGATCCTTGCCGTTGAAGATCGGCTTGAAACCCGGCTCCTCGGCGTGAGCGGCGGAGAGGAGGACCGCCGAAACGAGCAACGCGAACGTGCTCGACCAAGCCGGGCATTGTCGATTGAGCCAACTCATCAGGATGCTCCCGGAACTGATCACACCGCCAACTCCATCGTTTATAGGCGAGTTGCACCGGGCACGCAATCCAGGGCCGGGATGACCTGAACCGATGCCACCCACGAAGAACGAATTTGCGAGATCCTTCACACCGCAGGCGGGAAAAGAAAGGGGGACATGGCGAAATGCCATGTAGGCAAGCGTAACTCTATGGCGGATTGCGTTTTAGGATTGATTTCGGTTAATTTGGATCAATGAATGAAGCTTTTGTTATTCGTGCATTGGCCTGGAAGCCGCTTGATTCTATGCCGAATCGTTCAATCCAAATGTCAGCAACACTCGAATGGCCTTCGCCTGGTATTGCTTGCAAGTCGTTTTTTTGCCAAAAGTTTGCGTCTTATCTTTGTGGCGTTCCGCTATGCCCCCTTTCCTTTCTTTGGGCTGGATGAGTTGCTGCCGGATGCGTGAGGCTTTATTCCTCCGGCCTCCCCACCGCAATTGTCCCCCTGAACCCCTCCGTGGGCCCAGGAGCATTGCGACCGACTGATCAATGTGACTTCCTCGCAGCTTTGGGCTTTGCGGCCTTTTTGGTCGGCTTGGTCTCGATCCCTTCGGGCATCATCGCTTGAGCGGCGCCGGCAAGGGCCCCCATGGCCGCATCGGGTGCGATCTCCCCCAACACTTTGCCGGTCGAGGTAGGACTCCGGCGCCCCTTCGCTTCCTTTTCGTTAATCGCCTGCGCGGCGGCCTTCACGGCTCCCACCACGGCACCGGCGGCCATCGTGTCAAGGGCACGAGCCGCCTGGACGGCCGCCCCCTTGGCGATACGGGCTGGCGTGCTCTTCTTGGGCTTTGAAGGGGTTTTCTTTGGGGGCTTCGTGGCCAGTTCGGTCTTCGTGTCGCTCTTGGCGATTGTCTTCGAACGTTTGGTCGTCTTCGCCGCAGTTTGCTTCGCTTGCATCGGTTCGTCTCCGGGGCCATCGCCCCCGCTAGGAAGTTTGGGTTCCGCCAGGGCGTTCAGATGCGCCCCGAACTCGGCTCGGGCTTCAGCAATTGCCTCCCGGAGTTGGGAGGGCGATTTCACTTCTTCGTCGTTCCCCTGATCCACTGGAGATCTTCCTTAAGCGTTGCGAGCGTTTCATACGGGATGAAACTGACCCCGGAAATCTGACGGGCACCCGACGCCATGAGTCCGGCTCCTGCGGCACCCAGGATGCCGCCTATAAGGCCGTAGCATCCCCAAAGCGGGAGTCGGGTCGTACGATGTAAGCCATGGACAATGGCCAGCGAGCCGAGCAGTCCGCTGGCAAGGGCAAGCCCCGCCCCTGTTCCAATGCTGGCCAAGGCGGGCACCGCCTGAGCGGTAGATTGCCGGAGTTCGCTCCGGAGTAAGTCGCCATGGAGGCTGACGAGGCGTTCCGCGTCATGGGCGACCGGCTCAAATCGTTCTAGAAACGGTTCTTGCTGTGCCAAGGTCTTGCCCTCTAAATGACTTAGGGTTCTATTTGTTTTGTGCAACTGGTGTGCCAAATCCTCATGGACGGCAAGTTAGGTGTCTGGGCCTGCCTTCTCCTGGGTGGGCGGAGAATGCCCACTCGGGCGATCCGGCAAGTGCCGGCCGCGAACTCCGGGTTTGCCGACTCTCCGCCATCCCGTAGTACGATCCGCTCCCACCATCCTTTCCTGCCTCACGCCAAAGCCGTCCCGAGCGTGGGAATCTGCATCAGCGGTCGCGTCTGGAAGAGAAGAGGACATGCATTGCGATCCAAGATCGCAATGCATGTCCTCTTCTCTTGCCCCCGATCGCCATCCGAACAACGTCGGCCGTCCCCGCGGCAAAAGCTATGGTCAAAGCGTGGCGCCCTGTCCGGTCACCAATGTCGGATCCGGCGGTGAGGGGCCGCTTTTCTTGATAATCATACCCGTGTGACGAGCGTGATCGCCGGCAAAAGCGATGATCCATCGGCCTGTCTTTCGCCTTCGACTCGTGAACAAGTCGCCAGGATTCGTGAACTCAGAAAGAAGGATATTGTTGGTAATCGACAACTGTCGATGATCGCTATACCTTCCCTTCTTTTCTTGCAGGATCATCGGAAACAATTACAAGGCCGCTCGGGATCCCGCGTTAGGTTCTCTCCGATCCGGGCGACTATCAAGGGGAGAGTCTCTCGACCCAACGGACGCCCGAGCGTCTCCCGCCCGGACGCCGCGACGGATCGGACAACCACCAGGAGCCAGCGATGCTCGCACACGCCTTGCCCCGAAACGCCGCGACCACGATCCTTGCCCTGCTCGTCGCCGCCGGCTCACCTCCAGCCTCGGTCGTCGGCGGGAACCCGGCCGACATGGCCGCTTACGAAGCGGCCAAGGCCCAGGTCGGGCGCGACCCGGACGCTCATGTCAGGCTGGCTCTCTGGTGCGAGACCCACGGGCTTAAAGCCGAGCGGCTCAAGCACCTGGCCATCGCCGTCATCGCCAACCCACGGCACTCCATGGCGCGGGGGCTCATGGGCCTGGTTGACTATCATGGCCGCTGGCAGCGCCCGGAGAGTATCCCCGACAAGGTCCGGGCCGATGCGGAGTTCTCCGCGACGCTGGCTGAATACAACACGAGACGGGCCAAACTCGCCAACACGGCCGACGCGCATTGGAAGCTGGCGCTTTGGTGCGAGGAGAAAGGACTCAAGGCCGAAGCGACCGCCCATCTGTCGTCGGTGGTCCGGCTCGATCCGAGCCGCGAGGCGGCGTGGAAGCGACTGGGGTGCAAGAAGCACAACGGGCGATGGATGACCGAGGTCGAGATCGCCGAGGAAAAGGCGGAGAATCAGGCCCAGAAGCAGGCTGATAAGCGGTGGCGGCCCCTCCTGGAGAAATGGCAGGGCTGGCTCTCCAGCAAGTCGAAACGTCAAGTGGCGGAGGACTTGCTGGCTGGTGTGACCGACCCACGCGCGGTCCCCGCGGTCTGCGCGGTGTTCGCCGCGGGCGAGGCCCCCTCCCAGGTGATCGCGGTCCGGGTACTGGGGCAGATCGACTCGGGGGCCGCGTCACGTGCCCTGGCGATGCTGGCGGTCTTCGGTGAGTCGGCGGAAATCCGACGTGTGGCGATCGAGACGCTCAAACAGCGTGATCCCCGCGAGTTCGCTCGCCTCCTGACCGGATTGCTCCAGGAGACCATCGCCTACGAGGTACGCCCCGTGGGAGGGCCGGGCTCTCCCGGCGCACTCTTCGTCAAGGGGAAGAAACTCAACGTGCAGCGGCTCTACGCCCCGCCCGCGATGCCGAACATCCCGCTGTTCGCCGGCGAACCCGTCGCCTACGACGCCGAAGGGCTGCCCGTCGTCTCTCGCCTGAACGGCCTGGGCACGTTGCGGCATGTCACGAAATCGCAATTGATCCCCGCTCTCTCCTCCCGGCAGTTCGCGGATTACCGGCCGAGCGACCCTGCGGTTGCGGCGGCCCTGACCGATTACCGTGCCAATCCCATCGGGCAGTTGGACCGATTCTTCCGGGATCATCCGTATAATCGGCAGGCGTTCCTCGCCAATCCCGACGCTTACTTTCGCCAATATGTCACGGGGATGACCATCGGTCGAGAGACCGCGACAAGCACGCCTGTCGCGTCCGAGACGCTGATCCCGGTCGGTCAAATCGTGCGCGAGTACCAGAGGGCCGCGATCTCGGCCCAACAGCAACTCGCCGAAGATGCCGCCGCCATCGAGGCTCACAACGCCGACGTGAAAAAATTGAACGACTCGGTGGTGCGAGTACTCGACGAGGTCTCGGGCCTGGACCTGGGCGCGGACATCGACGCCTGGAAGGCGTGGTGGATTGACCTCCAGGGTTACGCCTATCTCCCGGCTCCCGACCAGCCTGCCCCGACGATCGTTCAGAACGTCCCGCTGGCCTACCAGCCCAAGTTTGTCCCGGTGCCGACGCTCGTGTCCCCCGCGGGACCGACGACAACGTCTACCGATATTGTGATCCAGCCGATCTCAAAAATCGCCAGTTGCTTCGGCGCCGGGACGCAGGTGCGGACCTTTCAGGGCCCGCAGTCGATCGAAAGTCTTCACGTCGGGGACAGGGTTCTGGCCCAGGACCTCAAGACCGGTGCCTTGAGCTACCAGCCGATCCTGGTCGTCCTCCACAATCCACCGAGCTCGACGTTCCGGATCCGGATGACCGGCGATGCGGAGCCGATCGTTAGCAGCCCGTTCCACCGGTTCTGGAAGGCGGGCCAGGGTTGGGTGATGGCGCGCGACCTGAAGGCCGGCGATACCCTTCGAATGCTCGATGGCCTCGCCCAGGTCGAATCGGTCGAGGCAGGAACGGTTCAGCCCGTGTTCAACCTCGAGGTGGCCGCGGACCACGACTTCTTCGTTGGCCATCGTGGGACCCTGGTCCACGACAACACCATTCCCAGGCTGCGGCTCGACCCCTTCGATGCGGAACCGAGCCTGTCGAGCCTGGCCCGTTGATCGGCAATGAGCCCGGGGGCTTGCACGAGCTTCGGGGAACGCGATCCGCTTGAGGATTTCCGAAAGACCGGCCGGTCCGTTCCACTACTCCCTGGGATCGACGACTCAGTCGAGGGCACGAGCTGTGGCGGACGCTCGACGCCTTGAAATTCAACGGGGTCTCCGCGGCCTGTTCAACGTAGGGACGGTCGCGGGCCTGTCGGACGGTGACCTCCTGGACCGATTCATCGCCCGGCGGGGCGAGTCGGCCGAGATGGCGTTCGCGGCGCTGGTCGAGTGGCACGGGCCGATGGTTCTGCGCGTCTGCCGTCAGGTGCTGAACGACCCGCACGTCGCCCAGGGCGCGTTTCAAGCGACCTTCCTCGTCCTGATGAGGAAAGCCGGTTCGTTGCGCCACCGCGACTCAATCGCGACATGACTCATTGAGCGCGGCGTCCGGCGAGTGACGGCCGAGCAGATTGAGACGCTCGCCGTGCAGGCCCGGCAGTTCCAGGAACAAGGGGGCTTTGCGCGGGCACATCGGGTACGCGATGTCCCCATTTTCTTTTCCAGTCAAGAAATTGGTTCGTGTCCGACACGATTGAGATGGTGGATCTCATATTGAATGGAGGAAAATCTTAGATGGCTGCATGTGTGCTGTCTCAGTTTGACTGCGGATCGGACCTCGGATAGGCCCGCGCAACTGGAATGATCGTTGTATTGTATGGTCGGCGCAACATGACGGTGATTGTCGGACGTTCCACAGGGGAAGCCGAGTCCGTGGAACATCACGCCTGCCCCGAGATCGCGCAACTCTGCTCGACGTGTTCTTCACGATTTACGAGGAACCGTAGAACCGGCGATTGACCGGCCGCGGAAACACGCAACATAATCCGGCACGAACCGAATCGGCTCCAGGTCTGATCACCCATACGAGTTGGAGGCGTGCCGTGGACATCCTGAGAACGATCGACACCGGGCCGAAGCCGGGACCGAGCAATCACAGCCTCCTGGCGGGCCTGGTCGCGATGCTGTTGGTGCTGGCGCTCGCGATCCTGCTCTATCCCGCGTGGGCCGAGCACCAGTTTCAATCTCGCGTCGTCTCGCTGAACAGAGAGGCGGGCGAGAGCATCAAGGCTGACGATTACGTGAACGCCATGGCCTGCCAGATGCTCGTGCTCAAGCTCTATGCCGACCGCGGCAAGCCCGTCGAGGGTGAAGCGAAGCGGTGTGTCGAGTTGGCCAAGGAGCAGGTCCCCATCCTCCAAGGGATTCTCGCGGAGGACGATTAGCGTTCGCGAGAGATGCCCTGAATCGAATCCCGGCGTCAAGCCAAGCAAAGCATGGAAGAAAGGGGGGGAAAGCGATTATCGATAACTGTCGATAATCGCTATGCCCCTGTTTCACATTCCCGGGCCACGACGGTGTCCCGGCTGCTGAACGAGTTGGCGGAGAAGATCCCCGTGCATCGGATGGTCCGGTGCCGTCGTGGTTCAAAGAAGCCTCGGCCGAAGCGGAGTTCCGGGAAGCGAAACCAACACGTCTCCAACAAGAAACTCCTCGATCGAGCGAGGGGACCTCACGCCCCGGCACGTGGCGACTGAACCCTTATGGCATCAAGAAGTTGAGTCGAACAGTATTTAATATTGACAGAAGTAAGTTGTCAGCACTGCACAATAATTTTTATATATTGAGAATAATGAGCAATTTAGTGTGATTGTTTATCGAGTGCGAATGTTCGACGTAACTTGTTGGCCATCACACTTCCTCCGCTGCTTCCCCCAACCTCACGTACTCCCGACCCCGGCAGATCCGCTGCCCTTCAAGGTTGACCTTGTGGACCTCGAGCCGGAGGAGCAGGGCGGGGCCGCGCTTGGTCGGGATCGACCTGGCGAGCTGAGAGATGCCGACGACGGCCTCCTGCCCGTCGAGCACGCCCATTACGGCCTTCCCCCAGCAAACGGACCACAGACAACGCTAAGCTTTGCCCATCCTGAATCTCGGCGGAGTAATGACGGCGACGGACGTTGATTCTGGAATGGGTATCGGTACGGTTTTTTGGCTCTCCTGAGCGATTTTTGTTACGCTGAAAAGGAGTGCCGAAATCGGCCCTTTTCGGTGCCTATCGACTCTGAGGAAATTTGCTCATGCATAGGTGATCGAGAGTCTCACTAAGCGGAGGCTCGGAGAGGAAGAGATGGAGACCAAGAAAGCGTTGCCAGGTCCCGGCCATTTCCAATGGCACACGGGCGCCTGGTTCGGCGTTCAACTTTGCCTCACGGGTTGGATGCTCGTCGGTGCCGTCGCATTCGTCCGGCGCGCCCCCGAAGTCGCGGGTATATGGCTGGTCTGCCTCGCGGTCGCCAACGCCATCGGCTCTTGGATCTGGTGGCGTCGGGACCGGGTCCGACCTTACCCTGCTCTACAAGCTCTACTGCTGACGTGCCTGGTTATCGGCATGCCGGCCTTGGTCGCCCTTTACACTCTCCGCCCTGGCCTCGACGTCACCTTCATCCGCCCGACGGGTATCTATCTGTGGGACCAGCACTGGATTAGGTTCCTTGTCCTGATTGTCATAATGACAACATCATCCTATTTCATGGAACGGAGTGCGAGGAAGGAGAAGTCGCGGGCCGAGGGGCGACCCTCGTCTTAGCGTTGTTTTTGGTCCGTTTGCTACGGGAAGGCCATGACCGGCGGGGCGAAAAAAGGGGTCGGGAGTGAATGGCACGAGGTTAAGAGCAGGCGTGCACTGATCCTCGTCGCAAAAACAGTGTACAGGAGCCTGAAATCGTACTGCACGGAATCCTTATCCTCGTACCATTCACTCCCGCCCCCTTTTCTCAGGCCTGCGCGATCCTGGGGGTACGGGCCGCTTTCGGCGATTTCGTCAGCGCCACAGACCACAGCCAAGTGTAGTGTGGAGGAGCGGATCGGTGCCCGGTCACCGCGGCCAGAGACAGACGTAAAACCAGCTTGTTTTACAGTCGTAAAAACTGGGACGGGTCATTATGGGCTACGGAATGGCGGTTTTGATCGCTCGTTTCCCGACTTACGACGACGCCAAAGTGCCACGGATGAAGTAGCGGTGAGAATTTACAGAAGAACCCCGATTAGGGAACAGCTGATGGATCATGACGCCCGACAGTCTATTCTCGACCTGGGCGATTGTATGCTCGAGCTTTGCGGTATCGTCGGCTTCGAGGGTTTAAATGAGGCCGAACGTACGGTTTTCTGTGTCTATAACCTCCATGTCCAGGTGTTGAACGGTGGCTTCGACCAACTGTTCTTCAATACCGGCTGGTGCGCACGGCCAACGCTCGACGCCCTTGGACGAGTCGATTTGCCCCAAACCGCGAGTCTCTTGCGACAAGCATTGTCCATTTTCCCCGACGGTGTTGAACCCGACATCGGTTCACAGAAGTGCGACCTATCACCTGAGGCCAAAACGTTTCTCAACGGCCTCGACACTCAGTATTACGCGTGCAATGAAGAGATTTATGAGAGTATGCATGAGTATGTAGCTGCTCACCCAGATGATATTCGCGGCCCCGACGCAATCGACGCGATCATTCTCGAACGGAAAGAAGCGGAAGAGCGCCGCAAGCTGGACATCGAGGCTCTCGAGCGAGAGTGGGCCCGCAAGGAACGCCCGTGCCCGCAGTGCGGGACTCGCTTCGTCTCGGTACGCAACCGCGGCCAGTGTCCCGCTTGCCGTCATACCTTCCTTGCAAGCCAACCAGGGACCCCCGAAGCCTATCCATACGGAGGGGAGTGAGGCCTTAGGGATGAAAGGGGGACGTGGCCCCCGCGCTTCGTTCTCAGCATCGGGAAGACCGGGAGCTTCAGAGCGTCTCACAAAACCCTGTGCGACCGGCGTGTTGTTCGCTCTTCGTCCTCGCTTTACTGATCGCTGCGCAAAGAAGATCAAGTTCCCGAGTCCGGAAACCGCTGGATTATTGCGACCGAACGCTTCCTCGACTTGACGCACATTGTGCAGCGATCAGTAGGAAGACAGGGAGCTTAGAACCAAAAGGGGGACATGGTAATTATCAACAACTGTCGATAATCGCTATGTCCCCCTTTTTTTTTCCCTGGTGGCGAGCCGCTCTTCCTAGTCAGGAAGGGCATCCGGCTACTCGGCGTGCCCCTGTCCTCGCTCGAAGCCGAGGGGGAGCTGCGAGTCGGTCAGCAGAAGCTGTTGCCGATTTGAGACGAGATGTCTGGCAATAAGCGAGCCGAAATCTAATCCATCGGCCTGATTCCTTGTTAACAGGCGACAGATCGATTTAGCTTGGCTTGCCGTCGGAGTCTGGGGACGGATCTAACTGGGCTTTAGGCGGCGAAGCTTCAGCGAGTTCATGGTGAGTAGGCCAATCGAACGGAATGAGTTTCTCCTCATCCCCCCACTGTTTCTTCACAGCCTTCGTATATCGCTCATCGTCCGGGAAATAAGCGTGCTCGAGCAGGATAATCTGCAAGGTCTTCTGATTCTCGACCTCTTGGAATAGTACGTCAACGTATTGCTTCAGATCGGTGCGATCGGACGACTCTAATCGGACTTGCCCCGGGTTTGTTTCGGGCGAATAGAACGGCCGGCTGATCTGATCGAAGATGATCACTCCCGGAACGGGCCGGTTTCCCTCGGCGAAAAGCCTATGCAGGCCGAATAGCGCACTGATTCTCCCGCTCAGGTAGCTTTCGTCGCCCCCGATGTCCCGCAGGTCATACACTTTCGAGCCACGAACAAACTGGATTCTCACTTTTCGTGCATCGAACATGATCTGCAGATCACGGTAATTTTCGTCGAAGGGGAGATCTTTCAACACTTGGGTCGCAAACCCAGAGACTTGGAGCTGCAGGGCGTTAAGCCTTTCAGCCTTCGCCTCCGGATCGACGATCCCCTCCAACTCTCGAATTTCAGCATCAATGTCCGTGCGTGGCGCAGCTGCTACTGCCTCCTGAGCCTCAACCATCGACTCCAGGAAGTAGCTAATCCGACCGGATACCCGCATCCGCCTTTGATCGAGTTCGAGCCGCTGGGAATAGGCCTCAGATTCCTTCACTATCGCCGAGATCTGCTCCCTGACCACCGAGAGGGCCACGGTGTTCGCCTCAATCTCGGCTTCCAATCTCGCGATGTATGAATCGATCTGCGGCCGGTCTTGCTCGACCTCGTTGAGATCGCCATCGAGCCGATCCAAGGCACCGAGGATCGACGTCATAGGGATCGTTCTATCTGCTATCGAGGAATCGCAAATCGGGCAGGTCTCGCGCTCGTTCCCTGACCGGAAAAAGGATTGGACATCCAGTTTCCGCCGCTGCCGCTGGACCGTCTGGGTGAAGCCGGTGGCCGATTCCAGCATATCGCGAGCAGCCGCGAGCTGCGATCTAGCTCGTGATATTGAGTTGAGCAACCCACGCTCTTGTGCGTAAAGATCGGCCAGCGTGTTCTGCCCGACAGCATCTACTTCCAAGCCAGGAGCCCATGCCGCAGCTAGCTGGAGTGCCTGGAGAGTTTTGTTGGCCGCGTCTGCGCCCGCGGGAGCGTTGATCATCCCCAGGGAGACGGCCTCCTGCAGAAGAACCGCCCCGCGGGCGAGGGCTTGTGACGCCTCAGCCTTGGCCGCTTCACGGCGTCGTTCTTCTCGCTCCCGCTGCATCCGGAGTTTCTTGAGACGGATTTCAGCGGCGGCAGTATTCTCATCGACCGCTCCCAGGAAATACGGGATTGAATCGATAATGCTCAGCCTATGCTCATCATTCATTCCCCTTAGGAGAGAGATTTTGTCGATAATGACGTCGTCACTCACCAAGATGTACGGCAAAGCGTTGCGAAAGGATATCCGCTTTCCCTCCCGCTCGGTGAATGTCTCACCGATAACCTCAGCCATCTGGAGCAATTGCTCGAAACGGCGAAGTGTCCCGTCGGTATTAGCTACCCTGTGAAGGTCGGCGGCAGATGCTGGGATCGTGACGGGCGTCCCGATCGCATAATACGTGTCCTCCTTCGATTTATGAGGCGGGATGGGAAGTGCTCGGCAAATGACTATCTCTGTCTTCTTCTTAGCCCAGACCACGCCTACCCAAGAGCACTTCTCGGCGATGATGCCTGGAATGTGGCATTCTCTCGCCCCCATGCAGTAATCGAGGGAATCGATGAGGGCGGATTTCCCCGAGTTCGATTCCCCGACGATGATGTTCACAGACGACAGGTCGAATGGTAACTCCACCTTCTGGTTGTCGTGACTGTAGAAGAGCAGGTTCTTGATTTGCCAGCGGCTCATCGGTTAACCCCGAGACTGATCAAGATCGTCTGGGCTGACCGCACCTGCCCGCACCAGGTGCCGAGTCGTTTGGCGAGACTGGTGGCCTTGCCGACCTCTGACATCGTGGAGAAGCTCGGTTTCCTCATGAGCCCATCCGCGTCCGGTATCACGCGACCGGATGGCAGTACGGTAAGCACACGTTGCCGAATCCCGAAAAGCAGGGCCTGGCGACTTACGTTTGCCGAGCCCCTAATCCGGTTGCCAAGCATGACCGTCACTTCGGGGTATCTCCCAAGCCAGGGGATGAGACCGGTGCTCGACTTAGTCTGGGCGAAAGTCGCGGCCGTTTCTTCTGTCAGCACCAGGGGTATTGGGAGGAGAATGAGCGGCAGCAGCGAGCCCTCCGGATCGCCGGTAATATACCCCTCGACGAACGCACGGATCACAAGCGAGCAGAATGCCGGGTTAGTCACGGCGAAGGTGTCAACGCTTATCATCGCCATCAGCCCGCCTCCTTCAGCGCACTCAACAAGGTCGCAAAGTCGGGATGCCAGCCGACTTTCTCCTGTTCGGCCAGCTGTTGGAAGCTGCCTTGCACGAGGTATGCCTGCGACCAGGTGGGTCGGAATGGGGGCAGCTCCATAGTCGCGTTGTGATGCGACCAATCCAAAATGGTCCGCCCCCTGTTACACCGCTCAGGCTCTTCGATCCCCTGGCAGTCATCAACCATCGGCCCGTGTCTTCCGCCCCAGACTTCGATCAAGTTTTTGTCGAATTCGTCCAGGTCCGAAGCGATCGAAATATCATTTTCAAGCCATGCCCCTCGCTGATTCCTAGCCCGCCATCGGGCGACCACTGCCCTCTGAAGCCTTGACTGTCCACCCAGGACCCACTCGATCTGCTTGGCCATAATCCTCCCGGTCTCCGCCTCGATGGAAGCCGGTTCACGGCCGCTGAAATCATCCGGCAACCCCTGAGCCGAGTGCTCGACGAAAAGGTCGTGGAGCTTGCTCTGGAGTTCGGACTTGTGGATCTCTCTTGAGCGTTTCTTTATGAGCGACAGGGCAACCTGACGGTCCCACCATTCGATCAGCCGTTCGACCACGTGGCCGCGAATCGAGGGCAGGAGGACCGACTGGAACCGCTTCTCGACCTCGCCGGGAGCCGTGGCCGCTGTGAAGCTGGCCGGGACGATCTTGATGAGGTCGAGCAATCTCTTGCGGTCATCAGGACCCAAACCCAGATAAGCCTGACAGCCCGCCGCGCGATCCGCAAACGGGATTTTCTTCCCAGCGGCTTTTGCGGTCTTACGTGCTGTCAATACCCGATTCGCTTCCTGATCGAGCGCTTGCCGCAAGGCATCGCGTTCGCTATTTGCCACGGTCAAGCGAGCCAATTCGCACCCGGCAGCTATCTCAGCGCAGGTCACGAAGACGAAACTCACTGACCTGTCGAATGGCCCGGAAGACCAAATGCCTAAGGTGTTCCAAAAACCGTCGTTCTTGACGGTCAGAGGCTTGGGCGTGCCTGTACTGTGCTTTAGCTGGAAAAGGGAGATTAGTCCATCGTGGCGGACCACGTCGTCGGCGGTCTCGACGCTCACCGCACCGCCATCGCTGCTATCTAAGAGCACAACTAACGCGAATAGTCCTTGGAAGTAGTAACCGAGGGCGGAGGGCACAGCCGAGTGGGAGAGGTCTTCCATGGCGTCTTACCAGCTAGGAAACGCGATATAACCAACGTCAGCGCGAAGCTAAAAGGCCAATTTTCCAATTTACCTAAGCCCTGACCGTGTTGCCACTTCCTAGGCTCAGAAAGGGGGACATCGCGATTATCGACAACTGTCGATAATCGCGATGTCCCCCTTTCTTTTCTCGATACCGTCGCCGCCTCGTCACTTCACTTCCTTCGCCGCAATGTAGCCCTGGAACGACTGAACCTCATGCGACCTCCCGATCCGGTGAGGGTTCGCAGACGAAAGCAGCTTGACCCGAAAACCGTCCGTGAGTCGCGTTACCATATACGGACTCGGGTTGGATTTTTGCTGAAAGCGATCTTGGAGAGTGATGGGAGCATTAGGCTTGATCCACACACCCCAATTCGCATCGAACTTTAGATGCTTGTCGTCGATGTATGCGGATTGGTTCGTAAGCAAGAGGTCCAGTGTGATTGGTCCATCTGGCTCTTCCCTCAAAAGGTTCGCCGGAACTCTGGCAGCTTGCTGATTGGGAACCGCGATAATGTTCCCATTCTCGGCAACAATCTCGTAGACGACTGGCTTTGTGTAAGGGGTCTCGCTTTCGAGATTCTCGCTTTCGCTCATATCGACTCCCTAGCGGATTTGAGAGTTCCAACACCAGAACCGGATCCCCCGACTTGACAGTCGGAATGGTTCCATTCTGTCATGATGGCCAAAAGTTCAGGAGAAAGTCAAGACTAATCCGATCGGAATGCTCGTCCGAAAACACATATGATGATGAAAATACGCATAATGATGTGTGGCTAAACGGATTGATCCGAACGGCGTGCAGAAAGAGGGACATAACGATTATCGACAGTTATCGATAGTCGTTATGTCCCTCTTTCTTTTCCTAGGCGTACAAACGGCAGCTGATGATCGAGAAGCGGTTCTCGCAATTCAGGTCGAACTTCGCCGTGACGCCTGTGTACTTGAAGAACGTGACGCGGATTCAGGGGATCATGGCGGCGTACTTTTTCGCGTTGGTGGCGCAAACGTTGATGGAGCGGGAACTGCGTCAAGGGATGGCTGCTGCCAAACTGAAGTCGTTGCCTCTGTACTCGGAAGGACCGGGCGTGCTCACGCCCCACGACGCATCGGGTGATTGAAGTGTTCTCGTCGATCCAACGCCACGAGGTTCGAGTCGGTGAGGGGCCGGCTCAGGTCCTGGTGACCCAACTGACGAAAACGCAACGCCTGATTATTCGACTCCTGGGCCTCGACCCGAAAACCTACGGCCAACCCTAGCCTCGCGGTCGGCGGGCCGGCCCGCTGACCGCGGAAAATGCCGAGATATTGGGCGAGCGACCTGCGGAAAGTAGGAGACATCGCTGCGTTCAGATCAGCGCTTGGGCCTACGACTTCTCGGATCTGGAGTGAATCCCTGAATCACCTCCGTCATCGTCTTTCCGGTCTTAGGCGACAGCGAGAGCTTCAGCGTCGTCTCGTCGAATGCGTACTCACGCAGTCCGGAGTTACGTCGTGCCTCGAATTCCTCTTTCAGAATCCGCTCCGCCTCTTTTACATCGGCCGCGAATCGGATGTCTGGTCGATTGGCGAAGACACCTCTGGCTAGCCTTTCTGCTCGCGCCCTGTCGGCAGAAACGAGAAATGTCAGGCCAAAGCCGACAGTGGTCTCCTGAGTCGGCTTGAACGTAGCGGACCCTTGCAGAATTTGAACTTCAGGATCTGCGATTAGCTGCTTCGCAAACTCCGCCTCTTCATTGGCGCGCTTGGTGCTAGCAACGAATGATGCCTGATTAGCAAAGTGCAGGTGCGTCGCATTGAGACTCGCGTAGTAAGTAGGCTTACGGGTGAGCCGCATCAACGTGCTGGATTCCGGCCCTGTCGAAGGTCCACGAAGTCGCTCACAGTTAGAGTCTACGCTGACGCTAGTCGAAAACTCACGTCCGTTCCGGAGTTCAACGGTGAATTGGGACACCTCATTCCATGGATTAGGAGTATTGGCAAATTCATTGCTCCAAGGCTCCTCCTGTACAACGCGAACCGTCAGCACTTTCGAGTCGCCACGGCGAATCTCTCCTCTCCAAAGATCGAAAGTCGCCCCAACTGGACCGGTCTTCGCGTTGGCATCGTCCAGCGTGCGCACAACTCCCGACAGTTTCCTTTCGTTCTCGCCATCGACCGAGACATAGACTCGCAGGTTAAACGATGTGTACACCTCCCGATCACTCGAGACCGATTGACCGAAAACCTCAACGTTCGATCGGTCATGAATGAGTGAATCGGGAGTTCGCACGTACATGCGAACGACAGTCGTGTCATCGGCTGGATTTACCAAGGGCGTTGAACGCGATTCCACCTTCACTTGGAGACTCACGATTTCGGCAGAAGGGTACGCCGACTTGATTCGCTCAGAGGCCAACTGCTCGGCTTCTTTCACTGCAGATTTTTCGTCAGGTGCCGAGATCGGGATTGTGGATCGTTCCCACCAAGGCAGGCTGCGATTGCGCGACAGCACGACCTTGGCGGTCGCCTCCCAGTTGTACTCTGCACAGTACGCTGCGTGAATTGGCGCCAACAGCGTCAGCACAAACATGGAGAATCGAAGTATCATTGCGACTCCTGGGAGCTTTGCCGTCCAGAGAGGGGCCACTGCGATTCACTCAAGAGGTTTTTGAGTGCTCACTCGGCTTACTTGACGGTAATGACCCTACCGGTTGCCTCGTCGATCACGACTCCGACCCTATTGATGGGATCGAAAAAATTGAGGGTGCCAGGGAATTTCCCTGCACTCTTCTCGCCAACCGCGATGGTATTCTCGACGACCGTCGGGGTAACTCCTCTGAGCATATTTCGATCGAAGCCGTGAGCCGAATATGCCCTACCGTTAGCGACACCCGCGGTATTCATGCGGACTCCCCGCGGAAGCTTCATTTGCACGCGGCGAGTTCCAACGATCCAGTTCGCTTCAGGCACCGCGCGAGCAAAGGGCGCCTGGACTAACGACGGCGATGCGAATCGTGAGATTCCTGAGCCCATGCCTCCAACAGCAGCCACAACCAGGTCACCGAGCCCTATCCAAGATGAGTCGATGGAGTCCTCATCGGTCCTTTGCGGGAGTGCCTTCCTCTTTGCACTCATCGCCGCTCGAGCGAGACGCAATTGAGTATGAAGTGAGTCAAGCCTCGCGAGTTCGACTTCGTCCTCCTTGAATTTGGCGATACGCTTCGTTAACGATTTCTGGAGTTCGTTAATCGCCGCTTCAACTGCCGCTTGCCGTTCATCGAACGCAGAATCTTCTTCAGCCTGACGTTCGCCAGCGGCTTCGACTTCGGCTTCTGACTCGCGAGTAGGTCGGTCGGCATTCGCCAATTGCCCTTCTAGTTGACGGATGCGCGATTTGCATGCTCGAAGTGCGGTTCTCGAATGGTCACATTCACGCGTGAACCGATCCCGGAGATCAAAGTGCCCGCACTTGTCAAATGGGTTGCCGTTTGGGCACCAATCGTACAGCATTGCCGACAGACGTTGATCGATGCTCGCAGCACGTTGTCGCTCGGCGCTGAGCCGGTCGTTGAGTTCGGGAATCATTGCCCGGGACTTCTGTATTTCCTTGGCGGCGTGTTCCTTTGCCTGAGACACCCTCGATTTCGCCTCGGCTTCGGTGGGACGTTGGGGGAATGCGTCCCGAGCGGTCATTTTGATGCGATTGATGGATTCCGCCTGTGCTTCGATGAATTGCCATTGAAAGTCCAGGGTGGACTTAGCCTTGGCCCGGCTTTCCTCGATCGATGACTCGAGCTTCTCCAACGAGTTTGTTGCTTCGTCAATCTGCCTGACGCCCATCGACGTCGTCACCGAACTAGTTTGGGAAGGCGCATCGAGTGCTTGCGATGGTGTACTTGACGGGGTGAGCGTCCGCCGAATGGGCGAGTCCGTCCCGTCTTGTGACAAGGCCGGACCAGAGAAGGCGACGAGGGCCACGAAAAGGGTGGCAATGAGACGCACAGAAATGATCGGAGTCATGCGCCACACCTTGAGTTTGGGAGTGGATGTGAGGTGATTATAGCGAAATTGCTTTCCGAAGGCAATTTCCCAGTCGTACATTCTGGTCAAGGGAAGCACTTCGCGATTCTAAGCGTTGGGAAAAGAAACAGGGATATAGCGATCATCGACAACTGTCGATGATCGCTATATCCCTGTTATAGTGGACCCCGGAAATTGGACCACTCGGTAAGTTATCATTGAGGGAGGTCTTACCGAGGGCGAAGCATGGGACAAATACGCAAGCGACACTCGGCGGCGTTCAAGGCGGAAAAGAAAGGGGGGACATAGCGATTATCGACAGTTGTCGATAATCGCTATGTCTCTGTTTCACGTCCTCGGCTGGTTCTCGCTTGCGAGACGAGCCATTTAACTGATGACGCGAACTCACGTAAATCGGGCTGACACACTGCGGTCGATCGGACCGAAGAAGGCAACGCTCCTCACTCTAAGGCGCAAGGCTCTGTTCACTCTTGAAAAGAAAGGGGAACATAGCGATTAACGACAGTTGTCGATAATCGCTATGTCCCTGTTTCACGTTCCTTCGCCTTACCGTTGGCTTCATGCCATGCGGGACATAGCGATTATCGGCAGTTGTCAATGATCGTTATGTCCCTGTTTCACGTCCCGCCAGCCCACGCGAACCGCCAGCCGCGTTGCACGCTTCGGTCCGACACTCCGCGGTGGATCAGACCGAAGCAGGCAACGCTCCTGACGCTAACGCGCAAGGCTCTGTCCACCTTTGAGCCCGTTGCCTGCCCGCCGCGGATGATCGCCCTGTCCCCCCGCTCGTTGAAGTTTTGGGGGGTGCTGATCGGCTCGGCGGATCTGTCGTGAAAGCGAGAGGAACCTCGACCCACGAGAAGCAGGACGCCCCTGACTTTCCCGCGACCCGGTCCCGTCGCGTTCAGGCAGTTGGAGGAACCGCTCCCACTTTCGCCCGCCGATCCTGGGTCTATCGTTGCTCCCCGACGCGTTGCGGAAGTCGCCGATGTACCAGTTCCGGCCCTGTTGGCCCCTCAGAGTGTCCGACGCCGCGTCGTCGAAGACTGTGACGCCGGGCAACAGCCGCGTCGCGAGGAGGTCGTCCACCCGGTTCTCGTAGCTCGCGGGCGAGTCCCACTTCGCGAGGACCTGATCGAGGGCGTCCAGGTCCTCGTCGTGCGCCGTGTACCCGCCGACCAGGACGTCCCCGCCCTTGCCGCCCTTGAGTCTGTCACTGCCGAGACCGCCGATCAAGACGCTCCGGTCGTCCTTGCCTGTCAGTTTGTCAATTCCGTCGCCGCCGACGAGAATGCTATTTCCATCCTCGCTCCTCAGGTTGTCGTTGCCGGCCCCTCCAAGGACGATGGCGGCAATCGTCTGGCTGGTGTGCAGTTGGGAGTCAAGCTTCAAATCGACCTTGTCGTCCCCGGCGTAGGCGATGACGACGATGCGCGAGATGCCAGTCCGGTTGAACGACTGCTTGATCTTACGGTCGTCCAGCTTGGCGTCCACCTCGAGCAGGTTGCCTTTCTTGGCGTTCACCTTGATATCATCCCGACCGTCGGTGCCGAGGATGTACAGGGTGCCGTCCACCAGACCGGCTCCGGACACCACCGCCTTCACGGTGACCGCCTGCGATACGGCGAAGTCACTGTCCACCGCGTCCACGGTGACGTTGTAGATGCCGCCTGCGGCGTACGTGTGGGTGACGTTGAAGGTCTTCGTGACCGGGTCGACTGCGAACGCCTCGACAGCCGAGCCGTCGCCCCAGTTGACCCGGACAGCGTGGGCGTCACGACCGGGGTCGGCCACCGTCCCGGCGATCCGGACGACGCCATCGAGGGACGGGTTGGCCGTCGGGGTGCCGTGGTCGGACATCAGCGTGGTGATGGTCGGCGCGGTGTTCAGCACGGTCAGCACGGCGGAGGCGAAGTCGAAGTCGCCGTAGACGTCGGTCACCCGCACGTGGGCGGTGAACGAGGCCGGCCCGTCGTCGATCCCGAGCGCCTGCAGTTGGGCCCAGCTCAGCGTGGGCCTCGCACCGGTCGCGTCGGTGAACACACCGTCGCCGTTCAGGTCCCACTCGTATTTCAGCGTGGACGGCGACTGGTTGGCGTCCGTCGTCGCGGTCGCGTCGACGGTCAGCGAGTCCCCCTCGCTGATCCGGTAAGTGCCGCCGGCGCTTGCCACCGGCGGGGAGTTCGGGACGACCAATAGTTTCTGGGCCGTCACCTGGCCGCCGTCCCCGTCGGTTACCACGAGCTTCAGGCCGTATGCCCCAATCTGGTCGGCGGTGAATCCGGTCGACGGGCCCGAGAGAGCGAACGAGGTGCCATCGGGCCGTGTCACCGTCCACGCGTAGGTGAGCGGGTCGCTGGCTCCGGCCCGGTCGGAGGCCTGGGCGTGAAGGTTGACCGGGGAGTCGACAAACACTCGGCCTGGCCAGCTCAGGCTCGTCAGCACCGGGTCGAGGTTGGCGACGGCGATCGTGCCCCCCGGAGCGGTCGCCTCGCCGTTGGCGTTGCCTGCGTTCAGGGCCACCACATACGGACCATTATCCGCCGGGGTGAATGTCACCTCCCGGCCGACCTGAGTGAAGGCCGGCCGCCCGGCCGGGGTGATCGTCCACGTGAAGATGAGCGGCCCGCCGCCCAGGGCGTCTGTGGCGACGGCGCTCAAGGTGACCGGTGAACCCTCCTGGCCGATCGTCGGCACGTTCACCTGGTGGATCGTGATCGGCGTCAGCTTCACATCCACCACGGATGGAGCAGAAGCCACCTGGCCGCCGTCGCCGTCGGTCAACACCAATGTGACTTCGTACGAGCCGGCCGCGGCCGGGGTGAAGCTTGGCCTCGGGCCGGTGAAGATCAAGGCCGGCCCGGTGGGCGGCGTGATCGTCCAGGTGTAGACCAGGTCCAGCCGGTCGCCGGCAACGTCCGTCGCGTCCGCACTCAGGACGACCCCGTGGCCGACGTAGCCTGTGGTCGGGACGGCGACGGTTCGCAGCCTCGGGTCGAGGTTCGCCACCGACACGCTGGCCGTTCGGAAGGCCGTGCCACCGTCACCGTCGGCCAGATCGACGCGGATCTCATAAATGCCGCTGTCCTCGGTGGGGAAGCTCACCGCCGGGCCGGTTCGGGTGATCGTACCGCCGGCCGGGGTGGTGATCGTCCAGGTGTAGGTCAGTGCCGCCCGATCGCTGGGAACGTCGTCGCCGCGGACGCTCAAGGCGACCGTGTCACCCTCGAAGAGGGGACCGGTTGGCACCACGATCGCCCCGAGGGTTGGGTTCACGTTGGCGACGACGATCGGGGCCAGGGCACGGGTGGCCGACCCGCCGTCGTCGTCCCGCACGGTCAGGCTGACCTGGTAGGTGCCGTCGTCCGCGGGCGTGAAGGTGGCCTCGTTGCCGTAAACATACGACTTCGTCCCGTCCGGGGCGGTCAGTGTCCAGACGGCGACGACCGGGTCCACGGCCCCCGCCGGGTCGCTGGCCGTCGCGGATAGGTGCAGGGCGACGCCCTCGGTGCCGCTGGTCGGTGCGGTAGCGCTGTCGATCGTGGGGTTCAGGTTGGCGACCGTCACACTCACCGGGTCGGACGTCGTTGACTGGTTCTCGTTGTCGGTGACCGTCACCGACACGAGGTAAATCCCGTTGTCGGCGAACGTGAACGGCACGGTCGCCCCGAGGAACGTGCTCACGCTGCCGCTGGGGCTAAGTACCGTCCAGGCATAACGGAGTCCGGCGACGCTGCCGTCGTTGTCCAGCCCGGCGACGGAGAAGGAGACGGTGTCCGTCTCGTTGGCCGAGGTCGGCACTTGCAAGGAGCTGAGGACGATCTGGGGGGCCAGGGAGGCCACGGCAATCGACGCCGAGCGAACGTCCTGGCCGCCGTCGCCATCGCTCACCGTCAGCTCGACGCTGTGTGGTCCGCCGTCGGGGACGAAGCTCACCGTCGGGCCGTCGAGCGTGAGGACGGTCCCGGTCCGCACGTTCGTCACTTTCCAGCGGTACGCCAGCGGGTCGGCCGAGCCGGCGGGGTCCTTCGCGGTCGCGGTCAAAGTGATCGGCTCAGCCTCGGTGCCCGTCGCCGGGACAACGAAGGTCTCGATGCGCGGCGGCAGGTTGGCGACCGTAAGCGCGGCCGACTGGCTCACGGTCGTGCCGTCGTCATCCGTGAGCGTCAAGGTGACGAGGTAGTGACCATTCTCCGGCGCGAGGAAGTCGAACGAGCCGGGGTAGGCCCGGACCTGGCCGAGCAGCGCGGGCGGGAGGGCGGGGAACAGCCCCGCCGGGTTGTCAGGCCGCACCGTCGCGTCCGGGTTCACCGTGCCGGTGAGCGTCTGGAAGAAGCCATTCGGCCCGCTGACGGACCAGGCGAACGTGAGCGTGTCACTCCCCTGGACTGGGCCGACGGCAAGTGCCTTGACGTGGTGCGCCCCACCCTCCACGCCCGGTGAGGGCGCCACCGTTAGCGAGGCGATCCGTGGGCCGACGTCGGCCACGACGACGTTCAGCGAGGTGGATGGGTTTGCGAACGTCCCCTCGCTGTTCGTCAGGCTGGTCACGGTCACCAGGTAGGTGGCGGCGTCGGCGTAGACGTGCAAGGGGGGCTGGTCGGTCCCCTTGACGACCGACGTGGTTCCGTCGCCCCAGTTCACGACGTAGCCGGCGACCGTCTCGTTGCCCGGGTCGGTCACTTGCACGTTGAGGATCAAGGGCCGCGACGGGTCGCCTTCGACAGCCCCCGGCGACGCCTGGCTCAGGGTGACGTGCGGGGCGACATCGAGGGCAGTCACACTGAGTTCGTTGCCGGACGGGTGCAGGACGCCGGAGACGTCCTGAGCCACCGCGGAGATGGTGTAGCTCCCGTCGGCGGCGTAAACATGGCTCACGGTAGTCGGGTCGCTTGTGACCGTCTGCACGGCACTGCCGTCGCCCCAGTTGATCGCCCAACTCGCGATGGCGGGCAGGCCAGGGGCCCCACGACCGAGCGTGAGGATGTAGCTCGACCCCTCATTCACCGTGGCCGACCCGCTCAGGGTGCGGGAGGCGGCGACGGTCAGAACCTTTGTCACCGGGCCGAAGGCACCGTCCTCGTCCGTCGCGCTGACGCGGATGGTCCAGTCGCCGGGGACGGCGTAGACGTGGGTGGCCGTCGCCGGCGTGCCGTTGAACGTCTCGGCCTGCGAGCCATCGCCCCAGTCCACCGTCCATGTGCGGACGGCATCAACTCCCGGGTCGCTGGACGACAGGCCGAGGGTGAAGAGCGACCCAACCTCCACGATCCCGGCCCCGGATAGGGTCAGCGTCGGGGCGGTATTGGTCACCGTCAGTACGGCGACCTCCGTGTTCGTGTAAGTCTGGTCACCGAGCGTCGTGGTGACCCTCAGCGACACGGCGTAGGTGCCGTTGTCGGCGATGCCGGCCGCGACGAGGTCGCTCCAGGTGAGCGCCGCGGGGGTGGCGCCGGTGACCACGCGGCCGCCGACCGTCCACTCGTAGGAGACGACCGTCTGCCCGGACGGGATGAGGGTGGCGGTGCCGTCGAGGCTCAGTGAGCCACCCTCGACGAGGGTGTACGGGCCACCGGCGTGGGCCGTCGGACTGCCGAGGATGTTGATCTGCTCGATCGTGGCGTACGTCACGCCGTAAGTGACTGCCGCGACCTTCACCGTGCCGGCGCTGGGCTGCGGGGCCACCGGGCTGGAGGTCTGCCCGTGGGCGTCGAAGGTCAGCGTGTCGCCCGTGTTCGGCGCGTCCCCATTTACCGTAACCTGCGACCCGAGCCGCGCCCCGTCCACCAGGATCTGATCGGAGCCGGCTCCGCCGTTGAGCGTGGTGACGGCCCCGGTGCCGGTGGCGTAGACGCTGATCCGATCGTCGTCGTTGCCGCCGTTGACCGTCGTCGTCGAGTTGTTGCCGGTGCTCAGCAGGTCGAGCGTATCTTCGTCGTCGCCGAGGTTCACCGTGGCGGCCTTGCCGGCCGCGGTGTTACGGAGCGTGACGACATCGGCCCCCCCTTGGGTGTTGAGCGTGAACGGAACCGCGACCTCGCCGACGCTCACGACGTCGCCCCCGCCGGCCGACTGCACGGTCAGGCTCTCCACGCCGTTGAATGCGACGTCGTAGGTCCGCGGCGGCGGCGTGCTGGCGGCGACGTCGAGCACGGCCACGCCGCCGGCCCCGAACACCGAACCGGCGGTCGAGACGTACAGCTTGCCGCCGCGGATGTCGAGGTCGCTGACGCCGTTAATCCCGGTCATGCCGCCGGCTCCGTCGCGCAGTTGCTGCAAGATGATCAGCGCGCCGGTCGAGGCGTCGCGGCCGAAGACGCCCAGTGTGTCGGTGCCGCCGGCGACGACGACATACTTGCCATCGCTGCTGACGACGACGCGGACGGCACCGCCAATCCCCTGGACGCCGGCGCTGCCGTCGCGGAGCGACTGGACGAAGGTCAAGGTTCCGGAGACCGGCGAACGTCGGAAGGCGACGACGGAGGAGTCCCGCTTGCTGGTCACGTAGACCGACGTCCCGTCCGGGCTGAGGGCGACGGCGACCGGGTTGGACATCTGCGTCACGCCGCCGACGCCGTTGCTATAGATCCCGAGGACGGAGAGGGTGGCGTTCTCCGCGAGCCAGAACAGGTTCCCGGTGCCGGCGCTGGTGACGTAGAGGTGGCCATCCGTGCTGGATGCCAGGCTCGACGGTTCGATCAAGCCGGCGTCGGTGAACTTCGACGAGTAGCTCAGCCGCCCGGTGGTGGTGTTGCGCGAGAACACCGCGATGGCGTTCTCGTCGAACCCTGCGACGTACACCTGGGTGCCGTCGGTACGCACGGTCAGCGACCGCGCCCCGGCGAGGCCATCGACGCCGCCGACGCCGTCGGTCAGCACCTGGCCGAGCGTGAGCGCGCCGGTGGTGGCGTTACGGTCATAGACGAAGACCGAATCCTCGGCCGGGTTGGTGACATAAACGGTCTTGCCGTCGGGGCTGATGGCCACCGACGCTCCGTCGGTCAAGCCTGCCGGGATCACCTGCGTCGCGGCCCCCAATGCTCCCGTCACCGCATCGACATTGGCGACGATGAGGACGCCGAACTTCGTGCTGACCGAGTACGCGTGTTTGCCGTCGGGGCTGAGAGCCGTCTGGACGTTGTCGCGCTGGGTCGCGGCCGCCGCCGTAACGCTCTGCCCCTGGAAGTTGCTGACGGCGATCCCTCCGTCCAGCGTGATCTGGTTGGTGCCGATGCTGGCCCCGTAGTAGTGCTGGCCGTCGGGGCCGTATTCCAGGTCCGCCAGCGACGTCACGCCCGGCAAGCCGAGCTGCTGCGGGTTCGAGAGCATCCCGGAGCCGTTGCGGTCGAACGAGACGACCGGCGTCACCGTCGGCGTGGGCGTGAAAACCTCGTACACGGTGTAGGCGAGGCTGTAGTCGATGACGATCGCCGTCCCGAGGATGTTCGGACTTTGGAGACGGACCGAGTGAGAGCCCACCGCGGTATTGACGTCGATAGAGGTCGGGCCCGTGCCGACCCGGACGGTGCGGGTGGTGTCTACCTCGAAGACATCGATCGTGGCAGTGGAAGTCAGCGGCTGGTCGTAGTAATTCTTTAGATCGAGCGGATTGCCCCCCTCGATGACCGTGTTATCGGCTGCGAAGATTTGACTAGAATTGACATTGATTCTTATGTCTTCGCCCGTGGACGGGTCATTCCCGTCGATGACCGTGATCGAGTCGAGCCGCAGATACTTCGTCGGCGGCAGCACGGGAACGCTGTTGATGTCAAACGAGGCGAGCACCTGGCTGCCGTTCGGCGCGACCGCCACCGCCGTGGCGTTTGCCGGATGGGAGGCGTCGGGGGCGGCGGAGGTCGCCAGCCGAAACAGCAAGTTGCCGGTGTACGCTAAGGTATCGACTCCCCCGGCGCGGCTGGCGTAGACGATGCCGTTCGGCCCAGTCGCCACATCCGTGAACGGGCCGTTGATGAACGCCGCCGTGCTGTTCAGACCGCCTCCGGGGAGCAGGTGGATGTAGTCCATGAAGCTACCGGCGACGAACAGGTCGGCGCTGTCGGGGCTGACGGCGATGGCGCCGTATCCGCTCGACGTCAGGGGCCGCAGCTCGGCGAGCGTCAGTGCCCCGGTCGCAACGTCGCGCCCGAGCCGCACCACCTGGGTGTTGGTGGTGGCGTAGACGTTCAGGCCGTTCGGCGCGACCGCCAGCGCGGTGACGGCCGTGCCTACCGCCTGGAAGCCACGGTACACAAGCCGGCCGGTCGCCGGCACCCGCTCGAAGGTGGCGACCGCACCGTCCAGGGCGCTGGCGACGTAGACGTTCTTGCCGTCGGGGCTGACGACGACGGCCTGGGCCCCGTTCAGCCCGTCCACTCCGAGCTGCCCGTCGCGCAGCACCTGCACGAACGTCAGCGCCCCGGTTCCGGCGGCGCGGCGGAACACAGCCACGGCGTTGTCGTACAGGCCGGTCGCGTAGACGTGCTGGCCATCGGGGCTGATCGCGATGCTGTTGGCCCCGGACAGGCCTTCGACCGTGACCCCGTAGTTGAACCCGGTGAAGTCGCTGACCTTTTTGAACGAGAGGACGTTCGCCCCCTCCCTGATCCGCACGCGCGCCCCGTCCACGTTGATGAACTGGGGCTGGGCGACCGTATCTTCCACGATCAGCGAGTCGGCGAGCGAGCCGGCCCCGTTGAACAGCGTCGGGGTGTCGAAGGTGTTGAACACCTCGACCGCGCCGACGTAGACGCGGCCGTTGCGATACGCCCAGGCGACCGGCAGCGTCGAGCCGGAGATGTCGCTGACGACGACCTTCCCGGCGGTAAACACGAGGTTGTTGCCGAACGGCGAGCCGGTCAGGGCGCTGGGGTTGGTGAAGTCGACGTAAAGCGTGTCGGCCGGGTTGCTCGGGTCGGTCGGGTTGTTGACCGTGGTCAGGCCGCCGACCGCGCGGACGTGGAGCTCGTCGGAGCCGCCGCCACTGTTGATCTGGGTCAGGGCGGGGCCGGCGGGCGTGCCATTGACGGTGAAGACGTCGGAGCCGCCGCCGAGGTTGACGTCGATCTTCTCGAACCCGCTGTAGGTGACGTCCACGAAACCGCTGAATTGCGTCGCCGTCATCGCCCCGATCCGCGGGACCGACGAGCCCGTCTGGTCGATCACAAGCCGGTCGCCGCTCGGCCCAGGCGTGCCAGTGCTGGCGCTCACGATGAGTGGCCCGACCGTGGCCTTCACCGTCAGCAAACTGTCGGCCGGGCCGAGGGCGATGCGGGTCGCGGCGGCGTGGGTGGATTCGACCGTGATCGCCGTGGCGACGAATGCCTCGATGGCGACCTCCGCCAGCCCGGCGTAGGCCGTCGCGATACTGCCCGCGCTGACCCGGCTGGACGTGACGGTCACCGATGTCGGGTCGCCGTCGATGACGGTGAACACCGCCTTGTCGCTGCCGTCGCCGTCGAAGGTGGCGCTGCCAATCGGCAGACGGTAGGTGTCGGTCCCGCCTCCGCCGGCCAGGTGGATCTTGATCCGTTCGCCGGCCGAATCGCCGCTGCGCGGTCCGGAAACGGTCATCGTGTCGGCGCTGCCCAGTCCCTCGACCCGTAGCCGATCGAGGTTGGCGGTGATGCCCTGGAGCGTCACCGTCGCCGCCCCGTTGCGGGTGACGTGCACCAGGTTGCCACTGACGTCGATGCCGAACGTGTCGATGCCGCCCGTTCCCTGGACGACGGCGGTATCGGCCGCGCCGTCGTCGCGGGCGGCGACGGTGGTGGCGGAGCCGATGCTGCTCTGGTTGCCCTCGATGTTGCCGAGGTCCAGCGCCACCGTCGTGATGGTCGTTCCGGCCAGGTCGATGACGGTGACCGTGTCGGCCCCGCCGCGGGCGTTGACGGCGATCGTCTCGAAGCCGGCACCAACAACGCTGTTGTTCGTCGCGCCGATGAACTGCGCCCGCACGTTAAAGCCGCTGGGACTGATCGTGATCGCCTCGGCCGCGTCGGTGCCGTTAACGGTAAGCGTGTCCGCGTCCGCCCCGCCGTCGATGGTGCTCGGCTGGCCGTCGCCGACGTTCCAGGTGATCCGGTCCATCCCCGAGCCGCCGAGCAGGGCATCCGGCCCGCCGCCGCCGAACAGGAAATCGTTGCCGCCCTCACCCTCCAGGCGGTCGTTGCCCGTGCTTCCGATCAGGATGTCGTTGCCATCGCCGCCTCGGAACGTGACCGCGGCGACCGTCTCGTTGATGAACAGGTCGTTGCCCGCTCCGCCGTCGATCACGATGGGCAGGCCCGGGACGACGGGCCGCCTCGAGTCGAGGATGACGCGGAACTCGTCGTTGCCGCCGCCGAAGTCGGCGCTGACGGAGGTGACGTTGCGGAAGGTCTGGGTGGCTCCGAACGCTCGTAGGATGATGTCTTCGCCAGGCCCGCTCTGGCTCGCCCCGAGCGACTGGAGCGTGTACGCCTCGTCCACTACAGCAACGCCGTCCTTCTTGCCGGCGTTGCGGTTCACTCCGGCGGCGCCGACGTTGAGCGTCAGCACGCCGCCGGCGAGTTGACCGAGTCGCGGGTCGGGCCGGGCACCGAGCAGGAAATAGCCGAGGGTGAAATCGACGTCGTAGGTGATCCCCAGGACGGTGACGTCGGCCATCGCGGTGGCCTTGCCGCTCTCGCCGTTGTAGTCGATGCCAATCCCGGCCCCCACCAGGGTGACGCCGGCCGCCCGCGCCTCGCCGGATGCGCTGCCGCCGAAATCCAGCGTCATGACGCCGCTCGTGTTGGGCAGGTAACTGGCGTACAGATTGACCGACGCGCGGAGGCCCCAGTCGTCGGTGCCCAGTACGACCTGGCCGTTGAGGTCCAGGTCGAACAGTCCGCGCGAGTCGAAGAAGCCAACGGCGCTGACCGTTGCCAGCCCGAACAGGTCGGCGGAGAAATTGCCCGCGACGCGGAAGAACTGCTCGCCGGTGATGGGGTCGAAGCCACCGCTGATGCTCGCGTCGCCGGTGAAGGTGACCACGCTCAGCAAAACCAGCTCAACGTCCTTGATCGCGATCTCGCCGAACCCGATGCGGGTGTCGATCGAGAGTGACAGTTGGCCGCTCGCCTCGAAGATGCCCTGGACGCCGAACGGGACAGGATCCCCGCTCGAAGTGGAACCGCCGAGCGTGAGGGCGGCGTCAAGCACAAGGCCGGGGTTGGCACCGTAGTAGATGCCGGCGGTCCCATCGACGCGCAAGACGCTCGCCCCGAAGAACTGGAGCCCGGCATGGATCTCCAGCTCCAGCGCCTCCGCCCCGACAAGCAGGCTAAATGAACCCTCCAGCCCAAACCCGGCGATGTCGACCAGGCCGCCGATGTACAGCACACCCGAGTGGGCCGGGAGCGGCTGGTCCTCGAGGTTCGGGTTCTGGAACTCGATGGTGGACGCGGTTGAGGTCGTGTTCACTCCCAGGTAGACCTCGACCCCGGCACGCAGATCGACCTGCGGGATGTTCAGATCGGCCTGCAAGCCGATGTAGCCGATCAGCCCATCGGAATTGATCCGCAGCCGGCCGGTGGCCTCGGCGTTGAGTAGGCTTTCGGCCCCGGGCAGGGTGAGCGAGGCGTTCGCGGAGACATCCAGCTCAAACCCGGTGGCGGCAACCAGGATGCGGAAATCGCCCTCCAGCCGGAACGAGTTGGCAAGCGTCATGCTGACGTCAACCAGCCCGTCCCCGTCGGGGTCGGTGCTGCCGCCCGGCGGGGTTGTCTCATCCGGGTCGCCAAACTGCAGCACGAAATAAGGCGCGTCCGGCAGCGGCGTGCCGTCGAGCAGCGTCGCGTGGCCCGGCACCACGACCGACAACTGGCCGTTGGCCATCGGCAGCGGCGGCAAGGACAGGCCGCCGGCGTTCTCACGCTTATCCTGGATCGCCTGGAGGCGGTCCTGGAGCCGGTCCGGGATGGCGTAGGTGTACTCCTGACCGAGGGTGTTGATCAGCAACTGGGCCGATCCCACGATCTCGGCGACCCCCTGCAGCCCGGCCGAGATGAGCAGGTCCACCCGGCCGACCACCTGCGGCGCGATCAACGCTCCGTCCACCATCCCGGCGAGGTCGCGGAGGGCCAGCACGCCGACCGCGTCCAGGCTCATGAGGTTGAACTCCTCGCCCGCCGTCACACTCAGGTCGAGGCGGCCCGCCAGGAACAGGTCCAGGTCCACGCCGAGGTCGCCGCGCACGGTCAGGTCGGTCGCCGCCCGGGTGTTTTCGAGCACCGCCAGCTCGCCGCCACGGGTGACGACGTAATACGACTTCGTGCCGTCGTCGATTCTCCAGCGCGGCCCGGCCCCGGGCACGACCAGGGGACTGACTGTGGCCTCATCGCTCAAGCCCAGGGCTTCGACGATCGCCTGGGGAATCGTCCCACTGTCTAACAGTGCCGCGGCCGAGCCGGCGAGCACGAGGCGTGAGGCGTCCACCGAGATTCGGGCGCTGAACGCCCCATCGAAACTGATTTGCGCGCCGACGCCGAACGCTGACTGGCCGAGGCTTAGCGACCCCTCGCCCTCGAGCACCAGCGTGGTCGGGTCGAGCGTCAGCGTCTCCGGCTCGCGGCCGGGCAACGTGAGCTCCAGGTCGCGGGAGGCGGTGGACGTATTGAACCCCAGTAACAGCGCGGCGTCGGCGCTGATGCCGGCGTCCTTGAGGAACGAGAGGTCCGGGTTGTCGGTGGTGAAATCGAGCTTCACCGCTCCGATGATCTCGACCGGTCCGTCCCCCTGCCGGCTGATGATCACCCGCCCGGCCGCGCTGACGAGATCGCTGACGGGAATGATCCCCTCAATCGACAGGCTGCCGGAGACGTTCAACTCGACCGAAGTCACGTCGGCGTTGTTCGCGATTTGCAGGTCCAGCTCGGCGAAGCCGCCGTCCGGCCCGCCGTCGCCTCCGAATACGGCGGTGGCGAAGCTCGAGATGCCGACTTCGCCGCGGCCCAGGATGTTGAAGCGGAACGCAGCAGGGGCCACCCCGGTCACCGCCGGGTTGGTCAGGTTGCCGGCCGCATCGAGGAATTCGATCGTCGCCTGCCCCTTGATGGTCACGAGCGATGGGCCACCATCGGCCGGCGGGAAGGTCCCGAGGAAGACCAGCTTGACCGGATCGGTCGGGTTGGCCTTGTCCACCTGGCTGAGGTCGGCAAACAGCCGCAGCTCTGCCGAGACGTTGTCCGCCAGCGTCGCCTTGCCGAGGATCACGAACTTACCGTCGGTCGTGATGATGATATCAACGTCGGCCCGGAACGAGTGCTGGGAGACGTAGCTGCTATAGAGCGTCGCCCCGGCCTCGATCCGCACGACGGCGTCCGCGTCGGCCGCGGCCGTGTCGCCGCCGGTGACGGCAAGGCGGTCGCCGCGGACGGTGACGAAGTAGACCGTGTCGCCGTCGCTGATCTTCCACTTTGACGGGGCCTGGCCTGCCCGCGCGATCACCTCCACCAAGGCGCCAGCGTTGAGCATCAACTGATTGTCCGCGAACGCATCGAGGACTGCCTGGGTGACCACCCCACCCTCGCCGAGTGAGGCCGCCAGGGCATCGTCTTCGGTGGTGAAGCGGGCCTTGGTCACGTCGAGCTTGCCGTCCCTCGACTCGATCAGGTAGGTGGCCGCCAGGTATTTGACTTGCCAGAGTGTCCCGGCCTCCAGCTCCGTCACCTCGCCACTCACCTCATCGTCGGCGACCGGGTACCCGGCGTCGTCGAACGCGGCCGCGAGCGTGCCGCCAGCCGCAATTTCACCCGTCTCCAGCTCGTCGATGATGTCACTAACGTCGTCTTCGATGATGAAGATCCGGCTGCCACCGCTGACCTGGTTGACAACCTGTTGCTTGAGCTGCTCCTGCCACTGGGCGGCGGTCAGCGACGTGGTCGGCTGGAAGATCGGAGCGAGTAGCTCGTCGGGAGACTGCGGAACCGGCAGCGGCGTGGCATTGAAGCTGATGCCGCCGCGGAAGCCGCTGAGCGTCAGCCCGGCGATCGGCTCCAGCACGAGCGGCACGTCGGCCCGCAGGTACCCCTGGAGGAATCCGCGCTCGCTGAAGCCGACCAGGATCTCGACGCCGATGTCGCCGAACTGAAATCCGCCGTTGATACCGGCATAGAAGACGGTGCTGGCGAAGTCCGTCTCGCCGTCGTCGAGGACGTTGCCCTCGTCATCAAGTTTGACAATGCCGCCAATGACCGCTCCCTCGATACGACCGGCGAAGAGGTCGCCCGAGACACCGACGGAGAAGCCGTCGAGTGCGACGATCGGGAACTCACCGTTGGCCAGGCGGTACGGGTCGATCACCATGTTGTCCACGCCGCCGCTGAATGTCAGCGGGCCGATCGTGCCGGTCACGCTGGCGGTCAGGGCGATGGTGAACTGGTCGGGCTGGTCGTCGAAGTCGGCCCAGTCGAGGCTCAGCGTGTCGATCTTGAACGGCAGGAAGGCCGGTAGTTTGAGCTTGGAGGCGGTGTCGGCCCCGAAGTCCGCGGAGATGGAGAGCGTCTCCGGGCCGGTGATGGTGCCGTCGCCGGCGATGACGACCCCGCTCACCGCGCCGGTGAGGGTCAGGTCGGCGGCGGCGATGAAGACCGAGGCGGAGGCGGTGCCGATCGACAGCAGGGTCTCGGAGCCGGTCGCCGTCGGGATAAACTCGACGTCGCTGGCGCTGAGGGTCACAAGGCTGCCGAGTTGGCCGGTGAGCGACCCGACGCTGAACCTGAAGCGGTTGACCGCGCCGGCGGCGTCGAAGCCGAGTTCGGCTGCGACGTCCTCGCCGGTGAGGGTGGCCCCGGCGGTCGCTACGGCGATGCCGCCGGCCCCGATCTGGAAGCGGTCGAGCGACACGCCCTCGCTGGTGCTGAAGCGGAAGTTGCCCAGCTCGATGAATGGGTTCGTGATCTCCAGGACGCCGAGAGCGAACGTGTCCTCGACGGTGAGCCGGGCGGCCCCGAACGCGAAGCCGTCGGCCCGCACGACCAGCCCGGGCAGTTCCTCCGACCCAGTCAATTCGCCCAGCAGCTTGAGCTTCGGCACCGAGAGCGTGAGGTCTTCGGCGACGATGAGCTCCTGCGACTCTCCACCCTCGGGATCGTAGGTGATGGCGAGGCCGTTGGCTGAGGCGGTCAGCACGCCGGGCACGTCCAGTACGAACGTGGCGGCGGTGAAGACAAACGCCCCGGATGCGCCGAAGCTGGTGATCTGGCCGGTGTCCGGATCGACATCCCCGTCCAGGGTGAACGACCCGGTCAGATCTTCGGCGACGGCGCTCATCAGGCCTGACTCGTCGCCCTCGGCCCCCTCCTTGGCAAACGACAGTGACGCGGACGCCGCAGACAGCCCAAGCTGGACGCTCAGCCCGCCGCTGCCGAAGCTCAGGTTCGGGATGACGAGTCCGACCTCTTCCAGCGCGATCGGCCCGAGTGAAGCGGAGAAGGTGAGTTGTCCACCGCCGCTGGACACAGCCGGGAGCCCCTGTCCCGGCAGCAGGGTGAAGCCGCTGACCGTGAAACTGTCCTCGACCAGGGCGAACGCTGGGTCGTCGTCTTCATTCAGTCCGAGCGTGAATTCGGCGGTTTCGCTCGACAGGGCGACGGCTCTCACCGATCCGGTATAGAGGGTGAGATCGATCCCGACGCCGCCGATCAACAGGGTGTTGCTGTTACGGGTGACCGTGAAGTCGCCGCCAACGGAGAAGGCCGGGGAGAGGCCGCCGACGGAGAAGGTGGCGTCGCCTTGCAGCCGGTTGGTTCCGCCGGCGAACGACAGGTTCTCGGTGCCCAGCGGGGTCGGCACCGGGATGTCGGCGGCGTTGCCCGTGGTATTGACCTCGTAGGAAAAGGCCGAGGAGGCGAGGCTCAGGCCGGGCAGTCCGACGATCGCCAGGCCGACGCCGTCGCTGACGTTGTCGGTGGTGAGGCGGGCGGCGAGGCCGGTAGGGACGAGGGCCATCGCGCCGCCGGCGTCGGACAACTGGATCCCGACCGCCCCGCCGAAGTTGACAGCGGCGTTCGACGCGGTCACGCCGACGCCCGGCCGTCCGGTCAGCTCCGCGAAGGTGAGAGCCCCGGTGATTACCTGGTTACCAAACTCGACGCGGCCTTCGATGGTGGTGGAAACGGCTTGGCCGTCGGCGGCGCTGAAGAAGTTGAAGAGGCGCTGACTTTCGGAGTCGTGCTGCGCGACGATCTTGATGGGCTCAGCGGAGGCGGGGTTGATCAGGGCGTACTTTTCGGTCGGCGTATCGATAATGCTGGCGGTTAATCCGCCGGCGAGAAGGAGTCGATCTTCGAGAAATTCGAGGGAGAGCGCGCCGCGGCGGAGGCGGGGGAGCGGTTTTCGCGTCTTGTGGGAGGAACGGCGCATCAAAAACTCCACGATGTTGGTGTCTGCACCTACAAGAGTGGGCGAGCTCGCCCCAGACAGGTGCCTCAATCGATGAAGAGCTGGGAGTGTTGAAAAGCTCGCGCCCGTTCGTCCTGGTCGTGTCCGGGGTCAAGCAGGCGGTGGTACTTTGCATCGCCATTTGTTTGACTCGCCCCGCCCAGAGCGCGATGGACTGTGATTCAAAGGGGAGGGCATCGGGCCGGGCGCGCAGACCGTGCGCCTGGGCGCTGTCCGGTCGGTGTGCGAGGCGTCTGGCGGCGTTGCCACAACGGGAACCTCGAGACGAAATCGGTGACGGCTGCTTACCGCGAGGTGAGGGTTTACGCCCTCTCGATGCGTCGGGTTTCTGTGCGGCGCGACGTTGCGCCCCATCCCCTCTCAGGTACAGAAAACGTAGGTCCGCAAAAAAACCTTACAACGGATGGGTAAAAAAAACCGATCGTCCGCCCAGAGGAGTGCTAAGCTTGGGCATGAACGAGACTCGCCAAACCCTACTCCTCCGTGCCCAAACCGGCGAAACGGACGCCTGGAAGGACCTGACGATCCTGTATCGTCCCCTCATCCTCGGTTGGCTCAATTGCCAGGGCGTTCAGGCACGCGATCTGGAGGATCTCAGCCAGGAGGTCCTGCTCAGCGTCGTCAAGCACCTGCCCAGCTTCCAGCACTCCGGCAACCGGGGCGCGTTCCGCTCCTGGCTACGCACGATCGTCTGCAACCGCACGGTCGATCACTGGCGGGCGATCGACGCGAGCACCCAGGCCAGTGGCGGCCGCCGCGCTACGGCGGCGCTGCAGGAGATCGCCGACCCTGACGTCAGGCTGAATCGGCAATGGGATGAGGAACACGATCGCTACGTTCTTCAGTGCCTGCTGGACCTGGTCGAAGAGGAGTTTGAGCCGCTCACGCTCCAAGCCTTCCGTCGCCTGGCCCTCGACGGGGTGAGTGGCGCGAAGGCGGCTCAGGAGCTGGGGTTGTCCGTGGCGGCCGTCTACGTGGCGAAGTCACGCGTCCTCAAGCGCATCCGTCAGGAGGCCGAAGGGCTCATCGACTGACCGCAGTGGGGCCCATTTGGAGTTTGTACCCCACCGTTCGTGTAAGGTTTTCCATCTCTCAAGCGTTTCTCTCGGGGAACGCGGCGTTGTCGTTTCGCCGTTCGACAAACCTTTGAATGGCATGTGATGACTGAGGCCACGTTGAACCATCCGGGAGACGAAGCGCTGCGTGCGCTGTCGTTGGGCCAGCTCAGCGAGTTCGAGCTGGTTCAGATCTCGAGTCACCTCGACGACTGTCCGGTGTGTTGCGGCCGCATCGATCAACTGACCACCGATGATGATCTGCTGACGCGGCTCCAGCAAAGCGCTGCCAGTCGTGAGAACGTGCTGGTCAGCCCGGCCCAGCGCCGCTCGGCGGTTCGCGCACTGCGCCAGTTGGAGGAGGGCAGGTCGGTCACGCGAAAACGAGACCGGGAAGCCGGCATCGATTTCGGGATCGCCAATGCCTCGGCCGTGCAAACTCACCGCGATCCGTCGCCTTCCCAGGGCCTTCCAGAAGAGCTGACCAAGTTCCTGGCGCCGCCCGAGCGGCCCGACGAGATCGGACGGCTGGGGCCATACCGCATCCTGTCGGTGCTGGGTCACGGCGGCATGGGTGTCGTCTTCCGCGCGCACGATCCCGCGCTCGACCGAGTGGTCGCGCTCAAGGCCATGCTGCCAGGGATGGCCGCCGTGTCCACCGCCAAGGAGCGATTCCTCCGCGAAGCCAAGGCGGCCGCGGCGCTGAAGCATCCGCACGTCGTCACCGTATTTCAGGTGGGTGAGGACCGCGGTGCTCCGTACCTGGCCATGGAGTTCCTGGAGGGCGAGCCGCTCGACAACCGCATTCGCCGCGAGGGTCGGCTGCCTCTGGCCGAGGTCCTGTGCATCGGCCGTGAGGCCGCCCTGGGTCTGGCCGCCGCCCATGCCCGCGGGCTGGTGCATCGGGACATCAAGCCGGCCAACCTGTGGCTGGAAGGATCGACCGGCCACGTCAAGGTCCTGGATTTCGGCCTGGTGCAGGCCCAGGCCGACCAGACGCACCTGACGCAAATGGGCTTGATCGTGGGCACACCGGCGTACATGGCGCCGGAGCAAGCCGAAGGCAAGCCAGTGGACCCGCGCTGCGACCTGTTCAGTCTGGGTTGCGTCTTGTACCAGATGAGCACCGGCTCGCTGCCGTACCACGGCGAGAGCACCATCGCCGTCTTGCGCGCACTGGCCCTTCACGAGCCGCCGCCGGTGTGCGAGGTACGCCCAGAAGCGCCACTGGGGCTTTCCTCGCTGGTGATCCGCCTGTTGGCCAAGAAACCCGAAGACCGACTCGCCTCGGCTCAGGAAGTGGCGGAGACGCTGCTCGCCCTGGAACAGCTCCCGACGACGCAGTTCTTACCGAAGCCGCAGGCAAGGCCAGCACGAAAGCGCCGCCAACCGCTAGTGGCGGTGGCTGTCGCGGCATTGGCACTGGCGGTATCGCTGCTCCTGGTACTCTGGCCGACGCCGCACGGCACCGTCCGGATCGAGAGCGACGACCCAGCGGTCGAGGTCGTTTTCGACAAGGACGGGCCGACCATCAAGGGCGCCGACAAGGAGCCGATCACGCTGCGGGCCGGGGAGCATGGCGTCCGCATCCAGCGCGGCGACTTCACATTCGAGGCCGACAAGCTGGTGCTGAAGCAGGGGGCGGCGCTGATCCTGAAGGTGGAACTGCTGCAGGGCAAAGTCCAGGTCGTGCAAAACGGCCAGGTGGTAGCGGCCCAGGCCATGCCCTCGGCGGCCCCGCCACTGGCCAAGGCACCATTCGACGCCAGGCAGGCCCGCGACCACCAGGAGGCCTGGGCGAAATACCTCGGCGTGCCGGTCGTGACCACCAACGCGTTGGGTATGACGTTCCGGCTCATCCCGCCGGGCGAGTTCACCATGGGGGTGACGGTCGCGGAGGAGGAAGCCTGGGAGAATATGGGCCCGTACCCGGCCCATGGGCACATGGCGGTTCCTGCCCACCCGGTCCGCCTGCCCCGGCCGTTCTACCTTGGCGAGCGCGAGGTGCGATATGGCGATTTCCTCGACCTCATGAAACGCGAGCCGGGGGATGAGCCGGAATCCCCCCACAATGAGCCGGATGGCGTGCTCCTCAGTCGCTGCACCTGGTTCGACAGCATCGCGTTCTGTAACCGCCTGAGCGAACGGGAAGGGCTCACCCCCGCCTACCAGGTGGCGGGGCAAGCGGTGACGGTGACCCCCGGGGCGACCGGGTATCGGCTGCCGACGGAGGCCGAATGGGAGTTCGCCTGCCGGGCCGGCACGACCTCCCTGTGGCACTTCGGCATGACCGCCCAGGAGGCCCAAGCGAGGTTCGTCCGGAACGCGGCGGCAGCCCAGGCCTACCTCCGGATCCGAACGCCGGACCCCAACCCCTTTGGTCTGGTCGGCATGTACGCCGGCAGCTCGGAATGGTGCTGGGACTGGTATTCCCCAAGCTACTATCGGGACTGCGACGACCGTGGCGTGGTTGTCGATCCCCGGGGGCCCCACGCGGGGGAGGCACGCGTGACCCGCGGGGGAACCTTCTTTGCCGACGCCGGGGGGGACCTGACGCTGAGCAATTCGGCCGCCCGCAATCCTTCCGATCCGAGAAAGCCTCTTGGTATCAATGGCTTCGGCCGGGTCGTGCTGCCCATCCCGACGAAAGGCCAGGCCAATTCATCGTTCAAGCGAGGCGCACCAAGTGATCCATCCGGTCCGTTCGGCCCCCCGTAGTCGCCGCCTTGAATGCTCATCTTCTTGATCAAGACCCGGGACACGCCCAGGGAGAACGGTCGGGTGGCAAACTCGGGATCGACGTCCAGCAGGCCCATCAGCTCGCGCTCCTCCTGGAAGAGTTCATCGCGATGTTCCGAGTCGTCGGGTAATCGCCGGCACTTGCCGGGTCGCCCGAATCGCCAATCTCCGCCCAGTCCGGAGTTGTCCGGCCCCAGAGGGAATCGTCCTCGTCGTCATTCGAAGATTTGGAGCCAGGGCATGGACCGTTGCAGCGCGAGCCGCCCCGCTACCGTCACCTTCGTCTCATCGAGATAAAGGACCTTGAGGTCGGTAAGGGAGGAGAGGTTGGCCAACCCGGCGTCGGTCACCTGCGTCCTGGAGAGGTCGAGCGCCTCGAGTTGCTTCATCTTCGCCAAATGGACGATCCCGGCATCGGTCACCCGTGCCCTGCTTAGCCTAAGGCGCTTCATCCTGACCAGTCCTGCCAGGCGGCCAAGGCCCTTGTCGCTGACCTGCGTCGCGGTCAGGCTCAGCTCTTCGAGGTCCCGCAGATGCCCGATCAATGCCATTCCCGAATCGCTGACCCGAGTGCCGTAGAGATACAGGACGCGAAGCTTCCCCAGCCCGGCCACATGGGCGAGTCCGACGTCACTGATCGACGTTTCGCGCAGTTCCAGCACCTCCAGGTTCGATAGGCCTGCGAGCGAGGCCATCCCTCGGTCGGTGATCGGCGTCCCATTGAGAGAGAGCTCCCGCAGGCCTTGGATGCCTTCCAATGCCGCCAGGTCGGTGTCGGTGACTTTCGCCCCATCGAGGTTAACAACGGCGAGGTCGTGCGTAACGCTGGCGGTCAGCTTGTCCCTGATCCAGGCCGAAGGAGAAGGCGTGCTGGTCACGAGCTCAGGCTGGTGTCGGACGTAGCCACCGAGGCTTTGGGTCGTCGAAGCCGCCTTGTTCTTCCGCCGCGGCTGGTCCATTTTCCACCAGACGCCGATGGTGGCCAGGGTGGTCATAGCCAGGAATGAGCGAAAGCTAATCGATCGGAGTCGCCCAAGGAACTGAAGACGTCCCATCTTCCGACCTCCGATGAGGAAGGGATCGATTCGACCTTCCTCCACGATAACAGTGAACCGGCGGTTTGGCTCTTGGTAATTATTGCGTCTTGGACTCGCCTCACGATTGCATCGCGTACGTCGCACGCGATTTGAACCAATCAAAGACATCTTGTTGCGAGACGTCACTTAGAGCGGTTTCCCGTTGCATTGCGCACAGCGGAGGAAAAAGGGGACTGGCTCCCGGCCCCTGAGCCCTTGACTCTCGCCGAACGCCTTGGAGGCCGGGTGCCCGTCCCCTTTTTCCGTGCGCCAGCCGGTCGGGAACTGCTCTAGGCTACAGCCGGCGGTGATTACGGTCGAGGCGGAAGCAATGTTTTCAGGAAGAGATCGTCAGCCGTGTCCTCAATTCCCACAGGCTCGTGCTCAGGGACGGAGAACATCAATTATGAGCATGTTCGGCGTTTCGACAGTCACAGCCTTCTCTTGTCGACCGAGACAGAGCAATGGGAGCGTGACCGACGAATCGTGAGCGAATCAAGGTTGGAGAATCTGCGCTCACCCCTCCGGCAGCAGCTCGACCAGCCCAACAACCCTGAGTCGCCCGATGATCGCACGGTCATCCTTCCTGGCCACTACGTCCAGCCCACGGCAGAAGGGGCAAACTTCCGTCCTGGGCGCACCGGGACGCACTGTCAAGCAGCCGTGGCCGCCGCAACGGGCGCGGCTGGTCACGCCTTGAATCGCGTCAACGCTCGCCTGTTTACCGTCGCGTGGCGTACGCTCTCGCCGGTTTCAGCCCCGTTGGGGCTGAATCTAAACTAAATCATTCAGTGCATACATAAAGCACAATAGTATTTGCAATTACAGAGTCTTAGAAAGGATTAACGGCATAGCGGGTCACGATCGTGAATCGTTCTGAAATCGGGAAGTGATTTGCGTCCCGTTCCTTACCACGCTCCGGATCGGACGATACCTACTCCGGCTTTCCCGACAATGCACTTGAGGGCGAGTTCGGCGTCGCTTCGGATCGCCGGAGAAGGGTCTTTGAGGGCCTGGGTAAGGGCCTGAGCGGCTGGCGCGGCGGCTTCTCCAAACTCCATGAGGGAGGTGACGGCCCCCTTGCGCCCCTTCTCGTCCTCGTCGCGAAGCGCCCGGATGAGCGCCGGCAGTGCGTCGGTCGCGGCCTCCGCATAGAGTCGTTGCCAGGCACTTCAGTGGGGAGGTCTGGGCGATCCATTGAAAAGGATTGCTCGGCCGCCGACTCGGCTGAATGGCCTTCGACCCGTTCGGCGGCCAGCTCGCTTCTTCTTCGCGCCGCGTTCAGTGATGATGGAGTGCGGCTGCGAAGGATCTCATGCGGTTGCAAGACCTGTCCCGTCTGGGGATGTGCGTGGGCGTTGAATGCGGAACACGCGTCGGACATCATAGACAATACGTCCGAAGACGCCGTTGCCCGATTGCGACCAACGTTGATGCGTTGCGGCCACGGCAGTGTTCCGATTGGTCGCATGTCGCCTGCTCTGTGGTGTTCGAGTCGCTTGAGGAGTTCCCAGACATGACGCGGGAAATGTCAACGGCCGGGCACAAACCGAAGCCGACTCGTCGCAGCCGGCTGGGTAGAGGCCGCGTGCTCAATCTGTCTTCGCTCCTGGTCTTCTCGACCTTTGTAGGTATGGCAAGCGCCGAGCCAGGTCCACATCTCAAGGCTTCCTGGAAGGAGAAAGGTGCGGGGGCTGTCGTCTTCTCGCCTGACGGCAAGTCCCTGGTTTCTTCCGGTAGCGAAGGCTATCAACTTCGCGATGCGGGGACGGGCAAGGCTCGTGCTTTCTTGAGCACGTATAGGCTTGAAGGGACGGTGTTCTCGCCCGATGGACGGTTTCTCTTCGCCAAAGTGGGTTCAGATCGGCACAAGCCAGTGTCGGTCTGCGACCTCAAAGTGTGGGTGGTGGCGACCGGCGAGGAGTACGCCACATTTTCCCATATTTCGGAAAGCTCTAATGCAAGTACCAACTTTTTCGCCCTTTCTCGCGACGGCAAGTTGCTCGCGTTCCTCGATAACTCCGAGCGGCTGCCGATGGAAGTGAAGACGTCCAAGATGATCGTGGACGGACAGATTGAGTTCACGGTGGCCTTCAATCAGAGCAAGGGCTTGCCCCGCGTGAAGCTTTGGGATGTCCACGGGTGGAAGGAGAGGGCCACGGTTGACGGAGGCGCGCCGCTGGTGTTCTCGCCGGACGACACGCGGTTGGTCACGGGAGCCCGAGATTGGCACGACTCGACAGCCAAGGTCTGGGATACGGCGACCGGAAAGCCAGGTGTCGAGTTCGATACCGGAGCGCCCTGGGTAAAGCCGCTCAGCTTCTCCCCCGATGGGAAATACCTCGCGATCGGGACCTCGAGGAAGCAAGAACTGTACGAGCTTGCAAGTGGGCGCAGGTGGCCGGTCCCGACAGCCGAGCATCGAGACAACGCCCCGGTTTTCAGCACGGATGGAAGGGTTCTCTTCCCGGGCGGGCTTCCCCGTATCGACTCGCATCTCGTCGATGCGCGGGGTTATTCCTGCTACGACGTCACCAATCTCCCCCCGATCCGTCTGGAATTAGCAGCGGGCGAACTGATCGTCGCGCCGAACGGGCGTCGATACGCGGCTTTGCTCGGAAAAAGATTTAGTGATGATTCGCTGACCCTCTCGCTCTGCGACCTACCCGCGATGCGCGAGATCGGCCGCGTCGACGCCCTCGGATTGAAAAGTGCCTGGTACTCTCCGGACGGGAGTTGGCTCTTCCTTCTCATCAGACGAAATGACGTCTTTGAGATTCGGGTGCTCGATCCGACGATGACGCTTGTAACGGCCACGATCCCTTTACGGGGCCATTATTCCTCGGGGACCTGTGGTTGGAACTTCTCCCCGGACGGTAAGTCTCTGGCCCTTTATTATCGGACAGGAAGCAACATCTCCCGGCCGGGAGAGCCGGAACCATCGGACCGTCCGTTGAACGTCGAAATCTGGGAGCTCCCGACCCGCTAACCGTTCCAGGCCGATTGTCCACTTGTGGACGAGTCCATCGGAGTTCTCAAACGCGCCATCAAGAAGTTCGCGAGGCTGGCGACCCGAAGTCGCGTTGCCTCGCTCATGATCCTGGTTGCCCTAGTGGCGATCGCGATCTTCGCTGTCCAGAAAACGGTCTTCCAGCAGATTGGGTAGCCAGGCACTTCAGTTGGGACATCTGGGAGCTTCAGTGAAAACGGGTGGTCGCCTGCCGATCTCGGCAGACAATCCAGATTTCCTGCTTTGCCCTCTTTAAAATACCATGCCACCATTCCCGCGTACCCGGCCCATGGGCACATGGCGGTTCCTGCCCATCCGGTCCGCCTGCCCCGGCCGTTCTACCTTGGCGAGCGCGAGGTGCGATATGGCGATTTCCTCGACCTCATGAAACGCGAGCCGGGGGATGAGCCGGAATCCCCCCACAATGAGCCGGATGGCGTGCTCCTCAGTCGCTGCACCTGGTTCGACAGCATCGCGTTCTGTAACCGTCTGAGCGAACGGGAAGGGCTCACCCCCGCCTACCAGGTGGCGGGGCAAGCGGTGACCGTGATCCCCGGAGCAACCGGGTATCGGCTGCCGACGGAGGCCGAATGGGAGATCGCCTGCCGGGCCGGCACGACCTCCCTGTGGCACTTCGGCCTGACCGCGCAGGAGGCCCAAGCGAGGTTCACCCGGAACGCGGCGACAGCCCAGGCCTACCTCCGGATCCGAACACCGGACCCCAATCCCTTTGGTCTGGTCGGCATGTACGCCGGTAGCTCGGAATGGTGCTGGGACTGGTATTCCCCAAGCTACTATCGGGACTGCGATGACCGCGGCGTGGTTGTCGATCCCCGAGGGCCGGATGCGGGGGAGTCACGCGTGACCCGCGGGGGAACCTACTTTGCCGACGGCGGGGGGGACCTGACGCTGAATAATTCGGCCGCCCGCAATCCTTCCGATCCGAGAAAGCCTTTAGATATCAATGGCTTCGGCCTGGTCGTGCTGCCCATCCCGGCGAAAGGCCAGGCCAGTTCGGCAGTCCCCGTTCTGAACCGTTGAGACAGGCTCGCCGGCTGGCTTCAAAAGGTGGCCGCCTTCCCCGCCGAGCAGCAAGTGGAGGCCGTGGCCGCCAATCCGAAGGAGTTGAGCCTCAGCCTCGACAGCAAGCTCGCACAAAAGATCGAGGACGGCGTTGTCATGAGAACCGTTCCCCCACCATCTTTTCGCTCTTCCCCCAAAGCGCCTCGGCACGCTCGGAATCGAGTGCGTAACCACGCACCCCTTCACTGATGACGCTAATCTTGAGATCGTCGGACACGATGACGCCGACGTGACAGTTCTCGCAGGAGCGACCGCCCACTTCGTCGGCTTCCGCGACCACCCCTGTCCAGATCGAGGTCGCCGCTCCCTGCGGGATTGTCTTGAAGAAGGGGGGGCGACCAGACCGAGCGCTCTGCGGACGGGAGTGGGATGTCGTTGGGGCGATTGAGAAAAAAATGTTCGCCCGCCCTTCACCGCCGCTCCGGCAACGTCACTGGCCGCGCTACCGACCGGTCGCGACGCGATCCCTCCTCGTACTGTCCCCTCGGGCTTGTCCGGCATCTTGTTTGGTCCTCGCTGCGGGATAGTATCTTAATTGATGCCGGTCCGCCGTTATTGCGGGATCGCTCCTGAACGCCGCCTCCCGTCGCGTCAGAATCTTGGGGATGTCAATATGACTGCTTCGATTCAGGACGAGGATCGTTGGCGGCGCCGCAAGGCGAAGAAGGCCGCGCGATTGGCCCGGATCTCGCCATGGATGAAGGGCCCTGTGCTGGAGAGTGACGCGATCGTTCAGGCTTTGCAGGCGTTGCTGGAGCCCGGGGACGCCGTGGTGCTCGAAGGCGACAATCAGAAGCAGGCCGATTTCCTGTCGCGCGCGATCGTCCAGGTCGATCCGGCGAAAACGCATGATCTGCACCTGTTGATTTCGAGCGTCAGCCGGCCGGAGCACCTGACGCTGTTCGAGCGGGGCATCGCCCGCAAGCTCGATTTCTCGTACGCCGGCACGCAGAGCGTCCGCCTGGCGCAACTCCTCGAGGACGGCAAGCTCGAAATTGGCGCCATTCACACATACGTCGAATTGTATGCACGCATGTTCGTGGACCTGGTGCCCGACGTGGCCTTGGTCTGCGCCGAGCAGGCCGATCGCCAGGGCAACCTCTACACCGGCCCGAACACCGAGGACACGCCGACCATCGTCGAGGCGACCGCCTTCCGCGATGGTGTGGTCGTCGTGCAGGTCAATGAGCTGGTGGATGAACTGCCGCGCGTCGATATCCCGGCGTCCTGGGTGGACGTCATCGTCGTGGCGGACCGGCCCTACCAGGTCGAGCCGTTGTTCACGCGCGACCCGAGGCAAATCACCGACGTGCAGATCCTGATCGGCATGCTGGTGATCCGGGGCATCTACGAGCGTCACGGTGTGACCACGCTCAACCACGGTATCGGCTTCGACACGGCGGCGATCGAGCTGTTACTGCCGACCTATGGTGAGAAGCTGGGCCTGCGTGGAAAAATCTGCCGGCACTGGGTCCTGAATCCACACCCCACCCTCATCCCGGCGATCGAGAGCGGCTGGGTGGAGAGCGTGTGCTGCTTCGGCAGCGAGGTCGGAATGGCCGACTACACCCGGGCCCGCCCGGACGTGTTCTTCACCGGCCATGACGGCAGTCTGCGGTCGAACCGTGTCCTCGCGCAGCTCGCCGGTCAGTATGGAATCGACCTGTTCATCGGGTCCACGCTGCAGTTGGACGCCGAGGGGAACTCCTCGACGGTGACCCGGGGACGGCTCGCCGGCTTTGGCGGGGCGCCCAACATGGGGAGCGATGCGCGGGGTCGCCGCCACACGAGCGCGGCCTGGCTGGACATGATCCCACGTCCGAGTGCCACCGCGCGCGGCCGCAAACTCGTCGTGCAGGCCGTGGAGACCTTCCACAAAGGCGGCACGCCGACGATCGTCGATACGCTGGACGCCGTCGCAGTTGGCGAGAAGGCCCACATGCCGATGGCGCCGATCATGATCTATGGCGACGACGTCACGCACATCGTCACTGAGGAGGGAGTCGCTTACCTCTGCAAGACGGAGGGCCTGGACGAACGCAAGGCGGCTATCGCGGCCATCGCAGGCGCCACGGAGATCGGTCGCCGCGCGGACCCGGCGCGAACCGCCGAGCTGCGCACCCGCGGGATTGTCGCAACTCCCGAGGATCTCGGCGTCCGCCGAACCGAGGCGAGCCGGACGCTATTGGCGGCACGCAGTATCGAAGACCTGGTCGCTTGGTCGGACGGCCTTTACCAGCCGCCCGCCAAATTCCGGAGTTGGTGAACGATGATGGACCCGACCCTGGATGCTGGCTCCCTTCCTTCCTGGCCGCTGGCCCCCGATGTCTCGGTCGGTCTCAATGGCCGTGCGATGATCGGTCGTCGGAGCTTGCACCTTGATTTCCTGGCCCTTGAGCTGTCTCACTTGGCCGTTGCCGTGCTCCTTGAGGAGGCGGAACTGACGCCCAAGCCGGCGCTTGTGGACCGCCGTGGAAACGGCGCCCATCACGACCTCGACCTGGCGAAGCTGTGTCGCTCCGCACACGCGTTGCAGGACGGCTTCGCTGCCATCGCGCGCGTCGCCGCCGACGAAAAGCCGTCGTTGCGGCTGCGCGAACAGATCGGACGGATCGGACGCGAAATGGAGCAACGCATGCTGGCCGCAACCGACGGCAGCAATGCCCACCGTGGCGCGATCTGGGCGCTCGGGCTGCTGGTCGCTGCGGCCGCCCAGCGCCGTTCGGATCGCAGGCCGGCCAGTCTCGGGGAAGCTGCGGCCGTGCTCGCACGGCTGCCGGACACGGGGTTGGCCACCGACCGGCCTGCGGACCGGCCGCTGAGCCCCGGCGAGCGGGCCCACCTAAGATATGGCGTCGCCGGCGCCCGCGGCGAGGCGCAGGCCGCCTTCCCGCACGCGATCCGCGTGGCCCTACCGGTGCTCCGCGCGGCGCGCGCCCGGGGGGCTTCGGAAGACTGCGCCCGACTCGACGCCCTCATGGCGATCATGGCCAGCCTCGACGACACCTGCCTGCTCCATCGTGGCGGTCGAGCCGCGCTCGAAGCGGCAAAAGCAGGCGCCCGGGCCGTACTCCGCGCGGGCGGGGCAGGGGAGTGTGCCGGACGGCAACACCTGGATCGGCTGCATGCCGACCTCATGGCGCGGTGGGCTTCGCCGGGCGGCAGCGCCGACCTGCTGGCCGTGACCCTCTTTCTCGATCGATTCGGCGACGGATCGCACCCGGCAACCTCACAAACAGGAGAGCTCCGATGGAGACGCTGAACTTCGAGTACGAAGCGAAGCAGCCGTTGCTGCGGCGGGCCCACGTCGGTGTCGTCGGGTCCGGCGATCTGGAAGTACTGATCGAGCCTTCCGACAAGCCGGCCGCGGACGTCCGAGTGCGGACCAGCGTCGCCGGCTATGGCCAGGTGTGGAAGCAAGTGCTCGACCGATTCTTCTCCCGCTTCGACCACGCCGCGCATGTGGAAATCAACGATTTCGGAGCCACGCCCGGGACGGTGACGCTGCGGCTCGAACAAGCTGCGGAGGAGGTGCGGCCATGATGCCGACGAACGACCATGACATCCCGGCTGCCCAGGAGCGCCGCGAGCGCTTCCTGTCGCGCCAGAGTGTCATCGAGATGCGGGCACGCGAGCGCGCCCGGTCGCTTCTCGATCCCGGAACCTTTCGCGAGCTGCTGGGGCCGTTCGATCGCTTGGAATCTCCCTGGCTCCCGCTCCAGGGGATCGTGCCCGAGTCGGATGACGGCGTCATCGTCGCGCGCGGGCAGCTCGCGGGCCGACCCGCTCTGATCATGGCAATCGAAGGTGCGTTCCAGGGCGGCGGGATGGGGGAGGTGTCCGCGAGCAAGATCGCGGCCGCACTCGCACTGGCGCGGCGTGACTGGGAATATGGCAAGCCGATCCTGCCGGTGCTCCTGCTCGAGACCGGTGGTGTTCGTCTTCAAGAGGCCAATCTCGGTGAGGCCGTGGTCGCCGAGATCCATGCCGAGATCCTTGCGCTGCGCCGGCATGTGCCGGTCATCGGCGTCATCACCGGTATGATCGGCTGTTTCGGCGGCATGTCAATCACGGCCGGCCTGTGCAGCTATCTGGTGGCCCTCCCGCAGGCGCGGCTCGAACTGAATGGCCCTGAGGTAATCGAGCAGGAGGCTGGCATCGACGAGCTGGACGCCAGCGACAGGCCGTTGATCTGGAGCCTGATGGGTGGCGAGCAGCGCCACGACACCGGCTTTGTGGACGCGCTGGTCCAGGATGATGCCCGGCTGGTCAAGCAAGCCATCCAGGGGCTTGCGGCACGCGGCGTCCCCGCCCGGCATCGAAGCGAGCAGGTTGAAGACTACAGTCGCCGCCTGGCGAAAATCGATCCGGCCGCGCCGCTGGACGGTCCTGCCTTGCGCCGGCTGTGGCCGAGCGGAGAAATCCAATGACCGCAAACGCGACGCCATCGAGCCGAGGGCGGACCTGGTTCCATGCCCTCGCCGGCCTTGCAGAGTCGGTCGAGGCCAGCCTCGGGACTGTGCTCGTTGCCGACGCGACCTTGGCCGGCGAGCTGGTGCGAATGCTGGCCATCGTGCCGGATCCGCAAAATCGTTTTCCCAGAGCCCGGCATGGCGAACTCGGGCTTGACGAGGGATGGGCGCTTGCCCGGCACGTACGGGACGCGATCGCCGCCGATTCCTCCGGGGTCAAGCGGCCAATCCTTGCGATCGTTGATGTTCAAAGCCAGGCCTACGGGCGGCTCGAGGCGCTTCTGGGAATCCATCTGGCCCTCGCCGCAGCCGTTGACGCCTATGCGGCAGCCCGCATGGCCGGACACCCGGTCGTCGCGCTGATCGTTGGCACTGCTTTATCGGGGGGCCTTCTCGCGCATGGCGCTCAGGCCCATCGGCTGCTGGCGCTGGATGATCCCGGAGTCGTTATCCATGCGATGAGGAAGCAATCGGCGGCGCGCATCACGCGGCGGACTGTCCAGGAGCTGGATGAACTCGGCAAGTCCGTCCTGCCAATGGCGTACGACGTTCGTCAGTACGCCAAGCTCGGCTTGCTGCACGAGCTGATCGCCGGAATCGACGCGGATGCCCCCTCGGTTGCGCAGGTCGGGCGGGTGATGGAGCGGGTCGCCGCGGCCATTGCAGCCATCCGCGAGCATCCCGGTGACCTGACCAGCCGGTTGAACAATGCCGAAGCGCAGGTCCATCGCACCGCATCGATCGAGGTCCGGAGGAGATTGGCAGAGCAATGGGACCAATCGTAAGTGTTGGGGCCCCGGCGCGGCCCCACGACCTCCTCCGGGTCCGGGAGCCGGCGGTGGTGACGGCGGAGGGTCCGACACCATCTTGGGTCGAGCCGGCGTTGAGACGGACTCCCTGGGTGGTCGTCCGCCGCGGCCGCATCCAGGCCGGTCAGATCCCGGTCGGCGTACGCGGCCCAGCGCGATCGCAGCGGTTTCCTGCCTGGCTGGCGGTCGCCGACGTTACCGAGCGGCGATCGCCCGAAGACCTGTGGGACAGTGTGGAAAACCGTCCGACACCGGGTTTGGCCTACGCTCCCGGGCGGGCACGCACGGAGGCGGTTCCGGCTCTGGCCGCACTGGCCCGGGTCGCGCCACTCTTGGCGAGCCGCGGGTACTGCTGGGGACCCGGTGGCAGTGTCGGCTTCGAACTGGCGACGGCTGGTCCGACAGCCTCGGCGTCGAGCGACCTCGACGTCATTCTGCGCCAGTCCTGTCGGCTCGAGCCGGACGAGGCTCGCTCCCTGCAAGCCGCTCTGGTTGCAGCGGCAGCCCCGGCGCGGATTGACGTGCTACTGGAGACGCCGCGTGGAGGCGTCTCACTGACCGACTTGGCCGCTGCTCCGAGGCAGATACTCATGCGGACCGCGGACGGGCCCCGTCTTGTGGCCGATCCCTGGACAACGGACGCAGAGGCTGGGACGGAGGGAGGCTCATGACCGTAGCTTTCCTGTTCCCGGGCCAGGGGGCCCAGAGCGAAGGCCTGCTGGATCAACTGCCGCAACACGCCGAGATCACACGGACTCTCACCGAGGCGACCGAAGTCCTTGGCCTGGATCTGAGCGCTCTCGACGATGCCCAGTCACAGCACTCGACTGTCGCGGTCCAACTCGGGCTGTTGGTCGCTGGGGTTGCGACGGCGCGCGCTCTGATGGCGGAACACGTCCTCCCCGGTGCTGTCGCTGGCATGTCGGTCGGCGCCTTCGGCGCTGCGGTTGCTTGCGGTACGCTGTCCTTTGCCGACGCCCTACGGATCGTCCGGCTGCGCGGTGAGCTGATGCAGGCGGCCTTCCCCGGCGGCTATGGTCTGGCCGCCATTGTCGGCCTCGACGAGGTTCGGGTGGAAAGCCTCGTGGAGCGAATCCGGACCGCGCAGTGTCCCCTCTACGTTTCCAATATCAACGCGCCCCTGCAGATCGTTGTCGCCGGCAGCGACGCTGCGCTGTCCGCGGTGGCTACCCTGGCGACTCAGCACGGCGCGCACCGTGTCGATCGGCTGGCGGTCGGCGTCCCGTCGCATTGCCCACTTCTCCAACCAGTCGGGGAACGCCTGGTGCAGGCGATGGCCGGGCTCCCGCTGAAGCCGCCGGCAATGCCCTACATCAGCAATCGAGGCGGTCGCGCCCTCCGGGAGGCCGAGGCGATCCGCGAGGATCTCGCCACCAACGTCGCGCATCCGGTCCGGTGGTACGATACGCTCGAAGTCCTGCGCGAACTTGGAGCGACGCTCTTGCTCGAGATGGCCCCAGGTCGTGTGTCCACTCAGCTCGTAGCCCAGTCGCTTCCCGGCGTGCGTGCGGTCTCGATCGCGGATCGAGGCCTGCGTTACGCAGCCGTAGTCGCCGCTCGCGAGAACAGGTTTGACTTCCGATCCCCGGTGCCCTGAACGTGCCAGGCTTCCGTCACACTTTATAGAAGCTCTTGGACTGCCTCTTGAAACCTGCGCATGTGTCGTGAATAAGCGGACCAACGGTCATGGCCCCTCCGTTGCGGCGTCTGGCGCTGTTGCGGTCCACCACAATCTTTGGGCCCATCACTCCCGCCGCGACCCCTGCATGGCCCCCGACCGCGAGAACGCCGCCGACGATTTCTGCAACAACGTCACCTGAACCGTTGAGACAGGCTCGCTGGCTTCAGGAGGTGACCGCCCTCTCCGCCGAGCAGCAAGTGGAGGCCGTGGCCGCCAATCTGAAGGAGTTGAGCTTACGCTCCCCGCTCGCATTTGAATCCGGATTCCGTCACTCCCTCGGCATTCTGCCTGGCGAGACAGCAGCTGCCTCATGGGTTATCCTGATCGAACAGGACAACGGATCGAGCCAACGCTTGAGTGTCGACAGGAATCAGTGGCCTCTTTCTTGGACGGAGAGGAACCGATGTCGAGAACCGTCAGCAACGTGTTCATCGAGACATTGATCGCGGCCGGTGTCACGCGAGTGTACGGGGTGGTCGGTGACTCGCTCAACGGCCTGACCGACGTCATCCGGAAGAGCAAAGCGATCGATTGGCTGCACGTCCGGCATGAAGAGGTCGCGGCATTTGCCGCGGGTGCTGACGCTCATCTCACGGGGAAGATTGCGGTTTGCGCGGGGAGTTGCGGGCCAGGGAATTTGCACCTCATCAACGGACTCTACGACTGCCATCGGAATCGAGTCCCGGTGCTTGCGATCGCGGCCCAGATCCCCAGCAGCGAACTCGGCAGCGGCTATTTCCAAGAGACCAGCCCTGAGCACTTATTCAAAGATTGCAGCCACTTCTGCGAGTTGGTCTCACAGCCCGAACAGATTCCTCGGATTCTGGGCATCGCGATGCGGACTGCGATCGCCAAGCGCGGCGTGGCAGTCGTGATCATTCCAGGTGATATTGCGTTGCGCGATTGCCCTTCTCCGCCGCTTGCGCTGGGACTTGGCGATTCGGCCTCGACCACACTCCCTCCCGTGGACGCCCTGGAGAAGGCGGCAGGACTGCTGAATGGTGCGAGCAAAGTTGCGATCCTCGGCGGTGCCGGCTGCGCAGGGGCTCATGAAGAGCTGATCGCCATTGCCGGACGGCTGAAGGCCCCGATCGTGCACGCGATGCGTGGCAAGGAGTTCATCGAGTACGAAAATCCGTACGACGTCGGCATGACCGGTCTACTCGGCTTCTCGTCGGGCTATCATGCCATGATGAACTGCGATGCGTTGCTGATGCTCGGAACCGACTTTCCCTACCAGCAGTTCTATCCCAAAGACGCGACGATCCTCCAAGTGGATCTGCGCGGCGAGCAGATTGGTCGTCGCACACCCGTGGATGTCGGACTCGTCGGCAGCGTGAAGGAAACCTTGCAGGCGCTCACCCCCTTGGTGGACGACAAAGCGGATCGTAGCTATCTCGATGTCTGCCTCAAGCACTACGCCCAGGCTCGAAAAGGCCTCGATGAGCTTGCCACGGGCGAACCGGGACGCACTCCGATTCATCCCCAGTACGTGGCGAAAGTGTTGAATGAGCTCGCATCGGACAGTGCAATTTTTACTTGCGACGTGGGCACGCCCACGATTTGGGCGGCGCGATACTTGCGAATGAATGGAAAGCGCCGCCTGTTGGGTTCCTTCTCTCACGGCTCGATGGCCAATGCGCTTCCCCAGGCGATCGGTGCCCAGGCCGCATTTCCTGATCGACAGGTCGTCAGTCTCTCCGGCGATGGCGGCCTGGCGATGTTGCTCGGCGATCTGTTGACGTTGAGGCAGCTCAAGCTCCCGGTCAAGGTGATCGTCTTCAACAACAGTTCGCTCGGTTTCGTGGAACTGGAGATGAAAGCCGCTGGATTGCTTGATTATGGCACGGAGCTGGTCAATCCCAACTTCGCAAAGTTGGCGGAATCGGCCGAGATCCTCGGCCTTCGCGTGGAAGCCCCGGAGGATCTTCGACAGGCGCTGGAAACCGCGCTGGCCCATGAGGGGCCGTGCCTCGTGGAGGTGATCGTCAACCGGCAAGAGCTCGCGATGCCTCCGACGATCACCGCATCGCAGGCGATCGGCTTCAGTCTCTACATGATTCGCGCCGTCCTCAGTGGACGAGGTGACGAAGTGATCGATCTCGCCAAGACGAATCTCTTCTCACGCTAAGGAACACCCGATTTGACCCAGATAACGGCAAAATTGACGAATGTCGCCGTGGCGCAAAGCCTCGAGGATCTCGGCGACAGGCGTGTGATTGGTGGCGGGGGTTTCGGGCTGGCTACTCTTGGCTCGGGACTTTCGCGGCATAGGCCTCCTTGCTATTCGTGGGGCTACGGGCCCGGCTAGCTCCGATTGAGGCACGCCAACCGTTTCCCGCCCGATGGGCGATCTGCGTGCCGCCGCGGCAAACCGAAACTGCCACACCACGGCCGCTCGGTCGACGACTTCCGTCCGTTGGGGGATGCGACTTTGGAACAGCTCTCGCGGGGCCAACGCGAATTGGTATCGTCACTCACTGAGCGGCTTGGGGTGATCCCTGGGATTCAGGCCGTTGTGCTCGGGGGCTCACATGCCCGCGGACGCGCCCAGCCGGGGTCGGACATCGATCTTGGCCTCCTCTACTCGGAAGCGGTGCCCTTCTCGGTCGAGAGCGTCCGGGAGTTGGCCGAAGCGGTGAACGACACCCCCGGCTCGGCGGTCTCCGACTTCTACGGGTGGGGGCCGTGGGTCAACGGCGGGGCGTGGCTGACGGTCGGCGGGCAGCGTGTCGATCTCCTCTACCGCAGCCTCGAGCACGTCGAGCGGGTCATCGCCGACGCCGAGGCCGGGCGGTACGAGGTCCACTACCACCAGCAACCACCTTTCGGGTTCTTCAGCGGGACGTACCTCGGCGAGGTCGCGGTGTGCATACCCCTTTTCGACCCCACCGACAAGCTCGCGGCGCTGAAGCGGCGGGTCGCGGACTACCCCGAGGCCTTGCAGCGTGCGGTCATCCGAGACTACATGTTCATGGCCGAGTTCACGCTCTCGACGTTCGCCCCCAAGTTCGCAGCCCGGTCGGACACTTATGGGACCGCCGCCTGCCTGACCCGCGGTGTGAACGAGCTGGTCATGGCCCTGTTCGCCCTGAACCGCGCGTACCCTCTCAACGATAAGACGGCCCTGGCGGAGGTCGCCGAGTTCGAGATCGCCCCGCCGAGGTTCGGCCTGCGTGTGCAGGGGGCATTCCAGCACCTGGGCGGCTCCCCGGCGGAACTCGGTGCCGCCGTCGAAGGCGTTGCGCGACTCGTTCGAGAGACGGTCGAACTGGCGGGCGATCTCTACCGGCCGCAATTCACGCTGCCGAAGTGATCGGATGTCGGGTGAGTAATCCCCGACGCGACAGGTGGGCGAAGGGTTGAGTCGCGCTGACGACCGGAGCGAAGCGAAGCCCGGAGAACGCCAGGCTGGGCTGGAACGGCATCGCCCGTCCTTGCGGTCTAGCGTAAAATCGGCCCATGCCGAAAACCAAAACCGCATATATCCTACTGTTCCGCGGCGTCGGCGGAGCCACCCAGCTCCCCACGGCTCCTCTCCGCAACGCCCTCACCGACGCGGGGTTCGAGAACGTCGCCACCTACATCAACAGCGGCAACGCCGTCTTCCACAGTGGTCTACCCCGGGAGAAGGTGATCGCCTCGGTCGCAAAGATCTGCGAGGAAAAATTCGGCTTCACCAAGGCGATCTACGCCCCAACGCTGGCGGAGTGGACCGAGCTGATCGACAACAACCCATTTCCGAAGTTCGCGATGGGGAAGCACCTGCACGCCGCTGTTCTGGCAGGTGATCCGACCATGGAAGCGATCGAGGGGCTTCAGGCACACGCTACCGATGGCGAGGGGGTCGAGGTCCTCGGGAGAGTGGCGTACCTGCACACCCCGAACGGGTTCGGCACGTCGAAGCTGGCCGAGAAGTTCGACAAGGGCATCGGCGTGGCCAACACTGCCCGCAACTGGAACACGGTGCTCAAGCTGTTAGAACTGGCGAAGAAGGCTGCCGGTTAGTGATGCTACGGGGCGGACGCAACCCCGGTTCCTGATGGGCAATGACCCGAAGCGAATAGGAGCGAGCTATGGGAAAATGGCGCGAGGCGTTCGAGGAGGGAAGGCCATCCTTCTACGACCGGGACTACGGCCGCGTGTACCACTTCGGGCCGCCCGCGACACCGGAGCAGATCTCCGAGGCCGAGCAGATCCTTGGGCGACCACTCCCGACCGAACTTCTCTCCCTCCTTTCGGAGTTCAACGGCGTCCGCGACACGACGCGATGGAGTGGGGCGGATGACGAAGGTGACTCCGTCTTCCTCAGTACGATGGATTTGCCCGATGTCCTCGGCTACCTGCGCGACGTCGAGGATGAGCTCCCCAAACCCGTCCGGATGGGCAAGGTCGTGTTCTTCTGGCAGGACAATGGATACGCCGAACTCTACGGCATTTGCGCCGAGCGCGTGGGCAGATGGCCGGCGGGGACCATCGTCCATCTGGACCACGAGAGCCAGGAGCTGAAGGCTCCGTATCCGGATCTGATGGCGTTCGTCCGGGGGCACGACAAGGAACAGGAGGGGTAGTACCATCATTGGCGAGGCTCTGGCCTTGCCCAACTGCCTGATCGGTTCCCGCCTCCGAGGCCGTCATGGACCCCCTCTTTCTTCGAAACCACTGAATCTTTCCGGGCGTGGCTTGCCAAGAACCACGCCACGGCCGACCACCCCTGGGGGGGCTTCTACAAGAAGGGCACGGCTCGCAAGAGCCTCACGTGGCCCGAGGCGGTCGACGAGGCCCTCTGCTACGGCTGAATCGACAGCATTCGCAAGGGCGTCGATGCCGAGAGCTACGCGAACCGCTTCACGCCGCGCAAGAAAGGCAGCGTATGGAGCAGCGTGAACATCAACAGGGTCCAGGCCCTGACCGAACTCGGCCGCATGCAGCCCTCTGGGCTGGCCGCGATTGAGGCCCGGAATGAAAGCCGGTCGGGCATTTACTCTACGAGTAGGGAGATGTCGAACTGCCCAAGTCCTATAAGGTAAGGCCCTCCAGCGCGAGAACACAGCGGCCTGGGACTTCTTCGAGAAACAGCTGGCGTCCTATCGGAAAGCGGCCAGTTGGTGGGTAGCAAGTGCCAAGAATGAGAAGACCCGCCTAAAATTTCTGGACTCGCTGGTCGTGTACTCGGCTCGGGCGGAGCGGATACCGCAGCACCCATGGAAGAATGGCTCGGGGTGATAGCCCAGGCACCGCAATTGGAATCCGTCATGCCGGTATTCAGCCGCCGTCTCGATCCCGATCAACCAACGCACCGCGTCGATCGGCCCAATCCGATCGGGATCCACCCCTTGCAGTCGAGCCGACTCGCCCATCAACGACCGCAACAGATTGCATTGAAAGGTCAGCAGATCCACCACGATGATGACGAACGTCAATTTTGTTATCAATAAGTGGTGACTTGCTTGCGGTTCGCGATTTGTGTGCTATCTTCGTGGCGTTCGGGATATTCTTGAGTCTTGAAGCAGTAAGCGCAAACTGGATAAGATTACCTCTCTAAAACTCTTCACGATTTCCCATTTCACCCAGATTGCGGCAAAATTAACGAATACGCCATTTGATTGTCTCTCGATTACCAAACTACTGGACTTAAGTCGACTTTGGCGAATGTGGGGCGGCCAAAGACTTACGCACCGATGGAAAACCAGCAGATTCTCCTTGTTGAACCGACTTCTTGGCCTGGCCCCGAAGTTAAGTGATATCTGCAAGACGCAGGCGACTGCGTGCAACTACACTATGAGGAATTTGTATGCGGCTTATGTTTCTAGCCGGCGTGGCACTCATCGCCATCAGCGGGTTTTCGTTCGCCGATGGGGTCGCCTACCGCCTTCCGCCGGACGGCACCTGGGTCAAGTACAGGATCACCGCGACCAAGTACGAAGCGTGGAACCTGCGACCGGACGAGAAAGAGGGTTGGGTCTTCAAGAAGGAGCCCGAACTCACTGCGGAGGAACTGGCCACGGCGAGCCGCGACAACTTCTTGCTGGTCCGCTCCGTCGGGCGGCAGGACGTGGGCGGCGAGCCGTGCCGCTGGGTCGAGTTGGTCCTGAACTCTCAGGAAGAAGGGGAGGCCAAGCCCGAGGCCCGGGGGCTCCTGCTGAAGGTGCTGATCCCAGAGAAGGCCTTCGACCTCGGAATCGACCCGTTCGAGCACGTGAAAAAGATGTACCTGAGCGACCGGAGGGAGGACGGCGAGCACTTCTTGAGCGAGGTCGAGGACGGGGACCGAAAGCGGTACGAGGTGGAGCGGTTCCGGCTGTACTTCCCCGTGCCACCGAAAGGCGCTCAGCGAAAGAAGGACGTAGAACTCAAGACGCCCCTCGGGCCCTTCAAGGGGTACGAGCTGGGGTTTGAGTACGGCTACGAAGGCAAGCTGGTGGGGGGTAAGGCGGGTTGGAACTATGTGAAGGGTCATTACCAGGTCACGGTGAGCGACCGAGCCCCGTTCGGGATCGTGGCGGTTCGCGGAAAAGATGTGGTGGCCATTGAGGAGTACGGGGACGGCATCGGCGCCCGCCTCAAGCAGAGTTGGACGATGGACGCGGCTGAGACCGGGACGGGCGCGAAGAGCGGGCTGCCGGATAAGAACTAAGGACTTCGGCGGGCACGATTCCGCCCACCACGGTCGGTGGAGTACCGCCAACAAACACGGCGATCGATCGGCCCCAAGTGGATGTTCGGAGAACTTGATTCAAGGGACGAACAAATAGGAAGTTTGTCGAAATTGAAGAGATTTTGGTGAAAATGGATACCGCAAAGAGCCTCGGGGATATTCTTGTTGAGCTTATGCAGACTGCGTCAGAATATAGGAATGTCTCCTTTGGATTTCCCGGGACACGCGGCGTCCCAATCCTATTCGACGGATTACGGATCTTCTATCGCCAATGACGCTACACGATATCTACAGGTTGATTGGTATCTTGTTCGGACTCTCCGCTGGCTCCACGATCGGGAGGGCATATTTCGATCTCGGGGGATGGTTCGCGTGCATCATTCTGTTCGCATTGCTCGGCTTCATGCTCGGTAGCCTCCCCGAAGTTTGGGATGAATACCGGTATTCGGCAGAGTTCGACGAGATCATGAAGCAGCCGGACATCACCGAGATCTCCGTCGAGCAGCTCCGCACCAACTTGCGGGACCCTCGCACCTACAACCCGTACGAGCACCTGATCGAACTCGATCGAAGGGGCGAGGACATCTCAATCGAGTTTCCGTTCGTTCTGGACATGCTCTGTGACGAGTCGGTTGATCGGCGAATCCAAGGGTGTGTCTCGCTTACGTCGTTGTTTCCAGACCTTGCGAAGCAGGTTCCCGATTATCACTACGACGACACGCCGGACGAGTGCAGGCGGAAGCTCGAACCGCTCCGGATCGGCGGTCTTTAATCCACGGTGCCTGACCTCCATTCCCGTACGGCCGCCAAGCGTTAGCGGCCTGCCTCAGTGTTCCGTCAGAATGAGGTGATGGGGGGATTGATCTTGTAGGCGCGAGCCAGAATCAAGGTTGAGAGAGAGGCACGGCGGACGCTCACTTTGCCTTCAGTGTGACCTCCGCCGCCTGACCCCCCACCAGTTCCACGGTGATGGGGTCGGTCTCCTCGGCATCCGAGCCGGGGTTCGGCCGACCCGTGAAGATGTATCGGCCCGGAGGCACGATCTCGAAGCTCATCTGGTTCCTGGCGTCGATGTTTCCCGAGCCGCCGTAGGACCCGACGACCTCGCCCCCCTCGGGCTTCATCGACGCGATGTATCCCTCCGGCCGCTTCTTGCCGGTGAAATCCACCGTGACGCGGACGCTGGCGGCGCGCATCATCTTCAGTGCGACGTCAGCCTTCGGCGTCGTGATCGGCAGACCCAGGCCGGGGCCGTAATAGCCCGGCTTGTTGACCCAGACCGAGGCAGTTCCCACCGGGATCTGCTCGGCCCGGAAGCGGCCCTCGGCGTCGGTCCTGACGGTCGACTCGAGCGGCGACTCATAACGGCCGCCGGACTCCGCCTGGACATTGCCGAGCCGCACTTCGGCGCCCTCGAGCGGCTTGCCGGCCTCGTCGACGACACGACCCGAGACGGCGGCGAGTCGGGCGAGGCCGCACGCGAACGACTGCCAGCGCGGCTGCTCGTCGAACTGTGCGAAGCCGGCGACTCTGGGGGCATACCCGTCGGCCTCGACGATCACGCGGAGCCAGCCGGCCGGGACATGCTTTCGCACCCAGTGGCCCTGGGCGTCCGCCTTGGCCTTGGCGACAACAGGGTAGTGATAGCCCCCCTTATCTTGCGGTTCGACCCGTTGCAGTCTCATCGTCGCGGCGATCGGCTGCTTCGTGGCCAGGTCGGTGACCGTGCCCTCGATCACGATACCATCCTCGGGCGTGAACCCGTGGGCGACGAGGCGGTTGTCGATGACCGTGATCCCCTTTGGGACGACCACGGCGGCCCAGCCGAGATTGGCCGTGTAGACGTCGAGCTGCGAGGGCGGGGAGGCGTCATCGGCGGCGGTCGGGTTGAGGTCGGCCGGCAACTGGCGAAGCTGCGCCCAGCGGTCGGGCTGCCAGACTGTGAAGGCCCAGTCGATCCTCGCCTCCTTCCGCTTCTCCCGCTCGCGGTTCGGGGCGAGCCAGAAGCTGCGGCCGGTGCCGTCGTGGATGACGAGCCGCTTGACCGTCGTGTCCATCCTGGCGAAGTCGGCGAGGACGGCGTTCAGCGCCCTCGTGTCGCCGCGGCACTCGGCATGCCACTGACCTCCGCCGAACGGCGGGCCTTCCCACCAAGCGATCCGGCCCGAGTGGTTGAAGATCGCGGCTGCCCCAGCCGGCCAGCCGGGATCGCGGAGCGCCTTGTTGCCTTCCCCGCCCGTGATCATCGCCGATGCCCCCTGCGGCAGGGCCGCCAGGAAGGTGAGCAAGAGTCCCCTCGTGATTCTAGACATGGTAACCCCCAGGAAGGCGTGGAGTGCCACACTGAGGAATAACGGCCGAGGGCGGCACTTCTTAGCCTCGATCTTGCGATCGTAGCAGAGCCAGGGTCGGGCCGGGAGCTTCCCCGCCAATGGACATTCCCACGAATGGCGAGCGCTCAGATCAGAGTTTGACACTCCCTACGCCTGAAGGCGGGGGATTCTCAGTTCAACGTGGACCGCCTTCAAAGCGAAGGGACTTACACCCACTCCCTGAGCGTTTGGAGGCCGAAGCCACCCGTTCCTGTGTGCCCCACAGTACGTATCTGGCGAAGACGCCTCACGACGTTTCCGACAGTGACAAGTTGAGGAGTGCTTGGTTCTCGCACCCCAGCCGCTTTCTGTTCCTTCAAAGTTTTACGCCGGGAAGGACTTTCTCCCGGCAACCGGCAACTCTGAGTTGTCAAAGAGCGGTCCCCGAAGGGACGATTCAAGTGTCTGAAAGAGCTATTCAGACGTCAAGCAGATTCACGCCTTATATCCCCACGACTGAAGTCGGGGGCTTTACGGCTAATTTTGGTAAGCTCACTGTTGAGGAGGACCGTGATGGTGAAGACACGACGGTCATCCACCCCCGGGTTCGACGTCCAGAGCGGTCAAATGCTCTTCATCGAGCAGGGCAGGAGCATCGCCGAAGTGGCACGCGACCTGTACCTCGGCGTCAGGCTGTGTTGTGGAGCTGGAAGTCGGTGCTCGCCGCGGGAAGCACTCGAGGGACTCGCCGGGCCTGAGGCACGGCGGCACCGGGAGGGGCCGCAACGACTGCGACGCAACCTTCCGAATTCTCTCCGGGCGCGGCGATCACGGCGGAGGCAGCATCTGAGGACGGGGTGAACGGCCTCGAAGCGATGGCCGAGTCGCTCGCATTCCTGCGGCGGATGGCGGCGAAGTATTTCCTGGAGTGACACGATGCGTAAGGTCAGGCTCAGGACGGCCCTCGTTGGTTGCGGTAAGGTCGGGCGGCTCCACGCCCTCGCGCTCGCGAGGCTTCCGGAGTCGGAACTGGTGGCGGTCTGCGACGGATTCCCCGACCGCGCGCGAGATTTCGCGGAGGAGTTCGGAGTCGCCGGGTTTGTCGACATGGAGGAGATGCTCGAGAGGGCCAGGCCCGAGGCCGTCTGCGTCTGCACGCCCCACCCGCTCCATGCGGCCCCTGCCGTGAGTGCGCTGGGCGCGGGAGTCCATGTCCTGGTCGAGAAGCCCATGGCCGCGACGCTCGCCGATTGCGACCGAATGCTCGCGGCGGCGTCGGCATCTGGGGCAACCCTCGGCGTGGTCAGCCAACGCCGCTGGTTCGAGCCGGTCGTGCGGGTCAAGGAGGCGATCGCGGCCGGGAAGATCGGTCGGCCCGCCCTCGGCGTCGTGGGCATGTTCAACTGGCGCGACGCGTCCTACTACGCGTCCGACCCCTGGCGGGGCCGCTGGGAGACCGAGGGGGGCGGTGTGCTCGTGAATCAGGCCCCCCACCAGCTCGACCTGCTCGCCTGGTTCATGGGCGAAATCGAGGAGATCAGCGGGAGCTGGGCGAACGTCAACCACCCATCCGTGGAGGTCGAGGACACGGCCGTGGCCATCGTCCGCTTCCGGTCAGGAGGGCTCGGCTCGATCGTGGCGAGCCTGTCGCAGCGGCCAGGCTTGTTCACGCACGTGCACGTCCACGGCTCGAACGGGGCCTCGGTCGGCGTCGAGACCGACCGTGGGGCGTCCTTCGTCGCGGGCGTCTCGTCGATCATCGAGCCGCCCCTGAACGACCTATGGAACGTTCCAGGCGAGGAGGCCGATCTCGCCGCATACCGGGAGAACGATCGGGAGCATTTCACGCGGGTCGACGCCACGACCCACTACCACGCATTACAGATCGGCGAGTTCCTGCGGTCAATCCTCGAGGGCAGGGCACCCGCCGTGACGGGTGAGGATGGGCGCACGGTCGTGGCGATGTTCACCGCCATCTATCGTTCCCAGCGCGACCGGTGTCCTGTGCGGTTCCCGGTCCTCGCGTGAGCGGCACGCGTGGATCCAACGAGCCGGGTGGTTCGGGCTGAGGTGTTCACACTCGGCTCCAATCCAATCAGACGGCGGGCCTCGTCAGGCGGGTAACGCGCTTGTTCGTGAACTCCGAAGGGGATTCGGTGGCGGGCCTGCCCGCAGCGAAGGTTCGCATCTGAAGCCGGAACCTGAGCGGCTACGGAGTTGCCCGGGCGATCGATTCGCCTGAATCGCCCTGCGTGGCGACCCCAGGCGTTTACCGGGATGGCTGATAGGTCGGGGGCGGGGCGAACTCAGCGACCCACCCACCTGGGCGGACATGATCTGGCCCCGATCCCTGTCCCATTCGCGCTCTATCGCCGTACCGATCGGGGGAGACTCCCCAGCCGTCTGCCTGCCGGATCTCGGGGTCGGGCGGGGTTGATAAGTTCACGCGGGTCAAGAGCCCTAGTCCCGGCCTTGGCCCTCCGGAGAAGTACAGCCATGGCTTCACTTACTGCAACGCTGCTCGATTCATTCGTGGGCAAGAGCGTAGAAGACCTCTGCCCCCTGGGCTTCGGCAAGAATAGCGACGACCACAACCATTGCGCCCACTTCGTAGGCCACGTGCTGAAGCTGAATAGCTCGGTGACCACCGGCTTAACCTGTGCGGGGATGGTGTACGTCGGCAAGAAGCACCCGACGGCCGGCGCACTCATTCGGGTGAACGATATTTACAACTTCTGCGCTGACCTGGACGAGCCGAACCCCCTGGGTTGTCTGGCCTATTACACGCTCAAGAGCAACATCGGGGAAGACGGCCTGATGGGTACCATGAGGCAGAAGCACGTCGGAATCTGCTTCGAGGGCCATGTTTACAATTACGGGAATACGAACGACAAGGTCCGCAAAGACAAGGTCGGCGACCTTGCGAACCTCTATGGGAAAAACACGATCACGCGCTACACGGTCCTGCCGATGGGGCACACCGTATTGACGCTCGACGAGATCAAGGCGCTCGTCTAGGGGTGAGCGGCCGATGTCGCCATCGGATCGGACAGTCCGCAATGCCGCGTCGTGACCGGGCCGAGATCCTCAGGCCCGCGCCGGGGGGCAGGAGATCGCCTGGTCGTCCGACAAGTCTCGGGCGGCCACGCCGACGACGATTCGAAGAATCCAACGGGCAAGCGGGCGCCGGCCCGAGTTCTGGTCTGCTCAAAGTGAGGATGATTACCGGGTCGGTATGCAAATTTTGCGCCGAATGCTTTGTTGGGTCTTGTTGGTTTACTCTTCTGGTCAGCCAGGCTGGCCGGCTCTGGCGGTATCACAAGGAAACCTTGCCCGCGTCAGTCCGGCACACCGTTTCTCCCGTTGGATTTCGTGAGCGATTGAGTCCGAGACGCGAGTGGCCATGGCATTGCCGGCAGCCTAATAATTCCCGTAGGGTGGGGGACTTTCTCACCGCCGATGCCAGGACCAGTGGACAGCGCGGACACTTTGGGCGGCCAAGGCAGCCCGAGGAGCCGAAGCAAGGCTCTGCCGGAGAAGGACTTCTGCGCCACCTACTGCCTACGCGACCACTGATGTAACTGTCCGCGATTGTCCACCCTCGCTGAGAAAGTCCCTAGGGTGGGCACGGCCCACCATCTTAACCTCCGATTTAGTAGGGAGATAGGAATGGTGGGCCGTGCCCACCCTACGGGGAAAATCGGATTCTGGTCGCTGACCAATCGGAAGTCGTTGATGGGACGGAGGGGCAAGTGCAGCGGTGCTGGAGCCGATGAGATGCTGACGGCACTCAAGTCCGCGGCTGAGAGTTACCTACGTGCCCAGGCCCTGTCGCGCGAGGCGCAACGAGCACCTCACGACCGTCAGGAAGCGGGAGAAGTGGGGCCACGCCGGGCCGGTCGAGCCAATTCGGCGGCAGGCCGTCCGCGAATTTCTGGACTAGATCTACCCGCAGGCTGTATAAGGGGATGGGGAGACCAACCCCGGGCGCACCGCCAACAAGGCACGGAGCATGTACGCGCCATCCTCGTCGTGGGCCTGGGAGCAGGAGTTGATCGCCGCGCCGCCGCGGTTACCCAGACCCAGGGACCAACCTGATCTGGCCTGCCGCTTCTCCCTGACCAAGGCTGAGATCAACGCCCTCGACTTCGCTACACATTCGATGGAACGCCCTCGGGGCTGGGACGGCCTTTTCCCGACCGGCCTGTACTGGCGCACTGCAATCGTCGTATTCTTCAACTAGGGTGTGGACATTGGGACTGTCTGGAAGTGCTGGCTTGCCAGTGAGGTACCCCCTACCCGATGGAGAAGCGGATATCATATAATCAATCGGAGAGAGACCAAACAGGAGGGCTGATGATCAGCAGCGGCAGCAGTTACAATTTGACGCATCTGAAAGTGCTCGAGGCTGAGAGCATCCACATCATCCGCGAGGTAGCCGCTGAGTTCGAGCGGCCGGTGATGCTCTACTCGATCGGCAAGGACTCCGCCGTCATGCTGCGGTTGGCGCAGAAGGCGTTCTACCCCGGACGGCTCCCCTTCCCGCTGCTGCACGTCGATACGACCTGGAAGTTTCGGGCGATGATCGAGTTCCGCGATCAGTTCTGTCGCGAACAGGGCCTCGACCTGGAGGTCTGGGTTAACCCGGAGGGGCGGGCCCAGAACATCAACCCGTTCGATCACGGCTCGAAAAAGCACACCGACATTATGAAGACGGCGGGGCTGAAGCAAGCCTTGAATCACTACCAGTTCGACGCGGCGTTCGGCGGTGCCCGTCGCGACGAGGAGAAGAGCCGGGCCAAGGAACGCGTCTACAGCTTCCGCGACCGCATGCATCAGTGGGACCCGAAGAACCAGCGGCCCGAGCTCTGGAGCCTGTACAACTGCAAGGTGAACAAGGGCGAGAGCATCCGCGCCTTCCCGCTGAGCAACTGGACCGAGCTGGATGTCTGGCAATACATCCACCTGGAGAACATCCCCATCGTGCCGCTCTACTTCGCTGACGTCCGCCCGGTCGTCGAGCGTGACGGCACGCTCATCATGGTGGACGACGAGCGGATGCGGTTGCGGCCCGGCGAGGAGCCGATGATGAAGCGGGTGCGGTTTCGCACGCTGGGCTGCTACCCCCTCACGGGGGCGATCGAGAGCAGCGCGACGACCCTGCCGGAGATCATTGAGGAGATGCTGCTGGCGAGGAACTCCGAGCGGCAGGGCCGGATGATCGACCACGATGAGACGGGGTCGATGGAGCAGAAGAAGCGCGAGGGGTACTTCTGAAATGCAAGCCGTTGACCTGAGTCAGGAAGACATCCACACCTACCTTGCCCGCCACCAGAAGAAGGAGCTCCTGCGCTTCCTCACTTGCGGCAGCGTCGACGACGGCAAGAGCACGCTCATCGGCCGGCTGCTGCACGACACGAAGATGATCTACGAGGACCAACTCGCCGCGGTGAGACGCGACAGCGAGAAGGTCGGCACCACCGGCGCCGGCGAGATCGACCTCGCCCTGCTGACCGACGGCCTGAAGGCCGAGCGCGAGCAGGGGATCACCATTGACGTCGCGTACCGCTACTTCTCGACCGACCGCCGCAAATTCATCATCGCCGACACGCCGGGCCACGAGCAGTACACGCGCAACATGGCCACCGGCGCCTCGACGTGCCAACTGGCCATCATCCTCATCGACGCCCGCCACGGCGTCATGACCCAGACCCGCCGGCACTCGTTCATCGTGTCGCTCCTGGGCATCCGGCACGTTGTCGTGGCCATCAACAAGATGGATCTCGTCGACTACTCTCGCGACGTCTTCGAACGCATCAAGGACGACTATACCGGCTTCGTCGCCAAGCTCGAGCTGCGCGACATCACCTTCATTCCGATGTCGGCGTTGAAGGGCGAGAACGTCGTCTCCAAGAGCGACGCGATGCCATGGTATTCCGGCCCGCCGCTGCTGGATCACCTGGAGACGGTGCACATCGCCAGCGACCGCAACCTGACCGACTTGCGTTTCCCTGTGCAGTACGTCATCCGCCCCAATCTCGACTTCCGCGGCTTCGCCGGCACGGTTGCGTCCGGCGTCCTGCGTAAGGGCGACGAGGTGATGGTGCTGCCGTCGGGCAAGCGCAGCAGCGTGAAGTCGATCGTGACGTACGACGGCGAGTTGGAAGAAGCGTTCGCACCCCAGGCGGTGACAGTGACGCTGACCGACGAGGTGGACGTCAGTCGCGGCGACATGCTGGTGCTGCCGGACAACCCGCCGCATGTCAGCAGCGAGATCGAGGCGATGGTGGTGTGGATGGCCGAGCAGCCGTTCGTGCCCGGCCGGCCGTATACGCTGAAGCAAACCACGCAACAGGTGACGGCGGAGGTCGCGTCCTTCCGCTACGGCGTCGACGTCAACACCCTGGAGCACCGAGCCATCGCACGGCTGGGGCTGAACGAGGTCGGGCACGTGCAACTCAGCCTGACGCAGGCGTTGGCGTGCGACCCGTATCGCACCAACCCCGCGACCGGGGCGTTCATTCTCATCGACCGGCTGTCGAACAACACGGTTGGGGCGGGGATGATCCTCGAGGCCGGCAGTGGCCGGGTTCCGGGCGACGCGTGGACGGCGGAGCCGGCGCAGCGTCTCAAGCAGCGCGAGAGCCTGATCGCGCCGGCCGAGCGCGAGCAGCGCTACGGCCAAGTGCCGGTGACAGTGTTACTGGTGGGGTTGACGGGAAGCGGCAAGAGCCGGATCGCATACGGGCTGGAGCGCCGCCTGTGGGACGAGGGCCGGGCCGTGACTGTGTTGTACGGCCAGAGCATGCGACAGGGGCTGAACCGCGACTTGGGGTTCACCGCGGACGACCGCTCGGAGAACCTGCGGCGGTCGGCCGAGGTGGCGAAATTGATGAACGACGCGGGGGTGATCACCATCGCGGCGTTCGTCGCACCCCACGAGGCGGTGCGCGAGAAGGCGAAGCAGTTGATCGGCCGGGACCGCGTGCTGGAGGTCTATTGCACGGCACCGATGGAAGTGCTGCGGGCGCGCGACCAGAGCGGCGCGTACCGGTTGGCTGACGCGGGCAAGATCGCGCAGATGCCGGGGGTGACCGCGGCATTCGAGGAGCCGAAAACGCCCGACCTCGTGCTCCAGACCGACCAGATCAGCGTCGACGAGAGCGTGAGCCGCATCGTCGAGTTGATGAAGTCGAGGGGTTATATGCTCGAGCGTTCGTAGCGGCTCGTGGGATCCCCCCTTACCCATCCATGATCAGGGCCAACCGGCCCTGACGTGTCGGCCTGGTGATCGAAGATGGCTCGAGAGCGGTGGGCGCCCTCTCGCCATCGAGTGGACCTCTTCGCGGGCCGTAAAGGGGGCATCCCACATTGCCGGCGAAGTGGCCTATGGCTTCTCGGGGCGACAACACACCGTGAGACCTTTTTCTGCGTTCCTGTGCAGGAATTGAGGTTGTCGCCCTTCGAGCATTGATTGGCGACCGGCAGGTTCAGGACTTTTCGCTCGCGAGCAGCGACTGAAGGCGGTCGAGGTTCTGCTCGTTGGCGGTTGCACTCAGGGGGCGGAACTTCGCAGCGACCTCGGGGCTTTCAAACTCCTGGTCCCAGGCCAGGTGTGTTTGGTCACCGCGTGCGGTCAGTGTCACAGTGAGCCGGAACCACGGCTCTACAATGTGCTCGATCACGATCCTGGTATCGGGCTGAATCTCCCGGAAGACACTCTCGTTTGCGTAGTTGGCACCGTTCGGGCCGTGCATCACAAAGACCCAACGCCCACCGGGCTGGAACTCGAACTGCTCGAACGTATTCGTGAAGCCGCTCGGTCCCCACCACTGCGCGAGGCGATCCGGTTGCTCGAACGCGGCGAATACCTTTCGGGGCGGACTGGAGAGCACTCGTTCGGTGCTAATGACTGCGCTCGTATGATTCGCTTGGGACATCGGCAAGTTCCTCCAGGAATCTCTCCGCAAAGCGCCTTCGCTACGTTGTACGAAGCCTTTGCAGATGTTTAATTGTATGGATTTGTTTTGTGGTGTACCCTGTAGCTCACGGCACTTCCTGGCGTTTCTTCGTTCAATGACTGCCTTTCCGGACTTGCTCGGTCCTCACTGTTGCCAAGCTCTCGTCTCGTTAGTCGAATGGGCCAACTCGTAATCGACACCATGGGCCGATTTTTTTTCAACGATCCGCGACCACGCGAAAGAACCGAGGATTCTTACGGTTTCCGCAACGGGTTGTTTGCAGTCGCACAGGCGACCCGGCCGTGATCCGGCTTCGGCCGGTCCGGAAATCCCGCGAGATTCTCGCCCCGTCGCGGATCGTTGAAAGATAACCGCCTGGCTGGATCAACGAGAAGAGGAGGTCAATCGAAAGCGAGTGTCGCGTCTGATGCTCAAGCTGGGCCTGGATGCGATGGAAGCGGCCGGAGTGGCGGATTGCCGATCCGGACGGCTCTCGGACACATCCAGAGGTGTTGCGTCGTGCCTTAGATTGGCAAGCGGAGTTGGTGCTCGCCGCCGGTCTCGGCCGAGAGCGATGAGAGTGTCACGCCGAGGAGCCGAATCCCCTTCATCACAGGAAAGAGCGACTCGAGAAGCGAGTACACAATCGCCTCAATGGCTGCTTGCGTTGCAAGTGACGCTTCCCCCGTCCGACTGCGGGTGACTTGCTGGAAGTCTGCGTACTTGGCCTTGAGCGTGACCGTGCGTCCTCGAAGTGTCGATTGCTCACAGTAGGCCCACACCTTTTCGATGAGCGGTCCGAGAACCACGCGTGCCTCGTCAAGAGTGAAGAGATCGGCATTGAATGTCGTTTCCGCGCCGATGGATTTGCGAATGCGATCGGCACGCACCGGGCGTTCGTCGATGCCTCGCGCAAGGGCGTAGTAGTAGGGGCCCGCCTTTCCAAACTGCTGCTGAAGGAATAACAACGTCTGGGCCTTGAGATCGCAGCCGTTCCGGATTCCGAGCCGTTCCATCTTGGCGTGTGTCACGGGACCAATTCCGTGAAACCTCCCGACCGGCAGATTCTCGACAAAGGTCGGGCCCATCTTCGGTGTGATCACGAACAAGCCGTCGGGCTTGAGCTCGTCGGACGCCATCTTGGCGAGGAACTTGTTGTAGGAGACGCCCGCGGACGCCGTCAACTCGGTTTCAGAGCGGATGCTCGCCCGGATCTGTTCGGCGATCTTGGTCGCTGAGGAGATCGCCTTCAGGTTTTCGGTGACATCGAGATAGGCCTCATCGAGTGAAAGTGGCTCGATATGCGGTGTGTACGCGGCAAAAATCTCGTGGATTTGACGTGACACCGTCCGATAGACTTCGAACCGCGGTCTCACGAAGATCAGTTTCGGGCACTTTCGCTTGGCGGTCACCGACGGCATCGCGGACCTGATGCCGAATTTGCGGGCCTCGTAGCTTGCGGCCGCCACGACCCCGCGCTCGCGTGAGCCGCCAACCGCGACGGGCTTGCCGCGAAGTTCTGGATGATCACGTTGCTCGACGGACGCATAGAAAGCGTCCATGTCGATATGAATGATTTTGCGCTGGCGGGCGGGCTCGACCACGCCGCTTTGGTCAAGCGTGTTGCTCACTCGCTCCCATCGCTCGATCTCCGGCACCGGCATCACACCACAGGCCGTGAGGCCCCCCTCATCGTTCAACTCGACTCCGGCGACAATCACGAAGGGTCGATAAGCGCCCTTCGACCGCTCGAGTGCCCACGCCTGTCTCCGAGACTTCACGCACTCACTTTACCTGGTGCGTGGTCGTGCGTATACTGGCCGCTGCTGGTTCGGAGCCTGGATCGTGTGCAGAACCCATGTCCGTGCGTTGCGCGGTCACATCGAAGTCATGGGCGGGCGATTCGAAATGGCTCACAGTCTCTTCGACACGCAACGCGGGTGAAGATTGCTGGTTCCTCGAGTTTGGAATCGGAATTTGGGCGTGTGCCTGCCGCCTGGGCATTTCCAGGCTCCGCCCACGCATGGTCCCGCGGGGGGAGCCGCGTGACTGCCTCACACCCGGTCTAGACCTTGGATGAGGGAGGAGTTCGATCGACTAGCACGCCGACCGATGGGACGACGGACGGAAGTCCACTACGACATCTCCGGCCCCCGAGTCGGTGACGAGGGCATCGGGCGACGGTGGGAAAGGGAGGGCACCTTCAGGTGATCGGCGTTGGTTTGACGCCCAAATGAGGCTCGATCCGTCGGTCAGAACCGGCGTCGACTTGATCGGACCGTCTCAGCCTGCTGGAATTATGTTTCAGATGATCAGAAATGTATTGAAAACGCATCTTTTCGCCGGTCATCTGGGAGATATCCGTTTCGGGCACTTCCAGGAGTTCTCCATGCGGCTCGCCGACGGCCTGTCTGGGCTGAATCAACCACTCCGTTTCAGGAACGTTGGCCGTACGTGCGAGCGTCTAGGGAAGCGTTTGCGGTACTTCTCGGCCGAGGTTTCGCAGTTAGAAACGCGTACCCTGCTCTCGAACACCGGATTGGGCCCTGAGACGAGAATCAACTCCACTGTCGCCGGCATTCAGCAGTTCTCGTTGCAGAGCAATGAGTCGGTTGCGGTCGATGTTCATGGAAACATCATCGCAGCCTGGACGTCTCCGAATGCCAACGGTTCCGGCTCGAAGATCGTCGCGCGACGGGTCGATTCCGAGGGGAATCCACTCGGGGCCGAATTCGTGGTCAACACGACCACCACGGGTTTGAGTCTCAACCCTGTCGTCGCGGCCTCCGACGGTGACAAGTTCGTCGTGGCATGGGAGGCCAGAGGGAATTCCCGGGATCAGAGCGGATGGGGCGTGTATGCGCGAGTGTACTCCACGAATGGGACGGCGCTGACGGATGAAATACTGGTTAATACCTCAGCGGTCGGAAACCAGCGGAATCCGTCGGTCGACTGGCTGTCGTCGGATTCGTTCGTGGTCTCCTGGAGCGGCGCCGGTCAGGGGATGCAGCAGACCGCGTTCTCTCGGATCTTTCAGGGCTCCGGAGCGCCGCTCACGGGTGAGATCCGACTGAGCAGTTTCCCGAAGGGCGGCCAGCGGGACGTCGCCGTCGTCGCACTTGCCGGCGGCGATTTTCAGGCGGTGTGGCGAGGGCAGGGGGCGGGGGATTCCAACGGCCTCTTTTCGCGGCAGTTCGACGATCACGGTCACCCCCTCGGGCCTGAATTCCGGGTGAACACCGCGCGGCGCGCCCGGGAGGAGCAGCCTGCCCTGGCGGTCGTCGACAATCAGGTGATCATCTCCTGGCAGAGTATCAATAACAGGCTGGACAGGCTCGGCGCCGGCGTCATCGCGCGGCGATTTGATCTCAATGGTTCGCCGCTCGGACCAGAGTTCCGCATCAACCAGACGACCGTGGGCAGCCAGTTCAACCCGTCGATCGCGCCTCTGGTCGACGGCGGCTTCGTCGCCGCTTGGGAGGGTTCCGGCGGAGGAGATAACCACGGCGTTTTCGTCCGCGAATTCAACGCCGACGGCACACCCCGCAGCGCCGAGCAGCGAGCCAACACGACCGTTGCCGGCATCCAGGCCCATCCCACCGTCCAGGCCGCGGGCACGGGGTATGTCCTCGCCTGGGACGGCATGATCGGGGCGGGCGGCAATGGCGTAGACTCCGCTGCCGACACCCGCGGGATCGCCCTGCGAGGCACCCAAGAACCCCAGTGGGCGATGCCGGAATCGAGTGTCGCAACCCGGGATGAAGTGATGACGTTTACAATCCCCGGCATCGGCGTGGTGCAGCAGGTCTCGCCGAAGACGATCACGTTCACGAACACGACGGACAGGACCATCTATCCGATCCTGGAGTCCGCCAACAACAACGCGGTACCGAACAACAGCAACGGGCACTTGGGGTTGGGCCTGTACGACCCGTACGACGCCGTCAACCTCGAGTATCGGGGCTACATCGGCTACAGCGAGAACGGCCAGTACTATCTGGGACTGAAGTCAGGCCAAACAGTCACCGTCCCGGTTCCGCTCGTCTTCTGGGATGCGGGCCGCATCTTGATCGCGTCGGACGGTTCCAACCTGATTCCCCAGGTGGATAACGTGGTACCGACGGCCAGCAACCCGAACTCGCCGAATCCGTTCCACTACCACAATTTTCAGAATTTCATCATCAACGACGCCGTGTTGCAAGATCTGGTGAGCAAGGACGGTGTCCCTCAGTCCGTCGCGGACTCTCTCAAACCGCTGCTCAACCAGACGTTCGTGGATATCGACAAATTCAAAAATGCGGCGCGGACGGCGATCGGACCGGCGGGGTACGGCATGTACGAGGTGCCGATCTTGAATCGCGCCAGCGCGGTCATTCCGACGAAGCGTTTCCGGGACGATTTGGCGGATGGTGTGCATGCCGTCCTCTGGTATCGCGCCCAGGGCGTCGGCGGCCTGGCGGAAGGCCCTGCCGGCAGCGCCCCGGCCCAACTCGGCGAGATGACCTTCCGGAGCAAGATTTTCGCGGATCCTCGATACCTCACCCACAAGGACATCGATCCCAAGGGAAACAGCGGCGAAGTGCACGACCTCGTGAATTACGACGTCTCCTACGTCGATTCCATGACGCTCCCTGTGGCCATGCAAGCCAATCACGTTCCCCTGGATCCGAGCGGCAAGCTCACCACGGCCACGGCGCCGTTCGGGTGGGTCGGAGCCGACAAGTCGATCAGCCAGTTGCAAGGGCCTCTCGGTGTCTTCACGTCCCCGAATCCGGATCGCAATACGAATGCGAACGGCCTCGGGAATTACTTTGGAGGCCAAGGCTATCCGAAGTACTACATTCCCTCGGCCACCGAGGCGCTCACGGGCATCAAGGTGCCTGCCGGACAGAACCTGGCCCTCGAGAGCCCTGTGACCGATGGCCGATCCTCCTGGGATCAGAATCGGTTCATTCTGACGAGCTCCGGTTCCGACCCGATCGTCTACGCCCAACCCGGAGCGATCAGCTCGCAAGGAAATAAGATTTACTTTGCCCAGAGCTATCTGCAAGATCTCACGATCGTGAAACAGGCCGTTGATGCCAACAAGCCTGTTCTGGTCGACGCGTCGCTGAATAACTTCAAACCAGGTGCCCGAGTCACGATTGTCGATCTGACTCCGGACGACCAGAAGCGCTTGACGGTCACCGTGGACCAGAGCGACGTGAATCCCGGCGGGACGCCAGGGGGAGTTTACAACTTCGTCAGGCCCGTCGAGGATTACGTCATGACGAAGCTGTCGAACCTCTGGTTCTCGTGGGCGGATCACTACTACAATCAATACAAGGACGTGACGCCAGAATCGAGCTATTCCGGCAAGATCGACGCCAGCTCGAATGAGCTAGTTTTCACCTCTCCCGTCGCCGCCAGTCATCTCGTTGTGGGTATGCCCGTATCGGGTCCGGGAATGCCAGCCGACTACCTGGCCACGATCATCGGGCTCGTGTATGCGGATGCCGCCGAGACCCAGGTCACGTCGATCAAGCTCAGCAAGCTTTCCGATCCCGGCGGATCGGGCTCGAACTATATCGTCAGTCCAGTCCGGCAGATCAGGCCGCAAAACACGGGCGGTTTCCCGATCGTACCGTACGCGCTGAGCTTCACGAATCCGACCGACCCCGATTACGACTTGCGTTTCGCACGGTCCATTTACGTGGTCATGGACTCGATGAACACGATTCGAGTGAGCGCTCCCACGTCGCCGGCGATCATCGATTTGATGGCCAACGTGATCGGCGGAAACATCGGATTCATCCCCCACATCGGTGTCTCCACCGATCCGAGCAAACCAGCGAACTATTCGGGGGTCCTGCTTGTCGCCGACGTCATCCGCGACAGCCTCAAGTCCGTATTGCGCGGAGTCGACGATTTCCAGACCGATACGGAAGACCTGGGACGCTGGTATCCCGACCCTTCGTTGACCGGCGACGTGACGGGACAGAAGATCAACGGCACGAACGCCGATTTCAACGTCTACAACCTCAATCCGTTCGTGTGGTTCGTCCACAAGAAACTGGGGCTGTCGGGATATGGGTTCTCGCTTGACGACGACGCCGCGGACGTCGGCGCCGACGGGGCGTCCGAGCTTCGGGTCGTGATCGGTAGCCTCGACAATCTCTCGCAAGATCAATTCTATAAAGCCGAATGGACTCATGGTGCACCCTACGGTCCGGTGAAGAGCAATACCGGAAGCATCTCGGTCGTCAAAGGAGGCCAATATGACGGTAAGTCTCAACTCACCGGCCTCGACTTGACGCCATTGCCCGTCGTTCTGCAGGTGCTAGGCACCGGATCGAGCGGGGAGTCCGGGGCATTTGTGAGCGGACCGGGAATTCAGCCGGGGACCAAGGTCCTGTTCGCGAACATCGGCGGCAACGGGGTCATCCTGGATAAGGTTGCGACGAATCCCACAAACCCAAGCGGTCCCTACTTCTTCTCGGGCACGCCTCCCAAGGTCGCGACCTCGGCTTCGGCGACACCTGCCGGTACAAACTCCTGGAACCTGAGCGTTCTGGGCGCCGATGGCTTCTACGGTGAACCGAGCCTGAACTACACCTGGTCGTTGCTCAGTGGGCCGAGCGGGGCGAACGCGACCTTCGCCACCAACGGCTCGAACGCGGCGAAGAATACCGAAGTGAAACTTACGAACATGCCGGGCAAGTACGTGCTTCAGGTAACGATCGCCGAGCAGAACGACGTCGGTGGGTTCTTCACGACCTCCGGAGTGGCCGTGGTCGTTCCGAATGCCCCGCTGGCGAGAGTCGCGGCTCGGCGGGTCGAGACCACGCCCCGGTCGCGAACGCGAAGGCGCTGAGGCGAGGAACCGCAGGGGGGCTGCCGTCACCACGAGCGACCCGATTCAGATCGTGGTTCCCTGGATTTTGCTCGCCTCTGAAAGGCGAGGGGGGAGCGTAAGCTCCCTGTCTTTGGGCATGCACATGGGCTGGTGCTTTTGACACTGTGATCCAGGCGGAAAACCCCGTAACGTGGCGGCAGTATCGCTTCTTTGGCCCTCTATTAGGTATTCAGAAATGAGAAGGTTAGCAGTCGGTTCGTTGGAATTGCGGTTTTGACCACCGTGCATTCCTGGCTCCCCTTGAAACGTTTGTGACGAACTATGACAACCGCGCCAGTTTCTGCAAGAAGTCCCGGTCGCATTCGCGTGAGACGGGAATGGTGAAGTGACCGTGCTGCGGACGCTGAATGAGGACTTCAAGAAGGCCAAGCCGCGGGGGCCTGGCCGTTGCTTGAAAAGAAACTATGAGGGGACGTCCGTCATGGAGACCGGGAAAGTCGGGCGACTCCTCGTCGCGGTTACACTCTTCGTCCTGGTTGCCGGGTCAGGACTGGGCCGATATGGGCTGATCGCACAGACTCCGCTGGCCGGCACTGCCGATCCGGCCAGACTGGAAAGCACGACAACGGATCTGAGCCACTTCGACACGTCCGGGCATAAGGTCCATTTCGTCACGGTGGAACCGGGCGTCCAACTCGAGGTGCTTGACTGGGGTGGGACAGGGGAAACCCTGGTGTTACTCGCAGGGTTGGGCAACACCGCGCATGTGTTCGACGATTTTGCCTACCAGTTCATCGGTCGATACCATGTCATCGGCATCACGCGCCGGGGGTTTGGCCGATCCAGCCAGCCCGCGCAGGGCTATGACCTCGCGACCAGGGCGAGCGACGATATCAAGGTTCTCGACAGCCTGAACATCCGCGACGCCTCGTTTGTCGGTCACTCTATCGCCGGGACGGAACTGAACAAGATTGGTGCCGCCTACCCGGATCGCGTGAAGAAACTGATCTACCTGGACGCTTCTGATCTCGGGTGGGGTGGGTGGAAAGAGCTTCCTCAACCCCCTGCTTCCCCGGAGCCTGCCGTCGCTGACCTTGGATCGGTGCAAAGTCTGGCCGCATACCTGGCACGTACGGAGGGATACCGAGTACCGATTGCGGAGCTCTGCCATCAAGTCGTGAGGGATCCTGCTGGCAAAATTCTTGACCCGATCACGCCTCCCGAAGTCTCCCGGAAGATCTACAAAGGGCTTGAGCCGGCCGAGTACAACCGCATCAAGGCGCCGGCTCTCGGCATCTTCTTCCCCATGACCGCTCAATACCGTCACCCTTACTACGTGGAACTGGACCGCACCAAGCAAGCGGAATACGAGCGAGCAATCAAACCGCTCGCGGAATGGATCGGGCGTGCCATCCAACACTTCCGCGATGGTGTGAAGGGCTCGAAAGTCGTCGAGATTTCGGAAACATGCCACTACGTGTTCATCAGAGACGAAGCGTGGGTCGTTCGTGAAATGCGCAGGTTTCTTGAGAAGTAATTCTATTTTGTATCAAAAACTCCTTGAGGAATTGCGCCTGATCGAGTCTCTATCGCTAGCTGCAACTGCGCTCTGTTGCATGACACGGGCTGACATACCGACGCGCTCAAAACGAGGCACTCGTAGTCGCAGTCGTGGCGGATCGCTCCTCCGGCGATGTCGGCCCGCGGGACGGCGAGGCAACATGGTCAATGAGGTCGATCAGGCGGATGTCCAGGTGGAGGTAGGGGCCAGTCGGGCGGTCCAAGTAGAGGGCGTCGAAGACCAGCCCCGAGGCGGAGCGACCCGACGTCCGGATCCCCTTGGTGGTCGAGCTGCCATTAGGATGGAAGATTGGCGTCTTTCATCGGTTTCCAGTCGGATGGCGCTCGGATCCTTGATGCCGAATCACCTGTACGAAGCATCCTTTGTGCCTGGTGTCACAGCCCTGTTCTTTACCCGCATTTTCGGTGCGGTTTTACCGGCCCTGCTGCCAATCGAGGGGTTTCGAGCCGCCTCTGGAGCAGAAGAGAACAGATCCATTGAGGGCTCTGACCTGTGGCAGCGTTCCGTAACCCTTGTACTGGCCTGGTTTTCAGCTCTCCGCGGGTAACTTCTTAATAACACCGGGTGGTGCATTCGGACAGTAGTGAACTGCACTCTCGTTTACAGCGTCCGGATCGCCTTTTGAGGACCTCTGAAGGCGTCCGGGGCTCATAAGCAGCAGTCCCTGTTCATCAGTGGACAGATCGTTGCCCGGGGTTATTGAGAAGTTACCTCCGCGGGCTCCAGCAAGATGTAGTATATAGGCAGGTCACAGATCCCAGCCACAACGGAAGCTTGACTGGGGAAACGCGAATCCAGGGAATCTGGGCATGACTTCAAGCGGCTCGGCATTGACTTTACTGTGGAGGTCAAGAAGTTGACTCGCGCAATTCCGCCAGGAACAAGGATCTGGAGGTACACAATCTCTGGCGGAACGCCATCACCCATGAGTATAGTGGCCCCCAGATTTCGGACCACTCGGTAAGTTATCATTGAGGGAGGTCTTACCGAGGGCGAAGCATGGGACAAATCCGCAAGCGACACTCGGCGGCGTTCAAGGCGAAGGTCGCCTTGGAAGCCGCCAAGCAGGACAAGACGATCTCCGAACTGGCCAAGCAGCACCAGATTCACCGGTGCAGATCAGCCAGTGGAAGAAGCAACTCCTGGACGGCCTGGAGGGCCTCTTCGAGAACAGGTCGGCCGCCCGCCGGCCTGACCACGAAAGCTCCAGACCGAGTTGTACGAGCAGATCGGGCGGCTCCAGATGGAGCTGGCCTGGGTGAAAAAAATCTGCCTTGTGAGGTCGAGGCCAAAGAGCCTTAATCGAATCCACGCATCCTCACTTGAGTGTTCGTCGCCAATGTGAGCTGCTGGGACTCAATCGGTCGAGCTTCTACTACGAGCCGGCGACGGAGACCCTCGAGAACCTGAGCCTGATGAGGCGGATCGACGAGCAATATCTCAAGACGCCGTTTACGGCAGCCGCCGCATGACGGCCTGGCTGACGAGGCAGGGAGAGGAGGTCAACCGCAAACGCGTGAGCCGCCTGATGGAATTGATGGGTCTGGAGGCGCTTCATCCCGGGCCTCGAACCACGACGCGAAACCCTGACCACAAGGTTTACCCGTACTTGCTTCGAGACCTGACGATCGAGCGACGCAATCAGGTTTGGTCCACCGACGTGACGTACCTCCCGCTCAACCAGGGCTTCATGTTCCTGGCGGCGGTGATCGACTGGCACAGCCGGTTCGTGCTCTCTTGGCGGCTGTCGAATACGCTCGACGGCCGGTTCTGCCTGGAGGCGTTGGACGCGGCGTTGGAGGGAGGACGCCCCGAGATCTTCAACACCGACCAAGGCGTGCAATTCACGGCGCGGGCCTTCACCGGCCGGCTTGAGGCGGAAGGGATCGCGGTGAGCATGGACGGACGCGGGAGGGCGTTGGACAACGTGTTCGTCGAGCGGCTGTGGCGGTCTCTGAAATACGAGGACATTTATTTGAAAGCATATTGCAGTGCCAGAGAATTGAAAGCCGGCCTTGAAAGGTGGTTTGCGTTTTACAACCACGAGCGCTTGCACCAGAGCTTGGCCTATCGCACGCCCGCCGAGGTCTACCATGGTGCCGAGCCGGTCGGGCCTTGAGAGGGGAGAGCGGGGTGGAGTCCCGCGTTCGTTCCGGCCACCGATTGCATGCCGAGCCGGTCGGGCCTTGAGAGGGGAGAGCGGGGCCGAAGCATAACTTAAAAACCGGGCCGAGTGGTCTGGACATTGGGGACCACTTCAGAGGATTTCGACCCCACGAAACTGGGCAGCACAAAACTGGGGATTGCCCAAGTGAGGCGATGGCGGGTGGTTTGCAGCCGAATGGCCAAGGCGTACGATAGAGTGATGAGGGCGCATAATCTCTCGGTAACAGGCGAGGCACCGTGGAAATGAAGGGTCCAATGATGAGTGAGGTCAAGAAGCAGGTTCCCCGGTTCCACGTCGGCGACTGGGGCACGCTCTATTCCGGCTTCGGAAAGATGGAGGCGAGGGTCGTCGAAGATCTCGGGCCCATCGGCGTTCGCGGTCGGAGGCTCTATCGCGTGGAATCTAAAGAAGACAGGGATAATTCAACGACCTTCGAGGTGTAGGAAGCCGATCTGCAAGCCGCCTCGACCCCGAGAGGCCAATTTTTCTGCGTCAGCTACACGCGGAAGTAAAAGGCGAACGAATGGTGAGCGACCAACAAGAGCGCTGGCGTGATAAGGGGTGTGAAGTCCACGGGAGCTGTCGGCTACTCCACGACCATGTGGGAGGGCGAGCCAGCGGATGATCAACGGCATGCGACGGCTGCTGTCTTGATGGAAGTTGTTCCGCGATTCGGCAACCCGGACCATGGTGACCCCACCTATGAAATTCCCGGCCTGATAGGCGAAGCCGAGAAGCTGGCCGATGAAATATTCCTTGCGAGGCATCCGCGAACTCGGATGGGCCATCCGGTTTGAGCGGCGATCAGGCCCTCCTCGCCTCCCAAAATTACAGCATCCCACCTACTCATTCGTGAGTGTGATCATTTCGTACGATCCGACTAACTCTAGACCCCAGGAAGTTTACGATGCCCTTCGGAATCGACCTCCCCGGACGCGTCAACAATATCCGACTGACTAAGAGTGACTGCTTGCATCCACTATTTGAGGCCGTTGTAAATTCAATTCAAGAGATCGGCGAGGTCAACAGAAAATCAAAGGCGAAGATCACTGGAAGGATTACGGTTCGTATCGATCGGTCGAATTTGCAGAAAATAATTGAGGAGAACGGATTACCTGTAAACAGTCGTCCGATTCAGGGATTTACGGTCGAAGACGATGGGATCGGGTTCACCGAGGAGAATTTTCGATCATTCCAGAGGTCTGACACGACTCGCAAGGTAAAAAAGGGAGGCAAAGGTGTCGGTCGCTTTCTCTGGTTAAAGGCATTCAACATGGTTCACATCGAGAGCGTTTTCTCGGAAAAGGGGGCGTGGTTCCGCAGGTCATTCGATTTCGCCTGTACGGATGACGGTATCGAAAACCATAAACTCGAACCTACCGGAATAAAAACCAGAAACACCGTCATAAAATTGGACGGCCTGAAAACGCCATACCGCGACGTGTGTCCAAAAACATCGAGGGCGATTTCAAAGCAAATCATTGAACACTGCATGCCCTTTTTCGTGATCGGAGCCTGCCCTCAAATCGTAGTCCATGATCCTGACGACGGCTCAGAAATCGACCTGGGCGAGATGTTTGATTCTGATATAAAAATTAGCGAAACTTCGAAGGCGTTCGGCATAAACGGCAGGCTGTTTCGGATTACGCACCTCCTGACACGATCTTCAGAAGAGGCCGAACATCGCCTCCACTTTTGTGCCCATCAGCGGTCCGTGAAGTCCGAAGCTCTAAAGCCAAGAATCCCGAACCTTCATAAAGGCTTACTTGCCTCAGAACAAATGGGGCCGATTTACTACACGGGACTGGTCATCGGCGACTATCTGGACGAGCGAGTCAGCACGGAACGCACGAGATTTGACATCACCGACGATATATTCTCGACTTCCCCCGACGTTGTGCAGTGGAAGGAACTTACACAGAACTGCGTCGGATTGGTCAAAGAATTCCTGTCGCCTTACCTGGCTCCGATCCAGAAGAAAAAAATGGAACAAATTGAGGCATTGGTGCGGGAGCGATCTCCACAATATCGTACGCTCCTCAAACACAGGCCCGCGGTACTTGAGGATATTCCGCCCGACCTCGATGATGATCAACTCGACCTGAAACTGTACGAACAATATATTTATTATGAATCGCAACTACGAACTCAAGCAACCAGCTTGCTGGAGGAGAATGAGCAAGGTTATGAGGAGGTTCGCAAGCACTTCGGCATGTTCATAGAAGAGTGGAATGAGCAAGGCATATCGAAGCTCGCTCAGTATGTTGTTCACCGGAAAGCCACGCTGGAAATCTTCACAAGGCGACTCAAGCTCCGCGGTCAAAAGCATTATGCCTTGGAGGATGCGATCCACAAGCTAATATTTCCCATGCGAAAGACCTCCGATGAGATCCCTTACGACAGCATGAACCTTTGGCTCATTGATGAGAGGCTCGCATATCATTCCTACCTCGCGTCAGACAAGAGGCTAGATCAACTCGAGAACTGCTCGATTGAAGGTGAGGATCGCCCGGATCTACTTATATTTAACTCGCCGTTTGCGTTTTCGGATGACGACGACAATGAAGAGTATAACTCGATCGTGATCATCGAGTTCAAACGGCCGATGCGTAACGATTACAAGCCGACTCCTGACGAAGAAGGGAACGAAGATGCGAAGAAAAACCCAATCAGCCAAGTGCAGAGGTATATCGACAAGATTCGCAACGGAAAAGCGATAGATCGAGAAGGTCGACATATTAATGTGTGCGCAAACGTGAGGTTTTATGTGTATATTGTCTGTGATATTACGCCCAGCTTGCGGCAAATCGCCGTGGAAGCGACATGCTTAAAACGCCGGACGAGCGAGGTTTCTTTAAGTATTTCGCTAACTATAATGCCTATGTCGAAATGATCTCGTTCGATCAGCTTCTCAGTAACGCTAATAAGCGTAATAAAATGTTTTTCGACAAACTTAATCTTCCTGATCGTAAGGGAGGGGCCGCATTGTGACGAGCGGAAATCCGTGGCAGGTTGAGCTGCGGGAATATGGCGATTATGAATTCATTGTATGTATGGATTATCTGTTCGCCGGGGCGATGCCCACTCAACTCGCGAGTCGACTGACATTAGAGGACTCGCGGATGCTATTGTGGAATTTTGCAATCTGAGAATCATCAAGATGATTTTATGGGGGGCATGATTGATGATGCCGTTGAATGAATGCGATTCTCCTTGCTTAAGGCCTGTTTGATCGGGTCGTGGAGGGCGATTCGGTCGTCATGCTCCGCGCAATGGTCGAGAGCGAGTCCCGTGCTGTCGAGAGCGAGTGGTTGGAGTTCAAGGCGTAGTCCTTGGGCCGATTTTCACGGCCGGACGAAGGATTGCGACCCAAAGAGTCTGAAAATAAAGCAGAATTTTATTGAAAAGACATGAAGGCATGTTCTGTCTGCTTTCGCTAACGCACAGGGTGGAGTCCTAATCTGGGGGGCATGCGTAGAAACGCGATGGCGTAGATGAAGCAAAACATTGCAATTGGTGCCGAATCCAAAAGTATTGGCCACCCGACTCATGGAATTGCACCATGAAGCGATGGATCCACCCTTGCCAGGCGTGCGCGTTGAATCTTACATCGACCCAAGGGAAACCGACAAAGGCTTCGTAGTCTGCTTTGTGCCACAAGGCGAGCACGTTCCTTGTCGCGCCGAACACTCCCAAAAACAGGTTTTCTCCGTGTTGGTGATGACTCAATTGTCCCAAGCCGGGTTATTCTGCGTCGCGTTTTCTATCCGCAAGTCCGGCCTCGATTCGAGATTATGACCACGCTGGAGTATGGATGCGCTGGCGAACGATACGACAGAAGATTCAAATTAAAATGACATGTGTTGATTTGTGAGACCGGTAGGGCATAGGCTAAAAATATGAAAAATGCTCTCCACTGGAGATTTCCAGACTTGGTTGCGATCACTGCCGACTCGTCGTGGAAACGTATCTGTATGTATAGGCGTGAATATTGTTTGGCGAATTGCTCAGGCGTTCATCCGGGCTTTTACTTTAATTTTTCGTAACGTAGTGTTGGCCGACCGGAAAATCAATCGTCTCTATGCTTGGTTCAAGTGCGAATGAATTTGGGCCACGATTCACCGAACTGGAAATCGAATACTTCGTGTTTGCTGAGAATTATTAACCTGAGAGACACTTTGTCGTCTTCTCCGATGAAGGCTTTCTCTTGGAGAAAGCTCAGAAGATGAAGGGCGAGGTTGTGAGCTTGAGGGATGGCGATTAAGAGATGGGTTAGTTCGGCCTATCGCGTGATCCTAAAACGCACCCCATCCGCTCCATCCCACGATCCTCGGCCATCCGCACGACGGCGGACGTTCCCTCGGAAACGACGTGAGCGAGTGCGAAGGTAGACCCCTGTAGGGAGGAGGCATCATGACGATGCTTCGTGGCCGGCACGCGGGCATCACCGTGTCCGACAAAGAACTCAATCGCGTCGCCGCTTGAGGCGACTACTTCGGGACCTTCTACGGGGCTTACCACCTGTCCGAGCGTTTGAGGGGCCCATCCAACGCGAGGCTCCGTCTCCTCTGCTCGATGACTGATCTTTCCGGCACCGAGGAGCCGTTCGCTCGCTCGACTGGGACGCGTTGGCCGTCTCCGCGCCCGCCGGTAGCAATGCCTCTTGATTACTACGGAATTGGTTTCGGCGTTTCACCTTCAGAATGGCTTCTGCGTCCGTTCCTTGGCATCGAGCACTCGATCCAGGACGAAGTCGAACGCCTCGGCCGCGTCGGCGTAGTTCGTGGCGTGTTCCCCCTCTGGTTTGTGGATCAATCGCACCGCGCGGTTCTTCTCCCGTAACTGCCGGGCGAGCCGCAGCACGCTGTCGGGAGGCACGATCGTGTCACGGCCACCGGTTGTCACCGAGATCGGCATCGTCAGCTTTTCGGCCGCCAGTTCGGCGGAGCGTTTGCGGTACTCGTCGGGCCTGTCCTGCTTCGACCCGCCGAACGAGGCCGAGATCGCGTCCGGGAACCCGTTGTACTCCACCAGGTTCGCGGTGCCGTTCATCGACACGACGCCGTCGATCAGGTCGGGATGCAGCGAGGCGAACGTCAGGGCCGCCGTGCCGCCCATCGACCCGCCGCTGATCACGAGCTTGCCCACTCGGAATTGGCGCCTCAGATCCTCGATGATCTGAACCAGGTCGGCCTCGGCCGTCGGCCCCATCCAGGACGTCGTTCCGCGATAATCCGGCGAGACAAAGATCATTCGCCGTTTCGCGGCGGCATCGCGTGCGGCCCGGCACTCGTCACGCCCGTTTTTCACGAACTGCCAGCGGTCCGACCCGTGACCATGCAGCGCGATCAGCACCGAAACCTGTGCCGTTGGTTGAAAACCGTCGGGCATCACGATCACGTAACGCTGCTCGCTGCCGTCGAGCCTCGCCGAGAACGCCACGTCGACGGTTTCGGCCGCATTGATTGCGGTCGACGACATGACCCCGGAAACAGCGAGAGCCAAGATGAATCCAGATCCATGGAGAGTCATTCGAGAGTGTCCTACTTTCTTGGAACGTCGCCGTGCTGGTCAGACTCCGAGCATTCTGATCTGGAGACTACGATTCCGCCACTGTCTGGAGCAAGCCCTCGCCCGCGTTCCACTCGCCACAACTGCAAATGGGTCCGGGCGGTTCCAATGCGGGATGGATTTCCTGAACGAAATGTGCAGCCTCGTTCGATACTGTGATCTCGGATTTGTCGGGTTGGCAAGGGAGTTGCCCCCCCCCACGGACCAGTCGGGTGGCGGCGCGGGGAGCGGCGACACGCACCCTTTTTTACGCTCTGCTCACGAATTCTCAAGCGACGAAACGACCCTCCGGCGGAACCGCCCCTGCTTCTCCGCAACTGCTTGCCGCTCGCGTGGAATCTGCTACATTCCGTCGCAGTCGCTACTGTTCCCTGGCAATAATCGCGTGAGACTATTTCATCATGCGCTGGCTTTATTATCACGACCACAAGCCCGAAGATGCCGCCGAGCGGGAGGCCATTATCGCGAAAATCGACGCATGGTGGCGAGCGTTTGACGGTCAGGTTGACAATCTCAAATCGCTCTTCAAACAAGAGGCGCGGTGGGACTTACCCAAGTGGATGGACGACAACCTGCACGCCATTCACCCCGAAATCATGTGGGAATACGGCCCGGCGGTGCTTGGTGAGGGACACCGGCTCGTGCTAACCCCCGAGTCGGCCCATGAGCTTCGGCCCTTGGTTGCCACGATCCTCGAACGCGCCCCGACATCCCCGCCTGGGAATTCTACGACGCCCGGCTTCCGGAGGATCTCGAATCGACGAAATCCACAGTCAAAGCACGCACGGCTTATGACATAGGCGACTTCCTCGTCCGGGCCTCGGTCGGTGACAAACGACAGATCGAGCTCTGTTACTACTCACCTCGCATCAAAATCAGCGACGATAAACAAGCCCTCAATGCAGCGTTTGTTGCGACCGAAACGCTCCTGGGCGAGCGCTGTCTTGACCGCTGGATCGGTACGATTGAAATCAGCCCATTTCCCGAGAATCAGGGCCTGAAATCGCTCCTCGGTCGTGCTCGCGAAGCACCACGCCATGCTATCAAGCTCGACCGGCTCAAGGAAACCGTCGACGCCGCGGTGGAAGGGATTCGCGACCAGCTTCCACCCACCCCGCATTATCAATGGGTGCATGAATCTGGATGGACTGTGTGGGAGCTCGAACCCGACCAGGCTGACGACTTTCTCCACCAGACTGACCTCTTCGTTGCGAAGTCCGCAAACCCCACGATGTGGATTACCGCCCACACTGGCGAGGCATTTTATTCCGAACGTTTCACGCGTTGCGGCGAAACCTTTTGCTATATAAAAATTGACTTGTCTGAAGGGCTGGCCGATTCGTCATTCACCGATAAATCCGAAATCGAACACGCGATTGACAGTGCGCTCATTCCGCACCGCCTGGGGTGCCAGATAGGCGGTGGCATGGGCCTCCGGTACGCATATATCGACCTCGCGCTCACGGACGTCTCCGCCGCAATCACCGCCATCCGCGATTGTCTCCGGGCGGGAAGCATCCCCAAACGCTCCTGGATTCTCTTCTTCGACGCCGACCTCGCGACCGAGTGGGTGGGCCTCTATGATGACACTCCGCCACCGCCGCTGCTGCTGTCGGATGAAGCCTAAAGCCAGGAGTGCAAAAACCAATCGGGAGAGGGGACAAACCATGCGGCGGTCGTCTATTGCGCTTCGTGCCGAAACCCCGCGGGCGTTGTAACCGCCGCTCACTCAGCCGAGTTCGGAGAATTCGGGGTGTGTGGCAAACCCAATTTGGGCATGAGTTCGGAAACGAGGGCTCGATTGCGTGGCGTGGTGCCATGAACCACGCTGGACTGTTAGGATACTCCACCTTGAGGCCGCGAAAGACCATTGCGGTCGCGGCGAGTGTGACTACGATGCACCGGAGCAAAGCTATGAGATGTCGTGTCCAGCGAACCCTGTCTTTTATCGCCGCGATGGCCGGGCTCGGGATGGGTGCGGTCGGCCGCGCTGAGGAGACAAGTCCGCCGAATGGCTTCCGCGCCGTTTTCAATGGAAAGGATCTCTCCGGCTGGCATGGCCTGAACCCGCACCTCGGTGCGAAGCTTACGGGCGAAAAGAAGGCGGCGAACCTCGCCGAGCAACGCGCCGAATTCCCCAAGAACTGGACTGTCGAGAACGGCGAACTGGTCAACGACGGCAAGGGGCCATACGCAACGACCGACGAAGAGTTCGGTGACATCGAGTTACTGGTCGAATACAAGACCGTGCCCAAGGCCGACAGCGGCATTTATCTGCGAGGCGCGCCACAGGTCCAGATTTGGGACGTCAATCAAGTCTTCAATCCCAAAGCACCCACCCGCAAACCTCATCTGGGTTCCGGCGGTCTCTTCAATAACACGCCGGGAACCACCGGACGCCATCCCTTGGTGTTGGCCGACCGTCCGTTTGGCGACTGGAACCAGTTTCGCATTCGCCAGGTCAGTGACCGCACCTGGGTCTGGCTGAACGACAAACTCGTCGTCGACGGCGCCGTCATGGAGAACTACGACGACCGCAACCGGCCGTTGCCTGCGAAAGGACCAATCCTGTTGCAGACTCACGGCGGCGAAATCCGCTGGCGAAACATTTTCGTCCGAGAGATCGGCATCCCTGAGGCCAAGCAGATCCTCAGCGCGGCGGAGGCAGAAACGAAAGCGAAGCTCACGCGAGCCCTGACCTTGCATGCGTCCTTCGACAAGGGGTTGGAGGCGGACTTCGCACGCGGCGATAAAACGTGTTACGTCGTGCAGGGAAAAGGTCTCGAGACCGCCACCCCTCCAGACGAGGTACGGCTGGTCCCCGACGCTGGCCGCTTTGGCGGTGCGCTCCATTTCACGAAGAAAACCAACTTTCGCCCTGCCTTCAAGGACGCAGGAGCGATCGGCTACAACGACAAGAACTGGAATGCTTCCGTTTCCGTCTGGTTGCGTCTGAACCCTGACGAAGACCTGGAACCTGGGTACTGCGACCCCGTCCAGATCGTTGGTGACGACTCCAAGAAGGGCTTCATCTTCCTCGAATGGTCGAAGGACGAAACGCCGCGGTTCTTCCGCTATGCTATTCGCCCACTGTTTCATATCTGGAACCCGGATAACGTCCAGTGGGCCGACATCCCGGTCGCCAAGCGGCCGATGGTGCAAGTGGCACGTGCGCCCTTTTCACGCGAGACGTGGACCCACGTGGTCTTCTCGCTGGAAAACGTCAACGATAAGAGCAAACCGCAGGTTGGTCGGCTGCATCTGAACGGCAAGCTGCAAGGCACGATCGAGAACTGGGATCTCAAATTCGACTGGGATCCTGCACGTGTGCTGTTGGTCCTTGGAGCCGCCTATGTCGGCCAAATGGATGACCTCGCCGTCTTTAATGCGGCACTTACTGATGACGAAGTGAAGCATGTCTATGAGCTGAAGCAAGGCGTGCGAGAACTGAGATAGGTGATTGCCCGCACGTTGTCCCCGCCTCCGCCCCCTCTCCGTTGACGTTTCAGGCGATCATGCCTCCCCGCGGCCGACCGCGTTCTTGCCTCTGGTGACAGGGAGCGACAGCGAGTGTCCCTGTTGCCGGAGGCGGTTGGCCGACGCCGGCTAATCTGCTCCATTCGCGTCCAATCGCCGTACCGATCGGGAGAAACTCCCCCAGCCGCCTGCCTGCCGGATCGCGGGGCCGGGCGGTTTTTGCACAGGGACCTATCGCGGTCGGGCGGCATTGGCGTACTTTCATTGAGAAGTCGATGCGACGGATGAACGCCGGATGGGGAGGACGCGAGAGCGCGGGACCATGCGACGCACTGCTCGTGAGGACATCCGGTCCGTTGAGGACTACCGCGACTACCTTTTGCTGCTCGTGCGGCTCCAGTTGGGGTCTCGCCCCCGGGCGAAACTGGATGCTTCCGACGTTGTCCAGCAGGCGATCCTCCACGCTCACGAGAGACGCGATCAATTTCGGGGCGGGACCGAGGGCGAGTTGTTGGCCTGGCTCCGCGCGATCCTGGCAAATGCGCTGGCGGCCGCGGTTCGGCGGCTCGACACTCGGGCCCGCGATCCCGGCCGGGAACGGTCGCTGGAGGCGGAACTGGAGCGTTCGTCTTCCCGGATGGAGGGCCTGCTCGCGGCCGACCAGACGTCTCCGAGCGAGGGGGCCGTTCGCGACGAGGAGGTGCTACGGCTCGCGCACGCGATCGCTCGGCTGCCGGAGGACCAGCGGCGGGTCGTGGAGCTGCATTACTTGAATGGGCTCACGGTGGCCGATGTAGCGGAGCAGATCGGGCGGACGCGCCCGGCCGCGGTCGGCTTGCTCTTTCGCGGGTTGAAGCGGCTCCGCGAGCTGCTCCATGAACCGGGGGAGTCGGCCCATGGGGCCTGAACTCACCGGCGAGCCGACCCAGGAAGAGCGGCGCAACCAGGTTCTCCTGGCCTACGTCGAGGCGCTCGAAGCGGGCCGGGAGCCCGACCGAAGCCAGCTCATTGCGGCCCACCCCGACCTCCAGCAAGATCTCGAGGCGTTCCTTGCCGGCCACGACGAGGTCGCACGGCTCACGGCTCCCCTCCGTGCCGTCGGACTGGGCGACGCCCGTGCTCCGTTCGGTCTGCCTCGCGAGGGGCCGAACCCATCGCCTCCGGGCATCGGTGAGATCGGCGACTTCCGCCTCCTCCGCGAGGTGGGGCGGGGGGGAATGGGGGTCGTCTACGAGGCCGAGCAGATCTCGCTCCGGCGGCGTGTTGCGCTGAAGGTTCTTCCGTTCGCCTCGGCCATCGACCCCCGCCGCTTGCAGCGTTTCAAGACCGAGGCGCTGACGGCTGCGCATGTGCAGCACGAGAAAATCGTTCCGGTGCATGCGGTCGGCTCCGAGCGAGGCGTCCACTATTACGCGATGCAATTCATCGAGGGACAGAGCCTCGCCGCCCTCATCGGGGAACTTCGCCGCCTTCGCGATGAGCAAGGGCCCCGCCTATCACCGGCCGAGGGGGAGCAGGACGATCGGGCGGTTGACGCCGATCTCGACTTAAGGCTCCACGAGCCGGGTTCCGGGGGCGAGGTTGCGCATGCCACGACGACCATTTCCCGCGAACGGTCGGCGGACCGCCGCCGTTATTTCGATCGAGCGGCCGGGCTGGCTCGGCAGGCGGCGCTGGCGTTGGAGCACGCCCACCAGGCGGGGATCGTGCATCGCGACGTCAAGCCAGGCAACCTCTTGCTGGACCTTCGGGGGCAGCTCTGGGTCACCGACTTCGGCCTCGCCCAGGTCACCGGCGATCCCGGGCTCACGATCACAGGGGAGCTCTTGGGCACGCTCCGCTACGCCAGTCCCGAGCAGGTCCTCGCCCGCCGCGGAATCGTCGATCACCGCAGTGACATCTATTCGCTGGGCGCAACGCTCTACGAGCTCCTGACCTTGCACCCTCCCTTCGAGGGCCGTGACCGCCACGCGCTGATTCGGCTGATCGCCGAGGACGATCCCGCCTCACCCTCCGACCTGGACCGCACCGTCCCGCCGGAGCTGGAGACGATCGTCCTGAAAGCGTTGCGCAAGGATCCAGGCGACCGCTACGGCACGGCGCAGGAGCTGGCCGACGACCTCCAGCGCTTCCTCGACGCCCGGCCGATCCTGGCCCGACGGCCGACGGCCGCTGAGCGGCTTCGGGCCTGGTCGCGACGGCATCCGACGGCCGTCAGGGCCGGAGCCGTGGCGTTGATCCTCCTCTCGGCCGCGTCCCTGGTTAGCACCGCTCTCGTCCGTGGCGAGCAGGCAAAGACGCTGGTCGAGCAGCGGAAGGCGGAATCGGCGTACCGTCGTGAGCGTCAGCGTGCGGAAGAAGCCGAGGCCCGCTTTCGCCTGGCCCGCCGCGCGGTCGACGAGCTGATCCAGGTCAGTGAGGAGGAACTTGCCCACCGCCCAGGCATGGCGGGGCTCCGCAAGCGCCTGCTCGCGTCGGCATTGGCCTACTATCGGGAGTTTGTCGAACAGCGTCGGAGCGACCCAGACGCGCAAGCCGAACTGCGGGACACCACGCGACGGGTCGAGACGATCCTGGCCGATCTGGCGGTCCTTCGCGCCGCGGGGGAGCTCTACCTGCTTGCTCAGCCCTCGGCGCTCAACGATCTTCGGCTCGACAAGGGCCAGAGGGCAAGGGTGGCCGACCTCTCCGACCGGGCCGGGAGGCGCTGGCGGGAGTCCTTCGGAGACCCGGCGAACCTGCCTCCCCCGGCCGAGCGCGTGCGGATCGCCCTGGAGCAGGCCCGCGCCAACGAGGAGGAGGTTGACGCGATCCTGACACCATCCCAGCGCGTCCGGCTCCGCCAGATTGCCCTCCAGTCGGAGGGGCCGACCGCCTTCCGGGAGCCGGAGATTATTGAGGCGCTCGGGCTCACACCGGGGCAGCGCGAGCAGATCCGCGCGATCGAGGAGGAGTCCCTCCTCGGCCAGAGACGCGAACTGCAAGCGGGCAAGCTGGCTGAGGTGGCCGGCAAGCCGGCGATGGAACGCATCGTGGCCGCTCTGACCGCAGAGCAGACGCGGCGATGGAAGGAGATGGCCGGCGAGCCGATCCGAGGCACGTTGAACGCCTTCCCCACGCCGTTTCGGACGCAGCGCGACTCGAGGCGGACGTCGCGCTGAAGAGGGCGCGAGGCGCCGGAATGCGCGACTGCCGAAAAAAAAATGAATCTGACGACGGGCGCGCGACACCCGCCGCCGGATCGCATCTCTTACTCCTGGGGGAGCGTTGTCGACTGTCCGATCGCACCGCCTTCGCCCACGTGTAACGGCTCCTCGTTCAACTCCACGAGAGGTCACTCCATGCACCGACGAGCCCTCGCCGTAGCGACCGTGTTGGCCTGCTGCACCCTCTTATTCGCCGGACCCTCCGTGCTCGTCTCGGGGGTCGCGGACGATGGTGATGAGCAGAAGGCCGCCGGCGCGGACTTCTTCGGCCTGACCAAGGTCGTGAACCTCCACGTCGAGATTCCGGTGGAAGAGTATCGGGCGATGCAGCCTCCGCCCCCGGCCCCGCCCGGAGTCCCGGGCGGTCCGCCACCGGCCTCTCGTCCGAGGAAGCCAGGGGGGCGTGAGAGCGAACGGAACCTCTTCGGCGTCGAGTTCCCCTGGGCACGCGGGGCCGTCACGGCGGAGGGGAAGACGTATCAGGGCGTCGGCCTTCGCTACTCGGGGAACGCCTCCTACATGGCGTCGGCCTTCGGGCTGAAGCGTTCCCTCCTGGTCGATCTGAACCGCGCCGAACATGTCGATTTTCACGGGCTCCGCGCGATGCAGCTTCAAGGCGGCGCGCTCGATCCCACAAAGGCACGCGAGGCGCTCGCCTTCGCCCGCTTTCGCGAGGCCGGCGTGCCCGCGCCTCGTACGGCCCTGGCCGAGGTGACGCTCTCCGTCCCGGGCCAACACGAGAAGGTTTACCTTGGACTCTATACTCTCGTCGAGCCCGTGGACCGGCCGTTTCTGAAGGACCGGTTCCACACGGACAAGGGCCTGCTCCTGAGGCCGCAGGGGCTCCGCGGTCTCGACTTCCTCGGCGACGACTGGGAGAAATACCGGGGGCCGTACCGTCCCCTGGCCGAGCCGACCCCGGATGAGGCGAAGCGCCTCATTGAGTTCCTCCGCCTCGTCCAGCAGGGAGAAGACGAGCGTTTTCGGAACGAGATCGGCTCGTACCTTGATGTCGACAAGTTCCTGCGGTTCATGGCGGTCCAGGCGTTGATCGCGAACGCCGATGGCTTCTTCACGCTCGGCTACAACTATTCCCTCTTCCTCGACCCGAATACCCATCGATTCGTCTTCATCCCGGGCGACCAGGAGCTGTCGTTCGCGAACTTCGCGATGATGGGCTCGTTCGATCAGCTTATGGATATGAGCCTGGCTCGACCCTACGGCGGGGTGAACCGGCTGGCCGACCGATTGCTCGCCATCAAGGAGGTTCGCGACGCGCATCAGGAGATCGTCAAGGAACTCGCCTCGACCGTCTTCCGCAAGGACCGCTTTCTGGCGGATGTCGCCGCGATCGAGGGCGCGACGAAGCCGATGATCGAGCGGGAGGCGGCGGCGCGGGCCGCGCGGGCGGAGCCGCCCGCCGGCTTTGGCCCTCCGGGAGCCCCGGCGGCCCCCGACCTGCGGACGTTCGCCGAGAAGCGATCCGCCTCGGTTGCAGATCAGATCGCGGGAAAGAGGGACGGCTACCGGCCTCAGTTCAACTTCGGGCCGCCGGGCCGTAATCCTCCGCTCCCGCCGATGGACGACAAGACGATCGGCGAGGTCGTCAAGGCCCCCACTGGGTTCAAGGTCAGCCTCTTCGCGGCGCCGCCGAAGGTCGGCTACCCGGTGGCCCTGTCCGTGGCCCCCGACGGCGCATTGTACGTGGCCGTGGACGAGCAAGGCTCGCTCGGCCGCACGCCGGGGGGCGGCCGGGTGGTGCGCTGCGTCGACGAGGACGGCGACGGCAAAGCCGACCGTGTGAACGTGTTCGCCAGGATGGAGCACCCGCGGTCTGATCGCCCAGGATGGCAACGTCTGGGTCCTGCACCCGCCGCTCCTGAGCGTCTTCCGCGACGAGGACGGCGACGGCGTCTCCGACCGTCAGGAGGTCCTCGTCTCGGGCCTGACAACCAGCCAGATCGACGAGCGGGGCGGTGACCACACGACCAACGGGATCCGCATGGGGCTCGATGGCTGGATCTACATCGCCGTCGGCGATTACGGGTTTCACGGGGCGAAGGGGAAGGACGGTACGACCTTGTCGCAACGTGGAGGCGGCATCCTCCGCGTGAGGCCCGACGGTACGGAGTTGGAGGTCTTCGCGATCGGGCTCCGCAACCCGTTCGCCATCGCGATCGACCCGGACATGAACCTCTTCACGAGGGACAATACCAACGATGGGGCCGGCTGGGATGTGCGCGTGAGCCACCTGATCCAGACCGCCGACTACGGCTATACCCAACGGTTCACCAACTATCCCGATGAGATCATGCCGCCGCTCGGCGCCTTCGGCCAGGGGGGTGGGACGGGTGCCCTGTCGCTCCAGGACGATCGCTGGCCCGAGGCCTATCGCAGCGTGCTCCTGACGGGCGACTGGGGCCGAAGCGAAGTCTACCGGCACGACCTGAGGCCGGCAGGGGCCTCCTTCCTCGCGACTCAGGGCGTCTTCCTCTCCATCCCCCGGCCGACTGGTATGGATCTCGGGAGCGACGGCCGGCTCTATGTGGCGAGCTGGCGCGGGGGTGAGGCCAGCGTCCATGTCGGGCCGCAGGTTGGCTTTCTCGCGTGCGTGACCCCTCCCGGTTGGACGGCGACCGAACGTCTCGACCCGAGAACGGCCGTTCTGAGCGAACTGATGGACGGCATGTGCGGCCCGAATGCGGCCTCGCGTTTCGATTCTCAGCGCGAAATCCTCCGTCGCGGGCGAACGATCGAGACGACCCGGGTTCTCGCTGAGCTGGCGTCCGACCCCTCCAGGCCCGTACCCGGGCGGGTCGCGGCGCTTTTTGCACTGAAGCAACTCGACGGCAACGGGGCTCACGGCGTCTTGCAGAAGCTCGCCGAGGACGCCGCCGTCCGCGAGTTCGCGTTGTTGGCCTTGGCCGACCGCAGGACGGAGCTCGAAGGCGTCGAGCCCAGCCTCTTCATCGCGGCCCTGGCCGACCCCTCGGCCCGGGTCCGGGCGCGAGCCTTGATTGCGCTGGGGCGTCTGGGGGATGCCTCGGCGGCCGCGAGCCTGGTCCCCTTGACCTCGCGTCCCGAGGACTCGCCGATGCCGACGGCGAGGCCGGTGAATTCTCAGCCAGACCCGGATCGGGTCTTGCCCCACCTGGCGATGCGGGCCCTGGTCGCGCTTCACGCGGTGGACGCCTGCCTGGACGCTATCGACGGCCCCCATCGCGAGGGGGCCCTCCGCGCCTTGCGCTCCATGCACGATCCGAGGGCCGTTGAGGGACTCGTCAAGAAACTGGGGGCAGCCCGCTCTCCCGAAGTTCGCCGCGAACTCCTGGCCACGTTGGTGCGGCTCTATCATCGCGAGGCGGACTATGAGGGGAGCTGGTGGGGCATCCGGCCCGACGCGACGGGCCCGTACTTCGACCCCCGGAAGTGGGAGGCCAGCGGGAGGATCGCCTCGGTCCTCAAGGCCGCAATCCTCGATGACGACGCCGAGACCGCGACATTCCTTCGCAAGGAGCTGGCCCGGCAGCGTGTCCGCCTCACGGGGCTGCCTACCGACCTGGCGACCGGTCCGTCGAAGGCCGAGGAGGAGATCCGCGTCCTCATCGCCAAGGCCGACCCGAAGAACAAGGACCAGATCGGCAATATGTCGTACGAGGCCGCGGCGAGGCGGGCTCTCCAGGCAAAGGGAGACGCGGAGCGGGGCAGGGGGCTCTTCGCCGCGCAGTCGTGTCGCGCCTGCCACACCGATGCGGACGGCCAGACGCCCAAAGGGCCGCACCTGGTCGACATCGGCAAACGCTACAGCCCTGCCGAGCTCGTGGAATCCATCCTGAAGTCGAGCGCCAAGATCGCCCAGGGTTATGAGGCTTATGGCTTCGCCATGGCCGACGGCCGCGTTTTCACCGGCTTCGTGGTCAGCGAAGGGGCTTCGGTTGTGCAGGTCCGCGAGTCGTCGGGTGCCTTGCGCGAGCTGAAGCGTTCGGACATCGAGGAACGCCGCCGGCAAGAATTGTCGGCGATGCCCGAGGGGATCGCCGACACCTTAACGCCCGAGCAGCTCGCCGACCTCGTCTCCTATCTCCAGTCATTGACCCCTTGAGTCTTTCCACACGAGCCGGGATGTTGTTCCGAGGTCGATGATGAGAGGAGTCGCCATCATGACGGGATATTCGGCTCGCGTGCTCCTGGTGCTCGTTCTGCTGCCGGCGGGCCGTACATCCGCCCAGGTGCAGCGGTTCCCCGCTTTCGACCCGGAGCGGATCTTCAGCCTCGGCGATGCCGACCTCGATGGTCGGCTCTCGCTCGAGGAATACCGGGACTTTCTGCGCACCTCCCCCCGGATGAGGGGCGGCGCAGCCGCGATCGGACCCATGTTCCGTCGGCTCGACGCGGACCGCGACGGATTCCTTTCCACGGCGGAATACCGCAAGTCCTTCTCCCCAAGACCCGGCGGCGCAGCGGTCAAGCCGGACGCCCGGAAGGAGATGCCGACAGGCGAGGCCTCGATCACTCCCGATCAGGAGAAGTTCTTCGAGGCGAAGATTCGGCCCGTCCTGGCGACGCAATGCGGCAAGTGCCACGCGAGCACCGCCGAGAAGCTCCGCGGCGGGCTCCAGCTCGATAGTCGGGAGGCCCTCCGCCTCGGGGGAGATTCCGGCCCTGCAATCGTGCCTGGGAACCCCGACGAGAGCCTGCTCATACGTGCCATTCGCTACCGCGACGATGAGGTTCAGATGCCCCCCAAGGCGAAGCTCCCCGACTCGGTCGTCGCCGACTTCGAGGCCTGGGTCAAGATGGGGGCGCCCGATCCCAGGACCGCGCCGGCAGGCGTGGGGGCGCGGCCGTCCGTCGACCTCGCCAAGGGGCGGGAGTTCTGGTCGTTCCGCCAACCGAAGAAGTCCGCCCCGCCGGTCGTGAAGCGGGAGGACTGGCCCCGCGGAGAGATCGACCGATTCCTCCTCGCGACGCTCGAAGCCCGTGGTCTCACCCCGGTCGCCGACGCCGATCGGCCGCGACTTCTCCGCCGGGTCACGTTTGAACTCATCGGCCTCCCGCCCACACCCGAAGATCTCGACGACTTTCTCCAGGACGACTCCCCCGACGCCTTCGCCAAGGTCGTTGATCGGCTCCTCGCCTCTCCCCGCTTTGGTGAGCGCTGGGGGCGGCACTGGCTCGACGTGGCGCGGTTCGCCGAGTCGAGCGGCAAGACGAACTTCACCTACCCCCAGGCCTGGCGGTATCGAGACTGGGCCATTGCTTCGTTCAACGCCGACAAGCCGTATGACCAGTTCGTTCGCGAGCAGATCGCCGGCGACCTGCTCCACGCTGAGGACGACCGCAAGCGGGCCGACCAGCTCATCGCGACCGGGTTCCTCGCCCTCGGCAGCAAGGCCCACGACGCCGAGAACCGTGGGCAATTCACCTTGGACCTCGTCGACGAGCAGATCGAGGCGACCACACGAGCCTTCCTCGGGCTCACGGTCGCCTGCGCACGCTGCCATGACCACAAGCTGGACCCGATCCCCCAGCGCGACTACTACGCGCTCTCGGGCATCTTCCGCAGCACCCAGACCTGCTCGGGCACGCTGGCGGGCGTGTTCCCGAACTTCAACGCCTCGCCGCTGATCGAACTCCCTCCCGGCGCGGGCCTGCCCTCGGCGGTGCCCTCGCTGCCGCAAGGTCAGCGAGCTGCGATGGAGGAACGCCTTGCCGCCCTGGTCCGCGAACGCGACGCCATCCCTCCGGGCGAGGGCAACCGGGATCGGCTCCGGCGGACGACCTCGCTGCTTTCGATGCTCCGCTACCGCCTGGCGATCGACCGTCCCAACGGGTCCCCACGCGCGTTCGCGATGGGGGTGCGCGAGCGCGATGAGTTCGTCGACAGCCCGCTCTACGTGCGAGGGGAACTCGACCAGCCTGGCGCGGTCGTTCCTCGCGGGCTCGTCCGGGTTCTCTGCGACGATCCGTCCGCGTCGATCGCGTCGGGGAGCGGCCGTCGCGAACTGGCCGACTGGCTCGCCTCCCCCTCCAACCCCCTGACAGCCCGTGTGATCGTCAACCGGGTCTGGCTCCACCTGTTCGGCCGCGGGCTCGTGGCCACCCCCGACAACTTTGGCGCCGCGGGTCAGCGGCCGAGCCACCCGGAATTACTCGACACGCTGGCCGTGGATTTCATGGCCGACGGTTGGTCGATTAAGCGGCTGATCCGCCGGATCGTGCTCAGCAGGGCCTACGGACTCGACTCCACGCACGACCCGCGCAACTTCGAGGCGGACCCCGACAACACCCTGGTCTGGCGTAAGTGCAAGCGTCGGCTGGAGGCCGAGGCGCTTCGGGACGCCCTGCTGGCCGTCGGCGGCCGGCTCAACCCGGACCCGCCCGTCGGGTCGGCCACGGCACGGGTCGGCGAGGGCCTGGCCCGGTTCGTCCGTATCGTCGGCCTGGATGTCTCGGACACGCACCGGTCGGTCTACCTGCCGGTGATCCGGGACGAGGTGCTCGAGCCACTCGCCCTCTTCGACTTCGCCGACCCGAGCCTCGTGACGGGCGAGCGGGCCACGACGACCGGCCCGGCCCAGTCGCTCTACTTCATGAACGGCCCGTTCGTCGCCCGGCAGGCAAAGGCACTGGCCGATCGGCTCCGGGCCGTTGAGGGCGATGACTCTCGAAAGATCGACCAGGCGTATCGGCTCACCTTCACTCGGCCGCCCACCCTGGCGGAACGGGACCGCGTCGTTGCGTTCCTCCGGGATTTCGCCGCACTCGCACTTGCAAACGCAAGGGAGGTCGACCCGGCGCGCGAGGCCTGGTCGGCGTTCTGCCAGGCTCTCTTCGCCAACGCCGAGTTCCGATACCTCGACTGATCACGAGCCGCCCACGGGCGGGAGGATTGCTCCGATGAATTCGCGCGGATTCTCACGTCGCGACCTCCTGAAGGCCGCCTCCTCCGGGTTCGGCTATCTCGCCTTCGCCGGCCTGTCGTCGATGGCGGCCGGGGCCGGATCGAAGGCGTCTCCGCTCGCGCCGAAGGCCCCGCATTTCCCGGCACGGGCCAGGCGCGTGATCTTCCTCTGCATGAACGGGGCCCCCTCGCATGTCGATACCTTCGACTACAAACCGGAGCTTTCGACGGCCGACGGCAAGACGTCGAACCGGCCGGGCCGCATCCCAGGCGCGAAGTTGATGGGCTCGCCTTGGAAGTTCCGTCAGCATGGCCAGAGTGGGCTCTGGGCCTCCGAGCTCTTTCCCGAGGTCGCCGCGCACGCCGACGAGCTGTGCGTCATCCGGAGCATGCACACCGACCTGCCGGCCCACCCGGAGGCGTACTTGATGCTCCACACCGGCAACTCGCAGTTCATCCGGCCTTCGCTCGGGGCGTGGACGCTCTACGGGCTGGGGACCGAGAGCGACGACCTGCCCGGGTTCATCTCGATCAAACCGACCGGGCGTAACGGCGGCGCGCAGAACTACGGCAGCGCGTTTCTCCCGGCCGCCTGCCAGGCCACGCGCATTGGCAGTGAGGGGCAGCCCATCGCCGACTCTCAGATCGGCAATATCAGGAACACCAAGCTCGACGCCGCCGCCCAGCGGCTCCAGCTCGACCTCGTCCAGTCGATGAACCACGACTTGCTCAAACGCGAGCGGGTCAACCCCGGCGTCGAGGGAGTTATCGAGTCCTATGAACTGGCCTTCCGCATGCAAGGAAAGCTCCCCGGCGTGATGGAGCTCGCGGGGGAGTCGCCGGCCACGAAGCATCTCTACGGCCTCGACGACCCGACCACCGCCGACTTTGGCCGCCAGTGCCTGCTGGCGCGTCGCTTCGTCGAGGCCGGCGTCCGCTTCGTCGAGCTCACCCACGGCGACTGGGACCAGCACCGTGGCCTGAAGGCCGGCCACTCCCGGAACGCCCGGGCCGTCGACCGGCCCATCGCCGGGCTGCTGACGGACCTGCGCACTCGGGGGCTGCTCGATGACACGTTGGTGATCTGGGGCGGCGAGTTCGGCCGTACGCCTCACGGTCAGAACGCCGACGGTCGCGACCACAACAACAAGGGCTTCTCGCTCTGGCTCGCCGGCGGGGGCGTGAAGCCGGGCATCACCCACGGCCAGACCGACGACCTCGGTTACGAGGCCGTCGAGGATCCCATGCACATCCACGACCTGCATGCCACGGTCATCCACCTGCTCGGGCTCGATCACGAGCGTCTCACCTACCGATATGCCGGGCGCGACATGCGACTGACCGACGTCAAAGGTGTGGTCCACAAGGCAATCCTTGCGTGACCACTCTTTTTTTTGAATGAACGGCGTGAGCGAGCGATGAATCAGGAACTCCCCAAATTGCCCAACTGTCGCCTATCTATATTGACGAATGAACTCTTTTCGATCACCGGGCACTGGTAAGGCGCCGGGTTCACCGGGATCGGTTGATGGGTCGCCGCCCGTGTCCGGCGAATCTGCCCGGCCAGGTCCTGCAACCAAGCCCGCAGCTCCGCATCGTTTTCTACGCGGTGCCGCGTGCCATCGTCCCTGAAGCGCAGTCAGGGCATCCCGCTTGGCAAATCACGGTCGGCATGATATGGTGGAAGGCTATAGGGAGGAATGGTTTATGACGATACGCCTGCCTGGGGACCTGGAACGCTCGATCCTGGAGGAAGTCCATAGCGGCCATTTCGCATCCGTAGACGATGCGATGGCCGAAGCCGTGCGGCTATTGCTACGGCAACGCGACCAGAGCCGGGTACGGCCGGAAACGGCCGGAACAGGCGAGCAAGTCCATAAGCCGATCTGGCAAGAAATCGCAGAGATTGCCGCCACTGTCCCCAATGAAGAATGGGACAAGCTGCCGGCCGATGGTGCCGAGCAGCACGACCATTACATCTACGGCACACCGAAACGCCCCACGGCACAATGAGGCGAGTATTTGCGGATGCGGTGTATTGGATTGCTCTCGCCAATCCCAAAGACCAATGGCATGTCAATGTGATTGCGCTGATGGGTTCGCTAGGCCAGGCTTCCCTGATTACCACCGAGGAGGTGCTGGACGAGTTCCTAACCCACTACAGCGGTCACGGCCCTATCCTGCGGCAGGTCGCTGCCCGGATGGTCGAAGCGACGATGACCAACCCGCAGGTGATCGTGCGGCCCCAATCCCATCAAACGTTCCTTAACGGCCTTGCCTTGTATAAGGCCCGCCCCGACAAGGAATACAGCCTGACCGACTGCATTTCGATGGCGGCGATGCGGCAAGAAGGCATCACCGAAGTCTTGACACGGGACAGCCATTTCACACAAGAAGGGTTTACCAGGCTGCTTTAAGCCGTTATCCACGCCTGACCGCAATTTTCCCGCTGGCCGCAAGGCGGACACTGGTGGGGCGTCGGGTTCATCGGAATCGGCTGATGGATCGCCGCCCACGCCCGGCGAATCTACTCGGCCAGGTCGAGCGACCAGGCCCGCAGCGCCGCATCGTTTTCAACTCGGTGCCACGTGCCATCGCCGCAGACGATGAAGTCATGCGACGGCTTCATCTGGCGGTGTCGCTGCGCGCTGGCCGGCAGGGTATACAGAAATCCGGGGAAACGACTGGCTATTGGCACATCGCTATTTCACCAATGGATCGGGTCGAGGATAATCCTCGCTTGCTGAGTAAGAGACTGTCCCATAAGGGGAATCAGATCGCTTCGCGGTAGCGGAACTCGGCATCCGCTCTCGTGGGGGCGATTCGGTTGAAAGGGGGAGGCCAGCGGTAGCCAGACACCGAAAGTGGGCAGGACGGAAACCCCGATCAACCTGTCGAGGCATTTGTTCAGGCTCCCAGCTTTATGGAATCTCCCAGATCTTGCGTTTGAAGTGTCTAACTGCTCCAGGTCTCAAGGTCGAGAACGCCTCGACGACGAGCGGACGCTGAGAGGGGGAGTTCCCCAACCAACGGCAAAGGCCGCTGGACGGATCACCCCGCCCGTCGCTCGCGGGAGGGTGCAGAGGCCGTCGTTAGCGTTCTGAACCAACGGCTCGACGGCACCCGAATATTGAACGACCGGCTGGTAACTAACCATGTCCTATGGGGTAGTTCGAGGGGTGCGGCGGCGAACACACATTCGGGGGAACTTGCAAATGCGAGTATTATTCGTGGTCGGATCGGTCTTGGTCGGGCTGGCGGCGGCGGATGACGTCCCGAATGTTCGAACGCCGGAGGCCAATTTTGCCGCCTTGTTGAAAGAGTACGAGGCAGCGACGGCGGAGTGGAAGAAGATATCACCCGGAGTGACTCCCGCCGACCCCGCCTGGATCACCAAGTACGAGAAATCCCCGGATTGGGAGTTCGCCCCGCGGTTCATCACATTTGCCGAGGCGAACCCGCACGACGCAACGGGGGCCGAGGCCTTGCTCAAGGTGCTCCGGATGGGGCGGGCGCGGGATAAGGCCCTGTTCCCGTATTATCTCCGGGCTCGCGACCTTTTGACCCGAGAGCATCTGCAGGACGCACGGGTCGTGCAGGCCATGCTTCGGAGCCCTTTTTTCGACGCTGGTCAAACCGAGCTGTACTTCCAGGCCCTGTTGACCGCAAGCAACGACCGCGAGACGCTCGCGCGGGCGGCCATGGCGCTGGCGAGTTGCCACGAGTCGCGGTCCAAGATCGCCGCCAGGCCGTATTTCGACCACCCCGAGGACGACGCGAAATACCAGGCGTCCACGCGATATCTCACCGAGCGACTCGACCCCGATTATATTCGCTATTTCCGCTCAGCCGATCCCGTCGCCCTGTCCCGGGAACGGGAGGCGCTTCTCGAACGGGTCGCCCGCGATTACGGCGACATTCCCCAGGTGCCTTCCTGGTCAACTCCCGAGCTGCAAAAGAGGGGAGAGGGACGGACCCTCGGCAAGCTGGCCGGAGACAAACTCAATGCCCTCCGGACCATCAGCGTCGGGATGCTCGCGCCCGAGATCGAAGGGACGGACGTGGATGGGGGGCCGTTGCGGCTGAGCGACTACCGTGGCAAGGTGGTCGTCCTCGTCTTCTGGGGGACCTGGTGTGGGCCCTGCATGGGCTTCCTGCCGACGGAAAAGGCTCTGGCGGAACGCCTCAAGGATCGGCCATTCGTCCTCCTGGGCGTGAACAGCGATAAGGAGAGGGAGGCGTTGAAAGCAACGTCTATCGCGAAGGGGATCACCTGGCGTTCTTGGTTCGATGGAGGGAGCCCCTACGGGCCGATCGCATCCCGCTGGAACGTCTATGGCTGGCCGACGATCGTCGTTATCGATAAGGCTGGCGTTATCCGTTTCAAGGATCTCTCTCATCACACCCCACAACCGTTGAACGACGCGGTGGATACCCTCCTTGAAGAGAAATGACCGCAGGCCCTGACCCGACCCGATCCGTTGGAGGGAAGTCGTCAACAGGGGCGTCCAGGTCGACCGCGAGAAGAATCACAGCCCAACCGACTCCCGATGCCTGAAGCGGCTGTGCGGTTCGAGGATGAAGTGGACGGAAGTCGGCTCGGCAGTCGTGCTCAGCTTGCGAAGCGATTGGTCGAGGATGCGCCTTCCGATCAAGAGGGCCACGAAATGCGATTACGAACGCTGATGACTGCCGTGGCGGGCGTGGGATTGATCCTGGGACTGGCCGTCCACATCCAGGTCCTGGGTCAGGATGAGGACGACTTCGCACTGCCGATCTTTATGGGCAAAGTGTTCGCCATGACAGTACTGTTCGCGATCGCCGTTGTGGTCGGCTTCTTCGTTTATCTCGTGCGGCTTGTACGCAAGGATAATGACTATGCGGCCCAACTGAGACGAAACGATGTTCCCGCGCGATGCTCCGTAATTCTTGCTGAGGTGGATTCATCGAGCCAGGAAGAGTTTAAAACTTATAAGTGCAATGACTTGTCCGGTTCGTGCGGCAGGGGTCGGGAACATTGAGGCGGAGCTTCCGAGGGGCGGGGAAACGGGTGAGGTGGCGGAGGACAGTGAGTCGGTTGGCCGAGTAAGGTCGGCTTCCAGCGAGCCTACGCAAAATGCTGAGGCGAGAAAAAAAAACGCCCGGCCTGTCACAAAACGACCCCACCCGATCGTCCTTGTAGTCGAACGGCGGGGCGTGGCCCGGCCAGACTGACACTCATTTGGGAGAACATCATGGCACGGGGTGCACTGGTACTGGCGGTCGGGATCGGTTTGGGTGCGGCTAGTATGGCCGTGGCCTGGCACAATGAAAATCACGAGGCGGTCAACCTGCTTGCGGTGCGGGAAATCGCCGAGAAACTGGATGGCAAGCCGACGAACGCAACAGTAGTGGAAGTCATTCTCGAACCCGGTCAGGCTGGTGTTTCGCACCGCCATCCCGGTCCGGGTTTCGGCTATGTGCTGGAGGGCGAATATGAATGGGCAATCGACGACCAGCCGGCCAAAGTGCTCAAGTCTGGCGAGTCGTTTTACGAGCCGGGCGGGTGCTTGCACCGGGTGTCGAGAAACCCGGGTAAGGTGAAGACCCGGCTGCTGGCCTGGGTTCTTCATCCGCGAGAGGCGAAGGACATCGTCATCCCGGAGCCCAAAAAGTGACTCAGGCTGGGTGAGGACACCATGATCGACGACGTGATCGACCTGCGGCCGCGGATGATGTCAGTCGCGTATCGGATGCTTGGGAGCGTGGCCGACGCCGAAGACGCCGTGCAGGATGCCTTCGTGCGATACCAGACGGCCGGAGGCGTATCGTCGCCAGAGGGTTTTCTGATCCGAACAACGACCCGCCTCTGCATCGACCGCCTGCGGGAGCGACGACGGCGGGAGTATATCGGTCCTTGGGTTCCCGAACCGGTGGTGACCGTAGAGATCAAGAGAGAATCCGCATTGGCTGAATCGTTGACTCAGGCGTTCCTGCTGCTCTTGGAGCGGCTAACACCGGATGAGCGGGCCGCATTTCTGCTCCGCGCGGTGTTTGACTATGAGTACGCCGAGATCGGCGAAGTTCTTGATAAGAGCGAGGCCGCCGTTCGGCAACTGGTCAGCCGGGCGCGGGGGCGGCTGGGGCTCGATGGTAATCGCCGTTTCCGGCAGCTCCGGCACGAGCGGAAGGGCTCGCTGAACGGTTCGTACAGGCATACCGGACGGGCGACGTGAGGGCCGTCGAGGAGATGCTCGCTGAAGACGCCGAGGTCCACTCGGACGGTGGGGGCCGGGCCTCTGCCGCCCGGGTGGTGATCCGGGGCCGGGACAAGGTCGCCCGGTTCCTGACGGGAGTGTTTCGCAAGCCGTGGCTTCAGGACGTTGGCGTGGCGATGGTGAACGGCGAGCCGGGGTTGGAGTTCCGGTCCGGTGGCACGGTTGCGGCGGTGCTATCACTGCGAGTCGAAGGGGACGTGCGGGCGGTGTACCTCACCGTCAACCCGGACAAGCTCGGTCGCTGGGCGACGACCGAAGTCGAATAACACGAATCAAAAGGGGGGGGAACCATGAAAATCGTTGTGATTGGCGGCAGCGGGCTCATCGGGAAGAAGTTGATTCCACGGCTGCAAGAACGCGGCCACGAGGCCGTATCGGCGTCCCCGTCATCTGGCGTCAACTCGCTCACTGGCGAGGGGCTGGCTGAGGCGTTTGCGGGCGCTCAGGTCGTCGTGGACGTGTCGAACTCGCCGTCCTGGGCGGATGAGGCGGTGATGGAGTTCTTCGACACATCCACCCGCAACCTCCTGGCCGCCGAGGCCGCTGCCGGCGTTGGGCTCCACGTCGCGCTATCGGTGGTCGGTGCCGATCGAATGCCGGACAGTGGGTACATGCGGGCCAAGGTCAACCAGGAGAAGCTGATCGAGTCCGGAAAGGTGCCATTCACGATTGTCAGGGCCACGCAATTTTTCGAGTTCCTCGGCGGGATCGCAGGTTCGGGGGGCGACGGCGACACTCTCCGCCTTCCGACGGCACCCATGCAGCCGCTGGCGGCAGACGACGTGGCGTCCGCCCTGGCCGACATCGCCGTGGAAGAGCCTCTGAACAAAATGGTCGAGTTGGCCGGTCCTGAAGCCTTGTCCATCGCCGATTTCGTGAGAAAGTTCTTGGCCGCGAGTGGGGATACAAGGACGGTGGTTGCCGACCCTGAGGCCCGCTACTTCGGTGCGCCGCTAGACGATCGCGGCCTCGCTCCTGGGGCAAATCCGCGTCTCGGCCCGACTCAGTTCTCGGAGTGGGCGGCCCGCGCTGGTCTCCAAGCATAGAAACGTATCATCGAGGCGAGTTGAGGCGGGAGGGCGGGGCAGTCCACCCTCCCGGTTAAGCCGTCAGCGGCTTTGTCAGGGGGGTGGCCAGGCGGTGTGTCTTCTGTTCCTTGCGGAAGGCTGGACCGCAAACACAATCGCTAACCGCCCTGATTTGCGATACGTATGCACAAAATCACGGATGTATATTTTCGGTAGAATGAGACCAACATGAGTCGCTTCGCAGAAATTTATATTGCTTGAAACATTTTGATTGTTGTTATGCATGGTTTTATTTTTGCTTTGGTCTAATTATCTTTGAGAATGATCTCGCAGCGAACTGGCGCCGCCTTGACAAAGCCATCGGGCCGTCGACGGAAAGAGGGAACATGATCGTGGAACAGTTTCCTCCGGGCCGGTTTGACGCTGATCCAGGAAGTCGGCGCCGCAAGGATGTCGCTGGCATCTGACGGCCCTACTTGTACTGCTGAATCGGGTGCTTGGCTTCCTCGGACTCTCCGAGGAAGTCGACAGTCGATTCGTCATTCATTTCAATGAGGCACGCTTTCCATTGAGGAAAGAGCAGGACTGCGGTTGACCTCCGGTTTCTATTTCTGTAGAAATCGTATCAGATTGGACATCATTCAGGCTAGTTTCAGAAGTGGGAGCTTCCATGGCCCGACCGCCCAGCACTCAGCCGACCGACGCCGAGTTGGAGATCTTGAAAGTCCTCTGGGAGCAGGGCCCGACCGGACTGGGACAGGTTCACGCGGCGATCCAGGAGCGACGACAGGTGGCGCTGACGACGATCGCCACGACGCTCAAGACGATGCTCGGCAAAGGCCTGGTCGAGCGGAACGACGGGGCGCGAGGCTATGTCTGGGTGGCCGTGGCCACCCGCGGATCCACCGCGACGAACCTGGTCGGCAAGCTCGTCCAGCACGTTTTCGATGGCTCCGCCCGTCGCCTGATCGCTCATCTGATTCAGGAAGGCGCACTCGACGATCACGACCGGGACGAGATCCGCGCGTTGCTCGAAGCCCAGCCCGGCACGCCGGCGGCGAAGGAGCGTAAACGATGACTTCACATAGTATTGTAACATCACCTATTTGGACGGCGGCCGGCTGGACCATGCTCCACCTCGTCTGGGTGGGAGCCGCCGGTGGCCTGGTCCTCGCCTTGTTGCGGCGGCTGCTTCGGCCGGTTCGGCCCGAGGTCCGCCATGGCGTGGCGGTCGCCTGCTTGCTGGCTCTGGCGGCCTCGCCGTACGTGCTCTTCGCGTGGCTCTACCAACCCGATCGCGCGTTGCAAACGTCCTCGACGCAGGCTCGCGACAGTGCTCCGCTGGCAGAACAGGCAACGGCTCAGATTGCCCCGCTGTCGGCGCTCAAGCGACAACTGCCGGCCGTTGAACCGGCCGGGGTGGGCTCAACCGCACCGATCTCCTCGCGATTCGCACCGCTGGTCGGTTACTTGCCTGGTGTCTGGCTGACCGGGTCGCTGGCGACCCTCGCTCTGCTGGCGACCGGCCTGATTGGCGTGGAACAACTGCGGCGGTCGAGTGTGTTGTTGGAGACCGGCGCGATCGCGCAGTGTTGCCGTGAGCTGGCGGCGTCGCTCGGGGTCGCCCGCGATGTAGGCGTGGCGGTCTGCGACCAGCTCGTCGCGCCTGTGCTGATCGGCGTGTTACGTCCCTTGATCCTGCTACCACCCGCGGCGCTCAGCGGATGGAGTATTGAACAGGTCGAGATGGCTCTGCTGCACGAGCTCGCCCACATTCGCCGCCGCGATAACCTCGTGACCTTCGTGCAACGGCTGGCGGAATCACTGCTTTTCTTCCACCCGGTCACTTGGTGGCTGTCAGCCTGGATCAGTCTCGAACGCGAGCTCTGTTGCGATCGGCTCGTGGTTGAACGCACGGGCCGCCCACAGGCCTATGCCCGGATGCTCGCGGCACTGGCCGGGGCAGGCCCCGGGGCAAACCTACCGGCGCTCGCGATGGCCGAGCGCCCACTCACGACCCGGATTCGTCGAATTCTGGACATGGAGGACCGATCGATGAAGTTGACTCTGACCGAAGGACTCGGCTTGCTCGTCGCCACGATCGTCGGAATGACTCTGACATTGGCGACTCACGCCGCGCCGCCTACGGCGAAGGATGGTCCGGCTGATGTGGCACGCCGGAGTCTCGAACGAATGGCGGCGAACGTCGTCGCTCTGCCGGAGCCGGCCAGCCAGGAGGGCTCCGAGGGTAAGAGCATGACCCTATTCAGCATCGCGCAGGCTCAACTCAAGCTCGGCGACCGCGCCGGAACACTGACGACCCTCGGCTATCTTGACCGCCTGGCCGCTCCCCGACCCGCCAAACCGGGCGGAAAAATGGACCTTCGTGTGTGGCAGCGGTTCGCCGCACTCGCCCAGTCCATCGAGCTTCGCCGCGACGCGGGCGACCTCGACGGAGCACGAGCGAGGCTCGGACAGACGGCCCAGGAATTGAAGGTTTTGGATAACGGTGTGGTCCGTGGGGCATTCGAGCGGGTCAGCACGGAGATGGATCGAGAAGTCACCAAAAAGGCGGAAGGGCTCCGGCGTTTGAACGACGAGGAAGCGGGCTATGTCTGTCAGGTGTCGGCTTTGCTGATCGAACAGTGCCTCGCCATTGGAGACAAGCCCATGGCACTCAAGTTGATTCACCGCGTGATCGATGCGCTGGGACCGCCCCAGGGGCCGACAAAGGCCGTGCTTGTCGGCGTCCTCGGTCGCTATCTCGAGAAGGCGGGCGACCGTGAGGGGGGCCGCGCCTTGATCGATCAGTCGCGTCGGGCCTCGCTTGCCTTGACCGATCCGAATGTCAAAGCGTTCGTCCTGTCGCAGCTCGCTCGCTTGTTGTTCGAGGCGGGCGACCGCGACGAAGCCCTCGCCTTGATCCGGGAGCTGCCTCCGCGAACCCAGCAATCCACCCTATCGACCCTCATTAATGAACTGTCGATCGACGATCGGCGGGTCCCCTGGCTCGATGTTACGGGCATCAACCTCAAGATTGGCGACTCGTCGCTGAGCCCAAAAGACCCAGCCCAGGCCCGCGAGCTGCTGCCGAAAATTGCCGCCGTTGCGCGGGCAACGGGCGATGCGAGGGTCCAGGCCCGTACGCTCGCGACCATTGCGCTCCTGCAGGCCCGCTCGGGCGACTTCGCCGTTGCGCTCGCGACCGCCGAGTCGATCCCTGACCTCAAGCGGGCGGACTACCCTGGCCCGAGCGACGGGTTCTACGATGCCGTCAAGCCCGCCACGTTCGCGCTGATCGGCGGTATCATGGCCGAGTCCGGCGACCAGTCCGCCGCAACGGACGCCTTCGCCAGATCCGAGACACTCACTCGCGCCGTTGGGGCCGAGGATCAGAAGCTCATCGCCCAGATCGTGATCGTCCAGCAACAGATCGCAAGCGGTCGCACCGACGCCGCGAAGGCGGTGATCCACGAGGCGCTTCCCCAAGCTCTCGCCCAGCCCGAGCCGCGGCGTTCGCGAGTCCTGCTGATGCTTGCGGAGTCCCAGGTCAAGGCCGGCGATACCACCGCCGCGTTGCGAACCGTCGACGACATCCGCGACTACCCAGGGATTGAGAAGGCTCGGGCCCTGGCGGGTCTGGTTCGACAGCACGAGGATTCAGGCGATACGGTGACCTCCAAAGCGTTGGCGAACCGGGCGATCGCCTGCCTGAAGGCCAAGGCTCTTGACACTCCGCTACCGGGCCAAGTCATGACCACGCAGGCATTCAACCGCGAAACATTCATTGACTTCGACCTTGAGTTCAACCTGGGTATGCTCAATAACCAGCGTGACATGCAGCTCCGGAGCCTCCAGGCCGGGCATAGCGACGTCGAGATGCTTGTCCGCGAGGTCAAAGCCCTCCTGCCCGCAGAACGCAACCTCGCTCTCTCGCAGCTCGTTCCCAGCCTGGTCCGGCGCGGCGACATCACGGGTGCAATGGACCTGGCCACCTCAATTGAATCGCCCGACGCCCGCATGCAGGCCTTCACGTTGCTCGCGTACGCCATTTCCCAGCCTCAGGCCAAGAAATAGACGAACTCCGCGTAACAGAGCAGTGAGCGGGAATCGAGAGTTAAGAGTCTGTCCCAGAAGGTGAATGCCACGGGAGCTTTTGAATGATCTGCTGGGTGCCATGCGGTTCCGTACTCGGAACCCATGCGGGAATGCCTTGGCCTGGCGCGCACGGGTTCCGAGTACGGAACCCGTGGCACCCAAACGGCCTTCAATTTTCGGTTTCCCTGAACTTACGAGACAGACTCTAAGCCGCAATGCTTAACCTTTGATCCCGCATTGCGTTGATTGTGCCGATTGGTTTTGCCTGTTGATTCGTGTGGTCGGCAGACGCGGACTCGTAACGCTTCCTGAGCAGGTCGTCGCCGGAATTGCTCTTGAAATCATGCCAGACGCTGCAGATCGGTGTGGGTAGCCAGGCACCCAAGCTGAGTAGGACAGAGTTTCTGAGTTGTCCATCGGCAATGCGACCCGGGCAATAGCGACACGACCTTCGACTTTGCCCTCACGCCGGATGAACCGAAATTCATTCCCATAGTTCATGGCCTCTTTTCCTGACTGCCCAGCCTTCGGAAGTACGTTCAAGGTCGTACGACCAGAACTCCCCGTGGATGGAGAACCCACCCATAACGTAGACGCACGCCATCCGGCCATCGCGAGAGTAACCTGGCAGCGATAGCCAGACGTAGCCACACGCCATTGGGAAACGCTTCTTAAAGTGGTCACGGAAAAAAAGTTTGAACTTATTGGTTCACTAGTGAGGCGATCGAGGTCTTCGTATCTGACCTTGGTCTTTCCCCCGAGGTCCAGCCCTCTAATAAGGACCGGTCCTCCCGAGTTGCGCCGGTATAAGTCGTCCCACGCGTCCGTCTGCTCGACCCACGGCGAAGCAATCGTCGACAGGTACGGATAGGTCATCTCACCGACGACAATCTCCGGACGCGACTTGCTGTAGGTGAGGATGTCGATGACATTGTCAGGGTTCTTGGGGTCCATCAGGTCGTCCAACGTCACCTCCAGAACTGCACGGTCCCGAGCCCGATTCCACGGGTAGGGCGACGGCAACTCGGGCGGAACAATGTCCCAGGGGTGGGTCACGAGGTGTCGGTACATCTCCTTTAAGCGGGCGTGATGGTTGGCCTGCTCTGCTTCGTATTTCGCGGTTTCAGAGCCGAAGGTTCCCCTCGGCAGGGATCGCAGGCGTTGTTCCTCTCGTCGGTAGCTCGCTTCCAATCGGGACTGAATTTCGGCCTGCCTATTGTAATGCACGGCTCTCTGGGCCATCGTCCCGGTCCATATCAGTCCGGTAATGATGGCCACCAGGCCAAGTAGGCTCCGCAAGGTAAGACGTGGTCGTGGAAACCGCATGTCATGCGACTCCGAGCATGCTGAGGCATTGATTGGGACTAGGCCAACATTTGCGGTTACCCTCTCGAAGAATGCGGACGATCTCCGGACTCAAAGCGACCTGCGTCGCTCGGTCCCCCTCGCCAAGAACGAAACGTGTCACGTTGGGCGTTCGCTCCAGCAGTTGCTGCATCGCCGTGACGATACCGTCCGGCTGGCCCCCGACCTCAATTTCCGTCCCGAGCAGGGCATAGTCAGGAGCTTCGTAGCGAAGTCCCTCCGGAGTTGAACCGTAGAGGTGCCGGATGTTTCGCGGAACCTCGCGGGAGAGCTCGCGAGGAATCTCGCTCCCACAGCTATCCATGAACACCAAGCTGTAGTGCATAGCAAGTACATTCCCGGAATCCTCAAGGATGTCCAGATACGTCTCCTTGGTAATTCCGACGCCCACCTTGGCCTCATCTGGCCCGCCCAGAACCAACCCTTTTCCGCCGACTCCGTAGAATACGCCTAAAAGATACCGTCCCAGATCGTACTCCCCGAGTTTGCTTGAATCCGAATCGAGCGGGAGCGGATCGGTCGAGTCGTCGAGCGGCCCATCCGGCTTCGCGTCCCCAGCGATGGCTCGGTCGAGTGTGGTCTCGATGAGAGCCGGTGTGATTGCCATGACATCGGTGCCGTGCGAACGGATCGGTGTGAGTAGCCAGGCACCCAGGAAGAGTAGGGCAGGAGCCCTGAGTCGCCCATCGGGAATGCGACCCGGGCTAAATCCTGCCTGTTTCTCCCAGAGGAACCACTTGAAGTGCGTGGCAATAAGACTCTGTCGGTTCGACGGTTTCCGACATGGCTCTCTTTTCGATTCCTCGGGGCGTGGCCCCGGCGCTGAGGCGAAGCCGTTACGGCAGGGCTTTTGCCAGATCCCAGAGCCTAACGCTCCCGTCCTTGCTAGCACTGGCCAGGGTCTTGCCGTCGGGCGAGAACGCAACGGAGAAGAGGTGTTGCTCGTGCCCTCGGAGCGTCGCGGTCCGTCGACCGGAGGCAACGTCCCACAACGCGATGCTCCCGTCACTTAAGCCGGCTGCCAGGGTCTTGCCGTCGGGTGAGAACGCCAGGCCACGCGCCCAGAGTCCTCCCGCAAGGTTCCCCCCTGCCAAAGGGAGTGAGGTCAATTCACGGCCGGAGGAGGGGGCCCAGAGCTTGACCATCGGGTCGAAACTCGATGAGGCCAGGGCCTTGCCGTCGGGTGAGAAGGCGAGCGTCCAGGCCGGCCCACGCTGTGCCGCGGCCAGTTTGACACGTTCCCTCACCGAGTTCGCGTCGTAGTCGTACAGCGACACCCTGGGCGAGCGGGCCTCACGGTCCTCGCCCGTGGCGATGGCCAGGGTCTTGCCGTTGGGCGAGAACGTCACGCAGAAGACCGGTTCATCCGCGGAAAACGCTATGGGCCGCTGTTCCCAGGTCTCGACGTTCCAAAACTTCACGGTCGTGTCGACACCCGCCGAGACGAGGGTCTTACCGTCGGGCGTGAACGCCAGCGATCGAACCTCCTTCCCATGGGCCACAAACTGGGTCAGGAGCTTCCGCTCAGCGAAGTCCCAGACCAGGACCCGGGAGCCGCCGCTGCTGACCAGCAATTTGCCGTCCGGCGAGAACGCGGCGCAGGCGAATCTCGTCTTCGCCTCGCCGTCGAGGAGTCCGACCTCCCCGTGCGTCTCCGCGTTATAGATCCTGATACCGCCGCTCGTGTTCGTGCCCGTGACGAGCGACTTGCCGTCGGGCGAGAAGATCGCATACCAGGCCCGGTCCACGAAGGGACGCAGGATGATCGAGTCGCTCACCTCCGCCGGGGCGGGCGCATCCTTGGCCTTCGCGATCTGCGCCTTGGGGTCAGCGCGGTCGCTCTTCTGCGCTTCCTGTGCTCCAGGGTCGACGTCCTGTCGCGCCATGACCCCCACGCCAGCGAGTAATGCAACAATCGCAACGGCCGTGCCCGCAGCCATCCTCAATCTGGTCAAAAGCATGATTCTGAGTACCTCCCGTGCCAACCCCTTGACCGTCGCCGAGACAACCCCGGTCGACACCATGGAAGAGGCCGTCGCGACGGCCAGGGAGGCCGGCACTGCGGCCGCGGCCATTTGCACGTGCAGCGCGAGGCCCGCCGCCAAGACCGAGGGTGCGACGCCGCGGCGAGTCAGACGCGAACGCAGCCTTTCGCGAGCGCGACTCAGCCGGCTCTTGACCGTCCCCACGGCACACCCCAGTTGTCTCGCCGCCTCGTCGTGGCTCAGCCCCCCCAGATCGCAAAGAACCACCGCAGCGCGAAATCGTTCCGGCAGACGGCCGATTTCCTCGTCCAGGACGGCGCCGAGTTCGTGCCGGGACGGGTCGTTGGCCGGGGATATCGCCAGTTCCACACCGCCGACCTCGCGTGCCAACCGGCCCGCCACAGTCGCCTTCGCCCGCGCGGAAACCCGCCGGCTGACTCCGTAAAGCCAGCGCCCGAGCGAGCCCTCGACCCGCACCGATTCGGCCTTACGTACGAGGATGAGGAAAGTCGCCTGGAAGGCGTCGTTCACGTCGTTCGGGTCGTTCAGGGCGCGTCGACACACGCCCAGGACCATCGGGCCGTGGCGGGTCACCAAGCCGGCGAACGCCGCCTGAGCCGTCGCATCCGACCGACCTGCGAATCGATCGAGCAGTTGTCGGTCGCTCAGGCCGCCCAATGTCCCCAGGTCGAAGAGCGTGCGAACGTCGCGAAGGACGGCGGGCATTTCCCCCCTGGCCATGATTCCACCCCACAGTAAGCGGTGAGTTGCATCTACCATGCAGTAGGATGCGGGAACGTTCCATTTTTTTGGGAAATCGGTCGAATCGAGATCTTCGACGTTCGAAGTGATCCGCCCTGTGGAATGTATCGCGAGGGAGGCCGTCTGAGTATTGCCGGTCGTGGCCGAAGCGGATCAAAGGTCGGGTGGGGAACTGCGGTATCGAAAGCAAGGCTGTGCGGTCGAACGATCGATTTGACGATGAAGTGACATGTAAGGGAAGCAATTGTTCATTGGCAGTTCACTGGCACTTTGAATGCCTCTGCCCTGAAGTCTGCCTGGCGCAGGCCGGGGCATTCCCACCCCGCCAGTGGTACGCGACGAGACAGCCGCCTATCCCTGACCTCCGCCGTCCTCCACGCCTCATGGAACGCCTTTCCGAAAGGCGGCAGCGACCGCCTGCGTTCGGTCACCGTCATGGCCGTGGCGTCGAGCCTGGTATGGGCAGTCTGGGCGGCCTTCCAGCCCGCCCCGCAGACCGGCGTGCTCCGGGGCTTGCCGGCTCCCGGTCCATCATCAGCTAGTCTATTGCTCGACCCACTGAGCGCGCCAGGCGGGAGCATCGAACGGATCGGCGAAGTATTGAGTCTCGCGCGACACCTTCCCCTCCCGGAACGCCATGATGCTGACGGTGTAGACGGGCTTACCGCCGTACGTGATCACATACTCCGTGACCCAGAGATTGCCCTCTCCGGAGATCCTCCGGACCATGAAACCTGACGGCCTGCCTGGATGATGGCTGCGGAGCGCCTGCAGGTTGCTCCGACCGCGGATGATCTCGCCTGACTGCGGATACTCGCAAACAACGGTGTCGTGGTAGATTTCGTGCTCGGCATCTTGATCGCCCGCGGCGGAGGCAGCCCAGTGCCGATCGATGGCCACCCTGATGTGATGATCGTCCATCGTAGGCTCCCTTTTCGACGGCACCGCTCAGGCCAGGAGTTTCAGCAGCGCCTCGGCCCCCGCCTTGGAAGAGGCCGGGTTCTGGCCGGTGACAAGCCGCCCGTCGGTGATAGCGAAGCTCGCCCAATCGGCCACCTTCTCAAAGAGCCCGCCGAGCCGCTTCAGCTCGTCCTCGACGAGGAACGGTACGACTTTGGTGAGGTGGACTGCCGCCTCCTCGCTGTTGGTGAATCCCGTCACCCGCTTACCCTTCACGAGCGGCTGACCGTCGATCTCGACGTGATGAAGAACGCCCGGTGCGTGGCAGACTGCGGCGACCGGCTTGCCGGCGTTCCAGAAGGCCTCGATCAGGGCGATCGAGTGTGGATCTTCAGCCAGGTCCCACATGGGGCCGTGGCCGCCGGGATAGAAGACCGCGTCGTAATCGCCGGCCGAGACATCGGAGAGACGCTTGGTGTTCGCGAGGGCGGCCTGGGCCGCGGGGTCTTCCTTGAATCGCCGAGTCGCGTCGGTCTGGCCCTCGGGCGTGTCGCTGACCGGGTCGATGGGCGGCTGCCCGCCCTTGGGCGATGCGAGGGTCACGGTTACACCGGCATCAAGAAAGGTGAAGTAGGGCGCGGCGAATTCCTCGAGCCAGAACCCTGTCTTGCGGCCCGTGTCGCCTAGCGTGTCGTGGGAGGTCAGAACCATGAGGATCTTCATCGAATCACTCCGCGTGTTCGTGGATCAGGCAGACCTGCAGGCGAGTCTGAGGACCTTGCGTTGTTCAATCAAGCCCATCCATCACTCGGCGCCTCGGAACCCAACCAGTGTTCCGTGACCACTTTCTTTCGCGTGTAGAAGGCAACGGCATCGGCACCCTGGGTATTGTGATAGCCGTAGATCGAATCCTTCCAACCTCCGAACGGGAAGAACCCCATCGGCGCCGGTACGCCGACATTGATGCCGAGCATACCGGCCTGGGCGCGCTCGCGGAAGGTGCGGGCCGACGCCCCGGATTGCGTGAAAACGCAGGCCGTGTTGCCGTATCGGCTGCGGTTCGCAAGAGTGATCGCCGCGTCCAGGTCCGGCGCCCGCATCACGCTCACCACCGGCCCGAAGATCTCCTCGCGGCCGACGAACATTTCCGGCGTCACGTCGTCGAACACCGTCGGCCCAATGAAGCAACCCCTGGGCCTGCTGGGCACAGTCTGGGAACGCCCGTCGAGGCGGAGCTGGGCTCCTTCCTCCACCCCGCGCTCGATCGCGGCCCGAATCCGCTTCTCCTCCTTCGTGTTCACCACGGGGCAGAGCGTCGCGATGTCGTCCAGCCCGTCCCCCAACCTGAGTTCGCCCGCTGCAGAGATGAAGGCATCGACGACGGCGTCCTGCCGCTCCCGATCGCCGGCTACCACCAGCACGCTCCCGTCGAGGCAGCGCTGCCCCGCGGAGCCGAAGCATGATGTGATCAGGTCTGGCAGGATACGTTCCAGGTCGGCGTCGGGCAGGATGAGCAGATGGTTCTTCGCCCCGCCGTGCGCCTGGACACGCTTGCCGTGTGCCCCTGCGAAACGATAGACAGACTCCGCCACGGCGGACGTGCCGACGAATGAGACCGCCTGAACATGCGGGTTGGCGATGAGCCGCTCGCTGACATCCTTGCTACCCTGCACCACGCCGACGACGCCCCGTGGCAAGCCGGCGTCGGCGAACATCTCCACGAGACTGGTGCCGGTGAGCGGCGCCTTCTCGGCGGGCTTGAGAATGAACGTGTTCCCGCAGGCGACGGCGACCGACATCATCCAGAGCGGGATCACGGCCGGGAAATTGAACGGCGGGATGCCGACCACCACGCCCATGGGTTCGCGGACGGTGAGGCAGTCGACGTTCCGCGAGATGCCGGACAAAGACTGCCCCATCATCTGGGAGGGAATGCCGCAGGCGAAGTCGACGACATCGATCCCGCGACGCAGGGCGACGCGAGCCTCGCCCAGTAGCTTGCCGTTCTCTCGAACAACGCTGTGAGCCACGTCCGAGAAGTTCTTCTCAAGCAACTCCCGGAACCTGAACAGGACGTGGGCCCGATCCGGCGCCGGGGTGGCACGCCAGCCGGGGAGGGCCCGGGCGGCTGCGGCGCAAGCATCGTCCACCTGCTCCAGTGAGGCCTCGCGTACCGGCGCCACCAGCTCGGACGAGTCCGCCGGGTTGTAGATATCGCGGATTGCACCCCCAAGGCCCTCGACCCACGACCCGGCCACCAGATTCAGCGCATTAGCCAAACGAGGGGAGATCGCGGGAGACCGATCCGGGGCAGCATTGGCGCTCATGGTGTTCTCCGGAGACTGGGAATCGGCCCTGCGTCCGGACGGAGCATCAGAGGTTAACCCCACCCATGTCTTCGTAGCGTTCCCCGCTGGCGGCCCCTTTCGGCGCGGCCTCGTCGATCCGCTTCAGGTCATCGCCCGTGAGGGTGATTCCGAGAGCGGCAACATTCTCTTCCAGGTTCTTACGACGCTTGGTGCCGGGGATGGGGACGACCCCCTCCTGAGCCAGGAGCCACGCCAGCGCCAACTGGGCCGGAGTCACGCCCTTCGCGGCGGCGATCTCCTTCACGCGATCCACGAGCTGGAGGTTCTTGTTGAAATTCTCGCCCTGGAACCTGGGCCTGTGACGACGCCAGTCGTCAGGGGGCAGATCCTCGAAGCGGCGCAACTGGCCGGTGAGGAAGCCGCGTCCGAGCGGGCTGTACGCGACGTAACCGATGCCCAGATCCCGCACGGTCGGGAGCAGCTCGTCCTCGGGGTCGCGGCTCCAGAGCGAATACTCGGTCTGCAGTGCTGTAATCGGATGGATTGCGTGAGCACGGCGGATGGTCGCGGGCGACGCCTCGCATAGGCCGAGGTAGCGCACCTTGCCCTTCTGCACCAGATCCGCCATGGCGCCGACCGTGTCCTCGATGGGGACGTTCGGATCGACGCGGTGCTGATAGAAGAGGTCGATGTGGTCGATCCCCAGTCGTTTCAGCGAGCCGTCGCAGGCTTCGCGGACGTGCTTCGGGCTGCCGTCGATGCTCCCGCCTCCCTTGCCGTCCGTGCCGCCAACGAAGCCGAACTTCGTGGCCACGTTCACGCCGTTACGCCGGTCGCGGACCGCCTTGCCGACCAGCACCTCGTTGGTGAAGGGGCCGTAGGCGTCCGACGTGTCGAGGAGATTGATCCCCAGGTCCAGGGCCCGGTGGATGGTCGCGATGGACTCGGCCTCGTCGGCGGGCCCGTAGGCGTCGCTCATGCCCATGCAGTCGAGACCCTGTGCCGAGACGACCAGACCTTGGCTGCCGAGTGGTCGCGACTTGACGGGGTTACCCATAGTGAGGCCTCCACTGATCTTGCGAGACGACCACATAATCCGATTTTTTGCCCCTTGCTTCCAGGACACTAGGCGGGGCTGATGGTCGCCGCAAGTAAATTCAGTAGTTCGGTGATTGGGAGTCGAGGGAGTGTCAGGGCGTGACAGACTCAAGCTCCTCCATGAAAATGACTTGTGCTAAACCCATTACTCACGGTGGGTACGATGCGCAAGTCCACCAGCACCCTGACACCCGCTCAAGTCTATCGCTACGCCGTTCAGGCATTCCAGCCCCACCTGAAGCTTTCCAATGCAAAGGGGGGCCTCGCCGAGACCATCCTGACGGTCCTCTTCGCCGCCGCCGCACGGATCAGTTCCCTGTCTGACACCTGCCAGCGACTTTGCGGAGTCCCCGACGAGCATGTCGTCGCCGAGGCCCTCTACTCCACCCTACCCGATTACAACCGGCTCCGACGGCGCGTCCAGGCTGCACTGTTGGGCCATCTGCCCAAGGCCCTGCGACGGCGGCCCCAAGTCATCGCCATCGACCTGACCTTGCTCCCATACTATGGCGCCGATCGCAAGACCAACCTCTCGGTCATGCGGAGCCAGGCCAAGAAAAGCACGTGCTCGTTCTACGGTTACGCCACCGCCTACGTGATCCGCAAAGGCTCGCGATACACTGTGGCGTTGATGGCCGCGACTCGAAAGACGACGATGACGGAGGTCGTCCGCGAACTGCTCCGGCAGGTCCGTGCCGCCGGGATCTCGATCCGTTTCACGGTCCTGGATCGCGGGTTCTACAGCTCGGTTGTCCTCGATGCTCGGCCTCGAAGCACGAGGTCAGATAATCCAGCACGTTGCGTCCTTGCTGTTGGCAGGTCGCGACCACGCTCAGGGGCCGTTCCACGATATGGCTGCCTTGCTCGCTATCCGTCCCGTCGCTGATCCGTGGCCAGATCACCGTGAATCGCAGCGTTCGCTCCGCCGCGTTGTTCGTCGGTTCGATTCCCTGAACACGCGCAAACGTCCAGAGCCCCTCTTCCACTTTGAGGATCTTGAGGCACGTCGCCGAGGTATTGGCGCACCCGCACTTTGACCCCTCCTCCAGGGCGTGATGAACCTCACGACGCAACCGAGCCATCTCAGCGCCGAACGTTTCCCAATCCTGAGTTCCGTCGCGCATCCGATGCCAGTGGTGAAACAGCCGATGCGACTGCTTCAACAACATTGCGCCTCTTCTCCAGGGGGTGGAGACGGTATCGAGTCACTTTGCCGCCTTTGGGTTCGCATTGGATTTGACCTCGAAATCGAGGACGGTGCTCTCGTTTGGGACCTCGACGTCCTTCTCGTAGAACGAAGGGGCGGCATTCTTCTTTTTCGACGTCGGGCTGGTGTCGAGTCCGAGCGCCATCTTTGCCATCATCGGGTCGTTCCGGATATCTTCGGGGAGTTTGCTGGCGGCTGCGCCTGCCGTTATTAGCAAGGGCATTGTTACCGACATCTTGTATTTGCCGGGCGCGAGGCCCGACCGCTGGCGTGTCATGGCCTTGTAATTGCCGTCCGGCCCTGTTGTGTCGAGGCCGGGGGCGCCGGCCTGATTGTCGGGCGCGGGAAGGAATGCGACGGTCGCTCCCTCCAGGGGCTTCCCGTCCATAGTGATGATGCCCGAGACCGGCACCAACTTCAGTGTATCGGAGGAGTCGCCGCATCCGGCGAGCAAGAGGAGAGGCAGGACCGGGATCAGGGCGCGAGAAATCGTCATGGCCGCAGTCGTCTCCAGAGAACATGCCCGGCCGGGCGAGGCTGGGGAACCGCAATGCAAAGGATCGTTTTCGGCCCGATCGCAAGAGGAGATATCGCCGATATTGACGGGGCGGTTATCTCCAGAACGCGAAGGCCGGCGCATTGGCCGAATGGCGAACAAGCCTCTCGTTGCGAGGTCGAGAGGCTTGCCGCGAGAAAACCAGGCAATGATCATTAAACCAGTTCACTGGAAAGGCCAGGCCGGAGCCAGCTTCCTTGGTCCGCCGCGCGTCCTCGTCGGTTTAGAGGGAATCGCTGCTGATGATCTCCCCGCCCTTAATGGTCGAGATCGCCCCCCAGGTGGTCAAGCTGACGGTATTCTTGATGAAGCGGACAGAGCCGTCACCCATCTGCATGTTCAGTCCGCCCGAATGTTGGCTTGAGAGTACCCAGGCGTATCCCAGTTTTCTCGGATTGCTGGCGACTCCGCTCAATGCGCTCGCCGGAGCGTTGGGCAGGTAATCGATGGCGGCGGTCGACGCGCCGGCGGGGATGATCCTGCCGTGAACGCTCGTGTGCGGCCCCGAGCCCCAGTAGGGACCATACTGGGTGGCGGTGTGCTCCTGACGCGACTCGCCAATCATGGCCGTGTTGCTCAGGCCGTCCTGAATCTGGCTGATCGTGGTGGAGTTGTCGGTGTAGAAGGCTGCGGCGTAAGCGGGAGCGGGCACCCCCAGCTTGAGGCCGCCGGGACAGTCATAATCGGTGTAGATTCCTGTAATGAAAAGGTAGTTGCTTCGCCGAGCTTCTGACCGCGCATAGGCACCGGTCCCGGCCTCGTTCATCACCTGGGGCGGGTTGTCGGACGGGCATGCGAACACGCTGATGAGCGCTCCCACGACCGTCGTATTGACAATGGGATTACCTCGCAAGATCGTGTTCCCCGGCCCTGAACCATCAGTAACGGACGCCTGCCAGGCGGATCCGCTCGAGGCCTGGCTAAAGTTGTAGGCATTTGCCATGGCCTGCTGCTCCAGTTGCGGCAGCAAGAGCACGAATCCGCTGGTATTCAGAACATACCCGACCCCCCCATTCGAACGGTTGCAACTCCCAGAGTAGATCTTGGGCGGAGGGAAGGCGGAGTGGATGCTCTCGTAGTTGTGGAGCGCGAGGCCCATCTGCTTCAGATTGTTGACGCATTGCGAGCGCCGGGCCGCTTCGCGGGCCGCCTGGACAGCCGGCAAGAGCAGGGCGATCAATACCGCGATGATCGCGATGACAACGAGCAACTCAATCAGGGTAAAGGCTCGACGATGGCGCACGGGGCGTCCCTCCAGTGGAAGGTGAAGGAGAAATATAAAGGAATGAAAAGAAGCGGTCGGGGGCACTCGCCTTCAGGCGGAGCGCGATGGCGATACCTCGAGAAGTTTTTCTGAAGACTTCGCGAGCCGATTGCGTGAACGAATGACTCTTGCCGAATCTGCGATTGTGAATTCGACAGGATTTAGCGACATCGCTCACCCTGCCAGGACTTACGCCATCACGCCCGCGAGGTAGGGAGGGCGAGTGTGAAGCGAATAAAAATGTCGATCAAAGAGGTCGTAGCACAAAACATGTTCTTTGTCCAGTTTCGTATGGCTAGTATTGTAAGCTGGACTTTCAGAGACCTTGTTCATCCGACACCGCCAGGCTGAGCAGCCTCTCCGCAGTGGCCCCCGGACGGAGGACCGCACGGAGATGCTCACCCAGCAGCGCACGGCGCCAGGCTCGCCGCTAGTCGGCATGGCTGGGACGACGCAACGGTGGGTCTGCGGCCGTGGGCCAGCACGGCGCCGAGGAACAGCAGGGTGAGTCGGGGTGCGGACTGGCGGTCGAGGGCATAGGCGATGTGGGAGAGCCACTGGCACGGTGCGGGGAGCGGATGCGAGGATGTCATGGCGGGCTCCGTCCGGGATGATCGGCTGGCTTGGTAACCGCCATCGTCCCGGTCGGGCCGACCCTCGTCTACGCACCGATCATGAGGCGTCTTCTCGATGGCCCCCGAGATACCCGATCGCTGGGCGACGCCCGCGGCGCGGAGGTCGCTCTCGCATCGCTTCGCACTACCGCACTACCCGTTCTCGCAGGACTGGGAATGGTAAGTGGCCGATCCCTCCCGGTTCGGCGAATTCCTCGGTGCGTACGAGTCAGGCGATCTCGACGAGGATGAGCGGTTCGCCCTCTATGGAGATCCTCATCCAATGCATCGAGGACATGGGTTTGCCCTCGGTCGAGTCGTCGCCACAGTGGCGTTCGGTCGCCAATCTGCTACGCGCCCACGCCGGGCTCCACGCCAGTTCGGTCCGGTACTGGTCCTGTCTGGAGGATCGTGACCCTGTGGACTGCTTCCAGGTAACCGGGCCGATGAGGCCTGTCTGGGATGCCATCCGGCGAGCCGATGACGAGCTCCGCGAGGCAAGCCACCCTTAACAACGTCCGGGAAAGTGCAAAACGGTTGCAAGTCCAAGGATGCCCCGCCGCCTCTCAGCCTTGCACCAACGACTTCTGGTTATCCCCCACAAATCGTCGGACCAGCCAGTCTCCGGAAAGAATCAGGATGATCGAGGCCCCCACGGTTGGGAGCAGAATTCCCAGCAGGACGGTCAGTCCCCCCACCCATTTTGGGACGGCTCCTTGTTTGGGACGATGCGGAAAACCGGTTTCCCCCTTGGGGCGGCGTTTCCACCACATCCAAACCCCCGTGATGACCATGCCAATCAGCGCCAGACAGGTCAAAAAGGCGAGAATCTTAGATGTCATTCCAAACGTCAAACCTTGATGCAGTGATTCCGCAAAGGCCAGGATCCGAACCATCGGCTTCAGTTCCGCTGTATCGGTCGCGGTAACAATTGCCCCTGTGTACTGGTCGACGTCGAAGCCTCGAACCGTATTCACGTCGCCCTGATTCATCAGATAGGCTTTGTGGGCCTCTTTGGGGGTGGTGGCTGGCATGAAGTACATGACATCATCGGGTTGGCTATGGCCGAGAACTCCCGCGACTGAACGATCCAATGAGTCTGGAGATGGCCTTTCACTCACTCCTTTTGATTCCCCACGGGCCAGAAAATCGCCAAGCGACTGCTTCGTTTGGACCGAAATCCAGGTGTAGCCGGTTCCCCATACTTGAGACATGAACAAGCCGGTCACCAGAATGATCGCGGCAATTGGGGTTGCATACATCCCGACGACCGCGTGCAAGTCACGCAGGACAAGGTAAGGCTTTCCTTTCAGCCGTGGCAGCCAGACTCCATAGACACGACTCTTGTTCCTGGGCCACCAAAGAAAAATACCCGTGACCAGGAGTACCAGCCCCCAACTCGTCGCCAACTCGACGATGACGCGGCCTGGAGCACCGGCGAATAACGTTCGGTGCAACTCCAAGATGATGTGGAAAAACTCTTTGTCCTGAATTTGCGTTCCTAAGACTTCACCGGTGTAGGGATTGACGAAAACACTCCGATGCGTTTGGTCGGGGTTCGCATCCCCCCCTTCGTAGGCATCAGCAATGAACTCGGTGGAGCGTCTTGGGTCCACATGGACGGTGAGAAACTCAATCCCCTTCCCACCTGCGGCTTGCTGGGCAATGGTTCGCTGATTGTCGTAACTCAATCGCTCGCTGGCCGGTTTGACAAAGTAGAGGTCTTCATAGATCCAGCCGGCCAATTCCGCGTGAAAGACGTAGAGTGCCCCTGTGATCGCCGCTACCAAGAGAATGGGAGACACGATCAGACCGGCATAGAAGTGCCATCGCCAAATGACTCGGTAAAGCCGAGGCTTCGTCGCGTCGACGGTCTCCGGAGCGGATGCGGAGTACCTTGGTGTTCCCGATCCACTGGCATCGGTATCCCCGTCGTCCGACAGGGATTCCGCTGGCAACTCATTTAATTTCGATGGGCTTGAGGACATTGGTTCCCTCGGTAATCGTCACCTGCCAGGGTGACTTCTTTGGATCCTTGTATTTGCCTTGGAGTCGGTCGGACGGTCGGGCGAAGCCGGCGGGTATCGCCTTCTTGCCCTTCGTCAATTTGGCATCGGGCTGATACCACTGGATCGTGACCGAGTACCCACCGAGCGGCGCACCGTCGTTTTGCTCATAGGATGAAAGCTGAAATGTTCCATCCTCCCCGGTCGTGGCGGAGGGTGTGACGCCTTCTTTCGCCGCGGGACTGCCTTCTGAGGGGTGGAGCAACACGAGCACGCCACTCTCTGATTGCCCATCGACCGACACCTTGCCGCTTACGGGATGGACAGGGAGTCGTCCCTCTTCCGCTCCGCCGCCACAGCCGGCGCCGGCGATCAGGCATAGCAGGGAGAGAGTCATCAACCTAGGACTGAAATAAGACACTCGGCAATCCTCACGTATTAGTATTCACCAATGACCATGGCATCGGCCCTGCCACACAGCCCCCAGAAGACTCGGCCATTGATGGTCTCTTTAAGGAAGCGACTGGACCCATCGGCGAAGGTGACATTGACCCCGCCTGGATGAAAACTATAGGGTTGCGATTCATTGGTACAGTTCATCACGCAGGGACCGTTCGTCGTCGACCCATCGGCGGAACTCGTATGAACGTCGATGCCGAATGAGAATGACCAAGGAGCAGACCATCTTGCCTGCAGGTCGGTAATTTCTCCCTGCGACCGCCACCCCTTGCGGTAGCTCGTTGGTCGGCCCGCCTGTTCGTAATACAAAACCGTATTGGATAACCCATCAGTACAATCGCGGAACTGTGAGGGGTTTGTGAGCGTGTATGAGTCCGGCGGACCGAAATTCCAGAGGTGGCCCATCATTCCGACGTTTGAGTCGCCGTTGATGTCATTGACCCAGCGAATCCCGTTGTAGTCGGTTGTTGCACCCGTATTCTTCCCATTCTGGGCAGGCAGGCCACCGAAAGATGATGCAAAGGCGTTGTCACAGGCCATCTTGCGATAACTCCCCGGTGCGGACGGGCAAGTGTAGACTGCGAGCGATGTGTTCACGACAGTTTGATTGTCGCTATGGTCGAATCCTTTGGTGTGGTCGTAGCGGTCGTACAGATTGCCTTGCTCAATGTAGGGCAGCATGAATATGCCAGTTCCTTGGCCCGCGTATCCACCGTAGCCCGCGGAAGGAGAGAACGCGACCAGACCGGGCGGGATATACGCGTGGGTATCCGCGTACATGTGTGCGGCCAACCCCAACTGCCGCATGTTGTTCGTGCACTGCGCACGCCGGGCCGCCTCACGAGCGGCCTGCACGGCCGGGAGTAAGAGGGAGATCAAAACGGCGATGATCGCGATGACCACCAGGAGTTCGATCAGCGTAAAGCCCGGGCGACGCGTGGAGTGGACACGTGGCGGCATGCAAAGTCTCCTCGTCACAAGCATTTCAGAAGAAGAATGTTTGACCTGCTGAGGTTTTCCCTGTGGCTGGCTTTGGCTGGCCCAAGGACGCTCTGAGCAGTTGGACCCGGCTTCCCAATAATTCTGGTTGATCCGCACCAGACTCGACGTCGCAGCCCGCGAGTAGATCCTGATCCCGCGGCGGAACTCTCTGCCGCTCAGGAGCCGTAACCGCCTCGGGTTGGTGACCCTCTCCGAGGCCGGTTGATCGGCACCCCGGATCGCCTCCCGCCTCGGCTACTGTGGCCAGGCCGTCCGCGACCTACCGCGGGCCTGGCTCGCCCGCGGCGCTGACGCGCTGCACTCCTTCCGCACCGGCCCTAGCCCCGACCCCGAGCTCGACCATCGCTACCACGTCGCCGACAAACTGAAACGGTTGCTCGCCGAGGACCGGACCGGGACCAGCCAGCAACTCACCCAGGCCGAGCGAGCCGGTCGCATCCTGGAGAACCTCAAGGCGAAGGCGGCCTCCGGAGTCGGCCCTGGCTGACCTCGACGAGTGCCGGTTCTCGCCGACGCTGCCGGTCGGCGGCAACTGGACCCTGGCGGACCAGTGGAAACCGGTCCGGCAAGAGTCGCCCGTCGACCTGAACTTCAGTAACTACGGGCGTAAGCACCGATCGAAACGTCCAAATAAAGTACGTCCAGCTGCTTGGCGAAGCGCTGTTGGGAATAGCAGGAGGGATTGAGATTCAGTCTCAGATCCGCCGGATTCTACTCCCCATCTTCACAAACTGCAAGTCGATGGATCATATTTCGAGAGGAAATTCGTAACGCCTCAGCCGAATTAAGCGAGTACGATCATCCGTCGGCATGATGAAGCCGGGGATCGGACGGACATCTCTCTCTGCGAAGCTTCTCGTTCTCTCTCGCTTTAGGGAAAGAAGAGGACATGCATTGCAATCTCAAGGTCGCAATGCATGTCCTTGTCGTCCCGAACGATCGTCGTTGTTGGGTCTTCTGGGTGAATCTGAGAAATCTGCCAGATTCTTATGCCAGGATCCAGAGTGCGAAGGTATGCACATGCCGTTCGACCTTGGTCTGAGGTCTCGGCCGCCGATCCTCTCGAGGCCCCTATGATTGTCCGGAGAGTGGGACGAGCGATCGGGAGGGCAGGTCGAGACCAACGCCGTCACGGGATTGTTTCCCCCCCGTCTGAGCCGCTACGGTGGCCCTGAGGCGACTCTCTGTTGTGGTTTTCCGAGGCGTTCCGGAGTCCTTGGCGATGTGGGCCTGCCCCAAGTGTCACAGCAAGGTGGATGACGGCTTCGACGTCTGTTGGTCGTGCGGCACCACGCCCGACGGCGTTGAGGACCCCACGTTTCTCACCGCTGACGAGTTGGATCCGATCGAGGATCTTCCCATCGACCTCGAATCCGAAGCTGTGGATCTGGGCGACGACTTCGTGGGTGCGCCCTTCCCCAACCTCGTTCAATGCTACATGGCAGAGAACGCGATCGAAGCAAAATTCCTCGCCGATCGACTGTCCGAGCAGGGCATCCCCGCGCTGGCGGACAAGCATGATCTCAACACGATGCTGGGAGGCTTTCAGCCCCAGTTGTGGGGCAATGGCCCTTGTGTCCGAGTCCGCCCTGAAGACTTGCCTCGTGCCGTCGCCTGGCTGAAGGAGTACGAAGACCATCGCAAAGCCAATTCCTGAAGCGCCGGCACCCTGGGGAGGGAGGGCCGCGATGTCTGACCTGCTTCCTTTTTTCTCTAAAAAAGTGGGAACCTGCCCCCCCGGAGCGGACACTACATCTCGAAAGAGAGAACGAACCAGTGCAGGGAGGATTGGCCCTTGGCAACCGATCAGGGAGGGAACATCCTGCGGCCATTGCACACGCTGTTTCGCCTGGGAGCCATCGGTCAACTCACGGATGGCCAACTCCTGACGCGTTTTATGGAACGTGGAGGGGAGGCGGCCGACGCGGCGTTTGCGGCGCTCGTTGAACGGCACGGTCCGATGGTCCTGCGGGTCTGTCGCCGCGTCCTGGATAATCCTCATGATGCCCAGGACGCGTTTCAGGCAACCTTCCTGGTTCTGGTGCGCAGGTCATCGGCGGTTTGTCGTCGCGACTCCCTCGGGAGTTGGCTGCATGGAGTCGCTCTGCGGGTGGCAGGAAACGCCCGGAGGAGAGACCTCAGGCGCCGGCGGCACGAACGACTGAACGCTGAACGGGTGCCTGGGGCCGACGACTGTCCCGACCTTGGGGGCAAGCTGGACCTGGAGCGGCTCCTGCATGAGGAACTCGGTCGCTTACCCGATCGGTATCGTGCGCCGATGGTGCTCTGCTACCTCGAGGGGCGCTCCTGCGAGGAGGTGGCCCATCGGTTGAATTGGCCGTTGGGAACAGTGAAGAGTCGCTTGGCACGCGGTCGTGAGCGGCTTCGGGGTCGTCTCGTCCGCCGTGGCGTTGTGCCGACGGTTGGGACCGTTGTGGCGACGCTTGTCGCCGAACGAGCCATGGGAGCGATTCCGGTGGCACTTGAAGAGGGGACGATTCGCGCTGCGATTGGACTCGCGGCAGGTCGAGGGGCGACCGTCAAGCTGGTCTCGTTGGCCGCCGCGGAACTCATGGAAGGAGCATTGAGAACGATGACTGTCTCGTCTCGGAAAGCGATTGCGATGGGCCTGCTGGCCCTAGGGATCGCCGTGGTAAGTACGGGCTCCCTGATGCAGCGGGCCGTGGGCGACGCCCCGACCCCTCCCTCTCGCGAGTTGGAGATGACCCCGTTGCCCTCGTATGTCGTCGAGCCACCGGACCTGATCCGCGTCGATGTTCATGAGGCGTTGCCGAGCCAGCCAATTCAAGGCGAGCGCCTGGTCCGCCCCGATGGCAAGATCAGCTTGGGCTATTATGGCGAGCTCTACGTAGCTGGCCTGACGCCTCGTGAGATCAAGGAAAAACTTATTCTTCATCTCCGCACGTTTCTGACGGAAGAACAACTCGGCCTGAGCGTACCCGACTCGACGCAAAGCGGGCGATCAAGGCTGGTCGCGGCGGCCGACTCCACGCGGGTCAGTGTCGAGGTGACCGCTTACAACAGCAAGGTCTACTACGTCCAAGGCGACGTCGCCTCGCCTGGTCGAATACCGATTACCGGCCGTGAGACGGTTCTCGACGGGTTGAGCTACGCGGGAGGCCTGTCTTCCCCCGCGGCCGAGTCTCACATCCGGCTGGTCCGCCCTGTGCCGGGTGGACGGGCCCCCGAGAAACTCCTGAAGGTCGACTACCAGGCGATCGTCGAAAAAGGGGATCCCACGACCAACTACCAGCTTCGCCCTGGCGACCGCTTGATTGTCTCTCGCGACCCGAAATCGAAACCGACGCAAGAACAAGAAGCGAAGGAGCAAGCGACGAACATCGCAATCGAACGCCGGTTGACTGCTGTCGAGCGGCGCCTCGACCGGGTCATCGAACTGCTGGAAGGGAGAAAAGCTCCTTCACCCGCCAATGAATCGGAGCCGAAACCGGAGGGGCTTTAATCGGTTTGCCCGCGGGTTGCACACCGTTGGGGTGGCCCAGGTCATGCGTTGTCCGTGGTCGCGAGGAACAGGCTACCCACAATTTCCCTGAAAAAAGAGGACATGCATTGCAGTCTCAAAGTCGCAATACGTGTCCTTGCCGTCCTCGGCCGCTCCATGTACTCGTCGCGCCGCCGGTCCGCCTCGGTGGGTTCGAGCTTGTGGCCCGGTGGGGGGTGGAGGGCGGACGGGGTGGGTGGCTGTGTGCGGGCGGGTAGGGCATCTACTTGCATGCAGGAGGAGGAGGCGTAGGCGATGCTCAAGACGATCGTAGGCCGCTCCAGTCAACCCTAATCGTTGGATTTACGAGGAGAGAGAGGGTCACGATGTTGTCGCTGTACGTGAACTCTGCACGCAGGGTGTCTTGGTCAATCCACAAGCGGCTCATCTTCTCGTGGGATACCACACTGATGCAGCGATCGGCAACATTCAATGCGGTTTGCACCGAATCGTCCGTATCGTTGTAGGAGAATACCAGACTAATACCCGCCACATCAGCGACTCGGAACAGAGTTACATCGTCCGATCGCTCGGGATCGACGCCGAAATATTCACGTAGCTCAAGCTCTGATGGGTAGGTCATTCGTTATCCACCGAATGGGATGATTGTGGGGAGCCGACGAGTTCCGTCTGACAAGACTTCCCAAACAGCAAGAAGGACATGCATTGCAGTGCTGGCCTGAGTGATGTTAGATCGTCGGAACGAACGTTGCAACGCGAGATTTCAACCCGTTCGCACGCACGGACTGCCCCGGCGACTCGATCCCGCCTTTTGCCGGATTCGCACTCTGGCTACCGGCCGCAGGGAACCACTGAGGACAGGCGGATCCATCTTGCGCTCGCGCAGCAGTCGACAATAAGGGAGGGACGATGTTGAACCGATCAACCCCGCTCGGCCCCCCCCACCCGGGGTTCGGGAGGGAAATGACGGCTGTGGACTCGCCCGGCAAACCGCCACGGTCTTACGTACGAGCCGGACAACCCCCTAGGTTCGCCAAGTCATGCAGTCCCAGACAAAAGAAGAGTGCATGTATTGCAATCTCAATGTTACAACGTATGTCATTGCCATTAACTTTGTGAACGCCTGGAACAAGGGGACCGCCTGGGCCATGCTGGTGAAGGCCGAGCACGAATTGGGAATGGAGTTCGAGTTCGCACCGGGGCCAGCGGTGGCCAGGCACCGAAGTGGGCACGACGGAAAACCCGAGTAACCCGTCGAGGCAATCGTCCAGGCCTCGATCTTTACGGAATCTCCCAGATTTCGCATTTGGAGTGGCTGGTTACTCCAGGTCCTCTGGCGACTCGACTCTGTTCTCTTCGCCAAGAATCTGGGATCAAGTGCGGGCATCACAAGGATTTCGGAATCGCGCATGAGCAACCCCGACGAAATCCTGGCCTACAACCGTCGAGCATGGGATCGCCAGGTCGAGCGGGGCAATTGCTGGACCGTCCCGGTCGGCCCGGAGGTGATCGACCGGGCGCGCCGGGGTGACTGGTCCGTCGTGCTGACGCCCCGAAAGAAGAGGACATGCATTGTAATCTCAAGGTCGCAATGCATGTCCTTGCCGTCCAGAGCTGATATCGGGCTCTTTCACCAATGTCGCGAGTACGCAGGAGGTCTCTTATAATACCATAATTGACAAGATGTAGCATTACTGGGAAGGCGAGGATTACTTGACGGACTTCCGCTTCGGCGTCGCGGCCTTCTTGAGTTTGTGTTTGTTCAATCCCTTGGGCTGATCCAGTAGGCAAATATCAGCTTCGTCGAAGTGTGTCGCCTTCCCCTTCACGTCGTAGATGGTGAACGCGCGGCTGAGGAGAGCAAGGACGCGAAGGATCTTGTTCCCGTAACTGTTCGATGTGTCACCCGCGTAATGTAGGCCTACAACAGTGAGACTGTTCTGATCCCAGATCAGAGAGCCTGAGTCTCCGCCGTTCGTCATCTGTGTGTATTGTAACTGGTTTACGAATACGGCGGTTTGACCTCCGAGAGTAGTCCTAGTGGTCGCGTTGTCTGAGACGATGGTGCCTGTTGTGAGTTGCGTCGACCGCCCCGATTTTCGAATGGCCTGCTGCGGGGTGGCGTCGGCCAGCGCGCCGGGTATGCCGATACCCTGGACGTTCCTTGTAATGTCTCCCGGGTTAACCGCCTCGGCGATCGCGCAATCCACTTCATTATTCGCCCCGGTAGCAAAATCGATCGGCACCCACCTTGTGAGAGTTGCGATCACGTCGTTTTGGACAGTTCCACCATCGGCTACCCCGGGCTGGAGTACATTGTCACCCACGGTCCCCGCGTTGACATTTGCGAGGACGTGGTTGTTGCTCAGTATGAACCCGAAATTAGCCCCGAAGCGGACGTTTCCGCCGAAGGTGCCTGCTGTCACGTTGACGTGGCCAACGCTAAATCCCCCGTCGCACGGCCGCGCTCGCGCTGTGTTCATTTCGGCCACAACCGGCCCAGTGTCTTCGACAATCACTTGCACCGGATCACCTCCGGCGAATTTCCCTTCGTTGTCCACCGCGGGCAGGCTCGACGGGATCGGAGGACTGGCCGGAGCGAGTGACGCCCCACCGTTGAGACGTAGAGGGTTGCGTGGTGCGATACCGATCACGATAATGCCATCACCGGTAGGACGACCCACTGAATCGAGTTTTAGCCGAGGCGCTATCGATACGATCTCCGGGTGGTCCCGAAGCAGTTGTATCTGGAAATGGTCCTTAGTTCGGCTTGCAGTGGTGTAATCCGGCATTTGTCCACCTGAAATTGACGTGACAACTCGCTAGGCTCTCGCAGGTTTGACTTCGCCGTCTATCTCTACTCTTGGGACGATAAGGTCAAATGAGGCTAATGGTATTAATCATCCCGTCTGGTGCGATGGAGAATGTTGGCTGTGTCCCGGCAGGAAGCGCCGCTCCTAATTGCGTTAGATTTGCGTTAGAGAGCATCGTGCGAATCGGGAAGGAAAGAGCGATTACGCCGGGGATGGCGATCGGCGGCGTATCGTCGAAGTCGTAACGGGCCACTTGGACTGTGAGATCGACGTTCGGCGTACGTGAGATGTCAGCGGTTTGGGTGGCCGCAATGCTCACGTGGGTCACTCCGGGGGCTCCCGCCGATTGACCGTTAAGGATAATGATCGGCAGGCCCGAGTCGTTTCGCAGAGTAATGTCGCCTTGACCACCGATTGCAACCGGAAGACCCGATCCGTTCTGAATCTCGACCTGAATCCATGTAATAGTCATAATTTAAGACTCAATATAGGATGTCCGTAGCGGAATGTTGCCGCTTCGTTGAGTTCACAAGCCGCGCGGTTGGCCTATTGTCGCACGTGATCGATCTAATCCGGGGTCAGCTAGATGAGTGTTGACCCCGATGTCCAGATCCTCGCCGGGCTCTTCTGAACTCATATTGGACATCTGCCGCATTCCCATGTCAAAGAAATACGGCGAGATTGGGATGAGAAGCACGCGTTAAGGCACGCTCATCCCCCGCCTGACGGGAACAGCAAGAAGGACATGCATTGCAGTGCTGGCCTGAGTGATGTTAGATCGTCGGAACGAACGTTGCGTCGCGAGATTTCAACCCGTTCGCACGCACGGACTGCCCCGGCGACTCGATCCCGCCTTTTGCCGGATTCGCACTCTGGCTACCGGCCGCAGGGAACCACTGAGGACAGGCGGATCCATCTTGCGCTCGCGCAGCAGTCGACAATAAGGGAGGGACGATGTTGAACCGATCAACCCCGCTCGGCCCCCCCCCACCCGGGGTTCGGGAGGGAAATGACGGCTGTGGGCTTGCCCGGCAAACCGCCACGGTCTTACGTACGAGCCGGACAACCCTCCAGGTTCGCCAGGTGATGCAGTCCCAGACGAAAGAAGAGGACATGACATTGCAATCTCAAGGTCGCAATGCATGTCCTTGCCGTCCCCCTCCGGTGTATAGGTTACGGTGCAATCGCCCTGGACCTACCGCTTACGCAGGAGTCGCCCCACCAGAGATATGAAACACGCCAAGGGACACCAGAAGAAGAGCGAGTTCAGCAATGCCGGATACCAGATGATCATGAGTAGGTCGCTGGACTCCAGGATATGTGGTATGGGCAAGCCACGCTCGAGCAACGCGACGGACGGCAGGCCGAGGACCCCAATCGCAAAATCGGCGTCGCCATGACCGCCGCCGAACCCGCCTTGCGAGAAGAAAAGAGCGGTGGCGATCAGCGCGCAGCCGACCGGCACGAGGGGAAGCGAGAGGGTAAGTCGCCGCCAGATCGTTTTTATCAAGACAAGCCTCTTTTTATCAAGACAAGCTTCGCTTCCGGGTTGCCAAACAAGCTCTGGGTAGACCAGGGCCGTCCGGGACGATGGCGATTACCACCCCTGCCGATCGCCCCGGACGGAGCCAGCCATGATATCCTCGCATTCGCTCCCCGCACCGTGCCAGTGGTTGAGCAGAACAGCAAGGACACGCATTGTACTGCTGGCCTGAGTGATGTTCAGAGTCGGACTAAGCGGCTGGACGTGGACTTCCTATAATTCCGTATGATCCGCACTTACCTTGACGATACCATCCGTGATGAACTTCAAGTTCTGAGGCGGCAACCGCTTCCACCGAGGGGCCGTGACCGTATCGAAATGGTCACCCTCTCCGACGCCGGCTGGTCGCCTCCTCGGATCGCCAAACACCTCGGCTACTGCGGCCAGACCGTCCGCGACACACTCCGCGGCTTCCTCGCCCGTGGCCTCGAGGCCCTCTACCCATTTCGATCCGGCCCGCCCCCCAACATCGCCCACTTGGACCGGGTGGCGGAGGAGTTGAGGCGATTGCTTGCCGAAGACCGCACCTGGACCAGCCGGCAGCTCAGCCAGGCCTTGGCCGAGCGAGGCATTAGCCTGGGGGCCAGGCAAGTCCGTCGCCACCTGAAACGAATCCAGGCGGGTTACCGTCGCACCGCATCGTCCCTCAAGCATAAGCAGGACCCGGCCAAGGCCGAGCGAGCCGGCCGCATCTTGGACAACCTTAAGTCGAAGGCGATTGCAGGCGACATGATCCTCTATTATCTCGACGAGTGCGGCTTCTCCCCGACGCTGCCGGTGGGCTATAGCTGGTCGCTGCCGAAGCAACGCAAATTCATCCGCTACGAGGCCCCTCAGGGGAGGAGGGTCAATGCCCTGGGCGCTTACCGCCCCTTCGGTGCATCGCCACGGCTGGAAATCTTCACGGCCGAGCGGACCTGGGACTCGTATGACCTGCTCGGTTTCCTGAAGGCCTTGCCATGGTCGAAACGCCCCCGGGTGGTGGTGCTGGACAATGCCAGTTTCCACACGAGTGCGGTGATCCGGCAGGCGCGTCGGGCGTTGGCCGCGTCGGGGATCTACCTGTACTTCCTGCCGCCGTATAGCCCGGAATTGAACCTGATCGAGATGGACCAAGCAGACTCCACCTCAAGCGACAGGTGGTGCGAGCCCACCCGTGGCGGTTATTATCGGCGTCGCCGCGTTGCTTGAACTGGCCGCGTGCTGCCGACAGCATCTGATTGAAACACCCGGAGAGACTCCATGCCCACCACAACCCGACGCTTCGTCCCCCCCCGCCTCTGACGACCCCTCCCTCCCCGCCGCTGACCACGCCGACCGTTTGGGCGCGGCTCTCGAGCGACCGACAACGGCAGATCCGCGACCTGTTCGGTCGGCTCCTGGCAAGAGTCCTAGCGGCCTCGTGCGGCGAGGAGGTCGGCCATGAGTGACCCATTGCGCTCGCCAAAGCTCAGGGCTTGGCACCTCGACCGATCAGCCTTTGTCTATGTCCGTCAATCCACGCCTCAACAAGTGATCGATCATCAGGAGTCCACCGCCCGGCAGTACGCCCTGGCCGGCCGTGCCGTCGCCCTCGGCTGGACGCCCGATCGCATCACCACGATCGACGATGACCTCGGCAAGAGCGGCCAGTCGATCGAGGGACGTATCGGGTTCCAGCGGCTCCTGGCCGAGGTCGCACTCGACCACGTCGGCTTGATCCTCGGCCTGGAGATGAGCCGGTTGGCTCGTTCCAACCGCGACTGGCACCAGTTGCTCGAGCTTTGTGCCCGCTTCCGCGTCCTCCTGGCCGACACGGAGGCGATCTATGATCCGACCGATCACAATGACAGGCTCTTGCTGGGTCTTCACGGCATGATGAGCGAGGCAGAGCTTCATGTCCTCAAAGAACGCATGTATCAGGGCAAGCTCAACAAGGCCCGACGGGGGGCATTGATGGGCGTGCCGCCGATCGGGTACATCCGGCTCGCTTCGGGCGAGTGGGCGATCGACCCCGACGAGCAAGTCCAGGCGATCGTTCGGCTGATCTTCGATCAGTTCAACAAGGCGATTACTTTGCATGGATTACTCCGTTACCTGGTCGATCACCGGGTCCTCATCCCGGTCCGGGCTCGGTCGGGGCCCGGCCGCGGATTGTTGGAGTGGCGGCGGCCAAACCGGACGACGCTGTCGAATCTGCTTCACCACCCTTGCTATGCCGGGGCATACCGGTTCGGCCACCGGCCGATCGACCCGCGTCGCAAGCAGCCCGGACAGCCGACCACCGGCAGGCTGATCTGCCGGCCGGAGGAGTGTTTGGTGCTGATCCGGGTCCGGTTGCCCGCGTACATCACATGGGACCGGTTCCAGGCCAACCAGGATCAGCTCGACGCCAACCGTGCCCGGGAGGGCAGCCCGGGCGCACCACGTCAGGGGGCCTCGCTCCTGCCCGGCTTGCTCCGGTGCGGGCGATGCCGACGGCGAATGATCGTGCTGTACTCCGGGCCGAAAAATCATCATGCCTATAACTGTACGCGAGGCACTGCCGACTATGGCCAGCCGCTCTGTCAGAGCCTCTCGGGGCAGGTCCTTGATGACCTGATCGCCGGGCGAGTGCTGGCAGCCGTCGAGCCGGTGGCCCTGGAGGCGAGCCTGGCGGCAGTGGCCGACGTCGAGCGCGAGCGTGCCGAGTTGGCCCGACACTGGCAACTGCGTCGCGAGCGGGCCGCTCTGGAGGTCGATCGTTCGGCCCGTCAGTATCAGGCTTGTGAGCCGGAGAACCGGCTCGTCGGCCGCGAACTGGAGCGTCGCTGGGAGGATTCGCTGAAGTCCCAGCGGCAAATTGAGGAGGAGTACGAGCGATGGTTGCGGACATCTCCCCGCCGGCTCTCGCCCGAGAACGAGCTCGCGATCCGTGGCTTGGCTGCCGATTTGCCATCGGTCTGGCGGGCGGCCACGACCACGCCGGCCGACAGGCAACGGATCGCCCGGCTCCTGATCGAGCATGTGAGTTTGATCATCGATAAGGCCAGCGATCGGGTGGATGTCGAGTTGCATTGGATCGGCGGCCAGGTGGAATGCCACGTCCTGTCCCGGCCGGTGAGGCGTTACGACCTCCGCGCCGACTATCCCCAACTGATTGCGAGGCTACGGGCCTTGTGCGCCGAGGGGTTGAGCGCCGGAGAGATCGCCGAACGGCTCAACGAGGAGGGCTTCCGACCTCCGAAGCGAGTCGCCCGATTCAGCCGGGGTATGGTGCAAGGGCTCCTGACCCGCCTGGAACCGGCCCCTCGTAAGCATCACGTTCGCCCGCCCGACCTGGACCAGGACGAGTATCGCCCCAGCGGCCTGGCGCATCGGCTGGAGATCGCCCTGGACTCGGTGAGACGCTGGCTCCGCGCCGGCTGGCTCACATCGAGCCGCGACGCTCAGGGCCGCCACGTGATCTAGGCCGACGCCGCTGAATTGGCCCGGCTCCGGGAGCTCCGTGCCCTGCCGCGTACCCGGTCGAACAAGGACCGTCTGGCGGAATTGATCAAGCCCAAGCCCCGCCCGATGAGATAGGCTATGGTGGCCCGGCTCATGCCGAGCCGGGCCACCACACCTCACTCTTGGAGGGCATTATGGCTGGCAGATCGAATCGGTGTTCCGGCAGGTGAAACATCAGGAGATCCCCCAACGCAGTTTCACGACGCGAGCCGGATTGCGGGATGCGGTCGAGTCGGGCTTCTCCAGCTACGGCAGCCATCTGCCATCAAAAGTTCCCAAAAAATCACGTCCGGCCGCTTAGTGGTCCGCCTCCGTCGTTTTGCGGAGTGTTTTGCGCAAGAAACTACCAGTCGAGCAAATTGCCCCCCTGCATTCCAACGGTGGTGGACCACTAGATTCAAGCAGATCGCGGAATGTCAAGGGCAGTCATAGCCGGTAATCCAGTTGTAACTTCCTAGTTCATATGTAGCAGCGGGAAACTCCTCACTGCAACCCGCGCTGCGCAAGGCTCGGTGGCCGGCGAGAATGATGGCATCCCCATCAGCATCACCATTGGCATAATAAATTCTGGCTTCTCCATATCCACGGCGGCGGGAGCCATTGGGAGCTGCACAAGTCACAAATGTACTGTAACGGAACCCAATTGTCCTTGAATGGCAGTACCCGTCACGGGATCGATTTTCGATCGGATTGGTGGGAATGTCGGGGACGTGCGTGTGGCCACGTGAGAACTTTCTTGTTTGGTCGAGACCCTGATCACGTGAAGCCGTAGGTTGAACGGACACCGTTTGGCGAATGAGCTCATAGTATACCCGAGCGGCGGAGTCTAACTCTGCTGGTTCGCGGAACGTAATTTGAACCAGCGGGTGCTGGTGGTCTTTGCATTGGACATCGGAGATGTGTTCCACTTTCTCTATCTGGTTGGCAGGAATTCTGATCCATGTCGAGCACGAGCCACCGACAGAGAATCTGATCGCCTCGGGGGCTTCCTCGGCCTGCATCGCCATACCGAGCATGACGATTGGGCCTTTCGGCCTGAGGGGGTCCAGGGTTCCCTCAGCCATCGCCTTGATGAATTCGGCTGCTTTAAATTCCGTTGTCATGCTGTCACTCCATCGTAAAGTTCATTCTGAATCGCCAATCCCGTTCATCGCCGTGTGCGATAGGCCGTTCTCACCGGCCATCGGCATCAATATCGCATCAAGCGAGGCACACGGAAAGTGTCCCGATCCTGTACAAGTGTTACAATAGGCGGGGTGCCTTAAAAACAAGTTTGCGGCAACAAGTTCTTGGAGGTTCGTGATTGTGGCTCGCCGCCGTCCCTGATCGTCGCTCCGCATCCCGGCTCGGGATGCTCTTCCTCGGGGCCAGGACGGCCCCGGCCGGCGGACCCCCGAGTTTCGCCTGATCCTCTGGATTGCCGAGGCTCTGCGCGACGAATTTGGGGGAAGTGATCGACGCCCATCCGGGAGACGTCGGAGTCGAAGAGGGTGTAGTCAACCGGGCGTTCCGCGTGATGGCAATCTGCACTCTCCGAGCTATGGAAACGCCCGAGGAAGACCTACCGGGCGTGCTGACCTGGGTTATGCGGCAGAACGCAAGTCGACGCCAGGAGATGCTAAGCGGCCGGACGTAGTCTGTTGGAGATTTTGATTCGAGGTTGTCGCCGAAAGAAGAGGACATGCATTGCAATCTCAAGGTCGCAATGTATGTCTTTGCTGTCTTTGCTGTCTTTGCTGTCTTTGCTGTCTTTGCTGTCTTTGCTGTCTTTGCTGCCTTTGCTGCCTTTGCTGTCTTTGCTGTCGCCGTCCCTCCTTGCTGTTCCGAACGTCGGTGGGGCTCGCACGCGTATGAGCCGAAGGACGTTCTCGGAAAGGCCCTTGACTGACTAGTCCAATCGGTCTACTATCAGACTGAATGGTCTGATTTCGGATTTCCAGGGGACGACCTCGCGACTCCCGGAGGCGGGCATGGGCGGGTTCGACATCGGCCGCTGTGGTGACCGCCACGCCAACCTGGTGGTGTAAGGGAGGAGCTTCGTATGACTGGCCGCGTCGACATCGGTGCGATCCGCCGGGCCCAGATCGTGGAGGCGGCCTGCAAGGTCATCCACCGCAAGGGCATCCAGGGTGCCTCGCTCGCCGAGATCGAGCAGGAGGCCGGGATCAGCCGCGGCGTCCTGACGTACCACTTCCCTTCGAAGGAGGACATCATCCTCGCGGTCTTCGACGCCACGATCGAGCGTCTCAAGGCGAGCGCCGAGGCAGACTTCGCGGCGGCGCAGTCGGGCTGGGAGCGACTGGAAGTCGGCCTCGACTTCGTGCTCAACCGCAAGCCGGTCAACGACGAGGTCGACTATCTGAACTACACCTTCCTGGCCCAGATGTCCCACCGCGAGGACTTCCGGACCCGGCTGGCGGCCCAGAACGCCGAGCTGCGCAACCGGATCGCCGAGGACCTTGCCGAGGAGGCCCGGCAGGGCGGCCTCGCGCCCGAGGAGGTGCAGGCCCTCGCCGCGGTCATCCACGGGATGCTGAGCGGCCTGACCATGCAGCTCAACGTTGACCCCGAGGCGATCGACCGGGTGGCGGTGCATCGCACCGTGAGGGCGATGATCCTCGGCCGCCTCGGCGGGGTCGCGGAGCGGACGCCGGAGAGAGAGGAGCCCTCGACAAGGGGGCGGAAGCCGAAGGCCGGGGGAAGAGGTAAGCGATGACCGGCGTGGCCGGGTTCGAGACGAGCCTGGCGCAACCTCGGGGGTGATGGACCCCGACATTCGCCCCATCGACGACGTCAAGACGAGGGATGATGGAGGGCAACCTCCACCGGGCCCGCACGGCCCGACTTCAGATTGCGCTCGGCTCACTTCTCGTGGAGTTATTCCAATGTCCGCACGCCTTAGGACTGTCTGTCGCCGCCGGGCCGCGCGGCTCGCCCTGACCGTCGTCGGCCCGGCCCTGGCCACCGTGCTGTTGGCGCTTGGATTCGGCCTCCTGTTCGACGCCCGCGCCGCCGGAGACCTCGCCCGGATCGGGCTGGGCCCCGGCTCCCGGATGCTCCTGGGTGTGTCCCACCTGGCGGGCGGGTTCGCCCTGCTGGCTCCGTCCCTCGCCGAGCCGGTCTCGATCTTCCTTGGGTTCGTCGTGAGCGGGATGGCGATGTACCTGCTCGCCCTCGGCCAGGTCGTCGTGGCGGGCGGTCCCGCCCTCACGGCGGTCGTCCTTCTCGCCTACGGCGTCTCCTCGTGGCTTCGCCACCGTGCCGCCGAGATGTCCTGGCAGAGGATGCTCCTGCGTTACGGCGAGGAGGCCGATGCACGCGCATTGCACGGGGGCCGATCACGAGTGATTTCACCGACACCCCACCAACGGCCGCGATAACGCGGAGAGGTCATCTCCATGAAAATCACGTTACTCGTCCTCGCTCTCACCGGCGCGGCCGGTGCGGCCGGTGCGGCGTACTACGCCGTGCATAACGCGCCCGCGCCTCGGGTGGCCTTCCGCACGGCGGAGGTCCGCCGCGGCGACCTGCTCTCGTCCATCAGCGCCACGGGGACGTTAGAGCCTGAGGAGGTGGTCGACGTCGGCGCCCAGGTCATGGGTTCCATCCTGGAGTTCGGCCAGGACCCGCGCGATCCCACGAAATCGATCGACTACGGATCGGCCGTCGAGAAGGGCACCGTTCTCGCACGAATCGACCCCACCCTGTACGAGGCGGCGCTGGCCCAGGCGGAGGCGACCCTGGAGCGGTCCCGGGCCGACCAAGACCAGAGCGACGCGAAGTGGATGCTCTCCGAGAAGGAATGGAAGCGGGCGCAGAGCCTCGTGCCCAAGAACGCGATCTCCCCGACCGACCTCGACACCGCGAAGGCGAACGTCCTGGTGGCGAAGGCCGGAGTCGCCCTGTGCAAGGCCGCGATCAGGCAGAACGAGGCCGCGCTGAGCACGGCCAAGATCAACGTCGGCTACACGACGATCAAGTCGCCCGTGCGGGGCGTCATCGTCGATCGCCGCGTCAACGTCGGCCAGACGGTCGTGGCCAGCCTGAACGCCCCCAGCCTGTTCCTCATCGCCAAGGACCTGCGGCGGATGCAGGTGTGGGCCTCGGTCAACGAGGCCGACATCGGCCGCATCCACCCGGGCATGCCCGCGACGTTCACCGTCGACACCTACCCGGGCGAGCTGTTCCGCGGCAAGGTGAGTCAGATCCGCCTGAACGCCAGCATGACGCAGAATATCGTCACCTACACGGTCGTCGTGACCACGGACAACACCGGCGGCAAGCTGCTGCCGTACCTGACGACGAACGTCCAGTTCGAGGTGGAGAAGCGTCCCAGCGTCCTGCTTGTGCCCAACGCGGCCCTCCGCTGGAAGCCCGAGGCCGCTCAACTCGACGCGGCCGTCCAGGACGCGAGTCCGCGTTCGGCGGACTCGCCCGGCGCTCCCGATCGCGGCGTCGTCTGGGTGCGTGCCGGGCGCGGTACCGTCCGCCCGCTCGCCGTCGTGACGGGGACCAGTGACGGGACCGTCACGGAGGTCAGTGGCGACGGCGTCAAGGAAGGCTTGAGCGTGGTGATCGGGGAAGCAGGTGCGAACAACCCGAAGGGCGACGACAACGGCGACGATGCGAAGCAGAAGAATCCGTTCCTCCCGAGTCCGCCCAAGATGCCCGCCGGGTCGGGGCCGTTCTGACGCATTTGGAGTCGAATTGACATGGAACTGATTCGGGTCGAGGACCTCCGCAAGACCTACCGCGTCGGGGAAGTGGACGTCCCGGTACTCCGCGGGGTGTCGCTGTCCATCCGTCGCGGCGAGATGGTGGCCCTGATGGGGGCGTCGGGCTCCGGCAAGACGACGCTGATGAATATCCTCGGGTGCCTGGACCACCCGACCTCGGGGCGGTACTGGCTCGACGGGGAGGAGATGAGCCCACTCGGAGCCGACCAGCGGGCGCTGGTGCGGTCGCAAAAGATCGGCTTCGTCTTCCAGAACTTCAACCTGCTGGCACGGGCGACGGCCGTCCAGAATGTGATGCTACCGCTCGATTACGCCCCCCAACGCTCTTCACCGGGCGAGGCGGAACAGTTCGCCGGGCGGTTGCTCGAGCGAGTCGGGTTGGGGGGCCGGGTCCGGCACGAGCCGTCGCAGATGTCGGGCGGGCAGCAGCAGCGGGTGGCGATCGCGCGGGCGCTGGTCAATCGCCCCTCGTTGCTCCTCGCCGACGAGCCGACCGGGAACCTTGACTCGCGCACCAGCGTCGAGATCCTCGAGATGTTCCAGCAGCTCAACGCGGCCGGGATCACCGTCGTGCTGGTGACGCACGACCCGAAGGTCGCCGCCTACGCCCACCGCACCATCCGCGTCGTGGACGGGATGATCGAGAGCGACGAGACCGGCGCGGTCCTGTCAGGGGATGCCGATCGCGCGGGCGGCCGTGGCGGGGCGCCGCGGGAAGCGGAGGACGAGGCTGGCTCGTCCCCCGGTCAACGCCTTTCCCAGTTCTACGGCGATGGGACGGCGAGACCGCGCGGCTTCGGATCGTCCTCCTTCCTGCCGGCCACCTGGCGCACCGCACTGGGTGCGCTGCGGCGGAACAAGATGCGGTCGGGGCTTTCCGCCCTGGGTGTCATCATCTCCGTGGCGGCCGTGATCGCCATGACGGAGATCGGCGAGGGCTCGAAGGCCGTCGTGCAGAAGGGCATCGCCAGCATGGGGGCGAACACGGTCATGGTCTTCTCCGGCTCAACAAGCACCGGCGGGGTGAATCAGGGCACCAGCACCTCGGTTACCCTCACGCCTGATGACGCCGCCGAGATCGGTCGGCAATGCTCGGCCGTCAGCGCGATCGCCCCGCTTGTCCGCGCCCGCTCGCAACTCGTCCACGGCAACCGCAACTGGGTGCCCGACCAGATCAGCGGCACGACGCCGGATTACCTGGTTGTGCGCGACTGGCAGAACATGGCGGCGGGTGAGATGTTCACCGACCTCGACGTCCGTAACGGCAACCGGGTCTGCGTGATCGGCACCACCGTGCGGCGCAACCTGTTCCCGGAGGCGTCCCCCGTCGGCAAGGAGCTGAGGATCAGCAACGTCTCGTTCCGCGTCGTCGGGGTGCTGGGTCGCAAGGGGGCGAACATGATCGGCATGGACCAGGACAACGTCGTCCTGGCGCCCTGGACCACGATCAAGTATCGCGTCAGCGGCACGACCTACACGAACACGAACCAGAGCGGCAGCTCATCCTCCGCCAGCTCGGTGAACACGCTGAGCAACCTCTACCCGCCCCCGACCTCGAAATACCCCTCACGCTCGTCGAGCCAGGTCGCCAACTATCCGCAGCCGGTCCGGTTCACCAACGTGGACCAGATCCTGGTGAAGGTGGCCTCGGAGGAGAAGATCCAGGCGACCATCGACCAGATGACCGCCCTGCTGCGGGAGCGTCACCGCATCCCCGAGGGCGCGGAGGCCGACTTCGACGTCCGCAACATGACGGAGATGATGAACATGCTGTCGGCCACCACGCAGTCGATCAGCCTGCTCCTGCTTGTGGTGGCGATGATCTCGCTGGTCGTGGGCGGCGTGGGGATCATGAACATCATGCTGGTGTCGGTCACCGAGCGAACCCGCGAGATCGGCCTGCGGATGGCCGTGGGGGCGCGGAGCTACCACATCCTCCGCCAGTTCCTCGTCGAGGCGGTGGTGCTCTGCCTCGTGGGCGGGGGAACGGGGATTGCGCTGGGCCGGGGCGCGTCGGTGCTCGTGCGCTGGCTGATCAACTGGCCCACCCAGGCGTCGTTGACCACGATCATCGCCGCCGTGTTGGTCTCCGCGGGCGTCGGCATCACGTTCGGGTTCTACCCCGCGTGGAAGGGCTCGCGGTCGGACCCCATCGTGGCCCTGCGTTACGAGTGACCGAGCGTCTTCTTCCGAGGGTGCCGAACCGTGTCGACTGTCATAAAGAAAGAAAAGAACATGCATTGCAATCTCAAAATCGCAATGCATGTGCTTGCCGTGCCATTTCCGATCGAATCACACTCGCCTCTACCAAGCCGGGATTGTAGTTAAGTGGAAGGTTCGACATGGACACGACCGGGGTGCGCTTGGCCGGGCCTGGATTCTAATCCCCTCGTGGGCGTCTGAGGCCGTGGTGGTCATCACCTGTAACCGCGTTGGGGCACACCTCACTGCATTGGTGGCATTTGGGGTCGAAACGGATTGAACACCTTGGCCTTACGCATTGAAGCCGCTCGTCCTGGCCAAAACACCCATTCGCTAGCTGCTGGAAAATATATCAGCAATCCAAAAATCAGCATTGCCTGGATCCGCTTCTGAACTTCAACGAGCACATATGCTTACGGTGCAAAACGGCACGGATAATCAGATCGATCGTGTGGCAAAAATCCGAGATTTCCGAGAATTCAGATTGCATTCTTGAGCTGATTCTAGTCAAGGTTGATCTGACCCTGAATCCATCAATGTGCCGAAGGACCCGCGCCATGTTCACTGGCATCGCATTTGCGTTTGCGCTGTTTGCAGCCGCCAACTCAAGCGACGATCCGAAACCATCATCCTCCAAGCCAGATTCGCCAGCTGGCAACCCGTCATCCAAGGCAGAGACTTCGGCCTACCGCTTCGAGTTTGAGAGGCCGACAAAAGCAGAGAGATCAACACAGCCTGGGAATCAGATGCCAATCGCTGTCGCCTTGAAGGTCTCCACCGGGAATGCACCACCGACATTTATGATCCTTCAGATGTTGTCCGGAAAAACAATAGTAGACTCTTGTGCTATGAATCCAAAGCGTAACCCCTCGCCAGGAGAGCAAGCTTTCGAGACCAACATGAAGGCCCCCAAGCAACCGGGGACTTACACGCTCCGGGTAGATGCCATCCAAACGACAATCTACAAAAACGAAAAGGGAAAAACTGCAACAAGAGACACTCATGTTATTTCACCATCGATAAAATTTATTGTCAAAAAGTAAAAAAAATAACATGAATAATATGATTGAGATGTCTACTATAAATGGATGCAGCCGCAAAGGCTTTGCCCTGATAGAGCAAGAAGGACATGCATTGCAGTGCTGGCCTGAGTGATGTTAGATCCTCGGAACGAACGTTGCGTCGCGAGATTTCAACCCGTTCGCACGCACGGACTGCCCCGGCGACTCGATCCCGCCTTTTGCCGGATTCGCACTCTGGCTACCGGCCGCAGGGAACCACTGAGGACAGGCGGGTCCATCTTGCGCTCGCGCAGCAGTCGACAATAAGGGGACGATGTTGAACCGATCAACCCTGCTCGGCCCCCGGGGTTCGGGAGGGAAATGACGGCTGTGGGCTCGCCCGGCAAACCGCCACTGTCTTACGTACGAGCCGGACAACCCCCAGGTTCGCCAGGTGATGCAGTCCCAGACGAAAGAAGAGGACATGCATTGCAATCTCAAGGTCGCAATGCATGTCCTTGCCGTCCCCCTCGGCGGAAGAAAGAAGTGGCGTCGCGACCCAGGTCGAATCCGGGACAATCAAGGGCCGGCTCGTTTGGGAGGAGCGGAGGCCCCAAAGCCGAAGAGCAAGGAAGAAAAAGGGGGATGACGCGGAAGGACCCCGAGATCTGCGCTAAGAACGAGGCCATCCCCGACGAGTCATTGGTCGTCGATCCCAAAACCAAAGGGGGGCCGCAGTGGCCTCGTCTATCTGCCGAAACCGACCGGGCAGCACCCGGATGTTCACAAGGCACTTGTGGCCAAGAAGGCAAAGGTCGAGGTTGACCAGAAGTCTGTCGGGGTTTCGGGCGGGAGCAATCGAGCTTTCTTTACGATGGGCTTTGGGTTGTAATGCTGCCGAGCCAAGTCGACTTAATCCTTGGAGGCAGCCATGTGGCATTTCGCTCTTACCATCCTGGCAAGCGGCCTTTTGTTCTTTGCTGATGCTCCCAGGAGCGATTTGGATCTGTTCCAGGGGACATGGAGAATTGCTAGGGAACGAAGGAACTTGGAGAATAGTGACCGGACAAATGAACCCTCCCTCATGATCTTCGAGGGCAACAGCCTGACGTGGAAGACCAAGGATGCGGAGGCAAAAACGACCTTCAAAATCGACACCACCACGACACCGAAGGCGTTCGACCTCCAGGGCAAGCTGTTTAACTTTCCCGTGACTCTTCTCGGTTACTACATGTTCAAGGGTGATGCTTTGCTGATCCGAATCAGCGACCGGGGAAAACGACCGTCGAGATTCCCTTCTCCTCAGCTTGAAACCGGTGAGACTGAGTATGTCCTGATTCGGGAGAAAGCCGCCAAGTAGGCGAGTAAGCTGTCACTACGCCGCATTCTGTTCCAATGCGATTCCTGTTGGCCGATTCGTTCTGATGGGGCCTCATAAGATGGCCTCTCGCCCGAAACCGGCGGTATCCGCCTTCGACGGGCTCGACCCGGAGACCCAGACCTTCGCCCTGGCCTACGTTCTACGGCACCTCTCTGAGCCCGGCTGGCTACTCCAGGTCCTCTGGCGACTCGGCTCTGTCCACTTCGCCAAGGATCTGGGATCATGGGCGGGGGGCATCACAAGGACTTCGGAATCTTACATGAGCACCCCCGACGAAATCCTGGACTACAACCGCCAAGCATGGGATCGCCAGGTTGAGCGGGGCAATTGCTGGACCGTCCCGGTTGGCCCGGAGGTGATCGACCGGGCGCGCCGGGGTGACTGGTCTGTCGTGCTGACGCCCAGCAAGCCGATCCCGGCCGACTGGTTCCCGCCGCTGGCGGGCCTCGAAGTCCTCTGCCTGGCGAGCGGGGGCGGGCAGCAAGGGCCGATCCTCTCAGCCGCCGGGGCCAGGGTGACGGTCTTCGACAACAGCCCCAAGCAACTCGCCCAGGATCGCCTGGTGGCCGAGCGGGAGGGGCTGGCCCTGGAGACAGTCCAGGGGGATATGGCGGACCTGTCTCCGTTCGCCGACGCCCGGTTCGACCTGATCTTCCACCCCTGCTCGAACACCTTCGCCCCTGACGTGCGGCCCGTCTGGCGGGAGGCGTACCGGGTGCTGCGGCCCGGCGGTTCGCTGCTGGCCGGCTTCACCAACCCGGTGGCCTACCTGTTCGACGAGGCCGCCTCAGAGCGAGGTGAGTTGCGAGTCGCCTATACGATCCCTTATTCGGACCTCACCAGCCTCACCGAGGAGGAGCGGAGGCGGCTCGCCGAGCGGGACGAGCCGCTGGCATTCGGTCATACCCTGGACGACCAGATCGGCGGACAACTGGCCGCCGGGTTCGTCCTGACCGGATTCTACGAGGACATCGACCCCGGCTCCGTGCTCGGGGATCACATCCCCTCGTATATTGCCACGCGTGCGAGCAAGCCAGGGGCGTGACAGAAGGGGCGGCAATCCGATTGAATACCCCGCTCTGGAATCCCCCAATGGAACGACACAATCTGGCCTCACAGGGCCGGCCGCCAAGGTCACAATGAAGCTGGAACGCTGGTCGACCCACTGCCCCTCGGCCCTGTGGATGCCCCGTGTCTCAATTCAGACGGAAAATGGTGAGATTTCTGCCGAATTGTCGTAGAACCCAGGTCGGGCGCCGCTCTATTTTTCGCCCGAAACAAGACAATGCCGGAGTGGCCAAGGGAGGGGGGATAACACCCTGGACAACGTTCCGAATTGGACTTCAGATGGCCATGCGATCACGTCTTATGCTATGGAAAGATGACTCGGCTGGGCCTTTGCTTCCGTGCTGGGTCCCTCGTGTCGTGAGTGGCCGGAGTGCTTGCGTGTGGATGTGAAGTGGCTCTTTGCCCGGCCCAGGGCCATGAGGGGGAAATAGTGTCGGTAGAGGTTGTAGTTGATCATGAACCCACGTTGCAGGGCTGTGTCCTGCTCGAGGCCCCCGGCCACGTGCTGCAAGTCGACGCGATGCCCGACGCCATAGCCAGGGAACCCGGTGCCGGTGTACTCCGGCTCGTTCCAGGTGCCGGCCACCTGGCGGTCGAGTAGGAAGTCGACCCCTCGGCGGATGATCTTGTCGAAGCCTCGGGTCTCGATCGCAAGCAGCCCCATCAAGGCCCAGCCGGTCTGTGACGCCGTACTGGTGCCCACACCACGGAGCTTGGCGTCCATGTACGAGGCGCACGTCTCGCCCCAGCCGCCGTCGGGATTCTGGCGGGCGGCCAGCCATTCGGCTCCCTGGCGGACCCAGGGCTCGCGCGTGTCGATGCCGACGGCCTGAAGCGCCGGGAGGACTGCGCCTGTGCCGTAGATGTGATTCACTCCCCAACGTCCGAACCAGCTTCCGTCGTCTTCCTGCTCGGACCGGAGGTAGCGCACGGCTCGGGCAACGGCCGGGTCGTCGAGCTTTCGCCCCCCGGCGGCCAAGGCTTCGATGACGTGCGCGGTGACGTCGGAGCTCGGCGGGTCGATCAACTCGCCGAAATCACTGAACGGGATCTTCGTCAGCCAGGCCTGGGTATTATCGCGGTCATAGGCCGCCCAGCCGCCATTGGTGCACTGCATGCCCAGGAGCCATTGGGTCGCTTTCTCGATCGCGTCGTCGACCCGTGGGTTTGGGGTCGAGGATTCCAGTCGGATGCGATGGAGGACGAGCAGGGCGACGGCCGTATCGTCAATATCGGGGTAGTGGCGGTTGGTGCGCTGGAAGGCCCAGCCGCCTCCGGAAAGCTTGGGGGACTGAACTTTCCAGTCGCCGGGGAAGGTAATCTGGCGGTCGAGCAACCACTCGACGGCCGCCGCCATGGGGGGGCTGTTCTGGGGGAGACAGCCGCAGTCGAGCATCGCCTGGAGCGAGAGGACGGTGTCCCAGACGGGCGATTCGCTGGCCTGGAGGTACGTTGCGCCTTCGCGTTCATACGACCAGTAGGAATTGAACCCCTCCAGCCCAGCCCGCAAGACCGGATGGTCGAGAGGGTAACCCTCCTGGTTCAACGCCATCAAGGCATAGATCCAAGGGGGTTGGATCCCGGCCCACGACCCGTCCGACTCCTGGTGCTTGATGATCCACTCCAGACAGAGCCGGATCGCCATTTCACGCCCTGGCTGGATCGGCGAGTTGGAGTACCACCGCAGCAACCGGTCGGCCAGGTAAAATGGACCTTCCCAGGAAATCCAGCGATGTCGACGTGGTAGGCGATGATTGGGGTGGTTGCGACCTTCGGGAAAGAGTTCGTCCAGCCTCCGTTCCGGGGGCAAGGGGCGAGTGGCTTTGCGTGCCGAGAGGATCGTCAGTGGGAGAATGGTGCCGCGGGCCCAGGTGGCGAATTGGTAGAGGTTGAACGGCATCCAAGGGGGCAGGTAGATCAGCTCCGGGGGCAGAGTCGGCGTCTCGCTCCAGGGCCATTCCCCGATCAGAGCCAGCCAGTATTTCGTGAAGTTGCGCAGGCGGCTCATGCCGCTGTGCTGCTGAATCCAGGCCCGGGCCTCGCGCAAGGGCCGGGATTCCGGATCTTGACCGGCAGCGCGCAGGGCGGCGTAGCACTCGACGGTCGTGTTGATGTCCCCGCCTTCGGCTCCTTGATAGACCTCCCACGCCCCGTCCTCGCGTTGCTGGTTGAGGATCGCCTGAACGACGCCCGGAAGCTTGGGATCGTCGCGCACGCCGAGGACGTGCATCGCCAGGATCCACTCAGCCTCCATGCAGGAGTTCGACTCGACCGCGCCGACCCAGAAACCAGCAGCCTGTTGATCCGCCTGGAGCCAGGCCAGCGACTTCGCGATCCCGAGACCGAGCACATCCAACGAGTCTCGAGAGGGAACGGTGGGGGCGAGCGTCATCCTTAACGTCTCCGAGAATGCGGCTCGAATCCTTTCGAGCGAGCGGAATCAACCAGAAATAGAGGGCGGGGTCAAGGTCGAGGGGCCTGTCCCTCGATGGTCAAGGCGATGAGTTGCCGAATATACCCCGAACCGCGTTCGCCGTCGCTGGCGATTCTCGAGCGAATCTGCGGGCCGAACGAGACGAGACCGAGGAGCATGATGCTCAGCGTCTCGAGGTCGATGTTCAGCCGGATCGTTTCTTGCCGTTTCTGCGCCTGCTCGATCCGCCGGCGCAGCTCCAACACGAGTTCGATCACCTCCGGCCAGAATCCGGAATCACCCTCGAGGTAGGCCCATGCGTTGATTCGAAGCAGAAATTCGTGTTCGCGAATGAGCTCGAGGATCTGGCTCTCCTCGAGCGGCGAATCGGTTGGAAAATTGACGCTCCGGGCCGTCGTGGGGTCCAGGCGGGGGAGCGCCTGGATGAGGCTCTGCTTGACTGCCTCATACAGGCTCCCCTTGCTGCCGAAATGATGATAGATCAACGGCTTTTTGACCCCCGCTTCGTCGGAGATCTCCTGGATTGTGGCGCCGGCGAACCCGCGCATGGCGAAAACGCGCGTCGCGGCATCAAGGATGGCCGACCGGGAAGTCTCAGGATCTCTGTTGCGGGGCACTCGTTTCACCATGGGGATCCCCTCCATTTCTCTTTCAGCTCAAGCGGTTGGGCACGGGCTGGCCTTGGCCGCTCAATGATTCGGTTCCGACGAGCCGGTAGGCTCTGCTGTCAGCTTGGCCAGGTCACCGTTCACCTGCCCGTGGGGCCCATCGTGGCCGTGGTGGTGGCCCCCTTCGTGGTCCATCGGTTCCTCGTCGTCGTTGGGGCGGAAGCCCGCGAAGAAGTCGATGATCCGCTCGCCGAGGACGTAGTAGATCGGGATGACGAACCGGCCGAGCACGGTGCTCACGGCAATGCCGAACGCGATGACGATGCCCAGCGAGTTTCGGCTATACGCCCCCGCGCCCGTGGCTCGGGCCATGGGCAAGACGCCCATGACGAACGCGAACGACGTCATCAGGATCGGCCGCAACCGTTCCCGTGAGGCGGCCTTGGCCGATTCGATGATGCTCATTCCATGCTTCTTGCGCATCTCGACGCCGAATTCGACGACCAAAATGGCGTTCTTCGTCTCGAGGCCGATGAGCATGACGAGCCCGATCTGACCGAAGACGTCGAGCGGCATGTCATAGATCCAGAGCCCGACGACGGCGCCGAACATGGCGAGCGGGACGGTGAGGATGATGACCGTCGGCCGGACCCAACTCTCATAAAGGGCCGCCATGAACAGGAAGACGCAGATGACCGAGAGGGCGAAGATATAGGTGGAGAGGTTGCCGGTCTGCTGCTCCTGGAACGTGGTTCCGGTCCATTCATAGCCGAAACCTTCGGGGAGGACCTTGGCGGCGACCTCTTCCATGGCGGCGAGCCCTTGCCCCGAGCTGAAGCCGGGGGCCGGTCCACCGTTGACCTTGGCGGCGCCATAGAGGTTGTAGTGGGGGACGTCGATCGGCCCCAGCTTGTACTTGACCTGGCCGAGCGAGCTGAGCGGGACCTTCTGACCCTGGCGGTTCAAGACGTTCAGGCTGAGGATGTCCTCGGGCTTGTTGCGCACGTCCCCTTCGGCCTGCATCAGCACTTTCCAGACTTTGCCGTAGAGGTTGAAGTCATTGACATAGTACGCCCCCAGGTTGGTCTGGAGGACGCCGAAGACGTCGGAGACGGGCACATCGAGGCGGCGGGCCTTGGTCCGGTCAAGGTCGAACCGGAGCTGGGGGACCCGGGCCGAGAAGCTGGAGAAGACACCCGCCAACTCGGGCCGCTTGCGGGCCTCCGCCTGGAACTGGTCGACAACCTGCTGGAGCGCCTCGACCCCCTTGCCGCCGCGGTCCTCGATCATCAACTCGAAGCCACCGGTCTGGCTCAGGCCGCGGATCGGCGGCGGCTGGAGCACCATGACGATGGCGTCGCGGATCTGCGAGGAGAGCTGGATTTGCAGACTTTGCGCCAGGCCCGCCGCGCGAAGCTCGGGCGTTTTTCGCTCGTGCCATTCCTTGAGCGGCAGGAAGATGATTCCGGAGTTGCTCTGGTTCGTGCCGCTCATGATGTTCAGGCCGCCGAGCGTGACGACATGCTCGACCCCCTCCAACTTCATGGCGATCGATTCCACGCGTTTCATCACCTGCGAGGTCTTCTCCAGGCTGGTCCCGTCGGGCGCCTGGATCGCGACGATCAGATAGCCCTGGTCCTCGGTCGGAATGAACGACTTGGGCCGGGCCATCAGCATTCCGCCGGTCAGGACCAGCAGGCCGACCGACGGGATGACGATCGTCCACCAGTGTCGGGCGGTGAACTCGAGGAACGAGTCGTACGAGTTCTCCAGCCACCGCATCCCGGCGTTGAACCAGCGGAAGAAGAAGAACTTCGTCTCGCCATGCTTGGCCTTGAGGAAGAGCCGGGACATGGCCGGGCTGAATGTCAAGGAGTTGAACGCCGAGAAGACGAACGAGAACACGATCGTCATCGCGAACTGGTTATAGAGCCGCCCGGTCATCCCGGGGATGAACGCCACCGGCACGAAGACCGCAGCCAGCACCAGGGTGATCGTCACGATCGGCGTCGTGATCTCGGCCATGGCCGCGCGGGTCGCGGCCAGTGGCCGCAAACCTCGGTGGAGGAACTTCTCGACGTTCTCGACCACGATGATCGCGTCGTCGACGACCAGGCCGATGGCCAGGACGAGCCCGCAGAGCGTCAACGAGTTGAGCGAGAACCCGAAGACAGCCATCAACGCGAACGTGGCGACCAACGAGACCGGGATCGCCAGCATCGGGATGATCGTGGCCCGCCACCCTTGGAGGAAGACGAACACGACGATCATCACCAGGACGAACGCCTCGACGAGCGTGTGCTTGACCTCTTCAATGTTCTCTTCGACATACTTGGTCGTGTCGTAGGCGATCCGGTACTCCATGCCCTCAGGGAAGCTCTTGGAGAGCCGGTCCATCTCGCTCCGGATCTTGCCGACGATCGAGAGGGCGTTGGCGTCGGCGTACTGGTAGATCACGATGGAGCCGGCGGCCTTGCCGTCGAGGAATCCGGCCGTCTCATAGTTCTCCGAAGAGAGCTCGACGCGGGCCACGTCGCTGAGCCGGACGATCGAGCCATCGTCTTTGCGGCGGACGATGATCTCCTCGAATTCCGCCGCCTTGGATAAACGGCCCTTCACGGTGATCGGGAACTCGAACGCTTGCCCCTTGGGCACGGGCGTGGCGCCGATTTTTCCCGCGGCGGCTTGCAGGTTTTCCTGCTGAACGGCCTGAATCACCTCCGACGGCGAGATCCGCATCTCGGCCATTCGGTTTGGATTGAGCCAGATCCGCATGGCGTACTTGCGGCCGAACGTATTGACGTCGCTGATCCCCTTGATCCGTTTCAGCGAGTCGGCCACGTAGATCTGGCCGTAGTTGTCGAGGTAATTTGCGTCGTATCGCCCGTCTTTCGAGTTGTCGATCAGGTTCACCACGCAGACGATGTCGGTCGACGTCTTCTTGATCGACACGCCATACTGCTTGACCTCGGGGGGGAGTGCGGGGGTGGCCGTCTGCACCTTGTTCTGGATGTCGACGGCGGCGATGTCCTGATCGTAGCCGACCTCGAACGTTGCCGTGATGCTCGCAACGCCGTTGCCGGTGCTGCTCGACGAGAAGTAGATCATCCCCTTGGTGCCGTTGATCTGCTGCTCGATTGGAGTCGTCGCGGTCTCGGCCACGGTCTGGGCGTCGGCCCCCGTGTAGGTCGTGGTGATCTGGACCTGGGGCGGAGCAATTTGCGGGTACTGGGCAATCGGCAGGAGGAAGGCGCAAATCCCCCCGATCATGAGCATCAGCACGGCGATGACGGTGGCGAAGATCGGCCGACCGATGAAGAAGTTGACCATGAGGGTGTCGGGCTCGCTTCGGGTGTTCTCGGGCTCCAGGGCAGGGGGCGACTCAATCCAATTCGAGCGTGTGTGAGCCGCTGTTTTTTGTAGGGTGGGCAGGGCCCGTCAGGCCTTTTGACAAAAGGTCTGACGGGAGTGAGACCCCTACTTTTCTCAGGGCGAAACCTGGTGGGTCATGTCCGCCCTATAAGCGTCGGCTTGGCTTCTCACACGGGCATTAGTGTGTGGGCTTGGCTTCGGGTTTGGCGTGCGGGGCCGATTGATCGGCCTTTCCGTCCGCTTGCTCCGGGCTCTTGGCGGCCGCTGAGTCCTCTTCCACCGGCCGCGGGATGACGGCCAGCTCGGCCTTGACTGGCATGCCGGGCCGGACGAGCTGCAACCCCTGGAGGATGACCGGCACGCCCGCGTCGAGCCCTTGGGTGAGGATCCGCATCCCCTGGTACGACTGTGCCGCCTTGACGCGTTGAATCGCCACCTTGCTTTCGTCGTCGACGACGTAGACGACCGGCCCGGCCTCGGTCTCCATCACGGCCGACTCGGGGACAACGACCGCGTCTTGGATCCGATCGACAACCATTTCGAGCTTGGCATATTCGCCGGGCAGAAGCGTTCCCTCAGGGTTGGGGATCCGGGCCTTGACCAGGAACGTGGAGGTCGTTTCATCGATTGCGTTATCGATGAAGAAGCATGTTCCTTCGTGCGGGTGTTCGTCATCCCCCTCGAACCCGGCGTGAAAGAGCCGGATGGCCAGTCCCTCGTTGATCAACTGGGTGGCGCGTTTGAGGTAGCGGGAACTGGTCCGGATCTCGATACCCATCGGGTCGAGCTGATGAATGGTGGCGAGGTCGGAGAAGCTGCCGCCGGTGGCATCGGGGCCGACGAGGTTGCCGACCTTGACTTTCGCCTCGCCGATCCGACCGTCGATCGTGGCGTACATCCGGCAGTAGCCGAGGTTGATCTCCGCGTCTCGCACGGACGCCTTGGCCGCCTCCACTTGCGCCTTGGCGGCGAGGATCCCCACCTCGTAGTCAGCCCTCGCCTGCTCCAGGTTGGCGCGGTCGGCCTCGACCTGCGCGTCAAACTTTTTGCGATCGGCCTGGGCCTTGTCCACATCCTCTGCCGAGCCGGCACTCCGCGTGTGCAGTGCCCGGGCCCGCCGTTCCTCGATCATGCTGAGGGTGAGCTGCGCCTCGTCGAGAGCGAGCTGCGCGGCGGCGACCTCTCGGCCCTTGGACGATTCTGCTTTCTTGAGCGCCGCCTCCGCCTCGTCCAGCTTCGCTCTGCTCATCAAGAGGGCGATCTTATAGCTCTGTTCATCGATGACGAGCAGGAGTTGCCCCTTCTTGACGTGGGAACCCTCCTCGAAGTGGCGTTCGGTGAGGAACCCACGGACTCGAGCCCGCACGACGACTTCCTCCAGCGCCCGTGTCGTTCCGTTCGGCGTGGCCAGGATCGGGACGTTCATTCGCGATGACTTGATGATCCCCACCATCGGCGGCGGTGGAGCGGCCTGGACCTCCGGCTTCTTGCACCCGGCGACGCTCAGCGCGGCCGCTAACACGACGAGACCTCCGGCCATTCGCAGGATCGGGCGGGCGGGCAGGCTGTTGTCCAAATTCATGTGGTTCGGCATCCCAAAAGAGGGGGCGGCCCGGCCAAGGGGCAGGTTGCTTAATCTCAATCTGTCTCGCGCCGCCGAAGAGGACCCTCGACCGATCGCAGCGGCACGCTCTCTTTTTTGGAGAGCCCGAGCACCACGCCATGCCGAGGAAGTTTCTCCTTCCTCGGATTTGGTTCAAAGTAAACGGGCGTTGACAGAACATTATCCCCATTGTACAGCTGAGTCAACCCGTGTTTACTTAGTGGATCTTCTACAACGGAGCGTGGTAATGACTGAGCGAGCCGCCGAGACGGGTCCGAGACGTCGAGGGTCCGCCGCGACCCGAGAGGCGATTCTCGAGGCGGCGGCCAGCCGGTTTGCATCGAATGGGTATGGGGGGGCCGGAGTGCGTGAAATCGCGGCCGACGCCGGGGTGACCGCGGCGCTGGTGAATCGCTATTTCGGCTCCAAGGAAGGTCTTTTCGCCGAGGTGATCGAGCGGGCGTTTGACTCCGGCGACCTGCTGGGGGGGGAACGAGCCGACCTGGCCGCCCGCCTGGCGCGGCGGATGGTTTTTGGCCGGGAGGACGCCCGGGACATCAGTCGGATTCCGATGCTGCTCTTGCTTCGCTCGGCCACCGAGCCAAGGGCGGCCGAGTTGCTCCGGGCAAACCTGGATCGCACGTTCATTCGGCCCTTGGCCAAGATCCTGGGCGGACCCGACGCCGAGCTTCGCGCTGGCCTGATTGCCTCTCAACTCACCGGGTTTGCGACTCTCGACCAGATGATCCAGACCGAGGCGTTTATCGGGGTCGACCGGCAGCGGCTGGCCGCCTTACTCGCCATAGTCGTGGATCACATTATTGGGTGATCTCTTTGGCTCAACTGCTCGCCCCCCCCCCAAAAAAACAACGATCCGCGACAGAGCGAAAGAACCAATGATTCTTGCGGCTTCCGCCACGGGTTCGTTTGCAGTAGCACGGCCGGCCCGGCCGTAATTCCCTCGGGTCGGCGCGAGTCTGAGGAATAGCCCTGGGCCGAGGGGGATACGGCCGGGCCGGCCGTGCTACTTTTACGACCCGAGTTCGTGTTTGGGCGGGCCAGCAGACAGGGCATTCACGTTCCCCGCTCCCCTTTCTTTTTGGGGAGGGATGCTCGGCAACGAAATCCTGGTGAGCCGGGCCTCGGCCATCGGCTGGCTGGGGGCAGGCTGCCTCGTTGACTGGGACGAGCGGCCGGGTTAAGACAGTCCGGATCAAACACTCGTTGAATCGGGCGATCCGGCCACGCTGACCTGAAGCCCACCCCCTCCGTCGGAAGGTATCCAGGTGATGATGACCGCACTTGCTCTCGTGACGAGCCTGGTTCTGTTGGGACCGGGGCAGGAGACCGGTACGGAGGTCAAGAAGGGTGAGGCATGGACGCCCTTGTTCAACGGTCGCGACCTGACCGGCTGGTACACTTTCCTGCAGAAACACGGTAAGAACAGTGACCCCGACCGCGTGATCACGATCGAGGACGGGGCGATCCACTTATACAAGCATCCAGCCGACGCTTCCACGGTGGTCATGGGTTATATCGGCACCGAGAAGGAGTACGGCAACTACCACCTCCGGTTCAAGTATCGCTGGGGTGAGAAGAAGTTCGAGCCCCGCTACAAGCTGAAACGCGATGCCGGGCTGTACTACCACATCCTTGGGCCGGACGCGATCTGGCCCCGCTCGCTTCAGTTTCAGGTCGAGCAGACCAACGTGGGCGACCTGATCGCTCTCTTCGGCTTCCAACTCGATAGCTGGGTCGATCCCAAGACTCGCGAGGAGCCGATGCCGACGTTCCTACCCCCCGACAAGGGGGGCGAGGCTCGGGTCCTCGGAGGCAAGGGAATCGCCTACCAGAAGCACCTCGCGGGCGAGCATGAGGTCGAGGGCTGGAACGTCGCCGAGATCATCGCCAAGGGGGATGCGGTCACGCACCTCCTGAACGGGCGGGTGATCAACCAAGGAAAGAATGTTCGCCTGGTCGACCCCGAGCAAAATGGCGAGGCGCGGCCGATCACGAGGGGGCGGATCGCGCTCGAGATCGAGGCGGCCGAGATCTTCTTTCGCGATGTGGAGATCCGATCGCTGGACGACACGCCCACGGCTGGGCAGGGGCAAGTCAAGTGAGTGGCCGCCTGGGGAGACGAGACATGGGGCAGGGCAAGCGGAAGTCTTGGGCTGTGTTCGCGTTGGCGGCTTGTCTCGCGTCGGGCCAGGCCCACGCGGGGGAGCTGAAGGCGGGGGCGGCCAAAGCGGTCTTGGAAGCGACCGACACGATGGTCATCGGCGGGGGCATTGGCCCGGGGCACCTCGAAGGGCAGGAGGGGGAGCTGCGGGCCTCGGCCGTGGTCATCGAAGGACCCGATGGAGTCAAGGCGTGTCTTGTCGCGTGCGACGTGCTCATGATCGAACGCGACGTCCTTGACGCCGCCGCGCGGAAGATCGCCGAGAAGATCGGGGTCCCGTTCGACGCCGTCCTGATTAACGCCACGCATACCCATCATGCGCCGACGACCTGCACGATTCACGGCTACGAGCGTGAAGAAGCGTTTACACGACAGGTGGGCGAAAAGGCTGTCGAGGCGGCCGTCGCGGCGAACGCACGGCTTGCACCGGTGACGTTCAAGTTCCGGCTGGGTGAGGAGTCGTCGGTGGGGCGGAACAGCCGCCTCTTGCTGGCCGATGGCACGATCTACTGGGTGGGGGCGCTGACCGACGTGGTACGCCCGACCGGGCCGTTCGACCCCGAGTTGCCGGTCTTGGAGTTTCTTCGCAAGGACGGCAAGCCCGAGGCGGTCCTGTTCAACCACTCCACCCACACGATCGGCACGGTCAACGGGGCGGTTCGCTCGCCCGGTTTCTACGGCCTGGCCGCGCAGGAACTGGAGAAAGAGCGGGGGGGCACTTTCCTCTTCTTCGAGGGGGCGTCGGGCTCGACCCATAACCTTGAGCTGAAGGCCGCCGAGGCCCTGACCCGGATCAAGGCGGCCGTCGCCGACACGCTCGACCAGGTCACCGAACGCCCCGTCACTCGGGTGGCGGGCAAGCGCAAGGAGATCACGCTCCGAGTCCGGACCTTCGACGAGGCCAAGGACGATGCGGCGGTCGTCGCATATTGCACCAAGCGACAGCCTGCGCCTTACCACGAGAAGACGATCAATATCTTCCGCGAGATGCGCAAGCGGCTCGCCCCCCAGCAAGGACAAGAACGCAAGACCTGGGTGCAGGCGGTGGTGGTTGGCGACGTGGCGATGGTCGGCGTGCCGGGCGAGTTCTTCACCCACTTGGGGCGAGAAATCAAGCTTCGCTCACCGTATCGCGATACGTTTGTCTTTGAGCTGGCCAATGACTACGTCGGATACGTCCCCGATACACGTGCCTTTGACCGGGGCGGGTATCAGGTCTGGACCGGCCTGCACAGCTTCTTGGAAAAAGGCTCGGGAGAGAAAATCGTCGATACGGCGGTTGAGCTTCTCGACGAGCTCCATGGTGCGTCGAGCCCAACGCGCTGAGCCCTTGGTTCTTTTGTCCACGCTACCCGACGAGCGCGAGCTCGCTGGGACCGTGGACGCCCCGCCCGCTCTTGAATTGATGTTTGAATTCAATGCAAGCGGGAGGCTCGCGGCCTCAAACAAGAAACGTGAGCCATGTGATCACCGCTCGAAGGCTCCGGATACTCACCAAATGCTCCGACATTTCCCCGCTGCCCTGGTCGTCTCAGCCGCGTTCGCACTTCCACTTACGGCTCGGGCCGACGGTCCTCCCACGCCTCGGGAAGAGCTGGCGGCGATGCGGCTGGCCGACCCCGCGCTCGCGATTGAGTTGGTCGCCTCGGAGCCGGCCATCGTCAGTCCGGTGGCGATGGCCTGGGATGAGTTCGGCCGGCTCTTCGTGGTCGAGATGACCGACTACCCAACCGCCCTGACCGGCGGGCGGGTCAAGCGGCTCGAGGATCGCGACGGTGACGGCCGCTACGAGCACGCCACCGTTTTCGCCGAAAATCTGCACTATCCGAGCGGTGTCATGGCCTGGAATGGGGGCGTGCTCGTCACCGCCGCTCCCGACCTCCTCTACTTCAAAGACAACGACGGCGACGGCAAGGCCGACGTCCGCAAGGTGATTCTCACCGGGTTCGGCGAAGGGAATCAGCAGCTCCGCGTGAACAGCCCGAGCTGGGGCCTGGACAACTGGGTCTACCTCGCCAACGGTCGTTCCGGCGGGGCGATCCGCCGCCCGGAGGATCCCCCATCGAAGGCCGTTTCGATCCCTCGCAACGACCTTCGCGTGAAGCCAGGCACCGGCGCGTTCGAGCCGGTCGCCGGGTTCAGCCAGTTCGGCCTCCCCCGCGACGATTGGGGGGACCGGTTTCCCTCCTGGAACACCGTGCCGCTCCGGCACATTGTCCTGGAGGACCGTCCGCTTTCGCGCAACCCGAGCCCGGCCGAGATCCTCGACCTGAGCGACGGTGGCCGGATCTATTCGCTGGCTCCTTCGCAACGCCGGTTCAACGCCGAAACCGTCGCCTTTTTTAACGCGACCTGTGGGCCGACCATCTACCGTGGCGACTTGCTGGGTGCCAACTATGGGGGGCATGCCTTCGTCTGCGAGCCCCTGGGCAGCGTGGTCCACCACCGCCGGCTCGACCCTGAGGGACCGACCTTCGTGGCACGCCGGGTGGAGCAAGGGCGTGAGTTCGTGGCGTCGACCCACCCTTGGTTTCGCCCTGTGAATCTCGCCACCGGCCCCGATGGCGCTCTCTACCTCGCCGACTTCTGCCGGGCCTGGGTCGAGCATCCTGCCTTCGTTCCCGAGAACCTTCGCCAGAGCGTCGACTTTCGCGAAGGACATGAGCGCGGCCGGATCTGGCGGATTGCGCCGCGGGAGTCAAGCGGAAAGGACGAACACAGGCCGCACCTGCCTCTCAAGGCAGAAACCAGCGGCCTGGTTGCCATGCTGGCGGACCCGAACGGGTGGTGCCGCGACACTGCGCAGCGCTTGCTGGTCGAACGCCAGGACAAGAACGCGGTCGGGCCGCTCCGGACGCTGGCGAAGGCCTCGCCAAGTCCCCTGGGCCGAGTCCATGCGCTCTGGACGCTCGACGGCCTGGGAAGTCTCGACCCCGAGACGCTTCGCGCCGGCTTGCGAGCCGACGACCCGCACGTCCGCGAGCAAGCGGCCCGCCTGACGATGAGCCAGGCCGCGGAGTACGTTCCTGAACTCGCCACCCTGGCTGACGACCGCGACGTCCGCGTTCGGCTCCGTGCTGCGGTGGCGCTCGCGGGAGTCGACACCGATTCCGCCCGCGAGGCTCTGGCTCGCATCGCGGCGCGAGACGGCGATTCTCCCTGGGCCGCCTCGGCGATTCTCGGTGGGGTCGGCGAGAACCCGTCGCGATTTCTCGACACGCTGGCGGACCGCCAGCCCGCCTGGCTCAACGCCCCAACCTCCGCGCAGGCTCGATTTTTGACTCGCCTGGCCGCTCTGATCGGCGAACGGAATGACGGTCCGGAGATCGAGACGCTGCTCGATCGGGTGGCGGGAACGCCCGGGGAGCCGGCCGCGTTTGCCTTGCTCCAAGGGCTCAGCCAGGGGCAGGTTCGGCTCAAGACCCCTCGTCTCGACTGGACAGGCGCCGGGGTCAAGAAGGTCGAACCGGTTCTGGCGGCGGCCGGCCCGGCGGCGAGCGATCCGAGTCGCCCGGCGTGGGTCCGTGGGCTTGCGCTCGAGCTTCTGCTCGCGGTTCGGCCCGCCGCCTCGCGTCCTTTGCTCGCGGCGCTGCTCGAACCCGACCAGCCGACGGAACTGCAAGCCGTCGCTGCGCACGGAGTGGCCCGTGCTGCGGACCCGACGCTCGTCGCCACCCTTTTCGAGGGCTGGGACCGTTACGCCCTGGCGGCCCGCCGGGTCATGATCGGTGGGTTCGCGAGCACGACCGACCTGGCCGGCCGGCTCCTCACGGCCGTCGAGAAGGGGGAAGTTCCCGCCGTCGAGGTCGATCCGGCGACCCGCGAGGCCCTTCGCCTGCTTCCTGACCCCAAGTTTCATACCCGGGTCGAGGCGTTGTTTCCCACCTCGACGAATGCCGACCGCCGCGACGTGATTCGCCGCTACGAGCCCGCTCTCAGTCTGAGTGGCGACGCCAGCCGCGGCCGCGCTCTGTTCGGCAAGAACTGCCAGACCTGCCACGCCCGGAACGGCCAGGGGGCGAAGGTTGGCCCCGACCTGATCAGCGTCGCCGGCCGCCCGGCCGCCGACCTGCTCGTGGCGATCCTCGATCCGGCACGCGAAGCCGCGCCCGATGGTCTCGGGGTCATCGTTGTGACCACGCTGGGCCAGACGCTGACGGGGCTGCTTGCCGAGGAGACCCCGGCCGCCATTCGACTCCGCCGCGCCGAGGGGGTCGAGGACGTCATCCCACGCGGTGAGATCGAGGCGCTTCGACCGACCGGCCGCTCCCTGATGCCCGACGGCCTCGAGCAAGTCCTCACTCCTCAAGAAATCGCCGACGTGATCGCTTTTCTCCGCAGCGCCCCGGACGCTGCTCCCTAGGCGGTGTCCCAATCTCCTTTACCCCGGTCTGTTTGGGCGGATTGTCAGGCTGATGCCGGGCTTGCGGCTTGCCGATACGAGAGAGGAGACGGCGTCGCGCGGGTCGGCAGGAGGCCGGTTCGGCGACGTCTCCCTGGGCCGACATCGGCGTTCGGCTTCCGAAAAAGGCCCCGATCCGGCTATGATGAGTGAGTGTAACGCCTTGATGCCGAAAGCGATCGGGGATCGGGAACCGATCCGATGGCCCGTCACCGAGACAGATTGAGAGGACGCGATGCTGATCAGCGAAACGATTCATGCGGCGATCAACGAGCAGATCGTCAACGAACTGGGCAACTCGAACCAGTACGTTTCCATCGCAGCCTACTTCGAGAGCGAGTGTCTGTTCGGCCTGGCCAAAATTTACTTCAAGCAGGCCGAGGAGGAACGCGACCATGCCATGAAGTTCGTCAAGTTCCTCCTCGACTCGGGGGCCAAGGTGGCCATCAAGGAAGTCCCCGGGGCTCGGAACGAGTTCCGTTCGGCGGAAGATGCCGCTCAGCTCGCGCTCGACTCGGAGAAACGGACGACCGAGCAGATCTACAGCCTCGTTTCTCTCGCGACCGCGGAGAAGAACTACATCACGTTGAACTTCCTCCAGTGGTTCGTCAGCGAGCAGCTCGAAGAGGTTTCGAGCGCGGAGACTCGGCTGTCGGTGATCAAGCGTGCCGGCCCGAGCGTCCTGATGGTTGAAGCGTACCTGGCACACCAATGAGCTTCCGTCGGGATCTGCCGGACGAGTGGTAAAGCTTCGCCTCACCCACGATGAATTTCTCAACGATTTACGATGGGTCAGCGGCCAGAATTCGATTTTTCCCGTAAGGTGGTTACGGCCCACCATCTCGATCTCCCTGCTAGAGCGGAGGTTAAGATGGTGGGCCGTGCCATCCTGCGGGGAATGATTCGCGCGACGATGGTGCCATGGCCGATCGCATCGACGTAGGGAAAAACGGGTTCGGCGAAGCATTTACGACGAGTGAATGTCTTGTCTTCGGGCGAGCGTGAGCCCCCTGTTTTCGCACGTTATTGTCCCGTTGGGGAAGCGAAAGGACAGAGGAGCTGACGTTCGCCGCTCGCCTTTGGGGCGAGCGCACCCCTGTCTTCTGGCAAATCATGAATAAGGGTGGGCCCGTGCCCCCCGATCCGGCAAAGATCCCTTGCGTCTCCGCATCATTCGGTGCACCCTAGCCCCCCTCTGGCTTTTTCCGCCCGTGAGGTGGTGTGGCACTCTCTGCCCTTGTTTGGTCAGAGACTTTGAGGAGGGAGCCGATGGTGGCTCCGCCCGGTCTTGCCCGGTTCGGTTCGAGTGGGGGTTCCGCCGTGAGAACGCCTGGAATGTCCGTCCTCCTGTTTCTCATTGCCTCATGCTTGGGGGCAGGCGGGCAGTTCCTCTACAAGGCGGGCACCGATCGGGCCGTGGCGGCGGGGGGCCGGTTGGTCGACTTCGTCGTGAACGGGCAGATCCTGGCGGGAGTCGTCTGCTATGCGCTGGTGATGGCCTGTTTCGTGGCTGGTTTCCGCATCGGCGGATCGCCGTCGGCACTCTATCCGGTCTATGCGACCACGTTCATCTGGGCCGCCCTGATCGGCCGCGCGATGCACGGGGTGTCGATCGCCCCGCTCCATGTTGTCGGCATGGTGCTGATTATCGCCGGGGTTTCCTTGATGGGTCGCTAACCTAACCGAAGCGAAGAGGCGAGGTGGCACGTGGCTCCCGAGGTCTATCAACCGTCCGAAACCGATCGTCGCCCGTTGGCGAGCCGTTCCTGGAAGGCGTCCGGGGTGGTCTCGCACTGGCTCGCGCAGCGAGGCGCGAGCGCCAATGCGATTTCCGTGGCTGGCATGGTGGCCGGCATTCTGGGGGGTGGGGCGTTCGTACTCACTCGCCATGTCTCGATTCCCGCCCTGGCCTGGCTGGCGGGTGCGTTCTTGGTCCAGGCACGCCTGGCGGCGAATTTGCTTGATGGAATGGTCGCGATCGAGTCGGGCCGGGCATCGCGGTTGGGTGAGCTCTTCAATGAAGTTCCCGACCGGGTCTCCGACGCGGCGACGTTGATCGGGCTCGGTTACGCGGCCGGTGGGATTCCCTGGCTGGGGTATCTGGCCGCGGTCCTGGCTTTGTTTGTTGCGTACGTCCGTTCCGCCGCTCGAAACGCCGGAGCGCCGCAAGATTATTCGGGGCCGATGGCCAAGCCACATCGGATGTTTGCCGTGACGGTCACGGCCATTCTGTGCGCGATCGTCTCGCCCTGGCAGCCCGCCGCACTCTTCGGACAGGCCCAAGGACAAGGCGCGGGCTGGGGCTGGCCAGCCGTTGTCCTTGGCCTCATCGTCATCGGCTGCGTGGTCACGGCGATCCGGCGGCTCGTGCATGCGGGCCGGTTCCTGACAGCGAAACCGGACGGACCGAGGGAGTCGACGTCGTGAGTGGAAGTGCGTGGGAGCGTCTGTTCGGCTGGCGGCACGTTTTCGACGAGCGCGCGGTCGTCTTGATCGTGGCCGTACTGGGGGGGGCGCTTGTGCTCGCCCCGTTGATCATCCTGGCCCTCGATCGCGCGGGGCGGCTCAGCCCGGCGCTCAAGGCCGACCTTCGCAGCCGCTATTTCTCGTGGTTGATCATGGTGCCCCTCATCGTTCTACCGGTGCTCCTGGGAGCCGCCCCGACCATCTTCGCGGTCGCTCTGCTGAGTCTTCTCTGCTACCGAGAGTTTGCCCGTGCCACGGGCCTCTTTCGTGAGAAGCTCATGAGCTTGGCCGTGGTGCTCGGGATCGTCGCCGTGACGTTTGCGGTCGCCGACCACTGGTATTCCTTTTTCGTCGCCTTGACCCCGATCACCCTGGCGTTCATCACGGCCGTCGCCACATCGCTCGATCGCCCAACCGGGTACATTCAGCGCGTGGCCTTGGCGGTCTTCGGCTTCCTCCTGTTCGGCATCTGTCTCGGGCACTTGGGCTTCATGGCCAATGACGCCCGCTTCCGCTCGCTGATTCTCCTGCTCCTCTTCAGCGTTCAGCTCAACGACATCTTTGCTTATATCGTGGGTAAGTCGCTCGGGGGGCCGAAGCTCGCCCCGCATACCAGCCCCAATAAGACGATCTCGGGCTCGCTGGGGGCGGTCGTGCTCACCACGCTGCTCGTGTTCTTCCTGAGCGGCTTCATCTTCACGGAAGGGCCGTTGAGCGGGTCGGTCCAACGCCTGGTCCTGGGCTTGCTGATCAGTATCTCCGGCCAGTTCGGCGACCTGAGCGTGTCCTCGATCAAACGCGATGTTGGTGTGAAGGATACCGGTTCTCTGATCCCGGGCCACGGCGGTGTGCTCGACCGCGCCAACAGCCTTTTGCTTTCTGCTCCGACGGTCTTCCACTACATCCATTACCTCGACGGCATCGGCAGCGATCAGGCGACCCGGATTCTTTCGGGAGGAGGGTGAGCCGTGGACTCGTGGAACTATAAGCCGGCATCAGACCTGGAACTCCCTCCCGTCGAACAGGCGCGGAGCTTGAAACGCGAGTCGGGCCTGGCGTCGGACTTCTGGCATCACGTCTGCCACCATTTGTCCCGCGTTTACTTCCGCCTTTACCATCGGATGAAGGTCGAAGGGACTGAGAATCTGCCGAAGGAGCCCCCCTTCATTCTCATTGCCAACCATTCGAGCCATCTCGATGCGTTGGCTTTGGCCTCCGCCATGCCCCGAAGGCTTTGCGGGCGGGTCTTCCCGGTCGCCGCGGGAGACGTCTTCTTCGAAACCCCGGTCACCTCGATCGCGTCGGCCCTGATCCTCAACGCCTTGCCGATGTGGCGGAAGCGCTGTGGGCCTCATGCGCTGGCCGAACTCCGAAGTCGACTGATTAATGAACCCTGCGGCTTCATCCTCTTTCCCGAAGGGACGCGGAGCCGAGACGGCCAGATGCAATCGTTCAAGGCGGGCCTGGGCATGCTCACGGCCGGCACGGCTGTCCCGATCATTCCTTGTCACCTCACAAAAACCTTCGAGGCTTTCCCTCCCGGGGCACGATTTCCTCGTCCTAGCCATGTTTCGCTCAAAATCGGCTCCCCACTTCACTTCGACGCCGTGCCGAATGCCCGTGAAGGCTGGCAACAAGTTGTCGCCGAGTCCGAGGCTGCCGTGCGTCGGCTGGCCGATCCGGTGAATACAGTCTGAGACCTGCTTCATGCAATCGACCCTGGAGAACAGGGGCATTGTTAGGGCCGTCGTTCGGATTCGGGGATATGGATGACAGTCAAAGCACAAGCGTCCCAGACGCGACCATCGCGGCTCACGTTCCAGGTGACGAACAATTTGTCTCCTTCTGGGGTAACGGCTGCACTGTAGGTGCCTTTAAGTGTGCAACCGTAATTGTTCTTGGTGAATGGATGCAAGAAGGCGATAATTTTTTTGATATTTGTCTGTGTATCAAATTGTACCACGGGTGCGCCGTCTGATTCGCTACCACCGTGCGCCCCAGGCATGTAGTAGATATACCGTCCTGTTGGGTCGGCATCGAGCGTGGCGATATACTGTTCCCGTCCGACCGCTGCGGGACCGAGTATTTTGACCTTTTCCGTTTTCGTGTTGAAGGCGTAGAGGGTCGCTTCTCGCCCGTCGTGGTCGAACGACACGGTGTACACGAGACCCTGCGGGGTCTCCTGGGTGGCGGCTCGGATACTGATCTTGCCTTCGATCTGCTCGGGGACATTCCCGATTCCCGGTGTGTAGCGCATCAGCGGGCTGTCGCCAGTGCCCGGAGTGTAATAGACCCGGCCGCTGGATGTGGCAAGGATCATCGAGCGTGACGGCCCGTTTGGCAGATCGCAGAGCACCTTCCTCGATTTGGTGTCATAAGCGAAGAAGCGGACACCATCGTTTTTGTCTTCCTCGCCCGGCGTGGTCCCGCCGTAATAGATCAGCCGCTTTGGATCGAGCACGCCCGCGGGAAGACAATGCTTGGGGACTGGGCCGTGCGACAGGACGTTGACTTCACCCGTTTCCGGGTGGATGCGGATAAGCCAGTCACCCTTGAAGTGGTAGCGGTCGTTGGTGACCCGAGTTGAGCCACGATGGGTGGAGGTGTAAAGCCATCCGTCCTCACCCAGGTCGATTCGGCTATGGATTTTTCCAGGGGTGTAATGCCCATCAGGCAAATTCAGCAGCTTGCGCAAATCGACGAGTTGGCGGAACCGCTGATTTGTTGGGTCGTACTCGTAGACGAAGGCATTCCCGCCAGGCGCCAGGTGATCGCCGATTGAGGCGTAATACTTACCGTTAACGGCCAAACTGTCGCCCCAGTTGGACCAGGGATTGCCCTGGTAGGTCTGGTTCGGGTAGTAAAGGAAATCGACCCTCGGCGGTATCTTTGCCACCACAACATCGTCGCGAATTGTTGTCGGTGCCCTGAGAAACTCCGCAGATGTGCTGGTGATCATTGGCCTTCCCCCCGGTAACTTCGGCGGGTAGGTCATGTTCGGCTTGGTCGTGGGAGCCGCCTGCTGGCCTGTCTTCGTTTCAACAGGTCCTTGTTGGGCGTCCGCGACCCCACTGATGAGCCACGCAAGCGAAGCCACAATGAGTGTTCTGCTCTTGCCAGTCATCATGCGTCCTCTGAGTCCGAATTCTGATCGGTGGCATGCCCACCTTGGAAGTTGTCGACTCGTCCCCCGTTTCACTCTTCGTCGGCTCATCGACGGTGACGACGCTGAGGACGAGAAACTGTGATTCGGGTCTTCAGTCTACTCGTCATTGATGGGGCCGACCGAATGGAACCCATTCTCACCTTCGTGATTTTTCGCATTTCCACCGGAAGCGATTGGTTTAAATTTGGCGATTTGAGGGCTTGGCTGGCGGCTCGATTGGCTTGACCGGGAGCTCATTTGAGCAAGAATAAACGGAGATTTTGCGTCGAAGTGGATCGAATGTCCGTAGCGATTTGTTCGATTGCCTCGCACAGACCACCCCGGTCTCGCGTATCGTCGGTAACATCAGGACTCAGGGTCAAGTTCCACGGGGAGTTTTGCACATGACAGCTCGTCTGAGGTCGGTCGTGGCGAAGTGCCTGCCGGGGGCTGGGGCTTCGGGGGGCAAGTTGCCGACGCGACGAATTGAGCGGCGAGCCTGTCAGCGGACGCCGGGGCTGGAGATGCTGGAAACGCGGAACCTGCTTTCCGGGCTGCTTGTAGGCGGTGCGGGGGCCGGTGGATCGCCGGTCGTTCAGGTCTTCGACGCGGACACGGGGGCTGAGCGATTTCAATTCCGGGCTTACAACGCCAGCATGACGGCTGGCGTGAGGGTGGCTGTCGGCGATGTCGACGGCAACGGCGAACTCGACATTGTGACCGCGCCCGGGCCTGGCGGACCTGCGATCATCAAGGTCTTTCGTTCGAGCGATGGCACCCTGATCGGAGAGTTCGCGGCGCCACGCGCCTGGACGCGAGGGGGAACCTGGGTGGCGGCCGGCGATGTCAACGCCGATGGCCGGTCCGAGATCGTCGTGACGCCGGGGCTGGGGGCGCCGCTCGTTCGCGTTTACCAGGGCCTCGACGGTCAGCTTCTCGATGTGTTCCGAGCGAACGCCAGTGGCTCTCGCCGAAGTTGGGGACAAGGCGCCAAGGTCGCGGTTGGCGATCTTAATCATGACGGTCGCGCGGATATTGCCGCATTGTCGGCGTTTGGACCCTCCAAGGTTCGCGTGCTCGATGGCCAATCGGGCGCTTTGTTGGCCGACTACATGGCATTTGACGGTCCTTCAAAGGGCAAGTCGTCGGTCGCGATTGGCATGGTCGGCAGCGATCGCCATCCTGATCTGATCGTCGCGACGGCACCCCCTCGATCCACCCAGACTCGAGTCAAGGTCTATCAAGGGGTCGTGGATGCGAACCCTGCTGAGTTCATCGTGCCCAACAGCGCGAATGGCGGCGGCGTTGAGATCGCTGCCGTGAACGTGGGGGGCCGGGGACGTGATGAAATCGCTCTGGCGCCCACTCGAGGGGGGCGTTTTGGGGCCACGATTCTCAGTCGAACGCCCTTGCTTGCTTCGATCTCTCCCGAGGGGGCGGCGGACTTGAAAACCGCCTATCAACTCCCAATCGCCTCGTACGGGCTCTTTCTGGCAGGCGACCATACGGGCGCACTGTCCACGCCCGCGGTCGCCGTCAACGCAATCGAGCCTCCGCTGTCTCAATCCCTCCCCGTTATCCAGCGTTTGGCCTACTTCGACCCGAACCTGAAGCAATTTGTTCCCGTCCAGGCCGACGACCCTCGCCTGGTCGGCAAAGATATCTCTGTCATTGTGCATGGGTGGGCTCCAGGCTATCAGGGATGGGTCAACTACGAAGCGACCCAGAAGAATCATGTTTTGAAATGGTGGGAGACCGATCCCAGCCAGCCCGGCTACGACCCGAGCTGGACCGCGATGAATCCGCAAGGGCCAGCATCCGACTGGCTCCTGCACGGCGAAACGGTGAGCACGTTACTCAATACGACCGTGGTCTCGGCTGTGGGACTGGCTCAATCGATCCTCAGTCGAATCGATCCGAGTGAGCTGGCTGGCCGGCCGATTGACCCGAACACCGTGGTGCTGGCCTATAGCTGGACCGATGATTCGGCAACACCGACCTGGGACATCCTCGATACCAAAATCCCGGAACAGGCCTACAAGTCCGAGGCTTTGACGACGCTCAATGGTGAGCGGCTCGCCTCCGCGCTCGAATCGGTCCTTGGCACTGCGTTCACCGGCAAGCTCCAACTCGTCGGCCACAGCCACGGCTCGAAGGTCGTTTCGGTGGCCGCGACGGCTTTACAGCAAGCGAAGATGCGCGTTGACCAGGTGACTCTTCTCGACTCTCCCGAAGACGACGTCACGGTCGTGGGCGATGCAGCCAACTATAACTGGTTCTTTCTCAAGAACCTCAACAACCTTGATCGCTCCAAAGAACTGAATACGTTTGTCGACAATTATATTTCGGCATTCAATGTGCCTTACAGTGGTATACGGCTCTCCAATGGTGGTGGAGAGTCTTTGAGTCAGATTGTCGACGTGGATCTGACTCCTGATATTTACTACTCGTATGATCTCAGTGGTCGGCACGGTTATGCGGCCTCATGGTACGCTGGTTCGAGCCAACCGAATCTGACATATCAGCAGAAAGTTGGCCAATACTGGTCAACCTTGCTCCCTGCCAACCCGAACTCCGCGAACCCGGTCAAAAACCTGTCTCCCTATTATGAGCAGAACTGGAATGAACTCTTCCATGCGGCCGACCAGCAGTTCGTGCTGAATCCAAAGAATGCGGCCCCGAAAGAGACGATCACGTTTCAGTCCTACAACGCCTCTGGCGTCACTGTGATTCAGAACGGGACCACCAATCATTCGCAGCCAGTCTCGCTCCGTGCTCCGCTCCACGGTCAGAGCGGGATTGCCTTCAGCTACCAGTTTCCGACTTACCAGGCGGGGGACCGGTTAATCATCCTCGCCGACGGGAATTTGGCCTTCGTCATGGACGCGGCTCTGGTCGGCTCGAATGTCGCTCAGGCCACACTTAGCCTTAGCGGGTATCCGCTCGAGCTGCATAACCTGACATTCATCCTGACCAGCACGACGAGCAACCAGACATCTCAGGTCGTCGTCTTGAATTTCCAGACGTTCTCCCAGCCGATCCTATGAGAAGCGCGAGGGAGATCGGCCGCGAATGCCACAGCGAACACAAGATAAATCGAGTCTGTCGCAAGGAAACCGGACCGTCTGTCTGCCCTGGAGGCCGAAATTCGCGGGAGAAACTCGTTCCTACGCTCTGCAGCCCCACCCGCCGGGGAGGATGACGCAGAGCGTCGCGGACGGCATTCCCACGCAGAGCATGGGAACGAGATCCCGGTATCCTTGCTACAGTCTCGAAATATTATGAGCCATCAACCGTGGTTGATAAGCAAAAAATGGGCACGATTGGGGTCAATGGATTTTGTGATTTTTTGATTGTTCGTGATTTTTCGTCCGACCGAACGTACGTTTGAGCGGCAGGAACTGTGGTCCGGCCGAATTTCTTATTGATTGGTCTGTTAGGCCAGCGAGCGAGTTTCAAGGCGATGACCGAACCTACGGAACCGAGTCGGCGGAAGTTCACCCGACGCAAGTTACTGGTCGGAACGGCCGTCACCGTTGGCGTGCCCGTGGCTGCGACGGCTTGGGGCTATGACCCTGACTGGCTGAATGTGCAACGCCATGAGGTGGAAGTTCCCGGCTTGCAGCAGCCTCTCAAGGCCATCCAGGTCAGTGATCTTCACGCTGATCGTGCGGGATCGTGCTCGCAACTTTTGCGTGACCGGGTTGCCGAGCAAGTCCGTCGCGAATCCGCTGACCTGATCCTGGCTACGGGCGACTACATTACCCGTCCGGGCGATGCGATCGACGAGGCGGTGGCCTGGGTTGCCAGCCTGCCCGCCCGTCTGGGCTATTACGCGGTGCTGGGCAACCACGACTCTCCCGAGGTCAAGCAGGCGCTCGAGGCCGCGGGGATCGCCGTTCTGACCAACACCTGGACGATGTTTCATGGGATGGCCCTGGCCGGCGTGGGCGATCTCAGCCGTTGGCCGCATGCGCCTCAGACCGTGCTCGGCGAAATCCCGCGAGGGACCGGAACCGTCCTGCTCGCCCACCAACCCGACAGCTTCTGGACCTATGACGAGCCGATCACGCTCCAGATCTCAGGGCACACTCACGGCGGTCAGGCCACGCTCTTCGGGACGATCCCCGCGCCCCAGTTGATGCCGCATTTGAAGCCGCTCCTGATGCACATCCCCAAACTCGAGCCGATCGCCCGGCGATCCTATCTCGAGACCCAACGGGGGGCCTGGTCGGGCTTCTTTCGACGCCCTGACGGGTCGACTCTCTACGTCAACCGTGGCCTCGGCCGCTTCAAACGGATCTCCTTCTACTGTCCGCCTGAATTGACCGTCTGGGAGCTGGTGCCCGCCTGAACCACCAGCTCCCGAGTGGGTGGTCAAGATAGTAATGAGCAAAAGAGTGTAGATGCGTGTGTCGGTTTATTGGTGTCCCGATTCTTGCTCCATGAAGTGAATGCCCGCCTTGACCGCTTCTTGTTCGGTCGCGAACACACGCGGCGGGCCGCCACTGCTGGTTCTGATCGGGCCGAGGCATTCGAGCGTGGCGTGGGAACCCGCCCTCGGATCCTCGTCGATGTCGAAGAACACGAAGCAGACGAATCCGTTCATGCTCACGAGTTCGCCTGACTTTGCGTTGTATGAGGAGAACTTGTCGATCTGGAACCAAGCTTTTTTGTGATGAACCAGCATCAGGATGGGCCTCAATCCAGAGTCTTTGAGAAGAACGTACTCGTCGCGCCTCGAGCCCGAGACAGCGACGAGACACGGAGTTGAGAAGGGGGGGGATCGCGTCAGACCGGCGATCTCTGGAAAGCTACCGCACGTCGACGCCCAGGGCAAGGGACTGCCTCTCGGGGCAGGCGTGGCATCAGGAACCAAGGGTGGCACCGACGCACGTTTGGTTCAGGACATGAGGCGATTTGCGGGTTTTGAGAGGTTCTGGTCTGCGGTGGATCAGGGGATGACCGATTCGGCCATGATCTGGATGAGCCGGGTTCCGAAATCAAGTCGGTCGGCGGCCGTTGGCGGCTTGCCCGTTCGTGGGTCCTTGGCGATCCGCAGTTCCATGAGCATGATGAGGATGCCCTTCTGGGCATGGAGCACGTTGGCCGTTCCATCCTGCTTTGCGCCCAGGATCGGCCCGTGGCTGGGCTGAAAGGCGGTTTCCTGAATCAGCCGATCGCTGAACTTGACGACCCGGGCGCGGGCGGCATCGTCGCCGGCGTGAGTCTGGATGTACTCGCCGGTTTCGGTATTGTGCAGATTCACCATGAGGTCGATCGTCCGGCCCGTATCGACATAGGAGCTGATCGCTTTCTTGACGTACCAGATCTCGGGCATGAGGCGCAAGTCTCGCTTCCTCCGCAGGTCGACCTCGTCCCAGTGGCGATTCACGTCAAAGCCGTTGGCGTTGAATCGGACCTGACCTGTGGCCGAGCCGTCGGGGTCGACCATCGGGGTGAACTTGAAGATCGCCTTCTTGCGCAACGCCAGGGCCTTGGGATCGTCAGACGTCACGAACCGCAAGGCTCCTTCCATGACGTACGAGGTCCCCGACTCCCAGGCATGCTGCCGGGCCTGGAGCCAGACCGTCACCTTGTCACGATCGGGAACGTCCTCCGAGGTCACGGTGACCAGGTGGAGGTCACGTCCCTGGGCCGTCCGGCCGATCACCTCGATCCGGGCGTCATCCGCCCGATCCACCTGTTCCAGCAATTGCGATAGCTGTCGCGGCGTGTAGGGTTGCTGGTGGGCAATCCAGATTGAGTTGCGTTCGGGGCGGATCCGGAGGGTGGCCTCCTTGGTTCGCTCATCCCACGACACGTCGGGAATCCCGCTCCAACTTACTCCGTCATTGCTGAAGACCGGGATGATTTCGGGACCCATCGGACAGGCGCCTGGCTTTTCGTTGTACTCCCCGACGAAGTCGGTCATGACAATTGTGAGGTCGCGGCCGCGTGCTCCGTCAATGCGGAAGGAGAACCAACTCGCTTGCCGATTCCGCCCGTGCTCGTCCTGCTGTCCTTTCACGTGGCAACGGAACTCGGTCTCGCTGACCGCCTCGATCGTCCCGAGCGATCCCCCCTCGAAGTTGGTGCTGAAGCGGATCCGAGAGTCCTCGGGCGCCGCTCCCGCCAGGGCGAGCATCCAGGCCGCGGCAAACGTCGCCCAGGCAAGGCGAGGGAACAATCCGTGTAACGGTACCTGCATCGACGGCTCCCAAGGGGTCGACAACTCGCGCGCTCGCTGAGGTCGCCTCGTCGAGCGTGCGGAGTGGGCTTTTTTCCGGGGAGCGAATTCTCCTGGTTTCCACTCCGCGAACCCAAAAGGCGACCAGTTCCACCCCTTCGGTCGTTCGCGGTCAAGGGTCTTCGTCCCAGGTTGAGCCAGTTTCCACCGCGGGTGCGCCCGACGCAAGTGTTCGGTTCTCGGCGACGATTCAAGGAGGCTCGGCGGCCCTTTGCGTTTCGCTCTGTTCTGTTTGGAACACCGTCTCCCAATTATTCCGCCGTCGACTGCCGGGATTGCCGATGACCGACTCTTAAAAAATAAAATATGGTGTGCGTCACGTCACCGCACTGGTGTGATGGCGTAGTCAGAGTAAGTCCGGCGGGTCGGACCAGCCAGACAAAACCAAAAATATAAGGAGATGATGCTGATGGCTGTCGACATGTTTCTGAAAATCACGGATGTCAAGGGTGAATCCAAGGATAAGGGGCACGCTGGTGAGATCGAAATCGAATCCTTCAGTTGGGGAGCGAGCCAGCTCGGTGCGTCCTCGCACGGGACCGGAGCCGGTGCCGGCAAGGTCTCGATGAATGACTTCCATTTCGTGATGCGGAATAACTCGGCGTCGCCCAATCTCTTCCTCTTCTGCGCCAACGGCAAGCACTTGAAGGAAGCGAAACTCACCTGTCGGAAAGCCGGCGGTACCCAGCAGAATTTCATGATCGTCACGCTGTCGGACGTCCTGGTCTCCAGCTACCAGACCGGCGGATCGCAGGGGGGCGAAGTCCCCATGGACCAGATCAGCCTGAATTACTCGAAGGTCGAGCTCGACTACCTGGCCCAGGACGAGAAGGGGATCACGAAGTCGGCCGGCAAGAAGCACTGGGATATGAAGACCAACACGGGCGGCTAAGTGAAGTCGTCTGTGGGCCGTCGGCTGGCTCGTCGATCATCATGAAATCGCACCGGAAGGCCGTCATGGTTTTCCGGTTGCGATTTTTTTTTCAGGGAGAGTGGAGTCCCCCCCCTCCCAGAAAACCAAGAGTTTCGCTACAGTCCGCCCTGGGTCTGAGCCGTCAACTTGTGTTGCGATGCGACCCGGTTGCTAACCAACCGAAGCGATAACCCGGGCCGGCTCAAGCCTCTGGCTGGTTTCAAGGCGGTGCGGCTCACCTCACGACGACGTTCCGGCTTCTCGTCGTCGCTTTCGCGTTTCCGCCCCCTTTTTCGCCGAGGCCGATCGCTCGGCTGCAGTTCGGGCCGCGGACGCGGCTCCCCCTTTCTTCCCTCCTTCAATGCTGGCGACGTGCGTGTCGGGCTTGCCTCGACCGCTGCCCGACTTGTTGCCTCCTCCCGACTCCTTATTCACAGTGGCCCAGGCCCGTGCTTTCGCCGTTTCGTCGGGAACGCCACGCTCCTGGTAACTCGCCTCGATATGTTCGGCCTTGCGCTTTTGCTTGTCCGTGTACTTCGACTTGTCACCCCGCGGCATGGTGGCCTCCTCTCGTTTGAGGTGGTTCCGTCTCCGTCTGAACTGGAATCGGTCGAGTCCCTGGTTCCTCATCTTTTTAGCAAAAGCAGCTTGCGTGCCGGTTACTCAAAGGACGTTGGATGACCCGGGATTCGCGGGTCTTCATCCGGCCAGTTTAAATAAATTCGAAAAGTCGTGAAACCAGCCCTAGACGACCGAGGTAAAGTTAGTAGAAGATTAATAAGGCGTCACTTCGCGAGGTTGCGAAGGATGCCGTTGGACGTCCGGCGGGCGAGGTGGCCTGCCGCGTGCCTTTTTGCCAGAAGGAGCTTCATAGATGGCCTCCGGGTCGCTTTCCTCCTCTTCCGCCAACTCTCCCTCAGCCGAGCACGAGTTCATGCAGGCGATCAAGGATTATCAACAACAGAGCGGGCGGTTGTTCCCGACCTGGAGCGAGATCCTTGAAGTGGCCCAGAACCTCGGCTACTCAAAAGCGGGCGGATCGCACCTGAGGAGAGCCTTGCCACGGCCCTGACGAGGACGACTCGACCTGGCCCCTGATGGCATTGCGTTCGCGGTCAGTGCTCGCCCGAATCGAACGTGTGCCGTCGAATTTTAAGAATATTGCCCGGTTTTTCCCGGCGATTCCAACGAGTTATGTGACGGAGCCACCGAAGCCGAATCGTAGGTCGTGACTGAGCGATTGCTACGTCCATGATCGCGTTTGGTTATGGTTGATCATGATTCAGTTGTATAAAGTCCTGGAATCGAAAACGGTTAAATTTCTGGATTCGAGTCAGGCGATAGAACTGACAACCCGTGGCGACGGCCTCACGGGTCGATTCTTGCGCGGGGCGTTGCTGACGGAGACGGTGAGGAAATCTTCTCCTCCCTGAGCTCTGGTGTTCCTTGGGAGAAAGCCATCGTTTCAGCCATGCTGGACTCGATGCGCAGTCCCACGGCCTGTGAACCTTGACGCCTTTGCTCGTGACGCCAGCGACCTGCTCGCGGAACGCCTAAGTACGCTGGCAAAACGCCTGGGGCCAATCGAACATTGGTCCCGCAACGATCCCCTTCGTGATTCTCCATCAAGCAAGGGGCGACCGACCAGGGGACACCCCTTGGCAGGCGGTCCGATCCGTTGTTGCGATTTCGCTTTGCGGACGCTTCAGTCCGCTTCAAATCTCCATCCTTAGAGACGCGGAATCGTCGTCGGGCAGGGGGCTTGTCTCGTTGCGCGGAGCGACTTCGGACGGATTTTCCCGAGACAGTGGGCCGCCGCGAGGTTATTCTCGGGTCGTCGACAACGACCGCGGAACTGTGGCGGCTCGAGGGGTTGGCCGGAAGATCTCCGTGCAGAACCACGAATGCGCCTGCCTGCTTGAAGGAAAATCAACAATGAACCTGCATCCGACGAGTCGCCGGCGCTTTCTTCGGCAGACTCTCGTGGCAACCGCGTCCGTGGCCGCGGCCACGCTCGATCCCTTCGCCTTGACGTTCGGCCGTACGACGAGTGCTGCGCTCGGTGGTCCTTACGTCGACGTTCATACCCACTTGGGACGAACCTGGAATGGCGACCCGCCCCTTACAGCCAAGGGGCTGCTCGAGTGGATGGACGCGCATAATGTGGCCAAGGCGGTCGTCCTCCCCTTGGTTTCGCCCGAGTCGTCCAGCTATCTCAACCTGACCGAAGAGGCCCTGGCCGCCGCCAAGGCGCATCCGGACCGGCTCGTCCCGTTCTGCTGCATCGACCCTCGCACCAGTTATCGCGGCGGCCGGACGGGGCTGCGTGATTTGCTCAAGGAATACGTCGACCAGGGGGCGAAGGGGTTCGGCGAGCACAAGGTTGGCCTGCCGATCGACGATCCGAAGATGATGGCGGCTTATGAGGTCTGCGACGACCTGAAGCTTCCCGTTTTGTTCCATTCCGATGACATCCGCGGTACCGATGAGTCGGGCTTGCCTGGCCTTGGTCGCGTGCTCAAGGCCTTCCCGAACGTGAACTTCATCGGTCACGGACCCGGGTTCTGGGCCTCGATCTCGGGGAACCTCCCGAAGGCGGACCTTGGCGGTTATCCCAAGGGAAAGGTCTTCCCTGGGGGCGCTCTCGATCGTCTTTTCGAGGCTCACTCGAACCTCTGGGGCGACCTCTCAGCCGGCTCCGGCTCCAACGCATTGGCACGTGACAAGGAGTTCGGGCAAAAGTTCCTCATTCGTCGCGCGAATCGCCTCCTCTTTGGCACCGACTATCTGAAGCCCGGTCAAGCGGTACCCCAATTCGAACTCATGGCGAGCTTCGACCTCCCCGCCGACGTTCGTGCCAAGATCGAACGCGGCAATGCCACCACGCTTCTGAAACTCGCGGAATGAGGCGAGTGGCTCCCGGTCCACTTGGGATCACGCGGGGGCCAGGGCGAGAATCGCGATAGAATTCCGGGCCGGTCGAAGCACAGTAGCACGGCCGGCCCGGCGGTCGTTTGATCCAGGTCGTCCCAATTTCTTCTGGAGGGAGTCATGGATCTCGAGGCCGAACGTCAGAGCCGTCTTGCCGAAGCCCAGGACGGACTTGCCTGGTCGGAGGGAGAAACCATCGAGCGGCGTTTCGGTCCAGGGAGCTTCGGCTACCATGAGCTCCTCGACCGTGCCTATCTTTTGTCCGCAAACTGGGAAGAATACATCGCCGCTCACCCGACCACGTTGATTGACCCGGACCGGTATCGCATGGCGCAAGAGATCGCCGAGGCGATGGCTCAGTTTTACCAATTGGTGGGTCGTGGTGATCAGCCTGACAGTTCGCCAGGTGATCGTATTTGAGACGAACGCGTCGGGCTCCTTGGCCGCGGATCGACGGCCGTTGCGGTGAGGCTGGTCCTCTTGTCCGATCGCCCGCTCTCGCGCCTCCAGCGGCCGAAAGTGGGGGATCGATCCGGTTGTCATGTTGATTTCGGTCCGCTTGTGAGCGATCGAACGACGTTGCACTACAGGTCGAGCGGGGCTACTCTGGCCCCTTCTTCCTGGGCCGGTGGCACGAATTGCCGAGGTGCGGGCAGCTTCCTTGAGGGAGGGATCGGCCGTGGCTGAATTCTCCTCCTTCGAGAAAAATGAGTTTGATCCTCTAAGGGGAGCACCTATCGTGGGCAAGGAGGAACCGATCTCCGAGCTTGGGCCGGGTCGTGCGAGCGGGCATCCGTTGCGCGGGCTCTTGATCACGCAGTTTCTCGGCGCGTTCAACGACAACGCCTGGAAGCAGGTCGTCACTCTGCTGGCGATTAGTGCGGCGGTCACCGTCGAAGCGGGGCAGCGGGAAGCGGCCCTGGCCCAGATGGCCCTGCTCTTGCCGTCGATGCTGTTCTCACTTCCGGCCGGGGCGCTGTCGGACCGGGTGAGCAAGCGATCGGTGATCCTCGCCATGAAGACGTTCGAGCTGACGCTGATGGTCGTCGGCACCCTGATTCTTTATCGCTATCCAACCTCAGCCCGCTTGGGGATGGTTGTTTTGATGTTTTTGGGCCTGCAGGCCGCACTTTTCAGTCCCGCGAAGTATGGCATCCTTCCCGAAATCCTGCCGCACGAAAAGCTCTCGAGGGGGAACGGCTTCCTCGAACTTTGGAGCAACGTCGCGATCATCGCGGGGATCGTGGGGGGCGGCGGCCTGCTCGGCCTGTTCAGTGGCCGCCCCTGGCTCGCGGGCCTGGTGCTGACGGTCCTGTCGGCCGTGGGCCTGGTCGCGGCCCTCTCGATACCGCGGGTCCCGGCCGCGCGGTCTGAGGGGGGGATTGTGGCGACCATCCAACTGGGCTGGTCCGCGATCCGAGCGGATCGCATTCTCCGGCTGGCGATCTCCGGCCAATTTTTAGTGTGGTCGCTCGCCTGTCTGATTCCCGCCCCGGTTCTGACCTACTCGAAGAAAATCCTGAGCTGGATGACTCGATCGCGAGCCTGCCGATGGCGATGGTCGGGATTGGGATCGGGATCGGATCGGTCCTGGCGGGCAAAATCTCGGCGGCGAAGGTCGAGTACGGCTTGCTGCCGCTCGGAGCGTTGGGGCTGACTGCGACCACGCTGACGTTCGGGACGATCATGCCGGGGCTGGCGGGTACCCTGGTCTTGATGGCTCTCAATGGCCTCTTCTGCGGCCTCCTCTTCGTGCCGCTCAACGCGTTGCTCCAGTGGCGAGCGCCGGCGGAAGGGCGAGGCGCGGTGATCTCGCTGGCGAACGTCCTGGTCTATGGAGGGATGATCCTGGGCACTGCTTTGGCCTGGGAACTGGCGGATCTCGGCATCACCGCGCGAGGGACGTTCCTGGGGGCGTCGGTCGCCCTGGCCATCAGCTCGCTCTGGGCGCTCTGGCTCATGCCCGACGCTTTCCTCCGGTTCGTGCTCCTGATCCTGGCGGCGACCCTCTACCGTGTGAAGGTCATCGGTCGCGAGCACGTGCCGCTGAAGGGAGGGGCGCTCTTGACCCCCAATCACGTCTCGTTCGCCGACGGCCTGTTCATCATCGCCAGTATCGACCGGCCGGTCCGGTTCGTCGTCTACGCCGAATACTTCCGCCACCCGATCACCGGATTCATCCTCCGGGCGATGCGTGCGATCCCGATCTCGGGGGCAGGGGGGCCCAAGCAGATCCTCCAGGCGTTTCGCGAGGCGGGCCGCTGTCTCGACGCGGGGCAGCTCGTCTGCGTCTTTCCCGAGGGACAGATCACGCGCACGGGCCTGCTCCTGCCGTTTCAGCGCGGGATGCAACGGATCCTCAAGGGGCGGACCACCCCGATTATTCCGGTCCACCTCGATCGCGCCACCGCGAGTCTCTTGAGCCCGGTCCACTCCCATACCTTGCCCGAGCGCATCCTCTTGCCCGTGACCGTCTCGTTCGGCACGCCGCTGCCGGCTGACACGCCGCTTCCCACGCTCCGCCAGGAGATTCACGACCTCGATCAGGAGGCGTGGGCCCATCGTAAGGTCGACCGCCGGCCGTTGCACCATTCGTTCGTCCGCCGCGCCCGGCGGCATCCCGGCCGGCTCGCCTTCGCCGACGCGTTGCGTCCGCGCGTCTCCGGAATCGGAGCCCTGGCCGGCGCGATCGCCCTGGCCCGTGCGTTGCGGCCGAGCTGGGAGGGGCAACCGCACGTCGGCATCCTCCTGCCGTCGAGCGTCGCGGCGGCCCTGGTCAACCTGGCGGCATCACTCGCCGGACGGGTCTCCGTGAACCTCAACTTCACCGCGGGTAAGGCCGGGATGGAGTCGGTGGTGAAGCAGGCCGGGCTGCAGACCATCGTGACCAGCCGAGCCTTCCTCGAGAAGGCCAAGCTCGAGCTGCCCGGCGGGGTCACGCCGATCTGGCTCGAAGACCTCAGCGCGGAGATCACGACCAAGGACCGGCTGAAATCGCTTGCACTGGCCTGGGTGGCCCCGGTGCGTGTGCTGGAGCGGATCGCGGGAGCCGTCGTGCCGCCGACTGTGGACGACCCGGCCACGATCATCTTCAGCAGCGGGAGTACGGGAGAACCGAAGGGGGTGGTGCTCTCTCACTTCAACATCGACTCCAATGTGGAAGCGATCACCCAGATCTTCCGGGTCCAGCCGGCGGACCGGGTGCTCGGGATCTTGCCCTTATTCCACTCATTCGGGTACACCTCGCTCTGGCTCGCCGGCAACTACGGGATGGGGACCGTCTTTCACGCCAACCCGCTCGATGCGGCGACGATCTCCGCGCTGGTGGAACGCTATCGGGCGACGATCTTACTCGCGACGCCGACCTTCCTTCAGCTCTACATCAGGCGGTGCGCACCGGCCCAGTTCGGCTCACTCCGGCTCGTGATCGCAGGCGCGGAGAAGTTGCCGGAGGGACTCGCCACGGCGTTCGAGGATACGTTCGGAATCAGGCCGCTCGAAGGCTACGGCATGACCGAGTGCTCTCCCGTTGTCGCCATCAGCACGCTCGACTACCGGGCTCCTGGGTTCTTCCAACCTGGCTCGCGCCGTGGCTTCGCCGGGCATCCGTTGCCGGGCGTTTCAGTCCGGGTCGTTGACCTTGCGACGGGCGAACCGGTCGAGCCGGGGAACGAGGGGATGCTGCTCGTCAGAGGGCCGAACGTCATGCAGGGCTATCTCAACCGCCCCGACCTGACTGCGGCCGTCATGCGCGACGGCTGGTATGTCACCGGCGACCTCGGCCTGATGGACGAGGATGGCTTCCTCAAGGTGACCGGGCGGCTGTCGCGGTTCTCGAAGATCGGCGGCGAGATGGTCCCTCACGGACGCGTCGAGGAGGCCTTGCATGAAGCGATCGGGGCCGACTCCCAGGTGTTCGCCGTGACGGCGGTTGGCGACGAGAAAAAAGGGGAGGCCCTCGCCGTGCTGCACACCCTCGACGACCGAGGGGTCCAGCAAGCCCTTGAGGGAGTGTCGGCCGCGGGACTGCCCAACCTCTTCACCCCCCGCCGCGACCGCTTCATCAAGGTGAATGCCTTGCCCGTCCTCGGGACCGGCAAGCTCGACCTCCGCGCGATCAAGCGGATCGCCGAGGAATCCTTCTCGGACGCTCGGGCTGGACGGGGGCAAGAGGCTTCCAATACCTCTCCTGAGCAAATCGCGGCCGACATCTGAGCCGCAAGTCTGGATCATCCGGTGGTGGGCGGCGGTTTGCAGGGTGGGCACGGCCACCCTGCAATCGGTGGGTACGCGCGCTGATGGCGAGGAGCAAGACGCCGGGACCGCGCGATTTCCTCGTGAAATGAGACGCTTGTAGCGAGGGAATTCCCCAGGAATTCCGTCAGGCAATGGGGTTTTGTTCATCGGATTCGCCCGATAACCTTGCCGTGGACTCGATTTTTTTGCCTCCTCTTCGGCATAACCGGTATTTTTGCACGAATCCGCCCAGTCCCAGCCGATACCTACTCGTGCAAGACGTGTGGAAACCTCATTCCCTTCGATCCGTATGCATTTGCTTCTGATAGAAATCGATGGCCAATCAAACGGCGAAACTCCAACGTCTGAGCGGCCGACCCGTCCAGTGGCGACTGGCGGCGGGGGTTGTGCTTGCGCTGGGGATCGTGCAGGCGACGCTTAGGGCTCAAGCTTGGGCTGAACCACCGCCGGTAACTGGTTCTGGGAGTAAGAGCCCCGAAGGAGCCAGAGCGGTTCCAAGCTCCGGGGCAGGCCCGGACCCCTCAGCCGTGGAAGACCGACTCCGACGGCTGGAGATGCTCGGAGCCTCCGTCCTGGAGCAGAATCGGCACCTGACCGAGCAGAACCGCCAGTTGGCCGAGCAGAATCAGGAACTCGCTCGCCAGCTCCAGGTCGTGAATCAGCGTCACGACGAACTCGCGAACCGGCTCGATCTTGTGACCACGCCGCCGATCCCGTCGCCCAGCGCACCACCACCTGTCGAGTCCGAATCTCCCCTCCCGACCTTCAATCTGGCTCCGGAGTGGCCTGTCCGGCAGGAGCCGCCTCACGCTCAAGGATCGGACGGCTCCCGCTTCCTTGTCGGCGAATACGACCGAGAAGCGGGCCAGTTCGTCCTCGTCAAGCCGCGGGATCCGGAGCAAACTCCGTTCGAGCTGAACTTTGACCTGATCACCGAGCTGCGTTACACGGGCTTCTCGCGCTCGGCGGACACCTGGACCAACAGTGCGGGCACCGTCCTCCCGATCAGGAATTTCAACACGATCGAGGTCAACCGTAACTGGTTTCAATTCACCGGCTACGCGCTCGATCCCCGGCTCCACTTCTCGACCGCGGTCTTCAGCTCCTCGACCACTAACAGCACGGTCTTTCTCGGCTACCTCGACTATCACTTCAGCAAACAGTTCATCCTGTCCGCCGGCTATTACAAGCTTCCCGGAAGTCGCGAATGGCTCGCGTCCTTCCGCCATTCGCTGGGCGCGGACCGGACGATGGCGACCACCTTTTTCCGACCCAACATGACCCCCGGCATCTGGGCCTCGGGCGAACCGATCGAGAACCTCCACTACATTGCGATGGTCGCCAATACCTTCAATGGCCTGAACCTCACCCAGAACCGGATCGGAAGCAACATGGCCTTCGGGGGAAGTTTGTGGTGGGAACCGTTCGGCAAGTACGGCCCCGGCACGTCGGACATCGAGTGGCATGAGGAGTTCACCCCGCGGATCGGCACAAGCCTGGCGGTCTCTCGTGAACATCTCACCGACGCCGCGGTGGTCCAGAGCAACCCGGAAGATACCCTCTTCCGTCTCTCGGATGGCACCCCGCTGGCCACCATCGGCGCACTCAGCCCGGGAGTCGAAGTCAATGCCACCAACGTCCGGCTCTGGGCGCTGGATGCGGCCATCAAGTATCGGGGACTGAACCTCTCGGGTGAGTACTATCTCCGCTGGCTCGATGACTTCAGCTCGACCGGAGGCCCCCTCACCACCCAGAGCGTGTTCACCCACGGGGCCTACGCCCAGACCTCCTACTTCATGATCCCCCGCCGACTGGAGGGATACGCACGCTACTCGTTCGTCTCAGGCCAGTTTGGTGAAGGCGATGAATGGAGCGGCGGCCTCAACTGGTACGTACTCGCCAATCGCAACTGGCGAATGACCTTCGACGCGACCCGGATCAATCACTCGTCGGCCCAGAACGAATTGACTGGTTACCGCGCCGGCGAGAGCGGCACCCTGTTCCAAGTCCAGATGCTCACGGATTTTTAATCTGTGCATGGCCCACGACAGCCAACTCGTCGCCTCAGAAATTGGAGGCGCCTGGGCTGGAGAAGGCGCTTGGGATTCCTGGATGGGCATCATCTGGGAGCGACGTCGAACGCGGTGGAGCAAGGCAATCGGCGCTACCGAGAAGATGCCGAAGACGGTGTGCCGGGTGAGGACCCGGCGCGGGATCGCGGGTCGGTTGGCGCTGGACCTCCAATGGGCACGTCAAGGTGAGGGCCGCGCTCAGCCAACGGTGTCACGACCCAAGGCGTGGGCGGCATGAACCCCGATTTCCTCGCGACAGTGTCAGAAAATGACGTCTGAATTCCAGACGACCCTCTTGACGGCGACCACCCGCGGTCAGTAGATTCGTGATCGATGAGACTGAATCTCAGTTGCATCCAAGCTAAATTGAACTGCCGACGCTGGTCCCGTCGGATGGGTTCTGGTTCTCAACGTTGGGTTTTTCATGACGCCGGGTTTTCGCGCCCTGCCATACCGCGGCTTACTCCGATCCGTCCACGTCGGATCGCCTGCCTGGTTGTGTTGAGACGGCAACGGATCGAAGTGAGAGAGCGAGCGCTCTCATGACGTCACGTCCTCGCACGTGGCCAAGCCGCTTGGGATCCGAACGAGACGACCGGCGAAGCGTTTGTTCCCGCCGGAAGCATCATCAACTGCTGGCCAGTGACGTTCGCTCATGGTCAGTATTTTTCGCCAGATTCATTGCAGGTGGCCCGGTTCTGGTCCAATCGGGTCATTGACCTCTGCTAATGGAAGAAGCGCCTTTCATGATTTCTCACCTGCCTCCACGCTTTCGACGTGAACGTGTTGGTTTTACGCTGATTGAACTGCTGGTTGTGATCGCGATCATCGCCGTCTTGATCGCCTTGTTGTTGCCGGCTGTGCAGGCGGCCCGCGAGGCGGCTCGCCGCATGCAGTGCACGAATAACATGAAGCAGCTTGGCCTGGCGCTCCACAATTACCTGGGGACGAACAACGTCCTGCCACCAGCCGCACAGGGTGGCATGTCGTACGTGTATATGAACTACACGGGCTACAGCTTCCTGCTTCCGTATATTGAGCAGACCTCGGCGTACAACACGTTCAATTTCAACCTGGTTAGCTCGGCCGGCATCCAGGGGTGGTCGGAGTGGGGCAACAGCACCGGCTTCGCCCTTCAGTTCGGGGTCTTTCTCTGCCCGTCGAACCGAGCCACGGGCGAGGTTGGCGCGACCACGAGCAATGGCTGGTCGGTGCCGAAAGCGGCGGTGACGGACTACCTCTTCAACGGGGGAGCCAACCGCTACGTGGTCAAAGGCTTTGGCGAGACTGGACGGAGCGGGCCCTTCGGCTTCGATACTGCCACCACGCTGGCTGAGCTTTCCGACGGGACCAGCAACACCTTCCTCATGGGGGAGTCGGTCGGCGGCAACCAGCGCAACAAGTACTACGCCTCCGGCTCCGGGGCCTCTCGTGTTTGCCTCCCGCTGGCCAATTACAATACAGCGGTTCCCGTGTATTATGATAATTTGATGTACATGGCGTATGGACGATCCCGGACCTGGACGCAGGGGGGAGTGGCCGCCCGGATCATTGGCGCGTTGGTTGGTCGCACGGTGGACTCGGTCGGCTTCCCCTACAAGCTCAACGACTGTGGTTCCGAGTCTTACACCGACGTGTCGATTGCGGCCCCGGGCGCTCCGGCGCCTGCGGAAGCACAGAAGTTGACCAACTTCCGATCGGCCCACCCCGGCACGACGAATTTCCTCTTCGGTGATGGCGGCATTCGGGCGATCAAGGATTCGATCGCACCCAGCGTTTATCAAGGACTGTCGACCATGGGGGGCGGAGAAGTGCTCTCCTCCGATAGTTACTGATCCGGGTCTCGAATCCTGCCGCGAAGGAGCGGAACTTTTCACAATGCGATGCCGCATTCTCGATAAGCGTGGTCGATTGACCTTGGCCTTTCTCGTCGTTGCGGTTTTCCCTGGCTGTGGTTCGGGGGGGATTGCCGAGCCTGCCAGTCCCATCGCCAGCGCCGATTCCGAGGCGGGCAAGAAGGCTCGGGAGCAGGACGAGCAACTGCGGATTCTTCGCAGTCAACAAGAGGCCAAGCTCCGCAAGCGTGTGAAGGGCCTTCCGGAAGAGGGCTAATCCGGGCACGAAGCCCAACGTTATCGACATCGTCTCATCACCGAACGTCGTCCACCGATCGAGATCGGTGGACGAATCAAGGTCGATTTAAATCTCTGTTTATGAATGCAGAAATGCTGAACCCGTTTAAGGAGCTGCCATTGATTCCGCGTTGCTTTTTGAAGTCATCCCTGGTCGCGCTGGCCACGGCGTCGATCCTCCCCCAGATCGCCTGGGCGCACTTCATTTGGCTCAAGGCTGAACCAGCCAAGCAGCCCGGCGGGACCGCGACGATCCGGGCCTTCTTCAACGAAGAGCCCGAGCCCGATGCCGCGTTCGTGAAGTACACCAAGAACCTCCAGTTGAAGGTGGACGGCCAGACGGTCCCATCGACGCAGGGTGAGGAGTCGCGTAACGCCGACTGGGCCGGCAAGCTCCCCACGACGGTCGACACCGAGCATGACCTGGGCGTGATGACCAAGGGAGAGAAGTCCTACCGCCTCAAGTACACGGCCCGCGCCCAGACCGGTGTGCTCGCTCCCACCGCCAAGGAAGGGAGCGATACCCTCCGCGTTCGCCTGATCGAGGTCGACGGCCAGAAGCTTGTCGAAGTCCTCTTCGACGGCAAGCCGGTGGCCAAGGCCCGGATCAAGGTCTATCCCGCGTCCGGTGAACCCATCGATGCGACCGCCGACGACCAAGGGCGTGCGACGATTGCCGGGATCGCCGAGGGAACGTCCGCCCTCTGGGCGAACCATGTGGATGCAACCCCGGGGACGAAGGACGGCAAGGACTATCCCGAAACCCGCTACTACGCCACCTTCACCTACAACCCGTCAGCGCAGGCCGGCGGGACCGCCTCGGCCAGTGACGAGGTTCCTCCCACCAGCTTCGCCACAATGCCCGCCCCGGCTGTCAACAGCTTCGGTGGCGCGGTGCTGGGCAAATGGCTTTATGTCTATAGCGGCCATGTCGGGCGGACCCACCGCTACAGCGTCGAGACGACCGACAAGCATTTCCGCCGGCTGAATCTCGAAGACCGCAAGACCTGGGAAGACCTTCCGCTGGAGAAGGATCTTCAGGGCGTGGCCCTGGTCGCTGACGACAAGGCCCTCTACCGGATCGGCGGGATGGCCGCGAAGAACAAGGTGGGCGAAGACGAGGAACTCTACTCGGTCGCCGACTTCTCCCGGTTCGATCCCGAGACGAAGACGTGGACCAAGCTCGCCGACATGCCCGAGCCCCGCTCGACTCACGACGCGGTCGTCATCGGCCGCACGGTCTACGTCGCCGGAGGCTGGACGATGGACGGCGACTCGGATACGTCGCCCTACCCGAAGAGCACGCTTGCGTTCGACCTCGATCACCCCGACGCCGGCTGGAAGGTCATTCCTCAGCCGTTCCAGCGCCGGGCCCTGTCGGTGGGAGAGCAGGGGGGCAAGCTCTTCGTTCTCGGCGGACTCGTCGGGGGCGGCATGAAGGTTGATAAGCGTGTCGATGTCTACGATCCCAAGTCGGGAACGTGGTCGCAAGGCCCCGATCTGCCGGGTGGCGGCCGCACCGAAGGGTTCGGCACGTCGGCGTTCGCCGTCAACGACCGGCTCTACTACAGCGGCGCCTCGGGGCGGATCTACCGGCTCAGCCAAGCCGGCGACGCCTGGGAGTCCATCGGCGCCTGGTCCCTGCCGCGAATCACCCACCGCGTCCTTCCTGGCCCAGGACGCACCCTCCTGGCCGTTGGCGGCAACGCCAAGGGCAAGCAAACCCCCGTCATCGAAGCCATCCCCCTGCCTGAAACCCCCGCCGCCGCCGCTGCCGGCGAGTGAGTTTCCGGTCACTTCACCCACGATTTGTGCAAAAGGGGGGCTTGAGCCGCAGCTCAAGCCCCCTTCTCCGTTTGCCAAGCGCTCCGAACCCGCCGTAAACCGGACCACTCAACCGATTTCACCACGAGGCCGCTCCCGCTTGGGTTTGCCTCATGTCCGTTTGCGGCGGCGAACGGCGATGATGAGCTCGTCGAGCTTCGAGAGAAACCGCGACCGATCGACCTTGCTGAACGGGGCAGGGCCGCCGCCGAACTCTCCCCCCTGACGGAGCATCTCCAGAAGGGCACGGGTCGAGAGCGCATCGCCGATCGCGTCCTCGGTGAACTCGCGTCCTTTCGGACCGAGGACTTTCGCCTCCTTGCGAAGGCAGCGATCGGCCAGCGGGATATCGGTTGTGATCACAATATCGTTGGCTTCGACGTGCTCGACGATCCAATCGTCGGCGACGTCGAAGCCGCCTCGCACCTCGACGGCCTTGACTCGTTCGTCGTTCGGCACCCGCAACGGCGAGTTCGAGACGACGAAAACCTTGATCTCATAGCGCTTGGCGACCCGGTAAACCTCCTCCTTGACGGGGCAGGCGTCCGCATCGATATAGATGGTCGTCAAAACTACGGCTCCGATCGATCGGGATCGCTGGGCCCGCACCTGGTCGGCAGTCCCCCAAGAAGATCCGCCGGTGGCCCGATCGCTCCTTTAAGGAGAATTGTCGAGTCCTCGGGTTCCTTCTGTCAAATCAAGACGATCCCTGGCTCCGGTCGAGCCTGGTTTCCTGTGGTTTCCCAGACTCAGCCGCAGGCCGAATCCCAAGGAATTCCTTCAGGACTATTGACGATCTTTGTGTTCCTCTAGTAGATTGATTTTCGATGAGACTGGATCTCAGTTGCATCGTGGCTATATTTAGGACTTCCGACGCTGGTCCCGCCGGATTGGTCCCTGCCTTGATTCAGGATTCCCCATGACGCCGGGTCTTCCAGCCGTGGATGATTGTAGCGGCTTGCCCCGATCTTTCATCAAAATTGCGTCAGCCATTCGGTCTTGAGACGCGCAGAAATCCCATCAGACGCGCGTTGTGGTCCAGGCGAACTCGCCAGTGACCGCGCCGTGTGTGTTTCGATGACGACATATCAGAGCCGCCCGTTCCTCACTGTTTTGTGACGGGCGATCGTCAGGCGCTCGGGATCATCTCGAGGCCGACTGTCAGAAAAATGGATTGTAGGTGCCCCGGCTCTGGTCCGGCCAGGGCATTTATCCTCAGCCGATGGAAGAATTTCCCCCCATCATGATCCTTCAACATCCTCACCGTGGTCGACGTGAACTTGGTGGTTTTACGCTGATCGAACTGCTGGTTGTGATCGCGATCATCGCCGTCCTGATTGCGCTTCTGTTGCCCGCCGTGCAGGCGGCCCGCGAGGCGGCTCGCCGCATGCAGTGCACGAATAACATGAAGCAGCTCGGCCTGGCGGTGCACAATTATCTGGGTACGCACAACGTCCTCCCGCCGGCGGCGCAGGGTGGAACAAGCTATGTGTACATGAACTATACTGGCTACAGTTTCCTTCTTCCCTACATCGAGCAGACGGCTGCGTTTAACACGTTTAACTTCAGCCTGGTCAGCTCGGCCGGCATCCAGGGCTGGGCCCAGTGGGGCAACAGCACTGGTTTTGCCCTCCAGTTCGGCGTCTTCCTCTGCCCGTCCAATCGGACCACCGGCGAGGTCGGCGGGACGAGCAGCGAGGGTTGGTCGGTGCCGAAAGCGGCGGTGACGGACTACCTCTTCAACGGCGGCGCCAATCGCTACATTGTCAAAGGCCAGGGCGAGACCGATCGGAGTGGTCCCTTCGGCTTCGACACGGCCACGACACTGGCCGAGATGCGTGACGGCACCAGCAACACGTTCTTGATGGGTGAGTCGGCCGGCGGCAACCTGCGCAACAAGTATTATGCCTCCGGCACCGGGACGAGCCGCGTGTGCCTTCCGCTGGCCTCCTATAATACCGCCGGGCCCGTGTACTATGATAATTTGATGTACATGGCCTATGGTCGTTCCCGGACCTGGGTACAAGGGGCGACGACCGCTCGCATCATCGGTGGGTTGGTCGGCCGCACGGTCGACTCGGTCGGCTATCAGTACAAGCTCAATGACTGCGGCGCCGAGCCGCGGACCGATTTCACTCCTCCCGCCGTTGCCTTTCCGGGCGAAGGCCAGCGGTTGACCAACTTCCGGTCGATCCACCCTGGCACAACGAATTTCCTCTTCGGTGACGGAGGCGTTCGTGCGATCAAGGACTCGATTGCCATGAGCGTCTATCAGGGCTTGTCAACCATGGGTGGTGGGGAAGTCCTCTCCTCCGACAGCTACTGACGGACCCATGGACTCGAAATCTGCCGCAAAGGAGCGGAATCTCTCATGCGACGTCGCATTCTCGCCGGGCTTGGCGGACTGTCTCTCCTGGTTTTCAGCGCCCTGGGCCTCCCCGGCTGTGGGCCGGGAACCGTCGCCGAACCCGCCAGCCCTGTGGTCAGCCCCGATTCCGAGGCAGGTAAGAAAGCTCGGGAGCAGGACGCTAAACTGATGGAGCTACGCAGGCAACAAGAGGCCAAGCTCCGCCACCGCATGAAAGGCTTGCCGGTCGAAGAATAAGGCGGCCGTGAAACACAGGCCGCTCACTGACTTCGCCTCCTTTCGATGGTGATCACACCTACGAGAGGGGGGCGAGCTTGGATTAATAATCATGCGTGCTATTGCATGCCGGAACAAACGGTTCGTCTGTTAAAGGAGCCTCCCTTGATTTCGCGTCGCTTTTTCAGGTCATTCTTGGTCGCGCTGGCTACGGCGTCGATCCTCCCCCAGATCGCCTCGGCGCACTTCATCTGGCTCAAGGTGGAACCGGCCAAGCAGGCCGGCAGCGCGGCGACGATCCGGGCCTTCTTCAACGAAGAGCCCGAACCCGATGCGACGTTCGTGAAGTACACCAAGAACCTCCAGTTGAAGGTGGACGGCCAGACGGTACCGGCGACGCAGGGCGAGGAGTCGCGTAACGCCGACTGGGCTGGCAAGCTCCCCACGACGGTCGACACCGAGCATGACCTGGGAGTCAAGACGAAAGCGGAGAAGACCTATCATCTCGTCTACACGGCCAGGGCCCAGTCCGGTCTGATCGCTCCCACCGCCAAGGAAGGAAGCGACAAGCTCCGCGCTCGCCTGATCAATCTCGGCGGCAAGCCGGTCGTCGAAGTCCTCTTCGATGGCAAGCCGGTCGCCAACGCCCGGATCAAGGTCTATCCCGCGACCGGTAAACCCACCGACGCGACCGCCGACGATAAGGGCCGTGCGACGATTGCCGGGATCGCCGAGGGAACGTCCGCCCTCTGGGCCAACTGGGTAGATGTCACCCCGGGGTCGAAGGACGGCAAGGATTATCCGGAAACCCGCTACTACGCCACTCTCACCTACAATCCCTCGGAGCAGGCCGCCGCGAACGCCTCGGCCAGTGACGAGGTCCCTCCCACCATCTTCGCCACGATGCCCGATCCGGCCGTGAACAGCTTCGGTGGCGCGGTGCTGGGCAAATGGCTTTATGTCTACAGCGGTCACGTCGGCCGGACCCATCGCTACGGCACCGAGACGACCACGAAGACCTTCCGCCGCCTGAACCTCGAAGACCGCAAGACCTGGGAAGATCTCCCCGTCGAAAAAGATCTCCAAGGCGGCGCTTTGATTGCTGACGACAAGGCCCTCTATCGGGTTGGCGGCATGTTCGCCAAGAACAAGCTTGGCGAGGCCCATGACCTCTACTCGGTCGCCGACTTCTCCCGGTTCGATCCCGAGACGAAGACGTGGACCAAACTCGCCGACATGCCCGAAGCCCGTTCCACCCACGACGCCGTGATTGTCGGCCGCACGGTCTACGTGACCGGGGGCTGGACGATGGCGGGCGACTCGAAGTTGGCCCCTTATCCCAAGACCACGCTCGCGTTCGACCTCGATCACCCCGAGGCCGGCTGGAAGGCCATTCCTCAGCCCTTCCAGCGCCGGGCTCACTCGGCCGGAGAGCAGGGGGGCAAGGTCTATGTGCTCGGCGGTCTCGTCGCTGGCAGCATGAAGGTCATTAACCGTGTTGATGTCTACGATCCCAAGGCCGGGACGTGGGCACTCGGCCCTGAGCTTCCGGCCGGACTGCCCAACGAGGGGTTCGGCTCGGCGGCCTACACGATCGACGGCCGGCTCTACTACAGCGGCGCCACGGGGCGTATTTACCGTCTCAAAGAGGCGGGCGATGCCTGGGAATTGCTCGGTGCCTGGGCTCTGCCCAGAACCACCCACCGCCTGCTCCCCGGCCCGGGTCGTACCTTGCTGGCCGTGGGCGGTAACAACAAAGGCAAGCAAGTCTCCGTGATCGAAGCGATCACGCTGCCTGTGACCACGACCGCTGCGGCTGCCGGCGATTGAGCTTGAGGTCGCATTACCAAGTTTGCATGTCAAAGGGGGCCTGAGCTGTGTTGCTCAGGCCCCCTTTTTTATTCAACGATCCGCGACAGGGCAATCGCTATCTGAGGAAGCGCTCTGGATCTGTTCCAAGGCGTTCGCCGCCGCGTTGCGAGTCGGCTCATTGCTGTCGAGCAGGGTCTTTTTCAGGAGGGGGATGGCCAGTTGCGCCGAGGATCCCATTTGGCCAAGCCCGTAGGCCGCCCACGCGCGATCGCGAGATTCCGGGCGATCAAGCCCCTCGATCAGGATCGACAATGCGGTGAGGTTCGAGGGGGCGACGCATGCCAACGTGATCGCCGTATGTAATCGCGTCCAGTGATCGGATTCGCCCAACGCGGCGATCAGGTCGGGAACCACGTCAGCCGCGTCGGGACCAAGCTCGCGGAAGATGGTCGAGCACGAGCTGTGGACTTGCGAGTCGGTGTGGGTCCGAAAGACCACGATTAATTCGGGGAGGACGATTTTGGCGGCCTCGGGGCATCCCACGAACGCGTGAATCGCGGACCGGCAGACATCGGGCCGGTGGTGATGGAACGCCTTGGCCAGTCCCTTGGCGGCGGGCGGAAAGAAGCAAGGAAGACTCAAATCCGCGCAAGACGGGTGACGGTGGGAAGTATCAGGGGAGAGGATCGTCGAGGGAGGGGTGCCGATGAGGCTCGAGAGCGCTTCCAAGCCCCAGAATCGGTCCAGCCAATTGCCGGAATTCAAGGCCTCGGTCAGGGTCGCGACGACAGCCTCCACCTCGGCGTCCTCGCTCGTTTCCGAGAGCAAGCGGAGGAGGTTGGCACGCGCGGTCGTGGAGACATGCCAGACCGGGTCGGAGCAGGCGTCGATCATGACTGAGACTGAGGCGTGGGCCCGTGGACCAATCCGGCCGAGCGATAAGGCCGAGGCGCGTCGGACGAGTGGTTCCAGGTCGCCCATCGCTCGAATCAGCGTGGGGATAACTTGGGGGAACTCCGGGGTAGCGGCTCCCAGGCTCTCGATGGCCGCGACCCTGATTTCAGGATCCGGGTCGGAGGCCACGTTCACGAGGGTGCTCACGGCATCCGGACTTGTCGGCGCGACCTCACCCAATGCGGCAACGGCGGCGCGTCGGACTTGGGAATCAGTGGAGCGATCGACTGCGTCGTGGAGCCAGGGGATGGCGATCTCGGCACTCTGGCCAAACCGGGCCAAGCCATCAATGGCCGCGACGCGGACGGCGGCAGAGGGATCGTCAAGTAAATGAACGAGACGTGGCAGAGCCTCCGGGTCGCATTGACTGATGAAGCTGGCAGCGTACATCCGAACATGGGCGTCATCGTCTCCCAGGGCAATCTGAGCAACGCCAAGAGCGGCGGCGCCGATCCTCCAGATCGCGACGACGGCGGCACGTCGGACCAGGGTGTCCGGGTCGCGCAGGGTGTCTTGCAGGGGGAGGAGTCCCTCTTCGTCCCAGTCGCCGAGCGCGGCGGCCGCACGGGCACGCGCGTAGCGGTCGCCCGGGTCGGCAACCCCACCGCAACTCTCGGGAACTGGTAGGACATCCGCCGCGTGGATCCGATATTCGTCGCCGCGACGGACGAGCCGATGGACGACCTGACTTCGGACGCCTTCATCGGGATCGTCGAGCATCGCAATGATCCGCCCGACCGCGGCTTCGCACTGCCCAAGCATTCCGTAGTGAAGAATTCCTAAGGCGTTCCACCGGTGCCTAGGGTCGGGATCGTGCAGCAGACTCAGGAAGGCCGGATGCGTGACATCGAGATCGCCCTCTTCGAAAGCGTAACAGGCCGCGTTCCTGACCTCTGGATCCGGATCACGTACCAATTCGGTCAGAGCATCCATCATCAGATCGGTACGCGGGGCGTAGACGAGGATCTTGGCGACGTTGCGGCGGATTCGCGGCCTCGGATCCAGCAGTCGCCCCGCCCAGTGCCGCAGCGTTTTCCCATGAAGCCGGTCGCTGACATAGGAGCGAGCGTAGCCGGCGACGGACGAGACTCCCACATCAGGATCCTCGCGTGCTTGCTCGAGGGCGGGAAGCGCGTCCTTAGCGAGGATTCCGAGCGATTTCACCGCGTCAATGGCATCCTTACGGACCTCCGCTCGGGGATGCCCGATGGCTTGGATGAGTAACCCGATCGCCTCGGGACCGAGAGGCCGCCCCAGTGCCCAGACCGCCTGGCGGCGGACCTTCGGGTCTTCGTCCTCCAAGGCGATGGCCAACTCAGCCAGGGCCTCGGCGTCGAGTCGGCCGAGCGCGACGGCCGCGACCCGCCGCACCGACGGTTCGGGGTCCTGGATCAGCAACCTCAGCAGCGGCAGACCCTCGGTGCCAATCGATCCGGCCGCGTGAGCGGCTTGAATTCGCGCGACCGGGTCGCCGCTCGCTACGTTTCTCAGCCAATCGGGCGGGGCGGGCAGCCACGGCCCCCGCAATACCCGCGAGGCCAGGTTGCAGACCGGGTCGTCCGGATCATCGAGGAGGGCCACGAAAAAGGCAAGACAGCCCGCGGAGTCGAGGTCGGCCTGACGAGCGGATTCGAGCAGTCGCATTCGAACGCTGCGATTCGGTGGATCGTCCTGGAAGCCCATGCTTTTAAACCAGGCTCGAGACGCCTCATCCCGTGGGTCCGGTTCGTTATAAAGGGCCATGGACGCGCGAGCCAGCACGTTGGCCTCCAGGCCGAGGCGGAGCAAGACGAGATAGGAGCGTCTTCGTGTTCGCAAATCGGGCGCGGCGAGCAGGGCAATCAGGGAAGGAATCGCCGGCCCGGCCTCTGCGCCGAGGGCCGCGAAGGCCCGAGACGCGGCGATCCGCGACGCAAGACCGGGGCGGCAAAGCAGCTTGATCCAGAACGAGAGTGGCTTCTGACGGATGCGGGTTTTGTCTGATTCCGATCGATGTTGCATGAAGAGGACGACCTGATGAGGTCGTGTCGGCGCAAGATTTGGGCGGAATCCCTGCGCCGAGGGGGACTTCGCACCAGGCCGGGTCGCGATTCCATGCCACGACCGTGCCGGCCAATCCCCCTTGTTTTTAACGCCCAGACCGCTTTCACGTCAACACGTGGCGAGGAGAAGATGGGAAGGTGGTCGGGTACGTCGTTCGGAATCTGGTGTCGAGTGCCTGACGTGCGGCGGTCCTCTTGGTATCCTGAAGCCGCACAAAAGGAGCCGGGATGAGTGATCGTCACGACCGAACGCGACGCGTTTTGGAATCGTTGACTGCGGAATGATCGGTCGGATAACGAATCTTTCCGCCTTTGAGGGTTGCCTTGATGCTCAACCTTGGAAATAGCTATGAGAAGACCTGTAGCGGGTCGTCGCGTCGCGCTTTCTTGCGGGTGGGCACGCTTGGGGCGTTCGGCCTGACGCTGGGCGACTACCTGGCCCTGCGGGCTTCCGCCGCCAATGGTTCGCCACCGGCTCGTGCGGTGATTGTGCTCTGGCTCTGGGGTGGTCCGAGCCACCTCGACACGTTTGATATGAAGCCTGATGCGCCGGTTGAGTACCGCGGGCCTTTTGAATCGATCGCCACGACGGTCCCGGGGCTTCGGGTCTGCGAGCTCTTGCCCGGTTTGGCTCGCCGTGCCGATCGGTTTGCCTTGCTCCGTGGGCTGCATCATGAGTCGAACGACCATGGCGTCGCCGGGACGATCGCGCTGACGGGGACGATCGCCGGGGCGGTCGGGCTCGGAGGTGCGGAGAACAACCGGGCGATGCGTCCGAGCACAGGCGCGATCGTGGGCCGTTTGAAGCGAGGCAAGCCCGGCTCGCTTCCCCCTTACATCATTCTCGGCAGTCCCTTGCACCAGGGGTTGAAGCGGGTCGTCGGTGAGGGGGGCGGATCACTGGGCAGTACCTATGACCCGTTTCGGCTTGACTATGAGCCGGGGGTCGGTTTGAAACTGCCCGACGTGACGCTGCCCGCAGGGGTCGATGCCGCTCGACTGGGAGCGAGGTGGGACCTGCTTCAGGGGCTCGATCATTCCTCGCCGAACCATCAGGCGGCTGCGCTCCCGTCCGAACGGCTGACACGGCATTATGAGCTGGCACGCACCTTGATTGCGTCGCGCCAGAGCCTGGCGGCTCTTGACGTCGCGAGTGAATCATCAAAACTGCGTGAGGCGTATGGTCCGCACCGCTTTGGGCAGTGCTGTCTGATCGCGCGTCGGCTTGTCGAGTCGGGAATCCCGTTTGTTCAGGTCAATTGGAGCACGCACGTCGAAGGGCCTGAAGATGCGGGGGACGGCGGCTGGGATATGCATGACCGCTACTTCCAGGTCATGCAGGACCGGCACGGCTGGATGTTCGACCGGGCGCTCTCCGCGCTGCTCGACGACCTTGAGGACCGTGGCTTGCTCGACTCGACCCTGGTCGTGGCCGTGGGCGAGTTTGGTCGCACGCCGAAGATCAATGACCGGGCCGGTCGCGATCACTGGAACAACTGCTACAGTGCTCTGCTGGCGGGGGGAGGCGTGCAAGGGGGCCGGGTCATCGGCGCTTCCGACCGGCGTGGCGAGCTCCCCAAGGACCGTCCCGTCGTTCCGGCCGATCTCGGCACCACGATCCTCGCCCGGCTCGGCATCGATACGACCGCCCTCACCGGCGTCGGAATCACTCCGATGGGGGAAGTGATTGAAGACCTGTTTTGATCGTTGGATTCAGGTGTTTGGTAATGAGCAAATCCATTCCCTTGCCTTTGCTGGTCGCTCTGGCCCTTTCGTTTGGCTTGGGTATTGATGAGGATCGGCCGTCGGTTCGACCAGCCGGACCGATCGTCCGGCTGACGCGCGACGGCCTCGACAAGCAGCGGCCGAGCTGGGCTCCGGATGGGAATCGGCTTTTGTTTGCACGCCATGAAACGGGTGGTTCGCAGATCTGGGAATACGTGCTCGATGTCCGGTCGGCTTCATCGCCCGCTCGGCGACTCACCGACCGCAAGGCGCCGGAGTACAACGGGGCGTTCTCCCCGGATGGGAAGCGAGTTGTCTTCACGGCGATCACGCTATCCGGGACCCAGGGGAACCTCGATCTTGCCGTGATCGACGCCGACGGCAGCGGTTTGAAAACGGTCGTCGCCGATCAAGGCAAACTCGCCCATCAGGACTGGCCTTCGTGGTCACCCGATGGCCAGCGGTTCGCGTTCAGCTCGACCCACGACGGGAACCAGGAGATCTATACCGCCAAGGCCGACGGCTCCGACCTCCTTCGACTGACCCAGAGCCCAGGCCTCGACGCCCACCCTTGCTGGTCGCCCGACGGCAAGGCGGTCGCGTTTGCCACCGACCGGTGGGAGGGCCTGGAACTCGCCGCGGTCCGGCCGGACGGGACCGGCTTGCAGCGACTGACCCGCAGTCCCGGGCTCGACGACTATCCCGCCTACTCCCCCGACGGTGCTCGACTCGCCTTCGTCTCGAACCGAGACGGCCAGTTCGAGGTTTACCTCGCGGAGGCTGACGGCTCGGCCCCCCGGAACCTCTCGCAACATCCGCTCCGTGATAGCTTTCCGACCTGGACTCCCGACGGCCAGGGGATCACCTACGTCTCGAACCGCGACGGTGGATTCGACGTTTATACCCAGCCGCTCCCGCCGGCGCAGTAACCCCTTCCCCCTCGTTGCCGGGAACCTTTTGAGACTGCAAGTTCCCGAGGAAGGGGAGAGGAAGGCTCCAGGCTGACCGGGTGCGTGCGACGGCCAAGGGAGTTAGAATCTTCCCTTCTGCCTTGAGGAACAAGGCGCTCCGGTCGCCCCGTTTCTCTCTTCGGACCAGCCGGACAGGATGCTCCTCGATGATGAAAGTCCCTCGGTTGCTGTTTGCTTTTGCATTTCCGCTCGCTCTTGCGCTCTTCACCACGGACTCACGGGCCGCCGCACCAGAGCCACGGCTTCCGCTGGCGACCCGTAACGTCGTCCTGGTCACGACGGACGGCCTGCGGTGGCAGGAAGTGTTCCGAGGGGCGGAAGAGTCGTTGCTCAACAAGCAGGACGGAGGGGTCGCCGATGTGGACCGCCTTCGTCATGAGTACTGGCGTGAGGGGGGCGAGGCTCGCCGCGAAGCACTCATGCCGTTCCTCTGGAAGACGATCGCCCGCGAGGGGCAGATCTACGGCAACGCCGACAAGGGAAGCACGGCGAGAGTGACCAACGGGAAGAATTTTTCCTATCCCGGATATAACGAGTTGCTGACCGGGTCGCCCGACCCTCGGATCAACAGCAACGACAAGAATCTCAACCCGAACGTGAGTGTTCTGGAGTGGCTCAACCGCAAGCCGGGCTACCAAGGCAAGGTCGCCGCGATCGGCTCGTGGGACCTCTTTCCGTACATCCTCAACGTCGAGCGGAGCGGCCTGCCCGTGAACGCGGGGTGGGTGGCCTTGGCCGGCCAGTCGCTGACCGAAAGCCAGACCCTGCTCAACCGGGTCATGATGCAGTCTCCCCGCCTCTGGGAGAATTGCCGGCACGACGCCTTCACGTTCCCGGTTGCCATGGAGACACTCAAGCGACAGACTCCTCGGGTGCTCTACGTCAGCCTGGGAGATACGGATGAATTTGCCCACGGCGGGCGCTATGACCATTACCTCAGGGCCGCGCACGACGTTGACGCAAACCTCAAGTTGCTCTGGGACGAGCTGCAATCACAACCGGAGTACAAGGGCACGACCACGATGATCGTGACGACCGATCATGGCCGGGGCGATCCTCCTCGGGGCTGGCGCGACCACGGTGAGAAAACGAAAGGCTCGGACGCCATCTGGATCGCCGTCATTGGTCCCGACACCCCCGCGCTCGGGGAACGGAAGGACACTGCCGTCGTGACCCAGGGCCAGGTCGCCGCCACCCTGTCGGCGTTCCTCGGCGAGGACTATCTCGCCGCGGCTCCAGGCGCAGCGCCGCCGATCGCCGAAACGGTCGGTCGCACGAGCCAAGCCGCGGCCGTCTCAGTTCAGCCCTAACACGTTAGCGTTGCGGTCTTTGAGAGCCCTTGGCCTGCGTGACGGCGGCTCGGGGCTTTCGAGTTTCGATCTTGAAGGAATGCGAGATCTGACGATGACTGCGATTTCGGATTAAAGATATCGGCGAAAACGGATCGACGGTATTCTGGGGATGTTCGAGCCGATCGCGCAGGCCGGGAGGTGAGCACCCGCTGGCGCTTCACCGTTCGTCCGAGCCGGATTTTTGAGGCAAAGCGGAATCGCGGGATTGCCTTCTTCCTTATGATGTCAAGAGTGGCCGTTCCTCAGGACGAATGGAACGACGAGGGCCGGGAGTTCGGCCTTGTTGCGGATGGCGATCTGATCGAATCAACTGATCTTACGGATATTTTCCGTTGAGATTTCGACTCTCCCCCCCAGGATCATGAGTCGCAAGACCGGCGGTTGCGAGGAAGCGTTCCGCTCAATGATCGCTTTTCCCGGTGCGGAACCACCGGAGCAGCCGAGGGATCGCGAAGGAACGTGGTATTCATGGATGAGACCAAAGCCAAGATGGCACGCCCCGCGCGTGCAAGCGTTCGAGCAGGAGGCGCCCAGCCTGCCAAGGGCAGCGATCCTGCTCAGCTTGGCCATGCCCTCGAGGCGTTGCGGGTTGTGACCACCTTCCTCGTGGTCCTCTACCACGCCGCCTTGACCTACGTGTCGACGCCGTTGCGTCTGACGATGTGGGTGGCCTATGACGGTTCGGGGCATGTCGCTTTTGACGCGTTCATCTACTGGGTGAATGGGTTTGCCATGCCCGTGTTCTTCCTGGCCGCGGGAGTCTCCGCGCCCGCGGCTTGCGAGTCACGTGGTCCTCGCGTTTTCCTGAACCATCGGGTGCATCGGTTGTTGCGCCCCTTGCTGTTCGGTAGCCTGACCGTCCTGCCCGTATTCTATCTGATCTGGGGCTACGGTCTGATGGCCACCGGCCGTTGCGACCTGAGCCACATTCTGAGCTGGCGATTCCCCCCTGCGGTTCGCCACAACTTATATGGCCTGGGGCATCTCTGGTTTCTCGAGTACCTTTTTCTGGTTTGCGCCCTCTGGTGCGGTGTGTGGACTCTGCGCCGCCGGTTGAGCGGCCGGTCGGAGACACCTCGGGATCGTGACCAGGACGAGGAGTCCTTGCCGACGCGGTGGCTCAGCTCATCGTGGCGACCACTTCTGTTCGCGATCCCCACGACGCTGATCTTCTTGGTCGATTCGGACACGATGCTCCGGGTTGACAACGTGATCGTCCCGAACCTCTTTCGCTTGCTCCATTACACGTTCTTCTTCGCCGTGGGGGGATGGATCTCCAAGGTCCGCGAACCCAAACAACGGCTCATTCCCCAGAGCGGGCTCTACCTGGCCCTCTCCCTGGTTCTGTTCGCGGGGATGTTGCCCCTGTTGCTCCAGCACGCGGCCTCCCCACTCCAGGGACCGCTCCGGGTCGTCTTCTGCATGCTCGCGGCCCTGTTCTCCTGGCTGACCGTCTTCGGCGGGCTGGGCGTGCTGCTTCGGGTGGTCCAGGCGAGAGGAACGACCATGAGGTTCCTCAGCGAGGCCTCGTTCTGGATCTACATCATCCACGTGCCGATCGTCGTGCTGATCCAGGTGCTGCTCTTGCCGCTGGCCTGGCCCGCCCCGATCAAGTTCTTGCTGGTCTCGACCGTGGCGATCGTTCTCAGTGTTTTGAGCTACGAGTCGATTGTTCGCCGGAGCGTGGTCGGTGAGATCGTCAACGGGGCCCGCAAGCGGACCACGAAGCCCGGACGCTTCAGTCCGGAGTTCGGATGGAAAGTGTCGCTCGGCGTGGTGGCGCTGCTGTTGGTCGGTTTCGTTTGGTCGTCCCGCGGATTCCTCGGGGGCAACAATCTCCACGAGGAGATCCCTGGCCGGCTTTACCGGAGTGCCCGCCTCAAACCGAGCGAACTCGACGCACTGATCCGCCGCGAGGGCTTGCGAACCGTCGTGGCATTCACCGGCGACCCACAGCGCCATTCCTGGTTCGCGAAGTACCAGAAGGTCTGTAGGGCGAACAAGGTTGAGCTCGTTGCGATCAATTTGCGCGACGAAGTGGTGCCCTCAAGGCATACGCTGAATCAGTTGATCAACGTCCTTGAGAGTTGCCCGCGTCCGGTGGTGGTGCAGGGGTATCGGGGGATCGACCATAGCAGCTTCGCGGCCGCGGTGGCCAAGCTGCTCGATGGTGCGACTCCGCAAGTGGCGCTCAAGCAGTTCGGCATGAAGTACGGCCAATTCGGGGGACCCGAGCATTCAACCTAGGGCTGACCCTACTCAGCTACCAGGCTTGGTTGCAGGCCCATCACTGGCCGCACACGGCCGAGCGGTTTCAGACCTGGGCCCGCGAGGAATACCTCGTCAACTCGTTCCCAGCCCAGCCCGATGACACGCTGCCTCGGGCCAAGCTGGTGGCTCGAAAAGGCCTACCGTCGGCCGTCGCTCGATGAGCGACCGGCCTCAGCGGGTTTCTTCGGTACCGGTGGCGTGGACCAGGGTCTCGGCCAACCGTTTGGCGGTCTCGGCGAGCTGGCTATGGGCTTTCTCGCCGGCTCGGCCGCCCGTGGCGGGTTGGGCTACCATGACGGTGTAGACGATTGTGCGTCCCCCTGACTCGTACCAGCCACATTCGACGCGGGTCGCGGGGGCGCTGGCGAGGTCGCCGTCCTTCCAGAAGTGTCGGCCCAGGTTGGGTTCGTCCTTGGAGAGCACGGAGAGACGGACTTGTTCCACCGTAGACGCGTCGAGGCCAGGGACTTTCTTTGCGGCCAGGCGTTGCAGGACGGCGGCCAGGGCGGCGGGCGTGGCCTCGTTGTCTCCCTTGGCGCGGCGGTCGGCCAGCATATAGCGGCGGACCATGATCGGGGCGAAGGCGGGATCTCGGTCATGGATCGCCCGCGTCAATCCCTCCGGACCGCCGAGGAGTGCCGTGGTGACGTTGGCGGCGGCGTTGTAGACGATGTTCGAGGCGGGGAGTGAGCCCATCATCACGCCGCCGATCCGACGGACCGATGCCCCGCTGAGCCCCTCGCGAATCTCGGTACGTTGCGCCGGAGTGAAATGGGCCACGGCCGGGTGATCGTCTTTCAAGATCGCCTCGAGACCCGGCGGACTGTCATCGAGTGCGCTGGCGTGGCGTGCAAACAGTTCGATCAGGAACGCCGTTTTGATCGCGCTGGCGGTCGGAAGATTCGCCCTGGGATCGGACGTATAGAACGCGTCCCCCGTGGGACCGCCGATCCAGAGGCCGGCCCGGATCGGTTCCTCATGCTCGGCGAGGATTTTGCGGACATTCCGATCGAGCGATTCCCGATCAAGCTGCGCCGTCCTGTCGCCGGCTAGACCGGGAGTCGATGCCAGGACAAACACGACGGCGAGTGCCGCCAACGATTTTCGGAACATCATGACGAGCTTGATCCTTTGTATTGCGAATCAGCGAGAATTAAAGATGTGGTGATGTTTTCTTGAAGGAAGGAGGTCGCGGATCCGGGACCTCCTTCTCGAGTCCAGCGCAGCACTGGCAATGAGTCGGCGACCTGGCGGGGGCTCAGGCAACGCCGTATTGTTGGAACCAGGCGAGCATTCGCTTCCACCCGTCTTCGGCCTTGTCCTTGCGATAGGTCTGCCGGTAGTCGGCGTTGAAGCCGTGGGGGGTGTCGGGGTAGACGACGATCTCCGCGGTCTTGTTGGCTTTCTTGAGCTCGGCGCGCATTTGCTCGACGGTCTCGACCGGGATCCCTCCATCGGCTCCGCCGTAGAGGCCGAGCACAGGAGCTTTGAGGGAACCGGCCAGGTCGATCGGGTTTTTCGGATGGAGCGCATCCGCCGGACTGATGAGTTTACCGTACCAGGCCACCCCGGCCTTCAGGTTCGGGTTGTGCGCTGCGTACAGCCATACGATGCGCCCGCCCCAGCAGAAGCCGGTGACGCCGAGCTTGTTCGTGTCCCCCTTGCCCGAGGCCTTGACCCAGGCGACGGTGGCGTCGAGATCCGAGAGCACCTGGGCGTCGGGGACCTTGGAAACGACCTTGGCGATGATCTCGGGGATCTCTTTGATGTTTGACACGTCCCCCTGGCGGGCGTAAAGCGCGGGGGCGATCGCCAGGTAGCCGGCCTTGGCGAGGCGGCGGCAGAGGTCTTTGATGTGCTCGTGGACGCCGAAGATCTCTTGAACGACCAGGATGACCGGGAAGGGGCCCTCTTTGGCCGGCATGGCTCGGTAGGCCGGGATCTCGCCGTCGGGTGTGGGGATTTTGACCTCCCCCGCCTCCAGGCCGTTGGTGTCGGTCGTGATGGTGGTCTGAGCCGAGACCGGCTGCACTGCCAGGGCAAAGCCGGCCGCGAGCGTTGTGACCGCAAACGTTCTCCGGGTGAAATCGCCGTTCGCGTTCACGGGTTGCGAGTCGTCTTGCATCGAGCGTTCTCCTCGAACTGGTTCGTGTGTTGCCCGCTTTGGAGTGAGTCCTGGGGCGAGCCCGGCGTCGGCATGAATGCGGTTTTTGGTAAGGCCCCTCACCGGGCAGGAACCGCGATTCCTAAGGTATGGTATTAATGGAGGCAAGCCTTGGAAGCAAGCCCGCGATGATGATTGAGGTGGGCCAGCTGGCCACGGGCGCGATCGCGATTGGGTCGTTTGCTATCCGTGTAAATAGATGTCGCGATATTTGGGTGTGCGAATTTTTAGAGGTGTGGGCAAGCGTGTGATGTCAGTCGTGGTCCGCTGGCTGGTTTTGGTTTGCGACCTGGCGGATCGCGGAGACGAGCCTTGCGAAGTCAATGGGCTTGGTCAGGTGAGCCCGGAACCCAGCTTCACGGCTCTGGCGAATATCTTCCTGCATGCCGAAGCCGGTGAGGGCGATTGCGGGCAACACGCGATTCGCCGAGAGCTGGCGAATGAGGTCCAGGCCGCTGCCGTCCGGCAGCCCGATGTCGCTGATGACCAGGTCGAATTCGACTTCCTCGGCAATCGTGAGCGCCTCCCGGACGGTACTTGCGGTGGTGACTTCATGGCCGATCCTGCGCAAGAGCCTGGCCATGACGATCAGGGTCATCGGCTCGTCCTCGACCAGAAAGATTCGCAGGCTTGTCTGCGGCGGTTTCATCAGAACCGGTGAGGTCAAACTGTTGAGGGGAAGCGTTGCGGCGAGATGTACCGGCTTGTGCTCCGCCTTCAATTGCACCCGGAAGGTCGCTCCTTGGTTCCTGCCAAGGCTCTTGGCCGTCAGAATGCCACCGTGAGCTTCAACCACGCCCTGGCTGATCGCCAAGCCGAGGCCCATGCCTCCAAATCTTCGCGTGATCGATCCATCACCTTGATGGAAGGGGTCAAAGATCCAGGGCAAGACGCTCGGCTCGATGCCGATCCCCGAGTCAGCAAACTCGATGATGATGGCCTGGTCATTCGTGGTGTGGTCGATCTCATTCCAGGTGCGGATCTCGATAGTTCCCCCGCTCGGGGTGAACTTGACGCCGTTCTTGATCAGATTCCAGAAGACCTGTTCGAGTCGGGTCGCATCCGCGTTCACGCGATGGTCGAGCGCCGAGAGGTTGACGGTCACGCCGAGTTCCTTGCCTTGGATGTCGCTCTGACAGATCTGCAAGGCGTGTCGAATCAGACTATGACAATCAACGATCGTCGTGTGCAGGGACATCTTCCCTCGCGCGATCCGCATCACGTCCAGCAGGTCGTCGATGAGCCTGGCTTCGAGGGCGACGTTCTGGCGGATCATCTCCAGCGTGGGACCAATCTCTTCGGGGGGGACGGGCCGGGAGAGCATTGACGTGACCGCGAGCATGATTGGGTTGAGCGGAGTGCGTAGTTCGTGACTGAGGACCGCGAGGAACTGGTCCTTCGCCCGGTTCGCTTTCTCCGCTTCGGCGAGGGCCACCCGCTCGGCGGTGAGCAATCGCTCACGCTCGATCTCATCGCGTCTTCGCGCGGTGATATCACGGAAAACGATAATCACGCCGATGATTCGGCCGGTGGCGTCTCTGATCGGTGCGGCGCTATCGTCGATCGGGATCCTGGTGCCGTCGCGGGTGACCAGAAGCGTATGATTCGCCAGGCCGATCACCACGCCGTCGCGGATCACACGCGCGACCGGGTTCTCGGATGGGTGCCCCGTCATCTCGTTCACGAGTTGGAGGACCATCTGGATGGGCCTTCCAATCGTATCGCGGAGCGGATACCCGGTCAGCGCTTCGGCGACTGGGTTCATGAGCTGGATGCACCCGGTCTCATCCGTGGAGATGACGGCGTCGCCGATGCTCAGAAAGGTGGTGACGAGCCGGGCCTCACTCTCTCGAACTACCTTGGCTCGTCGTTCTCGCTCAGCCAATTCCCGCCGCCGCAAGTTCAGGGCCAAGCCCAGAAGGCCCAGCGTCAGGAACGTCGCGATCACGGCTGCGAGAATAGTCCGTTGCATGGCTCGCTTTGCGACCCGCATGTTGCGGACCAGCACGCGCCGTTCCTGTTGTTGCACGGCTGAGGCTTCCTGCAAGGCCCGCTCCATGAGCCGTTTTCCTCGGCCGCTTCTCATGGATTGCACGGCGGCGCCCTCGTTCCCGGCGCGAACCAGGGCCACCACCTCTTCGAGTTCCACACGCTTCTGATCGATCGAACGGCTGAAGGCGTTGACCCGTCGTCTTTGGTCGGAGTTGTTCGCCGTGAGAGTTTGCAGTCGGTCGAGTTGGAGGGGCAGTGCGTCGAGGGCCTTGTGGTAAGGTTCGAGGTAGCTGTCAGATCCCGTCAGGAGGTAGCCCCGCTGGCCGCTCTCAGCATCTCTCATCGCCGCGATGATGTTGCTGGCCTCGTTCATGATGGCCCGTGAGTGGCTGGATTGGCGGCCCGCTGTGATGATTGTGCGGAGGCTTGCAAACGTGACGATGATGTTGAGAGACAGAATCGCAAACGCCAGCGTAAAGGCCGCGATCAGCATCATCCTTCGGCCCAGTCTCATACCCTGACCTCGAGAGTTGCTGTCGCTTGCTCCGGTCGAACAAGTGGAACCATGGTTCGAAATTGTGGAATCAACGATCCTGGATTTCTTGCCTCGGTGAGATGATACGAGGAAAGTTCCATGGATCAAATCACCTTTCACGTCAGAATTCCGCGGCGTTGAGGAATGACGGTCGAGGGCGTCTGTCGAGAAGCTGTTTCGCGATGTACTACGGGTTTCGAACGGTTTGCGATGGATCGCGGCGGAGTGCAGTGCGAGATTTTCGGTCCGGGAAATGGCGCGATCGCGAACGGAATGGCTCTTGAAAAGGTAGCATGCCCGACAACCGGCGGACAAGGGCTGGGACGAAACGAATCATTCTCGCCGGCAAGAAGCGAATCGGCCAGCGTCCGATCTCTGGAATAAAATTCTGTTTGGATTTCGGGAATGTGGCAAGGATATCGGGATCTCGTTTCCACGCACTTGCGTGGTAATGCCATCCGCGACGCTTCGTGTCGTCTTCCCCGGCGGGTGGGGCCGCAGAGCGGCCAGAACGGCATTCCCACGCAAGGCAAGAGCGTGGGAACGAGTTTCTCTCGAGAATTTCGGCCTCCGGGGCAGACAGTCGGCCCGGTTTCCTTGCGACAGACTCTGGTTTTCGGGAATGTGTTCGCGGATCCCGGTTTGTCATTTCCCTGCAACGATCCGACGATAAGATGAGGCTTGCCGCCAAAGAAAACCATGAGGCTGTTGCGATGATCTCTCGCCTTCACGTTCGACATTACTTGTTCGTCGCCATCCTGGAAATGTTGATGTTCACGCCTGCCTTTGCGCAGAAGGAACTTGACGTACTCGACCCCGGCGCAAAGCCGGAACAACTTCTGGAGCAGGGCGCCGGCGAGGGCCCGTTGTGGCACCCGAAGCTCGGACTGCTGACCAGCGGGGAGGGGAACATCAATCGGCGGTCGCGTGAGGGCGTGGCCTCGATCTATCGTCGCGACGCCGGATCGAACGGACTCTTGCTCGATCGCCAGGGCCGGCTTGTTATCTGCGAGTTCAAGAACCGTCGCGTGACCCGGCTCGAGGCGGACGGTCGTCTCACCGTCCTGGCCGAACGCTACGACGGGAAGCGGTTCAATCAGCCGAATGACCTGACCATCGATTCCGCGGGCAGGATCTACTTTTCCGACCCGTGCTATGGCGACCGCAACGCAATGGAGATCGTCGACTCGCAGGGGCGTACGGTCGAGGGGGTGTACCGGATCGATCCCGATGGATCGGTGACGCGGATCATCACCCACGAGGTCGATCGCCCCAACGGACTGGTCGTCACGCCCGATGACCGACGGCTCTTCGTGGCCGACAATAACAACAACACCGTCAGCGGAGCCCGGAAATTGTGGCGTTTCGACCTTCGGGCCGATGGAACCGTCGATGCCGCCAGCCGCACGCTGATCCATGACTGGGGTACGACCCGAGGGCCTGACGGCATCAAGCTCGACGCGGCGGGTCGGCTCTTCGTCGCGGCCGGTCTCAATAAGCCGAACCCACCGCACGAAATCCAGGAACAGCCGACCGCGGGGGTCTATGTCTTCTCGCCTGAGGGCCGACTGCTGACCTGGATTCCCATCCCGCGTGACGAGTGCACGAATTGCGCCTTCGGGGGCGACGACCTCAAAACGCTCTACGTCACCGCAGGGGGCTCGCTCTGGAGCGTGCCCGTCCGCGTGCCGGGCCAACCGGCACGAGCGTTCTCGAAATGAGAGCCCCTGATTAAGGGTCGGAACGGTCATCTCAAAGGTGGCCCGTCCGAACGCACGAACGTTTTTTTGCCTTCCTCTGGGACTGCGGGGGGCCCGCCCGCGGTCCTCAAGGGACCTGGCTTCCACGAGGAACCCCGGGGCCATTCGCAGGGCGTCAAAGGAAGGGGGGCTCCGTTGCGGCTTTGACGCGGGCTAGGTATCGTCGAGGACTTCGAGGACGCTTCTGTCGAGGGTTCTCGCCCATCCCTTGTTGAGCTGGGATCCCGATGCGAACGATCCATGGCCGGTTGTCCGTTTTGCTCGTCCTTCTCGCGATGTCCCGTGGGGTTGCACGCGGTGACGAGCCGGCGTTTCAGGTCTTTCGCGGGGCCACGGTGCTGACGGCGACCGGCGGCGAGATCGTCGACGCTGATCTGGTGGTGCGCGGCGGCCAGATCGTCGCGATCGGCAAACGTGGGGAGGTCGACGTTCCCGACGGTGCCCAGGTCCAGGATGTCGCGGGCAAGGTCATCATCCCCGGGCTGGTCGATACGCATTCGCATATCGGGATTTATCCCAAGCCCGGGATCGAGGCGCATTCCGATGGCAATGAGATGACGGGCCCCGTGCAGAGCGGCATTCGGGCGCTCGACGCCATCTGGCCCGACGACCCCGGGATTCGGATGGCCCTGGCCGGAGGCGTCACCACCGCCAACATCATGCCCGGCAGCGGCAACGTCATCGGCGGCCAGACCCTCTACGTCAAGCTCCGCGGGGGGCCAATCACCACGATGATGGTAACCCCTGGCACCCCCGAGGGGGGGATCAAAATGGCCAATGGCGAGAACCCCAAACGCGCCTACGGCTCGAAGAACCAGGCGCCCGGCACCCGGATGCGCACGGCCGCCCTCCAGCGTGAGCAACTTCTCAAAGCCGAGGATTACCGCCGCAAGTGGCAGGCCTTTCGTAAGACCAAGGCGGAGGGGGGAGAGAAGGCCAGGACGGCCACGGAACCCGAACGCGACCTCGCAATGGAGTCGCTCGTCGAGGTGCTCGACCGCAAGCGGACCGTCCACTTCCACACCCACCGGGCCGACGACATCATGACCGTCGTGCGGCTGGCCGACGAGTTCGGCTTCGAGGTCGTGGTCCAGCACGGCACCGAAGCCTACAAGGTGGCCGATGAACTGGCCAAGCGAAAGGTCGGCGTTTCGCTGACGATCCTCGATAGCCCCGGCGGCAAGCCCGAAGTCGACGGTCTCCTCGAACAGAACGCGGCCATCCTGGAGAAGGCGGGGGTGCCGATCGCCGTCAATACCGATGACTTCGTCACCGAGTCAAGGTTCCTGCTGCGGACGGCAAGCCTGGCCGTTCGTGGTGGATTGTCGGAAGCGTCGGCGCTTCGGGCCCTGACGCTCACCCCGGCCAAGATGCTTCACCTCGAACGCAGAATCGGGTCGATCGAGCCTGGCAAGGACGCCGACTTCCTCGTCCTCTCGGGGCGGCCCTTCCGCGTTTACACGCAGGTCTTGCAGACCTACATCGAGGGGAAGAAGCGGTACGACCGCAACGACCCCGCCCAGGCGTCCTACGCCATCGGTGGCTTCGCGTTACCGGATTCGACGACCCGGCCCAAGCCGGCGATACCATTGAAGGTCCCGACCGGGGTCAAGCCTCCGGCCGTGCAGAACGCTCCGGACATCAAGCCGGACTCGAGGCGGATCGCGATTCGCGCGGGGCGGCTTCACACGGTCGGTGGCCCTGCCATCGAGGATGGCTTGGTCATCATTGAGGACGGCAAGATCCAGTACGCTGGCAAGGCGGAAGGGGTAGACGTCGCCGAAGGGACGCCTCTGCTTTCGGCCGCGGTTGTGACCCCGGGACTGATTGACACACATACGGTCGTGGGGGTTTCGGGCCGGCTGAACATCGCGGCCGACCAGGACCAGGACGAAAAGAGCGACCCGAACCAGGCCGATGCGCGGATCCTCGATAGCTTCAACCCGGCCGAGCCATTGCTTGAGTTTGCCCTCCGGCATGGTGTGACCCTGATCCAGGCGATGCCCGGCCCGGTCGACGTCATTGGCGGTCAGGCCGGAATCTTCCGGACACATGGCGTGACGGCCGAGGGGATGAAGGTCCGCGTCCCGTCGGCGATCGTCTTCAACCTGGGCGAGGTCCCCAAGTCGTCTTACCCAGGAAAGGCGCCGGGCACCCGGATGGGCACGGCGGCCCTGATCCGCAATGCCCTGACCGCGGCGGCCAACGACCGCAAGAAGCGAGCCGCGGCCAAGGAGGGATCCGAACCCGACCACAACCTCAAGCACGAGGCACTCGGGCTCTTGCTCGAGAAGAAGGTGCCGGCGGTGTTCGCCGCCCACCGCGCTGACGACCTGGCCACCGCGCTTCGGCTGGCCGACGAGTTCTCCCTGGATCTCGTGCTCAGCCAGGCGACCGAGGGCTACCTGCTCGCCGACGCGATCGCCCAGGCCAAGGTGCCGGTCCTCGTTCATCCGACGATGCAACGCCCCGGGACTCCCGAGACCTTCAATACCACCCTGAACAATGCCGCAATCCTGGCGGACAAGGGCATCCCCGTGGCGATCACGTCGGCCTACGAGGGCTATGTCCCCAAGACCCGGCTGCCGCTCTATGAAGCGGCGATTGCGATGGCCAACGGCCTCGGCTACGAGCGGGCTCTGAAGGCGGTCACTCTCGACGCGGCCAAGATCCTCAAGGTCGACGCCGAATACGGCAGCCTGGAGCCAGGCAAGGTGGCTGACGTCGTGCTCTTCGACGGCGACCCGTTCGAGTACGCGTCGCACGTGTCCCACGTCCTGCTCGGCGGTAAGCTCGTTTATGACCGCGCCGTTGAGGCGAAGCGGCCACTTCGGGGTCTGAGCTCTGATCTTTTCGTCGAACCGGCCTGCTGCCTGGCCCATTGATCGCGCGGCGGCTTGACACCTTGTAAGCGAGGAAGCGAATCTCGATGCGTTCACGATTTTCGATCGCCACGGCGTTGCTGCTCACGTTCTGGGGAACGACCGTGAGTGGGGCCGACGAGACTTCACCGAATATTGTCGTCATTTATGCGGATGACCTGGGCTATGGCGACCTCGGCTGCTACGGCGCGACCAGGGTCAAGACACCGAACCTTGATCGTCTGGCCTCGCGTGGTCTTCGATTCACCGATGCTCACTCGCCCGCGGCCACCTGCACGCCGTCGCGGTACTCGCTCTTGACCGGGGAGTACGCCTGGCGACAAAAAGGCACGAACATCCTCCCGGGTGACGCCTCCTTGATCATCAAGCCGGGCCGGATCACCGTGCCGGCACTATTGAAGCAGGCGGGATACACGACCGGAGCCGTCGGCAAGTGGCACCTGGGGCTTGGCGAGGGACCGATTGATTGGAACAGCGAGATCCGGCCAGGGCCGCTTGAAGTGGGGTTTGACTCCTGCTTCATACTCCCGGCGACGGGGGATCGCGTACCTTGCGTCTACGTGAAGGACCGCCGCGTGGTTGGCCTCGACCCGAAGGATCCGATCAAGGTGGATTACGTGCAGCCCGTAGGTGACGAGCCGACCGGGCGATCGAACCCCGATCAACTCAAGATCAAGCTGAGCCACGGACACGATAACACGATCGTCAACGGGATCAGCCGGATCGGCTACATGACCGGTGGCAAGTCGGCCCGCTGGGTCGACGAGGACATGGCCGACGTCCTGACCCGCGAGGCCACGTCGTTCATCGATCGGAACCAGGCTCGCCCCTTCTTCCTCTACTTCGCCACCCATGACGTCCACGTTCCGCGCGTGCCACACCCCCGATTCGCCGGCAAGAGCGGCTGCGGCGTTCGCGGCGATGTGATCGAGGAACTCGATTGGTGCGTCGGCGAAGTGCTTGCGACCCTCGACCGCCTGAAGTTGACCGACAACACGCTCGTCCTTTTCTCGAGCGACAACGGCCCGGTCGTCGACGATGGCTATGCTGATGAGGCGGAGAAGATGCTCAACGGGCATCGTCCCTCCGGACCTCTGCGTGGTGGCAAGTACTCCCCCTATGAAGGGGGGACGCGTGTCCCCTTGATCGCATCCTGGCCTGCAAAAATTAAGCCAGGAGTTTCTGATGCGTTGATCTGCCAGATTGATCTGCTCGCGACATTCGCCGCCCTGGCCAAACGCAACTTACCTCAGGAGGCTGGTCCTGACAGTCACAATGTATTGCCTGCTCTGCTGGGCACATCGCCGCAGGGACGTGATCACCTCGTCGAGCAGGGGGGCGGTCTTTCACTCCGCCAGGGGAAATGGAAGCTGATCGCGCGACAGGCGACAGGCCAGGGGGGAGCCGCAACGAAGAAGGCCGGGGCCGCGAAGAAAAAGAACAACGGGCCTGCTTTCGAGCTTTACGACCTCGCCGCCGATCCAACGGAGTCCAAGAACCTCGCCTCGGACCACCCCGAGGTTTTGAAATCAATGAACCTTCTGCTTGATAAGATTCGGAAGAATGAATGATGTGGATTTGTGAATATTTGCGTTTTTGGGTGATAAATTCGTTTTAAGGGTGAGATGGCGAGTCCGAGGATCGCTCCTTCTATAACTTTCATGTCGACGATAGGTCGGACGGGGAGGTTTCTCGTGCGAACTGGACATGAACATTGGGGCTTGGCGACTGGGGTAAGGTATCATCAAGGAGGGGGGGCAGGGCCAGCGCGCATTTTGCGTAGGCTTGGCAGTTTATGACGCTTGCGCTTTGGCCGATTTATTTGTATACATTCTCTGGGAGATTTTTACGGCTACGACGCACTTGGGTCAACCATGGCGAATATCAAGCAAAACGACATTGACGAAATCATTCAGCATTTCGCCGAGTTGGAGGACCCTCGCTCCACTATTAACCGCCAGCATCCTCTGAGTAGTGTGCTCGTCATTGCCTTGATGGCGGTCCTCGCTGGTGCCGCCGGGCCGACCGCGATCGCCAGTGGGCCGCCATGAAGGAGGAGTTCCTCGTGAAGCTCCTGGACCTACCCCGTGGTGTCCCACGAAAGGATGTCTTCGTCGCGTCCTGATGATCCTCAAGCCCGCCGCGTTTCAAGCCTGTTTCGCAAACTGGCTCCAATCTTGCGCGATGCGGCCACTGCGGCGACCGGCGTCGAGCAACCGATCCTGGCGATTGATGGAAAACGTTGCGGCGAAGTCACGATCACAAGAACGGTCTAGGGCTCTCCATTCGGTCAGCGTTTGGGCCAGCGAATTTGGCCTGTCGTTAGGGCAAGTGGCCTGCGCCGAGAAATCCAACGAGATCACGGCCATCCCGAGTTACTGCGGCTTGTGGACATCAAGGAGCGATCATCACGATTGACGCGATGGGGACACAAAGGCGATCGCCTCGCAAATCGTTGAGGGCGAGGCGGATTATGTGCTGGCGTTGAAAGGAAACCAGGAGACGTTGCACCAGGCTGTTATGGGAGCGATCAACAAAGAATGGGAGAACGATTTCGCCGATGTCAAAGCGAGTCGGCTTCAGACCAGCGAGACGGCCCATGGGCGAGCCGAAACGCGTACGTACATTCAGATGGCTGTGCCAGAAAGTTTGCCGGGCTCAAGCCATGGAAGGGCTGAAGTCGATCGGTGTCGTGGTCTCTGATTGTGTCCGGAACGGAAAAAACGTCCGAAGTGCGTTATTATATCAGCAGTCTTAATGTCGATGCGAAACGATTCGCCCACGCCGTCCGGAGCCATTGGGGCATCGAAAACGCCTGTCATTGGAGTCTCGATGTAACCTATCGCGAGGACGAGTCGCGAATCCGAGAGAAGCACTTGCGCGAGAATTTCGCATGGCTCAATCGCCTGACACTGTCGCTATTGAAGCAACATCCGGGCCGTGACAGTCTGGTGATGAAACGACGCAGTTGCGGTTGGAGTGACGACTTTCTTCTGCAAGTTCTTGCCGGATCAACACTTTAGTGTGCGCTGGCCCTGGAGGGGGGGGCTGCCCCTGAGAGTCGAAGAGTCAGGATTTCGGGCTATTGGCGAGGGTGCCCGAGTTGGCACCTTTTGTTGGAGAAAGGGGAAGTCTTGGGGGGCGACGGATGATCAACAATCTCACCCGAAAGCTTGGTATCCAGATCCCAATTTTCCAGGCACCGATGGCGGGTGTCTCCACGCCGGAGATGGCGGCTACCGTCTCGAACTCAGGCGGTCTCGGCTCCATTGGCGTGGGAAACCTTGATTCCGAGGCGGCCCGCAAGATGGTTCAGGCGGTGCGAACTCTCTCCGACCAGCCCTTCAATGTGAATGTGTTTTGCCATCCCCCAGCGATCCCAGACCCGGAGCGCGAGGCCGCTTGGTTGTTGCGGCTCGAGACACACTTTGCACGATACGGGGCCAAGCCCTCGAAGCTCCTCCGTGAAATTTACACGAGCTTTCTCGTTGATAACGCAATGCTCGATATGCTCGTCAACGAGCGGCCAACGGTTGTGAGCTTCCACTTCGGACTACCGGACGCGGACCGAATTCGAAGGCTCAAGGAGGCCGGCATCACGCTCCTGGCAACGGCGACGAATCCCGCCGAGGCCCTGGCGGTGGAAGTGGCCGGAGTCGACGTGGTGATTGCCCAGGGGTACGAAGCAGGGGGGCATCGCGGTACCTTTGATCAGGACGCACCGGATGAGTGCCTCGGTACGATGGCCCTTACTCGGCTCCTTGTCCGGACCCTCTCGGTCCCGGTCGTGGCGGCCGGGGGGATTATGGACGGGGCGGGAGTCGCGGCGAGCCTGGCACTGGGGGCGAGTGCGGCCCAGCTTGGGACGGCATTCATCCTCTGTCCCGAGTCGGCCGCCGACTCTGGCTACCGGCGGGCGATGGTGGAACAACCCGCTCGCCGCACCGTCATGACGAGTGCCATCTCCGGCCGACCGGCCCGGTCGCTGGCGAATCTCTTCACCGAATTCGGGGACTTGAGCCCTGCCGACGACGTCCCGAGCTATCCAATCGCCTACGACGCCGGGAAGGCGTTGCATGCGGCCGCGAAGGCTGTCGGCGAGTTCGGGTACGGAGCCCAGTGGGCGGGCCAAGGGGTGGCACTGGCCCGCTCGATGCCGGCTGGTGAGCTTGTAGGTGCCCTCTGGCGAGAGTGTCAGGAGGCCCTTGCCCTGGAAATCCGCCGGCCGAGTGCACCATAGCAGGCTCGATCAGTCCTCCTATCCGATCGAAGCCCGGTGCATGCTTGTTGGTTGGACGTTCGACTCAATAAACTTATGTAAGTAGGTCTTGCTGGTAAAGTCAGTGGGCCGTTGACTCGTTGGACCCTCTGGGGTCGCCGGTCGAGATCATCCACTGTTTGAGCTGTTGCGCCAACTCTGCCTTGCGATCGCGGTGGGCTGGGTCGCCAGCCAGGTTCCGGGTCTCCCCTGGGTCGTCGGTGAGGTGGAAGAGCTCGTCTTCCACACCCGGTTCGAAGTGGCGGATGAGCTTCCACTCGGGTGTGCGGATCAACCGCATATTGGCGACCTGGCCGTTGTGCATGTCGTACTGGCCGTAGAGGGTATCATCCCAGGGGATCGAGGTGTTGTTCGGCTCACGGAGCAGGGGGACGAAGCTCCGACCGCCGATCCGCAAATTGTCGGGCACGCCGCTGCCGGTCATCTCGACGATGCTGGGGAAGAGGTCGAGGTTGGAGACGACACGGTCGATCGTGGTTCCCGGGGCGACGACGCCCGGCCAGCGGACGATCAGGGGGACTCGGATCGAGTTGTCGAACATGTTGGGCCGGCGCCCTTGCTTACCTTCCATGATCCAGGACCCGTTTCCCTTGTGCCAGAGACCGTGGTGACCAATCATATAACCATGGTCGCTCGTGAAAATCACGATGGTCTTGCCCGTCAACCCCAGCGTTTCCAGTCGATCGAGCAGGCGGCCGACATTGCGGTCGACCGAGCTGACGCTCGCGTAATAGCGTTTCGTGAGCATTTTGACCCGTTGACGGGGCAGGCCAGGGACGTCCGGGATCGTCGGGTCGAGCGTGTCGTAGTGCGCTGAGTCTTGTTCGGGCACGGGTGCGTAGGGGACGTGGGGCGCCCGAAAGTGAATCGAAAGCAGGAAGGGGCGGTCGCGATTGGCCTCGACGAAGCGGATCCCTTGGCCGACCAGGAGGTCGGGAAGCGAGCCTTCGACGCGCTGAACTTTCCCCTCAACTTCGAGTTCGGGGTTTATCGGCTGATTCCCCCCCCCGAGGAAGCCGTAGAATCGATCGAATCCCTGGCGCGTGGGGTGGAACTCAGGGCGTGTTCCCAGGTGCCACTTGCCCATGAGCGCCGTGGCGTAGCCCTGGGCCTTGAGCAGTTCGGGCCAGAGGATGGCCGAAGGGGCCAGGCCGAGGTCGGGCTCGATTTTGGGGTCGATCCAGTCGGCGATGCCGAACTGGGTGGAATAGCGGCTGGTCAACATGCTGGCTCGCGACGGGGAGCAGACGGGGGTGACCGTGAAGGCGTTCCGGAAGAGGGCCCCGGTCTGGGCGAGTCGGTCCAGGTTCGGTGTGTGGATTTCCTTGTTCCCGTAGGCCCCCAAGGCCCACTGTGCCTGATCGTCGGTGTAGAGGAAGACGACGTTGGGACGTTCCGTCGGCCCCTCGGCGGCCGAGGTAGGGAGGGCGGTTAAGATCGGACCCAGCAGCGTTGCGATCACCAGACCCGCGTTCAAGAGACGTCTCATCGCAGCCTTGCTCCCTGGAGGTTGGCGCCTGTCCTGCCACCTGGCGATCGACCAGGCGTTCCCGACTTCGGCTTGGATCATAGCGCAGGGAAATCCAGGATGCCAGCGGTGGGTTTGGCGGGCGAAACCGGATTGGAGTCAACGTATCAAAGAAATTTGTTTTGATGCTGTTCCTCCCGCTTGGTGCGACTGGTTGTCGACCGGCACCCGAGTGGGTACTGTCGAGGTTGGGGGGACGGAAGGAACGCCGAGGTCTTGGGCGGGAGCTCGCCTCGCAACGTGTTGCCGAGCGAGGGGGGCGACGTGACTGTGGGCGATCGATCGCGAGCGAGTGCATTCGAGAAGCTCGTGCGGTGGGAGCTGCGTTTTGATGGGCTTCCCGCTTGGGTGAGGCAACGAAAGCTGGCAATCCTGCTCGTTCTGGGAGTAGTCCTGCGCGTCACGCAATTTTTGTCCAATCGCGCGCTTTGGATGGACGAAGAATCGCTGGCGCAAAACATCGTCAAAAAGAGTTTGTGGGAGCTGTTCGGACCACTCTCCGGGTCCCAACTCGCCCCTCCTGGGTTTCTGGTTGTGGAATGGGGTTTATTCCAGCTCTTGGGTGATCACCCGCTCGTCCTCAAGATTTTCCCGCTGCTGTGCGGGATCGCCTCGCTCTTTCTCTTCGCCTGCGTGGCTCAGCGTTGTCTGCGGCCGAATGCCGTCTGGATCGCTCTGGCCCTGTTCGCGGTTTCCGATGACCTGATCTACTTCTCCTCCGAGCTGAAGCAGTATTCGACCGACGTCGCGATGGGGCTATTGTGCACCCTCTTCGCGCTGGATCTGGTCTCGCGCCCCGCGACGAGTCTTCGACTGGCTCGGTTCGCCCTGGTGGGAGCGGTTGCCGTCTGGTTTTCGCATCCCGTGGCGTTCGTACTCGCGGGGCTGGGTCTTGTCCTGATTGCCTCCGCATTCGCGAAAGGCGAACGGAAGCAGGGCCTCTCTCTGATGCTGATGTGTCTGGCCTGGGGGGCGAGTTTTGTCCTCGTCTACGCCGTCTCGAACGAGCAACTTGGGCATCGTGGGATGATGTGGGTCTTCTGGGCCTTCGCGTTCCCGCCAAGGCCGTTGACGGTTATCGGGTCCGCTGGTTGGTTGATCCGGAGCGTCCTGTATCTCTTTGCCAACCCGCTCGAGATCCGTACGCCGCTGGGGCCCACGCTATCCGCGCTGCTGGCCTTTGGATTCTTTCTGGCCGGTTGCGCGTCATTTGTGAGGAGGGGCGCGGATCAACTGTTCTGGATGCTCGTGGCTCCCGGACTCATTACTCTTGGCGTCGCGTGTTTCTGTCTTTATCCATTTCATGGAAGGCTTCTCCTTTTCCTCGTCCCCGCCCTCCTGCTTGTGATCGCTGAGGGAGTGGCCTGGATTAGCGACTCGGCAGACTCACGGGCCGTTCGCGTGGTCTTGCTCGGGAGCCTCTTTCTGCTCCCCACGATTCAGGCGACCTATCACCTTTTCGACCCCCGTCAGCGCATGGACTTCAATTCTCGTGGCGATCGTCGCCCGGAAGCCCTGGACCCGGCTCACTTCCCGTTTTGAATGGACCGGGCAATTGAGGGGCATCGACTCGAAGTGAGGAGGTCGCGAAAGTCCCGGGCGATTTCGCGTCGAGACAGAGGCGTATTGCCTCCTGTTGTTGCCGGTCCTTCCCGCAGAATTATGGGGTTCGCCGGGACCGCCTGCGGCCGAATGTTGGGAACGGTGCGGAGCCTGGAGTCGTGCCCGGCAGGCCGACCAGCCTTGGGCGAGGTTTTGCATCACGCTGGGGCAGGACGGACGAACGCTTTTTCTCCGGGGTGACGCCCAGGTCGTTACTCAACGCGAACGTGTCTCCACGCGTCAGCACGATTGTGCGCGGTGACGGTGTCCCTGGCTGTCCGTTCGGTTGGACTGTGCGGATCTGGTAGCGACCCAGACCCAGGCCACTCGAAACGTCGAACGTGTAACGGCCTCGGGCGTCGGTCGTGGTGGAGGCGACCAGTTCGCCCGAATCGGCGCTGAGGAGTTGGACGGTCTGCCCGGCCAGCCCGGCTTCCCTTGAGTTGAGGCGACCGTTCCGATCGCGGTCGGCGAAGACGGTACCGCTGATGCCGACTCGAAAGAAGAATGCGTTGGTTTGGATGTTGGACAGGTTGCTGTCACGGCGGATGACATCCGTGAGTGATGTCTGATCGATGTCCCGAAGCGTTGAGTCGCTGAAGGCCCGCTGGTACCAGAAGCGATCACCGTCTCGCAGTCTTGTGAATTGATCAATGAGCACCGCGCGGATCAAGGGCCCCGTGCTACTGTTCGGGACGTGATCCTCGGCCAGTGCGCCTACCCAGGCGTCGATCTTGTCGACACTGCCATAGAGGGCCTGGAGTTTGACTTGAACGTCCAGATCCGAGCTGATTTCCCCGAAGCTGGTCACGCGAGCCAGCCCGAACGCGGCTCGCATGGAATTGTAGTCGGCCAGGCCGTGGTCGCGACCGCGCTGAATGTTCAAGCTCGCCAGGTCGAAGCCCCCCGCTCCCGGCGATCCAAAGAGGAAGTTGCGCACGCTGTTGACGATGGTGCTGTCCAGTTCCGAGGAAGGGTCGGAGGACAGGTATTTGAGGAGGGGTTCGATCCCATGCGTCTGAAGCAGTGCCGGGTTGGAGAAGGCGTCGCTGAGCGAAACCTCATCGGCGATCGGTTGGCCATTGCCGTCGAGGAACTCGACGTCATCGCCAAGCAAGCTATGGCCGAAGCGGAAGGCGGCCGTCGAGAACTCGTTGGCGATCCCTGGGTTGACGGTCGGATCATAGTCGCGGTACGGCTTCAACGCCCCAGGCCCGAGAAGCGCGGGGAGCCACTCATTATAGGTGATCGCCTGGAGCTCACCGATGACTCGGGCGCGGGCCGTCTGGTAAATCGTCTCGTCGTCCATCCCTGGATTCGTCTGCCGGAGCGAATCGGCGATGCGGTTGTGCTCTCGGACAAAGAGGGTCTGGAGGCTGGTGAGCTCCACGTTTTCGTTCGCCCGGACATCGCCGGCGGCGAAGAGTTGGTCGTCGGGTACGCGATGCGCATCGTTACTCATCGGCAGTGTGCCGCTGGGGAAATAGGTGAGGTTATTCAAAGGCAAGAGATCATCGGATGTTCCAATGACTCCGTCTTCGCCTGGGCTGGTTTTGAGTCGGCCGCCGAGGAACGTGCGGAGCTTGGAGGCGGTGACGGAGTCGGAGCCATAGATTTGCGAGCCGTCGAGCCAGGCGGAGACGACGTTCACCTGTTCCAGCGGGGCACCCGTGCCAGTGCCCGTGGCGGGATCGGTCAGTGAGCGGGATAGGCGAATGACCTTGTTCCCGAGACCCGCCGGGTCGAAGCTCGGGTCGCCCGCCGGTACGTTGATATTCAACGCCTGGGCCGGGCTGCCGGTGGGTGTCAGGCTGAGGTCGTGGTCGATGAATTGTCCCCAGGCATAGATCATGGCAGACAGGAACCGGTCACTCAGGATGTCGTCATCCCCCTGGTCGGCCAAGCTGTTGCTGATGACACGGGCGCTGGGCCGGTCTGCACCGGCTGGTGCCGAGATGCCGTCCCCGTAGGCGGTGGGGGCGAGCCTTAAGAGGTCAACTCCTGCCGAACCCCAGTTGGGGTTGGTGAGATTGTTGCCTGTCCCATCAATTGTGCGAACGCTGGCCGAAAGCAGGCATCGGCCTTCGAGCGATTCGAGACCAGGGTGGGGCGCGAACGCTTGCCGACGCGATCTTGCGGGTCGCCATTGTGGCCGGAACAACCCGATCACGGCTTGGTGGTTCCAACGGCCGAGGAGAGTCATGGAGGTGGTCCTAAAGAGGAGAGATCGAAGTTGCTAATAACATGAAATAATGCAGATGTCGGCTGGATGCGGGTCTGGTGGAGTTCTCCGGCAGCCAGATGGGCTCCGGGGAACTTCGATAAACCAGAGGGTTCCGCGAGCGGATCGAGGGCGTAATGAATCGTCTCCAAAGCCAAATTTGGCGGAACGCAGGACGCGGCGTGCTGGCTCTACTCTCATCAAGCTCATTGCGCAGGCTCGGTCGAAGCGCGCGCAGAAAAAAAACTTGGCGATGGGCTTTTGAGCCGAGCGGCTTTGATCGAAGGGGCAGATTGGTGAATTCAGTCAAATCCACATGGCCGAGTGGGAAACAATTTTCTCGCAAGTTGTTTCTTCGAAAGCCCTATGATTTGAGTGGATTATGGTGGGTTTGCACGGAGCGATGATGGCTCGAGAACGTGCGGTGTGAGGGCACACCCTTGACCTGGAAAACCTCGCCGTTAGATTTGCTACACAGGATGCATGTCAGCAATGTGTCAATCGATTGGATCGGAGCCACTGACGCTGAGCGAAGTTGCCTGAGACACGGGTGCTCGGCCGGCGTGTTCCTTATCTTGCTTACGATCGATTCGGCTATTCATCTCTGCCGACGACTGTTGCTGTTCGCCTACTGAGAAAGAAGCAGGGCGATGTCATCAACTGAGCATTCTCGCGCGATGGCTCGGCACTCGAGGTTGCGTCCTCTTTTGCTGGAACCGTTGGAGGGGCGGCGACTCCTGAGCGCATTGGGGCGCCCGCCTGGAAGCGGACGCGGCTTCACGGACGCACAGGTCCCTCTTGATTTGAGGCCGGACGCGGCCGCGCCGGTTGGGAGGAAGACTGACCCGCCTCGCGACGGCGTGGCCCCTCCACCTCCCCCCGCGGCTCCACCTCCGCAGCCTGCCGCGTCACCAACCACGTTGGCACCGGCAACGTCGCTGCCACGTGAATCGGCCCAGGGCGCTCCCCGCGTCCGCGTCGTGCAAAATGTCCCGAAGGGCCCGGACGGATTTTCGGCGACGCAAGGTGCTAAGACGTTAGCACTCGTGGATTTTCAGGCCGCCACGCAAATGTCCCGGGCCATTTCGCTGCCGGCGCGCCGGACGATCGAAGCCGGGAACAGCGTCGTGATTCTTGAAGGGTTAGTGAATCAGGTGGCCGTAGCCACGGGTTCTTCTCTGCCCAGGACGACGGGTACACATTGGCGATCAGGCAAACTTGAACAAGCCTATATTGATTTGAAGGGCCAGCGGCCCGAGCTCGCCTCATCAGAGGAGTCGGATTTGCCGGAACCTGAGATGGCGGGTCTGATGACCGGATTTTTCCCATTCCATACGTCGACGATTGAGGACTCGCTGGATCGCCTGCTCGGCCGGTTCTCCGGCGACAGGAATGCACCCTTGACTCCCGGACAGACGGCGGGCCGAGTCATGGCGGCTTTGACCGTGAGCGCTGCCGTCCTGGCCGTCGAATCGGCCGCCCGCGGACGCTGGGCCCGGGCCAAAGGGGGCCAGAGGGCGAAACGCATTGGCATTGTCTACTTTCCCGGCCTGCCTTCCTGTGGAGCGAAATACCGTGATGATTGACACGTCGCTCGACACTCTGCTCGTGAAGTTGACGCGCGGCGACGACTCCGCCGCGGAGCGGGTCTTTCGTGACTACGAGCCATTCCTTCGTGCGATGATTCGCAAGCGGCTGACCCCGGCGCTTCGGACCAAATTCGACACGATGGACATCGTGCAATCCGTCTGGACAGACGTCCTGGAATCGTACCGAGCGGAGGGGTGGAAGTTCACGGATCGGGATCACTTGAGGGCATTTCTCGGCCGGGTGACCTACAACCATTTTTGCCGGCAATGCCGCCGCCACGGTCCCTCGCTCAAACGAGAGCAGCCATTGTCTGGCAACGAGTCGCCCGCCATTTTCACATCGAACGAGCCTCGGCCCAGCCAACTCGCCCAGGCCGGCGAACTCTGGAAAACGATCAGCGACTTGTGTCCTTCCAACCATCTCGAAGTCGTTCGGCTCAAGCGTGAGGGCGTTCCGCTGGCCGAGATTGCGGAGCGGACCGGTTTGCACGAAGGAAGCGTGCGCCGGATCCTCTATGAACTCGCGAGACGCTTGGCCGCCGAGCGGACGCGGACAGGCCAAGTGGCGAAGCTCTCCCGCTGAGGGCTTGACGATGAAGACCTGTGAGACCCTGCCGCTTGCAAATCGATCCACCGCCACGAAGTCACGTGGCGCGGTTGGAGACCGAGACTCTGTCATTTCGCTCGCGACGGAGCAGGTCGAGGCGATGGTGGCCGCCTGGCGACGAGGAGAGCGGACTCCGGTCGAACAGATCCTCGCTCGCCATCCCGAACTGAAGGACGAGGCCGTCGTCTGGCTCATTTTTGAGGAATTATGCCTGCGTGAAGATGTAGGAATTCCTCTTGATTCGGCCGAGATCTTGCAACGGTTCCCCCAGTGGCGAACCGAGCTGGCGATGCTGCTCGACTGTCGGCAAATGATGGAGGCGAAGTCGGTTGCCTCCGAGATTCCGTGCGCGGGGGAGGAGCTGGCGGGCTTTCGGTTGCTCGCGGAACTTGGCCGAGGTCTTTTCGGCGTCGTATTCCTGGCTCTGGAGACAGCACTCGGCGATCGTCCCGTCGTCGTCAAAGTCACGGCACGGGGCCGTGGTGAGCATCTCTCCCTGGCGCGGCTCCAGCATCGCAATATCGTTCCGCTCCACTCGGCCCAGCAACTCCCCGACCGCGAACTCCAGATCCTCTGCATGCCCTACCTTGGCGGTTCGACACTCGCCCAGGTCTTGGACTTGCTGGGTAACCGTGAGCCCAGGCAACGGACTGGAAGACATCTCATGGAGGCGTTGGAGCAGCTTCAGGCTAACCTGCCCATTCGTCTCCCGGGTCAGGGGCCGTTCGCCCGGCATCTTGCGGAATCGACTTATGCAGATGCGATCTGCTGGATCGGGGCCTGTCTTGCGGACGGCCTGCAATACGCCCATGAGCGGAGCCTGATCCACCTGGACGTCAAGCCGTCCAACGTCCTGCTCGCTTGCGACGGCCAGCCGATGCTCCTCGACTTTCATCTGGCGAGGGGACCGATCGACCCCCACGGACCTGAGCCCGCGTGGATGGGAGGGACTCCGCACTACATGGCCCCGGAACAACGCGAGGCCCTCGACTCAGTGAATCATCACCGGCCGATCCTTGCCGCTGTCGATGGCCGTGCCGATATCTATTCACTCGGGAAACTCTTGAATGAAGCGCTCGGTGACCCGGTGCCGGAAGACGGTTTCCGAGGCTGGCGTCGCCCGGCGAATCGGTGCGTCTCCAGGGGCCTTGCCGACATCCTCCAAAAGTGCCTGGCAAGCGATCCCCAGGCTCGCTATTCCAACGCAGCCCTGCTCGCGGCCGACCTGCGGCAACACCTGAATGACCTGCCGCTTGTGGGAGTTCCCAACCGAAGCCTGGCCGAACGTTGGCGGAAGGCGAGGCGTCACCGGCCCCTCGCCATTTCGCCGGGTCTGATGATCCTGATGACTGCCTTGATCGCGATCGGAGCCGCGAGCCTCTTTGGGCTGGCCTATTGGCAGCGGATTCAGGCCATTGAGGTGGCACTGGCCGACGGCCGTGCCCATCTCGACCGTCGTGAGTACGCCAACGCGACCAGCGTACTCAAGCAAGGCCTTACGCTTGCCCGACCACTTCCCGGCACCGGCCTCTCTCAACGCAGGCTGATGGATGAACTTGCCCTGGCCCAGCGAGGTGAGATGACGTCGGAACTCCGGCGGCTGGTCGAGCTCGTCCGGTTCCGTTACGGGGTCGATCCACCCCCCGCGCATGAGGCACGGTCGCTGATCCATCGCGGCAGGGACGTTTGGCGAGTCCGAGACACCTTATTACTGCGGCCCGTCGCCGGTGGCCATGACCCCGAGGTGGAACGGGGAATTCGGGCCGACTTGCTGGACTTTGTTCTGTTCTGGGTCGACCTCACCGTGCGCTCAGCGCCACCGGAGAGCCGCTCCGAGGCGCGGCGAGAAGCGCGGATGGTTCTTGATGAGGCGTCTCGTCGGCTGGGGCCCAGTCCCGCGCTCGACCGCGACCGTGCAGCCTATGATCATGACTCGGATAACGACGATCGCTTGCGCGTTTCCCGGTCGATTCCGCAGTCGGCCTGGGAGCACTACGACCTCGGACGGTCGTTTCTCAGGTCCGGTGAACTCACGGACGCCGCCTCGCAATTTCAGGCGGGGCTCGATTTGCGACCGCAGGACTTCTGGTTGAACTTCTATGACGGGCTCTGTGCTTATCGGTTGGGACGTTTTGACGACTCGGTCAACGCCTTTCGCGTTTGCGTGGCGCTCGCCCCTGAATCGGCCGAATGCTTCCACAACCGGGCGCTGGCCCTGAGCTCGCTCGATCGCAACGAACAGGCCATCGTCGACTATTCGCGTGCCTTACGACTCGACCCAGCGCTGACCGGGGCGGCTTTGAACCGAGGGATCCTCCAGTATCGCGCCGGCCGCCTTGAGGCCGCCGCTACCGATCTGAAGCAGGCGCTCGTCACGGCCGTCGATCGGAGTCATCGGGGGGTGATCCACTACAACCTGGCCATCGTGGATCTCGCCTCTCAAAACAGGTCATCCGCTCTCAGGAATTTGGCGGCCGCCTCCTCATTCGGGCATGCCGAAGCCCGACGTCTCCAGACCAGCCTTCATCGCGGACCCTGACCATGATCGCCGGGGCCTCGCGTGCGATTGCAAACTGGATTTTCCGGGAGACCATGGATTTGACTTGGTGACGTCGATCTGCCATTCAGTCGACGACCGGCTCACTGCTCAGTCGGACGATGGTGGATACCCCACCGTCGATCGGCAGAGTATGGCCAGTGATCATCGCAGAGGCGTCGGAGGCGAGGAAGAGGACCGGGCCAACGACGTCCTCGGGTTCGCCCAGACGGCCCAGCGGGACGCGGTCGAGGATGCGGGCCGTGAGCGCCTCGTTTTTCAGGAGTGGGGCGTTCATCTCGGTCCGGAACCAACCCGGAGCCACGCAGTTGACGCGGATGCCGAACGGGGCCCATTCCGCGGCCAGGTCGCGAGTCATGGCCGCAACGGCTCCCTTCGTGGCGCAATAGATCGCGTTGCCACGGCCCAGGCCGACGAGTCCGCCACCCAGAGCGGACATGTTGATGATGCTCCCCTTCCCACGGCCAACCATGTGCTTGCCAACCTCACGGGCGACGAGGAATGTCCCGATCTGATTGACGCGGATCACTTCATCCCAGTCCTCGGGGCGCCAGTCGAAGAGGGCGATCCGTCGGGTGATCCCGGCGTTGTTGACGAGGACGTCGATCGGGCCGAGGCTGGACTCGGTGGCCTCGACGGTCAGCCGTACCTGGTCTGCGTCCGCAACGTCGCACGCATAGGCCGTTGCGCGACCTCCGGCTTGCCGGATCGCCTGCGCGACCTCTTCGACCCCGTCGCCATCCCGGTCGGTGAGTGACACGACCGCGCCCCCACGGGCAAACCCGAGCGCGATCGCCCGGCCGAGTCCACGCGCGGCCCCCGTCACCATCGCCACGCGTCCCGAGAAATCGAACATCGGGCCTACTCCTGAAGCATCCACAGAGTCGCTTTGCTCACCTGTCTACTGGCCTGTCCAGATCGACACGGAACCAGCAGAGCGCGCCCGCGGCGTACACGACCGCGAACACAATGAATGGAACCTGGACGTGCCCCTTGTGGAGGAGGTAGCCGCTCAGCAGCGAGGCAACGGCCGACGAGAGGTTGGCGAGCATGTTCATCGCGCCTCCGAGTGTCCCGGCGAGGCGCCCGCCCAGGTCGGCAGCGGCGGACCAGGCAGGCGCCATCGCCAGATCGTTGCCGAAGAATGTGAGGCAGAGCAAGAAGCCCAGAGCACGAGTGTCGCGCACCCAGATTGTGCCCAGGATGGCCGACGCGGCCAGAGCCATGCCTGCCGCGCCAACGAGGCGACGGCCCCTCGTCTTGTCGCCGGTGCGGCGGATGATCGCATCGGAAATGGCTCCCCCAGCAAAGCACGCGATGACCCCGCAGGCGAAAGGTAACGACGACAGCCATTGCGCGGTGCCAGGCGACAGCCCGCGATTCGTTCGGAGGTAGTCGGGCAAAAGCGTGAGGAAAAAATTCCCGCTATAACCCAGGCACCCGTACATCAAGCACAAGGCCCAGACGCTCCCCGACCGGACCATCCGTCCGGCCCCGAGCCGGTCAGGGCGAGGAACGTTGACCTCCGTCGTGGTGGTCGGCCTGTCGCGAAACCAGGGCCAGAAGGTGAGGCACCAGACGACCCCAAGCAGAGAGATCACCACGATTGCGGCTTGCCAACTTCCTGAATAGAGGGTCAGTTGCACCACCAAAAGAGGCGAGAGCGCGCCACCCAGCCGGCTCGCCGTCCAGACGAGTCCCTGGGCCGCGCCCCGCTCGGTCCCTGGCATCCAATCGGCCGTCATTCGTGAGATCGACGGAAACGTCCCGGCCTGAAACATCCCGAACAGAAACCGCAGGGCGAGCAAGTACCCCAGGGCCATTGCGCCAGCGGAGAAGGCCGTCGACAGACAGAGTGCCGCGGTCGCCAACGAGCCGCCCAGAACGACGACGACCAGGAGGTTCCGCACGCCAAAGCGATCGCCAAGCCAGCCCCAGGGGATCTCGAAGCCCCCGTAGGCCAGCATGAAGGCGGCCATGAGGTAGCTCAGTTGACGTTGGTCGAGGCCGAGGGGGCCCTTGAATTCGGCCGCCGCAGTGGCAAACCCGACCCGGTGGATGTAGGTGATCACTGCCAGGCCGCACGCAGCGGCCAGGACCCGGTAACGCCCCCCGTTTGGGGCAACACTCGTACCGTCGATCTCGATCGCCGCCATGGAACGCATCGATCCCGCTCCGATTCGTTTCGGTCAGTCAAGCTTGCCCCTGACCTGGCGGAGGAACTCCGCCGAACCGCGGGCCGCGGTGTCGAAATCAACCTCGCGGTAGACCTTGACGGAGACGAAGCGATCGTAGCCGGTCTGCTCCAGCGCCGCCAGAACGCTGGGAAAATCGAGGTTGCCGCTCCCGAATGGACCGCCGTTCGTCTCACAGAGATGGAAATGCCTGATCCGTGGTCCATGCTCTTGGATCGTGCCGATAATTGATCTCTCCTCAATGTTCATGTGAATCGTGTCGAGCATGTAGCTCAGCGCAGGAGAACCAACCCGGTCGGACATCGCCCTGGCCGCGTCGGCCGTATGGTTGAACCCCACCTGAAAATGGTTGACCGGCTCGATGACGACCGTTACGCCGGCCCGCTCGGCCTCGGCGGCCACTCCTTTCAAGCCCTCTGCGATCCGCTCGTTCGCCTTCGCCTCGTCCGGCTCGTCCGACCGGAGCCCCTGCATCTGTCCCACCACCAGCACCGAACGGAGCCGGCTCGCCAGCTCCACATAGCTTTTCAGCCGTTCCTGGGCGCGGTCGCGCAGCCTCGCGTCGGGGCTCGACAGACAGAGCCCTTCATTCGAGTACGACCAGCCCGACAAGAGGGAAACGACCGGGAGCTGATGACGCTCGGTGAGAGCGATCACTTCATCGATCGTGTAACCCAGCGGATTCGTGGCGACAAGCTCGATCCCTTGATAACCGAGGGCCTTGGCAACCCCCATGCGACGATCCAGCTCGTCCAGCCGGAACACTGGTTCGTATGACAGGACACTGATTTTCACGACGACCTCCCCGGCGGGCATGATGTCCAGAGGGCGAATCGACATTCCCGACGCTGAGGCGGCCAGGTTGGTTTCGTCCCTCGTCCTCTATCGAGGCGTTCAAGCCTTGTCGCATAACAGGCCACCGGCCTCAATCAAAATCATTGTAAGCCTTCAGCCGAGGACGTTCGCGCGTCCGAATGCGTGAACGCAGCGAGCCGCGCTTGGAAGACCAAAGCCCGAGCAGCGGGTCGCCCGTTTGCGCGATGGAGCAAGGCGAACCCGGCGTGCGAAGGCATCGCCCGAAAAGAAACAACGATCCGCGAAAGAGCGAAAGAGCCGATGATTCTTGCGGTTTCCGCAATGGGTCGGTTTGCAGTAGCACGGCCGGCCCAGCCGTATTTCTCTCGGGGTCGGCGTGAGTGTGAGGAATGGCCCTGGGCCGAGAGGGATACGGCTGGACCGGAAATCCAGCGAGATCGTTGAAAAGAAATGCCCCGCTTGCGCCGCATCACGAAAAAGGGAATCACGACCCAATTTTAAAAATAAGAAAATGCAAAAATGTTTTAGTGATTTTGGCATCATTGACAGTTTCCCGGTGCAACTCATCGAACTCCTGATCGAGCTCGACCACGGGCCGGGAAAAACGCTCTCCCCGGTCGCGGTTTCGAGCGCCAAGCAGGAGAAGATCCGCTTGTCTCGGGCAGAGAAGCTCGTAGAGCACTCGATTCGGGCTGAGCGCTTGTCTCAGTTCGCGCGGAAGAAGGCGGAGTGGTCGCCTCCCCCTACAACGGGCTGCCGCGCATCCGTTGGCCTTCCGCTCTGATATCATCCGAGGCTGGCCACTTCTCCAGGTCGAACACGGAGCCGACGATGAACAGAGCCCTCTTCCTGATCGCCCTCGCGTGGGTCACGGCGGTAAACGCCCAGACGCCCAGCTTTTCCGAGATCCCGCTCTACTCAGGGACGGCCCCGGGATCAGAGAAGTGGGACTGGCAGGAGAAGTCCGTCACGACAGGCGGCGGCCTACCGATCGTGACCGACGTCGTGCGGCCGGTGCTGATCCATTATCCGGCTGACAAGGGCAAAGCCGTCGGCTCGGCCATGGTCGTCGCACCCGGTGGCGGGTTCAAAGCCCTGATGATGAGCTACGAGGGGGCGGACATCGCAAAGCGGCTCAACGCGATGGGCGTCGATGCCTTCGTCCTGAAGTACCGGCTCATCCACAACGCGCCCGGAGCCCCGTCCAGGGAGGATGTCGTCAGGATGGCCGGCGAGGACGGTCGGAGAGCCGTGCAACTCGTGCGCGAGAAGGCCGCCGAATACGGCTACCGACCGGATCGGATCGGAATGATTGGGTTCTCGGCGGGAGGCATGGTCACGTCGGATGCGCTCTTTGGGCCGAAGGAGACGCGGCCGGACTTCGTGGCCCTCATCTATGGGATTCGCGAGATCAGAGAGATCCCCGATCCCGCGCCGCCGCTCTTCCTGGCGGTCGCCGCCGATGACGCCGGTTTCGTTGCCCAGTCAGTCGACCTGTTCACCGCCTACCGCAAGGCGAAAGGATCGGCCGAGCTCCACGTCTTCCAGACGGGCGCGCACGGATTCGTGAACAAAGGGGGTGGTGCCGACCACTTTATGGATCGCCTCGAGGAGTGGCTACGAGTTAACAAGCTGCTGACCAAGGCTTCCGAGGGCGATAAGTGACTGGTTGCCCGGGAAGTTCTTGCTTGACCTGGCTTTCCTTCGCCCTGCATTTTTCGGGATTCTATGCATTCGGCCCGCGCCGCGATCTAACACACGGGCTTACTGTGTAATGGTTCAGAGTGAAATGGAGAAACCGGGGTTGGGAGATAAGGTGGTGAACGTTTGACCCAAGATTTGGATTGGCCGTACTCGTGCCAATCCCGAAGGAAAGACTGGGCGGCATCGTGCCGCCCCTCCTTCGGTCTTGGCCCCTGGGTCGGCGTTCGGGTCGTGTCGCCACGGTGCCCTATCCTCCGCCCAAGCCATCTTCCATCGTAGCGCCGTCAATCCGTTCGAGCAACGACTTCCCAGCGATCAGACGGTGGGCTGAACTTTCGCGCGGGCAGCTCTCCTCCTTCTCACGCTGCATCCAACTTGCGATCCCGCTCCTCGAAGATCGACCGCTCGCGACCGGCCAATTTGTCCGCTGGCGTGACGTAGCCGATCGCACTGCGCAAGCGGACCTCGTTGTAGTGGGCCACGAACTCAGTGACGAGCCTCCTCGTCTCCTCCAGGCTCAGGGGTGTTTTGACGCAGATGCACTCGCCCTTCAGGGGCTTGTGCCGTCGCTCGATCTTCCCATTGCTCTGAGGATAATACAGAGATGTCCTCACGTGAGTCATTCCGCAAATCCGAATGAATTCCTTGAAATCCTTGGCAATGAACTGGGGGCTATTGTCCGAGATGATCCGGGGCCGCTCGCGGGGAAAGCGCTCGCGACCCCGTTGGACGATGGTCTCGACTTCCGCCTCGGTCATGCTCTCGCGAATCTCCCAGTGGACAAGGAATCGACTGCAACCGTCCAGGAGGCTACAGAGGTAGAAGAACGTCCCGGTGACGTTGATGTACGAGATGTCGACGTGCCAGTGTTCATGCACTCGGAGCGGTTGCCGAAAGCCTTTTCCTTTGAGTGAAGGCTTGCTGCTGTGACGCTTCATCAATCCGGCGTTGCAAAGCACCCGGTAGACGCTCGAGGGACTCACGGCGACGACATCGGCGTCGAGCATCATGAAGGCAAGCCGCCGATAGCCTTCCAGGGGATGGGTAGCGTGGTCATCCAGGACGGCTTGCTTCTCCCATGGTTCGAGCCACCAATCGCGAGGGACGAGCGCATTGTGCTCGTTGGCCAGTCCATAGCGAGTCCGCCAGTCGTGAAACTTGCTGGCGATGCCGAGCCAGTGGATGAACCGCCTGAGGGGGATCTCAGTACGTTGGGACCAGTGCCGCGCGAAGTCGATGATGGAATCGCGGGTGTCATGGGGAACCCAAGCCCCGGTCAGAGTTTACAAAATTTTTTTTGTGTCTTAATATGTGCTTGTATTAATTATGCGACGACCTCGTTCTTGCGTTGGAGCGTGTCGCGGAGTGCGGCGATGGTGCGGATGTGGTTGGTCTCGGGCGAGGCGTTCTTGCGCTCGAAGGCGGCGGGGCCGTTTTCGAAGAACTGTTTCTGCCAGAGGTAGAACAGCGTTGGCGAGAGTTGGAGTTCATCGCAGAGATCGGAGATGGGGACGTGGTCGATCAGGTGACGCCGGAGGATGGCGACCTTCTCGACAGGCGTATCGTTCTTTCGGATCTTTCGCATGGTGAGACTCCTGCCGAGTTTCAGTATAACTCGGGTAGGGCGTCTCTCCATTTCCGTCTGAAGCAAAACAATGCAATCTGGCCCTATTCTTATTCGAGTGACAAGACCAGCGTGCCTGCGCCTGTCCGGGACTGGATTGCCCGACTGTAATCGACAGGTCGAGGCGGTCACGCCCAAACTCGCGTCTCAGTCGACGATCCTCGCACAACCTAATGAGGTTCGATTAATCTGCGGGTGCTGCGGCAGGGTGGGTCCGCGCGATATCAGGAGACGGTCGTTCAGTGGGCGATCTCAAGTCTGGCGATATCGTTGCCGCGGTGGTGAATGCGGACGTGGAGGCCCTGATGGATCGGGCCTCCGTGAGAGGCGGTGTTGTTGAAGCCCGCAGTCAGGACATAATCGGAATACTGGAAGCGCCTGCCGTTGACGACGAAAGATTCCATTCGATGACCGCTGTGAGGCATCGGATCGAAATTGGTGACTATGCCTTCCGTGATTTCGCACCGGCCGCCTCGCAAGTCGGACGCCAAGAACGAAAAGTCTGCGACTGTTCCTATGAACGCAACGAGGGTCCAGACGACGGCGAACCCCAGGAACACGAACGGAAAGAGTCGGTGGGTGCCCCCGCGAAGTCGTTGCCGGAAGAACACCAGGCCGATACCAACCGCGACGAAGATCAACCCGGCGGCCGCAAAAGGCCATTGGCGATAGCCGGACTGGATCACGTCGAAGACTGTTGTGTATTCCATACTACACGCAAGGCCTTAACACTGATTTGACAGAATTGGCTTCTGACAAGAACCCACTCTCAATCTGTTTTGCTTCAGACGGAAATAGAGAGACCGCTGAATTCAGCGTGACCTCAGTCGTCAACTGCTCCGATACGAGTATTGAGTTGTCGCCTTGGAATAGTGTAGTCGATCAAAGATCTGGTGGGGAGATTCGGCGGACGTAGTCTGCAAAGCTGGGATCCTCTGCTAAGACGAAGAGTTGCAGATTGCGGAACGGATTCTCCTCGCTCAGCAGCCCGAGGACGGCACGGTAGTCTTCCGGTATCATGTGGATCTCCAGTCGCTTCGCTGGCAACTGTGCGACACGAAGGTCTGAAAGGACGACTTTCAGGAGCGTCTCGGAATGCCATGCTGCATGAGAGATGAGGATAGGTCCCTCGGGATCGGGTTGTAGGACCAGATCTCAAATCACCCGAAGCGGCTTGGATTAAGGCTGCACTTTTCGGGATTCTATGCATTTGGCCCGCGCCGCGATTTAACACGCGGGCTTACTGCACCAACGGGAAGAGGGCGAACATCGTCGTCAACGCGAGCCCGATGCTAGCGACGGCCTCCCCGGTTTGACCGGTGCCGGGCTTGCGCCGCCTGCCCCTTCTGAGGACGATGATGGGGAACGCGAGGGCCGAGCAGAAGCAGAGCGCGAGGATAGGTTGCGGCGGAAAGAGGTACCGCGGGGCGGCTCCTGATCGGCGAGAGTCGCGACGACCCCGATGAGGGCGAACCCGACCTGAGACCAAATCACCCACCTGACCACGACACCCCCTCGATTACGCGCCGAGTAGACGGGGGCCTGCCCGGACCGGACGATGGCGGTTACCACACCGCCTGACACCCCGAGTGGAGCCGTCGCCCGATGGCATCCTCGCATCCGCTGCCCGCCCCATGCCAGTGGTTCGCCCGACTCGCCTCGGCCCTCGTCCGCCGGTCCGCACCCCGACTTGCGCTGCTGTTCCTCGGAGCCGTGCTCGCTTGCGGCCGCAGGACCGTCACCAGTTGGATCCGCGCCGCCAGGCTGAGCGACCACTTCCAACATTGCTACACGGCCGTCGCGGCGGCCGGTAAGAAGACCGAGACCATCACCGCATACCTCGTGCCGTCCGCACCAGCGGGCGTTAGGGGGCCGTAGGCCGTCGCCATTGGCGACCATAGCGAAGCGGAGCCCGTTAGCACGCGGCCGGCGAAGCCGGGGTGCCTGAAGCGGGCATAGAACGCAGGCCGGCCGTGGCGTTATCGCCAGTTGATCAAGGTGAGGGGATAGCCTACCTGCTGGATGCGCTGGAAATGGGCGGTATTGCCCGTCACCAACTCCATGCCGCGATTCAGGGCGATGGCGGCGACCATTGGGTCAGCGGTGCCAATGGGCAGCCCGGCGCGTTCCAGGTCGCCAGCGATACGACCTGCCAGCTCGGCAGCGGCCTGATCGAAGGGAAGTATCTCTTGCGCTGCGATGGACGCAAGGAAGGTTTGGAGCCTGCGGGTGGAAAGTGTTCGCTGGAAACCCCGGACGATTTCCATGACGGTGATCGAGGATATCGTGTAATGCCCGAAGGAACGGCGGTAAGTCCTGCCGTTGCCGATGACGGCGGGGTCGATCCCTTTGCCGAGTTCGGAAAAAATATCCGTGTCGATCAGGGCCTTATTCAACGGGGAGGTCCCGCCACTTCTCTTCGCCACGCTTGCGGTAGGCGTCAGCGACGATTTCGTCCATTTCGTCGGCGGCTTCGCGCATGGAGCCGATCACAGGATCGTCGTCAAAGTCGGCAGACGGATGCTGGGGGCGGTTCGCAAGGGCGCGCAGCAGCAAGCGGGCGGCTTCAGCCATCGCCTCATCGAACGACGCGAAACGCCCGCTATGGACGGCGGCTTCGATCGAAGATTCGAGTTCTTTGGGCAACTGGATCGTCATGCTTGCGGCTCCCTTCAAATATCTAGATTATCACGACCGGAAAAATTTGCCAAGGCGGAACCATGCACGCATGAGGAAAGCTGGGCGCCGTTGATTTAATTGAGAGATTCTTTGTTTAAAGAAATATGGAAATGTTTTGTCTGTTTGGAACGATGATTAACTGGTGGGAAGTGTCAACTCCGCTTCAATCTGGTTTTCATCTTCCTCGATATCAAGAGCTAATGAACCGATGATTCTTGCGGTTTCCGCAACAGGTTGGTTTGCAGTAGTTGAGTCGGTAGCCAGGCACCTAAAAAGGGTAAGACGGGAATTCTGGGCAATCCGTCAGGCATCTCGACCTGGCTGTTTGCCCCCTCCGGCTGGTCGACGCCGCCAGCCGACTGGAGCGGAACGGCAAGGAGTGTCTGGCTGCCGATACCGCATCCATCTTTGTTCGATTCGGCCTGGTCGGCGAGGTCTGGCGGGAGAACTTCGCGAGCCTTCACTACCGCTCTCGCCCTGCGCCGCGTCAGGCTCGTCCCCGTCCCTGGCCCGACACTTCGCCGCATTTTCCCCCGTTCCGCGTTTCATCTCCTCCTCATCCCACGATTCTTGCCGCGGCCCGCTAAACCTCTTGCCGGTTCGCCTCGCCCATCGCACGTCTCGAATTCACGCCGTCCCGCCAACATTTTCCCCAGGCCGCCAGCGTCTAGACACCATCCAAACGTCCGTACGGGGGCCCGGACTGCGGGGCGAGCCTGAGTCGGTAGCCAGGCACCTAAAAAGGGTAAGACGGGAATTCTGGGCAATCCGTCATGCCTCGCAGCCGGGCGATCATCTTTGCCAAACCTCCCATGTGTCCCAATTGAAGTGCATGGCTGTTTGCCCTGCTGTTTGCCCCTCATATTCGGGGCGTCTCGGCGAAAGCCAGGGTGGTCGTGGCAAGCGGTGGAGGGCGTACGAGGAGACCTGGCCAGGCACCTTTAAGCCGGTAAGACGCGTATCCGTCCGGACTTGCGGACCCGAGGCTTGCGGAGCCGTGGAAGCCACCCAGTTTCTCTATCTTGGGTGCCTGGCTTACAGACTGCGTCCTGGCCTCCGGCGTCATCTGCTTCCGCATCCCGCATCACGAGGTCTTCGACCAAAAGTAAGGTTCAGTAGAGCCTTCCCACATTGGGCCACTGCTCAAGCGTGAGCGTCTCATCACTTGCTCAGGATTCGCCGACCGACAAGATCCTCAACGGGAAATCCAGGTAGTTCAATCACGAGGATTCTTTTGCTTGAGAGGCTGTCACCCTCGAAGACAACCCGCCCCGATCTGAGTTGGAGCTTTTTTCCAGGCTGGCCCTCGATCTCGAAGTCGGGACCATCCCTATCATCCGACTCTTCAGTCTCAACGCTTAGAATTACCGTTCGGTGGTAAATCGACGCCCGCAAGACACGATACACGGTCATGGAGTTCCTCGACCGGTAAATCCCCGCCGACTACACTCGACCGGGTTCGGGCATGTCAAGACCTGAGCCCCCATGAAGGAACCATTGTAACGGATGGCATAGTTCACGTCAGTCAAGGCCCACGGAGATCTGGCCAGGCACCTTCAAGCCGGAAAGACGCGTGTCCGTCCGGACCTGCGGACCCGAGGCTTGCGGACCCGACTGAAGCCACCCAGTTGCTCTATCTTGGGTGCCTGGCTTGCGGACCTCTCTCCTCTTTGGGTGCCTGGCTTGCGGACCTCAAGAATCCTTCAGTTCTTTCGCTTTGCCGTAGATTGTTTCATTGGCGCCAATGTGATTAATTATGCAATAATTGGCTTCATGACCTGCCCGTGGACGTCAGTCAACCGGTAGTAGCGTCCTTGGAACTTGTAAGTCAGCTTCTCGTGATCGATGCCCAGCAAGTGGAGGATCGTGGCTTGCAGATCGTGGACGTGGACCGGATCTTCGGCCACGTTGTAGCCGAAGTCGTCGGTGGCGCCGAGGGTGGTGCCGGGCTTGATGCCGCCGCCGGCGAGCCACATCGTGAAGCAGCGCGGATGATGGTCGCGTCCGTAGTTGGTGCTCGTGAGTTTGCCTTGTGAGTAGTTGGTACGACCGAACTCGCCTCCCCAGACGACGAGAGTTTCGTCGAGCAAGCCGCGCTGCTTGAGGTCGGTGATCAGACCGTAGCAGGCACGGTCGACGTCCTGGCATTGCCGGCGGATCCCGCCCGGGAGGCCGCCGTGGTGGTCCCAGCCTGGGTGGTAGAGCTGGATGAAGCGCACGTCGCGCTCGGCCATCCGACGCGCCAGGAGGCAGTTCGCCGCGAACGTGCCGGGTTGTTTTGCCTCGGGACCATACAGGTCCAGGACCCGATCGGGCTCGCTGGCGACGTTCATCACCTCGGGAACGCTGGTTTGCATCCGGTAGGCCATCTCGTATTGAGCGACACGTGCGTTGATCTCGGGATCGCCCAGGTCTTCATATTGGATGGCGTGCAACTCGGCGAGCCGGTCGAGCATCTTCCGGCGTCCCTCGCTACTGATGCCGGCTGGGTTGTCGAGGTAGAGGACTGGGTCTTTGCCGCTCCGGAACTGGACCCCTTGGTGTGTGCTCGCGAGAAACCCATTCCCCCAGAGTCGCGCGTAGAGCGGCTGATCGATCCGGTCTTTCGAGATCAAGACCACGAAGGCGGGGAGGTTTTCGTTGGCGGCGCCGAGCCCATAGCTGAGCCAGGACCCCATGCTGGGTCGGCCGGCGAGCTGCGACCCGGTCTGGAAGAACGTGATTGCCGGGTCGTGGTTGATCGCCTCGGTGTGCAGCGACTTCACGAAGCAGAGTTCGTCGGCGATCTTCGCCGTCCAGGGGAGCAGCTCACTGACCGTGGAGCCAGCCTGGCCGTGCTTGGCGAACGAGAAGATCGACCCTGCCAGGGGCAGGTTGGCCTGGTTGCCCGACATGCCGGTCAGCCGCTGACCCTTCCGGACGCTGTCGGGAAGGTCCTGGCCGTTCATCCGGTTGAGGAGTGGCTTGTGGTCGAACAGGTCGAGCTGCGACGGGCCGCCGCTCATGAACAGGAAGATGATCCGCTTCGCCCGAGGCGCATGGTGCGGGGCGGACAAGATCCCTCGGAATGGGCTGGGAGCGGCGCCGGGCGAGGCGGCCGTCGCGTCCCGCTCCAGCAAGGATCCGAGCGCGGCGCCACCAAGGCCCAGGGCGAACCGGCCGAAGAAGTCGCGGCGGCTCATTCCGAAATCGATGTTGTGGCAGTTCATAAAGCCGTTTCTTTCCGCTCGTCCCATTCGGTCGAGTTCGCTGATTCGGAGATTTCGAAGGGTGGACACGGGCCACCATCTTTCGGATTCTCGCTCCTCAGCGGCGGAGCACCGCCGCGTCGTGGTTCAGGATCGCCTCGGCCAGCACGGTGCCCGCGGCCAGCTCCACTGGGTTGATCGCAGGGTCGCTTTTTGACTCACCCACCGCCAGCAGTGCCTCCGCTGCCTTGGGATCCGAGCCGAAAATCGCACGTTGTTCGACGAGAAGTTGCTCGAGCACGGCGATTTCCCGACCGACGGGCTGGCGTCCGGTGATGAGTCGGAAGAGCCAGGCGACCCGCTCGCGGTCGCTCGTGCCCGCTTCCTTGAGCATCCGCTGCCCGAGGTGCCGCGCGGCCTCGACGATCTGCTCGTCGTTCAGCAGGGTCAGGGCCTGCAATGGAGTGCTCGTGCTCTGTCGGCGCACGACGCAGACGTTCCGCTCCGCCGCGTCAAAGGCGATCATCGCGGGGTGCGGGACGGTCCGCTTCCAGAAGGTATAGAGACTGCGGCGATAAAGGTCAGGCCCTTTCGATTGGTTGTAGTTTTTGTTGCCCATGGCGACTTCCCAGAGCCCCTCGGGCTGATACGGTTTGACGCTTGGCCCACCGTGCCACTCGGTCAGCAGGCCGCTCGAGGCCAGGGCCTGGTCGCGGAGCATCTCGGCGGTCAAGCGTCGGGCAGGGCCGCGCGCCAGCCATTGATTCTGAGGGTCGCGGGCCAGCAGGTCGGGGCCTGTTTTCGAGGATTGCCGATAGGTCGATGACGTGGCCATCAGCCGAAGCAATTGCTTCACGTCCCACCCTGAATCAATGAACTCGAGCGCCAACCAGTCGAGCAACTCAGGTTGCGTGGGTTGCGCCCCCTGGCTGCCGAAGTTATCGCTCGTCTCAACGATCCCAGCACCAAACATCATCTGCCAGAGTCGATTGACCGTGACCCGGGCCGTGAGTGGGTGCTCGGGCTTCAAGAGCCAGTGTGCCAGGCCGAGCCGGTTGCGCGGTTCGTCGCTCGGGAACGGGGGCAGGGTGGCCGGTGTGCCCGCCGTGACGGGATCGCCGGGCGCATCGTACGCTCCGCGTTTGAGGACGAACGCGGGCTTTGGCCTGGGCAGTTCGGCCATGACCATCGCTTCGGGGATCGGGTTGACGAGCCGGCTGTGCTCGAGGCGAAGCGCGTGCAGCTCGGCCTCCTGCTTCTGGGCCACCGGGTCGACGCGGGCGAGAAAGTGGCCAAGCAACTCCTCACGCTGCTCGGCCGTGAGTTGTGCGTTCGATGCCGTCCAGGCCGCCGTCAGGTCGGCTCGGCCGGCCAGGTGGGCGACATCGAGGGGAGTGAGCACGCGCGGGTCGATCCGCAAATCATCGACGCGGCCCCCCTTGAAACCGTTGTCGCGGAACCGGAAGCCGAGCGTCAGGTCGGGCTCGCCCCCTTCGTAGGTGATGTCCTTGACCAGGCCGTCCCGGATGACCTCCAGTGAGGCGGCCACTCCATTGATGTAGACGCGGACCCCGTCCGCCCGGCTCGAGCCGTCGTAAGTCACGGCCAGGTGGACCCACGGGCCGCTCGGGATCGGCTCTTTGGTCACGACCTTGAGCGAGTTGCCCGGCCACATGTGATGCAAGCCAACAGCGACGCGCCCCGATTCCAGCAGAACCTCATAGCCGCGGCTGCCGGCATCAATCGGCGCCTTGCTGTGGTGGAGCACCACGAATCGAGCTGCGACGGCAGGCGCTTGGAGGTTCAGGCTGATGGAAAACGGATCCACGCGTGAAAAATGGCCGACGCCAGGAAACGTGAATCCATTTTCGCCGTTGAGCTCGACCGCTGACCCATTTGGGCCAGGAACCAGCTTCGGTCCCTCCGACTCGCTCGCCGGCTTGCTGGGGTCGGCCGAGTTGGTCAGCTTGCCGTCTTTGATTTCGTCAAAGGAGAAGGAGGCGGCCGGCCTTGGCAGTGCTGGTTCCTCCGGCCTGGCCGTCAACCATGTCTGGAAATCGCTTCGAGTCTGGTCGCGCAGCAGGCGGAGTTCCGCCTCCTTGGCGGTGATCCGACGCTCGAGGTCGGCGATTTTTTGGTCGGTGGCCTCGTCCGAGAGGAGCAACGTGGGGACGGGCATCGCCGGGGTGAAATAGGACGTTTGCCCCGACTCGTCGATATTCTGGAAGAACGCATAGAGCGCGTAAAAGTCGCGCTGGGTGATCGGGTCGTACTTGTGGTCGTGGCAGCGCGCGCATTCGAACGTGAGCCCGAGGAACGCGGTCGCCATGGTGTTCACGCGGTCGACGACGTAGGCCACGCGGAACTCTTCCTCGACCACGCCCCCTTCTTCGTTTTGCATGTGGAGGCGATTGAAGGCGGTGGCGAGCCGTTGTTCCTTGGTGGCGTGGGGCAAGAGGTCTCCCGCGAGCTGCCAGGTCAGGAATTCGTCGAACGGCTGGTTGCCATTGAAGGATCGGACCACCCAGTCACGCCAGGGCCACATCGCACGGTAGCGATCCGACTGGTATCCATGCGTGTCCGCATATCGGGCCAGGTCGAGCCAGTGGGTCGCCATTCGCTCGCCGTAGCGGGGCGAGGCGAGGAGGCGGTCGACGACGCGTTCATAGGCGTCAGGCGCGGGGTCGGCCGTGAAGGCGTCGATCTCCGTGACGGTGGGGGGCAAGCCGGTGAGGTCGAGCGTGACCCGGCGGATCAGCGTTTCCTTGGTCGCCTCCTGGGCAGGGGGTAAGTTTTCCTGCTCGAGCCGGGCGAGGACATGGAGGTCGATCCCGTTGCGCGCCCGGTCGTGATGCTCGGTCCGGGGGACCGCCTGGCGCCGAGGAGAGACGAACGCCCAGTGCTTGCCCCACTCCGCTCCCTGATCGACCCAGCGCTCGAGAATGGTGACTTCACGGGGACTCAACGTGAGGTTCGACTTCGGCGGAGGCATCGTCTCGTCGGCGTCGTCGCTCTTGATCCGTACGATCAACTCGCTCTCGTGACTCTGGCCCGGCACGATCACCGGATCTTTTTTCCGGAGTGCCCCTTCGGCGAGGTCGAGACGGAGGTCCGCCTTTCGGGCCCCGGCGTCGGGACCGTGGCAGCGGAAGCACTTGTCCGAGAGGATCGGCAAGACGTCACGGCTGAAGTCGACCGCCGGGGGAGGGGCGGCCGTCACGGTTTTGGTGGTGAGGCCCAGGACGATCGACAGGGCGAGGGCCAAGGTGGATACCCACCATCGGTTCCGCATGCCTGGCCAAAGTCGGGCTGCCGGAGTCTGTTGAGCTCTCATGCGAGACCAGGGCACGTTGAGGGCAGGGGGGGGTGGGAGACCGTCACCCCAAATTATCGTGTCCGGTGGAACCAGGCACAAGAGGGAGCCTGATCCATGGCTCTGCACGCGACCGTTCAGAGGCCGATCGGCTCGACGAGTGGCGAGAGTCTTCGGCACGGACCTGGCTTGCCTCGTCGGCGGGTAACGGCGAACTCGGATCGACTGTCGGCCATCGCGAAGGCTCCGCCCTGCGCGGCCGTGCGGGGCCGCGACATTCCCTTGAGCCGGACAACGGGAACGCGCACTTGCTCAACCGCCTTGGGGGGCGCCTGTCGGGAGAGCCCTCCCACGACGAACAGAGTCAATAGGGCCAGAACATATCCGCAGACGGTCGCCCATCCCAGGCCGACCGTCGGACAACCGAAGCGAAATGTGCCAATGAACGCAACCATTCCGAGGTTGGCCGAGGGGAGTGACTTGGCCATGCGGCCCGCCTCCGCGGGGCTCGACTCGAGGTAAGTGACGACCAGGACTGTCAGGGTCATGCCGGGGAAGGTGCTGAAGAGCCCCGCCCAGCGAATTCCGGTGGCTTCGCGAAGGACCGTGACGATCACCAGGCAGGCCGCGGGAACCGCGGTGCGAAGAAGCAGGCAGCGGATTGGCGACAGGTCGATCGTCGGTCGCTCGCCTTCGGAGACCGAGATCTGCCTGGCGCAGCAGCAAGCGGCCAGGATGGCGAACGTGGCGATGATAATCCGGCCGGCGGGGCCCGCGTCGGGGACGAGGACCGAGCCCCAGGCGACCGCAAGATAGACGAAGACGGCGGCCGAGACGGACCAGGCGAGCTGACGGCCCAGGGCGATCGACTGCGCGAAAACCAAGGGAAGCGCCACGGCTGCAACCAGGCCGGACAGGCTCGCCTCGGCCATTTCAGACGCAGAGCCGATCCCACTTGCCTGGCCACACGCGACGAGTGCGACAGCGGTCGTGCTTGGCAGTCCGAGCAAAAGGCTTCCTCGTTGCGGGCCCGCGATCCGGCCCAGGGCACGAATGCCATGAGTCAGCGCAGCAAGCAGCGCGATCTTCAAGAGAAGCTCGGTCATGGTTGTTCGATCCTGCCGACGCCCCCGTTCGGTCCCTGGCGGGACCCTTGCGGCAGCGTTTCGGCCAGCAAAATCAGGGTGTTGAACTCAGGGTGCAACGGCCGGCGAACAATTCGGCAGGCAACGCGGTGGGAACTCTCCGCGTGGACGGTCCCGCAGGCGCAAAAACCGGGCGATTCAAATCGCCGAGGTTCTGACTACTTCGCAGCTTCGCTAGTCGTTAGAATTTATCGGATGGGATGTCTGGATAACTTGAGGGCTTTAGGGAAATGGTTTGAGAAACTTGAGATTCGACGAAAAGTAGGAGACGGGCGAGCCGCTCAGCCGCTCTCTTCAGATCCCATTTTTGGGGAATGAAGCGGATGGAGAGAGCGTCACTGGCTTGATCCCTGATTGACCGAGTTTGTATTATGAATAGTGACTGAGCCTTTTCGTGTGTCTGGGCGTCCGACGAAAGTTTGTAATGTCGGCTCTGATTTCCCGACTCGTGCTTCTCCTACTGATCGCGAGGGCGATTGCCGCTCCCGTTGCGCTTCGGTCGCAGCGGGCTGACAGCCCCCCTTGCAAGGGTTTGATGTTTGGGATTCTCCAGGCTGGCTCGATCGTCGCTCCCGTCTCGCCTCGGCCTCAGTGGGTTGAGCGGGCCTCCTCCGGTTCGCTGACCTTCCGGATTTGCAATTGGCCGCACCACAAGGGTAGGCCTGTTTCGATACATCTGGTCCAGAGCAGGGGTAAGCACCGGGCTGCTTTCCGGCATTCGCTCTCGAGTTGTTCACCGCCTGGTTCGAACTCACCCCACTTTCCGATAAGCCTCTCTCCCGCCAGCTCGATCGACCGTTACTTGTATCAATCACTCGGTCACCTTCGGTGCTGATCGACGCTCCGGGCGCGAGCCTTTGCGCTTTGATCTCGATGCCCTCATTCATTCTTTGGTGCGTGGATGGATCGGGGTTTGGCTGCCATCAGTCCTGGGCGTTAATAGGTGGCCTTTAGGACTCTCCCGAATTCCAAAAACGGGTGAAGGCGGCCTCGTTTGAGGTTCACAAGGACGCGATTTGTCGCGCCTTGCTAACTCGTCAACGTCCCTCCCAACAGGTCGATCACGCGACGTTCGCCTGATCGCTCGAACCACGCGCTGGCGCGATCGACTTCCGCCATGGCGCGTGTTGCGGTGCCTCAACATGATGAGGAAAGGCCGGGCGAGCGCCTGGGTCGGTCACTCGGATTGGCACAACATTTGGGCAATCGGTAATGAGACGGCATGACCTATGCCATTGTCTCATGGGATTCGCTGGTGCTTGTCCGAGATCCGCCATCAGGAAGCCGGTTCGATTTCCCAGATTTCGAGTGGAACTCTCATGAAATTCTCCTTTTCTAAGTTCGTTCGTTATCCAGCCGCCCTTCTGATTCTGGGGTTTGGATTGCTCGTCATCGGAGCAGTTGTGCTTGTTTTTCGGCCGCCTGCGGGGGCGGGGACCGCAGAGCGCCCACCGTTGCAGCCCCTGGTCGAATCCAAGCCTGTAGCAACAGGTGCTCATGGCGAAGTTGTAAAGGCATCAGGGATTTTGTTTAGCGAGGAGCAGCAGAAGATCGTCGGGCTGCGGACGGCGAGGGTCACGGCGGGCACCGTTCCCCATGTGTTATCCGCGCCCGGCCAGGTGGCCCCCAATGAGTCTCAGTACGCCTACATCACCCCTCGGGCGGCGGGAGTGGTTCGTTCGGTCAACGCTCATATCGGTCAGTTCGTGCATGCGGGGGACCTGCTTGCGACGATCGACAGCCCGGTCGTTGGCGAGGCCCGGCTCGAGCTCTACACGCGAGTGCAAGAGCTGGAGATTGCCAAGGCCCAGGCCGACTGGGAGGAGATGGTTTACCGCAACACTCAGGAGCTGATCGAACTGCTTCGTAAGGGGGAGAGTCCGGAAGCGATTCAGAACCGCTTCGCGGAGCGCGCCGTGGGCGACGACCGGGAGCGATTGCTGACGGCGTACGCTCAGTATCGCCTGGCCATTGCCACGGTCGAGCGAAACCGCGAGTTGAACTCTCAGAAACTGATCACTCCCAAGCAGTTTCAGGAGGTGACCGCCGGCTACGAAGTGGCCCAGGCGACCTACCAGAGTCTCATGGATCAGACCGGATTTGAAGCGAAACTGGCCAATACTCGGGCGCGTCAGGCCAAGCGTCAAGCCGAGACCGCGGTCCGCACGGCCGAGGAACGGCTGAGGATTTTCGGTGTGAAGCCCGATGGCAGCGAGCCCGAGCTTGTCGGAGGTAAAGTCGCCGGCCTCAAGGTCGACGAGCCTGAAGCCAAAGGGGAGAATCAGGCCGCGGCCAAGCCGGTCGGCGGTCGGCCTGAAGCGGCCACGAACGAGACAGAGGCCCCCGTCAGCACCTACTCAATCCGGGCTCCGTTCGATGGCACCATCCTCGATCGCGAAATGATCGTGCCGGGCGTTGCCGTCGACATCACGCATCGGATTTTCACGATGGCCAACCTGTCCTCGGTCTGGATCGAAGCCAGCGTTCACGAAGGGGACTTCGACTTGCTGGCCAGCAGCCACGAGGGCAGCGAGATTCGGTTCCGCTCGCCCGCCTATCTCGATCGTGAGTTCGAGGGGACGGTGATCTACTCGGGCGATCTGGTCGACGAGAAGAGCCGATCGATCAAGCTTCTGGCAAAGGCGTTGAACCCCGACCGTCTGCTCAAGCCGGGCATGTTCGTCGAGGTCGAGATTCTGAGCCCGCGGAAGAAGGCCGCCGTTCAGATCCCCTCCTCAGCGCTCCTGAATGAGGGGGATCGCACGTACGTGTTCGTGAAGACCGGCCCCGACCGGTTCGTTCGCCGTGACGTTGATGCCGAGGCCCCGCGAGGCGATCTGGTCACGATTCGCCGTGGACTGGACAAGGGGGACGAGGTCGTTGTCGAGGGGGAGTTCAAGCTCAAAGCCCTCTCCGTCCAGTTGGCGAGCGCCGGGCACTAATCGTCACGCATTGGGGAGAGTCTTTGTGTTCGACAAGTTGATTCAAGCGTCTCTGAAGAGTCGGGGCTTCGTTCTTCTCGTGCTCGTGGGCTTGGCCTGCTCGGGAGTGTACTCGCTGCTGAACCTCCCGATCGACGCCGTGCCCGATATTACCAACGTGCAGGTCATCGCCCTGACGGACGCGCCTGCGCTGGGACCTGAGGAGGTCGAGCAGTTCATCACCGTTCCCGTTGAGAACGCGATGAACGGTATCCCTCGGATCAAGGAAGTTCGTTCGATCACCCAGTTCGGCTTCTCCTCGGTGACGGTCGTCTTCGAGGAAGGGACCGACGTCTACTGGGCCCGCCAACTGGTCAACGAACGGCTGATGCAGGTCCGCGAAGAGATCCCCGAAGGGTTTGGCTCTCCCAGTATGGGGCCGATCGCCACCGGTCTGGGTGAGATCTACCTGTTCGAGGTCAAGAACGCGCCGGACGCCAAGAAGCCGCGATCGTTGATGGACCTGCGTACCATCCTCGACTGGGAGGTGGCTCGACCGCTCTTGAGCGTGCCCGGTGTGATCGAGGTCAATACGTTCGGTGGCGAGTTGAAGACCTACCAGGTCCAGCTCGACCCCAAGCGTCTGCTCGCTCGTGGGATCTCGGTGACCGAGGTCTTCGAAGCCTTGCACCGGAACAACAGCAATTCCGGCGGTGGCTACATCGAGCGCAATGGGCAGGTCCGGGTCATCCGCGCCCAAGGGCTCGTCAGTTCGCTGAAGGATATTGAAGAGATCGTGTTGCACACGACCTCGAGTGGTACTCCGATCTATGTTCGGGACGTCGGCGAGGTTCAGTTTGCACCGATGATCCGCCAGGGGGTCGTCACCCGTGACGGCCGAGGAGAGGTCGTCACGGCCACCGTGCTCTTGTTGGCCGGAGAGAACGGCCGGGTGGTGGTCGAGCGGGTGAAAAGCAAGCTGGAAGAGATCCGCAAGAAACTGCCCGAAGGGGTCGTGATCGACTCGTACTATGACCGGGCCACCTTGATCAACAAGGCGATCGGGACGGTGGCCAAGAACCTGGCCGAGGGCGGGTTCCTCGTCATCGTGGTGCTCCTGGTGCTCCTGGGCAACCTGAAAGCGGGCCTGATCGTGGCCCTGGCGATCCCGTTATCGATGCTCTTCGCCGGTAACCTGATGCTCTACTTCGGCATCGCCGGCAGCTTGATGAGCCTGGGTGCGATCGACTTCGGGCTCATCGTCGATAGCGCGGTGATCGTCATTGAGAACTGCGTGAGCCATCTGGCCCATGCTCGGCCCGGTCAGCGCGGAGTCGACGTGGTTCGCCGGGCGACTCTCGAAGTGCGTCGGCCGGTCGTCTACGGGGTCGGCATCATCACCCTGGTCCACCTGCCGCTCCTGGCGCTCGAGGGGGTTGAAGGGAAGATGTTCCGGCCGATGGCCGCGACCCTCATCTTCGCCTTGACCGGCTCGCTGCTCTTGTCCTTGACGGCGACGCCCGTCCTGGCCTCCTACTTCCTGAAACCAGGGCTATCGGAACGCGACACCTGGGTGATTCGCATTGCCAAGTGGTTCTACAGGCCGATGCTGGGTTGGGCCCAAACCCGACCCTTACTGGTGACCCTCACGGTTCTCTTGATGCTGGGCGCGACGGTCCCAGTGGCGATGAACCTGGGGGGCGAGTTCATTCCCAAGCTCGATGAAGGAGACCTGGTACTCGACCTGACCCGCCCCCCCGACGCGTCGCTCACCGAGGCGGCCTCCGATACGAGCCGGCTCGAAAAGGCTTTGCTCGCGGCCTTCCCGAAAGAAATTCGCACCATCGTCAGCGCCTCGGGACGCCCTGAGATCGGTCTCGACCCCGCTGCGGTGAATACGACGGAATGCTACGTCTATCTGACCGAGCCCGACGAGTGGTCGAAGGCCGCGTCGAAGGAAGAGCTGATCGAACAGATCGACGCGTTGACCCACAAGGTGCTCCCGGGGACGACCGTCGTTTTCAGTCAGCCGATCGAACTTCGGTTCAGCGATATGCTGGCCGGAGTGAAGGGGGATGTGGGCATCGGTCTCTACGGCGATGACCTCAAAATTCTCCAGGAGAAGGCTGAGGAAATGGCCCGGGTCCTCAAGGGGGTGCACGGGGCGGCCGATGTGAAGGCCCTGGAAGTCCTCGGCCTGCCGGCGATGCAGATCGCGATCGATCGCAAGCGGATTGCCCGCTATGGGATCAATGCGTCCGACGTGCTCGACGTGATTCAGGCGGTCGGCGGCAAGAACGTCGGGCAGGTCGTCGAAGGCCAGCGCCGATTTACAATGCAGGTCCGGTTCACTGCCGAATACCGCGATAACGTCGAGGCGATCCGCCGGCTGATGATCGCCGACCCGCAAGGGCGAATGATTCCGCTGGAGGACCTGGCTGACATCAAGTTGGAGGAAGGCGTTTATGAAATCTGGCGGAAGAACCGGCAGCGCCGGGTGATGATCACCGTCAACGTCCGGGGCCGCGACCTGGCCGGCTTTGTGGCCGAAGCGCAGAAAAAGGTCAATGAGAAGGTCGAGCTCCCCTCGGGCTACATCCTGGAGTGGGGCGGCACGTTCGAGAATCTCCAGTCGGCCACGCGCCGGCTGATGATTGTCGTGCCGATAGCCCTGGCCATGATTTTTCTTCTCCTGTTCGCCACCTTCGGCTCGGTCAAATTGGGGCTCTTGATCTTCATATCGGTGCCGTTGGGAGCGATCGGTGGTGTGATGTCGCTCTGGCTCCGCGGGATGAACTTCAGCATCTCGGCGGGCGTTGGCTTCATCGCCCTGTCGGGGGTGGCGGTGCTCGACGGCCTGGTGCTGGTTGCGGCCATCCGCCAACTGATCGAAGGGGGCCGGCCGGTCGGTGACGCCGTCCGCGAGGCGTCGTTGTCACGGCTCCGGCCGATCCTGATGACCGGCCTGGTCGCCAGCCTCGGTTTCGTGCCGATGGCGTTCTCGCACGGTGCGGGGGCCGAAGTCCAGCGCCCGCTGGCCACGGTCGTCATCGGCGGTCTGATCACGAGCATGTTCCTGAAGCTCATCGTCTTGCCCGTCATCTATCCCTGGTTCGATCCGGGCCTGCCTGTTCCTGAGCCCGACTCCTACGAGGATGAGGGAGACGGAGAGGCTGACTTCGACACCGAGGAGTCGTAGGCCTGGCTGCGGCAAAGAAAGCCCCTCAGGCTTTACCCCACGGGTTCCGAATCCGGAGCCCGTGGGGTTTTTTATTTTGGTCTGTGTTGATTTGTGTGTGCGTGCGTGTGAATGAGCCAAGAATCCCCGTTCCGGACGCCACAACGGGCGTGCGAGTCTGGATAGCGCCATGGAGTCGGGCGCCTTTCACCGCGGTTGACTGACCGTCCGCCGGGTGCATCGGTGGGGAAAGTTGCTGACTCTTCACAACCGGCGAGAACTGAGGTAGGTTGAACTGCCCTTTACGGCCGATCGCCTCCTTCTCGGGACCTCGCCATGAATGGTTTCTCGAACCGCTCGGCGGCCCTGCTCTCGTTCGTCTTGATCGCATGGGCGGGCCCTGCCTGCTGCGCGGCTGGCCTCGAGCGAGTTGCGATCTGGGAAAAGATTCCGGCGACCTGGGACTGGCAGGTTCCCGAACGCGATCCCGATGATTCGTTCGAAGTGGCCTCGCTCGGGTTCGTGCGACTGCCCGCGAAATACAATACAAAGGGCATCGAAACCGATCGATCCGCTCCGTTTGCGGTGCATGCCGAGGCGACCTTGAAGGTCGAGGCCGGTCCGCATCGCTTGATCCTTCGCTCGCGAGGGGCGGCTCGCCTGCTGGTCGATGGGAAGGTACTGGCCGAGACCAAACCCATCAAGCCGAACGGATCGGGGCATGAAAACGTCCCCGAAGTCCTTCCGCCTGAAGACGTGCGCTGGCGTTACGTGGGGACCGGCGATCAGGAGGCGATTGTCCCCTGGACGTCGGATGGCGCGTCACATCGGGTCGAACTCTGGGCGGTGATTGGCCATAAGAAGCTCCGACCCGAGACGGGCGAACTCTCGGTGAGCGTCGTTGGGCCAGGAGGAGTGCCGGTCCTGGTCGGAGGCGCCGGGCATGTCGAGTTGACTGACGCGGGATGGTCCGTCTACGCCGATTCGGAGCGAGTTCGGCTCGCTCAGTTCGACACCGACCGGCGTCGCGTGGCGGCGCGCACCGAAGACCCGTTCTGGAACGACCGGCACGCCGTGGCTCGCCGCGAGGCTGAGAGGCTGGCAAAGCCCGTCCCCGCCGGCGTTGGGAATCTCGTCGATCGATTCGTTCAGGCCGAGCGCGGGGGAGATCCTCGCCAGCCTTCGCCCCCGTTGGCGGCCGACGCGGCCTTCTTCCGTCGCCTGGCGCTCGACACGATCGGGGTCGTCCCGGCCGCGTCCGAGGTGGAGGCCTTCCTGGCCGACACTCGCCCCGACAAGCGGGCCAGGGCCATCGACGATCGACTCGCCGACCCCCGATGGGCCGACGGCTGGATGGGGTACTGGCAGGACGTCCTGGCCGAGAACCCGGGGATCCTCAAGCCGACGCTCAACAACACGGGGCCGTTCCGCCGCTACTTGCACGGGGCCTTCCTCGACAACACCGCCTTCGACCGGTTCGCCACCGAGTTGATCCGGATGGAGGGGAGCGCCCTGGGAGGCGGCCCGGCCGGGTTTGCGATCGCGTCGGAAAACGATGCCCCCATGGCGGCCAAGGCGCACGTGCTGGCCAAGGCCTTCCTCGCCGCTGATATGAAGTGCGCTCGGTGTCACGATGCGCCGTTCCACCCTTACGAGCAGTCGGACCTGTTCGGGATCGCGGCGATGCTCGCCGGCAAGTCGCTGGCCATCCCCGCAACGAGCACGGTTCAGGCCCAGGAAGGGGGGCGACCACCGACGGTCTCGGTCACCTTGCGGGCCGGAGACAAGGTGCCGCCGCGGTGGAACCTGCCTGAGGTCGGCGAGGAAACCTTGCCCGACGGCTTCATTCCTAAGAAGGCCTCGTCCCGCGAACGCCTGGCCGCCTTGATCACCTCCCCTTGGAATTCGCGGTTTGCCCCAGTGATCGCCAACCGTCTCTGGAAACGATACCTTGGCGTTGGACTCGTCGAACCGGTGGATGACTGGGATAACAGCCCGTCGGCCCGATCCCCCGAACTTCTCGAGGCCCTCGGGCGTGAGTTGATGGTCCACGACTACGACCTCAAGCATCTGGCCCGGCTCATCCTCAACTCGCGGGTCTATCAGGAAGCGGTTCAACCCGCCGGTATCGCCACCGACACCGACTCCAACGTCACGAAGGCCGATCCGCTTCCCCTGGTTCAGACGCGGCGGAAGATGTCGGCCGAGCAACTGGTCGACTCGATGTTCGCGGTGGTGGGCAAGAGCTTTGGCGCTGAGGAGTTGAACCTCGATCCGGACGGCCGCCGGCCGCCGACCGAGTTTCTCAACCTCGGCATGCCGCGCCGGGCCTGGGAGTTCACGTCGACGTCGAACGAGCGCGATCGGCCCGCCCTGTCATTGCCGGTTGTGCAGAGCCTGGTCGACGTCCTCCAGACGTTCGGCTGGCGACCTTCCCGCCAAGATCCGATCACTGACCGCGATGAGGCCATTACCCCGCTTCAGCCCGCGCTTCTGGCCAATGGAATTGCCGCGAACCGCGTCGTCGGACTCTCCGACGACAGCGCGATCACCGAGCTCTGCCTGAAGGATCAGACCCCCGAGGCCTTGATTCGAGCCGTGACCCTGCGCGTTCTCTCTCGCCCGCCGACGGGACCGGAGACGGAGCGGCTGGTTGCCTACCTGGGAGCGACGTACAATGGGCGGATCGTGCCGGGGGCGAAGCCAAACCCACTTCATCTCTTCACCCGTCGGGTCTCCTGGTCGAATCATCTCAGCCCCGAAGCGACCACGATCCAGCTCGAGCGTGAGAAGGCGGCCCGCGCTGGTGATCCGCCCACCAACCGGCTGACCGTGGAGTTCCGCGAACGGATGGAAGACGTCGTCTGGGCGTTGATCAACAGTCCCGAATTCGTGTTCTTGCCCTGACCGCGGCTACGGAGATCACTTTCCCATGACCGCCGACCCGACCCGCCGCGAATTCGTGAAATCAGGCCTGCTGGGCGCGGCCGCCGTCGCGCTGGGGGCCGCCGGCCCGTCCCGCGTCGTGGCGAAGTCGCCGCCGCCGCGCGGCAAGGCCGAGGCATGCATCATGCTCTGGCTCGGTGGCGGAGCGGCTCAGATCGACACATTCGACCCGAAACAGCGCGGCGATGGCAAGAAGAAGCCGGGCTCCTACTACGACGCGATTCCGACGGCCGTCCGCGACGCCTCCGTGAGCCAGCACCTGGCACGGGTCGCGGACCGGCTCGATCGTTGCGTGCTCGTTCGCACGCTTCACCATAAGATCATTGATGAGCACGCCGCGGCGACCAATCTGGTTCATACGGGTCGTCCGACCAGCGGCACGATCATTTATCCGTCTGTGGGCTCGATCGTGGCCCACGAGCGCGGGCCAGGGGCCGATGGCGTCCCCGCCTACGTCGTCATCGGCTATCCGAACGTCACGCGCGGGCCCGGGTTTCTCGGGTCGAAGTATGGTTACGTTTATCTGACGGATACCAAGGCGGGGCCGATCGGGCTGACCCCGCCTCCTGATTTGTCAGGTTCGAGACGCGGCCGCCGCGAAGCGCTGCTGGAAGTGGTGCGGTCTGAGTTCCAGTCGGCCCACCAGGGCGATACGGCCATCGACGACTATGTCGCCGCCAGCCGCGAGGCGTCCCGTCTGGCGGGTCCTACCTTCAATCGTGTTTTTCAAGTCGACCAGGAGCCGGCGCGCGTCGGGCCTCCTACGGCGGCGAATTCGGCCAGCGCTGCCTGCTCGCCCGCCGGCTGGTCGAGTCGGGAGTCCGGTTCGTCGAGGTCGCTCACAACCTCAACTTCCTCAACGGAACCGGCTGGGACACCCACAACCAGGGCCAGCTCCACCAGCATGAACTGATCGCCGAGCTCGATCACGCCCTCTCCGCCTTGATCGACGACCTTCAGCGCATCGGGAAGCTCGACTCGACCTTGATCGTGGTGGCGACCGAATTCGGCCGCCCCCCCGAGTTCGACTCCGGTGGCGGCCGAGGTCACCAGTCCACCGCCTTCAGCGGCGTCCTGGCCGGTGGCGGCCTGCGGACCGGCCAGGTCATCGGCGCGACCGACGATCTCGCCAAGACGATCGTCGATCGCCCCATCTCGATCCCTGACTTCCACGCCACGATCTACGCCGCCCTCGGCCTCAACCCCGCCAAGGAACTCGACGCGGGCGGCCGCCCCGTCCCGATCACCGACCATGGCCAGCCGATTGCAGAGCTGTTTAGCGTTTAATTGTGTGGGTGTAATGCGAGAAGGAAGGCGTGGGTTGTGTCTCGGTCGGGCAGGACTCACCCACCCGACCGAACCAGGATTATCGGTTTTTTGCCTTTGCTTCGACCAAGCTCTCTTTCGTGGCGGTCGGGAAGTTCGCCGGGATCGGGATGGTGACCTTGCCGGTCGCTGCCCACTCGGCGCCTCGGGTGAGGACGGTCTGGAACCCGATGCAACGGACGGCGACGGTCTCGTCGTTCATGGTGTGTCCCATGACGGTCGTGAGCACGCGTCCCTTGCCGTAGGGGATCACCCAGATCATCGGCTCGTTGGTCCCACTTCCCTGGTAATCTTTGGAAGCGAAGGCGGTTGCGAGGATCTCCATGTTTTCCGCGGGTCCGCGCTGGCCCTGGTAGAGCTCATCCTTGGCGTGGAGCCACTCGGCCGGCATACCCTGGGTCACCGGGTGCGAGGATTCGCGGATCGCGATTTTGAAGCTGTGCTGCGGTCCGTGGCCGGCCCCCAGTCCTTCTCCCTTGGGGGTCCGGACGACCTGGCCACCGTCGTCGATCGTGACCCGGTCGCCAAACTTGTTGTCGCGCCAGCCCAGGCCGATCATCTTGTTGAATTCGGGCCATCCCTCGAAGGCGTTGTTCGCCGCGTGGACGTTGACCAGGCCTCCGCCCGCCGCGACATACGATTCGAGAGCTTTCTCGACCCGGGAGGGCCAGCGTTCGCCGTTGTAGTTGCTCATTACCGCATCATATTTCGAAAAATCAGGGGAGAACTGATCCCACAGAGCGGCCTGGGACCCCTTGGGAGGCGTGGTTGCGACGTCGACGGTGAATCGCCCGGTCTGTTCCAACGCGTCCCGTAAGATCGGGGTCATGGAGACCCAGTTGTGATTGTTCTGACCGTCGATGATCAGGATCCGGACCTTGTCATCACCGAGGGCCGGCAGGCTCATCGCCAGAGTCACCAGGAACCCGAAGAGCAGGCCCCGCCTTGGAATCATCATGTGCGTTGGCTCCCGTTCGCTCCGCACCGCCGGCCGCCAAACCGAGGCTGAACGCCGGCAGGGCGGTTTCGCTCCCAAGATACTCGGCTCAGTCCGTTCCACAACGGTGGACCCGAACCTTCCACCTGGATTCACCGAGATACGACTTGTCAGTCGGCCGGTTTCGCCGGATCGCCCCAGACCTGGATCGAGTCGAACTGGCCGGTGTCATCGAATGAGCCGACGCCGATGCGGCCATGACCGAATGTCTTGTCCTGGGCCGTCATCGCCGGAATCGTCATGTCTTCAAAATAGACTTGAATCAGGCCGTCCGCGACCTTGCGGACCACCCGGACGTGGTGCCAGCCGTCGGTCCAGGGCGTGCCCTTAGTCCGCTTCTTGGCGATCGAGACCCGCGGCTTGCCGTCGACGAGAAAGATGCTGTTGGCGTGGGGATCCGCCTCCTTGCCGAGGTGGATGTAGTAAAAGTGGCTCGGGTCCTGCCAGCCGAACACGAAGCAGAGGTCCCGGTGCCCATAGTCGCGGCCGGTGGAGCGGACCTCAAGGTCCAGGACGAGGTCTCCCACGTCCACCTTCTTGGCCAGTGCGATGTTGAACGGTGAGCGGACCGGCGGCTCATACTTGCTGGCGCGATGCTGATCGAGCACCCGGTTGGCGCCCTGACGGGTGATCTTCCAGGCCTGGGGATCGGTCGGTTCCCAATCACCCAGGTCGTCGCGCTCGAAATCGTCCTTCAAGACCAGGGGAAGTTCCCCCGCCACCTTGGGCTTGGGGGCAAACGGCAAGGGGGCCGCCGCCATGGTGAGCGCCAGCACCATGAGAAGCGAGAAGAAACGGATCCAGGTCAGCAGGGTTCGAGGCCTTGGCACAAGAGTTCTCCGGGGTTGGCTCGGGTTTGGAACGATCGAATCGCGTCAGGCGAAGTTTTTCTATACGACTGGGTGGGTTGAGCCCGACTTCGGGATGGAGATCGAACCTGGGCCGTTCAGCGCAAGGTGATCGTTCGTGTTTCTCTCTTGCCGTCGCGGAGGACGGTCACGGCAACCTGGTCGCCCGGTTGCTTCTTCTGGACCGCGTAGGCCAGGAGTTGGGACTCGGTCATGTTCGCTTCCAGACCGTCGAATCCGACGATGATGTCGTCCTTACGGATGCCGGCGTTCTTGGCGACGGCATGTTCGCCGAACGCACCCACGAACTTCACCCGCAGCGCCATGCGGTCGGGTGCAATTTTCGCCGCTTGCCGCTCCTCGTCGGTGGTGTCGACGACGATCATCCCCCCGAATCCCATCCGACGCAGGTCCCAGGTGGTGACTCGCCACGAGATATTGCCTCGGCGCCACCCTTCGGGAAGATCCAACCTGATCTTCTGTTCGGCTCCCTCTCGCTTCACGTCGGCCGCAAGCTGCGCGGTTGCCGCCGTGTTGTGCAGGACCCACTGGAGGTCGGCGATCGAGAGTAAGGGCTGGCCATCCAGGGCGACGATCTGGTCACCCGGCTTCAAGCCCGCTCGCTCGGCCGTTGATCCCGCGGCCACTTTTTCGACGGTCGCCATTTCTTGGGGGTTCATGGTCAGACCGAGCACGGCCGGGTCGGGGTAAGGGTAGAGAACCTCGTCGGGGATCGGCTTGCCGGCGGCACGGTAGACGCTCCGCTCGGCTTCGCGAACCTGATGGCAATGCATGCAACTCTTGACGACGTTGCCCTCGTAGTTGAGCTTGGAGCCGAACCGGGCTGCCAAGCTGGGATAATCCAGCGGTGTCTTGTACTCGGTTGGTCTGACCTGCTTTCCCGCAAGCGAGGGCTTGATGGCCTTGGCGTTCGCGTGCATCCGCAACGCGGCTTCCATGGCTTTGCGCAGACCGGTTAATGAGATGTCCTCGGTCTCTTTTCGGTCGGATCGAGTCCCGAACCGACCGTAGATCGTGAGGTTGGAATCCATCAGGAATGCGGCGAACGACTGGTCGAAGTCGAACCGAAAATGGCTCAGGTCGATCGTGTTCGCCTGCACGATCCGAACGCAGACGAATTGGTCCATCAGGTCGCGAATCATCGGGTCTCGGCTCGCGACGTCGTCATCGAACTCCTGGCAGGCTTCGCAGGGGATACATCGAAAGATGACGAACATCGGCTTGCCCGATTCCTTGGCGATCCGCAAACCCTCGTCGAGGTTGTTGTAGACCCAGTCCTTCGAGGTCTCGAAGGATTTCCGGTCGTTGCGGACCTTCGTCTCACGATCCTGCGCGATGATCGGCTGTGTCGCGACGATCAGAACGCCGAGAGTAAGGAGGAGCGGGCGCATGGTCGAATTCCTGGTACTCAAGGGAGAGGCCGAGAGGTCGAGGCACGACTTTTCGATGATGAGCCGCAAACGCAGTGAGCGGCGTCACCCGACGATAAGCCATCGGGATCGCCGATTCCACTGCATCCTTCGCACTTGGTTGGACTCTCGACTGACCCGAACGACCCCCCAAGCGGCCAGGGAAACGTGAAAACAATGGGGGGCGATCGAGGTTTCCCTCGATCGCCCCCCATTGGTGAGCGCCTTTTTCTGAAGTGTCAAGACGTTGACGGACCCTCAATGCGAGGCTCAGCGAGTGGGCTGGGCATACGCCAGGGCGAGCAGGGCATAGGCGGTCACGAGGTTCGGATCCCCTTCCATGAATCGGTCGGCCGGGTTGGTCCAGCTTCCGTTGGCATGCTGCCGCTTCGCCAGCGCGGCGGTGAGCTCGGCTCGCCAATCGTGGCTCTTGCCCGAGGCATCGACGACAGTCGGCTTGCCGAGCAGTGCCATCGTCTTGGCGAAGGTTTGGTAGTAGTAGAAGAGGCCCGTCTGGCCGAGTCCCGGGTTTTCGTCCAGGCTGTAATGCTTGGTGATATAAGCGTTGGCCGCCTTGACGCGTGGGTCGTCGGCGGACAGGCCGGCGTAGATCATGCTCTTAAGGCCGGCGTAGGTCATCGCCGAATATGAGCGAAGGCCCCCGTTCTCGGTGTTACCAGCGACGCTCGATCCGCCATTGGCGGCCGTGTAGATGAATCCGCCGTCGTTGACCTTGTCAGCCCAAGGCTGGTCGTTGAACTCGCTCTTGAGGTTCTGGCAGCGCGAGACGAAAACCAGGGCCCTCTGGAGCGCAGGATCATCGGCAGGTAGGCCGGTGTCATGGAGCGCTTCCATCATGAAGGCGGTGTTCGAGAGGTCGGGTCGGTTGTTCTTGCCGCCGTAGCCGGCCCCGCCGTAGAAGGCATCGTCCGGTCCCTTGCCCTCCGACGTGTCCCACTGCATCCCCTTGAGGAACTCTTGGCCTTTTTTGATGATCGAGTCGTACCGACCCCCTTTGTTCGCCTCTTGAAAGGCCATGAGCGAGATCGAGGTCGAATAGTTCGAGTGGGCTTCGGAGAGCCCTCCGTTGGGTTGGATGAACCCTTCCAGAAACGCGAGGGCCTTGGTGACAATGGGCTCGGCTGGGGTCACGCGCTTCGAGCGGAGCAGGGCGGTCACAACCAGGGCCGTGATCCCGGGCTCCTTGCGATCGCCCGACCAACTTCCATCGTCCGCCTGTCGCGAGCGGAGGAAGTCGACCCCCTTGGCCGTCAGCTCGGCCGCAGTCGCCCCTTCGGCCGCGAGGCTTACGCCCGGCCGGGCCGCCAGAGCCATGACTCCGAAGGCCTGGACGCCGTGGATGAGGCACTCTCGGCGGGACAGGTGACGGGGCAAGGGCATTGCGAACGGTCCTTTCTGATCCAGGTACGTGACCCAAAAATAGCCGGGTGCGAAGGGGGGGCGAACTTGGTCGGCCGCTCGTGACCCGCTCGACAACGAGGTAAAGGCAAATACTGTTCCACACTCCGCGTCTGATTGCATCTCTTTTTTGCTGAACCAATTGTGGCGATGCAACGGGCGACGAGCCGGTTCCGTTGTGGCGATTTTTTCGCCGCAAGTGGCGAAAAATTCATCGCGATGTGCCGTTCGCTCGCTCGCCCTTGCGGATTGGTCCTTCGCCACGCTCTGATGGAATATGCGATCTCAGGAACTTCTGAGGCGAGCGGAGAAGATTTAGTTCGATTCGGTGTGGAGTGTTAACGTATTCATGCGATGGTCGCTACGCAACCAGATCCTGATCCCGCTCATCGCGATCCAAGGAATTGCCGTGGCTGCGATCACGCTCTCCACGGCCCGGCTCGCCACCAGCCGGGTCGAACGCCAGGTGATCGACCGTTTGAATGGGGTGATCGACACGCTCGGGCACGCGAACTTCCCTTACACGGCGGGCGTGCTCGCCAAGATGCGCGGGCTCTCAGGCGCTCATTTCGTGGCCTACGACGAGGAGGGGAAGGTCACCGAGACCAGCCTTTCCGAGCCGGTCGGCCTGCCCACCCATTGGGAGACGGTCCTGACGGTGGCGCACCTGGAATCCTTGGGAGAATCGCCCACGGTCTCGCTCGGGGGGATCCGCTATTTCGCGACCCGGATTCGCCCCTCGAGTCGGTCGCGCGAGCGTTCGCTGCTGGTGCTCTATCCCGAGACGGTCTGGAGGCAGGCGCGGTGGGACGCCGCCTGGCCGCCGCTCATGCTTGGGGTCGGATCGCTCGGTCTGATGGCGGCCGTCACGAGCTGGATTGCCCACCGGATCAGCGGGCGGATCCGCCGCCTGGAGCAGCAAGTCGCCTTCATCGCGGGGGGCGATTTTCGCGAGGTCGACCTGGGACGTGGGCGGGACGAGGTGCAGGACCTTTCTCGTTCGATCAATCGCATGTGCGTTCAGTTAAAAGAAATGCGTCAGACGATCCAGCAGTCGGAGCGGACCCGGATCCTGGCTCAGTTGGCGGCCGGGTTGGCCCACCAGCTCAGGAATTCGCTCACCGGGGCCCGGATGAGCATCCAGCTCCATGCGCGGCGAAATCCCGGGGCTGAAGACGATCGGAGCCTTGACGTGGCCTTGCGGCAACTGACGATGACCGAGGAGCACGTCAAGGGCCTGCTCTCCCTCGGCCGGGTCGAGCGGCGGCCTCCGGCCGAGTTCGAGGTGGACCGGCTGCTCGACGACGTGGCCTTGCTGGTTCAGCCTTCGTGGCAGCACGCCCGGGTGCTGTTCGAACGCCGGCGGGGCGGCGTGCCGATCGAGCTCCGCGGGGACGAGTCGGGGGTCCGGGGCGCTGTCTTGAACCTGGTTCTGAACGCCATTGAGGCTGCCGGGCCGGGGGGGCGAGTAAGCCTTGAAGCCGCGTTGGAAGGGGATACCGTGGTTATTCTGGTCTGCGATACCGGGGCGGGGCCCCCCCCGGAACTGGCCGAACACCTGTGCGAGGCGTTCATCACGAGTAAGCCCGAGGGAGTCGGACTTGGCCTTGCCTTGGCAAACCAGGTGGCCCTCGAGCATGGTGGGCGGCTATCCTGGAAGTGCGAGGGCGGGGTCACCCGGTTTTCGCTGGCAATACCCCGAACCGTCAGGTCCGTCGAGGGCGCCTCATGGGCCGTATCCTGATCGTCGATGACGAGGCAAGCATCTGCTGGGCGTTCCGCGAGTTCCTCACCGATGAGGGACACGAGGTCGAGATCGCCGCGTCGGCCGAGGAAGGCTTGCGGCTGGCCAACGACGGTGGCCTCGACGCGGTCGTGCTCGACGTCCGATTGCCCGGCATGGACGGCCTGACCGCCATGACTCGGTTTCGCGAGCGGATCGGTTCCACGCCCATCATCGTGATCACAGCCTTCGGCAACCTCGACACCGCCGTTCGCGCGATCGAAGGGGGGGCCTACGACTATCTGGTGAAGCCGTTCGACCTCGACCAGGCTGGGGCCGTGATCAAGCGTGCCCTGGAGAAAGGGACCCCCTCGAAAACGCGCCGACCCGATCCCGAGCCTCAGCACGGGCCGGAGACGCTCATCGGCACTTCGCCCGCCATGCAGGAGCTCTTCAAGAGCATCGCCCTGGTGGCGCCGACGGAAGTCCCCGTGCTGATCACGGGCGAGAGCGGGACCGGTAAGGAACTGGTGGCCCGTGCCATCCATCGCCACAGCAGTCGGCACGCCGGCCCCTTCCTGCCTGTCTGTCTGGCCGCGCTCAGCCCGAACCTCGTGGAACGCGAGCTCTTCGGCCACGTCCGTGGCTCGTTCACCGGGGCGGTGCAGGATCAAAAAGGCTTGCTCGAGCTGGCCCAAGGAGGGACGGTCCTGCTGGATGAGGTGGGTGATATTCCGACCCTGCTCCAGGTCAAGCTCCTCCGCGCCATCGAGCACCGCGAGGTGACGCCGGTCGGTGACGCGAAGCCAAGGGCGACCAACATCCGGGTCGTCGCCGCGACCAACCGGCCGCTGGCTGAGCTCATGGCGACCGGCCAGTTTCGGGATGACCTCTTCTTCCGCCTGAGCGTCTTTCCGATCCACCTCCCGCCGCTTCGCGATCGCCCCGACGACATTCCCGTCCTGGCCGAGCACTTTCTGAAGCAGTCGCGACTGCCGGACGGGACCGACGGCCACCTTCCGAAAGAGGTTCTCGCGGAGCTCCGTTCACGCCCCTGGCCCGGTAACGTTCGCGAGTTGAGGAACGCCATCGAGCACGCGGCCATCGTCGCCCGAGGGCGCTCGATCCGGGTCGAACACCTGCCAACCTCCCATCCCAGCTCGATGACCGCCCGACCGCCGATCGGCCGCGAGATTCAGGAGCAGGCCACCCTCTGGGCCCATCAGGAGGCCCAATCGACCACCGGCGACGAGACGCCGCTCTACGAACGGTTCCTCACGCTGGTCGAACCTCCCTTGCTACGCGTCGTTCTCGAACGCTGCCAGGGGAACCGGGCGGCGGCGGCCCAGATGCTCGGGATGCATCGAGCCACACTCCGGCAGAGATTGCGGAAGTACGGCGTCGAGTAGAGTAGAGCGAATCGCCGCAAGTTCCGAGAGCCGTCGCACGCCAGTCTCGCGACGTTGGAAAACCGCACGCCACCGGGGAGTGGTCCCACAACCGACCTGACACAGGTCGGAGTGTCTCCCCGGTGGACGTGCGTCCTCACGCCCAAAGACGTGATCGGGCCGGGAAAGGAACGGATTCCCCAGTCGCGGCCAGGGCGGGGCCGGCCGTCGAGAGCACGACGTTCGTTGCTCTCCACGAGAAGCCGCTGCACCAAGGGCGGCAGGTCACCACGCAATGTTCCTTTCCACTGGAATCCTGTCGGCCAAGGACAACCCGGTGGACCAAACCGGTTCGCCTTGTGTTTCTGTATGGTATTGAGACTCAGTCTCAATTGTGCGGCTAGTATGAGCGGAGGATGCGGGGAAGTCAAGACCGAGTTGTGGGAATCTCATAATTTCCACCCTCTGGAATCGCAGGGAGCACTCTCTGGAAGAGGTGGGGAAAGCCTTGGATTCTTCCGGAGAGCACGAAACGAAACCCTTGCGTCAACTTTGGGCTCGCCCGTGTTTTTTCGTGGCGAGCGGTTGTTTGGTTGAGACGTGATCCCGAGGAAATTCATTTTTCTCTTAATAGTTCATCCAGAGCGACTCTTGCCCAGGTTTCTTGTTGGAGTGGCAATGTTTCTCGGGCGCATCGTAGCGGCGCCAACCCTGGAAGATCAGGTCCATGAGGGGACAACGGTAGCCGGAGACAGCGGCTTTTCCGCGGCAACTACCGAGCGCCGCGGCGAGCTCGCGGTGCTGCGTTTCATCCATCTCAAACCCGTAGGTGTGGCAGTCACCTCGCGTCTGGTGGAGGTAGGGGGGATCGCAGTAGAAGACGGTTGTCGGGCCGTCGTAGATCCGGATCAGATCAACGGCGGGGCGATTCTCGATTTGGACTCGGAGCAGGCGCTCCGCGACGTCGCCCAGCGCATCGATGCCACCGAACCAGCGTGAGATGGTGCCGGAGACTCCCCCGCGGCTGGTCGCTTTGCAGTTTGCCCAGCGGCCAAGGGTGGCCGTCTGGGCCAGTCCCGTTCGGGCTTGCCTGGCTCTCACGTAGAACCGGCGGGCGCGTTCGAGATCGACGCAGGCCAGCGAATCGCCGTGGATGGCATCGTAAAACTCTTCACGAGAGAATGGGGTCAGCGCGATGACACGGATCAGGTCCTCGGGATGGTCGCGGAGGACCCGAAAGAAGGTGACAACGTCGCCGTCGATATCGTTGTATGTTTCGATGGGGCAGGGGACTCGGTTGAGCAAGACGGCTCCCGACCCCGAATAGGGCTCGCAGTAGTGATGGGCATCGGGAAGGAGCGGAAGCAGCCATTCGAGGTGATTGAACTTGCCGCCGTACCAGCCGAAGACGATTCTCCGGCGGCGGGAAGGGCGGGGGTGGGCCGAGTTCTTGCCGAGGAGATCGGCTCGGTCCAGATGGATTGGGGAGAGCGCCCGCCTGCGGCCAGGTCGCTTGGTTTGGTTGATATCCTTCGCCCCATCAGGTGCGCTGGCCATCAAAACCTCCCATGTTGTCGGACCGTCGACGACTATAACCTGGGAAGTCCTCCGTGGCATCAGGGTCGAACGGTTTCTTCGAAGGATCCGTTCATGATCGCGCAAGGAGTGGTATGATGCACGCGCGTGGCGTTGTGGAGAACGTCACGTACGGATTCGACGAGGCAATGCGTTGCCTGAACGATTCTCGGGCAAGGGGACCGCGCCATGGTCGGGAAGCGTTTCACCATCGCGGGTCTGATGGGGACGGTCGTGCTCGCCGCGGCTGGCCTCGCGGCGTTCCGCTCCGGTTCCTTGTTCGCGCTTCGTTTGTTCTACACGCTGACGATTGTGATTCTACTGCTGGCGACTCTTGCGGCGAGGCTCTGCCGGGAAGAAATGCGGGCCTTCTGGTTCGGATTCGCGACGTTCGGCTGGGTTTACGTGATCCTTGCGCTGGGCTTGAAGCCCGGCATGTCGCCTGAATCTCTAGCCGTCCAGCCGAGTTTGTTCACTAATGAATTCCTTTTGTCCGCGGAATATGTCAAAAAAGGACATGCTTTCCTGAGAGAGCATGTTCCCTCCGAGGAGTTGACAGGCCCTGTGTATAGCATCGCCATCGGCCACCTGGTCGTTGCACTTGGCTTTGCTGCCGTCGGCGGCCTGACGACCTTTCTTTTCGATGGGGGGCAGTCGAGGCGAGAGGGAGCGCGGGCCGAGGTCGTCCCGCCTGATTCGCCCGGTGGGAAGCGACGCCGTGGGCGTCTTCTGGCGTTGGGAGGCGTGGTCACTCTGGTCTCGTTGCTTGGCTTTCGGCTCTTTTGGGGCAGTACCTATGGCCCTTACTTTCCCGACCTCGTCTTCACGGAATGGTCGGAAAAGAACGAAATCTTGTCCCAATGGTATGGCAGGCACCTCGAGGCGATGCGGGAGCCATCCTTGTGGAAGGTCGCCGAGTCAGGGGACGACGACCTGATCTATCGAATGAGCCGGCTGCCGCTCTACGGCCATCCCTTCTCGATTCGCGTTGTGAAGTCCGGGGAGACGATCACCCTGACCCTGGTCGAACTCGACGGCAATGTTGGGTACGAGCCCGGCGCGATCTCGATCCACCGAACTCTGAGACTTGCGCCTCATCACTGGGATGGATTGATTCGACGATTGGAGCAGGTCGGTTACTGGGAGACGCCGACCTGCGTTGGCAATGCAGTCTCCGACAAGAGGCCCGAGCTCGTCATCGAGGGTGTTTCACCGGGCAGGTACCACGTCGTGATCCGCCACGACGCGGAGGAGAACGCACTCTCGGACGTTTATCGCTACCTCGTCGAGTTGTCCGGGATCGAAGTGGACGGCCTCGAACCCAGTGGTTTTCACTGAGAACTGACGAAGGGTTGGTTGGTTCGCTCCCACCCGCGCCCGCGCGCTGCGATGGATCGCGGCCTTGTCGGGGGCTTCCATGGCTTGCTAGAATCGTAAAATTTTTTTGGGCCGCGCCGCCTCTCTGCGCGGGGCGTGCATGGCCCGGTTGCGCGCCTGCGTTTGCTGCCGATCCGACCGACCGACTGATTGAACCGGAGACGAGAACCGCCGTGCCCAAGCGAACTGACCTCAAGACGATTCTGATCATCGGCGCCGGCCCCATCGTCATCGGCCAGGCTTGCGAGTTCGACTACTCCGGCACCCAGGCCTGCAAGGCGCTCCGCGAGGAAGGGTATCGTGTCGTCCTGGTCAACTCGAACCCGGCCACGATCATGACCGATCCCGACATGGCCGACCGCACCTATGTCGAGCCGATCACCCCCGAATTCGTCGAACGGATCATCGCCGCCGAACGCCCCGACGCCGTCTTGCCCACCCTCGGCGGCCAGACCGGCCTCAACGTTGCCCTCGCCCTCCACGACTCGGGCGTCCTCGACCGCTACAACTGCAAGCTCATCGGGGCCACCGCCGAGGCGATTCGCAAGGCCGAGGATCGCCAGCTCTTCAAGGTCTGCATGGAGCGGATCGGCTTGCAGAGCGCCCGCAGCGGCCTGGCCCACAACCTCGACGAGGCCCGCGGCATTCGCGACGAGCTCGGCCTGCCTTGCGTCTTGCGGCCCAGCTTCACCATGGGCGGCTCCGGCGGCGGCGTGGCCTACAACCGCGATGAGTTCGACAAGATGGTCGCCTATGCCCTCGAGCTCAGCCCGGTCCACTCGGTTCTCATCGAGGAGAGCCTGGTCGGCTGGAAAGAGTACGAGATGGAGGTGATGCGCGACGAGGCCGACAACGCCGTCATCATCTGCTCGATCGAGAACCTCGACCCGATGGGGGTCCACACCGGCGACAGCGTCACCGTGGCCCCGGCGCAAACGCTCACCGACAAAGAATATCAGCGGATGCGCGACGCCTCGCTGGCGATCCTCCGCGAGATCGGCGTCGAGACCGGCGGTTCGAACGTGCAGTTCGCCATCGACCCCGCCACCGGGCGGATGGTGGTCATCGAGATGAACCCGCGGGTCAGCCGCTCCAGCGCACTGGCGAGCAAGGCGACCGGGTTCCCGATCGCCAAGATCGCCGCCAAGCTGGCGGTCGGCTATCGGCTCGACGAGCTCCGCAACGACATCACGGGGCAGACCTGCGCCTGCTTCGAGCCGTCGATCGACTACGTCGTCACCAAGGTGCCGCGGTGGGCGTTCGAGAAGTTCCCCGAGGCGAGCACCGAGCTGACCACCCAGATGAAGTCGGTCGGCGAGGTGATGGCGATCGGCCGGACCTTCCGCGAGTCCTTGCAGAAAGCGTTGCGGGGGCTGGAGGTGGGGCGGTTCGGGCTCGGGGCCGATCCCAAGGACCGGTGGGGGACCGAGGACCAGCCGACCGAGGAAGAGATCCAGGGGAAGCTGGCCACGCCCAACCCCGAGCGGTTGTGGTTCCTCCGCTACGCGATGCTGGCCGGGATGAGCATCGAACGGATTCACGAACTCACGGCGATCGATCGCTGGTTCCTGGTCAATATCGCCGAGCTGGTCGAGACCGAGGCTACGCTCCGGCAGGTTGACTCCCTGGAGCGGGCCGGCGAGTCTTTGCTCCGCCTGGCCAAGCGGGACGGGTTCAGCGACCGGCAACTGGCCCACTTGTGGGGATCATCGGAGGCGGAGGTCCGGCGCGAGCGGAAGCGGCTCGGGGTGGAGGCGGTCTATAAGCTGGTCGACACCTGTGCCGCCGAGTTCGAGGCGACGACGCCGTACTACTATTCCACTTACGAATCGACCGACGAAGCGCGGGTGAGCGACAAGCCGCGGATCGTCGTGCTCGGGGGTGGTCCGAACCGGATCGGCCAGGGGATCGAGTTCGACTACTGCTGTTGTCAGGCGGCGTTCGCGCTCAGTCGCGACGGCTACGAAGTGGTCATGGTCAACAGCAACCCGGAGACGGTGAGCACCGACTACGACACGTCGGACAGCCTCTTCTTCGAGCCGTTGACGGCCGAGGATGTCTTGAATGTCTGCGAGCGGGTGAAGCCGGTGGGGGTGATTGTGCAGTTTGGCGGCCAGACGCCGTTGAACCTGGCGCGGGCTCTGGAGGCGGCAGGGGTGCCGATCCTGGGGACGACCCCGGAGAGTATCGAGCTGGCCGAGGACCGGGAGCGGTTCCACGCCGTGATCGAGCGGCTCGGCCTGCGTCAGCCCCCCAGCGCCACGGCCTTGAAGTACGAGGAGGCGCGGCGGATCGCCGAGCGGATCGGCTACCCGGTGGTGGTCCGCCCCAGCTTCGTGCTGGGGGGCCGTGGGATGGAGATCGTCTACGACGAGTCGGCGCTGGCGCGGTACATGACCGAGGCGGTGGAGGTCAGCGCGGGGCATCCGATCCTGATCGACAAGTTCCTCGAAGATGCCCAGGAAGTCGACGTGGATGCGGTCTCCGACGGCGAGCGGACGATCGTGGCCGGGGTGATGGAGCACATCGAGGAGGCCGGGATCCACTCGGGCGACTCGGCCTGTGCGATCCCGCCGTTCAGCCTCCCGGCGGAGGTCGTGACCGAGCTGAAGCGGCAGACGCGGTTGCTGGCCGACGCGATTCGGGTCCGGGGCTTGATGAACATCCAGTTCGCGGTCAAGGATGGCGAGGTGTACGTCCTGGAGGTGAATCCAAGGGCCTCGCGGACGGTGCCGTTCGTGTCGAAGGCGACCGGCCTGGAGCTGGCGCGGGCGGCGGCGCGGGTGATGGCCGGTCGAACCTTGGCCGAGCAAGGGATCGAGTCGGACCCCGAGCCCAACTACGTGTCGGTGAAGGAGTCGGTCTTCCCGTTCGCGAAGTTCGCGGGGGTGGATATCGTGCTCGGCCCGGAGATGCGTTCGACGGGTGAGGTGATGGGGATCGATCTCGACTTCGCCGGCGCGTTCGCCAAGGCGCAGTTGGCGGCGTCGATCCGCCTGCCGGAGAGCGGGACGGTGTTCGTGAGCGTGGCGGCTCGGGATCGTCAGGCGGTCTTGCCGGTGGCGGCCCGGTTGGCGGAGCTCGGTTATGACCTGATGAGCACGGCGGGGACGGCCGCGGCGCTGGCGGAAGCGGGGATCGCGGTGAGTGTGGTTCGGAAGCTCAGCGAAGGGCGTCCGAACTTGCTGGACCACCTGGCCAACGGTTCGATCGCCTTGATCGTGAATACGCCGAGCGGCAAGGGAGCGCGGACCGACGAAGGGCGGATCCGGGCGTCGGCGGTGAGCCACGGAGTCCCTTGCATCACCACGATCGCCGGTGGCAAGGCGGCGGTCGCCGCCCTGGAGCGGATGCGGCAAGGACCGCTCGCGGTCTACGCGCTTCAAGACCTGCTCAAGCGGTCGTAGGGCCGAACCGCTCCCTGGGACTGCGAGGACCCCGAGAAATTCCAGAGCATGCCGAGGGGTCGCCGAATTCGGGCGAGGCGACCCACAACCAGTAGCACGGCCGGCCCGGCCGTACTTCTCTCGGCCCTTCGCCGTCCCATGATTGAATAACACCCGGCCGCACTGGTTGGACTCAATCCTTGAAATCAACAAAATTGATGGGTGAACCATTGACTGGGCTGATCTGATCCACTGGCTCATTGATCGGGCGATGAAATGTGTGTCGCGTCGCCTCGAATTTGGTGTCAGCTTGGCGTCAACTGGTTCCCATGCCAGTCCCCGTGGTGTGCGAGGCCGTCATCGCGATCCGAATCTGTTCCCGCAGTCTTCGGTGAAACCGACTTTTTGGAACCAGCAGGAGAAAGAGAGATCGAGAGGTCGGTCTCTTGCGGACGGCCCTTCTCATCCTTTACGCTGTCCTACTTGCGTGGAAAGATGCCTGGCCAGCCCGGCTCTCCCAAACGCTCGCATTTGCCGCGGGGACTTATTGTCGAGCTTTTGCCTGAGGACGCGAGGCGAAACCGGTCAAGATGTCGATCCGCGTGAGTTCATGGAACGGCTAAACCCACAGGCCGGGCACCTCAATTTCGTGGAAGCGTAGCTCGGAACGACGAGTTCGATCTCCGTTCGAGAAGGAACACGATGTCGACCCCAACGACGAATCCCACACCGACACCTCCTTCCGAGGTCGTCCTCATCAGCCACTCCCCGATCTTCTTCTGGTGGCCAGTGTGGTTGGTCGGGTTCCTACTCGCAGCCATGACGTACTTCGACAACCATGTGATGGCCGTGGTTCCCGTGGGCACCGTCGCCGAGGGACAACGGACGATCGAGGGGCACGACGAGCCTCGCGACGTCCTGGTGCTCCCTCAAGGCCGGAAGTTACCGACGGACAAGGCCACGGGAGCCGTCGCCCATCCGCGACTTCGGATGTCCGCGAGTAACAGTCTGGGGATGATCTACGCGGTCACTCTTTGCCTTGTGATCGTCATTACCAACGTGCACATGCGCGGACTGTGGTCCGTGATTGTGCTTCTGGGGATCGCCCTTACGACCGTTCTGTTCGCAATTCTCGGCTGGTGGGACCCGATTCTCAGGGCCTTTGGCCTGATCGATATCCATATCAATGCTCTCGGGTATCTCTCGCTCTCGTTCTTCCTTTTCACCATCTGGCTCTTGACCTACCTGGTCTATGACCGCCGAAACAGGATGATCTTCAGTCGGGGTCAACTTCGGGTCCGCTCCGCGATCGGGTCGGGAGAGCGCGTCTTCGATACGTTCGGGATGGCGGTCGAGAAGCACAGGGACGACGTGTTTCGGCACTGGCTCCTCGGCTTCGGGTCCGGCGACCTGACGATCAGGGCCGCGGGCACGAACTCCGAGCAGTTCGAGGTCCCCAACGTCCTCAGCGTCAATCGCAAGCTTGAGCAGATCCAACGGATGCTTCAGGAACGTCAGGTTGTCGGAAGCTAGACCGGCTTCGTTCGCAAACGATCAGGGGCCTAGCGCCCTGGGGGCCGGGGTCTTCGACCCCGGCCTTTTTTTTTGCCTTCGTAATGTGGCCTGAGATTGCGGTCGCATGTCGATGAGCGAATCATAAGCAAACAAGTTAATGAGCAAGAAAGTGGAAATCGTGCGTGTTCAAAGTTTTTTCGGGTCCCCATGAGATGAGCGAACCTCGTGGCTTTTGCTGAACTGAAAGATGCCAAGTAGGCGTGAAAGGAAATGTGATTGTGCGTATTCGTCTGTCGAGCTGTTTGCCGGGAATAGCCGGACTCTGCATAAGTTTGGCGTCGACGATGGGGTTCGCCGACGACCTTCGGCCGATTTCATTGAATTCGAAGGTTGTCGATGTTCAGCCGATGACGGGGATCGTCTTGTGGGCGGCCAACGAGGAGACTCGAACTGCGCCGATCCAACTCGAATTCAGCTACCTTAGCTACGATCAGATTGTCAGTAAGGCGGGGGAATATCACTGGGAGGCTGTCGAGAAAATTCTGGATGCGGTTGCCGGCCGAAAGCATCAGGCGGTCCTCCGCTGGTATGACACGTACGTGGGCAAACCGACTGGTGTCCCCGCCTACATCAAGTCGCTTGCGGACTATCGCGAAACCGTGGCCGACAGTGAGAAGAAGCGCACGGGATTTCCCGACTGGTCGCATCCAGAACTCCGCCGGTTCATTCTCGAGTTCTTCGGACGGTTCGCCGAAAAGTATGACCGTGACCCTCGTTTGGCGTTCGTCCAGGTGGGCTTCGGACTCTGGTCCGAGTATCATATCTATGATGGACCCATGAAGCTGGGAGAGACGTTTCCTTCCCTGGCGTTTCAACGCCAGTTCGCCGAACGGTTGAGCGAAGGATTTCGTCAGACGCCCTGGATGATTTCGGTGGATGCGGCTGGTGACCACACACCCTTCGCGGCAGACAAGAGACTCCTTGCGCTACCGTTCGGGGTGTTTGACGATTCCTTCAACCATGCCAGGCATGGGCAGGAGAACGAGCCGAACTGGAATCGGCTGGGACGAGACCGGTGGAAGGTTGCTCCGGCGGGCGGGGAGTTCAGCTTTTTCGAGTCGAAAGATCAAAAGGCTGCCCTGTCGGCGACGGGTCCCCACGGCGTGCCGTTTACTCAACAAGCTACGAAGTTTCATGTATCCTTCATCATCGGCGACGATCAACCGCGCTTTCAGAATCCTGAACGAATTCGCGAAGCGGGCATGGCCTGCGGTTATCGGTTTCGCGTCACCCAGTTCGCGGCATCGGCAAGCCGATCGACCGTGACGATCCAGAATACGGGCATCGCACCGTTTTATTACGATGCGTTTCCGACCGTGAACGGGGTCCGTTCTCAGGATTCGCTGAAGGGACTCTTACCCACGCAGACTCGGACATTTCAGGTGGGGGCCGGCGGCGGGGCACCGACATTGACGATTGCGTCTGATCGATTAGTTCGAGGTCAACGAATCGAATTCGACGCGGATTTGCCCTGAGCAAATTTTCGATCATCCCGAGTTGAGTGTCCGCAGGATGGTGCGAGTTGCTCGGCCTGAACCGATCGAGCCTCGACTACCACTCCACCGGTGAGACGCTTCGAAGTGTATGTTGTATGTTAATTTGAAATGTTTTTTGTGCCTGGCGTCGGTGATCGGCTGATGGCTGGCGAACACGCTGGACGGCTCGTTCTGCCTGGGGAATGTGGGAGACGACTTCCCCAGGCGGCTTGTGCGGTTTTCGGTTGAGGGTACCAGTTGATGTCGGTGGGTCATCGCCGCGATGGCGGAACCAATCGAGGATATCGCCCAGCCAGACCGCACCATGCCAGTTGCCAGGATGATACGAGTCGTATCATTCATCATGCTGGCCAGAGTTAGGAACGGGGGAGACGGAAGCTGGCGATGTCCCGACGACACCAGGCTTGGGGGCGTCGGTTGAGACATTCAGAATGGTCGGGACCACGACCATGCCGCGGGGTGAAACGACATCAGTCCAGACTGCAAAGGGGTCGCCTTGGTGGACCGGAAAGGATAGGCCAAATGAAGGTTTACGTGACGAAAGTGGGGGGAGCTTCAGGATGGGACGATCGGCCGTTGTCTCCCAGACGGTGATTTCAAGCTGGTTCTTTTCCAGAGATTCGATCACCTGAGCATATCGGCCATCTTCTGACGCAATAAGGTTCTCGATTTGTGATCCAGGCATGGACTTCCGCCAGCGGATCGTCCTCGTTGCCAGGTCCCAGACACGGACTTCGGCGTTGCCGACCACCGCGAGGAATTGCCCCAGACGACCGATTCGAAACCAGACCGAGCCGAGGTCGGGCAATTCGCCGATCCGAGTCCCGCGGGTCGGGTCGTAGAGGCCGATGAGGTTCTCGCCTTCCTGCCAAACAAGGGGGCCGTGCGGAGCGTCGGCGCGCCCTGCGTACCAGTGAAGTTGCGGACCAGGTGGCGTCTTCACCAGGTGATGTCCGGTTTCCAGATCCCAGAGGCCTGAATGCTTCCCTGCGTGGAAAAGCGCCAGGGACTGCGGGCCTAGCCATGCGATCTTAAGATCGGGCGGCACCCCATCGATCTTCAGCGGTTCCTTACCGCGCCGAGATACCGTCAGCACTCCCTCGTTCAGGAAAACCGTTCCTGACTGGGGCGTTGCAGGCTGGGGTGATCGGCCGCCGGGCGAGAACATCACCGCATCACGCCACCGCCAGAATGCGAGCTTGCCGTCGCTCGCGGCGGTGACCAACGTGACGCCGTCACTGAGAAACCGGACGGCGGTCCCTTTGCGTTGCGTTGCTTGAAAGACCCCGACGGGCAGCCCTTTAAAAGTAAACAGTCGAACGATTCCACGTTTGTCGATGGTTGCGATCGTCGTGCGGTCGGGTGAGATCACGGCCGAGCGGACTCCGTGCTCAGAGTCCAACACGGTCTCAGCCGCTGAGCGATCGGTCAGATCCCAGACCCAAACACTGGGCTCGTTCCCTGTGACGAGCATGTGATCGCCGCTGTCGTCGATCAAAGCAATGTGGTCGATCGCTCCGGAAGCGGGTCGCCTTACCGAGTGAGAGTGCAGGGTATCCGGCTCCCAAGTGTGTAAAGTGCCGTCTTGATGACCGCTATGAATTCGGCCGTCGCTCGTAAAAACGAGCGTCTGAGTGGAAGCGGCCACGTTGGGAAATTCGTTTCGGAACGATCCGTCTCGACCATCCCAGAGCCGGATCGCCCTGTCGTCGCCCCCTGTTGCGATTCTTCGACCGTCGCGGGAATAGGCAACGGCCAGTCCTCGGATTTCGCGGACGTATGCCCCACTTTCCCCTTCGACCGCGAAGTGGCGGTCGTTCGGTGAGAATGCGATCGTGGTCCCCACCGTGGTCGAGCAGATGATCGAACCGAGTGCGATCTCTTTTCCCTCGGGTAACGACCAGAGCCGGAATGTCGCGTCGTCGGCGACTGAGGCGAGCCGGGTCCCGTCGGGCGAAAAGGCGAGTTCGCTGACTCCCTTCGTATGACCGATCAACTCCTGGGGCGGAGAATCCGTGCCAAGGCGCCAGAGGCGGATCACCTGATCCTTGCCGGCCGTCGCCAGGAATCGCCCGTCGGGCGATTCCGTCACCGCATAGATCGCACCCTGATGGGCCTGAATTTCACGGACCGCCCGCAGAGGTCGAGATGCTTTCTCAAGCGCGAACCAGACTGATTCCCGGAGGTCGCCTCCGCCTCCCTCGACCTCCGTCGCCCGCTTGAGTTCCGCATGGGTTGCGACGAGATCACCCGCGCCCCAGTGCAAACTTGCCTGGGCCACGTGATCGGTATAAGTCAATCGAGCTTGACGACGCTGCCGTGTTGACTGACGCGTGTAACTTTCCCAGCCGACGGCTAACCCGATCATCGTGGCCAATGTCACAATTGCAGCGGCATTCCAGGTTCGTCTCCGCCTTCGAAATCCCACGGCAAGCTCACGCCACGCCGGGCGTTTCGGCCCCCAAACCCTGCGACCTTCGAGGAACCGCTTGAGATCGTCACGCAGCTCGGTCGGGCTCAGGTATCGGTCGCCTGGGTCACGTGTGATCGTGTTGAGGATGATTCGCTCAAGGCCACGCGGTAGGCTGGGGACATGCCGACGCGGGTCGATGAAATTCCCCGCGACCACGAGTCTCTGGGTCTCGAAGTCGCTCGAACCTTGGAACGGTCGGAAACCGGTCGCAAGCTCATAAAGAATGACGCCGAGCGCATAGAGATCCCCCGGTTTCGGGTCACATTCCGGGTTCTTGAATCGCTCCGGGGGGATATAAGCCGTGGTTCCGGACGGGGACATCGAAACCGTTCGGGTACCCTCCCCCTCGTCGGAATCACGGCGGGCCAGCCCATAGTCGGCGACCCTGGGGATGTAGGGAAATCCGTCCGGATCGTTGGGATCACCCGGATCCAACAGGATATTCGAAGGCTTCAGATCCCGGTGGGCAATCCCGGAATTTCCCAGGACAACAAGCGCCTCGGTGACCCCAAGTGCGATCCGAGCCGCCACTCTGGGGGGAACAGGCCCACTTCGGTTGCGGATCCATTCGCGAAGATTGGGCCCCTCCACCAGCTCCATGACCAGATAGGCGAGGCCGGCGTCCGGGTCGAAGCCCGCATCGTGAAGGAGCACGAGGTGGGCATGGGGCTTGATCGAAGCCGCGATTCTGGCGTGGGTCAAGAATTGCGTCAACAACCCCGGCTTCAGGCGAGGAAGGTGCTCAAGCTTGATCGCAGCGTGCCGACCGGTGATCCGATGCTGGCCTCGGAAGACGATCCCGTACCCGCCCTCACCGAGCCGTTCGCTCAGGCGATAGGCCCCGACCTCGTCGGGGACCAGCCACGCCTCGTTCAATGTCGGCAGGGCATTGATTGCTTCGAGACATTCGGGTTCGTCGCTGTATGAGAGGTCGAGATTCTGTTCCTCGGGATTGGACAGGCCAGGCGTATTTTCCTCGTTCATGACGCGACGCCATTCTGCTTGCTCATGAGTAAATCTGGATGGAGTCTTTGCGGTGGACCGATCAATAGCTCGGTCGCCTGCAAGGTCCTCAACCAACTCCTGACCCGACTGATTTGCTTGCGGATGGTATCGGCGTTCACATGAAGTTGCTGCGAAACCTCACTGGTTGATGCGCCCTCAAGCTCAATCGCAACGAAGACGGCCCACGAATCACTGCGGAAGTGGCCCGCGGCTAACTCCTCCAACCGAGCGCGGAGTCGAACACGCTCCTCCTCAGGAAGGATGAACGATTCGTCGGGAGAGTTTGGGTCGGGGATCGACTCAGGGCATCGATCGAAGGAAACGGTGGTCATGCGTTGGCTGCGTTCGAGGTGGTCGGCGACGTGGTTTCTGGCGATTCGGTAGATCCACCCCTGAAACGTCGAATCGTTTCGATCGCGGTGGAAGAGATGAAGCGATCGGTAGACGTTCATCATGATCTCTTGCACCATGTCGCGGGCGTCTTCCTTGGTGAGACCCCAGCGACGAGCCAGGCTATAGATCCAGCCTCCGTACAAGAAATTGAATTCACGCCAGGTTTCTTCGGAGCCTGCACGGAGGCCCGGAGTCAGCCAGGCAGGGGTCCGGTCGGGCCGATTGGTGTGCGATAAGGGGAGATCCACGGTCGACATACCGAAAACCTCGCGTCGTCCGAGCCATTTGCACAATTGCAATGACCCCGAGGTTTGAGCGAACAACTCGATCAAACATTTACGAATTCTGGCCCCATATCACTCGCTCGTCAAGCCGCGCACCGCTCGTTCATCCATTGTGCAGTCTCATTGTGGTGCCCACGCGACAACCACAAGCAAAGAGGATGTGTCATGGACTCGAGATTGATCGAACCGATTCCGACCCCTCTTCTTGAAGGGGCCGGATCGAAATCCGTCGGGTCATTGATCAGAGGATCGAGACCCAATCGCCCCCCGGACTTCCATCACGATTGCCGTCGATGGGGCGCCGCAAGGAATCCAAAAGTCCTCCCGAACGAACCCGAAACTGAGGGCGTGGTTTCAGAGCGAGGGTCGAGTTCCTGGGCGTGAGGATCGCGGTCCGCGTTCCCGGGTCGTACGTAACTGCGGTGAGTCTCGTCACGACATCGTCGCGGGTGCCGAACTTGCGGTCGCGACCGGCCGCCGTGATCGAATAATTTGCCAAAGTTCGGGCGGTCGCCCCATCGACGTCGCCGTTAAACGTGACCGCGACGGTCATGGCGATCTTGCGGCGGACCTTCTGTTGCACGATACGAGCGCTCGAAATCGTCACGAGTGGCGCAACGTCATTATCAATATTCATCACCCCGACATTGGCACCTTTGACGCCGTTGTACCGAGGATCATTACTCGAAGCCGGGGCGGTCACGATTGTGTATCCAACCGTTCCATCGACGGCCACGTCGTCTACTCCAGTGACCGTAACCATCTGAGCCACGTGCCAATTCACGGGAGTGAACGTCAAGCTACCTGTATTCACGACACCTTCGCCCACATTTGTTGAGGCAATGGCGATCGTGACGTTCCCAGTGGGTTGGCTGTTGAGCCGGACAGAGAAGGTGGTGCTCCCGCCTCCCTCTGTGGTGACGAGCCCACTGGTCGGAGTCAGAGTGATTCCGGCTGTGTCATTGTCGACGTTTTTTACCACAACGTTCGATGGGTCAACACCGTTGTAGCGAGGATCACCACTGACTGCTGAGTTGGTGACGATTCTGTAAGTGACATCGCCATCGTCGACTCCGTCGTCCACCCCCGTGATGTTGACGACCTGGGGAATGTTCCAGTTTGCCGGAGTGAAGGTGAGACTGCTGAATCGAATCGTCCCCTCACCCGGATTATCTGAGTGCAATCCGACCGTAACATCGGCGATGGGTTTTGAGTTGAGTCGAACGGAGAACGAAGCCGTGCCTGCCGCTTCAGACGTGACTAACCCGTTCGTCGGGGTCAGGGAAATCCCGGCGGTATCGTCGTCCAGGTTCGTCAGAGCGACGTCCCAGGCATCAAGATCGTTGTAAGTGGGGTCAGCGCTCACGGCCGAGGTGGTGACGATGCTGTAGGCGACGTCGCCGTCGTCGACAGAGTCGTTCATCCCCGTGACGGAGACAGTCTGTGGGACGTTCCAATTCGCCGGAGTGAAGCTAAGGCCGCTGACACTGAGGGAACCCTCATTGGGGTTCGACGACGACAACCCTACGGTGACGACCGAGGTGGGCTGGCTGTTCAGTCGGACCGTGAAACTGGCAACTCCACCCGCCTCTGTGGTCACGAGGCCACTCGTCGGTGTGACTGTGAAACCTCGTGTGTCGTCGTCCAGGTTCACCAGGTCGACGTTCTGGGAGATGAGGTCGTCATAACCGGGGTCGGCACTCACCGCCGGAGCGATTTGGAGTCCATAGCCGACATCACCGTCGTCGAATGCGTCGTTCACCCCTGTGACTGTGACCGTTTGCAGAACATTCCAGTTGGCCGGAGTGAACGTCAAACTTCCCACGCTCACAACACCCTCGCCCAGGTTGGAAGACGAGAAGCCGATCGTGACAGTCGCGGTCGGGCGGCTGTTTAAGCTCACGGTGAAGGTTGCCGTGGCCCCTGCCTCGTTGGTCACGAGTCCGCTGGTCGACGTGATCTTAATCCCCACCGAGTCATCGTCGAGGTTGACCGCCGCAACGTCGGGGCCGTTCAGGGCGCCATACTTGGGATCAACGCTCACGGCCGGAGCCGTCACGATGTTGTATGTGATGCTGCCGTCTTCGACGTCATCATCCACACCTGTCAGGGTCACAACTTGCGAGGTATTCCAGTTCGCGGGCGTGAACGTCAAGCTGTTCGTGTTGATCGTGCCTTCATTGAGATTGCTCGCTGATAAATTTATGCTCACGTTTGCAGTGGGCTGGCTCCCGAGCCGAACGAGGAAGGTCGCAGTCCCGCCTGCCTCCGTGGTCACCAGACCTGCCATGGGCGTGACGATGATGTCGGCGGTGTCGTCGTCAGAGTTCACTACAGCGACGTCGGCAGGGTTTTGCCCGCTATAACCGGGGTCGGCGCTCACCGCCGCACCGAGGACGATCGTGTAGGCAACATCGCCGTCGTCGATCGCGTCGTTGACACCGGTCACTGTGACGAATTGGGGGATATTCCAGTTGATGGACGTGAATGTGACGCTACTTGTGCTGACGGTTCCTTCAGCGACGTTGTTCGATGAGACCGGGATGGTGACGGTCGCGGTGGGCTGCGTATTGAGCCGGACTGTGAATGTCGCTGACCCGCCCGCCTCAGTTGTCACGAGCCCGGTCGTGGGGCTCACGGTGATGCCGGGGCTATCGTTATCGACGTTGGTCACGGCAAGATCGGGAGCGTTCCGACTGTCGTATTTGGGATCCAGGGCGACGGCCGGAGCTGTGATGATGGTGTAACTGATGTTTCCGTCGTGGATCGCGTCGTCCACACCCGTGACGGTCACAGTCTGGGCGATGTTCCAGTTCAACGTGGTAAAGACAAGACTGCCGACCGAAAGACTTCCCTCGTTCGTGTTGCTGCTGGTCAACCCGATCGTGACCGTCGAGGTCGGCTGAGTATCAAGCCGCACCGAGAATGTCGCAGTGCCCCCTGCTTCGGCAGTGACCAGCCCGCTCGTCGGGGTCACGGTGATTCCGGCCGTGTCGTCATTGATGTTGACCACTGCGACATCAAGGGCATTTCGCCCATTGTAGTTGGGGTCTATGCTTACGGCTGGGGCAGTGACGATCGCATAGCTCACGTCGCCGTCGTCGATCGCGTCGTCGCTGCCGGTGATGAGAACCGTCTGGCCGATGTTCCAATTTGTGGGAGTGAACGTCAGGCTAGAGACACTCGGGCTTCCCTCGCCCGAGTGACTGCTCGACAGTCCGATGGTGACATTTGCCGTCGGTTGTGTATTGAGCCGGACCGTGAAACTGGCTGCGCCGCCGATCTCGCTTGTAAACAGGCCTGAGGTCGGTGTGACCAAGATATCAGGGGCTGCGCCGGGGATGCTGAATCGCTGGGCGAAGACTCCACGGGGTAACCCTTGGCCCGCGTCATGGCGACTCATCCATGCCACGACAAAGTTGCCGTCTGAGCCCATCACGGCTGCAGGGGTGTCCTGGTTGCGAATCGTACTTGCATTCACGCGGAACTCGCCGCCCTGGGGCACGCCCGCAGCGTTATATCGTTGGGCATAGATCCCGCCCCCCGAGCCGTCCTGATGCGCGCTCAGCCAGGTGATCAGAAAGTCGCCGTTGGGCGCCATGGCGGCGGATGCCGAGCTTTGATCGTCGAAGGTTTGGGTGTTAACGCGGAACTCGCCCCCCTGGCGCTGGCCCGTGGCGTTGTAACGCTGGGCGTAGACCGCATACCCTGAGCCGTCCTGGCCGTCGCTGTTCCAGACAACCACGAAGTTCCCGACGGCGTCCATGTCGATCGTTTGCCGATGAAAGCTGCTCTGATCGCCAGCCGTGGTGGTGTTGACCCGGACGTCGCCGGTTTGCGGAATACCGGCGTCGTCGTAGCGACGGAGGTAAATCCCGTTGCTCGAGCCATCCTGAAGGTAGCTATTCCAGACGATCACGAACCCGCCGTCGGCGCGCATGGCGACGGACGGCACGTTCTGCCAATTGGTCTGGTTGACGTTGACGCGGAACTCGTTTCCCACACGGGTACCGTCAGCATGATAACTGCGGGCGTAGATGTCATAACCGCCGGAGCTATCGGGGCTTTGCCATGTGATGACGAACTGCCCCGCGTCGTTGATATCCACGGCAGGGGCCACCTGATATCCGGCGGTGGTGCCGTTGGCGCGAAACTCGCCCCCCACGCGATTGCCCGCTGAGTCGAAGCGCTGGGCGTAGATTCCATGCCCCGAGCCGTCCTGATCGAGGCTCGTCCACGTGATGACGAATGCGCCGGAGGCGTTCATGGCGACCTTCGGCGGCCCCGAATCTCCCACCTCGATGGAGCCCGCACCCTGGTCGTTGAGTGTGTAGGTATTGACGGTAAATTCCGGACCAAGCGGTAAGCCCGAGGCCGTATAGCGGCGAGCGCGGACTCCATAGCCCGAGCCATCCACGCCGTCGGCCGCCCACACGACCACGAAGTTACCTTGAGCATCCTGGGCAATCCCATTTCCATTCGGCCTCACACCGGGGTCCGTCACCTGAGCGGTTGGGTCCGCGCTGACCCGGAATTCCGGCCCGACGGTGATCGGATCGACGGAGAAGTTGAATGAGAACACGCCTCCCGCCACGCCGTTGTAATCACCGTCGAGGGCATTGCCGTCGGTGTCGAGAATCGTGGGCTGAGCCTGGAGAACATAGACGCCCTTGGCCAGGGATGCGTTCAGAGTGAGGACGGCTTCATACGAGTTGGTCTCTGTGTTGAGGCTGAAGCTGACGCCCGTGATCGCCCCGACGACGGGTTGGCCGTCGCGCGTCAGCGCCCAGTTCGCAAGGCTCGTGACCGACGACGTCAGATTCTCGGAAAAGGTCACCACGAGCTGGTTCAGGTCGCTACGGGTCAGCACGTTGCCGGCCAACACCTTTTCTCGTGCCCAACCCACGTTCACGCCCGCGATCAGCGGACCCGCCGTTCGCGGCGAGATCGAAGTAAAGCGATCGGCATAGACGCCGTCGGCCGACCCGTCCTGGCCGGCTTTGCTGGTCCAGGCGACGACGAAATCGCCCTCTGCGTCCATGCCCATCACACCGTACCACTGGTCGGCGGCGGTGTAGGTATTGACGCGGAACTCAGTCCCTTGAGGAACCCCCGACGGGCTATAACGCTGCGCGTACATCCCGTAGCCTGAGCCGTCTTGACCGTAGCTCTGCCAGGCAATGGTGAAGTCGCCGCTGCGATCCATCGCAACGACGGGGACGGCTTGGTTGGCATTGGCGTAGCTATTGACGCGGAATTCCGTCCCTTGGGTGGTACCGGCAGCGGCGTAGCGTTGCGCGTAGACCCCATACCCCGAGCCGTCCTGGCCGTCGCTCTCCCAGGCGACCACGAAATCGCCCCCCGCGCTCATACCGACCGACGGGTAGTTCTGAGCGCCACTGGTCACGGTGTTCACGCGGAACGAGGGCCCTTGGGCCCCACTGCCGAACTTGTAGCGCCTGGCATAGACGCCGTCGCCCGACCCGTCCTGTCCGTTGCTCTGCCAGGTGACCACGAAGTCTCCATCCGCGTCCATCGCAACCCTGGGCCGGGACTGGTCCCCGGTTGTGTAATCATTCACCCGGAAATCGAACGATTGGGGACACCGACCCCATCGAATCGCCGGGCATACACTCCAAGGCCGGAGCCATCTTGGTTATCGCTATCCCAGGCGACGACGAAGTCGCCGTCCGCGTCCATGGCCACCGCGGAGGCAAACTGGTTGCCGTTCGTATAGGTGTTTACGGGAAACTCACCGTCGATGGTAGCTCCCGCAGCGTCGTAACGCTTTGCGTAGACGTCCCAGCCACTGCCAGGGCCGCTCTGGTTGTTGCTGTTCCAGACAATCACGAAGTTGCCCGCAGCATCCATGGCTACCGCAGAGTCGCGTTGAGGCCCCGTGGTGTAATCGTTGACCCTAAACTCCGCGCCCTGGGCAATCCCCGCAGCGTTGTAGCGCTGCGCGAAGATGTCGAAGCCCTCTTCCTGACCGAAACTCGTCCAGGTCACCACAAAATCACCGTTGGCATCCATCGCTATCGAATTGGCGGACTGAGCGGCGGTCGTGTATGTATTAATGCGAAATTCGGAGAGGAGTACGCGAGCTTCCACCTGCTCGGCCCGAGGAACCAGCCGTTGAGACCGTCGCGATGCCGCGTTAGGGGTCCTCTTGGGGATCGGACGCCGAGACGCTTGGCCAGAAGTGTCGAACAAGGATAGCCAGGAGGACATAGCGTATCTGCTCCGAATTCAAGTAACCCGCACGGTTATTGGTGCAACATCGAGCGAGCGATTAAGTTCAAGGGAGGCGGAACTTGGTTGCGGCGAAGGCAGGAGCAAAGGCGGTTAGGGACGACCGGCCCGACCACGCATTCTTGGCTTTGCCGACCACGATCTCTCGAAAGTCCTGACTCTGACGCATTACAAGTGTCGCAGGGTGCACGCCAGATGGAGATCCCCAAAACTCCCAAAGTTGCCCAGAATCCGAGATTTCAGGGAGGATTCGGACTCTGGCGAAGCCTATTCTTCCCTTTCACACTGCGATGCCTGTAATCCAGTTGAGAGTCAGCAAAAGTCTTATCTGCCGAGCGTGACACAACTCCTCAAAAAAATGTCGATTCAGCCCACCATTCGGGGGCACTATCTCATTGCGCAACTTTCTGCGAGGGAGGAGCCGTTGGGCTTCGCTTGGCTCCGATGAAGTCGGCGGAAGGCGGCTTGTGCGAGTTCGTGGAGTTGAGCTTGAGCCTGGCCTCAAGGTCAGAGGGGCAACGAAGAGGAGAGGAGAGGGCGGAACTGTGGTATATCATGAGAAATGCGTGAATATGGAAGTAAAATTGGTTCGATTAAATGTTGTATCAACGAATTCGGGATTTCGTTGTTGTTACGCCTGGTGTTCCTTTGATCGAGGGCTCGACCTCGTCGCTTCTTGAGTGTTATCGTTAAGTTACCGGCGGTTCGTCACGCCCGCGGAGAGGTGGAGACCTGCCGGTGGGGGCACGGATGGTATGCGGCGACGTGAGTTTCTAGGGACGTGTGCGACGGTCGCGGGGTTGGGGCTCGGCCCGGCGGCCAGGGGGGGGATTGACGAGCAAGCTGACGAGAATCGTAATCAAAGCTTCGACGTCGTGATTGCCGGCGGCAGTACCGCGGCGTTTGCGGCGGCCGTTGCGTCTGCGGAGTCCGGTGCGCGGACCTGCTTGATCGAGCCGACCGACTGGGTCGGCGGGCAGCTCACGTCCAGCGGCGTCCCGGCCATTGACGAGGCCTGGCACAAGATCACCGACAAGGCCACCGGCGCCGTTCTACTCGACGTCGCCACGATTGCTCGCAGTCGCGAGAACATGACTCCAAACTTCCGCGCCATGCTGGACGCCACCGGCAACCCCGGGCGCGGCTGGGTTTCCAACTACTGTTTCGAGCCCAGAAACTTTCTCGACCAGCATCTTGTTCCGCTCGAAGCGGCGCTCCGCAAGAAAGGTACGCTTACCGTCTACCGTGAGGCCGTGATCAAGCAGGTCGAGACCGACCCTGAAAAGGGCCTGGTCACGGCCATCGAGGTCATTCAGCGCACGCCAAGGCCGGGCGTCGCCTGGGGGGGCTACGACAGACTCCTGTCGGAAGACCTTGCCGACTGGTACAGCCCCGAGCCCTCCGCCCGGTTCGATAAGCGTGTGCTCCGGTTCGCGTCCGGCAAGGATCGGCCCGTCGTCTTCGTTGATGCGACCGAGTGGGGCGAGCTGCTCGTTCTGTCCGGCGCTCCCTACTTGCAGGGGGTGGAGGCGGTGGACGGCGGCCGCGAGGGGGATGATCGATGCGGCCAGTCCACCGTATTTGATCTGGTCGAGCGGCTCAATCCCGCGCCTGTGGAGGAGCCCTCGGGGCCGGCAGGCGTCGAAGGGTTCGGGTTCGACGACCAGGCCGGCCGTCACGATGCTTGGGCGCAGATCTGGACCTACCGGCGGATCAAGAGTGCGAAGGGGGGCGGTCCGCCAGCCGTGGGAGACCTCTGTCTTCAGAATTGGGGCTACTCCGCCCGGCTCAAGCAGGGGGGCAACGATTACCCGTTCGGTTACCTGTTCCGGTCCCGCGCTGAGACCGACGCCGAGCGGCCCGATTGGCGCGGGGGCGTCGACCTCGCCGTGATCGCCGCCGCGGAGCGCCGGGCGTTGGCCTGGCACGACTGGTTCAAGAACCACCCACCCGAGGGGATCGCACCTGGCCAGGTCAGCCTCGAGCGGGGGGCGCTGGGGACCGGCCACGGTTTGGCCAAGGTCCCTTACATCCGCGACACCCGCCGCTCCATCGGACTCGACGGTTTCCTGCTCAAAGGGAGCGATCTCGCCGGACCGCCGCAGCGCAAGACCGGTCGGCGGTTCTATGACCACATCGCGCTGGGCGCCTACCCGTCCGATGTCCACCCGCTCGCGACTTGTCCGATGCCGGCCTATGTCTCGAGCTCGCACGATACTCTGCCGTTCCTGATCCCGTTCCGGGCGCTGACCAGTGAGCGGTTCGGCAATCTGCTGGTCGCCGGTAAGACGATGGCCCAGAGCTTTCTGGCCAACGCCGCGACCCGGCTACACCCGATCGAGTGGTCGAGCGGGACCGCGGCGGGCGTCGCTGCCGCAGACATGGCGCTCAACGGCCGCAGCAGCCGGCAGGAGCTCGAGCGGATCGAAGCGCTTCAGAGTCTCGTCGGACGGAAGACCCCGATCGTCTGGACGATTGACGGCAAGACCTATCCCGGCACCGGGGCGGACGTCGAGCGCTGAGGGCCGGGCGTCGGTTCTCTTTGACCTCATCCCCTGAGGCGAGATGAAAAAAAAGAGGGGCCGCTGACAACGTCCTTGGCCGTTGTCAGCGGCCCCTTCGGAGCCCTCAGATTCGCAGAAGAGCGTCACCGAGCGTCTCAGCCATCGAAAAGCAAGAAAGCATGCGGGCGCCGAGACGTCCGCTGGTGATTACCTTCTGGGCTTCTTTTTGACCACCTCGATTCCCGCGTCCCCCGCACCGGGCAGAGCAGGACTTCCTGGGGCGGCAATGCCGCCGGCTGGGGTTTCGCTGCTTTCTCCGCCGCAACCGGCGATCAGACACGTCAACCCTGTCAGCATCAGGCCGAAGATCCATGCGCGCATTATCAGAACCTTCCTCTATGTGTGGCTTAAAATCAGTTCGAATTGCGGGGCCGTTTAGAGTGAGTCGGCGCTGATGATTTCGCCGCCTCGTGTCGTGCTCAGGGCCCGCCAGGTGTTGACGCTGATCGTGTTCTTGATGAAGTGGACGCTTCCGTCGGCGTACACCGAGTTCACCCCGCCTGTGTGACGGCTTCGCGCTGCGTAGGTGTCGGCGTTGACCGACGGGGTGGTGTCGCCCGGTAGGCCGGCGGGCCCTGGCTCCGGAATTTGCACGGTGGGTTGTTCGAGAACGGGTAGACGCAGTAGTTCGCCTGGTTCAACATGTCCGGCTGGTTCGAGTTCGGGGTCAGGTAAGTGGCGAAGCCGCTCGACGAGCCGTACTGGATGAAACCACGAAGGTCCAGCTTGGAGCCGCCGTCCTGGCCTTGGATCACCTCCGACAGCAGCATGGTGTTGCTCGACCCATCGGTGATGCTGGCGATGCTCGAGCAGGTGGCGGAGGGACGCGAGAGGTTGCCCGGCCCACCGACGGCGATCCAGGCGAACGGCGCTCCGGCGAAGACCACGCCGTTGTAGTCCGGGGGAGTGGTGCTGCCGTCGAGTTGGAAGTAGCCGGTGCCCGTGTTGCCGTAGTTGCAGGCGTAGTTGGCCGAGGTCACGTTCGAGGTCTGGGCCTTCGACTGATCGCTGGGGCACTGGAAGGTGCTGACCCGCATCAGGCTCACCGTCGTGTTCGCGGCGTCGCTGTAGGTGAGGGTGTTCCCGCCGAGCGTCGATCCTTGGAAGTTGAAGGCGTTGGCGAGCGCAGTTTGCTCAAGGAAAGGCAGCGTGAAGTGATACCAAGTCCCCCAGCTTACCGATCGCGCACCAGGGGGGAACGAGCCGAGAACGTCATGGTAGTTCTGCATCGCGAGCCCCAGTTGCTTCAGGTTGTTGATGCACTGGGACCGCCGGGCCGCTTCCCGCGCCGCCTGCACGGCCGGCAGGAGGAGTGCGATCAGCACGGCAATAATGGCGATGACGACAAGCAGTTCGATCAGGGTGAAAGCTCTGCGTACATGGATCATCGGAAATCACTTCTCCAGGGGCGCAATGGCCTATCATAAAAGAAAGCGAAAAGCCGTTCCAGGCTTTGAGCCGGGTTACTGGGGGGGAATGGAACGTTTGGTTTCGAGTGAAAATGGACCAAGTCAGGCCGTCGGACGACCACAGTGGAGAGCTCAAAAGCGGTCGGTTCGAGGCGATATGCGGGACTTCCGTGTAATCCGCCGACGCTCCTCCCTCGGGCGTCACATTCGAGGATAACAAAGCGAGAATCGCTATTTCTACCTCAGTATTTTCGAATCAGAGCCCCTTCGGTGGGCCCGCTCCCGGTGGTGAAAATCGGATAGGGTAATGCTAGGAGTGAGGAGAAATTAATATCATTGATAATGAAGACGTGGAATGGTTTCAGGTCGCATCCTATTGAATCCGAATGTGGTGGCATGCAAATGTTGTTGCAAGTTAATTGGATTGAGGCCCGGTGGCCACGCCGTCAAAACAGAAAGAAGGACCGTCCTCACGCCGCTATTTCAGCGGTCCCCGGACACCTGCAACGAAGCGGACCTCGGGGGGCAGGGCGAGTACCGTTTTGGGGGAAAAAGTTTAGTATGGCGGTAATGCTGGGCCCGCCCTGAACGGGCCCAGGGAGGAATCTACAATCGACCTGGCTCTCTATCTTCGCCCGGCAAAATCATTCAGCCGAAAGGTTGAATGATGACGATCGATGAGACAGCACCCGACCTGAATCAGAGCCTGATGGGCTGGCTGACTCGACGTGGGGTGAGCTCCTCGATCGGCTCACGGCAGGGTGGTCCGCGTTACCGGGTTGGTCCCACCTCGCTGAGTCCACGCTTCGGGAGCCGATCCTGGTGTTGAGAAGTTGAGTCGCCAGACTCGGCGTTCTCGACGCCCTTGCCGGCGGTTGATCCCGCGGCCAACCCCGAGTCGAATGGATGATGCCGATGTCCAGCGCAACGCCCGACAGCTTGCAAGTGATCCATCAGTTCGACGTCTCGCCCGAGCGTGTCTTCGCTGCCTGGCTCGACCCCGAGTCGGCGAGTCGCTGGTTGTTCGCGACGGCGACGGGCCGAATGGTGCGCGCGGAAATCGACCCCCGGGTCGGCGGCTTTTTCTACCTCACGGATCGCCGCGACGGCGAGGACGTCGAACACGTCGGGGAATACCTTGAGATCGAGTCGCCGCGACGACTCGTCTTCAAGATGAGCGTCCCGAAATATTCGCCGGTCAGCACGCGCGTCACGGTGGCCATTCTCCCGCTCGGGAGCGGGTGCCAACTCACCCTGACTCATGACGGCGTGCTGCCGGAGTACGTGAGCCGCACTGAAGCCGGCTGGGGGATGATTCTCGAAGCCCTGGCCAAGACGCTTGGATGATCGTCAACGGGCCGGGATCGTGAATGCCCGTGGATTTCCATACCATTCAACGATCCGCGACTGGGCGGGAATCTCGATGGATTTCCGGCTCGGCCGGGCGACTGCAAATCAACCTGTTGCGGAAACCGCAAGAATTCTCAGTTCTTTCGCGCGGTCGCGGATCGTTGTTTTTTTTCGAGTGACCGAAACTTTGGCCTTGCTCATTCCGTGTGCTACCTCTTGGGTAAACCGGTTTGACGCAACGAACGTATCCGACACTGAAAATCCTCGAGCAAGGCTGGAATTTCCATGGCCGAACCGGATCTCTCGCAGCTCTTCGAACGGATCGCAGGGTACGGGCGGCACATGCTCGACATGCCGTTTTCGGGTCCCACGTCTTTCTTTCGAACGGACGTGGTCGACACACTTGAAGGTGTCGATATCGCATTGATCGGGGTACCCACCGATGCCGGCCTGAGCCATCGGCCGGGCGCGAGATATGGTCCGCAAGCCGTTCGGGCCCAGTCGGGCCTGATCCGTTACATCAATCCCTACACGGGTGTGATCCCGTATGAGCATGGTCGAGTCGTGGATGCCGGAGATGTCCCGCTCCAGAACACTCTCGTGCTCGATGACATCGTCCGGGAAATTTTCAGCTACTACACGCAAGTCGTCGCCGCAGGGGTGATCCCGATCTCGGTGGGCGGCGATCACTCGATCACCTACCCGATTCTGAAGGCCGTGGCGAATCGTCGCCCTGTCGGGCTCATTCATTTCGACTCGCACCACGACACCGCCCCTCCCATGAAAGGCTCGCGATTTCATCACGGAGCCCCGTTTCGAAACGCCGTGGAAGACGGGCTGATCGACCCGAAACGGACCGTTCAGATCGCGATCCGGGACCCATACCGTCAGGCTGCGCTTCCGTACGCGGAGGAGCATGGTTTTACCGTGCTCGATATGCCCTGGATCCTCCGCGAAGGCCTTGATGCCGTGATCGCGACCACGCGCAAGACAATTGGAGACGGCCCGGTTTATCTCAGCTTCGATGTCGACGCGCTCGATCCCGCCTTTGCCCCGGGAACTGGTACGCCCGTCGTCGGAGGACTCAGTTCGCGTGAAGCGATGTACTTGCTCCAAGGTCTCCGGGGTCTCAACTTCGTCGGTGCGGACGTTGTCGAGGTCTCTCCCCCGTACGACCCCACGGGCATGACCGCACTGGCCGGAGCCCAGATTCTTATGGAACTGCTCTGCCTCGTTTCGGAAGCACTTGCGAAATTGTGAAATTCGCAGTTGTTGATCCTGACTTGGCCGGGTGAGGAGGTCAGGGCAGCCTCTATCGATTCGTAGGCCGATCGCGGGTTTGCTCGAAGCCGGCGGTGAGGAGTTGGGGGGCGACGGTCTTGAAGGCCGAGGCAAGATCGATCATCCAGGGATTGATCAAGATGTGATGAAAGAGGCGGCAGAGGCGGATCCGGCGGTCGAAGCGACGATGCCAGGCGGCGCGATAGGCACGCTGAAGGGAGCCAATGGAGGCGTCGCTGGCCAGGGCGGCGGTGACGAACGGGGCGATGGTTTCGCCGCCGAGAAGAGCCATTGTCATTCCCTGGCCGCCCAGTGGGTCGATTGTGCCTTGGCAGTCGCCTGCGTAGAAGATGCCCGGGAGCCGCGGGATCGAGGCTTCGACGCGGACTCCCGCGACGGTTTTCCAGGGGCCGGCCGGTTGGCTGGTCTCCCAGAGGCGGGCCAGGGCGGGGTTGGCCGCGAACAGGTTGCCGGCCAGGCGATCGAGCTGACCGCGATGAGCGCGGAGGGCCGATTCGGGGAGCAAGGCGCAGAGGTTCGTCAGCCCTCCTTCGATCCGGCAGGTGCCGCCGTAGCCTCCAGAGACGAGATGAAGGCCGACTGTGCCGGCCGGTTCAGCCGTGGTGTCGGGCACGTTCAGATGGCGTTTCATGCCGAAGAGGCGGGGGCGGAATCGGCTTCGCGTGCGGGTGGTCCCGGTCTGGCGGACGAGGGTCGAATGACGGCCTTCCGCGGCCACCGTCACGGTCGCGCGGAGCTCGAAGGGGTCGCCTCCTCCTCCTGATCCCCGGGCCACGACACCGGCGACTCGCCCTTGGAGCACGATCGGGCCGGTGACTCGGGCTTCCTCGATGACCTCGACGCCCGCCGCGCGAGCGTGCTGGACGAGCAGGTTGTCGAGCACCGACCGGCCCAGGCCGATTCCGGGGAGGCCATCTGGGCTGGTGAATTCCGCCTCAAGCACTCGGGCTCGCGGTGTCGTGAGCCGAACGCGATGGATCGGTTCATAGCCCGATCGCTCGACATCTTGAGCCAGGCCGAGACGATCGAGCACTCCCCAGGCTTCGGGGCTGAGGAATTCTCCGCAAAGCTTCTCGCGAGGGAATCGCGCGGGATCGAGCAGGGCCACCCGGGCTCCCGATCGGGCCAGCCGGAGCGCGAGCGATCCACCGGCCAGGCCCGCGCCTGCGATGACCACGTCAAACGGCAGGGAGACGTCGAAGGGCATAGGGGCTCGGAGCGGTTGCAAAAAGGATTCCGCGACGGTCTTTTATTTGAAGTTCTCACGTCAACGAGAGGTGATCCGCCGGCCCACGAGGGCGAGTTGGAAGCCGGCGTAGGTGCGGACCGTCCAGGTGAAGGCGGGGAGGCGATGGCCCAGGTTGGTGAGTTCGTCGGCGGTGAAGCCGCGGAGGACGGAGAGGGGGCCGTCGTAGCGGACCAGGCGATTGCGGGTCAGGAGCCGGCTCCAGGCGATGAAACCCCAGTAGGCGAGCCAGTGGCGCTGGATGTCGAGCACGATGACCCGGCGGCCGGCGACGCGGGCCATTTCCGCGAGCAGGCGGGTCAGCGCCTCGGCATGGAAGTGGTGCGCGAACTTGACCGCCGTGACGAGGTCGATGGAACCGTCGGCGAACGGGAGGCGGAGGGCATCTCCCTGGATGATGTCGATCGCTTGTGTTGGTGATTGGTGGCCAGCCAGCGCCACCGCCGTGGGGTCGCGATCGAGCCCGAGCACGTGGTTCGGGACCTGTTGCCGCTCCAAACGGGCACGCAAAGCCTGCGGAAGGTCGCCTGAGCCCGAGCCGACGTCGAGGATCGAGACGGGGACCTGGCCGTCGCGAGGTTCTTCGTCGAGGAATCGCTGCAACTCGCGGTTCAGGGAGCGCAGGTTCCCAAGCTGCCGATTGACGCGCCGGAGGACCTGGTAGGCCTCGGCAACCTCAGACTCAGGGAGGCCGGGGGCGTCCATCAATTCCGGTTCAAACGAGCGAACGGGGGTCCACGACCAAAGCATGTAGGAGGATGCTCCCTCGTTGTTCTTTGGTTTGGTCGTTAACGTCCGGGCCGGGATGAACGAATCCACGAACGAAGCAGGGCGGGAATTCAGCGGGGGACCACAGGCGAGGCAGGGCGAGGCATCGGCCGACGTCCGGACTTGGCCGCCAGCACAGTCAGGGCTCCGACCCAGATCAGGAAGACCAAGAGGGCCGCCACGAATCTTCGACGGCGAGCTTCCATCACATGAATCCCATTGGGTTCTAGAACTTGAAGGAGAGGGGGGCCATGCCCACCCGCTGAGGCGGACTCGCTCTGCGCTCAGGCGACTTCATCAAGGGCCATGATGTAATCGCGTCTCAGGGCTTCCTCGAACGTGAAGACATTATCGAAGTCCGTTCGCGAGTCGGTCGGGGTTTTCTCGAGGTCGCCCGAGGCGATCAGGTTATAGACGATCTCGCCGATATCGGAGGTTGACCGGATGCCCCAGAGGGCGAGGACGGAAATCGCCATGAGTCCGTAATGGTCGAGCGCAAGACGGCGTGCCCCATCGCAGAGTTCGCGTCCGGTGACGTGACGGGACGTGGCGGCCGCCTTTTTTGTGACTTTACCACGCGGTCGGACCCGTGCCTGCGATTTCTTCTTGTCGATTTTAGTCGATTCAAGCGCTTCGAGAACGAAGGCATACGCCTGGATGGGATACCGAGGGTCACGAGAAAGGACCTCGGCCAGATCATCGCGAAGGCTCATGAGAATGCCCCTCATGGCTCTGGTCGCAACGAACGGTTAAAGTTCAATGCGATCGTCGTCCTCATCCTTGAGGGGCCGCGTCTTCGACTTCTCGACACCGAGGATCTCGTCAGAGGCGACGACGATCCGGCGACGGTCTTCGAACTCGACAACCACTTTCTGGGCAAGAACTTCCAGAGCCAAAACCCGGCCCTGACCCCGATGGGTAACGACCTTCGAGCCGACGGCCGGCAATTCACGCTCGAGGGCTTGGTAAGTATCAAACTCGTACCGCAAACAGCACTTAAGCCTACCACAGCGTCCCGAAATCTTCGAGGGGTCTAGCGTCGTTTTTTGAATCTTCGCCATTCGCATCGAAACGGGGGGCATGCGTGAGAGGTGGGTATTGCAGCAGACCGGCTTGCCGCAGTCGCCGTAGTCGGCCAGGAGCTTGGCCTCGTCACGGACACCGATCTGGCGCATCTCGATCCGGGTTTGCATCGTCCGAGCCAGGTCTTTGACCAGGTCACGGAAGTCGACCCGCTTCTCGGACAGGTAATAGAAAACGATGCGCTCGCGGCCGAAAATCATCTCGACGTCGATCAGATCCATCTGGAGCCGTCGTTTGGCGATAAACTCGCGGCAGGCGGCAAACCCGGCCTCACGCGACTCGGGTAGCCGGGCTTCCGCGTCGAGATCCTCGGGCGAGGCGGCCCGGATGATCTCGCCACGATACGGGTTCTCCAGAAACGAGGCCGTTCGGTTGGTGGCGGGGCCGAGCACTTCCCCGATCTCGGTGCCGCGATCGCTCCGGAGCACCACGCGCTGACCGCGAGGATGCTCCAGACCGGCCATCCCCGTGAACTCGCCAAGGAAGCGCATCTGGCCGTAGCGAACGACGTAACTGCTCATGTCGCAAGGCTCTTGGGGGTGCGCAATGGACCCTCTCAGGTGACCCTGGAGAGGCGAAACCAGGGGAGGTTGACGGCCGCTTCAGTTTGGTCTTGAATCTCGATCGCCGGAATGTGGAATGCGCATACTATAGCCCGGCCGACGGTTTGCAATCGACCTCAGTTGGCCTTGAATCGTGACATATTTCGAGGCTGGCAGGTTGTCGGGTCAATCTCGCAGTCGCCAGCGTTGAACGCGAAAGTGTCCCTGGGGGTCGGTCCAGGCCGCTTCCTCGGCGAATCCCGCGCGGTGGGCGAGCTCGGCGAGACCGTCGAGGGAGTATTTGTGCGAATTCTCGGTGTGGATCAGTTCCCCTTCCGCGAAGTCGACCGTGATCGCGGCCCCCGGGATTCGGACAGTTTGGGGCACTTGGCTGACAAGATGCATTTCCACTCGGCCTAGATCGGGTCGGTAGACGGCTCGGTGAGTGAACCGGCTGAGGTCAAAGTCGGCCCCGAGCTCACGGTTGAGCCGAGTCAGCAGGTTGAGGTTGAACCGCGCGGTGATGCCCGCGGCGTCGTCGTAGGCCGCTTCGAGAGTCGCCGCGTCCTTGGCCAGGTCCGTGCCGAGCAGGAGGCGGTCGTCCTCCCCCATGGCCGCGGCCACCTGGTTCAGCAATTCGCAGGCCTCGTCGGCCGCGTAGTTGCCCAGGCTCGAGCCGAGGAAGACCCAGAGCCTGGGGCCTGGAATCCGCTCGGGAAGGGTGGCCAGGGCATCGCGGTAGTTCGCGACATAGCCGGTGACCCGAAGCGCGGAGAAGTGCCGCACCAGGGCCTGGGCCGAATCGATCAGGGGGGCCGGCGAGACGTCGATTGGGATATAGTGAAGCTTGCTGTAACGACTTATGGCTGCCGATATTAACCACTTCGTTTTCGAGGAACTGCCGCTGCCGAGCTCGATCATCGCGGGTTCCTGCGACCAGCCGGCTGTCATCGCGTCGGCGTGCTCGCTGAGGATCGCGTCCTCCGTGCGCGTGAGATAGTACTCTGGCAACTCGCAGATGGCTTCGAAAAGTTGCGAGCCGACTTCGTCGTAGAAGTACGTCCAGGGGAGCGTCCTCGGTCGGGCGTCGAGCCCGAGCCGAACCGCCTCCGCCAGCGTTTCCGTCTCGGTTTCCTGCGGTGCTGAGGCCCTCTCGATCGTCAGCCGTTTTGGCCTGACTCCCGGTGCAATTTCAAATGGCAAGAGACACCTCAAAGCGCAATGTGATCCGAACCCTTGGGAAACGAACGTCGCCCCACCAGAAGCAAGAGGCGCGCCAACTCTGGCAAAAGAACCATGAACTGGCAAGATGGTAGGACTCCGGGCGGAGCGCCGGCGACCTCGCCCGGAACGACAAGGGGGGGGCCAGCCATGCTTTTTCGCCGCTCGACCAACGGGAATCCCCGCGGAGGGGCCGACTTGGGACCCCGCGGGGATTCACGCAGTGGGAACGAGTTGGGGAAGTTTCGGCCTGGCTCGAGCACGCGGCCACTTCGAGAAATGGCAGGCCGAAGCCAAGCTCACTACAAGCCGCGATTGTCAGTTTTTCATCCGGTGGGGTCGACCCGGAGGATCCGCTTGGTGATGTCGACGTTGACCGAGTCGTACGGGTGGATCAGGTTGCCTGTATTGAAGATGGACCGCATGGACTCGATGTCGTCGACGCCGAGGGCGTGGTTGAATATCGCCCGGAGGTACTCGATCCCTTTGGCAGAGGGTTGGAACCGATTGGGGTCGTAGAAGCTGGGAGAGAGGGCGTGCGTGGATGTTGCCCCAGTGGTCGCGGAGCTTGTTGGCGTCGATACTGTCGAGGGCGAACCCGCCGTTGCGATATTGCAGGGTGGCCACGCAGTTATGGTACCCGTTGAGGAGCAACTCGACGGCCTTGCCGCCAAGTTGCGACGCATAGAACCGGTCGAAGAGGATCGGTCGGCCGCCGCGTTGGGTGTGGCCGATCTTGCGGACGAAGATCGCGGCGTTGGCGCTTTCATTCCGGCGTTGGCGGGTGAAGAAGGCATCGCCGATCTGCTCGACGAGGAGGCGCTTGACCGCCTGAGCGGCTCCCGTGTACTGGACGTTGCCGGCCGGGTCTTGGCTGGCGCTCATGGCGCCGAGGATTTGACCCTGGGTGTCGACGATTCCTTCGGAGACGCAGAGGACGGCGTGCTTCTGAACGTCGAGGACGGCATGCACGCGATCCACCAGCGGGCCGGGCTCGACGGGGGACTCGGGGACGAGGATGATATCGGGCTGACCGTACGCGGTGGCCAGCGAGATCATACCGCAGTCGCGCCCCATCACCTCGATGATCGCGATTCGTCGGTGGCTCTCGGCCGTGGTCCGGATCCGTTGGACGCTGAGCGATGAGACGTAGACGGCGGTGGCAAAGCCCGGCGTGACGTAGTTGACCATGTCGTCGAGGCCAAACGCGCGCTCGGGGCGTTTCTTCGAGACGTATCCCTTGGGGTGGCTGCTGTCGGGCTCACGATACCAATCGCTCGCCTCGTCGGAATAATTGAGCCCGAGGTCATTGTCGATCGTTTTGGGGGCCAGGACGACGGGGAGGTGGTTGCTGAGCGGCTGCATGCCGTTGAGCGTGCCGTCGCCGCCGACGCAGATTAACCCATCCACCTTGAGCCGCTTGAGCCGTTCGGCCACTCGCCCGATCGTCTCGGTGTCAGAGGAGTCCACGTAGTCGCGTGACGCCCCGAGGATCGTTCCCCCTCGAGTCGGATCTAGCTCGGGGATCGACTGGAAGAGCGGGTTGAGGTGGACGTGGGGGACTTGCGGATTGAGCAGGCCGCTGAACCCTTTGATGATGCCGAACACTTCCACGCGGGCCTGGTTGGCCCGCTGGACCGCCCCGGCAATCGTCGCGTTGAGCGCAGGGGTATCACCCCCCGCCGTGAGGATACCGATTCGCTTCATGTTCTTCCTCTCATCAAGACGCCGATTTATGAAAGACTGGCATTTCGCGGGATCCGCGGCGCGGAGGGGAGAGGAATCGCCGTCCGATCGCCTCCGCAACGAGGCCCGGATGGCCTCATTGCGTCACAAGCGGCCTCATTATAGCGAATTTTGCCCCCAGTGGGCAGAGGGGTGAGCCCTCGGGATCATGGAGCCCCCCTTTGTTTCGCTCCTATCGCTAGGTGTGACACCTCCTCAAGTCGGAGTGTCTTTGATCGATAGGCAGCTCTGGCCCACTCATCCCAGCGGCCGCCTTCCCCCGTTTGCGGACTCCAACCGAGCAAGCGGCCACGCGCGTCGAACACGTAACAAGGGGGACCGGATCGAATTGTGTAAGGGGGGAGGGGGCCGATCCAGACGATTCGTTGCGTCCCTTGCTGGAGGACGACAGCCAGGTGGCTTGGCGGGGGAACCCGTTCTCGTAGTTGGGCCAGGGTGCAGTTCGGACTTGGCGGCGCGTTGCGCAGGTCGACGACGGCCTCGTGGATGAAGGATCCGAGCACGAGCGTCAAGAGCACCAGCACTGCGAGTCCGTTGAGGAGCCAAGCACGCTCGCGTCTGTTGGAGACGCGAGCGAGGATTGCTCGGAACCTTTCCATGCTCTCCTCCCGCTACGCGGTCGCCGCGGCCAAAGACAGTACGTCGATGAAGGCGACCGCGATGGCGGGGTCAGGAATCGGATGGAGGACTTGGCTCGTTCACAAGGATCAGCGACCGGCCGTCTTCCATCTCGACCCGGTCGCCCAGAGCCATCTTCCTTCGTTTGCGCAGCTCAACCTCGCCGTTGACGCGGACCATACCTTCGGAGATCAAGGCCTTGGCCTCGCCCCCGTGCATGACCCAGTTGGCGAGTTTGAGCACTTGCGTCAGGTTGATTGCACGATCACCGACGTTGAGCGGGTCGACCATTAGCGTTTACTCGTTCCGACTTGCTGGAGCTCTTTTTCAATCTTGTCAGCGATGGCGCGGCCGATTTTCTCTTCACCCTTTTCGAAGAGTTCGGTCAGTGACGGCGTCGCTCCATCGGCGGCCTTCAACTGGGAGCGGGCCTGGTCGCGCACTCCCTGGACCTCGTCGACGATCGCGCGAGTGTACTTGGCCTTCTTCTTCTCGATCAGTTCACCGATCATCGACTTCGAGCGGTCGACCTCTTGCAGTTGGGATCGGGCTGCCTCGCGGGCCTGGCCACGCACCCCTTCGACCTCATCGGTGATCGCCCGGGTGAGCTTCGACTTCGAGCGATCGACCTCTTGCAGTTGGGATCGGGCCGCCTCGCGGGCCTGGCCGCGCACCCCTTCGACCTCATCAGTGATCGCTCGGGTGAGTTTTGCCTTTTCCCCCGCGATCAGGTCGCCAACCGGCTCCACTGAGCTATCGACGGTTTTCGATCGGCTGAGACGGTCCCTCAACCTCGCGCGGGGGGCCGGTGCCGGTGTTGGTTCCAGCGTTGAGTTTGGCAGGGGCGTGCTCTCGGTCTCATCGGCCAGTTGCTCGGCGTCGGGAGCGACGTTGTGCCAGAACGGAGCGAGCACCTTGCGAGCCTCCTGGGGCAAGACCGGTCCGAGCGTCTCCATGATATCCCCCACCAGCTTTCCGGTCGGGCTCGCGAAGATGGGGCCGCGAGTCTGTGGAGCGAGGCTGACGACGAACAGGGTCACGATCAAGCCGAGCAGGGTTCCTTCCACCGCGCCCAGCATCATGCCGAGATGGCGGTCGAAGGCCTCGAACTGCAACTTCTTCAAGGTCGTTCTCACGACCCAGGCCACCAGGAAGACACCACCGGAGACGGCGGCGTAGATCACAATCATGGACAACGCTCGCGCCACCACGGGCTCGCCCGGGAAATGCGGGGCCAGTTGCTGCGAGAGAGTTCGCGAGGCCGAATAGCCGAGCACCAGCGACGCAATGCTGGCCACTTGCCAGATGATTCCTCTCCAGAATCCCCAGGCCACCCCCGCGAGCACCGCGCCAATCATCGCCACGTCGTAGATCGTCATCCCTGACCTCCTAGGTCGTCGGCTCCATGTGTAGGGACCGATCTCCATCGGTCCGGTCGTAATCGTAGCCGACCCTCCCTAAGCCGGAAAGAGAGGTTTTCGGAGTCGCCCTGATCGTGTGCCTAATGTCTCCATCCTTTGTATTGTCTCGCTTGCGAGGGGGTGATGCCCGCTGGCTTGGGGGATGGTACGCCCTCTTGGATTGAAGCGGCCGACCTGAGATAATTGGCCGGCCGGGGAGACCGACCGACGCCAACCTCATTTTCCTCTTGTGAAGCCTTCACCCGCGAGATTGACCACCATGGCCTTTGCACGCATTGATTTGTCCGGATCCCTTGGCGCGATCGCGTTCCTGGCGTTCCTTGCTTCGTTCGCGGCGGCGGACGAAATCTCGCTCGAGTCTCGGCTTCTGCCCTTGCTCCAGGCCCACAAGGGAAAGGTCAGTGTCGCGATCAAGAACCTCGAAACGGGGGAATCATTCCTCTACCATGAGGATGTTCCAATGCCGACGGCCAGCCTGATCAAGCTGCCGATCATGGTCGAAAGCTACCGTCAGGCGGAGGAGAGGAAGGTTGACCTGGGGGAGATGATCACGCTCAAGCAGTCGGACAAAGTTCCGGGTTCGGGGATCTTGACGGATCACTTCTCGGTCGGGGCAAAATTCCCGCTGCTCGATGCCATTCATCTCATGATCGTTTATTCCGATAACACGGCCACGAACCTCGTGCTCGACAAGATCGGGATCGGGTCGACCGCCGCCACTATGGAGAAGCTGGGTTACCCGAATACCAAGGCCCACTCCAAGGTCTTCCGACGCGACACCTCGGTCTTCCCCGAACGCAGCGAGAAGTTCGGTCTGGGCAGTTCGACCGCCGCCGAGATGATCCGCCTCTGCGAGTCACTTCACAAAGGGGAACTGGTCAGCAAGGACGCGAGCGAGGCCATGCTCAAACACCTGCGAGCCTGCGACGATAAAGATAAGTTCCCTCGATTCTTGCCCCCGGGTACCAAGGTTGCCTTCAAGACGGGGAGCGTCGACGCTTCGAAGACCGCGGCCGGGATCATCGAATGCGGCCAGGGGCCGGTCGCGGTCTGCGTCATGACGGACGAGAATGAAGACAAACGCTGGGTGACCGACAATGCGGGGAACCGGCTCTGCGCGGAGGTGGCTCGCGTCGTCTTCGAGCACTATAAGCAGGAAAAGGACGACGCCCGAGCGCCGAAATGACCGCGCTGCAAACCAAACTACGATCCGCGACCGAGCGAAAGCACCGAGGATTCTTGGAGTTTCCGCACCGGATTGGTTTGCAGTAGCACGGCCGGTCCGGCCGTAATTCCCTCGGGGTCGGCGCGAGTCTGAGGAATGGCCCTGGGCCGAGGGGGCCAGGGCCGGGCCGGAAATCGATCGAGATTCTCGTCCAGTCGCGGATCGTTGAATAAAAGGGGCCACAGGTTCCGCGTCGAGAGAACCTGTGCCGCTTCAACGTCCCCAGTTGTCGGGTTCCAACTTGCCGATCACGATGAGTGCGATTCTCTTAAAAAAATGAGGGAGGTCCGATGGGATTCCTCGACGCGCTGCGACATGCTCTGACTGCCGACTCCGAGTCCAAGAGAGAAGCGTCGGCCATCCCTCTGGTGGTTGAACCGGGTGGGATCGTTGAGGAGTCGGGGGCCGACGCGGGGCCGGCCGGCCCCCCGGCCCCGGCGGGTCAATACGACCGGGCCCAGTGGCACAAGAAGCTCAAACGCATTCTCGACGAGTTGCCCGCCTCAAAGACCGAGTGGGACGACTTGATGTACGAGGCCCGCGCCCTGGAGTTTGACCCTGAGTGGGTCGTCCGGACTCAATACGAGGAGTTCCAGCTTCTGGTCCGTCGCATCGTGTCGGATCGGATTGTCACCGAGCCGGAGCACCGAAAGCTCGACCTGGCCCGTGAGCTTCTTGGGGTTTCCGAGGCTCAGGCGGAAGCTGCGGTTCACGCGATCGTGGCCGAGGCGGAGTCATTCTTTGGCAAGCCGGTCCGCGACGCCTGAATCGCCAACGTCGGTACGGAGTATCTCGGGAAGGGCCTGCGGCTTGCCGTCTCGGTCAACACAGGCCAGGGTCGAATGCCCCTCGGCCAGGAGCAAACCGTCGCGGAAGACCTGGTAATGGTGGACGATCTTGACGTGAGTGACTCGCGACACGGTCGTCCGGATCGTCAGCATGTCGTCGTAATAGGCTGGCTTCTTGAACTTGCAGCCGAGCTCGACGACGACGAGCAAGTGCCCTGAGTCTTCGAGGTCGCGGTACGCGACGCCTCGCGCTCGCAGCATTTCGGTCCGACTCATCTCGAAATAGATGACGTAGTTGGCGTGGTGCAACAGGCCCATCCGGTCGGTCTCACAGTACCGGACCCGGACCTGGATCTCGTGGCTCTGACTCTCAGACATACTTCGGTCACCTTTCCCTGGGTGCGTTCGCGGGGAGGGACGCACCCTCCGCGGCACCCCGCCGATTGGAAGCTTCAACGAAGGGGGATTGTCATTTTCGACTCACGGAGCCCTCGTCGGCAAGTTGTGCGGTGGGGGCCTCCGCTGGGACTGGTCGGGTGATGATGACCGGGGGATACGGGTCGTAAGGCCATTCTTCGCGGCTGGGACTTTCCGGGCGGAACTCCTGAGTGATCCAGCGCCGGAATTGCTCGGGTGCGTGGACGAGCTTGCCGGTCTGGAGCCATTGCTCGTAGCGGTCGAGGTGCCGTTCCATCACGGCGCCGTCCCCTGCCTTGACGTAGAGGTAGTAGAGCGAAAACTGGCGTCTCGCGTCCGCGAGTGACCCGCCCGGGCGAAGCAGTTCGGCGATTGCCGAGACCAGACCCGTTCGCTCCGATCCCCATTGACAATGAATCAAGATGGGATAGGTGCATGTGTCGAGGACGTTGATGACGGTCCTCGCCTGGTTCCGCGATAGCCACATGTCCGAGGCCATGGAAAGGTCGATCTGAGTCGCCCCGGCGGCGAGCGTCGTCGCGCGTTCGGCGGGATACCAGGCCTGGTCTGGGTTGGCGCCGCGCAGGTTCAAGACGGTCTTGATCCGATGGTCACGCACGGCCCGGGCGAGGTTGGCCGCCGGCATTTGTCCCGAGCGGAAGATCCGATCGCTCTGGACCACGGCGAGGTTGTTCGTCCAGGTTCGGGATCCCACGAACGCCGACCCGAGAACGACCACCGCGAGGGTCAGGCGGAGAACCCACTTCAAAGCTTGGCGCGTTCGCATGATCGACGTCTCTCCGTGGTAGTGTTCCCGCGCCTTGGGCCGCGGCAAACGCCTCGATCAGCCGTCGGTCTTCGCGGTCGAGATCGGGCCGGGCCCAGGGAAAACTCGCCACCTCTCGCCAGGCTTGCGGACCCGTCCAGCCTTCATGGCGGATTCGGTAGGCGGCATGGGCGAGACTGGTGCGGTGATGGCCGGCGACGCAGTGAAAGTAGGCTGGTTGCCTTGCGGGGTCGGCCAGCAAGTCGGCCGCTTCGGCCATCTGGTCGAGCGTGGCCCGTGACCCGCGCATCGGCACGATGATCCAGTCGACCCCGGTCTCGCGTACGACCTTTGCCTGGGCGACGTATTTCGGGTCGTCGCGATTGATGGCGGTCAGGCTGACGATGGTCCGGATCCCTTCCCGATCGATGATCCGCCGGAGCGGTCCGGGGCGCTGCCAGGCTCCACGGACCAGACGCCCCGGTTCGATCACGGCGACCCGCTTCTCCAGCAGGTCGTCACGGAAGATCGCGGTGCCAAGCCCCAGTGTGGTCGGCACTCCGAGGAGCGTCAGGACAATCGCGCGACGGCGGTTCACTCGCAAAGGCTCCTTCCCCGGCGCGAACGGCTGGATTCCTTGGCAAAATGTGCCGAACAAAGGACGCCGGGATTGTAGCCAGCCCCACCTTCGTGGCAACCCCAACCCCGGTGCCATCCCTGCCCCCGCCCGCAATCGAGCTGTCATCCCCTTGGCTTCGGTCAGGGATGCTTGGCTTTACAGTGGACACACTCCGCATCCTTCACAGGCACGCTGGCGGGCTTGATGGCCACCGCCTCGCTCGAGGCCTTGACGACGTTGGTCTCGATGCCCTTCTCGCCGGCGGGAGGCTGCTTCGCCTCGGCCAGGAGCTTGAGGGTCTGGCACCGGGTTATGTCGTGGGGGTCGATGTAGAACTTCGGCGTGTCCGACGCCAGCGCGGCGAATCCGTTGGCCCCCTGCGGGCCCTCGGCCGTCTTTCGCTTGTAGATGATCCGGCTCTCGAGGATCGAGATCGTGTCTTTCATCTCGATCGAACTGGTCTCGGCCAACCGGCCGAGCTTGATCATCTGGTCGAGCGCCTTCAAGCTTGGCTCGGTGGCGATCTCCGTTTTCCTGCCCGAGTCGAGCGAGCGCTGCCCTTCGATGACCTCCTCGGAGCGAACGATCTCGTAGCCGTCGGGAAAGTGCTGGCTCATCAGCTCATGCGCCTGCGCCTGGTAATTCTTACGCCCGAACTTCGTATTCTGTGGGACGCCGATCACACCGTACTGACCGTCTTGATAGACGTAGCGTGCGTCGGGTTGCATCGCGCAGCCTGGCGCCAGGCCGAGCAAGCCAACCAGAGCCATCGTGAGCCGGATCGACCGTTGCATTCCCGTTGACCTCATTCTCATCGCTCCACAAGCGACGATGAGCCCAATCCCTTGGGAGCGGACAACGCTCCCTTCGATCTGATCGCCGGGCGGGATGAAGGTCAAAGGGGGAAATCACGGCGTCCCGGGCGTTCTCCGCCCGAGAATGGAAGTGACCGGTCACGTTGTAGGAGATTCGGCGACGACCGTCAAGCACAACTCGTCAGGGTGAAACCGCAGAATATTTGCAAAGTGAGTAAGCGAGTGGAAATCTTGATGCGATCAGTTCAAGGATGAAGAAGACTGATTTTGAGCCTGTCGCAAGGAAACCGGGCCGTCTGTCTGCCCCGGAGGCCGAAATTCGCGGGAGAAACGCGTTCCCAGGCAGAGCGTTGGAACGAGATCCCGGTATCCTTTGCTACAGTCTCCTGATTATTTGCCAAAAGTTCACGGGCTGATTGGGTTCGATTTGTTTGTTTGATTGCGTGATTGATTAAGCATGAATTGTTAAGAAGCTGTGGGCGTGCAATCCTTGGTGATACTGCTGGGCCCGGATTGAGTAGTTGCTCTTCATCTGGGTGTCGGGCTGACGGCCGCGGCGAACGCCTTGAGGAGCTGGTTCATCTTCGACTGATCACTGCCGCCGACGAGGTCGCCCCATTGGGCGTCCTCGGCGACCAGGACGGCCCCCAAGCTCGGGATCATGGCCGCGCTATTGCCTTTTGCGCCGACGGCCATGAAGGTGTCCTCGGGGGCGTCGGGCCAGGTTCGTCGGTCGGGGTGGTCGCGGCCGGTCCGGTTGAACCACCAGTTGAAGCCGTAGATGCCCGGCCCGCACTGGGAGAAGTGGTCGGAGCCACCGCCGTAGCTGCCGATTTTGAGGTAGTCGTCCGTCTCGGCCGGCCGGGTCAGGGGGAGGTCCTTGGGGACTTGCGATCGGGCCAACTCGGAGAAATAGGACTGCGGGAGCACTTGCCGGCCGTCCCATTTTCCATCGTTGAGCCAGAACCAGGCGATCCGGGCGAAGTCGCGGACCGAGGCGCTGATGCGACGGTTCTTGTTGCGGAACGAGAGGCCGTCTTCGAGGCCCAGAGCGCCGAGCCGCGACGGGTGGTTGGCCACTTCCGTCGGGTCTGCGCGGAAGACCCGATCGAAGAGGGTCTTTTGGTAGAGCTGAATCGCGAAGTCGTTGTACGACCAGGCTTCTCCCGGACGCTCGGGGCGGGCGTAGCCGCTGGTCATGGTCGTCAGGTGGCGGAAGGTCATATCCTGATCTTTGGGCTTCAGCTCCCAGCCGAAGTCGCGGAGCGGCTGGTCAATGGATTTGACCTTCCCCTCTTGAAGGGCGAACATCAGAAGCGTGCCGAGGACCGGCTTGGCCGACGAGAAGATATCGCCCTTCGTGTCTTGCGGGCCCCACGTTTTCACCACGTACCCGTCCTTGATCACGCAGCCTCGACCACCGAGAGTCTCCGCCAGATTGTCGAGCCGTTCCGAAGCGAGCCCCAACGCTTGCGGTGGTTTCGACGCCCACGACTTTCCTGGGTACACGGTGGGGGCGGCCGTGGCGGATCGGTCGGCGGCCTTGAGCAGAACGACCCAATCCTCGTCCGGGTCGCGCGGCGGCGCCCCGAGCGGGACCCAACCGCCCCCCTCGACCTGCGTGGTTTCGCCTTCGAAGACCCCGAGCCTTGGGTTGTACCAACGCCTCGTGTAGGGATGCGCAGGGCCTGAGAGGTCGAGGTCGCCGGCCGGGTTGGCCTTGGGAAGGTAGACGGCATAGACCCGGCCGGGTTGGGCGAGAACCTGGGGTCCCATGGCGGAGGTCTTGCCTTTGCCGATTCCGACGTCGATGGTTGCCCCCGCGAGAGTGGGTCGGCGGGCTTCATTTCCCAGAACGGCAATTCTTCGAGGAATTCTCGGGCGTACCAGACGTAATTCCAGAGCGCTTCCCGTGCCGGGGTCTTGAAGCTATCGAGCTTGAGCAGGCCTTCCAGGATGAACTCGATCGACCCGCCGGAGAGGTAGGTTGGCCAGAGCTTTTGCTTGCGCTGGAGTTCGGCGTCGTCCCGGGGGTCGTGAGAGGCGTTCGTTCCTTTGTCGACCGTGAATTCATCCATCATGATTGGAAGCGGTCGACCAGCCTGCTCGGTCGCCGCGCGGAGGGCCTCGGCGACGAGGTCGATTCGTCGCTGGTTGATCTGGACCGAGGTGAGGTCGAAGTCGGGGTCGCCGAAGGTGAACGCCAGGGCTTTCACCGGGTCGCCGGCCGAGTGAACGGTGAGCGGGTGGTCGAACGGGTCGACCGCGCGGATGTACCGGGCGAACTCGCGGACCCGATCAGCCTCGAGGTTCAAGCCGCCGATGTTGTATTCCTCGCACAGGTTCCACTGCAAGGCGGGGTGGTAGCCGAATCGGGCGATCATCTCCCGGTAGTACAGCTTTCGCTCGACGCCAAGCTCACCGTCGTCGAGTTCCCGCTTGTTCGCGGCCTCGGCTTCGTTGAACACGACATGCAAGGCGACCCCTTTGCGTTGAGCGTGGGCGAAGACGAGGTCCCACTGGCCGAGCTTGCTGATGTCGAAGTGGAGGTTGTCGTTCGTGGGGGAACCGGTTCGCTCGGGGGTGCCGATCCAGGGCCAGACATCCTTGCCGTCGCCGCCGATGTTCATTGTCAGGAAGTAGATGCTGTTCACATGTCGCGAGGCGAGATAGTTCAGGGCGCCGATGATCGCCTTGCCCTTGCCGGGTCCCCAATCCGGGTCACCCGGCCGCCAGTCTTCTTCGTGGATCGCGTAGTCGTGGCTGGGCCTGGTGTCGTCAAACCCCTTGTAGGCGAGGAGGTTTTCGGGTTCGTCGGTCCCCCCTTTGAGCCAGTACGGGCCGTCCTGAAACTTCAGGTAGTGCCCCCCTGTGTACGAGAGCCGGCCCCAGCGGAGAAACCCTGGCGCGGCGGGGTCACGCTCGCCCACGTTGAACGTCCCCGTCTCCCCATCGAACGCGGTCGATGCACCGGCCTCGGCCAGATCGACCGCGATTCGAGGTCCGGATCGGAACGAGGCCCGATAGCGCCACGCTCCCGCCCGGTCGGGGGTGAAGCGAACCCGCCAGCAGGTACCATGACCTGCGCCTTGGCCGTCGCCGTCGAAGAATCCGGGCACGTCGAAGTCTCTGCCGTCCGGACTCGTGAGACGGACCTGGAGCCGGTAGTCGAGGAACGGGTTTGGCCGGTCGTCCGCCTCGCTCGCGGCGGGTCCTTGGAAGTTCAGGGCCATCGGGTGCCAGACTCTCAACGTCCCCTCGACGGCCCCGGTCGCGGCCCGCGCAGGGCCGGAAGTCGGCATGAAGAGGAACGCCAAGAGGGTCGCCGAGGTCAGTAGCTTGGGCATCGGAAGGCCTTCCCCGTGCGGGCCGGTCCGTCGAAACGGTCGCGAAGGAACGCCCGCTCCCGGAAGCCATTCCCGGCATGATAAGTTATGACGACTTGCTTTTCTCGTGGCTTTTGTTCGGAATCGAGAAATGCGGTTTCTCTTCACAGCACGGAGTTGGAATCACCGCTTTTGAGCGGTAACCGACTTGGTCGCATCCCGCTGGGACCGCGGGCGTCCGGTCCGCATTCTGGCTTCGTCGCGAAGGCTGGTGAAGGATCAATTTCAGCCCTTCGATGACGTCCCCGATGCCCAGACGGGCTTTTTTCGAGGCGCAAGTCTTCCGAGCGACCATGTCCTGCTGTATATGTGGATGGATCTGTTGTCGCGTCACCAGTAACCGGCACGGTGGTAGACGGTATCGGTGGTTGCATCGAAGTAATAGGTAGCTCCACCCCCATCATTCTCGATCGGGCTGTGGAGTTGTATTGGATTCTTGAGTGCTGGCCACTTTAAGTCAGCAAACACGTGGTCAATGGAATCGACAGAAACCGGTTCACCGTCGTGAAGTTGATCACGCGGTATCGCCGAGTGCTGACCATATTTGTCCCAAAGGGCATCGAGATACGACAGCAGGTCCGCTTTCGAGATCGAGTATTTCGCACAGTGGCCGGCCGGAAACTTCTTCAGACTGATGTTTCTGGCTTTTGCGGGGAGATAGCGTGCGACACGAAAGTCATTCACTTCCGAGACGGAATTGTATTGGAATGTCCCGAAACGCTGAGAGTCGAGAATCGCCATGATTCCCATGCAGGAGGGAATCAAGGCAAGGCACCCGAATGCGAGGGAAATCCCAAACATCTTGCTGCGTTTCCATTTCACGATCGGCGCGAGTGCCGTCAACAAAGCAACCAACGCCGTGAGCAGCGAGATCGTGATCTGGAAGGGGAGGACGAGCGGCCAGAGCATGCGACTGTCTTTGGGCGATCACTAGTTTTAGAATGGTCAGCCCATTTCCCAAGGGCTGCAGGGTTCAAGTCTAATGCGCATCCGGCCTGCGGGCCAGAGCCTTGCAGTTCGCAAGGTGCCACGGCAGGCCCTACCGAAAGCGACGTAGCCAATCCCTTCCTTCGTATCGGTCGCATCGATTGATGTGGTAGCGATCCGTCGTGTTACCATGGTGCGGGTACGAGGCTTCGATGTTGCTGTACTATTTTCGCCCTCGGGTCGTGAACGGCTACTCAAGGAGATCGAGCGGGAGGAGATTCGGGGGGGAGGCTGAGCGAAAAATCTCTGTAGCCTGTCACAAAACCACCCAGGCCGATCGTCCTTGTTACTGAACGGCAGGTACGACACATTCAAGACGGGGGAGGGATGGCCATGATCCGGACTCTTTTGACGCTCGCGGCTGGTATCGGTGTCGGGGCGATGGGGATGACCGCGGCCCACCACGATGGCGAGCAAGTCGCTCAGATTGCCGAGCGGAACATCGTCGAGAAGCTGGATGGCAAGGCGGCGAAGGCAACGGTTGTGGAGGTGACGTTGGAGCCTGGCCAGGCGGGCATTCCCCATCGTCACCCGGGCCCGGGGTTCGGGTACGTTTTGGAGGGCGAGTACGAGTGGGGCGTCGACGACCAACCGGCCAAGGTGCTCAAGGCGGGAGAGACGTTCTACGAGCCGACTGGATGTCTGCATCGGGTGTCGAAGAACCCGTCCACGCAGAGAAAAACCCGCATCCTCGCCGTGGTCTTGCACCCGAGGGACGTCGAGCAGATCGTTATCCCAGAGCCTCAGAAGTAACAGGAGTAGGGCGGCCTCCCATGCTTACGACCTGGTCGACTGGATGAGTGGGCGGCGACAGCCGCCGAGGTGCTGCTCGTGGTCGCCCTTCGCAGCGACGCTGCTCCTGACAATATTTGCGGGCGAGATGGCCCTCGCCCTCGGACCCAAGCCGCCGCTCGACGACTCAGTCCTCTCGGCGGCGGGCGAGCGAGCGAGAAGCTCCTGTTTACAGTCAAAGAACCGGGGGATCAGTTATGAAAATCGTGGTCATCGGCGGCAGCGGGCTCATCGGTAAGAAACTCGTGAACAACCTTCGCCAGCACGGTCACGAGGTCGTGGCGGCGTCCCCCTCTTCGGGCGTCAACGCCCTCACCGGCGAGGGCTTGGCCGAAGCGCTTACGGGCGCTCAGGTTGTCGTCGACGTGGCGAACTCGCCCTCGTTCGAGGACAGGGCGGTTCTGGAGTTCTTCGAGACGGCAGGGCGTAACCTCCTTGCCGCGGAAGCGGTTGCTGGCGTGGGGCATCACGTTGCGCTTTCGGTTGTCGGCACAGAGCGCCTCCTGGCGAGCGGATACTTCCGCGCGAAGATGGCTCAAGAAAATCTGATCAAGGCCTCCAAGGTTCCCTACACGATCCTTCGCTCAACGCAGTTCTTCGAGTTCGTCGGTGGCATCGCCCAATCGGCCACCGAAGGGGAAACGGTCCGGTTGTCTCCTGCCCTTGTGCAGCCCGTCGTGTCGGATGATGTCGCGGCCGCACTGGCGGATGTCGCGGTGGGTTCGCCGGTGAACGGGATCGTCGAACTGGCCGGTCCCGAGCCAATCCGCCTCGACGAACTCGTCCGTCGCTATTTGAAGGCAAAGCGGGACGCACGGACGGTGACCACGGACGTCCAGGCCCGCTACTTCGGAACCGAACTGAACGACCAGAGCCTCACCCCAGGCGATCATCCCCGCATCGGCCCGACGCGATTCGAGGACTGGCTCAATCGCTCCATGCCTCAGTGGTAACCCCTGGCTGGGTCTGGTCGATAGCCAGCTTCCCCGCCAGCGTCCCTTGCTGGCGGCTCAGCATCTTCTTGGTCGAGGCGGGTCGTTTGACCGGCTTGCGCCGTGCGTCCAGGAGAGTGATAGTTCCGAATATTAAGAGGACGGAGCAAGGGGGAAGGAGGCGGCCCGGACCTTCTCCTGGGAGCCCCACCGGCACTCTTTTTTTGAGTCATGGGGCTCCGATTTTCGACCTACAGTTAGTGGGGTATCCGTCAAGTGCGTTGACGTTGAGGAAAAACGTAGCAGGGCCGGCCCGAGATTGAGAACTTGCCGGATACACCAGTGAGGTGGTCGCGAAAGCGAGTTTACGGAGGAACGCGCGGGTGTTGTTGCATATTAAGGAGCGGGTCCTCCTATGTCGGTGTATATCCGGTATCCGTGTCCGAACTGCTCACAGCATTTGAGCTTGCGCCTCGAATACGTCAATCGCCGGGTCGTTTGTAACTTCTGTCAGCATCCGTTCCTGAGTCGGGCGAAGGTGCGGGTGCCGGCTTCGGCGACCACCGATCTCATGGCGGCCATTCATGCAACCAACCGCGCCCAAGGGTTTCTCGATAGCGATTCGGAGCGGTCGGACGAGCTCGTGGTTCCCCCGCCGATGGAATTCGGGGAAGTGCGGGACCATCCGCAGCTCGAGCTTTCGGGGATGGGAGAGACGTCGGGACTGAGGTCCAGGGGGAGCGAGATTGAGCTTGCTCTGGCCGAGGCCGAGGCACGCCGATTCGAGCAATCGCAGATGCACTGGCAGCGTGAGCGTCAGGACCTGGAAGACGAAATTGAACGGCTTGCGGTTCGGCACAGCCAACAGCTCGAGGCGATCCTGGGCGAACGGGACGACGCCCTCCGTCGCGTGGAGGAATCGGTTCGGGAGCAAACGGAGCTGGCCCAGCGCGTGGCGGTGGCCGAGGCCGCGCGAGACGGCCTTTTGGAGGAACGGCTGGCCACGGCCGCCGCGTTCGATCGTCTCGCGGCGCGGGTGGGAGAGCTGGAACTGACGCTCGGCGAGGCCCGATCTCGGCATGCCGAGGAGTTGAGTGCGCGTCGGGAGGAGGAACGTCGGGCCATGGCCCAGGCTGCCGAACGGCTTGCTCGCGAGCGAGATAACTCCTCGGAACAGCTCCGCGACGTCCTGGCACAGCTCGAGGATGCGCTGGCCCAACTGGAAATCGCACGCCGGCAGGGCGCGGCGGAATGGGAAGCGATGCGTCGCGAGCTCGAAGTGGCACGCAGTTCCGCCATCTCGCTCGACGTGAGCCGTGAGCTGCCGTCCCGATTGGAGCTGGAACGCTCTCAGGCCGAGGTCGAGCGGCTCGCCGAGGAGGTCGAGCGGGCCCGAGCCGAGCGGGACGCCGAATCCAGGCGATGTAAAGAGCTCGCCGAACGTGTGAATGAGCGTGATGGCGAGCTCGAGCGGATTCGCCTCGCGCACGAAGCGGAAGCCCAGGAACATCGGCTCGCGGTAGAAGAACTCCAATTGATGCTCAGATACCGCCCGCGCCCCGACCTTCAGCCTTCAGGAGACCCAGCCACGGCTGATTCGGGGGCGGACGGCATGTCCGTGGATGCCAGTCCGGGGGATTCCCTGGTTGTCGTCGGACCCGGCAGTGACAATCCGCTCGTGGCGGTTCCGGAGAGTTCCGTCGAACTTGTGACAGGGCCGAATCCGTCCGACTCTCCGGACGAACGGATTGCAGCCCTGCGGACCTATCTGCGAAACGCCCAAGAGGCAGACAAGCAACGCATAAGCAAGGGACTCCTCAGGCGGCTGGTCCGAGGCTGGCGTCACGGGAAACCGTAGTCGATCGGGCCGACGGTCCGAGGTTCAGGGGACGTCCAGCCTGGTATCTCCGGCTCGAGCACACTCGAGGTCGCTCAGAGAGGCGCATCCGGGGGGAAGCTCGGCCTCCTCGATCAGCATGTTCGGGATGTCATCCTTGATGGCGAAGCGCAGTCCGCAACGGGTGCAGACCAGCGAATCGCCCTCGCGGCGCAGGGATGACTTCTGATCCATGGGACAGACCAATAAAGCAAGAAGATTTTCACTTACCATTGTGCTGACATCCTTCAATAAGGATTCAAAAGAAATAAGCTCCAGGGCCGGCTATTGTCCGGGCCGCCTTGTCGAGTATTATGGGATGCCCGCCCCTTCACGTGAAGGCGAATCCTCGACGGCCCCTTCCGAGGGTGGGTCATTTGTCGGAGTTCGCGCGGAGGTATCCCCTCTCGGACCGATCGGGAGTCGTCATTGCCGCACGTGGAACTTCGTCGGGTGGTCGTCACGGGACTGGGAGCCGTCAGCCCGAATGGGCATGATCGCGAGACCTTTCGCCACGCTCTGCGAAACGGGGTGAGCGGGGTTCATCTCATCGACGAGTTTGACACGTCGCGGCTCCGGAGCCGGGTGGCCGGCACGATTCAAGGGCTCGACCTGACCCGTGCCATGGAAGCCAGGCAACTCCGACGGGTCAGCCGGATGGTCCCCCTCGCCGTCCTTGCGGCTCGCGAGGCGCTTGAGGATGCCGGTTTGCCCGCCGATCAGCTCGACCTGGCGACGCGCCAGCAGCTTGGCGTCTTGCTGGGGACCGGTGGCGGTGGCGCGGAGTTCATCGAGGCGATGTACGGCCTCTATTTTACCGGTCGGGCCGAGCGAGCGACGGCCTTCGCCCTGCCGTCGGGGACTCACGGCAATAGTTCCTCCGAGATCTCGATTCAGTTGGGGCTGCGCGGGCCGTCGCACGTCTTTTCCACCGGATGCACCTCGAGCACGGACGCCCTTGGGTATGCGTTTCGGCGGATTCGCTACGGGGAGTCCCCCTTGGTGCTGACCGGTGGGGCCGACGCTCCGATCGCGCCTGGGATCATGACCGGGTTTGACCTGATGAGGATCACGGCCTCGGGCTGGGACGACGAGCCGGAGCGGGCGAGCCGGCCGTTCAACCTCGACCGCAATGGGTTCGTCCTGGGCGAGGGGGCGTGGATGCTGATCCTGGAAGAGCGGGAGCACGCGTTGGCCAGGGGCGTGCGGATCTACGGAGAGATTCTCGGCTACGCCAGCACCTGCGACGCCTGGCATCGGGTGGCACTTTCGGTCGATCTGGATGAGCCGGTCCGTGCCATCGAGCTTGCGCTTCAGGACGCGGGGTTGCGGCCCGAACAGATCGACTATGTGAACCTACACGGCACCGGGACCGAGCTGAACGATCGCGTGGAGACGGCCGCGATGAAGCGAGCCCTCGGCGTCTCGGCCCTGACGATTCCGATGTCATCGACCAAGAGCATGATCGGACATCCCCAAGGAGCCTGTGGCGCCGCCGGACTGGTCGCCACTTTGCTTGCCCTCGACTCGGGGTTCCTGCCGCCGACCATCAACTACGAAACGCCCGACCCGGCTTGCGACCTCGATTACATCCCCAACGAAGCCCGCGAAACCGCCGCCCGATACGCCCTCTGCAATTGCATGGGATTCGGCTCGAAGAACTCCGCCCTCGTGATTGGCCGTGGTTCGGATTGAGAATCCCATTCGGCCGGGCGACAGTTTTTTTGATTTCGAGGCGAGCGGGGAGCGTCAACTCCCCGCTCGCCTTTCTTTTGGGGCGAGCGAATCGAATGCTACTCGTAGCGGAGAGCCTCGATGGGGTTGAGTCGCGAGGCTTTCCAGGCGGGATAGTAGCCAAAGATAATGCCGACGGTGACCGAGACAGAGACCGAGCCGATCACGGCCAGGAGCGACGGCTCGGTGGGCCACTGCGCCAGGACCCGGATCAGAAACGAGCCGGTCCGGCCGGCGAGGATGCCGACGGTTCCACCCAGCATGCAGAGGACGACGGCCTCGACCAGAAACTGCCGGAGGATATCTCGGGGGGCGGCTCCGACCGCCATGCGCAGGCCGATCTCCTTGAACCGCTCGGTCACTGACACGAGCATGATGTTCATGATGCCGACCCGCCGACGGCCAGCGACGTCAGGGCTGCGCAGACGAGCAGGCCGGCGACCAGGTTGACCGTCGCCTGCACGGCGCGGATGACTTCGGTGAAGTCACGGACGTCGAAGTCGTCCTCCATGCCGGGCCCGATCTGGTGCCGTTCGCGGATCAGCTCGGTGATCTGCGCCATGGCGGCCGGAATTTCCTCGGTCGATTGGGCGCGGACGAGGATCGAGTCCACGTTGGCGAATCGTTCGAGCTTGGGCGTGGCCGCCTTCTGGCTCTCCGACTGCACCGGGTAGAGGCTGGCCTGCGAGCGCGGATAGCGCCGGGTCAGGAGGCTGAACTGGTTGACCAGGTCGCTTCCTCCCGGTGCGCTCGCCTGGGGCATGACGTTGGGCGAAGACGCCGCGCTGACGCGGTATTTGATTGTCGTCCAGGGGGCGAGCAGAATGTCGTCCTGATCGACCCCGATGATGTTCGTTCCCTTTCGGCTCAAGACGCCGATCACTCGGAGGGGGACGTCGTTGACGAAGACCTCCTTGCCCAAGGGGGACTCGCCTTCGAACAATTCGTCGACGAGCGTCTGGCCGAGCACGCAGACCATCGCGACGTCGCGGACGTCGTCGGTGGTGAAGGCCTCGCCCTCGGAGAGCCGCTCCCACTCGCGGACCCGGAGAAATCCCGGTGTGGTTCCATAGATGTAGATCGGGACCCAGTTCCGGTTCCCGTTGACCACCTGGCGCCTGGCGACCACGATCGGAGCGAGGCTGTCGACGGCCGGGCATTCGTTGGTGATTGCCTCGGCATCCTCGGGGGTAAGTGTCTTGATCGTGCCACTCCCCAGGCTGACTCCATTGTTCGACGCCGCCCCCGCCTGGACCAGCAGGCTGTTGGCCCCCGTCGTCACGAGTACTTGCTTGATCGCCGTCGACGATCCTTTGCCGATCTCGGCGATCGAAATCAAGGACCCGACCCCGATGATGATGCCGAGCGTCGTCAGCACCGACCGCATGACGTTGCGGCGGAGCGAGCGCAGGGCCATCTCGGTCGTCCGGCGAAAGAAGCGGATCTCGCTCAGGAGGCCGGCCTTTTTCTTGCGAGGTCCTTTCCCGCCGCCTGGTTTGGGAACGGGAACAGGGCCCGGGCTCGGCCCTGAGTCGACCGCCGGCCGGGGGTCGTCCACGATGTTGCCGTCCCGCATGTGGATGATCCGGTCGGCGTGTTCGGCGACGCCGGGGTCGTGCGTGACGAGAACGATGGTCAGTCCGTCGTCCTGATTGAGCTCGCGGAAGATGTCGAGGATTTCCTGGCCGGTCTTTGAGTCGAGGTTTCCCGTCGGCTCGTCGGCGATGAGGATCGAGCAGTTGTTGACCAGGGAGCGAGCGATGGCGACGCGCTGCTGCTCGCCGCCCGAGAGTTGCGACGGCTCGTGGTCGAGGCGGCTCCCCAGTCCGACCCGATTCAAGAGGGCGGTGGCCCGCTCGCGGCATTCTCGGTCGGAGAGCCCAGTCGCCGAGTAGGCGAGCGGCATCATCACATTCTCGAGCGCAGTGAGGCGCGGGAGCAGGTTGAAGTTCTGGAAGACGAAGCCGATCTTCTCGTTCCGGAGCTGCGCCCGCTCTTTCTCCGAGAGGCTGGAAACCTCGATGCCGTCGAGCCAGTACCGGCCGGAGGTGGGCTGGTCGAGCGAGCCGAGGAGGTTGACGAGGGTCGTCTTACCCGAGCCCGAAGAGCCCATCAGAGCGACCATGTCGCCGCGTTCGATGGTCAGCGATAATCCTTTGAGGACCGGGACGGCGACCTTGCCGCGGCTGTACGTCTTGCGGATGTTCTCGAGCTTCAACGACGTCACGTCAGGCACCTCAAGGGTCGACGACGGGAGGCTTGCACCTGCTGTCATCCCTTTTTTTTTGATATTGCGACTTATTTCTTGGCCTTGTTGTTCTTGAGCTGCGGCAAGAAGGGGGTGGCCCCATCTTGCGGGTCATTCTGCTGGTTCTGGCCGATGACGATCTCGGCCCCCTCGTCGAGGTCTCCGCCACTGATCTCGGTCTGGATGCCGTCGGTCAGACCGATCTCGACCGAGACGGGGCGGACGAACTCGTTGTGCTTCACCCAGAGCGTGCCACGTTCGGGGGTCGCGGACAGTCCCCTGGGGGAGTGCCCGCTCCCCTTCGGGGTGATCGCGCTCTGACGCAGCAGGGTCGCGAACAGCTCACGCGACTCAGGGACAACGTGCTGAATCTTGGGCTGCCAGCGCAACGAGGCGTTGGGGACGAGCATGACGTGCTTCCGCTCCTCAACCTCGAACTGGACGCGGGCCGTCAGGTAAGGGAGAAGCTTGCCGCTGGTGTTGTCGACGTCGACCACCACGGTGTAGGTCACCACGCTCTGCGACATGCTCGCGTTGAGCCTGATCTGCGAGACCTTGCCCCGGAACGCGTCATGCGGGAAGGCGCCGACGGTGAACCGCACCCCTTGCCCGACGTGGATCGCGCCCACGTCGGTCTCATTGACCGAGGCCCAGATCTCCATCTGGCTCAGGTCCTTGGCGATCAGGAAGAGGCTCGGCGCGTTCAGGCTGGCGATGACGGTCTGGCCAATGTTGACCCGGCGGTCGAGGATGACCCCTTTGACCGGCGAGATGATCGTCGTATAGCCGAGATTGACATTTGCCTCTTCGAGGTTGGCTTTCGAGATTTCGACGGAGCTCTTCGCCAACGAGACGTTGGCCACGGCGGATTCGTATTCGGTGAGCGCCGTGTCATATTCCTGGTTCGAGATGCTCCGCTTGGCGAACAGGTTCTTGACCCGATCGAGGTCGCGTTCGGCTTGCCTCAACTTGACTTCCGCCTGCTCCACGTCGGCTTGCGAGCGATCGAGGGTGGCGTGAGCCTGGTTGGTTCGGGCCTTGAGCAGGGAGTCATTCAGCCGGGCGAGGACCGTGCCTTGCTCGACCGGGGTTCCGTAGCTGATCGACTTGGACGGATCGCGCGGGTCCGGGCCGAAGCTTTGGATCTCACCGGCAATCTGGGCTCCGACATCGACCACTTCCTGCGGCTCGAGAGTTCCGGTCGCGTTGATCGTGGCCAGCAGGTCGCCACGACGGACCGGGATGGTTCGGAACGTGACGTACTGCGCGTTCAGCTCGGTCCAGTACCAGAGGCCGGCCGCGCCACCGCCCCAGATCAGGATGAGGATCAAAAGGAGTTTTTTCATAGGAAGCTCGTCGAAGAGTCCGGATCCATAAAAGGTCTGGCGTTCTGCTGATTTTCAATGAGGATAAGGCGCCTGGATCCCTTGACCAAGGGAAAGGCAATCGTTGCTTGCCTCGCCCCGGTCAACGCATGCTTCGGCCCGGCGCCACGTCGAGCTCTCCTTCCGCGATCCGCCCCGAGTCGAGGTGGATCACGCGGTCCGCCACATGGAAGTACTCTTCGTCGTGGCTGATGACAACAAGGGTCTTCCCGCGGGCACGCCACTCGGGAAGGATCTCGAGATAGAACGTTTTCTTGAAATGAGGGTCCTGGTGCGAGGCCCATTCGTCGAGGATGCAGATGGGCCGATCCTCGAGGAGGGCACCCAGGAGCGCCAGTCGCTTTCGCTGGCCTTGCGAGAGGTCCGTCGTCGAAAACGTTCCGCGCTCGACGCGAACGAGTTCGTCCATTTCGAGCCGGGCTAACTCACGGGTGGCCCGGTCGTCGAGGCCGTCCCGCTCGAGGCCCAGGAGTGTCTTGAACAGGTGGCCGTCGGCAAAGACGGCCGAGAAGAGCTGACGGTAGTCCTCCAGGTCGTCGGCGGTGACCGTTTGGCCATCGACCTGAATCGTGCCTTCCTCGCTCGCGTAGAGGCCCGAGATCAGCTTGACCAGGGTCGTCTTGCCGCTGCCATTGCCGCCGACCAGGAAAACGATCTCCTCGGGGCGAAGTGTCAGGTCGATCGGGCCCAGGGTGAAACCTTCGGGATCGTTCGCGTGCCGGTAGACGTGCTTGACCCCCGCGAGCTCGATGGTCGAGCGGAACTCGACCCGGCCGGATCGGGGGGGAGTGGCGGTATCGGTCGGAGAGTCGCACGCCTGGATCGAAGGGTCGAGTGCCTGGATCCTCCGCAACGAGATCCCGGCCCGCCCCAGGATCGGCACCCAGGCCAGCACGACGTCGAGCGGCGACATGATGAAGAGGACGACCAGCGTTGCCCCGGCGAGCGCTGGGCGGCTGACGTCGACGACGCTCGGGAGCACGAAGAGGACGAACCCGATGAACCCGAAGAACGCAAACTGGCCCCAGCTCGCCGCCAGGGCATAGAAGGTGAGGCCGGCCGAGTTGCGGTCCCGGACTGTCGCCGTCGAGGCGCGAAGACAGTCGTCCAGGAACGACTCACGCCGGCCTCGGTGCAATTTCAATTCGCGGAACCCGTCGATCAACGAGCGAAAGTGGCCGACCAGGACGTCTTGCTCGGCCCGAGCCCGGGTGAGCTGCCGCACACCGTTGCTCATCAGGTAAGTGTTCATGACGATCGCCGGGACCGTGAACAAGAGCCCGCAAACGAGCACCGGCGGGGAGAGCCAGCCGACATAGACGAGGCAGGCGAGCACGATCGGCAGGTTGATGCCGAGCAGGGGCACCCCCGCCAGGCCGTTGGCGACCGTGAGCACGTCTTCAGTCAGGACCGCCACCAGCGCTCCGGAGTCCAGCTCCTCGAAGCGCCGGAGCGGGGCGGAGAGGATCTTCCGGCAGATGTGCAGGCAAAGCTTGAAGACCGTTTCCTGCCCGATTCGGACCATCGACGCCTGGGCGATGACCCGCGCCAGTGCCGCCACCAGGCAGAGCCCGGCGAAGGCCAGCCCGAGCCTCGACGACGAGGGGGCGGTCCGGCCCAACTCCGCATGGATCAAGGCGATCAGGCCGACTCCACTCAAGCCGCTGACGAGTCCCGCGGCCAGCGAGAGCGCGATCACGCCTTTGGACGCACGCAGCAAAAATAAGAGAAGGTTCATGACAGGACGCTTTCTTCTGTCTCGCCGATCAAAAGGGGGGCTGTATTTGTCTTGATGTCTTGTCGGGTGGGCCCGGCCCACCTCGTCGGAGGGTGAAACCTGGTGGGCCGTGCCCACCCAACAGAACGACGTTTCTCACAGGCTCTTATGGTTTTGCCGTGATCTCCGCTTCGACGATCTTGGCCAGAGCTTCGACGGTCGGGGTCTTGAGCAACGCGTAGTGATCGCCGGGAAGGACGTGGGTGGTGACGCCTTCCGTCGCCAGGGCGCCCCATCCCATGGTTGAGTCGAAGAGTCCGTCGGCCAGGTGGCCTTGAGCGCGGATCAGGACCAGCCGCCCCGCGAACGGTTCGGGTGCGTAGTCTGCCAGGGCGAGGAAGTTCGCCTTGAACACGGCTTGCAGCCGCTCCAAACGCTCCTGGCCGAACTCCGCGGCGAGTTGCTCGGCGATCCGGGCGCCTTGGTTGACCAGGTCGCCCCAATCCTCGCCCGGCTTGGACTCCGCGGAGCCGCCCGAGGCGCGAGTCAGGTCCAGGAGGAAGGCGGCGGCGATCTGGTCGTCGGTGACCTGACCGACGCCTCCCAATGCGCCTGCGATGGTCTGGCTGTCGATCAGGATCAGTGTGGCGATTTGCTGGCCCTGGGCTTGGAGTTGCCGGGCCATCTCGAACGCGACGACGCCCCCCAGCGACCAGCCGCCGAGGTGGTACGGTCCCTCGGGCTGGATCTCTCGAATGGCTTCGAGATAGCGGGCGGCCATCAGGCCCAGTCGGGTCTCGGCGGGTTGATCCCCCTCGAGCCCGGCTGCTTGAAGCCCAAAGACGGGGCGGTCGGCCCCGAGGTGTCGGGCCAGCTCGTGGTAGCAGAGAACGTTGCCGCCGATCGGGTGAACGCAGAAGAACGGCCGGCCGGTTCCGGAGGGACGAATCGGGACGAGTGGCGACCACGCTCGCGCCTGTTCGTGATTTCCGGCTCGTAAGGTGGCGGCGAGATCCTCGATCGTCGCTCCCAGAAAGAGGGTCGAGAGCGAGAGCTTGCGGCCGAATCGCTCCTCGATCCGGGCGGTCAGACGGACCGCGAGTAGGGAGTGGCCTCCCAGGTCGAAGAAGTCGTCGGTCACGCCAACGGGATGAACATTGAGGAGGTCTTCCCAGATCCGCACGAGCTCGCGCTCGACATCGTCACGGGGGGCCACGGCCGCTCCGGCCCGCGCGGTAGTCGCTCCTTCGATCGGAGGCAGGGCGTTGCGGTCCACCTTGCCCGAGGAGGTCTGCGGAAGTGCGTCGAGCACGAGAAACGTCGAGGGAATCATGGGCCTGGGCAATATGTCGAGAATCGCTCGACGGAGGGTTTCAGGGGCGATCGTGTGCCCGGGGCGGGGCACGACGTAGGCGACGAGCGACTTATCCCTGGCGACGGCCGCCACCGCTTCACGCACGTCGGGGTGCTGAACCAGGGCCGCCTCGACCTCCGCCAGCTCGATCCGGAACCCGCGGACTTTGACCTGATGGTCGATCCGCCCCACCAACTCGAGGTTGCCGTCGGGGAGCCAGCGGACGACGTCTCCTGTCTTGTAGAGCCGTTCTCCCGGACTCTCGGAGAACGGGTTCGGGACGAATGCCGAGGCGGTCAGCGCGGGGCGGTGGTGGTAGCCGCGTGCAAGCCCCAGACCTCCGATGTGCAGCTCGCCCGGGACGCCGACGGGAACCGGCTGCAAGTCGCGGTCCAGCACAAAGACGCGGCTGTTGTTCAAGGGGCGGCCGATCGGCACGGGCCGGTTCGCGGGCCGGTCGGCCAGGGAACCCTCGAAGAACGTGCTGTCGATGGTCGCCTCGGTCAGTCCGTACGAATTGACGACCCGAGTCGCCGGGCCCGCCAGGCGGCGCAGCCGTTCGTATTCCCCCGCGTGCCAGAGGTCGGAGCCGACCACGATGAGCTCCAGGAAGTCGAGCGACTTGCCCGCCACTTCCAGGTAGGGGAGCAAGTTTTCGATGACCGTGGGAACAAACTCCGCGCAGGTCACGCGTTCGCGGACCATCAATTCGTGGAGCGCTTGCGGGTCGAGCATGGTCTCGCGCGGACAAAAGACCAGCGTGCCCCCCGAACCGAGGGCACGGACCCAGTCGCCCGTGAAGACGTCGAAGGCGAAGTTGGCCATCTGGAGGTGGCGCGTGCCGGGCTGCTCCAGGCGATATGCGACTTTCCAGGCGTCAAGGGCGGTCGTCAGGCTGGCGTGGCTGACCGCAACCCCCTTGGGCTGGCCCAGGCTGCCCGAAGTCGAGATCACGTAGGCAAGGTTCGCGGGCTTCGCGGTCGCCGGGAGCCGATCACCGGGCCAAGCGGCGATCTGATCCCGATCGGCATCGAGGTCGACGATGAGGACGTCGGACACCGGGAGGGTGGCCCGGAGCGCGGCGTCGGTCAGGAGGAGCCGGACCTGGGCATCGGCCAGGATCGATGCGATCCGCTGTTTCGGCAGCGTCGGGTCGAGCGGGAGGTAGGCGCCGCCGGCCTTGAGCACTCCGAGGAGACCGATGACTTTTGTAATCGGGTCGGCGACGGCGATGGCAACCGGCCGCTCGGGCGTGACCCCCACCGCTCGGAGGTGTCGGGCAAGCTGGTTGGCCCGGTGTTCGAGGGCACCATAGCGGATCTGGACATCGCCCGAGACCAGGGCGATGGTCTCGGGTGCGTGGTCGGCTTGCACCTCGAATCGTTGATGGATGCAGTCCGCCAGCTTGCTCGGCGACTGTTCGACCGTGGTTCGGCTCGCCTCACCGACGAGGTGCAGGCGTTCGGGCTCGGTGAGAATCGGCAGGCGGGAAAGCCGTTGCTCGGGGTCGGCGGCAATCGCTTCCAGCAAGGTTTGGAAGTGGCCGAGCATCCGCGCGATCGTTGCCTCGTCGAAGAGCTCGGTGTTGTATTCGACGCCTCCGGCCAGTCCATCCCCATTCTCTTCCAGGGCGAGCGTGATATCGAATTTGGCCGTTCCGTTGCCTGCGCCGACGAACAAGGGCTCGAGCGTCAGGTCCCCCCCCGCGAGGTCGGGCATCGGGGCATTTTGAAGCACGAACATCACCTGGAACAAGGGGGTTCGGCTCGGGTCGCGGGGCGGCTGGATGACCTCGATCAGCTTGTCGAGCGAGAGGTCCTGATGTTCGTAGGCCTCGAGCGCCACCTGGCGGACCCGGCCCAGGAGCTCGCGGAAGCTGGGGTCGCCCGAGAGATCGGCGCGGAGCGCCAGCATGTTCACGAAGAAGCCGATCAGTCCTTCGATCTCCGCGCGATTGCGGTTGGCGATCGGCGTGCCGACGGCGAAGTCGTCTTGCCCCGAGTAGCGATGCAAGAGCGTCTGGAAGGCCGCGAGCAAGACCATGAACGTGGTCGCCCCTTCGCGATGTCCGAGGGCCTCGAGCCTTGCGGTCAGCTCGGGCGAGATCGCGAACAATCGGTTCGCCCCGCGAGCGGCGCGAACGGCCGGCCTGGGGCGGTCGGTGGGCATCTCCAGGGGGGAGACTCCCGCGAGCTGCTTCGTCCAGTAGCCGATCAAGCCCTCAAGAACGTCCCCTTGCAGCCAGTTTCGCTGCCAGGTGGCGAAGTCGGCGTACTGGATCGGCAACTCGGGCAACGGGGACTGCACTCCGGCCCGGCGGGATTCATACAAGGTCGCCAGCTCACGCACCGCGACACCGAACGACCATCCGTCTGTAACGATATGATGCATCGTCAACAAGAGCACATGATCGAAGTCGCCCAGTTGGAGCAGGACGGCCCGAACGAGCGGCCCTTGGGCGAGGTTGAACGGGCGGCGCGCCTCGTCATGGGCCAGGCGCTCGGCCTCGGCCTCGCGACGCTGTTCGGGCCAGTGGCGAAGATCCATCGTCGCGAGCCTGAGCTCCCGGGCGGGGGCAATGACCTGGACCGGGCTGCCGTCGCTCATGGCGAACGTGGTCCGCAAGGCATCGTGCCGGCGGACGATCTCATTGAAGGCGTGGTCGAGCGCCTCGACGTCGAGCGGACCCTTGAGCCGCGCGGCCCCATTGATATTGAACGTCGGCTGACCGGGAGCGAGTCGATCGAGAAACCAGAGCGACTGCTGCGCGAGCGACGCCGGCGCCGATCCGCCCCGCGGTCCCGCGACGATCGGAGACGCGACCGCTTTTTGGGGCCCTTGGCGAAGGCTGTCGAGGCGTTGTGCGAGCGCCGCGACGGTGGTCGCCTCGAACAAGGTCCGAAGCGGGATGTCGGTATTGAAGGCGTCGCGGAGTCGAGAGGCGACCTGGGTGGCGAGGAGCGAATGGCCGCCGAGCGAGAAGAAGTTGTCGTGGATGCCGACGCGTTCTCGCTTGAGCACAAGTTCCCAGGTCTGAGCGACGAGCCGCTCGGCCTGGTTGCGCGGGGCCTCGTACGGTTCGCCCGCGGCGATGAGCTGCGTGTTGGGATCCGGGAGCGCGTTGCGGTCGACTTTTCCGTTGGGCGTGAGGGGCAAGGTGTCGAGGAGGACGAATGCGGAGGGGATCATCGGCTCGGGGAGCGCATTTTTGAGCCAGCGTCGGAGTTCGGCGGTGGTGGTGGTCCTGTCCTCGTCGGCAGTGACGAGATAGGCGACCAGTTGAGCATTTCCTTGAGCGTCGGGCCGTGCAACCGCGACGGCGGCCTGGACTTGGGGAAGTGCGTTGAGTGCGTCTTCGACTTCACCGAGCTCGATGCGGTGTCCTCGGATCTTGACCTGATGGTCGAGTCGTCCGAGGCATTCGAGAGTGCCGTCTGTTCTCCAGCGAGCGAGGTCCCCGGTGCGGTAGAGTCGAGCGCCCGGTTTTCCGAAAGGGTCGGGGAGGAAGCGTTCTGCGGTGAGTGCGGGTCGGTCGAGATAGCCCCGGGCCACGCCGTCGCCGCCGATGTAGAGCTCGCCTGCGACGCCGATGGGGACGGGTTGAAGCAGAGCATCGAGGATGTAGATCTGGGTATTGGCGATGGGTCGTCCGATGGAGACGGCTCCGGTGCCGGTTTCGACGCGAGCGGCGGTGGACCAGACGGTGGTTTCGGTCGGTCCGTAGAGGTTCCAGAGAGCGTCGGCGTTGGGGAGCAGTCGCTCGGCCAGTTCGCGTGTCATGGCTTCGCCACCGCAGAGGATGGTGAGTCCGAGTTGTCCGTTCCAGCCGGAATCGAGGAGGAGTCTCCAGGTGGCGGGTGTGGCCTGGAGGAATCGAGCGTTGGCGTTGTGAAGTCGCTTGGCGAGTCGTCTGCCGTCTGTGGCCTCGTCGCGGCTGGCGAGCTCGATTCGAGCGCCGAGGGCGAGTGGGAGAAAGAGTTCGAGGACGGCGATATCGAAGGAGAGGGTGGTGACGGCCAGGAGTGAGTCGCCTGGTTTGAGCTCGAGGAGCGCACTCATGGCGAGTAGGAAGTTGTTGAGGGCGTCATGTGGGATCATGACGCCCTTGGGCTTCCCGGTGGATCCTGAGGTGTAGATGACGTAGGCGAGGCTTGCGGGGTGGATCGTGATGTCGGGGGCAGAGGATCCATCGTGGCGTTCGATCTCGGCGCGATCATCGTCGAGGAGGACGACGCGCACACCGGTATCTGGCAAAAGTTTCTGGATGTGACGATCGGTGAGCAGGATCGCGGCCCCAGAATCACGGAGCATGAAGTCGAGACGATCGCGGGGGTAATCAGGGTCGAGGGGGAGGTAAGCCGCGCCTGCTTTGAGGACCCCGAGGAGCGCGACGAGCATGTCGGGCGATCTCTCGGAGCAGAGGGCGACGAGGGTGCCGGGCCCGGCGCCCAGCGATCGGAGCTGGTGCGCGAGCTGGTTGGCGGCACGATCGAGTTGGCTGTAGGTGAGCGAGCGGCCGTCGGTGTCGATCACGGCCGTCGCATCGGGCGTGCGACCCGCTTGGGCTTCGAATAAGCGATGGGCGGTCGTCTCTCCCCGGCTCGCTCCGCCGGCCTTCTCGCGAAGCAGACGCGTCAGCAAGGCACGCTTCTGCTCGGGGGTCAGGTTGGCGGTCTTGAGAATGTGACTCATATTGCAGCCCCGGTAAGGCGACCACAAGTCGCCAAGCTCTTGCCCGGACGGTTGCTCCTCCGGGACCGCGTTGCACAAATCGGTCGAACGTTTTCCAGGGGCTTGCGTCCCTGGCGATGGACTGTTGTCCCTTCGGGAGTAAAAAAGGAGTCTGTCGCAAGGAAACCGGGCCGTCTGTCTGCCCCGGAGGCCGAAATTCGCGTGAGAAACTCGTTCCGACGCTCTGCGTGGGAATGCCGTTCTGGCCGCTCCGCGGCCCCACCCGCCGGGGAAGACGACGCGGAGCGTCGCGGACGGCATTCCCACGCAGAGCGTGGGAACGAGCTCCCGGTATCTTTGCCACAGTCTCTAAAAAAGGGATGATTAAATAGAGTTAACATTGTTTTAATGGTCGCAATTATGTTTTGGCTAAATATGTACTGTAGTAAAAGATCGCTTGGTGCTGGGTTAGCTTTCCTCGTCGACCAGCAGGCTCTGGAGCAAGGATTCCACCTCTTCGTCAGAGAGGCCGTCGAGGTCTTGCATGTGATCGAGCAGACCGTTCCCGTGGTGGGCCGCCCGCGGTCGTTCGGGGGCCGTCAGCGATGACGGCAACGGCTTGTTCCCACGGTCGGCATTCCACTCGACGAGGACGCGTTGGCGTTCGTCGTCGGTCAGGAGCGGCAGGTCGGCCAGGGACGTCTCGGGGTTGGCGACGATGCCTTTCAGCAAGGTGTGGAACCAGCCGAGCATCCGGTCGATGGTGTCGCTCTCGAACAGGTCGGTGGCGTACTCGAGTGCGGCGTTCAGGCCCTGATCGGTTTCGGTCAGCTTGAGCGTGAGGTCGAACTTGGCGGTCTCGACGGGCGGTTCGAGGACGCTCATCGTCAGTCCGGCGGTCGCGAGCGGTGGCAGAGGCGCGTTCTGAAGGATGAGCATGGCCTGGAACAAGGGGGACCGGCTCGAGTCGCGTTGAGCGGCCACGGCCTCGACAATTTGCTCGAACGGGAGGTCCTGGTGCGCGAAAGCGTCGAGGACGATGGGCCTGGTTCGTCGGAGAAGTTCCCGGAAGCTGAGTTCTCCGGTGAGCTCAGCGCGGAGGACGAGCGTGTTGACGAAGAGGCCGATCAAGCCCTCGGTCTCGGAGCGAGTCCGTCCCGCGACGGGCGATCCGACGGCGATATCGTTCTGTCCCGAGACGCGATGGAGGAGGGTCTGGAAGGCGGCGAGTACGGTCATGAAGAGGGTCGCCCCTTCATGTCTTGCAATGTTTCGGAGTTCGTCGAGCAAGGGCATCGCGAGGACCGTGGAGCGTTCGCCCCCTTGATGAGTCAAGGCGGGGGGGCGAGGCCGGTCCGTGGGGATCTCGAGCGGGGTCATGCCGGCAAGTTGCTTCGTCCAGTAGGCGAGTTGATTGTCGAGGGTCTCGCCTTGCAGCCATTGGCGCTGCCAGAGGGCAAAATCGGCGTACTGGATCGGGAGCGAGGGTAGAGGCGAAGGCCGCCCCAGAGCAAAGGCGTCGTAGAGCGCTCCGGCTTCGCGGACGAGCACACCGAGCGACCAGCCATCGGCGATGACGTGGTGCAAGGTCAAGAGGAGGATGTGCTGGCGGCTCTCGAGGCAGAGCAAGGCCGCATGAATCAAGGGACCATGCGCGAGGTCGAAGGGGCGTTGGGCCTCGTCTTCCATTCGTTTCGCGACTTCCGCCCGGCGCTGGTCGGGGGGCCAGGTGGAGAGGTCGGTGGTGGGCAAGGCGACGGTCAGAACTGGAGCGAAGACTGGGATCGGTCGTCCGTCCTCGGCCCGGAAGCTGGTCCGGAGCGATTCGTGGCGTCGAACGAGCTCGTCGAGTGCGCGTTGGAGGGCGATGGAGTCGAGCGGCCCGTCGATTCGGATGGCGAGTGGGATGTTGTAGAGCGGGCTCCCCGGCTCGAGCTGGTCGAGGAACCAGAGCCGTTGCTGGGCGAACGAAGCGGGCAAGGGGCCTTGATCTCTTGGGACCGGCCGCAACGGCGGTGCGCTGGTTCCTTGGCTCGCCTGCTGGAGCGTTTCGAGGCGTTGCGCGAGCGCCGCAACGGTGGTCGCCTCGAACAAGGTGCGGAGCGGGATGTCGATATTGAAGGCGTCGCGGAGTCGAGAGGCGACCTGGGTGGCGAGGAGCGAGTGACCGCCAAGCTCGAAGAAGTTGTCGTGAATGCCGATATGGTCACGCTTGAGGATCTGGGCCCAGGTTTGCGCAACGAGATTCTCCGCTTTGGTACGCGGTGCCTCGTACGGTTCGCCCGCGACGATGAGCTGCGTGTTGGGATCCGGGAGCGCGTTGCGGTCGACTTTGCCGTTGGGCGTGAGGGGCAAGGCGTCGAGGAGGACGAATGCGGAGGGGATCATCGGCTCGGGGAGCGCATTTTTGAGCCAGCGTCGGAGTTCGGCGGTGGTGGTCCGAGCCTCGTCGGCGGTGACGAGATAGGCGACCAGTTGAGCATTCCCTTGAGCGTCGGGACGTGCAACCGCCACGGCGGCCTGAACGCTCGGATGCAGGTTGAGCGCGTCTTCGACTTCACCGAGCTCGATGCGGTGTCCTCGGATCTTGACCTGATGATCGAGTCGTCCGAGGCATTCGAGGGTGCCGTCTGTTCTCCAGCGAGCGAGGTCCCCGGTGCGGTAGAGTCGAGCGCCCGGTTTTCCGAAGGGGTCGGGGAGGAAGCGTTCGGCGGTGAGTGCGGGTCGGTCGAGATAGCCTCGGACCACGCCGTCGCCGCCGATGTAGAGCTCGCCTGCGACGCCGATGGGGACGGGCTGAAGCAGAGCATCGAGGATGTAGATCTGTGTATTGGCGATGGGTCGTCCGATGGAGACGGCTCCGTTGCCGGTTTCGACGCGAGCGGCGGTGGACCAGACGGTGGTTTCGGTCGGTCCGTAGAGGTTCCAGAGCGCGTCGGCGTTGGGGAGCAGTCGCTCGGCCAGTTCGCGTGTCATGGCCTCGCCGCCGCAGAGGATGGTGAGTCCGAGTTGGCCATTCCAGCCGGAATCGAGGAGGAGTCTCCAGGTGGCGGGTGTGGCCTGGAGGAATCGAGCGTTGGCGTTGTGAAGTCGCTTGGCGAGTCGTCGGCCGTCGGTGGCCTCGTCACGGCTGGCGAGCTCGATTCGAGCGCCGAGGGCGAGTGGGAGAAAGAGTTCGAGGACGGCGATATCGAAGGAGAGAGTGGTGACGGCCAGGAGTGAGTCACCTGGTTTGAGCTCGAGGAGCGCTCTCATGGCGAGTAGGAAGTTGTTGAGGGCGTCATGTGGGATCATGACGCCCTTGGGCTTCCCGGTGGATCCCGAGGTGTAGATGACGTAGGCGAGGCTTGCGGGGTGGATCGTGATGTCGGGGGCAGAGGATCCATCGTGGTGTTCGATCTCGGCGCGATCGTCGTCGAGGAGGACGACGCGCACACCGGTATCTGGCAAAAGTTTCTGGATGTGACGATCGGTGAGCAGGATCGCGGCCCCAGAATCGCGGAGCATGAAGTCGAGACGATCGCGGGGGTAATCGGGGTCGAGGGGGAGGTAAGCCGCGCCTGCTTTGAGGACCCCGAGGAGCGCGACGAGCATGTCGGGCGATCTCTCGGAGCAAAGGGCAACGAGTGTGTCGGTTCCCGCGCCCAGCGATCGGAGCTGGTGCGCGAGCTGGTTGGCGGCACGATCGAGTTGGCTGTAGGTGAGCGAGCGGCCGTGGGCGTCGATCACGGCCGTGGCATGGGGAGTGCGTGCAGCTTGCGCTTCGAACAGGCGAGGGACCGACGATCCGTCAGGCAATTCGATGCCGGTATCGTTGTATTCGACGAGGAGCCGGTTGTGTTCGCCCCCGCCCAGGAGCGGCAGGTCGGCCAGCGGCGTCTCGGGGTTGGCGACGATGCCTTTTAGCAAGGTGTGGAACCAGCCGAGCATCCGGTCGATGGTGTCGCTCTCGAACAGGTCGGTGGCGTACTCGAGGGCGGCGTTCAGGCCCTGATCGGTTTCGGTCAGCTTGAGCGTGAGGTCGAACTTGGCGGTCTCGACGGGCGGTTCGAGGACGCTCATCGTCAGTCCGGCCGTCGCGAGCGGTGGCAGAGGCGCGTTCTGAAGGATGAGCATGGCCTGGAACAAGGGGGACCGGCTCGAGTCGCGGTGAGCGGCCACGGCCTCGACGATTTGCTCGAACGGGAGGTCCTGGTGCGCGAAGGCATCGAGGACGATCGGCTTGGTCCGTCGAAGAAGTTCCCGGAAGCTGAGCGTTCCGGCGAGCTCAGTGCGGAGGACGAGCGTATTGAGGAAGAGGCCGATGAGCCCCTCGGTCTCGGGACGAGTCCGTCCTGCGACGGGCGATCCGACGGCAATGTCGTTCTGCCCCGAGATGCGATGGAGAAGGGTCTGGAAGGCGGCGATCAAGGTCATGAAGAGGGTTGCCCCTTCTTCACGAGAGAGCTTACGGATCTCGTCGAGCAGAGGCATCGCGATGACCGTGGAACGCTCACCGCCGTGATGGGAGAGGGCGGGGGGGCGAGGCCGGTCCGTGGGGATCTCGAGCGGGGTCAGGCCGGCGAGCTGCTTGGTCCAGTAGGCGAGTTGGGGATTGAGGGTATGGCCTTGCAGCCATTGGTGCTGCCAGAGGGCATAATCCGCGAACTGGATCGGGAGCTCGGGGAGCGGCGACGGCCGGCCGTGGGCGTACGCGTCGTAGAGCGCGCCTGCCTCTCGGATCAGGACCCCGAGCGACCAGCCATCGGAGATAATGTGGTGCATGGTCAGGAGCAGGACGTGCTGCGTGGGCTCGAGGCAGAGCAGGTCCGCGTGGATGAGCGGTCCGGCCGCCAGGTTGAAGGGACGCTTGGACTCACCGTCGATGCGTTTCGCCACCTCGGCCTGGCGGCGGTCGAGAGGCCAGGAGGAGAGGTCGATGTGGGTCAACGGGAGCGTCTGGTCTGATTCCACGACCTGGGTGGGGCGTCCCTCCAGGGCCCGGAAGGTGGTCCGGAGTGACTGGTGGCGTCGGACGAGCTCGTTGAGAGCGCGTTGGAGGGCGATGGAGTCGAGCGGCCCGTCGACCTGGATGGCGAGCGGGATGTTGTAGAGCGGGCTCCCCGGCTCGAGCTGGTCGAGGAACCAGAGCCGCTGCTGGGCGAACGAGGCCGGGATCGCCCCTTCCCAGGGACCCGTGAGGATCGAGGGCGCGTGGGTTTCCTCGGTGTCTCGCTGGAGCGTTTCGAGGCGTTGTGCGAGCGCCGCGACGGTGGTCGCCTCGAAAAGGGCGCGGAGCGGGATCTCGGTGTGGAAGGCGTCACGGAGTCGAGAGATCACCTGGGTGGCGAGGAGCGAGTGGCCACCGAGTTCAAAGAAGTCGTCGTGGATCCCGACCCGCTCCCGCTTGAGAACAAGCTCCCAGGTCTGGGCGACGAGGGTCTCGGCCTGGTTGCGGGGCGCTTCATACGGTTCCCCCGACGCGAGATTCTTGGCCGCGGGAGCAGGGAGCGCGTTGCGGTCGACTTTGCCGTTAGGCGTGAGCGGCAGGGCGCCGAGGAGGACGAATGCGGAGGGGATCATCGGCTCGGGGAGCGCATTTTTGAGCCAGCGTCGGAGTTCGGCGGTGGTGGTCCGAGCCTCGTTGGAGATGACGAGATAGGCGACCAGTTGAGCATTTCCTTGAGCGTCGGGACGCGCAACCGCCACGGCGGCCTGAACGTTCGGATGCAGATTGAGTGCGTCTTCGACTTCACCGAGCTCGATGCGGTGTCCTCGGATCTTGACCTGATGGTCGAGTCGTCCGAGGCATTCGAGAGTGCCGTCTGTTCTCCAGCGAGCGAGGTCCCCGGTGCGGTAGAGTCGAGCGCCCGGTTTTCCGAAGGGGTCGGGGAGGAAGCGTTCGGCGGTGAGTGCGGGTCGGTCGAGATAGCCCCGGGCCACGCCGTCGCCGCCGATGTAGAGCTCGCCGACGACGCCGATGGGGACGGGCTGCATCCCGGGGTCGAGGACGAAGATCTGGGTGTTGGCGATGGGCCGGCCGATGGGCACGGTCCCGACCTCTTCATGATCGCACCGATGAACACTGCACCAGACGGTTGCTTCGGTGGGCCCGTACTCGTTGAACAGGTCGGTCTCGGGGAGTCGTGCCCGAAGCCGCTCGGGCAGGTCGCGGGGGCAGAAGTCGCCCGCGACGATGACGGTCGTCAGGCTCATCAAGCTCGCTTGAGGAGCCTCTTCCAGGACCAGGCTCAAGACCGAGGGGACGCAGAGCAGGTGGGAGGCCTGATGACGCTGGACGAGGTCGGCGATCGCGGCCGGGTCCGCTTGTGATCCGCGGGAGGGGAGCACGAGCGTTCCCCCTTGGCCGAGGGTCCAGAAGATCCCCGCCACCGAGCTGTCGAAGGCGAACGACGAGAGCAGCAAGAAACCGCGGACCGGCTGCCGGTAGTGGAGGAATCGCGACCAGGTGGAATGGACCAGGTTCCGATGTGAGACCGGCACTCCCTTGGGTTTGCCGGTGGAGCCCGACGTATAGATCACATAAGCCAGATTGTCGGGGTGCAAGTTGACGATCGGCGGGCTGTCCGGGTGCTGGGCGCCCGTTTCCTCAGCGTTGTCGAGCAGGATGACCCGGTCCCTGATGTCGCCTGGCAAAACGCTGAGCAGGCGCTCCACGGTCAAGATCCGCGCGACCTGCGCATCGTGGAGCGTCGTGGCCAGGCGATCGCGAGGATAGTCCGGGTCGAGGGGGAGATAGGCGGCCCCTGCCTTCAGGATGGCGAGAATGCCGACGATCATCTCGGGTGAGCCGTCGACGCAGAGCCCGACCCGTGAGTCGGGGCTGACCCCTTGCGCGATGAGATGATGGGCCAGCCGGTTCGCCCTTGCATTGAGTTCGGCGTAGGTGAGGGCTCGACCGTGGGCGTCGATGACGGCGTTGGCGTTGGGACTGTTCCTGGCGTGGGCCTCGAACCACTGATGAATGAACGACTCCGCGGGCGGCTCGGCCGCAGTGTCGTTCCATTCGACGAGGACGCTTCGACGCTCTTCGTCAGTGAGCAGCGGCAGGTCGGCCAGGTGGGTCTCAGGGGCGTCGACGATCCCTTGCAGGAGGATCCGGAACCGTTCGAGCATGCGGTCGACGGTTCCGCGGTCGAACAGGTCGGTGTTGTACTCGAGCGAAGCCGCCAGGCCCGCTTTTGTCTCGGCCGTGGTCATCGCCAGGTCGAACTGGGCCGCATGCTGTTCGAGGGCCACCGACTCCAGGGGGAAGCCGCCCAGGTCCAGGCGCGGGCCTCGCTCGCGGAGCGCGAACGGAGTCAGCCCTTCCTTATCGAGTCGCTGCGCCTTCTGGAAGGTGAACAGGACCTGGAAAAGCGGCGAACGGCTGAGGTCGCGGGCCGGCTGGAGCCGTTCCACCAGCAGCGTGAACGGGTAATCCTGGTGCTCCAGGCCGTCGTGGACCGTTTGTCGGGTGCGGTCGAGCAGTTCCGCAAAGGTCGGGTTTCCCGAGAGGTCGGCCCGGAACGGCAACGGGTTGACGAAGTGGCCGACCACCTGGGCCTGGCCTTGATGGTCACGGCCCGCCACGGGGGAGCCGACGATCAGGTCGTCCTGGCCGCTCTGACGCCCCAGAAGGACCTGGAAGGCCGCCAGCAAGGTCACGTAGAGGCTTGTGCCGTGCTCACTTCCCAGCCGGGCCAGTCGCTGGATCAGCGGTCGGTCGAGATGGATCGTCCTCGCTGCTCCATTGTGAGATTGGACCGCGGGGCGGGGCCGATCGGTCGGCAAGGCGAGCGTGGGAACCGGCCCGGCGAGCTGGTTCCGCCAGTAGGCCCAGAGCCGTTCTCCAGTGGCCCCTGCCAGCATCTCGGTCTGCCAGCGCACATAGTCGGTGTACTGGATTGGGAGCGGTGCGAGAGGGGCAGAGACACCGGCTCGCTCGGCCGGCACAATCAGCCCGAGCTCATGCAGCAAGATGGCGATCGCCCAGAAGTCGCTGACGATATGATGAACCGCCAGGAGGAGGTAATGCTCCCGGGGTGAGCGAGAAAAGAGGGCGGTGCGAAAGAGCGGGCCGGTTTCGAGGTCGAACGGACGATCGGCCTCCTCGATCAGCCGCTGTTGGATGGCGGCCTCGTCCCAGGCGGAGATGTCTTCGACCAGGAACGAGACGGTCGACGTCTCGTGGATGCGTTGCACGGGCCGGCCATCGAGCTCGGCAAAGGTGGTCCGCAACGCGGCGTGGCGCTCCACGAGGCGCTGGAGGCTACGGCGGAGCGCCTCGACATCAATCTCGGCCGGTACGCGGGCTGCCCCTGCGATGTTGTAGGCCGTACTCGAGGGATCGAGGCGGTGCAGGTGCCAGAGCGACTGCTGGCCGAAGGAGAGCGAGTGCGCGGTGACCGCTGCGCGGCCGGGTTCACGCGATGGCAGAGACGCGGGGGCGGGGGCCTCCCCGAGTGCGATCGCCTGATCGGCGAGTTCGGTGATGGTCGGACCCGTCATGAGGCTCGTCAGCGGGAGGATCGTGCCGAGGTCGGCCTCGACGCCCCCTTTCAACTCGATGGCCATCAGCGAGTCGAGTCCCAGCGTATTCAACGGGCGGGCGGGGTCGATCCGGGCAGGGTCCAGCCGGAGCACTCCCGCCACGCGCTCCCGGAAGTAGCGGACGAGCGTTTCGCGACGCTGGTCGAGAGGCGCGTTCCGCCAGTCCGCCAGGTTTCCTTGGCCAGCGTGACGTCGTTCGCGTTTGGAGCGTTGCGCCTCCTCGATCTTCTCGAGGAGAGGCCATTTGCCCCCCTCCGCATGCAGGAGTCTCGGGACGGCCCAGTCGACGTCGGCCACGAAGCACTGTGGCCTGCCTTCGTGGATCAGGCCTTCGAGGACTCGAAATGCCCGATCGGGTTCGAGCGGCTTGAAACCGAGGAGCTGGAAGGCCCGCATTCGTTCGGCCGAGGCCGCCATGCCGGCCCCCGCCCACGGACCCCAGTTGACGCTCAGGACGGGTCGGCCCTGGGCCTTCGAGGCGTGCGCGAAGGCATCAAGATACGCATTGGCGGCGGCATAATGCGCCTCTTTGGCCCCCATGACCGAAGCGACTGAAGAGAAGAGGACGAAGAAATCGAGCGGGAGGTCGCGGCTCAGCTCGTCCAGGACCCACGTACCGGTGACCTTGGGACGGAGCACGGCGGAGATGGTGTTCCGGTCGAGGTTGCGCGTGGTCTCGTTCGTAATGAGACCCGCCGCATGGAGAATACCAACGATCGGAGGAAGCGTCTCCCGGAGCCGCTCGAAGAGCGCGGACATGCCGTCGGGGTCGGCCACGTCGACGTGGCCGACCACCACCGTCGCGCCCAGCCGCTCGAGGTCCTGGATCGCCGCGACCCCTTTTCGGGCGATGTCCCCGGGGGGGAGCTTGTCCCAGAGGACGCGCTGGGGAAGCTTCCGGCGACTCACCAGGACGAGCCGGCGCGCTCCCCGTTCCGCCAGCCAACGAGCTGCTTGAAGTCCGAGCTCTCCAAGACCTCCCGTGATCAGGTACGTTCCTTCGGGCCGAACGAGCGGCGTTCCGTGAGACGGGGCCGGCGCCTTGCGGCGGACCAGTCGAGGCACGAAGCGTTCCTGGCTCCGCAAGGCGACTTGCCCTTCACCGTCCCCGGCGAGGAGCTCGGCCGCCAGCGCGGCGACTCCACCTTCGACGGCTTCGGGATCAAGGTCGATCAGACCGCCCCAACACTCCGGGTGCTCCAATGCGATCGAGCGGCCCAATCCCCAAAGCGGTGCTTGCGCCAGGCCTTGATCGCTGACCTTCTTCGGTTGATGAGCTCCGTTTCCATTCCGAGAAACGGGGGCCGGAGCAGGGATCGGCTGCGCTCCTCGGGTCACCAGCCAGAGCCTCGGCTTGGGCTGGTTCCCCCGCGGCTCCAGGTTCCCGAGCGTCTGGATCAGGGGGAGCACGTTGCTGACACCCATCCGCTCCGCGTCGTCGAGTGCGGTGAGACCAGGGGCGGCCGCGGCTTCCGCGTCCAGGCTTCCCAGATGGACGATGCCGTGATAGGCCCCTGCTTCAACTCGATCAGCAAGTCCCTCGAAATCCAGGTCCAGGCAAGGGACGAGCGAGCACGAGACGCCTCGAGCTTCCAGGTCCGACCTCAGGGCATGGCCCACGCCCTGGCAATCCGCCAGAATGAGCCAACGGCCTTGGGAGCCCTCGGTCGTCGGCTCGGCCGATCGGGATTTCGAGATCCAGTCCAACTCATAGAGCCAATCGGCCACCTCGGGATTGAGCGGCTTACCGTTCTTGGGGCCGGAATGACCGTTCCGTGAGGGGAGCTTGGCCGCGGGCTCGAGCCAGAACCGCTCGCGCTGCCAGGGGTAGGTCGGCAGCGGGACGCAACGCCCGGCGGGGGCGACGGCCTGCCACTGGACGTCGAACCCGGCGGTGTAGAGCGCGCCCAGCGAGCGGAGCATGACCTCGCGTTCGTCCTCCCCGCGTCGGAGCGAAGGGAGACTGGTCCCCGGCCGGCCTTGCTGGCGGAGAATCCGGGTGATCGACGCACCGAGCAACGGGTGGGCGCCCAGCTCCAGGAACAGGGTCGGGCGGTCTTCGGCCAGCAGCGTTTCGATTGCTGGCGAGAAGAGGACGGTCTGCCGCAGGTTCCGACCCCAGTACGCGGCGTCGAGCGACTCGCCGGCGATCGGTTTTCCGGTGACCGTCGAGACAAGCGGGGTCGTGGTCGCCCGCGGCTGGAGCCCTGCCAGGGATTCGGCGAACTCGCCGAGCAGAGGGTCCATTTGGGGGCTGTGGAACGCGCAATCGACGTCGAGGATCCGGGCAAACACATTTTCGTGCTTGAGCGTGTCGACGAGTTCGCGGACGGCCTGGGGATCACCCGAGACCGTGGTGAATTCCGGTCCGTTGAGGGCGACGAGCGAGAGCCGGCCGGCCGAGGCGTTTACGAAGCGCTGGGCGTCGTCGCGAGCAAGACCGAGAGCGGCTGTGAGCCCGAGCCCGGCAATCCGACGCATCAGGCGGCCGCGATGGTGGGCGATCCGGAAGGCGTCCTCGAGATCGAAGGCCCCGGCGAGGTGGGCCGCGGCGATCTCACCGAGGCTGTGCCCGACGATCGCGTCGGGCACGATCCCCCACGACCGCCAGAGCGCGGCCAGGGCGACTTGCAGGGCCAAGGTCAATGGCTGAGCCAGTTCGGTCTCCGCGCCCGGGTCGGCCGGCTCGTCGGCCAGGAACTGAGCCATCAACGACCAGCCGGCCCGTGGCGTGAAGCAGGCCTCGCACTGCTCCATGACAGCACGGAAGACGGGCTCGCGCTTCAGGAGTAGGCGCCCCACCCCGCGCCACTTCGCTCCCTGGCCGGAGCAGACGAGGACGAGCTTCGAGGGTGGCCCTGCGCTGGGCCGTTCCTCAAAGAGAAAGGGCTCCGCGATGAGCTGCGCGGCCGCCTCGCCGGGTGATCGCGCGACCAGGGTCCGGCGATGCTCGTGATGGTTGCGGCGGACGCTTGCGGTATGGGCGATGTCGCGAACCGAGATGCCGTCGAGTGACGACGCCAGCATTTCACGATACGACGTGGTCAACGCTCGCAGCGCCTCGGGACTGCGTGCGGAGAGTGGCAGCAGCACGGCCTCTTCGCCTGAATCAGCGATGGAGGCCGGAGCCGGGGCAGACTCCAGCACGACGTGAGCATTGGTTCCGCCAAATCCGAAGGCGCTGACTCCGGCGAGGGCCGGCCCTTCAGTGGTTGGCCATGCCCTCAGCGTGCCTTGGACCTCGATGGCCAGCTCGTCGAAAGGGATGTGCGGGCTCGGGTTCTCAAAGTGGAGGCTGGGCGGGATCGTCCGATGCTGGAGCGCGAGGACCGTCTTGATCAGGCCGGCGATCCCGGCGGCCGCTTCCAGGTGGCCGATGTTCGATTTGACCGTGCCGATCACGCACGGTCGGTCCGCGGCCCGGCCCGCTCCCAGCACATTACCGAGTGCTCGCGCTTCGATCGGATCGCCGAGCGCCGTCCCGGTGCCGTGAGCTTCGACGTACTGAATTTCGCTGGGAGCCACTCCCGCCGCGCGATAGGCGTCGCGGAGGACCGCTTCTTGCGCCTGGCGGCTCGGTGCGGTCAGGCCATTGGAGCGGCCGTCCTGGTTGACCGCCCCCCCTCGGATCAAGGCGCGGATCGGGTCGCCGTCGGCCAGGGCCCGCGAGAGTGGTTTGAGGACGACGAAACCGGCCCCCTCGGCTCGGACATACCCGTCGGCGCGGGAGTCGAAGGCCTTACAGCGGCCGTCGGGGGCGAGGAAACCGGCCTCGGCGAAGTTCGCCCCGATCTCGCGGGAGAGCAGGATGTTGACTCCGCCGGCCAGGGCAAGCGTGGCCTCGCCGTTCCGGAGGCTCTGGCAGGCGAGGTGGACCGCCACCAGCGACGACGAGCAAGCGGTGTCGATCGCCAGGCTCGGGCCTCGGAAGTCGAGCAGGTACGACAGCCGATTGGCCGCGATGCTCGCGGCGTTGCCCGTCACGATGTACGGGTCAACCGAGTCCGCTCGGTCCCATTGGAGCCGGCCGTAATCATTCGTTGAGATACCGACGTAGACGCCGGTGCGCGTGCCCGCCAGTCGTCCGACGGCCTGACCCGCGTCTTCAAGTGCCTCCCAGGCGAGTTCCAGGAGCAGTCGCTGCTGCGGGTCGGTCCGAACCGCTTCGCGGGGCGAGATTCCGAAGAAGTCGGCGTCGAACCGATCGACTTGATCGAGGAAGCCGCCCCAGGGAGGAACCCCCTTGCTTGACCCGTTGCCGGTGGCGGTCTCCCAGCGATCGGTGGGCACCGCGCTGATCGCATCAACTCCGTGACTCAGCAACTGCCAGAAGGCGTCCGGGTCATCGGCCCCCGGGAAGCGGCAGCCGACCCCGATGATGGCGATCGGCTCGGTCCTTGCATGGCGGTCGCTGGGCTCGTCCGCCCGGTCGTGCGCAACGCCGGCCAGGTGACCGGCGAGTTCCTTGATCGTCGGATACTCATAAACAAGTGTCGGCGAGAGGGGCTGTCCGAGCCAGTCCTGAAGCTCGCCCGCCAGCCCCACTGCTTGAAGCGAGCTGAGTCCGTAACCGGAGAACGGGGTTTTTGTGTCGATCTGTCCCGCCTGGATTCCCAGGGTGCCGGCCAGCCGTGCGATCAACCAGGCCTCCACGTCGGACGCCCGGGGGCGTTCGCCCTCCGCCTTGGGTTCGGGCGGGGCTGGGGCCGGGGTCGAGGCGAGGGGCGTTGGGGGCGACTCGCCCGTTCCCACTTCCTTGACCTGGGAGCCGACGATGTCGAGCGTCCCCGCGAGATAGAGTTCGCGGCTGGCCTGGCGCTGGACCTTGCCGCTGGAAGTCTTGGGGAGGCTCATCGCCTTGATCAGGCAGATTGCGTGAACGTCGAGCTCGTGCTGCTCGGCGACGGCGCGGCGGATCGCCAGGAAGATTTCGCTGACGTCGTTCCCTCTGACCTGTCGCTCGACCTCGTGGACGACGACAAGTTGCTCGTCGCCGTCGACCTCCACGGAGAACGCCGCGCCCCCCTCGGACCGGAGCGCGGGGTGGCTCTGTTCGACGGTCCACTCAACGTCTTGCGGGTAGACGTTGCGTCCCCGGACGATGATCAGGTCCTTGAGGCGGCCGGTGACGATCAACTCGCCGTCGTTGACGAACCCGAGGTCGCCGGTTCGGAGAAAGGGGCCCTCGCCGGTGTCGGCCAGGGTTGCGTGAAAGGTGGCTTCGGTGAGCTCGGGCCGATTCCAGTAGCCCAAGGCGACGCTCGGACTCGAGACCCAGATTTCACCGACCTGGTCGGTGGCACAGCGGCGGCGCGTCTCGGGATCGACGATGGCGACGACCTGCCCGGCGGGGATCTGCCCCGAGCTCACCAGGGAGCGGGAGCCCGACTCATCGGCGGAGGCCCGGACGATCTGATTCTGTTCCAGAGGGGCCGTGGCCAGCGAGACGACGACCGGCCGGGCCTCGGCAGGGCCCCCCGAGACGAGCAGGGTTGATTCGGCGAGGCCATAGCAGGGGAGGAAGGCCTCGCGACGGAAGCCGCACGGGGCGAACGCTGCGGCGAAGCGTTCGAGCGTTTCCGCCCGGACCGGCTCCGCGCCGTTGAAGGCGACCGTCCAGCGGCTCAGGTCGAGACTGGCACGCTGCTCGTCGGTCACCTTGCGCACGCAGAGGTCGTAGGCGAAATTGGGACCGCCACTGATGGTTGCCCGGGTCTGCGAGATGGCTTGCAGCCAACGGAACGGGCGCTGGAGGAAGGCGACCGGCGACATGAGCGTGCTGGTCCCACCGCAGTGGAGCGTTTGGAGCACGCCGCCGATCAACCCCATGTCGTGATGGAGCGGCAGCCAGAAGACCCCTCGGCTCGCTTCGGTCGAGGCGAAGCAGCCGCCGATCCACTCCGAGTTCCGGACCAGGTTGCCGTGGCTGACCATGACCCCCTTGGCCGCCGCCGTGGAGCCGGAGGTGTACTGCAAGAAGGCCAGGGTCGCGGGACCGACGTCCGGCGCTCGCCAGGACTCGGCCAGGCGGTCGTCGAGGTCCCCATCGGTGGCGAGCCATTGAGGCTGTGCCAACTCGGGAACCTGGGTGAACCAACGGGGGGCTTCGCTCCGCAGGCTCTCGGTCGTCAAGACGGCCGCGGGGGCGCAGTCGGACACGACTGCCTTGAGCCGGGGCATCGGCCGGTTGGGTCGCGGTGGATAGATGGGGACAGCCACCACGCCAGCGTAGAGGCAACCAAAGAAGGCGGTCAGGAACTGCAAACCCGGTGGATACACCAGTAGCGCACGTTCCCCGTGGGGGAGCCGTTCCTGGAGGAGTCCCCCCAGGGTTCGCGCTTGCCGGTCCAGTTCCCCATACGTCAGGTGGAGATCCGGCCCGTCGTCGTCTGCGCTAAAGACGAAAGCCGACCGATCGGGCTGATGGAGCGCCCACCATCGGAGGATATCGAGGAAGCTGGAGGGATCATTAATAAGTCGGGGGGCGTGTTGTGTCTTCATAAGTTGCTGGGGATCAAGGACATCAGATCAAGGCGGGGAGAGCCGGGCCTGACTCTCGACCGGATCCGCGCGCACCCGGCCCGAAGCACTCGCCGCTCCATCCTCAGCGCACGTCATCCATTGCCCGGCGCAGGCTCAGGGGGCGCATATCGGTCCACACTGCCTCGATGTGGGCCAAGCACTCTTCCCGGGTTCCCGCCTTGCCCGTATCACTCCAACCGTTGGGTAGATCCCGATCGGCCAGCCAGAGCGAATACTGCTCCTCGTGGTTCACAACAACTCGGAATTTCACGTCTTTGGCCGTCTGTCCAGGGACCATGACCAGGGAATCTCCTAAGGGCGTACGTCCGGGGGCTATCCTCCTCCGCCCCCCTTTGATCCGTCCACCAATCCGCAGGAAATCCCTTTCGCCGAAGACCGCTTTCTTTTTCTTAAATCGGAGGGATCGTCGCCTCCGAAAACGTTTCACATGCTCCAAGCCGACTCCTGATGCGACCCACCGCCACGACCGCGATCCTGGTTCCCACGGCCAGCAGCCATATGACGAGGCCTCCGTTCAATCCATCGTTGCTGGCCAGCAACGACCTCAGAGTGTCCAACTCAATGGGAGCGGCTTCGGGGATCTCGCGTGTTCAGGGCCTGACACACTTTGAAAGGGGCCGAGGGGGGACAGCTGCCTTCCAAAGGGAGTATCGAGCGAAATCTGCAAAACTCAAGCCGGTCGGTAAAGTCACCTGTATAATACCTAGCTTCTCTGGCACGAAGCGGTTAGGTAAAATATCCTGCATACGGAAGGTATGTCAAGAACTTCTGATGCGAAATTCGCGAGTATTCTTGGCAAAATCGAACCGATCGGAACCGATCGGTTCGATTTTGCCGATTGTCGGGCCGATTTGATCGCGATGGTATTGTGTTTTAGAAGGCGGGGCCTGGCGGGGGCAATCCGCCGCGAGCGGCGATGGCTTGGGGACGCCAGAATATCTGATGGGGAAGTGACTCTTTGTTTCGAGCGAACGGTCTCGGGCTGTTGGTCTCGCGTGGCGCTGGGCGAAAGTGACGATCGGTTCAATTCGCGGCTCGATCGTCCGGATTCCGTGGCTCTCGGTGGCGGCTGGGGACCTGGCCGAGCCGTTCGGCCCAGAGGGCAGGGGCGATCGCGAGGCTCAGGGAGGCGCGGGCCGCGGTGCTCCATCGGTTTTCCCTCCCCGTCGTGTCCTGATTCTCGTCCTCGGGGAGGGGGAGGAAGAGGTGGTCGACGGCATCCTCGGGGGGTGGCTGCTGCTCCTGATTCAGGCTCTCGATCGCCTTGTCCGCGGCCGACTGCTCGACGGTTCGGGCCGCCTCGCTTGCCTCATGAGATGGTTTTGCTTCGTCTTGCGGCCGCGTGGTGGACGGCCAGCGGCGGGTCGCCAGGCGATTCGCCTCGAAGGCCTCGTCCAGGCCGATAACGAAGCCGGCCCAGGAGGGAGGCGCGGCGAGAGAGGCTTCGGTCAGGGCATTCTCCGTGGACGCTGACCCCGGTCCGCCCGAACCGGTCTGCGGGGCGCTGGAGACGGTCAGGAGCGTGGCGGTTAAGGCGAGTGAGGATTCGTCGAGCGGGTCGAGCTTCGTGATTTGCTGGAACTGGTCCGAGAGGGGAAGTGAGAGGTCGGCCGATTCATCGAGCCATTCATTCAGGAGCGAGGAGAGGAGTGCGGTCAGCTCGGGAAGATCGTCCTGCGGGAACAGGGCCCCAGGTTCGAATTCGCCCAGGCTAAGAAGAAGTGAGGAGAGTGAGGTGTCGCCGGCCTTTGCGTTGCCGTCCACCCAGATCGTGAGGTTACCCGCGGCCGATTCGGCCGATTCGGACGACTCGGCCGAGAGGATCGTGAGGTTCGGGGAGGCGGGGGCCTGACTGCGTTCCCGCGCCTCGCTGGTGGTCGGCTCCGTGGCGGCCGACGATTCGCTTCGGGCATCACCGAACGATGCGATTTCGGCGAACGAGAAGGAATCGTTGGGCTTGCCGACGAGTCCGTTCTCCCAGTAAGAGTCGGGAGAGATGACGAGGAGCAACGGCCTGGAGCCGAACCGGGGGGGGCCTCCCTCCCTATTATCGTCGCGGAATCGGCTGAAGTCGATGATGCCTCGTCCGGGGGGGACGCTTCCAGGAAGACCTCGAATTGCAATGGTGAAGTATGGGGGAGGCGGTCCCGCTGGCTCGCCGGGGATCCGGTCAATTCTTCCTTCAATCACGTGGTAAGCGTCGCGGCTCCCGTCTCGCATGGCCACGGAGTCAAACACATCGGTTCTCATCGAAGGGAGGGCCGACCGGGCCAGTTGCATGTTGTTCGTGCTGAAAGCCAGGGTGAGACCAGCGGGCCGAGCCGGGCTGAGGGCGAGTTGGCCGCGATCTTCGCTCGTGGTCCCGCTGAACCCGGAAGTCCACCAGGCACTGGGGGCAGAAGGAGCCGAGGTCACTTCAAGGCTTGCGGGTGCCGGCCCGTAAATCGTCGTGAGCAAGGCCCGGTCCTCGAGCTGCTCCACTTGCCACGCTCGTGACGGCTTGGAACGGCGGGACGGGGTCATTGGGGGATCATCCTTGAAAGATCGAGCGTCGGGAGGGATGGCCATCGTCGGCGTTCCTTGAGCTTGATTCCGTTCGAGCCACTCCAGCCGGTCGTCGAGGCCCGTTGGCGATCGCTTGATGGAAAGAGCGGAGGCACGACTGCGGGCCTCTCCTGTCTGCGTCTTCTTGTGTGTCATGGGGCCGTCGGCGCGAATCTCGCGGAGAGTTCCGTGAATCGAGGGCGGCGGCGGATCGCCCGCAGGGCTTCGTCGGCGTGGATCACCTCACGCCAGAATGCGTCACGCTGGCCGTCGGGAATTCGTCCGAGGGCATCACCTAGAAGCTCCAGGGAGCGGTCTTGGTAGCGAAAAGAAACGTCCATCGCGTCGCGTCCGCGGGCGCCGACGTGTGCGGCGGCGACGGCGGCGGCTTGGGCATAAGTCCTCGCGGCATTGTAGTACATCCGGGGGGACGGCTCGCCGTGGCGGAGGGCTTCCTCGGCGTCGGCGACGGCCGACCGGTGCTGGCCGAGCAGGACCAGGGCCGAACCGCGGCCGGAGAAGGCGTCGCCGCTTCCGGGGTCGAGCCGTACCGCCTCCTCGAAGTCGAGCAAGGCGAGCTTGGGGGCTTCGGAGATGAGGTGGGCCCAGCCGCGATGGGCATACAAGGTCGCCCGGTCAGGCTTCAGGGCCAGGGCCCGCGTATAGTCGGCGATCGATCCGGCGTAGTCTTTGCGATGGGCCTTGGCCAGGCCCCGGATTTCGAGGAGTTCGGCCGAGGCGTGGCCGTTGGCCAGGTAGCCGTCGCAGGAGAGGAGTACGTCGTCGTATCGTTTTAACTCGAGCAGCGCGGCGACTCTCCAGCGGTGAGCTTCGGCCTGGTCGGGGTTGATCTCGAGTGCGGCGTCGCAGGCGTCGAGTGCCTCTCGGTAGCGTCCGGCCACGCAGAGCAAGTGTCCCCGCAAGGCGTGGTCGCCGGCCGCTTCGGGACTGCGCGGCGGTTCGCGCCGGAGGGTCTCATCGAGATCGCTGAGGGCGGCCTCCCGATCCTTGCTTTCGAGTTTCCAGAGGGCCCGGGTCCGATAGAGGGGGGCGAGGTCGGGCTTCAACTCGATGGCGCGGTCAAGCAGGGCGGCGGCTTCCTCGAGTTGTCCTTGTTCGCGGTCGAGGTGGGCCAGGGTGACGTAGGCGTTAAACCGCGAGGGGTCGATGGCAATGGCCTCTCGCAAGTCGACTATCGCTTCGCTCAGCCGATCGCGTTTGAAGCGGACCAGGCCGCGATTGACCCGCAACGCATAGCGCAGTTCCTGGCCCGAGCCGAGTTCGAGCGCCTTGCGGAAATCCGCCTCGGCATCCTCGAACGACTGGTCCGCCAGGGCCTGGTTTGTCTCCGCCGCGGCGATCTGGCCGCAGGCGAACCCGCGGAGCAAGTAGAGCCAGGCGAAGTCGGGTTGTCGCGTCAGGCAGTCCCGAAGCGCCACCTTGGCCACTGCGGGATGCGGCGGACTGGCGTTCAACTCGCAGATGGCCGAAAGGCAGAGGGCCCAGAAGTGATCGGGCTGGAGCCGGAGCGCGGCGTCAAAGTGCCGCTTTGCCCGGGCCAGCGACCCCCGTTTGGACCACTCACGCCCGAGCAGAAAGTGATCGAACGCGTCCGCCGGTTCGAGTCGCTCGGCCTCGACGCGCTGGCGCGACGCCCCCGGTTCATCCCCTGCGCGGGCCAGGCAGGCCGCTCGCCGAAGGTGATAGGCCGGCGAGGGGAGCGGGTGGACCTGGGCGGCGGCATCAAGGATCCCGAGCGCTTGTCGGGCCTGTTTCAGGGGATCCTCCCCGGCCGCCGGACGAGAGACCGCCTCGGCCAGCACGAGCAGGAGTTCGTGGGTGCCGCGGATCACGTCGACGCGTTCTTGAGCCGTCAGCGAGTCGGGTAACGGAGCAAGGATTCCGGAACCGGCCTGGTCCGGTGTCTCGAACACGGCCAGAGCCGCGCGGACGGCCTGGCGTGTGGCCTTGGGGTCATCGGGCAGGTCCAGGCCGGTGAAGTGGACGTCGCGGATAATCGCCTCGTCCCGGAGCCGAAGGAACCGGCCGAACCGCGCCTTGGCGTGCTCGCGGGCGTCGCGGTCGGCGAGTCCGCGTCGGATCCGGTCGAGGAGGCTGGCCGCCTGGGCGTTCAGGGCCGCCAGTCTCGGCTCTCCCTCGAGCCGCGTCGAGAGCTTCACGAGCGTGTCCCTGGCCCCGTTCAGGTCGCCGCGGGTGACTGCCTTCCCGGCGTCGCTGAGGGCGTAGTCGCCGGCCAGGCGGGCCGATGCCAGGTCTCTCGCCTGCTGGCGCAAGTTGTGTTCGTATCGTAGTCCGGAGACACCCAGGCCGACGACGGCCGCCAGGCCAAGGGCCATGAGGATGGCGGCCGTGGGACGGCGTCGCGTCCATTTCAGGCCACGCTCCCAGAGGGGAGTGGGGCGTGCCCGGATCGGTTCCCCCGCAAGGTAGCGTCCGAGGTCGTCGGCCAGGTCGATCGCGCTGGCGTAGCGGCGGCGGGGCTCCTTGTCCAGGCACTTCAGGCAGATCGTCTCCAGGTCGCGCGGGACCTTCGACAGGAGGCGAGAGGGAGGGACCGGCTCCTCGTGGATGACCTGCATGACGGTCTCCACCGGCGTCGTGCCGCGGAACGGAGGCCGCCCGGTCAGCATCTGATAGAGGATCGCCCCCAGACTGTAGATGTCGGCGGTCGGTCCGACCTCTCGATTTCGGCCTCGGGCCTGTTCGGGCGAAATGTAACTCGGCGAGCCCATGACTTGCCCGCTCTCGGTATGGCCGTCGTCCTCCTCGAGGCGCTTGGCCAGGCCGAAGTCGGTGATCTTGGGGATTCCGTCGTAGGTGAACAGGACGTTCGACGGCTTGAGATCACGGTGAATGATCCCTGCCTGGTGCGCGGCGTGGATCGCTCGGGCGAGGATGCCGAGGGTCTCGGCCGCCCGGTGTCCCGGCTGTGGCGTGCCGGCCATCCGAACCTCGAGACTTCCCCCTTCGAGCAACTCCAGGGCCACGAACGGGAGTCCGGCCTCATCGCCAATCTCATAGATCTGGAGGATGTTCGCGTGCCGGAGCCGTGCCACCGCCTTGGCCTCGATCCGGAACCGGGCCAGGTCCCTCGGCCGGGCGCGGCCGCCGTCGCGGATCATCTTCAAGGCGACCAGTCGGTTCAGCGAGCGCTGTCTGGCCTTGTAGACGACCCCCATCCCTCCCCGACCCAGTTCTTCGAGAATCTCGAAGTCGGGGACCGAGGGCCATGGGTTGAAGCTTTGGGTGGGCAACCGCCTCGCTCCGGCGGGGAGTGAGGGCCAGCCCGGTCGTTGCCGAAGTGCCGGCGGCCTTCGGCTCGCTTTTTCCGCGGAGAAGGTTTCCCGCCCCCATTCCTGGTTCTCACTCTCGAGCGGAGTGAAGTCCCCTGCGGTCAGGGCTTCCAGGTGATCCTGGCAACGTGGGCAAGTCTCGACATGGCCGATGATGAAAGCTTGTTCGGCGGAATCCAGCCGCTCCTTCAAAAGCAGCACGAACCGATCGCCCTCCGGGCAGCCTTTCATCGCGGCCTCCTGATGCCTTCCCGATTGATGGGGACCGTTTTTCTTTTTTATGGTCTCCCCCATTGGGAATACGGCGCGGTCGTTCCCAACCTAACACAAGATCCTTTGCAAGGCACTTGCCGACCCGTTTGCCGAAGGTTCTTCTCGCATGCGCACATGCTAGCCAGATTCCCAAGCCGAGGGAAAGTGATGATCGAAACTTCTCGGCGCTCTTTCATGTGGTCGAGCGTGTTCGTTAAGCTGTGTCGAACCTTAGTCTCGCGGTAACCGATTGCGGCGAGCCCGGCCGGCCGATGGGTTGGTCGATCCATCCGATGATCCCTTCCTCGGGGGAGGCGATGTCCGAAGCCGCTGATACCCAGACCTCCGTCAGTCTGCTGGGAACGTTCCAGAATGACCCCTCCAATGCGGAGGCCTGGGACGAGTTCGTCCGTCGCTATCGCCCCAAGATCTATGGTTGGTGCTGCGCCCGTGGTCTTCAGGGGGCCGATGCCGACGACGTCGCCCAGATTGTGCTCGCCAAGCTGACCGAAAAGATGCGTGGCTTCCAGTACGATCCTTCGCGAAGTTTTCGCGCCTGGCTGAAGACGGTTACCCAGCGCACCTTGATCGACTTTGTCGGGAGCAGGCAACACCGCACGGGCCAAGGGGACGACCACGCCTGGGAAGCCTTGAACTCGCTCGAAGCCCGGACCGATCTGGAGCGGCGGATCGAAGAGGCGTTTGACCGCGAATTGCTCGACGTGGCCATGCTTCAGGTCCGGCAACGGGTCTCCGCCCAGTCGTGGGATGCCTTCCGTCTCACCGCGTTGGAAGGGCTCTCGGGGGCCGACGCCTCGCGTCGCCTCGGGATGCCGGTCGCCAATGTCTTCATGGCCAAGCATCGCGTGCAGAAGTCGCTCCAGGAAGAAGTTCGCAAGCTGGACGGGGCGGGCGAACCTTGAATTTCGCAATGTTGGTTTTCCGCAACATTTTGATTTCCGTGGACCAACGATTGGATTGACGCCTTGGGATACCTGGACATGGAATCTGCGTTGTCCCCTTCGCTCTACGAGATCGCCACTCGCGACTGGCTCGGCGGGTTCTCGCGCACGTTGGGACGACCTGCGACTTTTGATGATGTTCCCGACCAGGCGCTCGATCAGATCGCCGCACTTGGATTCGACTGGGTCTGGCTGCTCGGCGTCTGGCAGACCGGAGCGGTCGGGCGCGAGGTCTCGCTCAACCACCCCGAGTGGTCTCGGTGGTATCGCGCCCATCTGGCCGACTTCACGGATCAAGACGTTTGCGGATCTCCGTTTGCCATCCAAGGTTATTCGGTGGACCGCGACTTCGGGGGAGATGAGGCGCTGGCCCGCCTGCGTACCAGGCTGCGGGCACGGGGCGTGCATCTCATGCTCGACTTCGTGCCCAACCACACGGCCCGGGATCATCCTTGGGTCGAGCAGCATCCGGAGTACTACATCGCGGGGACGTTGGCGGACCTCGGTCGCGAGCCGGGGAACTATGCACGGGCCGAGACGGCGGCGGGTTCGCGGGTGCTGGCGTTCGGCCGCGACCCTTATTTCCCGGGGTGGCCCGATACCTTCCAACTCAACTATCGCCATCCCGCCCTCCGTGCGGCGATGCGTGATGTGCTCGTGAAGGTGGCCGCCCAGTGCGACGGTTTGCGCTGTGACATGGCCATGCTGGTCTTGCCCGACATTTTCGCCCGGACCTGGAAGGAAGCCTCAGTCCCCACTGATGGCGGCCCTCCGGAGGATTCCCCCTTCTGGCCCGACGCGATCGCTCGCGTGCGCACGGAGACCCCCGAGTTCCTGTTTCTGGCCGAGGCCTACTGGGATCTGGAGTGGACGCTCCAGCGCCAAGGGTTCGACGTCACTTACGATAAGCGGCTCTACGATCGGCTCCATGCCCAGGACGTCACCGCCGTCCGCGACCATCTTCGCGCTGACGTCGACTTCCAGCGCAGGTCCGCCCGGTTCCTGGAGAATCACGACGAGCCTCGAGCGGCGTTCGCCTTCGTCCCCTGGGAAGTCCACCGGGCGGCCGCCACGGTCACATTCCTGGTCCCCGGGCTCCGCTTGTTCCACCAAGGGGAACTCGAAGGCGCTGCGATTCGGGCCTCGGTCCATCTGGCCCGCCGCGCGATCGAGCCGGTCAATCCGCCCGTGGCCGAATTTTACGCCCGCTTGCTCGAGATTTTGAAGCGTCCGGAGTTGCGGCGAGGCCGCTGGACCCTGCGGGAATGCCGACAGGCCTGGAACGAGAATACGACATCCGAGCAGTTTCTCACCTTTATGTGGGAAGATCCGGCCGGTGGGACACTGCTGATCGCCGTGAACTATGCGCCCGACCAAGGGCAGTGTTACGTCGTGCTGCCGCATGAGGTGTTCGCAGGCAAGACCTGGACTTTCCGGGACTTGACCGGCCCCTTCGAATACCAGCGGAGCGGCGATGACCTGGTCCCCCACGGTCTCTATCTCGATCTGCCGCCGTGGGGAACGCACGTTTTTGAAGTCAGCCAGGTCGGCGCCTGAACGGGAAGTCGGCGACTGCCGGCTACAACACCGGGCTGGCGCCGGATAAGATGCGGCTCGTATGTCGAAGGTCCGGGTTTCTGCATGAAAAAAGAATCAAACGGATGGCTTCCCCAAGCGGTCCGGCCGATTCCGCGGACGTGTGGCTCCCGAACGACCGACTCTCCTTCTTCATCCTGCAAAGCGAGGCTGAACCGTGGCCAAGATGAGAATCGCGGAGCGATATCGCCTGCTCTGGGCGGTCGCCCTGATCGCTGTTTGCGGCGGGCCGACCCAGGCCGACGACTCCTGGGTCGTTTACGCAGGAGGTGACGGCCCGGGCCAGGGCAAGCGCGTTGTCCTGGTCAGTGGCGACGAGGAATATCGCTCGGAGGAAGCGCTCCCGCAACTGGCCAAGATTCTCGCCACCCGGCATGGATTCACATGTACCGTGCTCTTTGCGATCGGTGACGATGGGACCATCAACCCCAAACGGGTCGACAATATCCCCGGCCTGGAGGCGCTCGACACGGCCGACTTGCTGATCCTCGCCACCCGTTTTCGTGACTTGCCGGACGATCAGATGAAGCATGTGGTCGACTACATCGAGTCGGGCCGCCCGATCATCGGCATGCGAACGGCCACGCACGCGTTCGACCTCAAGAAGAGTAAGACCTACGCCAAGTACACCTGGAACGGCAAGGTCCCTGGCTTCGAGGGGGGCTTCGGCCGCCTGGTCCTCGGCGAGACCTGGAACAGCCACCATGGCGCCCATGGCAAGCAGAGCACGCGAGGAATCCTTGCGCCGGGGGAGCAGGAGCATCCGATCCTCAAAGGCATCAAGGACGGTCAGATTTGGGGGCCGACCGATGTTTACGGCGTCCGGCTGCCGCTGCCCGGCGACAGCAAACCCTTGGTCTTTGGACAGATTCTCACGGGAATGAAGCCTGATGATTCCCCGATCACGGGGCCGAAGAACGATCCGATGATGCCGGTGGCCTGGACCAAGACCTACACCGCCGCCAATGGCAAAACCGCGCGCGTCTTCGCGACCACGATGGGAGCCTCACAAGACCTCGAGAACGACGGGGTGCGCCGGCTCCTGGTCAATGCCGCCTACTGGGCGACGGGCCTTGAGGACAAGGTCTCCGCTAGCGCCGATGTCTCGATCGTCGGTGATTATCATCCGCTCCCCTTTGGATTCGGGGGATTCAAGGCGGGGGTGAAGCCGAGCAGTCACGAAATTAAGTAGCAATGCCGAGGCGTTGATTCATTGCGGACGAAATGACACGAGCCATCCGAGGGACCAGGGTCCCTCGGATGGCTCGTGTCGGTTTGGGGATGGTCACGGCTCAGACCATGATCGACTTGACCACTTTGGCCAATTCCTCACCCGTCTCGGTCAGGCCGTAGAAGTTATTCTTCCCTTGACGGCGGGGTGAGATGATCCCACCATGCCGCAGCAAGGCGAGGTGGTGACTGACGGCGGGCTGGCTCTGGCTCAACTCTTCGCTCAGCGCTCCAACGTGCCGCTCTCCCTCGGAAAGCATCAAGATCACCTGAAGACGGGTCGCGTCGCTGACCTGCTTCAGCAAGTTCGCGGCACGCTGCGCCTGCTTCAGTCGCAGACCGCTCTCTTTGGCCTTGGTTGCGGTCGCCGTCTTGGTCGCGGTCGCCGTCTTGGCTGCGGTCGCCGTCGTCGTTGCCGTTTTTGCAGCCTTCTTCACGCCCGAAGTCGCACTCGCCATCGAAACATTCTCCAGCATTCATGCATTTGCCCGAGCGACGCGTACGGAACCCCTTCTGAGAATCAATCGGGGATTTCCTGAGAACGGGTGGGGGGAAACCTGAGTCCGGACGTCCACTCGCCGCTTGAGCATCTTTTACAATCGACAGTATGGGGGAAGCGGAATCCCATAGTCTGCAAATATATCATGAGATTGCTGAGTGACAACATCCTACTGCTTTTAAAACTCAAAAATAGCGACCGGTGTAATCGGTTGTTCGTTATGCGAAACCAGGGCCGTGACAGACGTCAAACGCCGATCGATGAGCAATGTTTGACGTCTGTCTGGCTGTGGCTCAGGGGGCGGCGAGGTAGGAGTCGAAGACGCGGACCTTCGCCCACGTGGCCTTGTTTTCCTCGACGAACTTCTTGTGGCGAGGGTGGGCCTGGTACGCTTCGTTGGCGGCCTTGTCCCGGAACACCAGGTGGATCGCGACGTCGAAATCCCGGTCACTGACCGATTCTTTCACGTCTTCGGCGATGGTGCCGACCGAGAAGGAGATGGTTCCAGCATGGCCTGTAAGGTATGTCTTACAAGCGTCGACCATCTTCATCCTCGACTCTTTGGAATGATCTTTCAGAGTGAAAAAGACCACGTGGGCCAGGGGTTCCTCCTTTTTATCGGCAGCCTGAGCGAGGCCGCCCGCCAGCAGACTGGCCGCAACCGACGAAATGACGAGCTGGGCGAAGAAACGGTTCATGAGGATCTCCTTGTGGGTGCACGCGTGTCCAATCAAAGGAACGGTTCGCCATCATGATCGAGTGAGGTTGGGGTGACAAGTCGCCGCAGATTCCGCCAACTCACTCCTTGAGTGAGCTGATGGGTCTTGACTCGATAGAATTCTCGAAATCCTATAGAGCGTGTGCGAATGTGATTTGCTGTTGTAGGACAAGCGGCCTCGATAGAATCCTCGAAATCCTATAGAGCGTGTGCGAATGTGATTTGCTGTTGTAGGGTAAGCGACTCAGGGGTCGATGGGGTGTGCCCGCCGGTGGCAAGCCAAGCCGCGGACTCAGCCAGGCTTTGAGACGCACCGCTCCGAAACGAGAGTTTTTTATCGTGACCAAGCCAACAAAACTTCAAGAGAAGGCGTGCGAGCGGCTGGCGGACGCACTCCTGATGATCACCGAGGCGGCCAGGCTCGACGGCAAGGGGGCGTTCAATGCGTCCGACCTGGACGAGGTGGCTTCGCGCCTGGTGAGGGCCTCCTCGGTTTTCGACCTGGATGCGATCGTCGCCAGGGCGCTCGAGATGCGCGGCCGCGCTCTCGGTCGGCGCAGCGGCACGGCCGAACTGCTGATGCTCCTCGAGGGAGACCTTAAACCATTGTCCATGCTTCTCCTGCCCGACGACGCGTTCAATGAACGCATGAATACGATCGATGCGGAACTGGGTGAAATGTAATTCGCGCAAAGAGGATTTCGGCCACCCGCCGATGGGGGTAGTCTAAGACGGACTGCCGGCTGCCATTGAGGCGGGCCGGGCTGGCGACGCTCGCGGCAATTTCACAGCTCAGACATCAAGAACGGGAACCGCTTCCATGTGGCAGATCGGCTTGCTCCTCGGTTGTCTCTCAGTGGCCTTGGCCGAAACCAAGGCTTCAACAGGCGTCGATCCTTCGACTCTCGCGAAGATTCGGGTCTATGTCGGGACCTATACGAACGGGAAAGGGCAGGGGATCGTCCTGCTCGATCTTGACCCGGAATCGGGAACGCTCACTGCGCGAGGGCTCGCCGCCGAATCGCTCAGCCCGTCGTTCCTGGCGATCGACCCGACCCGCCGTAACCTCTATTCCGTGAACGAGGTCGCCGAGAGCGGAGGGCGGAAGAGCGGGGGCGTCAGCGCGTTCGCGATCGACCCGAAGGACGGGACTCTGAAACACCTGAACACGGAATCGTCGGAAGGGGCCGGGCCGTGTCACCTGGTGGTCGACCACGCCGGCAAGAACGTTCTGGTGGCGAACTACGGGGGAGGCACCGTGGCCTCATTGCCGATCCTGGCTGACGGCCGGCTTGGCGCCGCGACCGCGTCGATCGAGCACAAAGGGACCGTCGCCGACCCCAAGCGGCAGGGGAAACCGCACGCCCACTCGATCAACGTTGACGCGGCCAATCGGTTTGCGATCGCGGCCGACCTCGGGCTCGACAAGCTCCTCGTCTACAAGTTCGACGCGGCGAAGGGAACCCTGACCCCCAACGACCCTCCGTTCACGTCGACGGCACGCCGGTCCGGACCTCGCCATTTCGCGTTCCACCCCGACGGCCGGCACGCCTACGTGATTAATGAGATCAACTGCACGGTGACCGCCCTCGACTATGACGCCGAGCATGGCGTCCTGAAGGAACTCCAGACCCTGCCCACGCTTCCCGCCGGCGTTGAGGTCAAGCCGAGCGACTCGACGGCCGAGGTGCAGGTCCACCCCTCGGGCAAGTTCCTCTACGGCTCGAACCGAGGCAACGACAGCATCGCGATCTTCGCCATCGACGCCGCCACCGGCCGGCTCACCCCGGTAGGCCACCAGCCGACCCAGGGCAAGACCCCGCGCAACTTCGCCATCGACCCGACCGGCCGGTTCCTCCTGGCCGCCAACCAGGATTCCGGCACGATCGTCGTTTTCCGGATTGATTCGGCGACCGGCAAACTCGAGCCGACCGGTCAGTCGATCGAGGTCAAGTCACCCGTCTGCCTGAAGTTCATCCCGATCGCGAAGTGACGTGACCAGGAGTTGAAGCGCGTGGACGAGGCAACCGGGACGGTTCGCTGGTATGATGTCGAGATCCTCCTCGAACCGACCCGGCCGAGGGGGATGCCTGGAACCTCGTCCACCTTGATACTCTCCTCAAGTTCGGCGACGACGATCGGCTCTGATCGTTGCACGGTTTTGAAGTGCCCATCCCACCTTGGAATCCCCACCTATGAGTCGACCTACACGCGTGAATGCTCCGTTCGCTCTCGCTGCCCTGTTACTTTGCGCCTGGCTCTCAGCCGCGACGGCGGGCGAGTTCAAGCTGAACGGCCGCACATTCACCTTGGCCGATGGTTTCGAGATGGAACTCATCGCCGGGCCACCCCTGGTCGATCGACCGATCACCGCCGATTTTGATGAGGAAGGCCGGCTCTACGTTTCCGACTCGTCGGGGTCCAACGATCCGGTCGTCAAGCAGGTTGTGGATCGGACCCACCGCATCTTGCGGCTCGAGGACACCGATGGCGACGGCCGGTACGACAAACGCACTGTGTTCGCCGATCGGATGATGTTCCCCGAGGGGACCATGTGGCACGACGGCTCCCTCTACGTCGCGGCCCCCCCGAGCCTCTGGAAACTCACCGACACCGATGGCGATGGTGTCGCCGATCAACGCACCGAGTGGTTCCAGGGGAAAACCCTCACCGGCTGCGCCAACGACCTGCACGGCCCTTACCTCGGCCTCGACGGCTGGATTTACTGGTGCAAGGGGGCGTTCGCCGAGCAGACTTACGAGCGGCCGGGCCGTTCGCCGTTTGTCACGAAAGCCTCACATATTTTTCGCCGTCGACCGGAAGGGTCGCTGATCGAGCCGGTGATGACCGGCGGGATGGATAACCCGGTTGACGTCGTCTTCACCGCGGGGGGGGAGCGGATCTTCACGACGACTTTCCTGCAGATCCCTGGCGGCGGTCGCCGCGACGGTCTGATTCATGCGGTTTACGGCGGTGTCTACGGTAAGGTTCACGACGCGGTGCTGAACGCGCATCCCAAGACCGGCCCCGAGCTGATGCCGCCGCTCACCCATCTCGGCGCCGCCGCTCCGTCCGGCCTCACCCGCTACGAGTCCGATGCCTTCGGCCCCGGCTATCGCGACAACCTGTTCGCTGCCCTCTTCAACATGCAGAAGGTCACGAGGCACGTTCTCGAGCCGAGTGGCGCGACCTATACGACCCGTGACGAAGACTTCCTGGTCTCTCCCGAGGCCGACCATGACTTCCACCCCACCGACGTCCGGGACGATGCTGACGGCAGCCTGGTCGTGCTCGACACCGGCGGTTGGTACAAGCTCTGCTGCCCGACCTCGCAGATCGGCAAGCCGAACGTGCTCGGGGCGATCTACCGGGTGCGTCGCAAGGGGGCACCGCGGATCGACGACCCGCGCGGGTTGAAGCTGGATTGGACCCACCCGACCGCCGTCGAACTCGCCAAGCGACTGGACGACCCCCGCCCCGCGGTTCGTGCGCGAGCGATCCACCTGCTGGGTAAGCAAGGTGAACCGAGCGTCTCCGCGCTCGCCGAAGCGATCCGAGTCGGCCGCTCGGCCGAGTTGCGGCGAAACGCCGTCTGGGCCGCGACGCGAGTCGATCGCCCCGAGGCCCGCGTGGCCGTTCGCCAGGCCCTGGCGGATGCTGATGCGACCGTCCGCCTGGCCGCGATCCACTCCGCGAGCGTCTGGCGGGACCGCGATGCGTCCCCGCCCCTGCTCGGCGTGCTCAAGGATCGCGAGGCGGCCAACCGCCGTGCCGCGGCCGAGGCCCTTGGGAGGATCGGCGGCGAAGGCGTTGTGCCGGCCCTGCTCGAGGCGGCCGGAGTGCCGGCGGATCGGGTGCTTGAACATTCGCTGACGTACGCACTCATCGAGATCGCTGACCCGAGCGGAACGGCGGCCGGACTTCAGAGCCAGAACGTCAGGACCCGTCGTGCCGCGCTGGTGGCTCTCGATCAGATGGAGGGGGGTGGCCTCAAGGCCGAGGACGTCGCGCCCGGTCTCGCCTCGACCGATCCACTCGTCCGGGAAACTGCGTCCTGGATTGCCGGCCGGCATCCCGAGTGGGCCGCGACTTTGGTCGGCTCATTTCGCCAGCGCCTGAATGAAAAGGGGTTAGCAGCGGCCGAAGCGGACGAACTCAGCGTTCAACTTGCCCGATTGGCCCACTCCGCGCCGATCCAGGCGTTGCTGGGCGAGCCGTTGCGCGATGCGGACGCCTCGTCGGAGACCAAGCGAATTGCGCTGCGAGCGATGGCCGAATCGGGTCGCCGCGAAGCGTTCGACGGCTGGGAGCCGGGCTTGATCGAAGTCCTCTCGGGCGCGGACCTCGCATTGAGCCGCCAGGCCATTGCAACCAGCCGAGCCTTGCAGACCCCCAAGTCTCGCTCGCGGACGCTTGCCTCGGCCTTGCTCCAGGTGGCGAGCCGGGAGGCAACGCCGGCCGAGGTTCGTCTCGAGGCGCTGGCGGCTGTGCCGGGCGGTCTCCCCGAAGTCGACGCGGTCCTCTTGACCTTTCTTCGCGGTGAACTGGCCCCCGACCGCTCCGTCGCGATCCGAAGCGCGGCCGCCGACGTGATCGCGAATGCCAGGTTGACGACCGATCAACTCGCGGACCTGACCAACACCGTCAAGGACGCAGGCCCGCTCGAGATCGATCGCTTGATTTCGGCCTTCGAGCATAGCCACGACGAACAGGTTGGGTTGAAGCTGGTCAAGGCGCTGGAGGAGTCACCGGCCCGGACCACGCTTCGGGTCGAGATGATCAAGCCTCGCTTGGCGAAGTACAACGCGAAAGTCCAGACCGAGGCGGAAGCGCTCTACGCGGGACTGAACGCGGACGCGGCGAGCCAGAAGGCGCGGCTCGAGGGATTCCTGGCGACGATCTCCGGTGGCGACGTCAGACGCGGTCAGGCGGTGTTCAATAGCACCCGAGCGGCCTGCGTCTCCTGTCACGCCATCGGCTACCTGGGGGGTAAGGTTGGCCCTGACCTCACCCATATCGGCAAGATCCGCACCGAGCGCGACCTGCTCGAGGCGATTCTCTTTCCGAGCGCAAGCTTCGTGCGGAGCTTCGAGCCGCTGAGCATTGCGACCAAGGACGGCAAGGTCTTCAACGGCCTTCCCCGCAAGGATGCCCCCGACGAGATCGTGCTCGCCACCGGTCCCGACCAGGAGGCACGCATCGCCAGGGACGATATCGAAGAAATCCGCCCCGGTTCGGTCTCGGTCATGCCGGCCGGACTCGATCAGCAACTCTCCGCGAAGGAACTGGCCGACCTGATCGCGTTCCTCAAAGCCTGTCAGTAATTCAAAAAATCAACGACCCGATACAGGGCTAGGAAGCCTCCCACTACTCGTTCCCACGGGGGACCGTGGGAACGAGGGGGATTCCTAGCTCTATGGCGGGTCGTTGAAAAAAACACGCAGTAGCACGGCCGGCCCGGCCGTAATTCCCTTGGAGTAGCCCGGTTCGGCCATAATTCCCTCAGTCTCGGCGCGAGTCCGAGTGATGGCCATGGGCCGAAAGGGAAACGGCCGTCCCGGAATGCGGTTGTGATTCGTTGGAAATTCAAAGGTCAAGGCTTCTTTATTTCCCAATGATCGGACTCCTTCAACACCGAGGAGCGAGTCGAGCATCATGGCGACCGAGATTGAGAATACGGGCTCAGTTCCCGGCCCAGGATCATTGATGACGACGGGGGAACCAATCTGGGATCGCCCCCATCGGCCGGCCTGGATGCGACTGCTCAACGGGGTAGGGGGGGGACTGAGGCGCGTTGGTGTGCTCCGGCCTCGGCTCGACCCCGACTCCTTGCTGGCCTCGGCCCAGCGCCGGGCGGGCCTTTCGGACTGGGGCGACGACGGCTTTCGAGAAGGGCTCAGGGCCTTGGTCGACGCGTTCGAGACGCAAGGGCCCGCTCACACCTTCGGCCGGATCTTCTTCCGGGAATACTGCGTTGCCGCTCTGACGAACCGCCTGCGGATTCAGGACGACCTGAAACGCCACCCCGAGATTCTCAGCACACCGATCCGCCGTCCTCTGTTCATTACCGGGCTGCCTCGGAGTGGAACGACCTTCCTTCATCGCCTGATGTGTGAGGACCCTGGCGGTCGCCCGCTGTACCTCTGGGAGACGTTAGCGCCTTCGCCGTCACCTCGCTACGAGACCCGCCTGACCGACCCACGGATTGCGCAGGCCCGGAAGCAGATCGGCCTGTTGAATTCGCTGGCTCCTCGGATCCGAGCCGCCCACCTGTTCGATGCCGATAGCCCTGAAGAATGCAATAATCTGTTTGCGCATGGATTTATCGCCGGCGTCAACGGATTCCTGTTCGACGTACCTCAGTACGTGGAATGGATGAACGAGCAGAGCTTGCTCGAGCCCTATCGTTACCTTCGCCGCCAACTCCAGCTCCTCTCGTGGCAGTGGCCGGGTGACCCTTGGCTGCTCAAGGCGCCCGCCCACATTTATGGTCTCGACTCCCTCCTCGCCGTCTTCCCGGACGCCTGCATCGTTCAGATCCACCGTGATCCGCTTCAGGTTCTGCCTTCGCTCTGCAGCCTGGCCTCCGCCGTCCGGGGGATCACGTCCGACCGTGTCGATCTGAGACGCCTGGGAGCGGAATTCACCGAGGCGATGGCCCAAGGAACCGAACGCGCAATCGATGCTCGTGCCACGGCCGACCCGGCCCGGTTTTTCGACGTGACCTATGCGTCGCTTCTGGCCGATCCGGTCGAGACGGTCCGCGCAGTCCGGCAATATTTCGGATATTCATACGATGACGAGTTCGCGGCCAGGATGAGGCGCTGGCTGGCCGAGAACCCGCAGCACAAGCACGGTGTCCATCGCTACACTCTCGAGCAGTTCGGCCTCGACTCAGACGTGGTGAACCGCCGATTCTCCCGATACCGCGAGTGGACCCGTTCCTTGGCTCGCTCCTCCTCGCCGCAAACATAAACAACGATCCGCGACAGAGCCAAAGAACCGATATTTTTGCAGTTTCCGCCACGGGTTGGTTTGCAGTAGCACGGCCGGCCCGGCCGTAATTCCCTCGGGGTCGGCGATCGTCTGAGAAATGGGCCTGGGCCGAGGGGGATACGGCCGGGCCGGAAATCTATCGAGATTCTCGCCCAGACACGGATCGTTGAATATAAACCAATACGGAGCCTGATCCTGGTTTCGAGCCATGTTTTTGCATGGCTATGAAAATAGAAAATCTCTGATTGTGTGTTTCATCGTTGGTGAGAATTGTTGGGCTGGACGGAAAGAGTGAGGATCAGCCTTTCATTTCGAAGAGGGCAATCTTGTTGTGCCCCGCTGCTACGAGGGTGCCTGACGATTCGTCGAACGACGTGTCGTGGACGTGCATCGGGGCCTTCTCCTGAGTGAGGACGGCCTTGGTCTTGAGGTCGAGGAACATCAGGAAGCCGGCGTTGTCCCCTCCGGCGGCGATCAGCCAATCTCCCGCGGGGTGGAACTCGAGGCGCTCGACCAGGCCCTTGACCTTGTCGTCGACGAATTCATGGGTCCGCTCCCCCTTGCGCCAGTCGAAGACCTCGACCCGGGCCTTGCCGTCGAGATGGTCGATGTTGCTGATCTTGCCGATGCCACCGACCGCCAGCCTTGTGCCGTCGGGCGAGAAGGCCAGCGAGCGGATGCCGCCGATCGAATGACGGCGCTGGACCGGGTCCCAGGTGTACATCCCAGGGGCTTCCAGCGTGGCTGTGGACTGGCCCGACTCGACGTCCCAGACGACCACGCGGCCGACCTTGTCGCCGGTAGCCACCTGGCGGCCGTCGGGTGAGAATGCGCAAGCGAAGAGCATCGACGGAAAGTGGTGCGGGGTGGTCTCGGCATGGCCGCGGAGCTCGTGGAGCTTCGAGCCGGTCTCGGCATCCCAGATCCGGCAGACCATGTCATCGGCCACGCTGGCGACCCGCTTGCCATCGCGCGTGGCGGCCACGCCCCGGATCCACTTGGAGTGAGCATCGACGGTGCGGACCTTCGCTCGGGCGTCGAGGTCCCACCAGATCAAACGCCCGTCATAGCTCCCCGAGACGGCCATGACGCCCGCCAGTGCAAGCCCGGTGACGTAACTCTCATGGCTCCCGAGTTCGCGAGCCTCCGGTTTGTCGGCGGCGAGGTCGATGTCGTGGACCTTGAAGTCCGACCCCCCGAACACCAGCCGGCGCGTGTCGGGGATCCGTTCGACTGCGAAGACAACTTCCCGACGTGAGAATTCTTTGACGACCTTGAGCGTCTCGGGATTCAGGGTAGCCATGGGACGAAGACCTCGTAAGGCGAACTCGCCGCGGGAACAATGCGTTTGAGCGGTAACGTCAAGTACCGAGCACGTACAAGGCTCTGTTTCTGTGTCAAGGTGGGCATGGCCCACCCTGATATTTTGGAATAAGGACCTGATTTCTCAGGCCAGCACGTCGGCAATTGCCTCGGTATCCGGCTCGGTGAGGGGCACCGGCCGCGAATTCACGAAGTAGTTCTTTTGCGGGTTGATGCCGAGTGCCTGGTAGATCGTGGCGAACAGTTCGGCGGCTCCGACCTCACCGTCGACGACGGCGTTGCCGGTCGCGTCGGTCTTGCCGAAGACGGAACCCCCTTTGATGCCGCAGCCGGAGAGGGTGGCACTCCAGGCGGAGGCAAAGTGGTCGCGTCCCAGGCTGGGGTTGATCGAGGGGGTGCGGCCGAATTCGGCGAGCGTGATCACCAGGGTGTCTTCGAGCAGCCCGCGCTGGTCCAGGTCATCAAGGAGGGTGGCCATGACGTGATCGAGCTCGGGGACGAGCTCCTGGTGGGTTTCGAAGTTCTGGCCGTGGCTGTCCCACCAGGCGCGGCCGACCCGGACGAACGGCACCCCCGCCTCGATCAAGCGGCGAGCGACCAGGGCTTGCTCGCCGAACTGAGTGGGGCCGTAGAGGTCGCGGACCCGCTGCGTCTCTTTCGTGATGTCGAAGAGCGTCTCACTAGCCATCAGGCCGCGGACGCGTTGATAGGCCTCGTTGTGGCTCCCCAACGCGTTCGACGACCGACCGCGCTCGAACCGTTTGCTGAGCAGCTCGCGCAGTTCGCCACGCTGACGGTGGTCGAGGTCGGAAAGCTCGGCTGCGCGACGGATGTTCTCCGGGATCATGCTTGTGGTCAGTTCCATCGGCGCGTATCGCGAACCGAGGAATCCGCTCGAGCCCGGGGCGAAGTCGCGGCCTTCGGTCGCGGAGTAGAACGAGACGTAGTCGGGCACCTTACTGTCGGACTGGCCGAGCTCACGGGCTAGCACGGCGCCCAGGTCGGGATAGCGAAGGCTTGGGTCGTCCATGCGGCCGCGCATCATCAGACGGGCGCCGCTGCCGTGATCGCCGTTCTTCGTGTTCAACGAGCGGATGATGCAGGTTTGCTCCATCCGCTTGGCCATCTTGGGCATGAGCTCGGAGATCTGGATGCCGGGGACCGACGTTGAGATCGCCCGGAACGGGCCACCGGTCGCCGCGCCCGGCTTGGGGTCCCAGGTCTCGAGCTGGCTCGCCCCGCCCGCCAGCCAGAGCAGGATGACGCGCTTCCCCTGGGATTTGATCTCCCGGGCCAGGGCTGGCTCCTTGAGCACGTCGAGCACCGTCATGTCGGCCGCGAACGCCGCCGCACCGGCGGCCGCCGTGCCGAGGAAACGACGCCGATCCATCGCGTGCGCGGGTGAACCGCAAAAGTTGGCGCGTCGGTCGCTGGCCATCGAGGTGCCCCCGATTCGTAGTCGTCAATGTTTAAGAAGAAAAGTTGAGATATTGTTTAGTGATTGAACCGGAACTCCGCGCTCGTCAAGAGCACCCAGACGAGCTGGCGGATCCCTTCGACTTGCCGGTCGCTGCGCTGCGCGAGGAAATCGCCCAGGAGCGAAGCCTCATCGTCGGCCGGCGGGCGAGAGAGGATGTTGCGGACCGCAATGGCGACTCGCTCGTCACCGTCGTCGATCTGTGCGAGTCGGGCCACCAGCCGTTCTTTGCGATCGGCCAGGAGTTCTTGAATGCGATCGCCGTTGCTCATTAAGAGGGCTTCGGAGACGCCGATCTGGTAGTCCTCCCCTGGCTTGGCGAGGGCGCTCGCGAGCCCTCGGGCCCGGTCGTCGAGCTCGGCCTCGAGTTTCCCCGGGGTCAGGCTGGCCGGGAGCGCCGAGGGATCGGTGGTGGCCACCCACATCGAGGTCGCAAGCTGCAAGGGAGTCAGGGGCCGAACCGCGGCGACGCCGAACAGGCGAGGGTCAGGGGCTTCGCCATCCTGCCAGAGGCTGGTGCGTGCATAGGCTCGGCTCAGGACCAATCCGCGGATCAGTCGGCGGAGGTCGTAGCGGTGCTCGACCAGGTCCCGGGCCAGCCACGAGAGCAATTCGGGATGGCTCGGCGGGTTTGCCGAGTGCATCTGATCCAGGGGCATCACGAGCCCCGTCCCGAAAAATCGGTACCAGAGGCGATTGACGATCGCGTTCGCGAAAAAATCGCGTTCGCCGGGCCGGAGCGCGACGTCCACCAGTTGCGCCCGGGCACTGAACTTGGGGGCGGGCGGGGGCTCCTTCTTTTTCTTGGCCTCGGCGAGCCGTCGCTTTTCCTCTTTCTGCTCCTCCTTGGACGGCTCTTTCACCGCCGGGGTGTCGACGATCCGGCCGGTCAAAAACATGAGCCGGGCCTGCCGTTCCTCGCCGTCGGTCGTCTGGAACTTGACACTTCCGTAGTCGTTCTCACCGAGGAACGTGCCGGCTTCGTAGGTGCGGGCGAAGAAGGACTTCATCCCGTAGTAATGGTCCTGCTTCCAGTCGACGACGCGCGGGTGGTCGTGGCATTTTGCGCAACTGACATCCACACCGAAAAAAGTTGAGCTGACGTCGCTGGTCAGGCGATCCAGGTCCTTGGCCCTCGGCTTGAGGTAGTTCCCTGCTCCCTTGAGGCCCGGCTGGCTCTCGTCGGCCAGGATGATCTCGCGGAAGATTTGATCCCAGGGGCGATCTTCCTTGAGGGCCCGATTGAGGTAATCGCGGAGGCTGCCTCGGGTTCCGGCCATCATCATGGCGTCGAGTTCATTGGCCTGGTGTTGCACGTAGGCGGGCGACGCCATCAGCCGGTCGATGAGTTCGAGCGGTTTCTCCGGGCTGGTCGACTCGAGGTAGGCACGCATCTCAGCCTCGGTCGGGATCCGCCCGATCAGGTCGAGGGTCAGCCGACGGATCAGGCCGGTGTCCTCGGTCGCGGCGGCGGGCTTGACCCCCTCCTGGCTCAGCTTGGCGTCGAGATAGAAGTCGACGACCTCGGGAATCGGCCGATCGGCCGGTAGAATGTCAACGGCCCGAGCATTGGATTCGACCGCGAGAATCGCGGTGAAGATGGTGAGGGCCAGGCGCGGAATTCTCCTCATGGCATCCCTCGGTGAGCGACCTTCAGGCAAGGGCCGAACGGGCGAGTGGGATCCTTGGCAGTGGCAACCGCGCCAAACCTCAAGGGCTGAGACGTCCGGCGAACCGTTGCCCTGGGGAGATCTCAAGGACCTTCAATGAATGTTAAACTATACCTCGCGGCGGATTGACGCCACTCAAATCTTTCGAAAGCCGCTCTCGTCTGGCGTTCCACGAACCTCCCTGTAACATGGCGCAGGCACGAAGAAGCGGTCGGCGCGGCCGATCTTCCCACGACGTCACACTGGAGCCCCCACCGATGGTCGTTACGTCGATTTCGGAAGCGAGAACGGGTCCAAGGCTTCTGGTCCTTGCGGCACTCACATTTCTCGTCGGGGCGCCCGTCGCTTTCGCCGGTTTTCCCGAGGCCTCGCAACTGCCTTCGCAGACCAGCCTTCCCGACCCGCTCGTGATGCTCGATGGCCATCGCGTTGCCAGCAAGGAGGAATGGCTCGCCAAACGCAGGCCGGAGTTGAAGGCCCTCTTTCAGTACTATATGTATGGCCAGATGCCCCCTGCGCCCGCAAAGATCGAAACGACCGTAGCGCGAGTGGACCCCAACTATTTCGGCGGCAAGGCGACCAAGAAGGAAGTGGCGATTGCGTTCGGGCCGGCGGCTACTCCGGAGATCTACTTGCTGCTCGTGGTGCCGAACCACAGAGAAGGCCCTGCGCCGGTATTCCTTGGGATCAACTTCTGCGGCAACCACACGGTGGTCAATGACCCGGGGGTCGCCTTGCCGTCGTCCTGGATGCCGAAGAACTGCCCGGGCTGCAAGGACAACCGGGCGACCGACGTGGGGCGAGGCTCGCAGATTAACGTGTGGTCGATTGAGGATGTGATCGATCGTGGCTACGCCGTTGCGACTTTCTACAGCGGTGACGTCGCCCCCGACCATCCTGACTTCACCGATGGGATCATTCCTCACTACTACAAGCCGGGGCAGTCGAAGCCCGGCCCGCACGACTGGGCGACGGTCGCCGCCTGGGCCTGGGGCTTGCACAGGGCCGTCGACTACTTGATTACGAATAAGGATATCGACAAGTCGAAGATTTCCGTCGTCGGCCATTCCCGCCTGGGCAAGGCGGCGATCGTGGCCGCTGCGTTCGACGAGCGGATTGCCCTGGCGATTCCCCACCAGGCGGGCTGCGGCGGCACGGCGCCCAGCCGTGGCAAGGTTGGTGAGTCGGTCAAACGGATCAATACGAGCTTTCCGCACTGGTTCGATGCCGCGTTCAAGGAATTCAACGACCAGCCCGACCGGCTCCCATTTGACCAGAACGGCCTGGTGGCGTTGGTCGCCCCGCGCCCGGTGCTCTTCACCAATGCGGTTGACGACACCTGGGCCAATCCCGAAGGACAGTTTGAGGTTCTCAAAGGGGCCGACCCCGTTTATCGTTTTCTGGAGGTTGAGGGGCTCGAAGCCGATCGGATGCCGGAACCCGGTAGGCTGATCGACAGCAGGCTCGGCTACCATATTCGACCGGGGAAGCATTCGATGGGGAAGGACGACTGGAAGGTCTTCCTCGACTATGCCGACAGGCAACTCGGAAAGCCTGCCGTCTCCAAGTGACTTTGAGAATGGAATGATGTCCCCGAATTCACCGTCTCCCGCCGCCGGCGATCGTCCCGTCAACGTGCCGAAACCCCCTGACGGTTCCGGCTCAGCACCGCCGCGCCGGCTGGCCTCGATCGACGCGTTTCGTGGCTTTGTGATGTTTCTGCTACTGGCGGAGTGGCTTCAGCTTTCGCGAGTTGCGAAGTCGTTTCCGAAGAGTGAGTTCTGGGCGCTCTTGAGCCGCCATCAGCAGCATGTCGAGTGGGTTGGCTGCTCGTTGCACGACCTGATCCAGCCTGCGTTCTCGTTCTTGGTCGGAGTGGCCTTGCCATTCTCGATCGCCAGTCGGCTTGCGCGCGGTCAGTCCACGATTCGGATGGCGGGCCACGCGTTCTGGCGGGCGCTCGTGCTGATCCTGCTGGGGATATTCCTTCGTTCGATGGGCAAGGACCAGACGAACTTCACGTTCGAGGACACGCTGACCCAGATCGGTCTGGGCTACGGGTTCCTGTTCCTGCTCGGTCTTCGTCCGGCCCGCGACCAGTGGATTGCGCTGGTGGTCATCCTGGTCGGCTACTGGGGGGCGTTTGCGCTCTACCCCGCGCCCGGGGCTGAGTTTGATTATACGAGTGTCGACGTTCCGCAAGACTGGCACCACAACCTCAGCGGGTTCGCCTCGCACTGGAACAAGAACAGCAATGCCGCCTGGGCGTTCGATACCTGGTTCATGAACCTGTTTCCGCGCGAAGCCCCGTTCCTCGATAACCGCGGCGGCTACGCGACCTTGAGCTTCATTCCCACGCTCGCCACGATGATCTTCGGCCTGATCGCGGGGGGCGTGCTGAAGGACGATCGCAAGGCGTGGATGAAACTCGGCTGGTTGGCCGTGGCAGGCGTCATCGGCCTCTTCCTGGGTGCTGCGATTGGGGAACTCGACTTTTGCCCGGTGGTGAAGCGGATCTGGACTCCAAGCTGGGTGCTCTACAGCGCGGGCTGGTGTTTCCTGATCCTCGCGGCCTTCTATGCCGTGGTCGATATGGCCGGCCTGTGGTGGCTTGTCTACCCGCTCATCATCATCGGCACGAACTCGATCGCCGCGTACTGCCTCCACTGGCTGGTCGAAGACTTCATCACGGCCAACCTCAAAACCCACTTCGGCAAGGAGGTCTTCACTGCCTTCGGGCCGGAGTACGAGCCGCTCGTCCAAGGTGCGGCCGCCCTGATGGTGGTCTGGCTGATCCTCTTCTGGATGTATCGTCGGAAGCTATTTATAAAAGTCTAGGCAAGTTTGCGATTCATCTTCGGGGCGGCCTTTTTTTAGCAACGATCCACGACCGAGCGAAAGAACTGAGGATTCTTGCGGTTTCCGCAACAGTTGGGTTTGCAGTAGCACGGCCGGCCCGGCCGGAATTCCCTCGCGGTCAGCGCGAGTCCGAGGAATGGCTCTGGGCCGGAATTCCATCGCGATTCTCGCCCGGTTGCGGGTCGTTGTTATTTTTTGGGCTTCCAGACCCGAATCCGATTCTTGCTCCCGGCCTGCGTATTGAACGTTGTCGGGCGATCCCCTTGGTCTTCCGCCGCGCAAATCTTGATGGTTTCACCATCCCAGGTGTAAATGCCTTTAAGGGATAGGGCGCCGTCGTCCCGCAGCAGGTCGTAGGTTTTGGGCGTCCTGCTCGGATCCAAGGTGACGATCGCCGAGCGGTCTGCGCCTTGTGCGGTGAAGGGACCTGATTGCCCTGGACCAGAATGGAGAGTTCGAGCAATTCCTCGACCGGGACCGGCTTCCCTTCGTACTCCTCGGAGACCAAGACCCAGGTCCCCTGATACTTGTCGAGATCACTCCTTGGGGCCTCGTCGGCGGCGAGCAGCAGGCCGGAAAACACGACTGTTAGGACCAGTGGCCTCATCATGGGGTAAATTTCCTGGCATGGTGAAAAATGAAATGTTGTTGATTGTTTAGGGGGGCGGCATCCCCCAGGAGGTCAGTTGCGGTCGAGCAGACGCTTGGCCTGTTCGGCAACCTGAGGATCGGCGTCTTTCGTCCATTGAGGGAGGACGGCTGCCAAGGGCTTGGGGAACTCCGGCAACCTCCAGAGGAGCCGGAGCACGACCCGCCGTTCTTGGGGCGTGGTGGTCTCCGCTTTGCGGAGGGCGAACTCGGTGAGAAGTTCGTTCGAGGACCGTCCGAAAACCGCCTCGGCTTCCCGTAGCCAGTCGTTTCGGGCATTCTGCCAGTTGCGTCGCAATTCTTCCTCCGCGGGGGGCTCGATGGGCCGTTCCAGGTCGACGAGGACCTGGAAGGCATCGCCAAGCCCGCGGCCGTCGCCTCGCGCGGCCAACGCCTCGCAGAGCCTCAACCAGAGGTGAGGATCATCATTGCGCAACAACCCGCTTTCGTATGCCTCGCGGAGACCATCGAGCGCCTCTGGGGTATCGAGGTTCCAGAGGTAGAGAATCCCTGAGTAAGTGGCATTGGCCGTCACGTCTTTGCGGCGGAGCATGGTGCGGATGGGCTTGAGGAAGTCAGGGTCCCGGCTTTCCCGGACGGCGTGGGCCCACACATCGGCCGCGTCTCCCGTCGCCAGCTCGGCGGCGATGCGGTTGTTTGTCTGCTCCTTGAACTGGAGCATCGACCGGACGAGTTCGTTCCGGGCGAAATGCTTGGCCAGGTCCGGGCGCCGGGCGATGAGATCGGCGGCCGCGATCAGCCAGCGGACCGCCCGCGGATTACCTGTTCGGCCGAGGAGCGAGTTGATGACAAGAGCCCGGGAGACTCTGCCCTCAAGACGAATCTGCCCCTTGTCGTCGGCCACGGGCCGCAGGGTTTCGAGATCCGCCAGAAGCGTCTCGCCCAGTTGGTCCACGGCGGCGTCGGAACGCTGGTGCGCCAGGGCGATGAGGGCGTCCTGCTCGAGGCGATCGAACGATTTCGCCGCGGCAAGTTCGGCGTCATTGTTCTTTTCGCGGGTGGGGGGCTTGCGCTCCAGGATCGATCGAAGGGTAGTGATATGGTTGGATTTTCCCAGGAACGTCAGGCCGGTGGCGACGGTTTCACGGACTTCCGGAGCCTGGTCGGCGGCCAGCGGTTCGAGGATGCCGGCCGCTCCTTCCGCCTCTGAGTAAGCGAGGAGGCGCGCTGCGTCGGCCTTCACATCGGCGGCGTCGTGGCCCTCGAGAATTCCGACAAGTGCCTTGGTGTGCCGCCTCAGTTGCGTGAGCCGAAGCGACGGCTCATCGCGTCTCTGGGGATTGGAAAATGGGTCTCGAGTGAACTCAGCGTGGATACTCCGCTCCATCCTCAAGTCGTCCAGCCGATCGAGACCAATCCGCCGGCTTTGTTCGTCAGGCGCGGTCAACAGCGTGGAGATTTCGAATGGGGAGATGGGGTGCGCGAACATTCCCCACAACGAGCCCATCGGCGCGGAGATTCGTTCGCCGGGTGCAATGCCGATGGCCACGTATTTGGGCTGCGTCCCACTCCGGAGCTTTCCCAGGTCGATCTCGAAGCGCTGTTCCGTTGGCTCGGAGACCACCTTGAGACTTGTCGCGAGCTGTCCGCACGAGAGGAGCTCTCCGGATTCACTGAGGAGGCTCACGGCGAGATCGAGGTAGAATTCCTGCGGCCCGTCGATGCTCACGACATCCAAGGCCAGTTTGGCCGTGCCCTCAGCCGTCCGGTCGAGCCGGACTTGCCAGGCGCGTGTGAGCGCATCGCGTGGCGACTTGGTCCCATAACTTGCGACCTCGCCCTCCTTGGCGTCGGGGATGTTGACGGCGAACGGCTCGCCCCAGCGGATCGGGATCACGCTCAAGGGCTGCCGCATCGAGTCCGCATCCCCGGACGGCACCGCAATGGATCGAACCGACTGCCAGGGCTGTGAGCTCCGGAGTGATACGGAACCTCGCTTCGTCCCGTCCTGGTCCGTGAGTGTGACCGTCGCCGCGAACAGTAACCGCTGCTTCTCATCAAGGAATGCGAGCGGCAGAGTATCGGACGCGTTGCGGTCGTTCGTGGTTGCGGAGACGACGACCGTCCGCTTGGCACCGGAGGTCACCCGGATCTCGTAGGGGCCACTTCGGATCGGGTGGCCGAGCGAAAAGGGAACCGTCGCGACGTTGACCCGCCTGTCCGCCTCGCCCGCGCCGTCAAACAGAGTTCGTGTCGTTTCCACCTGCTTCAACGCCTCGTCGAGCAATTTCTGCCCGCCGTCGATTCGGACATGTTCCACAACACCGCGGCTCTTATCCTCGGCCTTGAACCAGGAGATAACCTCTTCAAGCATCCAGTGGGTGCCGGCCACGAGCTGGAACCGATACTCGCAGGTCAATCCGTCGTTTGCCTCGATCCGGATGGAGCGAGGCGCCCATTGGCCCGGCTCAACCTCAACGAAGTCACGATAATCAATCTCAAATGTTCGATTATCCCTTGAACTCACGAGTGTCTCGTGGATGGGCACGTTTCGGACCGGATCGATCTCGATGATCTCCTTCGCCGGGACGATGTCGTGCATATACGACCAGGACGAAAAGGCGAGCATCGTCCCATAACCGAGGTGGGTCCCGTGAAGGTTCGAGACGGTTGCGACCCGGCAGGGCTGGCCGGCTCGAGTGCCGTCCTCGATCGTGACCGTGGCGAAGTCGAGTTGATCGCGGTAGCGGAAGAGTGGCAGGTCGAGCTGGCACCCGAGCCGGGCGTATTGCTTGAGGGCAAGGTCGTAAGGTTGCCCCCGCCTTTGCTCTCGCTCAGGCCGGCCAAAGACGCGGGCGAACCGGGCCCCTCGTTTCGCCACCGCGCTCTCCGCGGTCTTCAACGCGATCCTCCGGTCGCCGAGCCCGCTCTTCATCTTTCCGAGGCCGTCGTGGGCGACCTCGAAGACCGCCTCGCCAGCCTGGCTGAGCACGCAATCCTCGCGAACGTCTTCGCGGACAGTGTGAAACGTGTAGGAGAGCGTCCGGAACGGCGGCCGCCAACCCGAGCCTGTCGGGCCGCCTTCGAGCCACGGTCGATTGTGGTCGAGCATTGCGATCAACTCACGAGCCGCCGATTGCGACCGCTGCTCGGCGTTCGTCGGCGGAGCCGCGACTTCCTGGCCGTTGACCTTCACGTCCCGGGTGCGGGTCAGCACGACCGTCCCCTCGGGGCGGATCGATTCGGAGAGCCGTAGCAACCAGACGGCATCGCCCAGCCAAGCGAAGTGCATCCGATAGTGGATGTCGGAGTCGTTGACGTCGATCTGCCGAGGGATCCACTTATCAGCGCCTGTCTCTTGCCAGTCGGCGTAGCGAATCGTCGTCGAACCGATCTGCTCCTCGAGTGGCACGAGCCGCTTGGCGTCGACGACAATCGTGACTTCGCGGGCGGAACGGGAGAGGTAGCCGCTCCAGGAATTCTCGACGCCGTTACCGATTTCAATGCGGATGGGCCGCTGCTCGTCCTTCGGCTTGACCCGAAGCGTGAGGTACTTTCCGCCCTCCTCCCGCTTGACGTCAACCTGGAAGTTGGCCGGCGCTCTCAACAACTCGCGGAATCCAGCCTGGAGCGTCGCCCCCAGCCAGACTCCCTCACGCCGGAGTTCTCCTCGTGTGACCTTGATGGCGGTGGCCGTCGGCCCGAAGAATAAGCGGTACTCCAGTGTTTTCAGGGCGGCCGGCGGCATGATCCAGTTTGTGGAACGGGCCGCCAACTGGCGAACGATCTCGTCAGCGTCGGGAGCCTTCGCCGGCGGCTGATTCGAGGCCGCCTGGGCCGGGATGTTCGCGGGCTGCGTCTCGGGCGGCTCCTGGGAGCCGACGCCCGCCGACGCACCCACCAGCACTAGGACGACTGCCGTCCGCATGGCCCGGTGTGCCGGCCCCCAACGTGCGGAGCGGTCGCGGAGCGGATCCCACCCCCCGGCGATCCACACGATCAGAGCACGGATCCCCAACGTTGCCCCGAACAGGCTGAAGTGCAGGAGGGCGGGTGATCCGAGCAGGGCCGCCCGGTGGCCAAGAGAATTCCGTGTTGGGGCCATGGCGAACAATCCATCCTTCCTTGCCGGGTTGGATTGGCGGGGATGGCGAGCGATATCCCTAACTCATTCTGAAGGTGACACCACTCCGCCGTTCGAGGAGGTCGAGCCTCTGGTCGGAGAACTCTTGAATCGGTGCCAGGGCCGGGACAACCGGCTGGCCAGTGTCGTCAACGACCCGACCGCGGACCTCCCGCAGTTCACTCGCTTGCGAAGCGCTCATGACGATCAGCAGGACCAGCATCGCCGTTTCGATCGACCGCTTTGTCAGCGTACATCTCATCGGTGGCTTCGAAGAGTCTCGTGCCTGGTCATGGATCGTTATGTGGAGCATCTGACAATCGTAAGCTTGTGGCTCCCTGTGTTCCAGAAGAATTTCGAGTTTTTCGGGGTCATCGGTTTGGCTATGTCTGCCGGAAACGAGACGGGGGGCGGTGACGATCGCTGAGATCGTCACCGCCCCGTAGTTGATGCTCCGGATGAGTCCGAAGGGTCAGGAGATATTGGCGAACTGGTCGTAGAAGTCGTTGGAGGAGAGCAGGTCGGTGACCACCTGGTTGACGAAACCGCCCCGGTTCAGGATTCCCACCGAGCGGGCCCGCTGCTGGGTGGTGGGGGTGGTGCTGAAGAACTGCTGATAAAGGAACGTGACGAAGGCGGATTTGCCGGGCTGACTGAGAACCACGGAGCTGGCGACCGAGGTTCGCGAGACACCTTGCCTCAGTTGTCGGGTCAGTCTGGCCTCGGCCGAGCTCGGGATCGCCGTTCCCAGCACGTCGGCGTAGAGGGCGGTCAGGAAGCCGTTGATCGTTCCGCCACCCTGCGTTTGATAGTACTCTTGCGAGCCGAGGACCTGGATCTCCGCGCCGAAGCCTTGAGACCTCTTCTGGCTCTGCAACCCGCGGAGCACCTCTCGGAAAGTGGGCTCGCGGCGGAGGAAGGTGCGATAAACGACGGTCACCGCGTTGGCCTGTCCGTCGGGGCTGTTGACAATTCTCGCGACGACCTTATTCCGCGGAACGCCGACCGTCAGTTGGGTGCGATAGAAGTCGAGCTCATCCAAAGTGGCCGGTCGACCTACCGAGTTGATGTAGACCTGATTGAGGAACTGCTCGGTCTGATCGCCGACGACGACCGTGAGGTCCGGCGACGTGGATGTGCTGAAGTTCGCGTCTCCCAGATAGACCGCGGTGACGGTGTCGACGCCGACCGCCAGGTCCGTTGTGACGAAGGTTGCTCTGCCGCTGGACAGGGTGCCCGTCCCCAACAGAACCCCGTTGGCGAAGAACTGAACCGTTCCCGTGGGGGAGCTCGTGCCGGAATTCGTGGGCGAGACCGTTGCCGTCAGCGTGATCGCTTGCTTTGCGGTCGGATTGAGAATCGACGACGTCAGGTCGACGATCGAGTTCGACTGAGTCACCGACGCCGTGGTGGCCGCGTCTCGGGTCACGAAGTTGGTGTTACCCGAGTATCGGGCGGTGATCGTGCTGGTCCCCAGCGGCATGGCCGAGGTCGACAAGGTTGCGACGCCGTTGACCAGGGTAACGGGATTCCCGATCGCGGTCCCGTTGGTGAAGAACTGGACGGTGCCTGCGGGGGTGCCTGAGCCGGGGCTGGCCGCGGTGATCGTGGCCGTCAGCGTCCATTGGTCGCCGAACCCGGCTGGGTTGGGCGTGACCGTCACCGCGATGGTTGTGTCGGCCTTGGTCACCGTCACGGAACTGGCCAACGAGGTGCTGGCACCGAACGTGGTATCCCCGGAATACTTGGCCGTGATCGCGTTGTTGACTCCGACCGGGAGGGCGGTAGTCGTCAAGGTGGCCACGCCGTTGATGATGGTGGCCGTGCCCAGGCTGGTCTGGCCGCTGAAGAACTCGACGGTCCCCGTTGGGGTTCCTGGCGCGGAGGTGGCCGTGACGGCGGCCGTCAGGGTTACCGTTTGTCCGGAGACGGACTCCGTGGGAGTGACGGACAGCGTCGTCGTGCTGAGCTGACCCACATTTTGAGTGACCGCCGGCGAGGTGCTGGCGTTGAAGTTGCCGTCTCCCGCGTACTTTGCCGTGATCGAGTGCGATCCGAGGGTCAGGGCGGAGGTCGTCAGCGTCGCGATGCCAGCGCTACTGACGGTGGCTGTGCCGATCGCCACCGCGCCATCGAAGAACTGGACGGTGCCGGAAGGCTTGACGGCGCTCGTGCTGGTCGAGGTGATGGTGACGGTCAGGGTCACCGGGTTGCCCAGACCCGAGTTCAGGGGCGAGACCGTGAGTGCTGAGGTCGTGTCCACCTTGGCCACCGTCACGTTGACGGGTGCCGAAGTGCTGCCGCCAAAGTTGGAATCACCTTGGTACTGGGCCGTGATCGAGTTGGTGCCGCCGGGGATGGTGCTGGTCACCAGGGTAGCGACCCCGTTGCTCACCGCGGCCGTTCCCAGCGGAGTCGTGCCGCTCATGAAGACGACGTTACCTGTGAGCGTTCCCGTGCCACTCGCCGGCGCCACCGTGGCGGTGAGCGTCACGGTCGTGCCGAAGGGGCCCGAAGTGGGGTTGGCGGTCAACGAGGTCGAGGTCGCGGGGCTGACCGTTTGGATCTTGGCCGCGGAAGTGCTCGTGGTGTAGTTGACATCCCCCTGGTAACGAGCCGTGAGCGAGCTGGTGCCAAGCGGTAGGGCGGTGGTGTTCAGCGTGGCCACGCCATTGCTAATCGTGGCGGTCCCCAGCGAGGTCGCGCCGTTGAAGAACTCGACAGTCCCGGTGGGAAACCCTGATCCGGGGCTGACCACGGCGAGGGTCGCCGTCAGGGTCGTCGACTGGCCGACGCTGGAGGGGTTGGGCGAAGTCGTCAGCGTGGTGGTCGTGCTCGCCTGGGAGACGGTGGCGATCACGGTCGCTGAGGTGTTCTCGGCGAAGTTGGCCGATCCCAGGTACTTGGCTGTGATCGAGTCGTTGCCCAACGGCAAGACGAGGGTCGTCAGGGTGGCCACGCCGTTGGCCAGAGTGGCGGTCCCCAGCGAGGTAATGCCGCTGAAGAACTCGACGGTCCCGGTGGGAGTTCCAGATCCGGGGCTGACCGCCGCAACCGTCGTCGTCAACGTCACCGCCTGGCCGATCACCGAACTGGTGGGTGCGACGTTGAGCGTGGTGGTCGTGTTCGACTTCGCGACCGTCACCGTGATCGCCGGTGAGGTGCTGGAGGCGAATTCCGCATCCCCATTGTACCGAGCGGTGACCGCGTCGGACCCAGCGGGGAGGGCGGTGGTGCTCAGCGTGGCGATGCCACCAAGAATCGTGGCAGTCCCCAGCGAGGTCGAGCCGTTGAAGAACTCGACGGTCCCGGTGGGGGAGTCGAGTTGACCCGGATCCGAAGCGATGACGGTCGCCGTCAAGGTGACGGGCTGGCCAAAGACGCTCGCGGTGGGAGCGGCCGCCAGGCTCGTCGTGGTGCCGAGCAGGTGGGTCAGCACCACGTCGTTGCCGTCACCACCGGTGTAACTGATCTGGAACGTCTCGTTGGCGACCACAACCGTGGCCCCCTGAGGGAGTCCCGCAAAGATACCGTTGATCGCCGCGGCACCCTTATTATCGATGATGGTGTACTGGTCGTGGTCGGCCGGAGTGTAGCCGAGCGTCGACTGAAGCGTGGCCCCTCCGAGCGAAACCTGGCCGTTGACTCCCAACTGGCTGTAGTTTGTCCCCGCGGTCGTGCCATTCAAGGCGACGGCAAACGTCGATGCGGCATCGAAATTCAAGTTGCCGGTGCCCGTCAGGATCGCTGGGGAGGTGTCCCCCGGCTTCACTGTCCCGGCCGTGGCCGTGATACCGCCTACCGTGCCCGCCCCTCGGAGGGACGTCCCGGCGCTCAACGCCACGGGACTGCCGGGCTGCTGGCCGTCGACCACCAGCACGCCGCCCGTGACGGTCGTTGTGCCTGTGTAGGCATTGTCCGCCTGCAGGTCGAGTGCGCCGGCTCCCACCTTGGTCAGACCCGTGGAACCGGAAATGACCCCACCCAGGACAAGGACGGCACCCGCCTGATCGACTTCGATCGTCGCAGTCCCCGAGAACCCGATCGGGAGATTGATCGTGTCGGTTCCCGCCGCGTGCGAGACGTCAAGCACCCCATCCAGGCCGATCGCGGCTCCATTGATCGTATACCCATCGCCGGAGACCGTGAACGACGCAAACGACGTCCCCGCTGCCAGGTCGTTGACGTTGGCGAGGTTGGCGGCGCCATCGGGGAAGATCAGGTCGCTGCCGGCCGTCGGTGGAGTGTCCCAATTGCCGGCCGAGGACCAGAGTCCATCGACGGCACCACTCCATATGCTCGTGGCGGGGGCCAATCGGCTCTCCAACGCTTCGAGTCTGAGCCCATGCTGGCTTAGGCGGTGCGCTCGACTTTTCCGATTCGACGAACGCCCCACACCCCAAAGGTTCCGGCGCGGACTAAAAAGCGACATGGTTACAAGCCCCTGGATCAACCTTGGATGACGCGCGGCAAAAGCGGAATAAGCCACACAAACCAATGAGGCCGCTCGGCCAGACGCTCCAAGCAGAGGCCCTGACCCCCGTAAGGGACTCTGCTTGGAGAATCTGGGTTGACCTTTTCGATACTACCATCCATGCAGTCATTGTCAACGGGCCACCTGGCGGAGTGACGGTTCACAACGAGCGGCAGGAAGTCTGTCGAAGAGGTCAATCGAGCGTGATCGAATGATCGTGCGGACCGGCTTCCGGTGGCCCTGGGTCACGTTTCAACTCTCGTAAATCTGTCGGTTGTGACGATTTGAGAGAGGGGACGCAGTGTCAGCCGGACGACGACGCCAATGGGGTAGGGCAAGGTGTGCTTCTCAGCGATCGCGATCACCGATACCACAGTATGCAGCATGGGGACGCACCTCGCGGAAGATGTGGCCACGATCGTGGGAATTCTTTCGGGCCGAGTGAACCGACCGCGGGAACCAGGTAGTCGTTCAAGGCGAATCCTGGGCGAGTTTCCGGAAGGTGTAAGTGCTGAAGGGTTCAGAGGGAACCGCCTGCGGAGGTTACGTTTCGCTTGACGAGTGCGATAGAATCAATAATGTGAAAGCCACTCGCAAAGGACGGCGAGACGAAGGTGGTGGACCTGCCGATGAAAACCATCGGAATTCTCCTTTTCTGGTCGTTCCTGCTCCCTTCATTCGGAGTATGGGATCAGTCTTCCGACTCGGAGAAGGTGCCGCAAGCTGTCGCCTCGACGCTTTCGCATTCGACGCGGCTTCGGCGGTCAGACGGTCGGCTTCCGAATGAAGCCTTGGATCATGTGGGTCTCGGTCTCTACCTCTCTGACGGGGAAGACGACGATGACCTGGATCGCCACTTCATTGCCTTTAGTTTTCCGCTGACCTCGTCACACCTGATCGCCAGCGCGTCTTGGTCGTCCTTCTCCTGTGTTCAGACCAAGGCTGTCTGGACTTCCTGCCAGAGAATTCCCCTCCGCTGTTGAGTTCAGCCCCCCCCTCTCGCTTGCCTTGATCGGCGGCCTCGTTCGGTGGTCCCAAAGCGTTGACTTGAATCGGTGTTGCGACCGCGCGTCGTGGCCCCGGAACGTGCCCTTGGGATTCCCGATCGACGTGCAACGGCCCGGTTCCCGCTCTCGCGGGACGATCACCGCTAATCCCCCCTTCCACTGTGGTTCTGGGCTGATTCCCCAGCGCTCCTTTCCATTGCGATCCAGAAAAAAAAGAAGGAGACCAAGATCCATGTATTACACGCACTATTTCGCCAATAATGAGACGTTGCTCCGTGCTCGCAATTGGCTGAGCCGGCTCGGCTTCGGCCCGGAGAGCATGGAGACCCACACCAATGGGATCCCACGGCTCTCGGTGGCCGTCGATTGGCGCCGTTGGTCGGTTGTTGAGATGTTGATCAACGCCATCGAGCGAGGCGACCCGCGCGGCTGGCCGGGCCTCTGGGACGTGACGCACCAAGCCCACGTTTATCCCCAGCCACCAATGAGTGAGGGCATGACTGCGCCTGCTCGGGCCAACGCGACGGCGATCGGCTGGCATCCCAACGACCGAACCCTCCCGGTCGGTCAAGCGTATGAGGGAATTGATGATTTAATGGGGCGATAGGCCTCGACGGAGTTGACGGAGATCGTACACTGAAGGTGGATGTCGCACGACGCGGCGACGTCCCGACTGTCAAGAAGACGATCGAATCGATCGCGAGATGCCCGACCGTTGTGTGCGAGTGATTGAGTCGCGGCATCGAGTTTGAACAACAAGGCCGGGCAATGCCCTCTCCCCGAGGGCCTGAATGCCCGGCCGATGTTTTACGCCAAAGAGGGGCGCCCGTTGCCGGAGGATTCCGCCGGGTCATACCTTCCCCCTCGTTGTTCAATCCGCGCGAGCGAGCCGAGCGCAGGAAGAACAGGCGGAACGAAGTTTCTCATTTATTTTGGAATTGGAACGATGCCGAAAACTGCTTACCCCCGCGTCCTTGTGGAGACAATTCACGGGGTGACCATCGCGACTTTTGCGGATGCCGAAATCCTCAACGAAGAGGTGATCGGCGAAGTTGACGAACAACTGCAGGAACTGATCGGAGGACTGGGCCAGGCGGACTTACTGCTCAACTTCCGCGAAGTTCGCTTGATGTCGAGCACCATGCTCGCCGTCCTTCTCAAGTTTGCCCGTCGAGTGACGGCCGTGCAGGGGCGACTGAAGCTCTGCTGTATCGCCCCCGACCTGGCGCAGGTTTTCAAGATTACTCGGTTCGATCGGATCTTCGAGATCCACGACGAGGAATCGAAGGCTCTCGACTCGTTCTAAAGCGGTTTCCGTATCAGGTTGCGTTCCCTGGGGAACGCGAGCGCCCCGACCGCATTCTTGTTGCGACTCAAGGCGTCGGTCCCGGGGATTCGAAACCCGCTTGCGATCGCGTCGGCCCCGAGCATCCGATCTGTTGCGAGCGGGGCCCGTCTCAATCGTCCGACCGTCCCGGAGGTCCTTCGCGGCCGTCCGGGACATGGTCAGGGGAGTCGGCTGGTTTCGGTTTCGCGAGGGGACGGACCCGGTCGCCTCGCCCCTGGGCCCAGAGCCGCAGGTTGCCGAGCTGTTTCTGCCCTTGGAGGAAGTAGAACTCGTCGAGCGAGTCGGTTTGCTCCTGGTAGCGACGATCGCTCTCGGCCTCCCAGCCGGGGGTGGGGTGGAGGAAGCCGTTCCGGGCCATCTCGTCGATCAGGACGCTTGCGACCAGCTGATGTCCTCGGATCGAGGGATGGACGTGGTCGACGAGCCAGTCGTCGCCGAGGATGCCTCCTCGGCTCCGTGTCGAGAACACCTGGACGAGGTCGATCACGGGTATGCCCGTTTCGCGGCCGACGTCGAGGATCGCCTGGCTCATCGGTTCGAGAATCCGTAACGGGCAGACGTCATTCTCCTTGGCGTCGATGAACGACCGGCGCGCTTCCTCCGTACGCTCCAACTGCTGATAGCATTTCGCGAGTGCGTAGTGGATCCCTGCATGCCGGTCGTCGATGGCGATCGCCTGCCGGAGCCATTCGATCGCCTTGGGCAGGTTCTTCCCGTAGAACTGGCGGGCCTTGTTCCAGCACGCCTCAAACCGCTGCCCCTCCTCTTGCGACAGGCCGGGGCGATGCTCCGACTTGAAGGGAGGGGTATCCAGGTTGTACACGGGGTTCATGAGGATGACGGGCACCCGAGCCTCCTGAGCCATCCGGACCATCCGCCGGAGATTGAACTCGAAGTGGCCGATCACATCGCGCCGCCAGGTTTCGTCGTAGTGGTAAGTGTCGAGTCCCCCTCGATAGTCCAGCTTGGCCTCAACCTCGGGGCCGAGAATCGGTTTCTCAGGCTGGCGTCCCAGCGACCCGACTGCGGAGCGGATCAGGCCGAAGATCCGGAGTCCGGACGCCAGTTCGAGAGGACGTCGGATAAAATGCGGCACATTCTTGATGTGCTGATACGTTCGGTCCTCGAGAAACTCGTTGTGGCTCATGTCAATGAGAAAGAGGTCGGGCTGGTAGTCCATCAACTCCCGCATCACCTCGGCAAGTCGATAGCTGGCGTAGGAGGTGCCGCCGCAGTTGATCACTCTCCAGGGGTGTGACGGGTCGGCAGCTCGAAGGCTGAGTTCGAGCCAGGTGGTATACGACGTCTCCTTCGCGAACGGCCGACCCTGCACGGTCGAGCCTCCCAGGCAGAAAATTCGGAACTCACCGCGCGGTTTCACGGCGTCGAACGACTCGGGGCAGAAGAAACGGTCGTGCGCGGGGGGAATTTCGTAGCGAGTCCGGTCGTGGTTGAGGACGAACAACGGGTGGACTGTGCTGAAGCCCACGAACGGATCGTCGTGGAGGGCAGGGCGTTGCCAGTCGAGTGCCCGCAGGGCCGCTTCGCCCACGGCGAACGGGGCCAGCCCGATCAACACCGCCAGCGCACGGATCAGCACCCCGCGCCCGGCTCTGGGAGGCTTGCCGGCCTGTAGCCTGGGGCTTTTCCCGTCCGCGTCTGAAGGGATCGGGGCACCGTCAGGTTGAGGTGAGAGTGTGGTCATCACTCGGGGTCGCTCGGCCCTGGTCCTTTTTTTTTGCCCACATTGCGTGGGATTGCTCTTGTCGACAATCCCCAATCCCTCGAATGAGGTCAAGCTCTCGCGTTGCATCGGCGGGAAGTTTTTCCTGATCGGCTCTGGGATCCTCTTGATTCCCACGCGTTGGTCGGGCGTGGAGGTCGCGCAGCCGTCTCGTCAATGCCGCGGGCCGGCTCGAATGCGTTGGCAAAGCGAGTCTCCCGGCCGATGCCGCGTCGGTCTTCCCGCGGCTGGGCCCGGACGGCTCGCGCTGGCGCGAGGGCCTCGAAGTTTTTCCCCGCCGCCGTCTCGTTCGCGGCGGCATTTGACGAGCCGGTCACTCGACCGCAGCAGATAATGAATTTAATCATTGGCAAGCTTTCAGGTTTGTTATTGATCAATGCATCAAGTTAAAGTACGAGCTAACACGCATGTCCTATTGGCAGGGCACGGTTTGCGTAAGATCAAGGCAGAGTCGATGGGTTCTGACAGAAGTCCGTTGTGGCCAGTCGTATCGGCTCGCTAACGGTTCGCGTGTTGCTCGTGCTTGTGGGGAAACCCGTTAACTCGTGCGAAGAGTCGGTCTTAGGGCTTTTGGTCGAAGGGGCAGTTTGCGTCGGACGTTGGCGAACGCACTTCGGCGGCATAGTTTTCGCATTGTCGGAAGCCGGGGGGTTGGCCTGATGGGCGATCGTTTGAAACTCAAAGTGGACTCCCGACATCAGTCTGGAGCTTGAGCCGTTTGGGATGCCGCCGCTTTGCGGGATCTGGATTCGATTCACTTCGATCCCTGGAGAAACTCCCCTCAGACTTTCATGGAGCGATTCATCCCACCGCAGTGAACTCCGATTCAGCCATCGGGCCAGATCTCACGAATCGCCCGGACGATGTGGTTCGCGTTGTCGGTGTCACTGGCGATCTCGGTCGGTCTGATTTTAATTACCTGCGCCCCGCCGCTGAGGGATTTGCTGGGACATACCGACTGGGATCCCTGCGAATTCGTGAGAACTGTCCGTTTTGTTGAGTGAGCGGTCGTGACCGATGCGACTCCTCTGAGTTCCCTCCTGATACGAGGCAAGAGTCGTTAAGTCTCGGCATTTTACGATTCACATTCTTTCAATCACTCAATCTCCGGAGGATGTTCTCCCCATGCGCGCACGCCGAGGCTTTACCCTGATCGAGCTGTTAGTTGTGATCGCGATCATCGCGGTCTTGATCGCCCTGTTGCTTCCCGCCGTTCAGGCGGCGCGCGAGGCGGCCCGCCGTTCGCAGTGCGTCAACAACATGAAGCAGATCGGACTGGCCTTACACAACTACGAGAGCGTGAACTCGGCGCTTCCGCCAGCGAAGGTTCGCAACGGGGGCTGCGCCTGTTCCACTAAGCCGTCTCAGTCGTATGTGCTGAACACGACCCTCTTCACGATGATCCTGTCGAACCTCGAGCAGAGCGCGCTCTACAACGCCTACAACTTCAGCCATCCCTCGAGCAATAACACGTATCAGAATTGTTTTACGGTTGCTCCGGGGACGACTGCTTATACCAATTCGACCGTGGTCAGCACCTTGGTGTCCGTGTTCGCGTGCCCGTCCGACCTTCCCCCCGAGGTCGTGACGCCCGATGACGCGACCACCGGACCTTACTCGCGAGTGAGAGCGCGGCGGAGCAACTATCTCGGGTGCGCTGGGCAGTACGGCGATAATAACTGCCCTGTCTCGAGCGGTGGCACCGGCTTCGCCACGAATCTTCAAGGAGTGTTCAACAACGATACCTCGGTCACCTTCTCGCAGATCAGCGATGGTCTGAGCAACACTTGCATGATCGGTGAGTCGCCCCAGGAGCACTCCACGGTGTCGTTCGGCCCCTACTGGGGGGCAGGCTGCCATACATCAACCCATGGTGTCGTCTATAACCCGAGCCACGCCTGGGCCCCCACTTCGCTCCCGAATCGTTCCATGCTCGAGGTCTTTGGCTATGCCCGAGATCCGAGGCAGCGTCCGTACGCGTGGCGGATGGGGAGCAAGCATTCTGGCGGCCTGAACATGCTGTTCGGTGACGGCAGCGTGAAGTTCATCAAGGACAGTGTCAACCCCTATGCTTGGTGGTCGTTGCAGACCATCGGGGGAGGCGAGGTCGTCAGCAGCGACGCGTATTGACGCGAGGTCAATCCATCGCGATCGAGACGTCGGCCGGCCGGCGGGAGTCATCCCAACGGCCACCGACGTCGGTGGCCGCGTTTCCGAGGTCTTGAACACGCGGACCGCCGTCGCCACGCCCGTGTTTCCGGGCCTTGACGACTCGTCGACCGAGTCATTGCCAGAGGGATGGTCCCCCGCCGCGTTTCTCTCATGGGAGTCGTTTGAGAATGAGACGATCCACAATCTTGGCCGCCTTGGTGGCCGCGCTCTCGATCGGTTGCGGATCTTCCGAGCCGCGGCAGGTCCCGGTCACCGGGAAGTTGACTTTGAACGGCGAGCCTCTCGAGGGGGCCAGCGTCACCTTCGCCCCTGACCCGACCAACCCGGTCAGCACCCCCGGGGGGGCGTCCTCCGGTCCTGACGGTGCGTTCACCGTGAAGTCTGCGGACCGCGACGGGCTCGCGCCCGGCAAGTACAAAGTCCTGGTGATCAAATCTACCTTGAAGAATGGGGCCAAGGTTCCCGACGAGTTCAAGGATGACCCCATGATGCTTGTGACTTCAGGCCTGACCGTCGAATCACTCCCCCCCGAATACGGAAACGCCGACACGTCTCCACTGCGTGCGGAAGTCACCGACGATGGTGACGAATTTGAATTCGACGTGAAGCAGACCGCCAAAAAGAAGAAGTAGATCTCGATCCGTAGTCGTTCGCCTTGTGCTTTGCGCCGGCCGTGTCCCTCCCCGAACAGAGACCATCGAATGCGCCCAGCCACTTCGTTCCGAATCAGCGCTCTGCTCGTCCTCGTCGTCGTCGCGGGTTGCAGCAACACGGAAGTCGATCGCTCCGAACGGCCCGTGCTCGAACCGGTCAGCGGAGTGGTGACCCTCGACGGAAAGCCGTTGGCCGGGGCGGTCGTCACCTTCCTGAACCTCGACGAGCAGGGCACCTTGACCGTGGGCGAGACCGATTCGGAGGGGGCTTACCGCTTGAGCTACCTGGGGGCCGCCGGAACCGCCACCGGCCCCTATCGGGTCGCCGTGAGCTACCTGATGGGCACCGAGGGGCAGGTCATCGGCCTGGCGCAACGCTCGACGATCGCCCCCACCGCGGAGGTCAACACGGCCAAGGAACTCCTCCCACCGCGGTACAGTGACCTCGGGCGGACGACGTTACGCGCCACGGTCCCCCGAGGGGGCAGCACGTTCGTGTTCGCCCTCGAAGGCCCCCTCCTCGATCCCCCCGCCCCGACGGAGGCCGATGCGGCCCCCGCGCACTTGTCGCCCACACCAAGCTCCTGAGCGGGGGAGCTTGACCGACACCCCGCACAGGAAGTTCATGCCCCAAAGGCGTATCAGCGAAGGCGGCTGACTCGCTGACTCGACCCCTCTTGATCGGGGCGTTCGGGCATTGATCCGCAACACCCACCGGCTTACACTCGACGCGAGTCATTAAAATCGGCCTGTCGGCAGGCGATGACGCCTGTCGCCCCGGCGCGGTTGCGTGGGCGGTCTGTTCCATCCGCCTGATCCCAACGAACAACGAGCCGAGGCCGATCGCGGATTCCGCCGCGGGGTTGCTTCGTTGGGAAGTGCCTCGAGACGAGGGAGCGATCGTCCGATTCCGTTCGAAACGGATTCGGGCGTTCTCTGTTTCCTTCGGCATGTTTCGCGACTCCAACCTTCGGCCAGGTTCTTCTCCATGCACTTAGAGTCTGTCCCAGAAGGTGAATCCCACGGGAGCTTTTGAATGATCTGCTGGGTGCCATGTGGTTCCGTACTCGGAACCCATGCGGGAATGCCTTGGCCTGGCGCGCACGGGTTCCGAGTACGGAACCCGTGGCACCCAAACGGCCTTCAATTTTCGGTTTCCCTGAACTTACGAGACAGACTCTTACCTTGTCCGATGGCCTCGCGATCGTTGCCGTCCGCCTGGATCGCTTCAGACTCCCGCCCGGCGCATTGGCGAGTGCCTCGATGAAGTGGTTACTCGATATCAGGTCCGGCGCGAAGCGGATGCAGGCCCCGATTGGGTTCGCCATTTACGTCCGTTATCTTCGCTTCTTGCTCTGGGAATTCCGCTGGTCGTTGGGGATCTTCTGGTCGCTCGTGCTGGTCGGCGGCCTGGTGCTTCATCAGTGCTATCACCATCGGCCCCTGACTTACATTGAGGGCTGTTACAGCGTTTTCCTGCTCATTTTTCTGGAGCCCTATCTCGACTTTCCCGACGAGTGGTATCTCCAACCCCTCTTCTTCCTGTTGCCGATCGTGGGATTGGGAGCGGTGGTCGACTCGCTCATCCGACTCGGGTATCTCACGTTCACCAAGAAAAGCCATCTACCGGAGTGGCAGCGAATGATGGCGTCGTTGTACCGAAATCACATAATCGTCGTTGGGCTGGGCAAGGTCGGGTTTCAGGTCGTCCAAGGAATCTTGGCGCTCCGCGAGCCTGTGGTCGTCGTTGAGCGAATTGGGAGCGACTCGACTCTGATCGACGAGATCATCGACCTCGGAGTACCGGTCATCCGTGGAGATGGCCGGAATGCGAAGACGCTCGAACTGGCCGGGATTGGCCATGCTCGCGCGGTGATTCTCGCAACCAGCGACGACCTGACCAACCTGGATGCCGGCCTGACGTCCAAAGACTTGAATCCAGGGGCCAAGATTGTCCTGCGTTTGTTCGATGAATCGCTGGCGACCAAGATCGCCGGTGCCTTCTCGCTGCCGGCAATCTCCACCGCTCAGGTCTCGGCTACGGCGTTTATTGCCGCCGCCACCGGGCGCAAGGTCTATCAGCGTTTCCAACTCGCCGACCAACCGCTCCACCTGATCGACCTGACCATCAGTCCGACCGGCAAGCTTGTCGGCCGGACGGTGGGCGACGTTCAGACCGACTCCAAGGTCAACGTCGTCATGTACCATGGAAAAGCTGGCGTGAATGTGAACCCGGGGCATGACATCGTGCTCGAACCGGACGACATGCTCCTGGTCATCGCGCCGATTGACCGGCTGATTGAGATGGAGTCCACGAACCAGCCGGGCCAGCGGCCCACGGGCGTACCTCGGTAGCCTGATCCCTTACCGGGCTTCCCCGTGGGGTTGCAGCCAAGGCTTGGCTTTAGGGGCTGCACATCCAGTCGGCCGGAGCGTTAGGATGTATCGATCCTTGCCGGCCATGGGCACAGCCGAGGCAAAGCTTCGCCGAACCCGTTTCTTCCTACACCCACGCGTTCGGCCATAGCATCATCGTCGGCCTAACAATTCCCGTAGGGTGGGCACGGCCCACCATCTTAAAAACCTCTGATTTAGCAGAGAGAGAGGGATGGTGAGCCGTGCCCACCCTACGGGAAGATCTGATTCTGGACGCTAAGCTATCGAAACTTGTTGGCATGTTTGTTATTTGTTAGGAAACGTTTCGCCTCGCCGCGCTCAGGGCATATCCTGAGAATCAGCAAAATATTATCGAATTTGGATTGATGCGCTAAACCAGTCAATGGAAATGTCGGATGTTGGGATGCGTAGATGCGTCTTCTTCACGCCCTTGACAGTGATACCATGATCGCGTAAAGTGAATTTCGGATTGAGATTGGGTCTCAATATCTGCTGTTGCCCACCTTTCGCGGTCGCTCTCGGCCTGCTCCTGGCGACCGACGGTCTCTCATTGAACGCGGGATTTTCATGACCGATCGAGCGCTGGTTTGGCTCGCTTGGGAATCCCCGGGCGGATGATCTCTTTCATGAACCTCCCCGACTTTCCGAATCGACGGCCTCGTCGTTATGCGTTCACGTTGATCGAATTGCTGGTGGTAATCGCGATCATCGCCGTTTTGATCGCCTTGCTCCTGCCGGCCGTTCAGGCTGCGAGAGAGGCTGCGAGGCGAGCCCAGTGCAGCAACAACTTCAAGCAGCTCGGCCTCGCTTTGCACAATTACGAAGGCACGCACAACGTGCTCCCCTCGGGTCGGGCGAGTGCGCCGCTCGTCTGGTCGTCGCTTGCGATGTTTCAGCCGTTTCTCGAGGGGAACAATGTCTTCAATACGTTGAATTTTTCCATTTCTCCCCTGGACGTGGGTAACCAGACAGGGGTGCGAATCACAATATCTGCTTATCTTTGCCCGAGTGATTCTTTGGATCGGATTCATCCCGACTTCGGGCCCAACAGCTACGTTGCCAACGCCGGCACCGGCCTGGCCAACGGGGGGAGTTTCCGGCCGCAGGATGGCCCGCAGTTGGTGGACGGCCTGTTCTTCGACAAGTCGGCCGTCCGATTTGCCGAAATCACCGACGGTTTGAGCTCGACCGCCGCCTACAGCGAGACGATCCGGGGGACCGGGAGTGACACCTCGGGAGCCAAGCCCACCGATGCGGTTCGGCAGTACGCCCAAGGTGCGGCGAATACGCCGTTGACGGATAGTTTCTGTGCGGCGGTGACTCTCTGGAGCGGCCAGCGGACGCGCGAGTGGGCACGTGGCAGTTTTTGTTTCGCGACCTTCAATCACTATCTGACCCCCAACAGCAAAATGCCCGATTGCACTTCGGGTGCCGTCATCGGACGCTTCGCTGCCCGAAGTTTCCATTCGGGCGGGGTCAATGTCCTGTTCACTGACGGTCACGTTCGTTTTGCCAAGGATTCGATCCAGGTCGCGACATGGCGGGCTATCGCCACGCGCAATGGGGGAGAGGTCATCTCCGCCGATCAGCTCTGATGTCATCGGTCGGTATGGAACGAACTCCCCTGATGGACGCGGGCTGGAACGTGTTCGGATCGCGACTTCGAGGATCAAGATGAAGCGATACCCCGCTTGTGCCGGAGCGCTCTTGTTGCCCCTGCTGGTCTGCGCTTGCGGGAGTGAGACTTCCGGTGACCGGGCCTTGTATCCGGTTTCAGGGCAGGTCGTCGTGGATGGAAAGCCCGCCGAGGGGGTTGTAGTTCAATTTCACCTGCTCAACCACTACCGCGATCCCGATGCACCTCGGCCGTCTGCCACGACGGATGCCACAGGTCGATTTCAAATGAAGATGGACGAGGGGAAGCAAGGCGCGCCCGCCGGCCAGTACGTCGCGACCTTCCTCTGGCCGGCCGCGGTGGGGGGCAAAGACAAACTCGCCAGCGCCTTCGCCGAACCGGAAGAATCCGGCTATATCGCCATCGTTGAGAACCAGCCTGTCGAACTCCCCCCGTTTGCCATTCGGATGAATCGCAAGCGCTGAGGATTCCGGGGGCGTGTCACGAGGCTACGATTCCGTCGCCCACCGCGATGGAAGGATCATTGAAAGTCGGATGTGCGGTTATTTAGCGGTTGCTATTTGTTTTCGGGAGCTCACGGTCATTCGTAAAACACTCCTTGTCTTGCATCGCTGGGTGGCTCTGGTGGTCGGGCTCTTTGTCTTCTTCGTCAGCCTGACAGGCGCGGCGTTGGTCTTCGAGAACCAGATCGACCGTGCCCTCAATTCGAGCCTTTTCCACGTCCGGCCCCAGGGCGAGCGGCTGCCTTTGCAGCCATTATTGGAGCGGGTCCGTTCAACCTATCCCGAAGCTCGGGTGACCTCGGTTCGCCTCGCCGAGGCGGCGGGACTGTCGCATCAGTTCCAACTCAGCAATCGCGTCACGGTCTACGTTGAACCCTACACGGGTCGAATCCTCGGGACTCGCAGCATGGCGCAATGGGAGGTCGGGCTGGCCCGACGCCTCCATCTGCTCCACACGAGACTGATGGCGGGCCAGGTCGGTGAATGGATCGTCGGCGTGATCAGTTTCTTGACGGCGTTCCTGGTCGTGACGGGGCTGATCTTGTGGTGGCCCGCCTGTATTCTTACCCTCCGTCGGCGTGGGTCCTGGAAACGATGGAATTCCGATGCCCATTACGCACTCGGTTTTTATACCGCTCCGATCGCGATGGTGATGGCCGTCACCGGCGTGATCATTGCTTTCGGTGATTTTGCCGACCCGTTGATCGATCGCCTGAATGCGGCGCCGCCCCCGGCGCGTCCAACCCGAGTCGCTCCGACATCGAACGGCCGCCCGATCGGCCCCGATGAAGCTGCGCAGATTGCCCAGAAAGCACTTCCAGGAGCCGTCCTGGCGCTGCTCACGCTGCCAGAAGGACTGCGGCCGATCGTGGCCCAGATGAAGTACCCCGAGGATCGCACACCGACCGGCCGGAGCCGGGTTTTCCTCAATCCCCATAGTGGCGAAGTCCTCCTGGTGGAGAATACTCGTCAGGCCGGATTCGGGACCCAACTCCACAATCTGAAGCGGTCGCTCCACACTGGAGACATCTTCGGCTGGCCGACCCGCATCCTCTATTTTATTGCGTCTCTGGTCCTGGCATTGTTGTGGGTGACGGGGATGCTCATGTGGTGGCCCGCTTTTCGCTTCCGGCGGAAGAATCGGACATCCCAACGAACGACGGTGCAGGAGACAATCGAAGCACACGCTCCTTGATTCCGAGTTGATCTGACTCCTGAGTCAGAGTTACCGAAGATCAAGATCGGATCATTCGGTAGCGATTCCAGGCCCTCCGCCTTTCCGGCTTTAGGGGCCTGCTTGATCGATTGCAGATTCGCTTCTTTCGCGATTTTCACATTTTTTTGCCAGAATCACGGAACCGCCAGCCTCCCTCGCCACATTCTCGTATATCAACCAGACGGGAGGGGGGAGGATTGGTCCATTGACGAGCAAACCGCACGGCGAATCTTTGCATCTGCTCGGTGTGATTTTCGACTCAGGGACCGTGAGCGGTCTGAGCGATGGGGAACTCCTCGATCGGTTCACGGGTCGTGGAGAACGCTCAGCCTCGTTGGCCTTCGCGGAACTTGTCCGACGCCACGGCCCGATGGTCTTCCGCGTTTGCCGCGCGACCTTGCGGAACGAGCAAGACGCCCAGGATGCCTTTCAGGCCACGTATCTGGTCCTCGTGCAGAAGGCGGCAACGCTCCGGGTGCGGGAGACCCTCGGGCCTTGGCTCCATGCCGTGGCCGTGCGGATCGCCGCCTGCGCACGCGCCAATGCCATCCGGAGGCGGATCCATGAGGGGAATCTCGGCGCGATGGCGAGGCCCCTGATCGACGAGGATCGCCCTCGCGATGATCTCGACGCCGTGCTCCACGACGAACTCGGCCGGCTCCCGGAGCGATTCCGAACGGCGATCGTGCTCTGCGACCTCGAAGGTCTCACCCACGAAGCGGCTGCGCACCAACTCGGCTGGCCGGTGGGGACCGTCAAGAGCCGTCAGACCCGAGGGCGTCAGAAATTGCGGGCGCGCTTGATCGGTCGCGGGGTGGCTCCTTCGGTCGGAGTCGCCTGGTACGAACTCACCTCACAGACCGCATCGGCAACTACTCTCCCGGCGACTCTCGCCGAGGCAACCGTCCAGGTTTGCATGAACGCCGATCTGGCCAGGATCGCCGTGGCCGGAATCGTTTCCCAACCGATTGTCACACTCGTTGCGGGAGGCCTTCGAAGCATGTTTCTCGCCAAACTGAAAATCGTCGCTGTGTCGTTGCTTGCCGCGACCCTGACGGCCAGCGCTGCGCTGGTGGCTTATTCCGCTCAGGGGCAGGGGCAGGGGCAGGGGCAGGGGAGGGCACCGGCACCGGTACCACAGCAGGTTCAGGAAACTGGCGCGAAGGGGCCGGAACAAGCCGTCCGACAAGGACCGGAAGAGGAGTTTCAGACGCTTTTGCGCGAGTTTGATGCTCTCAAAGCGAACACGACTGCCGTCAATAAGGCCAGGGCAGGCAACGCCGGCCCAGGTCAGGTGAGGAAGGTCCCGGCCAAACAGGCCGCGACCGATTACAATCGAATCAGCGGCCGCCTTCTGGAACTGGCGATCCGTAATCCAGGGTCGGATGTCTCCGAACAGATACTCGTCTGGCTCGCCAAGAACGCTCGGCTTGAACTGGAAGGGGCCAAGGCCAGGGAAATCCTTGCCCGCGACCATTCCCGGAGCGATCGACTCGCTACTCTCTTTACCGACCGATATAAACTGGCGGACACTTGGCGGTCGAAATCCGCGGAGGATCTCGCTCGCAACGCGCTGGAGCAGAGTCCCTATCGTGACGTCAGGGGGCACGCGTGCTACTGGCTGGCCGACCTGCTCCGATATCAGGCTGAGATGATCCGGCGATTTACGCTCGATTCGCCGGATCAAATCGACCGGGTCTGGCAGATGCGTGGGGTGACCCCGGAGGATCGGAAATGGGTCATGCAGAAGGACCCGAAGCGGTTGGAAGAGGAGGCAGTGCACCTCTTCGAACGGGTGATCGCCGAGTTTCCCAACGTCGAAAACAACGACGAGCGCTCCTTTGCCTTGTTGACTCGCCGTCTCGATCAGAAAGTACAGGCCCCCCTCTTTGCGCTCCGCCACTTGTCCGTCGACAAGATGGCTCCCGAGATCGAGGGTGAGGATCTCGACGGCAAGCCCATGAAGCTGAGCGAGTCTCGTGGCAGAGTCGTCGTGCTCTACATCGACCGGAAGCTCATGCCACTCGTCCCGGGGGGGAACGTTCGGCTGGTTCCCACGCAGTTATTCTCGACTCTGGCCCGGAACATGGAAGGGAAGCCGCTCTCCATCCTGGGGGTCGTCACCGGCAACGATCGTGAGGCGTTCAAGCAGACCGTCAAGACGATCGGGCCAACGGCGCGGTTTTGGTGGGACCCCGACCAGAACGGCGGGCCGGGACCGATCCACACCGCGTGGGACGGCGCCTCGCCCAAAGTATTCGTCATCGATGCCAGGGGAGTCATCCGTTACGCCGGATTTTTCACGGTCGACGAACTTGAAAAAGCGGTGACCCACTTGCTTAAGGAGAAGGATGCCGAGCCGGAGAATGGCCAAAAGGAATAACGGATCTGTGTGAATCCTTGCGATTGAATCGAAATCTTCGCTCGAGACAACGCGGTCGGGAGAGCTTGATCGCTCTCCCGATTTTCGCGCGCCACGGGTGACGGTTTGCTGATGATCCTGAGGCGATTCGAGAGGGCGATCTCGACGTCTTTTCAGAAGGAGAGGAATAGCCTCGCTTGCCTGCTTGCGAAGTGGGTGACGTAATCATGTGCGATCTTGTGGGCGATTCGCCATGATTCGAATCGAGTTCTTGCCTCGCCATGGGGACCGACCGGAGTGCGTCGGTTATTCGGATCGCGTGTTGGGCTTCCACTTGATGTTGCAGCCGAGGCTTGGCTTCTGCGTTTGTGCAACCGGTTGATTGGCGAGCACAGCATCGAGAGCGGTACGCAGATCCTTGCCGGTTACGGGAATACTATTTCCCGGCCGGCTCTCATCCATCTGGCCGCGATAGACCAAGGAATGGTCTTTGTCGAAGAGAAAGAAGTCCGGGGTGCAGGCCGCCTGGTAGGCCCGCGCCACGGCCTGGCTTTCATCGTAAAGGTACGGAAAGGTGTAGCCCGCTTCGGCCTTCTCTCGGACCATCATTTCGGGGCTATCGTCTGGGTACGCCACCGCGTCATTCGCACTGATCCCAATCACTGCGACACCTTTTGCCTGGTAGTCACGCCCCAAAGCCGCCAGTTCCTGACGAACATGCTTGACGTAGGGGCAGTGATTGCACAAAAAAATAATGAGGGTCGCTTTCGCACCTTTGAAGTCCGCCAGCGATACGGGCTTTCCCTCGGTGTCGGGCAGGCGGAAGTCAGGGGCTTTCGACCCGAGAGGTAGCATGGTGGACGGTGTCAGTGCCATGAGGGAGAACTCCAATCCAAAGGAACGGGAACGAAGTCGTCATTATAGGCCCACGACCCCCCTTGGTCCTCCCCCAAATAAGGCCCCTGGGTGGGAAAAATCATGCGGATCGGCATGCCGGTTGCGGTAGTCCGGCGACGTTGTTGTGACGCCTCCTCGCCCTCAGGGCGATTTTCAGGGAATACGTCCAACACGCGATCCCGTACATGAACCGAAATCTCTGGCTTCCACGGTCAGTCCGGGAGGATCGAAGTGCGAATCGTGTGAATGCTTCGATGCGTTCTGCATGAACCTGCTCGATGGCTCGCGGTTCGGGAATCTCGGCTGGATAGGATTGGCAACGTCATGATGCGTGCGGTGGCGATTCAATCCGATCATGGCGATCTCACAACGTGTGACCGCGAGCCCATCCATATTCCCGGTAGTATTCAACCTGCCGGAGCGCTCTTGGTACTCGAGGGCGATACATGGACCATTCTCCAAGCAAGTCAGAATGTTGAGGAGTTGCTTGGAGAAAATGTCGAGGCGATTCTGGGCCAAACGGTCGAAGCCGTGTTTGGAGCGGCACAGGGAGGCCAATTGCAGCAGTGGCTGGCCGGGCCCACTCTCGATCGTGAAGCCCAGTTCGTCGGAGTGCTCTCGGTTGCGGTTCAAGGGGACGTGAGGTCCTTCAACGCCATTGCGCATCGCCAGGATCACGTTTTTATCCTCGAATTAGAACCTCACCAGTCCGGCAACGTCATCTCGTTCAAGAACCTGTACCCGCTCGTTCGAAGCTTTTTGACCCGCATGGAGCGGGCCGCGACGGTTGATGACCTTTGTCGGTTGGCCGTGGAAGCTGTTCGAAGCATCAGCGGATATGACCGGGTCTTGATCTATCGGTTCGATGACGATGGGGCCGGTACGGTTATCGCTGAGGATCGCAACGACGTCTTGCCTTCTTATCAGGGACATCGTTTCCCTGCTTCGGACATTCCCCTTCAGGCACGCGAACTCTATCGTCGAAACCGGATCCGCTTGATTGCCAATGCCGAATACAGGCCGGTCCCGATCATTCCCGCGGATGATCCGAGGACCGGCCGTCCGCTCGACCTAAGCGACGCCACTCTCCGGAGCGTCTCGCCCATCCATGTCGAGTACATGAGAAATATGGGCACGGCGGCATCGATGTCGATTTCTATCCTTCGGGAGGGCCAGTTATGGGGCCTGATCTCTTGTCATAACGGCACTGCTCTCGATGTTCCGTTCGAGATCAGGACGGCCTGCGACCTGCTTGGGCAAGTTTTTTCACCCCAACTTGACGCCAAGGAGCGACAAGCTGAGTTCGAGTACCGTCTCAAGTTGACTTCGGTCCAGACCACTCTCCTGGCCTACATGGCGAGCGAGGAGGAGTTCGCCGACGGACTGATCAAACACCCAAAGGAACTGCTCGAATTCGCCGAGGCGGGGGGGGCCGCAGTGGTCTTCAATGGCAAGTGCCATCGCGTCGGATCCACCCCTGACGAAGCGGCTATCCTCCGACTGATCGGATGGCTTTCCGAGGATATCGCGAAAGATGTTTTCAGTACCGCGTCACTGTCTGAATTTATAAGCGAAGCTCAAGCCTATAAAGATCAGGCCAGCGGTTTGCTCGCGATCTCCATTTCCAAACTTTACCAGAGCTACATCCTTTGGTTTCGGCCTGAAGTTCTACGCACAGTGCAATGGGGAGGCGATCCAAGAAAGCCAATTGAGGATGACGGCCTTCGCCTCCATCCGCGAAAGAGCTTCGAGGTGTGGAAGGAAACCGTGAGTCTGCGTTCGAAGCCGTGGCGGACGAGTGAGTTGGAAACCGCGGCCGAATTTCGGAATGCGGTCGTGGGCATTGTGCTTCGCCAGGCTGAGGAACTTGCCGAACTCAGCGAGGAGTTGAAGCGAAGTAATCAAGAACTCGAAGCCTTCTCCTATTCGGTTTCACACGATCTGAGGGCTCCGTTTCGACATATCGTGGGCTATGCCGAATTGCTCAGCGAACAGCTCGTCCTGAGTGAAACCGGGCAACGATATTTGAGCACCATCATTGAATCGGCTCAATTCGCCGGCATTCTTGTGGACAACCTGCTTGCCTTCTCCCAGATGGCGAGATCGGGGATAAGTCCTGTGAATTTAAATGTGAATCAGCTTGTGAATGAGGTCTGTCGCGAGGTCATGGCCGAGAGTGCGGGACGGATCATTCACTGGAAAATTCAACCTCTTTCGGACGCTTGGGCCGACCCGGTCATGATGCGGTTAGTCCTCCGCAATCTCTTGTCCAATGCTGTGAAGTATACGCGGAAACGAGATGAAGCCTCGATCGAAATAGGTTGTGAAGATCATCGTGCGGAGATTATTTACTTCGTACGCGATAATGGTACAGGATTTGATATGAAGTACGTAGGAAAACTATTTGGTGTTTTTCAGCGGCTCCACAGGATGGAAGAATTTGAGGGGACGGGCATTGGATTAGCAAATGTCCGAAGAATCATTGAGCGGCATGGTGGCCGTACGTGGGCCGAGGGTGTTGTGGATCAAGGCGCTACCTTTTACTTCACGGTGCCCAAAAAACTAAGGCAGGTCGAGGGGACACCATGCTGAAGCCAATCCTGCTTGTGGAAGACAATCCGAAAGATCTCGAACTTACCTTAATTGCCTTGGCCAAGACGAACCTCGCTAACGAGGTGATTTCCGTTCGCGATGGAGCCGAGGCGCTCGACTACCTCTATTGCCGTGGGGAATACCAGGACCGTTCCAAGGGGAATCCGGCCGTAGTCCTGCTCGATCTCAAGCTTCCCAAGGTAGATGGGCTCCAAGTTTTGGAACAGATCAAGAACGACCCACTCCTCCAAAGCGTCCCGGTCGTGATGTTGACTTCCTCCCGCGAAGAGAAGGATTTGCTCCGAAGCTATAAGCTCGGGGTCAACGCTTACGTCGTGAAACCCGTTGGTTTCAAGGAGTTTCTCGAGGGAATTCAGGATTTGGGTGTCTTCTGGGCCGTGCTCAACGAGCCGCCTCCGGGTAGTGCCAAGCCGATCCGGAACTGAAGCCGTCCCGAGCTCGATTTCCCTTGCCTCAGTTGAGCAAGACATGGCACTCATACGAATTCTTCTGCTCGAAGATAGTCCGCTCGACGATGAACTGGCTCGAGCTCGCTTGATAAAGGGCGGGCTTGAGTTTGTCATGCAGCGAGTGGAGACGCGCGACGAGTTTGTCGCCGAGTTGGAGACCGACTCCTATGACTTGATTCTTGCCGACTACTCGCTCCCCTCATTCGACGGACTCGCCGCGCTGGAGATTGTTCGTGAGCGTTGGTCGCAGATCCCCTTTATCTTCGTCTCGGGTGGTTTGGGCGAAGAAATTGCAATTGAGTCGCTCAAGCAAGGCGCGACTGATTACGTACTCAAACAACGGCTAGACCGGCTTGTTCTTGCGGTCACGCGTGCGATTGCCGAGACCCAGGAGCGATCGGAGCGTCGACGCGCCGAGATCGCGCTTCGCGAGAGTGAGGAACGCCATCGACTCATCCTTGAGAGCGTTGAAGACTATGCCATTATTACCTTGAACCTCGATGGACTCGTTTCAAGTTGGAACAAGGGGGCTGAGCGTGTCCTGGGCTATCAGGAGTTGGAAATTCTCGGCCGGCCAGGCGCGATGATTTTTACCCCCGAAGATACGCGGAATGGAACGCCGGAACGGGAACTCAGCCGGGCGACCACTCAAGGTCGATCTGAGGATGAGCGGTGGCATGTCCGCAAGGGAGGGGAACGATTTTGGGGCCGAGGTACCGTGCGACCGCTGCTCGATGAATCAGGATCGCTCCGCGGATTCGTGAAAGTCATGCATGATATGACCGAGCGGAAGCGAGCCGAGGAAGCGCTCAGGGAGGCCGACCGGCGCAAGGATGATTTCCTGGCAATGCTGGCCCACGAGTTACGAAATCCTCTGTCAGCAATCAATAACGCGATTCAGTTGGCCAGGCGATCGGGCAGGCCCGAGCATCTTGAGTGGGCCAAGGACGTGATCGGGCAGCAGGTTAGACACCTGGCTCGGCTGATTGACGACCTTCTGGATGTTTCGCGGATGACTCGGGGTAAGTTTCAACTTCAGTGCAAGCGACACGACTTGACCCCCATCATCCAGAGCGCCATTGAGGCCGCTCGGCCGATGATTGAATCCCGGAGACACAAGCTGACCGTTTCGAACTCGACGGAGCTCGCGACCGTTGAGGCGGACGCGACGCGTCTGGAACAGATCCTTGTAAATTTGCTCACGAATGCGGCCAAGTACACGCAAGAGGGCGGGCACATCGCCCTGATCGTCGAACCCGCAGAGAGCGAACTGGCCATCACGATCCGAGATGACGGAGTTGGGATTGCGGCCGAGATGCTCCCGCATGTCTTTGAACCATTCTTCCAGGTGGAACAAACCATCGATCGCTCACAAGGGGGACTCGGCATCGGTCTGACCTTGGCCCGTACGCTTGCCGAAATGCACGGAGGTACGTTGATCGCCTCCAGCAGCGGTATGGGACAGGGAAGTGAATTTCGTCTTCTGTTGCCGCGAGTTGACGCGACGATCCCCGAGGTGGAAAACGCGGTGTGTCCCGACCCCCCGCCCGGTCGAACCGCGCCTCGGGTCCTGGTCGTCGACGACAATGTCGATTCCGCGCGAGGGATGGAAAACCTTCTCACGATCGTCGGTTATGATGTTCGTATCGCCTATGATGGTCAGGCTGCTCTTGAGGCCGCTCAGGCACATCAGCCCGAAGTGGTTCTTCTGGATATTGGTTTGCCGGGGATGGATGGTTTTGAGGTGGCGTCCCGAATCCGCCGCGATCAGCGGCTCAGGGACGCTCTTCTGATCGCGGTTACCGGCTACGGTCAGGCAGAAGATCGCCGCCGATCATTCGAAGCCGGATTCGATCATCATTTCATCAAGCCTATCGATTTCGACGCCCTTCTGGCACTCCTGGAACTCCCCGAGTCAGCGATCGAGTCCAGCCCCAGTCCGCAGAATCGTTAATCGGATTGAGGCTGACCATTCGACCGTTGTCATTGCCCGTTCGTGGGGTTAGGATTGCAAGCATGACCGGGTGACGGGCGACTTGTCGAAGATATCAGCTTTCGACGATAAGTGAATTAAGTCTCACTTGAGGCTGCGTTCACGTTGCTCGCCCCCAGGCCGGACTCGAATTGGTTCATGCCGCACATGAAGGGAGAGAATTCGATGCTCTGGGTCCGTCGTCTGATCGCCATGTTGGCTGTGGTTGCCGTGTCGGGTACTTCGGCGCACGCGCAGTTCAACTATCCCGGAGGCTACGGTGGTTGGGGCTGGGGTGGCTGGGGCGGTGGCGTGGGAACCGTCCAGGGGGATGTGGCCCGTGGCCTTGGCGCGTTCGCGGAGGGGGCCGGCGTCTACAACCAGCAGACGGCCGTGGCCCGATCGATCAATGCCGACACGGCGATGCGCTGGAACCAGTACGTCTGGGAGGGGCAGCAAGAGGCCAATCGCCGTTACCACGAACGGCTTGCCAGGCAGCGGCAGGGCATTAACCAGGCCCGCGAAGAGGTGGCCCGCCGGCTGAGAGACAACCCCGAGCCGCGCGACATCGTGCGCGGCGATGCGTTGAACGTGGCGCTGGACGAGGTGTTGAACCCGCGAGTCTACTACCGAGGCCTGAAGTCGACGGGGGTCAAGGTGCCCGGCACCCTGATTCGGGATATCCCGTTCCAGTATGCGGCGGGTGCGATCACGGTCAGCGTCGATCAGTTGACCAAGGGGGGACTCCCCGAGGCCTTGAAGACTGAGCCGTTCGCAGCCGATCGCGAAAATCTCAAGGCACTGGCCGCGGAACTTCGCAAGCAGAACGAGGAGAAGGGCGAGTTCGACCCTGCGACGCTCGAGAAGGTGCAAGACGCAATCCGCGGGGTACGGACCAAGGTCGAAGCGACAATCGCGAGGGGAACCCGCCAGCGCACCGAGGCTGAGCGATACCTCAAGGCTCTATTCGGTCTGACCCGAATGCTGAAAACACCGGCGATCAACGTCCTCTTGGCCGGTGTCGAGAAACGCCCCGAAGTCACGCTCGCCGAGCTCTTGACGTTCATGAGCGCGAATAACCTTCGGTTTGGAGTCGCGAATAGCCCACGCCAGCAAGAGGTCAACACCACGCTCTTCCCGATGCTGGCGAAGGCCCGCGATGAAGCCGCGGCGTCCCTGGTGGGCACCGAGGCCAAGTCGGAAACGAACGGTGACTCCCGTCCCTCCGACTTCTTCGCGGAGATGCCCCTGGACGTTCTCGACCGCAAGCCGAGCGCCACGCCGGTGCCGCCTGCCCCTCAGCCCCAGTGAGCAGAGCCATGACGGAAGCGTCCCCCTTGTGAGTTCGCCCACGGATCGGGTGGATTCACAGGGAGATTCTCTCGACGGGCGGACTTGGTTCGTGCGTTGGGAAGATCGGCTTCCTGAATCCGATTTCGAAGGTGAGCGTGAGTTCCCCGGCCTTCCCATTTCGTGGGAAGGCCAGGGAATTCACGCTCACCGCTCGTCTGGAACGGAATCGGATTGAGGCGGTGGGCCGGTCATCCACTGCCCGAGACCGCCTTGAGGTCGGCCCGCTGGGACTCGTAGGTCTCGCAATAGGCAAGCACCTGGGGATCGGCGGCAATGCCCCACGTCGCGCACGCCTGTTGGTAAATCTCGGGCCACCAGTTTTCGTGCCGGGTCAGTCCCTGCTCGTAGACCGTGGTCCAGTTGCTCAGGACCTTCGACCAGCACTGATCGCCGAAGTCAATCGCCTGCTTTCGGTCGCCGAATTCGGGGATGTACCATTCTCGGCCCAGCGACGCATGGAGGACTTCGTCCGCCCAGTCGAAGTCCTGGATCGTGGCCATCAGCGGGTCACCCGACTGGACTCCCACTTCCCACTCGTAGCGCTTGCCGGTCTTCGCCATGAGCCCTTGTTCGATGAAGTAGAGAACCGCGTGCCGCTCAATCGGCGTGCATTCGGTATTCAGACGCAGCGACCAGTTGTGAGTAATCCGGGCCGCCCTCCAGTCGATCCCGAGCGAGGCGAAGCCCACCTCGCCCATCATCGCGTGCCGCGCTTCATCCCAGAGTTGGCGGCTCATATCGCGGTAGTAATTCCAGGGCTTCCCCTTGGTTTCGTGGATGATACTCGCCATCATCTCCGGCACGTCGATCTCACGAAGCCGTTTGAAGAGCATCATCAGCGACTTCGACCGCGGGTCGAACGCCGGGTTGTAGAGGAACGCCTCGGGGTTGACTCCCTGGTTATAGAGATCGAGAAACCGCTCATCGCGCCGGGGAATCGGGTCGTAGATGTAAGGTGTTGCCGAATGAAGCCGTTCGATCGCTTTGTCCAACGGCTGCGCTGAACCGTCGATCGCTCCGGTGACAGCCAGGCAATCCTCCAGCAAGCTCGACCACGGTTCCATGGCCCGGCGTGCCTCGTCGTCGACCAGGCAGGCGACGCTCTTGGTGCCGAAATCGATCATGTCGGCCAACTCGAGGCGGGCGAACCGGCAGACCCGTACCGAGGGGGCATCGGTGAGCGGGTTCGTGTCGGCCATGTGCCGCGCCAGGGCCGCGTCGAGCGCGGGCAGCGCCTTCTCGTAGAGGCCCACGAGTCGTTCGCCGGTCGTGGGGGCCGCAAGGATCTCGTCAAAAAGCAGTTCTAAGGCCGGATCAGGGACGACTTCCAGGCCCAAGGGAGGCTCACGCATCTCGCCCACGCGGGTGCGGAGCGCCAGAACATGCTCGGAGCAAAGGTACGCGTGCAGGGAAAACGCCGTCTTGATCTCGTAAATCGGCTCGGCGGTGATCCAGGCGGTGAAAATCTCGTGGAGCCGCCGAAACGCATAATGAAACCGCTTGAGACGGGTCACGCACGCCTCGATCCCGAGCCCGGGGCGAGCCGCCTCGGCCAGGGTCGCCAGGCCCGCCAGGCTCGGCAGACCCCGATACGATTGATAGTCAGCGATCTTGCTCGACGCCGTCATCTGGCCGTCTCCCACTCGTTTATTGTTGCCAAGACGGAAGGAAAACATCATGCGGAGTATGGAGTCTCGATTATACCCAGACACGGTTCCAGAGCTTGCTCGCCCGACCCGATTCTTGAATCGAGAGTAGCGCGAGTCGGGAGCGCTCCCTAGACAAAGGAACGAAACCTTTATAAATTTCGTGGGTCCTCTGGCGAATTCTGTTAATAAGAAATTGGTTTATGGCGATAATAAGCATAGGCCGATCAACGGTCTCGCCCCGGCTCTGTAATCGCTGAAGATCTCACACTTTCGTAACGTCACTCGACAATGACTTTTGACGGCACAACGGCGTGCCTCATCCGGAGGATTAAACACAGTGATAATCCCTAATAATCCCCCCTCCCAGCGTAAGCAGAACCGAGCGGCTAAATCATCGATAACGCCTATCTATTGCATCGTGGGTGACACCCTCTGCGAGCTTCGGATCTGGACCGAGGAAGAATGGGAACGGCTGGATTTGGTCGCGAGGCCTTCCCAGGTGAGCCATGTTCCTGGTCTCGGATGGGTCGGCGCCGTTCTCGGTCCCACCGACCTTGAATGATTCTCTTTCCCACGCACCTGATTCCATCCCGTCAGGTCGCCTGAGACCTTGCGACATTCTCGCTCGAAAAGTGAGAATTTCGGTTGCCTCATTCTGCCTATCTTGCCCATAATTCCAATTCAGCGGGTCATTCATTGGGTCTCTCAGGGAAGAGCCCGATTGATTGGGGATGGGCCGTGAGAACGGGCGCCGCAAGGTTGCAGAGTTGAGGGGATCGATGATGTCCGGGCTACAATCGAGTCGCCGTAAGCGCGTGGCGTTACCTTCCGATGAGCAGAAGGCGACGCAGGTGGGCACGTTCCACGAAACCCATCCGGGGGTTCACTCCTCCGAACTTCCAGGTCGAGTGTCGCCGGCCCGAGATCGGCCAAGAACACATCACTCAGATTCGGCCGAGTCGTCCGCACTCGCCGAGCAAGAATTCCGGACGGCGATTCAGGATTATCAGCAGTCGAGTGGACGAATGTTCCCGACCTGGAGCGAAGTGCTCGAGGTCTTGCAGAATCTTGGATACCGCAAGGGCAGTGAAGCGAACAGCCCCCGCGAATCGTCTTGATCGAGGGCTCGATCAACGGCGATGCTGCCTCGACCCCGGCCCGAGCCGTCACATCCCCCCAGCGGCTCGCGACGCGACCGGTCATTGGGCCTACTCAGTGACCTGAGCAGGACGGCGGATCCGCCTCTCCGTGCACCAGGCTATTCTGCTGGAAATTTCCGATCCGTGTTCACGGTTCCTTGCGGGCGTCCATGCGACGACGGATGGTTTCAATCACCCGACGCACGGTGCGTTCATGCAACCCGGTTTGCGTGGCGATTTCCTCGAACGTCAGACCCTGACGGCGAAGCTCGATGACCTCCGCTTCGCGGGGGCTTCGCCCTTCGAGAAGTTGGTCGAGCCGCTCTCTGGCTTGGGCATCCTGGCTGGGCGTGGGGTCTGAGGCGATGAGCTCCCGCGGAATATCGCGATTCCCCCGACGAATGTAGAGCGGTTCCTCACGCTCCAGGTCATACTTCTGGGTGAGGGAGCGTCGTCGGTATTCCTCGTAGACCTTGTTGCGCGCCACCCCTGCGAGAAAACCGCGGAGGTCGCGGACCTGCGCGAACCGCTCCGGATCGTGATTGAAAATTCGAAAGAAACTTTGCCAGACGTCCTGGACGAAATCCATCGAGTCAAACTGTGACCGGAGCGGCCGAGGCAGCCGGACTCGAACCATCAGACGGATGTCGTTTTCGAAGCGTTGTAGGCTCTGGATCGCATCTTGATCGCCTGCTTTTGCCTTGTCGATCAAAAGGCCCAGGTTTTCATTGGTCACGTCCATCGCCTTGCCCCTCAGATCTTGTAGAGGTTGCACCGACTCGACGGTGCGCAGGGCTAGGGGGCTCACTCTTTGAGATCTTTGCTGCGTTCCACATCCGTCACTATCACCCGATCGCGTCGCATCTTACAAGGACCCTCCGAGAGCCAGATACCCTGATGACGGATTGCCTCGCCTCATCAGGTTTACTAAGTACAAGTCGGCGGAAAGTTTGGGCGTGGTGAGCAAAGGCTGAGCTTTTCCTGACATGCGTTCGGTCTTTTCCTTCTGAGCCAGCAAAAGGGTCGAAAATTTGTGCCGGTTTCGGGGGAAGACTCCAACTAAACTATAAGAGTTCGATTCGAGGTGGGCCAAACATCGAATGCTACAATGGTGGTGACCGCGGTATCCAATCGGAGCGTTTGTTGTTTCGTGACGATTGGAGCCGGCCGAGCCTACTCTGCCGGAATCGCCCTGTTTTGAGTCTGCGGAATGAAGTCGGTGATTGCCTCAAGGATCAGCCCGTACGGGCCGAGTATGACTGACCTCAGTCTGAGGCTTCGGACCCTTAAGTTCGATGCACCAAGGAGTTTATGATGATTCGCATCGCAGGTCGATGCCGCGACGCCGTCCGTCGTATTCGGGCCCGATCTCTTCGTCCGGCCGTGGAAGGTCTCGAAGACAGGAAGCTCCTCGCCACCATCAACGGCGGACATTGGTACTATCCCATTCGGATAACCTACAGCTTCATGCCCGATGGTACGAGCATTGGTGGTGTGTCCAGCAACTTGTTCCAGACGATGAACGCCGTGGCCCCCACGGCCACCTGGCAGGATCAGTTTCGGAAAGCGGCTGCGATCTGGCAGCAAGTTGCCGGGTTCAACATCGTCGAAGTCACCGACAATGGCGATCCGGTCGGCGGAACGGGCAATCAGCAAAATGACTCGCGTTTCGGCGACATCCGCATCGGTGGCACCGCGATGCACCCGGCCTACCTGGGGTATTCTCTGTTGCCGCCGCCGGTCAACGGCGGTCCCGATGCCGGCGACATCGTGATCAACACCGCACAGACATGGAAGATCAACAACGATTACGACCTCTTGTCGGTTGCGATTCACGAGATCGGCCACTCGCTCGGGATGGGCCACTCGGCGATCACCGCGGCGAACATGTACACTTACTATGCCTGGATGAAGCAGAGTCTCCACTCTGACGACGTCGCGGGGATTCAGTACCTCTACGGCGGGGTCCCGGCCGACCCAACTGCGAACAGCACCTTGTCCACTGCCATCGACTTGACGTCGCTGACCGACGCCCAAGGCCGGATGTCCTATGGCGCAGGGTATGTGACGCAGGCGAGCAACTTTGAGTGGTACAAGATCACCGTGCCCAGTTCGACGACTGGGACCATGAAGGTGACGATGCAGTCGACCAGCCTCAGTTCGCTCAGTCCTTGGTTGACTGTGGTCAACAGCGCGTATGCGACGGTTGGCACCGTGAGCGCCCCAGACGTTTTTGGGGCAACCGTGACCTACACGGTGACTGGCGTCACCCCAGGCCAGACCTATTACATCCAAGGTAAGGCCGCTCAGAGCGGTGCCGGTTCGAATGGCGCCTTTGGGCTGCTGGTCAACTTCGGCACAAGTACGCAGGCCCCGATTGCCCCGTACAACACGACGGTGGCGCAACAGCCCGACCAAGGGGTCAACGGCTGGATGCCCGAAATGACGCCGAGGGAGATGCGCCGGGCTGTGCGGCGGTTTCAAAACCTCAACGGTCCTGACCAGGCGAATGACGACCACGGTCATGAGACCATTGTGATCAATCTGGGCAAGGGTCGCGGCAAGGCGTATGCCGACGCTTTGATGGCGACCCCGCGACGGCCTTCGCGATTTCCACGATTTCCACGGCCAGCGCGGTTCCGCCACGCTTGAGGTCATCGACCTCATTGCCGTAACACGGACGGTGTGGGAGCGGTCAAGTTCGCTGGCCGATCCCACAACGTCTTGTCTCACCTGAGCTGCCGGCCTATCCGTACTACGGGCGATCTCCCAGGAGGTGGGTCTTCAGGAAGAGGACTTCAACCTCCTGGAGATAGTCCTGATTCTTCTTCTTGGCGAAGCCGTGCCCCTCGTCCTTGGCGACGATCGACCACACGGGCTGGCCCCCTTGACGCACCTTGGCGACGATCTGCGCCGATTCCGAGGCCGGGACGCGGGGGTCATTTTGCCCTTGCGCAACCAGCAGGGGGACTTTGATCTTGTCCGCATTCATCAGAGGGGAGATCGCCTCGAAGATGGCCCTCATCGCTGGGTCGCGTTCGTCGCCGTACTCGGCCCGCCGGAGGTCGCGGCGATAACCGCGGGTGTTCTCGAGGAACGAGATGAAGTTCGAGATTCCGACGATGTCGATGCCTCCTTTCAGGCGATCACTGTAGTGGGTCAGGCTCGCCAGCGCCATGAAGCCGCCGTAGGAGACCCCGATCACCCCCACACGCGACGCATCCAGATCGGGCTGCTTGGCGATCCAGTCGAGCAAGGCGCCGATGTCCTTGACGGAATCCTCACGCTTCGGACCGTTGTCGAGCTTCAGGTACGACTTGCCGTATCCCGCCGATCCACGCACGTTGGGGAAGACGAGCGTGATTCCCAACTCGTCGATCAGGTAGTTGGCCCGGCCGAGGTATCCGGGGCGAAACTGCCCCTCGGGACCGCCGTGGATGTCGATCAGGACCGGACGCGGACCGGTGAACCGGGGCGACGAAGCCCGGTAGACAAAGGCAGGGATCGACAGGCCATCAAAACTGGGGTAGTGGATGAGCTCGGGCGCGGCGAACTTACTGGGGTTGAGGCCGCCCGTCTCGCTCTGAGTCCAGCGCGACAGGATCCCGCCGTCCAGATCGTACGAATAGACGTCGGGCGTCGCCCGCGCTGAGGTCAAGCTGAACGCGAACTCGCGTGATTGCCGACGAAACTGAATTCCCTCGACCTGGCCGGCCGGTAGCGCCGGGGCAGGCAACTCACCGCCGCTCGCGACGTCGAGGATGTGGATCCGGGAGATCCCATTCTCATTGGCGGACAGCACGATCGTCGCGCCGTCGTCCGAAAGGTCGAACCCGTCTACGTTCCAGGGGATCCCGGCGGTCAACGTGGTGCTCGTCCGGGTGGCCAGATCGTACCGAGTCAATCGGCGGAATTCGGCATCGCGATCTGACGTCCAGTAGATCGCCTTTCCGTCCTTCGACCAGCGCACGTCGGCATGCGAGACCACCGGCGCTTCGCTCGAGCTCTTCGGGGTGATCGCCTCGGTTTGCCCGGTTTTGATATCTACTAAGTAGACATAGCTCTCATTGATAGAGCGATATTCGACGGCCGCGACGCGTTGATCGTCGGGAGACCAGTCCGCGATCATCCAGTCGCCGCTGACCTCCTTGAGCTTGCGGGCGGACTGAGGACTTGCGGGGTCGATGATATAGAGATCCATGTCTTTGCCATTGCGCGCGTTGCCGCTCCAGGCGAGCTGCCGCCCGGAGTTTGACCAGCGCGCCGAGACGTGCCTCGAGCGGCCATCGCTGAGCCTCGTAATGGATCCATCCTTGGGGTCGTTGAGGAAGAACTGGTAGTTCTCCTCCCCCCCTTGGTCGGCTTCGAACAGGAACTGCTCGTGCCCCGGGCGAGAAATCGCGCCCAGGACACGGTCCGAGAGAAAGGTTTGCTGGGTTCGCGCACCCCCAGGGGAGGTGACGAGGTGGACCTGGTTGGTGTCGGCGAATCGGGTCGTGATCAGGACCTCGCGACGATCAGCGTACCAGCCCTGGAAAACCGCCGCGCGGCTGTTCTGATAACGAGACAACGACTCGGCAAGCGTCCTGGGAACCGCGGGCACGCCCTCGGCAATGATTGAATCGGGCACGGCTTGGCTGAAACCAACCGTCGCGGAGAACGCGATCGAGACGAGGCAGGGAATGAGCATGGGAAAGCGCATTTGAACCTCAATCCATCGGTCTGAAGTGGGCGGACGTCTCAGTCTCAGCCTCAGTTGAACCAGATTGCGAACCCGAAGAATTCGCCTCGGAAGACACGCAGGAGGCGGCTCCAGAACTCCGGCTGGGTGACCGGTCCATCCTCGAGGTAGGGCGCGGCGGCTGTTCCCTGAACCCAGAAGATCAGGTCGAGCTCCCGCGGCTCGGTGAAGACTCGGTGCAGGTTCACCCCTTTGTGGTTGGCCTCGCGCCAGAACGGAACCAACTTTTTGCCGGCAAGGATCGCCTCGGCCTCGTCGAGGAATCCGAGCCAACCTTTGAGCATTTCGCCGGTGACCTTCCCGTTGGGCATGACGGTGTTCTGCTTCGGGTTCGGGATCCATTCATGGTCGTCATCGGTCTCGGCGAGATACGCCCTCCACGACTCTCGGCTGAGGGTGATCATCGTCTCCAGGTGTTTGAGCGCTGCCTCCATTCTCGCGGGCTCTTTCACCGGGAAATGGAGCAGGTGGACGAACGCCAGGAGGTCGCCGATCAACCCGACCTTGGGGCCGTTGTTACCCATCGGGTTGAGCCCTTGAGGATCGTTTTTCAGGAACGGGAACGGCGACTTGGGCTTGGCGAAGAACAGGTGAGCCGTATGTTCGAAGAGGAGCTTCGCGTCATGTGCCAGGTAAACCTCGGAGAGGCTCATCAAGAGGTGGCAGTAGCCTCGTAGCCAGGCCACGTCGCCGCGGTCGAAGCTGATCGGGAATGCCTCGGCCTCGTCGCCGGGCTTGCCCTGGCCGGCTTGGCCGTTGAGGCGGGCGTAGATCTTCCAGAGCGTCTCGTCCTCGCTCGCCTGGCCGTTGCCGTCGAAATCCAGACGGATGAGGCCGAAGCGGATGGGGAGCTTCACCGCGTCGTCCTGGACTTGTCCGAGCGTCGCCTCGGCCTTGGCGAGGTCGCCGACGAAGTCTTCGATGATCTTGCGCAGGTCTTCATACGCGATCGGCTTCGGATTTGGGTTGGCCGGGACCGGTAACCGCGCGAACGGGATCATGTTGCCGGAGAGGTCGGGTTGCAACCCGTGCTGATAAAACGCCTGGATCAAGTGTTCGACTGCGCGGACAAACTGGACCGTGCCGAGGCCGAACCGGGCCTGGGCGTCCGCGGGACGGGCCTTGAGAATTGCGTCGAGGGCGGTCTCGCCCCCCGCGAGGTCGCCCGAGATCAAGTACTTCTCGGCGACGGGACGTTCGTCGGCGGCCGTGGCCTGGGTCACGGCGAGCGTGGAGAGCAGGCCGAAGGCAAGAGCGATGCGCATCATTGGCGGTCTCCGAATCGAGAATAATAGGGGGGGATGGGTACCCCACCTCTGGAGAGCGTTTGAGGACGAGTTGATCCGGTTGGAGATCAAAACGAGAATGATATCCACCTGTGGACTCTGTGCGGCTCTGTAGAATACCCGTGCGACCATTCACCACGCAATTTGGTCGAACAATGCGTGGAGCCGTTGCCCGCGTTCGGGGTTGAGCGTCGTCAGATAGGCAATTCGTCCGTGCAGGTGCGCTTTGAAGTCGACGTGGTGATCCCGGTTCTGGGACTCTGGACCGAGTTTGAGGCAGTTGTTCAATGTGGCTTTCAACCGGTCATACTCTGGCCTGGGGAGGTTCGGCCGCACGTTGAGGACGACGCCGGCCACGCGCTGGCGGACGGCTTGACGCATCGCTCGCGTCTTCCGGGGCTGGACCGCGAAGCCTTCTTCCAGGGCAATCGCGCCGACCTGGATCTGGAACCGATCGACCGTTCGCGCGAACCGGTGGCCCCCCGAGAAGGCCAGGTCGTCGGCGTATCGGGTGTATCGGGCTTCGACCGAGCCGGCAAGCGCCTGCAAACGGCAGTCGAACCGGAAGGCGCAGAGGTTCGCCAGTGCGGGGGAGGTCGGGGCGCCTGGGGCAGGTGCGGTTGGCGGTGGAGCCGCCTCAGCCTCCAATGCTCGGGGCCCTGGATCGGGCACCTTGGATCGGCCCAGACGTCGGGGGGGACGCAGTTGGTGCAGAGGCCCGAGAGGAGGCGAGCCACCGGTTCAGGATACCCGGCCGTCAAGAAAAGGGAGGTGATCCAGGCGGCTGAGATCGAAGGGAAGAAGTCGCGGAGGTCCATTTTCAGGACGATGGTTCGGCCGATGTGGGGCTCGATATAGGTCCTTACCGATCGGCCGATGTGGAAGCCGTGAGCGGCGTCATGTGGGGGGATCACCGCGAGAATTTCGTCGAGCAGCCAGCGCTGGAGGGATTTCAGGCGGGGTTTCGGAGCCTCGATCAAGCGGGCCGAGCCCGATCGCTTCGCTTGCCAGCGATATTGGTAGTGCCGGACCTTTTCCGACGCTTCGCGGCCTTCGCGACCTTGCGAATCGGCAAACCAGTCGAGTTCGGAGCGAGTCAGGCCAACTCGCGCGGCCAGGTCTTCCGGGGTCACAATGGCCGGGACCGGCCAGGACCCCGGCGCCCCCGGTCCGGGGCTCATGACGGGAGGAGGCCGGCGGCTCCACTCCATCGTGAGCTCGGACCGTTCGCGGACTCGTGCGAAGCCGCGATCCGTGTGGATAAACCGGGCGATTCGCGCCGCTCGGGGGCGCGGCCCCGGAGGGAAGGCGGCCAGCAGCCGGCGAGCCAGAGGGCGGAGCCATCGCGGCCGCCGGCCAAGCGTCTGTTCACCTCGAGCGACAAGGCCGTCGAGGTCCCAGACCCCTTCGGCGAACGCCTCGGCCAGTCCCCGGACGATGAATTCGGTGTTCTGGGTGGATAACAGCGGTGGTCGCCCCAACCAGTCTCGTCGGGCGTGACGTTAATTACGCGGAGCGTAACGTCCGTCACGCGCTGCGATTGCCGTGGAATCTGCTCCCCCGGGGTAACCCCGGAGAGGTGAGATCAACGATCCGAAGACCGTGGTTTCACCCGCTTGGGGCGCCGCCGCCGAGTCAGAACCTATCGGCTTGATGTACTTCTGTCAAGATGTGGCGAGGGGGTGTGAGGAGGCGGAAATTGCGGGACGGCAAAACGATCGAGGCGGATTCGCCGGAGTCATGGTGGCGACCCTGGCCAATCCGCCGATCGGAAGTTGCGACGATGATTCAGGCCCGACCGGACCTTTGTTGTTCTTCGACCGGTGCGTGGGGCTTCGCTTAGCGGCTCTTGGAGGCCTGGAAGATGCCCCACTTCATGTCGCCCGCCTTGCAGAAGCCGTCCTTCATGGCCCAGCGATCGCGGAGGTAGTTCAGGTCTTGCTCGCTGAACTCCTTGACGAACGACTCGGGATTGGCGGCCAGCCGGTCGGACTCGCGCTTCATGATGTCGAGGAACTTGTCGGTCGCGTCTTCGACGACCACATCGACGAACCCGGCCGCTTCGAGGAGCTTGCCGTAGCTTGCCGGGTCGTGCAGGTCGTAGCCGGTCGAGGCGACGTAGGCCTGGAATTCGGGCGAGCCTGCGCCGAGGCCCTTGGCGTAGTCGGTGATGACGAGCTTGCCGCCCGGCTCGAGCAGGTCGTAGAGTCGGGAGAAGAGGCCCTTTTTGTCGGCGATGTGCATCAGAGCGTCGCGGCTCCAGATGATGTCGAACGTCTCGTTGGCCGGGATCTCCATGATGTCGCCGAGGAGGAACGTGGCGTTGGTGCCGTCTTTGAGTTCGGCGGCCCGTTCCTGGGCGATGGTGATCATCATGGGCGCGAGGTCAATGCCCGTGACCTTCGAGCCGTAATCCTTGGCCAGGTAGAACATGGCGCCACCGATGCCGCAGCCCACGTCGAGCACCCGCGCTCCGGGGAGCAGTCGGCCTTCGAGCTTGGAGCAGAGGTAGAGGGTGGTCTCGTGACCTCCGGTGCTGATGTAGCCTTCGCCGAAGATCCTTTCGTATCGCAAGATCCCTTTACGGGTGTACTGGCCGTTGTTGTCGTAGATCTGGGACGAGGAATCCGAGGTCTGCTGGGGCGTCATGGCGTGCCTTCGATTCGAGGATAACCGTTCTGGCAGGGACGGGATCGTCCTGTTTGCCGACCCCTGCCGGCCAATCCTCTTTAAGAACGGGGAGGCCCCCGTCCGGGGGCGCGAAAGAAAGATTGTAGTTAGGAGATGCCGGTTTCTCCAAGCCCTTGTTTTCCGGATGAACCGTCCCCCTCGTTGACTCAAGGGGCCGTGACGGGGCTCCTGAGCTGTCTCCTTGCCTCCCGGTATGCCTCGAAATTCTCGTTGGCATAGCGGACGTAGTCGAAATCAATGTCGGACGCCACCGTCTGGATCACGGCCCAGAGCGCCTCACGCAGGGAGGACATGGTTTTGAGGATGCGGAGGTCGCGGAGGTCGCACTCGTTGATTGTGTCGCGGTAAGCCTCCAGCAACGTGAGTTCCTGAGCTTCCGAAAAGGCGTTGTTGGCGCAGATGCCCGCCAGGTCAAACAGCGGATGGCCGATTCCGGCGTATTCCCAGTCGACCAGCCAGATCCGATCGTCGTGGTCATCGATGATGATGTTGCTGGCCAGCAGGTCGTTATGGCAGAGAACCGGCACGAACAGGCCGAGTTGTCGGGAAAGGTGGCCGGCGTCTTCGAGCAGTTCGTCGATGTCGCCCGGCAACCGCGCGTTCAGCGAAACGGCCGTTTTCGCGTACGTGCGCGCAGTCTGAAAGGGGGAGAAGTAGAGGATCTCCCCGGTGAGCTCATCCCACGATTCGTGCAGCGTTCGCAAGACGGCGGCCAGTTGAGGGATGAAGGCGAGGTCACGCACATCCTCGGGCGCGAGAGTCCGGCCCGAGACGTGCTGAGTGACGAGGACCCCGTCTTCCTGGTGGACGAGCTCGGGGGCGATCCCGCAGCCATGTGCCGCCTTGTGGCAAACGACTTCGTTGCGGCGGTCGATCCCGAGCAACGCCTTGTCGACGCAGAGTCGCGCCACGTAGAGATGCCCGGCGTCGCTGACCAGGTAGTTGTGATTGGTGATGCCACCCGGTAGAGGCTCGATCGTGACCGGTCGCGTCCAGTAGGAGAGGGTCTGAATGCGCTGAGTGTGGATTCGATCGGTATTCATGGAGTGGTATCGAGCCGAAATGTTGTGATCGGGTGAGCATGTCAGCGAAATCAGACACCTTCAGGGTGAGTCATTGAAAGGTCGAGAGCTTGCTCCGGTTGTTCGTCCCCTTGATCTCACGAATCCGAATGTTGCGGAACTCGATGGTTCCGCCATGGTTCTGGAGGCAGACGTACCCCTTGAGCGGCTTTTTCTTGAGCGCTTCGATGGTGTTTTGATCGACGTCGATAATCGCCTTGTCGTTGAGCGTGACCTTGATCTCGGAGCCGACGCATTCCACGATGATCCTGTTCCACTCCAAGGCCGGCTTCATGGCGCTTTCCTTGGGAGCGACGTACCGATAAAGCGATCCACTGCTGTGCGTCGATGCCGGCTGGCCCGCATCGTCGGTCAACTGGATCTCATAGCTATAGATCGAGGGGCGAGTGGCCCTGGAACTCTTGGGATCGAAGACCCGCGTGCGGATGCCCAGGCCACTGTTGCACTTGGGAGCCATGCGGAACTCAACCTCGAAGACGAAGTCGGCGAACTGCTCGCGGTCGTACCGAAGAAAACCGAATCCCTGCCCGGTGCAGAGGATCTCGCCGTCCTTCACGCTCCAGACCGGTCTGGTTTCGCCATCCTTCACGAAGTCCTTGACCCCCTCGGCCACCCACCCATCCAGATCCTTGCCGTTGAACAGGTCCCGAAAGTCTTCGGCAACCGCGGGAACCCCGAGCCAGGCGAACAACGACGCCGTCACCACCCAACGAACGCAGGACATGATTTCGATCTCCCGTTCGGCCGGATTCAATTCCTCAACGGATGACGCGCAGACATCCCTCTTCGGCCACGAAGGGGGCTCCAGGCATGCCTCTTTTGCCGTGAAAGGTATGCTCGGATCGAGACGAGGAGAGCCGTCGGACCCACGCGCTCGTGATTCGGGGCGCGGGGCACTCGAAGAATCGGATCATATCGTACTGGTTCGTGAAAGGGAATCTCGCGAAGGTAGCGAGGACAGGAAGTTTGGGATCGCCGGCGTTCTCGGCCCGACTCCGGCCTCTGCCAAAGTCGCCATGGCGGGGACCGTGGGCGCCCCGCCCGCAATTCGATCGGAATCGAACACGAGCGGACGGGCGCCCCGCAGTCCTGGCGAAGAGGCGTTCAGGCTTGGATCTCGTACCCTTGACGCTGCTCGCGGCTTTGCCACTTGTTGGCGTCGGGGTCGCCGACGATTTGTTCGCTGTCCGGGTCCCAGGTGAGGGTTCGCCCGAGCCGGAGCGCGATGTTGGCGAGGTGGCAGGTGGTGAGCATTCGGTGATGGGAAGCGACGTCGGAGACCGGTGTGGCTCGGTCGCGCACGCACTCGATGAAGTTCCCCATGTGGGTGTCGATTCGCCTGCCTTTGCGGAGCGCGATCAAGGCCGACTCGGGGATCGGGTTCTTGGCCAGCTCGTCGACGGGTTCCCCGACCAGCTTGCTGCGACTGACGAAGAAGGTTCCGTTCTCTCCCTCGAACTCGATACCGTTCTCCGTGTCGTGGCGGATCAGGAGCTCCACCTCGTTGGGAAAGAGGCAGCGGACCCGGAACGCGGTGGCCGCATTGTAACGGTCATCGACGGTCGGCATTCCGTTCTGGAAGGGGACCGGGTGCTCGGCGGAGAGAACTTCGACCGTCTTGGGGCCGGATTGTTCCATGCCGATGGCCCACTGGGCGATGTCGACGTGGTGAGCTCCCCAGTCGGTGATCTTGCCGCCCGAGTACTCGTACCACCAGCGGAAATTGTTGTGGCAACGCTCGGCGATGTAGTCGACCTTGGGCGTTTGGCCCAGCCACATGTCCCAGTTGAGCGACGCGGGCGGTTGAGTCTTCCGAAAGGTCTTACCCTCGTCGGGCGTGCCGCCGATGGCGCAGGTCACGCGTTTGACTTTGCCGATCCGCCCGTCGCGGACCATGGCGACCGCGGTCAAGAACATATTCTTGTTTTCGCTCCGCTGCTGGGTGCCGACCTGGACGATTCGCTTCGTCTCCTCGACGACCTTGCGGAGCTGTTTGCCTTCGTCGATCGTCAGGGTCAGCGGCTTCTGGCAGTAAACATCCTTACCGGCGCGGAGGGCAGCGATGGCAATTCGGGTGTGCCAGTGGTCGGGCGTGCTGATGGTAACGATATCGATATCGTTGCGGTCGAGCAGCTTACGGTAGTCCTCATAAATGTCGGCCTTGCCATTGCCGATACTCTTCTCGTTCTTGGCGGACTCGGCATGTTCGCGGTCGACGTCGCAGACGGCCAGGATGTCGCCGTAGCGCTTCACGGCCTTGGCGTCACCTCGCCCCATGCCGCCGAGACCGATGCAACCGACCCGCGGTCGCTCATTCGGCGACTTGGTCTCGTCGGCCATGGTGCGCGACCCGGAATCAGCAAAGTGGAGCAGGATTCCACCGGACGTCGCGGCGGCCGAGGCTCGCAGGAAGTCGCGTCTCGTCGGTCGGCTCATCGACCTGGTCTCCAAAAGTGATGAGGCGGACCGGTGGCCCGCCCGGGTTTCGGGATGGGGAGCGGTGGAGAGCGAGAATCGCGGGCACGTCGCGAAACTCAAAAGTGTCGGTGATCGTCAGGCGTGGGCGGCCGACATTATAGCGAACCCTTGGGGTCGCGATGAGAGGGTCGATTCCATACACGCCTTCGAATTTCCGTTAGCCTTGAATCATTTCCCGCGGCTCCATGGGGGCAAGCGGCGACAAGTGGTCATCTGGTCGCTCGGTCAGGTCCTTGCCGGTAGGAGCGTCGTCGAGTGTAATCCACCAAGGGTTGAACGGCTCGCAGGCGTTCGATGCCCCTATCCGACTCGTTAATCGATCCACAATGGGTTTGGATCGCACGATAACGAACCCCGAGGCCGATCGCCATGGACCGACTCCTCGACTCTCCAACCTCTCGCTCGCGACTCTCCCTCAAACGGTTTGCCGTGCTCCTCACCGGGATCACACTGCTCCAGGGCCCATTCGCTCAGGCGGCCGGGTCGCTCGAGGTCCGGCCCGGGGACCATATCAGCCTGATCGGGAACACGCTCGCGGACCGGATGCAGCACGACGGCTGGCTCGAGACTTATCTCTACAGTCGATTTCCGGACCGCGACTTGGTCGTCCGCAACCTGGGCTTCTCGGGAGATGAGATCGACCTCTCACGCAGAATTCGCTCGAAGGACTTCGGCACGCCCGACCACTGGCTGACCTTCACCAAGGCCGACGTCATCTTCGCCTTCTTCGGCTACAACGAGTCGTTCGCGGGACAAGCGGGGCTCGATGCGTACAAGGAAGAACTCACGAACTTCATCAAGCATTCACTTGCTCAAAAATACAATGGGAAAGAGGCGCCCCGGCTCGTCCTTTTCTCGCCCATCGCGCACGAGAACCTGCACCAACCCAACCTTCCCGACGGCGCCGAGAACAATGCACGGCTGAAGCTGTACACCGCCGCCATGCGCGAAGTCGCCCGAGCTCATGGCGTGTTGTTCGTCGATCTATTCACACCGACAAGTGAAATTTATAAAAAAAGTGAAAAGGCGTTGACGATCAATGGCGTCCACCTCAATGAAGAGGGCAACCGAGAGCTTGCCCGTGTGATCGACGAGGCCCTCTTTCCCGACGGCCCCGCGCCGAAACGCGACCCGGCCGAGCTGGAGCGGCTGCGCAACGCGGTCGTGGACAAGGCCTTTCACTGGTTCAACCGCTACCGGACGGTCGACGGCTACTCGATCTACGGCGGTCGAGCTGACCTGAAGTTCACCGACGGCCAGACCAACCGCGTGGTCGCCCAGCGCGAGATGAAAGTCCTCGACGTGATGACCGGCAACCGTGACCAGCGGATCTGGGCGGTCGCCAAGGGGGGCGATCTGAAAGTTGACGACATCAACACTCCTCCCTTCATCCCCGTCATCACGAACAAGCCGGGGAAGGGGCCCAACGGCGAGCATATCTTCCTGGATGGCGAAGAAGAGATCCGGACGATGACCGTCGCCAAAGGGCTGAAGGTCAACCTGTTCGCCTCCGAGAAAGAGTTCCCGCTGCTGGCCAAGCCGGTGCAGATGTCATTCGACCCCAAAGGCAGACTCTGGGTCGCGGTCTGGCCGACCTATCCTCACTGGAAGCCCAAGGAGGAGATGAATGACAAACTCTTGATTTTTGAAGACACCGACGGAGACGGCAAGGCCGACTCGGTGAAAACGTTCGCCGACCATTTGCACTGCCCGACCGGATTCGAGTTCGCCAACGGCGGTGTCTATGTCGCGCAGGCGCCCGACCTCGTCTTCCTCAAGGATACTGACGGCGACGACAAGGCCGACGTCCGACAACGCGTCCTCAGCGGGCTCGACTCGGCCGATACCCACCACACGTCCAATAGCTTCTTGCTCGACCCGGGCGGTGCGCTCTATTTCCAGGAGGGGACGTTCCACCATACCCAGGTCGAAACGCCGTACGCTCCCTCTGAGCGTTGTATTAATGCCGGGGTCTTTCGCTACGAGCCGCGTACCCAGAAATTCGATGTCTACGTCAGCTACTCGTTCGCCAACCCGCACGGCCATGTCTTCGACCGCTGGGGTCAGGACATCGTGACCGACGGCACCGGGGCCGTGCCTTATCACGGCACTCTCTTCTCCGGCCACCTCGACTTTCCCGAAAAGCATGGCCGTGCCCCCTCGGTCTACAAGCAGCGCACCCGGCCTTGCCCGGGCCTCGAAACGCTCTCGAGCCGGCACTTTCCCGAGTCGATGCAGGGGAACCTGCTCGTGCCCAACGTCATCGGGTTTCAGGGCATCCTTCAGTACAAGATCGAAGATAACGACGCCAGCCTCTCCGGTACGGAGCTCGAGCCGATCCTCTCCTCGTCGGACCTGAACTTCCGCCCTTCGGATGTCGAGATCGGCCCTGATGGTGCGATCTACTTTCTCGACTGGCAGAACCCGATCATCGGCCACATGCAGCACAACTTGCGCGACCCGAGCCGGGACCGCCTGCACGGCCGCGTTTATCGGATCACCGCCGAGGGCCGCCCGCTTCTGAAGTCACCCAAGATCGCGGGTGAGCCCGTCGAGACACTGCTCGACCTGCTCAAGGAGCCCGAGGACCGTGTCCGCTACCGGGTCAAAACCGAACTGGGGGCGCGGCCGACCGAGGAAGTTCTGGCTCCGATCAGCAAGTGGGTGGCCAGCCTCGATAAGACCGACCCAGACTATGAGCACCACGTCCTCGAAGCCCTCTGGGTTCATCAGTACCACAACACGGTGAATATCGACCTGCTCAAGCGAGTGCTCCGTTCCCCCGACTTCCGCGCCCGAGCGGCGGCGACCCGAGTCCTCTGCTACTGGCGTGACCGGGTGCCCGAGGCGCTCGAGCTCCTCAAGACGCAGGCGGCCGACACTTACCCCCGCGTCCGTCTCGAGGCGATCCGCGCGGCCAGCTTCTTCAAGGTGCCCGAGGCGATCGAAATCCCGCTCATCGCGGCCGAGCATCCGCTCGACGAGTTCCTCGAGTACACGAGTGGCGAGACGAGGAAGGCGCTCGACCCGTACTGGAAGAACGCCATCGCCAAGGGACAGCCGATCGCCTTCACCACCGCCGCCGGCGCCCGGTTCATCCTCAAGAACATCGGTACGGATGAGTTGCTCAAGATGAAGCGGGACCGTGGGGTTGAACTCGAGCTGCTCTTCCGTAAGGGGATTCGTGACGAGGTCCGCCGCGAGGCGTTGACCGGCCTTGCCAAACGCGAGAACAAGCCAGAGCTTCGAGTCCTGATCGACGCCATCCGGAGCCAGGACGGCCAGAAGGGGGACCGGGACGAGAGCGTCGTCTTCGATCTCGCCCGCCTGCTCACCGGCCGGAGCGTCACCGAACTGGCTGGTGTCCGTGGCGACCTCGAAGCGATGGCGATTCAGTCGGTCTTGCCGGTCACTCGCCAGCTCGGCTTCGTGGCCCTGATCGCTGCCGACGTGAACGTCGAGAAAGCCTGGGCGCTGGGCGAGAAATCGGTGCCCGCGCTCCGGGACTTGCTGGGGGCGATGCCCTTGATTCGCGACCCGGGCTTGCGGGCGAGCCTCTATCCCAAGGTCGAACCGCTCTTGAACGGCCTGCCCAAGTCGCTCGCCTCATCCGCATCCCAGGCCAAAGGGACTTACGGCCGTTATGTGCGGATCGAGCTGCCAGGGCGGCAAAGAACCCTGACCCTGGCCGAGGTCGAAGTGATGAGCGACGGCCGCAACCTGGCCCCCGCGGGGAAAGCGTCTCAGAAGAATACCTCCAACCGTGGCGAGGCGAAGCGGGCCATCGACGGCAACCGGGTCGGCGACTTCAGCTCCAACGGTCAGACCCATTCCGAGGAGAACACGCCGAATCCGTGGTGGGAGGTTGACCTCGGGGCCGAGCAACCCCTCGACTCGATCATCATCTACAACCGGACCGATGGTAATCTTGGGAAGCGGCTCGATAACTTCAACCTCACCATCCTCGACGGCCTCAGGAACGTCGTGCTCGAGAAAAGCAAGCAACCGGCCACCACCGCCAGGCTGACTTACAAGCTGAGTGGGGGAGGCCCCGAGGATATCATCCGCCGCGCGGCGATGAATGCCCTCACCTACGTTCGCGGCCAGGAGGCGCAAACCTTCAAGAGCTTGGCCCGATTCGTCAGCGAAGGGATCGATCGCCCAGCCGCGATCCAGGCCCTTCAACGGATCCCGGCCGCCGACTGGCCCGAGGCCGAAGCCCGACCGCTCCTGGATCGCCTCATCGCCCACGTCCGCACGATTCCGGCCGCCGATCGCACCAACCCGGCGGCGCTCGACGCTCTCCAACTGGCCGACGCCCTGGCCTCGAAGCTCCCCCTCGAGCAAGCGAAGCGGATCCGCAAGGAACTCGGCGAGCTTGGCGTGCGCATCATCCGGCTGGGGACGTTGCCCGAGCAGATGCTTTTCGACAAGGAACGCCTCGCGGTCAACGCCGGCAAGCCGGTCGAGATTCGCTTCGAGAACAACGACCTGATGCCGCACAACGTCGTCGTGATCGAGCCCGGAACCCTCGAGGAAGTCGGATTGCTCGGGGAATCCACGGCGACCGATCCTGGGGCCCTTGCGAGAAACTATGTTCCTTCCTCGAAGGGAGTGATCCTGGCGAGCCGTCTGCTCCAACCCCGGGAGTCGCAGACGCTCGCGTTCACCGCGCCGAGCCAGCCTGGTGTTTATCCTTATGTCTGCACCTATCCGGGGCACTGGAGACGCATGTACGGCTCGCTCTACGTCGTCGCCGACCTTGACGAGTATCTGGCCGATCCCGAGTCCTACCTCGCCAAGAATCCGTTGCCGATCAAGGATGACTTGCTCAAATCCAACCGACCGCGCAAGGAGTGGAAGTTCGAAGACCTGGTCTCAGCCGTGGCGCCGCTGGCCTCCGGCCGCTCCTTCAGCAACGGGAAGCAGATCTTCCAGGTGGCCACCTGTATCGCCTGCCACAAGGTCGACGGAGCCGGCCAGGAGTTCGGCCCCGACCTGACGAAGCTCGACTCCAAGCTCACGCCCGCCGACATTCTTCGCGAAATCCTCGAGCCATCGGCCAAGATCAACGAAAAGTTCCAGGCCTATACCCTGGCCACCGAGTCGGGCAAGGTCCTCACCGGCCTGATCCTCGAGGAGACCCCGAACCAATTGAAGTTGATCGAGAACCCGCTGGCCAAGACGGCGCCCGTCGTGCTGAAGCCTTCGGAGATCGCCGAGCGAGCCAAGTCGCCGATCTCGATCATGCCCAAGGGCTTGCTCGACAAACTGACGCGTGAGGAAATCCTCGACCTCGTCGCCTACATCGCCTCGCGAGCGAACCCCAAGAGCGAACTCTATCAGTCAGGGGGGCATGACCACAGTGCGGGAGGGCACTGATACCTTCGGACTCAATCCAAAAGGGACTCAATCCAATAGGGACGGAGCGCTATTGCAATCGCTCCGTCTCTTTTTGTACCGCATGTGATGAAATCATCGCAAGTCTCGTGCTTGCCGAGGCTGAGATGTAAAATTTGCGATGATTCGATGCAGCGCTAGGAAGCCTCCCGCTACTCGTTCCCACGGTTCCTCGTGGGAATGAAGTCTGGGACGCTCAGCGTCCTCGGCTTTCGAACGCCAGACGACGCGGAGCGTCGGGGACGGCATTCCCAGGGGGACCGTGGGAACGAGGGTGATTCCTTGCTCTTTGGCGGGTCGCTGATATTTTTCGCGTCACCACTCGCCGATCGATGATGCTCATTGCGCTGCCGGCGGTTGTGTTGGCAGCAGATTAGCGAGCAATAGATGGTTAGACACTTTCGCGTTTTTATGAATGCGAATCAGGAAACGTGCATGATCGCTTTTTTTTCTGGCCTTTTCACCGGCCCCTGCGGCCTTCCGTAGCCGCCATCCGACGTGGTCGAGTGGGAGTTCATGTCAACATCACGAGATTGCGTTTGTCTAAAGGGGTTTGTTGAGCGATGGATTTTGGCGGCTTCATCCTGTTCGCTCTGCTTGCGGTGGGATTGCTTGTCGGCAGCCTATTACTTGTTGCCGCTTTCTTCACGCGTTCGCCTCGACGTTGGCATGGCCTTGGCCTGTGGTTGGGTGGGGTAATGTTACTGGTAGTCTTCGGACGCCATTTATACCAAGCGTACTGGCTCGACGAGAGTCTCTATATGGCCGCTGCCAGGGGCGACACCGCACAAGTTGAAATCTTGTTATCTGCCGGGGCCAGTCCGAACGCGACATGGGAAGATGGGAACTCGGCCCTCTCCAGTGCACGATCCCATGGTCACAAGGCCGTTGTGATCATACTGGAGCACGCCGGCGCGACCCAGTAGCCGAACTCCGGTAAAGCTCTCGGACATGCAATAAATAGCCAGTCACTGCAGCAAACCCTGAATCTCGATGGATTCCAGCCCGTGCGCCTGCAAACGGACAATGCGGTCGAACGTGCGTTGATCTGGCGGCGGATCAATGTGGGGAGCGACAGCGAGGCGGGGTGCCCGTTCATTGGAGTGGATGCTGTCGGTGATGGCGACCTGCCGGCAGGAGGACCTGCCATCGAATTCGGCCTTTCGCATCTCCCGGACCGTTTGCGTGCCTGTCGATGACCGCTTCAAACGCTCCCAGCGGGTATGGAATCCGGAAAGGGCACCCGGCAAGGGGGACTGGCCAGCGGCGCATCATGAATGGCCAAGGCTTCACTCCCGGACGTCACATCCCGGCACGCTCGCCCAGGCTGTTTGCTTCCGCCTCCAGGTCGACCTCGACCATTCCGCGGGGGACGTTCGGGATTCTCGCCCCGCTCCGCTGCTGGACGACGTGGGCCAGTTCGTGGCCGATGATTTCCTGGCAGTGGCTGGAGGCCAAGGAGGCGTGCCCGGGGGCGAGGTGGATGTTCGTGCCCTGGGTGTAGGCGATGGCTCCAACGTGGGTTGCCTGATGGCCCTCGTGAATGCGAATGGCGGAGAAATCAGCCCCGAACGCCGCTTCCATCTGGTGGCGAAACGATTGCGGCAACAGTTGACCGTGACGCGCCGGTGCCGCTCCGCTCGCGTTCTGGGGTGTACTCATTTGCCCCGGATCGAGTTTCAAGGCCATCAGTCCATCCTTCCTTCTGCACAGGTTCATTATCGTCGCTGCCGCCATGGCCTGATGACGATGTCGTTGCACCGGCGGCCTCTCCCACCATCGCCGCTTAGGAGCGGGTGACATCACCTCCTGAGCAGAGGGGTTGCCGGCGGCTCGGCTCGGAGAGAACGCACAGAAGAACATGCGATGCCTCTCAACGCAATGCTCCTGGAGCGTCAGCGCCTTTTGTTCGTCCGCCGGCATCCACGGCGGAGCGAAAAAGCAACAAGGGTGCAGGGCAGGGGAGCGGCGGGAGTCACGCGCGGTCCCCATCAGGACGAACTGCTTTCAAGCTGGGGAGGGGCTTCAAGCGGAGAAGCCATGGGGTATTCCCGTGCTCGCTTTCCTTCGGTGGCGGATCTCAATGCCCGCCGGAGGCGACCAGCAGACTTCGGTTGAATCCGCCGGGGATCCTGGGGTTGGCCACGCTGGCGAGATACCACTCCACGACGTGAAAGTGGTTGGAATGAACCGGTGAGACGGCCCCGAAATAAGGGGTTGGGCCATCCACTCGGGTGTTCCAGACGCCGGCGCGGGGGGCCTCGTGGCCATAACCGCTCGGTCGAGTGGCCCAGTAGTTTTCGACGAACCGGGCGGAAGAACCCGCGGCCAGGACGTCAAAGATCAGGCCATGGTAGGTGACGGCGGGGTCGAGCAGCGTCAACTGCGCCACGGGCTGACCATGGCCGCTCATCAGCGTTCGCGCTGCGGAAGCGGCGACGATGGAGCCGGAGCTGTGCCCGATCAGGTGGGTTCGCGCTAGCGGCACCCCGGAGCGAAGCAAGGTGGCTGCCAGAAGCTGGCCCTGTTGTACCGCTTTCGACTCGTTGGCGCTCGTCTTCAAGCCGGCGACCGTCGCCGCATTCCATTTCCAGTCGAGCACGCTGAACGGAGGGCCGCCCCGCTGGGCGACGGCCTCGGCAAGCCGCTCGGTCATCGTAAAGTGCACCACGCGCGGGGCCGCGTTGCAGCCGTGAATAAAGACCAGCGTCGGCCGGCCCGGGTCGGGTGGGTCGAAGGGGCGCATGCCCGGTGTGAGATTGACGAGGACACCCTGAGAAGGGTCTCCTCCAAAACGGAGCAAGGCGGGGCGATCACCACACCCCGCGATCGTGGAGATCGCGGCCAGAAGCGCGACACAGGCCGCCATCGGGTCACTCCCAAGGTTGTCAGATCAGCTGGTGTCATACTCTGAGGGGGGCGCCACACCTGTAGCGCAAAGCTTCACTCTTCAGCATCGGTATTCCTCCGGGCTCGACTTTAATCCGAAATCAAACTCGCGGGCGGACTTGGTAAAGAAAGACTGTAAACGCGATCGGCCATGGCCGCATCGTCAGCCTGACAATTCCCGTAGGGTGGGCAGGGACTTTCTCACCGCCGATGCCAGGACCAGTGGACAGCGCGGACACTTTGGGCGGCCAAGGCAGCCCGAGGAGCCGAAGCAAGGCTCTGCCGGAAAAGGACTTCTGCGCCACCTACTGCCTACGCGACCACTACTGAAACTGTCCGCGCTTGTCCACCCTCGCTGAGAAAGTCCCGGTGGGCACGGCCCACCATCCCTTTATCTCCTTGCCAAAACACAAGTTAAAGATGGTGGGCCGTGCCCACCCTACGGGGAAAATCGGATTCTGGCTGCAAGTATATTACGGGTAATTTATAGTTTTATGATTTGTTGGAAGAAGCGTTGCGAACGTCTTCAGGAACCCTTTCGATCGTCCCTGGATTGTCGCCCCCAGGCGATTCGCGATCCACTCGGGCAAAAAAATGCGGGAGAGTTGCAATGCAAGGATGGCTTCATTTATCATCGCCCAACATGTTCAGCATCTCGCGATAATTTTCCGGTAAAGCTTAAAAATGGAGTCCCCCTCGCTCATGTTGCGTTATATCGTGGCGGTGCTCACGAGCTTAGTGATTGGCGTAACGGTTGCCTCGGCCGACGAGAAGGATCGGCCGATCCCTCAGAATCCCGAGCAGCAGCAGAAGCGGTATCGTGACATCCTGGCCTGGAACCGGAAGTCGCTTGGCGACGCGTACGAGAAAGTCGGTAAGAAGGACCCTCGCTGGGATGAGCAGGCCCGCAAGGCGCTGGAGGCCGCGGCCCGTTATTTTAGCCAGGTTGTCGACCCGAGCACCCAGCCTGAAGAGGTCTACTCGTGGGCGAAGCGTGCCGTCGATGCGGGGTGCGATGACCCTCTGATTCTCTACCTCTATGGTCGGGTGGCCGTCGGTGCCAACTTTCCCGGGCAGGAGGAGTACGAGCGACGCCAGGCGGCCGCCGCGTTGGCCTTGAAATCAAGCAACTACTCGGCGTACCGCCGGTACGTCGCGCTCGACCACTACTCGTACACCCAGGCGTACCGGGCGGGGGATGATGCCAAGGCACGCAAGGAGGCGTTCCAACTCCTTGATGAGACCCTCGACCTGATGATCGAGAGCCGCGCCAAGGACGACCGCACTCCGGAGACGGTTTCCGATTGCCTGGATACCGCCCGGCAAGTCATCTGGGGCTACCGCGCTCTGGGCGAGGACTATCAGGCTGCGTTCGACCGCGTCGATGCGAAACTTGCCAAAGCCGAGGGCCTCAAGGGGTTCAGGCAACTGCTCAAGGGTTCCTGCCTCATCAGTTACGCCTGGGAGGCCCGTGGATCCGGTTTCGTCAATACCGTCACCGAAGACGGTGCTCGGAAGTTTCACGAGCGGTTGGCCGATGCACGCAAGGCGCTTGAGGGAGCGTGGGACCTCGATCCCAGCATCACGAAAGCCGCGACTCTGATGCTGACCGTCGAGCTCGGGTCGGGGGGCGATCGCGACGTGATGGAGAAGTGGTTTGAGCGGGCGATGCAGGGGGACAGCGATAACCTTGCGGCCTGTGAAGCCAAAATGGATTGGCTCGACCCGAAGTGGCACGGCACTCCCGAGGACTTGCTGGCATTCGGCCAGGCCTGTCGAGACACGAAGAATTGGCGGAGTGGAATTCCCCTGTTGTTGGCCAACGCCCACTTCCGGTTGTCCCTCCACCTCGCTCCCGCCGATAGGCAAGTCTATTTTCATTCCTCAAAGACCTGGCGTGATATCAAAGAAGTGTATGAGGAGTTCCTGGCGCACAAGACTCCCAATCAACGGCAACGAAGCGAATTTGCCCTCTACTGCTTTCTTTGCGGTCACTATCCCGAGTCAAAAAAGCAATTCGATTTGCTGGGCGACAGCCTGGTGGCGACGAGCAGCTATTCGCTGGATGCGATGAAGAAGATTCGCGCGTTGGCCACTGAGCAAATGGCCCCCAAGCCGGCCGATACGGGCCTTCCCCCTGCGCCGAAAGGATTTACTCCGCTCAGTCTCGAGTGGGATGATCCTTCGGGAGAAACCGGGGTTCTGACTTCTCTGAATGAATGTCTCTCGATCAGCGACAAGCTCGACGTCATCCTGTTTCACAAAGACATTTTTCTCTTGAAGAAGGGGAAGACGGCCGTTCGTGTCTATCACGACGATGGGCGTTACGTTCGCCTTGAGCCCCCTTGCTATGATGGGCGTTACGTCTGGGTGCCCGTCCGGTCGGAGGATGACCCGCCCTTCCTGGTCGTCATCGACCCGGCGACGGATCAGACCTGGACGGTGGCCATCGGCGATGGTCTGCCGTTCAAGCCGCAGGACGAGATGCCCGAGGATGGGGCTCAGTTCATCCAGGTTGCGGCGATTGAGCCCGGCAGAGTGTGCGTGAGCGGATCACATCTCAGCTCCTGGGTCGCCAACGTCTCATTCGAGCCTCAGAAGGGGAAATCGGTCGATATCTTGCTTCAGGCGGACGAGAAATCTGACAACAAGGATCCCGACCACTGGAAGCGAACCAGCATCCGATTTCGTCCCACCTACATGGCGACTCTCACCGAGCCCCAACGCGACGGAGGCGAGGGGCCGCGCCGGCTGATCCTGGTGGATCGTAATGGTTCGAGTGCGATTAACAATCATCCTCTGGTCGTCGACCCCGACGCCAAGTCGGTCACGGTCCTCCAGAGAGCGATTCATGTCTCGCCCTCCTCATCGATACTCCCGGGCGCCTTCAGCGTTCATGAAGGTCGCTTCTACTGGGTGGAGGGTTTTGGAAGGGCGAATCAAGGGCAAACCTTGATGCGTCTCAGTCTGGGCGAACTCGACGGGAAGCCCGTGATCCGCCGACTTGGGCCTGTCGAAAAGGTCGTCGTTCACGACGGCCGGATCGACCTCGTGGGCGAGCAATGGGCGGAAGCCGACCTGAAGGGGGGCGACGCTCGACCGCTCACGATCAAGCTCCCCTGGCTTTCGATGCGTGACTTCTCGACCCAACTCAAGGCCGAACGCTTGGGAGCAGGTGACCCCACCAAACCGCTGATCCGTTTCACGGGCCTTTGCTATAGCCGTCAACTTGGTCTGCTTGCGCTCTGCGGAACCAAGACCTCCACCGGCATCGTGTATCAAGTCGATTTGGCCGAGGCGAAACAGGGGCAGGCCGGTTCCGCCCCGCAATAAGACTGTGGAATGAAGGAGGGCTCGGCCTGTCTCGCTCCTTTTATTTCAGCAGCTAATGAGTGCGTTGGGTTCGAGGGGGGGGGCAATGTTCGCTGGCAGCAGATGCCAGCGCGTTGTCCCCCCCTTTTCGATGGGGCCGGGCCAGGCTCTGGTATCTCACTCGTGGGGTCTGGTAGGATAGATAGGCAATGCGATCACCACCGAATTTCGCGATTGGCTTGATTCGGCTGGTCAGTCCGACCCTCCGCTTTATCCCCACCCGACCGCTTCTTCGGCATCGACCAAGCCTCCTGCATGGCCTGGTCCTTGCGCCGGAGTGAGCCGACGGAGTCGACTCCCATGCAATACGCTTCAGGCTGCACGGAACGCTGGCGAAGCCGATCCCTGGTTCTTTTCCTGATCGCGATCGCCGGGGGACCGGCGGTGGCCGGGGGACCGGGCCCGAAGGTGGATTTCAACCGCGACATCCGTCCCATCCTGGCGGACAATTGCCTCGCGTGTCATGGCCCCGATGAGCCCAAACGCAAGGCCAAGCTCCGGCTCGACACGGCGGAGGGAGCACGCGCGGTCGCGGCCTCGGGAAGCGCGGCCATCGTTCCGGGCAAGCCCGAGGAGAGTGAACTCTACTTGCGGATCATGTCGGAAGACGGCGAGGAGCGGATGCCTCCGGCCAAGTCGGGCAAGACGCTGACCCCGGAGCAACTCGAACGACTCAAGGTCTGGATCGAGCAGGGGGCTCCCTTTGAAAAACACTGGGCGTTCGTCCCCCCGACGCGGCCGACCGTTCCCGAGGTTCGCAACTCCGCCTGGTGTCGGAACCCGATCGACGCGTTCGTCCTGGCACGTCTGGAGAAAGAAGGGCTGGCTCCCTCGCCCGAGGCCGATTCGCTGACCCGGCTCCGCCGGCTCAGCCTCGACTTGATCGGCCTGCCGCCGACAATCGCGGAGGCCGACGCCGCCCTGGCGGAAACGGGCCCTGAGGCCGATGCGAACCGGGTCGCCCGGCTCCTCGATGCCCCGGCCTACGGCGAGCGCTGGGGCCGGATCTGGCTCGATGCCGCCCGCTATGCCGACTCCGACGGCTACGAGAAAGATAAGCTCCGGCAAGTCTGGTCCTATCGCGACTGGGTCATCCAGGCCTTGAACCGAGACCTCCCTTACGACCGGTTCGTCATCGAGCAGATCGCCGGCGACCTGCTGCCGAACGCGACGCAAGATCAGGTTGTCGCGACCGGATTTCTCCGCAACTCGATGATCAACGAAGAAGGTGGGGTCGACCCCGAGCAGTTCCGCATGGAGGCCATGTTCGACCGCATGGAAGCCATCGGCAAAGGGGTCCTAGGGCTGACGATTCAGTGTGCGCAATGCCATACCCACAAGTTCGACCCCATCACGCACGAAGATTACTACAAGATGTTTGCCTACGTGAACAATACTCACGAGGCAAACGTCGCCGTTTATTCGCCCGATGAACAGATGAAGCGGGCCAACCTGTTTCAGCAGATCCGTGAGATCGAGGCGGAGCTCCAGCACAAGTCGACTGACTGGGCCCAGAGGATGGCTCGCTGGGAACAAGAGGTCACGGCCAACCAGCCCGTGTGGACCGTCGTTGAAGCGGATGTTGATGATATCAGCACGGGCGGGCAGAAGCATCAGAGAATGGATGATGGCTCGCTGCTGGCCGGGGGCTATGCGCCGACGAAGTTCCAGACCAAGTTCACGGTGAAGACAGACCTCCAGGGGATCACCGCATTCCGGCTCGAGCTGCTCAACGACCCGAACCTTCCGCTTGGAGGGCCGGGTCGCTCGATCAAGGGGACCGGGGCGCTCACGGAGTTTCTCGTCGACGCGGCCCCGGCCGACGGATCCGGCAAGCCGGAGCGGATCAAGATCGTCAAGGCAACGGCCGATGTGAACCCGCCGGAGGCCCCCCTCGAGGCGATCTTCGACGACCGGAGCAAGACGCCTCGGGTGACCGGCCCCATCGAGTACGCCATCGACGGCAAAGCGCCGACCGCCTGGACCTTCGACATCGGCCCCGGCCGGCGAAACCAGCCTCGCAAGGCGGTCTTCGTGGCCGACAAGCCGATCTCTCACGCCGGGGGCAGCGCAATCACGTTCTACCTGAACCAGAGCCACGGCGGCTGGAACAGCGACGATAACCAGACGAATAACCTCGGCCGGTTCCGATTCTCGATCACAGCGGCTCCCAATGCGACGGCCGACCCATTGCCGAAGGGAGTTCGCGAGATCCTGGCCATCGCGCCCGAGCAACGGACCCCTGCGCAAGTCGCGACGGTCTTCGGTTACTGGCGGACGACCGTCCCCGAATGGAAAGAGGCGAACGACAAGATCGAAACGCTCTGGCGCGAGCATCCCGAAGGATCGTCGCAGCTCGTCTTCAAAGCACGCGAAACGCCGAGAATGACGCAGATGCTCATCCGAGGCGATTTTCTCAAGCCGGGAAAGACCGTGGCGCCCGGGGTGCCCGGCTTCCTCAACGAGGTGCCGCCGGATGCACCCGCGGATCGCTTGACGTTTGCCCGCTGGCTGGTTGACCGCAAGGCGCCGACGACCGCCCGGGCGATCGTCAACCGCGTCTGGCAGGCTTATTTCGGAATCGGACTGGTGAGCACCAGCGAGGACCTGGGGACCCAGAGCGAGCCGCCCTCGCACCCTGAGCTGCTCGACTGGTTGGCCGTCGAGTTCATGGAGCAAGGGTGGAGTCTCAAGAACCTGCATCGGTTGATCGTCAGTTCGGCCACCTACCGGCAGTCGTCGAAGGCGATGCCCGAACTGCTGGCTCGCGACCCCTATAATCGCTTGTTGGCGCGAGGCCCTCGGTTCCGGGTCGACGCCGAGGTGGTTCGCGACGTGGCTCTGGCGGCCAGCGGCCTGCTCAATTCCAAGGTCGGCGGGCCCAGTGTGTTCCCGCCCGCCCCCGAATTTTTGTTCCAGCCCCCAACCAGCTACGGCCCGAAGGTCTGGCCTGTCGCCACCGGCCCCGACCGCTACCGCCGTGCCCTCTACACGTTCCGCTACCGCTCGGTGCCGTACCCGATGCTGCAAACGTTCGACTCTCCCAATGGAGATGTCTCTTGCGTCCGCCGCACGCGCTCGAACACGCCGTTGCAGGCGCTGACGACTCTCAACGAGCCGACTTTCCTCGAATGTGCCCGGGCCCTGGCATTGCGGACACTGCAAGAGGGGGGGGATACCGACTCCTCGCAGCTCACTTATGCGTTCAGACGCTGCCTGGCACGCACTCCCACCGCTCGGGAAGCCGCGGTTCTGCTCGACCTCTTGCATCGGCAGGTCGAGCGGTTCGGGCGTGACGGAGCCAAGCCCTGGGAGCTCGCGGCGGCGGATCCGAATCAGCCTCCCACGCTGCCCGCGGGCGCGACTCCTGTCCGGCTTGCCGCCTGGACCGCGGTCTCTCGCGTGCTGCTGAACCTCGACGAAACCATCTCCAAGGAATAAGAAGAAGGGGGGCGAGCCATGAACTGCCAGGACCACCTCTACCGCAACGCGAATCCGACGCAGGTCGCTCGCCGCTGGTTTCTCCAGCAGTGCGGAGTCGGCCTTGGTTCGCTGGCGCTCGGCCAGCTCTTGAACCAGGGAGGGTATGCCGCCTCGCCGTCGTCCGCAACGGTGCTCGGAGCCGATCCGCTTGCGCCGAAGGCGCCGCACCATGTGGCCAAGGCCAAGCGGGTCATCTTCCTGTTCATGGCGGGCGCTCCGAGCCACCTCGAGCTCTTCGACAACAAGCCTCAGCTTGCGAAGTTCGACGGGACGCTGCCGCCTCCTGAATTGCTCAAAGGATATCGCGCGGCGTTCATCAATCCGAACTCGAAGCTGCTCGGGCCGAAGTTCAAGTTCGCCCGCCACGGGCAGAGTGGGGCGGAGCTTTCGGAGCTGCTGCCCGAGCTGGCGAAGGTCGTCGACGACGTCGCGATCGTCCGTTCCATGACGACGGACGCCTTCAACCACGCCCCCGGTCAGATCTTGATGAGCACCGGCTCCCAGATCTTCGGTCGGCCCAGCGTGGGCGCCTGGGCTACTTACGGCCTCGGTTGCGAGACTCAGGACCTCCCTGGCTTCATCGTTTTCAGCACCGGCAAGAAAGGCCCGAGCGGCGGCAACTCGAACTGGGGGAGCGGCTTCCTGCCGACCGTCCATCAAGGTGTGCAGTTTCGTGCCAGCGGTGACCCGGTGCTCTACCTGTCGAACCCCAATGGGGTCGACTCGGAGCTTCAGCGCGAGAGTCTCGATGCCGTCAGCTCACTGAACCGGATGCGGCTCGACGAGGTGGGCGATCCCGAGATCGCGACCCGGATCAGCTCCTACGAAATGGCCTACCGGATGCAGTCGGTCGCCCCCGAGGTGATGGATATCGGGCACGAGCCCAAGCATGTTCTCGAGATGTACGGTGCCGAGCCGGGCAAGCCGTCCTTCGCCAACACCTGCCTCCTCGCCCGCCGGCTCGTCGAAAAGGGCGTCCGCTTCGTCGAGATCTTCCACGAGGCCTGGGACCAGCATGGCAACCTCGTCGGTGACCTCAAGAAGAACTGTCAGGAGACTGACCGGGCCTGCGCGGCCTTGATCATGGACCTCAAACAACGAGGGATGCTCGAGGACACTCTGGTCGTCTGGGGCGGCGAATTCGGCCGGACCCCGATGGTGCAGGGGGGGAGCGACGGCCGCGACCATCATCCGAACGCGTTCACCATGTGGATGGCCGGCGGCGGTATCAAGCCGGGCGTGACCCTGGGAGAGAGTGATGAACTTGGTTTCCAGGCCGTCAAGGACGTGGTCCACGTCCACGACCTGCACGCCACGATCCTCCACCTCCTCGGCTTCGACCACACCCGCCTGACCTATCGCTTCCAGGGGCGCGACTTTCGCCTGACCGACGTCTCGGGCCGAGTCGTCAACGAGTTGCTCGCCTGAGTCCTTGGAGCATTGCGTGGGGCCTCATCCGGTCGGCCGTTGGGATCGCCCCTGCTGGGATTCCATCGGGCTAAGGAGGGCCCCCCGCGTCTTTGGTTTTTGCCTGCAGCTTGAGGAGGTCGCGGATCTCGCTCAGGAGCTCCTGCTCTTTGGTCAACGGTGGGGCCGCTTTCGCTTCCTCCTTCCTGGTCCTCATGATCCAGCCCAGGAACTTGACGATAAATAAGAAGAGAGCCACGGCGACAATCAAGAAGTTTACGATATCTCCGAGGAACAAGCCGTATGGAATCTCCTTGCCGTTGATCGTCGCCTTCCAGCCTTGATAGCCGGATTTGCCCGGGAGAATCACTCCGATCAGCGGCATGATGATGTGGTCGACCAGCGACGTGATGATCTTGCCGAACGCCGCTCCAATGATGACGCCGACGGCCAGGTCGATGACGTTCCCTTTGAAGGCGAAGGTCTTGAACTCGTTGAGGAGAGTTGACGCCTGCTTCTTGGGATCGAGATGTTTGATGTCCATTTTGATATCCATTGGGAACCCTTCACTTTAAGTAAGGGTCGCGTTGGTCATCTCATCCAATGAGGCTGTGGGGATGGCTACTGAGAGCCTTGCATTCCTGCTTGATTTTTGGTGACTCGATTCAACCGGTTTCCGCCTTCACGTCTGGCTCCGCATCGATTCGTTCTTGAGTTCACGGAGCCGGTGGCTCAGCGACCTGATCTCCTTGTCGGCTTCGCCGCGATTCGCGGACTCGCCCGTGAAGTCAGAGGCGACTTCGTCGACCTTGCCCTTTCGGCCTGGGCTTACGCGAAACTTGTCGAAGTGTTTCACGGGTCGATGACCCCAGACGCCTTGTGGGCTTGGAATCGTGCCGCGACCTGTCGTTCGCTTGTTTCGGAAGAGTCAGATCATGAGCTCAAGTCGGCGATTTTTGCTTTGACGAGGCGATCGATCTCGGCGATGGCGGTGTCGGTCGCCTCCTGGACGGCACGTAGCGAGCCTCGCCCCCGCGTCTCGATTTGCTTGCGAGCTTCCTGTCGGATCGAACGCACCGCGATTTTGGCCTCTTCCCCGAGTTTCTTGACGTGCCGGGCGAACTCGGTCCGTTGTTCGCCGCTGATTGGCGGGATGGTGACGCAGATCGTCGCCGGGTCGAGCGCATAGGCATTCAGCTTGGCCTCGACCAGTGACCTGACGATGGCGGCGACCGCCGTTCGATCGAACGGGCTGATGGTGATCCGGTCGCCACGATGGGCGACCGTGGCCACCTGGCGGATCGAGAGCGAACGCCCCTGACTGGTGACGCGAAACGTCTCGATGAACCCAGGGCTCATCGCTCCCGGCCGGATTCCAGCCAGTTGTTCGGCGAGAAGGCGGACACTCTTGTTCATCCTTCCCGTCCCGTCGCTCACCTTGCTTCTCCTTTGACGCAGGGGCAGGAGCCATGGCCGCGATCACTCGTCTTTGATCTCGGTCATGGCCGCCATGCCTTCCAGGATTTCTTCCCGATCGGGTCGGGCCATCTTTTGGACGATGCGGCCATCCCGGAGAAAGACGAGGGTCGGCCACAATGTCACTCCGAAGGAACGCCCCAGCCGCCGCCCCGACGCATCCTCCACCTTGATGTGTCGCACGTCCGGGTAAGTCGCCAGCACTTCGGCCAACTGCGGCGCGAGTGCCTGGCAATGGCCGCACCAGGACGCTCCGAATTCGAGGAGCAGTGGCCCTGGCGTCCGATCGATCTCCTCACGCGTGGGTTCGGTACTCTCCATCGGCATTCTCGTCTTGTTCGTATTTCCCCATCAGTTCGCACGTAGCGTGAGTCTAACGCAAAATCGGTGCCCGACACTCTGATGTGGGTCTACTGAACTCGGCTCGCCATGGGATCCCGGCCGCTCCTCCCACGGTCTCCAAGAAGAGGCAGGGGGATCTGTGGTGAAGATTCAGGCCTCAATGAGCACGTCACGGACCACGTCCGGGTGATCGGGGTCATGGACGACCGTGTTGAAGGCGATGATGACCATCGGAGTCGGGCCCGGGTTCTGGAACGCATGCGAGACGCCGGCGGGGATTTTGAGTCGATAGGCCTGGCCTTGGGGGATGTGGAGGTCCTGAATCTCTTCCCCTTGCTCTTCGCGGTAGCGGACCAGGGCGGGGCCGAGGACGACGACGACCTCGTTTCCCCGCTTGTGATAGTGGTTGCCGCGGATGTGGCCGGGGCCGGTCAGGGCGAGGTGGACGTTTTGCTGGTGCGGGAGTGCGTCGGGACCGATCGGCTCCATGACGAGGCCGCGGTGATCGGTCGGGTAGATCATCGGCTCGATCGTCATTCGATTTGCCATAAAAATAACTCCATGAAAATGTGCGTTGTGTTGCGCCGGGGCGGGGCAGGACACGAGGGCGTCGCGTCGGGTCGCGTTGCTTCCCTTACTGCCGGCGTGCGATATGATACGGACTTCGAGACCATTCCGCACCCGCACCTGATCCTGGTCCCCAGAGGTTGGAAGAGACGCCATGATTCATGTGATTGCCACGATCGAGCTCCACGCAGGCCAGCGCGAGGCGTTCCTCGACGAATTCCGCAAGATCGTCGCACCCGTCCTGGCCGAGCCAGGTTGCCTCGAGTACGGGCCCACCGTGGATGCCGTGACCGATATCGGGGCCCAACTCCCCACGCGTGCGGATGTTGTGACGATCGTCGAGAAGTGGGAGAGCGTCGAGCACCTCAAGCAACACCTGGTGGCCCCCCACATGGAAGCGTACAGGCCCAAGGTCAAGGAGATGGTCGTCAAGACCACGCTGCTCATCTTGACCCCGGCGTGAGCGTGGTCCCCATCGTGGGACGCGGAGGCCTGAGATTTCGCCGCCGGAGAGCGTCCGGTGGGCGACCGGCAATCGCCTGGGCTGGTCGCGTTGGTTGATTGCGGCGTGAGGTGGGACGCGACATACTGGTGGGCGTTTGACGCTGTGCTGGGCGTGTTTCAGCGATCCGGCCAGACGAAGGCCGGTTCGCAAACGCAGGGGCGAGCGGATCGTCCCACGTTGGGGCACGCAGGCCGATCGATCGAACGAACGAATCAGGGAGAACCAAGAAGATGAATCGCCGCTCAACACGTCGAGACTTCCTCCGGCATACCGCGGTGGCAGGAGCGGCAGGCCCGCTCCTGGCCGGGCAGACCGCGGCGCTTGCCCAGGATAAGCCGAAGTCACCCAACGAGCGCGTTCAGTTCGCTTGCATCGGCGTTGGTGGTAAGGGCGATAGCGACACGCGAGACGCTGGAGCCTACGGCGATATCGTGGCGCTTTGCGACATCGACGAGAAGACGCTCGACCGGATGGCCGAGAAGTTCCCCAAGGCGAAGAAGTTCACCGACTATCGCAAGATGTTCGAGGAGGTCGGGGACAAGATTGACGCGGTGACCGTCAGCACGCCCGACCACAGCCACGCTCCCGCGAGCGTCCGGGCCATGCGACTGGGCAAGCACACCTTCTGCCAGAAGCCGCTGACCTGGTCGGTCGAAGAAGCACGCGTGATGCGGACCTTGGCCGCCGAGAAGAATCTGGTGACCCAGATGGGCAACCAGGGAACTTCCCACGACGGTTTCCGCTCGGGCGTGGAGCTGATCCGTTCGGGCGTGCTCGGGCCGATCCGCGAGATTCACACCTGGACCAACCGGCCGATCTGGCCGCAGGGCGTCAGCCGGCCGGCCGACACCCCCGGTATTCCCGACAACGTGCATTGGTACGAATTCCTCGGCCCGGCGCATGACCGGCCGTACAGCGCCAAGTACCACCCCTTCAACTGGCGTGGCTGGCTGGATTTCGGCACCGGCGCCCTGGGCGATATGGCTTGCCACACCATCAACGTCGCTGCCCTGGCCCTCAACCTGTTCGACCCGGAGTCGGTCGAGGTTGTCGACACATCAGGCATCGTTGACAACGAGAGCTACCCGGTCTGGTCGATCATCAAGACCAACTTCGGCGAGCGCGACGGGCGTGCCCCCTTGTCATTGACCTGGTACGACGGCGGCAGCAAGCTCCCCGAGGAGAAGCGTGCCTACAAGAAGCTGCTCGAGGGGCAGAAGGTCGGCGGCAGCGGCCTGCTGCTGGTCGGCGAAAAGGGCTCGTTCTACTCGGTGAACGACTACGGCGCAGAGCACGTTCTCTTGCCCAAGGACAAGTTCGCCGACGTGAAGCTCCCCGAGCCGACTCTCCCCCGCACCAAGAATCACTTCGGGGAGTGGGTTGAGGGGATCAAGGACAACGATCCGAAGAAGCCGATGTCGAACTTCGACTACGCCGGCCGGCTCACCGAAACCGTGCTCCTGGGAGTCGTCGCTCTCAGGGTCGGCGGCAAGATCGAGTGGGACCCGGCGGCCATGAAGGTCAAGAACAACTCCGACGCCGATCAATACATCAAACGCGATTACCGCAAGGGCTTCTCGATCCACGAGTGAGCCGATTGACGGTCGATCCTCACCGGATCGAAGCGGATTGAACCTTGCCTCGCCAGGCTTCCCTCCAGGGGGAAGCCTGGCCGAGGTGGGGGCGTTCTCCCGCTCAAGGGATTTCCTTGATCCGGATCCGGCGGTATTCGATCTGGTTCGTCTCGGATTGCAGGCCGATTCCCCCCGTGGCGGGTACGACCAACTCCTTTTCAAGCACTTCACCCTCACAGGTGCACAGGGCGATGGCCGGCTTGCCGTCCGCCCCGGCCTTGACCGTGACCTCGAGCGCGTTCCAGTCACCCGGTTTAAATGACTTCAGATCCTTGTACGGGCCCACCGTCAGGTAGTCACGCACCTGAAGCTGCGTCCCCCTGATGTGCAGCCCACTGTTGGCTTTTGGTTGCGCCCGGAACTCCAGCCTCAAAACGAAATCGCGAGGAAACTCGCGCACGGTGTAGAGGTCCTCGATCGGCTTTCCCCCTTGAATCCGGATCACCCCATCGATCGCCTCGAAGCGAAAATCTTCGGTTTTGACCTTGCCGTCGAGCGGTTGTTTGCCGAGCCGCCAACCCGAAAGGTCCTTGCCGTTGAAGAGGCTCGTAAAGCCTTCTTCAATCGTAAACGCGTCGTCGCCGTGGGTCGATCCATGGCCGATGAGAACGACCAGAGCGAGCCCTCCCCAGACGATTTTCTTGCCCAGGCGGCCAAGCCAAAGCGCACGTTCTGTCATGATGACTCCTTTGTGTTGAATCGTTGACTCATGAATGCGAAGGTTTCGGGTCTCGATCCTGAAATGGTACAAGGGGGCAAAGTCCCTCTCCAGCCTCGACCGGCCGAGTGAAGGCCTTTTTGGCTTGGGGAGCACCAGGGACGTTGGCTTCCGCCTGTTGACGCCTGATCTTCACGGAAATCTTATCAACGAGTCGCGACAGGGCGAAAGAACCGAGGATTCCTGCAGGTTCCGCAACGGCTAGGCCGGCCGGGCTACGGATTCCACCGGGCCGGAGATCCATCGAGATTCTCGTCCAGCCGCGGATCGTTGGATTTTGTAAGTGTCGCTTATGCTTCGACACATCTTTGAAAGATTTTTGTCCTTCGTCTTCCATGATTAGGAGCGTGGTGAATGAGTTCGATCGTCCTGAAAAGCGTGGTGCGGGCTGTCGCTGCGATTGCGCTTGGCGTTGTGTGGATGGAGCCCTTCACGGTGGCCCGGGCCCAGGGGACGAAGGAGGACTACGTACGCGCGGACGGGCTTCGCGAGCGGACGCGTGACAAGGTTTTTAAGGCACGCGTGGAGCCAACCTGGTTCGACGAGGGGAATCGTTTCTGGTATCGCAACTTGCTGGCGAAGGGGGCCCGCGAGTTCATCGTGGTGGATGCGACCGAAGGGACGCGGCTCCCTGCATTTGATCACGGCAAATTGGCGGAAGCGCTCAATCTGGCGACCGGAACACCGAGGAAGCCGACTCATCTCCCATTCGATCGCATCACATTTTCGCGCCAGGGAACGATCGCGTTCGAGGTCGATGGCAAGGCCTGGCGCTACGATGTCGAGGCGGACCAGCTCGAACCGGACGAGCCTCGCAGCCCATCGCCTGAGCCCGAGCCCAGGTCGGATCGGCGGCCAGGGGAGGGCAGGGGACGTCGTGGGCCCAGATCCTCACGCAGCCAGGACTCTCCGGACGGCAAGTGGCGGGTCGAGTTGAAGGGGCATGAGCTTCGCCTCAGAGATAAGGCCACGGGAGAAGAGTTTTTGCTGGCCGAGGGAGGGGCCGATGAGAACCGTTATGAAGAAAGCGCGTTCTGGTCGCCCGACTCCAAGCGGTTGGTTGCGCTCCGACGTTCGAAGGGGGATGCACGCGCAGTCCACCTGATCGAATCGTCTCCCGGAGATCAGTTGCAGCCCAAGTTGCACTCGTTCGACTATCTCAAGCCGGGAGACAAGCCCTCGTTGGTGTGGCCCCACCTGTTCGACGTTGCTGATCGCAAGGAAATTCCGATCGGGGACGACCTTTTCAAGAATCCCTGGCGCCTGGGTGATTTTCACTGGTCCCTGGACTCGTCACGCTTCATGTTCCTCTACAATCAACGCGGGCATCAGGTCCTTCGCCTGGTCTCCGTCGATGCCGAGACCGGCGCGGCCAGGGCGATCATCGACGAGCGGAGCGAGACGTTCATCGACTACTCTCAGAAGATGTTCCTGCAATATCTTGATGAAACGAATGAAATTCTCTGGATGTCGGAGCGGGACGGTTGGAATCATCTCTATCTGTTTGATGCACTGACTGGGCAGGTCAAGAACCAGGTCACCCAGGGAGAGTGGGTCGTTCGGGGGATCGACCGTGTTGACGAAGCGACGCGTGAAGTCTGGTTTCACGGTGGAGGGATCCACGCCAACCAAGACCCCTATTTCGTCCACTATGCCCGGGTCAATTTGGATGGCGGTGGCCTGGTCACGCTCACTGAAGGAGACGGCACGCATCAGGTCAGCTTTTCCCCGGATCGCAAGTGGTTGGTCGACACATGGTCGCGCGTTGATCTTCCTCCGGTGACTGAGCTTCGTTCCGCGAAGGACGGCAAGCTCATCCTCGAGTTGGAGAGGGGGGACTGGTCGGCCTTGCTCGCGACCGGCTGGCGGATCCCCGAGCGGTTCGCCGCCAACGGACGCGACGGCAAGACGGAGATCCATGGCGTGATCTTTCGGCCCTCGAATTTCGACCCCAGTCGTACCTATCCGGTCATCGAGCAGATCTATGCGGGTCCGCATGGGGCGTTTGTCCCCAAGGAGTTCTCGCCGTTGCACCGGATGCCGCAGTCGCTTGCGGAGCTCGGGTTCATCGTGGTCCAGGTTGACGGCATGGGCACAAACTGGCGATCGAAGGCGTTCCACGACGTCTGCTGGAAGAACCTTGGGGATGCAGGGTTTCCCGATCGGATCCTCTGGATGAAGGCGGCCGCCGAGAAAGATCCAGCGCTCGACCTGTCGCGCGTTGGAATCTACGGCGGTTCGGCCGGCGGGCAGAGCGCGATGGGCGCACTCCTCTTTCATCCCGAGTTCTACCGGGCCGCGGTCGCCGATTGCGGCTGCCACGATAATCGGATGGATAAGATCTGGTGGAATGAAGCGTGGATGGGGTGGCCGATCGGACCCGAGTATGCTGCGCAGTCGAATGTGACCAATGCGCACAAGCTCCGGGGAAAGCTTCTGCTCTTTGTCGGAGAGCTCGACCGGAACGTCGATCCCGCCTCGACGATGCAGGTGGTCCATGCCCTGATTCAGGCCAAGAAGGATTTCGACTTCGTCGTCTTCCCCGGCGCGGGGCATGGCGCGGGGGGAAGCCCTTACGGCGAGCGCCGCAAGCGCGATTTCTTCGTGCGGCACCTGCTCAAGGTGGAACCACCCGAGCGCAATGGGGAGTGAGCCGGGAATCGAAGCAGTGACCCGGCCGCCGGAATCTTCAAGGTGGGTCGAGTGCATGAGTCCCGGCTCCGGTCAAATGACGGGAGCCGGGAAAAGCAAGCGATACGGAACGGGCCGCCGGTTACTTCGCGTTCACGGTGACGCCGGGCCAGTCATCGGTGCGGAAGGGGGTGACGGGGAGCCCTTCGTGACTAAACAAGTTGCAGATGGGGTTGTCGGCCCAGGCATAGCGAACGGCCACCGGTTCGGAGACTTCGTCCGCCCAAACTTCGACCTTGTTATTGCCGACCAGCTTCGCCCTGGCCCAGACGAATTTTTGTCGCTGCCGGCGATGGCAAAGCCCTTCGGCTCGCGAACGTCAAACGCCTCGAGTCCGCCACCGACGTGATTGAAGGTTAACGTCACTCGGTTGCCGTCCTTCTCCATCGACTTGTAGGTGGGGCTCTGGTAGGTCAGGTCGATGCCGTAGTCTTTCGCCAGGGCCCAGCGCGCGAGTCGCTTGGCGACGTCGAGCTTGTTGCGGGGGTGAATGTCTTTGTCTTCACCAATGTCGATGATCACGGCTTCGCCGGTGTTGGGCAGCTTGCTCATGGTCATCGTCTGGGCTTCACGGAGCTCGGCCCAGTCGCTCTCGGCCGGCTCGGGCTTCTCCTCGCGGAAGTCGGCGAGCTGGACCCAGTAGAAGGGGAAGTCGCCGATGTTCCACTCATCGCGCCAGCTCTTGATCATCAGAGGGAAGAGGTCGCGGTACTGGTACGCGCGAGACGCGTTCGACTCGCCTTGATACCAGATGACGCCGCGGAGGCCGTAACCGATCGTCGGCTTGAGCACGCCGTTGTAGATGTTGGCGGGGCGATGATTGCCACGCATCGCCGCATCGGGGCTTTGCGGCTGGCGGGGGACAGGCTTTCCTTCGGCCTTTGCCTTCTCGGCCTCTTCTTTCCAGGTGGCCAGGGACTTCTCGAATTTGGCCATCGCCTCCGGCAGCGCCTTTTCCTGCTGCTCCCACCGTTCGAGCAACGGCTTGTACGCCTCGTCGGCGGCGAGCAGGTCCTTGCGGACCCAGGCCTCACAGGCCGAGCCGCCCCATGAGTCGTCGATCAGGCCGATCGGCACGCCGAGCGTCTCTTGCAACTGCCGGCCGAAGAAGTAGCCGACCGCCGAGAACGACTTGACGGTCTCGGGGTTGCAGACCTCCCACTTGCCGTTGAAGTCGGTCTGGGGCTCTTGCGTGCCCACTTGCGGGACGGTGATGAGCCGGATCTTGGGGTTATTCGCCGTGCGCGTCTCGAGTTCGGCGTCGTAGGTCGACTCGACGGCCCACTGCATGTTCGACTGGCCCGAGCAAAGCCAGACCTCGCCGATCAGCACATCGTCAAACGTGACGGTATTCTTGCCCTTGACGACCAATGTGTGGGGCCCGCCGACCATCATCGGATCGAGCGTGACCAGCCACTTGCCATCCTGGTCGGCCTTGGTGCTTTTCGACTGAGTGGCAATCGTGACCGTCACGGCCTCGCCCGGGCTGGCCCAACCCCAGACGCGGTCCTTCTGTCCTTGCTGGAGGACCATGTGGCTGCCAAAGATGGCCGGCAGTTTGACATCGGCCCGCGCGGGGCGGCCGGCGCCTGCCAGCAGGGCCGCCGCCAGCCCCAGGCTGAGCAGGCCGGCCGGTTTCAACGTGGAGACGCGGATCATAGAGCACTCCTCGGGGATACGTCGCGGATCGATCCAAGCCGTTGTAGATTAGCGAACAAGTGACGCCGCTTCCACGGTGCGCCAGTCGGGGGGAGACAGAGTTCCGGAGCCAACCGCTCAGGCTGGTTTCGTGGCCATCCAGCGGGCTGCGTTGGCGAGGATCTTGAGCGGCATCTCCTCGCGGAAGATCGGGTAGGTCTCGTGGCCTGGCCGGAAGTAGAAGACGCGTCCCTTGCCGAGTTTCCAGACCATTCCGCTTCGGAACCACTCGCCGGGGGCCCAACGCTCTTCCAGAACCACATCGTCGGGCTCGGGGACGTGGAAGGTCTCGGCGTACATCTCGGTCCGGGGGATGACGAACCGCGCGGGGACTCCGCTGACGATCGGGTGGTCGGGCTTGAGAACTCGGACGTCGCTGGGCTTGCCGTCGTTGCGATAGGCCGGGAAGACGCACGAAGGGAGCTGGACCGTGACCTTGGTGAGCCCGTCGGGGAACTTCTGCAAAGTCACGTGAGGAGTGGGCCAGGCGTCGGCCTTCGGGAGCGCATTCAGCTTGGCCGGAAGATATTCGATCTCGACCCGCTCGGATCCCGTGGTAGCTTGACGGAAGCGCTCTTCCACATCGAGTCGAGTCCGCTCACTCATCGCCTCGACGAAGGGGGTCGACCAGTGGGCCGAGTGGAGCGAGATCAGGTTGAGCGTGCCCGCCTTGATCCGCTCAATCAATGGTTTGACCGCTTCGGAGGTGATTTCCCGATGCCGGACGTGGCCCCACCAGATGAGGACGTCGCAGTCACCGAGCACCTCGGTCGAGAGCCCATGCTCGGGGTCGTCCATGCCCACCGACTTGACCGAAAACCCCGGTTGGGCGCGGAGGTGATCGGCGATCGCGTTGCCCAGGAAGTTGGGGTAAGCCTCCTTCTGCGCGGGCTGCCGCTCATCCCAGACGACCACCTTGACCGCTGGACCCGGCTCGGCCGCAAGCGACGCAGTCGCCGCGGGCAGGAGCGGGACACTCATCATCGCGGATGAATAGCGAAGAAAATCACGTCTTGTAGATGCAGGTGTCATCGAATGGTCATCTCGTCTAAGTGTGATTGTTGAATTTATGTCTTGTAGGGTGGGCACGGCCCACCAGGTCTCGCCAACGAGGTTAAACGGCCACTTCCTCATACCGGCCCGCTGGACAAAAAATGCCTGGTGGACCGTGCCCACGGTACAAGACAAATTCGATCGGAACAACGAACAAGCCCTCGTTTGTCACGAATCGGGCGGCCGCGTAGGCCCCCAGGTTGCGAGCCAACCGGCCTCGCGATAGGCTGGGCCGAACTGTTGGGCGACTTGAAGAGTAGGTCACCAAAGAGGCTGGGAGCGGGAGCAAATCGTGGCGAATCCGTTTGATCTCTCGGGAAAAGTGGCGATCGTGACCGGTGGCAATGGTGGGCTCGGCCTGGGGATCGCCCGAGGGCTGGCCCAGGCCGGCGCGAAACTGGCGATTGTCGCGCGAAATCTCGAGAAAACCGAGTCGGCCGCTCGGGACCTGGCCGAGTCGACGGGTGTCGACGTGCTGGCGCTCACGGCCGATGTCTCGCAGCCTGCGCCGGTGGCCTCGGTCGTCGCCGCGGTGGTCGAGCGGTTCGGCCGCATCGACATCCTGTTCAATAACGCCGGCACGACGGTCCGCAAGCCTCCCCACTTGATGAGCCTCGACGAGTGGCGCACGGTCATGGACGTCAATCTGACGAGCGCGTTCTTGATGTCGAAGGAGGTCTATCCCTCCTTGAAGGAGGCGGGCGGCGGCAAGATCGTCAACATCGGCAGCATGGCCTCGATTTTCGGAGCCAGTTACGCCCCTGCCTATGCGGCGAGCAAGGCCGGGATCGTTCAACTCACGAAGAGCTGTGCCTTGGCCTGGGCTCCCGACAACATCCAGGTCAACGCGATCCTCCCCGGCTGGTTCGTGACCGACATGACGGACAAGGCCCGGGTCGAGGTCCCTGGCCTCAATGAACGCGTCCTGGCGCGGGTGCCGGCCGGGCGCTGGGCGGAGCCTCGGGACATCGCCGGCACCGCCGTCTGGCTGTCGAGCGCGGCCAGCGACTTCGTCACGGGGGCCGCGGTGCCGGTCGATGGCGGTTATTCCTCGATCATGTAGGCGATCCGTGTCACCCCGTTCGTTCGGCTTGGCCCCGAACCTCTCAGGAAGCCGTCGAACGATCCACGAACACCCCCTTTGGATTTGAGGAAGAATGTCCGTGATGAGAACCTACTTGCGACTTGCTCTGTTGTTCACCCTATCATGCGGCCTGGGGTCGCCGACGTTTGCGCAGCCCTCGGCCAAGACTCCAGAGATCGCGCGGATCGGTCGCTATGTGGCCATCGACAATGTGTGCGCATGGCCAAACCTGACGGTGATGCCCGATGGTACGATCGTGGCCACCATCTTCAACAAGCCGAGTCACGGGAGGATGGAAGGAGACGTCGAGTGCTGGGTGAGTAAGGAGGGCGCGTTCTGGACCAGGCGAGGAGTGGCGGCTCCCCATGAACCGATGAAAAATCGGATGAACGTCGCGGCCGGTCTTTCTTCGGCGGGTGACCTGGTGGTCATCGCCTCGGGTTGGACCTTGAAACGCGATCAGGCGGGCAGCCTGATCCTTGGCGAAGTCATTGCCCCCTGCACGAGCCGGTCCCGGGATGGCGAGACCTGGACTGTGACGACGCAAGCCATTCCCCCGGCCAATGAAAAACAAAGTCAGTTCATCCCGTTCGGAGATATTCTGGCGGCCGAGGATGGCTCGCTGAGGGCGACCGCCTACGTGGCCGATCCGCCGAAGTCCGACCAGGTTTCGATGCTCCGTAGTGATGATGAGGGCAAGACCTGGAAGGTCCTGGCTCTCATCAGCGACGAGCACAACGAAACAGCAATTCTCCATCTCGGCAAGGGAAAATGGATTGCCGCGGCGCGGAGGGGGAGCAAGAAGCCCGGCGCGATCGACTTGTTCCGGTCCGACGATGACGGGCAACACTGGAAGAATAGCGGTCAGGTTGGCGGCCCGGCCCAACTCCCGGCCCACCTGCTCCGTCTCAAAGATGGACGCGTGCTGCTCACCGCGGGGAACCGCGTGAAGGGACAGTTCGGGGTGGTCGCCCAGCTCAGCTCCGATGAGGGCATGACCTGGAGCGAGCCGAGCCCGCTCGTTGCCGATCTCTCGAGCGGTGACTGCGGCTACCCAAGCAGTATCCAGCGGCCCGACGGCTCGATCGTGACCGCCTACTATGCCGCCGGTGCGCCGAGCCACCAGCGGTATCACATGGGGACCTTGATCTGGAAGTTGCCGATTGCCGCTCATTGATAATGAACGAGGAATCGATGGAATGGTGCTTTGCAGCCCCCCGGGGCGACCGTTTATCGCCAGCCCCAGGCGCATGACGGTCGCCCCGGCGGGGCTTTTGCTGTAAGCTGAAATTGTAATCAGAAGTCGAATTCGTCGATGTTTTCCTTGGTGAATGTGAATGGCTTGCCGAGCAGGATGTTGTCTCCCTTGATCTCGATGGAGCCGAGGCGGCCCGCTTTGACCGAGGTGTCACCTGCCTTCAGCGTGCCGGCGACGATGTCATGCGAGGCCTGGACCGCCAGGTAGCCCAGGTCCATCGAGTTCCAGAGCACGACGCAGTCGGTGATTCCCTCATGGACGTACCGCTTGTTGTCATTGGGCAGGCCGAGGCCGATCACCTTGACGTCCTTACGGCCCGACTGCTTCACAGCCTCGGCCGCGCCTGGGACGGCCGGGGTGCAGATGGCCATGAACAACGAGACTTCGGGATTGGCGTTGAGGACGGCGGTGGTCTCGTCGAACGCCTTTTTTTGAAGGTCGTCGCAGGGGCGGAGCGCCGCCATCTTGATGTTCGGGTACTTCTCCGCGCGGCGGGCCTCGATGGTCTTTTGCCACTCGATCATGTTCGCCGCGGTGAGCGAGGCGGTGATGATGGCGAACTGCCCCTTGTTGCCGAGGATCCGTGCGGCGTTGTCCATCAGGGTCTGGCCGATGCCCTCGGGGGTGGCCTGGTTCACGAAGAAGTCGCGGGCGTCGGGCTCGGCGTCGGCGTCCCAGGTGATGACCTTGATTCCACGCTCGCGGGCCTTGCGGAGCACGGACGAGATCCCTTGCCGGTTCTCAACGGCCACCGCGATGACGTCCACGCCCCGGGTGATCCAGGTGTCGATGACCTCGTTCTGTTTGGCCGGGTCGGGGTCGGTCGGCCCGTCCCAGATCAGCTTGACGCCGAGTTCCTTGGCCGCGTCCTCGGCCCCCTTCCGGCAGGCGATGAAATAGGCATTGCCCTTGCTCTTGGGCATCATCGCCACGACGATCTGCCGGGCCTCGGTGGGATGGGTTCCCGGCCGTGCGCCGGCGGGGGCGAGCGCGGCCGGGCCTCGGCTGGCGATGTCCTCTTTCAGCGAGCGGACCAGATAGACATTACTGGCCGCCACGATCACGGCCCCCGCGAGAATCACTGCGCAGATCAGGGCCACTTGCACATTCTTCACGTTCATGACCTCATCATCTGTAGAGGGGGACGCCGACCGATCGGGTACGACGGCCAGGGGGCGCGTGGGGCGGCGATCGAGCCCGATCGCGACGAGAAGGAGCACGCCCGTGAGGACGCCGGCCAGTTCGGCCGGCAGGTCCGCCAGCCTCAGCCCGTTCTGTAAGACGGAAATTGCGAACAGGCCGAGGAGTGTTCCGAGAATACTTCCCCGGCCACCAAAGATCGACGTGCCTCCCAGGACCACCGCCGTGATCGCGAGCAACTCGTAGCCCGTGCCGGCGTCGGCCTTCGCCTGGCCAAGGTGGGCGACGTAGATCACCGCCGCGAGACTCGAGACCAGGCCCGCGAGCGTGTAGACGAAACCGACGAGCCGATTGACCGGCAGCCCGGCATAGCGCGCGGCGTCGGGGGCAAAGCCGACGGCGATCAGGCCGCGACCGAGCGTTGAGCGGTGGAGCAGGACCCAGAAGGCCAGGGCGACCAGGACGAACAGCGGCAGTTGCGCCGGGATGACGCCGAAGAGGTATCCTTGGCCCAGGAAGAGGAACCGCGACGGGAAGTTGGTGAAGTTGTCCACGCCGCCCGTCAGGCCCTCGGCGAGACCCCGGAAGAGTGAGAACGAGCCGAGGGTCACGATCAAGGGAGGAATGCGCAGGCGGGTGACGAGAAGCCCGTTGAGGCTCCCCGCGATGGCGCCGACGCCGAGCGTCAGGGCCACGGCCAGCGCAATCGGAAGGCCCAGGTCACGCCAGAACGTCCCGAACAAGACGGCCGACAGGCCCATCAGCGAGCCGACGGACAGGTCGATTCCGCCGCTGACGATCACCGGGGTCAAGGCGATCGACAGCAGGCCGATCTCGACGCTCAGGCGGAGGACCTCGAACGCATTGTCACGCGTCAGAAAATTGGTGCCGATCGCGGAGAAGACGACGATTTCCAGAGTCAGGAGTGCCAGGAGAATGCGCTGCGAGGGCTCGAGCCAGCCGTGGCGTCTGCTCGATTCGGGTCGGGATGATACGGCCGGGACCGACATAGACGGAGCCTCGATTTTCAACACGCCTCGCCGAATTTTACCGACCATCGTGGAGACTTAACCACGAATCACACGAGTCAGACGGAAAATCGGATGGGATGAAAATAAAAAAAAGATGATTTGGTTTTGCGTGATGCGTGGTCAGGAATTTTTTCCTTTGTAGAGTGCGTCTGAGGCAACTGCCAGCAAAATGATCAACCCTTGGATTGCCTTTTCCCACTGTGCTTCGGCGTTGAGGAAGACCAGAGCCGGACCGATCGAGCCGAGCAGGCAGACGCCGATCAGGGTGCCGATCAGGGTGCCGCGCCCTCCCGAGACGGCTGCGCCTCCGACGACTACGGCGGCGATCACTTGCAGCTCGAGCCCGACGCCCGAGTTGGGGTCGACGTCGCTGAACCGGACCGCGTTCAAGAGGGCGGCCAGACCGGCCAGGGCTCCCATGACGACGAACACGCTGAAGACGACGCGCTGAGGGCGGATCCCCGCCAGCCGCGCGGCTTCGGCATCCGAGCCCGTGGCGTAGACGGCCCGACCCGCCGCGATCTGGCGTAAGCTCCAGGCGAAGAGGATCAAGAGCGCCAGGGCGATGCCGACGACCAGCCATTGGCCCTCGGCCTGCCCTGCGCCAAACCACTGGAAGCTTTGTGGGAGGTTGCGGACGAATTCTCCCTCGCGGACATAACGCAGCGACTCGCGAAGGATCACCATCGTGGCCAGGGTCACGACGATCGAAGGCATGCCGAGCCCGGCGACCAGAGCGCCGTTGACGGCCCCCATTCCGGCCCCGACCAGGAGCGTTCCCAGGCCGACGATCGGCATGGGGGCCCCGGTCTTGGCAAGCAGGCCGGCCACGACTCCGCAGATGCTGAATTGAGAGCCGACCGAGATGTCGATCTGACGGCAGAGGATGATCAAGGTCATGCCGACGGCGGCGACGAGCACCGGTGCGCTCCGAACCACGAACGCGCGGAGCGGCTCGGACCCGAAGAAGCGAGGGGCGGCGACCGCCAGCAGGAGGAGAAAGAGGGCGTAGGCCAGGGCCACCGAGAGTTCGCGGCGGTATCGCGTGACGAACCGCTTCATGATCATGACTCCACCCCGCTTGCCGCGGGACGGTGCCCGAGCGCCAGTTCCATGATCGTTTCCTGGGTGGCCCCGTCCCGGTCGATCGTGCCGGTTACGGCCCCGCCGTGCATCACGACGATCCGGTCGCTCATACCGAGAATCTCCGGCAATTCGGACGAGATCAGGAGGATCGCGAGCCCGTGCCCCACGAGCTCGCCCATGAGCCGGTGGATCTCGGCCTTCGCCCCGACGTCGACTCCCTGGGTCGGCTCGTCGAGAATCAGAACCGCTGGATTCGCCGCGAGCCAACGTGCCAGGGCGACCTTCTGCTGGTTGCCCCCCGACAGGTTGCTGACCGGGTCGTCGATCGAGGGGGTCTTGACGCCGAGCCGCCGGACGAATTCGGCCGCGACCGATCGCTCGCGACCCGAGTCGATGAGTCCGAACGACGAGACTGCGCGGAGGGTGGCCAGGGTGGTGTTGGCCGCGACCGACATGTCGAGGACGACCCCATGGTGTCGGCGGTCCTCGGGAACGTAGGCGATCCCTTGCGCGACGGCCCGTGCGGGGCTCTCGACCGTGACCTCGTTTCCTCGGAGCAGGATCGTCCCCGAGTCGGCCGGGGTGAGGCCGAAGAGCACACGCGCCAGCTCGGTTCGGCCAGCCCCGACCAATCCAGCGAGTCCGACGATCTCACCGGCCCGGACGCTGAGGTCGACGCCTCGAACGCCCGACTCCCGACAGCCCAGCCCGCGGACCTCGAGGACCACGTCGCCGATGGGGACCTCAGCCTTGGGAAAGACGGCCGCGAGTTCACGGCCGACCATCATTCGGATCAAGTCGCCCCGGTTCACCTCGCTCATCGGCCGGGTTCCGACCAGGGTGCCGTCCCGCAAGGCGGTGACCCGGTCGGCCACTTGCGGGAGTTCTTCGAGGCGGTGGGAGATGTAGATGATTCCCACCCCTTGCTCCTTCAACTCGCGGATGACGCGGAACAGGTTGTCAGCGTCATTGTCACCGAGCGAAGCGGTGGGCTCATCCATGATGAGGATCTGGGCCTCGGCCCCGAGCGCCCGCGCAATCTCGACGAGCTGCTGTTCGGGCATCGTCAAGCCGCGGACCTCTGCTTCGGGGTCGATCCCCGCGCCGACCCGCGCGAGGAGTTGACGGGCCCGCTCCCGCCGTGCCCCCCAGCGGATCCGTCGCCAGGCCCCTCCGGTCTCCAGACCGATCGCGATGTTCTCGGCAACCGTCAGGTCGGGGAACAGGGCGGGCTGCTGGTAGATCGCCGCGATTCTGAGTGACCGGGCGCGGACCGGGTCGTTGTGCTCGACGAGTTGCCCGTCGACCTCGATGGTCCCCTGGTCGGGCGCGTGCGCTCCGGTGATGACCTTGATCAGCGTCGACTTTCCTGCGCCGTTCTCGCCGACGAGGGCGTGGACTTCCCCGGCGTTCAGGTCAAATGAGACCCCGTTCAGGGCCTGGACGCCGGCAAACGCCTTGGTGATCGCCGTCAGCCTGAGTATTGTCGGCACCACCCGCCCCTTGTCGAGATTTCGATCCGAAAAGGCACCGCTCGCCCGCTCCTTTCCTCCGGAACCTCAGATCTCCGCAACCAAAGGTCGTCGTGAGAGCACCCCTCTCGGGGGCAAGGTTGCAGAGTCAGGTTGGCTGCGATTGTGATCATTGGGGAACACGATGAGATATTGCGAATCTTTGATTCGTCGCACGCTCCATCTCATCGTGAGGGCGCCATTATAGTGTCTTCGCCCAGCACTCGCACTACTGCGCTCGCCTTGGAATCGAAGACCAAGCGGCGGCCATGTTTCTTTAACGATCCGCGACAGAGCGAAAGAATCGATGATTCTTGCGGATTCCGCCACGGGATTGTAGTAGCACGGCCGGCCCGGCCGTAATTCCCTTGGTTTGCAGTCGCCCGGCCGTAATTCCCTCAGGGTCGGCGTGGGTCTGAGGAATGGCCCTGGGCCAAGGGGAAACGGCCGGGCCGGCCGTGCTACTGATTCTAACGGACCGGAAATCCAGCGAGATTCTCGCCCAGTCGCGGATCGTAGTTTTTCTTCAGGATCGTTTCGAGAGGACGTCGCGTTCGTAGGACCGAATCTCGGCCAGCCAATCGAGGCCGACCGGTACGTTCTGGGTCAAACAGTAGTAGTCCCAGACCGCGCCGAAGGGGAGAGACTTGAGCTCTTCCAGGAGAGCCAGTCGTGCGGTGAAGTTATCCAAGGCCTCGAATTCCTGGAGTCTTCCGGTCGGCTCGACCAGTGCGATCAAGAGGGCCCGGAGCATGTTTCTGGTCCCGATGACCCAGGCCGCGACTCGGTTGATGCTGGCGTCGAAGAAGTCGAGACCGATGTGGACCCGATCGAGATAGTGGCCTCGAACGATCTCCTGCGCGATTGCCACCAACTCCTCACCCAAGGTGACCACATGGTCGCTATCCCATCGCACGCCTCGGCTGACGTGTAAGAGGACTTCATCCAGATAGGTCAAGACGGCCGAGAGCTTGTCGGAGATGACCTCGGTCGGGTGAAAGTGGCCGGCGTCGAGACAGAGCATTTTCTTTCGGGAGAGGGCATAGCCGAGGTAGAACTCGTGCGAGCCGACCACATAGGCTTCGGACCCGAGTCCGAACAGCTTGCATTCGACCGCGTCGCGGTGAAAGCGAGGGTCGATCGACTCGGCGAAGATCTTGTCGAGTGAGCGGGCCAGGCGCTCGCGGGGCCATCGCCGATCGACGGGGGTATCCTTCGAGCCGTCGGGGATCCAGACATTGGTGATGCAAGGGGTGCCCAGCGACTCGCCGATGGCGGCTCCGATGCGCCTGCAAGCGATCCCGTGCTCGATCCAGAAGGCTCGGATCTGCTCGTCGGGATGGGACAGCGTTCGTCCGTCGGTGGCCTTGGGATGGGCGAAAAAGGTGGGGTTGAAGTCCATCCCCATCTTTTTCTCACGGGCCCAGTCGATCCAGCCGCGAAAGTGCTCCGGCAAGATCTCATTGCGCTCGATCCGCCGGCCGTTGGTCTCGGCGTAGCTGGCGTGGAGGTTGAGCCGGTGGGTTCCCGGGATCAACTCGAGCGCCTTGTTCAGGTCGGAGCGAAGCTCGTTCGGGTCCCGCGCTCGCCCCGGGTAATTTCCGGTGACAGCCAGCCCGCCGCCGATCGATTCGCCCGTATTCTCGAAACCGACGACGTCGTCGCCTTGCCAGCAGTGCAACGAGATCGGGATCTTCGCGAGCCGTTCCAACGCGCGATCCACGTCGACCCCCAGCTCCTCGTATCGGTCCTTCGCGGCTTCGAACGCCGCCTCAACGGGTCGAGCTTTGATCGCCATGGTGGCCCTGCTCTCGTTTTCGTTTTTTTTCGATCGGGAAGGAGGGATTGCGTTGAGCCTGCCTCGCGTGACGGCTTCACGATAATTTAAAGGATGCAGAGCTTCGATGCGAGATCCCCCTGGCTCGCTTGCGTCATCCGGAGGAGCCATGCGGCATCAGAGTTGGTCTCGACGGGGCGTGGCGTTCTCGTACGAGTCATCGGTACCTCGATTTCAGGTCGGCCAACTTGTATGCTAAACTTCTGGATCTCATGTGCGGCACAACCGTTCATGGGTTGACTTTTCGCCGTGGTGTCCCGAACCAATCCCAGATGAGTGGGACTTCTTCCGTTTCGGGGAGAGCGGGCCTTCTTTTGCGTAAAATGGGAGCCATGAATCTCCCTGGCTATGCTGTCTCACTCGATCGTCACCAGCAGCGACGAGCGGCGGGACTACCGACCGTCTCGGTCCTTTGCGGTGCGGCCGGACTCACTCTCCCTGAGGGCAGGCGCTGGGCGGAGCAGGGGGGACGGCCCCTCATCTCACTGAGTAGCCCACGATTCGAGCGGATTCTCGAGGCTTGGGTGGACCACCTGTCCGCGGGGCGTGACCTCATCCGTGACGCGATTGCATGGTTGGTCCGAGAGTCGGGCCGATCCGATTCCGGATCGATCGAGGAGCTCACTTCGCGGATCCGCCGGATGGCCCCTATCGAGCGGACGGCCTTCTTCGATTCGGTTCTGGCCGATGCTTCCACGTCCAGCGCCGGGACGCTCTGCCGATGGCTGATTGAACGGTACAACCAGGGTGAGTCGATCACCGAAGCCGGGCTGACGACTCGACTGAGCGAGGCGTTTGCGGGATCAGACGATGCCGGGGCCCGGGAGCAGATGGTCATGGCCTTGAAGGAAGTGATTCCATCGGCCTCGGCGCACGATCCGGTCTTGCTGCTGGCCCGCGACGATGAGCAAATCAGGCCGGCGGCCTGGGTCGAATCGGCCGCGCTGAGCCTCGCGCGAATCGCCTTGTGGCAGCCGTCGACGGCGACGATCCTGGCGATCGAGTCAGGGGAGTTCGACGATTATTGCCGGACCGCACCAGAGTCGCGAGCGAAGGCGTTGGTTCGCGCGGGGGTGATCGCGATCCACGGGTTGGGTGAAGACGAGATCGTTCGCCGCCTCGCCACGGAGCTGCCCGAGTCGGCCGCACACCTTGGCGAGTCGGTCCGGCGGCTCGTCGCCGACGGGGCGTCGGACGGGCTCGTCAGCCGTTTTGTGGATGCCGCCAGGGCCGCCGTCTCGGCGGCCTCGAGTCCCCTTGGCGAGGAAGGAAGCGATCTGGCACGCAGCGCCGCCGAACGTTTCTTGTTCGAACGGTTAGGGTCGTTGCCGGCGACGGCCGGCCTGTTCGAGCTCAACGCCGCGCTTGACTTCCGGTTCGGGCCTTCGCGGGCGATGGAGGTTGATCTCCTCGCACGCACTTTGGGACTCGCGGTCGAGATCGACGGTTATTACCACTTCCAGGACCCCGACGCTTACCGTCGCGACCGGCGAAAGGACGTCGAGCTCCAGAAGCGGGGCTACCTGGTCGTCCGTGTGCTGGCCGAGGATGTTGTGTCCCGGCTCGAAGACGTGTTGCGCATGATTCTGGAAGCGGTCGCGTCCCGTGGCGACCGCAACACCCATCGACAGAGAGGCGAGGCATCATGAGTGGAAACGGACAGGCCGCGTCCACACCGGTCGGCCAACTCCTCCTGGCGCGGCTGCTGGTCGCCGGCGATAAAGGGGCCACCGGGGCCGAGATCAAAAAGGCCCTCGAACCCCTCGTCGGGCATCGCTGGGCCGGCGCGGCGTTGACCGAGCGGCTCGGGCAGACGCTCGCCGACCTGGAATCGGCTGGCCTGGTCTCCCTGACTCGAAAGGGGAAGACGGAGCGGGGAGTTCTGACGACGGACGGGCGCAGGCAGGCCCTCGAGGTCATCGGCCTCGACCAACTCCCCCCCAAGACGACCTGGGATAAGGTCAAGAAGACGTACCTGGCGGCCCGCGCTCTCGGCCACGCCGCCCCACCGACGGGGCCGGCGGCAACCCGGTTCGGCGGCGAGCCGGGCTTCAAGGCCGCGCTCCTGAAGACGCAGTTCGTCCTGCCGCTCGGCGACTACCCCGCCATTCAGGAGGCGCTCGACGCCCTGGCCTGGACCCTCCTCGGGCTTGAACCGGGGCCGAAATTCACGGTCAAGGCCGTTCAGGCGGCCCTGATTCTCCGAGAGCTGGGCGACCTCGGCAAACTTGGCTCCAAGCCCGACCCCGGGAAGGAAGTCACCAAGCTCCTGGCCCGAGAGATCGGCGCCCGGCAGTCGGGCAAGGATGAGCTTCGCCTGGCCGCCATCCGCCGTTGGGTCGACGGCGACTCGGACGACTCACCATTGGCCCCTCTCGAACTCGTGGCGCCGCGGCCAACGACTACCGAGGATGGAGAGGCGACGACCGCGCTCGACTTGTCTGCCTTCGCGAAGCGCGTGGTCGAGGCGGCCCGCTCGAGCCCCACTGGCCGGTTCGGGGCCGACAAGGTCTTCGTCGCTCACGTCTGGTCGACATTGCGGGACGAACCGGCCTTCGCGGCGATGGGGGCGGAAACGTTTAAACGCCGGCTCGCCGAGGCCAATAACGCCCGGTTGCTTGACCTGAGCCGGGCCGACATGGTCGAGGCGATGGATCCCGAAGACGTCCGGCTTTCCGAAGTCCCTTACCTTGGCGCGACCTTCCACTTCATCCGAATTTGAGATAATCAATAAAAACATAAGGCCCCACTGCGATGCCCGAGACGGCGAACCCTTCCGATCCCCGAGCCCCCGAGACTTGCATGGGACCACAGACCGACGCCCGGATCGACGCGTTCTGCTCCCCCGAGCACTCGGAGGTCTTCCACGCAATCGCCTCCCGAAGCGACATCTGGAAGGACGACCCGTTCGACGTGGAGACGATCCACGAGGACGCACGCACCACCTTTCAGCGATTGGTCCACCGGGCCACGTCCGCAACGGGACCGTCGTCCGGGCGGATTCTCTTGCTTCAGGGCGAGGCTGGAAGTGGCAAGACCCACCTGATGCGCGCCTTTCGCAACTGGGCCCACACGGGAGGGCGGGGTTACTGCGGTTATATGCAGATGACCTCATCGACGGGGCATTACGGTCGGTATGTTTTGAACAACCTGATCGATTCGCTCGACCAGACCTACGACCAGCGCGTCGGAGAGACCTCGGGCTTGATGCGGCTTTCGACCATGATCGCCGAGAGCCCGAAGGGGATCTCCGTCGACCGGGTCGATCAGATTCGCAACGATGAGCTGGAGCACGGCTGCCTGGCGAAGTTGGTTGATGCCCTGGCCGATCAGGTCGTGATGGACGACCGGTTCAACAACGTGGACATCGACCTCGTCCGCGCCCTGCTCTTCCTGCAAGCGAACGACCCACGAGTCAAGAGCCGGGTCCTCAAGTACCTCCGTTGCGAAAAACTCTCGGACCACGACCGCTTCATCCTGGGCGGAATGGTCGCACGCGACTACGACGACGCCCCCCAATGGCTCATTCAGCGCCTGGGCGAGCTGATGGCGAACGTCGGATCGGTCCCGCTCATCCTTTGCGTCGATCAGCTTGAAGATATCTACAACCTGGATGAGGCCCCGGTGCGGTTCCGCCGGGCAATGGCCACTCTCTGCGACCTCGTGAGCCGGACCCCCTCGGCGATTGTCGTGATCTCCTGCCTCGAAGAATTCTACACGTTGCTCAAGGGGGGACTCACCAAGTCGCTCGTCGACCGGATCGAGAAAGACCCCGCGCCGATCCAACTGAAAGGGACCCGCGAGGAGGGCGAGATCGTCCAGATCGTCTCGCACCGGCTGAGGTCGCTCTTTGATTCGCTGGATGCCCCGTTCCAGGACGACGACCCCACCTTCCCATTCCGACCGGCTTACCTTCAGAAGCTCGCCGGGATGCGGACCCGTGATGTCCTCGAACGTTGCCAGGAGTATCGCGAACGGTGCATCGCCGCGGAAAAACTCGTCGACATCGAGGAGGAGATCAACGATGTCCGACCGGTTCCGCCCGATCGGGAACGGGTCAGCACGACCCACCTCGAGCAAGCCTGGAACGATTTCCGATCCGAGCTCACAGGGGACACCCCGACCGAAGATCCTGCGCTCGCCACGCTGCTGGCCGAGGCGATCCGCGATTGCTCGAACGAGATCGAGCCCGGCCATTGGTTCGAGACCGAGGCGGACAAGCGATTCATCGCCGTCGAATCGCACGCCGCTGATAATAGCGTGGGCCTGCTCGTTGTCGGTGTCTGCAACGGCACGGCCAAGGGGGGATACCTCGGCAGGCTGATCACCGAGGTGGTGGATCGAGCCGGAGAGAACCGGCCGGTCATCGTGCGTTCGACCGATTTTCCAGCCAATCCGAACGCCGCTGTCTCCAAGCAGATCGGCGAACTGATCACTCACGGTGGCCGCCGCGTCGTCGTCGAGGATTCCGACTGGCGGACGATGGCCGCCTTCCGGCAGTTCCGCAAGAAACATCACAAAGACCCGGTCTTCAGCGCCTGGCTCAAGGAAGAGAAACCATTGAGCCGCCTGAAATCGCTCCGGGCGATTCTCGACCTCGATCATCTCAATGCGGTTCAGGCTCCCCACAACGAGGTCTCCCCCGTTCCCCCCAACAAGCACGCGAAGCCGGTCGAGACGTCCCCGGCGAAACCGGTCTCCAGGCCTCGCGTGGAGGTGGCTCAGCCAGGGCCGATTGCCATCGGCACGACCAACGACCGAGCCAAAGGGGCGGTGACCCTGGAGTCCACGGAGCTCACCCGCCATGCCGCGTTCCTCGGGGGAACGGGGAGCGGGAAGACGACCGTCGCGCTCAGCCTCATCGAGCAACTCCTCCTTCGCGGAATCCCGGCGATTCTGGTCGATCGCAAGGGGGACCTGTCCGGGTACGCGAGCGAAGCTGCCTGGTCGCGCCCGCTAGCCGACGCGGCGCTGGCGGAGCGGCGACAGCAGCTTCGCGACCAGGTCGAAATCGCCGTCTATACGCCTGGAAACCCGAACGGGCGGCCCCTTTCGATCGCGATCGCCCCGGCCGGACTCGGCCAGTCCGGTTCGTTCGAGCGGAGCCAGATCTCCCGATATGCCGCGTCCGCGCTGGCCGGGATGATGAATTACGGCACCCGAGGAACCGACCCGGCCCGCCAGGCGATCCTGGCAAACGCAATCGAGCTGCTTGCCCAGTTGGAGCCGGGGGGCTCGGTCTCATTGCCCGGCTTGATTGAATACATCGCGGAGAAGGACGCCGGGCTCGTGAATGCGGTCGGCCGGCTCGATACCAGGCTGTTCGAGCGCCTCGTCCAGGACCTGGAGACCTTGCGGTTGAGTCGGGGCGATTTTCTGGCCGCGCGTGGCGAGCCGATCGAGGCGGAGGCGCTTTTCGGGCTCGGGCGGCACGGGGTCGCCGGCAAGACTCGGTTGAGCGTCATCAGCACCAAGTTCCTCGGAGCCACCCAGGACGTCCAGTTCTGGGTCTCGCAACTCCTGGTTGAGATGAGTCGCTGGTCGAGTCGATCCCCGTCGAGCCGGTTGCAGGCGATCCTCATGTTCGACGAGGCCGACCTCTATCTCCCCGCGACTCGTCAGCCTCCCACCAAGGAGCCAATGGAAGCCCTCCTGAAGCGGGCCCGGTCCGCCGGCCTCGGCCTCCTACTGGCCACCCAGAGTCCGGGCGACTTCGACTACAAGTGCCGTGACAACATCCGCACCTGGTTCGTCGGTCGCGTCAAAGAACCGACCGCGCTGGCCAAGATGAAGCCGATGCTGAGCGATTGCCGCGTCGATGTCACGGATCGTCTCGCGACCCAGGACCCCGGTGAGTTCCACCTGCTCCGCGACGGGGCGGTCACAAGCCTTCGAGCCAGCCTGTCCGCCGTGCTTCCCGAGCAACTCCCCGAAGATGAGATTCTGCGGCTCGCCCGGCAGACCCTGGAAATCGACGGCCGGAGATCATGAAAGATCATGGTATTATCGTGGGCGAAGTCGATGCCGACCGTAAGCCCCGAATAAGCTCGGACGTCTTGGCGAACCTCTTCTTGGGACTCGGAGGAGGTTGCCTCGTTGCCTTTGCCATCGCCGCGGAGATCGGGAAACCACTCGCCTGGCTCGTTGTCCTTGGAATCGGTTTCCTCATCCTGAGCCATTGGCAACGGATGCGACTTATCGCAATCCGTCATCAGAAGCAATTCGGACTTCTCGACGCGCGGGTCCAACACCTTGAGAAGGGGATCAATGCGTTAGTGGAATCCCGCCAGCGAGCCTTGATGTACTGGGTGAAAACGAAGGGGCCCGGGAGTTTGGAGGTGGCTGAGTCGCTCTTCCATCTCGCGTTCATCAAGTCGGATCTGGGTAACAATGATGAAGCCGAACCCCTCTATCGGGGGGCGTTGGAGATTTGGGAGAACGTGTTAGGTCCCGAGAGTGAGGAGGTCGCCGGATGCCTCTCCAATCTGGCGAAGCTCTATGAAGAAGAGGGAGAGTACAGCGAAGCCGAACCGTTGTATCATCGTGCCCTGGCGATCAGGGAGAAGGTTTTGGGAACCGAACATCTGGAGGTCGAGTTCAGCCTTAATAATCTCACATTCTTTTACCATCAATGCGGCGACTACGATCAGGCGGAACATTTCCAGAAGCGAGTTCTCGCCGCTCGGGAGTTGAGGCTGGGGCCGGAAGACCCGGACCACGTCGTCCATTTGGAATATTATGCAGTTTACTGCGATGTTTGCAGCGTGACGCCGAGGCTGAGTCCGTCGAAGAACGTGTCAAGGCGATCACATCAATGAATTCTGGACGATGAGCAGACGCGAAATCTGGATGAACCCAACGGACTGAGCCCCGCTCTATACCATCATGGGCGTTGGTTTGATGTCATGATTCAGCTCGCCCGAATCTTCGGATGGGCGATCCTGGACGCTTTCCGCCTTTCTGAATGGGAATGAAATGCCGGCTGAACCTCGGGTGGCTTCGCATTGGAATTGAGGACTGCGATGACGAGCTGGAAGCGACGAATCCCCTTTCGTGTTGATATCGTGGGTGTCATCGAGATCCTTGGTTCCGCCCTCTATAGCAGGCCCGAATCGGCGGTTCGCGAGTTGATTCAAAATGCCCACGACGCGATCGTGCGGCGGCGGAGGACAGACCTCGGCTATCAAGGTCGGATCGACATTGAGCAAGATCGCGTCGAACACACGCTTTGCTTCCAGGACGATGGAATCGGGCTCTCCGCCGAGGAGGCCGAGACGTACTTGAGCACGCTCGGAATCGGTATCACGGGTATGATGCGAGGCCGTGGGGCCGCGTCGCCGGCCGTTGTGTCGAAGGGGACCGACGACAACCTGATCGGCATGTTCGGCGTCGGCCTCTTCAGCGCGTTCATGCTGGCCGACCGGGTCGTCGTCGAGAGCCGCAAAGCCGAGGACAGCGAAGGAGTGCGCTGGGAGGCCGGGCCGGGGAGTGAGATCGAACTATCGAACATCACGAGGGAACGACCCGGCACGACGGTGACTCTCTTCCTGAAGTCCGAGCACTCCAGGCTCGCTGAACAGCCTGACTTCCTTGAGGCAATCATCAAGGAGTACGCGGACTTTCTCCAGATTCCCATTCACCTTAACAGTTCCAGTGCCCGCGCCAACCAGCGCCATTCGGAGTGGTTCGACCCGACCCCGGACTGCGAGGCACTCGAACTGGAGTTGGAGACTCACTTCGGCGAGACGCCCCTGGATGTGATCCCGATCCGGCGTGAACAACCCACGGCGGTCGCTGGTGCACTCTACGTAACGCCTCAGCGGACGCCCGGCTTCGCGGGAGAATCGGTGGTCACCGCCACGGTGAGGCGGATGGTGATCTCGCGGAAAATTCAAGGACTCCTGCCCGAGTGGGCCCCCTTCTTGCGAGGTGTCCTCGAAGTCAACGGCTGCACGCCGACGCTCAGTCGCGAGGACCTGGTCCGAGATGACGTATTCCGCCAGGTCCGGGCGATGCTCGAATCCCTGCTATACGAGCATCTCGAACGCCTGGCGCTCGAGGACCGGGCGCGTTTGGAATCGATACTGACCTGGCATCGGTACACGCTCGCCGGCGCCGCGCTGACCGAGCGCCGGCTGCGTGACTTGCTCCGCCGGACCTATCGGATTCCCACGTCGCAAGGACTCCTCACGTTCGACCAGATCATCCCGCGGAGTGAGGCCGATCCCCTCTTCGAGGCTGAAGCGAAGTACGTCCTCTGGTACAACACGGATCGTCGTCAGGAGGGGTGGGTCAACACCCTCTTCGGCGGACATTCTGTGCCTTGTGTGCATGCGTTGCGTAGCTTCGAGGAGTCGCTGTTAGCGGCCATGACGGCCGACATGACGAGCGAGGGGGATACGGTCGACCTGCGTCTGGCCAGCCCCGGCTCCCCTGGATTCGCGATGGCCATACTCGGGATGACCGACCTTGAGGACGTCTCGGCGGACTGGCAAGATTTCCTCGGTGCGGACGCCAAGATCCTTTCCGCCTCGTTTCGTGAGGACCGGCCAGTGATGGCCTTTCTCAACGAACGATCTGAGCTCTTGAAGACCCTCGTAGATCTGAAGCAGGCCGAGGCGATCCCGTCTGGATTTCAGAGGATGATCGACGCTCACCTCGGGAATGGCCCGGTCGGACGTAACGAGGTGATCTTGAACCGCGACCACCGGCTCGTCGCTCGCGCCTTGTCTCAACGCACGTCCGCCCCGTTGGCGAGCACGCTTCGTTTGCTGGTGAGCCAGGCGCTGGCTTCGGCAGGCGCATCCCCGACCCGGGCCGCTATCCGGCAGCAAGCCGAAGATCTGGACTGGATCGCCGATGCCTTGTGGGGGCGTCAGCCCTGACCCGCCGTCGTGCCTTGAACCGACCCGAGGATTCACGCTGATGAACGCAGACGAACCGATTCGCGATGATCCGGCCGTCGCACTCGAGACCCTCGAGAAAGCCAAGCACGACGCCATCCTACGCTGTCACTATCGCACGGCCATTCGCCTCTCCGCCGAGATCAAACGCGCGGCCAAGGCCGCACGCCGACTCAGGCCGTACGCCTGGGCGTTGCACACGGTGATGAACCATGCCACTGGACTGCTCGACCCCGAACCGGGCCGGGAAGCGGCCGTCGAGTTGATCGCAATCCTGGAAAGTGAGGAGCTCGCGCGGCAGATTCAACCGGACATCGACTCCGCCGAATATGAGGCGCTGGTCTCCCAGGTCTCGTCCTGCGCCTACGACGGTCTTGGCCATACCACCGCGTCCTCTCGTGGTTATAACTCCGAGGGAGTCCACGACACGATCGCCGAAGGCATCCAGGTCTGCCGTCGCACGGGCAAACTGGAATGCATCCACTGTTTTCGCGAATACGCCGCTGACGTCTTACGGGCCTCCGACGACTTGGAGTTGGCGCTCCATCACGTCCGACATGTGGCGGTCAGCGGCAACCAACGCGATGGCTTCGACCGTCGCTGGGCAGGCGCCTCCGAAGAGGCCACGATCCTCATCATGGCGGGTCGGATCGACGCCGCCGAGGCCGCCGCGCATCGTGCGTCAGAACTTGTCGAAAGCTATCACTGTCCGACCAGTGCACGTCTCCTAACCAATCAACTTCTCGAGACCATCGGTCTTTTGAATGGGGTCGCGGAGCCTGCCTTGAGCGAGCAAGAGGCAAGCGACCAGGCCGCAGCCTTGCCTCCCGCGGACGAATTTCCCAAATTTCACCTCCGTCAATCGATGATCTCAGCCCTTCGCTCCTGTCTCCTTGGTGATCCGACGGCCGCCATCGGGTTACTGACGAACTGGGACCGTCGGCTGAATGACCGCCAGTGTCTGGTCGATTGGTTCGAAGTCAGGCTCCGGCTCATCGCCGCGTACCTCCTCGCGGGGGACGAGCGAAGAGTGGAGGGACTGGTACGGCCACTGGAGGCGAAGGCCCGCGAGGCGCGTGACTGGTTGACGCTTCGCCGTCTCTCCAGGCTCCTCGATCCCAAGATCCCGGTTTCTCCGATTGCTCCGGCAGGTCCACTGCTGCTCAAGTCGGCCGCACACCCGGATCCGACCACGACCGATGAGGCAACGATCGAGGCAGTTCCGGAGCCAGACACACCCACGCCGACTCCGCTCGGCGAGACGCTCGATGCGCTCACCACCCCTCGGGGGGAGGAGTCGGACGCCCCCGTTTTCCGACGCAGAGTCCTCGACGCCCTCCTCGGCTTCGGACCGGACGTGGCCACGCATCCGGAGGATGTGGCCCGCATGCTTCATCTGGCTCGGTTTGTCTGCGACGATCCCGCTGACGCGTCGCGGGTTTGGGATTGGGCCGAGTCGCTCGCTGCCCCGTTCCCGAGGGAGGCGGTGGTCCTCAACCTGCTCGCCGCACTTGGGGATGCGCTACGAACCGCTGAGAATTCGGCCGTGGCCGACCGGATTGGCGCCGATCGAATCGAGCAACTGTTCCGGCAGTCCCTCGACCTGGATCCGAATCACTTTCGCAACTACGGTCGCGCTGCGATTCATTATCGCCAGGTAGGCCAGTTGAATGAGGCCGAGCGTTGCCTTGCACGCTGGCACCGGCTCGACCGCGGCAATCCCCAAGCCTCACTCTGGCTGGCTGAGATCTATCAGCATTCGGATCGACCGAGCGATGCCCTCGCGGTTCTCGACATGGCGTTGCGTGCGGGATTGGAAGCCCCCGAAGTCGCCTGGCAGGCGGCGATGCTGGCCCATTCACTCGAGCACAACGAATCACTTTTGACATATCTCGACAAGTTCGAGAAAATTGCGCCCGGAGAGGATTCGGTTAACTTTTATCGAGCGAGCGGCCTACTTCGGCTCGGTCGGGCCGACGATGCGCTGGCGGCTCTTGTCGAAGAGGAGCAGAGGAGCAAAGGCGGATTGCTGCATGTTTTGATTCTGCGAGCCTGCGCTCTGAGTACGCTCGGCCGGTTGGATCATTTTCGCACGCAGTTGGCGGAGATCATGAGCGTGCGTCTCGCGGGGGTCGAGTCCCTCACCCGTACTGGTCTCGTGAGACACTTTGGCCGTCTTTGGGACGCAGCCAAGATCCTGCCGGAGAATGATCCGTTGCTTGGTCGGCTTATCCATCGGCTGGTGGCAACGGGGCTTGCACCTGATGAACTCTTCGATGGACCTCGGCGAGCGAATCCGAAAGCCGAAGGGCTGAATTTCTATGAAGTCGTTGTCTTCCAACCCCTCGATGAGCATTGGCGCGACTCCGACGACTGCCTGGCGGGAGAAGAGGAGTGGACCGGCTATTCCATTCCCTGGGGACTTTTGGCGTCCGATGAAGACGAGGCCCGCCGGATCGCGCTCCGCTGGCAGGCCCGCTGCTATCCGCTTGAGGCCACACTCGAGAGTGTCCAGTTGCGGGAAGAGGGGTATACCGATCACCCGGGGATCGTCTGGCAGGGAATGCGATCGTCAGTGCCGGCCTCGAAATAGCAGGCCGGCCAGAAGCTTGCCTGCTTCAGACTAGCCCGAACGCCTGGTTCAACTCGGAGATGACCGCGTCGGGCATTCGATGGATCGTGCCCTTATTGAGGGCGAACCCATTGATCATTGCTCGGCGGTGATCGCCTGCTAACGACCCGCCTTGGGTGATACCCCTGGTAGTGATCACCCGCTAAGGGATCTACTCTGACGGATTTATGAAACTTGATATTGCGGACATGGTGGTGTCATTTTGTAAAGTGCGGAGAGGGGCAGAGATGCCCTCTTTCGTTGATTTTACACCGATGACCCGAGGATGGGCGTGTCATGCGTCGAGATGAGATCGAGAAGCGGTTCGTCGACTTGGCGAAGCGCATCAAGATCGAATCTGGTCTCGACAGATTGTATTACCCGAGACTTGGTTCAAGTCTCGCGACCTAGCTGAGCAGCCTGTTGGCGGCCTTCCGGTTTGCCGCCTCGCTTATTCCCCGGCTCTGAACCGCACAAAATCCCCGCCGAGCGAGGCCCATCGCCACGCCTGGCGATTACCCGAATCGCCGGGACGTCGGTGCGCATCATCCCAACTACTCCTCCGGCTTGTCGATCTTGGCATGTCGCCATCGCATGTACGCTGTGATGGTCTCTGCAGCGAACTGGTGCTTCCCCGGCCGGTTCTCGTAGATCCGACTGTCAGCCACCGACCAAGGCTGCTCGCCACTCTCCACCGCGTCCACGATATCCTTAATGACTTCGACGAACGGCCCCTCAAGCGTCTCGGCCGTTTTCATAAGTTCTCGACGGGCTACAGGCGTGTTCGAGTTGGCTCCTTCGTTACGGCCTTCCAGGGCTGCCGCCGCCTTCTCAAGCCGGATCCTACGGCCCGCCCCGGAGTCTTCCCTTGACTGCGTGATTGGTGGGAACTTCCTCTCTTTGGTGGTCAGTGTCGTTGCTGAAGTTGCCTGCAAATTCCAACGGACTTGGTCTCCGTTGAATTCAAGGGAGATACCGGCCCCCTCGACGCTCTCGGTAAGATTGCCGGAGTCACTTGTGATTTTTACTTCCTCCCTAGCAGTCAAGGCCATCACGGCTTCGGCACCGCCGTTGAGTTCATCCCCCTTGTGTTTGTCGCCCTGCCAAGTTTGGACGGTGACCGTCTTTCCGCTACCCCCTCGCGTTTCGCCCGCCGGCCAGCATCGCCAGATGACACATCCTTCCTTCTTGCCGTACATCTCCTCGGCTAGCATGCCAGGAGGAATAGACTCTTTCGTAATCACATATTCCAAATTTTGCCTGGATATTGCAACGTAAAGAGCGTACTTGTGCCTCTCAGCGGGTTTTGTCTTTTCCGTGAAATCGTTCAACACCCAGACTTCCCTGCCCTGTGCCAAACTCTCCGTCACCATGGGTGGGTCTTCCTCGAACGTACCCAGTGTGCCATCGTTCTTATCGATGGATACACCGGGAGCATGTGCGTCGATGGAGGCATTGGGAACAGGTGCGGGACGGCCGGCCGAGTCTGGCTCTTGGGTTGCCACCCCGAGGCAGACCATCCCTAGCCACACTCCCGCCCACGTCCACTTACGCATGGGCGTCCAGCGAGGATGCCGCCAAACGAGAAACAGCCCGAGAGGGAAAAGCAGGACAAGCGATACCGCGATCACAAACCCATTCTCCGCCGCTCTCCGGGCCATACCCTTCACCAGGGACGCGGGGTCGGCGCTGGACGTAGCCCCCATCTCACCCGGTTGGTCGGGCAGCGGAGGAGGGACTGAGGCGGGTGAGGAGGGCAATGGGGGAGGTCCGGACGGCTCGGTCCGGGGGAAAAGCCCATTGAAAGCGCTCGCCGGCCGCCATTCTGTCATCCCTTCCTTCCAGATCAAATCTTCGGGAGACAACTCTCCAGAGGCGGCGAGTCCTTTCAATCCCTGACTCGTGACGGGGCCATGTTGGGTGCCGTCCTTCGCGTAGCGCCATTGGGAAGCCATAAATAGCCGAGCTCCGGCGAAGAGGGGGGGATTTCCTGCTTCGGGATATTTTGCCCTGCCGGACTAGCAGGTCAGCGCATATTAGCCCTTAACCAAGCGAACCCGTTGGGCCTAGTCGGAGTGTTTTTCTGAAGAACCTCGAAATCCTTCCGGGATTTCCAGAGTATCAGGGAATAAGCCAATCCCTGTTCATCTGGCTCATGTCAGGATTTCGAGTGAAACCCAAGATACGAGTCCAACTGGCTAATCGCAAGCGACGCATTCAACGGCGGCTCGATAAGCAAGACCTTCGCGGGATGGAACGCCCGATGTTCACCGCCACCAATCTTCACGACGAGGTCGCCGACCACACGAGCGGCCTGTCCCACGGCGGCATCGACGCCATCGACCAGCGACTCTATCTTTGCCAGATCCATAGTCAGTGTCATGGAGATGTGCTATTTTGTGCGTGCAGCGTGAGTTTTTGACGTTGCGATTGGAGTCGAAGGAGGTGGCCGAGTTCCGCTACCGGCCCGTGGCCTGCAAGAAAGACCACCGAATGGTGGTAATCCGCAAGACCACCGCGCGGGAGGAGGGAAAGGCACGGTTACTGGACGAGGTGCGGTATTACTTTCATATCACCAACGATTGGGAGAGCCATCAGAATTGAGCCCTCGCCGTTCGGGAGTCGAGGCTGGGGCCGGATCACCCGGACCTCGTCGTTCATTTGGACGATTATGCGAGTTTACTGCGATGTTTGCAGCGTGACGCCGAAGCTGAGTCCGTCAAAGAACGTGTCAAGGTTATCCGTGATAAAATTGACATGAATAGAAGATTTCAGGGAAGGCCTGGATGCCCATCCGCCCTCAGTTTTCGCTCGGGCGGATCACCGGCCATAGCATGTCTCACTCCAGCCCGAACGCCTGGTTCAACTCGGAGATGACTGCGTCGGGCATTCGATGGATCGTGCCCTTATTGAGGGCGAATCCATTGATCATGGCCTCGGCGGTCGACTCGAGGACTTCGAGCCGGTCGAAGGCGTCGAGGACGCTGGAGCCGCAGACCTGGACGCCGTCATTCTCGAAGATCAGGACCGGGTCGCGCAGGGAGGTCAACTGGGCCAGCTCGCGGCCGTCGCTCTGCTGGATGCCGTAGGGGATCCGGCGCACGTCGCGGAGGAAGATGTAGCTTTCCGGGATGGTGCGCGGGTCGAGGGTGGTCGTCGTGACGCTGAAGGCTGTCGCGTTGACCGGGTATGCGTTGACCACCGAATGGATATTGAGGTGGTTCTGATAGATCGCCTCATGGTTACGCACAGCGGAGCTGGGAACTTTGCCCGCTTCGATTGCGCCCTTGTGTACGAGAACGATGGCGTGGGGATCGAGGATATTGCGGTCGACCCGGTGAGGGGTGATCAGGAACGAATCCTCGTCGAGACGGGCTGAGAACGCCCCTTCGGTGCTGATCATCAAACGTTGCTGATAACTGCGGCGGACGAACTCGCAGAGTTGCCGGCGCAGTTCTTTCTCCCGGCTCGTGGCCGGCCCCGGTTGGAACGTCGTTGGGGACTCGGCCGATGGCGACGAAGGCTGTCGCCCGGCCTGTTCGTCGTCGAGGTAGCGGACCTCGCCGAGTAGGCTCGCTTTGATGATCGTCTTGGCGGTGAACTCCAGGGTCTCGAAGCGCTCGAAGGCCTCTTGCAGGTTCGAGCCCGCGGTCACGACGCCATGGTTTTCGAGCACCACACAGTCGGATCCCGTCGCGAAGGTCCGGGCGATGCTGGCGCCGAGGGCCTGGCTGCCAGGGAGCGCGTAGGGGGCGAAGCCCGCCTCACCACAGATTTGCCGGGCCTGGGGGAGCAAACGGGTGTCGGGCGTGCGCTGGCAGATGCTGAAGGCGACGAGCGCGACCGGGTGCGCGTGGACGATCCCGCGAAGGTCGGGCCGCGCCTCGTAAATGGCACGGTGGAACGGGAGCTCGGAGGAGGGGGGATGCGTGCCTTCAATAGTTCCGTCTGCCCGGACGTGGACGATGTCCTCGCGGCGCAGGCTCCCCTTGTCGACGCGGGCGGGGGTAATCCAGAGGTCTCCCACCTCGTCCCGGATCGAGAGGTTTCCGCCGGACGTGGTCGTCATCCGATAGCGGTAGATTCGCTCCATCGCGCGCATGATTTCGTCACGAGGGTGGACTAGGTCACGCTGGCGGCTCATGGTGGGGACCCTTTTGCGGAGAGCTGCGGAAGATTTGGAGGCGGCTGGGGCCGTTTTCGGACCCCAGCCTCCCCGAATGGAGACGCGCCCACGAGTGAATCCTTCTTGACGTGTCAGAGGATTCACCCGTTTTCCGTGGCGCTCAATCGATCAATCAATCCTTCAGCGGCTTGATCTCGATGGCGCGGAACTCAACCGGCTCGTTGTGTCCGGCGAAGCCGAAGTGGCCTGAGGTGCGGTTCTTGCCGGGGTGAGGGGAGTTGGCCATGTACTCGTTCACCTGGCTCACGTCGGCATCCACGATCACGGTCCCGTTCAACTCGACCTTGATCTTGGGCCCTTTGACCGTGACTTCCTGGAAATTCCACTCGCCGACGGGCCGGAGATAGCCACGCTTGGCCGGTACGATGCCGTAGATCGAGCCGTGGTACTGCCGGGGATCGAGCTTGGCGTACTTGTCGGCCGAGTCGTCGAGCACTTGAAGTTCGCACATGCCAGCATAAGCGGCATTGTCCGATTCGTTGGTCCCTGGGTAGCGGATTGCCAGGCCGTTGTTGCCACCGGCGGGCAGGCGGAACTGGACGCGAGCGGCGAAGTCGGTGAGTTCATCCTTGTGGAAGAGCACACCGCCCTTGTGCGGCTTGCAGCGGATGGCGCCATCGACGACTTCGTAGTTATTCACCGGCCCGGCCCAGCCTTCGAGCGTCTTGCCGTCGAAGATGGCGGTGTAGCCTTTGTTGCCACGCTCGGAGAGGAATGCGTTGGCCTCGGTGGCCGGGATTTCCCGAAGGAAGATGTTCCGCCAGCGGATCTCGCCACCGTGGGTCTGAAGTTGGATCGGACCACTGGCGAACAGGGGCGACTTGCGGTCCCAGTAGTTTTCCATCTGGGCGTGGTCGACGACGAGCTTGTCGTTGAGGTAGATCGTGATCCGGGCGCCGACCAGGATGATCCGGAAGTGGTTCCACTCGCCGAACGGCTTGTCGGCGACGACGAGCGGGTCGCGGCCAGGCGCGTCGTTGCTGTTATTGAAGAGTCCGCCCGACCCCTTCAGGCCGCCGATTTTGCTGCTGGGGCCTTCCGGGGTGTTGTCCCAGATCTGGACCTGCGGGGTTCCGCGGAGGTAGATCCCGCTGTCCGCCTTGGGGACGGTCTTGTAGTCGATCAGCAACTCGAAGTCGCCATAGTCCTTATCGGTGGTCAGATAGGCCCCATGGCCGTCGTTGACGAGGTCGGCTCCATCGACGCTCCAATGCTTCTTGGCGTCCTCGGTCCAGGTGGCGATCTGCTTCGTCCGCTCTTCCTCGCTCATGGCGGCGAGCTTGCGCGGGTCGAAGTGAGGCATCCCGTGCCAGCCTTCGAGGTCTTTGCCGTTGAACAGGGCCGTGAATCCCTTGGGGGGGACGTTGAACTCTTCCGCGGCCCGCGCCGGGCTGGGCGCGGTGAGAAGCGTGGCGACGCAGGCCGCCAAGGGGAGGAGAGCAGTGGGTCGGAACTTCATGGGAGAATCCAAAAGCCTCGGGTGGTAGGGATCGAGACCGGAGCGAGCTGACCGGGGCATCGATCGGGGGACGCGATCCGGAAGCCCTGGGGGCGTTCGGCTCGTGAGAGCCGGAACTCGTGGCCTTCGGCGGTGTTAGATCGAGAGCTCCGGCCGCTTGGCTCCGGTTTCTAGGAATCAGGCCAATTCGGGAGGGCGATTGTAACGCGCGCCGATCGCTGCGTCAGGAAGGTCCCGCCAACCAACTTTTCCAGCCCTGGAGCGACTGCCAGGAAGGCCAAGGCGATTCCTCTGAATTGCCTTGGCCTGGCCGTTCAAAAGTCACCCGGACGCTGGCTTGTCCGGGTGACTCGAGTTCTTTCACGTTCGGAGTGGACGGGAGAGGCGACCTCCGCCGCCTTAAACGGTCCACCTGACGCCGGGTCGCAGACGCCGGGCCATCAAACCTTGTCCGTCGTCGACGTGGCGTCGTCCCAGAAGATGGCCGAACTCATGCTCGAGTACGGTGAGGAGGTCGATTCCTTGTGGAGTGGGCACGCCGTTCTGGTTGGTGAACTCGCCGTCGTCGTCGGGAGTGGAGTCGATGAACCAGCCGTAACCGGCGGCGTCGCTGTCGAGGGTGATGCCATCACCGTTGGCGAATGCGAGTTCATCGCCGGAGAGGTCGGTGATGCGGATCGAGGTGTCGCGGAGGGCCTGGATCCGGGTTGCATCGACACCCGCGGCTTGCCATCGAGCGAGGGCTGCGTCGACGAGCGTGGGTAAGTCGGTGGTGGTGAGCAGTGCCTCCTGGACCAGCGGACCGGGTCCCGGCTCGGCGAGCAGGGACCCGGCGGTGGAGATCCGGACGGCGTCGGCGATGATGAAGCCGTTGGCGTCGTTGGCCAGCTCGACGCGGAGCATCCCGCTGTTGACGGTGACAGTGCCGAGGCTTTGGAAGACGACGCCGCCGACTGTTGTGCCGACGGGCGCGATGCGTTGGTCGATGCGTACGGTTTTGAGTAGCGTGTTTCCGTCGTAGATTCGATAAGGGGCGTTGCTGGCGCGGTTGCCGCCGGCCGCCCAGGTGACCTGGACGTCGTACGAATTGGGGGGCAGGCTCGACTGTAGCCATTGGAAGACGGTCGATCCGTCGCCGGCCTCGGCGTATCGGGCCGAGTCGCCGTAACCGCCGCCCGCGACATTGACCCACGGCCCCGCCTGGCTCGTCGCCTCCCCCTCGTCGTCGAGAACCGTGGGGAGGGCGACCGGAGCAGCCACGCGGACGGCGTCGGCGATGATGTAGTTGTCGGCGTCGTTGGCCAACTCGATGCGGATCGCCCCACTGTTGACGACGACGAAGCCGAGGCTTTGGAAGACGACACCGCCGACGGTCGTGCCGGTGGGGGCGATGCGTTGATCGACGCGTACGGTTTTGAGTAGTGTGTTTCCGTCGTAGATTCGGTAAGGGGCGTTGCTGGCGCGGTTGCCGCCGGCCACCCAGGTGACCTGGACGTCGTACGAGCCCGGGATCAGTCCCAACTGTGGCCAGTGGAATGCGGTCGATCCATCGCCGGCCTCGGCATAGCGGTACGAGCCGTCGTAGCCGCCGCCCGCGACATTGACCCACGGCCCCGCCTGGCTCGTCGCCTCCCCCTCGTCGTCGAAAACCGTGGGGAGGGCGACCGGAGCGATCACGCGGGCGGCGTCTGCGATGATGTAGTTGTCGGCGTCGTTGGCCAGTTCGATGCGGATCGTCCCACTGTTGACGGCGACGACGCCGAGGCTTTGGAAGATGACGCCGCCGACGGTCGTGCCGAGGGGCGCGTTGCGCTGGTCGACGCGTACGGTTTTGAGTAGCGTGTTTCCGTCGTAGATGCGATAAGGGGCGTTGCTGGCGCGGTTGCCGCCGGCCATCCAGGTGACCTGGACGTCGTACGAGTTGGGGGCCAGGCCCGACTGTAGCCATTGGAATGCGGTCGATCCGTCGCCGGCCGCGGCGTATCGGACCGAGTCGCCGTAGCCGCCGCCCGCGGCCTCGACCCAAGGCCCAGCTTGGATCGTGACTGCGCTGTCGTCGTCGTCGAGCAGCACCGGGACGGCAATCGAGCTGGTGATGCGGATGGCGTCGGCGATGACGTGATTGTCGGCGTCGTTGGCAAGCGCGACGCGGATCGTTCCGCTGTTCACGGTGACGACGCCAAGGCTCTGAAAGGTCACGCCGCCGACGGTCGCGCCGACCGGCGCGTTGCGTTGATCGACGCGCACGGTTTTGCGTAGCGTGTTCCCGTCGTAGATCCGGTAGGGGGCGTTGCTGGCGCGGTTGGTGCCGGCCATCCAGGTGACCTGGACGTCGTAAGTGCCTTGGACTAACCCCGCCAGGGGCCAGGTGATCGTGCTCGAGCCGGTGCCCGCCTCTGCGTAGCGGACCGATCCGCTGGCGCCGCCGATGGCCGCCTCGGCCCACGGCCCCGTCTGGCTGGTCCCGGCGCCGTCATCGACCATCGCGGGGAGTGAGATCTTGATGATGATGGCCGTGTGGATTGACAGCGAGTCGTAGTCGGCGGTGTTGGCCGGCACGAACGTGGCGGAGAGGCCTTGCTGGCCGGGAGTCAGGACCGTCCCCGCGGCTGGCGAGTAGACGAAGCTGCCGGGGACGTTGGCACTCGCGTTGAGCTGGGTTGCGCTCAGGGGCGTGCCGTAATCGATCGCCGCGGGCCGGCCCCAGCCTAGTTCGGGGATGCCCTTGAGCACGTTGATCGGCGTGGTGATCGACCTTGAGGCGTAAACGTAGGTGTTGTTGGGCGTGAACGTGGCCGTGAGAAACTGTCCGGATCCGGCGCGAAGGACCGTGCCAAGGGCCGGGGAGTAGGTGAACGAGCCGTCCACGTCGGACTTCACGTTGTACTGGGCGCTTGTCAGCGGTGTGCCATAGCGGATTGGCGCTGGCGGGACCCAGGAGAGGTTTGGAACCTTTTGTAACCGCGTCGAGACGAAGTTCGAGGCTTGGAACCTGAAGTTTGGTGGGTTAACATATTGATATGTGGCCTGAATGGTGTCCTCGCCTGGGGAATTGCTTGCGAAGAAGCTGAAGGTGGCCAGACCAGCGGAATCTGTGGCCGCTTCTCCCCTGAGGCCGACGTCGGGGCCGGAGACAACGTTGAAGGCAACCAGGGCGCCGGCCAGCGGAGTGACGCCGTCGTCATGGGTGACCCGTGCGATGAGCGTCACCGGCGTTCCGACCTGGGTGGTTGCCGGCAAGGGGTCGAGTGCAATGTTGGTGGTGACCGTCTGGGTCAGGGGTGTTGCCTCGCTACCCGTGAAGAACGAGTCGCCGTGATAGACGGCGGTGATCAGGCGATTGCCAGGATCGGGCCAGCAGTACAGCGTCGCCTGACTTTTGCCGTTGACCAGAGCCAGCGGGACGGGAGTTTGCGGGACGCCGTCGATGGAGAAGATCACCGACCCGGTCGGCGTGCCGCTGCCCGATAGGCTGGCGACGATGGCGGTGACGCGGGTTGTGTCGCCGGATCTCGACGGATTGACCGACGAGGTGAGCGACGTGGTCGAAGCCAAGCTCTCTCCGGAGACCGGGACCGAGAGGGAGTACTCGGAGGTGTTGCCGGCTGAGTCCGTCGCGGTGGCGTAGACGGTCTGGCCGCCGAAGATGCCGGCGACGGGGAAGGAAAAGGAGGCATTGCCGGCCGCGTTGGTGGTCACCCCCGTGAGCATTCCGGTGTAGACGGGTGCTTGCCCACTACTTGCGGGGAGCCTGTAAAAGTCGAGCGTGAAGGAAGCGTTCGGCGTGCTGTTGAGGATGCCCGTGATGGTGGTTACCCCGCCTATGGCGATTGCGGTTTGGAGGACGGGATAGTTTTGCAAGAGGTTTGGGCCGACATGCGGTCCGCCCGGTGAATTCTCGGTGCGCCGGTCGAGGGACTGAGAGCCACCGTAAAGGTCGATGCCGACGGCGGGTGTGGGAGTGGGGGCTCCTGGGACGGTGTTCCCGATGATCGCGTTGCCGCGGATCGTATTGCCCGTCGGATCGACGCCCGTGGTGGTCGGCAGCTCAAACTGGTCCTGGCCCGCGCTGAGCACGATGCCGCCCCGACCATTGCCAAAGATGAAGTTGCCCGCGCCCGGCTCGGAACCGCCGATGGTGTTGTTGTTGGCGCCGTTCCTGATCCAGATGCCCGCGGTGCTGTCGCGGATGGTGTTGCCTTTGACAGCGTTCCCAGTCGTGGTGCCGCCATCGATGAGGATGCCCGCGATCGAGACGGTTTCGCCCCGGGCGGAAATCAAGTTCCTTGCGATCTCGGCGGTCCCACCGATCGTGTTATTGATGGCCCCATTCGTGAGGCTCACGCCGACTCGGCTCACGCCGATTGGCGTGGTGCCGGCGGGGTCGAAGCCAATGAGGTTTCCCTCGACGCGGTGGCCGGTGCCGGTGACCTGCACCAGAACGGTCGCGGTGGAGATGACATTTCCCGCTCCCGGAGTAGTCCCTCCGATCACGTTGCCGCTACCATCGACAGATACCGCCAGCCCGGAGCTCGCGCGCATCCGTGCCGGTTTCGCGTTTCCGGTGATGTCGGGGCCGATGAAGTTCCCCTGAACGACGTTACCATTGCCGGTCACACTGAGGTCGCCGTTCTGGTTTCCCGAGATCAGGTTGCGGGCCGCTGGCGTCGTTCCGCCGATAAGATTCGACGTGCCAGTCACGGACAGGCCGATGCTGTTGGCACTCGGGTTGCTGGGATCGAGCTGATTGGAGAGTCCCGCGGGGTCAGTGCCGAGGAAGTTGCCTCGGATGATGTTGCGGCTCCCCTGCACGCGCACCAGGGTGGAGAACCGGTTGACGACCAGCCCCTGCACCGTGCAGTCGTCCGCGGCGATCGTGAGGCCGGGGTACATGGGCCCGGGGGTCCCAATGAGGATCTGAACCATCGGAAGGGCGTTGATTCTGACCGGCGAGGTATTGGACTGGGAACCGGGCTGAGTGTAGCCATCGATGATCACCGGGCTGGTGATCGTCGGCAGTTGCTCGCTCGTGGCGATGGTCCGCACCCCTGACCCTGGTATGTTGAAGGCGATCGTGTTCGGGCTGGTGAGCGTTCCGCTGACCAGGGCCTGCTCCGCGGCGTTGAGGGCGGAGATGGCCAGGGTGCCGTTAGAGATCTGGATCGCCTCACGCAGGGATAGGCCGGTATCCCGCGTATTGAAGTCGGGGGTTACAGTGACTGTGATCACCGCGAGTAAGCAGCGCTCTTCCAACCCCTCCACCGTCAACTCGCGGCGACGCACGAGCCACCGCGATTTCCTGGCGGCGTCGGTTCGCCTTATTCGCTTCTCCACCTGCCGCCGCGAGCCTTTTTCCTGGTGCGTCATGTGCGACCTTTAGCTAAGAGAATGAGAATAGGGCTGATGGGATTGAGAAGCAGCATTAGGGCCGGCTGGATGCGGCTTTAATTGCCGCTCCCCGGGTTGGAATCCTTCTCAATGGTTCGTCCGCCCTGGCGCGGTGAGCCTCAATGATCCACCCTGGACCATTCCGCCTCGCTCCTCCCGACTTTACGATCGCCTTGAGGGATTCGCAAGTGGTTTCATGCGACGAATCAATGGTTGATGAGTGGGTGGATGCATGGTGGATCTTGCTTTTTCAGCGGGTCGCGAGCTTCTCGTTTGTTTGAAATAAGTGTAGTAGGTGACGATTTAAGAAATTGACTTGAGTTAAGATAGTCTTGGATGACGATAGGAAGAATGGGTTCTCGGCCCGCGCAGTCGTGCCCGTGGTGAGCATCGAAGTACGCCCACCACGAAACCTGGAGGGATGAAACGGGGACGCAGCTCGTTTTCTGTCCACGACTCAGGTTTTCGGACTTTTAGCGGTCGGCCCTCCGGACGAAGGGTGTGCTCCAGGCTCAACTCGCTCGCCTTCTGCTTGACCCACGCGTCGGGGCCGTAGGGTCGGCTTCGCTCGAGGCTCGCTCCCATCGAAGGACGAGGTCTGCCTGGGGGCGCTCGACGAACTTCTGATCGCTAGTGCCCCGCGTCGGGAGCCCAGAACTCCATGAGCACTTGGTTCGAGTTGGAATTCGATTATGTGGGTATGGTTCAACGCTAGCGGCGATCAAGCCAGTGTCCCATGACTGCACCGGCCGTAAGATATTGGAATGCGTTCTGAACAATCCACGACGCAAGGACCTGGGGTGGCACCCAGAACGACGCGTTGATCAGGGCGAAGATCGGCAGGCTTCCGACCAGGAACACGCCCATCCCATAGAGAATCCCACCTCGCATGCCTCGCAGGAGGTCATTCACGCGGTCGGGGGCAACGAGCAGGTGGTAGGCGCCCGCGAAAAGGAACCCGAACAGCAACGGGTGGATCACCATATACACCCGAGTCCAACTCCCCCAGGGACGGAACAACGCTCTGTTGTGGTAGGCATCCGAGACCGCGCGAAAGTATTGCGTAATTACCAGGTGAAAAACTGCGCCAATTAGCAATATGACGATGCCTGCGATGATCCCAGATTTGATGATCTTCAAGGTTGAGCCCCACCCGTGGACGAGGAAGAGGTTACATGCACGTGGCAAACGAGAGAGTATCGCGTCGAATGGAAGTGGGCGAGGCTCCGTGATTCGAATTCGTGACACCACGTCCGTGGGGGGGCGCCGGTTCTAGGAGGCAAAGGAAAAAATGAGTGTTGTGCATCGGATCTGCAGTGAGTTCTCCCTGTATTCTTCAGGCATCAACTGGGAGGACTTGCCCGCGGAACTGGGCTGGGGGGGCAGTGGTAAGACCTGCAAACGCTATCACATAAGCCTGGCACGAGGCGGGGATTTGGGACCAATTCCATCACCTCCTTCTCCAACAAGAACTCCCAGAGGCGGACCAGATCGATTGGTCCCGTGGGGCGGCGACTAATCCGGCCGAGGTCGACGCTTTCCCCTGGACGAATTCGGTGGATCGCTGTTCAATACATGTTGTTCAGCGTTGGGACGGACGAAACTACCACGGCCACCATGCTCTGCCCAAGGCCCAGGCCCTCCATCCACGCCTACACTATGAAATCGACCTTCCTCGCCTTGATCGTGCTGATGATGTCGGCCGCACCGGCCTGGGCCGTGAGCCCGACAATCCGCGGCATCAACCCGGTAGGCGGCCAGCGGGGCACGGAGGTCGTCGTGACCTTCACGGGCCAGCGCCTGGCAGACGCCAGGGAGATCCTCTTCTACCAGCCGGGGGTCATCGCCAGGAACATCCAGGCGGCCCAGGACGGCTCGGTCACGGCGACCTTCGCGATCGACCGCGAGGCCGCGTTGGGCCTGCACGACTTCCGGCTCCGCACGGCGACCGGGGTGAGCCCGTTGAAGACCTTCAGCGTCGGCGTGTTCGAATCCGTGGCCGAGGTCGAGCCCAACAACGACTTCGCCAAGCCCCAGCCGATCGCCATGAACGTCACCGTCAACGGCATCGCTGACAACGAAGACATCGACTACTACGCGGTGAAGGCCAAGAAGGGGGACCGGCTCACGGTGGAGGTCGAAGGCATCCGCCTGGGCCTGACGCTGTTCGACCCCTTCGTGGCGATCATGAACTCCAGGCGGTTCGAACTCGGATCGAGCGACGACTCGGCCCTGATCTGGCAGGACGGGTTCGTCTCGGTCATCGCCCCCGAGGACGACACCTACATCATCGCGGCGCGCGAGAGCGCCTATGCGGGGAACGCGAACTGCCTCTACCGGCTGCACGTTGGCAACTTCCCCCGCCCTACGGCGACGATGCCCGCCGGGGGCGAGGTGGGCAAGGAAGTGACGGTGCGCTGGATCGGCGACGTGCTCGGCGAGACGACGACGAGCCTGACGCTCCCCGAACGGTTCGACCGCAACTTCGGGCTGGTCGCCCACGATGCTCGGGGAACCGCGCCCTACCCCAACGCGTTCCGGCTCAGCTCGTTCGGCAACACGATGGAGGCCGAGCCGAACGACTCGCACGCGACGGCCACGCCGTTTACCCCGCCCGTGGCGCTCAACGGCGTGATCGGCTCGGCCGGCGATGTCGACCTTTACGCCTTCAAGGCGAAGAAAGGCCAGTCGTACGACGTCCGCGTGTTCGCCCGGCAGCTCCGCTCGCCGCTTGACTCCGTACTGTCGATCCACAAGCGGGGGGGCGGCCAGGTCGCTTCGAACGACGACAGCGGCGGGCCCGATAGCTCGGTCCGGTTCAACGCACCCGCGGACGGCGAATATGTCGTCTCGGTGCGAGACCACCTGAAGAAGGGGGGAGCCGACTACGCCTACCGGGTCGAGCTCAGCGCGGTCGCTCCTCGGCTGACCGTCAGCACGCCGAGCGAGGCGCCCCGTCGCGGGACTGGGACGATGGCCGTGGCCGTCCCTCGCGGAAATCGCCAGGCGATCCTGATCAACGCCAGACGCGTCGATTTCGGCGGCGCTCTGACGCTGGCGGCCTCGGGCCTCCCCGCCGGAGTGAGGTTCGAGGCCGACACGATGACGGCGGGAAACTCGGTCGTGCCGGTCCTGTTCTCGGCCGAGGCCGACGCCCCGGTGGCCGGCACGCTCGCGAAGGTCATGGGCAAGCCGGCTGATTCCAGCAAGGGCGAAATCCCCAGCGAGTTCACGTCGACCGCGGAGCTTGTCCTGGGCCAGAATAATGTCCCGTTCTGGACCCGCACGGTCGATTCGCTCGCCGTGGCGGTGACCGAGGAAGCCCCGTTCACGATCGAGATCGTCGAACCCAAGGTGCCGATCGTCCGCGGCGGCACGATGGACCTGAAGGTAGTCGCCCGGCGCAAGCCCGGATTCACCGCACCCATCGCCGTCGCGCTCCCGTGGAACCCGCCGGGGATCTCCTCCAAGGGGGGAGTCGTGATCGCCGAGAAGCAAGACGAGGCCCTGATCCCGATCAACGCGGGCGCTGGGGCCGAGTTGACGACCTGGAGGGTCGTGGTCAACGGCACCTACACCGAGACTCCCACCGGACCAGCTCCCCGCAACGGCGAACGCAGGGGCCGGGGTGCGGGACGGCTCACGGTCTCCTCGCCATTCGCGAAGCTGACCGTCGCGCCGCAGTTCCTCACGTTCAAGTTCGCCGCGGTGAGCGTCGAGCAGGGCAAGGCTGTTGACCTCGCGGTGAAGGTCGACAAGGCGGTGGACTTCGCCGGTGAGGCGAAGGCGACGCTCGTGGGCCTGCCCAATAAGGTCACGAGCGAGCCGGTCATGATCACCAAAGACAGCACCGAGGCCGTCTTCCACGTGAAGACCGAGCCGGGCTCGCCCGCCGGCGAGACGAAGGGACTGATCTGCCAGGTCGTCGTGATCAAGGACGGCGAGCCGATCGTGCACAACCTCGGCACCGGCCGCTTGCGGGTCGACGCCCCGCTGCCGCAAAAGAAGGGCGCGGCATCATCGGGCGGCAAGCCCGTCGCTATCGCCAAGGCCGTCCCAGAGAAGCCGCTCAGTCGCCTTGAAAAGCTCCGCCTAGAAAGCAAGGAACGGACCAAGGCCGCGAAGACGAACGGGGTTTCAGGCGCCGACGCATCGTCGGTAAACGAGTGAGCAATCCCAGGGCGATGTCGGTGTCGGGCCCGAGAAAAGGGGACGAAGCGAATTCACTGTTTCCGTGGCCGTCCTCGGTTTCGAATGCTCGACTCCAACCCAAGCGATTGCGCCGTTTGGCAGGTCCACGCCTCGCCACCGAAAGGGCGTTCGCGGGCCATCGATTCCCGCAGCCTCTGCAACTCGCCTACTGAGAGAGGTACGTTCACTCGATCGACCCACGCCGGTTCGCGGAGCGACAGGTCGCCACGCCACAGGCACGGGTCGCCCGCGAGCCAACCCGGCAGACTCGACCACTTCCAGTGCTCGGCACGCGCAACCAACTCGGCGCCGAGGGGGTTCCGCTCGACATAGCGGAGCACGGTCGCGAGGTGGTCGTCGTCCTGGACGGGGAACGCCTTGTACCGTCCCTGCCAGACATGCCCGGTGGTCTTGTAATGGCGATGGTATCGCTGCGCGTGCGAGGTGAGCAACCACCGCATTCACCGCCCGAGATCGCCGTCGCTCTGGGGGGGGGCGCAGGACCAGGTGGAAATGGTTCGGCATCAGGCAGTAGCCAAAGAGGCCGACAGGGAGGCGACAGCGGGCATCGCCTTTACGAAGGTGTCGTAGTCGGCAACCTTGTGGAAGACTGCTGCACGCCGGTTACCGCGATTCAAGACGTGGTAAATCATCCCGCCGACTGAGGCGCGAGCGGTCCGTGGCATGACTCGATTGTAGTCGAGGGCTCCAGCCACGTCACTATTCCCTCCATCCCCATTTTTCCGGTGTCCAGATTCCCTGCTTTGCCTTGCCTACAGCGGTTTACCAACGGGTTGCGTACGACGAAGGAAAAAGGGGACTGGCTCCCGGCCCGCGGGTCCCTTGGCACAGTCTGTTCCACGTAGCGGCCGGGTGCCTGTCCCCTTTTTCCGTGCGCCAGCCGAACACCAACCGCTGTAGGTGTCTGGTTACCGGGTTCCCGTGCGATTGGCTCCTCCCCGCTTGTCTCCTTACCCTCTGTCGCTACGTGGCCATCGACCTCAAAGGAAACAACGGAAAGGGGTGAGATCGCTCAATCAAAGGGTTGCGGTCGCTATCGTCACGATGAACGTCGCAACGATAATCGAGAAGGACCAAAGAATGAGCATTAGGCAACCGTTCACTTGTCCGAAATAAGCGAGGAGGAAGGGATTGACGCGTTGCCCCTGTTGAGTCCGACGGACTACGACATCTCTGAGCAAGAGTCCGACCACGACAAGTGCCCCGGTGATCGCTGCCCCGGCGAGGATCATAACCTTCGCGGTCGTACTGAAAGGAGGGGCGTCCCCCCCGCGTCCTAAAAGTACCCCGCGGAAGAGGAATGCGCCAACGAACGCTCCTGCAAGCACCTTAAGGATGACCGATTTGTCCGAGGCGAAGAGGTCTGCTAGCTTGCCTTGGAAGGGAACTCTAGCCATGATCAAACTACCCTTGAATGAAGTGGCAGGATGATTAACGCATCATCAAGCTTGGGTTTTTGTTAGGGTCGCACGGGGGACAATAAAGGACCATCAGTGGCCATGTACTTTAATTGGGAGATTTGGGGGGATTTAGTAAAACTGCAATTCTGTTCGCGAGTCTTGGCAGCCTGCTCAAATCGCCTGGTTTCCCTATTTTAGGTGCATGGCCACCGACTGCCCTTCCGAAGAATGCCGGTGAAATCCTTCATGAACATTTCGGATCCATCGCGAATTTCGAGGAGGAGGGAGTCTGAGTCACTGAACCTTCCAGACCGTTCTTTGCTGATTCTTTACTTGCGCTATCGCACAGCCCGAGAAAAGGGGACGGAGAGGAATGCCATAAAGACAAGCGTAACCCTATGGCGGATTGTGTCTTAGGGCTGATTTTGGCAAATTTGCTTCAATGAATGCAAATTCTAGTGTTCGTATATTGGGCTGGAAGCCGCTTGATTTCATGCCGAATCGTTCAATCCAAACGTCAGCAACACTCGATCATGCTGATGAGGACTACGTATCGTTTCCTCGCGACTGGCGACGAGGTCGACGCCGCACTCGACTGGTTCCTCCGCCAGCCCGACCCACCTGAAGTCACCGAGAAGCCGTACGGCCACCTCCTCTACTTCCGCGGTATGGGACCCTTGGCTCAGATGCCCGATGGCTCGGGGATCGACGCCAGGCGATCGCCGCTGGTCAGCCTATTCCGGCCCTCGCGTAGGCGCGGAGTCCTGTGGACGACCGGCGAGGCCCACTTCCTGCCCACGTCCTTGCGCCGGGGATGGCCCGCATTACATGCGCTGGGCCTGCGCTTCAGAAAGTGGCTATCGGGCTTCGACCTCGTCTTCGCCGGCAATCCGTCATCGCCCGGCGAGTGGAACCACTACCTCGAAGGCAGCATTCGCAATCACGAGGAACCGGTTTATGCGTTGCCGCTGGCGGCGCAAGCGCTCAGGGAAGGGAAATACTTTGTCGGCTGGTCCGACAACGACAGCGTCCTAAACACCCTTTGTCGATCGCTGCGTCATCGAGGAGTGGAATGCATCCTGGACGACAAATACCGCACCACTGACCCTGGCCTATCGAATGCATGAAATTATGGAATGTGCATGCGAGTCAAGCCCAGGATGAAACCTGTGAGAGTAACGGGTGGAAGCCCTCGAGCGGAACTGAAGAGTCGCTCCAGGATCACCAACCCGAATCCGGGCGGGGCAATTGCGACTACGAGGGCAGGGGACAAATCCGGTGAGAGCAGGCTCAGAGTGCGTCCGCCGAGATGATTTCGCCGCCCGAGCGGGTCCCCAAGGCACGCCAGGCGAGGGGGTTGATTGAATCCTTGACGAACTTGACGCTGCCGTCGCCGAGCAAGGTGTTGACGCCGCCGGGGTGCCGGCTCCTGGCCGTCTTCCAGCCGTAGTCGCTGCCCCGGAGGCAGTCGTAAGTCTTGCTGTTGGGCGTGATGTAATGGGTGTAGAGCATGTTTCGCATGTCGCCCTGGATCCAGCCCCGGTTTCGCCAGCCGGAGTAACGGGTCGGGGACTGACATTCGCCAGTGGTCAGCGGTAGGAAGTTCGTGATCGGGGTGAAGGGAATCTCGGTCTGAACGTTGATCGGCGTGGGTGAGCCGGGCTTGGGGATGTCGAAGCCGCCGGGGCCAAGCACGCTCTCGCTCAGCAGGCTGGTCTGGCTCGAACCGTCACTGATATGAGCTAAGGTGACCGACGAGTTGTAGAAAAAGGTGCCGTTGGGATTACCCCAGAGGGCTGATCCGCCGTTGTTCTGACCGTCGCCGGCGCAGCCCATGTAGTTGCCCGGGGCGAACCCTGGCTGCACCGTCTGGCCCAAGTCGCTGGGGCAAAGGAACAAAGCCACCTTCAGGTCGAAGACCGTCGTGTTGGGCAAGGTGGCGGCTCCCACCTCATCGAAGACGGGGAAGTCGAAGTTCAGGGCGTTGTAGATCTGGGTCTGCTCCAGGAACGGCGAGAGCATGGCCAGGACCGAGTAGCGGTAGTGTTCGCCACCGGCACCGCGGAGGACCCAGTAGTTGTTGGCGGGTGCGACAATGGCGCCGAAGGGGAACCGCCCCATCGTATCGTGATAATTGTGGAGCGCGATCCCTAACTGCTTGAGGTTGTTCACGCACTGGGAACGGCGGGCCGCCTCACGCGCTGCCTGTACGGCCGGTAAGAGCAGGGCGATCAAGATCGCAATGATCGCGATCACGACCAGAAGCTCGATGAGTGTGAATCCACGGCGACGCATACGACTTTGATCCTTCACCTAAAGGGGAAGTGTGAAGATTTTCATAATCGTAATACCGCGCGATTGAGGGTTTGGCAAGTGGCCGGAACGTTTTCCACCGTTCTTGAGGCGAGTGGGCCGTATGAGCTCCGCGTTTGCCTACCCTTTGCAATGCGAAATCAACGGGACAAGGGAGTGGACGCTCCCGTTAGCCTTGGGGGCGCGCGTCGACTCCCTATCCCACACCGTTCTCGCTCGACTTGAATCCTCCAGGGCGATCGCCTGGGTTACTTATCCTCGGCGATCGGGATGGCGAAGGTCGCCACGTACGACTCGATATCGAAGGCTTGTCGGTCGGCCGGCGCGGAGTCTCGTTTGTACGTCACGTTCAAGATCCAGGTGCCAGGCTCGGGCAGTTCGAGCGTGACTCGTCCCTCGGAGTCGGTCTCCGCCGCGGTCTCCGGGAGTCCGTCGGGGCTCAGGGTGGTGCTGGCCGCGTCGACTTTCACGCCGGCGAGCGGCTTTCCTTGGAACAGGACGCGGGCCTTGACCGGCGCGTCGGCCGAGTAGCCTTGCTTGCCCGGCTGGCTTTCGACCACGATCTCCAGTGTGTGACCGAGCGGCGCAGGTGCCTGGCTCGAAGTTTCGCCGCAGAGGATCAACGCCTTCGAGTACTGGTGCCCTTTCGCGCCCAGGACGAACTTGCCTCCCTCGGGCAGCTTGAACTCGCTCTTGGGGACCCTGGCGAAAGCTGGCTTCCCCGACGCGTCGGTATAGGTGCAATAGATCAGGGGTTTACGCGCCGTCGCCGCTTGGTAGAGGCCCGGTTCGTCGAAGATGACCTCGTTGGCGTGGAGTGACTTGCCGGTCATTGCCAACGGCTTGACCGAGCCGGTCGGGGTGTGGAGTTGAAGGAGGGCCAGGGCCTCGGCGTCGATCAACTCGTCGACCGGCAAGAGGTGCCCGTAGCTCAAGTAGACCGTTCCCTTCTTGCCTTGCTCCACCACGGGGCGATTGACGAGCACCCGTAAGGTGTGGGCCTGGGTGGCGAGGGCGGTAGCCAGGACCAGTCCCAGAGAGAGCAGCAGGGGACGCTTGATGGAATTCATGAAAGTCCTCGGTTCTGGGCAGAGGGGAAAGGCGAGGCCGGACGAGGCAACTCGTCCGGCGAATCTGAAAAAAAAGTAAGAGTCTGTCTCGTAAGTTCAGGGAAACCGAAAATTGAAGGCCGTTTGGGTGCCACGGGTTCCGTACTCGGAACCCGTGCGCGCCAGGCCAAGGCATTCCCGCATGGGTTCCGAGTACGGAACCGCATGGCACCCAGCAGATCATTCAAAAGCTCCCGTGGGATTCACCTTCTGGGACAGACTCTAAGTGAGAGGGGGACTCAACGCAGTCGATCGAGGGCCTGCCGCGCGTCCCGCGCCGCGATCGGATCGAAGGCGGGATTGATCTTGAGGGCCAGCGCAAGGAGTCGCTTCGCGTCCTCTTTTTTGCCGAGCGCCTGAGCGATTGCGCCGGCATGGTAGAGCACCAACGGGTCGCGGATTCCGACCTCGAGTGCGGGGCTGAGGATCTCCGAGGCGCGGGCATTTTCGCCGCGGCGGTGGAGGACCCAGGCGAGCGTGTCGCGGGCGTAGACATCGGGGCCGTCGTTGTAGGCCGCCTCGGCCAGAGTGAGGGCCTCGGCGGACGATTCGTCGCGGTGGATGAGGATCAGGGCCCGGGCGCGGCGGTGGGCCGGCTTGTTCTCGGACAGTCGCAAGGCTCGGTCGAACTGGCGGCGGGCCGCTTGCGGGTCGTTCTTGGCCAGGGAGAAGGCGGCGAGGCTGGCCACGGCGGCCGGGTCGTCTGCGCGGGCGGCGACACCCCGCCAGGTCCGCTCGGCCCGAGCGTTTTCCCCCTTCGCCGTGTAGACCCGCGCCAGGCCCGCGGTTGCCCCGGCGGCGAACATCCGTGGGTCGGTCTCGTCGTGGGGGATTCCCTGTTCGTGCAGCTTCGCGTGAGCCTGGTTCACCAGCGAAACCCCCTTCTGGAACTGCTCTTTTGCCAGGTCGAGCAGGCCGGCCCGGAAGGCAAGCTCGCCCAGCCGCGTCCGGTACTCCGCCAGGGCGTTGGCCCCCTCGACCGTCTCCGTCGAAGGGACCGACTTCTGTTTCGCCTCGACGGCCTCGGTCATGATTTGGAGGGCCCGGTCGAGGTCGCCTTGCGTCTCCAATGAGCGGGCGAGAAGCTGGAGCCTGACCGGGTCGGCCTTGGCCGCACTCACGCCCGACTTGGTGAGGGTCGTCTCGGCCTCGCGGTAGCGGCCGGTGCCCAGATAGGCACGTGCCAGCAAGGTCTGGGTCTCGGGATCATTCGCGGCCTTCGAGCCCTCTTTTTCGAGGAGGCTGAGGGCCTCGCGATATCGCCCCGCGTCGATCAATTTTGCCGCCTCGCGCGCCGACGCTTCGGACTCGACGGCCGCCGGGCAGGGGGGGGCGAACGCGATCATTGCCAGAACGATGATGAACGCGAGACGGGTGCCTTTGCGTGGAATGGTCATTGAGTTCTGCCCATGGGAAAGCGGAGTTTTCTTACTTAGCCGACGACCGGATAGCGGCGCATTGCGGTGAGGCCGAGCGAGCCGACGACCAGGGTGGGGAGCAAGAGTCCCGCCAGGCCGATCGAGGCGCGGGCGGCGACTGCCCCAAGCGGCTCCTCGCGGAAGGAGAAGGTCGGGATCCGCGCCAGGTCATCGCGGCGGATCAGGTCGCCCGCCAGGATCTTGGGGCGGAAATAGTCGCGCCAGCCGCCGTGAAATTGATCGACCTGCGCCGCAAAGTGGGTGTATCGCGCTGAGCCCGTGCCTGCCACGTCCTGCAACGCCTCCAGAGTGGCGATCGCCGGCGAGAGGAATCGGAGCCGGTCGACGAGCCTCTGCTGATGGCCCAACTGCGTTTCGAAGCGGTTCAAGACCGCGGCGGCCCCCGCCTCGGACGCCTCCTGGACGGCCAGCGACTGGATGGCGAACTCGCTCGCCTCGGCCTGTCCGCGGGCAAGCTCGGGGTGGGCTTCGAGGAACCGGGCGTTCAGCTTGGGGCCGTCGGCTTTTGCCTGGTCGGAGGCCTCGCGCACGGCCTGGATCAACTCGATCCGAGACGGCACCGGGTAGGTGACTCGAACGAGCAGCGATGCCATGGCCGGTACGACCGCGACCAGCAAGAACCAGGTGCCGGCCAGCGCCAGCGCGTTGGTCGCCGAGCTTCGTCCGAGCGCATTGATCGCCACGGCCAACGCGAACCAGAAAGCGCCGTAGGCGACGACCACGGCGAGCCAGAGGGCCAGCCGGATCAGGCCGTCGCCCGTGGTCGGACCGCCGGCCAAAAGGTATCCCCCGAGCGAGATCGCCACCGCCAGGCCGACCACGGCGAGCCCACGCGCCAGCACCTTGCCCAGGACGAGCGTTCCTCGGCCCACGGGCTGGGAGAGCACGATGACCAGCGTCCCTTGCTCTTTCTCGCCCGAGAGCAGGTTATACCCAAGGGCCAGGATCACGAGTGGGTAGAGGACGACCACGACAAACCCGAGGTCGAACCGCCCTGACATCAGGTGGGTTGGATTCTCGATCTCATCATGGGCGAGGGCTGACTGGCGGTTCGCCGTCGTCACCAGCGCGTAGTACGGGTAGAGGTCGCTCTGGCCAATCACGAGCGAGGCCAGCGGCCCCGGCGGCATGGCGGCGTAGCGAGCCCCGAGCGACAAGCCGACATGGTCGGCTGGAACGCCCGGCCCGGCGCCTGGCGAGCCCAGGCGCGTTTCCAGGTCGTTGAAGCGAGCGGACTCTTCGCGATCTGCCGCCTCCAGGGTCGCACGCTGGAAGGCGGCCCAGGTGACGCCGTTGAAGACGCCGTAGCCGACGACCACCGCGAGGAGGATCGCGACGGCCAGGAGCGTCCGGTCCACCGCCAGCAGCCGGACCTCGTGCCGCATGATTCTTCTGAGGAGCATTGCGGGACCTTGCTTAGGAAGGATTCAGTCGACCCGCAGAGTCCGGGCCGATCGGCGAACGAGTCCGGTGGCCACGATCAGCCACAACAGCAACGACAGCCAGGCGAGTTTCTGCCGCGCGAGCGTGGGCCGGAGCCCCGGCGGCTGATACTGGAATTCCGGCATACTGCGCCAGAGCTCGGGCCCTGCCTGATACATGAAGCCCAGGTCGGCCCCGTTGCGTTCCAGATCGACGTTCAAAGCCCGGACCAACTCGCGGCGATAGGACTCGGCCGAGTCGGCGAAGTCGCGAGACCGGGCGTTGTCCGTTCCGGCCAGAGCCATCGACAACTCACGGATCGCCAGGGTCGGGAACACGAAGCCGAGGGCTTTCCGCAACGAGTCCTGCCCCTCGAATGCCTTCCAGAGGGCCCCATAGTGGCGATCGAAAACGGAGTTGCCGTACTCCTCGCCCGCTTGCAAGGCGATCCCTTGAAAGTTGATCGGCAGGTCTTCCACGGTCTCGACGTTGTACTTTTTCAAGGTGTCCTGCTTGAGCCGTTCGATCCGCGCGTCTTCCGGGTCGTGGCCGTCGACGCCTGCCTTGATGTCGCGGCGGATCGCGTCGGCGAACTGGAGCGCTGAGGGCGTCGGAACCGCGCGACGCGCCAGGTCGGTCGCCAGACGAGGGGCGACCATCGCGTTGACGATCCAGAAGCTCAAGAGCACGATCAGGGCGACACGTGAGGAACTGGCCAGCGCCGAGACCAGGAGCGAGACGGCGAGGAAGATGCCCAGGTAAAACGCGTATCCCAGAAAGAGAGCCAGCGAGTGCGGCCAGGTCCGTGCCGCCTCTGGTCCGCCCATGACGACCACGGCTACGCCCAAGGCCACGACAGGCGCGGCGATCAAGCCCAGGGCCACCGTCAGCCCCAACGCCTTGCCGGCGATGAGCGTCCGCGGCCGGACACCGAGGCTCATCAACTGCCGGAGCGTCCCTTGCTCACGCTCGCCCGCGATGGCCGGAAATGCGAGGAAGATGATCAAGAGCGGCATGAGCATTTGAAGCACCGATGCCGCGGTGAGCTCGCCGAACCGCTGCAACGCGGTCGCGTCGCGGGCCGGCCGGTTGCCCACCTCATTGCGGCGATGGGCCTCGAGGTGGACCGAGACGCCGGTGTAGGGGTCGACCCCTGGGTCGACGAACGCGAGCGGCGGCTTGGGCTTGAAGACATAGAGCCCGTAGTGCGCCGCGGCGTGCGGGTTCTTCTCCTCCTGGTTGTCGAAATGCTCGCGGGCCTCGGCCTGAGCCCGGTCGTGCTCGTCGCGGAGCTCGCGCCAACTGCGCCAGCCCACGGCCGTCGCGGCCACCAGCAGCACGGTGACGATCGCCGCCGACCAGCGGAACCGGCCGTCGCGAATCAGGTCGCAGAATTCTTTGCGCGCAATGCGAAGGATCATGAATGGCCACCCCGCGAGCCCGTACCGATTGATGTTGAACGGACATCAATCGTGCATGTGTTCCAGGTAGATGCGTTCGAGGTCGGCATGCCCGACCTCGTCGGTTTCCAGGCTGGCGACCATTCGTCCTCGCTTCATGATCCCGACCCGCGTGCCGGTCTCTTTGGCGTGGAACAGGTCGTGCGTGGCCATCAAGACGGCCACGCCCCGGTCTCGCAGCGTGCGGAGCAGGTTGGCGAACTCGTTGGAGGCTTTCGGGTCGAGCCCTGACGTCGGCTCGTCGAGCAAGAGCGACTCAGCGTGTTTCGCCAGGGCGATCGCGATCCCGACCTTCTGCCGCATCCCCTTCGAGTACGTCCCGACCCGACGCTCGGCCGCCTCTTCGGGGAGGCCGGACTGGCGGAGGAACTCGCGCAACTCGGTCGGTGAATACTCATCGTGACCAGCCAGCGCCGCGAAGTACGACAGGTTCTCGAGCCCCGAAAGATTCTTATAGAGCATCACCGTTTCGGGGATGTAGGCGACGTGCTTCTTGGTTTCCAAGGGGTGGGCGACCACGTCGAGCCCCCGGATTGTGACGGTTCCCGAGGTCGGTGCGATGAAGTTCAGAAAGAGGTTGATCGTCGTCGTCTTGCCGGCGCCGTTGGCCCCCAGCAAGCAGAAGATTTCGCCCGCCTGCACCGAGAGGTCGAGCGAATCCAGGGCTGTGAACCCGTTGTACGACTTCGTGAGCGACCGGGCTTCGAGCATGGGCGGGGCAACTCCATCAGGGGGGCTGTTGCGAACAGGATGGTTTTGCCAGGGGCGGCTAAACGATCGCCTTGAATCGTCGGCACATTGACCCGTTCTCGGGTTTAGGGCGTGCCTCGGGCGAAGAGGTCGGTGTCACCCGACGAGTTTGCCTCCGAGGCTACGCGGTCAAACACTTGGGTTACGATTGCGAAAATCGTAATACTGGCCAAGAGGTGATGATAGACGGCCGCCAACCCGGTTGCAAGGGTCGATCGTCTCCCTTTTTTTGTAAGTCGTGAGTGTTATGAAAGAGGGGGACCTTTGGCCGGAACGTCGACGTTGGCGAAGCTCATTCCATTGCAGCGATCCTTGACGTGGCGTCGGAGCTCCAAGTATGTGACAGTTTCCTGAAGTACGGATGGGTCGTCGGCCAACCCTTTGATCGTAACGTAAACAACGACCCGCCATAGAGCGAGGAATACCCTCGTTCCCACGGTCCCCCGTGGGAATGCCGTCCCCGACGCTCCGCGTCGTTTGGCCCTGCGAAAGCAGAGGACGCAGAGCGTCCAAGACTTCATTCCCACGGGGGACCGTGGGAACGAGTAGCGGGAGGCTTTCTGGCCCTATATTGGGTCGTTGAACGTGAACGACCTGGGAAGTTGATGTTTGATAATATTATTGTGATAATGTCATCTCGTTTCGATGGCGGCTGTTCCTGGATATTGCCCAACGCCCAAGGGTTTTTCCCCTTGGGCACTCGCAACCTAAAGAAAGTCAGGCGTTTGCCGGAACTTGATAATGGGAAAGGCTGACGGCCCGTCAACCGCTGGCAGGCGGATCACTGAATCGTGTTGAGGAATGGATGTGCACTTGCGAGTAATAGAGAGGAGAGCCGATCCGATCGAATCTTGACTCGATTCCTCGTCACAGGGCATTGCATCGTGTCGCCGTCGCCCGGATCCGGATGACCCAAATTCTCAGGCTGGCGTCAAGAATGCGTCTGGCCCCTTTGAGTTTCGCCGGCAAACCACGATCTCCCGCAGGAAAATTTGCAGGCGACGCAGATTCTCAAATCCGCTCGGGTGTCTCGACCCACCATAGGGGACTGTTCAATACAATGAGGGCCAGGTCGTGAGACAAGGGCAACACGGTGAAGTTGGTCGGCAGATCCACACGCTCTTCCACACTGGGACAGGCGCGGGGCTTTCGGACGGGCAGTTATTGGAGCGGTTCACGACTCAGTCCGATGAGGACGCCGAGCGGGCATTCGCGGCGTTGGTGCATCGTCACGGCCCGACGGTGCTTCGTGTCTGTCGAGGGGTTCTCCGCGACACGCACGACGCTGAAGATGCCTTCCAGGCCACGTTCCTCGTCCTTGCCGGCAAGGCCCGATCGATCCGCCAGCGCAACTCGGTGGGCAGTTGGCTCTACGGTGTTGCCCTGCGCGTGTCGTCCGAGATGCGGTTCGTCGCGGCTCGGCGGCGGACACACGAGGGTCGAGTGGCTGGCATGAAGCAAGAATCGCTCAGCGGTGAGGACGATGACTCAAGCCAAGTGGTACACGAGGAGCTTGCCCGGCTCCCGGATCGGCTCCGCGCCGCGGTTGTCCTCTGCTACCTGGAGGGCCGCACTTGCGAGGAAGCTGCACACCAACTCGGCTGGCCGGTCGGGACCGTCAAAACTCGACTAGGCCAGGCGCGGGAACGACTGCGTATTCGGTTAGTGCGCCGTGGCCTCACCTCACTGGGATCGTCGGCGGCTGTGGCCTCTTCCGCGGAGGCAATGTCGATTTTGCCCACGGTCCCGATCGCGTTGGAAGCGACGGTGGTCCATGCGGCCCTTCGATTGACGTCGGGCAAGGCGATGCTCGAGGTTGTCTCGTCGTCGGTTATTACGTTGGCGGAAGGAGTGCGGAAAGCCATGTTCTTGTCCAGGTTAAAGTTGGCTGTGGCGGCCGCGTTAGCGGTTGGGACCGTTGCGGTTGGGACGATCGTCGTCGCCCGTCCGTCCTGGAGCGATTCCTGGCGGTCCGCATCGTCGCTTGAGGGATCACGGATCGTCGACCTCACCTCGGTGACGAATACAAAGCCGCAAAAGAAGGCGGAGAGAGTGATTCTCGCCGCGGCCGACGCGTCTGATTCTGGAGGTCTTGACGACTTCAAGGAGAAAGGTGTTTCCCACCAGGAACTCCAGGTGCGCCTCGCACATGCGAAACACCTTCTGCAAGAGAAGGAGAGGCTTTTCAGGGCGGCGACGGTTCCTGCATCCGTGGTTGAAGAGGTCCGTCTCGAATTGGATATCATTCAGGCGAGGCTCGACGCATCGAAAGAGGACCTGGAAGATGAGTTGGAGCGATTGGAAGGGCGCCGTCGCGTGAAGCTGGCCGAGTTGAATTTGACGAAGGTCCGGTCAATCTGGGCGCAACATCTCCACTCACAGAAGTCATCCCGCTCTGAGGAGGCCCAATCGAACATGGAGATCGCGGTCCAGGAGGCCGAATTCCAGGAGGTTGAGATCCGTATTAAGCAAGTGAGGCGACGGCTGGGACTGAAGTAGGCCCGGACAGTCCAAGTATAAGACTTCGTCGAACCCGTTTTTTCTACTGCAATGCGATCGGCCCTGGCATCATCAGCGGCCTAACAATTCCGTAGGGTGGGCACGGCCCACCATCTTAACCTCCGGTTTAGCAAGGAGATAGGGATGGTGGGCCGTGCCCACCCTACGGGAAAAACCGGATTCTGGCCGCTAATTAATCGTAAATCGTTGATAAGTTTATGACGGGTTAGGCGAAGCTTTACGTCCAAGTCACCAAGGCCAGGAACTTGTCCTCGATCGGTTCGTTGCCCGATATTTAAAGCGGTTTACGATCGCATTGCGCACGGTGGAGGAAAACGGGGACTGGCTCCCGGCCCGCTCCATGCTCGGCTTTTCCGGACGACCTGGCGGCCGGGTGCCTGTCCCCATTTTCCGGGCCGTCACGGGCGGCCTCGGCGGAAAGGGGGACAGGCACCTCCGCTGCGCTCCGGAGCCAGTCCCCGTTTCCGCACGTGCTCCTGAGTCTTGAGACCAACCACCGTGCGCAACGCATCCGCAAACCGCTCTAGTCCTGGGGCGTGCCTCGAGAGGATGCGCCCAGCCTTCGAGAACGGGAGTGTCGGCCCTCATCGTAAGTCGTATTTGGCTGGATCGGCGAAGGTGGCGACGCTCAGTTCGCGTCAGTGATCAGGACAAAGTGCTGGGTTCCCAAGCGGCGAGGGTGGTCGAAGAACCTGATCGCGACATGGGGCTCCGGCGCGGCCTTGGCGTGCCGGAGCCCCAGCTTATCAGAAAAGAGAGTGCCGATCGGAGACCGCACTGGCGATTGGGTCGGCAGTAAGTTTGGCGAGGAGGGCGATTATTTGAGTTCTTTGATGAAGAGATTCGTGAATTCCAGCGGATCGCCGTGGTGCTGGAGCGCGATCGGCCCGCGCTTGGGGAGATCAGGAAGTTCGGCCTGATCGATGACGGTTTCGTCGTTGAGGACGACCGTCAGGCGGTCTCCCTTGAGGGTGATGACGAACCGGTTCCACTGGCCGGGAGCCTTGTCGGCCTTGATCTTCGGGATGGCGGCGGAGCGGACCGAGGCGGGCATTTTTTTGTCGGTTCGATAGCCATAGAGCTCACCCGAGCCCACGGTGTTGCAGGTGACGTTGATTTGCGCTTCTCGCTTCCACGGATCAGGATGCCGCTATCTCCTGCGTAGGGGATATTGAGGACTTTCTTGGTCCCGTCCGGGTTCACCGCATCGTCGCCGTTGGGCAGGATAACGGCCCTTGGCTTCGGGGTCGGCTTGCCGGGGAGGCGCCAGTCGACCACCATCACGAAGTCGCCGTATTCCTTCTCGGTCCAGAGGCTCTTGTCCTTGGCCTCGCTCTTGCCGTCGTAGGCCAGGATGGAATCCTTGGCCGTCCAGTGGCCCGAGTGTCCGGGGTCTTGCCGCCACCCTTGCAGGTTGAGTCCGGAATAGAGGGACGTGAAGTCGGGGTCGAGCAGTGCGGTCTGCGACTCGGTCGGGTTCGACGAGGGGAGTTCCTGGATCCGGATGTTCCGGAAGTGGCATTCCGCCCCTTCCGCTTCGAGGCAGAGATACCCCTTGCGAGGCACGCAATCCGATCCCCCAGAGACTTCCTTCCCGTTGACCGCGAGCTTGATCGTGCCGTCGCGGCAGGTGATGCGGTACTGGTTCCATTCGGGCGATGGCCGCGACCGCGACTCGCTGGGCAGGCTTCGCATGGCCCCCTTCGGATGCGGGCGGTCGGGCGTCAGGGTCGCCCCCTGGATGGCGAAGACGTCTCCGTGGGTGGTGAAGCCGTCGGTCGGCTGGCCGGCCTGCTTTCGTTTCTCGGCGTACGCGTGGTCGAGAATCTGGACCTCGATGCCACGCGCGTAGGGCTTACCCACGGCCGGAAGCGCATCGCCCCAGATGAAGACTCCGGCATTGCCCCCCGGCTGAGGAAAACGCCACTCGAGGTCGACGATGAAATTCTCAAAGGGGCGGTCGGTCCGCAGCATGCCCTTGGGCTTGCCAGTCGAGACGATCATCCCGTCGCGGACCGTGAAGGTTTCGGCCGCGACGTTGATCGGCACCCATCCCTGCAAGTCTTTGCCATTGAAGAGCGACCTGCCGCTCTTGTCCTCGTCGGCCCGCGCCTGGCCAAACCCGCTCAGCGCAGTGGCGAATCCGATTCCGATGACGAAAAGTGATCGTATTTTCATCTGAAAAAGGCCCCCCGGAGTTTGAACCGAACGTCCACTTGATTCGGAAGATGTTGCTATGCTGCTCCGTGGACGCGAGCGAGGTCGGTCCCGGAGCGCCGCGAGGGTGGCGGGCGTGATCCGCCGGCCACCCTCGCAACAGGTGCATTGCATTCTTTTTTTTCGCGAGACGAGGGCGAGGGAGGGGGTCAGGAGAGGGACCAGCCCTTGCGAGGCTCGCGGCGGATGAACGGCTCGGCTTCGGGGGCGTTCGGGGCGTAGAGCTTTTCCGAGTCCCACTCGAGCTTCTTGCCGGTGCGATAGGCGACATTGCCCAGGTGGTTGGCCTCAGTGAGCCAGCCGGCGTATTCGAAGTTGCTCATGGTCGGCGAGCCGGTCTTACAGGCTGCCACCCATTCGGCCCAGTGGCCGATCGACTTGGGAATGAACGGCTCGGGGGGCTTGAAGTCGACGAAGTCCTTCTCGGGCAGGAGCTTGTGCTTGCCGTAGTCGGCCAGGATCATGCCCTTGGATCCGATGAAGAGTATGCCGTTATCCCACTTGGGGATCCCGCCGTCGGTCCAGATCTTCGGCTTGTCCTCGCCCTGGTGCCAGGTCAGCGAGACGGCGGGCAGGTCGCCCCGTGCGTCATATTCGTACTTGGCGTGCATGGAGGCCGGGGCGATTTCGGGGTGGGGCGGCGGTCCGAATGCTTCGATGGTCCGAGGCGCCTGGAGCTTGAGGGCCCAGAACGGCAGGTCGTTCCAGTGGCTCCCCAGGTCGCTCATGGTGCCGTTGCCGAAATCCCACCAGCGATACCACTTGGGGCCGGGGAAATAGGCGTCGGCGAACGGTCGGTTGGGCGCGGGGCCGATCCAGAGATCCCAGTCCAGGCCGGTCGGTATCTTCGAGGCTTCGCGGGGCCGTTCCACGGTGGAGAGGCCGCCGAGATCGAGCTTCTTCGCCTTTTCCGGATCTTGCCAGCCCCAGGCTCGCGAGACCCAGACGTGGACCTCGGTCACCGGGCCGATCGCGTTGGTCTGAACCAATTCGATGACGCGGCGGAAGTTTTCGCTGGCGTGCATCTGGTTGCCCATCTGCGTCGCCACCTTGGCTTTTGCAGCGGCCAGGCGGATGACACGAGCCTCGGCGATGTTGTACGTCAGCGGCTTTTCGCAATAAACATGCTTGCCGAGTTGGAGAGCCGGAAGCGTGGCGTAGGCGTGGGTGTGCTCGGCCGTGCTCACGACGACCGCGTCGAAGTCTTTGGCGTGGTCGTAAACTTTGCGGAAGTCCGCAAACCGCTTCGCCTTCGGGAAGGTCAACGCGGCCTTGTCGACCGCCGGCTCGTAGACGTCGCAGAGCGCCACGATGTTCTCGCCGGAGAACTGGTCGAGATTATGGGCGCCGCGGCCGCCGGTGGCGATCATGGCGATGTTGAGCTTCTCGTTCAGGTTCCGGCCCCGAACGACGGCAGGGGCGGCAAATGCTCCGAGCGCCGTGCCCGCCACGACCTGAGCGAACTGGCGGCGCGTGGGCATTGACTTCGGCTGTTCGGCCGACGAGGAAGAGGTCTGGTCCATGGAACTGGCTCCAGCTTGACCCGTTCGAAACCGCGTGACCCAAGGGGCGGGCTCCCGCCCCTTCGCGTCCCACATGATGGACCGCGCCTCGAGCCGTCGCAAGCCCTTAGTCTTCGAGCGGATCGCGGGAGGGAGACGACGTTTCGGTGGGGGTCAGGCCAGGGCCTCCAGCGTTTCCCAGCGATCGTAGGCCAGCGCCAGGTCCCGCTCCAGGGTTTCGAGCCGCTCCTTGGCCACGGCGATCTCGCTTCCTTCCTTGCGATAGAAGGCGGGATCGGCCATCGTCTCGTGCAACTCTCGCTGCGCCTCTTCCAACTGATGGATCCGCTTGGGGAGGTCGTCCAGTTCCCGCCGTTCCTTGCCGTTCAGTTTGCGGGGCCGCTCGGCCGGAGCGTTCTCCTTGGCTGGGCTGGCGGCAGTCCGTTCCTTGGATTCGGCCGGTTTATCGGCGGGCCGTTGCCTGAGGTAGTCATCGTAGCCGCCGTCGTACTCCTTGACCTGCCCGTCGGCCTCGATCGCCAGGGTGCTGGTCACGACGTCGTTGAGGAACGCCCGGTCGTGGCTCACCATGAGCACCGTGCCTTGGTATTCCACGATCAGGCTCTCGAGCAGTTCCAGCGTCTCGATGTCGAGGTCGTTGGTCGGTTCGTCGAGGACCAGGACGTTCGAGGGCTTGGTGAACAGCTTGGCCAGGAGCAGGCGGCTCCGTTCCCCTCCGGAGAGCACCCGGGCCAGGCTTCGCGACCGCTCGGGGGGGAAGAGGAAGTCTTGGAGGTAGCCGATGATGTGCCGGGACTGGCCGTTGATCGTGATCGTGTCGTAGCCGTCGGAGACGTTCTCCTGGACCGTCTTTTCCTCGTCGATCGTGGCCTTCAACTGGTCGAAGTAGGCGACTTCGAGGTTGGTCCCTTGACGGACCGTCCCCAACTGGGGATCCGACTGTCCCAGCAGGAGCCGAATCAGAGTCGTCTTGCCCGAACCGTTGGGCCCGATGATTCCCACCTTGTCACCGCGCATGATCGTGGTCGTCAGGTCCCGGATCACCGTGCGGTCGCCGTAGCCGGCGCTGGCGCCTTTGGCTTCGATCACGAGGCTCCCCGACCGGTCGGCTTCCTGGACCTGCATTTTCGCCGTGCCCGAGCGTTCTCGCCGCCGCTGCCGGGCGTCGCGCATCGCCTTCAAGGCACGCACTCGCCCCTCGTTCCGGGTCCGCCGCGCCTCGACCCCTTTGCGGATCCAGACTTCCTCCTGGGCCAGTCGCTTGTCGAAGAGGGCATTTTGCTTGCTCTCCGCGTTGAGAACCTCTTCTCTACGCAGGAGGAACGTCGGATAGTCGCAGGCCCAGTCGTGGAGCGCCCCGCGGTCGAGCTCGACGATCCGGGTCGCCAGCCGCTCCAGGAACACGCGGTCGTGGGTCACGAAGATCAGAGTCCCGCCAAAGCGGAGGAGAAAGTCTTCCACCCAGCGAATCGACTCGATGTCGAGGTGGTTCGTCGGCTCGTCGAGCAAAAGGATATCGGGCTCGGCCACCAGGGCCTTCGCCAGGAGAACCCGGCGCTTCATCCCCGAAGAGAGGGCCTCGAACCGCGCGTCGGGGTCCAGCCCCATTCGCGAGATGATCGTATCGACCCGATAGTCAACCCCATGCCCTGGGTCGTCGAGGCCACCGGACACCTCGTCGGCGACCGTGTTTTCCTGGGCTCGAGGAACTTCCTGCGGCAGCCGCGCGATCCGCAGCCCTTGCTGGCGGATGACCTCCCCCTCGTCCGCCTGGATTTCTCCCTCGATCACCCGCAGCAGCGTGCTCTTTCCTTCGCCGTTGCGTCCGAGCAGGCAGAGTCGCTCGCCCCGCTCGACCTGAATGCTGACCTGATCGAGCAGCCGAGGACCACCGAAGGCCAGGCTGACGTCTCGCAAGCTGAGTAATGCCATGGATCCTCTTGCCATCAACGGTCGAGCGACCCTCGTCGGCCTGACTCCGAGATGGGTCGCGCAGATCGGTCGCTAATGGCCAACGTAACAAAGGAAGTGCCCAAAGATCGAGGCGAACTCTGCGACACCTCGAAAATAGGGGCCGAAGACCCTCGACTTTCCCCCTCAGGTCTGGGCTGGTTTCCGCCTCGGACCCCGTTCCACAGGGACCGCTCGCGCAGCGGCGGTCGCTCCCGTTGCGGCTCCACAGTCAGGAAATCGACGGGCATCCGGGCTCCTTTTCGGTTTCCGAGGAGCGGAACTCGTTGCCTTTTGACCGGGAAGACCTTCTCCAAGGCGAAATGGTGCTCCTGCAGGGCGATACTCGACGGGACATCGGGACCACACGGACGTTGGTCCTGAGCAACGTTCGGATGATGAAGCGGATCGGTCGGCGTCTCACAGGTAACGGCCGGTCGGCCTTGTCGGTGGGGAGGGCTCACGCGGGTACTGGTAGGTTTGAGCATCCCTTTGGATCACGCGAAACTCGTCCGCCAAGGGTCGGGAGCATTCTGGATCATCGACTTCCGTGTCGATGACGGAGTTCTCCCGACCCTCGACGTCGTGCCCCCCCCGCATTTCGTAAACAGTGACATCTGGGTGGAGCCTGGCACCTGTATAATCAATATAGCTGAGTTAGAAGTAGACTTTGCCTCGCTGGTCTGACGAGGGGCGAGGAGGGCGAACCGGGAGCCTTGCGACCGATCATCACGCTCGAGAAGAGGAATTCGAATCCGAATTTCCCGGATTGTGATTTCGACGGAGATGGAAAGACGGAGCGAAGTCATACGCCCTCTGAGGAAACAGACGGTGGCACTTTTCATCGGCTGTTCCGGGCGACTCAGGACCTCGGGCCGGTCTCGGGGAGTGACTTAGGATCTGCGCGATTTGCCGTTCTGAACCGAAGGCAGGTGCCATGTGACCGCGGAACACGTCCGGCTTGAGGAGGCCAACGAGCGGAAGGCCCCCTGGAAGGCATGGGGGCCGTATCTCAGCGAGCGGCAGTGGGGGACCGTGCGCGAAGACTACAGCGAGAGCGGCGACGCCTGGAACTACTTCACCCACGACCAGGCCCGCTCGCGTGCCTATCGCTGGGGAGAAGACGGCTTGGCGGGGATCTCCGACGATCAGCAGCGGCTCTGCTTCGCGCTGGCCCTCTGGAACGGGAGGGACCCCATTCTCAAGGAACGTCTGTTCGGCCTGACCAATAGCGAGAGCAATCACGGCGAGGACGTCAAGGAGTACTACTTCTACCTCGACAATACTCCGACCCATTCGTACATGAAGTATCTCTATAAATATCCGCAAGGGGCGTTTCCCTACGGCGACCTCGTCGAGACCGGGCGCCGCCGAGGTCGGGACGAGTTCGAGTACGAGCTGCTCGATACGGGCGTGTTCGATGAGGATCGCTACTGGGATGTGTTCGTGGAGTATGCCAAGGAGTCTCCTCAGGACATTTTGGTCGCGATCAGCGTGCACAACCGCGGCCCGGAGCCGGCCCTCCTGCACGTTCTGCCCACTCTCTGGTTCCGGAACCAGTGGTCCTGGTATGACAGCCCCGACCGCCCGCGCCTCCAGCAGGTTGCCGGCTCCGGCGCAAGCATCATCCGGGCCGTCGACAGCAAGCTCGGGGAACGACACCTCCATTGCGAGGGGGATGTCCCCCTGCTTTTCACCGAGAACGAAACGAACACATGGCGGATCTTCGGTGTCGCGAACCAGAGCCCGTACGTCAAGGACAGCATCGATAATTTCGTCGTCCACGGCCTCGATGGTGCCGTGAATCCGGAGCAGTCCGGAACCAAGGCGGCGGCCCATTATCGCCTGACGGTCGGCCCCGGTGAATGCCAGGTGATCCGGCTCCGGCTGACCGATGTTGCGCCTTTGGCTGTTACCCAGGGCAACGGCAATGGCAATGTCACGGGCCCGTTCGGTGATCGCTTCGATGCGATCATCCGGGCGAGGCACGCCGAGGCGGACGAGTTCTACGCCACTGTGATTCCTCGCTCATTGGACGCCGACGCTGCCAACGTGATGCGCCAGGCGCTGGCGGGGATGCTGTGGTCCAAGCAGTTCTACCACTACGACGTCGACAAGTGGCTCGAGGAGCGCGGGTCTGACCCGTTCCAGGCGACGCGGAAGGTCTCCCCACGCAACGACCACTGGCATCATATGTATAACGGCGACATCATCTCCATGCCGGACAAGTGGGAGTACCCATGGTACGCCGCGTGGGACCTCGCCTTCCACGTCCTCGCTCTGACGCTCGTCGACCCGGCCTTCGGCAAGCAGCAACTGAAGCTGATGCTGCACGAGCGGTACATCCACCCGAACGGCCAGATCCCTGCCTACGAGTGGAACTTCGGCGATGTCAACCCGCCGGTGCACGCCTGGTCCACCATCTTCACCTACCGTCTCGAAGCGGCGCAGCGCGGGGAGGGAGACAAGGATTGGCTCAAGAGCAGCTTTCAGAAGCTGCTGCTGAACTTCACCTGGTGGGTCAACCGCAAAGACCGGTCGGGGCGGAACGTCTTCGAGGGGGGCTTCCTGGGCCTCGACAACATCGGGGTCTTCGACCGCAACGCGCCGCTGCCGACCGGTGGGTGTCTCGAACAGGCGGACGGCACCGCCTGGATGGCCTTGTACTGCCAGAACATGCTCGAGATCGCCGTCGAGCTGGCAATGACGGATCCGGACTATGGGGAGATGGCCCTCAAGTTCGTCGAGCATTTTCTGTGGATCGCCTCGTCGATGGCGCACCTGGGAGAGGACACCGGGATGTGGGATGAGGAGGACGGCTTCTTCTACGACGTCCTCCGGCTGCCCGACGGCCAGGCGCGGCGACTGAAGGTCCGGTCCATGGTCGGCCTCCTCCCACTCTGCGCCGCCACGACGATGGAGGGGGAGTTGCTGGCCAGGTATCCCGAACTCGGGGAGCGGTTCCAGTGGTTCCTCGAGTCCCGGCCCGAGCTCTACGCCGCGATCCACGATCCGACGAAGCCCGGCGTCGCGGGGAGACGGCTCGGGTCCATACTGGACGAGGTGAAGCTCCGCCGTGTCTTGTCGAAGATGCTCGACGAGAAGGAGTTCTTGAGTCCTTACGGGATCCGCTCCCTGTCGCGCTACCACGCCGACCATCCCTATGTGATCTCCGCGGGGGGCCAGGATTACGAAGTGTCCTACCTCCCCGCCGAATCCAACACCGGTATGTTCGGGGGCAACTCGAACTGGCGCGGCCCGATCTGGATGCCGGTCAACGCCCTGATCATCCGAGCGTTAATGCACTATTACCTCTACTTTGGCGACGAATTCAGAGTCGAATGCCCCACCGGGTCCGGGCGCTGGATGACCTTGTATCAGGTGGCCGAGGAGCTCTCACGCCGACTGTCCGCCCTCTACCTGAAGGACCCGGACGGCCGCCGTCCGGTCTACGGCGGCTCGCGGAAGTTTCAGGAGGACCCGTGCTGGTCGGATCACATGCTGTTCTACGAGTACTTCCACGGCGACAATGGGGCCGGGCTCGGGGCTAGCCATCAGACCGGCTGGACCGGGGTCCTCGCTCGCCTCATGCACCTCTTCGCGACCGTCACACCCGAGGAGGCACTGGCAGGCGGCAAGGCCTCCTATTTCAAGACGACCGCGACCGATCGTAACGGCCCGAGGGTCCACGCCCACAAGGTCGGTGGATGATGAATGGGACGAGACGTGGAGAAAGAAACGTGTCTGCATGAGCAAGGCCCAGTGTTCGAGCCCGGCCCGGCCGTAATTCCTTCGGGTTCGGCGCGAGTCCGAGGAATGGCCCTGGGCTGAGGGGGACACGGCCGGTTTACCAATAGGCTGTGTGGGAGCGAGATCAACATGGACCGCGGCGGCCCGTTCGACAGCTTCACGATCTGGGAGGTTTTCCTGGCCACCGTGGCGGTGGTTTTGCTTTCGATCGAGGGGGGATTCCGGCTGGGGCAGTATCGGCAACGGTGTTCGGAATGGGAGGATCGGCCGCCGGTCGGCGAGATGGTGGCGGCCACTCTCGCGTTACTCGCGTTCCTGCTCGCGTTCACGTTCGGGCTGGCCGCCTCGCGGTTCGATGTGCGAAGGGTCCTGGTCATTGATGAGGCAAACGCGATTGGCACGACCTACTTGCGTGCGGCGATGCTCCCCGAGCCTCATCGGACGGCGGTCCGGACCCTCCTCGGCGAATACGTGGACGTTCGCCTGGAGGCCGTCGAGATGGGGAAGCTGGACCGGAGCATCCGCCGATCCGAGGAGTTGCACGCTCAGCTCTGGACTCATGCGGTCGCCGTCGGAGAGAAAGAGCCCCGCTCGATCGTCGTGGGCTTGTTCATCGGGTCACTGAACGAAGTGATCGACCTCCACACCAAGCGTCTCGCACTCGGGGTGGGGAATCGGATCCCCGGAACCATCTGGGCGGCGCTCTATTTCGTGGCGATTCTCGGCACCTCGGTGATTGGATATCATTCCGGGCTGGCCGCCGCGGGGAGGTCGCTGGCGATCCTTGCGCTCGTCCTCGCCTTCTCGGCGGTCATGACCCTGATCGCCGACCTCGACCGTCCCCAGGAGGGGCTGCTTCGGGTGAGTCAGCAAGCGATGATGGATCTCCGTCATTCGTTCACGGCGAAGAGTCCATGAACCAAGGGAGTGGTTCCGAGAGCAATGCGTTTTTCCACGCAGAATGCGCATTTCCTACGTGACAGGCTCCGAAGTTCGTTGGTCTTCGTCCCCTTGCTTCCGGAACGCCGAGTCCGTAAGGCTTAACCCGACTGTCTGTTCCGAGGATTGTTGGGTCCCGAAGACAGATGCCCACCCCCTTGGTCTTATGTGATGGCCATGGGGGCATTCCATTCGAACAGGTCCTGGTTGGGGTGGGCCGCCGTTTCGGATCCGACGTCCGCATCGGATCGGCACGGTCGCACGGCGGCGCTGCTTGGCTTGGCCAGATTCGTGAGGAGGGCGTCGGCACGTTCCTACTCGATCCCGTAAGACCGAGGCGCCTGTCGCCACAATTCCATGGCTTCACCTGTGACCGGATCCCGGTCGGGGATCGGCAAGGTCGCAATTCGTAAGATCGCGTCCCGGGTTTCCGCGTCAGAGGCTTGGTCGTCGCGGACCAGATCCCAACTGCGTCCGTCGGGATAGCCGCCGACAATGAACAGATCGTTCGACTCGCCGATCTGGATGTGCGACACGCCGGCCGGCATGACAAGGACATCGCCCGCTGAGAGCGTCAACTCAGGTCCGCCTTCACCGCCCAGACGCAGATTCGAGTATCCACGCGCGAAGCCGAGCACCTCGTGGGTGGTCGAATGGTAGTGATAGTAGTTGTAAACCGCGGGCTCGCGCCAGTTGTTCAGCCAATTGTTCCGTCTGAAGGTGGCTTCGATCACGTCGGCGAGATCGACGCGAGGATCGGTCTTGATCGCGCCCCGGTAGATGAGCACGGGAAAGCGACTGTTGGGAGCGTTTCCATTGGGCTTTAACGTCAGCGTTTCGAGACGGGGACCCACTTCAGACATTGCTTCGCCTCATTCGCGTTTCGAGAAAACGGCTCATTTTAATTCTGTCCTTTTCGCTTGCAATCAAAATCGTTTCCAGACTCTCCATTCCATCTCCCTGTATCGAAATCGGCAACAATGAGACGTCTTGGTGTTGCCGTGATTTGCGGATTTTCGTGTTGAGTTGGTGTGGATGTGTGTATGGGTGGAGTTGGTTGAGGGATATCGACGCAGAATGGGCCAGGCAGGCCGCCGGTGTGGATTCCGACGGCCGGGCCGGCCAGGCTCCTGGGAGCAACCTGCTCCGCGGGATTCTGTTTCGTTTCGCTTCTCAGATCGGAGTGCGACCGACTCGAAGGTGGAGTTTCCACTGGACGGCCCGCCTCGCGCGCCGGCCTCGTCGCCACGTTGCGGCGATTCGCTTCAGGTGGCCGGCGACGAAACCGGCGGCCTCCGGGTTATCTTCAGAGTCGGTGAGGGCCTGCCAGGTGCGCAAGTGGCCGATCAAGGAGTCCAGGGGCCAGGTTTCCTCCGCCACAAACTCGGGCGTACGAAGTTCCTGGAAGGGAAAGGGGAGGTGCATGTAGCCGTCATCGACGTCGCGGCGATTCGAGGGCCAGTAAGAGGCCAGCGCTTCGGCGTCGTAGAGTTCCTCGATCAACCGGTCGATGGGCCCCCGATCGACCATCGGGAACTCGTAACACCAGACCGCGATCACGCCGCCGGGAACGAGGACGCGTCGGGCTTCGGCATAGAACGAATCGAGGTCGAACCAGTGAACGGCGTGGGCCACCGTCAGCAGGTCGACCGAGGCATCGTCGAGACCGCTCCGCTCGGCCGGCTCACGGCGAAACTCGAGGCCGGGGTAGGGGTCGACGATCGCGAGCTGCTTGTCCGACGCGTCCGTCGCGATGACCTGGTTGAAGTGGGGGGCCAGGCCTCGGGCCGCCTGGCCACCGCTGCCGGTTCCGCAGTCCCAGGCCCGCTCTTTGCCGGAGGTCTGGGACGCGAGGAAACGGAAGAGAGCCTCGGGATATTTGGGACTGTATTGTTTGTACCGAGCGGCAACCACGCCGAAGAACTCGTCTGGGTCACGGTGTGGCATTCCTCTTGAACTCGCATCGGTTGCTTGAAAATCTTGCTCTACGCGTGGGGTGAAATATCTCCGACCTGGACCGAGACTGCAAGCCTTTCGGCGGTTCCGAACCGCTCCCTTGCCCGCCGAGGAGTGCCCGGCTAGTGTCGTCAGTCGCGGCAATGGCCCCCACCAGTAGCTCCAGCGACGGGACGACCTCACGCTTATGGCCACCCACAAAAGCGATGCCCCATTGAGTTCCTTGCCGGGCGAGAACGGGAGCCAGGGGCGCGGAACTGATCTCTGGCGGACGGTGATATTAGGGGCGATGGCCGGCGGCATGGGGTGGGGGATTCGCGGGCAATACGGGCATGAAACCGGCGCGATGATCGCCGGGGTGCTTCTCGGTTTCGTGCTGGTACTGCTGTTCATTCCTCACGCGGGATCGCTGCGGGGGGCACGGGCGGTGGCGCTCACGGCCGTCGGCATTGCCTTCGGCGGGTCGATGACGTACGGCCAGACGATCGGGCTGACTCACAACCCGTTCTTCGTCGGCAACTGGGCGGCGTTTCGTTGGGGGATGCTGGGGCTCTTTCTCAAAGGGGGGATCTGGTTTGGGTTCGCGGGGGCCTTCCTCGGGATCGGGCTGGGTGGGAAGCGATGGCGCCCCCTCGAGATGCTGATCTTGTTGCTGGCGATGATGGGCTTGATCTTCGTGGGTCTGCGGGTCTTGAACCGACCGTTCGACCCCGCACATCGGATTTTGCCACCGCTCTATTTCTCGTCCGACTGGTATTGGCAGCCGAACGCGGGCCCTGAACTGAAGCCAAGGCCGGAAGTCTGGGGCGGCTTGCTGTTCGCCCTGATCGGGCTGACTGCCTACGCCCAGTGGGGCCGCCGCGACCGGCTCGCCCGCAACTTGACCGGAGTGGGCTTCCTCGTGGGAGGTCTCGGGTTCAGTCTCGGCCAGTGCATCCAGGCGTTCCACGGCTGGAATCGAGAGCTGTTCCACTCAGGGCCGTTGCAGACGATCGGGACGTACACCAACTGGTGGAACATGATGGAGACCACCTTCGGGGCGATCGGCGGTGGCGGTCTCGCGCTTGGCCTTTGGTGGAACCGTCACTTGATCCCGGACGAGCATGTCGAGGACGAAGACACGGTGTCGATCGCTCCCCCTTGGGAATTCGCGATGGTGGTCGCCCATCTCACCCTGCTCGTCGGGGCTGAATTCCACCTGATCCCCGGCCTGTCTCCGTTCCTGGCGTACGGCACGAACATGGCGGTGCTGGCCCTCCCTGGAATTGTGGGCGGGCGGTACTGGCCCTATCTCTTCGCGATGCCCATCGTGGCCGTGCCGATTGCAGGTAAGACCCTGCTGGCCCTATCTTATAAGGAGCAGGTGCTTTCTCGCCCACTCGGCTGGATCCTCCTCGTGGCGATACCGCTCGGCCTGGCTCTTGGGGGGGCGCTCAGGCTCGTCCGGCAGGGGCGGGCAGGGCAGTCGGCAGCGCGGTTCGCGGCCACCGGGTTGCTGCTGACCACCTGGCTCTATTTTATGCTGAATTTCGCATTCTTCCGTTTGCCCTGGCCCTGGGCCGCCTGGACCATCCGCACGCCCAACGCGCTGATCTTCGCGGTCTGCACGCTTGGCCTGACGGCTGCGGCTGTTGCACTGAGATCGTCCGGTGACATCCGGAGAATCCCGCCGGAATGAAGTTGGTCGCGCTGCTCCGAATCGCCCGACGGAAGAGGGGCGGGAACGCGGGTCGGCATGGATCGTCGGTTAGGTATAATCGCGTGTGGTGATACGAAGTTTCGTCCTGGAGTGGTTCATGTTCGATGTCGAGGACGCGCTGATCGCCACAGCCGGCAAGGCTTTTCGACTGACTCGATTCTACAGCGAGGTGTACGGGGCGGAGCCGGCCGACGTTTCCGAGATCCCGTACGTCTCGGTCTCGGACTATCACCGGGCGGCTGGCTTGCTCGACTGCGTTGTCGACCGGGAGGCGATGATCGGGATCTTGCCGCCGTATTTCAAGGACGCGAGCCGATTCCCGTTCACCGTCCCCGAGGACGAGGCCGAGCTCGTGCTAAGGCAACGGCGGATCGTCCGGGCGTTGAAAGATCTTGGCGTCGACTTCGGTGCGTCCCCGCGATTCCTGATCGTGACCGATGGGCGGCGCGGGCCGTTCGCCTGCGAATTCGCCAAGGGGATCTACTGGGAGGGGTTCCAGGCTTCCGTGTCCTACTTGAGCGGAGCGGGCGACGATCTGCGGGGGGATGTCGCGATCCACGATCCTGACTATGTTGTGCTGACAAGCAGGCGACACCTGCGCCACTCGCTCGAGCGGCCGCGACACACGGTGATGCTCGTCGAGCATTGCGGTGATCGCCCGATCGACGATCTCGAATATCCTTCGCTGCTCTACGCCGACGAGGTCGACCTCATCGGATCGCGAGCTGTCGGCCGGCCCTGGTACGACTACGACGCGGAACAACTGCTGATCGAGGTCGCCCCGGCGTCCCTCCTTTCGCACGTCAGCAAGCTGCAATTCACGTGTTTCCCCCTTGTCCGTTACGGCCTCGGTCAGCGTGTGCCGACGGCAGACGCCCCGAAGCGGGAAGCCTCCTAATGGTTCGGTTTCATCGTCATGAGGACGGGTCGGTGAGCCTCCTCGGGCTCCGCGAGCGCGACCTCGATCGGATGAGGCGATTCTTCGCGTTGCTCTACCGGGAATTTGGCCACTACCGCGCCGTCATGGAGGGCTCGGGGCTGTTCCCGGAGAGTTCGCCCGTCGACGTCCTCGGCCGATTCCCGCACACGAGCCGGGAGGACTACCGCGACATCCTCCAGCCCGAGGCGCTCTCGCGGCTGAGCGGCGACCGATTCGTCTGTGACTACAGTTCGGGGTCCACCGGCCAGTGCGTCCTGCGGCTGGCAACCCCGGCCGACGAGCTCGCCGAGCAGGCGATCACCGAGCAGGTTTTCCGCAGGGCCGGGATGCGGAGCGGGGATACGTTCGTCTGCGCCGACGTCGGATTCCCCGAGATCTACGACTTCTACTTCCGGGCCGCGAGGGACCTGGGAGTCCGGCGGTCGACCTTCCTCCACCTCAATCGAGATTACGGGCGGTCCCTGGAGCCGATCCGACGCCTCGCGCCGGACGTATTCCTCACCCTACCGAGCCTCCTGGTCCGGTCCTGGCCTCACCTGCGGTCGATTTGGCCCCACCGCCGGTCGCCCATCCGTTCCCTCATATTCATGGGCGAGCCGATGCACTCCGGGTTCAGGAGGGAGGTTGCCGAGACGCTTGGCTGCCGCGTCTATTCCTTCTATGGGACCACCGAGACCGGCGGATTGGCCGGCGAGTGTGACTGCGGTGCAGGGGGGCACTTCGATCCGACCATGATCGGCGCGACGATCGCCCGGCCGGAATTCATCGACGATCAGACGGTGCAGGGGGAGCTTTACCTGACGACCTGGCACTTACGCGACCACCCCGTTGTGAAATATCGCGTCGGCGACGTGGTGCGGGTCACGACCCGGCCGTGCGAGTGTGGAGAGACCTCCCCCCGGCTGACCGTCGTTGAGCGCTCGCACGAGGGTTTCGTGCTCGCCGGTATGAAACTCCGCTATCAAACCGTCCTTGACGCCTTGAATCGGGTCGCCGGGGACCTCGGCCTGCTCTCGATCACTCTCAGCGACCTCCCCGAGTCGGAGGGGCATACCCTCATGCGGCTCGACCTCCCCGATCGGTTCGCGCCGCTGGAACGCGAACTCCTGGACGTTTTGAGATACTCGATCTTCGAACTGGACGACCTCTACCAGTTCGGGCTCGTGCGCTTCCAGTTGGACTTCCACACCGACGAGGCGTTCGACCGGCGCAAGGTTCGCCGCGTGACCGATCGGCGTCGCTACCTGGGCGACGACTCGTTGGAGGACGACGAGGGTTCGTCACCAGACCGAACACCCGGCAGCCTCTGACCCCAACGGCGCCGGGCGATCGGGGAATCCGATGGCCCTTGCCAGGGTCGAGCATGCCCACTAGGGTGTTGTAGATCGGGACTCGTGTGAATTTCGCAATTTGCCCGGCTGGCGTGTCCGCCAGGACGGGCCCCGATATCAGTGAAAACGCCTTGGTCCGGGAGTACGCCCGTGTGTGCCTATGCCAAGACCGCGCCCGGCGAGACGTTGAGTTACCGTCCGCCCGACCTGAACCGGTACGCAGGGGAGCAGTTCTGCCTCCGTATCACGCCGGAGGACTTCGACCTCGATCGCTGCTTCTTCGTCTATCTCGACGAGCGGTTCGAGGGCTATTCCCTCCGCAAACTGTTCCAGACCTATTTTATCGCCCCCGGGCCCGAGCAGGAGGCCGAGATGGCATCCTGGCTGGAGCCTTGGCTGCACATGGACCCGATGCTGCCGAAGAAACGCATGCTCCTACGGCAGTTGTTCGCCAAGGTGCGCGAACATTCGGGTAAGGTGCTGTTTTACATCAATCACGGGCCTGGTCCCCTCTACCCCGAGGACACCGTTCGCAGTCATCTCGGGACCAGCGTGTTCGACGACGGCAGCTTCGACGACAAGATCCTGGACGTCGTCCTCGAGTTCTACGCCGACGGCGAGCCCCTGCCCGAGCTGGATCAGTGGGCGCGGTTCGACCCGATCGACACCTCGGTCGCGGACACGGCGGGACCTACCTCGGGCACGAATCGGAGGAGCCTCATCGGTTCGCTGGGCCTGTTCCTGATCGCCATGTTGAGCTTGCCCTTCCTGTTGTTCAGTTGCAGGGGGAGAAGAGGTCCCAACGTCGGAGGTGGCGGCGGAGGTGGGTTCGGAGGAGGCTTCGGAGGAGGGATGCTCTAAATTGTCAGGCCGCTTCGAATTCGTTCTCTTCGATCCAGTCCGGGACTTGTCCCTGGAGATCGCCATACGCTCGGAGGCCTGTCGGGTCCAGACCCTCGGGGACCTGCTCTCGTTCTATCGCTCCGCCGAACTTGAGACGCTCGCCTCGGCGGGACAACTTCTCGAACTGAGCCGGTACGCGGACAGCCTGTTCTTCCTGAGTGATGGGGGATCCCTGGGCGATCTCGACCCCGACCTCCAGTTCAAGATCGGCGGCCGGGCGTGCGATCTGGATCATCGGCTTGACGGCGAGCGGGCCGCCGGCCCGATCCGGATCGAGATCGACAGGTCCCGCACGGGCTATACCCGGAACTGGCCGGCCTACCTGTCGCGCCGCTGGGAACTCAGGGCCGACGCCTATTCGAAATTCGTCGAATCCATCGTCGAGAAGGCCTACGGCCGGGAGGCCGGGTCTGTCCTGCGGCTCGACGCTCCGGACCGGGTCCGCCGCTTCCTCACCGCGGTCGCGGGACATCTCCATGCCTCGCCTTACGAGACCTATTCCCGCTACCTTGAACCCTGCGCGCCGTTCAAGAGCTGCGATCAGACCCTCGATCGGATCATCGAGGGCGACGGAGGCAACTGCGCCGAGAAGGCCATGGCGCTCTATCTCATCGCGCACGCCTACGGGATCCCGTCCGAGGTCGTCCTCGGTGGCGAAGAGGCCGTGGGGAGCTTCCCCTATCGCACCCTCCGGTCGGTCCTCGACCGGCGCACGTTCGACTTCTCGGGCACCCAGGCCGTGCAGCGCTACTGGCAGCACTACGCCATCCTCTGCCGGCCGTCCGGTAGCGCCGAGGAACACCTGTTCTGCGATGTTGCGGGGTCGAACATCCCGTTCCTCTGCCTGGGCGCCGCGGAGGCCGCTACGTACCTGGACCCGGAACGCAGGAAAGGTATCCGGGTCGCCATCACCCTCGAACCGATCCGGCTCTATTATCACAGGCTCGCACGCCGCCAGGACTTGCCCCTGGATCTCTACTACGCCATGGAGCACTTCATCGAGTCGATCGACGTGATCCAGACGGTCGACAACGAACTCGGCCTCCTGCACACCGGCGACTATTGGGTCGGCGCGGTCGCCTACCACGGTCGACGTGAGCTTGGCCGTATCGTGGGTGAGTACGAGCAATACGTCGGCCGGGCGGGCCTGGACCCGCGAGCCGACCTCTGCTTCGCCCGAGACTTGAACTCGGCCCGACATCCCCTCCACGAGCAGTTCCTCAGTGCCTACCCACGCGGGGCTGGCCGGATCATCGCGGCCGACGCTCGAATCCGACAGCGTATCAGTTTCGCGAATCCTAACCTCGAAACGTGTTATGTCATGATCGACCTGAAGAAGAAGTCCGCCCGATCGTAGGGCGCCAGCCGCGGCGCTGCCCGATCCTGAGCCGCTGCCACAATAGTCGCATACGGCAGACTGTCCTTACGTCTTTTTGGTTTGCTTATTATGATTTGGATTATGTTTTGATGCTATTGCCTGTCTGCTTGGTCTTTCGGCTGCGACTTCCGAAAACCGAAAAGAAGCAGATCAGGACCCCAGGGAGGGGGGCTCGTGCGATGACTCTCGAGTTGATGGCGGTCGTTGCAAAAGATGGGTTTGTGATTCGCCTTGATTCGATGTGAGGAACGAGTATCCTCCATGCCCCCGAGTCGGGAGGCCCCGCGATCCTTATGCGATGGATCGGGGCTGACGCCTGGCTCGTTCCGCATCGCGAGGCAGGGACGCCCCCATGAACATCTTCAAGCTCTCGCTCACCCTGGCCCTATTCGTGCTTGGGTCGCCGGTACTGCCGGCTCAGTCTACCGACCCCAAAGCCTCTGTCCCCACTCAACCCCCTGATCCCCAAGCCTCTGTCCCCGAAATTCCCGCTTCTCCGACTCAGACACCCGATCCCAAAGCGGCCACCTCGAAACCTGAATATTCCGGTGCGAAGCCCAGCGAGGCCGCGCGTTGGAATAACCGGACGACGCCGCGCAAGATGTTGGAGACCTTCTACTTCGCGATCACGGGCTATGACCGTTCCCCCAGCCTGATCGTCAACGCGATCGACTGCCTCGACCTGAATGGCCTCGATCCCGAGATGCGCGAGCGGGACGCGGCCTTACTTGCCCATCAGCTCGAATTTATCCTGAATCGCCAGGGAATCCCACTCTACTCAGTCCCCGATCGCTCTGAGGGGGATCGCGTGCTGCTGGACGAGGTGGCGGGGCAGCCGATTACCTTGGTGAGGCAGCCCGATGGACTCTGGCAGTTCGACGCGACCACGGTTGGGCGGATTGGGCGGTTGAGGAAATTGGCCTCGATCGGGCAGCATGAGGCTCAGGAGGCCCGGTCCAAGATGGCCGAGGGGCGAACGGATCCGGCCGCGACGATTCGCACATTCGCCGGTGCGGCGATCGGCCGGCGTGACTTCGCGGCGGCCGCCCGGTGTCTGGACCTTCGCGATATCCCGTCCAAGCTCCGCGCCACCGAGGGGGCGCAGATGGCGAGGAAGCTCGCGTTCGTGATGCAGCGGTGCGGGTTCATGTTCTCGCAAGAGGTTCCCAACGACCCGGAAGGCTACCGCTACGTCTGGCACTCGAACCATCGCGGGCGGATCATGCTGGAGCGGGTCCGCCTTCCCGAGGGGCAGGACGCCTGGCTGTTCACTCGCGGGAGCTTGCGCAACCTCGATGCGCTGGTTGAGGGCTTCCGCAACCGGACCCCCGACCCGCGCTACGCCACGATCGGCCTGGTGATCGGTGAGGAGGTTCTGGCCACCGGTCGCGCGGCGAAGGTGCCGCCGCCCCCCGGCGTTCCGGCCGGGCTGGGCTCGCCCCGGAAGACGCTTCGACTCTTCCTCGAGTCGATGGACGAGTTGGAGTTCGACGCCGATCGGACTCGGGATTTGCTCGACTGCCTCGAACTTGAATCGATTGCGCCGGAGGTCCGCACCAGCGTGGGGCTTCGGCTGGCCGCCAAGCTCGAGGCGGTCTTGCACCGGCTCCACGTGGATTTGCTGTCGGTCGCCGACACCTGGGAGGCCGACTCGCTGGTTCTCGGCCGCGACACCGATTGGCAGGTGACCCTCGCGCGAAGCAAGGACGGTGCGTGGCGATTCGACCGCGAGACCATTTCACGCGTGCCCGACCTGTTCGAGCGGCTCACGCCCGAGGAGAAAACCGCCCGCGAACGCCGGTCGAACTTTCACTCGGCCCAACAGGTCATGCGGACGCTCTTGCACGCCTCCGATAACGGCGACCTCGATCTGGCGGCCCGCTGTCTCGACCTCGACGGTGTCCCTCAGGGCGCCCGTGACGAACTAGGGCCGACCCTGGCCTACAAGCTCAAGTTCGTTCTCGACCGGATCGGCCGGGTGGCGGTGGAGGAGCTTCCGTCCGATGCCGACGGCCCCCGGTACCATTATTACCGCGGCCCCCTCGGTCGGATCGATCTGGTGAGGCGAACCGAAGCGCCTCGGGTCGGCGACTGGCAGTTCTCACGCGAGACGGTCGCCCGGATCGAGACGATGTTCCGCGACGTGGCCGACCGCCCGGTTGACGCGTCTTTATCGCGGGAAAGGGCGATCACGGCGATCCCCGCAATGCGGGTGGTCCCCTCGCTCTGGCTCCGCCACCAGTTGCCCGCCTGGCTCCGGGGACCCGCGCCGGGGCTCGACCTTTACCAGTGGATTGGTCTGGCCGTCGCCCTGGTGACCTGCGCGGCCGTGTCGTGGCTGGGGCTGCGGATCATCGAGCGGTTGGCCTGCTACTGCCTGCGCTGGGGTGGCTTCGATCTCGATCGCAGCCTGGTCGCCGGCAAATTGCGGCCCGTCTCGTTCCAGATCGGCCTGTTCTGCCTTTACCACCTGCTGCGGTTGCTTGACCTGCCTTCGGCCGTCGTCGGGGCGACGATTCCCGCCGTGAAAGTTCTCTGGATCGGCTTGATGGGCTGGATGGCGTTCCGTCTGATCGACCTGGGCATGATCCTCTACGCCCGGAGCGAGCGGCTTCACGATCGTCGGAGCCTCAGCGACATGATCGTGCCGACGGCCGCCAACGGCATGAAGCTGGCCGTGCTGGTGGTGGTGGCCTCATACCAGGTCTACCTGATTGGCAGCCGGGAAACGTTGACTCAGCTTCTGGCCGGGCTCGGTTTGGTCGGCTTGGCCGCATCGCTCGCGGCCCAGGACACGCTCAAGAATTTCTTCGGGACCCTCTTACTGATCGGCGAACACCCGTTCCGAATCGGCGAGCACGTCGCGGTCCAGAACATGGAGGGAACGGTCGAGAGCGTCGGCTTCCGCTCGACCCGACTCCGTACGTTCGAGGACTCGCTGCTGACGATCCCCAACTCGGTGATGGCCGCCGCCCTGATCGACAACCGAGGCGCCAGAACGTGCCGACGCTTCCGCACCACCCTCTCGCTGGCCTATGGCACACCGGTCGACAAGCTCGTCACTCTGCGTGACTCGCTGAGGGCGTTCGCGGCGAACCAGCCCCGGATTCACCCGGACAAGGTCGAGATTCACATCGGCGGATTGGGGGCCAGTTATGTGGAGCTTTTCGTGCAGCTCTACTTCCGGGTGCCGTCCTTCACCGAGGAAATGGCCTGCCGCGATGAGCTCAGTCGGGAGATCCTCGCGCAAGTTGAACGGCTGGGTCTCGAACTCGCCTTCCCGACCCAGACGATCCACCTGGCCAGTTCCGATACCACGCTCCCCTCGGTTCCCCCGGCGCCGAAGCTTCTCGGTCGCGAGCGTCTGGAGGCCACGCGGTCCGGGTTCATCATCCCCGCCAGTGGATTGACCACGTCGAAGGATTGACCTGACCGTCTGACCTGAACCGCCCGAATCCAACCTCGATCCCCGCGAACGGCCCTGGTCCGCTCGCGGGGATCGTTTTGGTTCCATCCCTCGTCTTATGTCATTCTTTTGTATGCTCCCTTGCATCGCGATGCGGCGATGTGTAGTTTGAAAGGATATGCCTGCGATTGATGGACCGTTCTCCTCCGACGATCGGAGCTCGAAGCGCCTTATCTCGCTGCTGTTATTCCTGAAAAGCCCCGCTCACGCCAAGCTATTCATCTTTTCTCTTGCCGACGTCCGCCGAGAGAACCACCGTCGCGCAGACGCGATCATTCATTCCTTCCTCCCGACGAACCGAACCCGGCACGACCCCTCCGACGGTGGGGAGTCGCAATGCGCAAGCTGCATCGCGAAGACGTCCGGGAGAAGACGTGGGAATATTCGGAGACCAGAATATTGAAATCGACCCGACGCAATGCGTTCACCCTGATCGAACTCCTGGTGGTCATCGCGATTATTGCCGTGTTGATTGCGTTGCTGCTCCCCGCGGTCCAGGCCGCCCGCGAGGCCGCGCGACGGATGCAGTGTGTGAACAACCTCAAGCAACTTGGCCTGGCGCTGCACAATTACCAGGGGGTGAACGAGCGGTTCCCCATCGGCGTCGGTCGCAACCCGCTCACCGGCCTTGGCATGATCGACCCGATTACCAACCAGGTCACGACCTTCAAGCAGCCGTTCGTGGTGGGCCTTTTACCGTATTATGAGCAAAAAAGTGCTTATGATGCGTATAATATGAACTTGACTTTCAATACGCCAGACAACTTGACGACGCGTACGATCCGGCTCGCGATTTATCAGTGCCCTTCCGACACTCCGCAAGTCTTCGGTCAACTCCCCGGCGCGGCAAACGACCCGAGGGACCCGAAGGGGAACTACGGCCCGAACTGGGGGGCGAAGGATTACTGGGATCAAGGGATGGGGACGAAGGTGGCGGCCGCTCCGTTCTACATGGGGTATGGGGCCAGCTTCGCCGATATCATCGATGGAACCAGTAATACGCTGGCGATGATGGAGATGCGTCAGACCCCCTCGCCCAGCGGAAGTCCGCTCGCCACCGACCGCCGCGGACGGCTCTGGAATGACGACAGCGCCTGCTATCAGGTCTCGACCCGTTTCGGTCCCAACAGTCGCCTGCCCGACCTCAGCGTCTGCGTTCACGACCCGGGCCAGGGCCTCCCTTGCATCAACGATACCAACTCCGCGAACTCCTTGACGTTCTACATGGGCGCTCGTAGCCGGCACTCGGGCGGCATCAACGGCCTGCTTTGCGACGGTTCGGTCCGCTACTTCAAGGACTCGATCGCGCTGGCCCCCTGGCAAGCTCTCAGCACCATGCGGGGCGGGGAGGTGATCTCCAGTGATCAGTACTGAGTCGCTTCGCGCGGTCGGGGGTTGGCCGTCGGTGGTTCTTGGGCTGGCGCTGATGACGTTCGCCGGGTGCGGTGGCTCCTCGGCCGATGGCTTCTCACGGTTCCCGGTTGACGGGACGGTCACGCTCGACGGGAAACCACTCGCGTCCGGCACGATCAGCTTCAACGCTCTGCAACAAGGCGCGTCCGCCTCGGGCCCGATTGCCGACGGGGCGTTCCGGCTGGCCGGTGACGACGGTCTCAGCCCCGGCCCCTATCGGGTCGAGATCTACAGCCTCCAGCCCACCGGAAAGAAGGTCCCGCACGCCGACGACCCAGGGACGCTTGTTGACGAGACGGCCAACGTCGTTCCGAAGTCGTACAACATCAACTCGGTGCTTAAGGCCGAGATCCCCGCCGGAGGTCCGCAAGAGCCGTTGTCATTCCCGCTGGTCGGCGCGTCCGCCAAATCGCCGAAACGGTAGGCGATCTCCTGTTTCGATGTTGGAACCCCGCCACCGGTGGATTCGGTGTATGCGGTTGTGACGAAGCGTGAAAATATTTGTTGGTTTGCCGCGTTACCGGGTTTTTCGCCCGGTGCCGTCAACCCGGTGCCGTTGCCACGGTGTCAAGGAGGCCAGCCCTGTCTTTGGGCTGACAAAGAGCCTCCAGTGACGTGGCAACAGCTTTTATGTCTTTATGGAATTTTTTTGCTTGGGCAAGGTGCCAGTCAGCGTTGCTTTCGTTTCTATCCTGTCGCTTGTTCCCTTTGCCACTTAAATCACGAGCCTGTTGGGTTTTCCATGGGGCCGCAGGTGCCCCGCCCGTAATTAAATGATATTGAATGAAATAGCTATGAATTGAATCGTGGGTGGAGCGTCTGCGGCTTCGGTGAATGTAATTGCGCGTGCAATCAAGTGGTGTGATGCATGTTCGCTAGGGAGCGATTCGGCCGGCATCCGAAATTCTGGTCGTCAGCGTGGATGGACGGCGAGTCGCACTTGCAGGTCTCCCAGGTCCCGGATTGGTTCTCGGTCGTCGATTGGAGAGGAGAGCCTCCTCCTCGGCCTTGTTGCTCCGTATGATATGGCCCTGACGAACTTCCCCGGGGTGGGCCATGCTCTGGATCGCGGGCCACGGTGGAAGACGGTACTGACACCCACCTTTTGCGGAGGTCCGCCGCATGACGCGTGACTCAGAGAGAAGTCGAAGCCATCGGAATTCTCGGCTCGGGCTGATGCTTGGGGCGTGGTTCCTGGGACTCGTCACGCCGGCCCTGGCATTGGCGCAAACACCGCCAGGTCAAGATGATCCGCCTCGGTCGGGGGAGAGCAAGGCCGACACGGGGAAGTCGCTCTTCTCGAGAGACAACCTCATTGCCTGGTGCATCGTCCCGTTTGACTCCAAGAAACGAGGGCCCGAAGAACGAGCCGCGATGCTCGAGCGACTCGGATTCAAGCGGTTCGCGTACGACTGGCGGGCCGAGCATATTCCCACGTTCGACGCGGAGATCGAGGCCCTCAAAAAGCATGGGGTTGCGCTCGACGCGTTCTGGGTCGCGCCCGGAGAGCTGAACAACGAGTCTCGGCTGATTCTCGATGTGCTCAAGCGACACGGGATCAAGGCGCAGCTCTGGGTGCTCCTGGACTTCGGGGCCGACCGGGTCTCGGGAGCCGAGCAGGATCGGCGGGTCGAGGCGGCCGTGGCGAAGCTCCGTCCCTTGGCCGAAGCGGCCAAGGCGATCGGTTGCACGCTCGCGCTCTACAACCACGGCGGTTGGTTCGGCGAGCCCGAAAATCAGGTGGCTATCATCGACCGATTGAAGCGAGACGGCGTGACGAACGTCGGGATCGTCTACAACCTCCACCATGGTCATGCCCACGTGGGGCGGCTCCGCGAGCTGATCGCCTTGATGAAGCCACACCTGCTCGCATTCAACCTCAACGGCATGGGCCCCGAGGGCGACGCGAACGGGCGAAAAATTCTGCCGCTTGGTCAGGGCGCCTTCGACCTCGACATGCTCCGGACGATCCGCGATAGCGGATACCGGGGACCGATCGGGATCCTCGGCCACACCCAGGACGATGCGGAGGAACGGCTCCAGGATAACCTCGACGGTCTCGACTGGCTCGTGCCTCAGCTTGATGGCAAGCCGGCTGGTCCGCGGCCGACTCCGCGCACGCCCGTCCCGGGGCTCCTGCCGAAGCCCAAGGTCTCGGCCGAGGACCAGAAAACCATCGACACGCTCATCGCGGAGTCACGCGAACAGGGCGACCCCAGGCGGGGGGCCGAGGTGTTTGCCGCTGCCCAGTTCGGCTGCCTCTCGTGTCACAAGGTGGGCGAGCAGGGGGGAGCGATCGGTCCTGAGCTCACGAAAGCGGGGGTCTGCCTGACCCCCGACCAGATTGTCGAGTCGGTGCTCTGGCCGAAGCGGCAGGTCAAGGATGGATACAACGCGACCGTTGTGGCGACCACCCAAGGGACGTTGGTCCAGGGGTACATCCAGTTCGCCACCGAACACGAAGTCGGCCTTCGCGAAGCGACCACGGGGAAGTCGATTCGACTGGCGAAGTCCGACGTCGAAGGGATGAAGGAGCAGGGAACCCTCATGCCCGAGGGGTTGGCCGAGGCCATGACCTCCCGCCAGCGCCTCGACCTGGTCTGTTTCTTGATGACGCTCGGCCGGCCCGGCGACGCCAAGGCGACCGCGATTCTCAGTCAGCCGCACACTCCCGCTCAATTCACGTATGCAAACGGGCCGATCGTCCCCGAGCTCTGGCCCAACCGCGACCATGCCGTGAACCGGGACCGGATCTATGACTTCTATGCGAAAGAGGCGGAATACTTCGCGAAGCAGCCGGAGGTCCCGCCCCTCTTGCCGCCGTTTCCGGGCCTCGATGGCGGGCGTGATGGTCACTGGGGAAACCAGAGCGACGACACCTGGATTGATGGCCGTTGGAACGAGACCGACCTGGGATCGGTGATAAGCGGGGTCTTCCGAGGGGCGGGGGTGACGGTCCCCAAGGGGGTCTGCGTCCGACTGGGGGAGCGCGGAGAGATGGCCGCCTGCTTCAATCCGCAGACGCTCAGCTTCGATGCGGTCTGGCAAGGGGGTTTTGTGAAGTTCTCGCCCCGCCGCCATGGGCTGCTCGAAGGCCTGCTCATGGACGGGACTCCGCTCGAGCGTCCCGCAAGCCAAAAGCCCGACGAGCCGTTCGTCTACCACGGATTTTACCGGCATGGGAAACGGGTCGTCTTCTCGTATCGCGTGGGTGATGTCGAGATGCTCGACTCTCCCTGGGTCGAGGAGGGCCAATTCACTCGCAACGTGGGGCCGGCCGCCACGCATCCGTTGGCTGCGTTGGTGCGAGGCGGACCGCCGCAATGGCCGCAAGTGCTCGAGACCAAGGGATCAAGAGGCAAGGCCCGGCCTTATGCCGTCGACACCATCGATGTGCCGTTCAAAAATCCGTGGAACGCCCTGATGTTCTTCGGCGACCACGACTTCCTCGCCGATGGCGCGGCCTTCCTCTGCACCATGACCGGCGACGTCTGGCGGGTCGATGGGATCGACGATTCGCTGGCCGCGGTCCGCTGGCGACGCGTCGCCTCGGGGCTTCACCACGCCCTTGGCCTCGTGATTGCCGAGGGCCAGGTCTACGTCCTCGGTCGCGACCAGATCACCCGGTTGCACGACCTCAATAACGACGGTGAAATCGATTTTTATGAGTGCGTGAGCAACGCTTATGCCACCTCGGCGGCTGGCCACGACTTCATCGCTGGCCTTCAGCGCGATCCGGCCGGCCGGTTCTATACGGCGTCGGGCAACCAAGGCCTGATCCGGATCGACCCCAATGGGAAAGACGTCGAGGTTCTGGCGACCGGCTTTCGCAACCCCGACGGCCTCGGCCTTTCCCCCGATGGGGTGCTCACCGTTCCGTGCTCGGAAGGGGACTGGACCCCCGCCTCGATGGTCTGCGAGATTCGTCCTGGGGGGTTCTACGGCTACGGCGGGCCCAAAGGGGGCCTCCCGCCCGACCTTCCACTCGTGTACATGCCTCGCGGCCTGGATAATTCAAGCGGGGGCCAGGTGACGGTTCCCGACGACCGCTGGGGACCGCTCAAAGGGCAGATGATTCACCTGTCCCACGGTGCCGGCACCCATTTTCTCCTGCTTCGCGACCAGGTTGACGGCCAGCCCCAAGGGGCCGCTGTCCCGCTCCCGGGCGACTTCCTCTCGGGCGTCCATCGCGCTCGGTTCAACCCTAAGGACGGTCAGCTCTATCTCCGGGATGACCGGCTGGGGTACGTACACGCCGGCCGACGGCTCATTTCAGCGGGTCCGCTACACCGGTGATCCAGTCCAGTTGCCGGTCGAGCTCCATGCCCGGGAAAACGGACTGCTCGTCACCTTTTCAGGACCCGTCGATCGTGCGGTGGCTGAGACGCCAAGGAGCCAGTTCGCCCAGGCGTGGAACTATCGCTATGGGCCAGGGTACGGATCGCAAGAATTCTCACCCCATCACCCGAGCATGCCTGGGCACGACCCGCTGACGATCCGTTCGGTCACCCTGCTCGAGGATGAACGGACCCTCTTTCTCGAGATCCCCGACCTGCAACCGGTCAATCAACTCCACCTGCATCTCCGGGTGGATGCCTCACGGCCGGTCGACCTGTTCGCCACGGTCCACAAGCTCGCCGCTCCGTTCACGGGGTTTGCCGGTTACCGTCCGGTCTCGAAGGTCGTCGCGGCCCACCCGATTCTCAGCGACCTCGCGCTCGCGACCCACTCGAAACCGAACCCGTGGCGCAAGAAGCTCCCGAACGCGCAGCCGATCACACTCGAGGCGGGGAAGAATCTGACTTTCACGCCCTCCTCGTTCGAGGTACCGGCCGGCGCGACCGTGGAGTTGACGTTCAAGAATCCGGATGTCGTCCCCCATAACTGGGCCTTGATCCGGCCGGACTCGCTGCCTCGCGTCGGCGACCTCATCAACAAAATCATCGCGGAACCTGACGCGGTCGCGCGCCACTACATTCCCAAGTCGGACGACGTGTTGGTCTATTCTGATATGGTTCCTCCCCAAGATCAATTCACGATCTCGTTCCAGGCCCCGGCCGAAAAAGGACGTTATCCGTATGTCTGCACTTTTCCAGGCCACTGGATGGTGATGAATGGGGTCATGATCGTGAAATGAAGTGGTGGAGGAGCTTGGAGTTCGCCTTTTCAGGGTTTCCTCCTCTCCGCTTCCGATAGATCATGGTCCCGGTCAACCCTCCATGCGGCTTCAACGCATAGCCTGGGGTTGTTCCGGCGAGGAGAAACCCCAGCTTCTCTTGCAGACTCGACGCCCAGTCCTCGGCCGCGGTGTCGAGCACCAGGAGTGGGGGCAGAAACGGGGACGCAGCTAACACGACTCCGTGAAAACTTCCAATTTTTGATTCCAGCGATGAGCACATGGGTGACAGTCATGCACCGATCAACCCTTGGAATCCTGAACGATGGGAATATCCTACGATCCGAGCAAGACTCCAGACCTCGAACCCGGTGCCATGGAAGAGGCAGTCAAAATGGGCCTCATCCCGATCAGCGTGATCTGCACTGAAGAGGGAAGCGACGAGTTCAATGGTGTTCAATTCGACGCCTTCGTCAGCGTTGTCCCCCGAATTGGCGAGCGACTGCTGCTCGAGGACGGGACAGCCTGCGAGGTAGCTCGCGTCTACCACAAGGTCGTCAAGCCTTTGGGAAGCAAGATCATCGGCATGTATGTCACCGTCTGCGCCTACAAGCTCGTGAGGCAATAACACTGGACTTGGCTCATCGCCGCGTTCGTGCGAGGGAGAAGGGAGTGGTGACAAGACCGCTCGCCATCTTCGCCTGGACCGTCAGTGAAGTCATCGACTTGGCCGTCGTCGTTGTGGTGGGCTTGCTCGTTTGGGCTGCGGTCAATCGCGAGATATCCTTCGCCAAAGATGGATCGGTACCGTCGAATGATTCAAGCCTGGCAGGCAAGCAAGAACAAGAATCAGTTGACCCCTGAGTCTGAGGACATGGTCCGAATCGCTCACGCATGATTCAGACGCCTGCTTTCACCAGTTCCGCCCCACAACCCGGCCCTACACCGGGTTTTTTCGTGCGCTCCACTCATTGCGTCTTGATGATTAATGACTTCCAAGGCATAATCTGTGTGCCAGGACGAGAAACAGGAGCCGACGAAATGGCCGAGCGAAACGCGACAAAAGCTGAGAGACTCCAAGAGCTCTTCGGTCGCATCGCGTCTGCTCCGGCTTGCTCCAACTTTGATCAGGCATACCGACTCGTCTGCGACACCTAGACGCCGTCGAAGACGAGATGACCGACATTCCAAATATTCCGGCCAACTGGATGACTGACGGCCGGATGTATCCGCCCCAGATGGATAGTCTCCGCAAGAGCGATCGAAATGATGTCAAGCGGTTCGTGAGCAAAGGCCACAGCATCCTCATTGGTGATAACGGGGCCATCCAGATCAAGCTTCATTCAGGCGTCGTAATCTTCGCCAAGTCCGGGGCTAACGGCCGGGAGATTGAACGATGAACCAGATCGAGCGAATCCGCGAAGCTCTCACCAAACGATTTCCCGGCATGCCCATGAACCTGGACGAGCCTGCGAACGAGAAATGGCCGTGGTTCCTGTTTGTCCCGCGTGGCGATGGTCTTCGTCCATTGGCCATCGAGTGGCGTCCCGACCGAGGGTTTGGCGTTTCGACTCCGAGCGACGATGAATTCGGGATGGGGCCGGACGAAGTCTACGCGAAGCCAGATGAAGCCTTAGAGCGGGCGGCCGTGCTGATCCAGACGGGGGAGAACTCACAGCCTCCGCTCGAAGTCCAGCTCGCGGATCTTCGTCGGCAGTTGGGGATTTCCCAGGCCCAACTCGGTGAACTGGCCGGCGTTGGCCAGGCGAATATCTCGCGGATCGAACGTCGAGGTGATGTCCTGGTGAGCACGCTCACCAAGGTGATCAATGCGATGGGGGGCGAACTGGCAATCCATGTGCGGTTCCCAGGTCGAGAGCCACAGAAACTTGATCTGATAGCACCGGCGAACGACGAGAAGGAGTCCGAGATGCCGCGGCAAGGGCGACTTAGGGCGTGATCCACGCTGCCTCCTTAGAATGCCGTACCGAGATGGCCTCGGAGGGGGAACCGGTGGAGCAAAAGCAGGAAAAACAGAAACAGGGACGCAGCTAGTTTCGATGTTCGTTTCAGGAAATAGGCGAGAAATTTAGATGTCTAAATGAATTTGGGTTTTCTGGCCAATGGATGGTGATGTATGGGGTTGTTATCGTAAAGTGAGGTAACGAATTTGCGCGGCTGGGGGAGGTCCTTGGGATTGAGCCTCCGGCCGGAGGATGATCGGGGGTGGTTGGGGTTATCGCTGGGTAAATTGAGGACTGTTGCACGCGTTGGAGTCCCCCGTTTCCGGTTTCCCTCCTATCCGCTTCCAGTAGATCATGGTCCCGGTCAGCCCTCCATGCGGCTTCAATGCATAGTCCGGGATCGTTCCAGCGAGGTTGAACCCCAACTTCTCATACAACCCCGACGCCCCGTCTTCGGCTGCGGTGTCCAGCACCAGGAGGGAGCGCCCTCGCTTCACGGCCAAGTCCTCGGCCGCCCGCATCAAGGCCGCCGCCGCGCCTCGGCCCCGGTGGCTCGGGCGGGTCATCAGCTTGGCGATTTCGGCCCGGTGCGGCTGGTTGGGCGGACATGCAAGCAGCAGGGTGACAGTGCCGGCGAGGACCTCACCTTCCCAAGCACCCAGAACAATCCGTTCGTCACGGGCTGCCGCCGCCAGCGCGTCATTCCAGAACGCTCGTGCCGTTTCCGGCTCCAGCGGGTGCATGAAGCTGACCGACCCACCGTTCGCGACCACCTCCAGCAAGATTTCGCTCAGCATCTCGCAAGTCTTCGGCGCGGCGCTCAAGGCTTTGATTTTAATCTCGGGCATCGTAGCTAACTCCGGGCGAGAACCACGACATAGGTACAGGTTGTAGCGGTTTCGTTGGCCACGGTCACCTCGGACGGTGGGCCGAATCCGAGGCAGTCGCCGGTGCCCAGCACATGCCGCTCGCTCCCCTCCAGGATCACGAGTTCACCTACTCGCACCCAGATGACCTGGCGAATGCGCGCGTAGGACGAGGCCGGTAACACCACCCGCTGACCGGCTGGCAACTCGATCTGGGCGACCTCCAGCGGATGGTCGGGTCGACTGAACACCTGCTTGCGCAGGTAGCCGGTGGCGGGATCGCGCCAGACCTGCTGGTCGACGGCCCGCGACAACCGCTCCGCCTCCCCCTCGGCCCTGAGCAAAAGGCCCGCGAGGGTCAGGTCGAAGGCACCGGCCAGTCGCACCAGGATCACGGCGGTGGGACTCATCTCCTCGCGTTCGATCTTGCTGATCGTTGCCTTGGAGACACCCGAGCGTTCGGCCAAGTCCGCCAGGGACCAGCCGCGCGCAACGCGCTCAAGGCGAAGGCGACGCGCGATCCGAGCACCTGTGTCGTTGATTATAGTAGCCATGCGTCTTGTATAGTGGACTTTCTGGTTCCTTGCAAGAGGTTCATCCGAGATCTCGAAGGCGCTGCCGTTGTCGATCCACACCGAGATTCAGTGGTCTCGAAGAGAAGATTCTCCCACCTGGAGCTATTTCGTCTGACTTTGCACCTCTGGAACGGCTGGGGGAGGCTCTCGCTTAAGGGGCGGACGATGCGTTATACTTCTGGATGACTCCGGCCAGGCCGTGGCGCGGCGACGTGCCATCCCCACCCCGCCCTCTTGCCTCAACGGTTGCTAACCATGCACGGTACGCCCGCGTCGACGAGATCGATCGAGTGTCGGTTCCTCCGTTCGCCGTTCGCCGCGTTCGTCTTGGCGATGGCGTTCGCACATCTGGCAGGGGGAGGAGCGCGGGCCGGCGACCCGCCGTCGCCGTCCCGGCCGATCGACTTCAACCGCGAGATCCGGCCGATCCTCTCGAACGCTTGCTTCACCTGCCATGGGCCGGATGCCGCCAAGCGAAAAGGGGTTGCGAAGCCACTCCGCCTTGACAATGAGGCCGGGGCGTTCGCCGACCTTGGGGGATATGCGGCCATCGTCCGGGGCAAGCCCGACGAGAGCGAGTTGATTCAACGCATCATCTCCGATGACCCCATCGAGAAGATGCCGCCGAAAGAAATCGGTAAGTCGCTCACGGCGACCGAGAAAGAACTGCTGACCGAATGGGTGAAGCAGGGGGCACCTTATGCCAAGCATTGGTCTTATGCCAGGCCGGTCAGATCTCCCCGGCCCAAGGTGACGGATACCTCCTGGCCAAAGAACGCCGTCGATGACTTCATCCTCGCTCGCCTCGAACGGGAGAAGCTCAAGCCCGCGGCCGAGGCCGATCGGTTCACGTTGATCCGGCGGCTGAGCCTCGACCTGACCGGGCTGCCCCCCACCCTCGAGGACGTCGACGCGTTCCAGAACGACACGAGTCCGGACGCCTACGACCGGCTCGTTGACCGACTGCTCGACAAGCAGACGTATGGTGAGCACTGGGCTCGGATGTGGCTCGACCTGGCCCGCTACGCCGACTCGGCCGGCTATGCCGACGACCCGCCTCGAACGATCTGGGCCTACCGCGACTATGTCATTCGGTCGCTCAACGCCAACAAGCCGTTCGACCGATTCACCATCGAGCAGCTTGCGGGCGACCTCTTGCCCAACCCGACCGAAGAGCAGCTCATCGCGACCGCCTTTCACCGCAACACGCTGACCAACAACGAAGGTGGGACCAACGACGAAGAGTTTCGCAACGTCGCCGTCGTCGACCGGGTCAACACGACCATGGCCGTCTGGATGGGGACGACGATCGCCTGCGCCCAGTGTCATGACCACAAATATGATCCGATTACCCAGGAAGAATACTTCAAACTATTCGCGGTCTTCAATAACACCCAGGACCGCGACCTGAAGGACGAGAGCCCGCTCCTCTCGTTCTTCTCCGACCCGCAAAAACAGCGCAAAGCGACTCTGGAGCGTGAAGTCATCGCTCTCAGAAAGGCGATCGATACACCCACGCCCGAACTGCTCGCCAGTCAGGCGCGGTGGGAGGAATCGTTTCCGACCGAGCTCCGCTGGAAGCCGCTCACGCCCGTTGCGATGAAGCCGCAAAGTGCGGCGAAGCTCTCGCTGCTTGAGGATCAATCCGTCCTCGTCGAGACGGCCGGGGCGAACACCGATATTTATACGTTGAAAGTGGCCGCGGAGGGGGGACGGCTCAGCGCCTTGCGGCTCGAGACCTTGCCGCATGAGACGCTGCCCGACCGAGGCCCCGGGCATGCGCCCGGGGGGAACTTCATGGTTTCTCGGGTGCTGGCGTCGCTCACTCCGCCGGGAGACAGCAAGCCGGCCGGCCGGTTCGTGCGGGTTGAGATCCCAGGGGCACAAAAGATCCTTTCGCTGGCCGAGGTGCAAGTCTTCAGCGGTTCTGAGAACGTGTCGCCGCGGGGCGAGGCCACGCAAAGCAGCACCGGATTCGAGGGTCCGCCCAGGTTGGCGATCGACGGCAACACCAACGGGCATTACACCGAGGGCAAGTCGACGACTCACACCGAGGTCTCGGACAACCCGTGGTGGGAGCTCGACTTGAAGCAGGTGCAGGCGGTCGACCGGATCGCGATCTGGAACCGGACGGATCACGGCCTTCACACGCGGCTCAGTGGATTTCGGATCAGCCTGCTCGACGAAAAGCGGGAGCCGGTCTGGACGCAGGTCGTTCAGGCGGCCCCGCACCCGAGTGCGGAGTTCCCGCTCAGCCGAGCCAAGGACGTTCGCTTCGTGACGGCCCTCAGCGAGGATCCGGAGACGTCGGCGACCGCGGCGGACGTTCTGAACAACAAGAAAGTGGCCACTCAGGGATGGGGGCCGGGCGGAACGGCCGGTCGTCCTCGTGCGTTGACCCTCTTGACCGCGGCCCCGCTTGCGGTTGCACCCGGCTCGACGCTGACTGTCACAATCGAGCAGGTCTCCAAGCGTGCGAAGCATACGCTCGGCCGGTTCCGCCTTCTGGTCTCCGACGACGAACGTGCGGGGGAGCTTGCCCGGACGCCGGAGAATGTGCTGCTCGTTCTGAGAACCGCGGGCGCGGACCGTACCGACGCTCAGCACCAGGAGCTGGCAAGGCACTACCGGACCCTCGTCGCGCCTGAGTTGAAGGCCGAGCGCGAGCGACTTGCGGCGGTCGAGAAAGAGCTCGCCGCGATCAAGCCCGAAACGAGTGTGCCGGTTCAGCGCGAGCTCGCCAAGGCGGACCGCCGCAAGACGAAGCTCCAGCGTCGAGGCAACTATCTTGACCAGGGGCAGGAAGTCGTCGAGGGGGTCCCCGCCACATTTCCACCGATCCCGGACGGCCGTCCGGTCGACCGCCTGGCGCTGGCCGGTTGGCTGATGTCCGAGGAAAATCCGCTGACGGCCCGGGTGATCGCCAATCGCTGCTGGGAGCAAATTTTTGGCGCGGGGCTGGTGCTGACGAGCGAAGAATTCGGCTCGCAAGGGGAGCAGCCGACCCATCCCGAGCTGCTCGACTGGCTGGCGGTCGAGCTGGTGCGCGGGGGTTGGGACTTGAAAGGGTTCATCAAGTTGCTGGTGACCTCGGCCGCCTATCGGCAAGACTCGCGGGTCGGCCCCGAGTTGCTCAACCGTGACCCGGATAATCAGCTTCTCTCGCGGGGCCCTCGGTTTCGGCTCTCGGCCGAGATGATCCGTGACCAGTCGCTTGCGGTGAGCGGACTACTCAGCCCCACGATGTATGGCCCACCGGTCCGGCCGCCGCAGCCGTCGTCGGGCCTGGCCGCCGCGTTCGGCGGAGGCATCGACTGGACGACCAGCCCGGGGGCCGACAAGTATCGCCGCGGTCTCTACACGACCTGGAGACGCTCGAACCCTTATCCTTCGATGGCGACCTTCGACGCTCCCAACCGTGAGGTCTGCATCGTGCGGAGGATGCGGACGAACACGCCGCTCCAGGCCCTGGTCACTCTGAACGATCCGGTTTACATCGAGGCGGCCCAGGCACTGGCGAGGCGGATCGCAGCGCGGGGTGGGACGGCCGCCGAGAAGGCTCGGTTTGGATTCCGGCTCTGTCTGTCGCGGCCGCCGAGCGAGGTTGAGGTCGAGCGCCTGGTCCGGCTCTATGAGACCACCCGCACGCCGTTCCTCAAGGATCTCAAGCGGGCGAATGACCTGGCCGCCAACCCCCTGGGGCCGGTGCCCGCCGGCTCCGACGTCGCGGAGCTGGCCGCCTGGACGGTCGTCGGCAACGTGCTATTGAACCTGGATGAAATGCTCATGAAACGTTGATGGAATGGGGCACTCCTCGCGGATCTCGTCGTTTCGCGTTCAAGCACAATATCACGCTGAGCCGTCCTGGGAGAACGATTGATGGATCCTCGACTCGAACGACTCCAGCACATCACTCGCCGGCATTTCTTCAAGGAGAGCCAGGTGGGTCTGGGCGCAATCGGGCTGGCGTCACTGCTGTCCGGTGATGCGCCCGGGGCGAGCGTCGCGCCCAAGGTCGTTGATCCCTTGGCTCCGAGGGTGCCGCACTTCGCGCCCAAGGCGAAGCGGGTCATCTATCTCCACCTGACCGGGTCGCCGCCGCATCTCGACCTGTTTGATTACAAGCCGGAGCTCGCCAAGCGTGACGGGCAAGATTGCCCCGACACGTTCTTGAAGGGGAAGATGTTTGCGTTCACCTCGGGAACGCCCAAGTTGCTGGGGACCAGGCGCAAGTTCGCGCAGTATGGCGAGGGAGGGGTCTGGATGTCGGACGCCATCCCGCACCTCCAGTCGGTGGCCGACGACGTTTGCGTCATCCGGTCCATGAATACCGACCAGTTCAATCATGCCCCGGCGGAATTGCTCCTCTACACCGGGTCGCCCCGCTCGGGTCGCCCTTCGCTGGGTGCCTGGACGACATACGGGCTCGGGACGGAGAACGAGAACCTCCCCGGATACGTTGTCTTGATCTCCAGCGGCGTGCAGCCCAACGGCGGAAATAGCTCGTTCGGCAGCGGTTTTCTCCCGTCGGTCTTCCAGGGGGTGCAGTGCCGTTCGAAGGGGGACCCGGTCCTCTACGCCTCCGACCCGGCCGGGATGGACCGCACGCTGCGTCGAGAGAGCCTCGATGCGCTGAGAGACCTCAATGAGATCCAGGCGAAGGAGCTGGGGCATCCCGAGACGCTCACCCGGATCGCTCAATATGAGCTCGCGTTTCGGATGCAGACGTCGGTCCCCGAGGTGATGGACATTGCGCGCGAACCGCAATGGATGCTGGATGCCTACGGGGCCAAGCCGGGGGCGTCGAGTTTTGCCAATAACTGCTTGCTGGCCCGTCGCCTGGTCGAGCAGGGGGTCCGGTACGTCCAGCTCTTCGACTGGGGCTGGGATTTTCACGGCACGAGCGCTGACCAGGATATCGTCGGTGGCCTTACAAATAAATGCGCCACGATGGATCGGCCGGTCGCGGCCTTGATCAACGACCTGAAATCGCGTGGTCTACTGGACGAGACGCTCATCGTCTGGGGCGGTGAGTTCGGGCGGACCCCGTTCCGCGAGGGACGCACCGCAACCAGCGCCCTTCTGGGCCGCGACCACTTTCCCGACTGCTTCACGATGATGATGGCCGGCGCCGGCGTGAAACCAGGGTTCATGTATGGCGAGTCGGACGAGCTTGGCTTCAGCGTCGCCCGCGACAAGGTTCACATCCACGATCTCCAGGCCACGATCCTCCACTTGCTTGGCTTCGACCACGAACGCTTGACCTACCGCTTCCAGGGGCGTGATTATCGCTTGACCGACGTCCATGGGCATGTGGTCAAGGATCTACTCGCCTGACGATTCATCGACCTTTCGTGAGATGGCACCCAGGGCGCATGCGAATGTCCAATCAGGCCTGAAAGGTGATTGGATTTAGCTGTTTATATTTCGTGATGCACAAATCAATGGAGAGCTCGAGTGCCTTCCCATCAATTTCGCAGCCGACGGGGTTTGCCCGTCCTGGCTTTCATGATGGTCGCCGGCTTTTCCACATCCGGGTCTCCCTGTCTGGCGGCCGACGAGTCGGACCGTGTCTTCACCCAGAAGCCCGAGGTCGCGCCGTCCCAGTTGCGCGGCCAGGCCAAAGAGCAGGTCAAGCTGAACCCGGAGCCGGACAAGCTGAAGCAGGGCCCGAAGCCGACCTGGATCTGGGGCGAGAAGAACGACACCCGCTACTTCTTGCGGAAAGTGTTCGAGGGCGAGGCGAAATCGGCATGGCTCAAGGCGTCCTGTGACAATCGGATGTCACTCTTCCTCAACGGCAGAAGGCTCGCCCAGAGTAATGATTGGGAGACGCCGGTCGAGTTGGACGTTCGCGACCAGTTACGGCCGGGCCTGAATGAAATCGTCGCCGAGGTCGAGAATGAGGGCGGTTCGGCCGGTTTTGCCTTCAAGTTGGCCATGACCCTGGCCGACGGCACGACGCGTTACGTGGTCTCCGACGAGTCTTGGGCCGCGGCCGACCGACGTAACGCCAAGAACGGAGCCCCGGTCCGGACCCTCGGAACCATGGGCATATCCCCCTGGAAGGACGTCTTCTCCAGGCCGTCCGGGCTCGCGCAGGCGACTCGCGACGTGTTTGAGCTTTTGCCAGGGTTCCAGGTCGAGCGACTCTTCACGGTACCGCGGGAAACCCTGGGCTCCTGGGTCTCGATCACCGTCGACAACAAAGGGCGGCTCATCGCCAGCGACCAGGGGGACAAAGGACTCTGCCGGATCACCCCCTCGCCCCTTGGCAGCGACCAACCCACGAAGGTGGAGCGGCTCGACGTCAAGATCACCGGGGCCCACGGCTTGCTCTACGCATTCGACAGCCTCTACCTCTCGGTCAATGGTGGGCCGGGGAGCGGTCTCTATCGCGCCCGCGACACCAACGGAGACGACCAGTTCGACGAGGTGGTCAAGCTGGCCGACCTCCTGGGGGCAGGGGAACACGGGCCTCACGGCCTGCGGCTCTCGCCCGACGGCAAGTCGATCCTGGTTGTCTGCGGCAATCACACCAAGCTCCCTGCGATTGTCCACGAAGGCGGGGTGCCTCACGACTGGAGCGAGGACCACTTGCTCCCCCGTCAGTGGGATGCCAACGGCCACGCTCGGGGAATCCTGGCACCGGGGGGATATATCGCCAAGACCGACCCCGATGGCAAGAGCTTCGAAATCATCAGCAGCGGCTATCGCAACGCCTATGATTTCGACCTCAACAATGAGGGAGAAATCTTCGCCTACGACTCGGACATGGAGTGGGATATCGGCATGCCCTGGTATCGCCCCACGCGGGTGGTCCATGCGACCGACGGCAGCGAGTTCGGCTGGCGGAGCGGCACGGGCAAGTGGCCGACGAGCTACCTCGATAGCCTTCCTCCCACGCTCAATATCGGGCCCGGCTCACCGGTCGGCGTCACGTTTGGCTACGGCACCAAGTTTCCAGCCCGTTATCAGAAGGCGCTTTACATTCTCGACTGGACCTTCGGCACGATCCGGGCGCTTCACCTCGAACCCGACGGGGCGAGCTACCGGGCCAAGTCGGAGGAGTTCGTCTCGCGCACCCCGCTCCCGCTGACCGACGCCACGATCGGGCCCGACGGCGCATTCTACTTCACGATCGGCGGGCGCGGGACTCACTCGGAGCTCTTCCGCGTCTCGTATGTCGGCAACGAGTCGACCGACCGGGCCGACGCGACGGACCCTCGGTTCGCCGAGCTTCGTACCTTGCGGCGGAGCCTCGAGCAGTACCACCATCGCGCCGCCTCCCCGGCGCAGGCTGTGGCGTTCGTCTTGCCCAAGCTTGGCCATGCTGACCGCTTCATCCGATTCGCCGCGCGGATTGCGCTGGAACATCAGGACGTGAACCTCTGGGAGAAGCAGGTTCTGGCCGAGCAGTCGCCCGTAGCCCTGATGACGGGGCTGGTCGCGCTGGCTCGCAAGGGAGACAAGTCGCTCCAACCCGAGCTGATCAAAGCCCTCGACCGCCTTGATTTCGCCGCGTTGGATGAGGCGAGGCAGTTCGACCTTTTGCGCACCTGGTCCCTGGTCTTCCTCCGGATGGGAGAGCCCAAACCCGACTTGGCGTCCCGGCTCGCGAGTCAGTTCGACCGCTTTTTCCCGGCCAAGTCCGCGCTGTTGAACCGCGAGCTGGCCGACATGCTCGTCTACCTCAAGTCGCCCACGATCGCCGCCAAGCTGACCGCCCTGATGAAGCAAGAGCGGGGGGTGGAGGAGACGGAGTCTGCCGACCTGCTCTCACGAAACCCTGGCTACGGCGGGACGATCGCGCGGATGCAGGCCAATCGGCCCGATGCGCAGAAAATTCATTATGCGTTTGCGCTCCGGAATCTGCGTGAAGGCTGGACGCTCGACCAGCGGAAGTTCTACTTTCAGTGGCTCGAGACCGCACGAAAGTGGAGCGGAGGGGCGAGCTACCTGGGTTTTATCAACAACATTGACAAGGACGCGTTCGAAAACGCATCCGAGGCCGAGCGTCTGGCGGTGGAAGCCGCGGGCGCCCGCAAGCCGTTTCGGATCAAAGAGCTCCCCAAGCCGAAGGGGCCCGGCCAGCACTGGGAGCTGCAAGCGGTGCTCGGCTTGAGTCCGGACCGCCTCTCCGGGCGCAACTTTGCGCAAGGACAGAAGATGTTCTCCGCCGCGCGGTGCGTGCTCTGCCACCGGTTCGGCGGCGAAGGTGGGGCGACCGGCCCCGACCTGACCCAGGCTGCCGGTCGGTTCAGCCTCAAAGATCTGACCGAAGCCATCGTCGAGCCGAGCAAGGTGATTTCCGATCAATATCGCGCCACCGTGGTCGCAACCAACTCCGGCAAGGTCCACACCGGCCGGATCGTCAGCGAGTCGGACAAGGCGTTCACGCTCGTCGTCGACCCTGAAGATCCCACAAAGATCGTCGAGATCCCCAAGGACGACGTCGATGAGCAGGCCCCCTCACAGGTCTCGCTCATGCCCGACAAACTGCTCGACACCCTCAATCCGAACGAGGTGCTCGACCTGCTGGCCTATCTCCTCTCGCGGGGCGAGGCCAACGACCCGATGTTCCGAAAATAATTATCACTTTACTTGATTGATCGCTTGTAGGGTGGGCACGGCCCACCATCTTCTGAACTCGGTTCAAGATGGTGGGCCGGGCCCATCCTCCAAGAACTATCGGACGCCGAACGTGGAGAATTCTATAGAATCCGGTTGCGTTGAGTCGAGGAGCTCGCTACGATCGAGGAGGATGAGGATCGGCTCAAGCTTCTGTTTCCCACCTTCCGAAGAGCGTTCGTGCACGCGAGCCCAACTCCGCATCCGTCTGGTGGCCTTATCGTTCGCTCTCTCAATGAGTGACGGAGGACGCACCGGCTGACGCGTCTCAGGGCGAGGGGCGGACGACGTCGTCAGAAGGAACCAGACTCTCCGCTCGAGAATGAATTCACGAGGGCCGCTCATGTGCCATCGAATCAGGGCCGGGAACTCGGGTCGAACCAGGTGGGTGGCCGTTGCGGCCGCGGTCCTCTGGCCTCTCTTGCTCGGCACGGGGGCTGCCCCCGAGACGCAAGCGAAGCGGCCGACGATTGAATTCAATCGTGAGATCCGGTCGATCCTTTCCGAGAACTGTTTCGCGTGCCACGGGCCCGATAAGAGCCATCGCAAGGCCGACCTTCGCCTCGATATTCGCGAGTCGGCCCTGGAAAAAGAGGCGATCGTTCCGGGCAAGCCCGAGGAGAGTGAGCTGATCGCCCGCGTCTTCAGCAACGCGTCCGACGAGGTCATGCCTCCGCCCCAGTCGCACAAAACACTCACCCCCGCACAAAAAGACTTGCTCAGACGCTGGGTCGAGGCGGGAGCCGAGTATCAACCGCACTGGGCTTATGTCATTCCCAAGCGCCCCGATGTGCCGGCCGTCAAGCAAGCGGGCTTGGTCTGCGACCCCATCGATGCGTTCATCCTCCGGACGCTGGAGGCGAAGGGGATCAGGCCTTCGCTCGAAGGCGATCGGCGCACTTTGCTGAGACGTCTCAGCCTTGACCTCACCGGCCTGCCTCCCACGCCTGAAGAGGTTCAGGCCTTTGTCACGGATGACGACCCGAAGGCCTATGAGCGGCAAGTCGATCGCCTGCTCGATTCTCCGCATTATGGCGAGCGCATGGCCGTCCCCTGGCTCGACCTGGTGCGGTTTACCGACACGGTGGGCTATCACGGCGATCAGAATCAACGCATCTTTCCCTATCGGGACTACGTGGTCGCCTCGTTCAATCGCAACAAGCCGTTCGATCAGTTCACGGTCGAGCAACTGGCGGGCGACCTGCTGCCGAAGCCGACTCCCGAGCAGCTCGTCGCCACCGGCTTCAACCGCCTGAACATGATGACCCGCGAAGGGGGCGCTCAGCCCAATGAGTACCTGGCCAAGTATGCCGCCGATCGCGTGCGCACGGTGGCGATTACCTGGCTGGGGTCGACTCTGGGGTGCGCGGAGTGCCATGACCATAAGTTCGACCCCTTCACGGCCAAAGACTTTTATAGCCTTGGCGCGTTCTTCGCCGACGTGAAGCAATGGGGGGTCTACTCCGACTACGGTTACACCCCGAACCCGGAACTCAAGGGCTGGACCAACGACTATCCGTTCCCCCCTGAGATCGAGGTGGAAAGCTCGTACCTGGTGCGTCGGCGCGAGCGGCTCCAGCAGAGGATCGAGCAAGTCGTGACGCGGGCCGGCGAGACGCTCGCGGCGGTCCCCGACGCGCGGCATGCGTTCGAGACCTGGCAAAAAGAGAGCCTGCGCTTCCTCGAGAAGTGGCCGACAGGCTGGGTGGTGGCTCCGGCGATCCCGGAAGAGCATGACGAAGCCGTGGCCCAGGCGGATGGGAGTTTCTTGCTGAGGGGCGCGGCGGCGAATGGGAAGCGCAAAGCAAACAAAGAACCCAAAAATGATTTTGTGTTTCGGTTGAAGCCATCATCAGGCTGGTTGGCCTCGATTCGCCTGGAGGCGCTCCCGCACGCCAAGCATGGCGGGTCAATCGTCCGAGGCGCAGCGGAGAGTACGACGATCCAGGTCGGGGCGAAGCTCAAGTCGGGTACGACTGGGAAAGAAACGGCCCTGGGATTCGCCTATGCCGATGCCGATCACAAAGACGAGCGGTATTCCAATGGAGCCCCGCTCCTTGGAGTGAAGGCGGCCTGGAAGACCTCGGCTCAGGAGCGTAAGTCGTCTCAGACGTCCGTCTGGAGGCTTGACCGGCCGGTTCACCTGGCGGCAGGCGATGAATTGATCGTCAGCGTCAAGAGCGACAGTGCGGGCTGTATTCGTCTGGCGGTCTCGCCGTTCGGGTTTAACGACCCCAGGGACACCAAGCTCGGTGAGCTGCTGTCAGCCGCGCTTCGAAGCGTGCCGGAGGCTCGGACGTCGGAGCTATCGGATCGTTTGCAGGCCGCTTATCTGGATGGCACCGGCTGGGACCCCGCGGCCCTGGCTGAGATCAACGGGTTGAGGCAAGACGTCGAGGAGTGCCGCGGCGGCCGTGCTTTCAGCATGATCACCGAGTCGCAACAACCGAGGCCGATGCGCGTTCTGGGACGCGGCAACTGGCAAGACGAAAGCGGCGAGATCGTCGTCCCCAGCGTCCCCGGGTTCCTTCCCCAGCCTCCGAATCCCGAAGGACGCCGACTCAATCGGCTCGACCTGGCCCGCTGGCTCACCGCCCCGGAGAATCCGCTCACGGCCCGCGTCTTCGTCAACCGGCTCTGGAAGCAATTTTTCGGCACCGGCATCAGTAGCGTCATGGAAGATGTGGGGGCTCAGGGAGAATGGCCCGTCCACCCTGAACTGCTCGACTGGCTGGCCGTTGAGTTTCGCGAGAGTGGTTGGGACGTCAAGCACGTCGTGAAACTCATGGTGATGTCGGAAACCTACCGGCAAGATTCACGGCTTCGGCCCGAGCTGGCCGAGATCGACCCCGACAATCGCCTGCTGGCCTGGCACTCCCCGCGCCGGCTCGACGCCGAGTTCGTTCGCGACAACGCGCTGGCCGTCGCCGGACTCCTCAACCTCGAAATCGGCGGCCCGAGCACTCATCCGTATCAGCCCGATGGGTACTACGCCAACCTGCAGTTTCCTGACCGGGTGTACAAGGCCGACGACGATCTCAGGCAGTATCGACGCGGAGTCTATACCCACTGGCAGCGCACCTTCATGCACCCGATGCTGGCCAACTTCGACGCCCCCTCTCGCGAGGAATGCACAGCCTCTCGACCGCTCGCGAACACGCCCCAACAGGCCCTGACACTCCTCAATGATCCGACGTTCGTGGAGGCGGCCCGCGTTCTGGCCGCGTCGCTCATGGCGGCAAAAGCCGACTCGGACGATCAGCGGATCGATCGCCTCTTCCGCCGGGTCCTGGCCAGGCCGGCCCGCGATCAGGAGAGGCAGTCGCTTTCCACCTTCCTGAACTCACAGCGCAGTCTCTACGCCAGTCATCCGGACGACGCGAAAAAACTGATTCAGGTCGGGTTGGCACCGGTGTCGCCGGGCCTCGACGAACGAGAAGTCGCCGCCTGGACGAGCGTCTGCCGCGTTGTCCTCAACCTCAACGAGACGATCACGCGGTACTGAGTTGGCCATTGTCGGATAGGTGATCAGACCATGACACATGACTTCAACTCCTATCAGCGGAACCTGTCTCGGCGGACCTTTCTCGGCCGCTCCGCCTACGGCTTGGGGGGGCTGGCTCTCACCAGCTTGCTCGGTTCCCCGCTCGAAGCCGGACCCGAGGGAAAGTCGGCGGGGCGCTGGCAAGGGGTGGTTCGCCCGCCGCACCTGCCGGTGAAAGCCAAGCGGGTGATCCACCTGTGTATGGCCGGGGGCCCTTCGCAGTTCGAGTCCTTCGACTATAAGCCCGAACTGAGGCGACTCGACGGTAAGCCATTCCCCGAGTCGTTCACCAAGGGCCAGCAACTCGCGCAGTTGCAGAACGCCGAGCTCAAGGCGCGAGGGTCGTTTGTCGACTTCCGCAAGCATGGTCAATCGGGGCAGGAGGTCTCGGACCTCTTCCCCAACATCGCGAGCATCGCCGACGACATTTGTATCGTCCGCTCGATGCAGACAGAGCAGATCAATCACGATCCTGCTCATGCATTCATGAACAGTGGATCCATCATTAAAGGGCGGCCGAGCATGGGCTCGTGGTTGCTCTACGGTCTGGGGTCGGAGGCGGAGGACCTGCCTGGGTTCATCGTACTCACCTCCTCGGGCAAGACCGGGCTTCAGCCGGTTTCTGCCCGGCAGTGGTCGGCCGGTTTCTTGCCGAGCAAGTTTCAGGGGATCCTCTTTCAGTCGAAGGGGGATGCCGTCCATTACATCGGCAATCCCGAGGGGGTCTGCCAGAGCGCCCAGCGCCAGGTGGTTGAGGAGGTCAATCGCCTCAATGGCTTGCTGGCCGAGGATCGCCTGGATCCGGAGATCCAGACCCGGATCAGCCAGTACGAGATGGCGTTCCGGATGCAGTCCTCCGTACCGGAGCTTACCGACTTTTCCAGTGAGCCGGCCCAGATGCTTGACCTTTATGGCGTCAAGCAGCCCGGTGACGGCAGCTTCGCCTCGAACTGCCTGCTCGCTCGTCGCCTCGCCGAACGCGGCGTGCGGTTCATCCAGCTCTATCACCGCGCCTGGGATCATCACGGCAACATTGAAACCGGCATGCGATCGGCCGCCGAGGATGTTGATCGGCCCAGCGCCGCCCTCGTGAAAGACCTCAAGCAGCGTGGTCTGCTCGACGATACGCTGATCATCTGGGGCGGTGAGTTCGGGCGGACTCCGATGGGGCAGGGGACCGGCCGTGACCACCATATCCTCGGGTTCTCCCTCTGGATGGCCGGCGGCGGCATCAAAGGGGGGCTGACCCACGGCGCCAGCGACGAACTCGGCTACCGCGCTGTCGAGGATGTGGTCCACGTCCGAGACTTTCATGCCACCCTGCTTCATCTTTGCGGGATCGACCATCGGCGGCTCTCGTTCAAGTATCAAGGGCTCGATGTGCGTCTCACGGGCGTGGAGCCGGCGAAGGTCGTCAATAGCGTTCTTTTGTAGAATGGATATGCGAATGGCATTTCGCTGTCGGCGCCCTGTTGTCGTCGGGCGTGGTGATACCCGATAATGAGGAGGGGCCGGTACGCCTGTCCTCGGCATTCCTCTCTTCGATCGTCAGGGTCGCTCCATGAGACAGACACTCTCGCTCCGGGTCGCTGCCGGATTGATCAGCCTCGGCATGGTCACCTCGTCAGGGTTCGCGGCCGATCCGAAATCGGTTGACTTCGCCCACGACATCGTCCCCTTGATCAAGGATCGGTGCGCCAAGTGTCACACGAACGGAACGTACAAGGGATCGTTCTCGCTGGACACCCGCCAGGCCACGCTGAAGTCGGAGGCCGTCGTCCCCGGTAAGAGCCAGGAAAGCGAGCTCGTCGCTCGGATTGTGAGCGACGACCCCGACGAACGGATGCCCCCCAAGGGGGAACGGCTGACGGCGGCGGAAGTCGCGCTGTTCCGGAATTGGATCGATCAGGGGATGGTCTGGGAAGACGGGTTCACCTTCAAGGAGGGAACTTACGTCGCCCCCTTGAAACTGAAGCGTTCCGAACTTCCCCCCGCCCAGGCCGGTCGCGACCACCCGATCGATCGGATTGTCGATGCCGAACTCAGCACGCACAAAGTCACGCGCCCGCTCCCGATTGATGACGCCACGTTCCTGCGGCGGATCGACCTCGACCTGAGTGGAGTCTTGCCCACTCCCGATGACCTCGACGCCTTCCTGAAAGATTCAAGCGGCGACAAACGCGCACGGCAGGCCCGTCGCCTGCTCGATGATAAAGGCGTATACGCCGAGCACTGGCTGACCTTCTGGAACGACCTGCTCCGCAATGACTACAAAGGGACCGGCTACATTGACGGCGGTCGCAAACAGATCACCGGCTGGCTCTATCAAGCGCTGATCGAGAATACGCCGTTCGACCGGTTTGTCTACGAGCTGATCAGCCCCACGGCCGAGTCGGAGGGGTTCATCAACGGCATCAAGTGGCGCGGGCGGGTCAACGCCAGCCAGGAGCCGGAGATCCAGTTCTCGCAGAACGTGTCGCAGGTCTTCTTCGGCATCAATATGAAGTGCGCCTCATGCCACGATAGTTTTATTGATCGCTGGAAGCTTGATGATGCATACGGCCTGGCCGCCATCATCGCGGATAAGCCGCTGGAGATTCACCGGTGCGACAAGCCGACCGGGCGGATCGCGTCGCCGAAGTTCATGTGGCCCGAGCTTGGCTCGATCGATCCCTCGTTATCGAAGTCGGAACGTCTGGCCCAGCTCGCCCGCCTGGTGACCGCCAAAGACAACGGTCGATTCTCGCGAACGATCGCCAACCGGATCTGGCAGCGCCTGATGGGGCGGGGGATCGTTCACCCGGTCGACGTCATGGCCAATGAACCGTGGAGTGAAGACCTGCTCGACTACCTGGCCGGCTACCTTGTCGACCACAAATATGATCTCAAGGCGTTGATCGAGCACATTGTGACGTCGCAGATCTACCAGGCGCGTCCGGTTGTGCAGCAGAGTGAGCCGTTGGGCGATGATTACGTCTTCCGAGGGCCTGAGGTCAAGCGGATGACGGCCGAGCAGTATCTGGACGCCGTTTGGGCGATCACAGGCGCTGGGCCGAGCAAGCCGGATGCGCCGGTCCGGGGAGCCGCGGCCCGGGCGGCCGCATCAAACGCCCGCCCCAAGGTGCGGGCCTCGATGGTCAATTCCGACCTGCTGATGAGGTCGCTCGGGCGACCGAACCGTGAGCAGGTCGTGACGACACGGGGTGATGTGCTGACGACGTTGCAGGCCCTCGATCTCTCCAACGGCCAGATCTTGACCGACCTCGTGACTCAAGGGGCCGCCAACCTTCTCAAGGCGCAGCCCGAGGCGACCCCTGACCAGTTGATTGAATCGATCTATGTCCAGTCCCTTTGCCGTCGCCCCAGTGACGGTGAGCTCGCTACAGCCCGCGAACTGGTCGGCTCGCCCGCCACGCCGGAGGGCCTGGCCGACCTGTTGTGGGTGGTGTTCGTGCTCCCTGAATTCCAGTTGATTCGTTGAAGAAAAAGAGGACTGTCATGGGACACCGTTTCGATGACGATCGTCACCCGAGCCGTCGCGAATTTCTGCAGGGGATGAGCGCGGCCACCTTGGCGGCCCTGGCGATGGGCGAGCCCCGGTTTGCCCGGGGCGAGGAGCCGATCCAGCAACCCACGCCGACTGCCGACACCTGCATCGTGCTCTGGATGGCCGGCGGGATGGCCGCGCCCGAGACGTTCGACCCCAAACGCTACACCCCGTTCGAGGTTGGCGTTCCGTCCGAGAAGATCCTTTGCACGTTCCCGAGCATTGATACGGCCGTCGACAACATCAAGATTTCCCAGGGGCTCGAGCAGATCGCCAAGGTCATGGACCGGGCGACTCTGATCCGAGGGCACGTGGTCGCCGATCTGGGCAACATCCTCCACTCACGCCATCAGTACCACTGGCACACCGGCTATGTGCCGCCCCAGACGGTCGCCGCGCCCCACATCGGCGCCTGGATGGCGAAGGTCCTTGGTCCGAAGAACCCCGCGATTCCCGCGTTCCTCAACATCGGTCAGCGGCTGGAAGGGCATGGCGAGTCGGAAGAGCTGAAGGCGTTCACGACGGCCGGATTCCTGGGGAGCGAGTACGGCCCGTTCAACCTCCCGTATCCGCTCGACGCCGTCGCGGCGGTCCGTCCGCCCAAGGGGATGTCCCGCGAGCGGTTCGCGAACCGAGAACGTCATCTGAAAGAGTTGATCGCGCAGAGTCCGCTCGGTGAACTGGCGAGCGACTATCATCAGGAGTCGATCGTCCGCGCCTTCGAGAACGCGCATCGACTGCTCAACTCGCCCCATCGGGACGCGTTCGACCTGACCAAGGAGCCGAAAGAAAGTTTCGAGAAATACAACACGGGCCGGTTCGGTCAAGGTTGCCTCCTCGCCCGGCGGCTGACTGAAGCTGGGGCACGCTACATCGAGGTGACGACCGAGTATGTGCCCTTCGTGAGCTGGGATACCCATGAGAACGGCCACACGACGGCCGATGAAATGAAGAAGTCGATCGACCGTCCCATCGCGCAGTTGATTCTCGACCTGGAAGAGCGGGGGCTACTCGACCGGACCCTAGTCGTTCTGGCCAGCGAGTTCAGCCGCGACATGATGGTCGAAGGGGTTCCCGGCAGCACCGCAAAAGACCAGTCGCGGGCTGCGTCCGACGTCATGAAGGAGATGAAGCACTACGGCCTCCACCGGCATTTCACCGGCTCAGGTTCCGTCGTCATGTTCGGCGGCGGGATGAAGAAAGGGTTCCTCCACGGCGAGACGGCCCCCGAACGCCCCTTGCTCACGGTCAAAGACCCCGTCTCGATCTCCGACCTGCACGCGACCATCTTCACGGCCATGGGCATCTCCCCCAAGACCGCGATCGACGTCGAGAAACGGCCGTTCTATGTGACCGAGGACGGCAAAGGATTGGCCGTGAAACCCTTGTTTGCCTGACCGGGGTGAAACTTGGCGGGGCTTGGTGCCTCTTCACCGTCGGGGGTGAAACCTGGTGGGCCGTCCCCTCTCTACGAGAGGGCACGACCCACTCTGCGTTCCACGGCTGATTTGTTCGGGTTGAGAAATAACCATGCGAGGCTGCCGGCCAGGTAGATGGCGGCGAACATGTAGAGAACCCAATCCCAATTTCCGTTGGTCGCCCGAATGTGGTCGATCAGGTAGCCCACCGCGATCGGGCAGGCAATGGCTCCGATATTGCCCGACATGTTCATGATGGCAAAGCCGAGCGCGGTGTGCCGGCCACTGATGTCCATCGTGGCGGCCCAGGTGGTCGGCGCAGCCAGTCCGGACAGGAAGGCGCCGAGGGAGAGCATGGTGACGGCCGCGAGCGGCCCATTGACGAAGGTCGCCGCCAGGGTGGCGAGAGCGCAGGTGCCGAGCGACAAGGCGGCCACCCCGCTCCGGCTCAGCCACCGGCTTCCGGTCCTGACGAGGATCAGGTCGACGATTGGGCCGCCGAGAAAGCTTCCGATCACGACCCCGGTCAGGGGGAGCATGCTCAGGTCGCCGGCCCGCGAGGTCGCGACGCCGAAGCCCTGCTCGAGATAGGCGGGGAACCAGGTGATGAACAGGGCGTAGCCGAACGCCCGGAAAAAGGCCTGGACGCAGAGCGCCCACATGCTGACGCTCAATGCCATGCTGAGCAACACCGCGCCAAACGAGGTCACTTCCACGGGATTGACGTCTTTTGAACGTGTGCCGACGTCGGTCGTATCAAGTTCCCGGTCGTGGAGTTGGGACAAGAGGGTGTCGGAAACTCCCCCTCGGATCAGCTTGACTTCCGCCAGGTTGACGGCCGGATGCTCGGCGGGCGTATTCCGGAACCAGAGGGCGAAGGCCAACGCCCAGACCACGCCGACGAGGGCGTAGACCTCGAACGCTCCGCGCCAGCCGAGCGGGTCGAGGAGGCGGACGGTCAGGCCGCTGGCGATGACTGCGCCGACCGACATCGAGCCGGTGATCACCGCGCCCGCGGTTCCTCGCCGCGATTCGGGGAACCAGTCGGCCAGCGCCTTGATGATCACGGCGAACAAGCCGGCCTGGGCGGCTCCCATCGCGATCCGCGACCATCGGAGCACTTCATACGATGGTGCCAGGGCCGAGGCCAGTGTCGTCAGGGACCAGAGGAGCGCGAACGACGTGAGCGTGATCCGGGCCCCGATCCGGCCTCCCAGCCAGCCGCCAGGGATTTGCAGCCAGATGTAGCCCATGAAGAAGCCGCCCATGATGTAGCCCATCTGGACGGCGTCGAGGTGGAGGTCGGCCTGGATCGTCGTGGCCGCCGTCGAGATGCTTGCGCGAGTCAGGTACGACACGATCGCCGCGCCGGCGAGCATGGCGAGTACCCCCCAGCGGACGTTCGTCGGCCGCTCGTCGGGCGTGATCGTCGGTGGCTCGAGGCGATCGTGGGGGGGATTGATGGAAGAATTCGTGGTTCAAGCCTCCAGAAAGCGGTTGAGGATGTTCGCGGTAATCCGAGACACGGCGGCGTCGACCAGGATCGCGCTCGGCCATGTGATCGAGCCGGCGGCAAAGACGGCGCCGCCGCTCTCCGTCTCATAGTAGGCGAGGTCGGCTCCCCCGTCGTCGGGGTTGAGCCCCTTCGCAAGCCGAACCAACCCTTGCGGTGAGCTTGGCGAGACCTTGTCGGTCTCATGCCCCGAGGCGCCCCCCGCGCAACGCATGTGCAAACTGTTTTGGCCGAACAGGTCGCCATTCTTCAGGCCCGTGCCGGCATAGATCCAATGCGCGGCCTGGGAGACCTGGTACGGGGTGGAGGTCATGATCCCTCGCTCATCAAAGACCACCCCGAGCAGGTTGGCCTCCGACTCGCCCCGCATGTGGAACCGGCTCTCGAGTCCCAGGCGGATCAGCTCGCGGGCATCGCCGTTCTGATAGATCACGGCCGAGGGCTCGACCAGATCAACCTCGCAGTTGATCCCGTTCCCCCCCAGGTACATCAACCGTCCGCCACGTTGATGGACCCAGGCCTTGACCCGGTCGTACATCGCTCGCGTCCAGTATTCCGGATGCGTACTGATGATCAGAACTTTGTAGGCGTCGAGGTTGAGGACCCCCGAATCGAGCTGGGTCTCGGCGTAGTAGTCGTAGGCGAACTGGTTCCTCTCGAGCCAGCCCAGGAGCCGCCACTCGGCCGGCGCCAGGTGGCAGGCCGCGCGGCCCTCGATCGGGTCGGTGATATTTTCGGTTTGGGCAATATGGTTGATCGCCTCGGGCCGCTCGAAGGAGAGGGGGGCGTACTCATTCGTGGCGTAGGTGACATTCTCGGGGTCAGTGTACCGCCTCAGCTCCAGGCGGGAATTGACGATCGGCTTGGGGGGCAACTGGTCGGGATTGATGTAGTTGCTTCGGCCACCGAAGCTGTTGTAAGCGTTCCAGGAGATGTTTGAGGCGAGCACCGCCACCGGGGCCGACGGCGTCGCGGGCGCCACGATCCAGGGGAACGAGAACTCATCGCCACGGGCCGTGTGGGCGTGGAAGTAGTAGAGTCCGGACCGCTCCGGGGCGTCGACATACTGCTTGTGATGGGGACTGGTATACCCTTGCTTGTTCCATTCCACGCCCGTCCGGCTGAAGTCGCCGTCGGGCGTGATCTGCATCGTGGCGCGAGGGCCGTGTTCGTCGAACCAGCCGAGGTTGCGGATGAACTCTTTCTCGAGGCCGTACCGCCAGAGTCCAAGCTTGTAAGGCTCAACCGAGTGGACGCGAAACTCGGACTGCTCACCCGACTGGACCCACTTCGGCCAGGCGTAGCCGAGGAGGCTGTCGGTCAGCAACCGGAACTGGACCGGAGGGCCGTCACCGACCTGGATTCGCACACTCTTCGAGCCGTAGCCCGGTTTGGCGAGCGTGACCTTGTAGGAACCCGGTTCGAGATCGACGTGGATCGACCCGGAGGCGCGAGAGCGGGTCTCGAACGAACCCGACTCGTTCTCGAACTCGAGGAGCACGTCGGAAAGCGCGACGTAGCGTTCATCACTCACGTAACCGATCAGCATGGCAAATCCCTGGCGCAATCACCACCGCGCCGGGTTTTTGAAACGACCAACATCGCTTCCATCCCAACCGGGCGTTTCGAAGACCCGGGCGTCCATCCTGCCCGCCGTTATCTTCGACTTGAATCGAATTGTGACAGGTTGCCCGCCCGTACTCCAGCGGTCACCGGGCGGCCGTCCGCAAATTCACCAGGCCAGCGGAGATGAGCGGCGGAAGAAATGGCTGATTGGTCAGTAAGTATTAATAGCCTTTTGTGAAGTGTTGTGCCATGCTCACCCGACGCGAATCAGTGGACGTACACTGTCGCGAAGGGTGATCGACGCATCAAGGAAAACGGACATGGCCAAGTTTTATATGCGGACGATCATAAGTCTTTAGAGCGGTTTGCGGATGCGTTGCGCACGGTGGTTGGTCTCAAGACTCAGGAGCACGTGCGGAAACGGGGACTGGCTCCGGAGCGCAGCGGAGGTGCCTGTCCCCCTTTTCCTCCACCGTGCGCAATGCGATCGTAAACCGCTCTAGGCAAGCAGACTCTGAATAACCTTCGCCGGCTGACCGTCGACGAGGGAGCCGTTGCCGTTGGGACGTTTGAAGACGAGGGTTTGGTGGTCGAGGCCGAACAGGTTCAGGAGGGTGGCGTGATAATCGGAGTGAGTCACGATATTATCGACGGCCTTGTGGCCAAGCTCGTCGGTCGAGCCGTGAACGTAGCCCCCTTTGAATCCGCCGCCGGCGAGCCACATGCTGAAGCCGTAGGTGTTGTGGTCGCGGCCGACGTTTTTTTCGTTCTGGACGACGGGCAGGCGGCCCATCTCGCCGCCCCATGAGACCACGGTCGAGTCGAGCAACCCGCGCTGTTGGAGGTCGCGAACGAGGGCCGCCGAAGGCTGGTCGACCTTGCGGCACATGGCCGGCAGTTGCTTGAGGATGCCCCCGTGGTGGTCCCAGTTCTGGTTGCCCGTGCAGACCTGGACGAACCGGACGCCGCGCTCGACCAGGCGCCTGGCGATCAGGCAGCGCGTGCCGAACTCGCGGGATGCCGGGTCGTCGAGGCCGTAGAGCGTCTGGGTCGCGGCCGATTCCTTGGAGATGTCGAGCGCTTCCTTGGCGGCCGTCTGCATGCGCGCGGCCAGCTCGTAGCTGGCGATCCGCGCCGCCAGATCTTGTTCGCCGGGCCGGCTCTCGAGATGGTCCCGGTTGAACCGGTCGAGGTAATCCAGATAGCGGCGTTGAACGCGCCCCTGGAGGTGCGGGGGAGGATCGAGGTTGGGGATGCGCGGTTCGGTGGGGCGGATCACGGTCCCTTGATAGAGCGCGGGGAGCCAGCCCCCCGACCAGTTATCGACCCCGATGACCGGGAGACCACCGGGATCGGTCAGGACGCAGTAGGCAGGGAGGTTCTGCCCCTCGGTGCCCAGGGCGTACGTGAGCCAGGCCCCCAAAACCGGCCGGCCGGTGGCGATCCGGCCGTTGTTCAGCGCATTGATCGACTGGCCATGGTTGTTCACGGCCGTCTGCATCGATCGAACCAGCGTGATCTCGTCGGCAACTCCTCCGAGGCCGGGGAGCAACTCGCTGAGCTCCATCCCACATTGTCCGTGGCGACGGAACTTCCAGGGGCTTCCCAGGAGTTTGGCGCTCGCCTGTCCGGCGTTGTCATACTTGATGTCGCCGGTGAAGCTCATCCCGTTGCGCTTGGAGAGCTCGGGCTTGGGGTCGAACAGGTCGAGGTGGCTCGGTCCCCCTTGCATGAACAGCGAGATCATGGCGCGGGCGCGGGGCGGCGCGGGGGGAGCCTTGGCGGTCAGGTCGTAGACCGGCCGGACAAAGTCCGGCTTGGCCGGAGCCGCCTGTGCCTTCTCCTGGTTCAAGAGCCAGGACAGGGCTAACGAGCCGATCCCCATGCTCTGACTGGCCAGGAAGTGTCGCCGCGACGAGACCTCGAAAGTATTGTCCGACATGGCTACGCCTCCCCCATCAATCAACGTACAAGAACGCGTTTGAGCCGAACAAGGCCTGACAGAACGTGGCCAAGGCCTGGTGGGCCGGATTGACCTTCGGGCTGGACTTGGAGGCCGGCTTGGCCTCGCGAGTGGCGGCGAAATCCTCTTGCTGGCTGGCCAGGAAGCGCACGGCCGACTCGACGGCTTCAGGGTCTGGATCGAGGGCCAGGGCGAGTCTCCACGCGAGCTGAACTTGCGCTTTCGGGTCGTCGCCCGCCTCAAGCGCCACCCGGGTGGCGAAGGTCTCGGCTTGTTGAACCACGAAATCGTTATTCATCATCATGAGGGATTGCGGGGCGACAGTTGAGCTCGCCCGCTGTTCGCAATTGGGAGCCATCGGCGGCGCGTCGAAGGTTTCCAGGAGACCGAGCGGGAGACTGCGGCGGACCTGGATATAGAGGCTGCGACGCCACTCCTCGTTGCCGATCGAAGCCCGCTTGCTGACGGGGCGGCCCGCTCCGTCACGGTTGTCGAGGCCGACAATAACCTGGCCCGCCTCGTCGATGGCGACCGGGACGGGGGGACCGTACATCGTGGGTGTGAGCCGACCACTTGCGGCCAGCATGGCGTCGCGGACGGCTTCGGCCTCGAGGCGACGAACCGGCATGCGGCCCAAAAGGCGATCATCGGGATCCACCGACTCGAGCTTCGGATCGCGCCGGGATGACTGGCGGTAGGCCGTCGAGGTCAGGATCAGCCGGTGCAGTTTTTTGAGCGACCAGCCTTGGCTCATGAACTCGTCGGCGAGCCAGTCGAGCAGGGCGGGGTGCGAGGGGCGTTCGCCGAGCATCCCGAAGTCGCCCGGCGTGTTGACGATCCCTCGTCCGAAGTGGTGCAGCCAGACCCGGTTGACAAGGACGCGAGCGACGAGCGGGTGCTTCCCGCTGGTCAGGTGGCGTGCATACGCAAGCCGGCGGCCCGTGGTCGGGAGAGCAGGATCGTCGACCGGAATGTCCGAAGCTTCCGAGCTTGCGGTCAGGACCTTGAGCTCACCCGGCAGGACAGCTTGGCGGGGCTGCTGGATATCGCCGCGGAAGAAGAGATTTGTGGTCGGCACCTGCCCCGGTACTTCGGTCAGGGCGTGCACGAAATCCTCGGAAGGTCGCTTCTCGCGGGCCTTCGCGACTTTGGCTGCGAAATCCTTGGTCAGCGCGTTGAACGCCTTCGCGTCATAGAGACTGACATTCCCGGGCAAGACGTTCAGACGTGGATAGGTCTTGAGCCATTGCTTCTGCTCGGCGCTTCGCTGGGACTTGGGCGTGTCGCAGGCCTCTCGAAGTTTTCCACGGAGTTCCTCAGGTGCCTCGGCCAGCTCTTGCTCGAAGACTTTCTTGACCAGCGCCGCGACCGCCTTGGCACGCTCGAGATCGATCGCCTTGACCTCGGCATCGACGCTCGCGGCGCGACTGCGTTCGTCGGCCGTCCAGAGCGAGATCAGACGAGCTGTTGGTGATCGCCAGTTCTTCGGGTTGTAGGCCGGTTCGAAGAGAGCGCGGAACCGGTAGTAATCGTCGGCCGGAATCGGGTCGTAGCGGTGGGCGTGGCACTGGGCGCAGCCAATCGTCAGGCCGAGCATCGACGTCGAGACGATCTTGATGGTCTCGGCGATCGTGTCGTTGCGGGCCAGGGCCTGCTCGGCCGCCGGGTCGCTGCTGCCGTCGGGGGCCATGCGGAGGAAGCCGGTCGCCACCAACTTGTCGAGTGCCTCGGGAGCCAGGTCCTGATAGGGGGGAGTGAGCATCTCGTCCCCGGCCAGTTGCTCGCGGATCAACTCATCCCAGGGCCGGTCGAGATTGAGCGACCGAATCAGATAATCCCGATACTTGTAGGCATACTTCCGCTCCGCATCCTTGGGGGAGTAGCCATCGCTATCGGCGTATCCGGCCACATCCAGCCAGTGCCGGGCCCAGCGCTCGCCGTAACGGGGCGAGGCAAGCAGCCGGTCGACTAGCCGCTCGTAAGCGTTGGCGTCGTTGTCGGCGAGAAATTGATCGACTTCGGTCGGGGTCGGGGGGAGTCCCGTGAGTGTGAAGCTGACGCGGCGGATCAAGGTTCGTCTGTCCGCCTCCGGCGAGAAGCCGAGGTTTTCCTTCTCGAGCTTTTCCAGCAAGAACGCGTCGATCGGGACGCGAACGAGCGCCTCATTCTGGACGCGTGGAGGGTCTTGGCGGCGGATCGGCTGAAACGACCAGAAGGCCTTTTCCTCGTCGGACGGTTCGACGCCGGGGGCCAGACTTTCAGGCTCGGGCCGGGCCGTGACCGCTCCTTGATCGATCCAGGCGGCGATGAGTTCCTTGTCCTTGGCCGGGAGCTTCTTGTCCAGCGGCGGCATCTCCTCGTCGTCGATCCGCTGCCAAAGAAAGCTGTCTTGATGGTTGCCAGGGATGAGGGATTCGCCGGAAACCCCCCCTTGCTTCATCAATCGCACCAAACGAAGGTCGAGCTTGCCCTCGGGCTTCTCCTCTTCGCCGTGGCACTGAAAGCAGTGGGCCTTGAGAATCGGCCGGATATCCTGCTCGTAGGTGAGCCGCCGCTCAGGCTCAGAGGCGCTGAGCTGAAGGTTGAGCGTTAGGAGGAGGAAACCGCTCGCGTGAAGGAGCCAACGCGTTGTCATCACCGTGGACTCCGGCGGCTAGGGGCCGCGTTACGGTGGGGTGGTTTGCTACTGTGAGGGTCGAACCAAGCTGCAATCGCGGGGCGGGTTGTCCGACCTTTCGGTTGTGTGGAAACCGTTAAGACGGATCTCGTTCAACAATAGTCGAACGCTCCGGGGCATGCAAGAGTGTCCGGCCCACGTTTTTGCCCTCGCTTTGGGGCATCTGGGGGCTTTGAGGGGGGGCGAAACGCCCTGCCCGCGCTTCAACGCGAAGTGAGATCACCAAAGCCAGGGAGCTGATGCTTTCCGTTCGCCTTCAGAGAGAGCAGAATTCTTAGGCGAGCGGGGAGTTGATCGCTCCCCGGCTATGGATCCGGTCACTTGGATTTCGGTTCGTCGACGACCACGTGCAGCCTTGCAACGGCCTTGGCGCCTTGGCGGTTGGCCCGCTCGACGCGAATGAGATAATGGCCCGGCTTCTCGAACTGGTGGGTCCGGATGGCATAGCCATCTTTGGCGAGCGGCTTGACGGTGCCGTCGGACTGGCTCGTGACAGCCGGGGTACCGTCGCCGAAATCCCAGGTCTCTTCGCCGTCGGTGGTTCGGAAGGTCCGCACCTTGAAGGTCACGGGTTCGCCCGGCTTGATCCCGGTCGTCGGCATGAAGGAGGCGTGGATCGTCGGCGGGAGTTGGTTGGGATTCGAGCGGTCGAGGACCTGGACGATGGCGAAGTCGTAGTCGATCCGCCCCTGGCGATCGGTGACTTTGAGGATCTCGGTGTAGGCACCCGGTTGATCGTAAGTCCGCTCGACTTTGGGGCCGGCGGCGGTGGTGCCATCGCTGAAGGTCCACTCATAATTGGCGAGGCGCCCGACTCGGCTCCAGGACTTGGAACCATCGAGCGTGACCGACTCTCCGGTCCAGGTGAGCCGGTGAGGTCGGGCCACGGCCACGAGCTCGGCCTTTTGCTCGCGCTGAGCGGCCTGCCAGAGGAAGGCGTATCCTTCCTCGGTGCCCCAACGGCCCGATGGCTGCCGGGCTTTGATTTCGAAGTGGAGGTGAGACCAGCCGCCGCTCGCCCCTTCCTTGCCGAGCACGCCGATCTTCTGCCCCTTGCGAACCGACGCCCCCGGGGTGATGGCCGGGTCGATCGTATGCAGGTGACTGTAGCGGTAGAACCAGCCGCGGTCATCGACCAGGTAGACGACGTCGTAGCGGGGTCGGGCGGGCGTGTCCTTGAAGCCCGGCGTGAGCGTGGTCCCCGCGCTGGCGACGAAGCCGTCGGTCGCGGCCACGACGTCGACAAGGCCCTCCGCGCCGCCGATGTCCAGGCCGCTGTGATAGTAAATCTTCTTGACGTCGGGCTTCTCGCCGCCATCGACATACACCGGTTCGTTGGCCATTTGCGTGCTTGTGGCGAACCAACGTTGACGGACCGGGTAGGTGAAGCTCGTCGGATCGATCCAAGGGGATTTTGCCGGCCAGAGCCGGATCCGGGCATCCTTCTCGAGTGCCCACGAGTCTTCACCGCTGTTGCCGCGGTATCCCCCTGTGATCGGGCAATCGACTTGCACTCCCCCTGCGGGAACCGGCAAGTTGTAGTTGCCCGTGCCCAGCGTGACCGGCTGACCGTTGACTTCGATCTTGACCTGGGCGCCACGGATGGCTTGGCGGATCGGGTCGCGGTCCTCCTTGAGATCGATCAGCTTGACGGTGGCCTCTTTGCCGTCGGAAAGCGTGACCACCGCGGATTCTCCCACGGCGAGGTCAACCGCCCGGACCAAGGGTTCCACCGTGGGCTGGGGCGGGCCGGGCTTCACGGTCAATTTTGCTTCCGCGTTCTGGGCTTGATAAGCCTTGGTGCAAGACAGGTAGGCCGCGGCCACCTTCGCTTCCGACAAGGGACGTCCGGCCGGGTCGACCGATGCGCTGATGGAAAGCTCACGAGGAGCGACGAGGACCGCCAGGTCGGGCAGATCGTAGTTGACGAGGGCGCCTGGGACGGCGTTGGCGAGCTGGTCGCGCGAGATCGGGGTCCGAACCACGTCGGACCAGGATGTGATCGTGCTATCAAGAATAAGCGACCTGATCTTCGGTTCAAAGACGGCGGCGTGCAGGGCGATCGGCCCGGCTGTCCCCTGGCCGATGAGCGTGACCCCGTTTTGATAATCAGCTGCGACGGCACCAATGACGGATAAGAGGTCGCCCACTCGCTGGCCGAGCAGGGGGCGGGCGAGGTTGATCGCGAGGAACGCCTCTTTCGAATCGGTCCCGAAGGGCCCCGGCTTCGTGCTGGGGGCCGTCTCGCCCATGCCACGGAGTCCTGCAATCAGCACGTGATTTCCCGCCTTGACCAATGCCTCGGCCCTTTCCCCAGGCTCCTGGCTCGCGCGGATGTCGTCCCTGACGATCAAAGTTAGCTCTTTGGCGTCCTTTTTCTTTTCAGGAACGAGCAGGAGGGCGGGCACCTTGATCCCCGGCTCCGTGGTGAACACGAGTTTGCGGATCGTGTAGTCGGCCCGCTTGATGACCTCTCCTCGAGCTTCACGATCGGCGGGCGCAATCGAGTCTCGGAGACCGATCAGCCGGCGGACCTGGGCGAGCTGTGTGGACTTATCGGTCTTCGCCTGAGCTTCCTTACGGTGCTGGGCGAGTTCGTCGGCACGTTCGATGTTGAGGTCGAAGACCGACTTACCATGGAAGGCACTCAGAACCTGGCCGGTCTCGGTGCATTGAAGTTGCGGATCGGTGGCGATCGGGCCGTCACTCTCGACGGTGGCCTCATCGATTTTGAGCAGCCAACGCTTCAGCCAACGCACCACGGCCTCGCGCCTTGGCTTGGTGAAGCCGTGAGGCTCGTCCGACTCGAACAGGTCGACCCGTTCGCCGAAGCCGAGGCGGCCGTAGACGAGCTTCACTTCACGAAAGGTGTCCCAACTCCCCTGAATGTCGAAGAAGTCGCGCGTGCCGACCGAGAAGAGCGTCGGCTTGGGAGCGCGGAGGATCGCATAGTCGCCGTGGTCCATGCCGAAGGCGACCTGGCCCGTGATGTTCTGCTCGGCGTCTTGCGGGCCGATCGTGGTGAAGAGCCGGTCGAGCGAGGTGATGTAGCACGAGGGGGCGGCGACGGCGATCCGGTCGTCGAGGGCCATCAGGTAGGCCGTCAAGGTGCCGCCTCCCGAGTTCCCCGTGCAGGCGAGCCGCTTCGTGTCGATCTCGGGGCGGGAGGCGAGGTAGTCGAGGCTCCGAATCCCGTCCCAGATCCGGTAGGAGGCCAGCGAGCGGCCGACGAGCAACGACCCGATTCCGGTCATCGTGTGCTCGGTGGTGCTTCCCACGATCGCCGCCTTCCCTTGATCGTCGAGCACTTGGAGCCGCTCACCCTGGCCGATCGGGTCGTAGCAGAGCGCGGCCATGCCATTCTTGGCAATAAGCATGCAAATTCGCTGATAAGTTTCCCCCGCCTTGCCGTTCTGGCTGTGCCCGCAAGGAACCAGGACTCCCGGGACCGGTGCGTTCGCGTCGGGCAAGTAGAGCACCGCCGTGACGTGGTGGCCGGGGCGGCTTTCGTAGACCAGACGCTCGACCCGGTAGCCATCACGCTGCTCGGTGCCGACGACACGAGCGTTGAGCGGCGTCTTCTCGGGCAGGTCGCCCAGCGCTTCGAGGAACTTGGCACGGATCTCCGTCTGCCGCTGTCGGACCGCCTCGGGCGTCGGCAGGGCGGCGACCGTCTTTCGCCTCGCTTCGAGGAGTTCGTGGGCCTGACGCTCCAACGCCCGGTAGAGCATGGTCCGGGGCAGTTCGTCGGGCTTGAGCACCGTGCCGACGTCTTCGGCCCGGAGGTGGCCGGATCCCAGGGCGAACAAGGCGCCGAGGGCCATGCAGAATCGAGAAGAGATCGAACGATCGGCAAGTTTCATGTCTACGGCTCCCAGGAGGCATCAAGCCAGTACGGGACGATCTTGGCCGAGCCTTTGTCGTTTGCCAAGGGGCAAGAGGGTTTGACCAGGCCAAAGTTTCTCGAGGCACTTTTTCCAACGCGAGAGAGAAGGCGAGCGATGAGATGGGGCTAGCGGCCTGCGTTTGCCTTGGCGCGTTGAGCGATGGTCCCGAGGTCGGTCAGGATTGCGCGTGGCCCTGCTTTCTCGACCATTTCGCAGATCATCTCGATCGTGCGGAACTTGGGGTCGACGACACCCAGACACGAGGGATGGGCCAGGAAGTCGAACGTGGCCTGGTTCTCGATCGCCCAGGAGACCCCGGCGCGGATCGTTTCCATGAAGGCTTCGAGCGGCCAACGGCCCGTGCGGAAGGCGTTGATATCACTGACCGGGCTCATGGGGACTTCGATCAGGCCCGACGGATAAACGAATGGCTGCGCCTGGGCCTGAGCCGCGACCACCCCCTTGATGACCTCGGACGTGGGGGATTGACCGGGAGGGCTTGCGGGGTGCGCTGGGTATCGACTGCTGACCCAGCGATAACCCAGCTTGAGGAGGAGCTCCTGGACGTCGGGCCGGTCGGAGATCCCGTTCGAGAATCCGCCGGGAGTACGGAAGCCGGCGGGTTCGATGCCGACTCGTTGTTTCATCGCCTCGCTGGCCATGCGGATGTTCGCGGCGATGACCTCGGCCGGGGACTTACCTTCGATCAGCCAGGGAGCGCGTTTGAAGCGGAACTGGATGTCTTCGGGTTTTGTAGCCAGGACATAGACGTGGTCATACGTGTGATTGCCGACCGGGTGTCCTTGCGCGATGATCTCGCGGAGCCAGTCGACGTTCTCTTGCTCGAACGTTTGCCCCAGGGCGAAGAAGTGGATCCGCCCCCCCTTGGCCTTGACCCGACGCGCGGCTTCCACGGCGTAGCGTTTCGTGTCCTGATCGAGGTTCCCTTTCTCGAAGTCCCAGTGCGTGTCATCCCAGGCCGGGAAATTTCGGCTCATTTCCAGGTCGAGGGTGATCGCAATCAGGGCTTTGTCGGCCGGAGGATCGGCGGCCCTGACACGTTGGGCTCCAGCCGCGAGCAGGCCGGTGGTGGAGAGAGTGGAGGCGAGGAATTCCCGGCGTGTCGGGAGCATGAGTGTGGTCCCTCAACAAGTTGTCGGCATCGCCTGCGCTTTCCGAATCGCTCCGGCGAGTCGGGAGAGAAAAACATGAAGAAGAGGGGGCCATCCCCACCCTGCGGAACGGGAATCATCGGTCCGAATTCTCTTGTACGGCGGGCACGGCCCATCATGGAACAGGCTTTGGGGAAAACGGGGACGAGGACCGATAAACTTCACCGACCCGCGACTGAGCGAAAGGACCGAGGATTCGAGACTGTAGCAAGGATACCGGGATCTCGTTCCCATGCTCCGCGTCGTCTTCCCCGGCGGGTGGGGCCGCAGAGCGGCCAGAATGGCATTCCTACGCAGAGCGTAGGAACGAGTTTCTCCCGCGAATTTCGGCATTTGGGGCAGACAGAGGGTCCGGTTTTCTTGCGACAGACTCAGATTCTCGCCCACTCGCGGATCGTGGATAAACTAGCTACTTGCTTTGTCATGATTGAAAAATGTGAAATCATTAATTGTTTGCGGGTCCGTCTCCCTGAAGGTAGCTGAACAGGTCGCGGATCTGGCTCGGGGTGAATTCCTTGTAGAGGGATTCGGGCATCAAGGAGGCCGTCGACTCTTTCAAGGCCTCGACGTCGGCGCGTGGGATCCTTGTCGGCTCTCCCTTGGCATCACGGAGGGTGATCGCATCGGGCGTTTGCTCGACGATCAGGCCGGTCAGGACGCGGCCGTCGCGGGTCTGGGCGATGTACGACTGATACTCCTTGCGGACAACGCCGCTGGGATCGACGAGGCTGACGAGCAGGAACTCGCGATCGCGGCGATTGGCGAAAGTCAGGTCGGGGCCAATGGCCGTCCCCTGGTCGAACAGGCGATGGCAGGAACTGCAGCGATCTTTGAACAACTGAGTGCCCCGCTTCGGATCGCCGACGGCCGCGCGAAGGTCATTATTCAGCCGGCGGACCTCGGCCAGCTTCTCGCCCGGAGTCGCCCCCTTGACCGAACCCCAATGCTTGCGGACCAGCTCATCGAGACCAGGATCCTGGAGCAGGGCCACGCGGCCGATCTGTTCGATCGAGGCCTCCTTGGCCGAGAGCTGGCCACGGTCGATCGCCGCCAGGTAGGCCCGTGCCCATGAAGGGCGGCCGAGCAAGAGCTCGCGGGTTCGCGAACGCCAGTCATTGCCTTGCTTGGGATAGGCGTCGATCAGTGCCTTGGCGATCGACTCGTCTTCGAATCGGCCGAGCGCTTTCAAGGCGGCCACCTGGACTGGCGCGGAGTTGCCAGCGGTCGCCAGGCCCAGGAGCCGATCGGTCGACGGTCGATCCCCGGTCTCACCGAGCACGTCGATCAGGAGGACTCGAGTCGCGTCGGACCCCCGCTCGTCGCTGACGAGGGCCCGGACGCGGTCCATCGCCGTTCGGCTTCCCAGGCGAAAGGCGAGTCGGTTCAAGGGGACGTCGGCCGGGTTGGCGTCGGCCAATTGGGTTGCAACCGCCACGAGCGATGGCGCGATTGCCTGGGCAGGACGCCCACGCGTCGATTCCTCCAGGTCGGCCCCGAGCGAGCGGCGTGCTTCCGCCGTCGGCGCCGCGGTGAGCAGCTTGACGCAGGCCAGGTCGCAAGCCTCGTTCCCCTCGGAGGCGAACCGACGGATCAGCCGCCCCATGATTTCGGTTCGGATCAGCCCGGAACGCCACGCTTCAGGGGTCGAGAACCGGGACACCACCGAGTCGACCGCGGCCGTCGCGTGGCGCTCGACGGCCCACCAGAGCAGGAGCGGTACATAAGGGTCATCCCGATCCTGGTTCAGGTCGCGGAGGAGAAGCCGCTCCGCGACATTGAGCCCGGCGTTTGCCGGCAGCCGCTGGGCCGTGCAGGCCAACTGCGCGCGAACCAAAACGCTCGGCTCCTGGGTGGCGAGAGCGACCAGTCGCTCAGACAGTCCCGGGGTGACTTGCGGCTCATCGCCGATCAGGCGAACCATCCAGGCGCGGACCTCCGCATCAGGATGCTCCAGGAGTCGCTCGGCGAGTTCGGGGGTGATCGCCTTGCAGACGTGGAGGATCCAGAGCGCCTCGAGGGCGACGGTCCCTCGGCTCGAACGGACCTCGTCATGGAGCGGATCGAGTCCGTCCTTCGCCTGACGCTCGCCCAGCAACCGCCGCGCCCGGCGCCGATACCAGGAATTCGGGTGGCTGCGGAGGGCGATCAGCTTATCGTTCGAGAGCGTGGCGAGGTCGGGGCCGTTCGCAGGCTCTGCCTTCGGCGGAGCGATTCGATAGATCCGGCCGTTCGACCGGTCCCAGTCGGCGTCGGGGTCGGGGTGGGCTGTCCGCTTGTCATGCCAGTCGGCGGCGTAGAGGGCCCCGTCGGGGCCGAGGGTCAAGTCGCTAGGCGCGAACCAGGTATCGTTGGCTCGCAGCACGTCTCCTCCTTGGCGCCCGCGGAACGTCGATCCTCGCGGCTGGATCTCGCTCCACCGAATGGAATGGTCGAGCAAGTCATTGGAGATGTACCGACCTCGCCACTGGGCAGGGAACGTGTCCGCCTCATAGAAGAGGCCCCCATTGGAAACGTGCCCCCCTTGAATCCCCTCGTGAGGAACGTGATCAAAATAGCCGAATGTGTAGGGGTTGTGGAGCGGACCGTGCTTTCCGAACAATTTCCAGTAATACCCCCCTTGCACCCCGTGGAGTGTGACGAAGCCGCCGTAGTTCGTGCTCGTGAACAGGTGGCCGTTACGGTCGAAGTCGAGGCCCCACATATTGCCTCCGCCTTCGCAGAAAAGCTCGAACCGGCGCGAGGGGGGGTGGTATCGCCAGACCCCTTGCTGAAATTCGATCCCTCGGATCTTCGCCGTAACCGTGCTCCCCTGGCAGCCGTAGAGCCAACCGTCAGGGCCCCAGGTCAAGGAGTTCGCCACCGAGTGGGCATCCTCCATCCCGAAGCCGGTCAAGAGGACCTCGGGGTCACCATCGGGCTGGTCGTTGCGATCGCGGTCGGGATAGAAGAGGAGGTAAGGGGATTGGAGGACGAAGACTCCTCCGTGACCGAACGCAAGGCCGCTGGCCAGGTTCAACTCGGAGAGGAAGTCATGGGAGCGGTCGGCCTGGCCGTCGCCGTCCGAGTCTTCGAGGATGGTGATCCGATCGCTTCCCTTGGGACCCCGCGGCGGCGGCTCGGGAATCTTGTCATACGCGGTCCGCGAGTAGCGATCGACGCTGACGCGCTGCAAGCCGGCCGGGTTGGGATACTGCATGTACTGAATGACCCAGAGTCGACCTCGGTCGTCGAACTCGATGGCCACCGGCTGCTGGACCAGCGGCTCGGCCGCGAAGAGCCGGACGGTCAGGCCGTCGGCGACCGTCATCTTGGCGGCCGCCTCGGCCGGGGGAAATCCCTGCGCCCTCGCGGGAGCCGCGATCCAAAAGGAAAAGCCAAGGAATAAGCCCGCATGGAATCCGGCGCATTTCATGGGGATCTCGCCGTGGGGTGTGGCTTCGAGGCGTTGCCTCCCGAACCGGCTCGAGGATCACGGTCGGTGGCTGTGGCTGGTCGGTCGGGACTCGACTTGGAGAGAGTCGGTGTCGCCCCGTTCACGCCACGAGGCTACTCGGTGCGAGGTTGGTTGTCACCTGGGCGCTAGAGCCTCCAAGAAAAAAAAAGGCGCAAGAAGCGGGATCCTCGTCAAGACGGCCAGTCTCTTGTGGCGAGGACGGCTTGCCACAATAATCGGTCCGTTCCGACAAGGTAAATCTCATGCCCGAGCCGTGTCCACACTCTCCCCTCATTCAAAATCGGAGAAATTCGCTCATGACCCGATCTGAGCTGACGCGTCGTGGATTTCTGGGAGTGGCGACCGGGAGTTTGGCCCTTTCCGCGCACCAGGCGCTGGCCGAGGGGGACGACCGTCCCGCCGCGATCAATCCTCGGGCGACCGACGGCGATGATGTGCGCGAGCCGGCATGGGAGGAGCGCTTGACGGTGACCGTCGGACCCGACGGCAAGGACGCGGATCTGGTCGGTCGGGACGACAAGGTGATCCAGTCGGCCCTCGGCTACGTGGCCCGGCTCGGGGGCGGAACCGTGCGGCTCTTGCCGGGGACGTATACCCTGCGGGGCCCGGTCGTGCTGCCGTCGCGAGTCAGGCTCATCGGCGCAGGGCTCGAGACGATTCTCACGAAGATCCCGTCGCGGACCGTGGCGCTGGCCGAGGACTCCGATTGGTATGACCGTGAGATCACGCTCGAAGACGCCCGAGGCTTCCGGGTCGGCGATGGCGTCGTGCTCCGCGCCAAGAACGGGTCGAATGGTGGTGAGATCGTCCTCAAGCGAACACTTGTGGCACGCTCGGGCAACCGCTTTCGCCTTGACGCCGGCCTCCGCGAGAATCTGTGGCTCTCCGGGAAGCCCACCTGCTCAGCCTTGTTCCCCTTGTTGACCTCCGAGCGCACCAGTGACGTGGTGATCGAAGACCTGGCCCTTGATGGCGACAAGGCGAACAACGAGAACTTCAACGGCAATTACGCCGGCTGCATCTTCCTCCAGGACTGCAACAAGTTCACGTTCCGTGGCGTGACCGCGCGGAACTACAACGGCGACGGGATCAGCTTCCAGATCAGCCACGACGTGGTCGTCGAGCGTTGCCACTCGCACGACAACGTCGACCTCGGCGTTCACCCCGGGTCGGGCTCGCAACGGCCGCTGATCCGCGCGAACCGGCTCGAACGGAACTCGATCGGCCTGTTCTGGTGCTGGGGCGTGAAATACGGCCTGGCCGAGAAGAATCAGATCGCAGGCAACCGTGACTACGGCGTCTCGATCGGTCATAACGATACGGATAACCTGATCCGAGACAACGACATTCAAGAGAGTGGAAAAGTCGGCATTCTTTTCCGTGATGAGTCGCGTGGCAAGGATTTCTGGCCCAACCGCAACCGGGTCGAGGCCAATCGGGTCACCAACAACGGTCCCGAAGATGGGGTTGCCATCGACGTCCGAGGAAAGACCAAGGACCTCAAAATTGTCCGGAACCTCGTCCGCGAAACCCGCGGAGCGATGAGTCGGACCGGCCTGCGGATTGGGGCCGAGGCCGGCGCGATCGAACTGGCCGAAAACCGCATCGAAGGGTTCTCCAAGGAGATCGACGACCGCCGTTCGCACAGTTGAGAATGGATGAGACGAACCCGCCAGTCTTTCGGAGCGACAGGGAAGGGGGGCGGTTGGTGCTGCTGCTAATAAAGGAACATGAATGAATCTCGAAGTAATTGCGATCGTGGTTTCGTTGGTTCTCCTGATGGCGCTGGCTTATCGGGGGTTGCCGGTCATCATCTTCGCCCCGATCTGTGCATTGCTGGCGGCCGGATTATCGGGTCAGGCGCTTTTGCCGAGTTACACCGAGACGTTCATGACGGCGGCGTCGGGTTACATCCGCTCGTTTTTCCCTCTCTTTTTGATGGGAGCGATCTTTGGCAAACTGATGGAGACGAACGGCTCGGCCGCGGCCATTGCCGGATCGATCGCCGGGTTTCTGGGGGCGCGGCGGGCGATCTTGGCCGTCGTGCTCGCCTGTGCGGTGCTGACCTACGGTGGAGTCTCCCTCTTTGTCGTGGCGTTCGCCGTCTATCCGTTCGCCTCGGCCTTGTTCCGGGAGGCGGATATTCCCAAGCGGCTGATTCCAGGGGCCATTGCCCTGGGGGCGTTCACGCTCACGATGGATGCGCTGCCCGGTTCGCCCCAGATTCAGAACCTGATTCCGACGCGTTTTTTTGGAACGGATGCCTACGCCGCGCCCGTGGTCGGAATCCTCGGAGGCTTGCTGGTGCTGGGGGGCGGCCTCTTCTGGCTCGACCGTCGCCGGGCCCAGGCGGCCGCCGCGGGCGAGGGGTATGGAACGGGGCATCGGAACGAACCTGAGCCCGGCTCAGGCGAGGGGCGGCCCCCGCTGTTTGTGGCGCTCATTCCCTTGGGGTTGGTGCTGGGGGGGAATTTCGTGCTGAGCCGGACGGCTTGGTCGGTCTCGACCTGGTATCCGGAGGCTCAGCTCCATCGCGATTTTCCTGCCCTCAATGTGGCGGCCTCGGCATCGACCTGGGCCTTGATCGTGGCGCTGGCCCTGGGGATTACGGCCGCCCTGGCGATCAACCCCAGGCGCTGGAGAGACAGGTTCTCGGGCGCCCTCACCGCTGCCACGTCGGGAGCGCTGCTCGCGATCTTCAACACGGCGTCGGAGGTCGGATTCGGCAACGTTGTCAAGACCTTGCCCGGCTTCTTCGTGATCCGGGATAGCGTTTTCCTCGTGAGCCGACACGTGCTCGTGGCCGAGGCCACCGCCGTCAACGTTCTCGCCGGGATCACCGGATCAGCCTCGGGGGGGCTCTCGATCGCCCTGGAGGTGATGGGCTCACGCTACATGGAACTGGCCCGAGCCCAGGGGATCAGCCCTGAACTGCTCCATCGCATTGCGTCGATGGCTTCCGGAGGCATGGATACCTTGCCGCACAACGGCGCGGTGATCACTCTGCTGGCGATCACCGGACTGTCTCACCGCCAATCTTATCCCGATATCTTCGCAATCACGGTGCTCAAGACCGTGACCGTCTTCGTCATGGCGTTCGGAGTCTCGGCGTTCCAGGGGAGCTGATTTCCCGCCGGCTAACCGCATTGTTGAACCCCAACGGCCCGGCCGGAATGGCTTCGGTTGGCCGTCCGCCCCTTTCCTGCCGTCGAGAGCTGAGTCCCCTCCTTATGTTTGCTTGACGAGAAGGTGGTCGACGCCAGTGAGGACGGTGTTGTATAATATAGAATCAACAAAAGCGACTTGCCCACACCTACCTGATGCTGTGTCCAGGCCCCACGACCCCTTTATCGTTTTGGGGTAACGCAACGGGGAGGCCTACCTCTGTTCTCTTCTCTCTTCGAACTCGACGGACGCGTCAGGCGTATTTATTCGTAAAAGACGACGGACGATGGAACAGGCCATGCGAACCATGCTGATGACGACGCCTGCCGGTTTGCTCGCGACGGGGTGGCTCGCCATCGCCGTTTCCGTTGCGCAAGGGGGAGAGGAGGAACTGCGGTTCAACCGCGATGTTCGTCCGGTCCTCGCCGAAACCTGCTTCCGATGCCATGGGCCGGGGGTCAAAAAAGCGGGCCTGCGCCTCGATCAGCGCGAGGCGACTCTCAAGGTGGCCGAGAGCGGCGAGATCCCGATCGTTCCGGGCAAGACCGATGAGAGTGAGATCATTCGGCGGATCTTCAGCGACGACGAGAGCGAGGTCATGCCGCCTCCAAGTGCGAAGAAGCCGCTGACCCTCGAGCAGAAGAATCTGCTGAAACAGTGGGTGGAGCGCGGAGCGCCCTACGAGGCCCACTGGTCGTACACCGCTCCGGTCAAGGAACAGGTGCCGCGTTTGAAGCAGGCGGCCGGTTCCGGCAATCCGATCGACGCATTCATTGCCGAGCGACTCCAGCGCGAGGGACTCACAATCTCGCCCGAGGCGGATAAAGAGACCTTGATCCGCCGTGTCTCATTCGCTTTGACAGGTCTGCCGCCGACGCCTCGCGAGGTGGACGCTTTCCTGGGCGATTCGTCGGCAAAGGCCTATGAAAATATGGTCGAACGCTATCTGTTTGCGCCGAGTTACGGCGAGGAGATGGCTCGTCACTGGCTCGACGTCGCCCGTTATGCGGACACTCACGGGCTTCACCTCGATAATGAGCGGCAGATTTGGATCTATCGTGACTGGGTGGTCAAGTCGTTCAACGACAACCAGCCGTTCGATCGGTTCACCATCGAACAACTGGCCGGGGATCTGCTCCCCGAGCCGACGCCCGACCAACTGGTCGCGACCGGCTTCAACCGGTGCGGGGTGACGACCAGCGAAGGCGGCTCGATCGAGGCCGAGTGGTATTTTCGCAATGCCGTGGAACGTGCCAGCACGATGGCCGAAACGTGGATGGGAATGACGGCCGGCTGCGCTGTCTGTCACGACCATAAGTTCGACCCGCTCTCGGCAAAAGAGTTTTACTCGCTCTACGCCTTCTTCTACTCGGCGGCGGGACCCGCCATGGACGGCAACGCCCTGCTGCACGAGCCGACCTTGAAGATGCCGACCCCGCAACAGAAGGGGACGCTCGCGGAGCTGGACGCAAAGCTTGCGGAAGTGAACAAGGAACTCGATCAGCAGCGAAAAGCTCTCGCATACCGCGACCCCGCCGACGCCATCAAGCAGGGCGAAGCGGACCAGGCCGCATCAGCGCCTTCGGCCGAGTCTGTCGACCCGCGGGCGAATGACCCGAACCAGTCGTTTCGCGCCTGGGCGAAACCAGGGGGGAAGACCGAGGCGAAGACTGCCACCGCTGCAATCAAGGCCCTGCTCAAGAAGGCGCAGGCCGGCCCGTTGCCCACAGCGGAGGAGACGTCGCTTCGTGCCTACTACCTCGAAAATGTCTGCGAAGCCACCAAGGGGCCGTTCAAGCCGCTGCTGGAGAAGCTGGCCGCCTTGATGAAGGAGCGGACCGAGCTGGACGCCCAGATCGTCGCGACCTACATCTTCAAGGACTTGGAGAAGCCTCGCGACGCGTTCGTCATGCTCCGCGGTCAGTACGATAGCCCGGGCGCCAAGGTCGAGCCCGGGACGCCCGCGGTCTTGCCGCCGCTCAACCGAGGTGGTTCCGGCGACCGTGCGAACCGCCTCGACCTTGCGAACTGGCTGGTGGCGCCGGAGCACCCGCTGACGGCGCGGGTGACGGTGAACCGGTTCTGGCAGCAGCTCTTCGGCACCGGACTCGTCAAAACGGCCTTCGACTTCGGCACCCAAGGGGAGCCACCGAGCCACCCCGAGTTGCTCGACTGGCTGGCCGTCTCGTTCCGGGAGAGTGGCTGGGACGTCAAGGCTCTCGTCCGCCTGATGGTGAACTCGGCGACGTTCCGTCAGTCGTCGCGGATCACGGCCGAACTCCAGAAGCAGGACCCGGAGAACCGACTCTACGCTCGAGGCCCGCGGTTCCGCCTCGATGCCGAGCAGATTCGCGACAATGCACTCTTCGTGGCCGGTTTGGTCAACCTCAAAATGGGGGGCAGGGGAGTACGGCCCTATCAGCCGCCTAATATCTGGGAGCCGGTCGCCTATACCGGATCGAACACCCGATCCTACAAGCCCGACGAGGGGGCCGCAGTCTATCGCCGGAGTCTTTATACGTTCATGAAGCGGACTGCGCCGCCGCCGTTTCTGACCAACTTCGATGCGCCGAATCGCGAAGCGTTCTGCACCCGTCGTGAGCGGAGCAACACCCCCCTCCAGGCGTTGCAACTGATGAACGACGTGCAGCACTTTGAGGCGGCGCGTGCCCTTGCCGAGCAGATGATGAGCGAAGGAGGAGCGACCCCCGCCGAACGCATCACTCACGGCTTCCGCGTGGTACTGGCTCGCAAGCCGGACGCGGACGAGCTCGCCACCCTGAACGATCAGTTCGCCAAGAACCTGGCTCGGTTCGTGCGCGACCCCGCGGCGGCAAAGCAGGTGGTTCGGGTGGGCAATACGCCGCCGCGAGCGACCCTTCCCGAGATCGAACTGGCCGCGTACGCACTCGTGGCAAATACACTCTTGAACCTGGATGAGACGGTCACCAGGAACTGACCTGGCTTCCAGGTCGCCGCCGCCCCGAGATCATCGCCCGTCCGACTCCTTCTTCCGTCCGAGGTCCAGGCGCATGAACCCGTTCTTCGAATACCAGCAGCAACAGAACCGCCGTCAGTTCTTCGGCGATGTGGGGCTCCGTGCCGGTGGGATCGCCCTGGGAATGCTCATGGGTGAGACGGCCGCCCGAGCCGCTGCCGCTACCTCCGCGACGGACCGGATTCAGCCTGCGCGGGCCGACCTGCCCCACTTTCCGCCCAAGGCAAAGTCGCTCATTTATCTTCATATGAACGGAGGTCCGTCTCAGCTTGACCTCTGGGATTACAAGCCGCAGCTTCGGAAGCATTTCGAGAGCGACCTTCCCGACAGTATCCGCAAAGGCCAGCGGATCACGACGATGACCAGCGGCCAGACGCGGTTCCCCGTCGCCCCCTCGAAGTTTGCTTTTCGCCAAGCGGGCGAGTGCGGCACCTGGATCAGCGAGCTCCTGCCGCATACGGCGAGGATTGTGGACGAGATCGCCCTGATCAAGTCGGTGCATACGAACGCGATTAACCACGACCCTGCCTGCACGTTCGTGATGACCGGCAGCGAGATTCCCGGCAAGCCGAGCGTCGGCTCGTGGCTCTCGTACGGCCTGGGGAGTGAGAGCAACGACCTCCCTGCCTTCGTGGCGTTCACGCCGACGTTTCCCAAGTCGGGCAACGGTCAGGCCCTCTTCACGCGGATGTGGAGCAGTGGATTTCTGCCGACCACGCACAACGGTGTCGCGCTTCGCGGGACGGGAGACCCGGTTCTCTACCTTCAGAACCCGTCGGGCGTCAGCAGCGACGACCGCCGCACCATGCTCGACGCTTTGGGCAAGCTCAACAACCGCCAGCTCGAACGGTTCGGTGATCCTGAGACCCGGACGAGGATTGCCCAGTACGAGATGGCCTTCCGGATGCAGTCGAGCGTGCCCGAGCTCGTCGACGTTTCCAAGGAACCGGCGCACATCCTCGACCTCTACGGCCCGAATGTGCAGACGCCCGGCACCTTCGCCCACAGCGCCTTGATGGCGCGTCGGCTCGTCGAACGTGGCGTTCGCGCGGTGCAGATCCTCCACCGTGGCTGGGACCAGCACTCCGTGCTCCCCATGGCGCTGGCGAACCAGTGTCTCGATACCGATCAGGCCACGGCCGCGCTCGTCCTCGACCTCAAGCAGCGTGGTCTGCTCGATGACACCCTCGTGGTCTGGGGGGGCGAGTTCGGGCGCACCGTCTATTCGCAAGGGACGCTCACGAAAGACGACTACGGTCGCGACCACCATCCTCGAAACTTCTGTATGTGGATGGCAGGCGGTGGGATCAAGAAAGGGATCGTCGTCGGCGAAACCGACGACTTCAGCTACAACGTGGTGGACGAGCCGGTCCACGTCAACGACCTCAACGCCACGATCCTCCACTGCATGGGAATCGACCACGAGCGGTTCACGTACAAGTTCCAGGGCCTCGATCAGCGCCTGACCGGCGTCGAGCCCGCGAAGGCCGTCGCCAAGCTTCTCGCCTGAGCCGGCCTGCTCGATTCAAGATGGAAGGCGAAGAAGACGGTGGGCCGTGCTCACCCTACAAGATGTTAATGTCTTGCTGGGTGGGCACGGCCCACCATGGGATCGGCCTGTTGAAGGCAACCCAGGTGCTCAGGAAGTGAAGGCCTTCAGGGCCGCACTCTCATTGTTGTGGATTTCTACGTACTTGCTGAGGCCGATGATATCGGCTCCGACGCGAACATCGGGGTCGAGTTCGCAGAGCTTGATTTGCTGCCCCGTGGCTTTCGCCTGGTTCAGGAGCTTGGCGAGGACGGCGAACCCCGTGCTACTGAGGTAGCGGACGTGGCGGAAGTTGAGCAGGAGCTGCTTTGCCCATTCCTGGCCGGCCACGGCGGTTAATTCGGTGCCGAGTTCGAGAGCCAGGTCGGGCCCGCGCAGGTCCTTGGTCATGATCTCGACAACCGCAACGTCCTTGACCATGCTGACATTGATATGCTTGAAATCGGCGCTAGCCATTACGGGAACCTTTCTCGCAAAGTCGGGAGCGGTGGTTTGATTTAGTGGTTGGCCTTGAGGAACTGGACCGCGTCGATGACGATGTGGCCGGTCGTCCCCTCGTTGAGGATTTCCACGGCTGCCTTGTCGTCGAGGTCGAAAGTGCCGACCGGGACGAACGGCGCGTCCGACTTCGACGGGACCTTCTTCTGGTCAAGCGTGACGCTGGCGATGCCGTTCGCATGGTGGATCCGGACGGGGATCGCCGAGGCGCGATTGTTGTTCGCCGTGTAGGCGACCCGGACGATGTATCGGCCCGGTTCCAGCTTGGCGCGGAAGATGGCCGATTTTTTCCCCTTGTCCGTGTTGCCGTCATGCCGGTAGCCGGTGCCGACGAATGGGCCGACGACGGAGCTGAAGCTCCAGTTTCCGGTCAACTCGGCCGCTTCGTCATCGACGACGACTCCGGGGAGCGATTGCGCCGAGCGCCCTTGGCTGGCGGGGCGGGGCAAGTCGAGCACCTGGTGATCGGCCAGGAGCCTGCGCTGGAGCGGAGCGTAATCGACCTTCTGCACGTCGGTGCCGGCATCGATCGCGGCAGCCGCGGCGGTGGCCGCCGACTGGCCGAGGATCAGGAAGACCGGCTCCATTCGGATCGAGCCATAGGCGATGTGCGACGACGAGAGGCAGACCGGCACGAGCAGGTTCGTGCACTCGCCGGCCTTCGGCACAATGGCCCGGTAGCTGATCGGGTAGGGGCCGCCGGGGCTGACCTGGATGTCTCCCTCGTTGCGGGCGTGGCCATTCGCGTCGACATAGCGCTGAACGTTATGCGAGTCCATGTTGTAGGAACCCATCCCGATCGGCTCGGGCGTGGGTTCGATCGCTCGGAGGTGGCGTTCGGTCATCACGAAATCGGTGACCATGCGCCTGGCTTCGCGGACGTAGATCTGGTGCGGCCAGTGCCCGTTATCGTTGAACTCGTCCTTGGGCAGTCCCCAGCGGCTCATCGCGGTGCGGGTTGGCTCGGGAACTCCCGGGTCGTTGGCGAGGTAGTACATCAGCCCCTTCTGGTAGAGCTCATGCTCCTTGATGATCTCGCGGCGCCGCTCGTAAGACGCTTCCGGGTAATCGTAGTTCATGCCGATGTTGTCGGTCGAGAAGCCGCCATGATTATTGGTGTCGGTCTTGTGATTGGGGATGGGGTCGAACTTGTTGAAGACCTTGTCCCAGCCGGTCCGAAGGTAACGGCCCAGCAGTTCATACTGCTTCGGGTCATATCCGCTTGGTTTCTCGAACGGGATGCGGTTCCTGTCGTCGTCGGTCAGGCACATCCGGAAGCAGTACGCCTGGATGCGGTTGTCCGCTTCTCCGTCAACGCCCGGGGATCCGGCGTGGATCCGAGGGAGCAAACCACTCGAAGGGTCGCCGGGGACGACATAGGGATCGACCGGATTATCGAACTGGTGGCTGACCGCGCGCCGGGTCTGGACGCCGTTCATCGTCTCGCCATACTTCGAGTTCGCCTCGCGACCGACCGTGAATGTCACCCCCGCCGAGGCCATCAGGTCCCCCTCGTAGGTGGCGTCGATGAAGACCTTGCCGCGATAAGTCTTGCCGCTCAGCGTGCGGATCGCGACGATCTTCGTCCCTTCCTTCGTGACCCCTTTTTCACGGTCGAGCCATTCGTTGCGATCCACCGGGAATTTGGATTCGGCGACCAGTTCCTCGAAGACCTGCTCGGCGATATGCGGTTCAAACGCCCAGATGGCGTCATCCTTGCGGTGGTAGAGACGATACTCTTCGGGCTTCTGCTGCTTCCAGTTCTCCGGCTTGTCGTAGTGGTCCTTGACTCGGCGATAATATTCGAGGGCCAGGCCGCCGACCGCTTCCTTGAGACCACTGTCCGTCCAGCCGAGCCCGCCACTCGTCAACCCGCCAAGATGGACTTCGGGCGCGACGACGATGACCGACTTACCCATTCGCGAGGCTTGTACCGCCGCACCGATGCCGGCGGAAGTCCCTCCGTAGACGACCACGTCATAGGAGCCTCGGACGGTCTCGTCCGGTTGTGGCGCAGTCATAACCGCGCAGAGCAGCAGTGCGTACATCGGCAACAAACCTCAACGGTTGGAGTTTCAGGCTCCCGCGCTCGCGGACGGCTAGGTAGCAGCCCCCCTTCGTTAGGAGGGGACAGGATCGACCGTCACCGGGGAAAGGAACGGCGGATAGCCTTCCTCGCATTGAGGTTACAATCGGAGCCAGGCCGGGGCAATCGTGAATGCCCTTGAATCGGCGATTCAACCGCCCTCGACCTGAAGTCATCGCGCTCTTGGTGTCAATGAATTTCGTACGTGTTATGATCCCTTCGGTGGTTCCGACCCTTGACGAAAATGGGGCCGGAGGCGGATCGCTTGATCCGAGTCGTACAACTTTCGAATGAGGGAACGCGTAGCCTTTGCGACTCCTTCGGAGCGTCGTCTGAACAAGCGTCCCTATCTCAGGGGTTCCCAAAGGCCAATGAATCGATTGGAGCCTTTCTGATGAGTTCCAATGCGAGTGCGGGCGTCTCGGCGGTTGCTTCCTTCTTCAAGTACTGGTGGGATGGCTTCGGTCTTGTTTTCACCACGATGTGCGCGGCGTCAGGAGTCGCCTTGCCTTTCCGACTGATCTATTTTCTGGAACAACAGCACGGAGGTGTGACTCCTTTTCTTGCGGGTGTTAACGGCGTTTTGATGATTTTGGGTGGCCCCTTGATTTTTCGCGTGATTTTTCGTGCCTTGAATTTTGAACGACCAAGCCACGAAGCAGCCAAGATTTGATGAATCTATAGGCTTGATAGTTTGGAATGTTTAAGTGTTGATGGTGTGCGGTGAATCAAGCGGAATTGTAGTGAGCGTAGGTGGATAGAAAATCTCAGCGTGGCCTCGAAATTGTCGTGCGGTCGGCGTCCCCACCATGAACGCAAGCGGGGACTTGCCGCGACCGAAGTCGGACAAATCCCCGCGGGATTCAGCGGCGGCGCACATCCCATTGGGGTGAGTCTGTCATGGCTCGACTTACTCAACCTATGAGGTCACCCCTCACTTTCCGCTCAGTTCTTGTCGGCGGGGGGGAGCAGGACGGTGTCGATCACATGGATGACGCCATTGCTGGTGAGGACGTCGGTCTTGATGACTTTGGCGTCACTGACCAGGACGTTGCTGCCCTGAATTTCGATCGCAACCGGGCTTCCTTGAACCGTCTTCACCTGCTTACCATCCATTTTCAGGACCGTGGCCGCCGGGACGTTGCCCGAGACGACATGATAGAGCAGGATCGCCTTGAGTTTGGCCTTGTTCTCGGGTTTGAGCAAGCTTTCCAAGGTGCCTTTGGGAAGCTTGGCGAAGGCCTCGTCGGTCGGAGCGAAGACAGTGAAGGGGCCATCGCCCTTCAGGGTGTCTACCAGGTCAGCGGCCTTGACGGCGGCGACAAGGGTGTTGAACTTGGCGGCCACGGCCGTGTCAACAATGTCCTTTTCGGCGGCCAGGGCGGGAACGGCCGAGGACAGCACGACGATCAATCCGAAGATCTTGCGCATGGGAGTTCTCACTTGCTGGGTTCGGGTTTGTTCAGACTCATGTTTGAGGCCACGTTTTTGCGAATCAACTTCAGGGCGACGTCTTGAATTTGGCGGACGCGTTCCTTGGAAACGTCCAGGACCTTGCCGACCTGACTCAGGGAGAGCCGGGGACTGCCTCCCAGCCCGAAGCGATAGGCGAGGATCTGCCGCTCACGGGGGCGGAGGAATTTCAGCCACTCACCGACAATTTGGTTTGTGTCGATGTCATGGCCGATATCGCTTTCGGAATCGTTGGCGGTTTGCAGCAAGTTGAGTCGGGTGTCATCGAGCGAAACCGTGGGGCGTGTGGCTGCTTGAACCCGTTGGATCGACTCTGCCGCGATGTGCGAGGGACCGGATTTCTGGGCGAATTCCTGGTGGTATTCCTCCTTATCTTGCGCGAGTTGCCGAAGATGGCGCGGTGCGAGGCGGACCGGGTAAGCCCCCTCGGCCACGGCGGACTGAACGGCCTGGCGAATCCACCAGGTTGCGTATGTGGATAGCTTGGTCTGATGCGTCGAGGTGTCGAACCGGTCGATGGCTTCGAGGAGGCCGCAGAACCCCTCTTGAACGAGGTCGGAGTAAGCGATGCCTCGGTTGCGGTATCGCTTGGCGACAGACGCCACCAGACGCATATTCGCGAGTGCAAGCTCTTCGCGGATTTCAAAATAGCGCTGAAAGTGCGCGCCGAGCGGGGATTTTACCGGGGCGTGATCGGCGTAGAACGCGGCAATGAATCGGCTCAAGCTCCGAGGGTCGTCGAACGAGGCCGGCGAGGAATCGCTCGGATCGTGAGCCAGTGCCTCGCCCAGCGTTCGCTTGCACTCGGCCAGGTCTTCGAGCAGTCTGCGCTCCTGCTTCGGACCAAGCAGCCAGGTGGAGGCGTGGTCCAGAGTGCTCAGAGCGTCAGGAACATCGACCTTCGAAGTCGCGACCATTGGGAGCCTCTCCCAGTCATTGATTTTCGAGAAGACGGCGATCACACCTCGGATTCACTCAGGCCAGGCGTACTTCCGCCTGCCAACGCCTCTGGATGGCCTTCCATTGCAGGGCCTGATAAAGGCCCGCCAGACCGACAACGACATAAACGGCCGAGGCCAACACGGAACCGGCCCCAAAGAGTAGGGCCACCAGGTCCAGATGGGCCGCCCCGACCAGTCCCCAGTTCACCGCACCCACCACCACCAGAACCGCAGCAATCACGTCGAACGTTCGCATCGCTCATTCCTCCGCACAGGTAGACCCGAGTCCGGGGTCGAACGGTTTCAATGAATCGTCCAAAACGTTCAATTTATTTGTAGGGGGATCGCCCCCTGTTTGTCAACTGCGGCCCGTGATTGTTTTGTGGATTTGATTGTCGGAACTGAGAAAAATCAGGGTTTTTACCGAGGATTTCCCATTTCGTGATTCGGATTACGGGCCGTTGAATCCATTGGCAGTGAGGTGTACACTGAAAGAAGAACGTCCGAAGCGTTCATGAATCCGTGGCGAAAGGGCGTGGATGTCGGACAACCAGTACGTCAGTACGGCTCACGTCGCCCGGGCGCTCGGTGTCGGTGTCTCGACCGTCAAGCGATGGGTGGACGAAGGGATTTTGCCGGCTCACAAGACGGCTGGGGGGCATCGGAAGCTTTTGCTTGCCGACGTCCTGCGGGTGGCCCGGGAGGGTGACTTTCCTCGACTGGATCTGAGCGGGCTTCAACTCGACGCGACGTCACCGGGGGCCTTTGATCCCGAGACGCTCTCGCAGCAGTTGCTGGACGCGCTCAAACGCGGGGAAGCCGACGCGGTCCATTCGCTGATTCATGGCGCGTACCGTGCGGGAGTCGGCATCGAGACGTTGGCCGACTTTGTAATTGCGCCCGCAATGCACCGTCTGGGCCATGAGTGGGAGAGCGGTCGAGTTGCGATCCACCAGGAGCATCGCGGCACCCAGATTTGTACGGCGGCCCTCTATGCGCTGAAGGCGATCCTGGAGACTCAGGCGGAGTCTGATCGCCCGCTTGCGGTGGGAGGCAGTCCCGAGTCGGACTACTATGTACTGGCAAGCCTTCTGGCGGAGATGGTCTTGCTCGACGCCGGTTGGCGGACGATCAGCCTTGGCCCCCACACCCCGATCGTTTCCTTTCGTCAGGCGGTGGCGGAGCTTCGGCCGCAATTGTTGTGGATCTCGATCAGCCAACTCCCGAATCGCGATCGTTTTCTGGCGGAGTATCGCGAACTCTATCGCGAGGCCGAGCAGGCCGGTGTGTGCGTCGCCATCGGCGGACGGGCGCTGACCAACTCGTTGCGATCGGCCATGTCCTACACCACCTACGGCGATGGCCTGAGGCATCTGGCCGCATTCGCCCGTTCCCACCACAACGCCCCACGTCGACCGAAGCGGGGCCGGCCGTCGAGTCATTCCTGACCCGGAACCCGAGCCGCGACGACGAGGGAAAAGGGGCTCACGGCGGATTTCAAAAGGGGACCCGAAGTCTTGCTCTTCCGCCGCCATTCGCGGAAGCTCTCGGAGCGGGGGACAGGCCATGAAGTCTTCGGGACAACGGGCCGTCGATCGCGCACGCCTTCGGCTTCGTCGGCTTGGCCGCGGGTCGAATTCAAGGGAGAGCTTCACTCATGCTTGGAATGTTGGCTTGTCTCTTCATGGCCCTAGCTCCTCAGGGAGCGGGCAACACGGGAGACGGCGCTCAAGATGGCCGGCCCAATCTCCTCTTTATCGCGGTCGACGACCTCAACGATTGGGTCGGCTGCCTGGGGGGGCATCCCCAGGCCAAGACGCCGAACATCGATCGGCTGGCCCGGCGCGGGACGCTCTTTGCGAACGCGCATTGCCAGGCGCCGCTCTGCAACCCTTCACGATCGAGCCTGCTCACCGGGCTCCGGCCGTCGACCACGGGCATCTATTCGCTCCAGCCGGGCATCCGTGCGGTGCCAGCGCTCCGGGATCAGGTCACGCTCCCCCAGGCCTTGGCGGCCCAGGGGTACTCAACCTTCTGCGCGGGCAAGATCTTTCACGACGGTTCGATTCCCCCACGCGACCGTGAGCAGGAATTTCAGGTCTGGTCGGTGACCGGAGGGATCCCATTTCCGCCCAAGAAGCTCGTCGAGACCCCCGCCGCGATCAAGGCGATGGATTGGGGTGTTGTCCCTGATCGCGATGAAGAGCAGGCCGACTGGAAGAGCGCCGACGCCGCCATCGCGCGGTTGCAGAAACCGCCGCCGGGCAAGCCCTTCTTCGTTGCGGTCGGCTTCCGCTTGCCGCACGTCCCTTGCTTTGCGTCCCAGCGATGGTTCGACCTCTACCCGGACGAGACGCTCGTGATGCCGCCAGTGAAAGAGGACGATCGCGGCGACGTGCCCGAATTCTCCTGGTACCTGCACTGGAAGCTCCCCGAGCCCCGTCTTTCCTGGCTGCTCAAGGCCAAGCAGTGGCGTCCGCTCGTGCGTTCTTACCTCGCGAGCATCAGCTTCATGGACAGCCAGGTCGGTCGAGTGCTCGATGCCCTCGAAGCAAGCGGCCAGGCCGATCGAACGGTCGTCGTGCTCTGGTCCGACCATGGCTGGCACCTGGGTGAGAAAGGGGTCTCCGGCAAGAACACCTTGTGGGAGCGGTCGACCCGCGTCCCCTTGATCTTCGCCGGTCCCGGCATTGCCGCCGGCGCCCGTTGTGCCCAGCCGGTCGAACTGCTCGACCTCTATCCGACGATCGTCTCACTCTGCGGACTCTCCGAGCGTCCGGGGCTGGAAGGACACACTCTTGCGCCTCAGTTAAAGGATGCCCATGCCCCTCGGCCTTGGCCGGCGATCACGACTCACAACCAGGACAATCACGCGATCCGCACCGAGCACTGGCGATTCATTCGCTACGCCGACGGTTCCGAGGAACTCTACGACCACCGAGTCGATCCGAACGAATGGACGAATCTGGCCGGTGACCCGGCGCACGCCGAGATCAAACGTGAACTCGCGGGCTGGCTCCCCAAGCGGAACGAACCCCCCGCCCCCGGAAGCCTCGCGAGGTTGCTCACCAAGGTCAACGGAGTCTGGACCTGGGAGCGAAAGCCGATCATCCCGACCGAGAAGATTCCCTGACATCTTGAGCCCGACCCGCTTTGGCCTTAAAACTAAAGCTCCTGTCGGGAGGGATGCCCCAACGGGAACGTGACTGACGCCCCCCCCCTCTTATCGTGTCCGGTCCCTCCGAGGGACAAGCGAATTCGTGGTCAGTCGTCCCCATCCGGCAAGGCTCGAACGGTGACGCGCGGGGCGTGCCGCCTTGCTTTGGGATCAAGTCCGCGAGTTGAAAGCGAATCCAAATGAGCCGATTGCTACCCAAAAGAAGGCCTGGAGGCGATCTTGCTCGCCTCGGGGCCTTCTTGATCGTCTACGGAACTCTGATGGCATCAACGGCGGCGCCGGTGACGGCCGCGGAGCCGAATCAACAGCCCAATATTCTGTTTATTTTCTCGGACGATCACGCGTATCAGGCCATCAGTGCCTACAACGATCCGCGCAAGCTGCTCGAAACCCCCAACATCGACCGGATCGCCAAGGAAGGCATGCGGTTCGACCGTTGCGTCGTGCCCAACTCGATCTGCGGTCCGAGCCGAGCCACCGTGCTCACCGGGAAATACAGTCACGCCAATGGGTTCTACAACAACTCGGGCAGCCGGTTCGACGGGTCGCAGACGACCGTCGCCAAGCTGTTGAAGGGGGCGGGCTACCAGACGGCCGTCGTCGGCAAGTGGCACCTCATGACCGATCCGACCGGGTTCGACTACTGGCACATTCTGCCGGGGCAGGGGGTCTACTATAACCCGCCGATGATCGACAACGGGACGCGAGTGAAGCATGAAGGGTACACCACCGACATCATCACCGACCTCACGATCGACTGGCTCAAGAAGCGAGACAAATCGAAGCCCTTCCTGATGATGAGCCAGCACAAGGCCCCCCACCGTGAGTGGGCCCCTGCGCTCCGGCACCTGGGGCATGACAATGACCGGGCCTATCCCGAGCCTTCGACTCTGTTCGACGACTACTCCGGCCGTGGCAAGGCCGAGCACGATCAGGACATGACGATCGCCAAGACGATGACGGCGAAGGACCTCAAGTTCGAGGCCCCGCCGCAACTGACCCCCGACCAGCGCAAAGCCTGGGATGCCTATTACGAGCCGAGGAACCAGGCCTTTGAAAAGGCCGACCTCAAGGGGGCCGACCTGGTTCGCTGGAAATACAATCGCTACATGCACGATTATCTCGCGTGCATCAAGGCCGTCGATGAGAGCGTCGGGCGTTTGCTGAAGTACCTCGAGGACGAGGGCCTGGCCGACAACACTATCGTGGTCTATGCCGCCGATCAGGGGTTCTACCTCGGCGAGCACGGCTGGTTCGACAAGCGCTGGATTTTCGAGGAATCATTGCGGACGCCGTTCGTCGTACGCTGGCCCGGCGTGACCAAGCCTGGGAGCGTGAACACCGACCTCGTCTCAAACCTCGACTTTGCCGAGACCTTCCTCGAAGCCGCGGGGCAGCCGGTCCCGGCCGAGATGCAAGGAAGGAGCCTGGTCTCGGTGCTCAAGGGGCAAACGCCCGAAGATTGGCGGAAGAGCTTCTATTATCACTACTACGAATACCCCGGCCCCCACAACGTGCGCCGGCACTACGGAGTCGTGACCGACCGCTACAAGCTCGTCCGCTTCTACGGTCCCGATATCGACGAGTGGGAACTCTTCGATCTCAAGTCCGATCCGCAAGAAATGCGGAACGTTCACGGCCAGGCCGACTATGCGAAGGTCCAGAAGGAGCTCGAGCAAGAGCTGGCCCGCCTCCGCACGGAGCTCAAGGTCACGGACCAGGACCCGCCCGAATCGATCATTCGCCAGGCGCCGGCGGAGCCCGCGACCAAGAAGGCCGCGGCCAAGAAGAAGGCGGCACTCAGGAAGAGCCAGGATCGTTGATGTTCGCCACAGGCCGTATCGTCCCCGGGCGTCCCCTGCTTGCCCATTGATGAACGGATTGGAATGCGAAGTCATGGTGGGCCGTACCCACCCGATGAACCCTTGTTATGTTCTTTGCAAGAGGCCCCACTCGTGCGAACGCGATTTGTCATCCCGATTCTGGCTCTCGCTGCGTGGCCGGCCCTCGCCCGCGGGGCCGAGCGGCCGAATGTCCTTGTGGTGCTGACCGACGACCATAGTGCTCCGCATGTCGGTTGCTATGGAAATCGGGATATCAAAACGCCGAACCTCGACCGGTTCGCTGCGCAGGGGATGCGGTTCGACCGGGCCTACGTGACCTGTCCGCAGTGCGTCCCTTCGCGCTCGTCGATCATGAGTGGGCGGTCTCCCGTCGATACCCGGATGACGCGGTTTTCCGCCCCGCTGCCTGCCGAAGTGAAGGTTTTTCCCCAGCTGCTTCGGGCTGACGGCTATTATTCGGGAGTGGCCGGGCGAACCTACCACCTGGATGGTTCCCGGCTGCCGGCAGAGTCGAAATCGGTCTTCGACCGGCACCACTTACGCACGTTTCCCGACCGCCTCGACTTCGTCAAGACCGGCGGGACGAACGTCATGATGGTGAACCAGTTCCGCCAGTTCCTCGACCAGGTTCCCCAGGGCAAGCCGTTCGTGCTTCAGCTCTGCTCGAGCGACCCGCATCGGCCGCTCGACCGCAAGGCGATCGTCGAGCCGCACGACCCGCGCACACTGACGCTTCCCCCTCACTATCCCGACACCCCGGGGGTCCGCGAGGATTTTGCTCGCTACTACGACGAGATCGCGCGGTTCGACGCGGCTTTCGGCACCATCCTGGAAGAACTGGAGAAGCGCGGACTGGCCCAGAATACGATCGTCCTGTTCATGGGGGACAACGGGGCGTCCCAGCTCAGGGGCAAAGGCACGCTCTATGAATTTGGGGTTCACGTTCCCTTGATCGTCCGCTGGCCCGGGACAGTCAAGCCCGGCTCGACGACGACGGAACTGGTTTCTGGGGAAGATATTGCACCCACGCTTCTGGAGGCGACGGGATCCGCCATCCCCCCGGAGATGACCGGCCGGAGCGTGCTCAAACTGCTGCGCGGCGAGCCGTTCGACGGGCGGAAAGAGGTCTTCGCCGAGCGCGGTGCCCACGGCTCGGGGCTGCCGAACAATAGTGCGGCGTTCGACCTCGGTCGTTGTGTGATCACACCACGTTATAAGTTGATCTACAATGCTCTCTGGCAGTTGCCGTATACGCCGGTCGACTTCGCCGGCGACCCGTTCTGGAAAGAGCTTCAAGCGATGAATCAGGACTGCAAGCTTCCGGCGCACCTGGTCAAGTTGTACTTCTCGCCGACCCGGCCGATGTTCGAGGTCTACGACCTTCAGGCCGACCCGGCAGAGATGGAGAACCTGGCGGGCTCGAGCGCGGCGGCTGCCGTTGAAAAAGAGTTGAAGGCGACGCTTCAGGAATGGATGATCCTTCAACGCGACTACGTTCCGTTGCCGGTGCCCCCGAATAACCGATAAACAATGAAGGAGAACAGTTAATGATGATGAAACGATGGATCGAATGGCGGATTGTCTTTAGTGGGATGCTGCTTCTCAGTGTCTCCGCGGCGATTGGCGCCGAGGGGACGAAGCTCGAGCCCGCGCGTGCGAAGAACGAGCCTGGCTCGGCAACCTTGTGGTATGACATCCGCGACCTGGGGGTCGAGGGGAAGGGCTGGGAGCAGACCAAGAGTCCCTTCGACCGCCTTCCCGCGAAGGCCGAAGGGGTCGTGCGGCAGGCGGTCTGGAATCTAAGCCGAGACTCGGCCGGGCTCTGCGTGCGGTTTGTGACCGACTCGCCGAAGATCGAGGCGCGGTGGACCTTGAACAAGGCCGCGCTGGCGTTGCCCCACATGCCCGCCACGGGAGTCAGTGGACTCGACCTCTATACCAAAGCCGATGATGGGAAGTGGCGGTGGTTGGCGGTCGGCCAACCCAAAGTCTCACCCACCAACGCGGTGACCCTGGTCGCCGGCCTCCCCAGTGGCTCGCGTGAGTTTTTGCTCTATCTGCCGCTTTACAACGGCGTTCAATCGGTAGAGCTGGGCATCCCGAAGGACCGCGAACTGGCACGGGCGGAACCTCGCGCTGAGGAACAGCGGAAGCCGATCCTCTTTTACGGCACGTCGATCACCCAGGGCGGATGCGCTTCACGCCCGGGGATGGTCCACACGGCGATCGTCGGACGGCAACTCAACCGACCCATCATCAACCTTGGCTTTTCGGGCAACGGGAAGATGGAGCCTGAACTTGCCGACCTGCTGGCCGAACTGGATCCGGCCGTCTACGTGCTCGATTGCTTACCGAACATGAGCTCGAAGGAGGTTGAAGCACGCGTCGAGCCGTTCGTGCAAACGCTCCGCAAAGCGCATCCCGACACACCAATCGTCCTGGCCGAGGACCGGAACTTGACCAACGGGTATATTCTGGCCTCACCCCGCGAGCGAAACGCGAGCAATCACGCCGCGCTCCGGGCTGCCTACGACCATCTGGTCGCTACGGGCGTCAAGGGGCTGCACTATCTTCCAGGGGCGAAGCAACTGGGAGAGGACGGGGAGGACACCGTTGACGGTTCGCATCCGACCGACCTTGGCTTCATGCGGATGGCCGCGGCCTTTGGTGAGGTGTTGGCGCCGATTTTGAAGAAGTGACGTAATCTCAGGCCCGTTGGCCAATCCGGCTGGCTGCGAAAACGAAAAGAAAGGAGGGGTTTTCCCCTCCTTTCTTTTTCGAAGGTGGCCCGCCATTGAGCGAGGAATCACTCTTGTTCCCACGGTCCCCCGTGGGAATGCCGTCCCCGATGCTCCGCGTCGTCTGGCCCTCGAAAGCCTTGTCTCTTGGGTGTTCTCTGCCTGGGGTGATTCGGTTGACGTTCCAACCCACCCGCACGAATCCTGGATCAGGGCATCTTGGTGCGTTTGCCGGCGGGGTCTGGGCCCATGTCCGGGGTGGCTTCGGCCGGGGCAGCATCTTTCGGAATCCCGGACTCGATCCCGCTCCCTGAACCGCAACCGATAAAGAGGCAGGCCCCGATCAGCACCACGCAACGAAGTCCGAATCGCATCATCAGGTATCGCTCCCCAAGAAATTCTATAGAACAGAGAGGCAGGTCATGACGAGAGAGGCCTTGCTTCCTTCGTCATTCCCATTTGTAAGGAATGACCGCTTGGACCTCGTCGAAGCGGTCAAGATCGAAATCCGGGCGATCAGAGACGACTGCCACGAATTCGATCAACAATTCCGTTGATCTCAATAGCTGTCGGCACTGATCACTTCGCCGCCATCGCGCGTGCCGAGGGCCCACCAGGATTGCAGATTCACGCTGTCCTTGATGAACCGAACGGAGCCGTCAGCCATACATACGTTGACGCCACCCGAGTGATTGCTCGTGGGTGGGATCGACCCTTGTCCCCCGCCGAGGCCCGCCGTGAAGGTCGAGGGGGATGTGTCGCAAATGGTCGAGTTGGGCGTCCCGAAGTGAGTGTAGCGGTTGAAGATGGGGGCCCAGGGATGGGCGATGAGCCAGATCTGTCCGCTCCGATACGAGGACTTGGTAATCGACATTGTCGTTCCCGGTAGCGCTTTGCAGGCATTGAGCACATTCATCGCGCCCGTAACATCGTTACCATTGAGAGTCGCCGCGATACCAGCCGAGAAGATCGCTCGCTTCGAATTGTTGCGATCGCTCAGCATTACGTCTGGGTTGCCGGAGATACCCATCAACCGTTCACTGAAGAGTGCGGTGTTCGTGGTACCGTCTGTGATGGCCTGAAGGCCGATGGCGTTGGTGGTCGGGGCAGACGCACTTCCCCAGTAGGGGCTGATCATCGTTCCCGAGAAGGTCCTGATGGCCCCGGGACCGCCGATGTTGCCGACATAATTCAACGCCGCGTAAGGGGGTTGCGGGCGATTCGTCGCATTCTCCGACGGACAGAGCAGGCTGGCGAGCTGGTTGTAGGAAACCGTGGAATTGGTCGCGGTTGAGCCATTGTTGTCGGCGTAAGTGAAACAGAAATTGTAGGCGTTGAAGAGGGGTTGCTGCTCCATCTGGGGCAGAATGGAGAGGGTCCATCCATAACTGTACGAGTTGGATCCATTGCCGTAGATGCCGTTGAATCCCTTCGCATTCGTGCCGGCATGATACATGTCGCCCAGTGGCAACGTGTTGTTGCTCGAGATGTAGTTGTGGACCGCAAGCCCAAGCTGCTTGAGATTGTTCACGCACTGCGAACGGCGGGCGGCTTCACGCGCTGCCTGTACGGCCGGTAACAACAGGGCGATCAAGACCGCGATGATCGCGATCACGACCAGCAACTCAATGAGCGTAAAACCCCGGTTTGACGAATGGCGGGTACGAGGAAACATGGTCGCAATCCCCCCTAAAATTGGAGACAAATCAACGCACGCCCCTCAAGATGAGGGTGATAAGAACCAAACGGGATCGGGAACGGTTCACTAGGGCATGAGTTTACGAAGGACAAGATTCTACAGAATCACGATACCAGAGCAGGCGGATCATATACAACGATTGCCCATGGGGCGCTCCCTTTTTTTTCGATTTCTACTTTTCTTTAGAATAAGGTCAGGCTTTGAGCTTTCACGCCGAGACATGAAAGGAGCCCAGATCGATTGCTATTCACGGGGCGAACTGGCGGGATTTCTACGGATTCGGGGGAAGTCTGATGAAACAGAGCGTTCCAAACTTCGGCGAGTCAGCCGCAGTATCTGAGAGGAATGCTGATCGGTGATGCGCAGGAACGTCGCGGGTTCGGCTTGACCTGAACTGGCGATGCAACCACCGGATCCTACAGAATTGGAAATGGCTGCGGTTGCGAACTTTCGTATCAAAGAAATCGAGCATGGGAAGAATGGGCGGCTCGGAAAATTCACGGTAACTTCATAATTGCCTGTCGCGTCAGAATGCGATTCGCGTATGATCGTGGTGAATAATGATGCATGAAAGCAAATTGAGATGAAAGTTTTAGGTCGATCGCTGGCCAAAGTTCCTTGGAAATTCGCATCGACGATGAGATGGTCGCAAACGTACCAGCTCTCTTGAGTGTCTGTATTGTGCAGTGTGCAGGTCGAGTGAGTGGCTCACGAATCCTTATGGACAGGTGGATACCAGCGTCTGTTTTTTTCTTGCCGAGTGGCATGGCGGCGTCTCAAGTTCGAGCGATGCGCGTCGAAGAGAAGATGGCACTTCTTGGCGTTCACCCCGAAGCGGTTGTCACAACCGTCTCTCCAGAAACCCTGCGAATTTCTACATCCAAGCCTTGAAATTCGTTCGGTTCTCCACTCCGTACCGCTTCCTGCCCATCGGTGGTAGGTCCTCGCGGTCATCAGGTATTGTCTGCACTCTTTTTCGTGAAAGGAATTAGAGATGTACCCCCCGTCGAAGAATTGTCGCGGATTTACGTTGATCGAACTCCTTGTCGTCATTGCGATCATCGCCGTCTTGATCGCACTGTTGCTGCCGGCGGTACAGGCCGCGCGCGAAGCCGCCCGGCGATCGCAGTGCGTCAACAACATGAAGCAACTCGGCCTGGCGGTGCACAACTACGAGTCCGCCAATCAGATCATGGTCTTGCAGAGCATGTTTCCGTCGGGAAATTATCCGTCGGGGATGAATAGCGGGTTTTCTACGGGCGGGGCAAGCTACAGTTGGACGGTGGCCCTCTTGCCCCAGATGGAACAACAGGCCATTTTCAACGCCTTCAATTTTAGTAACTATGTTTGGGACACAGGGGTTGCCGCGGCGAACTTTCGTGCCAATACCACCGTGGGTTACACGCAGATCGGGGTCCTCCTCTGTCCGTCCGACGGCACCTCGACCCGGCCGATCGAACCTTATGGGACGAAGAGTTACCATTGCAATCTCGGTGGTCCGGGGATTATCCAGGCTTGGAGCGGGACCATCGTTGCGCCTCGGGCCTGGTCGGGTAATGCGGTCGGTCCATTCGGCTTCTCGGGAGTTTCTGATGGGCTGTCAAACACCGGATTGTTCAGCGAGCGTCTGATCGGATTGCCCTCGGCCCAGACGGCCACCGTTTTCGTCAATTCGGTCAACGCCAAGCGGGGCATTTTCCCGGGACCCGATGGCGGCACGTTCAATACGAATGACCCGGCCAAGGCGATGGCGTTCGTCCAGGGCTGCAAGGCTCTCCCCGGCACAACGAAGGCGGGCAACACGCAGCATATCGGCCACATTTGGACTTATGGGTATCCTCAATTCCAGTCAAATTATTATAATCACTTTGGTGCTCCGAACTCATTGTCGTGCATCAATGCAAACGAAGGGGGAACCCAGAACGGCCGATGGAGCATCGCCACGGCAACGAGTAACCACTCGGGCGGGGTCAATGTCGGCTTTGCAGACGGCTCGGTAAAGTTCGTCAAGGACTCGGTCAATCTCCCGACCTGGTGGGCGCTGGGGACGCGCAACGGGGGCGAGATCGTGAGTTCCGACGCCTACTGAGCTCCTCTGTCGGGTGGCTGCCGAGCCGGGTCTCCTGTCACCGATTTCCAGATCATCGAGCCCGAGATCGCCTCGCGACGGCCCGGCGGTCTCGGCCGAATTGTTACCGCGCCGCGGGTTCGAAATGTGTTCTTAACCAAAGGTCTTGAATTATGCACAGTATTGGTTGTCGGCTCGCCGCCTTGGCGATTCTGATGGGGCTGACGGGCTGTGGAGGCGGGATCCAGGAAGGAATCCCACCAGGGGCGGGCCAGGCACTGACTCCCGAGCAGCAGAAGGAGCACGATGCGCTCGTCGCCCAGGAAGAGGCCGAGTCGAAGGCCCGGAACAAGGGAAAATCAGGCCCGTGATCGCGTGGGGTGAAGAGAGGTGAGATAAGGAGTTGGGAGGCCATCCTCGCTTGCGATCGGAGGGGATGGCGAATACCGTCCCGAGTCTTTTCCGAAAATCGGCCCGTCCTTACACTCTGCTTTTTTTTTCAACGATCCGCGACCGAGCTAAGGAACCGAGGTCATTCGCGGTTCCTTCACGCGGTCGCGGATCATTGCCTATTTTGGCTCGGTTCCCGCGTTTTCGGCGGTGGAGTCGCTTGGGGCGATCCGCTTCTCCCAGCCGACGGGCTGGGTCCAGGCTTGCTGGAGCTGCTTGGCGAAGGCAGGATTCTCGGGTGGTTTCGTCGAGGTGACGACGGCGCGCACGTAGAGTTCCTTGCCGGTCAGCTCGTAGCGGGCCTTGGTTCCCTTGACGGTCGCCAGGACGCGGCCCACGTCATCCGAATACCGCTGGGTCACCTGGAGGGCTTTCCCTGCCTTGTCGGTCACCGGCTTGCGGGCGGAGTCGTATCCTTCGAGGGTGCCGACGAACTGCGTGGTGTACTGGGCATCGCCATCGGGCTCGATTTCCAACTCCAAGCTTCGGCTCTCGGGCGAATAGCGAACGTCCCGCAAGGTGACGCCGCTGGAGGCGTAGAAGTCACGCGACTCGATGGCGAGGATGATCGACTCCGGCGTCAGGTGACGCGCACGCACCATGATCCAGCCGCGGCCCGGTGAGGCCTCGGCCTGGCCAAAGTAGTTATGGGAATCGTCGGTGCCCAGTCCGGAAACCGGCGCCTCTTTCATCTCGCCGATCCGCAAGGTGTTGATGATGTCCCACATGCGATCGATCCCAACGTGGGTCTGGTCCCCCAGTTGATTGACCCCCGGGTGGCCGTTGTAGACCTCGAAAAACCGCTCCTTGGTCACCATCGCCAACTCTTCGCCGGTGATTCCGTACTGGAAATTCGGGTGGTTGACGTGCCCCAGGATCGGTCGCCCCAACCGTGTCCCCTGTTCCTGGATCGCTTCGAGGTTGTTCTTCATGACCTCCACGACGCTCTTGCCCCCTTGGGGCTTGATCAGTTCTAGTACGTTGCTGGCGTTCATGTGGATCGGCTTCTGCTCGAAATGGTCGGTCAGCTCTTCCCCTTGAATCATCAGGAATCGACCAGGCTGTTCGAGGAGCGCCCGGAATTCACTGAGGGGCTTGAGGCGGACTTGCTGGTCGCCCTTGACCGTGCGAGTCTCGACCCACTGATCTCCGAACCGCTCGCGATAACGTGTGAATCCATCGCTCTTGGCCTTCTTGTTGGTCTTGGCCACGCTCACCCATCGCGGACCCTGGCTGAGGACGTTGTGGTCGGAGAGAGCGAGAAAGTTGTAGCCGTGCCGGACATACCAGTCGGCGATCATCTCGGGATAGTCGTTGCCATCGCTCCAAAGCGTGTGAGTGTGAAGGTTTCCCTTGTACCAGGTGAGCGGAGGGTCATTGACCACGAAGTCGCCCGGGATCGGTCGCGTTTGACCGTGGCTGACGGAGGCAAGAGTCGTCAATCCGAAGAAGAAGACAATTGTGGAATAACAAAGCCGAATCATGAGGGAATCCTGGTGTGACCCATCGGGAAATCATCCCGGTCTGTTTCAATGATTCTCGTTTAGTTTCTTGAGGGTGACCCGGAGCCGATCGGGCCCGGGTCACCCAACTGAGTGGAGAGTCGAGGTCCAGCCTCGCGTCCGGCAAGGCGGTGGGGGCCAACGCCTTTTGTGGGCGGATGCGGATCGTGCCTGGTCGGCTCGCTGGAAGCGATCAGCGCTGGATCTGCACGTGGAACCCGGCGGCGTTCAGGGCCTTGACCAGTTCGGCGGCGTCGAAGTCGCCGGTCACGTCGAAGTCGGCCTCCTTCGCCTTCACGGTGTCGCCGGTCACGCCGGCGACGGTCTTGACCGCGCTCTTGATGGCTTTGCCGCACGCCCCGCAGCAGTTGTGCAGGTTGGTCAACGAGAGGCTCTTGACCTTCCCGACCGGCACATTCGTTTCTTTCTTGATCGAAAGCGTGCTGCTGTCGATGTCGCCGTGGTAGCCGGCCGCCGCCAGGGCGTCGAGACCCTTCTGGGCCGCTTCGTCATTGGAAGCAGTCAGGGTCACCGTCTTGTTCTTGCGATCGCTGACCTGGCTGACGCCGTCAAGACCCTTCAAGGCCGTGACCACACCCTTCTCACAAGCGCCACAGCAGAGGTGGACACCTTTGATCTCCACCTTGGTCTCAGCGCGTGCCACGCTACCCACGCTCGACAGGCTCAGCAGGCTTGTTGCCACCATACCCAGAAACAGTCGCATACGATTTCTCCGAATCAGACCGCTCGCTCACGATCATCAAGGGGCGCGATCGGCGATCACGCGTTTTCAAAGTCCCTTGAACACACGAGGGGGCATTGGGAACCCCTCACTGTCGTGAACGAGATTACCCGATGGCCAGCGCTCGCGACAGGATTCTCTCCGACGGAACTCCCGACTCTTCAAGGAATTCTCGGATCGGGTCCCCCACCTCGAACAAGCTCGAGGTGGGGAGGCCGAAATGGTCGTGGAGTTGGTGACGTCCTGGGCTGGTTTCGACGGTCGTGCCTCTCGGGCGATTCTCGGCGGTTGTGTTGTTTGGAGCGAATTGAGGCGACTGGGCCGGCCGGCCTGCCGGTGGCTCGGCCCTTGGGATTCGCGCTGGTAAGGTCGTCTGGACCCAGTTCTGAGTTACGAGAGAACGGCGGCTTTCCGACGGATTTTCATGCGTCTCGCTCATGTTTGACGACGTGACGATCGTTTCGAGATTAAGGGTTTTTATGGGGTTTGGCTCGTTGACTTGGCCGGATTTGTCGCCAAGGAGGGCAGTGTTGATGATATCGAGAAGACTGCTTTCAAGATCGGTGGCTCCCGTGTCGATGAGCGCTCTGGGGCGTGCTGTCATTGGTCTGCTCAACACGATGCCGGCACCAGGCTCTCACATCCAAGGGTCATTTCCATGAAGACTGATGGTGGGATGCGTCGGGTCTTCAAAGCACGCTCAGAACGAGTGGGCTTGATTCGACCAAGCATTGAGGCGTTGGAGCGTCGGGAACTTCAGGCGGTGTTGGGTCCCGCAGTTGTCTTAGACTCGATTTCAACCCTCGACTCTCGGGGGGTGACGATCGAATATGACGTCTTGAACAGCGATCTCAGCCAGCCCTTCGAGCTTGGCATCTATCGTTCGGCCGACGACCGGTTTGATTCGGCCGACCTGGCGGTTGAGACACTGACGGTGGGAGAGGAGGGCGGATCGGCTCTCGACGATCTTGGGGCCTCGTCTTTGGCGCAAGGACACCACCGGCTCACGCTTACGTTGCCTGACGGCCTTCCACCGACCCCGGAGCACCCGTATGTGCTCGCGGTCGCCGACCCGTCCCTTACCGTGAGCGGGGACGCCGCGGGTCAGAACACGGTGGCGCTGAGGAAGTACGTGATCGGCGTGCTGACGCACGGTGGGTTCCAGTCGAAGTCGTGGAAAGAGCGGGGCGCTCCCTGGGCACTCCAGATGGCAAAATCGCTCCAGGCCCAGGGGTACGACGCGGTCATTCCCTATAACTGGGTTGCCGAGAGTCGGACGCCGGGCGCCGCGGCGAAGCAAGGTGCGCGCGTGGCCCGGCTCGTCGAACTCGCGGCGAGCCACGCTCCCGAGGGAGAGCCCGTCGACGTTCACTTCATCGGCCACAGCGAAGGGACCGTGGTCAACAGCGTCGGGATGCGTTACCTGGAGAAGAACGAGCCGGAGCGACTTGCCGAAGGATTCTTGAAAGCCACTCTGCTTGACCCCCACGCGGCGAATAACAACGCCCCCGGCGGTCGGCAGTACAGTGTTTCAAAGGGATTGCTCGGTGACCTGGCCCGCTGGATCATCGACGGTTACCAGAAGAAGGCCAAAGATCCCTTGCCGGTCATCTGGGGCAACGTTGACGCGGCCGACGTATACTATCAGCGCACACCGATCTCCGCGGCAAAGGGGTCGAATAATGGGATCTACAACCTCTGGGGCCAGGTCCCTGTCCCGGTTCAGGGTGACACGCCGGTCCGCTACTACAACTTGACCGGAGTGGGGATCAGTCACACGGGGTATGTGAACGTGGTGGATTGGTACCAGGCGCACGTCGTGCCAACCCTGGGCGACAATTCCCCGTTTACGGATCCCAGTTTGTTGAATGGCGGGCTCGCGACGGACTCGAGCACCGTACAGGCGAGGGAACCGGTTTTCCAAGGGACGGCCGCGCCTGGAACCAGGTTGAGCGTACGGGCCACGGCTCGCTCGGCGTCGCAGCCGATCGTCCTTGGTGACACGGTCGCTGACGAGAATGGAAATTGGTCACTGACGAGCCGCCCGCTCCCGAACGGGAGGTATCACGTGCGCGCCAAGGGAGTTGCCGTTGCCGACCCGAAATGGCCCCGGGTGTTGGTGATCCCAAGCGCAAGGCTCGGGACGATCACGGTCGACGCCTCTTGAACTACAGGGGGCTTAACCCTGGTTCACGCGGAGACGCGGAGAGAGGGGGGAGGTTGTTGACTTTTGATCAATGTGTCTACAATTGCTAATACAGTCTCGTCAAGTTTCATCAATTCTCCTTCCTCCGTGTTCTCCGCGTGAGTCATCCCGAGAAAGCTCATGCGCCACCTCCGGCTTAACCCTGGTTCACGCGGAGAGGGGGAGGGAGGTTGTTGACTTTTGATCAATGTATCTAAAATCACCAGTATAGTCTCGTCAAGTTTCATCAATTCTCCTTTCTCCGCGTCTCCGCGTGAGTCATCCCGAGAAAGCTCATGCGCCACCTCCGGTTTAATCTCGCGTCGCTTCCATCGTTGTAGCCGGGGTCACAGACCCCAGCTAAAAAATGGTTTCGGTCGCCATGATCCGCGAGCGACCCGATGGTAAACCGCTGTAAACATAATTCCGCGACCATCGATCCCCTCGGCCGAGGGGTTCGATGATCGCGAGTGGGGTGTTCAGGAATGCGAGACGCCTCGGTTTCGAGGGTCAAAACTCCCGGTTTCTGACGATCCCCGGCTGGGGTACGGCGTAGAGGCCGTTGGCCCCCTTCTGGAGCGGGGCGGGCGAGTCCATCGTGAGCTGGTCAACGTAAGGGGCGAACTCATGTTCGCAGTTGAGCATCTCGTCAAAGGTGACAACCTGGCCGGTGTGGCAGGCCATGCGGCCCATCGAGGTGACGAGACTGGCCTCTGCGCCTCGCTTGACCTCGTTGTACGGCTCGTCATTTCGGATCGCGTCGATCAGGTGATCCCATTCGAGCTGGTACGGGTTGGCCTCCGGCTGGGGGGCGGACCAGACGAGGTCTTTCCGGGTGATCTTCTGCCCCTTGTAGATCCGGCACTTGGCGGGCGAGTGACCCGAGGTTGAGATCACCGCCGAGCCCTTGGTGCCGTGCGCGTAGCTGGCGAACTCTTGGTGGCAGCCGGTGATGTTCCGACCTTCGAGGAAGAACTTGGTGCCGTCGTCGAAGGTGTATTCAACGGAGTAGGTGTCGAAGTTCTGATCGATGTTGTCTTCGCGGTAGGTGCGTGCTCCGCTCCCTTTCGCGCTGACCGGCCAAGCATCCTTCATCCAGCAGCATTCGTCGATGTTGTGGATCAGGAAGTCGCTATAGCAGCCGCCGCTGGCCCAGAGGAAGCCGTGGAACCGCTGGATCTGGTACATCAACTCACTGATGCCGTCGGGCTTGGGGCCGGTGAACGCCGTGCCGACCGGCCCGGTCTGCCGGTAGGCCCGGAGCGTCAGCAAGTTGCCGAGCTCGCCGTCCTTGATCCGGTTGTACAGCTCGGTCCGAGCCGAGCAATGGCGGCACATCAGGCCGACGCCGACCTTGAGGTTCTTCTTGACCGAGTCTTCACCCAGCTTGAGCATTCTTCGGGTGCTCGGCCCATCGACGGTGATCGGCTTCTCCATGAAGACGTTGAGTTTCCGGGCGATCGCCTCGCCGAACTGGACCCAGCGGAAGGCGGGGGGTGTGGCCATGATCGCCACGTCGCCCGGCTCGAGGCATTCCATGGCCTTTTTGTAGGCGTCGAAACCGATGAACTTGCGGTCCTCGGGGACGTCCATCGAGTTGGTTTTGCTTGAGTCCCCGAACTCTTTTTTGAGTTGGTCGTGGGAGCTGTTGAGCTTGTCCGGAAAGACGTCGGCCATGGCCACGAGCTTGATCGGCCCATGCTTGACCGACAGGGCGTTCGCCGCCGCGCCGGTGCCTCGTCCGCCGCAGCCGATCAGGGCGACCTTAATGGTGTTGTTCTCGCCAGCGTGAACGCTGGGGATGGCAACCCCGGCCAGGGCCGAGGTCGCGGCCGCGATTCGGCCCGTGTCCTTGAGGAATTCGCGACGAGACGTCCCACCCTTCGGTTCGGTCATGGAGAGGTTCCTTCGGCGGGGGAATCAGGGATTCGTGCGATTCCCAATGAGGGGTCGCGGTCAAGGGGGGGAGGCGCCAGGGATCGACCCGTGAGAGCGAGTCGTGGCGTTGGCAACCGGCTTCCGGCAACGGGGCCGGCCAAAGGCGTCGCCTGTCCGGTTGGGTACGCACGCCCACCCACGGGAAGCAAGAGCTTTCTTCAGCCTAACAAACCCCCCACGATCCGCAAGTGGGCTGAGCTTGTGATCGTTTCGCCTTCCTTCGCGACTCCCAACGACCGGTTCGTGCCGCGCGAACCGAACGATCCGGGCATCGCTCTTTTGCTCTGGAGACGACGCTCGAGCCCTAAAAGTTTAAAGGTTAAGAGGTTGCTTTATTTGGCTTGAATTGGTATTCAGGAAGATTGCACAGATTCGATTTTTTTGTTGACAGTTTCGCGAGGCATCCGGAGAATGCAAGCGCAATAGAAAGTGGACTGGTCTGGTGCGAACCCTGGTTGGACGCAATCATGCCTGTTCACGTTGGGGGAGAGTCGGCACGCCGGATAACGTCGTTGTCGAGTGACGATCTCCCGGCTTGATGCATGCGATGATTGCCGTCTTGCATTGGGGATCGCGATGATGCGTTCATCCCCATTTTCTTGCTGAGGCGGTATGAGTCATCATCACTTCGATCTAATTGTGTATGTAATTTCTAATTTCGATCAGCCGATGTCCGCCTGTTGGCGAAGGAGCCAGAGCGATGGATAATCGCTTCGAACTTTCCTGGGAATCCTATCCTAATGATGGGGCGTCCGCCCCGGCCGCAGTCCCGACGGCCGTCGACCCTGACGAGTATGAAGAACTCTTTCGCGCCTGGTGTCAGGAGCGGCGAGAGAGTATCGAACTCAAATTGTGTTTGGAGGAAGCCGTGCGGCTACTTAAGTATTTGTTTGCCAAGGGGGAGGTCACTCCCGAGAGTCGCCGATGGGCGAAGCAGTTACTTTTGGCGATCAAGAAGACCGACCAGGGGCAGTAATCGAGTCGACCGCTCGTGCCTCAGGCGTGTTAATTAAGGTTGTTTCAGTTGCTCAGGCCGGGCCACTCGCGTGGTTCCCGGCCATCTTTTTTTTTGTGGGCCCGGCCGTCCGGGGGCGACTTTCCGCCGAGGGAACTTGACCACGAACCACACGAAACAAAACACGAATCACACAAAACAGGACCAGATAGAACGCAAGATCGGTCATTATTGGATTGGTCGTTTCAGTTGCTGTTCCCTTTTGTGTCCTTTGTGTGATTCGTGGTTGAACACTTCAATTTTCCGAAGCGTTCGTCCGTGGGTGAGGGGTTTCGAGCGGCCCAGGCGAACCCGGCTGGCGGCAGGAGCCCGGTGACCCCGTTCCGGGCGTACCAACTGGCGAGCGTTGAAAAACAAGTGAGCAGCAAAAGTCCATTCTGGAGCCTTTGCGCTCATCGACCTTGGTAGGTGAGAGTGAAGTCGTGGAACTTGACCTTCTTGGGAATTTCGCCAGTGGCGGCGAAGAGGGTCATCAGCAAGTCGCCGAACGCCTCGGTTCGGACGCTGTAGTAGTTATGCTTCGCCTCCCGTCGCGACTCGATCAGACCAGAGACACGCAGAAGCGCCAGGTGGTGGCTCACGGCGGGCTGGCTCTGGCCGAGCCGATCACAGAGGTCGGTGACGTGAAGCTCCTGATTCTGGGTCAGGTAGAAGAGGATCCGGAGCCGCGTCTCGTCCCCGAGGAGCCGGGACACTTGAACAAGGTCTCGGATCGCATCATCGAAGACTCGATTTCCCTCGTTCGGCCCATTGCGGGACGCTCCCTCTCGCTCGACGGGCTTTGCCATGATCTTTGAGAAACTCCCTTTTGTGGTTCGAAATTCGTCCGGGGGCGGTCTAAAGCATAAGTCATGCCGATAGAGCAGATTCTTTGGAAAGAGTGATGGCCTGTCCTCGTCTGGCCCACTCGATTGAGTGGGCAGAGCGTGGCGGGGGCGTGAGTGAGCAAACTTTTGCTCTGTTGATGGGCGGGTTGGGACGTAGAAGTGGTTCAGGTCAGGAGGGTTGGGCCTCGAGCGGCGGGCATGGGAGCCAGAGCCGGAGCGCTTTCTTGTCGATCTTGCCCACACTGGTCTTGGGAAGCGATGCCACGAGATGGACATCCTCGGGGCGGGGGAGTTGCCATCGGGCGAACTTGTGACCCAGTAGGGCGATGATGTCTTGGATCTCAACCGGCGCTGCGAGTTCTTTGCACGTGACGAAGAAGAGGACCGGCAACTCGTCGCACTCTTCGTCGGGCCGCCCGACCACCGCGGTTTCGAGGATCCCGGGATGTGCCAGGGCCTCGTTCTCCATGTCGACGCTGGAGATCCATTCCCCTTTCCGTTTGATCAGGTCTTTCTTGCGGTCGGCAATCTGCATGTAGCCCCGTTCATCCATGGTCGCCATGTCCCCGGTTCGGAACCAACCGTCCTGGGTGAAAGCGGCGTCGGCTCCCGAATTCGCGTAGTAGGCACTGGCGATCCAGGGACCTTGCACGACCAACTCGCCCACGTGCTGGCCGTCCCAGGGGAGATCCTGGCCCGCCTCGTCGAGGATTCGGGCCTCGACCGTGATCACGGGAATCCCTTGCTTGACCTGGACTTGGAGTCGCTCCGTTTCGGTCCAACCGACCATGGCGGACTTGAGCCGGGAGACCGTGCCGACGGGAGACGTCTCGGTCATTCCCCAGCCTTGAATGACGTTGATCCCGAAGTCTCGTGCAAACCCCTCAATCAGAGTCCGAGGAGCGGCGGCTCCGCCGACGAACAGGGTGTGTAAGCGAGAGAGGTCGTGCTTGTTTTCCTTAAGATACTGGTAGAGCCGGTTCCAGATGAGGGGAATGCCGACGGCGATGGTGACGCGTTCGGCCTCGAGGAGTTCGGCGAGCGGGCGGTCGAGAACGAGCGGGCCGGGAAAGACCTGGGTGGCCCCGGCCAAAGCGCTGGAGTAGGGAAGTCCCCAGGCGTTGACATGAAACATCGGGACGACCGGAAGCACGATTTCGCGTTCGCCGACGGCCGACGTGTCGACCATACACCCGCTCATCGCGTGCAGGTAGGTGGAGCGATGGCTGTAGAGCACGCCCTTCGGTTCGCCGGTGGTTCCCGAGGTGTAGCAGAGGCCTGCGGCGGTGTTCTCGTCGAGCCGGGGGAACTCTTCGCGGTCGCTGGCGGCCTCCATCAGTTGCTCGTAGTCCACCCAGGGGGTCGGCAATTCGGCCGGTTCCGGCCCGCGCTCGTCCATGAGGATATAGCGTTCGACCGTGGGGAGATTGGGTTTCAACCCCGCGAGGAGGCCCGCGAGCGCGCGATCCGCGAAGATGACCCGGTCTTGCGCGTGGTTGAAAATATATCGAAGTTGCTCGCGATGGAGGCGGAGGTTGACCGTATGAAGGACCGCCCCGAGGCAAGGGACGGCAAAATAGAGTTCCAGATGTCTGCGATGATTCCAGGCGAATGTTGCGACCCGGTCTCCCGGCTTGATTCCCAGGTCACGGAGGACATTCATCAGTCGGACGACCCGTGTGTAGAACTGTCCGTAGTTCGAGCGGAAAATCGATTCATCCTCGTACCGGCTGACGATGGCCTTCTCGGGGAAATAGCGTGCGGCTCGCCTTAGTATGCTCGAGATGACCAGAGGACAGTCCATCATCAGGCCGTTCATCACGCATCTCCGAGGTCGAGTTCTGGATCTCAAAGAGGTCTATAAGTCCGACGGATGTGTGAGGATAATCGGGCGGCGGCCCGGATGCCATCCGCGAGCGGAAAACAATCGCGGCTCGAGTGAAGAATGTCTCGGGCCGGCCCCGCGACGTTCGGAACCCTCAAACGATCCGGGGTTGATGTTCGCCCTGCAATGCCGAAGCCCGGTGAATGGCTCGAGTTACGCGCACGCGAGAGAACAATTTGGGTCGGCCCTCTGGGACAGCGGGAGTCTCGTATGTAATTATTGTTGAACATGCAAAAAATGGTGTCTTTGATGAATGGATGTGAAATGGCGGAATGAGAATTGGAAGCGGGCGGGGCGCCCGCGGTCTCAAATGGGGCGTTTCAGTGGGTTCCGAGGCGATGAGCTTCACCGCTTGGCGGATGGCCCGGGGTCGGGTATCGTTCGAGGTCGATCGGCGGGCGAGAACACTTGGAAATCGCGAACAAGCCAAGAGGGGAGCACTCTATGAAGATTCAGGCCATGATGCTGGGATTGATTCTCACGCTCGGCTCATCAATAGCGATGGCCCTCGAATCCGAGGCGCCGCGAACGCTTGACGTTTGGCCGGCAACTGCGCCCGGAGAGGTGGGTTCGATCGGTGAGGAGCAGGCCAAGAAGAAGGCCGATGGAACGACCGTCACGAGCCTGACCAACGTGACCAAGCCGACGATCACGCTTTATCGGCCGGAGGCGTCGAAGAACACGGGGGTCGCGATCCTGGTCTGCCCGGGGGGAGGGTATCGGAACCTTGCCTGGGACCACGAAGGGGAGCAGGTGGCTCGTTGGCTCAACGAGATCGGCGTCACGGCGGCCCTGCTCAAGTATCGCGTGCCACGCAGGGAGGGCACTCCGGAGACTCAGCCGCCTCCGCAGGCGCTCATGGACGCCCAGCGTGCCTTGAGTTTGGTTCGGAGCCACGCGGCGGACTGGGGAATCGATGCGAAGCGGATTGGCATTCTCGGCTTCTCCGCCGGCGGGCACCTCGGCGCCTGGACCGCCACCAACGCCGATCATCGCGGTTATGAACCGATCGATGCGGTTGATCGCGTCGATTGCCGCCCTGATTTCGCGGCCTTGATTTATTCGGGGGGCGTCATCAAGAAGGGGACGAGCGACCTGACGCCCGAAATTCGCGTGACATCACAAACGCCGCCGATGTTCTTGGTGCATGCCAGCAACGATAATGTCAGCCCGGAGAACAGTGTGCAGCTCTATCTTGCGCTGAAACGGGCCGGTGTCCCGGCCGAAATGCATCTCTACGCCACGGGAGGCCATGGCTTCGGCATGCGGCCGAGCGAACACCCCAGTTCCACCTGGCCGCAACGGTGCGAAGAGTGGCTCCACTCGCAGGGGATCCTCAAGGGGGAAAAAACGCGTTGATGAGAGTCTCCGCTCTCGGTCAGAGCCCATTCGGGCGCTTGGGAAGGACCCGGATGACCATCTCCGGCGAACGGAATCCGGGCCCCTTCCAGACGACCCGGTAGACCCCTGGTTCCTCGAAGCGACGACCAAAGGGCACGGTGAAGTGAAGTTCCTCCCCGGGAGCCAGCGCGTCGATGCGAGGGAGGCGGCCCCTCAGAAGGGGGGACTCCGCGACTTCCGTTCCGTTGACCACGATCCGGGAGTCGAAGATCCGAGGGGCGAGGCGTTGTTGGCTATCATTGACCAGGGTGAACTCGAGGTTGAGCCCTGCCGTTTCGCCCTGGCGGACGATCGGCGGGTTTACCGAGAGTGCGGCCCACACTTTCCCCCGCCATCGGTCGTCGGTCGGCGAGATTTCGGTCTGCTGCGTGACGACGTCACGCTCGGCCCCGGTTCCGGTCTCTCCGGGGGAAGAGTCGACCGTCCCTTGGGCGTGGGCAAGGCCCAGCAGGCTGAGCGCCTCCGCCTTGCTTTTTCGACCGAGATCCCGGGCGATCTTCGCTTCCTGAACCGCCCTCAAACGCGCTTGGCGGATCCGCTCCAACTCGCGAATCGATCGGGAGAGCGGAAAAAGAAGGAGCGCGCAGACCGCGACCACGATCATCAGCGATCGCAACGTGAGACGATATCGCCGAGGGGTTACGGCCTCCAACATGCGGTTCTCCTTGGTTCCTCTCGTCGTCCTATCATACTGCCGTGAGCGAATCGAATGAACTTGGCGGGAAACTTCGCCCCTGGTCGACCGGTCTCGGCCGACGAAGTGACGGGCGAAGATCAAACAGGGAGGTTGCGATCGTGATGGAATTCCGGTCGACGCGATACGTCTTGCGGCTCATCACTGCGAAACCGGTCAGGCGGGGAGCGCGGATCCTCGCCGTCGCGGTCGTGATCTGGCTGGTGGTTTCCCTGGTGGTGGCCCATCAACTGACCCGGCGTCGCCGCGCTCCGTTCGCCGAACCGGCCCCGAACGTGGCGTGGGGTAAGTTCGAGTCGCCCCGGCTCTCGACTCGGGACGGCCAGAAGCTCGGGGCCTGGTACGCGGAGGGGACGGGGGAAGCCCCTTCGGTTCTTCTGCTTCACGGCAACGGAGGTCGGCGCAGGAACTGTCTGACTCGGGCCGAGGTCCTCGCGGCCGAGGGCTGCTCGGTGCTCTTGATCTCGCTCCGGGCCCATGGCGATTCCACAGGGGAGTTCAACGACATTGGCCTCAGCGCCCGCCACGACGTGGTCGCCGGAGTCGATTTTCTCGAACGACGCAGGCCAGGACGGCCGGTGATCGTGCTGGGAACCTCGATGGGCGCGGCGGCGGCCGTGTTCGCGTCGGGAGAGCTCGCCCATCGGGTCCGCGGTTATATCCTGGAAAGTCCTTATGAACATCTCAGGCGAGCCGTTCGGAACCGCACCCAGAATGCGCTTCCGCCGCTCCTGGAGTGGGTCGCCTACCAGGGGCTTTCGATCGCCGCTCTCCTCGTTCTGCCCGATTTGGATGCGATTTCGCCGGTCGACGCCATCCAGGGAATTCCTTCCGATGTTCCCGTCCTGATCCTCGCGGGGGAGGCCGATCGTAAAGCGCGTCCTCACGAAGCCAAGGCGCTTCACCAACGCGTGAAGAGTCACGGCCGTCTGATCTTTTTCGAGAAGGCCGGCCATCTCAACTTCCTCGAGACGGATCTCAACCGCTACCGCCGTTCCCTCCTCGAGTTCGTACGCTCCCTCAAGCCCCGGACGACTTCATCCTCGGCTCCCCGTCTCGAACGGATTCTCCCCGGCCCTGAAGTTGGTTCTTTCCCCCATGGGAGAAAGCGAATAAGGTCGGAAGCTCGTGTCGCTCTGGCTTCGACGGACAGGACAATCAGAAGAGGCGAAGTGATTCATGCCGACCTTGCTGGCGATGGGCGCCCACTACGATGATTGCGTCTTCGGGATTCCCGGCATCATGCTTCAGGCGATCAAGAAGCATTACCGGGTTGTGATCCTCGCGATGATCGGCGACTACACGAACTGGGCCCCGGTCAAGGGGCGTGGGAAGGAGCTGGTTGAGGGAACGACCGCCATCTGCAAGGAACATGGCGTGGAGTTGCGTTACCTCGACTTCAAGTCGCACTGCTTCGATGTCACTCTGGAAACCAAGCGAGCGGTGGCCGAGGTGGTCGCTGACGTGCAGCCTGACGTCGCCTTCATGCTCTGGGGCCAAGATCATCACGACGACCATGTGGTCGCCTCTCAATTGAGCGAGATCGCGCTTCGTTACGCCAGCCCTTTGCTGGACAATCGCCCGGTGAAGAATCCGAGGCGGATCTACTCCTACGACAACGGCCCGCGTCACACAATCGGGTTCGAGCCTGATACGTTCGTGGATGTCACGCACGAGTGGGAGCAGGCGATCGATTGGCTGGGCCAGTTCATGGCGCTCGTGCGGAACGAACCTTACAAACCCGGCTCGCGAGACTCCGCGCAGCACGTCAAAGAGGCCCTGGCCGCGTACCGAGGAATCACCTGTGGGACGCGCTATGCCGAAGCGGTCTGGTCCCTTAACAAGTCGCCACGTGATATTCTGTGAGTATGATCCTTAGCCCGGACGGGCCGGCCATAATTCCCTCGTAAAGCTTTGCCGAACCCGTTTCTCCCCACGTCAACGTGATCGCCCATGGCATCACCTTCGGCCTCATAATTCCTGTAGGGTGGGCACGGCCTGCTGTCTTAACCTCCGCTTTAGCAAGGAGATAAGGATGGTGGGCCGTGCCCACCCTGCGGGAGAAATCGGATTCTGACCACTGATCAGCGGCGATGCGCGGGGGCGGGAGAGATACTTATGCTCGTAACTCAAGAGCCCAGCATGATTTGTTGCAGGTCGGTGAGTTTGCGGACCGTTGTTTGTGGCTCGCCGACCGCGTGAAACAGCACCGTGTCGGTTGGGGAGAGCTTGAGCCTGGTCCTTCCCAGCTTGAGGTTTCCGAGCGAGCCCAGTCCCGTGATCGCCTTGAACAGGCCCCAGAATCGGCCCCTTGTCCACCTGACACGGATGGGATGCCGCCCTGCCTGCTCCCTGAACTCTCCCACGCGATAGGTCGTTCCTCCCACCCTCAGGCTTACCACGTCCCCCGCGACGGTCTTGCCGCCGTAGTGTTGGAGTTGGTCCCAGGTGCCAACCTCTGACAGCCACGAAACGATCTGCTTGTACTGACCGGACGGGATTCGCCCGGCAGTGGAGGATCCGAGGCTTTCGCCTGGTCGCGAATCCCGGGCCAGGCAGCAGTCGATGAGCGACGAGAACATGGTTTCCGCCCGCCCTTTTTTCGCGGACTGCTTGCTGAGGTACTCGTCCAACTCCTTGCGCGAGATGACGTCGGGGCGAGCCTCAATCGTCGGTTCCAGTTGCAGGTTTGGATTGGTGAAAATGACCTTGGAGGCAATGTGGCTGCGGATCCAGGACGCGTCGAGATCGACGCCGCACTCTCGCAGGTACTCGACCACGGCGTCCTGCTTTTGAAGATTCGACTCGAGGAGGTTTCCGTGATCCAACACGTCCCCACCTCGGCGAGTCTGGCGCCAGGCTCCCTGTCGAACTTCGAGCCGGCCCGACCAGTTCTTGACCTCGATCAGGTGGATCATTCTGGGCGTGCAGACGATCAGGTCGATCTCTCGCCGCCGTCCCTGACTCTTCGAGGGGATCCGTCGGCCGGTGAGCAGGTGGGCGTCCTTGAACTGGTAGGATGAACCGACGAGTTCTTTGAGCAGCGACTCGCCATCCTTTCCCCCCGTCACGTCGGGCAATTCCTCGATGAGTCTGACCTTCTGGAGATCGGACCATTCCTTCAGCCGGCTCATTAACCCCATCGCAATCACCCCCCTCGCGAGACTCGGAATCGCTCGACATTCTCCGCTCACGAAGCCAACGTTGCCAGGTGGATTTCACCTTGTGGTATCATCGTCGCGATGAATAACAGCCGGCCCGTCGTTCTCGATCGTGATCCCCGGCTTCGGCTCGGGCTTTGCTGCATCTTCCGGGATCAGCCCATCAAGTTTGCCAGCACGACCGCGACGGCGATCGGGCGGATGACGCGAGCCGACGGCCTGGCAAAACTCAGCCGGCTTTGTCAGTCGAATGCCGAAACCTTGATGGCAGCCCTCCAGTTTTGCGCACGGAATGGAATCGGCTGTTTCCGGATCACGAGCCAGATCCTGCCCTTGAAGTCTCACCCCGTTCTCGGCTACGCGTTGAACGACCTGCCGCAAGGGGCGGAGATCGTGGCCCGATTTCAAGCCTGTGGCGCCTTCGCCACGAGTTCGGGTCTGCGGACATGCTTTCACCCCGATCAGTTTGTCGTACTGAATTCCCCAAGGCCCGACGTCGTCGACGCCTCGGTCCGAGAGTTGGAGTATCAAGCCGAGGTGGCTGAGTGGGTGGCGGCCGACGTCGTGAACGTCCACGGCGGTGGGGCTTACGGTGATAAGCCCAAAGCCCTGGGGGATTTCGCCCGGAACTTGCAACGTCTCTCCCCCAGGGCCCGGCGAGTCCTGACCGTGGAGAACGACGATAAATCCTACTCGCCTCTCGACTTGCTCCCCTTATGTCGTAACGAAGGGCTTCCGCTCGTCTACGACGTTCATCATCACCGCTGCCTTCCGGACGGCCTGACCGTCGACGAGGCGACCGAACAGGCTGTGGCCACCTGGGACAGAGAACCGCTTTTTCACGTTTCCAGCCCGATCGAAGGGTGGAACGGCCCCAAGCCTCAGCGCCATCATGACTTCATCGACCGGAACGATTTCCCCGACGCATGGCTCGGCCGTCGACTGACCGTGGAAGTCGAGGCGAAAGCCAAGGAGGTCGCCGTCCTGGCGCTGAGAGCGGCCCTCGAAATCAGCCTTTGAAATCGTGATATGCGTTGGTAACGTTCCCTGGGACCGCAGGCACCCGGCCTGCATTCTTGCTTCGTTGCGAGGCGTCTGTCCCCGGGCTCCGAAATCGGCTCAAGACCTCTGAAGGTCTCCGAGAGGGGCGTTTGAGGAGGGCGGGCCAGCCGGTTGCTTGCGGGGACGGCTCCGGGTGGGACGGGTGGGTTGCTGATGCGTTTTGTGGTAGGAGCCGAGCACATGCATCGTCACGATCGTGGTCCAGGCTGTCAGCAGCCAGCAGGCCAGGCTCGTCACGATATAGAGCCAGAATAATTGGGGGCGAAGCAAGAATGCGCCGACGAAGGCGGTGGCGGCCGAACCGATGATCGTTCCGATCGTCAGACAGAGCCCGAAGAACGATAGGCCGAGGCGGCCGATCGAACTGAGGACGCTCCAAGGCTTTGCCTCCAACGGGTCGTCGTTCAGGAAGACGAGTAACAAGGCCATCATCGCGTACGGAAACCCAGGCAGGCCGAGAGCGATCGCGAGTCCAGGGTTCCAGGGGAGGCTGCTCCCCACGGCGACGACGTAGGCGACCAAGGGAAGGAACCCGATGCCAGGACCGAGAACGCCCCAGAGCATCCAGGTGCCGAGACCGTCGAAAAGGCCCTCGAAGTTCCGGTCTGGCAGGCGCGGGGGCAAGGTCTCCCCCTCGAACGAGGCGGTCAGTACGCGCCCGAGATATTGAAGCCAGTAGATAAGAACCATCGGCAATAAGATCACCGAGGGCAAGGCAGTGATCAGGCCGATGAGGGTGCCCATCAATCCGGCTCCCCAAAATTCGGCGCTCGTTTGGAGTGACAGGCAGTACTCCGGGACGAGAGTGGCCATGGCCCAGCAGGCCAGGCCAAGAGTGATCACCATGGCCACCCCCTCGGCGCCTCGGAGAGGGTAGAAGAGGGTAGGGGGCCACCACGCATCTGGTGGCGGTCGGTTGGTCACCCGTGCTTCTCCCCCATCCTGGGTCCAGCCAATCGGGGCTGGGGTCGGGACCGGGCCTTCGCCGATGCCCACACCTTCGCTCGATGGCCGCGCTTCGCCGGAACTCAAGAGGGGAGCCGCGATGTTCGCGCCGAGGTTGTAGGCCGTCCCATGCCAGCCCCACTCGTCGTCGGCTTGCCCGCCCTCGGCGACGGGAGGAGCCGCCAGTTCGCTGGTTTCCGGCAACTCGAGCTCGTCAGGCCAGGGATTCATCGGACGAGGCGACGGGTCCGGCGGCTCCAGGGGGCGAAGTGCGAGTGGCTTCACCGCCTGGCCGAGGTCGTAGGTCCCTTCCCAATTCCACTCGTCGTCCACGCCGCTGTCGGTTGGTGGAGTGCCCCCGGCTTCAGGCACGCGGATCAAGGCCCCACAACTCGGGCACCTGCCGCTCTTGCCTGGGGAAACCCCCGTTGCCTTCAGCCGACGCCCGCAGGGGCAGATCAGGATCGTGACGCTCATGGCAAGCACTCGTTCGCTGACCGCAAAAGGCGTGTTGGGAGCCTCCTCACGGAGGGCGAACGACAATTGTAATGGGCGGACGCGAATCTCTCAAGGACAAATATCAGAGGTGCGATCGGGAATGCGCCGGGCTGATCAAACCGGCGCGGTCGAATAGAGGGACGCGATTGGCTGACCGGAGCAGAGGGTCAGGGGGCGGCCGAGTCGGTCGCGGAGTTCGGTGCCTGTGTCGACGCCGAGGGCGTTATAGATGGTCGCGGCGAGGTCAGGGGGGCTGAAGCTTCGCGAGATCGGGTAGGCTCCGAGCCGGTCGGACTTGCCGATGATTTGCCCGCCGACGACTCCCGCTCCTGCGAAAACGGCCGGGAAGACGGCCGGCCAGTGGTCGCGGCCCGGGACGTCGCCCGGTTTGAGGGGGTGGATTCGTGGGGTTCGGCCGAACTCACCGAGCATCACGACGAGGGTTTCGTCGAGCAGGCCGCGGACTTCGAGGTCGTCGAGCAGGGCCGAAACTGCCCGGTCGAGCGGGGGCAGGAGGTTATCTTTGAGGTTCGGGAAGTTGTTGACGTGGGTATCCCAGGTCTGCACGATCCCCATGGAGGCCTGTACGATCGGCACCCCGGCCTCGACCAGGCGTCGAGCCAGCAGGAGGGACTTGCCGAACGAGTGGTGGCCGTAGCGGTCGACCAGTCGCGGATCCTCGCGTTCCACATTCAGCGCGCGGCCGACTTGCCCGTTGCAGAGCAGGGCCAGGGCGGCGTCTTGCTGGTCGGCAAAGGCGTCACCGGACGGAGGAACGACGAAGGTCTGGCCGAGCAGGTGGCGGCGGCGATGGAGTCGGGCCGGGTCGAGACCGTCCGGCAGGGCGAGGCTGTCGTCCTTCGATTCCGCTTGTCTCGGGTCGAGCTTGAGTTGCCAGGGGTCGTGACGGGGGCCGAGGAAGCCAGCGTCCTGGCCTGGCCAGGTGAGCGGTCCCTCGACCAGGCGAGTCGGCAGGGCTACGCCGTTGGGAATCCCGTCGCTCCGGCGGCGGAGGCTGTCGAGCACGGCCGCGTAACAGGGGAAGTCGTCGCGCGAAGCGACCCGATCGAGGTCGCTGGCGCCCCGCGGGACCGACGCATGCCCGGTCAGGATCCGGTGGACCGCGCAGAGATGGTTTCCCTCGGGGTGGGACATCGACCGGACGACCGCCAACCGCTTGGCCCGCGCGGCCAGGCCGGGCAGGTGCTCGCACATCTGGATGCCGGGGACCGCCGTATCGATCGGTTTGAACTCGCCCCGGATTCCGTCGGGCGCTTCGGGCTTCATGTCGAACGAGTCGTGCTGGCCCAGGCCGCCGCTCAGCAAGATCACGATGACCGATTTCGCACGCCCCGGGGTCGCGCCGGCGGTGGCCGCCGCTGCGCTTCGGCCCGCCAGGAGACCGGGCAGCCCCATTCCGAGGAGCCCCGAGTAACCCACCTGGAGGAAGTCTCGTCGCGTTGCCATGCCTTCGCTGTACGGAGTCTGCTTATGCTGGCCCATGACCAATCTCCCGGTGTCGCCGGAATCGGGCGAAGCCCGAGCCGAGTCACGCATCCATTCACTATAGTTTAACATTTGCTGGCGAAAGGTAAAGCGGTCTCTCGGCTTGGGCTCCAACCTGGTTTGAACATAACGGTTGGGAAGAGGTGGAGGCGGAAATTGTTGGGTGGGAATGAGGGGGCTTACGGTTGGTTCAACGCTTTCCAACGCTGGTAGACCTCGACGGCGGCCGGGTTGGGTTCGTGGACCATGGGCATGGTCCGCTCGTTCCAGGGCTTGCCGATCTCGTCGTAGAAATTGGCCAGGGTGAAATACTTGCGGTCATCAATGTAGAATTGCGAATACTCTTGCCTCGTCGTGATGAAAACGACCCGGTCCGGGCTGCAGTAGTACATGGCGGCCAGGCACATCGGGCAGGGATGGGCGAGGATATAGAACTCGCAGCCGGTGAAGTGCTCGGTCCCCAGTTTCGCCGACGCCTCGCGGATGGCGACGATCTCGGCGTGGGCCGTCGGGTCGTGAGTCTGAGCGACGAGGTTCACCGCCTCGACGAGAATCTCGCCGTCCTTGGCAATGATGCAGGCGAAGGGCCGACCTCCTTGCTCGACGTTTGCCCTGGCGAGATCGATGGTTCGTTGGATCAGATCCATGGGTGGTTCCGCTTGGAAAAAAATTGAGGATCGAGCACGTCAGGCGGCGACCGTGGCTTCGGCCGGTCGGCAGGCCGACCAGGTTTGCGACCGACTCCTCTTGCTGTGCATGACCTCGAGGCTGAGACGGCGATACTTGGCGACTCAGCACAGCCGGTTCTCAGGGGGTGTCAGCCTGGGCCTTCCCCCGTTTGCCGCCGGCTTTCTTGGCGGGGACGCGCTCGGTTTGGGGATCCGTCGTGGGGCCTGGATTGTGCTCCTTGAGCCAGGTGTCGTACCCCTTGGCTCGTGGTCCGACGTATTTGTAGGTCTCGAAGATCGCTCCGTTGCCAAGCGCTCGCGGGTCTTTTTCCTCGCGGAGCATGGTGATCATTTGGTCGCGGAGGGTGGCCATAACGGTGGCATAAGCGGGGTCTGAGGCGAGATTTCGGACGCATTCCGGGTCATCGGCCAGGCGATAGAGAGCGGCCATCGGCCGTTTACCGAAGGCGATCTCATAGAACTCGCCACCGATCGTCTTGAGCAGTTCCTTGGTGGGGCCTGGGTCGCAGTTGCCGAAGTCGGTCTCCGGGTTCCCGACCGGCCAGCGGTCGGGGAAGTAGTTGTGGACGTAGAGGAACTCGGGCGTGCGGATCGCTCGTGCGGGATAGCCCCAGTCGTAGGGGCGGCCGAGGTCGTGACGCTCCTTGCCGGCGAGCATCACGTTGCGGCTCCGATCGACCCATCCCGATGCCGGGGAGCGGAGCAATTCCACCAGGCTTCGACCGGTCACCTGCGGGTGCGGCGGCAAGCCGGCCAGTTCCAGGAAGGTCGGCGCGAAGTCACGTACGTTGATGAAGTCGTCGACCACACGCCCCGGCTTGATCGCATCACCCCAGCGGATCGCCAGCGGAAGGTGGAAACCATCTTCGTAGATTTGCCCCTTCACTCGGGGGAATGGCATTCCATGGTCGGAGGTCACGACGATCAGAGTCCGCTCGAGTTCGCCGGCCTCCTTGAGGGCTTCGAGGACCTTCCCGATGTGGGCGTCGGCATGCTCGACCTCGACGGCGTAGTCGAGCAGGTCGTCCCGGACCACGTCGAGGTCGGGGAGGTAGGCGGGCACCTTCACGTCCTCGGGCCGTTTGCCGAGGCGAACGCCTGAGTGGCGTTCGTAGTCACGGTGGGGCTCCTTGAATCCCATCCAGAAGCAGAAGGGCCGGTCTGCCGGTCGTTTGTCGAGGAACGATGCGAAGTTCCTTGCATAGTCAGTCCGGGCGATGCCCGAGGCCGGAGGCTTGGTGGTGTGCTCATCAAAGAGGGGGCCGGCGGGGTTGCGCGTGAAGCCGGTGGACTGATGATCGCCTGGTCCCCACCCTTTCCCCGTGAGCCCCACGGTATAACCGGCCGCTTCAAGCAACTCGGGATAGACGGCGAACTTGCGGGGGAAGATCCCGTAGTGGCAAGCCGCCTCTTCGAGCTGCCAGCTATTCCGCCCGGTGAGGATACTGGCGCGGCACGGGCTGCACTTCGGGTTCGAGGTGAACGCGTTCTTGAACAAGACTCCCTCGCGCGCGACCCGGTCGAAGTTCGGCGTCTTGACCCAGGAACAGCCGTAGGCGCCGGCGTGGTTCCAGCCCCAGTCATCAAAAATGATGAACAGAATATTGGGCCGGTCCGCTCCGCCCGCGGCGATTGTGTCCGTCGGGTCGGCCAAGGAAACGAGGGTTGCGAGGAGCAGGGGACTGAGCAATGACCTCATGGCGTTCCTTGTTCCGGGGCGAAAGTGTCCCAACGGACTGGGGACCGGGGCCGAGTTGACGAGCAACCGATATCATATCGGTCGAGTTGGTCGGCTATTGGAACGAAGCCGACGACCCTCGTCAAAGTAAATTCGGGATCTCTCGGTTCGCATCGCAGGGCAAAAACCCGAAGTCGCGGCACGGCTCGGGTCTTCAAGCGAGGTTTCCTCGCCGAGCAATCTGCCGGAGCATGATCCCCCGTGGAGCGGTCGCGGCATCGGCCGGGCTCCTTGGTTTCTGTCGCGAAGCGGGACTATCGGGATCGCACCGTCCCTCGATCGCTCGGGATGATCCAGAGGAGCAGTTGAGCCCAGCGGACGGGCGTCCCGATTTCGACGGTTGCGAATTGTCCGTCGACCCCGGGCACTGGCCAGCGGGCATACTGCACTTTGCCGGTGACAGGAGTTATGATTCGGCAGTGCTCGATCTGGTTTTCGATTTTCGCCTGTTGATCCTTCTCGCGTCTCCAGTCGAGTTCTCGAATTCGCTCTTCGGAGCGGGCCTGTTCAAGCTCGCTCTTGAGCGCCTTGACCGCCTTGCTGTAGGTGAACTTCTGGAGCAAATCCTTCTTTGTTGTCGATTTCTCGTATGTAAAGATCTTCTGTTGCAATAAGATCGTATCGGCGGTGTTCTGGTCCTTCGAGACGTAGCCCTTGGCATGCATTTTTCGCGACCACTCCAGACGATCCTCGGCCCGCTTTCGCTCGGCCTCGGCCAGGCTGATCTCGTCATTGACCGTCTCGAGGTCTTGTGGATAGATCCCTACCTTGTACTCGATGACGGCAAGTTCGGCGGCCTCGCGTCGGCGCACTGCTTTTTGATAGGCGGCCCTGGCCTTCGCCGTCGCGATCGCCTGCTTGGCCCGTCGTTCTTTCAAGGGCGCGGAGTCAAGCTGACAAACGACATCGCCATGCCTCAGATCCGCGCCATTGGGGGCGAGGGTGATAATCTTTGTCTCCGACTCCACGTCGCTGACGATCGCGACGGCGTTTGCCGGACGCGGTTCGCCTGCGGTCCTCGACAGACGGTCGGTAGCGGCATCCGCTTCGATTCCCTGATCCGAGGTTTCCCACGTGTCTCTGTGGCCGGCCTCGGCGAGGACCCCGGCCCCTACGGTCACCCCCAACGACGCCAGCAATCCGATGGCAACCATCTTCAGCTTGGAGAGAAACATGGCTCTCAAGGCTCCCTGGGACAGGGCGACGACCGTTGCCGAGGCCAACGTGGCCGCGGTCTGACCGCCGATCGCGAATGGCAAGGCGGAACGCAACGTTTGCGCGGCGAGGCGCGCGGGCACGACGAGCCGCGCCTCGGCCTTGATGACCGAACCCAGCAGCAGGGCATTGGGAGCCAGTCCTCGGCGCGTCAATCTCCCCCTCAGTAGGCTCCGAGCCTGTGCCAGCCGCCCCTTGACCGTGCCGACGGGCCACTGAAGCCGGCTCGCCGCCTCGGTATGCGTGAGCCCTTCCAGGTCGCAGAGCAAGACCGGCACGCGGTATTTTTCGGGCAACCGGCCCAGCTCATCATCCAGGGCCGCGAGGAGTTCTCCCCGTTCCGCGTCGGGGGCCGGAAGTGACGGCTCCCAGGTGGAGGAACTCGTTTCCCGGGCCCTCCGCTTCTCGGCCAGGACCCGTGCCCGGTGCGCAACTCGCCTGGCCACGCCGTAGAGCCAGCGGCCCAGCGTGTCGTCAACCTGGACCACGGCCGACTTGCGGACGAGCACGAGAAACGTGGCCTGGAACGCGTCCTCGACGTCGCGCGGGTCACACAAGGCACGCCGGCAGACTCCGAGAACCATCGGCCCATGGCGGGCGATCAAGGTTTCGAAAGCGGCCTCCGCCGTCCTGGCCGCCCTGGTTGCGGTTTTGATCCGTTCCAGAAGTTGGGCATCACTGAGGCCGGAGGTCGTTCCGGCGGAGAAGAGCGTGGAGAGATGCCTCAAGCCGGCAGTCGTCGTGTCGTTGGCCATCTCTCCATTCTCCGGTCTGCGTTGCTCTCGCGATCGTTTTCGCCCTCACCTCTTATTTCATGCACGTTGATGGTGAACGGATCTGACTTTTTGTCGCGGGTCCATGGATTTTGCGAATCCGCGATCGGGCTTGGGGCGTGGGCGGATCACGACTCCGGCTTGTCGGCGGCCTTGACCTCGGCGGGGGTCAGCGGCCGGATCTCGATATTTCGGAGGGCGCCGGTGGACTCATAGGTTGCGAACCCGAGTGGCTGATTGGGGCGGGTTTCGATCCGGGTGCCGAGTTGCAGGCCGCGATGGTCGAGGAGGATGATTTCCTTGTCGTCGACCCGGCAGGCAATCGTCTGGTCGGTGACGCGAACGCGGAACTTATACCAGGTCTTGTTCTCATATTTGACGAATCGGTTGGTTTCGTTCTCCGAGGCGTCCGCGCCATTGAGGCTGGAGATTCCGGTAACGTTTCCTCCCCAGCCTCCGTTGACGAAGGTCACGAACGACTTGCCGACGGGAAAGGTCGCCGCGGCGAAGAAGTCGGAGCCGGTGATCCGCTTGGCCTCATAGCTCAGCTCGTAATTCGTCGTGTGCAGATCGTTGCGGGTGGTGGTGATGCCGGTCATTGCTCGGCCAGGGGCCATGACGAGCGCACCGTCAACCACCTGGACCACGCCTGATCGGAAAAACTCGGTCTTCTTCCAACCGTCCAGGCTCTTGCCGTCAAAGAGGACGAGCGGCTTCTCCGCCGTCGTCGTCTCGGCTTGGTCTGCGCCCAGGGTCGTCAAGAGCAACGTGAGGACCGCCATCACGACGGAACCTCGGCGCAGCGGAAACAGGGCGGATCGGCGTTCGGTCGTCATGAGGATGCCTTTGTATGCTTGATGTTGAGAAATCATCGAATCAAAAAAAAGGTGCGATCGCCGGCTTCATCTGGGCTGCGAGTGGGCCTTGGCGAATCACTTGGCCGTGAATTTTTGCACGCGTTTGCCGTTGATTTCGGCCACATAAACAGCGCCTTGTGAGTCGAGGCAGGCGGCGTGTGGCAAGAGGAATTGACCGGGTTCGGTCCCCTTCTGGCCCCAATGGGTCAGGGGCTTTCCCTCGGGATCCAGGACGGTCACGCGATTGGCCCGGCCGTCGGCGACGAAGAGGCGGCCGTCCCCGGCCAGGCCGAGTCCAAAGGGGGCTCCTCCCGTGGTCCAGCTTGCGAGGAATTTGCCCTCGGGGTCGAAGATCTGGACCCGATCATTCTCACGATCTCCGACGTAGATCCGCCCGCGGCGATCGAGGCAGATGGCGTGGGGCAGGCGGAACTCGCCGTCGCCCGTTCCCCTCTTTCCCCACTCTTTGAGAAAGCGGCCTTCTTTGGAAAACGCCAACACCCGCGCGTTACCGTATCCATCGGAGACGAAAAAGGCGCCCGAGGGGCTGATCGCCACGTCGGTCGGCTGATTGAAATGGTCCGGCCCGGTCCCAGGCTTGCCTTTCGTTCCGAGCGTCATCAGGAGCGTGCCGTTGGGGGCGAACTTTTCACCAGATGGTCGCCGATGTCGGTGATCCAGACGTTATCCTCGTGATCGATCCGCAGGCCGTGGGCCTGCTTGACCAGTCCATCGCCCCAGGATCGCACGTATTTTCCGTCGCGATCGAAAACAACGATCGGGTGCTCGCCCCGGTGGAAGACGAAGATCCGGTCGGACGAATCGGTTGCCAGCGCGGACACCGCCCCGAAACGGATCGAATCCGGCGTTTCGGGCCAGCCCGGCACCGGGTGGTAGGTCGAGGCGGGCAAGGCCGGTTCCTCGGCGGCCAGGGTCAGGCTTCCCAACCCGGCGAGCATCAGTGAAAAAATGAGCCAGCGTCCGTTCATGTGAGACCCCCCGGAAGACGGTTCGACGAGGACGAGTCGCATTGTAACGGACGGCTTCATCGATCCCAATGCGGTGGCGTGGGCGGTTCTGCCGGCTCACCGGATCAAGCTTGAGGCCACCTTGAACCGGATCGCCCAGACCAGATAAAGGCGTGCGTGCAGCTTCCAACGCCAGGGTGTGAGCGCTTCTCGTTCGGTCACGAGCGCGCGAAGGACCGGGTCCTCCTCGAAGGTCGTCCAGAGGACCTCCGGATTGACCCCGTGAAAGTAATTTCGATCGCGCACGAGCTCGCTCAGGAGGTCGGACAGCGCCGAGTCCGCGAAAGTCGGCAGCGCCGGCAGCGTCTCTGAAGAAACGACGTCGGTGATCAACAATGCGGAGCCACCCGGAGCGGTCAGCCGGCTCATGAGACGCAAGTGTCCCGCCCGGATCGACTGCACGATGGTCATGAACTGAGGATGGGCCTCACCCACCGAGTGGAACGCATTGCCGACGAGCGGGCTGAGCAGGCAGGTCGAGGCGACCAGGTCGAACGGAGCCGGGAGGCTCGGGATGACCCGGCGCGTTGGTTCCTCCACCAGGCTCGAGAGCTCTCGAGTGCCAATCAAGGTCGTCGGAGACCAGCCTGCCCACACGTCGATCATGCCGGTGAGATCGATTCCCCCTACTTGGTGAAGAGACGGGTGGGCCGCCACCCCTTGACGCTCCGCGGCCTGGGCCAGGGCGCCTTGGTCCAGGTCCACCAGGTAGACGTCGCCGTGGGCCTTCAGGAGCGTCGGTAAATCCAGGTCGTTGCAGTTTCCGGCTCCGAGCACGCAGAGCCGGCTCTCCCCCGGTCGGGCACCGGCCTCGAGCAACCGCGTGACCCGCCCCCGATGTTCGGAGAACCCATCCCACTGGCCGCGACTTCCGGCATTGAATTCAAGATGCCGTCCCTTCGATGGATTCACGTTCGGTTCCAACTCCTCGAGAACACTTTATGTACCTGGGACCATGGGAACGAAAAGCGGGAGGCTTCCGAGCCCTGTATCGGGTCGGTGAAAAGAAACAAACAGGGAATCAAGTTTCGGGATTTTAAGAAATGTATTTGCGTGTGATTTTATGCTCCAAGTGTCGCTTGCGGCGACAGGTGGCACTCGATAGAGTGACGCGTTCCCAAGAGGTCGACAACTCGCCCCCTCGTTTGAGTCGAATTTCCAAAGCGAGGGGGAGGGAGGAATCGATCCACTTTCCGAACCCGAAGGAGGCGAGATTCGTCCCATGTTAGCACAGTTCCTATCCATGTGGATCGTGGCCGCGACGTTGGGCCAAACTCCGGCAGAAACCGCCTTGTTAAAAGCGGTACCCGGTGATGTCGACCTGGTCATCCGGAGCCGTGGCCTCGCGCCAACCTCGACCGATTTGACGGCGATGCTCAAGGCGATGAGCCCCCAATTGGGGGCTATGGCGGAGCCGGCTCTGGGGGATCTTTTGGCCAAGTTCAAGACGCAATTCGGCGAGGGGGCGATCAAGACCGCGTGGGTGGGCCTGGTGCGGGCGGTCGCGCCCGGCCCTGACGGCGTGATCCCGTTCGCGGTCATGGTCATCCAGGATGACTACCGTGGCGTACTCAAGTCGCTCGCCAGTGGTAAGGACGTTGTTCTCAAGGCCGAGGACGGCGGATTCGACTCGTTCGACAGCCCCCACAGCAGGGGTACGTGGTACGCCGTCAAGGGGCCTGGGTTCGTGGCGTTCGGCCCTGACAAGGAGTTCATCGCCGCCATCGCCAAGCCGGGCGAGAAGTCGCTCGAGCAGGCCCTCACCCCCGCGCTCGCCAAACAATTCTTGGCCGGCGATGTCGGCCTGTACCTCAATGTTTCGAAGATTTCTGATCGTTACGCCGACCAGATCGATCAGGCCCGCCAGCAGTTCATGGGCGCCCTGGATCAGGCTGGGCAGCAGGGGCAGAACGGCGCGTCGATGGAGAGCGTCAAAGTGATCTACGGGCGTCTGTTCGACTCGATCAAGGACGCCGACGCTCTGACGTTCAACCTCGACTTCGCCGCGGAAGGATTCCAACTGGCCGGCGAGCTCGACATGAAGGCTGGGGCAGGCCCCGCGAACGCGATCGCGACGAGTGGGGCGGGAACGGCCGACTTGAGCAAGCTCGCCACCGATGCCGCGTTTTACGTTTACATGAATATGAACGCGAAGGAAGTGGCCCGGCTGCAGAGCCTGAGCCTGAGCATGGTCAGTCCCGGAGCCAAGGCGAGCCCCGAACTGGCAAAGGCCATGGAATTGTTCCACGGCCAGGGGCGGATTGAAACCCTGGGGACCGCATCGTTTGGGCACGGGATGCGTGCGTTCAATGTTGTCAACGTCTCGGACCCGAAAGGGTATATCGCGGCGAACGCGGCCATGCTTCAGGCGATGAAAAATGCGGATAGCCCCCTGAATTTCTACAAGGACGTCAAGGTTGACGCCGATGTGGAAACCCACGAGGGTATGAAGTTCACGCATGTCGTTGCGACGATTGATAGCGATAAGCTCGGCGCGGGGAATCAAGCGGGGGCCGCGAGTGTCAAAGCGATGTTCGGCGGCGACACCTTCAGCTACTGGATCGGTACCGACGGCAAGAGAGTCTTTCAAGTCACGACGCCGACCTGGGATGAGGCCAAGGCTCAGATCGATTTCTATCTCAAGGGGAATTCCGGTATCGGAACCGTACCGTCCTATCAGGCCGTCCGCTCCGCGCTCCCCGAGCAGGCCAGCCTTTTGATGATCATGAACGCGCAGGGAATCGTCCGAATGCTCGCGTCGCAATTTGGCGCAGCGCTGAATAAGCCCGAGCTGAAGGTTCCCGCGGACCTACCCAAGGAGCCGGCCCTCTTCGGTATTTCGCTGACTCCCCGGGCGCCGAAGGGCTACGAGTTCCACTTTGTGCTCCCCAGCCAGGTCGGTCCCGTCGTCGAGAAGGGGATGATTCCACTCTTTCAGGGATTGCAGGGGAAAATTGAGCGGTAGTCGTATGCTTATGTAAGTGGGTTTGTGGACTGTGGCCCCGTCAGATCGACCGCCAGGAGCCGGGTCGGTCGTCTCGACGGGGCCGCGGACAATAGGCAGGGGCCGGCGACTCGAAGATGCAAACCTGGGACGGGCTGATGAAGAACACCGTGATCACGCTCTTTCTGATGAGTCTCGGGTCGTCAGTCCGGGCGGATGAGCTCGACTTGCCGCCGCGCCTATCCTCGGCGCAGAACGGAACGGAGTTTGCCCGGTCGATCGCGGACTTACCGTTGAAAGAGCGGGAAGCAAAGATCCTGGCCGAGTTCGAGCGGGGCAACGTTCCCCGCTTCCTCCGCTCGCTCGTTCCGGTCAGCGTCACGACCGAGAAGGCCAAGGCGACGTACAAGGTCACTCCGGACTACCTTGCAATCGGTTCGGACGACGACTACTTCCTGACCCCGATGACTCCCTTCACGGCCCAGAAAATCGCGGATCGGCTGGGCTGCCTCTTGCCGACACCCAAGATGGTCGACGATATCTACGCCGCCGCGGCGATCAAGCTGAACCCATCGCCCATTCCACCCACCTCCGCGATGACCACGGTGCCGGTTTTCCTCCGCCACAACGAGACGGTCCGTGACCAGCGAAAAGGAAAGGCGCTGGGCACCTTGGTCGCCGGCCACAAGAAGGACGTCGTGATTGCGAATCGCGTCTTTGCGATGCCCGGGAACGTGGCCATCTACGGCTGGCACAAGGAGGTTGGCAGCCCGATTCAACCGCTCTACACCGGCCATATCGCGTCTTGGGTCGACTATAGCCATGGCATCCGGCTGGTGAGCCGGCGAATGACGCTCAACGGGGACTCGGCCGATGTGGGTGAGGTTCTCGCCGATCCTAGCTTGGCCTCGCTCTTGAGCCATGACGGAGTGATGAGCCGGTCTCGGTACGAATTGACCGAGTTTCCCGCAGAACCAGGGGCAAAGCCCAGGTCAAGGCCCACGTCGTTCGGGAGTGCTCCCGGGGAAACGAACGAGGAGTATCGTGTGGAGCCAGGCGTCCGGATCGTCATCAACAGGCCCGTCACGGTTTCCGAGAAGCCCGTGCTCCTGGTCTACTACGCGCTTCCCAACGGAGCCACGATCGAGCAGACGATCGGCAAGGCGGTCCAGCCGGGCGAAGACTGGCACTTCGAGATCCAGCACATCGGCGCCCAGACCCGTTTCCTCCGCGAGAAGCTCAAGGACCGAACCCTCGTCGTGGCCTACCTCGAGAACAACCTCAAAAGCTGGCCCGCCTGGCGAAAGACGCATGGAGATAAAGCGATTGCAAAAGTGCTCGACTCTGTGCAGGGTCGGTTCGACGCCGCGCGCACTCGCGTCGTGTTCAATGGCCACAGCGGTGGTGGGAGCCTCATTTTCGGCTACTTGAACGGACTTGAGGCAATTCCGGATGAGGTCGAGAGGATCGCCTTCCTGGATTCCGACTATGCTTACGAAACCGATCGGCACCGAGACAAGCTGGCGACCTGGCTCCTTGCCTCCGACTCGCACTTTCTCTGCGTGCTCGCCTACAACGACGCCGTGGCGCTCTTGAATGGTAAAACGTTCGTCAGCGCGGCGGGGGGCACCTGGGGGCGGAGCCATCTCATGCAGGCCGACCTCGAGCCTTCCTTCTCCTTTCAGAAACGGCTCACCGACGGCATGCACCGGATCAGGGCACTCGAAGGTCGGGCGAGCTTCTTCCTCAAAGAAAACCCCGAAAAAAAGATATTTCACACGGTTCAAGTCGAGCGGAACGGCTTCATCGAGAGTCTCCTCTCGGGAACCAGGCTCGACGAGGTTGGCTACTCGTACTTCGGCGACCGGGCCTACTCCCCGTTCATCAGGGCTGACTAAGCCGGAAAACCGGCTCAACCCGTCTGGGTGCAGCCCACGAATCGATTCATAAAATCGGTTCTTGATCAGTTTCAGACCGACAGGGACCGTGGGCATGAGACCCAGGTTCGTCTTGGGTGAACGATCGCCGCGACCGTCCATCGCGGGATTGCCCCTGCGTTCGTACACTGGCGCCTGACACGAAGAGCGACGACGGCCGCCGCACCTCAAGATAGGACCAGGGTAATCCCATGCTGGGCGCCATTGCGGGAGACATCATTGGCTCGATTTACGAACGCAATAACATCAAGACGACCGAGTTTCCACTGTTTCAGCCCACCTCCCACTTCACCGACGATACGGTTCTGACCGTCGCGTTGGCCGAAAGCCTTCTCCGCGGCAAGCCCTTCGTGGACCTGCTGAAGGAGTATTATCGGGCCTATCCCCATGCCGGCTACGGCGGTTCGTTTCACAAATGGGCCCAGTCCAAAGGGACCGAACCCTACAATAGTTGGGGGAACGGGTCGGCGATGCGCGTCAGTCCGGTCGGCCTGGCCTTCGGGACCCTCGACACCGTCCTTGATGAGGCCAAAAAGAGCGCCGAGGTCACGCATAATCACCCCGAAGGGATCAAAGGCGCTCAGGCGATCGCCTCGGCAGTCTTCCTGGCCCGGACGGGACAGAGCAACGAACAAATCAAGAATTACGTGGAAACCAAGTTCAGCTATCATCTCGATACGCCGCTGGATGAGATCCGTAAGACCTACGAGTTTCAGGTCTCCTGCCAGGAAAGCGTGCCGCAGGCGATTCGGGCGTTCCTGGAGTCATCCGGTTTCGAGGACGCGGTGCGGAGAGCGATCTCGATCGGGGGGGACAGCGATACGATCGCCTGCATGGCAGGCGCGATCGCCGAGGCTCGCGAAGGAGGGATCCCTGCGCCGATCCGACGCAAGATTTATGAGATCCTGGACGAACCTCTCTGCCGGACCACCAGGGAATTTGTGCGAAAGTATGGCCAGTCTTGAGCAAGGAATCTCCCGCCCCTGCGAGATCAGGCCCGAATCCTCATTCCTGATTTCGGGGAGATCGATCGCCTCTGACGAGAGCCTGGGTGATTTGGGTAAGTAGGGTTGTGGAGTGTGGGGCGGAACAGCTCCTGCGGAGCCGAAGTTTCGGGGAAATCTGCTCACTCGAGCAAGTGTCCGCCTATGCCGCTGTTTGCCTGAATGCCCCATTTTGACGAGAGTAGGATGGCCGAGGGAGGCCGCACGGCGAGCCAATCTCAGCTACCGAAACCAATTCACTTTGGTTAATATGGTTCGCCGCCCAGAGGAGCCGGGGGCAGGGAAACGACAGCGTCGACAGGAGCGTACTCGCTCCACACCGAGCCTTCGAGGATGACTGATGAAACCAGGTGAGCTTGAGTTGCATACCACCGAAGAACTGATCAATGAATTGCTTTGTCGGACGACGTTTCAAGGCGTGATCGTGCATACCAGCGACGAGGCAAAGAGCCGGAGTTGGGATGGGGAACGCGTCTTCAAGGTTCGGCTCAACGGCAACCTGGAAGTCGAAGAGGCGGGACGCTTGCTTGATGTCGTTAGCCAATACATCGCGAGGACAGCTTCGGAGTGACCGGCCGGTCCTCATGCGAATATGGGGGTGCCTGAGCACCCCCGCCGTCTGCAACCGATTTGCTTTGCCGAGCCGACCCGCGGGTCAGTCATTTTGAAGGCTTGTTCTGGTCCGTGGTCCGGACGTTGACGGCGCCCGTTTGATCAACATGCACCTCTTCCTTGCGGACCTGTCCGGAAACCTTTTCGGTATCGTGAACGACACGCTTACCGACATTGACCTCCTCGTTCACGACGGTCTGCTTTCGGACATCGACTTGCTCTTCACGGACCGGAATCCGAATCTCTTCGCCTTCGCGGATTGAGGTTGCCGTGATTCCTTCAGTTGTTGCGCGGCCCTGGACCGGGGTCCGCTCGATGACCACTTCTTCACGCTCGACCGGCACTTCGATCGTCTTGTTCTCGGTGTGCACCTCTTTGCGAACGCGCACTTCGCCCATCTCGACCGGCCGCTTCTCCGCGTGCAACCGCTCCTCTTTGACCTGGATGGTTTCGCCTTCGCGTGCACTGAATGGGCCGGAATCGGGTGAGGCGATCCCCCGGGCGTGAGTGGAGCCGGAAATCTCGCTCGCGACTGCACTTCGGGTGGTCATGTCGTACGCGCCATGCCGACGCAGGATGGCCGTGGCCTCGTCACCACGACTTTCGGCGTTGACGGTCACGATCGTTCGCCCCGCCTCGAACTCACTCTGGTAATACTGGGCCTCTTCCTCGGGAATGCCGGCTCCTACCAGAGCACCGACGAGTCCTGCCACGCCGGCTCCGACCGCGGCGTTCGAAAGAATGACGCCCAAGGTTCCGGCGGCAATTGCGGGGCCGATCACGGGAATCACTCCCGACAGGACACCGAGCCCCGCGAGCGCTCCGAGGCCCAGTCCGGACAAGATACCTGCCACGGCACCGGTTCCGGCGTACGAGCCCTCTTCGTCAGTTGTGGCTTCGACGACCCCTTCCGCGTGCCGCATGACGACACCGATCTGATCCTCTCGAAACCCGGCGCTGCGAAGTTCGCTGACGGCCGCGTCGGCTTTCTTGCGATCTTCGAAAACTCCCACGATGGTTGTACGTAGTGGCGCTTTCATGATGTGCTCCTTGTGTGATCGCGAGATGTGCTGATATTCAGTCTTACTGTCTGAATATCGCCGCTGACGGAAGACAATCCAGGAGCAAACTTGGTGCCATTTCCACCGTATCAATGCGATGGGATGTGCTTGTGCATTAGGTGGTGTTTTGCTCTCCATGGCAGACTCTCTTTACCAGACTCACCGGTAACTGCCTGGGAAACTCGGCCGTCCTGAAGTTGGAGAGACATGGAAGGGGATGGCGGGAGAATCCCGAGGTGGTGAAATTTTCGCGAGCGGTAGACCGGGCAGGTCTGCTAAAGTCGAGATCGATCGGATTGGCACGCCGGTCTGTTCCGATGCATGGCTGACCAGGCAAGAGAGCCGGCCACCTTCCCGTTTCGCCGAGGATCCTGATGGAACTCGACCTCCCTACCCCACATTTCCCCGTCGCTCATAGTCGACGTGAGTTCCTCCGCCAGGCCGGCGGAGGCTTCGGGGCTCTGGCCGCGTCGTGGTTGCTGTCCCAGGAACGGCTCCTCGGGGCCGAGCGAACGGTCGACCCATTGGCGGCCCGACCGTCCCATTTCGCCTCAAAGGCGAAGCGGGTCATTTACTTGTTCATGCACGGCGGGCCCAGCCACCTCGAGACGTTCGACCCCAAGGCTGACCTCCAACGGCTTGCCGGCCAGTCGCTTCCCGCAAGTTTCGGCATGGTCGCAACCCGTCGTAAGGTGGCGGCGAACCCGTTGCTGGCCACGAAGCGAACGTTTCGCAAGCACGGGCAGAGTGGGATCGAGGTCTCTGACTTTCTCCCGCACACGGCCCGTTGTGTCGATGACATCGCCGTGATCCGATCGTGCTGGGCGGATAGCGTCAATCATCCGCAGGCCGTCTACCAGATGAATACCGGGTCGGTCCTCATGGGCAAGCCCTGCCTGGGGAGTTGGGTTGGCTACGGCCTCGGGACCGAGAACCAGGACCTCCCCGCGTTTGTCGTCCTGCCCGACCCTGGCGGTGGGATCAAAGGGGGACCTCCTGCTTACGGTTCGGGATTCCTGCCCGCGAGTTACCAGGGCACGAACGTCCGCTCCGGGGCGAGCCCGATCCTCGACCTCCGGCCGGCCGAGGAGGCCGCCGTCGCGGGGCAGCGTCGGACGCTCGACCTCATTGGCAGGCTCAATCAGATCCACCGCGAGGGGCGTGAAGAAGACTCGGAACTCTCCGCGCGGATTCAGGCGTATGAACTCGCCTACCGCATGCAGAGCGCGGCCCCCGTTGCCGTTGATTTGACGCAAGAGTCGGCCGAGACCCAGACGCTCTACGGGCTCGATCAGCGGACCACGGCCGAGTTCGGCACGCGCTGTCTGCTGGCCAGGCGGCTCGTCGAGCGCGGAGTTCGGTTCGTCCAGCTCTACTCGGGCGATGTGGCCGGATGGGATGCCCATGAAGACGTTGAAGAAAATCATGCCCGCATGTGTGCCCGGACCGACCGGCCGGTCGCCGGGCTCTTGACTGACCTGAAGCGCCGGGGCCTCCTGGAGAGCACTCTGGTGATTTGGGGGGGAGAGTTCGGGCGGATGCCGATGTCGGAGGGGGGCAAGGGACGCGACCATAACCCGCACGGGTTCTCCGTCTGGATGGCCGGCGGCGGAATCAAAGGGGGAACGGTCCATGGTGCCACCGATGCCGTCGGACTTCGAGCCGAGGTCGATCGCGTCCATGTGCACGACCTCCACGCCACGATCCTCCATTTGCTCGGGCTCGACCACACGCAGCTCACGTTCTCTCACAATGGTCGCGACGAGCGACTCACCGATACGGCCGGCAAAGTGGTCAGCTCGATCCTGGCCTGATCGTTTTTCCCACGAACGGATCCGCATCCAATGACCTGGAATCGCTTGCGGCGACCGTCCCTCGTGCTTCTGCTCCTCACGGCGCTCGGAGGTATTGGCTTCGTGCTCCGGGCCGATGAGCCGAGCTCTTCGACCCGCGACGGTACGCCCCTGAAGGAAAAGGCGATCACGCAGGAAGATCGTGAGCATTGGGCGTTCATTCCCCCATCCCGTCCCGAGCTTCCCGAAGTCCTCGACAAACAGTGGGGCCGCAACCCGATCGATCGGTTCGTCCTCGCCCAACTCGAAGAGAATGGACTCGCGCATGCGCCTGAGGCCGATCGACCGACCTTGCTCCGCCGCGTGACGTTCGACCTGACCGGGTTGCCGCCGACTCCCGCGGAGCTTGACGCTTTTTTGGACGACCCGGCACCTCTTGCGTTCGAACGGGTGGTCGATCGCTTGCTCGCCAGCCCTCAATACGGCGAGCGCTGGGCACAGCACTGGCTCGACCTGGCCCGGTATGCGGATACCGACGGGTTTGAGTTCGACCAGGCCCGTCCCGATGCCTGGCGCTATCGCGACTGGGTCGTGGGCGCGTTGAACGCCGACATGCCGTACGACGAGTTTGTGCGCCGGCAACTTGCCGGGGACGAGATCGATCCCGACGATCCCCAGTCGTTCGTGGCGACCGGCTTCAATCGCTGCTACCCCGACATGGTGGACCTGAACGACCAGAAGCTGAGGCGGCAGAACGCACTCAATGATATCACCGAGACGACCGGCCTGGTCTTCCTCGGTTTGACCATCGGCTGCGCGCGGTGCCATGATCATAAGTTTGATCCGATCCGCCTTTCCGACTTCTACCGGCTTCAAGCCTTCTTCACTCCCGCGCGATTTCGCGACGACTACCCGGTCGCCCCCGCCAGCGTGAGGCACGAGAACGAGCGGCAGGTCGCCGCCTGGGCCGCCGATCTCGCCGCGCTCGAAGCGGCCATTCTCGCCCTGGAAATCCCGTTGCGCAAGCAGCTCTCGCTGGGTCTTCGCGCCACAGTGACAGACGAAGTGGTTTCGGCCTACCACAAGCCCGCCGCGGAGCGGACGCCCCAGGAGGTCAAGCTCCTTTTCGATACCCTGGAGAAAGACCGGCGAATCAAGTCGGAGGTCTTCGGCCTGCTCCTAGGGCCGGATCTGGCCTCGATTCGAACGCGGTTGCGTGCTCGGCTGGGCGTCGTTCAGAAATCAGCGCCGGCCGCGCTCCCCCAGGCTCGAGGGCTCGACGAGGTGGGCACGTCGGCGCCGCCGACTCATCTGCTTCGTCGTGGAGATTTCTACAACCAAGGACCGGAAATTGACCCTGGGTTTCCGGCCGTACTGGCCTCCCGCGCGTCCCAGATTCCCGTGATTCAGCCGAATGCACGCAGCACGGGTCGCCGGACCAAGCTGGCCGAATGGCTGCTCGAATCGCGGAATCCTCTGACCGGCCGCGTGATGGTCAATCGGATCTGGCAGCGCCATTTTGGCCGCGGAATCGTTGCGACCGCCAGCGACTTCGGCATGATGGGCGCTGAGCCTTCGCATCCGGAACTGCTCGACTGGCTGGCCACCGAGTTCGTCGCCCGAGGCTGGAGCCTCAAGGCCATGCACCGGCTGATGCTTACAAGTGCCACCTATCGGCAGTCGAGCCGGAACGACCCTACCGCATTTCAGGCCGACCCCGAGAACAGTCTGCTCTGGCGGCATGCTCGCCAACGGCTGGACGGCGAGGCCATCCGCGACGCACTCCTGGCGGTCTCGAATCAGTTGAACCGAGAGCTCGGAGGCCCTTGCGTCTTTCCGGAGTTGCCTGCCGAACTGACCAAGCTCAGCAGCCATGGCGCGGTCTGGCCCGTCTCGCGCAACCGCGAGGATCAGAATCGGCGGAGTCTCTACGTCTTCGTCCGCCGCAACCTCCGTTATCCCTTCTTCGAGGCGTTCGACCGCCCCGACACCAACGCAAGCTGCCCCGTGCGGAGCGTCACAACGATCGCCCCCCAAGCCCTCAGCCTGATGAACAGTAAGCTCGCACTCGACGCGGCTCGCGGGCTCGCCTCCCGGATCGCCCGCGACGCAGGCCCGAACCCAGACGCTCGGATCGGCCTGGCTTACCGGTTGGCCCTGGGCCGAACTCCTCGGCCCGAGGAAAGCGAGTTGGCTCGTCGCTTCCTCGGGCCTGAGACCAAGGAGAGTCTCACCGGGTTCTGTCTGGCTCTGCTCAACGTCAATGAGTTTGTCTATGTCGACTGAGAGCGTCTGACTACCGGGCTCCCCTTATGACTTCGCGAGTGCGTGGAAGGATCGAAAACCGCTCTACGGTTTTCGGCGATTTCGAAGCGACTTGAGCGTTTCAGTAACCTCGGCTGGGTTCAACATCTTATCCCCATCGCGATCGAATTCGATCAATCGCTTCTCCATCTCCGCTCTCGTCTCAAGGGCCCCGATGATCGTCACGATCTCGTCGAGGCTCAGTTTGCCGTCGCCGTCCTTGTCCATCAGTCGCATGGCATCGGCGGTACGCTTGCTGATCTCTTCGGGCGTGGGAGGCTTGGCGGGCGCAGACGCTTGGTTCAGATTCGGGCCCGTGGGGATGACGTCCAGGGTGAGGATCGCCATCTCATTGGTGGTTTGCTCGCCGTAGGTCACACGCTTCGGAGGATGGCTCGGGTTGGCTGTGTTGTCGGCGGAGTTGTCGAAGGTCCAGGTCCCTTCCAGCTTGGTTCCGGCCGGGAGGCTCAGTGGGGTCTGGTATTGATAATAGTTCTGCCAGTTGAAGTCCCAATCCGCGATGGAAATCACCGGCTTCTTTGTTCCGTCGGGGAGTGTCGCGGTCACCTTCACGGAGCGGCCGATCAGGTGCATGTGCGGGAAGACGCCGTAGAGATCGACCGGGCCAGGGAGGGTTCTCGACGCGTTGACCACATAGTTCGCATCGCCGGCCGGGATGTCGATTTGGCTATTGTTCAAGAGGACGAGCTTGAGCCGTCCGCGCGGTTTCTGGTCAGTGAAGTAGAACCCGATGGAGGATTGCTCGGTCTCCGGCTTGCCGCTGGGGTGGAGATGGAGTTGGAGGACGAGGTCGGACTGGCTGGGGAACTCCGCGGCGAAGCCGTCCGGGAGAGGGCGGGGCTCCATGCCGGGGGTCCAGAAGGCGAGCTGCCCAGGAGCAACTGACCTGGAGGAGCCAGGCCGCTGCCGAAACTCTTGCCGTCACCCTCGGCCAGCTTGGCCTTCGCGACCCGCTCGGGAAGGGTGGTCAGGACGGCGTGGTGCACGATCCGCCGATTTCCGGGCCGGTACTCGACCGCCTTGAGATACTTTCCGTCCGGCACCTTGAGCGGGATGACGAAACAGCGGTAGAGGTCGGGCCCTTCGGCCGCGAGCGCGTAGGGCTCGGGCATCTTGATGACCATGTCCGGTTCGCCGAACTTCCAACCTGCCACGAACTTGGGCGCTGGGGGAAGGTCGGTGGGGGACCCTTCGGGAGTTCCTTCATCGATCCAGCGGTTGAAGGTTGCGATCTGCTGATCGGTCAGGCGGCGGTCGTCGGCGAAATGGCCGAAGCCCGGCTCCGCCTTCCAGGGCGGCATCACACGCTCCTCGATCACGGAACGGACCAGCTTCGCCCGCTTGCTCATGTCGCGGTAGCTCAGCAAGGAGAAGGGGGCCACCTCTCCCGGACGATGGCAGGTGGAGCAGTGCTGGAACATCAGAGGCGCGATATCTTTGTTGAATGTCACCAATCCCGTCTTTGTTTCGGACGCGGCCTCGTTGGTTCCTCCCATGGCCCAGCGCCCGCTTGAAAACAACAGAAGACACGCTAAAGAAAGCAAGGCCGACTGGGTGGGCCTTTGTTTTTGCATTATCATGAGCGTGTTTGCCCTCAATCGTTGACCAGGTCGAAGCCTTTTGTCTTTTTTTCAAGCTGTACACGATACCCAGCTCGTACTACTCATGTTTCCGATTCTGTTCTCGTGGGGTAAGTCACTTCCACTTTCTGATCGCACGGCCGTTTGGGAACGGGCCTCGGCGAGCCGCCCCTTGGGCTCCCAAAACAGAGATCTCGCCCGTTCGATGTCACCACGGCAGCCCGCCGGAGTGACGGGTGATGTCGAATTGTAAGACGCTTTGCGGCCGCTGGCCTAGGATATGCAAGTACATCAGACGGAGTGTGATCGATTGGGCTGTTTGACGAGAGAGTTTGCAACGTCGGAGTGATCGTTATGACCGTTACTCGATGGGGTTGGGTGGTCTCGGCCGTGTTGCTTGGTTCGGGAGTTGGCCTGGTCACTTCGGAAGCGAGGGCTCAGGCGAAACCGGAGGAACCGCCGGCGCTCGAGGGGCCTCTGGTGGGTGAGCCATCGCCTCTGCCTCCGGCCGCGGATTCTCTCGGGGTTCAGGCCGGCGAACTCGAACCGGCGAACGCCCCACTGCACGATGTGTTGAGACTTTCGGAGACGCGGCCCAAGCACGAGAGGGCCCCGAAGTCGCCCCCTCCTCCGGTGGCTGAGCGCGCCTCGACTGATCGGCCCGCGCCGTCGGCACGATGGTTCGGAGGCTACTGGTCATGGGATCCCGGCCGTGATGACTTTGTCTGGGTCTCGGGCGCATGGCGCGTTCCTCCCGCCAATTCGATCTGGGTCGAGAGCCGCTGGATGCGCGACGCCGAGGGGTGGTATCGCGTTCCTGGATTCTGGAACCCGCGCCAGGCCCGAACGGATCGGGATGCCGCACCTGCCACGGCCACGGTCACGGAGACCACTCCCGCCTCTCCTGACGCGAACACGGCAGGATGGCGCCTCAGCGGTCCCCCCGCCGATCGGCCGGCGGAGTCGCCCGGCCCCGCGCCCGGTCCGGACTATTTCTACATTCCCGGCCAGTACATCCCCGATGGTGACCGGGCGACCTGGAAAAGTGGCTTCTGGGCGCAAGTCCAGCCCGGTTGGGACTGGGTCCCGGCTCGCTGGGCCCGTCAGGCCGACGGCTGGCACTATCGCGGTGGCTACTGGACCCGTGATACGGGACCGGGCCTGACCGACACTCGCCGCCACTCCGTGGCTCGTCCCACTGACTTTCCGCCCGCCATCATCGAATCGGAACCGGCAACCGATCCCAAGACCGGTCTTGATGACCTTCCTGACTCGGCTCCCAATACGGACGGTGGCCCCGACGTGATCACCGAGGCGGAGCTAGAGCCTGGGAGTCGTGTTTTGATGCCCCCCCCGATTGTGATCGTGCCTCGACGAGGGCGCTTTGCTCCGGTCGGCCCTCCGGTCGTCGTCGATCGCTATCGAGTTCCCTATCGCATGATTCGACCTCCGAGTCCGCTCTATGGGCCGTCGGGCGTCGTCGTTCCTGAAGTGACGCCGCCGTTCGTTCGGCGCCTCCTGAATCGGGTCTTGCCTTGATCTGAACAAGGCAAGTGGATCTGTTGATGATTTCGCTCGCGACGATGAGGATGATGGTCGGGTGGGCGAGATCCAAGAGCGCGAAATGTAACGTGGCGACAGTCTCGATTTCATTGCGATTTCATGGGAATAACCCACCCGTTTTGATATCTTCGATCGACCAGGCTCACTTATTGCGTCGGCCCGCCCTCACTGCCGGGCCGTTTTCGAACGGCTCGGCGCATGACGGCGAGGGAGATGGCTTTGATGACTTTGTTGATCGTGCCGATTGCCTTGCTCTTGGGACTGGCGTCGTTCGGCTTCGGTGGGTCGTCACCTGGCTCGCGGTGACAATCGCCTTGAGACAGATCCGTCATGCGGACGATGAACCCTGGTTCGAGCGGGCCAGGCTCGCTTATCCTGCGCGTCAGATCGTGGTTTCGAACGCCACTTTGTTGCCGATCTGCTTCGGCGGTCTGATCTTCGTCTTCCTGACACGCACTCAACTCCACTCCGGAGCGTCGATCTCCGGGGCCACTGTCGGTTTCGCGGCGTCGCTCGGGGTTCTGGTCGTTGGGGCGCGACTCGAGCGGCGGTTGTGTCGGCCGAGCCGCCAGCCAGGTGCCCCGGGAATGGCCCTCCTCTGGATTTTTGTCGCCCCAAGCCTTTTCGTGCTCGCGGTCTTGATCGCCCTCATTCCGACGCGGATCGGATGGCCCGCCGCGGCTGTGCTGGCCTTGGGGACGGCCATCGCGACGTTCTTCGTCTCCGGAGCATGGTTGATCCCGCTCGTTCGGCTCGGCCTGGTTGTTCCAGCCTCGCCGCGCTTGCTGGAGATTGTCGAGCGAGCCGTTGATCGGGTCGGCGTTCGTCCCCGAGCGGTCATTGAGCTTCACTCGCCGAACTCCATGGCGCTTGCCTTGCCCGTGACCAAACAGCTTGTGTTCACCAGCCCGATTCTCGATGCACTGAATGATGAGGAACTGGTGGCCATCGCCGTGCACGAGTTGGGACATCTCAATGAACCGCGAATCGTGTACATGACCCGGGTGGCCGGGGCTTATCTCTCGGTCGTCGCCGTGGCGGCGATCCCTCTTTGGGGTTCTTACGGCATCGAAGTGGCGATGGTCCCGTTGGCGGTCTATTCCCTGGGCTGGATTCTGCTCGGACGATTCGGGCGACGCATGGAGGAACGCTCGGACCGGCTTGGTCATGTCCACGAGGGGGAGATCGCAGGCACCTATGCTCGCGCTCTCGAAAAGCTGTACGAAGCGAACTTGATGCCGGTGGTCGGGCCTTCGAAAGAGGTGCATCCGCATCTGTATGATCGGATGCTGGCCTCGGGAGTGACACCTGACTACCCCAGGCCCGAGCCCCCTCGTCGGGAGCCCGTGGCCAGATTCACAGCCCTCGTCTTATTGGTCCTCATCGGTGTGTTCGTGGGCTTCATGATTGGGTGAGCCTGGAGCGCGATGGCGCCCGGTGGGAAATCCGTCTGAGCGCGACCCTCAGGGCGTTGTCCCATATTTCTTGAGGATGGCTCGGAGCCGATCGATCGGGATGGCTTCAGCCGTTCGCCCGCGACGACTGACGGTGGTCGCCTGGAGGAGCGAGTTGTCGATCGCCTCTTCGGTGGCTTCGAGGGCCGCCTGAAAGAGTGGGGAGAGAGCGTCGGGGGGGAGGAGGGTTCGCGTCCGCGGCTTCATGTCACCGTGTTGTGAGCGAACCTCGGGTGAGGTTGAGAACGCGATGGCGAAGTCGCCGCTGGAGTTTGCGTAGGACGCCCCTGTGCGTCCCATGCCGTAGATCGCCCTCGCCGCGAGCCTGCGCAGGTCACGAGCGTCGAGCGGGGCGTCGGTGGCCACGACGATCATGCAGGAGCCGTCATCCCGTCCTTGAGACTCGTTCCGCGGCGGCGCGAACGAGTAGCGGCCCAGTTCCTTACCGACCGGAGCGCCTGCGATGGTGAGCACGCCTCCGTAGTTCGTCTGCACGAGCACGCCCAAGGTGTGGCCGCCATAACGCGCGGGAAGCGTTCTTGAGGCGGTTCCGATTCCTCCTTTCCAGCCGAAGCACTGGGTGCCGGTCCCCGCTCCGACGCTCCCTTCGGCCACCGGCCCTTCCTTCGCGTCGCGGATCGCCGCGAGCACATGGGCTCGCGTCACCGGCATCCGGCGGATGTCGTTCAACTCCGCGTCGTTGGTCTCGCCCACCACGGCGTTGACCGAGCGGACCTCCTCGTTGCCGGGCTGGGCCAACGTATGAGCCACGACTGCTTCGACCGCGGTGCCGACCGCCAAGGTGTTGGTCAGGACGATCGGCGTCTCGATCGTGCCGAGTTCCTCGACCTGGGTCGAGCCGGCAAGTTTGCCGAATGCGTTGCCCACGAACACGCCGCCAGCGACTTTTTCCCGAAACAGGTTGCCGCCATGCGGCAGAATCGCCGTCACCCCCGTGTGGATCTCGTCCCCCTCAATAATCGTCGTATGACCCACCTTCAGGCCGGCCACGTCGGTGATCGCATTGAGAGGACCAGGCGGGAAAACCCCGGGCGCAATCCCGAGTTCTCTGGCTCGCGGCCGGCGCTCGTTCTCGTCCGCGGCACTCGCGAGACTCGCGACGACCAAGGTTAATATTAACGTGTGCATGATCGATGAAAACAACAGGCACCTCAATCGCGGTAAGGACCAGGTCGCATTGGATGGTTTCAGGCGAGCGGAGCGGGCGAGTTCCCTGCTTTCCTCGTTGTCCCTGTCATTTGGCCGAATCCAGTCGGGGCCGCGGTTTTCACGGGTTGCTCTTCACCGCGCTTTTCGAGTCGGCCCGCACTCCGAACTGAGCGAGGCGGCTTTCCGGTCGGAGCCGCAAATCCCCATTCGCGGCGTCGTGGAACTGGGGATCCGTGCCATAGATTCCATCGACCTCTTCGAGCGTGAGTTTCGGTCGGCTCCGCGCGGGGGCGTCGAGGGAGTACCAGGCGTTGCGAGCCATCACGAACGTCTCCGGCGAGGTATTCGGACCGATGTTCACCGGATCCCCCATCTCCGCCGACCGGTAAGTGATGATGTTGTCGGTAAACCGGCCGCCACGTGAGGCCACAAAGCCAGGCTCTTTGTTTTCTTGGAGAATGCGAAACGCCCAGCGACTGGGACAGTAGATCGTATTGTGCCGTACCAAGGCACCATCTACCCCCACAAAGGCGATCGGTGTCTGCGACCCGAGGAAAGTGCAGTCTTCAACCGTGATATCCTTGGCTTCATAACCAGGCGCCTTGGGGCGGAAGTAGGCCAGGCCCGTGCTGCCGCCGACGTTGACCGCCCGGCTTCCCGCGTGCTCGAATCGCGAGCGCTGCACCAGGATGTCGCGGCTCCCTCCCTTGGCCTGAACTCCATTGGCCTCGAGGTTCCCTTCGTATCGGAAGGTGCAATCGACGATTTTGCCTCGATGACAGCCCACCATGTCGATGCCCGACCCGCCGCTCCCCCAACGCTCGATGGTGCAATTCTCGACCAGAAAGTCATCGACCCCCGAGAGCTTGATGCCGTCTCGATTCCCCTTGGGGCCGATCTCGCGGACGACCAATCCGTGGAGGACCAGATGGTGAGCGGGATGATCGAGTGAGCCCCCATCGTCGATGCTCAACCCGTTACCCGTGCTCTTGGTGATCACGAGTTGGCGGATCTCCACATAGGCAGGGCTGGAAAGATGTAATGCGACGGTCCCCCCATCGATGACGGGAGGATGCTCCGGGTCGGCCGCCGTGAGCACGATCGGATTCCCTGGTTCCCCCTGGAGCGTTCGGGAGAAAAGGCCCCCTGCATACGTCCCGGCCGCAATCCGGATCGTCGTGCCCGGCTTCGCCTCAGCCAGTGCCTCGCGAAGCTCGGTCGTGTTGGTGGCCAAAACGGTTCGCCCGCCCGCTACTTGGGCCTGCGCGGGGAGATACCCAGAAACGACAATGGCTATTGTGATCAACAACGGCTTCATGGACGTTAAGACTCCAGGTGTTTTCAAGTAATCGCGTGGATTGTTAGGTGAGGTCATAACATGCCGGATTTGCTTGGAATTCAAGCGAAAACGAGGAGTTTGTAGCCACTTTGCCGTTTTTTTTTACCCGAATCCATCAACCCGGCACCCCACGGTCGATACGCATCAATGTGTGGCTTGGGTCGACTTGCGCGATGAGGCTCGGCCCGGTTTCTTTCTATTGCATGCGACGTTTACTCATCGCCCTTAACCCTGGTTCACGCGGAGGCGCGGAGAGGGGAGGGAGGTTGTTGACTTTTGATCAATGTGTCCACAGTTGCTAATGCAGTCTCGTCAAGTTTCATCAATTCTCCTTCCTCCGTGTTCTCCGCGTCTCCGCGTGAGCCATCCCGAGAAAGCTCATGCGCCACCTCCGGCTTAACCCTGATTCACGCGGAGGCGCGGAGAGGGGAGGAGGTTGTTGATTTTTGATCAACGTGTCCACAGTTGCTAATGCAGTCTCGTCAAGTTTCATCAATTCTCCTTCCTCCGTGTTCTCCGCGTCTCCGCGTGAGTCATCCCGAGAAAGCTCATGCGCCACCTCCGGCTTAACCCCAATACCGTTGGAATAGACGCAAGTCACAGCATCCTGTTACTTTGGGTTTGCTGAGAACCGAAGCAACAAGGAGGCTACGACTCGCATACGGGCCACCGTCGTGAGTTGCTACCTGATGTGGCTCGCGATCTTCGCCCTCGCCTCGCCTCACCTCGGTCGACTCGAACGCGATGAGCGCCTTCGCCCGACGAGTTCCGTTCGACCTGAATCATTTCCCTTCGGCGGGCGGCCCGGCGTCTGCCGACCCTTCGCCCGACGTCTCTCCCCAGCGCCGCGTCGTGGGGGTATCGAGATCGAACAAATCCAGGACGCGGGCGACCGTATGATGGACCATCTCGTCGAGCGACTGCGGTCGATTGTAGAACGCGGGAACGGGCGGTGCGATGATTCCGCCGGCCTCGGTCACGGCGAGCATGCTCTTCAAGTGCCCGGCGTGGAGCGGCGTCTCGCGAACCATGAGGACGAGCCGCCGCCGTTCCTTCAGACAGACGTCTGCCGCCCTCGTGAGCAGGGTGCCCGTCACGCCCGTCGCGATTTCGCTGAGCGTGCGGATGGAGCAAGGCGCGACGACCATCCCCATGGTTCGAAACGAACCGCTGGAGATCGCCGCCCCCACGTCGGACGCCCGGTACGAGACGTCGGCCAACTTCCGCAGATCGGCGGCCGAGTGAGCCGTTTCGTAGGCGCGGGTCAATTCGCCGGCCCTGCTCACCACAAGGTGCGATTCGACGTCGAGTTCGCGGAGGATCTGCAGTAACCGAACGCCGTAGACGATCCCAGTCGCTCCGCTGATACCCACGATGAGCCGACGGCGGGGGAGGGAGGGGTCGCCTCGCTGCCCGGGAGACCAGGAACGGTTCTCGAACATCTTAGTCCTTGGAATATCGATTCCCGTGATCCCGGCCAGGCTCCGTTGCGAGACGTGTCCTGCTTCAGCCGGAAAGGGAGGAATGCCCCACTCGAGTGAGACGACGAACCGCCAGGAGCCTCATCCTGCGAACGGCCCGAGGAACGAAACGCTTGTCGAGAAACTCCGCATCCTTCGGAGTCACCCGAATCGATCGCGAACCCGCCTCCGGACTCTGCGACGAGCTCCCACGCCATCCCACCCAAAAAGTCTATCCCAGGTAGAAGCCGTTCTTCAAGAACGGACACGCCCCCTTTGAAATCTAAGAACGGGACCGCGAAGCGATCGGCTCATGAGGGATTCCAGGGTGGAGACATCCGTAAACCGCTACTGGGCGATGGGCTGCCAAAAAAACAGTGCAGGGCGTTTTTGGATTTGAGCCTTTTGAGGATGCTGGGCAGCGATCTTCAGCGGTCGGCCTGTTGCGGCGCTGACTGAATCGTGGGATCATGAATTGATGTTCGGGGGCGATGGGCGGGTAAAGCTCGCCCGTTGGCCGTTGAATTGATGGCCAGGCGGAGGTGGAGGAGCATGGATCCTCGGACTGTTGGATTGATCGGTGGTGTGGGCGGTACGGTGATCGGCGTGCTGGGCGGCGTCGTTGGGACCTATTTCAGCATCAGGAACGCTGCGGGGCCCCGCGAGCGTGCCTTCATGATCAGGATGTCGGCATTGGTCTGGATCGCCGTGACCGCGTTCCTGGCCGCCCTCTGGCTGACCCCCCAACTCTACCGGCCCTTGCTCTGGCTGCCATACGCGCTCCTGCTCCCGCTGGGCATCCGCGTCGGCAATCGTCGGCAGGAGCGGATTCGCCGCGAGGAGATGCCTTGCGACTGACCATGTGCGGCAGCGACACTCACCATGGCCCTGACTGGGTTCTTGTTGAGCGGGGAAGGTCATCCGCCCTGCATGAGCTAGTGGGTCATTTGGTTTGCCTGCAGCCATAATATCCCTTCAGTTGCTGCTTCTGCTGTAACCGAGGGAAAAAGAGGGACCTAGAACATATTCCGTTTGCGGTTATATTTCGCGATGGCGTTGTTAATGCGCTATGTCCCCCCCCCCTTTTTTCCCCGCGAGTGTGGCTTCGAGCGGACTGGGAAACCTTCATCGCTACGGGCAAGTGGCCGGCCGCATCATGGAAATACACTGTAGCACGGCGGTAAACAGCCGATTGCCTGCGAGCGTTTGACGGCCTTACGGCGGAAGAGCAAGGCACTTTAGTCTACGAGCGGCTCAACGGGCGAGCCTGAGGCTACACGCTCTGTGAGGCCATCCACTTGCTTGGGTGGCATCCCACGTCATCCGGTTCCCCTGGCTCATCCCTGGCCTGGATCGTCCGTCCAAGTATATTCGCCTTCCTGATGTTCAGCCTCGTAAACCTCGTCGTCATGGCACGACTGGCTCGGAGACCGGCGGCGAACCGCTCGTGGATGCTGGTCGGCCCACCTAAGCCTACGCCTTCGTATGAACCGGGCGAGGGAGATTCGAGAGAGGAATGAACGTGCCAGGTCGCGAGGATTCACGCATGAACCGCCTGGGCCGACCCCACCATCTCCTCATGGCGTTCTTCGCCACGATCGGGTTCGTCGTGCTCGGCATGGCGGCTTGGAGCACGTACCTCTCCATGCTACCCAAGGGATGGCCAACCGCCCGAGGCACCATGATCGAACTGGCGATGAAGCGGCATCAGCCAGGCACAGAACGGGGCAACTTCTATCGCGTCACGGCTCGGTACACGTACGCGGTGGAGGGCAAGCGATACGAGGGGACGCGGATCGCCTTCGGGTACATGATGAGCGGCGATCGCGACGAGCACGCCGGCATCTATCGCAGGCTCAAGGCGTCGAGGGAGGTTTCTGTCCGATATGATCCCTCGAACCCGACCCGATCGTGCCTCATCTACGGGGTCCACGGCTCAATCCGCGATCTGTACGCATTCTCGGCGGTCTGGCTGACGGCCGTGTCGGGCTTCGCGTGGTTGTTTCAGGTGGCGGCCCGGCGCGGGGCGATCGTGCGACCTGGCCGGCGGATCTCCAAGCGGGAAGGATGAAATGAGAAGTCGTTAGCGTGATGCTGGCTGTGCTCATTCTCATCTTCGGCTACTGCGGGATGGTTCGCCCGTCGTTGTGGTCGAGGCGAGACAAGCGGGGCGGCAGAAGAGGAAGAGGTGGGCCCCCCCGCGCATAGAAAAGCCCCTCCGGCCCGCGATGAAGCTGAGCGATGGGGCTTTGATTATGGCGTCCGGCGTGAGGCTAGACGGCTTGTCAGAGTCCATCAGGCGTCAGGGGTGTCAATGGACCCGAATCGTTACGAGGTTAGTGAACCCGAACTGTTACGAGGCCTGGCGCTCTCTTGACCGGGCGGTTTCCTCCAGGACTGCCCTTGAATTTCGGGTAGCCGTTCACAGTCCGGTATTGAAAGTTGCCGATGACGGCACTATATCTGCGTTATGACGAATCCGCTGCCCATCCCTGACGACCTCTGGAGTACGGTGCCGCCCGACGCTCAGGCCGCCATCGCTGCAGTCTTTGTGGCGATGCAGCAGCGGCACGCCGACCTGGAAGCGCGGGTCAGCGATCTCGAAGCACGGCTCAAGCTCAACTCCACCAACTCGTCCAAGCCACCTTCGTCTGATCCGATCGGCCTGAAGCGGCGGCCGCCCGCTCCGGCCAGCGGCAAGAAGCGCGGTGGGCAACCGGGACATCGCAAATCCCACCGTGCCTTGGTGCCGCCTGAGAAGTTGCGCCAGACCATCCACTGCAAGCCGGAGGCGTGTCGCCGATGCGGTCAGGGGCTTCGGGGCGACGACCCCGAGCCGTTGATCCATCAGGTGGCCGAATTGCCCAAGATCGAGCCCCTCGTCGATGAATATCGACTTCATCGTCTCACCTGTCCCGGATGCGGTGAGACGACCTGCGGCGCCTTGCCCCCCGGTGTCCCGAGCGGTTGTTTCGGCCCTTACCTTCAAGCCGTCCTGGCCATGCTCGCCGGGGCCTATCGTCTCAGCAAACGGCAGATCCAGCAGGTCAGTTCCGATCTGTTTACCCTGTCGATCTCCACCGGGATGATCGCCAAGCTGGAACGGCAGTCGGCCGCGGCTCTGGAGGCTCCCTACAACGAACTGGCGCTGTCGGTCCATCAGGCCGAGGTGGCGAACATCGACGAGACGTCGTGGCGTGAGCAACTTCGCAAGGTCTGGTTGTGGGTGACGGTGACTCGCCTGACCACGGTCTTCACGATCGCCAAGAACCGCAGTGGCGCGATCGCCCGGGCGTTGTTGGGCAGTCAAGACGGCCAGGTCGTCACCAGCGACCGATTCAGCGCCTATGACTGGATCATGGCGTCCTGGCGGCAAATCTGCTGGGCTCATCTTCGTCGCGACTTTCAGGCGATGATCGACCGGGGTGGTGGTAGCGAGCGGGTCGGACAGCGGTTGCTCGGATTGTCGAACCGACTGTTCCGGCACTGGCACCGGGTTCGTGACGGGACCGTGCCCTGGGACCAGTTCCAAGAGCGGATGAGCCGACTGCGACGGGAGGTCAAGAGGGCCCTTCAGGAGGGATCGCGGAGTTCGTGCGCCAAGACGGCCGCGACCTGCTTCGAGATCCTCAAGGTGGAGGAGGGCCTGTGGACGTTCGCTCGGGTCCGGGGCGTGGAGCCGACGAACAACGTGGCCGAACGCTCGTTGCGGCATGCGGTAATCTGGCGGCGGATCAGCGGCGGGACGGCCAGCGCGGAGAGTCGGTTCGTGGAACGGATGCTGACCGTGGTGGCGACCTCTCGGCAACAGGGTCGTAACGTCCTGGACTACTTGACCTCGTGTTTTGAAGCGGATCGTCGCGGTCACGCCGTCCCTTCTCTCTTGCCGGCCAGCACGTCAGACATCAAAGCCGCCTGATTTCACTTCTCCCGTCCTATGAACGGCTACAATTTCGGCGTTCTCTGGGATTTTTGGCATTCACCCGCGTGACCTGTTGGTTCCTGCCAGGTCCAACAGAGGGCAGTAGGTTCGACCCCAATCGTTACGAACTCTCGACCTCTTGAACTCCAGTTTCCTCCACGACCGAGGTCCCTTGAACTCATTCTTTCAGACACTGATTTCCCCTTCGGCATCGAGGACGGCTCCTCCAAGGCCACCGCGACTGAACAAATCCACCAGTGTACATTGCCGGCAGTTCCCGCCCGCAATGGCGACCGTCCCTGGTCTCCGGATCAAGCCCATTATTATCCCCCCTCCGCCGCCGTGAACGGCTCCTCCAAGGCCGTTTCACTGAACATATCCACTACTGAACATTGCCGGTGACTTCCTGCCTCGATAGCGGCCGTCTCCTTGGCCTTCGGATCCAGCCGCTGACTTTCCCCACTCGCCTCGTGGACGGCTTCTCCAGGGCCGCCACGCCTGATCCCAAGGACTTCTCTCGATCCGTTGACCTCAGGGACGCCGGCGCGACTTACGACCGCCCGTTCAGGTCGTCATCCAGGTCGCGAAGCCGATAGCTGCGACCGCGGATGTTCAGCACGTGGCACGAGTGCAGCAGCCGGTCCAGGATCGCCGTCGTGATCACCTCATCGCGGACCAGCATCTCCGGCCAGTCCTTGATCGACTTGTTCGACGTGATGCACAGCGAACCACGCTGGTAGCGATAACTCGCCAGCCGGAAGAACAGATTCGCCTCCTCGCGTGTGAAGTTTTCGAAACCCACCTCGTCGATGATCACCAAACCCGCCTTCATGTACTTCTTTCCCTTCAGACGCGTCGGCGGGACATCGGCGTCCTTGCACGTCGCGTGCAGCAACTCCTCCAGCCGGAAGAACGCCACCGAGAAGCCCGTCTCCACGGCCCGCCCCCCAAGCCCGATGGCCAGGTGCGTTTTGCCTACGCCCGGTGGACCGAGGATCAACAGGCCTTGCTTCTCCCGAAGCCAGGTGCAGGTCCCCAGCGTCTCCAGCTTCGACCGCTGCACCGCCGGCTGGAACGCGAAGTCGAAGTTCCCCAGCGTCTGGCCGGTCGGCAATCCCGCCAGCCGGAGCGAGGTCCGCACCCGCCGCTCCTCGCGACGCTCCAACTCGCCGTGGAGGAGCTGTTCCAGCAAGGCCGGCGAGCCCAGGTCCTCCTTGACCGCACGGGTCAGGATCGCCGGCAGGGCCTCGGCCGCGAAGTCCAACCCCAGCTTCACCAGTTGGTCCACCAACGTCCCCAGGTCGACCGGAACGGCCTTGGCGGGCAACGCCGAGGGCCGCTCCGACTCGAGGGCTGCTCCGCCTCCTTTGGTGGTCATCGGGCGGCCTCCGCCAAGGCCGCGTACAGATCCACCGGCCGTTGCTCCACCGGCTGTGACGCCAGTTCCTGGAGCTTCCGGGCCATCCGCCCCAACGGCTTGGGCGGGATCACCTCCGCGGTTCCCGGTCCCTCGTAGCACGCCGGATCGATCAAGATTCGCTCCGGTGTGTGCCGCGGGTACACGATCAGCACCACGGCGGTTTGCGGATCGAGGATTTGCACCGATCCCGAGCAGCCGCGGACTTCCACCTCGCGGCCGGCGTAGATGAATGGAACAATATAGATGCGTCCCTCAAAATGAGCCGAGCAATCCTTATGCACCGGCGCCGTCTTGACCAGGTCGAACGGCTCGGGCAACAATTCCGGCAACGGCCGCAAGAACGGCTTCTCCGCCTCCCAGCTTGCCGCCACCGAGAGACCGGTCGCCGGACAGATTCGCTTGAGCACACAGGCCGCCCGATCCGCATCGGTCCACGCCTGGAGTCCGTCCAGGCCGTCGAAGCCCCGGCCCGAGATGTTCAGGCCCTTGCAGTCGCGCACGCGGCGTTCGGTTTTCCCTTTCTGTTCCGGGGAGCGGACCTCGCAAGCGTCGACGTGGAAGCCCATCGTTCGAGCATAGACACGGTATTGTTCGTTGATCTGCCCCCAGTCCCCGCACCCTCGCGCAATGCCCGTCTTGAGGTTGTCGATCCGGTTGACCGCGGCAACGCCGCCGAGCCGACGGTAGGCTTCGTTGTGGACGTGATGCCAGGCGAGTTGGTCCATGGAACGGCTCCAGACCACGGCCTCTTTCCGGCTGTGGCTGAGGACCATGACGAAGGCGTAGACGGTCGCCAGTCCGTCGCGGTCCCCCAGGTCAACGCCGCGAAACTCGCCCCAGTCGCTCTGGCTCTGGGCCCCGGGTGGAGTCTCGATCCGCCGAAACGGGCGTACCGCAGGCCGGCCGTAGCGGGTCCGCACGAACTTGCGGACCGACTTGTAGGAGCCGGTATAACCGTACTCGGCGCGGAGGAACTCATGGAGGAGTTGAACGCTGGGGGGCCGCTCCTGGCGGAGGATCTCGGCCTGAGCCTGCCACCAGTGGGCGACGGCCTCGGCCAGGCCCAGTTGCTCGATGCGCGAGGATTTCCGCCGGCCATCAGCGGCGTCGCCTGCGCGACGGCGATGATAGCGCACCGCGCCCTCGGTGACGCCCAAGATCCGAGCGGTCTCGGACGCGGACTGACCTCGCTGTTGCAAGACCCCGATCGTCACGATTTGCTCCCTTGTGAGCTTCGCCAAGGTGATGCCTCCGAGCGGGCCTGGGATGTCCAGGCCCAGCTTGAAAGCCCTCGGCTCGCCTGTCGATGGAGTCCAGTACGACGGTCGTACTGAACCCCTGTCAGGCTCGTAACGATTCGGGTTCGCTAACTCCCAGATTTACGGGTTTGGTGACATCCGTCGCGCCTTGCAGCGGCTGCTGAGTCCGCGAGCCCGACCGGATTGTTCCTATTGCAACCCATGTGCTCATCGCTGGAATCAAAGGATGGAATTTCTAACGGAGTAGTACTAATGACGAAGCCGGATCGCTCGATTCTTCACAGCTCAGCTATAATGGGCTCCTGCTGATGATTCTGAGGGGCCGACGAGTTGAGCTTCGGCTCTCCGCCCGGCCGACGGCTGGAAGGATTTCATGACCGCCATTTACTTCGCAACGCCCGTCGAGTTCCGGAATTGGCTGGCCAGGAACCACTCCAAGGCAGAGGCTCTGCTGGTGGGCTTTTACAAGAAGGGAACCGGCCAGCCGAGCATGACCTGGTCCGAGTCGGTGGATGAGGCCCTGTGCTTCGGCTGGATCGACGGCGTTCGAAAGGGCGTCGATGTTGACCGATACACGATCCGGTTTACCCCGCGGAAGGCTGGGAGCATCTGGAGCAGCGTGAACGTCAGGAAGGTTCAGGAACTGACCGAACAGGGGCGGATGCAACCCGGCGGGCTGGCCGCGTTCGAGAAACGGAAAGATGCCCGTTCGGGCATTTATTCTCATGAACAGGACGGTGTTGAACTACCGGAGCCGTATCTCGGCATCCTGCGCGGGAACGCGGTCGCCTGCGAATTCTTCGAGAAACAGGCGGCGTCGTACCGGAAGGCGGCCAGTTGGTGGGTCGCAAGCGCCAAGCAGGAGAAGACCCGCCTGTCGCGGTTGGAAAAACTAGTGGCATGCTCGGCGAATGCAGAACGGGTGCCGCAGTTCACCTGGAAGAAGTCGGCGGGTTGATTCTGGGCAGTCGGCCTCGCGGCCCAACTTCTGCCTTGCCAACCCCTCCATCGCCATGATCCCGCTTCCTTCCGAAGAGCACAGCCGAGAAAGTCGATATGGAATGAGTCAAAGTCTGGACTTTGTCCAGATTATGCCGTAATATGGGATCCATGCCTACGGACCTCGCTGCTCTGCTTCGCGAACATGGCCTGAACGTTACGGCCCAGCGGTTGGGCGTACTGCGTGCGGTGTCGTGCCATCCTCACTGCACGGCGGAAGCGGTGGCGGAACACGCGCGTGCCGAGATCGGGACGATTTCACGCCAGGCGGTATATGACGCCCTCGGTATCCTGGCCGACCATGGCCTCGTTCGTCGTATCGAACCCCCGGGATCGCCGGCGCGCTATGAGTGCCGCGTCGGCGACAACCACCATCACCTGATCTGCCGCACCTGCGGGAAAATGGTGGATGTCGACTGCGTCGTCGGGGAAGCTCCCTGCCTCGCCCCGTCCGACAGCGCGGGTTACCAGATTGACGAGGCCGAGGTGATCTTCTGGGGCAAGTGTCCCGCATGTCTCGCAGCGTCTCGAGCACCGGCCGAGGACTGACCGCCCGACAACTCGTGGGTTCCCATTCGACCGACAAGCCGCCCCACACACCGGAGAGATCTGATGTCAGAGGAAATCGTGACGAAGTGCCCGTTCAACGGCGCAGCCGCCAAGCATACGGCCGGCGGTGGTACGACCAACCGCGACTGGTGGCCGAACCAGCTGAGGCTCGACCTCCTGAGCCAGCATTCGTCGAAGTCCGATCCGATGGGCGGGGACTTCAACTACGCCGAGGAGTTCAAAAGCCTCGACCTGGCGGCGGTGAAGCGGGATCTCGCCGCCCTGATGACCGACTCGCAGGATTGGTGGCCGGCGGACTTCGGCCACTACGGGCCGCTGTTCATTCGGATGGCCTGGCACAGCGCCGGCACCTACCGGACTGGCGACGGCCGAGGCGGCGCCGGCCGGGGGCAGCAGCGGTTCTCGCCGCTCAACAGCTGGCCGGACAACGTGAGCCTCGACAAGGCCCGTCGGCTGCTCTGGCCGATCAAGCAGAAATACGGCCGGAAGATCTCCTGGGCCGACCTGCTGGTCCTCACGGGGAACGTCGCCCTGGAGACTATGGGGCTCAAGACGTTCGGCTTCGGTGGCGGCCGCGAGGACGTCTGGGAGCCGGATCAGGACGTCTATTGGGGAGCTGAGACCACCTGGCTCGGCGGCGACGTCCGTTACAAGCATGGGTCAGAAGGGGTCGAGAAGAACGGCGGGGTGGTTTCGAGCGATGACGATGCGGATGGGGACATCCACAGCCGCAATTTGGAGAACCCCCTCGCTGCCGTGCAGATGGGGCTCATTTACGTCAACCCCGAGGGTCCGGACGGCAATCCCGATCCGCTGGCGTCGGCACGCGACATCCGCGAAACCTTCGGCCGGATGGCGATGGATGACGAGGAGACCGTCGCCCTGATCGCCGGCGGTCACACCTTCGGCAAGACGCATGGAGCCGCGCCGGCTTCCCATGTCGGGCCGGAGCCGGAAGCCACGGGGCTGGAGTCTCAGGGCCTGGGGTGGCGGAACGACTTCGGCACCGGCGTCGGCGCCGACGCGATCACCAGCGGCCTGGAAGTCACCTGGACGAGCACGCCCACGCAGTGGGGCAACGGCTACTTCCAGAACCTGTTCGGCTACGAGTGGGAGCTGACCAAGAGCCCGGCCGGCGCCCAGCAGTGGAAGCCGAAGGATGGTGCCGGGGCGAACACCGTCCCCCATGCCTTCGACTCGTCGAAGCGCATCGCGCCGTCCATGCTGACCTCCGACATTGCCCTGCGAGTCGACCCCGCCTATGAGAAGATCTCGCGGCGGTTCTTCGAGAATCCCGACCAGTTGGCGGACGCGTTCGCTCGCGCGTGGTTCAAACTGACGCACCGCGACATGGGGCCCAGGGCCCGCTATCTCGGGCCCGAAGTGCCGGCCGAGGAACTCATCTGGCAGGATCTCATCCCCGCGGTGGATCACCCCTTGATCGACGAGGCTGATATCAGCTCGCTCAAGGGCACCATCCTGGCTTCCGGCCTGTCCGTCTCGGAATTGGTCTCGACCGCGTGGGCGTCGGCATCCACGTTCCGTGGCTCGGACAAGCGCGGCGGCGCGAATGGGGCGCGGGTCCGCCTGGCCCCGCAGAAGGATTGGGATGTCAATCAACCCGCCCAGTTGGCCAGAGTGTTGAAGACGCTGGAAGACGTCCAGAGCGCCTTCAATGGCTCCGCACCCGGCGGCAAGAAGGTCTCGCTGGCCGACCTGATCGTGCTGGCGGGTTGCGCGGGCGTCGAGCGGGCGGCGAAGAATGCCGGCCACGAGGTCACGGTCCCGTTCACGCCCGGCCGCATGGACGCCTCCCAGGAGCAGACGGACGTGGAGTCCTTCGCGGTGCTGGAGCCGATCGCGGACGGTTTCCGCAACTACCTCAAGGGGAAGTATTCCGTCTCGGCCGAGGCGCTACTCATCGACAAGGCCCAACTGCTGACCCTGACCGCGCCCGAGATGACCGTCCTCGTCGGTGGGATGCGGGTGCTGAAGACCAACGCTGGCGAGAACGACCACGGCGTCTTCACCGATCGGCCGGAGTCGCTGACCAACGACTTCTTCGCGAACCTGCTGGACATGGGCACCGAATGGAAGCAGGTGTCGCCCTGCGGCAATGCCTTCGCGGGCTTGGACCGCAAGACAGGTGCCCCCAGGTGGACGGCCACTCGCGCCGATCTCGTTTTCGGCGCCAACGCCCAGCTCCGCGCCCTGGCCGAAGTCTACGGCAGCTCGGACGGGGAAGAGAAGTTCGTCGGTGACTTCGTCGCGGCTTGGACCAAGGTGATGGACCTCGATCGCTTCGACCTCGCACGATCAACCGGCAAGTGACCCCCGAATCCAACTCGCAATAACGTTGACGTCCGACTCTCGGTCGTCTGATTCTCGACTCCGGGCGGAACCGTCCTGGCTCCGCCCGGATCTACTCATAAGTGGATTGTCGTTTGCTTTTAACAAAACCAAAAGCAGTCGATTGAATTTCGGCTCAGCTTCCCATTTGCCTGTTGCCTATCGCGAGCGGCTTCCATCAGCGGGGTTAGCGGGACGGCGGTCACGACAGTAACTCTTTATTCACCAGCACTGGCGTCTCTGCCGGAATCTCGCCTTGCCCGGCGAATACTCGCTCTGCAAGAGCACAAAGCCGATCACGTTCTTTTGATTGATTTGCATGATTGTTGGCGGAATATGATGGAATAAGAAGGGAGGGGAAGTTCCGCCCGCCTTGACATCTCTCCGAAGGAAGTTAGGGGACTCACGTTCCCCGTCCACCTTCCCGCGGGCGGAGGCATTCCTGATTGGCTTGGTCTCAGAGGTTTCCCTCGAGCCCCTGCTGGTGATAGTAGTGCTCAACCTTGTCCTGGTTTTCGAGCAGCCAGTCGATCGTCGGCTCGTGGTTCATCGCCTTGCGGATCACTTTCAGGGTCGCTTCGCGGTGGACGTCGAACAGGGCTTTGTGGTCGAGTTTTTCGGCCTTGGTGACGGCGGGGTCGAGCCAGACCGAGTAGATGATGCCGAGGTCGTTGACCTTGTCCTTGGGGATCACGCCCTCGCGGACGGCGTCGAGCACCCCGTTGGCGATCGCGGCCTGGACGGTACCCATGAGGATGTTGGTGTATTTTCCTCCCTTGACCGTGACTTTGCTGACCATGATGGTCGCCGGCCGTACTTGCACGTCGCTGTTCAGGATGGCGAAGACCTTGGTGTGTCCCTTGACCTGCTCGCCGATCAGGCTCGCCAGAGCGTTGCCGACCGGCCCGTCGAGCTCGCCGATGACGACTTCGGGTTCGGCGGCCATGTAGTCCTCGGGACCTTCCACGAGGGCTTCGCCGGTCCGCAGGACAATTCGATCGCTCATGTTCGTTCCTTCGTGCTCGTCATTGGAGTGAGGGCGGCTTGGAGGTGGGGAGCCCCGCTTGCCTCGTCGGCCTCGCGTTCGAAGGCACGATTATTGCCAGCGGCCGTGACCGCGCCAACCCGACCGGCAGACTGCAATTCCGCCTTTGCCGTCCGGGGTCGCGCCTCAAGCCCCTGACGCCGACTTCAGAGTGCGCGGTGGAGTTACCAGGCGGTCGGTATAGAATGAACCAGCGAGCGCGAAATGTGGGTATCACTTGGAGGACATTTATGAGACGAACTCTCGTCTGTCTGATCCTCGGTGTGCTCGTGACCGGGTTGTTGGCCGCAGGATTGGCCTGGTGCTGTGTGGCGATCAACGTCCGGCAGTGGTCTGACGATCCGCTGATTCAGGATCGACAGATCTTGCTCGTGTTGACAGTGCTGGGCCTGGTCTTCGCCGTTTATGAGATCAATCGACGATTCAACCCGCCTCGTCATCACAGTTCGGTCGTTCGTCTCAAGGGATGGGAGACGGAGACCGACATCGACGATCAACTCTGAGGGCCGAGCCAGTTCGGCCGTCGACCTCGCAATGCTTGTGCTGGTCCGTCACGAGGCGGAGTGGCGATGGGGTAGGCCGTCCTCGAGGCACGGGCAGCGGACGAGGCCGGCCTGTCAAGTGTTCATTGCACCGTGGTGACGATCAACCTTCATCAACTTTCAACTCGCATTCGATGAGGTCGCCTGAATGGCGATGGTGGACCTGAACGACCTTGACTAGACGTACCTTCCCGTCCCCGGTCTTGAAGGTCTCGGTCAGGGCAGCCGGTTCGGACTCCCAGCCGTTACAAAGTCTGGGGTGGAACTGGGTCTTCGAAAGGACGAGGTACGCGTGGTCCCGCTGCGCGTTGCGGACCCCGGCGTCGGCCGCCTGCGTGGGCCGATAATAGAGGACCTCCTCGGGGATGCACCTCACCCACCGGGGAGCCGAACGGATGACCGGGGTCGGCGATGGATTCTTCCTCAGCCCCGAAGACGTCGGGATAGGTGTACCAGGCGAACCCGTGGAGCACCTTTTGAGCCATGGTGATCCTCCCTCTGGTTCAATCAACGAAAGAATTCAAATGCAAGGACGCGTCATGTCCTGGTACTTAGGATAGCAATGGATTTAAGAGAAATCGATACGGTTTTTGATGATCGTCAGGAGCCGGGCTGATCGGCTGGTTCGGAACGTGACTTTCGCCGGACGGAATGCGTCTGCGGAGGTGGTCGCGAAGAGGGAGAGGGCCGGGCCGATCTCGCTCACTCCTTGAGACGAGTCGGCGTCGGCCCCTCTGTGACGGGTGGCTTGCGGATTCAGCGTGGCTTCACGGCGTAGACCTTCACGCTTGCCGCGTAGTCGTTCACGTCGTACCGCCGCAGGAGGTCGGCGAGGCGGGCGTGGAGCGATTCGTCGCTCGGCTCTGTTGAGGGCGTTGAGCAGCAACCGGCGTCGACGACAGCCAGTCCGGTCGGAGAGGGCAGGGGAGGAGGGCAGCAGACGGCCTGGTTTTCGACGTTGGCATAGGCGTTCAGGTCGGCATTGCTGTCGATCACCTCGACGTGGGCGAAGCCGGCCGCGACGAGACCATGGCGATATTGCTCGATCGGGATGGCTCCGGTGATGCAGCCGACGTAGGCGAGCACGTCGTCGGCCAACTCCTGGGGCAGCGGTTTCTTGAGGGCGATGTCGCTGACGGCGAGTCGGCCTCCTGGCTTGAGGATTCGCGCGATCTCCTTGAAGACAGCGTCCTTGTCTGTGGCCAGGTTGATCACGCAGTTGCTGATGACGCAGTCCACCGAGCCGTCGGCCAAGGGGAGGCGGTCGATGGTCGCGAGGTGGAACTCGACGTTGGTTAGGCCCGAGCTGGCTGCGTTCTTGCGGGCCAGGGCGATCATCTCCTCGGTCATGTCGATGCCGATGGCGCGGCCGGTCGGCCCGACTTTTCGCGAGGCCAGGAGGACGTCGAGGCCTCCGCCGCTGCCCAGGTCGACGACTCTTTCTCCCTCGCGGAGACCGGCGAATGCGGTGGGGTTGCCGCAAGAAAGGCCCATGTTGGCCTCGGCCGGAATCGAGGCCAGTTCCTCAGGTGCGTAACCAAACGCCTCGGCCACGGCACGCACGCCATCTTGCTCGCTCGAGAGCCCGCTCAGGGCCACGGATCCATATTTGCTTTTGACCGCTTGGGTAAGTGCGTCGGACATTGAAGACGGCTCCTCGTTTTTGGTCAACGATCCGCGAAAAGTGCGAAAGAACCGATGATTCTTGCGGTTTCCGCCACGGGTTGGTTTGCAGTAGCACGGCCGGCCCGGCCGTTTTTCCCCCGATTTGCAGTAGCACGGCCGGCCCGGCCGTTTTTCCCTCGGGTTCGGCGCGAGTCTGAGGAATTGCCCTGGGCCGGGGGGGATACGGCCGGGCCGGCCGTGCTACTCATTCGACTGGGTCGGAGATCCAGCGAGTTTCTCGCTCAGTCGCGGCTCCTCGTTTTTGGTCAGTTCGTGGGACGCTCGTGAAGTTGGTTGCGAACGCGCATCAACACGGAGAAGAGCAAGCGACCCATGTCGTCGCGACGCTCCGCATACTTGGTGGTTTCGTAGGCGCCGTCGTCATAGATTTTGGGGTCGAGGTAGGGGACCGGGATCCGGACCGATGCGCCTCGGACGACCGGGCATCCGGCGTCGGCCTCACTGCACACGAGCAGGGCGGCGAACTCGGCTTGCGGATTCGCGGGGTCGGAATAAAGCTTGGAGAACTCGGTGGTTTCCAGCGGGGGCGAGCCGGAGTCGCTGGGAGTCCCCCAGCGGACCCGATAGATCGGGTTCGCGGTCGCGGGCTCACCCCGCCTGGCTTCGCCGCCCGTCGGGTCGATCTCGACGCCGATCTCGCGGAGGGCATTCACGGTGCGCGGGTTGAACGCGGTGGGGGCCGTCCCTCCACTATGGAACCGGATTTCGGGCAGACCGTAGTAGGCGGCGGCGATGTTTCCCATGGTCGCTCCCAGGATGCTGCGTCGGCTATTCCCCGTGCAGATCACAGTGAGGTTCAAGGCCTGGCCCGGTCGATATTTCTCAGCGATCCAGGCCACCATCGCGTCGCCCGCGACTCGGTGCGAATCGTGGATCAGGTCGAAGGAGGTGGTCAGAGAATCGGCATGAGCCCGAATCCCCGGAAGCAATCGGGTCCGCGACTCGGGGGTGTCGGCAGTCAGCGCCATGGCGATCTCCTGAGGGTCGAGCCGCTGGTCGGGGCCGGCGAGTTTGGCGAACGTTGAGGAGGCCATCAGCCCGTTCAGTTCCGTCGAGGTCAGGGTCCCATCCTTGCCCAAAGCTTTGAAAAGCCGTCCTTTCATGGCCTGATCGCTCTGAGGGGCGAGAGCGTCCGGCGTGCCTTGGCGTTGAATGAGCCAGAGAGCACGTACCAAAAGCCCCGGATCCCGGTCCGGCTGAGGGGGCGAAGCCCTGGCTGTCGCGGTCAAGGCGACACACGCCAGGAAAACGAGGGGACGCGTCATCAAGTTCGCTCCTTTGTCCTTGGTAGGCCGGGCAGCTAGTACAAATCGAAAACTTGACATTTGTATGTAGTTATTCTCGTTCTGTATGGGGTAAAGCGAATATAGTTGGCAAAAAAAATCAGGGAGAGAATCAGGTTCCGTCGCAACAGGAGACAGCGCGGATGAGCCGGTTGCGGTCGTCTTGGAGCACGTCGAGTTCGTGGCGACAGGTTTCCAGGCTGCCGACCAAGGTGCGATGGAGGCCTGACTTCGGTTTGGCCAGGCGGTAGTGAACCCACAAACCTTCTTTGCGGCCGACGACCAGACCGTGCTTTCTGAGGTACGCGAGGTGGCGGGAGACGGTTGGCTGCGGCAAACCGAGCGCTTCGTGGAGGTGGCAGACGCAGACCTCCCGGTCCTCAGACAGCAAGTTCAGGAGCCGCAGCCGGACCGGATCGGCGAAGGCTTTGAATAGGCCCGAGGCGGAAGCAAGCGTGAGAGTCGTTGGTGTCGGTCGGGTGTCTGGCATCGCGCTCGGCCTTCGGGTTTTGCTTCATTCGCTTAAGCGAATATAGGGGGCCGCAGTGCCAATGTCAACAGTCGCCACCGGTTTACCCGTGCTTGCCCCATCGGCAGCGTCGTGGGAGTTGTCGTATAATGGGATGGCCGCGCGGCTCTGAAAAATAGGAAATGGCACGATGGAACCACTGATGTCGAACCTTCTGGCCGCACGTTGGCAGATGGCCATTTCGTTGGGGTTCCATATCATCTTTGCGGTGATTGGAATTGCGCTTCCCTTGATGATGGTCATTGCCGAGGCTTGTTGGCTACGGACCGGTGACGGGGTCTACCGGTTCCTGGCTCGGAGCTGGGCGCGTGGGGCGGCGATTCTTTTTGCCGTCGGCGCGGTCTCGGGAACAGTTCTTTCCTTCGAGCTCGGGTTGCTCTGGCCCCACTTCATGCAGTTCGCCGGACCGATCATCGGAGTCGGCTTTGGGCTGGAAGGGTTCGCCTTTTTTACCGAGGCGATCTTTCTTGGTATCTACATTTATGGGTGGGACCGGGTTCCTCCGCTCGCGCACTGGCTGGCGGGGGTGATCGTCGCGTTCAGCGGGGCTCTCTCGGGAATCCTGGTCGTTTCGGTGAATGCCTGGATGAATACGCCGGCCGGGTTTGTGCTCGATGGGAAGCAAGCCACCGACATTGACCCGATTGCCGCCTTGTTGAATCCGTCGATGGTGGCGGAAACGCTCCATATGACCCTGGCGGCTTACGCGGCGACCGGGTTCATGGTGGCCGGGGTTCATGCGATCTACCTGGGCCGCGATCGAACGGTGCGATTTCATCGCCGGGCGCTGGCGATTGCCCTCGTGGTCGGTGGCACCGCGGCGCTCTTGCAGCCGCTCAGCGGAGATTACTCCGCCAAGGTCGTGGCGCGGACACAGCCGGTGAAGCTTGCGGCGATGGAGGGGCAGTTCAAAACGGAGCGGCGAGCGCCGCTCAGGATAGGCGGGTGGCCCGATCCGGAGACAGGAGAGACGCGCTTTGCCCTGGAGATCCCGGGCGCCCTGAGCCTGCTGGCACACAACGCGATCGACGCCGAGGTGGTCGGGCTGAACGACGTGCCGAAAGCCGACCGGCCTCCGGTCCGGGTCGTTCACCTGGCGTTTCAGACCATGGTCGCGTGTGGCTCGGTGATGATGCTCGTCGCGCTCTGGGGAGGGATCGCTGCCTTGCGGAAGCGTCGACTGCCCGACGGTCCTTGGTTCCTCCGCGCGGTGGTTCTGGCCAGTCCGCTTGGCATGATAGCGATCGAGGCGGGGTGGACCGTCACCGAGGTGGGACGGCAACCCTGGATTATTCAGAAGATCATGCGGACGACCGAGGCCGTGACCCCGGTCGGCGGGCTCTGGGTCTCGATGCTCAGCTATACCACGCTTTACTTGATCCTGGGAGTTGTCGTCGTGCTGCTCTTGCGGATGCAGTTTCGGACGAGTCCCGGGGCCGAAGACCTGACCGGTGTCACGATCGCGGGGAGTGGAAAATGAACGCACTTTCGATTTCCCCGGAGATCGGCATCGCGCTCGCGATGCTGTTTGCCCTGACGCTCTACGCCTTGTTTGGCGGGGCAGACTTTGGGGCGGGGGTTTGGCACCTGCTGGCGCGCGGTCCGCGCGCCGAGGCCCAGCATGAATTGATCGCGAATGCCATCGGCCCGGTCTGGGAGGCGAACCACGTCTGGCTGATCATCGTGATCGTTCTGCTCTTCACCGGTTTTCCCGCCGCTTTCGCGGTCATCATGACCGACCTGCACGTTCCAATCTCCTTGATGCTGATTGGCATCGTGCTGCGGGGCTCGGCGTTTACGTTTGCCCACTATGACACCACGGAACTCGGTCAGAAGCGCTGGGGACGCACTTTTCCGCTGCCCAGTGTCGTCACGCCCGTGTTACTCGGGACGATCGTCGGCGCCATTGCCACCGGGAATCTGAGAACCCACCCCGAGGGACCTTTTTCCTTGTTCTCGTCCTGGCTCCGCCCGTTCCCGCTGACGGTCGGTCTTTTTACCCTGGCGATCTTCTCTTACCTGGCGGCGGTCTATCTGACCTTGGAGACGTCGGACGCGGCGCTCCAGGATGATTTCCGCCGCCGTGCGTTGGTCTCGGCGGTGCTGGTGGGGGCGCTTGCGTACGCGGTCTACCTGCTCGCCCGCCGCGACGCCCCGCTCGTCTTTCGCGGGCTCGACGCCTCTCCCTGGGGCCTGCCGGTCCGGATCGCGACCGGGGCGTGCGCGATCCTCGCACTGGCCGGCCTCTGGTTCCGCTGGTATCAGTGGTCGCGCGCGGCCGCGATGATTCAGGTGGCTCTCATCCTCTGGGGCTGTGCCCTGGCGCAAAACCCTTATCTCGTGCCCCCCGACCTGACGGTGCAAAACAGCGCCGCACCTCCGCTGATCCATAAGTTGCTGCTGGGGGCCCTGGCGGCCGGTTCGTTGATCCTGTTCCCCTCGATCTACTATCTATTTCGCGTTTTCAAGGGGCACACGTTCGCACGACCAGGGCAGAGCACCGACCTGGAACCGAAGGCGGGCGAGGCTTGAATCGCGTCCGATCCTTTGACGACGTCGACTCGGGCCGTTCTAATCAGGCCGTGATGTCGGCAACGAACGGGGCCGTACCCAACCCCGCGGATCCGTTCCGGGGCGATCGAGCTCTCGGAGCCGCGTCAGTCAAGTAAAGAAGAGACGTGATCCCCAGCCAGGAGTGAACGCGCATGTCCCAGAATCGACTCGCCGACCATCGGCCTGCTTCCGTCCGAACCTTGGCCAGAATGGCTCCCCTGGCCCTCGGCCTCGTTCTGGTGGGAATGAATGACGCCCGAGGCCAAGAGGCCGCGAGCCAGAAAGGCTGGGTCAGCCTGTTCAACGGCAAGAACCTCGAAGGGTGGACCCCCAAGATCACCAAGTACAAGGCGGGCGAGAACTACGCCAACACGTTCCGGGTCGAAGATGGGGTTATCAAGGTTTCCTTTGATGGATATCCCAATTTCGACGGCAAGTTCGGCCATCTCTTCTCGGCGAAGAAGTACTCGAACTATAAGCTTCGGATCGAATACCGATTCGTGGGCGACCAGTGCCCCGGCGGGCCGGTTGGGCGATCCGCAACAGCGGCGTGATGCTCCATTGCCAGTCGCCCGAGAGCATGAGGCAGGATCAGGAGTTCCCCGTCTCGATTGAGGTCCAGTTCCTCGGAGGCGACGGCAAGAAAGAGCGCTCGACGGCCAACGTCTGTACGCCGGGGACCCACATCGTGATGAACGATAAGTTGATCACTCAGCACTGCAACAATTCGAAATCCAAGACCTACGCGGGCGACCAGTGGGTCACCGTCGAAGTCGAAGTCCACGGCGACGGCAAGATCCAGCATCGAGTGAACGGTGAACTCGTGCTGACTTACGAGAAGCCGCAGTACGACGAGAAGGACCCCGATGCCCGGACGCTGATCAAGGACGGAGACAAGCGACTGCGCGAGGGCTACATTTCACTCCAGAGCGAGAGTCACCCGATCGAATTCCGCAAGGTGGAAATTCTCGAACTGGACGAGTGAGCACTCGCTCGAAAGGAAATCAAACCACGGAGAGCACGGAAATGAGGATGATTCAAAAACAAGTGTTTTGATTGATTTTGATTTCCGTGTGATTCATGGTCAAGGTTGATTGGTCGGGTTGGAGAGGCGATCCTCGCTCGAATCCCCCTTGCTTCTTCGTTTGATCTCGCCCGCGAGACCATGGAGCAGTCCATCCAGGTAATGGCGTCTCGCCGGCCAGATCCATGCGAAGAACCCGCCCCGTTGCCGCGTCACCTTCACCTGAAGTTCCCGAAGTTTTTGCGTTCGAACGGAGTGCATCCAGTGGGCTTCCAGGACGCCTCGGTCCCAGGGGGAGAGGGTGCCGAAGTTGGAGGAAGGTGCGAGGAACCGCTCTTTTCGCTTCTTTCGACCCATCGTAGGCCTCGTGACATTGATCGTCTGGCGCAGCGTCGCGCTGGAATGCCCACGCGTCACTTTCGTTGATGTGAAAAGTCCGTTGTCCGGTTGTGCCCGAACCGGTAGAAACGGAATATTTTTGAGCTTACCGAGTGCAGGCAACGTGGGGAAGAGGAGGATTCGCCTCCTCCACGGAGTTCTCCCTGACAATGCCCTCCTGACCGCGCCGCCCGGCTTCGGGCCGAGAGTCGGACCCGCGAGTTTGCGGGCAATGGGGTTTGGGTTGACTTTTTTTAAAGGGTTGGTGAGAAGCCGACAGTTGAATTCATGCACTCCTGCGTGGGGGATCGTGTCCGGGTTGACGGACCGAGGCCGGCGCCAAGCGGCGGGAATAGGCTTGGAAGAACATGCGTTCGTGCGATCGTGGTATCGAGTCAAGGATTCTCGCAAGTGTTGATCGAGGTCCGATGATGAACGCCGGCTCTGTTGCCAGCGGAGCTCGGCAACCCCGAACCGAATTCTCCCGAAGGACCCCGAATTCATGGTCGAATCGAAGTTTCGACGCCGCGCGACGGCCCTTCTGGGGCGGCCTTTGAATCGATTGATGAGCCAGTGGGCCGTTCCGGGGGCGGGTCGAGTGGCCGTTTGCAGCCCGATGGTCGGGTTGATCGCGGGGGTGGGAGCGGTCGTATTCCTGCGGTTGCTGGACCTGATGGTGCGCTACGTGCTCAATGGTTTTCTCCATTTCCACATGCCCCCCACGGGAGAGGGGGTTGCCCATGCGATCACCGACCCCTCTCCGTGGTGGCTGGTGCTCCTGATTCCGACGCTCGGCGGTTTGATCGCCGGCCTGATCGTTTTCACCTGGGCTCCAGAGGCCGAAGGGCATGGCACCGACGCCTTGATTCGCGCGTTCCACCGGGGCGGGGGGCAGATCCGGGGGCGGGTTCCTCTGGTCAAGGGGATTGCCTCGGTGATCACGATCGGGACTGGCGGCTCGGCGGGCCAGGAGGGGCCGATCGCGCAGATTGGAGCAGGCTTTGGCTCGTTCCTGGCGAGGCTCTTGCGCTTGACCCCGAGCGAGCGCCGGATCCTTATCCTGGCAGGGGCCGCGGGGGGAGTCGGGGCGATCTTCCGCGCCCCGTTGGGCGGGGCCTTGTTCGCTTGCGAGGTGCTCTACATGACGGCCGCGATGGAGTCGGCGGCCTTGTTGCCCTGTCTGGCCAGCTCGATCGTGGCTTACTCCACCTTCGCGCTCTTCATCACGCCGAAACCGATCTTCATCGTCCCGAACATGGCCTTCCACGGGCTGAGGGAGCTTCCCATGTTCGTCTTGCTGGCCTTGGCCTGCGCTGGGGTCGGCTGGATCTATGTCCGGGTCTTTTACGGACTGCGCGACCATGTGTTCAAGCCTCTGCCGATGCCAAGGCACTTCAAGCCCGCACTCGGGGGACTGCTGCTCGGGTTGATCGCCCTGGCCTTTCCCCAGGTGATGACCGGTGGATACGGCTGGGTGCAGTGGGGGGCCATCGGGATGCCTCCGTCGCTCCTCCAGCCGCACGAGTTGCCATTCGCTCCCCAGATGGGCGTGAGAATGCTGCTCACCCTGGCGTTGCTGAAGACGGTGACAACGGGCCTGACGATCAGCTCGGGGGGGAGCGGAGGGGTCTTCGGTCCTTCCGTCTTCATTGGGGGGATGCTCGGAGGCGCGGTCGGCCAACTCCTGGCCGGCCTCTTTCCGCATTGGAACCTGAACCCGGCGGCGTTTGCCTTGGTGGGCATGGGAGGCTTTTTCGCCGGTGTCTCGAAGACCCCGCTGACCTCGATCATGATCGTCTCCGAGATGGCGGGCAACTATAGCTTACTCGTCCCTTTGATGCTGGTCTGCGGCTTGAACATGGGACTCTCCAGGCGCTGGACGCTCTATGAAGAGCAGGTGCCCAGCCCCGTCGATAGCCCCGCTCACCAGGGGGACTTTGTCATCGACGTTCTGGAACAGCTTTGCGTCGGCCAGGTCGCGGTCCGGGCCGAAGGGCTCGAACTGATCCCGGCCGGTACCCCATTCGCGGCGATCGTCCGTCGCGTCGCCCAATCGACGGAAACTCTGTTTCTGGTCGTGGACAACCAGGGCGGGTTGCGAGGGATTTTTACCTTGCATGATATCCGCCTGGCCCTTGAGGGGGCGGCCTGGGCCCCCTTGGTCGTGGCCGACGATCTGGCCCACCGCCCCGTGCTCACCGTCACCCCGGCGGACGACCTGCACACGGCGTTGAAGCGGCTGACCGAGCTGAACGTCGACGAGTTGCCGGTCGTCGCCCCCGACGATCCAACGCGGCTCATCGGTCTCTTGAATCGGCGCGAGCTGATTGCCGCATACACCGCCCAGATCGAGGCGCTGCGATCGCCCGATCCTGTGTCGGTCGCTTGATCCCCTTGGTTGTTGCGTGAGAGGAGGGAAAGGACAATGACCGCGACCGCGACCGAGAAAGATTTCGCCCCGATCCAGAGCGACTACGAGTTCTTCGTCGCCCACGCGACCGAAGCCGAAGCCGATTTGGCCATCTACCAGGACTGGCTGCGCGAGATTCAACCGGGCCCTGGCCCCGTCCGGATCCTCGACTTTGGTTGCGGTCCGGGAACATTCACCGAGCAGTTCCTGGATCGGGCCGGGTGGCGGTCCGGTGAGGTGGAGCTCGCACTCGTCGAACCGGTCGACGATTATCGTCGAGCGGCCCAGGAGCGGCTTCAAGGCCGCTCGGCCTCCCCTGTCCGCGCCTGGTCGCAACTGCCGAATGATCTGGCCGAGCCGTTCGATCTGGTGCTGTCGAATCATGCCTTCTACTACGTCCCGGCCTTGCGTGAGGAGCTTACTCGGATTGTGCGAACGCTCAAGCCGGGCGGGTCGTTTCTGGCTGCAATCGCAGGAAAAGAGAATGTTCTCATCCAGATCTGGATGCAGGCCTTTGCGTGGCTCGGCCGGCCGATCCCTTATCACACGGCTGAGGATTTTGAGGACGCCCTCCTCGCATTCTCATTCCCGTTTTGCCGCAAGGACGTGCGATACACGCTCGCCTTCCCCGATTCCGACGTGAATCGTTGGAAGATACTCCACTTCCTGCTGGGGGAGCATCTCGAACAAATTCCCCGTTCGACGGCCCTGGGCTTTCTGGAGCCCTATGCCGTTGATCATCGCATCGAGATGAACGCGAAGCACTTTCAGTATCGTGTTCGTCGTTCGCAGGGAACGCCCTGACTCGATCGCATTACTTGTGCAAGGTCGGGCGTAGGAGGTCTCGAACCCGCATTGGGAGATCGATCCATCGATCCCCGAGCGCGATGAACACGACCGCTTCGTGCAGCGACCGCGAAGTGGGCGTTTGGGCGTCGATTACTTCGGATTGAGGAAATCGACGAACTGGCGAACGTCGCGGAATCCGACGCCATGCTTGTAGGCACGTCCCATCCCGTCAAGGACGACGTAGGAGGGGAGGCTCTGGACCCCGTACGCCTGCAGGAGCTGAGGATTCGCGTCGGCGTCGATGACTCGCAAGTCGTGCCCCGGCAGGGAAACATAGGGCAAAGTTTGCGACTTCATTTGAATGCAGGCGGGACACCAGGATGCGGTGAAGAAGAGGATCGAGTGCTTCTTGGCCACCGGCTTGGGAATGGTCACCTTCATCGCCGCCGTTGCGGGAGGAACGACCCGCGACGAAAGCGCCAGGGCCGACCGGACCGGCTGGGTCTCAAAAACGCCGGAACCGAGTGGTGAAGACCAGACAAGGCTTAATACGAGAATAAGATCATGCATCAAACTCATCATCTCCTTCAAGGTGGTCGGTCACGTAAAGCTTGACCAGGATAATCGTTAGAATCCGATCGTTCAACTGATTCTTTGTGAACTGTGGAGATTCGATAGATCGCCGATTTTCATGCATTTTGAAGTCGGTACGTGGGATGAGCAGGAGATCCGAACATTCAGGCGATCCATTCGGGGAAAGGCTGTCGAGTGAAATTCAAGCGGAGAAATCAATGAGTGCGGAAATGAGTGAATAGTGAGGTTGCGGGCGTTCCGAGAGAGTTTGGGGTTGGCCTCGCTGGTGCGAAGGGGGAGAATCGCTGGTGAGGACGAATCCATCCGCATCGCATCGCCTCGCGGGGCTGCCGAATTATGAACTCCCTTAAAGGCCAACTTGTCATTGCGACGCCACAGCTCGACACTCCGATTTTTTCGCGATCCGTCATCCTCATGCTCGATCATGGGGAAGATGGCGCGATGGGTGTGATCCTGAACCATCCGATGAACGTGGTCGTGACCGATCTCTCGGGCCGAATCTTCGAGGAGGAATTTGTCTGGGACAAATCTCTCTGTCTGGGCGGACCGGTCACCGGGCCGTTGATCGTGCTTCACACCATTGAGGAAATGGCCGACCAGGAGGTCATCCCGGGCGTCTACTGCACCTTGGAAGCCACCAAGGTGCAGGAGATCATCAGTCGCAAGTCGGAGCCGTCGCTGGTCATCGCCAACTATTCCGGGTGGGGCCCTGATCAGCTGGAAGGTGAGTTCGAGACCGATTCCTGGCTCACACTCCCCGCCCAGATCGCTCACATCTTCCGCGAAGCGGATGATAAGGATCTCTGGAAAGCGGTGGTGAGTGAGGTCAACACCCAGAAGTTGTCCGAGTTTCTGGGACTCCGCGAGCTGCCTGCCGACCCGACGATGAACTGATTCGTGCCGGCGCGTTTCTGAGTGCGGTCGATCCGAATTCGGGGACATACCACCCCTTTGACTCAGCGCGGTACCGGAGTGACAATCCGGGCCTGTTGTTGATCGGGACCCGAATGGAGAGATCGCGATGGGATTTCACGCCGGCTCTGGAACGCAGGTTGAGCGTCGTACCTTTCTCGGATCGGGGCTCGGTGTGCTTGCTGGGGGCCTGTTGGGATTGCCAGGGTCAGAGGCCGGCGGGGCTCCGGCCGATCAAGGGTCTTTGATTGCGTCGATCGATCACAGGATCCTCTTTCCCGGCCGACGGGAGGGGGTGGCCTGGTTCCATCCTCGGGCCTGCATGGTCCCTTCGGCGGACCAAGCCGAGTGCTTGATGACCTTGCAGTCGGTCAGCGGCTCCGACGTTTTCGGTCCCGTTCACTGGACCTCCTCGACGGACTCGGGCAAGACGTGGACGAAGCCCACCCTGATTCCCGGGCTCGGCCGGAAATCGCTGGGTGACGATTGGGAGAGCGGGGTCTGCGACGTCGTCCCCGAGTACCACCCGGCCACCAAGTCCGTGCTCGCCATCGGGCATAATGTCTACTACAAGGCCGGCGTGCTCGCCCAGCCTCAGCGGCAGCGGTGGCCGGTCTATGTGGTTCGCTCGGCCGGAGGGGAATGGTCCGCCCCTCGGATCCTCGAATGGGACGACCCGCGCGGTAATGAGATCTATAGTTGCGGATGTTCTCAGCGACTGATGAAGTCGGACGGCGACGTCCTGGTCCCGTTGACGTACGGGACCAAGGGGCGAGCCGATCGCTCGGTGACGGCGGTGCTCTGCTCGTTCGACGGCCAGGCCCTGAAGATTCGCAAGGTTGGCAACGAACTGGTCAATAGAGCCCGCCGGGGGCTGCTTGAACCTTCGTTGGGGTTTCTTGACGGCCGCTACTACCTGACGATTCGTGCCGAGGATGGGCGAGGATATGTGTCAACGTCCGAAGACGGCCTGCACTGGGAGCCGCAACGCCCCTGGTCCTGGGAAGAGAGTGGCGAGCCGTTGGAGATGTCCACGACGCAGCAGCACTGGCTCACCCATTCGGATGACCTGTTTCTGGTCTACAACCGCAAGACCGAGGAAAATTCCAAGGTGATGCGCTGGCGTGCCCCCCTGTTCGTCGCCAAGGTGGACCGCAAGTCGCTCCGGCTGATCCGCTCCACCGAGAAGGTGGTCCTGCCATTGATTCCTTCGGAAGACAATGATCCGAAGAAGGTCGCGCTGATGGGGAATTTTCATCCGGTGGCCGTTTCGCCCGGAGAGTCCTGGGTGACCGTCAGCGAAAACCTGCCCTCGAACAATTTTCGAGGGGACACGCTTCTCGCCCGGATTCACTGGAGCCGGCCGAATCGCATCGCGATGGCGACCGAGTCGAGCTGAGCCGGCGCTGGCCGGCAACAAATGGCCCTTGGTCTGACTCGTCGAGATCGGGTTCGCTTTGCGAGCGAGGGCGGCGCTGCTAGGATGTGGCCGCCTCAATCGTTCTGACATGGACGGGCTGCCGGCCTCAATGGGCTCGAACGATCGTCGCAATTTGCCTCACGTCGGGGGGGCTTTGGAGGAAAACTCCAGGCCCGCCCGGCGCACCGTTTTCGATGGAATCGCTGGTCATGCCGAATGACGATCCCGTGGGTTCGAGACTCAATGCCGACCGGAGGGACCTGCTCGACCTGAGCCTGCGAAACCCGTTGCTGAACTATCGCCCGCGCTCGCGCGGTCTGGAGATCGTGGGCGAGTCTCCGCCGGATGTGTTCCGGATCCTCGTCCGCGAGGGGCGGGCGATGAGCTTCCTGCACGATCCATCCGCCCCCGTCGATCCCGATCCCGCGCTGGAGCCGCCCCCCCTCGAGGTGGCTCTCGGGTCCGAGACCATCCCCGCGTCGCCTCCGGAACGGCCCCTTGAGCCGCCTGCGGAACTCGCCCCGGAACCCGCCGTCGAGCCGAGTCCCGGTCCCGCTCCACTGCTTGTGACGCCTCCTGCGGAGTTGATCGACGCCTCGACGGGGCGCGAGGCTGCTCCCGAGCTGTCCGGAGAACCCGTGGCCGAGCCGAGTCTCAGCCTGCCTTCCGAGCTGTCTCCCGTGCGTCCGACCGGGCTAACAGTCACCTCCACGACCGACCTCAAGCTTCAGACAACCTTGTCGGCGATGCGGTTGGAGTCGCGTTTGCTAGCCATTTACCTGGCCGCCAGGACGTCGATTGAAGAGCAGGGGGTCAATACCCTCTTCCTCGCGCAAGGGATGCTTTCCTGGTATGAGGCCGATGCCCCTCAGAAGCGGCTGAGCGCTCCTCTGATCTTGATCCCGGTCGAGATGGCAAGGACCAGCGCCCGCGAGCGGTTCCGGCTCCGCCATGACGGCGAAGACCTGGGCGTGAACCTCTCGCTGGCGGAGCGGCTCAAGGCCGAGTATCAAATCGCACTGCCCGAGATGCCCGATGCCGACGACCTGGATGTGGCCGCCTACTTCGACGCGGTGACCGAGGCCGTGCGGGACCGGCCGAAATGGGAGGTTCAACGCGAGGCGATCGCGCTCGGATTCTTCTCGTTCGGCAAGTTCCTGATGTACGTCGATCTCGATGAGCAGAACTGGCCGGAGGACGCCCGCCCGGCCGGGCATCCGATCCTGAAGGCTCTGCTGGGCGATGGTTTCCAGGAGCCGGCGGCGGAAGTCGGCGAGGACGAGCCGATTGATCGTTGGTTCGACCCGAGGGAAAACCGCCAGGTTCTCGATGCTGACAGCACGCAGATGCTGGCCCTCCTCGACGCCGATCAGGGCCGAAACCTGGTGATCCAAGGTCCACCGGGGACCGGCAAGTCGCAGACGATCACCAATCTGATCGCCGAAGCGGCCGGCAAGGGAAAAAGGGTTTTGTTCGTGGCCGAGAAACTGGCCGCGCTCGAGGTGGTCAAGCGTCGGCTCGACGCGGCCGGGCTCGGGGGGGCCTGCCTGGAGCTCCACAGCCATAAGACCAAGAAAAAAGGGGTCCTCGACGAGTTACGGCGAACCTTGGAGCTACCGCGGCCGCGGCTGGGCCCGATTGATGACGATCTTCGCCTCTTGGGCGAGGTACGCGACCGCCTGAACGCTTACAGCGACGCGGTCAACCTGCCGATCGCCTCCAGCGGCGTCACGCCTCACGAGGCGTTCGGCGAGTTCTTGAATCTGCGGGACGGTTCGCCGCCGATCGTGCCGCCACGCCCTGACCTGCCGGCGATGCTCGCCTGGACCGGGTTCGACTTCAAACGCAGGCTCGATCTCGTCGAGCAGCTTCAGGCTCGCCTTGCCCAGGCCGGCGTCCCACGCGACCACTCGTTCTTCGGCAGTCGTCGCACGATGCTCATGGCGAGCGAGGAAGAGCAGCTCCGCGGTTTGATCGACCAGGCACGCAGGGCGACCGATCGCGTGCGTGATACCGCGCGTCGGCTCGCAGGGCAACTCGGTTTCGATCCACCCGAAGGGCCTGATCGTTTGGCGACTCTCACCCGCGCCGCACACTGGGCCGGTATGGACGCGCTCCGGACCGGGGCCGACGTCCGGACCGAGGAATGGGAATCGAGAACGAGCGAAACCGAGGAGCTACTCAAGGACGGCACGGCCCTGGCCGACCTCCACCAACGCCTCGACGAGACCGTCATTCCCGAGGCCTGGGATCAGGACCTTCTCGAGGCGAGACACAACCTGAACGTCGTCGGGCGGCGGTGGTGGCGTTTCTTCTCGGGAGCCTATTGGCGAGCGAAGCGGCGGGTGGGCATGCTCTGCCGGGGAACGCCCCCGCGCGGCCTTGAGGAACAGCTTGGCTTGATCGACGCGATCATGGCCGGGCGGCGGTATCGCGAGACCGTGCGCCGGCATGAGGCCCTGGCCGCCCGCCTGTTCGGCCCCCAATGGCGCGGCGAACGCTCGAACTGGGCGGATCTGGCGACGGTCGCCCGCTCGATCGTGGGGCTCCATGCCGATGTGCGGGAGGGCCTGATCCCGCCCGCCGCCTTCGACCTGCTGGCGAGCCGGCCGAACCTGACGGGCCTGCAGGCCCTGACCACCTCCGTCGAGGAGGCAATTGCGGCCCGGCACGCGGCCATCCGGCCGCTCTTTGCCTTCCTCGACCTCGATGAATCGGTCCGGTTCGGCTCGGACGGATTCGAACGCCTTGGCCTGGAAGAGCAGGGGGCGGTGCTCGAGCTCTGGGCGTCCCGGACGACCGAGCTCCGCGGGCTCGCCGCCTGGAATTTTCAGGTGAGTCATTGCCGCAACGAGGGGCTGGACGAGGTGGTGGCCCTGGCCGAGTGGTGGCCCGAGGCTCGGCAACATCTGGCTCCCACGTTCCGTCGCTGGTGGTACGAGGGGTTGCTGGAACAGGCGTACCGCGAGCGGCCCCCCCTCGCCGGTTTCGAGGGAACGAGCCAGGATCAGGCTGTGGCCAAGTTTCGTGAGCTGGATCGGCTGGCCCTTCAGCATGCTCGGGCCCGCCTGGCGCACGACCACTGGCAAGGCCTGCCTCGGAAAGGGGGAGGGGGCCAACTGGCCGTCCTCCGTCGCGAGTTCGAGAAGAAATCGCGTCACATCCCCGTTCGCCAACTCATGGTTCGGGCCGGCAACGCGGTCCAGGCGATCAAGCCCGTTTTCATGATGAGCCCGATGTCGGTCGCCTCGTACCTGCCCCCGGGGGCCCTCCAGTTTGATCTGGTCGTTTTCGACGAGGCTAGCCAGGTCCGGCCCGTTGATGCGCTCGGAGCCTTGTTGCGCGGTCGGCATGCGGTCGTGGTCGGCGATAGTCGCCAGCTTCCGCCGACCGACTTCTTCGATCGGCTCACCGGAGGGGGAGCCGATGACGGCGAGGATGACGTGGCCTTGCACGATGTGGAGAGTATCCTCGGCCTCTTCGTCTCGCAGGGCGCTCCCCAACGCATGCTTCGCTGGCATTATCGGAGCCGGCACGAGTCACTGATCGCCGTCTCCAACCATGAGTTCTACGACAACCGCCTCGTCGTCTTTCCCAGCCCTGATGCCGGACGTAGCGAGTCGGGCCTGATCTTTCGCCACCTGCCGCAGACGCACTATGACCGGGGCCGAACCCGGACCAATCCCGGTGAGGCCGAGGAGGTTGCCCGGGCCGTCTTGACGTTCGCTCGCGACCAGCTCGCTCGAGCCGAGTCGAGTCGCCTGACACTCGGCGTGGCCGCCTTCAGCGTCGCGCAGATGCAGGCGATCATCGACCAGTTGGAACGGCTGCGACGTGAGGAGCCCGCTTGCGAAGAATTCTTTGCGACCGGGACCGTGGAACCCTTTTTCGTCAAGAACCTCGAGAACGTTCAAGGGGATGAACGCGACGTCATATTCATCAGCGTGGGCTACGGCCGGACGGCCGACGGGAACCTGGCGATGAACTTCGGGCCGCTGAACAACGAGGGAGGTGAGCGCCGCTTGAATGTGCTGATCACCCGCGCTCGGCGCCGTTGCGAGGTCTTCACCAACCTGACGGCCGCGGATATCGACCTTGCCCGCACCAGCGCACGTGGCGTCCGGGCCTTGAAAGCCTTTTTCTCGTATGCGCAGACCGGCACGCTCGATGCGGTCGAAGCGACCGGGGCGGAGTCCGGTTCCTCGTTCGAGAAGGCGGTGCAAGGGGCGCTGACGGCCGCCGGGCATTGTGTTCAGGAGCGGATCGGCACCTCGGGATTCCGGCTTGAGCTGGGGGTCGTCGATCCCACCCGCCCCAGCCACTTCCAGCTCGGAATTGAATGCGACGGCCCGGTCTACCAGAGTGCGCGATCGGCCCGCGACCGTGACCGGCTACGACAACAGGTGCTCGAGAACCTGGGGTGGAAACTCCACAGAATCTGGAGCGCGGAGTGGTTCCGCGACCCCGACGGGGAACTCAGGAAAGCCTGCTCGGCCATCGTTGCCGCTCAAGCGGAGCCGCCTCCCGACCCGATACCGCCGGCCCTGGCCGTCGAACCGACCGTTCCCGAGGCGCTGACCGCGGGCGAGCTTTCGGAGTCGAAGCCGGCCGGCGACGACCCGGTCGAAGAGGAGCTGCTGGCGGAATCGGCCGCGATTCCGGCCTATCAACTCGCGGTCCTGGACGTCAAGTTGGGCGAGCAAGAGCTTCATGAAGTGCCGCCGCGTCGGATGGCTTCATGGGTCGTCAAGGTGGTCCAGGCGGAGGGGCCGATCCTGGCTTCGGAGGCCGCGCGGCGGCTCGCCGACGCGGCCGGCGTCAAGCGGATCGGCACCCGGATCCAGGCGGCCTTTGACCTCGCGCTCGAGTTCTCGATTCGACAGGGCTCAGTCCGCCGTGAGGGGGACTTTCTCTGGCCGTCGGAGATGAGTCAACCTGTCGTGCGCGATCGAAGCGCCTTACCCACGGCGGCGCGCAAGCTGGATCTCATCGCGCCGGAAGAAATCGGGGCCGCAGTCGACCGCGCGGTGACCGAGGCCCTCGGCATGGAGCCGACCGAAGTCGCCTCCGCGGCCTGCCGGCTGCTAGGTTTTCCCCGGGTCAGCGACGAGATGCGTCAGCGAATTGATTCGATCGTCGAGGATCTGGTCCGGCAAAATCGACTCATCAAACGCGGAGACCATTTGCTGCCGCCGGAACCAGCCTGAGGAATGGACCTGTTTTTATGGATCTCGATGTTTGGGTCGGCGAAGCGGCAAGAGGCCATGGCTCCAGTTTCCCCCGGGAACTGCGGTGTCGGCTCCAATCCTGGGGATCGGGATAGGGCGATGTGGGGCACTCACGCTTGACCTGGCAGTGGCACCGGAACAAAGTTCGGATGGGGTGGGCATCATGCAAAGATTCGCTCAAGGGCTGTTCTTCGCGGTGGTCGTCCTGGCGGGCATTCCCGAATCGGCCGGTGCCTCAGCCGATGCAGGTCGGCCCAATGTCCTCCTGATCCTGGCCGACGACCTCGGCTACGGCGACCTCTCGAGCTACGGCGCGACCGACCTGAAAACACCGAACATTGATGCGTTGGTGGCGGCCGGCGTACGGTGCGATCGATTCTATGCGAATTCCCCGGTCTGCTCTCCGACCCGGGCGGCGCTTCTGACCGGCCGCTATCCTGACCTCGTGGGCGTGCCGGGTGTGATTCGCACGCACCCTGATGACAGTTGGGGAGCGCTCTCGCCTCGAGCGGTTTTGTTGCCGCAGGTCCTCAAGCGGGCCGGCTATCTCACCGCCCTTGTCGGCAAGTGGCACCTTGGACTGGGAGCTTCGAGCCTGCCCAACCGGCGCGGTTTCGACCGGTTTCACGGGTTCCTCGGGGACATGATGGATGATTACCACAACCATCGTCGCCACGGCATCAACTACATGCGGCGAGACGACCGGGAGATCGATCCGGAGGGGCATGCCACCGACCTCTTTTCGCAGTGGGCGATTGATTTCTTGAACGAATGCAAGGGTAAAGATCGCCCCTTCTTCCTCGAACTGGCCTACAACGCTCCGCACACCCCGGTGCAGCCGCCCCAGGAGTGGCTCGAAACGGTGCGTCAGCGAGCGCCCGACCTGGATTTGAAACGGGCCAGGCTCGTGGCCCTGATCGAGCATCTCGATCATGGGATCGGCCAGGTACTCGCCGCCTTGCACGCGAACGGACAAGCGGAACGGACCTTGATCGTTTTTACGAGCGACAACGGCGGGCAGCTCGACGCCGGCGCCCATTGCGGCTCGAATCGAGGCGGCAAGCAAGAGATGTACGAAGGGGGGATCCGCGTCCCGTTGTGCGCGGTTTGGCCGGGGCGGATCGAGCCCGGGACGCGGAGCGATCGCGTCGCGCTTTCGATGGATCTGTTCCCAACGATTTGCGAGGCGGCCGGCGTCGGGGTTGATCATCCGATTGACGGTGTCTCGTTACTTGCCACCTTCCAAGGCAAGAAGGGGGAGGCATCGATCGAGCGTGACCTCATCTTCGTGCGCCGCGAGGGCGGATCAAAGTACAACGGCCAAGACTACTACGCCGTCCGCCGAGGGGATTGGAAGTTGGTCCAGAACAGCCCGTTCGAGCCGTTTCAACTCTTCCACCTTGGGCAAGACCCAATGGAAGCGCACGATCGATCGGTCGGAGAACGCGCGACTTTCAACTCCCTTAGCGGCGTACTGAGGCGTCATCTTCAGCGTGCGGGAACCGTCCCTTGGCAACCCTCCGAACGAGCGGGGGGCGACGAGAAGTTGAAACCACCAACCGGACATCAAGCGTCAGCCCACCGGTAGTACATGGTTGTCGAAAATTGCAAATTTGAGTTGTTGTAAACGTTTAGATTGGTGCGAGTGGTCCATCGATTCAGGGACTAAGGAGTTTCGCCAGAACAACCTATCCATTCAACGGGACTCTCCCCGCCGGTCGGACGTTCCCTACTGCCTGGCCAAAGCGTAAAATGTAAAGCGAACGAACTCCGCGGTAATCGTTTGATGGAATCCATGGCTTTTGATTGGAACGCTCGATGGCCAACCGGGGGATCAACCATGGCAACGAGTCATTCACAGGAACGCTTTGCCGGTTTTCGGTCTGCTTCGGATTGCCCTCGTCTTCAGCCCGACCCTTATGCTCTGAAGAAGTTGGATGAAAAAATTGAGTCATTCATGAGTGATGTAACATCTCTCCAATTCTCGGAGGACTTCGTCGGGACGGTGACGGACCGCTTTGTAGAAGCGTTCCGCCGCTTGGATGCCATCGCCAGAGACGACCCATTTTGGGACGGGACCAATCGACGACCAACTCAATACAAACTTGCTTCTTTCTGCGAAATTGCACTTCGAGTCAACCCCATGGACTGTGAGGCTCTCGGGCTCAAGGTAGCAGTCAGCACCGTCTTTGGTACGTTCGCTCCTGAACCCTGGGAGCGGTTGGCTACGGCCTGTCGTGTGGACCCGACATGGATCGTCAATTCGGCTCTGTATGCCGAATGTTATGGCTCATACGATACTGTGCCCGACCTCGTGAGTTTACTGAGCAGGATGGGATTATGTTCTCATGTTCTGCCTCAGTTAAAAGAAATGATCGCCGGCGTTCAGGATCGTCCGGGCAGCAGGATTCTCGCCAGGAAATGCTCCGCGAGTTGGGCGAATCGGGTTCTCGAGGGCTGCGGCCACGTGTAAGTCAAGCCTCTTGCAGTCGCTTGGCAAGGTTAAGAAGGACGATCGACACGGCAGGTGGCTACACATCCTGCTGGAGTTTGATTTGGACAGGTTATTCTGGCGAGCCTCCTAAGCACAGAACCGCATGACGGGGCGATTGCTTGGCCTCGGCCTGCTGGTTAACCTCGACGGTCGCTCGAGTCCGCATTGCCAACGACGCGATTGGTTTCAACGCACCGCGGCAGAGGGAAAGAACCGAGGATTTTCGCGGTTCCGCAACGGGCATGGTTGCCCGTCGCACGAGCAGGATATCCATCGCGATTCTGGCCCTGTTGCAGACCATTGATGATTTTTTCTTCCCACTCTTGTTGATCCGAGGGGTTCAGGATCAAAAGAGCAGGAAGCCTTCGTGCGAGGTCGATCATGAGTCGACAGAGGCTGCAGTCCGCGACGCGGTTTGAACAATCTGTCCTTTCTTGCCGATCGGCCTGGGTCGGTCTGGTCCTCGTTTTCGCCGGTTCCATTGCGCTTGCCCAGGATCGCGCCGATCTCGTGATCGCCGATTTTGAAGGGGAGGCCTATGGGGCCTGGACGACCACCGGAACGGCGTTCGGGCCCGGACCTGCGCGGGGAACTCTCCCTGGCCAGATGGAGGTCAGTGGTTTTCAAGGAAAGAGGCTGGTCAACTCCTTCCACGGAGGAGACTCGAGTACCGGCACGCTCACTTCCCCGCCTTTCGAGATCCAACGCCCGTTTCTGAACTTCCTGATCGGCGGCGGCAAGCATCCCGGCCAGACCGCGATGGAATTGATCGTCGAGGGCTCGGCGGTCCGTTCCGCGACCGGTCCGAACGACAAGCCGGGGGGCACCGAGCGGCTCGATTGGGGGTCGTGGGATGTGGCTGAGTTCATCGGCAAGCCGGCCACCCTTCGGATCGTCGACCAACGTCAAGGGGGTTGGGGACACATCAACGTCGATCAGATTGTTCAGAGTGACCGGAAGCAAGGGCTGGAACCGTTGCGTCGGGAACTGGTCGTCAGCGCACGCTATCTCCACCTGCCCGTTCAGCGCGATGCGCCGGTGCGTAAGCTCAAGATCGTCGCCGGTGACCAGACCGTCCGCGAGTTCGATATCAGGCTGGCCGAGGACCGGGCCGACTTCCTGGTTTTCGACGACGTCTCCGCGCTCATTGGCAAAACGCTGGCGATCGAGGCGGAGCTTCCTTACGGAGCAAAAAGCCTCGAGAAAATCATCCAGGCGGAGGAACTTCCGGACGCAAAATCGCTCTATCGCGAGGCCGATCGTCCGCAGTTCCACTTCACCTCGCGCCGGGGTTGGCTGAACGATCCCAACGGCCTTCTCTGGTATGAGGGGGAGTATCACCTGTTCTACCAGCACAATCCGTATGGGTGGGACTGGGGCAACATGCACTGGGGGCACGCGGTCAGCCCCGACCTACTCCACTGGAAGGAACTGCCGATCGCGCTCTCGCCCCAGAAATACGGGGATTGGTGCTTCTCGGGCAGTGGGGTTGTCGACGGGAAGAACAGCTCGGGATTCGGGGCCGGCGCCGCGCCTCCGCTGGTTGCCGCGTACACGAGCACCGGGCGTGGGGAGTGCATTGTCTTTAGCAACGACCGTGGCCGAACCTGGACCGAGTTTGCCAAGAACCCGGTCGTCAAGCATCAGGGTCGGGATCCGCGTTTGTTGTTTCACGAGCCGACGAAGCGCTGGGTGATGGCGGTCTATGATGAGGCTGAGGGGAAGCAGGCCATCGCCTTTCACTCCTCGGCCGACCTCAAGTCGTGGCGCTTCGAGTCTCGAATCGATGGATTTTACGAATGCCCCGACCTCTTCGAACTTCCCGTGACCGGAGCTGACGGCCAGTCACGCTGGGTGCTCTATGGCGCCGACGGTGCTTACATGCTCGGCCGATTCGACGGCCATCGCTTCACACCGGATTCGGCCAAGCTGCGAACCTGGTACGGCGACTTTTACGCGGCGCAGACCTTTAGCGATACTCCCGACCAGCGGCGGATCCAGATCGGCTGGGGGCGAGGGGTTTCCTTCCCCGCCATGCCGTTCAACCAGCAGATGGCGATCCCCGTGGAACTCAGCTTGCGACCAACCGACGAGGGGATCCGGATGTTCGCCCGGCCTGTCGCCGAGCTCGCGTCGCTCCATTCCAAGCATCATGCCTGGCAGGACCTCGGATCGGCGGAACTCGGCCGCGACCCGCTTGCCACGGTGACGGGCGAGCTGCTCGAGATCAAGGCGGAAGCCGAAGTTGGCCCCGCGGGCAAGCTGACACTTTTGGTGCGCGGGGTGCCGGTCGTCTACGACGCCCACACGAAGACACTCTCCTGCGGCAAGCACTCCGCCCCCCTGACGGCGAATCAGGGGCGGGTTCGGCTGCAGATCCTGGTTGATCGCGGCTCGATCGAAGTCTTTGGCAACGACGGCAGGGTCGCGATTTCCCTTGGCGTGATCCCGGCCAAGGGGGGACAGTCGCTCTCCGCCTCGATCGACGGAGAGACGACGCGGATCCGCCTTCTGGAGGTCGATGAGTTACGCTCAACCTGGCCTTGATTGCTGCCTTTGGTGTTTCTCCTTAAGGGAATTCCAGGCGGCGAATCGCTCAGCTTTACAGGATGAGAGGGGCGTGTTACGCTCGCTCATGCGAGCATGAGGGTTTGGCCCGTCGCGCTCTGGCTACCGGATCGAGGTTTCCGTGGGATGAGGCCTTTGGTCTGTCTTAAATCTTGATATGTTGGCCGCTTTTAGGAGCCCAAGTCTCGGGGCGAAACGAGCCAGTATTCATCGCGCGACTCTCTTGTAGGGTGGGCACGGCCCACCATCCGAGAATTGGTGGGCCGTGCCCACCCTACAAGAGACATCAAAGCAAGGCCCAGGCTTGCGTCTCTCTGCCCGATTGGAATGGTGGAGTACCTTCGTTACGAAGAGAATGTCTCGAAGTAGAGACCTTAGTCTTAGTAGACACCTCCCCTGTACCGGCGAGATTCCGTCACTGATCCAGACGAAGGCAACGTCCCAATGAGCAACCAGGCCGCCGTCCACTCGATCGAGGCGTTAAAGGACTTGCGGGTCGCCCTGGCCCTGTTCTCGGAGGATGCGTTGAGTGCCTTGGGCGCCGTGGAGATGGAGGCGCGGCGGACGGTCCAGTGGTTGCAGCATGACCGGCGGATGTACTGGCAGGATCAGATCAAGCGGCGCCGGGAGCAGGTGGCATCGGCCCAGGCTGAGCTCTTTCGACGGCAACTGGCCAAGCGGCCCGACTCCTCGCCGTCGTGCAGCGAGCAAAAAGAACTCCTGAGACGAGCCGAAGCGAGCCTGCACGAGGCGGAAATGCGGTCGGCGATGGTGAAGAAGTGGGACACGGCTTTGCAGCAGGCTGTATTCGAGTACCACGGGAGCATCCGCCGGATCAAGGATCTCTCGAGCGGCGACGTTCCGCGAGCCATGCTCAAGCTGGAACGGATGGTCGACGCCCTGGAAGCGTATCTCCGCGTGGCCCCACCGTCGGGTCGGGGCGAGGCCTCGCCGCTCGAGTCGATCGCCAACACGATTCTCGACGAGGAGCCGGAGCCGGAGCCGGAGCCGGAGTCCGTGCCAAAGGCCGAGCAGCCGGACCCAATACCGACACCTGCGGCGGAACGTGACGAAGGTAAGCTGTCGTGTTGATTCGACGGGCCTCAAACCACCTCGATCGAGGCAGAGACGCATGGCCAACGCAAACGTCATGGCCGGTTCCCATCGACTGAAACACGCGATCAAGACGCTTCAAGAACACTGGCTGGCCACCGAGTCGACCTGGAACGACTCGGTCCGGCGCAAGTTCGAGGAGCGTCACCTCCTGCCGCTCGACCCGGCCGTGGACGCCGCGCTGATCGGTATGCAAAAGCTCGCCGAGATCCTCGATCAGGTTCGTCGCGATTGTTCCGACCGGAGCGAGATGCTGTGAGTTCGACGCCCCGCATAATCGGCCCCGTTCCGGCCCAGACTGCTGCCCCTCGCTCCGAGCCGGCGATCATCGAACGCGAACGTTGGTGTTTGCAGGAGCTGCTCCGGCTCATCTCCGAGCGGGCCGCGGCTGAGGTCGCGGTGACGACTCGTCGCGACTCAACCCACGCCGCGGCGGATCAGGGGTATCAGGCTTCGAAAGTGGACCAGACCGACCGGTACACCACGCGCACGGTCGAGGATCGCAAGGCCGACGAGGAGCGACGCCGGACGATCGCCGGGGCTGCCATTACCGGCGAGAGTGAGGCGAAGTCCGAGTTTGCCAAGTCCAGCCGAAAGATCGCCGCGGACTACGAAGGCTCTCGGGAACGGGCGAAGCAGGTCGCCCAGCGTGGGAAAGCCGAAGCGGCCGCCGCTTACGAACTGGCGGAACGTGAGGCGCTCGCCAAGTACACCGAGTCGATTCGGCCGATCGATAAGGCGATGAAGCTTGTCGAGTCGATGCGCGAGCGGCTCGCGGTCGTGTTCGAGGCTTATCGCAAGTTCGGTCTGGCCGACCCGCCGACGACGTCGTCCCGACAACGATTCGATTTTGAAGACCCGACCGGACCGCTCTTCGACCGCCTGGCGAGGGCCGAGCCCGACCTGGCGTTACTCGAAGCCCTCTATCTGCCGAGGATGCTCAAGGGGAATCGCTATCTCTGGTTTGTTTTCGTCTTGTTCCTGATCCTGATCGTCCCGGCGGTGAAGCTCTCGGACCCGGCGGTCGGGGTTGGCGTGGCGGTCGTCGGGTCGGCAGTGCTTGGGTATTTGCTCCGAGGACGCATCCATGCCGTCGCATGGCAGCAGGTGAGCCATCTCTACTACCCGGTTTTCCAGTCGTTGGTTGACACGGAGGCGATGGCGAACCACTTCCGATCCCTGGCCGCCGAGCGACTCAAATCCGACCGCGCTCAAAACACCTTACGCCGGGACAACAGCCTGCAACAGGTGAAGCTCAATGAAGCGAAGTCCATCGCCGAATGCGAGAGGACGCGCGATGAGCGGCTGCGGCGGATCAACGAGGTCTTCGCTCAGCGGATGGTCGAGATCCAGTCGACTCAGCAAACCGATATGCGGGCGGCGATCGCCGCCTACGAGCTCCGCCAGACTGCGAGTCGGACCGCGTATGAGTCGGGTATCCAAAAGCTCGACGAGAGAGTTGCCGACCTCAAGGACAAGATCAAAGTCCAGTATGAAAATAGCTGGAACGAACTGGCCAAGCGCTGGCGCAGTGGGATCGAACAAGTGGTCTCGACCCTCGAGAACGTTCGCCGCGAGGTTGACGGGTACGGGCCACCATGGGATGACCCGGCCTGGAACGACCAGCCCGTTCCGCGCGTGGTCCCGCCGGTGCTTCGGTTCGGAGAGGTCCGCATCGAGCTGGATTGGATCCCGAACGGGATTCCCGATGATCCTCGGTTGATGGACGGGATACCTCGCGTATTCACGATCCCCGCGCTCTTACCCTTTCCGAACCAAACCAACCTCTTGATTGAAGCTCCTGGAGAGGGGAGGGGGAAGGCGACCGAGGTTCTCCAGGCGGCCATGCTGAGGCTGTTGACAAGCCTTCCTCCCGGACAGGTTCGGTTCACGATCGTTGATCCGATCGGGATCGGCCGAAATTTTGGCGCGTTCATGCACCTGGCCGACTTCGACGAGGCGCTGGTCACCAACCATGTCTGGACCGAACCTCGGCAGATTGAGGAACGGCTGGCCGATCTCTCGGCGCACATGGAGAAAGTTGCCCAGAAATACTTGCGCAATGAATATGCAACGATCGAAGAGTACAATGCCGTTGCGGAAGAAGTGGCGGAGCCCTATCGCGTCCTGGTGGTGACCGACTTCCCGGCCGGCTTCGATGAGAAGACCGCGGCCCGCCTGGCCAGCATCGCGGCCGCCGGCGTCCCCTGCGGCGTCTTGACCCTGGTCGTGGTGGACCGGGACCGGCCGCTGCCGACCGGTTTCTCGCTCGACGACCTTCGCCGCAGTGCCGTCGTTCTTACCTGGGAAGAGGGACGGCTCGTCTGGGATGACCCGGAATTCTCCCGTTATCCGTTGGTCCTCGACCCCCCTGGACCCGCCGAGTTCGCCACCCGCTTGATCGTCAAGACCGGCGCGGCGGCCCGAGACGCGCGACGCGTCGAGGTCCCCTTCGAGTTCATCAGCCCCGCGGCCGATCTCTGGTGGACCAAGGACAGCCGCGCGGGGATCGATATCCCGCTCGGCAAGGCCGGTGCCACCAAACGCCAACACCTGACGCTGGGGCAGGGGACCTCGCAGCACGTCCTGCTCGCCGGGCGAACCGGATCGGGTAAATCCACGCTTTTGCATGCCCTGATTGCCAATCTGGCGCTCAACTACAGCCCTGATGAGATTGACCTCTACCTGATCGACTTCAAGAAGGGAGTCGAATTCAAGGTCTACGCCACGCAGGAGCTTCCGCACGCGAGTGTCGTGGCGATCGAGAGTGAGCGTGAATTCGGGATCAGCGTTTTGCAGCGGCTCGATGTCGCCATGCGCGAGCGGGCCGACCTGTTCCGCGACGCGGGCGTCCAGGATCTGAACGGTTATCGCAACGCGCCGGGGACGCCGCCGTTGCCTCGGATCCTCTTGATTGTGGATGAGTTTCAGGAATTCTTCGTCGAGGAGGACAAGCTCGCCCAGGAGGCCGCGCTCTTGCTCGACCGCCTGGTCCGTCAGGGGCGTGCGTTCGGCGTCCACGTTCTCCTCGGCTCGCAGTCGCTCGGCGGTGCCTATGCGCTGGCCCGGACCACGCTTGGTCAGATGGCGGTCCGGATCGCTCTCCAATGTAGCGACTCGGATGCCGCATTGATCCTCAGCGAACAGAACCAGGCAGCCCACTTTCTCTCTCGCCCTGGCGAGGCGGTCTATAATGACGCCAACGGGTTGGTCGAAGGGAACCACTTCTTTCAGGTGGTCTGGCTCTCCGACGAACGCCGCGAGGCTTATTTAAAGCAGATTCGCGAACTGGCGAGCGAACGCAAACCGGTTCTTGCGCGGAGTCCGTTGGTTTTCGAAGGGGACGCCCAGGCCGACCTGGCGCGGAACCCGCTTCTCAAGGCGAGGCTCGCGCCGGCGACCTGGCCTTCCACGCCCCGCTCGGCCCACGCCTGGCTGGGCGACCCCGTTGCGATCAAGGATCCCACCTCGGCCCTGTTTCGCCGCCAAGGGGGAAACCACCTCTTGATCGTCGGCCAGAACGACGAGGCGGCGCTCGGCATCATGTCCGCCGCCCTCGTGAGCCTGGCCGCTCAGTATCCGCCTCCCGACTCGGACAAGTCACGCTCAGGAGCCCGCTTCTTCGTTCTCGACGGAACCCCCGAGGACCACGTCGAGGCCGGGCTTCTCACCAGGGTGTCCGGAGTGATCCCCCAGCCCGTCCTGGCTGGCGGCTGGCGCGACGCCGCCCGGATCGTCGCCGAGGTGGCCAAGGAGGTCGAACGACGTCAGCAACCCGATGCCCCCGATGGCCCCGAACTCTTTCTCCTGGTCCACGACTTGCCCCGGTTCCGCGACCTCCGCAAGCGCGAGAACGACTACGGTTTCTCCCGGCGTGACGAGGAGGCGAGTCCCTCCGACCACTTCGCAACCATTGTTCGCGAGGGCCCGAGCCTGGGTGTTCATGTTCTCACCTGGTGCGATAACCTGAACAACCTGAACCGGTATTTCGACCACCAGTTGCTTCGCGAGTTCGAGCTCCGCGTTCTCTTCCAGATGAGCCCGAACGACTCCGGCCACCTCCTCGACGCCCCCCACGCCAGCCGCCTCGGTCCTCATCGCGCCTTCTTCTCCAGCGAGGAGCAGAATCGCCTCGAAAAGTTCCGCCCCTACGGGCTCCCCGACGAAGCCTGGCTCGCCCAGGTTCGAACTCAGCTCCACCAGCGAACCGAGGTCAACGGTACGGATTCTGTGGGATGATTCTGAGAATGTTGGAAGTTTGCTGTGTCGGTTGTTTGGAGATATAATTTCTTGCAGGGTGAGCACGGCCCACCATCCTTGTCTCCCGTAGGGTGGGCACGGCCCACCTCCCTATCTCCTTGCTGAAGCGGAGGTTAAGATGGTGAGCCGTGCCCACCCTACGGGAATTGCTGGGCCGCCGATGATGCTATAGCCGATCGCGTTGACGTAGGAAAAAACGGGTTCGGCGAAGCTTTACCCCCACTCGGACCTCTTGTCAGGGCGACTTGGCTCCGTTCGTGGCGTCGGCCTTTTTGAGGTGAGCGTCGAACCAGTCGACGAACTGATTCACATCGTTGAGGATGGTGAGCCAGCCGTGTCCGGCCCCTTCCTTGATGATGAGTTTGGTCTCAACGCCTGCCTTTTTGAGAGCTTCAGCCATGGTTTGCGCTTGCTGGACTGGGACGACCGGGTCGGCGTCGCCATGGATCATCAAGGTCGGCGGGTCGTCTGCCGTGACGTAGTCGATCGGCGAGATTTTATGAGCGATCAGCCGCAGCTTCTCGGGGTCGGTGATCGAGACCCAGAGGGCGGTCTTTTCGTCGCGTTCGCGGTGGTCGAAGGCCGGGCGGTAGCGTGGGTCATGGTCGGTGGCGTGGAGCATCTCCTTGCCGGTCTTGCCCCAGTTCAAAAGGTCGGTCGGGGGGAAGAAGCAGGCGACCGCCTGAACCCGGCTCGACTCACGATCGACCGGATCCTTGGCGTTCGGATCCCCTGGGCCGCCGGCAGTCCCCAGCATCAGGGAAAGATGGCCCCCGGCTGACGCACCCGTCACGCCGATCCGGTTGGTGTCGACACCGTAGTCGGCGGCGTGGTGGCGGATGAAGCGGACAGCCCGGTGCATGTCCTCGACGATCTCCGGGACAGTGTAGCGCGGTTGGCTGCCGTGAACGACCGTGAAGACCGTGTAGCCTCGGTTGATCAGCGGGAGGACCAAGGCCGGGTTGATCGACTCGTGCGACGAGAAGAAGCCGCCGCTGACCGCCAGGACGATGGCCGCGCCGTTGGCTTCGCGCTTCGGCTTGAAGAGGTCCATGGTCAGCGCGGTGCCGAACTTGCGCCCATAGATGACATCTTCCTGGTGAGTGAACGGGAGGTCGTCCCCCTTCGTTTTGGTCGGCGGTAACATCGCCAGGGGGGCGATCAGGGCGAGAAGCAGAAGCAAGCGGCGACGGGGCATGTTGCGTTCCTCAAAACGGAAAGGAATGTTCGACGTCCGACCTGGTTCTCAGGGCCGGCTCGATTCGAGGTATCGACAGAGAATCTGCACGTTTTTCAGGAAAGTACCGGTATCGATCTGTCGCCGACTCGGATTCTCCGGTGGTTGGGTCTTTAGCCGCCCCTCGGTCAACCAGAGTCCCCGCGAGTCGAGCGCGTTGGCAACGGCCTCGGCCTGTTCCGAGTTTGGTTTGTTCGACCGGGAGCGGGCCCCTGAGTTGGTGGGCTCGGCTGTCTGCTTTTCCGGGCCTCGCGTGCGAAGCTGTTCGTACAGCTTGCCAATATTGTCGAGACCGTTGCCGACCTTGAACCCATAGTGGGTGGGCATGTCGGCATCGCTCTCGGTCAGTTGGTAGTCCTTGGTGAAGTAGAGCGGCGTATTCGTTTTGAGCTCGTAGAACCGGGCCATTCGACCTTCGGGCAGTCGGGACTTGCGGAGATAGGCGAGGGCGCGAGGGATCGGTTCGAGGTACTTCGCGTCACCCGTCTCTCGGTAAATCTCGAGCAAGGTGCGAATCGCCGACTGCGATTCGAGGCCGGTGATCGAGGGGGGCTCGAACTTGCGGGCCCAGGCCGGGTGCATGTCGGCGTCGTATTGCTGGGCCCAGGCCGGTTGCGGTTCGGGCATCTGGGCCAGCAAGAAGAAGTCGCCCCCCTTCTTGGCCGAAGCCTCGTACTTCGGGTCATGGTACACCCGAGACGCTTCGAGCAACACGTCGATCGTGTCCGAGATCGCGTTATCATTGAGCGTGTAGAAGGCTTTGTAGTCTTTGCCCGGGTAGGTTCTCGACCACGAATCCGGGTAGCTCGCCTTCTTGACCGGGAACTTGGCGGGATCGAGCGGGTCGGTAAACCGCTGGGGCCAGGCCCCGTTGGGGTACTGGATACCGATCAATCGGCCCAGCGCGTATTCGACGGCTTCGTGGATGGCCTGGTCCTGGAACTCGAGCACGCGGTCGACGCGCATCAAGAACCGAAGCGCTTCCTGAGTGGTATTGTCATCCAGGGTCGAAACGTTCTGTTTACCTCCCGGCCCGGGATCGACCCGGTAGGCGTACCGCGCTCGCAGTTTCGGGTCGAACTCGATGAGGTAGTCCCAGCCGCCGGATCGGAGCTGCCCCTTGACCAGAGCCATGGCGACCTCGCGGGCCGCGTCGCGATAAAAGGGGTCACCAGTGGCTTCGAAGGCACGCAAGTATGCGAGCCCAACCGAGGGCGTTCCCGGGGGCTGGACCCAGACCATCGTCGCCGTGGCAGGCCGTTCCCCCTCCCGAAACGACAGGTCTGCGGTGTAGCGCCAAAGGTAGCCCCCTTCGGTGGCGACCTCCTTGCGGAAACCGTCTGTCGCCCGTCGCAACGCTCCCGCGATCCGCTCGCGGAGCGGTGGTTCCTCCCCCCTCAGCGAGGCGGGAAGCCCGATCAATCCACCGAGACTCAGGGCCAGGGCCACAGACCAGTTTCGCATCATCCGGGCTCCTCGACTTTCTGTGTAATGTTTCTGATTGGTGAAAATGTCGAGATTTGCGTATGTCGTTATTTTGTGCGTCTAGGGATGACTGTCTCCGTCTTGTCGGGCAGGCTGAAGCCAGCTCTTCGAGACAAAAGGTCTTGGTGAGCCGGGTCGATCATCCCCGTGGAGTGTCGCCGGTCATTTGGATAGTGACTTCTCACGGGCTCCATCGACCGTGTCTGGGGGCTCTCCACGAGAATCGCCCAGGGATCTCCGAGTCTACCGGCTTCTTCGGCCGGTGCAATCCGTCAGGCGGGTCAGACCGACCCGCCCAATCGGGAGATCCGGAGTCGTGTTGATCGGCGGCGGATTGCAAGGATTGATTGATAAGTGAATCATCGTGGCTGCGTAGCCGGCGTTCTGATCTGGGCTTCACCAGGGTTTCCGACGGTGTAGGATGGCCGCGATTACCGCTCAGTCCATGATTGCGGTCGGGCATTTCACCCGATAGCATCGGGTGAACTCTTACCGACAACGGAGACTATACGTATGGCCAATCATCTGAATCGTCGTGATCTCTTCCGGCGGATGGCGGCGACTTCCGCGGCCCTGGCCGCGAGCGGCCTGCCAGCCTGGGCCGCGCCCAAGTCGGCCAACGAGAAGCTCAACATCGGGATTATTGGCACGTCAGGCCGCGCCCTGGGGAACATTTCCGGGGTGGAGGGGGAGAATATCGTCGCCGTCTGCGACATCGACGACAACTTGCTGGGGCGGGCCAGCGATCGGTTCTCCGCCGCGAAGACGTACGTCGATTTCCGCAAGTTGCTCGAAGAACAGCGTGACCTGGACGCTGTCGTGATCAGCACGGCCGACCACACCCACATCCCGGCTGCCGTGATGGCGATGCGGTTGGGCAAGCACGTCTATTGCGAGAAGCCGCTCAGCCATTTCGTCTCGGAGGCTCGGCTCGCCGCGAAAGTGGCCGCCGAGACCAAGGTCGCCACGCAGATGGGGACGCAGATCCACGCGACCGACAACTACCGCCGGGTCGTCGAGCTCGTGCGTTCCGGGGCGATCGGCCCGATCAGTGAGTGCCACGTCTGGTGCGGGAAGACCTGGTCGGGAGGGGAACGGCCGAAGGACACTCCGCCGGTTCCCAAGAATATCCACTGGGACCTCTGGCTGGGTGCGGCTCCCGAACGCCCGTACCACCCGACTTATCAGCCTGCGAATTGGCGGCGGTGGTGGGACTTCGGCAGCGGCACGCTCGGTGACATGGCCTGCCACCTGATGGACTTGCCCTTCTGGGCACTCGACCTGCGGCATCCCACGACGGTGGAGTCGGAAGGGCCGGCGGTCCATCCCGAGACGACGCCCAACTGGATGGTCGTCAAGTACGAGTTCCCCGCCCGGGGCGATGCGCCCCCGATCAAGCTGAACTGGTATGACGGCGACAAGCGGCCTCCTCTCCTTGAGGAAGCGAAGTTGCCCGCCTGGGATATGGGCGTCTTGTTCGTGGGCAAGAAGGGGATGCTTCAGGCCGACTACGGTCGACGCCTGCTCCTTCCCCGGGATGATTTCCGCGACTTCAAAGCCCCGGAGCCGAGCATCGCAAATTCGATCGGGCACCATGCCGAGTGGATCAACGCGTGTAAGACGGGGAGCCCGACCACCTGCAACTTCGACTATTCCGGTGCGCTGACGGAGTCGGTCCTGCTGGGCAACGTCGCCTTTCGCCTCGGACAGAAGATCGAGTGGGACGCCGCCAATTTGAAGGCGACCAACTGCCCCAACGCCGATGCGTACATTCAGCGCGAGTACCGTAAAGGCTGGGCCCTTTAATCCTCGCCTTCTCATGAAATGAAACTTGTCGAGAGATCAGCCTCCCATGATCGAACGATTTCGCTCGCTCGCGTTCCTGACACTTCTCGGTACGGCGGGAGCGGCGACTGCAGCCGGTCTGGAGCCGATCCAGTACAACAATCCAGGCCTGGTGGTCGACCTTGGCGTCGGCCTCTGGGCCTGGCCCCTGCCTATGGATTACGACCAGGACGGCGACCTCGACCTGCTCGTCTCCTGTCCCGACGTCCCGTTCAATGGACTCTATTTTTTCGAGAACCCAGGGGGTGACCCGAAGGCCCCCGTGTTCAAGCCGCCGGTGCGTCTTGGCCCGGCCCGCGGAAACATCCAGCCCTCGTACGTCGATGGCGAGGTCCGGCTCTTGATGCCCGCCCATGAACTCGTCGACTTCCGGCGGGACCAGACCGCGAAAGTCAAGCGGGTCTACCCGGAAGTCAATGTTCACGACCCCAAGGCGAAGCTCCGGGCCAACCAGTGGAAGTATGCCGATTTTAATGGGGATGAGAAGCTCGACCTGATTGTTGGCGTGGAAGACTGGAGCGAGTACGGTTGGGACGACACGTACGATGCCCGCGGCCGATGGATGCGCGGGCCGCTTCACGGGATGGTCTACTGGCTCCAGAACAAGGGGACCAACGCCAAGCCTGACTATGCCAAGCCTGTGAAGGTCGAAGCCGGGGGCCGGCCGATCGATACGTTCGGCATGCCGTCCCCCAACCTGGCGGACTTCGACGGCGACGGCGACCTCGATCTCCTCTGCGGCGAGTTCGTCGACGGCCTCACCTATTTCGAGAACAACGGAACGAGGCAGGCCCCTCTCTACGCCAGGGGCCGCCGCCTGGTCGACGGGCAGGGCAAGCCCATCCTCATGAACCTCGAGATGATCGTGCCGGTCGCGATCGACTGGGACAAAGATGGAGACGTCGACCTGGTCGTGGGCGATGAAGACGGACGGGTCGCCCTGATCGAGCATTCGGGCAAGGTCGTTGATGGCTTGCCACGGTTCCAGCCCCCAACCTACTTTCGCCAGGAAGCAGGAGACGTCAAGTTCGGCGCCCTGGTCACCCCTTGCAGCGTGGATTGGGACGGCGATGGCGATGAGGACCTGGTCTGCGGCAATTCCTCGGGCGTGATCGGCCTGATCGAGAACCTCGACGGTGGCAATCCCCCTCGCTGGGCGGCCCCACGCCTGCTGGAAGCCGCAGGCGCTCCGATCCGGATCATGGCAGGTCCCAACGGCTCGATCCAAGGTCCGTGCGAGGCCAAATGGGGATACACGACCCTGAGCGTGGCCGACTGGGACCGCGACGGCCAGCTCGATCTTGTCGTCAACTCGATCTGGGGGAAGGTCGTCTGGTATCGCAACGCCGGCACTCGTTCCAAGCCGATCCTCGAAGCGGCCCGGCCCATCGAGGTCGAATGGACCGGCGCCTCGGTCAAACCAGAATGGACCTGGTGGGAGCCGGAGGGCAAGTCACTCGCCACACAGTGGCGGACGACCCCGGTCGTGGTCGACTGGACCCGGGATGGGCTCCTTGATCTCGTGATGCTCGACCACGAGGGCTTTTTGGCCCTCTTCGAGCGCGTGGAGCAGGGGGGTGTCTTGAAGCTTCTTCCTCCTCAGCGCGTGTTCGGTATCGACTCGGCTTCGGAGTTCGACGCCAATCATAAGCCGATGAACAAGACCGGTGGCTTGCTTCGGCTCAATGCGGGTAAGGCCGGCAAGAGCGGCCGTCGGAAGCTCTGCGCGACGGACTGGGACGGCGACGGCCAGCTCGATTTGCTGGTCAACACTCGCAATGTCGACGTCCTACGCAATGCTGGAACGACCGATGGCCAGACGAAATTCGTCGGCCTCGGCCAGCTCGACGGCCGCATCCTGGCCGGTCATGACACGAGCCCGACGGTCGTCGACTGGAACCGCGACAAGGTGCCCGACCTGCTCGTCGGCGCGGAGGATGGGCGGTTCTACTACCTCAAGAACCCTCGGACCCGCTGAACCTCACTCGCGAACCGCTTCCGCCTGAATTGCTTTCTCCTGGGAGGGACCGCGGGCGTCCCGCCCACTCTTATATTTGCATGAAATTGAATTAAAGAGCAGGCGGGTCGCCCGCGGTACATAGGAAATGATCCCTCGGGATTCTCCGATGCATACCGGGGTTAAGACAATCACTCAATTCTCGCGGCTCAGGTCAAGGCATGCATGGATGTGGCCTGCCGCTTGGCTAGTGAGTATGGCTGTGGTAAGGTAGAGTGGAAAATTAAGGGGGATAACGTGTTATGACAATCCATTTGCCTAAAGATGTGGAGAACTCAATTCAGGCATTGGTCCATAGCGGCCGGTTTGCGTCCATTGACGATGCGATTTCTGCCGCTTTGCGGGCCTTTCTCGATCAAAATAGGGACGCGAGCGATGCCACATCCTCGGAGCCTGAAGAGACTGCGTTCGATGTTCTTAGCCGGGCCAGATTGATTGGTTGTATCAAGGGAACGCCCTGGACTCCGACCGACCTGAGCACGAACCCAGCTCATATGAACGGTTTCGGACGTGAGTATTCGGGCCGTCGCTGATACAGGCCCCCTGGTCGCGTCGATCCGCAATCGCGAGAAAGCCCACAAACGCTGTGTGGCGGCCCTCAAGGAGCTTCGTGCACCCCTCCTGACCTGCGGGCCTGTTCTGACCGAAGCCGCCTGGCTGCTTCGGGACGAACCGGGTGGCTTGAACGCTCTCGGCGGCCTTGTTCAGTGTGGGGCGGTCAAACTGGTCGAAGTCGACGAAACTGCTCTCCATTGGATCATTGCGTTCGTTGAGCGCTACGCTTCTGTCTGTGCCCAGATGGCGGATGCCGCTCTGATGTATATCGCGGAACGAGAGAGGATCGACACGGTCTTTACGCTCGACCGCCGAGACTTCTCGGTCTACGGTACGAGCGACGGCAGGGCACTGAACATTGTTCCGGAATTATGACTTGCAAATCTAACGGCTTCCTCACGTTCGAAGATCCTGAGCGGGAATTCAAAGGGGGCAGGAGCCGATATGGCCGTATCGGCTCCTGACCCCTTTTCTCTCTGCAAGGCCGGCAAGAGCGGCAGTCGAAAGTTCTGCGCGACGGACTGGGACGGCGACGGCCAGCTCGATTTGCTGGTTAGCTCTCGCAACGTCGGCGTCCTACGCAATGCCGGGACGACCGATGGCCAGACGAAATACGTCGGCCTCGGCATGCTCGACGGCCGCATCCTGGCCGGTCATGACACGAGCCCGACGGTTGCCGACTGGAACCGCGACAAGGTGCCCGACCTGCTCGTCGGCGCGGAGGATGGCGGTTCTATTATCTCAAAAATCCTCGGAGCCATTGAAGGTTACCCGAGTGCTCTATCCTTACGACCGCAGGTGTCCCGCTCGCCATTCTGGATAAAAGTCGGGAATGAAGTGCGAGCGGGGCGCCTGCCGTCCCAGGAAACGCTTTGAGTTGCCAAGAAATGTTTGCTTGCTGACGTGTGCTGATGTTCCTCGCGATTCACCTTCGCCGAGTGAGATTATCGGGTCTTGGAAGTCTCGGTCGATGGGGTCGGAGTGACGGAGAATGAGCCGCGGATCGTGATGGGCTTCGGGCCGATCGGAATCGTCATCTCAAACGAGAATTCCTTGCCGGCGAGGTCGGTCTTCGCGATTTCGGTTTTCGCCGGAGAGACGCCGGCCTCGGGAGGGGGCTGCTGAGTGGTTGGCGTGGTCGGAACCATGGATTGGAACTCGTCCGCGTTAGGTTTCGCCGCTTTGTTGCGTTTCACGGAACGGCTTTCACTTCCCCTCGGACCATCGACGATCGTGATCTGCTTATGCTCCAGAAGGGTTCCCTGGGCCTCTTCCAACGCGATCAGGGAGATATTGTAGCTCGACTTGAACAGGGCCTCCTGTGCCTCCGCAGTCGCGTACTGACTGACCGAGTCCAGATAGCGGTCGAGTGTGATCCGGCCTTCCTCGTAGAACGCTCGCTGAACCTTCAACCGTTGCGCGGCGTTCGTGCGAATTTTTGACGCGAGTTGGTATTGCTTGTGATTTGCGTCGATTTCGAGGACGAATCGACCCAGCGAGTACATCGTCTGCTGGATGACTTGCTGAAGGGATGGGTTCCCTTCCATAAGGGTGCCCAGGCGAGCTTCGATCACAGCAGGTGATGGAACGGGACCCCCCTGGCCCCGGAGAGCTTGAATCAGCGAATCGATCGTTGGGCTGAGGCTGACTGCGGCGCCTGGGTCTTTGGGAACTTCGAGTTCCGCGATGGCATGGGCGACGTCGGGCTGCTTCTCGAGCAGGTTTGCCAAGCACGTGTTCCAATCGGGCGATACTTTGTCCTCTCTGAGTTGGCTGACCGGGACGATCCGCCGTCCGTCGGCCTTCGGCAGGCCGAGGATGTTGCGAAGCTGCCGTTCGGTCGTGATGACGTCGGAGGTCTTGCTCACCAGGTCGAGCCGGAACTGCTCGAGCCGCTGAGTGGCTTCCGCAACGTCGGCCACGGTGCCGCGGCCGACCTTGAGCTCAGACTCTTCACGCTTCTTGATCTCTTCGGCCAGTTCGACCGCCTTCTCGCTGTTCCGGAGATGGACGTGCTGCTGGGCCAGGCTCCAGTACTGCTGTTCGATCGAACGGATGTGAGCCATGGTCTCGGCCTTGAACCGATAGACGTCCTGGCCGACGTTCCGTGGGGCAATTTCGTAGCCGTCGTCAGTGTCCCCGCCGCTGGCGCGATTCCGTACGTGAATCACCTCGGAATGATCGAGACCGATGTGGATGGCCTCGCGGAGAGTGAGGTTCCAAGTCTCGTCGCTCGGCTCCTTCAAACGAGACGCTTTGTTGGGCGGCTCGTCAAGCGAACGATTCGAGTCATCCGCGGCCACTCCCGCGATGGTTCCGACACCGGCTGCGAAGAGGGCCAAGGCAGAAACGAAGGCTGCCACGGTTCGTAGCTTGCTGAGAAGCATGGTCTTCATCACTCCTTTGACGAGCATCCATACCGACGCCGAGACCTCTCCGGGCGTCGTTCGGTCGAGACGGATCTGGGCCGCGGCCCGTACCGTCGCCGCTTCCGGTTTCGGAATCGCCCCTCGCGCCACGTCGGTCGCGAGGGTGGCTTCGAGGGTGATCGACGGGATCAGGCCCCCTGGGTTCAGCCGCCGGCGCAAGCGCTCACGCCCTCGTGAACGCCAGCTCTTGACCGTCCCGACCGGACGGCCCATCCGTCGTGCGGCTTCTTCACAGGTGTGCCCCTCGAGGTCGCAGAGCACGATCGGGAGGCGGAAGCGCTCGGGCAATCGATCGATCTCCTCGTGGAGCCGCTGCGCGAGTTCGGATTCGATTCCCTTTTCCTGTCTGCCGGAATCGGCCGTGACCTCGGCCGCTTGGCGTTCGAGCCTCCGTCGACGGGCGGCATCCGCCCGGGCACATTGGGCCGTCCGCAGCGCCACTTGATGGAGCCAAGGGCCGAGTGAATCCTGAACCCAAAGGCGACGCGCCTTCTTGACCAGGATGAGAAAGGTCGCCTGAAAGGCATCCTGCGCGTCATGTGAGTTGGAGAGCTGGGCGCGGCAGACGCGCATGACCATCGAGCCGTGCCGCTCGACCAAGGCCGCGAACGCCAGTTCGGCCAGTTCGCCCCGGTCGGTCGCGAACCGTTCCAGCAATTGCCCGTCCGTCCGCTCCCGGATCGCTCCGATATTGAAGAGCGTGCTGAACTGGGGTCGGAGAGTCTTGTCCTTCCTGGTCGCCACAGGTCTGATCCTCGGCCACATGGGCGGTGCGTTGGTGCAAGTAATGGGATTGGTGGCGGAATTGGTTGCACTATTCTGAAGAAAATCGAGAGGAGTGCCGCGAGGATTGGTTCCATCTTGCCCGCTTTTTGACGTCCTGCTTCATGGAAGTCGTGGGACATCGTACCAAGGCCACGACCTTCTCGTTGGGGCTCATGGCGGTCTTCGAGCACGAGAGTGGACTCCGAATTCGGACCACCTGTTATGCGACTCAGGTGGCCCGGTGGAGGGAATCGATGGCGGGTCAGTGGAATTACCACTCCACCGGGCCACCTGAGTCGCATAACAGGTGGTGCGTGCAGTGATATGATTTATGGATATGCATGAATTATGCGATCGGCTGACGGCTGAGGAACGGCTTTACCAATCGCTGGAGTATCAGACTCCGGGAGCGGTGGAGCGGTGGAGCGGTGGAGCGGTGGAGCGGTGGAGCGGTGGAGCGGTGGAGCGGTGGAGCGGTGGATCAGCGCTTGTCCTCGGGGATGGCAACATCCCGGTAGAGGCCCCCTGTGAGATCGGTCGTATAAACAGCGAAGCCCCGGTTGCGTTGCAACCGGGGCTTCGTTAGGGATGCCATTGTGACCACATGAGTTTGTGGTTCGGCTTAAAAACTCACTTCGCGGCTTGGCTTTTCGCTCCAACGGCTCCTTCCTGAGCTGCTCGACCCTCGCGGGCAAACATGTCGCTGTTGCGATCGCCCCTGGAGAGAAGGTAAGCGGTCAGGTCGAGGATTTCGTCCTGGTTGAGCGTGTTGAACAGGCCCTCGGGCATCATGGAGACGGGGGAGGGCTTCATCTCTTCGATCTTCGTGCGGTCCACATTGACCAGGCCGTTGGGGTCGAGCATGTTGACGTTGATCGTCAGGTTGTCGCCGTTGAGGTTGACGATACGGCCGGTGATCACGTCGCCGTTGACCGTGGCGATGGTCACGGCCTCGTACTGGTCGCTGACCGTCTTGCTCGGCTGAACGATCGACTCGAGCAGGTCACGGGCGCTGAACCGGCCGGAAGCGCCGGTCAGGTCGGGACCGAAGGAGCCCCCTTCGTTGTTGTAGCGATGGCACGAGGCGCACTGGGCGGCGCCGAAGAGGATCCGGCCGCGATCGAAGTTGCGGCCTTTCAGGCCTTTATCCACGATCGGCACCAACTCGTCGAGTGTCCAGGCCTTTACGAACGGCCGGGCGGGACCGGCAGCGACGACAGCTTTCGGCGGCGGTGGTTCGGCGAGCAGCGATCCCAGCGCGGTCTTTTCGCTGTCGCTGAGCGTGGCGATCGCGTCGGTCCGGATGATCCGCAGGAACCCGCGGAAGCTGTTGCCTCCCCGGTAGCCGTTCGCTTGGCCCAGCCACTCGAAATAGGCTTTGCGAAGCTCAGGGGTCCAGCTTGTTTTGAGCACGCGGAGGGAGCGGGCGTACTCCAGTTGTTCTTCCTGGGTAGGCGCCTGCTGAAGCAAGGCGACCGTCTTGGCGGCGGCATAAGGGGCTTCGAGGAAAACGACGATCGAGGCCAGTTCCGCGTTGATCGCAGGGCCGCTGCCCGGATAGATCGTGTCGAAGAAGGCGGTCAGGCGGGAGACGGTCGCGTCGTCGGGGCGTCCGAAACGATTGAGGACAACTTCATAGACTCGCAGAAGGTCGAGCTTCTGAGCGTCGGAAAGCTTGGCCCAGGTCAGCCGCTCGAGCGACTCGAGGATCCGCCCTTGAAGAGTTGCGTCGGGCTTGGGATCGGTCGGCTTGCGGTGGAATGGGTCAATGGCACTGGCTCGGGCGAGGGCCAGGAGGGCGGAGAGGGAGGCTTGCGGGGCCTTCTCGGCCAGGGCGCGGTCACGCCACGATTCGGGGTCTTGGTGCTCGATCGCCACGCGGGCGGCCCAGCGGATGAAGCGGTCGGGGCTGCCCAGGTGGGGCCAGGCGGCATCGACGGCCTTCGGGTCGCGGTGGCCGTGGAAGGCTTCGAGCTGGTGCCGGAGGGCACGGGCGGCGGAGCCGGCATCGGCGGCCGGGACGGCGGGGGTGGTCGGCTCATCGCCGGTGTAGGTGACGCGGTAGAGGCCCGACTGGGTCTTCCGGCCCCCCACGGCGAAGTACATCGCGCCGTCTTTGGGGTTGATGATGAGGTCGGTCAAGGCGAGCGGGGTGCCGGAGATGAACTCCTCGAGCTCTCCCGTGAACGAGGCTCCATCAGGCCTGAGGTGAACGGCGTAGAGTTTGCCGTAGCTCCAGTCGCAGATGAAGTAGGCCTGCTGATACTTCGCCGGGAACTTCGCGCCGTAGCCGAAGACGACGCCGGTGGGCGAGCCGGGGCCGATGTTCACCACGGCCCCGAGGCTATCCGGGTAGTAGGCGGGCCACTTGCCGGCTCCGTTCCGCCAGCCGAACTCGGCGCCGCTGACGACGTGGTTGACCCGGGTGGGGCGATACCACGGCGTGTTCATATCCCATTCCATGTCGGCGTCGTATGCGAACAGCTCGCCTTCGTGGTTGTAAGCGGCGTCGAACTCGTTACGGAAGCCATTGGCGATCAGCTCCCACTTCTTCCCGTCGGGATCGGTCTGGTAGATGCAGCCGCCGGGGGCGAGCGTGTCGCGCATGAAGCCGTTGCCATCGGGCATGCGGGGGAGCAGGTGGTCTTCACCCCAGATCCGCGGCACGCGGGACTCGTCGACGGCGATCGGCTTGGTGGCGTTACCGCAGACGATCGTGAGCGACTTGCCACCGGGGGTGAGCAGGACGGCGTGCGGGCCGTGCTCCCCCGCGCCATCGATCTGGCGGAGCAGTTCGACCTTGTCGAGCTGGTCGTCGTTGTTGGTGTCGGTGACCCGATAGAGTCCGCTCTTGAACTTGCCGCCGGTGTTCACGACCACGTAGAGGCTGTCGAACGCCCAGAGCAACCCCTGCGCTTCGCCGATTTCGACGGCGATCGGTTCTACCTTGAGCTCCTCGACCTTGCCGTCGATCGGCGGGAGCGAGACCCGGTAGAGCTTGCCGTACTGGTCCGAGACGATGAGCCGGCCTTTGGGGTCGGTCGTCATGTTGACCCACGACCCTTGCTCGTCCTTGGGCACCGAGTAAAGGAGGTCGACTTGAAAGCCCTTGAGAGGCTTGAGCCGTTCGGCCGGAGTGGCGGAGGCGCGACCGGGGCGGTCGGCCCCCTGGGTCGCTGTCGAGCACGTAGCGAACAGCGCGATGGCCAGGGCCGTACGCGTCAAAGAGCGAAGCATCGTGGTCGGACCCTATCGGAGTGGACCTCGGCCTTTTCAGCCGAGAAAGAGAGGAGCCGGCCGACGCACTCGGCCGGAGCGGGATGATTCCCAACAAACGATAACGCGGACCGAGGCCCCCGAACAGGGCCGGTCCGCGTTGCGACTCAAGCCGCGATCAAACGAAGAGCCGGGTCACCGCCTCGGCCTTGACCAGCTCGCGCGGCTGGTTCAGATGGTTGTAGACGATGGTCGCCGGGTCGATCCCGAACGTGCGGTAGATCGTCGCCAGCAACTCGCCGGGGTGGACCGGGTCTTCGGCGGGGGCCGATCCGGTCTTGTCCGACTTGCCGTGCACGTTGCCTCGCTTGATCCCCGCGCCTGCGACGACCGCCGTGTAGCAGTACGGCCAGTGGTCGCGGCCGTCGGCACTGTTGCCGTTGCCCGAGGTGCTCACCCCCTTCTGAGGGCTCCGACCGAACTCGCCAACCGCCACGACCAAAGTCTCTTCGAGCATCCCGCGCTCGTCGAGGTCGGTGAGCAGGGCGGACAGACCGGTGTCAAGCATCGGCCCGGACTGATCCTTCATCCGCTGGGTCAGGCCGACGTGGTGGTCCCACGAGTGGTTGTCGGAGTTCGCCACCTTGGGCCAAACCACTTCGACGACGCGGGTGCCGGCCTCGACCAGGCGTCGAGCGAGCAGGCAGCTCTGGCCGAACGTGTTCCGGCCGTACGAGTCGCGCGTCTTGGGGGTCTCTTGCTCGAGGTTGAACGCCTCACGCGCCCGGCCCGACACAATCAGCTTGAGGGCGCGATCGTAGTACTCGTCGAGGTTGTAATCGGTCACGGCCTTTTCGAGGACCGGCATGCCCGAGTTGATCGCGTCGCGGAGCTTGGCCCGGCGCTCGAGCCGGACGGAGAAGACTTCAGGGCGGAGCTGAAGGTCGTCGACCTTGATCCGGCTCATTTTCGCCATATCCATGTCGTCACCCTCGGGATAGAGGGTGTAGGGGTCGAACGCCTTGCCCAGGAAGCCGGCGGTCCCCCCCTTGCCGACGACGTTCGACTCCTGAAGCGGGCGCGGAAGCATGACGAACGGGAGCATCGGCTCGGTCGGTGGCTTGAGCCGGATCAGGTTCGACCCGAAATTGGGGAAGTCTTTCGGGCTCGGCGGCTCGAGCTGGCCGGACGGGCTGACCTTGTCGGTCGTGTAGCCGGTCATCATCTGGTAGATGGCGGCCGTGTGGTTGAACAGGCCGTTGGGCGTATAGCTCATCGACCGGATCAAGGTGAACTTGTCGGTGATTTGCGCCAGCTTGGGGAGGATCTCGGTGAACCGAACGCCGGGGACCTTGGTGTCGATCGGCTTGAACTCGCTCCGGACGTTGTCCGGTACGTTGTCTTTCGGATCCCAGAGGTCAAGGTGGCTCGGTCCCCCTTGGAGGTAGACCATGATGATGCTCTTGGCCTTCCCCCAGCCCACGCCCCCGATCTTGGGAGCCGTTGTCGTGGCGGCCGACGCGGCCTGGAGCTGGAAGAGTGACCCGAGCGAGAGGCCCATCAGGCTCGATCCGCCCACGCGGAGGATGTCCCGGCGGGTCATCCCCAGGTGTGAGTCGCACAGGTCTTTCCCAGGCCGTCCGGGGACAATGATCATCGCGAAGCTCCTTGTGATTCGAGCGTTCCGACCGATTCTCCCCCAGCGGCAAGCCAGAGGGAAGAGGTCACTCGGAGCGGTCGGCTGGTTGGCCTCGGCGAGGGAGGCCCGAGTTTGAGACCATGAGTGGGATCATCAATGATTGAACAGGAACGCTGGGCTGTTGATCAAGGCCCAGGCGACATCCTGGGCTGTGGTGAGCCGCCTTGCGGTGGCTTGCTGGATGCTCATCTCCACGTCTTTGCGGAGCTGCACCAGGGTGGGGTCGACCGGCACGGGCTTGCGAGCGAACTCGAGCTGGTTGCGTAGATCCTGGAGCTTAGGATCGACCGGCAAGGGGGCCTTGCTTGCGTTCACGGCGTTGCGCTTCACAGCGAACTCGGGGTCGACCGCGCGGTGATAGCCGAGCAGAACCTCTTGCTGAGCCTTGGTGCGGACCTCGGGGGCGGTTGCCACGATCGCCCTCAGGTCTTCGGAAAGTCCCAGGCCGATCGGCTTGGCCAGTCGCGTGACCGAAATCCGGAACCGGCCGGGCATGAACTGTTTCCCGTTGAACAGGTGGCTCATGGTGACCGTGAGCACGGTTCCCCCGTCGAAGCCAACCGGATCGCCGGTTTCGAAGGTGGCCCAATGGTTTACGCCGTAGGAGGGGGAGATCGCCCAGCCCTTGCCGCCGTTGGGAGAGCCGTCGACCGTGTGCTTGATCTCGAAGCCGGCCTGACTGAAGTCGGCCAGCGGCGTGGTCAGCATGATCGGCTTCGCCTGCTTGGGGTCGGCCTTGGGCGCGGCGGTCACCTTGATCTCGTTGATGACGAAGTTGCCGTCAGAAGCTCGCCCTGGCCCCTTGTTCGGCAGGCTGTCGTCGGGCAAGAGCTCGAGCCGGATCCCCGTAATTCCGGTCAGGTCGGTCGGGGCGACGAACCGGATCACCCCTTGCTCGTCTTTGCCGGAGACCAAAATGGTAGCGTCGGGCAAGGTCTTGAACGTGGCCCCGTTGCGGTCGTTGACGGCCGACGGAGTCAGTGGCTGCCAGCGCGCGATCGGCGACTGCGATTTCTCCCAGGCGGCGACTTTCGCGGGCAGGCCTGCCTCGTAGGCGTTGAGCTCGGCCTCGAGCTTGGCGGTCTGCTCGGCCTTCTGCTTCTCACGCTCGACCAGCTTGGGGGCCAGCTCCGCCTCATAGGCGGTCAGGGTCGCCTGAGCCGTGGCGATGTCCGCCTCACGCTCGCGTTCCAGTTGGGGGCGTTTCAAGGCGAAGTCCGCCTCACGCTTGCCCAGTTCCGTGGCCATCGCCCGGTGATCCTCGTCGATCGACTGGAGATCTTTGAGGCAGGCCTCGATCTCCGTCTTGGAAGCCGAGCGATTCAATACCCGCATGAAGAGCTCGTTGACGAGCTTGGCGTCATCCGTCTCGCGTCCCACCAGCTTCGAGATCGCGTTGTCCGGGTCGGCGATGGCGTCGGCCAAGGTCGGCCCGCTCACCAGGGCCATGATCGGACCAAGCTGGAGGCCGCTCGACCGTTCGCACTCGCAGGCGCTTTCGCGGACCGGGCGGCCGAAGGTTGAGAGGAAGCCGCTGGGCAACTCGACTCCTGAGTCCGGCAAAGCCGCGGCGCGGATTCCGGCCGGCACGCCCGGGAACTTCGACTGTGAGCCGGTCACCCGGTAGACCGCGTCCAGCAACACTTCCGCCGGCAGTCGCCGGGCGGCCGCGTGCGAGCCGTTGATCTTGTCGTCTTCGTTCCACTGGTTCGTGGCCACCGAGAGCTGGTACGTTCGCGACTTGCAGATCATCCGCAGGATGTGCCGGGCGTCGAAGTTCGAGCCGACGAACTCATGCGTCAGGTAGTCGAGCAGTTCGGGGTTGGTGGCCGGATTGCCCGCGCGGATGTCGTCGATCGGCTCGATCACCCCGACGCCGAAGAGGTAGCCCCAGAGCCGGTTGACGTAGCTCCGGGCGAAGTAGGGGTTGTCCTTCGCGGTGATCCAATCCGCCAGCTTTTCGCGGCGGCTGGCCGTCTCGACCACTTTGTGAGTGGCGGGGAACGGGAACTTCGGCGGAGTGACCTGCTTGGTTCGGTCGTGCTCGACCTCCCCGGTCTTCTTGTCGTAAACCTCTTCGTAGAGCGAGGTGGCCCCTTCCACGGCCGTCCCGCCGATCTTCTTCCCCTTACTCTCGGGGTCCTCCTTAAAGCCGACCTGCCCGAAGTAGGCGGACGTCTCATAGTACTGGTCTTGCGTCCAGCGCTCGAACGGGTGGTCGTGGCACTTGTTGCAGTTGAACCGCACCCCGAGGAAGAGCTGAGTCGTATTCTCCATGATCGCGGTCGGTTCGCGGAGAATCTTGTAATAGGCCGCCGCTGGGTTGACCCGGTTCGAGCCCGAGGCCGTCAGGATCGTCCGGACGAGCTGGTCATAAGGGACGTTCTTCTCAACCTGCTGGCGGATCCAGATGCGGAAGGCCGAGGCGCCTTCGACGTCGAGGAACTTCCGATTCACTTGCAGCAGGTCGGCCCACTTGTTGGTCCAGTAGTCAATATAGTCAGGGCTGCCGATGAGTCGATCGACCAGCTCATCGCGCTTGACGCGCGACTCCTTCGGGTCATCGAGAAAGTGGCGCACGTCATCGGCCGAGGGGGGAAGCCCGGTCAGGTCGAGGTAGACGCGGCGGAGGAACTCGGCGTCGGTGCAGAGCTCCGACGGCCTGATTTTCATTCGCTGCCACTTGGCGGCCGTCAGCTCGTCGATCTTGTTATAGGTGGGAGGCTGTTCCCAGACGAACCCGGTACGGTCTCCCATGACGGTGAGCGTGGAGGCGGCATAGGCCCCTTCGTAGCGTGCCAGGATGGGCGCCTCGCCGCGTCGGAGTGCGGTCATCAGCCCGCCCCGGTCGGCGATGGCGACCTCGTTGTTGCCGCTCTCGAGGAATGCCTCGCGGGTCACGTCGCGGATCTCGCCGCTGGCATACGTGGCCAGAACGCGGAGTTGCTGCCGGGCGCCGATTTGTTGGACGACGGGGTCGGCCGGGAAGACCTCGATCTTCTGAACCTTGGGAGTTGCGGCCTCGAGCTTGGCTCCGTCGGTGATCCAGTCGCGCAGGATCTCGTAGTAGGGCTCGCCGGGCTGCATGACCTGGCCGCCGACGTGGGGCACACTGCTGGTCGCTTTCAAGAGCATCAGGCTATCGTCGGGCGAGGCGAGGTTCACGCGCCGGGCGCCGTGGTCGTCGGTCAGGGCCCGCACGTCGAAGAGTGGGTCGTAGCCGCGGAGGGAGAGCTTGAAGCCGTTCTTCCCCTGGGCCGAGCCGTGGCAGGTCCCCGCGTTGCAACCGAGGCGTGAGAGGACCGGATTGACGTCATGAACGTAGTCAACCCGGATCGCGGTGTTGGCCCCGATGACCGTCACCGGCACCTCGGCCGTCTTGCCGCCGATCGTCAGGCTCAAGCTGGCCTTGCCATCGCTCTTCGGCCGGACCAGCCCGCCGGTCGTGGTCATGGCCACGGGAGCCGAGATATTCGAAGTCACCAGTCGGGTCACGTCGATCAGGTCGCCGGCCTCCGTCTTCGCGGTCACGACGAGCTGAACGTAGTCGAAGCGGTTCTTGAGCTCGACCGTCGGGGGCTGCACCGACAGTTCCGTGATCGTCGCGCCTTTGGGGAGCGACTCGGTCTCGGTCGTCCCTTGCGGCTGGCTGACTGCATTCGCCACCGACGCCGGCCGCTCGGGCGGGGTGCCGCCCAGGGGGACCGGAGGGAACTCCTTGGTGAGCTTTCCGCCCTCGGTCTCGATCAGGCGGACGAGCCCGTCGGACCCTCCCGCGGCGACGGCCAGGCCGTCGGGCCGAACCGCTACGGCATAAATAGCGCCTTGGGGGACGGGGAGGCTCGCCAGTCGCTTGGCCGAGTCTTTTTGAGCCTTGTTCAGCTCGGCCCGTTCTTCGGCCGAGCGGCTCTTGCCTTCCTTCGCCAGGATCTTCTTGATCGGGTCGGACACCTTGGCCGGGTCGAATTCGTAGGCGTAAATATCGACCTGTCCTCGGCCGTCCAGGCTGCTGCCAGCGGCGAACCGCTTGCCGTTGGCGCTGGTGGAGACGCTGAAGATCCGGCCCGGCATGGTCTCGAACGACGCGACCTGATTGTCATCGTCGCCAATCTTGCGGGCCGTCTCGCGATAGATCCGGTAGATCTTGGGGACGCCGTCCGATCCCCCCATGAGGATCTCGTCGCGATTGGGGTGGCGGGTAACCGACGCCAGACCCCCTTTGAGTGCCCCTGGGGTGATCGACGTGATGTTATCGACGAACCGCTGCGTGGCCACTTCGGTCAGCTTGGCCGTCATGTCGCGGCCGACCGACATCAGGTGGGAGCCATCGGTCGAGAACGCCGTGTCGAGGACCCAGTCGTTGTGTGACCCCATGTAGACGACCTGCTGGCCGGTCTGGGAGTCGATCGCCCTGACCGTATTGTCGGAGCATCCGAAGGCGATTTTGCTGCCGTCGGGCGACCAGCTCGCCCCATAGACGGTGTCGAACGTCACTGGCACCGACATCGCGAGTTTCTGGGTCGCGACGTTCCAGACTTGCACTTCGCCCATGCGGCCGGGCCGGCCGCCGGTGACGGCGAGTCGCTTGCCGTCGGGCGAGAACCGGACCGACTCGATCCGTTCGGCGAGCCCGATCAAGCGGCCGGCCAGTTCGGACCCGTCGGCCTTCCAGAGCAGGACCTCGTGAAATCCGCCGATGGCCAGGAGCTGTCCGTCGGGTGAGTAGTCGAGTGCGGTGACGACGGGAGGGCGGGTGTAGACAGGGGGATGGTCCTTGTCATAGCGGACCAGGGCGGCGGCCGGGGTGTCGTCGCTAGCCCCTTGAGCGACCCAGCGGCGGATCAGGTCGAGTTCCGCCGGGCTCAAGGGGGGCTTCTCCTTGGGCATCGCCGACTTACCGTCCTCGGGCGTGATCTGCTCGAGCAGGTGGCTTTCCTCGGGCTTCTTGGCGATGATCGCCGCCAGTTTCGACTCACCACCGGCCAGGAGCCGGTCGAAGGCCGTCATGACATAACCACCGCCCGCCTTGGCCGGTTGATGGCAACCCTGGCATTGCGCCTGGAAGATTGGCCGAATCTGCTTGTAGTAGCTGACCGGCTCGTCCGCCGCAGTCGGCTTCGCGGGTCCTTCGGCAGCCAGGACGGCAACGGGAAGGGCGACCAGGATCGAGAAGGCCAGGACCCGCAGGCTCCACGTCTGTCTCATTGCCATCTGGCTCACTCCTCGATAGGTCCTGCGACTCGTTCAAAGGGAAAACGGAGGCTCTGAACGAACGGCAACGGACCAGGACGCACAACGGTCGAGGCGGGTGGAAGTTTCGGTGTCGCGTGGGCAACCCATCAGCGATCGGTCTGAGGAAGGTTTAACCTGCGCACTGTAACGCCCGTAAGACGCCACTGTCAACGCAGTAGTGAAATCCATGGCCGACTGAGACAATTCTCCTTCGGAACGCCATGAGCCGAGCCGGGGGCCGGTCCCGCCGTCGTGAATAGGCCGAAGCGTCTTGCCAGTCTTTTCGCTGAGTGGTGACCGGAGGGGCGAAGTGTCGCTCTGACTGATTGGATGCCCTCGTGTGGTCGCTAAGCAAGGTAAGCGAGCGGCCAATGAATTTGGAGTAAGCCGGTGCGTTGGTGGGGCGACCGCCTTTGAGAGCCGCGGTATCATACGGGCTTGGTTCGGGGACCCCCTCTTCCGCCGACCGAAATGACATCGTTCAGGGGTCGGGCGGCGGCGGTTCGAGGCGTACCGGCATGCACTAACGCAGGAATGAAAAAAAAAGAAAAAAAGGAGAACGATGATGAGTTCGTCGATGGCCCTTTCGCGACGAGGCTTCGTTCGGCTCGGGGCTTCGGCCGCCCTGCTTTCGCCGCTTGCCGGCCTGGCATCGCGGGGGGTGGCGGCGCCTGCTGATTCTTCAAGCTCGGGCGGCGATCCTTGGTTGGGCCTCAAGGTGGGGGTGGCGTCTTACAGCTTGAGCAAGCTTTCGCTGGATGAGGCGATCAAGGGCATTCGCCGGGTCGGGGTGAATTATGTTTCGATCAAAGACTCTCACCTTCCGCTCAAGAGTAGCGCCGAGCAGCGGAAAGCCGTGGCCCGTAAGTTCCGTGACGCGGGGATCACTCCTCTGAGTTGCGGCGTGGTGGGGATGACCGATGACGAGGCCAGCCTGCGCAATGCGTTCGAGTACGCTCGCGACGCTGGGATCCCGACCATCGTCTGCAAGCCGACCCGGAAATCGCTCGCACAACTGGACAAGCTGGTCAAGGAGTTCGATATCCGCCTGGCCATTCACAACCACGGCCCTGAGGATAACGTTTGGCCCTCGCCGCTCGACGCTTGGGAGGCGGTCCAGCCTTTCGACGAACGGATCGGGATCTGCATCGATGTGGGACATACCGCGCGTTGCGGAGTGGACCCCGCTGATGCGATTCGCAAGTGTGCGCCCCGACTCTATGACCTGCACTTCAAGGATCTGGCGAGCCGAGAGGGGAAGTCGAAGCCGGTCGTCGTCGGTTGGGGCGTGCTCGATACGCTTGCGATGTTGCGTGCCTTGCTCGAAATCAAGTTTGCCCATCACGTCGGCCTCGAATACGAAGCCGAGATGAACGACCCGCTTCCCGGCGTCGCCGAGAGCATCGGTTATGTGCGAGGTGCGCTCGCGGGCCTGAAGCACTGACGCAGCAGGCCGGGAGTCGCTTCGTTTCCCGGCCCGCCTGGCTAAATTCCAACAGCCGGGCTGGCCGGGTTCCGATTTCGGAGGTGGTTCGATTCACGCCCGTTTCTTCTTGACGGTCTTCGGCGATCGAATCGGGGCCTCGACCTTGGTCTCGACGACCTCGAACCCGACCTCGGAGGCATCGTCCGGGTCGCCGTTGTAGTTGACCGTGATTTCTTCGCCCGGCTCGATGTCTCGAAGCGAAGTGAAGACCTTGGTCTGTTGGCCCCGGTCATCATAGCGAGCGTTCGGGCGGAACGAATGGTTGTAGAGCGAACCGTAGCCGAGGGCCAAGGCCACAGTGCTCTTGTTCCAGACGAAGCAGTAGTTCCCCAGGCTTGTCCAGGCTTCACCCTGATTGAGATCGTTGATCGGCACGACGAGAACGGGAACCCGTTCGATCACCTCGCCCGCCTGGATCCGTCGCCGTGCGAAAACTCCTCGTCCCTTGCCCGGGGAACGCCGGACCTCAATCGCGTCGGAATGCTCAAGCACCATCCATTTTTCTCCGGGGTCCTGCTTTCGTACCACGAAATACGCCTTGCAACGGCCGAGCGGATTTCGAGCGGAGATTGAGCTTGATCTGGCCGTCTCGATTTTGCAACTGCCCGGACAGAACGGAAGCATCGAGCTCATGGTTTCCATGGTCTCGTGATGTTACCTTGAGCAGAGGCCTCGTCAGAAAGAATGATTGGATGGGATAGCTCCTCTTTTGATTTCCCGAGCGGGTGGCAAGCCGTTCCGGCTCACGCGGTCCTCCCTCGCCTGATTCAGGGGGGCCGCCGGGGCGACTCGTCGCGGATTTCGTTTCGGGCCGATTCCACGACAGGGAGAATTATGCGATGAACCGCCGTGATCTCCTCGGACTCTTGGCTCTCGGGTCGGCCACGCTCGGCCATTCGGCTTCGAATGCGGTCGGGGACGACCGTAGCCCTGATGCGCCCAAGATTCTCATGCCGCTTGGTGACGCTACCGAAGCGATGGATACGCTCTATCCCTACTTTCGAGTCGCCGAGGATGGGTATAAAGCCGTAATCGCCGGACCCGAAGCGCGGAAGTACCACATGGTGCTGCATGAGGTTCCCCCGGCCGCCGGCATCCCCTGGGATATCACCGAGGAACGGCCCGGCTACCATATCCAGGCGGAGGTGGCGTTTCGCGACGTCGATCCCGCTCAGTACGCCGGCCTCTTTATCTCTGGCGGTCGGGCGCCCGAGTATCTGCGATACGACAAGGACTTGCTGCGGATCACTCGCCACTTCTTCGAGGCGAACAAACCGGTGGCCGTGGTCTGCCACGGCATCGAGATCGTCAGCGCGGCCGGTGTGATCCGGGGGCGGACGGTGACCACTGTGGCAAAATGTGCCCTGGACGCCGAACAAGGTGGGGCCAAGTACGTGGACAAGCCGACCGTCCTCGACGGTAACCTCGTCACGGCCCGGACCTGGCACGACAGCGCACCGTTCATGCACCAGTTCATGGCGATGCTCCGTGACCACGGGCGTTCCTCGGCCTCGGTCGGAAAGTGACCGTCATGAAACAACCCACTCTTCGAAGGGACGAGGAGGACCTGCCAGAGCCGACGCGCCGCGCCTGGATCGCGTCGATGGCTCTGGGCGTCGCCGCCTCGTCCGCGCTGGTTCGTCGCGCGACCGCGCTTGCCGAGCAGGGGGCCGATCGCCTGACGCTGAGCATTGGCACTTACAGTCTGAAAGGGATGGCCCTGGAAGAGGCTGTGCCGGCCGTGGCGGGGATCGGCTACGACGGAATCGAGATTGCCGTTCAGCCTGGCTTCGATGGCGAGCCGTTGAAAATGCCGGCCGGCCGTCGAAAGACGGTGCGCGGCCTGCTCGCCGACCATGGCCTGATCCTCACGGCGCTGATGGAACAGATCTCGCCCTCGCCCGATGCCAAGCAACACCAGGCCGATCTCGATCGGCTCCGCCTGGTGTTTGAGCTGGCTCATGACCTGAATCCGAAGCAGCCTCCGCTCGTGCAGACGGTCCTGGGAGGGGGCGCCTGGGAAGAGCGGAAAAACCTGTTCCGCGATCGCCTGGCCGACTGGCTCGCCGTGGCGGAAGACGCGAAAGTCACGCTGGCGATCAAGCCGCATCGAGGGGGCGCCATGTCGCGTCCCGACGAGGCGATCTGGCTGATCCGCCAGCTCGGAGATTCACCGCGGTTGCGGATGGTCTACGACTACAGCCACTACGCCTTTCGTGACATGACGGTCGACGACACGGTCCGCACGGCGCTCCCTTACACCGCTCACATTGCCGTGAAAGACGCGGTGCGAGACGGTGAGAAAGTGAAATTCGTGCTCGCAGGGTCGAGCGGCCTGTTCGACTATGCAGCGCTCCTGCGGCGCTTATTCCAGGGAGGCTACCGCGGTGACGTCTGCTGCGAGGTCAGCAGCATGGTCTCGCGCGAGCCTGGCTACGACGGCGTAGCCGCAGCAAAGACGTGCTATCGGAATCTTGCTGCCGCCTTCAAGGAGGCAAACGTCGCACGTCCTTGAGCATTGCAGATCAAAATCGCGGCCAACTCGCCGAGTCAACCCATCAGGTCGACGACGGCGAGGCTGCGGTCGAGATTCAATGAGGACTTCAAGTCGGCCACCAGCAAACGGTGCTGGTTGCCATCGCCGGTGGGGACGGCGAGATAGAGATGCCCTTTGTAGATCACGCCCCGCGAGAATTCGTCGCTCACCTCGGAAGGTCTGCGCGCCTCGTCCCACGCTCGGACCGCCAGAATGATCTCATCCTCCGCGTTTCGCAGGGCTCGCTGTATGACGTTCATCCACCTCTCCCAGGCTCGCTTTTCTTCGATTGCGGCTTGGCTCCGACCAAACGAGCCGCCCGCCTCCTGAAAGTGCTGGCTGTTCTCGTGGCGCCGGCGGACCTCGGCGAGCCGGTGCTTGAGCTCCAGAAAGTGATCGAGCGCCGATTCGGTCTGTTCGATGGCCAGGGCACGGTAACTGGCCGCCGATTCCGTCACGACCGTCATGGGCGCGAGTTCGGCGTAGCTGACCACGCGAGGCTTGTGGATACTCGAGGGCCGCGGCCTTCGCGAGAAGGATCGGCAGAAGGACGAGAGGCTGTCGAATGTCCGACTCGATGACGAAAGATCATCCATCGCCGTCCTCCTTTGATGATGGAGTGACCGGAGCGCGGCCGTCCCCTGGATCTTGATCAACGCATTTGAGGGCCCCGCAGGAACAAAAGAAGCCCGGCCCGCCATCAGAAGTCGAAGATGGTGGGCCGTTCCTCCCCGATTCTTATACGAGGACGTCATCGGCCGAAGGGAAGATTCGGGGGCTGCAAGAATTCAGAACCTTATGTCTTGTTCATCGGCAACCGAAGGCCTCGAATCGCGGTCGAGTCCCCTCTTTTCTTGGATGCGTCGGACTGGTTATCTGGATTGCAGGGATGGCAAGGGGCGTGGCGGCCTGCCAGAATCACGGTTGCTGAGGGGTCTGCCAGGCCGGTTGCCTTCCTCGGTGACAAGCGAGTTCGTGCTTGCGAACCTGGGTGAATGCAGTCAGGCTAGACGACTTCGAGCCGTTTTCCGGATCGGTGATCGTTTCTTTTTTTGGAACCGAGGGCGAGCCACCGGCGTGCCGATTTAGTCGGGACGGATCAGCTTCAGGCTTCCGAAAACCGCTCGAGTTCGACGATCACTTCCGACGGGTGAGTGGATGATTCGATGGGGCTGGTGCGAACCGGGAGGACTGGCGATGGTGCGTTCGGATCTGCTTCGGCGGGGCGTGGGGCTGGCTGGAGTATTAGGAATCGTCCTCGGTCTCATAAGTCTTGGCGCGGACCGGTCGACCGATGAGTCGGCGGCTCCGGCCGGTGAGAGCCAGATTCCCGACAAATGGCTCGAAGGAACAGAAAGCTCGCGGGCCCAGCGGTTCGCTGACTTGAAGGTGGGTGAGGACCCACCGGCGCTGAAGCTTGGGGAATGGAAAAATGCCGACCAGTTGGCGTTGGGCGATCTCAAGGGCAAGGTCGTGCTGCTCGACTTCTGGGCCACGTGGTGCGGGCCTTGCCTCGCGAGCATTCCTCACAATAATGACCTCTATGAGCGATTCAAGGACGATGGCCTCGTCCTCATCGGGGTCTGCCATAGTCGCGGGGCCGACCTGATGGGCAAGACGGCCGATGACAAGGGAATCAAATACCCGGTCGCCGCCGACGTCGACGGCGAAACCGTCGCGGCCTTTGCCGTGGACAGCTTCCCTGACTACTACTTCATCGACCGTGCGGGCAAACTCCGGATCCTTGACTGCAGGAACGACAAGGTGGAGGACGCCATCAAGCTCCTCCTGGCCGAAAAAGCGAAGTGAGGTCGGTCCCGCCCGTGCACACGCTCCCTCGAACATTCTACGATCGAAACACGGAAACGGTGGCCAAAGAGCTTCTTGGAATGCTCTTGGTTCACCGCGTCGACGGGACAATGCGGATCGGGCGGATCGTCGAGACGGAAGCCTATGTCGGTCCCCATGACCTTGCCGCGCACACGTCACGCGGGCGGACCGCACGCACCGAGGTGATGTTCGGGCCGCCTGGCTATGCTTATGTCTATTTGATTTATGGAATCTATAACTGTCTGAACGTGGTGACCGAAGCCGAAGGGCATGGGTCGGCCGTCCTCTTTCGTGCGCTCGAGCCGATCGAGAACCTCGAAGGGGGAACGAAAGGCCCCGGCCTCCTTTGCCGCGCGATGGGGATCGACCGTCGGCTGTACGGTCACGACCTCACGAGCGACGATTTTTTCATCGCCGCGCCCAAGCGACCGGAGGCGTTCGAGATCGTCACGCGGCCGCGAGTCGGCGTGGACTATGCCGGGGAGTGGGCAAGCCGGCCGCTCAGGTTCTATATTCAGGGCAACGCATTTGTTTCGCGGAAATGAGTAGTGAAGAGTCGAGCATGGCGGGGAGACAGGGACTCACCACTGTCTGGTAAACCCTGGAACGTTCGAGCGGTCGACCTTTAAGTGGCTTGCCCATCCAGATCGCTTAGCCTTTGATCCCGTCGAATTCAAATCACCCTGGCCAATGGTTTTCGCTCGCTTTGCACACAAGGCAAAGTGAAGGGATGACCCGAACCACTGGGCGCCGTCCGTCCCGTCGACTTCTTCAATAGCCTAGGTCTGCCGTCAGGTTCGTGGAACTGGCGGTGAATTCCTGCCAAGAGATCTCGCCTGCGGCCGCTGGCGAGACCGATTGTTGATGCAAAACCCTGCGCGGGATTACTTTTCCGTTTCGGAGTCACAACCGGGTCGGCGCTCGCCGATGGATCGTCGCTCCTATCGATTTTCCCGAGTTCTCGTAATCCACGACACGAAATTGCGTCAATCGACGAAATGTCGTGATTGTGCCCGTTTTACGCGTATCAATGCAAGCCGTTGGATTCAAGTGATTTATGGAATTCACGGATTGTTGGCATGAGAAGTGATATGGATTTCGCTCGCCTGGAAGGCGAGCAGGGAGCGTAAGTTCCTTGTCTACTTCTGACTTTGCGGTCAACTGATAATATTCAACATGTCATTTTGCGGAGATGGGATTATGAATCGAGAAACCAGGTTCAGGCTGATGCTTTCCCTTTTCGCAGGGGTTGCGTGCGCCCTCGGGCCGATCGACACGGCCTTTGCTCAACAATCAGTACCCGTCCTCCACAAAACTCTCAAGGTCGGCGATCTGGACCTCTTCTACCGCGAGGCCGGTCCGAAAGATGCTCCGACGGTGCTGTTGCTTCATGGCTTTCCGACCAGTTCGCAGATGTACCGCAACCTGATCCCCGCCCTGGCGGACCAATATCACCTGGTTGCGCCGGACTATCCCGGCTACGGCCACAGTTCAATGCCGTCACGCGACAAATTTCCTTACACCTTCGACAACCTGGCGAAAGTGATCGACGAGTTTACTGAGAAGCTCGGGCTGACGAAGTATGCCCTCTATGTTCAGGACTACGGCGCTCCGGTCGGCTATCGCCTGGCCGTCAAACACCCGGAACGGATCACCGCCATTGTGGTCCAGAACGGCAACGCCTACGACGAGGGGTTGGATAACGAATTCTGGAAGCCGATCAAGGCCTACTGGAAGGAGCCGAACAGCAAGGAAAGACGCGACGCGATTCGCGGGTTGGTCACGTATGAGGCGACCAAGTGGCAGTACACGCACGGTGTGAAGAACCCTGAACTCGTCAGCCCGGACGGAGCGGCCCACGACCAGTTCCTGCTGGACCGCAAGGAAACGATGAGATCCAACTCGACCTGTTCCTCAGCTATGGCAGCAACCCGCCGCTGTATCCCAAGTGGCAGGCCTATTTCCGCGAGCACCAGCCGCCGGTGCTGATCGCATGGGGCAAGAACGATCAGATCTTCCCGGCCGCCGGCGCTGAGCCGTATAAGCGGGACCTGAAGACACTGGAGTTCCACCTGCTTGACGCTGGTCACTTCGCCCTGGAATCGAACGGCAGCGAGATCGCCAAGCTGATCCGTGAGTTCCTCGGAAAGCATGTGGCTGGGAAGTGAAAGACGGCCGCCACGGCGTTTACCGACCGGCGGAGGGTGCCCCGAGCGAGGCAGCCTGACGCCGATCGACTGGCCTCGTGGTCAAATACCCTGCACGGCTTCGGGGATGTCTTCGAGGCGAGATATTTTGATTTGTCGCGCCTTTACCCTCACGGTGAAGGCGATTCAGACACAGATGGGTGGGGTGAAATCCGGGCTCAATGGGATCAGCGTCTGTCCTCATGATTGCCGTGCGCTATCCGACAGTCAACCGCTTTGAAGTGTTTTTTTATGATCGGCTGCATAAAGTAGCATGGAGGTATAGAGGATGTCTTGTTGAAATTGATGGATGTGATTGGTAGATTCTTTCAACCGCCCATAATTTCCGATGGCGGGAGACCGCTTGGCATTTGGTGAGTCCACGTTATGCCAGTTCTCTCCTTCAAGGGTTCCTCTCCCATTCAGTTTTCGCCCGCTGAGATTAGGGTCTACGAGAGTCTCAAGCAGGTGGGCCCGGCTCCGGTCCCCGTACCATTTCCGAATTTCAGCCCTTTGCTTGCGCTTTCGTCGGTATCCGCCAAGATCAACGTCGATATAGCGATGTCCCATGGGTTTTCGCCGGACGGGGCCAAGCAAATCTACCTGGAAGGCCAGCAGCCCAAGGAACTTCCGGACAAGCTGGTTCTGGCACGATTCTACCGCCCTCAGGGAACGACAATCTTTCTGTCCCCAGAGAGCTCAGTCCTGCCCACCCAGGAGAAAGTGCTCGTCTCACTGATGACTCCGGAGCTCGCTCCTCCCCCCCCGCCACCCTCGCTCTCCGCGACATCGACATTGACTTCCGTGGCGGGCACCGTCGGCCCGCCCCCAGCTCCTCCCTCGGCCATGCCCTCCAGTACGTCGACACCAACTTCGGCGTCCAGTACCCTCGCGGGCTGACCGAGTCCAGAGAAGGAAAGGAGAGCATTCGCTTGGATTTTCCCATGCGTTGTCGGTTGTTTATCAAGGCGGCGGCTCGTCGGGCTTGAGCAGGGTTTGGGTCGGCAATACCTTGAACATCCTGGCGTTTTCCAAGGAAATGCCCTGGATGATGACTGTCTGCGCGGCCTCCAGAGAAAATCCGAAGCGACGGAAAAAGGGCTGCGCGCTCAGGCTGACATGGGATGTGAGCCTGCTCACATTCAGCGCCTTGGCGTGTGTTTCGAGATGCCGCATGAGTGCGCCGCCGATCCCTTGACCGGCCGCGTACTCGGCCACAAAGAACTGGTCAATATAGCCGTTGGGCTGAACATCGGCGAAGCCAGCGATGGCGCCGTCCCGTTCCGCGACCCAGGGACCATTACGACGGATGCGATTGGCCCAAGTCTCTGAGTCATATTCGATCGGAGCCCAGACGTTTCGCTGTTCCACGGTGTAGTGTGAACGGGCGATTCCATGAACGGATGAGAAGAACACGCCTCGAAGCACTTGTTCTTCGCCGGCGTAAAATCGCCGAATGTGGACAACGCTCATCGTTGGCGAACCTGTCAGAGTTGGGGATTTCGCGGCCGCGTTGCCGCGTTGGCGGTCCAGGGCTGACGCCCCGCGAGATTCTCGTAATTCCCACTGAGGGGTCTCGCGCGATCACCTCAAGGCGAGAGTCGTGTTCTCGAGTTCGAGCGCAGGCGGTTCGGTTTTCAGGGAGTGCTGCCCCTGGTCCGCTCGACAGGGACAACGCGATTGGCGGCGGCAGCGGCGTCGCTCCGGATCGTCTTGGCCCGAGCCTCGAGCCATTCGGCCTCGGTGAGGCGGTTCAGCCGTCGCAAGAGCAGAGCATAGTGTTCTGAGATGATGGCGATGTCGAGATCGTCGGGTTGCAGCTTTTTCGTACAGATTGCCAGGGCCCGCTTGTAGAGCAATTCAGCCTCGGCAAGTTTCCCGGTTTCCGCGACGACCCAGGCCAGGTCATCGAGCGTTGTGGCCAGCGCGGCGTGCTCACGGCCGAGCGACTTTTCCTGAAGCACAAGCGCCCGACGCAGCAACGGTTCGGCCTCGGGGAATCGGCGCTGAGCGCAATGAATTTGGGCCAGAACGTAAAGATTCTGGTAGATCGTTTCGATCGGGATTCGTGGATATTTTTCGCGGACCTTGAGTGCCCACTTGGCCAGCGGCTCGGCTTGGTCATATCGCGACTGGCCGAGGAACACTTGCGCGAGGTCGCAATAACTCCGGGCCAGGAGTCTCGGATCGGCTTTCTGGTAGGGGCTTACCAGTTCAATGGCCGACTTGAACCGCTCCTCCGCCCTGGTCAAGTCGCCTCGATAATAGGCCCGCCAGCCAGCGTCGTTATCAAGCTGCCAGTTGGTCATCGAATCAATAGGAATGCCATCCGCCGTCTTCAGGGAACCTGGCAGTGCCGCGACAACGAGGGTCAGGTGTAGCAAGCATGGGTGTAACATTGCGGCTCCATTTTCAGGTCTGTCGGATCGCAACGCGTGCCAAGGCTCAGGGACAGGAGCCTTGGCGGGCTGAGTTCACTGACCAGAGCGAGCAGGTTTGCCGGCCTCTTTCCTTGAAGAACGAATGACTCCAGGCTCGATAAGGCTGGGCCTCTTTTCTCATTATTTTCGAGCATCCCTTGCAAGTAAACCGTTTCAGGGATGGATCCAGGGCTGGCGATACGGCCGGCTCAGGAGCGAGTTGGCTTCGTCGTCACCAGCGACCCGCCCGGCCTTCTCATCCCAGGCGAGTGTGCGTCCGAGGCGAAGCGCGTTGTTGGCCAGGATACAACTGGCGGTCGAGATATAGCCCTGTTCGATGTCGGCGACTGGTTTCTCACGTGTGCCGATCGCTTGCAAGAAATCCCGCATGTGGCCGCGGATCGCTGGGGCGACGTGCACTTCGAGGTCTTTCTCGGTGCGGTCCTCGGGGTACTGTTCGAGCTCCATGACGACATCTCCGTGGATCGGGTTCCCTTTGCCTGACGGGGTGAAGTCGTAGCTCTGCACGCTGACTTTGAGGGTGCCCTTCTCGCCGTAGAAGGTCGCTCCCCAGGGATACTTGGGGTCGGCCGCGTGTCCCCAGGTCCGATGCTGCCAGATGACCGGCAACTCGTCGAACTCGAAGGTGGCGGTCTGCGTGTCGGGAATATTGGCTTTGCTCTGCTTGTCGGTCAGGATGCCTCCTGCGGAGCTGATCCGTTTCGGCCAGCCCAGGCCAAGCATCCAGCGAACCATGTCGAGCATGTGAATGCACATGTCGCCCATGATGCCGTTGCCATACTCCGTGAACGACCGCCACCGCCTGGGATGAACGAGCGAATTGTACGGTCGCATCGGAGCCGGCCCGGTCCACATCTCGTAGTCGAGCGACTCCGGAGGCGTCGTATCGGGAGGATTTCCTTTGGCTCGCATATGATAGTAGCAGTAGATTTCAACGAGCCCGATCTTGCCGAGCTTGTCCTCGTTGATGATCCGGTCGCGGGCCTCGATGATGTGCGGGGTACTTCGCCGCTGGGTGCCTACCTGGACGACCCGTTTGTGTTTGCGAGCCGCGGCGAGCATGGCCTGTCCCTCGGCGACGTCCACGCTGATCGGCTTCTGGACGTAGACGTCGGCCCCCGCTTCGACCGCGGCGATCATCGCCAAGGGGTGCCAGTGGTCGGGGGTGGCGACCAGGACGATGTCGAGGTCCTTCTCCTTGAGCATCTCGCGGTAGTCGGCATAGGTACGAGGCGTTTTCTTCGACGCCTGTCGCGCAGCGGCCATCTCGGCGGCCCCGGCGAGCATCGACTTGTCGACGTCGCAGAGCGATACGATCTCGACGGGCGCCACCTGAACCAGGCGGAACAGGTCGGCCTTGCCGTACCATCCACAGCCGATCAGCCCGACCCGCTTCGTCTCGGCCCCCGCAAGCTCCGCGGCGAGGCCGCCGACGGACGTAAGTGCCGCGACACTGGCAGAGCTGGCTTGAAGGAATCGGCGACGGTGCATGTCGTAACTCCGAGGAGAAGATCAGGAGAGAATTTCTTCAACGACCCGGCCATCGACGTCGGTCAGTCTAAAATCGCGGCCGGCATGGCGATAAGTGAGTCGCTCGTGGTCGAAGCCGAGCAAGTGAAGGATGGTCGCATGGAAGTCGTGGACGTGAACCCCGTCCTCGGCGACCTTGGCGCCGTAGTCGTCGGTCTTGCCGTGGACGAGGCCCTTTTTGACCCCGGCCCCCGCCAGCCATGAGGAGAAGGCGCTGCTTTGATGGCTCCGGCCGGTCGGGCCGTCGGTGGTCGGCGTGCGGCCAAACTCGGAGGTCCAGACGACGAGCGTGTCATCGAGCAGTCCCCGCGACTTCAAGTCCCGGAGCAGGCCGGCGATTGGTCGGTCCACGTTCCGGGCCATCGGCCCGTGCGCTTTCATGTCGGCGTGAGAATCCCAGTTGTTCGCCGACCCCGAGTCGATCAATTCCACGAAGCGAACCCCGCGTTCGACCATCCGCCGGGCGACCAGGCATTGCCAGGCGAACCCTTTCGTCTGGCCCCGTTCCAGGCCGTAGAGCGCGAGCGTCGCCTTGGTTTCGTGCGAGAGGTCGAGGACGTCGGGCATCGCCTGCTGCATTCCAAACGCGGTCTCGAATGAGCGAATGCGAGCCGCCAGCGCTGCCTCGCCTGGCCGTTCGCGCTGGTGGCTCTGGTTCAGGCGATCGAGCAGGCCGAGCTCCGCCTCCTGGATCCGAGCGGAGGGGCTGCGGCGGTTGAGGTCGGGAATTGGCTCGGCCCCTGCCAGGACTCGCGTCCCTTGATGGCAGCCCGGGAGAAAGTCGGCACTCCAGACCTGGCTGCCGGCATAGGGCAACTGGGGGGCGAGCACGACGAACGAGGGAAGGTTCCGGTTCACCGTGCCGAGTCCGTAGCTGACCCACGAGCCCAAGCTCGGCCGCGCCACGCTGACCGAGCCGGTGTGGATCCCGAGCGTGGCCTGAAAGTGGTCGTTATGGTCGCCGTGCATCGACCGGATCAGGCAGAGATCGTCCGCGCACTCGGCGATGTTCGGAAAGAGGTTGCTGATCTCGGTGCCAGACTCCCCGCGCGGTTGGAACTCCCAGAAGGGGGGCAAGTAGGGGCGTGCCCCTGGTATGTTCGCCTTCGGCTTGCCCTGGTCGGCGACGAGCCGGGGCTTGGGGTCGAACGAGTCCAGATGCGAGACCCCGCCACTCATATAGAGGAAGATGACCCGCTTGGCCCGCGCGGGGAAGTGGGGAAGCCTGGGGGCGAGCGGATCGGCACTCTCACTGCCTGCCTCGTCGGCCAGCAGTTGCGAGAGGATGCCGGGCATCAGGATCGAACCGCCGACAAGCGAGCGGATCATCTGGCGGCGGTTAGGGCTGAAGCCTCGCTGGTTCACGGGTCGGGAACCCTCCGAATCGTCCACTCGGTCAAGAAATCAATCAATCAACGTAAAGGAACTCGTTGCTGCTGAGCAGGACGCGTGCGAAGCTGGCCAAGGCCGCGCGGGGTTGACGGTCGGCCGGCAGACCGGCCTCCTTCATCTGCTCGCGGGAGGCGAGCAAGTAGTCGCGTCCCAGCTTGATCTCGTCCGCGGTGGCGGGGCGGCCAAAGGCGAGCCGAAACGCGTAGTCGATCCGCGCTTCCTCATCGGCGAACGCCAGGCCCACCCGCACGGCGAACTTATCGGCTTGCTCATGTGCAAGTCGGTCGTTCAACAGGAAGAGGGCCTGGAGCGGCGTCGTCGTGATTGGCCGGTCCGCGGTCGTCGCATTTGGGTCCGAGCCGTCGAAGACTTCGAAGAACGGGTGCTTCTTGAGCCGTTGTTGGATCAGGTAGACGCTGCGCCGATCGGTCTCATAGACCGCGACGAACGGCTTGTGCTGGGTGTAGTGAAAGGTGGATTCGGGCGGGAACGGGTGGGGGCCTCCCGGTGTCCGATCGAGAGTGCCGGCGACGGCGAGCATGGCGTCGCGAATTTCCTCGGCCGAGAGGCGGCGACGGCGGAAGCTCCAGAGGAGGTCGTTGTTCGGATCAACGGCCGACCGTGCGGGGTCATCGACGCTCGCCATCTGGTAGCTCTGCGAGAGCATCAGCCGTCGGTGCATCGCTTTGATCGACCAGCCCTCCTCGACGAATCGGGAGGCCAGCCAGTCGAGCAGTTCGGGATGAGTTGGCAGTTTGCCGCGGGTACCGAAGTCATTGGGAGTGGCGACGAGGCCACGACCGAAGTGGTGTTGCCAGATCCGGTTGACCATCACCCGCGCCGTCAGCGGGTTGTCCTTGGCGGTCAGCCATGCCGCCAGCTCGAGTCGTCCGCTCCCTGGACTTCCCTCGGGGAGCTTGTGTCCGCCGAGGATTTGCAAGAAGCCGCGCGGGACGGGATCCCCTTCGTTTTTGGGATCCCCCTTGCGCTGAAGTTTCGCGTCGGCCGGAATTCCTTCGGAGGCCGCAAATGCCTTTTCGACGGCCGGCGGCTCATCCTCGAGTTCCTTGATGCGGTCCAGGGCATCGCCGAGCTCGGCCCTCACCTCGAGTAGGGTTCGACCTTTGAGGACGGCCGGCTTCTTCGCCTTCTCGAGCGCGAGGAGCGCCTTCTTCTCCGTGCCCAGTTTCAGGACTTGCCGGCTCAATGCGTCGAGCTCGGTTTCGTGGGCTCGCAGTTTTTCGGCCTGCTTGGGCGTGCCGAGCGCAACGAAGTCGGTGGGGGACTGATAGACCTCGGTGCCGGGGAAGGCGTATTTCGAGCTCTGGAGGATGCCGTAGATTGCGTAATAGTCGCGTTGGGGGATCGGATCGAACTTGTGGTCGTGACAGCGGGCGCAACTGATGCTCAGACCGAGGAACGTCTTGCCCAGGTTGTCGATCATGTCCTCATAAGTCAGGTGAAACTCGTTGTTGTGCGACCCGAACCGGCGTGCGATCGCCAGGTAGCCGGTGGCAACGATCTGTTGCCATCGCTCGGCCTCGCTTTGATGAGGAAGCAGGTCGCCCGCGACTTGCTCCTGGACGAAGCGGTCGAACGGAGTGTCGCGATTGAAAGCGTCGATGACGTAGTCGCGATATTTGTGGGCCGAGGGGACGGGATAGTCGGAGTTGCATCCCGACGTGTCGGCGTAACGGACCAGGTCGAGCCAGTGTCTGCCCCAGCGTTCGCCATACTGGGGCGAGGCGAGCAGGCGGTCGACCACGCTCTCGAAGGCATTGGGCGATTCGTCGGCGAGGAAGGCCTCGACTTCTTCGGGCGTAGGCGGCAGCCCGGTCAGATCGAACGAGGCGCGCCGGATCAAGGCCCGTTTACTGGCCGACGGGGCAGGGGACAGCCTCTTGGCCTCCAGTTTCGCCAGCAGGAACCGGTCCACATCATTCCGGGCCCAGGTTTGGTCGTGAACCTCGGGGACGGCTGGGTCGGAGACCGGGAGGAACGACCAGAACTCCTTGGCTTTGTCGCCGTCGGACGCGCTGGCCTGCCCGGGAGCTTCGGCGACTGCCTCGCGGGGGTCGGGCGCCCCGAGTTTCACCCACGTCACGAAATCGGCAATCTCCCGATCCGAGAGCGGCCCCTTGGGGGGCATTTTGAGCTCATCGTCGTCGTGGCGTAAGGCCTGGATCAGGCGGCTGGCGTCCGGGTCGCCCGGGGTGAGGATGGGGCCGCCGTCACCCCCTTTGCGGATCGCGTCGCGTGAGTCGAGCCGCAGGCCCCCCTTGATCTTGCCTGTCGGACCGCCGCTATGGCAATCGATGCACCGTTCTACCAGCACTGGGCGGATCTTCTGTTCGAAGAAGGCGATCCCGTCGCGTGTGGGAGCTGGCTCGTCGGCACTTGCAGACGCCCATCCGCCAAGAAGCCCGATGGAGAGCGACAGCAACGCGAGCCTAGACATTCGCATCCTCATGAATCGCCTGAGCCCGAGGTCGAGTGGATTTGGAGTCGTGCCGGACGATTTTATCTCACTTCGGATTCCGAGCATAGAGGACGACCCCGAGGGCATCCCCCCTCGCTTCGAGGGGACGTTCGGATTTGCCCGGCGCAATCTATCGAGTTTCGCACGGGTCAGGATCGAACCACAGATTTTCTGCCCCGATTGAAACGAGACGTCAGATTTTTAGTGGATTTACGGGCAATGGCATCAGGATTTGATGGATGTTGCCTGGCCTAATGTTGCCGCCCCGCCGACTCGATTTGCAGAGTCCGTGTGTCACAACTCCGGTCGCCTGAGATATGTTTACGGAATGAACGTCAAGAGGACGCGGATGGCTGGAGATGGCCCTGCAACGGTTCTAACCTGAAGCGGAATCTCATGGCGGTGTCATGCCCTGCCCGTACGTTTCGATTTCAGGTGGAAATCTGAGCGGGTGATCCTGGTCGGGCAAGTCACCTGTTTTTAAATGTCGCCTGAGCATCGGTGTAACGGAACCCACGATCGTTATCTTCTGTAAGCTCGAAGGTCGTCATAAAAGCTTCGTGGAAAGTCGTGGCGGACAAACGGAAATTATGGAGAAGATCCGCCACTAAATTAGGATTTCTGTGATGAAATATAAATGTTTTATATGCGGGTATTATACGCTCGATTATCGTTGCGAGTGGAAAATTTGCGAGATCTGTTTTTGGGAGGATGATGTCTTTGTGGATCATCGAAATGACAAATCCAGTCCAGCAAATAAGGGCATGATGGTTTCCCGTGCTCAGGCAAATTTTATGTTGTTTGGTGCAATGAGCCGCGAGTTTGTTGGCGTCGTTCGCAAGCCATTTGCGAGTGAAGTGAGGGATCCCGAATGGAAACCCTTGGATTCGGCCTTGGCGATTTTTGATCAAGAAAGTCGAGGGCACTGAGTAAGTTGACTGGCTCGGAACGGGGCGGACGCGCCGGGATTAGCGTGGTCAAAATGCAAACGAAGTGGGCGCTGTAGCAAGGATGCGGACCTCGTTTCCACGCTCTGCGTGGGAGTGCCGTCCGCGACGCTCTGTGTCGTCTTGCCCGGCGGGTGGGACCGCAGAGCGGTCAGAACGGCATTCCCACGCAGAGCGTGGGAACGAGTTTCATCCGCGAATTTCGGCCTTCGGGGCAGACAGACGGTCCGGTTTCCTTGCGATAGACTTGCGAAGAATCGTTTGTTGTAAGAAATAAGAAGACATAAATGTTACGGTTTGTGTTTGATTGAAAAGTCAAAGAATGCTAGCATGCTGAGTAGTTAATGCAATGGCCACAGGTGGCCTCGTCTCCAGTGTTGTTGGTCTGTTTAGATCGTCTTTAACCGATTGAGGAGTTGGGACTATGGCGACCCCCGCAGAGCGGCTGATTACTTACGCTAATGATATTGTGACGGGCCTAACAACTCCAATTCAGGGGGCATTAAACAGTATGCCTTCGATGGACCGGCGAGTGCTGGCCATCAGGGGCTACCTACGTTTTCCGGCGATGGGGCGTGGCTCGATCGTCGATAATTGGGCATGGACGAATACCGATATGGAGGACTTCAAAAAGTCGACGGAATTTACGAGAATGAAGGAGGCTGTTGAGGATGTCAAGTCCACCTTTGCCTCCAGGAACGTGGGTTATTCGCTCGGAGTCGACCCCGACAAGGTTCGCAGCCTTGAGACTCAGGTCACCTTGTGGAACCAGAATCCGACCGTTCAGACCTTGGGTTTGGAACTGAGGAATCTACTTCGCATCGCTCGCGACTTTACCGGACACGCCGGACGCAGTAAGTCGTGCGGAGTTCAGGAGGGTTCTGACTCAGTCAAGAATGACCGCCTCCCCCTCAAGCGCCACGCCTGGGCTCTCGCAACACGGCCAGGCCAAGGCGTTTGATTTCGTCGTGAACAAGGGCAATGAGGTCGTTGCGACCACGGTGACCGCGACGGCCAAGGAGAAGTGGGACGACGCCGGTTGGACGACCAAGCTCCAGGAGGCGGTTCAGGAGGCCGGTGGCAATTTCGTCGGCCCACTCGCCACTCCCTATGAGCCCTGGCATTACATCTATAAACCCGCGACGGCCCAGCCCAAGGCGGGCAATACCTACTCATCGGATATGTGTGGAACTTCTTTTCGGAGACATTGAGCACACTCCCCAGGACAGGATGCTTGCCCCGCCGGCGATTGCCGGGCACGTCGTCAGCGGCGCAAGTCATCGGGTCATTCAGTTCCGCGGTCTGGTCCCCTCCCAATAAAAGAATCACCCGCAGTCCGCTCAATACCCTCGGAGTGACCGTCTGTTGATCAATAAGGTGATATGATGAGCAAACTTGTTCTTGTTGAAGATAAGGCAAATAAATTTGGCGGGACCGTACTCTTCTCCAAGGGGAACGGATGGATCAGGCCGACGGGGGTCTTCGTGCCCGATGCCGGATTCACGGACAGTCACGAAGTGGCGACGGTGCTGCTCTGGTTTCACGGGCATCGCGTCAAAGATGCTCCGTACCTGTTCTACCAAGAGGCGACCCATCTCCTCCAGGCCGTCAACGAGTCCAAGAAGGACATCATTCTGGTGGCCCCGGAGCTGGGGTTGCGCGACAAGACGCACGACGAGTACAACGCGTCGGCCCTGGGCGGGGGCAAAAGGACCGAACAGTATCTCGACCAGGTCCTCGGCGCAGTGTCTGACTGGTACGAGAGGACGTTTATCGCCGGCGAGCGTGCGCAGATGGGCGGGGAACCCACCAAGTTCCAGCTCGCGAACCTTTACATCGCGGGCCATTCGGGGGGCGGCACCGGCATCATCAGCTCCGTCGCCGCCCTCGGTGGTTACAAGGACAGGCTCCGGGAGTGCTGGGGGTTCGACTGTCTCTACGGCAACGGCCAGACGTGGTACGAGTGGGCGAAGGCCAGGACGGGCATTCCTCTCTACTTTTATTACGGCAAAGGGACCAAGCCTTCAGACAATGCCGACGTGCTCGGCTTTTGGAAGCGGGTCTATGGAACCCCGAAGAGCCCGATTCCGCTCGCGGGACGGCTGAGATCCGTATTTCTTGCCCCGGCCCTGCCAGGCACGGAGCTGGACATGGTGGCTTTCCAGTCCACTGACGACATCCTCGCCAAGGCCAAGGCCGTCGATCGCTACGAAGAGGTTCGGAGGAAGGTCGATCCTCTCCTGGATAAATCCGACGCGTACTGGTCGGCCCTGGTCAAAGAAGGGCTGAAGGAGCACTATCCGGTGGTGTCCGAACTCCTCTGTCCCCGGATCAAACAGAGCCTTCCGTGATGCCGGTCCGCCGCCGACGTGGCTCTCCTGCTTCTTGTCCGAGGCCGAGAGGAGGCCGCGTTGGCCGGATCCCCGGGCACAACGATCGGGTCGGTACGTCGTCGAAACCGAGTGTCAGCCATCACGCCGCCTGATTGGCGTCGTGATGGCTGGCGTTCGCGTCTAGAGCGTTTGATCGTGACCGGCCGGTGGTCGAGAAGCCGTGGCGGATCTACAGGCCTCCGCTTCTTGCGATGAATTCGCGTCCTGAAAGGATGTCGGCCTCAGCCTGCTCCAGGGATACGCCGCGACTGAGTTGAGTCAGCGTGGCCCGGACTTCGAGCGATGTCGGTCGGCGCTGAAGGTCACTGGCGTAGGCGTTGACGATCAGCCGACTTCTTGCTTCATTGCTGGCGATCAAGCGGGCGACCAGGGAACCGGTTGTTCCGGAGGCAACACGGCGGGCCCCTTGATTGAGCTCGGTCCGGCGTGGAAGGCGACCAAATAAGTCTTGGTAAATGGATCGAACCACGCGCTGAGGAGTCCCTCCGTGTCGGGCCGCGTACTCTGCCGAGCTGAGAAGTGTTGCGCGGAGGTTTTCTTGTGAGGAGCCGGAGCTGAGACGATTGAGGTTCGAGGCATACTCCAAAGCGTCAGGTACGCGGCCGAGCAGGGACTGGTAGGCGGTGACGACTGCTTTGGCACGTCGCTCCGGTGAAGTCACCAGAGCAAGGGCGACTTGCTGTGGATTGGCGCCTTGGGCCAGAGCCAGGCTCAACGACGACAGGGCGGCCGGCTCGGGCTCACGCTGGAAGATCGCATTGAAGAGGACTCGCGCGTAGGGGGAATTGGGGATCGGAACGACCGGTTGACTGCCGGTGTATTGGATTTTGTTGAGCACGCCCGTGTCGGCGCCGTATCCGATCGCAATGTAGTAGAGGCTGCCGGCGTGGTCGACACCGAGGCCCACTGGCAATGGAGCGAGGCCGGTGGCGAAGTCGGTCACAACGCCGGTCCTGGGATCGAGCTGGTGGATCCAACTCCGGCTGAAGTCACTGAAGAAGTAGTCGCCGATGGCGCTGGCGGGGAATTGACTCTGGGCTGGGTTATAGAACGTGCCGTCGGTAATTGCCGAACCGAACACGTCGTTTGGCCCGTGCTCGTACGCGTTGATCGGCTCGCGGAAGCTGGGGTTGGAGGTGGGCCCTTCCGTGGCGGGCCATCCGTAGTTCGATCCCGCAATGCCGTCGTTGATCTCTTCCCAGTCGGCTTGCCCCACGTCGTTGATGAACATGGTGCCTACGCCGGGCTGGAAGGCGAAGGAAAAGGGGTTCCGAAGCCCAAGGGCCCAGATGGCCCGGTTCTGGCCGGTCGCGGTCTGATAGAACGGGTTATCGCTGGGAATGGAGCCGTCGGAATTGAGCCGCAGCATTTTGCCGAGCAGGTTGGTTAGCGACTGGGCATTCGACCCCACTCCATTCTCGCCGACCCCGACATAAAGTTTGCCGTCGGGGCCGAAATGGATGCCGCCTCCGTTGTGGATCGGCTTGTCGCTCAATGGGTCGAGGTCGAGAATCGGCAGCTCGCTCCCCGGAACCACGGCGTCGCCATTGGCGGTGAAACGACTTACCCGATTGTGAGCGGGCGATCCGGGTACCGTGTAATAAGCGTAAACATACGAGTTGGTTGTGAATTGCGGGTCGAATGCAATCCCGAGCAACCCGCGCTCAACGGTGGAATCGACGTTCAGGCTCAGAAACGGTGTGGAGAGCAACTGGTCGTTCTTCACAACCCGGATCGCTCCGGATTTCTGAGTGATGAAGATCCGTCCGTCCGGTGCAAACTCGAACCCGGTCGGTTGACTCAGGCCGGCTGCGACGGGAGTCTCGACGTAGCCGTCCAGCAGCGTCGTGAGTAATCTCCGGTCCTCAAGCACATCAAAGTGAGGGCAAAATCCCGATCGGGGGGCAGTCTGCGACCAAATCCGGCCGAAGTTTTTCCACGACATGGGTGCACCTCGAAAATGGATCGGCGAAAACGACAAGTGAGGGGGATTGGTGAATTGTAATGCAAAGAAGTGCGGATGTCACGTTTGTGTTCCGAGGTGTTCGGCTCGCTTGCGGTGACTCATGGCGTTTCTCGAATCGCTCACACCGTCGCCTCCCAGGCCGTTGCCTCTTGGAGATCAATAGAGACGAGTTTGCTACCGCGAAAAATCCGGTGTCAGCCGTCACGCCACCATGCTGGCGGAACAAATGCGGATAAAAATAGTATTAATTGGTAAGTGCATATGCCCGGATTCCGTGTCGCGCCGGATTGTCCCCCGTTTGCACGCGACGGGAGCACACCGGAGGCCGAGCGTCAGTGGGGGACCGGACGCGTAGTTCTATCGCCAGATCAGGAAACAACTGGCTAAAATCCGGAACTCGCCGCCATTCCAACTGACGTGGGCTGGAGAGAATGCCGGAGTCAACCATGGAGGGGGAAGAGGTCTTATCCGAAATGTGGGACGAAAGGTGGGGGCAAGTTCCGCGTGGAATACCGCACGAAGCGATCCCAGTCAGGGACAACGGCAACCCAGGTGGACGAGCCCGCAGCCGACTGGTTGCGTGGGGCCCGCCATGATCGCCTGATCGCCCAGTCGGAAGTCAGGACACTTGTGTAGGATGCCGCCAAACGCTCAGGAACGCGGGTCTCGAGCGGGCTGCTCATCAACTGCGATGACAAGTGGCTGGCCAAGTTCAACGATGGGATCGCTGCTGGCGAGGTGGTTTCAATCGCCGCCCTGCTTTTTGCCCGGCTTGGTGTCAAGAGCGGCAAGGCACGATCCGATGTCGTCAACGCCCCGATTGGCCATGCGAGAGTCGCGACGTTGTAATTGCTGACTGTGCACGGGCTCGAGAGGTGGTGCCAGATTTTCCTGACGATCCGGCCCGTATCCCAGGGGGAGGGGCCGGATCTCGGAATGATGCCGATGCCGGCCGGGCGACTTGAAGCAGGCCCGGCCGGATCGAACCGTCAGTCGATCGCTTGCCGCCCTTTCGGTTGCGTCAGGAGCGAGGCAACGACGAGCACGACGAACCCGAGCGGGATAGTCACGAGCCCCGGCTGGCTGAACGGGACGGGAGCATTTTCGGGAGGGAGACCGTAGACGTCGCGGTAGGCCTGGGCACTCAAGAGAATCCAGGCCAGGGAGCTCGCCATGCCGACCAGGATGGCGGCGGTGATCCCTTCCTTGGTCGTCTTCTTCCAGAAGAGGAGCATCACCAGCGAGGGAAGGTTGGCCGAGGCCGCCACATTGAACGCCCAGCCCACGAGGAAGGTCACGTTCATCTTCTCGAAGACGATACCCAGGGCCATGGCGGCCACGCCGATGATCACGGCCGCGGTCTTGCCAGCGCGGACCTTGCCGTGGTCGGTCATCTTCATGCCGAGCACGCTGTCCATCAGGTCGTGAGCCACTGCGCCACTGGCGGCCAGGATCAGTCCGCTGACGGTCCCGAGGACGGTCGTGAAGGCAACCGCCGAGATCACGGCGAACGGGAGCTCTCCGAAGGTCCGGGCGAGCAGGGGGGCGGCCATGTTCGAGTTGGTCACGTCGAGTGCCCCGCCGGTCATCGCCCCCAGCCCGAGGTAGAGGGTCAGGATGTAGAAGAACCCGATGACCGCGATCCCGACGACCGTGCTTCGACGCGCCGCGGTCTGGTCCTTGACGGTGTAGTAACGAATCAGAATATGCGGGAGTGATGCGGTTCCGCAGAAGAGGGCGAGCATCAGGGAGAAGAAGTCGAGCTTGTCGGCCAGCTTGGGACTGCGCACTCCCTTGAAGGTGGGGCTGGCCCCCGGAACGAGGACGTCACGGCCTTGCGTGGGCTTGGGGTAGTAGACCGTGGTCTCCGCGCCGTCGTCTTCGCGAATCTTGTCCGATCCCCAGAGTTCAATCTCGCTGTTCTGGAGCGTGGTCAGGAACGACAGCGGGCCAAGCGGTCCGGTCTGGGTGCGGCCGTCGGGCAGTTGAAGCACCCGGCCGACGGGAGCGAGGTCGGTTTCTCCCTTCCCTTTACCTTGAGGGAGGCCGTTGGCCAGCTTCTTTCCATCAGGCAACACGGTCAGGGTCTGCGTGGCCGCGAGCCCCATCCGTGCGGAATCATCCTTGTGCCAGACGGTCACGACGCCGGTAGTCGTATCTTCCACGCGGACGAACGGCTTCCCTTTCCAGCCGCCGCTCTCGGGCAGCAGCCTGGTTCCGGGACTGCCGAGCAGCCTCGATTGAGCCGGTTCGCTAAAGGCGACGGGTTCGGTCGTCAACCCGCGTCGGAGGATCATCACGGTCAGTACGGCGCAGAAGACGACGAGCATCGCTCCCTTGATGAACTGAACGTAGGTTGTCGAGACCATTCCGGCCGTCACGACGATGAGGATCACGACCACGCCGACCGTCAGAACACCGGCCTGATGCGAAAAGCCGAGGAGTGGGCGGACCAGGGTGCCCGCGCCGACCATCTGGGGGATCAGGTAGAAGAGGCTCACGGCCAGGGTGCTCAGGGCGGCCGAAAACTTGATCCCGCGCGATTGGAAGCGGTTGTCCAGCGCATCGGCGAACGTGAACTTGCCCAGCCGTTTGAGAGGCTCGGCGATCACGAACAGGGCCACGACCCAGCCCGCCAGGTAGCCGATCGAATAGAGGAAGCCATCATATCCATAGAACGCGATCATCCCGCAGATGCCGAGGAATGAGGCGGCCGAGAGGTAATCGCCAGCGAACGCGACACCGTTGATGAACCAGTGGATCTGCCCGTGCGCGGCGAAGTAGCCCTGGGAGGATTTGGCCTTGGCCCCGAGGACGAAACTGAGGCCGAGCACGACAGCCACAAAGCTGGCGAATACGATCACGGCGGTGAGCGAAGGTTCATAGATCATCGGTCGCGTTCCCCCAGGCTATGGCGACCAGCGGCCCGCCGACACGCGGCCATGTAGATCAAGGCAAGAGTTAATGCTGCGACGATCAGGAAGAACCCATAGAGTACGGCCAGGTTGAGACCGCCGAACGGGGTTCGCGCCATGAGCTCGGGGGCGAAGGCGCTCAGGCCGACGAACCCCGCGTAGAGCGCGAGGTAGACCGCGAAGAGCCAGAGCCCAGCCTGGGCGTTGGCCGCGGCGAGCTCCGGGTGATCGTCATCGGAGGGGGCGGCGGTCGCGCCCGATGGGGCGGACTCGGGCTGAATAGGCACGGGCAACACCAAGGGTAGGAGGGAGTGGGTCAGGGTCGAGTGGCTCGTAGATTAGCGGTCGGGTCGACGATTCTCAACAAAGAAAAAGATGGGGGCAAATCGAAAGGCAGCCGGGACTCGTCTTCGAGGACGGTCACTCCAGTTCTTCGAGCCAGACCCGGATTTCGTTGTTGTACTCGCTGGCGAGGTTGCCGCGGACGAGCTGCCGATGAAAGTTGGCGGCTCCCTTTTCGACCAGGTCGGCTGCCTCGGCGCTGGGAAATCGGTTGGCCGGGTCGGGAGCGATGAGGCCTTGAATCAGGCTCATCAGCAGTTCGTTGCGCACAACGTCTTGGGGAAGGATCTGGGGCAGTCGCTCGGGGAGGGTCCGTTTCAATGCGAGGAGTTCATCCCGGTCTTGCACGGTGCCGAAGGGGCGAAGCCCCGCGAGCATCTCCACGAGCATGTATCCGAGGCTGGCGAGGTCGGATTGCGGTGATTCTCCAACGCCTTCCATCGCTTCGGGGGCCGCGTAGGCCGGCGTGCAGGTCAGAGACCCGGCGCCGGGGGACCAGGCGAAGGCTGAGCCGATGTCGACGAGCTTGGCGTCGCCGGTCCGCTTGAGCATCAGGTTCGAGGGCTTGACGTCGCCATGGACGATCCCTTCGCGATGGAGGGCCGAGAGGGCGGCCAGGGCGTCGCGAAGGACGGCGATGGCCACGCCCGGCTTGAGGCGAGGCTGGGTCGGGCCGCTGGTCACGATGACGTCGTTGATATAGTTCCAGCGATCGTCACTCACCCGATCGCGGGCACGCTGGAGCATCTTGGGGGTAAGCAAGTGCAACAGGTCGTAGCCGTCGACCCACTCCATCTCCATCACGCGGATGCGATCCAACTCGATCAAGTTGTGGACGTCGATCAGGTTGTCCTGCTGGATCATGGCAATCCGGCAGGCCACTCGCGCCAGCAGGGCCATCGCCTTGTCGTAGGCGGAGATACTGTCGTAGCGCTCCGGTGAGAAGACTTTGATCGCGACCGGAATCGTGAAGTTGTCGGCACCGAGTCGTTCGCAGAGATAGACGACGCCTTGCCCGCCTTCCCCCAGCCTCCGGAGTCGCCGATGACTTTCGATCCAGGCAAGCCGCGGTTCTTGAAGCAGTCCCGCGTACCGGGTCATCAAATCATGGGGCGGTTGGGGGGAAGTGGCGTCAGGGAGGATCATCGACTCCTTTCCGTCATAGGAGCTGATGGTCGTCTGCTGCATTGGGTAACCTCGGTGTCAGGCGTGGCAAACGCCTCACTCGTCCCGCCATAGGGGAGCGAGTCGATCCCAAAGGGGGATCTTTGGTCTTTGGATCGGGGCGCACGAGAAGGAGAACGACATGTTGGTCGAACTCCGGGACGGAGTTCCACCGATCCCGCGTCAACAGATTACATGCCCACAGTTTTTAGGTTGTACCACGAATGTGCGTTCGAGAGCCACGTCGAACTGGATCGACGTGGCTTCCCTCTCTCATCCGACTATCCAGGGCGGAGCCGCCCAGTTGCGAGCGCTTTGCGGTTCGTCACGCCCGCTGGCAAAGTTCCAGGTGGGGGGTCAGGACGGGTTGGCGTTGGGGAGGCGAACTCCCAGAGGACGAACCGAAGGGGTCGCGGGGCCGTTTGGAGACTTGGCCATTACCTTCAGGAGCAGCTTCGAGGCCTTGTCGGGGGACTCTTCGAGGAACCCCCACTTCACGTTCATCGCCTTGGCCTCGGCGATCTTCTTCGCCGCCTCATCGTAGTGTCCCAGGGCCATTTGCTCCCGAGACTCCTGGAGGAGCCAACGCGCTTTTTGCTTGGGCTCGGTCGAATCAAAGCGTGACGGCTGCCGAAGCCCCGCCAGGCCGGGCATCGCGGTCTCATTACGAGGGGGCACCCCCGGCTCCGCGATCCTGACAGGCTCGAGCCTTGAGGCGGCGGTCGTTGTGCTCGCGGGCGCCACGGCCGCATCGACGCGCGGCGTGGGTGTCACCGTGGCCGTGGCTGTGCGCTTTTTGTAATAGTTTTCGACCTCCTCGAGATAGACCTCGAGAACGATCTCTTCGTTGTCGGTGAGCTGGTCTCGGAACCGATCGGCGGCCTTCAAATAACTCGAGGCTTTGTCGACCTGCCCGTTGTTGTAGAGGTAGGCACCCGCCTTGACGAATTCCAGGGCCGAGGGCTTCGCATTCGGCTTTTCTTGGATTTTCTCAGGCTCGGATGCCGGAGAAGCCGCGGGCTCGGGAGGTGCGCCGAGCGCCAGGGCCTGCCCCAAGCTGATGGTTAGCAGGATCGTGATCCCTCTCAATCCGCCCATCACGCTCTCCCTTTCGGCTTGGATGATTCACTCGAACGAGGAGGCCACCCGCGGTGGGCCACTCTCTTGCGGCGGGTCGACCCCGGCGCCATTGCGCCGCGCATCCGCACGGTTCCTCTTCCTCCTTTTTTTGAGGAGGAGGTCGGTCCCTGGGTTATCTTGGGATATTTGGAACGTCCGAGGTGCTCTGGCCGACCCAGCCTGAATGATAAGATTAGGGCTGAGAAGGAGGTTCCTACCCGAAGCCCTTGGATCGGTCAAGGCGAATCACTGTCAATGTGCATGCGAGTATGAGGCGACGAGTGTGGCATGCGGTCGTCCCGCGACCTCGCCAGGGCTGGTTAACGGATCCGTCGTCCCGGACTGGCCGCCGCCGTGGTGAGGACGGTCAATTCGTCAATCACTGCGGTCACGTCAACCGTTTCGCTGGCCAGAGTCACCGCCCGCGCTTTCGCCTCGGCGTCGGGAACGCTTCCCCTCAGCAAGATCGAGCCCCCTCGAACGGGATGGACTTCGATTCGCGAGTTGACCAGACCCTTGTCCCAATGCAAGCGGGAGTAGACGCGAGAGGGGACCCCCATCCGGTTGACCTCGTTCCGCACGGCATCAAACCGCCTTCGCAATGCGCTGCCGACGTTCTGAGCCTCTTGCTTGATGCCTCGGCCTACGCCGTCGATGGCCTGGCCGGCCCGTGCAGCCATCCCTTGGGCGAGACCGACGCTGGTCGCCAGACCGATGACGGACAGACTCAGAACTCCGAGTAAGGCCAATCTCGTTCGCATCCTTGTCCGGCTCCTGGTCAGAGAACGATGAGAGACGCGGTCACGCCTGAACCCGCGACGGCTCACCCAGGCGCAACAAAAAACCCCATCGTTGCGAAACATTTCGCGCGATGGGGCCGTCACAGCCGCAGCCGATTTGGCCCCCACTTGAGCCGCTCGACGCTTGGGGGCGTCACCCTATTGGGAATCGTCATGACTGTCAAGCCGGGCTGTGATGGCTGCGTTTGCATTCTCGGTGTTCGCTCGACTGACGGCAAACTCAAACTGTTTGCGAGCGCTTCGGGCAGGTAGACTATCGCCGGTAGGAACCGGAATTACCGCATTGGCCGCCCCTCCGCTCGGGGTGGCAACCCAGGCGGGTTCGAAGCCTTGGGATACGAATCGACATGAATCGCTACGGGTTCGTCCGCGTCACGACCGCCTCGACCAAGACGGCGGTGGCTAATCCCCTGGCCAACGCCGAAGAGATGATCCGAATTCTCGATCAGGTCCGCGACAGCGACGTCATCCTCTTTCCCGAGTTGGGGGTTACGGGCTATACCTGCGCGGACCTGTTTGGCCAGACGACGCTGCTCGAGGCGGGCCTCGCCGCCGTCGCGCGGATCGCCGAGGCGACCCGGGGACGTGAGCAACTCGTGGTCGTGGGCTTGCCCGTTGCGGTCGACAACAGCCTCTACAACTGCGGAGTGGCGATAGCCGACGGCGCTGTCGTGGGAATCGTGCCCAAGCAGTTCATTCCGAACTACAAGGAATTTTACGAAAGCCGTTGGTTCAGCTCGGCCACTGGGAGCGAGCCTCGTTCGATCCAATTCGGCGGTTGTGAAGTGCCGTTCGGCATCGACCTTCTGTTCGAGGCCGAGGGGGGAGTTTTGGTCGGGATCGAGGTCTGCGAAGACCTCTGGATGCCGATTCCTCCGAGCTCGGTGCAGGCGGTGGCCGGGGCCAACCTCTTGCTCAACCTCTCGGCCAGTAACGAGACGATCGGCAAGAGCCGATATCGCACCGAGCTGGTGGTGGGCCAGTCGGGACGCTGCATCGCCGCGTACGCCTACTCCAGCGCGGGCCCGTCCGAGTCGACGACCGACCTGGTCTTCGGCGGCCACTGCCTGATCGCCGAGAATGGCATGCTCCTGGGGGAATCGCCCAGGGTCGGCGATGGTGGCCCGATCCACCGAGGAAGCTATTTTCTGACTCAAGATGTTGATATCGAGAAGCTCAAGACCGACCGGCGATCGACGACGAGTTTCGATGACTGCCGCAAGTATCTCTCGCCATTCCGGAAGATCCCGTTCCGGATCGCGCAGAGGATGAGCGGGCTGACGCGGACCGTGTCCGGGACGCCGTTCATCCCGAGCGAAGGGAGCGAGTTGCACGGCCGTTGCGCGGAGATTTTCGGGATCCAGTGCGCGGGGCTGGCCAAGCGCTTGGAGCAGCTTCCCGCCGGCACGCCGCTGAACATCGGGATTTCGGGCGGCCTCGACTCCACGCTGGCGCTCCTAGTGGCGGTCAAGACGTGCGACATGCTTGCCGTCTCACGCCGCACGATTCACGGGATCACGATGCCCGGCTTTGGAACCACCCAACGCACCAAGGGCAACGCCTTGGGCTTGATGGAGCAACTCGGCATCACGAGCGAGACGATCGATATCACCACGCTCAGCTTGCAATCGTTCCATGCTCTGGGGCATGCGCCCTTCGGTATCGAAACCAGGGCCACGGATGTCGAGTCGTTCATGGAAGAGCTGGTCACGCTTCCTCCAGAACGGCGGCATGATCTTACGTTTGAGAATGTGCAGGCACGCTTGCGTACATTTTTGCTCATGTCGCGAGGATTCGTGATTGGTACGGGTGATCTCTCCGAGCAAGCGCTCGGTTGGAGCACGTACAACGGCGACCACATGAGTATGTACAACCCTAATTGCTCGATTCCCAAGACCCTGGTGACCTTCTTGGTCCGGTACGTGGCCCTGAACGAGTTTGAGGCGGGTCCGGTGCGTGAGACCTTGCTTTCGATCGTTGGCACGACGATCTCGCCCGAGCTGCTCCCGTTGGGGGCGGAGGGGCAGGTGGTGCAGTCGACCGAAGATATCCTCGGCCCGTATGAGCTCATCGATTTCATTCTCTACAACGCGATCCGATGCGGCTTCACGCCCGAGAAAATCCTGTTCCTGGCTGAGCATGCCCGTTTCACGAAGCCTTACACGAGAGTGCAGATCGAACGGGCGTTGAAGACCTTCTACACTCGGTTCTTCAGCCAGCAATTCAAGCGATCCTGTGTTCCTGACGGCCCCAAAGTTGGATCGGTGAGCCTTTCGCCGAGGGGCGACTGGAGGATGCCGAGCGACGCGGATCCGACGGCTTGGCTCCAGTGGATCGATCACTCCGAGGAAGCGGGTGACTCGACCGTCGGAGCGCCTTGAGCGGCTTGTGAACTCGCCCCTAACCTGTGGCGTTCTCGGGGCGACTCGGTTATGACATCGGAGAGTGGGCGTGACCGGGGTCGATCAATTCTCCCTTGGCGACCCGCGCCCCATCACCTCGGCTCTGAAGGGACTGCGATTGATGCGAACCAGAGGTCTGGCTGCAGTTACGGCGGGTTGGCTGGCACTGTCGGCGGGGGCGGCGGCCGTTGCCGAGACTCACATTTACGTTGCCGATCATGAAACCCGTAAGGTGATCAAGATCAAGGAGGATGGCACCCTCCTCTGGGACGCGACGAATAATAACGGTCATGACGTTCAATTGCTGCCTGACGGCCACCTGTTGATCATCAACGGCAGGACCGTTCAAGAAATCGCGCCTGACAAGTCGGTGGTCTGGGAGGTTGGCAAGCCGGTTGTCGATGTTGCGGAGTCGGCCCAGCGCTTGCCGAACGGCAACACGGTGATCGCCGACAACGGGCGGCATCGCGTGATCGAGATCAATCCGAAGCAGGAGATCGTCTGGGAATACGACGTGGCGAATACGAACAAACGCCCCACGCCGACAATGCGCCAGGTCCGCCGCCTGCCCAACGGGAATACGCTGATCTGCGCGAGCACCGAGGATAAGGTTCTCGAAGTCTCGCCCGATAAGAAAGTGGTCTGGAGCTACGCGCTTCCGTTCCCCTATCTGGCGACGCGACTGGATAACGGCCACACCATCATCAGCAGTGGCGCGGGCTACGGCAGCGAGGCGGGATACTATTTGGTCGAGGTCGACAGCAAGGGAGAACAGGTCTGGAAATACGGCGGCAAGGACAGCCCCGCCGAGCAACACCTGAATTGGCCCTCGGGCTTTGTCCGGAAAGCCAATGGCAACACACTGATCTCGATCGCCCAAGATGGTGTCCTTCGCGAGGTGTCCCCGGACAAGAAAACGGTCCGCACCGTACGGAGCCCGGCGATGAAGCATCCGTGTACGCTGGTTGTGGTCGACGAATAAATAATCAGGAAGAGGGAGTCTGTCGCAAGGAAACCGGGCCGTCTGTCTGCCCTGGAGGCCGAAATTCGCGGAGAAACTCGTTACCACGCTCTGCGTGGTAATGGCGTTCTGGCCGCACTGCGGCCCCACCCGCCGGGGAAGACGACGCGGAGCGTCGCGGACGGCATTCCCACGCAGAGCGTGGGAACGAGATACTGATATCCTTGCTACAGTCGCGGAAGAGGCGGAGAATCCCAGGGGGAGAGAGTCTTCTTCCTCTCTCCCGGGTGGACCAAGGGGGCCCGGCGGCCGTCTGGCCGGATTCCACCGGCCGGGCCGGTCGAGAGCCCCCTTTCCTTGTCCAAGGACGGGCGGTCTGCCCGTTGGGAATCAACCTGGCGGCCGCCTATCGGTGGAGAATAGGCCGAGATGTCCACGTACTTCTGCAGCGATTCTCACGCCTTCCACGGCAATATCATGAAGTATTGCCGTCGAACCGTCTTTATGACCCCAGCTGACCTTGCGGCATTTCGCGAACTCGAGTCTTCCGGTGGAGACTTTCGGTCGCTTCGCATGAGCGATGAGTCGATCGACACGATGAATCGGGGCTTGGTTGCCAATATCAACGCGCGGGTCGGATCAGATGACGTGCTCTGGTGCCTGGGAGACTGGTCATTCGGCTATGGTGGAGACTACTTCCGAAATGCGCGTTGGTTTCGGGATCAGCTTCGCTGCCGCACGATCTATTTCGTCTGGGGTAACCACGACGATCGGCGGATCAGCGACCTCTTCGCGGCAACCTTCGACCAGGTCGAGATCAACCTGGGAGACGTCCGATTGACGCTCAACCATTACCCGATGCTCACCTGGAACGGCCAGCACCACGGCTCGGTGGAACGTCCGAATATTCATCTCTATGGGCATGTTCACGCTCTCTATCAACGCGATTTAGAGTCGTGTCCGATCAAGTTCTCACAGGCCTGGGCCGCACTCGACGTCGGCTTCGACGGCCACGACTTTCAGGTCTGGTCACTCGACGAAATTCTCGACTGTCTTCGCCCCAAGCTCCAGGCGCTTGAAGTCTTGAAACGAGAACGCGGGCAATTCGATCCCTTTCGCGGCCGTTCCTCCCGGGGCTGACTCGTGGCTCAAGCTCGTCATCAAAGGGCGGAAACCGGCCGAACCGCGAAGTGATGACGCACGCCTTGCTCGTCGCTGCGAGCCAGGCGGTCCCTGGATCCGGGAAGCCCCCTCACCTCACTTCACCTCCGCGAGCCGGCGCGGATTCGTTGCGATCGCGAAACCAGGACTGGAAAGCAGCCGGGCACGGTTTTCGTTGAGTTCCTGAGCGGTGTCCGCGCCCCGGAGCGGTTAACTCACCTCTTCTGAAGTCGGCCCCTGTTCCCCCTTGATCGATCGAATCCTTCCGCCTGCCCGCGATTTGGCACGCCACCTGCTTGAAGGACAACCAGTCTTTCAGAACTTCTCTCTGGCTCAGCGAAGCGAGGCGGTGCCATGTCTGATTTCAAAGACAAGGTCAAAAGCGGTATCGATAATGCCGCCGAGAAGGCTAAGGAAGTGACGGAGAAAGCCACGGACAAAGCGAAAGACGTCGCTCATCGGGCAGGAGAGCACGTTGAGAACGCGGGTGAGAAACTCAAGGACCTGGGGAAGTAAGCCGTCCTCCCGCTGTCCTCTGAAACCTGACGCGGTGGGGCATTGTGCCTTTCACCTACCGACTTATCTTGATTGAGAAAGGTTTTTACTACCATGTTGCGATGGTCACTCGCGTTCTTGATTCTCGCCTTGGTCGCTGGCGTTCTCGGCTTTGGCACCCTCGAGGGGACGCTAATGCAGTTCGCCAAGATCCTCTTCTTCCTCTTCCTGATCTTGTTCGTGGTTTCCTTGATCTTCGGTCGGAGAGCCGGCGGGCCCGTTGTCTAGCGGGTCTTCGTAGGGTGGACCATCGTGTCCGCTCACGAAGACCCAGGCTGGTCCTCCGTTATTCGAGAACGAATGCGGTCAGGTCGAGACTGCACGAGAGCGAAAGACCGCGGTCCTGGGCATGCGCCCAGAGCCGCGGTCTTTCGCGTTTTCAACGATCGATCGCTTATTGTCAGGTGCGCGCGGCCGATCAAGAGGTGAAATTAAGATTGATCTTGGCGTTCAAAATCGCACAAGCCCCTGGCAGACGCCAAAGGGCTCGTGTGATTCGTTGCGTGGGGACCCACGGCAAAATCGTTCACTCAACGCGGCGGTGGTTCGGAAAATCCCGACCGTTTCGCAAAGTCCACGAGGGCGCGGCGGACGAGTTCGCCTTCACTGAGCCCGCGAGATCGTGCCAGCCGACCCACCCAACTCCGCCAATTGAGCTCGAGCAAGAGGTCGTGAGGTTCCGCCGCGGTCTCCGACAGGAACGGCGGAGAGTCATCCGCGAGGATGTTGTACTCCTGAGTGGCGTTTGCCTCATCGGCAACGAAGCGGTGCCCGCACTGGGTGCAGCGGAAGCGACCCTGAGGATCGTTGCCAAGTACTTCACCTTTGCTGTTGCATGACGGACATCTCAACAAGGCCATACCAACAGCGCTCCTTAACCCCAAGCGAGAGTTCGTGGTTGAGCACGACGCTTCCCGAACCTCACTTTCCATTGATCTCGACATTGCTTTGCAAGACACGGACCCGAGACGGAGTTCGCAATCATTTCCAGTCGGAAGCAGACCAATTTTGCACCAAAGGGACGTCAGGAAGTGAGAGTCGATCGAGCGTACAGCCCGAGCGAGCGCCTTGCTCCTACTGTGAACCTGAGCAATTGATTTCCTGCTTGCGCGACGTGCTGGTCGGTATTCACGGAACGCTAAGACTCAGGACACGTTCGATCGCATGGCAGGCTGAGGCTGCCCCATCCTCTGTGCGGATCATGCGTGCCACTTCACTGGCCCGCGTCAGATGATTCGGTTCGTCGAGCAGATGTCTGAGGGCGGTGGCGGCGTTCCGGACGGTGTAGCGTTCGCGGGAAAGCGTTCGCGCGACGCCCAGGCGGCAGACTCGGTATGCGTTGTCGACTTGGTCATGGCCCCAGGGAACGACCAGCATCGGCCGGCCCGAGCGGAGCGCTTGCGCCGTGGTCCCCACGCCCCCTTGGTGGACGATGGCCGAGGCGCGGGGGAACAGTTCCGAGTGCGGAGCGTATTCCACGGCCAGCATCGACTTGGAAAGTGGCTCGCGTGGCCGGTTGCGGGGGTCGATGCCGATCAGAAAAATCGCTCGCCGTTCGAGTTGATGGGCCGCGGCCTGGCTCATTTCATAGAACGAGCCCGCGTCCATCACGGCCGACGATCCCAACGTGAAGACGATCGGCGGTGGCCCGGCGCTGAGGAATTGCTTCAACTCCGCCGTCATACCGGTCGCATGCACATCATCAAAGAAGGCGAATCCCGTCTGAATCGCTTGCGGCGGCCAGTCGGCCTGGGGTGCCCCCAGGACCTTTGAGAAGAGGACGAGCATGCAGGTCGGGGAGGTGCCCCCTTCGAAGAGCGGGTCGGCCCCTGGGGGTAAACCGAGCTCTTTCCGCACTGCTTGAACCGGCGCAGTCCATTTTCGGAGGGTCAGTCGCGCCAGACGGTGGATCGATCCATGGAATCGTGGCCCGAGCATGCGAAGATGCCTCAGCCAGGGCGCTTGCGGAGGGACGGAAGGGTCGTGCATGGAGAGCAGGGAAATCGGCGAGAGGACCGCCGAGATCCAAGGGATTCCGGTCACTTCGGCCACGATCGGACCCGCGAAGGCCACCGCGTGTGACACCAGGAGATCCGCCCCCTGAACCGCCTTCAGCAGGTCGTCGTAGCTTGCCCGCAAGCTGGGCATGAAGAGCTGGCGGATGACGTTCTCCGACCCCTTCTTCCGATCCATCAAATCGCGGAAGAGCTCCGGCTTGGACTCGACATCCAACAAGTCGGGTCGGACCGGGAAAAACCCGATCCCCTGCCGCTCGATCCGCTCACGGTGAAACTCGCTCGTCGCGAGGACCGGGACGTGTCCCCTCGCTTTTAACTCCTTGGCCAACGCGATGAACGGGTGCAAATCCCCTAGCGAACCGAACGTCGCCAGGACGATCCGTCGCGCTGTCGCCACCCTCACTCCCTCTCCACCATCCTTGGCCAGATCCCTCGGATTCATCGCCGAATTTCCTCAGGGCCTTCGTGAAATTATTCACGAAGTCATTCTAAAGGGGCATTACCGGAAGTAAAGCTGAAAAATCGATACGTCTTGATTGAATCGAGGCGGGCGCATTCGGCCTTGGAGGGGGTGGCTCACAAGGCCGAGGGGCCTGGAATTGGCAACGGAGCTTGGGATCGGATGCCGGTGTTCAGGACTTTTCGGCCAGTATGGGGACGACCGACTTCTGGAGACCGCCGGTGACGTGGACCTGGCCGTCGTGCGCGACGAAGACGTTCACCTCGCTTCGGATCCCGAATTCGGTCGGAAGATAGATGCCCGGCTCGATCGAGAAACAGGTGCGGGGGAGGACCAGTCGTTCCTCATGGGTTTCGAGGTCGTCCATGTTGGCGCCGTTGCCGTGGGTTTCCTGGCCGATGCTATGCCCCGTACGGTGGACGAACGCCGAGCCGTACCCCCCTTCTTCAATGACAAGGCGTGCGGCCGCATCGACTTCCCAGCCGCGCAGCGGCTGATCCGCCGCGAACGCGCTCTTGACTCGCGCGATGGCCGCGTCACGGGCGCGGGCCACGAGCTGGAAGACGTCTTCGTACCGGGGGGGGACCTGATCGCCAACGAAGCCAACCCGGGTCAGGTCGCTGTAGACGGACCGCGGCTGGTCGAGCTTGGCCCAGAGGTCGATCAGGACAAAGTCGCCCGCGCGGATGGGAGTGTCGGCGGCCGGGTCGGGGGCGTAATGGGGGTTGCCGCTATGCGAGCCGACGGCCACGATCGGCGGGTGATCGGTGGTCAGGCCATGACGCTTGAAGTGGTCCAGGATCGCGGTCTGCACTTCGCACTCGGTGAGAGACTGGCCGTTCCGCGTGCGGTCGGCGATCAGGTCCCAGGCGAGATCAAACGCCGAGCATGTGTGGGTCTCAGCCTCGCGATGCATCCGCCACTGGTCGTCGTCCCAGGTGGCCTCGAACATCTGGGCCAGATCCCCCGACGAGCCGACCTCGACGCCCGTCGATCGCACCAGCTCGACCGTTCCGGCGTCGACCTTCGAGACGTACGGGTTGGCGTTGCGTGGCGAGTATTCCATCGCGACTCGCGACATCCCCCTCACCAGTTCCGCCACGCCTGCCTCGAGTTCCTGCCAGCGGAGATAGACTCGAGCCTCACCCGGAAGGTGGTCAAGGACGCCCGATTCGATCCGATGGACGAGCTTGCGCGGTTCGCCTTCGGCGGGGATCGCGTAATAGAACCGCCGTGAAGTCATTCCCTTGTCGGTGAGCTCGAGGATTCGCCGAGCCAGCACGTTCCCGCCCCGGAAGTCGCAGAGCAGCCAGCCGTCGAAGCCAAACTGGCGGAGCGCGGACTGGATAGCGGCGAGGTCGAACATCGAGCTTGACTCCAACTTGGGGGTACGGGTAGTGGTCGTCCGTCGAGCGATCGGAAGAGACAGGCCCGATCTCTCCCAAGTTTGTCCTCCGGCGACGGGGAACTCAACGGCTCTTCGGCTTGGTCCAGGAATCGGCCGGGAATCCTTGGGAGGGCGTTGCGTTATGATGGGGGCCGATTGCGGATGACGGACGCTGCTCGCCTCGCGACGGGAGAATGCTTTGTGAACGATATCGACGATGCTCGGCGGACGCTCCAGGAGACCTTCGGCTTCACCCAGTTTCGTGACGGGCAGGAACCCGCAATCTCCGCGCTCCTTCAGGGACGCCCGGTCCTGGCCGTCTTTCCGACCGGTGCCGGCAAGAGCCTCTGCTATCAACTTCCCGCGCTCTTGCTCGACGGCCTGACGGTCGTGGTCTCCCCGTTGATCGCGCTCATGAAGGACCAGGTGGACTTTCTCGTCAGACGAGGCGTTGCCGCCGCCCGGCTCGATTCCACCCTCGAGCCCATCGAAGCGCGACGGATCTTCGACGACCTCCGTGCCGATCGGCTCAAGCTGCTCTACGTGGCCCCGGAGCGGCTCGCAAGTGAGCGGTTCTTTCAGACGCTGAGCAAGACCAACGTCGCACTCCTGGCGGTGGACGAGGCGCATTGCATCAGCGAGTGGGGCCACAACTTCCGCCCCGAATACCTCAAGCTGGCTCGCATTGCCCAGCGGCTCGGAGTCACTCGCGTACTCGCCCTGACCGCGACCGCCACGCCGGGCGTGGCCCGCGACGTCGCCCGCACGTTCGGGATCGCCGACTCCGACGTTGTGATCACAGGGTTTCACCGCCCGAACCTGGAGCTACACGCGAACGCGTGCGCCGCGGAGGATCGGCCCGCGCGGCTTCTCAAGAGCCTCAAGACGCACTCGGCGGGACCGACGATCATCTATGTCACCCTCCAGAAAACGGCCGAGGATCTCGCCGCCTACCTCGCCGGACAGGGGTTCGACGCGATGGCCTACCACGCTGGGATGAATGACGAGCGGCGGCATGTTGTGCAGGATCAATTCATGGCGTGCGAGGCCGGCATCGTCGTGGCGACGATCGCCTTTGGGATGGGGATCGACAAGTCCAACATCCGCGCGGTCTATCACTTCAATTTGCCCAAAAGCCTGGAGAACTTCGCCCAGGAGATCGGCCGCGCCGGTCGCGATGGAGCACCCGCTCGCTGCGAGCTGTTCGCGTGTAGCGAAGACGTTCTGACGCTCGGGAACTTCACGTACGGCGATACGCCGACGCCCGAGGCGATCACCGGTCTGCTCGGGGAGATCCTGGGCCTTGGCCCGATCTTCGACATCTCGGCTTACGACCTCTCACAGAGGCACGATATCCGGCAGCTCGTCGTGCAGACCCTGATGACCTATCTCGAACTCGAAGGAATTCTGGAAGCGACCGGTCCCTTTTACTCGGACTGCAAGTTTCGCCCGTTGCGTGCTTCAGGCGAAATCCTCGCGCGGTACGACCCGCCTCGTGCCGCCTTCTTGCGCCAGATCTTCCGGCAGGCCCGCCCGGGCAAGATCTGGTTCGCGCTCGACGTGCCTGAAGTGGCCCGATCCCTCGAGGAGCCTCGTGAACGGATCAGCGCGGCCCTGAACTACCTTGAAGAACAAGGGGACGTCGAGCTTCAGCTTGCCGGACTCCGCCAGGGATATCGTCGGGCCGCGGGAGAAGCCGATCTGGACGAACTGCGCGAGCGCCTTGTCGCCCGCTTCCTCGATCGTGAACGACGCGACATTGCCCGCGTCCATTCCGTGCTCGAGTACGCTCAGGCCGAAGGCTGTCTCACCGGCCGGCTCCTCGAATATTTCGGCGAGTCGCTCGCCGGCGATTGCGGCCACTGTGCGCGTTGCCTCGGTGAACCTCCGCTCCCGCTCCCACCAGTGCCCGAGCGTGTTCTGGGCTCCCAGGAGACGGAGCTGCTCAAGGGCTTGCGGTCCGAACGGCACAAGGCGCTGGCGTCGCCTCGCCAGCTCACCCGATTTCTGTGCGGTCTCCTGTCCCCCGCCTCCAGCCGAGGCAGGCTCGGCAAGCATCCCCAGTTTGGCACATTGGCCGATGTGCCGTTCCCTCGTGTTCTTGGGTTTGTAGAAAAGCAAGCAGAATAGGCCGAGCATCACATATGTGTGTTGTTGCGACGTGTTCTGTTGCTCGTATTAAGAAACAGGGGAATCAGGCATGGATTTTGCATTCCCAGAGGCATGGCCGTCTGCGTAAGGCCAGGTGCTTAAACGGTTGTTGCTTCGGAACCACTAGGCCCCCATCATGTAATGGGGAATTGTCCCGGGTCGCGAGAACGAAGCGGAGGTTCATGAATTTTGCGAAACTCCAACTCTTCTTTACAAAATTAGGGGTAAATGGTAAATGGTCCGTTTGCCCACGATCTTCGCAATGCCGGCGATCGACGGGTTGGAGAGGGCGGAGTTGCCCCATGACCGTTCCTCGAAGAAGACCTCCGCGAGCTGGGTCAACTTGAGGCCGAGCGTACCGAGATCAGGCGGATCGGGCCTTCTCGCCTTGCGCTCTCTCCAATGGCACTGCGAACCTGGAGGGCTGCCGTGAATGGAAAAATCCTGGTCCCTTTGCTCGCGGCTTCGCTGCTTTCGGGCCTCGCGGTCAAGATCCGTGCCGCGGAAGGGAATCATGTGCCTGCCGCGGCGTCAGCCTCCAAGTCGGCTTTGACTGCGGTCGATATTCGCTCCAAGCCACTCGCCAAGATCCCTGTGGGCACCATTATCGGCGAAGGCGCGGAGGTTCCCAAGGGTTGGACGAACCTGGTGATGCTCGCCAAGCCCCGCCTTGGCGTCGGGGATGTCGATTCGGTCTCCAAGTCGGCGGCTCAGTACAGCGGAACCTTCCTCTTCACGGTTCTCGCAAACGTGGAAGAGTCGGCGAAGCGGAACGACACACCGAGCTACTTCCTGGATAAGGTCGCGGTGGGAGGCGCCTTGGAAGGGAAAGGGAAGACCATCGTCGCGACCAGCGACCAGACGTTCGGCAACGAACTCGGCTTTCTTGGCAAGAAGGTCTTCGCCAAAGGGGAACGAGTCCTGGAGAATGACTTCCGACAGGTTGCGCGAACCAGGACCATGCTGATTTTTGACGCCCACGCGTATGTCCTCTACGATGAGAAGCACAGCCGGATGGTCATCCGCCACGCGATCCTGGTCGACCCCAAATCGGGCCGATTATCCACGTTTGTCTGGCTCCTGGGGGCGGACGGCAAAGGGGGATATGCCCGGGCTGAGACGACCTTGCAACTCTTGCCGGCATCCCTACGTGAAGATCGGGTGATGAGTGTGGACGGTCAGAAGTTCACCTTCGGGATTCCCTCGGACGCCGCCTTCGCCGTGGCCCGAATTCCCCAAGGGACTCCCATCCGGTTCCTGCCCCCGCTCTCAACCTTGGCCGCCGTCCGTCACTTCGATGCCGACTCCGTCTCGCGACTCGAGACCGAACTCCAAACGCGGTACGCTCCTCTCGCCGCCCGGCGCGACCAGCCGAAGACCGCGACGCGATGACCGAGGACCGCTCGAACGCGGACTGGATCCGCAGTTTTTTTTAATGATCGTGTTATGCTTGTGGGTTAATGGGAATTCGGCACGATAAAATTGTTGTCGATGAATTTTTCAGGGTCGGTGAGGGGACGCACTTCGATGATTTGGTCGTTCGCGAACCAGACCTCGAACTCTCCTCCCTCTGCCCGACAAAGCGGACAATGCTCGGCGATCCCTTCCACGACGACTTGCGGACGCCCTGACTTTCCCACGTCCGACCGTTTGTATTTCGTGGACCAGGCGATTGAATCGCCGATCTGATACTCATATTGCCACAACTCGCCATACTTATACTGGATCTGGAATGCGCTGAGTTGGCCGCACGACGCGCATCGCTGTTCGCTCCGGACGGTGTTGAATGCTCCCATCGGGTATTTCTCCTCGGTCAGAAGCTGCCGGAGGCGAATGGCCAGTCCGCAATGCAAAGGGACCTCGATTCGGCCTGTTCGCTGATGGCGAAGCCCTAACCGGTGCGAACCGGCTGCCTCCCACGCTAAGGGGTAGCGTCCGAAAGCGATGGGAGGGCCGAGAGGGAGGCGGACGGTGTTGACGATGAGGCCGGCCAGGCAACGGGAATTGCGGTCGGCTTCAGCTCAGGCGAGGATCTCGCGGATCGGTTTACCCAGGTCGATCTCGAGCCGTTTCTGGCCGGGGACTTCAAGGCGTCGAGGGTCGAGACCGAGCTGGTGCATGACGGTGGCGTGGATGTCGGTGACGTAGTGGCGATTCTCGGTGGCGTGGAAGCCGAGTTCGTCGGTGGCGCCGTGGACCACGCCTCCTTTGATTCCGCCGCCGGCCAGCCAGACGGAGAATCCGAAGGGATGATGGTCGCGGCCGTCGGCCCCTTGGGCTCCGGGCGTGCGGCCGAACTCGCTGGCCCAGACGACCAGGGTCTCGTCGAGCAATCCTCGCCGCTTCAGGTCTTTGAGCAAGCCGGCGATCGGGGCGTCGACCTGGCCGCAGAGCTGGGTGTGACCGGCCCGCAGGTTACTGTGCGCGTCCCAGGCCCCTGCGCCGCCGTTGGAACCGTGGAAGATCTGGACGAATCGGACGCCCCGCTCGACCATCCGTCGCGCGGCCAGGCACTGCTGCCCGAAGGGCCGGGTGGCGTCCTGATCGAGGCCGTAGAGGGCCTGGGTTTCGGGGCGTTCGTTGTCGAAGCGGACGACCTCGGGAACCGCCAGTTGCATCCGCGCGGCCAGCTCGTACGACCGGATTCGGGCACGCAAGGCGGGGTCGTCGGGGTAGCGCACGGCCGACATCTGGTTGAGCCGGCCGAGCAGGGCAAACTCTTGCGCCTGCTCTTCGCGGAACACATCCGGCCCGGGCGAGGCGAAGGGGAGGGGATCGTCGGGGTCGGCTTCCAGGCGGACCCCATCATGCTCCGGTCCGAGGTAGCTGCTGCCGTGTCCCGCCATGCCGCCGCAGCAGTCGGCCAGTGGGTTCCCGAGGACGACGAAGCTGGGCAGGTCGTCGTTCAAGGAGCCGAGCCCGTAGTGGATCCACGAGCCAATGGTCGGGAACGGGCCTTCGAGAGCGTGCCGGCCGGTATGGAACTGAAGCTGGGCGCCGTGGTCGTTATCGGTCGTCCACATCGAGCGGACCACGGCGATGTCGTCGATACAGCCGCCGACGTTCGACCACCAGTCGCTGACCTCGATGCCGCTCTGGCCTCGCTTGCGGAACCCGTTCTGCAACGGATAGATCTTGGGCTGAATGGCGTGGTTGCCGGCGACGAACTCGCGGAGGTTCTTCGTGTTGTGCGGCGAGTCGAGCACGCTCTTCAGTGGCGTCTCGGCGATCGTCTTGCCGGCGTAGCGGGTCAGGCTCGGTTTCGGATCGAATCCTTCAACGTGGCTGACCCCCCCCACCATAAAGAGCCAGATCACGTTCTTGGCCTTGGGGGCGAAATGCGGCAGACCGGTGGGCGGGGTCCATCCGCCGCCGATCTCCTCGGCGCGGGTGACGCCGTCGCGATTGAGCATGGCGCTGAGGACCAGGCCCGTGAAACCGAACCCGAGGTCGGCGAGGAAGGCGCGCCGGGGGGTTCGACCACAGCTCGGATCGCCTGAGTGCTTGGACACCGTCATCGGCAAGTTCCCTCGGAGATCCAGGTTCGACCTGGTTGATCGTACCGCCCGGTCGAGTTCGCAACAAGCATTCCCGTGCGCTAGTTCTCGGCCTTGTTCGACGTGGCCTCTTCGATCAGGAAGCGTTCCAAGGGAGGGCGTCTGAGATGGTGCCCCGCAGCCTGCTGGTAGGCATTGGCCACGGCCAGCAGGGTCGATTCCCCGTAGAGTCGGCCAGTGAACGTGATCGAGCCGGGGGAGTCGCGTCCTTGGCGACTCTCGAACGCGTCGGGTAGAACGGCGGTGGGGTGGCCGGTCAGGTTGGTGATCTCGAGGTCCTCGCCATCACCGACGTAGAGGTCGACCGTTTCCATGAGTCGCGCCATCGAACGCATCAGGAGCGAGCGGACCCGGGCCGCGCGAAGATACTCGACCGCGGGGGTAAATTGCCCCTGGAGAAACGCGGTCGGCCAGGTGTTCAGGCCTTCCGTCACGTGTTTGCGGGTCAGGTCATCGAACATGGCGGCCGCCTCGGTGCGCAGCATCAGCGAGACGGCCGAGGCGGGATAGTCGTCGGGCAACGTGATCGGAACCAGGGTGACTCCTAGCTCACGGAGAAATTTCAGATCGTCGCGGGGTCGGCTGGCCTTCTCGAAGTAGCCGACTCTCAGGCCGCGGAGGTCAACCTGGGGGGGCCAGGCGAACGGATGATCGACCGCGGAGGGGTCGAGGCCGTCGAAACCGTGGATGGCGTCGAGCACCAAGGCACAGTCCTCCATCGAGCGGGCGATCGGACCGAGCTTATCCATCGACCAGGAGAGGGACATACAGCCATGCCGGCTGACGCGTCCGAACGTGGGACGCAGGCCCGAGGCGCCACAGGCTTTGCAGGGGGAAACGATGCTCCCGAGCGTCTCGCTGCCGATCGCGAACCCGACCAGGCCGGCTGCGACCGAAGCGGCGGAGCCGGCCGACGAGCCGCTCGACCCCCGACGCGGGTCCCAAGGGCTTCGAGTCATGCCGCCGAACCAGCGGTCCCCCTGCGCAAGCGCCCCGAGCGTGAGCTTGGCGACGAGCACCGCTCCTGCCTCCTCCAACCGCGCCGCCACGGTGGCCTTTTCATCGATCACGCGATCCTTGAACGGGGTCGCCCCCCAGCTTGTCGGATAGCCCGGGTAGGCGATCAGGTCCTTGGCTCCCCAAGGGATGCCGTGCAGAGGGCCGCGGTAGATCCCGGCGGCCAGCTCGGCGTCGGCCTTGGCCGATTGCTTCAAGGCCAACTCTTCGGTCAGTGTGACCACGCATTTCAAGAGGGGATCGAACCGCTTGAGCCGGTCGAGGTAGAGCTTCGTCAGCTCGGTCGAGCTGACCCGCCGGGTCCGGATCAAGGCGGAGAGTTCCGAGACGGGCAGGAACGCCAGGACTTCGTCGGTGTCGGGCCGTTTGGGGGAATGCCCTTCGGTCGGACTGGCCTGGTTGCGGCGGACTCCTTCGGAAGCGCGAAGTCCCGGGGCCGGCACAAACGAGAGGGCCGGCGGGACATCGTAGCCGACCTGAACCTCGCGGAGTGTTTTGAACGAGGCGAGGCTTCTCTGGACCGATCGGGCCGTGGCCTCTCGCTCTTCGTCGGTCAGTTCCAGACCGGCGATCCACTCGGCCTGTTTGATCATCTCCGGAGAGACCTTGCCCGCTTGTTCGGCCTGCGCGGCCAGGGCGCGGCGGAACGTGGCCGTGCCGATCCCGAGCGCCACGAGGCTCTTCAGGGTGGCCCGTCGCGTTGATCCTTCAGACGTGTCGTCGGGCCGTTTCCCGACTGCTTCCGAAGCCCGAGCCGGATCACTCGTGGTTTCGTTCGTCATGGTGGTGGGCTCATCGGGACCGGGGCGAGGGCAGGGGGGCACGCGATTCATGGCTTCGTGCTCTTCTGAAGGAGGAGGATCCAATCCTGATTATCGGGTGCCCGGTAGCGAAAATCGCTTTCGGATCGGGCCGGGACGCGTTTTCCGGTGCGCGGGTCGATCCATTGGGCCGAAATGGTGTTCGCGAGTCGCTGGGATTGGAGCGAGACTTCGCCGCCGACCGGCAGATAGAGAATGGCCAGGTCCCCTTCCTCGGTGCGAGCCGAGCCCACGAAGTGGGCCGGGTCGTCGCCGCCCGGCTGCCTGGTCAGCAGTTCTTGATCCGGACGGAGCCGGGTCCAGGGGAGCGCGGTGAAGAGTTCGGCCACATGCTTCATTTGCTCGCTACCGGGGAGAGCCATTGCCTCGCGCCAGGGCCGGGCGATCCCTGTGCCGGCGTGCCCTCGAGGTTCCTTGCCGGTCTCGGTCTGCCAGCTCCAGATGCCGTGAGCGCCGTAGGTTACGCCGGCCGTCGGCGTGCTGAGCAGGCTCCAGTAGACCGCCCGCCGCACGTTGTAGGCCGAATGAGGCTGGCGGGACTGGTAGGCGCGGTGATCTTCATAAGGAGGTTCGAGGTTGATCACGGGGCGATGCGGTTCGGTTCGCCAGTGCTCATGAGGGGGCCCGGAATGGATCCAGCGGAGCGTGCCGGCATCGTCGCCATGACCGCTCTGGTCGCCGAGAAAATCAAGCCAGCGTTCTTCCCGCCAGCTTTCCCACGGCCAGTTCATGCCCGTGGGATGGGTTGTCACCGGCGCGTGCGGGGATTCGCCAAACACCGCGCGGCCGATCCGCTTCCAGCGCTCGCTACTCTTCCCTTTGTACGAATTGTCGCCGGCCAGGATCCAGGCGACATGGTGAGCCCCATACCGAGCGACCTGATACCGAATCAACCGGATGGCGTCCTCCTCGGACAGGGTGTTGCCGAGGTCCTCACGCTGATTCGCCCAGAGTAGCACGGGCGCGGCCACGAGCCCTTGATCGTTGATTGCATTCATCCGCTGATCCAGGCGACGGAAGTAGCGGGGGTTGATTTCGAGGCGGCCTTTCTCGGCCACGAGGGCGACTTGCCCTTCGCCATCGGTCGGGGCGGTTCTCCAGGGGGCGATCGCATTGAACTGGATCACGGTGAATCGCTTTTCCGCGCGGTCCTTCAGGAAATGCGCCCAATCGTCGGCCTCGCTCAATAAAGGGCCATTCCAGACGGTGTCGCCCAGCCAGAAAAACGGACGCGAGTCCGCATGCTCGAGGTGATACTGGCCAGATGCGACCCGAATCGCCCCATGCCGCATCACGCTTGTGGCCGGCTCTCCCGGGCGACAAACGAATGATCCCTCCTGGGCGTCGAGACCGGCGACGACCGGCCGCGACCGGGTCCGGTACCGCCACGTTCCTGGTTCGTCGGGCATGACCCGAGCCCGCCAGGTCGTTCCTCCGTCCCAGAATCCGACCCCCTTGCGAGCTTTTCCTGAAGGCGGGGTCAGCTCAAGTTCCAACTCAGTCCCGGGGTCGGCGAAAGCCTGCGCCTCGAACGAACCTTCCCAACGTCCCCAGAGGGGGGCGGAAGCTTGGGCGGCGGAAGCGGTTTGGGCTGCGGTCGCGACGAGCGCGGCGATTCCGCAAACGAGGATCGTTCGAGTCGACGGCATGAGGTGGGTCCTCTCACCAGATTCCACGGTTCACAACCGCATTCGGTCGACACGTATTTGAGACGAGAGTGGTTCCTCAATCAAGGAGGCTGAAGTTGCCATATGAGTTGTGTTTGGATGTGCATGTGGATTTTATGTATTTCGGGTTTCACGTCGGTTGTTTATGAAGCGTTCGCCGCTTCAAACGGCATAATGGGTCGCCACCTTGCGGACGGCTTCGGCCAGACTCAGGACGTAGGCCTCGCTCATCCCCTCGTGAATCGTCACGCGGACGCCCGTTTTGAGGATCGCTTCCGCTTCGGGGCAGGAGACCTTGGCGTAGTCCATCGTCGTCAGGCCGAGCTCCTTCACGGGCCAGCGGCCGGCGAAGAAGCCATGCTTCTGAAAGACCGGGTTGCCGTAGAGCGGCACTGGAATATAGCCCGCCGAGGCGGGAACGCCTTCGGCAGCCAGGGCTTTGACGAACTCGGCCCGATCGCAGTTGAAGGCCTCGGGTCGGAGGCGAAACATCAGGAACCAGTACGAGGAACGGTCGTCGGGATGGACCTGGTGGGGCTCGATTCCGGGAGCGCCGGTGATTTTGTCGTTGAGAAGGTTGCCGAGTCGCGAACGCGTCTCCGCGATCCCTTCCACACGCGAGAGCTGGGCGGCGGCGAATCCCGCTTGCGGCTCGCTCATCCGGTAGTTCGTGGCGAAGACCTCGAACAAACCCCCCTTGGCGAGCCGGTCCATCCCTTTGTCACCGAACCGTTGGAGGAGTGGTCCGAACCGGGGGTCGCTCGACGCCACCACGCCCCCTTCGCCGCTGGTGACGTGCTTGGCGGCTTGCAGCGAGAAGCAGCCGATATGCCCCACCGTGCCGATCGGCTTGCCGCGGAATTTGGCCCCCCAGGCCTGGGCGCAGTCTTCGATGAGAACCAGGTTGTGCTGGTCGGCCAACGTTCTCAGGGCCTGCATGTCGCAAGGGTTGCCGGCCAGGTGAACGGCGATGATCGCCTTGGTCTTGGGAGTGATCCGTCGCGCCACGTCTTCGGGATCGAGGTTATACGTGTTCCGCCCCAGGTCGGCAAAGACAGGGACTGCTTGCTGGTAGATGGTGCCGATCACGGTGCCAATGTCGGAGATCGGGCTGGTGATGACCTCGTCCCCCGGCTCGATACCGGCCGCCGCGACGGCAATGTGCAAGGCCGCGGTGCCGGACGAGCAAGTCATCACGTGCTCAAGAGGGCAGGTCTGCCGGAACCGATCGATCAGCAAGGTCGTTTGCGGACCTTTCCAGTAGAACATGTTCGCTTGATCGATAAGGGCATTCATCCGCTCTCGTTCGGGAGCACCCCAGCGGACGAGTTTAGGCGCGGCCCCTTGCACGGCCTTCGGCCCCCCTTGAAGGGCGAGTTTCGCGGCGGGGACTGGCTCGATTGCGCTCGCCGCCTGGCCGCAGAGCTTGGCGGCTCCCATGGCACCCGAGGTTGCGGCAAGAAAGTGGCGTCGAGAGAAAGGATTTTTGGGTGTCATGGCAGAAATCCTGTTCAGACCTTGAAGACTGGATCCGTGGTTTCAGCGGGCCGTCGGAATCAAACGACGCGCGTTCTGTTCCTGCACTGCCCGTAGTTGTGCCGGTGCCAAGGCCGATTCCTTGAGCTTCAGAATGGCCGACTCGAAGTAAAGGCAAGGCGCATGGGACCCGAAGAGGACGCGCTCGAGGGCGACCTCTTCGAGCAGGCTCGCCACGCCCCCGACGCCTTCCCGGGTGGAGAGATCCACCGAGACGTCACCGGCCTGAATCACTTTTTGAAGGGCCTGCCCGCGAATGACGCTCAGTGAGTTCAGCAAGAGCAGCCGGAGCCCTGGAGTTTTGGCAACCACCGTCGCGAGCGGAGCCGGGTTGACGGGAGCGACCCGGAACGCAGGGTGCATCATCCGTTCGTCCTCCATCTGGAGGCAGAGCGTGACCACCAGGTCGCGCTTCGCCGCCAAGGCGAGGAGCTGGGCGAACGCCGGGTGGTCGAGTGGATATCCGTGGTAGTTCGGGTGGAGGCGAATGCCCGGCATGCCGTGCTCCTCCACGCACCTCCTGAGATCCTCCTCCCAGTCAGGCTGCGCCGGATTGACTGAACCGAACGGAACCAGGCGGATTCGTGACTGGACGCGGCACTCGTGCGCCAACCGCGCATTCACGCCGGCCAGGTCCTTGTGGAGCAGGGCATCAAAGCTACCGGCCCAGGCCTCGACCACACCATGGCCGCTCAAGGTCGTCACGAGCCGAGTTGTCTCGTCGTCCCGCACGCGGCGAGTGGGCCATCGCGAGAGATTCACGTTGGTGTCGATGATGCGAGGCGTCAAAGTCGGACCCCCTTCGCCTGGAGGATCGGCCCGAGCAGCCTCTTGAGGTTGCCTGCGAGGATCAGTTTCTTGGCCGCATCGGGGACGTCGGCCCCGTGCACCTTGGCGAGTTGCGACGCGAAGCTCCGCCCACCGGCGTCGCTGCCGTAAATCACGCGTTCCGCACCCAGTTCGCGCACGGCCATCTCGGTGATCCCGGCCACCGGGTCTCCTCCGGCCAGGTCGACGGCCACGTTTCGCTCGGCTCTGACGGCCCGGATCCCCAACTCCCAATCGCCGCCGGTATGCCCACAGATCAGCGTTGCCTTTGGATGTCGGGCCGCCAGGGCCGCGAGGTCCATCGGGGTCGACTCGCCCGGCAGGTTCCCCGTGACTTTGATCCAGGTATGCTGAAAGATGACCGCGTTGAGCTCAGTCGCCCGCTCGACGATCGGGTCCAGCGCTGGGGCATTCGCGTGCTCCGCCACCCAGAGTTTGACGCCGACCATGGGACCGTCGCGCACGCAACGGTCGAGCTCGGCGAGGCTCTCCTTGACGTGCTTTGGGTTGAGATACACAAACCCAAACGCTCGGTCGTGCCAGTGACTCAACGCCTGGAGGACTTCATCGTTCTGTTTGCGGAATTCCTCGGGAGAGGGGTCGAACGACCAGTTCATCCCCATGTAGACACAAATTCGGGCGATCCCCATCCGGTCGGCGTACTTGATGAGCTGAACCATGCGCTCATCGGGTGTCCGGCCGGGAACCCCGGAGAGATGGCAGTGTAGATCCCAGACCTCCACAGACCCTCCTCTTTTTTTATATCAAAGAAGAAATAATGCAATCTTGATGGCGCGTGGTCTTGCTTTCGCCTTCCCGCGGGGAGGCGACGTTGAGGATGCATTGGATCTTGATCGAGCGGGGAAATCAACCGGACCGACTCCGCGAGGGAGTCTCCAAACGCGATGAGGATGGAGTTCGGCCGAGTTACCGCAGGAGGCGGGGCAGGAAGAAAAGGGCGGTGGCGCCGAGGCCGCCACAGCTCAGCACCATCCCGGCCAGGCTGACGGGGTGGGTGGAAACCTCGTCTCGACCATCCAGAACGGCCGGGCGAAGGATCAGGCCCAGGGCCGCGCCGCCGAGTAGGCCGCCGAGGTGAGCGAGGTTGTCGACGTTGGGGTTGATCAGGCCGAGGAGGAATTGGTATCCGGCCCAGCCCGCCAGAACGACTCCAATCCGGCGGTCGCGCAAGTGGAGCCGGCCGCGGTGTCGCCAGAACAGGACGATCAGGGCCCCGGCCAGCCCAAAGATCGCGCCGGAGGCACCCACCGAGACGCGACCCCCCATCAGGCTGCAGAGCGACCCGAAGATCCCCGAGGCCACGTAGAGGAGGATGAACTGCGGCCGCCCGAATGCGTGCTCGCACGCCATGCCCAGGATGAAGAGCATCAACATGTTGCCGAGCAAGTGGTCGAAGTTGCCGTGCAAGAACGTGGCGGAGACGAGTCGCCAGACCTCGCCGTCGCGAACACGGTCGGGCACCAGCGCACCGATCGCGCTGAGGCGATCGACATCGATCCTCGCGCCGCCGACAACCTGAAAGGCGAAGACCAGGGCGCACGCGATCATCAGCGCCAGACTCACGAGGGGGAGCGACGACATCCCCGCCTCGAAATCGACGTCGCTGTGCATCATCGCGTGGTCGATGGTCGGGATGTCGTCGTCGTCGTCGAACCCAGGGGGGGCGGCGAACGGATCGGGTTCTGTCATGTCACTCCCTTTCTTCGACCGCCCCTCACCGTCGCTCACCCGTGTCGAGCAAGATCCCCAGCGCGACCGCCATCCGCCGGTCCAACTCGTGCGCCCGGTCGGTACTCATGTCGAGCACGTAGCGGTCGAAAAGGGTGGCCTTGCGGTTGAACTCACCAATCACAATTTCCGTGTTGGGGCGATAGAACACGAAGTTGGTTCGGAGCAAGCCGAGCATGGGGCCGAGGAAGCGTCTCAGGAGGGACAGGATCAGCGAGTCCTCCCGCGCCACGACCAGCGGAGTGCCGTCGGGACGGAAGGCATCCCACCGCTTGCGGAAGAAGTTATAGAAGTAGTTCTTGCGGAACTGGCCGAGCGTCCCCTCGTCCGGGGCACGGACCGTGTAAGTGGCCCGGATGAAGTTGACCTTCTGGTCCTGCAAAATCTCGACCAGGAGGTGGTTCTTACTGTCGTCCACGTAAATGGAGATGTGTCGTTTGGGAGTCAGTCTGATGATCAGGGCGACTGTCGCCACCAGCGTGAAGGAAAAGCCGATGAGGAACGCGGCTCCGCCAATCCACCTGGTTTGCGGGTCGTCGAGCGCCACCGCGGGTATGGCAGAGACCGTGACGCCGATCGCGGCGACGAGCAAGCCGGCCATGACGGCACCGAGGCTCCTCCAGAAGTGGGCCGGCCGCTCGACGAAGAGGATCGGGTTCTGGTGCGCGTCGAAGACGTAGTATCGCTCCGAGATCGAAACCTTTTTTTGGTTGATCAAGAACCGGTCATGATCGAACGGCCCCCCGCCTCCGTCGTTTGGAGGCTGCCAAGCCGTCGCAGTCGAGACCATGGGGACGACAATCACCGATCCGCAGTCCTTGCACTTCACCTTCTTGCCGGCATACTCGTCCTTGAGGTCGTACTCGGCATGGCATCCGTCACAGACGGCGAGGACTGGCATGTCGTTGGCTCTTCGAGAAGGTTCGGCCTCTCTTGAGACCGGGGTGACTGGTCGACGTGTTTGAGCGACTCACTTTAGCAGACGCTATGGCGAACAATCAAGTAAAGTGGCGGTTGAGTCATAATTGCCGGTTCGTCTCGAACGAATGCGCGATCGCTCACGATTCGAACGGCCTCGCTTCGAGGCAAGCGGCCCTTTCCCACTTGTCGGGTAGGATTCAGCGTGCCTCTTTTTCTCAAGGTGGTGGCAGGCTGAAGTCGACTCTCCAAGGATAATCGGAAGGTCATGCCGTCGGCCGACGAGAAACAGGAGAAGTGCCGAGGTGATTCAATGAAGATTACGACCTCAGGAGGTAGGGTGCTCCTCGAACGCGAAGGGAATCTGGAAGGGGCCGAGCTCTCGGGCCTGAAGCTGTCCGATGCCCATTTCGCTCATGAATCACTCGTCGGCGCGACCCTGACGGGCGCAATACTTATAGGTGCCAACTTTGATGAGGCGGATTTATCGAACGCATGCCTCATGGATGCTTTGATGTCCGGAGCATTCTTGATGTCCGCAAAATGCGATAATGCAAACATGCGAGGCGCTGACCTCTACTGGGCTCTCGGGTTCCAGGCGTCGTTTCGCGGCGCCGATCTGACCGGAGCGGATTTTCGAGGGGCGGACTTGCAGGAAGCCGACTTTACGGGAGCAAGCCTTGAGCAGGCCAACTTCGGCAGAGACAACCTCAATGGCTCGACCAGCGTTCAAGGAGCCAACTTCAGCGGGACGAACCTGAAAACAGCCCTCTTGGAAGGGGCCTTGTATGACTCACGAACACGCTTCCCCGAGGGATTCAACCCGAAAACGAGAGGTATGATCCTTTGGGGGGAAAGCAGATAAGCGTAAAAATGTTAATAAATCGGAAACGACGGATTTGAGGGTACGGAAGTGGATAGGCACAAGCTCACGCCAAGAGATCTCAAATCCAAATGGATTGCCGCTCGATTGCTCATGGTTTTCGGGACCCTTGGGCTGGTGGGTTACGCTTTTACCTCGGAGGCTGGGAAACCGCTGACCTGGTTCTTGGTCGTGGGCATCCTTTTCCTTTTCATGGGCCATCAGGAGCAAATGGAACGGCTCAAAGATCGGGTTGTACAGTTGGAGAAGGCGAACCGGGTTTTCCTCGACGCGCACCAACGACATTTGGACGCTTGGGCCAGGTTCAAGGGGCCGGAAAGCAAGGACGTGGCCGAGGCCCTTCATCACTTCGCGCTTGTCAATGACGACTTGAGCAAGCCTGGTGAAGCAGAACCACTCTACCAGCGGGCGTTGAGCCTTTGGGAGAAGACGCTGGGAGCTGAGAGCGAGGAGGTGGCTGGGTGCCGCTCCAATTTGGCGATCCTCTATCTCGATCAAGGGCGGTTCGAGGAGGCCGAACCGCTATTCCAGCAAGCCCTGGCGATCCGCGAAAAAGTGCTGGGTGCCGATCATCCTGAAGTCGCAAGCAGTCTCACCAATCTGGCGTCGCATTTCCAGGCGCGGGGCAACTTCTCCGAGGCTGAGCGACTCCAGCAGCGGGTGATATCGATCTGGGAGAATACGTTAGCCTCCGATCATCCTGATCTCATTACCCCTTTGGAATTCCACGCGAGTTTGCTTCGAAGAATCAAGCGAAGCTCGGAGGCGAGGTCGGTTGAAAAACGGATCAAGGCGATCCGTGAAAAGCAAATGGGGCGAAAACCGCCCAGTCTATAAAATTCAGCGACCCGCCATCGAGCGAGGAATCCCCTTCGTTCCCACGGGGGACCGTGGGAACGAGTCGCGAAAGGCTTCCTAGCCCTGGATCGGGTCGTTGATAAAATTTCGGTGAGGGAACCGTATGCTTGAGTCCTAAAATAACTGCAATCAACAGTGTGTGTGTTTTAGGAATTTAGGAAATATGAATTAATTGGCTTGATGATGTGATTATCGAATCCTCTCGCCCCATGCCGCCACTTCCATCTCGCCACCGCCTCTCTGGTGAGTAAGGCGGTGACGCCTGTCGTGTTCGCCCAAGGTGCCGGTCCGCTGTTCTCGACTACGATTGATGATGGTAGGGGAAAAGACGTTGGCTTCGCCATCACCCAGGACAAATCCTTGCCGAGCGGGCTGTGCCCCATGGTGGGACGCGGCCATTTCTTCCTACCCCCTATGACGTGGAATCCACTCCGTTCGATTTCTTTGGTCGCTCTGACCGGCCGGTATCCGCAGGGAATCAGGCCGTTCTCCCCCATTCTTGCGGCTCGTGCCGTGTTTGGGGGTGGCCAGGATCGGAGGAGTTCCCGATAGTGGAGATCGTTTTCGAACGGCTGCGTTTACGCTATGATCGTGTCATGGTGCGCCATGCTTGTGGCGATTCGCAGGCTGTTGGTATAACGGGCCATCCCGGCGCGATGGCGGCGGTTTTAGGCACGATCGTAGCGGCGGGTGTGGTGACCATCCCGCGGCGATCGGGTCGCAACCGATGCGAACCGCCATCGCTCCCGAGTCCGGCTCGATTCGTACGCGGTGCGGCACCACGGTGAGGTGCCCCCGAGTCACAGGAGTGCTCGCAATGAGGCAGTTGCTGTTAGGTCTGGCTTGGGTGGTGGGCGGCGCGGTTTCTCAGGCGGGGGCTCAGACGCCGCCGAAGACCGTGGTGACGGGCCTGACGAACCCGGAGTCGGTGGCGTTGAACAGTAAAGGGCAGGTCTTCGTCTCGGTCATCGGCGAGCCCGGCCGCGACGGTGACGGCGCCGTTTTGAAGATCGAGCAGGGCAAGGCTGTACCGTTCGCCTCGGGTTTCGATGACCCGAAGGGGCTGGTTGCCCATCAAGAATCGCTCTTTTTGGCTGACAAGACTCGGGTCTGGCGGATCGATGGAAAGGGCAAAGCGACGGTCTTCGCCCCCGCTTCGGCGTTTCCCACGCCCCCGCTCTTTCTCAACGACCTGGCCGTCGACGTGGAGAGCGGCACTCTCTATGTCAGCGACTCGGGCGACCGCAAAGGGGGGGGCGGAGCGGTCTACCGGATCTCACCGAAGGGGGCCGTGAGCCAGGTTCTGGACAAGAAGCAGTTTCCGGAGCTCCATACGCCGAATGGCTTACTGCTTGATGGGGCGTCGCATCTTCTCCTCGCCGATTTCGGCACGGGTGTACTCTCTCGGATCAAGCTGGCCGATCACTCGGTCGAGAGGCTCGCCGACGGCTTGGGGGCTGCTGACGGGCTCGCCTGGGACCAGTTCGGTCGCCTCTTCGTGAGCGACTGGAAGGGCGGTCGCGTGTTCGTCATCGCACGGCCGGGCGCCAAGCCCGTGCTTCTGGCCCAGGGACTCAAGAATGCGGCCGACCTCACGGTCGAGTCCGCCACCAAGCAGCTCCTGGTTCCCGACATGGGTGGGGGCACGGTCGTCGCGGTACCGATCACCGTCCCTGGTGCTGAGGTCAACGAAGAACCGCTTCCGTTGAAAACCGTCGTGGCCTTTCCTGACTTGCAATGGACCGGTTGGAAGGGAGAGACCGAGGACGGCCTGGCCCACACCTTGCGGCCCATCGTGCTGACGTATGCCGCCGATGGCTCGAACCGTGTCTTCGTCGCGACCCAGCACGGTGTAATCCACAGTTTCCCCAACGATCAGAAGGCGACCCAGACAACCGTCTTCCTCGATATTCAGGACCGGGTCTCCTACAAGGACGAAACTAACGAAGAAGGCTTCCTGGGACTCGCCTTCCACCCTCGGTTCAAGGAAAACGGATATTTTTACGTTTTCTACACGCCGAAGGCCGAGAAGTTGACGAACATCGTCTCGCGGTTCCAGGTCCGCAAGGATGACCCCACTCAGGCTGACCCGGCCTCCGAGCTGGAAATCATTCGTTTTGAGAAACCGTATTGGAACCACGACGGGGGAACCATCGTCTTCGGGCCTGACGGCTTCCTCTACGTCACCCACGGAGACGGAGGCGCCGGCAACGACCCCCACAAGAACGGCCAGAATCTCGGGGCGCTGCTCGGCAAGGTGCTCCGCATTGATGTCGACCACAAGGAAGGCGGCAAGAACTACGCGATCCCCAAGGACAATCCGTTCGTCGGCCGTGCCGACACCCGGCCCGAGATCTGGGCGTATGGCATTCGCAACATCTGGCGTATGGCCTTCGACCCGAAGACCGGCTGGCTCTGGGCGGGTGAAGTCGGTCAGAACCTCTGGGAAGAAATCGACATCATCACCAAGGGAGGCAACTATGGTTGGAGCCTCCGTGAGTCGCTCCATCCGTTCGGAGTCAACGGCGTCGGCCCCCGGCCCGAGTTGATCGACCCGATCTGGGAGTACTACCATCACGACACGGGCAAGTCGATCACCGGTGGCACCGTCTACCGTGGCTCTCGTCTGCCGGAACTCGATGGAGCCTACCTGTACGCCGACTACGTGACGGGACGTCTTTGGGCCCTGCGCTATGACGAAGCCCAGCGCCGCGTCGTCGAGAACCGCCCCATCCCGTCTCGCGACCTGCCCGTCCTGTCGTTCGGCCAGGACGAGCAGGGGGAGGTCTACTTCCTGACCACCACCGTGACCGGCCAGGGAATCTATCGGTTCAGTAAGTGACAAGACGATGATGTTCAGGCGGCCGAGGCCAGCCGGGCCGACTTGCCGGTTGGCCTGATTCCTGTCCGTTCACCTGTGAAGGCTGGCTTGATCGTTTACTGTTCAGAGGGTGGGGAGGAAGTCATCGATTCAGAGATCCCGGCCCTCTGGAAAAACGATTGCGACTTGACCTCGCTCTGAACGACTTCCCAACCCCGTGGGATCATCACTCTCGCAGGATGATCCCACGGGCGTGTTCTCACTCGCGATCCAAAGGCGGGCGGATGAACACGAAGGTCCGATGGCGGACACAACCCTCCGTTCGCAAGTGGGGGGAGTGAGGCGGACGTGCCCGGACGCGAATCGGCAATTCTCCCGCGGACTGCGCTGAGAGTTGCGGTGCCTGATCGCGTGCTATGGTACTTACGACTGGGCTTCTCGGGTGAAGGCGGGCGCCCCGTCGGATGATTGTCCGCGATAACCTTACATGTTGATGAGCAGAGAGCGAGATCCATGAGTGTCACTTCGCCCTCGGCAACCCCGAATCAGGATGCTGCCGCCGCGTCGTCCCAGGCGGCGGACGAGGAACTGATCCTCGCTCTGGGTCGAGCCTTACACCAGGTCGGACAGCCAGCGCATCGCCTCGAATCGACGCTGGGCCGGGTGGCGGACCGGCTGGAACTTGAGCTCCAGGCCTTCAGCCTGCCGACCGGGCTGTTGATCAGCTTCGAGCGGCCCGGCGAAGGCGCGACGACAACCCGGCTGCTTCGCCTGCCGCCGCGACCGACGAATCTGGAGTGCTTGCGGAGGCTGTCAATCGAGTCGGAGACGCTGGCCTGCGGGCGGTTCGCTCCGCGCGAGGCGATTGAGCGGATCAAGGAGTTGATGAACGACTCCAGGCGTTGGGGACCGGTAGCCTCGGTGCTGGGTTTTCTGCTCAGTGCGTCGGCCTTCTCGGTCTTCTTCGGAGGGGGGCTGCGCGAGCTCTCGGTGGCGACGGTGCTGGGACTCGCCGTGGGCCTGGTCGCCCTCGCGTTCGGCAATTCGCGGTCGTTGAGCCGGCGTTTCGAACTGACTGCCGCGGCGGTCGCGGGGTTCATCGCCGCTCTGTCCGACGCCTACATCGGGCACTACGTGCATTGGATTCCGCTGGCCTCGGGCCTGGTGATCTTGCTTCCCGGGCTCAGTCTGGTCGATTCGATTGAGGAACTCGCCAACGGCCATCTCGCCTCGGGCGCATCTCGGATGGCGGGGGTCGGGATTGTATTTCTCGCCTTGATTTTCGGGGTGCTCATGGGGGTCGAACTCGTCGGGCTGATCGCGGAAGAGGTCCAGCCCGGGGGGGCGATTCCGCTGCCCTGGTGGGCGAAGCTCCTGGCCCTGCCGGTCGTGGCGCTGGGCTCGACGTTTCGCTTCCAGGCGAGGCTCGCGGACATGCCCTGGATCCTCCTCGGCTCGGCCGTCGCCTTCGGGGCTTCTCGCGCTGGGACGCGTCTGGGCAATCCGCTCCTCGGGCCATTTATGGGCGCCCTGGTGCTGGGCATGGTGGCCAACCTCTACGCACGATGGTACGAACCCACCCCGCAGTTGCTCATCGTGCCGGGCCTGGCTCTGCTCGTCCCAGGCTCGTTCGGACTCCGCAGCCTCGACTCGCTCCTCTCGGGGGCGACGGTCACGGGCCTCGAGCAGGGCTTTCAGATGTTCATGATGACCATCGCCCTCGTTGCCGGCCTCCTCTTCAGCAACTCGATGGTGGCCTCGGAGGTGAACCCGCGGCAGACCGCCGGTCCGTAACGAGGCAGGCGCGACCGGCCCCCGATCCGACTTGATTGGCCTTGCTGGGGGCCTGGTGCCAATCCCTTGCCGACGTTGAGCCGCTACGAGGCTGCGGCTGCCGTCGCGGAGGTCCTGTCTGTCGAGCGCAGGTCGGAGCTGAGCCCAATTGTCAGCTTCCGTCCTCGCATTCAAGATGCCCCTCATCCTTGCATGGAACGGGTCGATGGTTGCATTTGTGCTGGGGCGTTCCACGCCTTTGATACGGAACGGCTTGGGCTTAAATCTCGAAGGCTTCATCGTCGCTTCTTACTCGGCTTACCCCCTTGTATGTTCTTTTTGCTCGGCGATCATGTCGACGTTTTATGACTGTTTTGACGGGAAAACCAGACTTTTTTCGAGTTTGAGAACGCCACCCCCTCTTGACTAGTTGACCGACCAGTCTAGTATTGGCGACATGAGCGCCATGCGAACCAACCGACCGCCTGTCGCGACCCGGACGGCCTTGATCAATGCGGGAACGCAGTTGATCTTGGAGAAGGGGTACAACAACTGTGGTCTGGAGGAGATTCTCAGGGAAGCGAAGGTTCACAAGGTTCGTTCTATCACTTCTTCAAGAGCAAGGAAGACTTCGGGCTTCAAGTGGTGGCCGAATACGCCGCGATGCGGATGGCGGCTCTTGACGAGCAACTGAATAACCTTGATGCCAGACCGCTGGCCCGGTTACGTCGGTTCTTCGAGTTGTCGGCCCTTCGGCATCAGTCACTGGGGTATCGGAGAGGCTGTCTCTTCGGCAACCTGGGTCAGGAGCTGGCCGATCAAAGTGAGGTTTTCCGGACTCGGCTTGAAGCGGTACTGTCTGAATACCGGGCCAAGATTGCTCGATGTTTCTGCGAGGCCCAGCGGGTTGGCGACTTGCGTGCCGACCTCGACGCGGACCAACTGGCCGGGTTCTGCCTGAACAGTTGGGAAGGGGCCATCCTCCGCATGAAGGTCGCCAAGAGCTATGAGCCTCTTGACGACTTCCTCTTCGTGATGTTCGAGACTGTTCTGAAGAACAGCCCTCCCTCGGACACACGGCCCTGACACGGGGCCTCGGGCAACGTCCCTGGTCCTGACCCTGATCCTCAGTCTCAACGCCCACCCTCGGCCTGAGCGGCCCAACAGCGCGGTGTGTCAGAGCGCGTTTGCCGCTTCCTCAGGAAGGTTTCGCTCCCCATGTGGATCGTACGTCTCGCCTTGCGACGACCGTATACGTTTGTGGTGATGTCGCTCTTGATCGCCGTGCTCAGCGGTGTGACGCTCCTGCGCATGCCGATTGACATCTTCCCGGAGATCAACATCCCGGTCGTTGCCGTGGTCTGGACCTACCCCGGCATGTCGCCCGACGATATGGAGAAGCGGATCGTCACGATTCACGAGCGGGCGATGACGACCACGGTCAACGACATCGAGCACATCGAGTCGCAGAGCCTGGCCGGCGTGAGCGTGATCAAGGTCTTCTTCCAGCCCGGGGCGAAGATCGAGGCGGCGGTCGCCCAGGTCAACGCGATCAGTAACGCGGTTCTTCGCGTCCTCCCGCCGGGGATCACGCCCCCCTTCATCATCCGCTTCAGCGCATCGAACGTCCCCATCCTCCAGGTGGGCGTCGGCGGAGACGGCCTCTCGGAGCAGCAGCTCTACGACATGGGCCAGAACTTCATCCGGACGAGGCTGGCGACGGTCCAAGGGGCGCAGATCCCGTTGCCGTTGGGGGGCAAGCCCCGCCAGGTCATGGTCGACCTCGACCCGGAGGCGCTCTATGCGAACAACCTCTCCCCGTCTGACATCTCGCTCGCGATCAACGCGCAGAACCTGATCTTGCCCGCCGGCAACGCCAAGATCGGACCTCGTGATTACCAGGTCCAGCTCAACAGCAGTCCTGACGTGCTCGAGGCTCTCAACGACCTGCCGATCCGCCACGTCGGGGGCGCGACGATCCATATCAGGGACGTCGCCCAGGTCCGTGACGGGGCGGCCGTTCAGTCGAATATCGTCGTCAAGGACGGCCAGCGCGGTAGCTTGCTCACCATCCTCAAGGCGGGGGGGGCGTCCACACTCGATATCGTCGCCCGGGTCAAGGCCGCGATGCCCTTGATCAAGGCGAGCTTACCCGATGCGCTCAAGATCGACTTTCTGTTCGACCAGTCGATTTTCGTCCGCCACTCGATCGAGGGGGTCTTGCATGAGGCGGCGATCGCGGCCGTGCTCACGGGGCTGATGATCCTCCTTTTCTTGGGGAGTTGGCGGAGCACCTTGATCGTCACGATCTCGATTCCGCTGTCGATCATGATCTCGATCCTGATTCTGGCGGCACTCGGGCACACGATCAACACGATGACCTTGGGCGGACTGGCGCTGGCGGTCGGGATCCTCGTGGACGACGCGACGGTCGAGATCGAGAACATCCATCGCAACCTGGCGATGGGGAAGCCGTTGAAACGGGCGATCCTTGATGGGGCCGAGCAGATCGCCGTCCCTGCCTTCGTCTCGACCCTGGCGATCTGCATCGTGTTCATTCCCGTGACCTTCCTGTCAGGGGCGGCTCAGTCGCTGTTCACTCCGTTGGGAATGGCGGTCGCCTTCGCCATGATGGCGTCTTACTTCCTGTCGCGTACACTTGTTCCGACGATGATCAACGGAATGCTTGGCAAGGAGGTTGAGCTCTACCGTCAGAACGCCCACGAACTCGAGGAGGAAGGGATCCACGTCGAGTACACGCCCGAGCTCGACGCGTTCGGTCAGCCCAAGCCGCCGGCCAAAGGGGATATCTTCTGGCGGATTCACCGCGCGTTCAACCATCAGTTCGAGAAGGTCCGCGGCCTCTACACCCGGATGCTGGACTGGGCACTGAGCCATCGCGCTTTGGTCTGCCTGGGCTTCGCGTCATTCGTCGGGGGCACCTCGCTCTTGTTCAGCGAGTTGGGACAGGACTTTTTTCCGACGGTGGACGCCGGCCAGATCCGGATGCACATCCGGGCTCCGTCCGGGACCCGACTGGAAGAGACCGAGAAGCTGTTCACTCGGGTCGAGGAGGTGGTTCGCAAGCTGATCCCGCCGCATGAAGTGGCCACAATCTTGAGCAACATCGGCCTCCCCGCCAACGGGATCAATCTGGCCTTTGGCGACTCGGCCACGGTGGGCTCGGCGGACGGAGAAATGCTGATCGCGCTTCATGAACATCATGGATCGACTCCTGCGTATCTCGCCAAGCTCCGAAAAGTTCTCAGCCACGATTTTCCCGAGGCCACCTTCTTTTTCCAGCCGGCCGATATCGTGGGGCAGATTCTCAACTTTGGGCTGGCCGCGCCGATCGATATTCAGATCAGCGGGATCCGCCGCGACGAAAACTACAAGGTCGCTCGCGCGATCGAGAAGGAGGTCGCCAAGATCCCGGGGGCCGTGGATGTCCACCTGCACCAGATTGTCGACGCCCCCAAACTCCAGGTGAACGTTGACCGGACGCGGGCCGATCAGGTGGGCCTGACCCAGCGCGATGTCGCCAATAGCCTGCTCGTCTCCCTCAGCTCGAGCGGGCAGGTCGCCCCCAATTACTGGATCGACCCCAAGAACGGAGTCAACTATCCGGTCGCCGTTCAGACACCCCAGCGCTTGATCGACTCGATTGAAGCCTTGAACAACACTCCGATCATTGCTCCCGGGGCCTCGGCGACCTCGGCCCAGCTTCTCATCAACGTCGCGGATGTCGATCGTGGCGTGACGGCGGCCGTGGTGAACCATTACAACGTCCAGCCTGTCTTCGACGTGTACGCCAGCGTGCAAGGGCGCGACCTGGGGGGCGTTGCGGCCGACCTCGAGAAGGTGATCGAGAAGATCGCGGGTCCGGTCGACCCCACGACCGGGATCCGGACGAAGCTACCCAAAGGCTCGAACCTGATCCTTCGCGGTCAGGTGGAGAGCATGAAGTCGTCGTTCAAGGGGCTGGCGTTCGGGCTGGTCTTCGCGGTCTTGCTTGTTTACCTGCTGATGGTTGTGAACTTTCAATCCTGGCTCGACCCATTCATTATCCTCTGGGCGTTGCCGGGGGCCGTCGCCGGGATCATCTGGATGCTCTACGCAACCCAGACAACGATCAACGTCCCCTCGCTCATGGGGGCGATTATGTGTATCGGTGTCGCGACGGCCAACAGCATCTTGATGGTGACTTTCGCCAACGGCCGGCGTCTCCAGGGCGACGACGCCCGCACTGCGGCATTGGCCGCGGGGCGGACCCGGTTCCGTCCCGTCTTGATGACTGCACTGGCGATGATCATCGGCATGCTGCCGATGTCCCTGGGCATGGGTGAAGGGGGTGAGCAGAATGCCCCGCTCGGCCGAGCGGTCATCGGGGGCCTGAGTGTGGCGACCCTGGCCACCTTGTTCTTCGTCCCGGTCATTTACAGTTTACTTCGGCGCAAGCCCCCCATCATTCAGACTGACGAGGATTGAACCCATGACCACGGTGAACCTCATACCCGACCAGGCGCATCCGGGCGTTGGTGTCCCTTCCGAGCCATCCAGGTCCGCCCGGCCCTGGAGGTCCTTTTTCGCTTTCGTCGGTTTGCTAGTCCTTTGCGGAGGGGTGTTAGGCGCCCTCTTTGTCGTCGGCCGACTGCCCCGGCTGGAGCAACGGGCCGCCCTCCATGCTGAGACGGCCGAGTCGATCGCGAGCCGCCCTCGCGTCCAGATTTCGGTCCCCTTCCACCGAGATAAGCCCGCCGACCTGACTCTTCCCGGTGAGATTCGAGCGTTTCAAGATACTAATATTTTTGCTCGTACAGATGGGTACGTTAAGCGCTACCTGGTGGATATCGGCGACAAGGTCGAGGCGGGGGCGCTGCTGGCCGAGATCGACACCCCCGAGCTCGACCAGGAGTTGAAGCAGGCCCAGGCGCTTCTTGCTCAAGCCCAGGCCAATCGCCAGCTTGCGGAATCGCGCCTCGAACTGGCTGGGCTCACCCTCAGGCGTTCCCAGCAACTCAACAGTCGAGGGGCCGAGACCCGGCAAGTTCTCGACGAATACACGGCCGAGTTCAAGGTGGCGGAGGCCACCCTCCTGACCGCCGCGGCCGACATCGAGGCCAAGGCCGCCAATGCCAACCGGCTGGCTGAGCTCCAAAAATTCCAGAAGGTGCTGGCGCCCTACCGCGGTGTCATCACCGAGCGAAACATCGACAATGGCGCACTCATTCGCTCGGGTTCAACCCAGTCGCTTTACCGGATCGCACAGACCGACAAGCTCAAGGTTTATGTCAACGTACCCCAGGCGAACGCGATTGGCATCAAAGCAGGCCAGCCTGCCGAGGTCCTGGTGCGTGAACAGGCCAACCGGAAATTCGTCGGCAAAGTGACGCGAACTTCCGGGGCGATCGAGACCCGATCAAGAACGTTGCTCACCGAGGTGGTCCTCCCCAATGAGAAGGGCGAACTCTACGCGGGCATGTATGTGAAAGTCCGATTCGACGATGCGGGGGGCCTTCCGTTGCTCATCCCGGCCACCACGCTTGTGATCAACACCCTCGGCACCCGCGTCGCGATTGTGGGCCCAGGTGATGCGTTGCACTACCAGGAAGTCCAGCTCGGGCGCGACTATGGGCAAGACGTCGAGATCCTCCAGGGGCTCTCGGGCAACGAACGGCTGATTCTGAACCCAACCGAGAATCTGATCGAAGGCGTTAAGGTCGATCCGACCGAGTCGACAGTGAAGACCGCCTCGGCGGCTGGGCCCGGCGCGACCCTCTCCGGGGCCGTGGCTCGGCACTGAACCGGTGGATTGACGATTGAGAGGGAATGACCACGCGTCCGGCCGTCGTTCGATGTGGCGGTCGGTTCGATTCTGAAAGGTGCGTTGAGGGCCGGGGAAAGCGTTCCGCATCCGCTCGGCCATCGAGCGAATGCGGTGCGGTTTCGGTCGGGCTGTCGGTAAGCTGAGTTAACTTGTTTTGGCTTCCATCCCTTCGTAGGCGTTCACAACCTCGGCCACGGCGACCGTGAAGGCTCGGATAATCGTTCCCGCCGGAAGGCTCGCTCGGTACTGCTGGAAGTCGGCGTTCGCGTCGTCCCAATCGGTGAAGACGAGCGCAAAGTCGGACAGGTGGGCGAGTGTGCCGATGGGACTGGTGTACCATTCGGCCGGGTCATTGAGCGTGGTGTCATCCAGGACGGTCGGGATCTTTCCGTCTGGGGTGACGACCGCGTAGAACTCGAAACGGCCGTCGAGGTCTCCGAAATCCGTCATCGTCATGCCTCCCTCTCTTTGATCGTTGATCCTCTCTAATGAGAGAGAATCAAGCAGTCTCTCATAATCTTGCCGTTTTTGCACGGAACGGGAGCGAAGAATGAGTAAGCCCGCCCGTTTTGCCGTCCGGCGAAGTGGTGGGATTCTCGCCTCGACTGAAGCCCCCCGGAGAAATGGCGGTTGCCCCTCCATAATCCCGCAAAACGTCGTTGACCAGAAGCGACGCGTTGAGACAGGCCGGGGCCGCAAGCGACTGCATTGTAATTATCGTTGATGGGTATTTTTTAGTGATTGTTTGTGAATGGTTTTGAGGTTGGAAGATACGAGTGGGCTGTGGTTTTGCATTGAATCAATAGGTCGAATGCGTGGCTGCATCATTGTGCCGGCCGGAAGCCGTCGGCGGCATGGGGTAGGGGCCGTGGGGATCAGCAATTCCGGCTGAGGATGAGCCCCGGCAAGTTCAAGGCATTGACCTCGGCCTCGGTGGTGCTGTGCCGAACTGGCTCGGCTCCACGCGATGGCGATGGAAAGGGAGAGGGACCCCAGCCCATTGGTCCGAGGTCCCTTTTGATTGCCACGCTTCACGAAACGAGGTCGTCGCGACGCTCGAATTACTCGCTCTTGGCTTTCCAAGTTTGAATGGCAATGGGAATGTCGCTGCAAATGGCGTCGACACCAAGGCCAACGGCGAGATGGTAATCTTGCAGGTTATGCCCCGGCCAGCCGTTCACGCGCAGGCCTGCTTTCTGGGCTTCGCGCACCGCGGCTCGGGATGTTCCCTCCATTTTGCAGCCGATCCGAGTCGCACCCAAGCTCTTGGCCTGCTTGATGAATTCCGGAGTGCATGGCCCGCCTGTGATCAGCAACAGATCCGCATTGGAATCCAGGCCTTTGACGATTTTGAGAGGTCGTTCGTCAAACGAGGTGAATACATAAAACGAGCCTTTCGGCTGTCGGGCCTGAACGGTGGCATGCAGTTTCCGGCAATATTCCTCCAGCCGTGCGTCCGGGTAGAGCGCTTTATTGCCGGTTTTCATTTCCAACTCGATGTAAATCCCGGGCTTGTCGGCGAAATAGGTCAGAAGCTCGTCCAGAAAGAGAAAGCGTTGACCTTTCTTCTTCGTCTTGATTTCCGCAACTCGGCCGCGGTTTTGTGTTCCACGGCTCCTGTCGCGTTGTGAGTCCGGTCGAGGCTGTCATCGTGCAGAATGACCAGTTCGCCATCTTTGGTCATGCGGACATCGGTCTCGAACCCACGTAACCCTTTGTCATAACAGGCCCGAAAGCCCTCCATCGTGTTTTCTTCGAACTCGAAGGCTCCCCCTCGGTGAGCGTACAGAAGACCTTTTTCCTGCGCCGCCACGGGAGCAACAGCCCCGAACATCCAGGCCGTCACCAGGAGGAACGTTCCCCACACTTGAGATCTCATTCGACTGCATTCTCCTTGGGTTCGTGCGTCGTGGACTGATCCTGAGCCAATCTGCCATTCTCGAAGGAAAGGCACCAAGAGGTTGTAGCGGCGCGAACGGTCGGCTTGCAAGACAGCGGTCGCGTCCCCTGTACCCAGACCCATAATTCCGGCCTGACCAAGGAGACGCTGTTTGCCATGGAGAACGCCTGACGTGCCGGCTGTGCGTTTTCGAAAGCAGGGATGAAATCGACAAGATCCCACTCACGGTTGCCAGGGCGACTGTGAGTGGGATCAGTTTTTTCAACATCGATCCGCGACCGAGCGAAAAAACCGATGATTCTTGCCGTTTCCGCACCGGGTTTGCAGTAGCACGGCCGGCCCGGCCGTAATTCCCACTTGGTTCGGAGTTCTACTTCACCAGTCGCCAGCCGGTTGAATCGGTGATCAGACCGGTGTGGCCTTTGTGGCGGTCATAGGCCTTGTGCATTTCCTCAATGGTATCGAAGTAGCCCACAATGTGGGCCGCGCTGAAGGCGTCGCCGGCCTTCACGGGCTTGCCGTGGACCTCCTCGATCATGACGATGATCCCACCAGGACGCTGACTGCACCACGCCTCGTAGACGACCGAGGGGTCAAGTGTCAGGCCTGCGAGCCAGGGGCCGTCTTTGCCCGTCTCCTTGTCTTTCAGGTGGTAGGCACGGATGAAATGGTCCGGCGTTCGGTGGGTGTCGCGACGGTAGCCGAATTTCAGGTCGGGGGGGAACGGAGTGAAGAACTCGGCGGCCGGAATCCGAACCCCTTTGGGACCGCTCAGATAGCTGAGGTAGACCTCGCTGAATGTGTCGCCCTTCTCGTGGCGGATACAGCCCGGCGTGTCGTTGCGCAGGAACATCTCGTCCGAGCTATTCACAGATTCAATGCGATCTGAGAGGAGAAAGTACCGTTCCCCCTTGGGAAAAACGATCAACTGGGTCCACCGCGCCCCTGGCTTTCGGCCGGGGGCAGCGTACTCGAAGTTGTAGGTCGTCTTCACCGCGACGAAGTCGTTGCCACGGATGACCTCGGGTCGGACGGGCTTCATCCGGTGACAGAGTTGGGGACCCTCGATCATCCGCTTACGCTGGCTGCTGCCGTGGGCCATCAAGGCATACGATCGGCGTTCGGGGTCGGTCTCATTGTCGTACCAGAAGTAGCGTCCGACGCCGTTTCCGTCCGGCGCAATGACATGATCACTCCATGCTTCATCGCTGCCGACCTCCATGAGCCAATCGACGACCATCAGGCCGTCGCCGACTTCGCGGAAGCCTGTGGCCTTGTCGAGGAACGAGCCCTTCTCGATGCCGGTCATCCATTGCTTCGGATGATTCTTGGGAATGACGGCTTCAAGCTGGTCGGTCTCGACCTTGATGGCTCGGTCACACGCGCCCACCCAGCATCCTTTGCCGGCTGGGCCAGGGCTGGATCGGCACCCGCCATTGCGATGAGCAAGCCCAAGGGCAAATGGGCGGCGAACGCTTTGAGAAGTCTCATGAGGAGTCCTCGAAGTGAAGGGTCCGGGGCGGACCATTGGCCGGAATGCTGGGGATGAGCGCCGGTACGGTTCCCCGACCGCCTCATCCGGAGTCGCATTTGAATCGAGCCGATGACTCGACTCAAGCAGGTACCGCCTCGGATCGCGATCCACCGGCGCAAGCGAGCCTTGCGGTGGAGTCGTATCGTCGCGGATCGAACGCGCGGGTGACGTTCACCCCAGGCTCAAACAGGATGGATCAATGATGGCTTATGACATGCGGGGTAAAGTGCAACCGCTTCGCTGGTTTTGGAGAATGTATAAAAATATAGGTTGGTTTGCTTGTGTCGAGTTGTGGGCAGCGATGCTAAGGTGGTTTCGTTCGGGCGGATCTCTTCAGAAAGCCATGGAAAACTGTGACTTTCTGTTGAGTTGGGGCGACAAGACGGCGATTGAACTTTTTCTCCGGGAATTTCAGGGTTGGGATGCTGGTTTGCGGTTGATTCTGGCACCTTCCAACCTTGCAGGTGTTTGAACCGGAAGTCTGAATTCACCGGGCAGTGAAGTGCGAGTGAGTGGAAATAAGGTATGTATGTGCGACGAAAGTCGGGCATTTTGCCGAAGCTTTTCGACAAGCTGGCACTCAAAGACCTGATTCACCTTGACTATCGGCCGAGCACGACGTACTTTAACAATCAGTTAACTAACCATCTGGTAAACAATGATGATCGACCCCCTGAGCATTACATTCGCTGCAATTGCCGATCCAACTCGGCGGGCGATTCTGGTTCGCCTTTCCAGAGGCGAAGCGGCCGTGAAAGAGCTGGCCATGCCGTTCAACATGACTCTTCCCGCGATTTCCAAGCACTTGAAGGTGCTCGAAAAAGCCGGCCTCATCGAGCGTTCGCGCGATGCCCAATTACGACCGTGCAAGCTACGAGCCAAGCCGTTGAAGGAAGCCGCTTCCTGGATCGACCATTACCGCACATTCTGGGAAGAGAGTTTCGATCGACTCGACGATTACTTCAAGGAACTGCAATCCGAACCGGATGCTAAACCCACTTCATCCCCACGCAAGAAAATGAGTCGCTGAATGCCCGCCGATCATCAAATGTCACAGGCCAATCTTGATAACCCCGTAGAGATCATCATCTGCCGGACTTTTGCCGCGCCGCGAGAGTTGGTTTGGATGGTGTGGACTGATCCCAATCACGTCGGTCGCTGGTGGGGACCAGCAGGTTTCACCACCACAACGCATTCGATGGATTTCCGACCGGGCGGGTCTTGGCGTTACACGATGCACGGTCCCGATGGTCGTGATTATGGAAATCGCGTCGAATACATCGAAATTGACAAGCCTTCGCGACTCATCTACACGCTCGGCGGCGAGGGCAGTGATGAATCCGTTAGCTTTCGAACCGAGGTTGTCCTTGAGTGTGTCGGCGAGAACGGTCGTGGTACGAAAGTCACAATGCGGTCGATCTTTCCAACTGCGGAAGCACGTGACTTCGTCATTAATGACCATGGAGCGGTGGAGGGCGGCAAGCAACATTTGGCGAATCTGGAGGACTACCTCGCAAGCATGTCGGCTGGCGATGACCACGAACCACCTTTCTCAATCAGCCACGTCTTCAACGCGTCACGAGAGAAGGTCTGGGAGGCATGGACAGAGCAAGAGCATCTGCTGCAATGGTTTGGTCCGAAGGGATCGACGATGCTGCACGCGACTATGGACCTTCGCGTCGGTGGCATGTTCCACTACTGCATGAGCCATCCGAATGGCATGGAGATGTGGGGCCGCTGGGTCTTTCGAACCATCAATCGACCCGACAAGCTCGATTTCATCAGCAGCTTCTCGAACGCCAGCGGCGAAATTACTCCTGCACCGTTTCAGGGACTCGACAACTTCCCGCCGGAGACGTGGACCACCGTTACGCTCGTTGAACACGCAGGCAAAAGCAGGGGAACACTCGTCACCATCGAAGCTCGACCGTTCAACGGCACCATAGTCCAACGCGACTTCTTCACCGCTTTTCACAACTCCATGCGTCAGGGCTGGACGGGCACCATGCAGCAACTCTCAGAGTTTTTCGGCGATTGATTTCGCGTTGGCATCACGCCCGGATCGAAATAAAAAAACGGGACGAACTGAACTCAAAAGTTCAATTCGTCCCGTCAAAGTCGGGGCGGCGGGATTTGAACCCACGACCTCTAGACCCCCAGTCTAGCGCGCTAGCCAAACTGCGCTACGCCCCGAATTTTTGCAGACGACTGCGTGTTGAGACGGTATTATAGGAGGAGGAACGGATCTGTCAATGCAGTCCTGAGAGGAATTACGTCGTGCACTTCGCGGATCGCTTGAATGCAGCCGTAAAGCGAGTGGGAACCCCGATCTGTGTGGGGATCGATCCGCGGCCCGAGGACCTGCCACCTCAGTTTCTCGACAACTTTCCTGGTGATCGGCCGGGGGTGGCGGAGTCGCTCCGTGTGTTTGGGGACGGAGTTGTCGATGTGGTCGCTCCGCTGGTGCCGATCGTCAAATTTCAGGCGGCGTTCTATGAGGCGTATGGACCCGAAGGCGTGGCGGCACTTCACGCCACCGCCCAATACGCTCAGAGCAAAGGACTTCTCGTCCTGATCGATGGGAAGCGGAATGACATTGGCTCCACGGCCGACGCCTATGCCCGCGCCTACCTCGGCAAAGTTCCCGTGGGCGAGCAGTTTGAACCTTCGTGGCACGCCGACGGCCTCACGGTCAATCCGTACCTCGGGAGCGATGGAATCTCACCGTTCGTCAAGGTGGCCGCGCGCGAGGGGAAAGGTCTCTACGTCCTCGTCCGGACGAGTAACGCCTCGGCCGGTGAGTTTCAGGACCTGATCGCTGATGGCAAGGCGATCTACCAGCATGTCGCCGCGCGCTTGGCTCAATGGGCCGAGCCGTATCGAGGGGCGTCGGGTTACAGTCTGCTCGGCGCGGTCGTGGGCGCAACCTATCCGGACCAACTCGCCGAGCTTCGGGCGACTCTGCCCGGGATTCCGTTCTTGGTGCCAGGCTACGGCACTCAGGGAGGCTCTTCCAAAGACGTCGCCCCCGCATTCGATGCCGACGGCCTCGGCGCGATTATCAATAACTCGCGCGGACTCACCTACGCCTACAGTCGGCCCGCCGCTCACGCCAAGCATGGCGCGAATTGGCAAGCGGCCATCGAAGCGGCCGTCCTCGACATGCTCGAAGACCTTGCCGCGAATACGAATGCGGGCAAGCTTCGCACGCAGGCCGCGGAATGAGTGACGACCGTCACCCCGGAAAACCGGCGGGGGAGTGATTCCCGGTTTGAGGCAACAAGGGCGGCCCAGGCGGGCCGCCGGTGCTCGGGGCGGACGGCTTGCATTGGGATGGCGGTGGGTGGGGCTTCGCCCGAGGATTGGGGAAGGTTACGATAAGGTGGTCCGTTCATATTCGCCGTGAGACATAGGTGTGTCTTGTTCCTGTGTGACAAGCTCACCTTGAAATCGGATCGCTCGTATTTCTCCATTTCTGTGGATCGAGGACGAGACCCATGCCGCTCGTGATGTTCTCGAAGATGCTGCAAGAGTTTTCGGTCGGCGAAGCCGCGCAGCGGATCAAGGCGCTTGGGTTCGACGGGGTGGATTTGACCGTTCGACCTAAAGGGCATGTTGAGCCCGCGACGGTGGGAAAGGACCTGCCGGCGGCTGTCGCGGCGATTCACGCCCAAGGGTTGGACGTGCCGATGGCGAGCACGGCGATCACGCGGGCGACCGATCCTCATGCCGAGGCGACTGTCGAGGCGGCGGCCAGGCAAGGGATCCGGCTGCTCAAACTGGGCTACTGGAACGTCCCCAAAGGGAAACTCCGCGAGTCGATCGAGCAGGCGAAGCATCAGCTTGATGGGCTGGAACGACTCGCCGAATCATACAAGATCACGTTCGGGATCCACAACCATAGCGGACCCGGTTACGTGAATTGCCAACCGGCGGTGGTTGCGAGCTTACTCCGCGACCGTGACCCGAGCCGGATCGCCGCCTACTTCGACCCTGGTCATGCGGCCGTGGAAGGGGGAAGCGGAGGCTGGCGGCAGAACCTCGAGTTGCTTGCCCCTCAAATTCGGCTCGTCGCAATCAAGGATTTCGGCTGGAAGTCGGAACCGGGGAAGGTCAAGGCGGTTTGGCAGGCTCAACAGGTCCCGCTTCGCGATGGCTTGGTCGCCTGGCCTGAGGTGTTCGATGCGCTCAGGCAGGCCAAGTTCGAGGGGCCGATCTCGCTCCATAGTGAATACAAAGGACCCCATAGCTGGCGCGACTTGACCACACCCGAACTCATCGAGCAGACCGCGGCCGATCTCGCGTTCGTCAAAGCGCTCATGGCCGCGGCGGTGAAGCCGGCGAGTCCCGGTTGACCGAGAAATGATCTTGGACTTCGGCCGGAGGCTCGATCAGAGGAGATCGGCGAGGATGGGGAGGATTTCCGCGGCCTTGCCCTGGAGGGCGATGTCAACCGTGGCGCTGATGGGGGTGGGTTCGAGATTGATTTCGATCACGGCACCCCCTCCGTTCTGGGCCGTGCCCACGAGGCCGGCGGCGGGATAGACGACCGCACTGGTGCCGATGACGAGAAGCAGAGGGGCGCGGCGGACGGCAGTCTCGGCGGCCTCCCACATCGCGGGCGGGAGCGACTCACCAAACCAGACGACGCCTGGCCGGAGGAGTTGGCCGCAATCGTGACAGCGGGGCAGGGGAGGGAGCGTCTCTCCTGAGCGGTCGAAGGTTCGCGAGCAGCCGGTGCAGCGGACTTCGAAGAGGTTGCCGTGGAGCTCGATGACGTCGCGGCTACCGGCCCGCTGATGGAGTCGATCCACGTTTTGCGTCACGAGCGTCAGGCTGGTCAATCGGCGCGAAAATTCCGCGAGTGCCCGATGTCCCGGGTTGGGCTCGGCCTGTGTGACCAGTTCGCGGCGCCAGTTGTAGAACTCCCAGACGAGTTCGGGGTTGGCCGCGAACGCTTGCGGCGTGGCCAGACTCATCGGGTCACGCCCGTTCCAGAGACCTCCGAGCCCGCGAAACGTCGGGATCCCGCTCTCGGCCGAGACCCCCGCGCCGGTCAAGACCGTCACCCGTCCCGCCTTGGCCAAGAGGCTCGCGACTGTCTCGAGATCATTCATCGCTCAGAACTCGGGTAGGGTGCCCCGCTTGACACCCCGAGCGACCATGAGCGCCCCCGTGCCGAGCAGGGTGAAGGGCATGCCCATCATGAACAGGACACTCCAGTTGTACCCGTTCTTCATGTTGGCCACCTCGCTCGGTTGAGCGGCAACCGCCTCCTTGCAATTCGGACATGCCGAAAGGTCGGCGGAAAGCCCCAAGACCAGGACGAGGACCGGTAGAACCCTACCTAGCTGTCGCATCCGGCGGCTCCCTGACAAGGTCTGTCATTTACCCATTCAGAAAAACTCAAACTGGTAAAGACTTACGTATTCTAAACGGACGGTTCCCCCTGGTCAATTCCACGGCCCAGAGCGTCGGTGGCTTCGGAACGCCCATAAAATAAAGCAACGCTCCGCGACTGGGTGCGAATCGCGATGGATTTCCGGCCCGGGCAACGGCAAGCCCACCCGTGGCGGAAACTGCAAGAACCATCGGTACTTTCGCTCTGGTGCGGAACGTCGAATATAAAACGGCCCTGCGAGGCAGGATCCATTGCACGTTCCCAGGCCCGAAGCGGATCGGAATAAGAACAACCTTGAGGGAAGGGAGTCCCTTGAGGGTTTTTTGGGGTAATCGATTAACTCTATCGGAATGATAGAGTTGAATTGGAGATCGTGCGAAGTTCGTCCTGTAGTACGGTCGATCTTATCAATGTCGGCCTTCGTTTCCGAGGGACGTCTACGTGAACATCCTGTTGTGAGGGATCGCGTCGATGAATGCCAAACTTCTTGCGGGTTTCTTGCTGGCGGTGATGGCGATTGGTGCGGCGCCCGAGTCGAACGGCGACCTGCCCAGGCTCCAAGGGCGTTGGGAAACGAAGGTCGGGCTTCGCAAGGCGACGGTCGTCTCGATTGAGATCAAAGGGAATGCGGTCGTGGCTACGATCGCGACGCCGCAAGGGCGGAAGATCCAGGCGGACGGGGAGTTGAAGATTGATGAGACGACGACGCCCAAGGCGTTGGACTGGGTGAAGTTCACCACGCTTGACGGTGAGGAGGTGCCCGAGATGCACGCGATCTATCGCCTTGAAGAGGGGCGGCTTTATATCAGAAGTGGTGGGTTCAACGACCACCGCCCAACCGGATTCGATCCCGGCGAAGGCGTCTGGGCGAACGTCCTGGTTTTCGAGCGACCGGCGAACTGACAAGAATGTGGTGGGAACGAGAGCTTATCCGGGGCTTGGGGATGGATGATCGATGTGGCGAGGCCGGCTGGCGCCCTTGAGTTGGCAAAGCGCACTGGCCGCGTAGGCGGCGATCACGAGGAGCATCAGGGCGGAGTTGCCGGTGGCCATCCCGATGTACTCGCAGAATCCGCCGATCATGGCACCCACCAGGTTGGCGCCGAAGAGGGCTCCTGGAGTGAGCGTGCCTCGAAACGTGGTGGAGAAGATCAACCCGGCGAAGAAGATCGGCAAGGGGACCACGAGGAGCGCCCACACGAGACGCTGGCTGAAGGCTTGGGAAAGGACGAATTCATGCGGGGTATAGTAGAGTGCGAGCAATGTGGCAAACAGGGGGACGTATAAGAGAAGTGAGAAACGGATCTTGGTGGCAAGCATGTTTGCGGCGAGTACCATGACGAGCACTCCCGCCACGACGATCGTGGTCACCAGCCAGGTGGATCCGAAGTAGAGCGAACAGTCTCCGATGCTCTTGGTCTCCAGAAGCAGGAACCCCAGTCCGAGGAAGAGAAAGTGGGCGTCGTTTACTCCCCAGGGTTCGCTTCGGAGCCGGACGATACTCGCCAAGGAGATCGCGAGTATCGCCCCGATGACCAGGAGATAGTCCCCCGGAATCGTCTTGGACTGCAAGTAGAGGAACGGCCAGTCGTCGGTCGCGGGCTCGGTTTTCGGGACCTGAGCGTGGTTGTACCGAACGAGGTTGAAGCGACCGAAACGCAAGGATGGTTTGATCGTTGTTTTCGACTTCGACGCACAGACGATGAGCTGACCGCCGTCCATGTAGACGATCGGGGTCGTTCCCGTCGCCTCCGCGACCATGAGCAGGATCTTGTCCGCCAGCCAGGGGCGTGCCACGGCGAACGAGAGTGAGAGCATCCCGTCATCATTGAGCAGACGATAGGCCGTTCGAAGGCTTTCGACGGTATAGGTGAAACCATCCAGTCTCAGGTTGCTCATCGAGGTGAAAAGGGCCTGGGAGTCGAGGAAGCCGAAGACGACCAGGTCGTAGCCCGGGCGCGCGTTCTGGAGGAAGGCCCTGGCGTCGTTGACGTGAACGGTCACGCGTGAATCGTCGTAGCATCCCGCGGCGTTGTCCCTGCGCGAGAGCTCGATGAGCTTCGGGTCGATATCGACCGCGTCGACGGTGCGGGCCCCCGACAGAAGTGCGGCTTCCACATCCATGCCTCCGCCGGCTCCGAGAACGGCGACTCGGCTTCGCCCGGTTGCCAACGAGTAAGGGAGCAGGTACTGATCTCGAAGATAGCGGACGAGCCTTTTTTGCGGGGCGTCGGGTGAATAGCGTTCGAGGTCGATCGTTCCGTGCATCTGGTAGAAGTCTTGGTTGACGCTCACCGAGTAGATCGGAGGATTCTGCATCGATCGCAAGTTGGCGGGTGGAGGGGGAACGATTGCGGAAGGGTTCTCAGGGTCATGGACGGTGATGTAGTAGTAGGGCGACCAGATGGCTCCAGGAGGGGTCGACCACGCCAAGGCGCCCAGGCAGACGAGGACGGTCGGTACGCTCCAGATCCAATGCTTGCGTGCCGAAAGGGCGAGGACGACGATGAGGACGCCGGCCATCCCGAGCACCGGGGAAAAATAGAGGTACGAGAAGAGGCCGAAGCTGAGTGTCCCCGTGAGACTTCCGAGCAGGTCCCAGGTATACGCCCGCAACGTTGGGAGTCGACCGAACAGTTCACCGATCTGTTCACCGAGGGGAATGAAGAGCACAGCATTGGTGAGAAAGACCCCAATCAGGGTCAGGTAGTTGATGGCCGTGCTGCCCACGGCGAAGAATCGGATTTCGCTTCCACTGTCCGGCAAGGTTGCGGTGCGGCAGAGGAGCAGAACCCCGATGTTGCCGGCAACGAGGAGGGGGAACCAGCGAAACAGGTTCCACCTGCGGCTCGACGTCAGCGCCCCCAGTCCCAGCCCCAGGAAGGAGCTGACGAGCAGTAGGTTGGCATAGTAAGCCACCAGTCGCACGACCGAAGGCGCCCACCGGATCAGCAAGAGTTCCAGAAAGAGGGCAATGAAGGACATCGCGAACAGTCGTCGAGCGCACGCACGGGCGGTTGCGGCGTCATCCGTCGTGCGTGGTAACTCGATCGACATGGGAGGAATCCATGGCTGGCGAAATATAAAATGTCAAGATGAGCCAACGACCGAGATTCGTGGAAGTGTCGTTCAACCCTGGGGAAGTTGATAGAGCATCAGGTAGATGATGACGCCCGTGATCGAGACATAGAGCCAGAGGGGAAAGGTGACCTTGGCGATTCGCGCGTGGCGCGTGAACTGCCGGCGTAGGGCATGGATCAGGGTGATGGAAATCAGGGGGACGATGGCCGCCGCCAGAACAACGTGCGAGAGCAGGATCGTGAAGTAGACGGTCCGGAGCGGGCCGATGCCACGGAAGGGAACGCCACCGCCGATCTCGTAGTGATAGACCAGGTAGCAGACGAGAAAGAGGGTGGAAACGGCGACGCAGCACGACATGCAGAGGGCATGGGCCTGCACGCGGCCTCGGCGAATCAAGGTCCAGCCGAGGAGGAGAAGCACTCCGGAGGTCGCGTTCAAGCTTGCGTTCACCGCGGGGAGCTGACGGGCCCAGGCGGGTCCTTTGTGGGACGCAGGGGCCAGTTGTTTGGCCTTTGCCGTCAGGGCGTCGAGGGAGGCGCGGTTGGTTGTTTCAAAGTATCCGATGACCTTGTTGCCAGGGCCGACGAGGGCAAGCCGGTCGCTGTGCGCGATCGCCTCAGCCCCCGCCTCCTGTTCGTCAGGGCTGGCCTCGGCCAGGCCGAGCTTGAAGCGATCGAAAACTAGTGACTTGACCTCGGCCTTGGGACCGGTCAGGAACCACCAGCGATCCGGGTCGGCGTTGAACGTCTTCGCATAGCCGGCGAGGACCTCGGGTGTGTCGCGTTCGGGGTCGACCGAGACGCTGACGAGCTGCACCGAGGTGTCGGAGAGCTTCTCTTGAAGGCCCTTCATGACCCCTGTGATCCGGGGGCATGAGAGCGGACAATGGGTGAAGATGAACGAGGCGATCCAGACCCGATTGGCAAGGTCGGCCTCAGTGATCGTCTTCCCCGATCGCTCCGTGAACTGGAATTTGCCCAGCTCGAACGGGTTGGCGCTGAGGTCGTGTCCGGCACGTGCGGGGGTGGTGCGAAGCGACGCCGCGAGGGAGAGGCCGGCCGACGCGATGACAGTCCCAAGGAGGACGGAAAGGCCGAGGCGATAGGAGGCATCCACGGTGAGAGGGCCATTGCGTTGGAGGAGGGGAAGGAAGCGTCTCGTCTCATTCATTAAGAAGAGAGCAAAACAGCAACAGTCGCTGATCCAGCCCAGCTTCCTTCAGAGGAGGCTGGGCTGGTTCGGCTCGATCTCGCTTAGCCGACCTGCTTCAACGGCCGAAGCATCGACACGGCGGCACCAGGTTGAAGCGGAGCGGTTTCGATCCCCTCGAGGTCGGGGTTCTCTTCGGTAATCGGCTGCATTGCCACGTCAGGGAAGAGGGCGAAGGTCAGTACCATCGCCAGAATTCCCGCCGGGACCAGCATGACGTAGACCCACTTCCCCTCGAACTTGAGGTGCATGAAGTAGAGCCCGACCAAAGTCGCCTTGATGATGGCCATCGACATCAGGCCGATCACCAGGACGAGGAACGAGTGGTTGGCAAAGATCGAAGCGTAAAAGTATTCGCTGATCGTGAAGACGATCAGGATCAGGAAGATCTTTATGTACTGCGAGTTATGGGACTCGACTGCCATCTCCTGGTCGTGAGTCAGGTTCGTGTCGGACATTGGGCGTGCTCCCCTATGGCAACGCGGAATCCGCGGACGAGGGTCCGCCGTTTCCGATCAGATCCCAGGTCGATCAGATAAGGTAAACGACGGTGAACAGGAGGATCCAGACAAGGTCGACGAAGTGCCAGTAGAGGCCGACCAGTTCGACCGAGCTATAGTTGTTTTTCGTATACGACCCGGTGACTGCCGAGTTCAGGGTGAGGCAGGCGAGCATGATGACGCCGCCGGCGACGTGGGCCCCGTGGAACCCAGTCATCGTGAAGAAACAGGAAGCGAAGATGCTCACGCTCGGGCGAAAGTGCCCCGTGGCGCTGATGCCCGGCGGGTAATGGTGACCGAACATCAACTGGTAATATTCGTAGACCTGAACGCTGAGGAACCCCGCGCCGATCAGAGTCGTGGCCAGCAGCCAGAGCGTTCCCTTGCGGCGCTCGTCACGCTGAAAGCTGCTGAGAGCGAAGACCATCGTGACGGATGAGCAGATGAGCAGAAACGTGTTGGCCGCGGTCAGGTCGATGCTGAGCGGGTTGGTCATGAAGTCATAGGGCTTCGGCCAGTTGAAGAAGGCGAGCGGCACGATCGAGGTCGTGGCGCCGACGGCTTCAAGCTCGTCGTGAACCTTCTGGGCCTTTTCGGGCGAGACGCCGAAGAGAATTCCGGCCGGCAGCGAGTGAACCAGGTGTTCCGCCTGCTCGTGTTTGAACTCCTTGGTCGCCTCGTCTTTGAGCTTGTTCGCTTTGGCGTCGTCGGGCTCCTGCCGTTCGATCGCCAACAGGAGTTTGCCCAGCTCCTCCGTCTGATACTTGTCGAAGGTCGTGTTTCTCTCGAGGATCTCCACGACCTCTTCGTGATTGGCCCCGACCTCCTTAAGGATCACTCCCTGAGCATTCTTGTTGACCGTGCTGAGGTCGGTGGTGGTGGCGGGAGGAAAGAGGTTCGTGAACGAGGTTGGGGGGCTGCCGGCTCTCAGGACGATGTACGACCCGATCAGGCCGGTGAAGAACATGATCTCGGTGGCCAGGAACAGCCACATCGCCACCTTGCCGGGAGAGACAGGCGGGTGTTGGACGGCCGTTCGGGCGGCCGGCGTCTCATGGCCGGCAAGCTCGGAGCTGTTCGGAGGATCGGCGACGTGTGCCATCTCTCAACCTCGGTAGAAGAAAAACCAATCGGAGAGCACGAAGACACGGACGAAGACAAAGATGCTCAGAACAATGGTCCGGATCCCCTTTTCCCTCGTCTCTTCGTGTCTTTGATTTTGTGCGGAGCCGGTCGCTACGTCAGGCCGGCAACGGGTTCAACAGCAAGAGCAGCAGGATCGCCGGCAGATAAACGAACGAGGCCCACATCAACCGGCGGGCCGACGGGTCGGTCACCCCTGCCCAGAAGCGGACCGAGTACACCAGGTAAAAGATCCCGAGAGCCAGCGCTCCGGCGAAGTAAACGGGGCCAGCCAGGCCGATCGTCGCCGGGAGGAGGCCGGCCGGCACCAGCGCCAGTGCGTAGCTCGCCGCTTGCCGGCCGGTGATCACGCCGTGGGGGTCAACCACCGGCAGCATCTTGTGTCCACCCCGGGCGTAGTCCTCACGGTAGATCCAGGCGATGGCCAGGAAGTGAGGAAATTGCCAGAGGAAGACGATCAGGAACAAGGCGAACGCCTCAATGCCGAGCTGACCGGTAGCCGCGGCCCAGCCGATGACCGGAGGAAGCGCTCCGGGAATGGCGCCGACGGCTGTATTCAAGGTCGTTAGCGGTTTGAGGGGAGTGTAAACACAGACGTAGAGCACAAACGTCAACAGCGCCAAACCGGCGGCGATGAGGTTCGTGGCGGCCACCAGGATTGCGACCCCGGCGAGGGCGATCAGTGTGCCGAATAGGGCGGCCGCTCTGGGAGTGAGCCGGCCACTGGGTAACGGTCGGCCAGCGGTCCGCTTCATGAGTCGGTCGCGGCTTCGTTCCAGGTACTGGTTCCAGGCACTTGCCCCCGAGGCAACCATTCCGGTTCCGAGCAGCGTCAGCAAAAGAGTGGACGGGTGAGAGGAACCCCGGGCTCCGAGCACGAATCCAGCCGCCACGGTGGCCAGAACCAAGGTGGCGACCCGGAGCTTCGCCAGGGTGGCGTATGCGGCGAGCCGACCTTGCGCATCGGCCATGGCCGTCTCGGTTGACGATTCGGCTAAACCCGGCCGGGCGAATGACACCGCGGTCTTCAAGCGACTACCTCCAAACCAGGAGCGGACTGGCTCGACCAACTCGGCGTCTTGTGCGCCGGAGCAAGGTGCCGGAATGCTCGGAATGTCAAAACAACTGACGCGGCGAGGAGCAAAGCTCCGTTGGCTTGGTGTCCGGTTCGGACCATCGCCTGGATGATCGTGACCGTGCGGGGGATCCCGTCGAACGGCCGAAGCATCCACCACGAGGCCACACCCAGGACGACTTGCAGCATGACCGCGAGCGCCATCGCTCGCGAAGAGGGAACCAACTCAGGGATTTCGCCGCGGCTCCGTTCGACCCGCAAGGCGAGCATGGCGGCGTGGCCCCAAACCGCCAGCGCGAGCAAGGCGTGGGCGATCAGCGACGTTGACGCCATCCAGGGAAAGTGCCGAAGCCAGGCTCCTACCGCGATTTGCACCGCCACCAGGAATAAAGTCACCGCCGACCGGCGTCGTAAATGCGAAGTATCGGCTCTCGCTGGAGCGGTCATGATCCAGTCGCGGCCGGTGAGGACGCAGAGACTGACCATCAAGGCGAAGAAGGCCTGGCCGGTGACGCCGTGGACCGCGGCCAGCACGGTTGAGTTCTGGGTGACACGTGTGCCTCCCAGGACCCCTTGGCCGATGACCGTCACGAGGGCGAGCACCCCCAGCCATTTCATCAAGCGCCGCTGGTCGGCGGCCAGGAACCAAACGGCCAGGATCAAGGTCGAGAGCCCGACCGCGGCACCGTAGAGCCGGTGAGTGTGTTCAACCCGAACACCGAAGGGGGCGTTCCAGAAGTCGTACAGGAACATGTTGATGCCGAACGTCGTCGGCCAGTCGGGCACGGCCATGCCAACGCGGTAGGTCGTCACCGACCCCCCCACAAAGATCAAGGGCCATGTGAAGCAGGCCGCGACCACGGCCACCCAGTGCGGACCAGCCTTGTAGGCTGGCTCGTACACGGGTCGGGAAGGTTTGAGAGGGTCGTTCGCCATGGAGGATCGATCGAGCTCGTTCACAGAATAAACCGAAAAAGTTGGCGTGTCGCACACGCCCCAAAGGGATCGGGCGTCCCTCGCTTTATCATTGAGATTGAGGGACGCCCGGGGAATCGAATCGTTGCGACGTCGAGATCAGGCCATGACCGGGTCGAGCGGTCCGGCCTCGGTCGGTCTGGGCACTGTCTGCGGCAAAAAGTCGTCAGGCAGGCCGGGGACGCTGAACTCGTAGGCTGGATGGTAGACCGTCGGGATCGTCTCGAAGTTATAGTGCGGCGGCGGCGATTGAGTGGCCCATTCGAGCGAGTTGGCTTTCCACGGATTGGGCCCGGCTTTGGGACCGGCGACCATGCTGTAGAAGAAGTTGATCGCGAATGGGATTTGCGCCAGGCCTAAGCCAAAGGCGCTGTAGGTCATGATGACGTTCAGCAACTGGACGTTCGGATTGTTCAGGTAGGGGAACGCCGAGAAGTCCGCGTAGCGACGTGGCATGCCGTGCATGCCCACGATGTGCATCAGGAAGAAGGTGCCGTTGAAGAAGATGAAGCTCAAGAAGAAGTGGATCTTCCCCCAACGCTCGTTCATCATCCGGCCGAACATCTTCGGGAACCAGTAGTAGATGGCCGCGAAGATGCCGAAGGTGCTTCCGCCGAAGAGGACGTAGTGAATATGGGCCACGATGAAGTAAGTGTCGTGGATGTGCATGTCGACCGGCGTGGCGGCCATGAAGATTCCGGAAAGGCCGCCGATGACGAACATCGCCACGAAAGCCATGGCGTTGAGCATCGCCGAGGTGAGCTGGAGTCGCCCGCCCCACATGGTGCCCAGCCAGTTGAACACCTTCACTGCCGATGGGAGGGCAATCATCATCGTCGAGAGCATGAATGTGGCGCCAAGCGCAGGGTTCATGCCCGACTGGAACATATGGTGTCCCCAGACGATGAAGCCCAGGCCGGCGATGCCGGCGATCGCGAAGACCATCGGCTTATAGCCGAAGAGCGGCTTGCGCGAGAAGGTCGCGATCACGTCCGAGACGAAACCCATCGCCGGCAGGATCATGATGTAGACGGCCGGATGGGAGTAGAACCAGAAGAGGTGCTGCCACATCAGGGTCTGGCCACCGCCAACCACGGGCGGGGCGTTGGCCACGCTCCAGCCGACCGGGCTGAAGAAGTTGGTCCCGGCGGTCCGGTCGAGCAACTGCATCACCAGCGCCGAGGTCAGTACCGGCAGCGCGAACGCCTGAAGGATCGCGGTGATGAACAAGGCCCAGACCGACATCGGCATCCGGAACATCTTCATGCCCGGAGCGCGAAGCATGATGACGGTGGTGATGTAGTTGATCGACCCCATCAATGAGGAGACGCCGGCAAACAAGATGGCGATCAGCCACCACGTCTGCCCGTTCAGCGAGCCGGGAGTCGACCAGTGCGCGACGGCCAGGACCGGGTAAGACGTCCAGCCGGCTTCGGGCGATCCCCCTTCGACATAGAACGAGTACATGATGGCGACCATCGCGAACGGCATCGCCCAGTACGAGAACATGTTCAGCTTCGGGAAGGCCATGTCCCGGGCGCCGATCATGAGCGGGATCAGGAAGTTGCCGAAGGCACCCGTCAGGAGCGGGATGATCACGAAGAAGATCATGATCGACGCGTGCATCGTGAACAGCTTGTTGTAGTACTCCGGCGGCATCCGGTAGCCGAGAGCGGGGTCGGACCAGAGCGACTTGCTCAAGATCGGCACCGGCGACCAGGGCCAGGCCAACTGCCAACGGACAGCCATCGCCAGGAGGCCGCCGAGGACGAAGAAGAGCAGGCCCGAGATCAGGAACTGGATCCCGATCACCTTGTGGTCGGTCGAGAAGACGTATTTGGTGAGCAGGTTGCCGGGGGCCGGGTGAATGTGGTCGTGTCCGTGCGAATCGGCGGCGTGACCGTGCCCATTGCCATGCCCGTTGGCGGCGTGTTGTGCGCTCATCGTGGATTCACCTCTCCCTGAGGGCCGCCGACCGCGGCGAGCTGGCTGACGTTTTGCGCGTCGATGGCTCTCTGCATCCAGTCGTCGAAATCCGACTGGTTTTCATGGACGGTCACGTTACCCCTCATCTTGTAGTGTCCCCAGCCGCAAAGCTCCGCACAGGCCAGGTCGTAACTCCCTGCGCGGTCCGAGTCGAACCAGACCGGGATGTTCAAACCGGGCACGGCGTCTTGCTTGATCCGCATCTGCGGCAAGAAGAACGAGTGGAGCACGTCGGATGACTTCAGGTAGATCAGTGCGGTTTTGCCCTTCACGAAGTGCAGGTCGTTGACCAGGTGAAGGTCGTCGGGCGTGTGGAGCCGGCCGTCAGGGCCGGGGTAACGCATTACCCACTGGAACTGCCGAGCGGTGACCTCGGCCAGGGCTTGAACCTTGGGGGCCGAGCTGCGGAACTTGATGGCGGCCCACGTCCCCATCTGGTAGAGGGCGATGAAAACCAGGATCGATGCGGGAATGATCGTCCAGACCACCTCTAGCCGCTGGCTGCCGTGGAAGTAAGTGGCCTTACGGACCGGCTGTCCCTCGGTATCGGTCTGATCGATGAAGCGATGGGTCGCCCAGACCAGGGCGACCTGCGTGCCAATGAACGTGATGCCCGTGATCACCAGGATGATGATGAACAGGCTGTCGATCTCGCGACCGAAGGTTGAGATCGTGTGATACGGCTCGCTCGGGCTGTTCGGCAACCACCAGTCCGGGTTGAACGGCGCATAAACGAATACGCCAATACAAAACAGCGCGGCCAGTGCAAACAGCAGACTCCAATAACGCACGGAAACGCTCCCTTGATCGAGCTTCGAGTGCGAGAGGTCGGAGAGCGGCGGTGGCGTCCGACTCGAAACGATCCGGATTCATGAATTCAGGTTCAATGTGTGGTCATGGCTCGCTCGGCACGACTCACCAACTCGACAACAACTCGGGGGAATAAATTTTCAGATCCGAACGGATGGTCGATCCAGCGAGGCCGTCAACGCTGGGCCACGGCCGGCTTGGCCGGGGTTGCGCTGGCAGGAGTCGCCCCCTCGAGCAGCTTCGGTTCGTAAGGGAGTGCCAGGACGAAGTTCACGACGTCCCAGACCTCGTCTGCCTCGAGCGTGGGGTAGTGGCCTGGCATCTTGGCGCCCGTGATCCCCTTGGCAATTCGCCAGTAGATGTCGAGCGGTCGCCGGCCCCCCTTGAACACGCCGCGATTCAGGTTGTTGGGTCGGAGCGGGTTGCCCCAGTCGTCAAGCGAGTTTTTCCACTGCTCGCGGATCTCTTTGCGGTGGTTTTGCAACCGCTCTTCCTGGAGGCTCGGGTCGCCGCCGAAGACCACTTCGTTGAAGACGTCTTGAGAGACGAAGCTCACGCCGTTGCCCAAGGCTTGGGGACCGTGGCAGCCGACGCAATCGACACTGTTCCCCTTGCGGGATTTGTGGCCCAGGAACAGGTCACGGCCGCGGAGGATGCTCTCCCGGGTGGCCGGCGTGCGCGCGACCGGCGGGTTGAACACCTGGGTCTCGACCGACGTCCACTTGTTGATGACGTTCTTGACGACGTTGTCGAGAACTTCATCCGAGAGCGCCTCGGGATCGGCCTCGTCGGCGATCGAGGCCTCGTCGATCAGGCCTAGTTCCGTCTCCCCACGCATGCTGAGGAACAGGACGTAGTCGAGGACTTGCTCGATTTCGTTCTCGGTCATCAGTGAGTCAAAGGCCGGCATCGAAGTGCCGTGCAGGCCGTCACGAATCGTTCGTCTCAGGTCGTCCCGAGTCGGCTTGGCGCCGTTGGGCGTGGAGGTGAACTTGAACTTGCCCGGCCGGTAGTCGCGGGGCCGAGGGTAGAGGAAGTCGGCCGTCGGGCCATTTCCCGCCCCGGTGACGCCGTGACAGTGGAGGCAATGACGGCGATAGAGGGCATAGCCTCCATCCTGACGCTCTTTGACGGGGGGCTGGCCGGGAGCCGACGTTCGGAGAACGTAGATTTGTTTCGGTCGCGCCTCCGGGCCTTCACCGGTCGCGATCAGGTTCGCCAGGCGGCGACCTCCCGCGGGGAGCCCTGAGCCGGCAGGAACGCGAATTTCTTGGGGATTCGGCCCGAACAGTTTGGCCAGTCCTTTGCGAACCCCTTCTTGGAGTTTGGGCTTACCTGCGAGGTTGGCCTTGGTCTTGTCGGCCAATTCCCGGGTCAGAGCCTCGGATTCCTCGTACTGCAACGGGCCGGGATTGAAGGAGCCCCCGCAACCGGCCAGTGACAACGTACCGACGAGCCAAGCGAGACGAAACCGCGAAGTCACGCGCTAACCCTCCCTACGCGGGCAATCCCGTACGCCCCCAGGACCCTCGAACCTATCGGTTACGAGGGAATTACTCCCGCTCGATTCGGATCAGAGTGAGGCCGAGCCGGACACGCAAGAGCATCACGAAGACGCTTGTGTCCCAGTGGCGAGGGCAAAAGTTTTTGACAGCGAGGACGCCTTCCGCAGCACCCACGTCCCCACCATCCTGAGATTATGGCTCACTGGCCATCCGCTTATGGTAGCCGTCCACGGAATCACCTACAAGGTCCCGCGTCATTTCGTTGTTTTCGGTCTTTGCAGAAATTGTGACAATTATGAAATCGTCCGCTTACGTGGAAAAAGGTTGGATTTTTCAAGAGTGCTTGTCGAATTCTTCGGATGTGCGTACCTCGACCCGACAAGTCCCGCCGCCCGGTCGGCGCCGTTCCCGTTTCGGTTACGACCACCATTGGTGGGGCGAAACCGAGAGGCCGGCTGTCGAGGATCGGCGTTCCTACTGGCAGCTCACGCGGAGGCCGCTCCCCTGTTTGGCCTTCGTCGCGCCGATTTTACTGGCCTATGAGTTCGGCGTGCTCTGGCTGGGAGGCAAGTCGGCTGTCTCGTTTCGGACGGGTGCCGATGCCTGGATGCGACACGTCCTGGCCAGGGTGGGGCTGACCGATCATTGGTTTCTCCCCTTCTGCCTGGTTGTTGCCTTGCTCCTCTGGCATGCCGCCAATCCGCGTGACTGGAAGTTCTCGCCCTCCTCGCTGGTCGGCATGGCCCTGGAGAGCGTTCTCCTGGCGATCGCCCTGGTTGGCTTGAGTCGGGTCGTGGACATCGGTTTCACCTGCTTGGAGCAGGCTTCCGCTCCAATCGCGTCCCTGGCGATCGACTCCGTCCCCCAGCCACATCCCGCCGCGCCTCTCATCGGGTTTCTCGGAGCAGGCGTCTACGAGGAAGCGCTTTTCCGGTTGGCGCTGGTCCCCTTGTTCTTCGGGATCCTTCGACTTTTGCAGACGCCGACCGTTTTGGCAAGCTCCATCGCGGTGACCACCTCGGCATTGCTTTTCTCGCTGGCGCATCACGCGGGGAGTCCCGGAGAAGCGTTTACGTGGTTCGCATTCATCTTCCGATGGCTGGCCGGAGTCTATTTCGCCTGGGTCTTCGTCGTCCGCGGGTTCGGTGTCGCGGTTGGCACACATTCTGCTTATGATGTGCTCGTGGGCTGGATCGGCTGGCACTTGTAGCTCGACGCGGGGGTGGAAGGGGGGCGGCTTGCGGATCATTCACCTTTCCGACATCCACGTTTGGCGCTATGCGTTCAACCCACTCCGGTTGCTGAACAAGCGGGCGGTCGGCATGTTCAGCCTGATCGCGGGGCGCGCTGGGAAGTTTCGCCTGGAACGGCTGCACGAAGTCGTCACGCGGGTGTTGGAGCTTACCCCCGATCATGTTCTGATTACAGGGGACCTGACCACGACCGCCTTGGCCGACGAGTTTCGTGAGGCAAGATCGGCCTTGGCCGAACTCCTCCTCGACTCGACCCGGGTGACGGTGATTCCGGGCAACCACGATCGCTACACGACGGGTTCGGTGCGCTATCGCCTGTTTGAGGAATGGTTCGGGATGTTCGCGCCACCAGGGCCGTATCCCTGGCTTCGCCAACTCGACGAAGAGACCGCCATCCTTGGCCTGGACGCGACCCGCTCGCACCTCTCGGCCCGCGGTTTTCTTCCGCCGGAGCAACTGGATCGGGCTCGCGAGCTGACGAACGGGTCGAGCCCGGTGCCGAAGCGTTTGCTCGTCGCCTGCCATTATCCCCTGGCCGCGCCGGCGCCTTACGTCGTCGAACTGGGGCCCAAGCGGATGACGAACGCGGCGGAGGTCGCAGCCTGGCTGGCGACGGTGGGCCGGCATCTCTACTGCTGTGGACATGTCCATGCAGCCTGGTCGTTTGTGCCCGAAGCCTTGCCCGATCAGATCTGCCTGAACGCCGGCGCTCCGCTCCTGCGCGACCCGACCGGCCTCCGGCCCCCTGGATTTCTCCAGATCGAGCTCGAGGGGAACGAGGTGACCACCATCCACCACGCCTGGACGGGAGATGACTGGTCGACCCGTTTGCTCTCGCAGACCCCGAATTTTTTCGGGGTGCGAATGCCGACGATAACCCCAGTGTAGGGATCATCTCTGCAATCGAATGAGACGAGTGGAAAACGCGGGATCTCGGAATTCTGGTTGAATTCCTTACCAAGGCCCAAAGACAAGAGAGCCTACTCTTCCCCATTCGCCCTTGAGGGACGAACGAGGAGGAATAGGCTCTGTCGCTTGCAGGCAATGAGCTTATGCCTTGGTCGTGCCGATGTGGAGCTGGGCCCGAGCCCGGGAGATCGCTTTCTCCTTCTCGGCCTGTTCGAAGTCGGTTGCGGCCCGTTGGGCTTGGGCCTGCTCGAGCTCGCGGGCCGCGGCCGCGGTATCGAGCTTGGCGGCGGGGATCGCACGGTTGGTGAGCACGGTCACCACATCGTCACGGACTTCGGCAAAGCCGCCGTCGATGAAGTAATGTTGGGTGCTCCCGTCGCTCTTGGTCCGCAGCTCGCCGTAGCCGAGCCGGCCGATCAAGGGAGATCGGCCGGGAAGGATCCCGAGTTCGCCGTCATAGAGCGGCAGGACGACGAAGTCGACGAGCTGGTCGAACAGCGTGCGTTCGGGGGTGACGACCACGCACTGGAGCCGGTCGCCCTGTTTCTTGCCGGTCTTGCTGACCGGCTCCATCGTCTCGTGGGTAGCCATCGCGAGGCACGCTCCTGGAATATCCGCAACGGGGTCGACTGCGCTCAGCGCGCCATTCGCTTGGCTTGTTCTTCGGCCTGATCCACCGAACCGACGTAGAGGAAGGCCCCTTCAGGGAGGTGGTCCCACTTGCCGTCGCAGATTTCCTGAAAGCTTCGGATCGTATCGGCGAGCGGCGTGTACTGACCGGCCTTGTTGGTGAACGGCTCGGCTACGAAGAAGGGCTGCGAGAAGAACCGTTCGAGCCGGCGAGCGCGATGGACGATCGTCTTGTCCTCTTCGGACAGTTCGTCGACGCCGAGGATCGCGATGATGTCACGAAGCTCGCGATAGCGCTGAAGGATGGACTGGACGCGACGGGCGACGTCGTAGTGCTCTTGGCCAATGTACTGGGCGTCGAGAATACGCGAGGTCGAGCCGAGGGGATCGACCGCCGGGAAAATCCCCTTCTCGGCGATGGAGCGCTGGAGCACGATGAAGGCGTCGAGGAAGCCGAAGGTCGTGGCCGGAGCCGGGTCCGTGTAGTCGTCGGCCGGAACGTAGACGGCCTGCACCGAGGTGATGGCCCCCTTGCTGGTCGACGTGATCCGCTCTTGCAGGGCACCCATCTCGCTCGCCAGGGTCGGCTGATAGCCCACGTTCGACGGCATGCGGCCGAGGAGCGCGGAGACTTCGCTACCTGCCTGGCTGAACCGGAAGATGTTGTCGATGAAGAGCAGGGTATCGGCACCGGTCGAGTCGCGGAACCACTCGGCCATGGTCAGGGCCGAGAGGGCGACGCGAAGTCGGGCGCCGGGGGGCTCGTTCATCTGGCCGAAGCACATGACAGTGCTATCGATGACCGACTTGCCGGTGGCACCGATCTTGGTGTCCTGCATTTCGAGCCAGAGGTCGTTCCCTTCGCGGGTCCGTTCGCCGACTCCGGCGAACACGGAGTAGCCGCTATGGACCTTGGCGATACGAGCGATCAGCTCGGTGAGAATGACCGTCTTGCCCAGCCCGGCACCTCCGAAGAGGCCGATCTTGCCGCCGCGGACGAACGGCGTCAGCAGGTCGACGACCTTGATGCCGGTCTCGAAGACCTCGGTCTTCGGCGACAAGGAGTCGAACGCCGGGGGGTTACGGTGAATCGGCCAGTGCTCGGAGGTCGGCACCGGGCCGCGCCCGTCGATCGGCTGTCCGAGCAGGTTGAACACCCGCCCGAGGGTTTCCTTGCCGACGGGGACGGAGACCGGTCCGCCGGTGTCGACCACGGCCATTCCGCGGACCAGGCCGTCGGTCGAGCCCAGGGCCACGCAACGCACCCGGTTACCGCCGAGTTGCTGCTGGACCTCTCCGGTCAGGCTGACCCGGACACCTTTTTGCTCGGAATCAACCGTCAAAGCGTTGAAGATGTTGGGCAGGTGCCCATCCTCGAACTCGACGTCGAACGTCGAGCCGATCACCTGGGAAATCCGTCCATACGCAGTCGCGGTGGCCATTGGGCTATCCCCTGTCGGGTAGTTGATCATCAGGGATTCACCACAACGACCCTGAGATCCACGACGCAGGGATAAGGGAGACTTTCGTCTATTGCGTCGTTGTGGTGAGTTGAGTTCATCTTCTTATTCGAGAGCCGCGGCACCGCCGATGAGCTCGGCCAGTTCGCGAGTGATCTGCGCCTGTCGGGCACGATTGTAGAGCCGGGTCAGCGACTTGATCATGTCGTCGGCGTTTTCGGTCGCCCCTCGCATGGCAACCATTCGCGCGATCTGCTCGCTGACGGCCGCGTCGAGGAAGCACTTGAAGAGCCGGACCTTGAACGAGACCGGCACGATCTCCTCGAGGATGCTCTTGGAGTCGGGCAAGAACTCGTAGGGGACAGCCTGGGCCTTTGAGGCCGCCGCCGGGCCGCCGACCGGTGTCGCCGGCTTCGCCTGTCGAACCGACGCGGTCGCTTCCGCAACCTGCGCCGTGGTCATCGGCAAGAGGGTTTGGACGACGGCCGTCTGGCGGGAGCTGGTGACGAACTGGGTGTAGGAGACGTCGAGTCGATCGATCTCTCCCTTGATGTACATCCCAATGTACTTGTTGGCCAGCGTCTCGATCTCGTCGAATTGCGGCCGGTCTTCAAACTGGGTGTACGAGGTTTCGGCCGGGGTGCCGCGGAACCGGAAGTAGTTGATCCCGCGCTTGCCAGCCACTTCCAAGGTGGTCGGGATCCCTTCCGCCTCGTTGTCCTGGAGGACCCGAGTGGCGACTCGCAGGACGTTGCCGTTGTAACCGCCGGCCAGACCTCGGTTGCTGGAGAGAACCAGGAGGAGCGAGCGACGCACCGGCTCACGCACCTCGAGCAAGGGGTGCGTGACGTCGAGCGAAGTGGCACCCAGGTTGGCCACCAGCTCGGCAATTTTGCGCGTGTACGCCTCAGCCTCGGTGGCGCGATCGAGCGCCTTCTTGAACCGGGCGGTGGCGATCAGCTCCATCGTCCGGGTGATCTTGCGAATGTTTTGCACCGACTTGCGGCGCTTGACGATCGCTCGGGCCTTGGCCATCGGTGGGTCTCGTGGAAGCTGGGATGATCCGCTATGAATTCAGGGAGTCGATTTCCAGCTGCGGTGGAGACTCCGAAACGAGTCTCCACCGCAGCCGGTCACCGAACCGTTTCCGGAAGCAATCGTCGTCAGGCCCCTGCGCCGGCCAGAGCCGGGGTCTTCGAGGCGGGCGAGCGATAAAGCGCCTTGAACTCGGTCAGCGCCGCCTTCAGGTCCACGATGATCGCGTCGGAGAGCTTCTGCTCTTTGTCGAGGCGAGCCCGGACGCCCGAGCGATGGTCGCGGACGAACGCCAGGAACTCCTGCTCCCAGCGGGAAACCTCTTTGATCGGCACATCGTCGAGGTAACCTTCAGAGCCGGCGAACAGGCTCATCGCCTGGTCGATCGCCTCCATCGGCTGATACTGCGGCTGCTTGAGCAGTTCAACCATGCGGTAACCGCGATCGAGCTGCTGCTGGGTCGCCTTATCGAGCTCGGTACCGAGCTGAGCGAACGCTTCCAACTCACGGAAGGCCGCCAGGTCGAGCCGCAAGCTGCCCGCCACCTTCTTCATCGCCGGAATCTGGGCCTTACCACCGACCCGAGAGACGCTGATGCCGACGTCGACGGCGGGACGAACCCCCGCGAAGAAGAGGTCGGGCTGAAGGTAGATCTGGCCGTCGGTGATCGAGATCACGTTGGTCGGGATGTAGGCGGAAACCTCACCTTCCAGCGTTTCGATCAAGGGCAGGGCGGTGAGCGAGCCACCGGAGGTCGTCGTCTTCACGACCTTATGCCCTTGGGCATAGTGTTCCTTGAGCTCGTGCTTGGCCTCTTCCAGGCCCGGAACGCCGAGGTAGACCTTCTTGTTGACGCCCCACTCTTCCGTGACCGTTTCGGTCTCGGTGGGCGCGTGGTCGGGGACGATCACGTACTTGTTGGCCAGCTTCGCCGAACGCTCCAGAAGGCGGGAGTGCGCGTAGAAGACGTCGCCGGGGTACGCTTCGCGACCCGGCGGGCGGCGGAGCAAGAGGGAGATTTCACGGTACGAGACGGCCTGCTTCGACAAGTCGTCATAAACGACCAGGGTCGCGCCCCCCTTCTCGTACATGAAGTACTCGGCCATGGCGCAGCCGGCGTACGGGGCGATGTACTGGAGCGGCGACGGGTCGCTGGCACCGGCCGAGACGACGATCGTGTAATCCATCGCGCCGTGGCGGCGGAGGACGTCAACCAGGGCTGCCGTCGTCGATTCCTTCTGGGAAACGGCGACATAGACGCAGATGACGCCTTTGCCCTTTTGGTTGATGATCGCGTCGATCGCGATGGCGGTCTTGCCCGTCTTGCGGTCGCCGATGATCAACTCGCGCTGACCGCGGCCGATCGGCGTCATGGCGTCGATCGCCTTGATCCCGGTCTGCATCGGCTCTTCGACGGGTTGGCGGTCGACGATCCCGGGGGCCGGCGATTCGACGAGACGGGACTTGTCGGTGACGATCGGTCCCTTGTTGTCGATCGGCTCACCCAACGGGTTGACGACGCGGCCGATCAAGGCCTCGCCCACGGGAACGCGGAGCAACTGCCCGGTCGCCGTGACGGTCTCCCCTTCGTGGATCGTCGTGTAATCCCCGAGGATGATCACGCCGACCGACGATTCCTCGAGGTTGAGTGCCATGCCCTTCACGCCGTTATCGAACGCGACCATCTCGCCGGTCATCACGCCCGAGAGGCCGTGGATCCGCGCGATGCCGTCGCCAACTTCGAGCACGCGGCCGACCTCGGTCCGGGTGACCTGGGCCTGGAACTGCTCGATCTCACTCTGAATCACTGAAGTGATTTCGTCGGCTTTGAATTTCATGCGTCTTTCCTTCGATCAGTCGTTGGCGAAGCTGTTCGAGGCGGTTCCGGATCGAGGCGTCGTACACGTCGTCATCAAGTTGGATGACCATCCCACCAATCAGGGACGGGTCGACCTCGAGCTTGACGAGAGGCGTCGCGTTGAGCATTCGGCCGAGATGTTCGCGGAGCGCGTCTTGCTGGGCGTCGTCGAGCGGAACCGCGGTCCGGACGAGAACCGGCCGGCGGTTCTGTCGCTTGTCCCAGAGCGCCCGGGCGGCCCTGGCGGTGGCGGCCAAAGACCCGAGGCGACCGTGGCGGTTGAGCACACGGAGGAAATTAATGACCGTCGGGTGGACACGACCCTCGAACACGGAGACGAGGATCCGGTCCTTGTCAGCGGGCGAAACGAGCGGCGAGGCCAGGACCGCGGCGAACTCGGTGTCCGCCCCAAGCACCTCGGCGAAGATCGCGTCGAGCTCGTCGAGGACCTCGTCGACTTGCCCCGTTTTCTCAGTGGCGTTGACCAGTGCCTCGGAGTAAGAGCGAGTCACCTGAGGGACGTCTTCGAGGACGGTCCCGAACGCCGTTGGGGTCGCGGCGGTGTCAGCGGCGGTCATGCGGAGTGGCTCCCTTGACCGTTACCCACCACCGGCAACTCGCTCATCGCGGAGGCGACGAGGCGGCGATGGTCATCACCGCTGAGGTCCTTGGCGAGGACCTTGCCCGCTACCGAGACAGCCAGGTCGGCGGTCTTGGTCCAGATCTCGGAAAGCGCCTGGTCGCGTGCCGTCTCGATTTCGTGCCGTGCTCGTTTCTGCTCAAGTTCAGCCTCGGCCCGCGCCTTCTGGATGATCTCCTCGGCGGTGGTCCGGGCCTGGGTCCGGGCTTCTTCGATCAGGGCGCGAGCGGATGCCTCGGCCTCGGCCACCTGGCGGCGGTGCTCCGCAAGCAGCTTCTCAGCCTCATTGCGGGCGCGTTCGGTGTCGAGCAAGACGTGTTCAAGGTGCTCTTCACGCTGGTGGAGCGCGAGCAAAAGGGGCTTCCAGGCAAATTTGCCCAGAACGAACAGGAGTCCCAGGAAGACGACGACCGTCCAGATTGCCATGGACGGCTGCGGTTCCAGAATATTCGGTGTCGCTTCCCCCGCATGACCCGAGGGAGCATGGCTCTCACCGGCCCCCGCGGCCGCACCATTATGTGCGCGAGCCTCGGTGTTATGGGCGTCGGAGGGTTTGGCGGTATCGGCCGCCCGGGCGAGCGGTCCGAATGCCAAGGCCATCAAGGCAATGGCCGCAATCAGTTGCCGGGGCATGGATGAGGACCTCGTGAATGGTTCAGTGCGACCCGCCCAACGACCGTGGTAGGTCGAGGGAGACGACCGGATGACCCTCGACACAGGTCGAGAGCCACCGGTCCGACGGCTCGTGGTCCGAACGTTCCGCCGATCGTTCGCTCAGTACGTTTGCAGCAAGATGATGATCAGCGCGAAGAAGGTCACACCTTCGATGAGCGCGGCCGAGATGATCATCGCCGTCTGGATGTTGCCGGCCGTTTCGGGCTGGCGTGCCATGCTCTCGACGGCCGACTTGGTCAGGCTGCCGATCCCGTAGGCGGCTCCCATGATCACGAGGGCGACACCGATGGCCCGGAGATCCGCGAAGGGGGCACTCGGCGCCCGGACGGGTTCGGGAACAGCGGTCTGGGCGGAAGCGGAACCCTGAGCGAGCAGAAGCAGGCCGAAGGCCAGGACGGCGGACTTAACGAATTTCATCGGACCTTTGTCTCCTAGATGGTCTCACTTGAGGGGAGAAGCTGCGGGTGCCGTGTCCGGCCCGCCGTGTTGAAAGGGACGGCGGCCGAAATGGCTCCCGCCCCGGGTGACACGACCACCCGTACAACCGCTCTTGTCCCGGCTCAGTGCGGGTGGACCGCCGAGCCGATGAACAATGCGGACAAGAAGGTGAAAATATACGCTTGCAAGAACGCAACGAACATTTCGAGAAGGCTCAAGAGAATCAAGCCAAAGACGCTTGCCCCCATCACCGGCCAGAAGATAAACCCTTCGGCCATGACGATGAATCCAAGGATGACCGCCAGCACGACGTGCCCGGCGAACATATTCGCAAACAAACGAACCGCCAACACGACGTGGCGAATCAAGAGGCCGGCGACTTCAATCACGAACATCAAGCCCCAGAGCGGCGGCTTCAGCCACCAAGGGACGTCGAGGTGCGGCACGATTCCGATCCAGAATCCAGCCACCCCCATCTCTCGCGTTCCCGCCAGCACCACGGTGCCGAGCGTCATCAAGGCCAGCACCGCCGTGACGTTGATATTTCCCGTCGCCGATGCCATGCCCGGCACCAGCCCCAGCAAGTTGTTGAACAGGATGAAGAAGAAAAGGGTCCACAAGAAAGGCAGAAACTTGTCGGCTCCGTGTCCGCCGATCGCGGGCCTCGCGACCTGGTCACGAATGAAAAGGAGCAGCGACTCAAATAGATTCACGAACCAACCACGTGAGACCGGCGTTTTGCGGATCTGTCTCACCACGAACGGGAGGATCAGCAGCATCAAGAGCGCGGCGATCACCTCGGTGACCATGAACCGCGTCAGCTGCAGACCGGCAATCCGCGGTAGCTCCAGCTCCAGCGAATAGGTCGGGCCTTGCCAATGGGGTAATTCCAGGGTGGGATGATCCACGACGTGGCTGAGTGGACTGTGACCGTGCTCAGGCATGGCTGCTTTGATCCTGTTCTCTCATCAAAATCCGCGACAGCGATCGACACGTCACCGCGGCTGGCACGACGGGCTCTCCCGCCAGGCCAACCCGTTCGACCTTCCCCTTTGACCAGGGAAAGTGCCCACCCTTACAATCGGGATCCTTCGCGAGCGATCCGGAGGAGGTGCATCATTCCGACGGCAAAGCCAAGGACCGCCCCGATCAGGGTCGCCAAAGGACTCGTTCGCAACCAGCGATCGAGTCCCGCACCCATCAAAGGCGGGAGCGCGAACTCCAACCCGATGGTTGAGATCCGGGAGGCCCACTGCATTCCGACGGATAATCGCGAGCGAGGCTCAGGCTGGCTCACAATCGCCTCCCGCGCCCTCATTTCGTCAGTGACGGAGGGCGAGACCCAGAAGTACCCGAATCGACCGGGAGTCCTCGCGGCAATGGCGAACCAACCATATCGGAATCATTTATACCCGCCGGTTTTGGCCTGTCAACTCCTCAGATACAATCTTCGAGAAATTTTTCACAATGTCGTCGATTGTGTTGCGTAGCCAGGTCTTGGGGAGTTCGTGAGGAGGGAGATAGAGCGGTGATGCGTTGGGTTCGGAATGTTACAGATTTGCGGCTTTGTCCACGGTCGGACACTTGGAAGGGATTTTTGTTTGACAGTGGGGTTGGGATTTGTTATGACCTACGAAGCGAGTTGCTACGTATTAGTCCGGTACGAGCCAGAGTGGGGACCAGCATATAATGTCACCCTTGCGCTCCGGATCCGATCAAAGTGAAAGGCGGCCTCTTCCCGTGAATTGACGGGCGAGAGTGCCGCCTTTTATTCGTTTGATGGGCATTCGAACGCGGGCCTTGGGTCGCATCGCCTCACTCCTTTTGTCTGTGTAGTGGCCGTCTGGATGTTTCCTCAGTCCGGGAGGCATGGAGTTTTCCGGATCGGCCTACTCAGGGATGATCCACGTTCCTTGTCCGAATCCGCGTTCGCTCTGGACCCCGCGGATAGAGACGGAGTGGCCCGCATGACCGTCGATACGCTCAAGGACTGCAATAAGAAGTATTTGGCACAGTTAGCCAAAGATCAAGGGATTGTTGGTTGGCATGCGATGCGCAAGGATCAACTGATCAAGGCGTTATCCGTTTCCGCCACGACGCCCAAGAAATCAGCCGGCAAGTCCGCGGTTAAATCGGTTCCGTCAGTGGAGATCAGTCCGACCTCGTCACGCAAGTTGCCTGTGCCCTCAGCCCCCGCCCGGCCGTTGACGGTCGTTCCGCCCCGGTCACTTGATCACGCCTGTGTGAAGGACCGGATCATTGCCATGGTCCGCGATCCGTACTGGCTTCATGCCTACTGGGAGTTGAGTCGTTCGACGTTGGCACGTGCCCAGGCGGCACTCGGCCAAGACTGGCATACGGCCAGGCCGATCCTCCGTGTGGTGGACGTCACCAGCGAAGACACCACCTCGGCGTCGGAGCGGCACGTTCGCGACATCGAGATTCACGGTGGTGTGAACAACTGGTACATCGACGTGACGTCGCCTCCGCGGTCGTATCGGATCGATATTGGCTACCTCGCCCGCCGCGGCAAGTTTTTCGTCTTGGCGCGGTCGAACGTCGTCAGTACGCCCAAAGCGGGTGTCTCCGACGTGCTGGACGAGAACTGGGCCAGTGTTCAGGAGCAGTTCCAGAAGATCTACAGCCAATCGGGAGGAAACACCGGTCACCCTGCAGGCTCCAACGACCTCCGCGACCTGTTCGAGGAGCGACTTCGACGGCCGATGCAAGGACTGTCTCTCCAGAGTCTCGGTACGGGAGCTATGGCCTCCCTGGGCCGTGATTTTCACTTCGAGATCGACGCGGAATTGATCGTCTACGGCACCACGGAACCGAATGCTCGGGTGACTCTCCAGGGGGAACCGGTGCAGTTGCGGCCTGATGGGACCTTTACCGTTCGATTCAGCCTTCCCGACTCCCGGCAGATCATCCCGGCGGTGGCCGCCAGCCCCGATGGGGTCGAAGAACGGACGATCGTGTTGGCTGTTGAGCGGAATACCAAAGAGTTGGAGCCGATGATCCACGACGGCAACGAACTCTGAGTCGCAGCGCCGAAATCGGTTGACGACCGTATGACATCTCGCGGCCCGCGCCGAGCCCTTTTTTTTGGGCTCGACGCGGGCCGCGTGGTGTTTTCAAGGGATCGATCGCCGCGGGCTGGACAAGAGCTCGAGCCGGCTTGCCCCTACCGCGTGAAGTGAACGGGATATTATCCCTTCTCCATTTTGCCATTCTTCGATGGTCGCCCTTTCTCTGTCACCGTACAATTCTCATTGAGGACGAAAAGTAGGATCTGAGAACCGCGGCCCAAGACAGGGGAGGCGCATCGATTGAGCAAGGACATCACGCCCATCCTGGCAGGCTGGGAGCACGACCCGGACGAGATGCAGGTCCGGATCGTCACGGGAGACGACGGCCGCGACAAGATCCAGATGCGGATGGACCTCGGTCTGCTTCAGATGGAAATGTCGGGCCGGCCCGATGGCCAGCGACCCGGCGATCACGAGTCGCTGCTGGATCTCCACGAGGCTCGCTCCTCAGCCGAAGACTTCTCCTGGACATCAGCGTCTGCGCAGCCCTGATGCAGGAAGGAAGACAGTATTACCAGCGTTATCTCGCGGCGTTCCATCTCCAGCGATATGACCTGGTTGTCCGGGACACTGAACGGAATCTCCGCCTCTTCGCCTTCGTGGTCCGGCATGCGGCGCGACCGCGAGACAAGATCGAGTTTGACCAGTACCGGCCCTACGTCATGATGATGCGGACCCGCGCATTGGCGCTCGACTCGCTGGCGAAGAACGACTCCGCTCAGGCGATCTCGCATATCGATGAAGGGATCGAAGGGATCCGTGCGTTCCTCAAGGACTACGAGCAGTCGGATCACGAGGCGGAATGCATGGAACTGGGTTTCCTGCTTCGCTGGAAACGGGACATCGAGAGCAACCGTCCCCGCGGTCCCCTGGAACGACTCGAGCAGCAACTCGAGCTGGCCGTGGCGCTCGAAGACTATGAAGAGGCCGCCAGGATCCGCGACCAACTCGTCCGGCTCAGAGGGACCGAGATTGCCTCGTCCGAACCGCATCCTTAAGCACGCCTCCGGGGGCGAGCGAAACGATCCAGGCACGCGAAACAGGCCGCCTGAGCGCTCGGATTTCCGGCCGCGATCTCAGCGAAGCGGTCAGACGTGAGGTCGGGCCGTTTTCGCTCTTTCTGCTTGAAGGCGAGGCCCGTCGTGGCTAGACTAACGCTTGTCTGGTCTCGGCCAGACATGCCTCTGCCATGTACGAGAAGGGGTGTACTTTTGGCGAACCAATGAAAACCCGTTGGGAGCCGATTCACTACCTCTGGGCTTGTCCCTGAAGGTCTAAGGCGCCCACTTGAACTGCGGGTTCTCAAAAGCGCTCCGACGGCATTGCGGTGGAGGTCCTTTTTCGTGCCCGTGCTCGCTTCCGGAATTCCGGATGTGATCGCGGGCCGAATTTTTTTCCCGGTCAGGACATTCAGTCATGGACCTCCGGGTTCAGAAGCGACAACTCCGCAAGGCGATGGTCGAGCGGATCCTGGCTCTCGACCCAGCGGATCGGAAGGATCAGGAAGCGACCCTCGCCGCTCGGTTCACGGAGCTACCGGGGTTCGATGCCTCGGGAACGGTCTTGCTCTACGCCACGGCCTTCCCCGAAGAGATCGTGACCCAGTCGATGCTCGAGATCGCGCTGGAACGGGGCAAGCGGCTGGTCTGCCCACGCGTTGATCGGGTCCAACGGCGGCTTCGGCTCTACCGAGTTGAAGACCTCAACGCCGATCTCCGACGCGGGATGCTGGGCATTCCCGAGCCGCACGACGGCTGCCCCGAGGTCGAACCGAAAGAGGTCGACTGGGTCCTCGTCCCCGGCCTTGCGTTTGACGCCCGCGGATTTCGGATCGGCCGAGGTGCGGGACACTATGACCGGCTTCTGCCGACGCTTCGTCACGACGTGCCTCGATGGGCGCTCGCGTTCGATTGTCAGATGGTCGATTCGCTTCCGGTGGAGCCTCATGACGTGGCCCTCGACGGTGTCGTTTCACCGCGGACGACCATCGCGTGCACTCGATCGAACGACGTGGGGGCGGATTCCCCGCAGGTTGACTCCGACTGAGCTTGAGTCAGGCGGTGAGTAGGGTCTGGCCCGGCCTCGGTCGGCAGGCGATGGCCGCGCTGAGAACCAGGGCGATGCCCGCGGCGTGGAGTCCCCACCCGAGGGAAAGTCCCTTGGGAACGATCTCTAATTCCAGTCGGCCTTGGGAATCGGCTTGTGCCTCAAACGGTTTCGTCCACTCCGCGCATTTCTCGTTCGGAAATGCCAACGTACCATTGATCCACCACCACGAGCCGGGATTTTGATTGAGCTGGATTCGTTGCCCCGGCTTTGTTCGGAAGACGATTCGATTTGGGCTCCAGAACTCGGTGCTCAGGGGCGCATCGTCGGTCCAGGCTTCGCCACGGTAATCCGGGTGGCCTTTCCAGAGCCTGGCGGTGGGTCGATTGCGATCGTAGCCGAGCAATGGCTGATAGCCGCGGACGACTCCGTAGCCCCTGAGCATCGCCGCGTAGCCGAGGCCGTTCTCGACGTTGACCAAGGTTGGAGTGGGGGGACCGGGAAAGTGCTCCTCAGTCGGCTCAACGCTTGAGGCGACGGCAAGGATCTGATGGCCGTAACCGATCAGGTCGGCTGCGATGATGAGAACCAGGCCCGCGGCCAGTGCGCGGTGGAGGGCGTTCCCCTTCGTCCGCCAGTGCGCGATGACGCTCGCAACCGAGAGGCCAAGACCGAGCATGGCGGGGACCCGCCATCGGGTCACGACATGCATCGTGGAGAAGACGGGGCCTTGCGCGAGCCAATAGCTCGCGTGGGTCCATCGGATCGAGCCGATGGCCAACCAGAGACAGAGGAGGGTGATTGTGTGCCACCATCGCCAGCCCTGAACCAGGCTGATGAGGACCAGGAGGAGGACGACCGGTCCGACGTAGCAGGCAGTTTCCCAGAAGTAGGTTGAGGTGGCCGCCTCGAGGACGGCGGGGCCCGGCCGGTAGAGCATCCAGTCAAGGACGTCGCCGACCGAGGCGTCGAACGACGTCTGCCACTTTCGCGGAAAGTCGGCCAGGACGAGTGCGGTCGTGGCCAGCCGCCAGCCGGACAGGGCGAGCCCGACGCCGATCGCCGCGATGGTGTGCCAGAGGAGACGCCCACGGAGTGGTTTCGGCTGGACGCGAAGGGCGCGAATCCAGACGAGTCCGGCGATGATCAGGCCGTAGATGGTGGGATACTGGATTCCACTCAGCACGCTGAAGGCGGCCCAGAAGCCGAGTCCGATGCCGTCACGGAGCCGGTCTCCCACCCGGAAGGCGGCGTTGATGAGCCAGGGCAGAGCGCAATAGCTCATCGGGATGAAGTACCCGGCGACGGTGTAGACGAGTACGCCTCCGTTGACGCCGTAGATCAGGGCCGCCGCGGTCGCCGCCCAGGGCTCTCGGAACCAGGTCCAGGCGAGTCGACGCGCCCCCTCGACGGCGATCATCAGATTGATGACGGCCGCAAGGTGCAAGCCCGTGGAAGTTCCCAGGAGCAGGACCAGCGGCGTGGCGATCGAGATGACGCCACACTGAGGGTCACTCGCCAGGGGGAAGCCTCCCCGGCACCACGGAGACCACCAGGGAAACTGGTGCGCGTCGAGGATCACTCGACGGATACTCTCGAATTTTTCGAGGAAATAGTCCCAGTCTCCGAATCCCAGGTTCTCGGGATGACTGAGCAATGGCAAGGCCAGCGAGGCGACTGCCACCTGCAACGCCCAAGGGAGCCAGACGCACCCTCGGTCGGATCGGCCTGTCACGGGATCTTCATCACGTGGGGCTGGCCAGGCGTCGCCGGGACGCACGCTGAGTAAGCGGCGGAAACCAACCCCCAGCAGTGCCAGGAAAACGGCCTGTCCCATGCGTTTTCGAGTGGGCCAGGGGATGACCATGAACAGGTCGAAGAGCAGGGGGCCCAGAAAGATCGCCATCGCGACGAAGACGAGGACCCCCAGCGGCCCGCGCGATCCTTGACCCGGGCGCTTGCGCCGGAGCGCGAGGAGCGAAGGGCCGATCGCCATGGAAGCAACTCTCGAGAGGGCCGCGGGGAAGATGCGCCGACAGGGAAAAAGCTCGCTCTGAAATCGACCGATCTATTGTTTCGAGTCGGCGACGGGACGAACAGAGCAAGCTGAACTGGATCCTTCCCCGTCGAGCGCTTTGTGCTGGTGAATGGCAGGGCCGCGCTCACACTCACTCGATCTCGAGTCGCGGTGGCTTGGCGTAGGCCTGGAATTCGGCGGGTAGGTTGGCCTCGGCTGCGCCCCCGGAGTGGAGAATCAAGCGGTAACGGAACCGGATTGACTCCCCGTTCGGGAGGGTGTGCTCGCCCGAGCGTGGCTGCTTGAAGTCGTGCCAGCCGAACGGATTGGCGGCAAAGAGACCGTAGTTCCTGACGTGCCACGTGGTCGGATATCGGAAGCTATCGGGGTGGTTGAGGATTGCGATTCCGACGGTCTTTCCCTCCAGCGGGCCCGAGTAGTCGACCCAGGGGGAGGCTTTGCCCCAGGCGTCGTCGTCGGTGATCCCCTCGGCGTTGACGATCTTGCCGCCGGAGTTCGTCTTGCTCTTCAGATCCATGCTCGAGGCGACTCGAACCCCGAACATCCCTTCCTTGGTGTCGCCAAAAGTCACCGGGCCGTCAGTGGCCTTCAGGGTCACGTCGAAGTCGATGACCCGGTTCTTTCCCAGGCCGTAGAAGGCGACCACGCGCTCGTCCTCGAGAACCTTCTTGCCGTCGGGGCCGACCCAATCGTCGGTCGTCCGCAGGACCGCGGCAAGCTGGCCGTTGTGAAGGATGGTGCGTGACGTTTCCTTGATCGATCCGTACTTGGGACTGGGCTTGTTTTTCGCGTCGGCAGCCCAGAAATCGAATCCATTGACATTGCCATGAGTAAAGAATAATGACCGTTGATGGGGATGATCTTCGTCTTCCCCTTTGACCGACTTCATGGGATAGGCCCGGGTGTAGGAGGCGCCGGTCGGGCCGATGACGGGGAAATAATAGGGTTTGAACGGGTCATCGCTGATGTAGGTCGCGAACGGCTGCCCCCCGGTTTTGATCGGAACTTCCTTGGCCTTGAGGCGATCGGGGGCGATCGCCAGACCCGACTCCGTTGTCTCACGCCCCGAGATTGTGTAGGAGCCGGTGCCGTCGGCCTCGGCTTGGTCGGACGTCAAGGCGATGAAAGACTTGCCCGCGTGTTCGAAGACCTCGGCCGGGGACGCCTTGCCGCTCTCGCCGTGTTTGAGTGAATAGAGACCGGGAGGAATGGTCCCCTTGATCTCGGCGACCAGGAAAGTCCCCGCCCCGATTGGCCCGTTTGCATGAAGCACGACGGGCCGGTTGACGATCGAACGAGGCGAGACGTCTGCCGCGCGGGCCGGCATCCCCGAATGGAGGGCAAGGGCCCAGCCGAGCATCGCGAGTGAGGTGTACCGAGTCGAGGCAGTCATGGGACGACTCCGAGGTCTAAGACAAAGGCGTTGGCATGTAGTGACACCTCTCGCCGACCGCCACCGACCGCAAGGGGCTGTCCCCAAGATCGGTCCCATCGAGCTGGTTGCGACGATATCCGCGGGTGATCGGCGAGCAATGTTCCATTGAGTTCCGCGATACGTCGTAATCGTCCGCGTAGTGGGTTGCAAGCGAAAAGCAGGGAGGAATCTCAGGCTCGATGAAGCGAGCAGGGGGGATAAGCCGCGAGCCTGACGAACAGGTCGACCTGGACTGGCTCCGATCCGGCGATCCCGGGCGTACTCTCTCGGGAAGGCAAGGAGTCCGTGTCTGGAAACGAAGCGGGGTGGTACGGAATATTCCGTACCACCCCGCTTCGTTTCCAGACGATGGAGTCAGGTTGAATTCGTCATCGCCTGGGAGGTTACTTCTTCTCCGCGGCGGCGGCGGTCGTGGATTTCGACTTGATGTCGAAGTCCATGACAGGCTCTTGAGCGCTGACCTCACGGTCGAAGGAGCCCTCGAGCGTTGCAGACGCTGGATCATTCTTTTTCTTGACAGCGTCCGGCGGCGATGCCGAGAGTTGAGCCATGAAGGGGTCGTCAGTGAAGGAGCTGTTCGCGGGCACCGGCGGGGTTGGAACCTTGATCACCGAGACACGGTACTTGCCGGGGGCCACGCCTGACCGGTTGTGTGTCATGGCTTTGTAGTTGCCGTCAGGACCGCTCACATCGGAGGCAGGTTGGGCGAGAGGGTTCGACGGATCCGGTGTGAAAACGATGCTTGCCCCCTCGACGGGCTTGCCGTTGTTTGTCACCGTGCCACTGATGGGAACAAGTTTCGGCCCAGACTGGCCACAACCGATCAACAACGTGGCCAGGGCGGCCACCATCACTTGTCGCATCGTCGTCCTCGTCAAGTCAGCCGATAGATCATTCATGTATGGGAGAGCCGAGTCTGAAATCACCTTCGACCCAGACGGGGCCGAAGGCGATTGAAGTGGGAATCATCAGAAGCTATCGCTGCTGACAATTTCACCGGCTCGCATGGTGTTGATCGCAAACCAGGTGTAGGGATTGATCGTGTTCTTGATGAATCGGACGCTGCCGTCCGCGAAGCCCATGTTCAAGCCTCCGGAGTGAGAGCTGCTGAACGTCCAGGCATAACCCAGTTTCTGGGGATTATTGGCGGCGCTCACTTGTCGGATGAGTGCGGGTGCATTGGGAAGCGTGGACAGGTAGATGTCGGCCGCCGCATTCGCGGGCGTGTAGACCATGGCATGGGTCGACGTCCAGAGCCCTTGTCCCCAATAGCCCCCATATTGGGCAGCCGTCTTGTTGAGCCGAGATTCTCCGATAAACACGGTATTGCTCGTGCCGTCCTTGATGGAAGCGATGCTGGTCGACCAATCCGATCCTGAGAAGACGGCCTCATCGATGGGGCGGCCACCCGCCCAAACACGAGCGCTGTAGGTCTCGTAATACTGGCTGGCAGCGAGCATGTAGCTGGTGCGGATCGCGTTCACGGCAGGATACGCAGCCTGGCCAGTCAAGGTGTAGGGAGTCGGGGTGATGTCGGAGGGGCAGAGGTAGCCGGCCACCATGGTCGTTGTGACCGTGGTGTTACCGAGGAATGCACCTGTGCCTCCAGCGATGTTCATATTGACGCCCGCGTTAACCGCGTTGCACGAAGGTCGGCTGAAGTTGTAGGCGTTATAGAGCGCCGTCTGCTCGAGGAAGTTCAAGATCATCGTGTGGGCGGTGGTGTTATAAACTAGCCCCCCACCTGCGGGGTCATTGGAAGTCCCCGTGGTGCCCGCCGAATAGATCTTCGCGGGAGGAAAACCGCCGTTTGAGCTCTCGTAATTGTGCATGGCCAGGCCGAGCTGCTTGAGGTTATTCACGCACTGCGACCGGCGTGCGGCTTCTCGTGCGGCCTGAACGGCGGGCAAGAGAAGGGCGATCAAGACGGCGATGATGGCGATGACGACCAACAGCTCGATGAGTGTAAAAGCGTGGCGTTTCTTCATGGTCGAATCCTTTGTGGCCTGAAATGTGGACGAGAAACGAATGCGGGGGCAATGACGAAAAAAAGAAGTCCGATGACTCCGCGCGAGAATCCAGTGAGTACGACGAATGGAATGGGAGAATGGTCGAAAGTTAAACTACCGGTAAGTTTACGATCTCTGCAAGCCGAAATATAAAAAATATGAGTAGCTTTTAGGCGATTTTTCGCCGGTCACGAAAAGCACAACCGAAAGCAAGTAGCAGACTGAGTTTTGTCGGGAACTTAATTACGGTCATTAGCGGATATGCTTGTCACACTGTAGCTCTCCAGGGGGTCCAAGGAAAGGCTATGCTGACAGTAAATCTTTCGAAGCGGCTATTAGGGTAAGACGAATTGTTTTTTCGTCGGTCGTGTCCCGACATGGGGGAGTAAACCCTCAAGCTGAAGTCGAGCTCTCGGATTGGTAAACCCCTTTAGAATCAGCGTTCGAGGCAGTTGATTTGGCCCGTAAATGTTTCGACCGAGCGTTGCGGTTTTCGGACCTGGGGCTTATCCGTTGACGTTGGATCCCATCGGTCGCGACGGTTTCCTTGAGGGTGAAATCTTGAGGGGACACTCGCTTGAGGCCTCGCGTGCAACCATGATCTTTTTGGGACGCCTCGGGTCGTCACCCCCGCACATTTCCTTGAGAACTCAATCCTTCGTATTGGCGAGTGATGAGTCGATGGGTGTTGATTTGCTGCTGTAAAGACGAGGGTTTCATGGAGTAATTCGTCGGCAATCACCTGTTGCACCCTGAGGTTGATTTACCACGAGTTCCGCCCCCGGGGGGAATGACGGAGTCGCGGGTACCTCTGGCAGCTTTTGCGTTGTAGGGGGCCCCCCCCAGGCTTATACTGATAACAGGGCAAGAAAGTTTGAATAGGCCCCCGTCCGAGTTCGTCAGGAGTCCACCTCTCGCCTCGAGAACCGATTCCGGGGGAGGGGGAGAGTGGGCACGTTCCGTGTTTAACGTTCGAGACTCAAGGTGTCGAAACTTGAGGATAGTTCCCACCCGGGTGATGTTGCTTCCGGGTGAGGTAAGTCTCATCGTTTTTGTTCAATCCATTGAAAAGGGAGAGCCTGCTCTAGGCAATTGTGATGGCAAAGCGGCTTTATGTGGGCAACCTTGGCTTTTCGGTGACTTCGGAAGAGCTTCAAGCGATTTTCGAAGCGTTTGGAGCCGTTTCCACGTCCCAGGTTGTGGACGATCGCGAGACTGGTCGAAGCCGCGGCTTCGGATTCGTCGAGATGGTAAACGACGCCGAGGGGGATGCCGCCATCCAAGGTCTGGACGGCAGTGACCATCAGGGCCGCCGACTCAACGTCAGCGAGGCGCGTCCTCGAACTCCCGGTGGCGGTGGCGGACCTCGTCCTGGGGGGAGTCGGGGCGGCGGATATGGCGGCGGAGGCGGTGGCTACGGGGGAGGGACCCGGGCCTATTGAGCGCGCCGAAACCCAGGGAATCAAGACGTGGAGACGCATCGGGCGGCTCGGGAGCGTTTGCCACGTCCATGCATTGTATCCACGACATCTACCATCACCATCCGACATGGCCCGGAACCTCTTATGACCGACGCGAGCCCGCGACGTCAGGAACTGAAGGATCGAGTTGCCGCTGTCCTCGATGAGCACGTCCGACCAGCACTTCGGGCCGATGGGGGCGACCTCGAACTCGTCGGCATCGATGAGGACAATATTGTGCAGGTCCGATTGCAAGGCGCGTGCCAAGGTTGCTCCTCCGCCTCGTATACCCTGACCATGGGGATCGAGGCGACCCTGAAGTCACACGTCCCCGAGGTTCGGTTTATCGAGGCTGTCCCTTGATTCTCGCGGTTCTCGGATCTCAATCTGAAACGCTGCGAAGTCGGGGGGAATTTTTCCTCCGCCGAACCGTTTGATTTGCTTGTTAAGTGTGCGGCTCTGCCTGGTTGTTTGGCGTAATCTCTAGCCTTGGTCGTTGAAAATGGTTGATTCTTGGGTTTGGCCTCGCGCCGCTTATGTGCATGTGCCGTTTTGTGCGCATAAGTGTGGTTACTGCGATTTTGCGTCACTGGCCGGTGTTGATCATCTGGCGGATCGTTATCTCACCGCGCTGGAGAGTGAGATGGCGCGGATGGGGACGCCTCAGCCCGTCGAGACCATCTTTGTGGGGGGCGGGACGCCGACCCGGCTGGATGCGGATCAGCTCCGGCGGTTGCTGGCGATGATCGGGCGCTGGTATCTCCTCGAACCGGGGGGTGAATGGACGGTCGAGGCCAATCCCGGGACCCTTGATGAGGAAAAGGCTGACGTCCTGGCCGCGGGCGGGGTCAATCGGGTGAGCCTGGGAGCGCAGTCGTTTCAGCCGACTCTGCTGCAGGCCCTGGAGCGGAACCATGCCCCTGAAGAGGTGGCGCGAGCGCTCGACTGGATCCGGCCTCGGTTCCCGCACTGGTCGTTTGACCTCATTTTTGGCGTGCCCGGCTCCACGCTCTCGCTCTGGGAGGCGGACCTGGAAACCGCTCTCTCACTCGGACCCGCGCATCTTTCGTGCTACGGCCTGGTCTACGAGAAGGGGACGGCCCTGTGGAAGCAATGGAAAGCGGGCCAGGTGCGTGAGGTCGATGAAGAGGCCGAACGGGCGATGTACGAGCACACCATCAATCGCCTGGAGCAGGCCGGGCTGCTGATGTACGAAATCTCCAATTTTGCACGCTCCGGCCACGAGTCGCGGCACAACCTCATCTACTGGGCGAACGACGCCTACTTCGGTGTCGGCGTGGGGGCGGCCCGCTACGTGGGCGGCGTGCGATCGGTAAACACACGCGATCTGCCGGCTTACTTGCGTCGCATCGAAGAAGGTCGAGAGGCGACCGGGCCCACCGAAACGCTCGAACCCGAGGCCCATGCACGTGAGACGGCCGTCCTGATGCTGAGGCGGACCGTCACCGGGATCGATCGCTCGGACTTTGCGCGTCGGACCGGCTTCGACCTCGACGATCTCGCCGGTCCCACCCTCAAGAAATATCTGGAGAGCGGGCTGCTCGAAGAGGACGGAAACCGAATCCGATTCACCCGAGACGGGCTCTTTCTGGCCGACAGTGTGTTGTGCGAGCTCGTCTGAGCGAACGTGGCCGGGCGACGCCTCATTGTTGGTTCGGCGAGCCGGACACGGTCAGAGCTTTCGGAGCTGGTCGGCACGGGCGGCGAGTTTGATGACGGCCGCCTGAAAGAGACCGCGCGTGTTCCCTCCCGCGGTCCGGTACGCTTCGGTGAACCCCTCGGCTTGCGTCCAGTTGATGACTTCCATCACCTGCTTCGCCATGAGTGACAGCATCTCGTCAATCGTGGGGGCCGCTGAGGGGACGGGGTCGGAGAGCGCGACAGCCTTGGCGTCATCATCTTGCCAGGGGGCGAGGCCGGTCGGCTCCCGTGAAACCGCAGGCATTGGAGAGGTGGCGTCGTCCCAGGGGGGGGCATCGCTTTCGCGCCCGCCGCGGTCCCGCGGATCGTCCTGCTGGGCGCTCGCCTTCCCTTTGGGCAAGTGCTCGTTCGGATCTTTGGGAAGGCCGGCCGAAGAATAGGTCTTGCCGTCCGCTCCCACCCGACCGGGATTGTTCGGGATCTGGTTGCCCTCGATCAGGCTGCGCCTTGTCTTGGCGACCAACTCCCGGCTCACTCCCAATTCCTCGGCCATCCGCCGGTCGGACCAGTCGTGATGGAGCCGAAGCTTGACGTCGACGGCTCGGCGGCGCTCGGAGCGGGTTAACGGAAGACCGTGGAACAGGTTCACGCTGGAAACGAAGTCGAGCGCGGCTTCGAACGAGCCCTCGACGATCTCCGCCTTGATCGTTCTTCGACCGAGTGCGATCGCCGAGGCATGGCGGTGGAACCCGTCCGCGACCAACCAACGTCCGTCAATCTCGTAAACCGTGATCGGTGGCAGGCGGTCCCAAGACTCGGCGTAACGCTCGACCGTGAACTCGTCCAGGCGGTCCCGCAGATTCAGATTCGGGTCAAGGACCAACTCGTCCAACGGCAATTCGCGAATGTTCATCACGGTCGCTCTCCATTCAAGTTGATCCCGTCCAGCTCCTCGAACCTGTTCTGAATCCTCCTGTCGGCCTATCATCGGCCTGTTCCATGCTCGGCTTGTGAAAAATGAATTGAATGCGGGGTATAAGAGCTCAAGGGGGATCGGGTAATGCGGGTTGTTCTGACAGGGGCAAGCGGTCAACTCGGGTCGACACTACTTTTCCATCTGGTCGGAGCCGGCCATGAGGTCTGGGCCTGGAGTGGCTCTGAGCAGGGGACGCGGGGCCCGATCACGTTACGGGCTGTGGATCTCACCGAGGATCAGGCGGTGGCCCGAGGGTTGTCGGAAGTGGATCCGGAGGTCGTGATTCATGCGGCGGCGATCAGCTCGGCTGAAGCGGTGCGCCGCGACCCGGTTCGTGGGCGTGCTGTCAACACCGAGGCGACCGCGCGGTTGGCGGCCTGGTGCGCGGAGCACGGCCGTCGGCTCGTCTACACCTCGACCGACCTGGTCTTCGACGGGTCGAAAGCGTGGTACCGTGAGGACGATCAGGCGGAGCCGATCCTGGCCTACGGGCGGACGAAGCATGACGCTGAGCCGGCGGTCCTGGCGGTTCCTCGCGGCGTAGTGGCGCGGATGAGCCTTATGTATGGAGCGTCGCGGTCGGGACGCGAGAGTTATTACGAGCGAACGATCGCGGGACTACGCGGTGGGACGCCGCAGACCTTTTTCGAAGATGAATACCGCACACCGCTCGACCTCGAGAGCGCGGCGCGGATTCTGGTTCGGCTGGCCGAGTCAGAGGTTCGGGGTTTGCTCCACGTCGCCGGTCCGGAGCGGGTCAGTCGTTTCGAACTGGTGCGTCGCCAGGCGATCGCCCTCGGTTTGGATCCCGCGCTGGTGCTTGCGAACCGCCAGGCGGATCTGACGTTCGCCGAGCCTCGCCCTGTCGACGTCTCGCTCGACACGTCGAAATTAAGAAGCCACTTTCCCGATTTGTCCCTCCCGACGATCGAGGAGGCGGTCGTCTCGCTTCGTGGAGAGGATTGAAACACGGGCCGGGGCCGTCGTGTATTGGGTTAGGAGAACCGATGCGAGTGATGGTCGAGCTTGAGTGATCGGGAGGTGTTTTGATGCGACGATGGTTCGGATTCCATGGCATTGCGCTCGTGATCGGCATGACGGGATGGGCAGCCAGCGGTGCCGAAGTCCCGACCTTTCATCGCGAGGTCGTCCGGATTCTCCAGAAGCACTGCCAGGACTGTCATCGTCCGGGGCAGGTGGCTCCGTTCTCGCTCCTGAGCTACGACCAGGCGCGGAAGCGGGGGGCCGATCTGGCGGCCGTGACCGCCGACCGAAAAATGCCTCCCTGGCATGCGTCGAGCGAAGAGGGAGGGCCGTTCCAGGACGCTCGCGTGTTGTCTCAGGAGGAGGTTGCCACCTTGGGCCGCTGGGCTGAAGCCGGTTGTCCCGAGGGAAACGCCTCGGACTCTCCCCCCTCGCGAACCTGGGATTCGGAATGGCTGCTCGGCGCCCCTGACCTGGTTCTCAAGGCATCCGAGTCCTACAGTCTCGACGCCGAGGGACGGGACGAACTTCGCGTATTCGTCTTGCCTACCGGCTTGACCGAAGGCAAATGGGTGGCGGCCGTCGACTTCTTGCCGGGAAATCCGAAGATCGTCCACCACGTGCTGGCGGCGTTCGACGTCCGGGGAGCGGCGAAGAAGCTCGACGAAGCCGATCCGAAGCCCGGCTACAAGGCGTTTGGAGGGTTCGGCATGATCCCCTCAGGGGGGCTCGGGGGGTGGTCGCCCGGCAAGTTCGCTCGCCCCTTGCCCGATGGAGTCGGCCGCTATTTACCGGCCGGATCTGACGTTTTGCTCCAGGTGCACTATCATCGCAGCGGCAAGGTTGAGTCGGATCATTCGTCAATCGGGCTTTACTTCGCCAAGAGCAAGGTCGACAAGCAGGTGCGGACAAGTCGGGTCATTCCGCCAACGCCTGGATTCTTCAGACGCCCCACGCTCCTGATCCCCGCGGGGGAATCCAACTACGAAATCAAAGGCACCCAAACTATCGCGGAGGATTCACATCTGATCTCCGTGACACCTCACATGCATTGGCTCGGCAAGAATTTCTTGTTGAAGGCCATCCGTCCCGACGGTTCGACCTTGACCTTGATCCGGATCGATCAATGGGATTTCAACTGGCAAGGGGCGTACGACCTCGCGACACCGATTCCCCTGCCCAAGGGCACTCGGATCGAGATGAAGGCTCACTTCGACAACTCGGCCGAGAACCCTGCCAATCCGAGCTCACCGCCTGTCGCCGTTCACTGGGGTGAGCAAACGACCGACGAGATGTGTATCGGGTTCCTTCAAATGACCGTCGACAACGAGCACCGGGACAACCGGCCACCGCCTCGGTTCGCGGCGCCAACGGATAACCGTCTCCCGGAGGAAAAAAAGTAGCCCCGTTCACTCCTCAAAGAAGAACGTCCTGACCAGTGAAGCGGGGGCCCTGCCTGGAGGAATTCGACCGGGCGATTTCCGATTCGAGCGGCTCCCCATTCTCCTGGGACCTTTCTTACTACAATCCGCGTCAGAGCTATAGAACCGATGATTCTTGCGGTTTCCGCAAGGGGTTGGTTTGCAGTAGCACGGCCGGCCCGGCCGTAATTCCCTCGGGGTGGGCGCGAGTCCGAGGAATTGCTCTAGGCCGAGGGAATACGGCCGGGCCGTCCGTGCTCCGGATTCGACCGGGCCGGAAATTCAGCGACCTTCTCCTCCAGTGGCGGAATGTGATTGAATACTGGGTCCACCGATGATTCTTTTGGAATTATAATTGTGACGACGTGAAATCATGAATTGTTACAAGGCTTTCCCCATGGCGGAGTCCAATCGCCGCCTACTACGAGAACCCTTCCCGTCGTAATCTCTTTCAGAATTTCAATGCGTACCTGGATGTGTCCGCTCCAGCACGTGAGAAAAGTAATGTCCGCGGAAGCGGGAGTTCCGTGGCAGGGAACAAGTTTCCCAAGTAGGCCTGATCGTCCCGAACTGCATTCAGTTATGCGATCGCGCGTTTATTGAACTGGGGTGCATCTCGAGGTGCAAAGTTGCCCAACGGGTTGCACTTCAGCCAACCATCGTCGGATGAGTGTCTCCTGGGTAGACGTCATCTTGGGCGGCCATCTGGAGGACGGTCGGGCGAGCAGGCGCTCGGCCCCTGGCTGCCGATGGGCGGCGACCCACCGTCACACCGCTCCGAATCGGCGTCGAAGAACTCGGCTCCTTCTTCGGTCAAGGATCCTTCCAGGACGCGTGGAACGGTCGTGTGGAATTGCGACTTTTACAACATGACATGTCGAGTAGACTCTCGTCCCACTCCGTCAATCCGTCTCGCATGGCGTGATGATATCTTGATGCTGAATGTAAGTTGAGATTGCGGAAAGTGTAAGGATTTCGTGTTGCGAAATATCGCGATCGTGCAATCTCTCTATTAGAGAGTTGTTATTGGACATTCACTCTTAGACCACAAAAGCAACAACATGTGGGCATAGTAAAACGCAGGAGTGGTCATGCCCGAGGTTGGGGACTTGCGTCTTGTCGATCGCGGGATCCCCAGCCCTTTGAGCGTCAACCACTCTGGAGGAGCGTGCGCTCGTCGCGAGGTGACGTTGCGCTGGTGAAAAGGACTTTGGAGTGGGTTTTGAGGCGATTGGAGGGCCTGTTTAACTCCCAATTCGATCCCTTCAATGTTTTGATTATGCCGAAGTTTGCACGTCGATCGTTCGGAGGTGGGCTGCATCATTCGTCACTCATTTCTGCGGCAGAAGGAAGACGTCACTCGCCACATCAGAGAGGACCTCTCCATGCGCATGCGTAGGAAGATCAATCGTGGTTTCACGTTGATCGAACTCCTGGTCGTCATTGCGATCATTGCCGTACTCATCGCGATGCTGTTTCCCGCCATCCAGGCCGCTCGGGAGGCCGCCCGTCGGATCCAGTGCGTCAACAACCTCAAGCAACTTGGCTTGGCCCTACACAACTACCACTCCACCAACAATTCGTTCTGCCTCCTTGCAACGAGCGCGTGCAGTTGTGTAATCCCCACTCAATACCACGTCGACTGGGGGCCTGGACCTCTGGTTTTCTTGTTGGGCTCCATGGAAGCCACGCCGCAGTACAACGCTTTTAATTTTCAGTGTTCCTGCGTGATCCAGGGCTGCACCAGCGCCGCGGCGAACACCACGGTCATCCTCGGCAAGCCTGGCACCTTTAACTGCCCTTCGGACGCCTATTCCCGTGTGTTTCCCAACGGCGCCAATTATGCCGCGAGCATCGGGCCGCAGTTCCGGGACGACGCGAACCCCTACTTGGGAGTGGGCCTCGGGATGTTCGCAAAGAACCAGGCCTATGGCATTCGGGATTGCCTGGATGGCACAAGCAGCACGATCCTGATGAGCGAGATGCGGATTGGCGACAACAGCCCCGCCACGATGAACGGTGCGGAGTTCTACTCAGGCGTATCATGGCCTGACGGCAAGGGGAACGGCTACGGTTCGGGACTCACTCAGACCTTTCCCTACGCGGCCATTAACCCGGTCGGCAATTCGTATTTGTCACAGTTCATTGCGAAATGCAATTCCCGGCGTGTTGCGCACTCCAACGAGTTCAACGACGCCCTGAATTACTGGGTCAGCAACCGGTCGCACTACGGGACAACCTTCAGCACGGTCCTCACACCGAATTCCCCGAATACGGACTGTGCCTTGTATCAGGGAGGGGGCGGCCTGTTGTGCGCCCGGAGTTGCCATTCCGGTGGAGTCAACACGTTATTAGGCGACGGGAGTGTCAGGTTTATCACGAATCGCATCAATCAGTTCGCCTGGTTCTCACTCGGCAGCAAGTCAGGAGGCGAAATCGTCAGGGATGAGAATTATTGATCGGCTGGGCGTGATCGACGTAATCGCCATCCTTGAGAGAATTCCGATTTTCAAGTTGAGGTTGAGTCGAGCCTACACGCTCTCATAACTTTGCGAAAAGGAAGCGGGATAATGAGAATGTGCCACCTGGTTCGCGGCCTGTACGTGTGGGTGCCCGCCGGCATATTGTCCCTCGGCCTGACGGGCTGTGACTCGAGTCCGAAATGGAATCCGGTGTCGGTTGGCGTGACGAACCCTGATGTGGCGAACCCGCTCTATGGCGTCACCCTCGAGAACGAGGCTCAGAACCTAGACCGGATCAAGGCCGGCGATGGGATCAACGTGAGGAAAAAGCGGTGATCCCCACGAATCGCGGCAGGGGAAAAGGGGAACGAAGGTGGCGATGATCGTCAGGGCTGAAGTCCCTGATCAACGAAAGGAGGGGGCCGGCACCAGCCAGCCCCCTCGCTACTTTTGGCTTCGGTTTCCCCGGCTCAGCCCCGAGTTAGGGTTCGTCGACGACGACCTTGGACCCGTTGCGGGAGAAGACCCAGTAGGCGGGTAGACCGAGGATGACGATCAGGAGCCCTGCCATCGATTCGGCGGGCGTCGAACGCAGCATGTCGCCCATGAGAAAGAGTGAGGCCATGAGGAAGAGCAGGGGGGTGAACGGATACCCCCAGGCGCGGTAGGGGCGGGGCATGTCGGGCCGCTTCTTGCGTAGGACGAACACGCTACCGATCGCCAGCATGTTGAACATGTTGGCGCCAAAGATCACGTAGGTATAGAGGAGCTTGTAGAGTGGCGTCTTGTTCAGCTTGGCCCACGCGGCGACCACCAGATCGGGGAGACCGCTGTCAGGGCCGGGGGCGGGCGCGACGATCAAGGCGGTCCCGATGACGGTGAGCAGAATCGCCCATGTTCCCTGCGCCATGATGGCGTTGGAAGGCGTTTGAAACCGCGGATGAATCCGGCAGATCCGCATCGGGAAGAGGCCGTCGCGGGCCATTGCGAAGTAGGCCCGGGGACCGGTCAGAGCATTGCCGTTGAGCGAGATGAAGGTTGAGCACATGACCAGGAACGAGATCGCCACGACCCCTTTATTTCCGAGAAGCCGGTAGCAGTAAAGCGCGGCGACGGCTTTGTCTCCCTGCTTGACTTCGGCCAGTGCGGCGATATCGGTGAGGGGCAGGACGAGGTGGTAGGCAAGTGTCATCGCCAGGTAGAGCCCGATCAGGGCGCCCATCCCGAGGACCAGCGCTTTCGGGATGTTGCGGCCCGGGTCACGGACCTCTTCGGCAAGCGAAGTCAGGTTGACCCAGCCGTCGTAGGCCCAGAGTACGCCGACCATAGCGGCCATCATTCCGCCCAGCAGCGAGAGGTTGAGCGAGGAAGGGAAGAGTGGGCTCAGGTTGGCGGTTTCGCCACCGCCGAGTACGAGCGGCAGCGTGATCAGGGTGATCAGGCCGCCGACCTTCAGCGCTGTTCCAGCGACCTGGACCCAGCCACCGATTGCGGTTCCCAGGACATTGATGGTCGTTACGACTGCAATTGCGGCAACGGCGGCCCCGGCTTGCCAGATTTCGCCGCGGATGTTTGCGGGAGGGGGGGCAAGATTCGCGAAGTAGGTGGCGAACGCTGCGGCGAGCGTGGCCATCGAGCCCGTTCTCATGATCAGAAATTCGGTCCAGCCGAACAGGAAGGCCGGCAACGCGCCATAGGCCGCGCGAAGGTAGACGTAGAGCCCCCCCGCGCGGGGAATCATCGCCCCGAGCTCCGCCAGCGTCATCGCGCCCGCCAGGCTGAACATACCGCCGATGATCCAGACCAACACGATTCCCGAGATGTTCGGGACGTCGCGGGCCACTTCCGCGGGAACGATGAAGATACCGGAACCGATCACGGAACCAACGATGACGCAGAGCGCCTGAACCGGGCCAAGCACCCTCGGCAGCTTGGTGAATTCCCTGGTTGTCATCTCACTCATCCGGGAGTTGTCCTTTGGCTCGCAGGAGACTGGCTGGGCAGGAACGAGAGGTGGATTTCGAGGAGGTAAAGGTGCCCCCGCGCTTACGGTTTGGCGGCCGATTCCGCGCTTTTCATGGCCGCCGTCGCGGCGTCGATCCGTTCGACCAGCGCGGAGACCTGTGTGGCGAGCATCTCGGCATTGCTGGTTGCGATCGCCTGGCGTACGCCGGGGAACGGCCAGCAGGCATAGCCGGTGGTGATTCCGGGGGCGAAGACCGAGTGCTTGAACCAGGGGCGATCCGGAAGCCCGTCCTTGAGCAGGAACGCTCGTTCCACCCGGCTCAGCGCGTCGTTGAGTCGCGAGAGTCGCTCGGCCGTCGCGCCTTCGTCAGCCGCGACTTCGGCCGCCTGGTGATCGAGCGACTTCGCCTGGGCCGCAAACCTGGCGATCGACTGGCTGAGCCCGGCCACGCCGCGGAACTGAAATGGAGGCTTGCTCGGATCGGCGCTGGAGATGCGGGCCTTGCGCTCGACCATCCGTCTGAGTTCATCGAGATGTTCGCCGAGCGATTCCGCATAGGGGGTGAACGTCAGCGGGACGACATTGGCCGCCGCCGCCCGCATGACCAGCACCGTGTACAGCCGCGCGGCCATCGTGTGAGTCAGGAACTCGGGATCGCCCTGTGACTCCATCCAATGGAAGTTGTCGTAGACCGAATGATAAACGCCATATCGACCGCCGAATCCGATGTCGATGGCGGGGATTCCGAGGTGGTCGAGAAACGCGGTGTAATCGGAGCCGGAGCCGAGCGGATCCATCTGGGGCGAGAACCGTGGAGCCGCGGAGCCGCCCTGGGGCGAATCCTTCTCTGCCTCCAGCGAGGAAAGGTCGACCGGCACCTGGCTGACCCAACGCGCCCGCCTCTTCTCGACCCAGGTTTTGCGGAGCGATCGACCGGTTCGGACGTCGGTCACAGCGTCGGCGGAGTCGAGCAGGAGGTCGCGGAGTGATGGAACGCCGTCGACATCGAGCTCCGTGCCGGCGACGGCCGAGTCCACGTTGAGCATCAACACGGCCTTTTCATCAAGCGTTTTCTCGTGCTCCTCCGCCCACTCGGTCGAGCCGACCAGGCCATACTCCTCGGCGTCCCAACTAGCATAAACAATCGTTCGCCTTGGCTTCCAGCCGTTCTTGACGGCAGTCCCCAGGGCTCGGCACATCTCGAGCGTCGCGGCCGATCCGCTCGACGGATCGACAGCGCCGTAGACCCAGGCGTCGCGATGGTTGCCGACCAGCACCCAGCGATCGGGTTCAACCTCTCCCTTGAGCTTGGCAATCACGTTCCAGATTGGCCGGACCTTGTAGTTCATCGTGGTCGAGAAGCTCACCTCGGCCGGTCCTGGACCGACGTGGTAGGCGAACGGCAGACCCCCTTGCCATCCAGTCGGGACGTTGTCGCCGGCCAGGGCTTCGAGAATCGGCCGGGCGGCGTCGTAGCTAATCGGTAGCGCCGGGATGCTCGCGAAATAGTCGTCGCGCACCAGGCCGGTTTCCTTCTCCCAGCTCTCGGCGGCGCGGTTCAGATTTGTGTTGAGCGGAAAGCCATTGCGCGGATCGATCGGGAGTCGCTTGGCCCCCTTGATGGACGGCCCGTGCGGCGTCGAGGGGTCTCCCGGCCCGAGCGAGAGGAACTGCACGCTTCCACGCTGAATCGCCGAGCCGGGCCGGAATGGGCCGTCCGGGTAGACGTCTCCCTTGGCATAGCCGTCGTCGGCGGGGTCGGAATAGATCAAGAGTCCCACGGCCCCCCGCTTCTGGGCGTTGCGCACCTTCAAGCCGCGAAAGATCTCGCCGTAACGCGCCAGGACGATCTTGCCCCGGACCTCGATCCCCATCTTTTCAAGGGTCTCAAAGTCTTCCGGCCGAGCATAGTTGGCATAAACGACCTGGGAGTTGGCGGTTCCCGAGACGCCATAACCATGGAAGGCGGGAAACGCTTTCTCACTGACGGAGTCTTTGTCGGCTTTGACGAAGGCCTCGACGACCGGTAGTTTCTGTCGGTTCGGGCGGACGAGCTCGAGACTGGTTCCGATGACGTCGCCATTGCCAAGTCGCGCGTTATCGGGATAGTTGAGCAGGACCTCATATTCGACGATGCTGGCGTCCCAGCCCCATTCTTGCAATTTATCGCGAACGAAGAGGGCCGTCTTGTGGTCGGCAGGGGTCCCCGCGACATGTGGCTCTTCGGTAAGCGTACGGAGCCAGGTGCGAGCATGGGCGGGAGTGGGGATGGCCAGTGCACGCGCCTCGGCCTCGACTTCGATTGCGCGACGAGCGGGGGAAAAACCGAGGGACGGATGGGTTCGATCCTGGTCTTGCCCAAACCCCGCCAAGCCCGAGGCCATGACGATTGCGACGGCGCCCAACACGGCCTGAGTCGTACGTCGCAACATGAAAACCAACCTCCTGAATATTGATGCTTGACAGACATCTGAAGCGAGCCCACACTCAGGGCGTGGTCGGCCGCCGTTTGCTCTGCGAGAATACGCGGACTTGATGCGCGAATCCAGACCCCAGCTTTCAAACCCGACTGACAGTGCGGTTTTGAGACGACACCAATAAAGAGCGTCGCATCCATGCCCGTCGCGCCAAGAGTTTCCACTCGGCTCGCGCTGGCCGCCGTCTCAATTTCGGCGGGATCTCACTTTCTGGTTCCATTTTGTGCTCCCGGCTCGTTCGAACCGTCCACATCGACCTGGGCGACCATTTTCTGGAAACACCGGTGGACCAGCTGGGGCCACGCCTGTTCCTGACGTCGGAGACGATGTTTGGGGTAGAAGGGGGAGTCTCCTCATGGGATTGTCGTTCACCGTCGGTGGAACCCGAGGTACGTTCGAGGAGTCGTTTGCCAACGAAGTGGCCGGAGTTCTGGACCACGCCTTCGGCGCTGAGGGAGATTGGGAGGGGGTCCCTCCTCGTCACTTCGGCGAACTCGCGGAGGCCGGCTGGACCGATCTCCAGATGCGTGCCGTTGAGATCCTTGGTGCGGAATCGGTGAAGAATCTTCTGGCCCTCGGGCAGGATGGTCGGGGAGTCTATCTTCCTGCCAACGTGCAGACGGTCTCGTTGCCACTGTCGGCGGGGGCGGCCTTGCAATGCGCGAGTTTGCCTGGGCTCAGACAAGAATTGGCGGAATTGGCCCAGCGCTGGGATCTGGCGCTCGACGATGAAGCCCTCAAGGAACTTCTGAACGTCTATCGCGATCCTGATGACGGCTGGGTGGCCGATACCCCTGAGATTCGCGCCTTTGCCCGGCTTGCCCTGGCTGCCAATGAGGCCGTGCGTCGCGATTGTCCGCTCTGGCTGGTCGGTTGAGTCCTGTCCCAGGTCTCGTCGGCAACGCTTGATTCGATCGGCAGCCGCCCAAAAGTTACGGCCCACCAGGATCCAAGAATCCTGGTGGGCCGTGCCGATTACAACCAGAGTATGCAAGTTTCGTGCTTGCCATGCACGCTCTTGGCTTAGAGCGTGAAGTGGAAGGTTTTGGTGATGAGCCGCCAGAGCCACCAGCCGAGGGTATGCGTGCCACCGTCGATCTTGGCAAAGCCACGTAAACCAGGCTGGAGGGCGAGGTTGGAGTTATCCAGGGGGATGATAACCTCATAGACGGCGGTCAAGGGCTTGGCCTGGTTCGTCTTCGGATCCTGCTTGGTCGCGATCTCGCCGCCGGCGAGGTGTGAGAGCTCGGGGGAAATCTCCTCGCTGTTCCGGTTGGAGATCTCGCCGACGTGGCTCTTAAAGGTGATCTCGGAGTCGCCATAGACCTTAAGCCAGGCGCGGCGGCCGAGCTTGACGAGGTCGATGTCCCCCTGGTCGAGGATCATGTGGGCTTCGAGGAAGTGGGGGTCCCCCACCTCGCAGAAAGGTTTGCCGGGTCTGAGCCACTGGCCAACGGTTTCGCGATGGGGGACACCCATGACCTGACCATCACGATGCGCGACCAGGGTGAGCTTGCCGAGCTGGTCGACGACTTTCCCGATGACCGGTTCGAGGTCGTTGGCCATCTGCTCGAACTGTTTGGACTGGGCGCGACTGCTCGAGTCGATGCCTCGTCCGTACCAGGTCGCCTTGACGAAGTTGACCCCTTGCTGCTCTTGCAACTGCATCCGTTCGCGGACCTTCTCCGGATTGGAGAGGATGGCGAGTTCATCACCGGCTTTGACCCAATCGCCGTCACGGACCTTCAGTTCAACCAGTCGGCCAGGAACTTCGGCGTAGACTTCCTCGGGCTTGGCTGCCGTCAGGACTAACGTCCCCTGAACCCGCAACGGCGTCGGGATCAGAAGGATTCCGGCGAGGATGGCGATGGCCGCCACCGCGAAGCCGGCCGCTCTTGCCTTTTTCACCTTGCGCATCCTCCCCGGGGTGCGGACGAACTTGATTGCCTGGTATAAAGGCATGCCCACCAGCGGGACCAGCGACCCGATCGCCATGATCGCGCTGATCGAGCCGAGTTTGTACGGTTGCAGGAACTTGTAGAGGAAGAACAGGATGCTGAACGTGACGATCCAGCGGTAGACATAGCTGGTGATTGCGTAGGTGACGAACAGCGACCGCCGCGAGCGCGGCATGTAGCTTTGGACCGGCACTTCCAGGCCGAGCACTTTCTCCTGGAACAGGTAGGTGAAGAACTGGGTGCTCTTGATCCGCAAGTTGGGGATCTCGAGCCAGTCGGCCATCACGTAGTAGCCGTCATACCGGAGCAGCGGATTGGCATTGAACAGGATCGTGTTCACCGAACAGATGAACATGGTCGCCAGGCTGAGGCTATTCAAGAGCCCTTGCTCGGTGTTCCACCAGACGAACGTGGCCAGGCTCGCCAGGAAACACTCGACATAAATGCCAGCCGCCGAGATCCAGATCCGTTTCCACTTGCTGGGCAGGAGCCAGCTATCGGTCACGTCGCAATAGAGGGCCGGGGTGAGGACGAGGAAGAGCATCCCCATCTCGTGGACCTCGCCGCCGAAATGTTTCGCCGTCAGGCCGTGACCGAACTCGTGGATGATCTTGATGATCGCCAGGCTACACCAGAAGTAGAAGATGGTCGACCAGTTGAAGAAGCTCTGGAAGTCAGGCAAACGGGCGCTGAAGGTGGACCACTGGCTGGCCACCAGCGTCAGCGCGGCGAGCATCATGCCCACGCTGAAGGTGATGAAGTAGGGGGTGAAGAGCCAGCGGAAGTAGGGATACATCCCGGTCAGCATCTTTTCCGGGTCGACGACCGGGATCTTGATGTAGAGGATGTTGGCGACGAACTGCCAGATCTTCTTCCACTGGTTCTTGCGCCGGCGACGGATCAGTGCCTTGGCCTGGTCGGGACTATCGATCTGGGCCAGGCCCGCCTCGTGCAACTGGGCGGTGAACCGGGTCAGGTCCTCGATTGAGATCGTCTGGGGGCGATACTTGCGTTCGAAGGCCCGTTTGACGTCCTGGAGGTTGGTCTTGCCGTCGAACTGTTGGAGGAGGAAGTATTCCTCGATTTTGAATCGAAAATACTTCAGGGCAATCGGGTCTTTGATGACGTAGTGCGTCATCCCCTCATAGAACTGGGGCTGGACGATCAGGTCAGGCCGGAGCTTGACCTGGAGGTGCTCGGCGGCCTGCCCCATGGGGGCTGCTGTGGGAACCTGAGAGGGAGCGGAACTCATCGGCCGGCGGCCCTCGACTCGGGTCGGTTGTGGGACTTTCTACGAGCGATCGGCATGGGTTCGACCCGCATCAGTCATCGCTTGAATTCAAGGGATGGTGATGGAGCGATTGAGTTTCTGCGAGGTTGTTCAGCGTTCGAGGCCCACGGTCGGTCTCGAACCCACGGTCGGATTGGCCGCCGCGGCTTCGGTGCCGAGCTGAATGTTCATCACGGCCTTGGCCCCGGGGCGAAGTTCGTGCTCAGGGTTCTCGAACTCGGCATAGATCCGGACCGCCACCTCGGCGATCGGCTGGATCTGCGGGTCGACGAAGGTGATCTTGCCCCGGTAGACCTTCTTCTCGGAGGGGGCTCCGCCGAGCTTTTGCTGCAGCAGAACGATCTGCCCTTCCTTGACCCGGGACGCGTATTCGAGCGGGATGTAGGCCCAGGCGCGAAGCTTATCGAGGTTCCCCAAGCGAACGACGGCCTCGTTGGCCCGCACGCTTTCGCCGGGGTTCTTGATCCGTTCAATGATGATGCCGTCAAACGGCGCGAGGATCGTGTGCTCGTCAAGCGCCTGCTGGGCGAGGGCGAGATCGGCCGTGTCGAGGCTGCGCCGTTCAATGGCCTCGTTCTTCATTTCCGCCGCGACTTGGACCTCGGCTTCAGCCTTGCGCATCTCTTCGAGCGAAACCATATCCGGCTTGCGGGCGTTGAGCCGCTTGCTCGTCGCGACGATCGCGATCGCCAGTTGTTTTTGAGCCTCGGCCTTGGCTTCGGCGGCCTTCCCGTCCACGGCGACCTGGGCCTTTTTGACCGTTAGTTTGGCGATCTCCTTGTGGAGATATCCGATCGGCTTGTCCTTCTGGGCCAGCATGCCGATCTGGAGCTCCATCTTCTCGATCACCCCTTCGCGGAGGGCCGCGACGTCCGACTTTTCGATCCAGTCGATCGTGGCGTCGCTGACGGGCAGGGTATCGGAAGATCGCGGTGCCGGAACCTGGGCAACCGAGGCAATCGAGAGCACAGTGACGAACCCCGCGGCCAGCGCGGCGGCCTTTTTCGGCAAGAGCATGACGAGCCTCCGGGAGAGAATGGGCGTAAAAATCGAGTCGACAGCGGGGGGGGCGATCGACCGCGGATGTGGTCCGACCTCAAAAAATGAGGGAAGGGACGCAAGCCACTCGCGGTCGGTCGTAGACCCCCTCCGTGGAGGGCTTCAACGCAGGAATGGCCAGCGGAAGAGGACGGTCTCGTAGAACACATGGACGACGTCGCGAAGCATGACGTAAGCGAGACGAGCCTTACCGCAATCAATTCGGGCGCGAACTTCGGCACCGGGACGGAGGGCCTGGTTCCGCGAAAGGAAGTCCTTCTGGACCTCCCGGGTGAACCCGACGGTGACTTTGACGACGTGCTTGGTCTCGACGAGTTCGGCCTTCGAGCCGATCCGCAAGACGTAGCCGGGGTAACGGTGCTCAGGGTCGGTGGCCGTGACGAAGTAGGCTTGCAGGCGTGAGCCGACTTGCTTCTTGCCTTGCTTGATCTCTTCTTCGAGCCGACTCTGGGCGTCGAGGACCGGCCCCATATCATCGTCGGGCACTTCGACCTCGAGGACCCAGTCCCCCACGGTGGAGGCGACCGCAACCAACTCCTGGCCAATCTCGACGGGACGACTGAGCAGGTTCTTGCGAACTTCCCAGGAGGTGACAATCCCATCCTGAGGCGATCGAACTTTCATCTCTTCAAGCTGCTCGTTGATGCTTTCGATCTGCTCCTGGGCCGACTTGGACGTGATCTTGGCGGCCGAGTGCTGGGCCTGGATCTGGAATTTCTCGGAATCGGGGGCCGTGACGGCTTTCTGTGCCTGATTGCTGAGGAAGAGAACGTCGCTGTCGGCCTTCTGCTTCTCGGCCATGAGTTCCTTGTGCCGACGTTCGAGCTCTTTGCTCTCGAGCCGGGCCAGGAGGTCCCCCTTGCGGACCGCACTGCCATGCTCGACCGGCACCTCGACTACGATGCCAGAGGTCGGTGCGTAGGTGATTCTTCGCTCTTCGGGCAAGAGCGAGCCCCGACCTTCGATCGTCAACTTCCAGGGGACGAACGTGAGGACGGCGATCAGGCCGACGACCGCCAGCAGGACGCCGATGATTTTGGCCAGGGTTCGCCCGCGGAAGAAGCGCCAGGGGGATCCCATCAGCTTGAGCATCGGCAAGAGGAAGATCTTGTCGTGCTCCTGCGCGTTCCAGAGCGCGGTGGAGGCGTGGCGTGAGACCACCTCGGTCCGGGCGTGCGCATCGGTCGGCGCCATTTCGTCGCCGATCTGCTCGGCGACCAGGCAGCCGAACGGGACCTTTTCCTTGGTTTGATCGGAGTCAGGCTTATGCAGCAGGGTGACGATCACCGCCTTCGACCCCGACTCGTCGACGTAAAGTTCGAGCGCGTCGCGGATATCGGGGGCGAACCCATCGGTGTTGCCCGTATAAACCAGGTCCTCACCCGATCGGATGACAACCTTGCAGAGTCGGGTCAACTCACGGATCAGGTTGGCTCGTTGCTCAACGACCTCCTGGCCGCTGACCGCCTCGACCATGACCCGGCCGCCGATCTTGGCGGCGACGCTGAAGCGGTCGCAGCCCACGAGCCGTTTACCGTCGTTGGCGATCGCGTAAGCGGTCTCTTTCAGGTCGAGCGAGCCGTGGATCTGGTGCGTGAACCCTTCGAGCTGGTTCCAGAGCCGCTGCTGCGACATCATCTGTCGCATCTGGCGGTTCTTGAGGTAGTTGCCCGCCAGGTCGCAGAGGTCGCTGACGAACCGCAACGTGCTTTTCTGGGTGGCCGCGCGCCGGGTCGGATCCATCAGGATCTCGATCAGGCCGACGACCTGCCGGTCGACCATCAACGGGGCGATGATCAGCGAAAACGGAGTGGGGTTGCCGGCATTCGGCTGCCCTTCGATTGTCGCTCCCGGCGGGATGATTTGGGGCTGTGAGGCCTGGATCATGCAACCCAGAAGGGCATCGTGGGGTTGCGTGCGGACCCGGCCGTCAAGGAGTCCCGTGAGACGGAACTCGAGCTGGTGTTGCAGCTTGATGCTGCCTTTTCCATCCAGCAGCCAGAATGCTCCACCCGAGGCCGCAACCGCCGCAACGGCACGGTTGAGGAACTCGACGTAGAACTCGGGCGGTTGCATGTCCGACTCGGCGAGATCGGCGATCTCGGCCACCAGCTTGCGGATCTGGTTCTTTGTCTGCTCAAGCAGACCAGGATCAATCGTTTCTTCCGGCATGGTGGGTCCCGGTTTTGAACGCCAGAGTCCGAATCATCGAGTCGCCAATTGCCGCGCCTGGCTCGACGATACTCAGCCAAATAGGGAATCGTCCGCTCGCGGCGCATGCGGCACACAGGCAACGGGACGGCGAGGGGGGAGACCTTCCTGAGAAATTTTTTCGTCAAGTGGACAACTGGTTCGCCGGCCCGAATCTGTGCCTCTCGGAATACGTTGGATCCTTGGAAATGGCTCATGCGAATCTCAAAAACCAGCCAGGTGAGAACATGAGTCCCCAGTCTTCCCTGTCGTCTTATTTTCTCTAGTTCTCCTGGTCGAGCGGGGCCGGAAGTGCGGCGTGCGTAAGTTCGCTGTCTTCCTTTTGCACCTCTGTGCGATGAAGTTGGGAAGACAATGGGCGCGCATGATTCTGCTTGCCGGAGTTGGTGTGTCCTCATTTCAAGAACATGCCCGCAGGGCTAAAGTGAAATCCCTTTCTAAGAAACCTTGTCGTCGTGCGTCGTCAGGGGTGTACGGAAACCGTTCCAATCCGAGCGAGCCGATGCCTGGCCAGCCAAGTTCCGCAGAGAATGGACCCTGGGTCCGTGCCGCCGTCGCCCGCTTCGAGGCGCCCCTGACGCTCTACGCGACGCGTCTGATGGGGGGGGCCGATGCGGCGCGCGACGTCGTTCAGGAAACGTTCCTCCGCCTGTGTGTCCAGGATCGCGCGGAGATCGAAGCGCGACTCGCCGAGTGGCTCTTCACCGTCTGCCGCAACCGAGCCCTGGACGTCCTGAGGAAGGAGAGTCGGATGACTCGCTTGAGCGACGAGCAGGTTCATCACTGCGTCAGTGCCGACCCAAGTCCCCCAGACGTCGCGGAGCATCGCGAGTCTGCCGCACGGGTCCTCGATCTCGTCGAGACGTTACCTCCTAATCAACGTGAGGTCATCCGTCTCAAGTTTCAAAACGGATTCTCCTACCAGGAGATCAGTCGAATCAGCGGCCATAGCGTGTCCAACGTCGGCTACTTGCTGCACGTCGGTCTGAAGTCCCTCCGCAATCAACTGCTTGACGGCCAGCCGGCCGAAGCCACTTCGTGAAGGAGCCCGTCATGACATTCGATGCCAGTGATCCCCGGCTGACCGCCTACGCGCTGGGCGAACTCGACGGCTCGGATCGGGCGGAAATCGAAGCCCTGATTGCCGAGAGCGCCTTGGCCCGTCAGTTCGTCGACGAAATTCGCGAGACCGGACAGCTTCTCACCACTCAGTTTCGGAGCGAGACCGGTCCCGGCCTCGCGACCGAGCACTACCAGGCGATCGAAGTCGGCCTTCGGCCGAAGCGGACGCTCCGATCGGTCAGCCGTTGGCTCGCGTTAGCCGCCGCGGCCTGCCTCCTCGCGGGCGCCACGATCGCCACTTGGCTCGCCAGCCGCCCGACTGAAGACCGAATCGCGGTGGCGTTGAAGTCCGAGCGTACGCCGGAGGCCTCTCCTCTGAGTTCGCCGGCTCCCGCCGGGTCGTCGAACGCACCGAGACCGGAGGCCGAGTTTGAAGCTTTGAATGAAAGCGCCAGACCGGAAGCGAGTCTCGCCAAACCGGTCGAAAACACTGAGTCACGACCGCGAATCGCGCCCTCGACTCCGATTCGCTCCGCGGGCAACGGCGTTGATCCTCTCTCCGGTCAGAAGCAGGCCGAGCCGCTTCCCGAAGTCTTGTCTCGCCAGAAGGTATTCAAAACGTTGGCACCAGGTGAATCTGGATCAACCACCGTGCTCGCGCAACCCGTCCCCCCCGCGAACCAACCGACGGCGGGAGTGAAGTCGAATGCAGATGTCAAAAATTTCAGCCTCTTTGAATCAGAGGACGCCATCAGTGATCCGACCAATCAGAATGGGGTGAACGGTGTTAAATACGTGGATCGGTTGCAAGACCTCGCTACGGACCAAAACCGTCTGAGCCGCTTCCGTTCCACCAGGGACCTCACGACACGATCGACTGGGGAGATGGCGGGAATTGCGGGCGGTCAGTCGCAGGCTGCCACGCCGAATTTAAGCATGGAAGCCAAACACTTGAACAATCAGCACCCGCAGTCTGGCCCACAGGGGGGGAGCCAGCACCCGCAGAAGTCGCCTGGCGCCTCAAACCAGGCCCAAAGCGGTTCTGAGAGCCGGGCCGGATCCCAGTTATCTGCTGAGCGTGAGCTACTTGAGCAACTGGCACTGCGGGCCGGCCAGGCGTCGGCAGGCCAAACTCAGTTGCCCAAATCAGAATACTTCGGGGTCGCACCGACGAGGCTCGGCGTCGCCGCGCCGGTGAATTTGGAGGTTTACGCTCGGGTGGTGGACAACCCGTTCATCCAGGTGGCTGCCGAGTCCCTTTCCACGTTCTCAATCGACGTGGACACGGCGAGCTACGCGAATGTGCGGCGCTTTCTCGGGCAAGGCGCCATGCCTCCCAAGAACGCGGTCCGGATCGAGGAGCTCCTGAATTATTTTCCTTATGATGACCCGCCGCCGTCCGCCTCGAGCAAGGACCCGTTCTCGGTTCGGGTTGAGGTCGCCGGCTGCCCGTGGAACGCCAAGCATCGGCTCGCCCGGATTGGTATCAAAGGGCGGCCGATCGATCAGGACAAACGACCGCCAAGTAACCTGGTCTTCCTGGCCGACGTCTCCGGATCGATGGATAGCCCCAACAAGCTCCCGCTCTTGCAGTCGTCGCTACAGACCTTGGTGGAGCAACTCGGAGAGAACGACCGGGTGGCGATTGTAGTGTACGCCGGCGCTTCGGGCCTGCACCTGCGTTCGACATCCTGCCTCCACAAGGCAGAAATCCTCTCCTCGATCGCCCAACTCCGGGCGGGTGGTTCGACCAACGGCGGCGCCGGCATCCAGCTCGCTTATGACACGGCCACGGAGAATTTCATTAAGGGAGGGACGAACCGGGTCATCCTCGCCACCGACGGTGACTTCAACGTCGGGATCGTCAACGATGCCCAGTTGACCGAGTTGATCCAGGCGAAAGCAAAGAGCGGCGTCTTCTTGAGTGTGCTCGGTTTCGGCATGGGCAACCTCAAGGATAGCAAGCTCGAAAAGCTTGCCGATAAGGGCAATGGGCACTACGCCTACATCGACGGCCCGAAAGAGGCTGAGAAGGTCCTCGTCCAGGAAATGGGGTCGACCTTGGTGACCATTGCCAAGGACGTCAAGATCCAGGTCGAGTTCAACCCCGACAAGGTCGACGCTTACCGGCTGATCGGCTACGAAGACCGACTCTTGAAGAAGGAAGATTTCAACAACGACCGCAAGGACGCCGGCGAGATCGGCGCGGGGCACCACGTCACGGCCCTCTATGAAATCATCCCCGCGGGGACGGAGAAGCACGGTCCGGTGGTGGATCCGCTCGTGTTTCAGAAGACGGATAAGCCGAAGGAGCCGCGGAATGAACTCCTCCTGCTGAAACTGCGGTACAAGCGTCCCGAGGAAGAGCAGAGCCAGTTGCTCGAAACCTTTGTGACCGATGAGATGACCGAGTACGCGCGGGCCTCCGACGACTTCAAGTTCGCCGGTGCCGTGGCGGGCTTCGGGATGCTACTCCGGGACTCGCCTTACAAGGGAACTCTGACGTACCCAGGGGTGGTCGAGTTGGCCACCTCCGCGTTGGGTAAGGACCCTTCGGGCTACCGGGCCGAGTTCCTCGGCTTGGTCAAGAAAGCCCAGGAACTCTCGCACTAACCAGGCAACTGTGCGGGGGGTGGGCGTCTCGCAAGCGGGGGATCGCCCACCATCTTCCTTCAACCCTTTTTCTTGGAGGATAGGCATCAGCCGCCGCCACCTCGGTGGGACGGCAGACTGATGCCTATCCTCCCACACGTAGACGGTCGCCGCGTCTCATGGGGCAAGACCCACCACGACTTCAGACAAGAGATTTGAAGGGTTAAGGGGGGGACGTCCTTCTCCGGGTGAAACCTGGTGGGCCGTGCCTGCCCTACAAGAGTCGGATCGACTTCTTGCGCGGTCGGGGGAGGGCAGGTGACGACGAGAACGCCTCCTTGGATCGGGGGAGCGTGTAGAATGGAGGGGGCCTCGTTAAAGTTCGCGATGCCCCAAAACTCGTCGTCGTTGCGGAAAGGGAAGGGATCCGAGTGGCCGACAGTGACCTGGTGACAGGAGGAACGGGTCTCCTGGGGAGCCACATCGCCGAGCAGCTCGTTGCGCAAGGCCGGCGGGTTCGGGCCTTGGTCCGCGCAGGGAGCGCCACGGCGTTCCTGGAGTCGCTGGGCGTCGAGATCATCCGCGGCAATCTGTCCGACCCTGCTGCCTGTGCCCGGGCCACGCAGGGGGTTGAGGTCGTTTACCACGCCGCCGCCAAGGTGGGAGATTGGGGACGCTGGTCCCAGTTTCAGACGGATTGCATTGATGCGACCCGGAATCTGGCCACCGCCGCGAGTGTGGCGGGAGTCGGTCGCTTCCTCCACATCAGCTCCACCAGCGCTTACGGCCACCCTCACGATCAAGTCGAGCCGATCGACGAGTCGGCGGCCATGGGCCAGAACGTCTGGGTCTGGGACCCGTATACCCGGAGCAAGGTCGAGTGCGAACGGATCCTCTGGCAGTTGGCCGAATCGGACCGACTTGCGGTGACGGTGATCCGCCCCAGTTGGCTCTACGGAGAACGTGACCGGACCACGGTCGCGCGACTCGTCGATCGGCTGCGGAGAGGGAAGGTGCCGATGATCGGCCGCGGCGACAATCCGCTGAGTGCGGTATATGCCGGGATCGTGGCCGAGGCTGCGATCCTCGCCTCCCGTGACCCCGGGTCGGCTGGCGAGGCCTACAATATCACCAACCAAGGCAGGATCACCCAGCGCGAGTTTCTCAACCTCTTCGCAGAGGCCTGCAACGCCCCTCCCGTCGTCAAACGCGTTCCCTATCGCGCGGTCTATTCCGCCGCGTTCCTGCTGGAGGCTCATGGCCGCCTGACCCGGCGCCCGCGCCCTCCGCTCATCACCCGCTACGCGACCTGGCTGATGGGCCGAGAACTTGAATATAGCACCGAGAAGGCCCGGATCCGGCTCGGCTGGGAACCCGTGATGACCTACCGACAGAGCATCGAACGCTCGGTCCAGTGGTACCTCGACCACGAGACCAGCTTCGCAAAAGCTGCGCAAGTTGCCTGAGCTCCTATTTCTTTCTATTCGGTCTAGTCGCTCTATCTTGCAGGTCCGAATTCATTCGCCCGGCCTCTTGCCGGTCCGTTTCGCTTTGGTCATCATGAAAATGTGCGGGTCGGGCAGTTGTTGCGGGCGTTCGGGACAAGTGCGCTGAGGCACCGATCGAGGAGGTCGGAATGGCCTCAGCCTGGCCGAAGTCAGGCTTCCCAGACCCGTCTCGAACCTTGCGAGGGGGACCGGATGAAACGGTATTGGGCGATGGGTTGGATCACGGCGCTCGCCGTGATGGCCGGAGTCAGCGGCCTGCGGGCCGACGATGAGAAACCGAAGCCAGCCGGCTCGGCGAGGGGCGATGATTCGGAGAAGAAATTCCGCGACTTCGCCGACGTCACCAAGGGAGCCGAGAAGATCGACGGCTTCCTCACACTCCACCACAAGGACGATCACCTCTACGCCGAGATCAAACCGAACCAGTTCAATCAGCCGATGCTCGCGCCGATTGCGATCGCGCGAGGCATGGCGATGGCCGGTCAACCCTTGAATTTCGGTGATGAGTGGGTGCTCGTCTTCAAGCGAGTAGGCGACAAGGTCCAGCTCCTTCGACGCAACATCCACTACAAGGCTCCCGCCGGCTCGCCGCTGGATAAGGCGGTCAAGCAGAACTATACCGACTCGGTCCTGATGGCCTTGCCCATTGTCAGCATCAACCATTCCGGCGGCCAGAGCGTCGTGATCGACCTCACCGACATCTTCTTTTCCGACTTTGCCCAACTTGGCTTCGGTTCGCTCGATCGGAACCGGACTCACTGGCACAAGATCAAGGGGTTTCCAAATAACGTCGAGCTCGAGGTCGAGGCGACGTTCAGCAGCTTCGGCCGCTCCTCCATGTCTTTTGGTGACGATGGCGTGGCTGACGGCCGGGGGCGGACGATCGTCATTCACTACAGCTTGGCGAAGCTGCCAGAATCGGGCTATAAGCCGCGCTTCGCGGACAACCGCGTCGGTTACTTCCTGAGTGCTCTGAAAGACTTCGGTCTGAAAGATCCGGACACCAATTTCGTTCGCCAGGTCAACCGTTGGAGAATCGAGAAATCGGATCCCAAGGCCAAGCTCTCTCCGCCCAAGAAGCAGCTCATCTGGTACGTCGAGGACACCGTTCCGCTCGAGTATCGCCCGTTCGTCGAGGCAGGGATTCTGGAGTGGAACAAGGCCTTCGAGAAGATCGGGATCAGCAACGCCCTGGCGGTCCGCTGGCAAGAGGACGGGCGGGATGATTTTGATCCTGAAGATATCAACTACTGCACGTTCCGCTGGATCACGACCAGCACGCCGTTCGCCATGTCCTGCTTGCGGGCGAACCCGTTGACCGGCGAAATGATTGACGGCGATGTCATCTTCGACGCAAGCTGGATCCATTACTGGAAAGAAGAGTATGCCTTCCTGACGGGCAGCCTTCCGGCGAATGGTCTGGATGGAGATCAGCTCGCGCCCTTGGATATCGGCCAGGTAATCAGTCCGATGATGGCGGCCAAGCAGGGCTTCGGGCTGCCGGTGACTTTGCCGTCCCGCCGCCCTGGGATCGGCTCCGCGCTCGTGGGCACCGACCTTCCCGAAGCGGTCCCGGCCGAGTGGTCCAGCCTTCAGAAGCAGTTGAGGAAGCGGCAGGTCTCGGGGCAGTTCTCGTCCTGTCAGTACAGTCTCGGAATGCGCCATGAGATGGGACTGGCGGCCATCAGTCTGGCGGCTGTCGCGAATGCCGACAAGGACAAAGACAAGGAAGATAAGGATAAAGACAAGGAGAAGGAAGAGGCGAAGCTTCCCGACGAACTTCTGGGGCAATTGATCAAAGAAGTTGTGATGCACGAGGTCGGCCACTCGCTTGGCCTGAGGCACAACTTCAAGGCGAGCTCGATGCTCACCGCCGACCAGTTGAACGACACGTCCATCACCCGGGTCAAGGGACAAGCGGGGAGCGTGATGGACTACAACCCGATCAATATCGCGCCAAAGGGGCAGAAGCAGGGCGATTTCGTGACGACCACGATCGGCCCCTACGACTACTGGGCGATCGAGTATGCCTACTCGCATATTGATGGGGATGAGGCCGACGGGTTGAAGAAGATTGCGGCCCGGTCGCCTGAAGGGGACCTGGTTTTCGCCACCGACGAGGATATGTATCTCGCCAACGATCCGCTGGTGAATGTCTATGACCTTGGGTCGGACACCTTGCGGTTCGCCAAGGAGCGGATCACGCTGGCCTCCCAACTGCTCAAAGATCTTGACAGCAAGGTGGTCAAGGATGGTGACTCCTGGGCGCGGGTCCGCAGCGCCTTTTCCACTCTGCTCAACCAGTGGGGTAACGCCTCCTACCTGGCCTCCTCGTATATCGGCGGGCAGTCGGTCTCGCGCGACCACAAGGGGAGCAAAGGGGAGCGTGATCCGGTCACTCCGGTGAAGGGCGCCAAGCAACGTGAGGCTCTGAGCTTTGTGACCGAGCAGATCCTCAGCGACAAGGCGTTCAAGTTCTCGCCCGCCCTACTTCGTCGTCTGACCGCCGAACGCTGGTACCACTGGGGCAATGATTCCCTTTCGTCGGGCGGCGCGGCCGACTATCCGATCAATCAGCGGATTCTGGGGATTCAGAAGATTGTCCTGAGCCAGTGCTTCGACGCGGGAGTCCTCTCCCGGCTTCAGAATCAGGAACTCGTGGCCGATCCGGGTAGTGAGCCGTTGAAAATGGCTGAAGTCTTTAGCGTCCTCACGGACGGCGTCTGGTCGGAATTGGCCGACAAGGGAGACGGTAAGGCGGATTTGGCCCTCTCGACCATCCGCCGAAACCTCCAACGCGAGCACCTGCGGCGGCTTTGCACGTTGGTGCTGGGCAACCGGCGGAGTCCGTATGAAGACATGTATGCGTATGTCAGCTTCTCGGGCGGGGGCTCGGTACCGGCCGACGCACGCAGCCTTGCCCGGTTCCATCTCAAGGAGATCAGCAGTCGGATCGGTAAGGTACTCGACCAGAAAGATGCCAAGTTCGACGACACGAGCCGAGCCCACCTCGAGGAGTGCCGCCACAAAATCGGCAAAGTCCTCGACGCGGGAATCGATTCCAACGAACCTTGATGATTGCGTACCCGCGACCTGACTCATAGACCTTGAACGAATTCGGTCCGGCCTCCACGTCGTGAGGGCCGGGCCGATTTTATTTGTGGATATGCGGAATTAGACGCAGGATCGGCCCGGTGAATCCCTGTTTCAATACGAACGAATGGCTGGTCATTGAGGAAGGGGGTGGCGACCCTTTGCCACCGTCGCATTGGAGTTATTGTGAAACGACCTGTTTTTTCGAGTGGGATTATTGATGATGGAATCATGACGTGGCGGGGGTAATGTTCGAGGGTTTTGCACGAGGTTTCGGCATACTGGCAAGGCGTGGTTTTCTCATGAGCGTGACAATGCGCGACGTTGCGAAACAGGCGGGGGTTTCCCTCCAGAGCGTGTCGAACGTTCTGAATGGGCGGACCTCGCAGATGCGAGAGGAGACCCGCCAACGCATTTTGCAGGCGATTCGTGAGTTGAACTATCAGCCCAATCTGCAGGCTCGAAGCTTGCGGATGCGTTGTACGAAAACCATGGCCTTTCTCACAATCGACCCTGCGGCCCGCTTCCTCTCCGACCCGTTCCATGTCGCAATTCTGAGCGGGATGGTCGAAACGCTCCGGCAGGAGGATTATGGACTCCTGGTCCACGGTTTCCATCCCAAGCAAGCCGGCGGCGGGTTCCGTCGCCTCGCGCATCAGCATCGGTTTGATGGAGCCGTCGTTCATCTATCCGGCTCAGCGGTGAGTCGGGCGGAGCATATCGAGGAGCTTGTGAGCACAGGCTCCCCGTTCGTCCTGATCGAAGACTGCGTGTCGGCTCCCACGGCGGCATGCGTTCTGGCGGACGACCAAGGGGGGGCCTTCGCCGCTGTTGCTTATCTCCAGTCCCGAGGAAATCAGCGGATTGGGTTCCTCGCGACGGACCGACTCTGGCCCGCCGTTGAGAAACGGATCGCCGGTTACGAAGCGGCGATCCGCGCCGGCGGAGGAGGTTGGAGCCAAGTCTGGGAAGTTGAGCGTGAGACCGTCGAGGGGGCATGTGAGCGAGTGGAAGCGGTCCTTCGTGATGATCCCAAGGTGACAGCGATCCTCTGTGCCAACGATGTCCTGGCCCTCGGGGCGAGCCAAGCCGCAAAGCGGCTGGGGCGCTCGGTGCCCGCCAGCCTGTCGATTGTCGGCTTTGATGATTTTGACTTTGCAAGGTATGTTGATCCCCCGCTGACGACTGTTTCCCTGCCTGGCGCCGAGATGGGCGGTCGGGCCGCTGAACTCCTCCTCGGGTATCTCAAGGATGGACAGTTCGCTGCCTCCGAGCTTGTCTTTCCTACCGTGCTGATCCATCGCGGGACCGCCTGAGAGACCAGTAGATGCATGCATAATAGATATTTCGCATGCATGACCGACTTTGCCCTCCACCAAAGAAAACCAGCAATTCTTCCGATAGAGAGCTTGACCGCCGTCGCTTCACCACTTAGGTTCTCTTTATCGATAAAGGGCGTGTGAAGACACATCAGCGTCTCACTCTCCTGTTCACTCCACCCGAGAGGAACGTTACGCCTCTCTCCTTCCTGCACATTCGGCCTTGCCTCCGAAAAAACTCGGTGACTCCTCTGTCGGACAGCCACTCCTTGGGCTGTCAGGTATCGCATGTTTCGATTCGCCGGGTTGTAAGTGGGTCTTGAATTATTGATCTATAGCCAAGCCGACAAGTCCTAATTCAATAGGGCTGAGCTCCCGGTCAAAACCCGTCTGTTTGCGGTGTAGAAGCTCGAAATCGGAAGTGAGATTGCATGGCCCCCTGTTCGGGGGACAGTTGCACACGCATGTCGTTTCTGGATCGTCAGCCTCACTCGAGATGGGGCTGCGGCGATAGGGACGATGATTTTCACACTCTTGAAATGTGGGGGAACTGTATCAATTCAAGGGAGCCATTTTCGAGGAGGAAACTCGCTTTTGACGGCAACGGCGAAGTTGCCTAACGCAAAACTTGAGCGATTGTTCTCAAGGACGTATCGCTCCAAATCATTGAGGCATGGATGCCAACTTCGATCGAATCCCATGCGGTCAGTGAGGAAGATGGTCCGCCGCATCGTGAGAACTGTCGGATAGTCATTGCCTTTAATCCCTGATCTCGATCGTTCTCATTTGCACCGCCTCTGACAACGATCGCTTCTTCTCGGCGTCGAAGTACCCCGCAACGATTTCTTTTCGGATCTTTTACGGGAGAGTTCTTCATGAGAAGTCAACGTCGTGGTTTTACGCTCATCGAATTGCTGGTCGTGATCGCCATCATCGCTGTTTTGATTGCCCTCCTGCTGCCGGCTGTCCAGGCGGCCCGTGAGGCGGCCCGTCGATCGCAGTGCATCAACAATCTCAAGCAGATTGGTTTGGGGATGCACAATTACGAAAGTGTTAATGGGTCGCTGCCGCCGGGCCAGAAGTCCTGTTGCTGGGGGACCTGGCTGGTGTTCATGCTGCCCCAAGTTGAACAGCAAGCGCTCTTCAATGCCTGGAATTTCGGCGGTGATCTCGTCTACTACCAGATGGGGAGCGCCTACGACGCTCCACTGCGTTACAGCGGGGCGGCGAATACGACGGTATCCGCAACGCGAGTGAATGCGTATATGTGCCCAAGCGACGGAAGTGGCACCAGCTTGGTAGGGATTGGTCGGGTGACCTCGCAGAACTACGTGGTCAATTACGGCAATCTGACCAGCTCACAGCCCGCCAGTTTCGCCTTTGGTGGGATCACGTTTCCATTTGGTGGAGCTCCCTTTACCGACATGAATGTGGCCAACCCAGGTATGGGCGGGCAACGCGTGGCTACCTTCGCTTCCATCAGCGATGGCTTGAGCAATACCCTGCTTTGCTCGGAGGTGGTCGTCGGTACCGGGACTGGGGGGCAGTATAACTCCTCATATGACCTTCGTGGTTTCTCGTGGTGGGGGAGTGCTGCGAGCTTCACGGCCTGGGTGGCACCCAACTCGACTCAACCCGACGTGACCGAAAACCAGGCCTATTGCGTCTATCCCTACCAGATGAATCCGCCATGTACTGCGCCCACCGCCACCTTACCGCAGTACAACGGAGCCCGGAGCAGGCACTCGGGCGGGGTGAATACCACGATGGGGGATGGCTCGGTCCGGTTCATCAAAAATTCGATCAGCCTGAACGTTTGGCGATCCCTCTCGACAACCCGAGGGGCTGAGATCGTGAGCAGCGACGCCTACTAGGCTCGAATCGAGTCGACCACCCGGGAGTCGCCGACGCCCTGGCGCGGTAGATTATCCCGGGTGGACCGCTCGCTTTGGACGTTGACGCCGACGACTCCACTTTCGATCTGGCATTCGGATTGTGTCCGTTCTCCGGATGGAGTTTGCCGACTCGCTGGCCGTTCGAACACTCTGCCTCTCGTATTGTCGGCTAGATTAAATGATGGAGATTCACTGGGAAGCGTGCTGCACGTGTCCCGAGGATCGTGTCCTGGTTGGCTCTTGCCGCAAGTGCGACGACCGTTGCCGAGACGGTCGACTATGCCAAGCAGATCAAACCGATCCTCTCGGCGCGGTGCTACTCCTGCCACGGAGCCCTCAAGCAAAAGAGTAAGTTCCGCACCGACTCAGTGAAGTCCCTGACTGCGGGGGGCGATAGTGAGTCGGCGGTCGAACCAGGCAAGAGCGATGAGAGTTTGCTGATCGAACGCATCATGGAAGAAGGGCCAGGGCGTATGCCTCCCCCCGGCGATAGGGAGGCTTTGAGCGCCGACCAAATCAGATTGATCAAAGCCTGAATCGATCAGGGGGCCGTCGCCCCCGCCGACGATTCTCTCGAACCCGATCCGCGTGATCATTGGGCGTTCCGCGCCCCGACTCGCCCTCCGGTCCCCTCCATAGGCTTCGCTCGAGATGGTAACCCGATCGACGCCTTCATCGTCGCGGGCTGGCAGGCGAAGGGTTGAACTCCGCAGCCCACGGCCCCGAAAGGTCTGTTGCAGCGTCGGGTCTTTCTCGACCTGACCGGCATCCCTCCCACGGCCGCGGAGCAGGCCACGTTCTTGAGCAACGACTCGCCGGACGCCTACGAGGGCGATGGTCGATCGTCTTCTCGCCGGGACGCACTCTGCCGAGCGCTGGGGACGCCACTGGATGGACATCTGGCGATACAGTGATTGGTGGGGGTTGGGGGCCGAACTCCGTAATAGCCAGAAACATATCTGGCATTGGCGGGATTGGATTATCGAGTCGTTGGATGCCGACAAAGGCTATGACCAGATGGTCCGCGAGATGATCGCCGCCGACGAGATCGGCTTCGACTCTGAAGAGAATCGCCACTACGTCACCGACGTCCACGCGACCATTCCTCACCTCTTGGGCCTGGGCAGCCGCAAGTGGGAGATCGCCGTGCGAAAGCGTCAGGAGATCGATTACGGGCAGCCGATTCGACAAATGTTTTTCAGCTCAGACAGGGCGGCTTAACGAATCATGCCAACAGGAGGAATCATCCCAGGCTCATCGCCCGGCCTCGGCTGCCTTTTTAGATTTGGAAAATGCTGGCATGGTAATGTAAGGTGGTCTTGCCTCAGGCTGGTTCAGACACGCCCCGCCGGGCTGAAACCTCAGAAGTAGTCCTCGGCCCAATGGCAAGGTGCGATTTTCCATGAGCGTGACCATGCGTGACGTGGCGAAACAGGCGGGAGTCTCGCTCCAGAGCGTGTCGAACGTCGTGAATGGTCGGACCTCGCAGTTGCGGGAGGAGACCCGTCAACGCATCATACAAGCGATCCGCGATCTGAACTATCAGCCCAATGTGCAGGCGCGGGGCTTGCGGCTGCAATATACCAAGACCATGGCCTTTCTCACCATCGATCCGGCGGTCCGCTTTCTCTCCGACCCGTTCCACGTCGCCATCCTGAGCGGAATGGTGGATACCCTCCGGCAGGAGGATTATGGGCTCCTGGTCCAGGGATTTCATCCTGATCAAGCCGCCGGTGTGTTTCGACGACTTGTGCGTCAGCGCCGGTTCGACGGCGCGGTCGTCCACCTCTCCGGTTCGCCGGATCGGCGGGCGGAGCACATTGAGGAGTTGGAGAGCACCGGTTACCCGTTCGTCCTCATCGAGGACCGTGCGGAGGCGCCCACTGCCGCCTGTGTTCTGGCCGACGACCGGGGGGGAGCCGCCGCCGCCGTCGCCTTCCTCCAGTCCAAAGGCAATCAGCGGATTGGGTTTCTCGCGACCGACCGCCTCTGGCCGGCCGTTGAGAAGCGTATCGCCGGTTACGAAGAGGCGATTCAGGCGGGCGGGGGCTGTTGGAGCAAGGTCTGGGAAGTCGAGCGTGAGACCGTCGAGGGGGCTCGCAGCCGGATGGAAGCCGTTCTCCGCGATGATCCCACCGTTACCGCCATCCTGTGCGCCAACGACGTGCTTGCCGTCGGCGCGATCCAGGCCGCCAAGCAACTCGGCCGCAAAGTCCCCACCAGTCTGGCCATCATCGGCTTCGACGACTTTGACTTCGCTCAGTACGTCGATCCCCCTCTCACGACTGTGGCCTTGCCCGGTGTCGAGATGGGAGGACGCGCCGCCGAACTTCTCCTCACTTACATCAAAAACGGCAAGTTCGACACCCCCGAGGTTGTCTTCCCCACGAAGCTGATCCGCCGCTGCAGTGCTTGATCTCCCACTGTCATGATGCAGCCTTTGCCGTTCGCACCCCTCGTGAGCACTCCTCCTCGAGTTCGGACTCGCGAAGAAAAAATCGACAAATCTTGCGATAGAGAACTTGACGGCCCTTGGTTCGTCTCTTAATTTCTCTTTAACGATAAAGTGCGGGCAAAAAAGTCCATCGGCGACTGGCTTTCACGGTGTCGTTTCTCGAGAGGAACCTTGCGTCTCCCACCTTCTTACGGGCGTAGGACTCAAGCCCGTGACTCTTCCGGTGTTTCTTCGTGCCGGGCAGTGATCTCGAGGCAGACCGTGGGTGGCCTCCTCGGGAGTCCGTCGTCACTTGACGGTAGTGATTCCTTCATTCCGTACCTCGAAGTCGGCGGATGCCGAATCGATTTGGCTGAGTTCGCGGCCAAAAACCCCGTCGGTTTGCGGCCTGAACACTTTAACTCGGAGGCGGATTCGCATGGGCTCCTCGCTCGGCGCCACTTGCCAGCGACTGTCGTCTGGGATCGTCGTTCTCGCCCTGTTCGGGGGCTGCGGCGGTGCTGACGATGACCTGCCGCGCCAGGAGATCTCGGGGAATGTCATCCTCCAAGGGGAGCCGCTCTTGCAAGGGATGATCCAGTTCCGGCCCGAGACTAATCAGGGGACCTTCGCCAGCGCGGCGATCAAAGACGGCGAGTATTCCATCCCTCGCCACGAGGGGCCGGTCGCGGGCGGGTATCGGGTGATCATTACCAGCCCCCCGAAGTCTACGGCCGCGCCGTCCGATAGCGGCCCGGGCAAGACCCCACCGTCTCCCCCGGACCTCATTCCCGCGAAGTACAACGCCTCGAGCACACTGAACGCCGAGGTCAAGGCCGGTCAACCGAATCGTTTCAATTTTGACCTGAAGAAGTGAGTGCACAGAAAAGCCACAATCATGCAGTCATGAGAGGGATCCGATCATGGAACGCAGGTGTCGTGGGTTCACGCTGATCGAACTGCTGGTCGTCATCGCCATCATCGCCGTTCTGATCGCGCTGTTGCTCCCTGCCGTGCAGGCGGCACGCGAGGCCGCGAGACGCGCCCAATGCATCAACAACATGAAGCAGGTTGGGATCGCGATGCACAACTATCACTCCACGGTCAACTCGCTGCCTCCCGGCAAGAGTGACTGTTGCTGGGGGTCTTGGGTGGTCTTCGTGCTCCCCTATCTCGAGCAGCAAGGTCTTCAGAATAGCTATAATTTCTCGTTTTCCCCGAGTTACAACGTCGGCCAGGCCACTTACTATTTCGGGGCCATCCAGACCACGGTCACCAATCGCAGGGTCGGTACGTTGACCTGCCCGAGTGACACGCCGAACGCGCCGACCTTCGGCGTCACGTCACACAGCTATGCGGTCAACTACGGCAACACGGCGATGGAGCAGCAGGCGGTTCTGAACGGGGTCCGGCATGGCGGTGCTCCCTTTATGAACATCTATAGCAGGCCTGGTGTGTATGGTTTTGCCGACATTCCCGATGGGTTGAGCAACACTCTCCTTGCCTCGGAGGTGATTATCGGGCAGGGGACCGATCTTCGCGGGTTCACCTGGTGGGGGGATGCCGCGGGCTTCTCGACCTATCTTCCCCCCAATAGCACGGCCCCGGACGTCATCTATACGTCGGACTATTGCAAGAGCGGTTATCTTCGCAATCCCCCTTGCATATTCCCCGATTCCAGCGCCCAGCCCCGCATGTTTGCCTCGCGCGGACGGCACCCCGGTGGCGTGAATACCCTCTTCGGTGATGGCAGTGTGAAATTCATCAAGAACACGATCAATGCCGTGACCTGGATGAGCGTCAGCACCACCAAAGGGGGCGAGATTATTAGCGCCGACGCCTACTGACCCCCCCCAAGCCACCCGGAAGACGGTTTCGCCCTGGTGCGGCCTTGTTCTGGGTGGTCGTCATCGCCGTCGCTTTCGACGACGACTTGGCCTTGTCGATAAGATATTCTGGTTACGGCCGTTCTTTCGCGGAGATCCCCAACTCCCCGGGCGCTCGGCCACACTGCCCATCGCATCGGTTGGCGGGAAAAGATGGAGATTCACCGGGATGCGTGCTGCACTTGCCCTCATGACCGTACTCGGGTTGGCTCTCGTCGCACGGACGACGCCGGCCGCCGAGACGGTTGACTATGTCAAGCAGATCAAACCGATCCTCGCGGCCCGGTGTTACTCCTGCCACGGAGCCCTCAAGCAGAAGAACAAGCTTCGCACCGACTCGGTGAAGTCCCTGATCGAGGGGGGCGACAGCGGGCCTGTGATCGAACTGGGCAAGAGCGACGAGAGCCTGCTGGTTGACCGCATCATGGAAGAAGGCAAAGGGCGGATGCCTCCCCCCGGCGATGGCGAGGCCTTGAGCGCTGAGCAAATCGCCTTGATCAAAACCTGGATTGACCAGGGAGCCGTCGCCCCCGCTGATGATTCACTCGAGCCCGACCCGCGCGACCACTGGGCTTTCCGCGCCCCGGTCCGTCCCTCGGTCCCGTCAGTCGGTGCCGATCGTCGCGGTAATCCGATCGACGCCTTCCTCGCCGCGGGTTGGAAGTCGAAGGGGTTGACCCCGCAACCACCGGCGTTCAAAGGTCTGCTTCAGCGTCGGGTCTACCTCGACCTGACCGGCATTCCTCCCACGGCCGAAGAGCAGGCCGCGTTCCTGGCGGACAATTCTCCGGACGCCTACGAAGCGATGGTCGATCGCCTCCTCGCCGGTAAGTCGCACGCCGAGCGTTGGGGACGACATTGGATGGATATCTGGCGATATAGCGATTGGTGGGGATTGGGGGCGGAGCTCCGGAATAGCCAGAAACATATCTGGCATTGGCGAGATTGGATCATCGAGTCGTTGGATGCCGACAAGGGCTACGACCAGATGGTCCGCGAGATGATCGCCGCCGACGAGTTGACTCCCAACGATCCCGAGCGGCTTCGCGCCACCGGGTTCCTGGCCCGCAACTACTTCAAGTTCAACCGCAACACCTGGCTCGAAGAGGTCGTCGAGCACACTGGCAAGGCCTTCCTGGGCCTGACGTTCAACTGCGCGAAATGCCATGACCACAAATACGACCCCATCAGCCACAACGATTATTACAGCCTCCGTGCCTTCTTCGAGCCCTACCAGGTCCGGACGGATCAAGTCCCCGGCGAGCTCGATTTCGAGAAGGGGGGCATCCCCCGCGTTTTCGACGGTAATCTCGATGCCCCGACCTATCGCTTCGACCGTGGCAACGAGGCCCACCCGCTGAAGGATCAGCCGCTCAAGCCGGGGGTCCCGGCCTTGCTGGCCTGGGCTGATCTGGAGATCAAGCCCGTGGCCCTGCCAGTGGAAGCCTCGCGACCGGGGTTGCGTCCGTTCGTGCTCGAAGACCAGGTCAGGGCCGCAAACGCCCGGATCGCGACGGCCCAATCGGCCCTGGCGAAGGCGAGAGCCCAACTGGCTACGGTCGAGGCGGATAAGCCCTCGGCCACCGTTAGCGAGGCCGATGACGCGGGGAGCTTCAGCCTCCGTGACAACTTCGCGGCCCCTCGCCCCGACGCCTGGGAGACGGTGGCCGGTCAGTGGGACTACAAAAACGGCAAACTCTTCCAGGACAATCCGGGAGCGGTCCGGTCCGTGCTACGGACCAAGTCCAATCATCCGGTCGACTTCCGTGCCAGCCTCCGGTTTACGATCACAGGCGGCGACCCCTGGCGATCGGTCGGCTTGAGCTTTGATTCGGCTGAAGGACGTGAGGTTCTTGTCTATCTGAGTGCCCACGCCGGCGGACCCAAGCTGCAGATCGCCTACCGACAAGCGGGCAATGACGCTTATCCGCCGGGAGGAGCCCTGGGTCGTTCGATCAAGCTGGGCGAGCCGTACGAACTGACCGTCAGCGTTCGAGGGACGTTGGTGAACGTCGCGGTCAACGGCGAGCATGCGCTCGCTTACCGCCTGCCTGTCGAACGGGCTGCCGGGGCGATCGCACTCGTCACCTTCGCGGCGAAGGCGGAATTCACCTCGCTGGAACTGGTCGCGCTCCCTCCCGGTGAAAAGCTCGTCGCGGCCGAATCGCCTGAATTCAAAGGAGGAACGCCGCGCGACCAGGCCAAGGCTGCGGTGGCCCTCGCCGAGAAAGTTCTCGCGACCGCGCTGACCCAGCCGGAAACCTTGGAGGCGCGGGCCGCCGCCGATCGAGCACGCCATCGCCAGCCTCCAGCCGAAGACGCGAAGGCGCTGGCGATCAAGGCGGCGCATGCGGAGCGGCGAGAAGCCGTGGCCAAGGCCGAAGAAGAACTCGCCCGCCTTGAATTGCAGGTCGGCGACAAGGACGCGGAGGCGAATCGGAAGAAGCGTGAGGCCGCGACCGCTGCTCTGGCCGCGGCCCGCACGGCGTTCGCGGCGGAGAGCGAGGAGTATACCCCGCTCCGAGGGGCGGTAAAGGCGGCCGAATCGCCCACCGATAAAGACGCTCCGAACGTCCTGACCTTCCCTGCCACGAGCACCGGCCGGCGCACCGCGCTGGCGAACTGGTTGACCGACCGGAAGAACCCCCTGACGGCCCGCGTTGCGGTCAACCAGATCTGGGCACGCCACTTTGGCAAGCCCTTGGTCTCGACCGTCTTCGACTTCGGTCGCAAGGGAGCCCCGCCGACCCATCCCGAACTGCTCGACTGGCTGGCCGTCGACTTCATGGAGCACGGCTGGAGCATGAAACGGCTCCACCGGATGATCGTTCTTTCCGACGCCTATCGCCGCAGTTCTTCAAGCGTGGGCGCGGATCCGGCGACCCTGGCCGCCGACCCGGAAAACCGGCTCTACTGGCGGATGAACCCGGTCCGGATGGAGGCGCAGGTCGTTCGCGACAGCCTTTTTCATCTCGCTGGCGAGTTGTCCGATCAGGTCGGAGGTCCGCCCGTTCCCCAGACCGAAGCGATGTCTCCCCGGCGGAGCCTCTACTTCGTGCACTCGCACAACGACCACAACAAGTTTCTCTCCACCTTTGACGATGCCAGCGTGCAGGATTGCTACCGTCGCGGCGAGAGCGTTGTTCCCGTGCAGGCGCTGGCGCTCTGGAACAGCCGCCTCGCGCAGACCATGGCGGCGAAAATCGCGGACCGTCTGAACAGTCGGCTCGGCGAATCGTCCGACGCGAAATTCGCCGCCGAGGCATTCCTCATGATTCTGGGCACCGCTCCATCTGCCGAGGAACTCTCGGCCTGCGAGCAAGCCCTCACAGATCTGAAGATTCTGTTGGAAAAACGCGCTGCGGCTACGCCAGGTCGTCGCGCTCGCGAGATCCTCGTGCAGTCGTTGCTCAACCACAACGACTTCATCACCATCCGATAAGAACGGACGATCGACCCATGCCAAACCCGAATCATCCAGGCGGAGGCTCCTGCCCCGGGGTCCACCGTCGCCGTTTCCTCGCCGACATGGGAATGGGGTTCACCGGCCTCGCCCTGGGAGCAATGCTTCAGCGCGACGGGGTTGTCCGCGGCTCCGACGGAGTCTGGACGCCCCCCACCGGTCGTCCTCACTTCCCGGCCAAGGCCAAGTCGGTCATCTGGCTCTTCATGAATGGCGGCGTCAGCCACATGGAGACCTTTGACCCGAAGCCCGAATTGAACAAATACGCGGGCAAGACCATCGCGGAGACTCCTTACCAGGGGACGCAGGACCCGAAGAAGCTCGCCCTGGCCCGCGTCGTGGTCGTGAATGATGCCAACGGCCAGTCGCGCACGAAGCTTTATCCGCTCCAGATCGGCTTCAAGAAGTACGGCCAGAGCGGGATCGAGGTCAGCGACTGGCTCCCCCACATCGGCGGCTGCATCGACGATATTGCCGTCGTTCGCTCGATGTACACGACGGACAACAACCACGGCGCCCAGACGCAATTCCACTCGGGCCGTCACATGCTCGACGGCGAGTTCCCGAACCTCGGCGCCTGGGCGCACTACGGCCTCGGCTCGCTCAACGACAATTTGCCCCAGTATATTTCGATGGGTGTCCGGGAATACTGGAACAAGAGCGACGGCCACTACCTCGGGCCGGCACACGACGCGATCCCGATCCGGATCGATCCCGCCAACCCGCTCGATTACGGCCGCCCCGAGATGGACATTGCCGACGCCGAGCAGCGCCTTGGCTTCGGGTTGGTCGATCGCCTCGATCGGCTCCGTGCCGTGGAGTATCCCGACGATCCGACTCTGACCGCTCGGATCAAGGCCTATGAACTCGCCTATCGGATGCAAGGATCGCTGCCCGAGGTGATCGACTTCCGCGGCGAGACCGCGGAGACCCAACAACTCTATGGCCTCGACGACCCGAAGACGAAAGACTTCGGGGCACAGATGCTGGCCTGTCGGCGCCTGGTTGAGCGAGGCGTCCGGTTTGTCCAGGTGCAGGACGGCGGCGGCGGGGCAGGGGCCTGGGACGCTCACGGTGGTCTGAAGGCCAACCACACCGCGAACTGCCAGCGGATCGACAAGCCGATCGCCGGCCTCCTCACCGACCTGAAACGCCGCGGGTTGCTCGACGAGACCATCGTGGTCTTTGGCACCGAGTTCGGCCGGACCCCCGGTTCGCAGGGGAGCGACGGCCGCGACCACCATATCTATGGCTTCTCCGTCTGGATGGCCGGCGGCGGTATCAAAGGGGGCGTGGTCCACGGCGCGACCGACGAGATCGGCTTCCACGCGGAAGAAAATCGCCACTACGTCACTGACGTCCACGCGACCATCCTTCACTTGCTGGGCCTGGACAGCCGCAAACTGGAGATCCCCGGGCGCAAGCGACTGGAGATCGACCACGGGATGCCGATTCGCGAAATCTTGGCGTAATCCGCGGCCATCGAGACAGGGGGTTGGTTTGGAGCAAGACGCAAATTGGAATGGGGCGACCGGTGTCGCCCCCATCGCAACGGAAGAGGCCTCGCTTCTCCACGATCGGCCTGATGATGCCAGTGCATCACGGGTTCGGCATCTCGTCCTGATCTGGCTCTGCGTCGCCACGACGATTGCCTATATCGATCGCGGCTGCCTGAGTGTGGCTGAGAAGCTCATCCGCGCAGACCTCGGGTTGTCCGAGTCGCAGATGGGGCTGGTGATGAGCGCCTTTTTCCTGGCCTATGCGCTCTTCCAGGTGCCCGCCGCCGGGTTGGACCATGCTTGGGGTTCTCGGCGGGCCCTCCCCGTTTTCTCCGCGGCCTGGTCGCTGGCCACCGGGCTCTGTGGCGCCACGCACGGAGTCGTCTTGCTGCTGGTGGCCCGCTTCTCGATGGGGGCCGCTGAAGCAGGGATTTTTCCCTCCTCCACGGGCGTGCTGAGTCGCTGGTATCCGGTCTCGCGACGCGCCTGGGTCAGCGGGGTCCTGGCCAGTTTCATGGGCGTCGGAGGGGGCATCGGAGCCGCCCTGACCGGGTATATCCTGGTTTATGTTTCCTGGCGTTGGATGTTCTTGCTCTACGCCGTGCCCGGCCTGATCTGGGCGCTCGGTTTCGCCCTCTGGTTCCGCAACACCCCCCGCGAACACCCCTCGGTCAACGCGGCGGAGCTTGCCTTGATTTCCGAAGGGGCGAAAAAAGAGGACCACCAGGCCGTTGGTCCAATCGCCTGGCGTGTTCTCTTGACCAATCGGGCGGTCCTCGGCCTGGTCTTGCAGCAGTTCTTTCGCGCGGCCGCGGCCATCTTTTATCTGAGTTGGTTTCCGACCTATTTGCATGAAACCAGGGGCGTTGGGGTGTGGGAGGCAGGCCTGCTCACCAGCCTACCGCACTGGACGACCATGCTCGGCTGCCTGGCCGGCGGTTGGCTTTCGGATCGGGTCCTGGCGAGAACCGGGAGTCTTCGGCTTGCCCGCCAGGGGGTTTCCGTGGCGAGCATGTTCTTGGCAACCCTGTTGATTGGTCTGGCTTATCCGATCGCCGACGCCCGATTGGCTGTGCTCGTCCTGAGCGTCGGGGCGTTCGCCGCGGCGCTGGCCGGTCCCTGCGCCTACGCGCTGACGATGGATCTGGGGGGCCGCAATACCCCGCAAGTCTTCGGGATCATGAACACGTCCGGGGCCGTGGGGTCGATCCTCTTCCCGATCATTGTTCCGAAGCTCGTCGTGATCACGGGGTCTTGGGATGCCGTGCTCACTTTCTTCGCCGCCATCCATATCGTGGCCGGGGCGTGCTGGCTTATCTTCGACGCCGACCGCGACACCATCTGATTCCACGGACTGATCAATGCCGACTCCCTTGGAAACTCCGCAAAGCCTTTGTTCGTTCGGCGTGGCCCGAGGCGACGTCACCCCCCCGGTGGGGATCTACCACCGGATGTGGGGCGCCGCCTCCCATGAACGCTCGACCGGGGTGCATCGGCCGCTCACGGCCACCGCGGCCTTCATCGCCCCGCCGAACGGCCTGTCGGAGGGCGTCGTGGTGGTGGCGCTCGACCATTGCCTTCTCTGGGACCTCGAGGCCCAGAAAGTCCTCGACGTCGTCGCGGCGAAATCCGGGATCGCGCGGGAGCAACTGCTCGTTGCCTTCTCGCACACGCATGCGTCCGGCTTGATGGACACTGGACGCGCGGATCGCCCCGGAGGCGACCTGATTGCTCCCTATCTGGCCGAGCTTGCGGAACGATTGGCGGTCCTCGTCGCCGACGCCCAGGCGCAAGCGGAACCGGCCACGCTGGGCTATGCGCTGGGCCGCTGCAACCTTGCCGCCCATCGCGACGGCTTCGATGAGGCGGGCGGGCGATTCGTCTGCGGGTTCAATCCCGATGGCCCCGCGGACGACACCGTCGTTGTCGTCCGGGCCACGAACGCAGCGGGCCGCACGCTCGCGACGATGGTCAACTACGCTTGCCACCCGACCACCCTGGCCTGGGATAATACGCTCATCAGCCCCGATTTCCCGGGGGCGATGCGCGAGGTCGTCGAACAAGCCACCGGCGTTCCTTGTCTCTTCTTGCAGGGGGCATCGGGGGAACTCGGGCCCCGTGAAGGCTTCGTCGGGGACCTGGCCGTCGCCGATCGCAATGGCCGGCAACTCGGTTACGCCGCACTTTCGGCTCTCGAAGGGATGCCGCCGCCGCGGACCCGGTTCGAGTACGCAGGGCCGGTCGAGTCGGGGGCGGTCATCGGTACCTGGCGTCACGTTCCCCTTGAGGCCGATCAACTCCGCGACCTGGAAGCCTGGGACCTGAAGCGCTGGACTGTCAACCTCCCCTTCCGCCCCGACCTCCCCACGGCCGAGTCGACCCGCCAGGACCGCGCCCGTTGGGAACGCGAAGAGCAAGACGCAATGGGCCGTGGCGATCGAGCCCGGGCCGCCGAATGCCGGGCGTTCGTGGAGCGAATGAATCGGCAGCTCGTCCGGGTCGGCAGCCTCCCTCCCGGCCCCAACTTCCCGTTCGACGTCTTGCTCTGGAAAACCGGAGGCGCCGTCTGGCTGGCCGTGGGGGCTGAACACTACCAACACTTGCAGGTGGAGCTGCGCCGCCGTGCTCCCCACGCTCCGATCGTGGTGTTGACCCTGGTCAACGGTTGGCAACCGGGTTACTTGCCGTCGGCGTCGGCCTATGGTCGCGGAATCTACCAGGCCGAGATCGCCGTCCTGGCCGCCGGCTCTTTAGAGGCGTTGACCGACAATATCGCAGCCCGGATCGCCGAGTGGTTCCCCGCTTGAAGGCCGAACTTGCTTGATCGCCATCGGCGTCGCGTCCACCATGGGTCGTCGGGGATCCGACTTCCTCGTCGACCGCATGGACCGGGCCGCGCGGAATTGGTATGACTTGGCCGAAAACGATGACATGGAAGTCTTCGAAGCCTATCGCGAATTCACCCTGGAGCTGGACCACGTCGTCGTTCGTGACGGGGTTGGGGGGTAACCCGTTCCGGGACTTGCGAATCAAAGAGAGATTTGATGAAGATCACAAAGATCGAAACATTTGTCTGTAATGCGCGGATGCGAAACTGGATCTTCGTCAAGGTCCAGACTGACCAACCCGGTCTCCACGGCTGGGGCGAGGCGACCCTGGAGTGGCATACCCGCGCAGTGGTCGGGGCGATCGAGGACATCTCGCAACTGCTGATCGGCGAAGACCCCACCCGGGTCGAACACCTCTGGCAGATGATGTATCGCCAGCATTTCTGGCACGGCAACGGCATCGTGCGCGGGACCGCGATTAGCGGGATCGACCTGGCTCTCTGGGATATCGTCGGCAAGATCCACGGGGTTCCCTGCCACAAGCTCTGGGGAGGGGCCGTCCGCGACTACATCCGGCTCTACTGCCACCTTGGTGGCGGTCGAATGGAAGACTTCTATCAGACCGACCCCGCCGATGCCCGCCGCTTCGGTGAACTGGCCCAGCGCGCGGTCGAACAGGGTTTCACCGCATTCAAGTCGATGGCCGTCCCCGAAACCATGCCTCTCGAAGGGCTCCGCCCTTTGAAATACGCCGAGGCCTGCGTCAAGGCCATGCGCGATGCCGTCGGCGACGACATCGACATCATGGTCGATTGCCACGCCCGCCCTTCCCCCCGAATGGGCCTCCGCTTCGCCAAGGCCCTCGAGCAGTTCGGCCTCTACTTTTTCGAGGAGCCCTGCTGGCCCGAGACGATCGAGGACATCGCGCTCATCCAGCGGTCCGTCTCGACCCCGATCGCGACCGGCGAACGCCTTGTCTCGCAGCACGCCTTCCGCGAGCTGCTGGAACGTCGCGCCTGCAGCGTCCTCCAACCCGACATCACCCACTGCGGCGGTCTCTCCGAGGCCCGGCGAATCGCCGCGATGGCCGAGGCGTATCGCGTCGCCCTCGCCCCGCATAATCCGCAAGGGCCTGTCAGCACCGCCGCCTCGCTCGAACTCGGCTTTGCCACGCCTTCCTACATCATCTGTGAAGCCGTTCTCGACGACGTCCCCTGGCGTTCTGAAGTCGTCCGCGAGGGTTTCACGATCGAGCCCAAGGGACGCATCGTCTATCCCAACACGCTCCCCGGACTGGGGGTCGAAATCGACGAGGAAGCGATCAAGAAACACCCATTCGAACAGGAAGTCCTCCTTCGGTCCTTCTACCGAGACGGCAGCGTCGGCGACTGGTAAACGACTTTTGATCGCATAGCGTAGAGACGTCGCTGTCCGAATCGGCTCGACGCTGCCTGAAGCGAGCCGATTCGGGCGAATTCAAAGGGGTCAGGAGCCGATACGGCCATATCGGCTCCTGACCCTTTGAATTCGCCCAGCCAGCCATCCAGCCTCAATGCGATAGGATCTTTACCTTGGGCGAAGTTGACCCTAAAACACTTGCCGAGGCTTCGCGGCGGTATGCCTGCCTACGATGGATGTGCTGGCGGTTCTTCCTCGGCTACATAGTGTTATTCGCCGTGTTCGTATCCCCTCTCTTAGCCATCGAGCCGGAGCGACATCCCGTACTCGTTAACATCCTCATGTTTGCTTTGAGCATCGGGATCCTCGCATGCATGCTGGGTTATTTCGTCACGTGGTATTTTCTTATGCACTTCCGATACCCCCGTTGTGGTGAGCGATTCATCCTGAGCTGGGGGAGCAGTTGGCCCACAGAAGTGTGTAAGCATTGCGACCTGAAGCTGGAGAGGGATTTCGCGAAACCGAAAGTTCGCGACCGCCGACACTTTAATGACGATTCCGGACTCTCCTCTAAGCCGTTGGTCTCGGTTTTCTTTGATTTTCTGATAGGTGACCGATGTGCTGCAATCGGCGTCGGGTGCCACGGGTTGTACTCAACCCGTGAACGATTGCCCGGGTTTTTGGCTCACGGGTTGAGTACAACCCGTGGCACCCATGATTTGCACATGATTCAATGCAAAGAAAGACCAGGTCCACGTGCTTAGGGAGAAAAAAGACCGCCATGTAGGAATCAAGCCAGCGGGCAGGGCACGCACCTTTCACAAATTCAAAGGGGTCAGGAGTCGAGATGGCCGTATCGGCTCCTGACCCCTTTGAATTCGCCCCTCCGACGGCATCCCCTGCCGGGATCACTCCGGGTCGACGCGGACTGGGGCCCATCCGGTCTTCAATTTGTTCGCGACGCAGGTCTCGTAGAATCGCTTCGAAGCCACCAAGGGGCAGAACAGGCGTTGATAGCCCCGATGATTCCCGAATGGCTCGAACGTTCGAGCCAGGTCGAACTCCTCGAGCCTTTCCAGCTCAGACTTCCGATAATGCAACTCCACAGGCTTAAATAGGTTATCGGTTCGTTGCATACCGTTGGAAAAATCAGCTCGGCGAACCGGCTTGCAATCTCGATCGGTGAGCCTCACGGTGGGCGAGAGGGGCGGCATCGTGAGGTCGCTGTCAAGCTCCCAGTAGGGCGTGCTGGGGCCGAGGGCGTTCGACGGGTCGGTGGAGATCTTCCTGTGGCTGGACGGTTGGTACGATGCCGGTTTGAGTCGGACACCTCGGAAGGGAACGGCCTCCAGGACGGACTTAGCGTGTTCGGTCACGAAATAGGACCGATAGAGATGGCTGCTCATGATGGCAAATCCGCGTGGGAGATGCCGTTGGGGGATGAGCATCTCTCCCGAGTCCGTCCTCAGGTCCGCCTCCGGGTGGTACGCCTTGGAGGGCGGCCAAATCTCCAGGTAATCACAAGCCGCGAGATCGTCGGCGTCGTATTCACGTATTAGCGAAATGCTGAATTCCGAATCACTTTTCTTTTCTAATCCCGTGGTGAAGTCCCAGGGCTTCAGCCCGGCCTGTTCCAGCAGGTGCAGAACCTGGCGAGTTCGCTCGTCGTCCAGCGGCGCCTCGCACATGAAGCCCTTAGGCAGGATCTGCTCGGGGAACAAGGATCGCAAGGACTCGATCAAGGTTACGATGCTCTGAGACATATCAACGCGAACATGAGTAAAAATCTTCATTGAACACCCATCGTTTTCAACCAGGCCCTTGCGACGAGCCAAACGTCGGGCTCATCTTGACTGTCAAGAGAAGAGGACATGCATTGCGAACCTGAGGTCGCAATGCATGTCCTTGGGCGAATACAAACGGGTCAGGAGCCGATTCGGCCATATCGGCTCCTGACCCGTTTGAGTTCGTCCGTACCGGTGTGCGGCGAACTTCGAGGCGGCAAAGAGCATCCGTCGGGCCGATCAGAACTTTCACAACGGATACGGCCCCTGCATGGCCCCGTACACGAAGGCCGGGAGGTTCTTTCCCGCCGCCTCAAAGGCCGTCAGGAGTGTATCAACGGCATCCTCTCGGGTTAGCTCCGCACCGGAATGCTCTCGGATCGACTCCCGGAACCGATCGATCGTGGCGACCTGACGTTCGGAGAGGACAACCCGCTTGAAGGGGACGGCGGGCGGAGTCCTGTGCTCATCCGGCTCGGAGCCGGCCTGGATCGCCTCGTACACCTCCTTGCGGTGGACGCTGAGGTCTACGGGGCGCTCGAACCCCAACCGCACCTTGTCACCCCGGATATCGATGATCGTGATCGTGATGTCGTCGCCGATTATGACGCTCTCGTTCTTCTTCCGGCTGAGCACGAGCATCTGACGCCTCCTCGATCGAGCCGATAGGTTGCTGTCAATGCTCCCAATCTCTCACCCGGCCAAGCCCCCCGCAAGCCCGTCGGGCTACAACGGGACAGGGCCATGATTCTGGTGACCCCTTTGAATTCGCCCTGGTAGCAACCCGCCGAATTCAACATCCCCGAGCAGCCCGATGATCGCCCGAATCAGCGTCCCCATGTCTCTGTGAAAGATAGAGACGTGTGGGTGCCATAGTGACGTTTGAGAAGAGATAGGCCGACCCGGGGGTTCGGAGATGCAGCACGCGCTCTACCTATCGACGATCCTCTGGATCCTGTTTCTTGTATACTGGCTCACGCCACGGAGGAAACGCGACGTCGGCAAGTTCTGCGAGCCACTTCGCTCCCGCGTGCTTCATCTCTCACTCTTCTGGACTTCCCTCATCATCTCTCTAGCCGTTCCCTTCGGGGCGCTAGGTTGGCGATGGCCCCCGGCCTCACCGATCAACGGACTGGTTGGGCTTGTGATTCAATTGGTGTCCATTGGCTTCGCGATCTGGTCTCGACACTGCCTGGGGCCCTATTGGAGTGGCAAGTTAGCAAAGATGATGGATCACAAGCTGATCGAGGCCGGACCCTACCGGAAAGTGCGTCATCCGATCTACACGGGGATTCTCGGTATGTTTCTGGGCACAGCGATCGTTTCCGGCGAGATGCGTGGGATACTCGCCCTCGCGATCATCCTCTTCGCCTACCTGCGGAAAATCCGGCTCGAAGAGCAACTACTGCTCGACCTCTTCGGTTCCGCGTTTTTGGAATACAAGAGCCGCACGGGGGCTCTGATCCCCAAGCGCCGCCCCAAGTGACCTGGCCCGGATTCCCGCCGCAGTCGATCAGCCCGACGTTCGCCGAGCTAACTTCACCGGCGATGACCGGCAAACAGTGCCATTTCTAGCTGGGCAATGGATTCGGCTGAAATCAAAGGGGTCATGAAATCAGAAATCAAAAGGGTCAGGAGCCGATACGGCCATGTTGGCTCCTGACCCCTTTGATTTCGCCACCGGCTTGGGAAGTTTGGGACCGCGAGAGACGCGACGGATGCAGATTCAGGAGGTCGGGAATGCGTTGGCTCCGGCTTCGCACTTTGATGTACTGGGTCGTTGTCGTTGCGCTGGTGCTCGCCCTCTGGGCCCAGCACGAGAGGGCGAAGGAGCGAGAGGCCCATCTCAGGTCTGCGCTGCGGACCGCGCGCAACTATGCCAATGGGGTGATCCTGGCCGAGCTCGATAAGCCCCTGGACATGCCGTTCGACACCGGGACGACGCTCGCGGGCCTGGTCTCTCATGTGAAGCGCTCGACCGGCTGGGTGGCGAGCGACAGGTGGTACACGAAGCAGGTCTTCGTCCGGCCGGTCGGGCCGATGGAGAATGGGATCCCCCTCTACGTCGATCCGGTGGCCCTGGCGGAAGCCGGAGTGACGATGCAGGCTCCGATCACGATCGCCTCACGTGGTGTGCCACTCAAGAACACGCTTTATGAGGTTCTCGGCCCGCTCGGCCTGGGTTACTACATCAGGAACGGGCTCCTTGTCATCAGCACGAAGGATGACGCCGAGTGGTTCCTCCAGACAGAGCGGATGTCGGATGACGTGGTCCCATAGGGTTCGCTGTTCCGACTTTCCGTGCTTAACTCACGGTCGCACAGCGGACCCTACAAGAATATAAATCGCCTCGCTGATCGATGGTGCGGACAGTCGTCTGATCGCCGATTTTTTTCGTCGCAGCCTACTTGCCTTCCGGAATGGTCAGAGCCTCCACCCCCTCGGGATTCCCAATGTTCAGAAGGGTGGGGGGGCCTCGCCGGTGTTGATCAGCCCAGGGGCGTTTCCGCCTGGCGGCGTGGGCTTGGGCGGTGGCTCGAAGGCATTGCCCGGTCCTTCAACGGGGAGAACACAACGGAAGCCCAGGAACGGGAGCCGTTGCTCGAACTTCATGCCCTCGCGCTTGGTCACGGTCCAGGTCTTCGAGCCCCCTTTGACCGCAAGTTGGAAGGTCCGTGGCACGATGGCCGGACCAGTCGGGTCGGAGAGCTTCTGGTTCTTGACCAGGACGAAGTAGCGGGAGTCATACCAATCCTTGGTCCATTCCCAGGCATTGCCGGCCATGTCGTACGCGCCGAAGGGGGAGACGTCGTCGGAATAGGTCATGATCGGATCGATCTGCCGGACTTTGCGCGTCTTTCCCCACTCCGGAGGATTATTGCCCCAGGGATGGATCCGTCCGTCAGGACCTCGGGCCGCCATCTCCCACTGGGCTTCGGTGGGGAGCCGCTTGCCAGCCCAGGTGGCGAAATCTTTCGCCTCCTTGGCACTGACCATGACGACCGGGCTGTCCGCGGACGTTGGGGCGATCGTCTCCTCACGCGCCAGGGCACGGACCCGGTCCATCCGCCGGCCGATCTCCTTTTCGAAGAGGTCGAACTGACGGACGCTCACCTCATGCTGATCGATGTAATACGTCGAGAGCGACACGCGATGCGCAGGGCGTTCGGTCACGTCCCCTTCGTCGTTCCCCATCATGAACTCACCGCCGGGGACCAAAACCATCGTCGCTCCGTCACGATCACCGATGATTTCCAACGCCCAGCCCGACTCGTGGGCCTGAGTACCAGGCCGAGAGTGAAATCCTTTGGGGAGCGGGCGGCCGACCGGCGGCGCCGTTTCCTGAGGTGGGCTTGGCGGCGCCCCCGGAGTCAGTTCCGCGGGGTTTGCCGGGTAGAGGATGGCGACCTCGGCGGAATTCCCTTGCGGAGCCGTCGGCGCGGTCGCGTTGACCACATCCGGCGCTGCTTTGGGCTCGAGCGGCTTCGCCACGGAGGGGTTGGCCACAACGACTGGGCGGTCGATAAAGAGAGGCAGATTCCGAGCGGGCCGCGCCAACGCTTCCTTCGCCTCTTTAGCCGCGTTGGTGTTCGGATAGGAAGCCACGACCCGATTGAGAAGCGAGATCGCCAGCTTCGCGTCCCCTTTCTGGGCCGTTTCACGCGCTCGCTCGAACAGGCTGAGAGCTTCTTGTTCGAGGGCTTGTGGGGCCTGCACCGGAGCCGGGGAGTCTGCCGTTGGCGTTTCCGGACCTGGATTGTCGCCAGTCGAAAAATTGGGCAGGTAAGGGCCTATGGTCAGGAACCCGGCGACAACACAGACCACGAGGAGCACGCCGCCGAGGAGCACTCGAACACGCTGCCGCGCCTCGTAGGTGTCGAAGGCCGGTGTGTCCTCAACGAGCGTTTTCTTGGCCGGGGCGTCTGCCTCGTGACTGGCCTTCCGCTCTCGCGGTGCCGGCTTGGCGGCCTTTTCCTTCTCGCTGGGTGTTCGGACCCGGCCGGATCGTTCGATACCGCCTTCCTCGGGCTTGCGAGCGGTCGAACCCGTTTTTGCCGTTTTCTTCTCGTTCTCTTTCGCCGGGGGAACCGGTGTGGCGTCCGTCCGCTTGGAGCGTTTTGCCTCTTGCGGATCCGGAGCCACCTTCCAGAGCCGAGGTAAAGGGGCCGGTGGCGGAGTCGAGGGACTGAGAGGGCGTGATCGGCCCTGATCAGAACGAGAGTCCTCGCCCTGGTCGTCAAAGACGCCCGACGGATCCGGGGTCTTTTCGTCAGAGTCAACCGAATCGTCGCCGGCCAGGCCGTAGACCTCATCGTCGGCGTTCGAATCATCCGGTCGATTCGGTCGGGGATGCTCGAACTCAGCCATGCGATCGCTCCTAAGTGATGAGCGAGCCTGGAAAAAAAAGAAAAACGAGGGGGACCGAGATGAGTCGACTACGTCTCGATCTTACTCTATCACAGTATCGCTCTGCCAAGGCACGGACAAGAGGAACAACCGCGCATCCTTGGTTGCATTTTAAGCGATGTGAGCTCCCCGACTGCATTCTTGCGTCGTCGGGGACGCTCTTGTTTCAGCCCTTCAATATACCGCGAGCCGTCAAGTCGATCGCCGGGTTTCACTCTTCCTGTGGGGAGTTGGCCACGCGGAGGTTTGCCATCCGGCCGGCCTTTCGCTCGTTCGGGAAAGGATCGGGTCGCTTCGCTCGCTTCTCCTCATTGCCCCGAGAGGCAGAAGCAGGAAGAGGAGATTTGCACGTCCGCGTCTTTCCAGACCGCATCCCAGCGTGTTCGGACCAACTTTGCCTCCTCGTCTTTATTCTGTGCCTCCAGGGCTCGCATCAGTCCGTATAGCGACCACCCGTTGTCGGGCAACCGCTTCAGATCTTCACGGTATACCGCTTCCGCCCGCTCGAAGTGGCCCGACGTCATCAGGGCCGCGCCGAGTGCATGGCGCACCGGCAAGATCCAGTCCGGGGGTTCGTCGTAATTCAGGGCGTCCTCGGCGCGCACTGCTGTCGTCAGAGCGTCGAAGGCCGCTTCCTCGTGTCCTTCGCGATAGAGGAGTTCTCCCGCCAGCAGGTGCTCGGCGACGTCGAGGATCGCAGGGGCCGAGTTGTTGCCGAAGCGTGCGTTCTCAGGGACGCGCGTTCGCGCCGCTCGGAACTCCTTTTGAGCCCCGCGGGCCAGTTCAATCCGCCCTGTGGCGGCGAACGACACGCCTCGGGCCGCGTGCCGGAACGCCCGGGCGATCGGGAACGTTGCCTCCGGCTCCGGGGCCGCCAGCACCTCGTCCCACCGCCCGAACCGCAACCGGACCTCCAGCGGCATGGCGAAGACCCCGTCGACGATCGCCGCGTTCTCGCGGGCCCACTCCATCGGGATCTCGGCCAGCATCGCGTCGATCGTGCGGATGGCCTTACGGCTCTCGCCCCTCATCAGCGCGGCGAAGGCGAGCAGATGGTAATCGTGGAGCATGTAGATCCGGTAGAACCCCTGCGTCGGCCGGATCGTCCGGTACGCCCGATCGGCCGCGACGGCCCGTTCGTTTGTCTCGACCGCAGACTTCCAACGGCCGAGCCGGACGTCGATGTGGGACGGCATGTGGACCATATGCGGGAGGCCTGGCTGCAGGAATCGCAACCGATCCGCGGCCGGCAACGCCTTCTCGGGATGGGGCGACGCCTCGACCGCATGAATATAGAGGTGGCAGGCGAGCGGATGGTTCGGATCGATGGCGAACGTTTCCTCGAGGGTTTTGACCACCGTCTCCGTGCCCGGAAAAGGCGCTCCGTTGGGCTGCCACAGGTCCCAAGGCCGTAAATCCATCAGGGATTCGGCATAGAGTGAGCCGATGTCCGCATCTTTCGGGTGGTCCCGCCAAACTTGCCCCATCGCCGTGGCGTACGCCTGATCGAGTGCCTTGCGATCTTCCGGCGGCGTCTCTGAATACCGCTTGGCGGTCGCTTCAATCAAGGCCTGGTCGGCCACACTCGCCTTGTTCTGGTGCGACCGTGCCTTCACGATCGCATTCCAAGCGGCTCTCGCTCGCTCCTCGGGCACGACCGGATTGTTGATGTGTGGCCCATGGGCCATCGCGATTCCCCACCAGGCCATGGCGCACGCGGGGTCGAGTTCCGTTGCCTGCCGGAACGAACGGATCGCCTCGTCATGGTTGAATGCGTAGAGAAACGCAAGCCCCTGATTGAAGTAGCGTTGTGCCTCCGGCGAGTTGGTCGTGATCTTGCGGCCGTGAGAGCCCAGTCCTTCGAAGATCGGTTCTTTTTGGAGCGAACGAGCCACCTCATCGGCCGCACGGACGGCTGGGGCCCAAAGCCCTGCGACTGGACCGAACGCGGCCAGAATCAGTAGCGCCGGGAGCAAGGCGTTCGCACGGTTGGGAATCATGATTGCAGCCCCGTGAATCGCTTGGGAACTCAGAAACTCATGAGACAGCGGACGCAACCTCGTGGGTTAACGCGTTGTGCCTTCTGGAAAAGACCCGGGCGAGCCTACCCCCCAGTTAACTTGCGGTCAGTCTTTGGCTTTGCTCGTCTCGACTCTTGAGGCCGCCTGGACCTTGCGGCTGAGCGCACCAAGGAAGTAGAAGTAGGTTCGGAACCACGGGCCAAACCGGTCGGTTTGCTCTCAACCCCACTCGCCATGATACTCGAGTTGGTCCGATCAAGCCCCCGGGCTCGAAAGAGTATGGTTCCCTCGCTCCAGAAAGGTCGATCTCATGCGCCGGTGCTCCTGGATGGTGATGGCGATCGCCGCACTCACGGTTTCCATTTCAGCCAGGGCCGATGACGGCTTCGTCGCGCTGGTCAAGGGAGATGACCCCGCCCAGTTCGACCTGATCGGAATCAGCCCCGAATCGCTGAAGATCGTGGAGGGCGAGATCAAGGTCCTTGGAAAAACCAACGGCTACTTTGCCACCAAGGATACCTATCACAATTATATTCTGAAGCTCGACTGGAGATACGATCGCCCTGAGGGCCTGGCCGATGATGCCAGGTTCAACGGCAACAGTGGTGTGCTTCTGCATGTTCAGAAGCCGCACAAGGTCTGGCCAAAGTCGATCGAGGTCCAACTTCTGAACGCCGACTCCGGGAATACCTTCGCGATCTTCGGCGCCAAATTCTCAGGGGCCAAGAACGCCCAGGCACAGAAGCAAGCAATCAAGCCGATCGGCCAGTGGAACCACCTCGAAGTGACCTGCCAGAACGGCCGAATCACGTCCACGATCAATGGAGTCGAGGTCGCCCAGGGTACCGGGGCCTCGCCAGACAGCGGCCACATCGGTTGGCAATCCGAAGGCGGCCCGATCCAATTTCGGGAGATCCTGATCAAGAGGCTCAAGGACGACTAGCGCGGCTCACGATGGAGTTGCGCACTGTGGAGGAATCGGGAGCCTCGGCTTCCTGTCTTCGTCTGAGTTCGTAGTCAACCGAGAGGGAGGGGCCGAATGGGCGCAACCCAAGGGTGAACCTCTCTAGAGAATCGGCCGGGCGACTCATTTGGCGCGGTCGTCAATGATCTTTCTGGAACTGGCCGATTCGTTCGAGAAAGGCTTTGTTGCTGGGGAACTTGGCCATCTGTCTGACCAGCGATTCCATGGCTTCGGTCGGTTTGAGCTCCGAGAGGCTACGGCGGAGCAGGTTGACGCGTCCGAGGGTTTCCTGGTCGAGGAGTCGTTCTTCCTTACGGGTGCCCGACTGCTGAATGTCGATGGCCGGCCAGACGCGGCGGTCGGACAGGCGGCGGTCGAGGACGACCTCCATGTTGCCGGTCCCCTTGAACTCCTGGAAGATGAGTTCGTCCATCCGGCTGCCGGTGTCGATGAGTGCGGTGGCCAGGACGGTGAGCGAGCCGCCTTCATCAAAGGTTCGCGCGGCGCCGAAGAGTCGCTTGGGGACGTCCATCGCCTTGATGTCCATTCCGCCCGACATCGTTCGGCCTGAGTTTGATCCTTTGTTGTAGGCCCGGGCGAGGCGAGTCAGGCTGTCGAGAAGGATCAGGACCTGCCCACCCGTCTCGGCGATTCGCTTGGCGCGATCGACTGTCAATTGGGCGAGCCGGATGTGCTCCTCGGTGGAATGATCCGAGGACGAGGCAATGACCTCGCCTTGAATCGTCCGGCGCATGTCGGTCACTTCTTCGGGCCGCTCGTCGATCAAGAGGACGAACAGGGTGAGTTCGGGGTGATTCTTGGTGACGGAGGCGGCCAGTTGCTGGAGGAGAATCGTCTTGCCGGTTCGCGGAGGAGCCACGATCAGCCCGCGCTGACCTTTGCCGATGGGCGTGAGCAGGTCCATCACGCGCATCCCGAGAGGCTCGGGGCCGACTTCGAGATGAATCCGGTCGTGGGGGTCGATCGCGGTCAAGTCATCGAAGCCCCGAAGTCCGAGATACTGATCGGGCGTTCGGCCTTCGATTTCCGTAAGTTCGGCGAGCCGGAGCGATTCGCCCCGCTTGGCCGGACCTTCGACCCGACCTGTCAGTCGCACCCCTTGGCGGAGCTGGAACTTGGCCAGCAGGGGAGAGCCAACGTAAACGTCGTTCGTCCCCACCTTATAATTCCGCGCGGGGTCTCTGAGGAATCCGTACCCTTTGGGGTGCATCTCCAAGACACCGGAACAGGATTGTTCGGCCGTGCTCATGGCAGTCGCTCGGAGTAAATGGGGGAGGCAACCGATTAAAACGGTGGCAGGTGCCGTGCCATCCGACACGACGGAAGTCGCGGGCAATAGATCGGGTGGAAATCCAACGAGGTCGAAGGAACCTCTCGGTCAGGAGTTCATCCCCAGTGGTTCCGGCCGTCGGTCGGCGTAGGGAGAATCTGCTGAGACGAAACCCAGAGAGGTGTTGGCAGGTTGAAACATTCCCTCAGGTTTCCACCCTGCAAGGCACAGAAAGGATTCGTCTCGGCTCTCAAACATACAAGGAGAATGCCTTGCCGTCCATGCCGAAACCGCGAAAATAAACGGCATCAAAGTCTCTCACGTCTCCTGAACCATTTCGAATTGACCTGGATACCGTGGGATTCGTTGCGGAGTGGCCGCGGCGAGCGGGCACTTTTGAGGGTGAGTTTGGGGAAGGTCAGACTGCCCGGGTAGAGAGCCTGGTTTTCAGGGTTTCGGGTCGTCGTATAATGGGATCCCTGAGGACGATTTCAACACGCCCTATCATCCCCTAAGGATGATCAGCCGGGATTTGCATGCGGAAAATTCAGCTCAAGAAAGTTGCCGATCAACGGCTCGCAGAGCGATTTGGCCAGGACCTCAACGAATCGCAGCGTCTGGCCGCCTTCGCACCCGACGGCGCGAATCTGATCCTGGCCGGTCCCGGCTCGGGGAAGACGCGGGTGATTACCTATCGGGTCGCCTATTTGATCGCCAAGGGGGTCCCCGCCGAGTCGATCCTCCTGGTCACGTTCACCCGCCGCGCGGCGCGCGAGATGGTCGGACGCCTTGAGTCACTGATCGGTCCCAATGCGGCGCGAGTCTGGGCAGGTACGTTTCATCATGTCGGCAATCGAATGCTCCGGCGATCGGCCACGTTGCTGGGGTATGGGACGAATTTCACGATTCTCGACAGTGAGGATCAACTCGACCTGATTCGACTGGCGATGAACGACGCCGGGCTGTTCGGGACCGGGAAGATGGCCCCGAAGCCCGCCTTGGTGCAGCACCTCTTGAGCTTCGTCTTCAACGTCGGCCGCCCGCTGGACGAGGTCCTGGCCGAGCGCCATCCTGACCTCGAGCCGTGGCGCGGGCATCTCGAGAAGACGGCGGAAGCCTATGCCGGTCGCAAGCGCGCGGCCAACTGCATGGACTACGACGACCTGCTCGGGCAGTGGGGGCGCCTGATCCGCGAGTTCCCCGACCAGCTCGCTGCCCAAGGGCGGATGTTCCGCCATATTCTCATCGACGAGATGCAGGACACCAACATCGTGCAAGTCGCCTTGGTCGAGGCGATCGCGCGGGCCGGTTCCGGGAATCTGACCGCGGTTGGCGACGATGCGCAGTCGATCTACCGGTTTCGGGGAGCCAATTATGATAATATTCTCAAGTTCCCGGACCGCCATCCGGGAGCGCGGCTGTTCCAGCTCGAGGTGAATTATCGGTCGACCCCCGAGATCGTCGCATTCACGAATGCGTCGATCGCCCACAATCTCTCAGGGTTTCCCAAGACCCTGGTCTCGGCCCGTTCGGGAGGCGTCCGGCCGATCGCGGTTCCCACGGCGGATGCCTATGAGGAGGCGGAGTTTCTCTGCCAGCAAATCCTCGAGTGCCACGAGCAAGGCGTGGCGCTGAACCGGATGGCGGTTCTCTATCGCAACCACCACGACAGTATTCTGCTCCAGGCCGACCTCGTCTCACGAGGCATCCAGTATACGGTGCGGAGTGGTCTGCGCTTCTTCGAGCAGGCGCATATCAAGGATGCCCTGGCCTATTTTCGAATTCTGGTCAACCCACGCGACGACGCAGCCTGGAGGCGTGTCCTGCTCCTCTTGCCGGGGATCGGACAGGTCAAGGCCGCTGCGATCTGCGAGCATCTCGCCCGGTCTGCCGATCCCCTGGAGCGGCTCGCCACGGCCGAGACGATGGCGCTGGTGCCGGCCAAGAGCAAGGGGTTCTTCGCCGGGCTGGTGGCCGATCTGAACAAGATCAGGGCGTCCGGCCCGGAGAGCAATCCGGCCGCCGCGATCGCGGCGCTGCTCGAGGGGGGATACCCCGCGACGCTCCGCGTGAAGTACGACCGCCCCGACAACCGGATCGCCGACATCGAGCAACTCGGCGTGCTCGCCGCACGCTACGAGAGTCTCGAACGCTTGATCGCCGAACTCCTCTTGGCTGGCGACGTCTACGGCATGGACACGCTCGCCGAGGGGGATAACCCGGCGGAAATCCTGGTCCTGAGTACGATTCACCAGGCCAAGGGGCTGGAGTGGTCGCGTGTGTTCGTCCCCCGCCTGATCGAGGAGAACTTCCCGAACTACCGGGCCCTGGGAGAGCCGGGGGGCGAGGATGAGGAGCGTCGGATTTTCTACGTTGCGGTCACCCGCGCCATGGATGAGCTCTACCTGACCTACCCGCTTCTGATCTCTCGAGGAGGACGAGGCCCCAACGTCGTTGCCACGCCGAGCCGATTCCTGACCGAGATCGACCCGAGTCTCTACGAACCGGTCGTACTGGAGACCGAGTTCGATGCCGGGTGGTTGCGACCGGACCAAGACTGAATCGACCCGTTTGGACACGATGATGGAATGGGGGCGAGGACTCCTCGTGGTCGGCTCTCCAGGAGGAACCGGCTCCGATTCACCTTGTCGTGCAACGGCCGGTCTGGCAGCTTAATAGGCCGAGAATAATCCTGGCCAAGCTCACCGGAGCGCGCATGGACCCGCAGCCGCCCGACCACTTGACCTCATCGGACGATGAGACTCCCGAAGCCCTCCTCGAGGCGTTTCGCACCCACCCCGAGTGGACCGAACGCCAGCGCGACGAACAGTTGGATCGATTGATCGAACGGGTACCGGCCGACCGCCTGCTCGCCGCTGCCCGCGAGCGGATGTCGGACCTCAGCGGGACCGAGGGAGAGGTGATTCTGCGGATCATCGAGGCCCACGCGACCCCGGCGCTGCTACGTGAGCTGGGGACGGCTCTGGTCAGCCAGCCTCACCTTTCTCCCGAGCGGACCTGGGAAGTGGTGACGCTGCTGGATGGGGCGGAGCTTCTCGACGAGTTCCCCGAACTCGTCGCGCGCTCGGAAGAGCTCGACGAACTGCTTGATGAGGAAGGATCGCTCGAGCAACTGGCCGAGCAACTCGAAGGGGATCCCGAGGGGACCTGGCTGGCGCTTCAGGGCCTCGGTGCCGTGGAACCCGAGATTCGGCCCCAGATTATCGAGGGCCTGGCCCAAGGGCCGATCGGGCCGGGGCTCGCTGAATTCCTCCGGCTCCTCTGCTTCGCTCATGATCCTCCGACTCGGGCCGCCGCTCTCGAGGCCTTGTCCCAGCCCAGCGAAACTCACGAGCACCTGGTTGCGGTCTGGGAGTCAATCGCCGCCGACCATCCCGACGCCGAGGTGGTGGCACGAGCCAAGGACTGGCTGACGGGCCGCTCCAAGGTCGACCTCCCCGCGGTTGGGCAGGCGACGACTGCGATCCAGACCGAGTCGAGCGTGGCCCGATCGCTGGTCACCGCGCTCGACGGGCGAGGGCGTGGCACGATTGTGCTCGCCTCGTATCGGAAGGGTTCACTGGCGGCCGGGGCCTTTGTCTGCGACGTGAGCCAGGGAGTTTGCGACGTGATCGGCCAGGCCGACCTCGACTCGCCGCAGGAAGCCGGCCTCTTCGAAGAACTCGTTGAGCAGACCGATCTCGAAATCGTCGAGAACGTGCCCGAGCTGGCCCTCCGGCTCCTGGGTGGGAGCGTCTTGCTCTGCGGCCGATCCACCCCTCCCACGCTTCGCTACTGGCTCGAGGCCACGATGCCTCCCGGATTCCGTGCGCTCCCGTTCCCCGCTCCCTTTCCGGGATGGGATCCCTCGGTGCTCCCCTTCGACGAAATGTTCGACCGAGCCCAAGCTGTGCTCGACGCCTGCCCGAGCTGGCTCGATGACTCGCCGTTGACTTACGAATTGGCTGAGGAAATTGCGCTTCGCGAGGGGGCGGAGGCTTTGCCCAACCCCAAGCGGGACGCGGGCGCTTATCGTTTCCTGTTCGAGCACCGGCTGTTCGGCCAACTCGAGCTCTATCGGCGGATGCTCTACTGGATGGCCTCGTTCTGGCAGGCCGGCGGCCGGGAGTACCTGGGCCAATCCGCGCTGGCGTTGGCCGGGCAACTCTCCGATGCGCAACATTCCGTCCCCAGCCATCCGTTCACCGTGGCGCTGAGCACGCGGAGCCTGGCAACCGCCCAGGAAAACCTCCGGCAAGGGATCGATCCGAGACGAATGTCTCGGTCGATGGAGGCGTGACGCGCCTCGCCTCAGTGGGCGGGGCGAGACGCATCATGCTGATCAGGTCTGTCGTGACTCGTTGGCCGACTTCGCCGCAACGAGTCCAGCGGTCAACGGAGGTGTGAGCCACGTCTCGCCTCGGTGGGCGAGACGCCACTCCCCAATTCGTTGAGCCGTTATTTTTTGGCTGATTTCGCCGAAACCGGGGCAGCCGGCGCGGCCGCGGATTTGGCTGATGCGCCCTTCTTCTTGTCGTCGATCTTCTTTTGCTTGTTCTTGTCTTTCGGTGCCTTGTCGCCCATGGCAGTTCTCTCCCTACTCGAGGAAGTGACGGGAACCGATATGTAGAAGCCGTGCCGCATGTCGCGGGTAACGGCTCAACATTAGAATGGTCGCAAAGTCGATCTCGATTCAAGAGGAATTTCAAAAAACTTGACGAGTCCGCGATTCATTCCTGTTCTATCGATTGGTCGTTTGGGACGGCGATCGTCTGTACCGATTCCGGGGCCGAACCGTCCTCGCCCTACCGAATTCATTCATCCCGTAGAACGGCCGGCCTGGCCGTTGGGAGTGAACCCCAGCCGTCTGGGACTGACCCGGACGGCCCGCTTTCCGGGCTCAAACGACCAGAGCCCCGAGGGAGCGGAGGTCAGCGAGTGACGACCGTTCCTTCGGGGCTGGGGTGACTCACAATCGAATCAAGTCGAACGTGCCTGATCTGAACGGAGGGTTCACATCGGTTCGTAGCACGCCCGGGTCGGATTACGGCATTCGTACCGTTCGACGAAGTCATCGTCGGGCCCGAAGCCCTTCATGGTTTGCAGGCACCAGAAGATGGTGTTGTCGTAGTCAGGGTGCGAGTCGTTCTCAACGACATCGGTGTAGACGTACATTCCCTTGTTGCGCAGGTGGCGGCAAGGGACGGACGATTCTACAACCGGCAGTTCGTTCGGATCGCCGTCGGACATCGTCGTTCAGACCTCCTCCCAGTACCGGTTGCCGGCCGCGGCGAGCAGGGCACGCTTGACCGCGGTTTTGGTGAGGGTGACCTTGTACTCGTTCATCGACAACGGTTTGGCCGCGGCGATGGCGGCCGCGCCGGCGGCGGCGGCGGTCTCCATCGTGATCGCCTGGCCCACGATCGCCTTCTCGGCCTCCTCGCTCCGATAGGGGATCGGCGCGACCCCCGCGAGGATCACTCGGGCCTTGGAGACCTTGTCGCCGTCCAGGGTGAGATTGACCGAGGCGAGCACCAACGGCCAGTCGTGTGCCTGCTTCTGTCGCGCCTCGTACGAGGCGTTCTTCCCCTTGGCCGCCGGAATGGTGACCTTGGTGAGCACCTCACCGGGAATGATCGTCAACTCGCGGTCCGCGTCCTTTTTGGGAATTTGGTAGAGGTCTTCGACCTTGACCGTCCGTTCTCCTTTAGGCCCGACGATCGTCGCCTCGGCCCCGAGGGCGATCAGCGGCGCGGCGAGGCTCGACGGGTTGACGAAGAGGGCGTCGCCGTCGGTCAGGAAGATGGCGTGGTGGCGGTTGTCCCCCTGGCGGACCAGGCTCTTGCCATCCTTGAGGGCGAGCAGGCCGTTGCCGGCGCGGTAGTACCAGCAGCGGGGGCGCTGGAGGAGGTTACCGCCGACCGAGGCCATGTTGCGGATTTGCGGAGTACCCACTTCGAGCGTGGCCTGCCAGAGGGCGGGATACGACGTGCGGAGTCCCTTATGATCGAGGACGTCGGCGAGCAGAGTCCCGGCGCCGATGGTCAGGCCGTCGCTCGTCGGGCTCCCGGAGATGCCGGCCAGGGCCTTCACCTCTTTGAGATAGACGACGCGGGCGGGGTCGGACACGTAGTCTTTCAGGCGGCAGAGCAGGTCGGTGCCGCCCGAGAGCGCCTCACTCTTGGGAGTGCCGAGGAGCTTGACGGCGTCCTCGATGCTCGCGGGGGCGGCGTAATCAAAGGCATTCATCGGTCACGCCTCCCCATTCTTTGAAGTCTTCTTGGCCAGGGCGTTGAGCACGTTTCGAGGGGACATCGGCCATTCGGCGACCCGAACGCCGATGGCATTGGTGACGGCGTTGGCGATGGCGGCGGCCGTCGAGACCGTGGGGGGTTCGCCCACGCCGATGACCCCGCGCTTCTTCTGCTCATCGGGCTCGTAGCACCGCACGATGATCTCCGGAATGTCGGAGGCGCCGGCGAGCTTGTAGAGCTCCATGTCGGGGTTGAGCATGACGCCCGTGGTCGGGTCCATCACGCGTTCCTCGAAGAGTCCGTAATTCAGGCCGCCGATCACGCCGCCGTACACCTGGCTTTCCCAGGTGAGCTTGTCGATGACTTGGCCGGTGTCCTGAATCGCGACGATCTTGTTGATCTTGACCACGCCGGTTTCGATGTCGACCGACACGTCCGCGAACTGGCAGCCACCGACGCCCGAACTGGCGAGGGTCTGGTCGAACTCACCGATGACCGAGATGGGCATCATCCCGAGCTTACGGCAGGCGTCCTTCCAGGACATGTTGACCTCGCCCTTGACCAGCAGCTTGCCACCGGCCAGCGAAAGGTCTTCGGGCTTGGCGTTGAGCGTGGGGGCCAGTTTGGCGAAGAGCGCGTCGCGGGCCTTGAGGGCGGCCTGGTAGGTCGGCGGGCTCATGGAGGGAGTGGTCGTCGAGCCCCCTGAGCCTTGGCCCGGCGGGAATGTCGAGTTGCCGATATTCGAATGGATATCGGTCGGTTCCAGGCCGAGCACCTCGGCGGTGATGATCGCCAGGACGGTCCGGGCGCCGGTGCCGATATCTTGCGTGGCACTCTTGACTTCGACCGAGCCGTCGGGGCTGATCGTGCAACTCACCTGATTGCCGTCCACACCGCGGCCACCCCAGGTGTGCAAGGCCATCCCGAGGCCACGCTTGATCGGCCCTTTGCCATTGGTGCCGCGCGGCTTGCGGTTGCTCCAGCCGATCAGGTCGGCCCCCATCTGAACCTCAGCCTCGTAGACCGGTTTGAGGTTCGGCGTCTGATTGTCGGGGAGATTGTTGAGCCGGAACTTGAGCGGGTCAATTCCGAGCTTGTCGGCCAGGTCGTCCATGGCCGCTTCCATGATGGAGCAGCCTTGGGGGTGGCCTGGAGCCCGCATTGCCCGGACCTTGCCGCCGTTGACGAAGACATCGGTGTGACCGCGCGAACTATTCGGGACCTCGTAGATGTACGGGAACGGGAATTGTGAACCGCCCCCGAGTCCCGCTGTCCCATGCGTTTCGGCGATGAGGGAGACAATCTTGCCGTCGTTCGTGGCGCCCAGCACCACGTGACCGGAGGCGCTCGGACGATTCCCGGCAGCCAGGTGTTCCTGGATCCGGTCGAGGAACATCCGGACCGGTCGTCCCCCCGCCTTCTGAGAAAGCTCTGCGGCGGCCTGACCCCAGATGTCGGCCCCGAACTTCGAGCCGAAGCCTCCGCCCATCACCTCGGTCAGGACGGTGACGTTCGAGGTCGGGATGTTGAACTTGCCCGCGAGCTCGCTGGCCACGGTGCGGACGCTTTGGGTGCTCGCCCAGGCGACGAGCTTGTCATCGCTTTCCCACTTGGCGGTCAGCCCGTGAGTTTCCAGGCAGACGTGCGTGATCACCGGCAACGAGTAAGTGGCCTCGATTGTCACGTCGGCCGTCTTCATCGCCTCGTCGGGTTTGCCCCGAGTGATGGCGCGGGCCTTGCGTGTGTTCCCCCCCTTGACGATCTCAGGCGCCCCCGGGGCCATCGACTGGGCCTCGGTGACGACGTGGGGGAGGAGCTCGTACTCGACCTTGATGGCGCGGACCGCGTCGCGGGCCTGCTCCTCGGTCTCGGCGGCCAGGGCGGCGATGTCGTCGCCATGGTACTGAACTTTCTTGCCTGCCCCGGCGAGCACGACCACGGCCTTCACGCCCGGCATCTTCTCGGCGGCCGAGGTGTCGATCGAGACGATCGTGGCATTGGCATAGGGGCTATACAGAACGGTGCCGAAGAGCATCCCTTGGGGACGCACGTCGGAGGGGTATTTGGCTTTGCCCGACGCCTTGGCCATGCCATCGAGCCGGGGGATTCGGGTATTGATCAGTCGCGGATTCTCGGGCCAACTCGCCATCGGTCAGGCTCCTTTCATGGCTTTCGCCGCGGCGAGGGCCGCCTGGAAGACGCCAATGTAGGTGCCGCAGCGGCAGATGTTGCCGTCGAGGCCACGCTTGATCTCTTCGAGCGTCGGTTCTTTGCCCTTGTTCTTGTCGAGATACGACTTGCAGGCGGTGACGAACCCAGGAGTGCAGTAGCCGCACATCAAGGCGTCATTCTGGTGGAACGCGTGCGCGACGCTCGACTCGCCGGTGTCGAAGCTTTCCAGCGTCTCGATCTTCTTGCCCTGGCAGGAAACCGCCAGCGTTGTGCACGAGTAGACCGGAGCGCCGTCGATGATCGCCGTACAGGCGCCGCAGCTCGCACGGTCGCAGACCCGTTTGGGGCCCGTGACGTCCAGGCGGTTCCGCAAGGTGTCAAGCAGGGTGCTCCGCGGCTCCACGGTGCAGGTCTTATCCTCACCGTTGACGTGCAGCGTGAGCTTGACTTCACCGGTCAGAACCTTCGGCTCCGCCGCTTCCGCCGCCTGAGCCTCTTCGAGCGCCGTGGTGGCCTGGGCCGTCAGCACGGCCGAGGCCGCTGCGAGACCGGACCCCCGCAGGAAGTCGCGGCGGCTTGGCCCTGACGGGCCTCCCTGGTTTTTGGGATCGTGTTCTGTCATCTCGCGAATCTCCCAGGATCATGGCAACCCCCGCCCGACCGGCGAGGCTAGACGCACAGCCCGAGCGTGAACGCTGAACTATCTCAGTCCCACCAACGCTCCGCAAGCACCCACCGGGCCTCTTCTCAACCTTTTCTCATGACCGAGAATGGCTGATGGTAAGACTTTGCGATTTGTCGCGGGGAGATCCGCGGGTTAGGTAAGCAAGGGCCGATCACACCAATGCAACCCGTTGGCACGGCCGCCGGTGACAGTGGGTTGTCACGGCAGGTTCGGGCCGCTGCGACGGCCCGTGAGGTCGACGGCTCAGGGCGACTCGACGCTGACTTCGGTTTTGACCGAGTTGGCGATGAAGCAGCCGTGGTGGGCCTGTTCGTGGAGTTGGCGCAGTTCGTCGGGGGTCGGCCTCTTCTCCCCGCCAAACGTGACTTCGGGGCGCAGGGTGACTCGGACGACGGCCAGGCGGCCCGACGCGTCTTTTGCGAGGACGCCCACGGCGCGATCCTTGTAGCCGTCCACCACGTACCGCTTTTTGGCGGCGATCGCCAGGAACGTGAGCATGTGACAGCTCGAGAGGCTGGCGACGAACGCCTCCTCGGGATCAACGCAGGATTCACTCCCCAGATAGGCAGGAGCGGCCGATGCTCTGATCGTCACCCCCGCATCGAAGGTCCAGTCGTGGTCCCGGTTGTAATTCTCATAGGCGAAGTCGGGAGTTTCCCGCACCCAACTGACGTCGACCGTATGTTCGGACATCGTGTTCGTCCTCTCTTTTGGCAAGGCTGTGACTTGGTTGTGAGCGTTCCCCTCGCGGTCACGTTTGCAAGCACATCCAAAACGTCTGCGAATTGAGTGTTACCGGACGAACGCCCGCGTGAAAATGAAAAAAAGAAACGGCCTCGGGCTCTTTCGAGTCCCGAGGCCCAATCGGCTGCGCTCGTGTGGTGGCCGTCCTGGATTTATTGGCCGCCGAGCTCAACCACGACCGACTCGATTTTGCCGGCATAGGCGTGAGGCGATTGATAAGGGCCGACGGGGCCGTTCTCATCGCGTCCCACTTCGAGCCCATCCACCGGCATGCGGGTCAAGAGCTTGCCGGGCACCGGGGCAGCGGCCGGTTTGCCGTCGACGTCGAGCGAGAGCGTTCCCTTCGCGTCGAGTCGGGCGATGACCGTATGTTCGCCCGCGGCCAGCTTTGGGCCGACAATCCGGACGTTGCTGCCGGCCGTGCGGACGAGGAAGCGGGGTTGCCCTGATTTCACGAACAGAGTGAAGCCGTGAGCGGTTCCTCCTTGAGCGACGATCACGCCGTCATCGCCGGCTTCGCTCGCATGGAACCGGGCGCGGATCGTGATCGGTTGGTCCACGATGGCCGGGGCCTGGGAACGCCCGAGACGATCGCCCGCCTTGAGTGAGAAGTGGCGCTCTCGGCTGAAGCTCCCCTTGGCGGAGTCATCGGCCCGCCAGGCGCCCAATGGCAAGACGTCAGCCCTTGCGGCGTACGCATCCCACTTCGCGGCCATCTCCTTGACCCGTTCGGGCTGCGAATTGGCCAGGTTGTTGAGCTCGGTCCGATCCAACGAGATGTCGTACAGCTCCCAAGGCTCGTTCTCCTTGGCCACCAGCTTCCACTTTCCCTCGCGAACTGCGCGGTTACCTTCGTGCTCCCAGAAGATCGGCTCCGATCGGGCCAGGGAATCGCCATTGAACGCCGGGCGCAGGCTCACCCCTTCGCGGGGCTTGATGCGCTGGCCGTTTCGCTCGGTCGGGTAGTCGGCTTTGGCGAGGTCGACGCAGGTGGCCATGATGTCGATCAGGTGGCCCGGCTGTCGTTCGAACTGGCCGGCGCGTTCGCGTCGAATTCCGGAGGGCCAGTGGGCGATCAAAGGGGTGGAAATTCCGCCTTCATGGGTCCAGTGCTTGTACTCCCGGAACGGGGTGTTGCTCACGTTCGCCCAACCGCGACCATAGGCAATGTACGTATCGGCCGGGCCGGGCAAGGCCTCCGGACCGGTTTTGACCCAGCGGCCGTCGCGCGTCTGCATTGGCGGTGAGGTCTTGGTCTGAAACTGGTCAGGTCCCAGCGGTTTCAGGTCGGCCGGCCCGTTCCCGTTGGCGGACCGCCCCGTGTTCTCCGCGCAGCCGCCATTGTCTTGCAGGAACAAGATGAGCGTCTTGTCGAGTTGCCCACTCGCTTTCAACTGGCCCACGATCCGCCCGATCCCCGCGTCCATCGTATCGATCATGGCCGCGTAGACCTCTTTGCAACGCGCTTCCCATGCCTTGTCCTTGACGTCGTTCCAATCGTCGGACCCGGGGGTCAACGCGGTGTCGGCCGCGATCAGGCCGCTCTCCTTCATCCGGCGAAGCCGCGCCTCGCGTCCTTCGGTGTAACCGGCGTCGAAGCGGCCTTTGTACTTGGCGATCGCCTTCTCGGGCGCTTGCATCGGCCAGTGAGCGGCGGTGTAGGCGACGTACAGGAAGAACGGCTTCTGGGGCGATTCCGTCCCGTGCTGTTGCAAATATTTCACGGCGTTGTCGGAAATCGCATCGGTATAATAGTACGAGTCGGGTGCATACTCGGGGTCGTTCGCCACGGTGATGACGTTGTCTTGCCGGCAGAGGGTGGCCGGGTCGTAGTAGCTCCCTGCCCCCGCGATCGTGCCATAGAATTTTTCGAACCCGCGCCCCAGCGGCCACGAGGCCCGATCGGCCTTTGCGTCGGCGAATCGCGTGACGTGCCACTTCCCGCACATATACGTGCGATATCCCGCGGGCCGAAGCGCTTCGGCGATCGTGACCGATTGCTGATTCAACACGCCGCGATAGCCGTCATGACCGCGGTCGTTCATCATGTGCCCGATCCCTGCCTGGTGGGGATACAACCCCGTCAGGAGCGAGGCCCGGGTCGGGCAGCATCGTGCATTATTGTAGAACTGAGTGAATCGGACTCCGTTCGAGGCGAGGGCATCGAGATTCGGCGTCGCGATCTCTCCGCCGTAACTCCCCAGGTCCGAATACCCCATGTCATCGCTCATGATCACGAGGATGTTGGGCCGAGGGTCGTCGACTGCCGAGGCCGCGGCAAGTCCGGATCCCCCGAGGCCGAGGGACGCGAGAACCAAACCCCATCGAAATACGCGCATCTCAACCCCTGCACTCAGCGACCGATGCACCACCGTCCTGTAAACAGACCCGGCCGGCGAGGCGCATCGAGATCGCGGGGGTCCATACTCGACAAATCTTATCGAGTTCACGGTGATTGCGACAGGCTCGATCCCGACGCCTTTTTTGATCAGGGACTGAACTCGCGGCCAGAGCCGGCGAACTCTGATAAGATGTTCATTGAGAACGCTGCGACTTCTGCCTCGGTTGCGTTTGCCGGGAACGGGGTGACTCGCCCGCAGTTTTGGGATTGGCGGGAACGCGAAGTCCCGGAACTCTAAAAAAAAATCGCTCTCACTGCGCCCTGATTGAAGGACCATTTGCCATGATGACATCCGTACTGAGCCGGGAGGATCGGGTCATCCGGATTGACCCGCGGGAAGCTGATGACCTGATCGCCCTTCTCCGCCTGGTGGGTATCCCTTGCGGGAACCCCGCCGCTGGGTCGCAGCCGGGCGAAGTGTGCATCCCATTGCCAGACACAGCCGGGGAGGCCGAACTGAAACGCGCCGAGGCGATTGTCCTCGAATTCAACCGGATGCGCGCCACGCGAGCGATCCACCACGCTCAAGAGAACTGACAGCCGATTCGCGAAAAGCCTGGGATCAACGAACGCCGGCCAACCCCGATCGCTTTGAATGATCAAAGCTGTCTGGGGTATCTTTGCTGGGGTCAACGATCCGGCGGCGGAGACTGGTTGACGAACTCGAGGGACTTCTCGATGAGGATCTCTCCCGTCATTTCGCCGAGTGAGGTGCGTGAAACGTATTCGTAGCGAGGGAAGCTTTGAAAATCAACTTTCGTCAAGATGTATCCGAAGGCGTCGTTTGTCAGGCCGAACAGGAGGTTATGCGTGCCGCGCATCTTGCGCTTGAGGTAGAAGCCGATGTTCGGTAGGGCTTCGCCGGGAATCGTCAGGATCTGGGCGTTGCCGAGGTTCACGAGGTTGATTCGGGCGTGGATCGATTGGTCGTCGTTGTGGGGATACTTGAGTGGTGAGCCGACCACCACGGCCCACATCAACTTGGACTCGACCGGGAACCGCACGAGGATCGACTCGCAAAGGAGCGTCGGGTCCTTCTGTTCCGGGACGTCCTTCACGATGCGCAGCGCCTCGTCCGCCATCAGATGGCCGATCCGCAAGCACTCGTCCCAGGAACGCGCGTCGGCCCAGTAGGCACGCTTCGGATCACGCGATTGGTCAAGATTGCGATTGTCGGCCGTGATCATCCCTCCCTGGGCGCCATTCATGAACAAGGCCGTTCCTCCGGCCTGCGCCTCGATTTTCGCGCAGAGTGGTCCGACCAGGTCCGGGCTGAGAATGCCGATGGAATTTCCGAGAACCTCGGGGTGGATGGCGTAATTGACGAGCGTGGCAATCGTCTTGCCGTCCGGGTTAATCGCCTGGATCACGCCCATTCTGCGGTCGTAGAGGTCGGGAGCGTAGTAGTTGTAGGCGATCTTTCCCTGGGCTTCGCCCGTTGCCACCTTGAGTCGGGCCGGCTGGAGCCGGTCGATTGCCTCATTGATCGCCTCGGCGGCCTTCTCACAGACTGAGTTCATGTAGGCGAGATCGCCGGAATGCCCCCCTTTGCCGTCCGGGAAGGCATAGCAATCGGGAGCACTGTGCGTGTGAGTCGCGCCGATGAGGATGTTATTCGCCGGGATCCGGTTGACCTTGGCACGGACCCGGTCACCCAGCGCCGCCGGGAAACCGAGCAAGTCAAGGCTGACGACGGCCACAGAGACGTCCCCTTTGCGGACGACCATGGCACGAGCCGTGAGCTCCCCTCGTTTTTCAAGTGCCGGCCGGGTCGGTCCCATCCCCCCCGAGACAGGCAAGAGCGGGTTTGGGGTGATCACACGAACCGCCGCTCCAACCTGGAGCTCCGCGCGGGCCGTGGGAACTTCCCCGAAGATGACGCACATGACGCCGAGGATGAAACAACCTCGTAAGGGCTTTCCGCGGAACCGGCGGCTAGCAATTGTCAGAGCTCTCCGGCAGGGACGGTTTATGAGTGGCATTTGGGGTTCCTGACCTCATTTTTAGCGGTTTTTGGAGTATGAAAAAAGCCGTGCGAAAGTATTGAATTGTGGAGATTCTATGGAGTTTCTCCGGAAAGCGAACAACAGATACCGACGCTTCGGCAGAGATGGCGATCGTAAGTTTCGAGGGGTTGAGTGTCGCGCAAAATCTCTGGCGCATTTTGACTCGGTGTTACCCCACCCGTCAATGAGTCGAATGGACCGACATGGGATCTTTGTCGGGTAATGGTGTGTCATTCACTTCGAAGGTGCTTGCGGGACTGGTGACGGCGATTCGGAAGGCGTACAGCGCCGCGAACGTCAACCCGACCCCAAACCCAGCCAGAGTATTTACAGCGAGCAAAGGGCCATAGTTGCTTCGCCACGCACCAGCGATCGAGGGTTGGAAATATTCCGTGCCTTCCATGAAAATCACGATCAATCCGGTCTCGATCAGGCCGCCGACGATCCCCCCCAGAAGTAAGCCGTTGAGGCGATCGCGGGAGAGGCTGCCAAGTAAGGGAGACCCGATCAGGGGACCAAAGAGGAGCATGCCGACGAATGGGTGACGAACCAGTAGCCAGCACTCCAATGCCACGATCGCCACGACGATCATCAATGCCCGAATCTGGAACTTGGGTCGCCTCATGTCGTCAGGCTCCACGGGTACAAAGGTGGCGAGAAGGCGTGATTTGCTTGTGACTTCGGATGAGTGGGTTGCTTGACCCCGTACTCCCTGAGGGACGCGATCTACTTCTTGGGTAGCTCAGAAGCCATCAAAAAATTCAATTTGTATGTTAAATCAGAGATCAAGGCAATGATTGTTTCACTGATGCCGGCCATGATCCACTACTTCCCGGCCGATCCGTTCAGCGACGGCGTCCGAATTTGCTGGCCCACCTTCGTGATCGTCAGGTGAGAAGCCCGCCCACCCCTGGGATTGATGATCGGGGGGGATTCCAGGTCGATCCAGTCGAACGTGGGCATTTCGAAGGTAAACCGCGGTAGATCCTTTGAACTCCAATGCTCAATAGAGAATGAGCTGGGTTCATGCCGGGACGATTTCTTGTTCGTTTTAGCGTTTCGATGGTGTGATTCCATGCCGCCGAAGCCAGAGAAATCCTGTCCCTCGGCCTGGGATAATTGCCCTTCTCGGCTTCGGAGGGCAGACGTCAGGCGAAAACCGGTGTTTTTGGGTATTCCTTGTCGTGGTAGACTGAAGCGTGGCCCCTCGCCGGGGCCGCTCTGCCGGATCATCCTTTTTTTTTGAAACATGAGGCACCGGGACCTCTCCACGCCAATCGCACTACGCTGGGCGATCGGGGTGATCTCCCTCCTACCCGGTTCCTCCAATCGCTCTCCCACAGCCGCAGGACAACATGCCCCAGATTCATGGAAAAATCGACCAGATTTTTGACCAAGTCGTTCAGCGGAACCCGGGCGAAGCCGAGTTCCACCAGGCCGTCAGGGAGGTCATCGACACCCTTGGGCCGGTTTTGAGGAAATACCCCCAGTACGCTGAATCCAAGATCATCGAACGCATTTGCGAGCCCGAGCGGCAGATCATTTTTCGCGTTCCCTGGCAGGACGACCGCGGCGAGGTTCACATCAACCGAGGGTTTCGCGTCGAGTTCAATAGCGCCCTCGGTCCGTACAAGGGGGGGCTGCGCTTCCACCCGTCGGTCTATCTCGGGATCGTCAAGTTCCTCGGCTTCGAGCAGATCTTCAAGAACGCGTTGACCGGGATGCCGATCGGAGGAGCCAAGGGAGGCTCGGACTTCGACCCCAAGGGCAAGTCGGACAGCGAGGTGATGCGGTTCTGCCAGAGCTTCATGAACGAGTTGTTCCGACATCTCGGCGAGTACACCGACGTACCGGCAGGCGACATCGGGGTCGGCGCGCGGGAAATTGGCTACCTGTTCGGGCAATACAAACGGATCACGAATCGCTATGAGTCAGGTGTCCTGACGGGAAAGAGCCCGCATTGGGGCGGAGCGTTGGTGCGCCGGGAGGCGACGGGCTACGGTTCCGTCTACTTCATGGATGAGATGCTCAAGGCCCGCGGTGAGTCGTTGGAAGGCAAGGTCTGCGTGGTGTCCGGGTCGGGCAACGTGGCGATCTACACGATCGAGAAGATCCAGTCGCTGGGCGGGACAGTCGTCGCCTGCTCGGATTCGGACGGTGTGATCTTCCACAAACGCGGAATCGATCTCAACCTGCTCAAGCAACTCAAGAGTGTTGAACGCCGGCGAATCGCCGACTATGCCAACGAACACAGCGATGCGGAATACATTCCGGGCGGGAATATCTGGGACATCCCCTGCAAGGTGGCGATGCCGTCGGCGACCCAGAACGAGCTCAATGAGGCCTCCGCGCGTCGGCTGGTAGCCAACGGCTGTATCGCGGTCGGCGAAGGGGCAAACATGCCGACCACGCCGGAGGGAGTGAAAGTCTTCCAGGAGGCGGGGATCGCTTATGGTCCGGGCAAGGCGGCCAACGCAGGCGGGGTTGCGACATCCGCGCTCGAGATGCAGCAGAACGCCAGCCGGGATACCTGGACTTTCGAGCACACCGAGCAGCGGCTTCATGAGATCATGAAAGAAATTCACCGCTCGTGCTACGAGACTGCGGCGGAATTCGGCAGCCCCGGGAATTACGTGATCGGCGCGAACATTGTCGGGTTCTTGCGCGTGGCCGAGGCAATGCTGGCGTTCGGCCTGATCTGATCTCATCTCAATCTGGTGATATCGAAAAGTCTCGGAGAGTGGCAACGTCCCCCTACTGCCATGTCCACTCTCCGGGGCTTACGTGAACCCGGCGATGACGCAGGCTCGGTCTGCGACTGTACGGTCGGAGGTTGCCTTCTCAGAAATAGACCTGGAACCGCAGCCAGAACAGGTCGCTCGTCAGCTGCTTGCGCCTGGTCTTGGTGTTATACACCACCGGGTCACCGAACATAGCGTGCTCCCAGTCAAAGTAGATCTTGACGAACTTGTTCAGGTACCAGTTGAAGCCGACATCCGTCATCTCGGCGCGATTGGTCCAGAGGTTCGGATCGGCCAGCCCCGCCGCGAACACTCGCCGATCGAGGTCGAGCAGGCTGTAGCGGGCCGTAACCTCGAAGGCGCCGAGGCCGAAGCGTCCGTGGCGTAGGTCGAACGGGCGGATCGGATCGATCAGGGTTCGGTCCCGGATCGTCTCGCCGGTGAAGATGTAGCCGGCCTGCGCGAACATACCGCCGATCGGAATTCGGTGCGACGGGGCGTTCGCTCCCTTCGCATAGCTCTCGTGGCCGCCCTGCCAGGCCGCGAGCAAAGAGAGCCCGCCATAGTAGTAAGCCGTGTGCAACTCCCAGAGCGCCCGGCTTCCGCGTTCCAGGACGCCCGGATTAAACGCGAGGAAAGGAAGGGTTGCGGAGTTGGCCGCTGCGCTACCGTCGATCCCCTGCGCCGAGGGGGCCGAGTTCGTCCTCAGCACGGCCGGTATCGTCGGTTGGTTTTCCTGGCCCGCGTTGACCGAGCCGCCGACGTGGAGGTCGCGGAGCAGGAAGCCCTCCTCACGGTTGTAGAACGGTTTGAAGTTGAGGAAGGCCATGACGTCCTGGCGGCTGTCGAACGGCTGATACGAGTTCCTCTGCGTATTGAACGTCCCCACGGCGTACTCGATGCGCTGGTCGAGCAGGGTGCCCCAGCCCATCAGGCCGAAGCGACGGTTCCCCTCGTAGTTGTTGGCGAAGAGCGATCGTTCGGGCGAGAGCAGGTGCCAGACGTGGACGCGATACCACTCATAGGCGAACGGGGTCTTGTAGCGGCCGACGCGGAGTTGGAACCGGGGGTCGTAGTTGAAGTTCAGATAGGCGTCGAGAAGTGCGAGATTGTCGAAGGTGTTTTGGAAGGAAAACTCGTACTGGATGGGCTTGCTGAGCTGGCCCTCGAAATAGACGCGGGTCCGGGGGTTGTAGAAACCATTACTTACCGGGAACTGGTTCGGTTGCTGGTAGATCCGGGACTCGACCTGGGACATTGCTCGGACGCCGAGCGTGAGCTCGTCGTCGTGGGTCGACCAGACGAAGCCATCGTTGTCGAAGTCATAGGACGACTTGAGAGGGAGCTTGCCGCGATGACGATTGCCGGTCTGCTGGGACCGTCCGGTGGTGGTCGGATCCCCGCCCCCGGTCTTGGAACCTCCCCCCGCCGTTGCAGGGGGAAGGCCCCCGGCCTTGTCCTCGGCAAGAGGGGAGGGCACCGAAGTGTCGTGAGAGACCGGTGCGTTTCCGCCCTGGGTCAGCAGGTTGACTCGGCCTTCGAGCTCCGTGTTCTTCTGCGCCAAGGCCTGGTTCTGGCGGGCCAAGTCGTCAAACTTCTGGAGCAAGAGGAGGTTCATCTCCTCCATCTTGTGGAGCCGCTCGGACACTGAGGCGTCGGCGGGGGGTGTCGGGCTGGGTGATGACAGATGCGGCTGGTCCTGAGCGATGGCCACCCACGGCCAGCCGAGATGTCCACCCAACACGATCAATGCGAACGCGGAGAGGAGTTTGGAGCACTTCCCGTCGCCCATTGAATCGGTTCCCTGCCAGCCCTCTGCGCAAGCCAGACAGAACATAAACCACCCCCGACTGCACGAGGGGAAGGTTTCTCCTATCCGTTTAATCGGCATTTAAGCAGATTTGACTTTAGCGGCTGCAGCGAATTTGTTGTTTGCCCGGATTTGGTGGAACGGGTGCCCTTTGACGACGCGATCGCGAAGATTCGTCGCCGCTTGAGTGGATGCGCCGTTACCGTGTGCAGGGATCCGTGCCGCATGCCGCCGTCCTAGGTAGCTGGGGATCGCTTTCACGAAAGCCATCGCCTTCGGAAATTCCTGCTGGCCGAACCAGGGCCCCAGGAGTGACCCTTTGGCCTGTCCCTCAACGTTGGCGAATCGCCCGTCCCAGTGCTGCTTGTCGTGGAAGGCGGCGTTGAGCACAGTGGGGGCGTTCCGGGGCAGGGTGCGGTCGCCGATCCCGAGCGGCCTGGACAGCCGTCATCTCCCTCAACGCTCTGCCTGCAGGTGCGCCTCCACGAACCAGAGCCACTTGTCGATGCCACGCGATACCTCGGTGAACAAGTCGGCGGTGTCCAGGTCGCCGAGGTCGTTCGCGATGGTGATGGCCGATCGCGCCGATCGGCCAAATGTTGCCAGCGCGGTGGAGAGAGCCTCGACGTGGCTATGGCCATCCACGGCCGTCGAAGGGTATTCCGAGAGCGAGCTTCGGCTCGCCGCCATCCGCGCCGTGCCCTCGGCGATGCCGCCGAGCTGGACCGCCCGCTCGGCAATCTCGTCCACATAGTCTTCGACGATCGAGTTGACCTGGTCGAACAGTTCATGCAGGGCGATGAAATTCGGTCCTTTCACGTTCCAGTGAGCCTGCTTGGCCTGCGTCTGCAGATCGATGCAGTCGGCCAAACGCTCGTTCAGGAGCGTGATGGCCTGCGCTCGGATCTTCTCGGAGAGGTCGTTTTTGGTCTTGAACATGGCGCACCTTCCGATCGTCGAGGGGCACCGGGTTTGACGCGACGGACATCGCCGCGATGGGGCAGGCCGGTGCCTACTGGTCACCCTCGACCTGGTACGCGGGAATTTGGATGGGAACCCTTCATGAATCCACCGGTACTGATGTCCGGGGGGGATCGATTTCTCGCAGCTTGCTCGATTGAGGCCGCTCGGAGAAAATGCAAAAGGGCGGAGTCTGTTACCTCTAGCAAAGGCCGGTGTAATACGTGGAGCCACGGGCCGATTTAACGATGATCTTGGGAAATGCCCGAGCCGGGGACGAGCGGGCTCAGGGGGAACTTGTTGCTCTGATCTACGACGAGTTGCGTCGGGTCGCGGCGCGGCTGATGGGGCGAGAGCGGACGGGGCACACCCTCTCGCCGACCGCCGTGGTTCATGAGGCGGTCATCCGGCTTCTCGGGGAGGGAGTCTTCGAGCGGGCCGAGGACCGGGGTTTCCTCTACGCATCAGCTGCGCGGGCCATGCGCGAGGTTCTCATCGACCACGCGCGACGAAGGGCCGCGGCACGACGCGGCGGCGGGTGGCGACGGGTGCCGCTCGACCGCGTGGTGGACTACTTCAAGGAACAGGGCCTGGACCTTGAAGCCGTCCACGAATCGCTCGACCGATTGGCCGCGATCAACGAACGCCAGGCCCAGGTCATGACGCTGCGCTACTTCGGCGGCTTGACGGTGCCCGAGGTGGCCGCAGCGATCGGTGTCTCCGTCGTGACGGTGGAGCGAGACTGGCGTCTCGCACGGGCCTGGCTCGGCGGCCAGCTCCAGGCGGGTGGTGGATGACCCCGGACCGTTGGCAGCGGATCGGCGAGTTGTTTGATGCAGCGACCCGGATTGCCCCTGACGGACGCGAGGCCTGGTTGCGCGGTGCCTGCGGTGGCGATGATGGACTCCTGACCGAAGTCCTTGGTCTCCTCGCTCAAGACGAGCGGGCCGATCGCGCCGGGTTCCTGAAGCCGCCCGAATCCACGGGACCAGCCGATCGTGTAACGAGCCGTTGGCCTGCCGACGCGAAACAACCGGCGAATATCCCGGACCGGTCGACCGGGGCCGTGGGAACGACCTGGGACGTCGAGGTCATGGGATTCACCCCTCACGACGCGATTCGGGTCGGCGGATCTTCGCTGGATTCGGCGGCTGCGCTTTCCTTGACGCGGCAGCGACTGCGTGGGCTTACGATTACTTGTATTCTGATCGTGATGCTGATGCTCGGCTGGAAGTATGCCGTGGCCGGGGACCCCGAACCCTCACAGTCCATTCCCTACGCGATCCTCCTTGCCGCCCTCGGAGCAATTCTTTTCCGACTCTCCCTGTCCCACCCCCTCTCAAAGTCCAAACTTCAGGCGATGGAGTTGGGGGCGATCGGGATCTTTGCCGGGGTCTTCGCGTTCGCCCAGTACCGGACCATGCTCGACTTTTCGCTCAGCGGCGAAGAGACCCGAGCGCAACTCGTGATGAGTCATCGGGTACTCATCACTGCAGTCCTCATCCTCTCTTATGGTGTGTGCGCCGCCGAACTGGCGGCGTGCGGCCTTGGTGGTCGGGTCACTCGCCCTGTTGCCATTCGGGACGTTGTTCCTCCTCTACCTCCGCCATCCTCGAGCGATGGACTGGCTGGAGCGGTTGGGCGCGGAGCATGGGACCCAGCCGCTCGCTCTCTTCGGCTTCGATGCGATGTTGCTCCTGATCCTGGCGGCCGGGGCCGTCTACTGGGCCCATATGACCGCCCGTCTCCAACGCCAGATCAGGGATGTGAAGCAGCTTGGCCAGTATCGCCTCGGACGCAAGCTCGGGGCCGGCGGGATGGGGGAAGTCTACCTGGCCGAGCACCGATTTTTGAAGCGTCCCTGCGCTTTGAAGCTGATCCGCACCGGATTCGAGGCCGGCGCTACCGCGCTGAAGCGTTTCGAGCGTGAGGTCCGCTTGACGGCCACACTTTCCCACCCGAACACCGTCGATATCTACGATTACGGTCGGACCGAGGACGGAACCTATTTTTATGTCATGGAATATCTGCCGGGCCTGAGCCTCGAAGACCTGGTCGGGCGTCACGGGCCACTCCCACCCGGTCGGGCGGTCTACCTCCTGCGGCAGGTTTGCTCGGCACTTCGCGAGGCCCACTCGGCTGGTTTGATCCACCGCGACATCAAGCCCTCGAACATCTTCGCCGCACGTCGAGGGGGCATGGACGACGTGGCGAAGCTTCTGGACTTCGGCCTGGTCAGCTCCGTGGCGCAGCCTCGCAACTCCCGCCTGAGTGAAGAGGGGCAGATCCTCGGCACTCCTCTCTTCATGTCCCCCGAGCAGGCAACGGGCCGTCATGACCTGGATGAGCGCAGCGATATCTATTCCCTGGGTGCGGTGGCTTACTACCTCCTGACCGGTAAACCGCCATTCGACGAAGGAGGGGCGATCGAAGTGCTCATCGCCCTCGCACGCGATCCGATTGTCCCTCCGTCCTTGCTTCGCGCCGGCGTCCCGGCGGATCTGGAACAAGTCGTGGTGCGGTGCCTGGCAAAGAATCCGGCGGACCGGTACCAGGATGCCGTGAGCCTCGAGCGTGCCCTGGGCGACTGCTCATGTGCCGGTCAATGGGACCAGGATCTGGCCGCCCGCTGGTGGGAGCGTGAAAGTGCGATTTAGTCGGCAAGGGGGACCCGCCTTGACCTGGCGCTGGGGTCGAACCGAGTCGGTCACCGCAACCGACTCGGCCCAACTGAGCCGATTCAGGGGGCGATCGGCAGGTCGAGTCGCGGGCCCCACTCGTTCCACGAGCCATCGTAGTTCGTCAAGTTGCCATAGCCGAGGCGGGCCAGGTTGAAGAGGACGACCGTGGCGGCGACGCCCCCGTTGCAGTAGGCGATCGCCTGTTTCTCGGGCACGACACCGTGCTCGACCATGCGGTGGCGGATTTCTTCGAGGGGAAGGAAACCCCCTTCCGGGGCGAAGAAGAGCTCGCGGGGCACGTGAACGGCGCTGGGGATGTGGCCGCCGCGTGGGCCTCGACGCTTGGCGCCGGTGTACTGGCCGACATCGCGCGCATCGAGGAGTTGGAGTCCGGGCTGGTTGAGCCGGGCGAGGACTTCGGCGGCCGTGATGCGCCAGCTTGGGCGCGGGCGGGCCTGGAACTGAGCGCGAGGGACGGTGACCGGGCCCGTCTCGACCTCGCCTTCTTCCTCGATCCAGCGGTTCCAGCCACCGTCGAGGACGCTCACCGCGTCGTGGCCGTAGTAGTTCAGCGCCCACCAGAGGCGGGTGGCGAACTGGCCCCCCATGTGATCGACCGCGATCACGTGAGTCGACTCGCCGATTCCGCGCTCGGCCATGACCTCGGCGAATCGTTCCGGAGGGGCGATCTGGGCGGGGACGGGGTCATCGGGATCAACGATATCTTTGGTCCAGTCGACATAGACCGCCCCCGGAATGTGGCCGGCGAGGTATTCGTCGATCGCGCCCCGGTAGGTCGCTTCCTCGACGCCCGGCTCGAGGGGACGGGTGGTGACGGAGCCACGGACGTCGACCACGCGAACGTTCGGGTCGTGAATATGGTCTTCCAGCCAGTCGGTCGTGACGAGCAGGTCGTGGGGCATGGTGGAGGTTCCCTGGCGAGCGGGCGCGGTGAACACGTAAGATCAAGAAGGTATCGTTTTCGGTGGGTCTTTGGGAACGCTCATTTGCGCCTTGGCTGATTCAGACGGCGATCGCGGAAAGTGACCGAGACGGGAGAGGCAGGTCGATGATGAGGACGTGGGAGGCGCGGGGCCGCCTGGTGTTGGCCGATCAGGTGCCCCGGGTGATGGGGATCGTCAACGTCACGCCCGATAGTTTCTCCGACGGCGGACGGGCCGAGGCGCTCGATGATGCGGTGGAGCAGGGGGTTCGCCTCGTGGACGAGGGGGCGGCCATCCTCGACATCGGCGGTGAGTCGAGCCGGCCGGGCTCCGAGCCGGTCTCGCTCGAGGAGGAGCTCCGGCGAGTGATCCCCGTGGTCAAGGCGCTGGCGGAGCGGGTGAAAGTGCCGATTTCGGTCGACACGACCAAGGCCGAGGTTGCGCGCCAGGCGTTGTGGGCGGGGGCGGCGATCGTCAACGACATCAGTGCGCTCGGTTCGGATCAGGAGCTCACGCGAGTGGTTGTCGAGGCAGGAGCGGGGGTCGTTCTCATGCATATGCAGGGGGTGCCCCGCACGATGCAGGTCGACCCGCGCTATAATGATGTGGTCGCGGAGGTGCTCGAATTTCTCGAGCGCCGGATCGACTGGGCCGAATCGATGGGAATCCCGCGCTCCCGGGTTGCCATTGACCCAGGGATCGGGTTCGGTAAGTCGATCGAGCATAACCTGTTGATCTTGCAGAACATCAATCGATTTGCCAACCTGGGCTGCGCGGTCCTGATCGGTACGTCGCGCAAAGGGGTTCTCGGGGTGTTGACCGGGCGGCCGGTGAATGAGCGAGGGGCGGCGACCGTAGCCTCGTCGCTCGCGGCCGCGGTGGGGGGAGCCAACGTCGTTCGGGTCCACGACGTTGCGCCAATGGTTGATGCGATCAAGGTCTGGACCGCCATTCGAGGCTGGGACGAGGTACGATGAGCCAGGTAATCGAGGTCGATCAACTGTTGCAGGATTCTCGGGAGCTGGCCGATCGGGCGAAGGCCGCCGCGCGCCGGATGGCCATCGTTTCGGGGGGGGCGAAAAACGCCTGGCTGAAGCGTTCTGCTCAAGCCCTCGTCGAACGGGCGGCGGAGGTGATCGAGGCCAACGCACGCGACATTGCCGCCGCTCCTGGCTATGGGCTGACCGCCGCGGCAATCGATCGCCTGACTCTGAACCCGAAGCGAATCGACGAGATGGCCAAGGGGCTGCTCGAGGTCGCCGCACAGGCCGACCCGATCGGTGAAGTGATCACCTCCAGCCGCCGCCCGAATGGCTTGCAGGTCACTCAGGTTCGGGTCCCCCTCGGAGTGATCTTCATGATCTACGAGAGCCGGCCCAACGTCACGCTCGACGCCGCCGCGCTCTGCGTCAAGAGTGGCAACGCGGCCATCTTGAGGGGAGGGAAGGAAGCGATCCACTCCAATCGCGCCTTGCACAAGGTGCTCGCCGACGAACTGGCCGGGTGCGGTCTGCCGGAAGATGCCGTGCAACTCGTGCCCACGATCGATCGCGCGGTGGTCGGTCACCTGCTCCGGATGCCCGACAAGATCGACCTGGCGATCCCTCGAGGGGGGGAGAGCCTGATTCGCCGCGTGGTCGACGAAGCCGAGATGCCGGTTTTGAAGCACTATCAAGGGAACTGCCACGTCTATGTTGATGCCGAGGTCGATCAGGCGATGGCCGTCCGGATCGTCGTCAACGCCAAGGCGCAACGGCCCGGCGTCTGCAACGCCGCTGAGACCCTGCTCGTCCACCGTGATATTGCCGCCAGCTTTCTCCCACGCGTGGCCGAGGCCCTGAGTGCGCAGGGGGTCGAGCTGCGAGGGGATGAGGCAAGCCGCCGGATCGTGCCGACCATGGTGGCGGTCGAGCCGAGCGACTGGGACACCGAATACCTCGAAAAGATCCTGGCGATCGGCGTGGTCGACTCGATCGACGCGGCGATGGCCCACATCGCGCGCCATGGCTCGGGGCATACCGAGGCGATTTTGACTCGCGACCTGACCTCGGCACGCCGGTTTGTGGATGAGGTGGATAGTTCGGCCGTGATCGTTAACGCGAGCACGCGGTTCAATGACGGCGGTCAGCTCGGCTTGGGCGCTGAGATCGGCATCAGTACCGACAAGTATCACGCGCGTGGCCCTTGCGGCCTTCGCGAGCTGACGAGCACCAAGTGGGTCGTCTACGGCGACGGTCAGATCCGCGAGTGAGCCCCCCGCATCGCGGAGAGCGCACAAGGTCTTCCTCTCGATCAAGGATCACCGATTCAATAACTTTCCGATTCTCGGCCCAGGTCGCATAGCCGTGGCCAGGGCCAAGAGGATCTGGATCAACTCCCCGACGATCTCGGCGAGCGGGTCCGCAAAAAAAAAAGGGGGGCGCACGCAAGCCATGCATAGGCCCCCTCCCGCACTTGGTCGAGAGCTTCCTGCGGGTACTCCGAGACCGCACGGCGGGCGACCCGATGCGGCAGTAGGTGCGGCGGACCGACTCGACCTACGAGGTGATCGCCGATCACTTGGCTGTGGCCGGGCGCTATTGCCACTTCCTGTCTGAGAACGACGGTGAGGGGATACACGCCAAGAAAAGAATCTCTACTAAATCGATCGAAATAGGCTGATTAGGGATTGAACGTCGCTCCGATGCTGATACAATCTCAGCCGCCTTAACAAGTGAATTGCCTTCGTGACCGGTACGGATCCCTGGTCCCGTGTTCGGAGTCATTCAAAAAAACGCAGTGAGGTGAGCATGGCGAACGAGTCGTCATTCCTGCCGCATGCCGATCGAAGCTTTCGATCGCCTCCGGCCGGTATCTCCGATCTGGATCACGTTCGGAGGGCCATCACCGGCATCCGTTTCGGAACGGTCCGTGTGGTCATCCAGGATGGGGTCATAGTTCAAATTGAGCGAATGGAGCGGCAGCGGCTCCGCTGAGGACTTCGATTCGCTCGAATCCACATCTGCCAACTCGTCCGCGAGAGGCATGTTGATCTCCAAATACCGCGTTACCCACTGGTCGACCCAGAGGTGAGCGAGAGGACTGGAGTCGCACATGTCGTTGTTCCCTCCTCAAGACGGTCAGCCAAGGCTGGCCTCTTCTCCCGCCGTAGCCGTCCTACCGCAAACCCGAGCCGGCCACTGCCCATTCCCTCATTGGGCATCTGGACCAAGCCGGGGTTTCACACTGATCGAGTTGCTGGTCGTCATCGCGATCATCGCCGTCTTGATCGCCCTGCTCCTGCCTGCGGTCCAGAGCGCCCGAGAGGCGGCCCGCCGCGCCCAATGTGTCAACAATCTCAAGCAACTGGGGCTGGCTACCCATAATTATGAGTCGGTCAACGGCTCCTTGCCGATGGGGGAGGCCCCCGGGGTGGTCTCTCCGCACGTGGCCTTGCTCCCCTTCGTTGAGCAAAAGGCCATCTATGACTCGGCAAACTTCAATCTCCCCGGCGCCACGCTCTTCTCCCTGACCTTCGTGAGCAATGAACTCGCCAATGTGACGGCCGGCCGGGCGTACATCAACACGTTTGTCTGCCCTTCCGAGATCAACCGAGCCCGCGACAATTTCGGCTTCGGCTACTGGGCGACCACCTACGCCTGGAATGCGGGCCGTTACCACCAGAAATATCGACTCTGGGACGGGGTGGTCGGGCGTCGGGTCAATACCGGGGGGACGACCAACCCGATCCCGGCGGTCCCCATCGTTCGATTCAGTGATATCAGCGACGGCCTGAGCAACACGCTCCTGGTCGGCGAGTCGGCTGCGGGTTCGATCAACAATGGAGCGCAGATCACCAAGGTCTCGGAATGCTATGGCATGTCGACTGCCGGACGCGACACCTCGACCGTCGACGCCATGATCAATTCTTGCGACACGTATGATTATAAGGACACGAAAGGTCTTGCTAACAACAACGGCCTGGACTGGCGTTATAAGGGCTATAGCTGGATGGATAGCTCCATCGGTCGCAACTGGTTCAACACGGTCCTGCCGCCCAACAAAGTCTGCTGCGCCTACACGGGCACGGATATGACCGCCGCGATCAAGCCTCTCTCCTCCTACCACAGCGGTGGCGTCAACGTGGCCCTGGCCGATGGCAGCGTGAAGTATTTCAAAGAGTCGATCGACCGCCGGGTCCTGATGTCACTCGGGACGCGCAGCGGCGGCGAGATTCTCTCGGCCGACTCTTATTGATTGCGGTGTTCCCACAACGGAAATCACACAGATCCCCACTGGAACGACCGGTGGAAGGAGGGGTTCATGCTGAGCTTCGAAGCGGGCTCCGGCGTCCGACTCTGCGATGGGTTGACGCGGCGGGAGGCGTTACGGATTGGTGGACTCGCGCTGGGAGGATTGACGCTCCCGGCGCTCCTGAGCCGGGAGGCGGCTGCGAAGGCAGCCGCACCAGGGGGCAAGGGGGCGCGGGCCAAGTCTGTGATCGTCTTCTGCACGAATGGGGGGACCGCACAGATCGACTCGTTCGACCCGAAGCCCGATGCGCCGGCCGAGGTGCGCGGCGAGTTCGGGTCGACCGCAACGAGCATGCCGGGGGTGCTCCTCAACGAGCACCTGCCTCATCTGGCCAAGCTCCAACACAAGACGGCCCTCTTGCGGGCCGTCTACCACGATCAGGTGCTGCACCCCGAGGCGATCTATCTGTCGCTCTGCGGCGCCAAGATCACGCGAGTGGTCACCCCTGAGTCGGCGACGATGAGCCGGGAAGACCGACCGCATTTCGGCTCGGTGGCGTCGAAGCTACTCCCGAGCAAGCCCGACCTGCCCGGGTTCGTGATGCTGCCCGAGGCGATGGGCCCCAACGGCCCGGAGTGGCCGGGCCAGTTCGCCGGCTTCCTTGGGTCGGCTTATGACCCGTACCGGATCAACTCCTTCCCGGGGACACCGGCCTACTCGCCCGGGGCCCTGGCGGCCGACGTGAGCCTGCCCTCCAATCGAGTCCATGCACGCCGATCGCTTCGCGAACAGCTCAGCCAGGCGGCGTCCTACCTGGAGCGGGCCGCGGCGACGAAGGCCCTCGACCCGCATTTCGTGAAGGCCTTCGACGTCATCTCCTCGTCCGCGGCCCGCCAAGCCTTCGACGTCGAGGCCGAGCCGGAGGCGATCCGGAAGCGCTATGGTAATCACTACTTCGGCCAGTCCTGCCTGCTGGCGCGGCGGCTGGTCGAGTCGGGCGTGCGACTGGTCCAGATCAACTGGCTTCGCAGCAACATTGGCGAGCCGGTGGGGCCGGGGTACGACACCCACGGCAATCACTTCAGCACCGTGAAGGACAAGCTGTACCCGGCGACGGATCAGGCGTTCTCGACGCTCATCGAGGATCTGGACGAGCGCGGGCTGCTCGACGAGACCTTGGTCGTCTTCCACAACGAGTTCGGCCGGACCCCGAAGATCAATGCCAACGCCGGACGTGACCACTGGCCGTCGTGCTACAGCGTACTGCTGGCCGGGGGTGGCATCCAGCGAGGTGTGGTTCATGGGGAGTCGGACCGGATTGGGGCCTACCCGACCGCCGGCGCCGTCACTCCTCAGGACGTCCTGGCCACGATCTACCATCTCCTGGGCATCGACCTCGACGAAACGATCCGCGACCACTTGAACCGTCCCCACCGGCTCGTCGAGGGTGAGCCGATCCAGGCGATCCTCTGACGAGGCGGGCTCTCGGGCCGTGGCGTCCTACGGCCCCGGGAGCTCGATCGCACTGCCGCGAGACCTTCCTCCAGACATCGATAGCCCTCCGGAGATCATCCGAAGATGGAGTTCAAGAACTTGCGACAAAGCACGATGGCCGGGGTCGCGGTCGGGCTGGCCCTGATGCCGGCGCTGCTGGCCGGCTTCGCCGGGCCGACCTCCGCCATCGGCCCCCCGGACGACCCGCCTCCTGCGACGGCCCGGTCCTTGGTCGTCGAGCCGAAGGAGGTCACGTTGCACGGGCGGTGGGATACCGGGCAACTCCTCATCAGCGCGACGGATCGGGACGGCGTCGTGCACGACCTGACCGAGTCCGCCGCGATCGAGGTCGAGGACCCGGACGTGGTGGCCGTCGGGCCCCGCGGTGAGCTGACACCTCGCGCCAATGGCAGGACGAGCCTGATCGCTCGGGTTGGGGGCGAGGAGAGGCGAATCCCGCTGACGGTTGAGTTGTTCGACCCGACCGAGCCGGTCTCGTTCCGCCGCCACATCATCCCAGCCTTGACCGTCGCCGGTTGCAACGCCGGCGCCTGCCACGGCACGCCTGCGGGCCGCAATGGCTTCCGGCTCAGCCTGCGCGGGTTCGATCCCGTCGCGGACTACGCGAGCCTCGCCAGGGATTCTTCGGGCCGGCGGATCAGCCCGAACGACCCCGACTCGAGCCTGGTCCTTCTGAAAGGCCTGGGGCGGGTCCCGCACGGGGGGGCGCTGCGGCTGCTCCCCGACGGCGCACCCGCCACGCTGATCCGCGCCTGGATCGCGGGGGGCGCCCCGGACGACCCGCCCGCCCTGCCCGCGCTCAAGGGCCTGGAAGTTCGGCCAGGGCCGCGAATTCTCCAGGCGCCGGAACGTCGGCAACAGGTGAGCGTGACCGCCCGCTTCGCCGACGGTGCGTCCCGAGACGTGACGCGGCTGACCTGGTTCACGAGCAGCGACGAGAGCATCGCTCGCGTCGAGCCCTCCGGGGTCGTCGAGTTCGCCAGGACCGGGGAGGTCGCCATCCTCTGCCGCTATCTCGACCGCCTGGAGTCAGCCAAACTCACCTTCGTCGACCCCTCGACGACCCGACCTTGGCCTGACCCGGTCGCCTCGAACTTCGTCGACAAGGCCCTCTTCGCCAAGCAGAAGTTGCTCGGCATCGCCCCCGCGGGGTTGGCCACGGACCACGAGTTCCTCCGCCGCGCTTACCTCGACCTCTGCGGCATCCTGCCGGCCCCCGCGGAGGCCCGCGCCTTCCTCGACGACTCGCGACCCGAGAAGCGAGCCCGGCTGATCGATGCCCTTCTGGAACGCCCCGAGTACGCCGAGTTCTGGGCGTTGAAGTGGGCCGATGTGCTCGGAAACAACCGTCGGAACGTCCAGCCCAAGGGGACGTACCTGTTTCAGCAGTGGCTCCGCGACCATGTCGCCCGCAACACCCCGCTCGACACCGTCTTCCGCGAACTGATCGCCGCCGAGGGGAGTACCTTCGTCAACCCGCCGACGAACTACTTCCGCAACGACCGGGTCTCCAAAGAGCCCGAGCTGCTGGCGCAGAACACGACCCAGCTCTTCCTGGGCGTCCGGATGTCCTGCGCTCGGTGCCATAACCACCCGTTCGAGGCCTGGACCCAGGACGACTATTACGGCTTCACGGCCTTCTTCGCCCGCGTCGATTCCCGGGTCGACCCGCTCAACCCGCGAATCGCCCGGTTCAACCAGGGGGCCCTGGTCATCGCGGATGCCGGGAGCGGCGAGACCATCCATCCCCGGACCGGGGCGGCGGTCCCGCCGAAGTTCCTCGGCGGCCCGGTCCCCGAGATCCCGGCCGGTGGCAACCGCCGGACTGTTCTGGCCGGCTGGCTCACGGCGAGCGACAACCCGTACTTCGCTCGCCAGCTCGCGAACCGGGTCTGGTATCACCTGCTCGGCCGGGGGATCGTCGACCCGGTCGACGACGTCCGCGATTCCAACCCACCGGCCAGCGAAGAGCTGCTCCAGGCCCTCGCCGACGACCTCGTCCGGCATCGCTTCGACCTCAAGCACCTGATCAGGACGATCGCCAACTCGCGGACTTACCAGCTCTCGGCCGACGCCGAGGGGGACGCCGATGCGGAGAAGTATTTCGCCAGGGCGATCATCCGCCTCCATGGCGCCGAGCCGCTGCTCGACGCGATCTCGGCGGCGACGGACGTCCCGGAGCCGTTCAAGGGGATGCCTGAAGGGACTCGCGCCGTCCAGCTTCCCGATGGCGACGTCTATCAGCATCCGTTCCTCTCGACCTTCGGTCAGCCGGCCCGGGAGACCGCCTGCGAATGCGAGCGGGGGGGCGGCAATGACGCCGGGCTCATCCACGCGCTGGAATTGATCAACGGGACGAGCGTGAAATCAAAGCTCTCCGGACCGAAAAACCGGATCGGCCGGCTCCTGGAGGCCGGACGGACCGACGCCGAAGTGCTCGAGGAGCTTTACCTGGCGACCCTCTCGAGACGCCCGACGGAATCTGAGGCCCGCTCAGGCCTCCTTTATGTCGCGTCGACGGTCGACCGTCGCCTGGCCTGGGAAGACGTGCAATGGGCACTCCTGAGCACCAAGGAGTTCCTCTACCGGCATTGAGTTCGAATCCCGCCTCGCTCCCCGGCACAGCGCTGATCGGATCACGCCAGCGCTGGGCCGGGGCACTTCCCCATCAACATTTCCTCGTGAAGGAGTGAATTGAGATGAAGAGACGTCTTTGGTTGACATCGGGTCATCAGGCGGTCCTCTCTGTGTTCGGCCTCGTTGTGGTTCAGGCCCTGTCCGCCACGGCCCAGGATACGGTCCGCCCCACTCAGGGCGCGGAGGATCGCCCGAAGCGGGCGGCGGCTTCGACCGACGCGATAAAGGATCGACCCTCGTCAACGCCCGAGCGACGAGAGCCCGAGGGGGTCGTCGCCGTGCTTGGTGAGCGAGATCGCCTCTGGGACGTCGTCCGCGCCCTGGCTTACAGCCCGGACGGCTCGATCCTCGCCTCGGCAAGCGACGACGGGATCGTCCACCTGCACGACCCGGTCACGGGAGCTCATCGCTCCGATCTTGCCGAGCGGGTCGAGGCCGGGCCGAGGGGCCGGCGTCGCGTCACCGGGGCGTTCTTCGACCTTGACTTCAGCCCGGGAGGAGAGACGCTGATCGCGGCCGGAGGCGATCGGAGCATCCGCCGCTGGAAGACGGCCGGCTGGTCGAGCCTGGGGCCGCTCGCCGGCCACCGCGAGGGCGTTTTCGCGGCCCGGTTCGCCGCCAAAGGCCGGATCGCCTCCGCCTCGGACGACCAGACCGTCAACCTCTGGGACACCGAGACCGGCAAACCCGCACACAAGATCTCACTCCCCGGCGGCTACTACTCGGCCCTGGACACCTCGCCCGACGGGTCCCTGGTCGCGGTCGGATCCTGGGATCGAGCGATTCGTATCTATGATTCGGTTTCCGGCACGCTCGTGCAGACTCTCCGGGAGCACGAGGCACGCCCCCTGGCGCTGGCCTTCACTCCCGATGGCTCCCGGCTCGCCTCGGCCGATGCCGCGGGCGTGATCCGGCTCTGGAACGCCTCGGCCTGGGTTGCCCTGAGGGTAGCGGGGGGCCACGAAGGGGCTGTGCTGCGGCTCGCCTTTGCACCGGACGGATCGACCCTGGCGAGCTCGGGGGCCGACGGTTCGGTTCGCCTCTGGGAGGTGACCGACGACGGCTCCCTCTCCCCGAGGCGGACGTACACCGGCCACCAGGGCCCGGTTCCGGCACTGGCGTTCCGCCCGAATGGGACAGGGCTCGCCAGCGGCGGCGTCGATGCCACGGTCCGGATCTGGGACACTCGGTCGGAGGCCGACCCGGAGGTTGAGAGACCCCGGCCAGGGGTCATCGTCTCGGCGGCCTACAGCCCCGATGGCTCGACGATTGCCACCGGTGACCTCGCCGGGTTCATCCGGGTCTGGTATGCCGGGACCGGCCGGATCCGCCTGAGCCTCCCGGGGCACCGTGGCCAGGTCGGCACCGTCGCCTTCAGCCCTGACGGCCGCGTTCTGGCCACGGGGGGCTCTGACGGCCTCGTGAGGCTCTGGGACGCCGAGACCGCCCTCCCGATCGCCTCGCTCCAGGGGCATACCGACCAGGTCACCGCGCTGGCGTTCCACCCGGACGGCTCACGGCTCGCCTCGGCCGGTCACGACCAGACGCTCCAGCTCTGGGACCTGGCCAAGCACCAGTGCCTTTGGAAGAAGCCGGGCCACGCCGGAGCCATCACCTCGGTCGCCTTCAGCCCGGACGGACAGTCGCTAGCCACAGCCGGACGGGATCGCTTCACACGAATCTGGGACGCCGCCGAAGGACGCAAGCGGGCGGAGATCCCGCCCGATATGGGGGCGGAGCCCGAGAGCGTGGGCTTTAGCCAGGACTCGGCCTACGTGCTCGCCGCCGGCTTCGGAGACGGTACCGTCAAGCTCTATGAGGCGGCGACCGGGCAGATCGCCAAGGAGTATGGTCGCCATCGAGGCCAGACTCGGGACGTCGGAGTGGCGCGGGGGGGCACGGTCATCGTCTCGACGGGCGAGGACGGTTCGGTCCGAATCTGGGACCGGACCCTCGGCAAGAATGTCGGGGTCCTGCAACTGCACGCCCCCCGAGGGACGATCTCGCGGCTGGCCGTGAGCCCGCGCGGGGACCAGGTCCTCACCGTGAACGGGGATGGGACCGTCTTCGTCGTCGACCTGGCCCTGAGCAAGCCCGACCTTCAGCAGCCCGACGCCGAACAATAGGAATTCAACGGGTCGACTCCTCACGCCAGGAGTCGGTAGACCTCGAATCCATTTCGGAAGCAATGGCAAAGGAGAATATGATGGCGCGATATCGGCAACAATGGATGGCGATCACTTTCACGACCCTGGCCGTGGTGGGACAGCCCGGCTGCGGTTCAAGCGAGCCGCCCCTCGCGGTCACGACCGAGGACCTCGTCGAGGCGCAAAAGAGACGGGCCGCCACACTCCTGATCGACGGCCTGGGTCGCAAGTCGGGCATGCGGCCGATCGCGAGGGCCTCACGATGAGCACGATCGCAGCCAAGCTCTTCCTCCCTCGACGCGGGGACCCTCGCGACGAGGGCCGCCAGGATGCGGCCTTGCCCCCACGGGCTCGCCGGGCCGGCCGACTCGCAGTGGGCCGGAAGCCTCCGGAAGGAGGACGGAACGCGGCCGTGACGTGGCTCGTCCTCGGGGCCCTGACGCTGGCCGGGCGGGCCTTGGGCGAGGATCTTCGCACCAAGTCACCGAGTTTCCTTGACGATGTGGCGCCCATCCTGATCAACAACTGCATCGGCTGCCACAGCCCGAGAAAAGCAGAACATCGATATGACATGACCACGTTCGACGGCCTGGTCAAGGGGGGGGCCGCCGGCGAGGGGACCGCGCTGGAACCGGGCGATCCCGACGCCAGCGTCCTGGTCGAGGTGATTCGCCCGGGTGGGGCTCCCCAGATGCCCCGCCGACTCGACCCGCTCAAACCCGAACAGGTCGCCCTGATCGAACGCTGGGTGGCGGCGGGGGCCCGCTACGACGGGGACGACCGTGGAGAAGACTGGGTCGCTCGTTGGTACCGGAGACGCCAGATCGGGGCTCCGGAGACGTATCCTCACGCGACGCCGGTCGTCGCGCTGGCCTTCAGCCCGGATGGCACGCGGATCGTCGCTTCGGGCTCGCGAGAGCTGACCCTCTGGCAACTGGCGAGCGGGACCATCGCCGGTCGGCTTCGAGGTCTCCCGGAGCGGGTCGAGGACATTGCCTTCAGCCCCGACGGTCGTTGGCTGGCCATCGCCGGCGGAGACCCGGGACGGACCGGTTCGGTCGAGATCTGGAAGTCCAACCCCGACGGCACAGGGGAGTCGGAACGCCGTTTGGCCGAGGCCAACGATTCCTACTTCGCCGTTGCCTTCAGCCCGGACGGGACGCGGATCGCTGCCGCCGGGTCCGACCGCGTCATCCGGATCTTCGAGGTTGCGTCCTGGAAACCTCTCGAGGTGATCCAGGACCATTCGGACTGGGTCGTCGACCTGGCGTTCAGCCCGGACGGCCGTCGCCTGGCCTCGGCCAGCCGCGACGGGACGGGCAAGGTGTTCGACTTCGCGAAGGGGGCAACGATCGCGACCTTCGCGGGCCACGCCTCGCCCGTCCATGCCGTCGCCTTCGGCCGCGATGGGTCGATCGTGGCGACCGGGGGCGCCGACGGGCAAGTCCGCCTCTGGAACCCAGACGATGACGGCCGTCAGGTCTCGGCACCGGGCGGCCTCACCGGCGAAGTCCTCGACCTTCGGTTCGGCCCCGATGGAAAATCGATCATCGCCAGCGGCAACGACGGTACCGTTCGCGTCTTCGCGGCCGGCGTCCCCCCCCTGACACTTCCCGGCAAGCTGGACTGGGCCTACACGCTAGCCCTCTCGCCCGACGGCCAGACGCTCGCCTCGGGGGGAGGCGACGGTGGCGTACGGTTCTGGGACCTGGAGCGGCGCCGGGAGCCTTGGTTGCTCGACTCGACCCCCGGGCATCGCGTAGCCTCCCCGTGAGGCGATACCGGCTGACGGCGATCAAGGCCGAAAGGCCCGCCCTCACTGGGCGGGCCTGCCGGCGTTTCGGAGTCGCCCCGCAAGGTCGACCTCGTCGCGTGCACTGTATTGTAAGCGTCAATTGATACTTGGATTCGAATCGCCTTCATCTCGATCGGCTGAGCCGAGTGGTGCTCAGCCGTTCGGGCCGCGCGACAGGTCGTCGAAGACGGCCTTTTTGTAGTCTTCGTTCCTGGCTGGGCCGGCGTCCGTCGGGTTGCGGTTGGCGGTGGCCATATAGTAGAGAACCAGCAGCAAGATCGACCCGCCGATCGCTGTGATCCAGGTGATCAGGCTCCCCGTCGTGTCGAACCCCATCGCGCGGCCGATGAAGCCGCCCGTGAGCGCGCCGCCGATGCCCAGCAACATCGTCCAGAGCCAGTTCATCGGGTCACGGCCTGGGTGCAATAACCTTGCGATCGCTCCGGCCACCAAGCCGAAAACGGCCCAGCCGATGATGTTTCCTATGTCCATGAAAATATCTCCGGAAATGAGTGAAGCGGGTGGTGTCAACGGTCATAGGAGCGGTTCAAAAGCTTCCCCGCAATCACTCCGACCAACGCGGCGACGAGGGTTTGCTGAGCCAGCGCACGAAGAATGGCTTGTCGGCGACGACCCGTTTGAAGACCTCGGGGTGGTTCTGACGCGAATACTCGGCGAGTCTGGCGAGGTCGTCGGGGCTGGCCTGTTTGGGGTCGCCCGAGCCCAGGCCGAGCATCTTCTGGAGCCACGACGGGGCCAGCCCGCGCTGTTGCAACTCGCTCATCAAGTCTTGGACGATCTCGGCACGTTCGCTGGGCTCCATCTTTTCGGCGGCCGCGCGAAACTGGGGTTCGACCTGCTCTGCCGAGAGTCGCTCGGGGTGAAACGCTTCGCCCACGCCCGCCTCCACCTCACTCCGCGGCGCACGCGAGGAAAAATTGTCGAAGTGTTCAAATTTGTCGTCATCGTCGCTGTCGCCGCCTGAGCCCTTCGACAATTGCTCGAAGACGGCGGACTTGTAATCCTTATTGCCCCACTGCGGCATCTTGTGCCTCCACCTTTGTGTCGGATTCTCTGGGATGTTGTGGCTACTTTTCCCAGCGAAGCTGGCCGTCCGCGCCCATACGGGCTCTGCCGATCTTCTCCCCCTCGGGGTCGAAGACGGTGGCGATCAACTCACGGCGGGGAAATTCCTTCATCGCCCCTTCGAGGAGCGAGCGTGTCAATGCGGGGACATCGGCCGGCTTGGTCTCGCGCGTGACGCCGAACCAGAGGCGGCCGTTCCGTTCGAGATCGGCCTGGACATAGCGGAGATAGGTCCTGCCATGATCTTCCGCCCATTCCGCGAACTTCTGATCCGCCTGGGTCGTGCCGCTCCGCGTCAGGGGAGAGGAGGGGGCGGAGGGAGGACGGTTGCGCTCTGTCGTGACGTCCGGCGTTGCGGTTTCGTTGCGACGGACTCCCGATTCCCCTTCATGAGCAATGCGGTACTGCACCCCTTGGTCGGGGTGATAGATCGCCTTGAGGATCGGATCGCCGTTGGGGTCGTACATGGACAGTGTGAGCGGCTGGCCAGGGAAATCCCTGCGGGCCCCTGCCATCAGGCTCTTGGTCAGCGGGAGAGTGTCGTCCGGGGCGACCGAACTGTCGAGCTGAACTCGAATTTGTCCCCCCTCCTTTGCGTTGACCGAAGCCTGGCGAACCATCCCGGCGGACTTCTCTCGGAGAAAGGCGGCAAATCGACGGTCAGCAGCCGTCACACCCGTGAAGCGGGCGTGGTCCTGGTCGGTGGAAAGAGCGTCGCGGCGAGATGACACCGGCGGTGGCGTCGGCGCTCCGGGACGTGGAGAGGCCCGATACACCGAGTCTTGTGCCGGGGCGGGGGCCGGAAGATCCGGAGTGCAACCCGATACGGCGCAGGCGAAGACGACCAGGGCGTGGTAGTTGCGTCGGCTCAATGTGGTCTACCTCCTGGAGGTCAGGAAAGAAACACATTTCGATGCAGTCGCAAATGATGTGCCGCATTGATCGTGTTCTTGCCCGCTTCGCGCGTCGCCACGATCCCAGTGCATTGGCCTGAGAACGAGCTGACGTTTTGCGGTGACGATTCCTCGGAGGTGGGGCCAGGTAGACCCAGAAAGCGGAGGTTGGGGTGGGAAAGTGCGTTTCGCCGCCCCGGTTCCTCGTTGCCGGAACCGGGGCGGATATCCATAATTCCAAAAGCTTTTTAATGACCGATCTGCTGGGCTTTCTTGACCAGCCCGAGGAATTCGGCCCGATAACCCAAGCGATCCTGGCCCATCGCCGAGGCGGCCAGTTCGTGAACGCCGGCGTACGTCAGGCTCCCTTTGTCGGGCGAGCCTCGCAGGAGCATCCCGAACCCGGCCACAGCACCGGCGAACTTGAAGTCGTCCGAGGCTCGGGCGTACTCGGTCCCCTCGTCCGTTACCCCACGCTCCAGGAGCCGGCTCATCTCCCCTTCCGGCTGCTTGTAGCGGAGCTTGACGGTGAGGCATTCGTTGCTGGTTGATTTCGACCCGTCGGGTTGTTGATACTTCAACGCATCGACTTCGGCCAGTCCCGTTTCCTTCCCGGGAGGGACAAGTTCGTAGAGTGCGGTGACGTGGTGCCCCGCGCCGATCTCTCCGGCATCCTTGCGGTCGTCGTTGAAGTCTTCCTTCTTCAAGAGCCGGTTTTCATAGCCGATGAGCCGATAAGCGCCGACCTTGCTGGGGTTGAACTCGACCTGGATTTTGACGTCCTTGGCGATCGTCACCAGAGTGGAACTCAACTCCTCCACGAAGACCTTCTCAGCCTCCCTGGCGGTATCGATATAGGCATAGTTGCCGTTGCCTTTATCCGCGAGTTTTTCGAGGTTGGCGTCTTTGTAGTTGCCCATGCCAAAGCCGAGCACGCTCAAGAAGACGCCGCTCTTGGCTTTCTCTTCGATCAAGCGAGTCAGGTCTCCCTCGCTGGAAATCCCGACGTTGAAGTCGCCGTCGGTGGCGAGGATGACCCGGTTCGTTCCCCCTCGGATGAAGTGGGACACCGCCGTGTCATATGCGAGCTGAATGCCGGCTCCGCCGTTGGTTGACCCGCCGGACTGGAGTTGTTCCAGGGCCGAGAGAATCACCTGTTTGTCGAGACAGGAGGTCGATGGCAGGACCAGCCCCGAGGCGCCTGCGTAGACGACGATCGCAACCCGGTCATTCTCGCCGAGCTGTTCCACCAACCGCTGCAACGAAGCCTTCAGGAGCGGGAGCTTATTGGCATCTTGCATCGATCCGGAAACGTCGATCAGGAAGACCAGGTTGCTCAAAGGCCGCTTGTCCTGCTCGATCGGCCGTCCTTTGATGCCGATCCGGGCGAGCCGATGCTCGGCGTTCCACGGGCACCCGGCGACCTCGATTCGCACCGAGAATGGGTCATCCCCGGTTGGCGAGGGGTCGTCGTAGGTGAAGTAATTCAAGAGCTCCTCGATCCGGACGGCATCCTTGGGAGGCCACATCCCCTGTCCCAAAAACCGGCGCACGTTCGCATAGCTGGCCGTGTCCACGTCGATCGAGAACGTCGAGAGCGGGTTTTGCACAACCCGGAGGAAAGGGTTGTCTTCAATTCGACTGTAGTCCTCGGTCGTCATCGTTACCTTGGCTTCGGAAGGCTCCTGAGCCGGGGGCATGCCGCCCGCCATGAGATCAAATCTGCCGCCCATGCCTCCTGCCGGAGCCATGCCCGCCATCATGCCCATGCTTCCTGTCGGAGCCGAGCCCGGGGATTGAGGGGCCGCGGCGAGCATTCTTGGGGAATTGCTGGCGAGGGGTGGCGTTGCGAGGCCTCGAGCCAGCGTTTTCTGTTCGCTGGCCACGGGCGACTGGTCGAGCCTTTCCTTTTCTCCCGCTTGGTTGCCACAGCCTGGGACCGCTCCGCTCAGGACCATGGCTCCCACGAGCGCCCACCCGTGGCGGGATGCCTGGAACTTGCACATGAGACGAATTCCTCGGTGAGATATGCATTGACCCTTCCGGCTTAGACGAGCCGGCGAACGAGAGGTTCCTTGAGGATCACGTGCCGAGGAAACAATTCTTAGAGGAGGGGGCGGGATTTCCGGCCATCGGCCGGGGCGGGGGTCGGCGAATCGACGATGGCCGCAGAATCAATCGTCAATGACGTTATGGCGGGGTAGGTAAAGCTCTGCGAGGAGAAAGTGATATCAGCGGGCGAAGCGCTGGGGGCAAGTGGCGAAGCTTCGTCCGCCCCCTTGGCACGTTCCTTGTCAGTCCTTGCCTTCGCCGGCCGACCACGGTTCTTCCATCATGTCGACGATTTGCGTGGCGAGATTTTGGCAGGTCCGATAGAACGCGGTCGTCGTGGTTTCGCCGAGTTCGGGGGCGAAATAGACCGTATCGGAGACAAGGGTGGGCTCGCGATTTCGCTCGTAGTCGAGGGGAGGATTGTGGACCCAGTTGACCGAGACCTGCATGGTCGCGGTGAGCTGACGCGGAAGGTTTTCCGGGTTTTCCACCATGATGTTCTTGTCGGCGAAGTTGACCGTCCCTTCAAGAATGGTGTCGGCATCTTCACGATTGCCGACGACTTTGTAGGGGGTACGTTTCTGGATCTCATTGATGACCAGTTGGGTCAGTTGCTGCTGGATGTCGCGGCGAAATGAGACCGAGCGGAACATCGGCACGCAGATCGTTCGTACGTTGGTGTCGTAGGGGGCGCGGACCGAGTAGCCGCAGCCGGCCTGACCGGTCATCGCGAGCGCTAAGCAGCGGAGAATGTCGCGTCGCGTCGGACTTGGGATTGGATTCAGCATGAGAGAGCCCTTCCTTGGCGGACGAGACGGGACGTGCTTCCTGAACGATCGCGATCAATTCATTCCGCCGGGTCCACCCATCATGCCCATGCCGGGCATTCCGCCGGTTGCGCCATTGCCGCCTTTGAAGGAATCCACACTGCCGGGAGCCGTCATGATTTTGCTGGGGAGCGTTTCTTTACGAGGCATCTTGGCGAGTGAGGCGAGTTCGGTCTTTGCCTTGGCGGCCCACTCACTCTTGGGCCAGTGGTGTCGGATCTTGCCGAACATGTATTCGGCGGAGGCCACTTTGCCGGTCCGTTTGTAGTAGTCGGCGATGAGGTAGTTCCGCTCGGCCTCTTGGTCGTTGATCAGGTCGAGGGTGTGGTAAAGCTTTTCGTTGCTCGCGGGGCGGTCGGGGAAGGTGACCATGGTCTGCTTGATCATCTCGCGGGCCTTATCGAGATCACTCGCGTCGTATTCGGGGCCGATGTAGTTCTTCATTCGCGCGTCGATGCTGGCGAGTTGAGCACGCTGGAGGTAAGGGCTCTTGGGGTGGTCGGTGGTGAGCTGGTCGTAGTGCATGGCGGCCAGTTCGTAGTCGCCTGTATTCATGTGCTCATCGGCGATCCGGAGCACGGCGTCGTCGGAGAGGGGGCCGTCCGGATCGTGCTGACGCACATGCTCGAGAGCGCGGAGGGCGTGTCCGTGGGCGTCGATCATGGGGCGTTGGCCGGTAAAGCGGCCGGTCCAGGGGAGTTTCTGTTCGGGCTTGGCCTTGGGGTCATCCTCGGCGAGCCAGGTCTGGGCGATGGCGAACTCTCGAGCGACCAGCTTGCCCCGATAGAGCGTGCCGGGATAATCCTTGATCAGGATCTCGAAATGATCTTGGGCCGCCACGTACCGGCCGCGCTGAAAGAGGGTCTCGGCCAGGTAGAATTGCCCCTTCTCACCCCAGGGAGTGCCCTTCCGGTCCTTCGCGATTTTCTTGAAGGCGGCTTCGGCCTCGACGAGCTTCCCTTGCTGGAAGAGTCGCTCGGCGGCCTGGAATTCGGCGTCGGCCTCGGGGTTCTTGGGGATTTGCATCGGCTTCCAACCATTGGATCCGAGGACGAGTGGTGAGCGCGCCTTGCCGGAGGCGTCGCCGGTGGGGCCTCCGACCTTGGGCGTGAGCCAGCGCGCCATCAGGTTGCGGTCGTCGCCGAGCTCGCTCTTGGTTGGACCTTGGGACAAGGACGAGTCGGTTCCCATCCGCCAGGCGTTCCAGGTGCCACAGCCGGGGGTTGCCAGAAGGACCGCCACGGCGGCCCAGAGCCGAAGGATCGGCAGGCAGCGGGGGTCGTGTTGCTGGTTCACCATGGCCATCAGGTCAGGCTCCGAGATAGGGCAGAAGACGGGGGCGACGGCCGAGCTGATGACTGACGAGGTTACCCACGGTCGTCCGGACCGGTGCCAGGCTCGCGGGATTGGCGTCGAGATCACGCCAACCACCACCGGGACTGGCCAGCACGCGGATCGCATCCAGGGTCTGCCCCGAAAGCGTGGCCACGTGGGGTTGTCCGGGCCGGCACAACGGGCAGAGCACTCCGCCCGTCGCCAGTCCGAAAGCAAACGCGTCCCCTCGTCCCTCCACCGACGCGCCACAATGCGCGCAGGCATCGAGAGTCGGCATCAGCCCAAGTTCGCGCAGGCAAGCCAGCTCGAACCGGAGCAAACGCCGGGACCGCAACTCGGAGTCGCCCAGATGCCGCAACGTGATCGTCGCCGCGTCGAACAGTCTCGGGTGTGAATCATGGGAGTCGGTCAGGTCCGACAGAATTTCGGCGATGTAGTAGCCGGCATACAGGGCCGCCAGGTCGCGGCGAAGTGACGTAAAGCGCTCGACGGGTGCGGCCTCGGTAACCAAGTCCAACGCGTCGGACGCCTTGTGCAGCAACACGATATCGGAAACACCGAGCAGGTCAAGCCCACCCTGGAACGGCGACTTCAATCGCCGCGCTCCCTTGGCCAGGGCTGCGACCTTACCCAGCTCGCGTGTGAACAGCGTCACGACGGAGCTGGTCTCGAAGACGTCCACCGAGCGGACGACCAGCCCCAGCGTTCGGACGGCGGCCATGCAAGTGACTCCGAGAATTGGGATGCTTGGCGGAAGGGCAACCGCTCCAAACCGGCTGAGAATTGCGAGAGAACATCCCGTGTTGCAAGGCTTCTCGGTGATCGACGCGCGGGCGATCCACCGACCGGGCAACCAGTCAATGGTTTCCTTGCTGAGGATCGGTTAACGTCGAGTCGGTCCGAACAGGCGATGCGACACATCTCCACGGCTTAGTGCACAACTTGCAACCCATCTGATCGGAGGGGGCAGTGGCTGACTTACAGGATCACGTCAACGCACTTCGTCAGGCGTATCAACAATGGAACAGCACCCGGGGAGAAAACGCACAGGTATGGCTTGATCTGTTTTCGGACGACATCACCATGCGGTCACTCGGCGGGGATGCCGCTGCATTCGATTTCGCAAAGCCTCGGCACGGTAAGGCGGATGCCGAGCAATATTTTGCGGACGTGCTTGCGGCATGGGAGATGGTTCACTTCACCCCGGAAGACTTCATCGCTGAGGCCGACCGGGTCGTGGTCGTCAGCCGAGTGGCCTACAAATACCGAGAAACCGGCAAGGTGGCCGAATCACCCAAGGCTGACATATTTCGATTTAGAGATGGTAAAGTGATTGAGTTCACCGAATTCTTCGATACGGCCGCTGCACTTGCGGCCACCCAACCCGATTGAGGAATGACAAGAGTGTTGTGGCCAAACAGCCGCACACGGACAGGAAGCGGCGCCGCCGGTGCGATTCTCAAGGAAGATGGCCTTCGTACCTCGTCGAGCCGACGTGTCACGGATCGCGCACCGAACGATCGTGGTTCATCCGGCTCGCTTCCGTCGAATGAACGGGACGAACGATCGAGGCCGAGGCTCCATTCGCTGGGAATGCTCGGCCTGTGATCCGCCTGAACAAGACGGCCTTAGGTTCCCACCGCCGCGGTCGGCTGGAGGTCGAGCCGGAGACGGCGAATGGAATGATCGGTCACCTCCACCACGGTGAACTCGACCCCGTCGTAGCGGAACGAGGCGCCCGGCTCGGGCAGTCGGCCCAAGGCGTGAAACGCAAGTCCGCCCAAGGTCAGAAAGTCCGCGTCGGTGGGAAGGTGGAGCCCCAGTCGCTCGTTCAAGAGTTCCAGGGTGATCGTTGCAATGACCTCGTACTTCGCGTCGCCCAGCGGGCGCACGGGGTCAATCAAGGTGGGCACGTCATGCTCGTCGTCGATGGCCCCGACCAGTTGTTCGAGGAGGTCTTCCAGGGTGACGAGGCCCGCGACACCGCCGTACTCATCGAGCACGATGGCAATCTGGATCCGCCGCGTCCGAAACTCCTCGAGCAGTTCGAGGGCGTTCTTGGTCTCCGGCACGCAGTAAGCAGGCCGGACGAGCTTGCGTGCGACGATCTTATCGGGATCCTTTCCGTCGGTCATGATCGGAAAGAGATCTTTGGCATAGAGGATGCCAATGATGTCATCACGGTTCTCGCCGAACACAGGGACGCGGCTTCTGCCCGTCTCGCGGAACACCTGGGCCGCGGCTCGGGCGGTGGTGGACGAGGGCATCGCCACCATCGAGGAGCGGGGCGTCATGATCTCAGAGACGTCGCGCCGGGTCAGCTCGACCACGTTGTGAAGGAGTTCGTGGGCGGACTCGGGAAGGTCGGGTTCACTGCCGTCGTGATGCTCGCTGTCGGCGGGAATCTCGACCTCGACACTCGCCGGACGGGGGGCGGTGTCGGCGGGATTGGCCAGCCGGAATGCCAACGTTTCGACCATGCGCGACCCGAACGTGAACGGCATGGTCATGGTACGGAGAGCGCCCGCAAACGGCCAGAGCCGGACAATGACCGACTCGGCGAAGACCCGGCCGACGACCCCCGCCAGGACGTAGCCCGCTGCGCCGACGGCGAGTGCGATGGCAAAGACCGCCTCGACCGCCATGGACGGGGCCACCTGGTCCGCGGTCACCCCGAGCAGGGCGGCCAGCAACAGCCCGGTGACCACGGCCAGCGTCTCCGCGCTCCGTTCCGTCCGCTCGTCGTAATCGGCAACATCATCGGCCAGGGCGGCCAGTCCGCGCTCGGCGCACAACTCCTCGAGCCGGCTCGGCGAGTAGGTGCGGAGGGCCCTTGCCAGCGTGACCGAGAGAAGGTGAAGGGCCAGAACGAAGAATCCCAGGAGCAGAGTCCAACCCAAGTTTAGACCGCCCACCGCACACTCTCCCGTTCCGTTTCAGTCACCTCGGGGGGGCCGACCAGCGAGAAGGTGTTGGTCAAGCCCTCGGAGGTCAGAATCTCGTCCTCTCGACGCCGAATTCGGATCCGATCCTCGGGTGTTTGATCGTCATAGCCACACAAGTGAAGCAAACCATGGACCACGTAGAGCGCCAGCTCGGCGCAAGGGTCCGTTCCCGCCTGCCGCGCGGTGACCACTGCCATTTCGGCGGAGACCACGAGTTCGGCGGCCAGTGTTGTGTCGTCCGGCTCAGAGAGGGGAAACGTAATCACATCGGTGGGCCAGTTGTGGCCCAGGTGGCGATCGTTGAGCGCATGGATCGTCTGGTCGTCCACCAGGACGATCGAGATCTCGGCTTGTCTCACGCCTTCGCCGAGCAAGACTCGGCCAGCCAGGCCACGGAGCGCCTCGGGATCGATTTTGAGGTGCCCCTGGGTGTTGCTGATCGCGATATCGGGATGGGCTGGAATCGTGTCGTCGGCCATCAGGCGGTCCGTTGTTCCGGGTATTTGACGCGACCGTGATAGATGCCGATCAATGATTTGATCAGGCTCTCACGAATCTCGCCGATCTCTCGCAGGGTCAAGCCGCATTCATCGAACTGGCCGTCGCGCAGTCGTTTCTCGATCAGATCGCGGACCAGGCCTTCAATTCGGCCAGGGGTGGGCTCGGACAGGGTCCGGCTGGCGCTCTCGACTGCGTCAGCGACCATCAAGATGCCGGCTTCCTTGGACTGGGGTTTGGGACCGGGGTAGCGGAACGCCCGTTCCTGGACGGCGGCCGCGTCGGGGTTGCCGTCGTTGCGCCGGTTGGCCTCGTGGTAGAAGTATTCGACCAGCGTCGTTCCGTGGTGTTGCTCGATCAGGTCGATGATCCGCTCGGGGAGATGATGTTGCCGACCGAGGTCGACGCCATCCTTGACGTGGCCGATGATGATCAGGGTGCTCATCGCGGGGGCGAGATTGGCGTGCCGGTTCGCTGCGCCCGCCTGGTTCTCGACGAAATAATGCGGTTTGAGCATCTTGCCGATGTCATGAAAGTAAGCACCGATGCGGACGAGCAGGGCATGGGCACCGATTCGCTCCGCTGCGCTCTCGGCAATCGCTCCCACGGTAATCGAGTGGTTGTGGGTTCCGGGGGCGCGGCGGACCAGTTCCTGAAGCAGGGGGTGGGTTATATCACCCAGCTCGAGAAGACTGATCCCGGTCACGATCCCGAACGAGTTCTCGACGAACGGTAAGCTCCCACCGAGGAAGAAGCCGGCCATCAGCCCCCAGCCCGCGCGCCAGAGGCTGTCGCTGGTGATGAGGCCGATCGGCTCGTTTTGCCACATCCCAGTGGCCCAGGTCAGTAGAAAATAGCCGAGGGCGGCCGTGGCTCCGACCTTGATGAGTTTGGTCCGGGTTCGCACCTCATTGAGCGTGAGGACTCCCGCCGCAGTCCCTCCCATGACGACCAGGAAGTGGTCGATCCCCGTGCCGAGCGCGAGGCTGGTCAAGAGACAGAGTGCGAAAGTGACCATCAGCGCGAAGTGCGGGTTATAGGCAATGGCGATGATCATTGCTGCAATGGCCACGGGTATCAGCTCGGCATCCCAGGGTTGCATCGCCAGCAGGCGAACGAGTCCGATCGCGCAGACGACCAGGCCGCAGAGAGCGGCGACCCGACTCAACTCGCGGGCGACGTTGGGTTCGTGCCGAATGACGTAGTAACCGATCAGGGCAAACAAGGCCGCGACGAGCAAGATCATCGAGCTGACGCGGCGGATCCGCCCACCGAAGCCGAGCGCCGCACTGGCCTTATCATGTTCGAGGCGGAGTAAAATGAGCTGTTCTTCCTCGATCTTCTGATCCTGATCGAGGAGGACGTCCCCTTGGTGGTACGTGTCGTAGACGTCCTGGACCCGGCTCCGAGCGAGCTCACGCTGGGTGGTCGTGTACAACTCTTCGTAAGTCAGGGTGGGTGTCCCCGCCAATTTCTCCGCGATCAACTGAAAGAGGAGCGGGCCGACCCTGGGATCGCCGAAGGCGGCGACGAAATCCTTGTAAACGGGTCCCTCGGGCTTGGAAACTCGCTCGGGAACGACCCGATCACGCGGGACACGGTGCGCTTCCTTGGGGGATTGCCCAGGTCCTCGGACGGCGAGGGGCAGGCTCGACTCTTCATGCCGGGGCAGGGTGTCGTAACCGAGCACGCCATCGCGGAGCAGGGGGGCGAACGCTTTGGCGATTTGCAAATGCAGGGCATCGCGTCGTTCGGGCGTATCGGTGGCCGCCTTCAGCTCTTCGAACGTCTCGTTCCTCAGCCTCCAGCTCGCTCGCAGATTTTCCGGCAAGGCGTCGAGACTCGGCGCCTTGGCGATGGCGACCATGAGATCGTCGAGCCGTTCGGCCAGGTCGCGAATTGGCGCAGGGTCATTGACCATTGCGGGGGGGACCTGGTCGACCTCGGCCTGCCGCTCGGAATTGGTTTTCTTCTGGTTCAGTCGTTTAAATTCGGGAACATTGACGCGGACCTCGCGGGTCGGTCGCTGGCCGATCCGGAAGGTGAAGGGGGGGCCGGATCCATGAACAATGGCGGCGGTCGCGAGGACAGCAATGCCCACGATGGCCAGCCTGGCCAGCCGGTCTCGCTGCTTGGCCAAGCGCCCTTGCTGGAGGGCGATCGGGTTGGTAGGCCGTAATTGGGCCCGAGAGAGTTTGGACCGACGTTTACCAAAGCTCATGGAAGCATCTCGAACACGCGTGGTCAATGGGGCCAAGCCCCATCCCACGCCGGAACGCGCCATGCCAACGCTGGCACGGCTTCAGCATGACCCAGAGGGGCCACACATCGCCTCATCCCGTGGCGGGTCGGCCATCGTCCGCGAGAGGGGCCGGTTCAACGCGAGGTTCCGCATTGTCCCTTGCTCCCGTTCCCAGATCTCGAGCCGGCTCCAAACCTTCATAAGCTTCGACGATCGCTTGCACAAGAGGGTGCCGAACGATGTCTGATTTATCGAGCCAGACGACACCCACGCCGGGGACCGATTTCAAGCGATCCACCGCGTCAGCCAAGCCGCTGACCGTCTCTTGCGGCAGATCGACCTGGGTGATGTCGCCAGTCACCACGATCCGAGCATTCTGCCCCATCCGCGTCAGGAACATCTTCATCTGAGGGACCGTGGCGTTCTGCCCCTCGTCGAGAATGATCACCGCGTCGTTGAGCGTCCGTCCCCGCATATAAGCGAGCGGGGCGATTTCAATCAGATCATTACCCATGTAGCGGCGGATTTGATCGTAATCCATCAAGTCATGCAGGGCATCGAGCAAGGGGCGCAAGTACGGATTGATCTTCGCTTCGAGGTCGCCCGGAAGAAACCCGAGATGCTCACCTGCCTCGACGGCCGGTCGGACGAGAACAATTTTCTTGATCTGACCGCGCCGCAGCGCCGAGACGGCCTGAGCGACGGCGAGATAGGTCTTCCCAGTCCCTGCCGGCCCGACGCAGAAAACCAGTTCGTTCTCCTTCAAGCACCTCAAGTAGCGTCCTTGGCCGTCGGTCCGCGGCCGGACGATCTGTTTCCCTTCGCGGATCTCGACTGGCTCGGCCCGCTCGGAGTCAGAGACATTCAGGGCCACGTCAATCGCGTCGGCCACCTCATCGCTCGTGATCGCGCGTTTCCGACGGTACAAGTCGCGGAGCTGCTCGAAAACCTGACGGGCTAACTCGACCCGTTCGCTATCTCCTTCAACCCGGACCTCACCGTGGCGAGCGACCACCTTGACCTTCAGTGCGTCACGCACCTGTCTGAGGTACTGATCTCGGCTGCCGAAAACGGCGAGCTCTTCTTCGTGTCCGCTCAGGCTGATCGTGACTTCCGGCATACCTCGCCCTTCGTCGGCACAAACCGTGCCGGGAAAACCGCAATCTCTCGATTTTCCCGTAACAACGACTCGCCGAACAATGGATCTTATTATGGATGAGTTTACCAGAAAAACGCAATGTCTCGTTGTCGGCCTCGGGACGTGCCGGCCAAACTACACGTGTCCGCTTGTCACCTGCACGGGAGACCGCCGGACACCGACCCGACGACAAGGACGAGCCTTTCCCAGGGCTGTCAGAGGGGGAGACTGTTGGGCAAACGCGCAGCAGGTTTCCCGCCACCACCCAGAAAATCGATGGGATCGTCGCGTTTTGGCGATTCAATATCGCTAATACGTGACACGAGAAAAGGAAGTTCGGTTCGCCGGCAAGGGAGCCCGATCAGGTCTCAGGGCCCGATTGCGAGCCAGTAGGCGAAGGCCACCGGAGCCGCGAAGAGGAGAGAGTCGATGACGTCGAGAACGCCGCCGAAGCCGGGGACGGCGGCGGACGCGTCCTTCCTCGCGCATTCACGTTTGATCAACGACTCCATCAGGTCACCGAATTGCGCGGCGGAGCTGACGATGACGCCGAAGCCAGCCGCCGCGCACCATCCCAGCGTGGGCGCATGAAGCAAATAACGCGCCACCGCCGCAGTGATCAGAGCCGCCGCGACCCCAAAGAGCAGGCCGCCGATTGCCCCTTCGATGGTCTTGTTCGGGCTGATCCGGGGCCAAAGCTTGTGTCGCCCGGCAATTCGTCCAACCGTGTAGGCGCCAGTATCGGCCCCTTTGGAGGTCGCGACCAGGAACGCCAGGGGCAAGATGCCGTGATAGGGGCCGTGGAACCAGCGTAGCTGAATCATGAAGCTGCCCAGCAGGCCGACATAGGCGACGGCGAAGACCGAGCCCGCGATGATGGCGATCGTCTCTCCTGGTTTATGGCGTTGAAGGCTCTGGACGGCGAACGCTCCCATGACGACCCCGACGAACGCCATGAACGGCCAGCCGAGGTCGTTGACCGGCCCCAAGGGGTCGTAACCTCCCAACGGCTCCCCATGCTCGGACGTGCGGAGGAAATGTCTCGTCACGTGCGGAGCCCAGTTGGCGAAGACCAGGGCGATGACGCCCGCGAACACCGTGTTGCCCGACGGCCTGATTGTGGTTCCGCCCAGAAGCGTGACCAACTCCAGGCCCGCCGATCCCATCACGATCAACGCGAGGACGAACCAGACGGGAAACCAAGGTGCGAACCACTCGTCCAGGCAGAGCACCAGCAGGAGCGCCCCGACCATCGAGAATCCGAACACGAGTCGGGTGCTGAGCATGGTGTGCTTTGGATGAAAGAGTGTGTGGGGGTGAGTGCCGTGAGCTCGAGCGATTTTCGGAGGCTTTGAGAGACTGCGTTCCCGCCGAAGCCCGTTAGCGGGCAGGTCGCCCGCGACCTCCGAGGGGAAGGCAACCGGTATGAAAACCGCCCTAAGATTTCATAGCCTATCGCGGGCGAGAAGCAAGAGTCGGGTCCATTCTCGGGAACTTCGGTCCCGAGGTAAGAGCCCGGCATCGCGGCCCGAATCGACTATCGAGCGGCCTTGGGGGGGGCCGGACTCCACGCCTTGCTGATCGGCGGTGGCGAAGGGAGTCCGCCGAACTTCCGCTCTCGCGACGCGAACGCATGGCAGGCGGCGAGCAAGTCATCGCCGCGAAACTCCGGCCAGAGAACGTCGGTGACCCAGATCTCGGCATAGGAAATCTGCCAGAGCAAAAAATTGCTCAGACGCATCTCCCCCGCGGTCCGGATCAGGAGGTCGGGGTCGAGCATCCCATCGGTCGTCAGGTAGGTGGCGAAGCGCGACTCGTCTACCTGGTCGGGCTGGAGCGAGCCGGAGCGCACGTCCTCGGCCATTCTGCGTGCGGCGTCGGCGATCTCGGTTCGCCCTCCATAGTTGACGGCCAGGCAAAGCGTCATGCCCGTGTTCGTGGAGGTCTCCTCTGCTGTGCGGTCGAATTCCTCGAGCACCGCGCTGGGGAGACCCTCCCGCCGACCGATCATCTTGAGCCTGACGTTCTGGTCCATGAGTTCGGCCCGCTCGACTTTGAGGAAGTGGCGGAGCAGACGGAGCAGAAAGGTGAGCTCGCGTGGGGGGCGTTTCCAGTTTTCGATCGACAGGCAGTAGAGCGTGATCTGGTCGAGGCCGAGGCGGCACCCTTCTTCGACCACCGCGCGGACGCTCTGAATTCCGCGGCGGTGGCCGACGATTCGGGCCCGGCCCCGGTTTTGGGCCCAACGACCGTTGCCGTCCATGATGATCGCGACGTGCCGGGGCAGTTGCTCGGGTTTCAACCCGAGCGCTGAGATCCGCGCCAGCCCTTCCTCCGAGATCGAGACGTTCGCCATGATGAAATACGATCCGGTGCCGTTTCAAGGAAAGACGCAACGCGCGGACAGAGCGAGCACGATCCGGACCAACGCCGGGGAAACGTCATGGCGGGTCGAAGGGAGACGGATCCGGTAGCCGATCGGGCATCCCCCGCGCCCGCGTTTCAAACGCGAGGCGCATCGTCACCGAGGATGATCGTCTGCCGGCGTTCGGGCCCGACCGAAACGATCGAAACCGGAACCCCAATCTGCTTGGCGAGGAAGCCGACATAGTCCCGCGCCTGAGTCGGCAGGTCGGACCAGGCGCGAACTCCGGTCAGGTCGGACTCCCATCCGGGGAGGGTCTCATACACCGGACGGCACCGCTCGAGGTCGGACAGGTGGCCAGGCATTTCGGTCACCTTCCGACCCTTCTCGTCCTCGTAGCCGACCGCGACTTGCAGCTCGGGAATCCCGCTCAGCACGTCCAGGAGCATCAACGAAATCTCGGTCGAGCCGCTGACCCGGGCCGAGTATCGGGCGGCCACGGCGTCGAACCAGCCGCAGCGTCTGGGGCGGCCGGTCACCGTGCCGTATTCTCGACCCACCTTGCGGATCCGCTCACCCACTTCGTTGTCTTGCTCGGTCGGGAACGGACCGCCGCCGACCCGGGTGGTGTAAGCCTTGACCACGCCGATCCAGCGGTCGATATGCCGGGTCGGTATCCCCGAACCCGCCGCGATCCCCGCGGCGCTGCTGTTAGAGCTGGTCACGTAGGGGTAGCTGCCGTGGTCGACGTCCAGCAACGATCCCTGCGCCCCCTCGAACAGGAGCCGCTTGCCCTGAGCGATTGCGTTGTGCAGCCAGGTCGTCGTGTCTCGGACGTAGGGCCGCAGCCGCTCGGCGTAGCCGAGATATTCTTCCGCGACAGCCTCGGCTTCGATCGGCTCGTAGTCGGGGAGCATCGCCAGGAGGAGGCGATTCTTGAAGGCCACGATCCGCTGAATGTGCTCGCGGAACCGTTCCGGATGGTAAAGGTCGCCGACGCGAACTCCATGGACCCGGCCGACCTTGTCCTTATAGCACGGGCCGATCCCGCGTCGGGTCGTGCCGAGGTGGTCGGCCGCGGAGGCCGACTCTTCGGTCAGCCGTTCCTCGGCCATGTGGTAAGGGAGGATCACGTGGGCCCGGTCGCTGACATGCAGACGGCTGCCCATCTCGACTCCCTGGGCTGCCAGGGTCTCGATCTCCTTGAGCAGGGCGGGGGGGTGGATGACAACGCCGTTGCCGATCACTCCCTCGGTTTTCGGGCGGAGGATTCCCGTCGGTATGAGCGACAGTTTGTACGTCACCCCGTCGGCAACGACCGTGTGCCCCGCGTTCGCGCCACCTTGGTAGCGGACAACGGCATCGTGCTGGTCACAGAGCAGGTCGACGATCTTCCCCTTGGCCTCGTCTCCCCATTGAAGGCCTACTACGCAAGTCGAAGCCACGGCACGTCGTCTCCGGTCTCGGCGAACGGGCGGCCCGTCTCGGGTCGCTTGGGAACGCAAAGAATCAAGGTAACGCCCCCAGGCGGGCTCCGTCAACCGCGTGACAGAGCGGAAGCCTGGGAAGACGTCGTAAATTGGGCGAACAAGAAAAGCAGAGCTTTCGGTTATCTCATCATTTCGCGAAACTGAGCGAACAGGTACTGGCTATCGTGCGGGCCTGCCGAGGATTCCGGGTGGTACTGAACGCTGAAAACCGGAAGCTTGCGATGCCGAAGTCCTTCCAGGGTCTGGTCATTCAGGTTGATGTGACTCGCCTCCACATCGGGTGGGAGTGAGTTCGGGTCGACGGCAAACCCATGGTTCTGGGTGGTGATTTCGACCTTGCCGGTGGTCTCGTTGCGGACCGGATGGTTCGCCCCGCGATGGCCGAACTTGAGCTTGAACGTCGAAGCGCCAAAGGCCTGACCGAGGAGTTGGTGGCCCAGGCAGATTCCGAAAATTGGGATCCCTTTGGATTCCGCCGCCGTCTGGATCAGGGTTTTGAGCGTGGCGGTCGCTTCCGCCAAGGCGGCGGGGTCGCCGGGGCCGTTGGAGAGGAAAATACCGTCCGGCTTGTGTTCCAGAATATCGTTGGCGGTAGCGGATCCAGGAACGATGGTGACCCGGCAGCCGGTCTCGACCAGGTGGCGGGGAATGTTCCACTTCATGCCGAAGTCGAGGGCGACCACATGCGGTTTGCGTTCCGATCCGGTGGTCGCCGCCGCTGGCTCTCCCTCGGGCGTGGGGCTGGTAAAGGCCGCGTTCAGGCCCGGCTCCCACGTGGTCGACTTGCTGGGCATGACCTCGCGGGCCAGGTCCCGTCCGACCAGGCCGGGACTGGCCTTGGCCTTGGCGACCAGGCTGGCGTCATCCAGGTCGGTCGTCGAGAGAATGCCTTTCATCGCCCCTCGCTCGCGGGTCAGGCGAACCAGGGCGCGGGTGTCGATCCCCTCGATGCCGATGACGTTGTGTTCGGCGAGATAGGCGTCGAGTGATCCTCCCGCCCGATAGTTGCTGACGACCCGGCTGAGCTCTCGAATCACGAACCCGCGGACCCAAGGGCGGCCACTCTCGGCGTCTTGCTCATTGACCCCGTAGTTGCCGATCAGCGGATAGGTCATCGTCACGATCTGGCCGTGATACGACGGGTCGGTCAAGATCTCCTGGTAGCCGGTCATGCTCGTGTTGAAGACGACCTCGCCATCAACCTCGCCGCGGGCACCGAAGGCCCGACCTGTGTAAACCGTGCCGTCTTCCAACGCAAGCTTCGCGATGTCCATGGGATTCGCTGGGTGCTCCCCGAAATTCAGTGCCAAGGAGATCGTCAGTCAAGTTCGGCTGAGACCCAACCGTCCGCGACGCCGCGCGCGGCATCGTCTAGTATACCGGTCGTTCGCCCTCGGAAACCAGTCATGGCCGAAGACGTCGTCTTCAAGGGCGTCCGTGGAACCAGTCACCGAGCGGCTCAGAGCGCCCTTTCGCAGTCAGTCCGAGGGCCGCAAGATTGACCGCGATCACGCAAGTCGCCAGCGCGGCGGCCGACGACCGGGCCTCGCCGGGCTGGTCGGCCATGATGAGAATTCCTGGCGTGACCGGACGGCTTTCCAAGGTGGGAGTCATCAGGATCAAGGCGGGTGAGAGGCTTGTCGCCGCCAGAACCAGGGTCAGCAGGAACAGGCTGGGGGGCACCCCAAACCAGCCGGTCAGACCCGCGCGGTAGGCCTGACGCTCCGTCGCCCCGAGGGTGATCGCGACGTCGGTCAACTGCCCTTGAGACCAACGCCCGACCTGCCGCGAGACCAGGATCAGGGGCGATTGACATACGGCCGCCACCGCCAGGAGGAGCAGGGTCCCCGGGGTTCGATTGCTGTCGAGGCCGTCCCTGAGGGTTTGAAAACCAGCGATCAGGAATTCCGGCCGCGCTCCCAGGCGGAGCCAGTCGACCGCCAGATGGAGGAGCCATCCGAGCGCCAGTGCGCCGACCCCGATGGCCAGCGGAGGGAATGCCTCCGGCCACGCAGCCAGGCGAGCGATGCTTCTCCTCCGCCCGGCCCAGACGCTCAGCGACCGTGCGGCGACCAGGTCGATCGCCACCACGGCCAGGCCCAACGCAAGGGAGTTGAGAATGAGCGTTCGCGCCTCCGCCTGGTTGAGGCGGTGCAAGAACGCGGCGGCGGACAGGGGGGCGCCCTTGAGCAAGGTCGCGGAAGAAGGGGAAAAGGCGGAGCCGATCAGCGCCCAGATCGGCAGCCAGGCCATGATCACGCCCACGGTGAGGAGCACGAGAAAAACCGCTGCACGCGGCCAACTCGACTCCTCCGCGCGGGCGATCGACGGACCCGGCGGCAATGCGCTCGGGCGTCCGCCCCACCAGGTCAGCAGCAACCGTCCCACCATCGCGATGCCGATCGCTTCGAGGGCAAGCACAGCCGCGCGAGGCATGGCGTCGGCACCGAACGCCGCCTCAACCATCTGGAAGGCCAGTGTCCGCCGCAGACCCAGCACGAGCGGTGCGCCGGGCTCAACCAGGGTGAGGGTGAAAACGACCCCCGCGGCTCTCAGCGCGTAGGGGCGGACCGGAGGCCAGATCAATTCCCACCAGATCCGGAATCGACGGGCTCCCGTCTGTCGTGCCGCATCGATCCAGGCCGGTTCCACCCGATCCAACGCCGAGGCGGTCGCCAGTGCGACCAGAGCCACTCCGCTCGTCATCTCGGCCCAGATCCAGCAAATCCAACCCCACCCGGGACCAGCCGGACCGTCGGCCACGAGGCGATCGCCGAAGAGCATCCGGAGCCCGAGCGCCGTGAACAGCGGGCAAACGATGACAGGCGCCAGGGCCAGTGCGGCCAGCGGTCCTCTTCCCCAAAAACGCCAGCCGGTGATTACTCGGGCCAGCCCGACCCCCAGGACCAGCGACCCCAGGGTCACCACGAAGGCCCCCAGCACGCTGTTCAACGACGCCAATCGAACAAAAGGATCAAGCACCGCCAGCGCAAACGGGAAGACCGTGGGCCGGACTACGTTTCCCGGGCCCTGGTCGACGAACGCCGCGGGCACGAGCGCCAAGACCGGAGCCAAAAGGATCAACCAGAGCACGAGACCGGCGACTCGCCCCGCCCGACGGAGAAGACCCATGCAGACATTCCTCTTCGATACAACCCGTTCGACCTTCGTTATCGTACCACAGAGGACACGATCGGGGTTGCCCCGAGAGGGTGGATCTCACCTGATTCGTTCGTGGTGAGGAGAACTGTCATTCGCGATTAGCCGAGTTCCCGAATCGGAGTGCCGTGGGGGAGGAGCGAGATCGGTCGGCCGGCGGAGTCGGGCAACGTCAACGTGGGATCGATGCCGAGAAAGCGATACCACGTGGCCAGGAGATCGCTGGGATGGAACCGACGATCCTTTGGCTCCTCTCCCTTATGGGTCGTGGAACCGATCACCTGGCCCATCGGCATCCCACCCCCGGCCATCAAGACCGACATGGCGGCGCCCCAGTGCTCGCGACCGGGCTGGCCGTTGAAGTTGGAAAGCCGAGGCGTGCGCCCCATCTCTCCCATGACGACCACGAGTGTGTCTCGGTTCATCCCCCGTGAGTGGAGGTCCTCGATCAGGGCTGAAATCGCCTGATCGAGCACGGGCAGGCGGATCTCCATCTGTTCGAAGATGTTCCAGACGCTGGCATGGTCATCCCAGGAAAAGGCCTTCTGACCGGGGACGTTGGGGAAGTCGACCGTGACGAGCCGGACACCGGACTCGACCAGGCGGCGGGCCAGCAGGCAGCGCTGACCGACGACGTTGCGGCCGAACCGATCGCGGAGCCTCGGATCTTCGCGGCTGAGGTCAAACGCCTTGCGGGCGGCCGATCCCCCCAGCAGGTCCAGAGCTTGCTGTTGGTAGGTATCGAGCGCATCGACGATCCCGGAGTCGTCCCCGACCGGCGGCGATTGGCCGAGGGAGCTCAGCAACGGGCTCCGGCGATCGAGTCGGGTGCGCTGGGCGGCGTTGAGCGAGAGACTTGCGACGTGGAAGTCAGGCGAGCCGGGGTCGGCCGCCACCTGGAACGGTCCCGCCGCCGGTCCGAGGTGCCCGCCGCCTTCGTATCTCATGTTCGGTAGCGCGACCCATTGCGGAATACCGGGGAGGCGACTAGGCAAGAGCTTCTGGGCCGCGTTGAAGATGAACGGATACTTGGGCGCAAATGGGGGCGTCTCCACCAACTCGCCGGTGTAGCCGGTCAGGACGGTGTGAGTGCTGTTGACATGCCCCGGGCTATCATGGGCGACCGAGCGAATCAGGGCGTATTTGTCGGCGATTCGGGCCAGTCGGGGCAACTTTTCGCTGATCTCGATCCCCGGAACATTCGTCTTGATCGGCCGGAACGTGCCTCGGTACTCCTCGGGAGCGTCCGGCTTGAGGTCGAACGTCTCCATATGGCTCGGCCCGCCCCAGAGCCAGACGACAATGATCGAAGGACCACGGGAAGGAGCCCGTCCCGTGGCCGCCGCAGCAGCCTCCAACCGAAGCAAGTCGGCCATTCCGAGCGTCGAGAGCCCGGTCAGCGACGCCCGCAAGAAGGACCGACGTGGCAACGCGCCCGGACAGTGAGTGCGATTCGAGGAGGCCGGTGGCATGTTGCGCTCCTTATCGTAGCGCCGAGGGCTACCCGTCGATTCCCGGACCGGGAATGTCCGTGGCTTCAACCCGGATCAAACAGTCTCCTGGCGAATTTGAAATCATAACATCCCACGGTTGCGTCACAAGAACTGTGATTCGTCTGAGTCCTATTGAACTCGTTTGCAAATATGTGCGAAACCAACGTGCTGTACGCAGTGCGGATGCTCCAGCAGCAGATGCGCGAGCTTAGATGGGGCCGCGTCATCCAAATCGGGACCGCTTGGCGCAACAGCCGATCGCCAGTCAATTGGATGACAACGCTTTGCCCCCGGCCTGTCACAATCTGGCGGTTCCGCTCGCGCGTGAGCTCAAGGACTCGGACGTGACGTCGAACGTCGTAGCGTCGGGCGCCATCCGTTGTCGTCGCCATTGACGAACTGCTCCCTTAAAGATGGCGTCGGCTTTCGGCTGGATCCGGATGGGAGGTATAGTGGCCCCCGAAATCCGGACCATCAGTTCAGCTGGATCGGCAGGCTCAAGATGGAGCTCGAGTGGATGAAAAATTTGCTCGGGTTCACCGACCGCTGGCTGACCCTGGGGGTCGTCACCCGCGAGCGGGTCGAGGCCCTCGACTGGGAGTTCGAGTCCAGCAGCGACAAGAACTCGGAACATTACCGATACGGGGCATTCCGCGACTATCTGGCGGCGCACCGGCCCCTCCCTCCCGCCGTCGCCGAAGCCCTCTACTCGCTGGGAGAGGAGGACCTGGACCGGGGGATGGGCGGGGCGATGATGAGCGACATCGTCTGGCTGCCCGAATGCCCGCCCACGGTCCGGGACCGTGCTTTGGCGTCCGGGGAACGCAGCCTGGTCACGGCTGTCCACCGGGCGGTACTGATTACCGAGCTGGACCGCGGGCTAACGGAGGAGTTGTTTGACAGGTGTCTGACCGCCACCTACGGGGTCGTCCACCGAGCGCTGGTAGCTCGGCCGGAGCTGACGCGGCCCCAATTGGAGCGAATCGCGGAAGCGGGGGCGACCAGAGCCGTTCGGAACCTGGCGGCTGTTCGACTGAGGGGCCTGCGGTAGCGATGCCGCCGTGTGGCCATCCGCCGAAGTGTGCGTGACAGCCAAATAGGCCGGAACGCGCGACCCTTGGAGGATGAGCTGGGAATGGCGGATGGATTGTCGATTCCGGTGGTGAAATCAATAAAACATGCGGGAATTCATTTTGTTGATTGCTTGAATTGGGCGGTGAGTGGTCAGTCTCATCATCGGGAAAATGAGACTGACTCGGGCAGTATCGGTCGCTGGAGGAATTGGGAGTGGGCGAGTCGACGGGTTGGGGTGATCAGCGAATCGGAGAACGGCCGGTCGTCAGGCATTCTTGGGGATGGCGTACTTGCCTTGGAGTACGATGACAAGTTCCGCGGGGATGGAAAAGGTAAGACTCTGCCCTTCGCGGAGGTTTTGTGACTGGCATTGGAGCGCCAGGGCGATGACGGGCCAATCGCCGGGTCCTCGAAGGTGGACCTGGCGAACTTCGCCCAGGAACACGAGTCGCTCGACTGTCGCGGCGAACCGGTTCGACTCGGGGGGGATGGTCGAGCCCACGGACACGGCTTCGGGGCGGATCGAGACGGTGACGGGGGACCCGGCCGGCAAGGGGCCGTTCAAGCTCTGGCCGACCATCCGGCCGAAGGGAGTGCGAACGACCACTTCTCCCCGGCTGTCGGCTGACTCGACCTGGCCTTGCACCAGGTTGGTCGGGCCGAGAAAGCGGGCGACGAACGTATCGGTGGGCCGGTTGTAGACCTCGTGGGCCGGACCGACTTGCACCACCTTGCCCAGGTCCATCACCGCAAGGCGGTCGGCCAGGGAGAGGGCTTCTTTCGCATTTTGGGTCAGGACAAGGGTGGTGATCTCGGTCTCGGCGTGGATCCGACGGATCTCGTCGCGGAACTCGTCACGGACCCGGCTCTCGAGTCGAGCCAACGGTTCGTCGAGGATCAAGAGCTGGGGGCGAATCGCCAGGGCACGGGCCAGAGCCACGCGCTGACGCTGAAGGCTGGTCAGGTGGCCAGGGCGTTTCTCGGCCAGGCTGTCGATCCGCAACGCGCCCATCGCTTCCGCGACGCGTTCCCGGCGTTCCGCGCGGGGCATGCGCTGAATTTTCAGGACATACCCGATGTTCTCGGCCACGCTCAACCGCGGCCAGAGGGCATCGTCCTGAAACACCAGTCCGACCTTGCGTTCATGGGGGGGGACGATGTTCATGACCCGGTCGTCGAAGAAAATCTCGCCGTCATCGAGCGTGTCCAGGCCGGCCACGAGTCGGGCGAGCGTCGACTTGCCCGCCCCGGATGGGCCGAGCAGGAATGTGAGCTCGCCAGGCGGGATCTCGAGTGAGGCCCCATCGACCACGGCGACTCGATCGTATCGCTTGGTCAGACCTTCGAGGGTGACCCGGATCATGGCTTCCATCCTGTTGCTGTACGTGTGACCCGCCGGTAGCGCTGGCGAGCCCAGGCCGTCCACTCGGCACGGAGCCAGGCCCGGAATCGGGGCTCCCGCGCCAGACGACCCTCCGCCGCATGGGCGATCTCTTCCAATAATGGGCCGTCCACCAGCCGCTTCGGTCCCAGCCAGCTCCGTGAGAGCCAGGCGCGAAGGTCGGCGTCGGGGGTGAGTTGCTCAATGAGCGTCTGCACCAAGACCTCGGCGTTGTCCCCTTCCAGCTTCTCGATCGAGGCCGGCGGCCAGGGGGGGGACTGCGTCAACCACATCGCGGCGCGGGCCGGCTGTTTGGCCTGGTTCAGAGTCGCCCAGGCGGTCCAGAGTTCCTCTTGAGCGTCGACCAGCGTTGCGCCGAGGAGGTCGGCCAGGAGCGAGTCGACGGCGAAGTCATCCGCCGAATTGGCCCGAGGTGGCTCGGCCTGGCCCGTCTCGTGCAGGAACTGGAAAAACATCTGAGAGAGACGTCGAGACCCTGGCCCTGCCACCATTCCCGCCCCCTCGATCCATTCGGGCCGATCAGGGACAGGGAGGAAACGGATCGATCCCGGCTGCCCCACAACGTCGAGGGCGATTGCCGGCGTCGCCTCAGCCTCCCCTCGCGCGACGGCCGCCAGCGCGGAGCCGGCTTGTCGGCCGATCCGACGGCTGTGTCCGGCGTCGCGGACGAGCTGCGCGTATCCTTCGGCCCAGGATGCCAGGTTGAGCTCGCTTTTTGCCCAGGCCAGCGCAACCGGATCGTGCCGGGGATCGTCGAACACTGGCCGAGGAGGGCGGCCAGCGGCTGGCTCATGGGTTGCGGCTGGCTCGTTGGATTCGGATTTGCTGGAGGCCCCGGCCGCTCCCGTCCGGACCGCCCAACCCATCGGCGATCGATGAACGCGGCTCCAGCGGAACTGCCCAGGGCCATCGATCGGGGCCAGCTTGCCGAGATTTGCCAGCCGCTGGTAGCTCGAAGGTGGTCCACCTAAAACGATGTCCGGCGAGAGAGGCCGGGGATCCCAGCGTCCGCGCATCGGGCGGACAACCCGGGAAAGATCGGCTCCCCGCTCGATGGTTACCCAATCGATCCGGATCCCTGTTCCAAACGGCTCCGGATCCGTCTTGCTCACGAGCCAGCGTTCGAATGCCTCGTCGAGCTGGCTCCGCTCGGCTTCCGACCACGAGGTCGCGATCGTCAGCGCACCCGATTGACCGGGAACGCGAACGCAGCCGAACAGACCGAGGGATGCTCCCAGTAGCACCCCTCCGAAGCTGAGAAGGCGAACGGCTCGGCGGCTCAAAAGGTTGACTCGCTCAAAAGAAGGGGAAATAGAGAGCCGTCGTCAGTGGCTTCGGTCAAGCGAAAGGCCGTTGGAGTGCCCACGACTCGGGGTGGCCGGACCCATTTTCAGAGTCCAGCCATCCGGCCGTGACCAACGGTTGCCCCTCAGGGCTGGAGAACATTCCGGATCGAGAGTGGTTGATCCTTCCAAGGGCTTCACACCTGGCTTGGAGCGGTCCCCTCCGGGGTCGCGTGGCGAAATGCCCGGGGAAGGCGGTTCAGACTCTCAATCAAGCACCTCAGTTACTCCGAAGGGCGATTGCCGAGGGTGATTTTGAGGGTTGCCTCTTTGCCGTCGCGCGTGACGACGACGTCCACCACGTCCCCCGGCTTGAAACGGCCAAGGCTCTCGGTGTAGTCGTAAATCGTGGCAACGGGTTTGCCGCCGAAGCCAATGACGATGTCGTTCGCTTTGAGGCCCCCCAGCTCGGCGGGGCTCCCTTCGCGGACGCCCGAGAGCTTGACCCCTTTGATGCTGTCGTCATAGTCGGGGATCGAGCCGAGGTATGCGGAGATCGAGACCCGACCCGGGTCGACACCGCCGCCGTGGCCCCCTTTCCGCACGACCTTGGTGAACTCGGGACGCTGAGGGCGGCGGGTGAGGTCGAGCAAGAGGAGCTCAGAGAAGTCGGCAATGCGCGACATCCCCACGAAGTTGATGCGATCGGTATCGTCACTCGGGCGGTGATAGTCGCGGTGAGTGCCGGTAAACGCGAAGAGGACCGGAATATCCTTCAAGTAAAACGACTGCTGGTCGCTGGGCCCGAGGCCTTCCGCAACCTTCTTGAGCGTGAAGCCGGAGGACTGTGCCAGGGCGTCGACCAGGGCCTCGGCTCCGGGGGTGGTGCCAGTGCCGTAGATGGTCAGCTCGTGCTTGTCGTTGAGCCGGCCGACCATGTCGAAGTTGATCATCATGATCGTGGATTGGAGCGGATAGAGCGGGTGCTCGACATAGTGCTTCGATCCGAGCAATCCCCGCTCTTCTCCCGAGAAGGCCATGAAGACGACGCGGCGGGGCAGGGGGTCGGTCCGGCGTGCCAGGCGCCGGGCCATCTCGATGACCATGGCCGTGCCGGACGCGTTGTCATCGGCTCCATTGTGAATGTCCTTCGAGAGGAAGGCAAGCGAGCCCGAGAGTAGGCCACCGCGGCCGAGGTGGTCGTAGTGAGCCCCGATGACGATTGTTTCCTCGGCAAGCGGCCCCGAACCTTCGAGGACGCCGATCACGTTCTTGGTCTTGAGGTCCTTGCGTTCGATCTCGACCTGGGCATCGACTTTCCACCCCGTGAGCTCACGGGATCGAGGCTTGAGGTCGGTGTCGATCTCCTTCTCGAGCGCGTCGAGGCTGGGCTGCCCGGCATCGGCCAGCAGCCGGTTGGCGAATTCGCGAGTGACCATCAAGAAGGGGAGCGTGGAATTGGCTTCGGAGCCCGCGGCGCCGAACGCAAGCAACTCGTCCTTCTTTCCCTGGAGCGCAAACGCGTCGTTGACGAGCAAGACCGCGGCGGCGCCGTGCTGGAAGGCGTTGGTGGCCTTATGGCGGAATGACGCAAAGCTGGAATCGCGTTTGCCGTCGAACGGGCTGTCGTCTCGGTCTTGCCGTGGCTCGCGGCGGATCAAGAGGACCGCCTTCCCCTTGACGTCGATGCCGTCGTAGTCGTCGTAGTCGAGCTTCCGCGCCGGGTCTTTGGCCGAGATCCCATAGCCGGCGAAGACGAGCGGCACCTCTTTGAGTGTTCCCCCCGTCCCAATCGCCAGCGGCCGGAAGTCGGTTTTCGAGTCGGCTTTGAGGGCTTTTCCTTCAGGACCGGTCAGGCTCAAGTCGAGCGGGGTTCCCAAAGTCGGTGAACCGCTGATGGAGAAAGACTGGAAGTAGCCATCGGCTCCGGCGGCCGGCTTGAGGCCGATCGCCTTGAATTCGCCCGCGATGTAGTCGGCCGCCGCCTCGATTCCTTGCGTTCCGGGTCCGCGGCCTTCCCTGGCGTCGTCAGCCAGGTAAGAGACGTCGGTCTTGAGCCGGAGCTCGGCCGGACTCGGGCTGGGCTCGCTGGCGTGCACGGCCTGCCACGAACAAGCCAGGGCCAGGATCGCCGGCGCGAGCGCCGGTCGCATGACTCGGTGACGGATGGAAACGTGCATTCCAGAAGGCCCTTCGAAAGGTGATGACCGGTGGGCGAGACCAACGTCCTCGGCCAACGCACGCCGAGACTTCGGCGCATAACAATGAGAACGATTCTCAGCCGTTGAACGCAATGCGTCAAGCGCTGCCCGGCACACTCGTGGCTCGACCTGGCATTGCCCTGGTTTCCCGAGGCCCAAGCGTTGCGGACTCGCCCAGGTTCCGATAAGGTGAATTCTTACGGGCTGCGACAATTGTCTTGTACTTGTGACGGGGTGTAGTCGAGTGACCGACGATCTGACCGGCCGCTGGGCGGACTTGCTGGTCGACTATTGCTTGCGAGTGGCGCCTGGCGAGAAAATCTTGATCGCCTCGGAGCTGGAGGCGCGGCCGCTGGTTGAAGCCTGCTATCGCGCGGTCGTTTTGCGAGGAGCGGACCCGATCGTTCGGCTCGATTTACCGGGCCTGAGCGAGTTCTACCTCCAAAATGCGACCGAGGCCCAGCTGGCCGCGGTGCCGCCGGTGACCTTGTACGAGGCTCAGACGATTGACGGCCGGATCCGGATTTCCGCCGAAAGCGACACACGGTCAATGAGTCGGATCGACCCGGCTCGGCAGGCGATCGTCGACAAGGCACGCGACCCGATCCGGAGGGCCGCGAGCCGTAAGCGTTGGGTTTTGACCCAATATCCGACCGTTGCTTATGCGAACGACGCCGGAATGAGTCTGGCCGACTACGAGGCTTACGTCACGTCGTCGATGTTTCTCGACCGACCCGACCCGGTCGGGGCCTGGCAAGAGCTGGGCCGTCGGCAGGCGGGCCTGATCGCGTTCATGGCGGGGGTCAAGACGATCCGGATCGAGGCTGAAGGAACGGATCTCACCTTGTCGGTCGCCGGGCGGACCTGGATCAACTCGGACGGCCGGCGGAACATGCCCTCCGGCGAGATCTTCACGGGCCCCCTCGAAACGAGCGCATCGGGACGGCTTCGCTGTGGGTTTCCGGTCTGCCGCGGGGGACGGGAACTCGTCGGCATCGCCTTGGAATTCGCCGAAGGGCGGGTCGTTTCCGCGCACGCGGAGCAGGGAGAAGACTACCTGCTCTCGATGCTCGACCTCGACGCGGGAGCCCGACGCTTAGGGGAGCTCGGCCTGGGCCTGAACCCAGGGATCGACCGGTTCACCGGCAGCATCCTCTACGACGAAAAGATCGGCGGGACCGTCCACCTGGCCCTGGGCCAGAGCTATCCCGAGACGGGGGGGACCAACGAGTCGACCCTCCACTGGGACCTGATTGTTGATACGCGCACGGGCGGGCGGATCACGGCCGATGGGCGGGTCGTGATGGAGAACGGGACGTGGCTCGTGGGCTCGGACGGCTAAGTGAGCGAAACCTGTTTGGGGATTCGGCCGGTCGACGAAGGGGTCGGCCGTCACTTCGGGGTAACGATGATCTCATGAGCCAGGAGCGACCGTGATGCGAATCGGGATGGCGGCGGTGGCGTTCTTGGGACTGACGGTCCTGGGCTCCGATACGGGCGCGCAGACGAGCGATGCGGCGCTTCGCGATCGCGTGCTCCAGCTTGTCGACCGGCTTGGATCGCCCAAGATCGAGGCGAGGAAGACGGCCGAAGAGGCCTTGATCAAGCTCGGGCCGCGGATCCTGCCTCTCCTGCCCGAAGCAGGCCAATCGAAGAAAGACGAGCGATCGGAACGGGTCGAACGGGTCCGGGCGGCTCTCTTCGAATTGCAGAATCAGGATCCCTCCAACCTCGGCGCGTCCAGGATCACGATCAAAGGGACGGGGATCCGCCTGACCGAAGTGCTCAAAGCACTCCAGACCCAGTCGGGCAACGTCCTGACCGACCTCCGGGAACAGGAGGGGGCCGAGGTGACCAATCCGGCGCTCGACCTCGACCTCACGGACAAGCCCTTTCTCGAAGCGCTTGACGAGATTGCCCGGAAGGCGGAGATCACACCCAACTTCTACACGGGCGACGGCTCGATCGGGCTGATGGCCGGCATTCCTCCCTCGACTTTTCGCGTCTTGTACAACGGCCCTTTCCGGATCACACTTCGGCAGATCGGCGCCCTGCGCGACTTTCAGGCCGACACAAGCACCGCCAATGTGCAATTCGAGGTGGCCTGGGAACCGCGGCTTCGGCCCATGCTACTGGCTCTGAAGGCCGACCAGCTCTCGATCGTCGATGACATGGGCAAGAAGGTCGAGCCCCAGGTCATGGCGGAATCAACCGACGTCCCGCTCCGGCCCGACAACCCGGTTGCCGAGATGAACATCAATCTGGATGCGCCGGACCGCGCGGCGAAGAAGCTCGGATCCTTGAAGGTGAGGGCCGACATCACGATCCCGGCGGGCCTCAAAATCTTCCGATTTCCCAGCCTTGCTGCCGAGAACGTGACCAAGAAGGAGGGGGACATCGCGATCACGCTCGATGGGACGGAGGTCGACGAGCAGGTCTGGAAGGTCAACGTTGAGCTGTCCTATCCCAGCGGAGGAGCGGCATTCGAGAGCTATCGCCAGGGTCTTTTCAATAATCGTCTCTGGCTGCAAAAGGCCGACGGCTCTCGGTTCGAACACAACGGCGGCTTCTCCAACACCGCGGCCGAAGGCGGTAAGATCGGCTTCGAATACCTCTTCGTCGATGCGCCGGGCAAGCCGGCCGACTACCAGCTAGTCTATGAAACCCCGAGCAAGGTGCTGACGATCCCTCTCGAATTCGAGTTCAAGGATGTGCCTTTACCTTGATCGCAGCAGGCACGGTTGGCCCGCGCCTCGTGAGAGGTCCGGGCCAACCATGCGGTTCCGCTCCGGTCAGGTCAGGCGAGGTCGAAGAGCAGCAGTTCCGCCGGTTGACCGGCCCGGAGCTCGATGACTCGCGTGTCGCTGAACGCCGCGCCGTCGCCTGCTTGAAGCTCCGTGTTCTCCAGATCCACCGTTCCCCGGGCCACTTGCAACCAGGCATGGCGGCCGGGTTCCAGGTCGAAGCGAATGGAGGCCCCGGCGTCGAGCCTCACCATCCAGAGCCGGGCGTCCTGGTGAATGACGAGCGAACCGTCACGGCCGTCGCTGGAGGCGACGATCCTCCATTGTCCCCGCGTTTCATCCAGGTCGAACGTTCTCTGTTCATAGCTCGGCTCGTGCCCCTTCCGGTCGGGGAGCAGCCAGATCTGAAGCAGGTGGAGTGACTCGTCCCTGGACGGGTTGGCTTCACTATGGAGAATGCCGGTTCCGGCCGACATTCGCTGCAACTCGCCGGGTCGGATTACCGACCCGTTGCCGAGGCTATCGCGGTGGGCGACTGAACCCTCGAGAACGTACGTGAGAATTTCCATGTCGCGATGGCCATGATTGCCAAATCCCTGGCCGGGTTCGATCCAGTCTTCGTTCAAGACCCGGAGGGATCGGAAACCCATCTGGAGCGGGTCGACGTAGTCACCGAACGAGAAGGTGTGGTACGTGTCGAGCCACCCATGCTGACGATGGCCTCGCTCTGCTGACTTTCGGATCGCAACCATTGGTCTGCCCTCCTCGAACGGAGAATTGTCGTGGACCTTTCGAATCGAATCTCTCGTTGAGCAACTGAAAATGAGTCGAACGGGGTCGGCCAGTCCGACTTCATTCCGTCCGGGCGGCGGCTTCCCGCGCAAGTGGAGCCCACCCTCGGAAAATCCCCCTGGACTCGCCTCCGATCAAGCCGGATCGGTCTTCACCAGGCCGTGCGTTTTCGCCGGAACCGGTCGCAGCAGCGAGGCCAACGTCAGGTGACCCGGACCAAGCAGGCCGATTCCCGTGAGGAGGACGGCCAGGACCAGGGGGTATTCCATCCCACCGTTCTGTACGCTGAGGCCGCGACTTTGAACGGCGAACGTTGCGACAACCATTGTTGAAACAAGCAAAGCGGCCGATACCCGAGTTCCCACGCCGGCCAGTAGTGCCAGGCCGCCGAAGAACTCGGCCGAGCCCGCGAGTACGGCATTCACCATGGGGAAGGGAATGCCGAGACCGTCCAGGAAGCCGGAGAAACCGGTGAGCCCCGGCCCGCCGAAGATTCCAAAAAGCTTCTGGGCCCCATGACCGACGAATACCACGCCCAGTACTCCCCGAATCAAGAACCGGCCTAGCTCCGAAGTCGAGAGGCCCTGATGAGTCGCGGACATTAGATTGTCCTCCACACGATTATTGTTGAAACAACAAAATGGGCAAAATTTGGGGAGGATGACTCGGCGTCGGGCCGTCTGTCGTTCCTCCCTCGCAACCAAATGTACGTTGCCACAATGAATGTGTCAACAGGCAAAATCGTGAGGAGCGATTTGTCGGGCCCCGGAGGCCCGAATCGACCCTGGTTCTTGGGAGGCGAGGAGGAGCAAGGCCGAGTTGCGGCCAGGCTCCAACCGGGCCTAAGATTAGGCTTCGTCCACGCGAACTCGCCTCTCCAGTTCCTTTTCGTAGCCCCAGATCAGGCCGTTGAGGTAATGGCGGCGCCAGGACGAGAGGAGGGCGAAGAACCTTCGTCGTTTCTTCTTCGCCAGGTTTAAACTCGCCCGAATATATGAGGTTGGGGCTGCCGTGTCCCAGTGAGCATCGAGCACACCTCGGTCCCAAGGACTACGGTGGTCGGTCAGGAACTCGACCAGATAGCTCCAGGTGGTATTCCGCTCACGGTCGTTGGTCATCGCCATTGTCGAAACCGCCATTGCTACGGTGGGAGAATGGATCCATCCCGATGCGCCCGCTCCCGTTCCTTCCGGCTCATCGAGATTCCGAAACGTCTCCGTAGACTGACGCGACCTCGCGTTTGACTTCGATTTTCCTCGAACCTGCGGACAAACAGTGCTACCTGGATGTTAACAGGCGCGATCCCGTGGCGACAGCGCACACTTTGCGTTCTTTACCTGGACTACCTCGGAACCGGATTCTGATGGAGTTGTTCCTCGACAGCGGTGGCTTGTTAGTGATTACCCAGCCCACCCAAATTTGTGACATGCGATTATCCTCGTTTACGAAGAAAGCCAACGAAGGTTGTCGCCATCACCGCGCATCACGTCGATCTGGCAGGCGGCCAAGCCCTGGACCAGGGCTTTAAGGGTGATCAGCTTGCTCCTTCCAGTCGTTCGACCATCGCGAAGCTCAATTCGCCGCTGACCGGTATGCCAGCGGCGGGCTTGATCCGATCAAACTCCGCAATTTTCGCCGTCATTTCTGAGAGAAAGGCTCTTCGAAGGCTTCACCTTCAACGACTGTCTGGGAGCGAATCCATTCGGCATCGGGTCGTCCTGGCTGATCGGCCGATGGACCTGAATCTTGGCAGCGTTGTTTGTTAGCGTTTACTTATGTGGTCTCGAGCTTTGATATTCGTTTTGAAGCTAAAGCCGAAGCTGGCTCCATGGACCCGCTCGATCGACTTGTCACTCGCGAGGGGCAATTGCAAGGGCGTTGCAATGGGAGCGCAACCAGGATGCGACGGCTAGCACGTCCGCCGATCTGGCTATTGATGGGGCCTGCAAAGTCGTGCTTGTCGACAATTCCGGCATTCCTCGCGTGGTCCACTTCACCAAGCAAAGGGGAAACTCGGGGCTGGCGTAGAAGGTTTTCTTCCGCCCCACGATGGTCTTGGAGAAGTACCAGCAGTCGGTCTTGTGCCAGGCAACCTTGTTCGGACGGGCCTTGCGAGGGGCTTCCGTGAAGCGGAAGTGGTCTCCCAGGATTGTACTCGGCGAGGAATCGCAAAGACCTATGGCGCAACGCAAAGCCGTAGACACGGCGTAAAGGCAGGGCCAAGTCCGCGTTTCCGGCCCGGCTTCGAAATGAAATAAGCCCTTGGTTTCCCAAGGGCTTATTGTCTTTAGAGGCGCCGCCCGGATTCGAACCGGGGGTGGAGGTTTTGCAGACCTCTGCCTTACCACTTGGCTACGGCGCCTTACCGCGAAGGGTCACATACTAGCGACAGGATTGCGGCTTGGCAAGCCGGGTTTTCACGAAGTTCAAAAGTGAGCCCCACTCGATTAAGGAAATTTAAGAGAGGGCCTTGCCAAATGCAGAGAGAGTCAGATAATAAAGGGACAAGTAACGGACTGACCCCACCTTCTTACTGGTGTGAAGTCTCGCCCCAATGCAATTTCTACCGACCCTCATCACTGCTCTTTCTCTTCTCCTGCCCGGAACGGGTAGCGAAGTTGAGCGGTCGGTCGGTCTCGATTCGTTGAGCGTGACTTGGGCGGCAACGTCCTACGCGTCGACTCTTCTCATCCACAGTCCCGCCGACACCCCTTCTCCCTACCGCTTGCTGATTGAGGGGCTTGATGAGACCGCTCTTGGCGAGCAAGAATCGAACGGGATCGACTGTTTGACAGCGATCTCCCAGATGGTCTTCGGTGAGAACACCTTTCCCACTCTGCTCCTGAGCCCCGCCTTACCTCATGCTTGCGACTCGAGGCTTCTGCCCACTTTCTCCATCCTTCGCTGCTGAGACGCTTCCGTTCTATTTTGTCGCACCACTTTCATGCAAAAGGTTCGCTGCTACCCTCGCTTTGTTGCCGAGGAAAGCTGGATCTACATGGGAGGTCGGTTTGCGGCGATCTTTTTTGTAACGGCTCGTTAGGCGTGGAGAATTCGAAACTCCAAGCCAGTCCCCATTAGGCATCGGCCTCTTGGCGAGCTGGTAGTTCGTTGGAGTAGGGCAAATTGGGCGATTTGACGTCTGTTTACCTCCAGTATACACGGCGTTTTACTCGGGTCGGCTTGATCGACATGATGTCTCTCCATCAAACGAGAATTCGCTGCGTCACTGATTTGATGAAGCGACAATCCGTTGATGCCGAGAATCATGTAAAAGCCGAGATGATTATAGGTTCTGCTTTGTTCTGTTGTAGGTGGACTAGGAGCGACCTGAGGATCCCGGCCTATGGACCGGCGAGTGCCCCCGGGGGGGAAGGCATGATGCTTGCCGTGGGCTGGGATCCCCGGGCCGCTGATGCGGCCGAGCTAGGTGATAGTAAGATATGCGTTGGTGGAGTGGTTTTTGTGGAGCAGAGCGACCTGAGGATCCCGGCCTATGGACTGGCGAGTGCTCCCGGGGGGGAAGGCATGATGCTCCCCATGGGCTGGGATCCCCGGGCCGCTGTTGCGGCCGAGCTAGGTGTTAGCGAAATATGCGTTGGTGAAGTGGTTTGTTTGGAGCAGAGCGACCTGAGGATCCCGGCCTGTGGACCGGCGAGTGCCCCCGGGGGGGAAGGCATGATGCTCCCCATGGGCTGGGATCCCCGGGCCGCTGATGCGGCCGAGATCGGTGCTAGTGAAGTAGTCGGTGTTAGCGCGGTGGATAGTGTGGAGCAGAGCGACCTGAGGATCCCGGCCTATGGACCGGCGAGTGCCCCCGGGGGGGAAGGCATGATGCTTGCCGTGGGCTGGGATCCCCGGGCCGCTGATGCGGCCGAGCTAGGTGTTAGTGAGATATGCGTTGGTGAAGTGGTTTTTGTGGAGCAGAGCGACCTGAGGATCCCGGCCTATGGACCGGCGAGTGCCCCCGGGGGGGAAGGCATGATGCTTGCCGTGGGCTGGGATCCCCGGGCCGCTGATGCGGCCGAGCTAGGTGTTAGTGAGATATGCGTTGGTGAAGTGGTTTTTGTGGAGCAGAGCGACCTGAGGATCCCGGCCTATGGACCGGCGAGTGCCCCCGGGGGGGAAGGCATGATGCTCCCCATGGGCTGGGATCCCCGGGCCGCTGTTGCGAAATTTGCTTCGGTTGCTGCGGGTGTTTGCACCGATCGGGGCGACTCGAGGATCCCGACCTATGGTTCGGTTTTATGTCCCCGGGGGGGAAGACATGACTATTGCCATGGGTTGGGATCCTCGGGCCGCCCTGATGGGGTGACGATTCTCGAGCGACGAAACGATGCCAGCCAACGAGTTGGATTTCCGCGAGTTGATGGGAAAGAGGCGGAAATTCGAGGGACGGTAGGTGAGGTTTTGGCGGTCCGAGGATCCCGGCCTAGGGACAGGTTTCATGCTCCCGGGGGGGAAGGCATGATGCTTGCCGTGGGCCGGGATCTCCGGGCCGCTCGTTTCCACGATCGTGATTTCCGTCCATCGAAAGGCGGTTCGCGGAACCTGGCCTATAGGTTAGCTTCACGTTCCCGGGGGGGAAAACGTGAGACTTCCTCTAGGTCGGGCTCCGCGGACCGTCTCTCAAAACAGGCTGTGAAACTTGGCTGACGAAAAAGGCGGTCCGTGGGGCCCGGCCTATGGGGTAACTTCACGTTCCCGGGGGGGAAGACGTGAGTTCTCGCGTAGGTCGGGTCCCCGGGCCGCCTTGGCCAGTCCTCGAGCGGCTTGCCAACGGGTGGCGCATTCGGCCATTTCCACGTGGTCGTGTTAATCTGGCTGTCGGCACACTCGCCAGGGATGTTACGGCTGCCTCCGTGCGGAAACCGCCATGGACGCAGTCTTTACCGGCTGATTCAAATGCAGGTCCCTGGTTTAGTCTTCCTTGCGTGCAAGCGATCGCAGCCACTCGCGAGGTTGGAGCAACCGGCCGCGCGTTGGTTTCGTGATCCGTAGGTGTATGGAGTGGCCTACGGATCGGGAACTACTCGCCGTCGGTTTCGAGTGCGGAGACGAGGCCGCGAAGGCTTGTGCTATGGGGTTCGAGTTTCAGCGCGCGTCGCAAGGTTTTGAGAGCCTCGCCACTTTGACCGAGTTGGATCTGGCACTGCGCCATACCGGACAGCGCCCCGAAGTGATACGGGTTGTGCTCCAGAACGCGGCGGCAATCCGCGACGCTCTCTTCAAAGTGTCCGAGGAGAAAGTGAGCGAGTGCTCGCTGGTTATAGGCTTCGGCGAACTTGGGGCTGCGGTCGATCAACTGGGTGGCCAGGTCGATGGCCTCGTCGGTTCGCTGCCTGGCGATGAGCTTGCTCACTTGCTCGAGAGTCTTGTTATTCTCGGGCGTGTCCGCGCGAAACCAGATCGCCCACAGGGCATCGCTTGCCATGCGCCTTACGGTCAGGTCGTTGTCGCGCAGGGCGAGGGCGACCGAGGCGTTGCACTGAAAGGTGCCGTAAAGGCCGAGCGCCAGGAGAGCGGCGCGGCGGGATTGAGTGTCACCCGATTCGATCAGTCGACAGAGCGATCCCTCGGTGTACCGTGTCGAGACCGACTGACGGTAGTGTTCGATGTCCTGGTCACGCAGAAAGGTTTCGTAATAGGTGACCAATAACGACCCGGTGTGCGGTTCCAACATGCCGGGGGCTCCTGAGCGGGGGGAGACGGGCGCTACGCCGGCTGGTGCCGTCGTGGGCACCGCAACCAGGACGATGGCAAAAGCCAGCACTGGCGCAAACGACGAACCGGCGACGGCCGACGAAAGCGGATGGCTGGCACTCGCCGACCGGTCGAACCTAGGTGAGGTCGCGCTGGTTGGGGACTGTCGATAAGCCATGCGCTGATCTCCAATCCAGAAGGCGGGAGGGACGATCTCTCTCGCGGTTGAGGCCGTTGGTCACAGGGTCTGGCCGGCCAGGAGAGAGTATCGGCAACTTCGGCGAGTGTAGCAGGCGCGCTGACGGTGGGCCAGAGCCTGATGTTGCCTCTTTATCGAGTTGTTGTCAACGAGTTAGCGACAAGGATCGGCTCACGGGCCGACAATTTGTGAATTTGGGGCCAGCTCGTCGTTCCAGGCTGTCAGGGTGAGGACGTCGCGAACCGAGAATTGTTGAGCCCGGCCGTCTTGGTCGGATCCGGTCAGGGTCAAGCCCCGCCTCAAATCGAGGTCGACGAGTCGGCCTCGATGAGAACCCGACGGAGTGGCCACCTGGACCATCCGGCCCAGATGCTCGCTCCGGTCGCGCCAAGCGGGATTCAGGGTATCGGGTCCGAGCGACCAACCTCGATCGTACCAGTCGTCGATGCGGCGGATCAGGGCGCGAGCCAGTTCGGATCGATCCACGGTCTCACCCGTGAGGATCCGTAGTGAGGTGGCCGTTTCGTGAAGTTCCGCGGGGAAGTCGGCCCGAGAAATGTTTGCGTTGAGCCCGATACCGATGACGGCGCCATCACCTCGTTCGACGAGGATCCCGGCAATCTTTCGTCCCGCGACCCGGACGTCGTTGGGCCATTTGATCTGAGCGTCGAGTCCGGTCCACGCGGCGACCACTTCGGCCACGGCCACGGCTCCAAGCGCGGTGAGCCAGCCCACCTCGGCCAGGTTTTCGGTGGGGAAGAGCAGGACCGACATCAGGAGTGACGAACTCGCCGGCGCCACCCATTGTCTCCCTCGTCTCCCGCGGCCGGCCGTTTGCTCCTCGGCCAGGATCACGAGCCCTTCGTTGGCCGTGGATGTGGCCGCGTGGGCGGCCAGGTCGTTGGTACTGATGACCCGGTTCCAGACCGCGATCCTGCGGCCGACTCGTCGCGTCCCAAGCTCGTGCTCGATCTGGTCAGGACAGAGCCGGGCGGCCGGACCGCGATAAGCGATCCCGCGATAGGGATGGCTCTCGAGTACGAATCCAAATTTCTCCAACTCATTCAAGTCGGTTCGCAACGAATCGAGCGTCGCCCCAGCACCGAGTTCGGCGACGGGGACGAAGGCGCCTTGGGCGTCGCGAAGGCGTTGGAGTAGGGGAATATTCACAGCGATACTCACCCGCGGAAGCGACGAAATCAGGAAGCGGAGTCGACCGATCGATTGAAAAGGAAGGATCGGTCGCTCGCACCCATTGCGGACGACCCGGTCATCACCTTGAGTGGCTCGAACGTAGCGGAGGATCGGTTTCGAAGTCGAGTCCGATGTCGAGGGCAGGCGCCGAGTGAGTCAAGGCTCCCACGCTGATCCGATCAACGCCCGTCCGAGCCAACTCCCCGACGGTGGCCAGGGTGATGCCGCCGGACGCCTCCAGGAGAACCTTGGGCGCACGAGCGTTGCGCCGCCGGATTGACTCGGCAAGTGCCTGCGGCCCGAGGTTGTCGACCAGGATCATGTCGGGCTGGCACTCCAGGGCCCGATCGAGTTGTTCCAGGGTATCGACTTCGATCTCGATGATCGTCCCGACGGGGGCGTGGCTCCGCGCCGCTGCAATCGCCACGCCGATCGGGTCGGCTTGCTCGGCGAGCCAGGCGAGGTGGTTGTCCTTGATCAAGACTGCGTCGTAGAGTCCAATGCGATGGTTCCGGCCCCCACCGCAACGGACCGCGTATTTCTCCAAGGCTCGCCAGCCCGGCGTTGTCTTGCGGGTATCGAGGATCACGGCCGACGTGTCCGCGACCTCGGCCACGAACCGGGCCGTCAGGCTGGCGATCCCGCTCAGACGCTGCAGAAAGTTCAGGGCGGTCCGCTCCATCGCGAGTATGGCACGCATCGGTCCGGCGATGGAGGCGATTGGGGCGCCCGGCTCAACTCGGTCTCCATCCTGGACGAGCGGTTGGAAGAACGTGGGCAGTCCGAACCGCTCCGCGGCCAGGCGGAGGACAGGGATTCCCGCGATCACCCCTTCCTTGCGCGCGACGAACTGCGCGGCACCGCGGCCGTGGGCCGGGATGATCGCGTCGGCCGTCAAGTCACCAATCCCACCGAGGTCCTCCGAAAAGGCCAACTCCATGAGGGTTTGGGCGTTGAGCCTCGCGGCAGGGTCGAACTCGACGGCAGCCATGGGACGGAAACTCCTGGGACGAGGGCCCGGTTGATGCCGTGCCCACACTACAAGAAAGAGGGCATGGCCCACCATCCGGAAATGGGTGGGCCGACGAGGGCTCCTCGACAGCCGATGGGGATCGGGGCTGCGTGGCGATTCGTCACTGCGGTTTCGGCTTTCGCCCTCCGCGACCACCGCCGGCGTTTGCTTTCGACTTCGCCTTGGCTTTGGCGCTGGTGGCCTGGGCCGAGGCGATGGGGCGAGCGGGACCTCCTCCTTGGCTCGACCTGAGTTGGAGGATCCGATCGCGAAGGGCCGCCGCGCGTTCGAACTCGAGGTTCTCGGCCGCCTCGAGCATCTCGGCCTCGAGCTCGTTCAGGTATTCCTCGGTGGCGTCGGTTGTCTCGTCGCGGCCGACCGCCTTACGGGTCTCGACCTTGGCTTGCATCTCTTCTTCGATGCCACGTCGGATCGACTTGATGATCGATTCGGGAGTGATACCGTGCTCGGCGTTATAGGCAAGTTGCAACGCCCGCCGACGATTGGTCTCGTCCAGGGCCCGCTGCATCGACTGGGTCACCTTGTCGGCATAGAGCACGACCTCGGCATTGACGTGTCGGGCGGCGCGACCGATCGTCTGGATCAGCGAGGTCTCACTTCGAAGGAACCCTTCTTTGTCGGCGTCGAGGATGCAGACCATCGAGACTTCGGGCAGGTCGAGTCCTTCGCGGAGCAGGTTGACGCCAATCAGGGTATCGAAGGCTCCTTCGCGGAGTTCGCGGAGGATCGTCATGCGCTCGATGGCGTTGAGCTCGGAGTGCAACCACTTGCAGCGGAGGCCTTGCTCCTTCATGAACCGCGAGAGGTCCTCGGCGAGACGTTTGGTGAGCGTCGTGACCAGAACCCGCTCGCCGCGAGCGGCCCGGATTTTGACCTCTTTCACGAGCGCGGGGACCTGGCCACGGGCTGGCTCGATTCTCACGACCGGGTCGATCAGGCCGGTTGGGCGGATCACCTGCTCGACGATCTCGCCCCCTGACATCGCCACTTCATAGTCGCCGGGGGTTGCCGAGACGTAGACGCGAGATCCGAGCTTCAGTTCCCACTCGTCGAACCGGAGCGGCCGGTTGTCCAGGGCGCTGGGGAGGCGGAAGCCGTGCTCGACGAGGGTGCTCTTGCGGCTGAAATCACCGGCGAACATTCCTCGGATCTGCGGGACGCTGACGTGCGACTCGTCGATGAAGAGGAGGCTGTCGGGCGGAAAGAAGTCGAGCAAGGTGTTCGGGGTTTCGCCTGCTTTTTTGCCGGCGAGCGGCCTGCTATAGTTCTCGATCCCCGAGCAGTAGCCGACCTCCAGGAGCATCTCGACGTCGTACCGGGTTCGCGCTTCGAGCCGTTGCGCTTCGAGGAGCTTGCCTTGTTCGCGGAGCGTATTGAGCCGCTCCTTGAGCTCCTCCTGAATCCGTTCGACGGCCCCCTGGATCCGATCTTCCGGCAAGACAAAGTGCTTGGCCGGATAGATGTACATGTCGTCTTTTTTTTCGATAACCGAGCCGGTGAGCGGGTCGATCACGGAGAGGGTTTCGATCTCGTCGCCAAAGAGCTCGATCCGGAAGGCGATCTCCTCGTAGGCCGGCCAGATTTCGACAACGTCGCCCCGGACCCGGAATTTGCCGCGTTCGAAGCTGATGTCGTTGCGGTCGTACTGGATCTCGACCAGGCGAAGGAGCATCTCATCGCGGTCGATATTTTCGCCCACTTTGAGACGGACCATCATCTTGCGGTAGTCTTCGGGGGAACCGAGGCCGTAGATGCACGAAACGCTGGCGATGACGATCACATCGTTACGGCTGACCAGGGCACTGGTGGCCGCCAGTCGGAGCCGTTCGATCTCGTCGTTGATCGAGGCGTCCTTCTCGATATAGATGTCGCGCTGGGGGATGTAGGCTTCGGGCTGATAGTAGTCGTAGTAACTGACGAAATAACGAACGGCGTTGTGTGGGAAAAACTCTTTGAACTCGCCGTAGAGCTGCGCCGCGAGGGTTTTGTTGTGGGACATGACGAGCGCCGGGCGATTCATCTGGGCGATCACGTTCGCCATCGTGAATGTCTTGCCCGAGCCGGTCACGCCGAGGAGCGTCTGGTGCTTGTGCCCGTCGCGCAGCCCTTGCGTCAGTTGCGCAATCGCTTTGGGCTGATCTCCGGCCGGTTGATAGGGGGACGCCAACTGGAAATCGGGCATGGGGATCCGTTCAACGAGCGTGATGGGCCATGGAAGGAGCCGCCGAGAGCGAGAGGTCGGGGCCTTGATGGCTCGTGGGATCAATTCGGAGGTGAGGTCGGAGCGCCTTGATGGTGGCCGGCCCCAGGCCTCGGACCCGGAGCTCGAGGTCATCGATGGACCGGAACGGAGCCTGCGCTCGCGCCGCGACGATCCGGCCGACGAGGGAAGGACCGAGCCTGGGCAGTGCCATCAGGACCGGAGCAGGGGCGGTGTTCGGATCCACGATCAAGGGAGGCACCGGCGCGGGGGCGTCCTTTCCTCTCGGCGCGGCGATGAGCAAGCCGATGGCACCTACCACCGTCGACACGATGAGCAGGCCTCGAACCGGGGCGCTCCATCCCCAGAGTGGCCATGACGACGCCGAGGGCATGCCGGTCCTCCTGATCCCGCGGCGCAGGGCACGAGGCAGACGTTCACGAACTAAAGATTATAGACGGGCCAACCACTCCGCTCAAGAGGCCGAGCGTTGGGAGATCGATCCGCCTGGGTGTGGGGTCAGCGGGCATGCCTGAATTGGATCTGCTTCAACGCGTCGCGGGCAGCCATGGAATCGAGTCCATGTCCCTTGTTGGCGATGACGAGATCCTGTAACGCGGGAACGCTTTTGAGGGTTCCGATCGCCTGGAGGATTTTGCAGGTGTCCAATCGGGCGAAATCGTCGTGGTGGTTTAAACCGCGGATGACGGCGTCCTCCGCCGCTGGCCCGATCGCCTGGAGCGCTTCGGCGGCCTTGCCACGGTCGTCGGAGGTCATCATGTAGTCGACAAGTGCATCGGCGGCCTTGGGGTCGGGTCTGTCCCTGAACGCGTCGAGAATCGCCCAGCGGACGTTGAACGCGGGATCCTTGAGGCCCTTGATCAAGGCCGGGGTGGACTCGGGCCCACCCCAGACGGCTAGAGCCGAGGCGGCGTCGGAGCGGCAGAAACCATCGGGATCCGAAAGCAGGGGCTCGATTGCCTTGGCGACCTCCTCACGTCGGTCGTTCGGCGGTGCGTTCTTGAGCCGCCTCAAGGCATCGTGCCGGAAGCGGGGCTCGGGCGCCTTGAGATCGGCAAGGACCTGGTCAGTGAAGTCGCTCAGGATGACCCGGGCCGGCGCCGGGGCGACGGGCGGCCCTGGATTGGGTTGCGGGAATCCCGGGCCGGGCCTCTGCAGCATCCAGGGGCCGGGGGGCCGGGCATGGTCGGGAACCCCTGCCATTCTTGGAAGGGGGGTGTCGGCCGAAAAGTGGAAGGCCTCGGGTTTATACGCAGTTCCCAAGATGACCAGGATCCCCCCGATAAATGCGGTGGTAAACGTTTCGCTCATCCGATCCCAGCGGGTATAGGCATAATAGAGTAGGTAGAACGGTATAAACAAGCAGCCGATGGCGTGGCCCGCACCTTCTCTGTAGGCGACGCCCAATAAGCCAAGGACGCCTGAGATCCGTATCGCATTGAGGACGAATGCGAGGACGAACCAGCCGAAAGTCAGGTCGGCGGAATTCCGCCTCCAGGTCAACCCAGTGAAGAAGAGACTGATGAGAATCCCGAAGAGAATCGCCCATGCCGGAAAGTTTGATTGGTTCCAGGATTCCGATTTCGAACGCTTGCCCCGGTGCTTTTTCGGAACGCGCGGTCGTTGAGGAAGGATTTCGCCGAGGTCGGGCTCGGCGCGTGGAGGCATCTTCGGCTTCACCTCGTCCTCGAACCCGTAGGGATCGTCAATGCCGTAAGGGTCTTCAACACCGTTGGAGACGCGCTCGCGGGCGAACCGCTGGGGCGATGATTTCGACTCGGGCGAACGCGAACGCCGTGGAGCCGCCGGTTGAGCGGATGCTCGCGGTGGCGCCGGTGCAGGGCCGTTCGACCGGCCGCTCGGGATCGCGAACACATGGCCGCATTGTTTGCACCGGCAACGTTTGCCAGCCAGTTCATCTCCGACTACGAAGTCCTTGCCGCATTGTTCGCACTGGAATGCGAGAGACATGAGCCTCATCCTCTAGGTATGGACCTCGTAGTCGCGGGAACGCTGACGAGAGTAAGAGGTGGGAAAGAAGGTAATCGCAGGGGAAAATCATAATCGAACTCATGGCCAATAAGAAGTCGTTCACAACGGGATTTCTGGAATCCAAGCGAGCGGCTCTCATCGTATGCGGGAGCTGAGCTGCCTGAAATAAGCGTCAAGTGCGGTGTAACAAGGCGAGATAAGAGGTGCGAACCCTTTTAAGAGGGCGGGTGCATGAAAGATTGGGGGGCTTGGGAGTTCTGGGGGTTGATGCTTGAAACGAACTTCACCCTGAGCGATTCCCTTGAATTTTTGTGGCCTCCCCTGGAGGTTGGCGTGGGGCTTGGCATGGCGGAGGGCTTCGCGTTATAGTCAAAAAGTGCAGGTGGCGCGGGTTTGCGCACTCCAGTAATGGAGATGGCCCGCCACGAGTGGACACGGATGGGGTGAGACGGATGCCGACAACCTTCCGATCGCCGGCGGTCGTGTCGCTGACGACGCTCGCTCTCTGTTCGTTCGGGACCCTGACAGCGTTCGGCCAAGGCGAGGCCGAGTCGCTCTCGGCCAGCTTTCGCAAGGCCGCCCAACGCGTTTTGCCCGCCGTGGTGACGGTTCGCCCGATCGGTCGGCCGAATCCTTTCGAGGGGAATGGTCGGGGCGGTCAGCTCCCGCCTGGGATCCTCCCCGAGGGGCCGCCTCGTGAGGGAACCGGGGGTGGTTCGGGCGTGATCATTGACGCCGACAAGGGCTACGTCCTGACCAACGATCACGTCGTGCAGGGGAGTTCACGAGTTGTTGTGATCCTCGAAGATGGCCGGGAGCGGCCCGTCTCTCAGGTTCGTCGCGACCCCAAGAGTGACCTGGCGCTGTTGATCATTGATGGCAAGGGGCTCTCCCGAGCCGATTGGGGCGAGAGCGGGCCGCTGGAGATCGGTGACTGGGTCCTCGCGGTTGGCCAGCCCTTCGGCCTGTCCGGAACGGTCACAGCCGGAATCGTCAGCGGCAAAGGACGCGGGATCGGCGTGGCGATGTACGAAGACCTGATCCAGACCGACGCGGCGATCAATCCGGGCAATTCCGGAGGCCCCTTGATCAATATGAAAGGGGAGATCGTCGGGATCAACACGGCGATCAAGACGACGGGCGGGGGTTATGAGGGAGTCGGGTTCGCGATCCCGGCCTCGAGAGCGCGCCGGGTGGCCACCGACCTGATCGAGCACGGCCGGGTCCGTCGAGCCTACCTCGGGATTCAGATCGGCCCCATCGATCAGAATCGAAGCGAGCAACTCAAACAGTTCCGTGCCGTTGCGGTCAACGGTGTTTCGCCGGGCAGCCCGGCCGCCGAGGCGGGCCTGATCCGGGGTGATGTCATCCTCAACCTCGACGGCAAGCCGATTGCCGGTCCAGGATCGCTCCAGGCGGCCATTGAGTTTGCGGCCGTCGACCGGCCGCTGACCTTGACGATCGATCGCGATGGCGAGCGGAAAGAGGTGACGATTACCCCCAAATCCCAACCCGAGTCATTCGGCCTGCCCGAGATACCTGTTCGTCCCGACCCGTCGGGTCGTCTCGAGGCTCCAGGTCGCCCTGGGGCAGAGCCCCCTTTGGAATTGGACCCGGGTGCGAGTCTTTTCCGCGCCCGTCCTCCGATTTCGCGACCAACCAATCCCGCGCGTTCGGGTGATCCCGCGGCTGAAGTGCTTGCCGAACCGCGCGAGACCGACTTTCGGACAAACGCCGTCAGTTTCGCCACTCTCGGCCTGCGAATCAGTGAACACTCGCTCGGCTTGGACCGCCGCTACCGGTTGGATCGACCCGAACTCGGAATTGTGATCGTCGACGTCGAGAAGGACGGACCTGCCGACCAAGGGGGCTTGGAGGCCGGCATGGTCCTGACCCGGGTGGCCGATCATGAAGTCAACAGTCTCGACGACCTCCGTAAGGCCCTCGCCGGAGCCCAGGCAGGGCAGGATCTCGTGATTCGAATCTTGAAAGGAAAGAAGGCCGAGATTCGCCTGATTCCCCAGCAATCGGCGCCGAAAACCAAGGACTCGGAATTGCCCGGACGCGAACCCGAGTCTGCCACCCACTGACTTACTGACTCACTGACAACGCAATCTGACGTGGGGCAAACACACCTCCTCTAACAGCCCCCGTCCAAGGATCGGACCATACACCTCAAGAATGAGCGACGAAGGAGGGGGTTTCATGAAACGTCGGATCCTCGTGGTGGACGACACACCACTAATACGTGAGCACCTGCGAGTGATTCTCGAGATGGACGGCTTTGAGGTCGAGACGGCCAGTGACGGCCGTTCCGCCTTGGCCTGCGTTCGCGAACGCATCTTCCATCTCGTCATCACCGACTTGCGAATGCCCGATATGAGTGGTATCGAGCTGCTGACGGCGGTACGAGCCGAGAAGCTGCCATTCGGGGTCATCGTCCTGACCGGCCATGGCGATACCCAGGTGGCGCTCGACGTCATGAAGGCAGGGGCTGACGACTTCGTCACCAAGCCCTATGAGCCCGACCACTTGCGGTTCCTGGTCCAGCGCATCCTCGAGCGCCGCCGCTTGATCGACGAGCTTCAGCAGCTCCGCATGCAGATGCGCGAGGACTACAGCTTCCACAACATGGTCTCCAAGAGCCCGAAGATGCGGAAAGTCTTCGACCTGATCAAGCAGGTCGGTCCGCTCGGCTCGACGGTCCTGGTCTACGGCGAAACGGGGACCGGCAAGGAGCTGGTCGCCCAGGCCATCCATGCCGCCGACACCCGCCGCCAGGGGCCGTTCGTCGCCCTGAACTGCGCGGTCCTGCATGACTCACTCCTGGAGAGTGAGCTGTTCGGCCACGAGCGTGGTTCGTTCACCGGCGCGGATAAGCGGAAAAAAGGGCGGTTCGAACACGCCGACAACGGCACCCTCTTCCTCGACGAGGTGGGCGACGTCTCCCCGGCGATGCAGTCGAAGCTGCTCCGCGTTCTCCAGTCCGGCACGTTCGAGCGGGTCGGCGGCACCGAGACGATCAAGGTGGACGTCCGGATCGTCGCCGCGAGCAACAAGCGGCTCGAAGAGGAAGTCAAGGCGGGCCGGTTTCGTTCCGACCTCTTCTATCGTTTGAACGTGATCCGGATCGACCTGCCCGCCCTCCGCGAGCGACCCGAGGACATTCCGCTTCTGGCGATGCACTTTCTCGAAAAGTTCAAGCCGATGAGCACCCCGCCGGTCACCGAGATCGACTCGGAGGCCATGCAGACGCTCATCGACCACACCTGGCCGGGGCACATCCGCGAGCTCGAGAATGCGATCAAAGCCGCGGTGGCGATGGCCGACGGCTCGATCATCCACCGCGACGCGCTTCCGCCCGCCGTCGCCCCTCGCACCCGCAAGCCGATCAACACGAGCCCGCTCATCGACATCGAACGCCCCCTCCCTGACCTCACCAACGACCTGATCGGCCGCGTCGAGCGCGACTACTTCGTGCGTCTCCTGGCCCAGTACCGCGGCAACGTCGCTCGCTGTGCCAAGCACAGCGGCCTGTCGCGGCGGAGCGTCACCCAGAAACTTCAAAAGTATGAGTTGGATCGCACTCGTTTCAAAGACGCGGCGTTTGTCGAACCCGTCGAAGGGTGATGGGAGGGGTTGTCCAGTTTTCGCTCGCCCCCAAGGCCGAGACCGCCCGCGAGCTTTGCTACCGGATCTCTACGTTGTGCGAGCGCAACAAGCGGGCCGCCGAGGCGCTGGCGTATAACAGCCTGGTCCTGAGCTGGCCCGAGATCACCCGGCTGGTTCGTGAAGGCACGGGCAAGCCGCGAGCCGAGCCGAGCAGGGCGAACTCTATAGCCAGGAAGAGGAGGCCGCCCATGAGCCGTCAGCCTGAGCCGATCGAGCGGCAGACGTTTGCCATCCGGGAACTCGTCGAGGAACACCCACCCGTCTGGAACGACCGGAACAAGCAGGTCGTTTTTGCGGTGGCTTGTCCGCCGGGATCAACCCGGCAGGGGCGGCTCGATTATACCCGGTGGGGGGCGATGCCCTTTCCCGCCGAGGGCCTCGATCCCGCGGCAGCGATCGACCGAATGGTGGCTCGTCCCGGGTTCTACGATTACGCCCGGGAGGCCGATCTGGCCGGCGGCTTGGAGTGGCACGTCAACTTCGCGGATCCCCGCCTCTTCTTCGCGTATGGGTCGCGGCTCTTCGCCCAGGATGAGATGCAGGCGGCCGAGCATCCCGCGCTGGGGTCGCTCAGGGAGGCCTTGGTGGCGAGCAAGCGGCCCGCATTGACGGTGGAGGGGGGCCGGCCGACTCCCGTGCTTGTGATGGGGGCGTTGCGTCACTGCCGGGTGGCGACCGACCGGAACGCGGCCGAGGGACGGCCGCACGGCCTTTATGGGAATGCGTTTGCGCGAGCCGATCCGGACGCGGTGAGGCGGGCGACCACGAGGATCGAGCCGCCGACGACCACGAACCTGATCGCGATCGCCGCGCCGGCCGGCGGGGTGGGCCGGTATCGCATCGATGAAATCGAAGGTGTGCTCGTCACGGCGTACACGGCGTTTCGCGCGGCCGTGCTGGAGTCGGCCCGGGCTCACGGGTCGTCGTCATCGGAGGATGATGATGGGTTGGTCGTGGTCCACACCGGGTTCTGGGGCTGTGGCGCGTTCGGAGGCGATCGCGTGCTCATGACGACGCTGCAAGTGCTCGCCGCCGCGATGGCTGGGGTCGAGCGGATCGTCTTTCATACCGGCGATTCGGGGGGCAACGCGGCGATCCGCGAGACGCGAGCTATCTTTGATGAGGGACGGCTTGGAGGTTCGGTCATCGACGTTGGTGAATTGATCCGGCGGATCGAGGCAATCGGGTTCGCGTGGGGCACCAGTGACGGGAATTGATCGCGTTCAGGGCCAACGTCACTGAAGCAACGACCGCCCCCCCCCTCCGCGTTCTCCGCGTCTCCGCGTGAACGAGGGGCAGGCCGGAGCTAACGAATGAGCCAGGCTCGCTCGATCAGGTGACTCACGCGGAGACGCGGAGAACGCGGAGAGAATCGAAGCGAGACCGCGAGGTTCCTCGGATGACGCTGGGACCCGCGGAGCGGAGCCTGGTCAGCGAGCTCCGCGATCATCGTAACAAGTGGGCGCATCAGGAAACGTTCTCGGGTAATGACGCCTACCGCTCGCTCGACTCGGCCGGGCGGCTCCTGAACGCGGTCTCGGCCCCGCAGGCCGATGATGTCGAGCGGATGAAGACGGAACTGTTGCGGCTCCGGTTCGACGAGCAGGCCCGGAGCGAGAAGCGGAAGAGTGCGGGGACGGTGCTCGAAGGGGGGGCAGGGGGGCTTCAAGCCGTGGCGTGAGGTGTTGCCCGTACGCAGATCGACACCGAGAGAGTGAAGCCGTCTGGAGGGGACGGATCCGGCGATCAGGGCACAGGTGGAAACGGATCCGCAACGACGACGGTCACCACCACCGGGTCAGGTGCCGGAACTGGCTCGGGATCGACGAATCACGTGGCTGTCCCACCGAAACGGTTCCATGGTGCGGTGACTCTCGATGCCGCCCGCGTCGGCCGCGACGCCGGCCGCGTCGCTGAAGAGGTTATCTCGTACCTCACCGGTCTGGTCGGCGCAAAAGTGGCGGTGACGCTCGAGATCGAAGCTCAGATCCCTTCCGGCGCTTCGGACTACGTGGTTCGCACCGTCACTGAGAACAGCCGGATGCTGAAGTTCACGAGCCAGGGTTTCGAGAAGGAATAAGCGGGATTTCTCGATACTGAGGTGAGCTCCCTGTCTTTGATTTTTCGCGAGTAAGTGGCCCAAGAAGATAGGGAACTGACGCTCCCCGCTCGCCTTTCAGGCGGATCGCGGTTACCGCCTGACCTCCCCGGCCGGGATCGTTTCGTGGCTGGGGGAGGGGCAGGAACCGACGATCCAGGTCGGCGAGTCCTATGTCGCCTTTGCCGTCAATCCGGTCCTTACGCGTGCGGCCCTGGCGACGGCGTCCCGGCCTGCCCCTGAGCGATGGAACCCGTCCGGTGAACTGACCAAGACGTTCGACTGCCTGCCGGCGGAACTGACTTCCTTGACTGTCGGCGATCCGGAGAACTCGACCTGGCCGCGTACGATCGTCTACTTGCCCAAGCTGGTCCAACACATGGCGGGCATCTTCGAAGCCACCGAGGACGATCCTGCCGGATCGGCGTGGGGTCCGAAGGTTCTCGGTATGCTCGGCATCCCCCGAGTCGATGGCTTCCGCTTGCGGATCAACCCGGCCCACCAACCGAAGGCCGACGTCCTGAAGGCCCAACTCTTCCCGAGCGTACTGGCCACCTCGGTCGATGAGCACGGCATCCGCTTCATCGCCCGTGAGGCCATCCCGTTCGCCTGTTCCGGGCCCCGATACCATTACTCCGGGAATACTCCGGGTGGGGTGGCGCTGGTGATTGGGCTCAGGCCTTTTCTCTTTCCCTACATCCAAACGCATTTGAAGTACTCCTTCAAGAACCGGAGCGGGGCGTTCACGCTCGAAATGAAAGGGAAGTTTGCCGCCAACGCGGGGGCCGACCATTGACTCGGCCCCGGATCGTTGAACGGGCCCAGGGTGACCCGACGATCGCAGGCGGTCGTCCCTCTACGTATGTCATCCCGTGGACCGGAGTGATCTCCGGATTCAGCGAGACCTGAAAGAAACAGGATCATCGACCTCCGCGGCTTCTCGCCGACCTTCGTCCTGGGGGCTTGTTCGGTTCGGGAGGTCCCGTATCCTGAAATTGGATTGACGGAGAGCCACAGAGGCGTTGACCAAGCGACCGCGAACCTCAGCCCCTCTTCTCTGGTCTCATTCTTTGGCGAAAACCTCCAAAGCGTACCGGTGACACTCGGCCCGTGAGGGAAGCACCGTCATGGAACCCGTTCAGAACGAGGCGGTCAGCTTGGCCAAGGCCCTTTCCGTCAAGAACCGGCTGGCGGGTCGGCTGGCCCAGGCCCGGACGAATATCGAAACATATAACAGCGTCCTGGTGGGCCAGCGGGATGCCGAGGGCCAGGCCACGGTGGACGTGCGGGCCGAGCTCGAGCGGTTCCTCCTGCTCCAGGAGGGCTTGGTGACTGTCAAGGCGGCCATCCAACGGGCCAACGTCGCCGTTTACGAGGACGTGCTTCGGCTCGGCGAGAGGAAGGGCCTGATCCAGATGCTGAACGGTCTGAACACCAAGCACGGCAGCGAGCCGGGCTATAACGGTGTCGAATATCGGTACGACGCCACCATCACCAAGCCCGAGGCTTTGGAGATGGTGCGGAGGCTGGAGGCGGAGATCGACAAGCTCCAGGATAAGCTCAACCAGTACAATGCCTCGACCCGGGTCGACCTGCCCTCGGCGGTTCTCGACCTGGCGCGGTAGCGAGCCACACGATCGGTCGGCTTACGATCCAAGGGGCGCCGGCTGGGAAACCTGCCGATTTAGCCCTCGGGCTAACTTTTTATCACGATGCCGATGCCGCTTCAAACCTCATCGGTCATCGGGTCAAGGCTTAACCCTCAAGGCTCAACCTTGAAATGCCCCTGCCTCAAGAGCCGGCCGATCGTGTGCTGTAATGCGGCGAAACTGGGACCGAATCTCGAATGAGACGACCTCTCGATGGAAACACCGAGCGAGGTGGGAGTAGGCGATGGGGAGAGGCAGGCTCCTGCGATGGAGCCTCCGGCTCCGGTGACCCCCGAGGCTCTCGTCGAACAGGGGAACGCCCGGCTGAGCCGTGGAGAACTGGATCGGGCCATCGAGGATTTCGATGCCGCCATTCGACTCCACCCCGAGAACGCGGCGGCCCACTTCGGCCGAGGTCGGGCCTGGCTGAGCAAGGCCGAGTATGCCAGGGCGATTCGCGACTTCGATGAAGCGGCTCGGCTGGAGCCCGACAACTCCCTTCCCTTTGGCTTCCGGGCGACGGCCCGCCACTTTCAGGCGGATTTTGCCGAGGCGGTCGTCGACTACGACCGTGCGATCGGCCTCAACCCGCAACTGGCCTGGCTCTACAATGGCCGAGGCACATCCCTGCATTCCTTGGAGGACTACCTGGCGGCCATTGCCGACTACACCAAGGCGCTCGCCCTCGATCCGAACCTGGCTGCTACCTATCGGAACCGGGGAATGGCCCACCATGCGGACAACGAGTTCGACGCCGCGATCGCCGACTTCAGCGAGGCGATTCGGATCGGCCCTGAGAACGTCGAGAACTACCTGAACCGGGCTTCTGCTCGTTACGACGCCGAAGACTACGAGTTGGCGATCGCCGACTACGGTGAGGCCATCCGGCTCGGCCCAAGACTCGCCAAGGGCTATCGAGGCCGTGCCCGGGCCTACGAGGCGCTGGGCCGTGAGGATGAGGCCGACGCCGATCGCGACAGAGCCAAGCAACTTGATGATGAGGACACTTCCAATGAGGTTGCGATGCAAGAGCGGAAGCCCCAGCTCGATTCTCTGATCCGGTCTCATTTCGAGCCGACACCTCCGGACGACTTGACCATCACGGAGCGGCAGTTCCCCCACCGGGTCCGGGCCGACTTGCAGCGTGCCGTTGACCGGACGTTCGACGGGCAGGCCACCGTCTTGTTCTTTTGCGGTGTGAGCAAGCGACACAACTACGAGGGGATCAGCCTCACCGGCTTGCTGTTTCGCGACTGGAACGACCCTGCTCAGGCAGTCCCGCCCCTGTATGAAGAGGTTGATATCGGCGAGGACGAACCGGTCCGTTGCCTGAGGAATGGTCTCTGGCTGCTCGAAACAGACGGCACGCGGTATGTGGTGTTCCTCGAGCAACACTCGAATTACGGTCGCGCAGAGGGACTCCGTTTGCAGGTGGCCACGACCAACGACCCCGACGGATTCCGGGTCGCCCAGGAGTTCTTCAAACGCCTGGAGGAGTCGGTCGTCAAGGCGGAGTCATACCGAGGCAAGATCCTCTCGCTCCAGCACAATGAAGACTATTCCGGCCGGTCGTCAGGGATCCTGGTCCACAAACTGGCCCACGTTCATCGGGATCAGGTCATCCTACCAGCACGGACGCTCGCACTGCTCGAACGCAACGTGATCCGGTTCGCCGACCTGCGGGCCCGGTTGAACGCGCTGGGCCTGGCGACCAAGAAAGGGGTGCTGTTCTACGGTCCGCCCGGCACGGGCAAGACGCACACGATTCACTACCTGGCTGGGGCCTTGGCCGGTCACACGACCCTGCTGATCACCGCGGAGCAGGTTGGACTGCTGGATGAGTACTTGACTCTGGCCCGTCTGCTTCAGCCGAGCATCGTGGTGATCGAGGATGTGGACCTGATCGCCAGGGACCGCACGAGGATGGAAAGCCCGTGCGAGGAGGTCCTGTTGAACAAGCTTCTGAACGAGATGGACGGACTGCGCCCAGATGCCGAGATCCTCTTCGTCCTGACGACGAACCGCCCCGAAGCCTTGGAAGCGGCGCTGGCATCAAGGCCTGGGCGGGTGGATCAGGCGATCGAGTTCCCGCTGCCGGACGGGGAGGGCCGGGAGAAACTGGTGCGACTTTATGCCAGGGGCGTCGGAGTGCACGATGAGCTGGTCCAGGCGACGGTGCAGCGAACCGAAGGCGTCAGTGCGTCCTTTATCAAGGAATTGATGCGGCGGTCCGCCCAGTTCCATCTCGAGCGGGACGGCTCGGGGTGCCTCGTGCGGGAAGACGTGGAAGCGGCGCTTGAGGAACTGCTATTCAGTGGTGGGTCACTGAACCGAAAGCTGCTCGGAGGCAGAATCGAGGGATAGCGAATGATTTCGCCCGCGATTTTTCTGTGAACGGATCCATTGGGAAGGACGGTCGGACCGGCCGGGCGAATTTGAAGTTCGCCTTGCGAGTCTCGATTCTGAGGCGAGCGAGATCTTCCATGGCTCGTGAGGGAGACACTCTGGAACAGGAAAACCTGCGTGGACAACGATTTGATGACACGCGTATACTATCGAATCAATTGAACAGTAGGCTGAGCTCGCAGGAATTTCCGCTGACTTGAGGACTCACCACGGATGGCCACGACGGACATCGTGATCCGCGGCGCACGCGAACACAACCTTCGCGATGTCTCGCTCAACCTTCCTCGCGGTTCCTTGATCTGCTTCACGGGGGTCTCGGGCTCGGGCAAAAGCTCGCTTGCCTTTGATACGCTTTATGCCGAGGGGCAAAGACGCTACGTCGAAAGCCTCTCGAGCTATGCACGCCAGTTCCTTGGCCAGATGCCCAAGCCCGAGGTCGATCGCATTGATGGGCTCAGCCCGTCGATCTCGATCCAGCAGAAGACCGGGGGGCGGAACCCACGGAGTACTGTCGGGACGATCACGGAGATCAACGACTACCTCCGCGTCCTGTTCGCGAGGGTGGGGCAGGGGCATTGTCCCAAGTGTGACCGGCCGGTCGCGGCGCAAACTCGCGAGCAGATTATCGCCCGCGTGCTCGACCTGCCCGACGGCACCGCGTATAGCGTCCTGGCTCCAGTCATTCGCGGGCAGAAGGGGGAATATAAAGACCTCTTCAGCGAGCTCGCGCGGGCCGGCTACATGCGGGCTCGGGTCAACGGACAGGTCTTTTCGCTTTCCGATAACCTGTCGCTCGATCGACAGACGAAACACCATATCGAGGTCGTGATCGATCGGCTCAAGGCGGGGCCGGCGGTCCGGCCCAGGCTCGCCGAGGCGATCGAATCAGCGCTCAAGCTGGGTGAGGGGACCGTCATCGTCGCGCGGGACGGGCAAGCAGATCTGCTGCTCTCCTCGCATTATGCGTGCGCTTCGTGTGGCTTGAGCTTCGACCCTCCCAGCCCGCAGCTCTTCAGCTTTAACAGCCCGCAAGGGATGTGCACGTCGTGTGACGGGCTTGGGGTCCGCCACGACTTTGACCCCGACCTGCTCGTCCCTGACCCCTCGCTCTCGGTCTGGAAGGGGGCGATCGAGCCGCTCGGACCCATCAGCGGGGTGGGAAAGTGGCGACGACACCTGTTCGAGGGGGTCGCCGCCAATGTGGAAGCGGATCAGGATGGGCCGCCCAAAGGGACGATGCTCAAAGGCCCATGGGGCGACCTCGACCCGCGCTGGCAGCACGCCTGGCTCTACGGCCTGGGCGATCGGATCATCGTCCATCGCTGGAAGAGCCGGAAGAAGAACTGGTCGCACACCGGGACCTGGGACGGGGTGGCCACCGAATTGATGGCCAAGTACCGGGGCGCGAGCGGCGGCCCGGGACGCTCCAAGCTTGAACCGTACATGCGGAGCATGACCTGTCCCGAATGCCAGGGAACGCGGCTCAACCCGAGAGCCCGCGCGGTCCGTGTCGGCGGAACGACCATGGTCGAGCTCGGTGCGATGCCAATCGGGCAGGCCGCGCAGTTCTTCGACGCCCTGGCCGGGGAAGAGAACGGGACGCCCGTCGTGCCGCTCGACGGCCTCTCGCGGACGATCGCCGATGAGTTGCTCAAGGAGATTCGTGGCCGGCTCGGCTTCCTGACCAACGTTGGCCTGCACTATCTGGCCCTCGACCGCGCGGCCCCCACGCTTTCCGGTGGCGAGGCGCAGCGGATCCGACTGGCCAGCCAGGTGGGCGCGGGCCTTGTCGGTGTCCTCTACATCCTCGATGAACCCTCGATCGGCCTGCATCCTCGCGACAACGACCGGCTCATTGCCACGCTCCAGCGGCTTCGGGACGTGGGTAACACGGTCATCGTCGTCGAGCACGATGAAGACACGATGCGCGCGGCCGACCACCTGGTGGATTTCGGCCCCGGGCCAGGAGTCAAAGGGGGGGAGGTTGTCGCCGAAGGGTCGATCGCAAAACTGGCCGCGGCTCCCGCGAGCCTGACGGGGCAATATCTTTCCGGACGCCGGGCCATTGAGGTCCCCAAGACGCGTCGACAGCCTGATGGACGAGTTTTGAAGATCGTCGGTGCGCGTCAGCACAACCTTCGGGGGATCGACGTCGAGGTTCCGCTCGGCCTGTTCGTCTGCGTGACGGGGGTCAGCGGTTCTGGTAAGAGCTCACTGATCGGAGATATTCTTCGAGACACCTTGGCCCGTGACCTCAACGGGGCGATCACCGAGCCGGGGGCCCACGATCGGATCGAAGGGGTTGAGCATCTCGACAAGATCATCGATATCGATCAGTCCCCGATCGGTCGGACCCCGCGCTCGAATCCGGCCACCTACATCAAGCTCTTCGACCTGATTCGCGACCTCTACACCAGGCTGCCCGACGCCAAAGCCCGCGGGTACAAAGCGGGGCGGTTCAGTTTCAACGTCGAAGGGGGGCGGTGCGAGGCCTGCCAGGGGAACGGGTCGAATCGCCTCGAAATGGACTTCCTCGCCGATGTCTGGGTGACCTGCCCGGTCTGTGATGGGAAGCGGTTCAATCGCGAGACCCTGCACGTCCGGTTCAAGGGGAAGAGCATCAGCGACGTGCTCGAAATGGACGTTCAGGAAGCGCTCGAGCACTTCGCCAACGTGCCGAAGATCGCCGGCATGCTGCAAACTCTGCACGACGTCGGACTCGACTACTTGAAGCTGGGGCAGGCCTCGCCGACACTTTCCGGTGGCGAAGCGCAGCGGATCAAGCTAGCGCGTGAGCTGGTCAAGCGCGGGACAGGGCGGACCCTCTATCTCCTCGACGAGCCGACCACCGGCCTGCACTTCGAGGACGTTCGCAAGCTGCTCGAAGTCCTCCACGGCTTCACGGTGCTTGGCAATACGGTCGTCGTGATCGAGCACAACCTCGATGTGATCAAGACGGCCGACTGGCTGATCGACCTGGGCCCCGAGGGGGGAGCCGGCGGCGGTCAGGTCGTCGCCGAAGGGGCGCCCGAACAGGTCGCGCTCGTGGCCGGCAGTCACACAGGTGTGGCCCTCGCGAAGATTCTCAACCCGAAGAAGGCGTCGCTGTCGAAGAAGTCGGGGGTCGCGAAACGAGGCAAGCGGAAGTCGTCGGAGGATGGTCTGGCCTCGATTTCCGTCCGAGGCGCCCGGCAGCACAACCTCAAGGGGATCGACGTCGACTTGCCTCGACACAAGATGTCGGTCTGCAGTGGCCCGAGCGGGTCGGGAAAGAGCTCGTTCGCCATCGACACGCTCTATGCCGAAGGGCAGAGACGTTACGTCGAGAGCCTTTCGAGCTACGCCCGCCAGTTCCTTGCGCCTTTGCAGAAGCCCAAGGTCGAGCGGATCAGCGGGCTCTCGCCGGCTGTCAGCATCGAGCAGAAGACGACGAGCAAGAGCCCGCGCTCGACGGTCGGCACGGTCACCGAGATCCACGACTATCTTCGGATCCTGATGGCTCGGCTGGGGCAGCCCTACTGCCCGAGCTGCGGCCTGGCCATTGGCACGCAGTCGGCCGATGAGATCGTCGAGAAGATCCTCCACCTTCCCGAGGGGACGAAGATTTTCGTGATGGCTCCGGTCGAGCGCCGGGATGGTGAACAGTACGATGCGCTCTGGGATGAATTGCGGGCGACCGGATTCTCGCGGGTCAGAGTCGACGGTCGTTCGGTCAGCCTCGACACGCCTCCGAAGTTGAGCCATCGTCGGAAGCATCGTATCGAGGTCGTCATCGACCGGGCCGTCGTCCGCCGCTCGACCCGGTCTCGCCTGGCGGACTCGGTCGAATCCGCGCTCGACCTGGGCAAGGGGGTCGCCCTGATCGCGCGGGTGGGTGAAGAGTCGAACGAGTTGAACTGGCCGGTCGACCGCTACAGCCAGCATCGCTCGTGCGACGGCTGCGGCCGAAGTTTCGAGGAGTTGTCGCCGCATCACTTCTCGTTTAATAGTCCGCTCGGCTGGTGCCCGGTCTGCGAAGGACTTGGCATCCAGCATGGCGCAAACCCGGCGATCCTGATCCCCGATGGCCGCCGCAGCCTGCGCCAGGGGGCGGTTGTGGTCTGGCCTAATTTCGCGGCCAACCCCCTCTTCGGTGCGATGATCGCGGCCATGACGGAGACGCTGGGTATCGACCTCAACGTCCCGTTCGACGATCTCGAGGGTCGCCATCGCCGCACGATCCTCCACGGGGCAGGGGAGGCTTGGTTCAAGGTCCCGGCGGCCGCCGGTCAGCCTGAGTTTTCGTTTCAGTACAAGGGACTCTTTCCGGCGATCGAGGAGGCGGCACGGGTCTCTTTTGTTTATCGGTTCAAGCTGCAAGGGATGGTCGATGACGTGCCGTGCGCCTCGTGTATGGGGGCGCGACTGCGCGACGACGCGGCGGCGGTCCGGTTCCATGACTTCACGCTCGACCAGATCGGTCAGTGGTCACTCGGTCGCGCGTCGACCTTCTTCAAGAATTTGAAGCTGAGCGCTGATGAGAAGCATATTGCCGGCGACCTGATCCGTGAGATTCGCGACCGCCTGAAATTCCTCGTCGACGTCGGACTCGACTACCTGAGCTTGGCACGAGGGACCCCGACGCTCTCCGGTGGCGAGAGCCAACGGATCCGGCTCGCCAGCCAGATCGGCAGCGGGCTGACCGGGGTGCTCTACGTGCTCGACGAACCCACCATCGGACTCCACCCGCGCGACAATGCCCGGCTGCTTGCGGCCTTGCGACACCTTCGCGACCTGGGCAATACGCTGGTTCTGGTCGAGCACGACCGGGAGGTCATCGAGGCGGCCGACTACCTCGTCGACTTTGGGCCCGGCTCGGGCTCCGGCGGCGGCGAGGTCACCGGGGCCGGGACGCCGGCGAAGGTCAAGACGATCAAAGCATCGCTCACCGGCCAGTACCTGAGCGGCAAGGTGGCGATTCCGGTCCCGACGAATCGTCGCCCGGCCGGCGGTCCCGCGCTCTGGGTCCGGGGAGCCCGACACCACAACCTCAAGAATATCGATGTGGCGTTCCCGCTCGGGATCGTGACCGTGGTCACGGGCGTCAGTGGTTCGGGTAAGAGTTCGCTTGTCGAAGATATTCTCTGGAAGGCGGCGGCCAAGACCTTGCACCGAGCCCAGGTGACCCCCGGAGCGCATGACGCGATCGAGGGACTTCCCCTGGTCGATAAGGTGATCAGCGTCGATCAGACCCCCCTTGGGAGCACGCCGACCTCGACTCCCGGTACCTATTCCGGGGTCTTTGACCTGATTCGCGAACTGTTCGCCAAGCTCCCGGAGTCAAAAGTCCGTGGCTTCACCTCGAGGCGGTTCAGCTTTAACCAGGCGGGAGGCCGTTGCGAAGCCTGCGAAGGGGCCGGGCAGAGGCGCATCGAGATGCACTTCTTGCCCGATGTTTGGGTGATCTGCGAAGCCTGCGGCGGTGCGCGTTATACCACCGACACGCTCGCGGTCAAGTTTCGAGGCAAGACGATTGCCGACGTGCTCGAGATGAACGTGGACGCGGCTCTCGAATTGTTTGCCAGTGTGCCGAAAATTCAGCGCATCCTGCAGACTTTGCACGATGTCGGCCTGGGATATATCCCCCTTGGCCAGTCCGCTCCGACGCTTTCGGGCGGCGAAGCGCAACGGGTGAAGCTGGCTGCCGAGTTGGCCCGGCCCAACACGGGAAAAACGCTCTACATTCTCGATGAGCCGACGACCGGCCTTCACCTCGACGACGTTCGTAAGTTGCTCGACGTGGTTCACCGACTGGCCGATTTGGGCAACACGGTCGTGATCATCGAGCACAACCTGGAAGTGATCAAGACGGCCGACTGGTTGATCGACATCGGTCCCGAAGCAGGAGGCGCAGGGGGCGAAATCGTGGCCGCCGGCCCTCCCGAAACGATCGCCGCGACGGAGGGATGTCTCACCGGCCTGATTCTCAAGGATCTCTTGGCGGCCGGCCCGTACGCCGAACGCCCCAAGTACGACCGCAAGGCCGCGGCCCGCAAGGCGCTGGCCGACACCAAGGCGGCCTCGTTGGTTGAACTCAACAACGTGGTCAAACCCCCTTGGGAACTCGACGGACGGCGGTGGCATACGATCGACCGAGTCGGGAGAAGCGGGCGGCCCGCGCGGTGGGACGGTAGCATCCTCGAACGGATCGTCGACCGAATCCAGGAACTCGGCACTTTCCTTCCTACCGATTGGTCTCAGCGCACGGCCGTCCGAATCCTGGCCGACACCGGGCTCACCCTCCCCTTTTTCCACGCTCTGACCAGTAACGAATGGATCGTCACTCTCCGCTTCAACGTCAAGCGCAACACCTTCAAGCTCGCGACGCTGGCGAGGGAACTTGGGCTAGTGCCGTTCCACGAAGGGACGACGCCCGTCCACAGTCAAGCCGATCGCTTGATCGTGAGCAATGAAGGGACGACGCAGGAAGTCATTTTGACCTGCCACTCCGCCTCAGACCTGGAGACGCCCGCGTTCGAGGCATTCCTGGTCAAGGCGATCGCTTCCTACGGGCGCATCGGTGAGTCCGGCGGCCTGGTCAAGGCGAGTGAACTGTCCTGACCGACCGATCGAATCGGTCGAGAGATGGGCCGGTCGACGATGGTCGCGGGCCCGGCCACGCCACGTCGCGCGGGGACAAGCCTGCTCGGAGCACGAGTTCACCGGGTCTCCGAACGCCGGAACCGCGACCAATCGCAACGGTTCGTGCTTGTCCCAGATCGAGACATCAAATCGGACGGTGACTGCGACTGCCATCGAGAACGAGTCGAAATCGAATGCAGGTTCGCTTGTCGGAGGTCGCGGTTGAGGACGACCACGACCTCCGACAACGGTCTCTCGACTTATTTCTTTTTAGTGAGGACTACGGCTTATTAGTGTTTTAGATAAGCAAGACGAGACTTACGGTGATTATTATTGCGAGTGGCTTAATAGCTGCATTATTCGCGTTATATCGGTTTAAAATATGGCCGATCCAAGCTCTGACGCCTGGTCAGTCCCCAAGGATCCGACCTTATTTTTTTCTTACTTAAGGCAAACCCTTCCTGATAAAACCGCAAAAACTTTGCGGTTGGCTGTTTTACAATGGAGACCCGTGTCACCCGGTCGTTTTGTTATTGGCTCTCATTTCGAGTCCCTGCTATCTACAAGGCACGGTTTCCATCCGGCTTTGAACCACGACCGTGCAAAAAATCTGAAAAAACTCAAAACGGGGTTCGATCGAGAGCTGATTGCCTGGCGATTCGGGTCGTGGAACTGGGACGGAGGCCACGACTTTCCTGGGATTCGACTGCTGAGATTGAGGCCTAAAGGCAGAATCCAATTGGGCTTCCGCCGACGCGGATGTGCTGAACGGTCGGTCTTGCGGCGCCTTTGGTCGACGTGATCCCGGTGGTTAGCACCGCGAACGGCCTCGAAAAATTGTTTCGACGAGGCTGGTCGGAGGTCCTGGGCTCGTTTGGGAGAGCGATGCTGGCCTTTTCGAGTCGGGCCGGCTTGGCGTATGATTTTCCTTTGTGAAGGATGGAGGACCGCCGCGACCTTTGCCGGGTGTTGAGCGGAACGAACTTCCAGACTGGCTCCGTGAGGCCCCGAAGGCACCCATGACCCGACGCACCCGAGGCCGAGAGATTGCATTACAGGTCCTCTATCAGACGGAGCAAAATCCGGGGCTCGCTCCCCAGGAGATCCGTCGCTTCGTGGAGCGTCGCTTGCGGGGCGATAAGAAGCTCTGCGAATTCGCCGAGGCATTGATTGCCGGGGTCCATGCGAACCAACCTCGTATCGACGAATTGATTTCCGCGGTGGCCGAGAACTGGCGGCTCGACCGGATGGCGGCCATCGATCGCAACATCTTGCGGCTCGGCGCCTTCGAGTTGCTTTATTGCGACGAGGTGCCCACCAAGGTCGCGATCAACGAATCCCTGGAATTGGCCAAGCGGTATAGCACCGCCCAGTCGAGCCGGTTCGTCAACGGGATCCTGGATCGACTCCAGGCCGCCGAACTCGCTTCCCGGGCGGCTCCCGTCGTCGCGCCCGAGCCGGCGCCTCGGGAAACAACCACCGTGGAGTCGAGCCCGGCCCAGACCGAGACCTTGGTCTCGCCCGAGGCCGTGACGCCACCTTTGGCCGAGTCATCACCTGAAGCCGGTCCTTCCGGAGCGGAAATCGCGGATTCGCCGGTGGTGCCCGCTCCGGAGGAACCCAAGACGCAAGAGGACGAACCGCCTGTTGATCCGAAGCCGATCGCGGAGTAAGCGAGCTGCACTCCCGAGGCATCCTGTCAGCTCCGTCGCTCAAATGGGAGGCGAGTCGTGACTTGGCAACCCGCGCTCGTGATGATGTTCGGACTCCTCGCCGCGATCGGAGGCGAGGAGGTCGAGTCGGACACGAAGAAGATTCAGGGGGTCTGGAACCTGGTGTCGACGGAGAGTGACGGCCAGGTCGTCGCGTCCGAATCGCTCAAGGGACGCGACGCCCGGATGGTCCTCGAAGACGACCGGGTCATCATGAAGATGGGGGAGAAGTCCGCCTTCCTCGGAACGTTCAAGCTTGATCCTTCTCGGACACCTCGATGGTACGACCGCACTTACTCCGACGGCACTCCAAGGCGTGGGATTTATCGCTTGGAGGGGGACAGTTTGACGATCTGTCTCGCGGGACTCGGCAAGGACCGGCCGACTGCATTTGGCACCAAGCAGGGCGACGGTCTCTCGCTGCTCGTCTACCAGCGTGAAAAACCGTAACCAGAGACCAGGAACTCCGCGGACTCGGAAACGGGCTTCGTCCCCGTCCTCGCCTGTGCCTACACGTTCGCCTCGGCCACCGGCGGCGGATCTCCATATCCACACGACGCATTCCGATGGCGTCTGCTCTCCTTGCGAGGTCGTGATCGCGGCGGCCAACATCGGTCTGTCCGCCCTGGCCATTACCGATCATGACACGCTGTCGGCCTTGGCCGTGGCTCGGCCCGAGGCAACCCGCCTCGGCCTGGAACTCGTGGGCGGGATCGAGCTCACCGCGGAGTTCGAGGGCCGCGAGGTCCATATCCTGGGCCACTTCGTCCGCGACGACGAACCGGCCCTGGTCGCCGTGACGATGACGCTCAGGCGTGACCGCGTTCAACGACTGAAGGGGATGGTGGATCGACTCGCCGAATTGGGACTCTCGGTCGACCTGACCGCGCTGGGACGGGCGTTCCCGCGCGCGACGCTGGGACGCCGCCATCTGGCTGAGTGGCTGGTGCGGACGGGACAAGTCGCGGGTCACCGTGAGGCGTTCGCCCGTTACCTTGGCGACGATGGCCCCGCGCACGTCCCCAAGCCGAGACTCGCCGCCGCGGTAGCGATCGCACTCGTCCAGGCCGCGGGCGGGGTTGCGGGGCTGGCTCACCCGCCCTATGATCTCCGGGAGCTTGCGCTTCGGAACCTTGTCGAGGCCGGTCTCGGCTCCATGGAAGTGGAGGGCCACGGGATCGATGCCCGGCGTGGCCAGCGCTTGCGTGACTGGGCCGATCGCTACCAACTGGTACCGATCGCCGGTTCCGACTTCCATGCCGCGGACCGTCCCGGCCGATGGATCGGCTCGATCACCACCCCCGGGGCCGACCTCGAACGGCTCAGGAAGCGAGCCGACCGATTCCCCCTCCCATCGCACAGCGTTTCCGACGCGCCGATCGATCCGAAGGACAGCGATGTTGGACGCTGCCTAGCTGCAGAGCATTAGAGAGAACTCTCGCTGAGGGATAGCATGGCGATCAAGGGGCTCCTCGACCGATTTCGCAAGGGACTGTCCAAGACAGCCCAGTTGTTCAATATTCGTTCATGGTTTGGGCGCAAGGTCGACCAGTCGTTCCTTGATGACCTCGAGGCGCGGCTGATCCAGGCCGACGTGGGAGTGAAGGCGACCCAGCGGATCGTCGATCGGGTGCGGGAGGCGTATGGCGACAAGACCGCCGATGATGACCTCCTGAACTTTGTGAAGGCCGAGTTGAAGGCGCTCCTGGTCGATCCCAGACCGGGGACCTTGGCGGTCTCTTCCACCAAGCCGACGGTCTACCTGATCGCGGGAGTGAACGGGTCAGGGAAGACCACCTCGATCGCCAAGCTCGCCCAGCGGCTCAAGGACGAAGGAAAAACGATCCTCCTGGCGGCCTGCGACACCTTTCGGGCGGCGGCGGCCGACCAGTTGACGATCTGGGCCACTCGCTCCGGATCCGACATCGTCAAGGGAGCCCCCGGCGCCGACCCGGCGAGTGTGGCGCACGACGCCTGCGACCGCGCCTTGGCCCGCGGGGCGGACGTTTTGATCGTCGACACGGCGGGACGCCTCCATACGCAATCGCACCTGATGCGTGAGTTGGAGAAGGTCCGCGGAGTCCTCCAGCGGAAGATTTCGGGGGCGCCTCACGAGGTTCTCCTCGTGCTCGATGCCACCAATGGCCAAAACGCGATCCGTCAGGCCGAGGTTTTTACCAAGAGCATCGGCTGCACCGGGGTGATCCTGACAAAGCTCGACGGCACCGCCAAGGGAGGGGTCGTCGTGGCCGTCCGCCAGACGATTGACTTGCCCGTCAAGTTCATCGGTGTCGGCGAGGGGATCGACGACCTCCAACCCTTCGACGCCGATACCTTCGTGGAGTCGCTCTTCACCTGAGCTACCGCCTCGGTTTCGATCCGCTGGGAATTGCGGGGGCCCACCCGCCTTCTCGATCTGGGGCGAGAGACCTGGGAGTCCGTCCTCGGGCCCCAGCGAGCGGGACCGAAAATGGGGAAGGGGGGGCTGACGGCGCCCTCCAGCCCCACCAGCCGCGGTCGACCCGCAAGGGCGCCCGCCTTTTCTTCGGCCGATGTGAGCCGGGGAACGAGGGAAATCGAAGTGCCCCGGCCTTCTTCAGAGCCTGGCGCGGGTGGACGCACGCCACTCCGAGTCAGCGGCCGAAACGAGGCCGCTCCGATTTCGATCCCGCCTCGTTCCGCGAGAGGCCTGGATCACTGGAATCGGAAGGCCCCGGCCTGGACTCCTGCCCGGACGTAGACGATGAGGGTTGCCTGCATCTCTTGGGTCATGACTGCGCCCGAGCCATCTCGGACCCCGGTGTAGATGGTCTGGTTCTCCTGCCAGATGGGAAGTAGCTGGGCGCGACCGAACGGGATCCGAGAGGAGAGTTGGGTGACTCGGGCGTTGAACTGAGCGGCATTTTGCGTCTTGGAGTAGGTGCCCGCCGCCTGCTTAAGTTGTTGCATGACGCTATTGAACGTATTCTGTGTCAACACCGGCACGAACGAAGAAGGTGCGGCCTTGTCCTCCAGGGACTCGACCTGAAGCCTACAGGCGCGTCGCGGCTTTCTCATTGTTTTCGTCCTTTCGTCCTGGGCCCACTCGTTCGCAGATGAGGAGTTGCCAAGGAGGACGAGGGGCCGATCGATCCTTCCCGATCGAGTCTCGCGGTTCGAGCTTGGGTTAACCTCTCCCCCGACGATTCACACGGCTGACAGGCTTTTTTGGGGGGCTGTCTCCGTTCGTGACGCCGTTCTCGCGGTGCCAGGATATTCCGGCCGCCTCTTGGCGCTACGATCTCACCCTCGACGAGGTGTTCCTCCTAATAAGGAAGGACGTAATCGCAGGAAAAACAAGCCGGAAATTGTTGTTTTTCAATTGAAATATCCAGATGTGTAAAAAACGTAACAAAATAGGTATTCTTGACAATCGGGAATGGTATCGATTATTTGTTGTTATGCGGCCGTTCGCGAAATCGGCGAAAAATCACGGATGAGCACCCATGCTGGAGCAAACCTGGGAGACGTTTACGTTGGTGCGTGGGTGTTTGTGTGTGGCTGGCGGGGTCGTGGTACGATCCACACGGGAGAGTACCAGATTGCCCCGTGCCTGAAATTGTGATGCAATGACGAGGAAATTCCTGCCCCTTGAACGAATGGAGATTTGGTAAAGGAAAAAGCTTCGATAGATACGAATTCACTTGATGGTCTGTCGAGTTTCGGTTCTCGGAATGAGCGGAGGCTCGCCAATGAACATCCGTGATGCTGCGGCCCTTGGCCGTTACCTCGAGTTAGCCCGAGGCGGCGACGTCGCGGCGCGTGGGCTGTTGCTGGAGCACTACCGCGATTATCTCCGACTGATGGGCCGCTCCCTGATCGGCCAGACATTGCGGACGCAGCTCGATCCGTCTGACGTCGTGCAGGAAACGTTTCTCAAGGCGCATCGGGAATTCGCGCGCTTCCTCGGTGAGGGGGAGCCGGAGCTGGTCGCCTGGCTTCGTCGCATTCTGATTCACACCTTGATCGATCAGTCCAGGTATCACAGGTCGCAGGCTCGTAACCCTCGACGCCAGGAGTCGCTCGAACGAGCGAACCTGGACGTGCGACACCCCTTGGCGGACGCGGGCCCTTCTCCCATCGCCATTGCCATGAACCACGAGCGATCGGTCCTGATCGCCGAGGCGCTCGAGCAACTGCCGAAGGCTTACCGCGAAGTCTTCGTCCTCCGCAATGTGGAGCAGGTTCCAATCGAGGAGATCGCGGCCCGGATGGGGCGGTCGACCAACGCTGTTCGCAAGCTTTGGACCCGGGCGATGCTGACGCTCCGGCAGGCATTGGAGGGATTCCGATGAGCCACAACGAGTTGCCGCCAAGTCTTTCCATGGATGTCGAGGCTGAGGCTGATGGTGAGGTCGATGCCGATGTCGCCCGGGTCCTCGAGCCTTTTCTGGCTGCGTTAGAGGCGGGCCGTCAGGTCGACCCGGCGCGACTGTTGGCAGAGAACGCGGCGATTGCCGATCGGTTGAGGGCCTGTCTGGATGTCCTGCAGATCGCCTTGGGGGATGCCGACTCGCCCCCCGCTTCCGGAGGCACTTGCACGCCCCCTTTTTCCGACGCGGAGTGGGACGAAAGCCTTGGCTCGCTCCTATTCGAACGGAACCGGCTGGGGTCTCGACTGGGCGATTACGAGTTGCTGGGTGAGATCGCACGGGGTGGCATGGGCGTGGTCTACCGCGCCCGGCAGCGGAGCCTCCATCGTCTGGTCGCGCTCAAAACGATCGACTCCGGCGCCTGGGGCTCGGCCAAGAACTTGCAGCGGTTCCGGATCGAGGCCGAGACGATGGCGCTGCTCGATCATCCGCACATCGTCCCGATCTACGAGGTTGGGGAGTTCGAGGAAACGTGCTATTTCAGTATGCGTTTGCTCGACGGAGGGAGCCTGGCCGAGCACCTGACTCGCTATGCCGCCGATCCACGCGCCGCGGCGATTCTGATGGCTCAGGTCGCGCGTGCCGTTCATTATGCGCATCAGCGCGGGATTCTCCACCGAGACCTGAAGCCGTCGAATATCCTGCTCGATTCCGAGGGGAGGCCTCAGATCGCCGATTTCGGTCTGGCGAAGCGGTTCGGCGTCGAGGCCGACGTGACGATTTCGGGGATGGTCATCGGGACTCCGGCCTACATGGCTCCGGAGCAGGCAGAGGGGCATCGTGCGGAAGTGACCGTCGCGAGCGACGTCTATGGGCTCGGAGCCGTCTTCTATGCCATGTTCACCGAGAAGCCTCCGATCCAGGGCGAGTCCCTTTCGGAAATCCTCCTGCGGCTTCGTGAGCAACTTCCGGTTCCGCCCCGGAGGCTGAATCAGCGGGTCGACCGGGCCCTGGAGGCGATTTGCCTGAAGTGTCTCGAGAAAGAGCCGAGGCGTCGGTATGGTTCGGCCGAGGCCTTCGCGGATGATCTGGAACGTTATCTCGACGGCCAACCGATCCAGGCCCGGCAGTACGGGCTGTTCCAGGCCGTACTCTTTCGAGCTCGTTCCCCACAACAGATCCGTCTCGCGGGGCTCTTCGCGGTGGGTCTCGGCCTGGCGATGCTGGCCCGAGCGTCGAGCGGTTTCGCCCTGCTCGGCTTTGGCCTGATCACAGTCGAAAATCCTCGCCAACTCATGTTTCACCTCGCTCGGTGCATTGTCGGGTTTGGCATGCCGCTGATCGGGATCGGCTTGTCCGCGCTCCGGAACAAAGCCTGGTCACTCTGGGCCGGTCTTTTGCTCTCGATGTCGACTCTCTTTCTCCTGTCCGGCCACCTTCTCGGCATTCTGCCGATCGATACGGGGGGCTTGAACGATAATGCCAGCCCCTCGCTGCGGTTCGGGGCCGACGCCCTGCTCATCATCCTTTCCCTGATGCTTCTGTCGTCCTTTCTGCTCGCCCTTTTGGCTTGGTACTCGACCTTGGGGCCGCGGCCCCCCGCTTCCCCTTAAGTAACCCGGACATGTCCGTACTTTGTGGCACACCCTGGTCTGTGGTTGCCGCGTGGGAGGGATTCCGATTCGTGAGGAGGCCGACTCAGTCGGGTTGACCGTTCCCCGGCCGTTGAGAAAGTCCGTTCCCGGTCGCCACTGCGGCTGACCTGTTCTAGACTAAAGACAGTCTTGAAGGGTTGGGTTGACGGCGAGGGGTGACGCGGGTTGCCCCTGGACCCTCGCCCAATGTCGCCCGCTTGGTCTCTGGGAGTTTCGCATGGCACGGATCCTCGTCGCAGAGGACAGCCCGACGCAGGCGCTGGCCCTCCGCCGCATGCTGGAAGCGGCTGGTCATGGCGTTGCGATCGCCAAGAATGGGCGTGAGGCGATCGCGGCGCTCAAGCACGGGGCCACCGACCTCGTGCTGACTGACCTCCAGATGCCCGAGATGGACGGACTGGAACTGGTGCAGGCGGTCCGCCTCAGCTATCCGCTCATCCCGGTGATTTTGATGAGTGCTCATGGCAGCGAGGAGATCGCGGCCGAGGCCCTGCAGCGGGGAGCCGCCAGCTACGTTCCCAAGCGTCGCATGGCGCGAGACATGATCCAGACCGTCGGAAACATCCTGGAACTTACGAGCCAGGAAAAGGTCGAGCGGAGGCAGCCCGGCTGCTGGGACCGGACAGAATCGCACTACATCCTCGAAAACGATGTCACGCTCATACCGGGCCTGGTCGCCCATCTCGCCGAGAATGCCGCGAGAAAGCGGCTCTGCGACGGGACCGGGATGATCCGGGTGAACGTCGCGCTGAGCGAGGCCTTGAGCAACGCGATCCTCCATGGCAACCTCGAACTCGACTCATCCCTCCGCGAGGATGACGAAGCGACCTATTACGGACTCGCCAGGAGCCGACGACCTGTTTCACCGTACTGCGAGCGCAGGGTGAATGTGACTGAGCGTGAAACCGCCGAGGGAGTCGCCTACGTCATTCGCGATGATGGGCCCGGGTACGACCCGGGCGCACTCCCCGATCCGAACGATCCCGCCAATCTCGAGCGAGCCAGCGGGCGCGGGCTGCTCTTGATCCGGACCTTCATGGACGAGGTTTCGCATAACCCACGCGGTAACGAGATCACGATGTTCAAGCGTCGTGAGTCGTTGTAACGCAGATTTCTCGGCCTGGGCGATTGCTCCTCGCCCGTCTCCAAGACGCTGGTCAAAAAAAGGCGGTCAGGCCGTGCCCACCCGGCAAGAGTCCATCTCAGACAGGTTCTCGGACCTGACGCTGGCCATGGGATGGCTCTCGGAATTCGGGGGGGAGGGGAGGATAATTCCGAAGCCTCGGCGGGCAATCACGAAGTCCGACGATCACTGGCCGCTGGGGATGACGCGGACTTGAGAGTCGGTCCGCGGCCCCCCTCACGATTCAGCCAGGCTCCGGACTTGACCGTATTGGATGAGACCGTACACGCCCTTGCAAAATATGGCGAAACCGAAAAGCACCAACCCATAAGTGATGGTGTATTCGCCGCCCTGAGGTTTGTTCGCGGCCGACACGTAGCTCCCGACAGTCAGTACGACGCCTCCCACTGCGCAGACCAAGCCGACGAGAGTATCCCGGATCGCGCGATTCCTGATCGACAGGATCGCCTCGGGACCCGAGGCGACGATCGTCCGGTTGATCAGGGCCTTGATCTCGCGGAGACCATCCTTGGGAACCGCGAAGTGAAAGATCGAGCTCTCCAGTTGGATCCCGAAGTGCTTGACGTTTTCCGAAAAGCTCGGCATTTGGAAGCGACCCACCGCCTCTTCAGGGGTGAACTCCGCGACCGGAGCTCCCGAGGCGTCTCGGACGACGACCCTTTCGCGATCCAGGTCGAGCGACCACAATTCGCCCTTGTGATCCCGATCGACGCATGAGAGTTGCACAGCCATTTTGATGTCTCTCAAGGAGGAGTTGAACGCCCGGCTCCCAAGTCCGGCGGCCCCGGCCACTGAACGAAGACCCGGCCAGCGTGGGCAGTGCAGTCTGGGAGCGTTGCGGCGACGGTCGACTTATCAGGCAAGGCCGGCGGCGACCATCCGCGACTTGGCGAATTCGTATTTGTCAGCCAGTTCGCTCCGAAATTTCGCAGCGTTCATCTTTTGAATCTGGGCGGCGGTCGTCTTGAGAAACTCGTAGAGCTTGGTGACTTCGTGGGCCCGGCCGTTCTCCGCCATCAAACCGCAATAGAGGCAGTACACCTCGAAATCTTCGTGCGCCTTTTTGTGAGCCTCCTCGGCGATCGGCAAGGCCTCCTCAACGCGATTGAGCTGGACGAGCGCCCAACCGAGCGAGTTGAGAGTTCCGGCCGTTCGCTTGCCCATTTCGACGGCCTGCCGGAGTTCGCCCTCTGCCTCCTGCGGCCGGCCAGCGAGGAGATAGACTTGGCCGAGCGTCGCGCGGGTGCCCGCCGACTCTCCCTTCCGGAGAAGGTCCTGGAGATCGGCTTCGGCCCCCGCAACGTCTCCCCGCTTCGCCTTCTTCAAGGCGCGTTGCGTAGGACTGAGCAGTTGGTAGATCGTCATGCTGACGAAGATGATCAAGCCAACTGCGATGGCGATCACGAAGAAAACTTGCCGCGTGGTCATCGTTCCCCCCCCGGGAGTATGGGATCCTTAGCAACGTTGCGATGTTGGTGGATCGCCTCAGAATTCATCAATGAACATGAAACTGGTAGAACCACAAGGCCGACACACATGCGCACACATGACAATCTCAAGGCGATGATTCTCGGTCCGCATTTCCTAGGACCGTTCATCGATGAGTCATGTCGGTTGAGCTTTGCATGAGTGTCAGCCGCTACAGCCGTTTGCTTGCGGGGGGGGGACGCATGGAAATGATGGGAACGGGTATCGGCCCTCTCGAACTCGGATCTCTCGGGACTCAAGGAGTCAGAGGACTTCTTTTGTGGCTCGGACAACAATTTGGCCTGGCCATTTTTCCTCTGCTTGTCTGCAATACGACCGATAACCGCTGTAATACAATACATCGGTTATCATCGATTTTAAGCCCTCAAATGTTATAAAAATCGCTGGGGCGATGACGGATGTCAAGGCTGTAATGGAAAATCGAGATGATGAGATGAGGTTTCAAGAGTGAGAGTGCACGGCCACCCTTGCCGGAGGCTCGGAAGAATGGCGTCAGGAGCTCAAGTACGTTCCGCCGCTGCTCAGGACAGGTCGATGTGAAGTTCAGCATCTGCTGGCGCTCAATCGGTGGCCTTACTCCCTCGTCATTCCGCCGGGAGATTTCCGCAACGGCAAGGCGTAGCACTCGCCCAGCCGCGCGGCTTGTCGGCCCAATCCTCCCGCACCCAGGGGAGCAGTCGAGTATCAACGCCAACGAGTGGAATCGGCTACTCCGAGTTGGCCGATCGGGACGTGACGGTCCGAAGGAGCTCGCGAACGGCCTCGGTCGACCAGTCTTTGCACCCTTGTGCCCGTCCGATTTGACGGCCTTCGGAATCGATCAGCACAGCGTAGGGAATCGACTGCACGTCGTATTGGATCCGAGCCAGGCCGGTCCGATCCACGAGTAAGGGGAGTTGCCTGGTGCGCGTTCGCTCTACTTCGCGCACGAGGGCATCGTCGGCCTCGTCGATGCAAATCGGGAGTACGGCAAGTGGGGCGTGGGCAAACTCACTTGCGAGCCGATCCAAGGAGGGGAGTTCTTCCATGCAAGGGGCGCAGGTGGTTCCCCAGAAGACGAGAAGGATCGCTTTCCCTTGCTCCTGATCGAGGGTCCGCTTACGGCCGTCGAGTCCTTCGAAGGTCAGTGGTGATGCGGCGATCGCGGGCTCGATCGGTTCGAACCCTGCCTGACGCAAGAGGGTCGTTGGGGTGTCGCTTACCTTGATTTCCCGCGGCGGAGCGCCGAGCGATCGCACGTAGTCGACAACCGCGTCGAGCTCTTGTGAGGAGAGGAGATGGCTCCAACCGGTCATCGCGGTGCCGGGAATCCCTTGGAGGATCACTGTGCGGATGGCTTCGGTGGTTTCTCCGTGCGTCCAGGGGCGGGCGGCAAAATCGCGAGGGGGAGGACGAAGCACCGCGGCGTCGGGACCATCGCCCCGTCCCTCGGGGCCGTGGCAACGAGTGCAGTGAACCTGGTACGTCAGCCTCCCTTTTTTGAAGAGCACGCTTTTCTGATCGGGAGGCGGGACCACGTTCGCGACCGGAGCGCTCTCAGGGGCAGGCGAAGGGGGCTCCATCCCCCCTCGAATCGACCAAGCCAACCCTGCTGAGAGGATCATCATCCCCAGGCCGAGGGCCGTCCACGCCAGGAATCGAGCGACCGAACCGGAGGGGGAGGTTCGCTGAGCCCCGCGTGTGTCGACTTCGCCGGTCTGGGCGAGTCCCTCAGGCGATGATGGGTTCATCGGCGGTTAGGCTCCGTGGGAGGGAGCCGGACCAGGACGACCTGCTTGCCCTCGGTGTCGAGTTCATTCCAGGCGACGAAGACGTCGCCCGTCGGGCCGACGGCAATCGCCGGGTTGAGCTGAAACGCACCGGCGTGTGGCGCGAGCGCCCGGGCGGTTCCGAATTCGCCGTTCGCCTTGGAGATCGCGTACATGATCGCCCGGCCTCCGCCTGACAAGGTCGCGTTATGGGAATGCGAGGCCCCACCGTGTCCGCCTTCGGCCGTGGGGGCGGGGTCGAGACTCTCGTCCCAGACGGCGTGCAAGGTCCCCGACGAGTCGGCGAGAAGCTTGGGGTGACCTTGTGCCCCCTTCGATTCTTGGCTCAACTCGCGGGCTGAGAAGTTCAGCGACGGGAGTTCAGAGCTGGCGGCGTACACCCGGTTTTTGCCCGTATGGGCATCCATCCAGAGCAAGTGAAGCCGATCGCCGCTCAAGGCCAGGGAGGGACCATCGTGGGGGCAGCCTTCGAACTTCCAGTGTCCCGGGGTGACTGCGATCGGGGGACTGAATGTGACCTTTTCGCCAGATTCGGATTGGGCAATGTAGATGTCGCGATGCCCCGAGTCATTGTTGCGGAAGGCGACGAAAGTGGATCCTTGCGGCGAACGCGCAGTCGAGAGGTCACAGCAGGGGCAGATGCCTTTCCCGTCGGGGCCGGCGAAAACAAGTTCCTCGGTTCCGAACCCGTTCGCCCCTTTGGTCCCGAGGGAGAAGAACGGTTGTTGCCCTTGGCTCCGGCCGTCGAGCCAGGAAGCGGAGAGCGTCCCGTCGGCTCCGGCCGAGAGTGAGGTAAAACCAGGGCGCACGGCCTTGTCGCCGTGAACGCTGACCGGTTCCGCGAACGACGTGCCACCATCGGTCGAGCGGGCGACCAGGTAACGGACGTCGGGGCCGCCATTGATGGCTTCGACCCAACCGAGCCAGATCGATCCGGCGCTCGCCGTGAGTCGAGGCAGGACGTGGGTTGAGAAGGCCATCGTCTTGCCGGGCGACTTCGACTGGAACTTATAGATCGGCACTTTGCGCCAGGGGACGGGCGGGGCGAAGTTCGTCCCACCGTCGGAGGAACGGAGCAGATAAATTGTGCGCTCGAGGTCGCCGGTCTGCGAGGCCCAGGCGACGACGACGTGGCCCTTGTCGTCGACCGCGAGGGCCGGAGTCTCGCGATCGGCCTGGATATCTTCGGGCCGCAGGACGTAGCGACGCTCGACCTCGACCGGACGCGCGGAATTTTTTTGGGCCGTTTCGATCGCCGATGGGTTCAGCGCGGTTCGAGCCCGCGAGCCGAAGGCCAGCCACCCCATGGCGAAACCGCCGGCCGCCATCAGGGCCACGGCCAGAACGATCGACTTGGTCATGATCGACTCCGATGCGTGTACAGGTGCAGGTGCGAATGTTGAGGGTGTCGGCTTGGACTCAATAGTCCGAGCTCGAGACGACCTCGCCGCCGCCGCGGGTCGCGATCGCACGCCATGATGTTGTGTTCACGCTGTCCTTGAGGAACTGAACGTGCCCGTCACAGAAGAGGGTGTTGACCCCTCCCGAATGCAGGCTGCGGGCGGCCGTCAGGGCGGCGGCCCGGCCCGAGTTCGTGCAGTCGGGAATGCGACTGTTCGGCGTGTTGAAGTGGTTATAGGCGGCCATCACAAAGCTTCCGCGTGCCCATTCGCGGCCACGATCCCCGGTCCACTGGCTCGGCGCAAGGCAGGCCGTGGGGGAGAGCGGAGCGGAGCTCGTCAGAAATTCGGCGAACTGGCGGGTCGGGTCCTCGGGCACGGCGCCTGTGTTGTTCCGGCCTGACCCCTTGACGGTCTCGCCGAAGGCGACCGTATTGCTCAGTCCGTCAGTGATGTCAGCCATCCGGATGCAGCTCGTGTCATAGAAGACGCCGTCGGGAACCGGGAACCCGGAGACGACCTTGAAGCTGCCACCGTTGGTCGTCCCGGTCCCCGCGCAACCCACGTAGTTGGTCGCGCCAAAGTCCGGGCTGATTCGCTCGATCCCATCGCTCGGGCAAAGGAAGATCTTGAGGGCCGTCGAGACAACGGAGGTGTTCGGCGCGTTGGTCAGGCCCCCTGATGCGCTGAGATCGACCGACGGGAAGCTGAAGTTGAGGGCGTTGTACTGGTCCGTCCCTTCCATCGTGGTCAAGAGCTGCGACAACGACGACCAGACGTTGGGATAATTGGTGCGTCCCGAAGGGAACGCCCCTTTGGAGCTTTCATAGTTATGCATCGCGATCCCGATCTGCTTCAGGTTGCTCACGCACTGGAGCCGCCGGGCCGCCTCGCGGGCAGCCTGGACCGCAGGCAGGAGCAGGGCGATCAGGACCGCGATGATCGCGATGACGACCAACAATTCGATCAGCGTAAAACCACGACGGCGCATGCGCGCACTCCGATCAGACCTGAAGGAGAGCCGGCGCGCATCGTCCACTGAGATGCACGCAGGCTGAAAGCCGGTTCCAGTTCACAAAAGATGACTGCACGATGACCCCGACCCGGCGATCACGTCGAAACGTTTCGCCCAGGCGGATCGATCTGAGTGGCTGGAGTTCAGGCAGAGAAAGGACCTTCAGGCGGATCGTCGAGACGAGAGGCGAGGAGGGCAGAGCGGAGTAAGTCCACGGGAAACGGGTGGATCTGAGCGGTCATGTTCGGCCGGAGAACCGTTCGATCCGTCAGGGAGACCGCCTTGCTCATGGTCAGGCCGGTCGCGGACGTGGGGAGTCCCTCACCACCGCCGCAGGGAGCCGCATTGAGGCAAGGTCCGGTGTTGTCCTGCACCTGGTCGGTTGTCGGCGGCTTCGAGATGGGTCGAGCTGGAGGACTCGGCTTCGATTCGGCCGGAGAACAGCAACACGAGGACAAGCCGCGGCACGACTTGCACTTGCACTGGTGGCCGTCAAGCAAGGCCGCGTGACTCGTATACTTTGCGGTGACGGTGCTGCCCGAAGTGGCCGTCCCCACGCCCCCGGTTAGCCCAAAAACCAGCAGGATCATCACGATCGTGTCGTGAGACCTGAGCCGGCTTCGGGTCGATCGAGGTCGAACTAACACGGCGATCGACCCTTTGCGGGCTAGGGCAGGTGAGTCGTCACGGATGACGTACGAACCAACATGCTCACGGGTCAGGAGGGATGTGTCAAGACTCTACCCACCACCACGGAGCGACTCGCCGCGGGGAATCGATGTTGTTGCTGGCGCTTTTACATGTTCAGAAAAGGAACAGGGAGCATAAAAGCGTGCTGCTCATACAGGCTCCAGATCCCTTGCCAGGCGGTATATTGTGTGAAGAAGACGATCAGGGCGTAGATCAGGCCCGTTGCGAACATGGCCAGGCGGCTCGTCCATCGAAAGAACCAGTGGCGGGGACGTTCGCGGCGTCCGGAGCGGGCGTAAGCCCAGCCGGTGATGGTTCGGGCCGGGAAAATGAATCCGAGAAAGACGAGGCTGGGGAGCCATGCGGTCTCGCGGGGAATCATCTCGATCTTGAGCAGGTAGAGCGGGATCGCAAATGTCAGCGTCAGGAAGGCCGCGACTGCGAACGCCCAGGGGGCGCGGCGGAACCGCGCACGCACCGCTCGGTATTCGAAGAGGGCGGCAAACCGGTTCTCGGCGGCGAACCGCATCTGGAGAAACGGGAGCACCAGCGACACGATCGCCAGTAAGAGCCCACCGAGGAACGCAGCCGGTGGGAATCGTCTGCCCAGGGCGATCAAAGTCACGGGGATCAGCAGCCAGGCCATCGTGCCGACAAACCCGAGGAGTCCGAGCCGGAAATAGTAGGGAAACCTCAAGGCAGTGACAAAATCCCAGACATCATCGCGAGCCGAGACGTAGATCCCACCCTGCCGCACTCTTCGGGCGAGCCAGAAGGGCGTTGTGAACGGCCAGAAAAAAAAGCGAAGCTTCCCGCCGCGCGCACAGGCCGTGATGAGATGGAGAACCATGAGCACGGTCAGGATGAACAGTCCCACACGCCAGCGCCGGGCGATCAGCCCTCCCGGATCGACGAGCTGCGCCGAGGCGGTCCACGAGGCGATGAGCTGAACTGGTAAGAGCATCAGCGAGCAGCCGATCACCATGCTTCCCAGGCGGGCCGCCCGGCGGACCCCGATCAGTGCGTCACGCAGTCGCCCGGAGCGGGCCACCCGCCCTCCCGACTCGAGCAAGTAGCCAAAGCTGAGCAATTGCAGGACGGGCGTGGCCGACAGGATGGCGAGGCCGATGACCAGCGCAAATCCGCCAAAAAGCCATTCGCTCGCGGAGCCGATCCCTATCCGAACGCGTCGGATCAGGCTCGCTTTGGGGAGCGTGGTCCCTAGGCAAACTGGATCCACCAGGGAGGGACAGCCGATTGAAGCGCTCTCCTCGACCCCAACGGTGGACTGACCCGGCATCGTCTGGATTAAAACGCTGTTCATGCCAAGAACTACAGCCGATTCCCGACCCAGGTTTCAGAAATCCCGAATCGGGGAACCGGGCCGGATTGCTGAAACGTTCCGGCCGGTCGGATGGTAACTCCTTACGAACAGAGTGGAGCAAGCGGGGGACCATTGATGGGGATGCGGAACCTACTATTCATTGGTCTGATACTCGGTGGAGCCGCCGCGCTTCGTGCGAATTTTTTTCCACCCAGGTCCCCCGCTCCTACGACGATCCGCACCCAGTCCGAGGTTCCGCCTGTCGTCTTGCCTCAGGTCGATCGTTGGTTTCGCCAACAATGGACCGAGGAAGGACTCGTGCCCGCCAAGCGAGCCGCCGAGTTGACAATCCTCCGGAGAATCGAACTGGCGTTGACCGGGGCGATTCCGTCACTCGAGGAGATTCGTCGCTTCGAAGCCCAACCGGCCGGTCGACGGCTGGAAGATCGGCTCGCCGGTCTGTTTCGCGACCGACGCACTTCCGACTATCTGGCCGAGCGGCTGGCACGGACCTACGTGGGGACCGAAGGGGGGCCATTCCTCGTCTATCGGCGCCGGCGGTTTCTTACCTGGCTGAGCGACCAGTTGCTGGCCAACCGTCCTTACGACCAGTTGATCCGCGAACTCATTGCCGCGAACGGGATCTGGACCGATCGGCCGGCCACGAACTTTATCACCGTCACTTATGACCCGGGAACGGAGCGCCCCGATGCCGAACGACTCGCCGGGCGGACGGCCCGCGCTTTTCTTGGCGTCCGGCTCGACTGCGCCCAGTGTCACGACCATCCCTTCCAACCCTGGAAGCAGAGCGACTTCCAAGGGCTGGCCGCATTCTTCGGCCAGGTCGGGTCCGGTTTGACCGGTATCCGCGATCGCTCGACCAAGTTCAAGGTCACCAGCCGCAAGACCGGCCAACTCGAAACGGTGGATCCGCACGTGCCGTTTCTCCCGGAGCTGCGCCCGGCCGACGGGACGCTCCGATCGCAACTGGCGCGCTGGGTCACCGATCCCAAGAACCCGAACTTCCCTCGAGCGACCGTGAACCGTGTCTGGGCGCTCCTGTTCGGCCGAGCGTTGGTGGAGCCGATCGACGACCTTCCCCCCGAGAGCGAGCTCCCGCCTGTCTTGATCGAACTGGCCAACGACTTCGTGGCCCACGGCTACGACTTGCAGCGGCTGATTCGACTGATCGTGGCCACCGAGGTCTTCCAGCTCGATAGCGCGGTGGAGGGGGACGTCAGCGCCTCGCAGGAACAGGGTTGGGCGGTTTTTCCGATCACCCGCCTTCGGCCCGAGCAGATCGTCGGCGGCGTGATTCAGGCCGGCTCGCTCGCCACGATCGACAGCGATTCGCCGATCCTGATCCGATTGGCCCGCTCCATCGGTGAACGCGACTTCGTGAGTCGTTACGGCGACACCGGTGAAGACGAGTTCGACGTGGGCTGCGGCACGATTCCCCAGCGTCTCTTGATGATGAACGGCGAGTTGGTCGAGGACAAAACGAAAGACACCCTCTTCAACGCCGCGCGGCGGGTCGGCTCCCTGGCGCCCACCGATCGTGCCTCGGTGGAGGTCGCGTACCTGACCGTGTTGACCCGGCGGCCAACTCCCGAAGAGTCGGCCCACTTCGAGACTCGGCTCGCGGGCACGCGTGGCGATGAGCGAAGCCAGCGCATGACCGATTTCTTCTGGGCCTTGCTCAATGCCACGGAATTCTCCTGGAACCATTGAGCATGCTCGGCCCCGAGTTGAGTGGGTTTGCTCGGGATAGAGCCGGCGCCACGCCGGCCTCCTTGTTTGGTCAGGAAGGATGAATTCCGGACCTCCGAAATCCGTTCTGGGCTAGGTGCTGGTCTGAGCCGACCGGTCCTCCTATGCTGGGGCATTCGACGGCCGTTGCGACTCGGTCACGATCGCAACAGCGGGGCCCGCCTTGTTGACGTTCCGCCACCGAGCATCCTCGCATCGGTCTGGCGGGTCGACCACCTTTGGAAAGGACCGATGAAATGAGTGGGATTGTATTGAGTGCCAGGGGCCGTCAGGCCCGAAGCCTGGCCCTGGGTTCCTTCTGCCTGATGCTCGCCACCCTCGTCACGGCTGGTCCTTCGCTGGGACAGTCACAAACCGCCGAGCGCGCCGCGGGGAAGCCGCTGTTTCGGGCCGGGGCGTTCGCCAGCAATATTACGCCACCACTCGGCGAGCTGATTGTCGGCAACTTTACGACGCCCCCGGCGACTCACATCCACGACGAACTGCACGCGCGGTGCCTGGTCCTTGATGATGGTAAGACGAGACTCGCCTTCGCGATTTGCGATAACGTGGGAATTCCCCGCGAGGTCTTCGACACCGCCAAGAAGATGGTCAATGAAACCACGGGAATTCCCGTGGATCATATTTTGATGGCGGCAACTCATACGCATTCCGGGACCGCCGCGCGAGGAAAGAACTCGGTTGTCGCCGATAAGGAACTCAGTGGTTATCAGCAGTTCCTCGCCCAGCGCATCGCCGATGGGATTCGTCAGGCGGTAAATAACCTGGCTCCCGCGCAGATCGGCTGGGGAGCGGTCGACGTTCCCACCCAGGTCTTCAATCGGCGCTGGCACATGAAGCCGGGCACTCCGAACCCGAACCCGTTTGGCGGTGAAGACAAAGTCAAGATGAACCCAGGGCGTGGCGCGTCGACCCTGCTCGAACCGGCGGGCCCGACCGATCCCCAAGTTTCGTTCCTCTCGCTCCGATCACCCGATGGTCGGCCGATTGCCTTGCTTGCGAACTACTCGCTTCACTACGTGGGCGGTGTCCCGATCGGTCACGTCTCGGCCGACTACTTCGCGCTCTTCGCGGACCGCATGCAGCAGCATTTCAAGGCGGACCGGCTCGATCCCCCCTTCGTGGGGATCATGTCGAACGGCACCAGCGGCGACGTCAACAACATCAACTTCCGCGAGAAGGGAGAGCCGAAAGCTCCCTATCAAAAGATGCGTGAAGTGGCCGACGAGGTCGCAGCCGCCGTGTTCAAGGGGCACCAGTCGATCGAATTCCGCGACTGGGTCGAACTTGACGCAGCCCAACGCGAGCTCACCTTGGGGGTCCGAAAGCCAACCGAGGCGCAGGTGGATTATGCGCGCCAGGTTCTCGCCAAGCCCGAAACCGCCAAGCCAACCGGCCCGCACGAACGGGCCTACGCCACCCGTGTCTTGCAACTGCACGAGTCACCGTCGGAGGTTCACGTGCTCTTGCAAACCTTCCGCCTAGGCGACCTTGGGATCGCTGCCATCCCGTTCGAGGTGTTCACTGAGAGCGGGCTCGAGATCAAGCAGAAGAGCCCCTTCAAACCGAGCTTTACCATCGAACTGGCCAACGGCTCCTACGGCTACCTGCCCACTCCTCGTCATCACGTGCTCGGCGGCTACGAGACCTGGATGGGAACGAACCGAGTCGAGGTCGAGGCCTCCGAGAAGATCGTGAAAACGCTGCTGGACCTGTTCGCGGGACTCAAGAACGAGGCGAGTTCCTCCGCTCGGTAAACGCGAGTTCGCGAAGCCAATCGGCCGGCCTTGCTGGGTGAGCATGGCTTGCCAGGTTTCGTCATTGAGGCCGGAGGGCCATCCACTCCGGCCAACCCGTTGGAAAAAAGAAACCTGGTGCGCCGTGCCCATCTTGCAAGAGGGGCCGGTCCACCATGTTTCTTTTTTTTTATTGAACGGATACGTCGAAATGTCGGGTGATCACAGTGCATTACGACAAGCATGGGGAGAACGACCTCGGGGTGATCCCGCACGCCTGTGGTTTGCTCTGGTATCGACGGCTTTACATGGTCAAGACAGTATGTTTGTATGTGCAAAGGGATGTGGAATGCCCCTTGGCGTGTCGTGATTGGGCGGCCAACTTTGTTCTTTTCGATGCTTGAGCCTTCCTTTTTTTATTTTTTTGCGAACCTCAATCCGATTGAAAGTGCGAAGCGGGCGGATGGCGATTGCTTTGCGGGCGTCTCATCCGTGGGTAGGGCAGTTCAGGTTATTCTCAAGACGGAGCTTCACAACATGTCCCTTCTCTCGTGCGCGCGGAGTCGTGCGAACAATCCGAAGAATGCGCGCCGGACGCGTCGTCGCTTGCCCCTAGGACAACTTGAACCCTGTGAAGACCGAACGCTCCTCGCTGCCATGTTTGGCGTGACGGCGTCCTCGATGTTGATTCGGTTCGACTCGATCTCATCATCGACGATTCTCAGTTCGACTCCCATCACGAATCTTGGACTCGATGAGAAGATCCAGGGGATCGATTTCCGACCGGCGAATCGTCAACTCTATGCACTGACGACGGATCATAACCAGACCGGTCGGCTCTATACGATTAATCCGACGACGGGGGTCGCCACGCTCGCCTCGACGATCAGCGTCCCGGTAACAGGGACGAGGTTTGGCATCGATTTCAATCCGGTTCCCGACCGGCTTCGGATCGTCAGTGACACCGCCCTAAATTTGCGGGTTGATGTGAGCACGGGGGTTGCGACTGTCGACGGTACACTTGCTTATCTCGCGGGTGACGTGAATTTCGGCCAAAACCCGAGCGTGGTCGGATCGGCCTATGCGAATAATTACTCGGGAGCCACGGCGACGACGCTGTACCAGATTGACACGAACCTCGACATCCTGGCGATCCAGGCTCCTCCTAATAATGGCACGCTCTCGACGGTGGGCTCGCTGGGGGTGGATGCATCGGCGGTCGTCGGCTTCGATATCCGCACGGTCTGGGACACGAACTCCGGATACGCGACGCTCGACGTGGGGGGCACGACTAGCCTTTACCAGATCGACTTGGCCACAGGGGCCGCGAGGTTGATCGGGTCGGTCGGTGCGCCGCTCACCGGGTTGGCAATCGTGTCCGAAGGTTTGATTTCGAAGGTGGACGGTTCGACCGCAACGTTCACCGGGAGCGCCGCCGACGATACCTTGGTGATCGATCAGGCGGGGGGCCTGCTGCGTCACAACCAGTTTGGCCACGGCGTACCTGGGTACGCGAGCGCGTTTGACTTTGACTCGGTTCTCCCCGGCGATCAGACACTGAGTTCCACGGACGCCGCAGTCTCGGTGGTCGTCAACGCGGGAGCCGGCAACGATAAGGTCTCGCTTGGCAGTGCCTCCACTCCGCTCAGTAGCCTTCCTACATCGTTCACAATCAACCTTCAAGAAGGCATCAATAACCAACTTCGACTCAACGATCGTGCCAGCGAAGTCGCCCGAAACATTACGGTCACACCTGGGCTCGTCACCGGTTTCGGTGCTCCCGTGATGTTTGATAGTGATTTTGGTGATCGGAATATTGCGGGGAATTTTACGTTCCTGAAAGTTGATGGCGGTAAGGGTAACGATGTTTTTAACCTGACCGAAGCATTCGGGCTCAGCAGATTTCGAACCATCTTCGACGGAGGCGGTGGCTTTGATGTTCTGAACGCTGACGCTCGCGGAGCTTCCGTGGCCGTGACGCTGACGAGTCTCCACTTCCTTCCGTTTCAGACTTACCAGGTGTTTGTCGACTATGTGGAAATCGCCCAGGCGAACGTTGTCAACGTGCGGAGTCGAAACCTTGATCCCGCGGTTGCCCCGCTCACCATCAGCGCCACTGCGGGAACCGAAGTCGCGGACACCATCGTGGCCCGATTCCACGACTACGATCCCGGTTCCAAGGCCGCGGATTACCAGGTAACGATCCAGTGGGGCGATGGAACCACGTCCGAGGGCCGTGTCGTTCAGGACGAGAACATCCCGCACCTCTTCTCCGTTCTCGGCAGCCATCGCTATTTGGTCACGGGCCAATTCACGGTCACGACGACGATCGTCGACCTGGGAGGTCAATCCACGATCGGTGGATATGGAAGTACGAATGACCCGGAACTCGATGACAACGGCCTGCCGATTTCAAGCGTCGACACGGCCTATTACTATATCTCGACGACGACGACATTCTTGCCAGGCGAGCCCATCTCCACGGCTGCTCAGGCTGTGGTCACGTCAGCGCCGTTCGTGGTGGTCGGTCGACTCGATGCCGCGAGCGATACCGGTCTTTCCAACCAGGATGGCATCACCAAGGACAACACGCCAACATTCTCGGGAACGTCTGCGCCTGGATCGGTGGTGAACCTCTTCCTCGGCACGGATCCAACCACTCGCCAGCTCATCGCCACGGCCATCGCCGACTCGAACGGTGTCTGGCAGGCGACTGTGATGATTCCGCTCGCCGATGGTGTCTACACGAATCTCGTGGCAGAAGCGACCGCCCTCGATGGCGAGACCCGAGCGACGAGCTCACTGCCCGGTCTCATGATCGATACGGTCGGTCCGCGCGTGACCAACCTGGCGTTCGCTCGCCTCAGCGGACGGATGAGTGTCACCTTACAGGATGATCGGAGCGGGCTCGCTCAAGCACGTTTCGCCGACCCCGCCAGCTATACATTCACTGGGAGGAGCGTGCTCGGTCCCCGCCGCAACGGACCATTCCGGATCACAGGCGTCACGATGAGTCCTCCGGGCGCTCCGACGGACCCTCAGGTCGTGAATCTTGCCATCAACAATGGCCGACAGATCCGAGGGGGCACGTTCAAATTCACGGCCCATTCGGGCGGAATCGAGGATCTGGCCGGCAACGCGCTCGATGGTGAATTTACCGGAAGTTTCCCCTCCGGCAACGCACAACCCGGAGGTGACTTCGCGGCCAGGCTTCGTTCCGTCCTCAGGGATGCTGGCACACCCACTCCCCTCGGAACGAGCGGGTCGCAGCCGCCTGGAGCGCTTGCCCAAAGGCGGTCAGCCAATCCTCTGAAGGGAGCGGCCGTCAGAACGAACGCCGCCAACGCCCATCCGGCTGGTCTCAACCCACTGGCTCGACTCGCGAATCGCCCGCAAGCCTTGATCGCGGTCGCGACCAGGGCATTGGGGCGAAAATTCGGGCGATAGGCCCGACTCGCCTACGGTGAATTGAAAGATCATTCTTTGCTTTGATATGGGATTGCTATCTGTAGTAAATACAGATGGCAATCCTTTTTTATTTGCTGCTTTATTCCGTTGTGGAGAACCCAACGATCGCGGCTGGCGTTTGCGGCGTGTACCGAGTCGCTCGACGGAGCGTGGAGCGAAGCCGGATGCAGGGCGATGCCGGCTGGCGGTTCCGATCGGCTACTCATCCAGAATCGGCCCGTGCGAATCGATGAGATGGTGAATCGCGCCCGCCACGGCCCCTTGTTGTTTACTCCATCGTGCTCGGAGAATTCGACAGTCGGCGAGTGAAGGGGCGAGGGCCCTGCGCCTGGTGAGTTCACAGACGGTCTCGAATAAGCCGTCCCGTACATCAAAGAGCCGACCATGTACGAAGAGGGTTGAGGGGTTCCAGAGGTTGATCGCCGCGGCGATGGCGATCGCGAGATATTCGCAGACCTTGTGAAGTTCACGTTCTGCAACTCTGTTGTCATCGCGGATCAAATGCTTCACGTCATCGAGGCTCACCGCGCGTCCGAGTTGTTCGGAAATTCCTCGGGTGAGAGCGGAGTCGGTGGCCATCGTTTCCAGGCATCCCCGATTGCCACAACCGCAAACCGGACCGTCCAGCGCAACGGTGACGTGGCCCAGTTCACCCGCCAGGCCGCTGTGGCCTTCCATCAAGCGTCCGTCCATGACCACGCCCACGCCGAGTCCCGTGCTGATTTCGAGCATGACGAAGTCATCGAGCGGCTCCGGGGCGCTATACATGCGCTCGCCGAGGCAGAGGGCCTGCGTCTCTTGGTACATCACGCAGTCGATGCCTAACCGCTGACTCAAGTCACGCGCGGGCGAATGCCCATCGGTCAAGTGCAGGTTGGGGGACAGCATCGCTCGGCCCGTGCGGCGATTGATGAGTCCGGGCGTGCTGATCCCCAGACCCAAAGTCTTGACCCCTTCACGCGATATGAAGATGGTCGCCAGGCCGGAAATCCGTTCGAGCAAGGCTTCGTAAGAGTCGGGCGTGGGGAATTCCACCCGCCCCGCTTCATGGATTGTGCCGTCGAGACCGGCCGAGACCATGGTGCAAAGGGAGGAGTCGAGAACCACCCCGATCACCTGCGCCCGGTCTCGAGCGAGTCTCATCAGAGTTCCCGGCCGACCGGGAGCCCCTTGGATCGAATCGCCTTCTTCCAACAAGCCCGATTCCAGCAGCACGCCGACCGCTTTCGCGACCGTCGGTGCGCTGATGCCCGAAATTCGGGTGAGGTTCGCACGGGTGCAGGGACCACGATCTCGAAGAACTTCCAACACCCTTCGGACGGTCATTCGACGCAAGAGTTGCGGCTGAATCATCGACGACATGACAGTAGTTACGCTCAAGACCCAGTGAAAGCCAATTCAGGCGATGATGTCACGGACAACCTGGCCAGCCACGTCGGTCAGCCGCTGGTCGCGACCTTCGTGGAAGTAGGTCAGCATTTCATGGTTCAAGCCCAGCAAGTGAAGGATCGTGGCGTGAATGTCATGAAGGTGAACTTTGTTCAAAACCGCTTCAAAACCGAAATCATCGGTTTCACCGTAGGCCACTCCGCCTTTGACGCCCCCGCCGGCCATCCACATAGAGAACCCATAAGGGTTGTGATTCCGCCCTTTTTCTCCTGGACCTTCGCTGAACGGCATCCGCCCGAACTCACCCCCCCAGACGACTAACGTGGTCTCCAGCAGGCCCCGCTGCTGCAGGTCGGTGAGGAGCGCGGCGATCGGTTGATCGACCTCCGCCGCATGTCGGGAATGGTTGGCCTCGATGTTCGTGTGCGCGTCCCAGGTATCATCGAGATGGCCGCCACCGGAGTAGAGCTGGACGAACCTGACTCCGCGTTCCACGAGGCGCCGCGCGACCAGGCAGTTGCGACCGAATTCATCAGTCGGTTGCTGGCCCACGCCGTACATCCGTTTCGTATTTTCGTTCTCTTGGGAGAGATCCACGGCTTCCGGAGCTTCCGCCTGCATCCGATACGCAAGCTCGTACGAGGCCGCGCGGGCGGCCAATTCGTGGCCCCCGGGACGAGCGTCAAGGTGTTCGTGATTCAGACGAGCGAGCAGGTCGAGCTGTTCCCGCTGTGGTTTTCCGTTGAGATAATCCGGCCCCCGCAAATCCAGGATCGGATTTCCAGTGGGACGAAAGAGGGTTCCCTGAAACCCCGCGGGCATAAAGCCGCTGGTCCAGTTGGGTTGGCCGCTGATCGGACCCCCACGTTTGTCGAGAATGACGACATAGCCCGGCATGTTTTGATTTTCATTTCCCAGCCCATAGACCGCCCAACTTCCCAGCGACGGTCGACCGATGAACGTCTTGCCTGTGTTCATCGCCACCAGGGCCGACCCATGAGCATGGCTATCGGTGTGGCACGATCGAATCACGGCCAGTTTGTCAGCGTGGTCCCGGACTCTTGGGAAATAGTCGGAAATCATCAGGCCGCTCTGGCCGCCGGGTCGGAATTTGCGAAAGGCAGGGGTCAGATAGCCCACCTTGCGTCCGCCGGAATTGATGAATTTCTTGTCGGCGGGGAGCGGTTTGCCCGCGTACTTTTCAAGGACGGGCTTATGGTCGAACGTATCCACCTGGCTCGGCCCTCCATTCATCATCAGAAAGATGACGTTGCGGGCCGTTCCGGGAAAGTGCCCCGGACGAGGAGCGAGCGAGTTCTTGTCGATCTCGGCCGCCGCTGTCGGTCGTGGAACGAAGCCGTCGAGCGCCAGCAAGCTTGCCAACGCGGTGCCGGCCAAACCACCACCCATTTCCCAAAGAAACTCGCGGCGCGATTGGCCGCACGGGTAGAGCCGTTGCTCGCTCATCGTCGGGCTCCTCCAGCGTTCGCATTCAATCGATAAAATGAATTCGTTGCTGTTAATCAAAACAAGACAGAGTGACGCGAGTGCAAGTTTGCCGGCGTCCGGGTTGGCACCAAATTGGAGCGTCTGCCGTTCCATGTGCTCAATCGCCGCCGCTATCTCCGTCGCGCTCGGAGACCGGGCCAGGACACGTCGCCATGCTCCTTCAATCCATGCCGTTCGATCTCGGCCCGCGGCAGCAAGCACGAGGTCAGCCACTCGCCGGCTCTGCTCGTGAACGAACGCCCCATTGAGCAACGCCAAGGCCTGGGGAGCGACGACGCTGATATCGCGTTCTCCGCAGGGCTGGGTCGTGTCGCAAAAGTCAAAGGTAGTCATGAGCGGATGGAGCAGGCTGCGTCGCGAATACATGTAGAGACTGCGTCGACCCTGTTCGCTCGCTGGAGAGGGCGCTGCGTGAATCTTGATGTTGGATAGGCCTTCGAGCGCTTCCGGATTGATGATCGGTTGGAAGCTTGGCCCACCGACTCGCAGGTCCAGTTGGCCGCTCACCGATAAGATCGCATCTCGAAGCGCTTCGGCGTCTTGCCTGCGGCGGAGCGCCCGCCAGACCAAGCGGTTGTCGGCGTCCTGCTTGGAGTAGGCCTCATGTTCGGGATGGACTGTGGACTGCTGGTAGGCCTGCGAGGTCATCATCAGGAAGTGAATTGGTTTTGACTTCCAACCACCCCGGACAAACTCGACTGCAAGCCAGTCGAGAAGCTCCGGGTGCGACGGCTTCTGGCCGGTGAACCCGAAATTATCCGACGAGCTCACCAGGCCATGGCCGAAGTGATGTTGCCAGAGTCGATTCACGTACACGCGAGGCGTCAGGGGGTTGGCCGGGTCGGTGATCCATTCCGCGAGCTGAAGCCGGCGCTGGGTTGTTTTTGCCTGAGCCGGTGGGGGGGCGAAGGGCTTGTCCAAGCTCGGAATCATCGAGAGGACGCCGGGCAGAACAACGGGGCCGGGGCGAGTCAGCTCGCCCTTGTGCAGCAGGTGGAACGCGGGAGGATCGCGTGACACATCGGTCCAGCCGAGCACGTCATAGCCTAACTCTTCGCGGCTCGGGCCGCCCAGAAGCTCGCCTTTTCGTGGCTCGATCGGGCCGGGCCAGAACGAGGCGGCAAGGCGGTAATAATCGGTCTGCGGGATCGGGTCGAACTTGTGATCGTGACAGCGAGCGCACTTGACCGTCATGCCCAGGAAGGCCGTACTCGTGACGTGAACAAGATCTTCAAGACGCTCGTACTTGTAGTCTTGTGGATCATTGGGCTCATCGTTCCAGGTGCCCAGACGCAAGAACCCGGTGGCGATGACCGTTTCTTCGTCACGGTCGGCGAGCTCGTCGCCCGCGAGCTGTTCCTGGACGAATCGATTGTACGGCTTGTCTTCATTGAAGGAGCGGACGACCCAATCGCGGTACTTCCAGGCCCCCGGTTTTTCTTGGTCACGCTCGTAGCCGCTGGTCTCGGCAAATCGGGAGAGATCCAGCCAGTAACGCCCCCAACGCTCGCCATATTGCGGTAAATCGAGAAGTTTTGTGATTAATTTCTCATAAGCCATGGGTGACTCGTCACGAACAAACTCATCGACTTCTCGAGCACTGGGGGGCAGACCGAGTAGGTCGAAGTAGGCGCGACGGATCAATTGTCGACGATCGGCTCGTGGAGCAGGGAGCAGTCCTTTCGCTTCCAACCTTGCAAGGATAAAGGCATCGATCGGATTCTTGGTCCAGTCCGCCCGTTTCGTGAGGGGTAAGCTCGGCCGTGCGAGCGGGTGGAGCGACCACCAATCTCGTCCCCCTCGGACGGCGGTTGTCTTTTCGTCGCGGTCGAGCTTTCGACCGGCCGGCCACGAGGCGCCGGCCGCGATCCAGGCACGTATGGTTTCAATTTCCGGTTGGGAAAGCTTTTGTGAGTGCCCCTGTCGCTTCGGTGGCATCTCACCATCCACCACACGCTCAAAGAGCAGGCTCTCCTCCGGTTTCCCCGCGACGATTGCCTCCCCACTCTCGCCACCACGCTTCAGGGCGTCGATTCCGGTCAGCACCAGGCCACCGACCGCACCGACCTCGTTATGGCATTCGAGGCAACGCATGATCAAAATCGGCGCGACCTGACGATCGAAATCCGGAGCCTCACTCGCGACCAATGTTCCACTGAGTGCGACCAGTCCGACAGCGACCCCTCCAATGGCTTGAAGCCAGCCCTGCACCCGGCCCATTCGCCCTGCAATTCGTCTCATGGATACGCTCCTGGAATATGCCGCACTCCCTGTGCAATGGCTCGCATCGTCATGCCTGGTGAAATCGGCTTGGCCGAAAGTCATGTGTGCTGGATTGCGCGAGATCGCCAAATAGTTAAGAAACCTTATTAACTAAAGGCGACGTTAAAAACGTTGGGTGGGAAAGTCAAGAGGCTGAAGGTCCGACTCGTGGTTGCCACGTCGGAGTTTGCTCGTTGGCTTTTGCCATTTTCACGGGGGATGAAACCAAGGGGGGATTGGCCGGGTAGTTCTGATACAAGGGCGAGTGCGGGAGGGGCTCTGGGAATTCGCGAGGCCGACGGGAAAAGTACGGGTCTTACGACGTCGGTGGAGGAGGTTGCATGGGACTTCGGAAGGGCTCTGGTTCCGAGCATGCCCATCGGTCGCGACTGGACGAAAGCCTGGTTTTTCCGGGGCGTCGGGAGTTTTTGACGTTCGCGGGATTGAGCTGGTTGACTCCGGTTGGCCACCTCTTGGCTTCGCAAGCGGAGACGCGCCGAGAGCCGGCGTCCTCGGTGATCCTGATCTGGCTGGCTGGCGGCCCGAGTCAGCTCGAGACGTTCGACCCGCACCCGGGTCGGAAGATCGCCGCCGGCACGCGGGCGATCTCGACGGCCGTCAAGGGCATCCAGCTTGCCCAGGGGTATGAACGGCTGGCCGAGGTGATGACGTCGATTTCCCTGGTTCGCTCGCTCGTCAGCCAGGAGGGGGATCACGAACGCGGAACGTACTTCATGAAGAACGGATACCGGCCGGACCCGACGGTCGAGCATCCTTCGATTGGTGCCATCTGTTGCCACGAACTCCCTTCGGGGGGCACCGGCATTCCCCGACATATTTCGATTCTGCCGGGCCAGTGGCCGGCCCGGGGTGGGTTCCTGGGAGGAGAATTCGACGCCTTCAAAACAGGGGATCCGCTCAAGCCCTTACCGGACGTGACCTCACGCGTCTCGCCTTCGCGCGAGGCCCAGCGCGCGATCGACCTCGAGGTCGTTGAGCGGGCGTTCCGGCGGGGGCGGCAAACTCCGGTCGCGGCAACCTTGCATCGCGAGACGGTCGAGCGCGCCCGGGTCATGATGACGTCGGCCCAGTTGAAGGCGTTCGACGTCAAGCAGGAACCCGTGGCGACCCGGGAAGGCTACGGTGACACCCCGTTCGGTCGGGCCTGTCTGGCCGCCCGTCGCCTGACCGAGGTCGGAGTCCGTTGTGTCGAAGTCACGCTGGACGGCTGGGACACTCACGTCAACAACCACGCCACCCACCGCAAGCTCGCGGGCGTGCTCGACCCGGCCCTCAGCGCCTTGATTCGCGACCTGAAGCAACGCGGGACTCTCGACAAGACGGTGGTTCTCTGCACCGGCGAGTTCGGCCGGACACCCACGGTCAACCTGGCTGGAGGTCGAGACCACTGGCCGAACGGATTCAGCCTGGTCATCGCCGGGGGCGGGATCCGAGGCGGGCAGGTCATTGGCGAGACCGATCCCGAGGGGATCAAAAATCCGCCGAAACCGACGGCGGTTGACGATGTTCACGCCACCATACTGAAGGCGGTCGGTCTCGAGCCGCATAAGGAGAATATCTCTCCGGTCGGCCGGCCGATCCAATTGAGTCAGGGGAAGTCGATCGGGACTCTATTGTCCTGATCCACCCCCCGGGGTGAGGTGCTCCCGACGAAGCGAGTACGTCGCCCCGGTTTGATCTGTTCTTGTCTGCTGCGGATGATCGGGCCTCATCGCACGCGAACGTAGGGCCGGATTTCCGTGAGCCGTTTTTCGCCGATGCCTTCGACGCGAACCAGGTCGTCGACGGATCGGTAAGGTCTCCCCTTGATGATCCGATCGGCGAGGACTTGACCGATCCCGGGGATCTTCCTGAGCTGGGTCTTGCTGGCCTTGTTGATGTTGATCAGACCCACGGATGACTTGGGCTTGGAGGGGCGATCTCCCCGGGACCGATTCTCCCCGCGCGGCTCGAAAACGGGCCATTCGGCCGAGCTTTCAGGGTGCGTAAAGACTTGCCAGTGGAGGCCGTCGCTCCGGATCGTCACCGTCCCGTCCCGGTCGGTACGAAGCAAGGGGATTTCGTAGCGAGCCAGGAGGTCCACGGTCTCGGGGTGGGGATGATGGTAGTCGTTATCCTTGCTCAGGCTCGCCACGGCGACATAGGGGCGAACCAGATCGAGCCAACGAGCGTCGGTCCCGTTCCGGCTGCCGTGATGGGCCAGTTTGAGCACGGTGGCATCGGCGCAGAGTTTAGGGACTCGATGTGCCCACCACCGCCGCTCCCGCGTTTGAGCATCGCCCGGGAGCACCGTTGAGAACGTCCCATAATCGACCCGGATGCCGATGCTGTTGTTATTTTCCTCTTTGGGATCGTTCGGGGCCTGGGGAAAGACCGTGAGAACGACGCTGCCGAGTTCGAGCTTCCGAGGCACCTCTAAAGGGCTGATCGCCTGGATATTCCGGTCGCGAACGAGTTGGAGCAGTTTCAGGTAGGGCTCGCTCGTGTGCGAGGACGATGAGGCCAGAAAGAATCGAGGGCGGAACGCTCGGATGACGTCGTCCATGCCTCCGTAGTGATCGGCGTGGTGGTGGCTGACGACGACAAGGTCGAGCGAACTGACTCCTTGTTGCTCCAGCTTTGACACGATGCTGGCGGATTGCCCCGCATCGATCAGCGCCGTCTTGCCCTCGGGTGAGCGGATCAAAATCGCGTCACCCTGGCCGACGTCAAGGATCGTGACGGTGACTGCCCCTGGCAGGGCGTGCGGAGGCGGCGTGGGAGTGCAGGACGCGATCGGAATGCAGAGGGTGATGGTGACGACCAAGCTGGAGAGGACTCTCATAGCTTGATGTCTCCACCTGGGTCGGTTGCCTTCAGCTCCCGTTGGATTGCCTTGGTCTCATCGGCCAGTCGCCGGGTGGCCTGGACGTCTCGTGCCAGCGAGAGCGACAAGACGTCGCCGGGGCGAGCCGCTTTGGGGAGGAATTTCTTCGGGAGATTGATCGACGTGCCGTCGCCGGCCAGGAGCACGGCGATTTCCTTCGTTTCCCCTTCCAGGCGGTCGAACGACAGGCGGGTTTTCACATCGAGATCCTCCCGGTCGGCTGGTAACTCGCGCAGTGGACTCAATCGTACTTCACCGGAGGGGAGGGAGGCGAAAGCCTTTGGGAGGGGAGGGGGCGAGATCTTTTGACAAAAGCCGGAGCGGCCGGTGGAACGTGACGTTCCCGGCCGCTCCGGTCTCTTTGGCTTCCGGATCAGTGGGCGGTTCTGGGATCAACTTTGGCGGAACGTAGCGGAGGAGGGATTTTCGTGTCCTTGACAGCCGAATCAAGGTCGTGATTCTTCTGGTCAGACTTTGCCTTGGCATTGGAACGGGCCTGATTCTCTTCGCAGCTTGGGCAGAGAATCGTCTGCTTGACCGGGCCGGTGGCCCAGTGATCGGATTGCTTCTGCTTTTTCAGGATCTTGCACGCGGGACATTCCGCGTTTGTCTTCACTTCGGATGACGGAGTGGCAAGAGGCAGGGGGGGCGGCAACTCGACAGAGGTTCCGAAAACGCTCGAGTCCATCTGGAGCGGCGGCAGTGGAATCTCGTCCTGAACCGTCCCAACGGCTTGCCCGGGCGACCGCGAGACCGCCTGGCCTGGCAGCGGAATCTTCGTTTCCTCGGAAGCAAGGTTCAAATCACCGCTCTGTGATTGGGGGCCTGGCTTGGAGGGAGTCGGCGGCGCGATGCTCGTCTCCTCGAACGGGGAGGCGGGATTCTCCCCCTTCGGCTTTTTACTCGCTTCGGCCAGCTCGTCTGCGATTTCAGCCAGTGGCGGAAGCGGCTCCGGCATTCCGGTCGTCGGCGGCGTCTGGCTCGAATTCTCAGGCAAGGCCGGTGGCTGGTTCGGGAGTTCGGCGAGCGTTGCCGGCTCACTCGGAATTTCGGCCGTCGCGGGTACTTCGGTCGGCTTTGTCGGCTGGCTCGGCATCTCGGGCAATGCCAGTGGATCCGCCAGAAGGTCGACTGAGGTGGAGGACTGGCTCGGCATCTCGGCCAGAGCCGGCGGCTTCTCAGCCGGCAGCTCGACTGGTGTGGCGGGCTCGTTTGGCAACTCGGCCAGGGCCGAGGGCTTCTCAGCCGGCAACTCGACCGGCGTGGCGGACTCGCTCGGCATCTCGGCTAGAGCCTGGGGCTTCTCAGCCGGCAACTCGACCGGCGTGGCGGGCTCGCTCGGCATCTCGGCTAGAGCCTGGGGCTTCTCAGCCGGCAACTCGACCGGCGTGGCGGGCTCGCTCGGCATCTCGGCCAGGGCCTGGGGCTTCTCAGCCGGCAGCTCGACTGGCGTGGCGGGCTCGCTCGGCTGCTCGGCCAGAGCCGGCGGCTTCTCAGCCGGCAGTTCGATGGGCGTGGCGGGCTCGCTTGGCATCTCGACCAGGGCCGGGGCCTGCGCTGGGCTCTCGGCCGAAGTCGTCGGCTCAGTGGTGGTCGCCGATTGCGTGGGCGACTGAGCCATGACCTCTACTGGCACGGCAGGTGAACTTGGGGCTTCAGCCAACGTCGACGGCGGGCTTGCGGCCTCGAGTTGCGATGCAGCCGGTGCCTCGAGCGGCGACGTAGCGACGGAGGCCGGCATGCTAATCCCGGTTTGTTTGCTCGCCGTTTCGAGGTCGGGCAAAGAGGCCGGATCGGGCCGTCTTGGCGGAGCGATCTTGGTCACACCGTAGGCGTCGACCAGACCCGTCGGCCCTTGTACTGGGGCTGTGTGGGGGGATGCGGCGGCTTGGGTGAGATGGCCCGGAGTTGCCGAACGTACTCGTGGCGGCGGGATCTGGGTCGTCTGGAACGGGGAGTCCGCGGGATCGCGATAGGCCTGCCGAGACTGCGACTGGGTCGGCGAGAAAAGAGCCGGCCGCTCTGCCGTCTGGCCCTGCGTCTGGCTGGGATCCAGCGGCGCGTGCCTCGACGCTGGGTTGGCAGCGAGGAGTCCATCTGACAAGGGACTTTCGCCGTTCGCGGGTCGGGGACGGGTCGACTTGGCCAGATGAGGGCCGTAAGAGTTCGAGTCGCGGTAGCTCGTCAGGAAAAGATCATCAATGTTCGATCCGTAGCCCTCGGCCGGTTTCAGCGCCACCGGTGCGATCGCGTTGGCTTTGCGGCTGGCCGCGGCTGTCGCGGTCGCATTGGCTGCTGCCGTGTAAGGGATGGGCGCTGGGCCCAGCAGCGTCCCATCGGAGCCTGCCGGAAGACGGAGCATATCCCGCCCGCAACCGAAGTTGGAGCCCAGGGTCAGGAAGCCGAGGACGGCCAGTCGTTTGTAGCGGTTCCGTCGCCGCTCCGGCCTGTCGTCGTGACGTTTCTTGGTCATCGTCATTACTCGACTTCCCCGGACATCCTGTCCAGTACTATTACCATGAATTCCGCCTGGACCGAGGAGAAGTGATACGTCGATCACTCCTTTCGGCCTAAGGGGGATATCGGTTTTGTGGGTTGCAAGGATTAAGCTGATCTGCCTGAAAATGCTTGTTCGTGAGATTGGGCCAGGCCACTCGGTTCCGATCCGGGGCCGGTGAATGCGACCCGTGACCGGTGGATTGGCCTTCAGAACAAGGCAAGTCGGCGAGCGAAGCCCCCGCGTTTTTTGCCTCGGCCACCCAGACATGATTTTCCTGACAGGATATCTAAGGAGTGAGGCGCTGACGGGGCTCTGATCGAGACGACATGAATCAAGCGGTCCCGCTTCCTCTTTCCTCAGGGTGAAATGATTTGACGGGTGTCCGGGGCACTATTAACGTGAAGTCATGGGAATCGATCGCAAAGAGGATCGGACGAGGGTGTGACGTCAATCGACGTCTGAGATGAGGACTTACGGATCGGAGATCTATCGCCACCGATATTTGTGCCAGCGATAACCGGTTTCGACATTGCCGGCTGGAATCAGCAGGCCGAAGCCACCGGGGGAGACTTCTTTGAATTTCAGGAAGTCTCCAAGGGGTGCTTGGCCGTGACAGTGGCCGACGTCTGTGGTCGAGGAGCTGGTGCGGCGGCAGTGGCCGATGAGTGCCGAATCGCGCTTCACGAGGCCTTTGAAGTCACCGAGGAACCGGCTCGGGTCGCCGAGCGGGTCAATCGTCGGCTCTTCGCCGGCCGGCCCCCGGAACGTTTTGTGACGGCCTTCTTCGGGCTACTCGATCATAACGAGCACCGGCTCAGCTACATTTCCGCCGGACATGGCCCGACCTGGTTCTATTCACGCGAGTTGAACAGCCTTCGCGAACTCGAGGTTCACGGATACCCCCTGGCGCTCATGCTCGAGGAGTCGTTTGATGAGGGGGACCTTGTTGTGTTCGCCCCGGGCGACTTCGTGGCGATCGTGACCGACGGCTTCTTCGAGTGGGCCGACAGCCACGGTGAATGCTTTGGTACGCAGAGACTTTGCGCTCAGATTCTTCACGACCGGGACCGCTCCGCCGCCGAGATCATCGGTGGGCTGCGCAACGCGATCCTGAGGTTCGCCAGCGGGGTCCCGCAACGGGACGATCTGACCGCGGTGGTGATCAAGCGAGTCAGCTAACGTGCGGACGAGGCCGGTCGTTTTGGTTCCCGAGGGAGTCGAGTGCACAATGGCTTCGCTTGCAGCGTATGAAATGCGCCGCTACGATCGTGAAGCAGTAGGCCATTGATTTCAGGACGAGGACGAAGGTCGGACCGGCTTGGCGCTGGGGCCTCCGGTTCTCGGAAGCGAACGGAACGGACTCGTGCGATGGAAAAGACGACGTTCCACTATCAACCGATTTGCTCGGCTCCCCATTGCGACAACTCTGCCGTCTACAAGGTGGCGGCCCCCTGGAGCAACGGCAGGAGCCGTGAGTTGAAGAGCTACGGCCTGGCCTGCGAGGCCCATCGCGACTCTCAGCTCGCGCTGGCCCAACTCCATCGCCAGGGTTTGAAACTTGCCGAAGGGGAAACGATCGGGCCGGTCGGTCTCTACGAGTTGGCCGCAGGCAAACGCGATGCCGAATTGAGCCGTCTCCCCGACCACTAGGATTGGGGCGTGCGGCACGGGCCACAGGCCGGGGCTTGAGCCGACCGCCCTCTCAATCAAAGAGGGCCTGATTGCGGCCCGCCTTCTCTTTCTCCAGGGACGGAACCCATATCATGCCAGGAAGGCTTCGGATTGCGGCTCGATGGGCCTGTTGGGCGGTGGCGGTGGTCGCCCTGAGCGTCTCCACCGACGGATTCGCCGGCGAGGCTGCCGACGCGAAGCGCATTCATAATCTCTTCGCACAGTTTGAGCTTCCCGATAACTGGGAAACTCGATTCTGGGCCGATCCCAATGTCAAGTCGTTGCTTGCGCTTGATGCCAAGGCGCTGGCGGAACTCGTCCCCGTGCAGGCGGGGATCCGTCATTGCCGATGCCCCGCCTGTGACGCGACCGAGACCAGTAATTCGCTGACCTGGTCGGTCAGCAATCCGAAGGTGCTGACCTGCCGCAACTGCCAAGCCACCGTACCGAATGATACCTATCCCGCAAAGGACCAGAAGGAGAAGAAAGTCCCCGAAGACGTGGTTGAGGTCCGCCATGGAGTCTCGCACCGCTACCCCTACCACGCTGTGGAGGCCACCAAGCAACGTTACCCCGACGAGAAGCTCTATCTGGCTGCCAAGCGAGACTACGAAGCCCGCGAATTCCTGGCGAAAGCAGCGCTTTACGCGGCGGTCCGATACCACGAGCAACCGGCCGGTTCAAAAGATCCCGCGCTTGCCCGCTTGGCCTGTGTTCTGATTCTTCGGTTCGCACAGGTCTATCCAGGTTATGCAACCCATTTCGACCAGCCTCTTTCGCCCAAGGTTTTCCAGCAGGCCGATTTGCCGCCCCCATATCGCCGCGGCTATCAAACGGGAAAGTGGGACTGGACGGCCAGTCTCGACGTTCCCTTGAACCTCTTGATCGCCTATGCCCTGGTCCGCGACCAGCCCGCCCTCATTGAGGCGGGGCAGAGTCTGAACGATTCTCATCCGGCCCGAACCATCGAGCGCGACCTCTTCCGGGCCTCGGCCGAGTTCGTCCGGCTTCAGCGCGAGGAATACAGCGAGGTCTCGCTTCACGCCTATCGCGGCCTGCTGGCCGCCGGCCGGCTCCTGGACGATCCGCAGTTGGTTGGTGAGGCCGTCAGACGGCTCGAGGGCTTTTCCGAACGAGGCTTCTACTATGATGGGTTCTGGCGACAGGGCGATGCTGCGGCCCATCGTCGGATCTTGAACGTGTTCGATGGCTGGATCGATCGATTGCTGGTTGGATATCCCGAGACCCCGCGGCCACTCGAGCTTGCGAGCGCACCAAACTCCGGGCCGTCGCGGGAGATCATGCCGTTGCCGATGTTGGCACTGGCCCGACGTGCGGGAACGACGTCGCTGATCGATACGCGGGTTCCCGAGATTCTGCAAGTGTCCTGGCCGGCGGCGATCGCGGCGCCGGGAACACGACGCCCCTCGCTATTGGGCGGCGTGGGGCTCGCCAGGCTCGCCATCGGAGAAAAGGGGGGGGCGATCGATCTGGAAGTTCGCGGTCAGGATAACATCGGCGCTCCTCACTTCCAACGCCAGGCGTTGCGGCTGGCGGTCGGAGGGCAACTCATCCTCGGCGACCTCGACGAACAGGCTCCCACGGTGACGGGCTGGGACCGAGCCACGGCGAGTCATAACACGGTCGTGGTCGACGGCCTGAATCAGCGCGAGTCCCTGGGCAAAGCCTCGGAGCCCGCTCTGGGGGGAGATTTCCTCTTCTTCGCGGCCGATCCCGACTTCCAGGTCCTCACTCTCGACGATCCTCGCGCTTACCCCCAATCGACCACGCGGTACCGCCAGACTCTCGTGGCGACCGCGGGTTTGCAGAGCAGCTACGCCATCTCGGTGTTCGAGGTTCATGGCGGCCTCCAGCATGATCAGATCTACCATGCGGCACCCGGCTCGAGTGCACGCTGGCAACTCTCCGTGAAGATGGACGCCGGACCGGCCACGTTGCTCCCCGAATCGATCCCGTACGTGCCGACTGCAAGGGCGGAGGATGGGCGTTGGTTCGTTCAGGCCTACGGCGAGTTCGCACCGCTAGCCCAAGTTCGCCTGATCCGACCGGCGATGGCCTGGCTGGGCGCTCCGGATTCGCCAGGGGTTCGACTTCACCTGTTGGGACCGATCCCGATCGAGGTCACCACGGCGAATAGTCCCGATCCATCCACCGGATCGGCGCGTGCGGAGGCCGAGGATTCCGGCCGCGCCGGCCTGGTGCTTCGTCACCGTTCCCCGGATGGCTCAACCCTGAAATCGACCTTCGTCACGGTATTTGAACCCACCGGAGCGGTCACTCCTCTCACGCGGGTCGGGCGGGTCGCTTCTTCGCCGGAGACCGTCGTCATCTACATTGAATCGGCGGCCGGTGCCGAGCATGTCGTCGTCAATCTTGCCCCCGGGACCACGCAAACCGTCGACCTGGCTCACGGTCGAACCCTCAAGACCGACGGCCTGGTCGTTCGGGCCTCTAGCCGTGGGCTGGTGCTGGCCGGTGGCACATTTGCCGAGTCGGCTGGTCTGCGAGTCGAACAGCAACCGACGTCCGGGACGATTGCGGGCGTTGTGCGCCATACCTCTGCCGCGGGGCGTGGGTGGTTCGAGTCCGATCAGTACCTGCGGGACGATGGTCAAATCGCGGGCCGCACGCTTCTGATTCGCCACGGCAACGATGTGACTCGGGCGTGGACTCTTCAGCGCGTTGAGAATATGAACCGCGGCTCGAGACTCTACGTTCTCGAGGAGCCAGGATTTACGATGGAAAAGAAGTCGTCGGCTGAAGCTCGTTACTACCAGTTCCCGCGTCTCTCGGCACCCGGTCCGCATCAATTCCGGGTTTCGAAGATTGCTCGCACTCAGGTGCCGCGAGAGTCATCTAATTAATTTGTGATTTTTCGCCTCAACCTCATTGACATTCCGAAAAGAACGGCTATTTTTACTCTTGTTGGTCGTGCAAGCAATATTCAGTCAAGCCTCTCCGACCGACCGAGGCATCGGCTTCGATTATTCGGCCTCTTCTCTGTTCCGGCCCTATCGATCTGTAGCGATACGGATCGATGGGGTTTTTGCTTTTTCATGGAACTCGGGCCGTACTCACCCAACTAGGGTTGCTCACCAAAACGGACCCTCGGTGCCGACCGCGAGTTCTTCCTTGAACTCGAGGCGCGGGGCAGGCACGGATTGGAATCAGCCGCCTCATCCCCAGCGCCAACTCCACGTCGATTGCCCCTTGGGCAATGTCACCGACCAGCTCAGCCGGCTGATCCGCGGATCGTAGTCGGGCGGTTGGCTTTCGGGAGCGGATTGCCAGGGGCCGAGTTCGGTGAGGCCGGGGCAGGTCAACGCGGCGTGGAATTCAATGGGGTGCAGCAGGTTCACGGTCAGGCTCAGGTGGTGGACCGTGCCTCCGATCGGCCGTTCGAGCCGGAAGGAAACCTCACCGCAGGGGAATGTCTGGGTCAGGCCGAGATGAGGCCAAGAGCTGGGCAAGGCAGGGTCCAGCTTGAGCCGCCGTTCGACGTGGTTGTAGTCGAGTTGGGCGAACTCGAGCATGGTCTCGATGAGAATCGCATGGAGCCCCCAAACTCCCGAGGCCACGCCCGGGATGTAGCGAGGGGTATCATTGGCACGGATCACAGGCCGGAGCATCAGGCCCAAGGGGAGCATCCGGCTCAGTGTGCCGTCGGTCATCGCCAGAGCCCGATTCCAGTGCCGGACCTGCCCAGTCTCACGTCCGAGCTGGATCAGGTAGCGCGCCGCCCACAGCGTCGCGAGGCTGGAGAGATCGTGGCTGTGCGACTCGCTGGGCGCAACGCTTGCCTTCGGAGACGATGAGTCGACGGCCCATCGGGCCAGGGTATTGGAATCCACTCCCACGGCGTTCTGGCGGAGGATCGCCTCGGCGGTCCGCATGATCCGAGGATCCGATGCGGGGAACAGGCCGAACGGAACGACGAGGCCGAGCACGCTCACATCCAGGGCTTTCGAGCGCTCAATGAGCATCTCGGGCCGGTCGGTCCAGAGGCCGCGCAACGTCGAGAGTCTTCGGGCTTCGAGAAACCGACCCGTCTCGGCGTCGATCAGGCCAGGGCTGTCACTTCGGTCGGAGTCCGAGTCGCCCCCGCCGAGGATGCCGATCTCCCAGACCCGCTCCGCCAAAGAGCGCCAACGCGTCGCATGCTCGGGGTGATCGAGTACCTCGGCCAGCCGCGCGGCGGCCCGAAGACCGGCCACGACACACCCGTTGGAATAGAAGAAGGCCCCGAAACGATGGTCCCAGATGCCCGCCGAGCTGACCAGGCTGAGATCGTCGAGCCAGCGCAGGCCGGGGTGCCCCGATTCCCCGCTGCAGACCATTGCGGCCTGCTCGATCATCGGCCACATGGAGGCGATGAAGTCGAGATCGCCCGTGCGGAGGTAGTAACGTTCCAGTCCCCAAGGGATCATGGCCGTCTGGTCGACGGCAGGGGTCTCCCATTCGGGACCACCGTCGATCGTGTATTTTTGAAACCAGTAGGAGTACGGTCGGTTTTGCCCCCGAACGTGGGAGAGCCACTCGAACAGGCCTCGGCCAATCGAGGGGTGGCCAAGTCGCTCCATCGTATCGGCCGCCCACATCGCGTCGCGCGGCCAGCAGTAGGCACTCAGGCCACGATCGAAGCCTGAAGCAATGGCTCCCCAGAACGCGTCGGAATGCAGGGCCGCGGCCAAGGCCGATCGGCGCAAGCTCACGGCGTAGGCCGGCTTGGGATATTTGAGACTGGGCAGGACCTCGGTGAACGCATCCCACTCCTGGCAGGTGGTTTGCTCAACCTGGTCAAGATCGGCGGAGCGAAACCAGGCGAGGGCCGGCCGAAGCCAGTGCTCGAAGGTGCCGGGGTCTCCGCGCCATCCCGTAAACGCGCCACTGACCAGCAGATCGACCGTCACCGTCTCGCCGGCGGGCAGGTCAATCCTCCGGAGCAGAATCGCCTCGTTGGCGCCTGTCGGTTCGCAGTGGACGTCGCCCCGGTCGTCGAGAGCGACGGCAAATTCGACGGTTGCGTCCCGGGCGAATTTGCGATTCGCGTGTCCGTGGCCGCGATTGGTGGCCAGGAGTGTTCGATCGCCATCGTGCCAGCTCAGGCCAGGCTCGCCGATGCCGCCGTTGACCTCGGCCTGGATGTAGACCCCGAACAGGGCGCGAAGCGACTCGGGGCCGTCGTTCTTGATCCGGAATCGCTTGAGGTACTGACCAGGCGACTCCGTTCCCCCAGCCGTTTTGGGAAGGCTCTTGGCCATCGCCACGAAGTCGGTGACCAGCACACGGATCGGTCCGGTCCGCGAATTCAGCTCGGTCATCAACAGGTTGGTTGCGCCGAGGTAGTGCTGAAACGACTCCCAGGAGAGCCGCTCGGTGAACCAGTCGAGCCGGCGGCCCACGGCCAGTCCCCCCACGATCGCGCGAAAGTGGGAGCGGCTCTGCGGCATGTCCCCTTCGGCGGGTCGGACGTCGGAATGGAGCCCGACGGTGGGGAAGTAGACGTCGTAGGTGGAACCTCGCGAATCGACCCGGACCGTCATCATCCGGTTGCCGACCAGTCCCTCGGGGCCCATCGCCACGATCTCGGCCGCTTCCGTCCGGTCGGGCATATTGGGGCGGACGACGGTGTCTTGGGGCGGGCTGTAGACTGTCTCCGACCCTTCTTGCCGCGCTGCGGACCGGTAGTGAAGCCGGACGCCAACCGCTTGAGGGGGCACCGGGACATGCCAGAGGCTATTCACCCCTTTATTCTCGATCCAGTACGCGGGGAGCAGGCCCAGCACCTCGTCATCGGCCGTAATTTCGAGCCAGACGACTTGGTTGGCCTCAATCGGGTGCGTGCCGATGACCACCGCAGACCACATCCCCGCGCGGACTGGCCCACCGTGCCGCCCCTTCGCCGCCGCCTCGATCCAGGTCGCCACCATGTTTGAGATCGCCTCGTGCTCCCCGAACCGGCCCCGGACGAAGGACTTTCCACCCGGTCGCCCCTGAATCAAGGCGCTTGATTGTGAGGCTTATCGCCAGTTGCGCCAAGGGCCGGGTCCCGCTGGACGCTGGCCTTTGCCGGCTTGGCGAGACATTCCGCGGGGAGCTCTCTACAATCGAAGGGGATTGGGATGGGGCCTGACCGCAACTCTTTGGTCGAAAAGGGGAGCAAGTGTATTCGAGTTTCAATGCGAGGGCGTTAGGCCTGACGCTCTCGACGCAAGAAACGATCGAATTGGCCTCGGCCGCCGGTTTTGGCGGAGTTGACTTTCTGATGCGAGACATGCTGGCCGAGGAGGTCGACCCGAAGGTGGTGCGCTCGCGGCTGGCGGATCTCGGGCTCCAAGCGGGAGCTTGGTCCCTCCCCGTCGACTGGCGGGGAGACGCCGGACGCTTCGCGCACGATCTGGAGCAACTTTCCCGCTTCGCCGAGGCGGCCGCGGTGGTGGGTGCCCGTCAAACCGGGACCTGGGTGATGCCCGAGACGCTCGCCACGCTGGAACCCGATGGCAACCGGAGTTCGCTGCTTGCCGCCACGGCCGAGATGCACGTCCAGCGACTCGGCGCAATCGCACGAGTCCTGGCCAATCACGGCGTCAGGCTTGGCCTGGAAGTCATCGGCGTCGAGTCGTTCCGCTCCGGGCGCGGAGTTCCCTTTGTCACTCGGCTGTCGGAGCTCGATCGACAGCTCGGGGCGATCTGGCAGGAGTCGGCAAATCTGGGAATCCTGGTCGACGGATTCCACCTCTATGCGGCAGACGAGACGATTGAGGCAGGGTTTGCGTGGGGGGTGGATCGAATTGTCTGGGTGCACGTCGCGGACTTGCCCACGTCGTCTCGATCGGATCGTTCAGCGATCCAGGATCACGACCGGGGTCTACCCGGAGAAAACGGAGCGATTGATTCCGGCCAACTCCTGAGGAGGTTGGCGGAAGAGGGATATTCCGGTCCGGTCACTGCCGAACCTGGGGCAAAATGTCGATCCCTCGCGGGTCGATCCGCCCAGGAAATCGCACGACTCGTGGCATCGGCCATGAATGCGGTCTGGCCGCAGCCGACACCGTGACCCGCCGCCACGGCGTCATCCAGGAACTTAGCGATTCAAGGCAGGTGCCGGCTCTTCAGTGACGGCGACCGTCTTCCCGCCACGGACCGGCGCGATCTCTTCGCGATAGACCGGAACTTCATGAGGGGCTTCGATACCGATCCGAATCTGGTTGCGGTCAATCTTGACCACAGTGACGACGATGTTGTCACCGATCACGATCTTTTCGCCAAGCTTCCTGCTCAAAACCAGCATTGGAATTCTCCCGCTCGTGGTGGAATGCCCGATGTCGAATCCCTCTTGACGGCCCATGCCGGCTTGAGGCTCTGTCTACATTACAAAGCATTCTCTGTGCCAAACCACCTCGAAAGGGAGAATGGTCGATCTTAAGTGTAAGTGTTGCCTGGAGTTAAATCGGTTTTTGTGGATTCCACCGGGGAATCAAAGCACCGGACCAATTGTCAACATTGCCGCCCCTTCTTGGTTCATGATTGTAAAAATGGGAGGCGAAGGTGCCACTTCGGTTCGGGGAATTGTCAAGCGAAATCGGACTCAGGCCACGAAAATGGATTCGAGGGCGCGGCGCATGATTTCAGGGTTTGGTTCATGTCCTGACCACAAGCGTATGCCAATAACTCCTTGATTGACGAGCATCCCAAGGCCGTCGAGGACCTGGCATCCCCTGGTTTCCGCCTCACGAATCAGCCAAGTTCGCGGCGGATTCGGGATCACGTCGCTGACGATCATGCCGGGTCGCAGGGTTGTGAGCTCAATCGGGACCCGAGCTTCGACGTCCGGATAGAGGCCGATCGACGTCGCGTTTACCACCAGATCGGTCCCTTCAGGGACGTGGTACCTCTCTTCCCAATCAGAAAAGTCGGTGGGAACCCCCGTCTGCTCGCGGATCAGAGTGGTGAGCACCTGACCACGCCCGCGATCACGGTTCACAATGGTCATATGCTCAGCACCCGCCAGCGCCAACTCGACCCCAATGGCCCTCGCTGCTCCCCCCGCGCCCAGGACCACCGCGCGTAGCCCCGGGATTGGCCTAACTTGTTGCACGGACTGAAGAAAGCCTTTGCCGTCGGTGTTGTCTCCGACCCACTCGCCTCCCTCGTTGACCGCACAGTTCACCGCCCCAATTTTCGCGGCGGCCGGACTCAATCGATCGAGGTGTTCGATAACGGCAACTTTGTGCGGAATCGTGCAATTAAATCCTCGCCAGTTCATCGCCCGCGCGCCGCGGACCGCGGCGCCGAGATCTTCAGGGCGCACTTCGACGGTGAGATAGCGCCAATCGAGGCCCATCGCGGCGAAGGCGGGCTCGATCATGGCTTGGGTGGGGTTCTCGGCGACGGGGAAACCGAAAACGCCGACGAGTTCCTGCTTGAATGAACGGGGCGTGCTCAAGAGACTCCCTCCGAAATTGTTGCGGTTGTGATAACTGTCCGATACGATCGCGACGATCAATCCACCGCACATTTTAAGGCCCTGAACCTAACCGATCGGCTGGCGAGAAGCGATTTTGATGGCCGAGGGGCGGGAAGACGTCGAATGATCGAACTGGCCGACGTGACGCAGCACTACGGAGTGCGGCCTGTGCTCCGGGGGGTCAACCTTCGCATCGAGCGGGGGGAGGTCGTCGTGGTCCTTGGTCCCAACGGGATGGGCAAGACCACGCTATTGGGTGTGATGGGGGGCGTGCTCTCGCCCCAGCGCGGGTCCGTCGTTATCGACGGCCGGCGCCGGCGGGCTTCGGTCGAGGACGAGTTGGCGATTCGGAAGATGGCGGTTTATCTTCCCGACAGCCCCTGGCTCCCTGGCCATCGCACGGGACGCGAGTTCCTGTTCGCGGTCGGCAGACTCTACGACATCAACGAGGAGTGGCTGATCGACCATATCGATCGCTTGCTCACGCTCTTCGAGTTGACGACCCAGGGCGACTCGCCGATCCGGAGCTATTCGGCCGGCCAGAAGAAGAAGATCGCCCTCGGCTCGGCCCTGGTGACCGAGGCGCCCGTGCTCCTGCTCGACGAGCCGTTCTCGGGGGGCCTCGACCCCTCCGGCCTGATGGCACTGAAGCGCGTCTTTCAGCGTCACGCTCAGCGCAAGCAACTGACGATCGTCCTGACCAGCCCGGTGCCCGAGATCGTCGAGGAGATCGCGACACGAATCATCATCCTCCACCAGGGCCAGATTCTCGCCTTCGACACTCTCGACGGGCTCCAGCGGATGACAGCCTGCCGAGGCCCGCTCAGCGAGGTTCTCGAGCGTCTGATCTATCCCGAGACGAGCGATCGGCTCGAGCAATATTTCGAGGGCTCCCGGCAATGATCCAACGGCTCCGGGTGATCTTGCCGCCAGCGTCCATTCTCTTGGGGATCTTGCTGTTCTACCTCGTCTTTGAAGGGTTGATCCTCTATTACGAGTGGAACGTGGGAGGAAGGATCCGTCTGAATGTCCGGCCAGGGGTGGCGATTCCCCTCTTGGCGGCGCTGGCCTATGGCGCGTATCGTGTCGTGGCATTCCACCCGTTCTACCGCTCCCATTACCGAGCCTGGCTGGAACGATCCCCCTGGACCGCCTGCAAGCCATTGCCACTCGGCCCCGTCGCTCTGGTCTGGGAAGACGGAGTGGTCCTCTCGCTGCTGGCACTTCTGTCCCTGGTGGATCCCGCGCTCGACCCGTTCCGGCTGCTCGCCTACTTCTTGGTGGGTTACCTGGTTCCTCTGGGAATGGCGTTTGCGCCGACCGGGGCATTGGTTTATGCGTATATTATTGCATTTGGACTCGGCCTTGTGGCCCAGTGGATGCCCGCTGATCCCCGCCTGGCGCTCGCCGTCACGATTCTCCTGGCGGCGATCGGTCAGCTCGGTTTGCGACGTTCGCTGAAGCGGTTCCCTTGGTCATTGGATTGGTTGACGCCGATTTTCAGTTGGGTGATGAGCGACAAGGTCGCGTTCGAGGCAAGCATGTCAGGCGGGTGCGGGTGGCCGTTTGATAAGCTCGGTTTGAAGCGGCTGAAGCCCGTCCCATTCGAGTTGGCTCGGCGGGACGCGATCCTGATCGGCCCGCTGGTCGGTTGGTGGTTGTTCGCGATCGGAGCGGGCTTTTCCGCGCCTCAGAATCGGATTCCGTTCGCGAGCCTGGTCGCCTGTTTCGGAATCGGGCTGTTGGGGCTCATTCGGTTGCTGATTTATGCGTCCGGCTACCTGTCGCCGATCAGTCTTGCGGGGCGACTGGCCACGTTCCGGTGGATCATTCCCGGGTATGACGTCATTTTTGTCGCTCCCTTTTGTACGCTGCTCTTGCCCTTGGCGACCTATTTTACGCTCGCCTTGTACGGCGTGACCGCGGAGGTTTCCGGTCCGATCTGTCTGGCTCAAGGCCTGTTCATCACCTTCAATATGGGGCCAAGCCTCAAGCAGTGGGAACTCACCGGGCAGCACCGGATTGTCCCCACGAGAACGAATGAACTGGTCAAGGTCGGGTGAGGCGCAACGGCCGGAAGCCGATGGCGTCGGCGGCGACGAACTGGTAGCGAATCCTGCGCACGTCTCCCTGAACGGCGAGCGACCATTGCCCTTCGATATGGAGATGGCCGTAGAGACAGGTGGTGACCCCTGCCTGTTCGAACCGGGCGACGCAGGGGCCGGGCCGGCGGTGCTGGTCGAAGGGGGTAGTGCCAGAGCACGTAGAGCGGCTCGCCATGCTCTCGGAGCGTCTTGGCCTGCTCGAGGGCGCGGTCGAGCGTGGCCAACGCGGCCTCGGAGGCGGCGACGGCCTTGGGATTCTCGTCGTCCTCCAGGGGAACGGGCGCGCCTCGGGCGCCGCAGACGATGACGCCGTGGGTCTTCACGGCATCACCGTCAACGGCCAGGAGCGACTTGCGGAGCATCGGCCGGATCTTCTCGACGTCGTTCCACCAGGTGTCGTGGTTGCCGGGTGCGAGGACTTTCGTCCCGGGCAAGCGGTCGAGCCAGTTGAGGTCGGGCTGAAGGTCGCGGTGGTTGCGCGCCATCGACAGGTCGCCCGGCAGGAGCACCAGGTCGGAGGGGTGGACCACCGACCGCCACTCGCGCTCGATCTTGGACGCGTGGTCGCGCCAGCGCTCGGCGTAGCGCTCCCGGCGGTCGACCTGAGCGAACGACAGGTGCAGGTCGGCGATCGCCCAGATGGTCATGTGGGGTCGATCCCGTAAAGGCCGGCACGCTCGCCGACGAACGGGTTCGATTGCTTCTCGCTGGCGATGGTGGTGATGGGTCCGTGGCCGGGAAGGACCATCGTGGCGTTGGGGAGGTTCAAGAGCTTGGCCCGGATGCCCGCGATCAGTTGCGGGCCACTGCCCCCCAGATCGGTACGGCCGACCGAACCGGCGAAGAGCACGTCACCCCCGAAGACGAACGGCGGGTCGAACTGGTCGCAGACGAAGACGACCGAACCGGGACTGTGCCCGGGGATTTCGCGGATCTCAAAGGAAAAACCGGCCACTTCGAGTCGTTCGCCGTCGACAACGAGCTGGTCGGCGGGGGGGCTGATCAGCGGAAAGCCGAACGGGGCGCTGAGGTTGGCCTCGGGATCACCGAGGAGGGCCGCGTCGTTGACGCCGATGATCAGGGGCGCGTCGGGATAGGCTTCCTTCATCTTGCCGTTGCCCGCGATATGGTCGACGTGACCGTGCGTGTTCAAGATGGCCGTCAGCCGCAACCCTTGACGCGTCAGCAGGTCAAGAATTGTCTCCGGATCAAACCCAGGGTCCACCACCAGGGCTTCCCGCCGGTCGGGACGCCAGGCGACATAGGACATTTCGCCGAACGGGGCCGACTGGATCGATTCAATGGTGTACTCCGTTGATGCCATGCTTGCTTCCTTGTCTTTTTTGAAAAAACGTGAACTCTTGGGCGGGAGCCGATTGTAATTTCGCGCAGACGGCTGCAAAAAATGCAAGATCGGGCTTGCGAGCTTCGCTCCAAGGACTTCGAGTCACCTCCGAGCCCGGATTATCCGATGATGGGAGGGAGAACTCGATCTAGCCTTGTCGTGGCTTGGAAATTGCATGCCATTCTTGCACGGCAGTCCACTCCTGCCAAGCCATGAGACCAACCACGCTCCGTCGCTCAATCTGCACGACCTCACGAACGGCACCGGCGTCGATCGGCGCACGCCCTCGCGCTTCCGCTGGCCGATCCGCCAGAGATAGATAAAGGAAGACCCATGATCCCAAATCCGAAACCGCGATTAGACAGCACGGATCGGAGTCAGGCGTGGCCGGGTCGGCACTTGGCGATACTGGGAGCCCTGGGGTTGTCGGCGATGGTGGGGGCAGGCGGTGAATTTGACCGAGGGGAATTGCCCTACGGCCCTCGTCTGCTTTCGACGGGCGAGAGCAAGCGTCCGTTCGAATCCCAGGGGTTGGTTCCCGCACTCCAACTCGCGATGCTCGACCCCACGGCCGCCGGTTCGCGGGCCGAAAATGGCTTCGACCCCGCGTTCGTGCGTGCCCAGAACCAGGTCACCGAGTCCAATCCAGGGGCCCCCGCCTCAGTAATTGAGACGGCGAAAGCGAGCGAGCAAGAGCACGATAAAGAGACGGAGCATGTCCCCCGGGTTGCGAGCACGGTCGGGCGAGTGCAGGTTCCGGGCTCAGACCTCAAGCCTGGATCTGTCGCGACACTTACCCACTCGGCGGCTGAGGCCTCGAGCGATCCGATCGCCATGGCCAAGCAGGCGATCGCCGACTGCCAGGATCGGTTCAGTAAAATTCAAGATTATACGTGTACGTTTCACAAGCGAGAGCGGATCGACGGTCGACTCACGCAGCCTTATATCATGTCGATGAAGTCGCGGACGAATCCCCACAGCATCTACTTCAAGTTCCAGCGGCCCAAGATTGGACGAGAAGCGATCTATGTGGCCGGCCGGCATGGCGGCAAGATCGTTGTGCATGACGTGGGCTGGGGTAAGTTGATTGCCGGGACGATGCATCTCGACCCGAAGGGGGGGATGGCGATGGAGGAAAATCGCCACCCGGTTACCGAGGCCGGCATCGGCTCATTGATCGCGAGCGTGGCTCGGCACTGGTCGATCGAGCTGACCCCGGGCGAGTCGCGCGTGACGATTCATAAGAATCTCCGCGTCGGAAACCACGCCTGTACGATGATCGAGTCGGTCCATCCCAAGAAACATCCGTCCTACCTTTTCCATATGGTCAAACTCTACATCGATCACGAGCATGGCCTGCCGATTCGGTTCGAGGCTTACGACTGGCCCACGCGTCCCGGGGCGTCGCCCGAACTGATCGAGGAATACAGCTATCTGAACTTGCGAGTCAACACCGGACTCCGCGACCAAGATTTCGACGCGGCCAATCCGCAATACTCGTATGGACGATTCTGAATAGAATCGGGTCTAAATCTGGATTCGAACCCTTGAGAACGCGGTCCAACGGATTTGAATGGGCCGCGTTTTATGCTGCGCGGAGGCGAAGTCGTGGTGCGGGGCGATTAATCCGTACAATCCTCACGAGCCTGCCGTGGTCCGGCCGATATCTAACCTCGGGTCGAGGGGGGGCGCCGGAAAGGGAGCCGCCTCTCGGACGAGGGTTCGGCGCAGAGGGGATTGGTGCTAGGGACAGGCGAGTTGAACCTGCCGAGGCCTGGGGAAGCGGCCTTGGCAGGCAACAGACCCTTCGCTAGAATCCGCCTCGCCTCGGGGGCAAGGCCCGGCTCCTCTGGTTCCAGCGGACCGGGAGTTCGTGGGCCGGGGCGTCCCTTCCAGCTTGACTACTCGCGCCGAAGATGATGCGGGTCAGATTTCGCCGACCGCCCCCGCTGCGGGGGATGGTCTCCGTCCGTCCGTTCCATGGAAGGAGAGGCTCGATGAGCACGGTCCCGACCACTAAGGCTCAGGTCCGAGTCCATATTCGCTGGATGATTCGTCGTGATATGCCCGAGGTCCTGGCCATCGAGCACGCCAGTTTCGAATATCCCTGGTGCGAGGAGGAGTTCCTCCGCGTTCTCAGGCAGCGAAATTGTATCGGCATGGTGGCCGAGTACGGCGAACGCGTTGTCGGGTTCATGATCTACGAGTTGCACAAGAACCGGCTCCACGTTCTCGACTTCGCGACCCACCCCGAGTTTCGCCGCCAAGGGGTTGGCCAGCAGATGGTCGCCAAGCTCGTCGGCAAACTTTCCAGTCACCGCCGAACCCGGATCGCGCTCAGCGTTCGGGAGACCAACCTGGTGGGGCAATTGTTCTTTCGGATTCAGGGCTTCCGTGCCATGGAGGTCGTTCGCGAGCACTACATGGATACGGCCGAAGACGCCTATGTCATGCAGTACTTGCTCGATGAATCGGTACTCGACGAGCCGATGCCGACCAACCGAATCGCCAAACAGTACGAGAACTGATCGAGCTTGCTCGCTCGCTCTCGACACCAAAATACTCGCGGCCCGCGCGGACCAGCACCACTGGTCCACGCGGGCCGTTTGGTCATGGTCCCGGAACCGCGAGAATCCGATGGTCCCAAGCCCCTCGATTCGTGATAATCCAGGGTAGACCGCGATCGGACTGGTCCCGCGAGATTCCCCGATTCTCATGACTGATATACCCGATGACGCCGAAGGCCTGACTCCAGGCTCAAACTTGCCCGCCGCGGAACAACGAGAGGGGAGCGAACCTTCCCGTGGCCCCAACAACTCCAAAGTGGCCCCTGATCTCGCCTCCATGGCCCCATGGCTCCAAGCCGGATTTTTGACCCTTGGCATTCTCTCGGCCATGGGCCCCAGTTCCGTCCTGTTCACGGGCGCTGCGCCCTCCTCGTCGGGGACGCTTTCAGTTGTCCTCGATGCGCTCACTCGCGTTTTTGCCTCGGCCTTGATCGGGTGGCTGAGCGCACAACTCGTCCGGGCGATAGCGACCGCGCTCGACGCCCAAGCGAAGCGAGTGGAAACCGCCGAATCGGCCGAGCGCCTTCTGATTTCGGCCCTGGGCCGAGTGGCTGAGGCGCTCGAGCGATCGGCGACCGTCGCGTCTGTACACGTCGCTGTTCCAGCGAACCCCGTAGCCGAGATCGGTAAGGCGATCCAGGAGGCCAAGTGGGACCACGCCGACACCTTGATCCGAGCGTTCATCGAGGCCCATCCCGATGATCCTGCCGGGCCCCGACTCACTCGTGAGCTCGAGACCGCGCGCGCGGTAGAAGCCCGCGGCCTTCACGCCAAGCTAGACGCAGCACGCGAGGCCAACGACCCAGACCGCGTGCTGGACCTTCGCGATGGGCTCCGGCCACTTCTCGAAGACGAGGCGTTGCGAACACTCGACCAGGATTTGATCCGGTGGCTGATGGTCGTGATCCAGAAGCGACTTCGCGGTGGCACGATCCGGGTCGACATGGTTGAACTCGCCACGAAAGTGGCCGAACGGTTCGACCACACCACGGAAGGAGCGAGCCTTCACGCCGCGCTCCCGACCCTCCGCCGCAGCGCTGGACTTTGCGCTCGCTGTGCCAAGCCCTATACCGGCATCGCCGACGCCTGCTCCGAGTGCCTGACGCCCCAGCCTCTCCCCTCCTTCGGGACCGAGTTCGATCCCGAGCCAGGATCAGCCGAAGACGACGATCGGGATCAAACCTTCTCTTTGGAGGATTCGGTATAATAGCGACAAGCTGACTTGATTTCGGGGTCTCCCTACCTCCGAGCCGGAGTTTTTCGAAATTCCCGAGTGTTCCTGGACCGCCCAGCTTGACCCGGCACGGAACGTCGGATAGGGATAAAGTGAGACTTTCCTATTCGGTTCGCTACTTCAGACGTCGGCAACGGGAAAGGAGCGGGCCATGTCCCGCCGTATCGTACTGAGCTGTGTCTTCCTGGCACTGATGGGCACCACGGTTCGTGCTCAGATTCCGATTTCTCGCGATCTCTTACCAACACGCACCGCGCTCGGGCGGGTGGGTCTAGAGCGGCACTGGATGGCCGCGGTCCCGATGGAGCCGACCGAAAAGCTCATCGAGATCAGCATGGCGGGCAACCTGATCTTTGCCCAGACCGACCACGCCGGTTTCCATACATTCGATGCCGAGACTGGCCGTCTCCTCTGGTCGACTCACCTGGGGCATCGATTGCAGGATGCCTTCCCTGCGTCGGTCAACTCGCGAATGGTCTTCGTGACCAACTCCAACCTGCTCTACGCTCTTGACCGACACACGGGTCGGAAGGTCTGGGTTGAGAACCTTTCCGTCTTGCCCTCGAGCCCCACGGCCTGTGATGAAGAGCAGGTGATGGTGGGACTGAGTACGGGGTTGCTCCGCTCGTTCTCGCTTTTCGATAAGGACGAGAAGGGTGTGGTCGTCAAGGACCTGAAGGGCAAGCCGGTGCTGTCGTCCCGGGCCCAGTTTGCCTGGAACTGGCAAACCGGGGGGCCGCTGACGTCACGTCCGTTGCCCGCCGGTCGCATGGTCGTGTTCGGCGGTCATGACGGTCGCGCTTATGCCGCGTTGACCGATACGCCCACGATGCTCTATCGGATCGCCACCGGCGGCCCGATCGAAGCACCCATCTCGTACTACGGCACGAGGACCTTCCTGGTTCCGTCGGCGGATAAGAACGTTTACTCGGTTGACCTTTTCACGGCCACGGTGATGTGGACCTTCGCGGCTGGAGCCCCGGTTCTCCAGGAGCCAATGGTCGCGAACAACGACATCTACATCGTCAATTCGTTGGGCGTGCTCAACTCCGTCGAGATTGGTACGGGGAAGGCCCGGTGGTCGACTTCCACTCACGGCGGTCGCCTGATGGCGGTGAGTGAGAAGCGGATCTATCTCGAGTCGTATGACGAAGACCTGTTCATCGTCGACCGCGAATCGGGCCGGATCGTCGCTGACCCACGGTCGACCTATAGCCGTGCAGGGGTCAACCTCCGATCGTACGACCTCAGCCTGACAAACACCTTGAACGACCGACTCTACCTGGCCTCGACGTCGGGCATGATCTTTAGCCTTCGCGAGATCGGTCAGACCCAGCCTCGGTTGCTCCGTGACCCGAAGACCCCGAAGTTCGGATTTATTCCCCCCGAGGGAGTTGCCATGGAGCCTCCTTCAGGGGTCACGCCACCCTCGAATTTGCTCCCGCCCGAGCAGATGGAAGAGCCGGAGCCGGCTGATACGGCTCCGGAGAAGGAACCTGAACCGGCACCCGAAGAGAAGTAAGCTCGGCCCTGAACTCAGTTTTTCTGTGTGAAATTTCGCTGGGTGGTTGTCATGCACGAACTCCGGCCTGAACCGGAGTTGGCGCTGGCGACCACCCTTGTCGCGTTGTCTGAAAACCGTCGGAGTGAAACGAGGGTCGAATGCACGAGATCGTACCAGTCCGCCGGGCTTTGTTGAGTGTCAGCGATAAAACGGGTCTGATCGAGCTGGCTCGCGTACTGGCCGGGCAGGGGGTCCACTTGCTCGCCAGCGGCGGAACCCGTTCGGCCCTGACCGAAGCGGGCCTCGAGGTGACCGAGGTCTCCACGTACACCGGACAGCCCGAGATCCTGGGCGGCCGGGTCAAGACCCTCCACCCGAAGTTGCACGGCGGCATTCTCGCTCGCCGTGAGATCGCCGAAGACCTTGCCGCTCTCGAGGCGCAGGGGATCGAGCCGATTGACCTCGTCGTCGTCAATCTCTATCCGTTTGAAGCGACGGTCGCGCGGGCCGGGGTCACCTTCGAGGAGGCTGTCGAAAACATCGACATCGGAGGCCCGAGCCTGATTCGAGGGGCGGCCAAGAACCACGCTCACGTGGCGGTTCTCACTGACGCCAGTCAGTATGAAAGCTTCGCGCGGTCGATCCAAGGGCAGGGGGGGACAACCCTCGACGAGCGCAAAGCGCTCGCCCTGGCGGCCTTCGCCAAATGCGCACGCTATGATCAGGCGATTGCCGATTACCTTGGGGGGGTGATTGGGTCGGTCGAGGGAGAGCCTGAGGCGTTTCCGCCCACACTGAACCCAAGGTTCGAGCGCAGGGCGGTGCTTCGGTACGGGGAAAACCCGCACCAGCGCGCAGCCTTCTACGTCGAACCCGGGACCCGTGGCCCCAACCTGGCGACCGCCCAATCGATTCACGGCAAAGAACTGTCCTACAATAACCTCCTCGACCTCGACAGCGCCTTGCGGCTCATTCGCCATTTTGCCGAACCCGCCGCAACGATTCTCAAGCACAACAATCCCTGTGGCGCAGCCATCGCCGACAATCTGGCCGAAGCCTTTGAACTGGCTTATGAAGGCGACCCCGTCAGCGCCTTTGGCGGGATCGTCGGGCTGAATCGCAAGCTCGATCGCGCAACCGCCGAGCGGCTCTGTGTCCCGGGACGATTCATCGAAGCGATCGTGGCTCCTGGCTACGAACCCGATGCCCTGGCCCTGTTGACCACCAAGCCCACCTGGAAGAACAGCGTTCGCCTGCTCGACCTGGGCGGCCCTATTGGTCCCGAATCGCCTGCTCCGGCCGGGTTCGACCTTCGTCGTGTCGAAGGGGGGATGCTCGTCCAGGACTGGGACACCATGGAAGAGGATCCCGCCTCCGGAACGGTTCCGACCCGTCGCGCCCCGACTCCCGCGGAGCGCACATCGCTCGGTTTTGCCTGGCGGGTCTGTCAGTCGGTTCGATCGAACGCGATCGTTCTGGTGCGCGATCGGCAACTCGTTGGCGTTGGCGCCGGGCAGATGAGCCGCCTGGATTCCGTGCGAATCGCCGTGACCAAGGCCGGAGATCGAGCTCGAGGAGCCGTACTTGCCTCTGACGCGTTCTTCCCATTCCGAGATGGCCCTGATACCGCCGCATCGGCCGGTGTGTCAGCCTTGATCCAGCCGGGCGGCTCGAAACGCGATAACGAGACCCTGGCCGCCTGCGACGAACATGGAATGGCCATGATCCTGACCGGTCGCCGTCACTTCCGACATTGATTCGCTTGCGGACATGAGCCGTCTGCGAGCGAACCGAAACAGAAAAAAAAGACAGGGCCAGTCGCGGAACTTATCCGCGACTGGCCCTCTGCTTGTAGCCCTTGAGCATTCGGACGGTTCGGGATCAACGGCGACCACCGCCACCACCACCGCCGCCACCGCCCCGTCCCATGCCGCCACCGCCAAAGCCTCCTGCATTTCCCATTCCGCCGCCGCCACCGAAGCCTCGGGCCCCGCCGCCACCACCACCGAAGCCCCCCATCTGTCCTCCGCTGAAACCTCGGGCTCCGCCGCCGCCACCACCGAAGCCCCCCATCTGTCCTCCGCTGAAACCTCGGGCTCCGCCGCCGCCACCACCGAAGCCCCCCATCTGTCCTCCGCCGAAGCCTTGGGCTCCGCCGCCGCCGAAGTTCCCCATCTGACCTCCGCTGAAACCTCGAGCTCCGCCGCCGCCTCCCAAGCTTCCCATCTGTCCTCCGCTAAAACCTCGGGCTCCGCCGCCGGCGCCCAAGCTTCCCATCTGACCTCCGCTGAAACCACGGGTTCCGCCGCCTAAGCCTCCCAACTGACCTCCGCTGAAGCTCTGGGCGCCACCACCGACGTTTCCGGGATTCAATGAGGGAGCTGAGAGGCCTCGACCCCCTGCGCCGCCGAACTGTTGGCCTGCTCCACCCAATCCACGCAGGGCGTTCTGCTGAGGAATTCCTCCGCCACGATGCGTCGGGATTCCTCCTGGAGAACCCATTCCTGGGTTCAGGCCTTGGGTACGATTGAGATTGGCCGTGCCAGCGAAGTTGGTTCCTCCACCACTCAAACCACGGGGGGCAGGATTTCCTGCCCTGTTGCCCAAGCCTGGCTGGCTGCCATTTCGCAGCGCATTGGCATTGAGGCCGCCGAGGTTAGCCCCGCTGTTTCGCAGCGCATTGGCATTGAGGCCGCCGAGGTTAGCCCCGTTGTTTCGCAGCGCATTGGCATTGGGGCCGCCGAGGTTAGCCCCGTTGTTTCGCAGCGCATTGGCATTGGGGCCGCCGAGGTTAGCCCCGTTGTTTCGCAGCGCATTGGCATTGGGGCCGCCGAGGTTAGCCCCGCTGTTTCGCAGCGCATTGGCATTGAGGCCGCCGAGGTTAGCCCCGCTGTTTCGCAGCGCATTGGCATTGGGGCCGCCGAGGTTAGCCCCGCTGTTTCGCAGCGCATTGGCATTGGGGTTGTTGAGGTTGGCCCCGCTGTTTCGCCGCGCGTTGGCATTAAGGCTATTGAGATTGGCCCCGCCATTTCGCAGCGAGCTTGCATTGAGGTTGTTCAGGTTCCCGGGGTTCTGATTCAGGCCTCCACGCGGTGAGCCATTGCGCATGCCATCGAGATTCATGGAGTTGCGTTGAAGCCCTGACGTGCTTGAGGTAAACACGGGGCGGGCCGCGGTGTGGACGCGGGATGCGTGTTGCACGCCGTTAAAGCCGGCGTTCCAATTTGATCCTGCAAGTCCCGACCGGCCGCGTTGAGTTTGCGAGGCCGTCTGGAATGGGCTGGCAAACGGCCGTGAGGACGGAGGCGCGATCACCCGGTTGCGAGGACCGGCCAAGCCGCCTGCCTGATTTCTCAACCCTTGGTTTCGGCCAGGACCGATCGCTTGCACATTGCGGAAGTTGTTATTCACGAACCGCGAATTAGGCAAGGTGATTGAACCATTGTGGCGGCCGTTTCCCCACTGGCCATTTCCCCATTGGCCATTGCCTCTTCCCCAGCGGCCGTTGCCCGCATGATGGTTTCCGTGTGGGCTAAAGGGGAAGTGGTTTCGATGAGGGAAGCCGTGTCGACCGAAACCACCACCGAAACCACCCCCAAAGCCTCCACCGAAGCCCCCGAAGAAGGGGAAGCCGAATCCGCCGAAACCAAATCCAATGGGATACCCGAATCCCGCGAGACTGAGCCCGAAGGGGTACCCAATTCCACCGAATCCGAACGCAAACGGACTTCCGAATCCCCCTAATGCAAATCCCCCGTCCCCAAACCCGCCGAACGGATAGCCAAACGAGGACATATAGGGATATCCGAGCGTCCCATAGAAAGGATAGTCGAGATAGCCGAAATAAGGTGAGAGTGTGCCGTAGGATGCGTAACCGTAGTAGCCACCGTTGGCGTCGTAGTAGCAGCCGGGATAGCCATCGTAGTAGGCATTGGGCCGTCCGAAGGCGCCGTAAAGAAGGCCGTAGCTCTGGGGCGAGATCTGGGTATAAGGCTGATACACCGTATCGCCGTTACGAGCGGAAGGATCGACCGAGGCCGGGGCAAACAGAGTGCCACGGTCGTCGAGCGTCCGATCCCAGTAGCCTTCCTGGAACGTCCAGCCCTCGGGTTGGCGAACCCACTGCGCGGGGACCCAGGACCAACCTTCCTGGACCTTGGTCCAGAAGCCTGGCTTCCAGACGACGCCGTCGCCGTCAGGGAAATACTGGCCGGGCACATAGAAGTGGTCCGCTCCGGGCGACTCGCCGGGCTGATCGGGAGGATGATCGGCTGGCGGTCCATCCTTGCGGAAGTCGAGCCGATCGGCCTTCCGTTCACTCCAGAATCCAGCCACCCGGTACCAACCTTGGTCGTCTCGCTTCCAGTAACCATTGACCCAGAACCGACCGGGAGGCGGAACGCGCCAGGTTCCCGTCACCCAGATGAAGTCTTTGCGGCCATCGTCCCACTGCCAGTACCCTTCGATCCATTGCGCGTTCGGATTGGGAGCTTCGACTCCGGGACGCTCCACAATAGGCGCGGGGGGAGCTTTCTCAATGCGCTCGGGATCGCCATCTTTGGCGGGCGAGATGAAGGCTTCGTGGACTGGTCCGTCGGTCAGGGCCTTGACCGGTCCTGCTTCATTCGCCGCCGGCGTTGGCGCCGGCGCGGCCGCATCGCCTGGTGGCAATGCGCCTGGGGGCGGAGGCGGTGGGACTTCCGGGCCGGCAACAGGCGCTTCTAGGCCGGGCTGCGGTGCGGCGAGAGCGGGCTCCTGGGGCCGTGGATCCGCGTTCTGAGCGGCCGTTGCGAGTCGGAAATTATCAAAGCATGGCAAGAGGGCCAAGCAGAGGCCAAGCTCCATGACAAGTCGTGGTTTCATCGGTCGCACTCCGCCACGCGGATGATTCAATATCAAGGGGTCTATGAGTGTAATACGAGGCTCGGCTCGGAAATTGCTAAAGTTGCCAAGAATTTCTCGACTCATCTCCGTGCAAAAGCCCGCTTGCCGATTCTCGTAAGAGGATATCAACAGCATCCTCTATGCCAAAGATGCCGCGCCGACAGGACTCGGCGCGGTATTTTGGCCCAGAGGATGTCGATGAATTCGCTTAAATTCGTTTTATTCGAAGTTTCCGGATCAAGCGGATCGAAAGAGCGGGAGCGGTTCAAAGCCTGGTCCCACGGCCTGATCGCTCGGGCATTCGAGCCAGGTGTCGAGCAGCGACGCGTAGACCCGACGAAAGTCGGTGTGATGCTTCAAGTCGCCGTCCCCAAGGTCCTCGAGACTGGGGTGGGGGCCGATCAGCCCTGCCGACCTGACGGGGCCGACCACGAACAGAGGCGCGGCGGCGCCATGATCGGTACCGCCCGAGGCGTTCTCCGCGACTCGCCGCCCAAACTCGCTGAAGGTGAGGAGAGCGACTCGGTCCGCCTGGCCGGAGCTGGTCAGGTCTTTGTGAAACGCCGCGATCGAGTCGGATAGTTCGGTCAGAAGCGCTGTGTGTGTGCCGAGCTGGTTCGCGTGCGTATCGAAGCCATCGAGCGAGGTGTAGAAGAGTTGGGTCCCAAACCCGGCTTTGACGATCTGGGCGATCAGTTCAAGGCGGCGGGCCAGGCCATAATTGGGATAGTTGGATTTCCCGGCCGCGGGCTGGGTGACCTGTTCGAGTCGTTTGCTCGAGTCGTAGGCGGTGAGCGTGCTCCGTCTCATGAAACCGAGCAGCGGGTCGTCGGCCGCCCGGTCGAGGCGAGCGACCTGGTCGAGGGCCTCGCGCATGGTCCGCTGATCTCGGGCGTCGCCGCCAAGCTGAAGCCGATATTGCTCGAGGCTTTCCAACGAAGGGGCTTCCGAGTGCTTCGCTTTCAGAGCCAGCGGCAAGCCACGGCTGCCGACATGGAGCGCAGCCGCGTCATGACCGACCGTGCGGGGCATCGCGTCGATGGTCCGCCCGAGCCATCCGGTCTCGAGGGCTCCCTCCTCGCGCCGAGCGGACTCCCAGATTTCCATCGACCGAAAATGCGAACGATCGGGGTTGGGATATCCGACTCCCTGGACGATCGCGAGTTGCCCCGCTTCGAGCAGCTTGGCCATCCCTCCCATCGCAGGATGGAGGCCGACCTCCTTGTTGATCTTGTGAATCCGTTCCGAAGGAAGCCGCAATACGCGACGGTGCCTGGCATAGCCGTCAATGCCGTGCGGGACCACGGTATTCAGGCCGTCGTTGCCACCGATCAACTGGACGACCACGAGGACCCGGTCGTTCGACTTGGTGCTGGGCCCTTGTCCTCGGGCCGACCGGGCGAGAAACGCCGGAACGGTGGTCGCGCCCATCGAAACCAGGGTACTGGCAGCCAGGGACGATTTCAGAAAGTCGCGGCGGTGGGATCGCATGGGGCAGGATCCTCGAGCAAAGGGGCCGTCGAAGCGCAGGCGTGGTCAGGATTTCAATGAGCCCTGGATTCAAAATTCATGCGAGTTGATATTCGGGCGAAGTAAGGACGGTCGCCGCGATCTCCTTGGACTCGACCTTGGTTGAAAGGCGTTCGCGGAGTTTGCGATCGAACGCGTCCTGAACGAGTAGTTCGATCAAGAAGTTGCCGGCATCTCGAGGGGTTGTCGCCCCGTGTTTCGCAGCCAGTTCGTTGGCGTTCAACCGCTTGCCGAGAGCCGCGTCCTGATCGGAGAGGAGGCTCAGCGCGAAGTTGGCTCGGGCGAGCATGGTAGTCGAGTTTGCCCAGGTGGCACCGCCATCCCAGCCCGCGACGCTGGGCGGGGCGAAGAGATTCTGGCCCATTTGCCCGCACGCTCGGGCCAGGGCGTCGGCCTGGACCGTCGGCTTGAGGATTTCGAGCGCCCGGATCGTCCCGATGGTGAATTCGACGGGACACTTTACGCGACGACGGCGGAGCGCCTCGTCATGAAAAAGGTTCGAGCGAAGGATCGTTCTCAAAGGCACCCGGATGTCGTAGCCCGACTCGCGAAACGGTTGGGCCAGTGACGCACTCAAGTCGGCGGAAATCGGGTCGACTTCGGTCACGAACTGACGAATCAATTTCTCACAGAGGAACTCGGCGCAGGCGGGCTGTTCGAGCAGGATCGAGGGGATGTCGTCCCCTCGGAGGGGCCCGGTGTGGCCAAGCACTTGCTTCGGACTGGGGTCGTGCTGGCCCGGGATTTCGCAAAACCGGTCGCGGACGACGAACCAACCGGTGAATGCGCGGGCTGCTTCCCGGACGTCTTTCTCGGTGTAGCGGCCCCGGCCGAGTGTGAAAAGCTCCATCACTTCGCGCGCGTAGTTCTCGTTCGGCTGCGCTTTGCGGTTTTCGGTCGAATCGAGCCAGATCAGCATCGCCGGATCCTTGCCGACGGCCGAGAGCATGGTCTTGAAGTCGCCGAGTGCGTGGGATCTGAGGAGATCGTTCTGGCGCTGCATGAGCAGCGAATTCTTGACCTTGCTATGCGAGGTTGCGAAGTGGTTATGCCAGAAGAGGGTCATCCGCTCGCGGAGCGGGTGCGGTGTGAAGACCATCCGGTAGAGCCAGATTCCTTGCAGTCTCGCCAGGGTGGCGCCCTCGGCAAGTTGTCCGGTCATGGCGTCGAGCATGGCGTCGAAGTCGAGGGCCGATTGGCCGTCGCCAGCGGTCGGCTCGCCGGCGATCAGACGATCGACGCTTGCGGCAGGTCCGTCGCCGAGGTCGCGCTGGAGGATCGCCCAGGAGGGGGCGAAGCCGGCCCGACGGTGAAGATGTCCCACGCGGGCCAGGTCCCAACGGGCCTTCGAGTCGGGATTCCACGGGGCCCAAGCTCGCGCGGGATCGGTGAGCAGCGGAGGAGCGTTCATCTGGTCCTCAAGGCGCCGTGGAGTGGAACGGAGTGCCGATCTCAAATCGGCCGATTTGAGAACTTGACGGATCGGAACGTCTTGTGAGCCGGGTGTGGCCCCCAGGTTCATCACCGAGGAGGGATGAGATCCACACAGGACTTCTGCTCACAAGACTTCAGAGCGAGTCGCTTACTTCCCGAGGTCGAGATTGAGCTTGAGCCGTAAGTCCTCGACGCTGTCCTGGACCGAGAGTCGGGCGAGCCCCAGGTACCGAAGAACCTGCGTGAGCACGGAGATTTCGTGTTCCGCTTGCGTCTTGTCGTGCCCCTTCTCGAGCATGTTTTGCATGACAAGACGAGTCTTGTTGATCTCGACAAGATCGGCCAGTTCGCGGCCGTCTGCTTCGATCAAGAGCGTCGTGTCCTCTGGCTTGGCAGGGGACTTGAAGCTCTGGATGAGGTCACGCGCCAGGCCGACGCTCGAACTCAAAATGAAGCGGTTTTCGACCTGAGCGATTGAGGGACTGAAGTTATGTCGTGAGTGAACCGGCTCCTTGGCGTCGAGGGGAGCTTTAGGAAGCATGAAGCGAGCGGTCGAGATCGTGACATCCTCAATGGTCTCGGACCCCAGCTCCAGAGGCGGTGATTTCGACTGAACGCCCCCTACGTTGATGACGCCGACAATCGACTGAAAAGCGACCTTGAGACGCTGGGGCAAGTCGTCGTCGCCGCCGGGCTTCAAGTCCACGATCAGCGCGAAGGCCGGGAGCTTCATGTCGGGAACGGGTTTCAAGTTCGAATGGTCTTGCCGGGCGACGACCAGTCTCCATTCTTCGCCCAGCGCTCCCAGTACGCCGGTACCGAAGTCGCGGCCACCGAAGAACTGCCCCGCGACGCCGTCGAGCTTGGCGAGCCCTTGCACGACTTCCGGAGGAAAGAGGTCCGCTCGCGCCTCCCAGATGCTCGAGAGATCACGCCAAAGGCTGAGGCTTGCAATGGTGCCGGGAGGGTTCACCGGCTTCTTCACGCCGCGCCCCTTGGGAGGGACGAACCCCTTCAAGGCCTCGGGATAGCCTGCCGACGGCGTTGGCAGCGTGAGTTCGGCGCCCAGGCCGGCATCGGTCCACGATAAAGCCGCCAAAGCCCAGTCGGCTTTCCGGATCGCCTCGAGCCACGACCCGAAGAGGAACGTCGCCGCAGGGTTCGGATCGCCCTGGAAGGCAAATCGCTTCGGGTCGAGTTCCCGCAGGCGATCGAGCCGGACGACGCCCCACGCTTGCCTATCGCCTGCCTGCGTTCGTCTCGCAATCCAGTTGGCGTCATCGGCCAAGGAGGCGCCGGCTTTCGCACCATCAAGGACGCGATCGACCACCAGTTTGAGGGTCTTCGAGCGGTCGGCAAAGACCAGCTTGCCCTCGACGATCGCATAGGCCCCTTTGCCCAGTTCGTAGCCCGTCACCCCGCGATACTCCGCCGACTTGATCGGATCCGCCTTTTGTTTGGACTCAGCGTTCTCTCGGGCCATCTCGAGAAGCGTCTGGTTGGCGCGAGTCAAGAATGCCGGATCGCTCGGCGTCACGATCAGGATCGATCGCGTCGATTTTCCCGGCTCTCCTTCGACAGCCAGGACGATGCCTCCCGCCGTCAAGTCGCGCAGGCCCTGTTGCCAGGTGGTGCCAAGCTTCTCCGAGGCACGCGCGAGCTCCGCAACCGCTTTCTTGTAGGCTTCGCTCTCGGTGTACCGTTCATAGCCAGGCACCGCTGTCAGGGCGTTCTGATACTTCTCCGTGAGTAATCGATCGAGCAATGGCGAAGGCTGGGACAGCTCGAGGTAGATCGCCGCGTCCCCCGCGATCCAGCGCGAGGCGTGCACGACTTCTCCCCCAACCGAGGCCGACACACCCCATGCGAACAGCAGTCCGGCAAACTCACAAAAAATCCCAAGGCGCATGCGGTGGCCCAGTCGAGGCATCGGCGCAACCTCCACTCAATTAAGGATGTTTCATTCGTCCGTGATTCGGTTCTGTTACCTCCCACCGAGTGGGCCGGTTTCAAAGATCCTCCGGTGGAGCTGGTGTTTAAACTTGATCCGTGGTATCGTGGATGCAATCATTCTCTCCGATTGTCGAAATCCACGGTCCGGTGTAAAATTTCAGGGTAGCGGATGCAATAATTAGGGACGATGCCACGCATTGCTTCCGCACGCTCTTTTCGCGGTTTTCCAAGGAAAGACAATGAAAGCCGAACTCGTTCCCGAGAATGGGGATCCGCCGATTGTGATCGACCGGGATCTCACGGTCGTGGGTCGTCGGGGCTTTTGCGATGTCACAATCGATCATCCGAGTTTGTCGAAGCGTCATTGCGTGCTGGTGAAGACGGACGGCCTGTTGGTGGTGCGCGATCTGGGGAGCACGAACGGCACGAAGGTCAAGGGGCAGAAGATTCGTTGGGCTGCGTTGTTGCCCGACGATCGACTGACCCTGGGCGGGTACAAGATGCGGGTCTATCTGGGACCCGACAGCGCGCCCGGCCCTTCGGAGCGGGCTCAGCGTGGACCGTCGTCTCGGGCGTCCGCGCCGGCGGGGGGCTCGAAGGGGCGGGATGCGGGGGCGTCGGGATTCGCAGCTCCGTCACCACTGGGGACGCCCGCGATCAAGGCGTCCGCCTCGTGGCCGGGTGGTCCGGACGAGCAAGGGGGGGGAACCAGCGGGAGCTGGCGTGAGCAGATGGGGGCGCTGGCCGATCCTGATGATGTCATCATCGAGCTGGATTGACCGCGTTCTGAGAGTCGATGCCGGACGGGTTGGTCGAGCGCGGCCAGAGCCGAACAAGTTCGATATTCGGCACCGCTGGAGCGCTCAGTTGCAGGCCCACATCTAGTAGAAAGCGATACTTGCTTCGGGGGCAATTGAGCCCCGACGGGTCGCTCGACGATCGCAAAGTCGCGGCCACGCTCCAAATCGTCGAGGGCCTTGGCGAACGCCGGGCCCAAAGGCCACGCGATCGGCCTCGTTGAGTTCGGTTCCGACCAGGGACACACCGCCCGGGCGAGCGCGAACCTTTCACCGGCAAGCTCCGGCCTTCTGTTCGCCGATGGGGATGGCTTCTGCGCCGTAGATGGCGGCGACTTCTCCGCTCGGCAGGACGAAAACCCCTCCGAGTACCAAGTAGTCGACAACCAGCCCGAGATTCAAATGGTGGACGGTCGACGGGATGCCTCCCGCCGTGATTCCATGACAGGATTCGAGGTGCCGGGGCGCCTCGCATCGTTGATCGGAGGTGGGTGCCTCGACGATCGTTCCGTCCGTGAGCGGGATCGCCTTGCGGCGCTTCGTTCTTCGGTAGATGACCGCAATCATGCCGGCGGGCGAGAGGCGGCGAAGCTCAACGAGTGCGGATGCTTTCAATCTCGATGTCGTGTCATTCATCTCACAAGCTCCCCACGGGACGAGTAATTCTGCCGGGTTTCCCTTGCTTTCGTCCCTGTTGGGATGATCCCGGTTTCCGTGCAACATGTAATGGGTCATTGCCCATCTGGGAGGACTCTCAAGCTGATCCATGCCACTGATGCTCGGCACCCGGAGAGTGAGCAGGCCGAGAGCCAACCGAGTGCGCCCACCCCATCAGAGCATGTCCTCGGTGTGCAATTAAAAAGAGAGATAAGCAATCGATGTGCCGGTTCTTTTTGGGCGGGTGTAACCTTTTAGTTGCAAGGTGTTTGCGGAAAACTGGAACGCGAGCCGACTTGGGATGCAGCAGGGCCTGTCATGCAAATTGCACGGTCCGTTCTGGCTGGCTGCACGATGAGACCAGGTTGCGTAAACGGTCCGGAGTTGGTGGTTCTTAAAACAACTTGCTTGATAATGTTAGAAAAGTTGGATGGCTTGATGGTTGTCGGGTCTGATCGCGAGGCCTTTTTTGTTTGAGTTCCAGGTCGTCTCGGCGGCCCGTTAACTTCGGCACGCGTTCAAGCGGGAATTGCCGCAACCGATGGTTTCAGCTCCTTCGGCGTCCCATGAGTCCGAAGCGTTCCCGACGTATCTGCCTGCTTGCCTCAGGCTTGCTGGGCGGTCGACGACGTCTGGCCCTGGGTTTCCGAATCCAAGGGCCACCCGATCGGCCCAGCTCTGGGCAACCGGCGCGGCCGACCTTCGACGAAGTCGTTGTCTTCGAGCGGATGGGGAAGGAAGGGGTGGCCTGCAACGTCTGGGATCGGCTCTCGTGAGACAGCGGATCATGCCACCGTGATTGGCTTGGTGGACTTGTACGATGTGCTGAGGCGGAGTCTTTGCTTTGTTAAAGGGCTCGAGGTGTCGACGAGAACGGACGCGCGCTCCCGGGTAAGAACCAAGGAACGCGCGTCCGGCGGGGGTTCGGAAGGTATCGCAGGCAGGGGCGGAAGGGGTCGGGCGTGGCCGGTTCCCCTTACTTACCAAGGAACGCGATCTCAAATGTCGTCGGTTCGCGGGCGACGCAAGTCGCGCCGAATCGGCGGGTTATTGAGGTGTTCCAGCTGGCGGGCGTCGTGGGGGTCCAGTCGGCTCGCCTGCCGGTTTTCGCGTTGAATGGCCTCGTACACTTCTTGGCGGTGCACGGAGATTTCGATCGGGGCCGCGATCCCCAATCGAACCTTATCGCCCCGGATATCTACCACGGTAATGACGATGTCATCACCAATGATAATGCTTTCGTCGCGGTGTCGGGACAGAACCAGCATCTTCTAGGCTCCTTCCTCCTGCCAACGAGATTCGTGACCGTCCCTGATCACGTTGCCCGGGCGCTCGGTTACCACGACGGGGCTTTCGACGACTGGGATGGCACGTCGCCGTTTGCGATAGTGACTGCTCGTCGGGTCACGCCGTCGCACGGAGCGGCGACGGACCAGGAAGCAGCGTGGGCGCAGGGGCTTGACTCGGATCGAGCGGATACCGTACCGCATAGCGACTGGAGGTCAGCACCAGTTGCCGGCCAAGCCGACGGACCGGGTTGAAAACCAGGGGCCCCTGGAGGTTGACCGTAAGGCCTCCTCCCTCGCCGCGGTTGAGGATCACGTAGATGAGCGCCGAACGCTCTTCATCCAGCTCCAGGGCCGTCCGGTCACCGGGACGGAGTTCGATCCGGTAGTCACTGACCGCCAGGGGAGGGGCGACCAATCCAAAGGCCAAATCTGCCGCGGTCACGCTTTGCAACCATGACAGGCCGGCCACGACCGGATCAGGGAGATGAACGAACTGCGTGAATGTACGGAACCCGACCAAACCCTCAGGAATCCGGATCAGATCCGATTCTGAGGCCTGAATCAGGCCGAAGCGGGTCGTGACGATGTTCACTTCCTGTTTACCTCCTTGAACGGCAGGTTGGGGCAGAACCACAACCCGACGCGACACCTAGGCGCCTCCGACCAGATTGAGCTGACCCCCGAAGGAGCCAAGTCAGCGGCCGTCCTGATTAGGGCCGTTTCGCCTCGGCCAGAGCCGTTGAACGCGGCCACGACGCATCCCGCGGACACTCCACACCCCGACCCGTCGGCTTCCACCGAGATCCCGAGGCTGGTTTGACCGACCGTAGTATCGTCGCGCCAACGCGCCGAAACTCAGTCCAGGACTTCGGAAAACGCAAACCGCCGCCCTGTTGGAATGACTGCACCGGTCAGTCCGTTCGTAACGATCAGGGCCGGCGGTTTCACGACCGCGCGACAGACGTGTTCCGAACCGCGAACCGAGTGGGTGGCGCGCTGGAAATGGTTAACGGCTCGCCGCTTTCGACTCGACCACCACGACCGGCGGTTCGGCAAAATCGCGCCAAAGCCTCTGGTTGAGTTTGGAGTCGGGCCGGCCGTCGTGAATCACCACCCGATACCGGAAGACGGTCGGCTCCCCCGAGCCGATCGAGACCTTGACGTCGTGGCCGGGCACGTAACAGAAGAAGGGGAGCAGGATCGGGTGAATCCGGGCCACCGTCGGATGATTGACGTTCGAGGGATGGTCGAGAATCATCGCACCGCCGTAACGGTCCGACCCCTCCTCGACCGGACCGGTCAGGTCGACCCATCGCGTGGGCTTCTGATCGCCCCCCAGCCGGTTTCGCCCCTCGCTGGTCAGGACGTCGAGCGGCCCCTTGACGAACGGCTCAGGGCCTCGGTAGGCCATCCCCCCGTAGCGGTACGGCAACAGCTCCATCGACGCACCCGTCGCTTGCTGAGTCGCTGTCAGGTCGAACACCCAGTAGGGGCTGTCCGGGATGTCGTAGGCTTCGATCTGCCACCGCTCGTTCAGGACGGTCCCGCGCCCCTTCGCCTCCCAACGGTGGCGGCTCTCGATTCGAGCGGTTACCGGTCCGGTTTCGGCACGGTCGAGGCGATCGAAGACGACTTTGCCGCTCCCACTCTGAATATTCCAGAAGTCAGGATGGTCTGAGCCGACTTGCGTCTTGGTGTAAGCGAGAAAAATGCCGCGATGATGGGGGTGGTGGCGCGAGAAGTCCCCTGTGATCAGGGCCCCTGAGGGGGTGTAAGCCGGGTGGAGGTAGGCGTCACGGGTCTGGATCGGGGGATAATCCGGGTGGGAGACCGGGCGCGTGTTGTATTGAAAAAATGGGCGATCCCGGTTCTTGAGCACGAGGGGGCCGGCCGTTGGATCCGAGAGCGTCCAGGGATTTGTCGCGTTGACCGCTTGGCCTGAAACCGCCTTGAACCGACGTTCGGTCCCCGCGGCCGTCATTCCCTTCAAGATCCAGGTCAGCCGGACCGGGGGCCCTGACTCACGGGCCAGGGTCTCGATCTGCGCCACGATCGGATCGTGAAGTGTCTTGCCATCCTGACTTAATTCTTTCAACAAAAAAGGTTTCGGGCCCGTCGCGAGCGATGGGACTCTCGCCTGCGTCTCGGCCCCCGGGGCTGCATTGAGGTCAATCCGTACCGGGGTGTCGACCCGGTCGTGGTCCCCCGCGCGGACCACCACGACCCACGACTCCTCCCCGAACGAGTCCACTGTGATGCCCAGACCGATCGCCAGGATGGCGGTGACCAGGGAAAATTTCATCAATGCCATGGGTCGCAAGGCCTCCGCCACGAGGACGCGGGTGGTGCTGGATTCGTCGAGGAACGATCGGAGGGGCCGGGCTAGACCTCTTAAAACGGAGTTCAGCGGGGTGGCAGTTTGGTCACGACCGATAGTTCTCTTCCAGCCCCCAGAGCCGTTGGAGCTGACGGTCGCGTTTGCCTTGCTCGAACCGGTAGATGGCGATCTCCTCGATCGTCTCACCCGGCGACGGTTGATAGGCCTGCTGTCGTTCCTCGGCCTCGCGGAACACCGGGCCGAGGTGGTCGGCGCAGGCGAAACCGTAAGTCTTCAGCTCCGAAAAGCTGCCGCCACTCCAGTGCGACGCGATTTTGTAGGTGGCTGCTTCCCGGCAGGTGGGCAGCGAGCATCGGACGTGTGTTGTCGACATGGTCGTCATCCTCTTCCTCAACGAGACGAAGTACTGAGTTGGACTCGGTGTGAATGAATGCCCGATCGCTCGAGAGAGGAAGAGACCACCGGACAGTTCCTTGCGAAACAAGGGACCCGAAACCAAAGTATGACGAACTGGTCGGAAAGAATTAAGCGCCACTTTCTCGAGACGAGGCTTTCCGGATTTTCGCACTGTCCCGAGGCGGATCGAGTTCAATCCAACAGCGGCGGAAACTCGTCGGCTACTCGAGCGATCGCTCCCTGCGTTATGACGCCGCTCGCCAGTTCCATTGGCAGAAAGAGCAAGGGGCAAAGGTGCCCCTCACGCTCGACGATGTTGATGGCCGGATAAGGACCGTCAAGCTGACCACCGATCTTCGCGGGTGGTACATCCCCAGGCTTCCCGTGCCCCAACTCGGGATCAATGACGGCGGTGCCGATATTTAATTGGTCACGTTTGCCTGGTTCGCTGAGCGTGGTGGTCAGTAACCGGTTCCTTAGTGAGAACAGGGATGCCGGCAATCCGAACTGATTAGGTCTGGGGTTGCACAGAGCCAGGTTTGAGGAAGCAGAAAAGTTAGGAAGGTTCTGGGTGCTTTTGCACGTGAATCGAACCTATGCTCTTGATGGCGAAGGCGACATTCGGATGGCTTTTCAGTTTGCCGAGAGGCAATGAAAGTCACGACAGTCCATGTAAGCACTACATCTTGGATGAATTTAGGGATGGCTCGCCCAGTGAGACGGCTTGAAGAAGTGGCCGCTTCGGACTTTGATTCCCCGGGGCGATCCGGCCGAATTGAAGAGGGGACAGTTGGCGCGATCGAACCGATGACGAGGATCCAACCCAACCCAACACTGGCCGATGAAGACTGGGTGGCTCCTCTCGAACCGATGCTCCCCGGCATCGGCCATGCTCCGGTTGAGATCCTCTATGAGAGCGATCGGACGCGGGTGGTTCGCTTGTCCCTGCCCACTCGGGCGGGGAGCTTGATCGTGAAGGAGTTGTTCGGCCCTCGCGCCAAGGCGCGGCGGCGGCACGAGTTGGGAATCATCGAGCGATTGGCGGGTGTTTGGGGGGTGCCGCAACTGGCTCCTCTGTCTGAATTTGCAAGCGAGTATGCAAACGCGATCGCAATGGAGGATGTTGCCGGCGTCTCGTTGGCCGAGTCGATTCGCAGCGGGCGGATGACGATCTCTGAATTACTGGAATTTGCACTTGGGTTGACGCAGGTCGTCGCGGCCTTACACCAGCAACGCGTGGTCCACAAAGATATTAACCCGGCCAATATCCTGCTCTCGGGGCCGGGGCGCCGGCCGATGCTGATCGACTTTGACCTGGCGACCACGTTCGCCGAGGAACGGCCGGGCTTCGTCCACCATCGCGAAATTGCCGGTACCCTGGTCTACCTTGCACCCGAGCAGACCGGCCGGACGGGCCGGACAGTAGATCGGCGAGCCGACCTGTACTCGCTGGGCGCCACGCTCTACGAACTGGCCGTCGGCCAGCCCCCCTTCGAAGGCGACGACCCACTCCAGTTGATCCGCGATCACTTGGTGCGAGTGCCGACGCCTCCCGTCGAACGGAACCCGCTCGTCCCAAGAGGGCTGTCCGAGATCATCATGCGCCTGCTCGAGAAGGAGCCAGACCGGCGCTATCAGTGTGCCGAGGGCCTTGCGGACGACCTGACCCTGTTGCGCGAGTTCCAGGCGCGGGGCGAGGACGCCACCTTCCCGCTGGGGGAACGCGACTTTCCGATGCGGCTCTCTCCCCCCTCCCGGCTCATTGGCCGTGAGTCTGAGATCGAGGCGTTGCGAAGGGCTTTCGAGGGCGTCAGCGACGACCAGGCACGTGGCGTGCTGATCGCGGGTGCTCCAGGCGTTGGCAAGACCGTGCTGATCGACGAGCTACGGCCGATGGTGACGGCGCGGCGTGGCCTATTCGTGGCCGGGAAGTTCGAACAATATCGCCGCGATGCGATGACCAGTGCGGTGACACAGGCGCTTCGCGCGCTTGGCAGCCTACTGCTGGCCGAATCGGAGACGGAACTCGCGAATCATCGGACGAGGATTCTCCTCGCCCTGGGTCCCAACGCCAGCCTGATCACAGCGGTCGTGCCGGAGTTTGCTTTGTTGCTCGGGCCCATGCCCGAGACCACGCCGGGCGACTCGTTGGAGACCGAGGCCCGCTTGCGCCTGGCTGTGCTGGAGTTGCTGCGTGCCGTCGCGTCGCCGACCCGGCCGGTGATCATGGTCCTCGACGATCTCCAATGGGCTGGCCCGATCTCGATCCGATTTCTCGATACCATGCTGGCGGATGAAACACTGCGCAACGTGCTGGTCGTGGGAGCCTATCGCGATACGGAAGTCGACGCGGCGCATCTGCTCTCTCCGATGCTCGCCCGGTGGGAGCGGTTGGGAGCGGCTCGGCTGAGGCTCTCGCTGCAAAATCTGCCGCTGGCCGACTTGGGGATTCTCCTGGAGGAGATGCTCCGCCTGCGGCCGTCCGAGGCGATCCGGCTGGCGGCGGTGATTGGTGATCGGACAGGCGGCAATCCGTATGACACCGTGGAACTGGTCAACGCGCTGCGACAAGACGGGGCGCTGAGTTTGGGGCAAGAAGGGTGGGGTGGGACGAAGCGACGGTTCGTCGGTTCGTCGGCCGGGGCGAGGTGGTGGACCTGCTGACCGCCCGCATCGACCAGTTGCCGATCGAGTCGGGTGAGTTGCTCGAGACCATGGCCTGCCTCGCCGGTGAGGTCGGGCTCGACTTGTTGGAGGCGGCCAGTGGCCTGACCATGTCGGCGTTGGAGGAGCGGCTTGCGCCGCCGCTCGAGGATGGGCTCCTGGTGATGAATCGCGGTGCCCATACGCTCGCCCTCGAGAGCGTCGGCGCGGTCCGGTTTCGCCATGACCGGGTGCAGCAGGCCGCTTATGGACGCCTCGACCCGGCGGAGCGGCTCGGCTTGCATCTTGCCCTGGCGCGGCGGTTGGCGTTGCTTCCTGATCGAGGCATCGAGGCTGCGGAGCAATACTTGCCAGCCGTCGAGGCGATTCACGACCTGAACGAACGCCGCCACGTTGCCAGTCTCTTCAGTGAGTCGGCGGAACGTGCTCGCCTTGTGACGAACCATGTCACCTCGGAGCACTTTCTTGAGGCGGCAATGGTCATGCTCGGCCCATTGGGGACCCCTGCCGATCAGGCGTCGCTCGCGGCTCTGGAAATCAAGAGGCATGCGGTCTTGTGCACTCTTGGTTGTCTCGAGAAGGCAGACGGGCTGTACCGCTCGATCGTCCGCGGCGGTCATGACCCGCTCGACCTGGCCGAGGCGGCCTGTGTGCAGATTGGCAGCCTGACCCACCGCAGCCGGTCGCACGAAGCCATTGAGTTGGGACTCGACTTGCTACGGCGACTTGGGGCACGCACTTGGGGGGCGAATGTTGAGTTGGAGCTCGCGGAGGGAGCAGCCACGTTCTGGCGATGGGCCGAGGAAGCCGCTGGTCGCTCGGAGCGAGAGCGGCCTGAGGAGTATGACCGACGCGTGTTCGCCATCGCCAGGCTGATCAACCGGATGATGCCGGCGGGTTTCTTCTACGATCGGATGATCCAGGCTTGGCTGGTGCTCGAGAGTCAGCGGCTCTGGGTCGAGCATGGTCCGTGTGCACCCCTTGTCTGTCCCTTGGGACACGCCGGTCTTGTCACGATCCTTCTGCGCGAGGATTATCGCACCGGCTACCAGGCCATGCGGCATGTCTTGGCGGTGGGCGAGGCCTTGGACTACCGGGCGGAAACGGCCCAGGCACGCTTCCTGTTCGCGGTCCACACCGCGCACTGGTTCGAGCCCCTGGAGAATGACCTCCAGTATGCGCAGCGGGCCCGCGAGGAGCTCATGCATGCGGGCGATCTGCAATTCGCCTGCTTCACTTATGTTCCCTCGATCTGGACTCTTTTGGATTGCGAGGCGACCCTGGATCGGTGCGCTACCGAGGTCGAATCGGCGATTGCGCTGGCTGAGCGAATTGGCAGCGATCACTCCCTGGCGAATTTCCTCTCTTCCCGGCAGTTGTTGCGCTCGCTCCGTGGTGAGACCGATGCCCACGGCTGCATTTCGGGGCCCTCCTTCGATGAGACCGAGCATCTCGCCAGCTTGGTCCGCAACCCGATGGCGACATGCTATTTTCATGTGAGTCGGGCGTTAACGGCGGCCTTGTTCAACGATGCGTCGGGGCTGGCCCACCATGCCGCCTTGGCATTGCCGTTACTGACCAACATTGAAGGCGCCTACTCTGTCGCGCTCACCTATCTGTTTCAGGCGATGGCCTTGGCCAACCAGGCCCGGGCTGCGGATCCGCGAGAGCGAGCCGCAACGCTCGTTGAACTCGATCAGTGCCGGGACTGGCTGGCCCGCCGTGCCACGGATGCTCCTGGCAACTTCCTGCACCTGCTCCTTCTGGTTGATGCCGAGCGTGCCTGGGCCGTGGACGACTTCCGCGCAGCGGCTCACGCCTTCGATACAGCACAATGGGAAGTGTCGACTCGGCATCGCCCCTGGCATCGGGCCCTGATTGCCGAGCGGGCCGCCCTCTTCAACCTCGCACACGGTCTCGAGCACGCCGGTCGCAATCTCTTGGCCAAGGCGAGCCGGCTCTATGCGGCCTGGGGGGCGACTGCGAAGGTGCGGGAGCTTGAACACACCTATCCCTTCCTGCGGACTGTAGACACCCATCGAGCGAAGGGCGATTCAACTGGCAGTGGCGTCTCCTCCGATACGATCGACATGCTGGCCATCCTCCGAGCTTCGCAAACGCTGAGTTCGGAGACCAGCCTCGAGCGGCTCAAGGTCCGAGTCGGCGAGTTGCTCGGGGCGATGACCGGCGCGACGAAGGTGCTGGTTGCGTTGCGAGACGAGGATTCTCAGGGATGGTTCCTGCCTTCGACAGCGCGTGAAGTCGGAGAGCCAATCTCGGTGGATGAGGCCAGTGGGCGTGTCCTGCTCCCGCTCTCGGCTTTTCGTTATGCCGAGCGAACCCGAGAGCCGCTGCTCGTGGAGGACACGACACGCGACGACCGGTTTGCACGTGACCCCTACTTCGCCGGCCTCGAGTGCTGTTCCCTGCTGCTGGTCCCGATCCTTAACCAGGGCGTCCTTCGCGCCATGCTTGTGCTGGAGAACCGGCTCAGTCGAGGCGCGTTCTCGGCGAGTAGGATGGACGCAGTCATGCTGATCGCCGGCCAGCTCGCAGTTTCACTGGATAATGCGTTGCTCTATGCCTCGCTCGAACGCAAGGTGGCCGATCGAACCGAGGCCTTGGGGGCGGCGAACCGCCGACTCGAGGCGCTGAGTATTACCGATTCACTCACGGGATTGGCCAATCGACGCCACTTCGACGAGGTGCTTGCGGCCGAGTGGCAACGCGCGCAACGGCCTGGGAACTCACTTGGTGTGGCCATGATCGATATTGACCACTTCAAGTTATATAATGATCGTTACGGGCATCTCGCCGGTGACGCTTGCCTCCGCCGCGTCGCCGAGTCTTTGGGCGGAAGTCTCCGCCATGGCATCGATCAGGTGGCCCGCTATGGCGGCGAGGAATTCGCCCTGATCCTGCCGGGGGCCGACTCTGTGATGATGGTGGAAGTGGCCAGCCGGGTTTGCGCCGCGGTCGCCGCGCTGCGAATTCCCAATGAAGGGGCGGCTCGCGGGATCGTGACCGTCAGTATTGGTATTGCCGCAACCGTGCCCTCTCCTCGAACCACCGCCGAGTCGCTCATTGAGGCCGCCGATGTGGCGCTCTACAAAGCCAAGCACAATGGTCGAAATCAGGTGGCATCGTAAGGGAAAAGGTCACACAAACGAGTAATTCTCGATGATTGACGTGTGACGCACTCTGGAGCTCCCGGAGACGAAGCGAAGAGTCCTGATCCTTGGCCGGCACGTCGTGATTCGCCACTCGGTGTTTCGGCTCAACCGATTGCGTGGAGGATGGCTGCGGTGGCCGTTCTGGTCGTGGCCTTGCCGCCGAGATCGGCGGTCCGAGCCTCGCCCGAGGCGAGAGTCGCCATTACCGCCTGGTCGATCCGCCGCGCGGCCGCGGCTGGGGCGGGGTCACCGTGGGTGTCGGCCAGATGGTCGAGCATCATGACGACGGAAAGGATGGCGGCCAAGGGGTTGGCCACCCCCTTGCCGATCAAGTCGGGAGCCGTGCCGTGACAGGGTTGGAAAACGGCGTGCCGGTCGCCCAGGTCGGCCGAAGGGGCGACGCCCAGGCCGCCGATCAAACCGGCTCCGAGGTCCGAGAGGATATCGCCCAGAAGGTTTTCGGTGACTAGCACGTCGAATTGTTCGGGCCGTCGGACCAGTTCCATCGCCGCTGCGTCGACGTAGAGGTGGTCGGCGGCCACGTCGGGATACTGGAGGGCGACCTCATCGAAAACCTTCCGGAAGAAGGCGAACGAGCGGAGGATGTTCGATTTGTCGACACAGGTGACTCGGGGCCGGGCCCGTTTGCGGTGGCGAGCCAGGCGGAATGCCGAGTGGACGATGCGCTCGGTCCCCCGTCTTGTGATCACTTGGGTATCGGTGGCAAGCTGGTCGCCGAGGACAATACCGCCTCCGAGCGAGGCGAAGATCCCTTCCGTGTTCTCGCGAACGACAACGAAGTCGATCGCTGGATCGCCCGCCAGAGGACCGGGGGCACCCTCTCGCCTCTTTGCGGGGCGGATGCCTGCATAGAGGTCAAGCTCGATCCGGAGTGTCACCTGAGGAATGATCTCGGTCCCGTCCGGGTAGCGGACGTCCGGCAATCCACAGGCGCCGAGCAGGATCGCGTCGGCCGCGCGGCAGGCCGACAGGGTTGATGCAGGAAGCGCGACTCCTTGCTCCAGGTATGTCACGGCTCCGGCAGGCGACTCGATGAGCTCGATGTCGAATCCCGTGACCACTTGCCTCGCCCTCGCGAGGATTTCTAGCGAGCTGGCGATCACTTCGGGCCCGATCCCATCCCCTCGAACGACGGCAATCCGATAGGTCTTCATTCCTCGCCCCGTACTGGAACTGGTGTCGCCCGAGCAAAAGCAGAAGCGATCACGATGCCAGAGACGAAGCGAGCGGGCCAGATCCTAACCAGAGCGGTTCACCTTTAGGGCGCACATTCGGACCCTCTCTCACCTTGGGTAAGGAGATCGGGATGGTGGGACTGGTGAAACAGGTTCGGTTGCCGAGTCCCGCGGCTTAGTTCTGTATCCGTCAAACGCGTTGACGTTGAGTAAGAAGTCGCACGGCCGGCCCGGCCGTAATTCGTTGTGTGTGGGTCGGCGAGCCCGAAGGGATGCCAGGTGCCCAGGGAATTACGGCCGGGCCGGCCATGCGACTGTTTGAGGCCCGGCCCGCTCGAGGTTGGGAACTTGCCGATTGCTCCACTTAGTAACGGTGAAAGGCATAAGCCGGGTTTGCCGGATCGAAGTCGAGGGACGAGAGGGGAGCGTCGAGCTTCAGGTCGTCATAGGCGTAGCGTTCGGCCAAGGAGAGCTGATCTTCGCGGCCTGGCTCGGGCCAGTCGTAGTTGCTGATTTTGAGCGGAATCCGGGACTCGACGTCGTAGAGGACCTCGACTTGGTAGAACGGGCGCGTGCCGTCTTTGTTGAGGTGGCGATGAACGGAGCGGAGCCAGGAGCGGCCGTCGCTATCGGTGATCCGGTCGAGGATCGTGATTGCCTTGTGGTCCTTGAGGTCGAGGCGACGATACTCGATCAATTTATCGTTCAGGTTGCTGAGTCCCGCTTCGGTGATGGAGTGTCGCGTTTCCGCCATGGCCAGCGGGTGGTCGGGAGGGACGGCCAGGCGAGGAACGAGCCAGCGCGAGACTCCGGTCGAGTGGGCAATCACCTTGTTCTCATGATGGCCCTCGGCGTAAACCACCTCTTTTCCTTCCTGCGGGTTCAGGAATTTGAAGTAGACGGCAAAGGGACGCTGGCGAACCTTCATCGCGAGGGTCTGCTCGGCTCCCAGAACTCCGCGGAGGCGTTCCGTCTTACGAAAGGTGGCGGTGTAGCCTTCAATGCGGTCGAGTCGCTTGCCGACGTCAACGAGCGTCTCCAGCAGGAGGGTTTTCGCGGCTTCCCCATCCAGTGGCTGATCGGGCCAGGCAGGGGGGCCGTTGAGCGCGGTGGTGGCCGGGGCGGTGTCGACCGCGTCGATTTTTGGCCGGGTATGGGAGACCGAAGGGGGTGTCGTCTCGATATCCTCGAGCGGGGCCGTCAGCCACCAACTCACACCGGCCAGGCTGGCCACGGGGCTCAAGAACAAGAGACTCCAACGCCAACGGTTGGATCGCACCAGCGGTGGGATCCCGAATGGGCTTGCCGCCATGCCAACAACTCCAAAGTCGCGGTCTCGATGAATCGTGTCGGAAGGGTGGTGGGGAATCCTGTGCGCATAGGATTCCTTAGGTGAGCTTATCGACCAGTGTTCGCAAAAAATTGAGCTTCGTCAATCATTTTCGTGACGAATCGAGACGACGATGTTGAGGATCCCGTTGGCACGGGCGCCGAGTGAATTGACCGATCTGGGACCGGGTGTCTAGGATAGGACAATCCCTGATGTCTTTTGAGACAGGGTTTCTTTTTGGATAGACGCGGCCATCGATCGTCGCACGGCAACCGACCGGCTCTCGGAGGAGAATACTCGCACCATGACACAGATCGAAAAGGCGCGACAGGGGATCGTGACACCCGAGATGGAGTATGTCGCCGGCCGCGAGAATCTGGAGCCCGAGTTGGTCCGGTCGGAGGTGGCGCGGGGGAGGATGGTCATCCCCGCGAACATCGTCCACTTGAAGCAGGGCCTTCAGCCGATGGGTATCGGCATCAAGGCCAAATGCAAGATCAACGCCAACATCGGCAACTCGGCAGTCACCTCCGACATCGACAACGAGCTGGCCAAGCTCAAGATGGCCGTTGACCTGGGCGCTGACACGGTGATGGACCTCTCGACCGGGGGCAACATCAACGCGATCCGGGACGCGATCGTTGCGGCCAGCCCGGTCCCGATCGGTACCGTACCGATCTACCAGGCGATCCAGCAGGTGAAGCACGTCGAGGATCTCACCGAGCAGGACCTGCTTGATGTGGTCGAGCACCAGGCGAAGCGCGGGGTCGACTACATGACCTTGCACGCCGGCATCCGCCGCGAGTACATCGCCCTGACGGCCAACCGGGTCACCGGGATCGTGTCGCGCGGTGGTTCGCTGATGGCGCAGTGGATGATGGCGCACAAGAAAGAGAATCCGCTCTTCACCCGGTTCGACGACCTCTGCGACATCATGCGGCAATATGATGTCACCTGGAGCCTGGGGGATAGCCTCCGCCCCGGCTCCATCGCCGACGCTTCTGACGCCGCCCAGTTTGCCGAGTTGAAAACGTTGGGCGAGTTGACCCGCCGAGCGTGGGCGCGGGGCTGCCAGGTGATGGTCGAGGGCCCCGGGCACATCCCGATGGACCAGATCGCCATGAACATGGAGAAGCAGGCGATCGAGTGCAGCGAGGCGCCTTTCTATGTCCTCGGCCCGCTCGTGACCGATATCGCTCCCGGCTATGACCACATCACCTCGGCAATCGGCGCGGCCCTGGCGGGATGGCATGGCGCGAGCATGCTCTGCTACGTCACGCCCAAGGAACACCTGGGCTTGCCGGAAGTCGAAGATGTCCGCCAAGGAGTGATCGCCTACAAGATCGCCGCGCACGCGGCCGATCTCGCTCGCCATCGCCCGGGTGCCCGCGACCGCGATGACGCTTTGAGCCGAGCCCGGTACTCGTTCGACTGGGAGCAGCAGTTCGCTCTCTCGCTCGATCCTGAAACCGCCCGGCGCATGCACGACGAAACGCTGCCCCAGGATGCTTTCAAGACCGCGGCCTTCTGCAGCATGTGCGGCCCCAAGTTCTGCTCGATGCGGATTACCGAAGACTTGCGCAAGCACGCCCTCGAGGCCGCCTCGCTCGTGCAACTCGGCGAGCCCGAACCCGCGGGCGCGAGCAACTGAACCCGCTTCACGTTCGTTCCCGGGAGGCCCAGTCGCCCAGGAACGGCGAACCTGAGCGATCTCCCCAGGGCAATCACGAGGGCACGGCTCACCGGATGGTGGGTCGTGCCCTCGCCCATTGTCACTTCTCAGGACAGCCCTCGGCATCCCGGGGATTGATTCGGTTCCAGGTCCGACGGGCTTGATCCACCTCTTGCGCAGCGAAAAGCCCCTCTCATGGCCGAAAGGGGCTGAATTCGTCAGTCGGTCGGTCGTTGGATCGGGTGCGTCAGCTCGCCTTCGCCAGCGAGAGAGGGACCCGGTTCCACGAGGCCGCCGCGGTGGTGAAGGCTTCGATCAGCTGCATGTCGAGGGAAATGTTCCCTTCATTCTCGGGGTGCCACTGCACACCGACGACCCACCAGCCTTTTTCGCGGCCTTCATAGGCTTCAATCAGGCCGTCGGGGGCGAGCGCACCGGTCCGGAAGTTCGGTGCGAGCTTGCGGATCCCCTGGTGGTGGTAGCTGTTGACCCGGATTTCGCCCGGACCGTAGATCTCTTCCAGGCGGGTGCCCGGCTCCATGATCACGGTGTGCCGGTGAACTCCGCCCTGAACGTCGCGGTGAGGGATGCCCCGAGGCATGTCTTCGGGCAAGTGGAGGTAGATTCCGCCACCATTGACCACGTTCAGCTCTTGCATCCCCAGGCCGATCCCGAGCACGGGCATCCGCATCTGCTGGATCAGCTTGCAGAGCATGCGGTCGGACGCTTCACGCCGTTCGGGCATGACCGTTACGGCCGGGTGCGGCGAGAGCCCCATCTTCTTGGGGTCGAGGTCGTCTCCCCCGGTTAAGAGCACGCCGTCGAGCTGCTCGAGGATCGGCGCGAGGTCGTGCTCCTTGATCAGCGGCGGAATCATCACGGGAAGCGCGTTGGCGGAAAGGATACAGTCGAAGTATCCACTGTTCATGTAGCTGTGCGGGGTGCGGCCCTTGGCGGTGGCGCGATAGTCAGTGTTGATCCCGATCAGAGGTCGGTCTTTCATGGCGGGCTTCCTTCCTTGCGTTGCGTTGGCGTCAGCGAAATCCATTCGATGACCATCCCGGGGCGCTTCCACAGTCCTCCGTGAACCGCGGAATTCGACGAGCCAAGCCGGGGCGTCTGCCAGTGCGCGACGATGCCGTCAGACGGCATTGACGCGCCCGCAATTTCCCGTGATCTCCGTTCACAACCGCAGGGGCGCGGACCCTGAAGGATGCGAGAAGACCAGATCAAATTGTCCAAATCTCAGTGGGTGTGACGCGAGAGTGGAAGCAAATTCGTTCTTAATCGTCTTGCCTTCGTGTCAGGCAGTGCGACCGAGTCTAGCCGCCACTTGAGCCGTTCTCAAGAAAAATCCTCGGTTTTCGGGCTGTTTGCCCGTCTTTTTCCCGATCAGGGCCTTTGGGGAAGCTAGGGTTACGAATCCGTGTGACCGTCGTCCAGAAACAGTGTTCAAACATCTCGTTGTTTCGCGATCAGGCCCTCTCGACTGCCCCTTTTTTGAGAATCCCAGGGCGCGTTTGCCACTCAAATGCCAACGGCCCCGGAAGAAACTTCCGGGGCCGTTGGCGGCTCAGTCTGCTGATTTTCGATGGGGACCTGCGTGTCGCGTCACCGAACCTCAATGAGGAGCAGATTTTCCAGCGGCGACCTTGGTTTCGGACGTGGCCGAGCCAAAGTAATCGTTCTTGAGGTAGCGAACGAGCATTTTGACGTCATTCTCGGCGAGTTGCTCGCTGGTGAACGCGGGCATCTGGTCCTTCTTTTCAAGGTAGCCGTACAGGTCAGGTGCACCTGGCTTGTGGATCATGCGGGTGATCCACTGCGGTGAGCCCCAGGCAAACAGCTTGGGAGCGTCGCGGTAGCCCCCTTCACCCACGCCCTCGACCACGAGATGGCACTGCTTGCAGTCGTTGTTGAAGACCTCCAGGCCGGGGTGGTCGGCCACTCCGGGGCTCTCGACCCACTCTTCGGGAGTCATGTCGGGCGGGATCTCGGCGAACGAGGCGACGAACCGGGCAACGTCGTCGAGCTGCTGCTTGGTGAGCTTCGACCCCTTCTTCCACTCGGCCATTCCGTCGCATTGCGGGACCTTACCGAAGTAGGCGTCCGCCTGCGGGTTTTCCAGGAGGCCGCGGATCCAGGCGTAGGAACCGTAATCCTTGAGGTCGGAGGCGACCTGCGGGGACGAGACCGGCTGGCCTTTGCTATCGTTCGAGAGTTGTCCCTTGCCGTCGAAAAAGTGGCAGCTCAGGCACTTCTTTTCGAGCACGGCCCGGCCATGGGTCAGTGGATCGTGGCGCAGGACGTAGGCGGCCCCTTCGGGGGGGACGCCGATTTCACTGGCCAGTAGGATCGCCCGCTGGCGTGCCTCATCGGCCTTCTTCCGGTCGGCCTGGAAGCTTTCGTTCGCGGCGTCGGATCGCATGGCTTCCACGGTCAGGAAGCCGCCGCCGCCGACCAGTCCGAACACGAAACAGCAGGCCAGGAAATGGGCCAGCTTGCGCGGGAGGATCCGGTCGAAGAGGGGGAGCAGGAGCAAGACCACCATGATCGCGGTCGGGATGATGATGGTGCCGATAATCTCGCGGTTACCGGGGAAGTACTTGAGCATCTGAAAGAGCGAGAGAAAGTACCATTCGGGGCGAGCAGGGTAGTTGGCGCTGGAGGGATCGGCGGGAGCGTCGAGATTGGCGCCATGCTCGCTGAGCACGAGATAGAGCAGGACGCCGAAGACGGCCAGGCTGGCGACGCTATCCATGAAGAGCTGTTCGGGCCAGAAGGTTCCTCGCCCGAGTTTTTCGGCATTTTGCGGGGGAGTCAGGCCGTGCCGTCGGAACAGGGCGACGTGCGCGAACAGGCAGAGGAAGAAGAGGGTCGGCAAAACGCCGACATGCAAGCCGAAGAACCGGGTGATCGTCTGGTTGCCGTACTCGGTCCCTCCGACAACGATCTTCTGGATGGCGGGTCCAAACACCGGCGCACCGCCCGAGATGTTGGTGGCGACCTTGGTGGCCCAGTAGCCTTTCTGGTCCCAGGGGAGCAGGTAGCCGGTCAGGCTGAACCCGAGGGTGAGGAACATCAGGGCCATGCCGAACCACCAGTTGACCTCGCGTGGCTTGCGGTAGGCCCCTGCCCAGAGGACTTGAAGCAAGTGCATTGCCAGGAGGATGACCATCGCCTGCGAACCGAAGTGATGGATCCCCCGGATGAACCAGCCCGCGTACATCTTGTTGTTGATGTAGAAGACACTTCCCCAGGCCGTCGAGGACGACGGGCTGTACGACAGCATCAACAGTAGGCCGGTCCCCAGCTGGATCATGAAGGTCGTGCTCAGGGCCGACCCGAACACGTACCGCCAGCGCGCGCCGCCGGGAATCGGCTCTTCGAGCGCCTCGTGCACGAGGGCCTTGTAGCCGGTCCGATTATCAAGCCAGTTGGCAAGTTTGTTAAACAAGGGGGATCTTCTCCTCGGACTGGGCCCGGAACCGCTGGAACTTGACCTGGATCTTCGGGTCTTTATCGTTCGAGAGCGTCACTTCGAGCCCATCCATCGGGCGGGGCGGGATCTTGTTCGTCGCATTGCCGCAAAGGTCGAAGCTACTGGTGTGGCAGGGGCAGAAGAAGCTCTTGCCGTCCTCTCCGAGGCTCACCGCGCAGCCCAGGTGGGGACACTCGGACGAGAGGGCGATCACCGTCTCCTTCGAGTTGCACGGAGGCTGGCGGACCAGCCAGACCGAGCTGACCGGTTCCTTGGGATAGTTCACCCAGGCGTCTTGCCGCTGCTCAATAATCGGGACCGACATCGGGACGCCCACCTTGAGCTCGCTGAGCGTTGCGACCTCCTGGTACGCTCCCTCGCCCGACTTTCGTTTCAAGAGTGGGTCCAGGACGTAGGCGACACCTGGTATGGCCAGACCCAGGCCGACAAGGTTGCCCACCACGACGGTGCCGTAGCGGTAGAAATCACGACGGTTCATGAGGGGAACTCCAGCAACGACGAGGCGGGTTCGACCATCGGGGGCAGGGGGGGAAGGAGCGGCCCGAAGCGCTGGGGATCAGCGGGCTTTGGACCGCATCCGTTCGATCTTCTCGCGGAACAGGAGGGAAACCGACAAGCACTTATCAATTCAGTCGGACAGCTTAGCTTAGGCAACGTCCAAGGTTTGCTGGACGGCGGCAATGACGCGTTCGATGCTTTCGGAGAGCGGGTCAGGCAACGTGGCTCCCGCCGCCGCGCGGTGGCCGCCGCCGCCGAAGAGACCCGCGAGGCGAGCGCAGTCCAGGCCCTGGCGAGACCGGATGCTCAGCTTGATTCCACCGCGGGACTGCTCGAAGAAGAGCAAGCCCACTTCCACCCCTTTGAGGCTGACCGTGAAATCCACCAGGTCTTCGGTGTCCTGCGGGATCGCCCCCGACCGCTCGACGCTCTCGCGAGTCACGGTGGCATAGGCGATTCGGCCGTCCGCGACGGTTTTCAGACCCGAAAGGGTCTCGCCCATCAAGCGGAGCCGGCCCAAGCTGCTGCGTTCAAACAACTGGCTGTAAATCTCGTTGATCGGGGCACCCGCTTCGACCAGTTCGGCCACGGTCCGAAGCGTGCTTGGCTTGGTGTTCGGGTGATGGAACCAGCCGGTGTCCATCGCGATCGCGGTCAGCAGGCCGGTCGCCACTTCTTTCGTGAACGAGCCGCCCAGCGCCTTCGTGGCCTGGAACACCAGCGTTCCCGTCGCCTCGGCCGACGTGTCCTTGAGGAAGATTGCCCCAAGGTCATCCTGGCTGACATGGTGGTCGATCACCACCCGGGGACCTTGGAATCCGCGGATCAAGTCTGCCATGTCGCCGAGCTGGCTCCAGGCTGACAGGTCGAGGATGATCGCGACTTCGCGGTCCGTCAGGTCGGGCGGGCCCGCCGGGTCGCCGAAGTGCTCGAATAAGTCCCCTTGCGGATCGAGGAAGTCATATCTGGGGGGTGTCCGGCTTGAGTTGACGACTCGGACATCCTTCCCTTTCTGTCGAAGCAGCCCTGCCATGCCGACTTCCGACCCCAACGCGTCGCCGTCGGGGCGAACGTGCGTGGTCAGGAGGAACCGGTCATGGGTCTCGATCAAATCAGCGAGGGGGGTCCAGTCGATGCTCATTTCGGAACTCAGGCGGGTGTCGAACTCCTGTCAGCCCCACATCTTATCGAACGAGCGACTTCACCCGCAACCCATTCGAGACTTCTGCCCGGGTCCTCGTCCAATGCGCCTGATTTTCGGATTGGAATCGGATCGCTGTATGGGATGTCACAACTGGTAAACCGGAAACAGGAATTCGATCTTACGTGGTTTATCCATCAAGTGCGTTGACGTTGAGGAAAAAGTCGCACGGCCGGGTCGGCCGTGCGACTGCAAACCAACCCGTTGCGGCGAGCTCAAGAATCATCGATTCTTGAGCTCGATCGCGGATCGTTGTTTATTTCGGATGCCTGGCCTCGGGCTGCCCGAGGATATCAAAAAGTGGGAGGCTTACCCGCGCGCCCAGGGCAGGGAACCGAGGCGGAAATCTCTCTAGCTTCGACGTGACTCACGGTTGTTATCCGGCCGGCCTCGACCCCGAGAACCGTGCTCTTTCCGCTCTTTGCTGCCTCGGCTCTGACGAACGTCGCCATCGCGACGGCTGCGGGCTTCGGCTCTCTCGCCGTGTTTGGCCGATTTGCCTTTGACCTGGCGGGCTTCTCCGCCGCGGTGCTTGCCATCACCGCGACGATGATCGTGCTTTGCCTGGCTGCTTTTCTTGCCGTCACCGCGTCGATGGTCGTGTTTTGCCTGGCTGCTTTTCTTGCCGTCACCGTGTCGATGGTCGTGCTTTGCCTGGCTGCTTTTCTTGCCGTCACCGCGTCGATGGTCGTGTTTTGCCTGGCTGCTTTTCTTGCCGTCACCGTGTCGATGGTCGTGTTTTGCCTGGCTGCTTTTCTTGCCTTCGCCGCGACGATGATCGTGTTTTGCTTCGCCGCGGTGCTCGCCATCGCGGCGCGTGTGAGAGCGGCTTCGCTCGCGGTCACGTGACCTGTGTTCGCCTCTCTCTCCTCGCTCGCGGTCACCACCTCGGTGAGCCTTGCTTGGATGTGAACGGCCATCCCGCTCACCAGTTCGGTGATCTTCCGCAGCCTTCGCACCGGCCCCGTAGAGACCAGTCAGCGCCACCATCAGCGCAGCAACTCTCAGTACCATGGACATAGGATTACTCCCTGGCTGAAGTGCAAGAACGTCGGTCTTTCCCCTAAGTTACTAATAGCGACAAAGACCGGGTGGTTGGCCTGGGAATTGGAATGCAGCGCAAGGGTAAGCAACGAAATGTTTGGATTTGATTGGGGTGAGAGTTGCCCAGGGCTTTCCTCGAGGGTACTTGGCGGAAAGCGCGACGTCTCGATTATGACTCGGTATGGAGCCTGTTTACGACGGTCGCTTGTTCGTGCTCGCCGGTTGTGGCCCGCGATTTTCCTCGAGGTAAGACCCTGCCCCTCGCCACGGCTACGGCGAGACCTTTTCCAAAAGCCGTGGCCGTTCCTTCGTAGAGTTGAGTCCATTCCGCTTCGTGGATGTTTCCCTGGCCGAGAACCAGGGCCACAACGTTTGCCAGGGGATGCTCGCCCGCGACGAGTCGAGCGGCTTCCGGCGGGAGTTCGGACGGGAGACGCGATGAAATTGCGGAATGGAGCACGCGTGCCTGAAATCGGCAATCCTCAAGGAGGGGTTGGTCTTTCGGCTCTCGACAGGCGAGCCCGATCGCTTGTTCAAGGATGTTCAGAGCACTCCGGCGAGTCTCTTCCTGCGCTGAGCGGTCAGCCTCCGCTTTGGCGATGGCGTGGAGCAGGGAGTTGAGGGCGTCGAGGCTGGCAACCTGGTCGGGCGTTGAGTCAGGGAGGGCAAGAGGCTCGGCCAGGCGAAGGGCTTCGGTTCGAAGTAAGGAGAAGTTGTGGTAACAGGTTGATGCCGCCGTGAGGATAAGGGGGTTGGGGGGAATTCCCGACCCTTGCATCCGTGATGCCTCATGGAGCAGGCCTTGGCTCGCGTTCTTGAACGCGAGTGTCAAGGCGGCCAGATCTTCCAGAAGCAGGCCGGAATGCCGGGGCGGTGTGTCAACCTGGGCGGGAATCGGTTGGGATTCCACCGTTGATTTCGGAGGGCCGGTACGCTCAGCCTCAAGGGGATTTGGCTCGACCTTGGCGGATTGCTTCCGCTCCCGCTCGGTGAGAACAGGCGTGGGAGCCGAGGGTGCTCGGTCTGTTTGGAGTTCGTGGGATCGGCCCGTCTTCAGGAGAACGGTCGAGAGCGATTCCGAGCTGGAGAGGGTATCGGGATGTTGGCTTCCCAGCAGGTCTCGCCGAATTTGTAGTGCCTGACGCAGCAAGGGCTCGGCGCTCTCCAGATCCAACCGTTCGCAGAGGAGCAGGGCGAGGTTGTTCAGGCTGGTGGCGAAATCGGGGTGTTGCTCGCCCAACGCAAGGCGTCGAATCTTGAGGGCCTCGCGAAGCAGAGGTTCGGCCGCCTCCAGATCACGTCGCTCACAGAGCAAGAGGGCAAGGCCGCTGAGTCCGTTGGCATAGTCGGGGTGGGTTGCGCCGAGGGCTTCGCGGCGGATCTCCAGACTCTGCCGAAGCAGAGGTTCCGCGGCATCGAGGTTGTGCTGTTCGCAGAGGAGCAGGGCGAGGTTGTTCAGACTGGTGGCGAAATCGGGGTGTTGCTCACCGAGGACGTGACGACGTATCTCCAGCGTCTGACTCAAGAGCGCCTTGGCTCCCTCGAGATCCCCTTGCCTTTGGACCAGGAGCGCCAGGTTGCTGAGCGCCGTGGCGAAGTCGGGATGGTTCTCACCGCTCGTTTGCTTCTGGAGGTCGACCAGACGCCGTGCCTCGACTTCAGCCTCGTAATAATGACCGTCCTCGTAGAGCCGGAAGACCTCGAGACGTAAACGCTCCGCTTCGTCGGGTTCCTGGCTCTCGGGACGGTTCAAAATGGCTCGGCGCAGGCTTTCGAGCACCCCCTTGGCGGACTTGATTCGTGGGTGTTCCAAGTAGCTCGCCATTCCGTTCCGCCAATCCATGTCGAATCGTCCGGTCTTCGTGGCTGCCGGAGTCTGGTTCACCGAGGAGCCGGTCGAGGGATCATCGGCTGCGAAGCTCATCGCCATGGGGTTCTCTTCCTCGATCGCTCTTGGTGAACCACTTTCTTTCGTCGGCTCACTCTAAAAAAGAAGGCAGGGAGCTGTCGCTCCCTGTCCCCTCTCTCTCAAGCCTATTCCATGGTGGGCCGTGCTTGCCCGAGAAAACCAGTGGAGTGGTGGATTTCCCACGTGTTGGGGGCTGGGTCAGGTGCCTGTCACACCGCGATGAAACTTCAGATAACCGGCTCGGAGTGCGCCGTAGAGCAGGAGGTCGGAGCGGTAGGTCCGGCACTGAGTCTCGATGGTGGAGTCGCCGTGAGGAGCAAAACGGCCCAGCCGAAGGGCGTCGATCGAATGAACGTCGAGCGGGAAGAGGTTCTTTTTTGGCTTGACGGTGAACCCGATTTTGAGGCCGAACTCTCCGCAGGTCTCCATGATTCCTTGGGAGTGGGCTCCGTTGGGGTAGGCGATCGAGTTCGGACTGTCGCCGGTCATTTCCTTGAGCGAGTTCTGGGCTCCCGCGATTTGCGACCGGACCTGATCGGGGCTGTAGTTGGTCAGGATCGCATGATTCGCGGTGTGGTTTCCCAGGTGGACGTACGGTCGCGAGGCGAAGTCTCGCAACTCATCGGGGGTGAACGGTCGGTCGATCGAACCCCGGGGCACGAAGGCCTCCGGCCCGAACCGGGCGCTCAATTCCGACTCGATCTGCTCCGACGTCTTGGACTTCAGGGCGATCCCCTCGCCATAGACTTTTCGGGCAGGAGCCCCCTGGGCAATTCGCTCGCGGTAGAGCACGTCCCACCAGAAGCATTTGTTCTGGCGCACATGCTCGGTGGAGACGAAGAAAAGGGCCGGGACCTTGTATTCCTCGAGGACGTCCAGGGCCAATGTATTATTGAAGTAGCCGTCGTCGAACGTGATCAGGGCATATCGTTTCTGAGGGTCGAGACCGGCGAGAACTTCGTTCGGTCCGATGAATTGATAATCATGCTCGAGGAAGTATTCCACAAATCGCCGAAACTGGGCCACGGTCGTCCGCTGCAGGGGATCGACCAGATTCTGAGCGATTTCCCGCTCGTCGCGGAAGAGGGAATGGAACAGGAAGGAGATCAAGGCGTTCCGTTCGCGGAACAACGAGAGGTAGGCGCGTGCGATCAGACAGTCGGTCATCCGAACGAGTGATTGGATCGAGGAAATCATGTGAGCAACCCATTAATTCGGTGTAGTTTTGGCTCGGCTCTCTGCTCGGACCAACTCGATCGCTGTCGAACGGGGGGTCACCACCGCCATCCCTGCCGCAGTTCGTCGTTCACAACACAGGCCTCGGGCCATTGACCGCGATAGAGGTCGATCACGATGCGGGCGGCCTGCTCGGCCATGTCGTCGAGGGCTGTCGAGTCGACTCCGCCGATGTGGGGGCTCAGCACGACGTTCTGCATGGTGAGGAGGGGATTATCGGGTTCGGGCGGCTCAAAGTTCATGACGTCGAGGCCGGCCCCGGCCAGGTGGCCCGCGGTCAGACTCTCGGCGAGGTCCGCTTCGACGACCAAGCCACCGCGTGCGGTGTTGATGAAGAGGGCCCCAGGCCGCATCCGGGCGAACGCTTCGCGGTTGAAGATTCCGAGGGTCGAGTCATTCATCGGCAGGTGGACGCTCACCACGTCCGACGCCGCCAGCAAGTCGTTGAGCGGCAGGTATTCGATGCCATGGCAGCGCTTGAATTCGGGGTCTTGATTCCGGTCGAAGACGACCACGCGCATTCCGAACGCCAAGGCCCGGGTCACCACGGAACGGCCGATCCGGCCCAAGCCGACGACCCCCATCGTGGTCCCTCGTAAGGGCCGCACTGCCCGGCGATCCCACCCGCCGTCGCGGATCGAGCGATCGAGGACCATCAGGTTGCGGGTCAGGGCCAATAACAGGGCGAAGACCTGCTCGGCCACACTGGCGTGATTGGCGCCTGGCGTGATCGCGACTGGAATCTTCCGCGCGGTGGCTGTGCTGAGGTCGACCGATTCATAGCCGACACCCGCCCGAGCGATCGCGCGGAGCCGAGGGGCCACCTCGATCATTCGGGTCGTCACCGGGTCCCCTCCGGCGAGCAAGGCATCGATCTCCGGCATGGCGGCAATCAGGTCCGATTCGCTCAACCGGTGGTCGCCCGGGGGGTCGATCGGCGTGAACCCCGCTTCGTTCAGAATCTCGCGATAGCGACCAGGGCGATGACGGAGCGGCGTCGGCATGATCAGGATGTTGGGCATCGTCGGCTATTTCTCACCCGAATTTTGGGAAAAAGAGCGGTCGGCTGTGTTGTGTGGGATTGGGTCGGGATGAGTCGAATCGCCTGGGTCGGTCAGGCGAGTCGATCTCGGGTGGCTTGGAACGCACGCCGTTCTCACGACGGTTCGCTTCAACGAGCGAAAAGGTTCCGCAGTGGCTTCGAGATTCTCATCAGCGCCGGCAATGGGTCGGTCCACTGGAAGTAAGCGAAGGTCTGAAAATGGAGGATACTCCGGAGCCAACCGAGGAAACTGAGTTCGCCCCTGCGTCTGAGTTCGAGGAAGGCCTCGAAGTCGCGGATCGGGTCCCAGAGCCGCATCCCCTGGTGATATTTCTCGAGCGGTTGTTGCGGTCGGCCCACAATTCGGTTGTAGACGAAGCTGGCGAGGTCGAACCCGCTTCCGGCGACCAAACAGTTCGAGGCAGTGAACCGCGCGTTGCACTCGATCAATTTGAGCTGACCGTCGCGAGGGTCTCGTTTGAACTCAACGTTGGCCAGCCCCCGCAGCCCGACCTGACCGCAGAGCTTCAGGGCCAGTTTGGCCACCTCGGGGTTCCAGTCGGTGATATGGTAGCAAGCGGTTCCCATCCCGACGGGAAACCGACGGATGATTCGCTTGGTGAAATGAAAGAGGGGCTGCCCCTGCTCGTCGAGGTAAGTGTAATAGCTACAGAGCAGGTCGTCCCCTCCCGGGATCAATTCCATGAGCAGCGTTTCGATGCCGGCCTCGCTCACCGCATCGAAGGTGGCCAAGAGCTCGTCGAAGTCATTGACCACGACGAATTTCTTGCCAAATCGCTCCTCGAACAGGTGAGAGAGCCTCGGCTTGACCAGTAACGGGTAGACCAGGGCCTCTCGAAGCGCGACGACCTGTTCGGAGCTTTCGGCCACCCAGAACCGAGGGGTCGGCACGCCTGCGATCCTCGCCTCCTGGTAGGTGGTGAGCTTGTCGAGCACGCGTCCCTGGGCTTCGCGGTTCGAGTCGTCGAGCCGGAACCGGTGTTCGAGTGCTTCTCGATGCCGAGCGATCACCTGAATGCCGGCGTCGCTGCATGAGAGCAGAACCGCCCCTTGAAGATGGTCGCTCTCTGGTCCGAGGAGATAACGCGCCCAGGAGCCCTCGATGTCTTGCTCCACCACGGGAACCGAAAGCCATTGGCAATGGCGAGAGTAGCGAACGTAGGCTTCCGGCTCGTTAATCGCGTAGACCGACACGCCCGCTCCGGCCAGGCACCTGGCCACCGAAAGCGCATTGGCGCCGCCACCGAGCAGAATGGCGGGGGGCAGCCCAGCGCCTCGTTCGGTGACGGGCACGCTGTTGATCGGTCGGGTGCATTCGTCGGTGGCGCTCAGCATGAAAATCGTACCTCGTGCGGACGGGCGGAGGCTGTTTCGAAGGAGTTCCGGGTCGTCCCGTGGTGTTTGGTCAAGAGCCGTGCGAGGATCGGAAAGGCGTCGGGGGGGAAGGCCTCGTCACGTTTGCGATCACGGTCATCGTCGTTGGGCAAAGCGTTCCGCCCGACTCGGCGATCGAAATCTTGAGATCATTTCGGGGCCGAGGGCATCTCCCTTGAACCGGCAACGAGCCCCGCCCACGCCGATCTCGGCGCCGAGCGGCTCGTAGGATCCACCGAGGTATGCAGCGTCCTCAGCGATCCCGAGCATCGCTCGGTTCACCAGAAGATCCATTAGTGGAGATCCTGTGCCTGGGGCATCACGCCTGTGGTTCCTTCGGCCAAGGCTTCGGCTAACTCGGTTCCCAGCCAACGATCGCCGTCGCCATTCGGTTCGCGCTGCTCGCTGTCGGCATCAGCGCCGAGGATCGGGCAGCTCTGGGATTCCAGCAGCCGGTCGACCCACTGGTTCGAGAACTCGCCACGCTTGACCGACTCGAAGTAGGCCACGTTGGAGTCGTGGTGCGCCTTGAGTCGTTCGAGCAGTTCGGCGGCGATTTCCTTGGGGACGACGACGATTCCGGCGGCGTCGGCGACGATCAGATCGCCTGGGTTGACGACTTTGCCGCCGCAGCAGATCGAGTAGTTGATCTCACCGGGTCCGCGGTGCAAGGGGCCGATCGGGGTGGTTCCGCGGGCGAAGACGGGGAAGTCGAGTTCCTCGATTCCGGGCAGGTCGCGAATCAGGCCGTCGACGATGAACCCGGCGATCCCGCGATGCTTGGCCTTGGCGGAAACCAGGTCGCCTAGGACGGCGTTTGAGGTCGATCCGCCCGAGTCCACGATGACGATGTCGCCGGGTTGGGCCACGTCGAGCGACTTGTGGACCATCAGGTTATCGCCGGGAAAGACCTTTACGGTGAGGGCAGGGCCGCAGAGGAAGTGATGGTCGCCCGTCAGGCAGCGGATCGCCGGGTCGACCGCATAGAGTCGGTTCAAGAGGTCCGAGATGTCGGGCGTGGGGAACGCCCGGAACTCGTTCATGAGGTCTTGGTCCAGCCGAGTGATTTCGGTCCTGACGCGGAATCCAGGGCCGGGGTGCAGTTCCGAGGAACGGGGCTTGGCCGCCATGGTCTTCACTCCTCTTTGAATTTCGGTGCGGGGATGACTCGTTGTTCGGGAGAGATGCAATGGGGAAGACGATCGACCGGACTCGCGGTCCGGTCGCTCCGTTTCCTGGATGCTGTCCAGGTAGGCTGCGAGGGTGCGGTCCACCATTTCTTGAGCTGTGAATCGGGTGGCCAGACGCCTTGAGGCCCGGCCGTAGCGCTGGAGCGTCTCAGGGTCGGACATGACTTCGACCAGGGCCGCGGCGAATGCTTCGGGTTGATTGGGGGGGACAACCATTCCGTTGTGTCGGTGCTCGACCAGGATCTCGACCCCGGCCGGGCGGGTGGCCACAACCGGCAGCCCCGCCGCCAGGGCTTCGATCACGACGTAGGGCAGCCCCTCCTTCCGACTGGAGAGGGCGAGCAAGTCGAACGCGGGGAGAACCGTGTTGCCGTCGCGCTCGCCGAGCCAATGCACCTTGGAGCCGACGCCAAGCTCCTCCGCCAGGCTCCGCGAGACCTCTTCCAGCGGGCCGGATCCCACGATGGCCAGGCGGGCCTGAGGGAGCGAGCGGCTCGCGATGGCGAACGCCCTGATCAGGACATCCGGTGCCTTCTGATCCACCAGGCGGCCGATGAAACCGGCGACGATGCTGTCCTGGGCAATGCCCAGCGCCCGCCTTGTCTCGGACCGTGAGGGGAGATCGATCGGATCGACACCGTTGGGGATCATGATCACCCGAGATCGGCCCAGACCGCTTCCGAGGCCGGCTCGCTGTTCCTCGGGAGAGACCGTGACGATCCGGTGGGTCAGTTTGCTCAGAGTCCACTCGATGGCGTGGTAGAACCGCCGCTTCGCCCGCTTGATGCCCGGGTCCATGACGATATACCCGTGCAGCGTATAGAGCACCACCGCCTTCGAGCCGATCGCCGCCAGTCGGGCCAGGGCTCCCCCTTTGGAGGCATGGCCGTGGATCACGTCGAACGGGCCGAACTCCCGGAGGTAGCGGCGAATCGAACGAAGCGAGATGAGGTCGCCCGGGTGAATCCCATGGTGAATGGGGAGGCTGAGGTGCCGGATCGTTCCAGCCCGCTCGAGTCTCCCCTGAAAAAACCGATCCATGCGGTGGGGAGAGGAGATCAGGTGCACCTCGCAACCTCGGTCGCGGAGCCCCTCCGCCAGGTCGAGCACGTGGCGCCCCGCGCCCCCGCCGCACGCCTCGGCGATTAACAAAATGCGAAGTGGCCGGTCCGCCTCGTACATCGCCGCGAACAGGTCACGGGCCGACGACACACCAAACGCTCCCGCCCGATCGAGCCGGCTGACCAGTCGGTCGAATGCCATCGCCGGAGGGTGCAAGAGAAGGTCGTCCACGAGTTGAATTCCTTGGGTTAGCGGAGCCTTGGGGGCCATTTCAGCGAGAGCTCGTAACGGGTGTCGAAACCGACCCAGACTCGATCGGCACAGATTCCTCAGATCGAGACTTATCAGCGATGATAGAGTCGTAGAAATTTTCATAACGCCTGGTTACGGCGGAGAGGTCGAAGCGTGACACCGTTTGCCGTCGCGCGGCCTCCCCCATCGCGAAACGCTGCGCCGGCGAAAGACTGAGGATGTCGCCCAACGCATCGGCCAGCGCGGCGTGGTCGCGAGGCGGCACGACCCGGCCGGTGTCGCCGACCATCAGAGCGGAGTCACCCACGTCGGTGACGACACAAGGGGTGCCGCATGCCATCGCTTCGCCGACGGTCAGGGGAAACGCCTCGCTGATCGACGACGAAGCCGTGATGTCGAGGCTCGCCTGGATCCGAGGGATGTCGCGGCGCGGACCGAGGAGATGGCAACGGTTCTCGAGTCCGAGCGACCTGATCGTCGAGGTCAACGCGATGTTCCGATCATCAACTCCCTCGCCACAAAGGAGGAAGTGGGCTTTGGGATGGCGATCCTTGAGGGCCCCGGCCGCGAGCAAAAAGGTCTGGTGATCCTTCAGCGGGTCGAACCGGGCCACCAGGCCGACCAGTGGCGTTTCCGGCTCGACTCCCAGTTCGCGACGGACTGCGAGTCGGGCCGAGGGATCGGGACGATACGCCTCGGTGTCGAAGCCGTTGGGAATCACCGTGATCTTCGCGGCCATGAACCCGCGTTGCACGTAGAGCGCTCGAGCATGTTCCGAGCAACAGATGATCCGGGTCGGCACCCGCCTTGAGAGTCGGGCACACGCGGAGACGGTCAGGAGGGTGCTGCGCTTGGTGTAGCCAGGTAAGTGGTTGGAGTGGTGGATCCCCCAGACCAGTGGGGTTACGCCCGCCAATCGCGTCGCCAGGCCGCCGATCAGGTTGGAATGATCCATCCAGGTTTGAATGAGTTGGGGCTTCTCCTGGCGGAGCAGGCGGGCCAGGGAGAGAATACCCCTCGGGTCGGGAATCCCTGGTTTCATGCCGATCACACGGATCGGGATGCCGAGTCGCTCGATCCGGTCGGCCAGAGTCAGGTCCTTGATCAGCAGAACGACGACCGGGTCGAACCGGTCTCGATCGGATCGGGCCAGGAGGTTGGCGAGCATCATCTCAGCCCCGCCGAACTCGAGGCTGTTAATGATATGGACGATTTTTCTCATAATGCGAACTCCCCCGTCGACGTTAGCGCACCCGAGGGGGGCGGGAAAAGGCGGTCCCAGCAGAGCATCAGGCCCAGGCAGAACCAGATGGCCGAGAGCGACATATAACTGGTTGTGGCCCCAACACCCATGAGCCAGGGGCCGAGCGTGCAGAGACCGAGGAGAACCGCTGACGAGCGGACGATCGCCCGCAAGGCCATCATGAGGACAGTGAACATGGCCAGGGCACCGATCAGGCCCGTCTCCATGTAGTAGCAGACCGTCAGGCTGAAGATGGCCAATGACCCTTCGTCCTCAGGCAACGGGACGCTGGACATCTTCCGGCTGACGATGGGCGGGGATTGGCCAGGGCCGACGCCGAAGGCCAGGCTGCCCATGTCGTTGTTCGACGTCAGGCCCACCGCGATCGACTTGCCACGAATCCCCCAGGACGAGGCAACCCGTTCTTCATAACCTTGACTCAGTCCCGAGATGGCATAACCGAGCACCCCGACTCCTCCCAGAAGCACGACGGCCATGCTCAGGAGCTTGCCGATGCCAAAGGAGGTGAGCTGGGATCGGAACTTGCCAACGCAGAGCACCATGACGGCCGCCATGATCACCAACGTGCATCCGGAGCGAGAGAGCGCCAGCAGTACGAAGGCGCAGGCGACGGCCACCGTGGCCTTGCCCCCTTGCCAGCCCAGCCGCTTCGCCTGAATCGGGTCAAGGATGAGACCGGTCAACATGGCGAGCCAGGGACCGAGGGAGGCCGCCATGGCCGATGGCTCCGGAAAGAGACCGCACGGTCGCTTGATATATCGCGCGTAGATCGGGCTCCACTCCTCCAGCGACCGGAACGAAGGGTTTTTGTAGAGGAAGAGCAAGGGAAACTCGTCGTTTCGAAAACTGTAGACTTGATAAAAGCCAATAAGCGAGTGAATCAAGAGTGCCGCGGTGGCCGCCCTCAGCACTTCGGAAAAGAACGCTCGGGTCGCGATCAGTTCCGTGGGCCAGAGGATGAGCATCGCCAGCGTCAGGGACACGGCCTCCTTGGGGAGGACGCTCAGCGAGGTGGACTCGCCGATCATCACGTTGAGAAAGACCGAGACATAAATGGGGATCAAAAGGATCACGTACGCTTGAAAGGGCCGGCCTGGCGGACGGAAGCAGAGCAAGGGAACACAACCGAGAGCAAGGAGTTGATTCAGTTGCAGCCCGTTGTTGCCTCCGATGGCAAGCGCTGGGTAGGGGAAGAAACAGGATGCCGCGAGGAACCGCACTGCGACGCGGGTCCACGACCCTTGGCTCGACGTCGTCATGGCGGTCTGGGGATCCATGGGGCTTCCTTTCCTCAGGCAACGACGGAGTGATAGACGTCGATCGTGGCGTCGGCCATCCGGCTCCAGGTCAGCTCGTCTCGGACTCGGGCAATGGCTTCGAGTGACTCGCGGCACTTTTCGGGGGCCAAGGCTTGCTCGATGCCTTCGGCCAACGCGCGTTCATCGTTCGCGGGAACAACGGTTCCGATCCCCCATTGCCGGACACACTCGCCCAAGGCGCCGACGTCGGTTGCAACCACGGGGCGGCCAAAGGCCAGGGCCTGGTGGAGGACGCCGCTCTGCGAGGCGAAGAACGTGTAGGGGAGGATGACGAGTTGACACCGTTCAAAAAAGGACGGCAACTCGCTTTCCGCAACATAGCGGTCGATCATCTCAACGCGGCCCGGAGGGAACTGATTGGCGAGCTTGAGAACTTGCTCGTGATAGCCCTCCTCTTCGGCAGCACCCGCGACGATCAGGTCGCAATGCGGCAGGCGTTCGAGGGCCTTGAGCAGGACGTGCAACCCCTTGTTCGGCCGGATCACTCCGAAGAAGAGCAGTCGGGGCCGATCGCTGGGGGCTTGCGCCGTCTCCGGTGCGGCGGCTTCGTGATTGCGCCAGACGCCGTGAGCCGTGACGTGGATCGGCGGGTGGCCCGGCCCCAGGAAGTCGGCCAGTGCTTCGCGGAGCCCTTCACTATGAACCAACAACGCGTCGCAAGCCCGCCATGCCGACCTTAAGCTGGTATCGCGAATCCATTTGGATAAAGCATTTCGATAGTAGTGAAACTGAACGTTATGAACCGTGAAGACCAGCGATATTCCGCGGCGTCTTAACTCACGGCAGTGCCGTGGCGCCAACCAGGGGGTGTATTCCTGGAAGTGGATGACGTTGATGTCACCGCGGTCGGCAACCCAATCGAGGAAGACCCGTTCGCGGCGGGGGTAGTACGTGATCCTTGAGGTGGCCCAGGCCATCGGGCTCGGAAACTCGTGCCGAGGCACGAGCCGAGGAAGGATCGAATGGATCGGGTAGCACGACGTCTGGTTCTCGACGGCGAGGTTTTCCGCGGTGACCAACTCGGCCGAGACGCCGCGGCCAGGGCCGACCTCGGCCAAGGCCGTGAGCAACTCTTGCGTGTAGAGCGCATGACCGCCTCTAGCCGTTGGTGTATACATGCAGACCTTTAATTGGTCTCGCGGCATCGCTTACTCATCCAAGAGGGGATTGGGTGGCTTCGGCCGCGGTTCTGACTGCGAGTCCGGCGACGGCTCGATGCTGGAATCGACGACTCCAGGCATTGACGAATCGATTCAAGAGGACGTTTTTTTCCTCGGTTCCAAGAATCCTCTGCCAGATGAGGATCGGGGCCGCGGCCATGATCACCGTCAGGTAGGCGACGCGCCAGGCAAGCCCCAGCGGCAGGGCGCCGAGGCCGATCAAGGGTAATGTCCCGGCCAGCCCCCAGCTCAAGCGACGAATCGTCTCTTTGCATTCGGGGAGGATCTGTCGCCCCCCCCAGAAGAAGAGTACGAGGTCGAGTGCGGTTCGGGCCGTCCACGCGAGCGCGGCGCCTGTGATCCCGTAACCGCGGATCAGGAACCAGGCGGTGATCAGGTAGGGGAACAGTTCGAGCATGTGCAGTTTGAAGGTCAGATCGGGCCGCCCCACGCCTTGGATCAAAGCCGAGGGCACTTGCGCCAGGCCGTTGAGAAAGACTCCCAGGGCCAGGCATTGCATCACATAGGTGCTCTGCCTGGCGAAGTCTCCCCCGAGCCAGAGCGTGAGGACCTCGGGCGCCAGGGTCACCGCTCCCAGGGTGAGTGGGAAGAGGATCAAGAAGACGTACTTCACAGTACGCCCGAAAAAGAGGGCGGTTCGCTCGCGGTCATTTACGAAGCTGGTGGCAAACGCGGGAAACATGACCCCGAGGATCGCGTTCGAGAAGAACCAGAACTTCGTTACCAGTTCATAGGGCGTGGTGTAGTAGGCGACCGCGGCCGTCGAGATCAGGGCGCCGACGGCGAACCGGTCCATCTGGACCATCAAGGGATTGATAATATTGGTCAGTGTCATCCAGCCGCCGAACGTGATCAATGGGCCGATCAGTTCGGTCCGGATCGCGAACCCACGGGCAAGGTTGGGGAGCGTTCGCAGGCAGAGCACCATGTGGATCGCCCAAGAGACCAAGCGTCCCACGAAGACGACGGCGACGACCGGGACAAGGCTGCGGGAGAACGGCAGGACCAGGACGGGACCGATCAGCGAATAGAGGCCAATCACCGTTCGCACCACATTGATCTTGCCGAAACGCTGATGCGCCTCCATCACTCCGCGCAGGCCCGCGGTGGAGATCACGAACGGGAGCGAGGCCGCCATCATGTAGAAGGCGTAGAGCGATTCGCGCTGGATTTCCGGCGGGATCTTGAGAATGTGGCTGACCAGGCTCGGTGAGATCAGCACGATAGAGACCGTTCCGAGCAGCCCCAGGATCATCATCAGGCTCAGCGCGGTGCCGACCAGGTTGGGAAGCTCCTGTTCGAGCCCGCGCCCCAGTTTCTCGGCCACCATCTTGGTCAGCGCACGGCCCAGTCCCAGGTCGAAGAGACTGAAGTAGCCGAGCACCATCCAGGCCAGGGTGAAGACGCCGAACCGGTCGGTACCGATCCCCGCGATGAGCACCGGAATCGTCAATACGGCCGCCGCCATCGGGGCGCTTTGACTCAGCAGGTTCCAGACCACGTTGCGGGCGAGCAAGCGGCCGTTCGTCAACGCATGCTGTTCTTTGCCGTGCTTCATGGTTGCGTTGGTTCGTGGGTCAGACAAAGGAAGCGTCTCATCTCGAAGTCGTTAAGAACGAGCGATCAGGGGATCGTTCCATTGTGTGTGGCATTGCCTTGGCCTTGAGGGCCTGGCTTGAAAGCTCGGGCCGCTCGCAACGGATCCGCTCGAGGCATTGGGTCGGTTGCGTCAGGACCGTTTGCCGATTGCGCTGGGGTCGTTCGGGACGCGCCGTCTCAATGCACACCTCCGGTCAGATTCGTGGTAGACGATCGGAGAGCAGGGGGGACCGGCCCGTTTGTCAGGGGGGTGGGAGTCGGCCTTTTTTCCACGGCAATGGCACGGGGGTCGATCTCCAGCCTGGTTTCCAAACCGGCACGCAAAAGACCGCCGCGGTTATCGACGTTGACCAGGACCTTGCAGGTCTGGTTCGTCGGGTCGATGTGGGTGTCGATGAAGACGATCCGGCCGGTGAAGACCTCGCGCTCGACCGGGAGGTCGGCCCCCGAGATGTCGGGGATGACCCGCACCGACTGGCCGACCTGCAATCGCCAGGAGTCGGTGATATCGGCCTGGCCGGTAATCTGAAGCCGCTCGGTGTCCACCACCTTGAAAACCGGTTCGTTCGGAGCGACCGGCTCGCCCAGTCGCTTGAGGATTGCGACGACGACCCCGTCGTAAGGGCTGACGAATTCGCGGGCCTGAAGCTGGACCTGCGCCTGTTGGAGCCGGATCTTGGCGAGTTCATGGTTCTGCTTGGCTTGCTCGACTGCGATCCCCGCCGCCTCGGCTTCCATCTTGTGGAGGTTGAAATCTTCCACGCTTGCGGCGTTCCGTTTGACGAGGGACTGGGTCGTGCGGAGCCTGATCATGGCTTGCGAGCTCTTGGCTTCGCTCAGGCGGATCTCGACGTCACTCTTGGCTTCCAGTTCACGGAGCTTCAACTCGGCCCGCAAATCATCGTCACGAATCCGGCCGAGGACTTTGCCGGCCTTTACCCGCTCGCCGGGGACGACGAGGCACTCCTGGATCACGCCGTACTGGTTCGATCCCAGGGTCGCCGAGCGCTCGTAATCGATCGGACAGCGTCTCAGTACGAGGACTTCGGCCGAGGGATCGGTGTCATCGGCCGCAACGGCCCGGTCGTTCAGGACGAGCATCACGAGCGCGAATACGGGGAGGATGGCGAAGATCGTCGCCCGTCGGCACTCGCGGTTCCCCCTGGTCGATCCTCGCTGAGAGTCTGAATCGTGGGTCAGGCCGATCATGCTGGGCCCTCCGTTGCGTCATCAGGGGAAGGGAGGTCGTTCGGCCTGGTTCGCGGGTGGGCTCCGTTCGTCCCGTTGAAGGCGAACGAGAGCTTGGGTTCCGGGCGGATCTCTCCGGTGCGCCGCTCGGTCAGGAGTGAGTCGGCGGCCGTCGGCACGCGGAGCCGGGTGGCCGGGCCGGGAGTGGAGCCGTTAACCAAGGCACCGAGGATGGGGATCCCGAGCTCTTTGAGAACCTCCAGGGCACGGGTGGCCTCGTCGCGTTTCGTCTCCGAGGCACGCACGACCAGCACGATGCCGTCCGCCACCGCACCCAGGATCGATGGATCGGCCACTTCGAGGAGTGAGGGGGAGTCGATGATCACCGTGTCGTAGTCTTCCCGGACTTTGTTCAGAAAGTCGTGGAGGAAGGGGGATGACAGGAGCTCGGCCGGGTTGGTCGCTTCAGGGCCGCTGGCGATCAGGTCAAGGTTTTTGATCGTGGTGGTTTGCACGACGCGGGCGATGGACATCAAGTCTCGCAGGATGTGGACCAGGCCGCGCTCTCGCTGCATGCCATAGATTTTATGCTGAGCGGGACGCCTGAGGTCGGCGTCGACCAGCAGGACTCTCCGCCCCGCCTGCGCCTGGCAGATGGCGAGGTTGCTGGCCACGGTCGACTTTCCTTCTGAGGCGTGCGGGCTCGTGACCAGGACGACCCGGACCCCGCGGTTGCGGCGGGCGAGGTCGAGGTTGGCCCGGGCGACCTTGTAGGCTTCCGCCGAAGGGGACCGCGGCATTGCATGGCAGATCAGGCCGACGGAACTGGCCCGCGGGGTCGGTGATTCCGGAAGTTGGGGAATCTGACCGAGCATCGGAAGCTGAAGGACCTTGCGGATTTCCTCGAGCGAGCGGATCCGAGGATCGAGCAGGTCGCTGACCAATGCGCCCCCTGTGCCCAGGACACCACCGACCACCAGGGCGACGACCAGCGTGAGCGAGAACAGGGGACTTACCGCCTTGGGCAAGGCGTTGGCCTCTTCGATCGTCTGGGACCGGATGCCACTGAAGTCGCCCACGAGCTTCGCTTGCTTGAGCTGGTCGACCACTCCGTTGAACAGGGCCCGCTGTCGTTCGAGGTTGCTCTTCAAGATGGATTCATTCAGCAGCGCGATCTCCGCCTTTTTGGCGTCGGTCATGTCCTTCTCGAACTGGTCCGCGATCTTCTCACGCATTGAAATGACCGAGCGGAGGCTCCCTTCGATCGAGTCGAGGAGTTCCCGGATCTCAACCTGGTCGATCCGGTTGCGTGAGCTCCGCGATTGTTCGAGGACCGAGGTGATCTGTTCCTGGATTTCTTTGACCTTGGTGTTCTGAGGGCCGTGGCGGTCGGTGAGCCGCTGCTGTTCCTGATTGAGCTGGCGAACGTAGTCGGAGGGGGCCGCGGCGTTGAATGATGGATTGCGCCCTCCCAGGCTCGAGCCGGAGCCGGCGAGCTGGTCCATCGCATAGGTGATCGAGCCGAGTCCGACGCCGTCCTGAGCGAGCTTGCGGCCGAGTTCCAGTTGCTCCTTGAGCTGCACCGCGCGCACCATCGATTCCGTGGTCGCGCGATTCCACTCGTCGATGCGTCTGGCAATCAAGGGGCGACCGGTGCCGTCGCTTGTCAGGAGGGGGTTCTCGAGCCGGAACTCCTTGTATTTTTGTTCGAGATCCTTGAGTTCGTTGTTCAGGTCATCACGTGCCTTGGTCATCAGGAAAACCACGTCGCTGTTGTTTTTCTGATAGACCTCTTCGAGGAATTTCTTGTAGCTGAGCGTGATGGCGGCGACCAAGCGAACGGCTTCCTCGCGGCTCTTGGCCCGGAAGTCGATCTGGAGGATTTTCGCCAGGCGGTCGGGTCGAGTTACCGAGAGGCTTTTCGTCACGTCCCGCACGGCCCGCTCCATGTTGCCGGCGACGTCCAGGCTGGCAAGATTCTTCAAACCGACGGCTTCGATGGCGTGGCGGACCACGATCGGGCTCTTGAGGACCAGGGCGTGGGTCGGAATGTAATCTTCGCCGGACTCGGTCAGTCCGCCGGTGTCGACACTCACGACACTCAAGGGCCGTCCTCCTTGCTGGAGGATCAGGAGCTTGGCGGTGGCCTGATAGATCCGGTCGGTGTTGAGCAGGTAGAACCCCGCGAGTAGGAGGCAGCCCAGAATCGACGCGGCAATCAGCCGACGACCCCGCCAGAGGATCGCGATCAGGTTGGCCGGATCGACGATCATTCCCGTGGGAGAACTCGTCGAGGGTGTTTGGATTTCCAACATCGGTCCGTCCGTCCCAGATCTCATTCGTCGCACCGGGATGAGTTCGCGTCGCGCCTTGCACCGTATTGAGGCGCTGCTTAGTAGGCGCCACGCCCCTTGATAACAACCAGCGCGGTGGCGATCAGGAGCCTCAGGTCGAACCAGAACGAACGTGACTCGATATATTTCATGTCCATCATGATTCGTTGGGCGTACGAGGTGTCGCTGCGTCCGCTGACTTGCCAGATCCCTCCCAGGCCGGGCTTGACCGAGAGTAGCCGGGCGCCGTCGTCCCCGTACCGGCTCAGTTCCGGCACGACGATCGGACGAGGTCCGATCAAGCTCATCTCGCCTCGAAGCACGTTCCAGAGCTGGGGGATCTCGTCCAGGCTCGTCTTGCGGAGGAACGCTCCGAGACGAGTGACCCGTGGGTCGTCGGTCAGCTTGTAGTTCTCGTCGAATCGCGCGAGGAGATCACTGCAATGGGCGAGAAGCGCTTCGGCGTCGGGGACCATCGTGCGAAACTTGTAGCACCAGAACACCTTTCCACCGCGGCCGAGCCGTTTCTGTCTGAAGAAGACCGGACCCGAGCTGCCCAGCTTCACTCCGACTCCAATAAGAATATAGAGGGGAAGCAAAAGGAGCAGGAAAGTAAGTGATGCGGTGATGTCGAGTGCACGCTTTGAACACTCATAACGCCAGTCACGGACAAGTTGGGCCTCGACGACCTGAGAAGTGGTCGGGCATCGTTGCGGAAGTGTGGGCGAGATTGCGGAACTACTCATCCAAAGCATCCTCCTTGAGGAAGCGTGTGGTGGGACACTCACGTATCGCGGAAAGCCGAGGGGTCGAAACCGCGGGACGTACCGCGATCTCGAAATCGATTTCCTTGAATGCGTTCGCCTCGACGTCGAGGCGGGGTCGCCGGGTGGAGCGGTCACCGAGCCGGGAAGGCAAGGCGGCCAGGCTCTCGTTGGACTTATCCCATCAAACGAAGGCGGTTTCGACGGCCTCGTTTTGTGTCGCTAGCAAAGCTGTCCCTTTTTTGAGAGAACGCGTCGCGGTTGGCAAAGCACGCCCAGCCCGCCCCCCTTTTTTAAGAGATTGTTCCCCTCATGCCTACGTCATCGGGCCGGATTCGGCCCATTGATGATCTAAGGGAACACGCCCCCTGTTCCGCGGGCCCCACACGGAAACCGAGTCGATCGAGGTCCTCAGCGTGAAATTGATTCAGGATCGAAGTCATTCCATATCCTTGCGCCCGAGCCAGATCTCATGTTAATTCAGACGAACGAGTCCCGTCGTTAAGAGGTTCGTCGTGTTGCGAAATAACGACATTGATGATGAATCGATGTACCTTTCGAGGCGGCTCCGCGCGGTTCGTTTATTATGCCGCGACGATGCTTGCGTGGTTTGAGGGGATTTGTGACCTGGCAGAGCGAGCCTCGCTCGCGAATTTGTGGCGAAGAATGCGCGTTGCGAGGGCGTCCAGTCGCAGCGAGCTCCCAGGGTGAGACACAGTGAGATCGCTTGATCGGGCCCTGTAGTCGCTTGATCGGGCTCTGTGAGAAGCTCAGCCGGGGTGACGCCGCCGTAGCAGCAGACGTCTGTCTTTCCTGTGCGCCCTGGTTGCGCATGGTGGTGAGGCGGTCTCTCACGCCGCTAATACGGGCGAACGTCCTCTCAGGCATTCGCTGAGATGTTCTCGAACTTTTCCGACGAGGCTCACCTCAAGGTGTTCCTGGTTCGATCAACGTTCAAGCACTTAATTTCATGATGCTTTCGGAGCTGCAGGCCGGTGCAACACGCGCAGCCACTCTCAGCCGAGTCTGAGGGCAACCTGGCCGTGCGTCAGGATCGGTCCATCGAGGTGGTTCAGGCCAACGAGTTCTGAGAGCCGCTCCTGTCCATGGCCTCTCCCGACCACCACGAGCTCCTGTAGACTCAAAATTTGGGGCGTCTCATTGGCGGAGATCGCCAACTGTAGCTGGTTTCATGAGAGCAGAACCCGCCGGATCATCGACAAAGTGGGAAGATCGCTGGTGATCGGCGCTGACGAAGCCAAAGTCCGTTTCGGTTCGCGGCGGTCGGGCAACGGGAACCAAAACGGATCGTGCAAAGCACTGCGCCCCGAGGATTTAGAGCTTCGGGGAACCAGGCGGATTTTGCGACGTGCGTAAGATTCAGGCAGAGACGCCGCAAGGCAAAACGGATCCGTCATCATTGATGGTTGGTTTCCAAGAGCCGATTCACCCTCTCCACGGCGTGTAGCTTCAGGAACATGCTTCTGCGTTGTCCCATGTTCGACCGTGTCCGCCTCAATCGTTTGATCGGACTGACCGTGTTCGACGTGTTCGAACAGGGGTGTTGGCCGCGGCCTGGGGGCAGGGGAGGAGGCCCTGGGTCGAGGAAGACGCACATGAACGCCGAGACTGCTGCGTGTTTAATCCAAGGAAGATATTTGTATTTGCGATTTCCTTGGTCAGCGGTCGTCATGGGACGAGGTCGCGTGCCGCTCCCCTCAGTGGCAATCCGAGCGCGAGACCTTGCTCGATTCCCATTCCTTGAGGTGGCGACTTGCCAATAGAGCTGGGTCATCCTGATTTTGGCGACGATCGGCTGATCGTCGAACCAGATCGATTCACCCGCCGGCACCATCCTCACGAGCGATCCCTATTCCTCGCTTCAGGAAACCGCGGGTTGTTGGTCCGCTCATCTTGGGCCAACACGGTGCGTTTTTGTCATTGTCGTGAGAGCAGCTTCGGAACTTCTGTTGAAAGAGTCACACAAATATGAGATACTTCTAGGCCTGCCCAGGGATTCTTGGTCGTACCCGCCAACTTGCCTGCCAATTTCCCCCCCCCGATTTGCCCTTTCCAATTGGCTAGAGGATTCTGAGGATATTCATGCGTAGTGTCTGCAATGGAGTGGTTTGGTTTGCGCTCATTTCAGGCGCAATTTTCACCGTCGCTGCACAGGTGGAACGGCCGGAAACAACGCCGCCGCTTGAGTCGAGCCAGAGGGGTTTCGAAGGGCACCCGACGGATTGCCCAGCCTGTCAGCTTCGAACTGGACGATCGTTGCCCCCCGAGATTGATGATAAGTCGGTCTGGTTGAAGCAGGACGGTGCGAGCGCGATCGGGCGTTGAAGCCAGAGCCGAGCGGTGGTCGAGGAGCGGGCCTTGTGATCGCGTAATCCGCGCGATGTGGCCCGCCCGCCGATCGTCAACGACGAAGTGTCAGGTCGTGTACGCATCGACCCGGAATCGGGCGATGTTGTCGCGGATCCAGGCGATCGTCTCATCGAGCGCCTCGTCGAGTGAATATTGCGGCGACCAGCCCCAAAGCTCTTTGGCGAGGTTCGTCCCGGCCAGGAGTCGGCCGACCTCGCTGGCGGCGGGGCGGACCCGTTCGGAATCGGTCTCGACCTGGATCGGTGTCCCGAGTCGCGCGGCGATCCGCTCGACCAACTCACCGATGGAGACGTCGTCACCACGGCCGATATTGACCGCTTGGCCGATTGCTGCGTCACATTTGGCGATGGCCACGAACCCTGAGACCGTATCTTTGACGTAGGTGAGGTCGCGGCGGGGGTCCAGGCTCCCCAGTCGAATCAACGGGCGCGTCAGAGCCTGACTGATGATGGTCGGGATGATCGCCCGCGCCGACTGGCGCGGTCCGAACGTGTTGAACGGTCGGAGGATCGTGACAGGTAACCCAAACGCGCGGTGGTAGCTTTCACCCAATGCGTCGGCGGCGATTTTCGTGGCGGCATAGGGGGACTGCCCCCGTAGCGGGTGGCGTTCGTCAATCGGTACGAACTGCGCGGTCCCGTACACCTCGGACGTCGACGTCAGTACGACCCGCTCGAGGGCGCTGCTCGAACGGCAAGCGTCGAGCACGTGGGCGGTGCCAAGGACGTTCGTCTGCACCACGTCGTACGGGTTCTGGTACGAGTAAGGGATCGCAATCAGCGCCCCTAGGTGAAACACCCAGGCTCGCCCCTCAACGGCTTTGCGGACCGCCTCCGGGTCCTTCAGGTCACCCCGGTGCACTTCCAGTGCTCCCACGATCTCTGAAGGAAGTCCATCGAGATGGCCGCGCTCATCCCGGCCGTTGTACCGGGTCAAGACCCGCACGGTGTGGCCATCACGGACCAGACGTTCGGTCAGGTGACTCCCAATGAATCCCCCCGCACCTGTCACCAGGACCGTCTTGCCCATCGCAGTCCACTCCTTTGGATCGAATCGACTTCATCGCTATCTCTTTCGGAACCCATCGTCATCCTACGGATTTCCCCCCGTCGAGCAACGCGAAATCGCTACCATCCCTCCGCCTGCCCCACGCTCTGGCTTACCCGGCCAGGATTCTTTATCTGAACCTTCCAGATGACCTGGAATCGCTAAAGGTTCGAGTCTTCCTTGTCGATACTATTTGACACCGAAGGATCAATGGGTCACCACGGATGACATCAGACGACCCCATTGAACGGATCAAACTGCAATGACGACACAACGATATCGCGGAGAACGACCGATGGTGTTGCGCCTGGTCCTGGTCGGCCTTGTCGCCGGGCTAGCTTTGAGCATGCCGTCTCGACGCGATCTAGATACGATGGCCCGTACCGCGCAACACTGGGCGAATGACCGCCTTGCTGAATGGGACACGGAAACTTTGGCTGACTCGGGGGCGTACGTTTTCGCCGTTGACCCTGCCGAGGCCGCACTGTCCGTGGTCGCCCCCGCACGTCCACTCGTCTCGGACGAGGAATTTGCCGTGGCTCTCAATGATTCGGTCGCCTTGTTCGCTCAAGACGCGCTTGCGGGCGAAACCCGTGAGACGGACCAATCCATCAAGAGCGGCGCTCAGTTGGCGGCCTTGGACTCGTCGAAATCGATCGTGATTGACCTCGAGCTTCCCACCGAACCTGTCGCGATCATCGGCGACGAGTCGTTGGATCACACCGACCTGACCGAACTTGTATTCGAGGGTTGGGCGGAAGCGACAAATCGGAACAAGCCGGTCGAATTGGCCAGCTCGAACCTGAGCACGGACCTCGACCTAGTTTTCGAGGAGGTGATCGAAGCCACGGTGATCCGCTTCGACCGTGATACCTCCGCGTTGGTCGCCACGGCACGGGCTTCGAGTGACGAGCCGCTCGAAATGAGCGAAGACCTCGGCACGGACGAGACTTACGCCTTGAATCGGATCGCCGACAGGGTTCAAGAATCGACCGCCGCCGCTGCTGCCGAGGTCGACCGAAGCGAGAATCAACTGACGAATGCCGTTCGCCTGACCCGTGAAGCGGTCGTGGCCTGGGCAAGCCTGATCCACGGTCCTGCCGTCGTCACGATCTCACGCTGACAGCTCAATCGCTCGAGGAGAGGGTAACGACCCGGAGCCTGCATGGCGCCGGGTCGTTCTTGCTTTTCGAAACGGCCGCAAAGGACGTGGTGTCATGTGATTTTCGGCGAGGACTCGTTCGACCCTTCCGAGCGAGCCGTGGGATTGTCAATGCCTTGGATCAGGTTGAACGCGAGCATTTTGCGATAACCGAGCTCGTTCGCGACTTTGAGCACTTCGCCATAGGTGGGAAACGATCGGCCCGATTGCATCTTGAAGTGCTGCATCGCATTCATGAACTCGATCTCGTCGTCCGTATACTGCTTCTCGAAGGTGGTCGGATCGACTCGCTTGCGTCGCTCTTTTTTGACCTGCCGCTCGGCTGGGTTACGATCCGGATTCGTCGATTTCGCCAGAGCGTCCGCGCCCCCTTGGTTGCGCCGCCAGGGCCCGCCACGGCGGTCGTGGAGCATTGCGTCCTCGGGTACGGAGGAGGAATCGAATTTCTTCGCCTTCGGCGGCGTCTTTTTCTTAGGGCGATCAGGCATGACCAGTTCTCGGTTCCTCCCTGACTGGGACGTGGTCGTTGCGATCTCGCTCGAGGCGACTCACCGATTCGAGATAATTCGATGAGTGCCCGCGGGGTCGAATCGACCAGGTCCGTCAGCAGTCGCACCCTCACACTACACTTGAGTGACGAATCGGGAATGGCTCTAACTGTTGATAGAACATCCCTCTAACACTGTCAAAGGCGATCGAAAATCATCGCGTTGAGAATTCGCATCGTTGCGCCGCGAAGCGGCCGGTTCGCGATTTTGGGTCGCCCAGATTTGGAGCAAGGGCATGACTTGTGCCTCGATGTGTTCTATGTGGCATAATAAGAGAAACCGTAGGAGAACGCTCGCAGCCGAGCTCTCGAGTTGATTTTGGTCATGCCTGCTTTCGGTGAGCATTCGCCGTTCTTGCTGGCCATCAGAGGTGGAATCGAACCGATTTGCCGAGTCACGGTCGTTCTCTTTTGATTAAAATGACGCATCCCCACGCTCGTACCGGACGTAAAGCCGGGATCCCCTTCTGGAGACGAACAATCATGTCCCAAACCGCGAGGATGTGGAAAGGTCTCGGGCCGTTGACGTTGAGCGGCCTGCTCCTAACCGGTATCACGTCGCGAGCCGCCGACACGATGCCCTTGCCGAAGCAGCTCGCCGAGCTCGGCCAGCAGGCGCTTGCACAGGGAGCGACCGAGCAAGCGACGAACTTCTACCGCAAGGCGCTCGAGCTCGATCCCCAAAACAACGAAGCCAAGCGAGCCCTGGCCCAGATCCAGGTCGCATTCCAGGCCCCAGCGGACGCGCCTCCTGCCGCCGAGCCCCCCGCCGCCGAGGCGCCCCCTGCGGTACCGCTCCCGGCCGGCACTGAACCCGCCGCCGACCGCCAGCCCCAGGCCACGCTCGAGGAAACGGCCCGCATCTCCGACATCGTTCGCCAGCAGCTCGTTGCCGACATCAACCAGCGTTTGCAGGCGGCTCGTGACCTGGTCAACGCCGGGCAGCCCGAGGCCGCGCTCACCACGCTCCGCCTGGCGCAGACCGTGGCTCGCTCCGCCACCGACGTCCCCGAAGCGGTCCGGAACGACCTCGATCGACGCATTCAGTCGCAGATCCTCTCCACCGTCCGCGCCGAAGAGCGGATCGTCCAGGAGCAGGCCGAGCGGCTCCGTCGCGAAGCCTCCGCCGAGCAGCGGATCCGGGCGCTCGACCTCGTCGAACGCAACCAGGCGACCGTCAGCGTGATGATGCTCCAGTTCGATAGTCTCATGGCCCAGGGGACCTACAACATCCTCTACAACGGCGGCCTGGGAGACATCGTGGCCTCCACCGCCCCCTTCTACGAGGCGCGGATGCTGGCCCAGAAGGCGCGGGCATTGGTCCCCAACGATCCGACCCCCCGCGCAGGCGTGTTCGTCGCCGAGACGGTGGGCTTCCTGGCCCAGGAGCTGGCGTTCGAGCAGCTCAAAGAGTTCCGCTTCATGCTCTCGCTGCAGGATGTGGATCGCGCCGCGGTGCCTTTCCCCGACACGATTACGCTCGAGTATCCCGACGCCGACCAGTGGCGCGTGTTGTCGGAACGACGGATTCGACGCTACGGCCGCGCGGTCGACTTGCTCGACCGAGACCCGAAGACGAAGTCGATCCTGGCCAAGCTGGATGACCCGATCTCGATGGGGTTCGGCAACGAGACCCCGCTCGAAGACGTGCTGAAGTACATCAAGAGCGCAACCACGGGCGCGAACGACAATGGGATCCCGATCTACGTCGACCCGGTCGGCCTTCAAGAGGCCGAGAAGACGATGACTTCGACCGTGACCCTGGACCTGGAAGGTGTGCCGCTCAAGACGACGCTTCGACTGATGCTCAAGCAACTCGGCCTGACCTACACGGTCAAGGACGGCTTGCTGACGATCACCAATGAAGACTCGGAAGACCAGCCGACCGAGATCCGGGTCTACCCGGTGGCCGACCTCGCGATCATCCCGCTCTCGCTCATGGGTGGCGGCGGTGGTGGCGGTATGGGCGGTGGTATGGGTGGCATGGGCGGCGGTATGGGCGGTGGTATGATGGGTGGCATGGGCGGTGGTATGGGCGGCGGCATGGGCGGCGGGATGGGTGGCATGGGCGGCATGATGTCCGTTCCCGCGACCGATCCGGCGAAGTCAGCCGAACCGGCCGGTGCCTTCTCGCAAAAAAAAAGCAGCTAATTGAGGCGGCCCAGCCTTCCTCAACGGTTCAACCTTCCCGGGACCAGCGTGGCGTCAAGTCACCTGGTCCCGGTGGCGTTTCCTCGCCGCGAACTTCGACGGGCAAACCGAACCGCGATGCCCCCCTGACGATCGTCCCCGCGAAGCCTACCGACGCCCCTTCCCATTTGATCCCGATCGCCCCCGCGCCCAAGGGGAGCGTGACGACCCAAAAACGGTCGGCGAGCACGGCTCAATACTGGAAGAACTACTACCGAACGCACACCGAAACGTCCAAGGACCTGAAGGATAAAGTGACTCTTCTGAACGTCAACAAGAAGAGCCAGGACGTTGAAGCGGTACTCAGGGGCTACCTGACCTATCACAGCAAGCATGCCGAGCCCTGGATGTACGAGGCGCTCGCCCTCGCGATCAAGATGAACAAGGGGCCCGAGAAGGACTTCAAGATCGCCCTTGGATTTGCGGCCGACATGGCGGAGCGGAGTCACAACCCGAACCACCTTGTGAGTGTGGCTGACTTGATGCTTCTGAACGGCGAATACGATCGGGTTGGAAAACTGCTGGACGAGGCGGCCGAAAAGATCCCGCACCGGTCCGAGCCCTTGATCATGATGATCAACCTGGCTCAGAAGACAAAGACTCCGGAACGTATGGCAATGGCCATCGAAAAGCTCTTTGCGTTGGGCTGGCCCGGGTTCGACGAACGGATCCGCCCCGAAGCCCGACAGCAGGCCGAGACCCTGGCCAAGAGCCTGCGGGAGGAGGGGCGATCCCCCGAAGCCGAGACCCTGCTCGCTCGTGTGGCTGCGGCAGAGTATCGCGATGTCTTCGTCAGACTCACCTGGACGGGTGATGCCAGTCTCGGGTTGATGGTGGAAGAACCGCTTGGTGCCACCGCAAGCGACGTCATGCCGCGAACCGTGTTCGGGGGCGCGATCATTAAACTTGGGTACGGCACGCATCCGGAGAGCGTTTACGTTTGCCCCCGCGGCTTCGACGGCGATTACACCATCAAGATTGAGACGATCTATAACAACCCGGACAAGCCCGCCCTCGAGGCGACCCTTGAACTCATCACCCACGAAGGGACCACCGACGAGAAGAAGGAGACCAAGACGATCCGGGTGAGCAAGACGCCGGACCCGGTCGTCCTCCATTTGAAAGGAGGGCATCGCAAGACCGCAATGCCGTTCCTGGCCCCTCCCACGTTGCCCCCGACCGTGCCGGCGGCCGGTTCAGCCAAGGGGACGTCGAACGATTCAGACAAGCCGAGCGGTTCGACTCAACCGGCGCCCGAATCCTCGAAGCCGATCGTGGTCGAACCGGCGCAGCCGGCTGGGGTCAAAGAACGCCCGCGGTGATCTCGGTCAGGGCGTTCAGGAACGTGCTGATCTCCTCGTCCGTGGTGAACGGACCGGGGCTGACACGGAGGGTGCCGTCCGGGAAGGTGCCCAGGGCGCGGTGGATATAAGGAGAGCAGTGGAGGCCGGGTCGTACGGCGATCTCGAAACTCGTGTCGAGGATCGAGCCGAAGTCTTGGGGCGTGAGCGTCTCGGGAACGACGAGCGAGAGCGCTCCGACGTGCGACCCGGGGTTCCAGCGCCCGGAGATTTGCCACCCCTCCGTGCCCTCGGCCCAATCGACGACGCGCTGGAGCAACGCAACCTCATGTTTGCGGATCTCCTCGACCCCCCGCTGGGCGACCCAGGCGACGCCGGCGGCGAGCCCCGCGACTCCCAGCACGTTGGGGGTTCCCCCTTCGAGCAGGTAAGGGAAGAGGGTAGGCTGCGTTTCGCTCGACGAATCACCGCCGGTGCCTCCCTCGCGCCAGGGGCGAGGGTTGGCCCGGGAACCGACGTAGAGGGCCCCCGTGCCGGTCGGTCCGTAGAGCGACTTGTGCCCTGGGAATGCGAGAAAGTCGATCGGCGTGGCCCGAAGGTCGATTGCGACCACGCCGGCCGATTGTGCGGCGTCGACCAGGAACAGGGCATTCGCCTCACGGACGATCGGGGCAATCGCTTCGATTGGCTGGACGGTGCCTAGGACGTTCGAGGCGTGAGTCAAGGCCACGAGCGAGGTCTTCGGCGTAAGCGCCTTGCGGACGGCCTCCGGATCGAGATAGCCGCCATCCGAAGCGAGCCGAGTCAACGAGATCACTCCGGCCTTCTCGAGCGCCCGCAACGGCCGGCTGACCGAGTTATGCTCCAGATCCGACGTGATGACATGATCGCCCGGCTTCACGCTCCCCTTGATCGCCAGGTTCAACCCATCAGTACAGTTGAGCGTGAAGATCCAGCGGTCGGGGCTCTCGCCGCGGAAGAACTGGTTGAGGGCGTGCCGCGTGTCATCCAACGTCCGCTCGGCGGCGACGGCCATCCGATGCCCGGCCCGCCCAGGATTGGCCAGGCTCGTCCGGGCGAACGTGTCAAGGGCCTGATACACAGGCTCGGGCTTCGGAAAACTCGTGGCGGCGTTGTCGAGGTAGATCATGATCGGATCCGATCTCAGGAGGGCTTACACCACAGAGACATATTTCTGCGCAAAAGAGAAAAGAGATTGGCTGGGATGATTCTGGGAAATCAGGAGAAGAACGTCGAGGAGGCCTCCCCCATGAGCGGGTTCGTCGCGGTCCCGGAAGGGTGACCGTCAAGACCGAGCCAAGACCTCATGACGGTCGAATCCTTGTCTGGATTTGCAGTGAAGCCGTGGTGGTGGATTCCGCCAAGCGGTTGGTCACGGTTTTCCTTGATTTTTCGGAAGAGCACCCAGCGGCGAGCACACAAATCAAAGGAAGACTATGTCCAACCGTTGAGGTGAGCCACAACCCGTAGCACGGCCGTAAATTCCTCGGCCCCTGACAATCCCTCGGACTCGCACCGATCCCGATTGATTGAGGCAAGGGGCCGGTCGTGTGGGTCTGGCTCGACTCAATCCTCGACATCCATGAGCCTGACGGATGCACCACTGAGACTTAGCTGCCGACGAACTGCGCGTAGAGCGTGCGCGCCTTGGCGATATCGTTGGTTCCCTTGATGATGGCCCGGCCGTCGGGGAAGACGGTGAATTCATGGCCTTCGGTGGCAAACCGGAGCATGAACGCGTTGTGCCGGATCTCGCCCAAGGGGGCAAGTCGCGATGCCATCTCGACGAAGTTGAGCGGTTCGGAGCGGCGGGTCGCAATTTGCACGGCGTTTCGCCCGCAGAGGGTTGTCGTGTGCGAGCCGAGAGCGCCGTCGAGCCACTCGAACTTGCGTTGGTTGCAACAAGGACAGTCCACCTTGCCCAGCAGGCCGGCGACCTTGAGGCGGCGGAACGACCATTCCCAGAGGTCGACCATGATGAGCTCAGTATTGAGCGCATCGTGCGCACCGCTGAGGAGCTTGATCGCCTCGACGGCCTCGAACGAGGCGATGACGGCGACCGCCGGACCGAGCACGCCAGCCGTCTCGCAGGTGGGCGTCATTCCGGGCGGAGGGCTGGTTTCGATCAGGCACCGGATGCAAGGGGTCTTGCCCGGAATGATCGTCATCGTCTGCCCTTCGCTGCCGATCACGCCACCGAAGATCCAGGGCTTGTTGAGTTTGACTGCGGCGTCGTTGATCAGGTAGCGGGTTTCGAAGTTATCGGTGCCGTCGAGGATCAGGTCGGCGTCTCCGACCAGGTCGAGGATGTTGGTGTGGTCGATGTCGGTGACGACCGGCTCAATCGTGATCGCGCTGTTGATCTGCCGCAATTTGCGCGCGGCCGCTTCGGCCTTGGGCAGGTTGTCCGCCACGTCCTGTTCGTCGAAGAGGATTTGCCGCTGGAGATTATGCGTCTCGATGAAGTCGCGATCGACGATCCGGATGTGGCCCACCCCCGCACGAACCAGGTGGTTGGCCAGGACGGTGCCGAGGGCGCCACAGCCACAGATCGTGACCCGGCTCTCCATCAGCTTGCGTTGCCCCGACTCACCGAGGGCGGGGAAACGGACCTGACGGCTATAGCGATCGAGCGGGTCGGCTACGTCGGAAGGCATTGGAGAAATTCCTGGTCGCGGTCATCCGCTAAAGGGGGGCGCGCTCTTGATTAAAAGATGGAACGATGACAATTCGTTGCCGCGTTCACTGCCCCAGGATCTGGCCTTGGTCAAGAACGCGAACCAGAAGGCCGGGAGCATCCAAAGTCAACTGGGGCCGGCGTGAGGAAACCCTTCGACCACACAAGTCTGGTCTGGCTGCCGGATCAGGCGATTGATAATCATTCCTCCTCGTTGATCCGGGCTGGATCCAGAGAAACGACGTTTTCACCCGAACCGGCAGCCCTCATCGGGGCTCCGACCGGAGCCGTTCGCTCAGCCCCCCGCGACGGCCGGGATGATGTCGACGACATCCTTCTCGACGACAGGGGTCGTCAGGTCGTCGAGGTATCGGATGTCTTCATTATTCACGTAGACGTTGACGTATTGTTGAAGCGCCCCAGCGCCGTCGAAGATCCGCTTCTGGAATTCAGGATAGCGTGATCCGAGGTCGCTGAGGACTTCCGCCACGGTCGTTCCCTGGGCTTCGATCCGGGCTTGGCCGCCGGTGTGAGGACGCAACGGAGTGGGGATCGTGACGACCGGCATAGTTCCTATCCTTCGCTCTGAAATAAAGGCGTTGAGACACGGCGGATATTCAAGTGATGGCGAACGGCGTCCGCGATCCCTCGAAGGGATGACGGACGATCTTCCTCATTCTACGGAGTGAGTCGAGCGGCTGCGATCAGGCCTCGGTGGCGACCAGGTCCGGCGACTCGGCACCGACCAGGGCCTCGAACTCCGCCAGGCTCGGCTTGATGACGACCGGGCGAGCGATCTTGTCGATCAGGGCCTCCTGCGTCTTGAGGCCGTTGCCCGTGATGCAGAGGACGGTCGAGGCGTCGCGGTCGATCTTGCCTTGGGCGATCAGCTTCCGAGCGACAGCGACGGTGACACCGCCCGCAGTCTCGGCCCAGATCCCCTCGGTTTCGGCTAGGAGCCGCATCGAGTCGACGATCGCGTCGTCATCGACGTCTTCGCTCCAGCCGCCGGTGTCGCGGATCAACTGCGAGGCGAAGTAGCCGTCGGCCGGATCGCCGATGGCGAGGCTCTTGGCGATCGTGTCGGGGTTGCGGACCGGCTTGACCCGGAGGGCGTCGGTCTTGACCGTGTTCGCGATCGGGTTACAGCCGGTGGCTTGGGCCCCGAACATCTTGGTGTTGACCGGTCCCGAGACGAGGCCGAGCCGCTCGAGTTCCTTGAACGACTTGTGGATTTTGCCGATCAGGCTGCCGCCGGCCATCGGCACGACGACCTGGTCGGGAATTCGCCAGCCCATATCCTCGGCGATCTCGAAGCCCATCGACTTCGAACCTTCCGCGTAGAAGGGGCGGAGGTTGACGTTGACGAACCCCCAGCCGAACCGGAAGGCGATCTGCGAGCAGAGCCGGTTGACGTGGTCGTAATTGCCTTGGATCGCGATGACCTTGGCCCCGTAGATCGTGGCGCCAAGCACCTTACCTTGCTCGAGGTTGTCCGGAATCAAGACGTAAGCATTCAAACCCGCGGCCGCCGCGTTGGCCGCGACGCTGCCGGCCAGGTTGCCCGTCGAGGCGCATCCCACCGTCTCAAACCCGAGCTCGACCGCCTTCGACAGCGCGACAGCCACGACGCGGTCTTTGAACGAGAGCGAAGGGTGGTTGACCGCGTCGTTCTTGATATAAAGCTCGCGGAGCCCGAGCGCCTTGGCGAGCCGATCAGCCCGAATCAAGGGGGTGCCGCCCACGTGCCGGCCGACGGTGGGCTCGCCATCCACGGGGAGCAACTCGCGATAGCGCCACATCGTCCTGGGACGCGATTCGATCGCCTGTCTGGTGAAGGACTTCGCAACCGCCTCGTAGTTGTACGCGACTTCGAGCGGGCCGAAGTCCTCGGTACAGAAGTTGAGAGCTTCCTTGGGGTAGACCTTACCGCAGAGACGACACTTCAGCCCGCTGACGAATTCTCCAGACACCGGCGATTCTCCTGTAACTCCGGCCCGACTCGTGTTCAGACGAGTCCAAAGGGCGGAGAGTCGAGGACGAACGACCCCTCAATAAAAGCGAGTGGGCGTCCCGGTGCGCGACATCCAGAGTCGCTGAAGCGATGATGGAAGTGAGGATAAGGCAGGTCAATGGCGAGAGACGTGGCTAGGCACGCCATCACCGAAGACTATCTTATCTGTCCCATCTGCGTGTCGAACCGTTTCCGGCTCAGACAACGCTGGGGCAGGAGTTAGCACCAGCATCCACCAATTGGTAGACCGGTTGCTGTGGCGTCGCAGGGCCCGTCCCTCAGCCACTCTGGATAAGATGCGCACCAAATTGTGAATGATGAACTTTACAAGCTAAACCCGCCAGTCGTCAAGCAAAAATCGTGGTGGCGACCCCGCTTTTTTCCGGAACCCGATGCAAGGTGCTTGCGACGCCGAGCCGCGGCGCCATCCTGTTTGGAACGAGGGACATCCCGTTCCGCGAATGTCGATGCATCTGGGCTCGAGGCTAAATCCCGGGGCACGTTGTGCTCGATTCTGGTTCTGACGATGAGAGGACGTGCCATGCGAAGAGAACTTTGACTTGAGCTCTTTCATTGAAGAAGATGACGATCGCGACGAATAGTAGGGGGCTTTTCGAGGTTGACCTTCGTTGCTCAGCGATCATTGATTATCTGTGCCGGGCTCGTAAAAACTGCATGTTAGAAAGCTTTTATGAACCGTCGTGACTTTCACTTCGCCTGGTTGTGGGCCACTCTGGCCAATTGGCTCAAGCCGAGTTTACCACCCGTCTTTGGTGGTGAGGGAATTGAAGGGGCGAATGCTGCCCTGACCTACCGAAAAATGTTCGCGTGGGCGGAAGGTTTGCTGTCGGAAGATGTGGATTGGCTTCGTGAGTCCGCAACAATTGCGATTGATAACCCGCGCGCGGTGGCCATGGTTCAAGCAGCCAGTTCCGCCCTGGAAGCAATGCGAGAGGCGGCCTCGATTCGTCAGTGTCGCTGGGAAAACGAGGTTCTCTCGCCTGATGACCTCGACAAGGAACCTCTCAAGCCAGCGAGTTTGCTCAGCGTGATCCGGGTCACGTGTCTTTCCGCCCGTCGGCACACCCGCATGGGACAGGGCCTTGAAGCACTCAACGAGCTATTCGCGGGACTGACACTGGCTCATCGAGTCGGAACTGGCGGCGTCCTGATCGCCCGAATCCTTGAAGGGGGGAGCGAGGGACACTTGTTCCGGACCCTCGGCCGCCTCCTGCCCAGATGGGATCACGCCACGCTCGACGACCTTTCTCGGCGGCTCGAGGTTTTGGCCCCTCCGGAACCGGCCTCGGCCACGATCGGTCCCGAGTCTCGGTTCATTCTCGGGTCGATCCGCGGCAAGCTCAGGACAACCAGGCCTCGGATCGATGACGAGGAATGGACCAATATTGGGTTCGGAAAGGAGGAGACCGAGGCGCTCAAGCGGCTGACCGGAGGCGATCGAGATAAGCTGTTGGCTCATCTCGAAACGACAGGACCCGCCTTTGCCGAGTTGGCCCGCCGGCTCGATCTTCCTCGACCCGGCTACCGCGCGGCCCTTGACGAGTTCGCCAAGTCTGAGCAATCGACACAGCCGATCGTTGCCGCGCTGGTCGCCAATGCCTCGGGAAACATCCACGTGGTGGACCGAATGATTGCCCTGCGCTCACTAATCAAAGCGGCCTTGGTTCTCCTTCGCCAGGGGCAACCCGCGTTTCGTAAGCATCTTGATCCGTTTGGCAAAGGGCCCTTCGGTCTCACTCGCCGAGGTCAAGTTGATTTGATCCGCTCTGCATTAAGTGATGAATCGAGGCAAGAGGTCAGTCTTGAGATTGGTGGTCCGATCTGAGCTGATCCTCATAAAACGTGGCGAATGATCAACATCCGAGAAGGGAAACAACGCCTCTGTGTTCGTCGGAAGTGGATTCGGGTCAGGACAATTGCGGATTCGCATTCCTGAGTGGATCTCGCCTCATTTCACGAGTTGGGGATCTGGAGCCGTTGCTTGCGGAGTCCGGTGTGGTCAACTTCGGGTGTCCGTGACAATCTGACGCATGCGAACGAGCTTCCCACCGCTAAATGTGTGAAACTGAAACCACTGGACATCATAATCCAGTTCAGCGCCTCGGAGCCGGCCCTGTTCGCAGCCCTCGACGACCACGGTATTTCCCTGAGCGACGATCGACCGCAGCATGGGGCGTTGCTCCTCGATCATCGCGAAATTGGTGCGAACGGCTTCAGCCACTTCTTGACGGCTCTGCCAGGCCCCGAGGAAGGGAATGGTCGAAGTCCCAAGAATCTCCATGCTGACATCCTCCGCCAGTAGTTCAGCAAATGCCGCAAAATCTCCCTGCGCAATTGCCTGAAATAAAGATTGAAGGAGCAGCACGTTGTCGACCTCCAGATCCTTGGTCGTCACCGTTGGGTCTCCCTCACGGAAGGCCTGAGGTACTCGATCAATGAAATCCGCGATAAGGGTGGCGCTCATAATTCGCTATCTCCAGACTCATAATTATGAGGGATGGGTCTCTACTGGTTGTAACGGCCAATGCAAACGCGATGCAATCCAAAAACGTGGAAATCCTTAAAACCCCAAAACGGTAAATTGTTTGCTAGTATGTCGAATTGAAATTTTATTTAGTGGCATCAGCATAGCATTACTATCCTGCCTGCAGGAATGTTCCCAATCGAAGCCGTCATTTTTTTGCGATGCGACATCAAGGGGTGACCGTTCGTAGCCTAAGGAAACGTTTGCGTAGTCAGTCGTACTCCCTTCGCCTTACCTGATTGTTGTGGAGGTCAATGAATCGAGGTCGACGACTTTGCATCTCACGAGGAACGTTCGCAAACGCGAGAATTTCAAAGCGTAATACCCGCCCAAGCTGATGATTAACCGGTGGAATGTGAACAAAATCCATCGAACTGAATCGTTGGGATATTTTTGAACGCCAGGCAGAACAGCCCCTATCGACATGTTTAAGAACGCCCCTATTTCTCAAAAGTAAGCTGTTGTCTCTTGATTGGTCGCTTGCTAGCATGCATTCACTCAGTTCTGGGTGCACAACCCATTCGAGGTTGGTGTTGGTCGCGTTCAGCGATCGGCCGATCAGGCACGGAAAGGGGAATGGCATGCGTTCACGTCTTCGCGGTGGATTTACGCTGATTGAGTTGCTGGTTGTGATTGCGATCATCGGGGTCTTGGTCGGATTAATGTTACCGGCGGTGAGTTCGGCCCGGGCGGCCGCGAGGCGGGCGAAGTGTCAGAATAATCTCCGGCAGGTTGGTCTCGGGCTCCTTGGGTTTCTGAATGCGTTCAACAAGTTTCCCAATGCCGGAACATTCGCAGAGAATCCCGAAGTGAATATATTGGACCCAACGGATCGGGAACATCCGTCGTGGATTTGGTCCTCGATTTCTGAGCCGTCGACTCTCCCTAAGACTAACCCGATGCTTTCCAACTGGGTGGTGGAGATCCTGCCGTATATCGACAGTAAAGACCTTGCCAACGCCTGGAGCCCTGGTCAAAGCTATTTGAGCTCAGCGACGGCGAAGCCGGGAATGCCGTCAAACCTGAAGTCGTCTTCGACGAGCTTGGATATTCTGGTTTGTCCGGATGACACGACGATCCAGACGTCGCAGGGGAATCTCAGTTATGTGGTCAATGGCGGTTTCGCCCGCTGGCATGCCGAGCCCATTTCTTGGACGGGGCACAAGTTCGATGGTGACCCGTCGGGGGGGAACGGGGGAATCGCCTCCTGGGGACCGCAAGCGCCAGACGTAGGCAAACGGACGAATTGGGCGCTGAACCAAAGCACCTGCAAGAAGATGGGTGTCATGTTTCTGGGGACGGCAAAAGGAGGATACCCTTGGGATGTTCAAACGGGCCCGATTCACCTGGAGGATGGGGCAAGCGCGACTCTAATGGTGAGTGAGAACATCCTCGTCGGGAGCTCCACGGGCTCGCCGGTCTCCGGGGGGCTGATGACGAACTGGGCGTGCCCCTTACCCAATTTTTGCACGTTCACGGCCTCGGATAACGTTTGTGGCACTGCGAGCAACCCGGATTGCACGAAATCTGGGCTGGCCGCGACCTCAGACACTGACGGACCCGGCTGGGCCCTGGCCAATCAGGATGGTTCGTTTGAGAATATCAATGGCGGGTACCGACTGACGATCGAGGGGACGTTCCCTTACCTCTTGAGCAACCATTCCGGAGGGGTGAACTCCGTCTTTTGCGATGGCTCTGCTCGATTTCTGAAAAGCTCGATTGACGGCAGTGTTTATGCCAAACTCGTGACGCCAGCCGGGAGCAAACTCCCCTATTGGTGCACTCAACTGCCGCTGAGTCAGGATGCGTTTACGCAGTAAAGCATGCGAATGTTTTGAGTTTCGATCATTCGCAGCACGATTCTGTATGGGATCACGCTGTGAATGATCGGATTTTGAGGTTATTTGGGAAAATAATGTTTGATCATCATTCTGAGGAACGCGAGCGACTCGGCCATCTCGTCCATTCCGTTCATTCCGTCCTCGATGCTGATCCAGCCGCGGTAGTTCTGCTCAGCCAGGATGGCGAAGATTGTGGGGTAATCATTCAGCCCTTTGCCGGTCACTCCGTGGAGGAGGTTGGGCGAGTAGCCGAGCGTGCCGTCGGCCTGGCGCAGCTCGTCTAGGGTCGTCCCCTCGGCGAGGTAGCGATCGCTGGCATGCATGCTGACCACGCGATCGGCGACGATCCGCAAGAGTGCGATCGGATCGTCGCCGGCCACGACTGCGTTTGATGGGTCGTACTGCACGCCGAAATGCTGTCGCTCGGGGATCGCCTCGAGCAGGTCGAGGAAGACATCCTGCTTCTGGGCGAACTCAGGGTATTTCCAGAACCCGTCCTTGTAGTGGTTTTCCAGCCCGAGGATGACGTCGCATTCGCGAGCGACCGGCAGCAGTTCTTCAATGCAGGCAACAACCCACTCCAGTCCTTGCTCACGACCCACTTCGGGATACCGCTGGCCCGAGAGAACCCGGCAGACGGCGCCGGGCCCGCCGAGTCGCCTTGTCACCTGGATCAATTCGACCTCGCGCGCGACAGCTTGCTTTCTCGCCTCGGCATCGGGGTTGGTGAAGTCGGGCGAGCAGCAGAGCATGGGCATGGCGAAGCCAGCCTCGCGGATGGCGTCGCCCACGCGATCGATGTACGGGGCGTCCAGGCTGGTGAAGAAGCCGTCGTACATCTCCAGACCATCGGCGTCGAGCGATCGGGCCTCGGCAATCCAGTCGAAGACCGTCATCGATCGCTGGCCTGCGATCACGTCAAGGTAGCATTTCGGGAAGGCGGAAAGCTTCGGGGGCACGGAGAACCTCTCCCTAATCTTCAACGGGCCAAGTGAGGAGTTTGGCTCAGGCGAGGATGGATGTGATTGGCCGCCCTTCGGGGACGACAGTGAATGGGCGCTGGAATCGGTCATGAAGGAGCAAGTCGGCAGGAATTCCAAGGCACTGGTAGATCGTGGAGATGATCTCAGCCGGGGTGACGGGGTCAAGGTGGGGGCGGGCACCGATTTTGTCGCTGGCCCCGTGGACGTGGCCCGCCTTGATTCCGCCGCCGGCAAGAAAGAGGCTGTAGCCGAAATTCCAGTGGTCGCGGCCGGCCGCAGGGTTGATCTTGGGGCTTCGCCCGAATTCCCCCATGACGACGACGAGGGTTCGGTCGAGTCGGCCCCGCGCCTGGAGGTCGTCGAGCAGGGACGAGAGCGCGGCATCGAGCTGCGGCAGCAGGGTCGTTTTGAGGGTCTTAAAGTTATTGCCGTGGGTGTCCCAGGTGGCGTTGGCGTCAGGCGCCCAGGAGATGCTGGCGACCCGGACGCCGGCCTCGACCAGTCTGCGGGCCAGGAGCACGCTCTGGCCGTAAATGTTGCGGCCGTAGCGGTCGCGGGTCCGCGGATCTTCGCGGTCGATCCGGAATGCGTCCTGGGCAGTGGGGGCGGTGAGCAAGTCATAGGCCCGGGCTCGAAAACCGTCGACGTCGCGGAGCCGCGAGTCACGCTCGTACCCTTGCGGGGTTCCCAGCGCATCGTCCAGCTTTCTCCGGCTCGTGAACCGAGCCAGGTTGACGCCCGCCGGGTGGGAGAGTTCGGGCATCCCGAAGTTGGGGGCGTTCGGATCCTTGAGGACGAAGAGCGGGTCATGCGTCCGCCCGAGCCAGCCGCCGAAGAAACCAGGCTGAGGCGGTCCCCCCGCACCCTCGGCGGTGATATACGGCATCGCGACGAACGGGACGATCCCGGTCTCGGGCGGCCGGCGGAGCCCAACGACCGAGCCGATCGCCGGGTTATCGGTCGACTTGGCACGCCCGCCCACTTCGCCGCGGTCGTGGCCGGTCAGGCTGGTGTAGACGGCTGCCCCGTGAGCGTTGTTCACGCTGTGGTGCGCGGAGCGGATCAGGGTTCCCAGGTGCACCTGGCGGGCGAACAGGGGCAGGTGCTCGGACACCTGGACGCCGGGCAAACTCGACGCAATCGGCCGGAACTCGCCGCGGATTTCGGCGGGCGCATCGGGCTTCATGTCCCACATGTCGAGGTGACTGGGGCCGCCATTCAAGAAGATCAGGATGCAGGAGTCGGCCGTCGGCGTTAACTGATCCTGGGGACGAGCGCGAGGCCGGGCCCGAGGCGCGGTTCCCGCTCCCGCTTCCGCGCGGAGCAGATCGGTCAGGCCCAGGCCGAGCGCCATGCTGGACCCGATCTCAATCATCTCCCGGCGAGAGACCCGCTCAGGACCGCGGCAAGGGCTTGGCGATGATTGGGGCACGATCGACCTCCGCGTTCACCTCGACTTCGCTGTTTAATACTTGCCGAATCTTAATCCAGAGACGAGTGTGGTGTCGAGATAGTCGGGCCTGACGGATATCGGAATCGGGCGTAGGCCTGGGCCACCTTGGTGTGACGAAAAAATAGAGTGTGAACGCGAGCGTGTATTTATGTAATGCTTGTTATTTTAGGTGATGAATTTGTGGTGGTTGGTCCGTGGTGGCTCGGCGGAGGATTCTCGATGGAAACAACTGGAATTTCGTCTTCCGGCCGCCTGTTTTCAATCCCCCATCTCCTGTGGCAGCCCGAGTGACCCAGCTTTCGTTCCTTCCCCCACCAGTTGGACTTGATGACGGTTGCGAGGGGGAGAGGGACCGGATAGCGTGTCATTGCCGGTCCCCCGCCGACGTGCCCACCCGATCGAATCCGAACTGATGGCGTGACGAGAGACAACAAAGTGATGCCAACCAGGACTTTCGCAAGGGTCTGCTTTGCCCTTTGCCTGTTCGCGGTCAGCCTTCCGGTCGCTGGGCGTACCGCCCGAGCGGATTCCCCCACCGAACGGCCCAGGTCGCTGCTGGCCGTCGAGGACCTCTACCGGTTCGAAGGTCCACGGTCGCCGCGGTTAGCGCCCGATGGCAAACAGGCCGTCTTCGTGCGCCAGTGGATCGATTCTGGGTCGCGACTGGAACGGAATGCCCTCTGGCTGGCGCCTGGCAAACCGGATGCGCCCCGGGCGATGGAAGCGGGGGAGCCCGATGCACGGTCGCCGGTCTTTTCACCTGACGGCCGATGGATTGCGTTTGTCTCGACCCGCCCGCGGCCCGAGGGGTGGAAGCCGACGCCTTCGGCTCCCCCTGAGTCGGACCCGGCCACCGACATCTGGCTGATTCCCGTCGGCGGCGGGGTCGCGGTCCCCCTGGCCGGACCTGACAAGCCGTATGGTCGCGTTTTCAACGATACCTTTTACGGCCGACTCGCTTTCTCGCCCGACGGCCGGCGACTGGCCTTCGTCGCCGATGACGGCCGTGACCCACGCACCGCCGAGGAACGAGACGCGGACGTCGTCGTCGTTCGACCCGACGGGGGTGAAGGCTACACCGGTTACGGCGCGGCCCGGATCTGGGTCGCCGACCTGAGCGATACCCCCGACCCATCAGCCGCTCACCGCGTGGAACAACTGACGGGCGACGACGTCTGGTACGGCGACCCACAGTGGTCGCCTGACGGCAAGACTCTGGTCGTCCACGCCAACCGGACGTCCGACCGCGAGTCGGTGCGTTATAGCATCAACAAAGACTACGACCTGTGGGCGATCGACGTGGCCACCCACGGTCTGCGTCGGCTGACGACGGGACCCGGGCCCGAGGTCTCACCCCGGTTCTCGCCCGACGGCAAGCGGCTTGCCTGCTTGAGCATTCCGCGCAAGGGGTCGCACATGGATGTCTTTAACCTCGCGGTTGTGACGCTCGGGGCAGGGGGGGGAGCCACGAGCATCCCGTTCGACCACCATGGCCCCTTGGGTTCGCAACCGCCGCATCCGGCTCCGTCATTCCCACTGCCGGAGGACTGCTGGGATGGCGAGGACGCCCTGGTCTACTCAGCGGCCGTGGGTATCGAGACCACCAGCGCCCGCGTCGATTTGCAGTCCGGCGAGGGGCGGCGGTCGAAAGACTTCGGCGCTGAGAAAGGGGGGAAGGACGATACGCCGACGGCCCAGGAACGGCTTCGGCGGCTGATGCCACCGGCCAACGCATTCTTGAGTGACCGACTCGTGGCCGAGAGCCGGGTGGTGCGATGGAAGAGCGATGGCCGACAGGTCGAGGGCCTTCTGACGGTCCCGCCCGGGACGGTTGCCAAGCCCCCCTATGCCCTGGTCGCCTACCCACACGGCGGTCCGCACAGCCGGGCCGGTCAGGGCTTTGACTTCACCGCGCAGGTACTCGCAGCGCACGGCTACGCCGTCTTCCAGCCCAACTTCCGCGGTAGCGCCGGGTACGGTCAGGGATTCATCGACGCGGATCGGGGCGACTTCGGCGGCGGTGATATGCGGGACATCCTCTCGGGCATCGACGATCTGATCGATCAGGGCCTTGTCGATCGCGACCGCCAGTTCGTCTACGGGGTCAGCTACGGCGGTTACATGACCTGCTGGCTGGTCGGACACACGGACCGCTTTCGGGCGGCGGTGGCCCAGAACGCGGTGACCGACCTGGGGGTGATGTGGGGCTTGAGCGACCTGCCGAGCTGGACCGAGTGGGAGTTTGGTGGCCGACCTTGGGACGTGCCGCAGGCGATGTATGAGCATAGCCCGCTGTCGTTCGCGGCGAGCGTCCACACGCCGACTCTGATCCTGAACGCCCGCGAGGACCGCCGGTGTCCCTTACCGATGGGCCAGATGTTTCACTCGGCGCTCCGATCACGAGGCGTCGACACCGGGATGGTTGTTTATCCCGGTGAGGGGCACGGCATCCGTCAGCCCAAACACCGCGAAGACGTACTCCGGCGAACCCTGGCGTGGTTCCGCTCCCATGACGTGGGCCGTCCTCTGACTCAGCCGTGACTTCGCTGCCTCACTTTTTTTTCAATGATCCGCGACCGGGCCAGAAACCCGATGGCTTGTGTTGTTCCACAACGGGTTGTTTGCAGTAGCCCGGCCGGCCCGGCCGTAATTCCCTCGGCTTGGCGAAAACCGAGGATAGCCCTGGGCTGAGGGCGAAACGGCCGGGCCGGCCGACTTTCTCATCGCGTGAAGATCAAGCCGGGCGCCTTGTCTCCGGCGCCTGGGGGTGCGAAGACGAATTTGTTGGGATCGGACTGTGTCACCTTACCGACCAGTGGCGGTCCGTCGGCATGGAGCAAGGCGAGTGTACCGTCCTTGAACTCCGCGTGACCCTCGAGTGACTGCTTCTGCCCTTTGTTATCGACGTTCCAGGTGAAGGCGCCATCTTCTTTGAGCGTCAGAGCGACGGAGAGCTCAGGTGTGGGTTGAGCCTTCCAGGTTCCGGCCATGGCGGCGGGCGGAGGTGGACTTGTCGGGGCCGGCTCCGTCGCGGGCGTCGGGCTCGGGCTCGGCGACGGCGTGGTTGCAGGCTGTGTTTGTTCGGGCGCCGGGGTCGCGGCGACGGGCTGGGGTTCTGGATTGGCGGGTTTCCGGAGCGCCTTGACGAATGAGGCCGAGAGCTGGTCTTTGGGTTGGAGCCGAGTGACCTGCTCGAATTGCGACAGAGCTTCGTCGTTGTGCCCCTGAATCATATAATGATCCGCCAGAAGGAAGCGTCCGGAGGGAGAGGTGGGGTTGGCCGTGACGTACGCTTCCAGGTTGCGGAGCTGGCGGGTGTACGTGTCGACGTCGGGGTAGAGGCCGACGAGCGTCGACCAGTTCCATCCCGGTCCGGATGTGAGCACGGCGTATTCGACGGCTGCTGCTTCGTCGTAGCGCTGAAGGGCGAACAGGGCCAGGGCGCGGAATTCGTGGACCACGGGGACGTTGGGGGTCTCCTTGATCACTTGATCGGCCAGTTCGATGGCCCGCGCGTAGTCGCCGTCCCGGAATGCGTCGCGCGCGGCCGAGAAGATCTGTTCGGTGCTTGTGGCGACCGACGGATCGGGAGCCGCGGTGACGAGGTTAATCGGCTGGGAGTAGTCGAACACGACGGTCGTCGCCGCAGGTTGAGTGGCGACCAAGGTCGAGGCGTAGGGGTTCGTGTAGCCGCTGTACATCCAGTCGCTGGCCACCGAACCCAGCCCCCAGTCGGTGTAGCCGCTCGCGGTCCAGGTCGGGAAGACGTCGTACATCCCGAAGGCGGTCGTGGGATAGCCAAAGCCCCCGAAGCCGAGCGCGGTGTTCGTAACGCCGAAGGCAGAGCTGAGTCCAAAGGAGGTCAGCGCCCCCGCACCGAAACCGGTCCAGAACCCGTTGCCTCCCCCCCAGTTGCCGCGGTACCAATTGCCGTAGAAGGGAGCGGACCAGCCCCTGTTGCCCCCCCAGCCACCGCCCCAACCGCCACCGCCCCAACCACCACCACCCCAACCACCACCACCCCAACCACCACCACCCCAACCACCACCTCTGGCAATGGTGTTCACGTTTGTGTTGGTGTTGTTGTTGATGATGGTTGGAGCTCCACTGTAACCCGAAGAATAGCCCCCGCCGCCACCGAAGAAGTTACTGCTGTTGTTGACATAATTGGGCCGGGAGACGATCCCGAGGTTATCGCCGATCTGTCCGATGTTGCCCGAGCCGCCCCAGGGGCGGTTGTTGATGCCCCCGCCGCCGAAGCCAGGGCGATTGCCACCGGCGAGCCAGGGATTCTGGATACCTCCGCCGCCCTGCCCGGGGCGGTTGCCTCCCGGAAATCCTGGCCTTTGAATTCCCCCGCCACCTTGCCCGGGGCGATTGCCTCCCGCGATTCCTGGCCACTGAGTCCCTCCGCCGCCCTGCCCAGGGCGGTTGCCTCCTGGAAATCCTGGCCTCTGGATGCCCCCGCCGCCTTGTCCGGGGCGATTGCCTCCCGCGATTCCTGGCCTTTGAATCCCCCCGCCGCCTTGTCCGGGGCGGTTGCCTCCCGGAAATCCTGGCCTCTGAATCCCCCCGCCGCCTTGTCCGGGGCGATTACCTCCCGCGATTCCTGGCCTTTGAATGCCTCCTCCGCCCTGTCCGGGGCGGTTGCCTCCCGGAAATCCTGGCCTTTGAATTCCCCCGCCGCCTTGCCCAGGGCGATTGCCTCCCGCGATTCCTGGCCGCTGAATGCCTCCGCCGCCCTGCCCGGGGCGATTGCCTCCCGGAAATCCTGGCCTTTGAATTCCCCCACCCCCTTGTCCGGGGCGATTGCCTCCCGCGATTCCTGGCCGCTGAATGCCTCCGCCGCCCTGCCCGGGGCGATTGCCTCCCGGAAATCCTGGCCTTTGAATTCCCCCGCCGCCTTGCCCAGGGCGATTGCCTCCCGCGATTCCTGGCCGCTGAATACCTCCGCCGCCCTGCCCGGGGCGATTGCCTCCCGGAAATCCTGGCCTCTGGATGCCTCCGCCGCCCTGCCCGGGGCGGTTACCACCACCGAAGTTGGGCCGGGTCATATTGCCCGGTGACGGACGGTTCATCCCACCCATGGCAGGCCGGTTGGCGGGCATGGATGGCCTCGTCATTCCCCCTCCTGAGGGGCGAGCCATCCCGCCGGGGCGTGCCATTCCGCCTCCGCCCGTGGGGCGACCTCCGCCAGCGCCCCCGGGGCGTCCTCCGCCAGCGCCCCCGGGGCGTCCTCCGCCGCCACCTCGGCGTTGAGCAAGGACCATCTCGGGATCAGCGAGGAGGGCTGTCATTGCAGCGAGCAGGAGGATGGTCTGCCGAGAATTAAACATGGACATCCTCGAAAAATGATGCGAAGCCGTTGGGTGTGCCAAGACGCGTCAAGGCTGGTTCTGTGGACTCACGGCAGTTCGTTCGGGGCCCCTGAGGGCCGCCGTCTTGAGGACGATGTGGCCTGATCCGTCGGCGTTATTTCTCAGATTTGCCAGCCTCTTCGGACTTGGGCTGAGGCTGAGACTGAGGCTGAGGCGGTTGGCGGACCATCACCACGTCGGCAATGTCGGGTGCGAGCTGGCCGCCGATGATCCGGTCGATCGAGCTGGTCTTCACAACGTCCTTGTTCAGTATGGTGTGGATCTGGGTCGCCGAGTTGGGCTGGCCGTCGTGGCGCGTGCCCTGCGCCTTGACGATCCACTGATTGTCGGCGGTCCGGGTCCAGAGCCCTTCGCCGTGCCCCCCCTCCGAGGAAAAGACCCAGGACTTGATCTGGGCGGTCTGCGGATCCCAGCCGATGAACATCGTGCCCGAGGAGGCCTTCTCGCCCTGGATCTCGATGCTGTACGTGCGGATCAGAAAGCTCTTGTTGTCGGTCCAGCGGATGCTTGAACTGATCTTGTCGTCGTCGCTCTCGTCAACCCAGTCGCCGATCATCCATTCAAGCTCCCTGAGCCGATCGTACGGGGTAATGTCCTCGGCGGGGGCCGCGTACTCGCGGAGTTCCGCGAATTGCCACTTTCCATCACGGTGAATGGCCAGAGCGCTAAAGCGGGTGAACTCGTTGGCGTCGCCGGTGCCCGTTGAGAGGCGAGACTGGCCCCCGACCCGTGCCACGTCGGCGGTGAGGAATTGGACCTCCCCGACGTTGCACTCGAGTTTGACCCCCGGAACGTTCTCAAACTCCGTGGCATACATCTCGCTGATTTCCGGTTGGCCGCGTGTCTCGGACCCGGCGGGGTCAACGATCACAGCGTCGGCGGTGAACAGTTCGGTCAGCGCATCAACGTCGGGAACGTTGAAGGCGTTGGCAAACGCCTGAACCTGTTCACGGATTGCAATTTCCTTCGAATCGGAGGCCGGAGTGGCAGCCGCGGCCGGCTTTGCGTCCGAGTCCGTGGGTTGGGCCTTCGGCGAGTCTCCAGAGGCCACAACCATTCCCGCGCAGGTCAGGGCCATCGCTCCTAGCCAGATCATGGGCGTTTTCATTGTGGGGCGCCTCGTCGAAAGTTGAACAGGAATCTTGGTTGACGTCGCCTCGCTGGCAACGCCAAATCGCGTGGACCGATCGAGATGAGAATAAGAATCGCGCTCAGCAGGCCGAGCTGAACCGAGAAACGTGGGAATCCTGAGAGCCCAGAGTTCCCTGCTTGGAACCCGTGTCACAGAGCAGAAGTCGAGGTGTTCCCGCAGGGGTTCCGAACTCGGAACGTGGCACCCTGCCGGCTGGGCTCGTCGACAATAAATCTTTGTTTTATTCACCGACTTGAGATCGATCTCAGTCTAACTTACCGCGTGTCGAGATCCATGGTCAACGTATCAGGAGCAGACACGGATATCAGCAAATTTCGACCCGCGGCCGAAAGAAACGAGCAGGTCGCTCCGCGTTCTCGCCCTCGTGGCTTCTCTTATTGATTTGCCCACGCCGTTCGCGAAATCCGGAAGGTTCGGTCATCGCTCCTGAGTGGCCCGTCCCAATTCTGTGATCCTTCTCGCACTGATCGCCGTAGAATAAGAGTGACGAGAGTCTTTCTGGGCTCGCTCACCTCCCTTCTCGGAGGGTTTCGAATATGGCCACGATCACTGCAAGTCGTGATGGAGCTTCGACCTCGATCGAACGCCGGGCTCGCGAAATCGGCCGTGAGCTGTTCGCCAAGGTCGGGGGGGGACCCAAGCCCTGGGAGCGCGGTTGGTGGGATGACCACATGATGGACCTGACCCTGGGCGATCCCTTGGTTAAGGTTCAACTCTTTCGGTTCATTGATGCCATGCCCGCGCTCGAGACCCCGGGAGCGATCCGGCGGCACCTGGCGGAATATTTGGGTGAGGCGGGAGATCGGGTCCCCTGGTGGCTTCGGCTGGCCGTTGCGCTGGCCCCGGCCGGGACCTTGAGAGAGCGTGCCCTGGCGGGTATCGCCCGGTTCGGGGCAACCCATATGGCGCACCGGTTTATTGCGGGCGCGACTCCCGATGAAGCTCTCAAAACGGTTCTTGCCTTGAGGCGGCAGCGGATCGCGTTCACGGCCGACCTTTTGGGGGAGGCCGTGATCAGCGAGCATGAGGCGGAACGTTATCAGCAGACCTGCCTCGAGTTAATTCGCGGGCTGTCTCAACCCTTGAACGCCGAACCAGAGATTTCTCAGATCGATCGTGACCACCTGGGGGCGATCCCCCGCGTGAACCTTTCCTTGAAACTGACGAGCCTGACGGCACGATTCGATGCGCTTTACGACCACTCGACGGTTCGCCGCGTGGCTCATCGGCTCCGTCCGATCTTGCGGACGGCTCGCGAGCTCGGCGCCTATGTTCACGTCGATATGGAACAGTACGCGCACAAGGATCTGACGCTCGCGATCTTCAAGTCGGTCCTCTCCGAGCCGGAGTTTCGCGATTGGTCGGATGTCGGTATCGTTATTCAAGCGTATCTGACCGAGACCGAGGCCGACCTGGGGGCTCTGCTCACGTGGGTCAAACAGCGGGGAACTCCCGTCACGGTCCGGCTTGTCAAGGGGGCCTATTGGGACTACGAGGTGGTCTTGGCCCGCCAGTTCGGCTGGCCGGTTCCGGTCTATCTTCATAAGTGGCAGACCGATGCCTGTTACGAGCGTTCCGCCCGCTTCCTGATGGAGCACCACGAACAACTGCGCCCGGCTCTGGGCAGCCACAACGTGCGGAGCCTGGCACTCGCGATGGCGGCGGCCGAGGCTTTCCGGGTGCCGGACGATTCTTACGAGATTCAGATGCTCCACGGCATGGGCGAGCCAATTCAGCGCGCCCTAGTGGCCGACGGCAAGCGGATTCGCGTCTACACGCCCTATGGGGCGATGCTCCCCGGCATGGCCTACCTGGTGCGGAGGCTGCTGGAAAACACGTCGAACGAGTCGTTCCTCAAGGCCAGCTTCGCCGACCATGCTCAGGTCGAGGAGCTCTTGCGAGATCCCGAGGAGGTCGGAGCCATGTGGGGTCGCAACCAACCTTCCAAGCCGAAGCCCGGATCGCTGACCCTCAATTCGGCCGCAGCAGCGTTGCCGCCGTTCCAGAACGAGCCGCCGACCGACTTCACTCGACCTGAGGCCCGCGCCGCGATGAGTGAAGCGCTCCGCGTCGTACGCGGTCAGTTCGGTCGGGTTTACCCGCTCGTTTTGAATGGGCACGAGGTCGCCACCGGGACTGAGTTTACCTCGACAGACCCTGGAGAGACCGCGACGGTCGTCGGCCGGTTCGCTCAGGCTCATCCCCAGGACGCTCGCGAAGCGATCTCGATTGCTCGGGAGCGATTCGCGACGTGGTCGGCCACTCCCGCCGCGGACCGGGCCGCAGTCCTTCTCAAAGCGGCCGCGCTCATGCGGGCGAAGCGCTCGGAACTCTCGGCCTGGGAAGTTTATGAGTGTGGCAAACCCTGGCGTGAGGCCGATGGGGATGTCGCCGAGGCGATCGATTTCTGTGAATTCTATGCCCGAGAGATGATCAGGTTGGCCGAAGGGCGGCACCGCGACGTACCGGGCGAGACCAACGCCATCGAACGAATCGCACGCGGGGTTGCAGCGGTGATACCTCCTTGGAATTTCCCTTTGGCGATTCCCACTGGGATGACGGTCGCTGCCCTGGTGGCAGGGAATACGGTGGTGCTTAAGCCGAGCGAGCGCTCACCGAGGATCGCGCTGTTGCTGGCCGAAATGCTTCGCGAGGCCGGCTTGCCCGAGGGAGTGCTCACCGTCTTGCCCGGTTTTGGCGACGTCGGCAAAGCGCTCGTGGACGACCCCCGGGTGAATCTGATTGCTTTCACTGGGTCACGTGACGTTGGCCTCGAAATCAACCGCAAGGCGGCCGAGCCGGCTCCCGGGCAGAACCACGTCAAACGAGTCATCGCCGAGATGGGGGGCAAGAATGCCATTATCGTCGACGACGACTCCGACCTTGATGAGGCGGTCGTCGGCGTCTTGCAGAGCGCCTTTGGCTATGCGGGGCAGAAGTGCTCGGCCTGCTCACGCGTGATCGTTCTCGACGGCGTTTACGATGCCTTCGTCGGTCGGCTCGTCGACGCGGCCCGTGCCTTACCGGTGGGGCCCGCCGATAACCCGGATACGGCGGTTGGCCCTGTGATCGACGCCAAGGCCCGCGAGCGGATCGAAGGATATAAGATGATCGCCGAGGCGGAGGGGGACATCGTCCTGTCGGTCGATGTTGGTCCGCTTGCCGCGCGAGGCAATTATGTCGGTCCGCTGATCGTCGCCGGGGTTCGCCCTGACGCCAGAATCGCCCAGGAGGAGGTGTTTGGGCCCGTACTCGCCATCCTACGAGCCGGCGACCTCAATGAAGCGATTCGGATCGCTAACGGCACGGTCTATGCCCTAACCGGCGGGATCTATTCGCGCAGCCCGGCGAACATCGACCGCGTCAAACGCGAGTTCCGGGTAGGCAACCTCTACGTGAACCGGCCGATCACCGGCGCTCTTGTCGATCGCCAGCCGTTCGGCGGTTTTCAACTCTCGGGTATCGGCACCAAGGCCGGCGGGACCGACTACCTGCTCGAGTTCCTCCTGACCCGCACCATCACGGAGAATACGATGAGGCGTGGGTTCGCCCCGAGTCTGACGGAGCCGCGACCGAGCAGGCGAACGAGGCGGCTCTTGGCGTCTGAACATCAATTCAAGGGTGTGAAGAGGCCTGGGAACGGCATCGACCTCTCCGCGCGGACCTACATGCCAGATTCTGATGGACCCGTCCGGACTGAATGACGCCAGCGTGGACCCGTCGGGCAAGTACGCCACGGCGTCCACGCACTGGCGATGCCCGTCGAGGACGAGCGGCATCGGACCGGTCACCGGAGCATCGAGGTAAAACTTCGCGTTAGCACATACGGCGGTACGTCCGAGATCAGGGAGTCGGTCCCTTTTGATGCTGCTACGCCGCGTCTACGTGTCAGCATTCCCGTCGGCCACGTTGCCACGGTGATCTCCGGATCCGAGAAGCGACCGAAGCCCTTGGGCGTATCTCACCCGGCTTTACGATGTGAATTACGACGTTGTCGCGGGCTCGTCGCCAGCGCAAATCGGGTCCGAATTGGGGTTTCGATCGCCTCGTAGTCGCGATACCGCATCCGAACCCCCTCGTGTCGGGAGTTTCCCACGAACACGATCTCGGAACCGCCCGACAAGCTGGCGTCGACGAGGGTCGTCAGGCCGTATAACCGGCCAAACGGCGGCAACGCCCCTCGTTCGCAGTCCTCAAAGACCCGTTCCACCTCGTCTTCAGTCGCAATCCGCAAGGATTGACCCTGGAGAGCTTGTCCCAGCCTCTCCATATCAATCCGTGTGGTCGCCGGGAGGACCGCCAAGACATAAGCCCCGCCGGTACTGACCAATACCCCTTTGGCAACGAAGCGGCCGGAGACATGGACGGTCTGAGCCAGCTTGGATGACGAAGGGGCTGGTGGGTGGAGCAATGTCTCGAACCAAACGTGGCGGCTCTGGAGATAGTCGCGGATACACATGGTGCGTCCCTCTAAGGTTGGGAGGACATCCCTAGTATAAAGCACATAGTTAAAATGGGAAATCTAGACTAGGAAAATTGAATAGAGAAGCTTTGGGTGTCAACTGTGTCGGGTGGGGCTGAAGTTTTGAGGGCGAATTTGTGAGCGGTTGAAGAATTTTGGTGGAGGCGGGGCGTCGGCGGGGTATGATGAGTGATGGGTTCGTGACGGACTGGATGATCGCCACGGCGCTTGGCTTGATGGAAACATCAAGCCGAGGGCATGCCGTAGAGGAAAGTCCGGACTCCGTAGGGCGCGGTGGTGGGTAACGCCCACCGCCCGATTGATCTCGGGAAGGGAAAGTGCCACAGAAAACAGACCGCCACGGCGAACTTCGGTTCACCGGGGTAAGGGTGAAACGGTGAGGTAAGAGCTCACCAGCAGGTCGGGTGACCGGCTTGGCTTGGCAAACCCCACTGGGAGCAAGACCAAATAAGGGAGCAACGTCGTCGGACTGACCGCAAGGAAAGAATGGCGACGGCGGATTTGCCCGATCCGGATGACTTCCGGGTAGGTCGCTAGAGGCGCCGGGTAACCGGTGTCCCAGAGAAATGATCATCCGGGGACGCTCGCGTTCCCGACAGAATCCGGCTTACAGGTTCGTCACGACCCCTCCTTTCCTCCTCCTGCCCGAGTCGGCTTTACGGATCTTTGAATTCGGTAGATCGGGTTGCAATCGCGAATGGCAAAGCGCCATTTGCGGGGATCTTGCGCATCAAGAACACTCGATATTGGTCCTAAATCGTCCCTGCGATTCCCGAGATATTCCCTTGTCTCACGGACTACCTCCTGCTATGATGGATGCATCGGGTCAAGAACTCAGTGCCTCCGAACTTCGCCTTTCGCCGGGCGGGGAGGAGCAGGATATGGATACGGAAATCGTTGTCACGGGTGCCATCATCGATTCCTGGGTAGAACGCTCAGGCGCATCGCGGGATGCGTCGCGATTGGTTTTGCAGGTCGCCCCGAGGGCGTCCCAAGGATCTTATGATTGTCGAGGCCGAAGCCTCGCTTGTGCCGGATCGGGGTTGGCTCGAAGACCTGGGCGAGAACCTTTGTCATGGTAGTCCGGTCGCCGCGGTGGGCCGCTTGACGCTCAGCGGTTTCTTCTCTGCCACGCAAATTCATCTCGCTCGTTGAGTTTCGCCACGCATCAACTTGGTCGATTCGGCTCGCCCGATCTCCGCCGGCTCAGGTTTCTCCTGAGTCTGTGTGATTCGTCGTTCGCGATTGAGGCATGATTCTGCGCCGGTTCCCAACCGAGGCGCGTGCCTGGGCCGCTGTGCCCGTCTCGCCAACGCTCTGTTGATTCAAGCAGATCGGGGTCGTTGGAGTCCACCTGGGCGAAAACGCCTGTTGGGTTGCCCACAGCCTCGAAGCGGGATGGCCTCGGAACCGCTTCGCGAGGGCTCTGGCTGATCTCCAAAGGGGCTGACTCCTGGAGTACGGAACCCTGGCGATCATTGGATTCCGATCGATTCAGAGCCGTCGCTCTGGCGCGAGAGCCGAGGCTGGAATCGGCTCGATTCGTTGAACGATTCGGAGTTCTGCGAAGGACGGGCAAAATAGATATAAACTCCCTTCCAGTCGTGAGATGGGGAAATGAATCCGCGACGTCATCGCGGTCTGATTTCGGAGTGCCCTCTTGACCCCACGTGCCGATACCTCTACAAAATCAGGAGGTTAAGCCGATTGAGGATCTCGGCTGACTCGGGCACCGTGGCTGAGGAGTCTTGCCCGACGACGTTGTCGATTGCGCCTGGGCTAGGCGAAGGGGCTTTTGAGCCCACTCTCATTGATCCGCCCTCCTCGGGATTCCGATTCCCATGTCACAGACATATGGAAGTCCGCGGTATTACCGTCGTGGACTCTGGTCGCGTACGATTGAGGGGCTTCGCTATGGGGGAGGCCTTGGCCAGTGGTCTTGGCTGCTCCATCGCGTGAGCGGGCTGGGTATTTTGCTTTACCTGGTCGCACACATTACCGACACCTTTTTTGTCGTCGTGAACCCAGCCTGGTATGACCATACCATGGAGCTTTATGGGGGCACGATGTCGGGCCAGTACTACTGGCCAATCCGCTGGGCGTTCCGGCTGGGTGAATTGGGGCTGATCGCATGCGTCTTGTTCCATTCACTCAACGGCATACGCGTGGTGCTGTTGGATTTTTGGCCGAAAGGCGTACAGTACCAGCGGCAGCTTTTCTTGTTCGTGATGATTGCCTTCTGGGCGATCATGGTTCCGGTCTCCATCTGGGTTCTCCTGCCGTTGTTGAAGGCGCCGGAGTACGAAAGCCTACCGGAGCCGGAGTCGGTGAGCACGTCGGCGAAAATTGAGACGAGCCAAGTGTCGAGCCGGCCGTTGCATTCGATTGGGTAAGATCTCGTCGGCACGATTCGAGATCGAGCTTTTAAAGAGAAGGGGACCATGGTGGCAAGTTCGGGTCGGGGTCGGCGAGTCAAACCGAGCGGTGGATTCGAACTAGGCGCGTGGTATTTCATGCGGATCTCGGGCCTTACGCTGGTGTTGCTGGCGCTCGGTCACCTGTTCATCGTCCACATCCTCTTTAATGTTGAGACGATCAACTACGCCTTTGTTGCGGATCGCTGGACGAAACCCGGTAGCGGTTTCTTCTGGCGGCTCTGGGACCTGGCGATGGTCGTACTCGCTGTGATTCACGGCCTCAACGGTCTCCGCCAGGTCCTCGACGAGTACATCGTCCGACCTGGCCGGCGCGTGGTTGTTCATACGCTGATCTGGACTGTGGCTACGGTTCTGGTGGGTATCGGCAGCTACGCGATTCTCATGTTCGAGAAGGACCAAGAGTACATCAAGGCGCATCCCCGCAAGGGACAATCTCAGACGGTCACCGCTTCGGTCGCTCCCCGCGGCCGATGACGGCCGAGTGGCGTTCGGGCCTGACAACAAGGGCGGGGATCGATCGTCCTCGCACCAATAAGACCATGAATTATCACAGGTTCGACTGCATCATCGTGGGCGCCGGTGGCGCGGGTATGATGGCCGCATTGGAGTCGAGCAAACACGCCGGCACGGCCGTCGTGAGCAAGCTCTATCCGACGAGGTCGCACACCGGGGCCGCCCAGGGAGGGATCGCCGCGGCGCTCTCCAACCTGGAGGACGACTCGTGGGAGAACCACGCCTACGATACGATCAAGGGGGGAGACTTCCTCGTCGATCAGACCGCCGCCGAGATCCTCTGTCGCGAGGCGGTTGACTGCATCTACGACCTGGAGCACATGGGGCTCCCATTTGATCGCACGGCCGACGGCCGGATCTCCCAGCGCCGGTTTGGCGGGCACACCAAGCCGAACCCGATCTACGACCCCAAGGCACCGCCGGGCACCGAGGCCGCCAAGCCTCGGATCCCCGTGATGCGCGCCTGTCATGCCGCCGACCGCACCGGCCACATGATCCTCCAGACGCTCTACCAGCAGTGCATCAAACAAGGGGTGACCTTCTTTGATGAGTACCACATGCTGGACCTCATCATGGTGGACGGGGAGTGCCGTGGAATCGTGGCGATCGAGATCGCCACGGGAGAACTCCACACCTTCCATGCCAAGAGCGTGCTCCTGGCCACGGGCGGCTTCGGTCGGATGTTCCAGGTCTCGTCGAACGCCTTCGCCCTGACCGGCGACGGCCCGGCGGTCGCCTACCGTCATGGCCTGCCGCTTGAGGATATGGAGTTCTATCAGTTCCATCCCACCGGCATCTATCGGCTCGGGATCTTGCTGAGCGAGGCCTGCCGCGGCGACGGTGGCGTGATGTTCAACGGGAAGGGAGAACGCTTCATGGAAGTGTACGCTCCCAACCTGAAGGATCTCGCCAGCCGCGACGTCTGCTCACGCTCGATCTATCAGGAAGTCCGCGCGGGGCGAGGCGTCGGAGGCAAGGACTTCGTCTACCTCGACATCCGGGCCGAGACGATCAACAAGTACAAGACGAGTCCCACGGGCGCTGCGGTCGATAGCGCCTGGGTCGAGAAGCGGTTGCCCGACATCATCGACTTTGCGCGAACCTATCTCGGCGTCGATCCGATCAAGGAGCCGATGCCGATCCAGCCGACCGCGCACTACGCGATGGGAGGGATCCCGACCGATGTCCACGGCCAGGTCCTTCGCGACGCTGCCGGCACCGTCGTTCCCGGCCTCTTCTCCGCGGGCGAAAGCGCCTGCGTGAGCGTTCACGGCGGCAACCGGCTCGGCACGAACAGCCTCGTCGACCTCGTTGTCTTCGGCCGTCGCGCCGGTCGCGCCATGGCTCAGCACGCCTTGCATCGTCCGTTCGAGCCGCTGCCGTCCAACCCTCAGGCCCCCACGGCCGCGGCCGTCAAGGCGCTGCTGGCACGACCCCGTGGTGAACCCTGGGTGCGGATCCGCGACGAAATGCAGCGGGTCATGATGGACGACTGCGGCGTCTACCGAACCGCCGAAGGCTTGGAGCGTGCCCGCGATACGATCGCCGCACTCAAAGTCCGTTACGCCGCGGTCGGAGTCGCCGACAAGGGGTCGGTCTTCAACACGGGATTGCTCGAGGTCCTCGAGCTGGGCTGCCTGCTCGATCTGGCCGAAGCCACCGTGGCCTGCGCCCTGGCGCGGAAGGAGAGCCGAGGCGGGCACTCCCGCGAGGACTTCCCCGACCGCGATGATGCCAACTTCTTCAAGCACAGCCTCGTCTACTCGGCCGGCGCGAGCGAAACGCGCGTCGAGTACAAGGATGTGGATATCATTATGGTCGAGAAGGATGGCGAGATGGTGACCAAGTACCCGCTGGAAATTCGGAAATACTGATCGGGCGAGGTCTCGCGGACACGGATCAGAGGACAAAAACATGGTCGCCAACACAGAGTCTCGCTCTCTCACGGTCAAAATCAAGCGGTACAACCCGGAGTCCGACGCCCCGCCGCGCTGGGAGGAGTTCCGGGTCGCCGCTGATCCGATGGACCGCGTGCTCGACGTGCTCCAGAACGTCAAGTGGGAGCAAGACGAGACCCTCGGCCTGCGACGCTCGTGTGCTCACGGCGTCTGCGGATCCGATGCGATGCGGATCAACGGGATGAACGGTCTCGCCTGCAAGATCTTGGTCAAGAATCTGAAAGGCGACACGCTCACGGTCGAGCCGATCCTCGGACTCCCGGTCATCAAAGACCTGATCGTGGATATGAAGCCGTTCTTCGACCACTACAAGGCGGTCCTCCCGTTCCTGATGAATGACGACCCGGCCCCGACGACCGAGCGACTCCAGTCGCCCGAACAGCGGGCCCGGTTCGACGATTCGACCAAGTGCATCCTTTGCGCCTGTTGCACCACGGCATGCCCGCCGTTCTGGGGCAATCAGAACTATGTCGGCCCCGCCGCGATCGTCAACGCGCACCGGTTTATCTTCGACTCTCGCGACCAGGGGGCGGCGGAACGGTTGGAAATCCTCAATGACACCGAGGGGGTCTGGCGCTGCCGGACCGTCTTCAACTGCACCAGCGCCTGCCCGCGCGACATCAAGGTGACCCAGGCGATTCAAGAGGTCAAGCGTGCGATGTTGACCGGCAGCATTGATTTTGATGGATCCGCCGAATAAGGTCATTGCCTGATCGACGACGTCATTGTCGGCTGGCCGGCGCTCCCATTTTAATTTGTGTGAATCGACCCAACAGCTTTGTCTTGAGGAGCGTCGCCATGGCTGCTCGGCTCTCTCGCTGGTCATTCATCCTCGGTCTCGGGCTCGGTCTCGGGTCTGTAACGACGATGACGACGGCGGGCGAGCCGCTCGAGACACACGTCGAGGAAGTGCTCAAGGCGAAGGGCTTCGAGGGGGGGCATTGGGGCATCCTGGTCGTTGATGGGACGACCGGAAAGACGGTCTACGAGCATAATGCCGACCAGATGTTCTGCCCGGCGTCGGTCACCAAACTCTTCAGCACGGCGGCGGCCCTTAGCGACCTCGGGGCGGATTTCCGTTTCCAGACCCCGGTCGTCCGCCGCGGTGAGGTGAAGGATGGGGTCTTGCAAGGGGACCTGATCCTGGTGACTCGGGGCGACCTCTGCATGGGCGGACGAACCGGCCCCGAAGGCAAATTCCTGTTCCGCGATAACGACCACACCTACTCCGGTGGTCACTTCGACGGCGAGGTCGTCAGTTCCGACCCACTGGCCGCACTCGACCACCTGGCCCGTGCGGTCCAAGGCGCCGGGATCAAAGAGATCCGCGGTGACGTGCTGGTCGACGAGCGGTTCTTCGAGGCGACGTCGAGCACGGGGAGCGGGCCGTCTCGAGTCGGCCCGACCGTGATCAACGACAACGTGATCGACATCGTGGTCACCCCGGCGGGCTCGGCGGGCGAACCGGCGGAAGTCCGGCTGATCCCGGAAACCGCGTTCGCGTCGGCCGACCTCCAGGTGGAGACGGTCGAATCGGCCCAACCGCCCGAGCTGACGGTTCGCTCGGTGGGCCCACGCCAGTTCTCGGTCCGCGGCCAGTTACCGGCCGGTCACAAGCCGGTGGTCAAGATCTACGAGGTCGAGGAGCCGGCTGCGTTCGCCCGCACCCTCTTCATTGAGCGTTTGCGCCGACGTGGGGTGCAGGTTGCCGCCGCCGCGATCGGTGCGAATCATGCCGAGAAACTGCCAACGACGGCAGAGGTCGCCGCGCTCCCCAAGGTGGCAGAATACACCTCACCGCCGTTCCGCGAGTATCTCCGCGTGATCCTCAAGGTGAGCCACAACCTTCATGCCAGCACCCTCCCGCTGTTACTGGCGGCCAATCACGGCGAAAAGACGCTTGCCGAGGGGCTCCGCCGCGAGGGAGAGTTGCTCAAGAAGCTCGGAGTGCCGGTCGAGACCATCTCCTTCGGCGGAGGCGCTGGGGGGGATCGGGCCGATCTGGTCACCCCTCGAGCCACGGTCGCCTTGCTCCGCGCCATGGCCGCTCGCCCTGACTTTCCCGCCTACGACGCGGCCTTGCCCGTGCTCGGCCGCGATGGCACCCTGGCCAAAGCCGTCTCCGCCGAGAGCCCGGCACGGGGCCACGCCCGCGCCAAGACCGGTACCTTCTGGCTCGAAAACGGCCTGACCGGCCAGTCCGTCCTGACGAGCAAGGCGCTCGCCGGCTACATGGAGACCACCACGGGACGTCCTCTCGTGTTCGCGTTCTTCCTCAACGAGGTTCCCCTCGACGCGAAGGGCCCGCAAGTGTCCGAGGCGACCGCGAAGGCGGGCCGACTCCTCGGCTCGTTGTGCGAGGTCTTCTATCGCTCGGATGAGCCGAAAACTCCTCTACCCGCGCCTGCCGTCTCGGGTCCGTAATCCTCCATGGAAGTCCGGCCGCCAACGCTGTAGGTACTTGGAAACGGGCTCTGTCCTCGACGGGTACCGACGACCCGACTCATCAGGGACGGGGCTTTGCCGTTTTAAAGAGTTGAAGATAATCCTCCAACCCTTGCTTCGCCGCCAGGGCTGCGGGGGCTTCGATCTTGGAATTGGGCGGCACATAGTGGGGGTCGGCTCCAGCGCCGATGAGAATCTCAGCAATCTGCAGATAATGAGGGTCGGCCCCCGCGTGAACGAGGATCCGCAGGGGCGTCCAACCCTTGGCGTCGGGTAAGTTGGGATCAGCGCCCGCGGAGAGGAGCAAACGGGCCAGTTCCAAGCGGCGTTCCTCGGTCGGCTCGAATTCGAAGGTTCCCCCGATCAGATCGACTCCGTTCAATCTGGCTAAAGTGGTCAACGGCGTATTTCCCTTTTTCGGCCCGTCCTCTTCGTTGTGTGGAAAGTGCACGTTGACGGGGCAACCTCGCTCCAGCAGAAGTCGGGTCATTGCGATATCCCGTCGATAGATCGCAAAATGCAACTCGGTTCCTACCAGTGATCCCCCAGCGTTCAGCAACTCCAGCACAATCTCCGTTGCGGCAGGGTTCGGTCGTGGCTTGACGGCGTAAAACATCAGCGTGTGATGAAGTGCTGACTGATTTCGGTGTGTCATGACCGTAGGATCAGCCCCTGCCCGAAGCAGGCGTTTCACCGCCCACTGATCGAGGCGCTCCGCCGCGGCCATGAGCGGGGTATAGTCCGTTTCCCCAGCGCTCCTGGGCGCCTTCACGTTGACTTTGGCGCCCGCGTCGATCAATGCCTCGATGACTTGGTGGTTCTGGAATTCACATGCATCAATGATTGGTGCAATCCCTTTCCCCCGAGCGTTGATTTCCGTTCCATGCTGGATGAGATAAACGGCAAGCTCGGTCCAACCCTTTTCGATCGCGACAGGAAGTAAAGCGAGCTTATACCCGGAAACCAGAAAAGTCTCGTCTGGCTTCGCCGATCCGCTTTCAAGCAGTTGCAGAATCCCTCGCCAATCTTTCGCGTGGATCAAATCTTCGATCTGCCTCTCGATTTCGCTCTTGTCTGGCATGATTTCCCCTACCTGAGAGGACCGCAACGAACCGTATGCCGGTGAAGTACCCGATACAAACTGGATCGACAAGTCGGAAAATGAATGGTGTCCGCACGATGAGTCTGGGGACAGTCTGAGGACGTAGCGGGTTGACTTTCAACGCGCTGGTCAGGCGATCGGAGCCGCAAGAATTTGGATGATGCCAATGCCAACGGCTGATGTGAAGAATTGGCGGCATCCCTTTTTGAGTTCTTGGTGGTGGTCTTCAACACGGATTGAATGGCCGGGAAGTTCATCCACCCGTTACGCAACCAGACATGATTCCCCAAGTCCGCCGTCATTGATGGCGTCCGATACTGCCCCCGGCCGTCCTCGGAACGAAAAAAATATCATATATATGAATGTGGTGTTTTTGAATTCGGTGTCCTCACGCATGGACAAGTAAGAGTTCTACCGCAGGCTTGAGACCTTGCCTTATCGGGAATCTCTGACCATCGTGGATGGCCGAGGCATGGATCGACGTCGACATCCGTTCCAACTTGACCTACGGCCTATCCCGTATGGTCAACAAGGTTGGCTCGCTCTCGCATCGTGAGGATTACCTCGATCTGCTGGCGAGGTCCCTGAGCGAATCGCATCTCGTCCAGCTCTTCGTCGACATTCGGGATGGCTCGCACCGGTTCGAGGAGGAATGGCGGGAGGAATTCGAACTAACTTTTCCCAGTGTCGCCCCCTTCTTCCCGAGCCGTTCGTCTTTCCCAAGATCGATGTCTTCTTGGCCGGGGGGGAATTGCGTCGCCTGGGCCCGAGACGCCTGGGAAGTTGATAAGGCGAGGGAGTTCATCACGTCGGTCATGGCGCGCGACCTGGGGCAGGGGGGGCTGTCGCCATCCCGAGTGGCTGAAGCATCTCGACCAGTGTCTCAACCGCGAGCAGCTTGTGTGGCTCTTCACGGATCTGGGTTACAGAAAATCAAACGGGGCACGTGTTGATGCAGTCGCTGTTGGCGTGATTGGGGAGGTTCCTCTTAATCCGTGATCATCTCTGTCCGTGTGCCTCAGACATCAGGTGATGGGACATGGTCGAGATTTACGTTGAAGGCTTGGTTGGGACGCCTTCCTCGGACTTCTCGAGCCATGGCGCGGCCTCGGCCAGTGGTGCACCGGCCGAGGCACGTTGTGACCCCGAGAATCCCCTGGTTTCGTCCTCCGGATCAACACTCGCAAGCGTGGCGGGTTCGCGGCTAACTCGTCACTCGTCGACGCCTCGGTTACAGGCCTCGACGGCGGGTGGAGTCGGAGCCGGCGTCGAGAGTTTAGGGCTGGGAGGGGTTCGCGACGGCAAGTCGATCCGTGGGAATTCGATGGGGGACAGGGTGATCTGGCCCGATGGGTCGAAGTTCGAGTGGACGCGCAGTTCGTGGCGGGGCAGGGGGATCTCGATCTCCTCGGTCTTGAAGCGCCGCTGAATCTGGGCGAACAGGCGGTGGCGAACCCGGGCTCCGAGGCTCGGGTCGGGGACGTGCACGTGGAGCACGAAGTTCAAGGCAGAGTCGCTGAAATCCTCCATGAACGCGGCGGGGACCGGGTTCCGGAGAACGTCGGCGTCTTCGCGAGCGATGTTCAAGAGAAGCTCGGCGACACGGTCAGGATCGGTGCCGTGCGCGACCTTCATCCGGATCGAGACGCGGATGACCCGGTCCTTGAGGGTCCAGTTGACCAGGTCGCTGGTGATGAAGGCTCGGTTGGGAACGATAATGCTCAGGTTTTCGCCGTTGGTAATTGTCGTGGCGCGGATATTAATGAATTCCACCATGCCAGTCATCCCTGAGACCGTGACGGTATCACCGACGCGGATCGGCCGTTCCAGGAGGAGGATGATGCCACAAACGAAGTTCGAGACGATCTCCTGCAAGCCGAACCCAAGCCCGACACCCAGGGCCGCCAGCACCATCCCGATCTTTTCCATGCCGAGATGGATCGCCGAGAGGCCGGTCAGCACACCGACTCCCAGCACGAGGTAGCGGCAGAGGGTCACGACTGCGAATCGGACGCCGGGATCGTCGCGCATTCGCGGAAAGACGACGAGCGCGAACAGCGTGCTCAGGTGTTTCCAGAGTGCCAGGGTCACGACAAGGATCAAGACGAACTTGGCGAAGTCACCGACCTGAACCGGCGGCGTCGCGGAGTCGATATTCCAGAGTGGTTGCGACCCGATGAAGCGGAAGAGCGCCCAATCGACGTCCCAGATCCAGGCCGCCAGCACCAGCGCCAGGACCGGGATCAGATAGGATGTGATCTGGCGGAGCCGGTGCGCCAGATCGTCGGGCATGGTCGCGTCCTGGGGCGCCTCGATTCCAACCTGGGCGTTGCCCACCCGGATCCAACGCCAGGCGTGGTGGTCGATCGCGGTGAGGATCATCCGGTAGATGCAGAAGCAGATGCTGAGGACGACCAGTCCCTGACCGGCCCCGAGCGCCAGTCTTCGCGCGGAGTGGCTGTAGCCCGCTCCGTCGAGCACGATCACTCCGCCGATCGCGGCGAGCATCGACCAGCAGAGCGTGCGTCGTCGCTTGGTCAGCCAGCCGAGCCGAGTCGGGAATTGCAGGAGCCACTGCATCAGGGGCGAGCGACCACGGGCCAGCCGGAAGACGACGCCCAAAACGATCAGCTCGAACACCAGGCCGAGGAGCTGGCCGAGCGATCCGGACGAGACCGACCGCCCCTCTGGAGAGAGCCAACCTTGGGCGAGGAGCCATGATGGCAAGAGCAGGGGGACCCCCGCCAGCACCAATGCAAAGACGGCCGTGCAAAGCTGGCGGGTCACGTCCGCTGGCACTTTCAACGTGGTTTCGGCCCAGCCTTTGGGCCGGAGCATCCAGCGCACCAGCCCGGCGATAAACGCAGGGGGGGCCAGCATCGCCAAGCCGTGCGCGATCGGCACGGCCAGAGTCCGTGGCCAGGCGGCCTGCCGCGCAGTGTACGCCATCAAGCAAATGTAGCTCGGCAGGATCGCCGAGTAGACGATGCTGACGAGGAGTCCCCGCCACACGACCACCCCCGAACCGAAGCTCCGGGTTTCCCCCGACAACCGGAGGAGCCGTTTGCGAAGTCGGAGCAGCGGCAGGATCAGGATGAGGAGACCGAGGAGACCACTGAGGAACTCGACAGAGATCCGCCCCCAGAGACGCCGGTTGCCAGCATCGTGAGCCAGTCGGAGCAGCGACCTGCCCACGAGGAAGGTCTCGCGTTTTGCCTGGACGAGAGTGGCCAGTCCGACCGGCTCCTGGTCGCGCAACCAAAAGATATGGGTGCGGATGAAACCGTACTGGTCGTCGAGGGCGCGGAGTCGGCGGAGGACCTGGGTGTGCGTCTGCTCGGCCCGCCTGGCCAGCTTTTCGAGTACGGTCCGATTTCGGGCGAGCAGGAGCTCATGCTGCCGATCGAGCTCCGCGAAGAGTGCACGGGCTTCCTCCCAACGCGACCTGGGGAGTTGCTCGAGCAAGGTTTCGTGCTCGTACTCGTCGTTGCGACGGTCGTTGAACTGGTCGAGCTCCACGCTGGTCAAGGCGTTATCGTAATGGGTCGACCACCAGGCGGCTTGCTTCAAGTCGTGGCTTTCGATTTTCGCCCGTTGCGGGCCAATGCGGCGAAAATCGTTATTCAGACGCAAGGTGTCGAGCTGGCTGATGAGGTCATCGTCGAGCAGCCGCTTGATGTTCTCGAAGTCGGTGACGGCGCGATCGGCCAGGCTGGTTTGCTCTTCCAGCGAGGGGGACGAGCTCGAGGCGAGCGCCTTCTCGTACTTCAGGGCCTCGGCTTCGAGTTCCAGAAGGGCCGCCTTGGCGCGGCTCTCGAACCGTTCGAGCGGATCGACCGACTTCGCGGCGCGCACTTGTTCGGTGGCTGCTTCCCGCTTGAGTTGGCCCTCTTGGAGGTCGGTCAAAATCTTGAAGCGAGCCTGCATCAACTCGAGCGTCTTGGAGATTTTCCGGACCTGGGCGCCGCAGACCTGTTGATCGAGGACTTCGAGGTCGGTCAATTTGGACTGGAGCGTGATCTTGGCTTCCTGGGCTTGGAGCCGTTGGTTTTCGACCCGCGTTTCCCAGCCGATATTGACCAGACGCTCGGTGGCGAGCAAACGCTCATCCTCGGTCTTGGCGTCGGTCAGCTCGGCCTCGCGTTCTGCCAGGCGCGGAGGCAGGGCCGCCACCCGCTGCTGGATCGCGTCACGCTCGGAGAGCAGGGCCGTCAGGGGATGAGCCGACTTCCTGGACGCGTTCGATTGGAATTTGTCGAGTCTGGCTTGCCACTTCTTGAGGTCGCTCTTGGCGTTGGCGATGGCCTCGTTCATCTCCGAGAGGATCGCGTTGGAGGCAGACTTGTCGGCGAGCTTGCGAAAGACCGACGGGAGCAGGTCGTCGGGCTGTTCGACCAACTGCTTGAACTGAGTCGTGAGCCGCTCCAGGTCGGCCTTCCATTCGGCCGCCTGGCTCTCGGGGGTCTTCTTGGGGTTTTTCGCTTCGTTGAGTGCCTTGGTCGCCTCATCCTTGGCTGTCAGCAGGGTGATCCGATCCTCGAGCACGACCTTGAGCGCCTTGGTCGAGGAGGGGGCGTCTTTCTCGGAGAGTTTGCCCAGTTTGTCGAGTCGCTCCTTGGTCTCGATGAGGAGCTTTTCGGCCTCAGCTGACTCGGGATCCGGCTCGGCGGGGGGGGAATGAGGAGGGGTCGCCGCCGCGGCGGGAGGCCCAGGCGTGGTCGAAACCGGCTCGCCGCCTCGAATCGAGCAGGGAAACCAGAGTACGCCGCAGGCCACCGCCAGGCATCCTGCCCAGGTCGCACGCATCCTTGGCTCGCTTTCGGTATCGAGTCGGGAAGTTGGCCCCCTTGTTTTTCGAGGATCTGGTTCCTCGAAACGAGAGGCCGCATTGCCCGGATGTCGCATCGAACGGATTGAGCCCGTGACAGATCCAGACGTTAAATTTCAATGGATCGATCAAGGGGCCGGTAAGCTAGCTCAATGATGGGAACACGGCAAGGTGAAAACCGGGGTGGGCGCGAGTCGGGCTTGACCAAACAAACCTTGTCTCTATCATTCAATCACTCGCGATAATTATGTCGTACCCAGGCCTTGGGTGCGCCTCCGTCCCCAAGACTCCTTGCCTCCACGTAAGTTGGTTTGAGGCCTGGAGCCCGCGTCTGCAACGGACGCGATTTCGACGGTCACGCCCCCTCCGTTAAATTAAGGACTTCGGTTAACTTATGGGCTTCCACCCCCGTTTGGCCCTGGCGACACCTGCGTCTGGGCCGGAGCCTTCGCCGGCCAGTCTGGCGTGGCTGGCCGGCCTGACCGACCGGCGCTGGCGAGTCCAACATTTTCGATCGCGGGCCTGTCCGTTCGGGACCGAGGCGGTTGGACAGGTCACGGGGCTCCCCGGTCGGCACCTCGACGCCTGGTTGATGCCCGACGATGTCTGTCGCCGGCTTTTCTTGCGAGGGGCACGACAGGCGGACCTCTGTCTTATCGAAGGAACGCTGGAGGAGCCGACAGCTCCTCTCGAGAGTGCACAGCACGATCGACCAGGAGGGCTCGCGCCAATCGCAGCAGCCCTGGACCTGCCGGTGGTGGCCCTTGTTTCTTGCCTGCCGCTGGATCAGTTCCATCTCCCCCACCTGCCGGCGGGTGTGGATGCCGTGCTGCTTGACGGCCTGGAGAATTCCGAGGATTACGAGGCGTACCGCAACCTGGTCACCCTGATGGCCCGGAAGCCGGTGCTCGGGGCGGTCGAAGCGCTCCCGGAAGTTCGTGCGGCGATCCGGCAGTCGCCTCGGGATCAGCGCCTGGACGACGACCTGTTCCGCAAGCTCGGGGCAAGTTTCCTGCGGTTCGCCGACCTCGGGGCGATTCGAAGCCTGGCGCAGAGCCGTCCCTTCCCTTCCGTCCCGGCCGAGCCCGAGCCTTTGCCCTACCGCCGATTTCGGGTGGCCTACGCCCAAGACGAGGCGTTTGGGTCCTATTTCCCCGACACGCTCGAAGCGCTTGAGGCGCTGGGCGCGGAGCTTGTCGAGTTTTCACCACTGCGGGATGAGTCGCTCCCCGAGGCGATCGACCTGGTCATGATTGGATGTGGGTTTCCGGACAAGCATGCCGATGCCTTGGCCGAGAACCTCAGTCTGATCGCCGCGCTCCGGGCGCACGTCTGCCGGGGCCACCGGATCTATTCCGAAGGAGGAGGGACGGCCTATCTTGGTCGCGCCATGATCCTCGGCGATCGCCGGGTACCGGGCGCCGGGATCTTGCCGTTCGACGCGGAAGTGCGGGCCGTCCCCCGACTGCCGATGCCGGTCACCCGGACCTTGACCCGGGACGGTTGGCTCGGCCCCAAGGGGACGATCGTGCGGGGCTACAAGTCGGGCCGCTGGCGTTTGCTGCCCGGGGCCGACCCCTTGGATTGCCCCAGTTGCTTCGGAACGCTCACGACGCAGGGGGACATTTCCTATCACCATCACGCCATTGGCAGTTTAGTCCACCTTCATCTGGGGGCCCTCCCCGAAGTTGTCGCGGCGTTTGCCGGCCCGCACCGAGCCTCGCTCACCTTGCCGTTCGCCCGCCCTTGATCGGCTCGGTCACGAGAGAGGGAGCCCGACTGAGTCGACGGCTCCCTCATGAAGCAAGTCTTGCCCTTTGAGAAGCGGCTTGGCGGCCCCTCCTGGTGCCCGGTTCCCCTCTCGAGCGGATCATCGTGTCTTTGCGATCTTTGCGATCCGCTGCCGTTCCGCTTCGATGACAGGCTGGGCCGGGGTGTTTTTCAGCCGGCGTCCCACGGCGATCAGCATGGTTTGCCACTCGGCGCGGTGGGATGGAGAGTCGGCCAGCACGCTCATGCGGCCGGTGATTTGCTCCAGGATGTCGGGCGGTCGATCGGAGCGAATCAGATCGCTCCAGATTCGTTCAGCTCGGGCGAACTCCCGGCGCTTCAGGTAGTGCTCGAGCATCAAGAATTGGCAGGTCTCCAGGAGTCGCCTGACCGCTGGGGACTGCTCGGAATCGGGAATCGATGCGAGCTGGGTGCTCAACTCTCCGGGCTGATTCTTCTGGAGCATGACATCGGACAGGAGCGCGTCGAAGTAGGGACGCAGGCCGGCCTCGAGCTGAGCCCGTCGGATCGTCGTCAGGAACTCGTCGAGATTGTCGCGAGGGGACGCGCCAGGCTCGCGCTGGAGTTGGGCGACCGCGGTCTTGACGGCCCAGCCCAGTCGCGTGTCGTTCGAGGCGTCAGCGGCCGGCCGGGGAGTTACCGCATAGCGCGGCCAGGAAGCTCCCGCCGGCCAGTCCTTGGGGGCGATTCGGGCAGGCGCGGCACCTGACTTCACCTGAAAGAGGGGATCGCCGAGGTAGACCAGCTTCCACGGCTCGCCACGCGCCTCGTAGGGCGACTGGCGCATGGCCGCGACCAAGGGCATCCCTTTTTCGATGAGAGCCGCGACGAGCTCGGGAGGCCGAAACGCGGTGAGGTAGGGCTCGTGCATCGAGCCGAAGTAGACGAAGGCTCCGTTGGCGAGCCAGCGCCCCGCGACCGTGTTGGGGTCGGCCGGTTCGGCGGCCGAGTAGCTGTGGATCATCAATACGGCCGCTGGTTCGGTTTGGGGTATATCCCCCACCAGACCATAGCCTCCGACAAGGCCGAACCGGTTCGGCTCACCATGGCTGTTGATCATGACGAGACCGGAGCGATTGACGGGGTCGAAGCTCTGGTGCCAGCCCGCGAGGTTGGCGCGATCGCCCGAGCGGTGGGTGACCGGCATGAGCTGGGAGAGGCGTCGCGAGGCGTCGCGCATCGCGTAAGTGGACCAGGTCCTGTCCTTCTCATCGTACGTGTTCATGAGAAGGGCCGATTTCGGCTGGAGGAACAGGCTGCACATCGCCCGATAGACGCTGGCGGAGGCCTCGCCGATGAGCCGGCCGCCAAAGGCCCAACGCATCCGGCCACCGCCCGACCGGCCGATCAAGTCATCGAAGGCCTTGGGCCCTTCTTGACCCGATTGTGGGTTGTATCGGTAAGGCCAGTCGCCGGCCAGGGTCACGAAGTCGCAGTCGTCGCCCAACCGGTTATAGCTCGGGACGCAATCGCCGACTTTCGACTCGAACGATGCGGCAAGCTCGCGCGCCTCGTCGTACGAGAGGACGTCTCCAAACGTTTTCTCGACGTCCCAGCGGAGGATTGGCTGAAATCGCCCCGCGGCCAGGGCCACTGCTCCCGCCAGTGACGGACTATCCGGTTCCGACAGGACGACGCCCGGAGGAGTCTCGCCCAGCGCCCTGGGAACCCTGTCTCCCGCCAAGGGGGCTGCGCCTGCCTCGCTGTTCTTGCTCCAGGCGTGTCCGACCGCAAGGAGAACGCGAGCCCAGACTTGATCGGCCGGAATTGTTTCGGCCTTGCGTGGAAACCGGACGATCCGGGCGGGCTGAAAGGCGCGAAGGAACTTGAATGTGAGTTCGATGTCGTCGATCAGGATGGGGAAGTAGTGTTCCTCATCCCAGGTTGCGATCGCTTCGAGGAAAGTTGCGAAGTCGGGGACCAGGCAGACCTGGTCGACCACGACCCGCTTGGGTCCAGGCCGCCTTTGCCAGGAGGAGGAGGCGGTTTGGAGTTCCTCGATTCCATTCGGCAGGCGTGCGGGGAACGAGCTCGAGGCTTGTCCCAGGGCGGCGGCGGGAATCCCGCAGAGGAGTAAGGCGAGGCACGGAAGGATCGGCGAATGCCAGGTCGGCCGGGTCATCAAGGCTCCTTCCCCCGGTCAATGGTGTGGAGGCCGGCGGGGAGAACGGTTATACTGAATGCGGTGGGCGTGGCACCAGTTCATCATTCTCGATCGAACCTGATGTGTTTACGCGGGTTCCGCGCCGATAAGGAATTTGTACTGATGAAAAAAGGTGGCATCCTCAACCCGGCAATCTGTTCGTTGCTTGCCGAGCTGGGACACATGGACGAATTACTCATCGTGGATGCCGGTTACCCCCTTCCTCCCGATGGCCACGTGATCGACCTGACCTTGACGCCGGGCATTCCGCGGTTTCTTGACGTGCTCCGCGCCGTGGCGGAAGAGCTCGTGATCGAATCGATTACGGTCGCCAGCGAGATCACTGAATTCAGCCCGAAGCTGTATCAGGAGATTCTCAAGATCGTCGGCGACGTGGATGTCGACGAGATTCCGCATCATGAGTTCAAAGAACAATCACTGGGGGTCAAAGGGATCATCCGGACGGCGGAGTTCACTCCCTACGCGAACGTCCGGCTCCTTTCCGGCTCCGCCTTTTGAGCGTTTATTTTAAGCGAAGCTTAGTCGTCAGGGGGTTCCGGCCGGCATCTCGGGGACAGCAACCCCCAGTTGTTCGGCCAGTTCCGCCAGTTTGGCCCAGTGGGCGTCTTCGAGCGGAACGCCTTCGGCCGACCGTTGCTTGAGGGTCCTTCGCTCAGGGTCACCGGGCAAAAGGATCGCCTCGACACCGGGGGCGCGGGGGGTATTCCGCACGTAGTCGGCCACCTGGGTTGACTCGCGGACCAAGGCGTCGTGGCCCGAGAATCGGTTGGGGTCCAGGGCGAGGAAGACCACGTTGTTCCCCTTGGCCGCGGGAGCGTCGGAGTGGCTCGACCGGCCTCCCGAGAGTCCGCCCGAGAGCATGTCGAGCACTAGGCTCAGGCCGAAGCCCTTGTAGGCTTGCGTCCCTCCCATCGGCAGGATCGACCCGAGCGGCTTCTCATAGAGCACCGAGGGATCGGTGGTGGGATGGCCTTGCGGGTCGAGGAGCCAGCCTTCGGGGACCGGTTTCTTGTTGATGTGGTAGACGCGGACTTTGCCTTCCGCGACCACGCTGGTGCCGAAATCAAGGACGACCGGATCGGTGTTGGTCGGCACGGCGGCACAGAGGGGGTTGGTTCCCAGTCGCGGCTCGAGCCCCCCTGGAGGGGCGACACGCTGCCCGGCGCCACAGTTGTTGACGGTGGCGAGGAGGACGAGCCCTTCGTCGGCCGCCCGTTCGGCATACTCGCCCAGGCGACCGATATGGCCGCAGTCACGGGCGGTACCCGCCGCCAGCCCGAGCACCTTGGCGCGGGGCAAGATCAGGTCCAGGAGCCGGTGCGCCTGCACCTGGCCGAGGCCCCATTGACCGTCGCAAACGACGACCGCGGGGGTCTCGCTCACGACCTTGAGCGGGACCGCGATCCGGTACGCCTCGTTTCTCAGGAAATCGACGTACTGCGGAACCCGCATTACCCCGTGCGAGTCGTGTCCACGCAGGTTGGCACCCACCAAGCTTCGGGCGACGGTCGCCGATTCATTGTCGGGTACCCCCACCGCCGTGAAGAGACGGGTGACAAATGCGGTGAGAGTGTCCGCGGCGAAACTGGGCATCTCGAAAAGCTCCGAAGGTGCGTGACAACGATTCCGAATCTTACGCGACCGACGGACATTTGCAATCCTGAGCCGTTCGCGATCGAATGGTTGCATGTCCGGGCTTCGAGCCCGCTTCCCCTCTCCACTAGGATCAAAGTCAAGAGGTTCTCCCAATCATGGCGTACCGGGTCAGCACCGAGGCACGCGGCGGTGGAAAGGTCTACACCCTGCACGATGACGCAACGGGTTCGTCGGCGTCGATCTTGCCCTCTTACGGCTTCAACCTGTTCGACCTGCGGCTCCCGGTTGCCGGCCAGGTCCGCCCGGTGATCGTGTCGGAGCCTGACTGGGCCGACCACCCGCGAAATCCGGCCCGCAATGGGGTTCCCATCCTCTTTCCGTATCCCAACCGGGTCCGGGACGCGACGTACCAGTTCCTGGGGAAAACCTATCGGCTGCCAGTCGGCCTGGCTCCCAACGCCATCCACGGCTTTGCGCTCGACGCCTCCTGGGATGTGATCGAAGAGAAGGCTGGTGAGTCAGGGGCCTCCTTGACGGGACGGTACCAGATCTCGCGAGCCACCCCCAAGATGCTCGAGAACTGGCCGACCGACGCGATTCTGGAGGTCCGCTACGAACTCGCCGGCCGGACCCTGACGATGACGATCACGGTGAACAACCCAACGGCCGGCGAACTGCCGTACGGGTTCGGCATTCACCCTTATTTTCGCCTTCCCCTGGCAGCGGGCGGCGACCCGGAGAAAACGCAGGTCGTTCTTCCCGCCTCGAAGGAGTGGGTCCTCGAGCAATTCCTTCCCACCGGGGAGCGCCGGGAGGTGGAGGCTCGGGTCGACTTCCGCAAGGGCCAGCCACGAAAGGGTTTGAAACTCGACGACGTTCTGACCGGCCTCGCGTTCGAGAAGAACGACAGGTGCGTTTGCCGGCTCGTCGACGAGAACCTGGCCGCGGAGTTTCGGTTGAGCTTCGATCGCAACTTCCGAGAGCTGGTCGTCTACACGCCGCCTCGCGAGGATGATGTGATCTCGCTGGAGCCCTATACCCAGACGACCGACGCGATCAACCTGGCCAGTAAGGGCGTGGATGGCGGACTGAGAACCCTGGAGCATGGGGGACAGGACAAAATGACGATTGTCATGGAGACTGTGGGGTAGTCGACGGGCTGAGAAGGCATTGCGGGTCTCGTGGCTCCTTGGTCGTTTTCCGGATTTGGTGATGCGTCCCCGCGCCGGTCTCGCCTATGATGGAGTCGTCATTCGTGATTTGAAGAGACCGTCGATCAGGGGGCGATACCCGGGTTGTCCCTCATGCTTTTGAGTGGCAAGGTGACGATCGCGGCCGTGTCTTTGAAGGTCGACTCGCTGTCGTTTGGGAGCGATCATGGAGCCGCGCGAGCCGGCTGTATCAGACCAACTTCAGGGCTTGCGGATCGATATCCTCCGACAAGCTTTGGAGATCTATCTTGCCCAGGCTTATTCGACGGGCTCACCTCCCGAGGTGGTCCGTCGTCGCTTGGAGTGGCCCTCGGACGTGAAGCCGGCCGCCCTCCTGACGCGCGCTCCGTTTGAGCGTGTGGACAACCCGGCCAGCGGGGGCTCGCCCATCTATGCATTGCGGTTGGGCAACCTCCGCTACCCGCATATGAAGTTGCAAATCCAGCCCTGGCCCAACGAGGCCGGTTTCATGCTTTCGGTCAATACTCATGACCAGGTGCTGGCGATTGACCCGGCGTCGAGTGACGCTCAGGCTTTTCGCGATCTCCAGGCTGAGAACCAGCGGCTCAAGGAAGCAATCGAGGCCGCATGGGATCAGGCAGGGCTGCCCACGTTCCTGAACTACCTCAGACGCTACATCGAAGATCGCGCGGGGGCTGCCGAGCACGCTCCCCCGTGCCCCGAGAGTCCCGGGTCATGATCAAAGGGCCGGGATTCGCGGTGAGGTTGGCTCGGATCAGCCTGGGGCGGAAGTGACGAGTGCGGCGGGAACTCCGCGTGGAATGATAAAGGCAAAGGTTGAGCCTTCGCCGAGCGAACTCGCGACCTCGATGGTTCCGCCGTGGAGTTCGACGAAGGTTTTGACCAGGCAGAGGCCCAGCCCGATCCCTCGCTTGCCGAACTGGTAGTCCCCTGAGGAGTGGTGCATCGTGTCGAAGCTGGTGAAAAACGGCTCGAACAGATGCACGCAATCGGCTTCCTCGATCCCGACGCCAGGATCGGCGACTTCGAACCGCACGTGATCGGGGCCGTGGGGTCCGGCCGCGACTCGGAGCGTTCCCCCATCGGGGGTGAACTTGATCGCGTTGATCAAGAGGTTCGTCAAGATGTCGGAGAACTTCGCGGCGTCAACCAGGGCGATCCCGAGCTCCGGGCGGAGGTCGAGCGTCACGGTTTGGTCGCGCGCGTCGAGGTACGGGGTCAGTTCCGTGACGACCTGGCGGACTAGCGTGTCGAGCACGGTCGGCTCGAGCGAGAGAGTGTGGCCAAACTGACCGCTTCGGACCAGCTTGAGCATGCGCTCGACCGTGCCCGCCAGGCGTTTGCCTGCTCCTTGAATTCGCTCGACCCAGCCTTTTTCAAGTGGAGAGGCGTTCTTATCCTGAGACATCTTCCAGAGCTCGGTCATTCCCAGCATGACCGCCACGGGGGTGTTGAGCTCGTGACTGGCGACCTCGATGAACGCGGCCTTGAGACGGTTGGCCTCAACCAACTGCCGGTTGGTCGCCTGCAACTGATCGACCAATCGCGCCTTTTCGACGATGAGGTCGTGCTGGTCGACGGCCTGGCGAATGACCGACTCGAGCTCCGCGGGATCCCAAGGCTTGGCGATGTAGCGAAAGATGTTCCCTTCGTTGATCGCATCGACGACGGCTCTGATGTCGGCGTAGGCGGTAAACAGGAGCCGGGTGGCCTCGGGGCGGATTTGCCTGGCGTGATGGAGCAACTCCACACCCGACATCTCGGGCATGCGCTGGTCGGACATCACGACATGGATCTCCTCGGTCGATTCGAGGACCTTGAGGGCGTCGGCCCTCGGCGGCAGGTCATGACTTGGTAGTCGAGCCGCAGAAGATCGTGGACCGATCGGAGCACTTCGGGCTCATCGTCGACGACCAGGAGGGTAGGCCGCGTCTGGTTCATCGGTGGACCGTCTTGGGAAATCGCTCGGAGATTCGCATCAGGCGGGATCTCGCGGGTTGAACTGCTTGATCAGGGTCACTTCGTTGCCTGCGTCATTATAACGCAACTCATCGACCATCCCCTTGCAGATCATGAGTCCGAACCCCCCCGCGCGGAGGCCGAGCTTATCGCGGACGTCGAGGTGCGAGAACGGGTCGTCCGGCATGGCGGCGTGGGGCAGGTTATTGAGGTCGAAGCCGCTCCCCTGGTCGCGAACCTCGATCTCGATCCGCTCGTCGAAGATCCGGTAGGTAATGTTGACCAGCCGGTCCGACTGGTGGCGATTGCCCCATTCGATGGCGTTCTGAGCGATCTCCATGACGGCCTGACGCAACTGCATGACCTGGTCGTGATCCAGAGGGGTCGACTTGCAGAGGCTCATTAAGAAGTCGTTCAGGTCCTGGAGCAGGGTAATCTCGCTATTCAACTCGACGTGGATCTCCCCCTGCATTTTCTCCAGTTCGATCTCGGTTCGCCATGCGCGTGCGGCTTTGATGGCGTCGAAGAGCTCCTGCATTCCGTACGGTTTGGTGAGATAAGCGTTGGCCCCAACGCGGAAGCCGCGGAGTCGGTTCTCGGAACCCCCCAGGGCCGTGAGCATCACCACCGGAGTCAACATCGTCACGCGGTCGCTCCGCAGGCGACGGCAGACGTCGAACCCGTTGATATCGGGAAGCATCAGGTCGAGCAGGACGACGTCCGGTTCAAGCCGTCGGGCCATTTCGAGCCCCGACTCGCCGGTCTCGGCGACAATCGACGCGTAGCCGTGCAGGCGGAGTAGTCGCGCCACCATCTCCGCCTGATCAGGGTGATCTTCAACGATCAGGGCCGTGCCCATTGGATCCGTTCCCTCGCCAACCCGAATCGAAACGGACGGTCGGTTCTCGATCCGTCCCGTCCCTAGACGTGCAACTCCACGACATCGGCCTCGTGGAGCTCATGGTCGCGTTTGACCGTCTGCCCTTCGAAGACCCCTGTTCCCCACACCCTTGCGAATTTCAAAGATTGTTCGAAGTCGCGATGAATCTCTCTTGCCAGGTCGAGGACCGTGCCACCGATGGGAATGGTAAATGGCTTGGATCGGTCGACCGGCTTGCCGGGCAATTTTGTGTAAACCCGCATCACGCCCAGTAAATCGTACGAGGCAAGCCTCAGATCGTCCAGGCCCTCCCCCCTCTCGAGCGAGATCGGTAAAATGGGAAACCTTGGCGCAAACCATTCTCTCAGGACGTCGAGACGGCCTTGGGCCCCCTCGGCATCGAGCTTGTTGGCGACCATCAGCGTTTTGACATGCTGGATCGTCTCGTCCTCGACGTCGAAGGGGAGTGTGCCGACCAACTCGGTATGAACCTCGCTGAGGCGGGTCAGGGCGATCTCGACGCCATCAGCCACGTCATCGCTGCCCAGGTCGGCGACCAGGATCGCGGCGTCGGCCGAGCGAATGATACTGGGAACCCAGGGTTCGAGGAAGTCGGCTGAGATGGGCGGCAAGTCGACGAGCTGAATCCGGACATCCTCATAGGACATGATGCCGGGGTAGGGAGCCCGGGTGGTAAACGGGTAAGGGGCGACCTCGGGCTTGGCATTGGTCAGGGCCGCCAGTATCGCGCTCTTGCCCGCGTTGGGAGCACCCACCAAGACGATCTGGCCCGCCCCCTCGCGCGGAACGCGATGGCTCACTCCCCCCTTCTTACCTCCTGTTTTCGCCCCCTCAAGGTCATCCTTCGCCCGGCTGATTTTCTGCTTGAGATCTGACTGAAGTTTTTCCGTCCCCTTATGTTTGGGCAGGAGGCGGAACATCTCACGCAGCTTTTCGAGCCGATCCGCGGGGGTCAACGCCTTGCGTAGCTCTTCCTCGGCTTTGCTGTACTGGGGAGGAAGGTTGGCGGGCATTGGGGGCGTGTGCTCCTAGGTCAGTCCGGCCACGGACTTGCGCAACGTAGCGAGAATAACCACGCAAATCAAGTCCGCTATACATTCGGTGACCGTTGGCCACGTCCGGGATTTGCAGGCGATCGGCGAGAGCGGCCGTGGTATCGACGATTGCTGGTGCGTCACTTCTTTAATGCCGGAAACTTGGTGGGAGGAGAGTCCACCGGCCTGACGGCCTACCCTCGCTTTGGATTGGCAGCGGTGGGCCCATGCGAGCGGCGGCGTTCTATCGCTTGGCCAATCATCCCACGCCCGATCAGCGGGCGCTGAAGAGGGCGGCAGGTCCTGAAGCGGGTCGGTGGCCAGCAACAACGTCGTCCGGCCCCAGGCCATCAGAAGCCACGCACTTCAATTGGGGAAACTGGAGAATTTGGCAAATCGACTGTACCCAAGATTTCTGGTTTGCCTAATTTGGGTGCACGGCCACCGACTGCATGACTGTATTCCTGAACTCTATCTGGGCCAGAAATCCAAAGGGCGCACCGTCCGTATCTCAGATCATTTGGGGACCGGTTCCTGGACAGACAACGGTGTTTCGTGCTTCTGGACTTTCACCGATCCCGAAGCGTATCCTTCCGAAGAGGTGGATGACGCGCCCCTGAACAAATGAGGATGTAATGGTAAACGACCTTGAGGCTGTAGCCCACTTGCGACGGTTCGCTCCGTTGAGACGTTACTGGATTTACCGGACGGAACACACAATCCCAGGATTGATTCATTATTCGGATCAGAATGGGAGAGCATGGACCTTAATGGAGGATAATGAAGACATGCTCGATCGGTGCATCGCAGTCCTTGGATCTAAAGGATGCCCCGTCTTTAGTAATATTGAATCAATGGATGCTTACGCAGCCCGGCTTGCATCTTCGGAAGCATAGCAACAGGCCTCGGAAACCTGACCATCAGAAGCCATGCACTTCAATTGGGGAAACTGGAGAATTAGGAAAAACTGTATACATGTCCGCGAGTCTTCATGGCCTGCTCAAGCTTCCTGGTTTGTCCAGTTTGGGTGCATGGCCATTGACTGTACTCCGAACGTTATCCCCTACCAGCCAGAAATCCGAATCACAGCTCGCTGAACGTTACGCCGGTCTCACCTCTCCATCGCCGACCTGTCACGGATTGCCTCGCCGACGTCATCCGGCGGTCGCAAACCTCTTGACGTCTTCACGTTCACACCCGGGAGAGCACCTTGTGCGCGGTACCGGAGCGCGCCCCGTCGCAAACCTCTTGACGTCTTCTACGTTCACACCCGGAGCCGTTTCATTCGTCGGCCTCCCCAGGGCCGCCGAGCCGCGTCGAAATCCGCATCGGCGGAAACCCATTTGTCGGGACCATCAGTAGTTCTACTGTTTTGCCTACAGCCGCAGATTGTTCTTCAATCGTGGCATAAGCTTACGAGAACGATGGAAATAAAACCGTGCGAGCTCGTTTCTTTGAAGCCATCGCGTGCTGCGACGACTCTGCATCAACGGATCGCTGGACTTTAAATATTCCGCGATCATGCTTGCGATCAATTGACGCATTTGCGGCGAGGTCAGCGCGGGGGTCCCGATTTTTCCCCCGCCGCGTCTCCTGATTCAGGAACCACGCGGCCAGCAGCGCCAGGGTTTGGTGATGATGCCAACCGAGCCAGTTCCTTACTTGATAGTCCCCAAGCCCGACTCACTCTTCGCACGCTTGAAGCATTCCTCAACTCGATGTTCCGCCTTCGCCACTCGGGCCAATTCCTTCAGCAAAGTCTCAGACATTGTATTCGATAAATAATAATCATGCTTAAATTTTTCGTCCGATTGCCGCTCCCGCATGATGAACAGTAACTCCTCCGGACCCGTTCCACCCGTCGGCGAACGCGCCTGAACACGCCGTTTCACCACGTCCACTTTCAGTGGCCCTTTCTCAGCGTCCCGGACCTCGATCGTCGTCCAGGCGGACTCCGGCAACTGACCGCACCAGCGATCCAGACGCGAGAACGGATTCATGGGATATCGTCCGCGGCCCGAGTAGGCCGGCGGAGTTTCCTCGAGGTCGCGGACCAATGTGTTCGACAGGACTGCCAACAGATAGCGTTCGCCTCGGGCCTCAAATCCAGGCGAAAACTAGCCGGGCGGCCCATCTCGTCGTCCCCGTCACCCATGAGTGGGGCAGAAGAGATCCGTGCTCATCCAGCATCTCCAACGCCAATTCATGGCGGGTGCGAAACTTGGTCTCCTTGGGGACTCCGGCGGCTTTGCACCTCCGCCGATCTTTCGTCCATTCCTCATGAAGATAGAGACGCACACTAACAATTGCGTAATTTTTTCGCGATGCGTATGCCATGTAAATTCCGACCTGGCAATTCTCCACTTTGCCGAGTCGGCCGCACCACTGCCTCGCGACGCCCACCGACATGTTCCCCTTCTTGACGAAGGCCGAGGGATCGAACACGATCACTCCATCGGATTCGCCCAAGTCTTCGCCGATCTGGGTGGCCAGTGTCCTGAGCAGGGGCGCGTCGTCCCACGGGACCTGCCCGATAAACGTCTGGAGGCCTTGCCGTTCTTGGTCGAAGAGATAGGCGATCCCTTCACCTGTTTTGTGCTCGAGCCTCGAGAGGAGTCCGGTAAGATACTCGACCGTGTGCCGCTTCTGCTGGGGCACGGCCAGCGACGCCGAGAACGGTTGGACGAACGTCTCGAGGCGGGAAGAGAACCCGTCGATCAGCTTGGGATCGACCTCCGCCTGGGCCATCATCTCCTTCAAACGGCTCTTGTATCGCTGGTCCATTGTCAACTCCCTTCCGAAATACATCGGAGACGGAAGTAAATATTCCCAATACTCTTATAGTGAGTCAAGAGGCCAATACAGTAAAGGTAGCCATGCACTTCAATTGGGAAGTCTGGAGAATTTGGAAAAACTGTAAGCGTGTCCGCGAGTCTTTACGACCTGCTCAAACTTCCTAGTTTGCTCAATTTTGGTGCATGGCCACCGACTGTATTCCTGGTTTGCCCAGTTTGGGGGCATGGCCACCGACTGTACCCGGCGACGTCTTCAGTAGTCATGGCTGAACTTTCTGGGATGAGTCGAAGTGCCAATCCTGGCCCTGACTGACAATTTTCACCGTCCCATTGAGGCCAGTTCGCCGGAATGGACAAATTTTATCGTTGACGAGGCAACATTTTTTAGACTACAAGGATTTCAAGCATTAGCTTATTGAATTGACGAATGAGTCGGCCCCTCAGGACTACACCCATGGCCAAGCGAACACTTTTGCGAGTCATGTGCCCACGGGTTATCGCGATTGTCTTCACCATGACAGCGACCACAACTTGGGCGAGGATCAGCGATTTTTTGTTTACGCCTCCTCAGTCCCAATTAACAATCGGCGCCACATATCAGGGTTCCCCAGACTTAACAGGAAACACGGACCCAATCCAAAGTTATAATTGGAAGATTGGAAGCACTATCGCAGACTGTACATTGCCAGAGACCTATATCGGATCAAGCGCGAGTCAGACGTTTAAAGCCCATGCGCCAGGAATTTATAATATTACGTTAGAAGTTACGTATATGGATCCAGGAATGGGACGGCCCCGCCCCCTTCCGTCGATACTCCCGAAGACAGTCACGATTGCCGCGCCGGATTCTTTTTATCTTATAAGTCCACCAAACGGCGTAGGAGTGCCAGTTACACATCCGGGTACGATTACAGTTAAAACCAAGATTCACACTGGAGTAGTCCCAGCTGGACCAGCAATAATTGGGTTGGTGCAAGAAAAGCTCACAAATCAGATAGGAATGGGGATGGGATTGCCTGACTCGCTTTGGGGCCCGTTTGCACCTCAGCCTTCACTGCACCTTGTCGGCTCGGAGATCCACGATGAACATGCGTCGTACACCTCATCTGCGGACTTTGCAACGGTGCCTGTTGGCAATATTTTCTTTTCATGTAAGCAACACTACCGGCTCGCATTTTCCACTGGTTGCACACCCAATTTGCCTCTGACAGTGCCTCTTGGTTCGTGGGATTTTAGGTTTAGAAAACCGACAATACGGAATATCAGTTGGAATGACAAAGGAGCTAAAGTATGTGCAAGCGAAGAATCAGTAGTGTAGCTTTGGTGGGTGTTCTTCTCACTGCTGGCTACTTGGTTGCCTCGACGCCCAATAAGAGCGGTAAGGCAAAGCGAACGGTGATCCAAGCTCAACCGAAGTCAACCTTCATCCCCAGCCCCGAGGCACTCGCCAAATTAGAAGGGCTTGATAACCCAGCTAATCTCTATACAATCGAACCTCAGCCGATGCGAGGGGATACCAAACCCCGGACTCCCAAAGAAGACGAACTTTTCAAGGAGGCTGTGACCGTCATATCGCGATTCCGGCCTATACCCGACGCTCGGATCCAGTTTTTCAACTGGATTGGCACTGACGAATTTCCCGGCAGGATCTTTGGATGGTCAATCTTCATCCACGAAGTTACCCCAATTCCCGGTGGTTGGATGATCGACCTAAGGGTTTGGCCTAAGGTGGACGATGGAGCTGGAGCACAAGTCGTCACCGCTTACCGAGAGCAGTACACATGGGCTGGAGGGACCCTCAATTTCGTGAAGGGTTTCCATGAGCCGAGGACTCCGTCGCCAATGGTCATATGGTAGTGATGGACACAGGGCTGCAGATCACTCGTTCCCGCCGACACGACGGCGGGAACAGCATCAAACGGCATTCTGCGTCCTTTCACCCAGTTCGGCCTGGATTGCGTAAGCATTTTCTCAGACGATCGCTGTCAACAGTTCGAGACAACTAGCCCTTTCCGATTCGAGAGTCCTCTAGGCAGTATTTCGCTCACCATCGCAAGTAAATGTCGAATGGGTTGCTAGTCGTGACTTACTCGCTTGGAGGACCATCATCAGTAGCCATGCACTTCAATTGGGAGATCTGGAGAATTTGGCAAGCCTGCAAACGTGTCCGCGAGTCTCGGCAGCCTGCTCAAGCCTCCTGGTTTGCCCAGTTTGGGTGCATGGCCACCGACTGTACCGCTTTCTGCCCGTCCGAGAGCAGTCGTGGTATCAACGATTGATGGTTAGTTACTTCTATGCTGCCGGAACCTTGGTAGGAGAGTCCAGGATCGGACACCGGCCTGACGGCCTACCCTCGCGTGGCATTGGTCGGGGTGGGCCGATGCGTGCGGCGTGGTTCTATCGCTTGGCCAATCATCCCACGCCCGATCAGCGGGCGCTGAGGAGGCCCGGCTTTGGCCTGGTCGGAGACCAGGCTGATCATCCGCCGAAACTTCCCGGTGGCCGGGTCGGCCGCAAGCTGGGGCACCACCTCGAACTCGACCTGAACGTCCTGGAAGTCATAGGTGGTCAGCTCGCGATCGAGGGCCTTCCGCGCCCTGGTCAGGTCGACTGTTGCACCCCGGAGGGGTTCGAGGCGGACCACGACTCGGTGACGATCCCGCTGGATCGCCTGCCACTCACGGACGTCGCGTAAGTACTCGAACGCGTGGGCGAACACGAGGTTGATCATGCGTCGGTGTCGGGACCCCTCGCCGACCCAGAAGACATCCGCGGCCCGGCCCTCGATTCGCGCGATGCGAGGAAGTCGGCTCCCACAATGGCAGGGGGTGTCGGCCATGGTGACAACGTCGCCCACCTCATAGCGAATGAACGGCTGCACGCCGTTCGCCAGGTTGGTGATCAGGACCTTCTGGCCGGGCCTGCCGTCCGGCACAGGACGGTACTCATCATCGACCACTTCCATGATGGCCCAATCGGAGTTGACGTGGGCTCCCGCGTCCGTCGGACAGCCATTGCTCAAAAATGTGCATTCGCCAGTCGCATAGTTGTTCATGACGTGAAGACCGAAAGCTGATTGGATCCGAGCCTTGGCCCGGTCGGTCAACGCCTCGCTGTTGTTGACCACCTGACGCAGCTCGGGCTCCAGTCGAAGCCGACCGGCCTCGGCTTCCAGGGCGAGCATCTCCAGCACGCCGGCATAGCCCGTCAGGACCTGAGGCCGGAAGTCGTTGAGCCGGCGGTTGAGGTCCGGGTCCGTTTGCGACAGCCAGAGCACGTTGACATACCGTCGCGCGGCAGCCGGCATGTGCTGAAAGAGCGTCGCCGAGGGATAGAAGCCTCGCTTCAGGGTCACGACCGCCAAACGGACCGGATCGATGAGACGGCTGATCCCCTCCCGCACTCCGACCGGTTCGTTGTTGCCTCGCGTCATCTGGAGCCGAAACGCCAATTCCAGGGACCGTTGGTCCTGGACGATCAACATCGGTTGTCCCTGGCTGCCAGAGGTATGGCTGACGACGTACCGGTCGAGAAAGTGGTGGCCAGCGTTCTCGGGAACGTCGATGAAACGTTCGATCCCCGCGCGAGTGACCGCCGGGTCGGTGACCACGCGGTCGAAGTTCGCCATCAGTTCACCCTTGTTGGTGGGGGGCAGATCCCCCAGGGTGAACCGATTGCAGTCGATCCCCCGGTACTTCTCCCGGTAGAACGCGGATCCCCGAATCGTGCGACGGACCAGAGCTTTTAACCGTTGCTGCTGGATCTGCGCGAGTCGTTCGGGGGCGAGCCGTGGGCCCCGCTTGAGGTTCAACGTCCGCAGTAAGAACAACAGCATCGAAACGATCCTCGAGGGACAGGAATCGGCCGGATTCATCCGAGAGACGGACGAGCTGGGTGATTCGTGTTCGCCGTTATCGCAGCGTGTGTGCCAGACCGAGGTGAGAACGCTCGTCAGTGGGCCGAGCGTTTCTGGTTGCGCGTTTGTAGGTATCGAAGTCGACCCGGGCCAAGCACGATGGGTCCACTCTCGATATCGGTCAACCACGGCACTCGTCGCAACGAATTTTGGGGAAACAAAGCGATTTGCGTGATTTTTCCACGTTGAAGTTGTCCCTGACGAAGTGGACCGAGCCATCGGAAGACTTGGCGGTAGCCATCGCAACAGTGCAGCGCCAGGGCGATCATGAACCAGACGATGAACCATTTCGGTGACTGCCCTGATTTGTGTTTTGAATGAAATCAAATTTGAGCGAATTTTATGTATATTGATTTGTAAGATTCTTCTTTTCGTAGGTCCACGAATTCGCCACACACCACTGGATCAATCGCAGACTCAGGAAATCTGACGTGCCTCTTTTGCCGTTTTTCTCGGTCTGAAGCATCCAGGCCGTGAGTCCGCTCGCGACTCGATGCCGCCCTTGCGATGTGGCCATCCCCAATCGCGGGAGCTCGATTCCGGAACCATCGCTGACCCGCTCCCGACCGGAACGCATTTGCGGCCGTCGACAGATTTCTCACTCCGGCGATGTTCGTCCCGCTTGGCCTGGCCAGCCTGTCATGGTATGACCGCCTTGTGGGGCGATTGCGGGTACAGTGGATCGGTCAGGGCTCAAAGTACTCTGTCCAGATATTCGGAGTCCACGCGATGTCGATCTCATTCAACTGCGAATGTGGCAAGCCTCTGAAGTCCAAAGAGGAGATGGCAGGACGGAAGACCAAATGCCCCCATTGCGGGACGATCCTGACCATCCCCGGCACGCTCGCCAAGTCCGCGAACCTGGCGAAGACGGAGTCAATCCATTCCGCCCACCCCGACGCCTTGAAAGTTGAGGGGCTGGACTGGTCGAGTCCCGAAGTGACCGCGACCACGACCGCCTCCGAACCGGCCCCCGCCTCGGGGGTCGACTCGTTGAGGCGGCCGGATCTTCCCCGCCCGGACGATGGATCGAAGCAGTACAAGGTCCTCGGCCAGAGGGATCACAGCGCCTCGGGAAAGATCAACTTCGCGAGCATGGAAGCGACTCTCAACGAACAGGCTCATCACGGCTGGATTATGAAAGCCGCGTTTGTGATCAACCTGCCTGGCCACGCGGGGAGCCATGACGAGGTCGTCTTGATCCTTGAGCGTTAGTTGAAATGATGGGCATGTGTATTTGGTTGGTGGAATTGATTGATGCCATGGGTGGTGTGCCGTCGGCGCAGCCACGTCTCGCCGTGGCAACGAAGCGGTCGGGATCAACGGCGCCGCACCAGTGGGTTGCGATTCGCCGATGCCGTCGTGCGAACGCAGCTCAGTGCGCCGTTGATGCTCCGGCTGTGTGACCCCCTTCGTTTCTCCAACTGCGGCTTGCGGAGCGATTGGACTCCGCTCTTGGACAAGTCGTCCTACAACCTGTCGCGACTTTGGGCGGCTTGTCTCCTGCCTTGGCCTCGACGGTCTCGCTGACCCGAGTCCGAAGTTTTTTTTCGATCGTCGGGAAGGATTCCCGCATGGTCGGGCATGCATTTAAGAGGGGCACGACGACGGGAGGGACTGATGAGCACGAGGGAGTCCTCGGCTGTGATGCAGCATGTTCGCACCGTACTCAACTCAGGAGCGGCCGGAGGGGCGAGCGATGCTCAACTGCTCGAACGGTTCCAAAGTCAGTACGGGAAGCCTGAAGCCGAGATTGCTTTTGCCGTATTGGTGGCACGGCACGGTCCGATGGTGCTGGGCGTTTGTCGGAGGGTCTTGCGTGAGCCCAACGATGTTGCCGACGCCTTTCAGGCCACGTTCCTGGTCTTGGTGCGCAAGGCAGGATCGGTGCGGGTCGACGACTCGCTCGGCCGCTGGCTCTATGGGGTCAGCCGTCGGGTCGCCGCCAAGGCGCGAACGGAGCGTGCTCGGCGCACGCGTCGAGAAAAGGGGGTGCCGGGGGGAGAGCCGGTGGAAACAGGCTGGCACCTCGATGCCGAGCGCCGGGAGTTGCTGACGGCGATCGATGAGGAAGTGGAACGGCTCCCCGGGCCATTCCGGGCCGCGGTTGAACTCTGTGATCTCGGGGGGCTGACCCACGAGGTTGCGGCCGAGCAGCTTGGCTGCCCGGTGGGGACGATCGAGAGTCGGCTCTCCCGAGGCCGGAAAAGACTGCGGGAACGGCTCGCTCGGCGCGGTCTCACGCCGTTGGTCTTCGGGCTTGAGGGAGCGTTGCGTCACGGGGTGCCGGACTCGTTGTCCCGTGCCACCGTGGCGAACGCGATCCGAAACGGAGCGGGTTCGATGGCCACATCGATCCTGATCGAAGCCGCAATCAAGGAGATGACATTGAAAAAAATATTCACGGTAGCGCTGGGTTTCGGGGTGGTCGCCGCTGCCTGCGGCTTGGGGTTATCTCTCGGCCCGCGCGTGATGGCCGAAAATGAACAACCAAAACCTGAGCCACAACCTGCAGCGGCCGCGGAACAGGCGAGTCAGCGATTGGCGATGGGGCTCCAGCCTCCTGCGCGAATCAAGCCTGGGGATACCTTGTTAATCGAAGTGCTCGAAGCCTTGCCGGGACGTCCGATCAGCGGCGAGCGCATCGTACGACCTGATGGGACAGTCTCGTTGGGCTTTTATGGCGACCTCGACGTGGCCGGTTTGAATCGCCATGAGATCAAGGCAAAGCTTGTTGAACATCTTCGGAAGTACATCTCCGAGGACTACCTGGGGCTCACGAGACTCGATCCGGGGGATCCCGAGGATCCCAATGATGACAAGTTGGTGCCAGTCGCCCCTCAGGATTCGGACCGCCTTTTCGTGGATGACTCTTGGAATGCCCGATCGCCAACATCCGTACCGTCCGCAGTTGCGGATGGGCCGCCCAAAGTTCAGCCGGGAGATCGGTTGGTGATCGAAGTCCTGGAGGCGATTCAGGGACGTCCAATCGCCGGCGATCGTTTGGTCCGACCTGATGGGACGATCTCGCTCGGTTTTTACGGTGATGTGCAAGTGGCTGGTTTGAACCGTCACGAGATCAAGGAGAAGCTTGTCAGTCACCTCAGCAAGTTTCTCTCCAGCGAAAAACTCGGGCTGACTCGGAAAGATCCCACGACGGGTCAACAAGTCGATATTGCCCCCGCCGACTCAGATCGTATCTTCGTCGATGAGAGCATCAACTTCCAACGTGCGAGTCGTAAGCAACCCACGGAAGCGATGGGTGAGAAACTCGACCAGATCCTCCAGTCGCTCGACGACCTCAAAAGTTCAGGCCCTGCCGGTGTTCGACCTGACCCCAAAACGGCGCGGCGCCTGGGCGATCATGAGCGAAGGCTCGGAACGATCGAATCGAAGCTCGACCGACTGATTCAGGAGATGGAGAGCCTCAGGTGACCAGCGGGGAGTTGAACTGTCCCTGCATGTAAGACTTCGCCGAACCCGTTTTTCCCTACTTCTATGCGATCGGCCATGGCATCAGCGTCGGCCTGACAATTCCCGTAGGGTGGGCACGGCCCACCATCTTAACCTTCGAATTGGCAAGGAGATAGGGATGGTGGGCCATGCCCACCCTACGGGGGAAATCGGATTCTGGCCTCTGACAAATCATAATTCGTTGATGAAATTGTAACGGGTTGGGCGAAGCTTTACCCCTGCATGGCATTGAGGCAGCAATAATTGCATGAGGAGGCTGCAATCTGACGTGTGATGGCTCCGAGGCGGCAAAGTGTAAGAGTGGACCGGTGTTCCTGACCTTGTCTCTCAAATCTGCTTCACACGCCTTGGCTTGACCTCCTCTGAGTCGATCAACCAAACCGGGATCCCTGCCTCGAGGCAACGCCGGACGCGGTCACTGGTCTCCCGGCTTCCCGCGAGGTTCCGATGAACCGCGATGGCTAACTCGGCGCCGAGGTCGACCATTTCCTGGCTGCTGATCGCCGCTGCTTTTCGCCCATGCTTTTTCCAGTCCGCCTCGTGCACCTCGGTTGCAAGGTCCTGCTCTCGTGCGGCGAGCTCGAAGGACAGATCCACACCCTTGGCTCCGCCGTGGACGATCACCAGTTCTGGGCCGTAACGACTGGCCAATCGGGTCACAATCTCTTCGGCGATGCCAAGGCAGGCCCACTCCCGATCGCCTGTGACGAGGACACGGATAGGCAACGCGAAAGCTCCTGGAACGGTCGGACCGGTGCCGACGGCGGAAGTTACCAGAGTCAATGCGAGGATCAAAGCTTAACGGACCGAATCGCCGTGTGTCACGGTCGTAGTAATCATGGGAAAATAATCGATTGTTGTGTGGATTTTACGGAGTTTATAGGTGGAAGTGTGGGGATTCAAAGAATGCTAGCGGTCTGCTTCTTTTGTTTTGTTGTTGGACATTCCCCAGGCCGAGTTGCTACTCGGTGACGTACCAAAGCGAGTGCCCGAGTCCGATTTCGCTGAGAAAAGTGATGTCGTCGAAGTCGCCCATCGGTTCGGGCAGCGCGCCGCTGCCGTAGAACCCGACAACGACCGAGTCGTCCTGGCTTGGGTCGGCGTCGCGCAGGCGGTTGGCGTACGCGATGTCTCCCCCGAACCAACAGACCCCGGGGGCGGACCGGCTCAGGAAATCATCGCTCGGCTGGCCGGGCTGGAGATAGTACCGCCGGTGTAACCAGCCACCCCCCAGCTCAGGGTAGCCGATCTGCATCGAGACGATCTGCTGGGCCCACGGGTCGCGGGCCCGGCTGACTCGGTTATCCATCTCGTAGGTCCCTCCACTGAAGTGGAAGAGACGCCCGTCGGGACCCAACCCGCGCTCGGGCGTCCAGAGCAAGGTCGGCCGGTGGGGGGTGAACGAACCCGGAATCGGCTCGCGGGCCGTCTCGCGGAAGTCCTTGCCGAGTCGACCCTCCAGTCGGTGGATGAACGTCCGCGTGTCACCGTCTCTCGGGCCTTCCATTGTCGTCATCCACAGTGGCGTCACGCCCCTTCGAGCCGCACCGGCTGTCGCGGCAACGGGGACCAGGCTCGTGAGCGGCGTCGCTTCCTCACGACCCACCGTTGGGGGCGACCCGGCGGTTCCCAACGCCCGGACCCCGATCGGCCGATCCGGTGACCTCCAGAGCAGTAACACCAAACGGCTCCCGAGGGCCGCCAGTGTGGGCTCAGCCCCTTGGCTGGTTGGGATCGGCGTCGCTGGGCCCACCGATGGTTTGCCGGCTGGATCGAGCGTTACCCGGCGGAGAGCAATCCCCACCTTGGTTGGATACGCGATCCATGTCGCACCCCCGAGGTAGGCGGCTGACGGGTCGCCCGTCACGCCCGACTCTTCAATGGTCACCTCCGTCGACCACCGCGCACCATCCTTGTCGCGGTCCTTCCCCTCCCACACCCGGAGTCGCAGATTTCCGGGCTGTTCCGGCGAGAGCTCCGCCGCCCTGCCGGGGGCGGGTCGCCCGAGGATCAGGATCAGTCGCTCACCAGCCCCCGGAGCGTGCGTGACCAGCACTGGAGTGGTCACCGACCGGCCGACCGCGTAACGTGGGCCAACGTCAGTTCCATGGCTGTAGTTGACGTCGGCCGTTACATTCTCTTCGCCAAAGACACCGTTCCAGTTCCAGTCGATCAGCGTCGACTTTCCCGCCGGTCTTAACCGGAAGTGGTACGGCGAACCATTGAGGAATGCGACCTTCTCGATGGAAAGCGGTAGCCGTTCCGACAGCAGGCGCTCGTTCAGCGCAGCTCGGCCGAGCAACCCGTCCGAGAACTGCTTCTTGTCGGGCAGGTCGTTCAACCCATTCTGATAGCAGTAACTCATCATGCTGGCGTAGGTCGGGCTGTTGTGTGGCTGAAACCCGTCGTGGTTCAGACCGAGCTGGTGGCCGAGCTCATGCGACATGACGTCCTGAATCTGGGGGTTGGTTGTGAACCGTCCGTTGTCGCCCATCATTTTCGCCACCCCGAATCCGGGGTCCCCCGGCCCGCCGCAGAACATGGTGTGGACGACGCCGCGGTGCGGCCTGGGTGGGTAGCGGGCGTCGAACCGGCGGATCACATCGTCGAACTCGCTGCGTGGGGTCGGGTCGCGGTAAACGGCGTGGAGGGCGATGCCCCGTGAGCCGTCACGGTTTTTGACCGGCAGTGACGCGAAATAACGGACGGTGACCTCCACTTCCGCCTCGAGCAGCTTGAGGTCGACGTTTTCGAATCGCTCGATCTCGACGATCAAGTCCTTTCGCCCTGGTTTGCACCCGAGGGCCGGCAGGTCGAGGCCGCCCGGACGGACCGCCCCGGATTTCCAGGCGTCGAGCAAGCCGTCATCGTCCGAGGCGAGAAACCCTTTGGCCCGGTCGTCCGGGAGCGAGGCGAAGTGAACAAGCACGTCGTGGCCTGTGCCCGTGCCCGAGTCGGGCGCGGATCGCTGGCGGATGAGGTCGTCTCGGCCATTGCCGTCGACGTCGGCCACCAGCCAGCGGAGGTCTCCGCGCGCCTGCGCGGGTGTGGGCAGGGCCGGCAGGTCGACTCCCTTCGCGGGGTCGCCCGCGGCCAGTAGCCGACGGCCCAGGATGATGTCGGAAGTCTTCTCACCACGAAACCGGCCCACGGCCAGGTGATCGTCGGCCCCGGCCTTGAGCAGTGAGGAGGAGGGATCCAAGCGGCCTGGACCACCGGCCTCGAACCGGAGTTGAGCCCGCCGGAGGTTCCCACCCTGGTCGATCCAGACGAGGCTATCGCACGAATCGTCGCCGAACCGGCCGACCTCAAGCTGGCGTGCCCGCGGCAGCTCGCCGACCACCGACCTGATCGCGAAGCGGACGCTGGTCCCATTGGTCCGCTCGTTGATCATGACATGAAGTCGACCGCGCGCCCCTCGGATGAGGAGGTCGAGGCGGCCGTCGCCATTGAGGTCAGCGGCATAAGCGCGGGCGGGGCCTTCGGGGATCTCGCCCTGCGGGAATCGAACGGCCGTGTGGTCACTCGTGAACCGACTGGTGCCAGTGGCCATCCCGGAGACGACGTGGACTGAGCCGTCGTCGAGAAGTACGACGAGGTCGTCAGCGCCTGGCTGCGTGAATGGGCCGAACGTGGCCGTTAAGGGGGGGAGACCGAACGGTGGACGGGCACGCACCGGGCGGATTGGCTTGCCCAGTGCCGAAGTCCGCGCGATCTCGGCGATGCCGTCACGGTTCGTTAAGGCCAGAAGGTCAGCTCGGCCATCGCCGTCGGCATCGCCCGCCAGAAGGCACCCATTGCCGGCGGCCCACCGGTAGGTCCAAAGTTGCGCCGGGCTCAGGGTGACCACCTCGTCGGCACTGCCGGCCTCGCCCAGCAGAAGGCAAACGATCCCGATAAGCCCAACCTGCCACTTTTGTTGACTCATGTAATCGCTCTTGCAAGTGCACACCGACGGGGGGTGGGCTTACCTGGCCCTCGAACCAATGGATGAAACGGCGTTTATGTTCCCCCCCCCCGGATCCAAAGCCAAGAACACGGACCAGGACGGCTCGTGGGAGATCGTGGCGGGGTTTTCAAGAACTCCTACCGACTCTATCATGATTATCTTCGCGAATTGATCTTTAGAAATGGCCTTTTCTCCCCGCAGATTGAGGAGTGGTCCACTTATGTCGGAACAGCTCACGTCGCGAAACGATGGTTGTCCGGTCCCAGACGCTCCAGAATGCGGAAAATGGCTGGGGCGAAGAGCGAGTATTGGGGCCGTTTTCGGCTTACTCGTCTCGATCGGGATCGGGCCGACGACCCGGGCGCAACCGGCGGCCGAAGAAGCGGAGCCCAAGAAGGCGGAGTCGGGCGGCGCACCGCGTCTAATCAAAGGGCATACGGACTGGGTCTGGGCGCTCGCCCTCTCGCCTGACGGCAAGAAGCTGGTCACAGGCGCAGGGGCCAAGGACCACACGGCCCGCGTCTGGGACTTCGGCACGGGTGTCGAGCTACAGCGGCTCAACGTTCGCGGAGCCGTCTTCAGCGTCGTGCTCTTGCCCGGCGGCCGCCGGGCCGCCGTCGCATGCGAGGACGGTTTGATCTACCTGTTCGACACCGAGAACGGCAAGCTCCTTGGCCGCTTGCAAGGACACCGAGGAGAGGCCTTCAGTCTGTCTCTGTCCCGGGACGGAAAGGTCCTGGCCAGCGGCAGCCAGGACGGCACCGCGCGATTCTGGGACACGACGCAAGGGGGCGAGCTCCTTCGTCTCAAAGTCTCAGGACGGGAGGTCCGGGCCGTTTCCCTGTCCCGCGACGGCCGCTGGCTCCTGACCGGTGACTTCGACTCTTTGGGCCGGCTCTGGGATACGACGACCGGGCAAGAGGTCATCCGCTACGAGGGGCACACCAGGGCCGTCACCTGCGTGGCCTTCACGCCCGATGGTCGGCGGATCGTCACCGGGAGTCACGATAAGTCGGTCCGGCTCTGGGACACGGAGAGCGGGCGCGAGCTGGGCAACTTCGACGGCGTGGACGGCCAGGTGTACGACGTCGCCGTCTCTCCGGACGGCCGCCGCGTCGCTGCCGGGCTGAGCAATCGGAAAATCCTCATCTGGGACGTCGCCCACGGGAAGCAACTCGCGTCCTATGACATCAAGGAGGGGGGTGTCCTGAAACTTCTCTTCACCCCCGACGGGAGCAAACTCGTGGCCGGCTGTGGCGACGGCTCCGTCTGGATCAGCGACCTGCCCGCTAAGTTCCCGGACGAGACCGCCGCTCCCACCAGCGATAAGCCACGCGGCAAGAGCCGGGCGAAGGCAAAATCAGGGCGATAGCGCTCTGCAGGGCGATCACTCGAATGAGTTGAGAATGAACCATGCATCGGCTTGCCGATGGATGAGCCTGAATTGAATCCATTGATCCGCAATCGAGCGAAAGCAACGACGATCTTCGCGGTTTCCGCAACGGGTGGGTTTACAGTCGCACGGCCGGCCCGGCCGTAATTCCCTCGGGGTTGGTGTGAGTCCGAGGGGATACGGCCGGGCCGGAATTTCCACGTGATTCCGCGTGTCAAGGCTTGGCGGAGGCCGTTTTCGTCGCTGGGGCCTGCGCGGGGGCTTCGATCTTGCGGATGACCTGGGCGTTCTGGCCGTTCCAGATGTAGAGGACGCTGTCCGCGCCACCGGCGGCGACGCGGCTGCCGTCTTTGGATACGGCGACGCTGAAGACATAGTCGCTCGGGCCGCTGAAGGTACGGAGCACTCCGCCACCTCCGCCACGTCGCCGGCGCTGGCCTTTGGCGGTTCCTTCGGCGCTGGTGGTGACGTTCCAGAAGCGGACCAGGTTGTCGCCCGAGGCGCCGGCGACCTCGGTCTTACCGGGCACCCAGCGCACGGCCGTGATTTGCTTGCCGGCTGGGGGAAGCGTCAAGAGCTGCTCACCTGATTCAAAATCCCAGACCTTGACGACGTTGTCGGCCCCCCCGGACACGAGTTCCTCGCCGTCGGATTTCCAGTCGACGGCCAGGACGTGATGCGTGTGACCCTCGAACGATTTCAGCTCCTTGCCGTCGGCCAGGTTCGTGACCTTGAGGAACTTATCCGCCGCGCCCGAGGCGAGCTTGGTGCCGTCGGGGCTGAAGCGAACGCCGAAGACGGTGTCGGAGTGGAGCGAGTCGAGCGAGCGAACCAGGGTGGCCTTCTCGACATCCCAGATTTTGATTTCGCCCGACCGCGACGGCTCGCCACCGCCGGCGGCGAGGAGCTTTCCATCGGGGCTGAAGTCGATCGAGAGGACCCGGAAGACGTGCGGTGTGAGCGGCTTCATCTCGGACCATGAACCCTCGAAGGTCCAGGTCTTCAGGGTCTTGTCGGCCGAGGCTGAGATGAGCGAACCCTCAGCGGAGAAAGCCGCGTTCAGAATGGGCTGGATCGCGGCGTTATCGGGCGCGGAGTGGCCGAAGGCAATGACCCCCCGTCCGTCGGCCGTGTCCCAGACTTTGAGTCCGCCGTCTCCCCCCGCAGTGACGACGCGATCGCCCTTGGGCGAAAAGCCGACGCTTTGAATCGGTCCGTTGTGACCGGTGAGCGTGGTGCGAAGGGTGCCGGTGGGGAGGTCGAAGAGCCGAGCGTTCTTGTCGGCCGAACCTGTCAGCAGCGTTTTGCCGTCGGGGCTGACGGCGACGGCCAGGACCAGGCCGGAATGCTGACCCTCGATCGTGTGCGCCAACTTACCGTCCGCGACGTTCCAGAGGCGGACCGTGGCATCGTCTCCGCCGGTGATGATGAGCTGGCCGTCAGGCGTCACGGCCAGGGCCTGAACCGGACCTTTGTGGCTGGCCAGGACAATGGGATCGGCGAGCTTGACGTCATCAGGCGTTTTCGAGGCCTGGAGGTCGGCCTCCGGGGGGAGCGTCCAGATCCGCCCCGAGCCGTCGGAGGAGACGGAGGCGAGCCGAGCGCCATCGGGGGTGAACGCGAGGCGGTTGACCGGCCCTGTATGCCCCTTCAAGGTGGCGGTGAGCTTGCCGTCGGCTGCGTTCAACAGGCTGATACCGTTGTCCTGGCCGCCAAGAGCGAGCGTCTTGCCGTCGGGTGAGAGGGCGATCGCCAGCACGGGGGCAGGCGCGTTCATCTGACGACTCAGTTTGCCGTCGGCCAGGTTCCAGACGCGAACCGTCTTGTCGGGCGAGGCGGAGAAGGCGGTCTTGCCGTCGGCCGAAACGGCGACGGCCTTGACCGGTTCGGTGTGGCCGGCGAGCGTCTTGTCGAGGCCTCCGCTCGGGACGTTCCAGAGTGTCACCACTTGATAGCTGCCTGCCGCCAGCCGCTTGCCATCGGGGCTGAATTGGACCGACTGGATGATGTCCTTGTGGCCGCCGAGTGAGGCGATCTCGAGCCCTGAGGCCGCGTCGTAGACTTGAACCACGTTCGCCCGACCGGCGGCGACTCGCTCACCGCTGGCGGTCATGTCGACGGCGACGATCGGCTGCACGCCCGGTGGCAAGGTTCCGAGCTCGATCGGCTTGGCCGTCTCCTCGGACGAGTCGTCCTTGGCGCCCGCGTCGAGCCAGAGCTTGAGCAAGCCGAGCTCGGCGGAAGTGAGCGGTTCGTTGTTTTTCTTATCCTTGGGGGGCATGACGGGCTCGACCTGATGAGAGGCCATCTTGAAGAGAAGGCTCTCTTCGGCCTTGCCCGGAACGATCGCGGGGCCATGCTTGCCCCCCTTGAGCATCCCGGCCACCTCTTCGATGTCGAGCTTGCTCTCGGCCAACGCTGCGCTATGACATCCCACGCATTTGTTGGCGAGGATATCCGCAACCTCGTTGGCGTAGCTGACCGGTTCGGTACGTGTCGGGACCGTCACCGGGATCGGCGTGGTGGCGGGGGCGGGGGCAGGGGCATCGGCGCCCAGCAAGAGCAGGGCGACGAGGCAAAGGGCGTGGCGCATGGGGAATCTCCTCGGTCGGATGCGTACGGCGTGAGACTCACGCCCTATTTGCCAAGAGTCAGGACGAGCGGTTCATCGACCTCGATCGGCTCTCCGCGGACCGTCGCGATCGCGCGAACAGCCGCTCCCGCCACCGCGCCCACCGGACTGTCGGCGGCCGCCTGAACCACGAACTTGGCTGTCGTCTGGCTGGCGGCGATGGTCACCGGCGTGGCCGAAAGCTTCAGGGCAGGGGGGCTTACGAGGGACACGGTCAGGTCGTCGGCGAACCCCCCCTGGCGGGCGATCGTTACGTCCACCTCCAGGGTTCCCCCTTGCTTGAGGGCGCCCCCTTTGTTGTTTAGCGTCAAAGTCAGGGGGGCGGGGCGGACCACCAACCGGATTGCGTTCGAGGGCTCGTTCAGGGTGATGTTCGGTTTCTTCTGCGCGTCCGGAGTCTTGCTGAACGGAAATGGACCGGTTCCCCGCAAGAGGAAGGTGTATTCGCCGGGTGCCACGGTCTTGGCCACGAACAGCGGGAGTGTGCCGGTGGTTTCCGCCTTGGCGATGGTCGCAGTTCCGTTGACCACGTTGGCGGGCAAGTCGGCGGCGGTGACGGTGACGGCCTCGGCGAAGCCATCCCGTCGCGCAACCGAGACGGACAGGTTGACTTGATGTCCTTGGGCCACGGTGAAGGTGGGTGGCGAGGCGGTGAGTGTCAGCGGGCGGGCGTCAACCACGGCCAGGACGAACCCTCGGCTCACCCGTGCGGGAGCCATCGCCGGGGCTTGCGGACTGCCCGGTGGCCAGATCATGGTTCCGGCGATGGCCTGGTGGGAGAGGTCCGGCCCGAGCTTGGTCGCTCCCGAGACGTAGCCGAGCTCTTCCTTGCGGTCGCCGTATCGGCTCCGTCCGACGAGTTGGACGGTCCCGACGCGAGGCTTGGCACCCTCCTCGGCCTCGAACACGACCGGGGCCATCACCTGGCCCGCGGCGATCGTCACGGGTTCACAGCGCACACCAGGGGGCAAGTCACCTGCCACCACGCGGATTGGGCCGGCAAAACCATCGGTGCGCCACGCCACCACGGTGGCTGTCGCTCTGCCCCCCGCGGCGATCGTCAACGAGTCAACCAAGGTGGCGCTGGCCGGAACAATGAAGAGCCGGAAATCGGGGCGCTCGGGGCGAATGTTGAGCCGGTAGACCAGCCGCGGATCCCCGCGCTGGGAGGAGTAAAGGTCGTTGACGACCACCTGGTAGGTGCCGTCTTCGGGAACCTGCCAGCGCAGCGACGCATCAACGGAACCGACCCCGAACTGCGCTCCGCCTCCCTGGTCGGGCGTGTCCTCGGCTGCCCCGAGGTCTTTCGGCGGGGCCTTGGCGACGACCTGCTGGATCAGGAACGCGGGATCGGCGGGGGAACCGAGACGCTCGGCCGTGGCCTCGATCCACCAGACCTCCCCCTTGCGCGCGGAGAATCGGTAGATGTCGCTGTCGTTAGGTGCGCCAAAGGTGCCGGAGATGTCACAAGGGGGCGTCACCATCTGGGCGTGCTCGTCCTGATTCGGCTCTGCTTCCAGCACGACCGGATCGGTGGCTTCGGCGATGAACAGCGGGTTCGAGGTCCCCGACGGCAGCGTAAGTGCGTATTCGAACCCCCGTCGTGGGGCGGCCTGGGACGGGAGGAAGTGGCGTGAAGGGGTCAAAGGGTCGATCTCGCCCGAGGCGGGGGGCGTGATCGTGACCGTCTTACGTTCGATCGGCCGCCCATCGATCAGCAGGTCGGGGGCAGGCGTTCCCCCGAGGTTGCGGCCGATCAGCGTGAACGAGGTCGGGACGCCGGGCGTGGCAACCGTGGGCAAAATCGCGTCGAGGTGGGGGCCGTCGCTCAAGGTCAGGCGATAGGAATGGTCAGCCGACCCACCATAAACGACGTCGTGGACCTTGATGTAATATCGGCCGTCGGCCGGCAAGGTCAGGTCCAGGAACGGGTCGACGCCGAGGGCGTCGCGGCACTCCGCCAGCTCGCGTCCGGCAGCGTTGAGGATGTGGATTGTAGCGTCGAGCCGACTCTCGAGTCGTTCGGCGTTCAACTCGAACAGCACTCGCTGGCCCGCTTTCCCATCGAATCCGAAAACGTCGACGTCGGTCGCGGTGATCTGACCGTTGATGACCGAGTTGAGCGTGACGACCTGCGCCTGGCTCAGCACATTGTTGGGCTCGCTCTCGACGAGATCGGGCCGGTCGTCCACCACGAAGGTGCGGGGGTTGGTCACACCGTAGGTGCCGACCGCGCGGACGTCGTGGTGTCCGACCGGGGTGCCAGGGGCGCAAACGACTCGAAACGTCGAGGCTTTGAGATGGAACGCCCGGAGCCCGGGATGATCGAACCAGAGGGAATGGACACCTTCGAGGTCGGTCCCATTGAGCGTGACATCGACCGACTCACCCACGCGACTCCCGAGTCGGGAAAGGCTGGTGAGCTTGGCCTGTGGCCATTGGGCCTGGGCGAATTTTGGGGTTCCGAGCATCCCGAACAGCAGGACAATCAGAGCTGAGGTACGGAGGGAAGTGATCATGGCCGCTCTCGAGGGCAGGGGCCTTGGCATCGTTTCAACGGGCATCCGTTGAAGGCAGGTAGAAGCGCAGGCAAAAAAATGAGTGGCGGGCGCGGCTTATCCTTGAAGAAGCTCGGCGATCGGCTGCCCGTGGTTCAGGACAGCCAAGGGGCGGCCGGCTTCGTTGGGGAACTCCGCGGCGGGATCGATACCGAGGACCTGATAAACTGTACGGAGCAGGTCTTCAGGACGCAAGGGGCGATCCGACGGAGACTCCCCCTTGCTATTGGTCGCTCCCACGGCCTGGCCGGTGACGAGCCCGCCCCCCGCGACGAGGGCGCTCATACAGCCGGGCCAGTGGTCGCGGCCGCCCAACCCATTGACGCGCGGAGTGCGGCCGAATTCGCCCCAGACGACGAGGAGCACTCTCTGGCTGAGTCCTCGATCGTGAAGGTCTTCGACCAGGCTGGCAATCGCAGCGTCGAGCGGTGGCAGTTGCTTTCGGCAATGGGTTGCGATCTGGGTGTGATGATCCCAGGCCCCGTCCGTGACCGTCACGAAGGTGACCCCCGCCTCGACCAGTCGGCGGGCGAGCAGGCAGGCCTGCCCGATCGAGGTCCGGCCGTAGCGATCCCGGGTCTTCGATTCCTCCCGCGACAGGTCGAAGGCCCGACGCGCGGCGGGACCGGTTACCATGGCGTACGCCTCGGCCGTGAACCGATCCATCCCTTCCATCATGCCCGAGGCATCGCGGCGGCGGTCGAGCCGGTCGAGCTTGGCGAGCAAGCCGCGGCGGTCGTCGAGCCGGTCGAGCGAGAGCCCGTCGGGGGGCGCCAGGTTCGGCACCTTGCCGGTCGCGGCTGGATCGCCATCGAGCGAGAATGGGTTGAAGCCAGGCCCGAGGTACGCCGCCTGCCCGAACCGGGGAGCGCGCGGGATCCCGGCATAAGCGGGCAGTCCGGGTTGTCGGGCACCGAGCATGCGGGCCGCGATCGAACCGGAGCTCGGCCGTTCGTTGCCGCGCGGGGTCGCGTCGGACGACGGGTAACCCGTCATGACCCAATGCGTCCCCCCCGAATGGTCGGACGTCGTGTGGTGCAGGCTCCGGAGGATCGCCAGCTTATCCATCACCCGCGCCTGGCGGGGAAAGAGCTCGCTGAGATAGATTCCCGGGACCGAGGTCGGAATCGCCCGGAATTCTCCACGGAACTCGGCCGGTGCGCTCGGTTTCGGGTCGTAGGTCTCGATCTGGGACGGACCACCGTCGAGGATCACCTGAATGACGGCCGTCTCATTGCTCCGGTCGAGGCCCTTTGTGCTCGCATCGAGGCGGAGCACGTGGGGCCAGGCAAGACCCGTCACGAGGAGTCGCCCGGCGCGGAGGACGCTCCGTCGGCTCACCACGGAGCATGCGGCACCAGACCCTCCGAAGTCCTCGGTCATGAGCGTTCCTCACCTCCGTGCCGAACTCTTGTTCTCAGCTTACCCGAGCCCGTTGCGGAGGCCAATCGCACTCGGAGCGAGGTTCTTTTTCGCTCGCCTCCCAGGCGAGCGGGGAGCTTATCGCTCCCATTTTTTTTTTGTCTGTCGAGCATGGAGGCGGAGTTGCTTCCGGGATCCTGTCCGTGATCCAGGTTGATGGCCGCTTGGCTGCCAGCACTTCAAACCGGCACGGAGTCAGCGACCGGTCGGTCGCTAGAGCGGTTTGCGGATGCGTTGCGCACGGTGGTTGGTCTCAAGACTCAGGAGCACGTGCGGAAACGGGGACTGGCTCCGGAGCGCAGCGGAGGTGCCTGTCCCCCTTTCCGCCGAGGCCGCCCGTGACGGCCCGGAAAATGGGGACAGGCACCCGGCCGCCAGGTCGTCCGGAAAAGCCGAGCATGAAGCGGGCCGGGAGCCAGTCCCCGTTTTCCTCCACCGTGCGCAATGCGATCGTAAACCGCTCTAAAGGAGTAAAAAGGGAGCGCTGGGTGGTCTTTGTGAGAGCTCCAGCTTGGCCCCTCATAATCCTGAATCTCCCAAGATGTTTCCATTGAAGGGCCTGGCTACAATCCTGCTCTGTAACGCCGGCCTCGAGTTTCATCGTTTTCAATGCGAGGGCTGTTTTGTGCGAGTGCTGAGCGAGACAGGTTCGCCGACGGGGGAGTGGAATCGGATTGCGTTGCTGGTGTGGCCGGCGCGGGTTGCGATTGTCTTGCTGGTTGCCTGGATGTGCCTTAGCGGCTATTGGAAGCATCCGTCGAGGTATGACCTGGACCTTTCGGGTTGGGTCAACGCCGATGCTCCGCGTCTCGAGCAGATCGTGCGGCGATTGATCTTTGAATGGGGGACGGACTTGGCGGGCTTTGCCGCCATCGGAGTTCTGGCGTACTGGGCCTTGGGCAATCTCGAGATGCGGATCGGACGCTGGGCACGCCTTGGCCTGATTGTCGGCGCGGGGGTCGCGATCTGCGGACTCGTGCGTGGGGGGCAACTGGGGCAGATTCCCGCTCTCGGCCATCTTGTTCTGCCACTCGGAGCCTACGGTCTCGGAGCTTGGGTGGGTCGAGCCTGTGTCCGAGGTCGCCGTGCGATTCTTTGGCTCGGGCCGCAATTCGGGGCGTTGTTGGGCGTGGTCGGCGTTCTGGTCCTCGTGGTTGGGTGGCTCTCCCTGCAGGATGAACCCTTGGCTTTTGAGCCGACCGCAGTCGGGATGGGGGCGAATCGCAAGCTGGCCAACAAGCTACGAGGCACACGCGACGGAGCCGATTGGGCCCGACGAGTCCGCCTGAGCGGCGAAGACCTGAACCAAATGGTCGGGTTGGGGCTCTCTCGAGTCTCACCCGGATCCAAGGCACGTCTTCGGATCGAGGGCGGGTTGGCTGACGCTGAACTGTCTTATGCTCTGCGAGTTCGCGGTAAACCTCGGTATCTCAACCTGCATTTTCGCGGATCCGCACGGATCGATGATGGGGAACTGAGCGTGCAAGCCAATCGTTTGTCGATCGGCCGTGTGGGCGTCCCCTGGGTGGTTTTGGGGCTGGTTGCACCACCGATCGCGAGCACAATTCGTCACGATCGCGACCTGCGAAACATCGTGGGCTCCATTGCGTCCGTGCGCATGACAGGGGACGCCGTGGAGACGGTTTTCAAGCCCGGCGAATGCAACAACACCTTTTTGCCGTCCATCGCGCTAGCGATCTCAGGCAAGCCCAACCTGATCGTGCCGACTCGGGAGCATGTGCGGCATCTCGTTGAAGGATCCGAAGATCTGCCAGATGGCGAGGGGCGTTTCGCGGAGCTTTTGCGCCGCGCCTTTGACTTTGCACGCAAGCGATCGATCGACGGAGATCCGATCCTCGAGAACCGATCGGCCCTGGTCGCTCTGGCCGTTCTCCTGGGGCACGAACGGGTCGAGTCTGTGGTTGGGCCGGTGCTCGACGATCGGTTGCGTGAGATTTCGAGGCGCAATCTGCAAGGCGTCAACTTGCGCGGTCGAGGTGACTGGACAAAGCATTTTTACGTGAGCGCGGCCATGGCGTTGATCGCCTGTGAACAGACAAGTGACAAGATCGGCGTCCTGAAGGAAGTCCTCGACGCGGAGGACGGTGGGAGTGGATTCTCGTTCGGCGACCTCGCCGCCAATCGGGCGGGAATCCAGCTGGCACGGGTCTCCACTTACAATCTCGACTCGGCTCGTGCGCTACAGGAACGGCTGGCTGTTGATTTCCCAATCGACACTGTCTTCCCGGAGGTAGCCGACCTGCCGGAGGACCTGAATCGGGACGAGTTTCAGGCGAAGTTCGGAGGGGTCGGTGGTGAAGCGTATCGCGAACTGGTCGCGGAGATCGATCGTCGCCTGGCGCAGTGCCCGGCACTGAGGTAGCGGTCGTCCGATCTGTGCGACTTTGCAATTAGCGGGATGCCGTCGGTACTTTCCAGGTGGCCGGCAGCCCTGGCTTCGTGTCGCGGAGAATTTCGAGGATCGCTTCGCGATCTTCCAGGGCCAGGATGGGGTCGTCCTTCTTGGTCCCTCGGCCGTTGAGGATCTCCCAGAGACGGGTATAGACGTAGTCCTTCACGGCGCTGGGGAGCGAGTCGAAGGCGCGGGAGTAGATCAGGTAGCTGCACGGATAACGGAAGATCCGGGTCTTGAGGTCGAAGTCGCGGAGGGATCGGCCCTTGGAGTCGCGGGGGCCGCGAGCGGCAAAGTCGGCTTCGAAAGATGACGTGCCTTGGATTCGGTCGGTCAGACGCACCTCATCGCGGAAGAGCATGTATTGGACCACGGCCTCGCCCACGCTCCGGATCCGGGACCGGGCGCTGGTGGACTCCTGGTCGAGGGGCTCACCAAGTGCTTTGTTGAATTCTTTCTCATAGTCAAGCGCCATGCGCGTTTCCATCCCGGCGCGGGCCAGGCGGTTGAGCATGCCGACCTGGTGCTCGAGAACCATTAACGCAACGATGTCGCTGTGGGGTGTCGGGTAGAATGCCGTGGTGAATCGATCCTTGAGATCGACCACATTCACCCCCTCGGTGTTCTCGATCTCCTCGGGTTTTCTTGAGCCTTGGCTGATCATATTCCCCATGTGAGTCTGCTGGCCGCTGGTACCGGTTACGTACCAGCCACCCCAGCGCTCGGCGATCGGGCTCGTGTGATCGGTGCGGTATGAACCGCTGGCCAGGAGAGGGAGCCCTTGACGGTCCACGAAGACGGAACGGACCAGGTGGCCGGGGATCCCCTGAGTGGTCGAGGAACTATGACAGAGCAGGCACGACTCGGTCTGTCGCTCCAGGGCCGACTTCTCCTCACGCGACTGCTCGAGCGTGTAGTAGGTCGTGCCGATCGCGTCGTCGACGGCCGAGATCTCGATGACCTGGCCACGGAGGCAGAAGCCGACCATCACCTCATCATTGAAGTAGATCGCGCGAGGCGTCTTGGGCGAGATCCGCTCGCGTTGCAGGCTCGTCTTCGAGAACACGAGGACTTGTGACGACTCGGGGATGTCGAGCGCACGGAGGAGCGAGCGCAAGTACCCGTGCTCCGGCTCGAACTCAAGCTTCGTCTCCCCCTTGGCAAGCCGCTCCTTGAGCTGCGATACCGCATTGCGAGGTTCCGCCGAGCTGTAATGGATCGGGGCACGCTCAATGTCCTGGCCGCAAACCGTGGTCCCGGCCGCGAACGCCGCCAAGCCAACCAGCAGGACGCCGAGTCCTCGCCCTGACGCGCTACTCATCTGCACCTGACGCACTGCCGAAGGTCGGGCACTTGCTGCCATCGTTCACCCTCATCCATGGCTTCTCGACATCCACGGACCGATTCGTGCCGAATTATCGAATCGATGGTAGGATGTCTAGGCTGGGAAAGTCACTTTTAATTTGCATCGGGAATCCATATTATAAGGTGAGGGCCGTTTGTCAACCCGCGGCCGAGTTCCTGAGGGGTCTCCGTGCACCTGACTCAATTTTCCGACTACAGTTTGCGGCTGGTGCTCTATCTGGCTTGTCATCCCGGGCAAGTGGTCTCGGTCGAAGAGATCAGCCGAGCGTTTGGGATCTCGCGGCACCATCTGGTGAAGGTGGTGCAAACGGTGACCGAGCTCGGAGTGGTCGAGGCGCAGCGGGGGCGTGGTGGCGGAATGCGGCTTGCGATGAACCCGTTGGATATCAACATCGGCTGGTTGATCCGACGCACCGAGCCTCATTTCCACCTTGTGGAATGCTTTGATCCCGAGACGAATACATGCCCGATTTCCCCGTCATGCGGGTTAAAAGGGGCGCTCCAACGCGCGCAGCAGGCCTTTCTGGCGGTTCTCGACGAGTATACCCTCGACCAGTTCATGTCGCGGCGAGCCGACCTGGTCGTTCTCCTGGGGGACTTCTTGCAGCAGCAGACCAAGGCCGACGAGCCAGGGGCCATCACTGGTTGAAGAGGAATTCCTTGGTGTTGATCAAGGTCCAGATGAGGTCTTCGTAGGCCAGGCGCAGGCGGCCCTCGGATCGGAGGCGGTCGATGTGGGCCTGGCAGACCGCTTGTTCCTCGTCGGACGGGACTCGTGAGAGAGCGAGCCGATAAAGCGAGACCACTTTATCCCGGTCCGGTCGTGGATCATTCGCCAGGAGTGCGGCCCGGCCTCCGTCGGCGCTGAGCTTGCGCTGGAGGGTCGGGGAGTTGAGCAGGAGCAGGCTCTGCGAGAGGCTCGGTTCGGTCGAGCGTTCGCATTCGCAGACGCTTTCGCGTTTGGGACGGCCGAAGGTCTCGAGCAGAGCCGACGCAAATCCGTCGTCGGGAAGCTGAGTGGCACGAAAGTGACGGGGCAGGCCGTCGAAGACCTCGGGACTTCCCGTCACGTTGCCGATCGCGTCGAGCAAGACCTCGGCGGGGAGCCGACGCGGGAAGTAGCGGGCATAGTTCTGGCGGTCGCGCTCGTTGCCGGGAGTGGGGAGGCTCGAGCGGTCGTAAACGCGACTGGTCGCCATCCGGCGGAGGAGTTGTTTCAGGTCGTAGCCGTGGCGGACGAAGTCGGTGGCCAAGAAATCGAGCAGCTCGGGGTTGGAAGGCGGGTTGCTGGCCCGCATGTCGTCCTCGGGCTCAACAAGCCCTCGGCCGAACAGATGTTTCCAGTAGCGGTTGACGATGGCCCGGGCGAAGTATGGGTTATCAGGCCGGCGGAGCCAATCGGCCAGCGCTTCCCTCGGATCGTGGTGGGGGCCGAGGTCCGGCTTCGCGGAGCCGCCGAGCACGCGAGGAGCATACGACTTGCCGGTCAAGGGGTCGGTCGCTTGCCCCTCGGGGAGGACGAAGATCCGTGGGGTCACGGGGTCGGGCCCTGGCTTACGGCCCACCTGGGCGAAAAAGGCGGCAAAGCCGTAGTAGTCGTCCTGGCCCCAAGACTCAAATGGGTGATGATGACATCGAGCGCACTGGAGACGGACGCCCAGAAAGAGCTGAGTGGTGTCGTCGACCTGCTCCTCGAGCGTCTTCGCTTGCCGGAACCAGACGACGGGAGGAGACGCCGTGGCATCCCCTTTCGCGGTCAGGATCGCGGCTGCGAACTGGTCGTAAGGCCTGTTCTCGGCCAGCGCCTCACGGATCCAGGCATGGAAGGCGAACGACCCAGGTTGCGAGAGGGAACCAAGGCTTCGTTTGTTGCGCAGGATCGCCGACCATTTCATTGCGAACAGATCCGCGTATTCGGGGCGGTCGAGGAGGCGGTCAACCCATCGTGCCCGCTTTTCCGGTTCGTGGCTGGCTTCGAACGTGGCGACTTCGCCTGGGTCGGGAAGGATCCCGCAGAGGTCGAGGGCCGACCGGCGCGCGAACTCGGCGTCTGTGCAGGTGGCGCTGGGGGGAATGCCAAGCTCGCGGAGTTTGCCGAAGATCAAGGGGTCGATGGGATTGGTCGATGGAGGCGCGTCCCAGCCTGCCGCCTTTTCAAGGCGGGGGACGATGGCGCGGGCGACCGCCACTTGCCCACCGAACCGCGCCATGATCGCGGCTTCTCCGACGCCGTCGAGCACCACAACCTGGCCGGTTTCATCGACGGTCGCCAGGTCGAGAGCATTCGACTGGTACTGCGCCAGGTGAGTCACGTCAATCTCCGTTCCATCGCTGTGATGGGCGGTCACACGGAGTTGCTGGGTTCCCTTGGGGGCGATTCGACGGCGAGTGGGGGCGACTTCGATCTTCAGGACCGAAGTGCTCTGGCCTGGATCATAAGTCATCCCTTGCCCGATCCAGCGGGCGAGGGTTTGGTATTCGGGCGATTCTCGGGAAAACCTCCGGCCTCCGCCGTGACCGAGCTCCGCGGTCGGTTTGCGGAGGAGCAAGCTCGCCTCTGGCGAGGCGGGAAAGACCCGGCGCCCTCGGCCCTCGCGGATGAGGCTCTCGTAATCGGACCTGGGATCCGAACCGAGCAGGCTGAGCCGAAATCCGTTTTGTCCGCTCGCCTTGCCGTGGCAGGCTCCGGAGTTGCACCCTTGCCTGGCAAGGATCGGCATGACTTCCGAGGTAAACGAGACGGGGCGGCGGCCGGCGAAGTCCTCCACCACGACCCTGACGCTCGCGCATTCCGCTTCATGATGAAGCGTGATCCAGGTTTCGCCCGCGCCGGTGGGTCGGATCCGCCCCTGGTTGTCGACCGCCGCGATCTCGGGGTTGCGGCTCTCGTATTTCAAGGAGTCGTCACGGGTCAGGTCAATCGACCGGCCGTCCGTCTCGCTTTTCGACACGAGGAGCTGAGTTCGACGATCGGGCCCGACCAAGTGGACGCTGGAAGGCTCGACATCGAGGCTGGCTGAGTAAGCCGGCGAGGCCAGCATGTTCAGCAGCACCAGCCATTGAAGAACGAGCCAGAATCTCGCTTTGCGATCGAGGTTGGTCATCCAGGCAATGTGCCGCGCCTCGGTCCGATTGACAATGGGAACAAACCATGCCCGGCGGTTTCGAGACGGTTCCGATGGGGCACTCCTGGAGATTCGTTGTGCGCATCTAGCCGGGTTCCCCTACAATGGGGTTTAGTGGTGAACGTCCCCAAGAGGACTAGGGCTCATCGGGGCCCGTTGGCCGTTTGTCGTTTGTCTTTCGGAGAGATCGAGTCCGATGTCCTATCAATTCTCGAAAATCGAGGACGCTCTCCAGGCCATGTCCGAGGGGCGTGTGGTCATCGTGGTCGACGACGAAAGCCGCGAAAACGAGGGCGATTTCGTGGCCGCGGCCGATCGGATCACGCCCGAGACGGTCGAGTTCATGATCACGGAGGGGCGCGGGCAGTTGTGCGTCCCGATCATGCCCGACCAGGCCAAGCGGCTCGATCTGAACCCGATGGTCGAGACGAACACCGCGCCCCATGGCTGCTCGTTCACCGTCATGGTGGACCACAAGTCGTGCCGCACCGGCATCAGCGCCGAGGAACGGGCTCGAACAATCCGCGCGATCGTCGATCCGACCACGCGACCTCTCGACCTGGTTCGTCCCGGACACGTCCCGGCGCTGATCGCCAAGGAGGGGGGAGTGCTCCGCCGCGCCGGGCACACCGAGGCCACGGTGGACCTGGCTCGGCTGGCCGGTCTCACTCCGGCGGGGGTGCTCATCGAGATTCTCGACGGGACCGGCGTCGCCAGCCGAGAGCGGCTCCACGAGATCGCCACCAAATTCAACCTGCCGATCGTTTCCATCGAAATGCTGATCGGCTACCGCAGGCGCCGTGAGAAGCTCGTGCATCGCCTGGCCGAGGCGGAGCTTCCCTCACGCTATGGCAAGGGACGGGTCATCGGCTATGGGGTCAAGCACGAGCCCGAGAACAACCCGATCGTGTTCGCGATGGGCGACCTGCTGTCGGTTGAGGCCCCCCTGGTGCGGATTCACTCGTCCTGCTTCACCGGCGACCTGCTCGACTCACTCCGTTGCGATTGCGGCGACCAACTCCACCTGGCCCTCGAAATGATCGGTCGCGAAGGGGTAGGGGCCTTGCTCTACCTGCCGCAAGAAGGGCGAGGCATCGGCTTGATCGAGAAGTTCAAGGCGTACGAGCTCCAGGATCAAGGCATGGATACCGTCGAGGCCAACCAGGCGCTCGGTTTCCCGGCCGATCCGCGCGACTACGGGGTCGGTCTGCAAATCCTCCAGGATCTCGGCCTGACCAAGGTCCGGCTCTTGACGAACAACCCAAAGAAGGTTGACGCCTTCGTGATCCAGGGGCATGGCCTCCAGGTGGTCGACCAGGTGCCGATCATTGCCCCCGAGGAAGCGGAACGGACCAAGTACCTCGCCACCAAACGCGATAAAATGGGCCATATACTGCCTACTGGCGAACGTAACGGCCCCCGCTGATCGGAGAAAAAGGGGTCGGAGAGCTGCTGGGCCGGCTGGTTTCGGCGTTGCTCCTCATGAGAGAATCGAGTTGTATGGCTCTCCACGCCTGGGTTCAGGCCCGGGTGGGGAGAGCCGTTGGTTCGAATTACCCGAAGGACATTCCCTCGTGCATTCTTACTCACCCCGAACCGTGCTCTGCGGGCTGGCCTGTCTTGTGGCGCTGGCCGGTGGAGTGGCGAAGGCGGCCCATGCGGACGCCCCTCCGGTTGATCCGAAAGCGAAGCAACTGCTCGACGAGGTGATCAAGGCCTACAAGGGACTGACCTCGTACGCGGACCAAGGAAAGTTCGTGCTCAATATCAGCGAAAACGGCAAGTCGAAGAACCAATCCTCGCCGCTTCGCTTGACGTTCACTCGCCCGAACAAGCTTGATTTCGACGCGGGCCTGGTCCGGATGGTCAGTGACGGCAAGACCATCACCTCGTCGGTCGAACCGCTCAAGCAGTACCGCTCGACCGATGCTCCCGCGGCGATCACGTTCGAGACGTTCCGCCAGGGGCCGGCGGGTTCGGTCGTCTTTGGTGGGCCGACCGGTCCGCCGATGCTTATCCTCCTGAACCTTCTGCTCGGCGAGGATCCGGTGAAGCTGATCGAGGAGCTCGATGGGACGCTCAAGGTCGGTCCGGAACGCAAGGACGGCCTGTCGCTCCTGCTCGACCGTAAGGAAGGGCCCGACTTTGAGCTGTTCATCGATCCGGGGACGAAGCTGCTCTCGAAAATCAACCTGGTGATCGCCCCCGAAATCCTGGCCAAGACCGCCGTGGGCGGGAGCAAGGTCACGATCGACCAGTTCGGCTGGGATGCCGGTACGGTCTCGACCAAGGCGCCGGACGCTGATGCTTTCGTCTTCACGCCTCCCGCGGACTTCAAGAAGGTCGGCTCGTTCGAGAGTGCCGGCGTTGAAGATCCGAGCGAGTCCCTCCAGAAGTACGTGGGTAAGCCCTCCCCCGACTTCACCCTGACGGTGCTCGACGGCGACAAGACCAGGACTGTCTCCAAGGCCGACCTTGCGGGCAAGGTCGTCCTGCTCGACTTCTGGGCGACCTGGTGCCCCCCCTGCATCAAGGCGCTTCCTGAGCTCCAGCAGATGATCGAAGGCTACGCCAAGGATAACAAGGACGTCGTCATCGTCGCACTCAACCAGGACGAAGAACCGCGCGAACTCCCTGAGCTCCGCAAGCTCATCGAGAAGACGCTCGAAGAGAAAAAGGTGGTTCTGACCGGCACGAAGGTCGGTCTGATCGCTGTCGATCCCACGCAGGTGATCGGCAACGCATTCTCGGTCCAGTCGATCCCGACGCTCTTCATCCTCGACGGCAAGGGCATCGTGCAGGCCGCGTACGTCGGCCAGCAGACCGGTGGGACCCTGAGCAAGGACATCGACGCCTTGCTGGCGGGCAAGTCGCTCCTCAAGGACAAGGCCGACGCGGCCGCCACCAAGAAAGACTGATTTCCGTCGATTGCAGGATCGAAAACTCAGTCGTACACCGCAGAGTGGCCGGGCACCGACGCCCAAGTCGGTCGCCCGGCCGCATTTTTTTTTATAAAGGCCCAGCGATTCCCGTGGGGTGGGCACGGCCCGCCATCTTAACCTCCGCTTTGGTAGGGAGATAGGGATGGTGAACCGTGCCCACCCATGGGGGAAATCTGATCCTGATCGCTGATCAATCGCAAATCGTTGATCAAGTCATCACGGGTAAGGCGATGCTTTACTCCCACGCATCCCTGGGGCAGTCGGCCTGGGACTTAGCCTATTGCCTTTGTCTTCCGTCGAGCGGCTCGAGGTCACGGACCGTGATGAGCTGCGCCCGAAGTGACTCATTGTAGCGCACGCTTCCCCGGACCCCGACGTTGCGCGCCGTCAGCTGAGAGGGATCGAGCCCGGCTGGGATGTTCAAATAGGCGATCGCCGTTCCCTTGGGACCGATCAGGGCGAAGACCTTCTGGCCGTCGACCTTGCGGGACGAGGGTTGGATCATCCCTTTGGCGTCGTAAGGGCGCTGTTGCGGTTCGTCGGCCTTGGCGAGTCGCCTCAAGTAGAGAGCGAGCTTGCGGTCACGATCTCGGCTTTGTTCCAGGGCCGCTTCGATCCTCCTCGCCGCTTCCGCGGCCTCCTCGTGCCGCGCGACCAGGTCGAGCCGCGCCTGGATCGCCTGGGTCGAGGCCGAGTCGGTGGCGCGTTTGAGCAGAGCCTCATAGCGCTGGCGGATCGAATCGAGCCGCCAGCGTTCGATCGAATCGCGCAAGATCGAGCGATGACTCAACTCAATCCGAGCGATCTCCGCCGCCGTCTCCGGGGGAGGATCGGGCAGGGAACCCTCCGCCGAGAACGCGGCACGCGTCTCCTGAGCTGGTTCGGCGGCTGGACTTGTGGGGGCCCATTCGACCCCGTCAGCGCGAATATGGCGGACCTCGCACGTCAGGGGGGCGATGGCCCGCCATGTCTTCTTGCCAATGATCAGCGGAGGCCGGTCGATGAGGCGAACCGCCTTGCCGCGCGGGAGCGATCCGCGCGGTGGGCCCGGCAGCTTGGCATCGAGAATCCCTGAGCGAACCCGCGTTTCCGCCACGTCGACCCGCGCCGGGCCAAGGCCGGCCGGGGGATCGATCGCCGATTGCTCGACCCAGAGGAACGAGCCAGGCGGGGGCTCGATGGTCAGCCAGCCCTCGTTTTCGACCGCGCGCACGACCACCCGGTCTCCTTGGCGGAGCCGTCCCGATGCCACCGAGCGATCGTCCGGCTCGTCGAACACGTCGAGCTCGGGCACAATCACGTCGGCGGCCCTGGGCAGGTCAGCGGCGGAGCCGGCCGGCCCCATCACTAACAGGCCGAGCACCAACGCGGCGATTCGCGGGTCGAACCAGGGCAACGAACAATCCTCCCGAATCCGAACGGGAGCCGAGAGAGAAGATAGGTTAAGCCGGGGTGATAGCCGAGAATGGGAGGTTCGTCAAGCCGAAGGTCGTTCGTCTCGACGGCCCCGTACGCATCGCGTTAAGCTGAATAAGCTGGGAGCCTCACTTGGCCCACCGAGCCCAATCAGACGGATCCGGACACGACTCTTCTTTTGGAAATTGCGTGATGACGTTTCCGCACGACGCCGGCCACCCGCTCCATCGTCCGAGACGGCTCCGAAGTCATCCCCGGCTCCGCGACCTGGTGCGTGAGCATCGGCTTACCGTCGATGACCTGATCTACCCCTTGTTCGTCTACCACGGTGCGAACTTGCGCAGGGAGATCAGCTCGATGCCTGGCCAGTACCAGCTCTCGCTCGATCGGCTTGGCGAGGCGGTGGCCGAGGTCGTCGCGTTGGGGATTCCCTCCGTCCTCCTGTTCGGAATCCCCGAACACAAGGATGCGACCGGGTCGGCAGCCTCCCTGGATCAGGGGATCGTCCAGGAGGCGGTGCGGCTCATCAAGCGGCAGGCCCCCGAGTTGCTCGTCATTACCGACGTCTGCTTCTGCGAATACACCGACCACGGCCATTGCGGTCCGCTGACCGAGACCGCCGGGCGGGTTGACGTCGACAACGACGCCACCTTACCGCTCCTGGCCGAGCAAGCCGTCAGTCACGCTCGGGCCGGTGCCGATGTGATCGCCCCTTCGGGGATGATGGACGGGATGGTCGCCGCGATTCGCGCCGGTCTCGATGCCGCGGGTTTCGCGAGAGTCCCGATCCTCTCCTATGCGGCCAAGTTCGCCAGCGCCTACTACGGCCCGTTTCGCGAGGCCGCCGAGAGCGCTCCCTCGTTTGGTGATCGGCGGAGCTACCAGATGGATTCCGCCAACAGCGACGAGGCCATCCGCGAGGTCACTCTCGACCTGGCCGAGGGGGCCGACATGGTCATGGTCAAGCCGGCCTTGGCCTACATGGACATCGTGCGCCGGGTCAAAGAGGAGTTCCAGGTGCCGGTCGCCGTCTATAATGTCTCGGGCGAATACGCGATGGTCAAAGCGGCCGCCGCGAACGGCTGGGTTGACGAGAAGCGGATTGTGCTCGAGACTCTCACCGGCTTCAAACGCGCTGGTGCCGATATGATTATTACCTATCATGCACTCGACGCCGCGAGGTGGCTCCGCGAGGGCTGATTGATGTCTCTGAAGCGACGAATCGGCAACACCACCTTGGGGCTGATGATTGCCATTGTCAGCATCGCTTTGCTGCTTGCGGTTCTTAAGCACGGCATCCAGCACTGGGGGCGGGGCGAACTGCTCACCCTGACTCTCGGAACGCTCCTGCTGGCCTCGATTCCGATGGCGATCTACGGCCCGAGTCTTCGCCGGGCCTTTTGGGACGGGTTTGCCACCTTCGGCTGGGCCTACTTGGTCGTGACCCTTGGTCCCTGCCCATGGAATGGCCAGAGCGAGGCTCCTCCTTCGCCGGCCACGCGTTTTTTCGACTCTCTTTCTCCCTGGATCGATCCCAACGGTGATGTGGGGGTCCGCGACGAAGATCCCTGGGGGCAGTCGAGCAGGCTTGCCGAGCATCGTTTGCGGTATCAACAATCGTGTCACGCGATTGCGAGCCTTCTGTTCGGACTTCTCGGCGGAGTCCTGTTCCGGATTCTTGCCACTCTCCGCGAGCAGAGGCAGAGGCTCGTTGTCGCCGATGGTTGAGAGTTGGATGATATTAGAAAGCGATGAAATTTTGCTTGTTGATTGGTTGCGGTCTGCCGGAGTGTCCGCTTTTTGCCTCGCTCCGAATTCGCAAGCGGGTTCCGGTCGGTGTGACTGCTGGCGATTTCGTACCGGCTTGAGCCAGCCGAACTTCGCACCATTTGTAAGAACGAATCCGTTGAGGTCCCGCTGATGTCGACCGCCTTGATTGAAGTGTGCTTCATCTTGCTGCTGATTGTGGCCAGCGGGATTTTTGCGATGTCGGAGATGGCCATTGTCGCCTCTCGCAAGGCAAGGCTTCGGCAATGGGCCGAGGAGGGGAATCGGAGGGCCCGCATCGCGCTGGAGATGGCGGATGACCCCAATCGTTCGCTGGCCACCGTTCAGGTCGGGATCACGATGGTTGGTACCCTGGCCGGGGTGTTTGGTGGGGCCACGATTGCCGAAAGTATCGCCGACAGGCTGGAGCAGGTGCCGAGGCTGGCTCCCTATGGCGAGTCGATCGGCCTGGCCGTCGTGGTCGCGGGCATCGCCTACGTCTCCATGGTCATCGGCGAGCTGGTGCCCAAGCGGCTGGCGCTGAGCAATCCCGAGCGGATCGCCTCCATCGTGGCGGGGCCCTTGAGGCTGCTGTCGGTTGTCGGTGTACCGATTGTCAGACTTCTGAGCATCTCGACCGATCTGGTCCTCCGGCTCCTCGGAATCCAACTGTCCACAAGCCCCACCGTGACCGAGGAGGAAATTCGGGCTTTGGTCAAAGAGGGGGCCAAGACCGGGGTCCTCGAGGAAGTCGAACACGAAATCGTCAAACGGGTCTTCCGCCTGGGCGACAAGCGCGCGTCTGCGTTGATGACTCCCAGGACGGAGGTCATCTGGATTGACGTGGCCGACTCTCCCGATGAAGTCCGTCGTAAGATCACCGAGTGCCCCCACTCGCGGTTCCCGGTGAGTGACGGTACGCTCGACAACGTGCTCGGGGTCGTTCAGGTCAAAGATCTGCTCGTCCGCGGGTACGAGGGGCGGCCTTATGACTTCAAAGGACTCTTGATCGTACCCCTCTTGATCTATGAGGGGATGACCGGTCTAAAGGTTCTGGAAATGTTCAAGAATTCGGGAACCCACATCGCGCTGGTGCTCGACGAGTACGGCTCGGTTGAGGGGTTGTTGACCCTCAACGACATCCTCGAGGCGATCGTCGGTGGGATGCCCTCCGAGTCCGAGGCCGACGACCCGATGGCCGTGCAGCGGTCGGACGGCACCTGGCTGCTCGACGGGATGCTCTCGGTCGATGAGTTCGGCGACCTTTTCGAGCCGATCCAACTCCCCGAAGGGGACTATCAGACTCTGGCTGGGTTCGTCGTCACGAAGCTCGGCCGGATCCCGACGGTGGCCGATAGCTTCGTCTGGGGCGAGTTGAAGTTCGAAGTGATGGACATGGACGCCAACCGGGTCGATCGGTTGCTGGTGGGCCGTTTCGACGGGAGACCTTGAGCGAGGGCTCTGGCGGAGTCGATTTCAATGATCCGCGACAGCGCTAAAAACCCGATGGTTTGAGTTGATTCCGCTGTAATTCCGTGCCACCTCGACGCCTGTGCGGTCCCCGATTGTCTACTTCACCGGCAATCAGTTCGGTCGCTGCTACCAATCTCTTCGCTCCGTCTCGTGGTGTTTGCGCGGCGGTCCTGAATCGAGATCGGGCGTCTCCTGGAGCAACTGTTCCGGGCCGAACATGTGGCCTTTCGGCGGATCCTTTTTGTAGACCAGTTCCCAGCCCGCCCCGAAGTTGCGCGCCTCATACTCGGATGCTGGTCTGTCCGGCGCACCGAGCACGACCACCAACTTGAGACGACTGAGGACCTTCGGACCCAACGTGCGCAGAATCCACCACACGTTATAGCCGCCGCCCGAAAACCCGTAGAGTCCGGTAATCGAATCGTCCGTTTCGAGCGTCGTCAACGCCAACAAGGTCTGCGGGCTGGTGGCTCGCGTTTTGCCGGGACGGCGATCAGGATCGCCTGAAATGTCGAGCACGAGCCCTTGATAGCCTTTGCGCCTGGCGTATTCCACAGCCGCCTGCTCGTGCAGCGCCCCCTTGTCGTAGTTGTGCGGCTTCCCGCTCTCGTCCGGATAGTTAGGCCCGCTATTGCCACGCAAGATCAGCATCTTCGGCATGCTCGCCTCCGCTCGCGTCGTTAGATTAAGCTAGACCGAGACTCCCCTGATGAGCGTTGACCTCATAGACCGGGACTTCGCCCGGCTCCCCTGAATACGCATTGGACGCCGGCCGCATTCTCGCGTCAAAGGGAAAACGGTGAGATCCGAGCGGTTTGCAGCCATTCCATTTGGGTCTGATCGGCTGGTTTTTGGCCGGGCCGCGGATCGGTGTTATTTTTTTTGCATCCGTCTCCGATCTCCAGGGCCATTGACTGGTGGTGTGGCGACGATCGACTGTCAGTATTGGTGGCATACCGATCACGCACGAACTGTGAGCAATAAACGATCATGGAACCGAAGACGCCGGCGATCTCGAAGCCTGAGTACGATCTTTCCCGCAGTCACGAGGCCTTCGTTCGTGCCTGCAAGGTGATTCCCGGAGGTGTCAACAGCCCTGCGCGTGCGTTTGGTGCGGTCGGCGGCGAGCCGCCGTTCATGGCACGCGCTGAGGGGGCGTACCTTTATGACATCGACGGGCATCAGTACATCGATTACATCGGTTCGTGGGGGCCGATGATCCTCGGCCATGCTCACCCAACGGTCCGTCAAGCGGTGGTCGCCGCGCTCGATCTCGGGTCAAGCTTCGGGGCGCCGACGACCCGCGAGGTCGACATCGCCGAGGCGGTCGTCGCGGCGGTCCCGTCGATCGAGAAGGTTCGCTTTGTGTCGTCGGGGACCGAGGCGACGATGTCGGCCATCCGGGTGGCACGGGGCGTCACCGGGCGGAACAAGATCGTCAAGATGACGGGGCACTACCACGGACATGTCGATGCCTTGCTCGTTCAAGCCGGGTCGGCGGCGACGACGCTTGGTTTTCCCAACAGCCCCGGAGTGACCCCGGGCGCGACTACTGACACGATCCTTTGCCCGTTCAATGACGCGGCCGCGGTGGCCGCCGCGTTCGAGCAGTTCCCCGGCCAGATCGCGGCAATCATCCTCGAACCGGTCGCGGGCAACATGGGGCTCGTCCCTCCTCGGCCGGGCTACCTCGAAAAGCTCCGTGAGTTGACTCGTACTCATGGCGCGATGCTTGTGTTCGATGAAGTGATGACCGGCTTTCGGCTTGCTTTTGGAGGAGCTCAGGAGCGATTCGCCATTGAGCCGGATATGACTGCGCTGGGCAAGATCATCGGTGGGGGGCTACCGGCGGCGGCGTATGGGGCTTCGTCGTCGGTCATGGACTTCGTCTCCCCGGCCGGGCCGATCTATCAGGCGGGCACGCTCGCGGGTAACCCACTGGCGATGGCCGCTGGACTGGCCACGGTCGGGATGTTGCGCGATCAACCTCCCTACGAGCGGCTCGAGGCCATCTCGGCCCGGCTCGAAGACGGCTTGCGGAAGGCGGCCAGTGACGCGAAAGTCCCTCACGTCGTGCAGCGGGTCGGTAGCATGCTGACCCTCTTCTTCAACTCAGACCCGGTTCACAATTACGAGGACGCCAAGCGGAGCGACACCGCCTTGTTCGGCCGCTTCTTCTGGGAAATGCTGGCGCGCGGCGTCTACTTGCCTTGCAGCCAGTTCGAGGCTGCCTTCGTCTCAGCCGCGCACACGGAGGCCGACATCGATCACACCGTCGAAGCGGCCCGGGACGCCCTTCGCGCCATTGTCGGTTGAGCGGCTGCTGGTATCGCTATCGCCCGAGGCGGATGACGATGTGCTGACCGTCTTGCAGGAGCAGGTTGCCGAACAGTTTGCTTGGCCGTCCGTCGACCGCCATCGTGATCTTCTCACCGCGGCCGGCGGCATGGCCGAGGATCGTTTTTTTGCTGAACGGCTGACCCCAGATCGTGAAGAAGTCGCGGAGCTTGAACGGCATCTGCTGGGGCGATTCGACGTGGATCGTACCGTCGGGAGAGTGCGTGTGGATCGGCAATGCGCCGGTGGGCACGATACCGATATTGGCGGGGATCGTCTGCTCCTGACCCTTGATGACAATCGACAGGTGGGGATGGATATGCTCGGCAAGTGGGGCATTCGCGGCGATCGGGGTGAGTAGGAAAGAACGGGAGACCTTGCTCGCACTGAGCAAGGTTCGACCTTCCAGGCAATCGAATTGCGGACTGTGCCGGACCGTGCTCATCTCGTTCCTCTCGTCTCGGTGGGGGGATTGATCAATCAGGGATCGGCTATCGCTGGGCCGCGCTTTGGCCGGAGTGGTGGATCCCCAACGGCCGGGCCGACCCGGTCGGAATGAATTCGGCCCGTATGAATCCCTGTGGAAGGGCGCTCGGGCGAGTGGCCGGTCATGGCTTCAGGAAATCAGGGCGCTGGTTCATCCCGCTCTGATCATCGATCGGCTGATGAGGACTCGCATCTCGCGTCGAAGACTTGTTTTCAATGATTAAAGTCGTTGTGTGTAATTGCCGAGAGGCTTGCGTTGACAGGTCCGGCCGTTCCGGCTAAAGTTCCGCCGCACGTCGCGACTTGCTGCGACGGGACGGTTGCGAAGACGAAACACCCTACGACTTGGCTTCAGAGAAGACTTTCGCTCCGCCTCGATTGACGGCGGTCTGGGCACGTGCTCGGGCGATCCCAAGGACGGGGACGCATTCCGGCACGGGTCCGAATTTTGACGGGCGAGGGTGGATCATGGACGATGTCCCCGCCGGTCCGGCGTACCCGGAGCCGCGGAGGCCGCCGCTTTCGGTCGTGATCCCCGTACACAACGGAGGTCTCGACTTCGAGCGCTGCCTCCGGCGGCTTCGTGAATCGGACCAAGCTGAGTTTGAATTAATCGTCGTCGATGACGGTTCCACCGACAATTCCGCCACCCTGGCTGAATCGTATGGTGCCCTTGTTGTTCGCCACGAAACCGCGCTGGGCCCCGCGGCCGCAAGGAACCTCGGAGCGCACACGGCCACAGCTTCGATCATTTTCTTCCTCGACGCAGACGTCGCCGTTCATCGGCAGACCCTGTCTCGGGCCGTACGCCGATTCGAGGCCGACCCGGGTCTGGTCGCACTCTTCGGCTCGTATGATGATGCGCCAACGCATCCGGGACTGATCAGTCAGTTTCGCAATCTCCTCCACCACTTCGTGCACCAGCAAGGTGAGTTCGTCGCCGAGGCCAGGCCCGCGCGAACGTTCTGGACCGGCTGCGGCGCGATCCGGCGCCAGGCCTTTCTCGACCTCGGCGGTTTCGATCCGCACCTGTACCGACGGCCCGCCATCGAAGACATCGAATTCGGCTATCGCCTGACTCGCGCGGGGTGCCGGGTCATTCTGGCCCGCGATGTTCAGGCCACGCACCTGAAGCGATGGTCGCTCGGCTCCGTCATCAAGACCGATATCTTTCAGCGCGGCGTTCCTTGGATGCTGCTGATGAAGCGGTCAGGGATCGTCGAGACCGACCTCAACGTCAAGAACGACCAGAAACTCTGCGTCGCGGCGGCCGGCCTGATGAGCCTGGCGCTTCTGGTTGCACCCTGGCGTCCGGAAATGCTCGCCATCGTCGTGGCCTGCTTGGCTCTGATCGTGTTCATGAATCGGCATTTTTACCGGTTCCTGAGCCGCCGACGGGGTTGGCTCTTTGCAAGCGCCTCGCTCTCACTCCATTACTTGTACTACTGTTGCTGTGGGATTTCTGTCGTTATTGCTCTGACACTTTGGCATCTTTCGATCCGGCGATCGGCCGCGTCCGCACCGCAGCTCAACCCGAACTCCGGTGTCCGCCGCGACTTTGTCACTGGAACAGGGACAACGGCCACGCGCCCCAGCAAGAAACGGACAAGGAGGCCTCCGCGATGGACAAACCGGTGAAAGTGGCCGTCGTCCGGAGCGATAACCGCCGCGGGGCCGCTGCGCAGGCGCTCGCGCTGATCGCCGATGACCTTCGCGCGTGCGTTACTCCCGAGGTGCTGGTCAAACCGAACCTCGTCAGTCATCGCGATCAACTTCCTTCGACTCATGCCGATATTCTCTCGGCCACGCTCGACGCCCTGTTTGCGTCGGGAGCGCGTCACGCCACCGTGGCCGAGGGAGCGAGTGACGCGACGGCCGGATTCGCCCGGTTCGGATATCATCGCGAAACCTTCGGCCGTCCCGTCGACTTCCTCGACCTCAATCGCGATGAGAATGAGTGGGAGCCGATCGAACTGACCGGCGTCGACGGCAGCACGCGAGTCGCTCGGCTCTCACGCACGATTGACGCGTCGACCTGCCGCGTTTCGCTCGCCTTGGCGAAAACTCACGTCACGGCGATGGTCACCTTCAGCCTCAAGAATATGCTTTCCAGCATTCACCTCGCCGACCGGATCATGATGCATGGTCATGCCGCGGGGGGGAACGGATATCGCGGCTGGAAACGGCTGGTCATCGACTTCCTCAAACAGGACAACCTCGTCGTCAACCGGCTGACCCGACTGATGGGCCGTGTCAAGAACACGCGGACCGTCCTCCGAGGTCTGGCCGGACGTAACTCGTTCGAGGCGCTGTCGGCGGCCGATCTCGCTTACCTCCATTCGGTCGAGGCGATGAACCGGAACCTCGTCGCGCTGGCCAAGCGGGTCAAACCCCACGTCAGTGTGGTTGATGCGTTCACGGCCATGCATCGCGAAGGACCGAAGCACGGCACCCCGGTCCGGCTCGGGACCGTGATCGCGGGGACCGACGCCGTCGCGGTCGACGCCGTTGCGGCCGCCGTCATGGGCTTCGACCCGCTCCGGATCGGCTACCTTCATTACGCACAGGCGGCGGGTCTGGGCGTTGCCGACCTGTCGGCAATCCAGGTCGTCGGCGACCCGATCGATCAGGTCAAGCGGGCGCTCGTCCCGCATTCGAACCACGCTGTCCAGCGCTACTGGGATCGGCTTCCGGCCACGGTCTATCGAGGGCCGCACAGCAGCAGGGCCCATTGCCCCGGGAAGGTCGTCTCGTCATGAACCGAGTCGACGCTCCGGGGCCTCAACCGGCTCTAACCCACCCGACCTGGCAAGCGGGATCGCCCACGGTCACCGTGGTGGTCGCCTCGATCGACGCAAGCGACACGATCACCGCGAGCCTGACTCGGTTCCTTGAAGAAGTGGGTATGCAAGGTGAGCTGATCCTTGTTGATGCCTCCGGCGACGGGACGGCCGATCAGGCCAAGGCCTTGTTTCCGGGTCTCCGAATCCTTAGAAGGCCGCCCGGCACGCTGGCTCCCGAACTTTGGCGTGACGGCCTCAACGCGTCCGAAACGCCTCTGGTGGCGTTCTCGACCGCGCAGATGATTCCGGCTCGCGGCTGGCTCGAGTCCTTGCGGGGACGCCTCGAATCGACCGGGGCCGCGGCCGTCGGGGGGCCGATCGATCCCGCGTCTCGGCTCTCGCCGGCCGATCGGGCCGTCTACCTCTTACGCTATGTGAACTACCTCAGGCCACTTCCCAAGGTCGAGCAGGTCGAGCCCCCCGGCGATAACGCACTCTATCGCCGCGCGTCGCTCGAAGGGCTGGAAGCCCTCTGGGAGGCTGGGTTCTGGGAGGTCGAGATCCACCGCCGATTGCGCGAGCGAGGGGCGTCGCTGGCGATGGCCAGTGATGCCTCGGTCGAGTTCCAGGGGGGAGGGGGCCTCGGTTTGGCCCTGCGTCAGCGCCGGGACCACGCCAGGCACTACGGTGCGGCTCGGGGAGGGCGGATGACGCGAGCCGAGCGGTTGATGCGTTCGGTCGTTGCGCCGCTGGTCCCCGCGATCTTGATCCGGCGGATTACCGCGGCTTTGGCCAAGCGCGGTCGAGGGATTGGACCCTGGCTAACAGCCTTACCTTCCTTGTCGCTCTTACTGGCGGCGTGGTCGGCGGGCGAGACAACCGGAACGTGGTTGGGACCCCCCGCGCGAGGGCGGACGGTCGCATGACGAACGACTGAAGGCGTCTACTCAGAGGAGGCGGGCATGGAAGCCAACGGGCTCGGAGTGGGATTCCTGGTGGTAGGGGCGGGATTCCTCGGAACGCAACGGGCGGCCGCGATCATGGCGGCGCGAGGCTGCCGGCTCGTCGCGGTGCATGACGCCAACCCTGAAGTCGCCAAGGTCGTGGGCCGTCAGCATGGGGTCCGAGTCGTCGCCGACTATGCCTCCGCGCTTTCGTGGGACGAAGTCGACGCCGTCGTGATCGCCACCCCGCATGCCGACCATTTTGAGCAGGCAGGCATGGCCCTGGAGGCGGGGAAGGGGGTTCTCTGCGAGAAGCCGCTCACCGTTCGACCGGAAGCCGCTCGCCAGTTGGCCCTCCGTGCCGATGAGCTTCAACTTCGCCTGGCCACGGGTCTGAATCATCGCTTTTATCCGCCGATCCGCGACGCTCTGGCCCTGGTCAGTGACTGGGCGATCGGCCGGGTCGAGCATGTTGAGGCCGAGATCGGCCACATGGCCTCCCCCGACTTTCTCCGGAGCTGGCACACCGATGTCTCCCGAGCGGGGGGAGGCACCCTGATGGACAACGGTCCGCATGCCTGCGACCTGGTCCGCCGCTTCCTCGGCGAAGTGGTCGCCGCGGGAGGAAACACAAGCAATAACCTGGGGTTGCCAGAGGGGTGCGAGTCAGAGGCGACCGCCTGGTTCCGCAACCACGACCGAGGGACTGCGGAGGTCCGCTCCTCCTGGGCCCTTCCCAAAGGCTACCTGACAATCGACATCCGAGGGACGGAGGGCCACCTGCACGTTGAGACGGCCCCCTGGAAGCTGACGGGCGTGCTTGAAACCGGCCGGCGAATCACCAAGCGGTACCTGGCGGAACGGGTCTCCGAACGGCGGTTTCGCGGCCTCTTCGGCTGCGAGCGGTCGCTCGTTCGCGAGATGGAAGCTTTCGTCGCCCGGCCGGGGGGATCGCAGCCTCGATTGGGAGCGACCGGTTGGGACGGCTGCCGCGTGACCGAGATGATCGACGCGGTCTATCGCTCGAGCGAGTTGGGTCAAGAGATTCCGCTCGAGGAAAGGCTGGTACAGATTCCCGCCGGCGAACGCATTGGCGTGGTTCAGGAGCCTTGGGGATGAGGGCCGGCGGCTTGCCGATCCTGACCTACCACGCGTTTGATACGACGGGGAGCGTCACCGCGACCGACCCCGTCTGGTTCGCCGACACGCTCTCGGCTCTCACCAACGCGGGTTTCCAGGCGGTGGATCTCGCCTCCTGGATCGCCCGGGGCCGTCCCTCCGTTGAGCGTGGGTTCGCCTTGACGATCGACGATGGTCTCCGCTCGATTTTTGAGGTGGCCGACGTGGTGGCGCGATACCGGGTCAGCGCGACGATTTTTCTCGCCACCGACCGGGTCGGTTCCGACAACGGCTGGCCGGGCCAGCCCGCGAAGGTGCCTCGAGGGCGGATACTCTCCTGGTCGGAGCTCGCATCGTTGGAGTCGCTCGGGTTCCGATTTGCTGCCCACGGACGCACGCACGTACCGCTCGACCGTTGCGATGACACGCAACTCGACGAGGAATTGCGTGGGTCGCGCGATGCGATCGAACAACGTCTCGGTCGAGCCTGCTCGCTGTTCGCTTATCCCTATGGTCGCTCGAACACGAAGGTTCGCCTGGCGGTTCGGCGTCACTACGCCGCGGCTTTCGGTACCCGGCTCGACACGGCGAACGCCAGGCAGGATCTCCATCAGATCTCGCGGATCGACGCCTATTACCTCCGCTCGAGTCACGCTCTCGACCGCTTGACCACGGGCAAGCTTGAAGGCTGGCTGCGCGTGCGGCGAACTTTACGTGAAGGTCGAGCGGCCATGACTCATCCGCTCTCCTGGAGACTTGCTCGGGCCTGAGTCTCCTGCGCTTAGCGAGTCGGAACCGAACTCCTCGCTCGGAGTTCGCGGAAATCAAAAGGGAATCTTGAAGCTTGATGGATCATCAACTTTTCGTCGAACAAGGGACGACGCTGGCATGCCCGGCTTGCCGAGGGATGCTGCTCGACCGTACCGAGGGGCCAGCTTGCACCGGCTGCGGGCGATCGTTTCCCTTGGTCGCGGGGCTGGTCGATCTCCGGCTGAAGTCCGACCGCTATCTCAACCTCAACGCCGAGCGGGCGAAGGCCGAGCGTCTGCACGCGCTGGAGCCCGAGACGGACTTGCAGGGCTTGGCCGAGGCGTATTACGCGATCACCGATGACGTGCTCGACGCGCGTCGAGGTCGGTTCCTGCGGCACATCGCCGGGGCCGAGGCGCGTGGTGAAGCCCTCGCCGCTCGCTTGCCGCGTGAGGGTTCCATCCTTGAAGTCGGCTGCGGAACCGGGGGCCTGCTCGTGCCTGCCTTGCGGTCGGGGCGGTCGATCGAAGGGGTGGATATCGCGTCGCGTTGGCTGGTGGTAGCGCGGAGGCGACTGACCGACCGCGGGCTGACGGGAACCCTCGTCGCGGCGTCGGCCGAGCGGCTTCCCTGGTCCGACAACCAGTTCGATGCGGTGGTTGCCGACAGCCTCATCGAGCATCTCGACGACCCCGAGCAAGCGTTGCGGGAGTGGGTCCGCGTGCTCCGTCCGGGGGGCCGACTGATCGTCTGGTCTCCCAATCGCTTCACCATGACGACCGACCCTCACGTTGGGCTCTGGGGCCTGGGCTGGCTGCCGAGAAATTGGGTCCCCGCCTACTTGCGGCTGAGGAGACGCGACGTCTGGCCGCCACGAACGCTCTCGGGCAACGAGGCGGGACAACTCGCGCTGGCAGCCGGTTTCAAGCGGGTTGAGGTCGACGCGCCGGGCGTGTCGGAAAGCTGGGCTCGTTCGCTTCCACGGCTCCAGCGGTGCGGGGTCCGTTGCTATTCCGCCGCGCGAACGTTCGGCCTGACACGGGGCTTGCTTCGCGCCATCGGTCCGCTCTGGGAGCTGAATGCGACCAAAGGGGAGGCGGCATGACCACGACGGCCCGCCTCACGAGCGCTGCCGATCGTGTCGGCCCGAAAGCCCGGAAGCCGGCGTTCCGGCGTCCGAAAGGACTGCGCTGGGTGCTCGTCGCGGAGTTGCTGGCGAACTTGATCGGGTTCGCGGTGATGGTTCACCTGGCGCGTCGCTTGGGTCCCGCCAGCTTTGCCCGATTGGAGTATGCCGCGGCCGTCGCGGCCTGGCTCCTCGTGTTGGTCCGTGGCGGGGTGGACGTCATCGTCTATCGCGAAGCCGCGCGGCGACCTTCGTTGATTCGACCACTGACTGATGTTCTCATTGGTTTGCGCGGCCTGGCCGCATTGACGGGTTATACGTTGGTCTTGGGCCTGGCGTTTCTGGCCGGTCCCGAGCGTGGGCCGGTCGTGGTGGTCGCCGGCCTGATCCTGTTCCCTTCGGCCTTGGTCACCGATGTCGGCCTTCGCGTCTCCGGGCGCTTCGGTTGGATCGCCCTGGCGCAAGTTGTGCGTTCATTGGCCTATGTGGGCCTCGCGGTCAGCCTCGTCCGCAACCCGAGCGATGTACTGCGAGCCGCGTGGAGCCTGGTGTTCGCCGAAGTCGTGGGAACGATCGTTCCGTTGGTCTGGCATTCTTGCCATCTTGGCTGGCCTCGCGTCCGGTTCCGAAAGCGGGCCTGGCTCGTTGTGGCTCGCCGCGGGGCGATCGCGGGGGTGATCCGGTTCGGCCGTGTCAGCCTCTATGGAGCCGACCTGCTTGTGCTGGGCTGGTGGGCCAGCGCGGAACTCGGCTCTTACGCGGCGGCGCGGCGAATCGTGTTCGGGTTCGTGGCCTTGGGCCTCGTCCTCCCGGCCTCGCTCGCGCCCGCCATCGCGCGGCAATGGGCTTGCGGGGCCAATCTCGCCCGCGGCTTGATCGAGGATTCGCTGGTTCGGATCTGGGTTCTCAGCCTTCCCGCGGTGCTGGTTCTGATGGTGATGGCGGAACGCTGGATGCCGCTCTTGTTTGGCGAACACTATCGCGGGGGCGGCCCTTGGCTCGTCTTGATCGCGGCGCGGCTCCCTTGGCTGTTGACGGCGAGCTTCATCCAGGCGTCTCTGATCGCCTGCCGACGTGAGTCGTGGGTCTTCGACCAGACGGTTGGTCTCGTGTTGCTCGCCCTGGTCCTGGTCCCCGCCGCGGCAGCCCTGGCGGGTCCTTGGGGAGTGGGGTGGGCCTTGCTTGCCCTCGAAATCGTCGCGGCGGTCGGTGGATTGCGGATGCTCGCCAAACTCGGCCTGTCCCCCCGTTGGTATCTCTGGCGGCATCGCTTGCAGGGGCTCTTGCCATGACAACGACTTTGACAATCGAACAGCCCGCTTACTTTGACCGGCTGGCCGAAGTCGAAGCCGAGCACTGGTGGTCGCTGGGAATGTGGCGGCTCGGGGCCCACTGGCTGGACGCCGCGCTCCGTGGTCGCCGGGACTTGGCCGCGCTCGACGTCGGCTGTGGCACCGGGCAGACGGCGCTCCGGCTCGCATGCCGGCCCGAGATCGGTTCCGTGGTCGGGCTCGACCCCAGCGCCGAGGCCCTCGCCCATGCCAGGCGACGGCACGCTTTCCCCTTGGTCCGAGGGAGCGCCCTCGACTTGCCATTCGGAAATTCAAAGTTCGATGTCATTACTTGCTTTGATGTTCTTCAGCATCTTCCTCAAGACGGTGACCGTCGCGCGGCGGAGGAACTGCGCCGGGTACTCGAACCAGGCGGAGTGGTTCTCATACGCTCGAACGCCCAGGGGTGGACCTCGGCATCCCCTGCGATCGAGGGGGGATACCGGCTTGGCGACCTGATCAAGGTTTTCGAACGCTCCGGGTTCACGGTCAGGAGGGCGACTCATGCCAACTGCCTCCCAGCCTTGGTTCAGGAACTGCGGGGTCGCCTGGTCCGGGCCGGCCGAAGTGGTCCGAGCAGTCATCCCTCGGGGGGTGGCCTGAAAATCCGGTTGCCACACCCGTGGGTGAATCGGGTGATGGCGGGGGTCGCCGCCGCCGAGGCGGTGGTCGCGGGGCGCCTGACCGCGCGGCTTCCGTTTGGCCATAGCACGATGCTGCTGGTGTCACGCAATGACGACCAGTGAAACGTTCTCGGGGAAGGAATTTGAGCCGAGTCACGAGCGAATCTGGGGCACCTGGCAGTGGGTTCATCAAGGGCAGGAGTCTGCCGGCTTCGCCGCCTGAATGAGGCGTTGAAGTGAGTGGGGTCGAGGGTCGCCGACGCGGCCTTCGAGGGATGGGCCGCCCAGCCGAAGAGGAGGTCTTCGCCATGCGAATTGGAATCGATGGAAGCTGCCTGGCGAACCGACGTGGGTTTGGTCGCTTCGCCCGTCAGGTCCTGGATGCGCTGGCGGAGATGCCAAACCCGCATGAGTTCGTCGTGTTCATCGACCGACCCTCGGCGGCGACTGTCTCTGTCCCCGATCGTTTCGAGACGGTGCTGGTAGATGTGGGGGAGGCCCCGACGAGCGCGGCCTCCGCGACCGGGCGGCGTCGGGTCCGCGACATGCTCTCGATGGGCAAGGCGGTCGCGGGCGCGGGCATCGACCTGATCTATTTCCCGGCGACTTACACGTTCTTCCCGGTCTGGAACGTGAAGCATGTCGTGGTCACGATGCACGATACCCTGGCGCTGGCGCATCCTGACCTTGTCTTCCCGACGTGGCAAGGGCGGCTCTCCTGGATGCTCAAGGAGCATGCCGCGGCTTGCTGGGCGGATCGGATCGTCACCGTTTCGGAGTCGGCCCGCCGCGACCTGATTGCCTGGTTCCGCCTGCCCGCGGAGAAGATCTGCGTGGTGAGTGAGGGACCGGGCGAGGAATTTCGCCCTCGACCCCGAGGGCCGGAATCGGACGCCGTTCTGGCCCGCTACGGGCTTGCGCCGGGGACCCGGTACGTACTCTATGTCGGGGGGTTGAGCCCTCATAAGAACTTATCACGACTGATCGAGGCATTCTCGGGTGCCGCTCCTTCGGACGTGCAGTTGGTTCTGGTCGGCGACACCGGCGACGTTTTTCACACGCACGTCCCCGAGCTTCGGGCGGCGGTCGAGCGCTTCGGACTGGTCGGCCGCGTCCACTTCACCGGGTTCGTTCCCGACGATGACCTGGCCTACCTCTACAGCCGGGCCTACGTCCTGGCTCAACCCTCGTTGATGGAAGGGTTCGGCTTGCCCCCGGTCGAGGCCATGGCCTGTGGAACCCCGGTGATCTCGAGCACGGCGGGCTCGCTTCCCGAAGTGGTCGGCGACGCCGGAATCTTTTTTGACCCGACCGAGGTGGCCGCGATCGCGGGCGCAGTGCGGCGGATCTTCGAGGACCCTGTCGGCCGTGACGAACTGGCGAGTACGGCCTTTCGACGGGCGTCCCAGTTCACCTGGGCGAACTCGGCTCGGGCCTTGCTCGCGGCGTTCGGAGAATTCGACCCGGGATGGGACCCACGGCAGACCGAATCGATGCTTAACCTGAGCCAACGATCGACGCGAGGCGTTCGCCGGGAACCGCGGGCGCTGGTCGAGGCGAAGCTGCCGGTTTCCGAGCACTGACGACGACGACGGCGGGATGCGAGCGTTCGTATCCAGGCCTGAGCCAGCAAGTGACATTTTGAGGATGGATCGGTCCCCCCCCCTTGGAAACCAGGCCCTTGTAGGGACCGAGGCCCCGGTTTCTTGAGACGTTCAGAGGAAGCCGCCATGAAATTCTGCATGCTCACGACCTTTTTCGGCAGCCACAGCTTTGGAGGCGACGCCGCCTTCGTCGATCGGCTGTCGCGGGCCCTGGCGCGGCAGGGGCACGAGGTCCATGTGATCCACTGTCGCGACGCATTCGAGGCGTCGCGCGGCGACCAGACCCCTCGCCCGTACTCGCCCCCTCCAGGCGTCTTGATCCACTCGCTCGAGAGCAAGGCCGGCGTCCTGTCCCCCCTTGCCACTCACCAGACGGGTCGCCCGCTGTTCAAGGCCCGTGCGATCGGCCGCCTCTTGCGCGAGATTCGCCCGGACGTGGTCCACTATCACAACCTCTCCCTGATCGGTGGGCCCGGGCTGCTCCAGATCCCCGCCCCGGGCGCGATCAAATTCATGACGGCTCATGAACACTGGCTCGTCTGCCCGCTGCACGTCCTCTGGAAGCACGACCAGAGCGTCTGCGAGCGGAGCGAGTGCGTCCGTTGCTGCGTCAAGTCGATGCGTCCGCCTCAGCTCTGGCGTATGACTCCGCTGCTGGACCGGTCGTTGCGTCATCTCGACGCCCTCATCTGCCCCAGCCTTTCGACCCGTCGTGAACACGCCCGGCGCGGGATCGTCGCGCGGATGACGCACCTGCCTTATTTTTTGCCCCACGACTATACGGGATTGCCGTCGGCGCCCACGCCTGCGCACCCGCGACCGTACGTGGCCGCGGCCGGCCGACTCGAAAAGATCAAAGGGTTTCAGGACGTGATCGAGGCGATGCGACGCCTGCCTGGGTTGGACCTTCGGATCGCCGGATCGGGCCAATACGAGGCCGAGCTCAAGGAGCAGGCACGCGGCCTCGACAACGTGATCTTCGAGGGCCGGCTCGATGCCGCCAACGTGGCGGCCTTATTTCGGGGGGCACGCGCCGTCGCGGTTCCCTCCTTGGTTTATGAGACCTTCGGCTACGTCGTGCTCGAGGCGTTCGCAGAGCGGGCTCCGGTCGTCGTGCGCAACCTCGGTGCCCTTCCCGAACTCGTGGCTGAGAGCGGCGGCGGGCTCGTCTTCGACTCTCCCGATGGTCTCGTTGACGCCCTGGGCAAACTCGCGAGTGACGATGAACTGAGACGGACCCTCGGCGAGAATGGGCATCGGTCGCGGCACGGGATCTGGTCCGAGTCCGAACATATCGACCGCTATTTCGCCCTGATCGAGGAGCACCAGCACCGCCATCGTCAACGCCAACGAACCGACTCCCCAGTTTCGCCGGCCGTGGCCGCCTTCAGGCGACAGGAGCCGGTTTTTCTCCCCGAAGACGCTCTCGAGCCTGTTCGATGAAGCGGAACGCGTTCGGAGCAAGCGCTGTGGACTGGTGGGAATGAAGTCGAAGCGGATGGGCCGTGCGCACCCCGCGAAAACCCATTCTCAGGCCTGCAACGATGAGGATGTCGCGGCCTTGATGAGTTCGGTTTTGACCTCATGCGCGAACCGAGCTCGACTGAATTGCGCGACGTGAGCAAAGCCCCTGGCAATACACTTCTGCCGTTCCTCCGCGTTGGTGGCGAGAATCCGCAAGGCGACGGCCATGGCTGGGGCGTCGGTCGAGTCGAGATACCAGGGAGCATTCCCGCCTGCTTCGATCAGGGCACTGTTGCGCAGGGTCACGACCGGGCAGCCGCTGGCGAGCGCTTCGACGACGGGCAGGCCGAACCCTTCGTAGTCGGAGGGGTAGAGCAGGGCGATGGCTCCGGCCAGGAGGCCGCGGAGGATCGGTTCCGAGACATGCCCCGCGCGGATTGTGCCGTCGGCCGGGCCCGGCAATTCGCCCGGGTCGTCGGGACCGACGAACACGAGCCGGTCGCCTGGGTGAGCGAGTCGGTGGCTGGCGAAAGCTTTGAGGATTGCGGGGACATTGCGTCGTCGGGACCGTTTGCCAACAAAGAGAAAATAGGGAGAAGACTCCACGCCTACATGTCGGCGCGCCTCGATCACCTCAGGAGCGTTGAGGGGCAGGGGGCGGAACTCGGGTTCAGGACCGGGATAGGTCACCCTGATCCTTCCCAACGGAACGCCGTGGACTCGGGCCACGTCATTGGCGGTCGCCTGCGAGGGGACGAGGATCCGGCTGGCCCGGTGCGCGGCCAGGCGGTATCGCCAGCCGAACCGCCAGCGAACGAGCCGGGAGAAGCTCTCGGGAACGACCCAGGGGAGGGTGTCGTAGATGACCAGCACCGTCCGACCCCGCCAGGGCAACGGAACAAGGTTGGCGGGAGCGAACAGCAAGTCGTCGGGGCGGAGCTCACGCGCGAGTCCGAAACATTCCCAGGCGAGACCCGACCAGCGCTCACCGACCACCTTGGTGCTGAGGCCGTCGATCTGGGGCACTCGTTGCCGCCCCCTCGGGTCGCGAAGGACGACCAAAGTCTCTGCCAGGGGAAGGCCGGTCAGGGCCCACTCGGCGAGCAGACTTTCGAGGCAACGGCCCACCCCCGTCCGCTCCTCCGTGAGCCGCTGGCCATCGATCACCAGACGCATCGTGTTGGGCTCCTAGGGTTTGGGCATTCTCCCCTCTGAATTGTCCAGTTTTCCTCGCGATCCGCCAGTCGAACCTGGCGGGCTGTTCAGTTGCGAGTTCTTTTGGGGAATCCGCGCGGTTTGCGAATTTGCGGTTCGCCTCTTTGGCGGAGCATGCTACAATCCTTCGGTTGGAAAAATAACGAAGGTACACCCCACCGGCTTGAGGCCGAGATCCTACCTCGCGAGCCATCTGCCCGTTGGTCTCTTTGCGCTGTCTCATCTTTTCGCGTCCGGTTTGTTGCCGGAGCGGACTTCTTGGCGCGACAAGGCCGACAACTACGCAAGCCGCGTCCGAGAACGGATAACCGTTAGGGTTGTCCCGTCCGCGCCACAAGTCGGGGTGAGAAGGAGTTAAGTTTGCAGAAGACGACGATCGGGACCTCGACGACTGAAACGACCGAGGGGTTCCCCGCGCTGGGTGTTAGCGAGATGAGTTTGAGGGCCTTGGATCGCGCTGGCTTCAAGGAGCCGAGCCCGATTCAGCAAGCGATGATCGCTCAGGCGATCGCAGGCCGAGATTGCCTGGGCAATGCTCCCACGGGCACGGGCAAGACGGCCGCGTTCCTGGTGCCGATCTTGGAAAAGATCGACGAGAATGACCGACGCGTGCAGGCTCTGATCCTGGCGCCGACGCGTGAGCTGGTCATTCAGATCAGCCGTGAGTTCGAGAAGCTTTCCTACGGCCGGCGAGTTCGCGGTGTGGCCGTGGTTGGCGGTGAGCCGATCCTTCGCCAGCAGCGAATGCTGGGCGCGGGTTGCCAGGTGGTTGTGGCCACCCCCGGACGTTTGATGGACCTGATGGCCCGTCACGCGATCCGGCTCGACAAGGTGAATGTCGTCGTTCTCGACGAGGCCGATCAGATGCTCGACATCGGGTTTCGGCCCGCCGTTGAGACGATTCTGAAGTCGGTGCCGAAGACCCGGCAGACCTTGCTGCTTTCGGCGACCATGCCTCCTGAAGTTCGCGAACTGGCGCAGACCTACCTGGTCAACCCGGTCGACGTCCGGCTCATCCGTGAAGATGAGGACGCGACGATCCCGGCGATCCGCCAGTCGTACCTGATGGTGGCCGCCGAACGAAAGTTCGAGCTGCTCATCAAACTACTTCGCCGTGAGGCGGCGCCGCGGGCGATCGTGTTCTGTCGGACCAAACGCGGAGCCGATCGGGTGGGCATGTTGCTCCGCTCCGAGGGGCTGCTCGCCGACACGATGCACGGCAACCTCAGCCAGGCTCAGCGCAACCGGGTCCTTCAGGGTTTCCGATCGGGCCGGCTGACGATCCTGGTCGCGACCGACGTTGTCGGCCGTGGTATCGACGTCCGCGGGGTCTCGCACGTCATCAACTTCGACCTGCCCGAAGATCCGACCCACTACGTTCACCGGATCGGCCGAACGGGCCGGATGGGGAGCGATGGTGTGGCCTTCTCCTTGGTGCTGCCCGACCAGGGCAAGCTGCTCGATCAGATCGAGCGCTGCATCTCGCGTGAGTTGGAGGCCGACCAGGTCGAGGGAGTTCCGGCTCCGCCCCGACCTTACTTCCGCCCCCAGCCCCGCCAAGGTGGCTTCCGGCGCGGCCCTGGCCCTCGCCACAACAATGGCAATGGCAACGGTAACGGACATGGGAACGGCAATGGAAGCGGCAATGGCCGGTTCCCGCGCCGCGCCGTCTCGTCGGCTCCGGGTGGTGTCCGCCGTCGCCGCGATCGCGAGCCCCAGGGCGCAGGCCGCGGCTGAGCTTGAGCGGATCGCGATTTAAAGAGATCAAGAGAAACCCGGACACGAGAGCGAAGGCTCTCGTGTCCGGGTTCTTTTTATAGGTAAGGGCGCTGGGTTTTCATCCCGCCGCAGACGATCAGCCGAGCCGCGCAGGCTTCCTTTCGCGGGTAACGGGGCGATCCGCCCATAGTCCGCTAATAATTTCGGGGCACCTACGAAGACAAGTGTAGCAGTCCCAATTCCCAAGAGCACGACTGGCGGAGGATCTGGTATGGGAGCGGGCCTGATCCAAGACCAGGCCGCCATATCCCTCGGCCGGCCGGCCGTCAGGAACGGTGCGTGGGCGACTCAGCCAGGCGCGAGAGCGATTGCGATTTGCCTGTCGCGCCGTGGGTTTGTGTTGCCTGCGGGGGAGGGCGGGGGACTCCGTCCGCCATCGGTTTCCTCGTGAAAGGAACGGCTGATGATCCTTCAGGCGATCGCCCGGCGGTCCTGCTCTGGGGTCTTGAGGAACAAGATCTTCGGCCACATCTGTGGTTGGACTTTCGGCGGGGCCATGCTCTGCTGGGTGGCCTCGCAGTCAGGGCCTCGGGACGGAACCGCAGTCGTCCATGTGACCGAGCCCGATGTCGTTGTGAGTGTCGGCGGACAGACGTTCCACGTTGGCGAAAGCCTGCATAGACCGCTCGTCTGCGACCTCCCCACCGGAGAGCACCGGCTTACAATGACTCGTGGCGCAACGGTGCTCTACGCCGAAACCTTCTCCATTACAGGAGGAGAAGAAGTCGTTCTTTCCACCTGGTCGCCCCCCTCCGAGGGGGCGAGCCAGATCGCGAACCTGCCCGTAATTGATCCACGAAGACCATTTCAAAATCAGAGCGGAGCCCCGCCGAGGGAATCCGCCTCACGCTTCCCCTGCCCGTAATTTGCTCGTAGGCCACGGTAATTGGAATGCGTCGTCCCGACTGCGGAACCGGCCGCCACTTTGAAGCGGGAAATAACCCGCTGATCAAAAACGTGATCGGCAACGCACGGGTCAACCACTTTATGAATCAAGTCGTGGACCGGCAGCTTGGATCGCTGGCTCGACTTCGTTGAATCGCGTGAAGTTCTTGCGGAAGAGCTGGGCGAGTCGAGTCGCCTGGGCGTCGTAGGCGGCCGGATCGGGCCATGTGGTGCGCGGGTCGAGAATCTCGGTGAGGACACCGGGGCAGGCTTGCGGATAGGCGAGGCCGAAGATCGGGTCGACCGCATAGGAGACGTCGCGGATCGATCCTTCCAGGACGGCGTCGACCAGGGCGCGGGTCTGCCGGAGCGGGATCCGACGTCCTTGGCCGTACCCGCCGCCGGTCCAACCCGTGTTCAGCAGCCAGGCCTCCACGTTGTGTCGCCGCATCTTGGCGCCGAGCAAGGCGGCGTAGCGATTGGGCGGCAGGGTCATGAAGGGGGCTCCGAAGCAGGCGCTAAAAACGGCCGAGGGTTCCTGGCCCAACTCCAGCTCGGTTCCGGCGACCTTGGCCGTGTAGCCGGAAAGAAAATGATACATCGCCTGTTCCGGCGTGAGTCGAGACAAGGGGGGGAGAACCCCGAAGGCATCGCAGGTCAGGAAGATGATCCGGCTGGGATGCCCTCCTTGTCCCCCTGACACGTGGTTCGGGATCGACTCGATCGGGTAGGCCGCACGCGTATTTTCAGTCAATGACGCGTCGGCGAAGTCGGGAACGCGTGTTTTGGGGTCGAGCACGACGTTTTCGAGCACCGTGCCGAATCGGATCGCCTCATAGATCTCGGGTTCGTTGAGCCGGTCCAGGCGAATGCACTTGGCGTAGCAGCCCCCTTCAAAGTTGAAGACGCCGTCGTCACCCCAACCGTGCTCGTCGTCGCCGATCAAGGCCCGAACGGGATCGGCGGAGAGGGTCGTCTTGCCGGTGCCCGACAGCCCGAAGAAGAGCGCGACGTCGCCCGCCTCTCCCACATTCGCCGAGCAATGCATGGAGAGCACGCCCTGTCGCGGGAGCAGGTAGTTCAGGATCGAGAAGACCGACTTTTTAATCTCGCCCGCATACTGAGTTCCCCCGATCAGGACAAGCCTACGCGCGAAATTCAGGAGAATGAAGACTTCACTACGCGTGCCGTCGCGTTCGGGCACTGCCTGGAAGTCGGGGACCGCGACGATGGTGAATTCGGGCCGGTGGACGGCGAGCTCCTCGGCGGTGGGGCGGACGAAGAGTTGGTGGGCGAACAAGGCGTGATAAGCCCGTTCGCAGATGACGCGGATCGGCAGGCGGTGGGTGGGTTCCGTCCCCCCAAAGGAGTCCTGGATCCAGACCTCGCGTCCCTGGAGGTGCTCGAGCACGCGCTGGTGGAGCGCATCGAACCGGCCCGGATCGAAGGGGGCGTTCACGTCGCCCCAGTCGATTTCGGACTCGCTCGAAGGTTCCCGAACGATGAACTTATCCTTTGGGGACCGGCCGGTGTACTTCCCGGTCTTGAAGACCAGGGCGCCCTGGTCGGACAGTTCCCCTTCACTCCGTCTCAAGGCATGCTCGGCGAGCACCGCCTGGGATTCGTTCCAGTGCTGAGGTCCAAGGCCAAGCCAACCCTGGTCTTCCAGCGTCAGAGGGCCGATTTTGGCCGTCGTTCGATCGGATGAGACGTTCATCGAACCTTGAATCCATCGGGGCGTCGAACCGGGCGGGGCCTCCCGTGCCCCTCAGCCTGTCACATCGTCCTTCCTAACATGGCCCGGGCGGTTCGGCAAGGGCGTGCGCTTTCCACCACGTTCCCGGGCAGTCGGCTCTCAGTTGCGGCCGGGCAAGCTCGCGCCCGTCGACATCTCGATCTCCTTCATTAAGGCGGGCATGCGCGAGGGCACGCCGGGCCAGGGCATAGCCTGGTCGGATGCGGAGCGCTTCAGCGAACCGGGCCCCGCTTCGGCGTACCGGCCGAGTTGGAGTAAGATCGAGCCGAATTTGTTCTGCGTCTCGGAGTCTCGAGGATTGAACTGGGCCGCGACCCGGTATTCGGCGAGTGCCTCGTCGAGCCATCCTTTGCTGTTCGAATCGGCGGTGTGCGTCGATCAGGCGGTGATGGAGTTCGCTAAGCCCAAAGGCTTCGACGAACCTCCCCCCGAGCGTTGATGGTTTGCCAGAGCGATGACGGGCGGAATCCGAATTCCGGCTTGCATAGATCGATTACGAATCCCATATTACAGTGGGAAGTGTTCAAGCGACAATGGTGAGCGGGGGCGCAACCGATGGCGATTAAATTCATGTGTCCATGCGGAACCGCTCTGAAGGTCCGGGACGAATACGCGGGGAGTCCGGTCAAGTGCTCGGGCTGTAAGGCGACTGTCCAGGTGCCCAAGGCCGACGGGACCATTTCGGCAAACAGTCCGCAAATAGCTCAGACCGTAGTGGCGGCGAATTCGGCCGAGCCGTGGTATTACGGCTTCATGGTCAGCATGGGCTTTTTGGGATTCATTTGCGGAATCCTGCAAAACGTAATATGTATATTCGCATACTTAGCCAAGGGTGGAAGTATCGCCGAGGGATGCCCTTTGCGTACGTCATTGCCTCATCGGCGACATTTCTGGGATCAATGCTGAGTTACGCCGTGTCACTCGTTCTCGCTGATATCGGTCGAAACATCAGGCGGGCGGGTGTCGCAAGCCAGGCTCCCAAGATGGAGAAACTGAGTGGTTTCAGTTGAATTGTTACACGTGAAGGAAGTGTCGCAAGCCAGGCACCCAAGTTGGAGAAACTGAGTGGCTTCCGTTGAATTGTTACTCGAAGACCGCCAGGGATCGAGAGGATATCGCAAGCCAGGCACCCAAGATGGAGAAACTGGGTGCAGCGTGTCGCGTGTCCAAGCCAGGCACCCAAGATGGAGAAACTGAGCAGCGTGTCGCAAGCCAGGCACTCAAGATGCCATGGATCTACCAGGCCTCCCGTCTTGCCGGCTCGAAGGTGCCTGGCCAGGTCTTCCCCGTGGATGCTGAGCATGATCTCGACTCCAGTCTTGCAACGGGTGAGAGTCGTATGCTGATCGTCGCCTCAAATCAATCCGGGAATCGGTAATCCTTGATAGATCTGGTGAGGGCGTTCGAGTTCATCATGCCAGGCGGCGGTGCTGGGGATTCCCAGCGCCTGGTAGATCGTGGCGGCCATGTTCTCCGGCGTCTGGGGGTTCGAGGCGGGGTAGGCGCCGATCTTGTCCGACGAGCCGATGACCGTCCCGCCGCGGACCCCGCCCCCCGCGAGCCAGAGGCTCTGGAGTGCCCCCCAGTGGTCGCGGCCGGGTCCCGGGTACGATGCGGCCAGCGTCGAGAGCTTGGGAGTCCGGCCGAACTCGCTGCCCATCAGGATCAACGTGGAATCCAGAAGGCCGAGGGACTCAAGGTCGTCCAGGAGGGCGCAAAGAGCGCGGTCCGTGGGGGGAAGCAACTTGTCCTTCAGGCGAGGAAAGATGTCGCCGTGGGTGTCCCAGGTCTCGTTGTTGCCGAGGTTGACCTGGACCAGGGAGACACCGGCCTCGACGAGTCGAAACGCCATCAACAGCGACCAGCCGAAGCTGTTGCGCCCGTAGCGATCCTGGGTCTTGTCATCGGCCCTGGTCACGTCGAAGGCGCGACGGACTTCGGTCGAGGCCAGGAGCGAGATCGCCGACTGTCGGTGACGGTCGAAGCGCGCGGAGGTCGCCGCGTCTTCCAGGGCCCCGCGCTGATGGTCGAGCTCACGCAACAGTTCGGTTCGGTGGTTAAGGCGGCCCAACGTCATCCCTGGCGAGAGCGTCAGGTTCGGGGCCTGGTAGACGCGGTCGTCGCGGCCCTCCGGGGGCTTCTTCGCCTCGTTCGGGAAGGTGTACTCCGGATAGGCCCCGCGCCAGAACGGGTTTCCGTAAGGCGACGCTTCGATGAAGAACGGGTCGCGGTGGGCGCCCATCTGGCCGCCGTACGCGCCCGGGATCGCGCCCCCGGACCAGTGGACCAGCCGTTCGGGGAGCACGACCGCAGGGGGCAGGTTGTGGGCTCGGGAGGGGACGACGCCCCCGACGACCGAGGCGATCGAGGGCCAGTCGGACGGACGGGGTTGGCGGTCGCCGCGGAAGCCGGGGTCGGCCTTGCTCCGCCCCGTCAGCATCAGGTAATGCCCGAGCGTGTGATCGTTCGTTGGGTGCGTCAGTGACCGGACCACGGCCCATCGGCGGCTGCGAAGGGCCAGGCCGGGGAGATGCTCGCAGACCTCGACGCCTGGCGTCCCGGTCGCAATCGGACGGAACTCGCCGCGGATCCCATCCGGGGCGTCGGGCTTCAGGTCGAAGCTCTCGTGCTGGGCCAGGCCGCCGGAGAGGAAGATGTAGATGCAGGACTTCGCCGTGCCACCCGCCGAGCCCAACGGGAGCGTCGCCGCTCGCAAGGCTTCCAGGTGATTCATCCCCAGTCCGAGCAGACCCAACGCGCCGGCCTGGACGGCAGTCCGCCGAGTTACGCTCGGGTGAGTGCAGCGATGCGACCTGTTCATCGGAACGCCTCCAGGAACTGAACGACTCATCTCGCTGGCACAACGATTGTTGAACAGGAAGAATGTTCTCAACCATACCTCCCGGGGGCGTGACCGGCAACGGCTTCGCGCAGGCGTCGGTGGGAAGTCCGCAGGCCCGGAGCACCGCGGTCCGTACGGCGAAGTCATCTCAAAAGCGACGATTGCGAAAGGGTGTTTTGCTTCCGACGGAAATGGAGAGACGCCCCACCCGAGTTATACTAAAACTCGGCAGGAGTCTCACCATGCGAAAGATCCGAAAGGACTATACGCCTGTCGAGAAGGTCGCCATCCTCCGGCGTCACCTGATCGACCACGTCCCCATCTCCGATCTCTGCGATGAACTCCAACTCTCGCCCACGCTGTTCTACCTCTGACAGAAGCAGTTCTTCGAGAACGGCCCCGCCGCCTTCGAACGCAAGAACGCCGCGCCCGAGACCAACCACAATCGCACCATCGCCGCACTCCGCGACAAGCTCCAACGCAGGAACGAGGTCGTCGCGGAATTGATGGAAGAACATATTAAACTAAAAAAATAGCTTGGGGAGCTCTGACCGGGGCTTGGGTTCCCCATGACCCCCGCGATTCCATCATCGACTTCGTGCGGCACTGGTCCCAACGCACTGAGATCCCCCGCAGGCGGTTCATCAACTGGCTCGGCATCGCCGCCAGCAAGTTCCACGACTGGAGGACTCGCTATGGGCTGGCCAACGAGCACAATGCGCTCGTCCCTCGCGATTGGTGGCTCGAACCATGGGAGAAGCAAGCCGTCCTGGATTACCACGCCACCCATCCCCTGGAAGGCTATCGGCGGCTTGCCTTCATGATGCTCGACGCCGATGTCGTCGCCATGAGTCCCTCGAGCGTCTACCGGGTGCTTTGCAACGCCGGATTGATGAAGCGTCACAACAGCAAACCTTCACTCAAAGGAAAAGGCTTTCAGCAGCCGCTCCGAATCATGAACACTGGCACGTCGACATCTCGTACATCAACGTCGCCGGGACGTTCGTCTACCTCTGGAACATCAGCGGCCATGCACTTCAATGGGGAAATCTGGGAAATTCAGCAAAACTACAAATCTGTCCGCGAGTCTTGGTAGCCTATTCAAGCCTCTTGATTTGCCCAATTTAGGTGCATGGCCACCTTCTGTCGCAAGCGATCAGGGCCGACCCGCACGGCGTGCAGGCAATAGTCGATCGTTTCCGCCCTGATCGTCTCGGTCCCCTGGGCTTTGCCGTTTTCCACGCCCAGGAGCAGATGCCGCTCGACCTCGAAGGCGAACTGCTCGTCCAGGCGTCCCAGATATCGATTGAGGGATCCCGTCGAGTTCCAACCCAATGAGCGACAGACCTTAAAGTCGTACTACAAAATGCCCCCGAGGTGCTCGACGACCCCGATTCCCTGATCCCATGGGCAAACGAGGCGATCCGGGCGGTCCGTGCTTCGAGTCCTCGGCCATGATCGGGGCTCGCCAGATCAGCCGATCCGCAACTCGGTCCTGACGCCCCGCAGGTCCATCTCGTACTCGATACCGTCGATCGGCGGGCGGCTGTAGTACCAGCGAATGCCGTGCGCACCCGCTTCACCGACCCGTCCCAGGATGACCTCGGGGAGCAACCGGCCAATGGGGTGAATTGTGTAGATGTCGATGGCGGTGACGGTGGACCAGTCACGACCGAGCCCTCGCAGCCGGTGCTCCATGAGGTTCATGACGAACGTCGCCTTGACGGCGATGCCTTCCGGGGAGGTGTCCCCGGCACGGACGATCCCTTCGGCCCCCAGGACACCTTCGGGCAGTTCCCCAGCCCCGGCGACGACGATAGTCGCTGGTAGCAACGGGTCGCATGGCCTCGAATACGAGAACCCGTATAGCACTGGCTCACCGGGCGGATCGACCTCGGGGGCGACGTTAGTGCGGGCCACCGGGTTCACGCCTTCGACGAACAGGCCCCACTCCTCCAGGATTCGGGCGTACCCGGCGTTGAACTCGGCGAAGCCCCCGAAGCTGAACGGGCAAGGGGAGCGGAGTTCAATGCCGCAGAGGGCCGCTTTGGGCCGACCTTCCGAGGCTAGGTGCCGCCCGATCACCTCGAACCCCCGGCGGTAAGGGGCGGGTCGGTGGAGCGTGACGTGGACGATCTCGAAGCCCGGAGCCGAGATCACGCCGCAGGAGTACGGGGCGATGCCCGGCAAGAATCGGTATCCGCCAAGTGGGTGATCGATCAGTGGCATCCGTCGGACTCCCATCCAGATGTTCGTGCAATGGCGGTGGTTCAACGGCCCGGCTCAAGGAGTAGTCGGTCTTCTCTCAGCCACCGATCAACAATCCGCCAGGCAACCCGCACATCGTAGCAGGCCGAATTGCTCGGGGCGACATGGCGATCCCGAGCCATCCAAGCGTTGTCATCCTCGATTGAAGGCGGACACGAGGTCCGGGAGCGGCACGTGGCGGCGGATCCTCGCTATAGGTCACTCGCTTGCGTGGGGCTTCGGCTGTACGGTCCCGACCGGAGATCTCGCACCTGTTGCAATCCATCGCCAGGCAGACTAGGAACTATTGTGGATATTCCTAATTCTTGAAGCAGTTTGTGTGAGCTGGATTAGATCTTGTCGATGAATCTCTGTGTTTTGGAGTGTCCCATTTTGCCCAGATAGCGGCAATATTGACGCCGTATTCGATTTCTCTCCCGCCCCCGGTTGCGATTCACTCAGTGTGTCGTCACGTAACGAGTTCATGGCATGACGAGTTGGAATCGACAAATGTGTATGATTGGATATATGGTGGCCCGGGGGGAGCAATCCCCTGGGTGACCCGGCCATTTTCTTTTCCTCGATCTCCACGGCGACGAAGAATACGAGCATCCCAAATGAACGATGGCACGCGGCCCGGCGGTCGTGCTGGTCCGCCGGGCCGGCCCGGAGCGGGTCAGCTCCCGCCGAGGCTGAAGCCACCGCGGCGGGTCGGGGGCCGGAGCGAGGCGGAGAGCACCGCGTCAGTCGTCGCACCGACGGCCTGGAAGACCCGGACGTCCGCATTCCTCTGGCCCCTTGGCGCGACGGCCAGCAGGCTCCCGGTCGTCGTATTCACGGACGCGAGCGAGGGGCCGGTTCCAAGCCGCCTGCGCCCGTAAGGGGCGAACGACGTCAGCTTTTGGGCGGCCGACTCCGCCGTGGCGTGCTCGGCGGGCAAGGCGTGGCTGTGCGAGGCCGGGGCCGGGGTCGAGGCCGCGTGCCCCTGCCCGTGGCCCGCGGGATCGAGCATCCAGACGTCGACCTGGGGCGTGCCTCGGAGCCCGACCGTCGCGATCCTGGCAAATCCCCCAGCCGCACCCGCAAACGTGGTCGTGGCCACGGCGATCCCCCCACGGGCCCCCGGTGGTCCCGCGAGGAAGTCGGCCACCAGCCGCGGGGGGCCGAGCAGGCTCGCGGAGCGGGCCGGCTCGTTGTTGGGGACGAACAGGTCCCAGCCCCAGACGCGGACCTCGGGCTGGCCGTCGGCACGCCCGGTGACGATCCGGTTCCGCCCCGAGCCGTCGACGTCGGCCGCGGCGAGGCTGACGCCGCCCCGGAATTGCTCGTCGAAGGCGAGGAATTCGGCGAGCAGGTTCCCCGTCGCGCCCGAGTACGCGCGGACGACCGGTGCGGTCCCACCCGCCCCCGTGACGATCACGTCGGCCCGGCCGTCACCGTTGAGGTCTCCAGCCGCCACGTTGAGCCGATGCCGGAACTTGCGCCCGAACGGGTGGAAGTCGCGGAGGACCGTCGCGAAGTTTGAGGCCCCGTCGAGCACGACGACGCGGCCGCCCCGGCCGGACGCGAAGATCGCATCGGGGACGCCGTCGAAGTTCGTGTCGCCGGTCGCCGTGGTCATCCCGCCGCGGTAGCGGCGGCCGAACGGGGTGAGGATCCGCGTCGGCGTGCTCGGGAGTGCGTCGTCATCCCCCATCGCGTACACGGCGGCCCGTCCCCCGGAAGGCCCTTCGGCGGCGATCAGGATTGGCTCGGCGGGGATGACGTTCAGGTGCGCCATCATCCCCGCGTCTTCGTGAAAGAAATTGTGGCAGTGGAAGACCGAGTTGCCCAGCGTCGCCTCGAACTTGATCCGGAAGACGCTGATCGAGTTCGGGTCCATGTACCAGACGTCCTGGTCGAACAGGTGGGGCGGCGTGACGTACCCCGGCCGGCCCGCGGTGTCCTGGGCCTGGAAGTGCTGCATGTGGAGGTGGATCGGGTGTGGATATGGGTCGGTGTTGACGATCGTCCACTCCTCCACCTGACCGACGCGGGGCTGGGCGATCGGGCTCCCGGGCCAGGCCTTGCCGTCGATCACGAACTGGCCGGTGACAGGGTCGGTGGAGAAGGTGAACGTCCGATGGACGTCGACCTTTTCCTTTGAGAGGTCCTCGTACTGCATGCTGGGGCTGGTGAGCGTCCGGTTCACCCAGTCCTGCGGGTCGCCCCCCGCGCCGAATCCCGTCATCCGGGCGATCGCCTGGTAGCGGGTCACTTCGAGAGCGGTGGGCTGCACCACCGCCGCGACGAGGAGCCGCTCCTCGCCCGCGGGGGGGGCCGAGATCACCTCACTGACCCGCTTCCCAGGCGCCAGGGCCACGCGCTGCTTCGCGACGGTCTTCGGGAAGGCCGAGCCGTCCTGGGCTACGTAGAACGTCTCGAGGTTGGCCGGCTTGTCCGGGTCAACCGCGTTGCCGTTGAAGTCCCACTCCGAAGAAGGCTGCCCCGCGGGCGGGATGAAGGTCCGCATCAGGTCGCGCACGTCGAGCTGGAGCCCGTACCAGAGCTCGGTCTCGGCCTGCATGGCGATCTCGGGCATGTACCTGCCGTTGATGGTGACTTGAAATGTCGGACTCATCACGACGGAGAGTGGCGCCAGGGTCGGCCTGCCGGTCGCCGAGTCGGCCTCGATCGACTGCGCCTGCACCATCATCAGTCGCTGGGGGAGGCCGCTTACCTGGTCGATGTCGTTGTTCGCCGCTCCCACGACGAGGAAGCCCGCCAGGCCGCGATAGACCTGGTCCGCCGCGAACTCGTGGCGGTGCGGATGGTACCAGTTGATCCCGGGCTCCTGGTCGAGCGGGATGCGATACTCCTGCAGGCTCGACTCGCCGGGGGGGATCGAGAGCAGGACGTTGTCCGTGTTCCCCGCGGGCGAGATGATCAGGCCGTGCGTGTGAAGGTTCGTCGGCTGGTCGCCCAGGTCGTTCGCCACGCGGATCCGCAGGAGGTCGCCCGGATTGACGCGCAGGGTCGGCCCGTTGTAGCCGTCGCCGTTGACTTGGCCGTTGTCCGACGTTCCCTGCGTGAGCGTCCACGCGTAGGTGTCGAAGCCGTCGACGAGCGTCGGCACCCCCGGCGCGGTCAGATCCGCCGGGTTGGCCACCTCGATGAGCTGCGAGGAGCGATGCGCCCGCAGCGTGACGTCGAGGACCCCGCCGGCGCTCGAGAGCATGACCGGCTCGGCGAACGCCGACAGGTTTTGGCGAGTCTCCAAGGCCTCGCAGCTCGGTGCCGCACCCCTCGCGGAGCGAACCCGGCCCGGCCGGCTCGACGGGCGATGCCCCTCGGAGCGACCGTACCGGACTGTGACATCCCTGTGTTCGCGTATCGCCATCTTGTCCTCGGAATCTGGGTGCTTCTCCCGGACTTACCGGGCGACTCGTCCGGCCCCCGTTGACGTGGACCGGCCCGCGACGGGCAACCCCGCCCGACTTCACCTCGTGGCCGGATTCGCGAAGCTCGAGCGAATCGGGGCCGGAGGCCGGAGGATCGCGGACCGATAGAAATCGGCCGGACTCAAGGAAATCTTCCGTGATATTCCCTCGCCGGCTCCGGGTTTCGGACGGAGTGGTGGCAGCCCCGGCACCATCGGTAGAACCGGGCGGCCGTTCTCCGTCCGAGCGTTTTCCGGGTCGATCCTGCCGGTCATTCCCCGAAGAGATTGAGATTGTCGTGCTCGCCGGAGTATTCAGAGTACCCAGAATCATTCCTGTACGGGGAGCAGTGCCATGACGCCGTGAATAGACCAAATGAAAAAATGAAGAGCGGGGACATCCGTGAGCAGGAAGGGCGGCTTGGGATACCGCCTGAGGTCGGAGGCCGACCACCAACTGCCTTTGGAAAAACGATGGCCCCTCTCGACATCCGATTGATTGACTGGATACGTCCCGAGCGCAGTCACCGCCCTGAACCTGCCGGCCTCGTTGGGGGTCAAGTTGACGACGAATTGCTCGTCAAAGCGTTGAGCGTTCAGTCCGTAGAGACGACCGAAGGTGGGCGAGTCGTAGACTTATTTCGACTTGAATGCGACCGAGTGTCGTTTGCAGATTTGTCCTATGCTTCGCCCTCGATAAGCCCTCTCTCAAGGAGAACTTATCGAGTGGTTCGAAATCTGGGGTTCACTATAACCAGAGGCGACCGCGAAGTACTCAAATCAGACAGCCTGTAACCGTCATCTTATGTTGAGAAGGGGCAGGCCTGATTCGATTGTTGGGCCTGCCCTTCTATACCTTTACTGTATTGGCCTCTTGACTCACCATAAGAGTATTGGGAATATTTACTTCCGTCTCCGATGTATTTCGGAAGGGAGTTGACAATGGACCAGCGATACAAGAGCCGTTTGAAGGAGATGATGGCCCAGGCGGAGGTCGATCCCAAGCTGATCGACGGGTTCTCTTCCCGCCTCGAGACGTTCGTCCAACCGTTCTCGGCGTCGCTGGCCGTGCCCCAGCAGAAGCGGCACACGGTCGAGTATCTTACCGGACTCCTCTCGAGGCTCGAGCACAAAACAGGTGAAGGGATCGCCTATCTCTTCGACCAAGAACGGCAAGGCCTCCAGACGTTTATCGGGCAGGTCCCGTGGGACGACGCGCCCCTGCTCAGGACACTGGCCACCCAGATCGGCGAAGACTTGGGCGAATCCGATGGAGTGATCGTGTTCGATCCCTCGGCCTTCGTCAAGAAGGGGAACATGTCGGTGGGCGTCGCGAGGCAGTGGTGCGGCCGACTCGGCAAAGTGGAGAATTGCCAGGTCGGAATTTACATGGCATACGCATCGCGAAAAAATTACGCAATTGTTAATGTGCGTCTCTATCTTCATGAGGAATGGACGAAAGATCGGCGGAGGTGCAAAGCCGCCGGAGTCCCCAAGGAGACCAAGTTTCGCACCCGCCATGAATTGGCGTTGGAGATGCTGGATGAGCACGGATCTCTTCTGCCCCACTCATGGGTGACGGGGGACGACGAGATGGGCCGCCCGGCTAGTTTTCGCCTGGATTTGAGAGGCCGAGGCGAACGCTATCTGTTGGCAGTCCCGTCGAACACATTGGTCCGCGACCTCGAGGAAACTCCGCCGGCCTACTCGGGCCGCGGACGATATCCCATGAATCCGTTCTCGCGTCTGGATCGCTGGTGCGGTCAGTTGCCGGAGTCCGCCTGGACGACGATCGAGGTCCGGGACGCTGAGAAAGGGCCACTGAAAGTGGACGTGGTGAAACGGCGTGTCCAGGCGCGTTCGCCGACGGGTGGAACGGGTCCGGAGGAGTTACTGTTCATCATGCGGGAGCGGCAATCGGACGAAAAATTCAAGCATGATTATTATTTATCGAATACAATGTCTGAGACTTTGCTGAAGGAATTGGCCCGAGTGGCGAAGGCGGAACATCGAGTTGAGGAATGCTTCAAGCGTGCGAAGAGTGAGTCGGGCTTGGGGGACTATCAAGTAAGGAACTGGCTCGGTTGGCATCATCACCAAACCCTGGCGCTGCTGGCCGCGTGGTTCCTGAATCAGGAGACGCGGCGGGGGAAAAATCGGGACCCCCGCGCTGACCTCGCCGCAAATGCGTCAATTGATCGCAAGCATGATCGCGGAATATTTAAAGTCCAGCGATCCGTTGATGCAGAGTCGTCGCAGCACGCGATGGCTTCAAAGAAACGAGCTCGCACGGTTTTATTTCCATCGTTCTCGTAAGCTTATGCCACGATTGAAGAACAATCTGCGGCTGTAGGCAAAACAGTAGAAATACTTGGATCACGAAGAAAGATGGGCGTCGAAGTGAGTTGTCACACTCACCACGTCGTGGACCCCAGGGTGACTTCCCATGATCGTGTGAAGTTGCGAATAAAAACTGATATTGTAATGGAATCCCTGGAAATCACCAGTCGTCGGATTTTTGAGCGTCATGAGTTCCCCCACGTTAGTCTCGACGACCAGATCGACGTCGGCAATGTAGCCACCAACGTTGCTGATTTCGAGGGTATATTCTGCGCCATTACCCTCTGTATCTGTGAATGAGTGACTCCCTGGACCCCACTGCGTACCAAGTATTAGGACGTAGTCGCCAGTGATCTCGACATTGAGGCCAGTCGTTGTCGAAATGCCGGCGGTTGCATCGTTCTGTTGGCTACGATCGACGTGAAACTCATAATGTTCCACGACTGTGACAGGACTGCTTGACGGTACAAGATCATCATCGGCGATAAGGTAATTGCGAGACCCTGACGAATACGAATCCATCGCGACGAATGCGCCATTGAGTCCTGTCCCGGTCGTGCTCGATTCGACCGTGTTATTCGTGTTGAAGCAAATCCAATCGTTGCCAACAGGCGCATTGGGCGGAGCGGGATTCTCGAGATCGTGGATCTCTGTTGCTGCATAACCATTGACTGTGATAGTCGTGTCACCACCATAAGGGATATCGCTATCAGTAATTCCGTTAAGCTGAGCTTCGGCTTCACTGTCATCGGGGACTGTCGGTGTGTTGAACAAAATCCCTGAAATTACCCAAGCGTCAGCATGATCGTTCTGTCTTGTATCGCCGTTCGGGTATCGGAAGATCGCCGGGGCGGTCAACGCGAGCGCCTCCAGCCTCGCACCTTCGAGACCAAGGCTCGAAGGGATAAAATTTTTACGTGTAATCTGACGACGAAATTGCATCCGCAGATGCGTCATGGTGTACCTCGAATTCTGTTGAAGTGTCTGGGAAATGAGAAAACTTCGCACTTGCCTTGAAGAGTCGATCTTCATGGAAAACAGATTTTAAAATGGCATATTCGAATCTTGCAAAGAAAATTTGTAGGACTTTAGCCGATTGCAGTTCCTTTGACCGGTAGAGGAGGGAGTTGGCCGGGAGCGAGGTAGGTGGTGAGGGTATCAACAAACCTTTTGAGCGGGGCATGACCACGTTGTTGTAGGGGCCGATGCATGCTCGTCAACACCGCTGGTCGGATCGCGCGTTCGGCGTGATTGTTGTCGAACGGTACGTTTGGTTTATAAAGGAACGTAAACAGGTCATTGCGATAGCGGTGTAGTCGCTTGATTAACCGCTGGGCATTCATGTCCTCTCACAGGAGCCGTTTACAGTCCGGTATTGAAAGTTGCCGATGACGGCACTATGTCTCACTATGTCGAATCCGCTGCCCACCCCTGACGACCTCTGGGGTACGGTGCCACCCCACGTTCAGGCGGGCATCGCTCTCTAACTTCGTGGCGATACAGCAGCGGCACGCCGACCTGGAAGCGCGGGTCAGCGATCTCGAAGCACGGCTCAAGTTCAACTCCACGAACTCGTCCAAGTCCCCTTTGTTCGATCCGATCTGCCTGAAGCGGAGGCTGCCCGCTCCGGCCAGCGGCAAGAAGCGAGGTGGGCAATAGGGACATCGCAAGGCCCACCGTGCCTTGGGGCCGTCTGAGAAGTTGCGTCAAACTATCCACTGCAAGCCCGAAGCGTGTCGTCGATGCGGTCAGGGACCTCGAACCGTTGATTCATCAGGTGGGGGAGTTGCCCAGGATCGAGCCCATCGTCGATGAGTATTTGTGGTATCATATGATATGTTGATGATGAAGTGAGGCGGCCTGCGGCGCCTTGCCCACCGGTATCCCGAGCGGTTGTCTTGGCTCTTACCTCCAAGCCGTCTTGGCCATGCTCTCCGGGTCCTATCGTCTCAGCAAAGGGCAGATGCAGCAGGTCTGCTCTGATCTGTTTGCTCTGTCGATCTCCATCGGGATGATCTCCAAACTGGAACGGCAGTCGGCCGCGGCCCTGGAGGCTTCCTCCAACGAACTGGCCGTTGCGGTCCATCAGGCCGAAGTGACGAACATCGACGAGACGTCGTGGCGTGAGCAACTTCGCAAGGTCTGGTTGTGTGGGGGGGGATGGCGACTCACGTGGCCACGGTCTTCACGTTCGCCAAGAACCGCTGTGGCGAGATCGCCCGGGCATTGTTGGGCAGTCAGATCGGCCAGGTCGACACCAGCGACCGATACAGCGTTTACGACTGGATCATAGAGTCCTGGCAGCGGTTGCTCGGATTGTCGAACCGACTGTTTCGGTACTGGCACTGGGTTCGCGACGGGACCCTGCCCCGGGAACAGTCCCAGGAGCGGATGAGCCGACTGCGACGGGACGTCAGGAGGGATCGCAGAGTTCGTGCGCGAAGATCGCCGCGACCTGCTTCGAGATCTTCAGGGTGGAGGAGGGTCTGTGGACGTTCGCTTGGGTCCAAGGCGTGGAGCCGACGAACAACGTGGCCGAACGCTCGTTGCGATATGCTCTGATCTGGCGGCGGGACGGGCAGCGTGGAGGGGAGTTGGTTCGTGGAATGCATGCTGACCTGGGTGGTGACCTTTCGGCAACAGGGTCGTGACGTCCTGGACTACTTGACCTCGTGTTTTGAAGCGGAGCGTCGCTGCTGGTCAGCACCTCAGACATCAAAGTCGCCTGACCCCACTTCTCTTGCCCCATGAATGGCGACGGCGGTGATCAGGTGGATGTGAATTTCTGCCTCCGAGCTGCCTGAGAGCTCAGACCTTGTTTAGCCAAGTCGAACACTCGATCGACGAGCCTGTCCGCGAGCGTGGCACCTGCTTCCAAGGTTTCCACCGGCTCCCCAGGGCGGACGAGATGGACGGTATGGCGGCCTTCGCGGAGGGTTTGGAGGTCGTTCGCGACGGTCAAGTCCGCGCGATTGGCCAGGCAGGCGGTTTCGGCTGCCTCGATTAGGTCGGGCAGGGGGACGCGGGAGAGGAGTTTGAAACCGACGAGAAAGACGCCGGGAGCCCAGTCGCGAACCGATTGGATGACCTTCGGAGCACGAAGCGCGTGGATGGTGAATATCTCGGCCTGGGAGTCGAGCTTGCCGGTCATCGGGCGAGGTTCGAAGTCGGAGACGGCCATGGCGAGAAAGGCCACATCAATGGCGTGCTCGCGGAGGACGCGTTCCAGGTTCGTGGCGTAGTCGGCCACAGTCCCCTGATTCAGGGCAATGAGGTGAAGCCGATCGGCGACGGCGCGATATTGGCGTCGGAGGCGGGTGAGCCGCGCGTGCTCAGCCTCGGGGTCGATCGTGTCCAGATCGAACCGCGCCTGGCGGGAGAAGGGAAGTTGGGCCGCGGGGGCATGGATGTGCCAGACCGACGCCCCGTGGTTCAGGCAGGCCTCGGCGATCATTGCCGAGAACCGGCCCGACGAGACATTGGTAAGGTGGCGGACGTCATCAATCGGCGCGATCGTTCCTCCGCCGGTCACAACCACATTCATCGGCCCTGACTCTCCTCTCTTGCTGGAATCTCTGACGCTGGCTAGCTTGTTTTGTGGTCAATCGCGATTCGAGTGCGACGACTCTCACCCCGCGCCGAGCTGTTTAACGATGCCGACAACCCCACCGCACGACCCCAAGGCCCGTGAACTCTTTGACGAGATGACATGCTGGCCGATCTTCGATCCCCACTCGCACATCGACCCGACCCGGCCCGCCGCGCGGAACTTCGACGAAGTCTTAGGGTATCATTACTATACCGAACTCGCCCACTCGGCGGGGATGCCCGCTGAGTTAGTCGCGCCGAGTCTCGATCCTGAGACACGGGTCCGGAACCTGTCTGGCTACCTCGACCGGATCGACAATACCGTTCAATATTCGTGGTTGCTGGAAATCGCCAAGACGTTTCATGACTTCCCCCACGACCGAATCACGCCTCAGAACATCGGTGAACTCTACGAAAGCGCCCAGCGCTCGACCAGCGGTGAAGCCTGGGATCGCGAGGTCTGGAAGAAATCGCAACTCGAAGCGGTTTTTCTGACCAACGAATTCGACGACCCGCTCGAAGGCTGGGATCCCCAGAAGTATGTCCCTTGCCTGCGGACCGACGACCTGGTCCTGAAACTCCACGAGCCGACGACCGTCGACCGGCTCCGACGTGCCACGAACGTCGACGTCCGGGATTATGCGACCCTCCGCCAGGCGATTGGGGTCCTCTTTGAACGGTTCGTGAAGCGGGGAGCACGGGCCTGTGCCATCAGTCTTCCGCCTGATTTTACCCCCTATCGCGCCACCGCCAAGCGAGCGGTGACGCCGGTTCGCCGCGCGCTTCACCAGATGGACCAGCGGCCCGACGAGCACGACGAGGTGAGGCAGGTCGTCTTCTGGACTCTGGCGGAGTTCTGCGCTGAGTTCCGGTTGCCGTTCGACTTGATGATCGGCCCGATCCGGAACGTGTATCCGGCGGGGGTCGCGGGGGGCCGCGACTTGTTTGACCGTCGGGTCAGCCTGCACGGCTACCGCGAGCTGTTCAACCACTTCGCCGGGGTCACGTTCCCGGTCTCGACCCTCTCGCCCGACGCGGGGGGCGAGCTGGTGGCCTACTCCTGGATCTTCCCGAACGTGGTTCCGATGGGGCACTGGTGGTACTCGAACATTCCGGCATACATCGCCGCCGATCTGCGAGCCCGACTCCAGGCGGTTCCCAAGGTCAAGCAGGTGGGGTACTACTCCGACGCCTACAAGCTCGAATTCGTGCTGCCAAAGTTTAACATGTTCCGACGCGTTCTGGCCGAGACGCTGGCCGACGACGCGGTTCGGGGCCAGGGATGGTCGATTGATCGAGCGCTCGAGCTGGCCCGACTGATCTTGCTCGAAAACCCCAAGCGAATTTTCAGTCGAGCGGGTGGGACCTCCTGACGGTTGATTTGACCTGGAGCGGAACGCGGGGAATGATTCCATTAACAAGAAAGGGTGGGCTCGATTGTCGATCGACTCGACGGTCCCGCTCTTTCTCCAGGGGCTTCCGACCCAATCGGCGAGCCCTCAAGGAATGGCACCCATGACGCGAGCACGCTTCGAAAATATGGTTTCGGCGGCAGTGACTCTGGGCCTCGCCCTCAGTCTGCCGATTTTTGCCACGGCCCAGGCCCCACGGGGGCCAGGCCTATCCTCGGGGTCGGGGGAAGGGACCGGAACGGGAACTTCATCGACCATCGAGAGAAATACGACGGGGTCGCTCTCAGGGGTTGGCCCCAACCTCCCGGTCGGGGTCGAAGGGGGAGGGATCGTCCCTTCCACGGGCTTCGTTCCTCTGCTCCCACCCGGATACAGCGTTCCGCTCGGTCCTGGGGCGAACGTGACCTTTCCCGACGACGAAGGTCTTTTCTCCTTCTCGAGCTTCACCGAGGAGTCAGGGCGAACCAATCCCCGATCTCAGCCGTGTCCAGCCGAGGGAACTGGAATTTGCCCGTTCGATCACCGATCCGGGCGATCGTAGCCTGACGCTGAACAAGGTCGCGAGCGTGGCCATTTTCGGCGACCAACTGCACCTGGCGCATCGTGCGCTGGGCGAGGCCGCGGCCGCCGCGCTTGCGGTGACCGACCCGACGGTCCATGACCTTCGGCTCATCGCTATCATCAATGGGTTGAATAACCTGAGCGAGGCTCTGCTTCGCGACGGCAAGGCGGATCTTAGTATCCCCGACTACAACGAGCCCCTGTCCGCACTTCCGAAATCGCCCGAGGTGGATCGGGAGACGCTGATCAGCCGGGCTGAACTTGAGTGGAGCCGAGCCGCGTTCCTGGCGAGTCGGATTAACAACCCCACCTACCACACCGAGATGCTCTACCGGGTGGTCGAGAGTCAGTCGTTCGGCAGCCAGACTATCGTCAACGAATTTCCGCATCTTGAATCCAAGGATGATAAAACAGCACCGAGCAATCCCTCGCAGATTCATCCTCTTGACGCCCGTGCCGACAAGCTTCTCCTGAAATCGTCGGAGACCGCCAAGCTCATCAACCGTCCGGTCTGGCGGGATCGGGCCTTGGTGGCGGCGGCGACCGCGGCGGCCCACTCGAAGCAGTACGCGCGGGGCCTGCAAATTGCCCAGATGATCCCTCAGCCTGAAGTCCGGAGCGATGCCCTGGTCAAGATCGCCGAGGCACAGGCGCGGGGGGATGACCCGGATGGTGCCACTGCGACTTATCATGAGGCCGCGGTGGCGGTCGCATCGATACCTCTTGACGATCCTCGTGCGATCCTGGCCGGTGTTCTGATTGATAACCTGATCTCGGTCGGCCGGTTCGAAGATGCACGACGATTGATCGTCTTGTACCCTGACGAATCTCGACGACTCACCGCCCTCGGGGCGATCGCCGAGTCGCAGGGCTTCCGAGGCGCGTCCGAGTCGGCGATCGAATGGATCACCAAGGAGATTCCCAAAGAGCACCAGCCGGTTCTTTATCGCAAGCTCCGGTTCGGCATGCTCGCCGCGATCGAGCAGAACCGGAGCCGTGATATGTCGAGCCGAGATCGTTAAACGATCGACGCGATCAATGCGATCCTAACGAGGGGCCTGAGCCGGCGACGAGTTGGCTCAGGCTCTTTTCGATTCTTGATTCAGGGACTCAACGCGCTGGAAAGAACGGCCCATAGCGTTCTTTCGCGGCGCGTATCCCCGCGTGAAACGCGTGAATATCAAAGCCGAGAACGAACATTTGGCAGCCCCAGCCGCGCATTCGCTCGGCGTACTCCCCCCCTCGCGGAACGATGCCCCACGGTTTGCCCGCGTCGGCACAGGCGCGAGCGATTTTTTCGATCGTTTCGAGACAGCGAGGATGCTCGAATTCACCGGGCACGCCAAGGACCTGGCTGATATCGGCCGGTCCCACGAAGAGTAGGTCGACATCAGGGATGGCGGCGATCTCGGCGACCGATGCAATCGCGCTGGCGGTCTCGATCTGAATTCCGACGAACGTCTCGGCGTTGGCGCGGGCGGCATACTCACCGATGGGGGTCAGGCCGAATCGGCCGTCTCGATTGCCCCCGTTCATTCCGCGCTCGCCGCGGGGCCAGAATTTGGCCCAGCGAACCGCCTGCTCGGCCTCCTCCGGCGAGCGAACCATGCTGACCATGACGCCCCCCGCGCCGGCTTCCAGCGGCCGCATGATCGAGGCGTAGTCGGTGGCCGGAAGCCGGACGAAGTGATCCATGCCGTAGGCCTTGGCCGCGAGGGTCGCCAGCTCGATCTCTTTCATGCCGATGCCGGCATGCTCGACATCGAGCCAGAGTGCGTCGAAGTCACCGTGCTCACCAATAATTTCGATCAGCTTTGGGCTCAGCATTTGTCCGACGCCGAACATGCGGACCACTTCACCCTGGGCCAGGAGTTCTTTGATCCGTCGCATCCGTCTCTTCCTTCGTGAGGTGGGTTTTTCAAACTCAGCCGGACCGCTCCCTCGGGCTGGTTGAGGACGCGTGCCGGCTGAGAACAAGGCGCCGGCTCTGGGCCGACGGTTGAACCTACCCGGCCGATCGGCCATAACCAAGGGGTTGCTCCCTGGGACGAACGCGCGTGCGGGTCAAATGCGGGCTTTAGGGCTCGTGGGTCTCAACCCAGCCGGTTCGTCGATCCCCTCTGATCCTTCCGTCAATTTGCGAGAGGAACGGTTGATGTCGTCTGACTTCACGGTGGTAATCACTGACTTCCTGGATGAGACCTCGATCGAGGCTCCGATCCTGGGTGACCTCGCCCGGGTCGAGCTTGCTCGCGCCACCGATGAAGAGAGCCTTGCTCGCTATCTTCCCGAGGCCGACGCCTTGATCACATATCACGAGATCGCTCATTTGGGCGAGGCCACGTTCGCAAAGGCCTCGCGGTGCAAGTGCATCGTCCGCGCTGGGGTGGGATACAATAACGTCGACCGGACGGCGGCCGCCCGTCACGGCGTGATCGTGTGCAACGTTCCCGACTACGGCACCGAGGAGGTGGCCGATCACGCGATCATGTTCCTCCTCGCCCTGGCTCGGAAGTTCGTACCGTCGCACGAGGCGATCCGCGCAGGGGGCTGGGACTATCGGACGGCGATGGGGACGCCTCGACTCCGAGGCAAGACGCTCGGCCTGGTCGGCTGCGGCCGGATTGGCACCGCAACGGCTCTGCGTGCGAAGGCATTCGGACTGGACGTCGTCTTCTTTGATCCACTCGTGCCTCAAGGGGTCGATAAGGCGCTCGGGATCAGGCGGGCCCACCGGCTGGAGGAGTTGCTGGAACAGAGCCATTATGTGAGCCTCCACTGCTATTTGGACGAGACCACGCATCATTTGATCGACGCCAAAGCACTGGCGCTCTTGCGTCCCGGCGCGCTCCTGATCAACACCGCGAGGGGGCCGATCGTCGATCAGCTCGCGCTGCTGGAGGCACTCGATTCGGGGCAGGTCGGAGGGGCCTGCCTCGACGTCGTCGAACGAGAACCGCTGGACGACGAACGACTTCGGCTCCACCCTCGCGTGCTCCTCACGCCGCACTCGGCGTTCTACAGCGTCGAGGGATTCGTCGAATTGCGGTCCAAAGCGGCCGAGGAAGTCCGTCGCGCCCTGCTCGGTGAACCCGTTCGCAACTCTGTCTCTCTATGAGGGTTAGAGTATTCGGACGACGTGTTCATGGCTGTTCTGCGAGAATTCCGATAATGATTTTGGTTTTCCGCGAACCTTCTGCGCCGCTATGATGTCTATGACCGCACACAAAGGGGGCGACTCTCATTAGGTCGTTCCCCTTTTCTTAGGATCGATCGCCCGCCGGGCGTGTTGCCCGGCGGATACGAGAAATCGGGAGCTCTGACGGACCTTTAGGACTCGTCAATAGACAGGGACGCATTGTACGTCCCGCACTCGCGACGGTCGTCCTCTCCCGGGACGGCCCGCACGGCGACGCTCTAGGTCGCCTCACTTCAACAGCCCGCCGTTTGAAGGCGGATGTGAGGGTCTCGCCATGTTGAACCGCACGAACCGGACGCTGTCGGCCAATCTGAATGGGCTGAACCTCGGCACGCGGTCGATCGCCGTCACGGCGAACATCAACATCGGCGATCTCCAGACCCTGCGCACCCGCCACGTCCATCGTGTCGTTATGCGCGACGGAATGCACGGATATCTACCCTCCTCGATGATCCTTTCGCGAGGCGAGATTCCGGTAATTCCAGGCTCACTCCCCGTACCGTCGTGGCTCGTACAGAGTCGCTCGGTCAGGCCGTGGGGCGAGTTCGCCGCCGAGATGTTTACCGTGTCCGACAGGCCTTGTCGGCAGGGTGAATCCCAGGCCTTCTCCCTCGAACGGGTGTTGGATCCACAAGAATCCGACCGTTCGAAACGCGAGCGCAAGCCGGTGACCACTGGTAAGCGATCGAAGGTTGAGAAGCGTTTTGGATTGGCATCGGCCCGAGCTGCCCAAGCGACCGCTGCCGCGATACTCGCGGCAACGGGAGGGTGAGCGCCGAACCTCCGGCTCATCATTGTTGGAACGCCTTCGAACGCTCGCGACAGTGTCGGTCGTGACTTTCGAGGACTCACTCCAGCCCACTGAGTTGGCGGTCGGCTTCGTGCGGACGACCCTTGCCCCATCGCAAAGGGTACCGCGCCCCAGCCGTCTCCGTCGGCCGCCGTGCGAAGGCGAGCGACCCCATAGCCGTCCCGTCCTGGTGCGCATTTCGCCCAGGACCAAGGGAAGCTCGGCCGTGTGTTCGCCCCTCGCTCGTCGACGCCTGATTCGTGGACTGCGGTGGTCCGATCGTAGGCGCTGCCCGTGCGCGGCTTGGCCTCGATCGACCCTGGACCCCCAGAGGAATGGGGAGCGATCAACGTGCTGGCGACCATGCGGAATCTGACGGTCCAGGATGAGCCTTGGACCGATCTGGCAATCCTTGTTCGACGCGCCCAAGAAGGCGACCGTGAAGCGTTCGGAGAACTGGTCGAACAGTTCCAGCGAACCGTCCACGCGATCTGTTTGCGGCGGCTGGGCAATCCGAGCGAGGCGCTCGAGTTGACTCAGGAAGTCTTCCTCCACGTGCTGCGACGGCTCGACCAGCTTCGTGAACCCGAGCGGTTCGCCGGCTGGCTCCGGCAGGTCGCGGTCCGGATGGCAATCAATCGAGCCACCCGACGCTGCGCTCCACCGAGCGTGGAGACCAGCGTGCTCGAGGGAGCCGGCGAACAGCGCGAGGCACCACTCGATGAGCTGATCAGCCGGGAACGCGCTCATCGGCTCTGGGAGGCCCTCGAGCGGCTCAAGCCGATCGATCGCGAGGCCCTGGTGGCGTTCTACATCCACGGCCACTCGCTGATCGAGATCGCCGAGCAACTCGCGGTGCCGATCGGGACCATCAAGCGGCGGCTCCACACGGCCCGAAAGCGGTTGAAGGCCGAACTTCAGGCGAGCGTTGCCGACGCCGACGAGTGGGGCGATCAGTCCGGTGACGACGAGGATGACGCCGACCTGGTCGGCGCTCGGACTGAGGAGTCAACTCTCTGGTAAATATCGACACTCGGGGCGAACTTCAGGTTCGCCCCGAGGGGGTCGACTCGCGGTGGTACTCCTCGAACTCACGGCTGTATCGCGCCACCCGGAGCTTGAGCAGTCTGAAATCAAACCAGGCCAAGGTCACAACCGGTAGCAGCAACACGCCTGCCAAGATCAGACCCACGTCCGGACGTCGGAAGGCCGTGAATAAGGCGACGAAGATGAGTGCCAGCACCACCGGAACCGCGGTGAGCATCCAGGTGACGCGACGGTATTTCGCCACCTGGTCTTCGATCGGCTCAACCCCCAGCCGAATCCTCCCGAGCTTTTGTCGCCAGTAACGCTCGCGGGCCTGCCACTTCGCCTCGGCCGTCGATCGATGTTCGGGGATATTCGCTTCCATCGCACATCTCTTGTAGGGCGGACAGTAGCCCGCCAGGAAAACTACGGCCCACCGATTTTACTTCTTGTCAGGGGGTTTCAGCCCGCCCCACAAGGCGGCAATGGTCGCTTCGTACCATTGGGCTGTGCCCACTCGACAAGAGGGGTTTCACGACAGTCTCGCGTGGGTTCACACCGACCTCATGAATTGTATGCGATGCGGAGTGACGTGCCTACGAACCCCCGCCGCTCTCACCGAGGTGGAATTCTTTGGAAGGTGCGAATGTGGCGATTGCCTGGAATATTTCGTTCAGAAGGTCTGGGTGGTCTGCCGATAGATTTGGTAACCATTAAGGTTTTAAGGAATTCGGTGTTTGGGCTCGAGGCTTCGTCTCTTCTTCCGAGGCGGGTTTTGAGGCCAATTCTTGCCATTTCCTGACCTCAATTCGCGACAAGATCGGGCTCCGGTTTAGGCCGTGAGACGCCGCCCCCGATGTTGTTCACGCGATCCTCAGTGCCGTTCACGATCGAGGCGAGGTCTCGGGCTCGGTTTGCGCGCCCCACTCGTTTCGTGAGGAAACGGCTCAAGGAGGGACTGGCTCTCGTGATTAGTCACAGTCCCAGATCAATTCGGGAGAGGCGGCATGTCCGAGGATGACAAGACGTGTAAGCACGTCGCCAATTCGGCGCAGCAAGGCGATGGCCAGTCGATGCTCCGTCTTGCCCTGGTGAGTACCCCCCGTTCGGGGAATACCTGGACCCGCGAGCTGCTTGGATCGCTCTACGAGCTCGAGCAGATTCCTGTTCACACTCCTGAAGACGTCGATTGGGAGAATCTTCCCAGACGCTGTGTGATTCAGATCCACTGGTATCCCAAAGAACCGTTTCTCAACCTGCTCGAACGTCACGGCGTGCGCGTTGCGGTGCTGGCCCGGCATCCGCTCGACGTCCTGATGTCATGGCTGAACTATGTCTATTACATCCACCAGGAGGGGTATTGCCCCGGCGGTGGAGAATGCCTCGACTGTGCGATCGTGGGCGTGCTTCCCCGGAGCGAGGCCTTTCTGGAATGGACTCGCTCCGAGTACGCCCGCTGCCTCCTGTTTCACAGTCCCGCCTGGTGGAACCGTTCAGAGATCTTGCAGGTTCGTTATGAGGACCTTGTCGCCGACACCGAGGCGGCCTTGGTTCGGCTCGTTGACGCGATTGGTGAATCGCCGCGACGAGCGATTGCCGAGGTGGTCGAAGCCAACGCGATTGGCCGAAAGAAGCCGGGACATGAGGTCTGGCACTTTCACTACTGGCAAGGGCAGCCCGGTCTCTGGCGGCATTTGATTCCGGCCGCCGAAGCCCGAGCGATCGCGAGCTCCATTCCCGAGCCGTTTGAGACCCTTGGCTATGCGTGTGATCCGGACGAGCGGCTCGAATCGTTCGAGGCCGATCGAAACTGGAACCGCCTTCAACTCGATTCGACGCGCGAGCACCTGCGGCTGGAGCGGTCGAAGCATCGCAAGACCATCAAAGATCTGCTGGAGGCTCGCCACGATCTGGAGAAGATCCAGGTGGAGTTGGAGGCGAAGAGTCAGGCGGTTGTCTCCGTCGAGACTGTCCCGCTCGTGCTTGCCAGACGCTTCAAACGGGCGGCCCAGCGCGTTTGCGGGATCGCTCCCAAGGGCGCGGCTCGATATGAACAATCAAGCGTGTTTTGATCGGTCGAGTCGGTGGGCCGATCTGGTTCCGATCGCTGGCGTAGCATTTCGTGGTCGTCGCGACCAGGGCGTTTCTCATGCCCTGGTCGCGACGACCACGACTCAAGGTTCAAGCCAGTTCGCGGAGTCGTTTGACGAACTCCACGGCCGCTTCCGGCGATAGGCTGGCCGGGTCGACCTTGCGAAGCTCTTCGAGTAACGGGTCGGGCAATGCGGCGAAAAGGCTGCCGGTCAAGGCACGGCCCGACTTGACTTTGCGGATCGGGCCAGCCGGTGGTCCCGGGTCGGGACCATGCTGCTTCTCGAGGAAGGCCAGGATCTCGCGTGACCGTTCGAGCACCGGGGCAGGGACGCCGGCCAATCGCGCGACGTGAATCCCGTAGCTCTGGTCGGCTCCCCCTGGGACGATCCGGTGGAGGAAGACGATCTCTCCTTCGCTCTCGCGAACCGCGACGTTCGCGTTCCGCAATCTCGGCTTGGTTTTTTCGAGTTCGACAAGTTCGTGATAGTGGGTTGCGAACAGGGTGCGGCAACCAACCACGTCGTGGAGGTGCTCGGTAATCGCCCAGGCCAGGGAGATGCCGTCGAAGGTACTGGTGCCTCGGCCGATCTCATCGAGGATGACCAGACTGCTCGCCGTGGCGTTGTTGAGGATGTTGGCGGTCTCGGTCATCTCGACCATGAACGTGCTCTGCCCTCGGCTGAGCTCGTCGGTAGCGCCGACGCGGGCGAAGAGGCGGTCGACGATCCCGATCCGGGCGCGCCGGGCCGGGACGAAACTGCCGATTTGAGCCAGGATCGTGAGCAGGGCCACCTGGCGGATGAAGGTGCTTTTGCCCGCCATGTTCGGCCCTGTGATCACGACGATCGTGCCGTCGTTGGGGCTGAGCCGGGTGTCGTTGGGGACGAAGTCGCCCGGGGGCATGAGCACGTCCAGCACGGGATGGCGCCCGACCTCGATTTCGAGGGCCGGCTCGGCCACCATCTCGGGGCGGCAGTAGCCGTGTCGCGCGGCCAGCTCGGCGAGTGCGGAGAGCACGTCGACCTGGGCCAGGACGGCTCCCGCCTGGATCAAACGGGGTGCCTCGGCCGCCACCCGGTCGCGAAGGGTCGTAAAGAGCTCATATTCAAGTTCGTTTGCTCGATCCTCCGCACGGAGAACCTTGTCTTCGTACTCCTTGAGCTCGGGAGTGATGTAGCGCTCGGCGTTCTTGACCGTCTGCTTGCGAATGAATTCGGGGGGGACCTTCGAGCCTTGCGCGTGGCTAATCTCGATGTAGTAGCCGAAGACCTTGTTGAAGCCAACCTTGAGGTTCGCGATCCCGGTCCGGCGAACCTGCTCGGACTGGAACCTGGCGATCCATGACTTCCCACCTCGCGCGATCTCGCGCAGTTCGTCGAGGTCGGGGTGGTAGCCCTCGCGGATCAGGCCCCCTTCCTTGATTGTGAGGGGAGGGTCGTCGACCAGGGCGGCCTCGATGGCCGATCGGACTTCGGGGCAGAGTTCCAGCGCCGCCTCGAGCTGGTTGAGCCGCTTCGAGGAGCGGGCGGTCAGTCGCGCCCGGATTTTGGGGAGGAGGGCGAGCGTCCGGGCCAGGGCACCGAGGTCGCGCGGGGTGGCGCGGCCGGTCCCGACCCGAGCCGCCAGACGCTCGAGGTCGTACGCTTGGCCCAGCGACGCGCGGAGGTCGCTTCGCAACAACGAGTCGCCGAGCAGTTCACCCACGGCTTCGTGCCGTTCGGCAATCGGTTCGAGGTGGGTCAAGGGGGAGGTGAGCCAGTCGGCCAGGAGCCGGGCCCCCATGGGCGTGCTGCTCCGGTCGATGACCTGGAGGAGCGAACCGTCCCGCTTGCCGTCCCGCAGGGTCCGGGTCAGTTCGAGGCTCCGGCGCGTCATTTCGTCGAGCGCCAGGACATCGGCCCGACGATAAGGCGTTAGCCGCGTCAGGTGGCCGAGCGATGACTTCTGGGTATCGCGGAGATAGGCCACCAGGGCCCCGGCCGCCGCGGCCTCGGGGGCCTGGTCGTCAATGCCGAACCCGGCCAAGGTCGTGATGCCGAAGTGCTCGTTCAGGGTGTTTCGCGCTTGCTCCAGGACGAAATCCCAGGATGGCCGGGAGGTAATCGTCGGCCCGAGGTGGGTTCGCAAGGTGCGGACCCAAGGAGCGTCGAGGCTGGTCTCCGAGACCAAGGTCTCGGCCGGGTTGAGCCGGGCCATCTCGTCCGTCAACTCGGTCCGGGAGACTCCCGTCAGCGAGAACCGGCCGGTGGAGAGTTCAACCCAGGCCAGGCCGAGCTTCCCCCCGGATTCGACGACGGCCGCCAGGTAGTTGGCGCTCTTCGGATCGAGCAGGGCCTCGTCGGTCAAGGTGCCCGGTGTCACCACCCGGACAACCTCGCGCTTGACGAGGCCTTTGGCCTGCTTCGGATCTTCGACTTGCTCGCAAACCGCCGCGCGCTGGCCGGCTTGGACGAGCTTGGCGAGGTAAGTCTCCAGCGCGGGATGAGGGAAGCCCGCCATCGGGATGGCGTTGGGGCCTTTATCGCGCGCGGTCAGAGCGAGGCCGAGCAGGGGGGCGGCCCGCTCGGCATCCTCGCCGAACATCTCGTAGAAGTCGCCCATGCGGAAGAGCAAGAGCGCATCGGGATCGCGAGCCTTGAGCTCGCGATACTGCTGCATCATCGGCGTTAGGGTCGGATCGCTCATGACGAAGGGCTGTCGAGACCAGTGAAGAGGGGCAGGCTTCGATTCCGCAACGAAGGGAACACGAGCGGCCGGGTCGGCCGTCGCTTGGCCAAATGGCCCGCGGCGGCCGACCCGGCCGCTCTTAATTTCAGTCAGGCGACAAATCCAGGAGGAGAGCTAGCTGGCCGGTCGCGTCGTCCGGTTTCAATATTTGTCGAGTGCCGACTGCTCTTCGGGTAAATCTCAAAACCTGGTCGAGACGGGTGATTCGGAAGACCTCGAGCAGATCGGGGTGGATGCAGCAGAGCTTGAGTTTGCCCTTGACCGCTCCCACCTTTTTCTTGAGGTTAATCAGCTTGCCCAGCGCGGCGCTCGAGAGATACTGAACGTTGCCGAAGTTGAGCAAGAGCTGCTTGTGTCCCTCGTCTTCGACCAAGCTGTAAAGCTGGTCACCCACTTCCTGAATATTCTCTTCGGTCACGATCTTGGTGTCGACGAAACTGACCACCGTGACTCCGTCGATGTTTTCCAGGCGAAGGTGACGACGAGAGGCTTGCGACATCGGGCAGACTCCTGATCCAGGATCGGAACCGCACTCCACCAGGCCGAGGTGGGTCTACACTTCAAAGGCCGGTCCCGCAGGCGGGCCGCTCGGGGTTAGACCGGATCACAACCGGTCCGTCGACCGAGGCAGGATCCGAGGCATCTCATACACTTACCACAATACGGCGAGGAATCAAGAGACCACCTCTTCGGGATTGACACCGGTTGTCGGTTTTTTCCTTCCATCCTCGATTACCAGTCCGTCGTGAGCCGCAACGCACTGCCCTGAACGGGGTGATATCGACGGCCTTTTGGAAACGATCCTGCTCCAAGGCCGTACCGCTTTTGACGTTTTTCGCTACAATCGGAGCTGGCGAGCCGGGGAGTGGCGGAGTTCTGTTCCCCGCCGGCTTTGATCTGCTCAGCGAGGAGTCGACTGATGGCGGCTTTGGAGTCGTTCCCGAACCAATTTCCCGATCGCGAATACGAGATCGAGATCACTTGTCCCGAATTCACGGCGGTTTGCCCGAAAACGGGGCAACCCGACTTTGGTACAATCATTATTACCTACGTCCCCGCCGCCACATGCATTGAACTCAAAAGTTTGAAGCTCTATCTCTTCAGCTTTCGCGACCGTGGGATCTTCTACGAGCATTCGATCAACACGATGCTCGATGACCTGGTTGGCGCCTGCCAGCCACGGCGGATGCGTGTGGTCGGAAACTTCACGCCACGGGGGGGAATCTCTTCGCGGATCACCGCCCACTACGAGGCGCAATCGTCCCCCAAGGCATAGCTCGAGGTCGCTCGGAGCGTTTTCGGAGCCGAGGGGACGATGGGTGAACCCGGACGGGCGGATTTGCGATGCGACAAGCCATCCTGACGCTGACGACCGATTTCGGGAGCGAAGGCCTGTACGTGGCGGCGGTCAAAGGGGTGATCCTGGGGCTGGCCTACCACACGCAATTCGTCGACGTGACCCACACCATTTCACCGCAGAACATCCTCGAAGGGGCATTTGTCCTCTCAGGCCTCATTGATGTTTTTCCGAAGGGGACGGTCCACCTGGCCGTGGTCGACCCCGGGGTGGGAACCGACCGGCGGCTGATCGTCGCCTTGGTGGCCGACCACTGGTTCGTGGTTCCCGACAACGGCTTGCTGAGCATGGTCACACGCGATCGTCAACCGAGCGGGATCTGGGAAATTGCCAACCCTGCTTTTCGACGGATCCCCGTCTCGTCGACGTTTCACGGCCGCGACATCCTGGCGCCGGCCGCCGCGCACCTGCTCGTCGGTGGCGAACCCGCTGAGCTTGGCCCCGTTCGAACGAAGCTCGTCACACTCCGCAATATTCAGGCGGTCGAGAACGAGACCGGTTTCGTGGGGGAAGTGATCCTTCGCGACTCGTTCGGCAACCTGATCACGAACATAGAAGCGAAACGGCTTGGCGAACAGCCGCGTGAAGACTGGACGATCGAGGTGGCCGGCGCCCAAATCGATGGGCTGGGCCGCACTTATGCCGACGAAATCGCTGGCACTCTGGTGGCCCTGGCCGGCAGTACCGGCTGGATCGAGATCTCGATCGTCAACGGTGATGCCGGACGGCATCTGACGGCAGGCCCTGGCACCACCGTCTGGATGAAGAAGAAATCCAAAGAAACCCTGCCCGGTGAGACGCTCCACCGTGGCCAACCTATCAGTGAATGATGACCCCTGAAACACTTCGACTTTGGGATCGTGACCATCTCTGGCATCCTTTCACCGCGCTCACCGACTGGGAGGCGGCGGAACCGTTGGTCATCGACCGCGCCGAGGGAGTCTACCTGTTCGACGTCCAGGGCCGGCGCTATCTCGATGGCGTCAGCTCGCTCTGGTGCAACGTCCACGGGCACAGGCACCCGACCCTCGACGCGGCGATCCGCGACCAACTCGACAAGGTCGCTCACTCCACACTCCTGGGCGTCAGCCACCCCACGGCCATCGAGCTGGCGCGGCGGCTCGTCGAGCTCACGCCCGAGGGGCTGACTCGAGTCTTCTTCTCCGACGACGGCGCAACGGCCGTGGAAGTCGCCTTGAAAATGGCGTTCCAGTACTGGCGCCAAAAGGCTGAGCCCGAGCCGAAGCGAACTCGGTTTGTGGCCCTGGGAGGCGCCTACCATGGCGATACGCTTGGTGATGTGAGCGTGGGCGGGGTCGATCGGTTCCACGCGATGTTCGGCCCCTTGCTCTTTCCCAGCCTGCGGGTTCCCAGTCCGCATTGCTATCGCTGTCCGCTCGAACTACAACAACCGAGCTGCGCTCTCGCCTGTCTGAATGCCGTCGATCGCGTTTTGGCTGAGCACCCCGGTGAGGTCGTCGCGATCGTGGTGGAACCGCTGGTGCAGGGCGCGGCGGGGATGATCGTCCACCCCGACGGATACTTGCGAGGGCTTCGGGAACTGAGCAGGGCCCACGGCACGCTCTTGATCGCCGACGAAGTGGCGGTCGGCTTTGGCCGAACTGGAACGCTCTTCGCCTGCGAGCAGGAGCAGGTCCAGCCCGACATCCTCTGCTTGGCGAAAGGTCTGACCGGTGGCTACCTCCCCCTGGCGGCGACGCTCACCACGGAGGAGATCTACTCTGCCTTCCGGGGGACGTTGGCCGAAGGGAAGACGTTTTATCATGGCCATACCTATGGTGGGAATCCGCTCGGAGCGGCCGTGGCTCTGGCCTGCTTGCGCGTCTTCGACGAGGAGCAGACTCTCGCCAACATGGTGCCGAAGGTCAACCGCCTGGCGGAACGCCTGGCGGCGTTCCGGGAGCTTCCCCATGTGGGCGACGCCCGCCAGCGAGGATTGATCGCCGGCATCGAGCTGGTCGCTGACAAGGCGACCAAGACTTCTTATCCTTGGCTCGAGCAGGTTGGCGCTCGCGTCTGCATGAGAGCACGCGACTTCGGTCTTCTCGTCCGTCCGCTCGGCGACACCCTCGTCATCTGGCCTCCCTTGGCGATCACGTTGGAGCAACTCGACGAGATGCTCGACATCCTCTTCCGGTGCGTCGTCGAGATCACGGAGGGATCAGCGTGACGATTCCCCCGGGACTCTTCGTCGTCGGCACCGACACCGGTGTGGGAAAAACGCGGGTGGCCGCCGCGATCGCTCGGATCCTGACCGGGCAAGGACGACGCGTCGGGGTTCTCAAGCCAGTCGCGACAGGCGCAGTGCGGCGCGGCGAAGGCTGGGAGTGTGAGGATGGCGAAGCCTTGATCCGCGCGGTCGGCGGCTCGATTCCTCTTGAACGCGTGGTGCCGCTGGTGTTCGAGGAACCGTTGGCCCCCTCCGTGGCGGCCCGCCGCTTGGGAACACCACTCTCGCCCGACAAGGTACTTCAAGGAGTGCGCGACGCCCTCGGATGGTGGTCCGAGCGAGCCGACGTCATGGTTGTCGAGGGAGTGGGTGGGTTTCTCGCTCCCTTGGCGGATCGGATGACCGTGGCCGATCTGGCCAAGGCGCTCGACTATCCACTCCTGATCGTGGCTCGCAGGGGGTTGGGAACCTTGAACCACACGCTGATGACGGTCGAGTGCGCGCAACGACGTGGCCTTCGCGTGGCTGGGATCGTGCTCAACCGCTCCGAACCCGGCGTTGAGGGCGCAGACCTGGCGGAAGCGACCAACGCCGAAGAACTCGCCCGACACGTCGGGCCGATCGGCATCCTTGGGGAACTCCCTTACGAACTTGACGAAGAAGCATTTGCAATCGCACTCGCAAGCATGGAGTGGTATGATCGATCCGAAAGGCCAAGATATCGGGAGCTTTTTGCTGAGGGGGCGACTCCCGGCTGAGGCGTTTTGAGGAGATCGAGCGATGAGCAGTGAGACCCATGATCCCGCGCTCGACGTGCCGAGGTCTGATGCTTCTTCCTCCGGTCTTCACGAGCCTGGAACTTCGCCGACGACCGAGGGGGAGAAAGATCCCTCACTCCCGCTCCCTCCTTATTCGAGTAGCAGCGGCGATGAGCTCAACAGGCTTCTGGCCGAATCGATCACACAACCTGCGCCTGACCCGTTTCTAGGGGCATTTTCGACGACGGAGCCGGAGCCGCGTCTCGTCCCCGAGCCGGAATTGCCTCCTGATCCTGTCGAGCCAAGTTCCCCCGAAGCGTCGGCCCTGGTCTCGGCGTTTCCCCCCTCCAACCCGGAGGTTCTCGAGCTCCCTCCGGGCCTCAATCCATCAAGTCGTGAGCAACTTCCTTCGGAATCGGGGCCGGCCGGATCTTTCGATGCTCTCTTGGCGCTTGCAGCCCTCACCGGGTTGGATCCATCGGAGCCATCGCCGGTCGAGTCCGTGGCGGAGTTTCAGGTCCCTCTGGCGATCCGGCTTGATGGGCCATCACCCCCGAAGACAGGCGATTCCGTGCCGGACGAGGACGATGAGGAGGACGACGAGGAACTTCCTCACCGTGGGAGGTCGTGGCCGAACCTCTTGCTGTTCAGCTATGCCAGCGCGGTGACGCTCGGGCTCCTCTGGGTTCTCTTCAGCGGCCGCAAGCTTCGCGAAGGGGAGGAAGCGGACCTCTTCCCGGCGGCTGAGAATCGACTCGATCCCGGTCGAAGGGCCGACCAGTCACGCAAGTGGGTCCCTCCGCTGCCCATCGCTGAGGACCACCTGACCAAGTTGGGGCAACCGATCCGAAGCGGCTCACTGGAGGTCACCCCGCTGACGATTGCTTTGGGATCGGTCGAGTTGGAGCAGACCTTCGACGAGTCCGAGTATCGCGGTGGTGGAGCCAATGCCCTCAAACTCAAGGTGAAGCTCAAGAATGTCTCCTCGGACTCGATTTTTGTTCCACTTGACGAAGCGTTTCTCCGCGAGCGCGATCGAGGAGGACCGGATAGCTTCATCGAGTCGGCCAAGGGAGGACCGATCGCGATGTATCCTCTGGCGGTCGATAGCGAGTGGTCGATCCGAGGTCAAACGTTCAAAGAGCTTCAGCCCGGCGAGTCGTACGTGACCTGGTTGGTCAGTGCGCCGGACGTCTCCGACCGCCTGTCCCCCCAGATGACCTGGCGTGTCCGGCTGCGGACCGGGATCGACCAGACCGATACGCTCGGCGTTCGTTTCCGCCAGGATGAGGTCAGCCGGGCTCATAAGTGACGCCGGTTTGCGTCGCACGCGACAGGTGCTCTTCTCGCTCATGTCCCCCTCCTGTCGTTTCTCGTCGGTCCTTCGCCGTTGCCGCTTGGGCTTCGTCTCGGCTCTCTGTCCTAGCGAAACCGATCGCGGTTTCCCCTCGGGCTGGAGGCTGACTGGGGTCGATGCTTTGGAACAGGGGGAGGCCGAATTACGGTTGGTCGGCGAGTTTAGATGTGAGGGGATGGTTTTGGGTTGGACTGCGCAATGATGTTGATCAGTTCGTGAAGCTCGGCCTCGGCCACGGTTGAGGATAGGAGCTCGAGCGAGTTGGCGAATTTGGCTCGATCGGCCTCGGCCAGGAAGGCGATGAGCCGCTCGGCGGGCTCGGGACCGATCGCGTCGACCAAGGTGGAATCGTTGGCGATTTCCTCGGTGGTCTTGGCCAGCCAGGCGGAGCCGAAGGCGTCGGCCATTGATTCGCGGATAGAGAGCGACCAGGCGATCATTCGCTCATGTGGGGAGACTGAACCCTCTTCCGGTACGCCCGGACGTTGCTTTGTGGTTGGTGGGGTCGGCTTTCGCCGCCGGCGTCTTCGAAGGAGGAATGCCGAGCCGACGCCGGCCAGCGCGAGCCCGACCCCGAGCCCGAACCAAGGGGGGGATTCGGCCAGGGGAGCTTCTGGTCCGAGATTGGGACGAGGTGGGGTGTAGATGGCCTTGGACGTTGGGTTCACGATTTGCCCCGACGGCTGGCACGGCCCGAGAAGAACTGGATCAAGGGGCCGATGGGGTCTTGGGTCGTGGAGATTTCGTAGCCGGTCAGGCCAGCTGCCGCGCACCAGCGACGGTGATCGGCCCGCCGTTGTTGCGCCGCCTCGGCGTAGGCCTCGCGAACTCGCGCCGAGCTCGTGTCAATGATCCGCCTGGTCCCGAGCTCGGCGTCCTCGAGTGCGACCAGGCCGGCGTTCGGGAGCGTCTCTTCACGTGGATCAACCAGCCTGAGGGCGACGACCTCGTGCCGCCGGGAGGCCTGCCGCCAAATTCCGACAGGCTCGGGAGTGAGGAAGTCGCTAAGGACAACGATGAAGGCGCGGCGAGCCGAACGGCGGAGCCGAGTGAGGCCGACCGCCAGGGCGGTCCGCCGTGAACTGGCCGGGGTCGCGACCAGGGCTCGGACCACTCGGGCCAGGTGTCGGGTTCCACCACCGGGAGGCAGTTCGGCCTCGACGCGGTCGCTCACCAGGACCAGGCCCACCCGATCGCCGTTCTGAATCGCCGCCGTCGCGAGCAGGGCGGCGGCCTGCGACGCCCGGTCGGCCTTGGACTTTCCCTCGGGGCCGAATCGGAGGCTGGCGGAAACGTCGACGAGGAGCCAGAGGACCAGGGATCGCTCTTCGATGAACCGACGGACGTAAGGCTTCCCTTGCCGCGCCGTGACATTCCAGTCGAGATGGCGGACATCGTCGCCCGGTTCGTACGCCCGCAGTTCGGCGAATGTGAGCCCGATCCCCGGCCGTGCTCCATGATAGGCGCCGGACAGCATCGAGACCGCGCCTGGCCGGATTCGGAACCGAAGCCGACGCGATTGCCGGACGATCGCCGCCGCATCCAGCGACGACGATCGGGACGGCTCCGTTTTCTTGGCGTTAAAGGGCCAGATCATGGCTCATTGGGTCGCGTCAAGGGGTGGCGGTCGCTCGGGGCCGACTGAGGTCCGGAACCAGGGGCGACCCGCGGTGGGCGCGGGCTTGGTCGAACGTCCAGCGGATCCGGACCTCCCAGCGCCTTGATTCGTCGCCGCTGACGAGCCAGTGCGGGATGACCGCCGAACTCTGGTAGACTCCCTCGAACCCGCCCTCGCTCTGGCTGACCGTCTCGATCGGGAAGCACCAGAGGCCCGCCGGGTTCGACCATTGGAGCTGAATCGAGAGGTCGAGCCATTCGTCCACCAATTCCAACGATTCGGTCCGGGCCAGGTCGAGCCGGGTATCGAGCATTCCGAGCCGGCCGCCCGCTCCGTCGCTGAAGTAGCGGTCATCGGCGTGGCCTGCCATCGCCGCGAAGTTCATCTCGACGGCGAAATGGAGCGTGGTGTCGAGCGGAAGCTCTTCGAGAACGTAGTGAACGTCGAGGCTCGAGGAGTCCGCTCCCAGCTCGATCGTCTTGCGGATGTGGATCCGGTGCCCCTCCGCCCAACCTGGCCGGTCCATGAAGAGGGCGACACGGTCGGGGGTCCTCTGAACGCGCGAGTGGTAGGCGCCCACGAGGAAGTCACCACGCTCGACGTCGTGGCAATCCACCAGCTCCTTAAGCGTGACATCCTTCGAGTAGAAGTGATCGACGAGGCCTTTGCGAGGATGCCGATCATAGACCAGGAGCCGGTCGAGCCCCTCCTGCTTCATGACGAGCCGGTCACTGATGATCGCCGGTCCGTCATAATGGCCAGTGCCCGACTGCGCGGCGGAAGCGATCACGCCGTGGTAGGCCTCGGGTCGTCGGTCGAGAGTGGCCAGGAGGTTGGTCAGAGCGCGTCGGTCGTCGAGCTCGTAGATGTGGCCCCCCGTCGCGGGTCGGACGTAGGCGATGAGCCGGTCGTTCTCGAGGCGCACTTCCTGTCGTGCGTCGAGGTTGAAGTCGGCCACATCGAGTGAAACGCGAGGCCCCTCTTTCCCCTCGGCGTCATCCAGAGCGTTGTGGGATGCGATCAGGCTGCGATAAATCGCGTTCCGGAGGTGGGGCAAGTAGAGTCCGCCAAACGCGCCGTGCCAGTAAGGGCAGTTGCATTGACCGCGGTAGAGTTCTTGTCGCGCGGCGTCGAGATAGTCGGGGTCGACGGTTGGATTAGCCTCGGCGAGAGCCAGTCGACGCGAGAGTTCGAGCATCCGGGCGTACATCTCGTCGCTCTCGGAATAACGCGCTTTGAAGTTCCGCCAGTACCCCCCCGCGCGGAGGAACGGCTTGAGCCGTTCGGCGCCTGGATCGTTCGCGGTCTGGCGGATCGACTCCTGGTAAGCGGTCAGCCGGGAGGCGGGCAGGGCCCACTCGGTCATTTCGCGATAGGAGCTGTCGGGAAGGTAGATTTTGCCCAGGGGAAGCGTTTCGTCGACAGCCCGCGCGAAGGTTGTTGGCTCGATCCAATCGCGGTTGCCGGCGATCATGTCGCAGAATCGGCGCAGCCATCCTCGTGTGTAGACATGGTCATGGGTGTCGGGCCAACAGCCGAATTTTTCACCATCATCGGCGAAGACGACCGTTGAGCCGGGGTGATGGTCGGCTAGATGCCGGAGGTATTCGTAGGTCGCGTGGGGCTCTTGGAACGGGATCGTGTAGCGCAGTCGCTCCGAACCCGGAAAGGCCTTGAGCAGCCGACCTTCGTCCTCCGTGAGGTAATAACCGAAGAGTTCCGACTCGTTCAGCCCGGCACGCTGGAAGTGGAAGTCGTCGAGTACCGTGTATTCGATGCCCGCCTCGGCCAGAGCCAGAACGAGGTGCTGTTCCCAGACTCGCTCCGGCATCCACATGCCGCGAATGTTTGCACCGAGGAGGTCGTTCAGGTAGCTCGAATAGGCGCGGATCTGTCCCACCCGGTCCCGGTGGGGGATCATGGTCATGATCGGTTCGTAGAAGCCGCCGCCCAGGATCTCGACCCGGCCAGCTTCCACCAAGGCGCGAACCCGAGCGATGTATTCGGGCTTTCGCTCGACCAGCCACTCCAGGAGCGGTCCCGAGGTATGCAACGCGAACGGGATCTCGGGATACCCTTCCAGCACGTCCAGAAACGGCAGGTAGCTGTCGCGATAGGCCCCTTCGAAGACGCCGTCGAAATTGCCCACGGGCTGGTGGTTGTGCAAGGCGAGGATCAGGCGGACACCGGACATGGGAAGCCCTCTTGGCAGTCTGCGGCCGTGTGTGGCGAGCGGTTCCATCCTCGCAGAAGCCTCCCTCGATCGCCAATCCCGATTGTCGAGTCCGCGCGTCGATTCCGGAGCCCGATTTGAATCGACTTTGAGGTGGTCGGTTTGGCTTTTTTTGTCGCTCGGGTAAGACGGGGAAATTGCGAAGTTAAGTGCGGAGTTGTTCCAGAGGAGTGGCTCGTCATCGAGAGCCAGACTCGAGGGCCTTTTGCCGAGCGTCTGGGGCTCGAAGTCGAGACCGCGGCCCCCCTGGCTCCTCCGACCGCCATGGGAGCAACCCATGGAGCGCTGTGCGATCGTGCTTGTCAGGCCAGACCGGTCCCATGACTCATGAGAGAGGTCGAGGTCGTGGGATACTCGGTCTCGCGGAGGAAGGCGGCCGCGTCCTCGGGAGGTACCGGGTTGATGTAGAAGCCGGATCCCCACTCGAACCCGGCGACCTTGGAGAGCCTGGGGATGATCTCGATGTGCCAGTGGTAGTGGGGCAGCTCTTGGTGGTCGAACGGCGAGGTGTGGATGATGTAGTTATAGGCGGGGTTATCCAGGGCGAGTTCCAGCTTGCCTAGCACCTGCTTCAGTACGGTCGCCAGGTCGTCGACCCCTTGCTTTGGGATGTTCTCGAAGTGGCTCGAATGGGTCTTGGGGACAATCCAGGTCTCGAATGGGAAGCGGCTTGCGTATGGGCAGAAGGCGGTGAAGTGAGAGGTGTCGAGCACGATCCGCTTCTCGGTGGAAAGCTCTTGCTGGACCATGTCGCAGTAGATACAGCGCCCCCGGTAATTGAAGAATTCCAGCGATCCGGTCATTTCTTCCCAGACCGAGATCGGCACGATCGGGGTGACGATCAACTGACTGTGGGTGTGCTCCAGACTTGCACCCGCGGCTGAGCCCACATTCTTGAAGAGCATGCCGTGGACCAGTCGCGAATCCTTTTTCAGGTCCACCAGCCGATCGCGATAGACCCAGAGGATCTCGCGAACGTTCTCTTCCGGAAGCTCGGGGAGACTGACGTGGTGTCGAGGGCTCTCGATGATGACCTCGTGGGCGCCAACGCCCGCCATCTTGTCATAGATCCCCTCACCGCGTTTGTTCAGGTTCCCCTCAATCTTCAGGGCGGGGAACTTGTTGGGGACAACCCTGATCCGCCACCCTGGCCCATTGGGCCGCGTTCCCCGTTCGCGGTAGGCGACGATCTCCGGCGGCGTCTTGTCCTCGTTCCCCTCGCAGAACGGGCAGAAGCTCCCTTCGGGTTGTAACTGTGCCTCGCCGCTGAAGTCGTGAGGTCGCTTTGCCCGCTCGTGCGCGATGATCACCCAGCGGCCGACGATCGGATCTTTACGCAGTTCGGGCATTTTGAGTCTCCTCTTCGGCTAGGCCGTGAACAACCTTGGGGAGCTTTAAGAAGCGATTCACGAAGGATGACGCCAAGTCCCACTCTCCCAAGGCTAATGATTCGGTGAACCTCAGGCTTGCCACTGGATTCGTTCGAAGTCAGGAGTCGGAACCGACAGTTCGAAGATGCCCTCGCGCGGAGCGCGATCGATGCTCGACTCCCCTGTGATCAACTCGACGTAGAAGCGAATCGGATCGTCGGCGCGAAGGCCAAGGCGGCCGAACGGGACGGCCAGCTCAAGGATCTTGCCGGTGGCCACTTCCACGGTGGTTCCATTGCTGGAGGGTTGGCCGGAATGGTTGATGTGGGCCGTCGGCCTGGGGAGCGAGGGAGATTCAACCACGATCTCCCACTCGGCCGGATCCACAAACCCGACGCGGAGCTGGCTCGTCTCGGCCAGCCGCTCGCTTGCCGGTCCGCCGTCGGTATCGACCCGGATCAGGAGTCGATCGGCACTGAAACCGAACCAGATCGTGTGGAGCGGCCCGCGCGTGACGAGGGCCATCGTCCCCCGCTCATTGCCGCAAACGTAGCGGGCGGCGTTGATCCACTCAAAGTAGGACGAGCGGCCGTCGACCGTCACGTTGAGGAAGCTGGTTGGCTGGTCGTGGATCGGCCGGTGGCTCACGGCCTGGGAGATTGGCGTAAAGAGACTGCCGGGAGGATCTTGAGCCAGCAAGGTGTAAACGTTTCGGAGGTGCTTACGGAACAGGTGATCGAACAAGGCGTCGAGCGCGCTCGAGTGATCGTCACCGTACCACCAGAACCAGTCGGAACCTTCGGCGATGTAGATTTCGTCCCAGGCCCGTGCCAGGATCGCGGGGTTGTGACGGCCGGTCTCGACCTCGCGGACGAGGAATTCCCGAGTGGCATGGAGGGCATCCCAGGCGCGGTTGTCCTCGGGGTGTCCGATCCAGATCGCGAAGTTGTGGCTGATCCAGCTCCCCGAGAAGAGGCGGGGGAGCGAGTCGGACGGAGGGTGGTTGCGGAGGAATTCGCCCACGGTCACCGGCTTGACCCGTGCGTCGCGCACCGCGCTCTGGTAGAGCGAGCGGAGGAACGAGACGCCGCCGTCGGGGTAGTACTCCCAGCAGTTTTCTCCGTCGAGAATCACGGGGACGAGCGTCGCCGGATTCTGGCGGCAGGCGTCGCCGATCGAGTGGAGCTTGCCGATGAAGTCGTTCGCGGCGGCCGGTCCGGGGCTGCGCTGATAGTGGAAGCCGACCTGGTCGGACATGGAATGGTCGCGGAAGACGATGCCAAGCTCGCTCCCTTGCTCGGCCACCTTCCAGGCACGGTAGAGGAGCTCGGGGTGACGGACGTGACCTCGGCTATCGCGCCCGACCTTGCCGTGAGTCGAAGCGCCGAGGATCTCTTCGTCGGTGGCGATCCACTCGATGCCGTGGCGTTCCAAAAGCGGAATCATCGCCTGGCAGACCGACCCCTCGCTCGGCCACATCCCGCGAGGCCGCTCGCCGAAATGCTTCTGGTGGCTCTCGACGGCCCGTTTCACGTGAACCTCGGCGTCGTCGAGGTAGCCGTCGCGGTAGCTGGGCAGGTTGACGTCGGGCATGGCCTCGCGGGCCAGCCGCTTGTCGAAGAGCAGGGGGATGATCGGGTGGTAAAAGGGCGTGGTGGTGAGCTCGACCTGCCCTCGGTCGGCGAGCTTGCGGTGTAGCGGAATGATCTGAGCAAGGAGTTCGCGCTGCTTGTCCAGCAGCCACTGCTTCTCGTCCTCGGAGTAGCGCTTGCCCTTGGCCTTGAACTCGGCGAGCTCGGGGTCTTTCTCGAACAGAATCGGGTGCATCCAGCTCAGGTTCGACCAAACTTGGAGGTCGCGGAGGTCGCGTTCTCGGAATCGGGGAAGCGCCTGCTCGGCCGAATCGACCCCGAGACCGCGCTGATGGTAGAGTTCGTTGTAGCGCGGGTGGGGACGGATCATGGCATCGGCATGAGCCATGAAGAAGTTGTCGAGCAGGTAAAGAGCGTCGTCGTGGTCCATTCCGTCGGCGGGAAGGCGAGAGACGCGCAGATGCTTGTCGGTCGCGCCATGCACGTAAGCTTCGATCTGGACGAGTAAGCTCGGGACGAGATTGATCGTACAGCGAAACTCGGGCACCTCCTCGAGGTGCAGCGCCATCCCCAGGTAATCTTTCGTGCCGTGGAGACGGACCCAGGGCATCGGGTTTTCGCCCGCGACGTCGTCAGGGTAGTACGGCTGGTGTTGATGCCACATCAGGGCCAGGGAGACGGTAGGCATGACGCGTCCTTATTGCTTCTGAAGTCGAACGACGAAAACCAGACTCGGCCGGCGAGAACATCCGACCAGTGCCGGGGCCCGTCGCTCGGGATCGAGATTCCTCCCTGGGCGCTCCGCATTCTCGATGAGAATTCTTGTTGCCCTACGCCGTTGAAAGCCACCTATGGTTCTGCGGACGATATGAGTGTTCAGGTGAAATTGCATTCGGACTGTGAAGGATTCCGAGACCAAACCGGCCGCAATTTCACCCCGACGGGAGGGATGAGGCCCGAATCATCGGGTCGTGCGATGAAACCGGCGCTGGCTCACCTCACCCGTGGGTCGAAAGGGAATGGGCCTCGAGAACGGATCGACATTCGCTCGCGATCTCGTGCGCCCCGCGGGGGCGGAGCCTTTTACGAGAAAGGCCCAACCGCTCCCAAAACAAATGGCGAATGAGCCAATCGATCAGTTCAAGGTCGCAGGGAATCCATTCACGCAGGACGACCTCTCCGGCATCGCCACTTCAATGGTCATCGACCACTTCGACCGGAAGAACCCAACCTTTTTGATGAACGAGCCTCTCACAATCCCCTCACAAGGAAAATTTTGGAGTGTTCGGGCTGTGATGTCAAATGGAGAGGCAGGGTGATTTTGGTGGGTTTTACTGTTTCGGTCGGCGATTTTCCCCTGTTGCGGAATGGGAACTCGCCGGGGTGAGGCTCAGTGGGCGAGCCGTTGGGATGGACTCGCTCCAGGAATGTCGCTCGTGATTTTGGGGGTGACGCAACTCGCCCAAGCGACTTGTGGCCGGCTCGCAAACGCAACCGCTTGGAGCGGGCGTGACCAGAGTTTGCTCGCGGCCTTCTCCTGGAGGAGGTCCGATTGGATGCCAGTGCCGGCGGGCTTTGTTTCGCTAGGTATAGGTTTTGCTCGTGTGTCAAGCGGGTTGTCGTTACATTTTTTAACTTGAATATCGCCGAAGCACTTAGTAGGGTTAAGCCACTTCATCTTTAAGAGCGTCGAAGCAGTACCCCTCATCAGGCTGGTTTTCGGCCGAATACGAGCCCTGAATCGGGGCAAAATCTACGCTCTAAGGCAGGGATGCACCTAAAGAGTGATAAGGAGATCACCTCCTATGCGCAGAATCACGGAGTTAGATGCCATTCGCGGCCTCGCGGCGATGGCCGTGATGATCTATCATCTGAAACCACAGGCGTTTGCTCTACACGGGGTCCGCGTTGATCTCTTCCTCGTCCTGTCCGGCTATCTTCTAAGCTCGATCATCCTCAAAAAAGGGGGTGGGGCTCGATTTCTTTTCACTTTCTCCATCAGGCGTTGGCTGCGGATTTGGCCGATTTATTTTATTGTGCTCATATTTTTGATTTTGGTGAATCCTTACCTCGGTAAGCCGTTCCCGATGGACGGCCTTCCCTACTATATGACCTTTACGCAAAATGTAACGCGATATTGGTCGGACTCAACTCCGGCATTCAACTGGTATTTTGAGCACACGTGGAGTCTCGCCATAGAAGAACAATTTTTCTTGTTCTGGCCGCTCCTGGTGGTTCTTGTAGGCCGCTGGCCGCTCGTGCCAATCTCCGTTGCGCTTGTGATCTTATCGGTTGTCATGCGAAGCCTGGGGTTTCATTGGTGGCTCCTCCTGGCTCGGTGCGACGGATTCGCGTTCGGTGCGTTGCTGGCGGTGATTTTCATCAACCGCGAACAGGTGGAGCGACATCGAGAGAAGATTCAGCTTGGCTTCAGTCTCACCAGTCTATTCGCAGTGGGCTTTGCATTGGCGACAACAACAGCCACGCTCGGGATGGATTTCAGCGAGATGTCGCTTTTACCCTCATTGATGGTCCTTTCCTGGAATCTGCTCTACTTCGGTCTGATCGGATTGGTCATCCTCAATACAGGCCATCCCAGCCTCCGTATTTTACGTGATGCTCGCCTGGGTTATCTGGGGAAGGTCAGTTACGGGATTTACCTGTTCCATTCGTTCGTCTTCATCGTGCTCTGGTCGGCCGCTCGGTACCTCAAACTAGGCGAACCGCTCTGGTTGGATGGAGTTAAGATTGGTTTGACCATCGCGCTCGCTTCCATTTCCTGGCATTGGATCGAGCAACCCATCGCGAATCTGAAAGATCGGTTCCGCTATGGAACGCCCCATCCTTCCAATCAGCCTTTGAACGCTCCGCAACTCCACGGAGCCAGAGCCTGACCGCGGGCCTTCAACCGACGAACCGACGAAAACACCCCGGGGCCGCTGGTGTGCGACCGCCGGGGTGTTCCATTCAATTCAGCGGGCTTTCAAGCGAATCCGAGCGATTTCTCAGTTGGCCAGGGCTTCCTCGTAGGCTTCGGACGGCGTCGCGTGGATCGACTGGAGTTTCCGACACGCCTCCGCGTGGGCGAGCGTCACCTGCTCGGCGTCCCAGTCCACCATTCGACCTGGGAATTCTTGCAGCTTCGCCCAGCTGTTGAGGTACTTCAGGAGCCCGACCGAATAGCGCTGTTCCTGGTCTTTCGTCCAGGCGAAGAGCGCCTTGCCGGAGCGGGGCGGTCCCCCATTGCCGTGAGCCGTGGTCGTCGCTGAACGCCCCTGCGAGGGTGCCGGGGCCGGCGAGCCCTGCGTCTCGGTGACGGCCAGTGCCTGCTCGATTCCAGGGGTGCGTTCCTGCACGAAGGCGGGAACACCGTCTCGATACAGGTAACGGGCCACTCCAAATTTGACGGCGGTCCGTTTGAACGCGTCCGAGTAGCCCGACTTGTCGTCGTCGCCTGAGTCGGCCATCCCAGCGTAGCCGCCGGCGTCGGACTTGGTCAGGGTTGACCCATCCGGCAATCGGATCGTCAACTCACACATGACGCTGTTTTCACCGGGCACGTAATGATCCCACCAGTTCTCAGGTCCGAGAACGGTGTCGAGTCGGTTCATCACGGTTCGCGCCGTGATGTAGTGGAGCTGCCGTCCGGTCTGCGAACGAAGCTTGATTTCCTGGGCATCGAAGGGTGCGGCGAGGGCCGCAAATAAGTCGGGATGCTGAGTCATAGCTGACGCCCCCCGGAGGATCGGGCAGGCGCGGTTTGGACCGCCCCGCCGCCCTCGACTGGTATCAAACACCGGGTGCAAGGACGACGTCTCGGGGGAGTAACACCGAAAACGCCGTCGCCCGATCAATCCCGGTGACGCACACGGAATCGATCGGACAACGGCATTCTATTCCAGCACGGGTCAGTTTACAAGCGTACACTGGACCAATGTTCGGATTTTTCGGAAAGAGCCGCCAAGGCTGTGTTTGAGGGCGGGGTCAGCAGGCTGGCGGCCTTGGTCGTAAATTCGTAGCGTTGGAGGATCAAGACGAGTAGGAGGCATCCGAGGACCATGGCCCCGAGGGCGACGCCTAGCATGGCTACGTAGACGTCGCTGCGAGGGGACTGGACAAAGACGCCAGGGCGACCGGCAGCTCGGGCTCCCCCGCTAGCTCCGCGGGCCGCTGCGGAACGTGGACGAGACAATGTCGCCCTCCTTTATCTTTTTGCCTTGGATGGTTGTCCCACCGACCACCACGCCCACGGCCTGGTCCGGGTCGACGGAGACAATGCGAACCTTGCCGAGATACTCAGGTTTCGGCTTCAGTCTCCAAAGGAACAGCTCATGGCCCACGACCAGGCCGTCATCCGACCCGATCGTCAATTCGACCCGATTGTCCTGGTCGACTCGAGCAACTTCACCGTGGACGGAAGGGGGGCTTTCCAGTCCCTTGACCTGAGTGATGTCGTCCGAAAGGCCGTGCTGCCGGAGCAGGGCGGAGAACTTGGCTGAAGTTTCGCGGAGGACGTCGGCGTTGTTCTTGGCCACGTCGCGTTCACGAGTCAGGATGCGGATCTGGTCGTTTAGCTCTGCCTGCTGGAGTTTGAAATCATTGGCCTGCTTTTCGACCTCCAGCTTCTGCTCACGAAGTCGTTGCGCTTCGTTGCGGCTATGCTCCGCCTCTTCGAGGGCAGTCTTGGCGTTCGCCTGCGCGGTGGTCACCTCGCCGCGAGCCGCCGTGGCCTCGCCCCGAATCGTTTCGATGTCCCCCGTCAGCTGGGCAATGGTGCTGTCCAGCCGCTTGACAGCCTCTTTGTGCTCGGTTTGGGCCTTGGTGAGATCGCCTTTAAGCGTGTTGATGGCTGCGGTTGCGTCCGAGTTTTTCTTCTGAAGCTCTGCGACTTGAGCCTTGGCGGCCGTGGTCGCTGCCTTCCAGTTCTGGGCGGTCGTGAAGACCACCGTCGAGATGCCGAGGAACATCAGCGAGAAGGCCATGATGACGATCACGAGGATCTTGCCGACGAACGTCATGGTCCCATCCTAAGCAGGTCTTGGAGAAGACGGTCGGCCGTGTACCCCTTGCGTCGTGCCGCCACGAGTCAAGCGCGGGGAAGGGGACAGAGACCGTGCGGGTCCGGGAAGTGGAGTCAGGCCGATGCGTGCCACCTAAAAGGTTGCGCCATCGCCATTCCTTTGCATATTTTACAGGACCGAGTCCGGGGCCGGCAAGAATCATTTGGTGAACGATTCTTCCCTGCACTCCCCGGTTTCGAACACGACTAAACTTACCCGATGAATCCGGGTCTGACAAGCAAGGAGGCTTGGTGAATTTGGGTTAGACGGATCGGCGGGACCGGACCGTTTGCAAAAGCCAGGCCGGGATCAACCCAAGGGTGAGGGCCAGGCAACCGATTCCGAGCCAGTCCCCCCATTCCGAGTAGAGGGCGACGCGGTCGTCGAGCGGGACTGTGACGGAGAGGACTTCCTCCGTGACCTTGGGCAGAGCGGCGATCACGCGACCATTGCCGTCAATCAGCGCCGATACTCCAGTGTTGACCGCCCGCGCCAGCGGAACCCGATTCTCGATCGCGCGAAACACGCTGATCGCCAAATGGATATCGTGTTCAGAGGAACCTCTGAACCAGCCATCGTTGGAGATGTTGAGCACGACGTCCGGCAGCCGGGTTCCTTGCCCCTGGAAGAACCGGCGCACGAGGTGGGGGATGGTGTCTTCAAAGCAGATGGCCGTGGCAAACCGATACCGGCCGAGTTGAAACCAGGCTGGCTTGGTGCCGAACGTGAGCAGTGGAATCGTGCCGTTTCGGTAGGGAGTCAAAACCGTCAGCCAGGGAAAGAGGTCAATGAGCGGGACGTACTCACCAAACGGGACGAGGTGGATCTTGGCGTACCGCTGGATCGCCTTGACGCCGGGCTCGAACAGGATCGCCGCGTTGACCTTGGAAAAGCCGGAAGCGTGGAAGTCGTACAGCGTGCTTCCCACGAGCATGGGGACCCGGACCTGATCGGTCCAGTTGTGGAGCTGGAACGTGGATTCTTGCTCCCAATAGTTCCAGACCTCCCGGCCATTCTTCGGGTCGATCGCTCTCGCCTGGCGCTCATAATCCGAGTCGCTGAGTTGGGGGTCCCGGACGACGAACGGTAACGGGTAGGAGGTTTCGGGCCAGACGATGAGATCCAGTCGTTTGTTCTCCCGGAGCGCCCGCTCCACCAACGACTTGTACGTCAGGAGAATCTGCTCGTGATTGCTTGGAGCCTTGCGCGATTGTTCCAGGTTTGATTGGAGCAGGGCGAGCCTGGGGCCATCCTGGAATCGGGCGGTCGTGATCCGAAACGTGCCGTAGCCGGCCGTGACCGCAAGCAGGCCCAGGACGATCGAGGCGCGAACGAGCTGAGGACGGGCGAGCCGATCCCCTCGCGGTGTCGACTGCAGAAGGGGCAGCGTACGGAGGTCGACCAGCCAGGCGTTGACCAAGGCGATCAGGATGCTCACACCCAGCGCCCCGGTTGTGTCCGCGATCTGAATCAAGGGAAGGACTCGGTGCTGGCTGTGAGCCAGGTAGTACCAAGGAAATCCGGTGAGGATGTGGGCGCGGACGAACTCGAGCCCCACCCAGATCAGAGGGACCGCCACCATCAGAGGGATCCCGAGCCGGAGCACCGAGAGCCGCGCCAGGAGCAGAAACCCAGGCCACCAGACCGAGAGCGCCAGCGCCATGACCAACCAGGCGAGCCAGGCGTCGCTGTCCGTCAGTCGGACCCACTGGATCGAGAGGACCCAGAACAGCATCCCTCCGGTCCAAGCTCCGAAGTAGATCGAGCGGCGCGACCGCTGACTCTTGATCAGCAGGAGCAAGGGGACGAGCGCCCCCCAAGCCAGCCAGCTCCAGTCGGTTGGCAAGAACGAAAACCAGAGGAGCATTGCCGAGAAAAATGCGAGCACGACCGGATGGCGATCATACGAGGACGACGGCGTCAACGAGTCGACGGTCTTCGGATTAGCCGCCGCAGTTGCTTCGGTCGTCAACATGATCGTTCTCTCCCCCTAGAGCAAAGGCCGTGCTGGGTTCGAGATTCCCCCGGCCGATTGGTCGCTGTTCGCCTTCGCCCTCCACGTTCCGTCTCCGAAAGTCATGTTCGTTCGCCATGCACGGACATTAGCCGCGCGAGGCGATGCCGGTCCGGTGGCTGAACGTGCACGAACTTGCCGAGGGTTCGACGGTGAACGGGACCGCGCTCACTCTCCAGCGGCGGCGGATCGGTCCGGTCGCAAGACCCTATTGCCCGCGGATGCTAACCCAAGTGGAGGAACTCGACAACCTCGCCGGCCTGATAGTGCCGATCGCCCGCCGGGAAAACCGCGAAACCGTCGGCCTGGGCGACCGTTCTCAGGTCGGCCGAGCCAGCCCAATCGAGCGGTTCGATCGCCGCTTCTGCCTCTGCCGAGTCCGGCGACAGCCGTGACGGATAATAAGTCGGCCGGTCGCTCGAGTGAATGAACGATCGAGCCAGTCGTCGTCGGCTCACGATCGGCACGCTTTGCTTCTGGGAAGAGAGGGCCAGAAGCGCGGGTCGAACGAAGAGAAGAAACCCGATGATGCCGCTGACCGGGTTCCCTGGGAGGCCGAAGACGAGCGTTCCGGGGGCGTCACCGCGCGGAGGTCCGACGCCGAACCAGAGCGGCTTGCCGGGCTTCACCCGGACCTTATGGAATACCCGAGTCACACCGAGGCTCTGAAGGACCTCGGGGACCAGGTCACGGTTACCGGCCGAGACTCCCCCTGTGATCGTCAGGACATCGAAGCTGAGACCGCGCTCCAGCGTCGAGTGAAGTTTCGCCAGTTCGTCCGGCGCGATCGGGAAGGAGCAAACCTCGGCGCCTGCCGTGCCCGCCAGTGCCTGGAGCATCACCGCATTGGAGTTTCGGATCTGACCGGGTCCCGGAACGACGTCAGGCTCGACCAGTTCGTCGCCCGTCGGCACGACCGCGACTCGAGGGCGAGGGAATACGAGGACCTCCGACCGGCCGACGGAGGCAAGCAGCCCAAGCCGAGGTGCGTTGAGTGGCAGCCCTTTCCGGAGGACGACGTCACCAGCACGCATCTCACGGCCACGGATCAAGCGGTTCTGTCCGGATCGGACCCGGCCGTCCTCGATGATGACGTCGGGGCCATCCCGTCGCGTCTTTTCCACCATGACGACTGCGTCTGCGTCGGGGGGCAGGGGAGCGCCCGTCATGATCGCCGCCGCCTCGCCCGGGGCGAGCGCTCGGGTCGGGGTCCGGCCGGCGACGATCTCCTCGCCGACCACGAGCCGGACTTCCCCGGCGCTCAGGTCGCTCGAGCGCACGGCATAGCCGTCGACCAAGGCCTTATCGAACGGGGGGAGGTCAAGGTCGGCCGTCACATCCTCGGCCAGACAGCACCCGAACGCCTCGGCCAGAAGGCAAGACCGGGGTTCGAGCAGGACGGCCCGTTCGCGCACCGCGCGGAGTGCTTCATCGACGGTGAGCAGGCGGTCGACTACGGTCCCCATTTGCGATTCACTCGGCGAGGGTCAGTCGTGGAAGAGCCAGGAGTCCACTCATTTGATCAGTTCAACGGCCAATGAAGTTCCTGAGGAGTTGTGTCCCGTCATGGGTCAAGAAGCTTTCGGGATGGTACTGCACTCCCTCCATTGGAAACGTCTTGTGACGGACTCCCATGATTTCCCCCTCCTCGGTCCAGGCGACGACCTCGAGCGACTCGGGGACGGTGTCCGGCTGGATGAGCAGGCTGTGGTAGCGAGTGGCCTGGAATGGGTTCGGCAGGCCCAGGTAGACGCCTTTGCCGTCGTGGTGGATCTGCGAAGTCTTGCCATGCATGATCCGTTCGGCCCGCACGACCTTGGCCCCGAGAGTGTGGCCGATGCATTGGTGGCCGAGGCAGACGCCGAGCAGGGGGATCGTGGGCGCGAATCGCTCGACCACGGCGTTGGAGATCCCGGCTTCGAGAGGCGTGCAGGGACCGGGTGAGATGATGATGTGGGTCGGCCGCTTCGCCGCGATCTCCTCGAGCGTGATCTGGTCGTTGCGGACGACGAGCAGGTCCAGACTGGGATCGATCTCTCCCAGGCGCTGAACGAGGTTGTATGTGAACGAGTCGTAGTTGTCGATCAGGACGATCATGCCGGATCCAACGAAGCGAGGGTGGCCGACGACCGTGAGGACGCCCTCTCGGTACGACCGTCATCCTAGGATCGTAACGGGTTTCCGGCGAATTCGGAAGGGAAAGCAGCGGGGAAAACCCGTCCCGAGAACCGGGGCGCGTGTAGAGTTTCTATGGCTGAGCCTAGGGCGAGGGCGGGGCGATCGTCTGCGCGCCGCGATGCCTCGGGTATTTTGACCGATGTGCGGGCTCCGGGCCCGACCCGGTCGGGCACGGAGGTGGAAGATTATGTCCACGATCGTCTCGGTGACACTGGCTCTGGCGATGAGTTCGACCGGCGGGCACTTTTCCGGAGGGGGGCGGATCCTGCCGCCGCAGCCAGGCTTGGGGGCAGGCTTTCCCAACGGCAATCCGGATGGCTACGGATATATCGACTACGGGACCTTTTTGCCCTTGGGGGCGGATCGAACGGCCGACTGGTATTTCCAGCGCCAGTTCGCGGTTCCGGCCAACCAGATGTTCCTGCCAACCTACTACAATGCTTATGTCACGCGTGGCCAGCGCTTCATTCCTTACTCGGGGTGCGGAGGATGCCACCCGTTGGGAGGTCCCCCGATCGCCTCGGCCCATACCCCAGTCCATCCTTACCAGTTGACGATCGGGTCGGGCCCGAAGGTTCCGGTGCCGAGCTTTACAGGGCGGGTGGAGGCTCCTCCGGTCAACTCTGGCGGCACCGGCCTGACTCCCTGAGATTCGCTCGAAAAATGACGGGGAGCCCCTCGAGCGACCCAGTCCTCGGAACGGAATATTTTTCGAGGTACGTGGCCGCTCGGATGCCTCGGGAAATCCCGCCTTCTTTCCGGGTCGTCGCGTTGGGAAAACATCCGTAGCCCCTTCTTGCCAAACGACCTTCGAGTTCCTTACGATGGCAGTTCAACGGTTTCGGCCCGGTTTTTTTCCGGGCCGAAACCGTCGCCTTTGGTGTGCGCAAGAGAAAGGCGAAAATTCCAAAATAATGTCCGACCTCTGTGAACCGATTCGGCCTGACGATCGTAGCGTGAAATATATGTGGCCCATCCCCATCAATGATGGGGGCAATTCCTCGTCGGTTCGCGGTTTTCGATTTATCAATTTGTTTTTTGGGATGTGACGACCGCGGACCGCATGGTCACTTCGGCTGACGATCGGTGTTGACTCGCCGGATTCGCTCTTCCTGATTCTTTTTTCCTGTCTTTAATCACAAGGCGCCCGCGTGATGAGCCGTGATGTCATCATCGAGACACGGAATCTGACCAAGGTCTATCGCGACTTCTGGGGACGCCCCAAGGTACAGGCGCTCAAGGCGCTTGACCTTCAGGTCCATCAGGGCGAGATCTTTGGCCTGCTTGGGCCCAACGGATCGGGCAAGACGACGACGATGAAGCTGCTCCTGGGTCTGCTCTTCCCGACCGAAGGGGAAGCGTTGATCTTCAACGAGCCGACGACGAACGTGGCCAAGAACGAACGGATCGGCTACCTCCCCGAGGAGTCGTATCTCTACAAGTTCTTGAACGCCGAGGAAACGCTCCACTTCTACGGGCGCCTCTTCAAGATCTCGGCGGCCGAGCGGACCAAGCGGGTGGGTCGGCTGATCGACATGGTTGGCCTGAATTCCGCCAAGCATCGCCAGCTTCGCGAGTACTCGAAGGGCATGCAGCGCCGGATCGGGCTGGCTCAGGCCCTGATCAACAACCCCGAGCTGATTCTGCTCGACGAACCGACCTCGGGCCTGGACCCGATCGGCACGGCGGAAATCAAGGAGTTGATCCGCGACCTGCGGTCCCAGGGGAAGACGATCGTCCTCTCGGGCCACTTGCTGGCCGACATGCAAGATATCTGCGATCGGATTGCGATCCTCCATCGCGGCGAGCTCAAAGAGCTGGGCAAAGTTACTGATTTGTTGACGGTTCAGGACGTGACGCAGATCAAGACCAAGGATCTGCCCGAAGCGGCCCTGCACGAGATCCGCAGCGTGATCGCTCGGCACGGCGGCGAACTCTTGGCGGTGGACCACCCGACGACGACGCTGGAAGAGCTCTTCCTGCGAATTGTCCGCGAGAGTGACCTGCACCCGGGCCGGCGCCGCGTGGCCGAGCCGCCCACCCGGAGCGGTTCTCCCTCGCCCGACGAACTTGCCGGCTCATCATCCAAGCCCTGATCGGCGTCACTGCTCGAATTCGGGTTGGCGTCCGATTCCCTCGGCCGGTCCTTGCGGCTGGACTCTCTTGCTCGATTTTTGGATCACGCTCGATCGAACCATTCCAGGGATCGAGCCGGCCGAATCGGAGAGCCCCCAACGGGGCAGGCGACGTGACCACGTCGCGGTTCGGCCGGCGAACCCGATTCCATTCTTCGCAAGATTCTTCATCCCCGGCTCGGCCTCGGATTTTGCCCCGGCGCCCCAGGAGCTTTTCCAACGATGTCCGTGCTCTTATCACTCCCTGTCCTCTGGTCGCAGGCGCTCCTCCCGGGGGTTCCGCAGCAGTGGCGGGCAGTCATGCTCTGGCTGCTGCTCCTCGGCGAACCCGCCTTCACTCAGCCCGGCCTGATTGGCGGACTGATCACCTGGGTCAAGATCATTAGCCTGTTCTGTCTGCTCGGCTGGGTGGTTTCCTGGGTCTCGATCGCTCTCAAGGAACGGACCGCCGCCCGAGGAAATTGGCTCGACATCGTCGCGCTGATCGCCCTGCTCGGGTGTATTGCCGCGATGGTCTTCCACGTGATGGAGTCGACCGGTCGCATCACCCAGGTCTACAAGGTAGGCCCGATTCCCTTCGTGACACTACTGGCCCTCAGTTGCGGCGTCGTGATCTTTCTCTGGATCGAGTCGGCGCTCTGGCGGACGATCGGCAAGCTGGGGCGAGCGGGGGATCTTGCGGTGCTCGCCGGCGTTCACGTCGCTCTGCTCTTGGGGCTCGGCGTGGGGTTGATCCTCCAGCGGGCGAGCCTGAGCATGCCCGCCATTGATGGGCAAACCACGGCGACCTGGCAGGAGGGCATCAGCTACGGGGCTCGGCTCAGCGCCACGTACATGGGCTATGTGGTTCTGCTCCGGGTGCTCGCGATCGTCTTTCGCGAAGTCATTGCGGTCCGCTTCCGCCGGATCTATTCGATTGCACTTCTCACGGTGACCGAGTCGAACCGGAGAATGTGGGCGCCTTATGTCGTGATCACGGTATTCCTGGTCGTGTTGGCGTTCACCCACTGGTTCCTGACCCCGCCACGGGCTGCCGAGATGGGGCGGCTCTACGTCGGCACGCTGTCGTTGCTCTGCTCATTGCTTTTGACGGTGATGGTCACGCTCCTGACTCCGCTCAGCTTGCCGACCGACATCCAGCAACAGACGATTTATACGGTCGTCTCCAAGCCGGTTCGTCGGATCGAGTTGATCTGGGGACGGATGCTCGGATTCATGACGATCGTCACGTTTCTCGTGCTCGTCTTCGGCGGAATCAGTCTGCTCTACCTCAAGCGGACGGTCGGCGGAGCGATCACGGCGACGGAAGCCCGTGCGGTCCAAGAGGCGAAGCGCAAGAATTTCACCCAGGCCAATCACCTGAAAGAAGAGGCGGCGCAGCTTCGCGTGCGAATGTCGGCCCGCGAGCCGGTTTTGGGTTCGCTCACGTTTCTTGACTCGAAAAAGAACCCTCACCTTCAGGGGATCGACGTCGGCCAGGAGCAAACGCGGCGAAGTCACATCGAAGGGGCTACCGACGCCTGCGCGATCTGGCAGTTCGGCGTGCTTCGAGATCCGTACGACGCCCAGTTGATTCTCGATCGCCGAATCCCGGTCGACCGACTGCTCACACCCGATTCGATCGAGGCCTGGCAAGATCGCGCGGCACTCTTGAAGTTGCAGATCGCCGAGGCGGAGCAAGCGCAAGCCTCGGGTAAATTGACGCCCGCGGATGCTCAACGCCTGACCGCGGCCTCGGCCCGCGATCGTGATGAGCTCAAGAATGTCGAGAGTGCCTATGCCAAGATGAAGGCCCAGGCCGACGACTACCAGAACCGGGCCGAGACGGCGGACAAGGGGGGACAAGCCACCGAAGCCGAGGCGCTCCGTAAGCAGGCAGCGGCCTTGCACTCGCCTCCGATCCCCATCGAGATGACCTTCAACGTCTACCGGACGACGAAAGGGCGGATTGGCGACCCGGTCCTGGCTGAGATGATGGTTACCAACCCCCACTCGAACCAGAAGCCGGTCATCAAGATTTTCCCGATCCGGGAGTATTACACCAACGTCGAATACCTCGCGCCGGAGATTCTGGCGGGTTCGCGTGGCGATCTTCGAATCGAGATCCGTTGCCTGAGCCCAACTCAGTATCTGGGCATGGCCGAAAATGATCTGTTCATTCGGGCCACTGCCGGACAGTTCGGGCCCAACTACATGAAGGGGCTGTTCGGAATCTGGCTCCAGGCGATGGTCCTGACCGCGATCGGTGTTTTTGCCGGCACGTTCCTGAGCTGGCCGGTGGCACTGCTCACGACGATCGCGTTCTTCGTGGCCGGCCAGGTCGCGTTCGCCTTCCTCGTCGACTTGAGCCGTCAGAGCCTGCTGGGCGGAGGACCATTTGAATCCCTCATCCGCCTGCTGACGCACGACAATCAAATGTCGGAGCTGTCGCCGACCCTGGCGGTGGTGACGGCCAAGACCTTTGACTCGATCGTCATGCCGGTGATGTCACGCCTGGTCTACATCGTTCCGAACTTCGCCGCGCTCGACGTCAGTAACACCGTGGCTGACGGATTTGAAGTGCGTTGGTCGCTGCTGGCAGCGAACCTGCTGCTGGCCTTGGCTTATGCCTTGCCCTTCTCCATCGCCGGATATTTCATCCTGAAGAATCGGGAGGTCGCCGCATGAGATCCAACCTAAGTCGCAAGATCATCTACGGACTGATCATCGTCGCCATCCTTGGCGCGATGATCCCGTACACCGACTGGCTCAACCGTGTGAAGAAGAAGAAGGACCTCGGCGAAGCGGCGATCGGTCAGGTGGATACCGGCAGCTTCATGCTCAAGCTCGCCTTGCTCGGCGGCGCCCGCGGGATCGCGGCCAACGTGCTTTGGACCCGCGCCGAAGAGCTCAAACGTGAGCACGACTGGGATCGGATGAAGGCGACGGTCGACCTGATCACGAAGCTCCAGCCCCACTTCTTGTCGGTCTGGACCTTCCAGGGGTGGAACCTTGCCTATAATGTGTCGGTCGAGTGGGATGCTCCCGAAGACAAGTACGACTGGATCAAGAAAGGGATCCAGTTCCTTGAGGACGGGGTCAAGAAGAATAGCCGGTCGCCGGACCTGATCTGGGACACGGCCTGGACCTACTACCACAAGCTTGGTTTTGCCGACGAGAGCATCATCCTGCGTCGTCTCTTCCGGGACGACGCCGATGAGGACTTCAAGAAGTACATCGACTACTCCGACCCGCAACTCCCCGTGGTCGTGGGCAACGATAACTTCAAGCTCGGCTTTGGTTGGTTCAGCCGAGCCGTGGCCTTGGTGGATGAGGGGGCGTCACGACTTCAGGAAGGTACCCGCGACGTCGAGCTCGTCGACCCCTCTCCCCAGCGCAAGGGTCGGCCGGGTGACCTCGCATTCCGCTCGATGCCCGCGCACGCCCAGACTCGGTACGCGGCCGGCCTGGAGAAGGCGAGTATTCTGGACATCCCCGCCACCTTCGGCGAAGTCGCCAAGAACGAGTGGGCCAAGGCGCTCAACGAATGGGAGAAGTTCGGCACCTACACGTTCATGACGCCGAACCAGACCAAGAACAAGGAAGGCGTACTCATCGACGAGCCGGTCCAGATCGACGACATCTTCCAGACCGAGAAGTACGCCGCGCTTTCCGAGAACGCAAGGTATTGGACGAACCGCTGGGCCGACCAGATGAACTACCCATACTGGAAGGACCGGGCAAGGGCCGAGATGACCAATGAGGGAGTTCAGGCCCGCCAGCTCTTCTATGAAGGGACGATCGCCTACAAGCGAGGCGATCCCGAACTGGCGGCCAAGAAATTCCGCGAAGGTCTGGATATCTGGGAAGTGCTCTTGAAAGAGCACCCGCAGTACCGGAGCGACAAATTCAATGAGAAGGACACGGGCTTGATCGTCAAGCGCTATGTCCGGTCGCTCAAGCAGCTTGGTGAACCCGAGCCCGAAGTTTACCCCTTCAAGGCTCTGCTCCAGGCGGCCGAGCAGGATACTTCGGTCGATCCGTTCGACGCCAACGAAATGCTTGGCCCGGCCGCCGAAGGATCGAAGGAGAGTCGAACGGGCGGAGCGACTCCCGCCGCAGCGCCCTCGCCAACCCCGTCGAAGTGAAAACTTTGGCTCTCCACTGGTCCTCTTCTCCTCGCGATAAAAAATAAAAGGAGAAAGGACGAGTGGGGGGCGGTTCCACATCGGACGCGAGGCAACTCGTGACCGCCTGATGAGTGAATGGCCGATGCCCTATTGTGGGGCTCGGCCTTCCCTTTTTTTTTTCTTCCAGACTCTAGACGGGCCGCCTCTTGGGCGATCGACCGGCGGGAGTCTTGGGTTTTCCCGGCCGGCCTCGAAGGTGAATCCCAATAGCCAACCAGGGCCGATCGGCGAATTCCACTCAAGGGAAAGCAGCCTTAGCTATGAACCTCGACAGCGGCCGCACGATTCGGATCGGGCACAGCCCCGACTCTGATGACGCGTTCATGTTTTATGCTCTGACTCAGGGCAAGCTCGACACCGACGGACTGAACTTCGTCCATCAGCTCGAAGACATCGAGACCCTGAACCGACGCGCCTTGAACGGTGAGCTCGAAGTTTCGGCGGTGAGCATTCACGCGTTCGCGCATCTGGCCGATCGGTACGCGCTGCTGGCGTCTGGTTCGAGCATGGGGGACCGCTATGGCCCGACCGTGATTACCCGCGAGCCGGCCACTCTCGACGACCTCCGCACCAAGACGATCGCGATCCCAGGGCGGCTGACCACGGCCTACCTGGCGCTCCAGCTCTTGATGGGCAAGGACGTCGCGGTGACCGTCTTGCCGTTCGACCAGATCCTCCCGGCCGTGGCCGAGGGCCGGGTCGATGCCGGCCTGATCATCCACGAAGGGCAGCTCTACTACGGCGATCGCGGACTCCACAAGGTCGTGGACCTGGGCCAGTGGTGGTTCGAAGAGACCGGGCTGCCGCTCCCCCTGGGGGGCAATGTCGTTCGTAAGGATCTGGGCGAAGAGCTCGTGACGAAGATTGCACGGCTCCAGAAAGAGAGCATCGTTTACGCCTTGGAGCATCGCCCCGAAGCGCTCGAGTACGCCCTTCGCTATGCGCGTGATCTCGATCCGGACCTGGCCGACCGGTTCGTTGGCATGTATGTCAATGAATGGACCGTCGACTACGGCCCGAAGGGGCGTGAGGCGGTTCGCACCTTGCTCGCTCGGGCGGCAGAAGCGGGCCTCATTCCAGGCGGACTCGACGTCCAGTTCGTGGGTTGAGCCATCGGCCGGGGCCCTTCGAGCGGTTGCGCCCGAGGGGCCGTTGGCGTCAGGTTGAAACCGGCTCCCCGTGACGAGATGATAGAAGGTAAGGATGGTCGCGCTGTCCCCCGCGCGATCTCCGACGAGAACTTCGGACCAAGGTTGAATTCAAGATGCCCAACAGCTTCAACGCTCTGACCACGTTCAAGGTGGATGACCTGTCGTTTCGGATGTACAAGCTCGGCGCCTTGAAGGCGGCCGGTCTTGATGTGTCACACCTGCCTTTCTCTTTGAAGATCCTCCTGGAAAACCTTCTGCGCAACGAAGACGGCACCACGGTCACCGCGGAAGACATCGAGTCGCTGGCGAAGTGGGACGCCAAGGCGATCCCTTCGCGTGAGATCGCGTTCCGGCCGAGCCGCGTGCTGCTCCAAGACTTCACCGGCGTCCCCGCCGTTGTCGACCTCGCCGCGATGCGCGACGCCATGAAGCGAATGGGGGGCGACCCGAAGAAGATCAATCCGCTCCAGCCCGTGGAACTTGTCATCGACCACTCGGTGCAAGTCGACGAGGCCGGCACCGCGACCGCGTTCCTGACCAACGCCGAGCTGGAATTCCAGCGGAACCGAGAGCGGTACGCGTTCCTCCGCTGGGGCCAAAATGGGTTCAAGAACTTCCGCGTGGTTCCCCCTGACACCGGCATCGTCCACCAGGTCAACGTCGAGTACCTCGCACGCGTCGTCTTCAGCACCGACGACATCGAAAACGTGGAGTCGACCGGCGCAGCGCTCACCTATCCCGACACCCTGGTGGGCACCGACTCGCACACCACGATGATCAACGGCCTGGGCGTGCTCGGCTGGGGCGTGGGTGGAATCGAGGCCGAGGCGGCGATGCTCGGCCAGCCGGTCTCGATGCTCGTGCCTCAGGTCATCGGCTTCAAGTTCACGGGGACACTGCCGGAAGGGGCGACCGCCACTGACCTCGTCCTGACCGTAACCGAGATGCTCCGCCGAAAAGGCGTGGTCGGTAAGTTCGTCGAATACTATGGTGACGGACTGGCCAGCCTTCCCCTGGCCGATCGGGCGACCATCGCCAACATGGCCCCCGAGTATGGGGCGACCTGCGGGATCTTCCCGGTCGACGCCGAGACGCTCCGCTACCTCGAGCTCTCCGGCCGTCCCGCTCCGCTCATCCGACTCGTCGAGACCTACTGTCGGGAACAAGGTCTCTTCCACGAGCCAGGGACTCCCGAGGCGATCTACTCCGATACGCTCGAACTTGATCTCTCGACCGTCGAGCCCAGCCTGGCTGGTCCCAAGCGCCCGCAGGACCGTGTGCCTCTGAAGAGTGCCAAGGCCGGTTGGCAGACCGCGCTGAATCAGATGCTCGAGAGTCGCCCCGCCTCGACCAAGTCCGCGGCCAACGCCTCTTTGTCGGTGATCGACCTCAAGAGCGAGAGCCGGCTCGAAGGTGAAGGCGGAGGCGGTACCGCGGTCGGCGTCGAGGACCCGACGGCCCCGGCGGCCGCCTACAGCCCGCTTCGCTCGGGCTACATCACAAACGGCTCGGTCGTGATCGCGGCGATCACCAGTTGCACGAATACGTCGAATCCGTCGGTCATGGTCGCGGCCGGCCTGCTGGCCAAGAAGGCCGTCGAACGGCATCTCTCGACCAAGCCTTGGGTCAAGGCGAGCCTCGCTCCCGGCTCCAAGGTCGTGACCGACTATCTCCGTGATGCCGGACTCGACGTCTACCTCGATAAACTTCGGTTCAACCTCGTCGGCTACGGCTGCACGACCTGCATCGGCAACTCGGGTCCGCTCTCGCTCGAGATCTCCAAGGCGATTCATGACGACGACCTCGTGACGGTGTCGGTCCTGTCGGGCAACCGTAACTTCGAGGGGCGGATCAACTCGGAAGTTCGCGCCAACTATCTTGCCTCGCCGCCTTTGGTCGTGGCCTACGCTCTGGCCGGTACCATGGACATCGACCTCGTGACCGAGCCGATCGGTGACGACCAGAACGGCAAGCCGGTCTATCTCAAGGATATTTGGCCGACTCAACGCGAGGTCCAGGACACGATCCTCAAGTCGGTCCGCTCCGAAATGTTCCGCGAGCAGTACGGTGAGGTCTTCAAGGGGGACGAGCAGTGGAACTCGCTGCCGGTCCCCCAGGGGGATCTCTACGAGTGGGACGACAGCTCCACCTACGTGAAGAATCCCCCTTACTTCGTCGGCATGCCCGACCAGCCCGCCCCGATCACCGAGATCAAGGGGGCACGGGCGTTGGCTGTGCTCGGCGATAGCATCACGACCGACCACATCTCGCCGGCCGGCTCGATCAAGGTGCAGAGCCCGGCCGGGAAGTACTTGATGGAGCACGGCGTGTCGGTTGCCGACTTCAACTCGTATGGCTCGCGACGCGGCAATCACGAGGTCATGGTCCGCGGGACGTTCGCCAACGTCCGCTTGAAGAACAAGCTCGCGCCCGGGACCGAGGGGGGCTTCACTCGCTACCTGCCCGACGGCGAGGTGACCTCGATCTTCGAAGCGTCGGAACGGTATCAGGCCGAGGGGGTTCCCTTGGTCATCCTGGCGGGCAAGGAGTATGGTTCAGGGTCGTCGCGTGACTGGGCGGCCAAGGGCCCGAAACTTCTCGGGGTCCGCGTCGTGATCGCCGAGAGCTACGAGCGGATCCACCGCTCGAACCTGGTCGGCATGGGCATTCTTCCGCTTCAGTTTGGTGCGGGGGACAACGCGGAGGGCCTCGGCCTGACGGGGGAAGAGGTCTTCTCGATCGTGGGACTCGCCGAGGGAATTGCCAACGGATTTGCCAATGGTCGCGACGTGACCGTCGTGGCGGAACGCGCCGACGGCCAAGCGAGTCAATTCACCGCGACGGTCCGGATCGACACGCCTCAGGAGATCCGCTACTATGAACACGGCGGGATCCTCCCTTACGTGCTCCGGCAGTTGCTGTCGGGTCGTGAGGAAGCTCCGGCCGCGAGCTGAACCTTGTCGTGGGTCGCTCCCTTTTTACAGGGAGCGACTTCGCCTGGTTGAGCCTTCACCGACTTGGCCCGGCCGAAATCGCCGGGTCGAGCCGGAGCGGGAATGGCAAGTTGAGGAGATGGACTCGACCTCCCTTAACCTGAAGGTCGATCATCCCTTGAGGTTGAATCCCTGCCGACCCCCCCGAAAGTTTTCCGGCCCTGCCTGGAACAAAATACCGCCTTTTAGGTAAGATGATTCGGTCGAAGTCTTTCTAGCGATCCACCTCTCCGCGGACAGTTGAGAGGGCACGGATGTTCGCAGTGCTCGCCAGGTTGGTCAAGGAGGCGGCGCTTCGTGGTTGGCGAGCCGCGCCCCTAACCACGGGGTGGTCCTCAAACCCCCTCGATCCCGGCGTCGAGTCGATACCGCCTCGCGTTGCCGCGCCGATTTGCGATGTTCCCTGGCAACCGCCCGGCCTCCGATCCAATCAGGAGTCGTACGACATGTCCCAGTTGCAGACCGAAACCAAGCCCGTGGTCAGCCGAAACCAGGCGCTTGGTTGGCTGCGGCAGATGATGACGATCCGCCGGTTCGAGGAACGGGCGGAGATGATGTACCAGCGGCAGAAGATCGGTGGCTTCTTCCATCAGTACAGCGGTCAGGAGCCGGTGGCCGTCGGTTCGATCGGGGTGCTCCGCGAGGATGACTATATCATCACCGCGTACCGCGATCACGGCCATGCCCTGGCTCGCGGGATGACGGCCAACGCGGCGATGGCCGAGTTGCTCGGCAAGGCCACCGGCTGCTCACGCGGCAAGGGCGGCTCGATGCACTTCTTCGATGCCGAGAAGGGCTTCATGGGTGGTCACGCGATCGTCGGCAGCCACGTTCCGTTGGCCGCCGGGTTTGCGTTTGCGTCCCAGTATCGGGGCGGCGACCAGGTGACCCTTTGCTACTTTGGCGACGGTGCGATCAACCAGGGCGCCTTCCACGAGGCGCTCAACATGGCCTCCTTGTGGAAGCTCCCCGTCATCTACATCGTTGAGAACAACGGCTACGCGATGGGCACGTCGCTGGAGCGATCGTCGGCGGTGACCGACCTGACGATCCGAGGCGGGACCGCCTACGGGATCCCCGGGATCTCGATCAACGGCAACGACATCGAGTTGATGGCCAAGACCACCCTCGAGGCTGTCGACCGCGCCCGGGCCGGCGAGGGACCGACGTTCATCGACGCGCAGACCTACCGTTATAAAGGCCACTCGATTAGCGACCCGGCCAAGTATCGGCTCAAGGAAGAACTCGACGAGGCGCACCGGAACGACCCGATTCTCGTTTACCAGAACGTGCTCAAGGAGCGCGGCTGGATCGACGACGAAACGATTGACCGGATTGCCGAGGAAGTCAAGCACGAGATCGACGCGAGCATCGAGTTCGCCGAGCAGAGTGAAGAGCCGACGGCCGACGCGCTCTATCAGGACGTGACCGTGGCCCCGTTCATCCCTCAGGAGTGACCATGTCCGTTCTTGCCTATCGCGAAGCCCTGAACCAGGCGATGACCGAGGAAATGGAGCGGGATGACCGCGTCTTCCTGATGGGAGAAGAGGTCGCCCAGTACGACGGTGCGTACAAGGTCAGCCAGGGCATGCTCAAGAAGTTCGGGGCCCGCCGGGTCGTGGACGCGCCGATCTCGGAGGGGGGCTTCTCCGGTATCGGGATCGGGGCTGCGATGGTTGGGCTCCGGCCGATCATCGAATTCATGACGTTCAGCTTCAGCCTCGTGGCGATCGACCAGATCGTCAACAATGCCGCCAACATGCGCTACATGAGCGGTGGCCAGTTCGCCGTGCCGATCGTCTTTCGAGGAAGCTCGGGCATGGCCGGCTGCCTGGCGGCGACGCACTCGCACCGGCTCGAAGCCTGGTATGCTCAAATCCCGGGCTTGATCGTGGTCATGCCGGCTACCCCCGCCGATGCCAAGGGGCTGCTCAAGAGCGCGATCCGGTCGGACGACCCGGTCGTCTTCATCGAGCATGAGAACCTCTACGGCGACAAGGGTGAGGTCCCGGAAGGGGAGCACCTGGTCCCGATCGGCAAGGCGGACATCAAGCGGCCTGGGTCCGACGTGACGTTGATCACTTACTCTCGATCGCTCAAGACGACCCTCGCGGCCGCCGAGAAGCTGGCCGAGGACGGGATCGACGCCGAAGTCATCGACCTCCGGACGATCCGCCCGCTCGACTTGGATACGCTGCTCGGCTCGGTCCGCAAGACCCACCGCGCCGTGATTGTCGAGGAAGATTGGCCCTACTGCGGTCTGGGTGCGGGAATTTCCGACCGGATCATGCAGGTCGCCTTTGACGAACTGGACGCCCCGATCCGCCGCGTCTTTACGAAAGACGCACCCATCCCCTACAACCGAGCGCTGGAAGCTTCGATGCTGCCAACGGTTGCGCGGATCGTGGACCAGGTCAACGACGTGCTCTACAAGAAGTGATTCGACCGGTTCTCGGCCGCTCAGACCGGCCGAGAACCCGGTCCCTCATTGAACCGCACCCCATAATACTAATATTGCGGCGGGCCTGTTTCTACGGCATGCCCGAACCGATCCAGGGCGATCCGATCGATCTCGCCCATCTGATTCTCGAAATTGCGACGACGGCGACAGCCGGGGAGATCATCCTGTGCCCATCGAAGTGACGATGCCCAAGCTCAGCCCCACGATGGAGAGCGGGGTCCTCAGCCAGTGGCTGGTCAAGGTCGGCGACCAGGTCAAAGAAGGTGATCTTCTGGCCGACATCGAGACCGACAAGGCGACCATGCCGATGAAGGCGTTCGACGACGGAGTCGTCGCGCTTCTCGACCATGCCGTCGGTGACGAGATCCAGCTTGGCGATCGCGTTTTGGTCCTCGCCCGTAAGGGGGAAGACGCGAAGCAGGTCGCGGCCGAGTTGGGAGCCAAGAAGACTGCCGGCGCGTCCAAGCCCCAAGCCGCGGCCAACGGCTCGGATCAGTCCGAGACGCATGGCGCGGGCAGCAATGGTCAGGACGCTCACGAAACGAACGAGACCGTGGCTGTTGCTGCTCAGGGGAGCGCAAGCCATGGTGGCCGGATCAAGTCGAGCCCGCTGGCACGGAAGATCGCGGCCGCATCGCAGGTCGACCTCGGGAGTGTCCCCGGGAGCGGACCAGGCGGCCGGGTGGTCCGGAATGACGTCGAGCTGTTCCTCAAGACGCGCGGTTCAGCCGCCTCGTCCGCGCCGCGGCCCACTGCCCCGACCCGATCGCTGGCCGCCGAGCGGATTCCTCACACGAGGATGCGCAAGACGATCGCACAGCGGATGGTCGAGGCCAAGAAGGTTGCCCCCGAAATTCACGTCACCGTGGATATCCGGGCCGACGCCCTCGTGGCGATCCGCGAGCAGTTGAACAAGCAGCTCGCTTCCGAGAAGATCAAGCTCTCCCTCGGCGACTTCGTCACCAAGGGAGTCGCTCTGGCTCTCCGCCGCCACCCTGGCGTCAATGCCTCGTACGAGCCCGATGCCATCGTTCGCCATGGCGAGGTCAATGTCGGGATCGCCGTCGCGCTCGACGGGGGCCTGATCGTTCCCGTGCTTCGCAATGCCGACACGCTCGGTCTTCGCGAAGTCCGGCTCGGAAGTGACGCGCTCGTGCAGGCTGCTCGGAGCAACAAGCTCTCACCCGAACAGATGAGCGGCGGAACGTTCACGATCAGCAACCTGGGGATGTATGGCGTTCGCCAGTTCGATGCCATCCTGAATCTTCCCGAAGTCGCCATTTTGGCCGTTGGGGCCGCTGAGAAGAGGCCCGTCGTTCAGGGGGATTCGCTGGTGATTGGCACGGTCATGACCGTGACCCTCACCGCCGACCACCGCGCGGTGGATGGCGCCTTGGCCGCCGAGTTCCTCCGGACGCTGAAGGGTTTCCTCGAAGAACCAGCGTCGATGCTCCTCTAAGACCCAGATCGATCTCTGTCGGGCGCGCGAGCCACGTCGTTTCCCTCCGGGGAGAATGGCGTGGCTCACACGCATGATCGGGAGCCGCTCGTTTTCCCTCGAAGGTTTTCATGGCATACGACTACGACATTGTGGTGATCGGTGGTGGTCCGGCGGGCTATGCGGCGGCGATTCGGGCCGCGCAGCTTAAAAAGCGGGTCCTCTGCGTGGAACGCGACAAGCTGGGAGGGATCTGCCTGAACTGGGGCTGCATCCCGACCAAGGCGCTGCTGACGAACGCGCACCTCGTCGACCTCATCAAGAATCACGGCAAGACGTTCGGTTACAGCGGGGAGGCCACCTGGGACTTCTCGCAGATGATCGCACGCAGTCGAGGCGTTGCCAGCAAGCTGAACAAGGGTATTGAAGGCCTTTTCCGTAAATATAAAGTGGCGTCCAAGCTGGGCACCGCCAAGGTGATCGCGCCCAACACGGTGCAGGTTGGCGACGAGAAGATCACGGCCGAGTCGATCGTGGTCTCAACTGGGGTTCGTCCTCGCCCATTGCCGGGAGCCGAGTTCGACGGCAAGACGATCCTCTCGTACAAAGAGGCGATGAGCCTTCCCAAGCAGCCCAAGTCGATGCTGATCATCGGCGCCGGGCCGATCGGCCTCGAGTTCGGCTACTTCTACAACGCGATCGGCACCAAGGTGACGGTCGTTGAGCTGTTGGATCGAATCTTGCCGGGCGAGGACGAAGAGGTCTCCCAGGGCCTTCGCGAAAGCCTGACCAAGCGCGGGCTGACGTTCCACACCAGCTCGAAGACCGGTAAGGTCGAGAAGACCGCCAACGGCGTCAAAGTCGAGGTCGAGACCCCCAAGGGCAAGGAAGTCATCGAGGCCGAGACCATGCTCGTCTCGATCGGTGTGCTTGGCAACGTCGAGAATCTCTTTGCCGACAGCTTGAAGGTCGAGCTTTTCAAGAACCACATCAAGGTCGACCCCAAGAACGGCTACCAGACCAACGTCAAAGGCATCTACGCGGTGGGCGACATCATCGGCCCCCCTTGGTTGGCCCACGTTGCCCACCACGAAGCGATCTGCTGCATCGAACGGCTCTGCGGCCATGCCGACCATACGGTCGACTACACGAATGTCCCGGGCTGTACCTACACCGATCCAGGGGTGGCGAGCGTCGGCCTGACCGAGAAGGCAGCTCGTGAAGCGGGTCACGAAGTTCGGGTCGGCCGCTTCCCGTTCTTCGCCAGTGGCCGCGCTGTGGCCTCCGACGAGACCGAAGGGTTCGTCAAGCTCGTCTTCGACGCCAAGCACGGCGAGCTGCTCGGTGCTCACCTGCTCGGTTCGCAGGCGACTGAGTTGATCGCCGAACTCGTGATGGCGAAGAAGCTCGAGGCGACCGAGGACGAGATCATCCAGGCCATGCACCCTCACCCCACCTACTCCGAAGCCGTGATGGAAGCGGCCGCCCAAGGGCTGGGCGCATCGGTTCATATTTGATTGGGATGACGGAAAGCTCAAGGCGGATCACATCGTTGGTCCGCCGTTAGAATTTCATGTCGGGCCGGCCGAGCTCTTTTCAAGGAGCCCGGCCGGCCCGTCTCTGTTTCAGCCTTGTCGGGTCGGCCTTGACCCGCCGCCTCTCAAGGTTGGGGCAGCCGGAAGCCTGGCCTACAAGAGTGCAACGGCGACCTCCGCGACAGAACATGGGCTCACAGCACTCATCTGGACAAGCGCCAGGATTTCGAGTCCATTGCGGTCATCCACGAATGTTCGATCCGTCGGATGCGCGATTCGGGCATGCCGATCCCTGACTCAAGCATTCGTGGCTCGCCCCCGAAACGGAGGACTCATGATGAGGGAGCTGACCAGGAACTTGGTGCTCATCTTGATGGCCAGTCTCTGGCTTGCGTTTCCCCTCCATCGGGCGGTCGCCAGGCCAAGCTATTACGAGAGCATTGAGCTAATCACGCTCGATTCAGATGTCGTCGTTTGCGGGGTGATTACCGAGATTCGCCCCGTAGAGTCCCCAGGTCCTCCGGCCAGTTCGAGTGGTTTTCCAGTTGTGCAACGTGAGCCTCGGTCCAATGATTGGTTCGAGATCAAGATCCACGTAACAGAGACCCTCAAAGGGCCGAAGGCCCAAGAAATGGTGCTTCATTTCCATAATCTCCCTCCCCGCTCCAAGACCTGGAAGGAAGGGCGAACGGAACTTCTCTTTAGCCTGCGGAGTGAGGCTGGGCATCAACCGACTTCATACACCCCGCCGATCCTTCGACCGCGCTCCGAAGAGTCGGTGATCGAGCTCGATGGCAGTGCTCAGGGCGTGACGACCATGGATTTTCAATGGCTCACGTCCCGAGAGGACATCCTCACAGCGGCGCGACGTGGGGCGAGTGTCCGCTTGGCGGGCGGAAAAAGCCCTGTCCGGCTGCGACTCGAACCTCCGCCTTCGAGCGCCTTCATGACCACCCTCAAGGCGATGCCGTTCAGTGGGTATCGCTGGGTTCTCGTCAGAGTCCCGGTCGATGCGCGGCTCGAGGAGCTCGGCGGGAAATGGGCGAAGTCCACCTCCGAGGAGTATCGCTGTCTCGCTCCGCAGGCGCTGGGGCAGTTCAAATCGGACAAGAACATCGCTCTTCTCAAGACGCTCCTACTCGATGATTTCCGCATGTTGCAAGTCAACGAGCGAGGGCAACGGACCGACTATTATCTGGTCCGAGCCCGCGCCAGGGCGGCATTGAAAAAATGGGGCGTAGCCATCGATCAACCGGTGATCGAAGAGTGAAATTTTGACCATCTTCCCCGGGCCTCAGAAGCTCGTTGATCCCTCGGTATGTGGGATTAGCCTGCCGCGTCGCACCATCGGTGCCACATCGTTCGGTAGGCTTTCTCGAGGTTCTGCGTCCAGGTCCGGCCGTCGCCCATCGGCGATTCGGTCATTCTGGCACGCATGGTGCGACGAAGCTCGGCCAGGCGATCACGTTCGCTCGCGAACTGCTGGGCGATGGCGAGATACTGCTGAGGTGTTTCCGCGATCCAGTCGCTGAGACCGAGGCAGGTCAAGACGCTCGCCGTCATCCGCCCTGCGTGGCGATTCCCTCGGATCGTGACGATCGGCACTCCCATCCAGATCGACTCGCAGGCGGTCGTGTGTCCGCTCCAGGGAAACACGTCGAGAGAAATGTCGATATCCTGATATACCTGGTAGTGACTACCTCCTCCGGCCACGATGTTCCGGAGTTCGAGACGGTCCGCGGCAATTCCCTGCGTCTCGAAGAAGGATAGGATCTCCTTCTGACGCTGTCCTCGCAGGTTGTTGCGATAGAGGAGCAGCCGCGCTGTGGGAATTGACCTAAGCAGTTCGGCCCAGAGCTCGAGGACTCGCGAATTCAACTTCGGGAGCTTATGAAGCGACCCAAACGTGACGCCCGTGGCCCGTAAAGCCGGGAGTGGGTTGACTTCGGGGGCTTCTTCCGGAGGAGAGTAGCAACAGAAGACGTCGGGCAAGTGATATGGTATCTCGCTCGACCAGGTGGGATCGTCGGGCGGGTCGGTGATGGGGTCGGTGAGCAAATAGTCGATGGTGGCGAGGCCGGTCGTGTTCGGGTAGCCGAGATAGGTTACCTGGATCGGCGCCGGTTTATGGGCAAAGAGGCCCATGCGATGGCGTGCGGTGTGACCGGAGAGATCGACGAGAATGTCGAGCCGATCGCGCTGGACGAGGTCGGCCACCTGTTCATCCGTCATTCCGTAGATTGGTCTCCAAGCGTCCGATAGTGTCTCGAGCTGTGCGGTCATGGCGTCGGGCGCGGTGACTTCGGAGTAACAGTGCGGTTCGACCTGGTGGCGATCGTGATGCGTCAGGATGTGCCTGAGGAAATAGGCGACCGGATGGACTCGAAAGTCAGCCGAGACGTAGCCGACCCGGAGCGGACGCTCCCGCCCTCGATCGTGAGAAGGGCTCAGGTCGATCGCGGGGACATCCTCCTGCTGGCGTAGGCCCCAGCGGCAGTGCTCGGCGAGCAGGGTCTCGGGATCAGCCTCCGGGTCGTAGTTCAAACCATAGAGATAACTGCTTTGAACCGGCCGGGAGTTGGGATCAACGCGTTCCGCCTCGCGGTAAGCTGCCAGGGCCTCGGCGATATGTCCTTTCTCCACGAGGACGAAGCCGAGATTGACGAGCGCCTCGGACCGATTCGGGTCGAGCCGGACCGCTTCTCGACTGCACGCCTCGGCCTCGTCGAGCTTCCCGAACTTGCCGAGAACGCTCGTCAAGTTGACATAGGGGTCGACGAATTCGGGTCTGATCTCGATGGCCCGGCGGTAGTTCGCCTCCGCCTCGGTCAGCTGTCCCCGCTCGCTGAGCGCAAACGCGAGGTTATGGTGGGCCTCCGCCGAGTTTGGATTGAGGGTGATCGCTTGCCGACAGGTCGATTCCGCCTCGTCGAAGCGTCCTAATCGGGAGAGCACGCTTCCCAGGTTGTAGTAGGCCTCGACGAATCTCGAGTCGAGACGGAGGGCTGCGTGGAAGCAGCCCAGGGCCTCATCCCACGTCCCCTCTTTTTCGAGGACGACCCCGAGGTTGTTGTGCGCTCCGGCGAAGCTCGGGGCCAGACGAACTGCTTCCCGGGCGCTCGTGATCGCCTCGTCGAGCCTCCCCAACTGCTTGAGAGCCACGCTCATGTTGCTGTAGACGCTGACGAACTCGGGGCGGAGCCGAATGGCGGCCTGGTAGCGCTCGACGGCCGCCTCGTACTGGCCCGTCATCTCGAGCAGGAGGCCCAGGTCGTTAAGGGTCTCGGGGAGTTCGGGCTTGAGGCGCAGCGCCTGCTCGAGCGCGGTGACCGCTTCGTTCCACCTCCCTTGTCTGCGGAGGAGGGACCCCAGGTGCCGATGGGCTTCGACCAGGTGGGGCTTGAGCTCGACCACGCGACGATCGCAGGCGATTGCCTCGTCGAGCCGTCCCAGACGCTCGAATGTGATGGCCAGGTTTTTATACGCGTCGAGCGAGTTCGGCTGGATTTGAAGCGTGAGCTGGAAGCAGCGAACGGCCTCCTCAAGCGATCCGGCCTGCGCCCAGACGATCCCGAGGTGATTCTGGGCTTCGGCATGATCGGGCTGGAGTCTGAGCGTCTGCTGTAGCGCCCCTAACGCCTCGGTCAGATTGCCGAGGCCATGACAGGCCACTCCCAAGAGATACCAGGCAGGGACGTATGACGGGTCGGCGCCGAGCACCTGGCGATACGCCTGTTCCGCCTGCGCCACGAGTCCCCCCTGGTGATCTTGCTTCGCCCGTTCAAACACGCTCTCGATCGTTGCCATGGATGGTCCGTCTCCCTCACCGTTCCATCTGGTCCCGCCCTCCAAGACGGAATCTGCCCCAACCATCAAGCTCGACACCCGTTGATCGACTTTCCGAGAAGGCCGGGGCCGTTGATCTCCTCTCGGGTTGAGAACCCTCCCGCGCTCGCCGGAGCGAGTGGAACCTGCGAGCTCGCTTCCATGGCTCATTGGGGGCGCGGCGAACGGCTTCGGCCTTGGAAATCGGCATGTCGAGCTGCTTTTCTAGCATACATCCGGCATTCGTAGCTATCTGAACCACAAAGGCCGATGCGCTGAGGGGGCGACCCGACGATCGAGACTCACCGCTTGGACCGCTGCTCCCGGTCCATCCTGAACCTTGCGGGAGTTGACTCTGTCAAGGAAGAATGTCAGCAGGACGCTTGTCTGAAGCGAACTCTCTTGTAAGGAGGTTTTCCTTGCGCCGGAACGAGGAAGAGCTCAGAACGCGGATTACCGATGCTTTCCAGCGAGTGGCTGCTCGGTTTCCGGCTTATCGGAAGCAAATGCGGACGGCAAACGAGGTAACCATCCGCGAGATTTTGGAACGATACTATTCGGATGACGCGATCAATTCCCTTCGGGATCAGCTTGTCATCGATATCGGGCGAGCTTTTGAAGGGGTGAAACGCGATGGCGGCGTGACGCTGCACGAAACGCAAGTGCTCGATGATTACGGCGGCGAAGCGGAGCGAATCGCCGCGCGCAAACTCGATTTTCAGGAGAGGTGGCAGGACTTGCCCGATGAGTTACTCGAGGCAGGCTGGCCACTCGTCTTTCTCGATTCCAACGGGTTTCGCTTCCATCTGCCCGCCTACATGATCTGGAGACTTCGGTATCCTTTTGTGCCTGAATTGGGTTCTGATTATTTGTGTGGGATGCTGGTAGGCTGCACTTCGTCCGAGTTGTGGAATCTGGGGCTGTTCGACGCAGAGCAAGCAAAAACAATTTATAGGTTCTTGAAATTCTGTGTTGAAGTTGAGACCGAGTTACCCGATTTTGATGCGGATGACCTTGAGTTTCGCGAGTCCCTCGAAAAATGGTTGGCGCTAAGCCAAGGTGTTTGAGGGTTGCAGGGGGAAAGGCCTTTCTTCAAGCGGAGTTTCCGAAGTAGCGACCGTCAGCCGTCAGTGAGAGAACCTCGATTCTCGAGCGTAAGCCGTGCTCGACTTGACCTACTCGGCGGCTGGCTTCGTGTCCACGTCCGCATGGGGAAAGGCCTTGGCGCTTCGAGCCGAAAATCATCCTTTATGGGAGCGTGTGTGGGGGCTCGCCAACGGCTCTGGACCAGGGGTGATCGCGACTGGCCCGCCAGGCGTAACTGCCTCGGGGCAGGTCAGCGAGTTCGAGAAGGGTGGGGTCAAACTGAGTCATCTCGCCCAGATCAACCACGAGGGCATTCTCCTCGAGAACGTGCTCGCCATCCAAGAATTGCCAGGAGCCGTCGTCGTCGTCATGGGTAACGAGCCGCAGTTCCGATTCGCCACGAAGGATGCGGTCGAGGGTGATGACTTCGGTGCTCTCGTCGTCTGTGAAATTCCAACTCGTGTTCATGTCGAATTGTCCGGAACCAGAAGTCCAATCGCTGCGCTGGCCCTTCAGGAAAGTGACCACCAAGAAAATCATAACGAACCTTGCGACGCGAAACAGCACGACATTTTCGCAAGAAATCCCTGCCAGCTCCAATCGCCCGCGCGAGGTTGCTAGAGGACATGACTGAGGGGCCCGGTTAGGGAGTGTCGTTGTCGAGCCGCGGCACCACGTCTTCCAGTAATCGTCGCAGGCTATCGCAGACCAAGGCATGCGAGAGTCCTGCCCACCTGACCTCGACATTGGCCACGTCGAACGGGGACTGCTCGTGCAACTCGCGAAGCTGCCGCGCCACCGTCTCGGGGCCGCCGACGATGAAGTTGATCGGATGGGCGCACAGTTCCTCAGGATTGGCGGGTTCCCGAGTGTCGGCGGGGATCTTCCCCTCCTGGCGGAAACGCCGCCAGAGAGTTCGCAATGCCGGCTCTGCGCAACGGAAGGCGGTGGCATCGTCCGGTCCGACGAAGACCGGGCGGTTAGCCGCCACGAGCCCTGTGCCCCCCGCTGTGCGATAAGCAGCGCAGTAGTCGCGATATTGTTCGGGGGTCCGCAGGTGGGAAAAGAGCATGTTCCAGCCAAGATCACCGGCGATCCGTGCCGAGCCGATGCTATTGACCGCGACCCAGCAGCGGCCGGGCAAGTCTGCCGAGGGGACCGGCAGCGAGCGGTGCGGAGGCACGGAGAAAGCGTGCGGAGCGTCCCCGGACCAATCCCCGCTCCAGGCTGAGCGGATGACGCGTAATGCCTCCGCGAAGCGGGCTTGCCGTTCCCGGTCATCGGCCACTGCGGAGCCGAACAAGGCCGACTCCTCGGGCGTGCTCCCGCTGCCGAACCCGACCGCCATCCGGCCGGCCGTGAGTACGTCCGCGACCGCCACCTGCTCGGCGACGTCGAGCGGGTGATGGAGGTTGAGGCAGATGATCGCGGTTCCCAGGCGAATCTCTTGAGTCAGGCCGGCCAGGTGCAGCGCCAAGAGTAAGGGCGTGGGTAAGTGGCCCTGGTGCGCATGGGCGTGGTGCTCGGAGAACCAGGCGTAGCGCACGCCGAGCCGATCGGCCCGGCGGACCAGGTCGGTCACTTCGGCAAAGATCTCCCTGGAGGGACGATCCGGCGGCCCTTCGAGGTGGTCAGTGAGCCCAATCGTGAACATGCGCGGACGGATCCTCGTGGGTTGGTGGGGCCTTTGGGGCAAGTCTCAGAGGCGAACTCCCTCGTTCAACTCGTGGCCAACCGCAGCTCGTCCCTCGCGTCGAGCGTGTTCGACTCGGCTTCGGACGAGTGGAAGAAGAGGGCCAGGAGGATCGCGGCCAGTAGCGAGATGCCGAACGGCACGAGGAACAGGTGATGATAGTTGATCACCTTGGGGACCCATCCGTCGACGGTGGAATTCACCGAGAAGACGTCGACTAGACCACCCCAGAGGAAGTTGGAGACGAAGGAGGAGATCCCCAGGATCATCAGGTTAAACAGCCCTGGAGTACTCGTACGGATGTCGCTCGGGAAGTGCTCATCAACGAAGATATAATGAATGCCAGCCCCATCATCACCAGTCCACCGACCAGGTGGCTGGCCGACAGAAACTTCTCCTGCGACACGTTGCGGTCGGCGAGTTGCCCCCCGAAGTACATGCCCGTGACCGAGGCGATGGCGAAGGCGTTGAAGATCCATGCTTGCTGAAAGCCGGAGAAGGTCAGGTAGCGGCTCCCCATGTAGAGGCCGAGCAAGGGGAGCCATACCCCTTTGATGAAGTATTCGAGGAAGGACATCACACAGAATTTGGATCGGTCCGTCGCGCCCATCGGGGGAATCGCTCTGGTCGGGGGATGGTGCGCCAGCGGGGAGAACGCGGACGGAGGGATCTCTCTGGCCAACTTCGACAAGCCAGGATAGCGGCTTTGAGCTTAGGGAGGAAGAGTCCCCAGTGTGGCCATTACGTGATTCGGCAGTGAGGATCGGCCTCACCTGGCCACGGCCCCGCACAAGATTGTCTGCTTCTCGGCGGGCTGCTCCGCCGAATCGGCTCCGGACTCAGGCACCTTGTCAGGGCCTGAGTGTGAGGGCGATCGTCATCCACGTGAAATTGGTCTTCCGCCTTCGTTTTAGCTGAGGACACGGTCTGTTTGACTGATCAGAGTGGCGACCGTGTGGATGTCTACAGGTTTAACAAGATAGTGGTCGATTCCGGCTTCCCGAGAAAGGCGCTGGTCTTCCTCCTGGCCGTATCCCGAGATGGCAATGATGAGGGCCCGCTTGGAATTCTCCTCGCGCCGCAACCGCCTCGCGACCTCATAGCCATCCAGGCAGGGGAGGCCGATATCCAGGAGGAGCACGTCCGGGGCGTAGACGCGGGCGGTCTCGATTCCTTCGGGACCGTCGTAGGCCATTTTCACTTCGTGACCGACGTGTCGGAGCAGCCGAGCAAGGCTCTGTGCAAGATCTTTGTTGTCATCGACGATCAGGATTCGTGTTCCCTTTCTGTGGGTCGCGTCGACCTTGGCCGGGAAGGCCAGGGGGGTGTCGGCCGGGGGAAGTTCCACCTCAAGGGCCGGGAATCGCACGGTGAAGGTACTGCCTTGGCCGAGACCTTGGCTCTGGACTGTGACTGCTCCCCCATGCCGTTCGACGAGGCTTTTCACGATCGTCAGGCCGACTCCCAGGCCTCCTTCCGTTCGGGCCAAGGAACGCTCGCCTTGGGTGAAGAGATCGAAAATCTTCGGCAGCATCTCGGGTGGGATGCCGATCCCGTTGTCCTCGACCCGGATGACGACATCCGCTCCTTCACGCGCAGACGAGACCTTGATGCGTCCCCCCGTTGGGGTGTACTTGGCGGCGTTGCCGAGGAGATTGACCAGCACTTGCTCCAAGCGCACCCGATCGGCCTCAATTCGCTTCGGCTCGGGAGTAATTTGGGTGTCGACGCGGTGACCTCGCGCCTCGGTCAAGGGACGAGCGGATTCGATCGCCTGCCTGATCGCCAGATCGGCATCGACGGGCTCGGTTTGGAGGACGATTTGGCCGCGTGTGATCCGCGCCACATCCAGCAGGTCATCAAGGAGTCTCGTGAGCTGGCCGATCTGCCGGTTGAGGACGCCGCGAACCCAGGGGAGATGGCGCCCGGCTTCCGGAGTCTCGAGCATGGCGACCGCCGCCTTGATCGATCCCATCGGGTTGCGCAGTTCGTGCGCTAGCATGGCCAGGAATTCGTCCTTCCGGCGGCTGGCCTCGAGCATTTGCCGCTCATGATCGCGCCGCTCGGTGTCGTCCCGGAAGACCAGGACCGCTCCAAGGATCTCGCCGCCAGCGTCCCGGATCGGGGCGGCACTGTCATGGATCGGCCGTTCGGTTCCGTCCCGAGCGATCAGGAGGGTGTGGTTGGCCAATCCGACGACAACACCATCGCGGAGCACCTTGGCCACCGAACTCGCGATCGGGCGACGAGTCTCCTCATGGGTGATCCTGAAAATCTCCCCCAGGGGTTGGCCCACTGTCTCCTCCGGGGACCACCCGGTCAGGGTGCTGGCGACCGGATTGGCGAAGGTCACGCGGCCGAGCTTGTCGGTCGCGATCACCGCATCGCCGATACTGGTCAGGACGGCCGAGAGGGCTTGGCGACTTTCCTCGGCCCGTCGGCGGGCCGCGTGCAGCGCTTCCGCCAGTAGGCTGATCGAGACGCCCCCCGTAACGAATAAGGCGAGACGCACTGCTCTCCAAGACGTGAGCGGGGCACCCAAACTCGTGAGTGCGATCAGACCAGTGGTCAGCAGCCCTGGACCCAGACCGCCGTACAGGGCCGAGAGCAGGATGAGGAAGATGGCGACGATGGCCGGCGTCCCCATACCTTCCCGGACGATCGGGATGTTGACGACCAACCCACCGATCAGGATCAACAGCAGAGCCACCCCGTAGCGGTATGCTCGGTCGTCATTTCTCATTTTGGATCAACCTCCCCGCCGGTCCCCTGCCTCGACCGGCACTGGGGCTCGCGCTTACGCATCCAGGCCCCCCCCTCCCGTTTATATTCTCCTTGAAATCCAGCTTCACGATCACTTTTCCCAGCCTTCGAAATTGAGTGACTCGGTAGGTTCGTCACTAATCGGAAGCCCTGAGGTCCCGTGCCGAAAGATCGGGGATGCTTCGCATTTGTCCGTCTTTGAGGTTGAGGATGGGTCGTCTGCGACGAACGGGCTCACAAGGCTGCTCCCCACTTGGGTTGCCACGCATCATCCCAATGTAGACGCCGACCACGGGGTGAGGGAATGCCCCATCCTGCCATTTCCCTTGGGGACGTTGCAGCTCGAGATTGTAATAATCATGTTCTGATGTATTGATTCTGCGTCGCGTGAAGGCGATTCCATCGCCAGCCCCTGATCGACGACACGTTATTTATATCATGCCCGCAGCCTTTGGAGCGATCCGAACGGCCGTGCCAAGGCTGGTGAACGGAAGCCAAACCTCGCCAATCACCAAGGAACGAACAGCGGTCCCGATCCGCTTGCGGGTGCCATTGACATTCGTCGTTGTTTGATTACGATAAAACCAGATCTAGTAAACCAAATATCGTGGGGCTCGGCCGATCGCTGTGGTCTCGAGTGCGTCGAGCCGACTCGATCGTCAACCTTTCCGTCGTGATCCCGCGCCGGTCGAGACTCGGCCGCTACGGCTTTGTCCGGCCTGGAATGGAGGAACCGAACCGATGGCTCGTCCGCCTGCCAAGGAGCTCACCGAGCGTGAGCTCCAACTGATGCACCTGTTTTGGAACCGAGGGGAGACACCTGCCACTGCGGCCGAGATCCGCGATGCGCTGGCGGCGTCCGGCCTTGACCTTGCCTACACCACGGTCGCCACGGTCGTCCGGATCTTGGTCGATAAGGGGTTCCTCCGCCAGACGAACGACGACCGCCCCTTCCTCTATGTTGCGGCCCGGTCTTATGAGGAGGTCTCGCGGAGCCTTCTGGGAGAAGTCCTCGATCGAGTCTTCCGGGGCTCGCGTGAGATCCTGCTCGTCAGGCTGCTCGAGCAGGAGCGGCTGAGCGAGCGGGAACGCGATCGGCTCCGCGCGATTCTCGATGAAGGGAAAGACCCCAAGGCCAAGCCGAAGAAGGGACGGAAACCATGAACAACCTCGGAGTCCTCTTTGTCGAAGCGAGCGTGCGAGTCACCGTCCTCGCGGCCGTTGGCGTAGCGCTCGCCTTGATCCTCCGCCGGCGGGGGCCAGCGACAGGTGTGCTCGTCACTATGACGACGCTGCTGGGCCTGGTCGCTGTCTCTGCTTCCTCGCTCACTTCTTGGCCGCGGTTCTGGTCAATCGAGTTCGATACCACCGCTTCCTCCAGTCCGCGAGTGGCTGTTGCCGCCGGCCCCCCCGCGAAAGCGAGCAGGGGATCCGTCGCAACGCCCCCTCCCCAGGCGACTGACACTCGGTTCATTGAATTCGCTCGGGAATTTGCCCGAGAATTTCAAACCCTTGGGGCACAAAACTTGACAGCGCCCGAAGCGAAGAGCCGGTGGGCGTGGCCGGCCTGGGCCGCGATGGTCTTGCTGGTGGCATCTGGGTTGGGGATCGTTCGGCTTGGCCTGGCATTAAGGGCGGTGACGCTCCTCCGCCGCGGTAGCCGACCGATTTCCGATGCTCGGTTGTGCAACGAATTGGCTCAACTCCAGGTCGAGGCTGGCTACTCGCATTCTGTCGAACTCCGCGAGACCAACGACCTGACCACGCCGGCCACCATCGGTTGGCGGCGACCGGTGCTGCTCCTGCCCCCGGAGTGGCGAGACTGGGACGAGAACGAACGCCGGGCGGTACTGGCCCACGAGTTGGGGCACATCCGCCGGGGTGATTACATGCTGGGACTCTGGGCTCAGGGGTGCCTGGCCGTCCACGCCTATCACCCGCTCGCTCACTGGCTGGCGGCCCGACTCCGGCTGGAGCAGGAATTGGCGGCCGACGCCTGGGGCGCCCGTCTCTCGGGGGGCAATCGCCCTTACCTCGAGGCCCTCGCCAGAATGGCTTTGCGACGTTCGGGCACGCTCGAGTCGTCACTGGCCGCCTGGCCTGCTCGTCCTTTCCTTCCGACCCGTGGGACCTTGCTCAGGAGGATCGACATGCTTCGTGAAGCCGACCCGAACCCGCTCCGAAACAACGCGCTCCCGCTGGTCGGGCGCGTCCTGACCGTCGCCGCACTCGCGGTCGTCGGCCTGCTCGTCGCAGGCATCCGCGGCCCCGCCACGACCGCGCTCGCCCAGCAGAAGACGACTCGACCCGAGGTAGCCGTTGCTCAGGTCGAACCGGTCGATGCCGGCACGGATGTCTTCGACCTCTCGCACGCCCCGGTCAACACGATGATCGCCATTGTCGGGCGGCCGGCCGAGCTCCTCCGTCGGCCCGAATTCCAGCCGGTCGCCGCCATGCTCAATGACCCACGGAAGAGTCCGTGGGCGGATTCGCTCAAGCTCAATGTGGACGAAATTGAGAGTGTGACCGTGCTCATCCTCCGCGCTCCGGAGGGTGGCGGGATCCCTGGAGCGCCGAATCCTCCGACGACCGTGATCTTGCACTCGACCAAGCCACAGGACTGGAAGGCCGTCGCCAAGTCGTTTGTGAAAAGCCCCGAGGTGGTCCAGTTCGACGGCAACTCCTATACACGTTCGATGGGGGTTCCCAATGGCACGGGGTTTTTCACACCCGACGATCGCACGATCGTCATTGGTTCGGAGGATGCCCTCAAACTGGTCATCGCCTCCCGCAAGGGTGGCCCGATCCGACATCCCTGGGACGGTGCCTGGTCGCGTGTGAAGAAGGGGCAGATCGCGTTTGCCTTCGACCCCATCTGGGTGCTCGCTCAAATGGGGCCAGGGGTGCCGGAGCCGCTTTCCGACGGCATCATTGGCCTGTTTCCCCCACTCCTCGAATCAGCCACGGCTTATGCTGTTGGGCTCGACTCGGACAATGGGTTTGGCGTTGACCTGGTCGCGACCTGCTCCTCGGACGAGGGGACGAAGCGAGTCAGCGAGATGCTCCAGGCGATGATCACCTTGGCTAAGAACGCGCTACCGGGCCTCCGGCGGGATGTCCGCGCCCAGCCTGGCCCGACGCGGGAAGCATCGCTCAGGCTGTTCGGCTTGGCGGAGCAGCTTCTGGCCAACGCGCGGACACGGACCGAGGTTGATGGGGGCGACCGGGTCGTGAGTCTCCATGCCAGCAGTGATGGCGATCTGTCCGCAGTGGTACCGATGTTCCTGACGGCGGGAACTGCATCACGGTCCGCCGCGCGACGGGCTCAGAGCCAAAACAATCTCAAGCAACTTCTCCTGGCGATGCATAACTATGCCGATACCTACGGTCACTTCCCCCCGGCCGTCATCCGGCCCGCCGATGGCAAGCCCCCCTATAGCTGGCGGGTTGCCATCCTGCCCTACATCGAGCAGAACGATCTTTTCAAGGAGTACAACTTCAACGAACCGTGGGATAGCGTCTCGAATCGGAAGCTGATCGAGAAGATACCCCCTCTCTATCGGCACCCGTCTGACGAGTCCGGCAACAATGCCTACTTCGTGGTGACCGGTGAGCCGACGCTCTTCCCACCGGGCCACCCCGGGGTAAAGATTGCCGAAGTGACTGACGGGACTTCGAACACGATCATGTTCGTTGAGGCGAAGCGTGAGATTCCCTGGACGAAACCTGAGGATATCGAATATGACCCAGCCAAGCCGATGCCCCAGTTCGGCGGATTCACCGACGAGGGGGGCAATGCCGGCTTCGCTGATGGTTCGGTCCGTTTCATCTCAACGCAGATCAACCCGCAATTGCTGAAGGCACTTCTGAGCCGCGCTGGGGGTGAGGTCGTCAGACTCAACGACGACCACTCAAACCCCATCCCCGCGACTCTCGACGCACCGACACAGCCGCCAACGGCCACGCCACTGAAACGTTGAGCTCGACCTGATTGTAGCTTGACCTGTCCGACCAGTCCTGGGATTGCGGCCGGCGCCGCCATCCCAGGACTGGTGTGGAGAAAGAGTACCAGGAGCCGTTGTTCGATAGTTATCGACATGTCGTCGATGGTTTCGGTTCTCAACGAGCGGCTACTCCTCCAGCCTGGGGAGCGACCTGGGGGCTGGTATCACCCGTTGAACGGTGACACCCAACTTTTTCACGAAGCCTTCGATGAAATGGAGGTAGCCCTGGGGATGCAAGCTCTGAGAACGCCAGATCTCGATCGAACTCAGGATTGTTCGGAGGATCCCGATCAGGTCGTTCCGTCCGGGTAACTCCCCGGCCTCGTCCAGGTATCGCCAGTTCCGTCGGATGTTGGCGATGATCAGATCTTCCTCGCCCCCTTCGGTGATGGTCATCTCGTCGGACTCGGATTCCGGCGGGAGCGACCCGTCCCGCATCTGAATCACGAGTTGTTCGATCGCCGCTTCGACGTCGTCGTCGGTCAGCTTGAAGTCGCACATCACATACGACTCGTAGATGCCGATCTCCGTACGCAAGAAGATCGGCGCGTTCTCGTCGGTCTTGTACTTCTGGCCCGTGTAGGCGAGAGACTCGTGCTTCCGAGACCGCTCGGCACGCTTCTTGAGCTTGGCCTTGCGTTTCTGGTTGTGACTCGGCTTCGCCATCAAGCACCTCCCTCTCCCTGACGTGGCTCTGCGTCGTGATTCCCGAGGGATTTTCGTTTGCCACCGGCAACCCGACTGCGAAGCGATGCTTGCTTTGTCGTGTAGGCATTAACTGCCGGCAACCCGAAAAGACGGCAGCTAAAGCCTACCCTACAAAGGATCCTAAGGACTTCACAATCCTCCTGCTCAGGACGCGCAACGAAAACCCACGGGTTGCCGGCGCTCCGGCAAATCCGTGGGTTGGTTGTGAGGGCAGAGTGGGGCAGGGCCTTGGCTTACTCAGCCGTGGATGGCGCGGCGATCGACGGCCATCGCAGCTTCGCGGACGGCTTCGGAGAGGGTGGGGTGAGCGTGGGAGATCCGGGCGATGTCTTCGGCGCTGCCGGCAAACTCCATGATCGTGACCGCCTCGGCGATCAGGTCCGAAGCGCGGGGGCCGAAGATGTGGACGCCCAGGACCCGGTCGGTCTTCGCGTCGGCGAGGATCTTGACGAGTCCTTCGGACTCGTCCATCGCCTTGGCGCGGCCGTTGGGGAGGAACGGGTACTTGCCCACCTTGTATTCGAGCTTCTGCTCCTTGGCTTGTTCCTCGGTGATCCCGACGCTCGCCATCTCGGGCCAGGTGTAGATCACGCTCGGGATCGTGTTGTAGTCGACATGCCCGGCCTTACCGGCCAGGATCTCGGCGAACGCGACCCCTTCGTCCTCCGCCTTGTGGGCGAGCATCGGCCCGTCCACCAGGTCGCCGATGGCCGAGATGGTCGGCACGTTCGTGCGGTAGTGGGCGTCGATCGGGACCTTGCCGGTCTTGGGGTCGACGGTGACGCCCGCCTCGACCAGGCCGAGGCCTTCGGTGTGCGGGCGGCGGCCGACGGCGACGAGGACCCGGTCGCAAGGGACCGTGAGTACCTGGCCGTCTTTCGTCTCGGCGGTGACGGTGACGCGGTCCCCTTCGACCTTCGCGCCTGTGACCTTGGTCTCGAGGTGGAATTCGAGGCCTTGTTTGATCAGGCTCTTGTGGAGCAAGGTGCCCACCTCGAGGTCGGCCATCGGCACGATCCGAGGGAGGAATTCGATGACCGTGACCTTGGCGCCCAGCCGCTTCCAGACCGAGCCGAGCTCCAGGCCGATGTAACCGCCGCCCACCACGACCAGGTGTTCGGGGACGCGGTCGAAGGTCAGGGCCTCGGTCGAGCTGACGATCGTTTTGCCGTTGAACGGGATGAACGGCAGGTTGACCGGAGCGCTTCCGGTGGCGAGCAGGATATGCTTGGTTTCTAGCGTCGTCTCAGCGCCCTCGGCGTTGCGGACGACCACTGTCTCGCCCGAAGTCACACGGGCGGTGCCGAAGACCGGTTCGATCTTGTTCTTCTTGAACAGGAACTTGATCCCTTCGGTCAGGCTCTTGACGACCGTGTCCTTGCGGGCGAGCATCGCCGGGAGGTCGAGCCCGATCGCATCGACCTTGATTCCGTGCTTGGCGAACTTGGTTTGCGCCAGGTGGTAGAGCTCGCTGGAATCCAAAAGCGCCTTGCTTGGAATGCAGCCGATGTTCAAACAGGTCCCGCCCAGCGACTCGCGTTTCTCGACGCAAGCCACCTTCATCCCGAGCTGCGCAGCGCGGATCGCGGCCACGTAGCCCCCGGGGCCGGAACCAATCACAACCAGGTCGTAGCGATTTGACTCGGGAGCCATGAACGTTCCTTAACTCGCAGGTAGCAGCCGAGAGACGTGGAAAAACGATGAGGGCCGAAACGAAGCGGCGGGGGGTGATTTGGCTTCACCCCCCGCCGCTTTTCGTGACGAACCTCAGATTTCCAGCATCAGCCGTTCGGGATTCTCAATGCATTCTTTGATGCGAACGAGGAAGCTGACCGCCTCGCGACCATCGACGATCCGGTGGTCGTAGGAGAGGGCCAGGTACATCATCGGGCGGATCACGACCTGGTCATCGACGGCCACGGGCCGTTTCTGGATCGAGTGCATCCCGAGGATTCCGCTTTGCGGAGGATTCAGGATGGGAGTCGACAGGAGCGATCCGAAGACGCCGCCGTTGGTGATCGTGAACGTTCCACCTTGGAGATCACTGACCGCCATCGTCCCTTCGCGGGCCTTGACGGCGTACGCGCCGATCGCCTTCTCGATCCCGGCGAACGTGAGCTGGTCGGCATCACGAATGACCGGGACCATCAGCCCGCGCTCGGTGCTGACGGCCACGCCGATGTCGTAGGCGTTGTGAAGGACGATCTCGTTGCCGTCGATCCGGCCGTTGACGGCCGGGAATGCTTTCAAGGCCTCGACGGCCGCCTTGAGGAAGAACGACATGAAGCCGAGGGCCACGCCGTGCTTCGTCTTGAACGTGTCCTTGTAACGAGCCCGCAGGTCCATGACCCGCGACATATCCGCCTCGTTGAACGTCGTCAGGATCGCCGCGGTCTGCTGCGCCTCGACCAGGCGCTGAGCGATCTTCTGACGGATTCCGGACATCCGCTTCCGTGTTTCGCGAGGCAGACCCGATGAGGTCGTCGCCCCGTTGCTGATCGACGGCGGAGGCACGGCCGCAGCCGGCGCGGCGGCCGGAGCAGCCGGAGCGCCTGGGGTCGAGGCGACATGAGCCAGGACGTCCCCCTTGGTGATCCGTCCCCCTCGGCCCGTACCACCTACCTGGCTGGGGTCGACGTTCTCCTCGGCGACGATCCGCCGCACGGCCGGCGAGAGCGCCACCTCCGCGCCTCCGTTGGTCGCGGCAGGAGCCGCGGCCTGGGGGGGAGCGGTTGCGGCCTTGGTATTGGCCGGTTGCTTCGGGGTGGCTATAGCGGCCGAGGGCTGGCCCTCGGGGTCGATGGTGCCGACCGTGGACCCAATGTCCACGGTCTCCCCTTCGGCAACGTTGATTTTCAGGACGCCCGAGGCGGAGGCGGGCACGACGTTATTCGCTTTGTCGGTCTCGAGCTCGAACAAGGGTTCGCCCGCTTTGACGGCCGAACCGTCGGCCTTGAGCCAGCGTGACAGGATCCCTTCGGTAATGGACTCGCCGACTCCCGGCACGGTAATGGCGACGGCGGGCATCTCAGCTCACTCCTTGCTTAAGCGACAGGGCCACGGCGGGGCGGACGGGATGAGCGTGGACCAGGTGAGGAATCGCCGACCCGATCGCGGCCTCGACCAGTTCGTTCTGCTCGCGCTCGTGGACCGAGTGCGAACCGGTCGCGGGACTGGCGCTGGCGTCGCGACCGACGTACTGGAACGGGAACCCCATCAGTTCCTGGAGTCGAGGCGCGACGAACGTCCAGGCCCCCATGTTTTGCGACTCTTCCTGGGCCCAGACCCACTCGCGGACGTTCGTGTACCGCGAGAGCGCAGCCTTCAGGGCCTCTTCGGGCCAGGGGTAGAGCTGCTCGAGCCGGATGATCGCAACGTCGCGCGTCTTGCCGACTTCTTCTCGTTTGGCCATCAGGTCGTAGTAGACCTTGCCGCCACAGACCACGACCCGGCGAACCCGGTCGGGGTCGGCGGCCGGATCGTCGATGGCTTCGTAGAAACGATTCGAGACGAGCTCATCCACCGGCGAAACGGCCAGTTTGTGACGGAGCAGGCTCTTGGGCGTCATCACGATCAAGGGCTTGCGGAAATTGCGGCGGACCTGCCGGCGGAGCATGTGGAAATACTGCGCGGGGGTCGATGGGGTCACGACCTGGATGTTATCCTCAGCGCAGAGCTGGAGGAAACGTTCGAGCCGGGCGCTCGAGTGCTCCGGTCCTTGCCCTTCATAGCCGTGAGGCAAGAGCATGACCAGGCCGCTGGCGCGTCCCCATTTTGACTCGGCCGAGGCGATGAACTGGTCGATGATGACCTGTGCACCGTTGGCGAAGTCGCCGAACTGAGCCTCCCAGAGGATCAGCATGTGGGGTTCGTCGAGCGAGTAGCCGTAGTCGAACCCGAGCACGGCGGCCTCGGAGAGCAGACTGTCGTAAATGCAGATCTCCGCCTGTTCGGCCGCCAGGTTTTTGAGCGGTACGTACCGCTCCCCGGTCTGTCCGTCGACGATGACCGCATGCCTCTGGCTGAACGTGCCTCGGCGGCTGTCCTGACCACTGAGCCGTACCGGGGTGTTTTCGAGCAGGAGCGAGCCGAAGGCCAAGGACTCGGCGAACGCCCAGTCGACCCCCCCCTTGGCTTCCATCGTCTTGACGCGATTCGCGTAGATCCGTTCGATCTTCGGGTTAACGGCGAACCCGGAGGGGACGACCGCCATTGCCGTGGTCATCTGCGCGAGCGTTTCGTACGGGATTCCCGTTTCGGTGGGAGCGAACGAGTAGTGGGGAGTGAACCCTTGCCAATGCGACCCGAAGCCGGGCTGCAACGGTTTGAGCGTGCTCTGGCCTTCGTGGACCTCCTTGTAGACCTCTTCCATCTTGTCGCGGAAGGTCTCGGCGATGGTTTCGGCCTCGTCGGTCGAGAGCTCGCCGGTCATCACGAGGGTTTCGGTATAGAGCTCGCGGATGCTCATCCGGTCCTTGATCTTGCCGTACATCAAGGGCTGGGTGAACGCCGGCTCGTCCCCTTCGTTGTGGCCGTGTCGGCGGTAGCAGACCATGTCGATGACGACGTCCTGGCCAAACGTCTCGCGGAACTCGAGCGCGAGCTCGGCCACGTACACGACGGCCTCGGGGTCCTCACCGTTGACGTGGAAGATCGGCACTTCGATCATCTTCGCCACGTCGGTGCAATAGCGAGTGGAACGTCCCTCGCTGGGGGCGGTCGTGAAGCCGATCTGGTTGTTCACGACGATGTGAATCGTGCCGCCGGTCCGATAGCCGGGCAATTGCGACAGATTCAGGGTTTCGGGCACGAGCCCTTGGCCGGCGAACGCGGCGTCGCCGTGGATCAGGATCGGCAGGCCGAGCTTGCGGTCGCGGTCCTTGAATCGACGTTGCTTGGCGCGAACTCGGCCTTCGACGACCGGGTTAACGGCCTCGAGGTGGCTCGGGTTGGGGGTCAGCGAGAGGTGGATCGAGTGCTTGTCGGTGGTGACATGGTCGGCCGAGAAGCCCAGGTGATACTTGACGTCACCGTCGCCCCCGACGGTCTCCGGCATGTTCCCTTCGAACTCGCTGAAGATCATGCCGTAAGGCTTGTTGAGGATATTGGCCAGGACGTTGAGCCGTCCTCGGTGGGGCATCCCCATGACGATTTCGCGGACCCCGAACTTCGAGGAGCCCTCGATGATCGAGTCGAGCAGGGGGATGAGCATCTCCCCCCCTTCGAGCGAGAATCGCTTCTGCCCGATGTAGTGGCTGTGGAGGAACGATTCAAAGAGCTCAGCAGCGTTGAGCTTGAGAACGATCCGCCGCTTTTTGCGCAGGTCGAAATTCGGGCGGTTGCGGTTCGGTTCCATTCGCGACTGAAGCCAGCGACGGACTTCGACGTTGCGGATGTGCATGTACTCGACGCCGATTTTTCGGCAATACGTCTCGCGAAGGACCGCGATCAGTTCGCGAAGCGTCGAGTGTGGGGGGTCGCTGAGTTTGTTATAAAAGGGCTTATCGAGATCGGCCGAGGAGAGGCCGAACGCGGCAAGGTCGAGCAATTCGTGCGAGTCGCGAGCGGGGTTGAGCTTCAAGGGGTCGAGATCGGCCAGGTAATGACCGATTTCGCGGTAGGCGTCGATCAATCGGGTGACCGCGGCCTGAGCCCGCGCGGCATCCAGATCGACGTCGGCTCGGTCCATTCCGTTACCGGATTGGCCGAGCTCGTAGCCCTCGAAGAAGAGCCGCCACGATTCATCAACCGAGGCGGGGTCGGTCCGCCAGCGCTGGTAGTTACCCTCGATAAGATCGAGATTCCACCGGTTCGCGACCGTCGAGCGATTCATTGGAAAAGATCCCTAGTTGGGCCCGGCGCATGGCCTGACCCGTTGCCGAGTTGGCAATCCAGGACGATGGTCGGTCTCGCGGAAAAACGCGACGACACGCATGATCTCAGCATAACCCAAAGGTTCCCGGGCCCAAACCCCTATCCGTTCTCTTTTTCTCAGTATAGGCACTTTGGGCAAACGGATTGACATCCATGCCAATTTGAGGCCGTACTGAGGGAAAAATTCGGATGTTTCGCAAACTCAGTTGGGTGCCGCAGGTATACATTCGGCGGAACTCTCGCCGAGATTTGAAGAAGGCTGATAAAACTCCTATAACCGCTTGATCCAGGCCGGATCGGCGAACTTGGCGGCGAGGAGTTCTTGAATCAGATCTTCAGGAGGAATCACGAGTTCGGGAGGATGATTGGCCGGCAACCAGGCGCCGGTGATGGCTTCGATCAGTTTTTCACGAGCGAGCGGGACGTTGGTCAGGAAGTCCTCATGCGTACGTTGGCCACGGTAGGAGGGCTGTCGGCGAGGGAGTCCAGTGTACCGGGGGACCAGGTGAAGTGGAAAGTCGTAAAGGATCGTTGCGTGGATCAGAAAGTGGTTCCGTAGCCGGCGCTGAGCGCTGCCCGAGAATTTGCGAAGCTTGAGGGTCAGGTCCCCCGAGCCGAGGACCTCGACGGCCGGTCCCCGCGCCCGGATCGCGTCGGCCAGGCGGTCGAGGACGAACCGTTGGGCCACGTCCACGGCGGTGAGGCCGGGGGCGACGTCGGCGGCCAGGACGACCGACACGTTCAGGGCCCCTGGGCCGATGACCACGGTCCCTCCGCCACTCGCTCGCCTTGCGATGGCTACGCCATCAGCCAGGCAGGCGTCGATCAGGACATCCTCGTGAAGGCGTCCCGACGCCCCCAGCACGACGGCCAGGGTCGGTGATTCCCAGATTCTCAGGGAGGGACCGGCCCCACGCTCTTCGGCGGCGACCAGTAGGGCTTCGTCGAGGGCCAGGTTGTTGGCGATTTCGGGCAAGGTCAAGTCGAGGTAGCGCATCGCGACGGCGGGCCCAGAGGAAGCGAACGCCCCGGCCGTCCGCAAGTCTGCGTGAAGGCCGGGGTCGGATGGAGCGGTGCTCAGGAGTCGAAGTCGTTGCGCAGGATCAGAAGCCGTCTTCCTCAACGCGGAAGATGTCGTGGCACTTGGTGCAGCTCTGGCTCACCGGGCTATAGGCCGACTTGGCTTGCTCTTGGGTGGTATTGGAGTCGCTCACCTTGGTGTGGAACTTCTCGAGTTCCTTGGTGAACGCGTCGCTCAGTTCGCCCCACTGCTTCTCGGCATCCTTCACGTTCTTGGCCTTCTTGACCGCGTCCTTGGCAAGCTCCTTCGTTTCCTTGGAGAGCTTGATGAGCTCATCTGCCAGGGCCGGGAGGTCTTTCTGGGCCTTGGCGTAAGCAATCTTGGTGCGGGTGGCCTTCTTGATGGCGTTGCTCTTGGCGTTGACTTTTTCCATCGCCTCATGCAGCGGTCCACCCTCGTCGGCAATCGAGAGTCCGACAATCAAGGCGCTGAACGAGAACATGGTGGCAATCGCAACGATCCACTTTCGATTCATGACTTCTGGCTCCTCGTCGTTTTCGGGAATGACCACGGCGGCGGGAGGACCGCTCGATCCACGGCCCATGCGTGCGGAAGCCTTCAAAGATATCCCTCGCCGTCAACCCGATCAAGCACGTACAGTGGTAATGCTCGTTGAGAGGCCGCCGGCGCATCCCAGCGCCTGGGACCGGTGGTACAATGGGTGGGGAGCGCTTTGTAAGAACTGCCTGGTTCGTGAGCGCGATCCCCAAAAGAAGATAAACAGGCAGGGCATGCTCCTCTGAGACCGGGCGTGCACCTGGCCGACCTCAAAGCCCCGCGGATGTTTTTATGTCCGAGTCGATCGATTACCGGGCCGCTGGCGTTGACCTCGATACCTACGAGGAAACAATGGCCCAGCTCCCCCCCTTGTTGAAACGGACCTACCCGCTGACTCCCGCGCGGGTGATCGAGTGGAAGGACGGGTTCGCCGGTCTGTTCCGGCTCGACGCCAAGATCGGGCTCCTCACCCGCACCTACCGCGACCCGGTCCTCGTCGCGTCCACCGACGGGGTTGGCACCAAGCTGAAGCTGGCCTTCGCCACCGGCAGGCACGCGACGGTCGGAATCGATCTGGTCGCGATGTCGGTCAACGACTGCCTTTGCGCCGGCGCCGAACCGCTCCTGTTTCTCGACTACGTGGCCATGAGCAAAGATGATCCCAAGTTGACGCGGGACGTCGTGCAGGGGATCAGCGACGGTTGCATTGAGGCCGAGTGCGCCTTGCTCGGTGGCGAGACCGCAATCCTCCCCGACTTCTATAAGGCCGGCGAGTACGATCTGGCCGGGTTCTGCCTGGGAGTCGTCGAACGCAAGCACATCCTGGACGGTAAGGAAATTCGCCCGGGAGACAAGGTGATTGGCATCGCCAGCTCGGGGCTCCACTCCAACGGCTACAGCCTGGCGCGAAAGATTGCGCTCGACGCCGCCGGCCTCCAGCCCGACACTTTCGTACCCGAACTGGGCCGGACGGTCGCCGATGAATTCCTCGAGCCGACCCGGATTTACGTTCGGGCCATGAAGACGGTTTACCGCCACTACCGAGTGAAGCGGATCGTCCACGGCATCGCACACATCACCGGCGGCGGCCTGGTCGATAACACCCCACGAATCCTCCCAGAGGGCTGCTCGGTCCGGCTCCGCCGCGGCTCATGGGATATCCCCAAGGTTTTCCCCTGGCTCCAGAAGCTCGGCAACGTTCCCGAGGCCGAGATGGACCGGGTCTTCAACATGGGTATCGGACTGGTCATGGTCGTCGCTGACTACTATGCCGACGCGATCGCTCGCTACATCACGTCCGAGGCAAAACTTCCGGCCTGGGTGATCGGCGAGGTCGTCAAAGGTGACCGGACGGTGGAGTGGGCCTGAGCCGCTGGACGGTCGCCTTGCTCCCGACCGTCCCCCGCTTGCAACGGGCCGCAACGGCCCGTAGCATTCGGACTTCTGCGTCCGAGACGGATTGGTCCCACTCCCCCGTGCTAAAGAGACGATTGACGATGCGCAATACTCTCGGGGTCGGCCTGGCCCTCCTGGTCTTCGGCCCACTGATGGCTCGCGGCAACGAACTTGCCCCCGTCCCCCTCACAAAAGGGGTGCGTGGCCTGGTGACGCTGGCCCCGAGCCAGGTCGAAATGGACGGCCGGCTCCTCGAGTGGTCGCAAGCCTTTTGCACGCCGCTCGCCTACAACCATAAGTCCCCTGAGAATCGCGCGGCACAGTTCTTTTATATGTGGGATGACGAGGCGCTGTATATTGGCCTCCGTTGTCTCGACCGGATGCAGGCCAACCCCGCCCCCTTGCAGTCCAGCTTTAATGGGGACGCCGTCGAGTTTTATCTCGACACTCGCTCGGGCGATGCCCTTCGAAGTAAGGACTGGACCACCGGAGCGATCCATCTTTATTACTCGCCGTTTCAAGGTGCCGATATCAAGCCGCGGTGGGTGATTCGGGGCGGGATCGCTACCAGTAACATCGTTTTGAAGGGCGTCGAGATCGCCGCGTCGAGTAATGCCAACGGCTACGAGTGCGAGTTCAAACTTCCCTGGGCCAATTTCCCCGAGTTTTCGCCCAAGCTTGGGGCTGTTTTCGCCCTCGACGCTGAACTTTGCAGTGGCGACGGTAAGACCCGAACCGATCGAACTTTCACCTATGGTTCGCCTCTCTCGGTCCAACAACCGGCCTCGCAAGGCAAGGTCGAGCTGGTCAAGGCGTTTGACCCGGACTACTTGAGCATCGTCGGCCCCGCGAGCTTCCCATTCTGGGTCGATACGCCCTGGGTCCAGCCCGAACGGGCGCAGGTTCAAGGAGTTGTGGCAATCCCTCCCGCCTTCACGGAAATTGTCGGGCTGGTTGAGATTCGAATTCATGACACCGAGGGGAAGGTGGTGAAGTCCATCCCGGCCGTGATGGAACCCTTCGGGCCAAAGGACGGTCCGTTTGTGCGGGCCATCGCTCGGTGGTCGATCGATGAGTTTGCACCCAACACCTACTTCGCGACCGCCCGGATTGCCGCGCGAACCGGGAAAACCCTGACGACCGTGGCCCCTCGTATGGTCGCGGAGGCGATGACCCAGGGGCGTTGAGAACGGCCTCGCCGCCGGTCGATTGCCCGGCCTCGCCTCCAAGGTTCCTCATCACTTTGTCAGAATCGGGAATCAGCGCGGCGAGTTCGCTTTTTCCGCTCTCCGAAACGTATAATAGCGTGAGCCACCGCGCCCCCTCACATCTGTCTCCAGGGAGTCCGCATCCATGGCATCGAGCACGCAGCCATACGGCAAGATGCTGGACTATGAGCAATACATCGATCACCAGCTCAGCAGGACCCGGTCCCGGATCAAGATGACCGACCTGCTGACCTCCAGCCTGATCCTGGTGGTGTCGGCGATTGCGCTCCTATTTGTGGAGGTGGTGCTCGACCATGCGTTTGGTCTGCCGATCTGGCTGCGGCGAATTGTCTTGTTCACCGGTCTGACGGGAGGGATCGCGTTTGCGGTCCTGAGAATTGGCCTGCCTCTGATCGGGCGGGTCAATGGCCTCTATGCGGCGAAGACGATCGAGGAGTCTGATCCCGCCTTCAAGAACAGCCTGATCAACTATCTCGACCTGAAACGGCGTCGGACCGAGATTTCGAAGGCGGCCATGACCGCGATCGAGGCCAAGGCGGTGAACGACCTGACCGGCATCGAGATCGATGCCGTCGTCAATCAACGCAGGCTGATCCAGGTTGCCTACACGCTCTCGGCCGTTCTCGTTCTGTTCTGCCTCTATGCCTTTCTGACGCCCAAGAGTATTTTCGACTCGGCCAAGCGGGCGCTTTTGGCGGATGTGGTTCGACCGACCAATACTCGGCTCATGAACATCAAGCCGGGCGATGACCCGGAACTTTCCCAGGTCGTGGCCGGGAGTCATGTCCCCTTCTTCGTCGACGTCTCACAAGGGCTCCGCCCCGACCGTGTCCTGCTCCACTACAGCGTGGATGGCGGGAAGTTTTATACGGTTCAGGAGTTTACGCCGGGCGCGAATCGCTACGACCCCTGGCAAACGGCGCTTCATAACGTTCAGCAGAGCCTCGACTACTATCTCACGGGCGGTGACGCCGAGTCCCTGAAGTACCACGTCGAAGTGACCCCCGCCCCGATGGTGACGTCGGTCTCGATCGACTACGACTTTCCCCGCTATCTCAAGCTCGATCGGCGCCCGGGGATCGAGGGAGGGAACGTCGAGGCGATCGAGGGGACGATCGTGACGGTCCACGCACGCACGAACGAGCCTGCACGCTCGGCTGCCCTCTCGTTCCCGAAGGCTGACGCGGTTGCCATGGAGGTCGCCTCATCGGACCCCAAGGAGTTGGTCGGGAAGTTCAAGGTCGATAAGTCGGGCAGCTACACGATCAAGTTCCGGACGACCGGCGGTCAGATGAACCCCGACCCCGTGGTCCATGACATTATTGCGTTGCCCGACCATGCGCCGACGGCTTCGTTCGAGAGACCCGAGACCCCTGAAATCGAGGTCCCGAGCAACGTACAAGTCCCCTTGGTGATGAAGGCCAGTGACGACCATGGCGTCAAGGACGTCACACTGCACGTTCACCAGAAGGGGGAGACGCTCCTCTCGAAGAACTTGCTCGAGCAACGACCCCCAACCACCACTTTCCGGGGGACCGAGCTGCTCGACCTGGCCTCGTGGAAGGTCGAACCTGGTTCGGAAGTGGAGTACTGGCTCACGGTCCGTGATACCAAGGAGCCGCAGTCGAACCGGTTCGAAACCCAGCGGCAGAAGATCAAGATCACGGCACCGCTCCCACCGAGTGAGAAGAAGCAAGCCGATCAAAAGGCTCAGGAAGAGAAACGACAGGACGAGGAACAGCAGAAGGCTGTCGCCGAGAGTTCCGAACCCGAGCCGTCGGAGCCGGCCCCTCAACCTCGGCCTGACCAAGAGCCGCGCGACCGAGGCGAAGGTGCGGATTCTCAGAACTCGCGAGAAGCGAATCAGCCTGGTGCGCAGAAGGAGGATCAGGGGACCGTCGACTCGACCGAGGCCCCGGCGCAGAAAGCCGACCAACGCGAACCGCGTCCCATGTCTCCGGACGACCTCCAAAAGCTCCGCGAGTTGCAAAAGTCGCTCGGGATCAATCCACCGAAGCCTTCCAACGGATCAGGCAGCGGTACCGAGAACACCAACTCCTCCGCGGCCAACTCGCCGAAGAGTGGTCCGTCTCAGGGGGCGCCGCAGACTGGCGCGAACGCCGCACGAGAACCAGTCTCACAAGCATCACCACCGCAGCCGGGCTCGCCCAATTCTGCTCCCCAGAATTCGCAACCGGGCAACCCGCAGCAACCGCGCGGTGACGCTTCCGATGTGGCGCGAGGTGCGATTCCGAACCAGACCCCATCCGATCCCCAGCAATCGCAGCAGCCTGGTGGCGCACAACAGCAGAAGCCTGGCGATTCCCAGCAACCGCAGCCTGGTGGTGCGCAGAAGCCTGGCGATTCCCAGCAACCGCAGCCTGGCGGTGCCCAGAAACCCGGTGATTCCCAGCAACCGCAGCCTGGCGGTGCCCAGAAACCCGGTGATTCCCAGCAACCGCAGCCTGGTGGCGCACAACAGCAGAAGCCTGGCGATTCCCAGCAACCGCAGCCTGGCGGTGCCCAGAAACCCGGTGATTCCCAGCAACCGCAGCCTGGTGGCGCACAACAGCAGAAGCCTGGCGATTCCCAGCAACCGCAGCCTGGTGGTGCCCAGAAACCCGGTGATTCTCAGCAACCGCAGCCTGGTGGCGTGCAGAAGCCTGGCGACGCGCAGCAACCGCAGCCTGGTGGCGCACAGAAACCTGGCGATTCCCAGCAACCGCAGCCTGGCGGTGCCCAGAAACCTGGCGACGCGCAGCAACAACAACCCGGTGGCGAGCAGAAACCTGGCGGTGCCCAGAAGCCTGGCGACGCGCAGCAACCGCAGCCTGGTGGCGCACAGAAACCTGGCGATTCCCAGCAACCGCAGCCTGGCGGTGCCCAGAAACCCGGTGATTCCCAGCAACCGCAGCCTGGTGGCGCACAACAGCAGAAGCCTGGCGATTCCCAGCAACCGCAGCCTGGCGGTGCCCAGAAACCCGGTGATTCCCAGCAACCGCAGCCTGGTGGCGCACAACAGCAGAAGCCTGGTGATTCCCAGCAACCGCAGCCTGGTGGCGCCCAGAAGCCTGGTGATTCCCAGCAACCGCAGCCTGGTGGCGCACAACAGCAGAAGCCTGGCGATTCCCAGCAACCGCAGCCTGGTGGTGCCCAGAAACCCGGTGATTCTCAGCAACCGCAGCCTGGTGGCGTGCAGAAGCCTGGTAACTCGCAGCAACCGCAGCCTGGTGGCGCACAGAAACCTGGCGGTGCCCAGAAGCCTGGCGACGCGCAGCAACCGCAGCCTGGTGGCGCACAGAAACCTGGCGATTCCCAGCAACCGCAGCCTGGTGGTGCCCAGAAGCCCGGTGATTCCCAGCAACCGCAGCCTGGTGGCGCACAACAGCAGAAGCCTGGCGATTCCCAGCAACCGCAGCCTGGTGGTGCCCAGAAACCCGGTGATTCTCAGCAACCGCAGCCTGGTGGCGTGCAGAAGCCTGGCGACGCGCAGCAACCGCAGCCTGGTGGCGCACAGAAACCTGGCGATTCCCAGCAACCGCAGCCTGGTGGTGCCCAGAAGCCTGGCGACGCGCAGCAACCGCAGCCTGGTGGCGCACAGAAACCTGGCGATTCCCAGCAACCGCAGCCTGGCGGTGCCCAGAAACCCGGTGAATCCCAGCAACCGCAGCCTGGTGGTGCGCAGAAGCCTGGCGATTCCCAGCAACCGCAGCCTGGTGGTGCCCAGAAGCCTGGCGACGCGCAGCAACCGCAGCCTGGTGGCGCACAGAAACCTGGCGATTCCCAGCAACCGCAGCCTGGCGGTGCCCAGAAACCCGGTGATTCCCAGCAACCGCAGCCTGGTGGCGCACAACAGCAGAAGCCCGGTGATTCCCAGCAACCGCAGCCTGGTGGTGCCCAGAAACCCGGTGATTCTCAGCAACCGCAGCCTGGTGGCGTGCAGAAGCCTGGTAACTCGCAGCAACCGCAGCCTGGTGGCGCACAGAAACCTGGCGGTGCCCAGAAGCCTGGCGACGCGCAGCAACCGCAGCCTGGTGGCGCACAGAAACCTGGCGATTCCCAGCAACCGCAGCCTGGTGGTGCCCAGAAGCCCGGTGATTCCCAGCAACCGCAGCCTGGTGGCGCACAACAGCAGAAGCCTGGCGATTCCCAGCAACCGCAGCCTGGCGGTGCCCAGAAACCCGGTGATTCCCAGCAACCGCAGCCTGGTGGCGCACAACAGCAGAAGCCTGGTGATTCCCAGCAACCGCAGCCTGGTGGCGCCCAGAAGCCTGGTGATTCCCAGCAACCGCAGCCTGGTGGCGCACAACAGCAGAAGCCTGGCGATTCCCAGCAACCGCAGCCTGGTGGTGCCCAGAAACCCGGTGATTCTCAGCAACCGCAGCCTGGTGGCGTGCAGAAGCCTGGCGACGCGCAGCAACCGCAGCCTGGTGGCGCACAGAAACCTGGCGATTCCCAGCAACCGCAGCCTGGCGGTGCCCAGAAACCCGGTGAATCCCAGCAACCGCAGCCTGGTGGTGCGCAGAAGCCTGGCGATTCCCAGCAACCGCAGCCTGGTGGTGCCCAGAAGCCTGGCGACGCGCAGCAACCGCAGCCTGGTGGCGCACAGAAACCTGGCGATTCCCAGCAACCGCAGCCTGGTGGTGCCCAGAAACCCGGTGATTCTCAGCAACCGCAGCCTGGTGGCGTGCAGAAGCCTGGCGACGCGCAGCAACCGCAGCCTGGTGGCGCACAGAAACCTGGCGATTCCCAGCAACCGCAGCCTGGTGGTGCCCAGAAGCCTGGCGACGCGCAGCAACCGCAGCCTGGTGGCGCACAGAAACCTGGCGATTCCCAGCAACCGCAGCCTGGCGGTGCCCAGAAACCCGGTGATTCCCAGCAACCGCAGCCTGGTGGCGCACAACAGCAGAAGCCCGGTGATTCCCAGCAACCGCAGCCTGGTGGCGCCCAGAAGCCTGGTGATTCCCAGCAACCGCAGCCTGGTGGCGCACAACAGCAGAAGCCTGGCGATTCCCAGCAACCGCAGCCTGGCGGTGCCCAGAAACCCGGTGATTCTCAGCAACCGCAGCCTGGTGGCGTGCAGAAGCCTGGTAACTCGCAGCAACCGCAGCCTGGTGGCGCACAGAAACCTGGCGGTGCCCAGAAGCCTGGCGACGCGCAGCAACCGCAGCCTGGTGGCATGCAGAAACCTGGCGACTCGCAGCAATCGCAGCCTGGTGGTGCCCAGAAGCCTGGCGATTCCCAGCAACCGCAGCCTGGTGGTGCGCAGAAGCCTGGCGATTCCCAGCAACCGCAGCCTGGCGGTGCCCAGAAACCCGGTGAATCCCAGCAACCGCAGCCTGGCGGTGCCCAGAAACCCGGTGATTCCCAGCAACCGCAGCCTAGCGGTGCCCAGAAACCTGGCGACGCGCAGCAACCGCAGCCTGGTGGCATGCAGAAGCCTGGCGATGCGCAGCAGCAGCAACCCGGCACGCAGCCGATGCCTGACGCGGAGAATCGGGCTAAAGACTCACCAAACCAACAGCGGAATTCCACAGACCCGCGTGAACAGCCGGGGATGAAGCCGGACGAGAACAAGCGGCCAGTGGACCGCAATGAAACAGGGCGCCCCGACGCGCGAGCCGGTGAGCCTCAGAAAAAAAACGCAGCGGATCCGTCAGCTCAGCCGGACCAGCAAGAGAACACTCGTCCCTCTAACCTGACGGATCAGCAGAAGGCCGCGACCGGTCGAAATTCGGAATCGCCCTCGACCAAGGACGAACAATCCAAAACGCAGAAAGAGGCGACCGAGAAGGCTACGGCGACGACCAAGAAGTCGGACCAAACCAAGAATCGGCCGCAGCCCGAATCGACCAAGAAGGCTCAAGAGAAGACTGCGGCCAAGAAGGAACAAGAGAAGGCCGCGGCCAAGAAGGATCAAGAGAAAAAGGCTGAGGACAAAGGGCCAAAATACGAAATTCCAAAGAAGGAACAGGAGAAGAAAAAGGCCGAACGCAAGCCTCAGCAGCCTGAAGAGGAACCGGCGCCTCCGGAGCAGCGGCAGCCCGAGCCCCAGGAGCCGCCTGCGATGCCATCCGCGCCACCTCAAAATCCGGCTGCTCCTCCTAGTCCTTCTGGTGGTAGCCAGTCCTCCTCGGGCGGCTCAGCGGATAATCAGTCCGGAACGCAATCCAATCAGAGCTCCTCTCCCGGCAGCCCGTCCCCGTCGGGCGGCGAACAAGGATCGAAGTCGGGGTCGGGGGGCTCGGGTGGTTCAGGCTCGAAGCCCGGTCCTGGCTCCTCTCCCGGTGATCAGCCGGGTGGGGGTGGCCAGCAAGGGTCGCCGGGGTCGGGTTCCCCATCCGGCAATCAGCCGGGCTCGGGCTCTCCATCCGGCAATCAACCGGGCTCGGGCTCTCCATCCGGCAACCAGCCGGGCTCGGGCTCTCCATCCGGCAACCAGCCGGGCTCGGGCTCTCCATCCGGCAATCAGCCAGGATCGGGCTCCCCAACTGGTAATCAGCCGGGCTCGGGCACCCCAACTGGTAATCAGCCAGGTTCGGGCTCTCCAACTGGTAATCAGCCAGGTTCGGGCTCCCCAACCGGTAATCAGCCGGGCTCGGGCTCCCCATCCGGCAACCGGCCGGGATCGGGCTCTCCATCCGGTAATCAGCCGGGTTCGGGCTCCCCAACTGGTAATCAATCGCATCCTCAAGGGAACATGGGGCGAGGCGCTGGGGAACAGGCGGTGAAGCCCTCTGGAACCGAGAAATCAGCAACGGATCCAAACGCCGCCCAACGTTCGGGTGAAGGCAGGCCCACGGGCGATTCCGCAAGGCCGAACGATGCTCCTTCGCAGGGATCGGGGCGTAATGGAGAAGGGGCCAATGGCTCACCGGCTCCGGGAACACCGGAGCAGCGCCAGGAGGGACCCGCGACGGGCCAACCTACTGGGGAGACGAGTCAGAAAGCGGGCCCGGGAGCTTCTCAAGACCAGCAGAAGGGGCAGGGGGGCGGCAAAGGGGGCGGCACCACGCCGTCGGGTGGCGGACGATCTGCGCCTGGTGATGCCGGTGAGCCGATGGTTCCCTCAACGGACGACAAGGGCGAACTCCCCCCTCGGGCGGAAACGCCTCCTGCGAACTCGGCTGAGACCGTCGCGCCCGACGTGCCCCAGACCGACCTCGTTCTCAACAAGCTCGAAGAGCTCCTCAAACGAAACCAGGTCACACCCGAACTTGAGCAAGCGACCGGGATGTCCCGCGAGGAGATGGAGCAGTTCGTGACGAAGATGAAGAAGCTCGACAAGGCTCCCGCCGGTCCAGGCCGTGAGATTCAGGTCAAACCGGGCGTCGACCGGACCTTCGACCCGAACCGGACGCTTCCCGAGCTGAACCCGAACGCTCGTCTTGGCAACAGGACGGATCGTGCGAAGGGAAGCGTGGCTCAGGATGACCTTCGTGACAACGTTCAAGGTGCTCGCTTCGAAGTTCCTCGCGAGCTGCGGAGCGGCTTTGAAGCGTATAAGAGCAGTCTCTCGCGATCCAAGTCGCGCCGGCCTGTGACCTCGGGCCCCGGCACCGAGTAACCCAGGACGGGCCGACGATCACTGACAATGGGCAGGGAGGCTCGGCTTCACCTGCCCATTGTTTCATGGCAATGACACTCACGCGTGAGACCCACATGTCCGCCCCGCTCGATCTGCCCCGTCGCTACCTCGTTGGCTTCGATCCGAGGGAGTTGCCCCATCACTTCGCGGACGTTCTGATCATTGGCGGAGGCGTTGCGGGCATGCGCACCGCGCTCGGGATCGGTGAGTCTCACCGAGTTCTCGTCGTCACCAAGGATGAAGTTCGCGAGAGCAACAGTAGCTACGCGCAAGGCGGAATCGCGGGGGTGCTCGATCCCGAGGACCACTTTGAGGATCATATCGCCGACACGCTTGCCGCCGGCAAGGGCCTCTGCGATCCCGAAGTCGTTGCGATGGTCGTCCGCGAAGCGCCCCGCCGAATCGCTGAGTTGATCGAGTGGGGAACCCACTTTGATCAGGTCGACGGCCAGGTGGCGCTCACCCGCGAGGGGGGGCACTCGCACCCTCGGATCGTCCATGCGCTGGGGGATGCGACCGGCCTGGAAGTCATGCGGGCTGTCATCCTCAAGGCGAGCGCCCGGCCCAACACACGGATCTGGCAGAACAGCTTCACGATCGACCTGCTCACGCACGAGGGCCGGTGCCGAGGCGCCCTGGTCTGGGATCGCAGACGCGGCCCTGCCCTGGTCTGGGCCCGCGCGGTGATGCTCGCAACGGGGGGAGCCGGTCAACTCTATCGCGAGACGACCAACCCCGCGATCGCCACGGCCGATGGCCACGCGCTGGCCTATCGCGCGGGGGCCGAGCTCCGCGACATGGAATTCATGCAGTTCCACCCGACGGTGCTTTACATTGCCGGCTCGGCCCGTCACCTTCTGACCGAGGCGCTCCGAGGGGAGGGGGCCTACCTCCGCGATCGGAACGGCCACCGGTTCATGCCCGAGTATCACCCGCTCGCCGAACTCGCTCCTCGCGACGACGTCTCTCGGGCGATCACCGAGCAGATGGTCAAGACCCGGCACCCGAGCGTCTATCTCGATCTGTCGCACCTTGATGCTGCCTACATCCGCCGCCGGTTCCCAGGGATCGACCGGCTCTGCCGTGGCTTCGACCTGGATATGACCCGTGACCCCATCCCGGTCCGCCCCGGCGCACACTACATGATCGGTGGCGTGACGATCGATCACGACGGTCGGACCACGCTCCCCGGTCTCTGGGCCGCGGGAGAAGTCACCAGCTCCGGCCTGCACGGAGCCAATCGCCTTGCCTCAAACAGCCTCCTCGAAGGTCTCGTCCACGGAGCACGCGCTGCCGAGGATATTGTGAGGATGCTCGAAACCGAAGGACCGACCCGCCTCGAAGTGCCCCCCATCGCCGGCGCTCCGGTCGAGGGAGGCCACGAAACCCTCGACCTCGCCGATATCCGTGACTCGTTGCGCTCCCTGATGTGGCGGGCCGTGGGCATCACACGCGATGCTTCCGGTCTGGCCGAAGCCGCCGAACAGGTCGAGTTCTGGCGGAGGTACGTCCTCGGCCACGCCTTCACCGACCCTGCCGGCTGGACCATGCAAAATATGCTGATGGTGGCACGCTTGATGATCGCCGCCGCGAGCCAGCGAGAAGAGTCGCGCGGCGTCCACACGCGGCGCGATTTCCCCAACCCCGACCCTGCCTGGGTTCGACATATCGCCTTGCGCGTTCCTTCCCTTGAGATCGAAAGGCTTAACCAGGCGATCTCGGCGGGGACTCATGAGGTCTGACTTGGTGGTCGCAAACGATCAATGGCCTTGGGTTGGAAGTAAGTGCCGGTAAAACTTCGCCGAACCCGTTTCTCCCGACTACAACGCGATCGGCCGTGGCATCATCGTTGGCACAACGGGAAAACCTGATTCAGACCGCTGACCAATCGTAAATCGTTGATAGGTGCATGCCGGGTTCGGCGTAGCTTTGCCTCACTGCCGCGCGTCTCCTACCGCTCCGTTCCGAAAGTCTTCGGGGCGGAGAGCCCACCTTTGATCGGAGAATCGAGTCGCTGTGCGTCTCGCCGATCTTCTCCCGGCGGGTTGAGTCGCGAGGTCAGGAAATCCATTGCATTGGATCCGATTCCCGAGACAATGTAGTCTCGATCAATTCGCGGAAGCAAATCGCTTTCCGATGTCGGCCCTATTCCAGGGCAAGGCATCATGGTCCGATCAGGTGGGGCGTTCGCGGATCCAGCGAAGGAGACGCCTGGCCTGTGGAGGGTTCCCGATGGATCTGCTCAACTTGACGGGTCCCCAATTTCTCAGCTTATATCTTCTCCTGCTGGCCTGCGCCGTCGCCCTTACGGCGGTAATCCGGTGGGCATCTCGCTCCCCTTCAGATGGCCCGGGCCCCGAGACTCTGGACCTTGACCCGTACGATGTCGCCTACCTGGCGGGAGGCGAGCTGTCGGCCGTGGATGCGACGATCGCGAGCCTGGTGCACCGTGACTTGGTGAAGGTCAACCCCGCCGGGAGGACGATCGACGCGGTAGGCTCCCTGTCTGATGATCTACTTCACCCTCTCGAGCAAGCCGTCGCCCCGAATACCGGCGCCAGCGAATTTGGTCGGAAGATCGCGACCGCCCGACAGGCTGCGAAGCCGGCACTCGAAGCGATTCGGTTACGACTGACCAGTCTCGGCTTGCTCATGGATAACGAGGCAGTGTGGGGCGCCCAATTGTTGCGGACGATACCGATCCTTGCGGTCCTGCTCCTCGGTCTGGCCAAGATCCAGGTCGGCATCTCGCGTGACAAGCCCGTCTCCTTCCTGGTCGCTCTTTGCCTGGCCACAACGCTGATCGAGATCGGTTTCTTGTGCGTTCGCCCGCATCGATCGCGATGGGGCGATCATGTGCTGCAACAGCTTCGCAATCAGAACGCTGCGCTACAGTCGACCGGCTCGCGGCGGGCGGCCGATCTGGTCGGCCCTGACCTGACACTAGCCGTGGCCCTATTCGGCACGGGAATCCTGGCGGGTGGCCCCTTGAACGACCTGCGAATTGCCCTGACACCCCCACCGAGTGTTGGGGGAGGCGATGGCGGATCGGGCGACTTCGGCGGAGGGGGAGGCTGTGGAGGGGGTGGATGTGGCGGATGCGGGGGCGCGAGCTGATGGGGGCCGGGGTACCAACACTCGGCCTGGGCCTCGGTTGGCGCCCGGAGCTTGCGTTGCTGATCGAACGCCACCGCGACTTGGGGTTCGTCGAGGTGCTCGCCGAAGACTTCGACGCCTCGGGTTCGCTCCCGGCTCCGATTGAGCGGCTCCGCGATCGAGGCGTCACCGTGATCCCGCACGGAGTGACGCTCTCACTCGGTGGTGCCGAACCGCTCGACCGCACGTGGCTGAAGGCGTTGGGACGACTGGCAACGCGGCTCGGAGCCCCCGTGGTCAGCGAGCATATCGCGTTCGTCCGCGCCGGTGGGGTCGAGGCGGGGCATCTTCTTCCTCTGCCCCGCACGCGCGCGATGCTGGACCTGTTGGTCGCGAACGTGTGTTTGGCCCAGGACGCGTTGCCGGTTCCCCTTGCCCTGGAGAACGTGGCGACGTTGGTGGAGTGGCCCCATGCCGAGATGGATGAGGCTTCGTTTATCGCTGAGGTGCTGGAACGCACGGGCGCGTTGCTCCTGCTCGATATCGCCAACGTCCACGCCAATGCGCGAAACCACGGCTGGGATCCGCTCGCGTATCTGGATCGCCTTCCGCTCGATCGACTTGCGTACGTCCATGTCGCCGGAGGTGTCGAGCGCGAGGGACTTTACCACGATACACACGCCCACCCGATCGCTCCCCCCGTCCTCGACCTCCTCGAAGAACTGGCGGTCCGAACGGCCCTGCCTGGCGTTCTCCTCGAGCGCGACGACAAGTTTCCCCCTGACGCGGCGGTTGCTTCGGAGCTGAACTCGATTCGATCCGCGGTCTTGCGGGGGGACGACCGGAGGAAGCAAGGTGTCGCTTGATCCGCGAGAGTTGCTGGCCGCCCAACAGGCCGAGCTCGTTCGAGCCCTGACCGGACAGGCTGGCCCCCCCGACGGCTTCATTCCGGGGCACGTCCGTGCGGCTACCCTGGCTCTCGCGCGGAAGCGGGCCCGTTCCGTGACGCGGGCGTGGCCCTCCCTGGTCGAGGCCCTGGGGCCGGATTTCGAGCCTTGCTTCGGGTCGTACACCGCCGACGCACCACTGCCCCGGCAAGGAGGACCGTTGGCGGATGGTCGCAACTTCGTTCGAGCCCTCGCTCGCGAAGGCAAGCTCTCGGACCAAGCTCGCCTCGAAGCCCTGTCAGTCGACCTCCACTACGCCTCGCAAGCGGGGGGCCTTGTCGCGCGCCGGGGTCCCTCTCTGGCGATCGCACTCCTCAGGCACCCACGACGGCTGATCCTGGCCGCACGATGGCCAGGTCTCGGGGTTCGACGGGTGGCCGTGCCTCTCGGACCTTGGAGACCTCAACCCCCCCCGACTTCAGGGGAGCGTAAACCAGCTCATCATCAATAAAGTCGCTCACGCTTGCTCTTCTTCCGAAGAAAATCGAGAAAGTCGGTGGCGACTTGAATACCGTCCGCGCCCGGGCCAAAGATGAGGATCGGACTTTCGCCACGTTCGTCGTGAATCGATGTGTCGATATAAAAGCCGAAATCGCCTCCGTCGTGGGTGAAGAGGAGGAGATACTCAGGCATGCCGATGCCGGCGATCCCTTTCCAGTCCTGCTTGGCCGTATCCACCAAGTTCAGAAAGTCAGGCATCTCGGCCGAATCAGGATCGGGGTTTGTCAATCCGTCGAAGCTATATCCCAGCATGTACGCCGCGCCAAAGTGCCGAAGAAATTCGCGGTAACTATATGGGAACTTGAGGTTAAGTTCGTTCTCCGCCTGCACGATCGTCTCCTCGGAAACGGGACCGTAGAAGCGAGGAGGGAATCGTCCGGTTGCGGCAAGTTTCAGGATCTCGGAAGCAACTCGATCACTGGCATCGTTCATCATGGTGGATATTTCAGTCTGATGGGTAAATTGGATCAAGTCACCAATGGAATTAACGCGCGAGTTTACGAAGATGAGTTCGGGGATCTCGTAACCCCACGGCTTACGCAGGATCAACCCGATCCCGCCGACCGTCAGCGTCGCCAAGGCGGGCAGGTAAAGGGCAAAGAAGCCGAGTGACTGAGCGATGAACATTCGGGTGTCGGCGATCATTTCGGGTCGCGGGACCCTGCCGAAGTAACGGTTCAGGCCCATTGACAGCCGCCGTGCAAAGCTCCCGGTGACTGCGCAGGGCCGGAGAGGTTGATGCCAGTTACTTACCGAGGATTAGCCGTAAAGCCCCCGGATTTATCCGTGGGGATATAAGGCGTGAATTTTATTGATTTGTGAACACAACACAATTACAATACAGTCATGGCCAAGCATCGCAAAGTCTACCGATTCCGGATGAAGCCCACGAAGGCGCAGGCCCATACTCTTAACCGCATGGCTGGTGCTCGGCGGTGGGTCTGGAACTGGGCGCTTTCGCGACGGAAAGAGCACTACCGGGAATTCGGAAAGACGCTCCCGATGAGCGCCCTCTCGTCCGAGTTGACCGCACTGAAGACCCGGTCCGAGACGGCGTGGCTCAAGGACGCGGATTCTCAGGCGTTGCAACAGGTGCTCAAGGATCTGTATCAAGCCTACGACAACCACTTCAACCCGAGGATGAAGGCGAAGTTCCCCAGGTTCAAGAACCGGAAGCGAGACCGGGCGCGATTCCGCATCCCCCAGCGGGTCAAGGTTGTCGACGGCAAGGTCGTCATCCCCAAGATCGGCCCCGTCCGCATCTATCAGAGCCAGCCCGTCGATGAGCCGACCAAAAGCGCCACGTTCCGCCGTTCCGTCGATGGCAAGTGGTATGTCAGCCTCACGGCCGAATTCGAGATGCCGGACGTACCTCTGTCGCCGCCTTCTCCGGAACGGTCGGTCGGCATCGATCTGGGTTTGATCGACTTCGCCACGCTCTCCGATGGATCGGAGCCGATCCCGGCCCCGAAGTGCTTCCGCAAGTCTCAGAAGAAACTTCGCAAGGCGCAACGAACCGTTTCCCGCCGCAAGCCGGGGAGCAAGCGGAAGATCAAGGCCCGAATCCAGGTGGCTCGCATCCACCGGAAGACCGCCAACCAAAGGAACGACTTCCTGCATAAGTTGTCCACAGAACTCGTTGGAAAGCATGCCGGCCTCTGCATCGAGGATCTGAGCGTGAAGGGCCTTGCGAGAACCAAGCTGGCCAAGAGCGTGACCGATGCCTCGTGGGGGGAATTCCGCCGTCAGCTCGAATACAAGTGCCTGTGGAACCGCAAACATCTGGTGGTCATCGACCGCTGGTTCCCTTCGTCGAAGATGTGTAACGCATGCGGCGCCCTCAATGGCAATCTCACGCTCAAAGATCGGGAGTGGGATTGCGAATGCGGGGCCCATCACAAGCGGGACTTCCTCGCCGCGTGCAACATCAGGGACGAAGGGTTGAGGATGCTCGCCGTCGGGCAGACGGAGAGTCGAAACGCTCGGGGAGCCAGTGTAAGACCTCGTATCGAGGCTGTTGGTGTCGAACCGAGAATCCCCCGCCTTTAGACGTGGGGAGTGTCAACTTTGTGGTTGAAGGAGGATGACGATGCTCGCGAAGGGGCTGACGCCGATCCTGAACGTCTCGGACATCGGGCAGAGCTTCGCCTGGTTTGAGAAACTCGGCTGGAAGAAGCTCTGGGACTGGGGCGACCCTCCCGCATTCGGGGCCGTCGGCTCGGGTGATTGCGAAATCTTCCTGTGCCAAGGCGCCCAGGGCGGACGCGGTAACGGCGGCGTGAAGGCGACCTTCGGCCCCGGCGGCGACGAGACGGCCGACAAGGGGGTCTGGATGTCAGTCTGGGTCGAGGACGCCGACGCGGTCCACCAGCACTGCCTGGAGCAGGGACTCGATGTCGCGTTCCCGCCGACCGACATGCCGTGGTGCGTCCGCGAGATGCATGTGCGCCATCCCGATGGCCACGTCTTCAGGATCAGCCAGGGAATCAAGGCCGAGGAGTAGGGGGCAGCGAACGGTGCCAATCTTGCCGCCGTTCCCCTTCCGTGAGAAACTCGTCGCCCAGAAATAAGCCGCCGCTTCGGGCCAATAGGAGAATCCTTGTCTTGAACGATCTCATCATATCGCTACGGCAGAGGTGCATCGAGAAGCCCGGAGTGACAAGCCGATCGGATGATCGCGACGACTTTGGCATCCTGGAGGGATTTCTCGACACCTTTGCGAAAATCTATCTCGACGAGCCTGCTCCCGTCCTCATGATCCGGTGCGGCGATGACCTGAGAAATCAGCTCGAGGCGGTTTCGTCCGCGGTCAGCGTCTCGGAACGCATGCATTGGGAGACCGAGGGCTGGACGTGGACTGACGTTATCCTTGACGGCTCGATCCCGGCGGAGACGCTCCTGCAGCTCGTCGATCACTCCTACCAGCTTCTGTACGACGAGCTCGACGCCGCCCAGCATCTTCGGATCTCGATGCTCCAGCGCGGGCTAGGGACGGAGGAGATCCTCTCGGAGTTGATCGTCTTCCGCGGCCTGGCGGACCGGCGGTCCGAGATTGAGCAACTCGCACGCCCGGCGTACCTCTTGCGCACGGAGCGGTCTGACGGCTTTGAACTGTCGGTGGGCCGGACGAAGATCGGGGGAGAACCGGACCTGCCCGAAGGGCTGGAATGGCCGGTCTATCGCGACGGCAAGCCGCTCGCCTTCCTTGCGCAGATCAATCTCAACGAGCTGCCAGAGGGCGCGCAACGCGGAGGCCTGCCCGCGAGCGGCATCCTGTCGTTCTTCTCGGTCTGGGGATGGCAGGTCGAGGACGACGCCGATCCGCAGATTCCGGACGGCGAACCCGCCCCCGACTGGACGCGCATCCTCTATCACGAGGACCTGGGGACGCTGCGGCGGCATCCGGTGCCCGATGGCGTGAACTCCTTCCCGGCCGCCGTCGCGGAGTTCGTACCTATCGTGTGCCTGCCGAACAATCCCGGGGAGCCGGACGTGGCCAGGCTCGGCTGGGACGAGGGCACCTGGGAGAAATTCTCCGAGGTCGTGAGCGACTACGACTCGGTGTGCAGCCAGCGACTTGGCTACCCCACGCGGAATCTCCTACTCGGTTACGCCGATTACATTCAGTGCTTTGTGGACGAGGTTGCGGACAGGAACCTCCGGCTCCTGTTCCAACTCGGGAGCGACGATCACGCGGAAATGGGCTGGGGCGACGGGGGATTCCTCTACTTCTGGGCTGATCCTCGCGACATCGCCCGCAGGGATTTCACGAAGCTCCACACGGATTTCCAATGCGGCTGAAGCGAGCTTGTCAGGATGGACTGAGGTGACGCATGGACGCAAAGTAAAACGAGGTATGTTGTTGTTCGGCGTAACAGATCGATGCGCAGGAGTACGCGAATGTCCCAGGTCCTCGGGCTTGTTTCCGTCGTGGTGCGAGATTACGACGAAGCGATAGGCTTTTATGCTGGCGTCCTCGGCTTCGATCTCATCGAAGACTCGCCGGTGCCGGAGCAGAACAAGCGATGGGTCGTGGTTCGCCCGCCCGGTGCTCGTTACGGCGGTATCTTGCTGGCTCGCTCCTCGAACGAGGAGCAGTCGGCGCATGTCGGGAACCAAACCGGGGGCCGGGTATTCCTCTTTCTCTACACCGACGACTTCGAGCGTGATTACGCGGCGTATCGGAGCAAGGGCGTCGTTTTTGTGCGCCCCCCTCGGGAGATGCCTTACGGGACCGTTGCGGTCTTCCAGGACCTGTACGGCAACCAGTGGGATCTGCTCCAACCAAAGAACGGATGGTCAGCGGAGTGAGACTTGTCTTGCCATGAAAACCCAGTATTACACAGCCAGTAGCCTGGACGGGTTCATCGCGGACCCCGAGAACTCTCTCGACTGGCTCATGCAGTTCGGCGCGGTCGAGGAGACGAGCTACCCGTCCTTTATCCGGGACATCGGCGCGATCGCGATGGGGTCGACCACCTATGAGTGGCTCCTGGGCCATGAAATCCGACTGGAGTCCGACCAGCCGAAACCCTGGCCCTATAAGCAGCCGACCTGGGTCTTCACCACGCGATCACTCCCCTCGATCCCCGGCGCAGACATCCGGTTCGCGAGCGGTGACGTCCGGCCGGTGCACCGTGACATGGTCGTAGCGGCGGGGGGCAAGAACATCTGGATCGTCGGCGGTGGCGAGTTGGCGGGCAAGTTCCACGACCACGGCCTGCTCGACGAGTTGATCATCCAGGTCTCGTCGGTGACCCTGGGCGGTGGAGCGCCCCTGTTTCCGCGTGCGATCACAACTCCTCCGCTGCGACTGGTCTCAGTCACGCCCTACGGCGAGGCGTTCGCGGAACTTCGCTACGAGGTGCCTCGTCGGAGCGGGGGCGGCACTCGATCTGAGGGCGAACCGGCCTGAAAAAACACAGGCGTGGACCGGGCCGTGCACATCCTCGAAAGTCGATTTCTTCGAGGACTTTTGTTGCCCTTTGTTGTTCCTGGCGTTCCGGTGGAGCGGAGTGGGGCTCCAGCCGTGGCTGGTTTCCCTGCAAGAAATTGAAAAAAGTGGGAACCTGCTCCCTGGCCTCGTGTATTTAAGAGGGAGGAGGCAAGAGACGCCAATGGAATGGAAAGAAAAATGGGCAGAGCCACAGCGACGGCCCTCTCACGGGACACACGGACACTCTTCACCGCGGGGACGGTCGCTGGCCTGACGGACTCCGAATTGCTCTCGCGCTTTGCGAATCAGCCTGGCGATGTGGCCGAGGCTTCATTCGCCGCCCTGGTGACGCGGCATGGGCCGATGGTGCTGGGCACATGCCTTCGCATGCTCACCAGCCCTCATGATGCCGAGGACGCGTTCCAGGCGACCTTTCTCGTGCTGGTTCGCAAGGCGAAGACCGTCAAGGTCGAGGATTCGCTGGCGCCTTGGCTCTACGGAGTCTGCCATCGCGTCGTCTCGCGAATCCGAGCCGACGTGACCCGACGACGGGCGCGGGAGACATCTGACGGCACGGAACATTTGCCGGCGCACGAGGAGGCCTCAGCTCGCTGGGAGCTTCGCGCGGTGATCGACGATGAACTGGCGCGGCTACCAGAACGATATCGGTCCCCCGTAATCCTCTGCGATCTTGAGGGGCTCAGTCACGAGGAAGCGGCCCGACAACTTCGGTGCCCGGTCGGCACAATCAAGAGCCGCCTGTTCCGGGCACGCGAGCAATTAAGCGGGCGGTTGGCTCGACGCGGACTGGGGCTGTCGGCGGGGATGCTCGGCGGCTTGCTCTCCGCCGAAGTGGCAACGGCCCGGGAAATGGTGTGCCTCGCCGCGGCGACGGTGCAGGAGGCAACAAGGCACGATGCGAGCGGCGGTACGATGGCTGGGACACTCTCGGCGTCGGTGATCGCTCTGACCAAAGGAGTGCTGAGAACGATGCTCTGGACCAACCTCAAAAAGGTCGCGGTGTTTCTTCTTGTGCTCGGGACCGCGGGGGGCTTTGTCCTCGCGCAGCAGAGCCAAGGGATTGACCCCAAGTCAGGGACTGATCCCGCCGAATCGTTACCATTCACCCGAGTGACATCGGGAGGAGCGAGCACTGTCGCTCATCCACCTCGGGAGCAGGTGGCCTCTGGGCTGGTTGACCAAGAGAAGGCAGATCAGGAGAAGTACCTTGAGAAATGGCTCGAGGTTCCGATCGAAATGGACGGTGTATCGTGCACACTTTCGGAAATGATTGAGCGAATTCGAGGCGACTCCGGGGTGAATCTCGTCGTCGACAAGAAGGCCCTGGAGAATAGTGGTGTAACACTCGCCACGCCGGTCTACCTTCCCGTTTGTACCCTGCCAAGGAAGACGGCGTTTCGGGTGATGTTCCAGCCTCTACATATTGCCTGCCGGGTGGAGAATCGGGTGATCATGATCACTTCGCCGTCTCAGGGACCTATGGTCCTTGCGGCTTACTTCGCTGGCGACTTGATCCGCAAGATGCCTGGGAATTCAGAAAAGCATGGCGACCTGATCCCCCTGGTCAAACTGCTCGCATCATCGGTCGCTCCGCGGACCTGGAGGATTTGCGACGTGTCAGGGAAGGAAATCGATCATGTTGAGAACTTGAATCCGTTGCCTTTTGCGAGTCATGGGAAAATCACGATCGATGCAGAGAATGAAACCTTGATTATTCTCCATACCAAGGAGATTCAGGAAGACGTCAGGAGCTGGCTCGACCAATTTCGGAAGCCCACGGTTGCACCGGTGAGAGCAAACCCGCCGGAGGCAGAGGCAGATACACACTGATATCTGATACGAGTAGGTTGGGCCTACTTCAAGTGTCCGGAGCTGGCTCGGGCTGCCACTCCGGACACTGGTATATGAGGGGGGGGGGAAAGGGCGGCGGGCACTGATTCAACGGGAGCCGGTTGAACGGCGCCGGCGGCGACCGGCGAAGGCGGCGGCAACGAGCGTCAAGCCAAAGGTTGCGAGCGATGATGGCTCCGGAACAACCGTCGGGCGCTCAGGCTGTGGGATCGGGGTTGGGTCATCGCTGAAAGTGAACTGGGTGATCAGGCCAATACTATCGGCGAACCCGGTCGTCAGACTACCTTGACCTGTGTAGCTGTAAACACGCGAGACGAAATCTCCCAGCCCCTCCGCCGAATCGAACTGGCTCGAACGAATCTGGCCGCTTGGATTGATGATATCCAGGAGAAGGTGCCCTGCGCTCGGGTCGTACAGAAAAGGATGCTGTAGATTGATGACGATATCGAAAGGCCCGGGAAGGGCAGGGTTGCCCGTTCGCTCCATGCTGAAGAGGGGGAGTGCCCCTTCATAGACCACCTTGGAGTCAGCTCCCGTGTTCTCGGCGAAGTTCACACTGAGGCCATCCACCGACTTGGTTGTGGTGGAAAGTTCAATGTGCATGTCGGGATAGGTTACTGTAAAAGGGTTCGCGTCACTACGGAAGGCGATCTGGGTGACATAGGCGGGGCTGGTTATTGGTGTTTGAAACGAGGAGATGTCGTAGATCTGCTGGGTGCGCATGAAGCCAGATCCGAAGACCCAACCTTCTCCACCATTAAACGGATTCCCGTTGCCTGAATTTCCCCATGCCTCAGAACCAGCCATACTTGTTTTGATCGAGTCGGCATTTGCCGGGGGCAGGGCGACTGTTCCGACGATGACGATTGCTGGCAGCCAGTGGTAAAGGCGGCTTTTAAGCATGACGATACATCCCTGTGGTTATTCTTCACTTCATCCATGGAGGCAAGATGTGGATTATCTCTTTAGGATAACGCCGTGTCAATTGTCATTTCGGGCTCAATCCTGACTCTTCGGAAAGCGAAACGACAGCCATGTCGTGGGGAGGGAATGGTGGTATTTGTAAATCAGAAATAACGCGCATTGTGATATGGTAATGATTTATTAATGTTATGGTAATTGAATGGTGTGAATTGGAAAGCTAAACACTTGGATTTCTAGATGACGAGGGGGTGGGTTTCTCATTGGGTTGGCTGAAGCCAGACGGCTACGCGTTACACTCCACGTTAGTGCATCACCGGGGCGTCGGAGAGAGACGCGGACGACCACCAATCGGGATCTCCGGCCAGTCGGCCCCATGGGACGCTCCCGATCGCCCTGACAGAAGAGTCGTTCAGTCCACGGCTATCCTGTCAAAGGCGATCGTCGGAGGCCATGAGGTGTCGTCGTCTACCAGGGCTCACTTCGCGTTGGTGGCGAGCGTCGCGAGTTGGGGCGGGGCGTCGAATGGGGCCATCACGGGCTCCACCAGGCTATTGTCGTGAGCCAGCGTGCCCGTCGCACCGACGAAGAAGCTGGCTCCCGTGGCGACTTGCAGGTTGAAGACCGGCTGGACCTGGTCGGTCTCGACCGATTGGACCCGGACCGTACCGCCGAGGGTGCGGAGTGAATCACCGGGCTTGAGGTCGCGGGCCATGACCCAGCCTTGCCCTGCCTTCCAGAAGCGATGGATGGTTGTGGCGACAATCGACTCACCGTCCAGTTCGATCCGCAAGGTCGCTCCGGGGGGGTTGTGGAAGACGGTCAGCACGGGCTGATAACTCAAGCCGCCGGTCTGCACGTCCTGGGTCAGGACCTGGTCGCCCACCTGGATTGACTCGATGGGCCGAGGGCCGGCCAGGGTGCGGACGGGCGTGCCCGCCTTGAAGCAGTTGTGGCTCATGCCGCCGGGTGAGACCGAATTCATGACCGTGGTTGTGGTATTCGACGGGCCGGCCTGGTTCAAAGTGGGTGTGAAGACGCCTGGCGGTGTGTAGGCTAGCGGGACGTTCTCCACAAGCGTCGGCACCGGCGCTGACTGTGGCGACTTGTAGGCATAGCCGAGCTGATCGACCCACCAGCCGGTCCAGGACTGGGGATCCTCACCGAGGTCCTCCCCCGTCACCCCTCGAAGTACCTGGGTCGCCCGATCGTTCATGGTGCCGATGACGTTGTTGTAGTCCTCGACCACCTGGATGTCGTTGCGTTGTTGTTGCTGTGCGACAAGGGCCGCGGTCTGGTACTGGAGCATGAGTTGGCCGATCGGGATCTGGATCGAGTGCTCGATGGGCGTCGTCGTGGTCTGGGTCGTGGTCCTCGACTCGCTCCCCCCGACGGTGAATCGTCGAGGATTCGCTCCTTGGCGGAGCACGTGGGCTACCGTGGCCGCGGGAGCGGGGCCACGGAGCCTCGTTTCGGTGTGGCTCACCGATTTGGTCTCGACCGACGAGCCGAGGTAGCGCTGGATGACCGGCAACCCGGACGGGTCGTAGGTCACCAGTTCGCCGGGGAAGATCGGAATGTCAGGCATTGGCGGCGGAGCGTAGAGTCGCTGAACGTTGAACCGCTGCCCCTCGACGAACAGAATTCCCGGTGAGCCCGGTCCTCCGACCGGCCGGACCTCGTACTTGACACGCTTGCGCAACAGGGTGATGACCGAGGCGAGGTACTCGCGCGTGTCACGGCCCTGGAGCGTCTCGATCGCCGTCCGCCGCACCTCCGCCGAGTCGCTGAAGACGGCCAGCATCGCCAGGGCACGAGAGGCCCGTGGAGCGTCAAGTTGGCCGAGCAGTTGCACGGCCCTGGCCTGACCCCGTTCCCCTCCGTTCCCCTCGACGAAGACCGCCCAGATTGACGGGACAGCGTGTGGGTCGGTGACCGTCGCGAACGCCTGCTCGGCTGCATCCCGCTTCTGTTTCTCGCCCAGCCAACCGCGCCACCGGGTCAGCAATGGCTTCCAGCGCTCATCGGCCTTCTTCTGAGCCTCCCGCTCCCGCTTTTCGGCGGCGATCTGCGTCTCGGTCATCCATCGCCCGTGGTGCTTCTTGCAGCCTAGACGTTTCCATGCCGCCTCCCGGCTCGGGTCCAGTCGCACGACGGCCGCCAGGTGGGCCGAGGCCTCGGCTTGCAGCCCTTGCTCCTCGCACCAGAGGGCCAGCCGCCACTGGGCCTCCGCCGTATTGGCCGCCTTCTCGCGCCGGGCGTTGTACTCCGCCAGGGCCGTGTTCAGCCTGGCATCGTTCTTGATCTTCTCATCCACCGTCTCGGGACGCTGCCACCGACCTCGGTACGCCACCAGACCCATCAACCCCCGCGCCATCGTATTGGAGGGGTCGTTCAAGACCGCCAGGGCCAGATGTTTGACCCGCTCAGCCTGGAGTCCATGAGCTTCGCACCAGAGCGCCAGCCTGACGTGGGCGTCGGCGTTTTGCCCCACGCCCTCCCTTGCGATTTCGTACGCGGCAAGGTCGGGAGGCGCAAGCTTTTCCTGGGTTGGGCCGGCCGCGAGTAGGGCGGATCCGACCAGTAGCGCGGAGATCATGGCGATACCTCCGAGTCTGAGGAGAGCGAAGAACGAACATCAATCCCGAGGCCGTACCATTGGGTAAGACCGGCCTCGCCGCGGACACTCTCCGCTATCTAGAGAGTCTGGGGTTTGGGAGCAAACCTAACGCGGAAAATTGAGATTCTTCGCCGATTCCCTCAGAACCCCCCCGGCCGCAAGTTCGTCCATCGAAGTCCGTTCGGGGGGAAGGAGGTCAGGCCGCGACCTCAGGAGAGCTCCGAGAGTTTTTGGTACGACCCGACGACCTGGACCGGAGGGTCGAGCCAGCGGACCTTCGGAATCACCCGGGGCGAGTAGCCCTCGAGCCGTTCGGGACGGAAGCGGACGATGCGATCGAGCTTCTCGGAAATCAGCGGATTGGTCGAGGATTCCAGAATGGCCATCACCGAGGCGTCGTCGCTCAGCAGGTCGTCCTTTTGGATCAGGCCGATCCGTAGGCCCTCGCGAAGCGCATCGGCAAATTCATTGTAGATGTAGGCTTCGGTGGGGCTAGCCCACCACTCGCGATTCATCAGGGCATAGGCCGCCGTGGCTTCGCGGGCGACCTCAGCGTTCGTGAACACGATGGTCCGGTCGATCACGGTGAGGTGAGCCAGGAAGCGTGCCACGCTCTCAGGCGTGGCCGCGCCGCAGGCCAGACCGTCGCGAAAGAAGTAGTCAAGTCGATCCGCGCAAAGCCAGGGGAGCGGCCGCTCCAGGAGGGGGTAGATCGAGTCGTCGTAGAACTCGGCCGGTTTGAACCCGAGCGTCTTCAGGGCCGCCACGAGGTCCGGGCGTTCGAGGAACTCGGGCTTGAGCCCTTCGTGGTGATCCTGCTCCGCCGAGGAAACGATGAAATCCACCGCATGGGAGAAGGCCGTATGGGAGATGTCGTGGAGCAGTCCGGCCACCTGTTCGCGGCGATCGGCGCCGAGCCGTCGCAACAGGAGGTAAACCCCCAAGCTATGCTCGAGACGGGTCACTTTTTTGAAGGGAAAGGCGAACGCCGAAGGGCCTGCCTGCTTGATCCCTTGCAATCGTTGGAAGGTTGGGCATGCGATCAAGGCGACCACGTCCGGGTCATCGATCGTCACCTCGCCGTAAACCCTGTCAATCAGATGCATCAAAACCTCTTGGTGTGTCGGAGCGACGGGCAGCCGGGACGTCGCCTGCTCCCATTATGATGATCGGCTGAATAGGATGCGAGGCCGATCGAACGCGAAGCGGCCCGTCCCCGTCCCGTCGGGAAAAGCCGCGCTGTGGCCCTTCCCTATTCACGAGTTCCCATCGGTGAAGAGTGGCCAAGAAAAACAATGTGCCTCCTTATTGACTTGCTGGTCCAAGGTTGGCAAACTTGTACCGGATGTGAGACTGAGTCTCAATTCGGTTCGTCCGCCTACTCAGGACGAACTCCCCCCCCATTGAGCAGAGTGTCACGCGTTCCTCGGTACGGCGAATCTCCTCCCCCGACTCCACTTGCTAGTGGCGCTGGGTGGCAGGAATCGCCCACGTTTCTTTGATGGATCCCTGGAGAGCGGGTCTCATTTCGAGGGCCGCAACTCGGGACGTCAGACGAGACCCTTGAGGACGTCACGCCAATCCGGCGTCACGCTTATTCGATGCGGCGATTTCTTGGGGGAGTTCCTTTTCATGCGACGTTCCGGTGCGCGAGCCTTTACTCTCATCGAACTCCTGGTGGTGATCGCTATCATCGCGGTCCTCATCGCACTTCTTTTGCCCGCCGTCCAAGCCGCTCGTGAGGCGGCCCGCCGCATTCAATGCACGAACAACCTCAAGCAACTCGGCCTGGCGCTGGCCAACTACGAGGGGACGCAGAGCGTGCTTCCCCCCTCGGTCGTGGTGGCGAAAAACGGGACCGGTTTCTGGTCGAACGGCTGGAGTGTTCAGGCCCGACTGCTCCCCTACATCGAGCAGGCCTCGTCGTTCAACTCGATCAATTTCACGTTTGCCTATTCGGTCCCCGACAACACCACGGTGGCTCGGCTCACCATTGCTGGTTTCATCTGCCCCAGCGAAGTTCGACCCGAGCCCAAGACGTCGACTACAAACACGAGCCAGTACGGCGTGGCAAATTATAACTGGAACGTGGGCGACTGGTACGTGTTCGGCGGGATCGGCGCCTCCGGAAATCGAGGCGCGTTCGGGGCCAACCGGAGCCGTCGCCTGGCCGACTTCACCGACGGACTCAGCAATACGGTCGTGTCCTCGGAAGTCAAAACGTATCAAGGCGTGCTCACGTCGTGTACGATCGCCTCGGTGCTGGAACCGAATATGATTCCGTCACCCAATGCCGATCCCTTCTCGGCCGTTCCTGAGTACACGTCGGGCTGCACCCTGAAGTTGACCGCTCATGCCGAGTGGGTTGACGGGGCGGCGCTCGAGACCGGGTTCACGACCGCCTGGCCGCCGAACAAGGTCATCAAAGGGGGTTCCTCCACGGTCGATGTCGACCTTGTCGGCGTGGGGGAGAAGAGTGGTGGGCCAACCTACGCGGCGATCACCTCGCGCAGTTACCACCCCGGGGGCGTCAATTCACTCTTCGGTGATGGATCCGTGCGGTTCATGAAGAGCACGGTGAACGGAACGACATGGCGAGCTCTGGGGTCGGTCGGGTCGGGTGAAGTGATCAGCGCAGATTCCTACTGAGACTCGGTCTCCCTTTCTGTTGATCCTGTCGGAACTGAGCCAACCGGGCGAGAGCCCAGATTCGCCAATCGGGCGAATCTGGGCTCTCGCCGTTTGCGTTTTGGCACGATCGACCTCGCAAAGTCGCGCGAGGTCCTCAAGTCTTGGAAAAGTTGTGTCCGAAAGACCCTTCAGACGATATGGTTTTCCTGAACGAGTGATGGTCTCCGCTCGACTCGGAATCGAAGCCAGGAAGGGAGATGCTTCCCGTTGCGAGAGTCCGCCTTATTGCGGATCTCCCCGGCAGGCCGTTTGGCCGAATCCATCCGGGTCGGACGAGAAATCCGAGGAATTTTGAGACGGCGACGAGGTCGACCCGCGTTGGATTGGCCACGCTCAACGCCGATTGCAGGATGAGAGGAGACATGGCTTGGCACGCGTCGATGGGGTATAAGTCGATTGACATCGTCGATCGCGATCCCCTATAGTTTGAGGGGGATCGACGCGATTGCATGCTCCTTTCTTACCGTGTCTCCCTCGCAACCCGCTTGCTGCAACGGATGTGCCGCATCGTTGAATTCACCCGTCTTGAGAGAACCGGCTGATGCAGGAACCCGAGCCGTTCCTACCTCCCGAGCGCTCCGACCCTACCAGCTTGTGGCAGGCTCCCGGAGCGACCCCCAAGCCGGGGCGGGGAGACCAGACGCAGCCGACCGTTCTCAGCGGATCGACCGCGCACCGGATGCGGATGCTCGGAGCAGTCACGCCGACTTCGCTCCCTCTGCCTGGCGAGCACATCGATTCGTTTGAACTCGAGGAGGCAATCGGCGTCGGCGGCATGGGCGCGGTCTTCCGCGCGCTCGATGCCCGGCTCGATCGCCACGTCGCCTTGAAGATTCTTCCTCCCGAGCAAGCGGGCGATTCCGAAGTGGTCCAGCGGTTCTATCAAGAGGGGCGCGCCGCGGCCCGGCTCGACAACGAGAATATCGCTCGGGTCTACACGATCGGCCATGACGATCGGTATCACTACATCGCCTTCGAGTACATCGAAGGCACGACGATCCGCCAGCGAGTCGAGCGCAACGGTCCGCTCCCGATCAGTGAAGCGATCAATTTTACGTTGCAAATCGCCGGGGCGTTGGTGCATGCCGCCGAACGCGGGGTCGTTCATCGCGACATCAAGCCCTCGAACATCATCGTCACGCCCCAAGGGCGAGCCAAGCTCGTCGATATGGGATTGGCCCGGCGCTTTGAACGCGGTTGCGACGACGGCCTGACCCAGAGCGGGATGACCCTGGGCACGTTCGACTATATTAGTCCCGAACAGGCCCGCGACCCGCGTGACGTCGACGTTCGGAGCGATCTTTATTCGCTCGGATGCACCCTGTTTCATATGCTTACGGGACGTCCTCCCTTTCCCGATGGCACGGTGCTCCAGAAGCTGCTCCAGCACCAGGAGGATCAGCCTCCCGACGTGCGGGAGCTCAACCCTGACGTCCCGACCGACCTGGCGACCATTCTCGTCAAGCTGATGGCCAAGGATCGCGATCGGCGGTATCAGACGCCCGAGCAACTCGTCCGCGACTTGCTGACTGTCGCCGGTGCGCTCGGGTTGCGGTCGGTGAGTCCCGAAGGCCTGGTCTGGATGTCCGCGGCTCGTCCCCCTGGATGGGAGCGGCACCTGGTTTGGGGCCTTCCTGCCCTTGCGCTCTCGCTGGTCGTCCTGGTGTTAATCTGGTGGGGCCAGGAGCCCGGTGTTCCACTCCCGAGGCCCACGCCCGAGAGGGATGGGAAGCTCACTGATAACGCCGGGGGGCGTCGGCCGTCAGGTCCATCACAGTCTACAGCGTCGCGGACGCCGGCCGGTCCGGCTGAGGCGACCGCCTTGGCTTCGGCCGAAGGGGCCGATCCTCGACCGCGCGAGCTGACCGTCGATTCCGGCGACGACCTTCTCAAGGTTCTCGCCAGCGCACCACCAAGGTCGGTTGTGGTGCTTGCCGACGACGGGCCCTACCTGATCGGCGACCGGGGAGAAGACCTCTCCACCGCTCGGCTTCACGACCGGGACCTGACCATCAAGGCAGGCGCACGGGTTCGTCCCGAGATCCGTCTTTCCCATGAGGCCGACGCATCGAGCGACACTCCGTCGGCTCTGCTCGACTTCGTCGGCGGCCGAGTGACCCTTGAGGGACTTGTTTTTATCCTCGAGCCGGGCGACCAAGAAGACTCGCTCGCTGCGGTTCGCACCCAGGATACGGAACTGACGGTTCGCCGCTGCCTGTTCCGCAGGCGAGGGGAGCGGCTGTGGTGGGGACGTCTCTCGGCACTCGAGGTAAGAGGGAACTGGTCGGGTGAACGCCCTGCGGCCGTCGCCATTGAAAACTCTCACTTCGACGGGGGGCAAGTGGGCGTGCTTGCCAGCGGGCCGGCCGATCTGACGCTTCGCGACTGCACGATGGCAGGTGTCGATCCCGCGGTCTGGTTTGAAAACGGCAAGGCGCCAAGGCCCGTGCCGGCCGAGCTCCGGCTTCAGCATGTCAGCATCGCCGCCGGGGAAGGGCCGATTTTCAGGTTCGAGGGGACCGCGCCTCGGGTTCGCATCGACGATTCGTTGATGGCGCCACCGCGTGAGGGCGAGGCGACCCTGGTCTCGACCGACAGTCCCGCCAGTCTCGACTGGCGAGGCCGAAGTAACCTCTACAACCGAATCGGCATTTTTCTGCAGCCGACGGGGTCTCGTTCCCCTCGCGAGCCGATCCGGGACTGGTCGAGCTGGGAGAGTTCGCTGGCGGATGTCCGTGAGTCGGACTCAGTGTCTGGGCGGGCCCGGGTCTGGGAGGAAACCGATCCCGTCCAGGCGTCTTCGCGCGATGTCCAGAATCCGATGCGGGCATTCCGGCTTCTCGCGACCCACGCCGGATCGCCCGCACTGGGGGCGCGTCTGGATCCTGCGGGAGCGACGGCCTCGGGCGTCAAGGTTGTTACCACTACGCCCGACCTTCGCCGCGAGCCACCCGCAACGACGAAGCCTGAGATCCCGGTCACGGCACCAAGCCAACCGGTTGACCCACCACCCCGGCCGACGACCGTTACCACTGCTTCGACGGACACTTCGGCCTCGAAGCCCAAGCTCAATTCGAGCGGGATGCCCGAGATGCCCCTGATGCCTCCCATGGATCAGGAGCCCTTGCCCACTCGAACCGGCATTGCTCCCGAATCGAGGCCGGTTGAAGCGACGAGCCCTGCCGCCGTGGTCTCGAAACCGAATCTCCCCGAATCCGATTCAGCGATTTTGCGGACGGCCGATCAGTTCCTCAAGGCGTTGAATCAGCCGGACGCGATGGGGGGCACGCTTCGGCTGGCTGCGGACGCCGACTGGGAGTTGCCCACGGCAACGATCCGAGGCAACGTGCGATGGGTCTTGCGTGCGGAGCCGGGGGCGACTCGGCCTCGAATTCGCTTCCGCCCCTCGCCGGCCGACCCCAAGACGCCGACGGCGCGGTCGGTCTGGTTGGAGCTTCGTTCAGGTTCGCTCCAACTGGAAGGGATCGACATCGTGCTGTCCGAGGAGGACGCGCCGAGGGTGGGGCGTTGGGCTGTGTTTGGTGTCTGGGGGGGAGCCGACCTGAGTCTGAGTCACTGCACGGTGACCGTCGAGGGGGATGAGGTGGATTCGGCCATCGTCGTGGTCCCCACGGGTGAGGACGAAGTCGAGGAGGGGAGCGTGGCTCCCGAACCCTCGGCCGCGGTGATCCGGACCACGGACAGCTTGCTTCGCTCGGGGGGCGACATGGTCGACGTGGCCGCCGGGCATCGGCTCGAACTGGAGTTGGACGATGTGATCGTCTCGACCGGCGGAAGTCTCGTCCACGCCCATGGGCTTCCTCGTGGAATGACCTCCGAGCCGATTCGGATCTCACTGACCCAGGTGACTGCGCGGACTTCCGGCGGACTCGTTCAACTCGAGAGTGCAGGGGGGGAACCCGAACTTCCCATCGCCGACGTCCGCGTTCGCGACTCGATCCTCGCCACGACGTCCAAAGGTGCCCCTTTGTTTCGGGTGGATGGTCAGGACGCACTCTCTGCTTTGCGTGACCGGATCAAGTGGGAAGGGCATGGCGTGGCCTATCACCAAATCAACGCCTACCGCCGTGACCAGTCTGCGCAGGTGGGTTCGGTGCCCACCATCTACGACCGCTCGTCGTGGGTGGTCGCCATTGGCACCAAAGAGGCCGATCCGATTCACGGTGATGTCAAGTTTCTCCAGGATTGGGATCCTGACCGGCCCGCCTGGACCCTCAATCGTGATGACGTCCGGCTGGCTCGCGATAGTCCCTCGCCTCGCGCGGGGGCCGACCTCGACATGATTCCAGACGTCGAGCCGAACGAGCCCTGACGCATCGGGGATGACGTTCTCGGGCTCCAATCGGCTCCCTGGGTTCGGTGTTTACGTCGCTCAGCCTGGGCTGGGATGGGAACGGTCGGGTAAGGGGGCAAGGAGTTCACGGAGGGCTTGCCCCGCCGTCGCTAGATCATTGGCTTCGAGTGCCTTGAGTGCCCGGCTGAGGTGTCGAACGTGGCCGGGGCGGAACGGGACGCCGGCTCCGGGCGGAGGGGGTTCAGGAACGAGTCGGCGGGCGATCGCCGACCCGAGCGCTTCGATCCCGTCTCCGCGCTCGGCCGAGACGACCAGGGCTTCCGTCAGAGCCGCATCCCAGGCGGCCGGCAGGTCGCATTTGTTGGCGACGATCAGGGCTTGCTGATGGGATGCGACGAGCCGCCGGTCGGATTCCGTCAGTGGTTCGGAGCGGTCCAGGACGACGAGGATCAGGTCGGCTTCCTCCTGCCGAGCCCGGGCCAGCGCGATGCCTGACGCTTCGATCAGGTCTTTCGAGGAGCGAAGTCCTGCCGTGTCCGCCAGTTCCACAGGCCAGCCATCGAGCGCGGTCCGCACGGTGACGATATCGCGTGTGGTTCCGGGCGTTGGAGCGACGATCGCCCGTTCGTAGCCGGCCAAGGCGTTAAGAAGGCGGCTCTTACCGACGTTCGGCCGCCCGGAGAGGACGACACGCCAGCCCGAGACGAGTTTCAGCCCGAACTCCGAGCGGCAGAGCCAAGACTCCACGCATTCGATGCAAAACCGGCGATCATCGTCGAGCCGTTCGAGACAGCTTCGGATTTCGGCCTCGAACGCCCCATGAGCTTGCTCGAGGAGAATCTCGGCCGTGCGGGTCGTTTGCGCCCGCATCAGGTCGACGTCCGCCTCCGCCGCGACGGCGGATCGTGAGGCGTGCCGGATCCAGGCCACCGGCTGCCTTCGCTCGGCGCCTTCCTTTTCCAACGCGGCAATGACCAAGGCCACTGCGGCCGAGCCTCCGTGGCAGTGGATCTCCACTTCGGGAGGATTGGCTTCGACAACGACGGCCACGACCTCGTCTCCAAGGTCTGCGCCGACGTGACCGAATCGAAGCCGGCCAGGCCTCGATTGCGCGAGCGAAGTGCCCTGGACGGGGCGAAACACGCGGTTGGCCGCTTCGAGCGCCTGAGGTCCCCAGACTCGCACCACTGCGATCGCCCCACGCCCTTCGGGGGTCAGGACACAAACGCGTGCGGCGGGCGAATGGGGGGCCTGGCTCATCGCAGCCTCGAGACAGATCGGATTCGCCTGTGCGAGCGGTTGCGTCTGAACGACTCGTGAGGCAAGTCAGGGATGTGGTTGGTGTGACTCTCTGGCATCAAGGAAAGGCAACCTGAGCCAGGCCTTCAAGCACGAGGTCAGGAACGTTGACGGCCCCCTCCCACTCGATCGTGGAAGCGAGAATCGAGGCGTCGCCGCCGGTCCAGACGAGCCAAGGGCTTGGCGTCAGTCCCACCGCTTGGCGCGTGACTAACTCCCGGATCGAGCCGACCACTCCCCAGAACAAGCCGGCTTCGAGAGCAGGACGAGTGGAGCGACCCCAAGGAGGTGGAGCCTCGCACGGAATAATGAGCGGGAGCTGGGCCGTGAGCAGGTGGAGAGCGCGCGAGGAGAGGGCTAGGCCGGGGGCGATGGCCCCCCCTTGCCAGACGCCGTCGGAGCTGACACGCTCCACCGTGATCGCCGTCCCGCAGGAGACGACCAGCCCGGGGCGTCCGGCCGGGTGCATCGCAACAGCGGCCCCGACCGCGAGTGCCCGGTCGGCTCCCGCGGTTTCCGGCGCATCGAGCCGATGCCTCGTCGGCACTTCCGCGGCCGAACGATACCAGGTCGTCTCGCGAATCCCCCGGTCGGCCAGAAAGCTTGCGAGTTGCTCCGCGACCGGCGGGTTGACGGTCGTAATTGCCCACTCGGAGGAGACTTGCTCCGGATTCCAGCGCGACCAGGTCACCGCCCAGGCCTCGGTATCATCGTTGGGAAGCGCCAGGGACTCGACCACTTTCCCGGCTCGATCGACGCGGCCCCACTTGAGCCGCGAGTTGCCCAGGTCGGCGACGATGCGAAGCACGACGCTATCCGTCCTGGTTCTGGTTTGCCGTTTCAAGAGGACCGTCGGCAGGAGCTTCAGCCGGGTCGGGGATTTCATCCAGGCGGTCGACCAGGTGATGGATCAAGGTGGGAATTCCCTGACCGGTCACCGCCGAGATCGAGAGGACGTCACGACCCAGCTCCGTGGCAAGTCGGGCTCTCGACTCCTCAGCGCCTGTCAGGTCCATCTTGGTCACCAGGAGAATCTCGGGTCGGTTCGCCAGCTCGGGGCTGTAGCGCTCGAGCTCCTGGCGGATGGTTCGGTAATTGGCGAGCGGGTCGGACCCGTCGCTGGGCATCACGTCCACGAGGTGAACGAGCAGGCGAGTTCGCTCGACATGGCGGAGGAACTCGTGACCGAGTCCGTGGCCTTGGTGAGCGCCTTCGATGAGTCCCGGAATGTCGGCCACGACGAAGCCGTGATCGGGGCCGGCCTGGACCATTCCGAGGTTAGGATATTTGGTCGTGAACGGGTAATCGGCGATTTCGGGATGAGCCCGCGAGATTCGGGAGAGCAAGGTCGATTTCCCTGCGTTGGGCAATCCGACCAACCCAATATCGGCGATGACCTTCAGTTCCAGGGAGATCCAACGTTCTTCGCCCGGTAGCCCTTCCTCGTGCTGCCGTGGGGCGCGGTTGGTGCTCGACTTGAAGTGAGCGTTCCCGAACCCACCTCGACCCCCTTGCGCGACGGCCACAAAGTCGCCGACCGCTTTCAGGTCGCGGAGCACATGACCTCGGTCGCGGTCCTTGATGATCGTGCCCGCTGGCACCTCGATCACCTTGTCCTCAGCGCACCGACCCGTACAACCGGACCCTTGGCCGTGTTCACCACGATCGGCCTTCCAATGCCGCTGATGCGACAGGTGCGCAAGGTTGGTAATGCCCTGAACGGCGCGGAGGATGACGCTACCGCCATGCCCTCCGTCGCCACCGTTCGGGCCGCCCCGAGGCACGTATTTTTCACGGCGGAAACTCACGCAGCCGTTTCCGCCGTCTCCGCCTCGCACGTAAATCGTTACCCGATCCACAAACATTGCTATTCCCGTCGCAAACGAAATCCGTGCTCAGTTCTGAGCGGCGGCTGTGGCGAGGGGAACGACATTGATCCGGCGCCCCTCCTGGTCGAACTTGATCTTGCCGTCGATCAGCGAGAAGATCGTCCAGTCGCGGCCGACTCCCACGTTCTTTCCCGGACGCCATTTGGTACCCATCTGGCGGCAAATGATGCTACCGGGTTTGGCGAGCTGACCACCATACAACTTGATGCCGAGCATCTTCGGATTCGAGTCGCGGCCGTTACGACTAGAGCCCTGACCCTTCTTGTGAGCCATCGCGTCACTTTCCTTCGTTTCTTGGCATGTCACGTTGGGGCACGAGCCGGAACACTGGAGCTGGCTCGTTACTCCGACGCCCAAACGAGAGATTGTAGCCGGAGAGTCAGTTGTGCGGCAAGGGAAGTTCAAGCAAGGTTTGGGGCCGCGAAACCCTCCCGCCTGTTTTTCTCAGAGTTCCGGGTCTTCCAGAGCGGGAGCGTCGAATTCCAACTAAAAATGTTCGACGCGTTTTTGAAGGAAATCAGGTGAGGCTGAACCAATGCGTTCCTGAAACCAGGAAACGCAACCGCTTGCCCAGCGGACGATAATCTACCAGGATGGGTGGGCCTGGGAGACGCAAACGGAGACAAGCATGGCCGAAGGGGCGAAGAAAGCAGTTGTCCTCCTGAGTGGAGGGCTGGACTCGGCGACCGCCACCGCCGAGGCGAGGGCGGCCGGGTTCGATGTGTATGCGCTGACGATCCTCTATGGGCAACGGCACGCCGTGGAGCGCGACGCTGCCCGGCGAGTGGCGGAGGCGCTTGGGGTCACTCGCTACGTCGAGCAGGCGATCGACCTTCGCGCTTTCGGGGCCAGCGCGCTCACCGACGAAATCGAAGTGCCCAAGGACCGATCGGCCGAGGTGATGGCCTCGGGGATCCCGATCACCTACGTTCCGGCACGCAATACCGTTTTCCTATCGCTGGCCCTGGCGTGGGCTGAGGCGATCGGGGCGTTCGACATTTTTCTCGGCGTGAATTGCGTTGACTACTCGGGATACCCCGACTGTCGGCCCGAGTTCTTGAAGGCGTTCGAGACGCTCGCCAACCTGGCGACCCGCGCAGGGGTTGAAGGAACCGGCCGATTCGTGATCCACGCTCCTCTGCTGACAATGAGCAAGGAGCAGATCATCACTCGAGGTTTGGAGCTTGGCGTCGATTTCGGGCAAACACACAGTTGCTATGACCCAACGCCTGAGGGCTTGGCCTGCGGACGTTGTGATGCGTGTGCACTCCGCCTGGACGCTTTCGCCAGGCTCGGTTTGACCGATCCGGTGCGTTACAACAAGTAGCGGACGGCTCAACCTGATACCGAGAGGAGCCGTCCGCGACCTGGGTCACCAGTAGATCCACTCGTAGGGCGGCTCGAGGAGCTGGATTTCCCGCTCGCTCAGGTTGCGGTCATCGCCGCGACGGACAAAGTCGATTCGCAACGACTTGTGGCGGACGGTCGGCTTGCCGCCATCGGGCGAGGGGAGGAGCTGATAGCCGTCCGATAGGCCACGGACGTAGATGTTGAAGCGGTCGGCCTTGGGGTCAACGCCTTCCCATACGGCCACGCCGAAAACCGCGTCGTCGATCCCTTCCTTCGTGCTTGGCGGAACCGTACCCATGATGTTGACCGCACCCAGCAAGGGAATGGACGGGTCTTCTCGGGCTTCGATGATCGGAACCGCCTGTGGAAGTACCGTGTCTTCGTAGCGCTTCCCGGTGTCGGTCACCAGGGTAAACTGCGGAACGAACACCCGCGGCTTGCCTGTATGATTGACCACACGATAATAAAGATAATGGACCTGTCTTCGTCCCTTACCCGGAATTTCGGTGGTAATCAAGCGGACAGGCTTGAACGCGAAATCGAGGACCCAGATCCCCTCCTTGTCGCGCGGCAAGAGCGAGGCATCCACCATCTGCACGTTGAAACTCGGCGCACCCCGGCGCACCGGCACGGTACGCAATGGGGGAAGCTTGAAGTCGGGGATTGGCGTGGGTTGCTCAAGGACTTCCTTGGCCCCCTCGTTCCCCTTGTTGGGCGGATCGGCAGGAGCTGCTGCCTCGGGTTTGGCTTGCTCTTGAGCATCCTGCGCCAGGGCGGAAGGCATGCCCAACGCGACGAAAGCCAAAGCGATCGACACCACTCGAATCAGTTCGGTGGACACGGGCCATTCTCCCCAGCGTCGGTGGGTTGGTCTGAAGGGCGACGTAGAGGACGAAAATGCGAGAGGAAAATCCATTGAAGTCTACTTAACCTAACAGGAGCCCGCCGGTTCCGTCAAGACGACCTCACCGGCTTTTGGGGGGTCGCGCAGATTGAGTGGATTGGGTGAAATAAGTCTTTCAAAATTCGTGTCTCTGGGCCGAAATCCTTCGTCGCTCTTGGGTTGAATCCGTGGCCTGGATTCTTACAATGGGGCCGCATCGAGGCGGAGCTTGGAAACGGATCGGGGCTGCGCCCTACCTATTGATGAAGGGACTTCGGACGATGCGCTTGGTCGTGCCGGTCGCCGTCACTGTGTTGGTTGGGTTGGTTTTTTGTGGGGCGCAACCAGGGGGGGCGGCCGAAGTCATCGGGTTGAAGGACGGGCATGAGGTCACCGGCGAGGTGGTTGCCGAGAAGGCCAATGCCCTGTTTGTCGACCTTGGATTTGATATCGTGCGGATCCCCCGCGATCAGGTCGTGCGACGGGGCAAGCCCGGCGGCGGCGGGGATCAGGCGTCGGCTCTGGTTCGCGAGCCCGAAATCGAAGCGAGCGGTTTTTTCAACTTGGGGCCGCTTCGTCCCGCGCCGGTCAAGGAGCTGGTCGCGAAGTTTGGCGAGGCGGTCGTCTCGATCGAGACTCCCTCGGGCAAGGGCTCGGGGTTCATCATCAATGATGATGGCTATACGGTCACAAATCACCATGTGATCCATGGGGAAACCCGGATCTCGGCGGTGCTCTACCAGAACGTGGCGAGTGGCTTGGCCCGGCGTCGAATCGATAACGTCGAGATCGTGGCTCTGAATCCGTTCGTGGACCTGGCGCTCTTGAAGCTGCCGCCCCAGAAGGATTTGAAACTCAGCCACGTGGTTCTGGGTAGTCTGGACGATCTGAATGCCGGCGATGGTGTTTTTGCGGTGGGCAATCCGCTCGGGCTGGAGCGGAGTGTTTCCCAAGGGATCGTGAGCACGCGGAACCGGAATTTCGAGGGGCAGATCTATCTTCAGACCGATGCGGCGATCAACCCTGGCAATTCCGGGGGGCCGTTGTTTAACATGCGGGGCGAGGTGATCGGCGTTACCAACATGAAGGCGACGCAAGGGGATAACCTCGGTTTCGCGATCCCAATTTACTACGTGAAGGATTTTCTCCGGAACCGCGACGCGTTCTCGTTTGATAAAGAGAACCCGAACACCGGTTATCGCTACCTCGACCCGCCGCGCCGGCTCCGTGCCGAGTCGCCGCCACGGGCCCACGAGGATTCGTCCAAGGAGAAAGTCTCGGCGGCCCCTGCGGCCGAGCGTTCCGAAGTTCCGTGAGAGGAAACAAAGGGGGCCGGGGAACGGTTTTTGCTGGGTCTACGGCCCTCTTGATTCTGGTCTGTCTGCGAAACAACGTGCCCCAACTCGCCTAGCAATGGGGGAGCTGGGGGGATTGGCGTGGCAAGTTCCCTCCGCCGGTGCGCCCGGGGGGTGGAGTTCGAGTGGAAACGGAGTTTTCAGCAATGCATACCCCGATGCGGGCGGCTTTCCGCCTCGCCCTGGCCGGTTGGGTCGGCCTGGCTGGTCTGTCGCTCGTGGCGGCCCAGAGCCGGGCCGCGACACCCCCGGAAAACGTCTACCCGGATTCGACGATCGCCTTCCTAAAAATTAACGACGCGACGGCCTTGCGAGTCGTTCAAGCAGAGCCAATTTGGCCAGCTTTGGAACGATCCTGGTCTGAAGTCGTGGCGAGCGGATTTTGCCGAGCGGCTGAAAGAGGCCGGCCAGTCGTTGAAAGGCAAGATCGGTGTCACTTACCAGGAGCTGCTCCAGCTACCTCAGGGCCCGGTCTCGATTGCGGTCGTTCGTCGCGAAGATCCCAAGCTTCCCATCGCGATCCTGATCACCGCTGACGCCGGCAAGAACACCTCCAAGCTGAACGAGGTGTTGACCAAGGCGACCCAGCAGAGTGAGCAGGCTGGCTCCAAGATCGCGACCGAGGTGTTCAAGGGGGCGACTCTGCATGTGATCCAGCCCCCGCCCGCCAAGGACAAGGACAAAGAGAAGGACGACAGGCCCGAGCCTCCCATCGTTTGGACCAACCAGGGAACCGTCTTCATCATCGGCAGCGATGTCGATGCGACGAAGGACCTGCTTGCCAACCCCGAAGGCCGATCCAACTCGCTCGCAGGGGTTGATTCGTACGTCCTGACGCAGAAGAAGCTTGGGAATGACAGCCAGGTTTCCTGGTTCGTTGACCTGGCCAAGGTCATCAAGCTGGCGGTGCAGGGAGCCGCGGCGCAGAACAAGGGCAATGCCGCCCAGGCGCAGCAGATCGAGGCCATCGTCCAGATGACCGGCCTCACTGGCTTGAAAGCCGTAGCGGGGAGCGTGACGCTCAACAAGGGAAGCTTCGACAGCCTGACCAAGACCTTCGTCTATGCCCCGGGTGCTCCCCAGGGCTTGCTCAAGATCTTCTCGCTGCCGCGCGTCAATCTTCGCCCTGAGAGCTGGGTTCCGGCCTCCGTCGCCAGCTACCAGACCTGGAGCTGGGATCTCGATAACGCCTACACCGCGATCAACGACGTGGTGAACATGATCCAGCCTGGCATGCTGCAAGTGCTCGAGCAGCAGCTCGTGGGCCCCAACGGGGGTGAGCCCTTGAAGTTCCAGAACGACATCTTCGGTCCGATCGGCGACCGGATCACCCTGATCAGCGACTTCAAGAAGCCGATCAAGGAAGACAATCAGCGGATGGTCCTGGCGGTCGCCCTCGAAGACGCCAAGGCCTTCCAGGGCACGCTCAACAAGCTGATCGGCATTGCCGGCGGTGCCCCCAAGAAGCGTGAATTCCAGGGAACGACGATCTACGACTTCGAGATTCCCGACGTTCCCAACAACGCCAACCTCGGCAATGCTCGTCAGTTCAAGGGACCGATCAGCGTGGCGGTCGCCAAGGACACGGTATTTGTCTCGAGCGAGCCGACCCTGCTCGAGTTGGTTCTTCGCGGGAGCGGTCCTGCCTTGGCCGATAGCCCGGACTACCAGGCCGTCGCCAAGGAGATTCCCGAAAAAGCGAGCACCCTCTCGTTTGTTCGCCCCGAAGAGCAGGCTCGCCTCTCCTACGACATGGTCAAGAGTGGCCAGTTCGAGAAAGCCCTCCAGGGCTCGGCAGTGGCGGGTGGCCCCGACCTCGGGAACGTCGGCAAGCTGATCGACAAGGACAAGCTCCCCGACTTCTCGATCTTCGCCAAGTATCTGTCGCAAGGCGGCAGCTACGGCCTGCAAGAGGAAGACGGCTTCACCGTCACGGGCTTCACGCTCCGCAAAGTGAATCCCTGACCGAGTCAGACGGATCGTTGTTGAGGTTGCAAACGAGGGCGGCGAGTCGATTTCGATCGGCTCGCCGCCTTTCCTTTTGCGCTCATAGATCTCTGCAGGAACACGACTGGGGAGGAAACTTGTGGCATCGGGTGGACCCAATTACCGCCCCCTCCTCCCAAGAGCGTCCGATGATTTTGGATTTTTCGATTCAAGCCGGGCAATCGCTACGTCCGAAAAAAAGAAGACAGGCATCATGAGAGGTGCGCCGGGCGTGCGTGTCCGGCTCGGGCAGTTCGATCGAGGCGCAGGGAGGTGCCGGATGTTTGACCGGACTTGGGGCGGATTGTTCCTGGAAAGCCGAGAGACCCGTGATGGGGAAACCCGCCAGGCCGGCCGGAGGCATCGTCCCCAGATCGACTCGTTGGAAGAGCGCCAACTGCTTACGGCCGCGCTGGCTTCACTTCCGGATGTCAGTGTGTCGGCCAACCTTGGCACCCAGGTCTCCCTGGACGGCAGCGCGAGCGGCGCGACTTCGCAAAATTTCACCGTCACGTCGAGTAATCCCGACATCCCGGCGAGTATCGCGGTTGGCAAGTTCTTGACCCTGACCGTGACGCACGAGAAGGCCGCCGGCAAGCCTGATGATGTCTTGATTAGCAATAGGCCAATTACCTACCAGCTCTTCGAAGATTTGACGCCATTGACGTCCGGTAAAATCGAGTCGTTCGTGGAGATGACTCCTTCCTTCTACGACGGAAAGATCTTCCACCGGGTGGCTTCCGGTTTTCCCACGGCCAGTGACTACATCATTCAAGGGGGATCCCTGAATGGTACGGGAGCGGGCTTCAGCGGCATTGCGGGCAATCCGTTTGTCGACGAGTTCGTTCAGCAACTGAGCTTCAGCAATAAATATCAAATCGCGATGGCGAACTCCGGGCCGGATACCAACGATACCCAGTTCTTCATGACCACCGGCGTTCCGGAATTCCTCAACTTCAAGCACACGGTATTCGGCCAGGTCGTCTCGGGATTCAGTACGGTCGACGACATGACCAAGGTCGCAGTGGGGGGGACCGACGGAACCACCCCCTTGAGTCCGATCCTGATCAATAGCTCGGCCCTCAGCACCCAAAATCCGAACGGCGTGGTCCACATTGACGCCACGAATGCGGAGGCCGGCGCGACATCGGTGATCACGGTCACGGCCACTGATCCGGCGACCAACACGACGGCAACCCAGTCGTTCAAAGTCACCGTGGCGGCTCCAACGCAGAATTCGCGGGCCTTCATTCAGCAGTTGCCCTTCCCGACCCAGGTCGTGACGACCACACCCGGTTCGGCGGCGCAACCGGCGGTCGTGTACACACAGAACGTCGCGGAGAACCAGAAGAATATCTTCCAGATCCCCGGCGTCGATCCCGAAGGGGACAAGCTGACTTATATCGTGAAGGCAGGTGTAAGCACGACCTCGGGTGTTCAGGCTTTCACGGATATTCCGGCGAGCCAAGGAACCGCGACCGTCGATCAAAATACCGGTATCGTTACCGTGACGCCCGCGAACGGCTTCAACGGGGCGATCAACATGCTTGTTGGTGTCCGCGACCAAACCAATCGTAGTACCTCGGGCGAGGCACTCGACAGTCCGTCCAATTTCAGCTATCACCAAATCATTCTGAATGTCAACGGTGCTACGCCGGTCGCACTCACGCCGATCGCCTTGCCGGTCACGCAGACGGTGGCCGCCGCGAGCCCGACGACCGTCCAGCTCAATGGTGTCAGTGCCAACCCCGCCACCTCGACCGGCCTGACCTACAGCATCGTCTCGCAGCCGACTCACGGGACAATCTCTGAGTTCGACGCGACCAAGGGAACGTTCGTCTACACGGCCGCACCCAACTTCGAGGGACTCGACGGACTGCAGTACACGGTCACTGATCACGGTACCGGCACCACGGATCTGACGAGCCCGGCAGCGGCGGTCACGCTGACGATCACGCAAGCGGCCACGGGATCGGTCAGGCAGGTCGGCAACGTTCTGGTCGTAACCCCCGCCCCGCGGACCGACGGTGGGACCAACATTATTGAGATCACCCAGATTAACGACGCAGCCAATTCGGCCAATGACAAGATCCAGGTCACGATCAACGGAGTGATCGACCAGACCCAACCTCTGGTTCTCGACCTCGATCGTATCGTTGTCTACGGCTCCAAGGCGAGTGATCGGATCACCATCGACCCGAGCGTTGACTCGTTCATGCGAGTGACCCTGGATGGCGGTCACGGCGGCATCAACGTTCTTCAGGCCGGAACGGGATTCACTCGCGAACACGGCTGGTTCGGTGCCAACACCCTCAAGGGAGGCAGCGGCCGGAACGTCCTGATCGGTCGCGAGGGCCACGTCAAATTCCGGCCGACAGCGGCGACGGCCGTTATGTTCGCCGGTAAGGGGCACCCGCCGCGGAAACACCAGCACACCACTCCGCCGACCGGTACATTCTTTCGATATGTGAATGGCCAAATCGTTCCCATCGAGACGCCGGCCGCACGGCCTCACGCTCAGGGTGGAAACATTACGGCTCAGCGTCATCTCGGCCAAGCCCAACGGAAAGCCGCGATGCGAACGGCGCTTGCCGCCAAGTTGCAGAAAAACCAGGGGAACTTCGGCACCAAGGCGTAAGTCGAGACCTCCCTTTTTTTTCCTGCGAGAGGCGGCGTTCGAAGTCGCCTCCCGCCTTTCTGACTCATCCTCAAGACGTCCGAAGCTGGCCGTCATGGGCGGGGCGTTTCCGGGGCGAAGCCGCCTCGGAAACGCCGAACTCAATATCCGTTGTGGCTTGACGGCAGTCATCCGACGAGCGCAAACATCAGAATCATCCTTGTCCCACTGTTCAAAGACACCGCCCAGCTCGCAACGCAAGTCGACCCACCTGCTCTCACCTCCCCCCATATTCTGTTCGCCAATCCTCCGCACTTTGCCTGATTGCCAACGGCAGTCGCTCGAATCGCACGCCGGTTTCAACGGGAAGTGGGCGGAACGCCACGACCTTCCGAAGCGTGACCGCAGTTGGCCCCACTCTGGCCTGACTTTCTCTGCGAGCGCTTTTGCTCACTCCGCGGGAATCTCCTTGCCTATATGCCAATGTGCGAATGCAAGCCGACGCAATGGGCACATCCCCTCGTTCGGTTGCGTGGCGGTATTTCACTCACTTTTCAATGGATTCGTATTGGTACGGCATTTGCGTCTTGTTCGCCCCGTGCTTATTGACCTCCACCGCCGATCGGCGGATGGTGCGGTCAATAAACGGAGGTCCGCGATGAAGTCGCTTTGGAGTTGGATTACCGATCCATGCGTCCACTTGGTCTTGATTGGGCTGGTGTTTTTTCACCTGTCCATGAACCCGAGAAACGATCTCGATAAAACCGACGAAGATATTGTGGTGTGCAAAAAATGCGATCAGACGCATCCAGCGCGAGCCGCTTGCCCGGTGATTGCTACGATCTCTGATTCCGCTCGCGTTCTCGACTGAGCTGGGAGGGGCCGCGGTTGGTCCCAGCTCATTTTTCTTTCCGAAGTGGCTCATCGCGGGAGGACTATCAGCCCTGGTCATTTTGCTGGTATGATCGACTCACCACTCGACCGGGGCCGATCCTCTCGACGTTATGACTCCCCTCCCTATCGACACTCATCTTGCCGAAATTGTCGCCCGCACGCGGGAGCGTCGTAGCCTCGTTCTCGTTGCGCCGCCAGGTGCGGGGAAGACCACCCGAGTGCCGGTTGCGCTCATCAAGGCGGGCGTGCTGTCACCGGCGCATCCCTCACTGGTCTTGCTTCAGCCAAGACGGGTGGCGGCCCGGGCCGCCGCCGATCGAATTGCCGTCGAGAATGGATGGACCCTGGGCGAAGAAGTGGGATATCAGATCCGGTTCGAACGGAAGTACGGACCGAGGACCCGGATCCGGGTCCTGACCGAGGGAATTCTCAACCGGCGGCTGATTGCCGATCCGTTCCTCGAAGGGATCGGCGCGGTGGTGCTCGATGAGTTCCACGAGCGGAGCCTTCACACCGATTTGGCCCTGGCCCTGCTCCGTGAGATCCGCGAAACGGTTCGCGACGACCTGGTGATCGTGGTGATGTCGGCCACGATGGACGCCGAGCCCGTCTCGCGATTTCTGACAGACGCTCCTGTGATGCATGTCGAGGGTCGGACCTTCCCGGTCGAGGTCGTTCACCGCCCGACGGTCCGCCCGTCGTCTCCTGAGGCCGTCGTCGCGGCCGTGGAGGAGGCGTTGGCCGCGGCGGACGGCGATCCGGGCGACATCCTCGTCTTTCTTCCGGGAGCTGAGGAAATCCGCCGGGCAGGGGCCCGGCTCCGGCCCTTGGCTGAGCAGAAAGCGCTGCTGGTTCTGCCGCTTCACGGCGGCCTCTCGACGGACGAGCAACGCCGGCCGCTCTGCCCGAGCGAGCGGCGCAAGGTCGTTCTCGCCACGAACATCGCCGAGACCTCGTTGACCATCGACGGCGTCCGGACGGTCATCGATTGTGGGCTGGCACGCTTTGCCAGTGTCGATCCCCAGCGCGGGCTCGACCGGCTCGAACTGGGGCGAATCAGTCGAGCGTCGGCGACCCAACGTGCAGGTCGTGCGGGGCGGACATCCCCTGGGCGTTGCCTAAGACTCTGGTCGGAACGCGAGCATCGTGGTCTGGCAGAGACCGATCTCCCCGAGATCCATCGGGTCGACCTGTGTGGGACCGCACTCGTCCTTCATGCCTGGGGACAGGCCGACCCTCGCGGCTTCGGCTGGTATGATCCTCCGACCGAACAACGCCTCAGCGCGGCCGAAGAGCTGCTCACCTGGCTCGGAGCGCGCGATGCCGCGGGCCGGATTACACCACTCGGCCGGCAGATGCTCGAACTGCCCGTCCACCCGCGACTCGGACGTCTTCTGATCGCCGCTGCTCACGACGGCTTCGTTCGCCAAGGCGCGGCGCTGGCGGCATTACTTTCCGAGAAGGATATTCTCTCGTTCCAGCCCGGAAGCACTGGGCCTCGGACGACCGGGCGAGGTTCGTCCGATCTCCTCGCCCGGCTCGATCTTTTGGCCGAGGCCGAGCAAGCGCGGTTCTCGCCAGGGCTCCGCGACCGCGGTGTGGATCCCGGAGGGGCCAGACGAGTCGTTCAGGTTCGCGACGACCTGATTCGGAGCAGTCGGCGGCTCCCTGGCGCTCAGGAGTCCTGGAACGAGGAGCCCGATGAGGACCTGATGCTTCGTTGGGTCGTGCTCGCCTATCCGGATCGGGTCGTTCGCCGTCGCGGCAGTGAGGTGACCGGTGTGATGGTCGGCGGCCGTGGGGTCAGGCTGGCGCCTGAGTCGGTCGTTCGGGACTCGGAATTCTTCGTCGCCCTCGACCCGCGTGAGGACCGGCGGGGTGGGACGAGCGAGGCTCGTGTCCGTCTCGCAAGTGCGCTCTCCGTCGAGTGGCTCGAGGAATTATTCCCCGATGCCGTTCGCCGCGAGCGCCTGGTCCGCTTCGATGAGGAACGTCAGAAGCCGGTCGGCGTGAACACGTTCACGTATCGGGGTCTCCCTCTGCGAGAGGACCGCAATGCGCCTGTCACTCCGGACGAGGCGTCGCGAGCACTCGCCGAGTTCCTTCAACCGCGAGCGCCCGAGTTCTTCCAGCAAGATGAAGCGGCCGCCGCCTGGTTGGCTCGCCTCGAGTTTCTCACCCATGCCCTGCCGGACCTTGATCGTCCCGTTTTCGACGACGTGGTACTGGCCGAGATTCTCGCTGAAGCCTGTGCTGGCAAACGTTCGCTCGACGAGCTGAAACGGGGGCAACTTCTCCCGTTGCTCAAGGGACGGCTGACCTATGCTCAGAATCAGTCGCTCGAGGAGCACGCCCCCGAAGCTCTTGTCGTTCCGAGCGGCAGCCGGATCCGCCTGACCTATGAGGCGGGTCGACCGCCCGTTTTGGCGGTGCGCCTCCAGGAGCTTTTCGGCTGGACCGAAACACCTCGACTCGCACGGAAGCGGGTCGCTGTCCTCCTGCATTTGCTGGGGCCGAATTATCGCCCGGTTCAGGTGACCGAAGACCTCGGCAGCTTCTGGGCGACCACCTACTTCCAGGTCCGTAAAGACCTCCGGGCCCGTTACCCGAAGCACTCCTGGCCCGACGATCCGCTGACTGCGCGGGCCGAGGCGAAAGGGAGTCGGAGACTCTAAGCCGGAGGCGTCGCCTCGGCGGGTCGGCCGTGCAGGAGTCGATTCCAACGGTTTTCGGCCGGGTGACTCATTCGTTTCATTTTCATGCGAACCGAGGCAAGGTGTGCGAATGATCGCCCACCTTGTCTCGTTTGCGATTGATTCTGTGGCGTTCGAGACTCGCTCAGTTGTACTCGAAGATTTCGCCGCCCTTCGTTGAGGAGAGCGATCGCCAAACCTGGAGCGCGACCGAGTTCTTATTGAATCGCACGGACCCGTCGCCAAGAAGCGAGTTGACGCCGCCCGGATGGCGGCTCCGCGATGCCAGGTACCGGGGATTATTTGTGGTCGAGGTCGCGTTCTGAGTGGAGCAGGGAGGATTCAACGCATTGCCTGGCGCGGGATTGCAGGTCCCGGCGGGCATGATGTCTGGGAGCCGCGCGTTCGGTGTATTCCAGGCCGTGAACGCGCCGCCATCGGCATACCCCGCGATGCGGCCGCGGAGATCATTCCCCTGTCCCTGCACGATCTCGCTGACCAGGAGGGTGTTGGATAATCCATCCACGATCTGTGCGAAACCGATGCAGCCAAGGAGCGGACGTGCCGTGTCGGGTTGGATATTGCCGAAGGTCGCCCCTTGGAATTCCACCCCTTGAAAGAGGTGCTGTCCATAGACGGTGTTGCCGTAGTTGGCGGCGTAGTTGTGATTCGCCATCGGGACGCCCGCGGTGATCGTCGGCGAATTGGGGATGTCGCTCGGGCAGGTAAAGACGGTGAGCCGTATTGCCATGAAAGTATGATTGTTTGCGTGCGAATAGGAAAGGCCCAAGGCACCACTATTCATGTTGAATGATTGATAGAGGGCGCCCTGTTCCATGTGTGGAAGGACGAACTGATACCACGTTCCATAGCAGCACTGACGCGCCCCTGGCGGCAGTACGTTATGCACATCATGGTAGCCGTGCATGGCCAGGCCGACTTGCTTGAGATTGTTGACGCATTGCATCCGTCGGGCCGCTTCCCGTGCCGACTGCACGGCGGGAAGCAGAAGTGCGACCAGGACGCCGATGATCGCAATGACCACCAACAACTCGATCAGTGTGAATGCTCGCCGGAGTGGTTGCATATACCCTCCTCTCGTGGTCTAGAAAAACATGGAAAATTCTGGACAATCCGAGAACGATTCTTGAAGAGACTTCGTTACATGATTGATGGTGTTGATGATAAGTGAAGGCACCTCTAGCAGTACGCAATCCTCATCACCATGCTTCTACGAGAATTCGCTGTGGATCGATTTGCGCCGATGCGTAAGCTGCCCGCATGTTCGTTGGGAGAGAACGCCAAGGGGTGAATTTGAACGACTACTTCGGCTTCGTCGACAAATCGAACTGGAATGTGTTCGGACCTTCCGCCTTGATCTCCGCGGTCAAGGTCGTATCGATGTTGTAATGCCGAGGGACGAGCTCACCACGAATTTTCCTGGCCGCTTTTTCCCCTTCGGGGGTCGCGACGTCCAGGTTCGTGGGTGTTTCCGCTCCCGAGAAGATGCCCACGGAGTAAGTCCCAGGAATGGCCCCGTCTTCACGGGGAACTTCGAACTTGCCATGTTGAATCATGCCGCCTGACTGGGTCAGGATCTGGCTTTTGGGCTCAAAAATGATGTAGCCGCTTACCAGCGGTTTTCCATCCAGCGTGACGGCTCCTGAGAAAGGAACGCGGGGATAGTCGTCAGTCTTCCCGGAGCAACCCGTCATTCCAAGGGCGATGATCGCGGCGATCGCAATCACTCGGATCTCTTTCATCGTGATTTTGCTCCTGCGGGAATTTGCGGATGACGCGCCTCAAGGAATGGCTCTCGAGGAAGGAGACACACAGCCGGTTAGCTTAATCGAATTTGATGAAGATTTGATTGGGATTTAATTTAATGTGCAGGCATTCCTTGAGGAGCCTTGGGGCGATGGAGAGTTCCTCATCGAACTCGATAGCGATCGTACGGAATAACGCCTTACCCGAAGGAGGATCCGGAGGCACTGCCCAAAGCGCTGAATCGCGCGGACGATGGTTCATGCACGGAGCGATCGCGATCGTTATCTGTGTTATTAGGCCTAACCTTTGGGGACGACCGAAGCGGTCATTGCTCTCGGTATCGCGATAACCATCGAGCCAGACAGAGCCTGGCCAGGTGACTTCAATTTTGGATCAGGCGGGAAAAGGAGGTTTCTCGTCCTACTTTTGACCACAGTATGAAGCGTCGGCGTCGACAATTGTGCGTCAAAAAGGCATGTCACTCGATCGGCTGAGGGGACTGATGAGGCGGCGAGAGAGAGGAAGCCTGCTAATTGACAAATAGGGTGGGACAGCCTCGGGCCTAATTTTGGCTCCCGCTCGGTTTCGTATCCAGGAGATTTTGTCCGATTTTTTCTACAATTTTGGGTCAACCTGTCATTTTGTGGGACTCTGGCGGCGATAGGCGGCCGGAGACTGACCTGTGGCCTGACGGAAAAGGGTGCTGAGGTATTCGGCATGGGAGAGGCCGGTCCGATAGGCAATCTCCTCAATGGAAAGGTCGGTCTCGCGAAGTAATTGTTTGATGCGTTGAAGCCGTGTGGTCGCGATAACCTCATGAATCGTGCGTCCCAGGATGGTCTTGAAACGGCGCTGCAAGACGCTTTTTGAGACCGCAACGTGGGCCACGACATTGGCCACGCGAATCCCGTCGCAAGCGTGGACACGGATGAATCGGAGGCATTCCGCGACATCGGCATCGGCGATGGCGTTGACATCGGTCGACTGTCGGGTCGCAACTCCCAACGGGGGGATTCTGCGAGTCATGCTCGGGGCTTTGCCTCCTTTGATCAGATGATCGAGCAAGGCGGCTGCCTCGTAGCCGATCCGTTTGCAGTCCGGAATCACGCTCGACAAGGGGGGATAGGCGAGCTCACATGCCAAGTCCTCATTATCCACGCCGATGACCGCCACTTCCTCGGGGACCGCGATCCCCGCCCTTCGGCAGGCGTCGATCGCCTGGACTCCTCGGAAGTCGTTGCAGGCCATGAGCCCGAGAGGTTTCGACTCCTCGCGGATCCACCGGGAGACGCCGTCGACCTCGTCCTCCCAGGAGAGCTGCTGATGGCCCCACGAAACGGGCTGGGCATGGCGGTACTCCACGCAACCATGCCCGGCCTCGGTGACGGCCCGCGCAAAGCCTTCGTAGCAGTGGATCGACCAGGCGAAGTCGGGATACCCGAGGAATCCGAACCGCGTAAAACCACGCTCCAAGAGATGCTCAGCGGCGCAACGACCGATCGCCTGGTGGTCGCTTTCGATGCTGGGCCGTCCCTCGAAGCGGGGACGCTGATCGTCGAGGTCCACAATCGGGATCCGTCGATCGCTCTCCAGGTTGAAACCCGCGCACGAAACACCCGAGATGATTCCGTCTCCTTTCCATTCCTGGAGCCAAGGCGGTACGGCATCTTCAAGTGATCGCTGCTCGACATAAACCGTCCAGGGACCGTTCTCCCGAATGTACTGCGAAATGCCACGGAGAATTATGACACTCCTCGCTAATCCCGACAGTTTTCTGAGCCGATTCAACTTATCTTGACAGCAAGAGTTACAGCCTGCGTGCTGAAGGATGGAGACAAAGCCAATCCTTCTGGAGCACGCAGGCCATGGAGACCCGAAGGCCCCCAACTCTCACGATACCGATCTCGTGCTGCCCCAAGAAAGCTCCTTGTCCCACGTGTGGCAAGTTGGGGCGGCGAAAGGATGTCTTGAATCGCCAGATCCGTTCGATCGCCTACCATCAGGTCGTCTACCTCGACGTCACCTACGGCGAGTATCGCGCCCGCTGCCACTGTTGTTCCACGTTTCGGACCATGCCCACGAGCGTGGAATCCAAGGCCCGTTACGACAATAAGGTCCGCCAAGCCGTCCTCGACCGGATCCTCGAGGATGGCATGAGCGTCGAACGCGTCATTCAATCCATGCATCGCGACTTCCTCTTGGACCTGTCCGACGGTTTCGTCTACGACTGTCTCCTCCATCAGGCGGAGCGTCTCGACATGGCCGAGCATCGTCGCTGGGTACTCGAGCATTTTCGCGGGACGCTTTGCGTCGATGAACTCCATCTCGGTCGTTACGCTCTGCTGCTGGCGACCGACCCCCTGAACGACCTGGCCGTCGCCTTCGCCCTGGTCGCCAGCAACGACAAAGATCACATGCGGCGGTTCCTCAACAACCTCAAGACCTGGGGATTGGAGCCTGAGGTGGTGGTGACCGACGGTTCGGACATCTACCCGGCGGTATTGGCCGAGCTATGGCCGGCGGCACGCCATCAGTTGTGCGTTTTTCATGTCCTCAAGGATCTGCACAAACTGGTCCTGGACGCGTTGCGGCGGCTGCGGCGGGGACTGTCTCGACGCGGGAACCGGGGCCGGAAACGGCGGCGTGGGAGGCCCTCGGGGGAGCCGCAAGCCGCGACACCGTTCAACCCAGAAGGAGAAGTCGACGTTTATCTTCAAGCATCGTTTCCTGATCGTTCGGCGGCGGGATCAGATGAGCCGCCAGGAGCGGATTGATCTGAACACGATGCTCAACGACCTGCCGGAGTTGAGACCGTTGCGACAGTTTGTGGACGACTTGCAAAGGTTGTTCGCGGAGAACCAGAGCGAAGCGACGGCCTGGCGGCGACACCGAAGGCTGACAACGAACCGCGACTTCCTCGCGGTGCCCGAATTGGCGAAGGCCGTGAAGAAACTCGGGCCGGAGAAGTTCGCCAAGATGATCGCGTTCTTGGGGAGCGCAGCGTGTCGACGGATGCGGACGAACAATCATGTGGAACGGATCAATCGCAAGCTCCGCCATGAGGAGAAGGCCCGCTACAAATGGCGGAGTCGGCGGACGATCGTGCGGTTCATGGTTTTGCTACTGGACCGTTACTGGGAGCGTGAGAAGGCGACACGAAGCCGCTGGCTGGACGAGGCGCCTCCAATCGAACTGGAGCGAGGATCGCCCAAAACTGTTCCGAGGCCTCGAGTCGCCTGAAAAATGGGCCGAGGCTGTCGGGATTAGCGAGGAGTGTCAGAATTCCACGGCCATAGACCATTGAGGTCTCGACGATCAAGGCCACGTGGGGGGGAGGCGCGAGTCGCTTCATTGTCGATTCGACCGTTTTGTGCGATTTCACATCGATAACCGACCCTCACAACGACCCATCCAGCATCAATTTGCCATGCACTTGTCGGCCGCCCCCGGAAATCAGGATACTTCGGCGTGACCCAATTTTGTAGGTAATCACGTCGACACTCGCATGGCACCTGGATTGGTCTGCAGGCAGTATAGATTTTCGACCGCAGTTATCAAGATTTTGCCATAACTGGCGGTTCATCGTTGCGTTGAGCCCATTGAGGCGGTTTTAATCAAGGGCTGATGCGATCACCAAATCTCCTCGGGCTTACAATCCTGACGGTTTTGTGTTTCTTGGAACGGGGGATGGAGGCCTCTTGGGGCTGGCTCCTTCGATCAGGGCATCGCCGTGATCGAGCTTGGCGTTCGTCCGGGTGTAGCGGCACGCGGGCCTTGTCACCCCAATGCATGCGATTCGTGCGTTCTCCGATCCAGCCCACGACCCGTCTCAATTTAACGTGTGAACGATCGAGGATCGGACGATCGGGGACCGACCCTGCTTTGAAGTTCTTGATGGAGAATCTTGCCGATGGCCGTTGCACTCCGGTGTCTTCTTCTCCTCCCTGCGCTCCTTCTGTGCTGCGGGGCGGGGGCTCCAGCCGCTGATGGCGGGCTGGATATCTATTTCATCGATGTGATGGGAGGGGCATCCACGCTCATTGTGACCCCAGAAAAGGAGTCGATCCTCACCGACTCGGGATGGGCAGGGTTCGACGACCGCGACCCGAAGCGAATTGTGCATGCCTTGAAAGACGTCGCCGGATGTGATCACCTTGACCACCTGATCACCACTCACTGGCACGGCGATCATTTCGGAGGCGTTGCCGGCGTGGCGAAACTCGTGGAAATCAAGCGGTTCTGGGATCATGGGCTGCCCGAGGACAATGATCCGGACCTCGACTTTTCCGACGGGCCCAAGCCTGGAACTCCCTTGATCACCGCGTATCGAACTCTGAGTGAAGGCAAGCGGAAAGCGCTCAGGCCTGGCGATCGACTTCCCATCCGCGGCCTGCTGGAAACACTTGTCGTGGCGTCCGCGGGCAAGGTGATCGGCGGACCCTCGGCGCCCACGTCTCAGTCGAAGAGCAATCCAAACTGTGCGGAGCTTCCGCCTGAGAAGTCGCCTGGAGACCGCTCCGACAATTCGAACAGCCTCGCAGTCCGCTACCGGTTCGGTAATTTTGACTTCCTCGACTGCGGTGATCTGACCTGGAACCACGAGGCCGAGCTCGTCTGCCCGACCAACCGCATCGGTTCGATCGACCTGTTCCGGGTGACGAAACATGGGTTTGATACGTCAAACAACCCGGTCTTTCTCAAGACGATCGCCCCCACGGTCGCAGTCATGAATAATGGCCCGCGCAAAGGGGGATCGCCTGGCACGATCCACCGGCTCAAGGAAGTCCCCTCGATTCGGGACGTCTTCGCACTTCATAAGAACGAGGCGACCGGCCCCGAAGACAACGCGGACCCGAAACTGACAGCGAACCGCGATCCTGGCGGCGGCGAATTTATCCATGTTCACGTCGCCCCCGACGGTTCAAAGTTCACCGTTCGCATTGGGAAAGATGGACCCACGCGGACATATGACTCGAAGTGAGCAAGCCAGGTCCGGCTCGGCCGGTGCTGCTGCCTCTCAGGTGCGGCCCGGTCCGAGTTCCCTGAGTGTTGGATTGGCAATGGCCGAGACCAGCCAAGTCAGGTCAGTCCCCGAATTGCGAACGCAGAGGATGGCCAGGCCCCGTTTCAGGCGAGATTTTGGAGGGTTGAGTTGCTGGATTGGCTCTGCCGCCACCTAATTCGAGGCGCGGATCGAGGCTGCACGCGAGGGACCCTCATGGTTCGATCCGGGTGAACTCGAGGAGAGCAGGGGGGGCATCGGGCAGTCGAGTGAGTCGGCAATGGCTCGGAGCAACTCGGCCTCGGCAATCGTCACGAGACCGTCGGCGGCGATGCAGGTTGCACAGGCGTCGAGGACTCGCTTCTTGATCGGAGGAGAGGCCAGTGCCAGGCGATCGAGCGACCGATCAAGGGCCACCATCGAGCATTCCTGGACGGGTGCCAAGCTCACCTCATGAGAGGGAAGGCCGAGGGCTTGAATGCCATGGGCGAAGTCTTGGACGGCTTCCGCTTCACTTCGGCCGCCGAGCCGGGACAATGTCGAGAGCACCCGAATGCAGTCATTCACCAGGGGCCGGAGTGACTGAAACCGGACCGCGGCGGGAGGACGCTGTTCAAAGTGGTGGTCAAGATGACGCAACAGCATGCGTTGGAGAGTGAACTCGAACAAGCTACGCTTCTGGTCGGCCCGGATCAGGGGATCGATTGCACCGCGGAACGACTGGTATTGGCGGATCGAGAGTTGCCGAAGCGCGGGAATCGCCATGTCGGCCAAAGGCAACCGAGCGCCATCATCCAGCGAGTCGACCAGGGGGGCGATCCGTACGACCTCTTCGGCGGTTCCGGGCTCGGTCTGGGCGGCCACGATCCGGATCTGATGTTCGCGGATGGCGGGATTCTGGTCGAGCAAGAGGGCATAGACGACAGCGCGCGCTCCAAACGATTCGCGGGCCGTGGCGGCAAGGTCTTCAGGAAGCGATTTGATCAGGGTCGAAGCGAATGCGACGTGTTCGCCGCTCGTGGTGCCCACCGAAGCCAAGGCTTGTTTGGGATCGAGCGGAATTTCGATCGGTGCCCGGCCGATGTTGGGAGCGAGCGAGCGAGCGCTGGCCAGATCCGGTACGAACCTCTGGAGCGGAGGCCCGCGCCGCTCATCCTTGGCGACCGTCACGACTTCGTCGGCGTCGATCGTTGGGAAAGTCCCGTTGAAGCTGGGATCGATGCGCTTGATGCGTTCGACCAGGGGAGGGTGAGTCGCCATCGCCTCGGTCCAGAACGGGACGCCCGGTCCGAAGAACATATGACAGGCTTGCTCGGCGTTCTGGTTCTGAATCTGTGAACCGGCGGCAAGTCCCCCGATCTTCTTGAGTGCCCCCGCGATTCCGTCAGGATTGCGGGTGAACTGCACCGCCGAGGCATCGGCCAGGAACTCCCGCTGACGTGAGATGGCGCTTTTGATCAGCCGGCCGAAGAAGACACCGACATAGCCGACGGCCATCAGTCCCATGCCCAACAAGAAAAGGGCCATCGCTCCGCCATCGCCCTTTCCGTTCTCCTTGCTGCGCGATCGACTCGAGGAAGAGCTGTTGCCCATGATCCGCATGATCGTGTAGCCGATGAGGGCGATGAGCAAGATCCCGTGAAGCAGGCCGATCAGACGGAGATTGAGCCTCATGTCGCCGTTGAGGATATGGCTGAATTCGTGGGCGATCACGCCTTGCAGCTCGTCCCGATTCAAGTGGTCGAGGCTTCCCTGGCTGACGGCGATCACGGCGTCGCCGGGCTCGTGCCCCGCGGCGAAGGCGTTGATCGACGACTCCTCCGTGAGAACGTAGACGCTGGGCACGGGAGTGCCCGAGGCGATCGCCATCTCTTCAACCACATTGAGAAGTCGCCGCTGCGCCGGGGTCGCCGCCCCTGGGTTGACGAGCTCGCCACCGAGGAGTCGGGCGATGGCCGAGCCCCCTTCTCTGAGAGTTGCGATCTTGTAGAGGCTGCCCGCGACGATCACGATGCCGACGACCGTGGAGACTAGCGCTAACCGCTCCCAGTCCCAGATCTGGCCGACGTTGACTTGCCCCTTGCTCGAGGCGATCAGGCAGACCGTCGCCACACCATAAACGGCCAGGATGATCAGGGCCACCGCAACGAGGAAGTAGCCGATCAAGCGGCTGGTTCGCTTCCTTGCGACGAGCTGATGCTCAAAGAAATCGGTGGCCATCGGATCGCGATTCTCGGGGGATGGTGAGGAAGTTGGTACAACTCAGCGGGATTGCCACATTCATTAAGGAGTCGGGCCCGGTTGCTCGTTTCCTCAGCCTCGGGTCGTTGGATAACGGGGCGGCGTTCACCTCCCACAAGGGCGAAGGACCGGCGGGCGAACGCCAACCTCACAAGCCTTCTCCACCTCAAGGACCAAGTCTGGCGGGGTGTGACAGGCCGCCAACATCCCCGGCGGTTTGAATTCGACTTTCGCGACTCAGGCGAACGAGACGCGAGGCGCTTGCCGCTCCTGCTCGGTTTCCACCTGGAAGAGATGAGCTTCAGTGAAGTTGAGGAAGTTGGCCACGACAATGGTCGGGAACGATTCGCGCTGGGTGTTGTAATGCATGACGGCGTCGTTGTAGGACTGCCGCGCGAATGCCACCTTGTTCTCGGTCGAACTCAGCTCTTCCTGAAGCGAGAGCATGTTCTGGTTTGCTTTGAGGTCCGGGTAGGCTTCGGAGAGGGCGAAGAGGCGCCCGAGCGCTCCATTGAGTTGCGACTCCGCGGCCGAAAGGCTCGTCATGGCGCTGGCGTCGCCCGGATTCGCGGCGGCGTTGCGGCCCGCGGTCACGGCCGAGTTCCTGGCCTGGATGACCGCTTCGAGCGTTCCGGATTCGTGCTTCATGTACCCTTTGACCGCCTCGACGAGGTTGGGGATCAGGTCATACCGGCGTTTCAACTGGACGTCGATCTGGCTGAACGCATTCTTGAAGCGATTCCGGAGCGTCACCAGGCGGTTGTAGGTTGCGATCACGAAGAGCGCCAGCACGACGAACAGAACGACCCCGATACCGAGAGCACCGAGCAGGATCGTTTCCGTGGAGGACAAGGCCCAGAGCACGTTCATTGTCACGCCCCTCTCTACCCTTCTGCGAGATCGCGCCGTTTACGACGGTGGATTGTCGACCCGTATTCGATTGGAGGTTTTCGGACGAAGAGTATCCGAGTCTCAATGTTGACTGTCATCGAAGCCCAAGCTACCCCGCTTGTCTCGAGGTCGCAATGAGTCGATAGTCGTTTCGTATCCCAGCGTCGAATATTGAGTTGAGGGCGGACGCGTGGTCACAATGATGTTTCCGCCGCCCTCGGCTGTGATACTCGTGCAACGCGACGTCGCAGCCCCTCTCAAAAGGAGCGACCACGGCATGATCCGCTTCCTCGCCGAGATGTCCACGGCTGGTCTCACCTCCACTCGTCGCGAATGGTTGAGGATCGGCGGCCTGATGGGCCTTGAGCTTGCCAGGCGGGCGACGGCCGCATTGGGCCGACCCGTGAACGCGTCCACGAATCCAGGGTTCGGCAAGGCCAAGTCGGTCATCATCATCTACGCCAACGGGGGCCAGAGCCAGCTCGAGATGTGGGATCCGAAGCCGGACGCTCCCCTCGAGATTCGCGGTGAGTTCCGAGCGATCGCGTCGTCGATTCCCGGTGTTCTGCTCGGCGAACACCTGCCCAGGCTGGCCCGGCTCGCTGACCGGTACACAATCCTCCGGAGTGTCTCGCACGATGATCTCGACCATGGCTCGGCGACCTACCAGGCGCTGACTGGCCGTGCCCACCCTCGAAAGTCGTCAAACCCGCCCCCGAGCCCGACCGATTTCCCGACCCTGGGCGCTCTCTTGAAACGGGTCAGACCGGCCGGCACTTTCCCCTACACGGCGGCCCACTTGAACGGTCCGGCCCTGGTCCCCGTGTTCGAAGGACCTGGCCAGAACGCGGGTTTCCTCGGTCGTGAGTATGAGCCCTTGCTGATTGGCGACGTGACCGCTGGTGCATCGGCCTTGCCCAATCTCGATCTCCCCTCTGACTTACCTTCGGTTCGCCTGAATTCGAGGCGCACCCTGCTCGGGTCGATTGACGATGCGCTCAGGCGGTGGAACGACGATCCTACGATGCGTGAAATGAACATTTTGTACCGTCAGGCCTACGAGTTGCTCGCCTCACCGAAGTGCCGCCAGGCGTTCGATCTCTCGGCCGAGCCTGTGGGGCTACGCGATCAGTATGGCCGAGACCGCTCGGGCCAGGCCTGTCTTCTGGCACGCCGGCTTGTCGAGGCCGGTGTGCCGTTGGTCACGGTTTTCTTCAATCAGTCGGCTCGAGGGCAAGATAAGGCCCCCGGAGTGACCGACGCCTACGGTTGGGATACCCATAACGATATCTTCGAATCGCTGAAAACTCACTTGCTTCCCCGGTTCGACCGCAGCTTCGCAACCCTGCTGGAAGACCTCGAGGAGCGAGGCCTGCTCGACGAGACGCTTGTGATCTGCATGGGGGAGTTCGGCCGCGCTCCTCGCGTGGCTCTCGAGGCTTCATTCGCGGGTCAATCGCCAGGCCGCAAACATTGGGCGAACGTTTATTCCGTCGTGCTCGCAGGTGCAGGGGTGTCTCGCGGTGCGGTTCTCGGCCAGTCCGATCGGATCGCGGGCCATCCCGTCTCCGATCGAGTCGGCCCTTGGGATCTCACCGCAACGATCCTTTCATCCCTTGGGGTCGACCCCGCCGCGGAATATACCGATCCCCTCAACCGTCCCCTTCCGAGAACCGTGGGCCAGCCCATCACCGGACTTTATCAAGGCTAAAACACCAGAATTGATCCGGCGAACGTCCTCCTCCGCCGGAGTGGGAAGGTAGACGTCAGTCCGGCCAGGCCAGGCCTGGCCGGATCTGATTCAGGGCTTGCCGGGTGCGCCACTCAGGTTCACGGTGAGAATGGGCTCTCGTTCCGCTCCGCCGACCGGCAGCCAGACGCAGAGGAGGCTCGAGCTTGCGCAGGCCAAGGCATACATGGTAAATGCAAGCGTGTGCATATTGTGGCGGTTTGCGAGCGAGGTGATCAAGGCCACAAAGATGCCACCGATGCCCCAGGTCACTCCCATCGTGATCGAACTGGCGATCCGCTGACCTTCGGGCATTAATCTCTGGCCGTAGCTGACCAGGATCGGCATGGTCGCGCCCAGGAGGAACCCACCGACCGAGACACTCAGAATGAGTGCCTGGACGTTGACGAGGGGGCAGATCCAGATCAGGGGAGCGACGACGAGGGGGAACTGCCAGAGGACACGTCGTTCGATCTCCCGGCGCACAAACAGAGCGCATCCCAGGCTGCCTGCTCCGATACCCGCAAGGAAGGCCGACTGAACGATTCCGATGAAGTCGTTCGAGTGGCCTCTTCCTTTCAAGAGGTAGGAGAGGGCGAGTGGAACTCCCATGGCGGGAAGGACCCGCAGGATTCCGATTGCCAGCACCATGGAGAGCGCCGGCCCTCGACCGCGGACCAGGTCTGCCAAGGGGACTGCAGGCCTTGGCTGGTCAGGTTTCGCGACCCGGGAGGGATCACGCATGCCGAGGACCAGCAGGCCGAGCAGCGGCAGTCCCCAGATCAGGCTCCAGACGAGGGCCTTCAGGCCGTAGTGGGTTGTGATGACGCCGCTGTAGATCGGTCCGGCCGCCTGGCCCAGGTAACCTCCCACCGCGAAGACCGACATGGCTCGACTTCGATCGTGGGGCGCACACGAGCCGGCCAGGGCGGCGGCCTCGGGATGGAACGCGGCGATGCCCAGACCGCCCACGATCAATAGGCCGCTGAGCGAGGCAAGCCCGGGAGCCAGGCCGACGACGCTCAGGCAGAACAGGCCCACGGCCGGGCCGGCCCAGAGAAGCCACCCGCGCGGATGCCGATCGCCCCAGTAGCCGAAGCCTAACTGAGTGACCGAGGTCGCCAGTCCCCAGAGGACGTAGGCCCACTGGATCGAGCCTTGCTCCAGCGCCAGGCTCTGTTGGAGATCGGGCCAGAGTGGTTGAACGAATGCCCCGAACGCGTCGACGAGTCCGTGCACCAGGGTTAAAAGGATCAAGATCCGAGGCAGCGATTTCAAGCTTGCCCCGCTTCCGCGCGAACATTAGCCGTCTCGATCGGCTTGACTCCGCGCACGATCGCTCGGAAGCAATCGATCCGGAGAGCGCCTCCGGCGGCGAGGGTTGGGTGGAAGCCTCGAATCCCTGGGTTGGCGAGGAGTCTTGTGCGCACTTCCGCCTTGGAAAGCGAGGGCGTGCCCCGATCGAACCACTCATCGAAGTCGAGTGTGAACCGTTCTTCGACCATTCGGATGTCGATCAGACCGGCCTCGCCAAAGAGGTCAACGAGGTCGCCTGCCGTCAGGTTGCGAGTGTGTGTTTTGTCGCGGCCGCGTTCGAGTTCTTCGTGGAGAGTGGATCGTGCGGGGTCGAGGTCGGTCGTGTGGTCGCTGAGCACGAGAATTCCGCCCGGGCGCAGCAACTCCACTTGGCGGGCGATGAACCGGGCTGGTCGCTGACGTGATGGAGCACGTAGCGAGAAACAGCCGCGTCGAATGGGCCGCGAAGCGACGGATCGGAGACGGACAACCGTTCGAATCGAGCTCGGTCGCCGAAGGTCGCACAGCGGCGTTGGGCGCGTTCGATCATCTCGCTCGAGAGGTCCACGCCGAAGACCCGGTGCCCTGCGTTCAGGAAGGCCTCGGCGACCAGCCCCGGCCCGCATCCGGCATCGAGCACCAGGCTGTCAGCCGCCAGGCCAGCCTCGCGGACCAACCGCCCAAGCGCAGCGGGGTCGCTCTGGACGGGGGCGCACTCGAACTTCTCCGCCTGGCCATCGAAGGCCGAAGCCAGTGCCTGATCGTGCTCGGACATGAACGGATCTCGAAAAGAATAAAAAAAAGAGATCGGGCCGCCCGTCTGAAGGGAGCCCGGCCGGTGGAATCGCTTCCCGTTTTCGATTCTCAGGCTCCCCACTCGCCTGGAAGAGCCTCCAGCTTGGATTCCCGATCTACCTCGACTGGTAGACAATGGAGCCCCCGACCATGGTCCAGAGGACCTCGGTCGACTTCAAGTCATTTTCGGGGCAGGTCAAGGGGTCACGATCAACCAGGATCAGGTCGGCGAGCTTTCCAGGCTCAATGGAGCCTTTGCGATGCTCCTCGAAATGAAGCCGGGCGTTGTTGATCGTGTAGAGTCGGATGGCCTCGACGCGCGTCAGTTTCTGGTCGGGATTGAAAATTCCGATCCCTTCGGCCTGGCGGGTCACGGCGATCCAGATACCTAACCAGGGGTCCCAGGGGTTGGTGGCTCCCAGGGCGTCGAGTCGGATCATGTGATCACTTCCGCCGCCGATTGTCAGGCCGGCGTCGAGCCACTTGCGATAGGGGTGGAACCAGGCCATTCGCTTGGGGCCGAGGACTTCGAGCAGGGTCCGGGTGTCCTGGCCGAGCCAGGCGGGCTGGATGTCGGCGCCCACTCCGAGCTCGACGCAGCGCTTGAGGTTTTCGGCTGACGTAAAATTGGCATGGGTGATCAACCAACGGCGGCCTCGGATCCCGACTGCCCGGTCGGCCCGATCATAGGCAAGGAGCAGTTCATCCATGGCCGCCTCGCCGGCCGCATGCGCGGTCATTTGCCAACCCCGCCGAGCCGCTTCCTCGGCGATGATCGCCAGCGACTTTGGTTCGACGAACAACTGGCCACGGTAGTCGGGCTCGGTGATCTGGTAGGTCGGTCCCACGCCCCAGGGTTCGCGCATCGCGGCGGTGCCGTTGAGCATTCCGCCGTCGAGGAACACTTTCATCGGACCGATCCGGACCCAATCGTCGCCGACTCCGCTCGGACCGTTGGGCTCGTTCTCGGTCGCGTAGCCTGCGAGCTCGTTGAGCTTCTTGACGATCTTATCGCGATCCTCAAACGGAGGCGTGAGGATCCGGGTGGCATTGACCCGGACAGTCAGTTCCCCGTCGTCGCGGAGCCGCCGATAGAGTCGGAGCGCGGGGCCGCTCGCCCCTCGGTCGGCGATACTGGTCAGCCCCCTCGTGTTGTAGCGGCGGAACAGGTCCTTGACACGTTCGCTGTCGGGCTCTCCATCGTCGGAATAGGCGTCGCGGGGGAGTCCTTTGAGGACGGAGTAGGCGTTGCGGAGCATTCCCGTCGGCTCGTTCGTCTCGGGATCTTTGACGATCTTTCCCGCCGGCGGGTCAGGGGTGTCCTGGGTGATCCCCGAGAGGGTCAACGCCTTGGAATTGACGACCCCCGCGGGCCCCCCCTGGTGCAGTACCGGATGGTCGGGAGCGATCGCGTCGAGCTCGGCCCGAGTCGGGAAGCGGCTTTCACGGAGCCGCGTCGGGAACGCGTAGCGGACGACGATCCAGGTCCCCTTCTTCTGAGTTTTAACTCTTTCTTCTATGTATTTTTTGATGTCGCTCAGGGAAGCGAATGAAGGGATCGGGTGGTCTTTCTCGCTCGATGCCGCACCGAGCGGGTGAACGTGGCTATCGTAGAGACCGGGCAGGAGGGATTTGCCCCCCGCGTCGATCTTTCGCGTCATCGGTCCTGCCAAGGCGTCGACCTCGGCGTTCGTGCCGACCGCCACGATGCGGTTTCCCTTCAGCGCAACCGCCTCGGCGATGCGGTCGTCACGATCGACGGTGATGACCTTGGCATTGCGAATGATCGCGTCAGGCTTGACGTCGGCTGCCGCCGCCGCGGTGTGAGCCAGGGCTGAGCTGAGTAGAAGTCCCTGCGCCGCCGCAAGGATCGACCGGTATCCGGAAAAGGAAAGGTTCATGAAATCCTCGTTGAACGGGCTTTGTGCCCGACGGTCATCTGAAGAGAAAGAGGCGTGTGCGTCTCAGTCTTCGACCGCCTCCGCCAAGATCGTCTTATAGGCGTTACGAGCCTTGTCATAAGCCGCGGTAGCCGCCTCGCGTTCGTTGGCCCTGATGGCTCGCTCTTTTTGAGACCAGCACTGTTCGACGCTCTTGAGGCACCATTCGGCCGATTTCTTGGAGGCGCGGATGGGCTTACCATCGACCAGGACGAACACCGGGTTCGTGTGCGAGGTCGGGTAAATCCGCAACGCAACCCAGCTCGACCGGTCGATCGCGATCTCGAATGAGACGTCCCGAAATGAGCCATCGGCAACGATCTCCGTCCGAGCGACGGGAAGGCCGTTGACGATGACCTCCACGGGGACCGTTCGCCCCGCTCCGATCCGGGCGCGTTCGACGTCCCAGTACGGTTGCACGTCGAGCGGCTTGCGGCGCAGGGCCTCGAGCGCGGGGGTGAGCGTAGGCTCGAGGTAGGCGGCCACCCGGGCCGACACCTTGACTGTCCCTGGTTTCGTGAGCGACCGTTCACTGGCAGACTCGCCGACGGCGACATCATCCACCCGGAAATCGACCAGGTGGCTTTTACCGTCCGAGACGTAGGAGCGGCCGAGCTTGATCCCTTCAACCCAACGGTCGAAATCGAGTTTGCCGTCGGCCAGCTTGACGTAACTTCGCCCAAGGCCCACGCGTTCGCCGTAGATGCAGGGGAAGTCGGTCTCGCCGCTGATCCGGGCTCGGTAGCCGCAGTTAAGTGTATGATACCAGATGTTGAGCTCCCAGGGGGCAGGCGTGTCGACGGTTGAGATGAAGTCGACCGCATCGTGGACGACATCCACGATATATTCGTTCGCCCCGATGCCGTCGAAAGGGGGGATGTCGTAGGAGGGAAGTTTGCTGTCGGCGGTCCTCAAGCCCCAGCCCGAGTGTGAGAAGCCGACAACGCCCCCTTGCGATTTTCCCCACATCAACACAGGTAGGTCCCAGCTCGGCCACTCTTCGATTCGGGTGGTGTGGGGATAGTCGTCCTCCTTCAGCCGCAACAGGCAGAGATGGCCAGCGTGCGACGAGGGGAACCCGGAGACTTCAATATCATAGCGCATCAGGTAGTCGGGGGTCGAGAGCGGGTGGAGCTTGCCGTCGAAGTTCGCCTTCTGGGCGTACCAGCATGGTCCCCAACTCAGGACGCAGCCGACGTCGAGGTCTTCCCCCAGGATGTGCCTCATCATGGAGTCAGGACCCACTCCTTCAGTTGGGCTCTCGTAGTGGCCGCAGCCCGCCGCATGAATGTGGTGGTCACCCGAGAACCAGTTTAACTTGGCCAGGTGAGCCCACCGCTTGAGTGAAAACGATTCACGGTGCGTCGGTGCGCGGGGGACCGTAATCGTCTTTTTCAACGTCAGGTATTCGGGGCCACGGCCGTACTCGACCGAATAGGTTCCAGGAGCCAGCAGGACCGTTTCGCCCGACTGGCGGTAGACTTGCGGATGGAAGAAGAAGTCGGGCGCCAGCCGGCGGGTTTGCGACGGGTAGACTCGCCCTTGGGCGTCGCGGAAGAGAAATGAGGCCGTGACCTGACGGCCGTCGTCGTGATCGTCCCGCACGTCCAGGGTGACCGGTACCGCGGGCTCGCACTGGAAGAGGATGTCCACCTCGCTTCGGAAGCCGAGATCCTGTGACCCCTGGCCGACGTCGAAGCGGATCTTGGCTTCTCGACGGCCGGAGTCGCGACTCGCGATCTGGAGCAAACGATACTCCAACGCCAGGCCTGAGAGCGGTCGACGCATCGGTCGATCCTCGAACATCGCGAGATCCATCCAGCGCTGAACGACGTCGTCTGGAGTGACCGTCGGCTTAGGCTCGGGTTTGCCGGACGATTGCCGGTAGACGGGAGCGGCATTCGGGCTCCGAGCCGTGAGTGGGGCAGTCACGCCCGCCTCGTTCTGGACCTTGACCAGGAAAACTCGCCAGCCTTGTTGTACGAGGCTGGCGGCGGCGGGCCCCTGCGTGGCCTTGACTCGGCTCTCTGGATTGATGGTGACGCCGGCCAAGCAGAGCGGGTCCAGAATCTCCTGAATCTCGCGGACGGCTTGAGCCTGGTTGGATCCGTTGAGTGCGCCTTCGAGTTGGGCCTTGAGGCGTGGCGGGAGGGGCTGCCCCAACACGTCGTGGGCCTCGATGATCCGACGGACCTGCGCTGAGAGGGGTTGAAAATCGACCTCGTCGACTCGGGGCAGTTCGTCCGCGCGAGACGGTATGGCCATTCCGGCAAGGAGGATCAGGCCTCGGTACTGACGCCAAACGGAGGGAAGCGACATCGTCGAACTCCGTTGAACCAAACAGGTGAAGGGACCGCACCGGAATCGGATCGAAGGCATCCGACTGGCCGATTGTCTGGTCTAACCGGTTGGTCCCCACCATACAATGGCCGACTCGCGCTTCCGCCGCCCCTTCTGAAGAGGCAAACTTGCGGTTGCCGGGTTGAGGCGGTTGGGTTATGGTCCCTCGCCGATCGGCCGAGAAATGGAGTGGTGTGTTGAGCCCCGACGTGTTTGATCGGGATTGCTCTGGAACTCAAACCGCCCAGTACGATTCTTCGGGAGATCAAGGGAGGACCGCCCAATGAAACGCCGTCGCGTCCGCCTGCGGAGGCTGGTCCCGCTAGCCTTTCTCTTGATTCCTCCAGTGTTCTGGGCGCTCGTGCTGGCGGTCACACCGACCGAATGGGCCCGGACGCGGATCGTTTCCCTGGTCCAGGATGAGACTGGGCGGCCGATCCGTCTGGGAGGCCTGAAGCTCGGCGTGTTTGGAGGGGTCTATCTCCGTGATCTGGAGCTTGGAACCTCCGACTCGGCGTCCGATCCGTGGTTCAAGGCGACCACGGCCAGGATCGACGTCAGTGTGCTTCAACTCCTGGCCGGGCAACTGGAACCGAGCCGACTCGAGTTGTACGGTCTGTCGCTGCGCGTGCTCCGTCGAAGCGACGGCACACTCGAGCTTGCGGACCTACTCATGCGGGCGCCGACCAAGCCAAAGGCCGGTGGGACCGACGCGAACGAAGCTCCCACAGCGCTTGAAATCAAGCTTTGCGATGGGCAGATCACGATTATCGACGAACCGAGCCGTACGAGGCTGAACCTGACCCAGATTCAGGGGAATGCCGTCTGGCTGGGCCGCCAGTTGACCATCCCGCACCTCCAAGCCCGACTCAACCACGGGCTCGTCGAACTGGCTCTCCTACTCGATCGCACAACGAAGGAGCCCGCCTACGAGGCCCGGATCCGTGCCGATGGAGTCGAACTCGAGCAAGGGGCGAATGCCCTGGGGTACTTGCTACCGATCCTCGCGGGCACCACCGACGAGGGAGCCCTGGACGGTCGGCTCGACGCCAACATCCATGTGAAGGGGCAAGGGGCGTCGCGTGAATTACTGCGGCGCAACTTGAAGGGCCAGGGGAATATCTTCGTCGATTCGATCGCACTCGAACGCACCCGCTTCTTCGTGGAACTCAAAAACCTGATCGAGTTGCCTGATAAGGTGAAGGTCGGTTCCGTAAAGAGCGACTTCACGATTCAAGGGGGCCGCATCGCTGCGGACAACCTGACTCTCGATATTGCCAATCTCCCGATCGTTTTGGCCGGTTGGACCGACTTCGACGGCAAACTTGACTACCGCGTCCGCTCCGACAGTCTGACGGACCGGCTTCCCGATCAGGCCCGGGAGATTCTGGGCGAGTTGTCGATCGATTCCCGCGACCTCTCCGCACTTCGGGTTCATGGCACCCTCCCGGCGATGCAACTCTCCGTAGCTCCCGGGGTGTTGGGTCTCGCAGGAACTCCCGGTGGCCGGAGGGCGGAACGCGAGAAGCTCCGTGAGATCGGCCGCCGCGTCCGCGAACGGATTTTGCGCTGAGCCACCCCTTGGTGGAACGGGCTTTCACGCGACGCCTCCTCTCACTTTCTCTGAACACCACACAGAATGGCGAAATTGCGATGAGTACGTCGGACGGGTGTTCTACCCGTGTGTCGTCACTTCTCGGAAGCTTGATTCCCTCCGGAACGTTGATTACAATCCGGAGTGTGGAATAAGGACGTTCGCCTGATCGTTTTGGAAGGAGCCAAACGTTGCCCAGGCGGCTTTGGATCGCGGTTCTAAGCGTCTGGCCAGGAATGCCCCAAGTGTGGTCAGGACAAGAAGTTCTGGGGTTAATTCTTGGTGTGACGTTTGCGGCGATACTCAATCTCGCGATGGTGGCGCGGTTCATCTGGACCGAGTCCTTCGCGTCGGGTTGGCCCGATTTCTTCGCGGCCTTGGCGGTTTGCCACTGGCTCTCGAGTTTAGGATATACGCTCTGGTGGGTCTGGCGATGCCATCCGGAACGGCATCGCGCTGAGATCGACCATCTTTTCCGCGAAGCGACGGAATACTATCTGCAGGGGCACTGGAATGAGGCGAGGAGGCGGTACGAGCGGATCTTATCCATGGATGAGACCGACGCGGACACCTTCATGCAGCTGGGAACGCTCTACGTTCGCGTTGAGCAACCTGCCTTGGCCCGGCGGGCGTTCCGCCAGTGTCTCGATCTGGAGGGGGGGGCCAAATGGCGATGGGAAATTCAGCAGTCGTTGACCCGAATCGGAGAGGGATCAACGTCCTGACTTCAGACCATTGTTGACGGTATGGTCTCGCTCGTGGTTCCTTGGTGAACGGTTTGTGGAGTGTGGAATCGTGATCGGAGCCCGAGTCGTCGATCCCGACTGTCTGCCATTTTTTTCGTGGTTGATGCCCAGGCCATCTATAATGGAGTGAGCCACCGGCGGAGTTCGGAGGTAGAGCGGGGCGCCAATGGGTGGTCAGACCACCCCCCGGAAACGTCGCGAGACGGGCCGGGCCGGAATGGCGTCGCGTGGATTGGGTTGACCTGCTTGATGAACGTTTGACACCCTTGGTCCGTAATATTGCTCGGGACGTTTTGAGCAGGCCCTGAACCGGGGTGTCCCGGTAGAACCGTCGGAGTCGACCGCATGTATGAACGCTTCACCGATCGTGCCCGCAAGGTGATGCAGCTTGCGAACCAGGAGGCGCAGCGCTTTAACCACGAGTACGTCGGCACAGAACACGTCCTGCTCGGCCTGATCAAGGAGGGCAGCGGCGTAGCCGCGAATGTCCTGAAGAACCTGGATGTCGACCTCAGAAAGATTCGCAATGAGGTTGAAAAGATCGTTCAGGCTGGTCCGGACATGGTCACGATGGGCAAACTGCCCCAGACTCCTCGGGCCAAGAAGGTCATCGAGTACGCGATCGAAGAAGCTCGCAACCTGAACCATAATTACGTGGGGACCGAACACTTACTGCTTGGCCTGTTGCGCGAGCAGGAAGGTGTGGCTGCTCAAGTTCTGATGAACTTGAACCTGAAGCTGGACGAAGTGCGCGAGGAGGTGCTCAACTTGCTCGGTCACGGGATGGACGCTGGCGGCGGTGAAGGGGAACGCGCCGCAGGCGCAAAAGGCAATAAATCCAAGACTCCGGCCTTGGATTCGTTTGGCCGCGACCTGACCGATCTGGCCCGGCAAGGGAAGCTGGATCCGGTCATCGGTCGCCAAAATGAAATTGAGCGAGTGGTCCAGATCCTCTCGCGACGCCAGAAAAACAACCCGGTTCTCCTCGGTGAGGCCGGTGTTGGGAAGACGGCGATCGTCGAAGGCCTCGCACAGATGATCATCGACGGCAACGTCCCCGAGTTGCTGCGAGATCGACGGATTGTGGTGCTCGACCTGGCGATGATGGTGGCCGGGACCAAGTACCGCGGCCAGTTCGAAGAGCGCATCAAGGCGGTCATGAACGAGGTCCGTCGCGCCAAGAATACGATCCTGTTCATCGACGAGCTGCACACCCTGGTGGGTGCCGGCGGCGCCGAGGGGGCGATCGACGCGTCGAACGTCCTGAAACCGGCGCTGGCACGTGGCGAGGTCCAGTGCATCGGCGCGACGACGCTCGACGAGTACCGCAAGTACATCGAGAAGGACGGCGCTCTGGAACGCCGCTTCCAGACGATCATCGTCGAGCCGCCTTCCAAGAGCGAGGCGCTGGAGATCCTCCGCGGTCTGCGTGACCGCTACGAGGCCCACCACCGCGTTCAGATCACCGACGAAGCCCTCGAGGCGTCGATCGAGCTCTCCGACCGGTACATCACCGGCCGTTGCCTGCCGGATAAGGCCATCGACGTCGTCGACGAGGCCGGTGCCCGCGTCCGCCTCAAGGCGATGACTCGGCCCCCGGACCTCAAGGAACTCGACGACCAGATCGAACGCCTCAACCAGGACAAGGAAGAGGCGGTCGCCAACCAAGACTTTGAGCGGGCCGCCGCGCTCCGCGACCAGGCCGACAAGCTCAAGAAGAAGAAAGAGACGATCAATCGCGAGTGGCGCGAGCGCTCCAAGGAAGTGGATGGGACGGTCGACGAAGAAGTCGTCGCCGAGGTCATCAGCAAGATGACCGGGATCCCGCTCACTCGCCTTGAGGCTGAGGAAACCGGCCGGCTCCTCAGGATGGAAGAGGAGATCCAGAAGAAGGTCATTTCCCAGACCGAGGCCATCAAGCGGATTAGCCAGGCGGTTCGCCGCAGCCGGTCCGGTTTGAAGGACCCGAAGCGCCCGATCGGCTGCTTCATCTTCGCCGGGCCGACCGGGGTCGGAAAGACCTTGCTCGCCAAGGCGCTGGCCGAATTCATGTTCGGTGATTCCGACGCCTTGATCCAGATCGACATGTCGGAATACATGGAGAAGCACAACGTTTCGCGGCTGATCGGAGCCCCTCCGGGCTACGTCGGCTACGAAGAGGGGGGGCAGCTCACCGAGAAGATCCGCCGCCGTCCCTACGCGGTGGTCTTGCTCGACGAGATCGAGAAAGCTCACCCCGACGTCTACAACATGCTCCTCCAGATCATGGAAGAGGGCCGGCTGACCGACAGCTTTGGCCGCAACGTCGACTTCAAGAACACGATCATCATCATGACCACCAACGCCGGGGCCGAAGCGACCTCGACGACCAATATCTTCGGGTTCGACCGTGGCCGCGACGACGCCGCCACCTACGAGACCATGAAGGATCGGCTCAAGGTGGCCATCGAGAAGTACTTCCGTCCCGAGTTCCTCAACCGGCTCGATGACGTCATCGTGTTCCACTCGCTGAACAAGGACAATCTCAAGCAGATCGTCGACATCGAGTTGGCCAAGGTTCGCAGCCGACTGGCCGATCGCGGTCTGGCGCTCGTGCTCACCGACGAAGCCAAGGATTACTTGATCGTCAAAGGGTATAACCCCGACTACGGGGCGCGCCCCTTGCGGCGGTCGATCGAGAACTACATCGAAGACCCGCTCAGCGAGGAAATCCTTCGCGGTACGTTCAAGGGCAAGGATACGATCACCGTTATCCTCGAAACGGACGATGAGTCGAAGAAACTCAAGTTCGATGCCACGAGCAAGAACGAGTCAAAGGACCTGGCCGGCGTTGGCGGTGGCTCGCCCCCCGCAACGGAGACGAAAGGTTCCTGACCGAGTGCAGGTGCTCCGAACGGACTGAGTGATCATTGCTCACAACGGGGTGGAAGGAGGCGCAACGCCTCTTTCCGCCCCTGTTCTTTTGACTTGTCATCGTTCGCCTGTCGGTCCGCCTGAGGATCGCTTGGAAAGGCGAAGATTCGAAACACAAACAACACAATTTGTGTGTGATTGTTTACGGGTAAAGAAAGCCCGAGTTTCGATGGAGCCGGAGTCGCGTCGAACCAACGCCTCGCCAACGGCTTCGAAACCATCCAGGGTCAGCGAAAGGCTTGCCGCGCCTCGGCGACCATTCGCTTGAGGGCGCCGTTATCGGACCGCTTCGCGATGCTCTCGGCTTCACCGAGGAGGGTCGCGGCCCGCTCGTTTTGTTTCGCTCGCCGCTCGAGGTCGGCCGCGAGGAGCAGGAGGCGCACCTGATCGGCCGGCGTGCCGTGCAGACGCACCAGGTCGAGAGCGGGGGTGAGTGTTGAGGCGGCTGTCGCCCAGTCCTTGTCGAGGCTGTGACCGCGGGCCAGAACCACCAGGGCATCGATCTCGCCGGTCGGCTCCTCGGCCGTGTGGTATGCGGCCACCGCGCGGCGAGCCAGCTCTCGGGCCGCGGGCAGGTTGCCCATGTCGGTTCGAATTCCAGCGAGGAACTGGAGGTCGTCGGCCAGAAGGGCGTGCGCCTGGAGCCGCTCGTGGACCTCGGCCGCTCGTTCGACGCGGGCGATGGCGACGTCGGGAAGGTCGAGATCCATCAGGGCGTCCCCCAGGAGTCGATCCATGGCTGCGGCTTCCTGCTCGTTGTCCAGGGCCAGATACGCCTCGTAGGCCTCGCTGAGCCATTCGACGGCTGGCCCGGCCGCGTCGCGGATCAAGTCGACCCGCCCCATCTGGGCCAGAATCGCGGCCTTGCGTTGGGGGTCGTCCAGGAGATGGGCCAATTCCAGGGAACGCTCGAGGTGTTTCAAAGCGGATTCGAAGTCTTCCTGCTCGGTGAATGCGTAGGCCAGGAGCAATCTCGCGTCAGATTCATGGTCGCGGTCGATTGCCTGGGAGAGCAGGGGGAGGGAACGGGTTAGCGACTCGACCCCGGACTTTGGCTGGTTGAGATGAAGTTGGGCCTGTCCGATCAGGAGCCAGTCGTAACCCTCGAATCCCCGATCCTCACGTTTGGCATCAAGGGAGCGGGCGGCGTTCCAGGCGGCGATTGCTGCCTCGAGGTCGCCCAACCGCTCGTGGCAGCAGCCGATCGCCCGTGCGGCATAGGCTTCATATCGGAGGTCGCCAAGCTTGGCCCGTGAAGTGCGTTCGGCCTCGTAGAGAGGGAGCGCAGCCGCGAAGTCTCCCGCCTTAAACTGGCGGTCGGCCTCGGCGGCTTGCCCCATGGCCTCGGCTTCCACCTGATCCTGACCGGGCTGGTCATCACGGGCCGCTGACCCGAGGATCCCAGCCAACAGAACCCCGGCCCACAAGGGCAGGAACGTGATCGATCGCATGGAGCAGACGCCCCTTGGTCTCATCGCTTCGTTTTGATGCCGTAATCCACCTTGAAGGTCGGCGGCACAGGCTCGCCTTGGCTTACCGGTTCACCGAGAGCGGGAGGAGTTCGCCGTTTTCGCTTGAACCGATAGCGATCCAGGATGATCACGAAGGAAGGTACCAGGATCGGGCGGACCAGAAACGTGTCGAGCAGGACGCCGAGACCGAGCGCAAACCCGAGTTCGCGAAGTGCGGTCAGGCTGCCCGTGAGCATCGAACCGAAGGTGCCCGCCATGATCAGGCCGCAAGAACTGATGATTCCGCCCGTATGGGCGATCGCCAACCGCGTGCCCTCGACCACACCGTGCCGTTGCTCTTCCTCGATCACCCTCGACATCAGGAAGATGTTGTAGTCTTCGCCCACGGCCACCAAGATCACGAACAGGAAGAAGCCGACTTTCCAGTCGAGTCCAACCCAGGGGTCAGGACCATGGTGCAATGTCTTGAAGACCAACTCAGTCACACCAAGTGACGCGAGGTAGCCGAGGATGACCGTCACGATCAAGTAGAGGCAGATCCCAGGCCGTCGCAGCAAGAGGACCAGGATGACGTAAACTCCCAAAGTGACCAGCACATACATCCGGCGCTCGTCGTTGGTCGTCACCTTCTTGAGATCGTTGACGGCGGCCGAAGCCCCCACCAGGCCAACCTTCGTCGCCCCTTCAATGACTCCGCCCGCGTTCATTTTGCCGCGCACGGTCGAGTAGGCCGTCTCCAGGGCCCGCAGGGCCAGTTCGGAGAACGGGTCGGTATCAAAGACGACGTCGATCTTGGTGATGTGGTTGAGGTCGGCCTTGGTGAGCGGATTCATGCCGACGTAGCGCGCATCCACGGCTGGTTTGATCGCGCGTTCCATGTAGCGTTCGATCAGGCTCTTCTCGGCGTCGGGGACTGGAGGTGTCCCCAATGGCTGAGTAATCGAGCGGACCTCGGCAACATTGGGGACCCGTACGAGTTCTTTGCTGAGTTCAGCAATTTTGGCACGCCCGGCATCGGACCGGAAATCCAGGTTGGGATGGTGAATGAGGAGCGTCGTGGGACTGAGCTCACCGACGGCGAAGTAGCGCTGAACGATCTTGGCACCCACGACACTGTCTTGATCGGGATTGAGATCGGCCAGCTGGCTGTAGTTGGGCTTGGTCCGAGCTCCGACGACGGCCAGGGGGGTCAACGCGATCACACAGAGCGCCAGGATCCGGACTGGGTACTTCACCACCAAGTCGGCCACCTGCATCCAGAAGCCCGACAGCGGAACTTGCTCGAGGCTCTCTTGCTCTCGGTTGGCGCCCTGGGTGTGGTGCGGCTGGCGGAATGGCCAGAAGACCGCGGCACGAAGCCAGTGAAGTAGCACCGGCGCGAGCGTGAGCGCGGCGAACAACGCGATCGCGAGGCTGAGAGCGATCGCCGGACCAGTGTATTGGATCTTGGCGAAGGAGGAATACCAGAGCATTCCCAGGCCGACGATGACCGTCCCGGCGCTGGCGACGAGGGCCCCACCGACCTGGCTGATCGCCTCGCGCAACGCGTCATCGCGGGACCGCCCCTTGACCAGCTCTTCACGGTAGCGGGCGATCAGGAACAGGCAGTAGTCCGTCCCCGCTCCGAAGAGAACGACGATCACAAACACGTTCGTGATGTTGATGACCTGGAAGTTCAGCCCCGGCAGCTTGGTCAGCAACGCGATCGACATCATCGACGCCCAGACCGAGAGCGCGATCGTCAGCAACGGAATGAACGCCAGCAAAGGAGAGCGGTAGACGATCAGCAAGATCACAACGACCAACGCGATCGTGGCGTTGGTCGTGTTTTCGATACTCTCATTCGAGGCGCTATTCATGTCGTGACCGACCACGGCCGATCCGGTGAGGGCCAGGGTCAGGCCGGTCGGCATGGGCGGGAGGGTCTTCAATTCCTCCTTGATCTTCTCGACGGCCACCCGAGTCGACTTTGCGAGGTACGTTCCGTTGAGCGACGCAATCGTCAGCGCCGCTTGCCCGGTTCCATCTTTGCTGGTGCCGATAAGTCGCTTGCCGATGACCGGACTGCGGTAGGTCTCAACCTTTTTGATCCCCGTCATCGGTTCGTTTTCGCGAATCCGATTCATGGTGTTGATCAATTGGTCGACAAACGCAAAATCTTCCTTGTTCAGGCGTCCTTGCTTGCGTTCGGAGATGATTACGACCTGAGAGCTCGAAGCATCGCGGGGGAAACCCCGTTCGAGCAATTCCTGCCCGACCACACTGGGATAGCCGGGGGGAAAGAAGCGAACGTCGTCGTCCTTGCTGACCTGATCCCACGATGGGGCGACGGTCCGTAGCAGGGCGAGGAACGCCACCCAGCCCAGAACGACGATCCAACCTCGCCGAATGACCAGGTTCGCGATCGATTCAAACATAGAGGGGTTTCACATTCATAAAGCGAAAACCGATGGCGATCCCGGCGACGCTTCGGGCCATTGGTTGATCGGTACGCCCGGCCGTCGATCGCTCCTAACTTCCAACCACGGAACATAATGAAACGATCTCCCTCTGTCAAAGGCATTTACGGAGGGGAAGCGGGCAGGGCGGATGGTTCCGTCAGCCGTTGTGGTAAATGGGGGGGACTTGCCTTGCGCCCTAAGATAAATTATTCAAGGCCGAGCGGAAGTCCGCCGGTGTATCGATAGGCCCTGTGAGGATCGCATTTTCCGTGCCCGCATCATCTGTTCGTAACCTGTCTCGCCAGTGGGTTGATCGTCTGGCCATCTACCGTCGCCACCGGAACGACGAACATCTCGAAGCTCTGGTCGAAGAAGCGCTCCGCTTCACTGGGTTCCACTTGGAAAATGATCTCTCCGGTTCCGATTATTGGTCGAAAGCACCGCTGGCACGCCGTGTCGCGGTTCTCCTGTTCTTGGTCGATCGCGGTGTGGTCGTTCGGACGGTGTCGCAGGGTCGGCGGGTGTTCGAGCCGATCGAGACCGCGGAAGCTTGGGTTGCCAACCAGGATGAATTGGCTCCCTACCGAGTTGCGACCCTCGAATTGATCGCCGCACTTCGCCGTGAGCAATCGCGCCGCTCGCGCCCTTCTTTCTCCTGATCCCGTCCCATTACGCTTGTCGTTCTCGCGATCTCCTCGGATTCCGCCGAGCACCGTTCCATCGCGTCGGGCAGCCGCTTGAGTTGGCTCGACGCGCGGGTTAGGATGCCGAGCAATCCGGGGAGCGATCGATCTCCGCGCCCCGAACCTGGCCGACTTCTCGAGCCGCGATCACGGTGGGGATGAACGATGACGCTCAAATTCCGATGGCAAGCCCTGTCGATTCCGATCCTGGCTCTCTTCGCGGTTGCGTCGGCCGCTACGGTCGGTGCCCAGGATTCGAAAAACCAAGAAAAGTCGATCACGCTGTTTAACGGGAAAGACCTGGCAGGCTGGCACACCTTCATCAGGCATCCCAAAGCGAAGGTCGAGGTCGACCCCCGGACCGATCCCAAGGGGGTCTTCAAGGTCGAGGACGGCGTCATCCACATCTCGGGCGAGGAGTTCGGCTGTCTGACGACCGACAACGAATTCGAGAACTATCGTCTGACGGTCGAGTTCAAGTGGGGTACCAAGAAGTGGCCTCCCCGCGAGAACGTGGTGCGCGACTCAGGAATTCTGGTCCATTGCGTCGGGCCCGATAAGGTCTGGAACAAATCGATCGAGTGCCAGATCCAGGAGGGTGACTGTGGCGACTTCTGGATGGTGGACGGCACCACGCTCGTCGTCGACGGCAAAACCGAGACCCGGTTCAAGAAGAAGAAAAAGGACGGCGAGAAACCGACCGGGGAATGGAACACCGTCGAGGTCATCTGCGACGGCGACAAGGTGACCAACATCGTCAACGGCGTGGTCGTCAACGAAGGGACCGAAGCCAGCGTCACCAAGGGCAAGATCCTGCTCCAGTCCGAAGGCGCCGAAGTCTATTACCGCAACATCAAGCTCACGCCGCTTTCCAAGTAGAGTCGTGACGGCTTCGCCGAACCCGTTTTTCCCTACTTCCGTGCGATCGGCCATGGCATCATCGTCGGCCTAAAAATTTCCGTAGGGTGGGCACGGCCCACCATCTTGACTTTGCTTTGGCAATGAGATCGGGATGGTGGGCCGTGCCCACCCACCCTACGGATGAAATTTGATTCTGGCCGCGGATCAATCGCTACTCGTTGATGAGTTTATGACGAGTTAGGCGATGCTTTGCTAAGGCCGAGGCGAGCGCTGCGCACGCCTCGGCCTTGACACCAAAATCGACATCATCCAGGAGGCCGGTGATCGTTGCCCGGGCCTCCTCTTCGATTTCGCCCATCCACAATAGATCTCGTAGGCGACGGCCTCGCGTGGCAGCGGCCAGGGCAAGCGCCCCGCCTCGGCTCAACTTCCGGAGTTCCTTGGCTGCCTCGCAACCTCGATCCTCGTCATCGCCCACCAAAGATGCGGAATATTCGGCGATCGCCTCAGGGATTTCTTGGTTATTTTTAGTTATGCGGTCTTGTTGAATGATTGATTGGGTTGTGGTTCGGAGCCGGCCCGGCCAGCCGGCGGTTGATGGCGAACGACCTTGCGTATCACGAAATTTAGACTCAGAAGACTCACGATTGCGGGTACCAGGATTGCCGTTTTGATCGCCCAAGGTTCGCCAAGAATGGGCCCAAAAGCGACACCATTGGTATCGACTTCCCTGTAAAACGATCTGACGAGGGCCCGGTGCTCGAGCATGATGACCGCAACGATGATCACTGCCGTCATCAATCGCCGTACCGTGAATCTGGGAAATCGCATCGTATGCGGCTCGATGGATGAAGGTCGCCCTGTCTCCATGAGAGGAGACTGTTCACGCCCTACCTCGCAGGATCGACGGCTTCTGGGTCTGAGAATGGTGAGCCGTGGTGGCTGGCGTGAGAAATTCCATCACGGCACGCCCTGGGAGTGGCAACGGGTAACTCGAGGAATGGCGGCATCTCGTCATTTTCGACAAGTTCGACGACCTGCTCCGCCGCAAGGTCCGCACGATGGAGAAGTCCTACCGGAAGCTCTCGATTTCCACGCCCAGGAAATATGCGGGCTGGGAAGTCCCCATGCTTTCACGCTTGAGTCGTTCGGCCGTGTGCCATTTTTCAAACGCGGCCTGAAAAGTCGGCCCAAGGGACGGTGGAGCATGGAGAACCAGATGTTCACTTCAATGAGTCAATCGCTTCAGATTGGTCATTGGGCCTATATGACGCAAACGCGTCCCGGCGTTTTTGAGTCAGTGCGACGGCCTGGGACCACAGTCGATCGTTTCTTGACACCCGCCCCGCCGCTCCCTGGTCCGCGGCGGAGATCGTTAAATTGTGCATGTGTTGATAATCGTGTCTGTTGCCCGGCCAATATTAGGGGGCGATACGGTGTGTCGCTCTCGGCCTTGTGGAACTCAACCCTTGTGAGCACCGCTTTGCAAGGGGGAGTGGTTCACAGCCTGTTCGGCTGACCTGATTCGTTGAGGGCTCCCGCCAGGGTGCCGCACGCCGCCTGGATGTCGGCTCCGCCCGAGTAGCGGCGGGCGACCGGTTGGCCGACGTACTCGGTCAGGCTGTCGCGAAAGGCCGTCATCTCGGCCGCCGTGGGAGGGAGGAAGCGACCCGTCGGGTCGGTCACGTCGATCAGGTCGAGACGCACGGGCGTGTCTCCGATCAACGTTCCGAGTGCCTTGGCGTCGTCTTGGCCCACGTTCTCACCCGAGATGCAGACGTAGGAGAGCATGACCCTGTCTCGTCGCGACTGGGCGTGACGACGCGCCGCGGCCATGAGCTCGGCCACGGGTGTCCGGGCCGCAATGGGAACGAGTCGGGCACGCTTCTCGTCGGTCGCAGCCCCCAGGCTGATCGAGAGGCGGAACTTGTGTCCTTCGGCCGTGAACCGGTCGATCTCGGGAACGAGGCCGACGGTGCTGATCGTGATCGCCTTGGCGGAGACCTGGCCGCCATGAGGACAGCGAAGCAATTCAGCCGCGGTGATCACCCGGTCATAGTTGAGGAAGGGCTCGCCCATCCCCATGAATACGACCCCGGTCACTCGCCGCCCTTGCGAACGCGCTCGATCGCGGGCCTGAACCCACTGGTCGAGGATCTCCCAGGTCGCTAGATTACGCCGTTTCTCCATCTTGGCCGTGGCGCAGAAGACGCAGCCCATGGCGCAGCCGACCTGCGAGGAGAGACAGAGGCTGACCGCTCCCGGGCGATGGAGGGGAATCAGGACGGTTTCCACCGCCAGGCCGTCGTGCGTCAGGAAGCGGATCTTCTCAAAGCCGTCCTGGCTTGAGGTGACGATCCGATCTTGAATGAGGCGGGGCAAGGTCCCGATGGCGTCGCTCAGGCGGCGCGGGACCTGGAACGAGCGTCCCCAGACGGCGGGGTCGTGGATTCCCTGGCCAAGCACGGCCGAGAGTAGGCGGCGTGAGGCCAATTCGTTCGCGCCGAGCTGCTGTGCTTGTTCTCGAAGCGCGTCGGGTCGTAGTTCGCGTGGGTCGAGCACGTTGGCCTTCGAAAATCTCGGAAAAATGTGGTCGACGTGACTTTGATAGCTCTTACACTAGCGAGCAGACCGGTCTTTCGCCAAGTGAAAGGAAGGCCGCACGACGATCGGGCTGTCGCAAGGCGCGGGGTTGAAAAAAAATGGAGGTCGATCGAGTTCTGAAGCCAACCTTCTGTCTCGTTCGTTCGTAACAATGAAAACTGCGAGCTGAGACCTTTTGGGTCGGCTCGGTTTTCGTTCGTTTTTTTTGAATCCAAAGTGGATCAACTCGAGGGAGATGAATCCAGTATGAATCGCAATGTGATTGCGTGGGCGGCACTTGCCGTTTCTACCGGGGCCTTGGTGAACTCGCAATATCTGACGCGCCAGGTTCCCGCCGCACCCAAGACGACCGCCGAGAGTAAGAAAGTGGCGGGTGCGCTCTCCGACGCATTCGCTTCGGTCGCTGAGTACACCAAGCCGTCTGTCGTTCAAATCAGTGTTCAACGCAAGGTGGGCAATACACCTCGCGCCCTTGGCAACGGCCGTGGGTTACCTCCCGGAATGCCCCGGGGCAACACTCCCAAGGATCTGGAGGAGTTCCTCCAGGAAATGCGGAAACGCTTCAATCCTGAAGGGGGACCCGAGCCCCAGCAATTCGGTGGAATCGCGCAGGGGACTGGCTCTGGTTTTGTTTATGATGACCAAGGCCACATCTTGACCAATAACCACGTCGTTGCTGACGCCGGCAAGATCGTCGTCAAGTTCCATGATGGTGTCGAGGCACCTGCTCGGATCATCGGGACCGACCCCAAGTCGGACGTCGCCGTCATCAAGGTCGAGAACACGAGCTACCCGGCACTGGGCGCTGGGAATAGCTCCAAGGTTCGCGTCGGCGAAATCGTGATGGCCGTCGGTTCCCCGTTCGGCTTGAGCCAGACCGTGACCACCGGTATCGTTTCGGCGACCGAGCGAAACGACCTGGGGATCAACGATGCGAATGACGCGTACGAGTCATTTCTCCAGACCGACGCTTCGATCAATCCGGGGAACTCGGGTGGGCCACTCGTCGACATGGACGGACGAGTCATCGGCATCAACTCGGCGATCATGAGCGGAGGCCGCGGGGGCTTCGGCGGTGGTGGAGGCGGCAACGACGGAGTCGGCTTCGCGATCCCGATCGACTTGGCCTCGAACGTGGCTGATAAACTCATCAAGGACGGCAAGGTCAGCCGCGCCCGAATCGGAGTGGCGATCGGCAACCTGTCGCCCGCCGAAGCCAAGATCCTGGGAGTCGATCCCAAGACGAAGGGGGCTTTGGTTCAGCAGGTGGTCCCTGGCGGCCCTGCCGAGAAGGCCGGTCTGAAGCAAGGTGATGTGATCGTCGGCTTCAACGACCAGCCGGTCCTTAGCGTTCCCAACTTCCGCCTCAACGTGGCGGCTAGTGAGATCGGCAAGCCCTACGGTTTGAAGTACTTCCGTGACGGCAAAGAGCATTCGACCAACGTCGTTCTCGGGTCGGCCGACGCGGTGCTCTTTGAGGTGGAGAAAGAAGCAGCGGCTCCCGAGAAGCCGGTGGTTGAAGAGGCTCCCAAAACGGCAATCACGGACTTCGGCCTCGAGGTTCAGCCCTTGACCGAGGAACTGGCAAAGGGCCTTGGACTGAAGGAGTCTGAGGGGTTGCTGATCACGTCCGTCAAAGAAGACTCCCCGGCATCGGCGAAGGGGCTGGAATCGGGGATGGTCATTACGCAGGTCATTCGTGACAAGAAGATCCAACCCGTGAAGAGCGTCAAGGAGTTCCAGGAGCTTTCCGACAAGTCGGACGACCTGATGATCTTCATCAAGTCGAGCAAGATTCCCGGGGCCTTCGTCACCTTGAGCAAGCTCAAGAAAGACTAACCTCATCCGCAACAGCCGGACTCCCAGGATCGGAACTGTCGATCCTGGCTCGGTGAACGCAGGTGAAAAATCGACAGGGCCGGCGTTGGAGATTCTCCAACGCCGGCCCTGCGACATTTATCGATCATCCGGACGGGCCCGTGATCGGGCGATGAGTCTGGGTGCATGTCTCGAGATTCGGCGGGACGTCCTGGTGGCCAGGTTCAATATCGACCGAAGCCCCCTCGAAATCGCGAAAAAAAGTCTCCCCTTCGGCTGCCCCGCAACCTGGCGAGCAAATCAAGCACGTGCCGGGGTGCGTCGCGGACGATGGTTCGGTATAGTTAAAGTCGGGAACCGTATAGACGTCGAGCGCGGATCGCGACTGTTGGTCGGATCCGCAAGGGCCGCCCCTGGACCGCGGCAAGGACGGCCCTTTTCGGACTCGCGAGGAAGCCTGGCGCGATGAGCGATCCTACGACCAATCCTGACTCGGTCGATCCTGAAGATATCGAGTTTGCACCGCGTGTCCGCGGTCTGCCGCCCTACCTGTTCGGCAAGATTAACGAGCTGAAGTACCGGAAACGCCGCGATGGCATCGACGTCATTGACCTCGGGATGGGTAACCCAACGGATCCCCCTGAGGAATGGGTCGTCGATAAGCTCTGTGAGGCGGCCCGAGACTCGAGGAACCACCGCTACAGTGTGGCGTCGGGGGTCTACAACCTTCGCCGCGAGGTAGCCGTGCGGTACGAGTCTCGGTTTGGGGTCAGTCTTGACCCCGATCACGAAGTGGTGGCAACGATCGGTTCGAAGGAAGGGTTCAGCCACATGTGTCTGGCCCTTCTCGGGCCAGGCGATACCGCATTAGTGCCCGCGCCGAGCTTTCCGATCCACGTTCATGCCATTGCCCTGGCCTCGGCGAATGTGATCGCTCTCGACGTCCGCGATTCCCAGGCCTTCCTGGCGAACGTCGCTCGAGTCTGCGAGAGCCTGTTCCCAAGGCCCAAGATCCTCGTCCTCAACTATCCTCACAACCCGACTGCCACGGTCGTCGATCGTGCCTTCTTCGAAGAGATCGTGGCCCTGGCCAAGAAGTATCACTTCTTCGTCATCAGTGACTTCGCCTACGGCGATATCAGCTTTGATGGCTGGCAGGCCCCCAGCTTCCTTTCCGTCCCAGGCGCCAAGGACGTCGGTTGTGAATTCACGACCATGTCTAAGGGCTACAATATGGCCGGTTGGCGGGTTGGTTTTGCCGCGGGCAACCGGCAAATGCTCAACGCCTTGAAGGCGATCAAGGGCTACTACGACTACGGCATCTTTCAGGCGGTGCAGATTGCGGCGATCGTGGCGCTCAGGCACGGCGAGCCGGGTCGCCTGGCGCAGGTGGCCGAGTACCAGATGCGCCGTGACGTGTTGGTCGACAGTCTGAACCGGCTCGGCTGGCAGGTTGATCGACCGAAAGCGAGCATGTTCGTGTGGGCGGCCATCCCCGAGCCCTGGCGGTCGAAAATGGGATCGATCGACTTTGCGATGAAGCTTTTGGAGGAAGCGGAGGTCGCCGTCAGCCCAGGCCGTGGGTTCGGCGAAGCGGGAGAAGGCTACCTCCGACTGGCCTTGATCGAAAATGAACAGCGGCTTCGGCAGGCCGTCCGACAGATCGGTCGCTGCCTGAAGCCGGAGAAAGCCATCAGTTAAGCCCGCTCTCCGGCCGCGACGAGAATCCATGAACCGGTCGCGGATCCGCCGTTGTCACGTGCAACTTGATCTTGAATCAAGTCGCACGTGACAACGTCTCGGGAGGTGTTTCCATGATTGACTGCGCTTACTGTCAACGCCCGTTGATTTGTGACGGTTGCCAAACGCCGTACCTGCCACCTTCGCAGGAATACTACGAAGCCCTCTCCCGCCCCGAGATCCCCATCCTCTGTCCCAATTGCGAGCAGATCATGGTCTGCCACTGGTGCAAGACCCCCTATGATGGGCAGGGGGATGAGGTTGAAGAGGGCTCGGGGGCTTGAGCCTGAGCACGGATCGCCTAGGCGTTCGTTCGGTTCTGCGGATCTTGGGACGGGGTGACATTCAGAGTTCGTGCCGGCGGCGCGGGATCGATCCGGCCGAAGATCATCCGTCCTGCGCTGGTCTGGAGGACACTGGTGACGGTGAGACGGATGGTCTCCCCCAGGTGATAACCGCCTTGCTCGGCGACGATCATCGTGCCGTCGTCGAGGTATCCAATCCCCTGGCCGGGCTCTTCGCCGCGTTTCAGCAGTTTGACGGTAAGGCCCTCTCCCGGCAAGACGATCGGCTTGAGTGCGTTCGCCAGGTCGTTCAGGTTGATCACCTCAACCCCCTGAAGCTTGGCGATCTTGTTCAGGTTGTAGTCGTTGGTGACCACCTTGCCCCCGAGGTGTTTGGCCAGAACGACGAGCCGTTGATCCACTTCACGAATCCCGGCGAGTTCGGGGATCTCAGAGTCGTGGATCTTGACCTCAACCCCCGTGGATTTCTGCAGCCGATTGAGAATGTCCAGGCCGCGGCGGCCTCGGTTTCGCCTTAGCTTATCCGAGCTGTCGGCGATTCCCTGTAATTCTTGGAGCACGAATCGAGGGACGATCAGCGGTTGGTCAATCACCTTCGTCTCGGCGACGTCGGCGATCCGCCCATCGATCACCACGGACGTATCGAGGACCAACGGACGCGATCCCTTGACTTCCTTCGAGAATTCCACGTACGGAATGATGAACCGGAAATCATCTTTGGTCTGGAGCAAGGTGCTGACGCAGACGTAGCAGATGCAGATCATCATGAACCCGGAAACGCTGTTGCGCACCACGGGCATGAGGTAAAGGTCCAGCGACGGCTGCAACGCGTTCTGAATGAGGTCACTGAGCAAAACCCCGACGATGATACCAAAGTAAATGGCGGAAATCGTTTGGATCCGCTTTCGTGGCGTCAGGATGTCGGTGACCATGATCACGATGGCCCCGACCAGCAGCCCTACAAAGACAAGATAGGGATTCGCCAGTTGGTTTTCGCCGACGGTCCGTGCAATACGGACGGCCATTCCGGCGACGACCAAGACAAATAGAGCGCGGATCATATATAAAAGCATGGCCAATTACCTTTCCCACATGGCCTGAAATACCTGCTTTCGACGAACCACGAGCGAGATTGGAACCTGCGGACTGGATCAACGCTCGGGGGCGGTCGCCAGTTCCGCCGCCAACCGGTCATAAAATTCCAACAGGCTCTCGACGATCACCTTGGTCTGACCAAGGACCGGCATGAAGTTCGTGTCGCCATCCCACCTCGGCACCACATGCCAATGGAGGTGCCCAGGGAGCCCCGCGCCGGCCGATTTTCCCTGATTCAACCCGATGTTATACCCCTGCGGCCTCAGCATGCGGTCGAGGATGCCCACCAACTTGCGAACCGTTTCGATCGGCTCGGTCAGGTCGGCCCCCGACAACTCTCCCAGCGTCCCTCGATGGACCAAGGGAGCCACCAACAAATGGCCGTTGTTATAGGGGAACCGGTTCAGGACGACGACTGAGTGCGCTCCCCGCCAGACTAGCAGGTTGTCGCGATCGTCGCGGCTTGATATGCCCCGGCACAGAAAACAGCCAGGGTCCGTTTCGGCCCCGGCAGAGGCCTCTCGGATGTACTGAGCACGCCAGGGAGCCCAGAGCCGATCCATAACGCCACCACGTCCCGCCTGAGGTACCGGAGACAAACCACCCGTCGCCACCACGAAACCGACGGCGCACAAATACCGTCAGGCGGCAGAGGACTCCCCAGAGTGGAATGATGATACCACTCCAGAGATCGTTTGTCGCGACCCCAGTCGATTTTCCCTGTCTTTTTGCGGACGTGTTACGCCAAAATAGACCAATGTTGCCGTCGATGCCCGCCGCTTTGGTCGACCGCCAAACGACTTCACTGACAACAACTTGGGTTGGTTCTCCTCCCGACTGCTACTCCCCGGATACGCCCGAACCTACCAGGAGAGCGGCGTCCAAGGCTGTCTCCGAATTCATTCAGTGAAGGGTTTGCCGCTCCCAGAGTGGGTACATCCGTGCCCAGGCGCGACCGGCGACTTGATCGTTGGGGACCAAGACTAACTTACCCGTACCCGCGCGACGGTGGGACCGTTCAACGGGAGTCATGAGCACATGTCCCGTTGGGACTATGAACGCAAGTTCATCGGGCGTCGCATCGAACCGGAGCGAAGCGTCGGGCCGAACTTTTTTGCCATCGACTTGTAGCCGATTTCGTGACCATTCCACTTCCTGCCCGGCGCGTGCCACCACACGCCCCACATGGGTATCATCCCAGGGCGAGAATCGGAGCCAGACCCAGTCGCCGTCACGCGGCGATTGGCTCCGAAACGCCCAGAAATTCACCAGATAACCATCCATCCCCGAGACGCCGTCCATCGCTGGCCAGGCCACCAGCGACGCCACCAGGACGGTGGGCGTGTAGACCCCCAGCGCCAGCCCTCCCGAGGCCGAAAGCAGTGGCATCCAACGCCCGAACCCAGGGAAGGCGCTCTGCCGGAGGACATCGACCGCCGACACCACATGCGTCCCAAACGCAAAGGCCAGGAGCGCCAGGCCCATCCGCGTTCCCCAGGAAAAGACCCCCACGCCCATTGCCATCGCGAATGAACCGAACAGGACCGCCGCCCGTTCCCGCTGTCGCCAAGTCCACTGAACATATCCAGGAATCAGGATTTTCAGGCCGGCGCGCGACTTCCCCCGCAACTCGTGATCCCCCGACCGAACCTCCCGTGCTTCAGTTCGACCGCCCGAGTGCATCACGCTCCACTCCTCGAACTCGATTGACGGACTTATGACGCTAAATCCTTCCGGATCCAGTGCCGAGTCAATCTCCCCGTCACTCAAGTCTGACAACAGTCAGAGGATTCCGCAAGAGCCCAAAGTCGATTCGATTGGTTGCTGGGTACTTCCGCATCGCTTCGTGAGATTAGCGATATTGGATTGTGAATTGGCCCATGCAATGAGTGGTTCGCCCGCGATTTCGGAAAATTGAGCGGAAAGTCGCGCCCGGACGCTTTTGCGTTTAGAGGATCCCGTGATCCTGAAACACCCGCGCCAGGGGGATTCCGGCGCGGAGGGCGTCCCGCGTGGAATTTTCACCGCTCAACTTGGTCCAGGAGCGTTCCAGGACCTCGGTCTCGACACATTTTGGGACGATCACCACGCCATCGGCGTCACCAAACACCAGGTCTCCAGGATGGATGAGGATCCCATCGATCATGACGGGAACGTCGTAGTCGACGACAATACCGCGGCCGCACGAATCATACGGACGTCGGCCAGTGCAGAAGACGGGAAATCCCATGGCCTGGATTTGCCGGGAGTCGCGCACCAGGCCGTCGACCAGGGCGCCTCGGCCGCCTCGGGCCACGCTGGCCGTTGAGAGCAGCTCGCCCCACGGAACGATCTCGGTCGCGCGGTTGACGGCCATCACGAAGACATCGCCGGGCTGGAGCGAGTCGACGGCGGCAATTTCCTTGTCGTAGGGGCGGGGCGGCACATGGAACATCGGCGCCCAGACCGTCGTCTTGGCGCGGCCGACAAGGATCAGTGACTCGTCGAGCGGCCGAATATCGGGCTTGAGCGCTCGGTCGCGGTATCCCGAGGCGTCACAGGCGTCACTGAGCAGACCGGAATAGAGAGACTGTGCAATCCAGTCGAGGCGTGCCTTGTCATCAGCGAAGTCGGGTAGTGTCATGGCGGGATCGGACCGTTTCATCGAAAGAAGAGGGGTGGCGTGTTTCGAGGCGAATTCCACAAATCCGCGGGAAAAGCGTACGACAGGTGGGTTCAAAAATCGATGACCGAGTGAGTTTCCTGCGCACCAGGCTGAGGAAGGTTCCCAATCGAACAAGGCTTGCCGCCTCACGTATTATAGATGTACGATGATCGGATGATTCGTCTGGGATCAGACTTGACCGTAGCTGCGAACCTGATACGATATTCTCCCTTTGACCTTGAGTTTTCCTCGGACTCTGCTTGTGCTCCACACCAAATCGGATTGAGATTCTCGGCCGGTTCTCATTGGTGTGCCTCTCAGTCAGAAATTCCGGCCACCCCTTCAACTCGTCCTGGAACGGCGGGTTGAGCCATTCCCGGCCTCATTTAAGACCGGTTTCTCTCAGGCCAAAGGGCGTTCCACCCTTTGCGACGCGATCGCGACAACAACTACTATGGAAAACCTTCGCAACGTCCGGAACATCGGGATTTCGGCCCACATCGATTCTGGTAAAACGACGCTCACCGAGCGAGTCTTGTACTACGCCGGCCGGATCCACGTCATCAGGGAAGTGCGTGGCGAAGGTGCGGTCATGGACCACATGGAGTTGGAGAAGGAACGAGGGATCACGATCACCTCGGCCGCCACGACCGTCCACTGGGGGGACAAGAAGGTCAATATCATTGACACCCCTGGTCACGTCGATTTCACGGTCGAGGTCGAGCGTTCGCTCCGCGTGCTCGATGGTGCGGTGCTGGTCCTCTGCGCCGTCGCAGGCGTGCAGTCCCAGTCGATCACGGTCGACCGCCAGATGAAGCGGTACGCAGTTCCCCGGCTGGCGTTCATCAACAAGATGGACCGCACCGGCGCCAACGCGAACAACGTGATCTCGCAGCTGGAGAGCAAGCTTGGCTTGACGGTTGTGCCCTTGCAGATCCAGATCGGCTCGGAAGCGAACTTCCAGGGGATTGTCGACCTGATCAACCGCCAAGCCGTCTACTTCGACGGCGAGAAGGGGGACACGGTTCGTCGTGAGCCGATTCCCGCCGACCTGGTTGACGCCGCCGAACGCGCTCGTCAAGGGATGCTCGAGGCGCTCTCGCTCGTCTCCGACGAGCTCATGGAGTTGCTCCTCGAAGAGCAAGAGGTTCCGCTCGAGCTGATCCACAAGACGATCCGCGAGGGGACGATTGCTCAGCGGATTTGCCCCGTGCTCATTGGCACCGCTTACAAGAACAAGGGGGTCCAGCTCCTCCTTGACGCGGTGAGCGATTACCTGCCGAGCCCGCTCGATCGCGAGATCCACGCCAAGGATAATAACGACGGCATGGCCGAGGTGGCGCTGGCCCCCGACGCCGAGCTGCCGCTGGTGGCGATGGCGTTCAAGCTCGTCGAAGAGGCGTTCGGTCAGGTCACCTACATGCGGATCTATCAGGGCACCCTCAGGAAGGGGGAGTTCTACCTCAACGCACGTCAGCGCAAGAAGGCGCGGATTAGCCGCATCCTTCGCGTGCATGCCGATCAGAAGGAAGACATCGACGCGGCCGGGGCCGGCGACATCGTCGCGGTGATGGGCCTCGAGTGCGCGACCGGTGACACTTACTGCGCTGAGGGGACGAACGTCTCGCTCGAAAGCATCTACGCCGCGGATCCGGTCATCGACCTGTCGATCATCCCGACCAAGCGGGCCGACTACGACAAGCTGTCGAAGGCCTTGAATCGGTTCATGCGTGAGGATCCGACGTTCCGGGTTCACGTTGACCCCGAGACGAGTGAGACGATCATTTCCGGCATGGGTGAGTTGCACCTGGAAATCTATGTCGAGCGGATTCGCCGCGAATACAAGGTGGACTGTACCGTCGGTGCGCCGAAGGTCAGCTACCGCGAGTCGCCGACCCAGTCGACCCCGTACAACTACAAGCACCGCAAGCAGACCGGTGGCTCGGGCCAGTTCGCCCACGTTGTCGGTGTGTTGGAGCCGTTGGGGGCCGAATCCGCCGAGACGTTCGTCTTCGAGAACAAGGTCACCGGTGGCCGAATTCCGAGCGAGTACATCCCCTCCGTCGAGAAGGGCTTCCGCGACTCGCTGGGCAAGGGACCGGTCGCCGGTTTCGAGGTCATCGGCGTCAAGATGATTCTCACCGACGGGTCGTATCACGACGTCGACTCGTCGGACATGGCGTTCCAGATCTGTGCTCGCGACTGCTTCCGCGAGACCTTCCGTAAGTCGGCTCCGGTACTTCTGGAGCCGATCATGAAGGTCGAGGTGGAGACACCGACCGAGTTCCAGGGGCCGGTTACCGGTCAGGTTTCCTCGAAGCGGGGCGTGATCCTCGGCACCGAGAGCCGTCAAGGGTTCGCGGTGATCCTGGCGGAAGTGCCCCTCTCCGAAATGTTCGGCTACTCCAACGACCTGCGGAGCATGACCCAGGGCAAGGGGAGCTTCAGCATGGAGTTCCTCAAATACCAGAAGGTCCCCGCTCGGCTCCAGGAAGAAATCGTCAAGAAGGCCACGACCGAGAAGGCAGGCGCCTAAGCCTGATTCTCGCCCCACACGCAACGTAAGCAAAGACGCCCGGTCCCCTTCTTTTTTTTCAAAAGAAAAAGGGGGGTCGGGCGTTCTTCCTTTTCCAATCCAAGGAGTGACGAGGAGAGACATCGGGCTTGAGCCAAGCCGGATTCGATGCAATGATCTGTTGTCTTCGTTTCCGGACGATCAGGCTGTCGTTCTTGAGCCCTCCGGTTCCCCATTTGGATTTGATTCCCTCCGCTCGCCGCTTCCCTTTTTTTTTTGGCTCATCAGGCAAAGTCCGATGGAGCGGGGGGGCGAGGCACGCACGATTGGAATCCGTAGTCGAAAGGACACCGAAGGGATGCGAGTCTTGATCACGGGGAGCCGGCTTCATCGGCTCCCATCTTTGCGAGGCCTATCTTGAACGCGGCGACGAGGTGCTCGTCCTCGATGATCTTTCCACCGGCAGCATCGAGAACATCCGGCACCTCCGCAGCCACCCGCACTTCCACTACACGGTCGATAGCGTTCACAACCATCCGATCGTGGCGGAACTTGTTGACCAGTGTGACGTCATCATTCACCTGGCGGCGGCCGTGGGGGTCAAGCTGATCGTGGAGAGCCCGGTCCGGACGATCGAGACCAATGTGCATGGGACCGAAGTCGTGCTGGCTCACGCGAACAAGAAAAAGAAGAAGGTGTTAATCGCCTCAACCTCCGAGGTCTACGGACTGAGCACCCAGGTCCCGTTCCGCGAGGACGGCAACCTGGTGATGGGGGCGACGAACAAAGGGCGCTGGAGTTACGCCTGCTCGAAGGCGATCGACGAGTTTCTCGCCCTGGCCTACTGGCGTGAGAAGCATTTGCCCACGGTGGTCGTCCGACTCTTCAACACGGTCGGTCCCCGTCAGGTCGGGCAATACGGCATGGTCATCCCGTCCTTCGTCAAACAGGCCCTCGCGGGCCAGCCGATTACCGTCTACGGAGACGGCTCCCAGACGCGCTGCTTCGCTCACGTGGCCGACGTGGTTAATGCTCTGGTCAAGCTCGTCGATCATCCGTCGGCCGTCGGCCAGGTCTATAACATTGGCTCCAGCGAAGAAGTCTCCATCGGCACGCTGGCGAATCTGGTCAAAACGCTGAGCGGTTCGACTTCGGAGATCGTTCACATCCCTTACGGCGAAGCCTACGAAGCCGGGTTCGAGGACATGCCTCGTCGTGTCCCCGACGTCTCCAAACTCAGCGCTCTCATTGGCTTCAAACCGGAACGAACGCTCGAGGCGATTCTCGAAGCGGTCATCGCGTTCCACCGTGGCCTTGCCGCGAATACCATCCCCCCCCAGGCTCACACCCCAAAGAGTCAAGCCTAAAGTCGTTCCCCGCCCCCGAGCACCGCGGTCCCAGGAGCGAGCCCATCCACCGGTTGGAGCCGCGAGCGCTTGGGGCTGCGCCACCCCGTCCGAGGGGAGGGCAGGTCGAGTCTTGACGCTCCGATCTAGAATCGTTAATCTTTGTCCTTTCATGAGTTTACGAACAATCACGGTGGGCCGCGCGGGCCTGGGAACGCACGTGGCGGTCACCGGGGGAATGTCGCAGCGACCGAGGAGCTTGTAATACCGATGTCCGATCCGCAGAAGTTTGTTTATTCGTTTGGCGGTGGCAAGGCCGATGGCAAGGCCGAGATGAAGACCCTGCTCGGCGGCAAAGGGGCCAACCTGGCCGAGATGAGCGTTCTTGGAATTCCCGTCCCCCCCGGCTTCACGATCACCACGGAAGTCTGCGCCAAGTATTACGATGAGGGCAAGAAACTGCCCGAAGCCGTGAAACCGCAGGTCCAGGCTGCAATCGCACAGATGGAGTCACTGGTTGGCGCCAAGCTCGGCGACCCCACCAACCCGCTCCTCGTCAGCGTCCGCTCGGGTGCCGCGCTGTCGATGCCCGGAATGATGAACACGATTTTGAACCTGGGCCTGTCCGACACCGTTGTCGAAGGTCTGGCCAAGAAGACGGGCAACCCCCGCTTCGCGTACGACGGCTATCGCCGCCTGATCGACATGTTCGGCTCGACCGCCATGGGAGTCGATCACGAGCACTTCGAGCACGAACTTGAGTCGCTCAAGAAGGCCAAGGGTGTCAAGAACGACACCGACCTCAGCGCCGACGACTTGAAGGTCCTCGTCGAGAAATACAAGGCCGTCTACAAGGCCCACACCGGCACCGACTTTCCCCAGGATCCGATCGAGCAGCTCTGGGCGTCCATCATGGCCGTCTTCAATAGCTGGATGGGGAAGAAGGCCGTTGAGTACCGCCGGATCGAGCGGATCAGCGGACTGAAGGGGACCGCCGTCAACGTTCAGGCGATGGTCTTCGGCAACATGGGGACCAACTCGGGCACCGGCGTCGCCTTCACTCGCGACCCGAACACCGGGGCCGACGAGTTCTACGGTGACTACCTGATCAACGCCCAGGGCGAAGACGTCGTCGCCGGCATCCGGACCCCTGAGCCGATCGCTCAGCTCGACCAGGAGATGCCCAAGGTCTACGAGCAACTGCTCGGGATCCGCAAGACGCTCGAGTCGCACTACAAGGAAATGCAGGACATCGAGTTCACCGTCCAGGACGGTACGCTCTACATGCTCCAGACCCGCTCCGGCAAGCGCACCGGCTCGGCCGCCGTCCGGATCGCCGTCGAGATGGTTCAGGAAGGCCTGATCGACCAGAAGACGGCCCTCCAGCGCGTGAACCCGGAGAGCCTGAACCACCTGCTCCTGCCCCAGCTCGACCCCAAGGCCAAGGATAAGCCGGTCGCGCAAGGCATCGCCGCCAGCCCCGGCGCGGCATCAGGCAAGGTGGTCCTCTCGGCCGAAGCGGCTGTCGCCCATGCGGAAGCCCACCCCGACGAGAAGATCCTCCTCGTCCGCAAAGAGACCAGCCCCGAGGACGTCGCGGGCATGCACCTGGCGTCCGGCATCCTCACCTCGACCGGTGGCAAGGCGAGCCACGCCGCGGTCGTCGCCCGAGGCTGGGGTAAGCCCTGCGTCGTCGGTTGCGAAGCAGTCCGGATCGACGAGAAGGCCGGAACCGTCCGGGTTGGCGAACACACGGTCAAGGCGGGCGACTTCCTCACGATCAACGGCACCACCGGTGACGTCATGATCGGCCAGGTCGCGACCGTCGCCCCCTCGATCTCGGGGCACTTTGCCACCTTGATGGAATGGGCCGACAAGATCCGGACCTTGAAGGTCCGCACCAACGCCGACACGCCCAATGACTCGGCCAAGGCCCGAGAGTTCGGCGCCGAGGGGATCGGCCTCTGCCGGACCGAGCACATGTTCTTCGGTGATCAGCGGATCACCGCGATGCGCAAGATGATCGTCGCCGACGACGTCGAGGGGCGCAAGGCGGCTCTGGCCGAGCTCGAACCGTTCCAGAAGGCGGACTTCGTCGGCATCTTCGAGGCGATGGACGGTCTCCCCGTGACCATCCGCCTGCTCGACCCGCCGCTGCACGAGTTCCTCCCCCACGACGAAAAGGGGCAGGCTGAAGTTGCCAAGCAACTCGGTGTCACCGTCCAGAAGGTGAAGGACCGGGTCGAGCAGCTCCACGAGTTCAACCCGATGCTCGGGTTCCGCGGTTGCCGCCTGCCGATCGTCTACCCGGAAATTGGCGACATGCAGGTCCGGGCGATCATCGAGGCGGCCATCGAAGTCAAGAAGAAGGGGAAATCGGTCCTCCCCGAAATTATGATCCCCCTGGTCGGGACGATCGAAGAGCTCGTCTTCGTGAAGACGCGAGCGGTCGCCGTGATCGACGAGGTCATGAAGCAAGAGGGGACCAAGGTCGACTATCTCATCGGCACCATGATCGAGGTGCCCCGCGCTGCCTTGACCGCCGACAAGATTGCCGAGGAGGCCGAGTTCTTCTCGTTCGGCACCAACGACCTGACCCAGATGACGTTCGGCTTCAGCCGTGACGATATCAAGGGCTTCATGCCGACCTACCTGCGAGAGAAGATCTTGCCGGTCGACCCGTTCCAGACCCTCGACGCCAACGGCGTCGGTCAACTCATCGAGATCGGCGTCGCCAAGGGACGCAAGGCTCGCAAGGAGAAGACCGGCGAGCACCTCAAGGTGGGGATCTGCGGCGAGCACGGCGGTGACCCCGAGAGCGTGGCCTTCTGCCACGTCGTGGGCATGGACTATGTTTCGTGCTCCCCGTACCGCGTGCCCATCGCCCGGCTGGCCGCGGCCCAGGCCGTCCTGGCCGAAGGCAAGACGATCAGCCGCGACCGTTGATCGACCCTGAACGGTGGGTGCCCTAATCCTTGAGGCCGTCCGAGTTACACTCGGGCGGCCTTTTTTTGTTTATTCCCGGGTAGGCGGCAGCCGAAGATTGGCTGGATGGGTTCCGGCTGCACGCATCGTGCCAATTGCCGGGATTGATGGGATTTTATTAATTGGTGGCAGGCTGTCATGGTTCCATGATACAACCCCTCCTTTTTCTCTCGGGGTTGCTTGTCGTCGTCGCAGGGCTGTGGTAACGTTGATTTTATCGATTTCGTCATCTCTTTCATGCGATCGACTTATGCTGGGTGCCGCCCATACGTGACCCACGATTTTGATTGTTTGCGGATCCGACGTTCCCCCACACACAGACTTTCGCACGAACCCCCAAAGGTCAGGATCACACGCCGCGGTCGCCCTCTTCAGATGGGCTGACCTCGGACATGCTCCCGACACGCTCGCTGGTTTTCCGGAGCCTCACTCCCATGGCGAAGCAAGGCCGAGAATGGACCGACATCCTGGTTAAGCGCGGTGTCATTGGACCCGATCAGATGCGGGAAGCGCAGTCGATGAACCATCTTCCCGTGGAGGAGGCGCTGGTCAAGCTCGGCTATGCCGGGGTTGACGAGATCATGAAGGCCAAGGCCGAACAGCACGGCATGGCTTTCGTTGAGCTTCGGGAAATCGAAATCCCCCCGTCCGTCATCGAGTTGGTGCCCGAGTCGCTTGCCCGTGAAAACATTGTGATGCCCTTGTCGCAAGAGAGCGGCGCGATCAAGGTCATCATGCACGACCCCAACGCCTTCGAGACGATCGACAAGCTCCGCTTCGTCTTGAACCGCGAGATCGAGGTCGCCCTCGCCCCCAAAGAGGCCATCGTCGAGGCCATCAACCGCTACTACGGCGGCTCCTCGACCGAAACCGAGTCCGTCGACTCCATGCTTCAGGAATTCACCGACACCGCGATCGACTTCTCGGAAGACGTCGGCGGTGGCGGCAAGTCGGGCAGCGGCACCATCGGCCTGGAAGAGGGCGACGCCCCGGTCATCCGGCTCGTCCACCTGATCATCCAGGAAGCCGTGAACATGCGCGCTTCGGATATCCACATCGAGCCGTTCGCCGACCGGGTCCGAATCCGCTACCGGATCGACGGCGTCTGCATGGAACGCGACTCCCCGCCCCGCCGCCTCCTCGGGTCGATCGTCAGCCGTATCAAGATCATGGGCTCGATGGACATCGCCGAGAAGCGCCGGCCCCAGGACGGCCGCATCAAGATGCACGCCGCCGGCAAGGACATCGACTTGCGGGTCAGCGTGCTCCCAACCAGCCACGGCCAGTCCGTCGTCATGCGGATCCTCGACCGTGAGAACATCAAGGTCGGCCTCCGCGACCTCGGGTTCGGTGAAGAGGACTGGAAACGGTTCTCCTCGATGATCAAACGCCCCAACGGGATTTTGCTCGTCACCGGCCCGACCGGCTCGGGCAAGACGACCACCCTCTACGCCGCCCTCAACGAGCTGAACCGACCGGACGTGAAAATCATCACGGCCGAAGACCCGGTCGAGTACTACCTGCCGGGCGTCAACCAGTGCGAGGTGCGTGCGAAGATTGGGATGACGTTTGCACGCATCATTCGAGCCATGCTCCGACAGAATCCGAACATCCTCCTGGTCGGCGAAATCCGCGACGAAGAGACCGCCAACACGGCGATTCAGGCCTCGCTGACAGGACACTTGGTTTTTAGTACATTGCACACGAACGATGCGCCCAGTGCTGTAACGAGACTGGTCGATATCGGGGTGCAGCCGTTCCTGGTGGCTAGTTCGGTCATGGCGATCATGGCACAACGTTTGGTCCGCAAAGTGTGTCCCAAATGCCGGGTCCGCTACGAGCCGCCGGCTCACGTCTTGCAGGGTATCGGCCTCAAGCCGGAGATCGCCAAGAAGGCGAATTTCATGAAGGGCAAGGGGTGCTCCCACTGCAACAAGTCGGGGTACCGCGGACGCATGGGGATCTACGAACTGCTGACCATGACCAGCCAGATCCGTGAGATGACGTTCAAGGGGGATTCCACCCAGAATCTTCGGAGAATGGCTCGAAAACAGGGGATGCGCACTCTTTTCGAGGACGGGATGGTCAAGGCGTTGAAGGGGCTCACGACCATCGACGAGATCCTCCGGATCACCCAGCACGACAGCGCGGCGGCCGCGCCCACCCCGGCGACCCCGGCCAAATGACTCGCGCACGACCCGCTCGATGAGGGTCATCACTCTGGGGCGTTTTCCGACCCAAAAGAGGGGGCTGCCACCACGCCGAGTGGGGCGGTCACCCTCGGTTTGATCTCTCCAAAGCCCCCATCTTTACGAGATGGTGGCCTGTCTGTCGGGCGCCTTTCCCTTGATTCGGGCGCCGGTGCACCGGAATAATGAGCGTGGCGGAAGGGTGAGTTGCGATCGCCGTAAAGCCCTGAACCCCAGCATTTCATTCGGTGGACACCTGGTTGATGGGACTTTGTCAAGACCCCCTGGATTGCGGACGGGCCAGCGGGCTCGGACCGGGGGCGAGCTCCACCGAGGCGATTCGGGAGGGTTGATACGGCGATGGGTACCCTGCTTATCGATAAGCTGCTGCAGACGGTGGTCCAACAGAAGGCCAGCGACCTGCACCTGACCGTGGGGAGCCAACCAATGCTCCGCCTCCATGGTCACATGCGTCCGCTGGCGACCAAGGTCCTCGAGTCGTCCGATACCTCCGCGCTCATGAAGAGCATCACGCCTGAACGCTGCCAGCAGGAGCTTCAGGAGGTGGGGGGATGCGACTTTGGTTTCGCGTTCGGCGAGATGGCCCGGTTCCGCGTTGCCGTCTTCAAGCAGCGCGGCAACATCGGGTTGGTCCTCCGGCGGATTCCCAACGAGTTCCTCACGTTCCAGCAGCTTGGTCTGCCCGCGGTGATGGAAGACCTGATCACCCGTCCTCGCGGCCTGATTCTCGTGACCGGTCCGACTGGCTCGGGCAAGACGACCAGCCTCGCGAGCATGATCAACTGGATCAATGACAATCTCGACCGGCACATCATCACGATCGAAGACCCGATCGAGTACTTCCACAAGCACAAGAAGTCGCTGATCAATCAGCGCGAGATCGGCATCGACGTTCCCGACTTCCCCGAGGCGATCCGTCGCGCTCTGCGAATGGACCCTGACTGTATCCTCGTCGGCGAAATGCGTGACCTGGCGACGATCTCCGCGGCCGTGACCGCCGCGGAGACCGGTCACATCGTCTTCGGCACCTTGCACACCAACTCGGCCGAAGGAACCGTCAACCGAATTATCGACGTGTTCCCCAAAGAGCAGCAGGACCAGATCCGGACCCAGCTCTCGGTCGCCATCATCGGCGTGCTCGCCCAGGCCCTGGTGCCTCGGAAGCCCAAGGGACTCGTGGCCGCTTACGAGATGCTGGTCGTGACCCCGGCGATCTCGAACCTGATTCGTGAAAACAAGACGTATCGTATCGACTCGTCGATCCAGACCGGACGCAAGCACGGGATGATCTTGCTCGACGACAGCCTCTTCAACCTCTGGCGCCAAGGGCTCGTCGAGGAAGAGGAACTGTACGTCAAGGCCCGCAAGGTCAACGAGCTCCGCGAACGGGTCGAGAACGCCAAGAAGGGGGTCTTCGACGACGAAGAAGACGCCGACGAAGATACCGATCCCAAGAAGTAAATCAATTTTCCGAGGGCGTGTCACGCCGCCCAGTTTGCTTCGTATGTTGTTGGGTTGTTGTTGGTTCCGGCGGGCTGACGTCCTTCCCGAGGGAGATCCTCTCCCGGCCGCGGCCCGTCGGTGTCTCGCTCGCGATTTGCTGGCCTGGCCCGTTCTGGGCCGGGCCTCCGTCCGAACGTTTCTTACGCATCAAAACAATCCGGTCCGATTTCGTTTTCGGGGAGGGGCCGCTGAAGGTCCGCTCCGGAGAGGGTGGGATTGATTCATGGCACGCCGACTCGGTCAGATCCTGGTGGACATGGGCTATCTCGACGAGGAGAAGCTCTGGTCGTTGCTTGAAGAGCAGAAACGTTCGAGCAATGAGCTGATCGGCAAGGTGGCGATCCGGCTTGGGCTCGTCAAGGAAGAACATGTGCTCAAAGCGCTCGGCGAACAGCTGAGCATGAAGGTGATGAAACTCGCGGAGACGACGATCCCGTCGGAGCTCACCGAGTTGGTCAACGAGACGATGGCCACGGCTTTTAAAGTCGTGCCGGTCTCTCAGAACAAGAAGGACAAGAGCGTCACCGTCGCGATGGCGGAACCGCAGAACCCGTCGACGCTCGATAGCATCCGTCAGTTCCTGGGCGTCGAGGTCAAGGGGGCGATCGCCACCGAGGCCGACGTGATGGCGGCCATCGAGCGACTCTACGCCGGCCATCAAGAGTCGATCGAGGACGTGGTCAAGCAGATCGAGTCGGACAAGGGCCTTGCGCAGTACTCCAACCGGAACCAGAACACGATCGACCTCGAAGCGATCGAGGAAATGGCCGACGCCGCGCCGGTGCGGAAACTGTTGAACATGGTTTTGCTCCTGTCCATCAAGGACAAGGCGTCCGACATCCACTTCGAGCCGTTCGAGGAAGAGTACAAGATGCGGTATCGGGTGGACGGCGTGCTCTATGAGCTCGTGCCGCCCCCGCGCCACCTGGCGCCCGCGATCGCTAGCCGCATCAAAGTCATGGCGAACCTCGATATCGCCGAACGTCGCTTGCCGCAGGACGGACGCATCGAGCTGGCCATCGGCGGTAACTCGGTCGACATCCGAGTCTCGACCTTGCCGACCCTCTTCGGGGAGAGCGTCGTTCTCCGGATCCTCGACCGGACGGTCGTGCAGCTCGACCTCAACAAGATCGGCATGCCGCCCGACTTGCTGGTCGCCTGGCGCGAGCTCTGTCACCGTCCCAACGGGATCGTCCTGGTGACCGGACCGACCTCGTCCGGCAAGACGACCACGCTCTACGCCACGCTCAACGAGCTGAACGAGGTGACCGAGAAGATCATCACCACGGAAGAGCCGGTCGAGTACGACATCGACGGCCTGATCCAGGTGCCGATCAACAGTGAAATCGGCGTGACGTTTGCCGCCTGCCTGCGGGCCATTCTTCGCCAGGATCCGGATAAGATCCTCGTCGGCGAGACCCGTGACCTCGAGACGGCCGAGATCGCGATTCAGGCGTCGCTCACCGGGCACGTTGTGTTCACGACCTTGCACACCAACGACGCCCCCTCGGCGATCACCCGGCTCCGCGACATGGGATTGCCGACCTTCTTGATCACGGCGACGATTCAAGGCGTGCTCGCCCAGCGACTTGTCCGGAAGATCTGTACCAATTGTCGAACCGAGTTTCAGCCCAGCCAGGAAGTCGCCATGGAGCTGGGGATGACCAGTTCGGAAGCGGCGACCAAGAAGTTCTTCTACGGCAAGGGGTGCGACCGGTGCAACAACACCGGGTACAAGGGACGCATGGGAGTTTATGAATTACTGATCATGAATGACGTGCTCCGGGAGATGGTCGTCTCCGAAGCGTCGCTCGACGACTTCCGCACCGCCTGCCGCAAGTACGGGATGCGGACTCTCCGTGAGTCGGGCCTGCAAGCGATCCATACCGGCCTGACTTCGGTCGAGGAAATTCTTCGCGAGACCATGCTCGACGAGGTCTGACCACGGGCGATCGGCCCGCGCCTGGGAAACCGGTGGAAATCTCGCGTTGCGAGGGAACGAAACCAGGCGCGGTGGAGTCGAAGTAGGGCGGCCTTGCGGGACCGCCGAATTCGCCAGTACGAACAAGCATGTGAACGTGTTCAGCCTTCTTCGCCTTTGTGATCTTTCCTCCGCGAGACACGAGAGCCACTCTTCGAGACAGGGGAACGACGATGCCAACCTATTCGTATGAGGCGATGGATCACACGGGGCGCGAGGTCAAGGACACGATCAATGCCTCGACCCAGGAAGAAGCGCAGCAGCTGATCCGTCAAAAGGGCTTCTTCGTCACCAAGATCTCCGAGCGCTCTGAAAAGAAGGCGAAGAAGACGGCCGCCAAGAAGAAGGGCGGCAAGAAGGGCAAGAAGAAATCGTTCACGATCGGCAAGATTGGCACCAAGCAGCTCTGTACTTTCACCCGACAGCTCTCCACCTTGCAGGATGCCGGTCTGCCGATCTTGCGGAGCCTGCGAATTCTCGAAGGTCAGTGCAAGCCGGGCGTGCTCAAGAACTCGCTGGGCGAGGTGGTCGAGGATATCGAGAGCGGCCAGACCCTCTCCGAAGCTTTCGCGAAGCACCCCAAGGCGTTCGACAAGCTCTACTGCAACATGATCAAGGCGGGTGAGGCGGGCGGTGCCCTCGAGGCGATCCTCCAGCGCCTGGCGGACTTCAAAGAGAAGAGCCAGACGCTCAAACGCCGGATCAAGTCGGCCATGGTCTATCCGCTCGTCGTCATCTTCGTGGCGTGCGTGATCGTCGGCTTCATTCTTTACTTCATCATTCCCAAGTTTGAAGCGATCTTCAAAGACTTCGGCGTTCCCCTGCCGGCGATGACCGTGTTTTTGATCGAGGCCAGCCACTTCGTCATTAAGTACTTCTACCTCGTCTTCCTTGCTCCACTTTTCTTCTGGATCATCTTGAAACTGCTCTACCGGAACCGGACGGGGCCTATGTCTGCGACCGGATCCTCTTGATGATTCCGGTCATGGGCCAGATCGTCGAGAAGTCCACCGTGGCGCGGACGATGCGGACCCTGGGCACCCTAGTGCAGTCGGGCGTGCCGATCTTGGAGTCGCTCAGCATTGTCAAAGAAACGGCGGGCAACGCCGTCTTCGAGCGGGCGTTCGCCCGGATCTACGACAGCATCCGCGAAGGTGAAACGATCGCTCAGCCGCTCCGCGAGTCACGGATCGTCGACGACATCGTTGTCAACATGATCGACGTCGGCGAAGAGACCGGCGACCTCGACACGATGCTCAACAAGATCGCCGACAACTACGACGAAGAGGTGGAGGCCCTGGTGGAGAGCCTCGTCAGCCTGCTCGAGCCGATCATGATCGTGACCTTGGGCGGCATCATCGGCTTCATCGTGATCGCCCTCTTTCTCCCCTTGATCACCTTGATTACCAAGCTCTCGGGCTAATCCCCGGCCTCCGCCGCGGCCCGGTTGCGAGACCAAGAGATGACACCGAAGGGTGCGCGTTCCGGCCCGATCCGCTCGGCCCGCGCCCTCCGTGTCGGCCGAGCGGCGGAATGAATTTAGCCTATCGAGTTATGTCGAGAAGCGACTGCCCGAATTGAGAACGAAGCGACCCAGTGACCTGGAGACTGACCCGATGAGACGACGGACACGCGCGACCGCTCCACCGAACCGGCTCGGCTTTACCTTGATCGAGCTTCTGGTCGTCATCGTGATTCTCGGAATGTTGGTCGGCCTTCTGGTCCCGGCCGTGATGAACGCCATGAACACTGCCAAGGACGCTGCCGTCGCCGCTGAGATCCGGGCCCTGTCTCAGGGGCTTGCTGAATTCAAAACCACCTTTGGCGCTTATCCTCCGAGCCGGATTGTTGTCAGAGAAGATGGTGATTACAGCTCGACCGGCGTGCTTGGCACGCGAACCGTGGCCCAGCTCCGGCGATTCTGGCCGCGCCTCCAGTTGAGCACCTCGGGCGCTCCGTCGGGAATTCCCGGTGGGTTCTATGACTTCAACGGGAATGGGGTCGGCGATACTACCACCTACATCTTGTCTGGCCCCGAATGTCTTGTGTTTTTTCTAGGGGGGATTCCCCAAGGGAACAATACGAGTGGCTGGGCAATGACGGGTTTTTCCAAGAATCCCCTCAACCCGTTCCAGAGCGCGGCGGTGACGACCAACCGGACGGTTCCGATGTTCGAGTTCAACAACTCGCGTTTGGAAGCCAACAAGAGCAACGGGTCGGTGTTTCCGGGTTATCTCGATTCTTTGGGGAAATCGGCCGACCCCAATTTTCAGCCGTTCTACTGCTATTTCTCCGCTTATGGAGGAGTGGGCTACGATCCTGGTGACGTCGACTTCTCAGGCGCTTTCACCGAGTTGACCGATGATGGCGTGGCGCTGATCGGTGCCTTCAAGACCTCAAATGCCGCAACACCACCGACCGTCGGCCAGATCGTCATCCCTTCACCTTCCCCCAATCCGTATACGAACGGCCCGCCGGTCCCGACGACTGCGGCGGGCACCCTCGATACGGGGAGTACTGCGAAATCTGCCACATGGCTGAATGCTCAGACGTTCCAGATCATCTCAGCGGGCCGCGACCGTCGCTTTGGGATTGGTGGCCAATACAATGCGACCGCCACCACGAATCGGCTACCTTTTGTCTTTGCGGACACTGGTTACGTGCCCAATTCGTTTCAGACCCAGCAGGCAAACGCAGGTGTGACCTCCGTGACGCTCGGACCTGAGGCGCGGACAGGAGAGAATGACAATTTGACGAACTTCTCGCCTGGCAAACTCGACTGATTGAAATGGTGGGGGTCGAACTTCGGAGCGGGTCGTTTTGAGAGGTTTTGCGGAAGGAAGAGGGAGGGGAGGGCTTCATGCGAGTTCAGAAACGGCAACATCCGAGGTCGGGCTTCACCCTGGTCGAGATCTTGGTCGTCGTGGCCATCGTCCTTCTGGCGTCCATGATCGCGCTCCCGACAATTGTTACGAATTTGAACGGTCGGCAGGTCACCGACGCGGCCCGAATCTTTAGCGGGTCGCTGGTCGGTGCCCGAGACTCGGCGATCCGCTATAACCAACCGCGCGGCATCCGCCTCCTTCCTGATCCGACGATGACGATCCCAGCCCCGGGACAGCCGGGCGCGGGCACCATCCAGCTTTGCTATAACCGGATGATCCCAATCGAGCCCGCCGGTGACTACTCGCAAGGAAAGGTCACGATCGGGCCGCACTATTTTCCCGGCGGTAACCCGCCGAACTTCCCACCGGCCTATCCGCTGCCTAGGGCTACCGCTGCACGCTACCCGTATCCCGACAGTTCGCCCGTCCAGCAGTCGCTGACAACTCATGTGCTCATGATCGAGGAAGCTCCCTTCCGCGATGGTTACGTCCTTGGGACCGGTCAGCCGAATTCCCCAACGAATTGGTATTGGAATATTCGTATTGGTGACAAGATCAAGATCAATGGCACTGGTCGAGCCTATACCATCGTTGGCCCTTGCACCATCAATCCTTGGGCCACGGGAGCCAACCAAGGCAATCCCGAGTTGTTCGTCAATGTTGGAGCGCCAGGTGTGAGATCTCCCCTGGTTCGCACCTACTATGATTACGATGTCACGGCGACCCCGCCGCTAACAATGGCGAGTCAGCTCAATCCCGAGTTCCTGTTCGTCGTAAATGGTGAGGACGACGATCTTGATGGCTATGTCGACGAGGGGTGGGATGGCGTCAACAACAATCCCATTCCTGCGGCCCCACATACTCCGCTTACCACGGATAATGATGACACTGACGAGTTCTTCGAGTGGGAAAAAGAGAAATGGGTTGGCGCTCTCACAGCCGACGCATTAGTCGATAACCCAGGCGGAACGCCTACGGAGAGTCCGACACCAACCTGGGCTCTCACTAATTTCCAGAAGGGGACGCAAGACGTCTCCTATATCATCGAGCGCCGCCCCGTACCCAGCCCAGGTGCGAGAGAAGTCGTCCTTCCCGCGGGGATGGTGATCGACGCGACGGCCTGGAACACAACCCGGGAGCGGTCGCGGATTCCGATTCAATACGGCTCGCTCTATTGCGATGTGTTGGTCAATCCGACAGGGCTGTATATCCCCACGACCCAGTACTCGACGCCGACCTCGGCCGATGCATTGCCGTTCCTCCACTTCTGGATTACCGACCGGAACGATGTTCACCCTCGTGGTTCGGTTTGGGGAATTTCGACGACGGGAGCACCCAACCTGAACCCCAGCAGTACTCTGGCTAAATTGTATTATGAATTGCCGATGAGCAGCGATACGCCGGGTTATCCCCCCACGGCAAACCCTACGGCTCCAATCCTCAAGAACGATCGCCGGCTCGTTACAATGTTTGCACAGAACGGTTTGGTTGTGACAAACACAATCGAGACGATCCCGGCGCCCAACACGACGCTTCCGGGCGAGGGGTTCAATATCGGGAACGTCAACAATCCGTTCCTGAAGGCTCAACAAGGATTGAGGGAGACTCGCTAATGATCCTGCGCACGCCGCGAGGGCGCTCGGGTATCACGTTGACCGAGATCCTGATCTCGATCCTGATCCTGGGCATCGGTATGGTCTCATTGGCTACCTTGTTCCCGCTCGGCCTTCTCAGGCTTCGCGATGCGAATCGATTGTCTCGTTCGGCGACCCTCACCGAATCGGCTACAGCAGATACCGAGACTCGCGATCTGCTGAACAAGAGCTCGTTTCTGAATTCCAATTATAGTCCTTGGTATACTCTCCCAGCCTATACGCCATGGCCGTACGACCCCTGGGTTCAGGACACCCCAAGCTTTCGGGGTGACCCCATCCAGGGCCCTGCATTCGGCGCTTACCGTGGAACCGGGGCATTCAACACAGGCAACGTGCCGCCACATGACAAGCCTGCTCCTGCGCTTTTTATCCCAGGACCTGGACTTCCGGTCGCCTATGATCCGCTCTGGCGGCAACAGACCAGTATTTACCCTGGAGTTCTTGGGCAATCGGAGGCACGATTCGCGTCCGGGATAGGTTTTGTCCGCCCTGATCCTGACGGTGCGGCTCCGAGTGCCCACGGGCTACAGCGGCTCACCAACTTCACGCCGTTTCTCCCCGCAATTAACCCCAGGTCTAATTCGGTTCCCAGCATCTTCGTTTCACCTGAGGACATGGTTCTTCAGTCGGACAAGGATTCAGGGGCAGGAGCCAACGCCCTGAGCCCCATTGTTCCTGATATGAGCTTTCCTCCCGACAGCACAACGCAGATGCTGAGTCCTCAGTATGACTGGAATTATACTTGGATGTTTACCGGTCAGCAGGCTGACTGTACTAATGGCTCCGTCTTTGTAGGCGACATCGTAGTCTTTGAGAAGCGCCCATTCGCCGTTGATCCAACTGTGGCCCCCTTCGACTCTAATATTACGAGTGTCGTTGCCGGCGAAACGGTTGTCGAGGCGATTTTTGGATACACAGGTAGGGTGACAGTGGGCCGTACGGGGGCGTCACGCGGTTATGGGTCAACCGCAAACCGTGCGGTTCTTCTTCGTTGGTCAGACAAGATGCCCGACCCTGAGATCAAGGTCGGAAACTGGATTGCCGACGTGACTTACGAGCGCAACGCCATCGTCGATTACAGGCGGAGAATCACGGACCCGGATAACGGCAATGTCGGGGACGCAGGCGCATATTACCCCTATCAGCGATGCCACTGGTATCAGATCGCCAAACGTACTGAGGCTGGCCCTGGACAGGCTTTTGCCGGTGATCCGCCTACAACTGATGTCACTTATCGCGAAATGACGGTGTGGGTGAGCACCCCGTTAAGGGCGTTGACGCTACTGTCAAATTCGAGCACCCCCGTGGGTTCTCCCGTCCATGTCAATGCGGCACTGGTGTCGCCCTACGTCGTTAACGTGTTTCCGAGGACGATCTACACACGCTGAGTACTGGCGCCTCGACCTGCAGATGCGGGTCGTCTTCGAGGGAGAGGTTCGTCATGCGTTACCGACAATCGGACTCACACTCGCCGCGCCGCGGCGTGACCCTCGTCGAGATGCTCGTCGCGGTAACACTGTTGGTCTTGATGATGACCGTCATCGCGACGATCTTCACCTCGGCAACAAGTGCGCTGTCAGGGGTACAGGTATTCCAGCAGCTTGATGGCGACCTTCGCCAACTTGATAGCACCATACGTCGTGATCTCAACGGGGTTACCGCCAGGCTGACCCCGCCACTGAACCCCAACGAGAATCGTGGATATCTGGAGTATGGCGAGAATTCCTTCCCCGACCTTCAGGGTGAGGATACAGATGATTATATCCGATTCACAGCGAAAGCTCCTGAAGGCCAACCGTTCACTGGACGGGCCTGGTTCGGAGCCTACTCGGATAGTTCTGGGCAACCGGTCCTTATCACGAGCCAATACGCCGAGATTATCTACTTTCTTCGCAACGGAAATCTCTACCGTCGTGTCTTTCTCATCGCACCGGAGAGACAGGCAGCGGTAAACACGGCGTGGGTGAATGCAGGGGGAAATCCAACCGCTCCTGTTGGCGGATTTGCCGCACTCTTCCAACCCGATAGTCTCGGAAAAGTGAATGTAAGCTGGCAGGGCGTGAACGACCTCTCCGCTCGCCCCGCTGCCTCGGGATCTATCGGCACATCCACGAATCTCGCGCCTTACCCGATCGTTCTCAATACGCTGAAAGACCTGACCAATCGTGAGAACCGGGCCTTCGCTCCACGGTTCGGTAATGATTATGTGAATAATACTACGGGGGTACTTGGTGCCGACGGGATTCCCGACGACCAGAACACCCTAAATGAAGACGGAAGTGGAGGCATCGCCGGTGATAGTATCCCCGATTACTATCCGACTCTCTATCCCGGCATGCCTAATTCGCTCCTCAACGATCCAACTCCAGCGAACCGATTTGCAGCGTCGAATGAAACCTTGGCGTTCCCCTTCATCTACCCGGGAGCCTACTCACGGCCAGATGAGTATAGCGGATCGCTCGCGGGCTCGGGATGGATCCATTCGACGGACCCTGCCCCAAATCCTGTGTTTACCAGCCACCTGGATCTTCTCCAAAAAATCAATCATTCACCCCTCGTGACCGGTGGAGATAGCTTGCCTGCTCCCACCAGCCAGCAGACGTGGTGGGGCTTTCCAACCTGGAGGGAGACATTGCTGCCCAGGTGGAATGATCCCAGCATTCAGGTTCTGACGGGTACTCAACCCTTTGGTCTCCACCCGTTCATTGCGAGCACGAACCCCTTCGCGGGTGCCAATGCCTCCAAGCTCCTTGTGAATTTCCTGCCTCCGATGACGAGTGACTTTCGGGAGATTGCTCAACCGTTCAACGACGGGCGTGGAAATGTCCTTCCTGTACCACCACCGGCCAGTGAAACGTCGCAGGCACTCTGGCAGGGCAGTTGGGACGACGACCTCATCATGACCGGGGTGCGGAGCTTTGATATCAAAATTTTCGATAACTCCTATCCCGGCTACGTCGACCTGGGCTGGGGGGATGATCTCAGGCTTTACCCGAATGGCACACGACCAACGCTTCCCCCATTCATGAACGAGACGCCCGAAACCATGACCTGGACGTCCGGCACATGGTACACGCTTGCACAGAGCTTTGCCCACGAAGGACGAATGCCTCCGCTCGCCACCGATGGCCGATTCGATGCTCAGTTTGGAACGGCAAACGTGGGAACCCCTGCTTCTGACCCCAATTTAGCGAATGTGATGCGGCTGCGGCGGGTCTGGGATACATGGTCGACTGACTATACCAATGCGCCCGCCACGGGGATTCATCCCACGACGAAACTTCCGGTAGGTCCTCCGCATTCGTTGCCGGTCTACCCGTCCTACCCCGCGCCTTACCCAGCGCCGATGCGGGGCATTCAGATCCAGATCCGGGTGACCGATCCCCGGAACGAACGAGTCAAGTCGTTGACAATCCGTCAAGATTTCAGCGAGAAGCTGTAATCGATCCGAGAGGGAAAGGGGACTTCCTCGCATGTTCGCAACCTTCCCACGAACGCGCAACCAGCGCCGAGGCGTGGTGCTGATCTTGGTGCTCGGCATGCTCGGCCTCCTGGCCTTGATCGGTGTCACCTTCGCGACCTTTAGCGGCCAGGTCAAAGTCAACGCCCGGAACTTCTCGCAGGCGCAAAACTGGCCCGAATCTTCGGAGATGATGGACTATGCGCTCGCACAATTGATCGACGATACCGATAATCCGCAGTCGGCGATCCGGGGTCATAGCCTTAAACGTGATATGTATGGCCGTGACGGGATCTTCAATTCGGCGTTGCCCTACAATCCTGCCGATGGTTCGAAGTTTGAGATCACCGCTATTTCTACGGTTACCGGCCCACTCCTGAAAACCATTACCGATGTGGACGGCACCCGGCACGATGTCTCTGTGAGCGGCTTGATCCGAGTCCAGACAAACATCGCGGCGGGAGAACCCGCACTGTATGGTTATAACTTTACGCGATGGATTCTCAAGTTCCCTCCTGTGACTGAACCCGCCGCGTCTGCTGCCGTCCCGGCTTCATTTTATGTCGGCGAGACTCACGAGGTCTTGGCTGATGCTGACGAGGGGAGTTTCCGTGTCTTCTACGTGGCCCCTCACGACAATTCCTACGGAGACCCTGCCGACATCATGCCCACCCCAACGGTGCCGACGGAGGCTCCTGGGCCGGGTGTATTCTTTTCTCAAGCCCCGACGATTCCCTATCCCCTCCCTTCTTTCTTCCCACCAACCTCCTATCAGGCAGGTGGAACGAACCCGTATCTGCAGTATTACAATTTTTACAACTATGCAAATACAGGGGCACCAGGGCAGAGCAAGCTGATTGGCCTCAACGGGCGGTTCCTGATTCGGAACACCGTGGCCGATGCTGTTACGTTCACCCTCGACGGTCGCTTTCTCCATGCGTTTAATGGCCCGGGTGTCGCGGCACTGAACGCGAACTTGAGCAATCTCGACCCGACCAACTCCGCGCTCGCAAACCGGGGGATGGGGCAATACGGGAATTTTCGCACCAACGGCAATATCCTCTCGGGGACGTTCGATACGACGAACAACTTCAATACTCCGGCGTCCTACGGGAACCCTAATCAGATCTGCGGGATGGACGAGGATTACGACGCCTGTGACCTGGAAAACTGGTTCCTCGCCATGCAGAGCGGCGACGGGCAGGTCATGATCCCGTCGTTCCACCGCCCCGGAATTCTCGTCCGTGATGGGTCAGTCAACGATCCGATCACAGGCGCGGCCCCGTTTGATGATTGGACGAGTGATAACGTCTTCTCCGCCTCCAAGATCCTCCGGCCCCGAGCGGCGGATGGGCACAACTCGCTGGCATTTCCCAACCTGTACCCAGATAGCAATGGCAAGGTTACCTACGATGTTGACAACGATGGAGACGGCTCGACCGACTCCGTCTGGCTCGACCTTGGATACCCCGCACGAAGGAATACGGATGGGCGATTTTTCAAGCCTTTATTCGCCTTTATGATCATTGGGTTGAATGGGCGGATTCCGCTAAATACTGCAGGTAATCTCCAACTCCGATCGCTCTTCGACCCGGCGACTGGGGCTTACGGAGTGTCTCCTCGAGGATCGCACGCCTCTCACAAAGGCTTTTCGCCATCCGAAATTGATCCCACGTTTGGTCTGCAAAATGCGTTCATCGAAGGGGTCGCGGGACTTAACAAATATTCCCCCGTCGACAACGCGGGCGCAGATCTTGTGACGCCCCAGCCGGGTACGTTCATCAACGGAGTCTTCACACCGGGCGACAATACAGGACCTGGCACGTTTGCCAATAGTCCGTGGTGGGGTACGGCAGGAGTTCCGGTGAGTCTCACTCAACTCCGAAATCTCCTGGCCGGCACCCGCTTGCCCATGGTGTACAAAAATACGTTCGGGGTCGATGTTACCACGAGCAACGACGCGAATTTCGTTGTAGTCGATGGCAAGAAAGTGTTTCTGCCCAACGCGGTGCTTGATTCCGGTGACCCGGCCAATCCCGCGGTGACACTGACAACTCCGATCGCTGGTCGCTGGGGTGAACCGACTGACCAACCGACCGGGTTAACGGCCACGCCATGGGTCAATGTGCCGGGGGTCGCGCCTTGGCCAACGGCTCCGCCAATTTATTATTACGAGAATCAGGTCCGGGCAGGACTTTCCGGCCAGTGGACCAGCGCCGGCCCTCTCTATGGTGACGGCCGGGACGACAACCACAACGCCTTTGATTGGTATCCACGCAATCCGGTCGGTGCCACAGCTCCGGTCAACGCCGCCAGCAGCCTTGTGATTTCCACTCTCGGTGAGAACGCAGACCTATTCGATGACAGTGGTTCGTTGGTACTTCCCGTAGAACGACTGCGTCGCTTCGTGACCCCCATTGACGTGATGGGGGACGGCTTTGTCAACAGTTTCAAGACGCCGTTCCCGACCACTCCGCTTCCGACAGCTCCGATCGGTGCCGACGAAAATGGTCGTGTTGCCTTCGTCAAGCACTTCCGTCCACCAGGCGTGGCCGTCGCGACCCCCCCCGGGCTAGCGCTTCCGGGGACTTTGCTGGCGTCGAATCCCCATACACCCGGAGCAGGGCCTATTTGGTATCCTTATGAGAACAATTCTTACTGGCTGAAGGGCATCGGCAATCCCGCTCCCCCGACGAGCACAACGGTTGTCGGTCCCGCAACCCATATGATCCCCGTCGACCTTACCAATAATCTCTTCCACGGCTTCGAGGGGTATCGGTTGCCGCGTACCCCGGGTGGGCTTACTGCACTCTCCACCGTGATTGGCGGAATGCCATTCAACAATTACCCGGCGGTTCCAGCGGCGCCGCCCAACCCCTGGGTTCCAACCTACGATCAAACGATCAACACCGTGACCCAGTCGGCCAATCTTAACGAAGCCGACGAGATGCAGTTGTACCGTTCTCAGCCTTCGGATCAGCCGTTTGGGCCAAGTGACCTGGAGTGGCTCTATCGCCAACAAGATGTGGACGGCCTCGCACTTTCGAGCCGTTTGAGGGATCTGGCACCGGTTAGTTTCCTGAATCCGAAAGATGGGAACCGCCGCCGTCGTCTCTTCTCGATCGAGACTTGGGAGCCGACCAACTTTGTTTGGGCGCACGATAATCCAGTCGACGATCCGCAGTGGCCCGTGGTTACCGCTCTACCGGCGAGCGCTCCCTATGGCAACAGCCAGTTTATCAGTCAGAGTGATAGCGCCAACCTGAGCACGCTGAGCTATCACCGGGATCGAAATGCCTCGGTCTACGACCAAACTGCGACGGATCTGGCTTACACTGTGCCGCGAAGGCTTCCATCACTGGCTCACGGTGATCGGAAGATTAACCTCAATTTTCCTCTGCCGGTCTCGAACCGCTATGACGAACCGGTCCGGCAAAAGTGGATCCGTGAGACCTATCAACTGCTCAAGCTTATTCTTCCCCCCAAGGCAGTTGATACGCCTGAAGAGCTTGTCCAGTTGAGCCAGTTCGTGGTCAACATTATCGACTATCGCGATCCGGACTGCACCTCGACCCGGTTTGTCAACACCGACGTCTTTTACAGTGCCTGTGCTACCCCGACGACTCCGGCAGTCTTGTCGTTCACGCCGCGCAGCGCCGAGGGAACCTGGGCGGGGGTGGGCTGGAACCTTCTGGGAAATCCATGGCACGTGAATACGGCTGTGGCGCCCCCCGAATTCTCGTCCCTCTACGACAACCAGAATTCCCCCTACGTCATCCAGCAAGGGATGGAGTACAACCCGGTCGCGATTAATGAAGTCCTGGCATATCAGTACAGGTACGATAATGGCGGCTCACCTTCAGTACCGACACCGCGGATGTGTGTCGAATTGGTCAATACGTTGACGGCTCCCACGGACGTGTCGCCCCCTCCTGTGACGGTCCCGCCTTATATCGCGTCGTCTGATTCGACTGCGTGCGACCTCACGTTGAATGGGTGGGATTTCATCATCTTGCCCGACGACTATACCGGTCGTCCTGATCCGTTCACGGGGCAACTTCCGCTTGCGGCCTTGCCCAATCCCGTGATCCCGCCCGCTCCCCCCCGAGGCGTTACAACCTCGAATAGGCCACTGGCCGCGTTCGGCGATGACCCTGGTGGATTGACCAGAGCGATCGAAGCCATTGATAGTGATGTGAAGTATTACGTGATTCAGGATAAGGATCTTTCTACACCGGCTGCTCCGGCCAAAGAACTTTTGGGCACGTCTACCACAGGGTTGACTGCCGATGCGACGATCGATCTGGTCAATAACACGATCCTGAGCACGGCTCCGACCCAGAGGTTCTACTGGCTCTATCTTCGTCGACCGGCCAACCCGTTCGACACGAGCTACGATCCGGCCCGTCCTAACGAAAACCGCGTTGTCGTTGATGCCTTCCGATTCATCTATAATAGTATGGCAGGCACTGTTGATACGATGGGGGCAGTCACCCCGGGTGGTAACGGAGGTCTCTACTCACTGGAGCGGTTGCAGCCGTTCCGAGGCGGGCATGCGGTAGCGGCGATCCCGATCGCTTCAGCGCCGGCCAATTACTGCGTGCCCACCTATGGCTATACCGAGCAGACGAGACGTGGTCCGGCCAGTAGCGCCACTAACGACCCCTCGACTCTTCACCTCGTGTATGGGCCGACTAATGACCCCGCTCACAATATTACCGGATACATCAGTAACACGCTTGGTCGTGCCATCGGCGCCACGAATGGCGATGAGGTTTGGGACTACCTGCCGTTCAACGACCGAGACTTCACCAGTGTGTCTGAACTGCTGATGGTCCCGGGCTGCCCTCCGGGGCTGTTCACCAAACAATTCGTTGAACAGTCGCCCGAGATCGTAGGCACTATTCCTCCGGAATTGCCTGCACTAGCGGGCAGCTTCGCTGGGATGCCGCCTAATCCGCTCATTTTCAAGAAAGCGACAACCCCCGTCACGGGCACAGCGACTTCGCGGCCACACACGTTCCCGTATCTCATGGATGAATTCTTCTATACCGCGCAGTCGGAACCATCTGTTCCAGGTGCTTGGCCAGATCCAGGCTCGGGTCTTGCGCCTATCCATTCGGCTAACTCAAACTATGGGCCGAACTTCCCGATCACGAAGGTGAACACTACTCTTCTCACTCATCCGACGTATATCGGCGGCCCGAGTGGTGCGGGGTGGCATCGGATGTTCGAGTTTTTCGATGTCCCCACTCCGGCCAACGGTTCGATCGATATTGTTGCGAAGGGGGTGAACTACGACTGGATGCGTCAGGATCTCAGGCCCGGATTGCTTAACATCAACCTCATCATTGATGAGGAGGTCTTCTTTGCGGTGATGAGTGAGACGTGGCTGAAGACCCTCGGGTTCGTTCGCAACTTTGTTGCACCGTACTCACCGGCCCAGGAGGATCTCGATAATCTGGGATCTACGCGTCTCAATGTTCAGCAGATCGAAGATAATAAAACGCCTTTGATTGTGACGCAGGTGAATTTGAATGGTTCACCCAACAGCTCTTACCGGATGCCGAACCAGGGTTTCATGGCCCTTGATCCGCGCAGAAGCGAATTTGATACGTCTACCGCTCCATTCTTCGGCAACAAAATGAAGGCCGCATTCAGCGACTTTCTCAAGCTGAGGCATGGCGGCTCTGACTACATGTTCGCCCACCAATCCGGACCTGTTTCCGATCCCTTGGCTACGGCAACATCAACACAAATCGCGTCCGAGCGTCCCTATCGCTCGTTTTCGTATCCCGATATCAACTATACGTTGTTGCGTCCGGCGGCTCTCCCGCCGACAGATACGACGCTCTACCCGCCCTGGCTACCACCGTGGGCTGACTACATCGCCCGGTTGGCGTATGATAATACCTTTGCCACTTCCACAACACCTCCGATTCGGACCTACATCGGCGATCCGGGTGTGAAGAATCCTTATCTCTTCACGAGCAACAATCCTGTTCAGCCTCCTCCAATTCCTCCGCGGCGATTGTTCCAACTGCCTGATGTGTGGGGCAATCCGACGATCGGGTTCCCGACAGCGGCACCGGCTCCGCCGTCCCATGCTTCGATTTGGCTCACACCCTACGGCGGCACGGCTTCGTTTACGGGGGACCCGTTCATCAACTGGTTGAATCCCAACAACAACCTTTCGAATATTGCCAGCGACCTCTCGGCGAAACCCACGGTGATCACCTCCTTGGACGCCGGGAATTACAATCCTCCCCAGTTTGTGGTGGTTCCGAATTTCTACCTGGGTGCCAACACCGTTGACCCGGCCATTGATAACCGGCAGCATCCAGCATTCCGGTACGACTGGTTGCAGAAGGTCACAAATCTGACCACGGTCCGTACGCATCAATATGCGGTCTGGATCACGGTCGGATTCTTCGAGGTTATCAAACAAGGTGACCCGATGGTGGGTAACACCGCCTCGAAACTTGCCTTCGATACGCTAGGCCAAGAGCTCAACATTCAGAACGGCACGAACACTCGTTACCGTTCGTTCTTCATCATCGATCGCACCCGCGCGGTGGGCTTTAGTCCTCAGGCGCCGGGGAACTTCCGCGAGTGTGTTGTTTATCGTCAGCCGATCGAATGATCGCCTGACAAGCTGTCGAGGCTGATGCCGCCGATCAAGAACCTTCGGCGGCGTCAGTTGGTTTGACAGAGGGAAATCCCTTGTCCTAGGGAACCCGTAGCGGCTAGAATTTGAGGTTAACTCCCGTCGTCCTTACCGCGCCAGTCAGAAAGGACCCCTTTATGCTTCACCGCCGACGCCAACGTCTTGGTTTCACGCTGATTGAGTTGCTGGTGGTTATCAGCATCATCGGCGTCCTGGTCGGGCTGCTGCTACCGGCCGTCAATGCCGCTCGCGAAGCGGGCCGTAGAACCCAGTGCGCCAACAACATGCGTCAACTCGGTTTGGCCTTGCTCAACTTCTCGTCTTCCAAAAATTCGTTCCCGAACGCCGGGACATTTTACGAGGATCCCACGGCGACACTGGCGACTTCGAATGTTTCTGCCTCGTTTAGCGGTACCGCTGGTGCCGCATTGTCCTGGAGGAAGAACTGGGTCGTCGATATTCTGCCTTACCTTGACCAGCAGGATCTTGCCAACGCATGGGATCACTCGAAACCGTACTGGCAGAAAGTGATGTCCATTTCGGGGCAGCCGCCGAACTTGGCGATCGGCAATACCGCCCTCGGTGTTCTGCGTTGCCCGGACGATACGACGGCCCAAACGGGTCAAGGGAATTTGAGCTATGCCGTGAATGGCGGTTTCACACTTTTTCACGGATCTGACGAGACGGCTTCCATTTATGCGAAAAGCTTTTCCGGCGGCCTGCCCAATGCAACACCTACACCGGTAGACCCCTCACTTGTGTCAATCAATTGGGGTAGTCAAGGTGTGTCTCAGCGGCTGGGGGTCATGTTCCTCGGCAGTTCAACGGGCGGTATGGCTTGGGATTATAAGACTTCCCCGGGCGGCATCACCGACGGTTCGAGCAATACGCTTCTGGTTAGTGAGAACACTTTGGCTGGCTATGATCCAGGAAGTTCCTTGATCGGTGGGACCCCCACCAACTGGGCGTGCCCGATTCCGAACTTCTGCATGTTTATCGGCTCGCCGAACGTCTGTGGGACTGGCACAACTCGGGTGTGCTCGGGAAGCGGAGCTTACGGGTTGCAGGCGTCCTTCGGTAACCCCCCCGTGGATGGGCCCGGTTGGAAACAGGCCAACATTAATGACGGTGCTAACGGCGATTTTATCAACGGTGGTCAGAATCTGGTCGTCAAGGGAACGTTCCCTTTCTCCAACAGCGGCCACCCCTCGGGCTGCAACATGGTCTTCACCGATGGTGCGACGCGATTCATCAGCTCGTCCATTGATGGGACTGTCTACGCCAAGATGATTACCCCGGCCGGGAGCAAGCTGCCCCTGGCGTTCCGTCAGGCACCGCTCAGCCAGGATGCCTTCGCAAATTGATTGCGTCCTGACGGACGATGGGAGTCGTTAGCGTCGCGGATTGGCGCGGGAGAGAGCCCACCAGGGGGCGGCCGGAAGGCTGTCTCAGGGTGGGTTTTTTGTTGCGTGCTGAGTGGTGGGGCTCTGGCGGCTCGACACTGGTGGGCGGGGAGCGTGAGAGAGGGGGGGAACGACTTGGGGCTCATGCTCGCCTTTTAAGGGCGAGCGAAATCAGGGGAGGACGCGGTTTCACCCTCGTTCCCACAGTCCCACGTGGGAATGCCGTCCCCGACGCTCCGCGTCGTCTGGCCCTCGAAAGCCGAAGGCGCAGAACGTCCCATACTCCATTCTCATGGGGGACCGTGGGAACGAGTCGCGGGAGGCTTCCCAGCCCTGTATCGGGTCGTCGTTTAATATCCAGGCGAGTGGGGAGCGGGTCGCTCCCGGTCTTTTGGATTCTTAGCTTCGCTATAGCGATTGGCCTTCCAGTCGTTCACGTCGTTGTGGCCGGGGTCGGTGACCTCGGTCTGGGCATTCGCCCGGGTCACCGACCCCGGCCACAACGCTGGTCCGGTCGTCATAATCCGTGCGCACGTGATGCTACAGCGGTTGGTGTTCGGCTGGCGCTGGAAAGGGGACAGGCACCCGGCCGCAACGTGGAACAGACTGTGCCAAGGGACCCGCGGGCCGGGAGCCAGTCCCCTTTTTCCTTCGTCGTACGCAACCCGTTGGTAAACCGCTGTAAGTCGCTGTAATACGGATTGGTCGAAACACCGGGAGTGATCCTTTCCCCGCTCGCTTTTTGTCGACGAACGGGGAGGGCCTGGTGGCAATTCCGTAAATTGTTTCAGATCGGCGCGGGAAGATCCGGGGTTGCGGGTTCCCGTTAACTCGGGTACAAGGCCCCGCACATGTCGCCGTCGAACTCAGGCCGGCCCAAGGAAGGGAGCGGCTTGTGCCCGGAATGATTGCTAAACGCACGTCGAATTGATGGTTTGAGCCGGGTCGGAGATCGACTGACTGGTCTCCTCCCCGCACGTCTGTTCCGGGAAGAATCGGCTTCGCCAAATGGCGTCCCGACAATCTGCCTCTCTCTCAGCCAGATTGTCGTGGCGACTCGACTTCTCTCTTATCGGTTCGGGGACATTTCTCACATGACACGCGGCGTCATGATGGTTCCGCCTGTGCCAAGGAAGGCCCCGGCGGCTCGAGCGGCCAGACTCGGGGCGTTCCTTCGGGCTGTCCTCGCACTGGCCACACTTGCACAATTCTTAGTTCCGAGCCCGCGTGCCTGGGCCGCCGGGGAAAACGAACTCCCTGAAGGGACCATTGTCGAGGTCCGCGTCGAGGGAAACGTCTCGATCACCTCCGACCAGGTCCGCGCCAAGCTCCTCAGTCGGGAAGGGAGTCAGCTCGATCAGGAACGGATCGACGCCGATATCCAGACGTTGCTGGGGACCAAGTGGTTCTCCGACGTCTCCCCTTACTTCGACAAGGCGCCCAACGACAAGGGGTTTATCCTCACCTTCGTCGTCCGGGAACTCCCGGTTCTCACCCACGTTGAGTTTCGAGGGCTCAAGCACCTCAAGCTCAAAGATATCGAAGAGAACACAGGGCTCAAGAAGGGGAACCGAGCCGACGCGGCCCGGACCCAGCTTGCTGTCGATCAGATCCGCCGACTCTATGCCGAAAAGGGGTACGACACCGCCGAGGTCACCCTCCTCGAAGGGGGAGAGCGGGGCCAGACACGTGTCGTTATGCAGATCTTCGAGGGCGAGAAGCACAAGGTCGGTGGGATCGACTTCGTGGGCAACGTCTTCGCCAGCGACGCAACGCTGAGGACCAAGATCACCAGCAAGGTCGCGATCCTCGGCCTGATCGGTGGCAAGTATAACCGCGATAACCTCGACGAGGACGTTCGCAAGCTGACGGAATACTACCAAGGGCAGGGGTTCGTTGAGGTGAAGGTTACCCCTGTGACCCGGCCTGGCTCCAGCCTGGGTGACTTGCGTATCAGCTTCGTCATCGCCGAAGGGGTGCGCTACAAGGTCCGTAACATCGAGTTCAAGGGGAACAGCAAGCTCTCCACCGCGAAGCTCAAGGACGGGTTGATGATGCACTCGGGGCAGCCCATCCTCGAGACGCTCAAAGAGACCGACCGCAAGAACTTGATGACGAAATACTATGAGATTGGCTGTATCGATACGATGATCCGGCCCGTGCCCAACTACACCGATAAGCCGGGCATCGTCGACCTCGTCTACGAGATCGAGGAAGGTGAGCCGTATCTCCTGGGCGATCTGATCATCCGGGGCAATGATCGGACCAAGGACAAGGTCGTGCGGCGCGAGGCGCTGATGGCGGGGTTCCTGCCCGGCGAAGTGCTCAACCTCAACCGGATGGACACGTTCAAGCAGCGGTTGGGGAACACGGGTTACTTCGTCATGACTCCCGAGATGGGGGGCAAGCCGATCGACCTCAAGGTCATCAATCGTCGGCCCGGCGAGCGCCCCTACGGCGACGGCTTGATTCCTGACCTGACCGACGGCTCGACGACCCGAATGCAGGACCCCGGTCCCGAACCCCCCGCGCTTCCTCCACCGGTGCTGGTTGATCCGCCGGCCGATGCCGGGCCGGGAGGCCTCGAGCCCTTCGGTGCGGGGCGGACCTTCGCTCCGCCGCGGGACGTCCCGCCGATCGACGTTCCCTTGAACCCAGGCGCCCCGGCCCCCGTGGTCGTGCCTCCCGGTTTCCCAGGCGCTGTGTCCCCGACTCCCCCCGTCGGAGCTGGTGAGCCGCCGGGCATGGAGCCGAGCATTCCCGGCATGAACATGACTGACGTGGGCCCGGACCGCCAGGACCCGTTCCCGAACCGTTCGTTCGCCGACGTTGTGACCTCGGTCAGCGAAGCGCCCACCGGGCGGTTCATGGCCGGCATCGGGGCCAGCGGATTCCAGGGGCTTAACGGTAGCCTGACGATCACCGAGAAGAACTTCGACCTCTTCAACGTCCCGCGCAACTTCGACGACATCACCAGCGGCAAGGCGTTTCGTGGTGGCGGGCAAGACTTTCAGGTCTCGCTCATGGCGGGCACCATGATCAACCGGTTCACGGTGAGCCTGCGTGACCCTTACCTCTTCGATCTGCCGATCGGCGGCGGCGCCTCGGGCTATCTCTTCCAGCGTGTTTATCCCGACTGGACGGAAAGCCGAGGCGGCGGTCGATTCTCACTCGGCCGACAGTTCGGCACCTCAACCTATGCCGACGTTGCCGCGCGGATCGAGGACGTCAACTTCAACGGCTACAAGACGCCGGCTCCGGCCGAGTACCTGGCGGCGACGGGGCATACAACCCTCGCCACGCTTCGCCCGACCTTGCGGTTCGATAACCGGAACTCCCCATTCCTGCCGAACAAAGGGCAGTACCTCGAACTCTCGTTCGAGCAAGGCTGGGGGACGTTCACCTATCCGAAGGCCGAGATCGAGGGTCGGACCTATTTCACGACCGGGTCGCGTCCCGACGGATCAGGGCCGCGGATCCTTTCGTTCCGAGGCCACTTCGGTGTCACCGGCCGCGACACGCCGGTCTACGAGCGGTTCTACGCAGGCTACCTGGGCAGCCTTCGCGGGTTCCAGTACCGTGGTGTCGGTCCGCACGTGCTCGGCTCGAACATCGGTGGCACCATGATGGCCATCGGATCGGTTGAGTATATGTTCCCGCTGATCGCCAGCGACGCGCTTCGCCAGGTCGTCTTCACCGACTTCGGTACCGTCGAGAACGGTTACAACTTCACCAACATCCGTGCCTCGGTCGGTACCGGCCTCCGCCTGACACTCCCGCAGTTCGGCCCACTGCCGATCTCCGTCGACCTGGCCTTCCCCGTCGCCAAGGCCCCCGGCGATAAGGTCAACTACTTCAACTTCTCGATCGGTGCCGTCTATTGATCGGCCGGCCGCTCGCCCCGAATCAAGCCGATTCAGGCTCGCCCAAGAGGCCAGCCGGGAGGACAAGCTCCCGGCTGGCCTCTTGGGCGATTCTTAAAAAAAGCTCTTATCAATAGATAATTAGGCTGGAAACCTCGCTGGGCTCGAGCATCTCCCGGCCCTTCAGGAAGCTGAGCTCGACGACGAAGGCGCAGGCGACGACCTCCGCGCCGGTTTGCTGGACCAGATCGCGGCAGGCCCGCATGGTACCGCCGGTGGCGAGGACGTCGTCCAGGAGCAAGATCCTCTGACCCGGACCGACGGCGTCGCCGTGCATCTCGAGCCGATCGGTGCCGTACTCGAGCGCGTACTCGAGTGAGACGGTTTGGTAGGGGAGTTTACCCGGCTTGCGAATCGGCACGAATCCGACGCCAAGCGCAAGGGCCAGCGGGGCTCCGAAGATAAATCCACGTGCTTCGGCCGCGGCCACGGCGTCGATCTTGCGTCCCGAGAACTGCTCCGCGAGCTGGTCGATGACTGCGCGGAAGGCCCTGGGCGCACCCAGCAACGGGGTGATGTCCTTGAACAGAATCCCGGGTTTAGGAAAGTCGGGGACGTCACGAATCCAGTCGCGCGGGTCGATCGAGGCCAGTGCAGTCATTGCAAGCTCCGGAGGCAGCAAAGGCGGGCAGGGCGGTATTGGAATCCCCTAGGTACATATATCCTACCGCGAAATCGCGCTCACGACATGCGCAAGCGGCGGCCCCGAGGGAGAATTAGCGATCGTCGGGAGTGGTTGGGAGGGGGATTTCGAGCCGTTGACTCGCGGGATACACACCAAGGAGGTGGTCGGGACAATTTGTGGCCCGCCCCCCCTTTGTTTTTGATTTCGCGAGCGTGCGATGCGATCGCAACCTAAGGCATGAACGAGTCGAGGTCGGAGGCAGACTGTCTGAGGGCGGCGGGATCGGACGGTGTGTTTTGCCGGCCGGCCCGGCCCGCTTCGTCGGAGCTGCCCTCGGAGGTGAGCGGGAGCTTGATGCCAACGAACTCGGTCCCGCCGCGGATCGACCCTCCCTGGATGGGGCCGACTCCGCCGACGTACGTGTCCTTGGCGCTCGAGGTGGACAGGATCGTTCCGGAGCTCCAGACGAACTGACCACTGGCGCGGTCGTACGCGAAGAGGGCGAGCTTGGCCATCCCCTGCTGGTTGCTCTTCTTGACGAGCGGCATCTCGGGGACGGTGCCCGCCGGGATCCCGGGGAGGGTGGCGGGGATGGCGGTTTGGGGAATACCGATGAGCAAGTTGTGCTCGTCGGTGCCGTACACACCGACCCTGGCTTCGACGATCCACTGCGCCTGTTCGGCCTTGGTTCGGAGCAGCACGCCCTGAGTGAGCATCGCCTGGCGAAGGCTGGAGACGACCCATCCCTGGTCGACGGCCGTGACGTTGGCGGTGTCGAGGAAGACGGGAACTCCGGTCAGCGGCCGGAAGTCGATTTTCTGAAGCGCGGAGTCCCACGCGTTTGTGAGCAGGAGCTGCTCGGTCCCCGTTCGGACCGTGTTGGTCGTTTTGACCGTTCCGCAACCCGGGGCTGCGGCGAGTCCGAGGACCATGAGCGAGCGGACGAGTCGTCCCGTTCCCTTTGGATACGTCGTCATGGTCTCACTGCCTCGCACTTTTGAACCTTCAACGGACGAGCACGAGCCAGAGGATCGGGAATTGGCCTGGCTCGAAAGGGTCGCACCCTTGCCCGTGGATTTCCCTCGCGATTGAGGGGTCGGGCAAGGGTGCACGTCGTCGATTGCGAATGGGATCAACGCTTGACGGGGGCTCGCTGGAGCGACTCAACCTGCTTGACGACGTCGGCCGACGCGGCGGCAGGAGTCGGAAGCTTGGGCGAGGATGCCGGAGCGGCCTGGGGCTCACCCGCTTCCGTCTGGCTCCGCCCGGGATCACTCATCAACTGCACGTTCGTGTCGAGCTCATTCTCGGCCACTTTCTCATTGGCGAGCTTGACGTGTCCGGTCAGCTTATTGTCGATCGCGGCGGCATCCATCAGTTCGACGAAGGTCGTGCTCATCGCTTCCTTGAGCTTGACCTCGTAGATCATGTCGTAGACGTTCTTGCGAATCCGCTCATCCTTGGGATTGGCATTCTTGTTCCCTTCGATGAGCCCTTCTCGCTTGAGGATGATCCAGGTCGCTTCGGCCACCTGAATCGGGCCGGTGAAGTCACCGTCCTTGGGCTTGTGCGAAGGATCCTTGTCCTGGGCGTCACCGTCGACCAGTTGTCGGAAAGCGGCGTCGGAAACGTTCCTGGGATGAGCGTGGCGCGAGATCGGTTCGGCGAGCAGGCCACCGAGCGACCGGCTGCCGGCGTCCATCGAACGCTCCTGGGCGAGCTTCTCGAACCCGGCCGGGTTCTTGCGGAGCTCTTCCCAGATCCCCTGGGCCGCGGGAAGCTTGTCGACCATGATCAGGCGGCAGCGAATCTTCTCGCCGTACTGCGCCTCGAACGAATCTCTCATGTCTTCGGCGGTGACTTGCACCTTCTTGTCGGCCAGCTTGCGAAGCGCCAGGGCCGGATAGATGATATCGCGGGCGTACTGGGTCGGGCTGATATTCCGTTCCTTGGCGAGCGTCCGCAACCAGGCTTCACGGCCGACATGGGCCACGTTCTGGGCGACGTTCTCGATCTCGTTATCAATCTCGACGGCCGTGACCTCGAGCTTTTTCGCTCGAAGTGCCTGATCGATCAAGGTGCGGGCGACCAGGGTGTCGAGGATCTCCTCCCCTTGCCGCGCGACGCATTCGTCAGCCAGTTGCTGGCGGGTGATCTTCTGACCGTTGACCGTGGCGATGGCGTCATCGGGATTGACCGGGATCCTGGTCATCTCGACCTTGGGGATCTCGGCTTGGCTGAAGGCGGCGGGCGGGGCCTGGTCCTTGCTGGGAGCCGCCTCGGCCTTCTTCGCAGGTTTCGCTCGGTTGAAGTACCCCTGAGCGAGAGCCTCGGAACCATCGAACACCCCGACCGAGGCCAGGGTGAACAACATCGCTTGGCTTATTCGACCGCGCGTCCTTGCGACCATTGCGAAGTATCTCCTTCAGCCGTTGAGGCCCATGCCGGAAAAGAATCATTCAAGTTCCGGGGCTTATCGGCCGGGACTCTAGACGTTCGTGCCGATTCGGTCAACATCGCTTTTTCCTCGCAACCGCGTGATCGCGGGTGTGGAGAGTCCACCCCCCATTGAGACGCGACTCGGTTCCTCATGCTAAGATGGTTCCCGCCAGAGAACGGGGTGGTGGGAACGATCTTGGGAATCGGGTGGAGGGTAGAAATGCGCTGGATGGGCCGATTGAATGGCTGGTTGATCTTGGGGTTGATTGCACTTCTGTCGATCGATGCCCGTGGGCAGGTCTTTTCCAAACATGTTGTTGTCTCTCAGGAAGGGCATGCGTCCGACGTTGGCCGCGACGTGCTGCGAAATGGCGGGAATGCCTTCGACGCGGCCGTGGCAACGGCATTCGCACTGGCGGTGACGCATCCGTCGGCGGGCAACCTCGGTGGCGGCGGGTTCCTGGTCGCCTATCGCGCCGAGGGGCGTGAGGTCCTTACGTTCGACTTCCGCGAGATGGCCCCGCAAGCCGCGGACCCGAAGATGTACCTTGGTCCCAACGGCCTACCCGTTTCCAACCATCGCGCCGGTGCGAAGGCGGCCGGCGTTCCGGGCACGGTGCGGGGACTCGGCCTGGTTCATGCCCGGATCGGCAAGGCGCCCTGGTCCGACCTGGTGCGCCCCGCCGCCCGGCTGGCTCGTGAGGGATTCCCTGTTTCGGAAACGCTCGCCCAGTCGCTCAACCAGCAACTCTTCTCACGAAAGCGGCTCGAACCGGGCGGCAAGGACGACCTGGGGCCGGGCTCGGATCGCCTCGCCGGTTTTCCCGAGTCGGTCGCAGCCTTCGCGAAACCGGACCGCACCCCCTGGCGCGCCGGCGAACGGCTCATTCAGCGCGACCTGGCCGACACGCTCGACCGCATCGCCAGCGAAGGCGCGGACGAGTTCTACACCGGCCGAACCGCGCAAATTCTCGCGAAATATATGGCCGAGCATGGCGGCCTGGTGACCCTCGACGACCTCAAGGCGTATCAGGCGAAGGAACGTTCCCCGATCCACTCGACCTTTCGCGGCTTCGACGTTTACGGCATGGGCCCGCCCGCGTCCGGTGGGATCCTGCTGGCCGAGATGCTCAATATTCTCGAACGCTTCGACCTCAAAGCTGACGGTCCCCAAGCGCCTCGGACTTTGCATCGCGTGACCGAAGCGATGCGCCGGGGCTTCTTCACTCGGGCGACCGAGATCGCCGACCCCGAGTTCGTCAACGTGCCGGTCGCCAAGCTGATCTCGAAGGCCTACGCCGACGAGCTCGCCCGTTCGATCACCGACCGCGCCACGCCCAGCGCCGAGCTCGCTCCGTTCCCGATTCTCTCGGCCGAGGGGAGCGACACCACCCACCTCTCAACGATGGATGGCGACGGCAATGCCGCCGCGTTGACCTATACGTTGGAAGAAGGGTACGGCTCCAAGGCGGTGGTTGCGGGAGCCGGCTTCCTGCTCAATAACGAGATGGGGGACTTCAACCTCGTACCCGGGCGGACCGACTCCCAGGGGCGGATCGGTACACCGGCGAATCTCATCGAACCCAGAAAGCGGATGCTGAGCTCGCAGACGCCCACCATCGTTTTGAAAGAAGGACAAGTTCGGCTCGTCACGGGCTCGCCCGGCGGCCGTACGATTCCCAACACAGTGTTGTGGGTCGTGCTCAATATCCTCGAGTTCCAGCTCGAGCCGAGAGAATCCGTCGATGCGGTCCGAACTCATCACGCCTGGTTCCCCGACTTCATCGCCCTGGAAGGGAAATCCTGGTCCGCGGAGACGCGCGACGCTTTGGAGAAAATGGGTTATCGGTTCCGTCTCGGCGGAATTCAAGGGGATGCCCATACCATCGTCGTCGACCCGGAGACGGGTCGCCGGCATGGAGTCGCCGATCGCCGCCGGGAAACCTCGCGCGCCTCGGGAGATTAGTCGAGCTACATGGGTTGGGCCTCACACGTGCGTGGGAGAAACGACACCTGAGCCAAGTGATTTGGTCTTGGGACTCGAGTCGTGCTCACTTACGTTCGGTCTTGGTGCTCGATGTTCCGAAACACCCGGTGAACTGGCTTTGTTTTCAAGGGATCGAGAAAAATCGCGACGAGTTCGGCCCAAAAACTCGATGAATACGTACTAGATGGTGAGAGTGCGGTGTGATGGGCCGGAGTGACTTCCGTCATCGACGGCTCCCGATTGTGCAGGATCACGAATCGAGCCTTGAGTTCGCCTGTGGGTGTCTCGGTGCGGCGAGTGCCGCACCTTGAGGAGTCGACGCCAATGTCCCAGGGGTTGAGGTCAGTGAGTCCGACCATCTTGCTTCGCATCAGCGATGGAACGTTTCACATGCATCGCTCATTTAACGACTTCAATCAGGCAGTCTTCAGCGCCGAAGCGTACGCAGGCGCTGGATTCTCGGTCTCGATGATCTCCGCGACCGGTCGATTCCTGATGGGATTCGACTCGCGCGGCGAGCGAGTCGCGGTGTAAGGATGTGCATATTGGTCGCTTCACTTCAAAGAGCCTGGAGGCGGCCCCGATGATGGTGCCCCCTCTAGGTGTCCGAGGGAAGAAGCGACCACCCCGAATCGAATTGCCTCTCCCAAGGCCATTCCGTTGAAGGCGGCCCCGCGCTGCCCGACTTAATGCCCGCCGAGGACGGACGCAAAGAGCCTACTTTTTAGTAGGCTCTCTGTTTTTGTAGGGATCCCGCCAAGATTTAATTCTTGCCAGAACGTGTGAGCCTGTAAGTTCCTGGGCATAAAGGCGCACTTACCGCGAGACGGGGGCCTTTCTTTGTGGTAAGTTGACACCGAAGGCCTGGAGGGAATTCGTCGCCCCAACGATCGAATCAACCACCGACCAACGGGCCGGCGTGGCGGAAAGGCATACGCAGAGGACTTAAAATCCTCCGGGTTCACCCCCATGTGGGTTCGACTCCCACCGCCGGTATTTGAGTTGCGGGGATTCTCCGGCACGGCTGCTGCAGGCGCGGCGGGCGGTGTCCGGCTTGTTGATTTGCGCGATCGCGTCGATACCGGCGGTATCTTGACGAAGGCTCCTGTGAAGATAGGGGCATTGCTTGTCACGGCGCGGACGGCCGCGTCTCCGCTGTGCGTACGGCACGCTCAAGGGATGGGAGGATGGCGTTCGCGAAGTGAGACTGGTCTATTGTGACCTGCTCCCCCCCCCCGGCAAGACGTTGCTGCCGAACTCTAGAGTGGTCACCGTCTTGTAGCGGCGGTACACGGCGCTCAGGGTGTCGAGCTCGGCCGTCGTCCCGATCGAGGCGAGGATCTGCGCCGCCTGGAACTTTATATCGTCGTCAGGGTCATCGAGCAGCTTCACCACAACCGGCGCGGCGCCCGGACCGAACTCGATAAGCTTGACCGCCATCGTGAAGCGGTCGTTCGGGTCGCGCATCCGCCGGGTCATGGCCGTCACACCAGCGATGTACTTGCGGCTGGCGAGGGCCGTGGCGACGGCGTTGCGAACTGCTCGCTCGGGGTCATCGATGGCCGCGACGACCCTGGCGAGGTCGTCGTCGGTGCTCCAGCGGCCCAGAACCTGCACGGCTTTCTCCCGCTCGTACCGGCTGGTGGCGTCGAGAGACTTCGTCGCAGCCTGGAGTACCGCATCGCGCCGGTCGCCGGGGTCGCGGCCTTCGAGCTGCCCAAGAGCGAAATTACCGAGGATTAGCCGTAAAGCCCCCGGATTTATCCGTGGGGATATAAGGCGTGAATTTGATTGATTGGTGAACACAACACAACTACAATACAGTCATGGCCAAGCATCGCAAAGTCTACCGATTCCGGATGAAGCCCACGAAGGCGCAGGCCCATACTCTTAACCGCATGGCCGGTGCTCGGCGGTGGGTCTGGAACTGGGCGCTTTCGCGACGGAAAGAGCACTACCGGGAATTCGGAAAGACGCTCCCGATGAGCGCCCTCTCGTCCGAGTTGACCGCACTGAAGACCCGGCCCGAGACGGCGTGGCTAAAGGACGCGGATTCTCAGGCGTTGCAACAGGTACTCAAGGATCTGTATCAAGCCTACGACAACCACTTCAACCCGAGGATGAAGGCGAAGTTCCCCAGGTTCAAGAACCGGAAGCGAGACCGGGCGCGATTCCGCATCCCCCAGCGGGTCAAGGTTGTCGACGGCAAGGTCGTCATCCCCAAGATCGGCCCCGTCCGCATCTATCAGAGCCAGCCCGTCGATGAGCCGACCAAAAGCGCCACGTTCCGCCGTTCCATCGATGGCAAGTGGTATGTCAGCCTCACGGCCGAATTCGAGATGCCGGACGTACCTCTGTCGCCGCCTTCTCCGGAACGGTCGGTCGGCATCGATCTGGGTTTGATCGACTTCGCCACGCTCTCCGATGGATCGGAGCCGATCCCGGCCCCGAAGTGCTTCCGCAAGTCTCAGAAGAAACTTCGCAAGGCGCAACGAACCGTTTCCCGCCGCAAGCCGGGGAGCAAGCGGAAGATCAAGGCCCGAATCCAGGTGGCTCGCATCCACCGGAAGACCGCCAACCAAAGGAACGACTTCCTGCATAAGTTGTCCACGGAACTCGTTGGAAAGCATGCCGGCCTCTGCATCGAGGATCTGAGCGTGAAGGGCCTTGCGAGAACCAAGCTGGCCAAGAGCGTGACCGATGCCTCGTGGGGGGAATTCCGCCGTCAGCTCGAATACAAGTGCCTGTGGAACCGCAAACATCTGGTGGTCATCGACCGCTGGTTCCCTTCGTCGAAGATGTGCAACGCATGCGGCGCCCTCAATGGCAATCTCACGCTCAAAGATCGGGAGTGGGATTGCGAATGCGGGGCCCATCACAAGCGGGACTTCCTCGCCGCGTGCAACATCAGGGACGAAGGGTTGAGGATGCTCGCCGTCGGGCAGACGGAGAGTCGAAACGCTCGGGGAGCCAGTGTAAGACCTCGTATCGAGGCTGTTGGTGTCGAACCGAGAATCCCCCGCCTTTAGACGTGGGGAGTGTCAAGCTTATGCTCATCCGGAGAGCTCACCTCGCCGAGGAGCCGGTCGATGTCGTGCTCGTCATTTCGCAACTGAGCCAGGCGTCCTGGGTTGCCGGGAGCGTCGGCCGGAGCAACCGCGGCCACGGCGTCGGTGATGTTGTGCCCCAAATCGGTCCACTTCAGCATGAACCGACCGAGTCCGGCGAGTATCACGATCATGGACAGGGCGCCCCCCACGTTGTAGGCCGTGAAGAGCGGCTTGCGGAAGGTCGGGGCCCTGTGGCGACCGCGACGGGCATTGGCCATGTGGATGAGTTCCACCGCGCGGCGGACTTCCGAATTGACCGGTTCTACGCGATCGTCAACCGAGACCGGAATACCGAGGAGGTTGCCCGCCTGGAGGCAGGCCATGGCCAGCGGCTGGCTGTCCTTCGGCCGAGTATTCCCGACCCGCTCGATCATCGCCACGGCACGGCCACGGCGGTCGACGACGTACGCCTCACACGCCTGAGGGGTCGTGGAGGACCGGTTATTCTTCTCTTGCGGCTTGAGTACGACGAAGACCAGGCGATCGAGGTCCTCGGCCTCCCAGGTCGTCTCCCAGATCAAGAGCCTGCGGACCGAGAGACGACTCGTCCGGCGGTCGAACGTCAGGCGCGTCCCGAGCCGGGCACTGCAGCAGATCCCGAAGACGCCGAGGCCGGTCACGAGAAAGGGGATCGCCACGACGAGGCGTGAAATACGGACCGGCCCCTCGGCATTTTCGATCGCCCGCTCGCTCAGGGCAATCAGCAAAATCCCCACCACAAGCGCGACGGCGCCCCCGATCATCCACAGGAGGAGCCGCGTCGTCTTGACAGCCAGCGTGAGCCGGTCCGGCGAAGACTCCTCGACCTCGATCAGGTCGATGCGCGTTCCCTCCTTGATCAAGGTGCTCGCTGCGGCCGCTCGGCCGCGGGACGGCTCCTCGTCCTCGTCGTACAGGTCGTATGCCCTGGTCTTGATCTCAGGAGGTCGTGACGCGGCGGCGCTCGGGATCACGAACACCGTTTCGCAGCGTTTGCACCGTCCCTTCTTGCCGGCGGCCGACTCGGATATCTCGAACGTCTTGGCGCAGGAAGGACATGCGAAGGAAATCGCCATGAGCGAGCAAACCGTTGGTGAGCCTGGTTGGTATCATGCGTGCAGTTGAAGAGCAAAGGGGCGAGACCAAGGATATTCGTTTCAGTTCGTTGCCGGCAATGGATCTCATAGGAAAGTCACACATTGACGTCGCGATCCGGAAACGTGCGCGGTACTCAGGGCGTGGTCGAGGTCAGCATGTGATGTCGTGAAACTGCTGGATCCGGTAGCGCTGGTTCCGACCGACGTCGTAAGGTATGCTAATTGAGACCATTTCGACCTTAGGAGCGACCAATGGCTCTCAAAGGCGCACGGACGACCGATGAGTATTTCGACGAGGTACCCGTCGCCCGCATCTCGAGTGGCGTGCCCTGGCAGATATGGATCGTCGTGTTCATGCTCGGGTTAGAGGGTATCGGGAATCTGCTCTCGATTCCGTACCAGCCTCAAGCCGCCAGATGGCTCGCATTCAAGTGCCTGGCGATCACGGGGCTGATCCGCGGGTGGCGCTTCGTCTTCTGGCTCAGCCTGGTGGTCGCCGGCATGCACGTGCTGGGATTCAGCCTGCGAGCTCCCTTCGTCGCATTCCTGAACCTGATGGACGTCCTCCTCGTGGCCTCCTCGTTCCGCCATTTCTACCCGCAGGCTGATTCTTCGCCGCACACCCTGAAACCCCAAGTGCGCGAGATTCATCTTTAATCCGGTGCAATATTCTCAAGGTCAGTCCATATCCGAAAACATCGACCGGACCCAGCGATTTGAACTTGTCGATTGCTCCGCAGATGGACTGGCCCAGCGCCGACGTGCGTTGGCCCTCAGTCGATGCCGGGGCGTTTCGACGAGACGTTCTCACCGTTCTTGAAGGCGGTTTGCGTCCGGTAGTACCGACGGATCACGCATGAAGTCGCGCCGACCTCCACAACCTCGGAGCCGCCGAATCCTCCGGGGTCCGACTCGAGGGACATACCCTCCCAAACACCGTTCTCGAGTCCCAGGTCGACGCGGGCCTGCCCGCGGCTCATGATCTCAATGATCTTGCCATGAATCGGGGTCTCAAGGAGCATGGGCCGCCACGCGTCGGGAACCAGAGGGAGTCCCTTGGCTCGTTCCTGATTGCCGCCGTCCGCTCGCACGAGGAAGCTCATCGCAGGGTTCAGGCCCAGGTTTGCGCCGTTGCAAAAACTCTTCCCCTCCTCCGATCGCACGAGGTAGACACGCGTGTCCCACTGAACGGGGACGAACTCAATCGGCTGGCAATCCGACCGGAGGTGCGCAAGCAACTCCGGGAGTTCCTTGGCGATTTCGCGCAGCTTCTGGCTCAAGTCGAAGCGTTCGCCGGATGTGCCAGCGTTCGCCGCTTCAATCGTCCAATAATTTAGGACTGTAGCGAGTTCTTGGAGATAGAAGCGGATTCGCACGAGGTTCAACCGGTCGGGAGTGAGAACCATGCGGCCCTCAACGACCGTGGCGCAGCCTGCGCTGCGGTCCATCGCACCAAGGCACCCGTCCGTCGCCGAGAAGTATCGGCCCTCGGTGGTGACGCTCAAGGACTCCCGGACGAACCCGTCACTCGAGCCGTAGTCCCCTGCGAGTTTCTGGAGCGAAGTGTCGGGGTCGTCAGGCTTTGCCTGGGGGAGTCCTGGTTCCTGTAGGCACACCAATGCCAAGTACACCGCAAGGACCACGCAGGTCATCTCGCACCTCCCTGGCTTGATTCCGTTCATTCCCTGATCACTCAGGCTTCGGATACTAAACGAGTCAAGGAATCGCGCGAATCTGAAAAGAATCAGTTCGCTCAGGTCTCCATGGTCGCCGCTTGAGTATCGGTGCCAGGGATCAAATCTCCCAGCCCTCTCATGCCGGGATCATCAGCTGGGGTAGGCTGCGTATTACCGATTGAATCGCGGTGGAATCCAGGTGTTGCTTGCTCGTGTCCGTGGCAATGACTTTGATGAGTTGGTCGGTCAAGTCGTAGAGTTGCTGAAGGATCAGCGCCCCGAGAACCATGGGGAGGTTCTTGGTGGGGCGTCCGTGTCGATGCGAGAACCGCGCGAGGTTGAGAATCGCTCTTCTGCCGGCCGGTTCGGACGCTCCTGGGCAAGGACGATGAGGGGCGATGGCGTAAACGAAGCCCGGCGATGGGAGCCGGGTTGGCGGATCAGGTCTGGTCGACCCTCGAATGGCTGGCGTTCCCATCCGTGCGACAGTGCAAAGCCACAAGGCGTAATCTGGGGGTACTATCATCAGTCGGGCACGGTCAGACCTCCGGCAGGAGATTGGCATGGGGTCTGCCGATCCTCTACCCAGGGCTCAAGCTTCTGGTTCGGCTCTCGGACCAGCTTCGACAAGGACGAAGTCATGAGATTCGGCATTCGTGGGGTCCTCGCTTTCTTCACTGTGGGCGGGGTCATTGCCCTTTCAAACGCCAGAGCCACCGCCCAGGACTACGGAAGCTCCGGTTCGCTTGGCGGCTATGGGGCGGTGTCGAGCTACGCAAACCCCGGCATTGGGGGGGGCGGCAGCGGCTCGATGATCATTCCTTATGGCGGGATGTTCGAGGGCTTCATGCCTTCACGGATGGGCGGGGGGAATTCGCTCGCCTACCGCTCCCGGCCCAGCGCGGCGATGGGATCCGCCCGGACCTCCTTCAGCCTTTCCCCGCTCTCCGGCACGATGGGGCAGAACCGGGGTACCCGGATGGTCCCGGGGTTCGGTGGCCCGCGTGGGCTGCGCGTCGGCGGAGGGATGGGCCAGCGTTCCCCAGGCCCCGGCGGCATGGGGGTGATGCCGCCGAGCCTCGGTTATCCATTCCGCCAGCCGCCGAGCCTCGTCCCGGCATCGACCCCCGGGGCGGGCATGTCGATGTGACGCGGAGTTCAGAGCGGCCCGGGCTTGATCGGCTCGGGCTGCCCCGCCTCCGGGGACCCTGCCGGCGCATTCGCCCGGAAGGGCCCTGAGTCGGCGGGCGGGAGCGGGGGAGTGTTCGGAGTCGGCACCACGGCCTCCGCCCTGTGCGCGGGCGGGTGTTCGTTGATCTGAGTGCCGACCGCCCGCTCTAGCGAGGCGAGGGCCTTCCCGAGCTCGCCCTCGACCTGGGCGATCTGGAGCTGGATCTGGAGCACCTCCCGGAGGGCCGAGAAGACCGTAGCGACGTCGACATTCCCTTTCGCATAGTCGCTCCGGGCGAGTTCGAGCGTGGTGTTCATCCGGGGCAGGATGTTGTCCCTGAGGAGGCCGATGACGTCCTGCTGCACCTTCGCCTGCACCATGAAATCCTTGATCTCGCCGAAGGTCTCGTCGCGCTGGGCCTCGTAGAGCTTGGCGTCTGCCTTCGTCCGCTCTTCCGCCTCGCAGACTCCCGCCCGGTACTTGGCCCGGTAGATCGGCAGGTTGAAGCCGACGAAGAACCCGACGTTCGGCATGCCGCCCGCCGTCTGCGGGGTCATGGCGTTCGTCTTCTCCATGTCCATGTAGGTGAGGCCGAGCGTGACGTTCGGGTAGAACCGCTTCTTCGCGAGCTCGACCGCCTTCTCGTCCCGGGCGACGGCCGCGAGGCGGCCCTTGAGTTCGGGGCGGACGGCGATTGCGAGCTGATAGAGCCGCTCCATCTCGGCCGGTATCGCGGCCCTCGGTAACTCAGGCAGGGTCATGAGGTTGGTCTCGGGGCTCACATGGAGCTGCCGGGCGAGGGATGCCCGGGTGGTCGCGATCCCTTGCTGGGTGTTCGCCGCTTCCCGGTCGAGTTCACTGAGGAGCACCTCGGCCCGGAGCACGTCCTGCTGGGTGCCTCCGGTTTCGAGACGCGACTTCGCGAGCGTTCGGAAATCCTCGAGGATCTTCCGGTTCTCATTGATGATTTCTTCCGTCTTCTGGTTCACGTACAGGTCGAAGTAGGCCCGCTTCACGGCCGCGACCGAGTCGAGCTGAGCCGCGGCGAGTTCCGCGAGCGCGACCAGGACGTCACCTTCGGCGACCTCACCCCGGAGCCGGAGCGTCCCGAACCACGGGAACTGCTGGGCAAGAGTGAGGTTGTACGGGTTGTAACCCATCAACGAGTACTGGGGGGCGACCCCCGGGATGGGGAAAATCGTGTTCGAGGCGACCGGGTCGTCGAGCGTCGTCACTTGGGGGATACGGTACTTGAGCGACTGGACGTTATGGAAGGCTGCCTGGACGGTCCGGTTCTCGGCGAGGGCCTGGCGGATATATGCGTCGACGGGTTGCGGCCCGGAGAGGTCGGGAGACACCGCCGGGGCGGACTCGATCGCCGTCGCCATCGGTTCCCCCAGGGCGGGGACGTGCGGCGGGTGGAAGGCCGTGGTGACGACCGACCCATCGAGCTTCGCGGGATTCTTCTCGGATACCGAGGCGTTCACCCGCTCCGGCCGCTTCGACACGTGCGCACAGCCGACCAGACCGCAAATGAGAGCACCAGCAAGGGTGGGGGACAAGTTCGATCTCATTGCGGGCTTCCTCCAATTGTCGTCGATTGCGCATAGCATCAGCGCAATCGGCAATGCCAATTTAATTGAGCCCGATTGGAGCATCGGCCGGGAACGTCCTATCGCTTTGGCAGAATATTCCGAACGGGCCGATTTCATCAAAAATGACGACTTGGCTCTCGTCTTCCGAACCAAGCCAGGCCCGGCCACGTACATAGGCCACGGAACATTCGGCTTTGCCTCAGGCCCCCATCGAGGTCCGACCGACCTTGTTCCTCTAACGTCTTTGATGTATATTGAATTCTGTTCGTCGACGCTTCTCACCTAATTCCTGGACCGACATGACCAGTCACTGCCGCCGCCTGAACTTCCTCTGGGTTGCCTTCCTGGCAATCGTGGGGATGTTGTCGGTTGGTACTCCGGTGAAGGCGTGTGCCGAGGTCAAGGTGCCGAAGGCGTGCTGCCAGGCGAACCCCGCGGCCGATTGCCAGTGCTGCGGCTTGTCCGAGTCGACGTCGCTTCTCTCCGGGGCTGCCCGGTCTGAGCGCTTCGAGTGGTCGGTGCCTTCTGCCGTGGTGAGGCTCGAAGCCCCCTGGTCGGGCACCTCTTGCGAGTGCCGTGCGAACGCTCCTGCCGCACCCGCACCGAAGCCCGACTCCTCCAGCTCCGATAAAAGCAGGACCGATCAGGGCCACGATGAGGTCATCGCGCACCTCGCTTACGCCCCGCGGCCTTTCATGCCGGCGTTCAGGCTCGTCTCAACGAACATGAGCCCGCCGAATTCCCCCCTCTATCTCCGCACGCTCCACCTTCTCGTTTAACCCATCCTCCGCGGGACGTCCCTCGTCTCGCCATGTGGTAGGCGTCAGCGCCCCCGGTCCATCCGCGGGTCACGCTTCGGCGCTTCTCCGCTAACACCCATTACGATTTCGAACTGCGGATGAACCCCGGCCTGGGCGTATCGCCCTCGGCCGTCATGGGGGATGATTTATATGTCTTCCGAAATGAACTCTCGCGAGCCGAACGCGGCTCTTGCCGAAGAGCCTGCGCGCACTCCTCTCGCTCCGTCCGGGCCGCCGCTCACGCGCTGGCAAAAGTTCCGGATGGTCGTGAAGGTCGTCGAGCTCCGGCTCCGCTTCATCGCCCTCATGGCCGCGACAGGCCTGGTCTTCGGCTACTGGGACACGATCTGGAACCACTACGAGAAGTGGACCCGACCGCCGGGCGAGGCCCACGCCGAGTCGTCCGACGTCGAGTTCTTTTGCCCGATGCACCCGACGGTCATCCAGCCGGAACCGGGGAGTTGCCCCATCTGCGGGATGCCGCTCTCGAAGCGGAAGGTCGGCGAGAAGGAGACGCTCCCTCTGGGTGTCGTCTCGCGGATTGCCCTCGCCCCGATGCGGGTGGCCCAGGCCGGGATCCAGACGAGCGAGGTCTCCTATGCCCCGCTCTCGGAGGCTATCACCACGGTCGGCTCCGTCAGCTACGACGAGAGGCGGCTCGCGCGGATCTCGTCGAAGGCGAAGGGCATGTCCCGGATCGAGAAACTCCACGTGAACTTCAACGGCGACTCGGTAAAGGCCGGGGCGCCGCTCGCCAATCTTTACAGCCCGGAGCTCAACCAGGCTATCCAGGAGCTCCTCCTCGCCCAGCGCTCGGCGAAGGAACGTCCCCAGGCCCAGAGCGCCTTCGTTCGCTCGCTCCTCGGCAGCGAAGTGGAGATGGTGAACCGGGTCCGAGAGAAGCTCTCCCGCTGGGGGATCACGGCGAAGCAGGTTGATGAGATTCTCGCCAAGGGCAAGGCCGAGTATATCGTCCCGATCCTCTCGCCCATCACCGGCATCGTCGCCCGCAAGAACGTTTTCGAGGGCCAGTACGTCGCCGAGGGCGACACGATGTTCGAGATCGCCGACCTTAGCCACGTCTGGGTCCAGGCGCAGGTCTACGAGAACCAGTTCTCGGCCCTGAAGCTCGGCCAGGCGGTCGAGGCCAGCGTTGAGGCCTACCCCGGGGAGACCTTCCGGGGGAAGGTCGCGTTCATCGCCCCGGCACTGAACTCTCAGACCCGAACGGTCGACGTCCGCTACGACCTCGAGAACGCGGACTACCGCCTTCGGCCGGGGATGTTCGCGACGGTCAAGTTCAACACCCCGGTCGCGGACACCCCCGCCTTCCAGTCCCGGCTCGCGGCGTCCGGGCCGAAAGAGTCCCACGCGAAACCCGCGAGCTTCACCGTGGAAGCGCAGAAAATCTGCCCGGTGACGACGCTCAAGCTCGGCGCGATGGGGGAGCCGGTCTCCAGCGATGTCGAGGGCAGAAAAGTCTGGACGTGCTGCGAGGCGTGCCCGCCGAAGCTCAAGGCCGAGCCGGCGAAGTACCTCGCCCGACTGGAGCCCGCCCCGAAGGACGAGGTCCTCACCGTCCCCGAGTCCGCGGTCATCGACACTGGGACGAAGAAGCTCGTCTACGTCGAAACCGACCCAGGAGTCTTCGAGGGGCGCGAGGTCGTCCTTGGCCCCGTTTCCGGGGACGTCTACCCGGTCCTCGAAGGGCTCACCACGGGCGAGAAGGTTGCGACCGCCGGCTCGTTCCTCATCGACGCCGAGAACCGGCTGAACCCGAAGATCGAGGGGAAGAAGGGCGAGCCTCCCGCCCCGGGCCATGAAGCAACCCGATCGGCCGCGGCACCCGTCGCGGCGGCCCACCGACACTGAGAAAGGGGGGCAAGTCCATGATCGAAGGAATCGTCGAGTGGTCCATCCGGAACCGCTTTCTCGTCATCCTCGCCTCCCTCGTGGTCGGAGTCGCGGGTCTCCGCGCGCTGATGACGATGCCCGTGGACGCCATCCCGGACCAGTCCGAGAACCAGGTGATCGTCTTCACCGACTGGATGGGCAGGAGCCCCCAAGAGATCGAGGACCAAGTCACCTATCCGCTCACGACGAAGCTCCAGGGCCTCGCGGGAGTCAGGGTCGTCCGGTCGTCGAGCGAGTTCAACTTCTCGATGATCAACATCATCTTCGATGACTCGACCGACTACTATTTCGCCCGCCAGCGCGTGCTCGAGCGGCTCGCTACCGTTGCGACCGAACTGCCGCAGGGCGTTGTCCCCTACATGGCCCCTGACGCCACGGCCGTGGGCCAGATCTTCTGGTACACGGTCGAGGGGGATGGAACCGACCTCGGCGAGCTCCGCGCGATCCAGGATTGGTACGTCCGCTATCAACTGAACTCCGTGCCCGGCGTCGCCGAGGTCGCCTCGGTGGGCGGCGCGCCGAGGGAGTACCAGATCGACCTCGACCCGAACAAGCTCCGCTCCTACGGAATCAGCCTGGGCGAGGTCTACTCCGCGGTCCAACGCTCGAACTCGGCCGTGGGGGGACGGGTCATCCACAAGGGGAATGCCGAGTACCTCATTCGCTCGGTTGGTTGGATCAAGAACATCGAGGATCTGAAGATGTCGGTCGTCGCTGAGCGAGGCGGCGTCCCCATCTACCTGAAGACCATCGGCTCGGTGCAGATGGGCCCGGGGTTCAAGCGGAGCGTGCTCGAGAAGGACGGCAAGGAGGTGGTCGGCGGCGTGGTGATGATGCGGTTCGGCGAGAACCCGCTCGAGGTCACGAGGCGCGTGAAAGAGAAGGTCACGACCCTCTCGGCGGGGCTCCCCGAAGGGGTCCGAATCGTCCCCTTCTACGACCGGACGCCGCTCATCAACAAGGCGCTGGAGACCGTCACCGCCACGGTGAGGGAAGAGATCATTATCTCAACGGTGATGATCGTCCTCATCATGGGCCACCTCGGCGGAGCGTTCGTCGTCTCGATTACGCTCCCGCTCGCGATCCTCTTCAGCTTCCTGCTGATGAAGATCTTCGGCATCCCCTCGAACATCATGAGTCTGGCGGGGATCGCCATCTCGGTCGGCATCCTCGAGGACCAGGCGGTGGTGATGACCGAGAACGCGGCGCACCACCTCACGCGCCGGTTCGGGAACCGCCGGGTGACGGGGAACGTCCTCGACACGATCATCCCGGCCTGCCGCACCGTGGGCCGACCGATCTTCTTCTCGATCCTCATCACGATCGTCTCCTTCCTCCCGGTCTTCGCGCTGACCGGTCGGTCGGGGAAAATGTTCCACCCGCTCGCCTGGACGAAGACGTTCGCCCTCATCGGTGTGGCGATCCTCGCCATCACGCTCGTCCCGGCGCTCATCCCGATCTTCCTGCGGGGCCGGATCAAGTCCGAGGACGACAGTTGGCTCGTCCGGACGATGATCACTATCTTCAAGCCGATGCTCTCCTGGCTAATGGAGCGGACGACGCTCGTCTGCTGGCTCTTCGCCCTGATCCTCGGCTGCGGATACCTCGCCTCGACCCGGCTCGGGAGCGAGTTCATGCCGCCCTTGGACGAGGGCTCGATCCTCGACATGCCGACCTCGGTCCCGAGGATGTCGGTGACCCAGGTGACGCAGGACTTGAAGGCCCGGGACGCCGTCCTCAGGGGATTCCCCGAGGTGCTTACAGTGGTCGGGAAGGCGGGCCGCGCGGAGACGGCGACCGACCCCTCGCCGCTCGACATGGTCGAGACGATCATCAACCTCTACGACCGCGGGCTCTGGCCGAAGCGGAAACTCAGGTTCGACGACGCACTCATTCAGTCGAGGGCTGCACTCGCTTCCCTTGAAGGGAAGGGCTTGCTCAAGCCCCCGGCTACGATCGAGGAGCGGGACGCCCTCTTGAACGAGGCGGCGATGGAGGTCGTCACCCGGGTCGACGCGTCGCTCCGAGACCTGGCACTCCTCCAGATCAAGGAATACCGACCTGTACTCGGATCACTGCTCGCGGGCGAGGCGGTTGAGTCCCTCACCTCGCGAGTCGACCAAGCGCTCGTCCGCCGGAAGCTCACCACGGCTGAACGGGAGAAGCTCACGAAGGAACTCGGCGGAGTCTACGGCGAGCGGATCTCGCTCGAACCGCGGTTCGATGACGTGACCGCGCTCGTGAAGGACGCTTCCAAGCGGCTCATCGCCCTGGGCGTCCTCGAAGACCGCGCGGAACTCCTCTCGCCTTCGCCCAGCGCCTGGGAACACGCGTCGGACCTCGTGGGCGAGGTCCTTGGCAAGAGCCGAGAGACGCTCTTCACGCGGATCACCGACCGGGTGATCCAGGCGCACGAGGAGAGGCTCAAGGAACGGATGAAGTCGCTCAACTGGGAACTCTTCGACCGGGCCGTGGCGACGGGCACTGAAGCGGCCGTCGATGAACTGGTGAAGCGAGGAGAGGCGAAGAAGCTCACTCTCAAGGGGGCGACTTCGAGAGAACTCACCGCCGTCCGGTCCTCCCTCGAGAAGCCCTTCTCCGACCGGCTCTTTCTCTGGCAGAAGTCGAAGCAGGACCTGATTGACGAAATGGGCACAGCGCTCCAGGTTCCCGGCTGGGGAAACATCTTCACTCAGCCCATCATTAACCGGATCGAGATGCTCGCGACCGGCGTCCGCACGCCCGTCGGGGTGAAAGTCTTCGGTGATGAACTGGAGGAGATCCAGCGTGTGAGCCAGGAGATTGCCGAGGTGCTCCGCGGCGTGCGAGGGGCGAACGGCGTCGTCCCCGACCAGATCGTTGGGAAAGGCTACGTCGAGATCGACATCGACCGCGAGAAGGCGGCCCGCTACGGCATCCAGGTCGGGGACATCCAGGACGTGGTCGAGGTCGCGATGGGCGGGAAGCCGCTCACGATGACCGTCGAAGGGAGGCGACGCTTCCCCGTCCGCGTCCGATACGCCCGCGACTTCCGGACCGACGAAGAGGCGCTCAAGAAGATGCTCATCGCGGCCCGGGGCTCGGCCGCCGCGGGCTCGGACTCGCCGGGCGGGATGGGCACCGCCGGGGCGTCCGGTGGCGCTCCGGCGTCTGAAGCCGGAGTCCAGTCGACCCAGATCCCGCTCTCCGAGGTTGCGAACGTCCGGGTGGTCGAAGGGCCGTCGATGATCAAGAGCGAGAACGGGCTCCTCCGGGCCTATGTCCAGCTCACGGTCACCGGGCGTGACGAGGTCGGCTTCGTCGAGGAGGCGAGGCGCATCGTCGCCGACAAGGTGAAGCTCCCCCAGGGGATGTACGTCGAGTGGTCGGGCCAGTTCGAGAACGAGCTGAAGACCCGAAAGACCCTGCAAATCGTCTTCCCGGCGGTCATCGCGGTCATCGTGCTGATCCTCTACCTCACATACAAGAGCTGGATCGATGCGGGGCTGATGATGACGAGCGTCCTCGGTGCCCTCGCCGGAGGCGCCATCTTCCAGTGGCTCTTCGGGTTCAACTTCTCGGTCGCGGTCTGGGTCGGCTACATCGCTTGCTTTGGGATGGCGACCGAGACCGGCATTGTGATGCTCGTGTATCTCCGGGAGGCCATCGAGGAGCGCGGCGGGCTCGAGGGCATCGGCTCCATTGAGGAACTCAAGGAGGCGATCCTCGAAGGGGCGATCCACCGCCTCCGGCCGAAGCTTTTGACGGAGGGGACGACGATTATTTCGATCGCTCCGATGCTCTGGGCCTCCGGGGTCGGCTCCGAGGTCATCCGGCCGATGGCCGCTCCCGTCCTCGGCGGGCTGCTGATTGCGGACGAAGTGATCGACGTGTTCCTTCCCGTCCTCTACTTCGCGGTGAAGAAGTGGCAGTGGCGGAAGATCCATCATCTCAGCGCTTTTGAGGACCGGGTCCGGGTCGTCCCGGCCGTCTCGGAAGACGCGGTCCTGGTCTCGTAACGAAGGAGTCTGATGATGCACCAAAAGGTCTTACTTCTGGCTGCCGCCCCCGCCGGGCTCGGGGGCGCTTCCTCCGCCCACATAGCGCTCCAGAGACGTTAGTCGCGAGAACCGGCTGCTCCCCGGGACGAATTCCGGGGCTTTTCCCAACCCTACTCGTAATCGGACAGGACAAGATCCATGCAGAAGGTACGCTGTCTTCATCTCACGACGTTCGCCGCAAGTTTCGGCCTCGCCCTCGGCCTAATCGGCCTCGCCTCGGCCCACGACGGCCACAAGCATGGCGCGCCCCTTCACGGCGGCAAGGTGGCGATGACCAAGGAGTACCACTTCGAGGTCGTCTTCGCGAAAGACGGGCTCAAAGTCTACCCGCGGAGCCACGAGGACCAGCCGGTCGACGCCTCTCGGCTGACCGGGACCGCGACGTTCTACCACCCGAGCTCGCCGAAGCCCTGGTTCGAGCGGAAGCTCGCCCCAACCGCCGCGAGCCCCGGTCGGGCCCCGTCCTCGATCGGGACCGCCATTGATTTCGGCAAGGTCCCGACGACCGGCGTCAAGGTGGAGTTCAAGGTCGAGGGCCTGCCCGAGGCGGCGGAGACGACGGCGAACTTCACCACCCCGCTAGCGCTGGCCCCCAGCAACGAGTTCATTGTCACCAAGGCGACCCAGGCCGACGCGAGAGCCGTTGCCGCGCTCAAAATCTGCCCGGTCAGCAAGGAAGATCTGGACTCGATGGGCGGGCCGCTGAAGGTCACCCGCGATGGCAAGTCCACCTTCATCTGCTGCAAGGGCTGCCTCAAGGGGCTCCGAGCGAACCCGGACAAGTTCTTCGGCGCACAGGCTTCGGCCTCGGCCGCGAAGGACGAGCACGACCACGACCACAAGCAATAAGGTGGTCCCCTTCGGCTTTGGCTTCCACCCAGGACCGCAAGCGAACATATCGGGAGAAGACCGTTTATGGAATGGCGATATGCGTTTCGGTCCGAGCCCCTCGGGCCCCTCGATGTTCGGGTCGGCCTGGGCCAGATGGCTGCGGATATAATAGATGGCAATGTGATGGTTGTTTTTCGTGATGACATGATGGAGTGTTCCGCGAAATGCACCGACCGGGCCGCCCGGCCCGGCCGCAAGCAGCTCTGTGAGAACATCGTATCGACGCAGACCCGGGAGATCGGGGAGATGCAGACGCTCCTCGCCTGGTCGGTCGGCAGCTCCAGCATCGAGGTCGGGATAGGTCACGGCTCGTAGTCGAGGCCGAAGGCCGCCTCCGGCACGGCCCGCCGTCCGCCCCCTGACCAAACTTCGGTGAAGACCTCTGTTGTGTGATTGAGCCCCGCAACGAGGGGAATCCATCGAGGCGAATCAGGTCGGGCGGGCGGTGGACCGTGCCGGAGGTGGTGATCTCTCCAAACCAAGGTATTGTAAACGATGACGCTCCGTTACAAGTTCGCACTACCGATCAATTTGATGTTACTCCTCGTCCTCGGAACCTCGCTCGCCTGGGAATGGCGGCGACAAGAGGCGACAGGGATGGCCCTCCTGCGTGCCCGGCTGAACGAGGAGGCCCGCTTCGTTCAGGCGGCCTATCACTCGTTCGGGATGTCGCCGCGCTTCGTCGATTTCCTCCAGGCGTTTTGCCACGCGAGCGACATCTCGGCCTCGCCCGAACATCAGGTTGCGCTCGTCGATGGAACGGGGGTGGTCGCTGGTGCCGCCGAGCACGCCAGGCGGCCGATGGACCCAGTGCGCCTGGCCGCGTTGGGTGAGGGGGTGTGGACGCGGCAGGAGGGGGGTGAATCGTTCCTCGTTGGAGTCCTTGGTAAAGGGGCCGAGCGTGTCGTCGTGGCCGAATCGACCCGTGCCGTGGCCGAGCGCGTCCGGGCGAACCTGAAGATCCAGGCCGTCTGGTTCATCGGAGCCGGCGTCTTGCTCTTCGGCGCGATCAATTTCGTAATGGGACGCGCGGTCCTCCGCCCCATCCGGCGCATCGCTCGGGCCGTCCGCGACCTCGAGCGGGGACAGCTCGGGGTCGAAGTCGCAACCCCGAACGGCGACGAGCTCGGGTCTCTCGCCCGGCAATTCAACGCCATGTCTCGGGCCCTTGCCGACCAGGCGGAGGACGAAAGACGGGAGATGGAGACGGCCCGGCAGGTCCAATCGGAACTTCTCCCTCCCGAGCGAGTTCGACTCGGCATGCTCGAACTCGCGGGGCGATGCTTGCAAGCGGGCCCGGTCGGGGGCGATGTCTACGACGTCCGGCTTCTTCCGGGGGGCCGCATCGGGCTCCTGGTCGCAGACCTCTCCGGGCACAACATCGCCGCCGCGCTCCACACGGCGATGGTCCGGGCGATCGTCTGGCGGGAGGCGGAGCAGGCGACTTCGCCCGCCGAAGTCCTTTCCAGGCTGAACGACCAGCTCTGCCGGAACCTTCCCGATGGGCACTTCGCGACCGTCTTCTTCGGCTGGTTCGAACCGGAGAACGAGCGGCTTCGCTTCGCAAACGCCGGCCACCCGCCGGCCCTCTTGAGGGATGCCTCGGGCGGCATCAGTGAGCTCGGCACGACGATGCCGCTCCTCGGTGTCATCGCCGACCTGCCAGGAGCCGAAGTTGCGGTGGAGTTCGGGCCGGATAACCGGCTCCTCGTCTTCAGCGATGGTCTGACCGAGGCCGCGAACCCGCAGGGCATTCTGTGGGGGGCCGAAGGACTCTCGGCGTCGCTCGAGGCGGACAACGAGCCGGATGCCCTGGTCACAGCCGTCCTGGAACGGGCCGCAGAGTTTCGGGGCGGCGGGGCTCCGCAGGACGACGTCACCATCGTCCTGGCCGCATACGAGCCGGTCCTGAGTGCGAGCCCGATCGGGAAGCATGTTTCGGCGAATACTCGGGGCCAATTGGCCAACTCTTAATCATCGATTCGACCAATATCTCGCCAGGCTTCACGAGGAACTCCTCTTTCCTCTTTCATCGCGGCCCACTGGTTGGGATTTCTTTGATTGAACTTGTGCTGTTCGGCTTATGCCAAGCGGTGCCCTTGAGGAACTGACCCTGCCCTCTCAGGATATCGCTTTGTGTTGTTTATTCAGTGATGCGTGGTGGCATGATTGCGATCATCTGCCTCGGCGTTTTATTCTCACGCCCATGAACCAGCCGCCCTCAATCCCCGCACCATGCCGAAGACTTCGTTCATCGCGATTCGAGTTGAGCTGATTGCGTGGATTCCCGGCGAATGCTTGACCTCGGTATCCGACCTCGCAGTTCTCGATGTCTTGGCTGCGGCCGATCGAGAAGCCAGGTGCCCCTGAGCCCAATCCGTCGAGTTTCGAGTCGATCTCACTCCCCGCCAGAACAACCGAGTCAGCGCTTCGTTCAGGGCACCGGTGCCCCAGTTTTTGCCAACCGTTCGAATGAGTTTCCCGAATCTGGTGAAACGCTCGCCCGGCAGTGCTGACTTCGGTCTTGTTCGCCAGTCAATGTGCTCAACAAACCTGGAAACCGTTGACAGCCAATCGTAAGTTTACGCAGCGAAACATGGCCGGTGCGCCCACGACCTTACACCTTGATTCGGAAAATGGCATGTATCGTTAGTGTTCGGTATGTGGCGTCCTGTAAACATGCGGGGACTTGATGAAAAAAGGGTTCGATGGCGAAAGGCGTCGGGCTGAGTTGGATTTCTATGGGTAGAAACATGTTAGCGTGATTTTGATTGGGAGCGATGGAAGTAATTCGATCGTCGGAGGATTGCTTTTGAATTGGGAAGCATTACGATGATGTCGAACTAGCAGGCTTTCAATCCTTGCTGAGAGGCGGAAAGTCAACGTTCGACTGTGGGGCCAGGTCGAGGACCCGATCTGGCGTCGCATGCCCTGACCCTTGGCGAAAGGGACAGGGTGGGCGAAGGGCCGACGATCGAGCAAGCAGATCTGCTGTGTTCGACTGTTCATGGTAAGACGCTGTGTCCTTCTCATGCCATGAGGGCATGGAAAGACGATGTCGACACACGGGCCGTCAAACTCGATCGTTATGACGCATGCCCATCAAACTCGTTGAGGGTCGCAAACGCTCGTTCTGCAACATTGCCGTTTCTAAGGAAAATGCTGTGGATCGGACCATGATGGAGCGTTTTTCCGAAGCGTGTGGCGCTGTCGGACCGTTGCTTGTCGACGTCCATGACGATCGGCACGTTCATCGAGCCCGGCGAATCTTCCGCCAACCGTTCTTGATTTGTGGGCGTCATCCTGATGCCGACCTTGAACTTCGGAATGGACAGGTCAGCCGTCGCCATTGCTATGTTCAGACCGTTGGTGGCCGCCTCTTCTCGGTCGATTTAAGACCTCGAACGGACGTTTGTTTGGATGGTAGCACGTCCCGCGCGGGATGGATCGACGGTTCAGGGGAGATGCGCTTGGGGTCGGTCGGACTCAGGATGCGCGGAGGGGATGGACGTGTGCATGCTCCCGTCCCGGAATGGCCGAGCCCTCTCTCGGAATCGTATGCCGAAGCACACCCCTTGCCCGCGGTGACGCTCGAGATTGAGAACGGTGGGTCCCACGTTCCATCCTGGTCGATGAGTCGGGTCATGGTCCTCATCGGCCGATCGCCTGCCTGTCAGTTACGGCTTCATTCTCCCTTGGTTTCGGACTTCCATTGCTCGCTTCTGCGGACGGGGTCGGGCCTCTGGCTTATCGACCTGCTCTCGCAGGGTGGGGTCTACGTTGATGGGGTCGCCACGCGTGTCGCCCATCTGGCGGAGGGGGCGGAAGTCTGCATCGGTCCGTTTACGATTCGCATTCGTTACGACGAAAGTGGAAGCAATTTGGCTGCCGTGGAGCGGTGCGGAATGAGTGATCAGCGGAGCAACCTGTCGGCCCAAGAGGATGAGCCCGGTCGGCTCGTTTCGGTGCCATCGTGCGGAGAACCAGTGGCGCCGGTGCCCGATCGGCTTCGGCAAGTTTTGATCATGTCGAGGGCTGTGGCCGCGATGCATCGCGAACATCGCGATGCCATGGATGAAGAGCTGCGGGAGCTCAGGGGGCTCGCGGATGAACTCCGGGGCATGCGCAACGAACTTGCATCGCGACGGCCCGACACTCACGAGGCTGCGACTCAGGTTGAGTTCGATTCGGAATTTGGAGACTTGGAGCCAGTCCAATTCGACTGGCGGAATGAGTTGGAGTTCAGTCTTCGGTATCCAACCGGTGAGACTTCCCCCTCAATGAGCGAAGGGACGGCCTTTGTGGATTCTTATCCTTACGGACGAGTTTCTGAACATCGATCGCGAGCGGACAACGCTCGGCGGCCCCAACGTGACCCGCAAGTTCTTCATGCCATTGCCAGTGAATTTCTCTCGGCCTACAGGTTGGAGGGGCAGAGCCTGAGAGAAAAGCTGGCGAGGATCTTACTTCGCCCTCATGACCCGGCGGTGGACGTCATCCGTTCCTCACGCTGAACTGGATGCCAACGGGCGCGCCTTGCCCTGCGGAAAAGTAGCCCGGCCGTGGGAGAATTCCCAGAGGGCCGGGCTCCTGGTCTCAAGCCTTGCGTCCGACGATGCGTCGCGGACGCTTTCGCGTTGTGCAGATATCGATAACTCGGCCATTCTCTTGAAGGGCCATGTGAAACCGCTCCGCGCCCTCGAAACGGTGGAGCGTCATGTGGTAGGCTTCGCTCGTTTTCGCCAGGTAGGGGCGTTGCTCGGGGGAAGCAGGCGAACGAAGCTTGCCCCAGGATCCGTCACCCAGGTAGCGAATCCCGTTGGCGTTGACCATCCCGTCTTTGAGAGGGTGGGTTCGTTTGAACGTGTGATCGTGGTGCTCGAGCACGACGTCGACGTTATGACGCTCGAATAACGGCACCCACTGGGTACGATTTAATTCGCCTGTGCCTGCCTTGCCCCCCTCAGCCTCGAACTTGCGGAACGAGGGGTAGGCCGGTACGTGGTTGACGGCGATCACATGCGGCCGCTCGGTCCGTTCGGCGAGGACCTTGTCGAGCCAGTCGGTCTGCTCACCGTCGATGGGAGCAATGTGGCCGGTGTCCAGCAGGATCAGGCTCAGGTAGTCGCCGAAGTCGAGGGTTGCGAACGTTCGTTCGGCGTAAAGGCCGTCGTGGACGGCGAGGTAGAACGGGCTTTCCTTGCGCGTCTGGCCGTAGCTGCTTTTGACCTCGTGGTTGCCGATGCCGACGACCATCGGGATCAGCCGGCCCTCCGAATCGATCATGTGCTGGCTGTAGTTGCGAAGAAAGGCGAGGCTGCGCTCCACGCTGGTCCCATTGTCATAGGCCAGGTCGCCGCCGAAGAGGACGAACATCGGGTTCTGTTTGGCCGCCAGGATATTGTTGGCGATCGCATGCTGGTTGACGTCGCAATCGCCGCCGGAGACGAACTGGAACGAGTCGGTCGCCTTGGCGGGCATCGTGCGAAAGCGATGGGTAAGCGATTTCTTGTTGATCTGAAACTGGTATTCAGTTCCTGGCGTCAGTCCGGTCAGCTCGGCCCGAAAGACCTTCAGGTTGGTCATGGGATAGGGCGTTTGTTTCGTGACGACCGACTGGGACGCGACCGTTTTGCCCAGCTCCACGAAATCGACAGTCGCTCCTTCGGGGGCGGCGGGGGCGACCCACTGCACGGTCATGGTCGTTGTGGGGTCGCGCTGCCAGGTGAGGAAGAGCGTGTCGGGTCTGCCCTCGGCATTGGCCTTCGAGTCGCGATCCTGAGCCAGGAGTAATGTCCCCGTCGCGAACATCGACAGGCCGCCGAGGGTCGTGCTCATAAACGTGCGGCGATCGAGCGAATTCATGGCGGCTTTCCTAGTCGAAGAATGAGGAACGCAAGCATGATCGAATCCCAGAAGAGCTTCACGATACCCGAGGCTTGGCTCAGACGCAAAACGCCGCCGGTCCGGCTCGTGCACGAGAGATTCGGTACGGTCGGACTTTGCGGAACCTCGACCCGTTGACCTGGGGAGATCCCAGGGTTGCCGCGATTGTCGAAAATGGGAAGGTGTGTTAAGGTCCGCGACAGTCGGTTAAAGACAAGGGAGGTCCACCAGGGTGGAAGTCGGTCACGACGGGAACAGGGAGGCTCCGGCACTGAACGCGTCGGAACGATCAGTCTGGTTCGTCGGTGACCTGGACGACCCCTGGGTGGTCGGGATCGTCGATGCGCTCCCTCGATCCGTCCTTCGCGTCAATTGCGCTGGGGAGTGGTCCGACGAGCTTCTCCACGATCTCCCCGATCCCGTGACACTCGTCATTCATCGCGCGTTCCTGACCCGGCGAGATGGCGAGCGCCTGGCCAGGTTGCGGAAGGATCGGTCGGCTTCGCTCCGCCTGATCCTTTGCGTCGGGCCGCATATCCGCTACGCCGACCTCTTGCGCTGGTCGACTCTGGCGGATGTGGTCCTGCCCGAGGCCACCGTGCGGGAAACCATCGCGCGCCATGTGGTTTGCAGCGTCGGCGAGGGCAGGGGGGAGGGGCGGGGTGCAGCGCCTCGCCCTTCGATTGATGTCGTCAGCAGCAACTACGAGTTGCGCGAAGCGCTGGCCGACGTCTGTTTATCGGCCGGATACCCAACCCGAAAAGCAGCCAACTGGAACGAGTTGGAACCGGGGGGCCTGGCGATTTGGGATGTCCCCGTGTTGGAGGCCGACTGGGGCCGGGTGTTGGCCCGGCGGGCTCAGGTCGGGATGGTCGTTGCTCTGATCGGGCTGGCCGATCGTTCGCTGGTCAGTCAGGCCCGTGCGCAGGGGGCTTCGGCCTGTTTGGAGCTACCGTGCGATCCGGCCGACTTGATCGATGTGCTCGACCGGCTCGGTTCGCCTTCGCGATCGGATCGGACCCACGAAGTGCCGCCGCCGCCTCGTGTGTTGCGGCGCGCCTCGCAGAAGGTAGTGGTCGAACCGAGGAACGAAACTTACAATTAAGTGTGGCGTGTTCGGACCCGAGAGGCGGCAAGATCCGTCTCTCTTCATTTTCATGGATGGGATGGGCGTTACAGGCCGTCCGATGACTCGCCATGGCCAAGGCTTCGACCGCGACCGTCGCGCCAGTCCGTGAACTGAAAGACCTGACCCGTCTCGTCCAGCGAGCAGACGGGTTCCCGGAGTTGCTCGCCGCGCTCAAGAATGGGCGGAGCGGCACGCTGGACGGCGCCTGGGGCTCGGCTGGCCCGCTCGCGGCGGCCGCCCTGGGATTGCATGCGCCTCAGACGCTTGTGATCGTGCTGGCGCACGTAGGGGATGTGGACGACTTTCGGGATGACGTGGCGACCTTTGCCGGCGTCACGCCCGAGGTCTTTCCCGCCTGGGAACGCCTCCCGCGTGAGGCGAACGTTGGCGATGAGGTGTTCGGCCGTCGGCTCCAGGTCATTAAACGGCTCTCCGGTCTGACACCCCCTCGCTTTATCGTGGCGCCGTTCCAGTCGTTCTTGCAGCCGGTTCCGACCCCGGCGTTGCTCGCCCGCTCGTCGCGGACCATTCGCGTTGGTGATACGATCGCGATCGAGGAGTTGACGGCCTGGCTGGCCGCGCGCTCGCTGACCCGCGCCGAGGTGGTTGAGGTGGCGGGGGAGTACAGTCTTCGCGGCGGAATTCTCGACGTCTTTTCACCCGACTCCTCCGAGCCGGTGCGGATCGAATTCTTCGGAGACGACGTTGAATCGATCCGTCCGTTTGACCCGGAGACTCAGCGCTCGCTCGACCGTTGGGATTCGGTGACGCTGACCGTCTCCCCCTCGTTCGATGGCGACGACCCGTCCGGGTTTGGTCATATCGCCGAATTTCTTCCCAAAGACGCCTGGGTGGCCTTGGTCGAACCGAACGACCTCAAAGAGGAGGGCCGCCACTACCTCGGCCGGACCGACGACCCGCGCGGTCTCTATACGGTGGATAGCACGCTCTCGCGGCTCTTCCAACGGCCGTCGATCACCCTCTCGACGCTGGCCGCCGACTCGCTCGAAACGACCTGCCACCTGCGGATTGAGAGCGTGGAACGCTTCTCCGGGGAGCTGGCCAAGGTCAAGGTTGAGCTCGATAGCGCCTCGGGCGGAGATCGCGTCCTGATTGCCTGCCACAACGAGGCCGAGATCGAACGGCTTGGCGAAGTCTTTGCCGACACCGCCATCGCCCAGTCGGGACGCCTTCAACTCACCGTGGGCCGGGTGCGCTCAGGGTTCCACCTGACCGATGCCAAGACGCTGGTGATCGGCGATCACGAGCTCTTTGCTCGAACCGACGTCCGTCGCCCGACGACCAAGCGGCGGTACGAGAGCCGGGCGATCGACAGTTTCCTTGACTTGAACGAGGGAGACCTGGTCGTCCACGTCAACCATGGAATCGCGCGCTATCGCGGGCTCCAGATGGTTGATCGGACGACCGATCACACGGAAGAAACACTGCTCCTGGAGTTTGCCGAAGGCACGAAGATGTTCGTGCCGATCGCCAAGATCGACCTGGTACAGAAGTATGTGGGGGGTGGTAAGGGAACGCCTGCGCTCTCGAAAATTGGCTCCTCGGCCTGGGAGAAGCGGAAGAAGCGGGTGGCCGACGCGGTGGTCGACCTTGCCGCTGAACTGATCGACATCCAGGCCGCTCGGGCGAGTCAGCCGGGCATCGCCTATGCCGCCGAGGATAGCCACTGGATGGCCGAGTTCGAGGCGGCCTTTCCCTATCAAGAGACTCCCGACCAGCTCTCGGCGATCGACGCCGTCAAGGAAGATATGGTAAAGGCCCGGCCGATGGATCGCTTGATCTGCGGCGACGTCGGCTACGGTAAGACCGAAGTGGCGATTCGGGCGGCGTTCAAGGCGGTCGATGGGGGCAAGCAGGTCGCCGTTCTTGTGCCGACGACCATCCTGGCCGAGCAGCACCATCGCAGCTTCTCTGCGCGGATGGCCGAATTTCCGTTTGCGATCGAGGTCGTCAATCGGTTCCGCCCCAAATCCGAGATTCGTAACGTCCTGAAACGAACCACGGAAGGTTCTGTGGATATCCTGATCGGGACCCACCGGATCGTTCAGAAGGACGTTGCGTTCAAGGATCTTGGCCTCGTCGTGATCGACGAGGAGCAGCGTTTCGGGGTCGAGGACAAGGAGTGGCTCAAGTCGCTCCGTTCGACCGTGGATGTGCTGACCCTGTCGGCAACGCCGATTCCCCGCACCTTGCATATGAGCCTGCTTGGCATTCGCGACATCTCCAACCTGGAAACCCCTCCTCCCGATCGCAAAGCGATCGAGACTCGCATTCTCCGTTTCGATACGGAGACGGTCAAACGGGCGATCCACCGCGAATTCAACCGCGATGGCCAGGTCTACTTCGTTCACAACCGGGTTCACGACATCCAGAACGTGGCCGACCGAATCCAGGCGATCGTCCCCGAGGCGCGGATCACGATCGCGCACGGTCAGATGGGGGGCGAGGCGCTCGAGCGAACGATGCTCGCTTTCATCCGACATGACTTCGACATCCTGGTGGCGACCACGATCATCGAGTCGGGCCTGGATATTCCCAACGTCAATACGATCTTCATCAACGAGGCCGACAAGTACGGCCTGGCCGACTTGCACCAGCTTCGCGGGCGGGTCGGTCGGTACAAGCATCGCGCGTACGCCTACCTGCTGCTCGAGTCCGATAAGCCGGTGACCCCCAACGCGGTCAAGCGACTCAAAGCCATCGAGGAGTTCACCGAACTGGGGGCCGGCTTCAAGATTGCCTTACGCGACCTCGAAATCCGAGGCGCGGGGAATATTCTGGGGGCCGAGCAATCGGGACATATTGAGAGCGTCGGATATGAGCTTTACTGCTCGCTTCTGGAGTCGGCGGTCCGCGGCTTGACCAATCAGCCCGCGCGGGCCTTGTACGACTGTTCGATCGAGCTCTCCTGGCGGGCCTATTTGCCGAAAGACTATGTGGCCGGGCCTCGGATGAAGGTCGAGCTCTACCGCCGCCTGGCCCGGCTCCGGAGCTTCGAGCGGCTGGCTGACTTCCGACAGGAACTCATCGATCGCTTCGGCCCGCTGTCGACCCCCGCCGAGAACCTGATCGCTGAAGCCGAGCTCAGAATCTTGGCAGAACGCTGGCAACTCGAGCGGATTCATGTCGAAGACGAATATGTGGTTCTCACCTACAGGAATCCCAAGCGGATCGCGACCCTTGCCAAACTCCATCCGGGACGAGTCCGGGTGGTGGACGAGAAAACGGCCTACGTTCCGCTCGAGGAGAAACGGCCTCACGGATCGGTGGTTGTCGGGGTGATGAAACCTCTCTTGCAAGTTCCCTGACATCGCAACAGGACTTGATCTGGATCATTGAGAAGGGCAATACGTTGTCACTCCCCGGCCTCCGGTAACTCGACAAAGGAGAGTCGATTGTCGGTCAGGACGAAGAAGTTGCGGCCGGCCAGGTCAGACCAAAGCGATCTTGTCACCGATTCATGTTACGGGTAATGTGTCGCGGCCTATCCTCTTTCTTGGCTGGTTCGCATCCGTCGCATCATCACGCATCTCCGATAAGCGACGCGAACCTGTCGAATCGAAATTCCAGACTAATGGCCAGGATGGCCGTCCGGAGTTTGCCTTGTCATCCCGAATCTCCAAGGATGGAGAATGCCGATGAACCGCCATGTCGTCGCCGGACTTCTCGGCCTGGCCCTGGCGGGCTGTGCGCAGAACCGCTCGGCCGTTCAGAGTCGTGGTCCGTCTGCGGGGCCTGTTGGCCTCACCTCGTTTCCGTCGATTCACGACACAATCAATCGCGAAAATCCAAAGTATGATCCCAGGTCACTGCGAGCCAGCGCGGCGACGCAGGGACCCGGGAACGGCACGCCGACCAGGGCGAGCGAACCCAATCCGGCGGCTTTCCGTTTTCCCGCTACTGCTACTGCTACTGCTACTGCTACTGCTACTGCTACTGCTACTGCTACTGCTACTGCAACCGCACCGGAAGCCGTAGCCGTGACTCCACCGGCAGACTCAACGCTCGCTGCGCCGGCTTCGTCACAGATTCAGCTGGAAGTCGTCGAATCACCGAACACGACTCCGGCGCCCGTAGGCGAAGTGCCAACCGCTCGCGATACCGACTCAGGCGCCGGGACGAATCCTCCGGAGCTTGATGCCGCCCACAGTCACGCCTCCGTTCCCGAACCGGCCGCCGTTCCTCCGCCAGGTTCCGCGGATGAAGCGCCGACTCTTCCGGCACCTTCAGAAGCGCCGGCTTCCCCGGACGCTCTACTTCCGCCCGCGGTGGAGGGTGGTCCTGACGAGCTTTCGGCGGCACCCTCACTGGGCGCGGCTCCGGAGCCAGCGACTCCACCGGCTTCCTCGGAACCACCGCCGGTTGTGCCCGCACCTTCGCTTCCGCCTCCGGTAGAGGAATTGGGTGCGCCAGCGACCGAGGCGCTTGAGGCCCCATCGGTGTCGGCTCCGGCTCTAGAGAACGCGCCCTCCGAGGCTCCGCCCGTACCGGCGCTCCCCGCTCCCTCCGATAGCAATCCCCCACTCGATTCGGCGCCGCCGATCGAGGTGCCGGCCGATCTGCCTTCGTCCGTGGAAGCCCCGGCTCTCGCGCCACCGGCAGCGATTCCGCCGGCTTCCGAAGCCGCTCTGGAGCCACCGCCTGCGGTTGGAGCGTCTCCGGAAATGCCTCCTCCCTTGGAATTGCCGTCTGCTCCCCCGGCCTTGGTTCCCGATTCAACACCGAGCCCCGCGCCATCGGCCGGGGCTGCGGCGGGTTTGCCGCAGGATCTGCCCGAACTGAGCGAGCCTGTCGCGCCCTCCATTCCGCCGATGCTGCCCCCACCAGCGGTCGAAGCCCCAAGCACCGACGTGCCAGCGAAGGCCGATTCGGCCTCGGTGGAGAAGCGAGATTCTGACGTCATGCCGGCTGCGGCCGATTCGACGATGATTCGCTCGGAGATCCGACCTCGGAATGCGCAACCGGCCGGCAAGGTGGCCGCCCAGGTTGGCGATGAGGTCATCACTCTTAACGAATTGAGGAAGGGCGTTGGGGCGCGGCTCCAGGGAATGGATCCCTCCCGGGCTCCTTCGGAAGAGGAGGTCACAATGGTGGCCTTCTCGGTTCTCCAGGAACTGATCGAACGGAGCATCGTCGTCCAGGAGGCGAAGCGTGAGTTGAAGAAACCCGAAGCGTTCAAAATGGTCATGTCCGATGCCGAAAAAAGCTGGCGGGCGGAAGAACTTGACCCCATGTTACGAAAGTATGCTGCGACAAATGAGTATGAGTTGAAGCAAAAGCTCAAGGAGAGTGGCGTCTCGCTGGACGAGCTGCGCGATATCTATTGCCGTCAGCACCTTTCGCAGAGCTATATGAAAGCGAAGATTGGTCCGAAGATGACGGTTTCACTGCCCGAAATGCGCGAATATTACCTCGAGCACCTCCACGACTTTGACCGGCCCGCGCAAATCGTCTGGCGTGAAGTCGTGATCGACGTCGACAAGTGCAAGTCACGCACCGAGGCTCGCACCAAGATCGACGCCCTCCTCGGCCGGCTACGTCGCGGTGAAGAGTTCGCGAAGCTGGCCTCCGCCGAGTCTCACGGCCCCAATAAGGCGAAGGGCGGAATCTGGGAGACCTCTCCGGGAGGCTATGGGGTCGAAGCCGTCAACGTCGCGCTCGAGTCATTGCCGATAGGCCGGCTCAGCCAGGTCATTGAGTCCCCGACGAGCTATCACATCGTTCGGGTCGAGAAACGCCGAGTCGCGGGACCCGCCTCATTTGCCGAAGTTGAAATTCAAGATAAGATCAAGAACACAATCTTCAATGAAAAGATTCGCCGCGAGACCACGGCCTTTATCGCCAAGCTTCGGAAACAGACCCTGATCACCACGATGTTCGACCGTCCCGCGGCCGATCCGGCGACGGTCAAGGCGGGATTACCCCGCTGAGCCGACGCACCTTACGAATCAGCAGTCATCGAGATCAACGCCCGGTCCGACGCTTCTTGACCGGCGCGCGACTGCGTTGCCGCTTGATCGCTGCGGCGACGGACTGAGCGATAAAGAGAAGAAAGAGCCCCACGAACGAGCTGAGCCAGACCCAGGCCGCGTCCATCCAGCCCGCCCCTCTCCAGATCATGTAGCCCGGTGCCGCGGTGTAGACAGCGACGCCCAGGAAACCCCACAAGAACGGGTTCAGGTCCTGCGCCATCGCGAGCCTTGCGAAGATCAAGCCTGCGGAGCAGGCGATCACGGCAATGCATTCCATGAGAGTGGTCCTCGCAAGTACGTTTTGACCGTCTGGATCAGTGCCCAGTGTCAGCCTGTGGCCTAGCTCGGGCCGACGCAAGTCATACCTCGTCACGAGCGTTGCGTGCAACGTCGAATGCACTCTCGCGCGAAGAGTGAGCAAGTCGTTGCGGAACCACAGTGGCTTGGGTAGCATTTCTCAAGACCTTGATGCAGCCGGGCCGGTGCCGTGGAGTGTGTGGCCCTTTGGACTTCAAATGGGCGCGCTTCCGATGGCTACGGCCTCTCTCAAACGGTCCGAAGCTCCCTTGGACACGACGGTCCGGCTAGTGACGCCGGAACGGATCGTTTTCCAGTACCCGCTGGCGGGGCCATTTCGCCGGTACGTCGCGTATCTCATCGACCTCATCCTGGTACTCGCCGCGGTCGTCCTCATCGCACTAACACTCCTCGTCCTGTCACTCGGATCGAAGTCGGGGATCGGCCCGATCTTGGTGGCCTACTTTGTGTTGATGTGGGGATACCGCGGTTTTTGTGAAGCCGTTTTCAATGGCCAGACCCTGGGCAAGCGGATGCTCAGACTGCGCGTGGTCTCGGAACGTGGCGTACCCATCTCCGGGGCTCAGGCGGTTCTCCGCAACCTGGTGGGCTCGCTCGACGGCACGGTCCCTTACCTCATTCGACCCGACCTGACGAGCCTGCTGCTCCTGACGGGACTGACGAGCATGCTCCTGACCCGGAAGTTCCAGCGCCTGGGTGACCTGGCCGCCGGAACCATGGTGGTGGTCGAGCAGCGTCGATCGCGGGTCGGCCTGGTGCGTGTCGAGGAGCCGGCGGTGACCGCGCTGTTGCCCTGGCTCCCTCTGCGTGTCGAGGCCGGGCCGGAGTTGGCCAGAGCACTCTCGGACTACGTCAATCATCGCGCGCGTTTGCCTCGAGCCCGGCGCGAAGAGATGGCCCAACATCTGGCGCGGCCGCTCAGCGTTCGGTACGGGTTGCCCGAGAACGTTCCGGCCGATGTCGTCGTCTGCGCCTTCTATCATCGCGTGTTCGTGGGAGAGTGACGATGCGGGTCGCTGATCGTTTGGCTCAGCGTGAGGCCTCGTGGCGGGAGTTGGATACTCTGCTCGACGGCCTCACCCGCCGACAGCCTCCTGCCGCCCGCGCCGCGCAGATTGTCCGGCTGGGAGAACTCTACCGTGCCGCGTGCACCGACCTGATGCTGGCGGAAACGCACGATTTGCCCCGCGATATGGTGGCCTATCTTCACGCCCTGGTCGGACGAGCGCACAACGCGGTCTATCGGGCGCAAGGGTTTCGATTTGTCGACTGGGCCGACGCCCTGTTCGGAACGGCTCCGCGCCAGCTCCGCACCGATCCGGCACTTCGGATTGCGGCACTCGTTTTCTTCGGAAGCTTTCTGCTCTGCGCGCTCCTGGGGGCCGGGCGTCCTGGCTTTGCCTTGACGTTGGTCGGCGAGCCGATGATTGAGATGATGGAGCAGTCGTATGCTGAACCGATGGGGGCCGATCGAAAAGATGGGCTCAGCCGCAACGATACGATGATGGCTGGATATTATATTCAGCATAACACCACGATTGGCCTCCAGTGTTTCGCGTATGGCCTCTTGTTTGGCCTGGGAAGCCTGTACGAGCTGGTCTCGAACGGGGCCATTCTCGGTACGATCTTCGGCCACATGGCGACCACCCCCAGCGCCTCGAATTTTTATACGTTCGTGACAGCGCACGCGCCGTTCGAGTTGATGGCGATCGTCTTCTCCGGGGCGGCGGGGCTTCGGCTCGGCTTTGGTCTGATCGATACGCAGGGGCAGACCCGGCTTGGCTCGTTGCGTCGCGAGGCTCGGCGTGCGCTTCCCACGGTGGGGGTGGCGGTCGTCCTCTTCCTGCTGGCGGCTTTTCTCGAGGGTTATGTCTCGGCGTCGGCTCTTCCCTATTCCGCCAAGGCGTCGATCGCCTTGATCTCGGCGGGCCTGCTCGCCGCCTATCTCGCCCTAGGGGGGCGAAGTCCTGTCGCGAAACCCGAGTCACGGTAGGGGGGAAGGTTGGCCTACGATCAGACCTTGGTACAAATCCGGGAACGCTCGTTTCTCGAGATCCTCGACCTGGCCCTGGTCGTGCTCCGGCGCCGGCCGCTCACGGTCGGGCTGGCCGCGATCGCGGGGGCGGTTCCGTTCGCGATCCTCAACGCCTGGCTCACCCAGGAGCACAACCTTCCCGCGATCGTCTACCTGTTCTTGCTTCTGCTCGAGATTCCCTGGGCCACCGCTCCGCTGACGATCGTGCTGGGCGGTCTGATGTTCGGGGAACCTCCCTCAGTCAGGCGTATCGTCAAAACGATGATGCAGTCCTTTGCCTTGATGTTCCTCCTCCAGTTCATGCTCCGTGGACTTCTGCTGATCACCTTTGCCCTCGCGCTGTTCATTCCCCTCCGGTTGAGCTTCTTGAACGAGGTGATCCTGCTCGAACGCGGACGATGGCGGAATGTCCTTCGGCGCAGTACGGTGCTCTGCGAACCGCGGGGCGGCGAATTACTCGGCCAGTCGCTGGCCCAGTTCTTCTTCGGGACCCTGTTCGTGCTTGCCTTCTGGGCGGGGTCCGGGGCGTTGATGCAGGCCCTCTTCAGCAGTGAACTGACCTGGGAACCGACCTGGAACGACCTGGTCGGGCCGCGGTTTCACCTGGCGATCTGGGTGGCGATCGAATTCTTCGGCATTGCCCGATTCTTCAACTACATCGATCAGCGGATCCGACTGGAAGGTTGGGAAGTGGAACTCCGTCTCCGTTCGGTGGGACGCATCTTGGAGGATGCGAAACGATGGTGAGCCTGACGTTCTGGCTCATTCTTGGAGTCACCGGCGCCGTGGATTCAGATCCGGCTTCGGAGCCGGGCACCGAACCTGATCTGGCGGTGCGCGCCGCACTGGCGCGAGGTGGATATCCCTGGTACAACGCAATAACCGATACGGTCATACCGCTCTGGCCGCCGCGGTCACCCTCCTCAGACTGGTTCGAGCGCTGGTTCGGCTGGCTCGGCAAGCTCGGCCGACTCCGGTTCGGGAGCCTCCCAATTGGCGAACTTCTGATCATCGGGATGGCCATCCTGGCATTCTCAGTTCTACTTGTCGTTCTCGCGGAGCTTTGGCGCCGGTATCGGCCGAGTGAGGGCGATACTGAGCCTGGTCGGATCTCGGTCGCAAAGGCCGGTCGGATCGAGGGCCTACCCGCCGGCGTTCGCCCGGAGACGGACGATCCCTGGGCCGAGGCGGTTCGCTGGCGCGAGAGTGGGGACTACGAGCACGCGATCGTCTGCCTGTTCGCTCATCAACTTCTGACGCTTCATCGCCTCCGAGTGGTCCGTCTCAGACCCGGGCGGACGGGTCGGCAACTTGTCCGTGCGATCGACGATCCCCGCTATCGGGAGCCGGTCGACGCAACGCTCCGCCAATTCGAGTTGGTCTACTACGGTCATCAGAGCCCGTCGGCCGAGGCCTTCAACGGGGTCTGGACCATGGCCGAAGACTTTGAGCGGCTCGTTGCCGCGGGACCGGGCTCATGAACAGGCGGTCCTGGGTAGGGACGAGATCGACGCTCCTCCTGACGGTTGCGGTCCTCACCGTTTCCGGATGCGGGACTCGAGATGTGGATACGACTTATGGACGGGCCCGTGATAAAAGTATCAACGGAACGGGAACCCTGGTCCAACTTTTCAAAGCTCAAGGGCATTCGGTTCGGACCGCCGTCCGGCTCTCCGATGAATTGGCCGAATGGGCCGATGTGATCGTCAGGATCGCCCCCTACCCGGGGCCGCCCGAGAAAAAGGAAGGCGATTGGTTTTTCCAGTGGTTGAGCCAGATCGGTGAGCGGCAGATGATCTACGTGGCGCGCGACTACGACGCGCTGGCTGAGTACAGGCAGGAAGCTCTCGACCAGGTTCCCAAGGGGGGGGATCAGGCTTTCCGGGCGTTTGCCGAGAAACTGCAAAAGGAGGCCGCGCAGCAGGGCACGAAGGAGGAGACCAGGCCCAAGGAAATCGCTCGGCCGGAGGAATGGTTCGCCGTTTCCACGTCTCAAGATCCGACGACCTGCAAGACGCTCGATGGTTTCTGGAGCCTCGGTATTGACCCGGTCAAGGCGAAGTTGCCGCGGCACGAGACGCTTAAGGTCGAGGCGGAAACCGTCTTGCTCGAAGGGGATGGGAAACCCCTCGTGATTGATTGGACCTTGTTCAATGACAGTCGTGTCCTGGTCGCAGCCAATGGTTCGTTTCTCTTGAATGGAGCGTTGCTCAACCCGGCGCGTCGCCCCTTGGCGATGTACACCGTGCAATGGGTGGGTGAAGAGCCGCTCAACGTAGCGTTTGTCGAGGGCCGATATCTTCTCAATGACGCCCCGACTTCGCCGTCAGTCTTCTCGCTCCTGAAGATCCGGCCGTTCGGCTGGGTGGTGGCTCAGCTCTTGATCCTCGGGCTGGCGGCCTGCCTGGCGCGTGCGCCTCGGCTGGGACGGCCCCGGCCGGAACCGTCCTCCGGTGAAGACCGACCGGTCGCCCATCCCGAAGCGATCGGCTCGCTGTTAGCCCGAACCGGGCAAGTGTCCGATGCGCGGGCCTTGCTGGAAACATATCGTCGCTGGCGCTATCCCTCGAACCAGACGCGGGTCGGACCAATCCCGGCTTCGCCCTTGCCTCCTGCGTCGGTCGACTCGACCGAGAAACCACTTCAACCCGGGTCACTCACGCATGAATGACTTTGATTCTCCCACCGAGTCCGAGATCCGATACCCTGAGGAACTGACGTCCTCGGCCCCCTTTGACCCGCCGGAATCGGAGCTGACGTCCAAGCCCGACGCCGGCCCTGTGGCGGCGTGGTCGAGGCGGATCGGGTCTGAGATCAACAAGGTCTTCATCGGTCAGGATACGCTCGTTCGCGGGGTCGTCACGGCGCTCCTGGCCGAGGGGCACGTCCTGATCGAGAGCGTTCCCGGCCTTGGCAAGACTCTATTGGTGCGTGCGCTGGGACGGGTCCTCGGATGTGCGTTCAACCGGATCCAGTTTACTCCGGACCTGATGCCTTCCGACGTGACCGGCTCTCCCGTCTATGACGAGCGGATCCACGATTTCCGGTTTCGTCCCGGCCCCGTCTTCACCCAGTTGCTGCTGGCGGACGAGATCAATCGCGCGCCGGCGAAAACCCACTCGGCGCTTCTGGAAATCATGCAGGAGACTCGCGTCACAATTGATGGCGTTGCGCACGCGATCGAACCACCGTTCCTCGTCATGGCGACGCAAAACCCGATCGAGTCGGAAGGGACGTATAACCTTCCCGAAGCCCAACTCGACCGCTTTCTGTTCAAGCTCGTCGCCGAGTACCCGAACATGGATGAGGAAACGAACATCCTCCGATTGCACACGCGTGGTCTCGGACCCGACGTGGCGCTGAGCCAGGACCTCGAAACGGTGACCGGACCCGCCGAGATCCTCGCGATGCAGCAACACTGCGCAGCGGTCCTCGTCGATGAACGCGTCCTCAGTTACATCGCCTCGCTGGTCCGAAAAACACGCGAGTGGCCGACGTTCGCCCTCGGCGCGTCGCCGAGGGCCGGTGTTGCGATCCTCCGCGGCGCTCGTGCGATCGCGGCGCTCGAAGGACGAGACTTTGCCCTTCCTGACGACGTTCAGGAGGTGATCCTGCCCGCGCTCAGGCATCGGGTGATGCTGACTCCCGAGGCCGAAGTCGAGGGCCAGGGCGCGGACGAGTTGCTCACCGAACTGATCCGCTCGGTGGAGGTCCCTCTCCGATGATCTGGCCCGGTCGCGCGCTGGCCTTTGCTCTCCTGTTGCCCGCACTGCTTTCTCTTGGGTTGTTCGTCTCCGACACCCTCGGGCCGGCGGTCCTTGCGCTCGATCTCGTCGTTGGCCTCGTCGCAGTGATCGACCTGGCCACGCTGATTGGTGCCGGGGCGTTCCGTGCCGAACGACGCTGTGGGACGGTCAGTTCGCTGGGCGAGGCGCAGCAGGTTGAGCTGAACCTGATGAACCTCGGTCGGCTGGGTCGGATCTTTCGAGCCCGCGATGATGTGCCTGAATTCTTCAGCGCCGAGCCGGCCGACTTCGCCGTGAGCGTCCCGGCTCGCGGGCAGGCCACGATTCTATATACGATCATCCCCAAGCGAAGAGGGACCTATTTATTTCAACGCGTCGATGCCTTGGTCTCGAGCCGGCTCGGGTTCTGGCAACGCGCTGTCTCCTGGCCCGTGGAGACCGTCGTTCGAGTCTATCCCGATATTCGTCAGATCGGTCGCTACACCGTGCTTGCCCGTCGCGATAAGCTCAGCACGATGGGCGTGCGCCGCACTCGACGGCTGGGGACCGACAACGAATTCGAGCGACTTCGCGATTACACCGAGGGGGATGAGCCGAGGCATATGGACTGGCGGGCCACCGCGCGGCGGCGCAAGCTCACGGTACGCGCCCACCAGGTCAATCAGAGCCAGCGCCTGATCTTTCTCATTGACTGCGGGCGGATGATGGCCGGCGATACGGGGCAGGGGCTCTCCCCACTGGATCACGCGCTGAACTCAATGCTCATGTTGGCGCATATCGCCCTGATCCGGGGAGACCAGGTGGGCTTGCTCGCGTTCTCCGACCGCGTGCTCGCGTATGTTCCCCCGAACGGAGGGGCCAAGCGAGTCAAGCGGCTGGTTCACAGTGTGCACAACATTTTTCCCGAGTTGGTTGAGTCCCGGTACGACCGCGTGTTCGTCGAACTCGAGAAGCGTTGTCGCAAGCGATCACTCGTCGTCCTGATGTCGAACCTCTTCGACGATGTGAATGCGCAGATCATTGGCGATCATCTCGCCAACGTTGTGGGGCGTCATCTGCCGCTGGGTGTCTTTCTTCGCGACCACGACATCTTTGCGCTCGCCGATAATGCCCCGAACCAGGGAATCGGCCTCTACCAAGGAGCCGCCGCGGCCGCCTTGCTCAACTGGCGAGAGCGTGCACTCTCTTCGCTGAGAACCCGTGGCGTCATGACACTCGACCTCTTCCCTAACGAGTTGACGGCCCCTTTGATCAATCAATACCTTCAGATCAAAGCCCGCCACTTACTCTGAAATGAAGGCCGACCCCATCATCAAGATTCGCAAAATTAAGATCGATATGCGAAGGGGTGAGAGTCTGTTCCGTTGAGAACTTGTCTCTGCTAGGAAGGAAGTCTCCTCTCGCGTCCTTCGATCCCGCTTCGGCACAAGGACTTCTGAATCCTTCTGCCGCTCCGGTTAAACGACGTCGGAAACTGCCCGCGCGAACACGATGTGGAGGATTGCGAGGCGGAATCGGTTCGTTGGAATTCATTCCGGCGAACTGCTGGTTGCACTTTGCGCGGGTCGGATTTCATCGGCCTGATTCTTCGAGGCTTCAACAGACCCTGCCCCTTTTTGGGACAGGCGCTCCAAGAAGTCAACCACGGATGGGTCGTCCCACTGCGCCGATCCGATCTCGGAGACGACGACCTGCCCGTCTGGGGCGATCACGAAGGTGGCTGGAATCCCGGCAGTTGTGAATATAGGCGGAGCGTCGCTCGCCATCAGGATGGTCAGGGGCCAGTTCTTACCTTTCAAGAACGAGCGGACCGCTTCGGGTGACTCATCCGTCGAGACGCAGAGAAAGGCCACATCCTTGAGCCGGGGATTGCTGGCCAGGTTGGCAATCGCGGGGAGTTCGGCGACGCAAGGGGCGCACCAGGTTGCCCAGAGATTCAAAAAGATGGTTTTCCCCTGATATTGACGCAAGGGGACGGGAGCCCCCGCAAGATCGCGGAGGCCCCAACCATACTCCGCCACGCCGGGTGGGATCGGAGCCTTGAGTTCGGGCACCGGCAAGTCTCCGCCGTTGCCCGATCGGGGGCCGAAGAGGAGCAGAAAAACGATCCAGGCCGTCGCCAGGCACGTTGCCACGATCAGCCATGTCTGGGTAGAGGTCCGCTTGGCTTCGTTCATGGTCATAGTGCGATCGACCGCAAGTCCTGGAATGTGTTTTCTGTTTTCCCTACCTCGGTCAATCGTCGCCACGCGTGGCGGCGACCGGGGCAAGCAGGTTTTCGACGGGGGCGTAGTCGTCCGTCAGAACAATTCCCCGTGAGCGGACCTCAACCTGCTTTTGGTCGTCTTCCCCGAACGGCTTGGGCTCAAAGAGCTCGTCGTTCTGGAAGAATTTGGGATCGTCATCTTTGCTGCCGAGATCCTTGATGAGATTCTCGAGCGGCTGCTTCGAGGCGACCACGACGAACGTCTCTCGGAGTCCCGAACCGGGCGTGTTGTCGGTGCCGAAAATATAAACATGGGGAAAGGTGAGCTTGGCGGTTTTCACCCAGGCCCCGAGGAATCCACCATATTTGAGGGCCTGTTCCCGTTCTTCGCGTTCCACCTGGGATTTGGCCTTCGCGTCGGTGATGTCCTCGTCCGCAATCTTGGTGCGTGCGACTTCCTTGGCGGTCTCATCTGACTTGTACGCGTCGATGATGTTGATCATGTAGATGCCGTTCGGGGACATCATCTTGGCGATCTTATCATTGAACTGCTTGGTCGTCAGGTGCCAGGGAACGGAGAAATCATTGAAGGCGTCGCCGAAGATGAGATCATATTGCTTGCTGTTCTGATTGCGTTCGACGAACTGGCGGGCATCGCCCCAGGAGGTATTGATCGTCGTTTTTTCCGGGAGGCCTAACGCCTTGTGGTTGGCGTAAGTGACGGCGGGGTCGATTTCGGCGACGTCGACTTCGGCCCCGGGATAGGTGTGCTGCATGTAGCGCTGGAAGGTGTAGGCGCCGCCTCCCAGAAAGAGATTGTTGAGCGGAGCCGACTTTGACTTGGCGGCCTCATCTTCGAGCTTCTTGGCCTGTGCCAGGCGATGGGCGACCAGGGCGTAGATGTGCTCGTAGTCGTAATCGAGCCGTTCGGGGTGGTCGAGGATGAAGTAACCGTGGATCAGGTTATCGAGGACGAGTGTGCGCTTCTGCCCCTCGGCAACGGGTTCGTTGGTCACCTTGATATAGTAGTAGTCGCTCTCGTCGACCCAGGCGATTGCGTCCTCGGTTGTAGCCGGGTTGCCGCTCTCCTCGCGGATGCCCCACTGAAGTCCCTGTTTCTGGAACCAAGGGGCGGGGATGAACGCAATCACGCAGAGCCCGAGTGGAATTCCGGCCCAGGCAGCGTGCCAGACCGACCCCAACGACGTGGCCGCGAACGCGAGTGCCGCCGCGAGGATGAGGAGGACTCCCTTGCTTCCCAACGTGTCGATCAGGACGAACCCGGTCAGGAAGGTTCCGAGGATGCTCCCCACCATCCCCCAAGCGTAGACCTGGCCAATCGCCGTACCGGTCCGTTTGCTGCCACGAAGTCGCTCGACGGCGAGCTTGGCGACGACCGGGCTGACCGTTCCCATCGCCACGGAAGGGAGGAAGAACACGGCAAAGACCGCGAGCAAGACCCGGGCGGGCCATTGCAGGTAAAGCTCGCCGCGGGGCAGGGGCAACTTGCTGACCGAGATCGGCAGACTCAGAATCGCTTTGCTCTCCCCGTCCATCCAAATGCGGGCGAACCATTGCGGAGGCGTTTCCAGGAGCAGGATGCTTAGCGTCAGCATCGAGGCCACCATGAAGAGCCAGCTCGCCTGCTTTTCCCGCTGGATATAGTCGGCGATCTTGCCACCGAGCAGGTTGCCCAGGCTCAATCCGCCCAACAGAACGCCGATGATGCTCGTCCAGCCGTAAATGCTCGACCCGAGGTGTCGCGTGACCAACCGGCCCGCCACCATTTCGAGCGACATGAACGCCAGGCTGGCCACGAAGGAGAGGATCGCCAGGTCGGTCAGTGTTGTCTTGTCGGAGTGTCCGACCGGGCCGACGACATCGGTCGCCGCCTCCACCGCGCTCAATCGCCTCGCTTCCAGGAGCCGGCGGACCCCAATGATCGCCAGCGCGATCGAGAGCACGTGCCCTCCCAGGGCCAGCGGGTTGATCGGGATCGAGCCGAGCGTGACCCCTTGAACCGGAATCATTCGGACCAGGGGAGCGATCGACCCAAGCCCGAGCAGAGCGGCGGTCAGCAGGCCGACGATTGTTCCAACCGGCGTACCGATCAAGGCGGCCGCCAGCAACGCGAGTACCGCCGCCACGATCGTGACGATCGTGGAGATGGGCGCCAGATACATCAGGATGAAGCCGGCGAGAAACGTTCCGACGATGGAACCTACTGCACCGAAGAAGTAGACGTCGCCAATTGCACTCCCGGCTTTTCTCGACTGCTCGACGGCCATCTTGGCGACGACCGGTCCGATCATCCCGAGGACGGTGGCCGGGATCAGGAAGTCAAGCGTGACCACCACGACGGTCCGGAGGTTCCACGGCATGGATTCGAGGCCGGGGGTCAATCCGACCACGGCATTCATCCAGAGGCAGCTCAACGTCAGGAACGCCCCGAGCGCGTATAAGGGGCCAACGGCTCGAGAAGGTTCGACTCGGTCCGCCAGGCGCCCTCCCAGGACGTTCCCCAGGCAGATTCCACCGAGCATGATGCCGATCACGCTCGTCCAGACGCTGAGCGAGGCCCCGACATGAGTCGCCACGAGCCGGCTGGCCACCAGCTCCAGGATCATGATGCAGAGACTGCTGAGGAACGAGAGGAGGTAGGGCAGTAATCGAACGACGAGGCCCATCATGCGGGGGCAACTCCTGGAGACAACAGTCCGACTCGTTGTAAATACAAGGCAGGTCCACGATATCCAACGGGAAGAAGGCCGACAACCAGTTACTCCCACGGCTCCGGACCCATCCGCTCGTCCGGATCTGGGGGCTGGATTGAGGCGAGGACTCTGGTCGGTCACTCCTTCTTGGGAAGTGAGCGTTGTTTGAGGAGGAGCAGGCTCGTTGGTCTCCTTCGAGCTTGGGTTTGACCGGACCGAGGCAGTCGGCTAGCATCCCCGGCACCCGTCCCGGTACCAGATCCGTTGCGGAACGAGTGCCGATCCCGTCGCGATCGCCAAGGCAGGCAGGCCCGACACGTGCAACCGGATTATGCCCGATGCTATCGAACGCTCTGGGATCGCCATTGGTGGTGGCGTTCGCGTGAAGCGTACTTGCTCGGGTGGATCAAGCGGCTGCACAGTAGGTCACCACGGGAGCGAATCCTCGACGTTGGCTGTGGCGACGGCCTCTTCTTCGAGCAACTTGAACGGTTCGGCGCGGTCGATGGTCTGGAACCGGACGCCAGCCTGGTGAACGACCCGCGATGGCGGTCTCGGATCCGGGTCGGCTCGCTCGATCACCGATTCCAAGGGGCCAGTGACTACGACCTGCTCCTGATGCTTGATGTCCTCGAGCACATCGGCGATGACGGCGAGGCCCTTCGGGCGGCCCGCTCAGCCTTACGGCCGGGGGGGCACCTGGTGCTGACGGTCCCCGCCCTCAGTTGGCTCTGGAGTCAACACGACGTCGCCAATGAGCATTATCGGCGCTACGACCCGGGGGGCCTGCGCACGGTGCTCGCCGCTTCGGGCTTCGAGGTCGAGACTGTCCGCTTCTTCTTCTTCTGGACGGTCGCTCCACTGCTGGCCAGGCGCTGGCTGGCCCCGGCGAAGCCGGGTGGGGGCGATGGGACGGCCGACTATGCGGTTCCCGTGCCTCCGGCCCCGCTCAACGGGGCACTCACCCTCCTGAGCCTGGGCGAACACGCCCTGGGCAGGATCGTACGCTGGCCCCTGGGAACGTCATTATTGGCGATCGCCCGCCGCCCAATCGACGCCGATTAGCCACATCGGGATCATCACGGTCCTTTTCCGAAGACGAAGAGGTTGCTCTTCGCGGCGATCCGAAGAGAATAGCATCGTGAATCCACTTCCAGCCGCTACCCATCGAACCGGTCGCTCCATGATTCTCAGTGTCACTCTGAACCCTTGCCTCGATAAGACCTTGACCGTCCCCGCCTGGCATCCCGGCGACTCGGTGCGCGGACAATCCGTGCGCGAGGTGGTCGGCGGCAAGGGGAACAACGTGGCCCGCGCTCTCACGCGCCTGGGCCGAACGGCCCGCCCGGTCACGTTCTTGGGAGGGCCGGTCGGCGACCACTGCGCGGCCTTGCTCCAGCGCGACGATGGCCTCGACCCGCTGATTACCCCCACCGAGGCGCTCACCCGCGTCATCCTGACGGTGCGGACCGAGAACTCCCCACTCCAGACCGCTTTCTTCGACCCCGATCCGGCCGTCACGACGACCGAGGCCGAGGCCCTGTTTCATCGCGTCGAAGGGGCGCTGGCCGAGGGGACCGTGACCGCTCTGACTCTCTCGGGATCCAGCCCGTCGCCGGTCACCCACGGCCTCTACAGCGACTTGATCGCCCTGGCCCGCTCGCGGCGGATTCCGGTCTTCCTCGACACTTACGGACCGGCCCTCGACGCGATCTGGGGTTTCTGGCCCGAAGTCATCCAGCTGAACCGGCGCGAGGCGGCGATCCATCTCCGCAAGCCGTCCGTCACCGATGCCGACGTGCTCGGAATGCTCGAGAGTTGGTCGCGGCACGGGGTTCGTTACGGTCTCGTCACAGACGGCTCAGGTCCCGTCCTGATCCGGCACCGCAACAAGATTTTCCGCGCAACCCCTCCCGCCATTGACGCAGTCAACCCGATCGGCTCGGGGGACTGCCTCCTGGCAGGTTTGGCCGACGCCTGGCTGTCGGGACTCGATCCCGAGGCGACGATCCGCCATGCGATCGGTTCCGCCGTGGCCAATGCGCTCGTCTGGGATGCTGGGGCCATTGACCCCGAGGAAGTGAAGCGTCAGGGAGAAGCGGTGGAGATCACCCTTCTGGATTGAGTCGAGCCTCACACGCGTTCTCAATTCGTCTCGATGAGGCCGGGATGCTTGAAATTCCAAGCGAGTTTGCATCCCGGCCCAGAGCCGAGGTCATCGGAAGCCGCCCCCTTTGGCTGGTTGCGACTTCAGGTGCTCCTGGTCGAGTTTCCACCCCTCTGCCCTGAGCTTCTTGATTTCATTCAGAGTCTTGAGTCTCTCCATGAGTTCCATGGTTTCCTCGGGAGTGATCTCACCTCGTTCCGCCTTCCTCTCCAGTTCGGTGAGTAGGTTGTCCTGAGCGTTCTCGTTGGAAATGATGAGCACTCCCTCCTTGACCTTGTATGCCAGGCCGAGCTGACGAAGCAGGAGGGTGAGGGTGGTCTTCAAAGGGACTCCCTGCAGGTCCATGGTGATCGATGAGGTCGTTGTCCTTTCGGCTTCCTGAAGCCCGGCCGGGTCAACGTAGATCGGGATTGCCTTACCCTTGGGACCCGCTAATGCGGAGTTGATGTACTTCAGCACGTCCTCGAGAGGCGTTTCATTGCTGAAAATCATATCAACCGGTTCCTCGAGCTTTTCGAGGAGGGCTTTCGACCTGGCATCTTGATCCGATCGATTTGGTCCGGTCCGTCTGCTGGGTAAGTCTTCTTCCGAGCCCGCCTTCGCCCGGGCCAACATCTGGTTGGCCTCCAGGAGGTAGAACTCCATTTGGAGGGGCAGGATCTGGCTCGCTGGGCCTGACTCGAGCCGGATCACGATTTCCCTGAGCGCGCGGATCCGGGTGAGATGGTCCGTGAGGGCTTCGATCTGCTGGGCTGGCGTTCGGTCCGAGTCGTTCAAAATTTCTTTCGACCACCGGACGAGATTGTTGAGCTTCAAGCCAGTGGGGTCTTCCTTGCCATACGATCTGATCGCGTCTTGAAAGATCAGATTGGCCAGTCGGCTCTGGGACTTACCATGGGAGGGCTTTGCCGTTCCGGTTTTCCGCGGCTCAGTCGCATTGGGTTGGGGGCTGAGGGGTGGGGTGGTTGCGCTGCCGATCACGCTTTCCTGGGGCGCTTCGCCAATCAAGGAAGCCGATTCAGTCTCTGGAGGGTCGTTTGACTGTTGCGCGACCACGCCGACGCTTCCCGCCATCAAGCCCAGGATCAACAGCGCCGCGGTCGCTGTTCTCAGTTTGGTCAAGAACATCGTTGTAAGCACCCCTTTCAGCAGAGCGGCCACCGACGCCGAGACCATCCCGGCAGTGATTGGGCCGGCCGCCACTTGCATGGCCGTCGCCACCGTAGTCGAACGGAGGGTTTCGGGGACGACGGCCAACGACTTGCGAGACAGCGTTGTGGCCGCGAGTGCCACGGTGAGGCTGAGGCCACGCCGGACGAGCCTTGTCTTCAAGAGTTCGCGAGCCCGGACGAGCCGGCCCTTGACCGTGCCCAGGGGCCATTGAAGTTGGTTGGCCGCCTCTTCGTGGGTGAATCCTTCGAGGTGGCAGAGCACGATCGGTGCGCGGTACTTTGCGGGCAGGCGGCTGAGCTCGTCGTCGAGGACCGGCCCAAGCTCAAACGTGGTCGTGTCCGTTTCGGGTGCCACGGGGGCAGTCATCAGATTGGGCTCACGCCACCGGCGTCGCGCTGCTTCGGACCGTGCTCGTAACGCCACGCGATGTGCGACCCCGTAGAGCCAGTGGCCGATCGCGTCGCGTTCACCGAGCGAGTTCGCCCGCCGAACGAGGACGAGGAACGTGGCCTGGAAGGCATCATCGACGTCGTTCGGATCGACGAGGAGCCGGCGACAAACTCCGAGGACCATCGGCCCATGACGAGCCACGAGGGCTTCGAAGGCAACTTCGTCCCGATCGTTGAGGTACCGGCTGAGGAGTTGCCATTCCGACAGTCCTGCCACCGTCCCCCGACCGAAGAGCCGGCCGAGTTGGTGCAGGACTGCGCCTTCGTGCGCGCTGGCCATAGTGTTGGATCCCTTTGCCCGCGAGAGGTCTTCCCATAATGCGGGAACCAGGGCCTAGGGATACAACTTTTTCTGCGAATTCTCGCGGGAGCAGCCGACCATTGATCTGACGTCGGACCCGCGTGCCCATCCTCTAAAACGAACACGATCAAGTCCGAGGCCAGAGCCAGCCGGATGTACCACGAAGGAAATAGAAAGCTGAGCGCTCCCTGGCTTTGCTCACACCAAACGCAAACAGGGAGCTTAAACAAGCTCCCTGTCCATGCTGCTCTCTGTTGCTGGGGTGGTTCAGATCAGAGGTCGTTCGCCGATAAGGGGGGGCCGTTGAATCAGAGCTGCGTCTCGGCAATCTCGATCGCCTTGAGCAGGCCCCGCGCCTTGTTGATCGTCTCTTCGTATTCGTCGGAAGGGACGCTGTCGTAGACCACGCCTCCACCGGCCTGGACGTAGGCGGTCGTCCCTTGGAGAACCAGGGTTCGCAGCGCGATGCAGGTGTCCATATTACCGGTGAAGTCGATGTAGCCGACCGCGCCGGCGTACGGCCCGCGCTTTTGCGGTTCGACTTCGTCGATGATCTGCATGGCGCGAACCTTGGGGGCGCCCGAGACGGTGCCAGCCGGCAAGCCGGCGCGGAGTGCATCGAACGCCGTCTTGCCCGGACTGAGCTGGCCGGTCACGTTCGACGTGATGTGCATGACGTGCGAGTAGCGTTCCACCTTCATGACGTCGGTCAACTGAACCGTCGAGAAGTCGGCCACGCGGCCCACGTCGTTCCGGCCCAGGTCCACGAGCATGATATGTTCGGCCCGCTCCTTGGGGTCGTTCACGAGCTCTTCGGCCAGGGCCTGATCCTCGGCCTCGTCCTTACCACGTCGGCGGGTTCCGGCCAGGGGGCGAATCGTGACCGTGGAATCCTCAACGCGAACGAGGATCTCCGGCGAGCTGCCGATCAGGCAAAAGTCACCGAAGGGGAGGTAGAACAAGAAAGGGCTCGGATTGACGACCCGAAGCACGCGATAAATATCGAAGGGGGCGGCCGTGGTCTCGAGCTGAAACCGCTGGCTGGGTACGACCTGGAAAATGTCGCCCGCCTTGATGTATTCCTGGCAGTGGCGGACGACTTGCTCGTACCCCTCGCGGGTGAAGTTCGACCGGGGAGTGAGCCGCATCGGGCCGTCGGTCTCGATATCGCGGACCGTCAACTCCGGCCCCGGCTGGGCGAGCCGAGCGGCCAACTCGTCGACCCGGGCGCAGGCCTGGTCGTAGGCGGCGCGGAGGTCTCCCTTGGGACCGGCGGCGACATCGGCATGGGCGACGACCAGAATCGTCTTACGGATGTGGTCGAAGAGGACCATCCGGTTGTAGAAGGCGAACAAGAGGTCGGGCAGTCCGCGGTCATCGGGCGGGCCGTTGGGGAGTCGCTCGGTGTAGCGAACCGCGTCGTAAGCAGCATAGCCGACGGCGCCTCCCGCGAACCGCGGAAGACCTGGAAGCTGCACGGCTCGATAGCGTTCGACCAGGCTCTGGAGGTTCTCGAACGGATTTTCCGAAGTGAGTCGGAGCGGGTTCTCGGGCGTGGCGGTCTCGGTGATCGTGACCTCGGTCCCGCGTGCCTCAAACGTCAGGTACGGCTCGGTTCCGAGGAAACTGTACCGGCCGACTTTCTCGCCGCCGATCACGCTTTCGAACAGAAACGAGGGCGCGCAACGCTCGATCCGATGGAAGGCCGAGACCGGAGTCAGGCCGTCCCCCATCAGTTGGCGGTAGACCGGAACGCATGGCGCCTGCTCGGCCAAGCGACAAAATTCTTCAAAAGAAGGACGATGGGGGCCCATAACCTTCGATACTCGCCCGGACCGGTCTGTCGTGCCCCGAGTCCTCAACGTGATGCTCGATCGCGCGATCCCGGCCGCCACCGATCCGGGCTGGCCGAGGCCCTCTGATCTTAGCAGCCGAAGGGCCCGGAGGCAAGTCGCCCCGGATCGAGCAGCGCAGTTCGAGGGGGCCGCACCCCTTGTCCAAAAGTCTTTTGATGTCAAGATTTAACGCGTAACCGATTAACACGGCCGAAGGTCGCGCCCGGATGGGTGGGTTGCTTGACACCCCGCATGGCCGAATTACAATAGGATTCAGTGAAGCCCCGCGTCTGCGGAAGTCGAATGCAACCGGTCCGCGGCGATCGACCGCGGACCAGGGGCAAGGGTCGTCGGCAACCGGTCGGGGTCGGTGGAGATTGCGAGATGAAATGCCAGAAATGTGCCAAACCGGCCACGTTTCACATCACCGACATCGAACGGGGAAAGCCTCGCGAATACCATTACTGCGACGAGCATGCGCGCCAGCACCTGACTCCGGTCGAGGAAGCGCAGGAGCCGGCTCCGATGAGTGAGCTGGCCAAGAAACTGATCGTCAGCGGAACGGGATCGGCGCGTGAATCGTCCCCCGCCGACCGACAGGCTTGTCCGATCTGCCAGATTACGTTCTTGGAGTTCCGCAACTCGGGCCGGCTCGGTTGCCCATACGATTACGAGGTCTTTCGCGACGAGTTGATGCCTCTTTTAGAGAATATCCACGATGAGACGCGACACTCGGGAAAGGTCCCGAAGCGGGCGCCTCGGAATAGTCAGCAGCAGACGACGTTGATTCAATTGCGGAACGACTTGAAGCGTGCGGTCGCGGCCGAAGATTATGAGACGGCGGCGCATGTGCGCGACAAGATCAAGTCGATCGAGCACGAACAGGGACGTTGAGAACCGGCTCGTCGGATGGATGGTCGACTCATGACGTGTCAGCACTGTCAGGACGAAGCGACGGTCCATCTGACCGAGACGGTCAATGGCCAACGTCGCGAACTACACCTGTGCGTCGCTTGCGCCCGAGAAGCGGGCGTGGCTTTGCCCGAGTCGGCTCCGAGCCTGGCGCTCGATGCAGTCATTCAGAGCCTGATTGTGACGAATGTGGGCGAGCTGGTGGGCGAGCTCGCCAGTCTGACTTGTCCCGATTGTGGCCTAAAGTTCATGGAATTCCGAGCCAAAGGCCGGCTTGGATGTCCCCACGACTATCGCGTGTTCGCGCGGGGCCTGCTCCCCTTGATCAGCCGTACGCACGGTGCGACGCGGCATGTGGGCAAGGTGGCGCGGAGGCGTCCGGCTGAGAGCGAGCGGCTCCGGCTCCGGACCCAATTGCGAGACGCGATCGCCCGCGAAGATTATGAGCTGGCCGCGCGACTGCGCGACCAGCTCCGCCCCAAGGACGCCGACGCATGAATCTGGATGACTTGACGAGAAACTCCGGCGAGTGGCTTCGTGGCACAGGCCCCGAAAGCGATATCGTCATGTGCTCGCGCATTCGACTGGCGCGCAATCTAGCCGACTTTCCCTTCAGCAACCGCGCAAGCCGGGGCGAGAAGACCGAGATCGAGGCGAACTTCAAGGCGTGCATGAGCACCGCCGGCCTCGATCTGGCTTACTTCGATGTCAACAACATGACATCGCTCGACCGCCAGTTCCTCGTCGAACGCCAGCTCGTCTCACGCGAACTCGCCAACGGCGAGGGAGCGCGGGGCGTCGCGATCGGACCGCTGGAAAATATCTCGATCATGGTCAATGAGGAAGACCACCTGCGGATCCAGGTCATGCTCTCGGGGCTCTCGCTTCACGAGGTCTGGGATCGGATCAACCGGCTCGATGACCAACTCGAAGAGTATCTCGCCTACGCCTACAGCGCCCAACTCGGCTATCTCACCGCCTGTCCGACGAACGTCGGGACCGGGATCCGGGTCGGCGTGATGCTTCATCTCCCCGCCCTGGTCCAGACCAAGCAGATCGATAAGGTCTTCCGGGCGCTCCAGAAAATCAACCTGGCGGTCCGCGGCCTCTACGGCGAAGGGACCCAGGCGTTCGGCGACTTCTACCAGATCTCGAACCAGCAGACCCTCGGCAAGAGCGAACTGGAGTTGATCCGGATCCTCACCGATGTCGTCCCGCAAGTCATTCAGTACGAGAGGACCGCACGCCAGGTTCTCATGAATGAACGCCGGCAACACCTCCACGACCAGGTCAGTCGCGCCTACGGTGTCCTCAAGACGGCGCACACCATCTCGAGCGAAGAGACGATGCTCCTCCTGTCAAGCGTACGGATGGGGATCAACCTCGGGCTCATCGACGACCTGGAGATCGCCACCGTCAACGAACTCTTCATTCAGACCCAGCCCGCCTATCTCCAGAAAATCCAAGGCACGGAACTTGGTGTGGAAGAGCGGAACGTCGCCCGTGCTTCGTACCTCCGGAGCCGGTTGTCCAACGGCAGGCACGTTGAACCCGAATGAGCGACCGCTCCGTGCCGAACGGATCGTTTCTTTGACTCTACCCCGGGGCTATGACCTAAACTCCCTGAGCCGGGCCCGCTCGCGGATGGCTCGTTTCGCGAAGCCCGTAGTGTCTTCGTAGAATCGTCGAAGGGTCGACTTCCCGGGGTATAGGTGTGATCGCATTCAGCTTTCAAATTGAGCCGCACGTCATCCTGGACGTCTCAACCGACGCGACGCTGCAGGAGATCCGCGACGCTTACCGACGGCAAGCCAAGAAGCATCACCCGGACGCTGGGGGGGCCGACTGGGCTTTCCGGATTGTCTCTCAGGCATATGAAATTTTGAGCACCGCGCGGCTGGAACTGGCCAGCCGAACGGTGAATGAGGCGGAATCACAGTTCCGCTCGCCCCGGCCCGAAACGAACGAGCACCAGCCTGAGCCAGCCGGTGACCCAAACCGGCCGCTCGATCCCAAGAGACGGGTTGGTGTCGAGAAACTCTGGGTGCGCTACGAGCCCGATCCGCTCTCACTGTTTCAGGACACGACGGGCGACGAGCATTCCCTGAGCTGTTCGCTCAACTTCAAGTGGCCCGACCCCTCGTTCGCGCGCGAACCGATAGAGAGTGCGGAGGCTGAGCAAGTCCTCACTCAACTGGTCGGCGTCTTCGAAGCAATGTGCTCCAAGACGACGGTTGACACGTCGCGAATCCGGATCAATGACGATTCCTTTACCGGCTGGCTGGGCTATTCCACGGCCGAAAAAGCGGTAGAGGCCTATCGGTTACTGCACGGAATGCTCACGAATTATGGCTTCGTGATCCAGAAGTGGGATCGGGATCTGCTGGTCCCTCGCGTCTGGAAATAATCACGGTCGCGAAGCTCGATGGTCGTGACTCAGTCGATCTGCCTCTGCATTTTGGCCATGATCGGGGCGATGATCTGTTCAGGAACAAAGCGGCCCAGCGAGGCCGCTCCACCGTAGCGTGCGATCTGTTTGATGAGCGAGCTCGAGACGTGTGAGTATTCTCCGTCGGCCATGAGGAAGACGGTCTCGACGAATGGGTCGAGCCGGTTGTTCGTCAAGGACATCCCGAACTCATATTCCATGTCGGACAGTGTGCGAACTCCGCGCAAAATCACCCGCGCGCCAATCCGTCGGACGAACTGAACGGTCAGCTCCTCGAACGACTCGACCGAAACGTTCGGGAATGACGCAACGATCTCTCGCGCCAGGGCGACACGCTCGTCGATGCTGAATAGCGAGGCCTTATTCGGGTTGACGCCGATCCCGATGACCACGTGTTCGAAGAGCAAACGGCCGCGACGGATCACGTCGAGGTGCCCGAGTGTGAGCGGGTCAAAAGTTCCGGTGAATACGGCCGTTCGCGACGGGTCGGAAGTTCGCGGAGTCATGATCGTCTTGGGTTGAAGGAAGGAGATGAAGTCCAGGGCCCCGTCCTGACTTACTCTGCGGTATGGCCACGATTCGAGATGAGCCCCAACCGTAAGCGTTCGAGGTCCTCCTCATTAGTATAAACATGGGGACTGATTCGAAGGCGTCCCCGGCGGGAGGCCATGGCGATTCCGTCGGCGCGAAGCCGCCGAACGACCGCGTCAGGGTCGGTGTCTTTGCACTCGAGGGCCACGATCCCCGATAGGTCTTCCGCACGGGGCGAGCCGTAGACCTGCCAGCCGGCTGATCGGGCCAGCTCTCGGACGGCCTCGGCCCGATCGAGGATCCGCTGCGAGACCGCTTCCTTGCCAAGCTCCATGATCAGGCTCAGGCTTGCACCGAAAGCCTGAAGGCCTGGCATGTTAAACGAGCCCCCTTCCCATCGTTCCGCGCTCGGTTTCAAAGTGAAATTGAATCCGGGGGTGTTGAATGAGCTCACCACGCTATGCCAGCCGACACCCAGGGGACGAAGCCGGTCGATCCACTCGCGACGGACGAAGAGCAGGCCCGCGCCCTCTGGTCCGAGGAGCCACTTGTGGCCGTCGGCCGCGAGGAAGTCGATCGGTGTTCGTTTCACGTCGATGACCAAGGGCCCGAGTCCTTGAATCGCGTCGACGAAGAAGGCGACGCCTCGTGCCTTGCAGATCTCGGCGAGGGCGTCGATGTCGTTCCGGAAACCCGAGGCAAACTCGACGTGGCTGATGGTCAAGAGCCGGGTTGTGCCGTCGATCGCCGCCGCCAGGTCGCGCGCCCAGACCCGACCATCACGGCTCGGAACGGTTCGCAACTCCACGCCTCGACTCGCCAGATTCATCCAAGGGTAAATGTTCGAAGGGTATTCCTCGGCGGCGGTGACGACACTGTCCCCTTCACGCCAGGGGAAACCTTCGGCGATCAGCCCAATGCCGTGGGTGGTGCTACCGATGAACGCGATCTCGTCAACGTCGGCATTGAGCAACTCGGCCACCTGGCGGCGCGCCGTCCCGAGCTTGCGTTCCCAGTCAAGCCAGTGGATCACTCCGTTCTGTTCCTGGTCCTCGGCCCACGATCGCAGGACGTTGCCCGCTCGCCGCGGAATGGGCGCCACCGCCGCGTGGTCGAAGTAGGCCCATCGCTCGGTGATGGGGAACTCGGTCGCTCTCAGGGATTCCCAATCCAACGGTTGTTGCCTCCGAACGATCCGGTCGACCTGGTGGAAACTCACGATCAGCCTAACGACCGGCGGGTGGTGGCACCATCCCCGACTCGCTTTGCGGATCGACGTTCAAGAGCGTGTTATCGCGTCGATCAACCCTGAGAGCGCCTGATCGTCGTGCGCGGCGGAGAGGCCGATCCGGAGCCGAGCGGTTCCTTCAGGAACGGTCGGAGGCCGGATCGCGGGGACGAGAAACCCCCGGTCGTGAAGTCGCTCGGCCAATTCCAGAGTCTGCTGTGGCGGGCCGATCAGGACAGGCACGATGGGACCGGCCGATCCGCCGACATCAAGGCCGCTGGCCGTGAGCGCTTGCCGGAGCCTGGCGCTCATGGCATGGAGCCGTTCCCGACGCCACGGTTCCGCCCGGGCGATGGCCAGTGCCTGGCTCGCGGCGGCTGCGGCCGGGGGGGGCAGGGCCGTCGAATAGACGAGAGGCCGAGCCCGATTGATGAGCCAGTCGATGAGTCGTTGCGAACCAGCGACGAACCCTCCCACCGAGCCGAGGGCCTTCGAGAGCGTGCCCACCCGGATGGAAACGCGCTCGGCCACGCCGCAAGCGGCGGCAGAGCCGCGGCCGTCAGGACCAAACACGCCGGTTCCGTGTGCTTCGTCGACGAGCAGCATCGCCTCGAACCGATCGGCGAGGTCGGCGAGGTCGGCCAAGGGAGCGAGGTCGCCATCCATGCTGAAGACGCCATCGGTGGCGATCAAGGAACGGCGAAACCGCCCGCGGTCCCGTTCCAGGATTGAGCTGAGGCGGGTTGTATCGTTATGGGGATAGACCCGAAGCCGGGCACCTGCGAGCCGGGCGCCGTCGATCAGGCAGGCGTGGTTGAGGCGATCGAGATAGACGGCATCCTGGGGGCCGACCAAGGCGGTGATGGTGCCCAGGTTCGCGGCGAAGCCGGAGGGGAACAGGGCGACCGCCTCGGTCTGCTCGAACTGGGCCAGATCCGCGCTCAGGAGTTGGTGGGCGTCGCTCCAACCAGTCACCAGGGGAGAGGCGCCCGCCCCCCAGCCTTGTTCCGCGGCGGTCCGTACCGCGGCGGCGATGACCCGAGGATCAGCCGCCAAACCGAGGTAGTCGTTGGAGCCGAAGTTCACGAGCCAACGCCCCTCACGCTCTTGCTTGCCGGGCGTGGCAGGGCCGTGAGGCACGAGGCGTCGGGCGAGCCCACGCGCGCTCCACGCGTCCGATTCGGCGTCGATCCAGGCGAGTGGATCAGCCATGCGGTGGCTTCCTTGGCGTTCGGAAGGGGGCGTCAGGCTGTCGGAGCAGGGCCGCTGCAAGGTGGCCCCCGAACCCGATCGACAGTTTGAGCGCGGATCGAATCGGCGTCGAGCGACCGGTGTGGGGTGTGCCGTCGAGGTCGCAGGCCGGGTCGGGATCGTCAAGGTTCAGGGTGGGCGGAACGAAGCCGTCGCGCATGGCCAGGCAGGTGATCGCCAGTTCCGCGGCCCCCGCTGCTCCGAGCAGGTGGCCGATCTGGCTCTTGTTGGCCGAGCAGGCGACTCGGTTGGCGTCGTGCCCGAGGGCAAGCCGGATCGCCCGGCATTCGATCGGGTCGTTCACTCGGGTGGCCGTGCCGTGAACATTGATGTGGTCGAGCTCCGAGGCCGAGATCCCCGAGTGCGTGAGCGCCCGCCCGATCAAGGCCGCCAGGCCGGCAGGGTCGGGGTTCATCGTCGTTTCGTGGAATGCGTCTGCGCCCAGCGCTCCGCCAGCCACCTCGACATAGGGGAGAATGCCCCGTGCGCGGGCGTGTTCCTCTCGCTCCAGAACGAGGACGGCTCCTCCCTCACCGACGATGAACCCAGATCGCGATCGGTCCCAGGGGCGAGCCACTCGACTGGGATCGCCGTCGGAGCGGGCCAGGACCCCCATTCTCCGAAAGGCACCCAGCAGCAGTGGTTGGAGTGAGGCATCGGCACTGCCGGCGAGCGCAACGTCGCAGACACCGCGGCGGATCAGTTCCGCCCCCTGGAGTACAGCGACCAGACCCGTGGCGCAGGCTGCGACTGGGGCCAGGCAAGGGCCGAGCAAGTCATACCGCGCGGCGATCAGGCTCGCGCCTGCGTTGGGCCAACACAGGTGTTCCCAGATCCAGGAATGGGAGGGGCCGTCTGCGATCATGGCCGGATCGTGACCCGCCCGAGCGAGCCTGTCCAGGTTCTGCATACAGCCCTTGCTCAGGCCGATCAACGTGGCGACCCGGTCGGAGGCGACTGTCAGGGCCCCCGGTTGAGTCTGGTCGCTCGTGGTCAGCCCGGCGTCGGCAAGTGCCTCTGCAGCCGTGCGTGCGACGATCGAGAGGGTCCGTCCGTCGGAACCGACAGTGTGACCTTCCTCCAGCAGGAGCGGGCATCCCACGTCTCGACGGCCCGGCCCCGAGAGCTCGTCGCTAAGTGCCCTCGCCGCAGTCTCTCCCGCTCGGATTGCGTTCCAAGTCGATTCACGATCGACACCCAGGCCGGTCCACAGGCCGATGCCGGTGACGACGACCTTGGCTGCGCTCGGAGATAAGCTTGGAGACACGGAAGGACGCCCCGCGGGCCCAGGCTCAGGAGCCGAGCACGGATAACCAAATCAAAGTAAGAGCAGTGCGGCCGACTCTTGCGGGGTGATCCCAACTCGCCATCTTCTGTCTTCTGTCGGGTGGGCCGTGCCCACCCGACAAAAGCGACGGCCAGTGAAGAGATCCACGCTTCGATTTAGCCGGCGTGAACCTGGTCGGCTGTGACTTCGAGAGGCCTTGGGGTCAATCCGAGTCGTTCGAAGAGGATTCGGTCGCGGTCGACCTTGGGATTGGGGGTGGTCAGAAGCTTATCGCCCGCGAAGATCGAGTTGGCCCCGGCGAGGAAGCAGAGCGCCTGGTCGGTCTCGCTCATATCGACCCGGCCGGCCGAGAGTCGGACCATCGACTCGGGCATCAAGATCCGGGCGGTGGCGATGGTGCGGACCATCTCCCAGATATCGACCCGAGGCCGGTCGGCCAGGGGCGTTCCCTCGACGGCGACCAAGGCATTCACCGGTACCGATTCGGGAGGCTCGGGAAGCGTGGCCAAGGTGTGGAGCAGTCCGATCCGATCATCCTCGGTCTCGCCCATCCCGACGATTCCGCCGCAGCAGACCGAGATCCCCGCCTCACGGACATGCCCGAGCGTCTCCAGGCGATCTTCATAGGTCCGGGTCGAGATGATCCGGTCGTAGAATTCCTGCGAGCTGTCGAGGTTGTGGTTGTAGGCGTCGAGGCCCGCCTCTTTCAACCGTCGCGCTTGGTCTTCGCTGAGCATTCCGAGGGTGCAGCAAGCCTCCATCTCGAGCGTCTTGATGCCGCGGACCATTTCGAGGACCTGGTCGAACTGGGCGTTGTCACGCACCTCGCGCCAGGCGGCCCCGATGCAGAACCGGGTCGCGCCCTCGTCCTTGGCGCGGCGTGCGGCGGTCAGGACGTCGCCGACGGCCATCAACGGCTGTTTCTCGACGGCCGTGGTGTAACGGGCGGCTTGCGGACAGTAGCCGCAATCCTCGGGGCAACCCCCCGTCTTCACCGAGAGGAGCACGCAGACCTGCACGTGCGAGGGGTCATGGTGCTTGCGGTGGACCTCCGCGGCCCGAAAGATCAGGTCAAGGACCGGGGTCCGGTAGATCTCCGCGACTTCGGCGCGCGACAGGGAAGGATTGGTGACCGGCATCGTTCAAAGGATCCAGGGGTCATCGAAGCAGACGTGACGACGAGAACTTATCTCAGTAGGCCGCTTTGAACCGGTGAACTCGGGTGCCCCGACGGCCACAGGCCAAGGCGTTCTCGCGTAGGCTCGAGCACGCCACCTGTGGTATCCGGCTTGACGGGCACTCCCTTTTCGTGAAGTGCGTCAATGATATCAGGCTACTGAGATCGTCTCTTAACGGCGGGCCGACTTACCAACGACGAACAGGGCCAGGAACGCGAGGATCGCCGTACCGATGTAACCATCGACCGGGCGGCCGGACGCTTCCCCTTCCGCACCTTCGGCGGCCGGTTCCTGAGCCGCGGCCGGCAGCGGAGCCACGGCAAGACCGAAGGTGGCTGCCAGAAAGAGCGTGGCGCACATGCGGGAGAATCGGATCATCGGTCACGCTCCTTGAGTGGTTTGGGTCGCCTGGGAGCCTCGATCGTCATCGGGAGCCATTCGTGCAAGGGGCGCACTCGGCGTCGGAACGCGGCGCGGGCCATGGCCACCGCCTTCCAGGCCGGTCCCCGGGATCGCAGGTTGGCGATGTAATCGTCCAGCCCAACGGCCCAGAAGCGATAGTCCAGCCCCCGAAACTCGAAGGCGCCATTCTCTCTCGGCAAAGGGAAAGGTTGCAGCGGCTCGGCATACGCGAAGGTCAGGATCGCTCGAAAGCCTGGTCCGAACATTTCCTGCCAACTCGTCAAGCCGCTGAGATCGTCGGTGGTGACCCAGTTTTCCCAGGGCCTTCGACCTTTCGCGTTCTTGCCGCGCTTGCCTTTCACTTCGACCACGAGGTTGGGGCCACATCGAGGATACAATAAAAAGTCCGGATTCTTCACCCCCCCGTCCCCGAAAAAGGCGCGCTTGGCCTCATCCACGGCCACGCAGGGGATCCGGATCGACCGGATGTAGGCCTCGAACGCCGCCTCGTAATGGTTGGAGCGATTGGCCATCGAGGTCTCGGACGTCCGGTTCAGTTCAGCGTCACGATTGGCAGCAAGGGCCCACCTGCGTTCGACTTACTCGCTCGGCGCCGCGGCGGCAGGACGGCCTCGGCATACTCCCACAACTGCTCAGGGGTCTCAAAGACTTTCTCGAAGGTCCAATCGGTATCGTACTCGCACTCGTCGACCGTGTAGTTCTGGCAGACCTTCGGGCGATTGAGATAGATCCGGCAGCGATTGTCCGGGGCCAGGTACTTGCACTTGCTCATCACGACGATGTACCAGTCCCCTTTTTCGACGTAGACCAGGGTCTGTCCGTGGGCCAGATACCAACGAATCGCGTCGTAATCGTCCCAGGTTGCGGGGACGTCGAGCGGGACGGTGAAGTACCGGCAGCACTTGCCGGAGCAGTGGTCGCAGAGACAGGCGCCGGGAACCACATCCTCCCGGCGGACTTTATTCTTCTTCACGGCTTCTCAGCCTCTTCGCAAATCCACTCAACGGCAGTCGTCGGTTCGACTCCCCGACGCCCCTTGATGATACCAGGCCGCTCGCAAGGCGACCACATGCGACTCGCTGGACCCGCAACAGCCGCCGACCATGACCGGCGCCAGGGCCAGGAGTGCGGCCGCCTCCAGGGCGAACGATTCGGGACTCGCCATCGCTTCTCCAGGGAACCCGGCGCTCGGTTTGACGATCAGCGGGAGCATGGTGGCACGTCTCAGGGACTCGGCGATTTGCCGGGCCGATTTCATGCCGACCACGCAGTTCAGGCCAACGGCCGAGGCGCCAAGGTCGGCGAGTCGGTGCACGGCCTCGTCGGTGGGCTCGGGCCAGGCAAACAGGCTGATCAGAAGTGGGACGGACAAGGCTGGAGCCACCCGCTCGAGTGCGATCACGGCCTGATCGAGTCGGTGGGTCTCAAAGATCAAGCCGTCGACTCCGGCATCGACCAGGATCTCGGCCTGATCGCGGTAGGCACCCGGCTCGTCGGCCGCGATCGGGCCGATCGAACCGACCACGAAGCCGGTTGGACCTGCTTCGAGTTGGGCCAGTTCCACGGCCTGTCGGTTGATCGCCGTGAAGTCAGCGGCCCGGCCGAACCGGCTGAGCCATTTGCGGTTCGCGCCAAAAGTGTTGGTCAGCAGGACCTGAGCGCCGGCCTCGATATCACGGCGATGGATCTCGGCGACGACTTCGGGCCGGGCGAGGTTCCAGAGGGCGGGGTCGTCTTCAGTGAGTTGGAGACCTCGTTCCACCAGCCGCGTGCCCATCGCGGCGTCGAGCAGCAGGGGGCCGCGTGCCATGGCTGTGCGGAACCGGTCAGTCATGCGTCTTGGGCCGGTTGCGATACTTGACGCTGACACGAACCAGGAACCGGTGTTCTTCATCGGTCAGGGCGTGTCGGCCTTCGCGATGAAGCTTCTCGAGGATCTCATCCATCCGGCGCTCTTCGGCGGCTTCACGGGCCTGTCTTCGCTGTCGGCGAAGTTCGGAACGACGTCTCCTCCACCGCTTGATCGCACTCTCTCGGTAGGGGCGGACCTTGGCTGCGTTCGCCTCCAGGCTGGTATAGCCCTCGGAAAAATCGTAACCGAAAACGCCGTCTTCGAAGTAGCCTCCGTCATCCATCAGCCTGACCTCCGAGCGAACGATGAGCTCGATCGGAATCGCCAGCGAGATCAGGAGAACGCCATCGGGGTGCGCTGAGACGAGCCGAATCACGCCGATGACCACCAAGAGGGCCGCGCAGGTATGGGCCGTCCACAGACCGTAATAACCGTCTCTTGCGTGGTTGACCGAGGAATTGGCCAAAAACAATCGAAACAACCGGCCGCCGTCGAAGGGGAGGGCGGGGATCAGGTTGACGATCATCATGACGTAATTCAGATAGCCAAACCAACCGAGCCACCATAACGGTGTGAACGGGAGCACACGGAGATTGGTGGCGAGCAGCAGCGGCGCCCCGGAATCGTTGGCATTGCCAAACGGATTCCAGACGAACTGCGCATTGAAAATGGCGAGGATCAGGGCGGTCAGAATCGCCATGGAGGCGTTCGCCAGCGGACCGGCCAGTACCACCAGAATCGAGTCGGGCGATCGGGTGAGGCTCGGCTGGCAGACCATGTTGCCCAGTGGCCAGAGCTGGATTTCCTCGGGAGGTTCGCCGCCGGTCCATGAGGCCGTCACCGCGTGCGCAACCTCGTGAATGGCAAGCGCCACCAAGAGGAGCGAGACCCAGGCCGCCGTCGCAAGAAAACGCGGCTCCTGTGCGATGAGGGCGTTGAGAAGGACAGCGACAACAAAGACGACCAGGAATATGTGCAGGCGTACCTGGGTTCCAAGCCAACGGCCCAGGTTGATTGGCGCCCAAATCAAGGGGTCGGTCATCATTGGCCACCCAGACCGGGTTGCGGACGGGGGATGGACGTTCCTTCCACATCACCTGGATTATACTGTAGCAGCCGGCGAGTCAACCCGCAACGCAACCGGGCGTCCACAGACGGCGATCATCCTGACGATTCAGGGTGATAGACTTGCAACCCTTGGACCGGTGAAGGAAACCACGACGTGCCCTCTTCATCAATTTCGATCGAGCCGGAATCGCGAGTGCTCGTGGAGCTTGGCCCGCGCTCGTACGTGGTCCAAGTTGTCAGCGGGCGGCAAGACTCGTTCGCGGCCTTCGCTCGCTCGGCCCTGGACGCGACCTGGGCGGGCCGGTCGTGCCGGCGAGCGCTACTGGTGACCGACCGGAACGTCGCGCCGCTCGAAGCTCCCTTCCGCGCGGCGTTGGAGAGCCTTGGAATTGCGACTTCGCTGGCGGTGATGCCTCCTGGCGAGTCCACCAAGTCGCTTGACTGCGCCGCCGACCTTTTTGATGAATTGGTGAGAATCCGAGCGGACCGCCACACGGTGGTGGTCGCTCTGGGAGGCGGAGTGATCGGCGACCTGGCCGGTTTTGTCGCGGCGAGCTATGCCCGCGGTCTCCCCTTGCTCATGGTCCCGACCACCTTGCTGGCCCAGGTCGATAGTTCCGTCGGCGGGAAGGTGGGGGTCAACCACCCCCGGGCCAAAAATATTATTGGCGCTTTTCACCAGCCGGTCGGAGTCTGGATCGACACGGAGAGCCTTCAGACCTTGTCCGACCGTGAGTATCGTTGCGGACTGGCCGAGGTCATCAAATACGGAGTGATCCTCGACGCCGACTTCTTCTCATTCCTGGAGCAATCGGTCGATGCGATCCTGGCCCGCGAACCCGCGGTAGTCCGCCATATCGTCGCTCACAGTTGTCAGCTCAAGGCCGACGTTGTCTCCAAGGACGAACGGGAGGAAACCGGCCTCCGAGCCGTGCTCAACTTTGGCCATACGGTGGCCCACGCGATCGAATCGGTCGCTGGGTACGGCGGGCATTACCACCACGGTGAGGCCGTCGCTGTGGGCATGGTGATTGAATCCCGGCTTGCGGAAAACCTCGGATGGATCGACTCGGCGACGTCGGCACGCGTCGAAGCGCTCGTCAAGAGGTATGGCCTCCCGGTGTCAGCCCCCGAACTCAATCAGAATTCTTTGATCGAAGCGATGACTCGCGACAAGAAAAATCAGAAGGGGAAGATCCGCTTTGTGCTGCCCCGAACGATCGGACTCGTCGAACTGACCGATCTCCCTTCCGAGTCCGACGTGCGCGAGGTGCTCACCGTCGCCTAAACAACGGGGGGGGGCGTGACGATGTCTTGTTGGGTGGGCACGGCCAACCAGGACTTCTGGCAAGAAGATTGGAAGTCGGGGTGGCCGTATCACCTTACAAGAGTCCGTCTGGCTTCTCACGCACGATCTCAAGTGGGGCCACACCGTCCTTTGCGAGTCAAAGCCTGCCCCGAAGCCGCTCGATCCGCCGCATTCAGGGCGATTCCAGAAGCAGATCCCCAACGAACGAGTTCCTGGACGGTGATGCGATTCCGCCATCGTCGCGTCCGTTTGGGCCCACGCTGTAAATTCGTACGACATCGCCTTGAGCTTTGAACGTCATGGGCCCCTGGGAGAACGGGTCGAAGGGGATAGCCTCGAGGTAGGTGGGTACGAGTGCATCGAGGCTGGGGGGCACCGGCTCATCGGGGTGGTCGAGGCGATAGGCTCGCAATGCGAGCGTTGCGGCGAGCAGCCGTAATTCAGTCTGATTAAGCCGGTCGGACTGCTTGGCCGCTGCCTTGGTGGGCATGAGCATCGCCTGCATTTGCTTGCGATAGATGGCGTGGCCGATCTGCATCGACAGGCCGCGTCGCGCGAGGTGGAACTCCTGATCGCGGTTGAACACATGGTCCAGCGGCTCGCGGGCGCGGTCGAGTCGCTCAACCTCCCTGGCGAGCCGTCGGGATTCTTCGGCCGAAAGGGTCGGGGCCAAACGGTTCAAACCCCGGATCCCGGCGTACTGGATTGCACCAGCAGCCAACCTCTCGTGAATGAGGCCGCCGGTGGACATCGCTCGGCCGTACAGGATCACTCCAAAGTAGAGTTTGGCCGCGTCGGCCGTGCGCCCCTCATGCTCCCTCAGTGCGGCCTCGGCCGCGAGCAGCCGGCCGAGCGACCGTAGCGTGTTGAAGCCTTCGAGATGGGCCTCAACTGAGGGCGACTTCGCCAGGGGCACGGCCGACTTCCGTCCGAGGCCGATTTGCGCCCGAGCCAGCGCGTCGCTGTTCACCTCGACGAGCGCACGCAGGTCGTTCGTATTCGCCTTATCGAGGTCGGCGACCTTCCCAATGTCGCCCGTGACCAACCTGCCGGCGGCAATCAGGTCGTCGTAGCCGTTGGGGCTTGGTAGCGTCTCGCCGAGGAATCTTCTGGGCATCAGCAGCCAGACCAGGGGGACGAACATGAGTGCGATCAGGAGCGCAACCAGGCCGATCCACCCCCTTCGCGACTTCCTCCCGCTGGCTTCCTCTCGTGTCGCCATCGATTCCCCTTGAATGTTGGATTGCGTTGCACCGAGGGACGCACGATGTCACGTGCCGAGCAGCCCTCGATAAACTCGTACGACATGCATGAATATTTAACCAGGCGCGGAATTCGGACGATCCAGATCGCCAACTCTGATCTCTGATGAGCCGGTCAGGTTGAACTTCGAAGGCAGGGGATCTCCCCCAACGAGTCATGGGCGATCGGGAAATCGCCGAACGTCAACTGAGGCGAGAAGGGCGACGTATCGAGCCAGGGGACATGTCTATTCGGACAGTCGCTTGCTCGCTACGATTGGGCCGTGAATCCTCCAAAGACTGACCCCCCGGCGCGAGGCCGAATTTCCATGACCGACTCGGACCTTCGCGACTTGGTCTGCCTGACGATGGTCGCGGGAGTGGGACCGCACACGAGTCGACAGCTTCTCGAGCGATTCGGAACGGCGCGCGGGGTGCTCGAGGCCTCGGTCTCGACCCTGCGCGAGGTGCAGGGGATCGGCCCCAAGATCGCCGAGCGGATCGCAACGGCCCGCCGCGACCATGATGCGGGAGCCGAACTGGAGCGCTGTCATCGCGCGGGCGTTCAGGTGGTGACCGCGCAGAATCCCCTCTATCCTCCTCCGTTGCAAGATATCCCCGACCCTCCATTTCTGCTCTACATCAAGGGATCCTACGAACCACGCGATCCGCTGGCCATCGCCTTGGTGGGCTCGCGGAAATGCACCCCCTATGGGCTGCGGGTGGCCGAACGTCTGGGCGCCTCGCTGGCCAGGGTCGGGATTACGGTGGTTTCGGGACTGGCCCGGGGGATCGACGCGGCGGCGCACCGCGGAGCGATCAAGGCTGGGGGACGAACACTTGCCGTCATGGCCAACGGCCTCGGTCAGGTCTACCCGCCCGAGCACGAGGACCTGGCGGCTCAAATCGCCGCCTCCGGCGCGGTGATCAGCGAAATGCCGATGGGGCAGGGGCCGCTGGCCGGCCTTTTTCCTCAGCGAAATCGCATTATTTCGGGACTCTGTCTGGGCGTCGTCGTGATCGAGGCGACTCCACGGAGTGGTTCGCTCTCCACAGCGCACCACGCGATGGAACAGAACCGTGACGTCTTCGCCGTTCCGGGGCCGGTCGACAGCCTTTCCAGTCACGGCTGCCACCGCCTGATCCGGGACGGAGCACGGCTCGTCGAGACCGTCGACGATATCCTCGAGGAACTAGGCCCCTTGGTGCGTGAGGTGCGCCCGTCGTCGGAGGAGACTCCGGTTCGGCACCCCGCCGAGCTGACTCTCTCCGAGCTGGAACGGTCCCTCTTGGGCCAGCTCGATGACCGCCCCACCGCCGTGGATGAATTGATCGGCCGGACCGGGCTGGTGGCGTCGCAGGTGCTCGCCACGCTGAGCGTCCTCGAGATGAGGCGGTTGGTGCGTCGGCTTCCCGGGCACCAGTTCGTCCGCGCCTGACGGCCCGTGACTCGACTCCCATCGGCGATCGATTACGGCCGGTCGAGGCGTGGGCTGAGCCACGAAATGATATCGGCGAACACTTGCTCGCGTCCCACCTCGTTCAAGGGCTCGTGGAGCATCTTGGGGTACATCAGCAACGTCTTGTCGTCACTGGCGATTCGTTCAAACACGAGGCGAGAAGGCTCGGGAGCGATGACCTGGTCGAGGCCACCAAGAATCATCAGGAGCGGGAGCGTGAACTCCCCCGCGTGTTCAGCCAAAAGTTGCCCCCCTTCCACCATTCCGAAGAAGAGCGGGGCACTGATCCGGCTGTGTCGGAGTGGGTCCGTCTGATGCTCACGCTTCATCGCGGGATCGCTTGTGAGGATCTCAGTGTTCAACTTTGCGCCGAGGGTGACGCTCGGAGCGAATTGACGGAGGAACCGCCCGATCAAGAGTTTGTGGTAGGCGACATGAGTCGCGAGCTTGATCGATGGGTTGATTACGACCACTCCGTCCAGAGCGGCATCGGGTTCGAGCGCCAGCCGGAGCGTGAGTTGGCCTCCATTGGAATGGCCGAGAATGTAAGTCGGCAGACCAGGCTGGACCTGCCGCGCCCAGACGACGGCGGCGTAGAGGTCAGAGATGAGGTCTTCGTAACGGCTCACAACTCCCCGGGGCCCGGGGCTGCGGCCGTGCCCGCGGAGGTCGGGCGAGAGAATATCGAGCTCCAACGCGGGTCCTAATGCGTCGGCGACATGGCGGTAGCAACCGCCGTGTTCTCCGAAACCGTGGGCGATGACCAGGATTCCGCGTGGGTTGGGCCGGGTCCAGTGCCAACCTCGAAGCGACAGTCCGTCGGGGGTCGGGATCACCACGTCGCGCGGCGGTGATTGGGTTGTCATCATCGGGCGTTCTCGCTGACGGGGCGGTATCGACCAGAAGGACTCAAGCAGGTCCGTGGCCCTCTTTCTCCTCAAGCCCCATTCTTATTTTCGGCGACAGGGCGCGACTTGTTCAGTTGCGGATCCTCTATGTGGCGCAGTCTCGCTCAAAGGCGAGTCGCCCCAAGTGGTCCTGGCCCCTCCCGTTCGTGGAGCCAGGACGCACGTGGAAGCCGTTGATGAGCGGCGAGATTAACTCTTCTTGAGCGTGCTGGCTGCCTCACGGACAGCGTTCAAGCAGGCGCGAAGGTCTTCGATCGGGTTCAGGACGTTTTCTTCGTACTCGAGTGCCAGGCAGTACTGGTAGTTGAGCCCGGCGAGGACTTTGAGCAGTTCCGCTGTTTTCAGGTCGCCGTGGCCGAGCACGGTGAACTTCATCCTGTCCTTGACGTCCGTGGCCGCCTTGTTTTCCTTGACGTCTTTCAGGTGAACGCCAAAAATCCGCTTGCCGAAGACCTCGGCGGCGCGGACGGGGTCTTCGTTCGAGCGGAGGAAGTGGCCGGTGTCGATGCAGCAGCCAATTTTGGGGTGGTGATCTTTGATCACCTTGGCAATCGTGTCGATCAAGGCATAGTGATGTCCCGGACCGTGGTTGTGGATGCCGACCCCCACTCCGTACTCCTCGACCAGTTTGTCGAGGCTGTCGAAACTATCGAGCGACGGATCCGCGGACAGGTAGCCAAATCCCATGGCCTTGGCGAACTCAAAGGCTTTTCGGTTGGCTTCGTGGTCTTTGGTGAATGGGATGACGCCATAACCAATAACCGAGACCTCGTGGGCCGCGGTCAGCTTCTTGTATCTGGCGATCTCGTCGGCCGACGACGTGGTGGGGAGATGCGCGGGATAGGCTTCCCAGTAGTGCAGTCCCAGGTCCTTGGTGATCGACAACGCCTTTTCGACGTCGGGCTTTCCTTTTGCCATGTAGCCCCGAAGGGAGTAGCTTTGAAGTCCCAACTTGAATGGGCCGTAAGCCTCGTTGGCGGCACTGGGGGCGGCGTTCACAGGTGTGCGAAGAGCAAGAGCACCGGCCGCGGCCAGACCGGCCGCCAGAAGCTCGCGCCGCGTCAGGTCTCGCGAAATGTCCGATCGCATGGTCGGTTCCCCGTCGAATTGTGGAGCACTCGGGTGGCCACACGCTGCTCCCGAGACACCCCAACTTCTTGTGCCAGCTTGGCCCGAAGCTATCCGAAGGGGAGGCCAGGTTCCAGACCCTGACCTAGATTTGATCTCGTGATCGACGCGGATCGTTGGTCGCACTTGAGCGAACATGGTCGACCTGGATACCATGAAGGCTCATTCGTTCCCATTTAGCCTCATTCTCTGTCAACGTCGATGGGAGGACCCTCCATGACGTCCGACACCAAGGTGCTCGGGATTTTGACGCCCACGGGCGGCGGCGATCCAATCCCCCTGCACAAGGCCGAAGTCGTCGTCGGCCGCCGGGCCTCGTGCGATATCTGCCTCGATTTCACCAATGTCTCAGGCAAGCACTGCGTGTTGCGCCTCGTGAACAGCGTTTGGCACATACGCGATCTCGGCAGCACCAACGGGACGACCGTCAACGGGTCGCAGATCGCGAGCGAACACAGCATCATGCCCGATGATGAATTGGGCATCGCCACTCATTTTTTCACGATCGATTACGAACCAGGTGGCCCCGTCGGCATCTTCAGCAAGGATCAACTCCTGGATGAAGAAATCTCGGAGACCAAAAAGCGGCATTCGCTGATGGAACTGGCCGGCCTCGATACCGATGACAACAAACCGAAGCATCGGAGTCGATCGACCCATGCTCCCGAGGTGATCGAGCGGGTCTCGGCCGACGAAGCCGACTTTGATGACGCACTTCCCGAGGACTTCAAGATCGCTCCCACGCCGATTATTGAAGCCAACGACGACGACTTCCTGAAGTTGATCCAGGAAGACGTTGATGAGTTGAAGCCCTGATTTTCGAATGGGAATTCCAGAGGCGGATCGGAATTGAGCCTGCTTTCCGCGGGTCGCTCGTCTAATAACTCAGAATTTTCCGCGATCGGCGGGCCGACCCACCCGCCGACCGACCCGTCACGGCTGGCCGTGGGTTTAAGGTGGAGATCCAGGAAAACCCATCGAGGTTGCGGCCGGGCATCCATCTTCACTGAATTCTCTAGACTTCGCCACGGATGTGCCTGGCTACGCTTGTCCACACTTGCCCGGTGCCTTAGGCCTCCGTGACGGGTCCAGGGTCATGGCCACCTTCTGGTTCGACTCGTGCCCTTACTCGGGCTGCAAGCCGTCGATAGAAATGAGGACTGCCTCGGCCCCGTGATCGTGCCTTTTAAAAAATTTCAAAGCGGCAAAGCACGGCCGTGGCCGGCATCAAGTGACGCCAAGTACCCGGCGGATTTCGGCGGGGGAGGTCTGCCCTTCTTCGATGGCGTATCGAGCGCGAGCCCAGAGGTCGACCATTCCCGCTTCGATCGCTAACCGGCCCAGCCGTTCCACGTCGGAGCGTGTCAGGATCGCGGTGCCGAGGGCATTCGACTCGGGAACGAGCATCTCGGCCAGGAGCATCCGCCCACGGTAGCCCGTTCCGCCGCAGAGGTCGCAGCCTGTGGGCAAGCAGGCACGCGAGACCGATAGGCCAAGCAGGTGAGCGGGATCTTCGGTCACCTGGGCGCAGGAGCAGAGCTTGCGAACCAGCCGCTGGCTGACGATCGCGAGCGTGCCGCTGCGGAGCAGGTACGGCTCAATGCCCATGTCGGAGAGCCGGCCGATCACTCCGGCCGCGCTACCGGCGTGGAACGTGGTCAGAACCAGGTGGCCGGTCAGCGACGCCTGAAACGCGATTTCGGCGGTGGCCGGGTCGCGGATTTCCCCGACGACGATTACCTCGGGATCCTGCCGCAACAGTGAGCGGAGACCGGTCTCGAGGGTAAACCCCGCCGCGTGATTGACCTGAGATTGGGCCACGCCGGCGACCGGCACTTCGATCGGATCCTCCAGGGTGGCCAGGTTCCTTCGCCCGTCGGTCGAGGCCACGAGCTCACGGAGGCAGGCGTAGATCGTGGTCGTCTTGCCGCTACCTGCCGGCCCACTGAGGATGATCGCTCCCGAGGTCGCCCCGAGAAGCCGCCTGAGCGTCTCCTGAATCTCGGCCGGTAACCCCAGGTCATCGAGTCGAAGGTAACGGCCGGATGCGGCGAAGAGGCGGATGACGGCCTTCTCGCCGTAGAGCGTCGGAAACAGGCTCAGACGCATTTCAACGTCGCCCGGGGCCGACCGGATCCGTCCTTCCTGCGGGACATCGGTCCGATACGTCAGGAGGTCCGCCAGCACCTTGAGCCGCGCGATCACGTTGGCGGCGACCCCGATCGGCAGATTCCCGGCCGGTTGCAAAACTCCGTCGATCCGCCAGCGGATCTCGAGGCCGTCGGCTGTCGGTTGCAAGTGGGCATCACTTGCGCCTAACGCTCGTGCTTCAGCCAAGATCAGGTCGACAACCTCGGTGGCGTATGTCGGACGCCCGGGGACTTTCGACGCAAGGTCCTCGCGGAATTTTCGGCTGGGCAATGTGACCGACGCCATCTCCTTTGGTCCCCTCGCAAACAGTCCCACAAGCCGGCCGTCCAGTACGGGATTCATCCTAACGCATTCGGCGCTTGCTGTCGAAACCGTCGCGAGCCCGTGAGAGGACTCGGGCGTGACGTCTGTCGGATGCGGTAAGCCTCGCCGCGGATCGGCCGCTCCCTACCCGAGCCCTGGGCATTCGGGTACAGTCTCGCGGAGCGGGATCCGTGGAACTGCGACCAGATTAGGAAATATTGAGAGCTTTGGCCATGATGAATGGTGCCGATATCCTGGTCGAAGGTCTTTTTCGTCTCGGCTTTCGGCATCTTTTTGGGATGCCGGGCTCCCACTCGACGACGATTTACGACGCGATTGGCCGCCACGGATCGATCGCGACGATTCTGACTCGCAATGAGCAGGCGGGCGCATTCGCGGCCGACGGCTATGCCAGGGCGACCGGCAAGCCGGGCCTGGTCTGCACGACGGCCGGCCCCGGCGCGACCAACGCCCTGACGGGGGTCGCCGAGTGCTGGGCCGACTCGGTACCGATCTTGCTACTCGCGGGACAGGTCAACGCCGATCGCATTCACCAGGAATGTGGCGCCTATCACGAGATCGACCTGGAGTCGATCTTCCGACCGGTGACCAAATGGTGTGGCACCGTTCGTAACGTCAATGACATTCCGGCGATGCTTGACCAGGCGTTTGAAGCGATGAGCCGTGGCCGGCCTCGCCCCACGGCGCTCTTCCTGCCCCAGGATCTGATGCGGGAAGAATTTCAGGCCTCGGGCTCTGTAGTTGCCCCGGCGGCTCCCACCTCGTCGTCAGTGGTACCGGCCAGTGCAATTGCCGAGGCCGTCGCCTTGCTCCGAGGTGCCCAACGGCCGATCATTCTGGCCGGTGGAGGGGCGCTCTGGGCGGGAGCGGCCGCCGAGGTCCGGGCCGTTGCCGAACGCCTCGGTGCGCCGGTCGTCACCTCGCTCAACGGGAAGGGAATCCTTGATGAACGCGATCCCTATTCGCTGGGGCATGCTCGATCGGCACGCGCCAAGGAAGCCTTGCCGCATGCCGACGCAATGCTGGCGATCGGTTGCCGGTTCACCGAGGTCATGACCGACTGGAGACGCATGCCGGTTCCGGCAAACCTCGTGCAGATCGACGTTGACCCCGACCAGATCGGCATGAACCACCCGGTTGCCGTCGGCATCGAGGCCGATGCAAAAGCCGCGCTCACGGAACTGCTTGGAGCCTTGCCCGAAATTCGGACGGGGGGCTGGGACGCGATCTGGGTGCAGGCGCGAGCGGCGCGGCCTGCTCGGCCCGAATGGTTGATCGAGACGCTCCGTGCCGTTCTGCCCGAAGCCATTCCCGTCTTCACGGACGCTTGCGAAATGGGCTACCGGTTGCATACCGATTGGACCTCATACGGCCCTCGTCGTCTCTTTTATCCATCAAATTATATCACTTTAGGATGGGGCTTTCCCGCGGCCGTTGGTGCTGCCGTGGCCCGCGAAGGCGAGCCCGTCGTCTCGATCAGCGGCGATGGCGGATTTTTGATGACCGCCCAGGAACTCGCGACCGCGACTCGATATCACCTCCCCGTGATCGCGATCGTTCACAACGATTCCAGCTACGGAGCGATCAAGAACATTCAGAAACGTGTCCACGAGGAAAGATATCTCGACGTCGAGTTGAATAACCCCGACTTTCTCAAGCTGGCCGACTCATTTGGCGTCCCCTCGGCTCGGGTCACCGACGCCGCCGAACTGAGAGAGGCCGTCACCGCCGCTCTCGGTCGTTCCGGGCCGACTGTGATCGAAGTCCCCGACCGCTGGAGATCGTTCCGGACCTGAGCCTTCGGCAGGACGAAGCGGGGGAATTCGGGCCAACCTGGTTCGCCTTTGCCGGCGGATCGGCGGGAAGTGACGTTGACAGGTTGGCTCGACTTTTCGATAGTAGCGGCCGACGGGATAGCTCAGTGAAACGGTTCCGTGGCGGCCATGGCCGACAACGCGAACGAACCTGGGCCATGGAAAAGTCCCTGTCTCCAACGTATACGCAACTTTGGATTGGCCGCAAGGACGAGGCCCCGGCGCTTTGAACACGTCTCAACTTGCCGCCTGCCCTCTCCCCTTGAATTGAATTCACGCAACGAATCGACGGATCATCAGCACCCAAGGATGGACTTCCCATGCGCATCCTCGTCACCGGCGGCGCCGGCTATGTTGGCTCGACCCTCGTCCCCATGCTTCTGGAACAGGGGCACAGTGTCCGGGTTTACGACTCGCTCAAGTTCGGCGGCCAGGGGCTTCTCCCTTGCTGCCAGCACCAGTCCTTTGAGTTGATCAAAGGGGACGTGACCGACGAGGCCGGAGTCAAGAAGGCCCTGGAGGGCATGGACGCCGTTGTTCACCTCGCCGCGATCGTCGGCTACCCGGCTTGCAAGAAGGAGCCGCAGTTGGCCCAGGCGACCAACGTCGACGGGACCCGTAACCTGCTGAGCCAACGCAAGCCCGACCAGAAGGTCATTTTCGCATCGACTGGCAGTATCTACGGTGCCGTTCCCGATTATATCTGCAACGAGAAGACCCCGCGCGCTCCGATCACCCTCTACGGTGAAACCAAGGCCACGGCCGAGCAGATGGTCCTCGATGCGGGCAACGGCATTGCGTATCGCTATGCGACGGCCTTCGGCGTCAGCAACCGGATGCGACTCGACCTGATGCCCAACGACTTCACCTACCAGGCGGTGAAGAACAAGAGCCTGATCGTGTATCAGGGGGGCTTCAAGCGAACGTTCGTGCATGTTCGCGACATGGCCCGCTCGATGATCTTCGCCCTGGAGAAGTGGGACACGGTCAAGGACGACGTTTACAACGTCGGCCATGAGACTATGAACTTCACCAAGGAAGACGTGGCCCGGAAAATTCTCGAGCATGTTGACTTCTACCTGCACTTCGCCGAGTTCGGCAGCGACGCCGATCAGCGGAACTACGAGGTCTCGTACGAGAAGATCCGAGCCAAAGGATTCGAGACGACGGTGGATCTGGACCGTGGCATCGCCGAACTGGTCCGAGCCGCTCAGTTGATCGAGTTCCAGAACCCATTCGCCAACGTCTAATCAAATCGACGAATTGGCATTCAACGCAACGCGCGCACCATCTAGAGACAGGACCTCAGGGAGGACGGACACCGATGCAAGGCTTCTGGTCGGACAAGCGCGTGACGGTTACAGGGGGGGCGGGGTTCCTCGGCCAGCATCTCGTCAAGCGGCTCGAGGGTTTAGGGGCCAAGGTCTTCGTTCCTCGCCAGCGTGACTATAATCTGACGACGCTCGAAGCCTGCCTGAGGTGCCTTCTCGAGCACCCTTGCGACATGCTCTTCCACACCGCCGCCTATTACGGCGGCATTGGAATCAACGTCGCCGAGCCCGCCAAGCTCTATTACTCGAACCTGGTCATGGGCGCGAACTTGATGGAGGCCGCCCGTCTGGCCAAGGTCAATAAGTTCGTCGCGATCGGCACGGCTTGCAGCTATCCCGGCTATCTTGAGGGGAACCTCAAGGAAGAGGATCTCTGGGCGGGGCCGTGTCACGCGAGCGTGGTGAACTACGGCCTGACCAAGAAGATGATGGCCGTGCAGGCCCAAGCGTACAAGCGGCAGTACGGACTCGATTCGATTCACCTGATCCTGACCAACCTGTACGGGCCGGGTGACTCGTACAACCCCGATCGATCGCACGTGGTGGCGGCCCTGGTCCGAAAATGGGTGGAGGCAGAGCTGGGCAAGGCGCCGAGCCTCGAGGTTTGGGGCACGGGCAAGCCAATCCGCGAATTCATTTATGTGGAAGACTGCGCCGACGCGATCGTGCTGGCGGCGGAGAAGTACGACGACGCGGCGATGCCGTTGAATATCGGCACCGGGATCGGTACTTCGATTCGTGAGTTGGTCGAGACGATCAACACGGTGACCGGCTATGCGGGGGAGGTCGTCTGGAATGCCGACAAGCCCGATGGCGCGCTCAAGAAGGTCCTCGACGTGACCCGGATGACTCAGGCTCTGGATGGCTGGATCGCGCCGACCGACCTGAAGTCCGGCCTGGCTAAGACGATTGCCTGGTACCGGGCCAATAAGGCCCAGGCGGACACCAAATGGTGAAAGCATGGTTCAGAAGGGCGTTCGGCGTCGCCAGGCGGAATCGAGCCGCCGCGCCTCGGGCTCGTAAAATGGCGGGTCCGGTTTCGATGCGGCTCGGAGCGGACGCAATGCCTCAGCCCGGACGGCTCCTGTTCGTAAACCAGTACTACTGGCCCGACCACGCCTCGACCGCTCAGCATTTGGCCGACCTGGTCGAGTCGCTCGCTGCCGAAGGGTATGAGTGCCACGTCCTCTGCGGCCAAGGGGGATACAAGCCGGGCACACCGCGTCCCCCTGCGTTCGAGGTCCACAACGGCGTCCAGATCCATCGTGTACCGACGACCTCGCTAGGCCGGCGCAGTACCTTGACCCGCATGATCGACTACTTGAGCTTCTATGCTCGGGCGGTGGCCTCGGGTCTGACCATGCCTCGGTTCGACGTGGTTGTGACCCTGAGCACGCCGCCGATTATCGGTCTCATCGGGACCCTGTTGAGGCGATTCAAGGGAACGCGGCACGTCTACTGGAGCATGGATCTCCATCCCGACGCGAGTCTGGCCCTGGGCCGGATGTCGCGACGCAACCCCGTCGTGGCCGGGCTCGCCTGGCTGAGCGATTTCGTCTATCGCCAGGCCGACACGGTCGTGGTGCTTGGTTCCTATATGGCCGATCGGATCGCGGCCAAGCGGGTCCACCGCGATCGCCTGGTCACGGTGCCGGTCTGGAGCCGTCGCGAAGAGATTTACCCGATGCCACGCTTCGGGCACCCGCTTCGGGCCGAACTCGGCCTGTCGGACAAGTTCGTGGCGATGTATTCCGGCAATCTCGGCCTGGCCCATTCCTTCGAGGAGTTCCTCGCCGCGGCCCGACGTCTCCGCGATCGCTCGGACATCGTCTTTCTCTTCGTGGGGGCCGGGCCTCGTCTTGCCGAGGTGCGCTCCGCAAAAGAGACAGAGGGATTGGAGAACATCCAACTCCTCGACTATTTCCCGAGGGAACGCCTGCACGCATCGCTTTCCATCGCCGACGTTCACCTGATCTCGATGCGTCGGGAGATGACGGGCATCGTGGTTCCGGGAAAGCTCTACGGCGCCATGGCCTCGGGTCGTCCCGCGATTTTCGTTGGCCCCGAGCATAGCGAATCGGCGGACACGATTCGTGACGCCGGCTGCGGAATGACCATTCGCCTGGGAGACGTCGACGGCCTGGTCGACGCTCTGACGGGTCTCGCCGCCGATTCTGACCGGGCCGATCGAATGGGGCAACTCGCCCGCGCGGCCTTCCTGGATTCGCACGAGAAGGCGACCTGCTGCGCCCAGTGGAACGAAGTCATCAGCGATCTCCTCCCCACGCGCCGACCTGCTCATGCCCCGCTCACGGTTACCGCACAGGTCGCCGGCGGATCGGCCTGACGTTCGATTCGATGAAATGGGTTGTCCGGGCCCTCGTCGAACTGGCCCGACAGGATGAAAAAGAGAGGACTTTCGTGTCGAACTTCCAGACTCTGATCGCCACTCTGATCCTGGCCGCGACCGCATCGGCGGTCACGGCCCAGGAGCCGAAGGGTTCGAGCGTCTCGGCGCTCCAGGACAAACACGATCGCGCGTTGCTCCACGACCTGAAGGCCTATATTGATGAGCATCCGAAAGCCGAGGATGTTGAACAGGCCTACATGTTGCTCTTCAATAAGGCGATTGAGCATGACTGGTTCGCCGAGCACGAGGCGATCGCGACCCGTTACCTGACCGATCAGCCGGACGGTCCGATTCAATCGCTCGCGCGAATCGTCGGCACGATGTCCCGCGCCCAGACTGGCAAGTACGCCGAGGCTCTGGGTCGCTACAAGGAATTGATGCGAGGACTCGGCAAGGACGATCAAGAAGAGTTCGCCGCGAATTTTACCGACACTCTGGCCAATGCCGCGACGGCCGCGGGGGAATACTCCATCGCGAGGCAGGTTTATGAGACCCTGCTCGAACGTTACGGCGAAAGCCCGACGTTGCGTCAGAAGATCCGCGCCGACCTGAACCGGCTCGACAAGGTGAACAAGCCGGCCCCTGACACTTCGGTCAAGGACATCAAGGGAGCGCCGTTGCGTCTGGCCGACCTCAAAGGCAGGTACGTCCTGGTCGACTTCTGGGCGACTTGGTGTGCCCCTTGCATTGCCGAACTGCCAAACGTGCAAGAGGCGTACGCGAAGTATCACGACAGCGGATTCGAGGTCGTGGGGGTCAGTCTCGACGAAACGAAAACGGCGCTACTCGACTTTGTCAAAGCGCGGAACATCCCCTGGCGGCAAGTTCATAACGGCAGCAGTGGCGGTGATCTCGTCGAGGCCTTCGGCGTGAATTCGATCCCGGCCACGTTCCTGATCGACCCGGAAGGAAAGATCATTCGCCTGGAACTTCGCGGCCCCGCCCTCGAAAAAGCGTTGGCCACGCTCATCAAGGTTCCGGCGGTGTCTCAACGGTCTGCAACACTGCCGTTGCGTTGAGCCGATCGGAATCCTGGATTCGTAGATTGATCTTGTAATTATGATGTTTTGCTTCTCTGCAGCCGCCTCCGCCGCAGCGGGGGTGGCTACATGAGCGGGGAGCGGATGACTTCGAGAAGGCCCCGGGGTTGGCCACCCGGTCGATGAACCGCCGACGGCTTCGGGCCGACCAAGGTTCTGTCAGTCATTTCTGATGCTCAATGACGGTCTGCTCCGCGAAGGACCGTGTAGTTTCCCTCCAGCCAGTCAAGTAGGCCGTTCACGTACCAAGGCGAGAACCGGCGGTCGCTGGGACCGCCGGGGAGTGTGGTCTCCATCTCGTCCGTGGCCAGGTCGGTGACGAAGCGGTACGAGGGGCCGCAGGCGATCCTGCGTCCTTGAGCGCGGAGCCACTGACCTTGATGGATGGTCGCCCGGCCCCCCTTGAGTGGAATCGGGCCGTGATCGAAGCCAAGAATCTTCGGCAACTTCGAGCCAAGCAGCAGATGCTCCAGCCTCATCTTACGGGCCTCACCGTAGGGGCGAGACTCGAGGCTGAGGACTCGGGCGAGGGCCGTCGCATAGATTTCCTGACGCGGGCGGCCGCCGAACCAGCGGGCCTGCTCGGAGAGCAGGACGGCGTCGAAGGCTCCGTAGTATTCGGCCATCAGGGTCGTCTCGTTGAGCAGATGATTCACGACCGGTACGCCCAGGTGGGATCGGGGGTGCTTGGTGACATTCTGGCCGCCGAAGACCTCCTGGAGCAACTCGCGGTAGAAATGTTCAAAAAGGTAAGCGCCGCGCGAGTCGTCGTCATAGCCGTGATCCCAGTCGAGCAGAATCTGCTGGTTTTCACCTGGGTCGGCGGCGTCGAGCAACGGCCTCAGGATGGCCATGAAGCGTTCGGCCTGAGTGGAGCGGACATCAAACTGCAACGTCTTCATGTCTTCGAGAGTGAAGGGCTCCGGCCGGGAGAGGACCGCCCGGATGCGCTCGGCGCGATAAGGAGCGACGCAGAGGTTGATCGGTTTGCACTTGCCATAACCGTTCAGGTTGTCGTTGGCCGTAGCCAGAAAGCCTTCAGGTGGGTTGACACATTGGGGCAGATCCTCGGTCGCGGCGAACCCTTGCCAGTCATTGCCGGGCTCCCAGCCGGGCAAGGGAACGAGGCCCGAGGTTCCGGGCCGCCGCAGTGGCATCTTGCCCGCCATCTGGTACCCGATGTTGCCATCTCGGTCGGCGAGTAGCCAGTTCCATGAAGAATTGCAGAGATGCGATAAGTGGTGTTTTCCCTCGTCGAGCGTTTGGGCCTCGAGCATGCCCAGGATCGCTTCGAGCGACATGGCGCCGGTCTGCTCGCCGCACGACCAACGGGTGGTGAGATAGTGGCCCGGTTTGTGGGGATCTCCATTGAGTGTGCCGTGGTCGTTTTCGTGAAACCGAACCACAAGGGGTGGGTTCCGTTTGCGCTGGATCGTTTCCTCGCGAATTCGAAAGGGAATCCAATCCTGGCCCCGGCGATACTGTCCCTCGCGACAATCCTCGATCCAGGAATCGACACAATCCATGAACGCATAGGTTACCGTCCAGGCGACATCGGGGTTGCGTCCGACGACGATGCCGGGGATGCCGGGGATCGAGCCGCCCATGGCATAGCGGGGTGCCCCCTTGGAGTTCCAGCGGAGCACCGCCTCGTACCAGAAGGCGGGGAGTCGGTTGACCTGCAAGTGCGGGTCGTTGCAAGCGATCGGCCGCCCTGAGATGCTTTTCGCTCCGGCCACAACCCAGTTGTTCGAGGCCATCGCCGCGGGGAGCCCCGGTATCTGCCAGAGCGCTTCGGGCACGACCCGCTCTTGAAGCTGGATCCGCCGCAGCGCTTCCTCGTCGAGTCCCTCGAGTTGTCCCGGAAACAGCTCTTCGAGCAAGGCTCGGCTGATTCCGCTCTGCACGCATTCAATGATCCACTGTTCGATCTCATTCTGGCTGATGGCGAGCGCGACATATCCGATCACCTTGGCCGTGAGATAGACGTCGGCGAAGGTCCAGGGTTCGTCTCGGGACGTCCCGCCGAGGACTCGAAGCTCCCAGGGGACTCCGAGCTCCTCGAAGGCGAGGTTCACGCCCTGGCCGTAGGCCTCATTTCCCCGTTGCACGCGGGGGGTTAGCGCCCTGGTTTGTTCGGCCGCGTCACCACAGAAGTTGAGGCGACGGAAGAAGCGATCGATCTCGAGCATGGCGTCGGTATCACGGAGCCGCTCGCAGGTCTGCCCCCGCCCGAAATTGCGCACGAGTCGCATCTGGAGACCACGGTCGCGCCCATGGCAGTATCCTAGTCCGAGCAGGGCGTCGTCGGCATCTTCGGCCGTGATCTGGGCGATCCCTTTCTCCGTCCGTTCGATGCGGATCGGACCGGCTTCGCCTCGGAGCATTGAGCGCTCTTGGCTCATCGCGATTTCCTTTTCATCCCCGAATCATCAAACCAGGAAGTGTACCCGAGTGAAATTTTCTCTTGGAGCAACTCGTAAGCCGGGAGTGCAGGATGATTCAAATTCGATCGAGCGTCAATTGAGTCGATTCCCGCACGATCAGGCCGTTTCGGTTTTCAAGGGTTCGAGTTAGGGCAATTCCTCGCTTGTCGCAAATGGGGACTTCGGTTAAATTCCGCGCCGTGTATTGGATCGACCGGTTTATCGATCCCTCTTTGGACGGAGGCGTCGGGAATCCGCTTGCCCCTGGTTTCCTCCTTAGGGCTTGTCTTTCCGAGACAAACCGAGTGACGTCGGACAAGGATGAACGACGTGACCAGGGGACACGGAGTTGTCTGGCCGGTTGAAGCCGCGTGAAAGAGAGAGCTCACACGGGCGAGAGATATTTCTCTCGGCGTGAGCGATGATGCGATCATCGCTCCGCTCGACGCATCAAAGCCGATGACGCCTCTCCTCATTCGACGGTTTCGAGGGGCTTTGATCCAAGGAGGGATCATATGCAGCCGAGTAGGGTTCGAGTGCGATTGACGATCGCAGGGCTCGTTTTGACCTTTGCCCTGGGGATCGGGACGCACCCAACAGCCACGGCGCAGGCCCCCCCCTCATCGAAGGGGCCGACGACGATTTATCATAAGTCGCGATCCTTCCGCGTTCCGTTTCAGATCAATCCGGCCGAGCGCGCTCGCCGACGCGAACTCCAACTCTGGATCTCCGACGACCAGGGTCGACATTGGAAGCAGCAAGGGGTGACCACCCCCGATCGGCCTGCGTTCACCTTCAACACCGAACACGACGGCGAGTACTGGCTCGCCGTCCGGTCCGTTGACGAACAGGGCCGGCTCTTTCCGGCCGACGATGTTCGGATCGAACCGAGCATGAAGATCGTGGTCGATACGAAGCCGCCTTCGATTGTCCTCGATCCACTCGTTCGAAGCGCGAGCCTGGCCTCAGTGCGCTGGGAGGTCAGAGATGACCATCCCGACCCGCATCCCCCGGTCCTCGAGTACCAGGTGGAAGGGCAAAAGGAATGGCACCCGGTCCCGCTCGATGCGGAGGGGACGCCCGGGGTTGCGACCTGGGATTCCGGCTATGCCCAGCCGTTGCAAGTCCGTGTCACGGCCCTCGACCTCGCGGGAAACAAGTCCGAGAAAATCCTCATTCTTGGATCGAGCCGGCCCGGGCAATCGACGGTGATCGCGAGTACGCCTCCACCAGAGACCGCGACGGAACCTGAGCCAGTTCCCGCGACGGCGACCGCGCGTACGCCCCAACCAGAGTCCGGTCCGAAGCCCTCTCCGTCTCCCGACTTGGGCCTCAAGCCTGAATCGACTGCGATGGCAGCTTCACAAGGGGGCTTGCCGGTCCGTCAGTCGTCGGCTCGGCCTTCCCCCCAGTTGGAAAGTCGGGACAACCTGGGACAAGGCGTTACCAAGGGATTCCCTGAATCTCGGGTTGGCCAGGAGGCCCTGGCTGCGATTCACCCCTCGGCTCAGGACATCGTCCACCAGGCCTCGCCTCACAATCCAGCCCCAGCGGCCATTGAACCGCACGCTCGGGATGCCTCTTCGCTGGTGACAACGCTTGGTGGAGCGCCCTTTGCAACGCAAATTACCTCTGCGCCTTTATTGGGGGCTGATTCGCTTCCCGAGGTCGTGGAGGGGGGAGTTCGAGACGCGGCAGGGGCGCTGAGCGAGCGTGAGCTTACTCCAGGCCAGGAGGCGTCCCGCAGAGCGGGCCTCGAGAATCCAGTTACACCGTTGCGGGCGTTGAGCTCGCGGATTCCGTCGGATGTCGGAGCGGATCCCGGAGTGGGAATGGCGGCCTTGGCGAAGCCCGCCGGAACTAGTCGTCCGAGCGAGGTGGCGGTATCCAACCCCACCAACAAGCTCAAGGTGCCCGGTCCTCGGTTCCTTCTCGACTATGCGGTCGATCGTGCGGGGCCTGACGGCCGGCCCGCTGTCGTCGAGATCTGGGTCACTGAGGATGGCGGTAAGACATGGAGCAGGCAGGGCAAGGACGCGGATCGAGTCTCACCGGTCCTGGTCGAACTCAACGGTGAGGGAACCTTTGGAATCAGCCTGATCGCTCGCGACGCCGATGGCCTGGGTGACAAGCCTCCCGCTCCAGGCGATGAGCCGAAGCTCTGGATCGAGGTTGAGCCCCAATCCTCGCCCCCCCCGTCGACATCACGAGCTTCCAGCTTGCTCCAGCGAGCGCTTCGTCGCTGAGAACGACGCCAACGCCCTATCTCCGTTGCTTCCCTTGGGACTGCGGGTGACCCGCCCGCGGCCTTGGCTCAGGGGAAGGCGACGTTCAATTCATCCCCAAAAGATGTGCTTCAACGAGCGAGTTCGTTGTGAGGGATGGCTGAGGTCACGTTATAAATCGTCTCTTCGAGCTTGAGGAAATCGACCGGCTTGGTCAGGTGTTCGGAGAAGCCGGCGGCTTTGCTCATTTGCACATCGTCGTCGGAGCCGAATCCGCTGAGCGCAATCCCAGGGAATTCGAGCCCGCCGCCCAGTCTCTGCATCAGTTCAAGCCCGCTGCCGTCGGGCAACTCGATGTCGCTGATGACCAGGTCAAACGTATCTTCCTGCGCGACTTCGAGCGCACCCCACATGCAATCGGCCGTATAGACCTTGTGCTGGTGTTGCGCCAGGATCCAGGACAGGTAGCGGAGGGTCTCCTTGTTGTCCTCAACCAAGAGGATCTTCAAGGAACGATGAGTCGAACCGGTTCTCAAGGAAGGCGTGGGAGCTTGCGCCACGGGGGCCAGGGCGGGGACTGTGGCCAGCTCGAGCGTGAAGCTGGCGCCTTGGTCCTTGCCCGCGCTGAAGGCCGAGAGGCGTCCTCCGTGGGCCGTGACAACTGATCGGCTGATCGCGAGTCCGAGTCCGAGCCCGCCGAACCGCCGCCGGGTGGTGGAATCACCCTGCTCGAACGCATCGAATATCTTCGGCAGAGTATGCGGCTCGATGCCGATGCCGGTATCGCTGACCTCGACCACAAACCGCGCCGCGGTGGCGTTGGGAAACGGGTCGGCATGAAAAGATCGGATGGAGAGGCTGCCTCCCCTTGGCGTGAATTTGACCGCGTTCTTGATCAGGTTCCAAAAGACCTGTTGAAGCCGCGCAGGGTCGCCGTCGATGTGGTATTCGCCGGCGGCGAGCTCGAGGCTGAGTTGGAGCTCGTTGGCGCGGATGTCGTCGCGACAGATTTCCAGGGCCTGCTGAATGAGTGCGTGTGCGTTGACATGTTCTCGATTGAGATCGAGCTTGCCTCGGCTGATTCGGGTGATGTCAAGCAGGTCGTCAATCAATCGTGCCTCGAGCTGGACGTTCCGCCGAGTGAGCTCGAGCATCGTGCGGATTTCAGCGGGCGTGTCCGGCTCCTCAAGCATCGCGGTGGCCATGAGGAGGACAGGCGTCAAGGGGGTCCGCAACTCGTGACTGAGCATCGCGAGGAACTGGTCCTTGGCACGACTGGCGGATTCGGCGGCTTCTTTGGCCTCCTGCAACGCGGCTTCCGACCGCTTTCGTTCCGTCAGATCAAGTGCGAAGCCGATCCAGGTCTTGGGGTATCGCTCGAGCGCTGCAGCTCCGATCAAAACAGGGACGCGTTCACCGTCTTTGCGGATGAACTGCTTCTCATAAGGAACGCTGGCCCCCGTGGCCCAGAGCTCGTTGGTGGCCTGCTGGTCGAGTTCCATGAATTCGGGAGGGGTCATGTCGGACCAGCGGACCTGGCCGAGGTTGAGATCTTCCCGGGAGTAGCCCACCATCCTCAAAAAGGCATCGTTGGCTTCCAGGACATCGCCGGAGAGGTCGGCAGTGATGATTCCGATGATATTGGACTCGACCAGGCGACCGTGTCGCGCTTCGCTGATTTGAAGGGCGCGCAACGCTTTGTCGAGGTCACGCTCCGCTCGCTTTCGTTCGGTCACGTCTTCGACGACCGCGAGCAGTCCGACCACCGCTCCCCGATCGTTGGTCATTGGGCTCGTCGTCACCGTGGCCCAGAGGCGTGAACCATCACTTCGGCGGAATCGCAGGTCTTGCTGGTCGCTGTGCTCGTGGTCGCGGCGCGTCAGGTCCTGGGCCGAGCGAATCCGAAACCCGTCGACGAGGAACTCTCGAAAATCTTCACCGAGAAGTTCCCGCTTCGCATAGCCAAGCATTTCGGCCAACCGGTTGTTGACGTAAGTCGTCCGCCAGTCGTTGTCGAAGACCCAAAACCCCTCGCGAGCCGTCTCCACCAGCTTCTGGTTCCATTCTTCATTGCGGCTCCGAAACGCTTCGGCGAGTCGGTGGGACATGGCGAACCGATTCAGCAAGTAGCAGCTCAGCAGGAAGACGATGAGGCGGACCCCGTGCATCGGTTCGATCAAGATCGAATGACGCATCGCCAACGAATTGGCCAGGATCACGATCGCGGAGAAGACCGCGGCCATCGTCCCTTGCCGGAGGCCTCCGTACCACGTGTTAAACGTGACTGCCAAGAGAAGCACACAGAGCCGTACCTGAGCATCGACGAATGGGGAAAGGACCGACACGATCAGGACGGCGATAAACACGGAGGCCTGCTGGAGCGAGAAGGGACGTGCGGCTTCCTGCATAATTTCTAACTCGGATCGAACCGTGGCGCGCCGGTTGCGGATTTGTCGCGAGACAGAGAGGGAAGTGGCCCAAGCCAAAGTCGTCGACCACGAATGGCGCGCCCCTTGGATGAGCTGCCTCAACAGTGAGCCAGCCTGATTTACCATAAGTATCTTCTACGTCCCCCTATCTCTCTGTCAAGGACGTCCCCTCATACCAGGGGCAATCGCCTCGGGATCTCGATAAAATATGTCTTCAGATCTCGATTCGCTGATCGCCGCTCCGCTCCCTGGAAAATCGGCTGACCGGGCAGTTGCTGAGAATAAAATGAGCCTTGACGAGTATGCCGGTATTACGACGATTTCAATCCTAGTATTTGAACTTTGGTTGGGTCGACTTTCAACCCTAAGAGAGATATAGTGCGCGTTTTTTGCCGAGACTCCCCATCAATGCGAGCATTGTGAAATGGCTCGTCGAGAGCAGTGTCGCATCAGTGCCATTACAATCTGAAAAAGGAGCAGAGAAACATCGCCCGGATGGGGGAAATTGAGCCATTCTCTGCCCTCCAATTGTGCCCCCGTTTTGGCGGACGTCGAACGATCTTGAAAAAAAGAGCGTGAAATTTGGCGCCTCTTTGTTCCTGACCTAGGCTGCCCTCAGGGATTTCCGCATGGGAATGATCCCCAGTTGGCGGAGCAGGATACACCGCCCCTGAACCGGAACCGTTCGCTCGCGTCGACTGCGGGACGCATCTCGGAGCTCCGGGACCCCATTTGACTCAAGGAGAGAGTATGAAGCTCGTCCGAATTCAAGACACTCCGCGCGATAACGATAAGTCGAGTTCAGTTTGTCCCGAGTCTCCCCCACGCCTCGAGTCGCTCCAGGTGACGGCCGGCCCGATGCTTTGTCGACTCCACATCTGGTCCGAGCTGGAGTGGGAAACCCTCGCCGACCGCGACCGCCCGATCGAATTCGTCCATGTGCCCGGTCTCGGCTGGGTCGGGGCCTTGCCCATCGGATGTATGAATTAGACCTGGCCGCGAGGCGATTGCCCTCCCGACGTCGTCCCCGGAAGCTTTTTTATGCTTGCTCGGTGTTCGGTTTAAGGTGAGATCGTCACTCTTGCTGGTAATTTTTTGGTGGACGGTAGTCAAATTAGGAAAAACATTCTAGGCTGTTCTTATCAGGAACCCGAATCATGGAATGGCCACTGGGGAGGATGGAGTCTCGAGACACGATGATTATGCCGTGGCCGCCATTGGCGAATTCGCCTGGCCAGGGCAGCCCCATGAAGGAGCTTCCCCGTGGCTCGCCTTGCGACAGCCAAGAAATCGGCCACCAGCAATCGGACTTCCGCCGACTCTGAGATTGGTTGCCAACCTCGGACCAAGCCAGCCCGAGCGGCCCGAGTCACCAAGGTGACCCGCACCGGCGATCGACTATCAGAGGTCGCGCCGGTCTTGAATGACTGCGAAGAATCAAGCTTGGAATCCGAATTCATGTTAGCCATGCAGGCTTACAAGAAGTCGAGTGGGCGCATGTTCCCGACCTGGAGCGAAGTCCTCGAGGTGCTCCAGAGCCTCGGCTACCGAAAAACAGATCAAGAGTCGACAGCGGGAACGCCTGGATCCGCATCAAGCTGAATCTGGCTTACCGATTTTGTGTAAGTTTTCCGGTTTGGCTATTTTTGTGGGGAAGAACCTCCGGCGCTCAAGAGCACGCACTTCCTTTTCGGTCTCCTGAAGGCGATAATGGACTCGATGTCGGGGAGGAGTGATCACACTTCATCCCCGGTTTGCGGACGATAGGCCCAGCACGAGAAGGGTGGGTCCATGATCGGCCTGAGGACGAGTCTCGCCGCGTTTGCCCTCCTGGGTGCAATCCAATCGCTGGCCCAGGCGCAAGGCGTGGTGCCTGGTGGCTGGTCGGCGCAATTTGGTTATCAGCCGTTGGGAAGCTCGAGCTTTATCGATGGCTCTGGCTTCGGTACCGGGTCAGCGGGGTACGATGGAGCCGGCTACGGCTCCTATCCGATAGGCGGGACCGCTTATCGTGGTTTTGGGCCATTGAATTCGCCCCCGGCGATGCCTGGCTCGCCGTTTGGCTATTCGAACAGTCATGTTCTGGGCCTCTCACCGGGAATGCCCCAGACATCGATCGGCACCGACCCGCTGCTGGGGGTGATCCAGAAGTCCGTTCGCCGATCGAAGCGACATTGAGCCGACGGATCGAGGCGGACGAACGAACGCCCGGAGAGTTCTCCCCGGCCGTCCAATCACCGGTTTCGAGCGCATTTCTTCAATTCTGGCGCCTCCGCACCGATTTTACCCGCACCCCAAACGCACTGAGATCGACCTGAGCGGCCCAGTCACTGAAGCGAGTGTCTGGGACGAACATCGTTGATAAATGCCGACGGGCTTCCCCTCGGTGCAGTCCTCGCTACACTGGTTCGCGGCCATGACGTTCGAGCGATGTTCGGGCGGAGGGTGTGAGTCGGATGATCGTGACCGAAGGATTGACCAAGCGTTATGGCGCCGTCACGGCGCTGGCCGATTTGACGTTGACGGTGCGTCGGGGTGAGGTCTTCGGTCTCCTGGGTCCAAACGGCTCGGGCAAGACCACGACGATTCGACTCTTGCTCGGTCTGCTCAGACCCACCTCCGGCGGGGCGACCGTGGGCGGGCATGACTGCTGGTCTGACAGTCTCGAGGTTCGCCGCCTGGTCACTTACCTTCCGGGCGAGTTGCGGATGTTCGGCTCCATGTCCGGTCTGGGGATGCTCCGGTTCCTCTCCGACCTCAGGGGGGGCGATGCGCTCGATCGTGCGGTGGCACTTGCCGAGCAGGTCATGAAGCTCGACCTGAAGCGCAAGGTCCGGACCTATTCCACCGGGATGAAGCAGAAGCTGGCCTTGGCGCAAGCGTTCTCTGATTCCGTCGAGATCTTGATCCTCGACGAGCCCACTTCAGCCTTGGACCCGTCGGCCCGCGCCGAAGTTCTTGAGTTGGTGCGCCAGGCCCGCAACGTTCAGAAACAGACGGTGATCTTCTCGGGCCACGTCCTCTCCGAGGTCGAGGAGGTCTCCGACCGCGTTGCGATCATGAGCGAGGGTCGGCTGCTTCACCTTGAGGATATGCACGAGCGTCGCTCGCTCCGAATGGTTCTGCTTCGGTTTGCGGAGGGAGTTCCCCCGATTTTCCCCGCTGACCTGGAATTGACCGTGCGCGAACGGAACGGTTCCACCTGCCTTCTCGAACATCGAGGCCGAATCGGCTCACTCTTGAATTGGTTGAGCCGCAGTCCGATCGAGGACGTCGCCATCGGCACCGACGACCTTCGCAGCCTCTACGAGCAATATCACAGTCCCAAGCCTGCCAACTCGGAGATCACGTCTCGATGACCCCGTTCTTGGCCCTGGCGCGTAAGCATCTGACCGAGTCTCGCTGGTTGCTTGGCCTCACCGCCACGGCCTTGTTCGCCTTGAGCTGGCTGACGGTTGTGATCACGTCATTGACCGAGGCCCGGGTGCGCAAATCCATGGGCAGCACTCGAGGGCTTCGTGGGCTCGCATTCCGTGGGGTGGAAGGCCCGGTTCGGGAACTGGCCTCCGTGGCGTTCGAGGTGGCCTGGTGGAGTCATCCCTTTATCCTGATCAACGTCTTGCTCTGGGCGATTTCCCGAGGCTCGGCTGCCGTGGCCTTGGAGATCGAGCGGGGAACGCTCGACATGACCCTGTCTCGGCCCGTCTCGCGATCCTCCTACCTCGCTTCGCAGATTCTCGTCGGGGTTTCAGGGATCGGGCTCCTCTGCATCGCGATGGTGCTGGGGAACATGATCGCGGGCCGCTTTTATCCGGTGGAAACACCGCCGACGCTGCTGATTCTCGCCCGTCCCGCGTGGAATCTTGCCGCGCTGGGGTTGGCCGTCTATGGCTACACGCTGCTCCTCTCGGCGTTCGATAGCGTTCGCTGGCGTCCCAACCTGATCGGGTCGGTTCTGACCCTGACCGGCTTCGTGTTGCTCGTGATCGCGAATGTGCCCGTGCTCGAAAACTGGAAGTGGCTTGGCAACCTGTCGATCTTCAAGGTCTACGACCCCGTCTCGGCGGCCGTCACCGGTCGCGACCTGGCCTTCAATACGGCGGTTCTTGGGGGGATCGGTCTGGCGGGAATCGGTCTCGGCTTTCTGGGGTTCCTGCAACGAGACCTTCCGGCCAACAGTTGATCGAACCCGATGGAGAACGGCAGGTCCGCACGGTCACTGCACCTTCTTCCGCTCGGTCGGACCATATCGGCTGAATCGAGCGAATCGGCAAAGCCCATGGATCGCCTCGACAGTGGCGATGGCTTCGGTCTCTCGTTTTGTCAGCGAAGGTTCCAGCTGGTAGGTCCACCTCAGCTTTTGGGGAGCGCCGGCCAGGCGGTAAATAAAGCTCAGTTCGGTCGGCCGGAGCCGATGATCGACCATCAGGCCGTGGAGCGCTTCGAGCTTTGAGAATGGGGGGATCTCCTGAGGGTTGCGCACCGCGTCCATCTTGGTCAGCGCGACCAGGATGGAGTGGATCGACGCCCAACGAGCCTCGTCGACTTCGGGCTCGCCGCGCGCCTCCACCTCGATCGACGGATTGGTCATTCGGAGCCGGTGGGTTGCGGCGTCGTACGAGTTGGTAAAGTGCGGATCAATCAAGTCACGGCTCATCGCGGCCATGACCTGATTCCCCTTTCCCCCGAGCGCTTCTCGCTTGGCTGACGCGGCTGCGATCGCATCGTGCAGCTTGATCGTATATTCATCGAGCTTCTTGAACGTGATCTCCGACCGGATCTTCCGTTTGAGATCGACCATTTCCAGACGCTCCGCGCTGGGGTCATGGATAATCACCTCCAGCGGAGGGCCAGGATTGAAAAGAAAGGCTCGTCCCTTGTGGACAACCAGTTGGGTCTTGGAAATCGGCTCTTTGGCGACACCATAGACCGCGATCACGAGCTTGTAATCGGCCGGGATGATTGGGCCTGGTCGAGACGTAGCAGGCTCATTTTCGCCGGACGCCCCGAGTGCCAACACTGCGGCGATGGCTATCGCGCTCCGCATGAGCATCGTTTCCAGTCCCCAAGAAATGACGTCGTCGTTCGCGACCGACTCACGAGTCCGCCTGGTCTGTCCCGACGTCCTCACCCGTTTATCGTATCCCACAACCCACTCCTCCGCCAACGCTCAGGCCTGCGGCGGTCCCTTCTCGCGTAGAGCCGCTTGACGGCCTCTTACAGTTGTGGTGAAATGGTCTTTCACAAATGTCGTAGCCCTGGGATGAGGTTGTGATGTCGGAATCCGCGAGGGGGGCGCCTGGGGGGAGAACGATCTCGCTCGGCCATCTGATCGCGTTGAATGACGAGATGGCCGCGCTGACTCGGGCGGGTCTGCCATTGGAGCGTGGCCTACGTGACGTTGGTGGAGACTTGTCGGGCGGGTTGCGCACCGCCATGCTCCGGTTGTCGGCCCGGATGGATCAAGGCGAAGGTCTGGCGGAAGCCTTGGCCGCGGAGAAAGAAGGATTTCCCCTGGTCTATCGCGCCGTGGTCGAGGCGGGAATTCGGGCAGGGCGGTTGCCGACGGCCCTCGAAAGTCTGGCCGGGTTTGTCCGGAGCTATGAGGATGCGCGTCGGACGATCGGCCTGGCGTTCTGGTATCCGATGATCGTCCTGGTCTTGGCCTATACCCTGTTTGTCTTGATGGTCACCCAGATGGTGCCCCGGTTCTTGAGCGCATTCGAGTCGCTGGAAGTTCCGGTTCCATCGGGCGTGAGGGTGCTTGCGGTGGTCGGCGAAACGGCCCGTTTCTGGGGGCCGGTCTTGCCCACGCTGCTCGTTTTGCTGGCGGTCTGGTGGGCGTGGACGGGGAGGGCGTCTGGCTTTCCGTCGAGTGGATCGCGCTCTCCATTGCGTTGGTTCCCCTGGATGCGAAGCATGCTAGCCAATGCCGAGGCTGCCAACTTCGCCCAATTGCTCTCGATCTTGATCGCGCATGGGGTTCCCTATCATGAGGCGGTGGGGCTCGCCTCGGAAGCGTCGGGGGATCCCGAGCTACTCGTTGCGGGACGCGAAGTGGCCGCTGCCGTGGAACGAGGGGACGTTCGAGGCGTGGCGGGCGGATCGCCTGGCATTCCGCCCATCCTGCGCTGGATTTTGATCTCGGGACAGGGGCAGGGCCGTCTTGCCGATTCGCTCGGTCAGGTCGCGACGATCTATCGCAAGCGTGCTTTGTATCAAGCCGAGAAGCTCAAGACATTTCTGCCGACGCTGATGCTCTTGGGCATCGGAGTCACGGCGACCCTCCTCTATGCCCTGACGTTCTTCGTGCCGATGTCAGAATTGCTCCGAGGTCTGGCCGTACCCGTCAATTGAGTGGTCGCGAGACGATTGATATGACGAAACCATCGGATGAAACAAATGGGACGCATGGTCGCTTGTCAAGCGATGACGTCACTCAATTGACTGGCCATATCGCCAGCCTGACGATCGCCGGTTTGCCACTGGCCTCGGGCATGCGGGCGCTCGGAGAAGAAATCCCGAGGCGTCGACTTCGCTCGGTCCTCAACCGCCTGGCCGACCAACTCGAGGCAGGAGCCTCGCTGGAGACGGCGATCGGGCAGCAAGGGGATCGTCTCCCTGCCCACCTTCGTGGTCTCGTGGTCGCGGGAGCGAGGTCGGGTAAGCTTGGTGAGGTACTCAGTCGATTCGCCGGCTACGCCAACATTGGATCCGACCTGAAACGCTCGCTCTGGATGCAACTTCCCTATCCGATTTTCACCATCGCGTTGGCAAGCGTCGTCTTCGGATTCGTCTGCGTCGTCCTGGTGACCGGTTTCGCACAGATCTTTCAAGATTTCGGCATGCCCATTCCCTTCTTGACTCTGGTTGTCTTTAAAGTCGCCAATGCCGTCGAAAGGGTCTGGCTGCCGCTCTTACAGGGTGTGATCGGGCTGTTCACGCTCGGATTACTCGTGTCGCTCGTGGTCCGGGCTGACGTGCGTCGGAGCCTGGCCTGGGTCATCCCATTGATCGGACCGGTGTGGCATCTCAGCGATCTCGCCGAGTTCTCGCACTTGCTCGCGCTGTTGGTGGAGAGCGAGATCCCGCTGCGTGAAGCGTTGCCCATGGCGGGGGCGGCCGTGCGGAACAGCGAGATCGCCTCGGGCTCCAAGCAGGCCGCGCAAGAAATCTCGGAGGGGCGACCTCTGGCTCTGGCGCTGGCTCGGCCGTCGCTGTTCCCCTCGGGGTTCACGCGGATCATCGATTGGGCCGAGAAGCATCAAGGGCTACCCGAAGCGCTACACATGGCCGGCGAAATGTTTGAATCTCAGGCGCGCAGTCAGGCTTCCTTCGTAGGCACGGTCTGTAGCATCCTGGCCACCTGGTCGATCATCTGCAGCGTTGTCGTTGTCGTGGCTGCCATTTTCATTCCAATGATCTCGTTGATCACCCGCTTGTCAGGCTAAGGGCCGTAGAATTGGCTCCGTTCGCTCGTGGAGAATCCAGTGAGTTCCAAGACCTTGATCGACGAGATCCCACCCAATAAGGCGTGGCCGATCGACCGGAAGGCCAGGGGGTTGCGGATCGGCCTGCGGCACCTGATCTACCTTGTTTTCTACAGCGCCTTGGCCTGCTGGCTCCTGACCCTGATCGCGCCAATCTTGGTCGGCAGCTTGATCGGGACCGTAGCGGCATTTGCCGTGGTGGTCACCTTCCTCACTCGGCGGCAGTCGACGCAGCAGGACGTATTGGTTGCGGTCATTGCCATCGCCGCGGAACGTGGGATGCCGCTGGCACCGGCTCTGAATGCCGTCTCCGACCAGTTCAGCGGCGGCTATCGGCGTAAGGTGCGGACCCTGGCGCATTACTTGAAGGATGGCGTTTCCCTCTCGGAATCGCTCGATCGCACGCCCGGAATCTTATCGCCCGAGTCCGAGATCCTGGCGCGGATCGGGAGCGTCGTGGGAAATCTTGCCGGCGCCCTTCGCGAGGCGGGGGCAACCCGGTTCGGAGTCAAGCCGGTCTGGAACTTAATCGCAATCCGGATTGAATATCTCTTGTATGTAATTTGTGTGATGCAGGCCGTGGGCGGATATCTCTTCTACTTCATCCTTCCCAAAATCGAGATGATACTCCGCGAATTTGGGGTCACTCCGCCGGCGCCGACTCAGCTCCTCATTCAGGCTGGCGATATAATCGCGCATTTTGGGGTGTTTTATGCGGTTTTGTGGCTTTTTGAGATGGGGGTGATGCTCGCGATTCTGGCGAGTTTCACGGGCTGGTCGCGACTCAGAGTTCCACTTGTCGACCGACTTCTGGTTCGCAAGCACAGCGCACTCCTTCTCCGCTCGCTCGCCTGGATCATTGAGGGCGGCTATCCGATCAATCGTGGTTTCGAGCTCCTCATGGGCTGGTATCCCTCACGGTGGGTTCGAAAGGCCCTTGGTCGGGTCATTCAAGATGTGAATCACGGAAGCGACTGGGTCGATTCGCTGGTGCATCACGGCCTGCTTCGCAAGGTCGATGCGTCGGTGCTGGAGTCGGCGAGACGTGCCGGCAACCTACCGTGGGCGCTACGAGAAACTGCGCTGAGCGGTGAACGTCGACTGGCCTATGGCCTGCAGATCGTCCTGCAACTGCTGGCCCCGATAGCTTTGCTCACGCTCGGCCTACTGGTCGCCTTTCTGGCGGTGGCCTATTTTGCTCCGCTGATTAAGATCATAGAGAGGTTGATGTGATGACCTTAGGGCGAGCCAATGCGTTTTCGAGACGCAGGGCGTTCACGATGGTGGAGGTTGCGATCACCTCGTTACTGTTGGTGATCGCAATGACGGTGACGTTGCAAGTTTTAGGCTGGGTTGCCACCGAGCGCCGGGCCGTGGAACGCCGTCAGTGCGCGCTCTCCGAATCGGCCAACCTCATGGAACGGCTGGCCGCCCGCCCCTGGGACGAATTGACCGCGGACGCCTTGAAGGACGTCAAGCTCTCCGAGTCGGCCACGCGAGCTTTGCCGGGGGCCGAGTTGAGCGTGGCCGTGGCCGACAAGACCGAGTCGGGCGGTTCCAAGCTGCTCTCCTTGAGACTTCGCTGGCGCAACCGCGCCGGTGGCTGGGAGGCGCCTGTTCGACTGAGCGCCTGGACTTATCGCAGTGGGAGGGGACGATGAGGCAAAACCGGCGCGGGTACGTGATCGTCGAATTGCTCCTCGTGATGAGCTCGCTGGTGATCATCTTCGGGATTTGCGTCGTCCTGATGCACGGCCTGTTGAGGTTGGATCGCACGGGCCGCAATCATCTGGCCGAGGCGGCCAGTCGCGACCGGCTCTTCCGCCAGTTCCGTCTCGACGTCCGGTCGGCCTCGCGCTCGAAGCCGGGCAGGGGAGATGCGACTCCTTCGGACCATCTCGAACTGGCCATTCCTGATGGCCGGGTTATCGACTACCACGTCGTCAACGGCCAAATCGTCCGAGACGAACACGGTAAAGGCGGTCAGGTTTTCCACCACGAGTTGTATCGGCTCCCTTCGCGGGCCCTCCCTCGGTTCCAGGTCCGCCCGGAGGAGTCGGCCTTGTTTGTGCTTCTGCAACTGCACCGTGAACCGGCCTTGGCGGGAACGCGGTCGCCGGAACCTGTCTGTGAGGCCCTTCTGAGTAAGGACCTTCGGTTCGCCGACTCGCAGGAGAGTGCACGATGAGATCGGCCAGACGAACCAATGGATCGAAGGGGGGGACTGAGCCCCGGGGACGGGAGAGCCGATCGCGTCGAGGGTCCATCACGGTCTTCGTGCTGGTCTGTCTCGTTGCGATTGCCACGATCTGCGGCGTCTTGCTGCGGATCGGCCTCACCGAGCGACAGCGGATCCGGGCCGAGGAACGCCGACTTCAGGCCGAATGGCTGGTCGAATCGGGCCTGGAACGGGCCGCCGCACGAATTGCTGAGTCAAACGGTCAATATCAAGGAGAAACCTGGGAGATTCCGGCGGCCGACCTCGGTGGGCGTGACTCCGGGCGAGTGACCATCGCTGTAACGCCCCACCAGGCTGAGCCGGATCGGCAGCAGGTGCGGGTTCAGGCCGATTATCCCCGCGACCAGCCAGCGCGGGTACGGTTCAGCAAAGTAATAACAGTTATGATCAAACCGAAATCAACGAGTGGGTTGCCATGAGTCGAAATGCCGGCAGGCCTCGTGGTTATACCATGGTCGAAGTTCTGGTCGTCCTGGGCATCATTTCGGGAATCATCGCCCTGTTTCTCCCCGTGATTACGGGGGGACGAGAGACGGCGAGACGGAGTCAATGCCTCAACAATTTGAAGCAACTGAGTCTCGCCATGCATAACCACCACAACGCCCATGACGTTTTTCCTCCGGGGGTCGTTAATTCCACGGGGCCGATCAGGAACGAGCCGCTCGGGTATCACCACAGTTGGGTGGTGTCGTTGCTACCGTTTATGGAACAGAATTCCGCCGCTAGCCTTGTGGACGTCGCGTCGAGCATTTACTCGCCGAGAAACGGCACTGCGCGAGGCATTCAGATCACGACACTCCTCTGTCCATCCGATTCGGGACCTCTCAAACGCACCAATGGTACCGTGGAGAATAATTACGCGGGAGGCCACCACGATGTCGAGGCGCCGATCGACGCCGACAATCACGGTATCCTCTATCTCAACAGTCAGGTTCGCTACGAAGGCATTGAGGATGGCCTTTCGGGCACTCTCATGATCGGTGAAAAGCTACGCAACGGGTTCGACCTCGGCTGGACCTCGGGAACCCGCAGCACACTTCGGAATACCGGCAGTCCGATCAATTCCGGAGATCTTCTGGATGCGAAGTCGAGGCTGACTTCGTGGAGTGATGGCACCAAGATCCTCGATCCGGACCAACGAACGGCCCCGAAGAACCGGTTGCTGGTCGGAGGGTTTGGGAGCAACCATTCGCGAGGCGCGAACTTTGCTTTTTGTGACGGCTCGGTCCGGTTTCTCAGCGAGACCATGGATCGCCGAGCTTATCAAGCTCTGGGCCATCGATCCGATGGTGAGCTGATCGCCCCATCGAAATGATGAAGTCTGCTTGCAGGTGATTTGGAAACGAGAGGAATTTCGGACGCAGTCGGCCACCGTTCGCGACCGCGTTCCCCGACCGAGCGACCCCTTTCAGAAGGCTGGAGAGAGACGATGCGCCGCCTACCGACTCGTATGTATCGGGGTTTCACGCTGATTGAACTCCTCGTTGTGATCGCGATCATCGCGGTTTTGATCGCCTTGCTGCTCCCGGCGATTCAGGCGGCACGCGAAGCGGCCAGACGCTCACAATGCGTCAACAACCTGATGCAGCTCGGGATTGCACTGCAGAACTACGAATCCTCGTTCGAGGTCCTGCCGCCGGGAGTCGTCAACCCAACCGGGCCGATCCGAAATCTTGCCAACGGGTATCATTTCAGTTGGACCGTGCAGATCCTCCCCTACATTGAACAGAAAAATCTGTTCAAGCATATCGATTTTAAAACAGGGGTTTACGACGTTACGAATCTGACCGTTCACATGATCACGGTCAGGTCGTTCATTTGCCCCTCGGACGGAGGATCCAGGGGGGGGGCGGGCACCAGTTCGCCGGCATCGAACAATTACGTCGCCTGCCACAACGGTGTGGAAGCGCCGATCGATGCCAATAACAATGGGGTGTTTTTCCTCAACAGCAGCGTACGTTACGAGGATATTCCCGATGGCAGCTCACAAACGATCTTCCTGAGCGAACGGCTCTTGGGGAGCGCCGATCTGGGTTGGATGTCCGGCACCTCGGCGACGCTCCGGAACACCGGGACCTTGCCGAACGCGGCGAACCGGCCCTTGGCGAGAATTCCTGTCCCGGCGGCAGCTCCAGCGGCGATCCCGGCGGATGGGGCAGGGGCAGGGGCAGGGGCGGGAGGCACGGAAAGCGGGAGCGGAGCCGGAGCCGCTGGAAACGCGGCTGACGATAGCCCCAGCCTGATTGTGGGGGGCTTCAGCAGCAAGCATTCGGGCGGAATCAACTGTGCGTTCGGCGATGGTTCGGTCCGGTTCCTGAAGGACTCGGTGAGCCCGAAGGTGTTCGAAGCCCTTGGGAATCGTGCCGATGGTGAGTTGATCAGCGACGAACAATTCTGAAACTCACCCATCGATCAATGCGACTCAACTTGAGCATGACATCGACTCGGTCGCCACACACCCGAATCTGACAGCGACTCTTGACTGGTCGATACGCTATGATCGGACAATCGAATTGCTCCCGGTCGTCTTGTCGCTGGAGGTGACTGTGTGTGGTATCGTTGGCTACACAGGAGTGCATGAGGCCAGCCCGGTCCTGGTGGCCGGCTTGCGTCGTCTGGAATACCGCGGATACGACAGCGCGGGGGTCGCGATCGTCTCCGAAGGGCGCGTAGTCGTTCGTAAACGGGCCGGCCGAGTTCGCACGCTCGAGGAAGCACTCGACAAAGAGCCCGCGCCCGGGAACTGCGGGATCAGCCATACGCGTTGGGCGACGCACGGACCCGCCACTGACCGGAACGCGCATCCTCACATCGGGGGGAGGGCCGGCGCTGTTTCTGTGGCGGTTGTCCACAACGGGGTGATCGAGAACCACTCCGCGCTCCGGGCCGAGCTTACGGCCGATGGCTTTTCGTTTCTCAGCCAGACCGACACCGAGGTCATCGCCCACCTGATCGCGCGTGAGCTTGGCGACAGCGACGGCCTGTTCCAGGCGGTCCAACGCGCCTTACCCCTCCTGGAAGGGACTTACGGACTGGCGGTCATCAGTCCGCGCTGTCCTGGCCAGGTTGTCGGAGCCCGCTTGGGCAGTCCCCTGGTCGTTGGTCTGGGCGAGGGGGAGCACTTTCTGGCCAGCGATGCCCTGGCCATTGCGCCCCACACGGCGAAGGTCGCCTATCTTCAGGATGGTGAGGTCGTTCGGCTTGGTCCCGATGAATTCGAGATCCGCCATCGTGAGCTCGGATCGATCACCCCGCGAATCGACCGGATTGATTGGAAGCCCGACGCGGTGGAGCTCGGCGGTCACGCTCACTACATGCTCAAGGAGATCCGCGAGCAACCCGAGACGGTCCATGACGCCTGCCGGGGCCGGCTCCGTCTTGCCGAGGCCACCGCGCAGTTCGGTGGCTTGAACATGACCCCGCGGCAGCTTCGCCGGGTGCGCCGGATCGTCTTTGCCGCCTGCGGCACAAGCTGGCACGCCGCGCTCGTGGGCGAATACTTGATCGAGCGGTTGGCCCACCTCCCGGTCGAGGTCGAGTATGCCAGCGAGTTCCGCTATCGCAACGCCCCGCTCGATGATCGGACGCTCGTGTTCGTCCTCAGCCAGTCGGGCGAGACCGCCGATACGCTCGGGGCGCTCCGGGAGTCGAAACGGCAGGGGCACCCGACCCTTGCGATCGTGAATACGGTGGGGAGTACGATTGCCCGCGAAGCGACCGGCGGGATCTTCCTTCATTGCGGCCCGGAGGTCGGGGTGGCCAGCACAAAGGCGTTCACCGCCCAGGTGGCGGTGCTCACGCTTCTCGCGATTCATCTGGGCCGGCTCCGCCACCTCTCGTTCACCGACGGCTTGGCCGCGGTTCAGGCGATCGAGGCGATTCCCCGAGCGCTCGGGGAAGTCCTGGCCAAGACCGAGTCGGCGATCCTCGAGGCGGCCCAGCGGATCGCGCAGGCGAGGAGCGTTCTCTACCTCGGTCGTGACTTACACTTTCCCGTCGCTCTCGAGGGGGCCTTGAAGCTCAAGGAGATCAGCTACATCCATGCCGAGGGGTATCCGACGGCCGAGATGAAGCACGGGCCGATCGCCTTGATCGATCGCGAAACGCCCTGCGTTTTCGTCGCCCCCCGAGGCGTGCTTCACGCCAAGACGTTGAGCAACGTCGAGGAAGTCCGAGCGCGACATGGAACGATCATCTCGGTCGGCACCGAGGGGGATGAGTCACTCGAAGCGATCTCCGACATCTTCTTGCCCATCCCCGACGTTCCCGAGATTGTCCAGCCATTACTGGCCATCGTGCCGCTCCAACTCCTTGCCTATCACGTGGCCTTGCTTCGTGGTTGTGACATCGACAAGCCGCGCAACCTGGCCAAGAGCGTCACCGTCGAATAGCTGCGACTTGGTCTGAGGATGATCGCTGATCTGAGTGGTCTCAACGCGGGGGGGAATACGCGGGATTGTCCGGATACCCAGGACGTTTTTGACCGGATCATTGGGGAATGGAGTCTTGTCGGTTAGGCTTGAGCCTGCCATCCCTTGGGATGATGGCAGGCTGGAAGCCTTCTCTACAGGTCACCGAGACGACCCCAGGCTGCAGCACGGGTCAACTCGATGCGGACTCCGACGCACCGTCCTTAAGCCCGAGCGCCCGGCAGGTCTCGTCGTAGACGGCCTCGTAGGACTGCTCACCGTTAACCGTTCGGAAGCGGTCCGGGGCATTGTTCCGATAGTACTCGAGGATCGGCAGTCCATGCTTGTTGTAGATCTGCTGCCTCACCTCGATGACCTCGGCCGTATCGTCGGGCCTTTGCTCGAGCGCTGTGCCGTCACGGTCGCAACGCTCGGGGACCCGCGGCGGCTGGTTGACGAGGTGGTACGTCGAGCCGCAAGTGGGGCAGACGCGCCGACCCGTCATTCGCTTGATCGCCGCTTCGTGACTCACGGCGATCTCAAGATAACAGTCGATCCGGAAATTCAAAGTTTGTTCAAAATTAGCCAGAATCGGCACTTGCCCCAAGGTGCGGGGGAAGCCGTCAAACAAGAGCCGATCGGTCCCGGGAGTCTTGAGGGTTTGCTCGAGGAGTTCGGCGATCAGGGAGTCGGGGACGAGATTGCCCCCCTTGATGAGCTGTTCGGCGCGAACACCGAGCGAGTCGCCCTTGCGGATCGCGTTGCGGAGCAGTTCCCCCGTGCGGATCAACAGAAACCCATGGTCAGCGCCCAGTTGTTCGGCCAGACTGCTCTTGCCGCTCCCGGGCCTGCCGAAAATCACCACGTGGGATGGGGGGACCTTCCAGGACAAACGACCACCTCCTCACGGCCTTAAAAGATTCGAAAATCAGATTTTGCACCTCCGTTATACGAGGTCGACGACTCGAGGCCAATCCCGCCATGGGGCCGCGACTCCACTGATGAGGGGCTCAGTTCCTGAGGTCGAGCCTTGAAACGGGACGAATTGTTGATCGCTTTACGACGACGGCGTTGAACCCTTTGGGAGGGGGCGCCGCGACTAAACCGGACCACCAGGATTCCGTTCATGCTTCCCGGACCCGTTTTCAATGCCGAATTATTGACCACCGCGCGGCGGACTCGGTACTACGTCGTTCGCTCCGTCTACGGTGCGATCCTCCTCTTTTTCGTCTGGCAAAACGACCCAGAATATGGGGCCTGGGGCTCCCGGAAAAATGCGGGTGAGCTCTCGATTCAGGAAATGGCCCGACTCGGCTGGGCCTTGTTCGCTACGATCCTGGTCGTTCAGTCTATTGCGGTCCTCCTGTTGACCCCGACACTGGTGGCTGGGGTGATCGCCGAGGAGAGGCAACGGAAAACGCTGCACTACTTGCTCGCGAGCCGGCTCTCGAGCGGGGAAATTATCCTGGGGAAGCTCGCGGCTCGGATGCTTCACCTGGGAGTTTTCGTCGCGATCGGCTTGCCGATCACAAGCTTGTTGAGCCTCTTCGGCGGCGTCGATCCGAATGTGGTTCTGCTGACCTTCGCAATTACCGTCACCACCGCCTTTTTTCTCTCCGCCCTCTCGATCTTCGTCTCAACGCATGCGCGGCGGCCGCGCGAAGCGATTTCGCTCGTTTATATGGTTGAATTTTGCTGGCTGTTCGGGCCAACGATGATTCCATTCCTGATGCCGAGGGGCGGCGTTTGGTGGAACCTGCTCTACGAATGGATCAAGCCGATCAACGACTGGATTGCCCCGACGAGTCCGTTCCATTGGTTTTCGGTGGTGGCGCGGCTCGGTCCATCGAGCGCGGGCGCATTCCTGGAACAATGCTTTTGGATGATGGGGTTGCAGACGGCCTACGGGATCGTGTTCGTCTTGATCGCGATTCTCAGACTCAGAGGGGTCAATCGTCGAGACGGAGAGGGGCGATTGGCGTCAAGGCTGGCCGGATTCCGGCGGGGAAGACGGCTGCTGCCTCGGCCCGAGTGCGGCGACGACGCGATGATGTGGAAGGAACGCTATGTCTCGCGCACCAGTCTGGTCACGAAGATCGCCGTTATTGCGATCGTGTTCGCCGTCCTCTGTGGACTTGGCTATCTGACCTACGATTTTGGCAAACCCGCCTTCATTGAAGTGATCGCGAACGGCTATGGGGCCTTTGGTGGCGAATCAGCTCGTAATGAATTTAATACGTATCTTCGCTTTATGTGTACTTTGATGTATGTTGTTTTGGCGCTGGCGGTTGCCAGTTCGGCCTCGAGCGGTCTGACCAGCGAGCGGGAGGAGGATACCTGGATGAGCCTGGTTGCCACGCCGCTGGACGGTGTGGAGATCCTTCGCGCCAAGATGGTCGGGGCGCTCTGGGCGCAGCGATGGCTCGTGGGAGTGCTCATCTTCCACTGGGTCCTCGGACTCGCGGCCGGATCGGTCCACCCGCTCGGAGTGGTGGCGGTTGCGCTCGAGACTTCCGTCTACCTTGGGTTTGCCATCGCCCTGGGGACCTATTTCTCCGTGGGGGCGAAGACGTCTGCACGCGCACTGGTCGCGACGATCGGGACCATGTTCCTGGTCAACGGTGCGTACCTGATGTGCTGTATCCCGTTCCAAACGTGGAGTTGGCTGCAAGCCGTCGGTGTGACGCCGATGGTGGAAGCCGTCTCCCTCCTCTCGTTCGCGGATTTCCGCGACCTATCTTATGGGAAGATTCGAGGGGGAAATTCGTGGGAAAGCATCGATATGATGGCGGGGGCGTTCGTGAGCGTCGTCTGCTACGCCGTGGCTGCAATTGTCTTGACGCTCCGCGCACTCGATCGGTTTGATGTCGAGGCGGGGCGGCCCAGCCGGGTGAACGCAGTCCCGCCCTCGACACTGATGGTGTTCGATGACGTGGTGGAGGCAAACAAGGCCGTTGATCTCGAGGACGACACACGTTCGGAGTCCTGAGATCAACGAGCCTCGAGAAAATTCGTTGCTGCTTCGGTGGCAGGGCGTCAGAGCCCCTCGACCCGGCCGGTGCTGTCGCCGAACTGCTCGACCGGGGCTCCCATTCGGTCGAGCAACGAGAGGTAGAGGTTGTTCAGCGGCGTGTTGTTGGCGACCTTGAGGTGGCGGCCGGTCTGGATGGTCCCGCCCCCCTTGCCTGCCACGAGGATTGGCAGGTCGTCGTGGTTGTGCCGGTTCCCATCGCTGATTCCACTGCCGTAGACGATCATCGAATTGTCGAGCAGTGTGCCATCCCCTTCCTTGATCGCCTTGAGCTTACCCAGGATGTAGGCGAATTGGCTGATGTGAAGATGGTTGATTTTCTTGATTTTTTCGTGCTTCTTCGCATCGCCGCCGTGGTGCGAGAGGTCGTGGTGGCCTTCCGGAACGTCGATGAACGCGTAGCTCCGGTTGCTCCCTTCGTTGGCGAACATGAAGGTGCTGATCCGGGTCACGTCGCCCTGGAAGGCGAGCACCATCAGGTCGCTCATCAGCCGGACGTGCTCCTGGAAATCGCGCGGCACACCGGTGGGCCGGGCAAATTCGGGAAGGTCAGCGGCGGTCTGATCGGAAGCGCGGTCGACCCGCCGCTCGATTTCTCGGACGGCGGTCAGGTACTCCTCTACCTTGCGCTGGTCGGAGATTCCGAGGCGACCTTTGAGGGTCGCGGCATCCTCGGAAACATAGTCGAGGATACTCTTCTTGTAGAAGGCGCGGCGCGCACGTGAGGCGGCGGAGCCGGTGGCGTTCTGGCTGGTGAAGAGTCGATCGAAGACGAGCCGAGGATTGACTTCCTTGGCCATCGGCGTTGATTCGGTCCGCCAGGAGATGTTGGACGAGTATGCGCAACTGTAGCCGCTGTCGCAATTCCCCGACTGGGCCCCCCGATCGATGCCGAGCTCGAGCGAGGGGAAGCGGGTTTGCCCGCCCACCTGGAGGGCGGCGATCTGGTCGACCGAGATCCCCGCGCGGATATTCGCCCCGTCCGTCTTGACGGGGTGGCAGCCGGTCAGGAACGTGGAAAGCGCCCGCGCATGGTCGCCGGGGCCATCCCCCATGGCTGTTCCGGTCTTCTGAGCCAGGCCAGTCACGACGAGGAGTTCGTCCTTGAACGCGGAGACGGGCTCCAGAATATAAGGGAGTGTGAAATCGGTGCCGACTTCCTTGGGAGTCCAGTCGGCCATGTGGGCGCCGTTGGGCACGTAGAAGAAGGCCATTCGCAAAGGGGCCGTTTTTCCGGCGGCACCTGCCGGTGTGGCGAGCGCCGGGACACTGCTCATGGCTTCGAGCCAGGGCAGGGCGATCGCCGTTCCCAGGCCACGCAACACCGTTCGACGCGAGATCTGTTTTGCGGTTCTCATCGTCCGGCTCCCCGGTTTTTCCGTTTCTGGAATGGATCGCTTTTGACGATCTCGAGCACCAGTCTCGAGAACCTGGATTGATCCGAGCCCGTTGCTTCCACGATCTTGTCGAGAGCGCACTCGTCAGGGTCTTCGATTCCGCGGCCGATGGCGAATGTGAGCATTTTTTCCGCCAGGCAACGTGTGAAATTCTTCTCACGCGTTTTGAGGATCGCTTTCAGACCCGCAGGGCCCTGGAACGACTGTCCCGAGGGGAGTAAACCCGAACTATCGACCGGGAAACTCCCATCCTTCTCGCGCCAGGCGCCGATGGCATCGAAGTTCTCGAAGGCAAATCCGAGGGGATCCATCCGGGCGTGGCAGGAAGCGCAATTTGGATCGGACCGGTGCTGCTCCATCCGCTGCCGCAGGCTTCCTGAGAGGGTTGTGGCTTGATCTTCCTTCAATTCAGGGACATCGGGCGGCGGAGGAGGCGGCGGAGTCCCGAGGACTTGCTCGAGGATCCACCTTCCCCGTTTTACGGGTGAGGTTCGTGTCGGGTTCGAGGTCACCGTCAAGATGCTCGCCTGGGTGAGCAGGCCGCCGCGATGGGAGTCCTCACTCAGGGACACCCGGCGGAACTGATCTCCCTTGATTCCCTTGATGCCGTAGTGGGCCGCGAGTCGTTCATTGAGGAAAGTGTAGTCGGCGTCGAGAAAATCGAGCACGCTCCGATCTTCACGCATCACCTCTTCAAAGAAGAGCTCCGTTTCCATCAGCATGGCCGCGCGGAGCGGTTCGTCGAACGAGGGAAATTGCTTGCGGTCGGGGCTCACCGTCTTGAGGTTGCGGATCTGCAGCCACTGGTCCGCAAAATTCTCGACGAGCGCCTTGGCCTTCGGGTCACGAAGCATCCGCCGAACTTGCTTCTCAAGGTTATCCCCCTCACGAAGCTTGCCTTGGGTTGCGAGCTGCCAGAGTTCGTCGTCGGGAATGCTGCTGTAGAGGAAATAAGAAAGGCGGGAGGCCAGCTCGAACTCATTGATCGGGTGAGTTCGCGTGAATTGGGCCTTTTTGGCGGAATCCACCCGGGGATCGATTTCGACCCGGAAGAGGAACTGGGGAGAAACGAGGACCGCTTCGAGCGCGAGCTGGATCCCTCGCTCGAAAGAATCTCCGCTCTGCTCGGCCAGATCTACGAACTTGACCAACCGAGCCACTTCGCCGGGCGTGATCGGACGTCGATAGGCCCGGCTGGCGAATCGTTCGAGGATCGTCCGGACGCTGGCATCCCTCGTGGCCTTCGTGGGGGTCTCAAAGATGATTTTTCGATGCGATTCCGGCAAAGGGGTGTTCGCCCCGAGGGCCGTTCCCTGGATCTCGAGATAGTCCACGATCAGATTGCGGTCGCGGCGCTTCGGGTCCTCGGCTTTGGGATCATAAAAGTCGTTGAGGAAGGCGACCGAAATTCGCCTCGTGCCGGCGTTCAGTGTGGCTTTGACCTCGTAGACGCGGGGGCTATCGACCTCAGCGCCCACCTCGACGGTCTCAACCACCTTGCCGTCGACCTTGAAGGCCATGCGGGCCAGCTCAGATCCAGCCTGCTGGCCGAACGCTCGGGCCCGGATGACGTACTCCCCCCCCCTTGGGCAGGGGAACGAAACAGCGATCTCGCCTGTTGTGGCAAGAGCACGAGCCCAGTCCTCGTACGGAGAACCTCCCGCGTCAGTCTCCAGCGCCTCGACCTCCCACGTCCTCGGCGTCCCACCAGACTCCGCATCGGCGACGATCGCTTGCTCGACAATCGACTCGGCCGCCGCCAGATACTGTTCCATCAAGATCGGCGGCAGGGTCAGGACATCACCGATATTGTCGAATCCGTATCCGACGTCATCGGACGGGAAATCCTCGGCAGGACGGAAGTCGATGCCGAACAGGTCGCGAATCGTATTGTTGTACTCGGACCGATTGAGCCGGCGGAGAGTGACTCGCCCGGGATCGCTCTCCTTCCCGCAGTCCAGCTTCTCCAATCGAGCGTCGACCCAGCCGGCCAGGAGTTCGACCTCCTCCTTGGTCGGCTTTGGTTTCCCTTCCGGAGGCATGTCACCCGACTCGACGTTCTCGACCACGAGCTGCCAGACTTTCTGGTTCTCGGCGAGCGACGACTCGTCGGTCAACTTCGCCAGGTTCAGCCCTCCCTTTGGCTTTGCGTTGCCATGGCACTGGATGCAGTACTTGGCGAGCAAGGGAGCAATCTGATCCGAAAATGAGGCCTCCGAGGTTGCTGCCTGCTTCTTCGGTTCCGCCCCGGTCGAGGTAGAGACGAAGGAAACGAGGCCGAGGAGGAACAACACGAGCGGGCGGTGTGGGCGTGGAAAGAGCGGGGCTGAACGACGTGGCATGGATTACCCTCGGGCAGGCAGCGAAGGCGGGCTCGCAATCAAAAATTCTACCAAAATTAAACCTGGGGATCGAGCTTGGGGGCTCAAAAAATTTGCGGCGGTCGGATTGATCGACTGGGGCGGTTCGCTTGGGAAGGATTGAGGGGAGCCGCGAGACGTCGACTCCCCTCTTCTCTATCGGGTTGTCCGTGGACTCAGGATGAAGGCTCAAGGGTGAGGCGAATGCGTTCCGTGAATTGCCCCGGACCAACGGGCCGCATCTTGAGCCAGCGAGCATCGGGATCGCCGGCAACTTTTGGGTCGGATGTGGCCTGCGCCTCCGCGGCCTTCAGGGTCGCTCGAGTCTTGCCGATCGTCCAGGACGATTCTCCCTTCGGTGGATGTTCGAACAGCGCAGGCGTGAATCCTTCGGGAACACCGGTCACAGTGACCTGACGCTCCCACCCACCAGACAAGGGTACGATGAGTTCACGAACCACGACATTCGAATCGTTCGGCCCGTGGAGGGTGTAAGAAAATGAGACGTTCGCAGCTTCGAAGTTGACCTCTTGGAGGCTGCCGAATCGCTCGCGCACCTCGGTCGGGAGGACGACGAGATGGTCGGCTCCGACGAAGCCGATCGGCGGTTGCCGGTTGGGGGCCACCCAGATCGATTCTCCATCGGGGTGCCATTCCCAGAGCCGGCCCGACTTGGTCCGCGCGAGAAAACCACCGTGCCACCAGGAAAGCCAGGTCAGGCGATCGGCATCGAAGAGCAGCGAGTGATCGTTCTTGAGGCCGATTGCGAGTGCGCGGGGGATGTATTTGGTCTGAGGGGCCTCGGGCAGGAGTACCATATCGCGCACGACCAGGGCACGGTCGCCGTCTCGCTTGAGGACTTCACGGGAACCGGAAGAGGCGACATCGGCGAGCGAGCCGCTGGCGAGCAGCCGCCAGATTTGGTTGAGCTGGTCGTCGAGTGTCCCTGGGATACTTTCGATCGGCTTGGCGAATTGGGGCATGGGGGTGCCGGCGATGATCCGTTGCGGGTTGCCGATCCAGCGATGAAAGTAGCGATCGGACATCCGACGATGGGCGAGTGCCAGGTCGGGGCCAAGGGTTTCGGGCTCGCCACCGGGCGGGATCCGGCCAGACAAGACGTGGCAGGAGATGCAACCGAATCCGCGCTGACCGATCAGTTGTGTGGCCACCTCGGTGGCGGGAGCGTCGAGTCGAGCGACCTGGTTCGGAGGATCGGGCTCGCTCCGCATTCGGTCATGAACCTGGAGGAAGGCGACAATGGCGTCAGCCTCCCCGGGGTCGAAAGTGAACGTAGGCATCCGGACCGAGAGCCAGGGGCGGGCGGTGGGCGCGGTGGATCGGACCGATTTCGCGAGGTACTCGGGGCGAAGCTTGTCACCGACGGCCGTCAAGTTGGGGGGAGTGAGCGTCCCCTTGAGGCCACCGAGTTCGGGGTCTTCCGCCAGGTGGGAGGCGATCCGCCCGCCGAGTTCCTCGCCCCCGCGCCCATCGCGAGCGTGGCAGCCCAGGCAGTTGAGGCGCCGGATCGAATCGTCGGTAAGGGTCTGCCGACTGATGGGTGCGGGCCTGCGCGGGAGTCCCGCGATGAATGTGCGGAGCGCCTGTCTCTGTTCCTCGGACAGGGCAAAATGGGGTACGAGTGGACCGTTCGGTTCCAATGCGAGGCAACCGGCGTCCGATTTTGAATCGGCTGTGAGCGGGAAGTCGGCGTGCTTCGGCTTCAAGCCCGGAATCGTGTGGCAAGAAACACAGCGAGCGGACTCGACAATTCGGAGGCCGCGAGCGGCAACGCCTTTACTACCGGGTTGTTCGGGCCGGGGCAGGGGGGCGTGGTCGCTGGTCCCGAGGTAGGCCGCCAGGTGAGCCGCCTCGTCGACCGTCAGGCGGAGTTCGTGGCGATGCTTCACGGCAGTCTTGTTGGCCCGGGCCCGGGCAGGGCCGAGGAACGCGGTGAGCCATTCCACGGACCGCTTCCGGGGAAGGTCGGACAGATCGGGCGCGGCCGGCTCGTTCGCCGGGGTCTCTCCCTTGGTATGGCACCCGAGGCAGCCAATCGACCGGAAGAGAAGTTGTCCCCGGCTCTGGGTGGCGACGTTGAGCGCCATGCTCGCTTCCGGCGTGACGGAAACCGATTTCGGAGCGACGCTCACCAAGTAGGCCCGGATGTCGGCCGTCTCGGCCGCCGAGAATCCATGTCCGAACGACGGCATCCGGCTGCCAGGGCGAAGCGAGCTCGGGTTGCGGAGCCAGGTGTCGAGCCAGGAAGCGTCAATCGCTCGGCCCGCGTCGTTCAGCGGTGGTCCTTGGTTCGGGTGGACTGGCAGGTCAAGAAGCTTGTGGCAGTTGGCGCAGCCGATTCGATCCGCGAGTCTCCGCCCTTCCTCAAACCGGTCGGGTTCCACTCGTTTGCTGGAATCGTGGTAGAAAAGGCGCGCGGGGACCGGCTCACGACCGAACCCTGGGCCTTCCCAGTCGATCGCCACATATGCATCCCCCTGGTGGTGGCGATATTCCAGGATGATCGGCGAGAAGCCCGCTGGTAAGTCAACGGACTCGGCTTTCATCGTCTCGCCAGAACCGTTCAAGGCCACCCGCCCGGCGACTTTCAGGTTGATCTCGCCATCGCTTCGCGCATGGAAACGATGAACTCCAGGGGCCTGGATCAGGATCAACCCTTCCCAGCGGCCGACGAAATCCGTCGTGGGGATTCGAGGGTCGGGCGACGCGGAACCCCAATGAGCGTTGAGATCGAAGAGGATCTGATTGACCGCTGGCTTGGGAGCGTTCGCGGACGAGAACGACGCCACCAGACCGGGTCGCTCCGTCTCGAGCTCATCGTCCTGGTAGGCTGCCAGCGAGTGAGATGTCGGCAACAGACTCAGGCAGGCAGCGAGGAGGAGAAGGCAGCGTCGAAAGCAATTCAAAGGCATCGGGCGAGGTCTCTCGGAAGGCGCATTGCGGCCGGCTTTTTGCTCACGAGCAGAGCAAGTTTACGGGCCATCGCGACGATCCGCAAGGAACCGCCAAGAGCCGAAGCCCTCCCCATTCGGGAAGGACTCCGGCTCTCGGGAGTTCGATGTTCGGGGCGATGAGCTTAGGTTGCGATCAGCGAGCACCAGGTTGGGCCGCGGCCGGTGCACCTGAGTTGGTTGTCGTGGAACCCGCGAAGAGCGGGGCATTGATCGTCTTGACCGATCGGGCTGCGAAGCTGTACTGGAGGACCGAGTTCACGACCGTCTGGAACGGTGCGGCAATTCGGTCGATGAAGATCGTGGCACGGACGATCGGGTCGCGATAGACCATGAGCCGGTCGCCAGGCATGAGCTGATAGTTGGTCGTCGGGTCCCCCGCGCTGACGATCGCGGCGAGGTTGACCGGAAGAACTTGCTGGCAGCAGGCTCCTGGAGGGGCCGGTCGGACGAGTCGGATATTTTGGGGAGCGGCGGTCGCGATCAGACCTCCCGCATAATTGATGGCGTCGAGCACAGTCTCGTTGCCCGTGATCGGCATTCGACCGGGCGCGGCGACGTCGCCCTGGACGTAGTAGACTTTGCTGTTGTAGGCCGTGATATCGACGAAGACCCGATCCGAATCCTTGGGATCGACGGGGACCTGCTTGTCGTCATCAGGATCCTCGGGATCGCCCGGGTCAAGTCTCCAAAGACCGAGATAGTCGTCGGAGACGTACTGGCGAAGGTGGAGGACGATCTTTTCCTTGATCTCGACCGTCGTCAGGCCGGCGACGTAGACCTCGCCATAGAAGCCGAGGGAGATCTTGCCGTCCGGCTTGACCAGACGTTCGCCGGAGATCGGTCGTCCGGGGAGGGCTTCAAGGACTTCGACCAGCAGGAGGTCGGGGGGTTCCACGACGTACTCCGGCATGGAGACCTTGGTGAATTCCACCGGAATATTGCTGCTTGCAATTTTTTCTTCCGGTGTTTTAACCGTCTGACAGCCGCACGACGCAAGGACGGCTAACGCCATTAACCAGCCGATTCGTCGGTGTCCGATCGCATTGAGACCCATAAGAGACTCCCTTCCCATCGCCCCAGGACCCGCTGAAGACGACCGACAACATGCCGGCCGCGACCCTGCCATCGCAGCCCAGCATTCGCGGGCCAGGGTCCGTTGCCATCCCGACATCGATTCGAGAGTAGCCGACTTGCGTTCCTGCATCGTCGACCTTGACATGACTAAAGATCGGCAATGAACACACCAACCTTCAGGCGGAAATTCATTCTTCTCCGTTAACGACCGTTCGAGCGGTTATATCGGGACGCGCGATTGAAGTAGCGACCCGCTCCCACCGCAGGTTGATAGCCTCGATTAAAGAACTGGGACGCGCTCGCACCCGGTCGATCCGTCATGCGCCGATCGTCGGCAACCGGTGGGGGGGCAACCGACTTCGCGGGGCGAGGGTCGGGCCGTGACCCACTCAACCTGCCGGAACCAATTCCACCGGTCTGTTGCTGGGCCGCGAAGAGATAGACGGCCGCGTTGCCCTGCAGCGGTTGCTGGGTCATGTAGGGGTTCAGAAACGGGTTGGTGTAAGGATTCGCGTAGGGGTTGGCATACATCGCCGCATAAGGCGAGGCTCCGGCCCCGGTTCCCTGGGCCTGCGCCAGTCGTGGCGTTGCACTGCAGCCCAGTGCTAGTATGGACACTACCGCCAATCGTTGCCCGAAATGCCCCATGATCCACCTCCTCGGCGAACTGATTCTCAAATCTGCCGCGAGGCTCCGCCCGCGGACCATGCTGACTATCCCATCGGCCAGCCTGGCCGCGCTGGTTGATCCTTTAACCAATTCTGTTGACTTCGCCTCGAAACGCCTCTCAGTTACGTTGGGATCACAGCCAAAAGTGATTAATCGTTCAAGCGATGCTGAAACGAGTGCCCGATTGGCGGAGGGGCTGCGGCCGACGAATCGGTCAGAGGTCGTACGCCGAGAGTCTTCCGGCCGGCCCGGGCGTTTGCCACTTTTGGGAAGAGCCGAGGATTCGCAAGTTACCTGCATAAACCCTACAAGCCTATTTTTCGTTAATTGTGTCAAATGCGGAGTTTGTGCAAACTCTCTATTTTCTCTTCAGCGATTTGTGAGAACGGTCCGATCGAAGGAGAGACTGTCCCGCAGTGAGGAGTGCTTAACGAAATGGATTCGTGGCATTCCGAGCGCAAACCGCAACCCGCGAGGCGAGGATGCTGACAAAATCATGGAGGCGACTACGGTCGCCAGCGGCGTGGGCGTTCTTGTTGATTATGGGTGCACCGATGCTCGCCGAGGCGCAGCAGGGGGGATTGTTCCCGCTTGCTCCGATCAAACGCCAGCGGGTTCCGTGCAACCAGGAGAATCCGGTCTACGGCTTGTACCGCCACGAGTATTTCGGTTATCACCCGACCTGCTGGCGGAAGTTTCCGGCGGGCTGGGGTTGCCCGTCGCCCGAGGCGCCCGATGCGGCGGCCAGTTTCCAGAAGCGACCGCGCGATCCGGCGATGCCGTTGACGCCGGATGACTTCGGGGGGCCGGGCCGAGATCGAGAACCGATGGAAGGGGATGAACTCGAGGGACCGGCGGCGCCGGAAGGCCCCGATTTGCCCCCGCTTCCTCAAGGTGGTGTCCGCAGGCCGTTCCAGACCGACGAGAATCCACCGAACGGCGCTCCCGCCCCGCGGCAGGCCCCTCCGGCGGGTCCCGGCAACAATCCTCTGGATTTGCTGCCTCCTCCCGCCGACGCGCCGGCGGATCGGCCGTCCAACGCTCCGTCGCCCGATCTGCCTCCGACGACCGAATCCACCGAACTGCCCGCTGGGGCGGGGCCGGTCGAATCGCCCCTTCTCGCTCTGCCCGACCCCGCGGCGCGTGCCTCCTCGTTCAACGCCCAGGGAACGCTTGCGCCGCCCAATCCCGCAATTGGCCCGGGCGCCTCGTCCCTCTCACAGCCCGCTCCGCGGCAGGCACCTCGCCGCACCAGCTTGCTGGGAAGCCTCTTCGGTGGCGCGAATCGGACCCGCCGTTGATCTGACCGGTTCCCCTCGTTTGAATTTTGTTGGAATCCCAACCATCCGCGAGACGCTCCCGACCGGGACGTTTCGCGGATGGTCGTTTCGCCGTGGCGAAGTCCTGGTTTTCCGCCTCACCCCGGTCAGGCGCGGTGAGAGGGCATGCAAAGTCACGAACGAAATGTCACAATCAGAGTGGGGTCAAGGACGAATAGCGCTATCGACGTACCGTCCTCCCTCGGTTCGCTGACACCCCAAAGGATCCGTACCGCATGCGCACGGCCCGTTGGCTCGCTCCTCTCGTGTTGGCGGCGATCGCGCTGGGCGCGGCGGCCTGGCTTTTCACGTCGGTCGGTGAAATGCATGATCGACTGGCGAAGCATTCGACCGGGCTGGCGCTCGTTTTCCTCGGAATCGCCGGTCTGCTGGCGGCGATCGCGGGCCTGTCCGCGGCCCGGCTCTGCTGGAAATTGGGCCGTCCCGAGGCCCCTCCGGCGAAGGCGCCGGAAGACGTGGTCCGCGCGGCCGAACTTCAGGCCGAGAAAGCGGAAGGGGTCATCAGCCAGGTTCGTGACGATCTGGCCAAGGCACGGCTCCAGGGTGAACTTTCCGAACTCCGCTCCGATCGCCAACGCCGGACCTTCCACGTTGTCGTCTTCGGGACCGGATCGGCGGGCAAAACGTCGCTCATCAACGCGCTTCTCGGTCAGCACGTCGGCAAGACCGAGCCTGTCATGGGGACGACTCGACGGGGTGAAGTCTTCACCCACACCGTCGAAGGGGTTGAGGGGACGGTCACATTGACGGACACCCCGGGCCTCTCCGAGATCGGTGCAGGGGGAGCGGCTCGCGAGGCCGAAGCACGTGATCTGGCCGCGCGGGCCGATCTGCTCCTGTTCGTAGTCGATCACGACCTGGTCCGTTCCGAGTATGAGCCGATGACGGCGCTCGCCCGACAGGGCAAGCGATCGATCGTGGCCCTGAACAAGCAGGACCGGCTCATGGAGGCCGACCGAGACGCCATTCTCGACAAACTGCGCGACCGATTGTCCGGAATCGTCGCCGCTGAGGACATCGTGGCGATATCCGCGTCGCCCCGACCCACTCCGGTGAGGATCAAGAACGCCGATGGCACGGTGCAGACGGTGCTCGAGATCGAGGAACCGGATATCGCCCCCCTTCAGGAGCGAATCGCCGCGGTCCTCGGCCGAGAGGGTGATTCGCTTCGCGCGGGCAACCTACTACTGAGGGCGCACCTTCTCAGCCAGAAGGCCAAGTCGCAGGTCGGTCGAGAACGCGACCAGAACGCTCAGGCCGTGATCGACAAGTTCCAGTGGGTCACGGCGGGGGCGGTCTTCGCCAACCCGATCCCGGCCCTCGACCTGATGGCCGCCGGTGCGGTCCAGTTCCAGATGATCTCCGAACTGGCCGCGGTCTACGGGGTCGAGATCTCCAGCTCCCACGTCAAGATGATTGGTTCGCAGATGGTTCAGATGGTCTTGAAGCTGGGGCTTGTCGAGGCCTCGACGTCGTTGATTGCGGGCCTGTTCAAATCGTCGCTGGTCGGCTATGCGGCGGGTGGTGCCGTGCAGGCGGTCTCGATGGCCTACCTGTCGCATATCTCGGGGCACGCCTTCGCCGAATACTTTTCGAAGGGACAGTCGTGGGGCGATGGCGGCATGCAGGCCGCATTGATCCGCCAATTCGACCTCAACAGTCGCACCGAGTTTCTCCAGGAGTTCGCCAAGCAGGCACTCGACCGCGTTGTGAATCGAGCAACGAAAGGAGCGAAGCAACCCGCGGGCAAAGACTCGTAGTGTGAGTCCGCTTCGGGCAATCTGAGTCCCAGGGGATGTCACCAACGAGCCGGTGTTTGGTCTGACAATGCGAGACGAGGCGCGTCGTTGCACGAATATCGGGATGTGGTCATCGGTTTTATGTGGGAAATGTTGGGCGATTCGCGAAGGTGAGGTTGAGTGTCTTCAGGGTTTGCCGAGCCTTCTCAATGCAAAGGGTGGAGTTCGATGCGAGGAACTCCGTTTCCTCAGAGTTGAGGGTGGCGATCCCTGGATTTTGGCTCCTTTTTGAGAGAGGCTGAGCCCCACGGCGGAAAGGCGAGCGCGGCAACCATGGGATTATTTCCCAACGAACATGAGACGATCGAGGGGGTCGGCCGGGCGCTGCGCTCGGGGCGGCGGTCGTGCGTCGAGGTTCTCGAACAGTGTCTTGACCGGATCGCGGAATGGGAACCGCGGATCAAGGCGTGGGTGACAGTGGATCGCGTCGGCGCGCTGGAGCAGGCTCGGGTCCTCGACGAAGAGTTGCAGGCCGGGCGATGTCGGGGGGCGCTTCACGGGATTCCGATCGGCGTCAAAGACATTATCGATGTGGCTGGAATGCCCACGGCGGCGGGTTTCCGTCCCTGGTCAGGGAAGCTCGCCACGAACGACGCCGGACTCGTCGCCAGCCTGCGGACGGCGGGGGCGGTAATTCTCGGGAAGACGGTGACGACCCAATTCGCCTGGATTGATCCGCCCGTCACGCGCAACCCATGGAACCTCGAACGGACGCCGGGGGGCTCGTCGAGTGGCTCGGCGGCTGCGGTCGCCTGTGGCATGTGCTTAGGCGCGCTCGGCACGCAGACGGGGGGCTCGATTATCCGCCCGGCATCGTTCTGTGGGGTCGCCGGTCTCAAGCCCACGTTCACCGGACCGATGGACGGGATCGTACCTTTCTCTTACCACCTCGATCACCCTGGTCCGATCGCGCGGAGCGTGCGCGACCTCGGTCTGATCTTCATGGAGTTCTTCCGCCTGGAAGAAGCCGTGACTCCTCCGTTGTCAAGCTGCGAGGAGGTGGAGACGCTTCTCGCCAAGACGTTTGCCCCGCTTTCCCGGCCTCCGCGGCTCGGTCGACTTCGCGGCGCCTTCGAGAATCGCGCCGATCCGGTGGTGCGCGCGGCCTTCGAGCGGACGATCGACGCACTGGCCGAAGCCGGGGCGGAGGTCACCGATTTGCCGGATCTCTTCGATTTCGGAGAGGTGAGCCGCGAACATCGCGTGATCATGGCGGCGGAAGGGGCAGCGGGTCATGCCCGTCGGTTTGCCCGCGATCCTGATGCCTACAATCCGATGATCCGGGCCTTGATCGAAGAGGGGAACGCCCTCGCGGCGACCACGTACATCGACGCGAGGCGGCACCAGGAGGAACTGCGCGCGAGCTTGTTTACACGCGCCGATGGGTTCGATGCGCTGGTGACACCGGCGACGACCTCCCCCGCGCCCGATTCGACGACCACCGGCGACCCGGCGCTCAATGCGCCCTGGAGCTTCACCGGATCGCCCACCCTCTCATTTCCGATCGCCCTTTCGCCCGACGGGATGCCACTGGCGTTGCAACTCGTCGAGCCACGTCTCCTTCGGGAATGCGACCTGTTCGAGACGGCTCAGTGGTGCGAGGATGTCGTCCGTCGTGCTTTCCGTCAAAGGGGGAACTGAGTGATGTCGACCCTCGATCCACCCACTGGCGACGATGCTACGTTCCCTCAAGAAGACCCGGAGCTCGCCTTGATCCTCGAAGAGCTTGACGACAGCCGGAAAGACGAGATCGTCGAGAAAGCGCGCGAGAGCCTTGAGGAAACACTGAAGGGGATGAAGCTGACCCCCGCCGAGGAGCGTGCACTCGGCGACGAGTTGCGTCAGCTCCGTGAACTCGGCCAGAAGCTCGACGAAAACACGGTCGAGATCGCGGCCTTCGGCATGGTCAGTCGTGGAAAATCGTCGGTTCTCAATGCCTTGCTGGGGCATGAGGTGTTCAAAGTCGGCACTACGCACGGGACGACGGTAGCCCGGACCTCACAGCGCTGGGAGCATTCGGCAACGGCCGAGCACCCCGGGCTCGAAGGTGCTCGGCTCGTCCTGGTGGATACGCCGGGAATCGACGAGGTGGGCGGCGAGGTCCGTGAAACGCTTGCGAGGGACGTGGCGCGGCACGCCGACCTGATCCTGTTCGTCGTCTCCAGCGACATGCAACGCTGTGAGATTGAGGCCCTGTCCCAGCTCCGTCAGGCACAGAAGCCGATCATCCTGGTGTTCAACCAGATTGACCGCTACCCCGAGACTGATCGCGACCAAATCTACGACAAGATCAAAGATGAGCGGATCCGGAACCTGATCCGCCCCGAAGACGTGGTCATGACCGCGGCCCGGCCCGATCCGTTCAAGGTGAAACTCCAACTCCCCGACGGCACGTCGACCGTTCAGTGGGAGCGTCCCGCCCCGGTGATCGAACCGCTCAAGCTCCGGATCCTTGACGTCCTGGAACGCGAGGGCAAAGCGCTCGTCGCTCTCAATACTCTCTTGCTCGCGGGCGATCTCCATGAAGAGATCGTGGCGCACAAGCTCCGGATCCGTGACGACGCGGCGAACCGCTTGATCTGGAACTTTGCCCTGACCAAGGGAGCGGCGGTCGCGCTCAACCCGATCCCGATCGCCGATATGGCAGGGGGGCTCGCGGTCGACGTGGGGATGATCGTCGCCTTGAGCAAGGTCTACGGTATCCCCCTGACCAGGAAAACCGCGACCAGTCTGGTCAAGGACATGATGATCGCCCTCGGCGCTTTGGGAGCGGTCGAAATCGTCACCAGGCTTGTGGCCGGCGGCGTCAAATCCTCACTGGCCGGGCTAACGCTCTTTAGCGGCTTCCTGGCGACTCCGCTGACCGCGCTCGGCTACGGGGCCATCGGGCTGGCCCAAGGTGCTACCGCCTCCACGACCTCTTATGTCCTTGGCCATGGTGCGAAGCAATACCTCAAGCAAGGGTGCCAGTGGGGCCCGCGCGGGATCAAGACTGTCATCCACCAGATTCTGGCCGAAGCCAAGACCGACTCGGTCATCGACCGGCTCCGCGACGACCTGAAGCGGCGAGTCATGGGATGATGGAAACCGTCGCGGCACGTTGGAAGATCGTCGTGTTCGGAATGGTCATCGCGATCGCCGTGGGCGGAGTGGTGGCCTTGATGGCGATTCAGACGCGCCCCGTCCGCGAGGCCGTGGCCACCTACACCGCCCTTTTTACCGCGGCCAATCGCCAAGACGTCGAGGGGGCGCGACGTCTCTGCTCAAAACGCTATTTGCGGACTCACCTCATGAGGCCTGCGGATGAAGGGGGAATCGTGGGTCTCCCCCGTAACATTCACAAGAATTTCCAGGCCTGGCGGCAAGGGGCGAACATCTGGGTTTGCCCGACCAACCGTGTCGGTCCCGTTTACCAATTCGTCCACGAGCAAGGTGCCTGGCGGTTTGACGGTCCGGTGGGGCTACTTCGAGGGCGTCGTGAATTCATTCCGTTGCCCGACTTGACCGATGAGGACGCATCAACCACGGACGACTTTCCAACGAGCATGGCACAACCTGACTAAATCTGTTTGCACCTCGGTTGCGTTCCCCTGGGGCCGCGGTCCCAGGAAATTAAGATAGTGGGGATGGGGCGCTTACCCCCATTTGATGATCTTCCGGAAGGCTGGCTCTCAGCCTTCCAAAATCGCTCTCACCGTTGCACCCGTCCTTACACTCATCCTGTTTCAGGTCCACCGGTTCCTCGTAGCCGTTGTGATCGCTCCACCCGCACCCTAAATCACATGTCTAGTTTTGCTCCTGGGAAAGAATCAGAGGGAATACTAAAGTCGGCGGGAAAAAAGATCGATAACTGATCTGGTACTTCATGCCCACTCCTAGTAAAAGGGGCCAACCGCGGTGAACGCGATCCCCTCCGTTCTCGGAACAGACCTGGCCGGAGGCCGGGGGCTGACAAAGCGCAGGGATGTCGCGATAACTACGGCACCGGTGGATGACCCGCGAAGCTCGCGGGATTTGTCCGTCGGGACGCGGTCCGCCAAGATGGCGTTCCGTGGGGTCCTCGACGCGAGGTCCACCCAAGGAAGGGTCGGGGTCAGTCCCTGGCACGTCTCTCACCCACGCACACTACATCATCTTCTATTGGTTGGTCGGTCCGCTTCGGCGGACGCGATGCGTCGCCGTCTCGTGGCATCAAGCGTGCGCTTGGCCCGAGTCGCGCCGATGGGTCGTACCTCCCTCTCGCATCGAACGATTCCGACATCGGTGAGTGTCCCTCCTCGCTCCGTGACGCGAGACACCGACCTTGAACGGTCTCACCCGGCCCGCCCCCCGGTGCCCGGCGTTTGGCCATCTTGGCGGAAAGGAGTCCGTGCGGCATGACCATCGCTGCCTTGCTGATCGCCCTCATCACCACGCCGAATCTCGACGAGACTCGCTCGCCGATCCTGCTTGACTTCCAGGCCTCCTGGTGCTCGCCCTGCCAGCAGATGCGGCCGGCCATCCAGCAATTGATCGATAACGGCTATCCAGTCAAAGAAATCGATATCGATAAATCTCCCGAACTCGCCACGAAGTATCGAGTCGCCAAGGTCCCTACATTCCTTGTGATCGATGCCGACGGACGGGAACTGAGCCGAACCGAGGGGGTGCAGCCGGCCGGAAAACTGGCTTCGCTTTACCTCAAGGCGAAAGCTCAGGCGACTCCTCCCAGCGACGACGGCGTGGGACGGCAGGTCGAACAAGTCCGCGAGGACTCTCAGGATCGCGCTTCCGCTGATCCCGATGAGCGGAGTCAGGCGTTTTCCAACAACCCCGAACCCTGGAAAACGGTCGTCCGGATCAAGGTCCAAGGAAATGGGTCGATCGGCTTCGGCTCGGGCACGATCATTCACAGCACCGCGGAAGAGTCGATTATCCTGACCTGTGCCCATATCTTTAAAGTCGAGGGGCGAGCGCCGACGACTCCCGCGAACTTCCGCCTGCCGGTGACCGTTGACCTATTCGACGGCGTTCTCCACAGCAAACTGGAGCCGCGAGTCCACTACGTCGAGACCGTCAAGGCTGAGACGATGGACTACGACTTTGATCGCGACGTCGGCCTCATCCGGATCAGGCCGGGGCGTCGGCTGCCGGCGTCAAGAGTCGTTCCACCGTCGTGGAGCGCACGGCCTCAGATGAAAATGTTTACCGTGGGCTGCTCCGAGGGAAACGATGCGACGGCCTGGAGCACCACTGTCATCAAATCAGGGGTGACGCTGTTCAAGAACTCGGTCTATGAAGCGATCGAGTGCAATTATGCTCCAAAGCAAGGACGTTCGGGAGGGGGGCTTTATACGGAGCAGGGTTATCTCGCGGGGGTTTGCGACTTTGCCGAGCCTCAGGGGAAGCGTGGTTTCTATGCGACGCCCCGCTCGATCTACAACATCCTCAACCGAAACAATCTGATGGCCCTCTACATGCCCGCCAAGCAGCCAGGCGGGGCGCTTTTGGCTTCCAATCCACCGAACCGGCGGGGTGCTCGCCCCCCCTCGATTGCTCGGGCACAGTCGCCTGACCCCGACGATTCGGGTAAGGTCATGATGCCCCCTCCCGAACTGCTCGGCATCAGCGCCCCCGTGGTTGCCCAGACCGAGAACCAAAAAGGCGGGGCCAAGAAATCCTGGCGTTCCATCCCCGGACAAGGAGCCAGACGACAGGTCGAGGTCCTCGACTCGACAGAGAGCACCGACCTCAAAATGGCTCCCGACGTGAACAACGACACGTTCCAGGACACGTCGTCCGATCCGGTCACGGCCTTCGTCCCCGAGACCAGGAATTCCTCGGAATCGCGGATCAAAGGGAAATGGCAGGCCGTTCGGTCCGCCACCGTACCGATGCTCTCTGACGCGGCCAGTCGTTGATCGCGTCAGCTCCGCCGGAGACGCCGATCCTGTCGGCGTCGAACCTTCTTCTGCCTATTTGTAAATATTCAGGACGGGCTCCCAGCCGGCGGGGGGCCCGCCGAGCATGAGTCGTTCACACCTGGGGAGATAGAGCCGACTTGGCTCGTCTCCGCCAGGCCTTTGCGAATCGGTCAGCAAGAAGAGATCTCGAGCTAGATCGAAGTCGTTTCGCTCGAATGCATCGAGCGCACGATGGAACGTATTGAGGAAGCTCAGCTCCTCCCCCTCCTCGGTGTCGAACGCTTCATAAACGTTCACGGGAACGGACTTGCCGGCGACTCGGATTCGGCCCCACCGGCGCCAGCAAATGTCGGGTTGGTCGGCGCAGAGCCGTTGGGTGTGTTCGCAGAACAGGTTCTTCGTCCCGCACTGGTCGCTCGCCGGCTCGAGCCGAGCCGCCAGGTTCACGGCGTCCCCCAGGATCGTATACGAGAGCCGGGCGCTCGTGCCAAAGGCGCCAATCAGGCAATCGTTACCGGACGCTCCGCCGATTTTCACGCGGTGGAAATAAGGATCGCTGAGCTCAGCCAGCGCGCGGGTGCTCGCCAGGGCGGCGCGGACCGAGCGGTACGCATGATCGGCCGGATTGCCACTCACGAGCGGTCCGCCCCGAAAGCTCATGACCGCATCGCCGATGAACTTGTCGATGATCATGTCGTACTTGACGAGTTCGCTGACCAGGCGATCCATGGCCGCCTCCAGGTGGGCCGAGAGGCGGTCGGGGTCATGCGCCAGGCCCTCGCACGTCTTAGTGAACCCGGCGAAATCCATGAAGAGGATCGTCGCCGGCATCCGGCTCTTCTGCGTATACGATTGTGGCTCGACCAGAAACCGTTCGGACACTTGTTTGGGGAGGGCCAGATTGAGGAGTCCACGGAGTTGCGTCTGCGTGACGTCGAGTTGATGGTAAGCGATAATGTACATAAGAAATAACATTGATGTCATCATGCCGAGGATCACGAAGAATTCGACCTCATCGGACCGTTCTTCCACGGCTTCCATATTGAAGTAGGCCGTCGTGCGCTGACCATCGACCAGGATTTTCCGGCTGAAGAATTGAACGTCTTTCCCTGGTCGCTCGAGCGTTCCGCCGAGTACTTTCAAGGTGGCCGGGCTCACGTTTCCTTTCACCTCGGAATCGATCCGGCTGATGAAGTCGTTCTCCATTTGCTTGCGGGACAATACGATGAAAACTAAAACCGTGACGGTCATTCCGATCAGGCCGATATTCATCGAGTGATGAACGGATTTTTCTTTTTTGCTCGCCGAGGAGTCCTTGACGAACTGATCGAAGGCCGGGATCGAGCGGAGGGCCCGGAGGATTCGCAAACCACGCAGGATCCGGAGAATTCGGAACCCGCGAACGAACCGAACGGCTCGGATTGGTTTCACGCCGGTGGCGATCGCATCGATCAAGGGCAGACAACTGATGAGGTCGATCAGGAACCAGGGAGTCTGGACGTAGGACATGCCGTAGACCCGGAGCTTCAGCAGCAGGTCGCCGACGAAGACGCTGTCAATGAGCAGGGACATGCCGAGCCAGGCCGTCCGCCACTCTCCGAGACCTCTCAGTAGGTCGAAGAGATAGACGATGATGGTGAGGATGGCCAGGGCGAGCAGGGGCTTGTCCATCGCATCGATCAAACGCTCCCCTCGACTAGGTCCTGGATTTTCCTGAGTCATCGGTCGGCGGATGTCCGGCGATAAGATTGGCTTTGGCACTGGAAACCTCGAGACGAATCGGATTGACGCCGGGTGCAAAATCAAAGCCGGCAGCGGTTGCCGGCGGAGAAATCGCGTGAGACCCCCGGAGCTGAGCTGTCCGCTTCAATTGACAGGTTAGTCAGGGTCGCTACAATTGTCGCTTCAAGCGTGGTGGCGGTCGAGATGCCGCCGCGCGCCAACTCAATCGCTCCGTGAGCGAACGACGTTGGCCTCGCATTCCGCCGGCGGCTCCATGGAGGATATCGTTGATGGCCCGCGTTCGCCGCCTCGCTCTCCTGGTGCTTCTCGTAATGATGCTTGGCGGTTTGCTCCCGTCAGGATCGCAGGGCCAGCCGCAGCCGACCGTCCGCGTGGAATCGAGCGTCCCCGAGCCGACGACGCCCAAGGCAGAGGTCCCGCAAGCCAAGGCGAAGTCCGCGGCCGCCTCGAAGACTTCGGGGATTGGCCGAGGAAGCATGCTCGGCTTTTTCTCGCGTTCCAACCCAATGCTCTGGCTCCTCGGGCTCTGCTCGATCGTCACCCTTGGGTTCACGCTGGAACGAATGGTGGCGCTTCGTCGCGAACGCGTGATTCCTCGTGACTTCGTCAATCGCTTCCTCGAGCGGCTCTCTGGTGGCAAGCTCGACCGCGACCGCGCTGCCGAACTATGTCGGGCGAATGATAGCGCGGTGGCTCGTGTTTTCGCGATGGTCATCAATTCGTGGGGTCAGCCCGCGGCGACGATCCGCCAAGCTCTCGGCTTCGACGCCGCGGGGGAGGTTTCGGACCTGAAGCGAAACGTGCGGGTGCTCAATGGCACGGCCACGCTCGCCCCGTTGCTCGGCTTGCTCGGGACGGTCGTCGGCATGATCCAGTCGTTTGATGCCCTCGGGGGCCGGGTCGGACCCGCAAAAGGGGAGGCCTTGGCTCAGGGCATCAGCCTCGCGCTGGTGGCCACGGCGCTCGGTCTGGCGATCGCGATCGTCTCGATCACGGCGTATTACTATCTACTCAATCGGGTCGACTTGCTGGTTCGCGAACTCGACGACAATGCGCGTAAGGTGATCGACCTGGTCTGTGCCGAGTCACTCCGGCCAGCCACCGATCGGCGCGCCCCGCTCACACCGCCCGGCGGCGACCTGTCGCGTCACGAGTCGCGTGCTCATTGATTTCAGGGATTGAGCCGTGAGCCGCGCGAACGCACGGAATTCTCGTCCGATCGAACCCGATTCTAATCGACACGCGGAGGCACGCCCCCGATGCTCTCGGACCGCCTTCAGGCCGACGAGTTGCCCCATGTCAACATGACGCCCATGGTGGATGTCGTGCTCTGCTTGCTCATCTTTTTCATAGCGGCCACGCGGCTGTACGACTGGGACGAGAATGAGTTCGTCGTCAGTGTGCCGCAAGTTTCCGATGCCAGCCCGCTCACGGCCGCGCCCGACGACCTCATGCTGACCATCGTCCGTCCCGGATTCGTCGCCGTGGGCGACACCACTCACGACCTGCCGACCTTGGCCAAGATTCTCCAGCAATCCCGCGAAAACTATGAGGATCAAGGGGTCGTGATTCGTGGCGACGCCACTTTGAACTACCAGGATCTGGCCGACGTCCTCTCCGTTTGCGACGGCGCCGGAATTCATAATGTGCGGCTCCCTGTTCGACCTCGTGGGGAAGACATCCCAACGAACTGAGATCGCGGGCGCTGGATGCCATCACGCAAAGTCGCCGGACGTCACGCCGCCATGCGGTTGTGGACGCATTAAACACGACGACGTCCACGCCTGCGCCCGTCTGATTCTGGCTCAAACCATGGGGATTCACCCCGTGCCCTTCGTCCTTCGAGAGACGCCCGAATGGATTTTCTGCAGCAAGTGATTCACACGCTTTTACACCTCAGTCCCGACACAATGAATGAGTTGGCTCAGGTCATTGGGCACTGGCTTTATGTCGTTCTCTTCCTGATCGTCTTCGCCGAGACGGGCTTGGTGGCGACTCCCTTTCTGCCCGGCGATTCGTTGCTCTTCGCTGTCGGGGCGGTGGCGGCCAATTCCAACTCGCCGATCAGCCTGCCTTTAACGGCCGGCCTTTTGATCGTGGCCGCGATTCTCGGGGACGCCGTCAATTATGCGGTGGGGTATTACGTCGGCCCGAAAGTCTTTTCTCGCGAAAATTCCAGACTGCTCAACAAGAAGCATCTCGTCGAGGCGCAGCACTTCTATGAGCAGTATGGCGGCAAGACGATTATCCTGGCGCGTTTCGTGCCAATCGTCCGGACGTTCGCCCCATTCGTCGCCGGCATTGGGCGAATGAACTATGCGAAATTCGCGATCTTCAACGTCACCGGCGCCGTGTTCTGGGTGCTCTCGTTCCTGGTGAGCGGTTGGTGGTTCGGCGGCCGCGAAGTGGTTCAGAAGAATTTCAAGCTCGTGATCGCGGCGATCATCGTGATCTCGATTCTCCCCGCGGTGATCGAGGTGGCTCGAAATAAACTGCGCCGGGATAAGAGCGGGCGGGAAGGTTCGGATGAGTTGAGTTGAATTGAGTTGTTACGCCGCTGGGGGCGAAGTAGAGAGGAATAGGGCGAACCCTCGATCGGAATGGTCCGAAGGAAAGACTTACTTCGACTTCTGTTCGAGGGCCCGCTCCAAGTCGTCGAGCGGCATGGAATTGAGATTCCCACCGAGGAGAGCACTGAGTTGCAGGCCGACCAAGGCCTCGCTCGGGCTCTTACCATCCAGAACCATATTCAAGTAAGGTTCGGCACCCACGAGAACCGCTCGCGGCTTACCATGAACGGTAAGCACATACCTTACGGTTTCATTCTCGAGTTCGCGAAGTATACCGGGAAGGTTCTGGTGCAATTCCTACTGCCGATAATGCGTACCGGCGAATCGGGTAATTTGTCTACCATGAATCGCGGCCTCCACCCGGGAAGGGGCGTTTGCCCACGTGAGGCCCGTATCTAACCCCGCGATTGCGGAGGAAATCGATCGTGATGATCGAAGAGCCGACACGAACCAAGAAAAAACGGCAGGTTTAAGAAAAACCTGCCGAAGCGAGTGGAGGATAGGGGACTTGAACCCCTGACCTCTTGCATGCCATGCAAGCGCTCTCCCAACTGAGCTAATCCCCCGCTTTTCTTTCTTTTTCTTTCTTTTCTTGTCGGTGTCTCGCACTGACGGAGGTTAATTTACCAGGGCATGGGGCCCCTGTCAACAATCTGGTACGACAATGTCTCGGTTTTGGTCTCTTTCCTTGGAACTGACATGAAAAGGCGGGCAATGCGCAACGAGACGACCCCAAATTTTGTCCTTACTAACGATGACGGCTGGGATGCGCCCGGGCTCGTAGCGCTTCGCGAGGCGGCATTGCCGTTGGGGGCGTGCCGTGTCGTCGCCCCGAGCGGACCTTACTCCGGCTGTGGGCACCGGGTCACCACCCACGAGCCGATCGCGGTTCGCGTTGGGCCTGCCGGGGAGCAGATCGTCGACGGAACGCCCGCCGATTGCGTCCGGCTGGCGCTCCACCACTTGGCTTCGGACGTCACCTGGTTTCTCTCGGGGATCAACTCGGGGGGGAACCTGGGCGCCGACGTCTATCATTCGGGTACCGTGGCCGCGGTCCGCGAAGGGGTGATTAACGGCTTGCCCGGGATCGCCATTTCCCAATACATCGCTCGAGGCCGTCCGCTGGATTGGCCTCGGGCTTCGCGCTGGACTGCGCAGGTGCTTCGGGTGCTCCTCAAGAGGCGGTGGGAGCCGGGAACGTATTGGAACGTCAACCTCCCGCACCCCGAGCCCGGGGGACCGGACCCTGCGATCGTCTTTTGTCCGCTCGATCCGTCGCCGTTACCGCTTCGGTATCAGGTCACGGGGAATGTCGCCACCTACTCGGGTGATTATCAGACGCGTGCACGCCGCCCGTCGAGTGACGTCGACGTCTGCTTCGGCGGCCGGATCTCGGTCACTTTGATCCGGTTGGATGGGGCACCTCACGAGGAGTCTGGCCATGGACTGGTGTTCGATGGCGGCGAGGGGTCATAATGACCAATAGAGAGTAATGCAGCCCGGTCGAGCGGGTGCGCGGATCATCACTCATTCTTATTCAGAGAAAACGGCGCCGATTCCGGCGTGGAGGCGTGTCGATGTTGACTTGGCGTTGGTTCACTCTGGGGATCGTCTGCCTGGCCGCCTGTGGTTGCGAGCCGCCAGCGGCGATCGTCTCTTCGGCTCCTCCGGGCACCGATCCCCTTCGTAAGTTGCCGGACTCGGAAAAGGAGAAGCCCGCGGAAGCGTTGGGAGAGCAGGTGGCCCCCTCTCGTTCCACTGCGAAGCCCGAAGCGAAACCAAAGGCGGCCACGGCCGCAGCCGCCCTGCCGACGGTCAAGGGAGAAACCAAGACGACGTCCGCCGGCGTGACATACGAAACCCTCACGGAAGGGACCGGGCCCGAGGCCAAATCGGGTCAGACGGTCTCGGTTCACTACACGGGTACTCTGGAGAACGGCAATAAGTTTGACAGTTCAAGGGACCGCGGCGAGCCGTTCAGCTTTACCCTCGGACGTGAGGAGGTGATCCGCGGTTGGGACGAGGGGATTCCCGGGATGAAAGTGGGTGAGCGGCGCAAGCTAACGATTCCCGCCAGCGCAGCCTATGGAAGCCAGGATAAGGGTTCGATTCCACCGAACTCGACCCTGATTTTCGACGTCGAGTTGCTCGGCATCAAATGATCGGCCCACCGTCACGATGGGCGTCGACCCGACTTCCGGTTTCTCAAGATCAGTAGTGCAACCCGTTGGCCCGAACGTGGACCAAGGGTTCGGCCTCGAGGTCGAGCAAGCCGCCGGCAATAATTCGGCCGAGGAAGACGCGATGGTCTTCTCCGCTAACCTGACCGGCGAGCTCGACATCAAGGTAGGCCATCGCAGAGGCCAGGACTGGACCGCCTTGCGCGTCGTCGCGAAGCGCAAGACCTTCGAATGCGTTGGCGTCAGGGTCGAAGCCGCGGCCGAAATGCCGGATCAGCCCCTTGCTTCCCTTGGCAAGCTGATTCAGGGTGAATCGGCCGCTCGCTTCGATCCAGTCGGCGACAAAGCGGTCACGTTTGACTGCGACGGTCAGCATAGGTGGCTCAAAGCCTGCTTGCTGGACCCAACTGGCAAGCATCCCCGTCGACTGGGTTCCGTGGCGGACGGTGAGAATGTAGAGCCCGCTGGCGATTCGGCCCAGCGCTTGGCTCAAACCAGTCCCTTCGGAACGAAGATGATCCGCCATAGTGATAGATCTCTTGGCGTTGAGTCGCGCCGGAAGGGTCCCCAAACGTGGGGAATCCTCAGGAAGCGACGAGGTACTTTGGATCCGAAAAAAGGGGGAGTGATCCCGAGGGATTGCCCCGGTCGCAGTCTTGAGCTAAGTTCGTTGAGACCACACGTCCGCGCGACGTTATTGATTCCGCGCTAACCTCGATTCGCCCCGCAACGGACACCGAGGCGACCGCGCCAACGCTTTTCCAACCCGACCCTAGGTCCACGATATCCCATTCCCTCGGGCGGGCAATCCGCCTCGACGATCGAGGAAACGCATGGCAGACGTGTCGAGCAAGCCGAAGCTGAGCGAGATGAAGTATCGGGTCGTTAGCCCACTGGGCAATGGGGCGGGTAGCACGATTCTCTTGATAAGCGACAAGACGGCGGGAGGCAAGCGTTACGCCCTCAAGGTCGTGAAGCGTCAGGACGCCGACGACGACGTCTATATCTCTCAGGCTCGCGTTGAATTCGCGGTGGCTCAGAAGCTTAATCATCCCGCGATCGCCAAGATCTACGACATCCGGACCAAACGCTCTTGGTTCCGACTTTCCGGTGTCGAGCTTCTGATGGAATACGTCGACGGCAAAACGCTCGACGAACTGGAAGCGCCGGCGATGGATCAACTCATCCTGGTCTTCAACCAGGTGGTTTCCGCGCTCGCCCACATGCATCGCCGTGGGGTCTACCATGGCGATCTGAAACCGTCCAACATCATGCTTTCCAAGACCGGACAAGTCAAACTGATCGATTTTGGCACCGCTTGGATCAAGGGCGAGGAGAAGAACCGGATCCAGGGAACCCCCCAGTTCATCGCGCCGGAGCAAGTGGCTGAGCGGGTAGTCGATGAACGGACGGATATTTACAACCTGGGCGCGACGATGTACCGCATGTTCACGGGCCGGTTCGTTCAGCAGGGACTGCCCAAGCCTGGGGAATCGGGAAGCCGGAAAATCGCCTCACCGATTCAGATTAACCCCAAGATCCCGGGCACGCTGAACGAGACGATCATGGCCTGCTTGGAGATCAGCCCCGAACGTCGGCCCGCCGGTATGTTTGAAATCAAGCACCAGTTGGCGGCCGTCGCCAAATACCTCGGACTTCAGGAAGTCGACCTGAAAGGTGCCGAAGACGAGGAGTTTTAGGCGGACTCGGCGATTCGGCGAGTTCTTGATGGGTGGTTGGTCCCCTTGCCGCGTCGTCGGTCTCTGATTTCGTGACACGTCTGTGGGTCGGGACGCGATCCTGTTGTTAAGCCGACCTTGTCAGTTCGCTCAGGCGCGTCTACCATGAACTGGGTTCGGCGGGGGCTACCGCCACTTCGTCCTGCTCGTTTTCGCCTGGCAAGGAGCCCATGCAGTACAATCCCTCCAACCCGCTGATCGTGCAGGGAGACCGCACGGTCCTCTTGGAAGTTGACAACCCGTTGCACGCCGAGGCCCGCGATGCGATCGCGCCGTTCGCGGAGCTGGAGAAGAGTCCCGAGCACATTCATACGTATCGCTTGACTTCCCTCTCGCTCTGGAACGCCGCGGCCGCCGGTATGACCGCCGACGCGATGATCGAAGCGCTGGGGATTTACAGCAAGTTCCCTTTGCCGCCGAACCTCGGGACTGATCTTCGGGAACTGGTGAGCCGTTACGGACGAGTGACGCTCCGGCGGATCGACGGTGCGCTTCGCATGGTCACGGCGGACCAAGCGTTGCTTGAGGAGTTGGCCCGGCAAAAAGGGGTTCGCGACTACCTGGGCGAGCGGATCGACGCGACGAGCTTCGTGATCGATGATGCGTTTCGGGGGATGCTGAAGCAGGCCTTGATTGGAGTCGGTTACCCGGCCGAGGACTTGGCTGGCTACGCCGAGGGGGCCGACCTTGCCGTCGAGCTGCGCGAGATCGGCCGAAACGGTCTCCCATTCAAGGTACGCGACTACCAGCGGGGGGCGGTTGATGCCTTTCACGCGGGAGGCGACGCACGCGGCGGGTCGGGGGTCATTGTCTTGCCTTGCGGTGCAGGCAAGACGATCGTGGGCCTCACGGCTCTCGCCGCTCTCAAGAAGAACACGCTGGTCCTGACCACCAGCACCACGGCCGTCGAGCAGTGGAAGCGCGAGATCCTCGACAAGACCGATCTCGACGACTCGATGGTGGCCACCTACACCGGCGACTCGAAAGCGATCGCGCCCGTCACTCTGGCCACGTACCAGATCGTCACCTATCGGCCCAGGAAGGATGGCGACTTCCCGCATTTCTCCCTGTTCAATCAGCGGGACTGGGGCCTGATCATCTATGACGAGGTCCACCTGCTTCCCGCCCCGGTCTTCCGGGTCACGGCCGATATCCAGGCGCGTCGCCGTCTTGGTCTGACCGCGACGCTGGTCCGCGAGGATCACCGCGAAGAAGACGTCTTCAGTCTCATCGGTCCCAAGAAGTTCGACGTGCCGTGGCGGGTGCTCGAGTCCAAGGGGTGGATCGCGGAAGCCCAGTGCCATGAAGTACGGCTCGGTCTGCCTGGCGATGCCCGCATGGAGTACGCGGTGGCCGAATGGCGCGATAAGTTTCGCCTGGCGAGCGAGAATCCGTCCAAAGATGATTTGGTTGCCTTGCTGCTCGACGAGCACGATGGGCCCGAGGATCGCGTCCTGGTGATCGGCCAGTATCTCAAGCAACTGCGCCGAATCGCCGCGCGGTTTGACGTGCCCTTGATCACCGGGCAAACGTCGAACAACGAACGGGAAGACCTGTATGGTCGGTTCCGTCGTGGCGACATCCGTCGGCTTGTGCTTTCGAAAGTCGGTAACTTCGCGATCGACCTGCCCGATGCCAATGTGATGATTCAGGTTTCGGGCACGTTCGGGAGTCGCCAGGAGGAAGCGCAGCGACTGGGTCGGATCCTTCGCCCCAAAGAAGGGGAAGTTCCTGCCAGTTTCTATTCCCTGGTGACCCGCGACACGCGAGAGATGGATTTTGCCCATCATCGGCAGTTGTTCCTCACCGAACAGGGGTATAGCTACGAGATCCTCGACGAATCCGATATCGTGGCCCGTGCGTCGACGGCTTCGAACTCGTAGTGCCGCCCGTCCGCCCCTCCCAGGTCAGGGGGCCTGCCTTGGGAACGGTCTGCCGGCTCCGGATGGCCTATTTTTCGTAGAAAGCCCGACGAGCCTGAGTCGAATTACCTTTGGGAGTGCCAGCGATGCCTGCCCCGTCCGCGCGAATTCCAGTCAAGCTCCATAAGCACGTGGCCCTGATCCGCACTGCGGAACCGGTCCTCGCAGAGGAGTTGCTGGCGCGGAAAACGCTGGCTCGCATGGTCGCGGGACGGCTCTCCGAGACCGTCCTGCTGGTCCACTCTGAAGAGGAAGAGGGCATTATCGAGGAGCTGCGGCGGATGGGGCATACCCCTCGAGTCGTTCGCTGAGGGTGACGCGACGATGGCCGATGATGCTCCGGATTGGGAAGAAAACGAATCGACGACCTCAGAGGGTGCCGCGACGGTGCCCGTGGTCGTTACCCCTCCGTTAACCGCCTACCTCCGCGCGCTCGAGCGCTACGAGGGGCTCCGGCTCTTTGAAATTCACCGAGCGTTGGGCCTGGCCGACCCGGGGACGAAGCCTCGTGCGCTGGCTGGGATCATCACCGAGCGCCTGGCGGAACCGCGGTTCGCGGAGCGGATTCTTGCTCCGCTCGAACTCGGCCCGCGGCTGGCGACCAGCCTGTTCATGCTCACCGAGACCACGTCGTGGTCCTTCAACGGCCTCTTCCATGCGCTTATGTGCCTGGGGATCGAGCCAACCCCGACGGTCCATCGATTGCTCGAGCTGGGCCTACTGGCGATCGAACTGGCGGAAGGCAATTTCACCAATGACCTCGCGCGTCTGATCGAACGTGGTCAGGTGGGCGGAGCCCGCTTCCTGGCTCATCCCTCGGTGCTGGGCGCATCAAGGACGGTCCTTCCCGAGAGGAGCCTCCCTCCCCATACAGGGACGGTTTCCAGGATTCGCGAGACCGACGGACTCGAGGCCATCTTGCGGTTGGCCGCCGTCTGGCAGCGCGTGGCCGAAGGCCCGTTGCGTCGCACCCAACACGGGACGCTCTACAAGCGAGACCGCGATCGACTCGAAGACGATCCCGTGCTCGCCGGCCCGATCGCCGATGCTTTGGAACCGCTTCCCGACATGGCGGCATTCTGGTTGGCCCTGTCTCGTGCCGTCAGTCTTCTCGTCGACGAAGAGAACAGCGATCGCGTTGTGGCGGCCCCACCTGGGTTCTGGGCCGAGAATGCAATCCACCTGCCGCAGATGATTGCCACCCGATGGCTCGCGCTTCGGACGTGGCACGAGCAGGGGGGGATGCAGCAGGAAGGGAGCACGGTGGAACTGGCGCTGCCGTTCCTCCGCCCCGTCGTCTTGCTCTGGCTCGCCACCCTTGCCGAAGACGAATGGGTCGCGCTCGACGACTTCGATGCCCAGCTTCGTGAGTTGCTGCCCGACTGGGATCGAGCCGGCTTTCTGGAAGAGCCCGCGGCGAATCCCGCTGCGCGTGCCAAGGCCCTCCGCGCCGCCAAATCCGCACGCCCCGCGCGAGAGAGCCGAAACGAAGGAACAGGACCGGAACCTGCGGTTCTTGAATCACTGCTGCTTGGGGCCGCCTATCAGCTCGGCCTCGTCAGAGCCGCCGTGGATGGGTCGGATGGCCGGGCGATTGTCCAGCTCTCCGCGCTCGGACGGTACATTCTCGCGATCGGTCCGCCACCACCGCCCCGTCCCACGTTCGAGCACTTCCTCTACGTTCAACCCAACTTTGAGATCATCGCGTATCGACAAGGGCTGACCCCGTCGTTGATCGGCCAGTTCAGCCGATTCGCCCTCTGGTCCCAAGTCGGAGCCGCCCTGGAACTCAAGTTGACTCCCGAATCGGTCTATCGAGGGCTTGAAGGGGGGCTGAACCCTCCCGAGATGCTCGATCGCCTGGCGCGGCATAGTCAGCGGGCCTTGCCCGCCGGTGTTTCCGAGGCCGTACGCACCTGGGCGGGGCGCCGCGATCGGATCACCTACTATGGGTCGGCAACGCTGGTTGAGTTTGCGACGAGGGAAGACCTCGAAAAGGCGATGGCCCAGTGGCCCGAGTCGGTAGGGGCGGCGCCGATCGCGATCTCAGACCGCCTTTTGCTTGTGGAAGACGACTCGTCGATTCCCTTCCAACGGCTCCGGCTCGCTGGCGCTCGCGACTATCGCCGGTCGCCCGAGGCCTGCCTCGAAGTCGAAGCCGATGGCGTGACACTCTCGCTCGACCTGAGTCGTTCCGACCTCCTTGTCGACGCGGAGCTCGTCCGGTTCGCCGATGAGTTGCCCCTGGATCCGGCCACCGGAACTCCCGGCAACCCGCGTCGCCGCTTCGTGATTTCACCCGCCTCGATTGCGCGCGGCACAGCCAACGGGATGACGTCGTCCACCTTGTCACACTGGTTCGCCCGCCGGACCGACGCCGATATTCCCCCCGCCGTCCGATTGCTCCTCCTGGCGAATCAGTCGCGGGTCCCCGCGCTCAATACCAGTCGTCCCCTCGTGCTCCACGCCCCTTCGGCCGACCTCATCGACGGCTTGGTGCAGCATCCGAGCACGCGCAGCCACCTGGGCGAACGACTCGGGCCGACCTCCGTGGTTGTCCCCGACGAGGAGCTCGAGGCATTCCGGATCGCACTCGACCAACTTGGCCTCGCGATCGCCGATCCTTCGACCGCGAAAGAACCTGAGATCACAAGTCGTCCGGCGGGGGTGATCCCCCGTTCGCCCAAGCGAAAATGAGGCACGTGGGAGTCGGTTCGGGTGGCCCCACTCCCACGTTGATCTCATCGCTTGGATTATCTTAGGAGTCGTCGCAGCGCTTTTCCGGAAACGCTTCGGGGAACCTCGGCGACGAACTCGACCGAACGGGGAAGCTTGAACGACGCCACTTCCGGCCTCAGGTAGTCCACGACTCCTTCGGGGGTCCAGGTGTGGTCGGGCTTCAGGGCGACATAAGCCTTGACGACTTCGCCGAGGTTTGGGTCAGGGACACCTACCACCACGGCATCGGCGACGGCAGGGTGGCGGTGCAGGACCTCCTCGACGTCGCGCGGATAGACTTTCTCGCCACCGACGTTGATCATGTCCTTCACGCGATCGACGATGAAGACGTACCCGTCTTCGTCGATTTTGACGATGTCGCCGGTCTTGAACCAGCCGTCGGTGGTGAAGACTTCGGCCGTGATCTCTGGTTTTCCGAAATAGCCCGCCGCGATTGCCGTCCCTCGGGCCCAAAGTTCACCCACGGAGCCCGGCGGGACCGGCTGCCCCTCGGCGTCGACGACCTTGAGAACCGTGTCGCCCATCGCTCGGCCGCACGAGCCGGGCCGCATCTCGGTGTGAGGGGTAGTCGTAATGACCGGGCTGGTCTCGGTCAGGCCGTAGGACTCGGCGTAGCCGACATTCCAGAGCCGTTTCATACTCTCGATTAATTCCAGAGGCATCGGCGCCGCGGCACAGAGGATGAGGCGAAGGCTGCCCAGATCACGCCGTGAAGAACTCGGAGATTTACTCATATAGTTGATCATCGTCGGAACACCGAGCATGATCGTGGGACGGGTCTCCTCGATGAGGTCGAGCGTGGGTTCGGTGCGGTAGCGTCGGGGGACGATCGCGGTCGCTCTGACGACAAAGCTGCTCAGGAGACCATTGATCAAGCCCCAACTGTGGAACAGGGGGGCCGCGATCAGGAGCCGGTCGTCGGCCGTGTAATGAACTTGCGCGAAGTTTATGGCGTTGTCGATGATGTTGCGGTGTGAGAGCATGACTCCTTTGGCAAACCCGGTCGTCCCTGAGGTATAGAGCAGGCTCGCCAGCGCCTCCGGCGCCAGATCGAGAGCCTCAAAGTGGCTTGACGCTTCTGCCAGAGCCGCGTCGAGTGTTGGGAGTTCGGCGTCCTCGGCGACGTCACCCGTCAGCAGGGTGTGCTCTGTGCCCATCCCGTCACGGACGGCCTCCAACGATTGCCAGCGCGTGGGGTCGGTCAGTAAGAGGAGGGCCCTGGAGTCGGAAACAACGAGTCGAACCTCCTCGGGTTTGAGGGAGGCGTTGACCACATTGGGAACGACTCCTGCTTTCAGGGCGCCCACGTAAGCGATGATCAACTCGGGGCCGCTTTCGAGGAAAATCGCGATCACATCGCTCTGGCGGACCCCTCGTTGACCGAGAAAGTTGGCGAACTGATTGGTCAGGCGCTCGAGTTCCTGATACGTGACGGCCCGTCCTTCGAACAGAAAAGCGGGATGTTCGGGACGCTCGTGAGCGGCTTCGGTGAGGAGATTGGCGACGTTCATGGTTCTTTCCTTACCCTGATCTCGAAGACCGCACGAGGGACGAGGACCAGACTGCGCCCGCCGCCGGTGGATCTCGCGTTTGCGATTGGGGGAAGCGGTTGCGCCAGGTCTCTGACGCTTTGAGCTCCGGGATCTTACGGCGGCCTGGAGATTCGATTAGGATGCCGGACAGTTCGGCGGCTGGACTCGATTGCGAGCGCGAGCAGCGCAGGTCGAGCCCCAGTCGCCAAGACTCTCTCACTGGAACTTACCGAGGATGAACACCGTGTCGACGAACCAACGCTCCAAGTGCCGTCCGGAAACGATCGCGTTTTCCGCCGTACTACTTGCGGTGATACTGGGCTGGGCTTCGCGAGAGTACGTCTTCGCCCAGTCGAAGGCTGCCGCCCGCTCGCAGACGGTGCCGCTCGATCAGGTCAAAATGAGCCCGTTCAGCTACGAAGGAAAGCCCGTCGGCCAAGTTGGGGTCTACCTCGAAGGCGATACTCCCAAGAGCTCGAAGTTTGTGACTGGCCGGTTCGTTCTCGACCCGGGTCAGACGCCGCACGCGCCTCACGCTCACGTCGAGGAAGAAGTGATGGTCATCGAGAGCGGTCAGGGCGAAATTTTCTGTGATGGTAAGACGACGAAAGTCGGGCCAGGTTCAGTTATGTTCACCACGCCGAATGACTCGCATGGCATTATCAACACCGGAAAGTCGCCTCTGGTATTCTACTTCATCAAATGGGCAAGCAAAGACGCAAAGTGAAGTCTGGTCCAGAGGAACAGGTCAGGAAGGACTTGGAGCAAGTTCCTTCTTGACCAGGGCGCACGGGCGACTGTTCCTGTAACCGACTTACAACGCGTGGGACGGGCGGCCCGCCAGTTGGGAATCACCTGGGCGGGCCGCCCACACTTTGCGGCTTACGAGCTCATCTTCAGCAGAGTATCCATTCGCCGAACGATGTCGCTCAAGTCTTTTTTGGGCACTTCGGCCGTGATCCAGCCTTGATAGCCCACCTCGATCAGTGCCGCGCGCACCGCCGGCCAGTCGATCTCCCCTTCACCGAGAAGGTAGTTGAATCGCCGCTCTTTCTTGTATTCCTTGATGTGGATTTTGAGGATGCGCTTGCCGAGCTCGCGGATCCATTCCTGCGGGTAGCCGAATTCGACCACGTTGCCCACGTCGAAATAAGCACCCACCCAGGGGCTCTCGAACTCGTCAATGTAACGCGCGAATTCGATGGGGCTGAGCAGGAACTTGTTCCAGACCTCTTCGATGGCAATCTTGATCCCGTGCTTCTCGGCGTCGGGGATCAGCTTGCGGATATTCGCTTGCGACCGCTTGTAGGCGTCGCGATAGGAGACGTCCTTGGTGACGACGGCCGGGACGACCAGGACGGTGGTTCCGCCGTACGCCTTGACGTCGACCATTTCCTGGCGGATCGCTTCCAGGCCGATTTCGACGACCTTGGGGTCGGGGTCGGAAAGCGTTTGCTGCCAGTGCTTCGTCCCGCTGACGCCGTGGATGATCAGTCCGGTCTTGTCGCGAGCGCGAAGCACTTCGTCGCGGTCGAGCTCATTGGGGCTGAGCAGCTCAACGCCCTGGAATCCGGCGGCCTTGAGCGCTTCGAAGTCGGGAAGGATGGGACCCTTGCTGGTCCCCAGCATGAACGCCTTCTTCCAAGCAGGAGAGGCACCGTCCGCCGCAAGGGCCTGCACCCCCATGGTCGCGGCGGCGATCGTGGCTCCGGTGCCTTTCAAAAACGACCTGCGGTCGATCATCGTCTGCGCTCCTCCGCTCGTACTCTGGAATTGTCGTCCCCCAGATATCACCCGGGGGGCTTCCAGAATAGGATGCGAGTGGCGACCAATCTAGACCGTCGTGATTATCAACCCTGGCCGGCAATCTCGCTGAGCTTGACGTCGAGCAACTCGCCAACGAGCGCGGGGTCAGCTTTGCCTCCGGTCAGCTTCATGACCTGGCCGCGGAGAAACCCTTTGACCGCGTCGGGCTTTTTCTTGCCCCCCTTGAGGTCTTCGACGGCCTTGGGATTGGCTTGCAGGGCCGTCTCGACGGCCGTGGCGATGGCGTCACGGTCAGAAACCATGCCATAGCCGCCGGCCGCGATCACCTTGTCGACGGGGTCGCCCGTCTCGACCAAGGCGGCAAGAACCTCGCGCCCTTGGTTGGTGTTCAGCTCTTTCCGTTTGACCCGGTTGATCAGGTCGGCCAGGACGTCGGGCGTCACGGGGAACTCGGCGAGGGTCTGCTTCTTCTCCTTGATAATCCGCAGGACCTCCTGCTGGATCCAGTTGCTCGCCAGCTTGTACTCGTCGGTCGCTTTGGCGACGGCGTCGAAGTAGTCAGCCACATCCTCGCCTTGCTCGACCAGGACATTGGCGTCGTAGGCGGAGAGTCCGAAATCGGTCTCGAACCGCTGTCGACGGCGGGCGGGGAGTTCGCCGATCGAGGCGCGAACGCGCTCGATCCAGGCCTCATCGACGACCACGGGCACGAGGTCGGGCTCGGGGAAATAGCGATAGTCGGCCGCGGTCTCCTTACGGCGCTGGGGTTTGGTTGCGCCGTCGGGTTCGCTCCAGCCCCGGGTTTCCTTGTGGGCGTCGTGGATCGTCAGGCCGTCTTCTTTCCACTGGCGAAACTGCCGCTCCGCCTCATAGGCCAACGCCCGCTCGACCGATCGAAAGCTGTTCAAATTCTTGATCTCGACGATCGGCGTGGCCACCGTCTTGCCGTCGACGTCGATATGGAGGTTGATGTTCGCGTCGCAACGAAGGCTCCCCTCCTGCATCTCGCAGTCGGAGACGCCCAGGTAGCGAAGCGTGAGCCGAAGCTCTTCCAGCAGGGCTTTGGCATCCTGGGGGTTGCGAAGATCGGGCTCGGTCACGATCTCCATCAGCGGGATGCCGGCGCGGTTCAAGTCGACTTCCGAGAACCCGCCGTTGCCGTGCGTCAGCTTGCCCGTGTCCTCCTCGAGGTGAACGCGAGTCAGGCGGCAGCGCCCACCGCCCGAGCCATCCTTCTGGACGGGGATCTCGAGCCAGCCATGGCGGCTGAACGGGAGGTCATACTGGCTGATCTGGTAGTTCTTGGGGAGGTCGGGATAGTAGTAATTCTTGCGGTCCCACTTGGTGAACGGGGTAATCTCGGCGTTGAGCGCGACGGCCGTCTTGAGGGCGAGCTCGAACGCCTTCCCGTTCATCACAGGCAAGCTACCCGGGAGGCCGAGCGAGACCGGGTCGGTCTGGGTGTTCGGCGGAAGGCCGAACTCGGTTCCGCATGACGAGAACATCTTGCTCTCGGTATGAAGTTGGACGTGGACTTCCAGCCCGATGATGATCGTGTAATCCATGTGCCGCCTGCCTTGGAATCGCTTCGTGTACGTGATGAGGAGCCGGAAGTCATCGCGCGATCGGCGGCCGTCGCGTGTGCCAGTCGGTCGAGCGCTCGAAAACGCGAGCGGTTCGCAGGAGGTTCTCCTCGGCGAACGCCGGCGCGAGCAACTGGAGACCGATCGGCAGACCCGAAGCGGTCGAGCCGCAAGGGATGCTCAAGCCGGGGATGCCGGCCAGGTTCGCCGTGATCGTGTAAATATCGGACAGGTACATCGCCAACGGGTCGGCCGTCCGTTCACCAAGCTTGAAGGCGGGGGTCGGTGAGGTCGGCCCGATCAGCACGTCGACGTCTTTGAAGGCAGAGTCGAAGTCGTTGCGGATCAGGCGCCTGACCTTCAGGGCCTGGTTGTAGTACTGGTCGGCGTATCCGGCCGAGAGCGCGAACGTGCCGAGCATGATCCGCCGCTTGACCTCGGCTCCGAAGCCTTCGGCACGGCTGGCCATCATCATCCGGATCAGAGGCGGCAGGTCTTCCTCGCCGGGGAATTTTGCCGAGAAGTCCTCCGCGCGATGGCCGTAGATCGTGCCGTCGTACCGGGAGAGGTTGCTCGAGCACTCGGCGGGTGCGACCAGGTAGTAGGCGGGGACGCCGAACTTGGAGTGCGGGAGCGAAACTTCTTTGATCGTGGCCCCGGCCTTTTCGTAGACCCGGATCGCTTCGCGAACGGCCGCCTCGACCTCGGGGTCGAGTCCCTCGCTGAAAAACTCGCGGACGATGCCGATTCTCAGGGTTGCCGGCGGGGTGTCCAGGGTGGCCGAGTAGTCGGGCACCGGCGTATCGACGCTCGTCGAGTCGTGCGGGTCGCGCCCCGAGATCACCTTGAGCAAGAGCGCGGCGTCGGCCAGGTCATGCGCAAACGGCCCGACCTGGTCGAGTGAACTGGCGTAGGCGATCAGGCCGTAGCGGCTCACTCGGCCGTAGGTGGGCTTGAGGCCGACCACGCCGCAGAGCGCCGCGGGTTGCCGGATCGAGCCGCCGGTGTCGGTGCCGAGGGAGAGGGGGGCGAGGTCGGCGGCAATGGCGACGGCCGAGCCTCCGGAAGATCCTCCCGGGATCCGCTCTTCGTCCCAGGGGTTGCGGGTCGGCCCGTAGGCGCTGTTCTCGGTGGACGACCCCATCGCGAACTCATCCATGTTCGTTTTGCCGAACAGGATTGCGCCGGCCGACTTGAGTCGGGCGATGACGGTGGCGTCGTAGGGGGGGCGGAAGTTCTCGAGCATCCGGCTGCCGCAGGTGGTCGGCTCGCCGTTGACGCAGAGCACGTCCTTGATCGCGACTGGCAAACCTGCGAGGGGGCCGACCGGCTCACCGGCGTGTCGTCGCGCGTCGATCGCCTTCGCCTGTGCGAGTACGGCGTCACGATCGAGGTGGACGAACGCGTTGAGTCGTTCGAGTTCGTCAACGCGCTGCAGGTAGCCGCCGACGAGTTCCTCGGAGGTGATTTTCCCCGCGTTCAACTGGGCGATCCATTCGCATGCGGTCGTGCGAGTCAGGTCCATCAGCGGTCGATCCTGGGGGCGGGGGTGAAGGAGAATGGGCGGAGAAAGGCGATCATTCAAGCACGGCCGGCACGAGGAAGCTGTCTGTGTTCCGCTTGGGGGCGTTCGACAGCGCCTCCTCCTTTGAGAGTGAAGGTCCGCGCACGTCCTCTCGGAAGACATTGCGGACCTCGACGCCGTGAGCCAACGGCTCGACGTTCGTCGTATCCAGTTCCTGGAGCTGCGCCACAAACTCCACGATCGAGTTGAGCTGGCCGGTGAACGTTTCCAGTTCGGTCGGACTCAACCGCAGCCGGGCTAGCAGGGCGACCTGGGCCACCTCGTCGATCGACAACGCCATGGGCCGACGAATCCTCAGGAAAAATAAAGAAGGGATCATTCGCGGCGCCGGGTCAGCCCCTAAAGAGTGGGGCGGCTCTGTCCGCGTCGTCCGGAATGCTCGATCCGCGGCGTCCCGCATTCCCAAAACCAGCGGGCCGCCGACACGTCGTCAGTGTGCCAGATCGACGGCGATCCTTCAAGCTTCGCGATCTTGGCGACTTCGGACGAATTGACGAAGACCGAGGGCCTCATCTATGATTTTCGCTGGCCCGTGAGGGGTCACGACATCGGTGTCTTCTCACTCGAAGGTTGAGTCACATCATGATTCAGGGTCCAGTAGCGATCATTTTGGCGGCGGGCCATGGCAAGCGTATGAAGTCGGAAAAGGCCAAGGTGCTCCACGAGGTTTGTGGCCAGCCGATGATTCATTATGTGGTCGCGGCCGCACGCCAGGCAGGTGCCAGGACGATTATCGTCGTGGTCGGCTATGGCGCTGACCAGGTTCGATCGGCCCTGGCCGACGAGCCCGACATTCTCTTCGCGACCCAGACACGCCAACTCGGCACCGGCGACGCCGTGAAAGCCTGCCACTCGCTTCTCGAGGGATACCAAGGCCCCGCGCTGGTCTTGGTCGGGGATGAACCGTTGGTTCGCCCCCAACCCCTCGCCGATCTCCTTACCCGCCAGCATGAGGACGCGGCCGCCTGCTTGCTCGGAACCGCCATCGTCCCCGACCCGACCGGCTTCGGGCGGATCCTGCGCGACTCCGCGGGCCGGTTCCTCCGCATTGTCGAGCAACGCGACTGCAACCCGGAAGAGAAACAGATCGCAGAGGTCAACCCAAGCTGTTACGTGTTCGATCTGCCGGGCCTCTGGGATGCCCTCGACAAGCTCGATACCAGCAACGCCCAAGGGGAATACTATCTGACCGATGCCCCCTCGTGGCTCCAGTCGATGGGCCGCAAAGTGGTCGCTCTCCCGGTCCTCGACGCCGACGACATCCTCGGCGTCAACACGCGGCAACACCTGGCGCAAGCTCATGCGATCATGCAGGCGAGGATCCAGGATCATTGGATGACGGAAGGGGTCAGTATCGTCGACCCGCGAAACACGTACATCGACGGGCGCGTCGCGATCGGACCTGATACGGTCGTCTTCCCGTTCTCGGTGTTGAGTGGAACGGTGACGATCGGGGCCCAGTGCCGGATCGGACCTTTTGCCCATGTGCGCGACGGAACGGTGCTGGAGGATGGAGCCGAGGTCGGGGCTTTCGTCGAGGTGAACCGTTCGCATTTCGAGGCCGGGGCCCGGGCCCGGCACCTGGCTTATCTCGGTGACGCGCACGTCGGGTCGAACGCAAACATCGGCGCGACGGCCGTGACGGCGAATTTCGATGGTCGTGAGAAGCACCGAACGACGATCGGGGCGAATGCCATGATCGGGTCGGGAGCGATTCTGGTGGCTCCGGTGACGATCGGGGACGGGGCGACCATCGGTGCCAACGCCGTGGTCACCAAGGGCCAAGCCGTGGCCGACGGCCAGACCGTCGCCGGAATTCCCGCGCGACCGTTGCCGAATCGGTGAGGGCTGCAGCGCTTCCGGCTGACCTGATTCCACTCCGTAGCGTGGGCACGGCCTGCCGTTTCTATCTCCATTATAGAAATGGAGGTTAGGATGGCTGGCTATGTCCGCTCTACCGGAGTAAGAGTCTGTCCCAGAAGGTGAATCCCACGGGAGCTTTTGAATGATCTGCTGGGTGCCATGCGGTTCCGTACTCGGAACCCATGCGGGAATGCCTTGGCCTGGCGCGCACGGGTTCCGAGTACGGAACCCGTGGCACCCAAACGGCCTTCAATTTTCGGTTTCCCTGAACTTACGAGACAGACTCTAATCGAACATGAAGCGTCAGAAAGCCTTCCGGCTCTCCAGAAGGAGGGTCACCGGTCCGTCGTTGATGAGTTCGACCTTCATCATGGCCCGGAAGACGCCAGTGGCGACGTTGAGTCCGGTGGCGGCCACTCGATCGACGAAGTAACGATAGAGTCGGTCGGCTTCCGTCGGTTCGGCGGCTTCGGTGAAGCTGGGACGCCGGCCTCCGCGACAGTCTCCGAGCAGGGTAAATTGGCTCACCACGAGCACGCTGCCCCCCGTGTCGGAGACACTGAGATTCATCTTGCCTTCGGCGTCCTCGAAAGCACGGAGGTTAACGATCTTGTCGGCCAAGCGGATGGCATCGTCGTCGGAATCGCCCTTGGCGACACCAAGGAGGACGAGCCAACCCGGCCCGATCTCACCGACCCGTTCGCCTTCCACGTCGACCGAGGCCCGCGTCACTCGTTGCAAGACCGCACGCATTCCCCTGAATCTCCGCATCCACAGAAATCTCGCCCCGAGGCACACTATACCGATTCGGAGCCGGCTCAGGTCCGAACTCTCATTATGAGTGGCCGATTTTGACTTTCGGTGGTAGGCTGACAGCGAATGAGTCGGTGCGCAGGCTGAGTTGAGGTTTCGGCTCGTTTGGAGAGGCGTCGGAGGCGCTTGTTGACGTGTCGAGACATGTTCGACTGCGAGTTGGTGTGGTTGGTTTGGGCCGGCTCTGGGAGGCACGGCACAAACCCGCCCTGATGCGGCTTCGGGACCGGTTCCAGGTGACGGCCCTTTATGATCAGGTCCTTCGGCGCGCGGAGATCGAGGCGGCCCAGCTCGGGTGTGCGGCGGTCGAAGGGCTGACGGCCCTGATCGAACGGTCGGACGTCGACGTGATCTATTTGCTCACCCCGCAGTGGTTCGGGCTCCATCCGATCGAGATTGCCTGTGCCTGCCGGAAGCCGGTCTATTGTGCCTTGCCGCTGGCGAGCGAACCCGAGGAGCTCGAAGCGATCGCGGCGCTGGTGGAGGCGAGTGGTATTGTATTCATGCCCGAATTCGCCCGTCGCTTCTATCCAGCGACCCTGCGGCTTCGGGAATTGCTCGCCACTTCACTTGGACCTCCGCGGTTGATCCTCGGGCAAAATCGCCTGTTCGGGTTCGATCGGTATGGCCAGCCTGGCCCGACGAATCAGATTGCCCCGGCCCCCTTGATGATCGATCCGGGGAGCTACCTCCTCGACTGGTGCTGCTTCCTCTTCCAGGCCGAGCCAACCAAGGTGCAAGGTTTCGAGGGGACGATTATTCCCGCTGGGGGCGAGAAGGGGAGTGGCCCCGACTTCGAGAGCTTCGTGGCCGAGTTCGCCGATGGGGCGATGGTACAGATCTCGTTCGGCCGGTATGATCGGGCCATCTGGGGGGAGGCGAGCCGTTTCTTGCCGCAACCTGGTTTTCAGGTCTACGCGGAGCGGGGCGCGGCCTGGTTGGAACTCCCCGAGCGAATCCAATGGGCGGCCGCCGACGGGACGCACGAGGAACGCTTACCCCTGGAGCCCACCGTCGGCGACGTGCTCAACGAGCAGTTTCATCGGCTCGTTCACGGCGAGCCCTCGCTCGCTCCCACCATTCGGGACGCGCTTTCCGTGGCCCGACGGGTGAGCGATCTGAGGCAGAGTCAGCGCGAGCAACGCATGATTGTCCGGCCACCGCGCCTCTGAGGAGCCGTTCCAGGGATGGATCCGAACAACGCGACGCCCCACCCCGAGTCTGCTGGGGGTGGTGACCGAACTCCTCCTGCTCCTGCCCCACGTTGGTCGACCGTTGTGGTGGTTCTGGCCGGGCTTCTGGGACTCGGCTTGATGGCCGATTCGATCGCCGCCAGTTCGGCCACTTATGACGAGGTCACGTATCTCCAGGTGGCCGCTCGGTGGTGGCGGACCGGTGATCAGGAAGAGATTTCGCGAATGGGGTCGCCGCTCGTCTTCTGGAAACTCCAGCAGGCCCCCATCCTCTGGATCCTTGACCACTCGGGCCACCGCGACTGGGTCGACGCACCGATTCAATATCAGAGCCGCTTGCTTCCACTCGCGCGGCTCGGTTCCCTCTGGATCTGGGCCGTCGCCTGGTGCCTGACTGTGGTGTGGAGCCGCTGGCTCTACGGCCCAAGGGCGATGGCTCTGGCCGCCTTGCTCTTCGTGCTCAGCCCCAACCTGCTGGCACATGGGGCGCTGATTACCATGGAGATGCCACTCACCGCCTGCACGACCGGCATGTTCTTACTCTTCTGGCGATTCCTCCAGACCGGTGACCGGCGGCCATTCTGGGGAACGGCCGCGCTCGCGGGTCTCGCATGGTCGTGCAAATATACGACGGTGATCATCCCTCCGATGCTCGGCCTGGTCTGGTGGATTGACCGGTGGCGGAGCGGCGAACGACAACCCGCGCGGTTGACGTTCAAGGTGGCGCGCGGGATGGTCGGCTTTCTCGTGGTCATGGGACTCACGAACTTGCTGGTCACTGGCTTCGCGGTCCTCCCGCTCGGCACGCCTCAGGCCGAACATCGGAAGCTCAAGCAGGTCGTCGGCGCGACCTTACGGCCGTGGGTCGACCCTGCCATGCGCCTTCCCATTCCCGAGGAGTTGGTCGGGTTCGCCAACCAACTGGTCCGGCAGCGAGAAGGGGGGCCGAGTTACCTCTTCGGTGAACGGCGGATGACCGGTTGGTGGTACTACTATTTCGTGGCCTTGGCCGTGAAGGTTCCCCTGACGGTCGGCCTTCTCCTCGTCGGACGCGGGCTCTCGCGTGGGCCGGTCGCCGCGAAGAATCGATCGTGGATGCTCCCGACGATCATGGTCTTGTTCATGGCGATCACGGCCGTCGGCTCTTCGCGAAACTATGGACTCCGCTACCTGCTTCCGCTTGCCCCGCTGGCGATCGTCTGGGTATCCGGCCTTGCCGAGGGGAATCGATGGGCGCGGGCCTTGGCCGTGATCGGTGTGCTCGGCCAAGCGGTCGCCGTGGCTGGGATTCATCCCCACGAACTGACCTATTTCAACGTGATTGCCGGTGGGCCGGCCGGAGGTCGTCAGATCCTGGGCGACTCCAACCTCGATTGGGGGCAGGGACTCAAGTCGCTCGTTCGCCTCCAGCGCGAGGATCCCGCCATGGCCGACATGACTCTCTATTACTTCGGAGATACTGACCCCACTCACTATGGAGTCGCCGGCACGAGCCATGTGCTCAATGCCGTGACGGTCCCTTTGACGCTCCCGGCGAAATTGAGTGCCAAGACCGAGTTTCTCGCCGTCTCTGCCTCCCTCCAGTGGGGCCCCTGGGGGCCCGAAAACTATTTCCGAGCACTCAGGGGCCTGAGGCCGGTCAGGATGACCGACGATCAAACGATCGCGATCTACCGGACTCGCGACCTCCCCGACGATGCGGCTCCAGACCTCTGAGCCATCCGCGCGAAAACCCTCTGGATAAAACCAGAATGCACTCGGGCTCGGTTCTCAATTTCCCAATCCAATGGGAACCGACCTCCCAATCGCCAAGCTTGACTCTTGATCGAGGTTCATGAAACCCCGAACGGCTGCAGGGGTCGTCTCGGGCGGTTTGGTGGAGCAGTAGGCGGCCGCGCTGAGCACCCGGGTGTCGAAACGCTACCAGGTCGGGTGCCTGATGCAGTCCTTGATCGTTTTGGATGTTATTTGGTAGTGGGGAGCGTTGAATTCAAAGATGCGTAAAAATTATGATTCATTGAAGTGATAGATCTCCGCGAATGATTGGCTGTGGGAATCGTCATTTTCTTCATCGACCTTGGGGTGGCCGAGGGCATTCTGCATGCCGATCACCCTACTCTTGAATCGCTTTCTCGCAAGTGCACCGGTATCATTAGTTTCGAGCACGAGGTAGAGAGGAGGGATCGCGTGAGGATTGGTGATGCCCGACTTTTCACCAACGATCAGCGGATGACGCCGGGATGAGTCGAGTCGGCTCGCAACCTTCTGAGAGGTGGAATGCCGACGCAAAGTGTATCCCCTCCCACTCGGTTCGGGCGGTCCCTGAGCGATTCCCAAGGGCGGCAGATGCGACCAATGAGCAAGAGCAAGCCAAGAATCCTGGTCGTCGACGATACGCCGGCCAACCTTAAAATCCTCGCGGATTTGCTCCGGCGGGACTACCTGCTGAGCGTGGCCACCAGCGGTGCCGACGCTCTGGAGATCGCCTTTTCCGAGGACCGGCCGGATCTCGTGCTGCTCGACATCATGATGCCCGAGATGGACGGCTATGAGGTCTGCCGGCGGCTCAAGGCGGACCTGAGGACGCAGGATGTTCCGATCATCTTCGTCACGGCGATGAGCGAGATGGACGACGAAACCAAGGGGTTTGCCCTGGGGGCCGTCGATTACATCACCAAGCCCCTCCGGCCGCCGATCGTGCAGGCGCGGGTGGCCGCCCACATCGAACTCGCCCTCGCTCGCAAAACTCTGGCCACCCAGCATAAGGTCTTGCACGAGTCGCTGGCCGTCGCTGCTGACGTGCAGCGAAGCCTGCTGCCCAAGTCCCTGCACTCCCTCCCCGGCCTCGAGGTTGCGGGGCGGATGATCCCCTGCGATGCCGTGGGGGGCGACTACCTCGACTTCTTGACGGGGGCAGACTTCGCGGAGCGTGGCTTCGGGGTTGCGGTGGGGGACGTGATGGGCCATGGACCCGCCGCGGCGCTGCTCATGACGGCGGCCCGCGCCTGCCTGCGCATGCGGGCGGCCCGCCCGGGAGGCGTCGCCGAGGTCGTGTCCGACATCAACCGGCACCTGGTCGCCGACCTGGGCGATGTCGAGCGGTTCATGACCTTCTACCTGCTCGCGGTCCAAAGCGACACTGTAACCTGGGTGAGTGCCGGCCACGAGCCTGCCCTGCTCCTGGATCCGGCGTCGGGAACCTTCACCGACCTGGAGGGGGATGGCCCGGTCCTGGGCATCGACCCGGATCTTTCGTTCCGCGCGCACCATGCCCCGTTTCGTGACCCGGGTCATGTCCTGGCCTTGTGTACGGACGGGGTCACGGAGGCCTGGAATCCAGAGGGTGAGCAATTTGGCCGCGAGCGGTTCAAGCAAAGCCTGCTCCGACACGCCCAACACGATGCGGGCACGATCCTCAATGGCGTGATCCGCGACGTCCTCGAATTTCGCGGAGTTGCAAAGCAGATGGACGACCTGACTCTGGTCATCCTCAAACGGATCTCGTGATTCGCCGCCTCTGGCGGAGGAGGGATTCCAACGGTCAAGATCAGTCGAGGGCGAGCGACAGGCGGTCCTCTATCCCTTCGGCAATTCGACTCGCCAGGCCGCTCGCGTTGTGATGGCCGGCCGACTCACTGGCGAGCCTTGCGATGCGAATCTGACACCGGGGTTTCCTCTTCCCCGGGCTGGACTCAACCCGTGAGCAGAAGCACGAGTGTCTTGCCCACGAGTTGCGACCAACCTGTGGCATTTCAGGCACGCCCGAAATGCGCAGGGAGCTCATGCCCACCTGTTCAGGAACGGTGACCATCAGCCCCCTTTTCGGAAAGACTTTCCGTGCATGGCTCGACCAGCCCCTGAGCACCGCGGCTGTCTCGACGCACATTCTGTTGCCGGAAATATCGTAACACGAAAACCTGTTTGAAGCTTTGTTTGCGCAGAAGGCCCGAAGACTTTCCTCAAGCCGTCGGAAATCGCGCTCCGCTGCCAGGTGGCGTCTCCCCAACGCCCCCACGCCACCTCTCAACTCGCTCGTTTCGGATTGTCTCATCTCACAGTAAACCCATTGCTGTTGCAACCGGGTTGAATGGCTCTCCCTCGCTTCATTCGAAAATCTGTTCGAATTTGCTCTCGCCTTTCCTACAGCGGTTTACCCTTGCGTCGATTACCTCGTTGTAGCCGGGGTCTTTGACCCCGGGGCGAATGCCAAGACCGGGGACACAGTCCCCAGATTCAAAATGGTTTCAGCCGCCATGATCCGCGAGCGACCTGGTGGTAGACCGCTGTAACTTGGGGCTTTCCCGAGGGAAGCACACGATTCGGCGCACGTTTACGATGAGGGACGGATCAATAAACCCGAAGCCAATCGGCTGGCTTGCCTTGATGAATTGAAAGGCGAGAATCAGTTCAGACTCTTCCCGAATTCCTTAAAATGTAGAAGTTTGTTCGTGGCGATCCAATAGGGGTGATGGCGTGCGTGCGTGTAGGATTTATGCGGTAGCAAGTATACGCTTACACGCTTAAGAGATACTCGTGGATCAATTTCGTGAATCGCGGCGTTCGAGTTTACGAAAAACTTGGTGAATCCAGGACTTGTAACGAGCGTAATTGAACCCCAATTTCTTAGGTTTGCAAAAATTTAATATTCCAGATTGTCTGATTCTTGCCGTGCCGATTCTTAGGCGATATAAGAGTTAATTCCGAATGAAAAAGGTGTCCGTCGAATCAAGATCAGCCAAGGCTACGATGTCTTGCTGTTCTGCCTCATGTCTCGGTCTATGAATTCTGTCGGTGTGAATGTAAACGCGCCGTGGGCTTGCTGCTATCATTACTGCAGGCATGCTCGCATTTCTCGCGAATCTAGTGCTCGATGTCAAATTCAGCGACCAGTCGGTCAAGCAGGTCTTGGGGTAAGCCTCGGATCGGTACGTAGGAATGCATGTGTGTGTGTGTGAATTGAGATTGTCGGATTTGCCGGCTTACAAGTCTGGTGATTGTCGGTGGTTAGGGGTTTGCTGCCGGTAAGGGTACGGTGGCTGACTCCCTTGTTGGGGGCCGAAACGGGAAAAATTTTGGACTCGCTTGATTGCGGAGAACTTTAGTGTGCTTCCTGTTCTGAACTTGGGCATTTGTTTCTGGGACAGCGATGATATCTTCGACTCACTTGCAGAATTATGACTGACAACCAGAACCGTTTTTTGAGACTTATCTGACGAACGTATCCGGAGGGAAACGATCGCCTGTTGTCAAGCCATTCTCGTGGCGATTCGGCTTAGGCCGAGCACCATGTCTTTTGGATCCGTCGCCTTTTATTTCCTTGTCCCGCGATATCTTTGAGGAGGTCCATCCATGAGGAAACGGCGTCTCGGTTTTACGCTCATCGAGCTCTTGGTCGTCATCGCGATTATCGCGGTTCTGATTGCGTTGCTTTTGCCTGCGGTGCAAGCCGCCCGTGAGGCCGCCCGCCGCTCACAATGCACTAATAATCTGAAACAGCTCGGGTTGGCCGTCCACAACTATATTTCCTTGAACTCCGTGCTGCCGTTGCAGACCATGTTTCCGACGGCCTCCGACGAAAGTTGGGGCTGGAGTTATGGCTGGGGCCTCGGACTTCTGCCCAACATCGAGCAGCAAGCGGCGTACAACGCGTTCAATTTCTCGATCGGGATCTTCGGAAACGCCGGTGGAAATACTTTTCAGCAAGGGAATAACACGGTTTGCCAACTCAAGATCGCAGGCTTCCTTTGTCCCTCCGATGGGGTCAAGAAAATGCCGGCGGATCCTAACGGGGGAACCAACTATGTTGGCAATTATGGCGGTCCCGGCCAGTTGGCCAAAGCCAACATGAATGGTGCCTTCAGCGGGACGATTATCCCCAACGGTTGGTACGCCGATGCTAACCTTGGACCGATCGGAATCGAGTCGATCACAGACGGGAGCTCGAACACCGCGCTGTTCAGTGAACGGCTACTCGGCCTCGTGGGAGACCCGATTATCCCCCGAAGTGACAAGGACTACAAACGTGGCATCTTCACGGCGGCCGGTCCCGTGGCAGGGAGCGGTGGGGCAGGTGCCTTACAATTCATCAGTGCTTGCAATGCCGTTCCGCCTTCGAGTAACTCCGCTCGTACCAATGGGAATGGTTACACCTGGTTTTCGGCTTACCCTTGGCACATCGCGGTGAATGCATACACTCACGTTGGCGCCCCGAACAGCGTGTCCTGCACAAATTCGGCGGACCAGGGAGGCTGGCTGAGCTTCACCGGGCCGATGGGATCGGCTCCGCCATCCAGCAATCATTCGGGCGGCGTGAACATGTCCATGGCGGATGGGTCGGTTCGGTTCCTCAAGGATACAGTGAACCTCCAGACGTTCTGGGCCATCGGCACTCGCAATTACGGTGAAGTGATTAGCGCCGATGCCTATTGAAAGCTGGGTTCATCATTGCGATGGACTTCCGGTCGATTCACTCCCTTCGTAAGGAGCTCGTTCGTGATGAAGCCGTTTGCAGGATGGCTCGGTGCCCCGATTCTCGTCTTTGCGTTTTCTGGCTGCGGGAGCGGAACCGCGGAGTCCACAACCCCGGTGGCTACCCAGGACGGTCGCCCCGCTGGGTTTGAGGACATGATGAAAGGCATGGATAAAAACATGAAGAAGGCGACGGCTAATCCCAGGGCTATGGTCAAGAAGTAACGGGGATAAGTCGACCCAAAATCGTATTCGCTCGGCCTCGGCCAAATGCCTCAGCGTTTGGCCGAGGCCGAGCTCGTTTAGCTGAGAGCAGAGTGGAGCCGAACTGAGACGTGGCGAGCTGAACGGACGGGATTGTCGGTAGCCACGGGCCGATTGCCTTCGAAGCGATGACTCATGTATCAAGCGCTTGCCAACGTTGAAGGCTTCAATCAGGGCCGGCGGCGAATCCAGTGGTCTGCAAACTGCATCTCCTGGCCGGAGTCGCGTCGAGGCATGTGGCACCCAACGCAACCCGTCACCTCTGCGATTGAGCAAGCCACCTGCTTTGGGCCCTGGTGACAGGCGAGGCAGGCCGCCTCATACCGGGCCTGATCGTGTGAAGTCCGAGCATGGGGATTGTGACAGGTGACGCAGCTCAGTTTTCCCTGACTCTCCTTGTAGCAGCGTGATTCCATCAAACCCACGGATTGGAACCGAACAAGGATTGGATTCTCAGGATAGCGATCACGTTGGGGAACGAATTCGGGCAGCCGGTGGCAATGGCCGCACATGCGCACCTGCGCCTCACTCGTCGAGCGGCCAGGGCCGAAGGGCATCACCAGCGACGTGACTTCTTCACCTCGCCTCGCCGTCTCAACGTGCTCGCGGCCCGGACCATGGCACCGCTCGCAGGAGACGTTCGGGATCAGGCTCGCGAGCTCGAGTGTCGAGGGCCCCCGGCTCGAGAGTCGTGTGGAATGACACTCGAAGCATTTGCGCGTTTCGAATTCGTTCAAGGCTCGTCCCAACGGCGAACGGCCGGGAAGGTCCGTGCAGGCAAGTTGGCCGGGCGTGACATCGATTCGCGAATTGCTGGCAAAAAAGCTCAGGCGGTGCTCGAGAGCCTGGGGATGCTCGGGATTCGGATCTGTCAGGCTAACAAATGTGGTGGCATGCGTGCCCGATCCGAAGGCGAACTCCAACTCGAGTCGATCGCGACGACTCGAGTTGCCCTCCACACGTTCGGCGAACAACCGGCCGTCGCTCCTGTCGTAGCTCCATCGAGCTTCCGGATAATCCGGATCACCGGCGCTTCGGCCTTCAAGCCACTCGGCCAACGCTCGTGCCGGGGGGCGGAGTGTTTGCGCATGCCCCGAGCGGCTGTGCTGAGCCGCTTCACCCGGATGGCACTCGCTGCAAGTTCGGCTCCCAACAAAGTTCGAGCTGTCTCGAGCGACGATTGATGTGCGGAGGTTCCCGGAGCCGAGTTGCGACGAGACCCACCACAGAATCCCTCCGAGACAGAGCAGGAGGGCGATCCCGAACAGCAGGAGCTCTCGCCAGGGGGAGATTTCACCGTGATCGGAGCGCGGGATCGGGGAGCCTGGTACGCTCATCGGGCCTCACCTCCACCAGGGGAACCACGCGTTCCAGTCTCACAAGGCGTGGATCGGAGTGCTCAACTGCAGTGGAGCAACCCAAGCCGATCGATCCACTTACCTTTGGATTCCAATAATCAATATAAGTCGAGGCCGCGTGACAGGCGATCCTCGAGTCCATCAGCGGCTTCGGCGATGCGGCGAACCAGGCCGCTGGCGTCGAGCTGTGCGGCCGAATCACTGGCGAGGTTCTCGATGACGACGAAGTATTCTTCGCCTCGGAGAACCTTGATCGCGAAGTGTCCCTCGACACTTTTGGCGTTGAGTTTGAGCAGGATCCTGGTGTCGCGGTCATTGGCCGGGCCACAGACCGAGACGAGGGAGAGGATCGAACGCCCTTCGGGGTCGGTTCCCGCATAGCCAAGATAGACAGCTTGCTGGCGATCGAGCTGCAATGGGACCGTCATCCGCCAACCGTGGCTCGAGGGACTTGCCTCGAAGCCACAGCGTTGGGCGATCGCTTGAATCAGGCGGGAGGCATCGGCATCAGCCGGCTCGGGAGCTTCGTAAGGGCCGAGCGCGTCGAGGCCGGCCTCGACGTCGGGGGCGGTCGCACCGAGCGGGAGGCCGCAACACACGCAAAAGCGATTGGAGTAGTGGTTGCCCAACGTGCAGCGGGCACAGGCGATGGTCGAGGACGACATTGAAGTGAGAGGCTCCCCGCTCGACGAAAATATAGGAGGGCCGGCCACTGAGGTTCGCGTAGAGGCGGCCCCCCGATCGGGACAGAAGCAGAGATCGACGCTTACTTGGTCACGGCCTTCATCGACGCCAGCAGTTCGTCAAAGCCCTTGCTCGCCGCCGCGACGGTCTTATCCGGACCAACCAACTTGAGAAAGTAGCCGGTTCCCCCGCTCTGGACGATCCCACCGAGCAAACGGAAGTTCGGCTTATCGTTCGCCTGCGGGCTTCCGGGAGCGAGCGGGGCGATGTAGTGTCCGGCGATCTCGACCCGTGTGACCTCGACGTTCTTCCCCTTCACGATCTTCTTTTCGACCTTGGGAAGGTCGCCCCCCTCTCCCTTGAAACCACTGCGCCAGCGCTTGATATTTTCATCCACTCCCCCTGCGCCTCCAGGGAAGGCGAACAGGATGAGTTCGGCCGGTTCCTCGTCTCCCTTGACCGGCGCAACGCTCATCTGGGCCTTACGCATGAAACTGGACGGCGTCAATTTTTTCCAGGCACCGGGTGCCTCGAAGGTCAACCCGTCGGTCTCGATCGTCTGAGTGGGGGCGTCGGCCCCGAGGCTGGTCAAGACGACCGCGATCGATCCCAGTGCGATGCGTCTGAGGAGGTGGCAGCGAAATGGCATATCTCTGGCTCCCTTTTTTCTGACCAATGAATCTGACCGATCTTGGCCTGACTCGAACCCCGCCGCTCGCTTGCGACCGCACGGGGTCACGACTACGATGCGAAGGTTGTCGGCTCTTTACCCGGACGCTTTTTGGATTCGCGGAGGATGATCCCGTGCGTACCCGTCGTTTTTTGCTCTGGACCTTGGCCCTGGGTTGCCTCTCGAGCACTCCGGCCTTGGCCCAGAAGAAGGTTCCCAAAGGGGTGAAGGCCACCCGGATCCTCCTGCTGACTGGGGGCGCCCGTAACCATCATGGATACCGCGATCAGGCATTCTACCTTGCCAACGTCCTGGAGGACACCGGTCGCTACGAGGTGACGATCGCCGAGGATGCGTCGATCCTCGAAACGCCTGCGATGAAGAAGTACGACCTGCTCATCGTCAATGCCGACCGCCGCGACGATGAATTCAAGTTCACCCTGGATCAACAGAAGGCCCTGCTCGACTACGTCAAAGCAGGGCATGGCTACGTGTCGATTCATGGGGCCGACAACGCCGCCCCCGACTGGATCCCCGCGTGGCGTGAGATGCTCGGCGGGGTTTTCTCGCACATCGGACTTCCGGACTCGAAGACGAAGAAGGCGACGTTCAAGATCAAAGTCGTCAAGAGCGACGATCCGATCATGCGCGGAGTGAGCGACTTTGATATCAAGGATGAGTTGTACTACCACATGCAGATGGAGCCGGGAGTTGAACCGCTGGCGACAACCGACCTCGACGGCGGCACCTGGCCGGTTGCCTGGACGCGTATCTACGGTGAAGGGCGCGTCTTTCATACCCCCCTTGGCCATCGAGATTTCGGCCCCGGCAAGGATGAACCCCTGCAAAACCCGAGCCTACTGAAGATGGTCGTTCAGGGTATCGACTGGGTTGCCACGGGGAAGTGAACCGCCGATCACGTGGGGGCCGGACCAGTTGTTGAAGCAGTCCGCGAAGGCGAGCGGGGAGCGTAAGTTCCCCGCTCGCCTTTGCCATTCACAAATGCCTGGATCGGGCTGCTTGGCTTCCGGGGTTAGCTCAGGGTCACTTCGATCCGCGCCATCTCGTGGGGTGTCAGGTCGATGAGGATGGAATCCTCTTCGATCGGGAGATCGACGACCAACTCGTGGTGGAAGTCGGTCTGACGGGCCCAGACCGGGTTGCGAAAGAGTCGGAGGCGGCAGCGGGCGGGACGGCCGGCGGTCTCGAAGAGGTGAAAGACGACTCCCCAGCCGTGGTTGTCCCCGGTGTTCTCCATCATCTCGAGGCGGGTCGCCGCAACGGCCTTGTTGTCGAGCTGAAAGAGCCAGCCCGTCGGTCCGGTCTTGGGCGGGCCCAGCTCGGTGGGCACAACGAGCGCTGGTGCGATGAAGTCCATCGAGGCGTGGAACGGGTGCTCGAGGTCGAGAACAGCGCCCAGGCGGAAGTGCCGCTCGGTCTCTCGGCCGGCGATCAAAAGAGTGTCGAGCATTCGCTGGCCATGGCGGCGATGGTGCGCCAGGCTGCCGAACAACAAGGCGGTGCGCTGACGCCGGGTCGAGATGTCGAACGCGTCGGGCGTCTCCGGTCGATCGGCCTCGGTGACCTCGGGCGAGAAGAAGCAGGTGCGCCTGAGCATCGAATTGGGGTCGGGCCAAGCCCAGCGGCAGGCCAGGTTGTGCGTCCAGGGGTCGGCGTCGGCAACGCGGGCCAGCCAATCCGGATCGAGGTCGCTCAGGGTGACGTCGAGCTCGAGGATCGGTCGGCCGGTCCAGAGCCGATAGCGCTGGACGAAGGATGCGAGCCGGCGGTCGTCGCGCGGGTCGACGATGACACCGCGGGAGATCGCCTGCACGAGGGCGGGGCCGCCATATTCGACCTCGAACGATTCCCCGCGCATCTTGGTGCTGACGGGGCTGCCGTCCGTCGCTACCAGCCCCGACACGACGAGTTGCTGGCCGAGCCGTGCAATTTCCTCGGTGGGAGTTCTGATGCTTCGGATTCCCCCGGTGGCGGAATCGATCTCGATCGCAATCGACTCGTTGCCAAGCAGACGGCCGCGGACCGAAAGCGAGCCGTGGGTCGTGGGTGAGGTTGCGAGATCGGCGTCACGGGGGACCCAGGCGTAGCCGTACGCCGGGAGGTCAACGACCGCCCAGACTCCTTCCTCGGTGAATTGCGCGGCACGGAGCGGTCCCTCGGGACGGAGGTCGAGTGCTGCGTCGGGGAGCAAGACGGCGGCACGTCGAGCCACACCCAGTGGGTTGAGCACGAAGTAACCCGGTCGTGCCTCGGAAGTGTTCCCTTGAATCGCAACGGCCAAGCGGCCAGCCGCGACCGGCTCCTCCTGTTCGATCAACGCGTGGACTTCCTCGAACCGACCGGTTTCAAGGGCCGATTCCAGGTCGTACGGCGAGACCATGCTGTCTTGCGTCTCTGGGTCGGGCGGGTTGCCCAGTCCCAGCACGGCACGCCCCAGAGCGCGGGTCGCGTTCAGGGCCTCGAGCCGAGCGCGGAGCCGGGCGTGGACCGCCTTGCGCGAGATCGGTCGATCATCGCGCCGAGCGACCGCCTGGGAAAGATAAGGGGTCACATAGTCATCGTGTTCGGGCCGGAATGACTCGAACGGGCGATCGGTCAGGTGGAAGTAGTCATTGAGCGTGACCCAACGCGCCAGGACCGGTGAGAATGCGCTCACTCGTCGCAGATCGATATACCAAGGGGCAACCGGGTTCGGCCAGTGAACCAGCGGGAGGGTCGCGACGTGATCGTCCTTCATTGAGGTCGCGAGTCGCCAGGGGATGAACACTCCCTGCGCGGACCGGTCCGCGCCCAAGGGGGGGCGAGTCAACGTCTCCAGGCTTGTACCGTCGGGTCCTTCCCAGAGCCGCTTTGCCTCGGGCCGGATCGGAAATCGGCCGGCGTCGAACCCGAGGTGGACGGCGAATCGGAACCCGAACCGTTTTGCGAGTTGGGGTAATTCCGGATAGAGGCTGAATCGACGCCGGGCGAGCGTCTCGACGTTGCGGTCGTCCAGGTGGCGGCGATAGACCTCCGCGCCTCGGCGGAGTTGCCAGAGGACCGATTCCATCGGCAGCAGCGGTTCTTCGGACTCAGTGTACGACCCACCGACAACGTCGGCCCATCCTTCGGTGATCGCCTCGCGAATCGAGGAGATGGCTTCGGGGTCACTGTCGGCGAGTTTCTCGATGGCCAGGGCCGGCGCCAGGAAGGTCACAGGCGCGCGGGCCTTCAACGCGTCGGTGAATGAGCCGGGGGGCGTCGAGGGATCGACCAGGCAGATATCGACGACGTAGGCATCGACGGGATAGAACCGTTCGCGTGCCTGGGTAAGCAACTCGAACGCCGCTCGAAGTCGGTTGGTCGCTGCCGGGTGGTCTCCCTGGCACCAGGCCTGCGCACCGGCGAGGACCTCACGTTCGAGGCTCTCGGTGTCCAGACCGTCGGAGTGCCCCATGGCAATCGTCAGGTCGCGGAGCATCCAACGGGCCGTTCCCAGTGCGAGGAAGTCATTGGCCGCGGTGGTGAGACCTTCGTCTTCCGTGTCCAGTGCCGGTTCGACCGCCTCGATTCGAGCGAGGAGGTCGCGGACCAGAGCGAGCCGGTCGGTTCCGCCGTTGAGAACGATCGCACCAGCGTCCTCGGCCTGCGTCTGATAGCCCGACGGGAGGCGATCGAGTCCGTCGGCGGCCACCACGCGGAGCTCACGTGGGCCGGGGGAGGAGGGAGAGTCGATGGACTCGATTCGAGGCAACTCGCGCGACTGAGCCAGTAGCGCGGGGTGCCAGAGCGAGGAGATGGCGCACCAGGTCCCAAGGGCTTCGGAGTCCGCGAGATTCGCCGGCGGCTCAACCCCGTCATGCGCGATCAACGCGATCAACGACCATTGTCCTCCCTCGGGGGCCGGCGGGGACGGAGCCTCGGGGAGCGGCTCCGCCGACTCGGGAGAGGGGATACTCATGCGATCATGCTCCGAGTTCAGTTTTCAGGTCGCGGACCTCGGCCGCCAGGGCCTCGATCGTTTTCCGCAGAGCGTCGATCTCGGCGCGAAGCGCGGTGGTTTCGGCGACCCAGGCGGGGGGGGAGGGTTCTGAGCGGACAGTGGAGAGTCGCACCGGCCGCTCGTCTTCGTCGCCGGCAGTGGCGGCGTGTGCGAACGCTGTGCGAACTTTTTCGAGTTCCTGGGCCGGGTAGAGACCGTGGGTGACCATCACCCCCCGTTTCTGACCCGGAGGGGAAAGGTTGATGACCAGGTCGCGAGAGGCCAAGGCTTCGAGGACGGTTTGTAACGCAGGGAGGTCGGGGAACGGTTCCATCCGGCTGGCCCGCGAGCGAAGGTCCCCTTCGGTCTGAGGGCCCCGGAGCAGCAACTCGGCGACCACCGCCAGCTCGACCTTGCTGACCTTGAGCCAGTCGTAGAGGGTGTGTTTCCAGCGGACGACACGCCCCCCCGCTTCGACCATGATGACCGCCCCTTTGTGGCGAAGATCCTGCAAGATATCTTCGACATCGTCGGCATCATAGTCGGTCACCGGGTCTCGGTTCGACTTCTGGTTGCAGCCGGTCACGATCGCGGCGATGGTCAGGGGATAATACTCCGGGGTCGTCTTGGCCTTTTCGACCAAAACTCCCAACACCCGCCGCTCTCGAGGCGAAAGCGGGACCCAGGCTCGATCAACGACCGGGGAACTCATCACGAACCCTCATCCGTCGGGGGGATCGATCGTCGTCAGCGACGGAGCAGGGGAGAGGCCTCCAATGGCCTCTTGCACTCCCCTTTTTTTAGATTGAGGAACCGTCGCGCGGCGATCACGTCTGGGAAATTTCAGCGGCTCTGTCCGCACAGCGGAAGGCAACGATTCTGAAGAACGACCTCATCCTAGCCTCGATCTCGTGGGGTTCAAGCACCCAGTCGGCCGATCGGGCGGGCGATCAGAGTCGCTTGAGCCGTTCGGTGATCGCGAGAAACCTGGGGCCGGGCTCGTAGGCGGGGTCGGGCCAGATGGTCACGAAGCCGCGGTAGTTGATCTCCTCAAACCCGCCCAGATACTCTTCCCAGTCGAGGGCGCCGGGGGGGAATCCGTCTCCACTTGACCGGGCCACCGTGACGTTGGTTCCGGCGGATGCGGCGTCGTTGAGGTAGGCGTGCGCGACCCAGGGGCCCAGGGCGCGGGTCGTCTCCACGGGATCGAGCCCACGAACGAGCAAGCTCGCCGGATCAATGCTGGCGGCCACCCCGATCGTGTCGAGCCCGTCGAGGATCGGGCGGAGCGCTGAGCCTGGCTCCGTCCCGGTTTCGACGGTGAAGCGGACCCCTCGGTGATCGGCGCGTCGGCTGAGTTCACGGAGCGAGGAGATCCAGGTTTCTCGCCGAAGGGCATCGGACTCAGGGGGCAATTCGCCCATTCGGGCCAGCACCAAGCGGGCTCCGAGCTCAAAGGACATCGCAAATGCACCCTCAGCACGTCGCAGTCGGTCTTCGAGCTGATCGGTCGTATCAAACGGTCGGCGCGTGGGCAAGCTCACGGCGACGAGCGAAAGCTCGACCGAACGGAGCAGTTGCCTGAGGTCGCGCCGGCCTGTGTCCGAAAGCCGCTCCGGCGCGAGGTCGCCGATGGCGTCAAGGACGACCCCCTTGGCCCCGAGTGTGGCGGCTTCGCGAATCTGTTCCCTGATCGGTCGGCCGGGATTGAGCCGAAGTCCCAGCGGAGAGCGAATCATCGTGGGCTGTTCCTTCTCATTCATCAGATGGGGCCGAAATGTTGACGCGAGGCCGGTCGCTCCTGGAGAGACCGAGACGGATCTCCGTGGGATTCCGCAACTGGAGGCCCCGCGTGGACTCCCATTCCTCACAGCATGCTCTTTGCCGTGTTGGGCCGCAAGGCGAGCCAGCAACATCTCGCCGACCCGCGGAGGAAAAGTCCCGTTATCGAGTCCTGGCCGATTCGGTTATGATGAGGAAGCTTTCTTGGTTGGATCGGTGCTTACCGCATGATGCCTCGAGGAGTTTCGTGGCGATCGCCTCCCAGACTCCCCTCCATTGCCGACTTCCGGACTGTTCGGTCGATCGGCTTGCGCTTCAGATCGGGTCGTGGAGCCAGCCGGCGCTGCTCGAGAGCGGCCCCGGCTTTGGTGAAGCCGGCCGTTGGAGTTTTTATACCGCCCGGCCGCGGCTCGTTTTCGAGGTGATCGGCGATCGCTGGACGTTGCGGACCGGCGATGACCTCAATCGGGACGAGGCGACGTCCTGCAACTGCTCGAGACGCTCCTCAACCGGTTCGATCTGGCGGATCCGAAGTCTTGCCCCGAGGCAGACGTTCCTCCCTTTCACGGCGGAATGGTCGGTTTCATCGGCTACGATTTCGCGCCGAGACTTGAGCGGCTTCCCCGGCATGCCGAGCCTGACTCGCGGATCGCCGATCTCCGGTTCGCGCTCTATGACACGGTGGTGACGGTCGACCATGCCTCGGGCGTCGTGGACCTCTGGGCGCACGACTTTCTGGGAGAAGGGGATGCCGCGCGAGAACGACGTCTCGAGCTCTGGCGGAGCTCGTTGGAGCGGCCAGACGCTCCGCCGAGACCTCGGCTCTCGACTCTTGGTCCCGTGCGTGGCGACGTCACTCATGCCGACTATCTCGAGGCTGTCAGCCGGGTCCTCGAATACATCGCGGCGGGAGACGTCTTCCAGATCAACCTGTCGCAGCGATTCGTGACGACGGGAGAACCCGAGCCTCTGGACCTCTACCTTCGGCTCAAGGCGCGGAGTCCCGCTCCATTCGCGGCCTATCTTCAGTGGAACGATCTGGCCGTCATCAGCGCCAGCCCGGAATGGTTTTACCAGACACGGGGCGATCGCCTGGTCACGAGGCCGATCAAGGGAACACGCCCGCGCGGTAAGACCGCCGAGGAGGATCTCCGGTTGGCGAACGAGCTCGCCACGAGCGAGAAGGACAGGGCGGAGCTCACAATGATCGTCGATCTGGAGCGGAACGACCTGGGCCGGGTCGCTCGGTTCGGCTCGGTTCAGGTCAGCGAGCCATTGACGGTCGAGAGCTTTGCCCAGGTTCATCACCTGGTCGCCACGGTGGAGGGGCAACTGCGCCCCGAGGCCGGGCCGATCGACGTGGTCCGTGCCCTCTTTCCGGGCGGATCGATCACCGGCGCTCCCAAGATTCGAGCCATGGAGATCATCGACGAGCTGGAACCGACGCGACGCAGTCTCTACACGGGGGCCATCGGCTACTTTGGCCGAGGTGGAACGAGCGGGTTCAACATCGCGATCCGGACGATGCTGATGGAGGGAGACCAGGTCAGCTATCAGGTCGGCGGGGGGATCGTCGCCGACTCGAGCCCCGAGGCGGAGTACCGCGAGACGCTCGACAAGGGCCGAGCGCTCCGCGAAGTGCTCGAAGGCGAGGGGGCAAGCCGATGATCTGGGTCGACGGCCGCATTGTGCCGGATCAGTCGCTTTCAGTCAGTGTCCTCGATCGAACGTTCGAGCACGGGCTGGGACTGTTCGAGACCTTGCGGACCTGGCAACGAAGAGCGCCTTTGCTCGATCGCCACCTGGCGCGATTGAGAAAGTCGGCCGAGGCACTTGGCCTGCCCCTCGAAACGTCGGCATTGCCCGACCTCGCCGCAGTGGCCAGCCTGCTCGAAGCCAACGGACAAAAGGGGGACGCGGCGCTCCGGCTCACCTTGACGGGAGGCGTCTCTGACACCGACGGGTCAATCCTCTGGATGCGGTCGACTCCTCTGCCGCCGCCGATGATCACCGGGCCCGGGGCGGTCGTCGATTTTGGTGATTGGTTGGTCGATCCGAACGATCCGTTACTCAGGCACAAGACGTTGAACTACTGGCGGAGACGATCGGCCTATCAGAATGCCCGAGCGCGGGGATTTGACGAGACTCTGAGCATGTGCATTGGCTCGAATCTTTGGGAAGGAAGCCGGACGAATCTCTTCGTAGTCGTGGGAGATGGACTCGTCACCCCCTCGCTCGACGGACCGATTGTGCCGGGGATCATGCGAGGATTGGTGCTCGAGTTGGCCCGGTCGTTGTCTCTCAAAGTTTGGGAGAGGGCAGACCTTCGATCCAACGAACTTCAGAACGCCCGGGAGCTCTTTTTGACCAACTCGGTGCGAGGGATCATTCCGGTGGCGCGGCTAGGAGACCTGGCCTGGGATGCGCCGGGCCCGCTGACCGTCTGCCTGAAGACTTTGCTGTTCGAATGGCTGAACGAAGGAGGAACGACATCATGAGCACCGTTGCAGAGGTGACTCGCTGGCTCGACGAGTTCGCTCCTTTGAGCCTTGCCGAATCGTGGGACAACGTGGGCCTGCTCTGGGGAGATCCGGCGGCCAAGGTGACTCGGATCATGACCTGCCTGACCGTGACGCCACGCACCGCGCGCGAGGCGATCGACGACGGGGCCGAACTGATTGTGAGCCATCACCCAGTCTTGTTTCGGCCGGTCAAGCGCGTTCGGGCCGACGATCGCGAGACCGGGATGCTGTGGGATCTGGCTCGGGCCGGTGTCTCGATCGCCAGCCCGCATACGGCGTTCGACAATACGCAGGGCGGGATCAACGACGGGCTTGCAGGCCGGCTCGGCTTACTCGATGTCCAGCCACTTCGACCCTCACCGGCCTCGCCGTCGTTCAAGATCGTCCTCTTTGCCCCTCGGGAGAGCTGCGACGTGATCCTCGCGGCAGCGTTCGCGGCGGGGGCGGGCAAGATTGGTGCCTATGACGAATGCTCATTTACGAGCGCGGGTCTGGGGACGTTCTTCGGCACCGAGGAGAGCAACCCCACGGTCGGTCGGCGGGGCCGGCGTGAGTTGGTCCGCGAGCGACGGGTCGAACTCGTCTGCCCGGCTTCGCAGCTCACCGTGGTCCTCGGAGCGATCCGGAGCGCCCACCCTTACGAGGAGCCGGCCACGGATGTTTATCCCCTTCATCCGGGTGACTCCGGCCAAGGCGCCGGACGAGTCGGCCGGCTTGGCACGTCGACCAATCTTGGGGCGTTCGCGGAGTTGATCGGCCAGACGCTCGCGGCTCCCGGAATCCAGGTTGTCGGCCCGGCGGATCGTCGCGTTGAGCGAGTGGCCATCGTCTGCGGCGCGGGCGACGACTTTATCGGCGATGCCGTCCGTTGCCGGGCCGATGTCTTGCTGACGGGCGAGGCGCGATTCCACCGCACTCTCGAGGCGGAATCGATCGGCATCGGCCTGGTCGTTGCGGGGCATCACGCCACCGAGCGGCCAGGCGTGGAGGACCTGGCCACCCGGATCTCCGCCGCTTTCCCCGCGCTGACCGTTTGGCCAAGCCGTCAGGAGGCCGATCCGCTCCGATTGATCGGTTAAGTCAGCCAGAAGTGGGAGCCGACAAAAAAATCCCCCAGGAAAAACCTGGGGGATAAAAGAAGTGAGCGAGCGAATCGCCTCGGACTTTTGAACGATTGAGCGGGTGATGAACCTCGCTACCTGTCGAGTCAGGCTTCGACTTCGCCTTCGACTTCGGCATCAGCTTCAGTTTCGGTCTCGATATCGGTATCGGTATCGGTATCGACCTCAGCGTCGGCATCAGCTTCGACAGGTTCGGCGGTGGGAGCGGAGGCGACCGCTTCACTCGCGTCGCTCGCGCTGGCCTTGCCACCCCGGGTGGCGGGAACGGCGAGGTAGGTCTGGTGTTCCCAGGTCCCGGCCCAGGCCTGTCCGGCCCAGCGCTGCAAGGAGATGGCTCGGACCGTAGGCCGGTCCTCATCACGAATGACCTCTCCCCAGGCTCCGGCGTAGGCGGCGCGGACCTGGGAGGAACTTTCACCCACGCAAAGCAGGCGTTCGCCACCAGGGGCCAAACAAGCAACGGCTCGCCAATCCTGAGCGCCGGTTGATTCTGACATACTCATTTTTCAAGGAATCCCCGCCCGCCGCCCTCGTACATGGCTGACACCGTGGTGTCGGACGCCAACGAGTCACCGGGACTTCGAACCAAGTGCGGAATCACGTTTTGGATTTCATTCAGAAACGATAATGGCTATTCGATCGATTCGTCAGAAGGTTTGGTGCTTCGATCCGCCCCCTACTGCGAATATTATGCCTTGAGCAATCCTCAGGCAACTCGAACCAGTCCATCGGAGTTCCCGAGGCAGGCAAGATTGAAGTCGGTGCCGCTGGCGGCGAGTGACCCAAGAGGAGATGCCGGAGGGGATGTCATCAATGGACGCGATGCAAGCCGGCGCAATGGATTTCAAAAAAAAGGCGGGACCGATCCTCAATCTTGTCAACGGATTGTACCTGGCGCCCTGGTTCATGGCGAATGAATTCCGCGAAAATTCCCAAGAAGAACGCCGTCTGGAGATGCGTTTGGTCATGATTCCGAAGAATCGGCGTTCGCTCGATTTGAATCGGAAATATTCCTCGGATGGGGCTGGAAGTCGGGATCAACGGTTTCCGATTTGAAGGAGCACCTTGCCGTGTCGGCCGACCTGTTCGGCTTCGCGGGCGGCGTCGATGATCGCGTCAATCGGGAACGCCTTGCCGATTTCGGTGGCAAGAACCTCGGCGCGGATCAGATTGGCGATTTCACGAAACAGACGCAGGGCGCTGGGGATGCTCCGCTCTCGCATCCAGTGGCCCAGCCAGAAGCCTTCGACGACGCGTTTGCCGGCGATCATCAACCGCGGATCGATTTGCAACGGCTGCTGCGAGAGCGTGCCGTAAACAAGCATTCGCCCGTCCGCGGCGAGCGATTGGAACACCCCGGTCCCGGTCTCTCCCCCCACGGGGTCGATCGCATACTTCACCCCCTCCGCGCCCACAATTTTGCGGACCTGGGCGTCAATCGGACCATCGGAGGACGAGATCACGGCATCCGCGCCCAACGCTTGCAGTTCGGCCATCGCTTCGCGACGACGCACCACGTTGATCGTCTTGAAGCCGTCGTGCCGCCCCAGTTTGATCATCATCCGACCCAGCACCGACCCAGCGGCGGACTGGAGCAACCACTCCCCCTTCGGGACCGCGAGGACGTGTCGGGCCATCGCCAGCACCGTGGCCGGATTGACGAAGAACGAGGCGACCTGTTCATCGGGAATGTCGTTCGCAACCGGTCGCGCCTGACGCGCGGGGATGACCGCGTACTCGGCCCAATTACCCCCTTTGTGGTTGATGACCGTGACCCGCTTCCCCTTGACCAGCCAACCAAGCAGTCCCGCCCCGACCTTATCCACCACGCCGACTCCCTCGAATCCAGGGGTGGACGGCAAGGTTGGAAGCACGCCGTACCGGCCCCGAACCACGAGCAGGTCAGACGGATTGACCGGACTGGCGATCATCCGCACCCGAACTTCACCCGGCCCAGGCTCGGGAATCGGCACATCCCGCACCCGAAGAACTTCGGAGGGTTCGCCGAACTGCTCAAATACGACGGCTTTCATGGTCTCGGTCTCATTCGTTCGACGGATTCAGCGGCATCGCTCATGGCCGCACGGCGATTCACCGTTTACACTCTCCAACCTACCACATCCGGGAAACGTCCCGACGGCCTCGGCTTGTTTCGCCCCAGCCGAAGGGCAAACCCATCAGTGAGATCGACGTTGACTTTTGAGGCCTCCCTTGCAACGACGGTCTTAGGGGATTAGGATCAATCGGAAGCGACGACGTTTGTCATTTCTTCGGTTTGCGGCTTTCCTGATCGACGGAGAGGGAGTGCGACTCATGACCCGTCGGGGACATGGCTGGAACGCGTTCTTGTGCGTTTGTGTTGGGGTTTGCGTTTCGGGGTGCACGAAGACAACGACTCCCCCAGCGGTGTCGCGGTCACCCGTGGCGCCGACGAGCCTGGTCAAGCCGCCGATTCCGGCTGGCGCGGTTTGCGATGTTCCGAGTCTCTCGAGAGCGAAATTCGCAGCGACCCTTTCGCCCGCGTTTCGGTTGGCTCCGGCGACGTTGACGCTCAAACCGGGGGATCCGGGCTGGCAACTCCTGGCCGAGGGAACAGGACCGGGAAGTGCTCCCATCGACGTCTCGTCGCGCTTCACCTGGGCGGTGGATCCGCCTGGGGTGGTGACGGTGGACTCCGGGGGCTATCTGCAGCCGGTGGGGCCGGGCCAAGCTATCGTCACTGCGAGCCGGGATGGGACGAAGGCCACGGCGACGATCAAGGTCGATGCCGGTTCCGACCGAGGCTGGGATTTCGGCGAGGATATTGTGCCGATTTTCACGCGTGCCGGCTGCAATACGGGAGCCTGCCACGGCAAGGCCGGTGGTCAGAACGGCTTCCACCTCTCCCTCTTCGGCTACGATCCGGTAGCCGACCACCAGGCTGTGACCCGGGATGACGCAGGACGCAGGGTTTCCCTGCTGAATCCTGCGCAGAGCCTCTTCATCCAGAAGGCGTCCGGACAAATACCTCATGGCGGTGGACCTCGATTCTCGCTCCAATCGCCCGAGTATCAGACCTTGCTGAACTGGGTCGCCGCCGGTGCGCCCGTGCGGCGTGGGGTCACCCACGGGGCGCTCACTCGCCTGGCCGTGGAACCGAGCAATGTTCGCCTGGAAGAACCGGGTTCTCAACAGATCCGGGTGGTGGCGACCTACGCCGACGGGCACCAACGCGACGTGACACGGTTGTCGACCGTTCGCGTCAACGATGATTCGGCCGCCAGCATTGATGCCAAGGGGAAAGTGGGCCTGCTCCGACGCGCCGAGACTGACCTGATCGTGCGCTATCAATCGCAGGTCGTCAGTATCAGGCTGGCCACGGTCATCAATCCCGGGTTGAAGTTTGATTTCGCCAAGCTGCCGCGTTCGAACTTCATTGATGATGAACTCATCAAACGCCTGGAATCGCTCCAGGTTCCGCCCAGTCCTCCGGCGAGTGATTCGTCGTTTCTGCGGCGGGTTTCACTCGACTTGACCGGTGAACAGCCCTCTGTGGAGCAGATCCGCCGGTTCATTGCGGATGAGGATCCCGACAAACGAGGCAAACTCGTCGATCAACTCCTGGCGAATCGCGATTTCGTACGGTTCTGGCGGATCAAGCTCGGTGACCTGCTCCAGATCAGCACGACCCGGCTCGGCAACGGGGCCACCCGATATCAGACCTGGATCGATGAGCAACTGGTTCAGAATACCCCCTGGGATGTGGTGGTTCGGACGCTGCTGACCGCGACGGGGAAGCCCGAGGATTATGATGGTGGTCCCGCGAACTACGCGCTCGACGGCCCCGACGCCAAGACCCAGGCTGAGCAGACGGCCCAGCGGTTCCTCGCGCTTCGTTTCCGTTGTGCGCAGTGTCACGACCACCCGTTCGACGTCTGGACCCAAGACGATTATTTCGGCCTGGCCGCCTGCTTTGCAAAAGTCCAGCGGAGCGGGGGGGGGATGATGGGGAAGACGGTCGTCAAGATCAACCCCGAGGGGCAGGTCGAACACCTCAGGACCAAGAAGCAAGCCGAGCCTCGGTTACTGAATCAGAAACCGGTGGTCGTGGCGAAGGATGAGGATCCTCGAAAAGCGCTTGCCGACTGGATCACCGCTCCGGAGAACCCGTACTTCGCCCGCGCAATGGCCAACTGGGTCTGGGCTCAGTTCTTCGGTAAGGGACTGGCTGATCCTCCCGACGATCTGAGTCGGTCGAATCCCCCGGTGCATCCCGAGCTGCTCGATGCGCTCGCCAAGCATTTCGTTGCTCATAAGTTTGATGTCCGCGACCTGGTGCGAACGATTGCGACCTCGCAAGCCTACGGTTGCTCGTCAGCCACCATCCCTGGCAACGAACGCGACTCTCGATTGTTTTCGCATCACCTTCCGCGCCCGTTGAGTGCGCACCAGATGGCGGATGCACTAGCCCAGGTGACCGACGTGGTCAATCGCTATCCGAACCGGGCGGCGGGGACGCGGGCCATCGACTTGACGGATCCCGCCACTACCAGCTCGATTCTCGAAACGTTTGGCCGTTGTGCCCGGACAAATGGCTGTTCGTCGGTCTCGACCCCTTCGCTGAGCCTGCGGCAATCGCTTTTGATGATCGGTGGGGACGTGATCGAGGGAAAGGTCTCTCACCTCAATGGCTATCTGGCGAACCTCCTCGACCTTCAGCCCGAGCCCGAGGAGATCGTCGAGAACCTCTATCTCCGGACCCTGTGCCGGCCACCGACGACCGAAGAATCATCACACTGGGTAGCCGAGCTCAAACAAGCGACCTCGTTGCGGGAGATGGCCGAAGACCTGTTCTGGGCCTTGCTCGGCTCGCGTGAGTTTGCCTTCAATCACTGAGTTCCGCTCGGTCTGCCCTCTTGTTCTGAGTCACTTCTTCGCCACGGGGAGCCTTGACCATGTCTCATTCCGCGAACCAAGGTCCGTGCCGCGGCCCGAGCCGACGCGACATGTTGCGAGCGGGGCTCTTCGGCGCTTCGGGGCTTGCGATCGGCGACTTGCTCCGGCTTCGTGCCCTCTCTTCAGAGCAGGCCCCGAAGGGGACGGAGCGGGCGAGCAACTGCATTCTGATCTGGCTGGCGGGGGGCGCTTCGCACCTGGATACGTTTGACCCCAAGCCTGATGCCCCTGCGGATGTCCGTGGGGAATTCAAGCCGATCGACACGGCGGTCCCCGGGCTCAAGATCAGTGAGGTCTTCCCGACCCTGGCCACGATGATGGACCGGGTGAGCTTGATTCGAAGCGTCACGTCGCCTGAGGCCGACCACGATCGAGCCGCGCATCATCTTCTCACGGGCTATCGGCCCTCGACCTCGGTCGTCTTTCCCAGTTACGGCAGCGTGGTCGCCAAAGCCCGCGAGGCGAAACGCGGGCTCTTGCCCCCTTACGTGGCGGTCCCCGACGCTCCGCTCTTTTCGTCGAGTGGCTATCTGACCCCGGCTTACGACCCATTCACGGTCACGGGCGATCCCAATCAAGCAAACTTTCGAGTGAGCAATCTCACGCCCCCCGACAGGGTGACGCTCGACCGACTCCACCGCCGCCGCTCGATGGTCAAGACGCTCGACGCCTTCGCGCACGAAGTGTCCACGACTCCCTTGACCGCCAGTCGCGACCAGTTTGCCGACCAGGCCTACGACCTCCTGACCTCATCCGCTGCGCAAGCCGCGTTCCGTCTCGGAGACGAACCCGAGTACGTTCGCACGCGGTATGGTCGGACTCCCCTGGGGCAGTCATGCCTGCTGGCTCGCCGATTGGTCGAAGCCGGAGTCTCCTTTGTCACTCTGAACGATCGCGGCATGGGGCCGCTGGGCTGGGATACCCATCAACAAAACTTCCCGACCATCAAGAACACGCTGGCACCGCCGCTTGATCGAGGCCTGTCGGCGTTGTTGCACGATCTCGAGGAGCGCGGCCTGCTCGACCGTACGCTCGTGGTTTTGATGGGGGAGTTCGGTCGAACGCCGAAGATCAACGCCAATGCAGGACGCGACCATCATGGCCGCGCCAACTGCGCCGTCTTGGCGGGAGCCGGACTTCCTCGCGGCTTCGTCCTGGGCAAAACCGATGCGGGTGGCGATGCTCCGGCGGATCAGCCCGTCACTCCGGCCGATCTCGCCGCCACGATCTACACCGCCCTTGGCATCGACCCCAACCTTCAGTTTGAAACTCCGGATGGCCGGCCGATCCGATTGGTCGACGGTGGCAACGTGCCTCGCGAATTGCTCTGACGAGGGGGACGTTCCCTGAGTTAGAACCAGGGGCGTTTCACCAGCCAGGCGACGACGGTGACGAATCCGATGAACACCAGGACAAGGGCGAGCAAAAGAATGCCGGCGAGTCCCACGAGGAACAGAACAGACGACCTTGATGAGACCGCCTCGTTTCGATGCCGTTGCTCGGCGACCTGCTGAAGCAGTTTGATATTGCGCGTATTGGCTTTGAAGGTGGCGTCGAAGATGTCGCCGAGAAACGGGATCGCTCCCAGAGCCGTATCGATCAAGACGTTCGCGGCCATCCGGGCCGCGACTGCCCTGGGGACGCGATATCGCGTGAAGGCGACCAGCACGAGACCGACCTGAACGATCCCGGTGAGGAGATCGCCGCCCACCGGGAGCAGACCCAGAATGGCGTCGAGTCCCACCCGGAACTTCGTTCCGGGGATCTGGAAAGCCCGATCCATCAGCCAGGCAAGTTGTTCGAGCCCTTCCATGCCTGGTTGTTGTGAGCGCTGAGGCTCAACTGTCGGTTTGAGCGATGGCAGGGTCGTTCTCCCCCTTCTCATTTGGTTGGTGTGAAAAGCGAGGCCGGGCGATGAACTTGCCCGACCCTGCCAATTTTACTGTGCCGACCCGCTCGAGGAAACGCCGCACGACTCACGGCGGTCACGAGATCGAGCGCGTCCGGGTGGCAAAGAAGCCCATCGCAAGCAAGACGATAGCGCCGACGATCGAAAAAATCCACCCTGCCGGTTGGTAAGGCGCCGTGCCGAGCCTGAGCACGTACGCAAGGCCACCGCCTAGCAACGAGCCCGTGATGCCGAGCATCATGGTGCCAAGCGTTCCCATCTCGTCCTGGCCCGGGTGGAGGAGTCGTGCGATCCCCCCCGCGATCAATCCAAATACGACCCAGCCAATCAGGCTCATCATGGTTCATTCCTCGGTTGATGCGTTGGTTGTCGGTTCTTGGTCGAATACCGTCTCCAAAGACGGTCGATAGACCGACTCACTTGCAGACTTCATGCCAATTGCCTTTGAGTGTGCCAGGAGTGACTTGGCCGGATGGCCGTTGCGACTCGGGGTGATTCCTGCTCTGATCGAGGTGCGAAATCGTTGCCTACCGACGTGCTGTCGGAATCCTCATTTGTATGCTTTTTGACTCGAGTCATACGCCATGGCCAGCGCCCGGAATCAATCGATCACCTTCGCCGACATCGTGGAGACCACCGACGCCGCGACTCTCGATGTGCAGTCGAAAGCCGAAGGCCCGGTGGGGGCACTTCCTCTAACTGACGAGATGCTGCGCCACTGGCCTTCCGGCGATCTGTTTGGACTCAGTCAGAACGCGGGGATGGGCTGGAGCGCCAGCGAGGTGGACCGCGACCCGTTCCTGATCCTGAGCACCCAAGGTGGACTGCGTGCTCCGGACGGAACTCCGATCGCACTGGGATACCACACGGGACACTGGGAGATCGGCCTGCTCGTCCAGGAGGCGGCCGAGGCGTTGAGCTCGCTCGGCAAGGCCCCGTTCGCCGGGATGGTCTCCGACCCGTGCGATGGGCGGACCCAGGGAACTCCTGGGATGATGGATAGCCTGCCCTACCGCAATGACGCGGCGATTGTCTTTCGACGCTTGATTCGCTCGCTGCCGCGGCGGAAAGGTGTTCTGGGGATCGCGACCTGTGACAAGGGACTCCCCGCGATGCTCCTGGCCCTGGCTGGAACCGGCCACCTGCCCGGCGTCCTGGTCCCGGGGGGCGTGACGCTCCCCCCTCGTGAAGGGGAAGATGCCGGCAAGGTCCAATCGATCGGTGCGCGGTACTCGCATGGTGAGCTGACCTTGATGGAAGCCGCCGAACTCGGTTGCCGCGCATGCGCCAGCCCCGGGGGAGGCTGCCAGTTCCTGGGCACGGCCGCCACCGCGCAGGTGGTGGCCGAAGCGCTCGGCCTCTCCGTGCCGCATTCGGCCCTCTCCCCCTCGGGGCAGCCCATCTGGCGGGACATGGCCCGGCGGTCGGCGAAAGCGCTCGTGGCCCTGGCGGCGAGCGGAACGACCACGCGCGACATTCTCACCGAGGCGTCGATCCGCAACGCGATGACCGTTCATGCCGCGTTCGGGGGCTCGACCAACCTCTTGCTTCATATCCCTGCGATCGCCTTTGCCGCCGGTTTGCCTCGCCCCACGGTGGAGGACTGGCACGCGATCAACGTCAAGGTTCCCCGGCTCGTCAGTGTCCTGCCCAACGGCCCCCATCATCACCCGACGGTCCGTGCTTTTCTGGCGGGAGGAGTTCCCGAGGTCATGCTCCATTTGAGGGCCTTGGGCTTGCTTGACGAGGCTGCGATGACGGTTACGGGCGAGCCGCTCGGCCGTGTTCTCGACTGGTGGCAAGCGAGCTCGCGCCGGACGAAGCTCCGTGAGCAACTCGTCGCGATGGATGGCGTCGACCCTGATGACGTGATCATGGACCAGGCGCGTGCCCAGCAATACGGTCTGACCAGCACCGTCACGTTCCCGAGGGGCAATCTTGCCCCCGAAGGGTCGGTCATCAAAAGCACGGCCATCGACCCAACCGTGGTCGATCCCGACGGAGTTTACCGGAAGACAGGACCGGCCCGCGTTTTCACGCGTGAGCACGACGCGATCGCCGCGATCAAAGGGCAGGGGGCTCATCCCTTGAAGGCAGGCGATGTCCTCGTCTTGATCGGACGAGGTCCGATGGGGGCTGGCATGGAGGAGATCTACCAGATCACCTCGGCGCTCAAGCACCTCTCCTTCGGCAAGGAGATCGCCGTGCTGACCGATGCGCGGTTCTCGGGAGTTTCGACGGGGGCGTGTATCGGTCATATCGGTCCCGAAGCCCTGGCAGGGGGGCCCATCGGCCGGGTCCGCGATGGCGACCTGATCCGGATCGTCGTCGACCGCATCCGACTGGAAGGAACGGTTGACCTGGTTGGCGCAGGTGGGGTCGAGTTTGATCGCCTGGAAGGAAGTCGGCTGCTCTCCGAACGCTCTCCTCATCCGAATCTTTCGCCCGATCCCGAACTCCCCGACGACACCCGACTCTGGGCCGCCTTGCAGTCCGTCGGTGGCGGGACATGGGGCGGTTGTGTCTATGATCCAGACGCGATCATCGCGGCCCTCCAGGCCGGGACCTCATCAGCCACAAAGCGATAACCAATTGATAATCGACTTGCGGTGAGGATCGAATCCTTACCGTTGTTGGGTGGGCACGGACTGCCATTGCGACTCCCGTGTAAAACTTCGCCTAAGCCGTTATGAATTTATCAACGATTTCCGATTGATCAGCGGTCAAAATCCGATTTTCCCCGTAGGGTGGGCACGGCCTGCCATCCCTATCTCTTTGCTAAATCGGAGGTTAAGATGGTGCGCTGTGCCCGCCCCAGGGGAATGCTAGAGCGTGATATGAACTTTGGTCCAGTCTGCACCGTAATTTAGGGCATGATCATGCACTGATCTTATCCCAGCGACGTCTCCGACGCCGCGTGCGAATTCGTCCTGCCCTACCTCTGCCTGCTCCCAGAGGACGCCGGCCAGCGCGAGCATGGTCTTCGCGATGTCTTCGATGCCCTCCGCTGGATCGTCCGCGCCGGGGCCCAGGGGCGTTACATCCCAAGGATTTCCCACCCTGGCCGGCCGTCTATCAATAGGGCGGTTCCCGCGACGAGTTCGCCACGCTCCGCCTCAAGCGATCGGCCGAGAATCCGTCTGTACGGTAAAATCGCTTAACTGAATTTGCATCAATGTAAATACGAGGGGTGGTAAGCTCACCGGTCGCGGGGAGCCTCGATGACCGGCAGTGAGACCGGGGCATCATCCCGGGTGATTGACATCAGGACTTTGCCTTGCCAGGCATAGACGATCACGAGACTCTTATGGACGCCGAAGACCGGATCTGGGAGGTCGGCTGCCGACGAGTCGAGCTTGCCGTCCTGGGTTCGTTGGCGGAACGCCTCTGTGACGTCCACCCATTTGTCATCATCGCCAAAGCTTGCCGCGAGCACTGCGAATCCTTGGGGCGGGACCTCGGCCAACTTGGCTTCGGCGACGTCTTTCGGGGGAAGAGAGGCTTCCTGTTTTTCGGTCGTAATGGAAAGGCCGACTCGCCCGTTTGTCGAATAGGCGATCGCGAGGGTCTTGCGTCGGCCGAATAACGGGTCGGGAAGACCGTTCGTGGTGATGTTGAGCCGGTCATTGGCAACATTCAGCTGGGCCGACTTCGTGATGTCGACCCAACGGTCCTCTGCGCCATAGTTTGCCGCCAGGATGCCGAGGCCCTTGGCCGGCGGTCGACCGGGTTTGACGTCCCCTCGGACTCGCTCGGCGGTTGCGTACCGGACCTCCTTCAGCCACTTCTCCGTGAACCGGTGCCCTGCGCTGAGGCGGTCGCCGACCTTTTGGAACTGGGCATGGGCCTCGTCGTAATGCCCGCAGAGGTAGCAGAAGCCCGCGTAATCGCTCCGTACAGTGTCGTCTTCGGGATCATGCGTGAGGTAGTCGACATAGACTCCTCGGATATCCTCCCAAATCTCAGCAATGCGGAAGAATTTCGTCTGCGCCTCGGTCGGAAGATTCATACCCAATCGGCGGTAGACCTCAGCCGGGAGGAGAGTGATCCTGGACCGCCAATTCTTGGTGTCGCGACAGGCCCGAGCGAAACTGATCATCTCAGGGACAGACCCGTGCCACTTCGGCTCGAGCCACAGCAGCTTACTGGTGCAGGCTCTCAAGTTGTTGCTGTCGGCCTCCATGGCGCGCTGGAACCATTTCTCCATCACACCGCGGTCGCCTTCGCCGATCGCCATTTCCACGGTGATCATTTCGGTTGCGGACAGGCTATCGTCCGGATCCAGCCGCCATGCATCCTGAAGTGCCCGGCGAGCTTCGGCGGCTCTCTCTCCAAATTTTCGCATGCCGTCTTCGGTGACATCAACGGCTGCCGCAGCGGTGCGTGCCTCCCAAGCATAGGAAACGTAGAATTTTCCTCGAAGTCCCATGCGGACGGATTTCGCGGCCGGAACTTTCTCAAGCACCGCATCAATCTGCTCGTACGCCGTTTTGCTATCTCCGGTGAGCCGTCCCAGGTTATCACACAATGTTTCTAACTTGCCTAACCAGAGTTGACGTGTGAATGGAGTAAGGCCATCGGCCTTGGCGCTCTCGGGAAAAAGGGCGAGGGCCGCGTCGTAACACCTGCGGGCCTCATCCCTCGCCGATTGCTCCTTGTGATAGAGCTTCAAGTCCGCCGAGTGCATCAGCCCGATCGCCTTGCGAATCGGCGGATATGCGCTCGCCTCGAGGGCGGACGCCGCTGTCGTGAATCGACGCTCATACTCCTCGGGGCCAGGATAATTGTGTCCAGACGACGTGCGCGCATAGATGTAGAGCACGATGGGGTCATTGCAACCGGCCTCGATCGCTTTTTTCGCCGGCAGATACACTTGGTCGTGACTATGGATGTCGTCCAGCTCAACGAAGAGAGGCACAGCCGTCTTCATCAAGTCGCGCACAAGTTCATTCCAACGCGGATCCTTGATGCCGACCTCTTCGTATGCATCGGCGAGAGTCTTTTTCGTCCATGCGAGCGCCACATCCCGCGCCTTCCGGGCTTTTTCAGGATCCTGAGGGATCGGCCACTCGAACGCGCCGGCTGTCAGTGCCAAGGAGGATAGCATTAAACCTGCAACGACTGCGACGATGGGTCTCCGCATGGGATGGGCTCCACGGACGTCTGAGGTGAGTTGCAGGTTGTTCCCTGCGCCGAGGGAATACCCGAAATTTTATCACCGGTATTGAGATTTCGTCAATCAAAATGGCATTGTTCCCACCCGATAAAGATGAGTGTGATTCGGATCTTTCAGGGGGTGGGTATGGCGGGGCAGGTGCGATCGCCACGCTCGCCCCGGTTCTTGACTTGAGAGCCTGTTATGAACTCCAGCAGAATTCAGGAGCGGCCTTTCGGAGCATCAGGAGGCCGAAGGCGACGTAATGCAACCCCTTCAGCGTCTCGCTCAACCTTTCGTAGTCGCGAGCCAACCGACGGAAGTGGGCTATCCACCCGAACGAGCGATCCACGACCCAACGCCTCGGAAGCAGCACGAATCCCTTCTTCGCCTCGATCAACTTCACCACTTCCAGGTGGATCCCGAAGCTCGCCGCATCGACGTCGGGATCGTCGCCGGTGTAGCCCTGGTCGACGAAGGCCAGTTCGACCGACTCACCAGTCACCTCCTGCACCGCCTCGGCCAGGGTGGCCACCTGGGCTCGGTCCTGCTCGTCGGCCGGCGTGACATGCAGGGCCAGGAGGTGGCCCAGGGTGTCCACGGCCATGTGGCCCTTCGACCCCTTGCGGCGCTTGTAGCCGTCGTAGCCTGCACGCGGGCCGCTTTCGGGGGTGGATTGGAGCGTGCGGCTGTCAAAGATCGCCGCCGTCGGCTCGGGATGACGGCCCTGGGCGAATCGGATGACGGCTCTGAGGTCGTGGACGATGGCCTCGTAGCAGCCGGCGGCGAGCCAGCGTCGGGTCTGCTGATAGACGGCCGGCCAGGGTGGGAAATCCTTGGGGATGTAACGCCACTGGGCCCCGGTGCGGCCGATCCAGCGGAGGGCATCGAAGACATCGCGGAGACCATGCTCGCGCTGGCCGGCGTCCTCGGGGAGCAGGCAGAGGTAGGGCAGGACGAATTCCCACTCGGCGTCGGAGACGTCGCTGGGACAAGATCAGTGCATGATCATGCCCTAAATTACGGTGCAGACTGGACTAACGTTCACAGTGCGCTCTAGGCCGACGATGATGCCATGGCCGATCGCATTGAAGTAGGGAATAACGGGTTCGGCGAAGCCTTGTATGGTCAATTGTATACTGTTGGCCGGCGGCGTGACTTACGGGACGGGGCCGCGCTCTTGCTTCAAGAGGCGTGCGTTGAGAACGTGCCAGACGTCGGGCGTCAGGCCATTCAGGATCTGATCCCCGTCGAGGTGGCGACCGGTGCGCACCTCGAAGTGCAACTTCAAAGTCTGGTGATTGACCTTGGTGGGTTCGGGGATGGCGATGAGATGCGTCGTCCCGTCCTGCGAGGTGATCGCGATCGATCGGCCGTCGGGTTGGATTCGCGCGTTCAGGACTCGGGAACCTGGCGTGAGCAGTGGGCCGATCGGCCGGGACGTGGCGACGTCCCATAACTGGACCGTTCCGTCCTGGCCGACGGATACGAGAAACGAGCCGTCTGGTCCGATGTCGACCACAGCCACGTTTCCGGGGTGACTCATCTGGGGTCCGCGGGGGATGCCGGTTTCGGGGTCCCAGAGCCGAATGCCGCCATCGGTGCCGACCGTGCACACGGTCCTTCGGTCGTCGGTGAAGCCGGCGTCCGCGGGGGCGTTCGATGGCTTGATGGGGATACCGATCGGCTTTCCTGTCGAAGCGTCCCAGAGGCGAACGGTTTTGGTCGCGATGGTGAGGAACTTTTTGCCGTCGGGGCTGACCGCGAGTTGAGTGGTGCCGGGCGCAAACGGGAAATTGGCCGGGAATCGTGCGCCGGTGGTTACGTCCCAGCGGTGGACGGTCGGTCCCCATGCCGGCGCGGCGACCAGGGTTTTTCCGTCCGGAGTGAAGGCGACGTCATTGAATTCCCCGCCTTGCTGCGCCAGGGGAGTTGAAGGGCGGCCGGTGGCGGCGTCCCAAAGCCCGAGGATATGATCAGGGCCGAGCGTGGCAAGTCGCTTGCCGTCGGGGCTGAAGGACAGCGAGGTCGCGCCACTGCGGCCGACGGGCAAGGTCGACAGGAGTCGCCCTCGAACGTCCCAGACCAGGGCCAGGGGTGACTCGGGTGCCTGAGAGCTGATCGCGATGCGTTTACCGTCGGGGCTGAATGTCGCAGTCGTTCGCTGACTTGCCGAAACTCGCATCGGGTCGCCGACCGGCTGGCCCATGGCGATGTCGGTCAGGACGGCGAGTCCGTTGTCATCAATCGTAAGGACGAGGCGTCGGTCAGGGCTGTAGATGACCCGATTGACCCGGCGGGGATCGGGGGGGGCGTTCGGTTTCGGCCGAGTGCCGTGAAGGTCGGGAGCCAGTTCCCAGAGCCAAGCGTTCTTGTCCGAGCATCCTGTCACCGCGAACTTTCCCCCTGGGACGAACGCAAGGCCCCAGACCGCCGCCTCGTGGGCCAGGGGTTCGCCGAGTTGGCAGCCCGTGGCGACGTCCCACCACCGGGTCAGACCATCCGAGCACCCGGTCAGGATGGTCGTCCCGTCCGGTGAAAAGATCGCCGGTTCGACGAGCTTTGGGTGATGCAAGGGAGGAGCGATCGGTTCCAGGGTTGTCGCGTCCCGAACCTGGCAATTTCCATCGACGCAGGCGGTCAGCAAGCGGCGGCCATCCGGCGAAAACTGCATGGCCAGCACGGCCCCCGCGGTGGGGAGGGGGGCCCCAATCGGCCGGCCATTGCTCGCCTCCCAGCGTTGCACTCCAGCTTCCTTGACGAGCCCATTCCGATTCAGCATGCCGGTGACGATCGTCTGACCGTCGGGGCTGAACGTGGCGCAGAAAATCAGCCAATCAGGGTTGTTCGAGGTGACAGGGGGACCGACAGGTGCACCCGTCCGAGCGTCCCAGATCCGGTACGACTCTCCCCGGTAGGTGGTCACGATCTGCTTGCCGTCCCGACGAAATTCCGCACGAAAGGCGCGGGTGGGGTGCATCATCGGATGCCCGAATGGGACGCCGGTGGTCGCGTCCCGCAGCCGGGCCGCTGGCGTGTCCCCGGTCACGACCGACCGGCCGTCAGGGCTGAAGGCGACGCAATCGATGGAACCACCGCATTCCCAGGGGGTGGATAAGAGTTTGCCTGTCTTCAAGTCCCAGAGACGAGCCTTGCCGTCGTGGCATCCGGTCAGCATTGCGGAACCGTTGGGACTGACCACGACCTGGGTCACGGATTCGGGGTGGATGAAAACCTGCCGGAGCCCGTGGAGTCGGTCGGACCAGGCCGTCAGGTTGCGTCGGATCAGGGTCGCCACGGTGGGGTCGTCGTCGGGAGCGAACCTGAGGCTCTCGACCATCCAGAGTAATGCCGGCCCGATCTCGTCGCCCCTGGAGAGTTCCAAGGCGCGGTTCAGGGCGAGGTGGGCCGAGAGTCGTTGAGAATCATTCCGCGTGCGAATGGCGCCTTGTTGGGCGGCCTCCGCGTCGCGCTTGGCCGCGATCGCCTGCTTGAGCTGGACGGCGGTCGCACGCTCGGCAATCACGACCTTGGACCGCTGCGCTTCGGCCTCCCGCCACTTCCAAATGACCCCTGACATCCCGATGGCCAGTGCGGCAATGAACGCCGTCGAAAGTGCGAACAAGGGGGGGTTGCGGATGCACCAGCGGGCGGCCCGCTCCCAGAGCCGGGACGGCCGCGCCTGGATTGTCTCCCTGGCCAGGAATCGGTTCAGGTCATCGGCCAGCGCACGGGCCGAGAGGTAACGCCGGGAGGGGGATTTTTCCAGGCATTTCAGGCAGATCGTCTCCGCGTCACGAGGCAAGCCGCGCTGGAGTCTTGAAGGTGAAACGGGTTCATCCGAGCGGACCGACTCGAGTGTCTGGAGGAGCGTCGCCGCGCGGAAAGGGGGGCGGCCGGTCAGGAGCTCATAGAAGATGGCCCCCAGTGCGTAAATGTCGGCGGCCTCGCCGACCTCGGCCTGTTTTCCCTCCGCCTGCTCCGGCGACATGTAGCTCGGAGTGCCCAAAATGGCTTCGGTTCGGGTCAGGCCCGGTTCGAAGTTCAGCATCTTGGCCAGGCCGAAGTCGGCGAGCTTGGGTGTGTCATCCGCCGCGAGGAGGATGTTCGATGGCTTCAAGTCGCGGTGCACGACCCCTTGCCGGTGGGCCTCCTCGACGCCAAGGGCGAGCACGGCAATGAGGCGGGCGGCGTCTCGAGGGGGCCAGCCACGTCCGTCGAGGCGGGCGGCGAGGCTGCCCCCTTCAAGATACTCCAGGATGAAGTAAGGAAGCCCGCCCTGGTTGCCCAGGCCGTGGATCTGGACGATGTTCGGGTGGTGGAGCCGGGCGACCGCCTCGCCCTCGGCGAGGAATCGGGCCGTCGTCAACGGGGAACAGTCTCCCCCGAGGATCATCTTCAGAGCGACCGTCCGGTTCAAAAGGACCTGGCGTGCTCGGTAAACCACTCCCATCCCACCGCGGCCGATTTCCGCGTCGATGGCGAATCCCTCGACGGTCGGCCACAAACTGACGTTCTCAGGGACCGGGGTGGGGCGAGCCCGGTCCCGGGGGACTGATGCGACGAGGCGCTCGGCCTCCTGGTCGAGGACCGTGCTCTTCTCGATCGCGCGATCCATGGCAATTTGAATGCGGAATCGCTCGGAGTGCTGGGGAAACCGCCAGAGGAACTCGTCGAGGGTGGGAGTCTCGCCCAGTTCCTCCCGCAGAGCGAACTCTGCGTAGGCCAGCTCGAACGCTTCTTCGCCATCGGCCCGCAACGCCGGGTGGAGCCCGAAGTAGGCTTCGGAGGGAATGAACTCACCCTGGCGCCATCGTCTGAGCTGATCCACACAAACCAACTCGACCACATCGGCTGGCGACAGGCCCTCGTCACGGGCGAGTCGTTCGCGGATGTCACCGAGGCTGCGTGGTCCGCCGCCCGACGCGGACAACGGAACTCCCTCTTGTGGATGGTCCGTATGGCTCACGTCTCACCTCGGCTCTGCGTCGAGCGGGGATTCCGCGTTCGGGGCCGAGGGTGAATGCCCGAATCCTCAACCACTGCCCGGATCACATCAGTAAATGATGGCTGAATGATTATAACGGGACGTCGCCCCCTTCGACCAGTCCCAGCTCCCGAGCGACGCGGTCGATCGAACGGGACCATTGCTTGCGGCGACCGTCGGGCGTTCCCCCGAGCTCCTCGGCGATGGAGGCCCATTCCCGTCCCCGGGCCCTCATGTCCGCCAGCTCGAGCTCGTCGATCGAGAGCCGGGACCGAAAAGCCGCTAACAGTTCTTTGGCCGAGGCCAGTGAGCTGGGAGTCTCTCGGTTGGCCGCCGTCAGAGCCTCGGTCCCCATCGAGTGAGTCCGGCGGAGATCGCGGCGCTGCGACTGCTGATAACGGACCTGCTCGCTCAACTTGTTGCGTGCCATGACCGTTAGCAACCCGAGCAACTGCGACGGTTCGTCCAGGTCATATTGCCCGGCCGTGACCCGCACGAAGAAGTGGGCCATCACTGACTGGCAGATGTCCATCGAGTCGAAGGCGCGGCGGAGCTCGGGATTTCGCAACCGGAGCCAAGTACGAACTTTGAGGCGGATCTCCGGCTCATAGCGGCGGATCAGTTCCTCTGCCGCATCGGCATCGCCCAGCCGAACGCGCCGAATCAGGTCCGGGAAGAGGAAGTTTCCATCAGACATGGGGATCGTCCTGAACCGTGCTGCTCACAACCAAGAGCCTGGCGGGGGCGTGGCTTCCTCGTCGCGGGACATTGGATTCGGAAACTTTTGAGAAGTTTGTGTCCGTTGCTCGAGTCATTTCCCTTTTACTTGCTGGGACGAGTGCTCTTCAACGAGGAACCACTCGCGGAGGATGAAACTCCGCCCACATCCTACCACATGAGTCGATTTGCATTATTGATGCCGGATCCGAGAAGCCAGCAATTCCATTTTCGAGAAGTCGCGGGACAGGCGGTGGTCCCGTTGAGGAATCTCGAAAATCGTTCGGAAGAATTGACGCGGAAAATCTGAAGGTTTTACGCGTTTATTTAGGCTGAGAGTTGCCTTGGCTTTTCGTTCACCGCCCCCATCGACCCTTCGCCTCGAACCATCCGGATAAGGCCAGACCGTGTGTCAAGGGGCCATTCCGTTGAAAAGACCACTCTTGAGGAGAGCCCGGCGATGAACAGCAGTCAGGGTCGCAGAACGGCGATGCCTTGTCTGGAGACGTTAGAATCGCGAATGATGCTGACGGCCGCTCCCGCCGTCGTGTCAGCGGTGGCCGCCGACCGACGCTACGTCGACGCCCTCGTTGGCCAAGCAGACTCGAGCCAGCCGAGCCTGGAGACCATTCGTGATCGAATGACGAGCGCATTGGCTCGCGGCGCCAGTCGGGAGCGGGTTGTACGGTTGATGCTCGAATCGACCCCGGCCGACCAGGATCAGGTCCGCGGCGTCTATCGGCTGATGCTTCATCGCGACCCGACGCCGCAGGAACTCCGGCGCGGTAAGGCGGTACTCGATAACGGGCAAGACATCCGAGTGCTGGCGAAACGACTCGCCGGCTCCGCCGGGTACTACACCCAGGTTGGGGGCGGGACCACTGCCGGCTTCGTCACGGCGCTCGATCGCACCCTGCTCGGTCGCAATCCCACGGACGCCGAACTGGCCCGCGCTTTGACCGAGGTCGAGCGGCCTGGAGGCAGGCGCCGTTTTGCCGCTTCCGTCATCGACGGACTGGAATTCCGGACGAACATGGCTCAGGCGACCTTGGCGGAACAGGGGCGTCAGCCGACGGCGGCGGAACTCGCCCGCGCGGTGCGGATCCTCGCCGCCCCCGGAGGCTACCTTCGCCTTCAAACCCAGGTGCTGGGGTCGAAGGTGGTCTATGACCAACTTTCGGTGGCTCCGCCGATCAGGACAGAAACGCCCCGCGCCGGGGACAGTCCCGCCCCGCTGTCGTTGGTTCCTTCGTTCACCTCCGGTGCCGCGTCGCTCGTCGCGCCGCCGACGGACGGGTCGTATCCGATTGCCGTGGCTGGGGCCGATGGATCGTTCTTCGTGGGTGGCCCGGGGGGGCTGCTGATCTATCATCCGACGGGGTTGTACTGGTCTTCCTTCGGCGACGGCGAGCCGGTCCTCTCAGCTTCGGCCATTTCCGACAACGAAATCTGGGTCATCGAGGGACCGACAGGTGGCCAGCCGACGTTGGTGCATTACGTGGCTGGACAGGCGGTGACCGTACCGACGCTGCCGTCCGGTACGGTGCCTCATCAGATTTCCGCGGCGACCGACGGCACGATCTGGTTCGTCGATAGCAACGGATCGATCCTGACCTTGTCGGCAGTTGCGACGGCCTGGACGCCCATGAGTGGTCCCGGGGGCGCCCCGGTCTCGGCGGTCGCCGTCGGCTCCGCGGGTAATACCTGGGCGCTATCCGGGCCGGCCGGGGCGACTCAACTCTACCGTTACACGACCACGTACGGCTGGATTCCGGATCCGTCGTTTACTCCCGGGGTGCTCGACTCGATCTACGCCTGCGCCGACGGTTCGTCCTGGGCCGCGGGCAACGGCCAGGCGTATGTTCATCCCGTGTTCGGATTCTGGTACGGCGTGAACAGCGCCACGATCTCGGGCAATCTTGTGTCTCTTGCCCCGTACTCACAGCTCCAGGCCTTCAACGCCACGACGCCGGCCGGCGGCGGATCAGCGGCCTACAGCCTGGCGACGATCGGACTCGTCGACCAGCAACCCGACACGTCGTTCCCGACCTGGACACCGAATCAGCAGCTGATCTACAACTATATCTCGCAGGCGGTTCTTCAGTTGGATTACCCCGGCGGTCTCCGGGCGCTTTATGGCAGTCAGGGATCCTCTGCGGACAGTTGGGGCAACTTGATTGATCAGATGTCGGTCCCTTCCCAGTTCACGTCCGCCGATTGGGATGTCGTGGTTGTGCAACTGCTCCGGGAATTTGAGGCCGTGACTGATGTGGAAAACCTGTTTACGCAGATCAATGGGTTGAACAGTGCCATCGAGAGTGCCCAGGCATTGGACATTCCGGGCATCCAGAGCATCATCACAGCCAGCAACCCGGGGCCAAACACTTCCACTTACATCCGCCTGGCTCTTGAGGGCTTGGTTGAGGCCGTCGTCGCGGGGATCGGAGTGGTCGCGGGTCCAGAGGCGGCAGTGGCGGCCGCGGTCATCAACTCTGCTCTCACGGCGGCTGCGTCCGAGGTGGAGGCCTCGCTGGGCGGTGGTGGCGGCAATGGGGCCGCCATCCAATACGGAGAATTCACCCAGACCCAGGCCCAGGTTTTTTCCACGGCGGCGGGCATCAACGGCGGATATGAGCAGTCGATTCTTGGAGACTACGGACGGCTCATGGAGGTCTCCTACCTGATCAACAGCGGCACCTGGTATTGGAGTCCCACGCTCACAAACGATCTGGTCAACGCCGCGACTCCTATCTATCAAGTCTATGATTACCTCTCTTTGCTCCCGGCCCAGTGGCAGGTGGTCGAGTTCGAGTATACCGACTATTTCCATGTCTCGATTTCGAAGGTCGTGAATGCGTTCGGATTTGAATCGTACGCCACCGTGACAACCGAGAACGGTCACCATCTGGGAGCGCCCAAGTACGACATCCTGTTCAGCAACCAGGTCGGTGCCCAAACCAACCTGAACAAAGCCCCGTTCGTTTCGTTCGGCCCCTACCCGACCTCAACCCTGATCAACACGATCGGCAGCTTGCCCGGTTTGTCGATCAACGACTTCTGGTCGCGGTCGAACGGTTGGGATAACGTCAGGTACGTCCGGGCTCCGAGCCAACCCGAAGGGTCGTAAGTCGATCGGCGATTGTCCGGGATTCGAGTGCCATGGGGTTGTGACCTCGGAGGAGGACAGACCAAGGCACTCGACCCGCATACTTTGGGATGGCGAGACTGAGCGCGATCCTAAAGTCAGTGAACGACCTGCCAAGGTCGGCTGAGCTTTGCGCAAATCAGGTCGGCAGGATTGCGACCGCCCGCGCTGGTCCGGCGCTCCCGCCCGCGATTTTGAGCGGGAAGCAGGCGACCTTGAATCCGAACGGAGGCAGAGCATCCAGGTTCACCAACCGCTCGATCTGCGAGTAGGACAAGTCGCACTGGTGAGCGGCCCAGAAGACGCCCGGCAGTTGCCGCTCCCGCGCTTCGGCGGCCTGCCGATCGAGGGGGCCGTCCCAGCCCCAGGCATCGATGCCCATCACCCTCACGCCCTGCTCGTAGAGCCAACGAGTGGCCTCGGAAGAAATCGCGCAACCCCGGAGCTTATAGTCCGGCCGGCTATAGTAGGCATCCCGGCCCGTTCTCACGAGCACGATATCCAGCGGCTTCACCGTGTAGCCGATGTGAGTCAGTGAGGCCTTCACTTCGTCGACCCCGACCTTTTCCCCATCCGCTTTGTGCGTCATGTCCAGTACCAGGCCGTCGGCGAAGAACCATTCCAGCGGTAATTCGTCGATCGTGGCGGCCTTCTGCCCCTGGATCGTGCTGTTGCAATGCCAGGGGGCATCCACGTGCGTGACGCCATGTGTTGCGAGGCTGGTGAATTCCTCGACCGCCCAGCCCTCGCCGTCGCGTAGCAGATGGGGCGGGACCTGGAGAAGCGCCTCGATCTGGGCGGCCCCACCGGCATGCGAGGTCGAGTGAATCTCGACCTTCTCATACGAGGCCGCATCGGCTGGGGTCGGAGCAATCGGAGCCGAGAGGTCGATGATCCTCATAAAAAGGGATTCCTGGGGCGGCAGAGCGGGGTGTCGTGTGTCTGGTCTGTGTCCGTCGTCTCAACTTTCATGGGTGGGCGGATCGCCCCCTTGTTGCTTCTTATTGTTGGGATTTTGGGAATGTATTGATGAGACTTTCTGAGGGGACCCCACTTTCGGCAACCGGCATGATCCGCCAGCCGACGCCGTGAACCTCGAATTGAAGAGTACGCTCGCGGCAGACTGATTGCACCGCCCGGCGGACGCTCTCCCAGTCCCAGTCATCGCCGACGATTCGGGCCTGGGGGAAGAGATCAAGGGCCACTGATAGGTCGGTATGCACCGCCTGGTACGAATGGTCGGCGTCGATGAAGATGAGGTCGGGCCGAAGGCCAGCCTCGGCTACTTCACGCAAACCTTCGACCGACGAACGGCGAACCGGAACGACCCGGTCACGATAGAGCCAACACTCAGCGAGAAAGGTCTCATAGAGCCGAGGGAGCATGGCGACGACTTCGGGATCGTCCGCCATTTCGGAACTCCCCTGCCAGTGATCGATGGCGATGACGATCGCCGTCGGGGCGAAGTCGACGAGAAATCGGGTCGAACGACCGATGAACGAGCCGACTTCCACGAGGATCCGGGCATTTTCCGGGATCGTCGTCTCGAGCACTTGTTGGGTTGAGGGGAACAGCCAGTCGCGGATCGGCGGGGGCGGCACCTTGGGCTTCTCGGTCGGCCAAGGGAAGCGGGCGGAAAGGACCCGTACGGCTGGGTCGGATGCCGCGATCAGTACGGGCGGTTCCACCACGCCATGGTCGTCGAAGTTCAAGGTGAAGGAGTCAGCCCGAGGCCGATCCCTGCCCGCGTCCTCCCAACCGTAACGATACGTCCCGATGTGCCAGAGCCGGATGGAACTGTCAGCGTAGATCTTGAATCCACACTCCCGCGCTCGATGACTGAATGCGTAGTCCTCCGCCAGATACCAAGAACCTTCCTCGTGAGGCCGAATCATCGGTAAGAAGAACGGGATCATCGGACGTCCGAACCGTTCGTTCGCGGTTGGTAGCGCCTGCTCTCGCAGGACCTTCAGGTAGACCTCACGGCGGACGTGGAGGAAGCCTGTGCCTGCGTACAGGAGTTCGACGAGGTTGCCCCCCTTGCCAAAAACTGTCGCGGGCGTGCCCGGCAGCACGTGACAGGCGAGGGACTGCTTCCCCTTCTGCGGATAGATCCCGCAGACCATGGGCAAATTCCGTTGCCGGAGCTTTTCCACGTCATTCGGGTCGAAGATGATGTCGGAGTCGATCCAGAGCGTTTCCTCGAAGCCCTCGAGAAGCGCATCAGTGGCCATCTGGTTCCGTCCCTGGTCGATCGCCGCGTAGCCGCCGACGCGACGCACTTGATAGCCACGTCGCTCAAGCTCCTTGAGGGCCTGGTCGCATTCCGGATGGATGAAACTGGCGAACGGGACGAGGACGACGCAACGTCGCGGATCGAGCGGGTCAGGGTAGGGATGGGGCGGTGCTCCCAGGTCCGGACTGAAGCTCACGGTCGGACGCTTCCCCGTGACCACGTCCTGGTCGGACCATGGGAAACCGCAGAACGAGAGCACGTCCCGGACACCGTCCTCGGTCGTGAATCGCTCCGTGTCGACAATGCGGAATTGCTCTGGAAAGCGCTGAGATAGCTCGTCGGCGATCGTATAATAATCGCCCCAATACCGGCGGATGCCGGTTTCGCGGTCGGCGACGTCATACTTCGGGAATGTTTTCGACCAGAGGATGTGGTGCTCGAACGGGGGGTGTGGGTGTTCGGCCCAGTGGTCGATCGGGGTCCGCGCGTTCCGATTCAACGCGGCCAGGAATCCGGCGACGACTTCGTCGGCGGGGCGTTTCAGGCAGATCATACGGATCGTCGGGTCGAAGGCGACAGCCTGTTCGACGTACGGCAGGTAGAACGATGCCACGTCGGCGACGAACCGCTCGCTCGTTGTGGATAGGAGTCTCGTGAGGCGGTCGCGGACTCCCGAAGTCCCCTCGACACGAGACCACGGCATGAGCGGTGGCTGCTGGAAGGTGACCTGGGTGTGTGACTGCCGGCCAAGGATGTCAGAGAAGAGTTCGAGACCGCACTGGCCGGCGCCGAGGCCGAGAATCAGTTGCCGTGCCATCGTCTAATTTGGGGCTTTCTTGTGGGGTGTTCAAAGCAAGCATGATCCATGGGACCGCTGTCATCACGGACCTGGTTCTCGCAAAGCGAGTATGATACCCCAAGGGCCGATCTGCTTGAAGGTGTCGTCGCTTCGCGGCTACCGCACGGCCCGGACTTTGGAAGGCAATCCAGGGCTGAGGCTGGATGATCGCAGGGGTGCAAATGGAAAACGACAATGAGATTTTGTGTGTTGTATTGGGAATGTTATGAAATCATAAATGTAAAATCGTTTCAGGTTGTGTCGGAGTGAGCGGACGGCATGGAGTCGCGTCGCCGGCTGCTATGGTACGGTCGGCGATGTGATCCGTGGGTTTCAGCTCACGTCCGGTCGGCGAGATCTCCTCCAATTCCGGGCTCCGTTGAGATCCCTGCGTGACCTTCCTTTGGAAGGGGGCCAACTCGGGTGAAACGCGCAGAGCGTGCCAGGGCTGGAGGGTCGCTGGCGAGGTTTGCGGAGTGGGAGTGTGGAGGTGATTTCGTGGATTGCGGGGTTTGTGTGGCTGGATGGCAGTGGGTATTTTGGGAGGGCTTGAGTTTTTGCGTGTCGATGTGCGCTCGGTTACGGGATAATTCGGTCGTGCGGACGTCACGGTTTGTATGTTGTCAGCGTTCCTACTTGCGGCGTCTTCCACTCGCGAGTTGACCTATCGCTTGTCGATGTTGACGCCGGAGGACGGTCGGAGATCGCGGTCGAAGAGAGTGATTAGCCCCTCCAGAGTCGAATTTTTACGAGATTCATTTATGTTTTCTTTTTACGACTGGCGAGCAAATCCCTCCGAATCGCGAAGCTTGAAGCAGGAACGACCGCGTCGGATCCTGGGGCGTGGGCTTAAGTTCGAGTCTCTCGAGCACCGGTGCCTACTCTCGTTCCTTGATATCGCGATGTCAGGGTCCGGGAGCTTCGAACCCGGTCCGCTGACTTATGTGGAGTCCGGAACGCCGTCCACGACTCCCAATGAGTTGTCGATCGTGTCTTCCGGTCCGAATGGCACCTATACCGTGGTCGATCAATTTCAAACGATCACTTTGTCGAACTCGGCAATATCACTGGGATGGTCAGGCAGTGGCACCAACGTGGTGACTGGGCCGGTTTCCTCGGTCACGAGCATGTCGATCTCCTCAAGCAACGAACAAATCAATCACCTGTCGATTGCCTCGATTGATGCTCCCACGTCGGTCACTGGGTTTCAGGCGGTCAGACTCGGTTCCACGGCAAGCAGCGGTGCGTCTTCACTTGCCGGGATTCGGCAACCGGTCTCCATCGGAGCCCAGGCGGGGCAGACAACGCCGACATCGTTGACGCTCGACGATTCGGGGGGCACCGTGGGGCTCAACTGGACGATCGATCCGACTTCGGTCTCGAGTACGACTCCCGAGGCGCCTGCACAAATCAGTTGGACCGCGGGACAGATCGACCGCTTGGACTTCCGAGGCGGGACCGGGGGCAACGCGTTCACCGTCAATGATACGAGTGCTCCGACGAGTCTCAACCCCGGCGCCGGATCGGATACGATCGCGATTCTCGGGACGACGAACACATTGGAGATCGACAACGCGGGCGCGTCCCCAGTCGCGGCTCCGGATACGGTGCGCCTCGCGCTCGGATCGACGCTCGGTGGAGCGATTCGCGTTCTGGGCGAGATGCGGAATACCAACTTGGTCCTCGATGGGACGAACTCGACGGCCAACCTGAGTGCGACGCTCGCTGGGGGGCAGATTTCGGGACTGACGACCCAGCCGATTCAGTTTGCCAACGCAGCTCTCGGCGGGATCAGCTACTTGGGGAGTTCCGGAGCGGACACGCTGACCGTTGATTTCTCGGGCACGAACCCCATCCCATCCGGTGCTGGACTCATCTACAACGGCAATGCCGGCTTCAATACGTTAGTGCTCAGAGGGGGATCCTTTACCGTCGAAACGTATCAGCCGTCGAACTCCACTGACGGCTTCATTACACTGACGGATTCTCGTATTGAAACCTTTTCCTCGATTCAGTTTCTCAACTTGAGTCCCATCATTGATACGGTTCCGGCGATCGATTTCAACTTTCTCGCGCCGAGCAGCGCAGTCGTCTTTAATCTGATCGCCGGACCGATTTCGCAGGGCTTTCAGACAACAGAGATCAACAGCGGTGACAGTCCGGTCGGTTTCGAACTGATCGACTTCGCCAACAAGACGAATGTTCGACTCGACCTGACTCGTGACGGTTCGCCGAGTGGGCCTGGCCAGGTGATTACGTTAAATACGCCCAACACGGCGACGGGTCTCTCCTCACTGACGATTCTCTCGAGCCAAAGTGCAGACCAGATTGATGTTCTCGCGACCGCACCCGGGGTGGCAACCGTCATCAATTCCGGGGGGAATGACGACCGATTCACGGTTCTCCCCTCGGGCCTTGGGGCAGGGGGAAGCCTCTTTCTGAACGGGGGAGACGGCAACGATGTCTTGAACATTGATGCGGGCGGAGCGACTGTGACGTTTACGGGGACCACCATCAATATTGGGAATTTCCCCACGATCACGTTGGCCAACATTGAGCAAGTGACCATCATCAATGCGGCCAATCCCCCGTTGAGCCCGTCACCAACCACGATCAGTGGATTTGCAGGGATTCCGCTGTCGGACATCGGAGTTGGCGGGTTCTCCGACGCGGATTCCAACGAACCGGCGAACCACTTCAACGCGACGATCGACTGGGGAGATGGGACGGCTCCGACGTCGGGAACTGTCACGCAAACGAGCAGTTCAACAGGATCGACGTTTGAAGTGACTGGTTCCCATACCTATCTCAATGGCGGGGAATATCCGGTCAACGTGAATGTCGTTGACCAGCCGAACACGTCGGTCACGATCCGCGGGGGTGTCACATTCACTGTCACGGATGTTGGCGGCAGTGTGATCACCATTCCGAGCACCGCTCAGATCGTTTCCTCGGCCCTCGAGGTGACACCGTTGCCGATCACGGTGACCGAGGACCAGTCGTTCACGAAGTCGCTCGTCTTGTTCACTCCGAGCTTCTCTTCGTCGGAGGTGCCTTTCACGGCAACGATCGATTGGGGCGATGGCACGGCTCCCTCGGAGGGAACGATCGTTTCGGAGGGCGAAGGGAGCTATCTGGTAAACGGGTCGCATCTTTATCTCCGAGAATCGGCGCCTGGCGTTCCCTACATCGTGACGGTGGTAATCCATGACCCCCAAGGCGTTTCGACAACGGTGAGGACAACCGCCACGGTCCTTTCCAACGACATCGTCACCACCGATGCCGATAGCGGGCCGGGTTCGCTCCGGTTTGTGATCGAGGATGTCAACGCGGATCAGATCCCGACGACAATCCGGTTCAATATCCCGGGAGCGGGTCCGCATCGCATTTCGCCGGTCATCGAGTTGCCCGTGATTACGTATCCGGTCTTCATAGATGGGGCGAGCCAGCCCGGTTTCCAAGGGGAACCGCTCATCGAGATCAGTGGGAACCGAGCCGGAGCCGGAGTCAACGGGCTCAGACTCGCCGGTGGCCATTCCACGGTCCAGTCGTTGGTGATCAACGGATTCGGCGGGATCGGTCTACTGCTGGAAGGGACCGGAGGCAACCGGGTCGTGGGGAATCGGATCGGCACCGACCTTTCCGGCACGCGGTCGGTTGGAAACGGGGATGGCGTTCAGATCCAGAATATCACCGGGAATACGATCGGTGGCCTCACGCGGGCGGAACGCAACATTATCTCGGGCAATCGGGGCGTCGGCATCTACCTGGTCGGCAGCGGTTCGGTGTTCAACCACGTGATGGGCAACTATATCGGCACGGACGTCACGGGCACGTTGTCTGTGCCGAACTTCCAGGGGGTGGTGATCCTGGGGGCGGCGCAGAACCTGATCGGTGGAGATGCGCCCGGGATGGGTAACCTCATCTCGGGAAATTCGTCGGTGGCCATTCAGATCTTCAATGACGCGACGGTCTTTAATGGTCAACCGATGTTTAATCCTCCAGGCGTTGCCACGGGCAACGTGATCCAGGGGAACTTGATCGGTACGGATGCCGCGGGGACGGGCCGGCTTGGCAATGCTCAGGGCATTTTCGTCAACGACGCATCGGGCAACTTGATTGGGGGAAGCACTCCTGGGGCGGGCAACGTCATTGCTGGGAATCGATCGATCGGGATTCAAATTCTCGGTGACAACGCGACGAACAACGCGATTCTCGGCAATTTCATTGGGACCAATCGTGTGGGAACGCGTGGGCTGGGCAACTCCTTTGGAGTTTTCCTCTACTCGAGCCCCGGCAACTTCGTGGCTCCGGCATCCTCGCCCGCCGGTAACGTCATTCGGTTCAACTCCTCGGGAGGAGTGAGCGTTCGCGAGTTGTCGGAAGGGCCGCAGGTGGAACGGGTCGGCCTGCTCGCCGGTCCCTCGACGGGGACGGTCAGCGCGATCGGGGTGATCTTCACGACTTATCTCGATGCTCAGCGTGCGTTGAATCCGGCGAACTACGTCGTCACCACCCTCAGGCGGAACTCTCGGCCCGGAACGCGGATCCCGGTTGCAAGCGTAGTCTTCGACGAGATTTACCGGATTGTCACGGTGACGTTCACCAAGCCGATCCCTCGGAACACGGCGTTCCAACTCCGCGTCATCGGGACGGCTCCCGGTGGTTTGACCGACAGAGAGGGCAACTTCCTGGACGGCAATGATGGCGACGTACGGGTGAGAACCGGATCCGACTTCCGAGCGACCTTCATTCAGGGGGTCCAGGTTCAATCGGCCGCGTCCACCGCGTCGGCTCCGACCCGAGGCCGGAATTTGCTTCGGCGAGGATCGAGACGGGTCTGAAGAAATAGGCCGGGACTCCCTCCCCGATATCACTTCGGGGAGGGGGGCCCGGCCGTAGGATTGGAAGCCGTTTCAGGCGGGTCGCGTAGGCCTGGATCAGAAGAAGGTGTTCAGCAGAAGCATGGCTTCGAGATTGAACGGTCGGGGACCGGTGACCGGTTCGACCAGGCCGAACGAGAGGACGGAGTTGTTCCTCAAGAAGACGTTGAGGCCCTCGGTCAAGCCCACCACTTGGCTCGTCGCGGAGATGTCTCTGCGGTCAAACGGATCGTTATGATTGAGTGCCACGTTGACGTGGGCTTCAAGCGTGGAGCGATCGACCGAATGAAGCCGTTCGGGTTGGGGTTGCGATAGAGGAAGTAGCCGAGCGAGAAGTCTTGGTAGATGATCGTCACGTCACGCGAACTGGTCGGGACGTCGATGGAGGTGAAGTTGATGGCGTACAGATCGCCCCAGGTCCACTGGGCTCCGAGGAAGGGCTGAAGGTTGGTGTAGTGCAACCCTCGGAGGTAGTTGGCTCCACCGAACGTGGCCGGACCCGTGGGCATGGTGACGGCCAACCCGGTTGACAGGACCCGCCCTTTTTCCCGGTCGATCCAGAGTGCGTACTTGACGAAGGCGGTCAGGTCGCCAAGCGAAGTGCTCGTCGGCCCGAGATTTCGGATCGGGCTGTTGGCGGTCAACGTGTTGAGCGGCAGCCGCATACCGAATGACGCGTTTTTATCAAAGAACGTTTTCTCGAAACCGAAGACATGGCGATAGGCCTGGATCTGCGAGAGCGGAACGTTGAATCGTTTGTTGATGGCGCCGTTGACGTCGTCGAAGAAGTTAAAGCTGTAGGTAATCCGATCGACGGGCATCGGGGTCTGGTTATCGGCGATTTTGAAGTTACGTACGCTCGGCACGAATGCGGCGGACTTCATTCGTTCGGACGGGAAGCGGGTCGGTCGATTCGGCGGCTCGGGCGGCGGCGGTGGCACAAAGCCCGGTCGATTAGTTTGGAGAATCGCCAGCCGGGAGACAGGCGCCACGTCTCCGAACATATTGAGCGCACCCTGGGGTTCGCTCAGGCCGCCTCCCAATCCCGACGAGGCTGAGGGAGAGCCGGCATCGGCTGCGGGAGGAGTGGCTGCATTGGCCCCTGGCGGGGTAGTTCCCTCGGCTCCCGGGGGTGTCGCTCCCGCGGTTCCCGCGGCGCCCGGGGGTGTTGCCCCCTCGGCCGAGGGAAACTGACCGGCCCCGGGGCCCATCGCGGCTCCGGTGGACGGCCCTTCTGGTAAGGGCTCTCCGGGACGTGGCATCGCCATCGGGTCGTACCCGACCGAGGGCGGGGCCATGATCGGAGAAAAGGGCGTCTGAACTGGCATCGGCATCGTGGCCGGGCAGGTGTGGCCGGACGGGGCCCGAAACCGGACGGATTGCCCGCAATGCTGGCAGCTTGACGACCGGTTGCGCCAGGGCCATTCGAGGGCTGGGGCTGGTATGGCCGTCGATAACGCGAGGGCCGACAGCCCGAGGGTCAGGATCCTATTTCGACGTTTTCTCATCGGAATGAGTTCCCCCGTACCCCTGAACTCAGGTGGTCGGTGATGGTTTCAACCTCGTGCGACGGTAATGTCCCGAAACCCAAGTTCCAGGTGGGGAGGTTGGGATTATGCTAAAATAATCGGTCGAATCAGTGGTTCTGATGACTCTTTTGTTGCCAATTGTTAAGGCAAGTCCGTACGTTAGGAATCGTCTGGGAATCGCGAGGGTCGTGTCACACTGCAGCGAGCGGGACAGTAGACTCTGAGTCGCGAAATCTGACGCCGGTCTTCTTACCACGAAGGTATTCCCCAAGGGGATTCGTCGAGTGTGCCACACCGGCGTGGGCATAAGTCGACGTATCCCAGGTCAACCTCGGAGATTTCCATCACCGAGGGGAGTGGAATCAGCTTGATGTACCGACATCGTTGGATTTGCGGTGGAGCGTTGCTCCTGAGCTCCGCCATGTGGGGGGGCCGGGCTGAGGCCCAGGCCAATCTTGGGGACATCACGCAGCCGATTCCCGTCGTCAACAGCGGTGGCCACTCCGCGCCCGTGCGCTCGTTGATCTTCACGGCGGCCGATGGCTCGTCGATCCTCTCCGGTGGCATGGACAAGGTGGTCAACGTCTGGAATCTCGGCGATCCCCGCCCGCGACTTGTTCAAACGATTCGACCGCGGATCTGGCGAGGGTATGCCGGCTCGATCTATGCCATGGCTCTCTCCCCAGCGGCCGACGCTCGTGGCCAACGGATCCTGGCCGTCGCTGGAATTGGTGTCGATAGCAACCGTGGCGAGATCAACTTCTTTCGCTATCCGGGACTGCAGCACGGGACGACCGGGGAGGTGGATTCCCAACTGCCGTCGGGGCCCCCGCGCGGCCACGGCATGAGTGTCATGTGCCTTGCCTTTGATCCCACGGGCCAGTTCCTGGCCTCCGGAAGCAATGACGCCACGGTCCGTATCTGGGGACTGCAAACCCGAACCACGACCTCCGTGTTGTCGGGGCACCGAGGTCCGGTGAACGCCTTGGCCTACACTCCGAGCGGTCGCCGGCTCGTCACCGGAGGGGCCGATGGATTGCTCAATCTCTGGGATGTCGACCGCGGAGCCATTGTCGCCACCGCGCGGCCGAATCCGGGCCGGCAGAATCCCCAGGACCCTGCCGGGGATGCCATCAATGCGTTGGTGGTCAGTCCCAAAGGGAACTGGGTCGTGATCGGGCGCGAAAATGGCGACCTGGTGCGCTTTGATCTGGCGAACCTCGCGAACGAGACGCTGCTCCCTCGGGGCGAGAACGGGCAAGGGGCCGTTGAGGCCTTGGCCGTCAGCCACGATGGCAACAGACTGGTGTCGAGCGTCCTCAGCCATCGCCTCGCTCGGTCCTCGGATCTCCCCAGTGTCGAGTGCGACGTCGAACTGCGATCGATGCCCCAGGGGGCCGTGCAATCCAGGCTGGCTCGCGTCTCAAACCTGGTGAATGCGTGCACGTTCAGTCCCGATGACAAGCGGCTGGCATTTGCGGGGGGGGATACGCAAGGGATTACGATTCGAGACCTCACTGATCTGAACCAGGCGCCAATCGAACTGGCGGGGCAGGGGAGCAGCATCTGGGATATTGGGTTCGGCCCGGACGGCCGTACGGTCGGCTACTTGCGAAGTCGCCCCGAGCAGCCCGGCGCGGCTCCGAAGTACGAGGACTTCGACCTCAGGGGCCAGCGGGTCACGATGTTCGACCAGGGTGAACTCAGCCGAGCCATTCCCACGCTCGACGGCTGGAAAGTTCAACCCATCGATCCTTACACGCTCGACCTCTTGAACGCGCAGGGGCAGGGCTACCGGCTTCGGCTCGACCCGAATACCGACCGGCGCTGGTGGTCGTACAGCTTCATTCCGAAGAGTCCGGGTCACCCATTGCCGATGCTGGCTGTCGGCTCGGAAGTGGGCGTGATCTTCTTCCGACTTCAGGACGGGGCGCGGACGCGCATCTATGCCGGACACAGCGGACCTGTTTATACCTTGGCGCCATCACCTGATGGTGTCTGGCTTGCCACCGGGTCGGCCGATCAGACGGTGCGGTTCTGGCGGCTGGCGGGTTGCGACACGCTCCCGCCGCTCGGAGCGCGATTCGACACGGCGGCCGGCGGCCAGGTTTCCGTGGCCGCGGTCGAACCGAAGAGCTTTGCCGAGGCCATGGACCTGCATGTCGGCGACCAGATCCAGAAGTTCTACGTCGGAGCCAAGGAGACGACTGAGCTCGGGCAACTCGACAAGGCGGTCCCCAACACCAAGCTCGAATTCGTGGTCCTTCGCGCGGGCAAGCGGGTCGAGTTGATCACGACCAAACGCGATGCCCCGGCGCTCTCCCTCTTTCCCACGCTCGATCGTGAGTGGGTTCTCTGGACTCCCCGAGGGTATTACGACACCTCGGCCATCGGCGACCGCAAGTATCTCGGCTGGCACCGCAACCGTCTCGCACCGACCGAGTCGACCGACTACTTTTCATTCGATAACTTCGAGAAAGAGCTGAGAAAGCCGCTCGAGCTCGACCGTTTGCTCCAGACGGCCGACCTGGGAGCATTTGACCCCGCTCCAGGTGAACCTGCGCCGGTGCGTCAGCCGGAACAGATCGTCGCCGAAGACCGGCTGCCGCGCGTCGAGATCGTCGGCCCCACCCGGCCCTCCTTCGAGCCGCTTGTTGTTGGTGGCGGGGCGGTACCGATCCGGGTCCGGGCGACCACCGAGGATGGCGTCGCGGGGCGTGGTTTAATCAGCGCTCTGCGCGTCCTGGTCGACAGCGGCAAGGTCACCGAGCTACTCTTCGACCCGCCAGTCGCGGCCGTCGATCGCGAGGTTACGGTCAACGTGAACCCTGGGATTCACAAGGTCAGCGTGGTTGCGGTCAACAGTCTCGCGAAGGAGCGGACGAACGTTTTTGAGGTGATCGCTCCGGAACCACCGAAGCCGGTCGAGGAGGCGCCCCCTCGTCTGGTTGTGCTCACGATTGGTGCCGACTCTTTCGGAACGGGTGATTCGGGTCTGCCACGGATTCCGTTCGCCACCGAAGACGCCCGCGACGTTGGAGCCTTCCTTGGCGCACCCGGTGGCTCGTCACGATTTCAGCGGGTGGATGTCCGCCCGATTCTGGGAACTGACGCCACCGCGGATCGGATTTTCACGGCCTTCAAGACCCTCAATGAGGAACGCGAGCGCGGGGAACTCGGACAGGGAGACACCGTCTTCGTCTCGATCGACTCGCACTTCCTGACCCTTGGCAAGGACGCCGCGATCGTGGCGGCCGACAGCACGCTCAGCACGGCGGCGGCGTCATCGATTTCCACCACGGTCATCGCCGAGACGTTAGGCCAGCTTGCCGACTACGGCTGCACCGTGATGCTCATGCTCGATACGCTCCACGAGAAACGGCCCGCACCTCCGCAGACCAATCGTGGCCTGAACGAGTGGGCGCGGACGCTCTACCAGCGCAACGTGATTACGATGGTCTCCTCGATCCACGGTCCGAGCCAGTCCGTCGTCTCTCGCGGCCACGGAGCATTTGCCTTGGGAATTCTCGATTCGCTGAACGTGCAGGGTCGCTCTCGATTGACCAGCGAAGCCGATCGCCCGCTCACTCTCTTCGACTTCCAGGACCGAGTCGCACGCAACGTACAGGGCGTCACCAATCGTCAGCAGCATGCCCGCTGCTACATCCCCGAGGCAATCGCCAGCCAGACGACCATTTTCGATCCCCCCGCACGCAGCCAGCCCCGACGGCTCCGTGCGGCGAGTGAATAGTAGTTAGGCGGGTCAGATCGCAAGTGTCCGGCGGAGGCAATACTCGAGGTGGCTTAGTCTTCGCTCGCCATATCAAGGCGAGCGAGGAACTAATTGCTCTCGGTCTTCCGCCGGACGAAAAGCCCCGGTGTTGAGTTTCGGGGACGTTATCCCGGGCTTTCTTCGGCTGCCCCGTTGGGGCTGAAATCGGCGGGAGGATGCGAACTCGTCGGCAAATCGTCTCCGGAATCTGAACGAAACGCCAGTATCCCTGGCCGGGACGGGGCCACTTCGTCCCCAGGCTGCCCGCCCTCGTTTCCACCGTTTCCGACATCGCTGGCTTTTCGATTCCGGCAACGCGGTGGTGGCCGGAGTTCCCCTTCGGCCACCGGCCGTCCTATCTCGGCTGTAATGGGTCCCGCGTTCTAGTGCCTGCTCCGGGAGATCAGCCGTTCGCCTCGTCCGGTCTGCGACCGCTGGACGAATCACCGTCACTCAGGAAGTACCAATCCTGCCCGGCACTACCGGTCAGTACGTCGGCGGCCAGGTTGTCGATGACGTTGCCGCCGCCGAGCTTGATCGTCCGGCCCACCTTGAGGAAGCCTCTCCGGATTTTCCCGGTGCGCACCTGGTAGGTGCCGACCCCGTTCCACTCGTCCATGATGGCCTGCAGCGCGGCCACATCGATGTCGTAGGAGGTTGTGCCGTCGTAGATCGTCGAGCCGCCGATCAGGATATCGTCGGCACCGTTGCCCACGAGTTTATCGCGCCCACCGCCCCCGATGACGAGGTCGCGGGCTGAGCCGCCGTTGAGCGTGTCGTTCCCCCCACCTCCAAGCAGGATGCTGCTCCCCCCACCGCCGTTCAGCAGATCGGCACCCCGCCCGCCGCTCATGAGAGTCGGCGTGGTGATGTTTACAGAGACCGTGGCCTTATCGTCACCGTCTCCCAAGTAGATGATGATCGAGTCGAACCAGGACGAGGTGAATCTCTTCAACCTGTTGGGGAGGAAGCCGGCTTGCACTGTGGCCTGGCTGTCACCGATCCTCTGTTTACTGACCATGACGTCGTCGTCACCATTGGTCCCGACAATGTAGAGGACCTTGTCTCTGATGCCCGCGCCAGCGACAACTGCCTGCGTCGTCTTGACCACCGTGCCACCGTCGTCGTCGGCGACGGTGAGGGCGAGGGTGTAGATTCCCCCATTGGCGTAGATATGGGAGCCCGCAACCCTGCCGAATCCTTGCCTTTCGAGGACGGACGCATTGGTGGTGGTGCCGTCGCCCCAACTGACGGTCGCCGTGTGCGTGTCGGACACGCCGATGTCAGAGAAGAGGCCCCTCACGAAGACCGTTTGCCCCTCCTCGACTTCGCCGTCGGGCGAGGTGTTCGTCAAGAGTGAGACCGCCGGCACGATGTTGTTGATTACGACGGAGGATGAGTCCGTAGAACTCCCGATCCCGTCGTAAACGAGGACGTCGATGGTGTAGACATCAGAGGTCGTGGCGGAGGGACGATCGTCAATATACCTATGCGAAGCCTCGAATGCTCTTAGTCCGACCGGCAGAGTGAAGACCTGCGGTATGCCCTCGCCCCAGTCGATGGCGATAGTGTGGAGATCGAGTACATCCGGATCGTCAAACGAACCGACGAGTGTAAAAATGCTGTTTTCGTCGATAGAATCGGTGTTCAGGACGATATTCCGAGGTGCGTGGTTGACCTTGGCCACGGTGATCGTGATGGTCTCGGAAGCCGAGAGCGCCGGCGTGCCGTTGTCGGTGACGGTGAAGGTCACCGAGTAGCTGCCGTCCTGCGCCTCTGTTGGCGTCCAGGCGAAGGCGCCGGTGCTGCTGTCGAGTGTGGCCCCGGCGGGCAACCCGGAGGCGGAGTATGTCAGCACATTCTTGGCGCCTGGCCCGGTATCGGGGTCGCTGCCGGCGATCGTGAACGGCAGGAGGCTGCCCTCGTTGACCACGCGATTGCCGATGGCACCAAGCAGCGGTGCTTGGTTGACCTCGGCCACGGTGATCGTGATGGTCTCGGAAGCCGAGAGCGCCGGCGTGCCGTTGTCGGTGACGGTGAAGGTCACCGAGTAGCTGCCGTCCTGCGCCTCTGTTGGTGTCCAGGCGAAGGCGCCGGTGCTGCTGTCGAGTGTGGCCCCGGCGGGCAACCCGGAGGCGGAGTATGTCAGCACATTCTTGGCGCCTGGCCCGGTATCGGGGTCGCTGCCGACGATCGTGAACGGCAGGAGGCTGCCCTCGTTGACCACGCGATTGCCGATGGCACCAAGCAGCGGTGCTTGGTTGACCTCGGCCACGGTGATCGTGATGGTCTCGGAAGCCGAGAGCGCCGGCGTGCCGTTGTCGGTGACGGTGAAGGTCACCGAGTAGCTGCCGTCCTGCGCCTCTGTTGGTGTCCAGGCGAAGGCGCCGGTGCTGCTGTCGAGTGTGGCCCCGGCGGGCAACCCGGAGGCGGAGTATGTCAGCACATTCTTGGCACCTGGCCCTGTATCGGGGTCGCTGCCGACGATCGTGAACGGCAGGAGGCTGCCCTCGTTGACCACGCGATTGCCGATGGCACCAAGCAGCGGTGCGTGGTTGACCTCGGCCACGGTGATCGTGGTGAAAAGAATGTTGTTGTTCTCATTCGACTCGGCCACCTCACCGCTGGGCTTGCTGTTGCTTGGCGGGTCGGCCACGACCAGAAGATATTTAGTCCCTCCAGGGGGAGTGGCCAGGGTAGAGGCATTAATGTGGACTGGGGGATAATCGCGTACGGCGATCTCGGTGGTGACCTCTGTTCCCTGGATTCGAGTCGCAGTGGATGGGTCGAACGTTGTAGTCGGGGACCAGTAGAGTGCGACGGTCGCTGGCTTGGGCAGAGGAGAATTCTTGATCGAGTAAGTGTAATCGACGCCGCCAAGCCCGGAATTCCACGCGAGACTTGTCGCCTCAATGTCGGGAGGAAGGGCGGGTGACACGGTGTACCTGACATTCATATTCGCGGACACGGTGATTGGGGGCCAAGGGGTTCCGATGTCGTTAACGCCGGTGAGCTCCGCGAGGAAGTCAATGCTGGCGGTGATAGAGTCTCCGATATGGGCCACGTAAGTTCCCGGTTTATTGAATGGCGTCAGTGCCACGTTCGCAACACCTCCTCCCTTGACGTCGGGGGTGATTTCCACCGTAAGAGAAACCGGATCGCCCTCCTTTTCCCCAGGGCCGGGCGCGATTCGAAGCGCGACGGTGCCGGAACCGTTGGCGTGTGCGTCCAAGCTTCCCGGGCCGTATTGGGCCGGCCCGAGTGTCATTTCTGCGTGACTGCTGAAGGAATAGCTCGTATTGACTCCCTCGAGCCTTCCCGCGATCGATACTGACTTACCTTCATTGAACTGACTTTCCACCACTTCGTGGGAAGTGAAGACCCCGCCATTCCAGTACGTGTACGTGGTGGTGATTTCAGCCTCGGCTTTCCCGCTCTCTGAGTCGATGACCAGGAAGCTCAGAAGGGTCCGAGCTTCCAGTTCCTGGACCAATGGCCGAGTTCTGCGGGCATCTCTCCACCCGACAGCACTCTTTCTGCCGGCTTGGTTCAGATCGCGAACGTGTCGGTGAAGAAGTCGTGCAAGCATGGTGATTGTCCAGTGTGATCAATCCGGTTTGTCCAGCCAGTCCCACTACGAGTCCTGCGGCAACGCAAAAAACACGCGGGCCGCCCGTCTTTCGTTTCTTACGAGTGACGGGTTTTCGTAAAGTGTGTATGTGAAAACTAACACTTGTAAAATGATAGAGGGAATCGTGTTTTCAGTCACGGATGTGCTGTTCCGGAGCACGGGTGAGGTCGAAAGAACCGGACCATGGTACCGGCTGACACTGAGACCGAGGAACTACTCCGAGTGGGCGGTCGTAGTGACGATGTGGCTGTAACACGGCTGTTAGATCGCCACTCGGACCGTCAGCGTATCGTGGTCGCCGTTCGGTTGGACTCTCGACTGAAACTACGAGTCGACTCCTCCGACATCGTCCAAGAGCCCCTCGCTGACGCGAGCCGGAAGCTACCTGGTTTTCTCCACGACCGACCGCATTCGCCGCTCTCATGCCGCGGCCAGGATCGCGCGAGTTGACTGCGGCATAGTCCCGGCTTCCTTCTGCTCCGTCGCAACACTCGCCGAGGCCCGTCGCCATAGCTAATCCTGCAGGAGCTTCTCCGGCGTTACAGGAATCGCAAAAAATCCAGATGTCTCGTAAATCCGGAGATCATTGAAAAACAAATGTGACCTGCCATCGAACATCCGGTAACATCAGGGGACGACTTGCGGGTTTCTTCTGTTGGAAGGGTGTCCGCGATAATGGTAAGCGACGATCCCGAGACTGAGGCTCGTCTGCGGGAGGCGGCCGAGGGTGACGAGCGGGCTCTCCACTGGCTGCTGGAGCGCCATAGGCCCCGGTTGCGGAGGATGATCGCCGTCCGGTTCGATGAACGGCTTGCGTCCCGGCTCGATCCATCAGATGTGGTCCAGGAGACGCTGGTGGACGCCGCCCGAAAGCTCGGGGATTACCTCCGCGAGCGGCCACTGCCGTTCTATCCCTGGTTGCACCGGCTTGCGTCCGAGCGCCTGGCTCAGGCCCATCGGTATCATCTCCACTCTCGGCGTCGGGAGGCGGGACGGGATCGGTCCGGTGTTCGTCCTTGGGGCGTCGGCTCGGCTTTGCGCTTGGTGGACCTGCTGGCGACCAGTGGAACCAGCCCGAGCAAGCACCTGATCCGAGAAGAAGAACGTCAGCAGATCACTTGTGCGCTGAACGAGTTGGCGGACGAGGACCGGGAGATCCTGGTGATGCGCTACCTGGATCAACTGGCATTTGGTGAGATCGCCGTTATCCTCGACATCAGTGAGGGGGCGGCTCGGGTTCGTCACTTTCGTTCGTTGCAGCGGCTCCGTCCCCTCCTTGAAGGGCCGAATGAGGTCGGGGAGCCATGAATGAGCCCCGAGGCGAGCACATCCCTCCCGACATGATGGGCGCGGACGAGACTCTGGCGCACTGGGTCGCCGAGTTGGCGGAACGGCTCGAGAAAGGTGAGCCAGTCGACCTGAATGAGCTTGCCGAGGCCTATCCCGAACAGGCCGAGGAGTTGAACCGGATTCTACCGACAATCCAGCGAATGGCTTCGTTCGGCAAGGCGGTAGCGTTCACTCCGGACCCGATCAGGACGACGAATCGGTCCGCTCCGGAAGACGGGTTAGGGAAGCTCGGCGACTTTCGCCTGCTCCGCGAGGTCGGCCGGGGCGGCATGGGCATCGTGTATGCGGCCGAGCAGATCTCGTTGCAACGTCGGGTCGCGCTGAAGATTTTACCATTGGCCGCGGCGCTCGATCCCCGGCGCCATCAACGATTCCTGCTCGAGGCGCGGGCCGCGGCCTGCCTTCACCACACCCACATCGCCCCGGTGCATGCCGTGGGTTCGGAGCGGGGCGTGCCTTACTACGCCATGCAGTTCATCGACGGCTGTACCCTGACCCAGGTGCTCCAAGAACTCCGCGGTCGCGCGAGTGGGGCGGACCACGGCACATCGCCCGCATCATCCGCCCGGCTCAGAGAACTTGCCTCGGCATTTGTGAGGAGTCCTGATGGCGCGTCTCCTGCTGGATCAGGAACGGAGCCCAGCACCTCACTCGGCACATCGAACCGTGACCGCGCTTATATTCGCTCCGTGGCGGAACGCGGGCGGCAGGCGGCCGAGGCGCTGGATCATGCGCACAGTCGGGGGATCCTCCACCGGGACATCAAGCCCGCCAACTTGATGATCGACGTCGAGGGCCACCTCTGGATCACCGATTTCGGTCTGGCACAGATCCAGGGAGATAGCCGACTGACGCTCACGGGCGACATACTCGGCACTCTGCGCTACATGAGCCCCGAGCAGGCGCTCGCCAAACGGGCGGTGATCGACGGTCGGACGGACCTTTACTCGCTGGGTGCGACGCTCTACGAGCTTCTGGCACTCCAGCCCGTCTTCGACGGCGGGGATCGCACCGAGATCCTCCGCAAGATTGCGCAGGAAGAACCAACGCCGCTCCACAAGCTGAACCCGGCCGTGCCCCCGGACCTGGAGACAATCATCCTCAAGACGCTGGCCAAGGATCCCTCCGGCCGCTACGCGACGGCCAAGGATCTGACCGACGACCTGGACCGATTCCTTGCATCGCGCTCGATCGCCGCCCGGCCACCCGGGCGGTGGGAACGACTCGAGAAATGGGCGCGACGCAACTGCGCCGTGGTGATCCCCGCCACGCTGTTCGCGGCCTTTGCTCTGCTCTCGCTCGCCGGCGGATTGATCTGGTCCAACCACTGGCTTCGCCGCCACAATGAGCAGCTCCGAACCGAGCAGGGTCGTGTCGAGGAGACCTCCAGGGAGTTGAAAGCCCAACGCGACCTGGCTGAGCAGCGCAGACACATCGCCGACCATCACCTCTACGCCTTCCGTCTCCGGCAGGCGGGCGAGGCGTTCCGAGGCCGGCAGTTCGAGCAGACGCAGCAAATCCTGCGAGACTCACGGCCCGGCCCCGGAGAGGACGACCTTCGCGAGTTCGCCTGGCATCACCTCTGGCGCGAGTCGCGTGCTGAGGTCGCCCTCTTGTCGGAGCGGACCGAGCAGGTCTGGTCGCTCGCACTCTCGGCCGATGGCCGGACGGTCGCTACTGGCGACCGGGACGGAACCATCCGTCTTCGCGATGCCGCCACCGGGGAATTGCGCGTCGGTTTCAGCGGGCACAATCACGCCATCGGAGCCTTGACCTTCTCGGCCGACGGCCGCCGACTCGCCTCGGGCAGTCAGTTCGACGAGGTTGACGTGGTGCGAAGTCAGGGAGGGCTGGTCCTGTGGGAGACCGTAACCGGGAAGTCCCTGGCCCGCTTCGATGGCTTCGACCAGCGGTCCGTCGCGAATCTTCGTTTCGATCCCTCGGGACAGTTCTTGTGGGAGCGGTCCGGGATTTCGGGCAGCCAGTATGAAGCTGGCCTCTGGAGGCTGGACGGGGACACAGACGCCCTTCGCCCTCGCTTGATCCGGCGATGGGGGGCTGGCTATAGCTTCCCGGTATCAGCTGATGGTCGCCGTGTCGCCGGACTCGAGGACGAGAACCGCGTCGTGGTGATCATGGAAGCCCACTCCGGTCGCGTTCTCCGCCGGCTCCCTCGCGCGGCCCATGGGTATCGTGGTGTCGGGCTCTCCGAGGACGGCCGGCTCGTTGCGACAGCCATGGTCGAAACTCCGGGCGGCCCACTCAAACTGGCCGCCTGGGAGGTGGAAACGGGTCGACTGCTCATCGATCGTCGCGACGGTCCCAGCGGCAGGATCGTGAGTCCGCTCGAATTCGGCCCCGACGGACGCACCCTCGTGGCCCAGGGCCTAGAGGGCACGATGCGCAATATGCAACTCGACACGGGGGAAACTTGGGTCAACGAGGCTGATCCGGGGGATGAAGGACATTCCGGCGGCGAGTTCACCCTTCTGCCCGGAGGTCGGCTGCTTGCCTGGAGCTACCGCGGTGACCATACTGGCCCGCGTCCCCTGAGGATCTATGGCCGGGTAACCGGTGCTGTCCGGGCGACCTTTCCAGGCCATCCGGACTCCTCAAACAACGTCATCGGATTCCCCGATGGTCGGTCGCTCGTCTTTTGCTCCGGGACGCAGGCCGTGGTCTGGCGCTTCGAGCCATCCTCCGTGCCCCAGCCGGCCGGGCATTCGGACGAAGCCTGGGCGGTCGGTTTCGCGAGCGATGGCCTCTTGCTCGCGACCGGGAGCGACGATACCGACGACCCCCAAACACTCAAGCTCTGGGACGTGGCGACGGGCCGGCTCCTGCGCGGATGGAAAGCCCACGAGGCCACGACCACATCGATCGCGTTCCAGCCCGGACATCGGATCATCGCGTCGGCTGGCCTCCTCCCGAGAGAGAATCTTCGCCTCTGGGATGCCACGGACGGCAACCTCCTCGCGACGCTCGCAGGTCATTCGGACAGAGTCCGCACCATCGCCTTCAGCCCCGATGGTCAGCGGCTCGCCTCGGCTGGCTCCGACCGTAACATCCGCCTCTGGGACGTGGCCACTCGACGTTGCATCCGGACACTGAGCGGGCACTTGGACACGATCCGCCAGGTCGCCTTCAGCCCCGACGGCTACAGTCTCGCCTCGGCGGGCAACGACATGACCGTGAGGCTCTGGGACATAGACCGAGCGGAGTCGGTGTGGACCTGGAAGGGAGGCGTGAAGATCGCGGCGGTGGCGTTCTCGCCCGACGGCCGTACCCTCGCCTGGGTCCACGAGGACGGCGTCGTCCAGCGGTGGGATCCGACTCGGGAGCAACTCCTCTCCCCGCTGCACACCGGCTACGAGGAACTGCGTTGCCTGGCCTTCTCTCCCGATGGTCGCACCCTCGCCGCGGCCGGCAAGTCGGGGACCATTCACCTTTGGGACCCGGTGTCTGGACAAGAACTCCTGACTCAGGAAGGTCGACCCTGCCAGGTCAATGCCCTGAGCTTCTCCCCCGACGGCCAATCGCTGGCCGCCTGCTGGCACGATGGCACCGTGCGGATCCTCCGGTCGCGATAGGCGAAACCAGGCCAGCGAGGCCCCTTGTCAAGAAAGGTCGATCCGCTGGGACACGGTGTCTAACCGTTGGTCGTGGCCGACTCGGACTCGAAGCCGTTCCGGCACCACAACAGAGCTATCAAAATCCAAGTGATCTTCGGTGCCTCATAAATGTTTCCACGTGGCCCAACACGGCGACCTACGAACCCCTGTCAACCCCTACTATCTTGCAACACAACTCGCTTTTCACTATGTGCCTCCATGCGCAAGCTTCTGGTCACAAGGAGTTTACGCTTTGGGGCTGGATGGAGATTCGAATCCTGGATCCCCAGTTTTTGCCACACGTCCTAACCTGACCCCATTTCTTAAACAACGACTCGTCGAGTTCCACGGAGCCGATAATTTATCGAAGTATCGTTGTTTTTGGTGATTTCTGATGAAACCGCATGGCTCCAGCGGTGGTCACGTGAGTGTGGGAGAGGTCCAGGGTTTGGAGATTCCGGAGTCCCTCCAGCCGGGCGAGACCGACATCGGTCACCCGCGAGCGGCTGAGGTTGAGCGTCTGAAGCTTGGTCAGCTCCTTCAGGTGGGTGAGTCCGGCGTCGGTCACTCTCGTACGCGAGAGGTCGATCAATTCGAGGGTCGAACAACCTTTCAAGGAAGCCAGGCCAGCGTCGCCGACTCGGGTTGAGGAGACATCCAGCGCCTGGAGTCGGCACAGATCCGTCAGGGAGGTCAGGCCGACGTTTGTGACGTTCGTTCCAGAGAGTCGAAGCGACCGAAGCGTGGTCAACCCCTTCAGATGGGCGAGTCCCACATCGGCGATCTTCGTGCCTGAAAGGTCGAGCGTTTCGAGGACGACCAAGCCCTCGAGGTGGGCCAGCCCGGAATCACCGACCTTGGTTCCCGCCAGGTTGAGCTCCTGGAGCCGTCCCAGCCTTGCCAAGCGGGACAGACCGGCACTGGTGACGCGGGTCTTCGAGAGGTCAAGCACTTCGAGTCCGATTGCCCCTTGCAGGTGCGCCAGGCCCGAGCCGACGACCCTGGTCTCGGTCAGTCGCAGAGTCTTGAGATTCGTCAGCCCTTTCAAGTGGGAGAGAGCGGCGTCGGTGACCTGCGTGCCCTGCAAGTCGAGAGTCTCGAGTCGGCCAAGCCGGGCTAGATGAAGCAGGCCCGAGTCACCCACCCGAAGGCTCGCCAGGAAGAGATGCCGCAGGTTCGCTAGACCATTCAAGTGAACGAGTCCTGCGTCAGTCACGGCACACTGGGTGATCACCAGCGTCTCGATGGTCGGGAGCGCCTTGAGCGGGGCGAGGTCGGCGTTGGTAACACCAGGATGGCCGAGGAGGACGCGGACGACCGCCCCCGCCGGTTGGTTCCCCTCTCGTTCGACCCTGCCCGAGAGCCGCTCGAGCTCGGCGACGGCGCGCAGTTCCATCAACGAGGGTCGCGTTGCGACGGATTGGCTCTCTTGCGACCGGGCTTGGGGGCCGGCGTTCATCAACGTCAAGGTGAATAGGGCAACGAGGGTTCGCAACCAGCCTTTTGGAGCGGAGGAGGGGATGAGAGCCAGGCGTTCCGCGCCGTCGCGATCGGCATTGCTGGGTCGAAACACGGGGGAGTACCGCTAGCTGAAGATGGCCTCGAAATGCGCGACGTCCGTTTGGGGGCCGATCGGTGCCAGGAAGAGGTCGAGGATGCCGAGCGTGGGGTGCTGGACCTGGGAGAGACCTTGCTCCAGGCGGGAATCGACCGGTCCCCGGAATACGACCGAGAACGGAGTCCGAGCGGCCAGGCCCGGAACGGGGACGAGCTGCGGCCGCAAGCGCTTCGCCTCGATCAACGTCAAGGAGAGGGGAGGGGCCGATTCCGGCTTGACCAAGAACGATTCCCCCACAAGGGGCGAGAAGTCTTGGCAGGTCAGGGCGTCCAGCCTGAACACCCGAGTTTTGCTCGCGATGGGCTCATCGGCAAGCGTGGCCGGCCTTTGAATCGAAGGCCAGGTCGAACCGATCAGACTGACCATCCCCAAGTCGGAGAGGTCCGTCAAGAACTTCCGACGGCAGATGGGTCGCGGTCGCATCATGGTCGCCCTGATTTGTGAGATATGGCGGCGACGCGTCCTGAGCGTCGAAGCCTGGAAGGGTATGGTCCTACCTCGGACGACCGGCCGAGTCGCGTCTCCATGTGGACCTTGCCAAATTGTGGTTGTACTTCAATGTAAGTCTGTTGTCACGTCTTGATTGTCCATGAGGTCGCGGGCCTGTCAAGGATCGAGATCGGATAGTTCGACGGGGTGGGATCGAGCCGAGGGCGAATCCTTCCTTGTTAAAATATGCCGTACCACGAAATTCAGTCATGTTCGCGGTCTTTAAAGTACGAAAGCATCCTCAAGTTGTCTTTGGTGCTTGACTCTACAGAATTATTGACGTTAACTGCTAGCTCATTCTGTCGCGGCGACTTTTCGAGCTCCTCTGGGGGCGGATTGTCTATCACTGCCACCGGTGATGTTACAGCAAGAGATCGCGATACAATGGCATGTATGGCGAGGTGACGCATGAGCGATCTGCTGTCGATCTCCGATTTCATGGAGCACGTCGATCAGTTGTTTCACGTGATCCGCGAGACCGGCGAGACGGTGGAACTCCGACTGATCGAGGCCAAGCCGCTTGGGTTGCGTGGTGCTCTCTCTGCGGCGGGCGGACGGGAGCCATTCTCCCTGATCTTCCGGGGGCCTTTTCAGGTCGGCCTTTCGCAACAGATCCATTCCCTGAAGCACGAAGCGTTTGGCGAGCTCACCTTATTCCTGGTGCCGCTCGGTGCGGAGGGAGACCCGGAAGGAACCCACTATCAGGCGGTCTTCAACTAGGCGGAACTGGGAACGGCGAGGACGTTGAGCGGCGTCGTTCGACCACGGTCCTGAAGCACCGGAGCGCGAGTCATGGAACCATACATTGGCGAAATTGGCATGGTCGCCTTCAATTTCGCGCCCCGGGGCTGGGCGTTCTGCAACGGCCAGATCCTCCCGATCAACCAGAACCAGGCGTTGTTCTCACTGCTCGGGACGACCTTCGGAGGCAATGGGGTTACCACCTTCGCCCTGCCCGATATGAGGAGCCGGATCCCCGTCCACTCGGGCCAGGGGCCCGGTCTGAGCAACTATAGCTTGGGGGAGACCGGGGGGGCCGAGGCAGTCGCGCTGACGGTTGCTCAACTACCCCGCCACTCCCATGCAGCGCAAGGGGGCTCGGGAGCCGGCGGCAGCGTCGGCCCCGCGGGTCAGGTCTGGGCCGGGTCGACGACGAACAGCACTCCGTATCGCTCGGCAGGCGTTCCCACCGCAACCATGATACCCGGGTCGATCACCGCGACCGGAGGCGGCCAGACCCATGAGAATCGGCAGCCATACCTCGTGGTCAACTTCATCATCGCTCTGGTGGGAATCTTCCCGAGCCGAGAATGAAGTAAGGCGGCGGTCGCGCCGCCGCGATGCCAGAGCACCTGCTTACCCACCGGAGATCCTCGGATGGACGAGCCGCTCCTTGCGTACATTACCCTGGTCGCGTTCAACTTCGCGCCTGTGGGCTGGGCCTTTTGCAACGGGCAACTTTTGCCGATCGCCGAATATGATGCGTTGTTCACGCTCCTGGGAACGACCTATGGAGGCGACGGTGTTACGACCTTCGCGCTTCCCGACTTGCGCGGGCGCGTCCCGATTCACAATGGCCAGGGGCCAGGTCTGAGCGCCTACAGCCTGGGGCAGCGAAGCGGGGCTGAGGAAATCACCCTGACTCTGAACCAGATCGCCAGTCACGATCATGTGCCGCAGTGCACCACGGAGCCAGGCAACAGCGCGGTCCCTGGTGGTGCGATCTGGGCGAGCACCTCCGGCGACAATCTCTATGCCGCGTCGGTCCCTGCTGCCGCGATGGCGGTGCAGGCGATCGGGTCGAATGGTGGGGGCCAGCCCCACGAGAACCGGCAGCCCTACCTGGGCCTCAATTACATCATTGCCCTGAATGGCTTGTTCCCCGCCCAGAACTGACGTCCCTGGGGGTTCCGTGGGGCCGTCAACGCCCACACCCGGTGGAGGAGTGTCGATGCTGAATCCGTTCCTCGGTCAGATTCTGGCCGTTCCCTACAATTTCGCCCCTCGGGGCTGGGCCCTGTGCAACGGCCAGATCCTGCCGATCAGCCAGAACACTGCGCTGTTCTCACTCCTGGGGACGGCCTACGGCGGAAACGGTCAATCGACTTTCGCTTTGCCCGACTTGCGGGGCCGTGTGCCGATCAACGCGGGCCAAGGGCCCGGACTGAGCGACTACAGCATAGGCGAAGCCGACGGGACTGAAGCCGTCGCTCTCCCCTTGGCCGGCTTGCCGAGCCACTCCCATGGCGCGCTCGGCTTCGCCCGTCGTGGAAGCGCCTCGTCCCCCGCCGGCGCCGCCTGGGCCGCCTCGTCCGCGGGCGATACGACCTATACAGGCGGGGCGGGGGCCAACGCACCGATGTCTCCCTTATCGACCTCAGTCACCGGGAGCGACCAGGGGCATGAGAACCGGCAGCCGTACCTCGCCCTGAATTTTATCATTGCCCTGCAAGGGATCTTCCCGGCCCGGGGCTAGCCGGCATCATTCGACGGTAGACCCTCTCGTTTGCGAACAGGAACGGCACTGATGGACTCCTCGTCGGTCCCGCTCGTCCCTGTGGTAGGATTTGGGCGAGTCTTGGCGTGAGTCTGGCGAACGATCGATCGTGGGCGATCCGGGCCCAGGGCGAAAAGTATCGGCCGATGAATCAACCCCGTCCGCATTCAACCCCGGACCCTCGCGATCGGACGATTGGTTGCGCGGTCTCGGGTGACTTCCCTCAGTGGCTCAGCGAGGCGGGGGGCACCCTGGCTCTTACAACCTATCAGGCCGGTAAGGTGGGGCTGATTGGCTGGGACGGGCGGCAGGTCACCTTGCTCTTCCGCGACTTCGACAAGCCAATGGGGCTGGCCAGGGACGGCTCGCGGCTCCTGCTCGCCACCCGCCACCAACTCTTCATGTTTGCCAACGCACCTCTTCTGGCCAACGACTTTCAGGAGCACCGGCGGGGCGCCTATGACGCCCTCTACCTACCACGGGTCGCCTATTTCACCGGCGACCTGAACGTCCACGACGTAGCCTTCGGCGCCGAGGCACTCTGGATGGTGAATACGAGGTTTTCCTGCCTCGCCTCGCCGAGCCGTGACTTCAATTTCGTGCCCCAGTGGCGTCCGCCGTTCGTCACGGCGACGGTGCCCGAAGACCGTTGTCACCTCAATGGATTGGCGATGGCCGAGGGACGACCCAAGTTCGTGACCGCGTTGGGCCAGACCGATGACTTGGGGGGCTGGAGGTCCAACAAGGCCTCGGGGGGAGTCGTCGTCGACGTGGAGACCAACACGGTCGTCCTCCGCGGCCTGAGCATGCCCCATTCGCCCCGCTTGCACGACGGGGCGCTCTGGGTCCTCAATTCGGGGGCCGGCGAGCTCTGGCGAGTCGATCCGGCGACCTTCCGACACGACGTCGTCTGCACCCTGCCCGGATACTTGCGGGGCCTCTGCCTGGTCGGGCCGTTCGCCCTGGTGGGCCTGAGCATAATCCGCGAGACCCACATCTTCGGCGGCCTGCCGGTTCAGACGCGGCACCCCCGTCTCCATTGTGGCGTGGCCGTGGTCGACTTGCGGACGGGACGCGAGGTGGGCCGGCTCGACTTCACGTCCGGTTGCACCGAATTGTTTGATGTTTGCTTCCTCCCCGGTGTGACTCGCCCCATGATCCTCCATCTCGGCAAGGACGAGGTTCAGCAAGCGTTCACCGCGCCCGAGTTTTCGTACTGGCTTCGTCCCAGCGCCTTGATTCCCGATCCCGAGCCGCGCGGCTGATTCCTGGGCAACCCCCCCCCGATTGAACGCCCCGCGCGCCCGACCGTGGCCTTGGAGTTCACCGGGTGGATTTCACTCCGGCCGTGCTCGGTCCCTTGGCGTTCTGCTCGCTCGGTGGAAATCCGCAACTGTCGCGAATCTCGAGTACGATCGCATTCGACGGCGGGATCGATACAACCAGTTGGACTGAAATCTGAAATCGTTTGTAGGAAACCGTATTGATGTGCTATATTAAACTTTGATAGTGTCTTGTCGCGAAGGTGGCGACTGCTCCGTGCCCACTGCGCCGGGATTGGGGGCGGGACCGGGCCGCGGATTTACCGTAAGGCACATCACCGAGCCATCGCCTGGACCCAGGGACACGCTCATGCGCCTGCCGAAACTTCCGTCCGCTCGCTCGCCTCGCCGCCCGGCGCGCCGTCGGTTCGTACATTTCTTGCTCGAGCCCCTGGAAGACCGCCTGCAACTCTCCCTCATGGCTGCCGGTTCGGAGTTCCAGGTCAATACCGTGGTTGCCAACGAGCAAAAAACTCCCGCGGTGGCGATGGACCCCAATGGCGACTTCGTGGTGGCCTGGCAGGGGGGGACGGCTTACTCAGGACCCGCTCCGTTCGATATCTACATCCAACGGTACAACTCGGCGGGCACGCCCCAGGGAGGCGAGGTCCGGGTCAACACGACCACGGCCGACGTCCAAGTGAATCCGGCCGTGGCGATCGACGCAAGCGGCGACTTCGTCGTCACCTGGGAGAGCTACAACGGCGCAAGCGGCTACGATATTTTCGCCCAGCGATTTAACGCAGCCGGCGCGGCCCAGGGGGTGGAGTTCCGCGTGAACTCGACCACCGCGAACGACCAAACGAACAGTGCCGTGGCGATGAACGCCAACGGCGACTTCGTCGTCACTTGGGTGAACGGTTCCGGTGCCAGTGCCGATGTGTTTTTCCAGCGTTACAACGCCTCGGGGGTACCGCAAGGGAGCGAGACCGTCGTCAACACGACGACCACGGGGGCTCAGATCAGCCCGTCCGTGGGGATGGATTCCGCGGCCAACTTCGTCATCGTCTGGCAGGACAGCAGTGGAAGGGACGGCAACCTCAATGGTGTCGTCGGCCGTCGATTTGACGCCTCGGGGGCGGCGATAACAGCCGAGTTCGTCGTCAACTCCACCACAACCGGTAGTCAAGATTTCCCTTCGATCGCGATGACCGCGTCGGGCAACTTCTTCGTGACCTGGAGAGCCGACGGCGTTGGCGGGAACGATATCTTCGCTCGGGGATTCAACGCCTCGGCAGTGGCGATCGGGAACGACTTCCGGGTCAACACGACCACCGCCAACGCCCAGATCCTACCGAGCGTGGCGATCGACTCCCAGGGCAATGCCCTGGTCGTCTGGCAGAGTGCCCTGGGACAGGACGGTAGTGGCGACGGCGTCTACGCTCAGCAGTTCGGCCCCACCGGCACGCCATCGGGAAGCGAGTTCCGCGTCAACTCCACCGTTGCCAGTAACCAGAATCAGCCCGCGGTGGCGTTGAGTGGTACCGGCCATGCCGTCGTTGTCTGGCAGGACCAGAGTCGGGAAGGGGCGGGTAACGGCTATGGCATCTATGCCCAGCGTTATCAGCCCGTCAACGTCGCACCGACGCTCGCCTCCCTTTCTAACGTGAGCTTTCCGGAGAACTCCGCGGCACAGACGGTCAACCTGAGTGGGATTTCGGCGGGTCCAGGCGAGACGCAGGCTCTCACGATCACGGCGACCTCCAGTAACCCGGGCCTGATCCCCAATCCCACCGTCACTTACACCAGTCCCAATGCCACCGGCTCGCTCTCATTCACTCCGGCGGCCAACCAATCGGGCACCGCAACCATTACGGTGACGGTCACCGACGATGGCGGTACTGTTAATGGCGGCGTCAACACGTTCACACGCACTTTCACGGTGACAATCACCGCCGCCAATCGTGCGCCGACGCTCGACGCGATCACTGACCCGGCGCCGATTTTCGAGGATGCCGGGGCGCAGACGATCAACCTGAGCGGCATCACGGCGGGTGTGAGTGAGTCTCAGGCACTGACGATCACAGCGACGTCGAGCAACCCGGGCCTGATCCCCAACCCGACGGTCACCTACACGAGCCCCAATGCGACTGGTTCGCTGAGCTATACGCCCGTTGCGAATGCGAGTGGGACAGCCACCATCACAGTGACCGTGACAGATGATGGTGGTACGGCCAACGGCGGTATCAACACAATCACCCGCACCTTCACCGTGACGGTGAACGCGGTGAATGAAGCGCCGAAGCTCGACCCGATCTCCGACCCGGCCGCGATCCTTGAGGATGCCGGCACACAGACGATCAACCTGACGGGCATCTCGGCGGGCGCGAGTGAGTTGCAAGCACTGACAATCACGGCGACGTCGAGCAACCCGAGTCTGATCCCCAATCCAACGGTCACGTACACGAGCCCCAACGCCACCGGTTCACTGAGCTATACGCCCGCTGCCAATGCGAGTGGGACAGCGACCATCACGGTGACGGTGACGGACAACGGCGGCACGGCGAACGGTGGCCTCAACACGGTCACCCGCACCTTCACCGTGACGGTGACGGCGGTGAATGATGCGCCGACCCTAGACCCTATCGCTGACCCCGCTGCGATCCTCGAAGACGCTGGGGCACAGACGATCAACCTGAGCGGCATCACGGCGGGCGCCGGCGAGTCTCAGACGTTGACGATCACGGCGACGTCGAGCAACCCGGGTCTGATCCCCGATCCGACGGTTAACTACACGAGCCCCAATGCGACTGGTTCGCTAAGCTATACGCCCGTTGCGAATGCGAGTGGGACAGCCACCATCACAGTGACCGTGACGGATGATGGTGGTACGGCCAACGGCGGAATCAACACATTCACTCGCACATTTACTGTAACGGTAACGGCGGTGAATGATGCGCCGACACTCGACCCAATCTCCGACCCGGCGGCGATCTTCGAAGACTCCGGGACGCAGACGATCGACCTGAGCGGCATCTCTGCGGGTGCGAGTGAGTCTCAGGCACTGACGATCACGGCGACGTCGAGCAACCCAGGCCTGATCTCCGATCCGACGGTCTCGTACACGAGCCCCAACGCCACCGGCTCGCTGAGCTATACGCCGGTCGCCAATGTGAGTGGGACAGCGACCATCACGGTGACGGTGACGGACAACGGCGGCACGGCGAACGGTGGCCTCAACACGGTCACCCGCACCTTCACCGTGACGGTGACGGCGGTGAATGATGCGCCGACGCTCGACCCGATCTCCGACCCGGCCGCGATCCTTGAGGATGCCGGCACGCAGACGATCAACCTGACGGGCATCTCGGCGGGTCCCGGCGAATCGCAGAAGTTAACGGTGACGGTGGCCTCCAGTGACTCCAGCCTCATTCCTAACCCCACCGTCACTTTTGCCACCCCAGATGCGACCGGTTCCCTGAGTTACTCGCCACTGGGCAACCAGTCAGGTACGGTCGTGATTACGGTCACCGTGACGGACGATGGTGGCACGGCAGGTGGAGGTGTCGAGTCCTTCATCCGCACCTTCACGGTGTTGGTGACCGCGGTGAACGACGCGCCGACACTCGACCCGATCTCCGACCCTGCGCCGATCCTCGAAGATGCCGGGGCACAGACGATCCACTTGAGTGGCATCACTGCGGGTCCGAATGAGTCTCAGGCACTGACGATCACGGCAACGTCAAGCAACCCGGGGCTGATCGCCGATCCGACGGTCTCGTACACGAGCCCGAACGCGACCGGTTCGCTGAGCTATACGCCCTCGGCCAATGCGAGTGGGACGGCGACCATCACCATCACGGTGACGGACAACGGCGGTACGGCTAACGGCGGAATCAACACGTTCACGCGCACATTCACGGTGACGGTATCGGCGGTGAACGACGCGCCGACACTTGACCCGATCTCCGACCCTGCGCCGATCCTCGAAGATGCCGGGGCGCAGACGATCCACTTGACGGGGATCACGGCGGGTCCAAGTGAATCACAGACGTTGACGATCACGGCAACGTCGAGCAATCCGGGGCTGATCCTCAATCCGACAGTCTCGTATACGAGCCCGAACGCCACCGGTTCGCTGAGCTATACGCCTGTTGCCAATGCGAGTGGAACGGCGATCATCACGGTCACCGTGACGGATGACGGCGGCACGGCCGATGGGGGCCACAGCGTGACGACACGGACTTTCACCGTGGTCGTCAACGCCGTCAATGATGCACCTAGCTTTACCGGAGGATCTGACCAGACGGTTTATGCCGGCAGCGGACCGCAGACCGTCCTCGGGTGGGCCACGAACCTTCGCACGGGTCCACTCGATGAGGCCGGTCAACGCCTTGATTTCCTCGTCACCAATGACAACCCCGGTTTGTTCGCCGTCGCTCCATCGATCGCGCCCGATGGCGGCTTGACCTTCACACCCGGGAACGACGTCAGTGGGACAGCGACCGTGACCGTCCGGATACATGACGATGGCGGTACGGCCAGTGGAGGCGTGGATACCTCCGCCGTGCTGACTTTCACCGTGACCGTGGTCCCTCGGCCGGTTGTGCTGAGCGGCAACCTGAGCTTCGAGAGCGATACGGGCACCTCACACAGCGATGGGATCACCAATGATCCTTCGCCTGAGTTCACCGGTGCGGCGACGCCCGGCTCGCTTGTCCTCGTCTTCGCCCGAAGGACAGACCAGTCCGCCCCCACTGTGTTGGGAGCCGCGCGGGCGGGGGCCGACGGAATCTGGCGACTCAACTCGATCGCGCTGGCCGAGGGAACCTATGTCATTAGTGCGAATGCCTCGGGCGCGGGCGGCGCTACGGGACCCCTGAAGGCGCTCGGATCGATCACCGTCGACACCGTCGCTCCGCGCATCCTTTTCGCACGGCTCCGGCCGAGGGCAGGCAGGGTGCTCCTTGCCCTCCAGGACGACCGTTCCGGCCTCGATCAAAGCAGTGTGCGCGCAACGACTCACTACATCGCGGCGCGCGTCAGGCCGATCCGGTCGAGATCCATTCCCGTGACTAACATCATCATGTCCGGAAGTGGCGTTCCGACGATGCCCGAGTTTGCGACCGTGGTCGTGAATGGCGGCCGCAGACTCCCAAGGTCCGCCCGGCTCTTCCTGGAGGCCCGGTCGGGCGGGATCGCCGATGTCGCGGGCAACGCACTCGATGGTGAATTCCGCGGCACCTGGCCGTCCGGCGAAGGTACTCCCGGCGGCAATTTCGCGGCCCGGCTCCGCCTCAATCGAATCAGGCCCCTCGGGCCGAGGCCGCTCAGTTCGGGACCCCTTGGAGTGACCGAATCGTCGATCACGAGAGGTACGACTCCGGCAGGTCCCCGCACGCATCTCAGGTCGCAGCGATAGCTGCTCCTTCTCTTCCTCGGCGATCCTCGTTCGCGGCGGCGGCGTGCCCGGAGTCCGCCACGCCGAGGCTTCTCCACACGGGGATGGCCGCCTTCGCGACGCGGGTGGTATAAAGAACCGCCTGCCACGACCAACTGTGACTTCGAGGGGCAGCTACCGGATCGGCTGGAAGTGCCGGCAAGGGTCCCGGTCGGTCAGGAGCTGACAGCGAGGGGGCGCGACCGTTGCCGCACACCGTGGGAAGGGGGCATCGGCGAACGATCTGAGTCCGCCAGGGGATCCAGGCACGCAGGGGAGTTGGGAATATCACTGGCTCGGACTGTGGTGGATATGTGATAATATTATGGGTGATGCCCTGCTCGGATGTCTAGGGGGTACCGTGCGAGTCTTGCTCGTTACCGGGCAATTCAAGGCGTTCGCGAAATGCGATTAATTAGCCTGCGCAGAACTATGGAAACGAATGGCATGCATGCGTACGAACTGGCACACCGGCGGTTCATCGAAAGCGTCTGCACTCCCAGACGCCGGCTGACAGATCTCTATACACCTGGTCACGGGGGCGTTGATCGTGTCGACATTACTGCACGGTTTCGGCTTGGCGATTTGCTGCGCCTTGTTGACGAACGAAGGCACGATAGCAGATGACGCCGAGAAGATTCTTCAGACGATTCTCTCTGAGTGGCGACTCCCAACGCTGGATCAGAGCAAGAGCCGTGATCCACTCGAGATCCAGGCGCATATGAGCCGACTCCGAGAGGCCTTGAATCGTCGAGTGGATCTGATCGGAAAGTTCTACCAACTGGCTCCGGATCACCCAATGGTCCGAGAACTTATGCTGAAACGTTGGTCGGCAATGATGGGCCGAATGCTGGAATCAAGAAGAGAGGAACTCCTGGCAGAAGTCAAGCGTATCGCTTCCGAGCGGACAAACCCTCTCCGCGTGGAAGCTGCTTATTTTAGAGCGGTGCTCGGTTTAGGCGACACTAGAAACAGCGGCCCGGAGGCGGCTCTACGATCGATCGAGGGCTTTATCGCTGTCGCCCCAAAAGATGATCGGGGTGCTCAGTTGCTCTCCCAATACGCGCGACTACCAATGATTTCGCCCGAAACAAGGTCGTCGATCATGGCTCGCGTGACTGCCGAATACCCCGATGCCGAGATCGCTCAAAGGACCCAGTCGTCTGAGCGAAGGAGCGAGAGAATCGGCAAGCCGATCGAGTTCACGTTCAAGGACGCCATCAATGGTCGGACCATTTCCTTGCAGAAGGATCTGAGAGGTAAGGTCGTGGTCATCGAATTCTGGTCGACGCAGTGCGGTCCGTGTGTCGCTGAGCTGCCCAAGCTGAAGGGCCTCTACAACGAGTATAAGGGCATGGGCGTTGAATTCATTGGCGTCAGCCTCGACGAGGCCAGCGAGGAGGGACGCAAGGCCGTCCGGGACTTCGTACAGAAGAATCGGATCGAGTGGCTCCAATCCCACGGAGAGGACGCGGACGAGTTTGTAAGCTCCTGGGACATTACCCTCATCCCCACGGTCTTCGTCGTCGACACGAAAGGCAACCTCCACTCTGTCGAGGGACGGGGTAGGCTCGACTCGCTCATCCCCGAACTACTGCGATAGAGACTCCACGTCCTAAAAGCGACCCATGATCCGGGATCAACGAGTGCTTGTTTTTGTTTGCGGCTGGAAAGAGCACTGCACTTTCGGAGTTTCATCCATCCGATGAACTCCGCAGTGGTGGAGCTTGCTGTCCCGACCGCGGCTGCGTCATGCTCAACCGAGCTTCGCAGCCATTCCAGGCAACCGCTGCGCCTCCTCGAGTCCCCGGTTGGGCCGGTGCTTCCTGTATACGCCCAACCAGTAGTCGAGCCTGGCCTCATGCCCCTCCACGATCCCGGGTATCAGGTCTGGGAATGGCCTGGGTGCGACTCCGCTACCTTGGTGCCGAGCGGGGTAACCCGCTGGCGGGCCCTCGGACCAGGTCGCCTTGTTTATCGGCTTCAGCCCCTTGGGAGACCGGGCGAGCCGCTCGCTCTTACCTGCTCAGGAAATATTTCCAAAAGTTGGCCGATGTGTTGTTCATACCTCTTCCAGCGAGCGACGGAATGGGTGTAAATCGGTCTCTTGACTTGGTCAACGCTCGATGTACCGATGACACGCTTCGTACGGTGGAAATCCAAGCACTTTGGGGACCACGAAAGTCCGCACGCATCGAGCAAACGGCGAGTCGATTCATAGGGGTTGCTGACCATGGCCTCGTATTCGACCTCATAGAGGGAGCCGGGCAAGGCCGCCCGCCAGTGCGCCATCATTCGCTCGTATTCGCGGTAGACCATCCCGATGGTCCCTAATGAACCAGCGAAGCGAAGCATGTAGAAATTTTGGAAGTAACAGGAGATGCAAGTATCCAGGGGATTCCGTCTGCAATGGATGATTTTGGCGGCCGGGAAGAGGATCGAGATCAACCCAAGTTCCATGTGATTGTCAAGGGTTTTGTCCACGATCATGAGCCCATCATGGGCGGGAGCAGAGATTTCCTCAAGGTAGAAGTTCGAAGCCCACGCCACCGTGGCTCGATCCAGGTGAGTCACGCACGCCGGGTATCCCATACGACGGCCGACGCGATCGGGGAGCCGACGCGACACGCGAGTGAGTGCCCGGCTTTCTCCGACGGCATGGACATGCGGGTGGCTGGCCAGGATCTGTTCGATTAGCGTCGAACCCGATCGAGGCATCCCGACAACAAACAGCAAGTTCTCACCGGCCTTGGGGGCGCTGAGGCGCGACTTCTCGATCAACAACTCCTGGGTGGAGATCCCGATCACAGCGTCAACGTCGGATCGGAGCTGCGCTAACGAGAATGTCCGGATGGACAATTCGTTCATGGAGCGGTAGTGGTAAAATGCCCGATCGTAGTCTTCGAATAACTCGAAGATCTCCCCCAGGGCAGAATGTAGCATCGCCAACTCCGACCGGGGCAATGATCCCTGGTTCGCCAGTTGGACCATATACTCCACGCGTGGATCGTCTGGCTGCTTGAACTGTCGCAGTCCGGCCAGCTTCAAGTACGCATAGGGTGCTTGTGGGAGGTGCTCTACGGCTCGATCGAGCACGCGGACCGCTTCGCGTTTCTCGTTTTGGTCGGCCAAACTGATCGCGAGCGCGATCATCGCAGCGTAATAGTCCGGAACCTTCTCAAGTGCGGAGCGGAAATGCCTAGTTCTACTGTAACGGTTTCCAGGGCGACTTGACGCAACTCTCAGCAACATCACCCTTTCGGAGATTGATGGCCGCCTGAACACCGGATCGGCCAAGGCTGGATCAACCAAGGAGTTACGGCGACTGTCTCAACGAACCGTTACAGTAGAACTAGTTGAGTCGGCGAAAGCACCCTCGTGACGGGCGATCTGGTCCGCGAGATAGTCGGCCAGCGGCGAGCGAGGGTCGGAACTTGCCAGCGCGTGCAACGCCTCCGCTGCTGAAAGGTCACCGAGATCGAGCGCAAGTTCTCCGACGATACCGTAAACGCTGATGTCTTCGGGGTGACGGCTTAGCCACTGCCTGGCGAGATTTAATGCAGGCTGGATGTGAGCAGCGTCCTTGTATAACCCCAGAAGACGATCGAAAGCAGTCCGCTCATCCGAGGAGAGCCAGAGTATAACCTGATACGCCACCTCGGCGTGGCGAAAGTCGCCACGATCGCAAAAGGTCGTGGCGTATCGGTATAGCCGTTCGACCAGTCTCGTTTTCAAACTCATCCGAGTTGCCGACCTGCGAAGAAGTCCTCCTTGCGAGGATCTCGGACCGATGCTCGCACTTTCGGGGGGGGGGATCTGATCGGTACGAATAGAACGGCAGTGGTTTTCCATCGGCAGGCTCCCGAGCCTGAAATCATCGTGGAGATCCATCAGGTAGGGCCGATTCGCTGATAATTCGAGGCGGGCTACTCCAGTGCAGCTATTGGGCCTAAGTAGGTCGTCAAAACGTTTTGCACACTTGATCTGCGATGGGCTGATGCCCGTATTCCCCTTGTTTTCGGCCACTTGACACCTTGGGTCGCACCCCGGCAACGCTGTGAACTTTGTCGGAGGGCCTTTATTTTCGATCGGGCCTCGATTTCCAGGCGTTTTTTCTCGTTTGGACGCCTTTTTGGGGATTGCCCCAGGAAATGTCCATCCTTACACTTCGGGGACTTCCACGGTGATCCTGCCGAGGAGCCGCCCCATGAACCCTCTGCATCTGACGCCTCAGCAACGTTATCGGCTTCGCCGACAACTGCGGACGACCGACGACCTCAGCACCTATCGTCGCACTCTCGGTCTGCTCGAACTCGACCGGGGCAATACGGCCACCGATGTGGCCCGCAGGCTGGGGGTCAGTCGTCGCACAGTCCACGGGTGGGTCGACACCTACCGTCCTCATCCTGTCCCCAGTTCCTTGGTCACTCATCACGGCTCCGGTCGCCCCTCGGACTGGACCGAAGACGCCCACGCGATCCTCCTGGCCTCCTTGGACCAACCACCGGATGACTTCGGCTACCAGGCCACGGGATGGACCGTGCCGTTGCTTCAATCTCACCTGACCCACTAAGCCGTGTGGACAATACCTGGGTGAAATGCGGAGCTTGGGCTAAAGCAGCAGTACCATGACTGCAGCCACATGAACGAACCCCAGGAAGTTGCGGGCCGTCTTATCGTACCGGGTCGCAACACGACGGTACTGCTTGATTCGACTGATAAGCCGCTCCGCCAGGTTGCGTTCCTTATAAAGATGCTTGTCATACTCTCGTTTGAAAATCCGGTTCTTCTTCGGTGGGATCACCGCGGCCGCACCACGGGCCTCGATCGCCGCAACAAATTTATCTCCGTCATATCCTTTATCGGCAATCACCGTGTCGAATTCCTGACCTTCGATCAGTGCATCGCCTTGGTTGATATCCGCTTCCTGGCCCCCAGTCAGGATGAACTCGACGGGGTTTCCCAACCCGTCGACGGCGATGTGCAGCTTGGTCCCGAACCCGCCCCGAGATCGCCCCAACGCCTGATCGGAGCCCCCTTTTTTACCGCCCCAGCGGCGTGCTGGTGGGCTCGGATCACGGTGCTGTCGAGGATCAGCCACTCCAAGTCGGGGTCCTTCAACTCCTCGAAGATCCGTAGCCAGACGCCCTTGGCGGACCAGCGATCGAACCGCCTCCAGACCGAATTCCAGTTCCCGAAGCGTTCGGGAAGGTCACGCCAAGGCGCCCCGGTCTTGGCGATCCAGAGGACGGCGTTGACGAAGAGACGGTTGTCAGCAGCGGTCACGCCGGGGTCGGCCGCCTGGCCGGGCAAGAAGCCTTTGATGCGTTCCCAGTGTTCATCGGTGATTTCATGGCGACGCATGGTTGAGTGCTCGTAGGGTGCGAAAACGCGAAACTGTTTACCCTTCCTACGAAGAACTCGCAGATATTGTCCACACAGCCTAGGGGTTGACCGGATTGTCCGATGCCACCCTGCGGCGGCAGTTGCACGCCTTGGGTTACGTTTGGAAACGGCCGCGTTATGTGCTGGACCCGGATCCGCGACGGGCGGCGAAGATGCGGCGGATCCGTACGTACGTCAAGGAGTTGGGACCGCGAGATGTCGTCCTGTTCGAGGACGAGACCGACCTCCTGTTGTTTCCACCGTTGCGGGCCTGTTGGGCTCGGCGCGGGGAAGACGCCGAAGTCCCCCTGTGTGGGGCGAACGCGAAGCGCGTGATCTTTGGCGTCCTCAACCCCGGGAGCGGAACACGACTGTTCTTGGAGCGGCACAAGCAACGGCAGGAAGACTTCCAAGCGTTCCTCGGACTGATCCATGAGCGGTACAGGGGATGGCAGGTGTCGCTCTTGCTGGACGGGGGACGGGAGTCATACCGCCCAGATGTCGCGGCACCTCGCGCAGATCCTGGGGATCAAACTGGTGTGGCTCCCGGTCCGATGCCCCGAACTGAACGCGCTGGATCACCTCTGGCGCCACGGGAAGGAGCAAGTGTGTGCCGATCGGCAGTACGGATCGATCGAAGAACAAGTGCATCGCTTCCTCCATTATCTGGAGGGGTTGTCAGTGGAGGAGACACTCCGGAAAGCGGGAGTATTATCAGAGGATTACTGGTTGAATTCAGTATAGTGGACAAAACGTTTTGGCGACCTACCTAGTCTGCCCAACAAGTTCGCTTCGTTTGCCGCCGCGGACACGACGATCCGTAGTGATACGGCGAGCAGGTTAAATAACCGCTATGACAGCAAGAATCCCTTGCAGAAGTTCGTGCTTTCTCGGCTATACGGGACCCTATACCAGTTGGTGACGGGATTGGCGCCTCGTCGGATCCTCGACTTCGGTTGCGGCGAAGCCCACTTCTGGGGCACCCTGGCTCGGTTCGGGCCTTTGCCCGAGGTTCTCGGTATCGATCTGCGCCCGGATGCGATCGCGGCTGCGACGATGCGATACCCCGCGGCCAGATTCCTCTGCATCGACCTTTTTGAATTGCCCAACCCAGATCCGTCCTTCGACCTTGTGATCGCATCGGAGGTGCTTGAGCACCTCCGCTCTCCCGACCGCTATCTTGCGAGACTCTGCGAGTTGTCCACCCGATGGGTGCTATTGACTGTCCCGCATGAGCCGTTTTTCCGGCTGTGCAACTTCGCACGGGGTCGAGATCTCAGACGCTTCGGCAATCATCCGGAGCATATCCAATGCTGGTCAAAGCGGTCATTTGGCCGTTTTGTTTCCGCACACCTCGAAATCGTGCGGCTCGAAACCTCGTTTCCCTTTGTGATTTTACTTGGAAGAGTTAGAGATGCGAAATAAACTCAATATATGGGATTTGATGAGCGGTTTTGGACAAGATCGCTGATCACTCGACGGTTGTTCCGGCGAGCTGGAGCCCGAGGTGCGCGGGACGCGATCGCCGGCGTTAGGCCCTGTCGGCGTGATTTACGAAAGGAATGAGCCTCGTGGAGTCTCTTGGAAGCCCATCCGAACACTCGCAACTTCGTCGGTACGTCGCGGTAGTCCTCGTCGGGGCCGCAACAGCCCAGTCGCTAGGGCTCGCCCTGAACACGCCGACGCTTTGCGGCGTCAACGATATATCCCGCTGGTGCACGGTTTGGGCCTTATTGGAGAAGGGTACGTACGTAATCGATGACTGCCCTTGGCAATCCCGGACGGTCGATAAAGTCTACCGTAACGCACCGTTTCAGCGCTCCGAGGGCGGTGGAACGCCGATCAAGCATTTTTACTCGAGCAAACCCCCGATGTTACCGACACTCATCGCTGGCTTGCTCTATCCATGGCGGGCGATCTCGGGTGTCCCACTGGATGGCCTCGGAAGTGGCGAAGTACGTAAATTTGCCCATATTTTCTATTTAAAACCGGCAGTGATTTTATTGAATGTATTTCCGTTTTGTGTTTTTCTTATATTGTATGTTCGATTTTTGAGCAAATACGCCAAAGACGACTGGGTTTGGTTGGTCGGACTTGTAGCAGGGGCATGGGGGACGCCCTTGTTGGTGTTCAATTCTGTGTTGAATAACCATACAGTCGCAGCGTACAGCGCCTTCTTCGCCTTGGACGCGTATCTTCGGATCCAAGATGGGGGTCGAAGCCGCGTCCTGTTCGCAACGGTTGGTTTTTTTGGGGCGTTCTGTGCCTGCAACGAATTGCCGGCCGTTCTGTTCGCCGTGATCCTCTTCTTGTTGATGTTCCAGAAATCACCCTCGATGACGCTACGCTGGTTCGTGCCCTGGTCCATCCTACCGTGTGCTTTCTTCCTGGCGACCTTATATCTCGCAGTAGGCGGTCTGGTCCCGGTGTACGCCGAGGCGGGCACGGAAGTCTACCACTACCCTGGCAGCTTTTGGAATACTCCGAGAGGCCTGGAGGCTTTAGATGAACCAAGAATTATCTATTTGTATAATATGCTTGTGGGCCATCACGGCGTGCTTTCTTTGACGCCTATCTTCCTCTTTTCGGCTGTCGGCGTGGTCCGCCTCTGGTCGCGGACCGGGCCACTGGCCACTCTGGCGAGGCTGACAGCGCTATTGAGTTTGGTTGTAGTGCTCTTTTACACGTTCAAGACCAGCAATTACGGAGGGGCAACACAGGGGATGCGCTGGCTTCTCTGGTTGATACCTTTTTGGTTACTTGTCTTGCCGTGGGGCCTGGAACCATTCCGGCAAGATCCCGGGTTGCGGAAGGTCGCTCTAGCGGCGTTGCTGATTTCGATATTCTCGGTCAGTTACGGGCTTTCGATGGCTTGGAGCCATCCCTGGTTCCTTGACCTGATGAAGTTATGTGGAGTCTATGAAGAGGTTTGACCGTGAGGGGCACGGTGTGGTTACTGAGCGTTGCATCGACAAGTAAACTTCCTCAGCGATCGCCGAACGCCGATAACGACCTGTGCTGCTTGAGGCGAGGTACAGAATTAGGCCTGTTTTCAGGATTTCGGGACATCGAATGCTTGGCCTGACTCAATGTCCAAACTCTGATTGGGCGGTCCGAAAAGATTACTTCTCGATGCACGCCTCAGGACCACTGGGTTGTCGCTCGCATGGCTCGGATCCGGTGCAAATGACCAAACACCCCTCGGTGCCCTCGATCAGGATCACCTATGTCAACGACGTCGGCGAGCCTCAGATGATCGGCGTCCGAGAGATCTTCTGTCGGATGGACGTGATTGCGCTCGTCCTGATCCCGTTCGAGAATGCCGAGGGTGAGAAGGTGAAGGAGCTGCCTCTTGCAGTCACCCTGCTCGAGGAGCGGGACACCGATGTCGACGACGCAGGTCGACTCTATGAACTCGCCTTGACCGAGCTCGGTCACGTGCCGATAGCGGAGAGGGATCGGCTCCAACAAGGCGATTCCGGTCGCTCGAGCACCATCCGGCAATGGCTGAGGCCTTGTATCAAAGGAGCTCGTGGCGCTATGCCGCCTCGGTTGCAAGCAACCGAGGCTACCCAGTCAACCCGAGTCAAACATACCAACCGCTCAGGAAGCTTCGTTCACGACCGTTTCGGAACGGCCTATGCGACTGGGTTTGGTGGGCTGACCGTGCTTGATTCCGGACGCTTCGTTGGCAGCCTCCCGGGCTGAGTCGATCCGGACGTTGGCCGGGACGGCGGCGGTGGTTCGGGTCGACATGCCGAGGATCCGCTTGACGGCCCTGGCACTCGTGGGATGGCGAAGTGAGGCACACCGCAGGGCACACGCAAGCCAGGCACGCGCCAGCTCGAGCTCGCGTTGGAGAACTTCAGAAGGAGTCTGGCGCGGGGCGTCGGGGGCGAGCGTGTCCGCCTCGTAGCCGTGGGCGACCAGCCACTTGTCGCAGAGCCGGGAGAGGATGGCGCGCTGGCCGGGGGTTGCGTGGGTCCGCCAGTTGCCGGGGCGCCCCTCGCGGAGGTGGTTCCAGTGCAGCAGGGTCTTCTGGTCGTAATACTGCAAGTTCGACGGGTCGCTCAGGTCGACCCCTTGAGCTTGCAGTTGTTCGACCAGTTCGAGCGTCCGGCGGCGGTTGGTCTGGAACGAGTACTCACCCGCCACTTCAACCGCTTCTTCGCGGCTGATCGGCAAGCCGAGGTGGGCGCCCAGCTCGAGGACACCGGTCACCGGGTCTTCCACCAGGTTCTCATAACCTTGAACGATGACGCCGGGCTGCCGGGACCAAAATCGGTCGTTGGCGAAGATCTGGTGGATCATCCCCTGGCGAACCAGGAGCTCGAAGCTCACGCCCCGCTTGTGCATCAGCGAGAAGACGACGTCGCGGACGTCGCGATAGGCGTAAACCGCAATGGCTTGCCGTTCGGCAATGGCCCGGGAAAAGCTTCGATCCCCTTCGTGCGACTTCAGGACGCTCCAGCCAGCGTCCTGCTCGTCGGATCGATACTTGGCGGCAAACTCCTCGCCGGTCAAGTAGCCGAGGCGCTCACCCCCCCGGTGCTTATCGAGGAGGTGCGTGATCACCTCGTATTGCCACGTCGAGCAGGCGCGGTACATGCCGGCACACAGGACGTACATTTTTGCAATCCTTCATGCTAGCCGAGGCCGTAAAACGGCCTCGGCCCGATTGGGGGGCGCAGCGACAATAGTTTTCGTATCGGCTGCGCGGAAGGTTGCAATCAAATCTATTTCTCACTTTTTGAGGAAGATTCCTCAATTTCTGGCTTTGCAGGGGGCGGCAGCTCGACCAATGGGAAAGAGACAACTGATCCCTGGAGCTGCGCGTCCTGCGCTAGATTGGCGGTTGGGCGAAACGGGGTAGACTGGGCGTTCGCGCCGGCTCGCATGACGAGTTGTGGAAAGCTCGCGGCGAGCTTGGGCACGGTTACGCTGGCATACCACCGAAGCTCATCGGTTGTGATCAAGCCATCGCGGTTCTGGTCCGCGGACGGGAGTTCGTTGAACAGGGTCAGGCCGGGCACCGTTTCGAGGTTGGGATCGCCCATGCCCTTGAGAAGGGCGTAAGTCATCAACCCGTGGGCCAGTGCCGCCACTTCACCGGCCGGCTCCCCGCGTCGTGCGGCGAGCAAGTAAGCCGTCTTGGCGCGGTGGGCGTCGGTATCGACCAGTTCCTGAATCATGCGGACTCCCGGGTCGTCCCGGATCGCCTCGGCCTGGCAAGCATCAATCATCACGACGCGCTGTAAGGCACCAAGGCGTGACAGGTTTCGATAGACGGCAACATACGGTAGGACGCTCTGGGAGGCGAGATCAAGTGCGGCCATTCCCCGCTTCGGTCGCCCCGTCTTGGGGTCAGATTCGGAAAATGGGAAAGAGGGGAGGAGTAGGTGGAATTGGCCATTGAGCGTGTCGGCATGGCCAGCGAGGAAGATGGCGACCGTGTCTTCAGGGCGAGTTTTCACACGTTCACGAATCTTCGTGAACGCTTCATTCACTTTCGCTTCGGTCACATCGGCGTTCGTCAGAACAATCTGAAGTCCTGGCGTGCCTGAGGCGCGGTTGCCGCTCTTCTCGAGGTAGTTCGACAGTTCCACGGCATCGCGATCGGCAAACTGAAGGGCGTGTGCTTTGTCATCGTAGTGGCTGACGCCCACGGCCAGGATGTGGATTTGCCCGGGGGTGTCAGGACCATCGAAGCGAATCTCAATCGTTTCCGAGCGCCCCTCGACCTCGGTCGATTCGGGCCGGCCGGCCATGACGTGGAATCGGTTCAGGCCGTGGCGGAGCTTGATGGGAGCGGTGACAACTTGCCGTTTGGCGTCGGGGCTGAGGTCGGCTCCGGAGAGAACGGGAACGCCGTTCTGGTAGAGTCGCAAGTTCGTGAGGTTGGCCTCGGCCACCGAGATCTTCAATTGGGTCAGGCGTTGGGCGGCCACCGGTTCCGGGGGGGCATCGATCGTCAGTCGCGGGGGCTCCCGGCGCGGCGGGGCGGGAGCCTTGGGATGGGTCCCTTGTCGGAGTTGATCGGTCAGCTTGAACACGTGGAAGCGGTCGTAGACTTGTTCGAGGGTGAGGATGACCTTGTCATCGAACCAGGTGACCTGGCTTTCACCACCAATTGAGCAATCGAACAGGCCGTCGGGGGTGTAGGCCACCCAGTCGCTTGAGCCTTGCTGGGCCGAGAGGGTTCCGAGCAACGATCGTTCGTCGGGCCGCCACAGGCGAATCGTGGTGTCGTCGCTTCCGCTGGCGATGAGCCGGCTGTTGGGCCAGGCCACGAGCGCGTTCACTTGCTCGGAGTGCTGAGGCACCGGTTCCAGTCGCAGCCGCCGCCGGGGCTGGCTCGTTTCCCAGATCCAGACGGACTTGTCGGCCCCGGCCGCGGCGATCCAGCGTCCGTCGGGTGTGAAGGTGACAGCGAGGATAGCATGGCCAAGACTTCCCAGGTCAATGGGCCGGGCATCGCCGTCCCAGAGCAAGAGCTGGCCGTCGATTCCGCCCCCCACCACTTTGCGAGGCGCGATGGGCGAGAGGTGGGCCGCGGTAATCGGCACCGGATCGCCCGATTTGGGGTCGATCATGGAATAGGTCGCTACCGGGACCTGCGCTGGGTCAATGTTCTCCCGGTCCCAGACTTTGACCGATCCGTCCTCGCTTGCGGTGAGCCAATGTCTCGAGTCTCCGGAGAAGCCGACTGAGGTGATCGGGTGGGGATCGAGGTGGCCGCGGACGGTCTGAACCAGTTTTCCGCTCGACGCTTCCCAGAGGCAGGCGACCGCTCCTTCCAGGCTCCCGGCCGCGATCCAGTGACCGTCGGGAGAAAGGGCGAGCTTCCCGAAACGCTGACGGATCGCCTCGGGGCGCTCGTAGATCGTCGGCAGCGTCCGGTTCTCTTCACGATTGATGGCGACGATCTCCCCATCCTTCTCCGCGGTCAGGTAGACGCGGCTGCCATCGGGAGAGAGTACGCCCGCGATCCAGTCTCCTTCGAGCGCGCTGAGGCTCCGCCCGTTCTCGAGATCCCAGACCTGTGCTTGTCTGTCCTGGCTGACTTGCAGGAGGTAGCGACCCTCCCCGGAGACGCTCAAGCTCGCGACCTGGCCGCGGCGGGATGGGACGGGCGGGCGCTGGTGGCCGTCGGGGAGGTCCCAGGTGCGAAGTCCGCCATCTTTGTCGCCCGAGACCAGCTTCCGTCCGTCCGGAGAAAAGGCGAAGGTCGTGGTCTGTCCCTTTGTCCCGACGTTTTCGAGCGGGAGCGGCTCGGCTGTCTTGGGTCCTGTGAGTTGCCAGAGCTGCAAGGCGCCACTGGCCGTGCAGGCAGCCAGCCATTGCCCGTCCTTTGAGAAAGCGACCAGGTTTGCGTTGTCAGGGAGGGCCAGGACTAGCTCGGCGGGGGGCGTCGTACCGATCGCCAGAACTCGCAGCTCCTTGCCCGAGGCGACCGCGATCTCGGAGGAGGGCGAAATCGCCAGGGCATCAATAGCGGCCGCGCTTTTTTGCTTCAAGACTTCCTTGGATCCCTTGGCATCCCAGACCAAGAAGTGACCCTGGTCGTCACCTGCCACGACCAGGCCGCCGTTGGTCGCGAGCCGCCGCCCTGTGACGACACCACCGGGGCCATCGATGATGGATAGTGGCTTTCCCGCCGGTCCGAGGAGTGTGAGCTTGCCGTCGTCTTCGGCGAGTGCCAGCGCCACTGGCCCCACGCCGCTGGCGGTTGCGATTCCGGTGGCGTGATTGGAGAGGAGACGGTTCTCTACGACCGGATTGTCGGCTTTCCGGAGCCAGCTCTTGCCGTCCATGTCGAGCGAGGCGATGAGATCGCTTTCGAGTAGGAAGGCGACTTGATCCACGCCCCGCTCGTGCGGCGGCGCCGGGGCAACTTCGTTTTGTTTGATGAGGTCATAAACCCGCAGCCATCCCGAGCCGTCGCCGCTGGCCAGGCGATCGCCGCGGGCATTCAAGCCCAGGCTGGTGACACCGACCATGTGATACGAAAGCGAGCGCAGCAGTTTCCGATCCGAGACCGCCCAGATCTTGACGGTCGAATCCTGGGCACCCGAGATCATTCGACTGCCGTCGGCGCTGAAGGCGAGGGCGGAAACCGCACCGGCGTGCCCGCGTTGGAGCAGCAGTTCACGTTTGAGGAGGCTGGCCTGACGAATGGTCGAGGCCCAGAGGTCGAGCCCTGGATCAATGCCTCCCAGTGTTCGGAAACCCTGTTGGGCCAGAGTCTGGTCCTGCTGAAGTCGATCGAGGGCGGCGAGAAGGTTATTCGGACGTTCCGGGGTGCCGAGCGAATCGATGAGCGCGGCCGTGAAGGGGCTCAAGGCTCCGACCCGCGCCGATTCGATCGCCGGTTTGCCATCGGCGGCCAGCCAGGCCGTCACCCCCGGCCATCGAACGAGTTTTTGAAGCAGAGGAGTGGCCGAGGGAATGAATTCGGACTTCGGCTCGATCCGCTCGCCCCGGCCGTGCAAGGACGTATCGAGCCAGCAGACCACCGGGTTTTGACCCGAGGCCGCCAGGCCGTCGATGGCCTCGTCCAGGGCCCAGCCCGACTTGTCCCACTGGAGTCGCCGGGCGTCGATCGGAAGCAAGTATTCCCGTCCGGGGCTTCCCGGCGGTGCATCGGCGCTGGGGGGGAGTCCGAGTGCGTGGCCTGCGAAGTAGACCACCACCGTGTCCTCGGGCCGGACCCGCTGCGGGAGCCAAGTCTTGAACGCCCAGTCGAGGTTGGCGAGAGTCGGCAGCACACCTTCCGAAGAAATCCCCTTCGTGGGCTCGGCCGTGCCTCGTTCATCCATCACAAGAACGTGATCGGAACTCCAGTTCGCGGTATCACCAAACCATTTGGCCACGGCACGGGCGGCTCGCGCAGCTCCATGGCACGACGGGATCGTGTTGTCCTGATACTGGTCGATCCCGATGGCGACGACCCAGGCCTGCGGAGCCCTGAGTTCGCCTTTTTGCTCGGGCTGCGGCTTGGGTTTCTGGGGGAGCAGACTCCGCGCTGGGGCCTTCTCGGCCGTCTCAATCGGGACCGGGGTAGGTTTTTTGATGGCGTGGCGACCCGCGACGATCGCGATCCCGGCCACACTGAGAGCCGCGATGGAGATCACCAGGGCGCGGGCGGGAGAACGAGGCGTAGATTTCATGTTGGGTCGCTTCGACTGGGGGAGGAATGAATCGCGGCCGGCGGCTTCAAGGCTTCGGCCACTCGATGACGACACGGAATCCCAGGTCTTCGGCGGTCTGGTCTTCAGTGAGTTCGATCGTCGTCTGGTCGTCCTTTTCGGGCTTTCTCGGCCGAGTCGTGCGAATCCGGTCGCTCCAGACCGCGAAAGAACCGCCGCGAATCACATACTCTGGCAACTCTTGTTTTGGGACAACCATGACGAGCGGATTCTTGAGCGGTTCGGTCGATGAGACGTAGGGAGCCCAAAGATCCTGGCACCATTCACGGACGTTGCCGGTCATATCAAGGAGGCCTTGTTCGGTTCGATCCTTATGATAAAACCCACCAGAGTCGTGGGAATGAGGCCAAGTTGGCCGATGCTATCCACATTCGCCATGCTCAGGCTGGGCTTGGGCTCGCTTCCCCAGACGTAGGGGTTGGACTTGCCGCGAGAGCGGGCGGCGTATTCCCACTCGGCTTCCGTGGGCAGGCGGCCGCGGACCCACTTGGCATATTTCTCGGCGAGATCGTGCGTGATCCCGGTCGCGGGATAGAGCTTGTAGTCGGGGCCATTTTTTTCGATCCGCTTGCAGGCCGTCTTCCAACGTTTCGGTCGATTGGCCACATCGACATGGTTCGCGGTGAAATACGCTTCCAACTCGCCGTTTGTGACCTCGGTCTCTTGCATGAAGAAGTTTGAGAGGACGACGGGATGGGCCGGCTGGTCGTCGTCATCTTTGCCTGCCGAGCCGTCAAAGCCGTCATTGCCCATTTTGAACTTGCCACCCTCAATGAGGATGAATTTCGTGTTGTCGCTCTGGCGAACGAGAAGGTTCGGATGGCCGTTGACGATCGCCGCACCCGCGGCGGCCACGTAACCTTTGGGGAGGCCGGGAGGCGGCGGGACGGGGACGACTCGATTGGAGAGGAAGGCGAAGACCCCGAAGCCCAAGAGGGCCATGGTCGTGACGATCAGGATCATGGTGATGAGGCGGCTTCGCGGCGCTCGACCCGAGGCGGGAGTCTCGGTGACCGTTCCGGGATGCCCCCAGTCAGTCGAGTCCAGTCCCGATGAGGGCTTCGACGACTTGGGGATCCCGTAGCCCTGAGTCGGCGGCGAGGGAAGGTTCGGATATTGGTAGGGAACGCGATCGGCGTCTTCGGTCAGCGCCTGGGTGCGAACGTCCCCTGATGGATCGATCGGCCCCCGCTTCGGAGTGGCCGCTGTTCGTTTCGTCGGTTGTGCGTGGGTCGGGTTGCGCTCCGTTTGGAGAGGGGAGTGGGGGCCGTCATCAAGGTATCCCGCCGGGAGCGCGGCGCGGAACTGCTCGAAAAGTTCGAGTGCGGTCTGAGGGCGTTCGTCCGGGTTTTTGGCGAGGCAGCGGGCAACAACGGCCTCGACTTCGGCCGGAACGTGGCAGTCGGGGTTGCGTTCCAGGAACGACGGCGGAAGCGTATAGAGATGATCGTAAATTAAACGGGTGATGGGGCCGGTGAAGGGCCGGTGACCAGTCATCATTTCATAGAGGATGATCCCGACCGAGTAGATATCGCTCCGGCCATCAATCACGCCGCCGCTGGCCTGTTCGGGGCTGGTGTACGGGGCTGATCCGAGGAAGCTGCCGGTGTGGGTGTGGACATCCGCGGTATCCGAGTCGGCCTCGAGGATCTTGGCGATCCCGAAGTCGAGCACCTTCAGTTGCTCGCGGCCGACCGGTCGCCCCTCCAGGAGCATGAGGTTGGCCGGCTTCAGGTCGCGATGCACGATCTTTTGATGATGGGCTTCCTCGAGGACGTCGCAAAGCTGTTCGAGGATCCGCGCGATCCAATCGAGTGGCATGGGCATCCCAGGGGTCATCGCCTTGTTCAGGCTCTGACCGCGGATGTACTCCATCTCGATGAAAGCAGCGTCACGCGCCATGCGGGCGTCGTGGACCACGACGGCGTGGGGGTGCGAGAGCCGCGCCATGACGCGGGCTTCCCGTTTGAAACGCGCCTGGGCTTGGGGATCGAAGGCGATTCCCGAGACGATCAACTTCAGGGCTCGGAGTGTATCGAGCTCCAGATGCTTGACCAGCCAGACGGTGCCCATTCCCCCTTCGCCGAGAAGCTTTTCCGCGAGGTAACGGCCGAACAGAACCTGGCCGGGCTGAAGCGTCCCTTGAACCCCGATCGATTCGTCCGAAGCCTCCGCGCCCGAGGACTGGAACGGCTGTGACTCGCTTCCGGAGACAGAACCGAACGCCGGTAACGTCGCTTCCAGCGGCATGAATGGAGCGCGAGGGGGCGACGTCGGCTCGGGCCCAGGGTCATCCGCCCAGGTGTTGAACGGACCGGCTTTGGTCTTTTCTTGCGACTCGTCATCGGGCGTCTCGTCAGGATGGCTCGGTCCTTGCGTCATGAAGGTCGCCTCACTCGATGAGTCTCCAGGCCCTTGGGAACGAATTTCAAGGCCATGCGCCTTGGCTCAACGTTTCTCATTCACGACTCGATTTTAGCCTGTCGCGACGAGGGGCGGCCCGAATCGAAGTGGTTCGACTCGGGCTTGATCGTGGGTACAGGGCAATCCGTGTCATCCCGCCTCGGCCTTGATTCCAAGGGCTGGGATCGCAGTCCGCTTACCAGGAGAGCCGCGGCGGGAAGTATTCCGCGATCAGTTCTTGGTAATAAGGAGTCAAGGCGGCGACATCGGGCCGATCGTGCGCTTTGGAATAGAGGTCGTACGGGTTGAAGGCACGAACCCACTCGAGCTTTTTTCGGTCGTGCTCGTTCATCAGATGGGTGTACTGATTGTCACGGTGCCAGGCATAAAACGAGTGATATCGGATCATCGCCAGTCCCTCCTCCGGGAGGTAATCCTTGACGACCTGGTAGAGGTATTCGTCATGGCCCCAGGACAGGTGGATCTGGTCTAGCCCGCATCCCTCCTCATAGATCCCCTGGGGAGTCTGGTACTCGAGCACGGACGAGTCCGGATTTTCCGAGAAGAACTCGGGAAAGACGATCTGGTCGGAATAACGGCAGCCGACCGGGAAAGTATCGCCGACGACCGCCCACTGAGGCTCACCGTACAGGCAGAGCACTTTGCCGAGGTCGTGGATCAGACCCGTCAGCACAAACCAGCGCGGATGGCCCGCGGCCCGGATCGCCTCGGACGTTTGCATCAGGTGTTCGATCTGCGTGAAATCCGTGTCGGGATCGCTATCATCGACGAGCGTGTTGAGGAACTCCATTGCTTCCCAGATCCCCATCGATCGGCGGGATTTGGCCAGGAATTCCTTTTTTTTCTCAAGGACGAAGGCCAGCGTCTGGTGACGATGATTGAGACGATAAAACTCGCAAACTCCGGCGCGGACGTTCTCGCGGTAATTGCGAAACGTCGATTTCTGTCTCCGGTCGCTCCCTTCGCCCTCCTGATGCACGGACTCCCAATCGTCGAGATCTTGCAAGGGACGACTCGTGGCCTGTGAAGCGGACGTCTCCGCCATGATCAGTTCCCCTTGCGAGTGTCTCGGTCGAGAATGGGTGGAAGCGATGACTCCACTTGATTCTACACTGAAGTCCGGACGGGGTAACGATCAACTCTTTTCCAGGAGGAACCTCGCTCGTTCCGGGCATTCGGCTGTAAGGCGAAACCGCTTTCGTTCGTAACTCATTAAGCAAGGCGAACGCTGGCCCGTCTGGCTCGGCTGAGGGCTGCTCGGGAGGGTTGGATGCGGTCAAGGATGTGAGAGGTTTACAGCATGGGTTGACCGGGCTACGATAATTTGAATAACCAATTCTTTCACAGTCGCGGCGCGGGGCTGTCCCAAGAGCCGCCCTCCCGGCTTCGTCCTGCTACGAAAGGGAATTTCATGGGTCAGGCGATCGTCAATCCGGACGAGCTCCGGCGCTTCGCGACGCAGTTGCGGCAGTTCAACAACGACCTGCTTGCCCAGATGACTGTGCTTCATGGTCAACTCGCCGGCCTCGGACAGTCGTGGCGAGATCGTGAGCATGACAAGTTCGTCGAGGAATTCGAACAGACGCTTCAAGTGGTCGCCCGATTCGTCGATTCGACAAACCAGCACGTACCGTTCCTGATGCGCAAGGCCGACCGCGTGGAAGAGTACTTGCAGCAGCGCTAACGACGACGAGGGGCGATCATGAGCCAGGCCAACGTCCGCTCCACGGACGCAATCAAGCAATTCAAGCTCGCGCTGCTCACGTATGCGGAGGACGCCCGCGTCGCGCTCGGTGCGATGGAGATGGAGATCCGGCAGGTTCGCAACTGGCTCGAACGCGACCAGTACACTTACTGGACCTCGCAAGTGAAGCGAGCCAAAGAGAAAATTGCCGAGGCAAGGACCGAGCTGAATCGCCGCCGGCTCTCGCAGTCGAACAGCGATGCCGTCTCTGACAGCGATCAAAAGGAAGCGCTCCGGGTCGCCAAGCAGAGGCTCGAAGAGGCTGAGGACAAGGTCCAACGGATCAAGAGATGGGGACCCGTCCTCGAACACGCCCTCTCCGAGTATCATAGCCAGTCGCAGCCGTTGAGCGATAAACTCTCCGGGGGGTTGGTGGGTTCGCTGGCCTTGCTCGAACGCATGATCGTGGCCCTTGAAGAGTACATGGCCCTCGAAGCCCCGTCGGCGCCTTTGCTTCCGCCGAGCCTTTCAGGAGACACGTCGGCTCCCTCCACCAGTCAGCCCGAAGCCGTGCCGGGTTCGGCCCTGGCTGGGGAAGTTCCTTCCGCCGTCGCGTCTGAAAGCGAGCAAGCTGGGCCGGAACTGCCCGCGAAAGGTACAGGATCTGCGGAAGTGATCGCGCTGCCGAACGAGGAATCGACTGGAGAAGAGATCACTCGTCCGACCTCCTGAATGAGTCCCGGTCCGATCGCCACGGAATGGGCGGGACGGCCGACGTAAGGGAATGGAATTATGAGCGCAGGTTCCGCCAGGCTAACCTTCACGCAGAAGGCTCTCCGCGAGCGCTGGGACGATGTGAAGCAACAGTGGAGCGACCAGGTCTCGCGAGATTTCGAGAAAAACCATCTCCTCCCGCTGGACCATCAAACGTCGGCGGCGATTCGTGCGATGGATAAGATTGCCGAGGTTCTTCACAAGATCCGCCAGGATTGCTCGTGACTCGTCCGGAAGTTCGTGACTCACGCAACCCATCTCTGACCGGCCCAGTTCCGGGCGCTCGAACCACAGGTTTGTCCATCATGCCTCATTCGCCCTTGGTCGAACGAGAACTCGCGGCTCTGCGGACTCTGGAGCGGATCGCTGCTGAGCGTGCGCGTGCGGAGACGGAGACGGAGGAAGGGCATCGAGGCCAGGTGGAAACTGAGGAGCACGGCTTCCAAAAGGCTTTGGAGAAAGTTACCAAGGCGGCCGCTTCCGAGATCGAAGCGACCGAGATTCGTTACCGTGCGGTGCGTGACGAGCTCCGAACGCGGTTCGAGGCGGAGCGGAAGGAGGTCGAGGCGGAGTTCGCCACGGCCCGAAACAAGACCGCAACCTGGTACCGCGCGGCGTCGAAGGCGGCGAAACGTGAGCATGAAGAGACGCGTTGGCAGGTCCTTGCCGTGTTCGAGGCCGCCAAAGATTCGGCAGTCAAGCTCCACAAGGAACGCCTGGCAGAGCTGAACGCGGAGCTCGGCCTGTTGCAGACGATCAAGGAGGAGTCGGAACGGCCTCTCGACGCTTGCCGGTCATTTTTCCCTCGATCGGGCGAGTCGAGCGGCGAGGTGACCGTGCCTCCTTCGGACAATCCTCTGCTCGAGTTGCAAGAACGATTGAAGCGGGCTGAAGAGCAACTCGTGCCGCTGGTGAAGCTGTCACTACCGAAGTTTCTCAAGCTCCAGCAGTTCGTCTGGCCGTTTCTGGTCCTCGGCATTGCGGCGGCTTACCCGCTAGGGGTGACGCTCGGCTGGACGACCGGTCTGGTCGTTGATGCCGGCGGAGTGATCGCGATTGCGACTGGACTCTGGTTCTGGCTCGCCACCGTAGCCAGGAGGCAGGTTGGCCAATTCTACCCTCCCTTTCGCCGGACCCTCGAAGAGGCGGACGCGTTCGCCCTCCAGAGCCAGAGCTGGGTCAACGCGGCCTTTGAACGGAACAAGGCGGAGGTGGAAGAAAGGCGCGAGCTCGATACCCAAGCGGCCGACGAGAAATTTGCCAGGCTGACTCTTGAGAGTGAACAGCGTCGCGAGCAGGAGACAAGTCAGGCTGAGGAGAAGTTTCCCCCGCTCCTCAAAGCGATCGAAGTCCGATACGCCGAGACCCTTCAGCAGGCTGACGAGCGCTATCCACGTCGGCTTGCCGACCTCAAGGAGCGGCTGGAACACGAGACCGCTCAACTTCAAACGAACCATCAACATGAGCGGGAGTCGACGCAAGCGGCTTATTCCAAGGCCTGGCAGCAGCTCGTTGATAATTGGAAAGCAGGGTTGGCCGAGGTCCAGGCAACTGTCGCAGAGGTCAATGAGGTCTGTCATCAGCACTTTCTCGACTGGCACCAGGTTGATCCGGCTCGCTGGGAACCTCCCACGGCCGTTCCCCCCGCGCTTCGGTTCGGAGAGTTCGAGGTCGACCTTGCCCGGATTCCCCAGGGAATCTCCACGGACGCTCGATTGAAGCCGGACGGCCCCACGCGGTTCACCTTGCCTGCCTTACTCTCGTTCCCCGCCGAGGGATCGATCCTTTTGAAGGTCCATGATGCCGGCAAGGCCGAGGCCGCGCGCGTGCTGCAGGCGATGATGCTTCGCTATCTGACGTCGCTTCCCCCCGGGAAGGTGCGTTTCACCATCATCGACCCCGTCGGACTCGGTGAGAACTACGCGGCCTTCATGCACCTGGGTGACTATCAGGAACTGCTTGTCAATAGCCGGATCTGGACCGAGACGCCCCACATCGAGCAACGTCTGGCCGACCTCCAGGCGCACATGGAAAACGTAATCCAGAAATACTTGCGCAACGAATTCAAAACGATCGAGGAGTACAACGTTCACGCCGGCGAGGTCGCCGAGCCTTACCGGGTACTGGTCGTGGCGAATTTTCCCGCGAATTTCAATGAGTCGGCTGCGCGACGGCTCATGAGCATCGTCAGCAGCGGTGCGCGTTGTGGCGTCTACACCTTGATCTCCGTCGACATCAAGCAGCCGCTCCCCTCGGGCTGCCAGATCAAGGATCTCGAATCGCTTTGTATGAACTTGAACTGGCGCGAGGGGCGATTCCAGTGGAAGGACCCGGAGTTCTCGAAGTTCCCGCTGGCGCTCGATGCGCCTCCCGATCCCGAGACGTTCACGAAGCTCTTGCACGTGGTCGGCGACCGAGCTCGCGATGCCAATCGCGTCGAGGTTCCGTTCGAGTTCATCGCCCCTTCCCCCGAGGAATATTGGACCAGCAACAGCGCCAAGGGAATCGACGTTCCGCTCGGCCGGGCGGGAGCCACGAAACTGCAACATCTCCGGCTCGGACGGGGTACGTCTCAGCACGTGCTGATTGCGGGTAAAACAGGGTCGGGCAAATCCACCTTGCTCCATGCCTTGATCACCAATGCAGCCCTGCGCTACAGTCCGGACGAGCTCGAACTCTACTTGATCGACTTCAAGAAAGGCGTGGAGTTCAAGGTCTATGCCACGCTCCAGTTGCCTCATGCTCGCGTCATCGCCGTGGAGAGCGAGCGCGAGTTCGGGCTGAGCGTCCTGCAACGGCTCGACGGCGAACTCAAGAACCGGGGCGATCGATTCCGCGACCTTGGGGTTCAAGACCTGAACGGGTATCGCCAGGTGGCCGATCAACCTCCGCTTCCTCGGATCCTGTTCATCGTCGACGAGTTCCAGGAATTCTTCGTTGAGGATGACAAGATCGCCCAGGACACAGCGCTCTTGCTCGATCGCCTCGTGCGTCAGGGGCGAGCGTTCGGGATTCATGTGCATCTGGGATCGCAGACTTTGGGGGGGGCGTTCTCCCTGGCGCGGAGCACGCTGGGCCAGATGGCGGTCCGGATCGCACTCCAGTGCAGCGAGTCGGACGCCCACCTGATCTTGAGCGACGACAACTCGGCCGCTCGCCTGCTGACCAGGCCCGGCGAGGCGATCTACAACGATGCCAACGGGATGGTCGAAGGGAATAACTTCTTTCAGGTCGTCTGGCTCCCCGACGAGCGTCGCGAGGAATATCTCAGGACGATCCAAAAACTGGCCGCCGATCAGAATCGGCCCCCAGTCTCGCAGATCGTCTTCGAGGGGAACCTCCCCGCGGTCGCGGCTCAGAATCACCTGCTCGGCCGACTCATGCACGCGCCGGCCTGGCCCGAGCCGCCCAAGGCCGACCATGCCTGGCTCGGCGATGCGATCGCGATCAAAGACCCGACGGCCGCAGTCTTCCGACCTCAGAGCGGCAGCAACCTTCTGATCGTCGGGCAGAACGATGCCGCGGCCTTGGGGATGATTTCAACGGCCGTGATCAGCCTCGCAGCGCAACATGCCCCTGCCGACGGGACCCAAGGGGTTCAGTTCTACCTCTTCGACGGCACCCCGGCCGACTCCAGAAACGCGGGGCTCCTCGGTCGGCTCGACAGTGTCTTACCACACGCCGTCAAAGACGTCGCCTGGCGCGACGTGGCTACTGTGATCGGCGAGATCGCCGCCGAGGTCGAGCGTCGCCAGAAGGAGCCTGGGGAGGCATCTGCCATCTACGTGATCGTCAACGATCTTCAGCGGTTTCGCGACCTGCGGAAGGCCGAGGATGATTTCGGTTACTCGCGCTACGGTGAGGAAAAGGCGACCCCTCCTTCGAAACTCTTCGTCAACATCCTCCGTGAAGGCCCCCCGGTTGGGGTCCACACGATCGTCTGGTGCGACAGCCTCAATAACCTGAACCGGACTTTCGACCGCCAGGCCTTGCGTGAGTTTGAGGTCCGCGTCCTCTTCCAGATGAGTGCCAACGATTCCAGCACCTTGATCGACTCTCCCGCGGCCGGAAAGCTGGGTGCCCATCGTGCCCTCTTCTTCAGTGAAGAAGAAGGCCGACTCGAGAAGTTCCGCCCCTACGGCCTTCCCGGTGATGAGTGGCTGGCCACGATCCGGCGGCAGCTACACGGGAGGCGTGTGTTCGTCGCGCAGGACTCAAATGTTGATTGATTCAGTCAGCCTGTAGCCACGTTGTCGGGTTTTTCGCCCGGCCCCTGGAACCAACAACCTGGTTCCCTTGCCAAAGTGTCAACCGAGTGAGGAACTGGCAAGACGTTCGGGTGGCCAGCATGTCTGTTATCTTGATCGTGTTTAATGGAATCTTGGAGGTCTTTGTTTTGCGGTGGCAAACGAAACATGTGGTTTCTTGGTTTTGTCTTTGTTGCGTTGGACTTCCCATGAAATTCGGCCACCCCAGATGACGAACGGGAAAGACGACGTTCAACGGCGGGCCAGTCTCGCCGGGTAAAGTTGAAGTCGTGCTCGCAAAAGCAGTCGCACACAGCACTGCTCATGTCCGGGGCTCTGCAACGGGCCGTAACCGACGACTTCAATCTCAACAGGCGGAAGCCGACGGGGTTAAGCCATGCGGAGCTTCGAATTCGGTCATCGATGAAGTCATGGTCATTGTGAGCTGTTGACCGCGCCATGGAAATGAGCACGAGACACGGGTGGACCGGGCGGAGGGATTACCTACAACCGCTTGCTCAGCAATACAGTTCCGTCGGGGTGGGACAACGGTCGCGTTTTTTGCAGCAACTCCCGAACTTCCTGTATCCATAGATAAGGAATGCTTTGTTTTTAAAACAATGGTCCGCGATTGGGCTAGAATCTCGCTGGATTTCCGGGCCGGTCGAATCAGTAGCACGGCCGGCCCGGCCGTATCCCCCTCAGCCCAGGGCCATTCCTCAGACTCACGCCGACCCCGAGGGAATTATGGCTGGGCCGGCCGTGCTACTGCAAACCAACCCGTTGCGGAAACCGCAAGAATCCTCGGTCCTTGAGCACTGTCGCGGATCGCGAAGCTGATGCTCCAGGACCTGATCGGGATTGAGCGAGGTATGGCTAACATCCCACTGAAACCTGAAACCTGAAACCTGAAACCTGAAACCAAAACAAAGCGTAGAGGAAACATGTGAGCGATTTTGATAATAGCGAAGTGCGAAAATTTGTGGATCATTCTGATGCTGATCGAGTGGAGAAACTGAGAAAGGAACAAGCCAGGGCCGAACAACAGAGTCACGAGCAAGCCGCGAGGGCCCAAGCCATTCTGGCGGAGAAGGCGGAGAATGAACACCTCGCAGGTGAACTCTTTCAAAAGCTCAAGGCTTACGAACATCACAAGATTAGTACTGGCCAAGAATTAACTGTGGTGATGGAGGACATCGATCGAGATGGCTCCCAACGGTGGGCACTGATTCGGGTCGATAGCCAGTCGTTGACCCCTCGACATCGGCCCGCTCCTCGCGCCACGCCGGAATGGGTTGTCGCGGTTCGTTGTCAATCGAAGCCGAAGTACCAATTGAGGATCTTTCCTGTCAAGAATCAGGATGATGCGGCCAGTCGCGTCTTCAATGATCCTGACGAGCTGTTCGAGAGAATCCGTCAGGAGGTAGGCGAAAGATGAAGCGATAGCCGCACCTGTTCCCACTGATTGGCGTCAATTGTTTTTTCGGTTCATGTCAAGTTTTGTTATGGAACGCATAAGCCGGGTTGTATCAACTCGCGGCGGTTGTTTGGCGGGCCTACTTGGCTTTCTCCATGCGGTAGATCGGCACGTCCCATTTCAGGATCACGCAGTGATGTACAAGGCGGCCGATCGCCGCCGCCGTCAAAGATCGCCTCGACTCAAAGTCAACATGCGACGCGACTCGTCCACCAGGACAGTCCGCGACGCAGCGGCGCGCGCCGGGCCCGCTAGAAATTTAGCATGTCGTTCTTGACCTGGGATTGCAGCCTGCTAATCTTTTAGCAGGCTGCTGGTTTTTTAGCAGAGTCCGATCCGGAGCCGGGTGAGCGGCCTGGACGGTGAACCCGCCGGGTTGTGGGGAGATCAGATCCGATGGCCAGGCCTCCGAATGACCCGCTCAGTCGCCGGGAGCGGCAGATCATGGACGTTATCTATCGGCAGGGCCGGGCGACGGCTGCCGAGGTGCAGGAGGCGCTGGCCGACCCGCCCAGCTATTCCTCCGTTCGGGCCTTGCTGCGGATCCTGGAGGAGAAGGGGCACCTGCGGCATGAGCAGGACGGGCCGCGATACGTCTTTCTCCCGACGGTGCCCCGCGACAAGGCGCGGCGGTCGGCCCTCAGCCAACTCGTGCAGACGTTTTTCGACGGCTCGACGGCCCAGGCCGTCGCGGCATTGCTGGGTGAGCCCAGCTCCAATCTCAGCGACGAGGACCTCGACCGGCTCTCGCTTCTGATCGAGCAGGCCCGAAAGGAGGAACGGTGACCATGGAGTCGCTTTACGACCTCCTCCCGATCCGTCTTGTCGTGCCTGTAATTGTTTATGTTTGATAATTATGGATATGGATTAGTTGTATGATTTCACGGTTGAGTTGAAGGCAGACGACCGCTCTGGGTGATGTGCGACTGAAAACAGCGGGTCTCTGAGCCGCAGGGGGCGGCTGGGGCAGGGGGGCGAAACCAGGCTGCGGAGGGTCGAGGCGATGGAAGTTCTGATGAGACTCCTGAGCTCCGAAGGAGCCACCTGGACGACGATGGGTCTGATGTGCGCGGCGAAAGCGGCCGGCGTTCTCGCCGGCGCTGGGATCGTAACCTTCGGGATCAGAAGGAGAGCCGCGGCGACGCGGCACCTGGTTTGGTGCCTCGGTCTGGCCGGCGCCCTGGCCGTGCCGCCGCTGGCCTTTGCCCTGCCGCGCTGGGGACTGCCGATCCTGTCGAGCTCGGCGCAGCCGTCGGAGCCCAAATCAGCCACGACGTCCTTGGTCCGCCAGGACGACTCGCGGGCCGTTGCAGGGATTGGCTCTTACCCGATGACGGAGCCGAGGCCGAGGGAACGCGAGTCCCTGGCGATTCAACAACAGGATAAGGAGTTGCGGGCGGACGCGGTGCCAACCGCTTCGTCGCAGGACGGACCGGGCTGGCTGCTGACAGTCTGGGGAGTTGGGACGGCGGCCTTACTCGCCTGGTATGCCATCAGTTGGGTGGCGATCTGGAGATTGGGACGCAGGTCGGAACGCATCACCAACCAGGTCTGGTTGGAGGAGGCCCGTGAGGCGGCCGGGCGGCTGGGAGTGGCCAGGCGCGTGACGCTGCTGCGAGGCGGTCCGGCGGCCATGCCTTTGACCTGGGGCGTGCTCCGGCCGGTGGTGCTCTTGCCCGCGGAGGCCGACGAATGGCCGCCCGAACGCCGACGCGCGGTCCTGATGCACGAGTTGGGGCATATCCTCCGCCGCGACTGCCTGACGCAATGGTTGGGACTGGCGGCCTGTGCGGTGTACTGGTTCAATCCGCTCGCCTGGTGGGCGGCCGCTCGACTCCGGTTCGAGCGCGAACATGCATGTGATGATCTGGTGCTGGAAGCAGGTGAGCGGCCATCGGAGTACGCCGCTCAACTCCTGGGGGTTGCGCGATCGCTTCGGCAAGCGTCGGCCCTGGCCCCGGCGGCGCTGGCGATGGCGAGGCCCTCGGGTCTGGAGCGGCGACTGCTGGCAATCCTCGACGGGCGGCGCAACCGGCGGGCGCCTGCGCGCTGGCTGATGGCCGTGTGCCTACTGACAGTGCTGGGGTGTCAGCGACGCTCGCCGCGGTGCGGCTGGTGGCTCGGGAGTTGCCGGGCTCGGTGGTTTCCGGCCTGGTGGTCGGACCCGATGGCAAGCCGCTCGAAGGAGCGGCCGTGGTCGTACTCGTATCCCGGCCGTCGTCGCGAAGCCCAATGGATGGCCCCACCATGGCCGAGGTGCTCGGACGTGGCCGGAGCGACGCCCAGGGCCGTTACCTCATCGAGGTGCCCGACGACCAGGTGAAGACCGAGGACAGATTGCTCCTGGTCGCGACGGCCCGTGGCACCGGCTTCGCGGTTCGAACGCTTGCCGACCTGGCCGGCCCGGTCGGGGAGCCGAGCCGGCTCGAGGCCGAGCAGCCCGTGGAGGTGAGGCTCGTCGACCTGGAGGGTTCGCCGCTTGCCGGCGCGGAGGTGCGCCTGCACTCCGCGTATCCTTCCTCGGGCGGCGAGGGTCTGAGCTCTGATACGCTGACCATCGAGGCGTTGCCCGCGCCGGTCGTCAGATCGATCACAGACGCGGACGGTCGGTTCACCCTTCGAGGCATTGGCCCCGGCCATTCGCTCGCCATTCAGGTCCGCGCGGCCGGGTTCGGGAACCAGCGGTTGCAACTCCAGACCAAGGCCGACGTAGCCGCCGCCACGCTCGCGCTCGCTCGCGCCCACATCGTCGAGGGCCTCGTGACGCTCGGCAAGGGGGGGCCGCCGGCGGTCGGTGCCCATATCCGTGCTCGGAGCATGTCCGAGAAGCATGGCATAGGGCAGACCATGGGCGAGGCGGAAGCAACGATCGCCGACGACGGGCGCTACCGGATCGAGGCCGCGCCCGGTGCCGCCATTCGAATGGAGGTCTACCCGCCCCGCGAAGGTGCCGACGCGTTCTTGCGAAGAGGGGACCTGGTCGTCCCAGGAGATTCGGCCATTTCCCGCGCGGATTTCACGCTGCCACGGGGCGTCCTGGTGCGGGGCCGCGTGACCGAGGCCGACACTGGCCGACCGGTCGCCGGCGCGATCGTTACGCACCTGGCCCACGAGAGGAACAATCCTTACTTCATCAAGGACTCCGGCTCTTGGTTCCACGGCGACGAACAGAAGGCGATCACGGCGGCCGACGGCACTTACCGTTTGGGTGTGATGCCGGGGCCGGGCTACCTGCTGGTGAAGGGGCCGACGGCCGACTTCCTCCACGTGGAAATTCCGGCCGTCGAGCTGCACGGACATCTCCTCTGGCCGAATCGGCGGTACTATCCCGATGCACTGAGGAAGCTCGATCTGAAGCCGAATGGCGGCCCGGTTGACCTCGACCTGACGTTGCGACGAGGCGTGACCGTGCGCGGTCATCTTGTCGGTGCAAATGGCCAGCCGGTGCGCGACGCCGTCCTGTTTAGCCGGTGGTATCTGCCGCCATCGCAGATGACTATCAATATCGGCCAGCGCGTGATGCCGACGCGTAGGGGCCGCTTTGAGCTGGCCGGCTGCGTTCCTGACGCGTCCGCGCCGGTGTTCTTCCTGGATGCGAAGGATCAGCGGGGCGCGGTCGTCGACATCTCAGGTAAGCAGGCCGGACAGGACTTGGAGGTCAGGTTGCAGCCCTGCGGGTCGGCCACCGTCCGGTTGGTCCGCGACCAGGGCAAGCCGCTACGACCCGGGCTCGTTCCGGCTCACCTCGAGGTGGTGCTGACCCCAGGGGCCTCGTTCGCGGACCTCGTTCCTGGTTCTGTCAACGACACCAAGCAGAGTCCTCTGATGGCCGACGCGATCATGGTCGCCAACCTCGACCGGGAGCGCTACCGTAGGCTGAAAACCGACGCGGAGGGTCGAATGACGTTCCCCACCTTGATCCCTGGGGCGACCTACCGGGTCATCGTCCACAATCAGCCGGTGAAGACGGAGATCGAGTTCACGGTGAAGCCGGGCGAGGCGCGGGACCTCGGCGACCTGGTGATCCGCAACGTCGACCAAGCGGGGTGAGCCATGACGAGGATCGGCGATGAAGCGTGGGCTCCGTTCGAACCCAGCCCCGAGGACCCGTGGGACCTGCGCAAGGTCGCCCGGCTGCACCGGGCGGCCGGCTTCGGCGCGAACTGGACCGAGCTGCGGCGTGACGTGGAGGCGGGCCCGGCCGAGAGTATCGGGCGATTCGTAAACCCGCCCGACCCCTCGGTGGAGGAGCGAGCGATCCGGGATGGCCTGCACACGGGAGCCGTCGGCTCGGCCGATCCGAAGCGGCTGCGGGCGTACTGGCTCTACCGCATGCTCTTCGGCTCAGACCCGTTGCGGGAGCGGTTGACGCTCTTTTGGCACGGCCACTTTGCCACCAGCCTGACGAAGGTTGACAGCGTCCGCGCCATGGCCGCTCAGGTGGAGGGCCTGCGCGAGCGGGCGCTCGGCGACTTCGCCGGGCTGCTCGGGGCGGTGACTGCCGATCCGGCCATGCTCGTCTGGCTCGACGGCGGGACCAGCAAGCGTGAACGGCCGAACGAGAACTACGCCCGCGAGTTCCTCGAGCTGTTCACACTGGGACGAGGCGCCTATTCCGAGGCCGACATCCGCGAGGCCGCGCGCGCCTTCACCGGCTGGACCCCCGAGGGAGGGCGCAGGACGTCCGACGACGCGAATCCGAGGTTCGTGTTCGAGGAGGAGGCACACGACGGCGGCCCCAAAACCTTCCTGGGTCGGACCGGGAACTGGAAGGCCGACGACGTGGTGCTGATCACCCTGGAGCGGCCCGAGGCGGCCCGGCACCTGGCGGGAAAGCTCTATCGCGCGTTCGTGGCCGAGGGGGCCGATCCGGCCCCGGACCTGATCGAGCCGCTGGCCGACACGTTGCGGTCGAGCGGGTACTCGATCCGTCGCGTGATGGAAGTCATCCTTCGATCGAGACATTTCTATTCGGCGGCGGCGTACCGGTGTCGGGTCAAGTCGCCCGTGGAATACACGATCGGCCTGCTGCGGATGCTGGAGGTCCCGCGTGCGAAGGTCAACCTGCTGGCGGCGGCCTCGGCCTGCGGCCGGCAGGGTCAGGAGCTCTTCGCGCCCCCGAATGTGATGGGGTGGGAAGGGGGAACGACCTGGATCAATAGCAGCACGCTACTCGAGCGTCTCAACTGGGCGACGGACGTCGTTTGGGGCAATCCCGATTACGGCGTGCCCGCTTTCGACCCGATCGCCTGGGCCAACGGCCACGCGGTGAAACCCGGCGAGGCGGCCGGGGTGTTCGTCAACTTGCTGCTTCAGGGCGACCTCGCCGCTGATGCCAGGGACCTGATCCTGGTCGCCGGTCGCGACGGTGACCCTGCCGGCTTACGCAAGTCTCTACAGCGACTGCTCCATTGCCCGGAATTCCAGCTCGCTTGACGAGGGGGGAGAACCGACCGTGACGACCACGCGACGCGAAATGCTCCGACTGGGCCTGGGAGGCTCCACACTCCTGGCCTGTGGCACAACCGTACCGACCTTCCTGGCTCGCTCCGCGCACGCCCTGGCCGACGGCCCGAGGCGCGGCGCCGACGGCCGGATCCTCGTCGTCATTCAGCTCGACGGAGGTAACGACGGCCTCAACACGGTCGTCCCCCACGGCGACGACATCTACCACAAGAGCCGCCCGAAACTCGCCTTGAAATCGGAGAATCTCAAGCCGATTGACGAGCATGTCGGGCTGCACCCGTCGCTCAGCGACTTCGCGAAACTCCGCGAAGACGGCCGGCTGGCGATTGTGCAGTCGGTCGGCTATCCTAACCCGAACCGGTCGCACTCCGAGTCGATGGCCATCTGGCAGACGGCAAGGCTCAACCCGGGCCGGGAGAACCCCGGCTGGCTGGCCCGGGCCATCGACGCCAGCCCGGCGGCCCCGGGCGGCGACGCCCCGGCCTTGCACATCGCTACGGAGGCACTGCCCCAATCCTTGCGCGGGGGACAGCAGCACGTCCCCTCGCTGGCGACGATCGAGCAGTTCCGCCGACGCCTGGGTGTGCCCAGGTCCGACGGGGCCGACGAGCAGCGCGCGGCCCTCGACCGCATCGCCAATCAGGGAGGGAGCGTGGAGAACCCATTGCTCCAGTTCGTCGCGCGAAGCACGGTGGTCTCTTACGCCAGCAGCGCCCGGCTTGAAAACGTCCTTCGCGACGACGACGCGGCCAAATATCCCGACACCTACGTCCTGGCCAAGCGACTTCGACTGGTCGCCCGATTGATCCGCTCTGGGTTGTCGACGCCAATCTACTACGCCCAGCTCGGTGGCTTCGATACCCACGCGGAGCAGCTCAACCGGCACTCTGGCCTGCTGCGTGAGCTGAGCCGCTCGGTACAGGCTTTCCTGACCGACCTCGACCGCTCCGGCGACGGAGACCGGGTCGCGGTCCTGGTCTTCTCCGAGTTCGGTCGCCGCCTCCGCGAGAACGCCAGTGCGGGCACCGACCACGGCACCTCGGCGCCTGTCTTCCTCCTCGGCCGAGCCGTGCAGGGTGGCCTGCATGGCCCGTATCCCGACCTGGCGCATTTGAAAGGCGATGACCCTGAGTACGCGATCGACTTCCGTCGGGTCTACGCGACCGTGCTGGGGCGCTGGTTGAAGCTGCCGGCCGAGGCCGCGCTGGGAGAGCACTTCGAGCCCCTCCCGCTGTTCCGTTCCTGAGAATCGACCTGTGTTGGAGTCGATCAGGTCGGGCACTGGGGTATTGTGCCGTGTCTTCCGGGCGCCGGGATTGGGACTCCGCTTCGCATTCGCGTCGGTCCCCGATCCTCCGTCCGTAGCGGCGGTGCAAGGAAACGCATCGACTAACCCGTGCTAAATTCATCAACGAATTGTGATGGTTCAGCGGCCAGAATCCTTCCTATCTCCTTGCCAAAGCGGAGGTTAAGATGATGGCTTCGTTCTCTGGACGCTACGAGTGAGGCTGGGAAACAGGGGCACTCCGGCGACTGGCCAGGATCGCACGAGCGGTCCCCTTGCCCCCCATCAGGAGGAGTGTCGCCGGATGAGGGCCGCGGGGCTTCCATTGGGCGCGGAGGGCCTCGGGGCGTAAATCGGTTCCTTTGGTTTTGATTTCCAGTGGGCCGAGCTTTCTTGCGGTCACCAGTTTTCCGATCGTTTTGAGATCGAGGGGAAGGATTTCCAGGACCTCAAAACAGGCGAGAAACGGGGAATCAATTGGTTCGGGCCCGGTCAGAAAATCGATCCCAGGGGCGCAGCGGGCCAGTCCATTCGCGGCGGCGAAGCTGTCGAGCAGTCCCGCGCGGCCGAGGGCCGGATCTGGATCGTAGACCCAGGCTAGAGGGCTCGCGATCGGGACGAATGGGTTGCTCGGGCCATCCTGGTCTGTCCAGGAGACCTTTTCTGGAAGTCGGGTTGCGCGGCGGCGGCAGGTCGCGAGTGCTCCGAACCAGACCGTGGCTTCTTGCACTCACCTCCCAGGCTGATCAGTTCCAGTTCGCAATCCTGCTCACCGAAATGAGTCACGAAGTCGCTCGCCGGACCGAGCTTGATTGCGCCGCCGCGGACACGCCCCGGTAGCGTCTGGAGAAACGCCAGGCCGGGCGAGTAGTCAAGCAAATCGCGGGCTCGTTTCGATCCCACTTGGCGACGGTCGGGGTCGACGTGAACGAGCCACTGACTCGGGTAGGCGATTCGCTCGGCCTGGGCCCGAATCACGTCGACGCGCTCGGCAACGTCGTAGACCTGGGCGTTCCAGCGGGTCCGCCGGCACATTCCCTGGTCGGCGTCGACGGCGACGACCTGGGCTTCGCTGGCGAGGGCCAGCGTATCGCCGCCAATTCCGCAACAGAGATCGAGCAGGTGCGAGCCGCGAAATCGGCCTGCCTTGTGCCTCGCGACGGTCTCGGTCGTGGCCTGCTCGAGGCCGACCGGCTCGAACCACATTGCCTTGGCTCGGGTGAACTTGGAACTTCCACGGGCTCGGCCCACGGCCAGGCGGACCGCCGCCGCAACCTGGTCGGGCTCGGCCCCACGCCGCCAGCGCTGAAGCTCGGTCGGGCCGTAAGTGGAGGTCGCTGTGACCATGTCCAGGAGCGCACGTCCCGGTTCCGTGGTCAGAACCCAAGACTCAGCGTCCGCGTCGCTCGTCTGCCGCATTGCATTCCCTCTCGTGAAACTAGCCCTTGCTTGGTTAGAATAACCAATTCCGCTATGAAGCACGGAGAGAAGTACACGGTTCGCAATCCGTTCTCAGGATGTTGTGCCTGCCTTGCCTTGGTTTTTTCACACGAAACACTGCTGAATTCTCGGCTATCCCTCTGGAATGATCTGTCATGCAAGATGAAGTGGCGCCGTCGATTGTCCGCGAGCCCTTGATGCTGGGAAACGTTTCAATTCCCTCGCGTTTCTTCCTCGCGCCTCTGGCGGGATACACGAGCATGGCGTTCCGGCTGGCCGTCCGCGAGTGCGGCGGTCTTGGCCTGGCGACGACCGACCTCGTCAACGCTCGCTCGATTATCGAGCGACGCCGCCGTTCCTTCGAACTGGCCGAGACCTGCCCTCAAGATCAGCCGATGTCGATCCAGATCTACGGCCACGTGATCTCCGAGATGCAGGAGGCGGCACGTTGGGCCGTGGACCAGGGAGCATCCCTCGTTGATATTAATATGGGATGCCCGGTCAACAAGGTGGTCAAAACCGGGGGAGGCTCGGCCCTGATGTGTCAGGCCGACTCGGCGACCGCGCTGGTTGAGAGCGTTGTGAACGCGGTGAATGTTCCGGTCACGGTCAAAATGCGGCTCGGTTGGGACGCGGAAACCCTCTCGGCACCCAACCTGGCCCGCGAGTTCGAGAAGGTCGGAGTGGCCGGGGTGATCATCCACGGGCGCACGCGTGAACAAGGCTTCCGGGGGAGCGTCGATCGTTCGGGGATCCGGGCGGTGGTCGAAGCTGTTGAGCGGATGCCGATCGTGGGCAACGGCGACATCCGCACGCTCGCCGATGCCGCCACCACCTTCCGCGAGACCGGCTGTGCGGCGATCTCGATTGGTCGCGGAGCGCTCTCGAATCCGTTTCTGTTCCGTCAACTCGCGCACTGGGCCGAGCACGGAACCCCCGGTCCCGAGCCGTCCTTCGAGGATCGCGTCGACCTGATGTCACGTCACTTCCATGGACTTGTGGATGGCCGGGGTGAGCGGCTTGCCTGCCTCCAGTTCCGCAAGATCATCAAGTGGTACAGCCACTCGATCCGGCCGGCAAAGGCGCTTTATCATCGCCTGATCAACCTCGCCAGTGCCGACCTCTTCGACGAGACCGTCGCGGCGATCCGTCAGGCCGGGCCAGCCTCGCCGCTCCCCGGCCACTTCGAACCGAAGGTTCCTGTACCCACTGGACCGATCGATAAGTGGTGATTCTTGATGAAGTTGATTGAGTGCTGATTTTTGGAAGTCGCTTTTTTCCTTGTCAATCTCATGCGGTGAGGATCGCGTCGGACGAAGGCCACGACAGGTCGTGTCGAGATCCGGAAATGCGGAGGGCGCTAAGTTGACTTGGATCCTCGCCGCACTATTGCTGATCATCCTCTGGTTGAACTGGCGTGACTTTCGGGTCGGAATCGAAGCGCATGGTCATTGGATGATTCCGAGCTGACTGCAAGGCGAGCCATGGTTATGGTCCTCGGTTTCGTCCTGCATTGGGGATTCGTTGGATTCGCCGTGCTTGGTCCCGCGAAGGGGCAAATCTCGCCGCTGGGTAAGTTGCTTATGGTATCATGTATGGCACTTCTCTGGGTCTGTCTGCTTCGGAGAACCGAGTTCTACCGGATTCGTGCTGAGCCGGGGATTGCTCTCGACTTGGATGACGGACCGAATCGGTAATCCTTGGCCTCTGGAATCACCAAGAGGTGAGCCAGGACCAGGAAGCCAGGCACTCTCGCCAGGCTTGAGCTCGACGTGCGCCACCTCGGCCGCGATGATCTCGACCACCTGCCGGCCGCAGTTCCGCTGCGTCCCGTCGGGCATCTTCTCCGAGAACTGGAGCGTCGCCGGGCCGCTGGGGAACGGCCCGGCGAGGAAGTCGCCCGTCGCCGGGTCGTACCGCCAGCTCGGCTGGAGGACGCGCATGTCGTACCAGGGGACGACCTCATAGTCGGCGGCCTGCCGGCCGTCGGCGAGATTGAGCGTTCCGCGGACATAGCCGATCGGCCTGGCCCGCAGTACGAGAGTCGCTTCGCGGCCCGGGATGACCGCGACCTCGGCGGCCGGGACGAGCGCGAACCGCCCCCGGAGGGCGTCGCCCGCCGGCATCGGGCCCGTCGTCGACCATGGCGGCGGGGTCCGACCGTCGAGTAAGCCTGCCACGAACGACTTGCGCCCGGGCAGGCCGTTGAACCGGATTTCGCCCCGCTCGTCGGTCGAGCCGATCCACCCGTCGAAACCGACCACGCCCCGCGTCGGTCCGGGGCATCGACGGCGACGGCTGGGATCGTCATCAACAAGGCGAACGTGACGAGCATAGGAGGTCTCCCCGTCGACTTCGAGCCTCCCGCCATCGATCGTCGGACGGGCCGAGATCGGTATGATCGGAGGGTCGGTTTGCCGCGATCGTAATGAGACTCGTGAGGCGATACAACGTGCTTTTGCTTTGATGTGTCTTTTGAAGTGGCATGTGATTAATAGTAAGATAACTTTGTATGAGTTTCGTGTAAGTAGGAAATGTGGATCGCCTGAAAAATCCCCCAAGGACACAGGCCATGCTCCCAGCTTCGACTACATTTTCCCGATCTCGCCACTGCGGTGCCTGGCCACTCGTACTCCCTCAGCTGCTGTGTGATAGGCCCCTGATCTCGCACGGTTTTCGGTCGAGAGAGTCGAGATTCATCGGGTTGGTTGTCGTCACGCCGACCCTGCCCGCGTACCATAAAGACGGCACCCCGTTGGTCCAATCCCCAGGGTGCACTTTAGCGCATCACACAGGCCTTAGCAGTGAACGCTCTGGGCTTGATTATGAAAACCGATCTCTCACTTTACGCCCCATACCATGAAGCCGACCCACTTCGCGACCGCCGCGTCCGTGTTCCTGTTGCTCTGCTCTCCGCTCGCCGCGGTGGCCACGGCCGGGGCTCCGGCGGAGGATGGCTTGTTGCTCACGCGGACGATCTCGCCGGGGGACGGAGACCGGTTCGAGCGTGCTGAGTTCTCCTGCTGGATTCCCGATACGAAGAAGCCGGTACGTGGCGTGATCGTCCACCAGCACGGCTGTACGAATGCCGCGCCCGAGCAGCATCCGCCGGTGACGGGGGATTGCCACTGGCGGGCGCTGGCGCGGAATCACGACTGCGCCTTGCTGGTGCCCATGTACCGGGTGGCGGGGGCCTGCGACGAGTGGAACGACCCGGACAGCGGATCGGAACGCGCACTTCTGGCCGCACTCGCGGGCTTCGCCCGGGATGCGGGGCGTGCGGAGCTGACCGACGTGCCCTGGGTGTTCTGGGGGCACTCCGGCGGGTCGAGCTGGTCCGCGCAGATGATCTTGCGGCACCCCGGCCGCGTGCTGGCGGCGTCGTTCCGCGGCGGCTGCCACAAGCAGTTCGGTTCGCCCGAGTTCCGCGCGCGGTTCCTCGAGACGTCGCGTGAGCTGCCGCTCCTCTTCGTGTGGGGCAAGCGCGAGGCCGTGCCGAGTTCCAGCCACTTTGTCTCGTGGGAGCCGATGAACGCGATGTATCGCGCGCTCCGCCTCCAGGGCAGCCCAGCGGGGCGGGTGGTCGACCCCCGCTCCGAGCACAATTGCGATGACTCGCGGCTGATCATCATCCCGTTCTTCGACGCCGTGCTCTCGGCCCGCACCGCCGGCGAAAAACCCGCCGGAGTCCTCGTCGACATCGCCACGCGGGAGCGTCGTGACACCACCACCGAAACCCTGCGCGATCCCGCCTTGGCGTGGCTTCCCACCCCCGACCTGGCCGAGCACTGGCGCGAGTTCTCCGAGCATGGCACGCTGCGTCCGGTGAACCCCCGGCTCGCGCCGCCCCAATTGTTCGTCGATCGCACCCTCGGGAAATCCGCGCGGCTGGCTTGGCGGATCAGCCCGGCGCTCGATGGCGGCCTCCGCGTCGTGCGTATCCATCGCGACGGCCGGCCCTGGAAGGAACTCGGCCTCAAGCCCGCGGACTCCCTCGCCACGGGCCGCGATTCCCCACCGGTATCCCTGCGGGCCCACGGCCTCGAAGTGGACGCCAGCGAGCCGCACACCTATACTCTGACCTTCCTGGACGCGGCCGGCAACGAGTCGCCCCCCAGCGCGGCGGTGCACGTCGGGCCGTAGGACTCCGGAGTCGTTGGTGATCGGGTCGTCGCCCCGAGCTTGGCGTGTGCGTGAGGGCTCGGCCGAACTATCTCAACGCCTCTGGCGGTGGCTGCCATGGCGGACGACGCACACCATCGATCCGCCGCCAGCGTCCTTACGTAACGCGAGAAAAAGCACCGATTGATCTCTGCGGCGATCGGATTCGGGGAACGCTCTATGGATACCTCTCTGTGCCCGCGAGTGACGGCATTACCGCCGTTCGGTGTCCTGGAGCAGACGTTTGCCCGGCCACGCGAACGGGATGTGTCCGCGGCGGTGTTCCGGGAGATGAGGAACCTTTTCCCGGACCCAGCGGTCCTGCGCGACAAGGTCGTGGGCCTGACCATGCCGAGCCGCGGCATCCGCGACATCCAAACCGTGGTCCGAGCCGCGGTCGACTTTCTTAAGCCACAATGTAAGGAGGTCCGAGTCCTGACCGCCATGGGCACGCATGGAGGTGGGACCGAGGCCGGTGAACGCGACATGGCGGCGTCCCGAGGCGTGACCGAGGCGTCGGTCGGAGCCGCCATACACTCACGGATGGACACACGGCATATCGCCACGGTGGACCATGTCGAGGTCCACGTCTCGGAGGATGCCCTGGCGTGCGATTGCGTCGTGCTGCTGAACCGGGTGAAGGAGCACACCGACATCGACTGGCCGGTACCGCTGGCTGCGGCGTTCTTCGGGCTGGAGTCGGGGTTCGCGAAGATCCTCGCCCTGGGTCTGTCCAAGATGCGCGCGATTGAGATGCACAGACATATTCCGCGGATCGGCCTCGGCGCTGCGATCGAACTGGCCGCGCGACGGACGATCAGCGGAACGGAGCTCAAAATCGCGGGCGGGCTGGGAATCATCGAGAATGCCTGCGACGAGACCGCCGAGATCATCGGTGTTCCCGTGGTGACAGTGGACCAGTTCTTCGCCACGGAAGCCGCGGCGCTCGGCCGCTCGAAGCTCCTGATGCCCGCGCTGCCCGTGATGGATCTCGACCTTCTCTACTGTGCCTTTCTGGGAAAGGACAAATCCGGCCAGGGGATGCACACGAAGGCGATCGGGCGATCACCCTATGGCTACGAGCAGGGAAAGCCCTGGAAGCCCACGATGCCGCGAATTCACACGATCATCGGCGGCCGCCTGACTGAGGGAAGTCACGGCAACGCCATCGGCGTCGGCATGTGCCAGTTCATCACTCGCCGCTTCGACGAGGCGGTGGACTGGGAACGGACGGCGGTCAACTGTCTTTCAGCGCTCACCCCCAACCAGGCCCAGCGGCCGATCGTCTGCGAGAGCGATCGGCGCGCCCTCGAGCTCGCGCTCGCCGTCTGCCCGTCGGGACCGAACGGTGTCCGCGCGGCGCTCATCTACAGCACCCTGGAGATGACCCGACTGCTCGTCTCACCCGGTTTGATTGCCGCTCTCCCGCCTGGCGGTAGCGCACGCGTCGTCCAGGAGCCCGAGCCCCTCCGCTTCGACGTGGAGGGATATCTCGACATGGGCCGTTACTGAACGGCGACCGGAGTTTGCGCGACGGGACCTTTCGGGGCCCGAGGCCAACCGACTATGATTGAGTTGCGCAAAAGATGGCCGAGACGCCATCCCGCCTCCCGGTCATCTTGCCGACATCGTTTCGCTGGGCTGGGGAACTTATCCAGGCACGCCGTCTCTCACGTTACGTCTGGCCGCGTCACTCTGCTCGAGGGGCTCGGCTCATGCGGGCAAACCGGTCTTCGCGGACGGCGAGCTGTTCGATGTCCCGGAATGTATGGAACTTTTCAGCGGGATGAAGCGTCAAAATAGTCAGAGGACCCAACCTGGTCAAGGACTTCCGTAAGAGGATTCGGGTGAGAAGTCGAGTACCGCGGGGCGGTGGGGCACCGACATGAACGGCGCCTTTGATCGGGTGACCTCGGGACAGAGTATCTAAACCTCCAGACACATTCGAGGAAGGGCGCTGTGGTAGGATCGACCGATCAAGGCGGCCGGAGAGAGGCGGAACCAAGAGCCGATGCGCCTCGAGCGTCGACGTCCTGGTCGATACCGGAGATCCGGGTCGTCAAGGACGATCAGGGACGCTTGCGGATCGACCAAGCCGACCCCGCCACGTACGGTGCGTACGCCGCCCGTCAATTACTGGCGACCGCCGAAGCCGATCCGAGGTACAGGGATGGAATGACCAAACGTTCCTCGTCGCCCTCGATCAAAATCACCTATGTCGACGGCGTCGGCGAGATTCAAAGGATCGGCGTCCGAGAAATCTACTGCCGGATGGAAGGGGATGCGCTCGTCCTGACCCGATTCGAGAATGCGGATGGTGAAAAGGTAAAGGACCTGCCCATTGCAGTCCCCTCGTTCGACGAGTTGGACGAGGATGTGGACGACGTGGATCGGCTCCACGAGCTCGCCCTGGCCGAGCTCGGTGAGGTGCCGTTGCCGCCCGCCGAGATTGAACCTGAAGAAGAGCCGGCCCGGCCGGCGCCGGTTCGGGAGCGGCGGCTACCGACTGGGCCACTTCGGCAATATAACGAGGTGGCTGACCCGGCCCCGGGAGAGGGCCCGCTCAACACTCCACCGGCCTCTGAGCCGGCGCCACGCAGCCCATCAGTTACGCCGCCTGTCACAATGGCGACGAGTGCGACCGCCGGGCCCCCGGCTGGTTTGACGGTACGGGCGCTCGACGATGGCGAGGCGGCCTCACTGCGTGCGCTGATCGAAGCCAAGGCGGGACAGACGCGATGGGCCAACGGGCTCCTCATGCAGGCAGCGGAACGCCACCCGAGCGATCGAAGGCTGCAAAACGAGCACCTCGCGAACCTCCTGCGGGTCTCCCTCGATCTGGCGCGGGCCGAGTCCCGAACGCCGCTCGCCGTCGCATTACGCGGCATCATTGAAGAGGTGCATGCATACAAAACAGGTGTATTGGATCGCGATCCCTTCAAAGCGGAGAAGCTCGCACTCCAGCCCTTCGCGCGTACGGCGCTCGGCCCGACGCCGACGGACGACGGCCTGGTAAAGACTGTCTCCGGCACCTCTCAGAGAACTCCGGCCCAGGTTCTGGCGAAGCTCGAAGATCCGAAGCTCGCACGGGCCACCCGTGTGAAGCTTCTCCTCGAAGTCGTCCCCGAGCTGATCGAGTCCTGGCGACCGGACAAGGAGAGCACCCGTAGCGAGGCGGGCAACGAAAACAGCCCCACGATCGTGCGCAAGCTGTTCGCGGTGGCGAACGTTCAGCGTCAGGAGCGGAAGTTCATCGACAACGGCATGAGCTTCAGGAAGGCGGGTGAGCGGTACGCGGTACTCGAAGGTAAGTTGCCGAAGGCCTCGGCGACAGACGACTCATAAGCCGCTTCGAAACGTAAGGTTCGACGGACCGCGATACCGATGCCGTTGAATAAGAAGGGGGCATGGTGATTATTGACTTTCGTTGATAATTGCTGTGTCCCCGTCTCATTTCTCGTTCAAAATGCTCTCTCAAGGCCTGGTTGTGTTCGGACTTGGCGAAAGGCTGGTTGGCCAGGTCCATTTGAAGCATGGCGAAGTCGTTGGCTACGATCAGGACCACCTCCTCGGCAGTCCCGTCCGCACCTGCCTCCGCTGGCAAGCTTGAGGATTCCCCGCCCGTCCTCACCACTGTGAAGCCTTGTCACTCAGGACGAAGTTAGCCTGGCTTGGAGTTTCGCCTCCGCTAAGGTCATCGGGCGGGGGAACGCTCACCCGGTAATGAAGTAAGGAAAGACCGGTCACGGCCTTGGGCGGGCACCTGCACTCCTGGTGTACCAACTCATAGCCCGTCGTCTGGCGGGCAGTCAGGTGGAAGTGGAGCGAGTGGCCTGGTCCGTCGCTTTGCTGGCACTTGTTTGGGGGAGATGAAGCCTTAATTAGGCGAGGTAGACTGTTTGGGCTCGATATGGGATTCAGAGTGGAGCGACGATGTTCCACTTGCCAACGGTCGGCACTTTCAGCCCCGTGCTCGGCTGTCGCCATCTGCTCGGTACGCATCCCAAGGGGATCGAGATTCATGCGTACTTCGCAATCATTGCGTGCCTGTGATTCAGCCTGTGGGTGGGCCGCAAGCCGACGCTGCGGTCTTACGAGATGATCTGCCTGTATTTCGCGGGCTAGGCAATCCGAAATTGGCTAATCAAACATATTAGCAAATTGGAGGGCGAAGCCGTTTGACGCTTGCGGTTCGGCTCCCGAGCCCGCGGTGTTCGCCGCTGCGCGGTGGTTCGCGACACGCTCACATCGGTGGCTCGCCCCATGCCACTGAGGGGAGTTCCCCACGCCGCGGACGAGTCCATGATCGGGTCGAAATTCGCAGCGCTAACTGAGTGCCTAACACTATTGCTATGTTCCCCTGTCTGCCCTGTTCATAGAGGCGAACTGCAGCAAAACGGGCGGCCGACGAATCCGCGTCACGGTCGTGGCGGCCCCGGCGTAGTTCTTCCCAGAGGCGTGAAATCAGGCTTGAGGAGAAGAAGAGAGGGGTGGTCATGGAACCCCGACACGTCGCGTTCCACCCAGCTCTCCCCGCTCCATCCGGCGACGAGAGATGCGTGCGTGGGTTCACCTGCCTGAGAGTTGCCGCGAGCTGGAAACCCGCCTCTTCGGTATCGGCCCCAGCCCGAGACTGCGAATAGGTCCAGGAAAGGGGGCCAGTCGGTCTCACGAAACGGGGCATTCAGCCGGCTCTTTTGACCCCGTACCCTTTGGTCCTGATATCACCGGGAGATTCGGCAATGCGTAAGCTTCTTTGCAATATTAATTCGAAAGAAAAAGGTGATAATTCAGTGCTTTTTATTTACATTGGTATGGACGATGATGATAAACCCTTTTGGGAGTTTGTTGCTGGCACCGACTTTCGTCCGTTCGGGAACCCGCCTTTCACCGCAAAAAAAGGAGATTGGTGGTACAACCGCACCTCACGCACGTTGGATATCTACAGTGATGGCGGTAAGAATGGGAACACCCTCGAGTTCTCGCTGTCCGGTTTGTCCGATACCTTCTACCTGCACGTTTGCGGACCAGACAAGTTTGGCTCTGGCATCCGCTTCCCTAAGCATGAGATCGAGTACCGCATCGGCGGCAGCGGTACCTGCGAACAGCCTCAGCCAAAGCCACGCCCTCGGGGGCGATAAGATGTCTGACCTCGGACAGCAAGGTCGGAGATAGGTGTGATAGACACGACGCACTAGAGAGGGGAACAGATCAATTTTCTATTAATGGTGATGATTGCTATGTCGCCCCTTCTGCCCGTCAATGCTTGAGGCGTCACGGACCGCCGCGAGGAGATCGATGGCTCGTGATCGGTCGCTCTGGGGCTTGTTGAGTTCGGCGATAAACCAGTCCAACGGGCTGATCTTGCTTTCTAGCAGAGACCGAGAGGCATCGGTCCGCATGTGGTCCTCAGACCGAAGCTGGATAGGCTTCTTGCAACAAATGGGTGTGACCGATGATTGATGTTAAGAATTCAACGACCCGCAACAGCGCTTGGATCCCGGTGTTTTCGCGGGTCGCGCCAGAGGCTTGCAAACAAGCGTCAGGAACACTTAACTCCGCTCAGAACCTGACAAAAACAAGCCTTTGGAGATAGAGCGACTTCTATCGGGATCCAAGCGCTGTTGCGGATCGTTGTAAGAATTGCCGGAGCCGTGTCGGAAGAATTCGAATGGCTTCTCTCGAAACTTTTCGCACCTGTCAATCGTCGTTCATAGTTCACTGCTGGCGCACAAATCAATTTGCTCACTTCGGCGGAACGACTTTGTCGCGTGGTCGACCGTCGGGCACGGCTACCCCCGGCTCGATGACGAGGCTCTTCTTGGTTAGGTCGATGGTGAGCCACCGGGTTACGTCGTAGGGCGGAAATAGGCATGCCCACGGGATACTCGCGCGGGAAGCCACGGGGCCAGCGAGCAGGAGGGTGAACCCCCATAGCTCCTGCCAACCGCCCCGGCCCGCTTTGCCGATCCAGGCGCGCCCCTCGATCCGCGGCGATGGGTCGTCGAGGAGGTAGCGATCGGGGAGGAAGCCATCGCACCAGAGGCCGCGGAGTCGGCGGTCAGCAAACCCCTGCGTCTCCCCTTCGATGCGGAACTCAAGCATGAGCCAAAAGTTGGATTCATCCATGGTGGTCGGGCCGCGTAACTGAAGACAGGCGTTCGATTGCGTGACGGTGGTCATCGAGGTTGACCTGGAAGCTTTGGCTTAAAATCGAGGGCTTCCGGTGTGCTGCGTCGTCGAACCCCTTCATGGGGGGGCCTTCGAGGGCGCGTCAATGAGCGACTCGCCCTTAGACGCATCAAATCGGAATGGCGCGGTTCTCCACCGTCTCGATGGCGAAATACCCGTCTTGATCGAAGCCGACGACATGTCCCCAGGCGTAATGGGATGCAGTGCGCGGGAGCTTCGAGAGGTCGCCGATGACCTGACCAAGCGTGACCTTGTTCAGCAACTCCCCCCGAGCAAGAAAGTAGAGAATCACGTGCTCCTTGTCGTAATCGAGAGGGACCAGCCCCGACCAACCGGGGGGGGCGGCGACGAGATGCTCCCCGTCGTCGGCGAGCCAGGCGAAGCGGAGATAGCCGAGCATCGCCCAGGACTTGATGCCCTTACCGTCTGGGGTCGCCCGGTAAATGGTCGTAGTCCAGTCCTTCGGGTCTGTGATGGCGAAGAACCACCGGTTGTTCGACCAGATCGTCTGCCTCGCCGGAGGGGGTAAGGGCGAGTCGGCACGCCCCGGGCCTGAGACCAGGCCCACAGCGAGCGGAGCGCCGGCGGCCAGAAAGATTATGAACGCACGCCGCATAATCCATCTCCTCCCCACCGGGGCCGCCAAGGTAGGGATAGCATGGGTGATCTCTAGCCCACCCCTGACAGCTTCAGAGAGTCGCAAGTCGATCACCATCGTATCAGAAACGGCCATTCTGAAAAGGATATTCAGGCTTTACACTCCGACGCACCTGGGATGAGGTGTTCGGGCCGTTCGCGTGACTCCCAGGGCCGGAAAATGAGGCGGTCATTGACATCAATCAGCGGTCACACCCAGCGACGACCTTCGCAGACAGCTCGACGAGGCCCGCCCTTCCTTGCGGCAGATGTGGGACAATGGGACGCTCATTAATATCCATAAGAAAGAACTACTGCGTTCTTTGATTGATAAGGTCGTGCTGCATCGCCCCGCCGCGGACAAGTGCGAGGCCCGGATCATCTGGAAAGGTGGCGACTGGACGACGGCCTTGCTGGACCTGCCGGTCGTGACCTATGCGGAGATGGAGAAAGGCGAGGAGTTGATCGACGAAGTCGTGCGGCGGGCGCAGGCCGGGGAATCCGACCAGCAGATCGCCGCGGAGTTGACGGCCGCCGGCTATCATGCGCCGCTGAAGCGGCGTCTGGGCGTCGAGTCGGTGAGACGAATTCGGGAGAAACACGGCGTCTCTGCGCGTCGGACCGAATTCCAACGCCACGGCTTGCCGGGATGGATCAGCCTTGGCCAAGCGGTCAGGCGGCTGGGTGAGCACACGTCTTGGGCTTATTACTTGATCCGCCAAGGGCGGCTGCAGATCGAACGCGATCCGGAGATTGGCCTCTACCTGGTCCCGGACCGGAAAAAGCCACTCAAGGAGTTGAAGGAACTCTTGCGCGGCCAGCGATTCTCACTCATCGTGGAGCGGAGGTCATCATGTAGCACCATCGAAGCCCTTCCTCATGTCGACCGGCTGGGTGGCGACCCAGACCCGCACGCCCTCGGTGCCCGGGTTGGAGGTGATCACGCCGTCGCCTCCGCCGCCTCGAGGGCCCGGACCAGTTCGGCGACCCGCCCGGCCGTCATCGAGCCGGGCAGCCGCAACAGCCGGCCGCCCCGCAACTCGATGACGAGGCCCGCGTCCGACGCCGTTTCCCTCGGCCGGTCGTCGCGGACGATCACCGGGACGAACGCCGGCGGGGCCGCGGATCGATGGGCGTCGCGTTCCTGATACGTGCGTCGCCGCTCATAGAACGACGGCTCGCTGAGCCCGTGCCGCCGGCAGAACTCCCGCACCGACAGCCCGCTTTGGGCCTGCCGCCCGATGGCGTCCCGCCAGAAGGCTTCCTTCGTCGCATCGCGTTTCGTATTGGCCATCGCATCCCCATTTGTGGCGATGGACCAAGCTTGACGACTCACCCAGCCCAATTGAAGATGCACTTCGCGGAACGGACACGATCAATGCCTGAGAAGCACTAGGCGATATCACTCTCTTTGTCATTCGCCATAATCCAAGTCGAGTTCAATGCAGGGCGAGCCTCTGCTTGTCAGGCTTTGGGACACCAGCATCGGTCTCGATCAAAATAAGTTTGCCGTTTTGATAACGGTAAACCTCCTCCACATAGTCGTACACGAGAGATCGGCCGGCCGCCACTGTGCAAGGTCGTACATGAACCTTGGCGATCCAAACATTGTCAGCCAACTCATTCGCCTTGACGATCATCCCGTTCCAACCTGCCAGACGGACCCCGAATTTTTGCCAGTCGGGATTGGTGTTCAACCAGGCAAAGTGCGCAATTCTCGAAGGATATGGCGTACTGAGGCGTCTCAAAACCTCGGCAATGTTCTTCTGAAGCTCCTTCGAGCCTTCGGGGACATTCGGATCCGGAAAAAAGCTATTGAAAGGCTCGCGAGGCAGATCGACATTAGGAGACAGAGGGGGAGGAGGAAATGGATGTCTTAAGGGCACCTTCCTGCCATTCATCGAAGCAGATTTCTTCGACGATTCGATCTGAGCCGCTTTGGTCGGAGACTCGCCAGCAAACAGTGTTCGCCCTCCTCCGATGGATAGAGCGGCGACCATAAGTGCAAACTGGAGCGGGAAAGGCACACCAGGACGCACCGTTGGTTTATGGTCGATTGTCTTTGCCATTGCGGGAGGACTCCCAATTTAATGTAAATAAATGCGGATTTGTGTGATCGATTGTTCCGAGAGAACTAGAACGGGTCTCGGCCGCCGTTTGAGTCATCCGTTGGACCAGGGCCGGCGTGAGTTCGCGGGCGTCAAAGCCGAGCAGTACTCGCAAGGGGGAAAAAGGCCCGACGACATTTCGGGCACTCGCCGCGGACGAGTCCATGCTCGGGTCGAAATTCGCAGAGCAAACTGAGTTCTGAGCACAGATTGCTATGTCGCCATTTCTGCCTGCTCTCTAGCAAGCCTTTCCCCGAGAAACGGAGACGGCTGAACCGCTCATCTCCAGCACGGAGCCGTGGCCGCCCCATCCCGCAGGGATTGGGCGTGTCGTCATCGAGAGGGATCACGGTCAAGCGCACCCGATCCTCGGTTTCGTGCACGATCGCGCCGAGCTCGCGGTATTGAGGATCCTGGGACCGACTGCGAGCTCTCAGGGACGAGAGAGGCGAACTCGCCACATCCCGTTCGCATGGACGGTTACGCCGAAAGCGACAACCATCAGGGCCCACCAGGGCCCGTCGCCAATCCCGTAGGCATAAGCACTGCGATAGGTGAGTGGTGTCACTTGCGCCGTCGCGGTCCCCTCGGCGAAGGGAGGGATGGAGGCGATGGTCCGGCCGAGCGGGTCGACGACGCCGCTCAGGCCGGTGTTCGTGGCTCGAATCAGGAACCGTCGATTCTCGATCGCCCGGAAGGCGGCGATCAGGTGGTGCTGGCGGGGAGCCAGCGTGCGGCCGAACCAGGAGTCGGACGTGATATTGATCAGGAGCTCCGCCCCCTTCCGAGACGCATTGCGGGCCAGAGCAGGGACCGTGTCCTCATAGCAAATCAAAGGTGCGACCTTCAAGGTCGTTGCCGTCCCGTCCGGCCGTCGCATCGGGTAGGAGAAGACCCGGGTCTCCGTTCCGGCGCTGAAGACCCCGGCCTTGGCGTTCAACCCCTTGAGCCAAGGGAGGTACGAGGAGAAGGGGATGGATTCGCCGAATGGGATCAAGATTTGCTTGAAGTAAGGCCGCGGTACCGTGCCATCTGGGTAGACCGCGAAGGCGGCATTGTACCGCCGTTGATCCGGCAGGAAGGAATAGGAGCCGACGAGGAGAGCGGTACCGTCTCCGATCCACGGCAAGACCGGCGGGTGACCCACCTTGCCGATAGCGGCAGGGATGTAGGCCGGTACCGAACCCTCGGGCCAGACGACCAGGGAGCCGGGATGGGCGGCCTGGCAGCTCAGCGCGTAGATTCGGTCAAGGTTCTTCCGGGCCGAATCGAGGTCGCGCTTCTCGGCAAGGGAGGCGTTGCCCTGCACCACGATGACTTCCTGCGGCAGGCCCTGAGGCGCGGAGAAAGTACGCATCATCGCGACCCCATAGCCGATCGCCCACGCGAAGAGGATCACGGGCACGAGAAATGTCCTACGCCGCTCGCGGAAGACGACGATGCGGACGCTGACCTCCGCCAGCCAGAACATCAGGAACGAAACAGCCATCGCGCCGCCGATGCCGGCAATCTGCACGAACGGAGTGAAGGCGATCTGAGTATGCCCGAAGTGCCAAGGGAAGAGGCGGATCGTCAGAAGCTCGGCGATCACGATCGCGGTCGCCGAGCGCAAGGCCAGGGCGTCGAAAGCAGCGGGGAGTTGGTGATGAACCAGGGCGTAGACCAGGAAGAGGAGCGCGCCGAGGGCCACGAAAAGGGAGAAGATCAGCGCCGAGGTCAGCGAACCAAAACCTCCGAAGGCGGAAACTGTGCCGGCGACCCAGTAGAAGCCGATGAGGTGGCCGACGAGTCCGGCGGCAAACGCCGGCAGGTAGGCACGCCGCGCACGAACCGTGTAGACCAAGAGCAGCACGGCGATCCACCCGAGCACCGCGCTGAACCCGGTACCCGGCACCAACCATGCGCACGCGCTGGCGGCACCCCCCAGGACCGCGGTGAGATAGACCCGCAACGCGGAGGCCGTGCCCGCGCCTTCGGATTGCGGGCCGACCGAGGCCGAGCGTTTCAGTCGACTGGCGCGGTGGTCTCGCGACCGTACCGACGAATCCGTCATCTCAGGCAGAACCAGCGCCAAGAGGCCCGGTGCGAGATGCATGGACCACCTCCATCGAGGGTCGGGGACACGGCGACGGGACGCAACGCATAGCGAAGGGAGAACATCCAGGGCGGGTGATCGGGATCATAGGACTTGCCCGGCCGGGAGTCAATCTCGGTCGCACTCCAACCTGGTGAGCCTCATCTTCCACCACGGTCCCGTCGGGGAAAGTCATTGCTACCGGGCCTGCCACAAGATCAATGGTGCAGCTCCAGAGCACCATCACCGTCGAGGCGGAGTGGTTCACCCCCGAGGGCAATGTGACCCGGTACCATTTCCCGCCGATGACCGTGGCCCAGGTCGCGATTCGAGGGGAGATCGACCTCGAGCTTCTCGCATTGCGATCTCGGAAAAGGCGGATATAGCGATTGTCGATAAGTGTCGATGATTTTCGGTAGTCGCTATGCTCCCTTTTCTGCCTGCACTGTCATCGAGGATTGCAGCATCCCACCAGGACCAGTATCTCATGCCTAGCTCTAGCAAAAATGTATTAGTATGCATGTTAATAATGCATTATGTTTCACCATGTAAGCGAATCCGCTCTTCAAGGGGGAAGAACCCTCTCTCGATTCATCTCGTTCCCTGAAGAGTGAGGAGCCGAGTTTTTCACGAAACGATCTGGTCGTGCCGCCACCCATGCGCTCTCCTCAAAGACTTCCGATTCGGAGAGTTGGATTGCGGCATCCATCGCTTTTTTGGCAATTGTGAGCACTTGGCCTGCATTTCATGGGCACGTGGCGATGAAACGCAGTGTTCCCATGCCGCCTGGCATTTCGTTCTTCACCGGGTCACGCTGTAGTCGCTCAAGTTCCATTCTCATTCCAATCCCGTCTTTCCACTGCCTTGAATTCTTTAGGAGCCTGGCCACCGTCGCCCTACGGATCAGTGGCTACCCTCTTGCCTCCAGCGATCGTTGACGTTGCCTCGAAGACGCTCGGATCAGTCTCTTCCCCGACGAAGCGAACTGTCCCATCGGCGAACAGTACCATTGCTCCCTCCCGATGCAACCCGCCGAATTGACGACCTTTACCGACATAGGGCTCGCGGTCACGGTTGAGTCCCCTGATCGTCGAAGGACCGAGCGCCCTTCAAGGCCCATTCTCCCGAGCCGTTTCGATGACAGCCATCGTCGTGCCCATCCCATCTTTGATTTGGTCGATTCGGGTTCCTTCTCGAAGAGTATCGTAAAGAGAGCAACTGATGACTTATTTGTTTTGGCAAGAACAAGCCTCCTTGCTACAATTCTGATTCGCGGAGCATGAATTTATATAATGCGAATATTGGCGATTGATGATATATTCCTGGCCAGACATCCCTCGGAAAAAGGTTTCCCATCTCCTGAATGCCACTTTCTTGGACGGCGAAGCCGTCCGAATGGCCGTGATAGGGATGAAGTCCCGAAGGGCGGAGATACGGCTTCGCGGCTCCGTTCACGACAGCCCGGCCCGGTAGGGATTGCCCCTCCTCAACCGTTTTCCCTCCAGTGATCGCCCCGCTCTTGACGATCAATAACCCGCCAGCTATGGTTTGGCTATGCAAGCTGCACCGGACGAGCTCTTCAAGGCCCTCGGTGACCCGACACGCCGCGCCATCTTCGAACGCCTCGTCAGCGAGGGGGAGCAGACTGTGCGCGCGCTGACCGACCACGCCGGGATATCCCAACCGGCGGTATCGAAGCATCTGGGAGTCCTGAAGACCGTGGGCCTGGTACGCGACCGCCCCGAGGGCCGCCAGGTCCACTACAGTGCGGACCCGAAAGGCCTCGCCCCGCTCGTCGACTGGATGAAATTCTACGGCGCCTTCTGGACGGAGCGCGTCGATCGCCTCGAACAACTTCTGGAGAAAATGGACGAATGACGCCCATCGACAAGACCGCCCCATCGCAAACCGAATCCCTATCGTTTGAATTCGATTTACATCATTCGCCTGAGAAGGTGTGGCGCGCGCTCACCGATCCCGTACTGCTCGCGGAGTGGCTTCTGCCCGTCGTCGACCTCAAGCTCGAGCCGGGGGCGGCGTTCACGCTCAAGACGCAGCCGTACCCCGGATGGGACGGCACCGTGAACTGTCGGATCATCGAGATCGAAACGCAGAGCAAGCTCAGCTACTCCTGGGTTGTCGGCGACATGGCTCTGGATACCGTCGTGACGTTCACGCTCACCCCCACGGCGTCGGGCACGCACTTATCCCTCGTGCAGTCGGGCTTCAAGCCGGACCAGAAGCAGAACTTCGGCGGCGCTCGCTACGGCTGGAAGATGATGGGCGGGAAGCTCGTCGAGATGCTCGCGCGGATCCCGTGAGCCGGACGAATCTCGCGGCCGAAGTCGGTCACGAACGGCTCGTATGTGTACCCGAACCGCTTCGGGCTCGTCATCAGGGGAGGTTTCATTGAACTGGAACGAATGGGCTCGGCAAGGCCACCGCTGGCTGTCCATTGCCTTTACAGTGGGCGTCATCGCCAACATCATCGCCTTGGGACAGAAGGAGCCTGCCGTCTGGGTGGGCCTCTTGGCGCTGCTCCCGCTCGTCTTGCTCCTGTTTACCGGTCTCTACTTGTTCATGCTCCCGTATGTCACCAAGTGGTGCAGCGGGCGACGGACCGACACTTCACAAACCGTCGAAATTCGATGACAGGGGAGCATGCCGACCAAGGCGAAGCTCTCCCCGCTCGTCCTGGCAGTGTCCCCTCCGGATGGCCGACAACGCCGATCGGTCGCAGAACGCGTTCAGCGTCTTCCGCGTCGTTGGGATCGTCATGAGCCTCTTCGACGCCGTGCTCACCTGCCACGCGATCCGGCACCCTCCGGTGTGGCGGGGCGGGCGTCCGTACCCGGCCCGCTCTCGTTGGTCAGTCCCCGCGAGCGAAGCGGCTTGCGTGAGTGTTTGAGTAGCCAGCCACGTGAGTTGAGAGACTTGGGGGATTCAGCAAAGAGAGGCGAGGTGTTGCCGGCTCGGCTGAATTCTCCAGATTTCCCGCCTTACCCTCTTTGGGGGCCTGGTCACCATCGACCCTACAGCGTCCTAAGCTAATCGTGGAGGGGAAAACACCGGTGGGATTCACGACCGAATTCTCCAAGTTGCAGCGCTAGCTTCTGAACCTGCGTCGGCATGGCGACGGCCTACGTTCGCTGAAATTACAGGCCGCCGGTAATTCGGAGAGAATGAATCCGAGATGTGCGTCGTAGGCATGATGTTCGCTATGGTTGATCCGATTGAGTCGTAACTATGAAAATGTTTCAAGAAATAAATGCAAATGAATTGCCCAGGGCACAAGCGTTACATGTACGTCATCGATTTGTAAGCGATAGTAAAAACGTTGATGCTGCCTCCGCAGTTATTCTGGTCCAGTGATGATATTGATGCAAGCTTCCTTGTTCAGGCGGCCTTCGCTTGAGAGAATTTGTAATGTATCTTCAAGGAAAAACATCCCACCTCCATATAAGAAGTGGTTTCCATTCGTGAGCATCATCCGTTTGTTTGCGAGTTTTGTTAGTTGTGCTGACGTTTGATTTAAATCCACGTGAAATAGGTCCACGAAGTCTTTTGACTGCGACGTCGTGTTAAAGCCAAGCAAGCAGAGCTCACCGTCGGCATCGGCGATCAGATTGATCGCCTGGTACGCCCCAAGATTGTCATTCGGCTGCCATGCGCGTCTGTCCGCCTTGCTGCTGTCCCATCTCGCTGCAAATGAAAATCGACACTGCGGATCCTGCAAAGATTTGCCGTTCGAGATATAGAAATCCATCGCGCGACTGTCCCAATTCGCCACCGCCAGGACATGACCGTCCTTTCGTTTGGCGAGTCCGACAGCGCCCGCTGTCTGATCGGTTTCTGCGCCCCGTCTGCGAATTGTCAAGTGTGTCATTTGGATCGGTCGATCGGGCGTACGAACATTCCAAAACTGAATCTCCGAACGAAGTTTGGCTTGATTATCCTCAAGTCCTAAAACCAGTACGTCGCCGCAGAGCTGAATGCCACCAGCATGTCGAAGTGGCGGCTCTTCGCCATCGCTTGGCAATCGCTGGAGGTGAAGCACGCGACCTTTCCCGACGAAATGCCTTGGGAATTCTACAATCAGGAAATATGCTTCCGTCTTGGAGTCGTGGGACAGGAAGGCGAAGTCTCTTTTCTGGTCGCGACGCACCTGAATGCCCTGCAGGTGGCCACCGTCTGGTGCTACGAGATTGCCACGTTCAAACTTAACGATACGTCCCTGCTGAGGAAGTTTCGTGAATGCGCCAACGACATCGAATCGAGCTTCGACACGATCACGCAGTACCGGTGTCTCCTGTGCGCTTGTGATGCCAGACGGGGGGCATCTGATCAACAGAATGAGCAAGAGTGCGTAGCGGAATCTCATCGCGAATTCTCGTTGGATGGAAATACAGGAAAGCGCTACGTGTTTTGCCTCTGACGCCCCAGAGTAAAGTTGAGGCCCGTCAGAGTCGAGCCCAGGGCTGAAGATCGCCTCACGGGGCGTGCGGCGTAGAGGACGGCCACGAGGATGCCGTTTGTGAGCAGGGGGAGTACGAACATCCATGCTCGACTGTCGAAGATCTCTGTCGCCGAGAATCTCAGAGCGATGTGCCCTCTTTAGCCCGGATTATTCAAACTCGACTCAATAAAGAGGCCTCTGATTTCGTCTAATGTGTTACTACAACGACACATTCGACGCCACCAGAGGCCTCCCTATGAGTTTACACTCTGTTCCGCCGGTGTCATTGGATTTCTTGGCCTCGCGGCCTGTCGAAATCGAAGTCTCTTCCTCACCGCTTTCCAGTGATGCCGGACTGCTGCTCATACGCCAGTTCGACGAGCGAATTCACCTCACGGAACAGTTCGCTGCCGCCCTTCAGGACACTCGAAATCCTTCGCTCGCCCGCCAGTCCATTGCCACGATGGTCCGGCAGCGGATCTTTGGAATCCTCGCCGATTACGAGGACCAGAACGACCACGACACTTTACGCTCCGATCCCGTCTTCAAACTCCTCGCCGGGCGTCTCCCCGACGGCCTTGACCTCGCGAGTCAGCCAACGCTCTCGCGCTTCGAGAACGCGGTCTCGATCGCCGACCTCTGGAGGTTACGGGATGTGATGGTTGACCTCTTCATTCAGTCGTTCGATCGGCCGCCCAACCATCTCACCTTCGACATCGACGCGTTCGACGACCCCGCACATGGCCAGCAACAACTCACTATGTTTCATGGCTACTATGAACAGAATCAGTATTTGCCAATTGCCATAACGTGTGCAGAAAACGATATGGTTCTCCTCGTGGGACTGAGGTATGGCACCTGTGCTGCATTCTTGGGGGCCAACAACGATCTGCGATATCTGGTGGGGCGATTGCGGGCTGTCTGGCCTGACGTGCAGATCCATGTCCGAGGCGACAGTGGCTTTGGCGTTCCCCTAATGTATGACGTCTGCCAGGAATTGCGATTGAGCTATACCTTGGGAATCGGCATGAACTCTCGGCTGCGGGCCATGAGTGACGCTCTCCTGAAGGACGCCCTTCAGCAATACGAAGAGACTGGCCAACCTCAACGGTTGTTCCTTTGCGTCGAGTATCAGGCCGACAGTTGGCTCGCCCCCCAACCGGTCGTGATCAAGGTCGAGGTCCATGCCCAGGGGACCAACCGGCGAGCCGTGGTCACCAACCGCCCTGGCTGTCGCGTTCTCCCACAGGCGATTTATGACGAGTACACCATGCGCGGCGAGAGCGAAAACCGGAACAAAGAACTGAAGACCGAGTTGCTGGCCGACCGTCTGAGCGACCACCGGTTCATGGCGAATTACTTCCGTCTCTACCTGCACACGGCCGCCTTGAATCTGCTGGTGCGACTCCGTCAGGCGGTGGTTCAAACCCTGCCAACGTCGGCCGAGTTGAATCTGCCAGCCGATTTTCCGACAGAAGCGATCGACGAGCCGAATCGCAAGCGGTTCTTTAACAAACGTCGCGAGCGTGATCCGCTGGGAGGTGGTTTCGCCAGCACCTGGCGGACTCGTTTGATCAAGGTTTCGGCGGAAGTGATCACCCGCGCGAGGCGAGTCATTGTGCGACTATCCAGCAGTTGGCCTCACATAGATCACTTTATGGAGGTCAGTCGAGCGGTGAATATGCCCCCTCCCCAACCTTCCCCGGGATAAGCCGGATTGATCCACGTCGGGGAGCGTAAAGGCCGTTTGGAACGCTATGGGGAGGGGGAAGGTACGCCCTCGACTTGCACGATGCGATCCTGAAATTAGGCCAGGTGCGTTCTTGAACACCATATCATCGAATTCAGTCCCGTCAGTTCCCAAAATGGCCCGAAGCCTGACGGGTTTGAATAATCTGGGTTAGGGGTCTGGCCACCGTCAACCGTGAATTTTCTAGGCCTCCCGACTTGCCGGAGTGAGGCTGCCTGGCCAGGTCTCCCCTCCGGCCGGATCAAGGTCAGGCTGACTTCCTCGCCTCCGGGTCTCCTGGCTGGGCCATGATTCGTTCGATGAACTGGCCGTAGTCGAGTTTCATCGGCAATTCGCGGTCGATCTTGATTCGCCGGCGGCTTGCCTTCACCACGACCCCGCGGACCGGGTCGTAGCCTTCCTTCTCGTAGCGCTCCCAGTGGATGCCGGTCCCCCGTCGCTGCCAGAGCGGGACGTCGTTGAAGTTGATCCCGTGCTGGTGGAGGAGCTCGTTCTTGAAGGCGACCGACTTGCCGTGCAGGTCCGACGTCGCCTGGCCGACGCTCTTCCCAGCCTTCCGTAGCGTCCAATAGCACCATCCGTTCAGCGCGCACCGCGTGGCGTCGGTCTGCCTCCACCGGAAGTAGTCGACGACATCCTCTTCCCGCGCGCCGACCCAGGCCCGGCTGTCGAACTGGACCGCCTCCCCGCAAGCGATCGTGAAGGACGAGCTCGCGAACGCCGCGGAGAGACTGAACGCCTTCTCGAGCTCGCGGTCGAACAGGTCCCAACTCCTCGGCAGGAGGATCGAGATCTCGTCGCTCTCCGTGTAGGCGTACAGCCCCTGGAACCGTTCGAGCAGGTTTTGGGCGGTCTGGATCATGTATTCGTGGAAGGTCGCGTCGAAGGGCTTCTCGAACCTCTTGCTCGTGAATCGGGTGAATCCGTGGCCATCGAGCCTCAGCACTACCCACGCCGCGGGCAGCATCCGAAGGTTGTGGAAACACTCGCCCGCCCGCATCCGCTTCTCGAAATCCGAGGTCTTCATCTCGCGTCTTCCTCAAAATACTCCCTGACAACGACTTCGCAATCGTGGGTCAGGCGGACTCGCCAGAGCCGGTCGAACCCCTCGTCCAGCGTCGGCGGTCTCAACCGCTTCTCGGTGATGAAGATCGCCGCGTCGGGCACCTTTTCCTTCCCGGTCCGCATGCCGTTTCGCTCGACGCAATCCTTGACCGAAGAGTCGAAGTAGAAGCCGATCACCTTCGCCCCGTACGTCCTGGCAATCGAGATGATCGCGGCGCGGTCCTCGACCGTCGGGTTCGTGTTGTCGACCACCACGGAACGTCCCTCGCACAGCGCCTCCTCAATCAGATGCGCCTGTCTTCGCTGAGGCCGTCGGTTGTTACGAAAGAGGTCCTTGCTCACCAGGACGTGCGCCGGCGCGAAGTTGCTCCGGTAAAAGGTGCTCTTCCCCGAGCCCTGAAGACCGATGAAAACGACGACCTCCATGGACCTTCCTCGTTCGGCGAACCTGGGCTTGCAAGCTTGACACGACGCACGCTCGGCGGGTTCGGGGTTGGCCGAAGCCGCTCAGACAGCCTTCTGCAGCCGATTCTTTGCCCTCCACCGCTTCTCCTTCGGCTCCCGGTGACGGAACCACTTCTTCTAGAACTGAGTGACGAGCCATTCCGTCCGCTCGGGCAGCAGCTCCTCCTGCTTGCCGCTGAGCCGCTTGCCGAAACCCAATTCCAGGGTTCGCAGAGCGGCGTGGATCATCTCGTGCGCGACGATCACGGCTCCGAGCTTGTCCGCCGCGAACGCGATGATGCCCAGGCCGTTCTGGGAAATTCGCGGCTCGAAGAGGAAGACACCGGCAAACGTCGAATGGTCGGGACCGTCATAGCCGATCTGCCTTCGCGCAGGCGGATAGGAGTCGATCCACCAGTTGAAGCACGCCGTGTCCAGGGAGAAAAGGAGGAGCCAGAATCGTCTGTTCTTCTGGCCAGTGGCCTGCTCCCCATTTCTTGGTCCAGCCTTAATGGGAATCTATCCGCGCAGTTGTTCAGTAGGTGGTGCGTCATGGGGCTCCTCTTCTTCTTCGATAGGCATGTACCTCTCGCGTGTCGCCGAGAATTCGGTTGGTGTCAGATAGCCTAACGAACTGTGTGGGCGTTCCGTATTGTAATCCTCCTTCCAGAGCGCCGCCAACGCCAGCGCTTGAGGCACGCTCTCGAACTCCTCCAACTCGAGGAATTCGTCGCAACTTGCTGTGGAACGATTCCGCGAACCCGTTCTGCCACGGGCTCCGGGCGCACGTAGAGCGTTCCCGAGCCCGATTCCTCCAGGTACGAGCGCACCGCCTCCGCCGCGAACTCCGGCCCGTTGTCGCTGCGAACCCGATGCGGCGGGGCACCTCGCCTCGCCACCACCTCGGAGAGGATCTCCCGGATCTCCTCGGCCGTCATGCCCCGTCGTGCCTCCAGCGACAGGCATTCACGAGTATACTCATCGATTAGACTCAGCCACTTCAAGCTCCGACCGTCGCTGGTACGGTCGAAAATAAAATCACATGTCCATACATCGTCTTTTCCGAGCGACGGTCGGAGATGGCATCCATTGATGTCCTGGCCGTGCGGCCGCCTCGGCTTGTGCACGGCCCGCGGCCCGGCTAGCTTCAGGCCCGACTGCCGCCACAGCCGGTGGACGGCCTTCTTGTTGACGGACCATCCCTCGCGACGCAGCATCGCCCAGATCCGGCGGTAGCCGTATCGAGGGTGCTCGCCGGCCAATACCTCGATCCGGAGTGCCAACGCGAGTCGCTCGTCGCTGTGCATGGGGCGTAACGCAGGCCAGAGCGATTGACCCCAGGGCGCGACAGCGCGGCGCTGCGAGACGTCGAAGGCGTCACACAACTCGGCGACGATCGTGCGGCGACGTGCGGCGGTCATGGCTTTTTTTTCAATGCCTCCTGGAGCATGCGGCGGTCGAGCGCCAGTTCGGCGACGAGTTCCTTGAGACGCCCGTTCTCATTTTCAAGTTCGGAAATTTTGATTTGTTCGCCCGATACTGGGTTCTCCTGGAGCGCCTTCCAACGGTAGTAGGTCGTCAGTCCGATGCCACCCTTGCGGCACGCCTGGTTGATGTTCAATCCGGCCTGGAGATCCGCCTGGACCTCGCGGAGGATCTTGGCGATCTGGTCGGGTCTGGGTCGCTTTCGCATGGGTCGCTCCCTGGCTGGGTCAGCCAGTTATACGATTCCCATTAAGCCTGGACCAGATTTTGGGGGGCAGGCCACAGCGGGCAACTTCCAGGTATGTATGCAGCGGTGTCGCTCTTCCTCGCTCCCCTTTTGATCTCCACAAACCCACGAGTGTGTTTGAAAGTGAATGAGTAGCCAGGCACCTCAGTTGAAAGGCTGGGGAGATTCAGCAAAGATCGGCAAGTTGTTGCCGGCTCGGCTGATTTCGCCAGCCTTCCCGCCTTGCCCTGTCTGGGCGCCTAGCCACTGTCACGCCCTCCGTCAGCTATATAGTCGTCTTCGCGTATTTAGTCGTCTTCACGCTTTGGATCCGGCGTCGGGGGCGGTGAAGTTGGCTCGAGGGGAAGGGCGGGCTCGATGCTCGGGGCCGACCGCTGCGGCGGAGCAGGAACTCGCTCGCCGGGCTGGGCTGTGAACTGGCCGTAAAAGGACGCCCAATCCTCGTAGGGAAGAATGCCCAGATCGCGGTAGAGGGCGAGTCGCTCAGCACAGAAAGACGTCCAGAGCGACAGCAGCCGCTCCCGGTTCTCTGAGATCCGACGGATGTTCCCGGCGATGCGCACGAGCGTCGGACCACGGCGTTGCGGACCCACCCCAGAAGGGCCGACCGGCGGGGCCACGACCTGCTCGAAGGCGTGACTCAGTTCGCGGGCTGCCAGCACCGTCATCTCCTGCTCCCGGTGGTAGGCGACGCGTTTCTCGGACAGGCCCCGGATCCGGCGACGGACGCGCAGTTCGATGTCGTCGAATTCCTTCCCTTCCCCTTGGTTCTTGAGGGCGATCCGGGTCGCCAGCGAGAGAACCTCCTCCAGCCGATCAGGGGCCTTCTGAATTTCCTCAAGCACCGCGTGGCCTTCGATAGAAACATCGCCGATGGGAGCAAGCCTGGCGGCGAGCTCTCCCAAGCTGTCGAGGCCGCGGTTCGGGTTGGCATACCAGCGGTCGAACCTCTCGAAGGTTTCGCGAAACGACACGAGCGGCGCGAGATCGACTGTCACGGGGGCGTGTGGAGAGAGACCGAGCGCCAGCTTCGTCGCGTCGAGCCGGTCGCGAAAGTCGGCGATCTTGTGTGAGAGCTCGAGTCGGCTCTTCTGAAGCATGCTGTCGAACTGGTCGAGATCGTACTGCGTCAGACCCCCCGATTCGCCCTGGAGCAGTTCGCGGAGCAGAGCCGCCATCTTCTCAAGATAGGTGGCTTTCCGCCGGGCATTCTCGATATCCAGGACCCGAGCCTGAAGGTTGAGAAGATCGGCGGAGGGGTCACGGAATGCCTTGTCCGACGTGAAGTCTTTGCGGAAGCGGGTGAAGTTGTCGACGTCCAGATCTTTGGCCCTTGCCGAGAGGGCGTCCGGGGCGAGGTTCTCGAGCCTGGTGCCACCGCGGCTTTTGACCAAAGCCAGGGCATAGGCTCGCTGCCAGGTCAATGTCTCGGACTTCACTGCGGGCGGGATGCCGGCGATCTGGCGCTCGTCGAGGGGGCCGGGCCGGATGTCGAAGAAGAGCTCAGCGATATCGCCCGGCGGCCCCTGGGCAATCCCTGTCTTCATGGCCGAGAGGATCATGGCGATGGCGAGCAACCGGGAGGTCAGGCTCCAGTTGAGATAACGAGCTCGAGCAGGCGTGATACGCATGGCCATCCTCCGCTTGCGAACTACCCGTCACAACGCTGGTCCATCGTCGCGCTACGGCAGGATGGATGCAAGGAGGAGCAATGGCTTGCGCCGTTCGCAGAGAAGTATTCTGCGTTGAATGCTCGCGTCCTCCTCGCGATAGCCGAGATCGATGACCTCCTCAATGTCAAGGGCCGGGCCATCATCGAGGCCGTCCTCGGGATGAGGGCCTGCCGTCTAAGCCGGGGGCCCGAATCAAGAGTTCGGTTACCGGCGGGCCGATTCACACTCCCGGCCGAGCCAGTGTTTTGTTTTCTCCTCCATCGTCGTCGGAGGCCAACGACAGTGTTCTTGTCGAAGAACCTCCTGGATCGTGATACTTAAGTTTTCTACGAAATCTAGGCACAATTTTTGTTACCAATCATGATGAATGCTTTTATTTAGGATAGGAGAGGCATGTATGCCCTACGGAAAATCTGGTGAGCCTTATGTGAACACCCTGAGGTCGTCACTTCTGATTTCCCGGTTGAAGGTACTTCGAATTAAGGGAGGCTGACGCGCCGGGTAAATCCAAGGGCTTCGATGCCAGGTCAGGTCGCGTCGAGGCATGCCCCCCCGAGATCTGAAATCCGTGCTAATCAGGAACCGAACATGCTACGCCCTGGACTGTATACGATCGACTCCGCAGGGCGGATTTCGACGACCCGTTGAAACCTCGTCGCCAACCCAAGGGACCAAGGCTCACCGCCTGCGCGACAGGCTCTGGTCGAACTCATCTGGACCTGAGTGCCCCGTGCGCTGCGACATTGAGCCTCACGAATCGGGACTAACGCGCCTCCATGATCCGAGCCGCCAGGCATTGAGGTCGCGACTGTTCGATCGCCTAAATTGCTCGGGATAACCGTTCTGGAATGCCCGGGAACGGATGAGGTCGATTGCCGCGTTCTCGTGACGGGTTGACTCTTTGGAATCGGAGAAGCTCATGCCCTCCGTCGCATCGACTCTGTTCGTGATGGTGGTCGTTTCGCAGGCAACGGCCAGGACCGCCCCGGTGCCGGGCTTGGAAGGGCTGGATGGTTACCAAGCCGCGGCGGCCAAGGCCGGCAAGATCCCCGATGCCCATGTCCGACTCGCCCTCTGGTGCGAGTCCCGAGGGATGATCGCCGCCCGGGATACTCACCTCGCCGAGTCGTTAAAGTTCAATCCGAGCCACGTGACCGCGCGCGGACTCCTGGGCCAGGTGCGCGAGGAGGCCCGGTGGCTGCGGTTCGACGAGGTTGCCGCGCAGGTCCAGGCCGACCCCAAGCTTGTCGCCAGGCTCGCTGCCTACGACCGCGAGCGGGACCTGGCCGGAGACTCGGCCGACGACCATCTGGCCCTGGGCGCCTGGTGCGCGAAACATGGATTGATGGCCGAATCGCGAGCCCACTACGCGGCCACGGTTCGGCGGGACCCGGCTCGGGCCGAGGCTTGGAGGAAGCTCGGGTACAGGGCCCGCGACGGCCGGTGGGTCAACGAAACGGAGACCGCACGAGCCAGGAGGCAGTTTACGGAGGCCAAGGAGGCTTATCGGTCATGGGCAACCAGGCTGGCCCGCCTCCGCGGCGGCCTCGACTCGCCCCAAAGACGCGACGCGGTCAAAGCCGAGCTAGCCAAAGTGCATGATCCGCTGGCCACTCCGTGCGTCTGGTCCACGTTCGTCAACGGCGGGGCACCGTACCACGAGATCGCCACGCGGCTGTTCGCCCAGATCAACGGTCCCGACTCCACAAGCCGGCTGGCGTTACTCGCCGTCTTCAACTCCGACGCCGCAGTGCAAGACCGAGCGGTCGAGGCGCTGGTGCAGCGCGACCCGCGCGAGTACGTCGGGCCGGTGATCAGCTTGTTGCGCGAACCGATGCGGATCGTGACGCGGCCGATCCGCGGCCCCGGCTCACCTGGGGCCATCTTCGTCGACGGCGTTCTCGTCCGCGAGTACTACGAACCCCTCCCCGATCAGTTCCTCGCCCCCTTCGGGCGTCAGGTCGTCGACATGCCCTGGGCGATCGACCCGGGAGCCGTCGCGTATTGCTTCACAGGCCTGGCTCCGGGGCGGACTTACTCGGTGACTTATTCCCCAAACGACCCCGCCGTGGTCCGAGCGTTCCAGCAGGCGTTGGCGAATCCCGCCGGCGCCCCCCAGGTGCTCGCCGCCGCCGTCGCCACAGCCGCGCCACCACCGCCAGTCCACTTCAACGTCACCGTTCCTACCTTCCCTCTGAAGGTTAACCAGGATACCGATCGGGCCATCATCTCGTCTCGCCTCTTCCCGGGCGAAGTCGGGGCCGCGTCGTTGGCCTTCGCCGACGACAGGGACGATCGCGAGAAGGAACGGGAAAGGGATAAGGAGAGGGAGGCGGCGGAGAAAGAGCGAGAGCGAGCTCGCCGCGAGGCTGAGCAACGCTACAAGGATGCCGTCAAGCGGGTCCACGACCAGTTCCAGGCGGATAGGCTTTCCCTCGAGGCCTATAATCGGGAGATCGAGCGTGGAACTCGCGGGGCAGCCGCTCTCTTGCAAGCGGTGACGGGTCGAGAGTCTGGCCTCGATCGGGATGCCTGGTCCCGGTGGTGGGCAGATTGGAATGCGACCGAGGACGTCGCCCCACTGGCAAGGGAACTCACCACCGCGGCCCTGATCGGCCCGCCCAACCTGCGCATCAAGTCCGGCTTTCACCGCAGTCGGCTGGCCGCCGGAACCTCAGTCTGGACCACCCGTGGCCGTCGTCCGGTGGAAGCCGTGCGGATCGGCGACCGCCTGCTGGGCCAGGATCCACGCACCGGGGCCCTGGCGTACACCGGGGTCGTCGCCACAACCGGCGGTGCTCGAGTAGAAGCGATCCGGATTACACTCGAGGAGGGCGGATCGCTCACTCTCTCGCCCATGGCGCGGGTCTGGCGGCCCGAGTTCGGATGGGTCCCAACCTTCCGCGTCAAGGTCGGCGACCAGCTTCGTATCGCCGGAGGGCGAGTCAGCGTCTCGGCCGTCGACCGAATCGGCCTGGTGGCCGGCTACAATGTCTTGCTGTTCGACGGGGGAAGCCTGCTCGTGGGGGACCGCGCTCTCCTCGTCCATGACAACGGCATCGTCCTGCCCCCCTCGAAGCCGTTTGACGCACCGCCGTTGTTATCACCGAAGTCGGTCGCGAAGCCTCGTTGAGCGTCCTCTCGCCGGCTCGACCCGAACCGAAGCCACACCGCGCGGGAACGAGACCAGACACAACGTCGATCCGGCGTACCTGATGCCCTCAGCCTCGACTCGTTGAAATTCGCGTACTCGATCCTCCCGACCCTGGCCCGACTCGGATGGAGTGCGGTCGTCTGGGACACGGGAGCAAGACGCATCCCTCACAAATCGTAGAACAAATCGGTAGAATCAGACGACTCGAATTTGAATCATGTTTCTGGGCAATGCGAGATGTCGTCCCGCCAGCCTCCCCGGGCACGCATCGTCTCGGTCCAGTACCATCATTTCTGATATTTGATCAAGTAATTCGGATTGCTTTGAAACGAAACCTGTGCCGTCAATATCGGGTAATAAGATCGTCGGAATTGCCGTAAGTCAGGTTGGGGCATCGGTACGGCTTTACATCGAGCCTCTCCCCTTCGGAGTCCCGCTCCATGTCCCACTATTTACCAGGCACCGCCAAGATCGGGCCCTTGCCAAAGACCTCCTGGACGCTCCTCGCTGTCGTCAAGGATGCCGACTCTCCGCCGGCACGACAGGCGCTGTCCCAGCTCTGCGAGTCTTATTGGTACCCACTCTATGCCTTCCTGCGACGGTCAGGCGAACCCCCTGAGCGGGCCGAGGATTTGATCCAAAGCTTCTTCGCTGACATCATCGCACGCGAGTTTTTCAAAAATGTCGATCCGGCCAAGGGCACGTTTCGCTCGTTCCTTCTCGCATCGCTCACAAACCATGTGAATAATGTCCGCGATTGGGAAAGGCGAGACAAACGGGGGGGAAAGGTTCTCCACTTCTCACTCGATTTCCGCGACGCCGAGGGGCGATACGGGGGTGAACTGGCACACCGGGGAACCCCCGAGCGGCTCTATCAACGCCGCTGGGCCCTGACCGTACTCAATCGCGTCCTCGAAGAACTCGAGCGAGAAATGGTCAATGCTTCCAAGGGCCAACTCTTCGATAGCCTGAAACCGACACTCACGGGTGGAGGAATCTCAGAAAGACATTCCCGGATCGGAGAGCAACTGGGCATGACCGAGAAGGCGGTCAAGCAATCGGCCTATCGGATGAGGAAACGCTACCGTGAGTTGATGCGCGAGGAGATCGGCAGGACCGTTGTCGATCCCGACCTCGTCAACCAGGAGATCGCCGACCTCTTCAGTGCCTTGAGCACCTGACGCAGATGGTGCTAATTGTCGGGCATCCTAGGGTCGCCTTCTTGGCCAAACCTGGGAACGAGGAGACGCCCGCGGCGGGCAGTTCGTCCCTGATTCATTGCTTCATTCAAGGGCGAATCTCAGACTGCACGGGTGCGAACACGTCCGTGGGGAGTGTGAGAACCGGCCTTCGCAATGTCGACTCGGCCTCGGCGCGGAGGCTCGCCATGGCTTGTGCTTGAGCCGTCGAGGGAGGCGGGTTGGCCTGGATCCGGCGAAGGGCCCTGTCGAAGTCCGCAGAGGCCTGCTCGGATTGCCCCAGGCCGTGTCGCGCCATCGCCAGAAACAGCAGGTCGAGGGCTTTGAGCCGGTCCTCCCCGATGGCGAGGCTGCGCTCGAGAAATGAAATGGCGTCCGCGTGATGGCCGGCGCGACAGAGCGCGATGCCGATCGTCTGGAGATAGGGTGGGTTGTCAGGTTCCAGTTCCAGGGCACGTCGTGCCAACGCCAGGGCGCGTGCCGGGTCGCGGCGAGGTTCCGGACCGAGGCTCAGTATCCGTGCCAGTTGGTTGCAGGCGCGGGCGAGCTGCTCTGAGATGTCGCGCTGATCGGGCTTGGACTTCAACGACCCTTCGAGGTCGGCGATCGCCTCGTCGAGCTGGCCCGCGGCAAACCTCGCAACGCCGCGGTACGCGAGGAGATGGGGATCGTCGGAAGCGGCTCGGAAGGCCGCATTGAAATCCTCGACGGCCTGGGGAAAGCGCCGGACCTTGAGCAGCGCATGACCGCGTTGATGTCGCATCTCGCCGTCATCAGGGTGCTTCGCCAGCCATTCGGTGCCCTTCCGAATGATGCTCTCGGCTGGTTCGTCCTTGGCGAAGGTCGGGCGGTCGAGGACGCCTAGATCGACCGTCATTTGAAGCGGGGCAACCGGGGCCTCGGAGCTTGGGCGGGGCAGTGGGGGAGCATCCCAGTCCAATCCGAACTCCTCCAGTTGTCTGCGGATCAATCGGAGATCCCACACGTGGATCGAACCGCTTTCGTTGTTGGTTGTGACAATTCTCGCGCCATCAGGGCTGAAAGCGGAATAGTCTGTCCTTTCCTGATTCGGATCCTCGAGCCTGGCCACTTCGCGGCCGGTCTCGACCTCGATAAGTCGAATGAAGGCCTGCTCTCCCACGGCAAACATCTTGCTATCCGGGGAAAAGGATGCACCGTCTCCGCTGAAACGAGGGCCTCTCTCCCATGTGCCGACCGCCCAGAAAATGCCACCGGAAGACAACCACCGATTGTCAGGACTGAAGACCACGCGACCGTAACTCAATTTGCTGAGTTCCCTGACAAAACGCCCTGTCTCGGCATCCCAGATCTTGGCATTGCCCTCATGGGCGCCTGTGGCAATCCACCGACCGTCAGGGCTGACAGCGACGTAGCGGCAATTGGGGTGGGGACCGAGCCAGAGCGGTTGGCTGGGCCGGTCGCGGCGAAGTACGATGGCCCCGTCATGATTCGCACGGACGACGACCTGAGCCTTGAGATCCTCCGCACTCCAGAGGTCGTGATGACGAAGCGAGGAGGAAGCCATCCGTTCGAACGGACCCACCCGGATCTTCCCGTCTGCGTCGGTCTGGACTCGCCAACGCAGCAATCCTGCATCGCCGTACGCCAAGAGGTCTCCCGAGGCCCCGAAGGACGGTTTCCTCACCTGGCCGATCCGTAGAGGAGAGAGTTCGGCACCACGATCCAGGTCCCAAAGGCTCACGCCGTCACTCATCCCCACGGCCAGCAAGCGCCCACCCGGGTGAATCGACGGAAATTGCGACTCATCTTGGGCCCTGGCGAGCGTGCGATACTCGCGTCCCGTGGCGACTTCCCATAACTCATTGAAACTGTCGGAGTGCAGATACCCGGTCGTACGAAAAAGGTCAGGCCAGCGGAAGCTTAGATCGCTCAGGAGCAGCCTGCCGGTCTGGACATGCCAGAGCCTGGACGTTCCGAACCAGTGACTGCCGCTATAGAGAATTTCGCCAGAGGGGTCGAAGGCGAGAAGAATTCCGCCACCCCTGTGTGACAATGGCGACCGGTGCATCACCGCGCCTGTGTTCGCGTTCCACAGGTGGATTTCATTGTTGCTGGCCGTTGCAATGACTCTGCCGTCGGGGTCCCAAGCCAAGTGGACCGCGCCACCAAACGCGAACTCGTGAGTGGCCTGGCCCGTCACCAGGTCCCAGACCTGGACTTTGGATGCTTGGGCGACTGCAATCTGCTGTCCGTTGGGATGGAACGCGTACCTTGTGCAGTGGTCGCCGAGAGAGAGTGTGCGGCCAACCCGGCCGGTTGCCAGGTCGTAGATACGAATTGTACCGTCACGGTGGCTGGTGGCCAGTTGGCGGCTGTCGGGGCTGAAGAGCTCGAACTGATCCTTCTCGCCCCGGCCCACCCCAGATCTGCGGCGGCGTCGATGAGCAGGTGCGTCCGCTCCTCCGAGATCCGCCAGACCTTGAGTTGGCCGGATGTGGACCATGTCGCCAGATATTGTCCGTCTGGGCTGAGGCGTAACTGGAGGCTGACCCGGCTTGTAAACCCCTGGAGTCTCGTGATCTCACGCCCAGAACCGACGTCTCGGACACAGATCGTTCCTTCACGACCAATGTAATAGCCGGTGCGTCGAAGGGCGGAGTCAAAATGATACCTGTGGTCCGCGTCGGGTCGAAAATGCCAACCCTCGACGCGCCCGATGTCGACGACTGTAAGGCTCGCGATGACTTCGGTGCGCAACTGCTCGAAGGTCTTCGCTGGCAGCCTCAATTCGCGGGCTAGCGAAACCGCCTTTCGCATCGCATTCAGGCTGTCGAAGCGCTGGCCGACGCGCCGGCTGAACCGGCTGGCCTTGGCCGTAGCGAGGTTGGCAGCGAACAGGCTCTCCTGCTCCTTGCGGACCTGAGCCTTGAGCGTTTCCCCGGCTTTCTTCGACGCTTCCAGGGCCGTGCCCAGGCGGACCGACAGGATCGTGGAGACCATGGCTACGGTCAGCACGAGCGACATCGCCAGGGCCGACAGCGCGGCCACCGCGGGGTTGCGTCGGCACCAGCGGCCCACTTTCTCGTGCCATCGGTCGCGGCGGGCTGCGATTTCTCGGTGTTCCAGGAAGGCGTTGAGGTCTCTGGCCAGTTTTCCGGACGTCGAGTAGCGATCGGCGGGATCCCTCTTGATTGCCTTAAGAATGATTGTCTCCAGGTCGCGCGGGATCGTGGGGTCGAGTTCGCGAGGCGACCTCGGCGACTCATTCCGGATTTGATGAGCGAGCCGCGTCGCATCGTGCTCCTGGAACGCTACTTCGAGGGTTGCCAACTCGTAGAGCGTCAGACCGAGGGAATAGATATCGCCCTGGGGAATCGAGTGGCCTTCGAACCGCTCCGGGGCCATATAACGAAGGGTGCCGATTATGTAGCGCCCGGTGATATCCTCGGCGTCCTCGTCGCGGGCCAACCCGAAGTCGGAAAGCCAGAGGGAGCCGTTGAGGTCGAGCAGGAGGTTCGACGGCTTGATGTCGCGGTGCTGAATTCCGTGCTGGTGTGCAGATTCCAAAGCATCGGCCGCCTGCGCCATGATCCGAGCGATGCTTTTGAAGTAAGGCTTGCAGGACGGCCCTTGCAAACTCGATCGAACCGAGGAAGGCATCGAGGCCCGCGGGTCAGCTTGAGCGCTGTCGACGTTCGGCCCTGGCCAATCAGCCGGAGATCGCCGAATATTCCCGACGCACGAAGGGGGATCCACGATCGGCTCGACGCTGTCGAATTGATCGCGGAAGAGACTCATCGAAAGTTCGACCGCCAGGGTCATTGCCGGCGGCTTTGGCAGGGGAACCGGCTCCGAATCACGCAGACGCCGGAGGTTGGCAATCACCTTGTCGAGCCCATCGCCTCGAATGAATTGCATCGTGTAGTAGTGGAAACCAGCGCACTCGCCGTTGCCGAAAACGGGAACGATGTTCGTGTGGTGGAGCAGGCCGGCCGCGTGCGATTCGCGACGAAATCGTACCAAAGTGTTCGGGCTGAGAATCTCAGGCTTGAGGACCTTCAACGCCACGCAACGACCCATCGAAACCTGCTCTGCTTCGTAAACATATCCCATGCCTCCTTCGGCAACGAATCGGAGAATACGGTGATCGCCCAGTTGTCGCGGGATACGCTGGGGCTCGAATCCGTGGGTCGGCGACCTCGGCGGCGAATGCGGCTCCGGATCTCGATCGAGCGATTCCACGCCGACCGGAGGGTGAAACAGCGCGTTTAATTCGTGGCTCAGCCCTGGGTATTTCTCTAGATACTCGCCCAGCGTAGGCCGCTCGCCGCGTTGTCGGCGGCGGGCTATCTCCTGGCCGAGTCGTCTCAACAGTTCGGCCTGTTCCGCCGAGTCATCCACTTCGGCGGCCTCGACCGCGTCGAAGTCACCGGGGGCGTCTTCACTGAGAAAATCCGAAGTGGTCGATGCCATGGCTTCGCGAAACGCACAAGCCGGGCATACTCCCGCCGGGGCGTCGTCGGGGATTGGCCTGTCACACCGGGGACAACGGGGGGCGGTTGACATCGAAGTCTACCTCGGAAACCTTGCCGTTTCGCGCGGTCTCAAGAACAAGAACGCCATCCGGAGACGCTGGCACCGACTCAAGGGATCGCACGTGATCGAATCGAGCATTACAAAAGCGAAATAGAAGGCATTATCTTTGCTGTATGTTGGCTTTGCCGATGCAATAAAAATATTGTTGCAATACCGAGGTAATTTGACAATGAGATGTGGCAGGATACCCCTGGCTCTCGAGACCGCGGCGCGAATCGGAAACGAGGAAAAACCGGGCAATTGTTCTTCGAGTTCGGAACAACGAACGCGATCGCAGATCCCACTAGGGAAGCAGACGTCTCCCGTGCGGGGTCGACCAGCAATCCGATCCATCCACTCGATCGGCGATCAGCCCACTTGGCTGTCAAATTCCGCGCACGCAAGCCTGCTCACGCATTGATTGATTGAATAGTCTGCAATTTTACTTGTTTGCACGCAACGATTCTCCTGTTTTTCAAGAATAACAGGCCTAGGCCAATGGGAGAGTGTCGTTGATTTCACATGAGTGCGCGGAACGAGAATTGTTGATGCCAATCGATGCCCCGAAGACGTTGTGCCAATCCTGCTTGTTGCGATAGGCCCTTGAGACGCTTACGGGCCAGGAGATCAACATGATCCGGAACCGGATTGGGTACGTCCGGGCTTGCAGTGTGCAGTATCAATTACGCCTCCGGCGAAGAACATGCCACGGGTCTCCCAATCAGCATTTATCCTTCCGGCGGATGATCCCCAAGACAAGCACCCCGGCTTCGTCTCAACCCATTTCGTTGCGGGATCGGAAATCAATACGATTGCCAGGGAGTTTTGCAGACACTTCATCAAGCCATTCGCAGCGTGCGGTGTCGACTGGCCAATCGAGCGGATCAACCACTTCGCCTGGGGCCAGATTGCGATGGAATTCATTTCTGAGGATGGGAGGGCACGATATTCTCCGCGTCCCAGCAAGCGGGCGGGACTTGGCTGGTGCGAATTGACATCAAGCCCTTATGCCAGTCCGCGTGGATGAATACGCGCATCGCGGACTACCTTCGTCAACTTCCCCATCTGATCCCCTCCTTAGAATCGAGAGACGTCCGATCGGACCCGGCTGGTCGGTGACGACAGGCCCCCAGTTGCCCATCATCTCCGATTATGGATCAGTTTCGGCATGCAGATGATTAAGCAGCCAGTCACCTCAGTTGAGAGGCTTTGGAGATTCAGTAAAGCTAGACGAGATGTTGCCGGCTCGGCTGAATTTGCCAGACTTCCTGTTTTACCCTCTTTAGGGCCTGGCTACCGTCGACATCTTGGCAGGCAACGCAAACGGGTCAGGTCGCACCAACGTTGATGATATTCAGATTGTTGGCCTTTGTCTCTGCGGCAATATTTGATTCCGCATTGCCCGCGCCAACGGCCATCGTTTCAGCGGGTTTCAGCAATAATCCCGGACGTAAGTATCCTCTTGATTCATTGGTCGAAACCAAGAGAGCTAAGGTGCCTGGCCAGGTCATCCCTGCTCCGACATCACAATGGCATCCAGGCTGCCTGGACTGCTTGCTTTAAGAGTATGGTTGCGTGTGTTATTTGTATTGAAAGTAGCATTTGTTAAGTTGGTGGCGGCATTGTGCTTACGTTGGAACTTGTCGCGAAGAGCAGCGATGGTGCGGAGATGCTGGATGTCGGGCGAGGCGTTCTTACTTTCGAAGAAGGGGGAGCCGTTCTCGAAGAACAACTTCTGCCAGGCGTAGAACCGCGTGGGCGACAATTGGTACGCGTCGCAGCGGTTAGAGAAGGAAAAGTAGTCGATCAGGTGACGCCTGAGAATGGCGAACTTCTCGACAGGCGTGTCGTTCTTTCCGGGCGTTTGCATGGTGAGATTCCTGCCGAGTTGTAGTATAACTCGGGTGGGGCTTCTCTCCATTTCCATCTGAAGCAAAACAGAGCCGGGGATTACTCCCGACTTGGATGTCGGGCCGATTGCGTAATCCTTGGCCTCTGGGATCACCAAAAACTTTTCCGCCATCGAGGCCCCATCCATGAGCGTGCCGCTCGCGCCGATCATTCGACTTCGAGAACTCGCGTTGGCGCTTCCCGAAGCCCACGAAGTCGAGGCCTGGGGCGAGCCCACTTTTCGCGTCCGGAACAAGATTTTCGCGATGCACGCCGACGCGGCCAATCACCATGGCATGGGCCGTCCTGCCGTCTGGGTGAAAGCCGCTCCAGGAGTTCAGGAGAGCATGGTGGCGGCCGCGCCCGACTGTTTTTTCAGACCTCCATACGTGGGGCCGAAGGGCTGGGTCGGTGTCTGGCTTGACGGCGTCGTCGACTGGGAGGATGTGGCGGAATTCTTGGAAGACTCGTATCGGCTCATCGCTCCCAAACGGCTTTGCACCCAACTTGATTCAAAGGCTGCCCCGAACGACTGATCCGGTGGGGTCGACGCCTGCTTTTGTGTGGTATTCGTTCCGCCGAGCCAGTCATGCCGGGGGAGTCCCAGCCACGCCGGTCGCTTGTATGCCCGTAGACTCGCCCCTTAAAATAACGGAGGACGACGCGCCCATGCGCGCTCTACGCGTGGGCAACCCATCTCCGTGCGAATACCAGGGAGTGCGACCATGGCGACTGCCACCGAAGCCCGGCGTGCAACGCGGCGGGCCTTTCAGACGAAACTTTTGATCGACGGCAAGTGGCGCGACAGTCTGAGCGGCAAGACGTTCGACACGGTCAACCCGGCGACGGAAGAGGTCATCGCCCAGGTCGCCGAGGGCGATGCCGCCGACATTGATCTGGCGGTCAAAGCCGCTCGCAAAGCGTTTGACTCCGGCCCCTGGCGGAAGATGGATGCCCGCGATCGCGGCCGCTTGATGAACCGATTCGCCGACCTGATCGAAGAGAACGTCGACGAACTGGCCGAACTCGAGACCCTGGATAACGGCAAGCCGATCGGTGAAAGCCGTAACGCCGACCTCCCCTTGGTCATCGACTGTTTCCGCTACTATGCCGGTTGGGCAGACAAGATCAGCGGCCAAACCGTGCCGATCCGAGGCAATTACTTCTGCTACACCAAACGCGAGCCGATCGGGGTCGCGGGGCAGATCATTCCTTGGAATTTTCCCATGCTGATGGTCGCCTGGAAGTGGGGCCCAGCCTTGGCCGCGGGCTGTACGGTGGTGCTCAAGCCCGCCGAGCAGACCCCCTTGAGTGCCCTTCGGCTGGGTGAGTTGGCTCTCGAGGCCGGCTTCCCCGCGGGGGTCGTCAACATCGTCCCCGGCTTTGGCGAGACCGCGGGCGCGGCCCTGGTGGCGCATCCAGGGGTGGACAAGATCGCCTTCACCGGTGAGGGACGCACGGCCCAGATCATCATGCGATCGGCGGCAGAGACGCTCAAGCGGATCACGTTTGAACTCGGTGGAAAGAGCCCCAACATCGTGTTTGCGGACGCAGACCTCGACGCCGCCATTGAGGGAGCCGTGCTCGGGCTCTACCTCAACCAGGGCCAGTGCTGCTGCGCGGGGAGCCGGCTGTTCGTTCAGGAATCGGTCTACGACCAATTCGTCGATCGGCTGGCGGCCAAGGTCAACGATCGCAAGCTTGGCGACCCGTTCGATCCCGCGACCCAGCAGGGGCCGCAAGTCGACAAGGCCCAGTTCGACAAGATCCTGTCGTACATCGCCAAGGGCCGCGAACAAGGAGCGCGTTGCGTGACCGGGGGAGAGCGGCACGGCGACAAGGGCTTCTTCATCAAGCCGACGATCTTCGCCGACGTGAAGGACGACATGGCGATCGCCTGCGACGAAATTTTCGGGCCGGTCTTGTCGGTGATCAAGTTCAAGGAAGTTGACGAGGTGATCGAACGCGCCAACACGACCGACTACGGTCTGGCCGCCGCCGTCTGGACGCGCGACATCGGCAAGGCCCACGCGATCGCCGACAAGGTTCGAGCGGGGACTGTCTGGGTGAACTGCTACGACGTGTTCGATGCCGCTGCCCCATTCGGTGGGTTCAAGCGGAGTGGGATCGGCCGCGAGCTGGGCGAGAAAGCGCTCGATAACTACACCGAGCTCAAGACCGTGACCGTGGCCTTGGACTGATCAAACAACAAACGGGACCGTCGCGGGTCGTGATCACGACTCGCGACGGTCCCGGAGTGTTTCGCTCGCCTGGAAGGAAAGCGACGAAGCTTATTGGGCGAGCCAAGGAGCGATGGCGCCGGCCTCGGGCAGCTTGATCAGGCTGACGCTGAGGATCGCCGGGTTCTTCTTGAGCTCTTCGAGCGCCTCGGCGGGAGGAACGCAGTCGAGGTTGACGACTCCGATCGCTTCCCGCCCGGCTTCTCTCGGCCGACGTTCATCTGGGCGATGTTCACGTTGTGGCGGCCGAACGTGGTGCCGATGAAGCCGATCAAGCCCGGCACGTCTTTATGGGTGAAGACGAGCAGGTTGCCGTCGAGGTGGGCATCGAGCCGGTAGGGGCCGAGGCGGATCAGGCGAACAAATTCCTTGCCGAACAAGGTTCCGGCCGCGACGTACTGCTTCTTCTCGGTGACCACCTCGGTCTGGATCAAGGTGCCGAAATCACCCGGGTCGGTCGTCTTCTCTTCGACGATCGTGATCCCGCGCTCTTTGGCCAGGATCTCGGCGTTGACGAGGTTGACCTGGTCTTCGAGCGCCGACTCCATCCAGCCGGCCGCGAAGCTCGCGGTGATCAGCCGGGTGTTCTTGCTCGCGACCTCGCCGCGGTAGCGGACGGTCGCGCTCTTGACGGTCCCCCGGTCCATCTGCGAGTGCAGCATGCCCAGTCGGCGACCGAGGTCGAGATAGAGCCGCATCTCGTCGAGCTCGGCTCGATCTAGGGTCGGCATGTTGACAGCGAATCGGATCTGGCCGCTCTGGAAGTAGTCGGACAAGAGGCGGGCGGCCTCGACGGCGACGGAGACCTGCGCTTCCTCGGTCGAGGCCCCCAGGTGCGGGGTCACGAGGACTTGCGGGTGGACAACGAGCGGATTGTCGGCCGGAGGAGGCTCGGGGTCGAAGGCGTCGACAGCGGCCCCGGCGATCTTGCCGGCGGTCAGCGCTTCGGCCAGGGCGACCTCGTCGATCAGGCCACCACGGGCGCAGTTGATGATCCGAACATTCGGCTTCATCTTCGCCAACTCGTTCGGCCCGATCAGGTTGCGGGTCTCGGCCGAGAGCGGAGTGTGGATCGTGATGTAGTCGCAACGGCCCCACATTTCGTCGAGTGGGGAGATGCTCTCAATCCCAAGCTCAGCGGCCCGCTCGGCCGAGAGGAAGGGGTCGAAACCGACCACCTTCATGTCGAACCCTTGCGCTCGCTTGGCGACGGCCAGACCGACCCGGCCCAGGCCGACGATGCCGAGCGTCTTGCCGCCGAGCTGTGTGCCGGTGAACTTGTTCCGATCCCAGCGCCCGGCCTTGAGGCTGTCATTCGCCTTGGCCACGTTGCGCGACAGGGCGAGCATCAACGCCATCGTATGCTCGGCCGTCGAGACCGTATTTCCGCCCGGGGTGTTCATCACCACGATCCCTTGGCGGGTCGCGGCCGGAACGTCAATGTTATCGACACCGACGCCGGCGCGGACGATCACCTTGAGACGGGTCTGATCCTGCAACACCTCGGCTGTCAGTTGCGTCCCCGACCGGATCACGATCCCGTCGGCTTCCTTCAGCGCTTCGCGAAGAGCCTTGGGGTCGAGCTTCGTGTTGACGACCACCTCGAGGCCCGGCTCGGCTCGGAGCAACTCCAGGCCTTCTTCCGCCAGCTTATCAGTCACCAGAACGCGATAAGACACCTTCAAACACTCCGATGGTCGGGCGTGTGCGACACGCAAACAAAGGCTGGCGTGTCACCCACGCCCCTTGGATCATTATTTGCTGACAGCGGCGGGTTTGTTCCCGAGAATCACCTGCTGCGCGGCAGTCACCGCGGCGCCTGGCACGACCTTGTAGCCGAGGTTGTGAAGCACCAACTCGAGGGCCGCCAGACCGGCGACGACGTCGATCTCGTCGGTGTAACCCATGTGCCCGATCCGGATGATCTGGCCCTTGATCTTCCCCTGGCCGCCGACGGTGGTCACACCGAAGCGGTCCACCAGCCCCTTGCGGATGTCACCATCCTTGAGGCCTTCCGGAACGCGGAAGGCGGTGAGCCCCTCGGCAGGGCGGGAGCTGAACAACTCGAGGCCGAGTGCCCGAACGCCGGCCTGACAGGCCTCACTCATGAGCTGATGGCGGGCCCAGACATTTTCGATGCCTTCGGCCAGGATCAGCCGCAACGACGTGCGAAGCGCGAGAATCAGGGTGTGAGCCGGGGTGAACGGCGTGTCGAACTCCTTCATCTTCTTGCGAGCCGACTTCAGATTGAAGTAGAAGCTCTTGGAGTCGAACGCGTCGATCTTGGCCCAGGCCTTGGGACTCACCGAGATGAACGCGAGCCCCGGCGGAAGCATGAGAGCCTTCTGCGAACCGGCGCAGAGCAGGTCGATTCCCCAGGCGTCAGGGCGGCACTCCATGGCGCCGACGCCGGAGATTCCGTCCACGACGAACAAGGCCGGCGTCTGGGCCACGATCTTGCCAATCGCCTCGATCGGGTGGCCGGTACCGGTCGACGTCTCACTGAGCGTTCCGAACACGCAGGCGGTGTCCGGGTGCTGCTTGAGCGCCTCGGCGACTTGTGCCGGGTCGACAGGCTGCCCCCACTCGGTATCGAGCATGATCGCGTTGATGCCGAAGGCCTTGCAGATATCGCCCCAGCGCGCCGCGAAATGGCCGGCGTTGAGTACCAGCGCCTTGCCGCCAGGGGGGACCGAGTTGACCGCGGCCGCCTCCATGGCTCCGGTGCCGGAGGCCGTCAGAATCAGAACATCGTTCTGCGTTTGAAAGACCTCTTTCAAGCCGGCCGCGACCTCGACGATCACCTGCTTGGCCTCGGCCGAGCGGTGATGGATCACGGGACGGGCCAACTCGAGCAGCACTTCTTCGGGCACCGAGGATGGCCCCGGAGTCATCAATCGCGGCTTCTGCATCGCACCAGGTCCTTCGCTTCAAGCCAGACGGGAACCAAAGAGAACATAGTCTACTGTCCGAAAGCGGTTCCGGGGAAGACGCTTCGCGCGTGAGACCCACTCCGGTCGCTCACTCACTTCGATCGTTTGGCCCTTGGGCTTTGGGTTGGGCACCGTAAACCGAAGTCTTTTCAAACATCGTGGAATCGATAATCTCGAGGGTGCCATCCTGATTGAGGCGGCGGAAAAAGCAGGAGCGATAGCCTTCGTGGCAGGCGCCTCCGACTTGCCGGGCCTTGACGAGCACCACATCAGCATCGCAATCGATCTGGACCGACTCGACGTACTGCACGTGCCCCGAGGTTCCCCCCTTGTGCCACGACGCGCGACGCGATCGCGAGTAGAAATGGGTCTGGCCGGTCGTGAGGGTTTGCCGGAGTGCCTCGACGTCCATCCAGGCCATCATGAGAACTTCGTGGTTCTCGGCATCCTGGACGATTGCAGGGATCAGGCCGTCGGAGGTCCATTTCAGCGTCGAGATCAGATCGGTTTCTTGGGAACTCATGACAAGCGCTCGAGCCGTCCGCGTAGATCGAATGGGGGACAAATGAGAGACTGATCCGAAATACCACATTCGGGATCCCTCACTACTCAGCCGAGGCCTCCGGCATTTCTTCCCGGGAGAGGCGCTGAGCTCGTTCGATGTTGATGGGATTGCCTTCGCGGTCCGCTCGCTCCGTCGCCAGTTCGAGGAGCGGTCCGGCGTGCTCGGCATGGCCGTTCACCAGCAGGTCTTCGGCGGCGTCGAGGATCTGCGAGGTTTCGAGGCCTCCCTCACTGAGCATAGTCTGATACTGGGCGAGCGCAACGTCGGGGTCGCCGGTCCGCGCGTGGATCTCCGCGTTCCAGATCTCATAGGTCCGGCGATCGCGACCGCCGTGGGTCTCTCGGCCGCGTTCGAGCCATTGAAGGGCGTCCCTTGGGTTATCGACACGGATCGCTTCCCGGACCAGGACGGCAAACAGATCCGGATTCACGACGCTGGAGGAATCCATGCCGGGAGTCTTGACCAGTTGGGCTGCGATCCGAGCGGTTCGGCGATCGTCACCCAGGGCCGCGGCGGACAGAAACGCCTCAGCCAACCCGGGCAAGGTCAGGTGATCGAGCTCGAGGTGATCGAGCTGGTCTTCGCTCATGCAGGCGGTGTCCTCGGGATCGACCGAGGCTGGATTGTCGAGTTCGAGTCCCAGCCGGTGGCGGAGTCGATCGAAGGGATAGCCCTGGTAGAGACTCGCGGTTCGAGGCCTGGCCCCCATTTGCTCTCGCAGACGGACAACCGCCGTGAGTTGGATCAGCGCGATCGGGTCGCCTGCCTTGGCGGCGCGACTCGCCTGGAGGGGGCTGAGGTCGCCGAGACCATGGCGGGGCAGGTGGATCCAGAAATCCTCGTAGAAATGTTCCACCGCTTCGCGGGCGAGCCGTCCCTCGGTCTCGTCATCAAGCGCCTCAGGGCGGCGAAAAGTCCAGACTGCCGCGTCGGCCAGCGGGAGGGGCAGGGGGGCGGCTTCGCGGAGGATTTCCCGCCCTGGGTCGCCAATGGCCTGGAGCAGGGGCTCGCGGACCCGCTCGAGAGCCAACGGATCGGGGCTCGAGAGTCTCAACGATTGCGGTGTGATGATGACCGTAGCCAGGAGACGCGGAACATCGGAGAGCGTGAGCCATGAGACCGGCTCGGGCATCGGCCGATCGAGCCACTCGTAAACCTGAGCGTTGGGGAACTGAGGGGCGCCCGAGACCGGGTCTTGAGGACTCGCCTTTTTCTGAAGCGTCGGACAGGCGCCCAAGAGTCGAAGCGTATCCGAGTCTGACCAGGTGAGAACCCAGGCGTAGCGGAGGTCATCGGCCAGAGTCTCGGCGCCTGCTCCTTGGCGGAGAACCTCGGCGAGTGTCCAGGCGGCGATCGCCTTCTCAGGGTTGTCGGCCGATCGAAGTCGGACCACGCGGTCGAGGCATGAGATTGCCTCCCCGTTGCGGCCGGACCAGGCCAAACAAAGGGCGCGGTTGAACCAGGCCGCCGCGTCGGCAGGGTCTTCGATTGAGAGCGAACCGAAGAGGTCGGCCGCTTTCTCCAAATCTTCCAGGTCCCCAGCTTGGATCAGGCGATCCCACCGCGACCGTTTCTCGGGCTGGTCAGGGGCCTGAAACCGATGCTCGACGCGTGCGGCGACCGGCAAGTCGGAAGCCGACTCCAAGCAGGACAACGCTTCGCGTGCTTGAGGAAATTCGGGAATGATCCGGAGGGCGCGTTGCCATGCCGCCCAGGCAGCCAGGGGCCGCTGGAGTTGCAGGTGGTTCCAGCCTTCGTGAACCAAGGTGAGCGCCTGGTTCGTGTCAGTCGAGGATGGGGGCTGAGCTTGGCCAGACGTTTCAGACACTTCAGTCAGGTTCCCGGAGGACGGATTGGACCTTTAGTTTTTCGCAAACTCGCCCACCCTACGACAGCCGCCCCGCCCCGACCCAGGTGGGTCGAGGACGGGGACGTGTTGCATCGAACAGTATCGTAGACAGGACGCGGCTTCCGGCAAGTGTTAGCGCCCGGGGATGATCAGCTTGGGCTTGTCTTCCCCTTCCGGTGAGCCGCCGGATCCCGACCCAGGAGTCCAGAGACCACCGCCGCCCCCCGTGGATTTCTCAGGGGTCCAGATCTCACCCTTGGTTGCCGAGACTCCCAGTCGTCCCGATGCGGTGGTCACCCTCGGTCCGTATTCAGCCATGATCATTTGGAGCGGACGCGAGTCGAGAATGTAGTCGCCCCGCTTGTCAGGGTTGGGCGTAAGCCGAACCAGCCCCATCTCGAGCAGGTTGAGCATGATCGCTTGAGTGGCTTCGGGATTACCGGCGTACCGCTCCAGGACCACAGCCAGCTCAGGGACCCAGGCTTCGGGAGATTTTTCCCTGGCCTTGATCCGGATCTCGACCATGTCCCACATCGGTGCGTAGGAGGCCCGTTTCGCAACGGGATCGGCCTGCCGGCCCTTGCGAACCCATTCGAAGGCCTCGTCCGGCCGGCCGTTGCCGGCGACGAGTAACGCAAGGTCCGAGAAGAGAGCGAACGGCTCGACGTTGGCTTGCTCCCAGGTCTGCGGGCGATCGACCAGAACGCGAGCCGACTTCTCGACGACCGCATCAAGCGCAAACTGCCTGGCTCGCCAGTACAGCTTCGTCAAACGGTCGTCGTCGAGGCGTTCCGCGGGGATCAGACCGAGCCGTGCCAGATGGACGGTCTCGATATCGACCGTCTCTGGATCGAGCTCGGGCTCGGTTTCGAGGCCGAGACTCGTGCGGAGTGCGACGAAGTCGACAGCGTCGCGCCAGAGAGTGCGCGTGAATTCCAGCTGGAACAGGGCTGCGCGAAGCGGAACAATCGCGTTACCTGCCTTGGCGGCCTGCTGGGGTGTCCGGCCCCCTAGGTAGGACATCGGAGTCTTGGGCCAGACCTCGCGGATCAAGGCCGCACCCTGCTCGCGCTCGAGCCGGATTCTTTCGTCCGGGTCAATATCGTCGGGGAGTCGCCACTCCCACGACAGGGCTAGGCCGGTTTTCCCGACCTTATCGAGCACTTTCGTTTTCGGGTGCGCGGGGCGAATGCCCCCTTCCGCCAGTTGGGTGAATCGTTCGATGAGGCCATCGAGCCGGCCGTCGTCGTACGTCTCGATCCCGGCGATTTCCTGGCCCACGAACACGCGGCCGACGAAGCGAGGAATATCCTCGGTCTTGAGGTCGCTCTTGGTCTCGAGTTTGGGACGATCGAGGAAGCCGAAATTGTCGACCTCGGGTGATTCCGGGACCTCGGGATCGATCGGCCCCGTGTCGCCTTCGTCGACGGTCGGATCGTCGCGGAGCGCCTTGAGCAGCCGGAGGCGGTCGCTCACCGGCCAGATCAGCTGGACCTGTTCGACCTGGTCGTCCGCATCGAGGGTGTCGATTTCCTGGCAGAGCGCTTCGAGATCGACCGCCTCGTCCGTATTGCCCATCCGCGCGATCGCGCGGCGCAAACCTTCGACGGCGCCCTTGTCGTCGGCCAGCCAGAGTCGGCACAAACCGAGGTTTTGGTCGGCTTCGGGACTGGCTCCCTTCTCCGTCGAGAGGACTTCAAACGCGGAAGCAGCCGCGGACCAGAGTCCTCCCTGGGCCCATTCCAACGCCTCGTTGAACCGCGCTTGGGCCGCCTCTGGCAGGCGCTGCGGAGCCGGAACCAGGTCATCCGCATTCTTGAGCCAGGGGGAGATCGAGACGTCCCTTTGGATCGCCCCGATGCTCTGAACGATCTCCTCCGTCGGTCCGCCGAGGGCAACCGCCAGGCCGAAGTGCCTGATCGCCGCCGGATATTGGGTGAACCGGGCCAGGGAGGAGGCGACGAAACTCACCAGTGGGGCCAGTGTCCCATGCTCCGCGGCCGGGAACGCCGAGAGGGTCTGCTGGAGCTGAAGGCAGCCCTCGGTAGGACCTTCGGTCGCGATCACCAGTCGGGAGAGCAGAGTCAACGCTCCGAAATGCTTCGGATTCTTTTTGAGAACGAGTCGGAGCGACGCCTTGGCAGCGTCGGATTGTCCGAGGCGAATCTGGTAGAGGGCTTTACGGGTCAAGAGCCACGCGTTGTCGGCTTCCTTCCGAAGTCCCTCGTCCAGGACCTGGACCGCGGCCTCGATCTGCCCACTTTCGAAGAGACGCTGGGCTCGCTCGGCCTGGTTCTCTACCTTGTGGCAGCACCACTTGAATTTTTGGCCGCTTCCGCACGGACAAGGGGCATACGGTTCAACCACCGCCATCGCTTGCGTCCCTCGAGATTGAAGTCGCCTTGCTCATTCGATCACAGTAGCAGAGTCGCGATTCGTTCGTCTATCCTGCCCACAATCTGCGGGCCGACCTGACGTCGACCGGTGATTGACTCTCGTTTGCTGGCGCCGAAGCTCCCCCAACGGGTTCGCTTCGGCATTGTCTTTCAGACCCGCCTAATTCAACGGATTGGTAATGGGCTGGTCGTCGGGAGTACTGTCGTTCCCCTCGCCGATTTGGCCAACTTCGACGACCTCTTCCATCGGTTCGGTCGGGATGATTTTGGGAGTGGGCTTATACAGCAGGCAGGCGGCGATGATGGTGAGCATCCCCCCCCAGAAGAGCCACTCCGGCATCTCCTCCTTCAGATAACCGGCCGTGTGGAGGCCGCCGACGACCAGCTTCAACCCGATCCAGGCCACGAGGTAGTACGCTCCGCTGGCCAATCCCTTGAATCTCTCCAAGAGAATAATGAAATAGCCGGCGACGTACCGCATCGTGATAATGCCGAGGATTCCACCCGAGTAGACGATGGTGAGCTGGAGCCACGAGGGATAGTGCTTGGGGGCCATGGCGACCGCCGCGACGATCGAGTCGATCGAGAATGCGATATCGGCGAACTCGACAGCGACAACGGTCGGCCAGAATCCGCGTCCAAACCGCGAGGATTTCACAAGGTGTTGATCCTCGTCGCGGCTCGTGAAGTGCGAGATCGCAAGGTAAAGTAAATAAAGGCCGCCGGCCACTTTGAAGTGCCAAAACCTGAGGAGGGCCGCGGAGAGGACCACCGCGATCAGGCGGAACACGAAGGCTCCGAAAATCCCGTAGCGGAGAGCACGCTTTTGTTCGTCCTTCGGGAGGTGGCGAACCATCACCGCCAAGACCAAGGCGTTATCCGCGCTCAACAAACCTTCGAGGAAGACGAGCGCAACGATTGTGCCCGCGATCTGAGGCAGATTTTCCAAGACGAAATCCATAAGCGAGCCTCCGAGAAGCGGCGGGTGAGCGCGGTACTTTTCGACCGCACCAATCGACGGGTGGGCGTCGCATGGCAAGGGCGACGAGTCATTAGGTCGTGGGGCAGGTCGCTCAAAACAGCTAATCTATCACATCTTACGAAATGGGGCGACCCTCCACCCCCGAACCACCTGCTCGGTCAGGCTGCACGAGATCAGGACAGCCGAGCCCTACTTAGGTGTACCCCGGCCGCGTTCGTGGTAACATTCAATCGGATTTCCTGGGGCCGTTGCAGGGCTCTCAAGGAGCAAGCCTCGATGATTCGGCGCACCTGTTGTCTGACTGCGATCGTCTTGACGCTCGCACTGGCCGGCTCGACCGCGGACGTAGCGGCGGCGAACCCCAAATCAAAGGCTCGCGACGTCGAGGCAAAAATCCTTCCCGCGAATGCGCCCGGTTCGAAGACCTCGTCGGAATTCCTCCGCAAGCCTGGAGAAGATCGATACGACCCGAACGCGAACGACTGGCGTGACGTTCCCCCCTGGAAGCAGACCTCCTTTTTCGGGATCCGAGCGAAAGGCCAGTTGTTCATCTACGTCGTCGACTGCTCGGGGAGCATGATCGACGAAGACCGCCTCATCCGCGCTAAACGCGAGTTGCGCCGGAGTGTTCTGGGCCTCCAGCATCCCCAGCGGTTCAAGGTCGTCTTTTATAACGATCAGGTCGTGCCGATGCCGGGCGACTTGCCCCGATCGGCCGACCTCGCCTCCAAGAGCCAGATGGTGGAGTGGCTCCGGCTGATCGAACCGGACGGCGAGACCGACCCGCGGGGGGCGATGAGCCTGGCCCTCGCTCTGCGTCCTGACGCCGTCTTCCTGCTCTCGGACGGCGAATTTCCCGACGGTACCATCGAGGCCATCGCCAGCAAGAACCGGCGGAAGATCCCGATCCACTGCGTCGATCTGAGCAGTGGCACCGGGGGCGATCAGCTTCAACGAATCGCCCGTGAGAGTGGTGGCCAGTATCGTTGGCGGCCCCAGGTCGATGGGCCCTGAACGAGTCGAGAGCCTGTCTGACAGACAGGCTCTCGACATCATACTGGCCCCGTCATACCCGCTCCGGTCGTACCGGCGAAGGCTCTGACGGCGATTTCTCTTACTGGCCCGCGGAAAGGGATCCGGCCGGACTGCCACGGATCGCCATGCCTTCGGGTAAGGGTCGAGCGGCGACTGTGTAGCCACGGGCGTGGAGGTCGTCGCGGAGCTTGCGGTAGAGGGCGAAGCCGTCGGGATAGACCCACATCGTGATCGTGGCCCGCGACGGTTTCAGGCGGTTGATTGTGAGGGCATACTGGGAGATCGGCTGAAGCGTTCGCTCATAGGTCTCGCCGCGTCCCTCGAACTCCGGGATGATCTCCCAGCCCCGAAGGTCGAAGTTGACGCCGTGCCGCTCCATCAACTCCTCGATGCCGTTGGGCATGGCTCGCCCGAGGACGTACTCGATGGAGAAAGCGCCGACGGGGCCGACCTTCGAGTCCACAACCCTCGAACCTTCGGACAAGCGGATGCGGAGCTGTGCGTCAGCCTTGACGAGTTCCATGAGCCGATCGAGGTCGATGAAGGCCACCCGGTCGCGGCGGACCTCGAAATGGTATTCGTTGCCTCCGGTCGGCTTGGCGACCGGATTCTTCTCGACTAATGACTTCGCCTTGGGACGAGGAGCCTGGGCCACAGAACCCAACTCCGCCTTGAGGCGGTCGCGTTCGGCTCGGAGAAATCCGCCCCGGGCCGTGACACTGGCGAGCTGGGCACTTGGGTCGCGGACTCGAAGCGCCAGTTTCCGATTTTTCGAGGCGTCGAGCGCGGCCTGAGCGGTTGCCTCGGCCAGGCGCTTCGCCGCATCCTCAGCGCGGGCCTCGGCCCGAGCCCGGTCGCGGCTCGCCGCGTCAATCTGTTCCTCGGCCCGGGCCACGGCAACACGATCCAACGGCTTGGATGCAGGGGCAGCGACCGGCGTCGGTTTCGGCTTTGGCTTTTTGGGGGGCGCCGGCGCAGGGGGAGGAGCGATGGCGGTTGCGACCGCGACGGGGGCGGGGGCCACGATTCGCGCTGGCGGGGCCGCTGGCTTGTTACCAGTTCGGACAATGACCAGGAGCAAGATGACGGCTCCCAGCAGACCGACGAGGTTGACCAGAATCCCGAGATAGGACTCGGTTTCAACGGGCGCACCCTCGTTGTTTTTCGTGCGGTCTCCCATCAGAACCGCTCCCTTGGCAAGAAGTCGAGCACGCGGGTATCGGCCACCTGGAGGACGGTCGGCCACTCGATTCCGGAAAGGACCGTCACCCTGCGGGCATCGCGGTAAGTCTCACCGCCGCCGGGTTCGACCAGGAATCGGATCGTCGGCTTGGGTCGAATCATCGGGTCCACCTGCTGACGGAGCCGGACAATTGTCTTCAGCGACGTTGTGAAGATCGGTTCCTTCCCCTTGAGCGCTTTCAACGAGATGCTGTAACCGCCCGGATGAATGACCACCCCACTCGGTCCGCAGGCGACGACGATCTCCATCGGCACCTCGATTCGTAACGGGGCGCGGGAGCCAGAGGAGGGCTCTCCCTCGCCGCGGGAGCGGCCCCCTTCGACACCTCCTCCTGACGACCCGCTCGCGGCGGTTCCGGCCGAGGTCCCCGAACCGGAGGAGCCGGCTGAGCTGGATGAGCCTGCTCCCGACCCTCCTCTCACTTGTCCGTCGTGCTGGCCGCCACCTTGTCCCCGACCTTGTCCCGCCTGTTGGCCCGCGGAGTCCGAAGTGTGAGCGACGTCCTCGGGAGGTGCCCCTGGCTCTCCCGGCAAGAGGCCTCTAGGCCGGAAGGGAGCCCCTTCACCTGGCGGCCGACCCATCAAGGAAACTCCATCCAGGTTTGAGACGTCATCCGGATGAGGCGGAACGGACGCTGTCCGTTCTCCTGGCCCGGGGGCTCCTGCCCGGCTGGGAGCGTTTACTCCGAACGGGATTTCCGACTGCGGACCGGGAGGATTCGAGCCGGGACGGCCGGATCCACCGTACGATCCCGAGGGGATTTCCCCCGGAGTGCCCGCATTGTTCGCACCGGAACGGCCGGATCCACCGTACGATCCTGAGGGTATTTCTCCCGGAGCGCCCGCATTGTTCGCACCGGAACGGCCGGACCCGGGGAACGATCTCGAGAGAGCGCCATCGCCCCCTCGGCTTCCCGTTCCACCCGTCGCCGGTAGCATGCCCGGCCTGTCCAGCGAACCGCCGAGTGGCGGCAGCATTCCGGGTGTGGCGGCCGACCCCGGCGTTTGATTTCGCGTCTGATTGAGCTCTCGGCCCAAGTCGCCAGCGCGGCCCGAGGCGTCGAATCCTCGATTTCGAGCGGACGATGTCCCACGGTCGCCGGGCATTCCGAGGTCGCCTAATGCGATCCGGGGACCCGATGGATTGCCCGATCCCGAGGCTTGTCGGCGGTTCTCTTCCGTCAGAGATCCTGGCCCTTCGCTTGAGCCGGCGGAACCGGCCGGCCAGCGGAACTCATCGACGTTGTGTCCCTCGCTTCCACTTCTACCTGAGCGAGTTGGTGAAGGAAGCCGAGACCGAGAGCGCGAGTCGCCGCCCATGGCGAGCTCGGGGAATGGGCTTAACTTGGGCGAACCATCCCACTCGTTCGGGTGATCGAGGTCCGGATAGTCGATCTCCATGTCTTGATCGACAAGTTCGTAGCCGAACGCCATTCCGAGTGATTCGAGCCGGGCGCGAGCGTCGTAGAAGGGGCGGATGCCATCAGGGCGGACGACGAAGAAGATGTAAGGGACGGTCGGGGCGCCGTCGGGACCGGTTACGCCCTGGATTCGGGTCAATTCTCGAACGACCGCGAGCAGGATCGGGCTGGAGCGTGCGCCGAGCAGTGCGGAGAGGTCGAGGAGATTGAACGTAGGCCCCCCGGGCTGAAGGGTTGCGCTCCCGTTATGGCATTCGATCACGATCGGCCTGCGCCAGGTGCCGTTTGGTGCTCGGTTGGGGAGCACCGCATAGCTTGACCGGGTCCGCGCCTTCATCAAGGCGGCCTTGGAGAAATCGAGCTCTTTTGCGAGGACGTCTCGCTCCATCGCCAGTGCGTCGGCTTCCTGCTCCAGGGAGCGAACTTTACCAGTGATCGAGTCGATCTGGCCGCGAATGAGCTGCTCGCGACGCTTCCAGCGTTGCGACTCAGCATGCGCCGACTTGATGGAGCGTTCGAGGGCCTCCGCCTTACGATCGGCAGCCTGAGCCTCGATCAATTGCTCGGCCTCCGCCGCGCCGAGCTCGGCCAGGGCCTTTCGGGTCGGATCCTCCACTGGAGGAGCCGGCACTGGCACGGGCTCAGGTTCAGGCTCCGGTTCGGGTGGTGTTGCGGACGGAGGCACCACGACCGGAGTTCGGAGGGTTGTGTTCGCGGCCAGCGGAGGCGCCGCTTGGGTCGGTGCTCTTTTCCTTAGGTTCGTTGCACGCTTGTGCATCGAGACGATAAGGAACGATGTGCCGGCCAGGCTAGCCAGGATCAGGCACACCGGGAGTAGCTCGGACCCAATCCTCAGGCGAGGGCGAGTCATCAGAACTGGCCTCCCGTACCCCTTTTTTGTTCTCCAGGGTCCCCGGCTGGGCTAACCCGGAGCTGACTTCGGGGCCAGAACTCCGTCTGGACCCGCAGCGCATCCTGCGCGAGCAGTAGAAGTGATCGGCTCGCCATGCCATGCGGCTTGAACGAGTCGTCACTTCCCAACGCTGCTTGCCCGGATCCGGCTCAGGACGACGTGGGAAGAACCACGCTGCTGGGGCGGATTGCTGGCGAGGGGGGAGTTTTTTCGGGGGGGTGGGAAACGATCGTGCGATCGGCCACCCGATGGATGATCCGAGTCGTCGAATGACCTTGAACGAGGGGGATCAGAACCAGTGTTCCTCCTGCCGCCTCCACTTCCGCTCGGCCCACCACCTCGTCGGGGCGGTAGTCTCCTCCCTTGACGAGTACGTCGGGCTGGATCGCCTCGATCAAGGCGAGGGGGGTATCCTCGTCGAAGACGATCACGGCATCCACGCATTCGAGTGCGGCGAGCAGCTCGGCTCGGGCATCTTCCGAGTTGATCGGCCGCTCCGGACCTTTCAGCCGACGTACGCTCGCGTCGGAATTGATCCCGACGACAAGGAAATCTCCCAGTGTGGCCGCCTCTCTGAGCAAGCGGGCATGGCCAATGTGGAGCAAATCAAAACAGCCGTTGGTGAAGACGACCCGCTGCCCGGCCTGTCGCCGGCGGCGGACATCGGCCACGATCGACTCGAGTCCGAGCCGCTTGTCTCCCTCGGCGCGATGGTGATCGATCAGATCGCCCAGGATCTCCTCGCGGGAGAGCAGGGCGACCCCGATCTTCTCGACTTCGAGTCCCCCGGCCACATTTCCGAGCGCGGCCGCTTCGTCGTAGTCGGCGCGGCTGGCGAGGCAGAGTCCGACGACTGAGAGAACCATATCCCCCGCGCCGGTGATATCGTAGACCTGACGGGGACGGGTCGGCACAATTTCCGATCGCCCGTCCGCACGAACCAAGGCCATCCCGTCGCGGTCGAGGGTGACGAGCACCGCCTCCATGTCGAGTGTGCTCACCAGCCGACGGCCGACCTCCAGGGCATCTTCAGTGCTGGTGATCGTCATTCCGGTGGCGAGCTGTGCCTCAAGGCGGTTCGGGGTCATGCAGTGGACCCAGTAATATTTCGAATAGTCCGACGAGCGAATCGGGTCGGCGATCACGCGGACTCCGAGGCTCCGGCAGGCCGCGATCAGCCTGCGTAGTAACGTGGGCGTGCAGACGCCCTTGTCATAGTCGGAAATCAGGACGATGTCGGAATTCTTGACAGCCTCGGGAATGCTCGAATCGAGGGCAACCTCGATCGCGCGAGGGATCGGGTCGCGAGTTTCGTAGTCGACCCGGATCATCTGCTGCGGGTGCCGATCCTGCGCTCGCCCGATATAGCGTTCCTTGAGAGTCGTCGGTCGGTCGTCGAGCTCGAGGACGAGCCGATCATCGATCTCGCGATCGGAGAGAAGCTGTCGGACCAGGCTGGCTTCGGGGTCGCGTCCGACGACTCCCATCAAACAGACATGGGCACCGAGCGCGCTGAGCATCGTCGCGACGCTGGCCGCTCCACCGAGCCTGTGCTCGCGGTGATCGGCGCGGAGCAAGGGGACGGGAGCTTCCTGGCTAATTCGTTCGGCATCGCCCCAGATGTAACGGTCGAGGATCAGGTCGCCGACGACGAGGATACGCGGGTGGCCGAGCGTTTCGACTCGCCTGATCAGATCAAACGCCATCGCGTGGTCCTCCATGACCGTCGCTTTTCCGTCTCGGTCACCCAGCTCGCACGTGCCGAAGCGCGTTGCCATTCCTTGAGGCAAGGCTGTGGTGCCGTCAGTTCACAGCGTATCGCACCCGGAAATGGCGTCAAGCCGGCTTTCCTCTAGGTGATGCAGCCGATCTCACTCCGGTGGCAATGGAGGGGGTTTGAGGGTTCGGTTTCGGGGTCGTGGAACGAATTTGGCGGCAAAGTTTCCCGAACTTACTCTGTCGTCGGGGCAGGGCCAGCGCATGCTTAAATCTGGCACTGGCGAGAACTTGCCGAGAGCAGTTCTCGCTCCCACCACAACGGCCCGATGCCGCTCTCTTGCGACATCACGAATTAGGCGAAGCATCATCGCCCACATGATGCTGGTCCAGGCCCTGAGGACGCATCAGGTGGAAGGGTTGAGAGAGGACGTGGGATAGCTCTTCGCGCTGGCGGCTCAACAAATCATGGTGACCGGGCCTGATCCGCCGGTGAATCGAGCTTGGTTCGTGGTCCGTTACTTCCGTTTTGGTGAATCGTCCCAGCCGGGCAACGCGGCGGCCTGCTTCACCCACGTTGCTAATTGCGCCTCGTCGAACTGATCGTCTTTATGGATATCGAGGTAACGCGTGTCCTCGCTCTTGCTGGCACCGGGCGGGACGGGACGCAGCGACGTGCCGTAGAAGAAGGCCACCTTTACGTAGTGCGTGAAGGTGTGGATCCCCAGGAACCAGCCCTGGCCTTCGATGCCGTACAACGGCGAGTTCCACTTTACGGCCTTGCGCACGTTGGGCACGTTCCGCACGATCAGCGCGTCGAGACGCTCCCCGATATCGCGTTTCCAGCCCGGCATCGCGGCGATGTACGCCTGCACCGGGGCGTCGCCGTCCGCCTTCGCGATCTGCGGGTTGCCGCCCGAGAGCAGAACGACCTTCTCGCCTTCTTGCACCTTGATCGTCTTGGACTTACTCGCACCGGGCTTGGCCTTCTTCGCCGGTGGGCCATTCTGGGCGACCGCGGCCGTCACGAGCGCCTTGAACGCATCCGCGTCGACCTGCTCCCCTTCGTGGATGTCGATCGCCCTTCGGGTGTTGCCTTCCAAGCTGGAATTGAAGAGGCGCGATGGGTCGGGGATACTAGCCCCCCGGGCGAACGTGAGCTTCACAACCTTCGAGTACGACTCCCCGGTGCAGACGATCCCTTTGTGGGACCAGACCGGGACCCCGGCCATCGCATTCGACGGCTTCCTCCATTTCCGCTCCTCGGTCATCTCGGGGTCGGCTTCCAGGATCAGCGCCCGCATGCGGGCCAGGGTCTCCTCGCGCCAATCCCCCAGTTCGGGGGGCCGCTGGTCGATGAGCTGGGAAGCGAGCGCGTCTGCCTTCGCCGGTCGCTTGGCCGTCGTCCTTGCGCTCGCGGTCTTCGTGGCTTTGGCCGAGATCTGCACTTCGCCCTGGCCATTGGGAGAGACCTCGGCCTCTTCGCTCTTCAGGACTTCGGACTCCCCGGTCTCGCGGATTCGCACGATTCTGGCCATGACTTGTTCCTGATGGCGTCGTTTCCAGACAGGTTGCCGCCATTGTAGCGGGTTGAGGAATGCGGTCGACCCCTACCGGGCCGGGCTGTCGCGAACGGAGCCACCAAGCGGTGTCTTCGCGCAATGGGCTTCCTTCCCTAACTCGCTCCGTCAGTTACTTCGCGACAAAATATTAAATCATGATGCAAAGTCGTGTATTTGCCATTCCGCAAGAGGCCGCTAACCGAGCTTGGCAAGCATTGGGTGATGATATTGTATAATCAATGAGCACAATGGCGCAGTTGACAGGTCTCAAAAGTCAATGCTGACCCGACGCTCAGTCGGAACGGGGCGTGACCGCAAGCATGGTGGACTGGAACGCGCGGAGCAAGGCACGCACTGCATTCTGTTCGGGTGAGGCCACCGTGGCGGGTTGATCGGTTTCGCCGGCGGTGGTTGCGACGGACCAGGTGATGGGAAGTCCCAGGGCGGCTGCGAGGGCGTCGGTGGTTGCTTGCTGGCCGGCGAGCAGCGAGGCGACAGCTTGTTCGGCGGGGCCGAGCACGACCCGGACGTGAGTTGGTATGGCCTCATTGGAAGTGGTGGATGTTGTCTCCAAGGAGGCCACGGGGCGATACCAGGGCGGCTGCCAGCTGGCCAGGGCCGCAAGGCTGGTTGGAAAGAGAGACGCGGCTTCCTTCATCAAGATCGGCAAGGCTGCGTCGGCGTGAGGACGGAGCCTCATCAGAAGCTTCGGCAGCCAGGGCATCAGGAGGCGGTCAGGGAGCCGCTCGAACGCCTTGCTCAGTAGCTCGACCGTGAGGCTGCCCACGAGGGGCGTGAATACGAGTGCGAGGAGCAGCCCCTCAAGGTATTCCGGCAGCGCGGGGAGGGTTAGCTCGTTCTCGATCAGCGCATCGAAGTGGCCGCGCAGGCTCGCGACGTCGCGGAGGCGGAGCACGCACTCGGCCGACCAGAGGAGCGCGAGCTTTGGCGCATCGACGGTGATCGGTGCGGCCTGCCGGAGTGCGATGACGAGCTGGCTCCGTTCGCAACCGAGTGAGAGGGCCAGACTTTCGAGTGTGAACAAGAATTGGAGCATCGCCGCGAGATCGTTCACGTGGGTACCGCGATCGGCGAAGGCGTTGGGCAGGAGCGTCGCGTAGTGGGAGTAGCCCGTGGTTACGAACCGCTTGAGCCAGGCGGGGAGGCCGGCCTCGGTGGTGCGGTAGTAGTGCACGAGTCGGGTGATCCGGACGTGGATCTCATTGGCCTGTTTGGCGTCGGGTTCCTGCACCAGCAGGTCGACGGCCCGTTCGCCCAACTCCTCGGTGAGCCGCTCGCTCTTGAGGAACACGATGCTATCCTCGACCGCCTGGATTGTGTCGGCGGCACGCGACTCCGGGCCGAACGCCACTTTTTTGAGTCGACGCTCGAGGACGTGCTCGACGGTGACGCCCTCGTATGCGAGCTGGATCACCTCGCCCTGGTTCTTGCCGATGGCGATGTCCCAACTCTCCTGTTGGGGAACGTGGCCGAGCTGGCGCTGACCCATGATCGGTCGCACCACGCCGGGCGAGAGCAGATAGTGCAGTTTCCAGAGCAGGTCCGAGCAGGGCCAAAGCTCGGGCGTCTTGCGAAAATCGAAGAGTGCCCGCTGGATGGTTCGCGACGCGAGTGCGATCGGTAGTGGGGCCAACCGCGCATAGACGTCTTGAGCCAGCGGCGGGAGTGACTCGAAGCCGATCTGGCCGACCTTGTCGCCGCCGAGGAGCATGTCGCACAGGCGACCGACATCGCGCTTGCCGGGAACGGCGTCCTTCTCGATGCAGGTGATGGCCGCCTCGCGGAAGTCGTAGGGGGTCGGGTGGCGGCGATTGCGCAGGTTGGCGAGCAGGATTGCTGTCTGGTAGACCGCGATGCTATCGGCCGTCGAGGCGAGGTAACCATGCCGTCGCGACAGCTCGACGATCCGCACGCAATTTTGAAGCAAATCCTCCTCATCCGACTCAACCTGAGCCGGAGACGCTTTCAGATAGTCGAGCAAGTGCTGGGATGCAGGGGCCGACCCGGAGAGGGGCGTTCCAGATTCCGCCGCGTTCGCGTTCATGGACGAAGTGGAGGCCTTGGCCTTATTTCGCTTGGGGACGCTGGGCGCGGCGAGTGACGGGTCCTGGAGAGCATTGGCAGCTTTGCGGCTCGCCTTTTTGCCGTTCGCCTTGAGTGAGAACGGCCGGAGGGATTGACGCACAAGGCTCTTGCGCCAGCGGGCCTCCGCCAACGTGACTGCGCCGCGCGGATGGCCGAACTGATGACAGATCGCGATATAGCTGCTCGGGAGCAGGCCGTAGTGCCATTTCGTGCCCGAATGAGCCGGGATCTCCCAGACAGCCGCACTCTCGAGGCCGAACTCGGGGACGTAGCTCGCGGCATGAGCCGCGCCGCAGACGTAGATCGCGTCGCGCGGGTCGATGGCCGACTCGCTTAAGTGTTCCTTGATGCGGGTCCACATGTGCCGCTCGCGGAGCTCGTCGGAATGGCGGTCGCGGTCGGTCGTGCCCAGGCGGCGGAACAGGCTGCCGACCAGGAACATGACCTGGCGGTAGGCCGCGTAGTCGCCGTCGATGATGGCCTCCTCCACGTACTGATCCCACCACTCACTGAAGTAGCGGACCCGGGCATTTTTGAGCAACACCTGGCGAAACCGGTCGAACGTCGGCATCAAGGTGCCGACCTCGACCCCCACGGCCGAACCATGCATGGCCGCTTCCTCGTCGTCGGCCTCGGGGTCGTCGGGGATCGCCCGTTCGATGGCGTCATCGTCCCGGGGCATCCACTGGAAGACAAGGTCCGCCGATCGGTCGACGAAGACGAGCTCCGTGGCGGGGTTCTCCAACGCGAACGCGATCGCCTGGAACTCGGCCGAGAACTCGGTGAGCGGGCAGACGAGGTTCAGCGGCGACCAGGCTGCGGGGAAAGCCTTCGATACGGGGGCGAAAGCCTGGAGCGCCACCGGCAACTGGCAGTTGCGCAGGCCGTCGAGCACGGGGCGGAGGTCCTCACAGCATTCCATGTAGATGACGCGGGGAGGGCGGGCGGTCAGCCGCCGCACCATCTGCAGGGCCGAGGAGGGGGAGTGGTGACAGACCGGGACGATCTCCAGCGGCTCGCGCCCGGCGCGCTCGACGTCGTCGACTAGCCCACCGAGAATCTTGGCCAGTGGCTGAGCTTCGGTGGCGAACGCCTCCGCCGCGGCCAGGAGCTGGTCTTTGAGCGGATTGAAGGGGATGGAGAGATCGTCGGTGTTGCGATTTGGTGTGCTCATGGCTTTATTTTAAGTGTTCGAGTGCCTGTTTGCCCGCAGCCTCGAACGCACGCCAGCCGACGTCTTCCTTGTTCTTGGCTCGCTTGGAGACGCTGGCGTGCCAGAACTTGTTCAGGATCGACACGTCCTCGGGGATCCGCCGAGCGAGTGTGCCGACCAGCGACCGGGCGAGCATGCCGGGCGCGAGCCCCCCGTCGCCGAAGAACTGGCCGTGGAGCACAGCGTCCTCGAGAACCCCGATCTGCTCGGCCGTGGAGAGCGCGCTCTCGAGCCGCGAGTCATCGGACGTTTCGGACGCCGCTGCCTCGCGCAGGTCGGCGAACGTCTGGAGTAGGATGTCGAGCATTGCGGGGGGCACATCGATCTCGAACCGGTTCCGTGCCAGCAGCTCGCGGGTCCGGAAGAGGACGATCTCCTTCTCGGTTTTTTTGTTGGTGACGACCGGGACCTGCACGAAGTTGAACCGTCGCTTCAGAGCCGAAGAAAGTTCGTTGACGCCCCGGTCGCGTGCGTTGGCCGTGGCGATGATGTTGAAGCCAGGGCGGGCGAAGACGACGTTGTCTCCCTTCAGCTCGGGGATCGTTGTGTACTTCTCCGACATGATCGAGATCAGGGCATCCTGGACGTCGCTACTGCAGCGCGTCAACTCCTCGAATCGGCCCATCAGGCCGCCCTGCATGGCCGTCATGATCGGCGACGGGATGATACTGTCGCGTGACTGGCCGGCGGCGATTACCATCGCCACGTTCCAGGAATATTTGATGTGATCCTCGGTGGTGCCAGCGGTTCCCTGGACGACATGGGTGCTATTGCCACAGATCGCGGCCGCGAGCAACTCGGCGAGCCAGCTCTTTCCTGTCCCCGGGTCGCCGATCAAGAGGAGACCACGATCGCTGGCCAGCGTGACAATCGCGCGTTCGATCGTGCCGGGGTCGCCGAAAAACTTGGGTCGGACCTCGCGGTCGAGCTTGTCCGACGGCGACGAGCCGAGTATGAAAATCCGCACCATTCGCGGTGAGGACGCCCAGGACGACGGCCGCGGTCCGTCGTCGATCGACCGGAGCCAGGCCAGCTCCTCGGCATACTTGACTTCCGCGGGTTCTCGCAAAATCTCATCGGCGGGTGCCGACGCGGCCGACTTCGGCTTGGGCATGGCTCCACTCCCTCGCGGATGATTTCGGATCAGATCAGTGAAGTTGTTTCTTGAGCTCGAGGATGAGTTTCTTGATGTTTCCGGTCAGCACCGGCAGGCCGATGCTCTTGAGCTGCTTGCGGAACCACTCGTTGACGTTGAAGTATCCTTTGCTGCTGACCGAGCCGACCGGGATGAAGTGGACGCCGGACTGCTTGACTGCCTTGATCAGCTCGAACAGCGGCCGGTCGTTCTGGAATTCGTAGAAGTCCGAGATCCAGACCATCGTCGTGCGTCTTGGGTCGACGATCAGGCCGCGCGCGTGAGCCATTGCCAGCGGACCGTCGTTGCCGCCCCCCAGATTGGTCCGCAGCAGTGACTCGAAGGGGTCGGCGGCCCAGGGGGTCAGGTCGATCACGTGAGTGTCGAAGGCGACCAATGAGACCACCACGCGCGGCAGGGTCGCGAAGATCGAGGCGAGGATCGCGCACTGGACCATCGCATCGACCATGGAGCCTGACTGGTCAACCACGACGATCAGATATTTGTTCAACGACTTCTGCGCAGTGTGGTGATAGAAGAGTTGGTTGACGTAGAGCCGGCCATCGTCGGGGTTGAAGTGGTGCAGGTTCTTCCAGATCGTGCGCTTGACGTCGAGATTGCGGAAGACCCGCTTCGGGGGGACCGAGCGGTCGATCTCGCCGGACTTGGTGCTGAGGACTTGTCTCTTGAGCACGGCGGCAAGGTCGTCGACATACTTCTTGAGCAGGCGTTTGGCGTTGGCCAGGGCCGGGCCGGAGAGGTTCGACTTGTCACGGAGGAGCTGCTCGATCAGCGGGAGCGTTGGGCTGAGCTGGGCGGCGAGCCGGTCGTCCTTGAGGACCTCACGCAGGTCCATGCGTTTGATGAGGTCGCTCTCCATCGCCACCAGTTCTTCGCGGAGCTGCCGGTCGTCGACTTGTGGGGCATTGCCGCTGATCCCGGCTCCACTCCCCCCAATGTCCTGATCGGGCGGCGCCCCGCTCCCCGGCCGCAGGCTGCCTGGGCTGAGACCCAGACAATGCTCGAGCGCGGCGACGTCCTGGCACCACTGGTTGTACTGGGTGGCGCTGCACGAGGGCGATCGGGTATTCGGCCCGAAGACGTTCAGGAGCAGCTTCGAGTAAGCATATGTGCGGCGAAGATCAAGATCATCCTCCCCTTCGACCAAGCTTGACCCAGGCGGCGCGATTGGGTCATCGGAGGGCCCGGCCTCTGCAGCCGCTGCTGTCTGGAGGTGCTGTTGGATGGACTCGAAATGCGGCTTGAGCTTGGGGTAGCGGTGGAGAAGTACATCAACGCCGATCGAACTATCGAGGATCGCGGGGGGCAAGTCGAGCTCGTCGGCAAGCGCGGCGGCCAACACGTTGAACGGGGCGTTCACGTCATCCAGGCCAGCGGTCGCACCGATGAGGCGCCAGTAGAGCATCTGCCGTTGGTTGAGCACGATCGCGTCGGCCATGGGATGAACCTCACACTTTGCGTCGGAGCAGCCGGCCGGCCCGCTCCTTGAGGATCTCGAGCGGGTGTTGCTTGAGCTTCCGCCGCACCCCGGCCAGTCCTTCCCCACTCATCAGGAAATCCTTCTGCCTCCGCACGCAGAGCGGCTGCACGCGCCAGCCGCCTCGATCGAATCGGAGCAGGCCGAGCAACTCGGGCGCTTCGAGGACGATGCTCTCCGTCAATTCGGTCCCGGCCGCAAGTCGTTCCATGGCCAGGGGGAGCCCGTGGTCGCCGGGCAAGCGGACGGGTTCGGCGATGTGGACCGGATGACGCAGCAGGGGCGGCGGGCAGGGGAGGGGGGACAGCAGGCCGGCAGCGGCGAACGGGTCGGCCAGGCCGCCCACTTTGGGGGGAGAGCGGAGGATGAGGTCGCCGTTGGCCCGCAACTCGGCCTGCGCGATCCGGAGGGTTTTGTGGTTCTCCAGGGCCCCGAGGATGGGTTCGCTGTACGGCTCGAAGAGGTCCCAGACCCCTGCGCCGGCGATCAGGTCGACCTTGTACCCGGCGAACGGAATCCGGACGGTCCGCGGCTCTCCGCCGTCGTCCAGCACACCGTAGAGAAGAACGCAGGCGAAGTTGTCGTGAGTCTGAATGTCGAGTCCCAGTGGGGTGAGCGTCCCCTCCGCCTCGCGAAAGGTGGATGCTCCCGGCAACTGCTGTGTGCGGACCATGCCCGCCGACCAGAGGTCGCCCCAGCGGAAGCCCGGTAGTGCCGGCTGCCGCGAGGCTGGTATGGAGCGGAGCAGCTCGTTCGAGAAGCCGGTCAGCAAGGCAGCGAGTCCGGTCAGTTCCGGGTCGGCTTGCAGGCTCTCCAGAGTCGCCGCGAACGGGGCCACCGTGGTTTCTTCGAGGTGCTTCAAGCCTGCGATCGCCAGCTCCGTCAGCCACTGTTGCACGCTGGCCAGCGCCGTGGCCGACCGAGCTGGCGGTAGTGGCGGCGGCTCCTCCCCTGCAGGCGCTGTTCGGCCCAATGCTTCGTGAGCCTGGGCGATGAGCGCATCGTGGGCCGCGCCGAGCAGTGCCACACGCGCGGACGCCAACGCGAGAAAGTACCGCGAAATGAATTCGCTCCGCCCGATGGCTGCGATTGCCTCGGCTACTGCCGGACCCAGGGGCGAACTGGCGAAGACCAGAGCGAGGGCATCAAGCCGCTCCCGGTGCTCGTCCCCGAGGCGACCGAATCCGGAGAGCAGCGCCTCGTCGAACCGTTCCACCAAGCCGAAGGCCTCATCGACTCCGGCCGGCAGCGATGCAAGTGCTTTCATGAGACGAACCAGCCCATCTCGAGCACCGTGCCCGGCCGAACCGTCAACTCGCAGTACCTGAGATAGTTCAGGAACCGGCTGAACACGACCCCGGGCGGTTCCTTCCGTTCGCAGCCTCCCAACGCCCCGAGCAGTTTGCGGGCCTCGTCGACTGCCTCTCCGTCCTTCCCCACTCCGAGATAGGCGGCCACCCGCGCTGCCCCAAACTGCAAGATGGCCTCGTCGACCATCTGAGCAATATGCTTGCAAGGCGCTCTACCCAGCCCGCCGCACGGCCGATTGTTGTTGGTGCAGCAGTAATAGTCTCCGCTGCCGGATTCGACGAACGAGACATAAACCCGCTCGATATCCGACCCGCTCGAGACGACCCCTTGCACCCGCCGACCAGCCAGCTCGACGAACGGGACAGATTTCACCGTCCGTTGTCCCGCCAGTCCGCTCCCGACAATGACGCTCGTTCGTTCAAGCACGTCAGTTCACCCGGGATAGGTGGATCAATCAATCCTGGCCGCTCCCCGGCCGGTGTTGGACTATTGAACAGTATCTATGAGTCGCGAACAAGCCCCTTGTTTCGAACTTCCAAGGGTTGTCAACCGAGACTCATTCCTGGTCCTCTCCCTGCATCAAAGGGAGTCTGACGGAAGAAATCGGAACCCAGGACCGGTGTGAACACGCACACTGAAGGCGGTTTCCAGGGCGGGACCCAGGACCACGTCCTCGGTAGGGCCGTCATCGATCAGGCGGCCTTCATGCAAGAGCACGGCTCGAGGAAAGTACGTGAGGGCCGTTTGGAGATCATGCACGGCCGCCAGGATCGTCTGTCCTTCGGCGTGGAGTTCTGCCAGTAGCGCCATCAGTTCCAACTGCCGGCCGATATCGAGCGACGAGGTGGGCTCGTCCAGGAGCAGGATAGGCGCTTCCTGGGCCAGGGCTCGCGCGAGGAAGACTCGCTGACGCTCGCCGCCGGAAAGGGTGGGGAGCGTCCGATGGCGGAAGGAGGTCAGGCCGACCCGCTCGATGGCCCACGCGACCCGGGCGTGATCGTCGCGCGACAGGTTCCCCCATGCGTTGAGATGGGGATACCGGCCCAAGGTGACCACATCCTCCACGCGCATCTCGAAGCGAGTGGCCGTCTGCTGGGGCAAGTAGGCGCACTGCCGGGCGATCGCCGAACGTCCGAGCTCGTCCAGCCGGCGGCTCCCCAGCTCGACCTCGCCTTCCGTCGCGGGGAGGATGCCCGCCAAGATAGCGGATCAAGGTGGTCGGGCTGGCGGACATGCACCAAAAGAGGGAAAAATGGGTGGTCTAGGGAGACCAGCGAGCCCAACGGTTAAGCTTCATTTTCACTAGATTTCCCAACCCTTCTCGCTGGAGTGCCTGGCTACTCTTGTTCTCCCGATAACTTCCGCTGGGGAGGTCGATTTGGAGTGAGGGACGGTGATCATGCCTACCCTGGAAGTGGAAGTAGCGCGGACGGCGGGACTTGTATTGACATCCGCGCGAGAGTAGCCTTTCAAATGGAGATTTGAGGTCCGTGAAGTTGCGATCAAGAACGGGGGACGGGGTGGAGAAGAAACAGGTCGATACAATTCGTGAGGAAGAGGACGCCGACCTAGAAAAAGAATACGAGGTCCAATTCACCGAACTGCCCTCCGAGGACGAGGTGCAGATCAACGAGGACGCTCGTCTCAACCCCGCCGTGCTTCACGGTACCGACTGGACGACGGAGACCGTTGTCGGCCAGCTGAAACGCGGTAACATTATTTTAAATCCCAGCTTTCAGCGAAGGGACGCATGGTCCCGGCTACAGAAGAGTCGGTTCGTCGAATCGCTCATCATCGGCCTCCCGATCCCCCAAATCGTCCTCGCCGAGAGCAAGACGAATCGAGGTCAATTCATCGTTCTCGACGGCAAACAACGGCTCCTCTCGATCCTGCAATTCTGGGGATTGGGGGAAGGCGATAAGAATGGATATGCGTTGACGGGGCTGGAGGTGCTGACCGAGTTGAACCGGCTGAGGTATGCGGACCTAGAGTTGGGTGAGGAGAATCGCGACTTCTTCAATGCTCTCCAGAATCAGTCGATCCGCACAGTGGTAATCCGGAATTGGCCGAATATCGACTTCCTCCACACGGTGTTCTTGAGGCTGAACACAGGGAGTGTGAAGCTCTCTCCCCAGGAATTGCGCCAGGCGCTTTTCCCGGGGGCGTTCAGCGATTGGGTCGATGTGGCGTCGGCAAACAGTGTGGGCATCAAGCGGCTGCTGAACTTGAAGGATCCCGACTACCGGATGCGGGACATCGAGATTCTCGCTCGCTTCCTGGCTTTCAGGTTCTATATCAATGGCTACGGCGGTCGGATGAAGAATTTCATCGACTCCGCCTTTGATCGGTTTAATAAGAACTGGAAAGAGATGCAGGGGCCAGTACAGGATGCGTTAGAGGATTTTGAAGCGGCGATCACCGTCCTAATCGAGATCTTCGGGAACGACGTGGCTCGCAAGCCAGACTCCCGGCCGTTCAACCGCGCGATCTTTGATTACCTCGTCTTCTACGCCCAACGCGCGGAAGTACGGGAGAAGATCGCGAACAATCCTGCGGGCGTTCTCAAAGCTTACACCGAGTTGTTCCTCGACACCGACTTCCGTGCCGCCGTCGAACGCGACACGGCCAGTGTGCCGAACACCGCGCTGAGATTGTCGAGGTGGGGTCAGAAGCTGAATACTCTTTTCAAACTGAGGCTACCACTGCCGGCGCAAGATCCCTATAACAACCTGACATTCCCGGGCTTCAGGAATTAACGTGGCGAGGTCAACCCGATATCGGGAATTGCGCAAAGCGATCACCAAGAGCCGGCACGCCCTGCTCCCCAGCAAATTCGATCCGACAGGGACCTATCGGAACCCGGATAAGGTCCACTATCGGGCCCTCTCGTTCCGCATCATGGTCCACGCCGAGATAGAGGCATACCTGGAGGATCGGTCTCGCGAGGTGTTGGATGCTGCTTGGAAGCATTGGAAAGCGACTCGGGTGCCGAGTGAGACCATCATCTGCTTATTGGGGTATAGCGAGGTGGCGCTCAAACTGCCTCCCGACAGCTTGGGGGGCGGCCCGAATAAGCTTTCCTATGAGAGTATAGAGACGCCATTGCAGAAGGCGTATAACGTCTGGCTGAGGAGGTCCCGAGAGAATCACGGGATCAAGGAGGCAAACGTCCTATCTCTCGTCTTGCCTCTGGGCATCGAGCACACGAAGCTTGGCACGACCCTTTTGAACGACCTCTCCTCGTACGGATTGGCGAGAGGGTTGGTGGCGCACACGTCCAATTACACGATCACGCAATACGCAGACCCGAAGGACGAGTTCAACACGGCGACGAATCTGGCGACCTCTCTAGAGAAGCTTGACGAGCTTTTTAATTGCATGATCACTCGTTTGGATAGGTTCGCCAAGGCGTGAAGCGCATCTCGAGAGGGGCCTTATGATTGGGAATGATTCGGGAATCGATGGCCATGCCAGGGCCAGCGCATACTTAAGTGTTGGCATCAAAGAACTTCGGTAGAGCGGCCTCTAGAAACAAGGGCGGATTCGAGGGTTTTTGGGGATTTGGGGGCTGCTTTGGCGGCACGATGTTTCCCGCTCTTCCCGACCGCCGCCTCGTACCGACGCCGGAGATCAATGCCTTTTTGGGTGTTTCTGTCTGATTCAGTAAAGTTCTTTCCATCAACGAGAAAGTGTGCGCTGGCCCTGATGGCCATGCACCTTTAAGAGGGTGAGATGGGGAGCTTAGATCGCCGAACAGTCGGATGACGCACAATTTGAAAGGAGATCTCTGTGAGGAGGTGACCGATTACATCCTATTCGCAAGAGCTCCGACAGTAGGTCCTCGATACGGTTTAGCGCGGTGAGGTCTCGTTGCGCCAAATCGCTCGCCGGCTCCTGGTCAGCGTCTCGTTCGGACGCGGCTCTTGCGGACCCACCGCGACACCGGCACGCTCGAACCCAAGCCCCATGGCGGCGGCAACCCGGCCGTACTCACACCGCAGGCCTTGGAGCGGCTCCGCGAGCTGATTCGACAGCAGCCCGATGCCGCCCGCCCGGAGTGCCGCCAACGGCTCGGCGTCTCGTGCGGCCTCATGACGATCTCATGCACCCTGGGCCGGTTGGGGCTGCCACGCAAGAAGAAACTCCCGCGTGCCCAGGAGGAGGATCGTCCGGACGTCCAGGAGCGACGTCGCGAATTCTGCGAGGAACTCGCCGGGGTCGACCCACGACGGCTGGTTTTCGTGGACGAGTGCGGGACCAACACGGCGATGACCCAGACGTACGGCCGTGTGCCAATGGGGCCGCGCGTCTACACGAACACCCCTGGCCAATGAGAATCGATCACGCTGACCTGCGGCCTGCGCCTCTCCGGGGTGACCGCGTCGTTGGCTTTCCCGGGTGCCACCAACACCGACGAGTTCGAGACCTTCGTGGAAGAGGTCTTGGTCCCGGAGTTGAAGCCCGGCGATGTGGTGTTCTGGGATAACCTGAAGCCGCACGAGTTGGAGGAGGCGATCGAGGCCGTCAAGGCGGCTGGGGCGGAGGTGGTACCACTGCCGCCGTAGAGCCCGGACCTGACGCCGATCGAGGAGATGGTCTCGAAGGTCAAGGGGGCGCTACGGTCGGCGGCGGCGCGGACGAAGGAGACGGTCTATGCCGTGTTCGGTTCGGCCTTGCGTGACGTGACTCTCGACGATATCGCGGGATGGTTCCAACACCGAGCCGCGTACGCTATGCAACTGTGAGGCGCTCTAGGCCGTGTGGACAATATCTGCGAGTTCTTCGTAGTTCTACTGTAACGGTTCGTTGTGACACTCACCGTAACTCCTTGATTGATCCGGCCTTGGTCGATCTGGTGCTCAGGCGACCATCAATCTCCGAAAGGGTGATGTCATTGAGAGTTGCGTCAAGTCGCCCAGGAAACCGTTACAGTAGAAGTAGGAAGGGTAAACAGTTTCGCGTTTTCGCACCCTACGAGCACTCAACCATGCGTCGCCATGAGATCACCGATGAACACTGGGAACGCATCAAAGGCTTCCTGCCCGGCCAGGCGGCCGACCCCGGAGTGACCGCTGCTGATAACCGTCTCTTCGTCAACGCCGTCCTCTGGATCGCCAAGACCGGGGCGCCTTGGCGTGACCTTCCCGAACGCTTCGGGAACTGGAATTCGGTCTGGAGGCGGTTCGATCGCTGGTCCGCCAAGGGCGTCTGGCTACGGATCTTCGAGGAGTTGAAGGACCCCGACTTGGAGTGGCTGATCCTCGACAGCACCGTGATCCGAGCCCACCAGCACGCCGCCGGGGCGGTAAAAAAGGGGGCTCCGATCAGGCGTTGGGGCGATCTCGGGGCGGGTTCGGGACCAAGCTGCACATCGCCGTCGACGGGCTGGGAAACCCCGTCGAGTTCATCCTGACTGGGGGCCAGGAAGCGGATATCAACCAAGGCGATGCACTGATCGACGGTCGGGAATTCGACGCGGTGATTGCGGACAAAGGATATGACGGAGATAAATTTGTTGCGGCGATAGAGGCCCGTGGTGCGGCTGCGGTGATCCCACCGAAGAAGAACCGGATTTTCAAGCGAGAGTATGACAAGCATCTTTATAAGGAACGCAACCTGGCGGAGCAGCTTATCAGTCGAATCAAGCAGTACCGTCGTGTTGCGACCCGGTACGATAAGACGGCCCGCAACTTCCTGGGGTTCGTTCATGTGGCTGCAGTCATGGTACTGCTGCTTTAGCCCAAGCTCCGCATTCCACCCAGGTATTGTCTACACGGCCTAAGGGGTCTGTTTGGCTCAGCGACCAGGCACCCATCTCCACTGGGTTTCCCAGACCTCACCACTGAGGTGCCTGGCTACTATGGTCTCCAGCTCGGGCCGGTCACGGCGATGGCACTCGACTGCGCCCTGCTGCTGGGCTACGTCCCGTCGGCCTCGCACCAGGTCTCGATCGGGAGCCTCGACTTCCCCGGGCACGTCTCCTTCCACCACGACAACATCCCAGGCCCGGCCCCCGATGCTTGGGGGAATTACGCCCGGGGCGCGGCGGCGGCCCTCCAGGCCCGCCATCGGCTGGAGCGAAGTGAAGGAGAAAAGACTGCCATACTGGTTTTGAGACGGGGACCTGAGCGCGTACCTTCATCGGTCTCGTCGAATGGCGAGGTTCTAGGAGACATTTGACCAGACGACTGCTCGGCCAAGAAACCACCTCTGTCGTGGGTACTGATCACGCTTCGCCATATTGGTTCATCAGGGGAGTGACCCCACGCTGCCGTATCAAGCGTCCGTTGACCCGACAGAGTGCCACGCTTTTATGCCAAGGCTTGAAAACAGCCACGGGGACGGAAGACGTTGTTCGGCTCCCTTGGCCGTCGCGGTCACATGAGGTCAACCTTCCCCTTCGAAGGCGATTCTACCCTCGGCACCCCCTGTCTGAGTAACACTTCAGGGAGCAACGCACCGAGCCGACATGGCCCGGATCGGCGCCGGCTCGGGACTTGGGCCAGCGCGGCCTTGAGCGGCACGGCTTCCGCGTCGCGTTCGGCCAGCGGGATCCACCCCGCGGCTGCGTTCAAGTCACGCAATGAATAATTAGTGGTTGCTTTATGTTAAATATGTTTAAATAAAATTGAATAGCTTTAAGTGTTGACGTGATCTGCGCAGGCTAGATAAAATCATGCCTGTGAAGCTTTGCGTAACATCCCATCTTTCCTAAACAACGGCAATATTGACGAGTGTGCCCAATAGTGTTCCCAACGGGATAGCTTCCCTCTTCCGCAAACGCTCATGCTAGTCCCTCCGTTCGCCGCTCTATTTACAATCCAGCAGGCAACTGCACGACGCCGTCGTAAATAAGAAGAGGAAACGGAAGAGCTTGAGAAGGCCAAGCAGTTCGTGATCGCCGAGGCCCATCCTGATCTTTTCTGAAAGCGTTAAACAATGGCAAAGAAGAAGCCTCAAGCAACGGCCCATCAGCAAGAAGTCGCAAAGCTCTTCGCGATGGTTGTCCGCAACGCAATGGAGGACTTCCATGCGGAGCATCTTTCAGACGCCCTGATGAAGGAACTGAACCCAATAATCCGCAATGCAATTTGCACCGCATTCCACATGATCGAGAATTTCGACGACACCAAGGTCCGCGAGTACGGCATGTTTCAAAAAATGCTGATTCCAGATTATTGGGAAGAGCCGGAGCTTCTGGATGAGTACGTGATGCATTTGACCATGACCAAGAAAGATCTGGCCGCCGAAGCGAAAAAGATCAACGAGGCTTTCAAGAAACCCACGTCATGAAACTCCATCCCTACTAGATCCGGCTCATCCGCGAATGGTTCTTTACCGCCCCGAGAGGACCGCAGGCTCATCATTCAGTTCCACCGCCGTTCCGAAATGACCGCGATGCTGTGACGGATGGAAGAGCCATGGCTGCGAATCTTTCCCTGTTCTCCTGATGGCACTGCTCGAAGTCTCCGGCCTGAGTCTCACCTGGCTTGTTGTCGACTTCCTGCTCTGCTTGTACCTTCATTCCTGCTGATATGGCCCCGTTCTCGTCATCGGCCTTATCTCCCTGGGCACAACCGTTGCCCTTGTGGCAGTGGGCCTCGTGGTTTTCTCCGCCGCCGCAGATTCCAGCGAATGCCAATGACCCTCAAACCCCGCCACATCGGCAAGAGAATGACCAAGTAGCAGCTCGCCGAAGCCGCGGGCGTGCCCGACGAATACCTGAAGGGGGGCACCGACATCCGCCAGCAGGCAGACGGCATCCTCCACATTCCAGGCGCCACTTGAGTAGGCGGGAGACAAGAAGGCCATTCGCTTCTTCCGAACAGTAGCATGACCGACCTACGGGAATGGCGGTCCGGTAATTCGGTTTAAATACGTCAGCCCGCGAGCGTGCAAACGGCTGAGAGGTCCTTACGCCGATTTTCGGTTCCATGGCTCCTCACGCTCCAGAAAGAGGGAGTATCAAGAGTATTTACGTGACATGAATTCTGTTGGATGTAAAATTGGAATGAGAATCGAACGGTGATTCGCGTGGATGGAGTCTTCCCGCTCATCAAAGGGAGTCTGACGGAAGAAATCGGAAGCCAGGACCGGTGTGAACACGCACACTGAAGGCGGTTTCCAGGGCGGGACCCAGGACCACGGCCTCGGTGGGGCCGTCATCGATCAGGCGGCCTTCATGCAAGAGCACGGCTCGAGGAAAGTAGGTGAGGGCCGTTTGGAGATCATGCACGGCGGCCAGGATCGTCTGTCCCTCGGCGTGGAGTTCTGCCAGTAGCGCCATCAGTTCCAACTGCCGGCCGATATCGAGCGACGAGGTGGGCTCGTCCAGGAGCAGAATGGGCGCTTCCTGGGCCAGGGCTCGCGCAAGGAAGACTCGCTGACGCTCGCCGCCGGAAAGGGTGGGGAGCGTCCGATGGCGGAAGGAGGTCAGGCCGACCCGCTCGATGGCCCACGCGACCCGGGCGTGATCGTCGCGCGACAGGTTCCCCCATGCGTTGATATGGGGATACCGGCCCAAGGTGACCACATCCTCCACGCGCATCTCGAAGCGAGTGGCCGTCTGCTGGGGCAAGTAGGCGCACTGCCGGGCGATCGCCGAACGTCCGAGCTCGTCCAGCCGGCGGCTCCCCAACTCGACCTCGCCTTCCGTCGCGGGGAGGATGCCCGCCAGAATCCGGATCAAGGTCGTTTTGCCGGCCCCGTTGGGACCAAGTAGCGCTGTCATGGAACCCGGAGGCAGGGTCAGTGTCACGTCCTCCAACAGGGCACGGTTCTCTACCCGGAACGTGATGTGACGGGCTCGCAAGTCCGGTGGGGTCATGACGTCTGGCCCCCTCGCGTCTTTCGGAGGACGATCAGGAACGTCGGTCCGCCCAGCAGTGCGGTGAGGATGCCGAGATGGAGTGCAAAGCGATCGGAAAGGGCCCGCGCGAGTAACTCGCAGGCCGTGAGAAATGCCGCTCCCCCCGCTATGCAGCCCGGCAGGAGAGCCAGGAGCCGGGGACCGGTCAGGCGCCGGATCAGGTGCGGGACCATCAGGCCCACGAAGCCGATCGAGCCGCTTACCGCCGTCGCTGCTCCCGTCGCCAACGCGGTCAGGACAAGGACCCAGAGCCGCGTTCCGACCACCGGGACCCCGATCGCCAGCGCTTGTTCTTCCCCGAGTAACATCGCGTCCAGGCGGCGGTGGAGCAGGAGCAGGCCGCAAATCCCGATGGCGATCGGTGGGCCGGCCAGCCCGACGTGTTCCCAGGTCTGGTTTCGGACCCCGCCAACCAACCAGAAGAGCAACTCCTGCACCCGATGAACTTCGGTCAGGATCATCACGAGCGAGACGCCGGCGATCGACATGCTGCCCACGGCAACCCCGGTCAGGAGTAGGGTGGGACCGGTCGGTCGGCCACCGAGGTAAGTGAGCGCGTAGACGAGCAGCGAGGCGGCGAACCCGCCCACACAGGCACAGAGCGGAAGCGAGAGAAAGACGGACTCGGCGAGACCGGTGTGAATTGCGATCACGGCTCCGAGCGCCGCTCCTCCGCTCACGCCGAGAATCGCAGGGTCGGCCAATGGATTTTCGAAGGTAGCCTGCAAGGCTGCTCCGGAACAGGCGAGCGCGGCGCCGACCAGGCCGAGCAACAAGGCTTGCGGCAAACGCACATCGCGCACCAAAAATCGTTCGACCGGTGATATGGACCCGTCGTCGCCCAGTCCGACCAGGGCCGTCATGACCCGCGCCACGTTCTGCGGGGGAATCGCGGCGGTCCCCCAGATCGTGCTCAGAAGTGCCAGCACGAGATAGGCCGCGGCCAGCCAGCATGTGATTGCGGTCGGGCGTGTCATGGCTCCACCTTACTATCAGACGAGAAGCTTTCGGGATGGAGCGCACGGGCCAGGCGTTCCGTCGCCTCGACCACGAACGGGGACACCGACGTGAGATAGCGGCTTTCAATGGCGATCACTCGGCCCTCTCGTACCGCCCGAAGCTGGCGGAGGATCGGATGGCTCGCGATCTGTCCCTGGCGCTCGTCGTCCTTCCAGTAAGAGAGGAGCACGACATCAGGGTCGGCGGCCACCACGCGCTCGGGGGCCAGTTCGGCCGAGCCCACAAGATTCAGCTCCGCCGCCACGTTGATCCCGCCCCCTTCGCGGATGATCTCGTCAATCGTCGAGCGGTGGCCCGAGGTGAAACCGGCCGACCAGAACAAAACGCGAGGGCGGTGTGCCACTGTTCGCAGGCGATCGGCCAAGCGGCGGCGACGGTCCCGCATGCGCTCGATCAGATCGCGAGCGCGGGCCGGTTCGCCGACTCGCTCACCGAGCCGCGTCAGGCCCGCTTCGATCTCGGCCATGTCGTTTACGAAATCATTGCGATAGATCGAGAGTCCCGAACGCTCAAGCAACTTGAGCGAATCGGCAGAGTTATAAGGCGCGACGCAGACCAGGTCGGGCGTCAGGGCGATGATCCGTTCCGGGTTCGCGTCGTTCACTCGAACGATTTCCTTCGGGTATCGCCCTGAGACGTTCGAGATGCCCGCGTCGTCCGCGAACACCGTGACGGCGACGATGCGTTCGATCGGCACGAGCTCAGCGAGCATCTCGTCCGTGCCCAAGGTCAGTGAGACGATCCTGCCAGGCTTCGAGTTCTTAGGAACTTCGAGTGCAGATCGCCCGCACCCCCATCCGGCCCCGAGACCAGTGAAGGCCAGTAGGATCGCGACGCGACAGGATCGGCGAGCTCCGGCCATGAGTGCGCCTGCTCTCGAGGACGCCTGTTGGCGTTCCAGAGCCTCAGACGCGATCGGGTGGACCGGGTTGCCAATAGCCTGCACGTTTCGTTCTCCTTGGGTCATGATTCTACGTAAACGAGGGCGGACGGGGGATGGTTGCCTCGGTGCGATTAACGATCGCCGAGCGGTCCGATGCCGTTGAAGAGGGCGTCGTCGGTGCCGATATCGTGGAGATGGCTTTGCTCGACCAAGTTAAGACCGGCTGGTGACCACCAAGTGGCGAGTGGGTTTCTGGCCGGCCTCTGGGCCTCGACGTGCCCGTCGAGGTAGAGCAGATTGGCCGTGACCCGATGGCGAAAGTGGACGGTCGGATACTGGCTCGAGGGGGCCTCGAGGGCGTAGTTTTCCTCGAGCTTGGCCTGACCTGGCCCGAACGCCCAGTCATTGACCTGGGCGCTGTCGCCGAAAGCGATCGTTCGCGAGGTCGTGCTGATCTTGGAGAGCGGATACGAGTAGGGAATCCCCATCTGGTTCCAGCCGAAGCCGAGGTATTTGTAGTTGTACCCGTAACCGGAGCTGGCTCCGCTGTACCGCAGCGAAAACATTGCGGGATCGAAATCGGGGCACCGTTGGACCGCGGTCTGGGTTTCCATGAACGGCATCAGCGCCCCGGTGGTCAAGTCAAGGTCCGGGAGGCCGTTTGGGCCTTTGGTCTCGAGAACGTCGCCGAACCAGTACCGCTTGGGATTTGCCGGACTGGCTGGTAGATTGTAGTTATAAAGACTTGATGGCGGGAGCAGGCCGTGCGTATCGGTGTACATGACCAGGGCGATGCCCATCTGCTTGAGGTTCGATGAGCATTGGATCCGTCGGGCCGCGCCACGGGCCGCTTGAACGGCGGGCAACAGCAAGCCGATGAGAACGGCGATGATGGAGATGACTACCAATAGTTCGACAAGTGTGAAACCAGCCGTCCGCGCACCAAGGGCGCGAAGGAATCGGGAATCGTTCATGGATCGTCCCCCCGAGACCGGCGCAGGTCAATTGCCAAGGACCGATCACGCCGAACGAGGGGCGCAACGGGACGCTTGCCAGTGACTACGGCCTTGGGCCTACGGGATCGGGAACCCTCGCGGAGGAGATAAGAAGAGTTTCTGCGGCGCGCTCGTCCCTCGCAGAGCTGCGCCCACTTCGGTGCAGGTAGGTCTTCTGACTTTCGAGCTGGGGCGGCGGGCCTTCTCATCAAGCGGCGTATAAGCCAACCCGACAATGGCAAGGAGGTGCGTCGCCCGTGAGCACTCGGTTACAGCGGCGGGGCCGTTCCGGAATCAAACCGGATTCCCTGTTTGCCGACATCGACAGACTGCCGACGGTCGGCCACCAACACCTTTGAGCAAAGGCGAGATTACCTTGAATTCGGTGGGATCGTCAAGCATTGAGTCGGCGTTTCTGGAGCGGCCGTTTGGCCTTGAATCGTGGATGAAGTTAGAACGGGTCAGGCAACGCCTTACTTTCCGTGGCTTCGGGATGAGAGCGACGCTGGCGGGTGGAATCCCGGTCGATTCCGTTCAATTTCGCGGAGCTGGATCGGCCGAAGTCGAACTCGGTGTGTGTGGCTTCGTCGGGACGTTCGGCGAGTCCTTGTTTCAAGAGGCGGCGGCGGCGCTTGCCTCCCGCCCGCTTGATCTCGCGTTTCTGCTGGCGGAGTTCCCGCTTGGTTTGGTCCATGACCCTGGTCTCTGGGGCGAGTGGAAGTCGGATTCAAGGGTCGACACGGCCACTCGCACACGAGTTCGCGAAGAGGCGGCTGTTTAGCCACTCGATGAGGTCCAGCGCATAACGCTCGGGGGCGGGTTCGAACTCGAGGGTGTGATGGGCCTCGGGGTAGACGATCAGGTGTCGATCAGGTGCTGCGAGCCGTTTGAAGTAAGCGAGAGTCAAGTCGTTGTTGACGATCCGATCCTGGCCGGCGAGCATCAGAAGAGTGGGCTGATGGACCTTGGGGGGAACCCGGCGCACCGCCTTGTCGATGAAAAAACTGGCCGCCAATAATCCGGCCGTCCCCGCGTGAAGGCTGAGGTTGTCGGAGGCGATAAAGGCCTGCCCCTCCGCACTGTCTGTGAACAGGGCGGGTTCACTCAACGGGATCGGGAACGTCTTGCGCGGGTTCGTGAGCCAGGCCAGGGCAATCCCGAGCCGCTCGCGCCGGGTGACGTTAACCCGGGGGTGGAGTCCGGGACAGATCAAGGCCAGGGCATCGATCAAGCCAGGCTGCTCTCCCGCGGCAATGACCGCCGGTTTTCCTCCCCAACTGATCCCGGCCAGCGCGGTTGGAATGGCGGGATCGCGGCTTCGGAGCACCGTGAGCCATTCGGTGAGGTCCTCGAGCAAGCGACGGGACGAAGGCGCGTGACCGCGATCTGCGCGATTGGCGCCCGAACCTCTGCGGTCGGGAAAATGAGCCTCGAATCCTGCCTCCGCGAGCGATTGGCCGAGCCGATGATACCAGCCGCCGTGGCTCTGCACGCCATGCAAGACGACCACCCGGCCCCGCGGAGTTCCCGTCACGGGCCAGACGGTCACCTGAATGACGTAACCGTCGGAGGCGGTCTGGGTCTCCATTCGCGGTTCACTCATAGGAAATCTCCTTGCGATCGACCGTCATCCGTTCCAGTGCCTCTGGATCGACGGTGACTCCCAGCCCTGGTCCCGCCAGCGGGGGAGCCCAGCCGCCATAACGGAAGGTGATATCCTCGGCGATCAGGTTCGCGGCCAGGACATGGCGATCATACGAGCCCTCGACGTACCGAATCCCGCGAAGATTCGCGGCGACGTGCCGTCCCGCGGCCGACAGGATCCCGGTCTCGCCAGGATGACAGCCAAGTTGTAGGCCGAGGCCATGACGTTGGGCGAGCCCGATGATTCTCAGGCTCGGCACGACGCCACCGCACTTTGAGAGCCGGACATTCAACAGGTCGGCCGTTCCACGCTCGATTGCTCGGGTCGCGTCGGGATAGCCGCAGAGCGACTCGTCGAGCATGATCGGCAGGCCCAGTTTCGGTCGGAGTTCGGCCAGGAAGTCGGACTCATTGTGCGGAACCGGCTGCTCGAGCACCGAGGGGGCAAACGGGAGCAGAGGCCGGACCTGATCGACCAGTTCCGAACTGCGCCACGCTTCATTGGCGTCGAGCCGGAGGTCGATCCGCCGGCCGAGGATTCGGCGGAGCCGGACCAGCCTGGCGGGATCGTCCTGCCCCATTACCCCGACCTTGAGCTTGACCTGCGCAAACCCGTAGAGCCGCATTTTCCACGCCGAGACCTGCTCCTTCGACGTTGAGTCGGCCATGATCGCACCGCTGTAGCGAACCCGAGCGGGGGCGTCCGTCCGTTGCAGACCGGGCACTTCGACCATTCTGACCGCCTCGCCGAGCGACGCGTTGAAGCGCCGGCCGTAGGCGTCCAGGATAGCCAGTTCCAAGGCGCACCGTGCTGCGTTGCCAGCCATCCCGCGCGGGTCTCCCTCGGTTTCGGGAAGGACAAGCGCCTCGAGACGGCGAACCACGCCCTCAAGGGAGGTGGGGCGGCCCAGATGTCGTGCGAAGTCGATGTCGGAAAGGGACGCAAAGGTCGACTCAATGGTCTCACCCGTCACGTAGGGGCGAGGCACTCCCTCGCCGTAACCGACCTGACCGTCGTCGAGCGTGACGCGAGCGACAAGGCTGTCGCTCGTCGTTCGTTCATGAGACGCGTGCTTGATCGGTTTCTTCAGAGGAACGGCCACGTGGAACAGGTCGAGCGCTTTGAGGGTCATGATTTTCCTGAGTGATCGCGGGCAGCTTCGTTCTCTCGAGTGTGCCACACGATCGGGTGGAACGACGAGTGACGACTCGCAAGACCGGTCGAGGGAGCGGAGGACTCCTTGCCGCTCACGAAGCCGCCACGAGGTAGATCCCCATCGCGCAGAGCACCAGGCTACCGGCGACCCCAAGCCAAAGCTCGACTCGCGCTTCGCGATCCCGAAGCGTGAAAACCTGACGGCAGCGAGCGGCCATCCATCCCACGGCGATCAAGACCGCGGCCATTCCAAGCCCAAACGCGACCAGGAGCAGAATCCCGATTCCGAGTTGGCCAATAGCCTCCGCCAAAAGGATGAGGGCCACGGCGTCCCAGCAAGGGACCAAGCCACCGGCCACGCCGAGTCCGACGAGATTCCGGTAGCAGCCCTCGGACTCCGCGGGTGAAGGCGAGGCGTCATCATGTTCGCCGTAGCCCCCGACATGCCGTCCCAGTCTCCAGAAACCGATGGCCGCGATCACAAACCCCGCGAGTATCGTCAGGGCCGAATGAATCGACTCGTAACGGGACGATCGCGTGAGCCAGAGTCCGAGTGCGACCAGCAAGACGCTTCCCGTATGGGTCAGCGTCGTGACCAGCGCGAGGAGAGTTCCTCTGAGCCAGCTTCCTCGCTCGGCGACAACCGTGGCCGCCACGAGCGTCTTGCCATGTCCCGGCTGGACTGCGTGCGCCGCCCCCAGGCCGAACGCAATCAAGACCAGCCCGAACAGCGAGACTCCGGTGCTCCTATCGAGAAGTCGGGAGAGGCGATCCGACGCTCGATCAGGCGCGGGCAGGCCTGATTTCTCGCGAACGACTGACTTCTGAACCGGTGCCTGGGGGGCGGTTCGAGTCGGCTCGGATTTCGCGAACGAGGCCGTCGTCGTGTGATAGTCGAGCTCGGCCTGCTTGCTGCGTCGTTCTTCCAGATCGGTCATCATCCAGAGTGGCTGGACCGTGATGAGCTGGACGTCGGGAGGGAGCAAGTCGCCCCGGAGCACGACCCCCTCCTGACCTCGTAGCGCGAGCCGACTCGTCCCCTCGCTCGACACGAAATTCGTGTCCTGCACTTTGAGATGCCCACGAGGGGGGATGTCACCCTCGAAATGGAACGTGTATTGCGGGTGTTCCTCGGTCTTGAGGTCAAACCCGAGAGTCCGAAGGGGCAAGGGACGGCCGTCGACCGAGACCAGCAACCCCTTCGCGTTCAGCGGAGCGGTCACTTTTCCATACTGATCGAACCAGTCACGGCGATCTCCGTCCGGGAGTGCTCCGATCAGGTCCCGGAGGTCCCGGGTCAACGTCAGCTCCGAGAGGCTGATCTCGTAGTCGATCGTGAGCCGCCCGGGACGCAACCTGACCTGGATCGAGCGATCGACCCGCGCATTGGGGATATCGTGCGCCCTCGCGGAAGGGACCAGGAGGGCGAACACGAGCAGCACGAGGCCAAGTCGATGCATCCAATCGCTCAGTAGAATTTTTCGAGCGCTTTGGTCACGACGTAGATGACCACGTTGCGACTCACCGGCTTCGCCAGCACGCAAAAGGCATGGGCCGAGAGTGCCCGGCGGAGGAGGTTGTCATCACTCTCGGCCGAGATCAAGATCATGGGGAGGACCCCCTTGATCTGACGAACGAGGGTCATGGTCTCCAGGCCCGAGAGCTTCGGGAGGTGCATGTCCATTAACGCCAGGTCAACGTGTTGAGCCTGGACGATATCAATGGCTTCCTCACCGCTCTCGGCCAGGAGCGTATGAAACCCAACCGGTTCAAATATCTCGCGAAACGTCTCCCGCACTGCGGGATCGTCATCGGTGATAAGGATGGAGTAGGGGCGATCCATGGTCATGACGACCGTTCTCACGCAAGGCGGGCCTGTCGGGGTAGTCAGGCTACGAGCCTCGGCATTCCTTGCAAGTCATAGGCCGAAGCTATGAGGCCATGGAAGCGACTACTGATATTATGCTGTAAACGACGATCAAGTCAAGATTTACATTTTTTTTGCTGGCCACTCCGATTTTGGCCATGGCTGGCAGGCCTGCCGAATTGTTCGCCAGTATGGCAGTCATTGCGCCTGCGTCTCGGCAGGCGCCTTGCCGCCGCCGACTCGGGCGAGGCGAGAAAGGAGTCCGCTCGGCGCTTGCCCCCAGCGTTGACCGGGGTCGAAGGCGTTGGCCGCGGCCAGCGATTCCAGATCCACCGTCACCGGTCCGAAGAGGTAGCGTTCGAGCAGATCGCCATTGGCAGCCAGTCCCTCCACCATGACGGGGAGCTTGGACGTTGGGTCGATGTAGACCACCCAATTTTCGCCGGTCGGGGTGACCCGTTGAATTTTATGGCTGGGTTGTTCGAGCTGACCGGGATTTTCCAGCCCTGCATAGGACATCTTGCCAGCGGAGGCGTCACCTGCCTCGACCTGTGCGATGTTCTTTTGGAGGTCGGTCAGGATCGTCTCGAATCCCGCCTCGGTAATCGGGTGCCGGCTGTTCCGGAGGACCATCGGGTTGTCAACGGCCAGGCTCATGGGGGGGACGGGGACGATCGAGTCGGGCATTTTGACGTGCATCAGGCCCGCGTCATCGTTGGCCGAGAAGAGGACCTCTCGGCCCTTGCTCGGTCCGTCCGGCCATTCGAGGCGAATCGCCCTTGGGGTCCGGCGAACGCTGAGCAAGACCTCTTCGGCCGGCCCCAGCGTCTCGCCTACCCGCTCCCGACGCTTCATCAGGACCTGGTAGCTTGTGATCGTTTCGAGCCGAGCCTGGGCCGCCGACACGATTGTGGCGAGTTCCGTCGGCTCAGGTGCTGGTTTCGGTTCCAGGCTTGCCGTGGCCGGATCGGACGGTTGGGTCACGATCTCGGTTGCCCCCGTCGCGACTTCGGTTGCACCCAAGGCGGGGAGCGGCTCTCGGCTAGCGTCGATTTCTCCCGCCTTGATCGTTTCGGGAGGATGAAGCGCTACCTGGAGCGGGGGTGTTTCCGCGAGTGCGGAGGGATCATCCGAACCGGAAAGCCGACCACCGTTCCCACGGTTCCGAGCCTGGGTTCGGGCCCGGTCCTGGGCCAGCAAGGTCCGGGAGTGCGAAACTCCACGTCCCACCTCCTGGGCGTAAAGATCATTTCCCGGGGAGGCCGGTTTCGTTCGGCCGAACGGCGCTGCGGCACCCAGCATGAGCGGGGTACCCGGGTTGAAGGAGCGCATGCGAGCGCACCCTACGTTGGTGATACAGGCGACCAGCCCGATCACAACACAAACCCGCCGCGCGAGCAATTTCAAGGCGCAATCCGTCGCCCTATCCATAGCGAAGTTCTCCCCCTCAATGGGGTCTTCCGGGCCCTGAAGCTCCCCGCAAAGGGAGTCGGGCCGGGGCCATCATGGCTGGCGGATCGCCGCGCGTCCCATCCTGGTGGGCGACCAGCGAGAACAGATCGAGGACATCGGATACCACAACCCGAATCCTTGCACAAGCCGAACCTGATACCGCACGGCCACTCGCATCAGTCCGCGATCGAGGCCGAAGCGGCGTCACTGATTCGGAACGTTTCCAACGCCCCGAGGTCAGGCATCAAGTGAGGCTGCTTATATTGTTCGACGGTTCCCCCACTCCGCGCCAGTCGCCTCTTTTGAAATTCGGACCAAGAGCCAGCCGGAATGCGGCGTATCCGAATTGGGCCGAGTCGGAGGGTTGAGCGCTTATTTTCGTATTCGAGGTTCAAACGCTGCAATTCGGTTTCGACTTCGACGGTGAGCCGCTCGGCGGTGTTGCGATTGGCCAGGTCCGCTTCTTCCACCAGGAGGTTGTAGTGGGGAGGATCGCCCCAACTCGGAAGGAGCAGGAATGAGCCGAGCCGCAGGTTGAGGGTCCGCTGGGCCGCCTCCACCGCGGCGACAACTTGGAATTCCGACAGCTTCTCTCCGGTCAAGCTCGAGAAGTGAGCGCCCTTGTTGAGGAACTCGATGACAGGGGCCTTGCCGTGGAACCCAACGCACCGGATCAAGTCGTGAATCTGGTAGCGATACAGTCCCCCTGCCGTGGTCGGGAGGATGAAGTAGCGCTGGCCTTCGATCAACTCGTGAGCCTCAACGGTCTCGGGTGCTTCGCAGTTGGCCTGGTCTTCGGGGATGAACTCGAAGTAGTGGTGGCGGATATCGAGAATGCCCGCGGGAGTACCGTCCTCGATCGGGATCGTCATCCGCCCTTCCGAGGCGATGAGACCAACGTCGCGTACCGGACGATCGCCGAAGTACTCCGGGTAGTTCCGGAGATAGGAGCCCATCGTGCCGCCGGTCCAGTTCGCCAGGAAGCAGAGGTCGGGCCAGTAATCCTTGGGGAGAAGCCGTCCCGTCCGATTGACAATCGCCTCGAGCCGCCTCGCCGCCTTCTTGTGTTTCCGCCCGACCGTCCGTCGGAGGGCTTCGCGGACGTCGGCGGGAAGGTCCCACTTGGGGTCGAGCGTACCGTCGGCAATATCGCGAATCAGAGTGGCCTTCTCACGATCGCCGAGCCGGGCGATCGCCAGGATCGTGCTCGGGTTGGCGGCGATGGTCGTACCCAGATTACGGAAGACCGAGAGCCGGAGCGCCACATAGTATTTCGATTCGATGTCCTTGATTCGCGAAGCGATCGCGGGCATGCAATAGGTCAACCGGATCAGCGGGTTCTGCATGTGGGCCGTCAGCCCGGTAATTGCTCCGCAGGGGATGCCAGACGGGGTGACGCTCTCGCGCCAGTCGCTGGCGATCTGGAGGATCGGGAGCAGGCCGCGAGCGAGGATTCGCGGGTGCGCGTCAAACGCTTGGATGCCCCAGATGGTCCATCCTTCGCGATAGTCGTTGAGCGACTCCTGGGTGACCGGGATCGTTTTGGGCCGATTGGTCGTTCCCGAGGTCATCGCGAACATCAGCACCTTGGTGCCCGCGCCGAACAAGGCGCCGAGATCGCCCTGGCGAACCCGATCGATGTACGGTTCCATCGCGTCATAAGCGCGAATCGGGACGCGACGACGGAAGTCGGCGGGCGTCCGAATTTCATGGAAGTGATGATCGCGACCGAACTGACTGTCGGCATGACGCGCGATTCGGGAGAGGAGTAAGTCGCGCTGGACTTCGTCAGCGCGACCTGTCTGAGCGAGGAATTGCCGCGCCAACCGTCGTGAACGGTTCAGGAGCGGCAACCCCGCATATTTCCGAATCAGATAGAGCATCGGTTTCCGCCAATCCTTCAACGGTTCCCGCCGTTCGGCCGCGAGCCGCGCGGCGGCCCGAATCGAAGGAGGCGGAAGTTCAGAGAACTCCCGAGGAAGTCATTTCCTTGGTCATCTGGTTTGTCGACTTGAGAACATCCTTGGGGAGCGCTCGACGCGGGGCGACGCGCCCGAGGAATGAAGTGATTCGCTCGGCGTATGTCTCGGGCTGGACCTCGCGGCAGCGATTGTGCTTGGCCCCTGGCACGATCCACATCTCTTTGGGCTCACGAGCCTCGGCGAAGAGGAGACGAGCGATTTCGGGGCCGATGTAGGCGTCTTTGCCGCCGTGGATCATCAGCCAGGGGCGAGGTGCCAATCGGGCGACCGCGCGTTCCACGTCGGGAAAGTGGCAGCGAAGGTTGCGCTGCGATTGCATCCGACCCATGAAACCGACGTACGAGAAGACCCAGAGCGGCATCCGCTTCCACAAAATCGGGCTACCGACGTAGATCTCCGCCCAGCGGAGGATATAGGCGAGCATCGTCCCTCGGGTCGGGAAGGCTCCGTCGGTGATCACTCCCCAGACGCCTAGATCGCGTGCCGCGGTCACCAGGGCGGTGCCACCGCCTCGGCTGATGCCAAAGAGTCCGAAACCGGCCGGATCACGGTCGGGCCGGGATCGGAGGTATGCCAAGGCGGCACGAAGGTCGGCTATCTCGTGGTCGGTTACCCACTGCAAAGGCTTGTATTGGGGATCGCTCTCGCTCTGACCGTGGTTCCGGAAGTCGAAGGTGAAGATATCGAAGCCGAGGTCGCGAAGATAATCGGCGTAGGGGCGATAACTCCAGCGATCGCTCAGGTATTCATGGCAGAAGACCAGGACGCCGAGCCGGGTCGCGGATCGGGCGGTAAGGTACGTGCCGGCGAGCTTCAGTCCATCTTTGGTGGTGAACGAAACCGCTTCACCATCGTCTTCCACGGGGCGGACTCGAAGCGGCAGGAAGAGTGGTTTCTCCTCGAAAACCCGGCCAACGATCGGCGTATAGCGAATCGCGACATGGATAAGGAACACCGCTAGCAGGCCGAGCGCCACGAGCGTCGGAACCAGCAGGATCAGGAGAGACGAAGTGGACACTTTTGGACTCCGTGGACGCCGCCAGGGTGAGCTCGAGGTGTGGACTAGTTCGGTCAAGTCTTCGAAGTGCCGGCAAGCCAGGGGCCGGACGCGTCGTCAGCCGGCGAAACGTCGAAGAATCAAGGCGATGTTCTGCCCGCCGAAACCGAAACTGTTGGAAAACGTAACGTCGACCAGCTTGCGCCTGGCGACGTGAGGAATGTAATCGAGGTCGCAGTCGGGACCGGGATTATCGAGATTGATCGTCGGAGGAAGGATCCCGTCCCGAATCGTCAGGAGACAAACGATCGCCTCAACGCTGCCCGCCGCGGCGATCAGGTGACCCATCATGCTCTTGGTGCTGGAGATCGGCACCTGATAGGCGGCGTCACCAAAGGTCCGCTTGATCGCCAACGTCTCCACCGAGTCATTGACGGAGGTGCTGGTCCCGTGTGCGTTGATGTAGTCAACGTCCTCGGGGTTCAACTGGGCTTCGGCCAGGGCCTCTCGCATGCAAGCGATCGCACCTCGGCCTTCGTCGTGGCTGTCGGTGATCCGGAACGCGTCGGCGGTCGAGCCGTACCCGGCAACTTCGCCATAGATTGTTGCACCGCGTTTCTTCGCGTGCTCCAATTCTTCGAGAATGAGCATCCCCGCCCCTTCGCCCAGGATGAATCCGTCGCGGTCGCGGTCGAAGGGACGGCTGGCGCGGGTGGGGTCGTCGTTGCGGGTGGAGAGCGCAGTCAAGAGATTGAAGCCGGTCACGCCGAACGGGTGGATCATGCTGTGCGTGCCGCCCGACAACATGACGTCGGCATCACCTCGGCGAATGATCTCGGTGGCCTCGCCGATGGCTTGCGAGCTGGCGGCGCAGGCGGTCAAGCAATTGGCGTTCGGTCCGCGGGCCCCAAAGAGGCTCGCGAGGTGACCGGACGGGGTTCCCGGCTCCTGCTCCGCTTCGTGGATCGGGTGGAGCTTGCGGAGCCCCTGGCTGGTGAACACCGTTGTATCGACCTTGCCATCGCGCGTCGAATTCCGCACCAACTCGACGAATCGCGGAAAGTCCTGCTGACCTTCCCCCGAGCCCAGATAGACGCCGAACCGGGACCGGTCAAGATCCTTGGCGGTCTTGAGGCCGGAATGATCGATCGCCATCTGGGCAGCCGCGATGGCGAACTTCGTATTCCGGCAATATTCCTGCCAGCGATCGGCGTCGTCGATGTAGTCTTTGAGCTTGAAGTTGGTGGCCTCGGCGGCGATCCGGGTTGGGAAAGTCTCGGCATCGAACAGCGTGATGGCGCCGACGCCGCTCCGTCCTTCCTGGAGCGCGGACCAGGTCGCCTCCAGGTCACGGCCTAGAGGCGTGACCATTCCCATTCCTGTCACGACGATTCGACGCATGGAGCCAGTTCCTCGACGGCGAAAGTCTCATTTGTCAGTTCGCGGCCGAATTGCCACGGACGACCAGGGCGGCCGCCTGGCCGTGCCGGGTGAGATTGGTATTTACGAAGATCGGATTGTTGGTGTCACGAGCTGCGCCCTGGACAAGGTCGACGACGCAAGCGGGATCGAGGTCGTCGCAGTTGAGAGTCTGCGGGATTTTCCCTTGATTGACCCCGATCAAGCTCGCGATCAGTTCGACGGCGCCACAGCCCGAGACCAGGTTACCCATGTAACCCTTCAGCGCGGTGACAGGGACGGTTGCTCCGCCGAAGATGCGATGGAACGCCCGCGCTTCGGCCAGGTCAGAGACGATGGAGCCTGTGCCATGGGCATTGACGTGGCCGACCTCGGACGGGGCCACTCCGGCGTCGCGGAGCGCGGCATTGAAGGCGATCTCGGTGCCGATCCCGTCGGGATCGAGTCCACCGCCCGGGGTGGCATCGCAGCCCGAGCCGAAGCCGAGGATCTCGCCATGAATTCGTGCCCCTCGCTTGAGAGCGTGTTCACGCTCTTCCAGAACGAGGATTCCCGCCCCTTCGCCGGGTACCCAGCCGTCGCGTTGCACATCGAACGGGCGGCAAGCCCCGGTCGGGTCACCGCTCCAGCGGGACATTTGCTCGAGGAGGCTCATCCGCACGAGACTGAGCGGATGGATTTTCGAGTCGGCTCCGCCGGTGATCATGAGGTCGGCTCGCCCTCGGGCGATGATCCGGCTCGCCTCGCCGATCGCCAGATTCGAGGCGGCCTCGGCCTCGGTGATCGTGTTGCTGGGGCCCTGACAGTCGAGCAAAATCGAGATGTGGCAGGCCAGCATGTTGGGCAGATACTTCAAGAGCCAGATCGGAGGGATCTGGCCGATGCTCTCTCGGCCCCAAATTCGATAGTCAAACGCCCCGCCGTTCTGGGAGGCGTGATTGATCGCGGGGGCGAGCTCGTCGAGCTCGGTCGAGATCAGGCCAGCCCCGAGGTCGACGCCGATCCGGGTGGGATCGATCGCCCCCTCCGCCAAGCCGGCGTCAATGAAGGCCAGCTCCGCGGCAGCCACCGCGAGTTGAATGTCGCGGGCCATGTACTTCATGCTCTTGGAGAGCGCCTTGCGGTGCTCCGGATCGGGCAGAGAGTACTTTTTGGGCCACGTCTTGGGGTTGAAGTCGGGGACTTCCCCGCCGACGTCGTTGGGCAAGTTCTCGACCGAGAATGCCGTGAGCTTGTGCACGGCACCCCGTCCCTCGGAGAGGGCGGCCCAGTAGGCTTCCGGGCCAATCCCGAGGGGACTGACGAGACCAAGTCCGGTGATTACCACACGGCGTTCGGAACGAAGCATGAGGAACTCGTCGCTCTCCACCGTGGTGGGTTTGGCTCGAAGGTGCCGAGGGCGGCAAACTCGTTGCCTTGTCCCCCGCCCCACACGGGTCTCTTGGGGGACGCCGGGCTGAACCGATTCACACGTTTCAATCAATCCGACTGCGAAGGAGATATTTCTTTGGGCTGTCCATTGGACGGAGCGGAACTGGCGATCTCCCGAGCCCGGTTCTGCGCCTTGGCCAGATCGAGAACACCCAACAGTTGCTGGGTGAAGACAAAGTTCTTCGGCCCGAAGATCTGGTTCGCTCGAGAGTTATCCAGATGGGCGAAGACAATTTCAACGTCGGCGAGCAGTTCACCGTCGAGGAACGCCTTGGCGTCCACCACGGCTCCTTCGCTTCGCAGGTCGGTCAGGGTGACCTCGTAGATCAGCTGATCTCCCGCACAGGCGACGCCAAAGAATTCAGCCCGGGGAATTTTTGCCAGGACCACCTTCTCTGCGAAGCCGCCCGCTTCACCGACCAAGATCCCCCCGGTCTGTGCCAGCCCTTCGATAATGAGGGATGCGGGCATGACCGGGTAGCCGGGAAAGTGGTCGTGCAGGTGTTCTTCCGCGAGCGTCAAATTCTTGATGGCACGCGCGAACTCACCGCTGCGGAATTCCAGGAATTTGTCGATCCAGATCCATCTCATGAGGGAACACTCACCGATCTGGCAATGGACGTCGGTCGCTTTCCGGGGAAATTCCCCGGAAGCTCGACCGGGTCGATTCCTGCTCCCCACGGCGCGGCAATGTCACTGCCCGTTATCCGTAGCGGGACCGCGCCACCATACTCAGGCGGAGAGCTTGCTCTGCACGTACTGAACCAGCATTTCCACGGTGTACAGATCGCCGATTTTCTCAACGTCGGGATCCGCGGCGAAGCTCGACAGGTCGGCGTAGGGCATCCGGCTCTTCAGCTCATCGATTCCCTTGGTCGTGAGCTTTCCGTCCTCGATCATCTCCGGGTCGGAGACGACGTTTTCCGGAAAGAGCTCGCCACGGGGGATCTTGATCCCGAAGTTCCGCTCGAGTCGGAATACGATGTCAAGGAAGTCGATCGATTCCGCGCCCAGGTTTCCCTGGAGGGTCGCATCGCTGGTCACATCCTCCTCGTCCACGCCCAGGGCATCGACCAAAGTGGCTTGGACCTTCTGGAAGATCTCATCGTGTGTCGGCATAACATCCTCGAAATAATGGGATCGCCAATCCAATCCCACCTAGGGAGACCATCGACAGGGAGCCGCCGAAGATCGGGTCACTCAGGTAATCGTCGGCGTAACTATAGGTGCAACTTCAGCCGAGCTCATTCTCACCGTGGAGAGAAAAGCAGGACGGCCAGGATCTCAGGCGGGCAGCAGGGTTATTTGTTGGGCCCTATCTTGCTGATTTTTGAAAAACCTTGCAACCTCAGCAGTCACAGTCGACCGAATCGAATCATTCGATGCAAACCGCAGTCCAAGCGGACCCGCGGCTGGGCCGATTCTCCTCCAAGGGTTGGGACTGAAACCGGTAACAAGTTTCTTCGCAATCTCAAGCGTCTGCTCCGGGGGCGACGGCCGAGACGACCGGCGGCGTGCCGATCTTAATCATGGCGCGAGCCCCCACTGAGCCCTTCCGAAGTGTTCCATAGAGGTCGCGAAGCCCCGCCACGATCGATGCGTCGGTGGCGTGAAGCTCGGGGTCGCGTTCTCGTAGGTTGTATCGCGTCAGAGTGAATCGACCTTTCACCATATCCTGCCCGTCGATCACTCCAGAGCCTTTAAACGTGCTCTCACGTTCGCCGTGCGAGATCAGCTCAACCCGTAACTCGAGTTGGCGGCCAGGCTCGACGAAGCTGCCATATTTGATCGTTTTCGCTTGCTTGAGCAGGACCACACTGTGCGCAAAGTCCTCGAGATCCCGGATCAGCCAGGCGCCGGCTTGTGTGAGCGCCTCAAGCATCAGCACTCCCGGCATCACGGGAAAACCGGGAAAATGGTCCGCCAGATACTCCTCGGCGAGCGAGAGGTTCTTGACCGCGACCAGTGATTTCCCCTGCTTGAGTTCGACGATCCGGTCGATCAGGACAAAACGCATGGATATCCCCAGAGGGTGGCGAGAGACACGTTTCAGAGGATGTATCGACTGGGAAGAAGGCGAGACCGTGGACGCAATCCCATGCCAAGTCGACTATTATAGCTTGTCGACCGATCAAAGACAAGAGACCCGCTCATGTCTCGGAACCCTCAGCCCCTCGGCTTGCCCATCTCAATCACGTTCCGACAGGTTGAGTGTACAACGGCTGGGAGCGTCGTCAAATCAGACTTCCTTAATTGCCCAAACTTCCTAATCGAGAAACTTTTTGGCAGGCCCTGGCGCTTCGATCGGTAGGCAGCCGGGGTGCGGACGTTTATACTCAGGGACAATGCGAATGCGGGCATGGCCTGGCCATTATCCTCGTCGAATCGGTCCTCCGATCGCCGAGTTCGTTCCCAAGAGAGTGAGCCCAATGCGACTTCGTTCGGCAGGCTTGTTGGGTCTGGCCCTGACCGTCTCGCTCGGATGCGTCCCCGCGCCGGTGCTCTGGTCCTCGGAGGGCCGATGGCTGGCCTATACGATGGCCGTTCGCTCCGAGGAACCGCGGCTCCTCCCCCCCGGATGGCTCTACAACGTCAAGCCTGATCCTGAAACCGAGCAGCTTGGGTGGAGCGCTTCGACCAATCGTCCCGCGGGATTACTCTATCGGCTTTGGACCACCCGTCCGGACACTGGCGATTCGGTCGTCCTCGAAGAATCGCGAAATCCATTGACCGCGCCTGTCTGGCGGACCGACGGCAAGGCCATCGCGTTTGGCCGGTTGGTCTTAGAACCGGACGGACGTCCTCGGTTTGAGGTCGTCGTTCAGGATTCTCCCGAGAGCAAGCGGATCGTCTCGAAACAGGTACAAGTCGACGCGGGCCTTCGCCCTGCCGAGCTTCCCGGACTGACCCTTGCCTGGAGCTCGGATGGCCGTTATCTCGCCATCCCGCTCTTGCAACCGACCCGCGGGATTGCCATCGTCAGGGTTGACGATGGCCGCGTCCTCAAAGAAATTCCCGACGCCTGTTTGCCTTCGTGGTCCCCGGACGGAACGAAACTCGCATTCCTCCGAGGCACCGAGCCTCAGTCGTTGCATTACCTCGATACCAACTTCGGATTTCCAAAACACCTCGCGGACGTTGGCCAAGTCTGCCAACCTCCAGCCTGGTCACGTGACAAGCGGTCGGTGATGGTGGTTTCACGGCGGAAGGCGCGGGCACCGAAGGAACTCGCGGGAATGGTCACAGCCCTCCTCAGGGTGTCGATTGAGGGGGAAGCCAAGGATGACCTGACGTTGCCCACCGACCCACGCGAGGGTGACCGCCCGGAGCTTGGGACATCTTTCTGCTTCGATCAGGACGAGGAGGCCCTCTATTTTTCGGACGATGCGGATGGAGACCAGTCGATCGTCTGTCGGTTCTTGCCTCGTGGGAGGGCCGTCCATAAAAAAGATAACCCGATCGACTTCACGATTCGCCTGAGCTCGTTCGCGGTCACTCCCAACGGCAAGACGCTCGCATTTCGAGCAGGCGGGCCTGATTTTTTCGCTCCGCCGGGATTGTGGGACGTGCCCACCGGCCGGTTCACACCATTGATACCCGACGACTCAGCGCGTCTCGAATGGATTGCCACCTTGGTCGCCTCAGCGCGTCAGCTCCTTGGGAGCGGTTTACCCGCGGTTGTGAGCGAGAACGGGCGGTCGATCGAGCGAGCCACCGAATTGCCGATTCCAGGGGAACTTGCCGCGAACTTACCCATCACAGGGCGGCTTCGGCGGCTGGGACGAGTCGGGAAAACGCTCTGCGATCGTCCCTTTGATAAGGCTGAGGTCCAACCCGCGGTTCGCGATCAGGTTGACGAGGCGAGACTGTTTTTCGACTACCTCCGGGGCGACTACGACGCGGCGCTTCGCTCGCTCGAATCGCTGGAGGGTCGAGTCACGTCCCCCGACCATCGCCTCAGGCTGGTGAGTGTCCGGGCGCAAATTTTCATGGGGAAGGGGCAAGTGGAGCGTGCCGATCGCGCGATCGAGTTTCTCCGGTCACTCGAGCGTAAGGCTCCACAACGCCTGGAGATGACGCCGGCGGGCCCGACGCTGACGACGGAAGACACGTCGAACCAAGGGTGGCCCAACTATCTTGCCTTACGTGCCAAGGATTTGGCCAAGACGTCCGGCGTTTGGCCGGCCGCGAACCTCGATCGGCTCGTTCCCGAAGCGGGCGATCCTCGGGGGTTCGAGGCCGCCATGCCGTTCGCGCAAGATAATGTCTTGGAACTCCGGATGGATGATGTTCCGCCCGTGATCGATAATCTTCAGGAACCCCCGCTCGAGGAGGGACGGAACGCCCCCCGTCCGCTTGTTCCAGTCGAGCCGGGAGCGGAACGCAAGCTCCCGCCCCAGCCCCTGAAACTTCGACGCGTCCGCCGCCCTCCTTTCTGATCCGGGCGGGGCCTCGTTTTTCCTTCGATCTTTCGCAACAGACCGGCGGGTTCGGATCAGAGGATCGCAATCAGGACGAGCCGGGCGACATTGACCATCGTCGCTCGCTCGCTCGACGTGATCGAGCCGCGTTCGACGATCGCCTCGAGCGTGCGCACCGTATTGTTCATGAGGTACAGCTGGGCCACTCCGATCTTGAGAGTCTCTCGATTCTCCAGAAGCGATCGGAGGATATCTCGGACCGTGGCGACTTCCTCGATTGTGTTTTCCGGAGCCTGAATCCAGGTTGGCACCTTGGAAGCGGAGGCCGCTTGCACGACCAGCTTGTGAATGACCTGGCTGATCGCCTCCAGCTTGGGATAATTCAAGGTCTCAGGCCGGTCGTCCGGCGTGTGGTAGGTGGGGTTCTCGCCGGTGCTGAAGAACAAGTAGGGGATCTCGCGGGCCCGGAAGGGACCGTAATCGCTCCGGTCGAGGATCAGAATATCGGTGCCGAGCATCCCGACTTTGACCGGTTGCTGTTGCGAGGCCTGGTTGATCCAGGGGCGTAACCCCGGGGCATGTTCGCTCCCCATGACGAAGACGTAGGGATCGCAGACACCTCCCAGCGAGCGGCCAATCATGTCGGCCGTGATGAACAGGGAGATCTGCTTTAACGGCACGGGCGAGTGCTCGACGAAGTAGCGCGAACCGTAAAGGCCGATCTCTTCGAGGTCAAAGCCTATGAACATCACACTTCGCTTCGACGCTTCAGGCGATTGGGCCATCGCCCGTGCCACCTCGAGCATCATCGCGACTCCCGAGGCATTGTCGTCCGCACCTGGGTAAAGTTGCCCTTCGCGGACGCCCAGGTGGTCGAAGTGGGCGGCAAGGATAATCCACTCGTCACGGAGTTGGGGATCCGAGCCGACGAGCCGGGCTCCGACGTTATGCCCGATGATCCGGTCGGGAGCGCCGTCGGGGATGGCCTGGGTGTAGCGGCCGTCGAAGAGGGGCTCGAGCTTGAGGGCGCGAAACACCTCGACGAGGTGCTGGGCCGTTTTCCGACCTCCCTCTCCTCGCCGGCCTCCGAGTGCCGGCGAGGTGAGTGTTTTGACCTCGGCTCGTAGCCTCGCTTCCTCGGGCTGCGGCCGCGATTCTTGGGAACGCGAGGCTGCGGGAGTCATCGCGAACCAGGTGATGGCGAGGGCGAAGGGCAGACCCAGACGACGGATCCCTGTCATCATCATTCCGGCGACTTGCGCCGTCCTTGTGTTCCGGGGATCGGTTGCAATCCCCCAGGTCTTTGTGAGTGGAAGAACCGGAGTTGTTCGACCCAAAATAATTTCGGATTTGCCCGCACCGAGGCAAATCCGGTGGCAGATTAGACGCGGTACCGGATCGCTTTCTCTACACGGAGGTGGATAGTGACACATTCCTCATGGATCAAGGCGTTTGTCTTGGCCGCGGCATTCGCCGGGGTTGGCGGCGTCGGCACGGCCAAAGCTCAGGACTGGACCAACTACCTGCACTGGCCCTACGTCCCACCCCAAGTGCCCGGCAGCGGTGCCGATCACCGGGGGCTCCACGACAAATTCTACGTCTACCCCAAAGAACAGCGGATCGTGCCCCAGATCCAAGGTCCGTTCTACCGGAATTACTACGGTGGTCGGCGCACGCTGGGGTCCCGTCATCCTCACGGTTGGCACGATTGGGACAAGAAGAAGTTCTACCAGGGCCACCACTTCATTCTCGATGTCTTCTGATCACCGGCCGGCCGGCCGGTTTGGTTTGATGACTTGAGGCTGCCTCGTGGGGCGGGTGCATTTCACCCGCCTCGACGAGGTATTTTTTGATTTCCCCAGGCTAGCTTCGCTCTCCTTACGGCCAGCCCAGGGTTTGCTCCGCCGTCGCTCCGCTCAGCCAAGAGCCAAGGCAATCTGGTAATACGCGTCGACGGCCGTCTGGACCTGGTCGAGCTCGATCCACTCATCTTTCGTATGGGCTTGCGCAATATCGCCCGGCCCGATCACCAGGCAGGGCAGTCCGGTCTGACCGAGTGGACCGGCATCGGTTCCGTAAGGCACCCCCGCAAGCTCGGGAATTCGCCCCGACGCTTCGCCGACGGCATGGCGCACCTGGGCAACCCAGCCGCTCTCGTCGCCAACCTCCTGAGCGAGGGGAGGCATGTTGACCCAAGGGGGAAAGAACTCCCAACTGACCGAATCGCCCAGGCGATCGTGGAGGTACGTCTGCACCCGCTGCACGCAGTCGGTCGGGGTCTCGCCCGGGATGATTCGACGGTCAACCTCGATCTCACACCAATCGGGGACGACATTGACGCTCAAGCCCCCTTCGATCCGGCCGACCGAGAGGCTGGGAGGGCCCAGAATCGGGTCGGGTTGGGCGCGGGAGAGGATCTCGGCGTAATCCGAAAGGGCACCCAGCAACTCGCCCATCCGGTAGATTGCGTTGTTGCCGAGTTTGGGGGTCGAACTATGGCAGGCGACCCCTCGAGTCCGAATTTTCCAGCGAACCGCCCCCTTGTGCCGGTGGACGATGTTGAGCCGGGTCGGCTCCGCCACGATCGCGTAGTCAGCCATTCGGGGAGCCGCGGCCAGTTGTGAGGAACCCGTGTGGGTGAACTCTTCATCGACCGTGCAGGCCATGACGACCGAGGCGGAGTCCGCGGGCCGTTCCTTCACGAGTCGAGCAAACGCTTCGAGCATGGCCGCCATGCCCCCCTTCACGTCGCACGATCCTCGGCCGTAAAGTCGACCGTCCCGAATCTCCGGGACAAACGGCGGAATCGTCATCCCGTCGGTCGGGACCGTATCCTGGTGAGCGTCGAAGAGGACCGTCTTCCGGCTGCGCGGCGATTCATATCGCGCATCAGGTTATCTCGTCCCGGCGAGACGACTCGCCGTTCGTACGGGACACCCAGGGCCCGGAACCAATTCTCGAGGTAGTCGGACATCCCGCCTTCGAGAAATCCTTTCCCTTGGAGTGGGCGACCCATCGGATTAACGCTCGGAATCGCGACGAGATCAGATAGCAGGCGAGTCACGGCGTCCACGGGCTCGGCTCCGAACGGGGGGCGACGATTGATAGGTTCATGCCCAGCAGCGCTGGGACGACCGCGCGGTCGATCAACGAACTTTCCGGCAATCTTACTCGCCAACGAAGCCGGCGTCACCCCGCGGGTCATGAAACCCGCTTGAGAATCTTGTCGGTTCCGGAAGACCCGACGAGTCGCAACGCGCTCCTGGCGGTGGGTTGACAGCCAGGAGCGAAACCGATCCTCAACCCGAGTGGTCACGGCTGCCGTCGGCTCGTCTCGGTCATTGGCAGATCTCTTCAAAGCACCACGAATTTCTTCTGACGCGAGAAGAGCCGGCATGCCGTTCGTTCACATTGTTTTGCGACTCGAGGCAGAATTTGCCAATTCTGGTTGAACTTGTGAAATGATTCCCCTTGCCTCGATTTATCAATTGCTTAGAATCCCACAGACCTTTCGGGGAGCGGACATTTATCCGATCCCTACTACTCTCATTTTGAGGGTCAGGACCACGATGGGCGAGCCGAGTAGCTCAACGAGCACAGCCGTCACCATCCCAGATGCGGTCGAGGTTGCCGATGGCGACGAGCCTCCCAGTTCGACGCCGCAACCCACGCCCCGCCACCCCGTCTGGGCCGACGTGCCCGACAGCGATTGGAACGACTGGCACTGGCAGTCGCAAAATGCCGTCCGGCACCCCCGTCAGATTCTCGATCTCATCGCCTTCACCGACGCTGAGCGCCACGCCATTGAGTCGCTTCAGGCTCAATACAAACTTGCAATTCCCCCTTATTACTTCTCCTTGATCGATCGGTTCGACCCACTCGATCCGATCCGGCTCCAGTCGGTTCCCTCCCCCTTGGAGATGACTGGCGAGGAGGGAGAAGACGACCCGCTCGACGAGGACAAGGATTCGCCCGTCCCGGGCCTGACGCATCGTTATCCCGATCGCGCCCTACTCGTCACAACCCACGTTTGCACGATGTATTGCCGATTCTGCACCCGGAAACGCGCCACGATGAAGCGGGGCGGCTGGGATGCGGTCTCGCGCGACGATCAGAGAATGATCGAGTACGTTCGCGACCATCCCGAAATCCATGATGTGATCGTCTCCGGGGGAGACCCATTGACCCTCCCGCTCGAGAAGCTCGCCTACTTTGTGGAGAGCCTGAGCGCCATTCCGCATCTTGACGTGATCCGGATCGGCACCCGCGTGCCGGTCACCTTGCCGCAACGAATCGAAGACAATAATCTTCTCGATATCCTTGAATCATCCGGGAAAATCTGGATCCAGACGCACTTCAACCATCCTCGAGAAGTGACTACAGAGACCCGACGCGCCTGCGATCGATTGCGGATGCGCGGGCTGCCGATCAACAACCACGCCGTTCTGCTGAAGGGGGTCAACGACAGCCTCGCCACTCAGCGGGAGCTTTGCCGGAGCCTGCTTCGGATCAAGGTGCGACCTTATTATCTCTTCCACTGCGATCCGGTGACCGGGGCAGGGCACTTCCGCACCCCGGTTTGGAAGGGGATCGAGATCATCGAAGGGCTTCGCGGTCACATCTCCGGCCTGGGCGTTCCCACCTACGTTGTGGATGCGCCTCGAGGGGGGGGCAAGATCCCGTTGATGCCCAACTACTTGCTCTCGGCCACGAACGACTCGGTCGTCCTGCGGAACTACGAAGGAATCATCGTCAACTATCACCCCACGGGTGAGCCGCCTCTGAAGCAAGACCCGGTCGTGACCCAAGGGGTGAGCGCCTTGCTCGAAGGACAGGCGGAAGTCCTCGTCCCGGAGGGGAATCCTCGCCTGATTCGAAGACGGGCCAGGGGAGTCGCCAACGGACTCAACGGTCGCCCGGCCCAGGATGCGAGTCCGAAACAGTCCAACGGCTCGGCTGGCAACGGACACGCCGACGGCACCTCGGTCAATGGTCTTGGCCAAGGTCATACCCCGATCTAATCTAAGGACCCGCGCATTGAGGATCGGGATCGCCTTCGACCTCGTGCCGATTGTCGCCTCGACTGACGGGCCCGACGACCGGTACGAGGAGTTCGACAAGCCGCAAACGATTGAGGCCCTGGCCGACGTGCTTCGGGGCGAAGGGCACAACGTGATCCTGCTGGGTGACGGTCGCGAGTTTCTCCAACGCGTTCTCGATGATCCGCCTGACTTCGTCTGGAATCTCGCCGAGGGGGAAGGGGGGGGGCGGAACCGTGAGGCACGCGTCCCGGCCGCACTCGAGATGCTCGGGATTCCTTACTCGGGGTCCGATCCGCTGACACTTGCCGCCGCGCTCGACAAGGGCGTTGCCAAACGGCTGGTCGAATCGGCGGTCGCCGTGCCCCAGGGGTTCACTTTCCCCTCAGGACTGTCCTCCAGTGAGGTCACGTCCTTGATACACACGGCGAGACTTCGGGAAAGATCAAATCAGTGGATCGTCAAGCCTTCATTTGAAGGCTCCAGTAAAGGAATTCGCTCGCGCTGCATTGCCGACACGGATCACGACGTGATCGAGCTTTACCAGAGTCTGTCACGCGACTACGGCCAACCCATTCTGATCGAGGAGTTCATCGCGGGCGATGAGGTGACCGTGGGGATCGTCGGCAACGGCGACCAAGCCGAGGTCATCGGGGCCATGAAGATCCGACCGAAGACGCCCGACGATCGGTTCGTCTATTCGATCGAGGTGAAACGGGACTGGGACGAACGCGTGGACTACGAGACGCCGGCCCGGCTCGCTTCTGACACCATGACGCGTCTGATTCGGTCGGCGCTTGGCGCTTACGAAGCCCTGGGCTGTCGCGACCTGGCGCGGATCGACTTTCGGATCCGCGCCGGCGTCCCCTACTTCATCGAAGCGAACCCGCTCCCTGGTCTGGCTCCGGATTGGAGCGATCTGATCATCCTTGCCCGAGGGATGGGAATCGGCTATCCCGAATTGATCCGAAAGGTGCTCCGCGTGGCTCTCACCCGTGTCGGGTTGGAGCCGTCTTCAAGGTCGAGGGTAGGTTCGTGACCCCGGTCCGGCTGAAGGTTGCTGTCCTCTACAACGCGCCGGTGCTTCCGCCGGAACATCCCGACGCCGTTTCCGAGTCGGATGTCGTCGAGGTTGCACAAGCTGTGGCCGCCGGGCTCGACGAAAATGGCTTCGAATCGACGCTGCTGGCGGCGAGTCCCCCCGTGGTCGACGTGCTCCTCGAACTCGACCGACTTGGGCCGGACGTTGTCTTCAACCTGATCGAAGGCTTCGGAGGATCAACGGCGGCCGCGACGCACATGACCGGGCTCCTCGAATTGGCCGGCTACCCGTACACCGGTTCACCTTTGGAAGCGTTGGCGTTCTGCGTTTCCAAAGGGCGAGCCAAGTGCCTGTTGCGGGGCGCGGGGCTGCCAACGGCTCCTGGTTTCGTGCTTGATCCGGGCGAGTCGGTTCCGAGGTGGGACTGGCCAGGCCCCGCCTTGATCAAGCCGGACGCGGAGGATGGCAGCCTGGGAATCGATCAGGCGAGCGTCGTGTGCGACTGGAATTCAGCGTGCGACCGCGTTGCCTGGATCCGTGCCACATACGGCGGCTCGGTGTTGGTCGAAGCCTACTTGCCCGGCCCCGAATACAATGTGGGGGTACTTGCCCTTCCCGACCCTGTGGCCTTGCCGGTCGCGGAAGTCGTGTATCAGCCGACGGATGGCACCTGGCCGATTTTGACTTATACGGCGAAGTGGTCCGTGGGATCGGCAGAGGATCGCGCGAGCCCTGTGAGCTGCCCGGCGAGGATTGAACGCGAGTTGAGCGAGCAGTTGGCGCGGTTAGCCGTCGCGGCGTTCAAGGTGACCGGTTGCCGTGACTATGCCCGGGTCGATCTTCGCCTCGATGGTCGGGGCGAGCCCATGATCTTGGAAGTGAACCCGAACCCCGATATCGGACCAACTGCGGGATGGGCGCGGGCGTTGCGGGTTTCCGGCCGAGCCTATCCCGCGACTCTCGCCGCCTTGGCGAGGCAGGCCGTCGAACGGGCCAGGTCGATCGGGTTGCCGCTTCGAGCACCAGGTCTTGGGAATCGCGGTCGAGGTTCTTCTACATCCTAGACGTATCGGCGAATATGATTGATGCAAAGGGTGATTGGAAATCCGGAACGATAGAAGGCATGCATGGCTGACCTGCGTCCACGCCGAGATTCCCTGATTTCGATGGCGGAAGCAATCGCCCGTTTCTCATCTTGATGATCGTTTTTTGGGAGCCCCTGGTTCTGGATTTTTCCTTGAATTGGGCTCAAATCGGCCTATTTTGAGATAGGCCCTTGAGAGGGCCGCCATGTTTCGGATCAGCCATGTCCTTGGTGTTCACCGCGACTACGATCGCCGCTGCATCGCCAAGATTCAGGCATTGTTTCAGGCGGCCTTTCCCGACCTCGACGTCGGCGACGACTATATCGCCCGCAAGGTCGGCGATCAGACGGCTCGGGGCTACCCGACGATCCTCCTCGCCGCGCACGGGCCTGGGGATCAGGTCCTCGGGTTCGCCTTGGCCGATTACTTTGATTCGATCGGCTTTGCCTACCTTGACTTCATCGTGGCCCAGGCCGAGCGCCGAGGGCGAGGCTTGGGGGGAGCGCTCTATGAGGCGCTCCGAGAAGACCTGATCGCGCGCGGGGCCGAGGGCCTCTTCTTCGAGGTTCCGACCGATGATCCCGGACAGGTTCCTGATCCTTCCTATTTGAAGATGAACAAGTCCCGGCTTAAATTTTACGAGCGCTATGGAGCGCTCCCCATCGTGGGCACGCTCTACGATCAGCCGATTCGCCCCGATAATCCCGCCGAGCCGAGGCTGCTCTACGACCCCTTACAGAGCACGAAGCCGTTGAATGCGCCCGAGCTTCGTCAGGCGATGAAGATGATTTTGACCGAGCGGTACCACTACGACCCGGACGATCCGTACGTCCTCCAACTCATCGCCTCGGTCAATGATTCGCCGGTTCGTCTTCGAAAGCCGCGCTATGTCAGTCCGAGCGACAAGAAGCCGAAGATTCCGCGGCGGCTCCAACCGCTCAAGGTCTTCTGTTCGTCGCGGCATGCGCTCCATCATGTCCGCGAACGCGGCTATGTGGAACGCCCCGCCCGGGTGGACGTCATTCTCAAAGCACTCGACTCCCTGCCTGACGTCGAGCGGCTGCCGGTCCGAAATTTCGGCGAGAAGCCCATTCGCGCCGTCCACGACACCGACTTCGTCAACTATCTCCGCAACTTCTGCCTGGACATCCCCGAGGGGGAGATGGTCTACCCTTACGTCTTCCCGATCCGGAGGACCGACCGGCCGCCCCACGACCGGAGCCGAAGGGCGGGCTATTATTGTATCGATACGTTTACGCCACTCAGCCGCGATGCGTACAAGGCGGCCCGGGCGGCGGTGAATGTCGCGCTCTCAGGCGCGGAGGCGATCCGAGCGGGGCACCCGTTGGTCTACAGCCTCTGCCGGCCCCCGGGCCATCATGCCGAACGCGACACCTACGGTGGCTTTTGCTACTTCTGCAACGCGGCGATCGCTGCGCAGTATCTCGTCGCGTCGTTCGGTCGGGTGGCGATCCTCGACATTGACTATCACCATGGCAACGGCGCCCAGGACATCTTCTACAATCGGTCCGACGTCCTGACCATCTCGATCCACGGCCATCCCAGCTTCGCCTATCCCTACTTTTCCGGGTTCGCCGATGAGATTGGCGAGGGACCAGGGAAGGGATTCAACCACAACATTCCGCTCGCCGAGGATACGCACGACGGTCGCTACCTCGAGGCGCTCGATGACGCGCTCGCGATCGTCCGCAAGTTCAAGCCCGAGGTCCTTGTCGTACCAGTCGGCCTCGATATCGCCAAGGCGGATCCGACCGGCACCTGGAGCGTCACGCCCGATGGCCTCTTCGAGATCGGCTATCGGATCGGAGGGATGAAATTGCCCACCCTCCTGGTTCAAGAGGGTGGGTACAACATCCGATCACTCGGGCGGAACGCCACCCGGATGCTGACGGGCGTCTGCGCTGGGGTGCTTGGACGCACCCGCAAGCATTAAGCGTGATCCCAAGCGAACCAAGGGCTTGCGGATTGAGTCGCTCGGCCGTTGCGGTGGAAACACAACGGCCGGGCTGCCTCGTGCTTCTTACTTAACGCGCTCGACGTACTCGCCGGTCCGCGTGTCGACCCGGATCTTTTCGCCGGGGCCGATGAACGGGGGAACCTGGACCTTCAAGCCGTTCTCGAGGATCGCATCCTTGTACTGGTTGGTTGCGGTCGCACCCTTGAGCGACGGCGGCGTGTCGGTGACGGTCAGGTCGATCGAGGCCGGGACCTCGACGGAGACCGCCTTGTCATCGACGTACATGACCTGCACCTTGCTGTTGGGCAAGATGTACTGCATCGCCGTGCCGAGGATCTCGGGCGGGAAGCTCAACTGGTCGAACGTCTCCGACTCCATGAAGACGTGCTCGTCCCCCGAGGAATAGAGATACTCGAATTGCTTGGTCTCGACATAGGGGACTTCGATCTGGTCGACCGACCGAAGCCGCTTATCAATCAAGGCTCCGCTATTCATGTTGCGGAGCTTCGTCTGGACCATGGCGCGAAGGTTGCCGGGGGTATGGTGGGCGAAGTCGACCACGACGAAGTTCGTTCCTTCCATCGTGATCACCATCCCCCTACGGATGTCAGTGGCCTTGATCATCATGGCGTTGTGCGTTGCCCCCGGAGAGAAAGACCCGAAATGAGCCACTCAAAAATAAGCGGACAGAGCGAGCGCAACATGCTGGCTCGGCTCTGGTAATGCTTTTGACAGTACCGAATGGCCAGCGATCTGGCTAGAGGGTTTGACCGGTCGTGCCGGGTTTGCGACCGGGGAGGACCCCACAATGGACGAGCGTTGGCGTGATCTCTCCGGGCTCCAGGCCGGCTTCGATCAGCCAGCTTCGATATTCCGCGGCGCTATAGGCTCGCCCTTCCGTCAGTCGGAAGAGTGCGGCTGAATAAAGAGCGATTGGCAATGGGCCGTCGAGGGAGTCATCGAGAAAGACGTCGTGAATCAAGAGCTGTCCGCCGGGGGGAAGCGCCGAAGCGCAGCGTCTGATCAAGGTTCGGCATTCGGCGATGTCCCAGTCATGGAGGATGTTCGAGAGCAAGATGACGTCGATCTCTTCGGGGACGGGGTCGTGAAACATGTCCCCCGCGCGGCATTCGAGGCGGTCGGCGACGCCGTGAGACTCGGCCATCTCCCGGGCGACCTTGAGGACCTCGGGCCGGTCCCAGACGATCGCGCGTAAGGTGGGATGGCGCTGGAGCCAGGCGATGCTGTAGATCCCGGTCCCGCCGCCGATATCGAGTAAACGGCGTCCCTCGGCCAGAGAGAACCGGCCGGCCAGGACTGGCGCCACGTTTTTGGCTCGCCCCGCCAAGGCGAGCGTCAGGTGCCGGGCCGAGGCCTCACGCTCCATCGCCGATTCGATCCCGTCGCGATAGATGAATGCTGCCCCGGGCTCATCCGCTGCATCCCCGGCTGGGCGGTTTGTGCGGAGGCGTTCGACCATCTCGAGCACGCCGGGGCTGTCGGCGGCCAGGCCGATGTAGCCACTGACGTCAAACTCACCACCGGGCACCAGGTGCCCCCGTGCCAGGTCGGATAAGTCGAGTCGCCCGTCAGCCTGCATGACCAGGAGGCCAAAGGCCCGGAGTGCCGTCACGAGCACCGCGATCGGCCGATCGGCCAGACCCATCGCCACGCCCAGAGCCCCTGGACTGAGCGGGCCTCGCTCGAGGTGTTCAAAAAGACGGAGATGCGCGACGGCGGCCGTCAGGAGTTCGGTCGCATGGTTGCCCCGAAAGAGCTCGAAGATCGGTGTGGGATCGAGGCGGGGCGCTTCGGTCGCGGCGCGTTCCATGAGGGCCAGCCCGTGAGGAAATTTTGGAGTCGTTGCAGGCGTGAGTCTGGAATTGATTGGGACGCCCGAACGGTTGTCAGTCGACGCGGCGACAATTGTCGCCTCCGGACGGCAAAGAATCGAGATCACCCGAATTGATTGGGCCGATTTCCCGGTGCGACCGATAATCCAAGTAGCTCTGCTATGATTGATTCCATCGCCTGTCCTGTCTACAATGGCCTAACTTCCTGATGGATAAAGATTTTCTCGATGCGGTCAGGTTGCCAGGAGAGATGAAGAGGATGGCCACCGACATTCGCTTGAAGGAATCACTTCCCGCGTTGACTGAGCGGATTGTCGAAACCTACGAAGAGTGTGGCGGGATCAACCACCTGGGCCACTCTCCGCTGCCGAGTTATCGCGAGATCGTCGAGATCTTGGCCGATATCCGTGAGATCCTCTATCCCGGGTATGGCCGGCGGCAAAATCTCCACCTCGGCAATGTCGGCTATCACGTCGGTGACCTGATCGACAGCCTTCACGACCGGCTGACCCAGCAGATCACTCGCGCTTTGCGGCATGACTGCAAGGCCAGGGATCTTGAGACCGACTTCGAGGCAGAGGCCCAGGCGATCGCGATCCGCCTCCTCGAATCGCTTCCGGACCTCAGGAAGATGCTGGCCGACGATGTTCATGCCGCGTTCGAGGGCGATCCGGCCGCCAAGAATCTCGACGAGATCCTCTTCTGCTACCCCGGCGTCTCTGCCGTCACCGTTTTCCGGATCGCCCATGAGCTGTTCAAGCTCGGGGTTCCCTTGATCCCCCGGATGATGACCGAGTACGCGCACGGTAAGACGGGAATCGACATCCATCCCGGCGCCACCATTGGGGCTCGTTTCTTCATCGACCACGGCACCGGAGTCGTCATCGGCGAGACGACGCACATCGGCGAAGGGGTCAAGATCTACCAAGGCGTGACCCTGGGCGCTCTCAGCTTCCCGCGCGACGAGAACGGCAATATTCTTCGCGACCACAAACGCCATCCGACCATCGAACACGATGTGGTCATTTATGCCAACGCCACCATCCTCGGCGGTAAGACCGTCATCGGCCACCACTCCGTTGTCGGCTCGTCGGCCTGGATCACCCGGAGCACCGCTCCTTACACCACGGTGACGATCGAAAATCCTCGACTCCGCTATCGAGGAACCTCGGACGAAGCGAACAACGATCACTTCACTGCGCTCGACTACCAGATTTAGAGCGGTCACCTTCGAGTGGCTCTCATCTGGGTGACTGTGGCCCGCAAAAGGCTCCCGGGAAAACGGATTTGCCTGTTTGTATGAATCTTGGTTTTGATGGTTTTTTGTTGGGCACGCGGCTTGACACCGACCTGCGCTCGGCGGACGCCGGTTGACCACAAAGGTGCAGTTCCAGGTCGAATAGAATGCCGACATGAATGCAGGTCGGATCGATCCGCCTGCCAAGGGCGAGAATCACGAAGACCTTGCGATTCGGACGATGTGGCGGGCCAGAGGCAATCCGTAGCGACTACTGGTCCCCAACCTATTCCGCCAGAAAAGCGGTAGTGACGCTCGGTTTCGGGGGCTCTTGTAATGGCGGTCCAGTCGCGTCCCGAGGAACGGCACGTGCGACTTTGCGTTTGAGGAGGGGGAGGCCAGTTCGAGAGATCTGGCAATGCTCAAACTCGCACTGGTTTCGCTCCGCCGTAGCGGCTCACGAACAGGGTTGCAGCCTCTTGCCAGGCTCGGTTGGGAGTGCCGACGCTCTCGTGAGCGACGTCCGCCACCACCGCATAACAGGCCGCGCCCAACCCCGCCGCCTGGAACGCGAGACTGGCGTTGTAAGTGAAGGCCATGTCGTAGAAGTGCCGCCCGAACGCGTCATCCCACCAGCCTGCCATGTCATCATGGGTAAACCGCCCAAACAGCGGTGCATCCCCTTCCCACCGCCGGAGCACCGCCAGCAGGACTCCGTCCAGCACCGCTACGGGCCCAGGCGGGCCAAAGAGCGTCTGCTGATAACTCCCTTCGTTCCCCGTGTTGGGGAGACCGGCGGGCAACGGATGCGACACCATGCCCCGGTTGAGTCCGTCCATCAGACCGGGATGGGCGGTCTGTCGCCACCAGGGGAGCCGTTGCGGTGAGAAGGCCCGGGTGCCGGCCACACCGAGGATCGGGTAATGTTGCAGCAGGTCCCATACCTGCAACTCGAACGACTCCCAGTGGCGGAAGTTGAAGTCGTCGTGCTTGAATAAGACGAGATCAGCCCGGCTGTGTAGGTAAGCGTCCCGGTATAAGCGGGAAAGGTTCCCATCTGAGCATTCGCGCACGCGAGTGCTGATTCGGCCTGGGGCGTCGGCCACAGGAAAGCGGTCGTGGTCTCCCGGGCGAACCGGCACGACGATTTCAATTGTCCGGGATCGGGAGAGTCGAATGCTTCCCGGTTCGGTCCGGTCTGACCCGGCGAGTGGGCCGTTTTCCTTGGGCTCTCGAGTCTCACCATGGCCGGGAGGCGTGAATCAGAAACCGCTTTCGTCGCGTCTAACTGAGCCGCACACCAGTCACGCCAGATTTGTCGGTAAGTGGCCTCGAGCTGGTGGGTGAAGGTCGGACCGTCGCAGAGTCGTCCCATCCGCTCGCGGAGGGACTGGCGCAGCGCCGTCAGAGCAGCCGGGTCGTTCGCCAGTCGCTGCGCCCGCTCGAGATACTCCTCAGGGGTCGCGGCGATCAGGTCGGTCAGTCCGAGAGGAGTCAGCACGGCGGCTGAGAGCCGACTCGCCGTCCTTTCACCGCGAAGCGTGACGACGGGGACGCCCATCCAGAGCGCTTCGCATGTGCTCGTATGACCGGTGAACGGGAAGGCATCAAGGATCAGGTCGATCTCGCCATAGACCGTCAGGTCTTGCACGTCGTCAGTGTCGGGCTGCCGCACCTCGATTCGCTCCGGCGCAATTCCCAATGGCTGGAATCGGCTCCGCAGCCAATCTGCGACGCGCGGAGAGCGTGAGCGATCGATGAAGAGCAGTCGGGACTCTGGCACCGCCTGCAAAATCCGCGACCAGAGTGCCAAAACATCGTCATTAAGATTCTGGAAAGTCTGATGCGATCCGAAGGTGAATCGTCCCAGCCTCAGGGCTGGTAACGGGCTCACAGGAGGGGCCGAAGCGGGCGGCTCGAAGCAGAAGAAGGCCTCGGGCAGGTGAACCATTCGCTCGACGGCCAGGGCCGGCTCGTCAGGAGGATGAAGCACCTTGTCGGTGAGCCAGCAGTCCATGGCCGGCAGCCCGGTCGTGTTCGGATAACCGAGATAGGTGGCCTGGATTGGAGCCGGCTGCTGGGCGAAGACGTCCAGGCGATTACTCGGATTATGACCGGTCAAATCAACAAGAATATCGATGGCGTCTTCACGCACCTGACGGGCCACATCTTCAGGAGTCTGCCCATTCGTGATGCGCCAGTTGTGCCCCAAACCTTGCAGGCGTTGGGTCAATTCGTCGGGCGCGGAGACTTCGGCGTACAGGAAGATGAGGCACGCGACTCGGTTGTGATTGCGCAGGATCGGCTCGATGAAGCGGGCCACCGAATGGGCCCGGAAGTCGGCCGACACATAGCCGATCCGCAAGGGACGTTCGGGATCGAGCGCGTTGGAATAACGGCAAGGCTGTCTCAGCGCGGCTCGCACTCCCCAAAAGCGATGCTCGTCGAAGATGGTCTCCGCATCCCAATCGTGGAGGTGGTTCGTCAAATTCAAGTAGTTGTTATGGGCGAGGCCGAACGGGGGAACGGCAAGCGAGGCGAGGCGATAACCGGTCATCGCCTCGCGAAAGCGGCCGAGCTGTTGATTGATTTCGCCCAGTTTGTTGTGAAGGGTTAGTTGCGACGGGTCTTGTGCCAGGCTCGTCTGAAGTGTCTGGATGGCTTCCTCGTAGCGGCCGAGCTGGGTCAGGGCCGTGCCCAGGCTGTTGTAAGCCAGGAGCTGAAGCGGATCGAGCCGGATCACTTCCTCAAAGCAGGGAACGGCCTGCTCGTCGTTTCCATTCTCCAGGTAAATCGAACCCAGGCTATTGAGATAGGTGACATTCTCGGGGCATAGCCTCAGTGCCTGGCGGAGATGAGCGACCCCCATCAGAGGGTAGCCGGCTTGGTGAGCGATCAATCCGAGCAAATGCCAGGTCTCGGCGTTGCTCGGATCGGCGACCAAAATCGGGCGATAGTGGAGCTCAGCCTCATGAAATGGTCCGGCCCGGTGGTCGGTCACCATTTCGTGGAGCAGGGCGTCGATGCCCTGTAGACTCGCCGGGTCGGCCACTTTCTCGTCGGCCATTGATTTCATCCTTGCCTGGACTGTCTCTCGGTCGCTCCCGTTTAGCTCGGCCGGCTTGCGAACACGATCCAGCCTCCCGCGCGGAGCGAGTGCCCGAACCAAGGCGCGGCGATTGGCTCGGCGCGCACGGCGTCGATGGCCAGAACGTCATCGATCTGGAAGCCGGCGGATCGAAGGTCCGATTTCAGTTCGCGCCAGCGGAAGAGATGCACTTCCATGCCGGCGATTCCGCGATAGGTCATCCGGCGATCACCCAACCCCGGATGTCGCATCAGGGCATGCTTCGCCTGGCTGAGGAGCCACGTCCTGCCCTGGGGGTCGCCCAGGTTGAGCCAGAAGTTGTGAGCATGGAGAGCGAGTCGGCCCCCGCGCCGGAGGATTCGAAAGGTTTCGGCCAGGGCCCGTCGGCGAGCGGGCCGCCCCCGGATCATTCCGAGGGTGCTGAACATCGAGAGGGCATAAGCGAAGGTTTCATCCCGAAAAGCGCCAAGGCGGCAGAGGTTCGCCTCGACGCCAAGAAATGAGAGGTTTTCGGCGTGGGCCTCGACCTGCGCTGTGCGGAGCATCGCGTGCGAGAGATCCACCGCGACCACGGGAAATCCGCGTCGAGCGAACCGCAAGGCATGCCGGCCGGTCCCGCAGCCAAGATCGATGAGCGGAGCAGGCTCGACGAAGCGGGCGTCGAGCGCCCGCGCGTCCGTCTGGAACAGGGGGTGGTCGCGGAAGTATTCATTTTCCTCGTCGGCGAGCCGATCCGTGTGGGTGTACTCCCAGAGGGACGGGTTGACACCTTCGGGGAGCTGCCAGAGAGGAGGGGGTGAGTTTGGTTTCATGCGGGTAAGGGGGTGGCGAACACGCGGCCCGAGCGCGGGGCGAGTTCGACGCCACGGAGGGTGTTTCCTTCAGATTGAGCGGTTTGGTGGGTCCAGACCTCATCGAAGCCAGTTCCCTCGGGAACGAGATTCGAGAGTGGGACATCGACTCGTCGTGTCGATAGCGACGTGTTGATCACGACGACCACGGTTTCGGAGCCGAGCTGGCGGGCGTGGGCGAGAACATCGTCCTGGGCCAAGAGGATCTGGAATGAGCCTCGTCGAAGCGCGGGGCGGTTTCGACGCAGGGCAATGTAACGCTGAAAGTCGTGTAAGAGCTCACGGTCCCAGCTCTCAGACGTGTACCAAGGGAACGCACGCCGGTTGTCGGGATCATGCTTGCCGGGCATGCCGATCTCATCACCATAGTAGATCGAGGGAGCTCCGGTGTATGTCATCTGGAAGAGGGTCGCCAGTCTGAGTGCGGACTTGTCCCCTTGCGCCAGGGTGAGAAATCTCGGCATGTCGTGGCTATCGAGCAGGTTCATCTGAACCGCATTCACATTCGGATGATAGTGGCCGATCATCGTTTCGATCGCGTGGCGGAAGGCGGGCGCGCCGAGCGGGTCGAGCGTGTGGAAACTCGTCCTCCCAAGTTCGCTCCGATCGACCGACTCGCCGATGAAGAAGGCGATACAAGCGCGTGTGAACAGATAGTTCATCACGGCATCCCACATGTCTCCTTGCAGCCACCGCTTTGCTTCGCCCCAGACTTCACCGACGATGTAGGCGTCAGGATTACCAGCGTGGACCCGCCGGCGAAGCTCCTGCCAGAACGAGTCGTCGTCAATCTCGTTCGCGACATCGAGGCGCCACCCGTCGATCCCCATGTCGATCCACTTCCGGCCGATCCCCAGGAGAAATTCACGGACCTCGGGGTTCCTGATGTTGAATTTCGGCAGGGCAGGGAGGTTCCACCAGGCTTGGTAGCCCGGGCTGCTTTCGGTGTCGTAAGCGTTGAGGGGATAGCGATGGACCGTGAACCAGTCGAGGTAGGCGGCGTTGGCCCCGTTTTCGAGGATGTCGTGGAACTGGAAGAATCCGCGACTGGCGTGGTTGAAGACGCCGTCGAGGACGACCTTCATCCCTCGGCCATGGGCCTCTTCGAGAAGCCGGCTCAGGGCGGCGTTGCCGCCGAGCATCGGGTCGACCTTTTCGTAGTCGTGAGTGTGATAGCGGTGGTTCGAGGCCGACTGAAAGATCGGCGTAAAGTAGAGGGCGTTGACGCCGAGCTCGAGGAGGTAGTCGAGACGTTCGACCACCCCGATCAGGTCGCCTCCCTGGTAGCCATGATAGGTCGGGGGGGCGCCCCATTCGTCGAGATGACTGGGCTTGGGGACCGTCAGGCTCCGAGCGAACCGATCGGGGAAGATCTGGTAGAAGATGGCATCACGCACCCAGTCGGGAGTCTGGGGTTCGCTCACAACACGCTCCGTGGTCAATGCGAAGGGGCATCAAGGGATCCCGGCGGGACACGTTGTGTTCGCCGAGAACTTGCCGGAATCGCCGGCCGATGACGTTTTTCTGAGGGGATTAGACAGGATGACCGCGGCTCATTCTCCTCAATTCTCAGCCATTCCTTCGGAGAACTTCTGCCGCGTGGTCGGATGAGAATCATGCACCTGGGCTGATCCATGAGGCCTTGAGCCAGAAGATCTGCTGGCGATCACCGCGAAGTCGGAGGTCTTCCAGGAAGGGTTCGATGTTTGGTTCGGCGACTGGTTTGATAAACGAATCCTTGTTGATTCGGACCTCGATCTTTCGATTGAAATCGATCAGCTTCGGACTGACCCAGACGTCGAGTCGCTTGACTCCGTTGGTCTGGATCTTGATGAGATTACTGAGGTGGCTCGACGACATCTTGATGGTGGCCGGCTTGAGATTCTTTCCGAACGGCTCGACGACTTCAGGAGCGGTCGATCGGCCTTCGAAGAATTCACGGACCACGACCCCGTAGAACCGGTCGTCCGACTCGCGCGCCGTGACCGCATCGAATTCCTTCGGGAACGGTTCGCGTCGATGGCAGTCCATCCAGTCGAAAACCGCGGTCGCTTCCTCGGGGAGGTCCTCCAGGCCGCGGCGGTAGTATTCGACATAGGTTACGTCGTACGTCTTCGCGATCAGCGGTTTCAAGAGGTTCTGGAAGACGATCTCGGGACCGGCCGGCGCCAGGTCGCCCAGGCCCACATAAAGGGGAACCAGCTTGGCGTGGGATTGATAACGAAATGCGTACTTGAAGGGGAGGCCCGAAATCACCGCCACGCCAGCGAACAAGTCGGGGTGGGCGAGACCGTAATCCCACGCCATGTCCCCGCCCCGCAACTGTCCCCCCAGGAAGACTCGGTCGCCATCGATCGCGTATCTTCGCCGGGCATCGCGTAGGGCCAACTCGACGGCGGCGTGCTCGCTCGTCGAATAGGTGTAGTTGTCCCCCTGGTCAGGGAGGCGATACTCGGGGGCGATGACAATGTAACCACGACGCGTTGCTTCGGCCGACCACCAGTCGATCGCAGCCGACGGGCCCCTTCCATCGTGGAGCGCGACGACGGCTGGGTAGCTTCGGAGCGGGTGATATTCCGGTGGCAGCAAGACCGAGTACTCGGTGGGTGCGAGATTCTCATCTTCGCGGACCCGATGAAGGGTCGGTTCTCCCGGCTTCGTCTTCTTGTCACTCTCCGTATCGAGCGGGGGAGGCATCCGGATCGCGAGCCGGGTCAGGAGATCGAGTCGGAGGGTCGCGACGGTTTGCCCCGGCCGTTCGGGTAAAGGAATGGTTTGCAGTTGATCGAGGGCCGCGGTGCGCTCACCTGCTTCGGAGGTGGAGAGATACGTGTGAAGCTGGTCGCGAAGTTTCCAGAGGCTTGTGGCCATCTCCAGACTGGTCACCGCGGCGTCGGCGCCGACCAGATATCCTGAGACCGCCAGAGCGAACTGGGCGTCGTCCTTGATCGCGGGATCGTCCTTTGCCTTTTGCCAGGCCACGAAGCGGTCGCGGACGGCCTCGGGGGCCTCCGCCAGGGCTCGGAGCATCTCGTTCACTGGCGCTTTCCATGTCTTCTTCGCGTCCGAAGAGATTCGCTCCGACAAGCTGCGAAACGCTTTGGCGAGCCCTTCGTCCGCGGCCACCTGCGCTTCGTCTCTGCGGACCTGATCGCGGACATCGACGAGCACGTCCGCGGCCACGTCTTTGGTCGGGAACGTCTTGAGCCGGTTCATGACCTCGTGATACTGCTGCGCCTTGCGGCGGACGTCGAGGTCGGCCTTGATTTGTGCCGACTCGAGCTGCGCCACGACAGTTCGTGCGTTGCCGATCGTCTCGCGCAGGGAAGCGTCATCGGGAAAGTCACGGATCAGGTTGTCGAGTTCGCGTTTGGCGTCGTTGTACCACTCGGCCTGGATCAGGAATGAGGCCACACGCCGGCGTTCGTTGAGGTTGGTGGAGTCAACCTTGGCGAGAATGCTGAGCACGATCTCGCGAGGAATCTGCTTCGTGCTGAGGCGGCCATCCTGCCAGAAGCCATCCACGCCCCGCAGCCTTACCTTGTAGGGGCCAAGTTCGTAGATTGCTTGCTCCATCGAGATCGGCTGATTCGACTTGGCCGATCGGTACTCGAACTGTCGGCGGCCTTGCTCGTTCCACGCGGTTGTCTTGATAGCGAGAGCCTCCTTGGGCATCACGCCGCCATGGAGGACGAGCGGCTGCTCGAGCTTGAAGATTTCCCAGTGGCCGAACGTCGTGTCCGGGTCTTTCCTCGCAATTTTCGAGTCCCGCACCACGACTCGCTTGAGACCGTCGTCGATGAAGACGATGGTGTTGTCCTGGTCGACGGAACCCCGGTAAACGATTCCGTTTTTGAGGACCACGTTCTCGCCGAACGTGAAGGTCGACAACGACAGGAAGAGCAAGGTTAGCCGCGAGCAGCCTGGGGGTCTCAGCCGTGGAGCCTGTCTCATTTGCCTGGGTATCCCTACGCCGAGTGAGTGCCGGAGATTGGGCAATGGAGAGGGCTGAAGCCGTCGTCGCCGGGTTCGAGCCGATGGCCGTGTCGGAAGGGCCTCGGGTTCCGCCTCGGTTGCGTTCCTGTTGGGAGCGAGGACGAATCGCCCCTCGTTTGGTTTCGCCAGGGAGGTCTCATGCCGAGGCGCTCGAAAACCGCCCTCACAAAGCAGGCGAAAAGCCGTCCTAAGCGCATTTCAATAGGGCGGCCTTGGCTTTCACTGATTGTCTCTATTGTGACGCTTTGAGCAGCGGGGTCAAGTCGCCTCGACCAGTTCGGCTTCCAGGCCGATCCGGCCCTGATTCAAGGCTTCGTGCGGAGGCTTCAGGTTCGACCGTGGCTCCGGGCAGTGGCACGATCGGTGGATGACGCGTACTCTGGAGGGCCGTGGTTGCCGATTGAACATCGTGCCAATTTGGGGGCGGCTGGGCATGGCGGGGGTTCCACTCAAATTTCGGTGCTATCAGTGCAACCAGCTTCTGGGAGTTTCACGTGGGAAGGTGGGGACGGTCGTCGCCTGCCCCAAGTGCCGGGCCGACCTCATTGTTCCCGACCCGGACGAGGCTGAATTCGCCTCCGAGTTGGAGAGTACCGACATTGCATCATCGCCACGCGCTGGCGAGGCGTCCGAGGAAGGGATCTCACTCGATCTTCTCGATATCCGGCCTGAGGATATCCGGGTCGAGCCGGGGGTAAACTGGACGCCGCCGCTCACCGAGTCGGCCCCTCGTGAGCCATTCCCCTATCTGCCGCCAGAACCCGAGCCGCCGGCATTCGCGGCCTCCGGCGACGTTCCGCCTCCGATCAACGTTGTCGGTCCCGCTGGAGCGACGACGAGCGGGGCGACTTCGCGAGCTTCGGAGCCGCTCGTTCCGCCGATCCAGTTCGAATCGACCCGCATCGCCGAAACGAGGATCGCTCCGAGTCGTTCGCGGGACGTCGTCCTACCCCGGTCGGTGGTTGCCACTTGGTCGCTCTTCGTGCTGCTGGCCCAGGGGCTTTCGTTTGTCGCCGGCCTTCTGGCGGGTCACTTTTTGTGGCGCGTTCACTGACCGAGTCGCCAACGTGTCCGCGGGGCGTCTTGGAAGCACTCGGACCGTCTGATAGGATAGAACTTTGGCGCGTGATCGTCAGGCCGATCCCTTTCCGCGCACTTTGACCTGGAATAATTGAGCCGGGAGTCCTCCTCATGCCCACCGAGACGAATGGGGTCAGCATGCGATCCGACACGATCAAAAAGGGGGACGCACGTGCGGGCCACCGCAGCCTGCTGCGCGCGACCGGCGTTCGTGAAGGGGACTGGGACAAGCCGTTCATTGCCATCTGCAATAGCCACGTTGACATCATTCCGGGACACGTCCATCTCCAGGAGGTGGGCAATTTCGTCAAGGAGTGTGTCCGGGCCGCTGGCGGAGTGCCCTTTCTGTTCAACACGATCGGCGTCGATGACGGGATCGCGATGGGCCACAACGGGATGAAGTTCTCGCTCCCGTCGCGCGAGCTCATCGCCGACTGCGTCGAGACGATGATCGAGGCGCACCGGTTCGACGGAATGATCTGCATCCCCAACTGCGACAAGATCGTACCCGGGATGTTCATGGGGGCCATGCGGGTCAATGTGCCGACCGTTTTCGTCTCGGGAGGCCCCATGGAGGCGGGGAAGACCGAGAGCGGGAAGTCGGTCGACCTGATCGACGCGTTCGTCGCGGGTGTGAAGCGGCAGAACGGTCAGATCACCGCCGAAGAACTTGATGAAATCGAAAAGGCGGCCTGCCCGACGTGCGGGAGCTGTTCGGGCATGTTCACGGCCAACAGCATGAACTGCCTGGCCGAGGCGTTGGGCATGGGCTTGCCTGGAAACGGCACGATCCTGGCAACCTCCGCCGATCGCAGGTCGCTCTACGAAAACGCGGCGAAGCGGATTGTTGGGATGGCCAAGGATTTTGGCCGCCTCGGAGCCGGGCACGGCCTCTTGCCGCGAGAGATCGCGACGCGTGAGGCGTTCGATAATGCCATGATCCTGGATATGGCGATGGGGGGAAGCACGAATACCGTGCTGCACATCCTGGCCATCGCTCATGAGGCAGGCGTCGAGTACTCGATGCGCCGGATCGACGAGCTGAGCAAGAAGGTCGCGAATATTTGCAAGGTGAGTCCGGCGAGCTCCTATCACATTGAGGATGTCGCCAGGGCAGGGGGCATCCACACGATTCTCGGGGAAGTGGAACGCGGTCGCCCCGGTCTGCTCACGCTGTCCTGTTCCACGGTGACCGGCAAGACCCTGGGCGAGAACATCGCCGACTACGACGTTCGGAACGCGAATGCCGTCGCCGCGGCGAAGATGTTGACTCGGGTCCGCCCCGGCGGTGAGCGCACCACCCAGGCCTGGTCTGTGCCGAGTGTAGCTGCCGAGGCACGCTCGCAGGCCGCCGGCCTGGCGGTGCTGGACTCTGAGGGCGAGACTCCGGGAGGGAACGGGAGCAACGACTCCGACTCGCAAGAGGGTACCTCCGGCTTCGATCCGTTTGACGTGATCCGCACGGTGGATAAGGCCTACTCGCAGTCGGGCGGCTTGTCGATGCTCTACGGCAATCTCGCGCCCGAGGGGGCGGTGGTCAAGACGGCGGGTGTCGACCCGAAGATGCTCAAGCACACGGGCCCCGCCGTGATCTTCGAGAACGAGCAGGACGCCTATAACGGCATCGTTTTCGATAAGGTGAAGGCCGGCGACGTGGTGATCATCCGCAACGAGGGGCCAAAGGGAGGCCCGGGCATGCAGGAAATGCTGGCTCCCACAACAGCCATCAAGGGAGTGGGCCTCGGGGACAAGTGCGCTCTGATCACCGATGGCCGCTTCTCGGGAGGGACGGCGGGCGCCTCGATCGGGCACGTCAGCCCCGAGGCCGCCGTGGGCGGACCGATCGGCCTACTCCGCGACGGCGACATCATCGAAATCGACATTCCCGCGGGCCGGCTCTCGGTTCAACTCTCCGACGAGGAACTCGTGGCCCGACGGGCGTCGTGGACCGCTCCCGCCCCGCGTTTCACCCGCGGCTACCTCGCCAAGTATGCGAGCATGGCGACCAGTGCCCACACGGGAGCCATTCTTAAGTGGGATTGATCGGATCTCTCGCGCGGGGCGTGCCGACGGGCCGCCCTGCGTTTGAGAGTTTCCAACCCCCTCCTGGGTTTGGAATCGCGAGGCGACCCACCTTTCGCCGAGTAGGAATTCGTCTCGGCGAACGTAGAATGAAATAGAGGAGTCGCGCTCCGGCGGCTCATCGGTTGACGGAGGCGAGTTCCTCGGCCCAACGGTCGTTAAGCGACCAGGGAGCACCGATGGCGCACCCACATCTCTCAACCGAACGACAGGCGACGCGGCTCGACCAGAAGGCCGACTCTACGTCACTCGAACCCCACGTCTCCAACAAAGTCAACGACCTCTGGGTCAGCGACCTTGCCAACGATCTAGCCTGTCTCGGACTCTGCGATCTTGAACAAACCCTCGCCGATCGGGGCGAGGAGTTGGCCTTTTTCAGCCTGACCAGCGATGACGGAAAGAGCACGATCGAAAGGCCCCATCACCACGAGTTGGGGATGTAGCCAAAGGCGATCGCGATGTTTTGAGACGCCCTTCCGAGAGTCCGATGAGCGAGCGTGCCCGGGCCGTTCTCCACAGAACAGACCGGGGCGTTCGATCTCAGCTTGGCGTCGTTCAGGGTTGCTCCGAACTGGACGAACTCGTCGCTTTTTCCTCGGATGTATGGGGCGCAAGTACGGCCGACTTGATCATGATCGTCGGGCAAGGCTCGCGGAATTTGATCCGGATCCGGTAGGTGCCCTCGGTCGGCTCGATTCCGACGACGTCTCCTTCGATCCAAGGGGTCGGAGTTGACCCCACAAGACGAATGCAGACCAACGTCGAACTCGGCGGCGGAGTGGTCGAGGTCAGCGCCGCTCCCATTCGACTGATATCGAGCAAGCGCGCTTTGACCGTGCGGGATTCTCGGCCTTGCTGCCACGAGAGCATCGCGCGGCGCCGCGATTGATGACGCGGGTTGGTGCGAAACGCCTCACCCACAGCTCGAGGGCGGGCCTTGAGGAAACCGAGTAGGTAGTCATTCATCTTCGACTCCTCGAACGGAATGCCCGGCCGATCAGTAATTCCTTTTCCTCTGATTCCTCCGGCTAGGACCATTCTAGCCCACATTTTTCATCCGGCCTGTTGTTAAAACGCCTCATGGCGATTGCTCTCGAATTCACGGTGCGAGGCGTTGCGGTGATTTTTTAAGATCAACGCGTCGGGGCCCGCACGGCGATTGACGATTCTAAGTCCTTTTCGGGGCGAATTCGTCGCGATAATCAGGGTAATCCATGTAAGCCTATTAATCAGACGATTTTTCCTAGTCGAAGGATCGAAGAAGCTTTAGTTTTTCCAAATTTGGAGCTAAAGTTTTTTAGGTCACAGGACGACTCACGGGCGTAAATGTCCGGGTTGTGGTTTGTAAGGAAGGTTGCGATCAACCCGTTCAGCACTGACCAACCGCTCGCCACCCCACAAAGACGGCGCTCGACGAGGTTTGTGACTGGGGGATGTTCGCCGCCCGCTCTCCAAGGAGGAACGAGCTAATATCGATTGAGGGCCCGATTTCGGTGCATTCGATCGATCACCACCTATGATGAAACTCCAGGGAGTGTATGTCGATGAGGGGGCTGAAGGAGGGATTTCTGGCGTCGATCCTGGCCTTGTTGCCGTGCTCGGCTGTTCCGGCCGGTGAATTGGGCGGAATTGGGGTACTAGGCGACAGCTATTCTGATGAGTATCAGTTTTACTCCCCTGATCGAATGACGAGCCGCAACTGGGTTGAGATTCTTGCCGGGACTCGTGGTTTGAACTTCGGCCAGTTCAGTACGGTCAGCCGTGGCCAGCCGCGCAACCAGGGCTACGCGTTCAACTGGGCGCAGAGTGATGCGACGACCGATGACCTACTTGCCGCCGGGCAGCACACCGGACTGGCCGCTCAGGTGAGGTCGGGGGAAGTCTCCGTCGTGGTGATCTTCATCGGCGGCAACGACTTCATTCATGCGCTCGGGTCCACTAACCCCGCGACGGCGCTCGACGATGTCTTGCCCCGGGCCATGGCCAACTATCGGGTGGCCCTGGAGACGATTCTCAACGCAAGTCCCCAGGTCAAGGTCGTGGCCGTCACGGTGCCGGACATCAGAGACCTGCCGATGATCAGGGGCGCCGTCCGTGATCGAAGCCTACCTCCCGCGTTGCTGGATCGTTATTCCGCGGCGCTCCAAACCTATAATACCCAGATCCGGTCACTCGCCTTGATTCAACCGAGGGTCGCGGTGGCCGACTTCGATCTGGCCGCGAAGATTGCGAATCGGTTCAGTCGCGACCATACGTTGATCGGAGGTCGGAGGCTCGACCGGATCGAATCGGGAAACGACCTCGATCATCTCTTTCTGGCCGACCAGCGTCATTTCGGGACGTTGGGGCAGGGGCTCATGGCCCAGATGGTCGTCAACGCGATCGACACAAAGTTCGCCGCGACGATTGCGCCACTGAGTGACCGGGATATTGCGAGCTTCGCAGCCTCATTCTCCGAACCCGCATCCAACTCGCCCTCGTTCGCAACGCTCGGCGCGAATGGTCCAGATGCGGAGGGTCGCCTCCCGATGGGCGCACGCTGAAAACAACGTCACCACTGGGCCTGACTTGATCCTCAAGCGGGGATTTGCCTGATTGTCGCGGCCTCGCCCTCGCCCGTTCGGACGACTCGTTCGCAGTCGTCCTGGGCTAATTTCCGAAGATCGACGAGAGGGCGTCGGGATTGCGGTGACCGAGACGCGTCTGGGTCTGGCGGCGGGGCAGCACTCGTTCATTGTAAAAGGCCGTCATTTGACGGTAGTCGGGGCCGTGAGTGACCTCTTTCAAACCGAAACTGCGTGAGATCTCGTCGGTCGCCTGCTCCAGAGTCCAGCCGCAGTGAAGCGTGCGGTAGGCGATCTGGACCATTGAGGCCCGGTTGATGCCATGATGGCAGTGGAAGTAGACAGGCTGGTTTTCTGGGGCGGCCAAGACGTTGGCGGCGTGCTCGAGGCTATCGAGAAGCGAGTTTGAGACTCCTGTGGCCCGACGGTCGACGATCGGGATATGGACCCAGCGGAATCCCAATTCGGTGGCGAGGGCCTTCTCCTTGACGACCAACGGGCTCTCGGGAGGATGGGCAAGAGCTACGACTGTCTTGATCTTGTAGTCACGGACGAGCCTGTGCATGGGCCAGTCTTGCTGCCAGGCGCCGCGGTAAATTCGCCCCGGCACGACTTCTGCGAATTTGTCGATGAACACGTAGTCCTGGCCATGGCGCCAGATCTGGTGACATGCAAAAACGATTAAGGCTCCCGCGAGCAAGCGGCGACGCCAAATTTGCTGAAGGAGCATAAGACCGACTCCATCTCTCTCAAAAAGGGAACTCGGCGCCGCACAGGTCGAGGAAGATGGGGGATGGTATAGCAGAGACCCGAAATTTCGCCAAGCCAAGTCGGGGGTCGACTACAAATCGGCAAGGCGGGCTTCGCCTGGCGTTGGCCTGAGTTGAGCAAGCCAGAGTGGTTGGGTTTGGCCAGGGGGAAGCGAGTCATGCGTCTGCCCGAGCCCTCATCGTGGCAGTTCCTCTCTGGCATCGGATTATTGTCCTCGGCCTTTCTCGTGGCCGTAGGAAGCGGCATGAACATTGATGTCGAGCACGATCAGGAGCACCGATGGATCGTCAGGATCGCGGGGATCTTGGCGTTTGTCGGGCTGGTTCTGCTCTGGCTTTCCCTGAGGCGGCCTTCCCAGGATCGGGGAGGTCCGCGGCAAAAGTAAGACCTCCGGGCCCGGCAAATCCGAAGCCGATCTGGTTCCCTGATGACTCCTCTAAACGGGCTATCCGGTCATCTACACCGATGCCGCGGTCCGCACGATTCTGCGAAATTGTAAAGGTTATTTCGCCTCGGCCTTCCCAGGGTGTATGCTCTTGGGAGAGAACTCGGCGGGGCAATGGATCGGCTCCTCTACCGAGGTCGTCCGAATGGACGAACGTGGCGGTTGCCGCGCCTGTCTGTATGACAGGCGTTGGGCTTGACCGAACGGACCTCAAGGGATTGGGGAAGCCGAACGTGACGACCATCATTGCACCCAGAGCTTGCATCGATCCTCGCGCCGAGCTAGCCGATGATGTCGAGGTTGGTCCCTTCTGCGTCATCGGACCTGAAGTCCGGATTGGCCGTGGGACCCGCTTGGCCGCCAACGTCTGCATCACTGGTCGAGTGAGCATTGGCGAGTTCAATCGGATCGGCCCGTATGTTTCGATCGGAGATATCCCTCAGGATATCTCGTATCGCGGGACTCCCACGCGAGTCGAAATCGGCGATTGCAACCTACTGGGCCCTGGGGTGACGATCCACCGAGCCTCCGAGAAAGAGGATGGCATCACGCGGATCGGCAGCCGGAACACGCTGCTGGCCTCCGCCCATGTCGCGCACGACTGTAAGTTAGGGGACGACATCACGATCGGCGAATGGACGATGCTCGGCGGGCATGTTCATGTCGAAGACCATGCCGGCTTTGATATCGGGGTGGCCATCATTCATAACGTGACGATCGGGGCCTACAGCTTCGTCGGCATGAAATCGAAGGCGACCCAGGACGTTCCCCGGTACATGAGGGCGGACGGTATCCCCTCGAAGGTACGTCGCGTCAACGTGTCGGCTTTGAGGAGAAAGGGGCTTTCCAAGGACGCGATCACTGCGCTGGAGGAAGCCTACCGCTTGATCTATCTTGGCAAAATGCGCCTTCCGCAGGCGGCCGACCTGCTTCGATCGCACGGTCAACTCACTCCGGAAGTCCAGCGACTCATCGAAGGCATCGAGACGCAACGACAAGGCAAGAACGGCCGCGCCCGTGAAAATACACTCGGGAAGGCGGAAATGCCCGAATGAGGGAGAAATCGCAGCCGTCGAGGTCTCGGCGAATTCGACGAGGCCTGGTCGGAACTCAGTTCGTCGGTGTGGGCTGAAGCGTGGCAGACTCGTTTTCTTCGAGCTTCTTTCGCTCGGCGGCGAGCGCGTTCTCAGCGTCGTCGACGGCCTTCTGAAACAAGGCGACGTCATCGGTCGCAATCAGGCCCCGAAGCGATCGCTGCTGAGCGATCGTCAGCCGGTTCTTGGATCCGGCGGAGACGACCTCGAAATACTGGATGCGAGCTTTGAGGTAAGCGGCTTTGAGCCGCTGATACTCGGCGGAGTCGTACGATTTTTCCCCGCGGCGCGAGGCCAGTTCCATCACGATCTGCGCCTCGCGCGTCTTGCTGAGGGCCAGACTTGCCTGAGCGGTGTTGAAGGCCTGTTCGGCGTCGTCGAGTTCTTGCCGGCTAATCGCTTTTCGCTGGTAGAGCGCGCGGGTCTGCTTCAGGGTGTAATCGCGAAAATCGACGTCGACCTGGGCCATACCCTGCTGTTTCTTGACCCAGTCGAGCAGGAGCGAGTAGGCCTTGACCTCGTCGGAGGAGATGACGCGGCCCATCACGTCACGTTCGTAGATCTTCAGATTTCGATAGGCCGTCGATTCCGCTTCGTGGGCTTCTTCGTAGCGAAGGGAGGCCGATTCTCGTTCGAGGTCGGCCCGGCTCACGAGCCCTCGTTGTGACAGACGCTGGGTGCTGACCAACTGGGCTCGCTTGAGCAGAACGGTATCGTGCAACCGCTGGATTTCGCGGTCGAGGTCGTCGATCTCCATGCTCCGGTGCAAGGCGAGGGGGAACTGGTCGGGGTCCCCCTTGACCTGGCCGAAAAGGGCGAGTGACAGAAGAAGCGTCGTGAGCATGGAGAGTTTCTCGCTTGGGTTCGGGGCACGGGCCTCGTCAATTACTCGGGGTCGAGGGCCTGGAGATCCTCGGGAATGAATCGGCCGTCGACCCGGATTGGTTCGCCGTCGAAGTCGATACTACCCCCCCCATAGTCGGGGCGTTGAATCTGTACAAGATCCCAATGAATCTTCGAACGATTGCCGTTATCAGCCTCATCATACGCATTTCCGGGGGTGAGGTGAAAGCTGCCGGCAATCTTCTCGTCGAAGAGGATGTCTCGCATCGGGTGGAGAATCCTGGGATTGCAGCCGATCGACCATTCCCCGATGTAGGAGGCCCCTTCGTCGGTCTCGAAGATCCGTCGCAGTTTCTTGACGTCTCCCCCGGTGCAGTGGGCCTCGACGATCCGGCCGTCCCGGAAGTCGAGCCGGACGCCGTCGAACGAAGACCCTTGGTAGATCGTCGGTGTATTGAAGCGAACGTGGCCTTGGACGGAGTCGCGGACGGGCGCGGTGAAGACCTCGCCGTCGGGAATATTCATCTCACCGGAGCAAGGGATCACTGGGATTCCTTCGATCGAGAACCGCAGGTCGGTCTCGGGCCCTTTGATATGAACCTCTTTGGCTTTTGTCATGCGATCGACCAGTGGCCTGAGCGCCTTCGCGAGCCGGGGGTAGTCGAGGTTGCAAACATCAAAATAGAAGTTCTCAAACGCCTCGGTACTCATACCGGCCTGCTGGGCCATGCTCGAATTGGGGAGCCGGAGGACGCACCACTTCGTCTGTTTGATCCGGCACTCGAAGTGGACCGGTTTCAGGTAGTGCGTGTTGTAGAGGTTCATTTTTTCCGCCTGCACGTCGGACATCTCGTTGATGTTCCGAGCGCCTCGGAGCCCAATATAGGCGTGAACCTGGCTCATTCGGTGCAGTTCAAAATCGCCCAGGGCGCGCATCTGCCCTTCTGAGGCGTTTTTGATGAGCTCGCGAATGATCCGCGTGTCCTTGGTCTCAACGAGCGGATAGGCGCCTTTCCTGGCGGCCTTCTGGACGAGCAAGCGGGGCAGGGTGCTATCGTCGAGATCGAAGCACTCGATCAGGAGAACTTGTCCTTTTTCGAGCCGAGTCGAGTGGCCGATCAGGATGTCGGCGAGAGCCTCCCAGCGGGGGTCCGGCATGAGCATTTCCCTGTACAAGTATTGGGGCGGCAACCAAGAAAAAAGAAAGCAGGTCCGAGGCAGCCCGCCTCCCAGGACCAACTCGCCCCATCGCATGACGATAGCCAAGCCCCATTGTATGCGGCATCGGCTCTCGGGCGAAGTCCGAGGTTTTGCCTTGCTTTCGGTTCGTTCTCGCTCGAGACCTTGGTGGCTTACTTATTTGCGTGTGTGGATGAATTACCGAACCAGGAGACGGAGAGCACCATTCCGCCGCGGAATGAAAAAAAAACGGGTGGCCGGGGCTGTGAGGCCCTGACCACCCGAAATCGTTTCGCGGTCGGATTCGTCGTCGCGGAATTCGGCGGATTCACTCAGTTCAGGGCTTGATGGAAGGCTTGACCGTCGCGCTGATCTCGACGTCGAATCCCGGACCGAGCGGGAGGCGGAGCAGATAGGGCTTGATGGCGGCCCAGTAGCCTCGGACCGAAGCTTCAAGCGTGTCCGTCGTGCTCGACTCGGGGTGATAGCTTGCTTTGTGGGATTCGAGATCGATCGACTTGGTCGCTCCGTTGTCCTTGACGGGAGGGGTGACCGATTCGTCGTTTGCGGAGTTGGTCGGAGGTACGGTCTGTGGGGTTGCGCAGGGCTCGGAGCTTCCGGGGAGCGAGGTCGGCGGCGGCACCTGCGACTCGGGCAGCGGCGGCAGCGGCACAGGCGTTCCATCCGCGGTCCGGGCCATCGGCAGGGAACGACTTGGCATGGCCGGAACCTGGCCCGCCATGGCAGGAATGCGGTCGGGCATCGGGATCGTGGACACTCGAGCGGGTGCCACGTAGGTGAAGCTTCGGCCGACCGCCTGGGTCAGATCGACGGTGGTCCGAACGGAGGCCGGGCTGGCTTCAATCAACATCAACCGCTCGCGGACGATGGCCTTCCCCGTGCCATCATCGAGCGTGTGAGCTCCCAGACTTGCCACGAGGACTCCGCCGTTAGGGATCAGCCATTCGCCCTCGAGCGTCCCCCTGACAACTTCGGGGACGTCCAGCTTGGGGTTGAGGATCGTCTGTTCGCCCTGCTCGTCTTTCTTGGGAACGAACTCGGCCAACTTCACCTGGTGAACTGCGGTGACCTTGACCTCTTCGACGACCATCCTGACGAGCATACCTTGGTCGAGTTTTCGTCCCGACATCGTGAATTGGCAGCCCTCACGGAGATCTTCGTGGTCGGTGGTATAGGCCACTGCCACCGCATGATCGAGAGGGCCGTCGGCATGGCGAGTTAATTGCGAGGCGACCTTACGGGTTGTCCGCTGGGAATAGGCCGCTACGGCATCGGGGTCCGCCATGAGCTGCGGGCTCATCAGGACCCGGCTCGCCCGATCCACCAAGGGCTTGATCACCTCCTGGTTGGCTGTCCAGATGACGCACGAGCCTTGTCGAGCGACCGGCTGGAGTCGGGCGTAGATCGACTCACGCCACTTCAACCCATCCATCTCGAGCAGCTTGACTCGATACTGAATGGGGGGAGTGCCCCGGTTCGGGGATGAATCTGCTCCGAGGAGAGCTATAACGAAGAGACTCAACGCTGCGTTCATGCGACGACCTCCGTTCCGCCTGACGAAACTTACCGGTCAACGATCCGTGTCGCCGGCTCTGGGCGCGGGATTCTAAGCACGCCGCACTTTTCCGTCAACGCGACTTGTCGGCCGAAGGTGTAATGGACTTGAGCCAATTTCGTCCTCGAAATCGGCAATCGATCTTGACCCAATGAAATTTGGGAGTGACACCAAAAACATGTGAGTATTGTGGTGAACCGCTAGAGAGGAAAAAGGAAAGGGCCGACCGTCGAATCCCGTCGCTTTCGACTGTCCGGATGTCGTGGCGTTTCCGGATACCCTCAAAGGGGCCGTTCAAAGAAATTCAAGTGAGGATAGGTTACATCTCGGCGGTCGACTGACGTGCACGATCCAGGAGAGTTCGCAGTCCAATGAATGCACTGATGGCAGGCTGAAGCTTTCCCGACAAAAAAGCGGGTGGGCTCTGCCCACCCGCCTCAACCGAGGTTCATGCATACGCTGAGAACTTAAAGATTGAGCTTTCCTTCCGCGAGCTCATCTTCCCACTCGTCGAGGAGCGGCCAATCGATGGCGCAAGTGCCAAAGTCGGCCATGTGGGTGTACGACTCGAGCCGGGCGATGGTGGCGTCGAGAAGGGCGTTGTCTTTTCGGAAGATGGGGCCGTGCGAGGGAAGGAGATATTCGGCGTCGCAGGCTCGGATTCGTTTGAGGCTGGCAATGAACTCCACCAGGTTCGATCCGTGGTGGGCGTCGATCACCCCCACGCAACCGTCCCGGAAGATGTTATCGCCGGAGAAGAGGAGGGGACCCATCCGAAACGAGAGCTGACCGGCGGTGTGGCCCGGCGTGCTCCAGACCTCGAGTTTCCGATCGCCGATCGTTATGACGTCGCCTTCGTCGATCGTCATGTCCACCTTGCAGCGCGGCATCGGGATATGGATGTTCTGAGCGTCGATCCGCGCGTAGGTAAGCACCTCGTCGCCGTCCTGGAGCGGGGCGACGCTCTTGGGGTGAGCCGCGACCTTGCACTTGAGCACATCTCGGGCCCGCGCCAGGCCCTGAGTGTGGTCGGCGTCGGCATGGGTCGCCAAGATCATCTTGCAGTTGGAAAGGCTGAAGTTCATCTGGCGAATCAGCTCGAGGACCTCAGAGAGCTCGTCGAGGAAGCCAACGTCGATCAACGCGTACTCCGTGCCGCCGTCGATGAGGTAAATATTCACTCCAAGACGGCGTCTCGCCTGGACATTGAGCTCGATGATGCCAGGAAAGATATAACGACGTTCGACCATACCCAGGCAATCTCCACAATCGACCGAACAGCCAACGTGCCCTACATGGCGCTCGCGGGCCACATGTCTTGGCCTGAATTTCCGGAGGATTATTCCATGATTCTACGAGCGATGCCCCTCCGGAACAACTCCCCCCGTTCTGAACGGCCCGCTCACCGTCAATTCTCGTCCCCTCGAAGGGAACGAAATCGTGGCGTGGGCGTCAAATGAATAGCGAGCGAAGGCATTGTGCCTATTTCCCCTTAATTCTCTGGATTATTCATTTAGTGTTCAGCTTTTGCGTGATCTCGGGTTGGGAGATTGCGGGCCACCAAGCGGCCAGGAGGGTTCGGTTGACTTGACAGGGGGTCATTAGCAGGTTAACTTTGGAACGGCGACTCCTTGATGGAAGTATCTGGACCAACTTGAGATGAGTTGTTGTTCCGACGGGCCGAGTCAGCTCGTACGCCGTCCCCAAAGCGGGTGGATTTGCGTGTTGAGCCGTCCCCGCCAGTTCCCGTCCTCGTTCCGTTGCGTGGTCAACTGTGTCCCGACCGATCGGTCGAGAGTCCTGACCGCGTGGCATCATTCGCACGTGACTATCGCACCAAACCTGGCGTAGCCTGGGCCTCGGGCCGAGACTCGACCATGTTGTTAGGGCCGCGAGTTTAACCAAGAGGTTGGCGACCATGATCAAAGCGCTCGCCCCGAGGATGCCACGGGGGTGCTCGTGGGTGTGGCCTTCGATCGTGCTGCTCGGCGTTCTTCCGCTGACGCTCGAGGCACAACAAACCACACCGCTCGCCGAGGGCGTGGACACGGCCCAGAAATCGAACGAGGCCACGAAAAAGGCGGCTCAGGTTCCTGCTGAGAAGGAAGCTGAGGCCGTCGCGGAAGAGCAGGGGAGCGAGGCCACGACCGCGTCAGTGGAGATCTTTGTCGATCCCAACGCGGTCAAGGCCAACGAAAATACGTTCCCCCAACTCCCTTCGAGCACCCTCAACCCTCGCCAGGTCCGAGAGATCGAGGCGATGGCGAAGGGGGGTACGATCGACCGGGACTTGATTCAGAAATATGTCAATAAGTTTACGGCTGATCTGACGAATCGTTCGTTCATCAAGGGATTGTTCGCGCCCGATGAGGGGTTGAGTCCCTCCTCCGCCGCGGCCGTCGGATTTCGTGACGCCAGCTTTAATCTTTCGAATCCGATCGAGTTGGCGAAGAGGGCGAACAACGCGGCCTTCCTCAAGTTGTACACCGAATCGCTGTTGGCCGTCGCGCCCAAGCTGCTGAAGAACCACCTGCTGGCTCGGCTCGAAACGGCGATCCTGCTCGGCAAGACGGGAAGCCCTGAGGCGATTGAGACATTTATCGCGCAGCTCAATGACAAGGAGCAGACGACCTGGGTCAAAATCTGGTCGGCGCGAGGCATCGTCAACATTTTGCAGACTGCGACCGGAGGCTACCAGGATCTTCCCGGTGGGCCGACATTGACTGCCAAGGCGGCACACGCCCTGGTGGATTGGCTGGCCGATAAAGACCTGCCGTGGCCTGCGCAATTGCGAGCCCTCGAGGCTTTAGGGGCCTTGCGGATGGCCGCCGACCCTCGGGCTCAGGCCAAGCTTGAGATGGCCTCGGCCGCGATGCAGGTGCTTGCTGATCCCACGACCCGACTCGAAGTTCGTGCTCAAGCCTTCTGGACCTTGGGGATGATGCGGGTCAATCAGGCGAATGGCAAGTTTAATTATAAGCTCGTCGCTTACTATGGTGGAGAAGTCGCGGCTGAGCTTGGGGAGCGGATTCTGGCCACGTATGACGCGAACATCGCGCTGGCGCAAACCTACGCCGCGCCCCTCCTCTATCAGATTTACCCCGCCTTTTACGGTGTAGAAGGGGCACGAGAGGCCGGCCTCCTCCGAATGCCCAGCCTCGGGAACAACCGTGGATATGTTGAGCAGTTGGGTAATGTGATCAAGCCGGTGGCCAAGTCGGCGGTCGAACTTTTCAAGGCTCCCAAGGGGAATCGTGAAAAGCTTGCCAAGGACCTGAGCGACAAGGTCGCGGCTCTGAAGTCGTTCCTCGACAAGAACGTTCCGGACGACAAGGAGTTCGGTGGCAAGCAGTTCCCGCTGAAGGCCCAGATTGCCGATGTTCGAGCCGAAGACCCCAAGGTCGTCGGCGCGGTTCGCGGCAAATGACGCCTCCTGGCCCCGCACTCGAGTCCGCGGTCCTTTCCATTCCCGACATCCGCGACTACGAGAAAATCAACGCGGAACTGGTCCAACGCCTGGATTCGGGGACGACGCGCGTCTGTCTGGCCGGTGCGGAGGGACAACGGTTCTTGGCGGCCGGGCTGAGGGGGGGATGGAACGCGGTCATCGAGGTTGAGGGCCGCGCAGGGCCGGAACTTGCCGCTGAGCTGGACGCTCCGGGCCTGACGGTCGTCTGTCGAGGGCCCGCCGCGGATGGCGCTGGGCGTGGTCTACGGGCGGGTCGGCTGGTCATCTTGGAGGATGCGGGCGAGGGCCTGGCGTACGCTCAGCAAGGCGGGATCGTCTTCGCGGCGCGAGGAGCAGGCGCTCGTGCTGGCTTGAATCAGCACGGTGGCGTTCTCGTGATGCTTGGCCCCATCGGTCGCTTGGCCGGCGAGAGACAAGCGGGAGGGCTGATCTTCGCCTTTCGCGACCAGCTTGGTCTCCATGCCGGCCGTGGCCGGCGCGGAGGCCGGTTGATCCGCTTAAGCTCCGAAAGGATTGGCGACGATCTGGTCGAGGCCGGAGACTACGAGACCTTCCGCGCCCTGCTCCGAGATTTCAGTCAGTGGACGGGTTCGGAACTTCACGATCGGACGTGATTGGCGACCGTACGAGGTCCAGATCGTTCACGAAAGTCGGCCTCTCGAAGCCCAGGTGACGGTATGCGTTGGCATGCGGGATACTTGAGCAGCACGATCACGACCCTGATTCTGCTCCTCTCGGGGTGTGGGGAAGAGTTGGGACCGGAGCAATTCGAGACGACCCAAGTTTCCGGGATCATTCGTCTCGGCGGGCGCTCGATCGATCAGGACTGGAAGGGCTGGATTGAATTCATTCCAGTGGACGGGACGGTCGGCAAGCTCCGATCCGCGACCATTCGCCCGGATGGCTCGTTCGAGGCTGATCGAGTCGCGGTTGGCTGGAATCAAATCGGTCTGGTCAACGCCCCCCTCGGCCCTGATCTGGCCAGCAAATTTCATCCCTTTTCCAGTCCCATCCGGCGCAAGATCCCTGATCACCGCATAGAGATCGAGATCAATCTCTATGAGGAAGCGATTAAGGACCAAAACGCCGCATTGCGACGTCCCTGAGACTCGAATAACCGGGATCCGTACCGATGAGCTCGCCGCAGTCCGATACCATCTTGTCTGGACAACGCGTCACGGGCCTTCAGATTCGGATTGTCTACCGGGACGGCGACGGTGAAATCCACTTCGATTGGCCGATCGAGCAAATCCCGCTCGCCCTGGAAGACGAGAAAGGGACCCTCTGGGTCGAGATCGACGATCAAACTCAGAACACCGATCGACGAGTGGAAGAGCTGCTCGACGGCGTCTTCCACTTTCATCCACTGGCCATCGAGGATGCGGTCCAGGATACCCACGTCGCCAAGGTCGACGACTGGGGAGAGTACCTCTACATCGTCTTTCACAACATCGACTTCGACCCAGATACTGATCTGATTCGGCTTCACGAGCTCGACATCTTCCTCGGTGCCAATTACCTGGTGACCTATCACAACGAACCCTTGAAAATCCTCGACCAGCTTCGCCGTAACATCGAGCGCGACCCGACGAACCGGCTCAAGCATGGGGCCGGACATTTGCTCTATCACATCCTCGATATGAGCGTCGCCGAATACCTGCCTGCCATCGAGCACCTCGATGAGGCGATTGACTCGGCGCAGGACGAGGTCTTCCACCGGCCGACCCCCAGTACACTTCAAGCCATCTTCCAGGTGAAGCGCTCGGCCCTCCGGCTCCACCGAATCCTCGCGCCTGAACGCGAAGTGCTCAACCGCCTGGCACGCGACGAATACAGCCCGGTCAACCCTGAGCATCGTATCTACTTTCGCGACGTCTATGATCATGTCGTTCGAGTGCACGACATTACCGAAAGCCTGCGTGACCTCATTTCGGGAGCCCTGGATACCTATCTCTCGGCGATCTCCAATCGTACCAACGATATCATGAAGGCATTCACGCTTGTCACTGTGATGTTCCTGCCGCTCTCCTTTCTGACGAGCTTCTTTGGGATGAATTTCTTTGGCGGAACGCTAGAATTCGAGGGTTGGCTACCCAAGCGGGCGCTCTTCGTGGGGTCGTGCATGATCATGTTATTCATGCCCGGGTTCCTCTATCTCTTCGCGAAACGACGCGGCTGGTTCTGAGCATTCGCCGACGGGAGGAAAGCGGAGGATGAGCACGCGCTGGCGTCTGAGACCCCATGATCCGGATCGGACGGCGACCCTTGGCCGCGATGCTGGCATCCCGCCGTTGGTGGCTCAACTCCTGTTGAACCGGGGAATCGAAGAGCCCACGCTTGCCCTTGCTTTTCTCGAGTCGCGATTATCGTCGCTTCATGATCCCGAGTTGCTGCCGGGGGTCGTTGAGGCGGCCGATCGGATCATCAGGGCGGTCCGGGCTCACAAAAAGATCGTGATCTATGGCGACTATGACGTCGACGGGGTCTGTGGTACGAGCATCCTCTGGGACTGCCTCCGCCTGGCGGGTGCCAAGCATCTTGACTACTACATTCCGCACCGGGTCGACGAAGGCTACGGGGTGAATGCGGACGCCTTGCGGAAACTGGCGACGGAGTTGCGGGCCGAGCTCATCGTCACGGTCGATTGCGGTATTTCAGCCGTGAGTGAGGCCCGGCTGGCGCGAGAACTCGGTGTTGAGTTCATCGTGACCGACCATCACACGATCGGTAGTGAATTGCCTGAGGCGGACGTGATCGTCCATCCACGATTGGAAGACAGCCTCTATCCGTTTGGCGATCTCTGCGGCGCGGCGGTTGCTTTCAAGCTTGCCTGGCAAATTGCCAAGGGGTTCGGCGACGGGAAGAAGGCATCTCCCCACCTTCGAGATTTCCTGGTGCAATCGCTCAGCCTGGTCGCAATGGCCACCGTGGCAGACGTGGTTCCTCTCAACGGCGAAAACCGGATCCTCGTCCGCCGCGGGTTGATCGGGATGTTCGCCGAGCCGACTGCGGGGATCCGCGCCTTGATGGAAGTTTCCGGCTGTCTCGGCAAGCGGAAGCTGACGGCCGGAAACATCGGCTTCAACATGGGGCCTCGGATCAATGCGGCGGGACGTCTGGAACGGGCGATGAAGGCCGTTGAGATGCTCACGACCGATGACCTGGAACTGGCCCGCAAGATTGCCGAGGAACTCGATCAGTGCAACAAGGATCGGCAAGAGCTCGAGCACAAGATCGTCACCGAAGCCCATCAGATGATCACGGAGCAAGGGGGGCTGGGGACTCGGGGCGCGATCGTCTTGGGGCGAGTGGGATGGCATCCTGGTGTGATCGGGATCGTCGCCAGCCGCCTGGCGGAAGTTTATCACCGGCCCACGATCGTAGTGGCCCTTGGGGATGAGATGGGGCAGGGGTCGGCCCGGTCGATCCCAGGACTCGACCTGTACAAGGCGATTCACCAATGCGCCGAGGGGTTGACCAGTTTCGGTGGGCATGCGGCGGCGGCCGGTCTCAGGCTTCCGGTGGGCCAACTCGCTTCATTCGCGGAGCGGTTCGAACTCCATTGCCGCGAATCACTGACCACCGAACAATTACGAAAGTCTCTCACCATTGACGCCGAGGTCCCGCTGGCCATGCTGTCGACCAAGCTGGTCGAGGCCCTTGAGATGCTCGAACCGCATGGGATGGGCAATCCGCGACCGTTGCTGCTGGCCAGCGGCGTGCGCCTACTTGGCGAGCCTCGGGTCGTGGGGGAACGGAAAAACCACCTGCAGCTTCGCTTGATGCAGGGGTCGGTGGTCGTCAAGGCGATCGCCTGGAACATGGCCGAGCGAGCCAAGTCCCTCTCCGCGAACACGCTCTGTTCGTTCGTCTTTCACCCCTCGATCAACGAGTGGAACGGGCGTCGCGAAGTGCAACTCGAGGTGAAGGATTTTCAACTCGACGAGGCGAGTGAGCATGCCCAGCCACAGACCGCATGACCCATTTCCGGGCGCCGCGATCGCGGATCAGGTGCGCCAGCACGGAATCCATGACCCTCGACTCCTGGATGTTCTGGCCCGACTCTCGAGAGAAAAGTTCGTTCCACCCGACGAGCGGCGCCACGCCCTCGATGATCGGGCGATCCCGATCGGTCAGGAGCAGACGATCAGCCAGCCTTTCATGGTGGCCGTAATGACCCAGGAACTGGCCTTATCGGGGACCGAGCGGGTCTTGGAAATCGGTACGGGGAGCGGTTATCAAGCGGCCGTCCTGAGCGAGCTAGCGTCCGAAGTCTTCACCATCGAGAGGCTCGTGACGCTCTCGTTGCGGGCACGGGCGATCCTCGATGGTCTCGGACGGACGAACATCCGCTACCTGGTCGGCGACGGCACCCTCGGCTGGCCAGCCGAGGCGCCATTCGATCGGATCCTCGTGACCGCGGGAGCGCCCGGTTTTCCATCGGCTCTCTTCAATCAGTTGATTGAAGGAGGGATTCTGGTGGCCCCCGTGGGTGACGAGTTCAGTCAGGAGCTCACGATCATCCAAAAGCAGAACGGCCGGCCCGAGAGTCGCTCGATCATGGGGTGTCGGTTCGTCAAACTCATCGGGGCGGAGGGGTGGTCCAATCCATAATCCCACGCACTCGAGAGCGCCGTTCGGTTTGGCCTTGCGCCGGGGTCAAACGCGCACGAAGGCAAGCTCACTTCTTGCGGCGACGCGCGACCAGTAGACCGGCAAAGCCGAGGCCGAGCACAGCCAAACTCGCCGGCTCGGGAACGGCGCGAGGGGTCAGGCTGGTGACCTCCCCGACCACCGCCATCTCTCCGTCCATGTAGATTACTGAAATCAACGGCGTGACGGAGAGGTCGAGGCTGGTGGGTAGCGCTTCGCCAAGGAACGCCGTCCCTGTCGGATCGATGAAGGCGATGCCGAGCAAATAGTCGGATGAGAAGCCGACCGGATCCCCGAAGAAATCCCCGAATCCGGGTAAGAAGGAGAAGTGGCCGGCGACGAAAATGTCGGGGCCGGTTTCGGAGGGCAAGTCCTCTGGGAAAAAGTCGTCCAGCGGGAATCCGGGGGGCAACGATGGTGAGGTGAAATGCATCACCTTGAGCAGGGTCATACTCGGAGGACCGTCACCAAACGACAGCGATCCGGCCGTGAACCGAAGGTCGACGTCACCCACATAGTCGGTACCGATGAATGAGAAGGGGGCCTTCGGTGATGCGGGGTCATAGCGGAGAGTTCCGGTGAAGGGATCACAAACTTGCACCCCGTCGGTTCCCTCAGCCAGAACGATTTTGCCGGAGAAGTCATACATCACCGGGCTGGCGACCACCTCCGAGTTGGAGGCCCCGGTGAGCACCAACGCCAACAGCAGTCTCCACTTCCAGCTTTGCGCGAATGAGCCGAGCCGATTCATCGTAGAGGTCCATCTCCAGGGTGCGATGCCATTCCGTGCGTTAAGTCATGATGTGAGCGTGGCAGCGAGAGACTCTAGCAGTGATTCCGACCACGGACAAGCGTGGGCCACTCCTTTCCGGAGCGCTGTGCCAATTGGGCAACAATGAACCTGAGCCGCTTCATTGGCCGAGTGGCCGATCGCCGACCGCTGTAGGCAACGCTCAATCGAGCCAGGCAGGGAGCATTTTGAGGTACTCGGGATCGACGTTTGCGAGCCAGGCATGATGCTTGTAGATAGTCTTGGTCGTTACGACTTGGGCACTCAGGATGCCCACGATGATGCCTGCGATCACAAGGATGAAAGCGAAGAGGAGTGGCAGGGGGAACCATGTCGAATCGATCCAGAACGCTCCGGCCAGCGCCAGGCCGATCCCTCCCAGAATCGCGAGCCAAGCGTAGGTGATGGCGAGGGATCGTCGACGCCGATGGTTCTCGCAGAGTCCGACTTCGATCCGGACGGTTTGTCGAATGCAGAGTGCCACGATCACGTAAAGCAGGGGGCTGATCAATGCGGTCACGTACCAAATCGGAGGGTGCCAGGCGAGCTTGCGCTTGAGCCGATAATCATTCGCAGGGAGATTGCATTTGATGCAACGATCGGGAAGTCGAGCCTCATCGCTCAAGACCAACAAGTTACCGTCCTGCCAGCAACCCTCCGTATTGGGAAAACCGAACGCCTGGTCCGAATAGTCAGTGCGCGGTAAGGAGGAAAACTCGGGGGCCGCATACGGATTCTCGTGATTCATGAATGAAGGTTCCTTGGCCGATGACATCAATGGGGCCAGGAAACGATCATAGCCACTTACTTATGAGGGGGCAATGACCCGATGGAGTACACAATTCAGGGGGGACGCCCGTCGATGGCGCGACAGGCGTCCGCTCTGTGGTTGAATTGGCGGTGAGATCAATGCAGCCGAGGGTCCGTTGCCGCGATGATGGCGCTGACGGCCTGTTGGTTGAAACCTTTGTACCCTTCGCGGCGTTGCAAGTCTTCGAGATGGCTGCCCAACGCCCCGTCTCGAACGAATTTAGCGTGCTGCTCGGCGGTAATCCAGCCGTTGGCCAGACAACGGTCCGCGCGGTGGCTGGCGACCGGCCAGCGTTCTCCCGCGGTGAACGCCTGGCGAAGGAATGAGAAATCCGAGAATGGCGCCATGACTTCGATGCCCGATTCCGCCTTGAGATCCTGCCTCAAGGCATCAAAGTCAAACTGGGCCTCGAGATGGTGCATGCCTGCTTCGAGTATCGACTCGCCGTGCAGGCCGACCCAGAGTCCGACCGTATTGGGCCGGGGCAGGTCGGGCAGGGCCGAATGCGCGAAGTCGTGAGTCGCCTCGTCGGAGCCGAGGTCGAGGTCGGCGAAGATCACGACTCCGGTCGTCGGGTGTTCGAGAATCTGAGCGCCCCAGCCGGCGTTTTCACCCGCGTGGAATCGCTCGCGGAGCACGAATCCGAGCGTCTCGAACATCCGGATCACGCGGGGGAAGAACCGTCGCGAGCAACGGAAGGTGTGGTGATCGTGGTTGGCCCAGCCCAGGCCGAGTCGGTCCTGCCGACTCTTCTGCACCTCTGCAGCCCGGTTTCGTTGCTGCCAGTACTCACGCTCCACCTCGAAGACGAGGTGGCAGGCCAGGTCGGCCGATCCGGCCAGTTCGATCACGCGTTCCAAGGTCTGTTCGGTTGCGTCGAAGCCTTCGGCATCGTCGGCAAACCGGCGCTTTCGCGCTTTCCAAATATCGCGGGCGGCCAATGCGTCACGAGCGGCCTGCGGTCGCATCCGTCCGTCGCGTGCCAGATCGCCTGGAAACGGATCGAACCCGGTGTAGGCGCGGCGCTCGATCACGTCGAGGGTCGTTCGTTCGCCGAGAACCTGTCCTACTCGATAGGGTCCGAACGCATACCCGCGGATCTCGAGGCCGAGGTCGAAGGCCCTCGAAAAATCCGCGACCGACTCGACCTTGATCGCTAATGAGCGCACTTCCAAGCCGGAACCGGGCGTGATCGCAAGCCGGGGGAAAATTCCTCCGTCGTGAGCAAATACCGGAATACCGACCCCATAGTCCGTCGCCTGACGCTTGAATCCGAGCTCGCGCAGTTGCGCTCCGAGGCTCCCCTGGCCGGAAACGACCAGATGGTCCACCCAATCCTTGAACCGGGTGCTCGTCTCGAGCCGCATCCGCTCCGCCAGGGTGGCGGCGAACGGGTTGCCGGCCACCGCTTTATCAATAAGATCTTCGATAAATGTTTCTGTCTTGGGCCATCGTTTCCACTCGAAGGTGGGCGGAGACGAGGGAGTTGCAACTTGGGACATGTCCAGACTCCAACGTGATCGAAATTGCAACTGTCAGTGTTGAGTTCAGTTCGTGTATGACCGAGGAGCGCAACCAGTTGCGGACAAGGCCGCGCCGAACAACCCGAGGCCGATTTCTACCTGGCGGCGGGTGAGACACAAGGGGGGGCAGAATCGGACCGTGCTGGGCCCGCACGGCAAGAGCAGGAGGCCGCGGTGAAAGGCCAGATCGACGATTCGGTCGCGGAGTTCCGGGTCGGGTTGATCATTGGTCTGGATCTCGACACCGATCATCAGTCCGAGCCCGCGCACCTCACGGATGAACGGATACCGGGTGGCCAGTTCCTCGAGCCCGGTGCGAAGGTGCTCGCCTTGCTTTTCGGCATTGGCCTGGTATTTCGCCTCGACCAGGTCTAACGTCGCCAGAGCCGCCGCGCAGGCGACGGGGTTTCCACCGAAGGTCGAGGCGTGGCTGCCGCTCGGCCAGTCCATCACGTCGGCCTTGGCGACGATCGCGCCCAGGGGCAACCCGCTGGCCAGGCCTTTCGCGAGACAGACGATATCGCCAACGACATCCCAATGCTCCGAGGCGAACATCTTGCCGGTGCGGCCGATCCCCGTCTGCACTTCGTCGAGCACGAGCAAGATACCATGTTCGTCGCAGAGCTTCCGCAAACCGGGCAGGAACTCGGCCGGAGGGACCAGATATCCTCCCTCACCTTGAATCGGCTCGACGAAGATCGCGGCCAACTCGTCCGCGGGGCAGTTCGTGCGGAGCAACGCGTGAACGCTCTCAAGGTCGCCGTATCGGGCGTGATGGATCTCGGGGACGAGCGGTGAGAATCCGCGACGCTGCATCGGTTTCGAGGCACTTAGAGACATGGCTCCGTAAGTCCGGCCATGGAACGCGTGCAAGAAGGCCATGACTCGAGGTCGCCCTGTGTGGCGACGTGAGAGCTTGAGGGCAGCCTCGATGGACTCGGCACCGCTATTGGTGAAGAAGACGCGCTTGGCCTCGGCGCCGGGAGCGAGCTCGGCGAGACGCTCCGCGAGCTTGATCTGCGGAGTGTAATAGAAGTCGGTGCCGGACATGTGGATGAGCCGGCCTGCCTGGCTCCGGATGGCTTCGACCACCGCGGGGTGGCAGTGCCCGGTCGCGGTGACGGCGATCCCCGCCGTGAAATCCAGGAACCGGTTGCCATCCAGGTCCTCGATCATCGAGCCCTTGCCACGACGAACGACCAGTGGATAGGTCCTGGTGTAGGAAGGAGACATCACCTGGCTGTCGCGTGCCAGCCATTCGCGGGCACGAGGACCGGGGAGCGGACCCAGGATCTGGGGATCGTCGCGGTGAAGGGCGATCATGCGTATTTCCTTGGAGGACTTGGCGAATCCTGCCTCGCCACGGCGATGAACGAACCACCATCCTTTTCTATTCTACGGCCATCATCAACACTCCTCGCGACAGCGCCAGCATGTTGAAGGCTCGAGACGAGGTTACGATGCTCGAATCTGAGCCAACGCGAACGCGTCGAAGTGGGATCGCCGGTGTGTTGCGCTCGTCTCTTAATTGGGAGAGCTGCCGGGGGATTCGTGTCTGGGCCGACACCTTTGTGGCCGATCCAGCCAATCGTTACGAGGTGATGGTACAGTGGGTTGCAGCCTGGATCATTCGGCGTAAGCTCGACGTCGTCGAGATACCGCCGGGGAGTATCTCAGGAGACCGTTCCGCTCGTGCTGAGCTGCGGGGCGAGTTCGAGAAGAGGGCCGCGGCTCGGGGCGGATCGGTTACAGATCGAGGTCGCCCAACTCCTGGCGGAGTCTGCTCAAGACCCGTGACTTCGCGACTCTGACGGCACCACGGCTCATGGCCAATTCGCTGCCGACGTCCCCAGGATCTCGGCCCTCGACCGCAGTGCGCCAGAATGCCTGCCAGGTCCGTTCCTCGAATTCCCCGCGGACCAAGTCGAGGACGCGGCGGTAGAGCGGACCTTCCCAGTCGTCGGAGGACACGGAGCCCGGCTCCGTCGGTGCCGGGATCTGGGCGAGTCGTTGCTGCGCCTCGGTCCCTCCGACCGCATCGGCCTCGCGCCCAGTCCTGCGGAAATGATCGCGGATCTTGTTCTCAGCGATGGTCCGCAGCCAACCACGGAAGGTGTCGGCCTCTTCCTGCTTGCGGAAGGGACCCAGGTGGGTCACCACGGCCTGAAAGACCTCCTGCACGATGTCCGCCGAGTCCGACTCGCGCAGGCCCTTCCGTCGACACCAGTGGTACACCAGTGGCGCGTAGAGAGCACTGAGCCGGTCCCAGGCCATTGTGTCCCCTTCCCTGGCACGACCGAGGAGGCTCTTCGACGTCGACAGGGAGGTTCGGTTCCCCCCTTCGCTCGACCCGGCGGTAGGATGGGTCATGATCTCGCCTTGAGGCCGAGTGGGCCTGTCCCGTGAAACTACCTGAATCATGCGACGCTCATGCTGTTGCCACAAGGGGAAAATGTCGTGTAACGCCCTCGCGTTCTGAGGATAAGGCGTTGCGAATTGCGGAAGGGAGAACGTCCATGACGCCTTCGGATTGCCCCCCTCGGGACAAACTCCAGGCTTTCTGGTCGGGCCTACTCCCCGGCCCGACCTTCGACGTGGTCGCCGAACATGTGGAATGCTGTGCGTTGTGCGAGTCGGCGCTCGCGTTTCTCGACGCCGAGCCTGACGAGTTCCTGACCCAACTGCGGAAGACGATGGATCTCGCGACCCCCGAGGAGCCCATTCCCGGCGGGCTGCTCGCGGCCTTGCGCTCCCTCCCGGTCCGCTCGATCCGCGAGCGCATCGCGCTCGGGGAGCCTTGCCGGCTCGGTCGGTTCGATCTCCTGGAGGAGTTGGGGACCGGCTCGTTTGGCCACGTCTTCCTGGCACGAGACGCCGAGCTGGCTCGCACTGTGGCCATCAAGATCCCCCGGGCCGGTGTCCTCGCTTCGCAAGACGACGTCGAACGGTTCCTCCGCGAAGCCCGGAGTGCTGCCCAGCTCACGCACCCGGGGATTGTGAGCCTGCATGAGGTCGGGCACTCCGCCGACGGCACTTATTACCTGGTCGAGGAGTACGTCCCCGGCAAGACGCTGGAGCGGCGGCTTCGCGAGGGGCCGATCTCGTTGCGCGAGGCGGCGGTGCTCGTTGCCACGGTGGCCGAGGCCCTCGACTACGCCCATCGCCGCGGTGTGATCCACCGCGACATCAAGCCCTCGAACATCCTGATTGACGACGAGGGGAGCCCGCATCTGATGGACTTCGGCCTCGCCAAGCACGACGCCGACGAGACGTCCTTGACCGAGGATGGGCAGGTCCTGGGCACCCCGGCCTACATGAGCCCCGAGCAGGCCCGGGGCGACTCACGCGGGGCCGACGCGCGGAGCGACGTCTATAGCCTCGGCGTCGTTCTCTACGAGCTCATCACCGGCGAACGCCCGTTCCAGGGGAATCGCCGTATGCTCCTCCTGCAGGTGCTCGAAGATGAACCGAGGCCGCCACGTCGGCTGAACGACAAGGCCCCCCGCACCTTGGAGACGATCTGCCTGAAGGCGATGGCCAAGGTCCCGGCGCGGCGGTACGCGACTGCGAAGGAGCTGGCCGACGACTTGCGCAGCGACCTGGAAGGCAAGCCAATCCGTGCGCGCCCACCTGGTGTGACGGGGCGGCTCCGCCATTGGTGCCGTCGTAATCCGGTGGCGGCCAGTCTGCTCGTGGCCGTGACCCTGGGCTCGGCCGTCGGCCTCTGGCACCTGTCACGGCTCTCCGAGAGCCTCGTCCGCTCGACCGCGCTGGAGGGCGCGGCACAACAGGCCGAGATGCTCGAGGTGGTCAACGCACTCTATAGCTCGAATGTCGTGGAACGCCTCCAGCGCCGTGGGATCGTCGTTACGCACGACTACACGACGAAGGCCGGGGCGATCCCTCTACCCGCGACATTCACCATCGAATCGGGCCAGGAGATCGGCCGGCAGAGTAAGACGGGGATCCTGTTCCGGCTCTACAGCGACTCCCCGTTCAAGTCACGTAAGGACGGTGGCCCCCGCGACGACTTCGAACGCTACGCACTCGCCGAATTGAAGCGGAACCCCGGGACACCCGTGTCCCGCTTCGAGATCTTCCAGAATCGCCCGTCGCTGCGGTACGCAACTGCCAGGCGGATGACGACCGACTGCATCGGCTGCCACAATTTCGACCCTAACAGCTCGAAGCGGGACTGGAAGCCCGGGGAGGTTGGGGGCGTGCTTGAGATTGTCCGCCCGCTTGACCGCGATATCGCCCGGACGAGCGAGGGGCTGCGCGGCACATTCATTCTCATGGCCGTGGTCTCGGGTGCCCTGCTGAGCCTCTCCGGCCTGTTCCTGCTGGCACGCCGCCGGCGGATTGTAGATCCGCGCGTGGGGGGGCGGGAGGAAGTCGTGTAACGCTCTTGCGTTCGAATCCCTCGAGGGACGTGTCGATCGACAAGTTCGGTTGTTCAATCGGCGCAGCGCGCCGGGGAGACAGTCCATGAGTGATTATCGTCGCCGTGAGTTCCTCGCAGACGTGGGGCGTGGGATGCTGGTTGCGAGCGTGGGCTCGGTCGTGGCGCAGGACCTCGGCCTCGCGCCGAGGGCGCTGGCAGACGAAGGTTTCTCGCGGCTCACGTTCGGCTCGATGGAGCCGCTGGTCGCGCTGATGCAAGAGACCTCGGCTGACAAGCTCCTGCCGATCGTCGTTGAGCGGATCAAGAGCGGGGCCGATCTCCGCGAGTTCGTGGCCGCCGCCGCGCTAGCGAACGCGCGCTCCTTCGGAGGGCAGGACTACGACGGCTATCACGCGTTCATGGCGCTCCTGCCTGCGTACCAGATGTCGCGGGAGCTTCCCGAGGCAGAGCGTGCCCTTCCAGTTCTGAAGGTCCTCTATCGCAACACGAACCACATCCAGGGCGTCGGGGCGCGGTCGCACGAGGCGATCCACACCTTGGAGGCGACGTCGCTCGCCGGGGCCAGCCCAGGGGCCGAGGCCCTTCGCGAGGCCACCCGCAAACAGGACATGGACGGAGCCGAACGGATCTTCGGCGCGATGACCGCCGGCTCGATCGACGACGCGTACAACAATCTCCAGGCTCTTGTTCAGGACGACACCAACGTCCACCGGGTCGTCCTGGCCTGGCGCGCGTGGGCCTTACTCGACCTAACCGGCAAGGAGCATGCCCACACACTGCTCCGCCAGTCGGTCCGGTTCTGCGTGAACGAGGAACGCTCGATCCGGAAGCACGGGTTGGCCGATCCGCTGCGCGACCTCCTGCCTCGGTTGCTCGACGGACAACGCTTGTCGAGCCAGGCAGCGGCCCAACGGCAGCCGGACGATGACTGGGTCGAGCGGATGGGCCACACAATTTACGCCTCCTCGCGGGAGAAGGCCGCCACCGAGGTCGCCGCCGCTCTGGCCGATGGCGTCTCGCTCGAGTCCGTGGGCGAGGCAATTTCGCTGGCCGCCAACCAACTCGTCCTGCACGACCCCGGCCGGTCGAAGGACGATTCGGCGGCGAAGCCCAAGGGCAGCATCCATGGGGCCTCGGTCGGGGTGCACGCCTCCGATTCCGCGAACGCTTGGAGGAACATCGCCCGTGTCGCTAACCGGCGCAACGCACTTGCCAGCCTGATCGTCGGGGCCTATCACACGGCCGGGCAGGCGGGCAACTTGAATGCCCAGGCGTATCCGCTGGCCGAGCACCGCGAGGAGGTCCGCGACGTCACGGCCGACGCGCTCCTCGCCGAGACGGAAGCCGCCATCAAGGCGAACGATCAGGCCCGCGCCTGCGCCCTCGTCGATCGCGCTGGCGTGCTCGGTCGCCCGGCCCGGCCGGTGTTCGACCTGCTACTCCGCTATGCCATCAGCGAGGACGGCGCACTTCACGCCGAGAAGTACTACCGGACCGTCTCCGAGGAGTTCGCCGCCACGCGAGCGGCGTTCCGCTGGCGGCACCTCGCGGCCCTGGCGCGGGTCACCGCCAGTGAATACGGCCACCCGGCCCCCGGGGTCGCCGATGCACGGCACCTCCTCCGCGTCTAAAGGAGCAGAACCGAGAAGTGTCGATCGCGAAATGTCCCAGCCCCCCCGTTCAGTGATCGAACTCAGCGAAGCCGATGTCACCGAGTTCCACGCCTTCTCACCCAAAGGAGGCGGAAGGCGACCACGTCGTATCGTGAAGACGCTTTGATGAAACCGATCCGATCCGCCGCAAAGCCCAGAAAATCTACGGGCTTCGTTGACAGGTCGGAGGTTTTGTCAGAGCGTCTTTTCAGGGAAGCCAGGAGCCGGCGGTGGATCATCCCGTAAATCGCCAGAATCGGTTCGGCATTCACAATTATTCTTGGATGAGTAGATCATTCGGTAGAATCAAGTGTCGAGCCGTCGTCGCCCGTCGATTGCCGAGGCCTCCCACTGAAAGGAAGTCATCGATGCTCTCCCGCTTGATCACCTGCGTGGTGATGGTCACGCTCATCGTCTTGGCGATCGACGCGAGGCCAGCTCGCTGCGAGGAGCCCAAGAAAAAGGCCCAGAACGAGGGCGTTCCGACCCTGGAGCAGGCCCGAAAGGCGATCGAGCAGGGTTTGACGTTCCTTGGAAAAGATGCTGTGAAGTGGCGGCAGGAGCGCGGCTGTGCCACTTGCCATCACGGCACCATGACCGTCTGGGCCTTGAGCGAAGCGAAGCGCCAGGGCTATGAGGTCGATGCGGAAGCCCTGGCGGACACGATTCAGTGGACGAAAGATCAATTCGTGCCGCGGATCAGCAAGCCTCGGGACTTACGGGAGGGATGGAACCTCGTGTCCCAGCCGGCGATCTACTTGGGGGTGATGTCCAAGAGTTTGCCGATCCTCTCGCGCGACGAAGTAAACCAAGTCGCGTCCCATCTCGCGCGATACCAGGAGGAGGACGGGGCCTGGTTGCTTGGACGACCCGCCAACGCCTCACCACCGACCTGGGAGTCGCGCGAGACCGTGGCGCTCCTGGCCTACCTCGCCTGGGAGGCGTACGTGCCGCCCGATCCGAAGGAAGCCGCCGCGGCCCGCGTCAGCCGGGAGAAAGCAGCCGCCTGGCTCAGCCAAACCAAGCCCACGGATACCACACAAGCGGCCGCACTCCGGTTGCTCCTGGACGTCCAAACGGGCAAGTCGGCGGAGCAACTCCAGTTGGGAATCGACCGGCTCCTGCGCCGGCAGAACCAGGACGGTGGTTGGAGCCAGCTTAACGACATGCCCAGCGATGCCTACGCCACCGGGCAGACGCTTTATGCTCTCAGTTTCGCAGCGGTGGAGAACGAACGCCCGGAGATCAAGCGCGCAGTCGCGTTCCTGGTCGCGACCCAACGGGACGACGGCTCGTGGCCCATGACTTCTCGCAATCATCCCGGAATCAAGACGACCCGGAAGCCGATCAGGAACCCTGTGCCGATCACCTACTTTGGCAGCGCCTGGGCCGCTCTGGGCCTGGTGCGGTCCGTGCCGACGGCCCCGGACACGGCCTCGAGGCAACAGCGGGCCTTTGATCAGATCCAGGGTTACGGAGGAAAGTATGAACTGGACGAGAACGCTCCCGGCCGACCAGTGATGCGAGTGGATCTGCGCTCCTACGAAGTGGAGGACCAGGAAGTGGAGAACTTCACGAAAGTCCTCCGAGCCTTTCCCCGGCTCGCGACGCTCCAGTTCAAGTCCACGAAAATCACCGACGCCGGCTTAACGCACCTGAAGCGTCTGCCTCAACTCCGCAGTCTGGCGATCGAAAACGCAACGATCACCGATTCCGGACTTGCGAATCTGAAAGTCTTAACATGTCTCGAAAATTTGAACATCAAGGGCGCAAAAGTGACCGACGCGGGGATTCAGGAATTTCAGAAGGCGCTGCCCAAGGTGAAGGTGGAACGCTAACCGGCAGCGATGGACTAGAGACGGGGCCGGTCTAACAAATCGCGGTGCTCGATCGCCACGGCATCACGGCTTGCCGGGGTTCAACCTGTTAACGGTTGCCGAGGGGCGGCCTCAGCACGATCCGGGCTTTCTCGGATTGACGTGAGCGTCATTCTGCGCAGGCGACGCCCCCGACCTCACGGACGTTGGAAGCGGACTGCACCTCAGTGGCCCAGTTTGTCACGAATCGTTGCCCTACCTCTCAGACGCCGATATCGCCGCTCACTTTCATGGCTGGGCTCCGCTCGCGGTGACTACCGAAGCAGGCCCGTGACGTCGGTCGAGTTCTCGACGCCGTAGCACGGGCCGCGAGTGAGTGTTCGGTCATCGCAGGCTGGTGGGAGGGCGGAGCGACCAATATCCTGGTCGCTCGCCGATCGCCCGGAGAAGGTCTCACCCTCAGGTGCTCACGATCTGAAATCTGATAGTATGAGCCACTTTTATGTGTGTTGGGCCGCCGTCCCTGGCTGACCCATGTGCAACAAGAAAGGGTTCAGGGTGTGGAACTTAAGAGAGGGCGAGTGGCGGCCTGGAAGGTTTGGACGCCGTCGAGTTTCCAGGTTCCCTTTCGGTCGAGAACCCAATGAAGTCTCAGGTCGACTGGCTGTTGCACGGATGCCGCGGTCGTCGTCGTCGAATTCACGGCGGAGTTAATCGCCGAGACGTGCCCTGCCGGCCCCGCGGGATAGATGAACGCCTGGGCTTCCCCTTTGCCCAGCTTTGGATCTTCACCGATGACCATCACCTGGATTTTGGCCTCGCGGCCCTTCCATTGCTCCCGGTTCTTGACGAGTTGGGGGTGAACGGCGTCAAACCAGCGGACGACGTCGTCGATGGACTCGGTCGTGGCGATTTGCTTGAGATAGACCAGGTCATCGTCGGCGAACCGTTCCGCGGTACGCAGGGCGGTGTCGGCGAGACTTTGAGGTGGCTTGGTCAAGAACATGAAGAGGCCGCCGACAACGACAATGGCCGCGACGCCCAACCCGAGTGATCGGAGGGAGACTTTGGGAAGGCTTTCCGTCAATCCGTCGAGCGACTCGAAGCTGGGAAGGTGAAGTCCTTCGTGATGGTGGTGCTCGGCTTTCGGCGATTCGACGTGGGGCTCTCCGACCAGCGTTCGGCCCGTGGTATTGACGTGAAATACGCTGTGGCATTTCTTGCAAGTCAGACGCGTGTTGATTTTCTCACGCGGGATCGATCCCGCCCGTCCACAACTCGGGCAAGCCAAATCAATCATCGAAATTGCTCCCGATAAGGCTGGCGTTCGTCGTCCAGATCCGATCCCTCCGGCGGAACTCGCGAGGCTGAATGCCCAGTCTACTTCGATCAGCAGACGGATGTAAGAGAAATCACTGGAAGTTTTAGAGCTATTGACCTTAGGCATATACAGATGGAATCTGAGGCATTTCGGACCTGAGTTGGAACCCGGATGCCCTCAATTCCTCGGTGACTCCCAAGACGAGATGCGACGACATCGATCGGTGTCGCTCGTCTTGAGCATCACATCACGCAATCGTTTGGCCTGTGACGGATCCCGAATTCCCTGGCGCGGCCCCCTTCTGGTAATATCGAGGACTGGCCCGATCCTCATGCGACGTCCATTAGTAGGGAAACGGAATGATCGTTCGGAAAGTCCTGCCCTTACGCGGTCCCAATCTCTGGGCCCGTGTTCCCGTGCTCGAAGCGTGGTTGGATCTGGCGGCCCTCAAAGGCAGGCAACTGACCGAGATCCCCGGCTTCTCTGATCGTCTGGTCACGGCGCTGGCAACGGCCGGCTGGTCGAGCCAACGGGACCGCGACGAGATTTCTGCCTGGCTGAAGCAAGAGAGCAGCCCGGAGGGGGTGATCGCGTTCCTGACCTTACAGATTCAGCAACGGTCGGGTTCGGACGTGGCCTTCTTGACCTGGCGACGGGCGTCCGAGGAGGGGCTCGCCCGGCTGGCCGTGCAGTTCCAGGAAGAGGAGGTGGCCCTGGCCGCACTGAACGCGGCCCTGTCGGTGGTCGGCGGGGTGCTCGACGATCGCCCGTTTGATCTCCGATCCGAGCTTGAGCGGTTGCGTGAGCTCACGCGCCAGATTGGGATCGGCCCCAATACCGCGCCGGTCGTCGCGGCGGCGAAGGCACGAGGGATCCCCTTCCGCCGGCTCAACTCGGACAGCCTGATCCAGTTCGGCTATGGGGTCCGGCAGCGACGGTTCCAGACCGCGTTCACCGATCGGACCAGCGCGATCGCCGAGTCAATCTCCAACGACAAGGACCTCACCAAGGAGATGCTTCGGGCGGTCGGAGTACCCGTCCCCGAAGGTCGACCCGTCTCGGACGCCGACGATGCCTGGGCTGCCGCGCTTGAAGTCGGACTCCCAGTCGTTATCAAGCCATGCGATGCCGACCACGGTGACGGAATCACGCTGAACCTGCACACTCGCGAGCAGCTCACGGCGGCTTACACGGCCGCCCTCGAAGTCAGCTCGAACATCATGGTCGAGCGGTTCGCGCCTGGTGCGCACCACCGCATGCTCGTGATCGGCGGACGAGTCGTCGCGGCCGCTCGACGTGACTCGGCCCAGGTCGTCGGCGACGGAACCCACACGATTGCCGAGCTCGTCGAGGAGGTCAACCGCGACCCTCGCCGCGGGGACGACGCGTCGTCTCCCTTGAGAAAATTCCCGCTCGATCCGATCGCCCTGGGCGTGCTCGCCGACCAGGGCTTTCAGGTCGATTCGGTTCCTTCGGCTGGAGCCCGGGTCTTCATCAGGCGGAACTCGCATCTCAAGGATGGCGGGAACAACGTTGACGTGACCGATCTGGTTCACCCCGAAGTCGCTGCCCGCGTACTCGACGCGACCCGGGTCATCGGGCTCGACCTGGCGGGCCTCGACGTCGTGGCCGAGGATATTGGACGGCCGCTCGAAGAGCAGGGGGGCGTCATCCTTGAAGTCAACGCCAGCCCTTGGCTGAGACAGCATCTCAAACCCTGGCACAATCCACCGCAGCCGATCGGTGAAGCCATTTTGGCCTCCTTGTTTCCCGAGGGAGAGGACGGGCGGATCCCGCTCATCGCCGTCACCGGGACCAGCGGCAAGACGACCACGACCCGGCTCATCGCTCACCTCTTTGCCGAGTCGGGCCGGGTGGTCGGAATGAGCACGACCGACGGGATCTATATCGCCGGCCGGCGGATCGAGATCGGGGATTGTAGCGGTCCCCAGAGCGCTCGTACGGTGCTTTTGAACCCCGCCGTGGAAGTGGCTGTTCTCGAAACCGCTCAGGGGGGAATCATCCGCGAGGGGTTGGGATTCGACCGCTCCAACGTCACGGTGGTCACGAACCTGGGCGAGGGAGATCATCTCGAACTGCGCGGGATTGACACCCTGGAGGATCTGGCACGCGTCAAACGGACGGCCGTGGAAGTTGTTGCCGCCGATGGCGCGGCCGTGCTCAAGGCCGACGACCCGCTCGTTGCCGCGATGGCCGACCATTGCCCAGGGGAAGTGATCTGGTTTGCCCGCGATCCCGAACATCCGGTCATCGTCCACCACCGCAAGGCGGGAGGACGCGCGGTTTTCGTTCGCGACGGCGCCATCGTGCTCGCCCGGGGATCGGAAGAGGATCCCCTCATACTGCTGGCGAACGCGCCCATCACCCATCAGGGGCGGGTTGGATTCCAGGTCGAGAACGTGCTGGCGACCATCGGAGCCGCCTGGTCCATTGGCCTGCCTCTCGAGTCGATCCGCTCCGGCTTGGCGTCGTTTGCCGGCGATCCGATCCAGATGCCCGCGCGGTTCAATCTATTCGAGGTCAAGGGCGCGACGGTCGTGGTGGACTTTCCGCACAACGCGATGGCCCTCGAAGCGTTGATCGAGACGGCCGAGTCGTTGCCCCACACGCGCCGGGTTCTCGTGTTCGCGGGTTGCAACCGCCGCGATGCGGATGTCGTGCGCCAGGGCGAGGTCATCGGTGACGGCTTCGACCGGGTCATTCTCTACGAGGACAAGGGGAACCAGGACCGCAAAGATGGCGAGCTCAACGCCTTGCTTAAACAGGGATTGATCGGTCGTTCTCGGATCAAGGAACTGGTCGATGTGCCTGACGAGAACGCCGCCATCGAGCAAGCGCTTCGCGAGTTGGAGTCGGGCGATCTCCTGATCGTCGGTGTCGAGGCCATTGAACGCTCGCTCGAATTCGTCCAGCGATGGCTGGGATCCAACCTGTAACGGCGAAAGGCGATTGCGATATGTCGATTCTCTTGCTTGCCTGCCTGACGATCGGGCAAGGTTCGATCCCGGCTGGTTCCGCCAAACTCTCGCTGGATCTCCCCGCTGCCAAGATGGAGGTCTTTACCTACAAGCCGGCCAACTATCGGGATGGGGCAATGCTCATGGTCTTCCATGGCATGCTCCGCAACGCCGACGAGTATCGCGACCATGCCCGCGCGATGGGGGATCGGTTCGGCATGCTCGTCGTCGCCCCTCGATTCGATGCGGCCCAGTTCGGCAAAGGGAAGTATCAGCAAGGGGGCCTGTTCGAGGGAAATAAGCTCGCACCTCGGGAGAACTGGGCGTGGAATGTCGTTCCTCAGATCGCGAATCAGATTCGCGAACAAGAGAACCGGCCCGACATGCCCTACTATCTGATCGGGCACTCCGCGGGGGGACAGTTCCTCGTCCGTCTCTCCGCGTTTGTGCCCACGGAGGCCACTCGCATCGTGGCGGCCAACCCGGGCTCCGATCTCTTCCCGACGCCTGACTTACCTTATCCATACGGTTTCGGCGGCCTCCCCTCATCTCTGGTCAACGAAGAGCTGCTGCGGGACTATCTCGCTCGTCCCCTGACCCTCTACCTGGGCAGCGCGGACACGGTACGTGATGAAGACCTCGATATAAGCTCCGAGGCAGACAAGCAAGGGCAAACTCGCTACGAACGAGGCAAAAACGCCTACCGAACAGCTCAAAAACTGGCCAGGAGCAAAGGCTGGGACTTTCACTGGCGACTCGTCGAAGCGCCTGGTGTCGGCCACGACCATGAGGCGATGTTCAATGCGTCCGCCTGCCGCGACGCCCTCTTCGAATCAAACTAGCGCGAGAGTTGAGAAGGGCCAAGAGCGGATGACCCTCGGACTCTATACCGTTGGGTAGGCCGGAACAAGCTGCATCACGGCGGCACTCGATCGAAGACGGAGCCGGCACATTTGCTGGCTTCGCTCTCTACCGAAGCGAGAACGGGTAATAGGACACCTTCTGAAAGCGCCAATTCTCCTGCAGTTGATCGGCATTGCCCTCAACTAACGTGATGCCCGTCCTGGGTAAGGCCTCGATCCGGAAATCGTCTGCCTTTACCATGACGACGGTGAGACGCGATCCGGCTTCAGGGCCACGGTACCGGGTTTTCCGCCCGGCCCCGGGTGGGCCACCCGGATTCATCAACTCGGTGCCGTTGCTACAGAGTCGCTTCAGGAGTGGATTTTGCCATGCGATTTCCTCGTCAGGTCGTCCTAGTCTGGCTTCTCCTCGCTGGCTTTGTCTTACCAGGCGAGGGAGCCGAGGTACCCACCCCGGAGGCACACCTGGGCTATCGGCCGGGCGCTGACTATCATCTCGCGGCTTGGCCGTCCGTGGTCGACTACTTCCAGAAGGTGGATGAGGCGTCTGAGCGCGTGCTGGTGCGCAAGCTGGGCGAGACGACCGAGGGACGTCCCTATGTCGTCGCGGTGGTCTCATCGCCCGAAACGATTAAGGATCTTCCCAAGTACCAACAGCTCCAGCGTCAGTTGAGCCACCCCGGGCTCACGACGACGGAGACGCTTGACCCGGTAGCGGAGAGCAAGCCGGTTGTTGTGATCACTTGCTCGATCCACTCGGTCGAGACGGCGTCGACCTTGATGGCGATGGAGCTGCTTCACGAGCTCGCTTCGAAAGATGACCCCGCCACGCGTGCGATCCTCGATTCGACGATCCTCCTGCTCGTTCCCTCGGCGAACCCCGACGGAGTGGATAAGGTCGCCCACTGGTATGAGCGATCGAAGGGGCATTCGTGGGAAGGAAATGGCCTTCCGGAGCTCTATCACAAGTACGCAGGGCACGACACGAACCGTGACTGGTTCATGCTCAACCTGAAAGAGACGCAGCTGCTGACCCACCTGCTTTATAAGGAATGGTTGCCGACCATCCTCTACGACGTCCACCAGATGGGGAGCCGAGGGGCGCGGTTGTTCGTTCCCCCGTTCTTCGATCCGATCAATCCCAATCTCGACCCGCGTATACATCAGTCGATCTTTATGATCGGGGCACACATGGCGGGCGACCTCGCCGCGGCCGGCAAGCAGGGCGTGCTCACGAATGCCATGTATGACAACTGGTGGAACGGCGGGAACCGAACCACACCGCAGCGGCACAACATTGTGGCCGTGTTGACCGAGGCGGCCAGCGTCCGGATGGCCTCGCCGATCTTTCTGGAAAAGAACGAACTCACTGGCGGATCGCGAGGGTTCCGCGACCACAGTCCCACTGTAAACTTCGTTGATCCCTGGCCCGGTGGCTGGTGGCGTTTGCGGGATATCGTTGACTATGAGTTGATCTGTGCTCGGTCGATTTTGACCCTTGCCGCCAACTCTCGGCACGCGTTCCAGACCAATTTGCGCGCCATGGCGCGGGACGCGATCCGGAAAGGAGAGTCCGAGCCCCCCTTCGCCTGGATCGTTCCACGCGATCAGCGCGATCCCGGGACGGCACGCGAGCTGGTCCGGATTCTCCATGACACGGGCATTGAGGTGAGGCGGGCGACCAAGCCGTTTCAAGCCGATGGCGTCTCCTACGACGCCGGAGCCTGGATCCTGCCCGCGGGACAGCCCTATCGAAATCATCTCAAGGATATGATGGAACGGCAGGTCTACCCGTCGCGGTTCACGGCCAATGGAGTGCCCGAAACCCCCTACGATGTGGCCGGTTGGACGCTCCCCCTTCAGATGGGCGTTCAGGCCAGCGCCGTCGGGTCTCGATTCACGGCAGACTCCGAACGACTCGATCGAATCGAGCCGATCCAGGGCCAACGCTCGGGCGAAAATGCCCCCAGGTTCTTCGCTTTGGCCCACCAGTCGAACGATGACTTCATTGTGGTGAATGCGTTGCTGGACGCCGATGTCACCGTCAAGGTAAACGAGGCGAACGGCCAGCTTTCGTTTCCGGCCGATGCCAAGACCGAGGCCGTGCTCGACCGGGCCCTGCCGACGGTCTCGAGTCGTCCGGTCGGCCACGAGAATGACCCCAACCCCAAGTCTTCACACGTGCTTCGACGCGGCCGAATCGGCGTCTATCAGCCCTGGAATCCGAGTATGGATGAAGGCTGGACCCGGCTCGTGCTCGAGAAGTTCCGGATCCCCTTTGTGACGCTTCACAACGCCGAGATTCGCGCGGGGGGTCTGAAGGAGCGGATCGAGACCTTGGTCATTCCCTCAGTTGAGTCGGGGACCCTGTCGCAAGGATTCGCGGCGGGACAGACCGAGCCGAAGTATGTGGGCGGCTTGGGAGCGGAAGGAGCGGCCGCGTTGCGAGCGTTCGTTGAGGCGGGGGGGACGATCGTCTGTCTGGAGAACTCTTGCGAGTATGCGATCGCCGAACTCTCACTCCCCGTGGTGAACGTGCTGAAAGGGGTCAAGTCTTCCCGGTTCTATGCTCCAGGATCGATCGTCCGCCTTACGCGGACTGGCACTTCTTCGCTGACTCGAGGGGTTCCCTCGGAACTTTCTGCCTACTTCGACCATTCGCTCGCATTCGACGTAAGAGGGAACGTTCAGCATCCTGTGAAAGTCGGCTTACGCTACGCCGACAAGAACGTTCTGGAGAGTGGCTGGTTGCTCGGTCCCGAAGTCATCCAAGGTAAGGCCGCGCTCGTCGAGGTCAATCTCGGCGCCGGCCGAGTCGTCCTCTTCGGTTTCCCGCCCCAACATCGCGGTCAGCCTCACGGAACCTTCCGGCTCCTGTTCAATAGCTTTTACCGCGAGGAAGAGCCTGCGGACCACTCGCACGAGTAAGTTTGATGCGATCGGTCTTGGCGACATCGATAAGTCCAGTCTCGTAGGGCGGGCCCGGCCCCGCCCTACGAGAGGAATTCGATCCAGGCCGCAACTCGATCGTGAATCGTACCTGGCCGTATCGCAGGTTCGGCGATGTCATGCGTACGCGGCCACGCAACCAATCCGAAAACCGCTCCCACCTCAATAGCGGGTTCGTCCGAAGAGTGCGCCGAGTGCTCCGAGCAGAAGGCCAAGACCGGAACTGATCCCCGCGCTCATGCCTGGGAGAAATTGCGGCCCGAACAGTGCGATCGCTGCCCCTGGGATGGCGAACAGGCCGATCTTGACGCCTCGGAAGAATGAAGAGAAGAGCAGGATCAGGCCGGCCACGCCTGGGCTGAACGAGTGGAACAGGGCCGTGAACCGTTGGGGAACCATCGGCAGGCTGAGGGGGCGTGTTTTCTCAGGAACCTTGGGAAGGTCGACCTGAGCGAACGTCTTATGGGCATCCTTGAGGACGCTGACGTCGTTTGACTTCACCGCCTCGTTGGCCACGGCCTGAGCCTTTTCGCTGAGCTGCTGGGCGGTGACTTTCGCCTCCTCCAGCTTCTCCTTGGTCAGTAAGTTGTTTTGATGCATCCAGAAGAGGCAGCCCGTCAGCAACACGGCACCGGCGAGGAAACGAGGACCAGGGCCGAGGATGAGGTTGAGTGGTCCGTCGGTTCGAGGATCGATCAGACCTTGCTCACGTTCGTGGAGCACCATCTCTGGTTTTGCGGCCGCGTCTCTGAGGGCTTGACCGATTGCGATCCGTTCGCCTCGGACCGCATGCGGCAGGCGTTCCGCCTCCTTGAGTTCGGCGGCCATCATGACCATGGCCTCGGCCGCTCGTCGCGCCTGGCGCCTGGCGGTCATCAGGTTGACGCCTCGTGCTTCCAGGCCCTTTTCCTCGATCTTTTGGAGGAGTTTTCGTTCGCGAGCTTCCCGCCTTGATTGCTGCTTGGCGTCGATCCAGCGGACCAGGGGGTCACGCCAGGCGCCGAACCGCGATCGCAACCGCCCTTGCTCGGCTCGCCCCCATTGGTCGCGCGCGACCATCTTGGCCTCGTAACCGAAGAGACTCTCGTAAAACTCCTCCCAGCGCTCGCCCGAGTATTTGCAGACGAATTGGCGGAGGGCGTCTTCGTCAAGGCCGTGCAGGCGCATGCTCTTGAGCATGTCCTCAGTCCTTTCGATCGGCTCTCGGCGTTCCGCCTCGACCTTCTTGTCGAACGCGATGTGAAAGCCAATCGCGATCATCGCCGCGACGACTCCGAAGGCGATCCAGGCAAACACGAGGTGGAAAACGACCAGGACTGTCGCGAACAGAACGAGACCGGCCAGGACCATCAGCCACTCGAACAGGCCGCTCCCCAGAAGGAGCTGTTGGGTCTTGAGAAAGAGCGTCTTCTTTTGGATCACGCCCGAGACGATGAAGTAGGCGAGGGCGGTCATCAGGCCGAGCCCGAGGAAGCCGGTGGCAAGGAAGGGTTGGCGGGCTAGTGTCGCCGCGATCACCACGAGGAGGCAGGCGGCGAACCCGCCGAGAATCAGTTTGGGCCGGAGTCGGGCGGAGGGCGCTTTGTTGAAGGCCTCCACGCTTTCGGCGAGCAGATTCGCATGCTCCTCACGCGGCGAGAAGACCCCGGTGGTCGGTAGGCCGAGATAGCCTTCGAGTACCTTGATGACGTCGCCGAGGTAGGAATAGCGATCTTCTGGCTTCTTGGCCACCATCTTGAGGATGATATCGGAGAGGGCCTTGGGGACCCGTTTGACGATCGCTTCTGGAGGAATGATCGTCTCGGTCTGATGTTTCGTGATCAGTTCAATCGCCGTTTTCCCCTCGAACGGGGGACGACCCGTGACCAGGTCGTAGAGGGTGCAACCGAGCGAATAGATATCGGCCCGCAAGTCGACGGACGCCGCGTCTTTGGCCTGCTCGGGCGCCATGAACGCCGGAGTGCCCATCGCCGAGTTGACCAGGGTGATCTGGCCGCTGCTCGAGGCCAGGGAGATCGCGCCCCTGGGGGCCGCGACGACGGCCGTGTTGGCCTCGCGGGCTTCCTCCGCCTCGGCCAGGGCGGGCGTTTTCACCAAGCCGAGATCCGCAACCTTGACGACCCCTTGGTCGTTGAGCAAAAGGTTGTCGGGCTTGATGTCACGATGGATCATGCCTTGGTCGTGAGCATATTTCAGGCCTCGGGCGGCCTGCAAAATAAATCCGACGGCCGCCTCGGGGTCGAGTTTCTTCTGGGTCTTGACCAGTTGGGAAAGCGTCTGGCCCTGCACGAACTCCATGCTGAAAAAGTTGGTCCCTCGGTCCTGGCCGAAGTCATAAATTTGCACGACGTTGTGGTGCACGAGCTGGGCCGCGGCGTAGGCTTCACGGGTGAACCTGGAGACAAACGTGGGGTTGTCCGCCCACTCAGGCTTCATCACCTTCAGGGCGACATTGCGGTTCAACGAAATCTGTTTCGCCAGGTAGACCGCGCCCATTCCGCCTCGGCCGAGTTCCCTGATGACCTGATAACCGCCCAGAACGCTGGGAATTCCACCCGGCTTCGCGGCGGCCGAGAGGCCCGGAGACGCAGGATCGGCCGCGGTGCCAAGGACGAATCCGAGCTCTTCGCTGTTCTTGGCTGCGTTCGGGTTCGGCGGCGCGGTCGGTACGTCCGTCGCCCAGAAACCGTTCGGTCGCGTTTCGCCTCCGGCATCGTCCGCCGCGGTGGCCATCTCCGTCGCTTGAGGAGGCGACCAAGCGCCAGTTGCGGCGGACGTTGCGTCCGGCGAAGTCGCCTGGATTCCGGCGGCGGGAGGGAGTGTCGGCGCGACCGCGGGGACTGGATCTGCGCTGGCTTTGGTCGCTGGATCGGTTCGAACCGCGGAGACCGTGGGGGACGCATCGGGGTCGGCGGGTATGAGGAGTAATAGCTTCTGGGCGCACTTGGGACACTTGGTCGTGTAGCGTCCCGGCTTCGCCGCTTTCAGTCCGAGGGCGTGATCGCAGGAGGGGCATTGGATCGCCACGATGAAGGATCTCCGCGGATAACCGAGAGGATGGTATGAGGGCGGACGGAGTTCACGAAGCAGTGTGAGCGGCCGTTTGGCATCATAATCCAAGCACCACGCGATTCCCATGACAACTGACGAGGACAAGGAGGAGGTCTTCGCCGCGTTGCAATGGACGACTGAGAGGCAATTCTCGGTGCGCATCGCCAGGCCAAGCCAAGGCGGGGACCGAGCCCCGCACATTGCGCGGGCCTCAGATGTTCACGGGAATCATCGTGAGAAAGGAGAAGGCAACCACCAGAAGGACGTATTCGAACGTGGCGCGTCGATCGGCCTCGATCGAGGAGGGGTGAGTCAGCGCATTGAAGGTGGCCCCGATCAGGAGGAGAAAGAGGAGCGACTCCTGGGTCACTGACCACATGACTGCGATCGCCAGTGCCGAGAACCAGCGTTCGGAGCGGGACATCGATCGAAAACCACGGCCGCCATCGAGTTGCCAGATCGGAATCAGATTGAACAAATTGATCCAGGCCGCCAGTTTGGCGATGGCCGCCAGCATCAGTGAGCCGGTCGCTAGCGCCGCGGCGAAGGTCGCGAGTGCGCCGACCAGCCCCCAGATCGGGCCGGCCAGCCCCACTCGGGCGTCGGCCCTGGCGTCGGGCAACGTTTGCTGGAGGCGGACATAGGCCCCGAGGCCGGGAATAAACATCGGCGCTCCAGCGCGAATGCCAAAACGCCGGAGCGCCGCGACGTGGCCCATCTCGTGAACGTAGATCGAGAGCACCAGGCCAAGGGCGAATTTCCAGCCGAAGGCGGTCCAATACACCCCCAGCGACAGGAGCATCGAGAAGAGAGTGCTCGCCTTGGTCAGGCCCAAGAAAAGGAGCTTCCCCTTGGTCAGGAGCATGATCAGCACGAACTTGAACTTCAAGGCCAGGAGTGCCAGTGTCCCCAGACCTGCGATTCCGGCTTTGCCCGACCAGTCGGTTGACGGAACTTCGGCCGGTTGACCTGAAGGGGAACCGGGATTGTTTCCATGCCCCTCGTCGATCTGTCGGGAGAGCGTTTCGATCCGGGCCTTGATCGTGTCGTACTGCCGCGACGCCGGAGGTAGCAACATGAGCGCGTCCCGCCATGCAGCAAGGGCCGTTGTCAGGTCACCCGACCGACTCGCTCCATCGGCAACTTCGGCAAGCTGCTTCAACTCGTCGGCGTGGACGAGCCGGTGGCATTGGGGACAGGCGAGAAGTCGCGTCGCGTATTCGGTTCCACAGGAGCCGCACCAGGTGGACTGGGAGGCAGGGCTTGCGTCAGGCATGACTCGGTGCTTCCGACGGCGGTGGGGCACTCTCTCCACCGAAGGAGAAGGGACCGTTAAAAACCAAGGACACGGGGCGGTTCAACTTCCAGGCCTCCCAGAGGGCGAATCCAACGATCAACAGGCCGATCGGCGAAGAGAGATTGGCGAGAATGGGGAGTTTAAGAGACTCGATGAGCAACGAAACGAGGAGAATTGCCGGCATCAATGTTTGGGGGTTGTCCTGAGCGATTCGCTTCTCGCCGGCCTGAGGTTCGAGCCGATCGTTTCCCACGCGATCCGTCGGTGGCTCTTGAGGCCCCTCCACTTCTTTTTCTTTGCCTTCAAGGGCTGTCGGTTCCATCGGCTTCCCTGGATTTGCTTCCGCCTCTGCCGCTTGGATGTGATCAGCGATGGCGGTCGCCAGGTAACTCGCGGAGATGGCCGCGTAGGTGAGGGAGACGGCCAAGACCTGATAGGCCCAGCCGCCACGGTGCCTCGACCCCGACCGAACCGCGGTGCCCACCATGAATCCGACAAGAATCGCGATCAGGCCGATTTCGATATTGAGGAGTTCCATGACTCCGAAGTAGATCATGAACCCGAGGAAGGCTGCGAGCGAACCGAACAGAGTTGCTTTCGCAAACCGGAGAAGGCTCGAGCCTCCGACCCGTTGCGTTTCGATCTGGGTTCGGCACGCATCGCAGACGGTCACCCCATTGATTTCATAGTAAGTATTCTCTACCTCGTTCTGGCAGGCCGTACAGGTCAACCGACCCGGCACTCTCGTTGCATATTCAGCATTATCAAACTGAAGTGGTTCATCGGAATTCGCTTCAGGAGGCGCAAGATCGCTCATCGTTTTCGCTGTTTCTCGAAGTGTGGTCATGGAGCCGTCGGACAGGGATCCATGGCCAACGGCCCGTGGGTATCTAGACGAAAGAGCAGTGTTCGTGTGCCGACCAGGCGAGGAACGCTCTCAATCTAACGAAGGCAGGTTCGGAAAGGATAGATGGGAGGGACGCGGGGGGCTGTTCGTTTCCTTGACGCCCCCTGGAGCGACGGCTAACATGATTCCGGTGAGCGGGTGGTTCCGGTCCTCGGGAAAGATTGTGAGCGTTCTGCCTGTCGAACCGATAGTAGGGTTTGAGGGGCGGAAGAGTGTCGGCCCGTGTTGGCCGTCACCTTGCTCGTCGACTACAGGATTGACCGGGGGCGCTCGCCGATGGATCGGTTGCGACGGGGGGAAACCCGCGGAGAAGTCGCGCCTGCGCATGCATCTGGTAGGGATCGCAGGTCGGGGCATGTCAGGCCTGGCCCAAATGCTCGTGCAACGAGGCATGCGGGTGACTGGGTCTGAGCAGTCGAGCCGTCCAGCCGTTGAAAGGCTCAGGCGACTCGGTGCCCGGATCCATGCTGGCCACTCTCCGCAGGGGGCTCAGTTCCTCGTCTATCACCCGGAGGTTGAGCGCGATCATCCGTCGCGGCTCGCTGCCACCCGGCGCGGCATCGATCAGGCGTCTGTTGGCCAGTGGCTTGGCCTCATGATGCGCCAATCGATCAGCCTGGCAGTGGTCGGCCGTCGGACGGCTTCGATCGCTTCAGCAATGATCGGTTGGACACTGACTCAGGCCGGGCTCGACCCCACGGTCGTGCTGGGAGCCGAGGTGCCGCAACTTGGAGGTTGGGGCCGGATGGGCTCGGGACCGCATTTTGTGGCCGAAGGGATCGAAGGACCGGGGGAGATCGGTCCCGCCTCGCCTCGACTGGCCCTGCTTCTGGATGTATTGGAAGGGGGGCCTGGGCCGCGGGACGAGCGCAGGGCGGCGATTCGTCAGTTCGCTCGGTCGGTTCCGTCCGATGGCTATGTCCTCGCCCTTCAGGACAATGAGATCGTTGCGGAAGCGGTGAGCGACCTCGCGCCGGTGGTCGAACGGATTTCGATCGATCGGCCGAGTGACTGGTGGGGGGCCGACCTGCGTGAGGATCGGGGTCGCTATCGTTTCCGGGCGTTTCACAAGGGTCGATTCGCGGTTGAGGTTCAATTGCGAGTCCCTGGTCGTCGAAACGTGTTGGGGGCCTTGGCGGCGGTGGCGGCCTGCGACCGACTTTCGGTGCCGATCCAGGAGATTAAACAAGGGCTCGAAGAGTTCACGGGGCTTTCTCGTGATTTCGAGTCACGGGGAAGCTATCGAGGTGTTACGCTGGTAGATGACGCGGGCTGTGACCCCGTGTCGGTTTCTGAGACGCTGACGATCGCTCGCCAGGTCTTCGGAGCTCGTCCGATCTGGGCAGTGATCTGTACGGACGAGGAGACGAGGTCCGTCGAGGCGGAGGCCGGATATCTTACCGCGCTCGCCATGGCGGACCATGTTTTGGTCACTGAGGGAAGTCAGGTTGGGGGGCGCGGGGCGAATACGCTCGTGGAGGCCCTGATCGCGTCCGGAGTGAACGCTTGTGAGGCGGCCGGGCTCGACGATGTGATCCGTGAGCTGGATAGGAATCTGGAACCCGGTGACGTGCTGGTGACGCTCGGGGCTGGCGATGTGGGAACGATAGCCGATGCATTCATTCGACGACTTTCGCGCGATCATCAAGGCCGATGAGCCGCTGGCTCCCCATATCTGGTTTCGCTTGGGCGGTCCGGCGGCGTTTCTGGCTCGGCCCAGGACGCTCGACCAGCTGGTCGGCCTGCTGCGCCGCTGCCACCAGGAACAGGTCCCGGTCAAGATCCTGAGTGGCGGCTCGAACGTCCTGGTCCGCGACGAGGGGGTGCAGGCCATGGTGATCCACCTGGAGAGCCCGGCCTTCTCCGACGTGACCGTCCGCGACAACATCGTCGAGGCGGGAGCCGCGGTCCCGCTGACGGCCTTGATCTCGCAGACCGCGCGGGCGGGCTTGGCAGGTTTGGAGTTCCTTACAGGCATCCCCGGCACCGTCGGTGGTGCGCTCCGGGGGAACGCCGGCGATCGTCAGGTTGCGATCGGCCAGCTCGTTCGCAAGGCCACGGTGATCGACGCCTCCGACGAGATTCAGGTCCGCGACCGTGACGACCTGAGCTTCGCCGATCGGGCATCGAACCTTGATGAGCCCGTGATCCTTTCGGCCGAATTCGAGCTCGAAGGTTCCGACCCCGAGGCGGTCGTGCGACGAATGCGGCGGATCTGGATCGTCAAGAAGGAGAACCAGCCGTACGGCCATCAGTCGTCGGGCTGCATGTTCAAGAACCCGACGCCGGATCTTCCGGCCGGGACTCTGATCGAGCAGGCCGGCTTGAAGGGCACGCGCGTGGGAGGCGCAGAGGTTTCGGACCGGCATGCGAATTTCATCGTGGCACAGCCGGGGGCAAAAGCGGACGACGTGCTTCACTTGACCGACCAGATCCGACAACGGGTCTGGCAGCAGTTTGGCTACGAGCTCGAGCTTCAACTTCAAGTCTGGTAAACGGTTCGGGGAATGCCTCGTGTCTTGTTTCCGGACGTTGCCACAGTTCTGGACGAGCGAGTCTGAGGAGGCCAGGTGATGGAACACCGCGAACCTCCTCGGATCGCGACGGCCGACGAACCGTCTCATGAGGCGGAAAGCGATCCGGTCCGGAGCCGTCGCTTCGCGCGCTTTGTCACGCCTCCGAGCGTGCGCCGACTCTCGCGTCCGCGGATAGTACTGGCGATCCTCGCATGCTTGGGCTTGTTGTACGTCCTCTCCCTGGCCGGGATCCACGGGCTTCGGTCACTTCGGACATTCGTACACAAGCAGGATGAGTATCAACTCTCGTTCAGCGAGGTCGTGCTCGATCCCCCTCCCCCCGACTGGTACAAAGGGGGATCCAAACATTTCTTGGAGCGAGTCCGCAAGGAGAGCGGGGAGCCCGATCGCTTCTCACTGCTCGATCTTGATACGGAAAAGCTCAGACTCGCCTTCCGACGCGATGGTTGGGTACGCAAGGCAGTCGTTACGCGCCACAACCCCAACCGGGTGGTCGTGCATCTGGTCTATCGCGAGCCCGTGGCGTTGGTGGAAGTGGATCATTCCAAGAACGAACTGATCGACCAGGATGCCGTGATCCTGAATCAGGATGATGTGAATTTGAACGCCGCACCTACTGTGCAACTCGCCAGAAATAAACCTCGATTGCCCCCGTTTGATCGGCAAGTGGGTGAAGCTTGGAAGAGGGCGAGCGGAACGAACAAATTGCCGGCGGTTGACGAATCCGTGCAGGCGGGGGCCAAGCTCGCCAGCTTTCTGAGTTCGATGCAGCGCGACGAACTCCTTAAGCGAAGCCCGAACCTGTTCAACGCGGTCGTCGTCGAGTCGGCGACGAAACTCTGGGTGCAATCGGGGGTCAATCTGCTGGTCTTCTGGGGAATGCCCCCAAACGAAGAGCTCCCCGGGGAACTCCCCGCCGCCGAGAAGTGGAGGGTGCTCAGTCGCTGGATCAAGCAAGATGATCGAACAAAATACGACCCTGAGTTCATTTACGGCTTCAAGATCAACGGGTCACAAGTCGAACTGACAAACCAGGACCCTCGCAAATCAACGGGTCACAAGTCGAACTGAAAAAGCAGGTCCCTCGCAAAAAATGAGCGATCGGTGGGTTCGCCTCAGGAGAATCTTGCGGGTCGCTGTCCCGTTGACTTGGAAGCTTGCGCGCGGCGAGGCAAGCCCTCGAACCAGATGATGAGAGCCGGGCAGCACTGGCCCGATCGTCGGGACGAACATCTTGAATTGAAGGTCAACCGAGGAGGAGCACGGGTCATGGCGAGTCGACTGGGCCCGAAGTGGTTGAACCAAATACGGACGATCGCGGGACCGACCCATCAGGGGCGGCTCAGTCGTTACGCTGTCTACGCGGCGCAGATCAACGCAATGGAGCCGATGCTCGAAAAAGAGAGCGATGCCCAGATTGCCGAGCGGAGCCGGCAGCTCAAGCTCAAGGCGCGTCAGGGCGATTCGCTCAACGGCCTGCTCGTCGAAGCCTTTGCCTTGGTTCGCGAGGCGGCCAAGCGGACGGTCAAACAGCGGCACTATGACGTGCAGATGGTCGGCGGCGCGGCGATTCATAACCGCTGTATCGCCGAAATGGAGACCGGAGAGGGCAAAACCCTCGTCGCCACCCTCCCAACCTACCTGAATGCATTGCAGGGCAAGGGCGTCCACGTCATCACGGTGAACGACTACCTCGCCTCCCGCGACGCTGAGTGGATGACGCCAATCTACAATCTGCTCGGAATGTCCGTCGGCTGTATCCAGACCGGACAGCCCGATGGTGTCCGCCGCGCGGCCTACGCCTCCGACATCACCTACGGCACCAGCAAAGAGTTCGGCTTCGACTTCCTCCGCGATGAACTCAAGCGGCTTCAACTCGGCGACACCCATCGCAAGTCGTTCGAGCAAGCGTTTCTGGGTACGGGCACTCACGCCGAATCCGAGACCCCCGTTCAGCGCACCCACCACTTCGCGGTCGTGGACGAAGCCGATAGTATCTTGATCGACGAAGCCCGAACTCCGTTGATCATCGGCGCGAATAACCAGCCGACCCAAGAGGAAGCCGCCGCCTACTTCGGGGCCGATGAACTCGCCGCGACTCTGATTCGCACCAAGGACTTCAAGTACGATCCGGCCGAGCGCAAGGCCGAGCTCAACGCGGCGGGGCGCCGTAAGGTGCAGGCCGTCGCCGGCCACTCGTCGTTCGTCACCCTCACGGTGGATGGCCTCTACGAGTACGTCGAGCGTGCCCTCCGCGCCCAGATCGCCTACCTGAGGGACCGCGATTACGTGGTCTCCGGTGACGAGATCGTCATCGTCGACGAGTTCACCGGTCGTATGATGCCCGGCCGACAATGGCAGGATGGGCTCCACCAGGCGATTCAGGCCAAAGAAAAACTCGAGGTGACCCTCGAGACGATCACCGCCGCGCGGGTGACCGTGCAAGACTTCTTCTTGAAGTACAAGAAGCTCGCCGGGATGACCGGGACGGCGGCAAGCGATGCGGCGGAGCTGAGCCGGATCTACAAGGTCAAGGTGTTCAAGGTCCCCACCAACCGCCGTTGCAGCCGGGTCTGGATCGAAGACCGAGTCTTCTCCAACGAGTCGGAAAAATTCCAGGCGGTGGCCGACCAGATCGTTGCCTGGCACAAGCTCCAAGTGCCCGTGCTGATCGGTACACGCTCGATCGAGAAGTCGGAGAAACTCAGTGCGCTCTTGAATGCCGCCAAGATCGAGCATCAGATCTTGAACGCCAAGAACCACGAGATCGAAGCCCAGATCGTGTCGCAGGCCGGGCAGCCGGGGCGGGTGACGGTGGCCACCAACATGGCCGGTCGTGGAACCGACATCAAGCTGACTGAAGAAGTGTCCAAGAGTGGCGGGCTTCACGTCATTGGCACCGAGCGGCACGAGTCGCGGCGGATCGATCGCCAGCTTGCCGGTCGTTGCGCGCGGCAGGGAGATCCAGGGCACTGCCAGTTCTTCGTATCCCTTGAAGACGAAATTATCGACGCCTACGGCGAAAAGCCCGCTGCCCGAATTCGCCGCCGCTACAAGGATCGGGGCGAGCTGACCAGCGGGTCGATGCGTCGGCTTGTCCTCAGCGCCCAGGCTCGGAAAGAGCGGCAGCACTTCCGGGACCGCAAGATGCTGATGAACTACGAAAAACAGCGAGCCGAGATGCGGAAGAACATGGGCCTCAATCCGGTTCTCGGCTGACGCCGGCCTTCTTCACCGTTGGCTTCGGGCAGAGGGCTCAGCGGCGGACCTGCTTGTTCCTGTACTGCCTCAGCTCTTTGTCCAGGCGAGTGAGATCACCTAGATGGGTTCGGGCATCTTCAAGGCGGTGCGAGGGATCGCGCCGCTGGCGGATGGCGTCGAGATAAGCACGAAACTTCGGGAGCTTTGACGGCGTTCTCATGAAGTAGTGCACGAGGACCCAGCTCTCCGCATAGGCGACCTGGGCGGTATCTGGGGCCGAAAAGAGGTCGTCGTTGGTGAGGATCTCCTCCACCGGGATCCAGGCGGCCTGACCGTCAGGCTGCGAGAAGACGGCCAGCCTTGCGGAGTTGGTCACCCCGAGCGTCGAGCGCCGATTGGAATGCTGCCAGAGTTCGCCGAACGTCGCGAAGCCCTCGCTGACGGCGACCGGGACGTCGGCTTGGCGTTCGAGCAAGCCCGTATTATAAGTCAATTGATGGATCGCTTCGTGCACGAGGGTGAAGGTGTTCACTCGCGCGGACGCGGCGAGCCCGTCGTCATTGTGGAGGGAATCAAAGACGACGAGTTGGTTCGACTCGACGTCGTAGTGTCCCCCGACCTCGGCTCCCACGTCGGCCCCTTCCTCATCACCCACGAAGGCTTTGTACGACTTCTTATTCTTCAGAATGATCACGATGAGGCGAGATTCGGGGGAACTCACCTCGAAGCCCTTCGTTTCGAAATAGTTGCGATAGACCTTGGCGAGCGACTCGCAGATCGAAAGCGCCTCGGTTCGGAACTCGGCGGGGGCGTCTCCAATCCCCACGTACTGATTCCCACTCGACTCGCTTCGCTCGAAACCACCCAGCTTGGCCTTCTTGGCCCTCGCGAAGATTGGCGCGAGCTCGGCCGCCGTTGGCTCGGTTGGGGACGAGCACCAACCTGCCTTGGCCAGCCCGATCGTGCCGAAGAGCGCGCCGAGCATCCACTTTCGCCTTGGAATTCCCTGCTCCCAACGACCTTCTGTATTCGGCGACTTCGGCATGATCGTCCTCTTTCGCTGGAATCCGGCCGGGTCGAGCTTCGCACCGTTCGTTCATGACCTGATGAAGTTGGGACGAATTCGTCGTGGTTCCTATTCATTATAACGCGACGGTACAACGGGGGTTTCCCCTGGGAATGCGGTAGAACCGGCGTTCGCGAACTTGATTTAAGCGGTCTGGCCGGGCGACCCTGTCGACCGCCAACCGCCTTTCCTGATAAACTGAGACAGGAGTGGAAGATAGGTTTCCCCTCGACTCGAATCGGATTCACTGAGACTTCTCATGAGCGCCGCCCGCCGCCCTCCGTACTATCTCGGAATCGATCTTGGGGGCACGAATATCAAGAGCGGTGTTGTCGATGACGCCGGCCAGTCCTGCTCCTCGGTCAGTATGAAGACTCAAGCGAAGCTGGGCCCCGACGTGGGCCTAGAGACGCTGGCCGAGGCGGCACGTCGGGCCGTCAAAGCCTCTGGTCTCGACTGGAAGGAGATCGAGGCGGTCGGACTTGGCTCACCCGGCACCATGGACATCGAGGGGGGATATCTTCGATCCTCCCAACCTGCCGGGTTGGGATAACCTGCCGATCCGCCAACGACTGTCCGACCTACTCGGCAAGCCGACTGTTCTTCAGAACGATGCCAACGCCGCGGCCTACGGCGAATATTGGGCCGGCGCCGGACGCGATGCCAAAAGCCTTGGGCTGTTTACGCTGGGCACCGGGATTGGCTGCGGGATCATCGATCATGGGCGGATCATCGTCGGTCGTCATAGCAACGGGGCGGAGTGTGGACATCTGATCATTCAGATGGAAAACGCCCGCCAGTGTTCCTGCGGCGCGTACGGTCACCTCGAGGCCTACGCCTCGGCCACGGCTCTCGTCAAGCGTGCCGCCGAGGCCCTGGATGAAGGGATCTCGTCACGATTGCACGAGGCACGGGCCAAGGGCATGCTGACGAGTCGGGCGATCGCCGAGGCGGCCGAGGCCGGAGACTCGCTTGCCCGTCGCCTGATGCGCGAGACGGCCCGGTATCTCGCCGTCGGCGCCGTGAACCTGATGAATACGATCGACCCCGACATGATTCTTTTCGGTGGGGGAATGATCGCCGCGGGGACGACCCTCTTGAATGATATCCGCGGTGATATCCAATCGCTCGCATTTCCGATTCCGGCCGCCTCGATCGTGATCGAGTACGCCGCCCTGGGCGGTGACGCCGGCTACATCGGCGCGGCAGGATGCGCACGGCTCATGCACCAAGGGGTGTCTGCCCTTTGAGTGAAGGGGGGACAAGTCATCCTGTACCTCCCTTTGTTCTCGCGGAATGGAAGCGGATGGGCCGTGCCCAGCCTACAAATCAGGACGGATGAATCCGCTCTTGTTTTGTAGGCTGGGCACGGCCCATTGTGAAATTCCGTGCTGGCGAGAGGGGCGGGAACCGGCTGCGATCCGCTCGCCGACTTCCCATCCCGCACCCGACCGCGTGGGCTCAGTGTTAGTGAGAGATCTCCGCCGTCCCATCTTCATTGATGGCGATGTTCACCGTGTTCGAGCCGCGGGCCACGCTTGCTTTGATGTTCGATGTATTGGGATTGCCGAGGTTGGCCGGGACGATGATCCGAAAGACCTTGCCGCTCTTGTCGGTAAAAGTCGGGACATCATTTTTCTTCGGGGTCAACAGGCGGGTATCAGCCTGGGATTTGGCCATCATATATTCCCGAGGGGCTGACACCGGATCAGGCATCGCCTTCTGCTGAGCCTCTGGAATCGGATCAAGGCCAACCACCGCGACTCGATGCAGACCGACGATGGCTCCGTCCCCCGATTCTTCGGTCGACATGACGAATGAGCCATCTTTTGTAATCGGGCCGACGGCCGATGGTCCGTTCGTGCCACGCGAGTTGTCGGGCTCGAACATGATCGTGCCATACTGGAGTGGTTCGCCCTTGAACGTGATTTTACCGCGGACCTTGGCGAGATGAAGTCCATTGCTCGAGCCGCAGCCGGCGATGGCCGTGAGGATCGCGATGCAAATGCATGCTGTAAATTTTTGAGCGAACATGAAATCTCCCGTCGATGAATCTTGGATAGGGAGTGCCGCCATGTCGGCTCTTCGGGCTCGACATGGCGGATCCTGGGGAGGGAGGGCCTTGGTCTAACAGATCAGGGCGTCGATACGATCAGTAGGAGTCGGACGAGATCACCTCGGATTTGGCCCGCGTGCTGAGCGCAGTGTAGGTTCTGGGATTGATGGTTTGCTTGATAAATCGAATGGAACCATCGGCGAAGCAGAAGTTGGCGCCCCCCGGATGCTTGCTCTTGAAGGCGAAATTGTAGATCTGATTGCGGTAGCAGTGCGTTGCCTCAATGGCACCGATATAGGCCGTGCTGCAGACCGTGCCGTCGGTCGGGTCCGTTTCGCCATCCTTGAGGTTGGTCTTCCAGTTCAGCGGAATGATCGTTCCGCCGTAGGCTCCGTGGCCGTTGACCCAGAGAAGTTGCCCGTTATAGTGCGGCGAATTCTCCCCCGCCAAGAAGGTGTTGCTGGTCCCGTCGGAACAACTTGCGATCGTCGTCACCGCGCCCGAGCTGCAATCGCCGAACATCCCGGTAAATTTGTTGTTGCAGCCCCAGCTCCGGCCTGCCCCTTCGGTGGAGTAGATGTCGAAAATGGGGTTCCCGGTCTTCTGATCGCCCCAACTCACAATATAATTCAGAGGGGCGGCCGTATATGCGGTCCCCAGATCATTGATATTAGTCCATTTGCGATCATCAAACAGTCGGTTCGAGTCGTCTGACGGGCAGAGGTAGGTCGAGATGAGGGCCCTGTAGACGGTTCTGTGCTGGACGCTCATGTTCCCGCCATCGCCCAGCGAGAAATTGATCGCGTTGTAGAGGTTGGTCTGCTCCATTTGGGGGAGGATGAACACCGACCATGCCCACCAAGGTCCGGTCCAGCCCGTGTTGACCATCGACCCCGAAGGGAAACTACCGAGCGTGTCATGGTAGTTATGCATGGCCAGGCCGATTTGCTTCAGATTGTTGACGCATTGAGACCGCCGGGCTGCCTCACGGGCCGCCTGAACGGCGGGGAGGAGCAATGCGATCAAGACGGCGATGATGGCGATGACGACCAGCAATTCGATCAGGGTAAAACCGCGACGGCGCATGAGCGAACTCTCCTTCATAAGGGATGAAGATTGACGCAAGCCGGAGGTCAAACGGCCAGACCTCTCTGCTCCGGAGAGGTGGACGCGGACGAATTAGCCTTCTTCAACTGCCGTTTCGAGCAACTTGACCAACGAATAAACCTGCAATGAAATAAGGATCAAGCTATGTTGTCGATCAGGAAATACGCTGGCCAGCCAGGTTGGGTCCAGGTGACAATGGCCTTTTGCCGATCGCAAGTTAGGCGATTTTTTCCTTGAGCAATCGCGTCGCACTGATCAGATCTCGGCCGCGGAACGATTCCAGGATGGCGCGGTGCTCCTCGTAGATCTCCATGGCATTCTCGTAACGCCGCTGAGTACGACGGAAATGGAAGCGGATGCGGCCAACCAAGGTCTCCCAGATGAGGATGAGGTCGGGCTGTCCGGCCCGCTTGACTAACACCCGGTGGAAGGCGATGTCAGCCTCGGCGATCGCGTGGAAATCACGGCGTTCGCAGGCTTCCTGCATGCGTTGGAGGATTTCTTCCCAGAGAGCGAAATCTTCCTCGTGCAATTCGTCGAAGGTCAGTTGTAATGCGTAGACTTCGAGGGTGCGCCGGATCGGGACAATGAGACTCCGAATCTCGCGAGGGGCTTCTGGCGCCACGATCGCGCCTCGATTGGGTCGACTTACCAGGAGGCCTTGCAGAGAGAGCGTCTGAACGGCCTCGCGAACCAGGCCCCGTCCGACGCCAAACCGCTTCGAGAGCTCGGCCTCGGTCAGCCTCGAGCCAACTTCAAGCCGACCCGAGAGAATCTCTTCACGCAATTGATTGGCAATTCGGCTTGATCCAGAAGAATCGGCTGCTTCTTCAGTCGCTGCCATGGACGTTGGATCTCAAAGGGCCAAAATCATTGCCATGGCGCCACACGCCGAAAACGCCGAGGCGAATCCGTGAAGACATCAATGGGAAGCCGTATCAATTCGTCGAACAGATCAGAAAATGGAGTATACGCACATCGCGGGTCGTGCCGGCTGATTGTCACCAACCGCAACCTGATTGTCTACAATCTTTCTGAAAAAAATTCCTTATTCGCGGATTATTTTTGGGGGCGGTTGAGGAATGATGCGTAGAGATTATTGTCGTCAATCAAATGCTGATTGTCTACAATCTTTTGCGAGACGGCTTTTTCAGCTCAAAAGGCGTGATGAATCGCGAATCTTTTGGAAAGTGGCGGATTGATTGTCGACAATCTTGTTTGGGTTGTCTACAGTCTTCCCGACGACAGCCTCGACTTGCCTCGACGCTCTTCTCGAAAAAAAGATGCGATCGACTCGCCCCCCGACCCCCAGGCGTTCGAGCGAGCTACACCATGCCTGATGCCCGGCTTCGACTCAGAATCGTGTGTTTGGCGGCGACCTTCGTCGTCTCGCTTCAGGTCATTCTGTTGGCCCAACCGACGGCGGACCTCGAGGCGTTCGAGAAAGAGGTCCGCCCGTTATTGATCGAAAGCTGCCTGAAGTGCCATGGCGCTGACAAGCAGAAGGCAGGGCTGCGGCTTGACTCGCGCCAGTTCCTCATGGAGGGGGGTGATTCGGGCCCCTCGGTCGTCGCTGGTCGCCCCGACGAGAGTCTGCTCATCGAAGCGGTGCGGCAGGATGGCGACTTGAAGATGCCTCCCGGCAAGAAGTTGGCCCCTGAACAGATCGCCGCTCTGGAGCGTTGGGTCGCCGCGGGGGCCCCTTGGCCCGCCGACAAGACGCCCGTCGTCGATGCTCGGAAAGCGGCCTGGGCACGCCATTGGGCGTTTCAGCCGATCGCCGACCCCCAGCCGCCCAAGCTTCAGGACGCCTGGGGCCGTACCCCGATCGATGCCTTTGTGAAAGCGGGGCTCGAGGCCAAGGGGCTGGCTCCGTCGCCTCCGGCCGATCGGTATACCCTCATCCGGCGGGTCAGCTACGACCTGACCGGCTTGCCGCCGACGCCCGCGGAAGTGGATGCCTTCGTCACGGATACCGACCCCAACGCCTATGTGAAGCTCGTCGATCGGCTCCTCGCCTCGGACCACTACGGTGAGCAATGGGCTCGGCACTGGCTGGACGTAGCGCGGTATGCGGACACCAAGGGCTACGTCTACGGGCGGGAAGAGCGCTTCCTCGTGCAGGCCCCAGCCTATCGGGACTGGGTCGTCAAGGCGTTTAACACGGACCTTCCCTACGACCGATTCCTCCTCAATCAGATCGCGGCCGACCAGGCCGAGCCCGACGATCGCTCCGCGCTGGCGGCGATGGGTTTCTTGACCGTCGGCCGTCGCTTCCTGGGAGTGACCCACGACATCATCGACGATCGGATCGACGTCCTCACCCGCGGCACGATGGGGATGACGGTCGCCTGCGCACGCTGTCATGACCACAAGTATGACCCGATCCCGACCGCCGATTACTACTCGCTCTACGGAGTCTTCCAGAACTGTACCGAAAGCCTGGTGCCGATCGCCGAGCCGGCCTCACGGGACGATGCCTATCGGGCCTTTGAGAAGGAACTCGAGGTGCGTCGTGAGAATCAGCGCAAAGGCCTGGCGGAGAGCCGTGCCGAGGCGTCGAAGCGGGTTCGCGAGCGGTTGGCGGCCTACCTGCTGGTGCAGCGTGATCTCTCGCAGATTCCCCAGGAAGACTTTTCGACAATCCTCGGCACGGGGGATCTGATTCCGGGCTTCGCGCGACGCTGGCAGGCATATCTCGCCAACGCCGCGAAGGTCGATGACCCGATTTTTCGCCCTTGGCGGCGGTTTGCAGCGTTGACTGATGCCGAGTTTGCCTCCAAGGCTCCGATTGTCTCCCAAGAATTGCTTCGGGCCGATGCGCCTCCCTTGAATCGAAGGGTTGCGGATGCGTTTGCCACTCCGCCGGCGACCATCCAGGACGTCGCCGACCGTTATTTTAAGCTCTTCAACGTGGTCGATCGTCGCTGGCAGGAGTTGCAGAAGCCTGCCGGCTCGAGGGACCAGGCCGCTCCCCCGGTCTTGCCCGACCCGGACGACGAGGCGTTGCGGCAGGTCCTCTATGCGGACCGATCCCCTTGTCAGGTGCCTGACGAGCCCGTTGTGACGACCGAGTGGTTCTATGACACGGGGACCGTTGTCAAGTTGTGGACCCTGCAGGGAGAGGTGGATCGGTGGCTCATTCAGTCGCCCCTGGCTCCGCCGCATGCGGTGGCGGTTGTTGATCGCGCGGAACTTCGCGAACCGCGGATCTTCAAACGTGGGAGCGCGGCGAATCGAGGCGACGAGGTGCCTCGCCAGTTCTTACTGGTGATCGCCGGCCCTGATCGGAAGCCGTTCAAACAGGGGAGCGGACGTCTGGAGCTGGCCCGCGCGATTGTCGATCCAACCAATCCACTGACGCCACGGGTCTGGGTCAACCGAATCTGGATGCACCACTTTGGCGCCGGGCTCGTCCGCACGCCTAGCGACTTCGGTATTCGGGCCGAGGTGCCGAGTCATCCCGAGTTGCTCGACTGGCTCGCTCGTCGTTTGATGAGTGAGGGCTGGAGTACCAAGGCGATCCACCGGCTCATCTTGCTCTCGGCCGCCTACCAACAGCAATCCGGAAGTCCGGCGGACGCCGCGACCCACGACCTGGCCCTCAAGATTGACCCCGAGAATCGGTTACTCTGGCGGATGAACCCCCGCCGCCTGACTTTCGAGGAAGCTCGCGACACTTTCCTCAGCGTGACCGGAGAACTCGACCATCGCCTCGGCGGTCGTTCCACGAACCTCTTTCCTGGCACGGGAACTAACGTCCGTCGATCCCTTTATGGCTTGGTGGACCGCCAGTACCTTCCTAGCGTCTTCCGCGTCTTTGACTTCGCCAATCCCGACCTCCATATCCCGACGCGGAGCGAAACGACCGTCCCTCAGCAGGCTTTGTTCGCGATGAACCACCCGTTCCTCGCCGACCGTGCCCGGATTCTGGCGGACCAGCTTCCTACCGACGATCCCGACGCCGCGATTGGTCGACTCTTCCGTGCGATCTATCAGCGGAATCCGACCGACTCTCAGCGACGGGCGGCTCACGCATTTCTCGCCGCACCCATCAATGAATCGGCTCCGGTCGTTCCCCCCGAGACCCTGGCCTGGCAATACGGCTACGGCGCGGTGGACCCGATGTCGGGGCCCGCTCTTGGTACTTTTCAACGGTTGCCCCATTTCAACGGGGCCGCATGGAGCGGCGGTCCGCAATGGCCCGACGCCAAGCTCGGTTGGGTGCAGCTCACGGCCCAGGGGGGGCATCCGGGCGACGATCTCAAACGCGCTGCGATTCGTCGCTGGACCGCCTCGAATCGCGGGAAGGTGGCCGTCCAGTCGACTCTCACACACGCGGAGGCCACCGGTGACGGCGTTCGCGGTTGGCTTGTTTCCAGCCGCCAAGGGGTTCTCAAGTCGGCCCCCGTCCACAACACCCGAGTCGATTTCAACGCCGACTCGATCGCCGTTGAGCCTGGTGATACGATTGACTTCGTTGTCGATATTCGCGATGGCCTGAACAGCGATCAGCATCTCTGGACCGCCAAGATCCGCGAGCTGGGCGACTCCGCGGGCGCGGCCACGACCTGGGATTCGGTGCAGGACTTTTCTGGACCCCCCACTCGCCAGCTGAAACCGTGGGAGCAACTGGCCCAGGTGCTTCTGATGGCGAACGAATTGATGTTCGTTGACTGAACCAATGGGGATTGAGCCATGCAAGATCCATCGCGAATGACCCGCCGAAGCCTGTTGCAACGCTCTGCGCTCGGCCTGGGCGCGCTCGGCCTGGGCGACCTGTTCAGCGAGCAAAAGGCGTACGCGGCGGGGCCAGCACTCGAAGGCGGGGCAGGGGATGCCTTGGCGACGAAGTTGCCCCATTTTCCGGGCAAGGCGAAGCGGGTCATCCACTTCTTCCTCAATGGCGGCCCCAGCCAGGTCGACACGTTCGACCCCAAGCCGGCACTTTTGAAGTACGCAGGGCAGCCGGCGCCGAGTCACCTCGCGACGGAGCGGAAGACCGGGGCGGCATTCCCCTCTCCCTTCAAGTTTCAGAAGTATGGTGAGAGCGGCATCGAGGTCAGCGAGCTCTTCAGCAAGACGGCGCAGCACATTGACGACATCGCCGTCATCCGCTCGATGGTCGCCCAGGTGCCGAATCATGAGCCGTCACTGATGCTCATGAACTGCGGTGATTCGGTGCTTTCCCGGCCCAGCGTCGGCGCCTGGGTGATGTACGGGCTCGGCACCGAGAACCAGAACCTCCCCGGGTTTGTGGCGATGTGCCCCAGCGGGCTACCGATCAAGGATTCCGAGAACTGGCAATCGGGTTTCCTCCCGGGAATCTTCCAGGGCACGTTCATCGACCCTCAGCATACCGAAATCGACAAGCTGATCGAGAATATCCGCAGCCCACACGCGACCCAGGCCGTCCAGCGCCGGCAGCTCGATCTCTTGCGTTCTCTCAATGCCGAACATCGCGAACACCGGGCCGATGCCCGGCTCGACGCCCGCATTCAGTCGTTCGAGATGGCCTTCCGCATGCAGATGGAGGCCGCCGATGCGTTCGATATCGCGCGAGAGCCCAAGTATATCCGCGAGTCGTATGGCAACGGAGTCCACGGCCGTCAGACCTTGATCGCTCGTCGACTCCTGGAACGGGGCGTTCGCTACGTCCAGCTCTGGCATGGCGCGGGGCAACCCTGGGACCATCACGCCCAGATCGAGCAGAATCACCGGAAGCTGGCGGCCGAGATCGACCAGCCGATCGCCGCACTGTTGACGGACCTGAAACAGCGAGGCATGCTCGAAGACACCCTCGTGATCTGGGGCGGCGAATTCGGCCGGACGCCCACCGTCGAGCTCGACGGCAACGGCAAGTCCGCACTCGGCCGCGATCATAATCACTACGGTTTCAGCGTCTGGATGGCGGGCGGTGGGATCCGTGGCGGCACGATCCATGGCGCCACCGATGACTTCGGGTTCAAGGCGGTGAAAGACCCGGTCAGCGTCCATGATTTCCACGCCACCATTCTTCACCTGCTCGGTTTCGACCACGAACGATTGACCTACCGTTACGCCGGCCGTGATTTTCGCCTCACCGACGTTCATGGACAGGTCGTACGCCCGATTCTGGCCTGAGCTGAGCCTAACCCACCCTCATTCATTTAATCTCTCGGGAAGACCGAACCGATGACACGCATTGTGGCTCGCCCCGACCGACTCGACCTCGATTCCCCCGGCCGGCGCGACTACTGGGTCGCCCTGGAACACGACAGCATCTGGGGCGACCATTTGCTCCCCCTGACAGTCTGGGTGGGTCCCGAGGCCCAGCCTGATCGCGGCCTCGTCGCCTTCGGATCCAATCATGGAAATGAGTATGAAGGGCCAGTCGCCCTCAAGCACCTGTTGCGTGAGATCCGGCTCGAGGATGTTCGCGGCCGGATTATCATCATCCCCGTTTTGAACCCCTCCGCCTTCCGCACGGGAACCCGCGAGAGCCAGGGGGACGACGGCGTTAACCTGAACCGAGCGTTCGTCGAAGGGGCAGGGGTTACTCCGGCCTTGGCCGGCATCACCCACCGGATCGCCGCGTTCGTCCGGTCGTCGATCTGGCCCCGCGTTCATACCGTGCTCGACCTTCACTCCGGTGGCGATGTGGCCCGTTTCGCCCTCTGCGCCAACTATCACCCGGTTGACGACCCCGCGCTCGCCGCCGAGATCGAACAAACCGCCCGCTGGTTTGGCACCCCTTGCCTGATGGTTTATCAGAACATCACGCCCGGCCTGCTCCCGAGTGAAGCCGAGCGGCTCGGCAAGATCACGGTCGGGACCGAGCTGGGTTGGGGCCGCGCCGTGAATGTCGACGGTGTCCGCTATGGAAAGCAAGGCGTGCTTGCGGCGGCGATCCATCAAGGCCAGCTCCGGGGCAAGATCGAGCCGATCGACTATCACAAGGCAGGGACTCAGCGTACATTGGAAATGGTCGACCGCGACTGTTTCACCGTTGCTCCTTTCGACGGCCATTATGAACCGTTGGTGGAATGCGGGACGGCCGTTCGTCGTGGCGACACTGTCGGCCTGTTGCACGATTTTGATCATATTGACATGGATCCCTGGCCGGTAGTGGCCGGAGTCGACGGTGTCTTGCTCGCTCAGGCCTGGGCATCCCAGGTTCCTCGAGGCCAGCACATCGTCGTGGTCGGCCGTGACATTTCCGCCTGATTCGGTTCCCTGGCTGGCCACATATTCACCCGTCCGGAAGCGTGCATGAAAATCACTGAGATCGTTTGCCAGATCCTTCGCATCCAGAATGTTGAAGCCAAGACGGCGAGCAGCCAAGACTCCGTCCTGGTGCGAGTCCGGACCGACAACGGTTTGGAGGGGATTGGCGAGGCTGACTCGTCTCCAGAGATGGTCAAGGCCATCATCGACGCCCCGTTCAGCCACAACATTGCGACCGGACTGCGCGCTCTGCTGATCGGCGAGAACCCGCTGGAAACCGAGCGGATCTGGCAGAAAATGTACCGTCGGACGATGTATTGTGGCCGCCGATCAACGACCATCACGGCGATGGCGGCGATTGATATGGCGCTCTGGGACCTCAAGGGCAAACATTTTGGTGAGCCGATTCACCGGCTCTTGGGGGGAAAGCTTCACGACCGCTTCCCCGCGTATGCCTCGATCTTATTCGGGCGTAACGGTGAGGAAACCGCGGCGATCGGCCGGCGCTGGCGCGAGGCCGGCTATCGCGCTGTGAAATTCGGCTGGGAGCCGATGGGGCAGAGCGAGGCCGTCGACCTTGCCCTCGTCGCTGGAGCGAGGAAGGGGCTTGGCGACGACGCCACCCTGTTGATCGACGCCGGGTGCGTCTGGGATGCGCGCACCGCACTGGATCGAGCCAAGGCGTTTGCTGATTTCAAGATCGGGTGGCTCGAAGAACCACTTGGTCCCGACGATTATGAAGGTTATCGTTGGCTCCGTGACCGTTCCCCCGTCCCCATCGCATCGGGCGAGGAAGAGTGTGGGCGGCAGTCGTTCCGCCCTTTGATCGACGGCCGTTGTCTTGACGTTTACCAGGTCGATCTGTCGCGCAACGGCTTCACCGAGGCCGCCTACATCCGGCAACGGGTTGAGGAGATTGGCGCTCGGCTCTGTAATCACTGCTACACCAGCCCCGTCACGGCCGCCGCCAGCCTGCACTGGCTGTCAACCTGCCGCGATGCCTTCCTCTTCGAAGACTGCGTCGAGGATTCTCCGCTCCGCCACGAGCTGACCTTGGAGAAGATTCAGGCCGAGGACGGCTGGATTGTCGTGCCCAACCGTCCCGGGCTGGGGGTCACGATCAACGAGGACTTCGTCCGTTCCGTACTTATTAGCGAGTCGACTTGATGACGGAGTCTCCTCCCGCCTCGCAGGCCGCTGCGCCGACGAGTGTCCGCTACCGGGTGCTCGGGTTCGCCTGCACGCTGTCGATGATCACCTATCTCGACCGGGCCTGCTTCGGCGTGGCGGCCCCGTCGATCGCGGGCGAGCTCGGCTTGACCGACGTCTCCCAGCTCAAGTGGGCGATCACAGCCTTTGCGATCGCCTACGCTGTTTTCGAGATTCCGGCCGGGGCGATGGGTGACCTCCTGGGGCCGCGTCGCACCTTGGTCCGGATCGTGGCGTGGTGGTCGGTCTGCACGGCCCTCACCGCCGCGGTTGGCCTTCGAGTGGGCGGCACCCTGGTTGGTGGCCTCGGCGCCCTCATCGCCCTGCGCTTCCTGTTCGGTGCGGGCGAGGCGGGCGCTTATCCCAACATTACGCGGGCGCTTCACAACTGGTTTCCCGCCCGAAGCTGGGAGATGGCTCAGGGCCTGGTCTTCATGTCGGGCCGCCTCATCGGGGGACTCACCCCGTTGATCTTGGCGATCCTCGTCGGCGGAACGGCCACCACCGCCCCGCTGATGGGCTGGCGATCGGCTTTCGTTCTCTTCGGGATGATCGGCCTGGTCTGGTGCGTCGCGTTTGCCCTCTGGTTTCGCGATCGCCCCGCCGATCACCCCGGGGTCAACGCCGAGGAACGCGACCTGATCGGTTCGGAGTGGAATTCCTCGGAGACCCACTCGGCAGTACCCTGGCGGGCGATGCTCACCAATCGGAGCCTGTGGGCGCTCTGCCTGATGTATTTCTTGATTAATTATGCCTGGGCATTCAATATGACGTATTTGCCCTCCTACATCGAAGAACGCTTTTCGATGTCGGCGGGGGACAAGTTCGGTGCGATGTATAAAGGGGCTCCTCTCTGGATTGGAGCCGCCGGCTGTTTTCTGGGCGGATTTTGCGTGAATGGGCTGGCGCGTCTTTTAGGGGATCGCCGCCGGGCTCGGCGAGTCCTGGGCATGACTGCGCTCTCCACGGGGGCAGCCTGTTGGTGGGCCGCCAGCCACACTGACAATGTTCATTTGTTCTGCCTTGCGATCTCAATGGCCGCCTTTTGCGTCGACCTGACACTTGGTTCGTCCTGGGCGACCTGCCAGGACCTGGGTCGCGAGCACGCCGCGGTAACCGCAGCCTGCATGAACACGATTGGCACCCTGGGCAACGCGTTGGCCGGCTGGTTGACCGGGACTCTGGTCGAGCAATCTCTCGCCACGACAGCGGCCGCGCAGGAGCTTTCCCTCACCCAACTCTCCAAGGTCGACCGCCATCTCGCGGTCCTTTCCGGATACGACTCAGCCTTTGCAACGTATGTGACGGTGTTTATCATGGCCGCCCTCTGCTGGACTCTGATCGATCCCACAAGACCGATCTCCGCCGGCAAGTCGTCTGTTGAACCGGGACAGATCGCATAATCAAGTGACGCGGACAATTTTGTCGGCGTCATCTCCGATGGTTCGTGATGTCAAACGGCCTTCAATGAAGTACCCGAGTATGGGCGAGGCGGAATTCAGTAAGAACCACGCTGTGAGTCGATTCGCTGTGCTATGGCGTTCGACTCACTTCGGGTTCGTCCGCTGGAAATCGGACGGGTCTGGATTCTGCGGGGCGTAATCCGCGAATACGTTGTCGCGCTCGAGGGAAGCTGGAAACCGTCGGAAACCCGGGTCATGTAGAGACCGCGACAAAGCCACCAGAAGGTGGCCATCGCGTTGTCGGGTCCGAGATCGGTTTCGAGTGCCTTGTAATCGGCGATCGAGAGATCCCAAGGGGTCTTGGTGAGCTTGCGAGCGAACGCGTAGGTCCGTTGCTCGGCTGGTGGGAAGCTCGCCCAGTCGTCGCCGGCAAGCAGGCGGATGCGCTCCTTGACGGCGTCCTTGTCCAGCCCGGCAACCTCCAGCAGCATCTCGCAATGGCCCATGCAGTAGTTGCACTGGACGCTGCGCGTCTGGACCCAGAACAGGCTCTCTTCAAACACACGGTCCTGAGGTTTTTCGGCCCATAACGTTCGGGTCGAAATGCTCCAGGGGACGGCCAGCTCGGGGACGTAGCCCGAGCAGACGAGATTCCAGACGATCCTCGTTGGCCTGGCCGCGAACTCGGTTGGTAGATTCTTCTTGACCTCGTCCCAGGTCGGTACGGGCAGCCGCGGCGTTCGGGCACGCTGTCCGTCGAGCCGCGCCTGCAACATCTCAAAAGAGAGGCTGGACCATTCCGGGTCTCGGTCGACAACGGTTGTGCCCGACGTAAGCGGCCTCGGAAGCTCATGCTGAGGCGGCAGGTGGGGCATCGACTGGAAGGCGCCCGGCGCGAACTTGACGTCGAGCGGGGGCAACGGACCGCCGGTTTCGACCGGAAGCTTCAGCCCGAGAACGAGCCGATCCTGGAAGTTACCGTAGGCTGCGAGCAAGACCAACGCGGCGACCTGCTTGTCGCCGAGCCGCTTGCGGAGCCGCATGAACAGGTCGTCGCTGATCGTCGCCGCCGAGCTCGTGAGCAACCGGGCAAGCTCAAGCGGCTCCCGGTCATTCTCGGGCCAGCCCGCTGGGTCTCCCGCCAGAACCTTGATTCCTTCGCCGCCGCCGGCGCGATCAAGATCGGCGAGCGCAGAAGCCTCGGAGTACGCGCAACGATTGGTCCGGGCGATTACGAAGCGCATCTTGGCCCGAAGCACTGGATCGAGAGGGCTCTTGGTTCGCTGGGCCAGGTCGAGTTCGAGCATCGCGGCGGCGGTCCGTGGTAAGTGGACCGCCACCACCTTTGCCCAGGACGGAAGGGGCTGGCCTCCCCCTCGCTTCGCGTCTGGCATTCGCCGCCAGGTATCCGCGTCAGAGAGCGGCGTAACCAGTACGCTCCCACCGTCACGGGGAAGCGAGACCATGGCCAAGGAAGTAAGGATAATCGTCCCGAATATTACTAGAAATACTATGTTGGTGAATAAAAACATGAAAGATCTCCGAGAGCGTTTGGAGGTTCGTTTGCCTTGCCGGTTCGTCAGGAAGGCGCTGGCATAGTGCCTCTCTATGTCTGCCACGGAGCATCGATCCAGGATTCGTAGGGTCTCGCGAGTTGACCTGATGTCTGAGAGCCCCCGCCATTTATACCCGAGACATGATGTCGTTCTCCGCTTCGAACTGGCTGGCTTTGTCAATCGCAAGCAGGATTCGGATTGACAAGGTCAAGGGAGACCCTACCCTGCACGAGCGACTTGAGATCCAGCGTCACCGGGAGAGGTTCGGTTCATGCGTCGACTTCACAGAACTCGCGAGGAACGAGCCTTTACCTTGATCGAACTGCTGGTGGTGATCGCGATCATCGCGATCCTGATCGGCTTACTCTTGCCCGCCGTACAGGCGGCGCGCGAGGCGGCACGCCGGATCCAGTGTCAGAATCAACTTAAGCAGATCGGCCTCGCCATGCATGGCTATCATGACGTGTGGCAGAGCTTCCCGCCGGCCTGTCTGGCGCCTGATGCCCTACGCCCGAATCGGTCGGCGACTGATTTTGAAATCGGTTCGGGGTGGGCATGGGGGGCGCTCATCTTGCCCTACTTGGAGCAGAGGCCGCTCTACGACGCCGCGAATTTCGACTTCGATTTCGGCAGTGCTGACTCGACGGACCCCCGCGGTATCCTTGGCCTGAAAGCCAACAAGACCGTGATGAATACCAGCGTTTCGATGTTTCTATGCCCGAGCGACGGGGGCGGCGAGGGGCCGATCGACCTTGGGGACGGTTCTACACGTGTTTTAGGGTCTCCCGGCCAGTACATCGCCTCGGCGGGCTGGATGAACTCCTCCCAATATGAGGTCCAGGGGACCGGCGTCCTCTACCCGAACAGCCGGGTCGCCCTCGGTGAAGTCAGCGACGGCACGAGCGCGACTTTGATGATCGGTGAGCGGTCACGCAAGCTCGCCGATGCCGCCTGGTCCGGCATCCTCTGGAGCTATTCGACGCCAGCCCCCCTTTGTACCAAAGCGGGTTGGCCCCTCAAATCATGTGTCGGGGCCATGTTTCTGCTCATGGGCAGGACCGGTCCTTCCTCCGACATTCTGAGTGGAAGTATCCCCGGCGGGAATTCCCTGAATCGTCAGGCTGGAGCCGATGGCTTTGGAAGTCTTCACCCCGGTGGTTGCCCATTCCTACTTTGCGATGGCTCAGTCCGGTTCATCAAGGAATCCGTAGCTCCACGGGTGTTCCAGGCGTTGGCGTCGCGAGCCGGCGGTGAAGTTGTCAGCGCTGACCAGTATTAAGAGACCCTAACAAAATAACGAACCGAAGCAGGGCCAAACAACGTAGGAGGGGTGACGTGTCACAGGAGATACCACATGGCCAAGCCTCTTCTGCCCGATGAACTCTGGGAACGGATCGAACCGCTCCTGCCGCCACCCAAACCCCGACGGTTTCGCTTCCCTGGACGGAAGCCGATCGACGACCGCAAGGCGCTGACCGGAATCCTCTTCGTCCTGAAGACGGGGATCCCGTGGGAGGATCTGCCCCAGGAGATGGGTTGCGGTAGCGGCATGACCTGCTGGCGACGACTCCGCGACTGGCATCGCGCCGGGGTCTGGCAGAGGCTCCACGAACTCCTCCTGGCCGAATTGCGGGGAGCGAACCGGATCGATTGGTCCCGAGCCGTGGTCGACAGCGCCTCGGTCCGAGCCCTGGGGGGTGGGGAGAAGACCGGCCCAAACCCTACGGATCGAGCCAAACCGGGTAGCAAACACCACGTGATCACCGACGGCGGAGGAATCCCCTTGGCCGCGATCTTGACGGGGGCCAACGCCCCCGACGTCACCCAATTGGAGGCGTTGGTGGATGCGATCCCGTCGGTTCGCGGAAAGCCGGGGCGTCCTCGCCGCCGCCCGCGTGCTCTCTACGCCGATCGGGCCTACGACTCGGCCCCTCATCGCCGGCGGTTGCGAAGTCGAGGAATCCTTCCCCGGATTGCCCGACGCAACACGCCCCATGGAAGTGGTCTGGGCCGCTATCGCTGGGTGGTCGAACGGACCTTGTCGTGGTTGCATAAGCCTCGGAAGCTCCGGCTGAGAACCGAACGCCGCTCTGACATTCACGAGGCGTTAATGTCGATAGCTTGCGCAATCATCTGTTTCAACGTACTTGCCAGCTCTTTTTGTTAGGGTCTCTAAGAGCAATCGGAGCTATTGGAATTAGAAATAAAAGAATGATTTTGCGTTTTAAAGTGCGTGGTTTGAGTAGAATTGGAATTTTCAGATCACGTCCTTGGAAGTTGACATCCAGCGTGCCTTATTGTTCTCGTCCATCGGTCATCCTCCCTGTTTCATCGGTTCGGGTAGTGACATCAGAGCCTTCAAATCGAAGCGAATTTGGGTCTCCTGGCCCACGGCCGGGGGCGTGAATGGCTCGAAACCGCTTCCTCGGAAACAGAGCCAGAGCAAGGACGAGGATTCCAGGGGCACGTCGAACCGGAACGTCGCCTCGGCCGGGCGACCGTCGTCGGTCAGGGAGACGATTTTGACGGTCATTCCCGTTAGCCTCACCTGATCTCCGAGCGCGAACCTTCTGCGTTCGCTCCGGAAGACCTGATCGAGGGGAAACCTGAGGTAGCCTGCTTCGGGGGCGATAGCGAGAGTTCGGTCGTCGAGGCGGCGGATGGTGACGGAGGGGATCGCCGGTGCCAGGACCCGCAGATACCGGGGCACGGACTGTCCATCCATCTCCCGGCGGAGTAGGAGGTAATTCGCAATCATGGAACTCGGTGCGTTCACAACAACGACGGTCCGATTCTCCAGGGATTCCTGAGGTATCTGGACGTGGAGGCGCGCCTCGACCCATCTCGGCCCTAACGGGTGGGCAGACCGCAGGGGAAGCGCGAGTGGGGCGATGACCGCGTGGACGGCCACGAGGAACCATGCCACTGTCTTCGCCGTGACGCGCCAGAGGGCATTCGACGGTGCTTCCCCGGAGAACACGAACCCCCAAAACTGGGCGAGGAGACCGGCCGCGCCGATGCCGACGAAGGTGAGCAGGCGATCCATCGGGATCGTGGCGCTCACCGGGATCGCGGCAAGGAGCATGCCCGTCGCCCAGAAGCGCGACAAGTGATTGCGGCGCAGCAGCGGGGTCATCACGAAGAGGAGTAGCCCCAGGTAGCCCGCCGCGAACCACAAAAAAGTGGTGGATGTCGGCGGATGCAATACGACGGCGATGTCTGCCGGGAACGGACTCCATTGGCCGAGCAGAAGCATCGGGAGGCGGTCCGCCGCGGCCGACAGGTATCGGCCGGTATCGGTCAGCGGGTCGATATATAGGCCCATGTCACGGACGCCGTAACCCCAGGACGCGCGGAGGGCTGCCCACACCACGACCCCCGCGGCGTACGGCCAGAGGGCCAGCAAGCCGCGCCGCTTTCCCCGGGGGTCGACGAACAGACCGTAAGCGGCCAGGTAGGCGCACGTCCCGATCCCCTCCTCCTTTGAGAACAAGGCGGCCAGGAGTAGCAGCGGGGCTAACAAGGCTGCTCGACGCGAGCCGTCTCGCCTCCATCGGTCGTGAGCAATCAGGGCTGAGACGCCGAAAGTCGCCGCCACGAGGACGTTGCGATTGGCAATAAACCCCACGGTTGCGCCGCGGGCGTCGTCCACCGCAAAGAGCAGCGCCGCCACGCCCGCCCCCCATGTCGCACCGAACATCCGCCGGTAAAAGACCGCCGTGGCGGCCACGGCCGCGCCAAGCCAGAACAGGCTGTGGGCGTGCATGAGCAGCGGGGAGTCGGGCCAGAGTGCGTAATCGAGCCGATGAGTCAGGACGGTCAAGGCCTGCAAGAACTCGGCCTTGAGGCCCGGGTCGGTCCACCAGGGGTAGAGTCCGATTTCCATGAGGCGTCCGGTCCGGTCGGGGTCCCCGTGGAAAAATCGGAACATCTCCGAGGGGGAACCGAGCAAGTCCTGGATCCGCGACTTCTCGAGAAGGACCGCCCGGTGAAACCAGTCGTCGAGCATCCACCCGGCACCCAGCGACGGCAACGCGAGCAAGATGGCCATCACCGCAACGGCCGCCGGGAGATGACGCGTCTTCAGGAATGATCCCACCAGCCTCCGTAATACCGCTTTCGACATCGCACAGACTCCGGCCTGGCAGAACGATCGTCTTCTGTCACCTTCGTCAGGGTGACGAGTCGGCCGTTCGGTTGCCATGAAGTAAAGCTTTGGAGGATAAAATATTAAGAGTTGGTGGATTCATTATTTCGTTTGCGGTAAGGCTCGAATCCCTCCCGTAGGAGGGCACGGAACACTATCCCGATCTCCTTACCCAAAGGGGGGTTAAGATGGTGGGCCGTGCCCACCCTACAATATTGTCCACGATTCATCGAGGTCGGGAATGATCACAGACTGGCTGACCCGGCATCGCTGGCGGTGATGTAACGGACGTGCGAAAATGCAAAAAACCAACAGGAGATCTTCCATGACCCTTCCCGACCGAACCACCTTCGAGTCCGCCTACGCCGGGCAAGCACCTTGGGACATCAGCGGACCGCAGAAGGCGTTCCTGGACGTAGCCGACCGGATGACGGGGTCGATCCTCGACGCCGGGTGCGGCACGGGCGAGAATGCCCTCTTCTTCGCCAGCCGGGGCCACAAGGTCACGGGCATTGACTTCCTGGCCGAGCCGATCCACCGGGCGAAACTGAAGGCAGCGGAGCGGGGCCTGACGGTGAACTTCCTCGTTATGGACGCCCTGGCGCTGAACGAACTTCCCGAAGCTTTCGACACGGTGATCGACTCCGGGCTGTTCCACGTCTTCTCTGACGAGGACCGCCGCCGCTACGTCAGTGGGCTGGCGTCGGTGCTGAAGCCGGGCGGGCAGCTCTTCTTGCTCTGCTTCAGCGACGAGGAGCCAGGCACCCAGGGGCCAAGGCGGGTCTCGCAGCAGGAGCTTCGAGAGGCATTTGCGGACGGCTGGGCCGTGGAAGAGGTCCAGGCCGCCCGATTCGAAGTCCGCCCCGACCTGAGAGATATCTCGTTCAGCGAGGGCGGCCCGAAGGCGTGGTTCTCGGTCATTCGGAGACAAGGCTGACGGAACCGCCCGAGCGTCGAACGTTCTTGCCATGACGGGCCTGCATTCGATGAAATCGGGTTCGCAGAAGCCGTACGATGGAAGCGACCAAGGCCTGATGCGCTTCTCATCAGATGATGTTTCGCACCAATCCGCCGTCGACACGTAGGGTCGCTCCGTTGACCGCGGACGCCCTGGGGCTCGCGATGAATGCGACTGCGTCGGCAATCTCTTCCGGCCGGATGAGGCGCTGGATGAGCGATGTCGGGCGATTCTCCTGCATGAACCGCTTCTCGGCTTCCTCGGGAGCGGCACCGGGGAACACCTCGGCAATGAACTTCTGCACGCCTTCGGTCAAGGTCGAGCCGGGCAAGATCGTGTTCACCGTGACCGCCGTACCCTTGGTCAGCTCGGCCAAGCTTCGTGAGATGGAGAGCTGCATGGTCTTCGTGGCGCTGTAGTGGGCCATCTCGGGTGCGGGACTGACGCCGGACTCGCTTGATATGAAGATGACCCTCCCATGACCCCGTCGGAGCATTCCGGCCAGGTAATGGCGGCTCAGCCGAACGCCGCTCATGATGTTGACCTCGAAAAGGCGCTGCCAGGCCTCGTCCGTCTCCTCGAAGAAGCCGACCGCTTCGTAGATGCCGAGGTTATTCACCAGGATGTCAATGTCCGCGTGGGCGGCAAACGTGGTGGCGCTCCCCTCGGCGGTGCCGTTATCCGCCACGAGGGGGACGAGGTCGGCCTCCGGGAGCCGAGCCCGGATGCTGGCGATGGCCTGTCCGACGCTGGAATCGGTGCGGCCGTTGACGATCACCCTGGCCCTTTCGGCCGCGAGCGCGGTTGCGATCGCCAGGCCGATGCCTCCCGACGAGCCCGTCACCAGGGCCGTCTTTCCCTTGAGCTGCAAATCCATCGCCCTCTCCTCCCGAATGGTTCAGCGACGACCCAATCGTGCTTGCCGTTCAACGCGGATCATCAATCTTGTCACCCAGGTCCTGAAGGTACACGATCTGGTCGCGGAGTTCCTCGACTTCGGCGAATTCTCATTTTCTCGTCCCCAAGAAATTAGGGAACTGCCGGGATGGGATCGCCTCCGCGCAATCGAGAACCATTGGGATGTTTTCGACCTGATTCAAAGTCGGTCTGCCTTGCCAAACCGCCTCCGTCTACGTATCATTTGTATAGATGGGGGTGACGCCATGATTCTGGATCGGGGTCAGTCGTTGGGGTCTCAAACGCGGGGCCGAACGTTGTTGAGCCACCTGTATCTGACAATCAACAAGAGCCTCTACCTGGTCGAGCCGCTGGAATGCGGGCCGGGTGCGGCTGTGCGCGCGTTCCGGCTGAATAAGGGGGACGGCACGCTCTATGACGTGGCCCAAACGAGTTACGGGCCTGAGTGTGACTGTCCCGACTTTATCTTTCGTCGGGCCGGTCTCGATCCGTCGGGTTGCAAACACGTCAGAGCCTTGGTTGGTCAGGGGCTGATCGAGGCCGGAGCGCCGGCAAGCGTCCGGACGGAGAGCGGCCGTCGGGCCGTGGGGAGTCGTTGACCTGCCCATCGGGGGCTCTTAGAATCCCTGTTGGTGAGGCCATGCCGCCGGCCTAGGCCGCGGGTCATGGGTCGTGCGAGGCGGACTCTCTGCAGATCGCCTCATTTTTGGATTTTGAGGGTCTCCTCATGTCGGGTCCGATTCCGGTGATACTTTCGGCTTGTCGGACGCCGATCGGCCGCTATCTCGGTGGTCTGTCCGGTCGTTCCGCGGTGGACTTGGGGATCGTCGCGGCGAAAGAAGCGCTTGCGCGATCAAAGGTCGATCCGGGCGTGATCGATGAGGCGATCGTAGGGAACGTTCTGGCGGCAGGCCTGGGGCAGGCGCCGGCACGGCAAGTCGCGATCGGTGCGGGGATTCCGCCGAAAGCCAGCGCCTTGACCATCAATATGGTCTGCGGTTCGGGTTTGAGGTCGGTCATGCTCGCCGCGACGGCCATTCGGGCGGGGGACGCCGATCTGGTCCTGGCCGGTGGTATGGAGAGCATGAGCAATGCTCCCCATCTGCTTCGAGGGGGGCGCGGCGGCTGGAAACTGGGTGACGGGGTCCTGGTCGACTCGATGCTTCATGACGGCCTGACCTGCGCGGTCGAGGGCTGGCCGATGGGCGAGGCTGCCGAGCGTACCGCCGATATGTGCAAACTCTCGCGTGAAGAGCTCGACAGCTTCGCGTGCGAGAGCCATCGCCGTGCGCTCGAGGCGCAGGCCTCCGGGGCCTTCAACTCCGAGATCGTCACGGTGACCCTCGAGGGAAAGAAAGGGAGCGTGACGACGATCGAGGCCGATGAAGGGCCGCGTACGGAGTCGAACCAAGCGGCCTTGGCCAAGCTCAAGCCGGCATTCTGCGCCAGTGGGGTGGTGACGGCGGGCAACTCATCGAGCTTGAGCGACGGGGCGGCGATGCTGGTGGTCGCCTCGGAGGAGAAGGCGGAGCAGTTGGGCGTTCGACCGGTCGCGCGGATCATCGCGACGGCGATCTCGGGCCTCGACCCGCGCGACCTTTTCCTCGCTCCGATCGGCGCGATTCGAGCCGTCCTGGCCAAGGCAAGGCTCACACCCGAGGAGGTCGATCTTTACGAGATCAACGAGGCGTTTGCGTCGCAGTTGCTCGGTTGTGTAAAGGGGCTTGAGATTGACCTGGCCAAGGTCAACGTCCACGGAGGCGCGATCGCGTTGGGGCATCCGCTCGGTGCCAGTGGCGCCCGCGTTCTCGTTACGCTCATTCATGCCCTTGAACGTTATGAGAAGAAGATCGGAGTCGCCGCACTCTGTCTCGGGGGGGGCAACGCCGTCGCATTGGTCGTGGAGCGGTCTTGATTGGCGGGGTCCTTTTGTCAAGAAACGACATTATTATATGCCGTCCGCTGAATCACGTACCGATCCCAGACGTCCCGCGGAACCCGACCTTCGCGATGTGACCGCACGCCTACTGGCCGAGGCGAACGGGATCCGCGAAGGAGGTGGGCCCGATGCGATCGCGCGTCAGCACGCCAAGGGGAGAAAGACCGCCCGTGAACGGATCGCCTCCCTGATCGACGCCGACTCGTCCTTTCTCGAGCTCGGCCTCTGGGCCGGCTACCAGTTGTACGAGGAGTGGGGCGGAGCTCCGGGCGCGGGGGTCATCACGGGGGTTGGCCAGATCGCCGGTCGGCGCGTGATGATCATCGCCAACGATGCCACGGTCAAGGCCGGGGCCTTTTTCCCGATGACCATCAAGAAGGTGCTCCGGGCCCAGACGATCGCCGCTCGGAATCGACTTCCGCTGATCTATCTGGTGGATTCCTCGGGCGTCTTTCTCCCGATGCAGGATGAAGTTTTTCCCGACGACGATGACTTCGGTCGGATCTTCCGCAACAACGCGGTTCTCTCGGCGCAAGGGGTTCCCCAGTTCGCCGCCATCATGGGCAACTGCGTGGCGGGGGGGGCGTATCTACCAGTCCTCTGCGACACGGTGCTCATGACCGAAGGCTCAGGCCTCTACCTCGCCGGTCCCGCCCTGGTCAAAGCGGCCATCGGCCAGGATATCACGCACGAGGAGCTCGGTGGCGCGGGGATGCATGCGGCCATTAGCGGGACGGTCGACTACCACGAGCCGGATGACGATTCGTGTCTCGCCCGCCTGCGACGGCTCGTCGCGCTGCTCCCACCCGATCCGAAAGGGGGCGCCGCGGAGGTTCCCGTCGACCCCCCGTCTCGCTCGGCCGACGATCTCTTTTCGATCGTTCGGACCGATCCGTCGGCTCAGTACGATGTGCGCGACCTGCTCGAGGCGCTCGTCGACGGGGGGCGCTACGACGAGTATCGCGCTGATTACGGTAAGTCCTTGTTTTGCGGGTTTGCCCGGCTGGGAGGAATCCCGGTCGGGATCGTGGCCAATCAACGGCTCCGGTTTCGGCCCGAGGGGGGCGGCCCTTACCAGTTCGGCGGCGTCATCTATGCCGACAGCGCCGACAAGGCGGCCCGCTTCGTGCTCGACTGCAACCAGGCACGAGTTCCCTTGCTGTTTATCCAGGACGTCAATGGCTTCGATGTGGGGCGGGACGCCGAACGCTCGGGGATTATTCGCCGGGGCGCCAAGCTCGTCAACGCGGTCAGTAACAGCATCGTCCCGAAACTGACCCTGATCGTCGGCCATTCGTTCGGCGCAGGGCATTATGCGCTCTGCGGCAAGGCGTTCGATCCCAACTTCCTGTTCGCATGGCCGGGTGCCCGTTATGCCGTGATGGGGGCTCAGCAGGCGGCAAGGACGATGCTCGACGTCCAGGTCGCCACCTTGAAACGTCAAGGCAAGCAGGTCGACGACCGCGAATTGAACGCAATGGCCGACGAGTTGCGGGCCCGCTACGATCGCGAGACCGATATCCGCTATGCGGCTGCACGAGGCTGGGTCGATGCCATCATCGATCCGCTGCAAACCCGTGAGGTTCTCGTCCTGGCGCTCGACGTGGCGACCCGTCAGCGCGAGACTGAGGGGTTTCCGGTCGGTGTCTTCCAGGTCTAAGCTAACCAAAGGAGGCCAGCCACGATGGCCAACCGCACCCTTCGTGTCGGCAACGGCGCTGGCTTCTGGGGTGACAACCTCGACGCCCCTTTTCTGCTGGCAAGCGCCGGGCAGCTCGACGTCTTGACGCTGGAGTATCTCGCCGAGCTGACCCTCGCCATCCTGAGCCACCTCCGATCGAAGGATCCGGAGGCCGGCTACGTGGCCGACTTTCCCGAGTTGCTCGAACGTCTGTCTCCTCTTCTGAAGGAGCAAGCGGGCCTGCGGGTGGTCACGAACGCGGGCGGCCTGAATGCTCGTGCATGTGCCAGGCGGTGTGCGGAGGTGCTCGAGGCCGCGGGGCAGGGGGGCGAGCCTCTCGGAGTCGTGACGGGTGACGACCTGCTTGGCTCGATCCCAGCTTGGATCCGAGAGAATGTGGACCTTGCGCACATGGAGACCGGGGCACCCATTTCGACCGTCGCCGATCGCCTGGTGAGTGCCAATGCCTACCTGGGTGCGGAGCCGATCGCCAAGGCGCTCTCGGGAGGAGCGAGGATCGTCCTCACCGGGCGCGTGGCCGATGCGTCGTTGACCCTCGGGCCGGCTTGTGCTCACTTCGGGTGGGCCTGGAACGACTGGGATCGCCTGGCGGGTGGGTCGGCCGCCGGTCATGTCATCGAGTGCGGGGCGCAAGCGACGGGCGGGCTCTGGCATCGCTGGGATGAGATCCCGAACCTCGAGAATATCGGCTATCCGATTGCCGAGATCGACCGCGACGGCGCGAGCGTGATCACCAAGCCGGACGGCTCAGGAGGGCTGGTCAGCGTCGGTACGGTCGCCGAGCAAATCGTCTATGAGATCGATGACCCCGCCTGTTATCGAACGCCTGACGTCGATGTGGATCTGACCTCGATCTCGCTGACCGAGGTAGGCCCGAATCGCGTGGCGCTCCAGGGAGCGACCGGACGGCCGCCGAGCGATCGGCTCAAGGTGGCCGCAGTCTATCGCGACGGCTGGACGGCGAGCGGCTTGCTCGCCGTGGTCGGGCGCGGGGCTGAGGCCAAGGCGCATGCGTCGGGTTGGATCGTTCTGGAACGGGTCCGGCGCGCGGGTTTCGAACTGGCCGACTCACTCGTCGAATGCCTTGGGGCGGGGAGCGTCGTGCCCGGCGTTCTCGGGGTAGAGTCTCCTCCCTTCGAGGTCATGCTGAGGGTGAGCGTGCGTGACCCGAACCGTAAGGCGGTCGAGCGGTTCTGCCGAGAGTTCGCTCCACTGGTCACTTCGGGCCCTTCGGGGATCGCGGGCTATGCGTCGGGCAGGCCCTCGGCCCGCCCGGCCTTCGGATACTGGCCCACGCTGGTCCCTCGCCACCTCGTTGAGGCCAGGACGGAAGTCGGCCCGGTTTCGGATTGGTTGCGGAGGACTCAATAATGTTCAGCGATCAGCCGTCCGTTTCGCTCATTCGCGTCGGAGATGTCGCGCACGCCCGGAGTGGTGACAAGGGGAATCGTGCGAACATCGGCGTCGTGGCGAACGATGCGTGTGGTTATGCTTGGATGAAAGAGGTGCTGACCGCGCAGGCCGTCGCTGAGTTTTTTCGGCCGCTCAGGATCGGCGCGGTCCGGCGGTATGAGCTCCCCAAGATTCACGCTCTTAACTTCGTGCTGGAGAACGCCTTGGGAGGAGGCGCAAGCCGGTCACTCAGGATCGACTCGCAAGGCAAGGCCCTGGGCGTGGCGTTGCTCGAGATGAGACTGCCCGGACCCGCGACCGCGAAGGAATGACTATGCATGAATCGATGATTCTCCGGAACGATCAAGGACCGGTCGTCATCCTGACCCTGAACCGGCCCCAACGCCGAAACGCGCTGTCTCGGGACCTTGTGGCCGAGCTGAGCGATCACCTGACAAAGATCGAGGCCGAGCATGGCGCTCGCGCCGTTGTGCTGACGGGGGCCGACCCCGTATTTTGCGCGGGGATGGATCTGAAAGAGTCGATCCTCTCCGGAGAAACGGAGGAGTCTGAGAAGCAGGCGATCGCCGACGTTCAGGGGATTGCCGACCTCGTGGATCAGCTTCATCACCTCTCAAAGCCCACAATCGCCGCGCTCAATGGCGACGCCCTTGCCGGCGGGGCGGGGCTGGCGGTCGCCTGCGACTTCATCATTGCGGCGGAGCATGTCAGGATCGGCTATCCCGAGGTCCGCCGTGGCTTGGTCGCGGCGGTCGTGATGTACGACCTCGTCCGACAAGTCGGTGAGCGAAGGGCCCGTTCTCTGCTTTTGACAGGTGAGCCGATCTCGGCCGCCGAGGCCGAACGCTGGGGTCTATTCAATCGTGTTGTCGACCGCGGCTCCTGTCTCACTCAGGCGGTCGAACTTGGAGCCTCGCTCCTGGCCTCCGCCCCCCGGGCCGTGGCCACCACGAAGCGCTTACTCGACGAAGTGAACGGCCGCCCCGCGAATCTTCGGGGCCCGGCCGCGGTGACGGCCGCCGTCCGCGTCTCCGAGGAGGCCGAGGAAGGGATGCGTGCGTTTATCCACAAGCGACAACCCGTGTGGAACTGGTGTCGTGATCGAGTTGCCGAGGAGTGAGGCTGAGCCATGCCCCCTCGCAAAGCCCCATCGACCCCCTGGGTATCCGACCTGACCGTGGGGGCCGTCCTGCGCCGTACGACCGCGAGATTTCCCGAGCGGGAGGCCGTGGTTTTCCCGTCGTTGGGGATTCGCTGGTCGTGGAGCGAGTTCGATCGGCGGGTCGACTCCGTGGCGTCTGGTCTGCTTAGACAGGGGGTCGAGCGCGGTGAGCATGTCGGCATCTGGTCGATGAACTCCCCCGAGTGGGTGGTCACGCAGTTCGCAGTGGGCCGGATCGGGGCAATCTTGGTCAACATCAATCCAGCGTATCGACTCCATGAGCTGGAAGAGACCCTCGCAATGGCCGATGTCGCCACCTTGATCGTGGGCAGCTCGTTCAAAGATTCCAACTTTGTGCGGATGGTCGAAACGATCTGCCCCGAGGTGGCCCGTGCTGACTCTGCCGGCTGGGCCGCGGCGAAACTTCCCCGGCTCCGGCGATTGGTTTCCCTGAGCGAACGGCCAGGCCCTGCCTGGCTGAGCTGGACCGAACTTGAAACGGGCCCTGCGCACGAGGAGTTGAACTCGCGTGAACGATCGGCTCAATCGAATGATGTCTACAATATTCAATTCACTTCGGGAACCACCGGCCTTCCCAAAGGGGCGATGCTTACTCATCGAAACGTGTTAATGAACGCGTTTTATATCGGTGAGCGGGTTCGTTACGGACCCGACGATCGGGTCTGCGTTCCCGTGCCCTTCTACCATTGCTTTGGCTGCGTGCTGGGGACCTTGGTTTGTGCCCTGACCGGTTCCGCGCTGGTGGTCCCGGCGCCGAGCTTCGATCCAGGGCTGACCCTGGCCGCGATCGACTCCGAACGCTGTACGTCGATTTATGGTGTTCCGACCATGTTCGTGGCGGAGCTTGGCCATCCCGATCGTCTGCGTTTCGACCTTTCGAGCCTTCGGACCGGGATCATGGCGGGCAGTCCCTGTCCCTTGCCTTTGATGGAAGCGGTCGTCACCACAATGGGGGCGTCGCAGATCACGATCGGCTACGGCCAGACCGAGGCGTCGCCGATCATTACCCAGACGTCGGTTGACGACCCCATCGAGGTGCGGGTCGGCACGGTTGGCCGACCGATTCCGGGGGTTGAAGTGCAACTCGTCGACCCGGTCACTCGCGAGGAAGTTGGAGAAGGTCAAGCGGGTGAGCTTCGGGTTCGAGGCCATGGCGTGATGGCCGGTTACTACAAGGCCCCCGAAGCCACGGCACGCGTTATCGACGCGGCGGGGTGGCTTTACACCGGCGACCTTGCGATGCGCCGCGACGATGGAAATTACCGGATCGTCGGCCGTTGTAAGGAGTTGATCATTCGAGGCGGCGAAAATATCTATCCACCCGAAATCGAGGAATTCCTTCATCATCATCCGGCTGTCGCCGAGGTTGCCGTGGTCGGGCTGCCTGACGTCAAGTATGGCGAGGTGATCGCCGCGTGGGTTGTTCCCCAGCCGGGTGCCACCTTGACCGAAGAGGCCCTCCGCCACTATTGCCGGGGGCAAATCGCCCACTTCAAGGTTCCCCACTACATTCGGATCGTAGCCCAGCTCCCCAAGACCGTGACGGGAAAGATCCGAAAGGTCGACCTCCGCGCCGAGGGGATCGAGCTCTACGGCCTCGAGACCACCGAGACGATCCCGACGGCCTGAGCCCGATTTCTCGAATTGAAGTTCGCGAGAGCCCCAGACGCCTCTGAGGCAGAGGCTGGAAAGCTGGACTAGCCTGACTGTTGAAAATGAAACGAGTTACGTCACGGATTGAAACGTACAAGCGGCCGTACTTCGATCGGGGTCGGCGCGAGTCCGAGCGGCGGTCCTTTTCAGCTGATTTTAAGCCCAGGCGTGAATCGTTGATAATCATGACGCATTCTGTGTGGCCGTTCCGATGATTTTTGAGACGATGGATGACAATCGCATCAAGCTGAACCCATGTTGGATCGCTCAGAAGGCTCAGGGGCTTGCGCTCGTCTGGCTTCTTGGGTTCAATCAGGTGATGGCTCAAGCTCCGTCGTCACGTGTGCCCCAGCGTGAACCGGTCATCACAGGGCTTTACCCTCCGGGCGTCGCCGTCGGCCGCACGACGAAATGGACGCTCAGCGGCCGCAACCTCGACGTTGATTCGCGGCTCCGCATTTCCGGATCCGGGGTCGAAGTGCTGGATCAGCAGATGACGGCCGAGGGTCGGCTCACGGTCTCGGTCCGAACCCACGCAACGGCGGCGCCTGGAGTCCGCGAGTTGAGGGCTGACGGCCCATTCGGCCTGTCCAACCTCGTGCTGTTCCGGGTCGACACGCTCGACCAGATCGAAGAGTCAGAGCCGAATGACGACCCTGCCCACGCGGATGCGCTGAGCTTGAACGCGGTGGTCAGCGGTGTTCTCGAGGATCGTGACGTTGATCACGTCCGGATCGAGGGACGTGGGGGGGAACCAGTTACCGTCGAGGTTGAGGCGCGTCGGTTGGGTTCGCCGATCAGGCCGGTTGTGACGCTTCTCGATGGGGCTGGACGCTCCTTGATTCAAGAAAGAGAGACTCCCGGCCTTGAGGGAGACTGTCGCGTCACGTCACGGTTTCCAACGGACGGAACAATCGTCGTCCGGGTTCACGACGCACTCTACCAAGGTGGAGCGGGGACGAGTTATCGACTCCGGGTCTTCACGATTCCCTTCGCCACGGCGCTCTTTCCACTAGGCGGGGCCCGCGGGGAACCGATCGACCTGATCGTCTCCGGCGGCACGCTGGACGTTCCACTTCGCCAACGCATCGTGATGCCCGATCACCCTGGCACCTTCGTGGAAATCGGCCCGTTTGACGGGCCGAGCGGACCTCTTATCGTGCCCTATCGACTTTATGTGGGAGAGGGACCGCACATCGTCGAAGCTCAGCTTAGCCCGCAAGGCCGACCCGGGACGCGACTCCCTCGAGGTTCCACCGCCAACGGTTGCATCGAGAAACCGGGAGAGGTGGATCGCTATCGTGTCGCGGTCCGGCAAGGCGAGAAGCTGCGAGTCGGAATCCAGGCGGCGCCGCTCGGTTCCTGGCTCGACTCGGTGGTGACAGTCCGCGATGACCAGGGCCGTCGAATCGCCGAAAACGACGACCCGTTGGAAGGTGATTCGACTCTCGTCGTGCCCTGGTCGTCGGGGCAGGGGGCCTTTCCCACCGACAGCCTGCTCGTGCACCAGGCCGAGGCCGATGGAGATTGGCTCATCGAGGTTGCCGACCGTTACGGCAACGGTGGCGCTGAGTTCGCTTACCGATTGACCGTCGAGCCGGCTCGGCCCGACTTTCTCGTCACCTTCCAGCCGGATCAGGCTACGAAACGCCTCGAATTGGGAGAGCCGGGCACAGGGACCGAGGCGCTGGGGACAGAGGCATCGAACGGGCCGGCAGGGGTCTTGAACCTGGCCCCGGGATCGAGTCGACGAGTCCGGTTGAGGATTGCGGTGGAGGGTCGGATTCCCTCGATCGTGCTTCGAGCGACCGGTCTGCCGTCCGGGGTCACCGCCGAACCCGTGACGATCCGTGCGGAGCGAGGAACTGGTCGACCGGCGGCAGGTAAGTTTCGTCCCACTCAACTCCCGGCTGAGTTGACCTTGCAGGTTGCCGAGGACGCGGGGTCAGCCGTGGGTGAATTGAAAGTGATCGCCACGGCTTCGATGACGGACGGGGCTCCATTATCTCGGGAGGCGACCGTCTGGATCCCGCTTGGCCAGGGCACCGAGATGTTCCCTCTCCAGCCTGTCTTCCGAGAGCTGAGCGCCTTGCCAGTCAAGGTCGTCCGTTCCTTGGGAGCAGGGCAACCTTGAGGGTTGCGTAAATTAAGAGGGGCTGAGCGGGCGCCGTGGGTCAGTTATCGTTGGTATGATCGGTATCTCAGGGACATTAGAACCCCTGGTTGAACTCGAATCGCGAAATCGACCGATGGCGAATGGTCGAGTTGCCGAAGAATAGGGGGGAGACTCGTTCGAATAAACCGGGGACTTTGGACGTCCAACGTCATTGGAGTTTCACGGTTGGGACGGGTCAGTTGGGAATACACTGGTGAATAATTCGGGCCAGGGAGGGCGATCTTTGAACGGGTCCTCAGCAGCGGCCCCGTCCAGAAAGGTCCAACGCGATGTTGTGGCGACACCTTTGCCTGGCCCGGGCCTGGTCGGCCGCGGGCCTCTCGACCTGTTTGATCTTCGCAGGTTCGGCGTTCGCCGAGCCGGAAGAGCCATCGCCCGCGGCCGGAGCCGTCACCGAGACGGTTCGCGTGCTTGATGCGCGGCAGGCTGGCGATATTGAACTCGAGGTTCGCGGACAAGGTCAGGATCGAGTCCGGTTTGCGATCCGCAATACCTCCTCCAAGCGACTGAACGTGGTGCTGCCGCCCGGCTTGGTGGCCGCCAGCGCCACCGGTCAGCGGGGTGGTGGTGGCTTCCAGAGCATGGGCCTAGGAACCCCGACCAATCGGCCCGGGGGATTCGGCCAGTTCCGTGGCGCGGCCGGAAGCGAAGCCGGTCTGCACTCGATTCCGGTCAATTCGACCGATCAGCAATCGAGCACCGTCACCGTCCCCGTCGGCAAGACGATCGACCTGACGCTGCCCGCGGTCTGCCTCAATTTCGGCATGGCGACGCCGACCGGCCGCGACCATTTCGAGCTGATGGATGTGGATGAATATACAGGCGACCCACGCGCTCGCAAGGCGCTGCGAAGCCTCGCGACACTCGGGACCAGCCAGGGGGTCGCTCAGGCGGCCATGTGGCGGATTTGTAACGACGTCCCGTTCGAATTGATGCGTGCTCAGGCGGGCAAGATTATCAATGGGCACGAAGTAGCGCTCGCCGCTCGCTTCGTCGAAGCCGTCGACGCGTCTGGTGAGTCCGACGTGATCGATCCGAGCTATCTTGCCGAGTCTCGTCTCTTCATTCGGGTCCAGGGGGAAGGCGAACTCGCGACCGAGGCGAGCCGACTTCAGGGGGCGCTCGAAGGCTTGCACCTCATGGGGCTTCCGCTCTGTGTGGTGAGCGACAAAGAAGGGCCTACAGCCGCTGTCCCCGCCCTCTTTTTGAACGTCACGCTGACGGCAAGCCAGACGGGTGAAACCCGCGGACGCGTGGTGGTGAGCCGTTCTTCTCTCAACGAGGGGTGGCTGCCGTTGGGTAAGACCAACTTTACGGAAGGCTCGACGGTCACGGTCCTTGATGGTCCGGGACTGGCCCGTGCACTCGACCACGCGATGGCCTCCACGTTCGTTTCGGTCAAGGTCGCCCGTAAGGGGGCGAGTGGCACGACTTTGAAGGTCGAGAACCGTCTCCCCTTCACCCTGGCGAACGTCACCATCAAGGCGGACGGGTCCTCGGGAGCTCCGGCCACGCCGTTCCAGGCAGTTGGAATTGGACCGGCTCGCACCGGTCAGGTTTCGATCCAGGCGGCCAATGGGTCGATCGACCGCATCGAACTCAACGGGCTTTGATCGGAAGGCCCGAGGATTGACTCAAATCGGCGGCGCGGTCTTCGATCGGAGGGCCGCGCCGCTTTATTGACTCGTTCGTGTTCAGGCTCGATTGCTCGTGGTTTGCCAGGCTTGCCTTCGCCAGTTCTCTCCCGCTAGAATAAAACCTTGGGAGCTCGGCAAATCGATTTCGGTTTGTCGTTTCGATCGGCCCTTCGCGAGCTGAGTCTCATGCCATTGGAGCGTCGCCGAGTTTATTACTCGGGCCGAGTGCAAGGCGTGGGATTCCGTTTTACCACCCAGCATTTAGCCCAGTCGTTTGAAGTCTCGGGTTACGTTCGCAACCTCGACGATGGCCGGGTCGAACTGGTCGCTGAAGGGGAGCCGACTGAGCTTCAACTACTGCTCGACTCGATTCATCATGCCATTGGAGACAAGATCCACGCCGCGCGTACCGAGAGCCTACCCGTAGGCGAGCCAGAGCTTCGGGGTTTCGAGATCCGGTATTAGTTCTCGACCGCCTTTGATCTCTGTCGAATGAGGTTCATCCTGGCTGTCTCGATCTCCAAGTGTGATCGCTTCGATGGACGTGTTTTTCCTTGCAATTGGCACTGTTCAAGCAACCGGTCAGGCAACCCAGTTCCTTCTGCCTCCAAAGGGGGCTCGCGGGGTTGATTCCGATCCGATTGCCAGGCGGTGAGCCGGGACTTCAGGGCTTTACGATCACTCATTGATTCTCAGGTCTCATAATCTCGGCCGAGCCAACCTGGGTAAGGCCTCCTCCATCTTTCGAGTCATCGCCTCCATGAAAGCTCTCACCATCGCGTTCGCGACCGCCAAGGAAGCGATCAGACAGCCGGCCTTCTTCGTCCTGACGTTCATTGCCGGATCGTCCTTGATCTGTTCGGTCTTCGTGTCGTATTTCACGTTCGGCGAAGACATCAAGATGTACAAGGATACGGGGCTGACGACCATCTCCTTCGCCGGTTTGCTCCTGGCGCTACTTACGGCCAGCTCAACCGTGGCCGAGGAGATCGATGGAAAGACGGCAATCACGCTGCTCTCCAAGCCGATCAATCGCAGGCAGTTCATCATCGGCAAGTTTTTGGGAATCGAGCTGGGCGTCTTGCTCTTGTTCGTGATTCTCGGATCACTCTTTGAGATGGGGGTCTGGTACAAGTACGCCTACGACCTGAGAGAATCAGCCGGAGGGGTTGCCGAATCCGCCAAGCAACTGGATCAGGTCAAGCAGGTCTTGCCAGGCCTGGCCCTCGGCTTTTTCGAAGTGACGGTCCTGGCGAGCTTGAGCGTGGCGATTTCGACGCGATTGCCGATGCTCGTCAACCTGGTTGTCTGCATCGCCGTCTTCTTTCTCGGTCACCTATCGCCGGTCCTCGTGGAAGTGACGGGAGGCGGAAATGTGAACGAGCTGATCAGCTTCATGGCGCAGCTCTTCGCATGGATTCTCCCCGGGCTCGAGTTCTTCAACGCCAGTCCGGCGATCTCCACGGGGGTCATGATTCCCTGGGTCGGCTACGTTCTGCCCGCTCTCGGCTATTGCATGTTGTACAGTGGAGTATGCCTTCTGTTCGCGTTCCTGCTCTTTGAGGATCGCGACCTGGCCTGAGCCGACGTGGGTCCCGGGCGACACGTCGGATTTCCTGAACCGAGTTCCGACATCGCCCTCCTCTCACGTCGACGGGACATGACGCATGCAGGCCGACGCGTATTCTCGCGCTCGCAAGCTCCTCGAGAATCGGTCCAGGACGGTGGCGATCGCCAACGTCCTCGGGGCCTTGCACTCGTTGCTGATTCTCGGTTTGTTGGGAGTGGCCGGTTTGCTTGCGAGCCTTCTGGCCTCGCGTGGTGTGGCTCAAATACCCACACGCGAGGTGGCCACGCTACCCTCATGGGTGACGAGCCGCGAATCGGGAGTCGTCCATGATGTGACGGTCTTCAATGACAGCGGTCTCTTTCCCTTGGTCGCGGCCAATTGGTCGAGCCCGAACACCTTGCACCGTCAAGGAGCCCGGGCTCTCCTCAAAGTGATCCGCCGCGTCCCCACGCTGATGAACAACGTGGGAGCGCTCACGAGCCTCCTGGCGATCGCGGCGGGCCTGCTCCTGGCGATCAGTCTGATTGCCCAATATCGACGTTCGGTCCTGGCCGACGCGGCCAGTGAGGTGGCGACCACACTCCGCCGCCAGATCCACCGACAGATGTATCGGCTCGGCCAGTCCTCACTCCCGACGGAGGGGATCGGCCCGGTAATCAACTTGCTGACCCGCGAAGTCAACGACGTCCGCGACGCGATCTTCGCCGAACTCGATCATTCGGTTCGAATGCCGGTCCTGGCGATCGGCCTGCTGGCAATCGCGCTCTTGATGTCTCCCATATTGACCGTTTTTCTGGCCTCGCTCGGAACCCTGATCTGGCTCACGTCACGAATCATGAACAAGGATGCGCGCCTTGTGTCAGATGCGGCAATGCGTGACGCGGCCGTTCAGCTCTGCCTGTTGCACGAAGACCTCGGCCTGCTCAGGCTGGTGCGCGTCTTCGGTATGGAGAACATCGATAAACAACGCTTTGACGAGCATCTTGAGCGGTTTCGAGACGCGGACTCTCGTCGGATCAAGACCGAGGGAAGACTGAACCCGGCCAACGGTCTGCTCTACGGTGCTTCGGCCATCCTGGCGATCAGCCTTTTGGGATACAACGTGACCGTTTCACAACGGCTCGCGCCGGCCTCAGCCTTGATCCTGGTCGTATCGCTCGCGGCCTTGATCCATCCGATCATCGAGTGGGTCCAGATGCGTCGGATCCTCCGCCAGGCAAATCGATCGTCCGAGGGGATTTTCGAGTTCCTGGAACGAAAAACGGAGTTGCACCAGCATGGGGGAGCGCATTTTCTTCCCCCGATGCGCGATCGAGTCACTCTGGAAAACGTCTCGCTCGAAAGCCGCTCCGGCCGCGTCTTGCTCGACGGTGTCTCCGCCGAGTTTCGAGCGGGCACGCGGACCGCAGTGATGGGGTTGGATGAGGATGCGAAGCTCGCGCTGGCCTGTCTGATTCCACGGTTGATCGATCCCCAGGTCGGCCGGGTCCGGATCGATGGGCAAGACTTGCGTGACGTGACCTTGGAATCGGTCCGGGCTCAGGTCGCGATCGTGCTCCAGGCCGATCTTGTGTTCACCGATTCGGTGGCGATGTGCATCGGGCTGGGTGATCCGAGCTACTCACTGCCTCGGATTATCGAAGCCGCCAAGGTGGCCCACGCGCACAACTTCATTCAAGACCTGCCCCATGGGTATGACACGGTCATCGGACCGCTCGGCCACTACCTCGAAACTGACGAGCTCTATCGGATCGCCCTGGCGCGGGCCTATCTGCACGACCCTTCCATCGTGATCATCGAGGAGCCGAGCGGACCGCTCGACGATGACACGAAGCACTTGATTGATGATACGATCGCGCGGATCGGCCAGAACCGGACCTTGATCATTTTGCCCCATCGGCTCTCAACGATCCGGTCGTGCCACCAGATCATCGTCTTGCAGAACGGCCGGGTCGAGTCGGTCGGACAGCCACGGCAGCTTCAGAACGAGAGCAAGCTTTACCGCCACCTCCAATACGTCGAGTTCAACCAGTTTGCAACCGGTGACATCGAGGCTGGACAGATGAACGGTTAAACGCAGTTCGACCTATTGCCCCGACTGCACGAGGGGTCAGGCGAAGAATTTGACTGGATCGACACCCACACAGATTTTGCCGCTCCGGAAGGGCTGCAAAATCTGTTTGTGTATCAGGAAACACGATAAGCCCGAGTGGTCGCGCCACCCTTAATGGAGAGCAACGTGGCCACTCGAGAGTCATCGAGACCTGGGCGCTCAGAAGTAATCGTCGACGGTCGGTGTGATGACCAATTCCGGTACGTGGGCTCGGGGATTGAGCTCCACCAGGAAGCGGACCGCCGCGGCGAGGTCCGCCGGCTGAAGAATGGCCTCTCGGCGCTCTTGACCGACCGGGACGGGTCGGCCGTCGAGAATCGGGGTGTTGACCTCGCCAGGATAGATCACGGTCGAACGGATCCCCCGGGTGCCCTCCTCCCGGCCCAGGCAAATGCCAAGCGCAGCCTGGCCGAACTTGGAGGCGGAATAGCCTCCTCCTCCCAGGACGCTGGCCCGCTTTCCCGAGATCGAGGCGATTTGGATGACCAATCCTTCGCGCCGTTCTCTCATTGAGGAAGCACGGCGTGAACGAGGTTGAACGCCCCTGTGAGATTGGTTGCGATCATCAGGTCCCAGTCGGCGGGATCGAGCACTTCCAGTGATCGATTCCGCACGTTCGTACCGGCGTTACAGACCAGGACGTCGATGACGCCGAAGTCCTTCAAAACACGTTCAACCACGGAATTGACCGAGGCTCGGTCGGCGACGTCGCACGAGGCGATCAAGGCCGGACCCGATTTCTGCGTCAGTTGGTCGCGAGTGCGTTCGAGCTTCGCCTGGTCACGGCCAACGAGTGCAACTCGCAGACCCATCTGATCCAGAGCCAGCGCGATACCCTGACCGATCCCACTGCCCGCCCCCGTGATCAGGGCGGTCTGAGTTTTTGTGGCCAATCCAACCTCCAGGATGCGAGAAGGCCCCGCCACCTCGTCCCGAAGGACGAGACGGCAGGGCCGATGTTCGCGCTTATCGTCGCGAATCGCGGACGACTCACTCGTGGTTGATTCTAACGGATCTTTCGGAATCGGGCAAACGCCGACCGTCGAGCGGAGTGCAGTGGTCCAGATGGAGTCGGAAGCGAAGGCGTGACAGGCTCGCCTGCGTCGGATTTCTTGATTTTGCCGGTCGTACGCGTTTCACCGAGCTGCACGGCTTTCCCGTTCGCTCCCCAGAGACGGATCGAGTTTTTGCCCGACGGGCTACTGGAGAATGTGGTGGAGAACAAGCCTGCCAACTTGTCGGCACTCTGGTTGGTCAATAGCCGACCATCCACAAAAATTGAGATGCCGCCCGATGAGTTCGATCCCTGAGAAGAATCGGGGATCGGTGTCGGCGTGGGGGCCGGTGTTGGCGTCGGCGTGGGGGCCGGTGTCGGCTTCGGCGTGGGGGCCGGCGTCGGTGTCGGCGTTGGGGCCGGCGTCGGTGTCGGCGTTGGGGCCGGCGTCGGTGTCGGCGTTGGGGCCGGCGTCGGTGTCGGCGTTGGGGCCGGCGTCGGCGTCGGTGTCGGCGTTGGGGCCGGAGTCGGTGTCGGCGTTGGGGCCGGAGTCGGTGTCGGCGTGGGGCCGGCGTCGGTGTCGGCGTGGGGCCGGTGTCGGAGTCGGCGTCGGTGTCGGTGTCGGAGTGGGGGCCGGTGTCGGAGTCGGCGTGGGGGCTGGAGTCGGCTTCGGCGTTGGAGCGGGTGTCGGCGTCGGAGTCGGTGCGGGCGTTGGCGTTGGCGTTGGCGTTGGCGTTGGAGCCAACTCCTGCGGTTGGAGATTAGGCTGTCCCGGCGGCGAGGGGATCAGGCCGGCGGCTTTGGGGATATCGAGCCTGCCGATGTTGATTCCGGTTGCGGGGTCGGAGACCGGATCGGACCCTTGCTTGATCCAGCCTTCGAGCTGGTCGACCGTGGGCAGGGTGTTAAAGCGCTTCGCGTAAATCTGCTGGAGCAAGACGACCGCGCCGGTGACCTGAGGGGCGGCAAAGCTGGTTCCGTCGCCGCTCGAGAACCCGCTGCCATTGGTGGGGGCGAGGATCCCTTTGCCGGGGGCGGCAATATCCGTGGCCGCGACACCGCCGATTGCCGCGCCCAGCCGCTGGGCATTGGACACAAGCTGATCCGACGAGTCGGTAGCGGTTACGCTGATGGTATCGGGGATGATCGCGGTGAAGCCTTCTCCCTGGGCACCCCTGAAGCTGTTGCCGGTCGCCGTGATCACGGGAATTTTGAGCGTTTCGAGCGTTCCAACCAAGTTGGTAATTCGTTGGCCGACGCCACCATCACGGGCAAACCAGTTTTGCGCGTAGTTGTTGCCATCAGATAAAGAAATATTGACAGCTGTGATGTTATGTTCGCTGTGGTGATCGATCACCCACTGAAGCGCATCACCCACACGGTTGAAATCGCTCTTGCCGTCATTGCCGAAGACTCGAAGCGCAACGATATCGGCGCCGGGGGCGACTCCCGGATTCGCCTTATCGTTCGAGGCAATGATGCCCGCCACGGCGGTCCCGTGCGAGCTGCCCGATGGCATGGGGTCGGAGCTATTGTTGGAGAAGTCGAACCCCGCAACGACCTTGTGTCCTGGGCCGAAACCACCCCCCAACGCGGAATGGTTATAGTTCACCCCGGAGTCGATCACGGCGACCGTCATTCCGGATCCGTCGACGCCGAATTGAGCCCGCGCCTGGGATGCACCCACCAGACTGTCGGAATTCGAAATCGCTGCGTTGCTCAACGCCGAGGTGGTGATGTGGGGCGTTGCGATTTGTGACGGATCCGCCTGCTTATTGTGAAACGCTGCAATCTGCCGAGCACGTGTCAGCTGCTGATGTTTATGCTGCTGATGTTGCTGGAAAAGATGGGATTTGTGGAACCGAGGAGTCGCCGATAAAAGGGTCCGTACCTCCAGCGCTTCGATCTCTGGCTTACTCTGACTGCGATCCGGGCGACGGGTCTTGCGGATCCACCCCATGTATTCAACCTCCCCAGACGACCGCCAAACCATTGGCTATGGCCGCCCCGCAATTCGATAGTGAACGCCCCCCTTCCATGGCGCATCACGGTCCCTTGGCTTGTGGAAGCGGGGTCCATGACGCGGCTACCGGGGTCAAATCAACAACCCCTAAATAGGCAGAGCGCAAGCAATAGTTGAAGGCGACGGACCGTTCAGTAGACGCAGGGACGAACCATTCAGGTCCGCCATCGACCGGCGATGAACGGGAGCCCCGAGAGTGTTGAATCCCATTCCGCACGCAACCGTAAATCAGAGTGCCCGCGGGCTTCTCATTGAATCAATTGCGACGGTCGTGATTCTTCCGACGAGCAGTCTGCTGGGGAGCATCAGACATCATTGTCCAACATTCGTCCGGCGAGATTCCTCCAACGACTGAGACACACCAGGCCACGCTGCATCTTGCGGCATGGGTCCGGCCGGGCACCCCTCGAAGATCCGTCCCGATGGGGTTCGACTCCCTGAGCGAATTGGATCCCTCCAGTTGCCAGAGAGTCGGGCTCGGCTATAGTGAACGTTCCTGTTGATGCACTCATTCGAAGGCGACTGTCCTTCAGTGCCCCTTGTATCGGAAGAAGACCGGAGGGAGTTTTCGTCGAAACATGGAAATAGTTGCTGTAATCCCGGCTCGCTTCGCTTCAACCCGACTGCCCGGCAAACCCCTTTTATCCGAAACAGGACGACCCCTGATTCAGCACGTGGTTGAGGCCGCACGCCGCGCAACCCGCCTGGATCGGATCATCGTTGCAACCGATGATCGTGCCATCGCCGAGGCGGTCGCCGCCTTCGGAGGAGAGTGCGCGATGACTCGCGCCGATCACCCGAGCGGCACCGACCGTGTCGCCGAGGTGGCCGAGGGATTGCCCGAGGCGGGAATCGTCGTCAACCTCCAAGGCGATGAGCCAGAGATTTCTCCTCACGCTCTCGACCTTGTGATCGCACTGCTCGAGAACGACCCCGAAGCCTCAATGGCTACCCTCGCCACTCCGATCCGGTCCGAGGCGGATTATCTGGACCCATCGTGTGTCAAAGTCGTCTGTAGCGCCGCGGGGCAGGCCCTCTACTTCTCGCGCAGCCCGATCCCTTATCATCGCGACGGTCGGCCCGACTTCTCCTCATCATTCCCATTGGCCTATCTCCATCTCGGTCTCTACGCCTATCGCCGTGATTTCTTACTGCGACTGGCGACACTCCCCCCTTCGCCCCTCGAAAAGATCGAAAAACTGGAGCAACTCCGTGTCCTCGAAGCCGGCCATCGCATTGCTGTCGGCCTCGTCGATGAACCGAGCGTCGGAATCGATACACCCGACGATTACCGCCGCTTCGTCGAACGCTGGCGGTCCGCAGGGGGCTAGTTGGGCGGGCACCGGCCACCTTCTTGACTCGACATCGTTTTGCGGAATCGTTTTTGAATGTGATTGGATTCAAGATATCGAATTCTTAGCAATGAACGAGTTTGTCGCAGAGTCGACCGAGCAATCGTTCTTTGCCAAGGGCACAAACCTCTAAACGCAGAAGAGTTCATGTAAGACATTTTTATGAACCCTGCGGGGCGATCGTCGAATGCCTGGGGTTCGTTCTGACGGTCGCCCGTCTGTCGCTGAAGCTTGCAGTGATGATGAATCGATCTTGAAGGTGGAACCAACATCGATCGGAACGCATGCCTCATTCGGGATGCGTAATGCGTGATTGGCTTTTCTGACTCGCCAACACCACGAGCGGATCAGCTCATCTTTTGCGGAAAAATCGTCTCTCTCAATCGCCCCTTGCCGCTTGACCCTACTGTGAGTCTAGTAGATACTGGAGTCATAGTAGCCAGGCGAGGGGGAGCATTGATGAAGTCCATACGACCGTCAGAGCTGGAATTGCAGGTGCTCGCGGTGCTCTGGGACCGGGGTCCGTTGTTAGTGCGGGAGGTGCAGGAGGCGCTCCCCGATGGGAAGGACCGCGCCTATACGACGGTCCTTTCGGTGTTGCAGGTGATGGAGAAGAAGGGCCTGGTCGGGCACTCGCAGCAGGGCCAGTCCCACGTCTATCACTCCTTGGTGAAGCGTGGGCAGGTCTTGAGGCCGATGATGCGTGACCTGTTGCGCAACGTCTTTGGCGGCAGCCCGGCGCGTGCCTTGCAATCCCTGCTCGACGGATCGAAGCTCGATGCGGAAGAGCTCGCGCAGATTCGCCAGGTGATTCAGGATGCGGAGCGGAAGGTGGCCCCGGAGGAGAAGGCCCCATGAACGCCCTTGATCTCTTTGAGCAACCGGCCTGGCGACACCTCGTCTTCGCACTCTCGCATACGCTCTGGCAAGGCGCGGTGCTGGCACTCCTTCTGGTCGCTGCGTTGCGTCGAGTCTCGGTTCGCCATCCCGAAGCACGTTATCTCCTGGCGCTGGCCACTCAGTTCGGGGTGTTGTTTACCGGCCTGGCGACCTGGGCCGTCCTCGAATCCCAGCCGCCGCGGCCTCTGCCCGTTCGTCACGCCCCGTTCGCGGTCGTCGGGGATCGCTCGGTACTCCCGCAGTCCCCGCCCGCCATCAAAGGAGAGGCGTCTGCGGAGTTCACACCAAGGCACGTCGGTTGGGTGCCGGTGGCGGCTTTGGGCTGGCTGGCGGGCGTGCTCATCATGCTGGCGCGTACGACCGGCTCGGCATTGGCGGCCGTCCGCCTGACGCGCGGGCCGCGGGTCCAGGATCGGGATCTCCTCGACCTGGTGGAACGCCTTCGACGTGAAATCGGCATTCGCTGCCATATTCAAGTGGTTTCTTGCGAAGCTAAACTCGGGCCGTGCGTGCTGGGCTTGGTCTGGCCGACCATCGTGCTCCCGCTCGCCTTCATGACCGGCCTGCAGGCCGACGAGTTGCGGGCGATCCTTGCTCATGAGCTCGAGCACATTCGACGGCGAGACTACCTCTGGAACCTGGTCCAGTTGCTTGTCGAATCGCTCCTCTTCTTCAACCCGGTCGTCTGGTGGTTGGGCCGGCAGGTTCGGATTGAGCGTGAGGCCTGCTGCGACGCGGCGGCCGTGGCCTTGACCGGCCGGCCCCTCGACTACTCGCGGGCCCTGGCCGGCTGGGCCGAGCGCAGCTCAACGGCGGCGCCGCACGCGGTCGCTGTTGCCTGGGGTGGCCCGCGGCATCTGTCCCCGTTGCGCGAGCGGATCCTCCGCATTCTGCGGCCCGGCGAACGGCCTCGGGCACGGATCTCTTGGGGCGGGCTTCTTGTCCTGCTGTCGGTTGGGCCTCTGGCTCTGTTCGGTTTGCATCGAGGAACTCGGGTCGCCGTCAAACTGGCCGCCCAGGTACTTGCCCCCGCCGAAAGGCTCGAGCGGCTGAAGGTTGCACAGGCCGATTACGCACCGCTGGACCTGGAGCCAGCGGGAGAGGGCCAGGGCAAGGTCACGATCAAGGGGACGATCCGCACCCCCGATGGCTCGCCCCTGCGCAAGCCAATCAACGCCTCCATCATTACGCGATCGCGGAACTTCTCGAACTCGGCTGCGGTAAATCCCCTCAAAGAGTCCTTCTCGTTCGAGTCGAACGCCGCGGGCTCGACATACCTCTCTCTCGAACCCGAAGACTATGCCCCCACCTTTGTCGGCCCCTTCGTCACGCGGCGAGGTCAGACTGTTGAGGGGATCAACGTTCAACTCGATGTAGGATTCCCCGCGCGGGTCCGCGTGGTGGACGAGCGGGGTGCGCCAGTCGCCGGCATACGGGTCAAAGGAGGCCTGATCATAGAAGGGGGCTCGTTGTACAGCAGCGAGGGCTGGGGCACCGACGATGCGGGCATCGCCACCATCCCGCATGCGTCGCGACGCCCCTATCGGGTGAGCATTGACGGACCCGGATTTCAGCCATTCTCCGCGGATCGCGTGATGTTCAAACCGGATGTCGAGACGAAGTTGACCATCACCCATGCGGAGCCGACCCGTGGTGTCGTTGTGACGCACGACGGTGAACCGATCGCGGGGGCTCGCATCAAGACCTTTTTTGAAAACGGGCCAACAGGTAGTTGGGGGCACGCCGGTATCGGTCCCCCGATTGCCACCACGGATTCGGCCGGACGTTTCACGCTCGATCGACTTGAAGAGGAGAAGACCTATGCGTTTGTCATCGAGTCGGACGCTCATGGTCGTTCGATCGTGATGGGCGTCGAGTCCGGCCAGGCCGGCTTGCGCTGGAGTGTCGATCGCGATCGCACGATCGCCGGCACGATCCGGGGCGATCTTGCCCCCCTCGATCGGAGCGGTGGTAAGCCGGTCGTCCGGGTTCGCCAGACGGTGATCATTCCTGATCTCCAGCGTGGACAGCAATCTCAGGACCTCTTCTGGAGCGTGCCCGTCGAGGCGACAGACGGCGGTGGCTCGTTTCTCATCAAGGGTCTTTTGCCGGGCGAGGCGACCTTGTCGGCCGGAAAAGAGAGCCGGCGGCTGGTCGTGGAGCGGCCGGTGGATTCGGTGACGATCGACCTGACTCAACCGATTGCTTTAATAAGTATAAGTAAGCGTAGAATCGTGCTTCGGATCAGTACGCCCGATGGGGCGGTCCAACCGTCGGGATCAGTCCAGGTCCTTGCGGCGTCCCGAGCGGCCGGGTCACCGGCCACCGGCAGTCGCAGTTTGCCGATCGAGGAGGGGAAAGTAGAGTTCGATGCCCCGGTTCCGGGCTCCGTTCATTACGAGTCGCAGGGGGTAGTGGGCTACTGGTTCCCGAGTGGGAGCTTCGAGGTTGAGGCGGGAGACGAGCCGAAGGAGGTCGAGGTACGGGGCGTGCCGGCCGGGGCGATCGTCGGCCAGGTGCTCGATGCTGACGGGCACCCGATTGACCAGAGAGTCTCTGTCGGATACGTCACGGCCGAGATGCCGGGGGACCTGAAGGGGGTACACCCAGCGCGATCTCAGTCCGTCGTCGCTATCCAGGGCCGCTTCTTTCTTTCCCCGTTGCCGATCGGTGGCACCTACGTTGTTGTCGCGTCTCAAGGTCATAACACTCAGATCAGCCGCCCGGTCAAACTCGATGGCACAAATGCGGTCGAGCGCATCGAGATTCGGTTGGCGAAGCCGGTCGCAGCCTCGGGGCGGGTCATCGGCCCGGATGGTCGGCCGATCCGAGGACTGCCGGTTACGCTGAAACTGGATCATTCTCAGGCGAGGACGACGTGGGACCCGCCCACGCTGACCGATCGTGAGGGCCGGTTCCAGTTCGATAACCTCAGTTCCGAGTTCGGTCCCTACCGTGCCGCCCTCGACCTCCGTAAGGAGTACCAGCCGGCCGAAGAGACGCTGAATCCGGGAGGTCCGCCGGTCGAGATCCGCTTGGCCTTTGGCCAGGTGGTGGAGGGCCGCATCCTGGACGCGGCGACGGGATGGCCGATTCCGGGAGTCGAGATTTACGCCCACATGCCCCAATGGCGCGCGGGCGAACGATACGCATTTGAGGCCGAGGGGAAAACCGACGAGCAGGGGCGATTCCGATTTAGCAACCTGCCGGCTCGGTCTGTCAGCCTGAACGATCGCGACGGCCTGCGCTGGGTATCACCGGGCGACTCGCGCACGGTCGAGACCGACCGCGGCGAGACGTTCGAGATTCGCGCGACCCTACCGGCCTGGAGTCCGCTCAAGCCAGTTGAACCCCGAGGCAAGTGACTGCGTGAGCCCGGGGTCGGATGACGGCACCTCACCTCAGGTAGACCGCTTCGATTCCAGTGTTATGGATGCGAAACGGTGACCTGAGGTTTGCCAAAGGACGCCGGCCTTGGGGTCAAGGTGCGGCGGGGGAGGCCGGGGCCGATTTCAGGGTTTGAAGGAAGCTGATCAGGTCGGCGAATTCTACCGGGGAGAGGGTGTCGGCCAGGCCTTTGGGCATCAGCGAAACGTCGCTGACTCGACGCTCCTCGACCTGATTCTTCGAGATGCGGGTGACTTTGGTATTGACATCGACCAGTTCGATCTCGGTCTCGGATTCTGAGCGAACGAGTCCGGTCAGGACTTTACCGTCCTGCATCGAGAGGAGAACCGGTTGATAGCCGGTGGCGAGCCGATTTGACGGCTCGAGGACCGAGCGGATGATCTCGGCTTTATCATACTTGAGCGCCAGGCCAGTCAGGTCGGGTCCCGCATTCGCCATCCCTTGACCGGCCGCGGAGTGGCACTTGACACAGCCGATGCCCTTGGGATCGAAGAAGAGCGACTCTCCCTTCCTGGAATCACCGTCATGAGAAAGTGCAAAGGCCTGCAATCGCTCGGGTGTGTTCGCTTCGGGTCGGGCGGCCAGGGAAATTGAGGACGGTTCGGAAATCCGCACGCTGAATGACCAGGCGCCGATGCCTTGACGCGAGACGACCAGGACTCGGTTCTGCCCCTTCTTGAGCTCCACTCTCACGAGGTCGGAGTCTGGCGAGTAAGGACGACCAGCCTGACTGCTCTCGCTATGGACGACGCGTTCGTTGATTGTCAGGGTAATCGGGCCGCTGGACCCGACCAGCAAGAGTGCGGTGCGATCGCGGTCGGAGGGCACTTCGGCGTAGGCGAAGGCACAGAGGTTGGGAGAGCCATTGGTATCGTAACCGAACCCACCCCGATCTCCCGCCCCCTTCTTGAAGTCGTTGAGGGGGACTCGTCCTGTCACGGGCTCGGCCTTGCGAGGGGTCCAGGCGATGGTCTGTCCCGCTGCGCCGGTGTGTGACCGAGAGAAATCGATCGCCGTCTCGGAGACGAAAACCTGAGCGGTCGTCCGGGGGAACGGGCCGATCACGCGCCAATCGGCGATCGGTTGGAAGCGAGCGAGCACACGCTCCAGCGACATGGTTGCGGGACCGTTGAGCTTGCCGGATTGCAGTGACTTGGTCAGGTCGCCAGCCACACGGTCGCGGATCGCCAGGAGAGCGGTTTCCCCTGCGCGACGAAGTTCGGGATTTCGATTCTGAATAGCGGCGAGGTAGATCGGTAGAGCTTGCGGATCGGGCATCACAGCCAGCGCCATCGTGGCCTCATCCGAAACCTGATTCTCGTTGGCCATTGCCAGGAGCCGGGGGATCGCCTCGCGGATGTTCAAGCGAGCCAGCACTTCGATGGCCGTTTTGCGGACCTCCGGTGACTTGTCGGTCAGTCGGTCGATCACCGCCTGCCTGACTTCCTCGGGGAGTTTTCGCTTGGGGTTGAATGCCAGCAATGCCGCCTGGCGAATCTCGGCCGTCGAATGCTCGAGGAACGCGGCCACGTCGTTGGCCGGGAGAACCCCTTCTCGACCGAGCTCCGGCAGGGCGCGGGCGATGAGTGAGACGGGGGCCTTCGGATCATAAACGAACGAGAGCCGGGCCCGCAGAACCTGCGCCCCCCCCAATCGGCCCAGGGCGTCGAGCGCGGACCCACGGATCGTCTCCGACCGCTTCGGATCCTGGGCGATGATTGCCAGGTTCGTTGACGCGTGCACATCACCCAGGAGCCCCAGAGCCTCGATCAGGCCCCTGAGGTTCGGCTCGTCCGTTTCCTTCATCAGGCGCGATCGAAGATAGGGGACTGTCTCGGGACCGATCGTGCGAAAAGCGATAATTGCTTGAGCGCGAACGGCCGGATCGCGGTCTTCCAAACCGAGCGCCAGGCCCCTCAAGACGTTGGCCATCGCGGTTCGGTCCCAGTCGACCGTCTTTTGAGGGAGTTGTCCTGCGAGTGGGTTGGTGCCGAACCATTGGCCCGTCCACGGGGCGTACTGGCGATAGAGGCCGCCAATCGTGGAGACGATCCGAGATCGGATCACACTCGATTCGGTCGCCGTCAACGCTTTCACGAGCGCCTGAACCACGGGCAAAGCCCACGCTTCGTCGGTCAACTTGAGCGTATCATCGCGCCTCTGGTCGTCAAGCAAGGCCTGAACGAGCGACTCCTCATCCCAGGCTTTTAACTCCCGAATCGCATGCCGGATGGCCCAGGAGGTCACGGTGTCGGGGTCTCCCAGGGCGGCCATCAGCGAAGGCACCGCACCTGGATCGCCGAGCTTCCCGAGGGCGATCGCCGCCTCGCGGCGGACGGCCGGATCGCGGTCGCGGAGCAGTGAGGTCAACCCAGTCAAGAGTTTGCGGTCGCGACGAATCCCGGCGTGCCGCGCGGCCTGGAGGCGAACCTCGACCTGATCGTCCGCGAGCACCGAGCCGATCGCCTCGCGGGCCTCGGTGGTATCGATGGCGTCGAGGGCCCAGAGCGCGTGCAGCCGCCCGAGCTCGGGTTCGCTCTTCTTGAGCCGGGCGGTCAGGGGCCCCACCTGGTTCGCGCCGAGCTGCGCCAGGCGACGCTGCGACTCGAGGCGGACCGCGAGCGCAGGATGATCGAGCGCGGCCAATTGGACCGTGGGGTCGTCGCCTTGTGGCCTTGCAACCTTCTCGGGACGGTCCGGCCCCTCGTACGTCAGGTGGTAGAGGCGACCGGTCTGCGGACCGTCGGCGAGCCAACTGTTGAACGCCCAGTCGACCAGCCAGAGGCTCTCACCGTCGGCGGAAACGGCGAGCGAGAACGGCCGGAAGTCGGCGAGGTCGCCTTTCGTGACGAACGGGGTCTTTTCTTTCAGGCGGAACGTAGCGCCGGTTCGCTCGACCTGGTATCGAAAGACGGTCGACAGTCCCCAGTCGCAGAAGAACAGGTTCCCGCGATACGAGGAGGGCAGCCCATCCTCGTTGTAGCAGAGGCCCTGGGCTCCCGAGCCTCCGATCTGCCCAGCCACGATGGGTAAGGCCCGGTTCGGAGCCAAGAGGAATTCATAAGGATAGCCGTAATGCCCGCCGACGATATGGTGAGTCAGGCTGTTGGGCCACTTCTTGCTATCATCGTCATTGCCGTAGGTGAATACGTCGTCGGTCGCGCTCAGCGCCACCGACAAGGGATTACGCTCGCCGGTTGAGACAACCTCGAGTCCTGTTCCGTCGGGTCGGATCCGGATCACGCCTCCGCCGAAGAGCTGGATCGTCGTGCCGTCTTTGCCGACCCCCTTGGGAATTCCCTTGTCGCCGATTGCAATATAAAGATATCCGTCCATTCCGAGGCGTATGCCGGAGGGGACGTGGTCGTTGATTCCGTTGAAGCCGGGGAGCTTGGGACCGAGTCCGGTCATGAGGTCGACGCGTGAGTCGGCCTTGCCGTCGCCGTCGGTGTCGCGGAACGCCGAGAGGTAAGGTGCGTGAACGACGTAGAGCGTGTTTTGGAACCACTCCAGGCCCATCACGCTCCAGAGTTTCTCGGCGAACACCTTGACCTTGCCGTCCTTGAAGGAGACAACCGAGTCGATCGGCTGGGTCGGCGGCCCCGGCATGTCCATCGGGTCTTGACCGATGTAGAGCGTCCCATCGGTCGCGGTGACGATTGCCGTCGGGAAGAGAATGTTCGGAGCTTGGGCCGTCAGTTCAATTTTCCAGCCTTCAGCCGTCTTCGGAAGCGGGACCTTCTCGGCGGCCTGGGCGGAGATCGAAACCAGGCACACCAGGAGTCCGATCGACCGGAGATGATACATTGCGGATTGAACCTCGAACGGGATGCGAACCGGGAGTGGACCGGCTCATTTCGGCGGGGCATCGTTCCCGCAGAATTGTAGCGAATCAACGACTCCTATAACACCTGGAAAAAAAGGGGGAGGCCCGGTCCCGTTGATCTCTCCCGACGAAGGATTCTGAAGGTCAAAACGAACCTCGATACCTTCAGCTTGTGGCTGAGGTTCGGAACTCTACCTCCGGGAATCGATATTCTTGCTGTCTGGTAATCGTTTGCCCTCGGGGGAAACCCTGATCTCTCCCAGAGGAAGCTGGGAGGTTGTCGAGGCCGTGACGTTGACTTTTGACTCTCCATTGCTGTGAAGCTCGACAGAGTAGAGCGATACGGGAGTTCGGATGTTTACAATTTCTCCACCCCCTGGTCTTGTTGTGTAAGACACAAGGAATTTGTCTGATACATGCGTAAATGAGTTTAGTAGTCCTTTGTTTGAATAAAGAGCATGTATTTGTTTATTGTTGAAAAAGTCCATGAGTTCAATTTCAAGTGAATCTTTGCCAGTAGGTAGTTGTGTGAAGATGTGATAGGAATTTCCGTTTTTCACGACACGAATTGGCTGAGAAGCGATCATTGGCGAACTCTCGGCAAGGTGGGCCGGCTTTGCCGACATGCCCACGATGATCGCAAGTGCAAAAGCGGCAATCAGGAGCCTCCACGCGATGATTATGCTCATGCGGGTCGCGTCGAGAAGTCGATTACGCCCCGTGTTTTCGATGATCGGTACGAATAAGCGATTCATGCAAGTGCCTCCCTTTTTTCCTGATTACAGCAGTTTACCCTCGAGTCGAGCCCGCCGTCGTCGTTGTCGCCGGGGTCTGTGATCCAGGCGTGGTCACAGGCCCTAGCCATAACGAGCGCTTCGTACAGGTGATTCGGTCGCCACGATCCGAGCGCCAGCCGACTGTAAATCGCTGTAAGGATCGCCGGCGCCTGGGTAATTCGATTTGATTTCGATGTCGAGCATGGGCCCGCAGCGATGGTTCTTCTCCAGACGTTGATACGCCGGTGTCGGCGGACCTTCTCCGAAGGTTGGGCATAAGCAAGGGGCACGGCCTCAGTGATCCAGATCTGGATCATTCTTGTCATTCCCTGCTTCGACCAATTTGTGTTGCGGGCTCACAAAAGGGTCGATGGAATCGGGGAAAATCTAACGCAAGTGATTGAAAATTTTCAGGTTTTCTTGGTTGCGGTGTAATTTAAATGCAAGAACGACTTTGAGTGAGTTAAGTTGATTTCAATCGGAGGCGGCCGTCGTTCGTTTTCGGGCGGTTTCGGAATGGTCGAAGTGTGAAGGGGAGGGTGGCCATGAGGGTTACGTGGGAGTCGGCTTTGCCAGCGGATGGGGGCAGTTCGAATCGATCGCCGATCCGTTTGAGGCCTTGTGAGAACCTCAACGCCTATCAGTGGTGATTTGGGTTCTCGCTGGTTGGCACTCGTTTACCTTCAGGGGAGACATGGAGGTGGCCAAGTGGGGTCCTGTTTTTGGTGGAGTCTTCAACAAGGACGTAGGAATCTCCGGTCGCGTGCACGCCGACACGGTAGTCGGCGCCCGGAGTTCGGATATTCAAGACCTCGCCCCCGTCGTGTGTTACGGTGTACCCGATACGCATTAAATGGTTATTGTTGGTGAATGAGCTGATGAGTCTCTCTTTTCCGTAAGTTAAAGTGAGGTGCTTTGTTCCATGAGGGTCGACCAGTTCGACTCGGAGGGTGTTATGCCCTGCCGGTAGCTGAGTGGCGACTCGGACGTGGTTCTCATATTCCTTAACCCTGAGGCGCTGAGTAGCGTCCGCGGCTAGTCGGTCGGACGGGGCGGCCGGCCCCGCCACGATGCTGGTCATGATGGCCAGAGCGAGCACCGAGACCGCAAGTTTCCACGCGATGCCCAAGCTCAGACAGGTCGCGTGGAAAAGTCGATGGAGTCTTGCGTCTTCGATCTCGGATGAGTAAGATGCAAGCATTACATTAATTCCAGTGTGTATTAAAAGAAAAGATGAGATGGTGGCTAAGTCGCCACGAATATTCCACCCGCGTCCCGGCGACTCCGAATTGTGGTTAACCTTCTTAAGCCTGAGTCAGGCCGACCTGATGCGTGCGTTTGCAAGTGAGTCCGTCGATTTTGCGGAGACCTAACGCGGAAAATGGAAAATTTCCCCGAAGTTTTTCGCGTTAGTCTCGAAATACTTGGGAAGTGAGGGGATCGGATGGTGGACGACGCTCAGTTCAAATCAACCAATCTGTTGCTTCTCGAGCGGTTGCGAAACAGTCCGCGCGACGAGGCGGCTTGGAATGAACTCGTCCGGGGTTACGCCCCCGCCATTCGTCGCTGGTGCCGTGCCTGGCGGTTGCAGGACGCCGACGTCGACGACGTCACTCAAACCGTCCTCCTCAAGCTCTCGCGTCTGATGGCGACGTTTCGCTACGACCCGGCACGCAGTTTTCGGGGCTATCTCAAGACGCTGACGAACTATGCGGTGCGCGACGCGTTGAAGGTGCTCAGTCAGCGCGGGCGCGATGCGGGGGATCCCGCCTTGCTTGATTGGTTGGCCGTGGTCGATACCCGCACCGACCTGGCTCGTTGTCTCGAGCACGAACTCCGGCGCGACCTGTTCCGGGAAGCGGCCGCCCGCGTCTCGCAACGTGTCGACCTCAAGACCTGGAATGTCTTCCACCTGCTCGTTCACGAACGATTGGCCGGGCAGGACGTTGCGGACCGGACCGGGATGAGCCTCGCCGCGGTCTACATGGCCAAGAGCCGTGTCCTCAAAATGATGCGCGAAGAGGTCCGGAACCTGAGCCACCTCTTGGCCGAGCCCGATCCCTCGAATGCCGACCGCGGACTCCTCTCCAACTTGGACCAACCCCCGGTATGAGGCTCGATCTGGCCTCATTTCCCCCGACAAGGGACGAGGTCCAGAGGATTCGCCTCGGGTGGGGACTCGGCGACTTTCCGCGGCGCGCCGACCGGAGCGATTGACCAGTCACCCCGCCGCTCCGTACCATGGCCAGATCCGTAACGCCTACGATCCCTGCTCATGGAGCTGGTTTGGGTGTTCTGGCGAAGTTGCGATGAGTTTTCGAGTTTGATGTTGGGAGCTGACGCCGTGACCATGTCGCAGCCCGTGTCCGAGGGCGAATCCAATCCGCTCGTCAAGGCGGAACAACCCCGTAGCCCCCTCAAGAACCCGTCTTATCCCCAGCGGGTCCATGTGCACGAGCGGGCACATTGGCAGGGCGTGCTCGAGTCGTGTGAAGCTCGGATCAGTCAGGCCGGGCAGAAGCTGGCCGTCATCGGGGCCGGACCCAATCGCGCGCCGCTCGAACGGCTCTATGCCCAGATGCTGGGGGCCCGCGATCAGGTCGCCGACTCCGCGCGACGATTGCCGACCGAGACGGGAGGTCTTTACGAGGAAGACCGACATCGCCTCGAGGAAGGGGTCGCCGCACTCGATCGCCTGTTCAAACTTTGGGAATCCCTCTAACTCGCATTGGCGAGGGATCCCTCCCCGCCATGGGATCAAACGGGTTCGCTGTTTGACTCGTGAGCCAATCCAGGCCGAAGTCCTGGCCCGACGGTTACCGACCGTCGGGCCAGTTCAGGTGCTTGGCCAGGAATGCAAACGTCCCCTTGCCGTCGATCTGGTGGCCGGCATTGAAGTAGGTGATGTCCACGAGATCGGCCAGGCCGAGGGTATCGTACAGCCGTTTGACCTTGGCGAACTCGTAGCCGATCCACTCGTCAGGCGCCACTCCGTCCTTGTGACCACGCTCCACCTGAAACGGGCGCGGGGCAATCAGGGCCGCCATCTCGGCATAATTGAAACGTTCGGCCAGGCCGAACTCGTACATGTCGTACTCGATTGTGAACATGTAGCTGTAGGATCTGTCAAGGTTGGTGTTCTTGACCACCCACTCGTTGAAGTCGCCCGAGCAAATTGAGAGACAATACTGCGTGAGGATCGACGGTACGCGCATGGCGGTTTTGCCGCCGTAAGAGAGGCCGTAGAAGGCGATGCGCTGGGGATCGACCTGGGGCAAGCTGGACAGCCACTCGAGCGTCCGCTCGTGCTGCCCCACGATCACCGAGAAGAGTGCCCGCTTCAGGGGATTGAGCTTGCGCTGAAGGAGTCGGAACCCATCGTTGCCGATATACGGGTTTTGAGGCGCATACACGATATAGCCGCGGTCAGCAAGTTGGGCCCCGAACGCGTTGTAGACGTTCTTGAGCTTGGGGTTGACCAGATCCTCGGGTCGCCCTTCAAGACCGTGCTGGCAGACAACCACCGGCCGTCGCTCACCTGGCTTGAGATCCTTGGGAAGTAGGAGAATGCCCGAGGCGACCACGTCGGGCCAAACGGGTAGCTCGACGGCGTACCCGGTCCACTTGGGCTCGTCGAAGAGTTGGATGGTTCGGGCCTTGAGCGGCTCGCTGGCCTTGGGGAACGCGCCGATCAACTCTTCGTGGAATGCCCTGCGATAGGGCTCGATTGCCTTACTATAACGCTCGGGAGTCGAGGTGTCGGCCTTCTCCCAATAGGCATACCGGCGCAGCTCCGAGGTCCTGATCAACGCTTGCGTGTATTCGGAGAGTTGATTCACGAGTCGCTTCATTCGGGCCCGTGAGTCGAATTGGGGCCGAGCGTCAGTGATCGACTCCGAGCGATCGTCCTTCAAGTCGTCGTGAGACCTGGCAAAGATCGAGCCTGGCTGATTCGTCGCGAGGTCTTCGATCAATTCCTTCCATCGCTTTGTTTCCGACTCGACGGCCTCGCGTTTCGGCGCTCGGATCCGGCCACTCGCCGCGTCGGCCCGGCCGTTGCGAGCCGGGGGTGGGCCGGCGACGGCAGGGGCCAACGGGTTCTCTTGCGAATCCGCCGGGGAGTCCTCGATGATTAGTGCGCGAGGTGCGATCAGGCTGGCGATTTCGGCGTCGCCGAACTCTTCGAGCAAGCCCCAGACGTTGCGATAGATCGGTTCGGCCCAGACCGACTCGCGAGGCTCGAAATAGCTCTCGACCAGCGCCTCATCGATTCTGGGATCGGCAGCCGCGGCATAGAAGGCGATGAGACCTCCTTCGCCCGCTCCGGCCACTCCCACGGGCAGTTTGGGCTGCCCTGGCCTCGTGAACCAATCCACCGCGGCGCGGACTTCGTCGACCTCGTAACCAATGATGTGACGCCCCGTCTCGTACGCCTGGCGGTAGATCCATTCCCGGTGGGTAAGGTTGGTCATTCGGACCTTGAGATTGCCCGAGAACTCGTCCGAGCGATCGATCAGGGTCGGGACGAGGACCCGGCAACCCTCCCGTGCGAAGCGCCTTGCTTTTTGAGCCGACTGGGGCAGACCGGGGGCGATCCCCACGAATTGCTCGGGTGTGATCGCGCAATCAGGCATCGCGATCACGTTGGCCTTGATCGCACCTTTGGGTTCGAGCAGTAAACCTTCGGCGTCGACCCCTGGGTAAACCGACCAGCGCACCGCGTAGATCGAGACCTTCGCATCCTCTGCGACCTTGGCCGGCGAATCGGGTGTCGAGACGTACGAGAGCTCGACGGGCGAGACCCGAGTTCCCACTGCGCCGATGCGCTGGAGGAACCGCTCTCGATTGGGGGCGACCGACAGGGAATACGCTTCGGGTGAGCGGAAATCTCGCTTCCAGTGCGCTTGTCGACGCGTCACACTGGCCGCGAGTTCACGGTCGGCGAAGCGGTGGATCCCCGCGACCATGGCCGAAGCGGCGTCGCCCCGGTTGTCCCAGAGACTGGTTCCCGGCAGCGACTGAGCCCGGGACTCGGAGGCGACCAGGCCGCTCATCGCTACGAGTAAGACGGTGAAGGCGCGTCGGGACATCGGGGAAGTCCTCGGGAAGTCGGTCGGGCAGGGGGATCGGTCTTACGGCTGCTATCGACTTGGCCCTCAAGATGGCCGAACCGATCGAGGACCGCAAGGGCCGACTCTCCCCTTTCGCCTGAGCGACTTCCCTGGGATTACGGGTGTCCTTCGCTTGCCAAGGGGCGAGGACCGGCGTTGGAACTATTGTCCTGAGCGATCCGAAGCGGGTTTCGTCTGCAACGAATTCTGAAGTTGCTCGATCAACCGCCGTAGTTCCATGACCTCACCCTGGAGATCGCCGTGTTGCGATCCCGAAGTGTGAGGCAGGGTGAATGTCTGCCTGACTGGGAAGTTTCCCGTCCGCTGACGCCAGAGCGGATCGTAGGCCCTCGGGAAGGGAAAGGACGGATCAAACCGTTGAGGCAGCACCAGGCCGGAAGGACGTACGCCCCGAACACTGGGCGCATTGTCGAGGTCGGGGGAGTCCGTTTCGGTGTCGGGCTTGAGGGCCGGTGCCACCTCAAGGGTGATGATCTTACCGGCTCGGAGCAACTTGAAGTTCAGGGCCTTTCCATCGGAATTCTGAATCTGATTGACGAGATCTTCCGGACTCCTGAGCGGTTGTTCGCCCACGGCCAGCAGGATGTCGTGCTTTTTGAGCCCCGCCTTTTCGGCCGCGCTGCCCGTTTCGACGACACTGACGAGAAGTCCTTCCCGATCGGGAACCTTGAGCTGGGAACGGAGTGTCTCATCGAGCGTTGCGACTTGAACGCCGAGCTGATACTGGGGACGAGTGGCCGCCACCGGGCCGAATGTCACGTGAGATTCGGGTTTGACCTGGATCGTCATCGACTTGCCCGACCGTAGGATTTGGAGGGGCACTGGCTTCTCGCCCGCTTCCTTGAGCTGTTTGATCAGATCGGCGGGTGTTGCCAGCGGCTTCCCGGCCAATGTTGTGAGGATGTCATTGACCTGGAGTCCGACTCGGGCGGCGGGACCATCAGGTTCAACGGATTTCACACTGAGTCCCTGGCCGTCGGGGAGCCCCAGTTGGGTGCGCAGCGCCTCTTCCGCCGACACGATGCCCGCCCCCAGCTCATTGGAGCGAGGTTCGGAGAGGTACCAATCGTACCCATCTCCTCGCACGTTGAGGTGGAAGGGGGGAATCGAAAATTCGAAACCTCTCCTGAGATGCTCCCGTTTCAAGCGGCGCATCCGATCGGTGAGTTCCTCGGTCTGCTTTTTGAGTGCCTCGCGGCGCTCACGAGTCGATTTCTCGGTGTGAATCTCCTTCGTCTCGGCTCGCCCTGCTTCTTTCTGAGGCGGCTTGTCGCTCTCCTGCCGGGCCCAGCCTGCGCTGCTCCAGACCAAGGTCGAGCCAAGCGCCGCCAGACCGAAGACATTCCTTAAACCGGTCATTACAGCCTCCTGGTTTGATCAAAAAAGAATCGTGTGTGATTCGATAAAACTCAGTAAATGCGATTGCCGACGTAGCGAAGCTCAACCTCATCCACGGGCACCTCCAGACTCTGGCCGTTTTCCAGTTCCAGGGAAACCAGGCCGCTGCGCTGCTGCACATGATAACCTTGCCGTTCCAGCTCCCTGCGGACGGACTCGGTGAGGACGGGCGGGGCCTCGGCCTGCCTGGTGAGTTCTTCGAGTTGCGGAGCGAACGAGGGCTCACTCTGTTCGAGTTCCGGCGGATCGGGCGACTCCTGACCTGGATCGAAGGCCATTTTCAGCCCGCTCGATGGTGCGAGGACCTCGGCGACTCCGCCGGTCGGAAACGGGACCGTCGCGGGACCGATCGGACGTCTGGCTCCACTCGCGATCCAGCCGGCCGCGAAGGCGAGCAGGATCCCGGCCGCGAGAATCCCTGCGTTGGAAAGCCGCCGCCCCACTGGCGTGCGTCGTTGTCGGAGGAGGTTCTCCGGCCGCCCGGAATTCATCAAAGCATGCGTTTGCAATTCGTTGCAGCCGAAGTCGATGGATCCGTTCTTGGAGGCCGTGCTCAACGTGCGAGTCCAGGCTTGAGCCTCGAGGAAGGCGAGGGCACATCGCCGCCAACCCCCCGGCTCGGTCTCGAGAAGCGCGAGCAGCCGTTGTCGCTCCATCTCCTCAAGCTCACCATCGACCAGGCGGTCAATCAAGCAGTCGTCGACCGGATTCTCCTTGGCGAAACTCATTCCGATACCTCGCTCTGATGCCATCTTGCGAGCGACTCACGAAGACGCCGACGCGCTCGATGAAGTCGACTTTCCAGGGCACTCTCCGCAATGCCCAGATGTTCGGCAAGCTGGCGGTAGCTCCAATCCTCGGTGTATTTGAGCAGCAAGATTTCTACGTCGCGGCTCGGGAGCCCCAAGAGGGCGTTCCGGACCTTCTGGTCCCGCTCGATGTCGATCAGCCAGTCGAGCGGATTGGGCGACGCTCCCTCCTCGGTGGCTCCTTCCCCGCGCCTGACGAATCGGTCCAGGAGCTTGAATTGCCGACCGCGGCGGCGGCGGTAGAGGAGACACTGTCGGATGGCAATCTGACGCAGCCAAGGCCCCACCTTACCGGACTCTGCGAGGGGGGCCCGCTGCGCGACCGCGGCCAGCGCAACCTCCTGCATCACATCCTCGACCGCCTGCCGCTCTCCAAGTCGCGAACTGACTGCGATACGCAGCCGGCGATCATGCTCGGCCAGGGTCGCCCCCCAATCGATCGGGATCGGCATTGGCGGTTCAGAATTGGGTGAAGGCTCCGTCTCCGTCATTTAAGAGAATTGTTGCCGCAGACGGAGAAATCTTGCAGGATTTTTTTCGCCACTGACTCGCGCCGACGCCGATGGGATTACGGCCGGGCCGGCCGTCCTACTGCACATCAACCGGTTGCGGAAACCGCAAGAATCCTCGTTTATTTGGCTCGGTCACGGATCGTTGAAAGAAAAAAAGAAAGGGCGCACTTTCGGGGGGGATCCCGGCGGAAGGGAAGGACTGTCCTCAGTGAAAGGCAGGATCGGTCCCTGCCCATCGAGGCTCAGGAACCGATCCCAATCACAAGCGAATGAAGTGAGTCAGAAGGTGGGCCATCGTTGGAGATGCGGCCCGTCTGGCTCAGTGGGTCTGCCGGGGTCGCGTCCGGGAGCTGATCCGCTTGGGCATCTTTCGGTGCGTGACGGCGGGGTAACCGGGAGGCGCATCGGCCTTGAGGGTCAAACTGAACCCGAAGTCGTCGTGCGCATCCCCCTTGAACGGGTCGTGCTCGCGCTCCCAGGCGTCGAGATCTTCACTTTCTGCCATGAAGATCGCCGTGGAATGTGCATCGAGCAGGCCTGATGCGGAGGCGGAAACGACAAAAGTCGCGTGGAGGACGTAACGGCCCAACGGCATTGGCGGTGACTTGATCGGTTCGAGAGGAGTCTCGTACTTGAAGCCCTTGGGGCCGCCGTTGCAACCATTCGGCCCGGCGACGCCGACGGTCTGGTAGTTGACCGCCAAAGGAGTCGTCGCCCAACCGACAGGCGCAATCGTCGCGCTGGCGAGTCGGACCCCGGCCGAGGCCTTGTGCTTGCTCCGAAGGAATCCAAGCAGATTGCTCTCCAGGGTGAGATAGACCTGGCTGATCGACGAGTCGGAGCAGGTGATCTCAAACTCTTGAACCAGGTGGACTGACTCGGTCGCCGTCGACTCAAAGCCAACGAACACATTCGCCCCGGCCGCGGCCCCGAGAACCGCCTTCACCTGATTATCGCCCGCCTCAACCTCAACCTTACCATCCCCTTTGGCATCCCCATGGGTCAATGGCGTGATGTTTTCACATTTGCCGCCCAACGTAAACGTAAAAGTCGGCGCAGGGGCTTCCGCCTCAGGTTTGGCCGAACCGACGGGAGGAGGCGAAGGAACCGAGTCGTGCACGCTTGTCGGCGTGGGGACTGCGACGGCGGAAGCCGGAGCAGGGGGGGGCGGAGCGAGTTCTGGTGGGGCGGGAGCCAAGCCGAGCCATCCTAGCGCGAGCAAAGCGCTGAAGGTCATCGCGATCTCTCCTCGAATTGTAGAAAACGTCCAGCGGCTCTCACGCCAAGGACATCCTTTGCCCTGGCTACCGAGACGCCGCCTGGAGACTCTTTTGATCAATTTGGGAGAACACCCTTCGCTCGGCTCCACCGCAGTGGATCAGTGAATGATGTTGGAGAGCATTCGATCTATCGACCAGAAAAGGGCCTAGACCCCAGAAAATCACGAGAACCCCCAGGTTGCCCTTTTTTCGGGCAGCCCTTTCGTTCGTTATTCTTCGCAAAGTCAACCATATCGAAGGGGGATGTGGGAAGAGAGGGGGTATGGGGAAAAGAAAACGCTGGGGCGGGGCCCCAGCGCTTGTGATCAGTAGGATTGGTGAACAGGCGGATCGAGCGCATCAGGCGTTCGTGGCTTTGGACTCGCTGAGGGCGGCGAGGATCCCTTGCATGAAGGCCGGGAGGTCATCGGGAGTTCGGCTGGTGACGAGATTGCCGTCTCGGACGACGGGGGCATCTTCCCAGACTCCGCCCGCGTTCTCGACGTCGTCTCGGATGGCAAAGAAACCGGTCACCTTGCGGCCCTTCAGGCATTTCGCCGAGCAGAGCATCCAGGGGCCGTGGCAGATCGCCGCGAGGACCTTGCCTTGCTGAGCCGCCTGGGTCACCAGGTCGATCATGGATTTATGACGCCTCATGTGATCCGGCGAATAACCTCCGGGGATGACGATGGCGTCGAAGTCGCTGGCCTTGACGTCGCTGGCGGCGACGTCGGACTTGGCGGGGTAGCCGTGCTTCGATGCATAGGTTTCGCCAGCCTTGGGGCCGACGATCTTGACGTTACAGCCTGCCTCACGGAGCCGATAAACCGGATACCAGAGCTCCAGGTCCTCGTAAAACTTCTCGACGAGGACGGCGACTCGCTTGCCTTGGATGGAGTCCATGGGATGCCTTTTCCTTTGTTTCCTTTCGGGTGGGGCGGGAACGGGGTGATTGCGGACACATCAAGTTCAGCTCACTCAAGAGATTCCGAGTGAAGCCGTGAGCTGGGTCGGTCGTGTCCGTCTAGGCCGGAGTGGGGATCAGGTCCGCGATCGCCTCGACGAGTCCCTGCTCGGTGGTGAAGGCGGGCTGATAGCCGAGAATGCGCTCGGCCTTGGCGGTCGAGTAGTCGAGGTTGAGTCCGAGGAATTTGTAACGGGCTTTGTTGACAAGGGGAGGTTCCGTCGACTTGAGTCGCTTCGCCCTCCGCTCCATGAGGACGGCCAAGGTCCAGGCGAGCCAGAGTGGAATCTTCTTCCGAGGGGCTCTCAAGTGGGCCAACTCAGCCACTTTGCCCACGAACTGGCGTTTGCTGACGCGTGCGCCATCCGTCAGGTTGAAGATTTCCCCGATTGCCTGGGGAACTTCGGCGGCGAGGAAGATGCCCTGGACGAGGTTCTTGACGTAGATGCAATTGAGGGCTTGATTTCCTGAGCCGAAGTAAGCGAACCGTCCCCCTTGCAGGGCCTTGATCAACTTGGGGAGGACCGTGCGATCGCGCGGGCCGTAGATAAAGCCAGGACGAACGACGCTTAGCGGCAGACCGTGCTTCTGAACATAGCTGATTGCGAGTTCCTCGGCCTCCACCTTGGATCGTGTGTAGGCGTCGAGTGACTCGGCGGCGGGGGGGACCGTTTCGTCGGTCCCGAAGTGATCGCGTGCTTCGTAGACTCCGAGCGAACTCACGTGGACGAAGCGTTCAACCTTCGAGGCCACGGCCGCATCGAGCAAGTGCCGGAAGGCGTCGACGTTCAGGCTCCGGAATTCCTCGAGGGTACCCCAATCGCCCACTTTCGCAGCACAGTTGAAGATCCAGTCCGCGCCCTCGGCCCCGCGCCGGAGGGCGTCCGGGTCGGCAAGATCGCCGAGGACCTTTTCGACTCCCCACTGATCGAGCCAGCGCGTATCGCTCGACGCGCGGACGAGCGCGCGGACCTTGTGGCCCCTGCGGATCGCTTCTTCCACCACATGGCTGCCGACGAGGCCGGTGGCCCCCGTGATGAAGATCGTTTTCGGACGGATCGTGGACATCGCGTACGTCTCTCGCATCGAGGTCTCGTGACCCTCGTCAAAGGCGTGACGAAGGCCGCCGAGACGTAACACTACCCTGCTCGCCGCGATGGTGGCTAGATCGATCCCGGATCTGGCCTGAGACGCTCGGTAGGCGTGCCCCTTTAGGCGGTCGACAAGGCAAGTTCAGGTTTTTCGGGGTGGATTTCCCGGGCTTGGGCGGTGTACGCTGGAAGTATTCATCCAATAAAGGATGAATCAGGTTAGCACGCGGGGGTTCCGCCCCGAGATGCGTTCGGATTGACAGGAAGGGGCGAGGGGCCTAGCATGCCCGTCCTTCCGCGCCACCAGTCGCTGCTTAAGGTGGGGGATTCATGGCCAGCGTTCTAAAGAGCGATGAAGTCGAGTCGTTCCGGCAGGTCCTGGTCGCCCTGCGGACCAGGCTGCGCGGCGATCTGGACCAGATGACCGACGAAGCCTTGAGACGCGATCAGCCCGACTCGTCGGGCAATCTCTCCAACGTCCCCCTCCACATGGCGGATGTTGGCACCGAGAACTACGACCAGGAATTCACCCTCGGCTTGATCGAGAACGAGCAGGGGACCTTGGAGCAGGTTTACGAAGCTCTTGACCGGATCAACGCAGGGACGTTTGGCCGCTGCCAGGAGTGCGAAGCACCCATCGCTAAGCCTCGGCTGCAAGCCCTACCTTACACGCGGCACTGTATTCAGTGCGCTCGCCAGTTGGAGAGTCGCGGATGAATGAGTCGGTCGGATGGACTCGCTGGGCCCTGTTCTGGACGATTGCCCTCGGGGGTGCCGGGTTCGACCTGGTAACCAAGGCGATCGTCTTCGATCGCGTTGGTCCCCCCGGGTCTCGGCCCATCTCACTGATCCCGAATATCCTGGAATTGCACACGAGCTTCAATCGCGGTGCACTCTGGGGATTTGGCCGAAGCATTCCGAACAGCAGTCTCGTCTTCGCGGGGCTCTCGGTGATCGCCGCCCTAGCGATTCTCTACTATCTCTTCGTCTATGGTGGTGCGTCCGACGCTTGGCTCACGGCTGCGCTCGGCTTGATCATGGCGGGAGCGCTGGGCAATTGCTACGACCGCGTCATGCTGGGGCATGTTCGCGACTTCGTTCATTTCCACGTCGATGCGATCGGCTTTGATTGCGCGATCTTCAACTTCGCCGACAACATGCTCGTCGCCGGGGCGATCGTGATCATGCTGCTCGCGGTTCGCACCGAACAGCCCGAGCCCCCCAAGGCTACCCTCGAGCCCTCTGTCCCTTCTTCATAAAAGCACGGAGTGTTCTTCCGAGCTGGCGAGCGAGCCCCAAGGCCTGACTCCATCCGCTTCGAGCCGTTGACCAACGGGTGGCTCTGGGCGTCGGGAGCGGGCCTTCGTTCGTTCGCCCCCTTGGGATCAGGTCGAAACGAAAAACGGCCCACCTGGTTCTTTTGAATCGGTGGGCTCGGTTCGTTGGAGCCTCGAAAGCGGCGGCCGTTCATCAGCCGGAGATACGGGCAGGTTCATTGGAATATCCCCGCTCTCTTAGGAACGGCGGCGATCCTCACTTTGTTGAACCGAGCTTCAGCGGCCCGGCTGCTCCCCATTGGATTTCGGGGCCAGATGGTCTGACTGACTTCCAGCGTTGGGGTCGGTTGGGCGGTCGGCCACCAAACCAATAAGGGGAGGTCGAATACGTCATGTTTGAATGGCACGATGAAGAGATGAGTCAAATCAAGACTCCGAAGTTCCATCTTGTTGATGGCCCCGCATCTGCTGAACTCCGGTAGGGGGGTGGAGTCTTGCGATCTCCCGCTTCCCGCTTCATATAGAGAATTCGTGTTGCGATTTGGGAACGCCAAACTTTATCAGCGTGGCAGCAACTGGCTGGTTCAAGTGTATGCTGGCCCAAGAGAAACGGGGAACGATCAGACGAAATCGCTCATTCACTTCGGGCGTACAGAAACATCATTTGCTTGTTTCAAAGAATTGTTGCTGGAGGCAGGCAAAGAATCGCCTGACTTCGAGTGGCGGCACGAACTGGGCGTTCAACAAACCGCCGACTACTTTGAGGATTGGTTGAAGACCAAGTGTGATTCGGCTCGAAAACGATTCAAGAAAGAGGAATGGGACGCTATCGAGAAAGGCCCGTCCCCATTCACGGGTCACTACGATACCCGGTAGAGGGCTTTAGCCCAGATTATTCAAACCCGTCAGGCTTCGGGCCATTTTGGGAACTGACGGGACTGAATTCGATGATATGGTGTTCAAGAACGCACCTGGCCTAATTTCAGGATCGCATCGTGCAAGTCGAGGGCGTACCTTCCCCCTCCCCATAGCGTTCCAAACGGCCTTTACGCTCCCCGACGTGGATCAATCCGGCTTATCCCGGGGAAGGTTGGGAAGGGGGCATATTCACCGCTCGACTGACCTCCATAAAGTGATCTATGTGAGGCCAACTGCTGGATAGTCGCACAATGACTCGCCTCGCGCGGGTGATCACTTCCGCCGAAACCTTGATCAAACGAGTCCGCCAGGTGCTGGCGAAACCACCTCCCAGCGGATCACGCTCGCGACGTTTGTTAAAGAACCGCTTGCGATTCGGCTCGTCGATCGCTTCTGTCGGAAAATCGGCTGGCAGATTCAACTCGGCCGACGTTGGCAGGGTTTGAACCACCGCCTGACGGAGTCGCACCAGCAGATTCAAGGCGGCCGTGTGCAGGTAGAGACGGAAGTAATTCGCCATGAACCGGTGGTCGCTCAGACGGTCGGCCAGCAACTCGGTCTTCAGTTCTTTGTTCCGGTTTCGCTCTCGCCGCATGGTGTACTCGTCATAAATCGCCTGTGGAGAACGCGACAGCCAGGGCGGTTGGTGACCACGGCTCGCCGGTTGGTCCCCTGGGCATGGACCTCGACCTTGATCACGACCGGTTGGGGGCGAGCCAACTGTCGGCCTGATACTCGACGCAAAGGAACAACCGTTGAGGTTGGCCAGTCTCTTCGTATTGCTGAAGGGCGTCCTTCAGGAGAGCGTCACTCATGGCCCGCAGCCGAGAGTTCATGCCGATTCCCAAGGTATAGCTCAATCGCAATTCTGGCAGACGTCATACATTAGGGGAACGCCAAAGCCACTGTCGCCTCGGACATGGATCTGCACGTCAGGCCAGACAGCCCGCAATCGCCCCACCAGATATCGCAGATCGTTGTTGGCCCCAAGAATGCAGCACAGGTGCCATACCTCAGTCCCACGAGGAGAACCATATCGTTTTCTGCACACGTTATGGCAATTGGCAAATACTGATTCTGTTCATAGTAGCCATGAAACATAGTGAGTTGTTGCTGGCCATGTGCGGGTCGTCGAACGCGTCGATGTCGAAGGTGAGATGGTTGGGCGGCCGATCGAACGACTGAATGAAGAGGTCAACCATCACATCCCGTAACCTCCAGAGGTCGGCGATCGAGACCGCGTTCTCGAAGCGCGAGCGTTGGCTGACTCGCGAGGTCAAGGCCGTCGGGAGACGCCCGGCGAGGAGTTTGAAGACGGGATCGGAGCGTAAAGTGTCGTGGTCGTTCTGGTCCTCGTAATCGGCGAGGATTCCAAAGATCCGCTGCCGGACCATCGTGGCAATGGACTGGCGGGCGAGCGAAGGATTTCGAGTGTCCTGAAGGGCGGCAGCGAACTGTTCCGTGAGGTGAATTCGCTCGTCGAACTGGCGTATGAGCAGCAGTCCGGCATCACTGGAAAGCGGTGAGGAAGAGACTTCGATTTCGACAGGCCGCGAGGCCAAGAAATCCAATGACACCGGCGGAACAGAGTGTAAACTCATAGGGAGGCCTCTGGTGGCGTCGAATGTGTCGTTGTAGTAACACATTAGACGAAATCAGAGGCCTCTTTATTGAGTCGAGTTTGAATAATCCGGGTTAGTCAGAGGCACCTGCGGCGGAGTGATCCTGGCAGATTGGCGAACCTGACCGTCGAAACCTCAGGCCCCGTGGGATTTCAGTGAGGCATCAGCCGTTCGCCGAGCTTCCCCAGCCTACCCTTTCGGAAGTGCCTGGCCACTCCTGGCTCCACATCGTCCGATCCTGCATTCGCCCAGATGATGGATGATCTGATTCCAGGCGTGCAGGGCTCGGTCAGTCCAGTGGGTGGGAGGGCGACGCCATCGGGATGGACCTGGGAGCATGCATCCTCTACGACTGCGAACGGTCCGCGGGGAGTTATGCGGCTTGTTCCGACAGAGCAGCACACTCCAGGTTCTCCATGGTGGCGAGTGATTCATCCTGACCGAGGTGCGGCAGGAGGGTATGCCGAGTGGGCTAGACCTGCTGGCGCCCCTAAACGAAAACAGAGGCTAGAGGCCATGCGTGATTTGAACGAACTGAACATCAATGAAGGTGGACGGCCGGTCTTTCGCCGTGTGCCCACTGACGAAGAAATCGGGGCCTTTGAATCTCATTTCAATCTGCGGTTGCCGCCCGATTACGTGTCGTTTCTCAAGCAAACAAACGGTGGGCACCCGGAAATCGACTCATTTCGACCTTCGGGAGCCGAGGAAGATACACTTTGGTCCGTGAACCGTTTTTACCACCTTTCTCCCGAGAAGGATGATCTAGAGGGGCTTTGGCGTGCGAAGGGCGAGTGGCAGGGGGTTCTTGGCGACAGGGTTGTACCGATCGCTAACGACTCTGGGGGCAACCAAATCTTGCTTGATTATAGTTCAGGAAGTCCGACTGTCGGATTGTGCATTCACGATGATGACTTTAGGATGTTGCACTTAAGCGATACATTTTCTTCTTTTTTAGATATGCTCGTTCGTGATCCTGAAATAAGATAGGGGAGACTTGGCCAGGCACCTTCGAGCCGGTAAGACGCGAGGCCTAAGTGGGGGGAGTCAGGCGCCTGCGACGGAGAGATCCTGGCAGATTGGCAAACCTGAACGTCGTAACCTCCGGCCCCGTGGGAATTCAGTGAGGCATCAGTCGTTCGCCGAAATTACCCAGTCTACCCTTTTGAAAGTGCCTGGCCACTTCTGGCCCAAGCGTCTTGGGTTCCCTAACGGTCAACCGTTGGATGCGGATGCAGCATACGATCTGTGGAACAATGCTCACACAGCCACGTTAGAAGACTACTTGTTGAAAGAAGACCGTGGCGTGTTATACCATCCAAGCGTGAGTACGTTAGAAGGATATGTTAATGAATAGTTTTCGAGTTCACCTGCTGAAACTGATCCAATCAAAGGATGGGCAGCTAAGCTGGTATCAGATTGATCGAGCATTGTCATCTGAATGCGTTGGACGAGAAGAGCATCTGATGCAATCTCTAAAGGGTCTGGAATCAGATGGTTATGTTGTTGCGCATGTCGGGGCAAATCCGTCACAGCCAACGTACTCGGTTACATCCGCTGGTTTAACTGTTTTGTCCGAAAGTCCGACTGCTAAACGTTGAGTTTAGACGCCCAGCTTCGCCTTCGGCAGTTTCAATGGCTTGACCTTCGCTTTCTTCTGCATCAGCGGGTTGATGTTCGACATGCCGATCACGGCATTCTTGTCGTTGAGCCATAGCCCTTCCCGCATCGCCAGACATTCGTAAAATGTCTTCATGTCTGTATCTATTGTTCCCGCTGGCGATTCTTGGCGTCGCCCCTGCGTGCGATTTTGCAAAGCCTTCGCATCAGATGAGAAACAGGGGCATAGCCATCACGGGACAGGGGCCGATCACCTTGCCTGCCAACGGAATCGCCAAGAATTGTTTGATTCTTATCTTTGCAACAGCCGTCGCTGTGGCATCGGCAACTCAGTGCATCAGCCCCGCCACGAACGGGGGGATGGAAAAGGGGGACATAGCGGAATGCCACGTAGATGGCGCACAAGCCTTGACATGTGAACAAGTTGTCGCTTATTGAGCACGAGAGGGGCGTCCGGCACCCTGGTGGGAGAGGGAACTCTAGCCAGGCACCTGCGATGGGGTGATCCTGGCAGATTGACGAACCTGACCGTCGAAAGCTCAGGCCCCGTGGGATTTCAGTGAGGCATCAGCCGTTCGCCGAGCTTCCCCAGCCTACCCTTTCGGAAGTGCCTGGCCACTCCTGGCCACTTGGGACCGACTCAAGAATCGGGACGGGCAGTGGGACATGGGCCACATCCCCGGCAAGTTGTATCAAGACTTGAAGACACGTTTTATCGAAGGAAAGATTTCCAGAAAGCAGTTTCTCGACGAGTACAACAATCCGTCAAATTATCTGCCCGAAGGACGTTCACCAAATCGCAGTCGAAGATACCAATAAAGGACTCGTCCCATGAAACTGCATGACGTTCACGAGCTAGCAAGAACTAACAAAGTTGAAGAACTTCGAGTTGCCCTAAAGGAAGGAGCCAATCCAAACCTGATCGATGATACAGGCAAGACACCTTTGCACTTAGCAATTGCTTGGAAAAGTGCAGATGCCGTTTCCGAGCTTTTGGAGGCTGGAGCAAATGTTGCGATTCAAGATTCCGACGGGGCAACCGCATTCCATTACGCAATTCAACACAAGCTTCCAAACGTCCTTGAAGCACTTATGAAGAAATGTCCTGAAGCCGTTGCAGTTAGCGACAAGCACGGGAACCAGCCATTATGGACGGCGGCATTCAACGCACGAGGAGACTACGAGATGGTGGCGATGCTTTTGAACTATGGAGCCGACCCAGAGCATCTTAACAACGTGAATCTCTCGCCACTCGACATTCCCAAAAGAAAGGGCGAACCGGCACTGCTGCAACTTCTTGAAGAGAAGGTGGATAGAAAGACGTAGCCATTAGTCCGTGCGTGCGATTCTGCAAAGCTTTCGCACAAGAAAAGTAGCAGGGGCATGGCCATCACGGAACAGGGGGCGACCACCTTGCCTGCCACACGGGAATCGTCAAGAATTGTTTGATTCTTGTCTTTGCAACAGCGGTCGCCGTGGCGATGGCAACGCAGGGCATCAGCCCCGCCACGATGATCGGCGATGTGGTCGGGAAAAGGGGGACATAGCGGAATGCCATGAAGATAGCCTAGAAGTGCTTCATCGGCAACGACTTGCGTAGCTCCGACCGCGGCTTTGTCATGAACATGTACTGCTTGCCTCTTCGTTTCTTCGCCCGCGGCTCGACTCGGCCACGACGCGACGGGTTGACGACCAACCCCGAAAGGTCCCCGTCCTCGATCCCGATCAACCAACGCACCGTATCCACCAGCCCGATCCGATCGGGATCCACCTCTTGCAGTCGAGCCGACTCCCCCATCACCGAACGCACCAGATTATACGCCAGCGCGAACATCGCCAATTCCTTCAACACACCATCCACCGTCTCGCATCGCAGCACATACATTTTCATGCTGAAGAGGGAAAAGAGGGACATAGCGATTTATTGACGGCAGACGCCATGGCGCTTCTCGTGGTGGGATACCACGTACCGCTCGTGCCTCCGTCGCTGGCCTTTGGTATCACGTCTTGAATCGGGGCAACCGCCGCGAGGCCGTCTTCCCTAAGGCTGGCGATTACGAAGCTCTCTCCGTCGGCGACCTCGAACGGTTGCGGCACTCAGTATCCCGGTGCCGACCTTATGGTGGGGAATCATGGACCCGCGAAACGGCGACCCGGCTGGGATTGGAGTCGTGCTTGCGTCCCCCGAAAGAGAAGTCCTAAAATCGCTATGTCCCGAATGCCACGTAGATAGCGCACAAGCCTTGACCTGTGAACAAGTTGTCGCTTATTGAGCACGAGAGGGGCGTCCGGCACCCTGGTGGTGGATTACAACGCCACTCGGGTACCAGACGGAGCCCTCTCATGCCGCCGCGTATCATCCCCATCCTCAACCGACTGCGCCAAGACGTCGCCGCCGATTTGGCCAAGGAGACCATCGAGGAGGGGTGTCGCCAGTGCAACTACTCCTGGCGGAAGCGCGTCCTCGACCCGACCATCACCATCTACCTCTTCTTGCTCCAGGTCCTCCACGGCAACACCGCCTGCAAGCACGTCGTCCATTTCGGCGGCTGGTCCTTCACCGACAGCGCCTACTGCCAAGCCCGCAAGCGGCTCCCGCTGGCTGTCCTCCACTGGCTCCTCGAGAAGGTCGCCGCCACGTCACGTGCCGCGACCGCCGACACCTCGCGGTGGCTCGGGCATCGGGTCTGGGTCGTCGACGGCTCCAGCTTCTCCATGCCCGACGAGCCCGAGTTGCAACGCCACTTCGGCCAGCCCGGCAACCAGAAGAAGGGCTGCGGTTTCCCCGTAGCCAAGTGGCTGGCGATGTTCGATCTCACGACCGGGATGCTGCTCCGCTCGATACCGGCTCCGTTGCGCAGCCACGAGATGTCGCAGGTCGTGGCGATCTCGCGGGAGTTGGAACCCGGCGACCTCGTGCTCGGGGATCGTGGGTTCTGCTCCTACGCCCATATGGCTTTGTTGCTCGGCCGCCGATTGCACGGTGTGTTCCGGATCCATCAGAAGCAGATCGTCGACTTCACCCCCGGCCGGCCGGGGACCGGGGGCGGGTCGAGGGACGTGCCGGGTCTGCCCCGCTCGCGTTGGATCCTGTCGCAGGGGGACTCGGACCAGGTCGTCGTCTGGTACAAGCCGAAGTATAAGCCTTCGTGGATGACGGCGGAGGAATATGGGACGTTGCCTGGGGAGCTCCCGGTGCGGGAGCTGCGCTACCGCGTGGAGGTCCCTGGATATCGGGTGCGCGAAATCACGTTGGTGACAAGCTTGCTGGATGCGGCGACGTACCCGGCCGAGGCGCTGGCTGGACTCTACTGCCGGAGATGGCAGGTCGAGATCAATCTCAGGCATCTGAAAATTAGCATGAAAATGGATGTGCTTCGATGCGAGACGGTGGATGGTGTATTGAAAGAGTTGGCGATGTTCGCGCTGGCGTACAACCTGGTACGTTCGGTGATGGGGGAGTCGGCTCGACTGCAAGGGGTGGATCCCGATCGGATCGGGCTGGTGGATACGGTGCGTTGGTTGATCGGGATCGAGGATGGGGACCTCTCGGTATTGGTCGTCAACCCGTCGCGTAGTGGCCGAGTCGAGCCGCGGGTGAAGAAACGAAGAGCCAAGCAGTATATGCTCATGACCAAGCCGCGGTCGGAGCTGCGCAAGTCGTTGCCGATGAAGAACTTCTAGGCTATCTTCGTGGCATTCCGCTATGTCCCCCTTTTCTCACACATGAATTGGCAAAGACAGTAGGTTCGACGACCGAGGAGGCGATTCGAGGGGCTGGGTTCGACGTTATTCCCAATCGCACGAAGAAGTTGCCGAATCATCACCGACTTATTCACCCGGATGGGGTCGCTGGGTTTACTGACGAGAATCTTGCCCGACTGTCCAAAGCTTTTAAGGATATCTTTCTTGGAGAATGACAATGCCACACGAAGCCATTACGATCGTGGATGAGGGGAGAAACGTCGTAGCGACAGGTTTGGTGGAGTTCCTGGGAGACTGCTATTCCGGCTCCGTCAACGTGGATCGAATGTCCGATTCCTTTCAAAAAATGTTTGTGGAATATGAAGATGTCGTCAATAATCAAACTTTCAGCATTCTCGATCAGATTGAGGATCGGATCAGCAGTATCCGATTCTCAGCCATCTTTGAAGGCGGTAGTGAGTTTCCAGTTAAGGACCTCCAGATTTTCCCCAAGGGAGGAACCTTATCTTTCAAGGCCTGACGGCTGGCAGGGGTAATAGCCCCATCCAAGCAGACCCACCCACCCCGTCCGCCCTCCACCCCTCGGACCCGCCCCCCACCTCTGGTCGCCCCGTCCGCCCCTCGCCTGGCCACCTCCGGGCTCGTCCCCGGCGACGATGAGGGCTCGAGATGAGCCCGGATGAAGGAGGGGGCTGGCGTAGGCCGTCGTGGGAGAGGCCCGGATGGAACCGGCCTGTGGGGATTTAGCGGGGAGTTGTTTGTAGATCATTCTGGACGGGCTCGCCGGCGGGAGGGGAGGGCCGGCCCGGCCGTCGGGCTCAGCACCCTCGGGGCTTGGGCAGGAGTCAGGGGAGACTTGGCCATGCACCTTCGATCCGACAAGACGGGAGGCCTAGGGGAGGGGGCTTTAGCCAGGCACCTGCGCCGGAGTGGTCCTAGCAGATTGGCGAACCTGACCGTCGAAAGCTCAGGCCCCGTGGGATTTCAGTGAGGCATCAGCCGTTCGCCGAGCTTCCCCAGCCTACCCTTTCGGAAGTGCCTGGCCACTCCTGGCCCACGGCCCAGGGGTTATGGCAAATGGGCCGGCATCCAATTCAGACTGCGCAAGGACTCGGAACAGCTGTTGCCCATCCAATACAGACGGGCAAGGCCGTCATTCAAGATATCAGCGAGAAATCAGGAACTAATCGAGGCCAAGGAGCACTCGTCGGCGATGTCTTGATCGGGATAGCAACGGGCGGTAGCTTGAAAGCGCTCAGCAAGACGGCAACCGTCGCTAAAATCACAAGCAAGGTTAAAGGGATAGTTGGTCGAACCGGCGCTGCGGCCAAGACGGCAGCGGAGGCTATCGTAGGAAAAGCGGTCGGGGCCGAATCCGCTGCCGTGGCTAAGGGGATTGCTCCAAGCACAGCAAGGGCGGTGGGTGATGCCGCACCACGGTTCAACCCGTCGTTCGAGACAAGTGTAAATGCCTCGAAGACTGGACAAATGATCGAGCAGCAAATGGACCGGATCACCGGTAGGGTGGCTCAGCGGATGGGTATACAGAACGCCGAGGATCAAGTTATGTTTCGTATGTCAGACGAATTTGGCGAGGTATTCGGTGGTTCTGGCTATCTGAATGGTTCGATGACCGTTGATTCAGGCGTGCTTAGCCCACGTTCTGTTCTCAATGCGCCAGAGTTGTCCCAACTGGGCCTTCGTAGTCGGAGTCAAGTGATTTTGACCCACGAAGCCGAAGAAATTCCTTTGCTGCAACAGCTTCGAGACCCAAGATTGAGTCACCCACTGACGGTACGGGAGGGAGCACCAACGAGCCCACTCCGTGTTTCACCTGAAGCCGCCAATTACCTTCAGAGATGGGGCGAGCTCGGTCCGTTTCAACGAGGAATGCGGTAAATGAAAAACTTCGAGTCATACCTGTCCGCCTTCGTGTCGGCGTCCAGCCAAGGCGATGGCATAGTTATTGAAGTGAAAAATATTTCAAATGAGGAGCTTCGAGTTAGCTTCCCAAATCCCTACACCGGAATCAGGCTATATGCGGAGTCCGGCGAACAAGTACCGATCGGCCGGACAATTCTTTGCTGGGAAGAAAGCGATCCAATCGTTGAATTGTGTCCTGGAGGTTCAACCTCGGCTCTGGTTTCACTCTCTCCATTTTGGTTCGATCTGCACGAGGTTTTCCTGGCAAAATGCAGCCTCAATGTGTCGTTCTGCAATGGAGAGAGCGAGGCTGTTGTCGTTGAAGGGCATGTGAAACTTGATTTGCCATCACCTCGGCTCAATCGTGTACGCAATTCTGCAACCATTCCCATGATTGGCAGTAAGATCTCGAACGTGTCCAGATTTGTATCGATCATCAAGGGCGGGCAGTAATCCGGTGTTCGGCATCTGGAGATCGTCAGCCAAGACGACCATCCCGACCTATCAGAGTCACCCACCCCGTCCGCCCTCCACCTCCCGCCCCGACCACCCCGGCTTTCGCCGAGACGCCCCGAATTGTTGGGGCTCCGACTTTGCGACGGCCAAGCCCACGCCGTCGCCCAACACCGGCGGGGCGGCGAGCGTTGCGGGGAGGAAAAGACAGCCATGTAGGAAACAGTGGAAACCAGGGCGGGCAGCCTGGGGACGAAGTGGCCCCGTCCCGGCCAGGCATACCGGCGGTTCGTTCAGGATCCGGGGACGAACTGCGGGCCGATGGACCATCTCTGTCGCTGCAGATCACGCTCGCCACACTGGTAATATCAGGCGAGTGACCCCACACAGCCGGATCCGACGTTGGTGATCGGAGCGCCACGCTTTTACCATGGCTTTGCGCCACGGGGACATTCGACGTTATTCGGTCCCTCGGCCGGGTCGTCACTCTGTGGGATCAGGCTCCCCTGACACGTTCGATGGTAGCAAATCCACCCCCAGCTTCGCCAAGACCGCGGGGATGGGGAGGGGGCTCAAGCCAGGCTCCTGCGATGGGGTGATCCTGGAAGATTGGCGAGCTTGACCGTCGAAACCTTAGGCCCCGTGGGATTTCAGTGAGGCACTAGCCGTTCGCCGAACTTATCTAGCCTACCCTTTTGGGAGTGCCTGGCCACTCCCGGCCCACGCCGCCGGAGGCGTACTGCGGGATACGATCCAGCAGGAATCGCGGGCCTTGCCGTCAGGGACCACGACTGATCTGAGGAGGCCAAGATGACAGTCGATGTACTGAGGTCGCTATTAATCGATACTACGTGGTTCGGCCGGTTGGCGGAGCCAGGAGTTAATGGTGATTTTGTACAAATCTTCACATTGGGCCCCTGGGCCAATGTGCCTACCGACGCAGATGACCTGGAACGGATCGCTGATCAAATGGACTGGTTGCCAAGTTCAAGGGAACAGGATGATCCGATTCACCGGCCTTCGTTGGAGGAGCGTGCCGAGCAGCTCGGGATGCGGAAGGAGATTTCTCGGAAGAGTCTTGATATCTACAGAGTTGCTGTCTCTGCACTGGGCAGATTCAAAGGCCATCCCGCATTAAAAGTCGGTCCGCACGACTTCACAGAAGCTGCCCGAGGTGCAGCTCTTTTTGCCGTAAGGCAAGCAACATATGAAATCCTTGTTAATGAACCAGGGTTCTGGTGTCGCCTCATGGAGGTTTACCATGCAGGCCATTGGCCTTGCGGCATCCTGCCGGGCGGTAAAGTTGTGGTTCTGTGACTATGCCACAACAGGGGGGAGAGAGCTTTAGCCAGGCACCTGCGACGGAGTGATCCTGGCAGATTGGCGAACCTGGCCGTCGAAACCTCCGGCCCCGTAGGATTTCAGTGAGGCATCAGCTGTACGCCTAACTTACTCAGCCTACCCCTTCGGAAGTTCCTGGCCACTCCTGGGCCACACAAGTGATGTACTGTACTTGCTGTTTTCTCCCGGGGGTGCTTAAGGGCGAGGAAGAGAGATTTTATGTTGCCTGACCTGAAGAGAGCCATTTTGATGCTCCGTACTCAGCCCAACTGAGACCTTATTCTCACTTAACTCGGACACAACGAGAACCGATCCGCGTTTGAATGCGATTGACCGAATAGGCCCGGTGCCTGATGTAAACTCGGCAATCCTCACCCCGGTCGCACGGTCTAAAAGGAAAACCTGCCCTGTCGTCTTGCCCAACGCGATGATCGAATCATCTGCGATGTAAGCTGTAGCAGAAATCGTTAAGGGCCGGCGTAGGAAGCTCGGCCTTAATCTTCCCTGTTTTGAAGTCAAATAGCACCAAATCTTGCTCGGCAGGCGCAGTACCGAATCGCCAAACTGCGACCTCGCTTCCGTCGCCGCTGAGGGCAATGGCACCGAATTCTAATCCACTCCCAGGAATGGGAGAGACCGTAAAGGCACGACGGTTGTTTAGATCACAGAGGTATAGAGTTCGTGAGTTCCGGTGATAGGGCGAACGCTTCTCGGCAAAATTGAACGCGAGTGCTGCGAAGCGTGTCGCGTCAGCGCTGAAAGCTGTGGAGCATGATTTGAGCGAAGTTGCACTTGAGGCCGGCCCATCTACCGAAGAGATCACTTTGCCGTTAGTTCCATCCCACAAGACAGTATTCAGCCTATAATCGGCGCAAGCGACAAGCGTTGCGGAACTATTGACAGCAACTTTTTGGAAATACTGGGTATTTCCTTGAACGAATGATCTGATCAAACGGCCCGATTCTGCATCCCACAGTTTGACGAGACTTCCATGTCTTCTCGGATATACCCGAAGTTCGTCTCTCAGTTCTTCGTAGATGGCCGGGCCTCCAGTTACAATCCTCCTCCCATCGCCGCTCATTGCGACACCCACCGCGAACAGACCGTCAGCGTGATCGGCAATCCTGAGCAACAGGCGACCATCGGCGGTATCCCAGACGCCTACAGGACTACTTCGCGTGCAGGTAGCAAGCGCTCCGCCATCGGGCCTTATTGCGATCGCCAGCGGAGCCTTCGCGTCTCCTAATTGAATTGTCGGACGCTCCGGTTCCTCAGAAACTCCTACACGGCTAGGCATCTCGTCCGACCGCGAAGCCGAGCAGATCACCATAAATAAGGTAATCGAAACAGCGCAAACATGAGAAAAACAGGAAATCTTCATGAAATGACATCCTTTCATTTCGATGGTATTCGAAGGCTGAAACCCTTGAAACAACTCAGAGTTGGATAAAGCCGGCGTTGACAATCGCTGTGCTTGTGGTCAACCAAAGCGGTTGAGCCATGGCATGGCCATACAGCGGAGCGGTAGGATCTGGTGCATTATTTACTGGATCCGTCAAGTTGTCGAGCAAGGTTCCACCGGTGTTTACGACACCTGTCCCCCCCCAGCCCCAATCCAACTTCGCGATGCCGATCCAGTCGCCGGTTTTTCCATCAATGGGATCGACTGGCTGAAACATGACATGTGTCGTATAAGTTTCTGGTGTCCCGCCGTCAAGCCCACCTACCGAAACCTTTGTGGCGTCAACGACTATGTTCTGAGAAGGCGGATCCACTGCGATGACATCCGATGCCTCAGCGTCTGGGCCGGATGGCTCCTGATACCATTGATAGGCCTTATCTCCTGGAGCTGGTCCGTCTTTTTGTGCGGGAAATCAGTGGCTACGCACCCAAAGTAGGCAGGTCAGGTGGTCTGAGTGGTCTGGTGGCGTCGAAAAGCAGGCACCCATTTTTTTGAATGCCTCCAGAATTCCCCTGAAATCACTGACGGCCTGATCCCCGGTATTCGTAACGGTTCACGGGGTCAAACACTTAAATGAGGCATTATTGAGGTTGCATGCCATGAATTCGGTTGAGTTCAGAGGAGCTTATGTATGTTTTTCGGCAAAAACCCCTTGAAAACGAGGCGTTTGGTAGCTGTTTACCGCCTCGCTGGGCCTTCCTTTAGAGCGGTTTGCGGATGCGTTGCGCACGGTGGTTGGTCTCAAGACTCAGGAGCACGTGCGGAAACGGGGACTGGCTCCGGAGCGCAGCGGAGGTGCCTGTCCCCCTTTCCGCCGAGGCCGCCCGTGACAGCCCGGAAAATGGGGACAGGCACCCGGCCGCCAGGTCGTCCGGAAAAGCCGAGCATGGAGCGGGCCGGGAGCCAGTCCCCGTTTTCCTCCACCGTGCGCAATGCGATCTTAAACCGCTCTAGGTTTGAGGATCAGGTCGAAAAGAAAAACCGCCCACCGGGTTCGTTGAATCGGTGGGCTCGGTTCGTTGGAATCTCGAAACGGCGACCGTTCATCAGCCAGGGGACTGGCAGGTTCACGGACGGCGCTCCAAAGGTTGCCCCAGGGCAATGCACACCCTGGGCATGGCAACAGGGGCATGACCTCGCGGACGTGGGCCGCCGCCCGCGAGTACGTGCCTTGGCCTTCCGGTTTAGACGTCGTAGTAGAGGTTGAATTCGTAGGGGTGCGGCCGGACTCGGAGGGCCTCGACCTCGTGGGTTTGCTTGTACCAGATCCAGGTGTCGATCACGTCGGAGGTAAAGACGTCACCCCGGAGCAGGAAGTCGTGATCGGCGCGGAGGGCGTCGAGCGACTCCTCGAGCGATCGGGGAACGGTTGGCACGTTGGCAAGCTCTTCGGGTTGAAGGTCGTAGATGTCCTTATCCAGTGGATCGCCGGGGCGCATCTTCCCTTGGATACCGTCGAGTGCCGCCATGAGCATCGCCGAGAACAGCAGGTACGGGTTGGCCGCGCTATCAGGGCCGCGATACTCGATCCGGCGGCTCTTGGGGCTGGGGCTGTGGATCGGAATCCGGATGACTGCCGCGCGATTGCGACGGCTATAGGCGAGCTTGGTCGGTGCCTCGAAGCCTTCGACCAGCCGCTTGTAACTGTTGGTCGTCGGATTCGCGAATGCGGAGAGCGCCGCGGCATGTTTGAGGAGTCCGCCGATGGCGTACATGCCGAGGTCACTGAGTCCGGCGTAGCCGTTGCCGGCGAGCAGGGGAGTTTCCCCCTTCCAGAGCGAGAAATGCGTGTGCATTCCTGACCCGTTGTCGCCGTAGAGGGGCTTGGGCATGAAGGTCGCGGTCTTGCCATTGCGCCTGGCGACATTGCGAATGATGTACTTGGCCAGCATCACCTGATCGGCGCTCTCGACGAGCGACTTGGGGTTCAGGTCGATCTCGCACTGTCCGCCGGTGGCGACCTCGTGATAGTGGGCCGACGTAGCAATGCCGCACTCGGCCATTCGCTGGGCCATCTCGGTCCGGAGATCGGCGAGCGTGTCGGTGGGCGGGCAGGGGAAGTATCCCAGGCCTGAGCCTGGCTTGTAGCCCAGGTTGGGACGCTCCGCGCGTCCACGATTCCAATCCCCTTCCACCGAGTCGACGTGATAGTAGGCCTCGTGCCCGCGCTGGTCGAAGCGGACGTCATCGAAGACGAAGAACTCGAGTTCCGGGGCCAGCTGGCAAATTTCGGCCAGCCCGGTGCTCCTCATATGGCTGACGGCCTTGCGGGCGATGTTTCGCGGGTCTCTCGTATAATCCTGCTGGGTGATCGGGTCCTGAATATTGCAGACCATCGTGAGGGTAGGCTGCGCGGTGAACGGGTCGATCAAGACGGTTTCGGGCTGCGGGACGACCAAGAGGTCGGCCTCGTTGATCGCCCTCCAGCCGACCACGCTTGATCCGTCGAAGCCGATCCCTTCCTCGAACGTCTCCTCGGTCAGGGAATCGGCAGGGATCGAAAAGTGCTGCCAGACCCCCGGAAAGTCCATGAAACGGAGGTCGACGGTCGTCACCTCACGCTGCCGGATCTGCGCCAAGACCTCTTTCGGTGTCACCGCGATTCGTTCCTTTCCTACCCCGCCGTAAAAGTCAAAAGGGAAATGGCCTGGCTTCCATCCCCACCTGGCGGAGGTACGATCGTTAATTAGGATGGCGCGTCGCTTGTCCAGAGCCGAAAGTCGTGACCCATTCCGATCACAACTTCGGAATCATGGGAGGCTGCTATTGCGAGAGTCATCTCAAGTTAACGCAATGTGTCACGACTCACCAGACCTCGGTCTGAGCGGAATTGATCGCTGCCTCGAGAGTGGACTTTTCTTTCGGATAACCGCAGCGGTTGAACTCACGTCTGAAGCGAATGACAAACGGACCCGAGGGGGCGTTGATGGGGCGATTCGTGATCTTGGAGCATCGCTGGAACGGGGTTCATTGGGACCTGATGCTCGAGTCGGACGGTGTCCTACGAACCTGGGCGATCGACGAGGCGATCGTCGCGGATAAGAACCTGCCAGCGCGGGCGCTGGCCGATCATCGTTTGCACTATCTTGAGTATGAAGGTGAGATTTCCGGAGGGCGTGGCTCGGTTCACCGGTGGGATTCCGGATCGTATGAGCCGAGGCTCTGGACGCCCGAACTGATCCGTTTTCGGTGGGAAGGGGGTCAGGTCGAGGGAGAGGCCGTACTCTTCAGAGTGGAAACCGGGGTTGCCGCCGAGCCTTTTTCCTGGTTCTTCCGCTTCGGGAACCTGGACTGAAGGACCTTACGAGTGGGCAGACTCGGAGCGTCAACCTGTCCCTTGGCGCGATTGGAGCGTCCCGCGAGTCGAATCTCTCCTTCGCGGATCTGAACTTGCTCCAGGAGGACGTCATCGCGCTCGGAGTGGGGAGTGTAACGCACGATGACGACGGGGAGGCCATCAGCCAACTCACGCCGGACGTCCAGGCCTTGGGCGCGGGCATGATTGACGATCCGATCAATCACCTGTTCGGCGGGGACCGGCAAGACTCCCGCCCTGATCTTCTCGAACGTCAGCTCGAGAACGTTGGGTTCGGGGATCTGCGGCCGCGCCACGACCCAGATGACCGAGCGGACAGGTCCCTGGTCGAGCTCGAAGGCCAGCGTGATTCGGTCGACACCAAAGACGATCCGGGGCTCGTGGACCTCGGGAGGAAGTTGATCGGCGAACTCCGTCACCAGATCCTTGGCGAGCCAGGCGTTCACCTCCTGGTCGGTGAAGATCGCCTCCCAGGTCGGTTCGTTGATGATGTCGTTGCGGAGCTGGAGGCTCTGGGTCACGAACCGCCGGGCCTCAGCTTCCTGCCTTTCGCGCGGAACCTGAACGATGGCTCGATAGAAATCAGGCTGATGAGTTAACGAAACCCAGATCACCACTGGCACCGCGACCAGGGCCGCAACAACCAGGAGGCCGATGGTGAGCGCTCGCTTTCCCGGCTTACGCATGATGCGACCTAACTTCCTGAGAATAAGAAGGGGGGAAGGGGTCGAACAAACAAGTGGGAGCGAAGTCGTGCGGCCGATCGATCGGTGCGAGAAACCTGATCCTCAATATCGAGGCAAGCAGAGAGATCGGTCGCGAAGGATACGCCCGGTCATTCTTCGAGTCAACCCGAAGTCAGGTCAACCTCCAAGCCTTGGAATTTGTGAAAAAAGGAATCGGACTTCCGGGGGGTGAGCCTTGAATCCGGCCTCCCAAATCTGGGCACTATTCGTCGCCACTTCCCTGCAATATAGTTGAACAGAGAAGTCAGGACGGAGCGTCGCTATCATGCCCCTCGCCTGGTCTGTATCGCCATCTTGCTCTACTGGGTCGTCGGCGCATCGAGCCTAATCCGGCGAGATGTCCTGCCCGAGCTGGGCTTCGTCAGGCCGCCCGACCTTCGGACGATTGCAAGCGCCGAGGAAAATGCCGAGCCGTCCAGTTGGTCGGTCGAAGTGATCGACAATCCCCTTTCACCCGAGACCCGGCGCATCGTCGGCACGGCCTCGACAACTTCGAGCCGGAAACCCGAGGGTGGGTTTGAAATCACGAGCACCGTGGCTTTCAACGCCGGTGGGCTCCTGAGAGGAACGCCTCTCTCCAACGATTCTGACTCTCGGCTCGAGGTGGGGAGTCACTATCAGATCGACCCCGCCGGCAATCTTCAATCGTTCACGGCGTCGGTCCGATCGGACGGTGACCCGGACGACTTGCTGACCATCACCGGCACGCGTCACAAGCGAAAACTCAAGGTGGTCTGTCGAGGGCAACTCCCGCTGTTCAACCAGACCCGTACACTCGACTACGAGCCTCGAAGCCTGGTCCAGAACGCGCTGGGACCGTTCGATCGGCTGCCTGGACTGCAGGTCGGCCAGAAGTGGGAAACGCAGATGGTTAGCCCCTTCACGGGGAGGATCGAGACGGTCGGGGTGGATGTGTCGCGCCGCTGTGTGATCCACTGGGATAATAGCCCGGTGACCGTTCTGGAGGTGGTTCACCAGATGACCCCCCTATCGTCGCGGACGTGGGTTCGCCCGGATGGTCTGGTGCTTCGCCAGGAAGTGCCGTTCCCGTTCGTAAAACTGGTCCTGGAGCGAATCCCGAGTCGCCGGACCCCCCCAGGCCTTGAGGTCCCAGGACGATGATCGAACTCCGCGGCGTGACGAAGTCATTCGGGCCCAAGAAGGCCGTGGATCAACTCGACCTCACCGTCCGCGCGGGCGAGTTGTTCGCATTCCTCGGACCGAATGGAGCCGGCAAGACCACGACCATCAAGATGGTTTGCGGCCTGCTCGCGCCGACGATGGGAACCGTGCGGGTCGGCGGTCATCTCGCGGCCAGTCAGGAGGCTCGGCAACTTCTCGCGTACGTTCCCGACCAGCCCTACCTCTACGAAAAGCTGACCGGACGGGAATTCCTCCGCTTCGTGGTCGAGATGTACGGACTCGAGCGTCGACAGGCCGACGCCAGGCTCGCCGAGTTGGTCGAGACCTTCGAGATGACTGACTTCGTGGACGAACTCTGCGAAAGCTACTCGCAAGGGATGAAACAACGCGTCGTCTTCGCATCGGCCTTGGTTCATAACCCCAAGGTCTTGATCGTTGATGAGCCGCTGGTCGGTCTCGATCCCCGCAGCGCTCGGATCGTCAAAGACCTCTTCGTTTCCCAGGCCCGCTCGGGCGTCGCCGTGCTCATGTCGACCCACCTCCTCTCGATTGCCGAGGAGCTGGCAGACACAATCGGGATCGTCGACCACGGCCGAATGCTTGCCCGAGGAACCCTCGCCGAGCTTCGCGAACAACTCCAGTCGCATGCCCCACTCGAAGACCTCTTCCTGAATCTGACCGGAGGGAATCGCCCCCTCGCGAACGGCCGGGTGATGGTCCCGAACGGAGAACCTCTTCGATGAGAGGATCGAGCGAAGTGGCGGTCAGCCTGCCCACGGCCGGGCAGGTGGCCCGGGCCTTTCACAGTCACCGTGGTCGGCTGATCAAGAATACGGTTCGCTCGCTTCTGTCTGGCTCCCTGCTGCGTTGCCTGATGATTCTTGCCTGTAGCGCGGTCTTCTGGACCGTGCTGTTCGGTATTTTTTTTGAAGGATTTATGTTTATTGGTATGTACGTTGATTTAAAGAATACGATCATCGAGTACCTCTTCAGTATGTTTTTTTTGTCGCTCTTGATCATGCTCTTTGTTTCGACGGGCATTATCGTTTACGCGGGGCTCTTTCAGTCGCGGGAGGCTGCATTTCTTTTGACGACGCCTGCCTCGACCGATCGGATCTTCGTCTACAAGTTTGTTGAGGCGATCGGCTTTTCGAGCTGGGGGTTTCTCCTGCTGGTCAGTCCAATGATGGTGGCCTTCGGGATCACCGTGAACGCCAGGTGGTCGTTCTACGCGGTCTTCCTGATCTATCTCCTATCGTTCGTTATGATCCCGGGCAGTTTGGGGGCGGTGGCGGCCATCTTGGTGGCCAACTTTTTCCCGAGGAGGCAGAAGACCGTCCTGATTCTGGTTGGGGTCTTGATCTTGATTGCGGCGGCCTTCGTGGTTTCACAGGTGATGACTGCACCCGGTTCGGCCCTTTCAACCGACTGGCTGGGCGGACTACTCGGGCGGTTGGCATTTAGCCAAAACCCGCTTCTGCCCAGTCGTTGGATGTCGGCCGGCTTGCTGGCCTCGGCGCGGGGGAATTGGTCGGATGGCCTTTTTTACCTGATGGTGCTCACCGCGCACGCGGGCCTTTGCTACCTGGTGGCAACCGTGGTCGCGCGCGACCTCTACCGCCAAGGCTACAGCCGGGTCCAGGGGGGGCGGTCATCGCGGCGGCGGTCGGGACTCTACTGGATCGACGCCAGCTTCCACCGTCTCTTCTTCTTCATCCCCAGACCGGTCCGGCTCCTGATTCTCAAAGATTTGCGGACCTTTCGCCGCGACCCTGCGCAGTGGTCGCAATTCCTGATCTTTTTCGGTCTCCTGGCGTTCTACTTCCTGAACATTCGCCGGCTCAGCTATGACGTCCAGAGCCCATACTGGCGCAACCTCGTCAGCTTCCTGAACCTCGCCGTGACCGCCCTGATTCTTTCCACGTTCACGAGCCGTTTCATTTTTCCACTGCTCTCCCTCGAAGGACGCAACTTCTGGGTGCTCGGCCTGCTCCCTCTGAAGCGGGAAGCCATTCTTTGGGGAAAGTTCGCCTTCGCCTCGGGGATCTCGCTCGTGGCCACCGAAGTCCTGGTCGTTCTGAGCGACCTGATGTTGCGCATGAGCACGGCCATGATAGCGCTTCATATGGGGATGGTTGCGGTCCTCTGTCTGGGTCTTTCCGGAATCAGTGTCGGGCTGGGGGCACGCTTGCCCAACCTCAAAGAGACCGATCCTTCGAAGATTGCCGCCGGCTTCGGCGGGACCTTGAATCTGCTGGTCAGCCTGGTCTTCATCTTCGCGATCGTGACCGCGCTGGCCTTGCCCTGCCACCTCTACTTTGCAGGTCAAGATACCAGCGAATTCCGAACGGTCGTTCTCTCGGAAGAACGGTTTCGCTTCTGGATGACGATCTCCGTCGTCACGAGCCTGGTGATCGGCGCGGTCGGGACCTTCCTGCCGCTCAGGATCGGAATCAAAGCGTTTCAGCGGATGGAATTTTGAACGTATTGGCAAGCGATGGATGTCTGACCCGGCGGTGCAGGGCACCGGCCTGGCGGGGTGTTGCCTTGTCGGTCAGACCTTATGCTTATCGGTCGAGCCTGCTCAACTGACTCGTAAGGCGTGTCGCGGGAGCGTGGGCCGGGGGGCGTGCTTCTGCGAGAAAAGTCTCGAAAACCTTGGATGGTATCCTTCGCGGCAGCACGGATGCGAACATCTGGTTTGATGACCTCCGCGCCCTGCTCGCCCACTTGGGTTTCGCCGAGTGCGTCCGTGGCAATCATTATATGTTCACCCGCGACGAAGTGGCGGAGATCCTCAACCTCCAACCCAGCGGCAGCCAGGCGAAAGCGTACCAGGTCAAGCAAGTCCGGTGGGGTCATCGTCTCCAATGGCTTGGCGGGCGAGCCGGAGGTAGAATTGCCCTTTGATGGGGAGTCGCCCGGCGATGATGGGAGCAGGCCAACTCCGGAGGGCAATGATGGGCAGTGATATCCGCTACGTGATCATCCTGTATTGGAGCCAGCGCGACCAGGCATTCATCGCCGAAGTTCCGGAGCTACCGGGCTGCGCGGCCGATGGGGCGACGTAGCGGGAGGCGCTGGCGAATGTCGAAATCGTCATCCAGGAGTGGATTGAGACGGCGCGAGAGCTCGGCCGTTTGGTGCCGGAGCCGCGAGGCCGGCTGATGCACGCCTAACGCCAGAGAGCAGCGGGGCCGACCCGCTACGACAGGGTGGGGTTTCTTCGGAAGGACTGGGGGCCCACGCTGCGGTCGGGGCGGTGTGCAGATTCCGCGTGGGCTTAAAGCCCCCAAGTTCCGTTCGGCGAAGCCAATTGTCCTGCTTCAGTGATCGCTTATCTGTGGCAGTCGAAGTCAATTTGACCGGTTGTTTTTGCGCAGGTCCTTGGTTAGGGGAGGGGGTGACGGCAACGTCAACTCCTTACCCAGACGGCGGAACCCCACTATTGGCGAAGGAACCACTCGATGGCGTAATGGTTCTACGCGAAGGATGGCTGCCGGTATGGTCCAAGCTCTGCTCATGAACTCAAGGCGCTCGCTGACAATCACCAGTTCCTTTCTTCTGATCTTGTTTGGAAAGCATGAATGATTGGAGAAATGCGAAATATGTTAATGTGTTTTTTTCGCAGGCTTCGGGCTCAAGCCGGGTAAGACCACCGCCGCTCCCGTGTCAGTAACGGTCCGGGAGAGCACAACTATTTCGGCGTGCGCGGGCCAGGCCGAAATCTGTGGGTTTCGGTCAAGTGGCTCACAACTTGTTGGTCTCGTTATTTTCCGGGAATATCGCTTGACGACACCGGAAATTTGCCCAAGTATGATGCCGGTTGATCGGACTCACTTTCGCATCATTGCGCCGAGCGGCACGTGCGCCCGACTCACCGAACATCGTGGTGGATTCGGAGGAGAAAGTTGATGTGTTTCCGGATGGCAACACATCAACCCCAATCAGTGAATCCCAGGCATCTTTCCGTGAGCACAAATATTTCAATGCATTTGCATGTGCGAGCCTAGGCATTTTCGAGGCCGTGCGGATTTCGTACGGGTTCCTCTTCTCTGTCCCCGACGACATCACGCCTTGGTGCATGCCGATCTTGGACAGAGCCCTCGGACCCCTCTCATGCCAGGTATTCGCTTCGGGGAGGCACGGGCCAAGGTGACCATGGCTGAAGTCCTGGGGCTGATCGGCTTCGTTCCCTACGAGACTTCCGGGGATCAGGTTCGCGGCCCATGCCCGATCCATCGTTCCACCACAGGTTCGAGCCGCAGCTTCTCCGCAAATACGAGATCAAATATCTGCAAATGTTTCAAATGCGGAGCGTCCGGGAATCACCTCGATTTGTACGCCGCAGTGACCAGGCTGAGCCTGTTCGCGGCCACCGTCGAGCTATGCGAGCAGCTTCAACGCGAAGTTCCATGGATGCTCGATGGAGATCATCCCGGCCCCCGGTGACTGACCGCCCTGGGCAGGACGTCGAATGGCTCCGAATCAGGCTGCGGCTGATAAACGATCCGGCGCACGCTCAGTGGCATGAGCCAAACGATTCACGCCGCAACCGCTCAGGTGGCTCTCACTGGCCCGAAATAGTTGTGCCCATCCTGACCGAAACCGACAGACGTGGCAATTCGTGTGAATTATGTTCGTTAGTGTATTTATTGCAATGATTTGTCTTGTATCGGGGTTGAGTTGCTGGACAGTATTTGCACTCAAGTAGAAATTTGTAATAAATATATGGTTGAGTGTATATTTGTTGTAGCGTTGTCGTACGTCCGATTACATAGTGGGAGGGTCATGGAGCACGGATTTGTAGACAAGGTTTTTACGGCGGGGGAGATCCTTGGCACTACCGACGAAGCTCATGGCACCGAGTTTTCTGCAACCGATTTTCCAAACTGTTGAGCCATCAGGGAGAAGGAAAGACCGCCATGCGGGCTGCGGGTCCCCACCCCGTCCGTCCTCCACCCCTCCCGCCACGACCACCTTGGCTTCTGGCCCAGCGCCCGCGGGTTATCAGTGGCCATGCACTTCAATTGGGGGAGGACTGGAGGATTCAGTAAAACTGCAAACCTGTCCGTGAGTCTTGATAGCTTGCTCAAGTATCCTGGTTTGCCTAATTTGGGTGCATGGCCGCCGACTACTCACAGTGGCTCGTATCGGACACCGAAACTGCCTCACAGTTCTCGACTCTCTTTTAGTATAAAGGTATAAGCGTCAAAGTGATTCACATCCCAGATTGAGTTCTTGGAGGCTGCAATGAACGAAGTCCTCATACCGGATCAGGCCTTGGTGAGCCTAGATCAAGACCTCGACGTTATGCTGTCATCCATTGGAGGTGAAATTGTGATTGATCCTAACGATCCGGAGTACGGCGTGGCGTTTCGGCGATATCTTCTATTCTCCCGTTGGCCGTCCCTCCTTGAGCGGGGTGAGCTTCACGCAACGGCCGAGGAGCTTTTGTATAATAGCTACTATTGGATGCTGAAGTTCTCGAAACTCCATGAGCGAAAGCATGGGTACGATGCCGGAATCGAGCAGCAAGTGTTCAAAATCCTCGAAAACACTCACTGTAATCTTGATTGGAACGTGGTCGAACAGTTGACGAATCTCGTCGAGACGGAGCTTGGCGCGGGGCCTTGACCAAAGATTGCCCGCCCCCGTCAGCCCTCCACCCTCTCCCCACCACCCCGAGCTCTGAAAGCGAAAGACAGCCATGTAGTGCTACTGAATCGCCGCTTGATCGAGGATTAAACTCGTTTGGTACTATTTATTTGCGTAATGGATGTTTCAGCAAGCGAGGCCTGCTATGGACCCTCGATACGACACCCCATTGAAGGAAATGTTGGCCCAGGCGGAAGTCCTCCCTGAACTCGTCGAAGGCCACCTGTCGCGTCTGGAGACCTTCGTCCTCCCCTTTGCGGCCGCCTTGGTCAGTGCCGAGCAACGACGATAAGGACCATCAGTGGCTACGCACTTTAATTGGGAGGTCTGGGGGATTTAGCAAAACTGCAAACCTGGCCGCGAGTCTTGGTAGCTCGCTCAAGTCTCCTGGTTTGCCTGATTTAGGTGCATGGCCGCCGACTGCTTTTTGAATGGAGAAATCTCACGGAAGCAGTTCCTCGACGAATACAACAATCCGGCGAATTATCGACCAGAAGCCTTTGGGCCAAATCGAAGCCGACGATATTAATAGTGAGGGGATCACCATGGTCAAGAATGACATTCATGGGTTTGCACGGCTCAGGAACCTCACTGCACTTCGGAGTACAGTAGAGTCGGGAATCGACATCAATTCAAAAACACCTTTGGATCAACTGCTCTCCATTGTGCGATCGCTGAGAAGCAGGTCCAGGCGGTCGAATTGCTGCTGGAACTTGGAGCCGATGTCACGATTCAGGATGCGAATGGGATGACTGCCCTGCACTACGCAATCGAGCACAAATTGCCCGGAGTGCTCGAAGCCTTGCTAAGCCGTTGGTTTCGGTTTTCTTTGATTTTCTGATGGGTGACCGTCGCGATCCAAAGGCTGCTGGGTGCCACGGGTTGTACTCAACCCGTGAGCGATTGCCCGGTTTTGGCTCACGGGTTGAGTACAACCCGTGGCACCCAGGGTTTGCACATCATTCAATATCCAGAAAGACCAGGTCCACCTGCTTAGAACGGTGTCCACTGCTGTCTCGATCAGCGACAGGCACGGAAATCAGCCATTGTGGACAGCGGCATTAAACGCACGAGGAAACTACGAGATGGTTTCCATGCTACTCCGCTACGGGGCTAATCCAAATCATCTCAACAACGCCAATCTCTCTCCCTTCGACATTGCGAAAAGAAAAAACGATTCGACAATGCTTCAATTACTGGAGGAAAGAGTCTCTTAGTAACTGCGAAATCCGAGTCGTCGCCCGGCCTGCGCGCACAGGAGGACCATCAGTGGCCATGCACTTCAATTGGGAAATCTGGGAAATTTAGTGAGGGTGCAGGCCTGTCCGCGAGTCTTGGTAGCTTGCTCAAGCCTCCTGGTTTACTTGATTTAGGTGCATGGCCACCGACTGTACTCGTTCCCGTTCGATCACGCGCCGTAACGCCTGACGGCAAGTCGGGCTACAGAACCGCTGACATGGGGAGCGTTTCGAGGGTGCGAACCGCGCTTCTCACCCCGGATGGTCGCAGCGAAACAATCCGGAATTGTCGCCTGGGCGCTGGCCCTCGGACGGCGGCTCGGGACAGGAACAGGAAGTGTCCGGCCCCGCGAGATCGGCCGTTTGGACTTCCTTCGCACGCCGCCGCTCGGCGCAGCGACACCGGTAACGCCGGCTCTGTGCCTGGCGTTTCTCCTGGCCGTTGGAGGTCCGGCGATACTGCCTGCTGGCCTGCCTTCGCCGCCACCGCCGCGCCGCCGCGCGGCATTCGGGGCTACAGTACCGGGCCTGAGGATGGGTCGGTCGGAAGACCTTCTCGCACCCCTTGAGCAGACACCGTCGCTGTCGAGGCTGACGTGCCCCTTGACGAGCCCCAGGTTTGTGGCAAGCTGGATTCGGGCCCAAGGAAGCAGCGAACTTCCGGCGGCCAAGCCTCGGGTGCGGAGTCCCTTATGCACCGCCCCGAGGCGCCTTTTTTTGATCCCGTCTGCCCTCGTGGCCGATTCCCTCTCACCAGTTTAGACCAATCCGTCCGGCGTCCAAGTCACCCCATCCCGAGCCACTTCGCCGAAACCCACCGATTTCAGTCTGGCCCGCTCGCGCCGAAAGAGTTGTGACCTCCCTGGCCGTTACTGTCATGTGCGTCATGTCGGTGGACCAGACCTGGTTGCAGCGTTCAATCGTCACGCCTCGAAGCAGGTACGGGTAGACTTTGGGGGCAAGGGTTCCACGTCGTGGTTCGAGACCCGGGATGGGGGGCACTATGCGGTTTCCTGGCCCAGGCCTTAGAGTCCGTAGACCCGACAATCGGGGTTGCGATGGGCTTGTCCCTGTCTATAATTTCAATAGCTTCTGAAATTCCGACCGAAAGGGATGTTAAGAGCTGCGAGGGAACCGCGGTTCTGGTGGGTAGGAGGGGAGTGCAATGTCAGCTCCGGTGCGCGTCGGGGTGGTGAGCTATCTCAACGCGAAGCCTCTTTACTACCGGTTGGATGAAGCGTCTCCCATGGTGCAGGTCGAGTTGGACCTGCCAAGCCGTCTGGCGGACCGCTTGCGGCAGGGGGAGTTGGATATTGCCTTGATTCCGGCGGTGGAGTATTTCCGGGGGGTTGGCGCCGGACTGGGCTACGAGGTGCTCCCTGGGTTCGCGATCGCGGCACGGGGGCCGGTCCGGAGCGTGAAGCTTTTTAGCCGAGTTCCGTTTGGGCAGATTGAGCGGCTTGCGCTCGATGCCGGCTCGCGAACGAGCCAGGTGTTGACCCGAGTCTGGCTCGATTCCGCGCACGGCGTTCGGCCTGATCGACTCGAGATTTTGCCGATGGGCATGTCGGCGCTGGAGAGCACCGCGGATGCCGTGCTCGTGATTGGCGACCGGGCGATGACTGTCCCGGATGCCCCGTTCCATGCGGTCGTCGACCTGGCCGAGGCCTGGAATGCGATGACCGGTCTGCCGTTTGTGTTCGCACTTTGGGTCGCTCGGCCGGGTGTCGACCTGGGCGACCTGCCGGAAATCCTCGCACGGTGTCGGACGGAAGGTCTGACGCATGCGAGCGAACTGGCCTCTGAACATGGTCCGAGGCTCGGCCTCGACTTCGCAACGTGTTACGATTACCTCACCCGCGTACTCTCGTATGAGCTGGGTGAGTCGGAGCTAGCCGGGCTCCGTCGATTCGCCCAGATGGCGGCGCAGTTGGGGCTGATTCCCCGAGGAGCTGACCTTGTCTTCCACCGTCCCAGCGATTTTGCAGCACGTGGTTGAGGGAGGCCGCCTGACGTTCGAAGATGGCGTCACGCTACTCCGCTCGGCCGACCTTCTCTCCCTGGGCCGCGCCGCCGACGCCGTCTGCAAGAGGCTCCATCCCGAGCCGTTCCGAACGTACAATATCGATCGGAATATTAATTATACCAACGTCTGTACGGCTGTTTGCGACTTCTGTGCCTTCTACCGCAAGGTCGGTGATACTGAAGCCTACGTGCTCGATCGTCCCGTCTTGCTGGAGAAGATCCGCGAAACCGTCGCGCTCGGTGGCGATCAGATCTTGATGCAAGGGGGGCTCCACCCTCACCTGAGCCTGGAGTGGTACGAAGACCTTCTCACAGAGATCAAAGCCAACTTCCCTCAGGTCAATATTCACGGGTTCAGCCCGCCTGAGATCCACCACTTCACCAAGGTTGCGAAGCTTCCGCTCCGCACCGTGCTCGAACGGCTCAAACAGGCCGGCCTGGGGAGTCTCCCGGGGGGGGGCGGGGAGATCCTCGTCGATCGGGTTCGCAAGGCGATGACGCGGGGCAAGGTCATGACCGATGACTGGCTCAACGTCCATCGGGTCTGGCACGAACTCGGCGGCCGCTCGACGGCCACCATGATGTTCGGGCACATCGAGACCCTCGAAGAACGCATCGAGCATCTCGAACGCGTTCGCCAACTCCAGGATGAGACTGGCGGGCTTACGGCGTTCATCTCGTGGACGTTTCAGCCCGAGCACACCGAGATGGCTGACGTCCCGGCGTCGGGTTCGTTCGAATACTTGCGGACGCAGGCCGTCTCGCGGCTCTACCTCGACAACGTGCCCAACATCCAGTCCTCCTGGGTGACCCAGGGTCCGAAAATCGGCCAGCTCGCACTCTACTTCGGCGCCAATGACATGGGCAGCCTGATGATCGAGGAGAACGTCGTCGCTTCGGCGGGGACCGTCTACTACCTCTCCCTCGACGAAATCAAGCGGGCCATTCGCGAAGCCGGTTACGTTCCCAGGCAACGTAACGTTTATTACGAATATATCGATGCTGAGGAGCGTGCGGCGCCGGCGCTCTTGACTGTGCTTTGAGCGTGGGAGAAGAACGGAGCGGGAGTGAGAGCCGGGGGCTTGCGTGCTCGTCGCTTGCGCTTGATGATGGAATCCGGCGACACGGGATCGGACCGTTCCCTCTCCGTTCGTTCTGAGCGAGAGTTATTCACCTTCGCCTCTTCATTCGTTGAGTGTTCGCGTGATCAAGGTCGAGAATCTTACGAAATCCTTCCTCGACTATCAGCGCGGCTGGGTCTCGGCCGTTGGCGGCATTAGTTTCGAGTGCCATCCCGGAGCCATTTTCGGCTTGCTCGGCCCTAATGGTGCCGGCAAAACGACCACCTTGCGGATTCTGAGCACGGTGCTCAAGCCGACGGGCGGGCGCGCTGTGGTGGCCGGTTACGACGTAATGACCGACCCCGAGGCGGTCAGACAAAATATCGGGTACATGTCGGCGAGCACCGGGATCTACGACCGGATGTCGGCCTGGGAGCTCGTCGAATACTTTGGCAGGCTCTACGGCCTGACTCCGGCTCGGCTGCGCGACCGCATGGAGACAATCTTCGACTGGCTCCAGATGAACGACTTTCGCGACACGTTGGGCTCGAAAATGTCGACCGGGATGAGGCAGAAGGTCTCGATCGCCCGGACGATCGTCCACGACCCACCGGTCCTGATCTTCGATGAGCCGACCTCGGGACTCGACGTCCTGGTCGCCCGTGCCGTCCTCCAGAAAATTGCCGAGCTGCGCGACCAGGGCAAGACGATCGTGTTTTCGACGCACTCGATGCACGAGGTCGAAAAGCTCTGTTCGCGGGTGGCGATTATCCACAAAGGAAGGGTGCAAGCCGAAGGGGAGCCCCATGAACTGCTCTCCCGGTACGGGCAGCCCGACCTCGAGGAACTTTTCTTCTTCCTCGTCGAGAATGCCAAGAGTATCGAGCACGATCCCACTGTGAACACAGCGACGTCCTGGGATGAGTGACCTCGATGCTGGGGGCCAAAGTGGGCGTCGACCTTCGTGATCCGGTCCTCGACGAGATTTAAGTCCAATGCGCTGGTCGAATGTGTTCGTGATTTTTCGCCGCGAAGTCCGCGATCAAGTGCGTGACCGGCGCACCTTGTTCATGATCTTCGTGCTGCCGATCCTGCTTTACCCGATCCTCGGGATTGGGGTCGTTCAGTTCTCGGCGGCATTCGAACAGAAACCACGAACCGCCCTCGTCATCGGCTCGGAATTCCTCCCAACGGTCGTTCCCCTGCTGAACGCCGAGAAGAATGGATTCGACGTTTCGCTCTTCGACTCGCCCGACGAGGCCACCAAGCTTCGCGTTCGGGTCGAACGGGCCGAGCCCCCCTGGCTCGATGAGTCGGTCCGTGAGCAAGCGATTCGCGATCGCGTTGCCGAAGCGGTCGTGGTGCTTCCTCCCGACTTGATCCAGCGCCTCGAGAAGGCGGAGAGCTTGGAGTCGGTCGAAACCCCGATCCTCTACGACAGCACGGATGAACCGAGCCAGATCACGAATTTGCGGGTCAAAGAGGTCTTCTCCCGCTGGAAGAAAAAGATCGTGTCGGCCCGCCTGGAACGCGACCAGAAGCCGCCCAGCTATACCGAGCCGATCGCGATCAAGTCGGTTGACATCGCCACCGAGTCGGAAGTCGGGGGCAGCGTCTGGTCGCGGCTCTTCCCTTTCTTGCTGGTCATGATGTCGTTGACCGGGGCGTTCTACCCGGCGATTGACCTCTGCGCCGGCGAGAAAGAACGGGGCACGATGGAGACGCTCCTGATCAGCCCCGCCTCGCGCGCTGAGATCGTGATGGGCAAGTTTCTCACGGTCGTCCTGGCGAGCATGATGACCGCGCTCTTGAATCTGGTCAGTATGGGCTTAACGGGCATCCAACTTGCCAATCAGGTGAGCGGCATCGCGACTGGTGGCGGCCATCGCCGCCTTTCCTCGGTGATCGCTCCACCGACGTTTACCGCCGCGTTCTGGATGCTCCTGCTTCTGATCCCTCTGTCCGTTTTCTTCAGCGCGATCTGCCTGGCACTTGCGGTTCTCGCCAAAAGCATGAAGGAGGGGCAGTATTACATGACGCCCCTCTACCTGGTCTGCCTGCCGCTGATCTTCCTGACGCTCGCCCCTGGGATCGAGCTCAACCTGTTCTATAGTCTGGTGCCGGTCACCGGAGTCTCACTGCTCCTCCGAGCGTTGATCCTCGGTGACTACGCCAACGCCTGGCGCTATTTTTTGCCGGTGCTGGTCCCGACGATCGTCTACGGCGGCATCGCCCTGCGCTGGGCGATCGACCAGTTCCAGCGTGAGGACGTGCTGTTCCGCGAGGCGGAGCGGTTCGAATTGAAGAGCTGGATCCGCCACCTGCTTCGTGACAAGGAGCCGACTCCCACCGGGGGGGAAGCACTCCTCTGCTTCGTCCTCATGTTGACCTCGGCCTGGTTTCTGATTCAGTACCTCACGGCGAGGGGCCTGGGCAGTTCGACCACGATCATGGCCGCCGGTCAGGTGGCATTCATCCTGACTCCTCCACTGGCGATGGCCTTTGTGCTCACCTCATCGCCACGTCGAACCTTGCGCCTTTACTGGCCCAAGACGTGTTATCTGCTCCTGGCGATCGGACTTGCATTCGCGCTGAACCCATTGGTCAATGAGTTGCGGCCGATCGTCGAACAGCTCTTTCCGGTCTCGCCGCTGATCAAGGCGGCCCTCGATCAGATGATGACCAAGCTGCCGAACCTGCAAGTGGCGCTCTTGCTCTTCGCCGTGATCCCGGCGATCTGCGAGGAGTTCGCCTTCCGTGGGTATATTCTGGCAGGCCTCGAGTCGGGTCATAGTACGCGCTCGGCCATCTTGCTCCAGGCCCTCTTATTTGGATTTCTTCACGTCCTGTTGAGTCTCTTCCAGCAACTTTTCAACGCGACACTGCTGGGGGTCGTCCTGGGACTTCTCGCGGTTCGCAGTGGAAGCATTGTTCCTGGTATTGTGTTTCATGTGCTCAACAATGGAATGGCGATTTTGCTCAGTTCTTGGGTGAGCGATCCTTCCACTCACGAAGTCGCGACTTGGATCTATCGCGACCCCAAGCAAGGGCTCTACCACTGGTGGATCGTCGTTGTTGGTGGGATTGCTTCGGCTTACCTGATCGCCCTCTTGAATCGAGGCCCTGGCAAACGCAAGCTGAAGCCGGATTCGAGCAAGGCCGATTCGCTCGAGGCGTTCCATTCCTTGAACTGAGTGCGGACAGGTTTCGATTCCTTCCTTCCGTGGTCCAGGTTCACGAATGAAATCGTCTTCGCTGACTCTCTCGGCTCGCTACGTGTTTCCGGTCGAGGGGGAGCCGATCGCTGATGGCTGTCTCACGATCCAGGATGGGCGGATTGCCTGGGTTGGATCCGCGCGGGAACGAGTCGCCGACCTCGACCTGGGGAACTTCGCGATTGTTCCCGGCTTCGTCAACACGCACACCCATCTCGAACTTTCCGCGATCGAGGGCCCGAACCAGAACCATCTCGGGGAGCAGGCTGTCGAGGACGAGGTGGATTGGTTGCTTCGTGTAGTGGAGCAGCGGAAGAAAGGCTCAACGGAGGAACTCCAAGCGGCGGTCGGTCGAAACCTGGAGGAAAGCATCCGGGCGGGGACCACGTCGCTAGCCGACACGACGACAGCAGGCCTGAGCTGGGACCAGGTGGCGGAGGCCCCCATGCGGGCCGTCGTTTTTGCCGAATTGATCGGCCTAAAGCGGGCCCGCGGGCTCCAGACCAGCGCCGAAGCCTGGGATTGGATTGGTTCGATTCGTCCTGAAGCGCAGGTGATCGCGAACGCCCGCCCTGGTCTGAGTCCGCACGCCCCTTATTCGACCTCGGGCTGGCTCTATCACAAGGCCGCCGCGAGTCGTCTCCCGCTGTCGACGCATCTGGCCGAGATGCCCGAAGAACTCGAATTATTAGAGCGTGGCAGCGGTGCGCTTCGTGCTTTTCTCGAAAAGCTAGGGGCATGGGACGAAGAGTGGGAACCGATCAGCCCGCGTCCAGCCGACTATGTGCGCCGGGGTGAACTTCGCAATGCCGACTGGCTGATCGCCCACGGGACCTATCTCAATCCGTCGGAATTCTGGCAATTCCGACCTGAGGCGGCTCCGAACAATCATCGCGTGGCGATCGCCTATTGTCCGCGCACGCATGCTCGCTTCGGCCATGCCCCTCATCCCTATCGTGCGATGCTCGAGCGTGGAGTCGTGGTCTGCCTGGGGACGGACAGCCTGGCCTCCAGTCCCAGTTTGAGCGTACTCGATGAGATGCGGTTTCTTCATCGCCGTGACGACTCACTCAGCGGACCGCTTTTGCTCACGATGGGAACGCTCTTTGGAGCCTGGGCACTCCGTGCCGAGACGACGACCGGGAGCCTCAAGCCTGGCAAGTCAGCCGACCTTGCCGTGATCGAACTGCCCGACCGAGAAGATGCCGATCCTCATGTTCTTGTGCTCGAATCTCACTTGCCCGTCGCGGCGACCATGTTCGAGGGGAAGTTTGTGAATGGGGCCTGGAAAAATTTCTAATCGATCCGACGAATCGGATTGGAAAATCCAGGGGGTGACGGTGGGTTTCCTGATCGCCTGACCGGCGACGAGGCCGAAAAGAGGCCAGGGAAGAGTTTTCAGGCGGCCGCCGATGGAGGCTCAGGCGGGCCGCCTGACATGAATGAGATCGCGGAGACAGCCGCCTGAAACGCCCTTCAGGAAGCTTCGATCCCGTGGCTTACTCCATGCCCGCGGTGTTCAGGTTGTCCGGGGTGCTGATGGGTTCGACCGCGGGCAGGAGCGGATTGGGTGGAGCAGGGGGGAGCGCGACCTGCCGCCAGTCCGTCCCATCGACGTCTTGCCGGAGGAGCAGATAAATCGTCGAGGCGGCCGACCAGAAGTAACTGTAGATCCAGCCGTGGGCCAATAGCCCGACGACCGCCAGCCAGAATGTGTGGAGTTTCGCGGCCGCCGAATCCAGAGGGACACGACCAGGCTGAAGTAGCGCCTGGAGTTGATCGTGAGGGGCACTGTAGCTCAGGGCCCATTGGGCCATCTGAACCACGAGTTGCGCGAAAAGGGAAACGAAGACGATCCCGGCGAGTCCGATGATCCATGCCAGGATCAGATAGAAGGCATAGCGAAGGGGACGCTGGAAAACGTAAGCATAAGATCGGCTCAAAGCATCGAACCCATCCTCCGCTTCGGCGGCGACCGACGCATGCATCAAGGGCCAGCCGGTTGCCAGTCCAACCAGGATCAGGGCCATGACCAGGCCGGCCAGCAGGGGAAGCACGAGGAGGAGGCCCGCGACGATAGGGCCGATCGACGTTGGCAAGCGATAGAGGAGTCCGAAAAAGACGCAAGGAACCGTCAGGATGGCGATTCCCAGGAGCGGGCTGAGTGGCCCCAGGACGAGGGGGACTGATTTGCCGAACGCGAACTTGAGGGCGTTCTTGACCCCCATGCGCTCGCCGGTGGCCACCTGAACCGTGGCGATTCTGGCGATTGCGCCACCGATGAGTCCCCAGACGACGACCGCCCAGACCGCGGCGAGGAAAGCGTGCAGGAGCGAAATCCCGCCGGTCCGCACCGAGAAGATGGCGACGAACGGGGTGATCAGGCATTGAACCGGTTCGGTCAATTGCCAGAGTGAGAGGCCAAGGTCGAAGCCGCTGTCCCCTCGCGCTGGGGTCGAGGCCACGGCCAATGAGCTCAATCCGGCCGGGATGCGCGGATCCGAGTTGGGAAAAGCGCGATCCAGGGCTCCCCAACCGGCGTTCAAGGCGATCAGGCCGATTGCGGCGAGAAAGAGCTTCTTCGGGTCGATGGAGACGCCGATCCCTCGGAAGAGGCGAAGCCACGGAAAGAGCCGGGTGAAGTGGATCTCCCCGGTCAATGGCGATTCATCAGTCATGCAACGGCTCTCCAAGGCCACTTCAAGGGACGACGCAGGTCAGGACGACCGACTCGCCCCGTGGAACAAGCTGGCAATTGCCAAGGGACGAAGGCAAGAGACGTGTTTGGCCGAACTCGAGAAGTTCCGCGCTTTCCCCGTTCCGAATCTCGGTGTCGCCTTCCAGTCCGAGCAAAATCGTGAAACGGTCATCGCTTCCCACGGTCGTCGGCCCGTTCAAGCGGAGCCGCTCGAGCGCGAAGTAGGGGCAATGGGCGAGCCGCTCTCGAGTTCCTCCGGCGATTGGCTCTGGCGTCGGGTCCAGGGGATTGACCGGACCTGCGGCAAAATCGATCGATTCGAGGGCTTCGGCGAGGTGAAGCGGCCTGGGCTTTCCGTCGGTTCCGACCCGTCCCCAGTCGTGGACGCGAAACGTGGCGTCGGACATCTGCTGGATTTCCGCCAGGACCACCCCCGCGCCGATAGCGTGGACAGTGCCCGCGGGAATCATGATGCAGGCGCCCGGCTTTGCCTCAAACCGGTGCAGGAGTGGTTCGACCTCGCCCGTTTTGAGGGATTCAGCAAACTCGGAGCGGGTGACTCCTGGCTTGAGCCCCGCATAAATCAGGCTGCCGGGTTCGGCATGGAGGATAACCCAGGCTTCGGTCTTGCCGTTGTCGTTGGCTAAGACTTTGCCCTTTGCGTCATCGGGATGCACCTGCACGGAGAGGACCTGGTGCGCATCAATGTACTTGACCAGCAAGGGGAACTGCGTCAATGGGCCCACGTACCGACCGAGCAACTCGTCGCGCCGCGTCTGAATCAGGTCGCGGAGCGAGACTCCTTTGAGCGGCCCCTCGTCCACCCGGCTGACGTCGTCGCGGTGGTCGGCGATCTCCCAGCTCTCCGCGTAGCGCGAACCGTCGCCGAGGCGTTTATTGAGGATGGTTTCGAGCCTTCGACCGCCCCAGATCAGCTCTTTGAGGATCGGCTCGAACCGCAAGGGGTACAGGGGTGGATCCAGCATCGAAGGTCCTTGATGATTGTCATCGAGTTGCGTCGGCGTGGCGAGAGGTCTCGGAGTGGGAACCCCTACCATCTTCCGGCGTCCGACGTTGTTCACTGCGCACCAGGCGAGAGGCCTTGCACTCCCAGACCACATCAACAGAGGAGACCAGGGCCCTCTTTGTAACGAGAGCGGCGAGGCGATGTCCACCCGAGTCGCGGACGGAAATCCGGGAAACGGTTTCTCGCTGGAAACCCACGATTGGCGTGTGGTAGACTTATTGCTCAAGGAACGCTCCCGCCCGAATCGGTCGTCCCCGAGAGGCCCACGGCGGTGCCGCACCAAAAAAGGGTCCCGGCCTCGGGATCGGCCGTCGCGACCCGCGTCTCCTCCCCTCACCAATTGCCCGCCGACCGGCTTAGCCCTAGGCTTCGTTAGGGTGGTCCACATCCAATGCCGACCGATAACGATCTCTTCGCCGAAGAACAGACGATGGTCACCATGAGCTTTGGTGATCACATTGAAGAATTACGCCTCCGATTGATCCTCGCCCTCTATGGTCTCGTCATCGGCGTGGTCTTGACCTTGATCCCCGGTGTCAACCTGGGACAGCGGATCATGAACAAGATGGTGGAGCCTGCCCAGGCCGCGCTGACGGAGTTTTATAACGAACAAGCAGTGCGGCGGGCCGAGGTCGCCGACGCGGATGGAGTTGTTTCGGAGACGGCCCAGGCCATCATTCCGGCAGACGCTTTTCTGGCGGAATTGGGCAAGATCGCCCCCGGGCTCCAGCTCCCCGATGCGAAGAGCGTCAAGGATAAGAACCTGACGTTCCCGATCCGCTACATGGAGTCGGGAATCATCAAGATCGTCAACGAAGGGATGAGGCCGAGCAACGCCTTGATCTCGCTGGCGCCTCTGGAAACGATGACGATCTTCTTTATGGTCTGTCTGGTCGCGGGACTTGTGATCGCCAGCCCCTGGGTCTTCTACCAGCTCTGGGCGTTCATCGCCGCGGGGCTCTATCGCCACGAACGCCATTACGTGACGAAGTTTCTCCCGTTCTCGCTCGGCCTCTTTCTGTCCGGCGTCTTCCTCTGCTTCTTCGGCGTCCTCCCGGTCACCTTGAGGTTCCTCCTGGAATTCAACGTCTGGCTTGGCATCGAGCCGACGCTTCGCCTGGCAGACTGGATGAGCTTTGCCACGATCTTGCCCCTCGTTTTTGGGATCTGCTTTCAGACTCCGTTGATCATGGTTTTTCTCGCCTTGATCGGGATCTTCAACGTCGACGACTTTCGCTCCAAGCGAAAGATCGCCATCCTGGTCATGGTGGTCGCAGGTGCGGTTCTGACTCCGAGTCAGGACCCCTTCAGCATGCTCATGCTCGCCGTGCCGATGATTGTGCTCTATGAGTTGGGCATCGTCATGGTCGCTCGGAAGAAACTAGGGCCATCTGTTCGACAGACTGACTGAGTGGTCGAACAGGAAAGTGTTCGTCGAACCGAGTCTGGCTGATCGGCTGGCTCGGTTCGACTCGGATTTCGGGAATGAGAGCGGGATGGCAGAGAACGTTGGGATCGTTTACCTGGTGGGTGCCGGGCCTGGTGATCCCGGCCTGTTGACCCGGCGAGGCGAAGCTCTGCTCAAGCTGGCCGACGTGGTCGTCTACGATCACCTGGCCAGCTCTCGGCTTCTCGACCTGGCTCCGAAGACCGCACGGCTCATCTGTGCGGGAAAGTCGATTGGCCATAACATCATGCCACAAGGAGCAATCAACGAGCTCCTAGCTGAGCATGCGAAGGCGGGGCGAACCGTCGTTCGGCTCAAGGGGGGGGATCCGTATGTCTTCGGGCGCGGGGCCGAGGAAGCGGAGTATCTTCGCCACTCGGGCGTGCCCTTTCAGGTCGTGCCGGGAGTGACGGCGGCTGTCGGGGTCACTGCGTATGCGGGCGTCCCGGTCACTCATCGCGACGCCGCTTCGGCGGTCGCGTTCGTGACCGGCCACAACGATCCCGAGGCGTCGTCGGCTCAGGGGCGGCTTGACTGGGCCGCCCTGGCCGCATTTCCAGGGACCCTGGTCGTCTACATGGGAGTGACCCGCCTCGAGAGCATTTGCAAGACCCTGGTCCGTCTGGGGAAGCCTGCGACGACCCCCGCCGCACTCGTCGAGGCCGGCACCTTGCCGCGTCAACGAACCGTGAGTGGGACGCTAACCAACCTGCACGAGCGAGTCGCGGAGGCAGGACTCGGTCCTCCCGCCCTCCTGGTCGTGGGCGAGGTGGTGTCGCGGCGGCCGGCCCTATGTTGGTTCGAGAACCTCCCCCTCTTCGGCCAACGTATTGTCGTGACCCGTCCCAGGAGTGAAGCCGAGCCGTCGGCTGCGACCCTGGAATCAATCGGGGCCGAGGTCCTGATCGCGCCGACCGTGGAAATTCGACCCCTCGAGTCTTATGAGGAACTCGACCGCGCGATCGGACGCCTCACCGAGTTTCACTGGCTCGTGTTCACATCTGCGAACGGTGTCGAGAGCTTTCTTGAGCGGCTGGACCTACTTGGTCGAGACGTTCGCGCCTTGGGGCACCTGAAACTGGCTGCAATCGGCCCGGCAACGGCCCGAGCGCTTGGTCGCTTCCATCTCAAGGCCGACCTGATTCCCGACTCGTTCCGCTCGGAGGATCTGGCGGAGGCGTTGAGGCCCCATGCGCTCGGAGGCCGAGTCTTGCTCGCTCGGGCCGATCGGGGCCGGACCGTGCTGAAGGACGAACTCGAGAGGATTGCCCACGTCGAACAGGTCACCGTTTATCGGAATACGGACGCCGACGCGTTGCCTGCCGCCGTGGTGGCACGGATCGAGCAAGGTTCGCTCGACTGGATCACTTTGACCAGTTCCGCAATCACCGAACGGCTCCATTCGCTCCTGACCGAGTCCGCTCGCGCTCGGATCGGTCGGGAGATTCGCCTGGCCAGCCTGAGCCCGGTGACGTCGGAAACTGCCAGGCGATTGGGGTGGAACGTCGCCGCCGAGGCGAAGGTCTATACCTGGGAAGGGCTCGTCGAGGCGATCGTCGAAGTCGTCACGACCGAACGTGCGAACATGTCCGCCCAGGGATGAGCTCTGGATGAGGCGACCTCGAAGAAGTTGCTCGGGGCGAAATCCCTGACTTCGAACGAAAAAAGCTTGCGGTCAATTGTGCGTTGCATGATAGGAACGCCCAGTTGACCGCAAGCTTTTTATCTTTTTCGTCACGTCATCGAAGTTCGCGGGAAGTCTCAAACCCTTGCCAGAGGATGAAGGCTCCTCCGATGATGAAAAGTACATCGAGAAGAATGTTCCGGCCAAGGATCCCCAGGGCCGCGTCGAGAAGGAAGATCAAACAGACCAAGCCCGCGACGATCATCGCGGCGTAACAAAGGACCTTCGGCGTCTCCATCGTCCAAACGCTCCGTGGGTCGGGGTTATCGACAAGATTGCTCCAGCTTATCACAGAAGGAGTGCCGAGCCTGTTTAGTGTACCACAAGCACGGTGAACGATGGCCAACGCGTTCGGTCTGATTCGATTAGGCGTTTTGGACGGGGATGGTTCGCGGTTTGGCGATATCCTGCTTGGGAAGCCTGACCCTCAAAACGCCGAGACGGGCCTCGGCCTGCGCTGCATCGAAGTTGACCTCGTTTGAGAGCACGATCTTTCGGTGAAACGTACCATACTGCCGCTCACGAAGCGGCAAGTGCCCCTCGATCGGGGCATCAGGGTTTTTGACCCCGCGCAGGTTGAGAATATTGCCAGTGACCGAGAGGTCGATCGAGGCGGGATCGACCCCGGGGAGCTCGGCGACGAGAACAATCTCGTCGGCCGTCTCGAACAGATCGATCGCAGGGCTCCAACCCGTGGGTTCGAGGTCCATCGGAGCAGGCTCCGAGGGGCCCAACCGCGAGGGGCTCCAATATTCCTCCATCAGCCGGTTGAGTTCATTCTGGATCACGTGAAACGGAGCGGAGATCTCCCGCCGCCAGGGAATAGGTCGTGCCATTGGCGTATTCCTTCACAAAGACCAAAGGGATGGAGATGTTTTCAAGGTCCTCGAGTCGAGGACCCCTTTGTTCACAAGGGTACCGCTTGAGGCGTCTAGGACTTGATCTCGATGCGATGGGTTTTGGCCCGCTCAGCCTTCGGAAGGATCAAACGCAGGACGCCGTTGCGCAACTCGGCCGTGATCCGGCTCCGTTCCACCTCATCGCTCAGAATGAACGAGCGGTAGAAGTCGCCAACCTGATATTCTTCATGGAGGATCCGCGCCCCTTCGGGTGCCGGAGTGGTGATCCGGGCAAAGAGGCTCAGTACGTTGTCCTCCAATTGAATCTTCAGGTTATTTTCCGCCGCCCCTGGCAGGTCGGCCTCGAGGATCAGGCCGTCCGGGCTCTCATGAATATCGATCGGCGGCGTGAGATAGGCCGCCGGAGGCATCGTGGATTCGGAGCCGGAAGCCTTGGGTTTGCTCGAGTCGCTGGGGGTTGATCGATCGACTGCGACCGGGATCGAGTGATGATTGCTCATTGTGCTGGGCTCCAGGCTGGCCTCGGGGGCTTCAGGTCGTCGCCTTGATGGCGATTTGCCGTGGCTTGGCACTCTCTGCCTTCGGGAGCGTGATTGTCAGAAGGCCTTGAGCGATCGTGGCCGTAACCTGCCCGCTGTCAACACGATCAGGCAGGGAAATCGTCCGCGTCCATCGGCCGAATTGTCGCTCTTGACGACGGTAGCTCTCGTCCGGCACACCCTCCGGCCGTTTCCGTTCTCCCCTCAAGGTGAGGGTCTCCCCTGTGATCGACAGATCGAGGTCTTCCGGGTTCATCCCCGGTAACCGGGCAGTCAGACAATACTTGTCTCCGCCATCGTAGAGATTGATCGAGGGTTCGTGTCGCGCCAGCCGCCACGATTGGAGCGGCTCAAGGCTTTCGAACAGTCGTCCCACTTCGCGTTGCAGATCGCGAAACGGATCCCAACGCCGCTGCCAGTTCAGTCCGCTCATCGAAATGACCTCCCTTTGAAAGGGTATTTCGGAGGATGACTTCGAGTATTGCAGAGGACGTGCCGGAAGCTGACGATTCCTCGAACTGGCGATTTGTGTCGACGCTAGCTGATTTCTCGAGAGCGCTTGCGGCAGGAAGACCCGAAAAGATCGCACTCGGGTACGGTCAGTCAGCCGATAGGTGGATGCCAAAAGGTGAGAAAGATCTGGCCAAAGTGGCGGGCGGTTCGTGGGCCCGCGGTTGTGGCGGTAGTGCGTCCTCGAATTCACCAGGTGAGGCGAAGGTTGCGGAAATGGACCGGGTAACCAGCGGGGCTTTCGAGAGTAAGCGAGGGCGTCGTCTCGCAATTGGCGCTCGTGAACAGAAGGATTTCATCAAGATGCACTGTGGTTTCAGCGGCCACACGCCGGATCCGAACGCGGTGCCAACCCATCGGGGGGGCAGCGGTCTCGGAACGCGATCCCGGAGCGAGCAAGCGAATTCCAACCACTTTCGTCAAGGGGAGTGAATCCGCATCGGCCCAGACATCCACCCTCAGATCAAATGACGGGGGCAGAGGCAGGGGCAACTCATACACCAAGGGCTGCCCTTCCAGAGCGGCCGTTGTTGGGTTCGCGACCAGCCGTGACATCCGAAATGTGTGGCTCCCTGGTGCGGAAGCCGAGGGCGGAAGCGCTGACGGCGAGGGCAGACCGGAAACGCGTAGCGTCAAGCAAGAACCTGCCATGGTCCCGAGCAGGACGAGGCCCGGCAGCGAACATGCCCACCAGCGCGGGGGGTGAGATTCGAGCGCATATGGGCATTGAACGAGCATCAACACTCTTTGAAAGAGGGCCGAGGTGCTCGCCTGTGGGATGGGTTGCCGTGGCGCTGCCGCCGGTTTCAACTCCGGGTCGCCGCTGGCGATCTTCACGAGGCTTGCCGCGTAGACCTGGAATGGACCGAAAGCCCGGGCCGCTCGACGATCTGCCATGAACTCCTGATCGAGCCGCATCTGAGCCCGAATCCACCAGAGGGGGGGAATGAAGTACCAGAACGCTTGCGCAAGGCCGCTGGCGAGCCCGAACCAGGCGTCCCTACTTTCGGCATGGGCCAGTTCGTGCAAGAGGCTCAATCGGAGCTGTTCGGTCGACTCGGGGAGGTCGAGCTCGATAGGGACCAAGATCGTCTGGCGGAACAGGCCCACGAGGGCAGGGTGTCGAATTCGTGCGCTGACTCGAAATCGAGGCCGACGCCCCCGAATCGGCAGACTCGCATAGAGTTCAGCCGAAAGCGGAGAGACCTCCTCGGAACGCGAAGTCAGCCAATTCAATCCCCAATATCCCAGAAGCAGTAAGGAGAGGGCGGAGGCCGTCCCGGCCAGATAAGTGATGACTAACCAACGAGGGGGCGGCCCAACCAATCCGCGGAGAGGCCGAGGGCCGCCCGAGGACGATTCGACGTCGGCCTGGAGCCCCCCCGATCCGGGAGTTTCCGCATCCAGATGGTGGCGTGCGTGGTAAGCGAAAAATGGGTGGGAGGAAAGGCCCGACTGACGGGCGACCCGATTCAAAGAGATCCGGGGAAAAGGCGCGAGAGCCACCAACGGAATGAGGATCAGGACACTGAGGATCGCCGCCCGGGCGAGGCAAATCCGGCGCACGGGTTGGCGACAACCGATCATCGCCAATGCGACCAAGCTCAGTAGAGCTGTGGCAGAGAGCGATGCGTCAAGAAGCAATTCACCCAGTCGATCGATCCCGTCGGCCATAAAGTGGCCTTTCGAATCGCGTGGAAGGCAGCGAAAATTCCGAGGAATGAACGAGATGCGGCCATCGAGAAGAAATCGTGAGCCCCAACCACTCGACGGCCGCGTCTGCTCGTATCGATTTCGATTGCAGAACGTCCGAGTCGGAGGGAGCGGAGGACCGCTGGTCTCGCAACGAGTGCGGTCGGCTTCGCTCTTCAGAAATCCTCAACGGCTCCCACTTCGGCGGTTTCGGGCTTTGCGGTCGTCTGGCGTTCCGCTTCGTCGATCATGGCCCGGAGTCGGTCGAACTCCGCGGGTGTCGGCGACCGCGAATCGAGTAGAGCCACCATCACCCGATCGAGCGCTCCATCGAAAACCCGGTCGACGAATCGCTTGGTCAGTTCGTGAATCGTCCGATCCGATGATTTCTTGGGGATGTAGATAAAAGTACGCCCCTCGACAACATGGCGGACCAGACCCTTCTTGTCTTCCATGATGTTGAGCAGCGTTTGCACGGTGCTGTAAGCCACCGGCCCCGCCGTCTTGTTGAGGTCGTCCTGAACCTCTCGTACGCTTGCCTTTTCCCGCGCCCACAAGATCTTCAGGATCTCCAGCTCGCGGTCAGTCACCATCTGGACTTTGCGCACGGTGCTTTCCCCCGGGTAAGACGTACGATTGGGATGATCGTTAACGTAACTTAACGCTCAGTATGGCAATCGGCAACCCTAAGCCTATCGGAATTCAGAGTCATTCAACCGAGATTTTTCGGGGAAGTAAACTCGACTTATCTTGAGTGTTCCGATCAGGTTAGGATTTCTGAATCAAGCGAGTTAGCATACCGTCTCCCATCCATGCATGCTGATTTTCAGCCTGGTGAGCGAGCGAGCCGCACCAGTCGTTGGGCCAGGAGTTCGGGAAAACGCTTATACCAACGTGCATTCAGTGGGGACGGGTGGGGTAACGGCAAGAGAATCAAGGTTTTGTGGATCACCCCCTCCTTGGCGGCCAGGGTCAGTTCGCATTCGATCTCCGCCTCGTAGCGATCGTCGCGACTCCAGAACTCCTCGAAGGCGCTGGGGTTCTTGTAGGGGAGAAACCATTGGAACGCTTCGTTGCCGAGAGTGATGACGTGATTCCCTTGCCAGTGAACGCCGAGAAGCTCTGCGATGAATGGCCGGAATCGTTCCTTGACGCTCGTCGTATACGCCTTATTCCCAGGAGGTTTGTAGGGGACCGTGTTCGTCAGGAGGACATCGGAGAGGACTGACTCCAGGTTCCGGTCTGACTTTGGCGGGAGTTCGCCATGGCGCGCCTGGTAAATGCCCGAGCGGACGAGTCGACCCCCTGCGCCGATCAACGGTTGACCCGCGGCCACCTCATCCTTGCCCAGGTCGCGACCGAAGACGCAGGGGGGAGCCGTGAGTGAGCCGGCGAAGAGGATCGGCTGCAACGGATCCTTCCCGGCCTTCTCGTAAATCGGCATATCGATCGGAAAAAGTTCGCGCTTCGCTTCCTGATGGATGGAATCGACCAACTGCGAGATCGTGCGCATGGCGGTCTCTTGAGAGCCTGGAAGATTGGGGGGCGGACGGTGTTGAGTGAACCTGAGCTGCGACGTAGTGTCTGGGTGTCGCCGGTTGGGGGGCTTTCTGCTAAGATTCTAACCTAGTGGTACGACGGCGAAACCGAGAGGAGAGCCTCTCCTCGTTGGGCGGCGAAAAGGGTCGGTCATGACGCGGATTGCGATCTACGATACGACGTTGCGGGACGGCAGTCAGGGGGAGGGGGTCAACTTCTCGCTCCAGGACAAGCTCTTGATTACGACTCAGCTCGACCTGCTGGGTGTCGACTATATTGAAGGGGGCTATCCCCTTTCCAACCCAAAGGATGCCGCCTATTTTCGCGCGGTTCGCGACCTCGACTTGAAGCATGCCCGCGTCACGGCGTTCGGGATGACCCGAAGGCGGGATATTGCCGCCGAGGACGATACCGGGATGAAGGCCCTGGTCGGCGTGTCGATGCCGGCCGTAACGATCGTCGGCAAGAGTTGGGATTTTCAGGTGCTCGAAGTGCTCGGGGTTTCGCTCGCCGAGAATCTGAGCATGATCACCGACTCCGTTTCCTTCTGTGCGGCCCATACTCCCGAAGTTATCTACGACGCCGAGCACTTCTTCGACGGCTACAAGAAGAACCCGGAGTATGCGCTCCGGACCTTGCAAGCGGCCGCGGAAGCAGGCGCGGCCTGGCTCGTCCTCTGCGATACCAATGGCGGCAGCCTGCCGGACGAGGTCGCGAAGGCAGTGGCCGACGTCGTGGCAAACATCAAGGTCCCGGTCGGCATTCACACTCACAACGATTGCGAGCTCGCGGTGGCCAACACCCTGGCCGCGGTGGCCCAAGGGGCCAGGCAGGTCCAAGGGACCATCAACGGCATCGGCGAACGGTGCGGAAACGTCGACTTGTGTAGCGTCGTGGCCAACCTATCGCTGAAGCTCAAAGGCTACGAGGTGCTCTTGCCCGGTAGCCTGACCCATCTCACCGAGGTTTCTCGCTACGTTCATGAAACGGCCAACATGAACTTTCGGCCGGGTCAGCCATTCGTCGGAACCAGTGCGTTCGCCCACAAGGGAGGGATGCACGTCCATGGCATCCGCAAGAACGCGAGCAGTTACGAGCATATCAACCCCTCTCTGGTCGGCAACGAGCGCAGAGTTCTCGTGAGCGAGCTTTCGGGTAAGTCGAATATCTCCGAGAAGCTGGCGGAATATGGACTTGAGCAAGATTCCGCCTTGTTGTCGAAGGTTCTCGACCGGGTGCAGGATCTGGAGAACGAGGGTTATCAGTTCGAGGCCGCCGAGGCGTCGTTCGTTCTCCTGGTGGAGCGACTCGCGGGCCGTGAGACCTCCTGGTTCTCCAGCCTCGGCTATCACGTGAGCGTCGTGGGACGGCCGGAGGGGGCGGCGATCACCGAGGCCACCGTCAAGCTGAGAGCCGGAGACACGGTCGAACACACGGTCAGCGAGGGGGACGGCCCGGTCAACGCCCTCGACGGGGCACTCCGAAAAGCGCTCGAGCGTCATTATCCACGGCTCCTGGAGATGCGGCTCGTCGATTATAAGGTCCGTGTGATCAACGGCCGTGAAGGCACCGCGGCTCGCGTTCGCGTGGTGATCGAGAGTCAGGACGACAACTCGGTTTGGGGGACCGTCGGCGTTTCCGAGAACGTGATCGAGGCGAGTTGGCTCGCCTTGATCGACGCCTTCGAGCACAAGCTCAACAAGGATGCGAACTCGAGTCCCTCGCGGGTTGTCCTGGCTCAGACCTGATCCAATCATCGAACACGCGAGGAGACTGATGGACGCTTTAGCCGCCGAACCGACGCTGGCCACGGTCGTGGACGACGAGTTCACCCGCTATCTTCGCCACCTCGCGTCCCGGGTCGATCGCGCCGTCCGTTGTCTGCCTCGGGAGAAGACCTGGGTCAAGCCCTTCCCGTTCGGCAACAGCATCGGCCATCTCCTTCTCCACCTGACGGGGAACCTGAATCATTTCATCGGCTCGCTCGTCGCTGGAACCGGTTACGTGAGGGATCGTCCGCAAGAATTCACCGACCCTCGTCATGAACCGGCCGAGGCGATCCTTGCCCGGTTTCACGAGGCGGTGGAGTTGACTGTGAAGACGATCCAGGAGCAAGATGCGAGCCGCTTGATGATGCCCGCGCCTGCTCAGATGCCTGTTGAGACCCGGTTCGGCCTCTTCTTGATTTGCATCGCTCACCTGAACAACCACATCGGCCAGATGAGTTACCTTGTCCAGGCCCAGGCCCAGGGCCATAGCACAGAAGAGCCGCCCAGTTGGTGAGACAATCGGGCAACGGTCCGTAACGACATGCTCCTCGGAACGCCTCGAGGGCATCGGCTGGATTTCACGACCGCCATCGTGGAAACTCAGGCCGACCTCATTCGCATCATGTTCCCAATCATGGACCCGAACTTCGCATGAGCACTGCCGACCTGCCCAAGCAATACGACCCTCAAGACGCCCAGCGCCGTTGGTACGACTTCTGGCTCCAAAAGGGTTACTTTCACGCGGATCCTTCGAGTAAGAAGCCCCCTTATACAATCGTCATCCCACCGCCCAACGTCACCGGGGCCTTGCACCTCGGACACGCGCTCAACAATACGCTGCAAGACATCTTGATTCGCTGGAAGCGGATGCAAGGGTACGACACCCTCTGGATGCCGGGGACCGATCACGCCGGGATCGCGACCCAGGCCGTCGTCGAGCGGCGCCTCCTCGAAGAAGAGAAGAAGACCCGACACGACTTGGGCCGTGAAGCGCTGGTCGAACGAATCTGGGCATGGAAAGATGAGTATGAAAAGCGCATTTTGAGCCAGTTGCGGCTCATGGGCTGTTCTTGCGACTGGGAACGCACCCGATTCACTCTGGACGAGCGCTGCGCCCGGGCCGTCCGCGTCACGTTCTTCCGGCTCTTCCAGGACGACAAGATTTACCGGGGGAAACGGCTGGTCAACTGGGACGCCCACTTGCGGACCGCGGTGGCCGACGACGAGATCTACTACGAGGACGTCAAGGGCCACCTCTGGACGATCAAGTATCCGGTCGCCGGCTCAACAACCGGTGAGGCACTTCACGTCGCCACGACCCGTCCCGAGACGATGCTCGGTGACACCGCGGTGGCCGTCCACCCCGATGACCCGCGATATCAACACCTGATCGGCCGATCGGTCTCGCTCCCCCTGACCGGGCGTGAGATCCCGATCATCGCCGACGGCCTCCTCGTCGATCCCAAGTTCGGCACCGGCTGCGTGAAGGTGACCCCCGCTCACGACCCCAACGACTATCAGACCGGCCTTCGGCACGCCTTGCCGATGATCAACCTGCTCAACCCCGACGGTACGTTCAACGAGAATGCAGGAGATTACGCCGGACTCGACCGTCGGGTCGTTCGCAAGCGAGTGGTGGCCGACCTGGAAGCGCAAGGCTTGCTTGAGAAGACCGAGCCCTACGCGACCCGCGTGAACTATTCGGATCGGAGCAAGACTCCGATCGAGCCTTATCTTTCCGACCAGTGGTTCGTCCGCATGGACGACCTCGCCCAGAGTGCCATGGATGCCGTGATCTCGGGCCGGGTCAAGATTCATCCTGAGCGCTACGCGCGGAGCTATCTCGACTGGCTGGGCGAGAAACGCGACTGGTGCATTAGCCGGCAACTCTGGTGGGGGCATCGGATCCCGATCTGGCATTGCGAAGGAGCAACGGAGGCGGACCTTCAACGCGCGTTCGAGGGCCGTACCGACGTGTCGTGGCGCGAGGCGGAGGCCGGGGGCTGGCTCATCTGCGCCGAGACCGATCTCAGTGCCGATGCCTTGGGCCCGCAATTCGAGCTACGGCAGGATCCGGACGTTCTCGACACCTGGTTCAGCTCGGCGCTCTGGCCGCACTCCACCCTCGGATGGCCCGAAGAGACCCCAGAGCTCGAGAAATATTACCCGACCGACGTGCTTTCGACCGCTCGCGACATCATCACGCTCTGGGTGGCCCGGATGGTGATGTTCGGCCTGTTCAATCGAGGTGAGGTTCCGTTCAAGGACGTTTTCATCCACCCGGTGATCCAGGATGGTAAAGGGCAGCGGATGTCGAAGTCGGCCGGCAACGGCATCGACCCGGTCGATATCATCGACCTCTACGGCGCCGATGCGCTGCGGTACACGCTCGCCTACTCGGCCACGGAGACTCAGGACCTGCGGATGCCGGTGGATAAGGCCGAGTTGCCCGACGGCCGGCAAGTCAACACGTCGAAGCGATTCGAACACGGTCGAACGTTTCCGAACAAGTTCTGGAATGCGGCCCGCCTTGTTCTCTTGAACCTGGAAGGCTACGAGCCGGCGCGGGTCGATGTGCGCTCGCTCCCCGTCGAAGATCGCTGGATCTTGAGCCGGCTGAGCGAGGTTCAGGACGCGACTACCCGCGATCTGGAAACGTTCCACTTCGCCGAGGCGACCAAGGGTCTTCGCGACTTCACCTGGGACGAGTTCTGCGACTGGTATCTCGAGTTTGCCAAGGGACGGCTGCGCGATCCCGAATCACGCCCCACCGCCCAGCGCGTCGTCGCGGCCGTCCTCGACGGCCTCTGCCGACTGCTTCATCCAATCATGCCATTCGTGACCGAACAGGTCTGGCAGGCACTCGCGCAGGTGGCGCCGAGTCGCGGACTTCCCGAACCCGGTCTCGCGGCCGAGAGTGTCTGTATTGCCCCCTGGCCGAATTATCCCGATTCGTGGGACGATGCTCAGGCCACGGCCATTGTGGTCGAGAACTGGCAAGGCCCGATCACTGTCATCCGAAACCTGAGGGCTGAGAACAACGTTCCCAAAGAGGCGAAGATTCACCCGATCATCGTCGCCGCCAACGAAGGAGTTGCCGCTCGGGTCCGCCTGGGCGAGTCGTTCCTCAAGGCGATCACCCCGTGTGAGTCAGTGACGATCGTCACCCAGAGCGAGGAGCCTCCGGGAAGCGTGGTTGCAGTCGGATCCGACGTTCGAATCATCCTCCCGTTGGATAATTTGATCGATCTGGAGGCCGAGGCCGCGCGTCATCGCAAATCGCTCTCGGACATCGACCGACAATTGGCCTCGATCCGCAGCAAACTCGGCAATGAAGCCTTTGTGAGCAGGGCGCCTGCCGCTGTTGTCGAGCAGCAGCGGGCGAAGGATGCGGAGCTCGTGACTCAGCGTGAGATGGTCGCGGCGTTACTGGCGAAGGTCGAAGCGAAGCCTTGATCCAAATGGCTGCGTTGACGGGGTCCGCCGCCCTCTTTATTATCATGGAAGAACGCCCGTCGCGAACCGAAGTGAGCAGACCGGCAAGCGCACCGCCGAGGGCGGATGCGGCGGACCCGCGATAAGAGCGCCAGGGGGAGACGACCGCCGTGCCCGTGCAGATGGAACTTACGCGGATCATTATTAACGAGAACAATGAGCAGCAGATCATTTTCCTCAAGGAGGTCGAAGGGGATCGGACCTTCCCGATCGTCATCGGCATCTTCGAAGCGACGAGCATCGACCGCCGCGTGAAGGGCCTTCCCGTTCCTCGTCCCCTGACCCATGATTTGCTCGCCAACACAATTGAGTTGCTCAGCGGAGAGCTGCAAGATATATTCATTAGCGAGCTGCGGGATCACACCTACTTCGCCAAGCTCCGCATCCGCCACAATGGTGAGATCGTCGAGGTCGACTCACGACCGAGCGATGCCATCGCGGTCGCGGTGACCGTAGACGTACCGATCTACGTGGCGGAAGATATCATCGACGAAGTGGGTCACTGACCTCGTTGCAGCGATCCGAGGAGGGGTGCCAGAGTGGCCGATTGGGACGGTCTTGAAAACCGTAGTAGGGTCAAACCTACCGTGGGTTCGAATCCCACCCCCTCCGTTGCAAGCTAAGGACTTACGGCAAACGGCCGGATGTGCCAAGGTTGATAGTTATGGCAGATATCACATAAATCCGCCCTGGGAAAAGCTAGGATAGCCGCCGTAATCGACGGGGATAAGGCGGCCTGTAGCGGCAGGTCCAGGGGACTGGCGATGATCATTTGGAGTGGATTGGGCTTCCTCGTGCCGGTCATCACGTTTCTTTGCCTGCTCGCCACCGAGTTTCTTGTCGAAGCTTCCGCTCATGATGAACGGTACTACCAAGCCAACGGCTGGCCAAAACTCGTGGGTTGTATCATCGCTGCCGTTCTCGTGGGACCAATTGGCCGCTTGCTCAATAGGCGGACTGGAAAGATTCTACTTGATCCAGAAACGGGTAAAGAGGTTGTTGTCGGTCGCAACAATACATTCTTCTTTATACCGATGGAATACTGGGCTCCCCTGCTGATCCTGCTCGGTTTTATTTTTCTGTTTGTTAAAGAATAGAAGGGCGTTCACTCTTTCCTGGAGTGCAAAGCAGTGAACCACAATCGCCACGAAGGCCTCAAAGTCACTTCAAATCCTTCAACGCTGCAGTCGCGATTTTGAGCCATGGAATCGGGCAGGCGTAGCCGGATGACGTTGTGTGCACTTGGCCAGGTTCCTTTACCTTGGCTTCTGTCTCCTGCCACCGTTCCCACCACCGGCAACACAATTCCACGGCGTCGACGCCATTCACGCTCAAGACGCCCGCCATTTCGAGATGGGCAACCTGGGAACTGGTGACGGACTTCATGCGGAAGCATGCGCGGCGGCGAGGCTGATTCGCTCGCGAAAGCGGTTTCCTTCGAGTCGGAGCCCCCCCATGACTCGACTCTCCAAGCTCGTTCTCTGCTCCGCCGTCCTTCTCGGTGCCCCGACGCTCGCCCAGAACGGCACCAGACCCGGCGACGAGCGCCGGATTCAAGGCCTCAAGCTCTGCTGGTGCCCGCCCGGTCGATTCATGATGGGCAGCCCGCCCGAGGAGCCGGGTCACAGGCCCGACGAGGTCCAGGTCGCCGTGAGGATTACCCGCGGCTTCTGGATCGGCAAGTTCGAGGTGACGCAGGGCGACTGGAAACGGATCATGGGCGCGTTACCTGGACCACTGACGGTGGAACTGCCGGAGGGCGACGATCTCCCCGTCGGCAATGTGAACTTCGCCCAAGCGGAGGCCTTCTGCCGCAAGCTGACCGAACTGGCTCGCGAATCGGGCCAACTACCCGCCGGCTGGGAATTCCGCCTGCCCACCGAGGCCCAGTGGGAATATGGCTGCCGGGCGGGGACGACCACGGGCACCGCGTTCGGCGACTCGCTCAGCCGTACGCAGGCGAATTTTAAGGGCAAGCCTTACAACGGCGGGGCCGATGAGGGGCCGGTGCTGGGAGTGGCTGCGAAGGTTGGCAGCTACCCGGCCAACGCCTGGGGCGTCCACGACATGCACGGCAACACCTTCGAGTGGTGCCGGGACTGGTATCACCAGAGGCTGCCCGGCGGCGATGACCCGGATTTGTCCTCGGCCAGCTCGACCACGCCTCTGAATCGGGACGGCACGACTTCCCGGTCACGGCGAGGCGGCGCCTGGACGGACGACGGGTGGCCCTGCCGTTCGGCCTGTCGCCTCCGGTTCGAGCCGGAACGCGGTTACGACCATATCGGGTTCAGGGTGGTGGCGGTGAGACGATAGAGTGAGGATGACCGCCTGCCGCGAAAACACAAAATGTTTTTTCTTTTACATGTTTAGATTTTATGTGGCAATGGTCACTGGCTCGACTCTTGCTTTAAGTATTAAAATTTAAAGACGTTTGTTTTCATTGCGAGACAGAGGCAATACGGGAAGGGTAGCCGTTCACGGGCTCGAATCTTTTGTGCAGTAGACGCGTAGAATCTGCTGTATGAGCCCGCTTTCCTCGATCCCCGAATCGCTCTGGAACACGGTATCACCGGAGGCCCAAACGGCCATCCTGGCTGTAATCGCCTCGTTGGAGAAGCGGATCGCTGACCTGGAGGCGCAGCTCAACCAGAACTCGACCAACTCCTCCAAGCCGCCCTCGTCCGACCCGCCCGCCGTCAAGGTCAAGCGCCGGCCGCCCGCCCCGCCGTCCGGGCGAAGGCGCGGCGGGCAGCCCGGTCACAAGCGACACACCCGCGCACTCGTCCCGCCCGATCAGATCCGCGAGACCTTCGAGATCAAGCCGACCGAGTGCGGCGGCTGCGGCGCCCCGCTGGTGGGCCAGGACCCCGGCCCGGTCCGGCACCAGGTCGACGAGGTCCCGCCGATCCGCCCCGACGTCGACGAGTACCGCCTCCACCGGCTGACCTGCCCCGACTGCGGGGCCACGACCCGCGCGGCACTCCCACCGGGTGTGCCGACCGGTCCGTTCGGCCCCCGGCTACGAGCGATCCTGGCGATGTTCGCCGGCTCGTACCGACTGGCCAAGCGGCCAATCCGTCAGTTGGCCTCCGACCTCTTCGGCCTGGACATCTCGCTGGGCATGATCTCGAAGTTGGAGCGGCAGGCCGCCGAGGTGCTGGAGCCGGTCGTCGCCGAGGTGGCCGCCGCGATCAAGGCGGCCCCGTCGGCCCACATCGACGAGACCTCGTGGACCGAGGCGAACGAGAAGGCATGGCTGTGGGTGGGCCGGACCGAGGACCTGACCGCCTTCACGATCGCCGACAACCGGGGTGCGGACGTGGCCCGGTCGATCCTCGGGACCGACAAGACGAAAGTTGCCATCAGCGACCGGTTCCCGAGCTACGACTGGATCGAGCGGCGCCAGTATTGCTGGTCGCACCTTCGCAGAGATTTTCAGGCGATGATCGATCGCCGGGACGACGGGTCGGCGATCGGCTCGGAATTGCTCGGGGCCTCGGACCGGCTGTTCCACTGGTGGCACAAGTACCGGGACGGGGCAATGGCCTGGAGCACGTTCCTGGGCTACGCCCGGCCGATCCGGTGGGGCGTCCGGCAGGCGCTGGAACGCGGCTCGGCGTGCGCCGGCGAGAAGACGGCGGCGACATGCCGGAGCTTGCTGGAGGGTGAGGAGCACCTGTGGACCTTCCTGCGGGTCCGGGGGATCGAGCCGACGAACAACGCGGCCGAGCGGGCGCTGCGACACGCCGTGTTGTGGCGGAAGTCCAGCGGCGGCACGGCGAGCGAGTGGGGCAGCCGGTTCGTAGAGCGGGTCTTGAGTGTCGCAGCTACCTGCCGGCAGCGAGGCCGGAACGTCCTGGAGTACCTGGCGGCTTGCTTCCGGGCGCGGGTGATGAGTGAGCCATCGCCCTCACTGCTGTGAACCCGTGTCGCAATCCTTTTCTCGCGAGGCAAGCCCCCCCGGTCTCTCTCTCACCACCAGTTGGTAGAGCCGGAGGTATTTGGGCCGGAGTCGTCGCTTCGCCTCTTCGACCGCCTCCTCCGAGGGCCCTCCGGCCAAGAACGGCCTCGGGCACGGCATGAAGTCCACCGGCTCCAGAAACGTCCGGACGTAGTCCGCGTACGGGGCAGCGACGCCGGCCGGGACCGTCGCAACGCACGCCGGGATGTCGTCGATAGAGCCGTAGACGGCTCCCAGCGTCACGTTGGAGGCATACTCCTCGAAGGTGATCCGACCCGCGTTCAAGAACTTGGCCAACTTGCGACACCGGGTGACGGACTCGCTGGGTGTCGAGTGGTCGAGCGACGGTGGTGTTTCCATGATCTCGATATAACCGCCGCGCGGTCCACCATCAATCTTCTACCGTGAACGCCTACCGGGAAGGAGTTTAATTCAACGACCCGCCCTAGAGCGAGGAATTCCCTCGTTCCACGGTCCCCCGTGGGAATGCCGTCCCCGACGCTCTGAGGTTGTGAAATTTTCATGGCCCGTTCCCGCTATTGAGCCTCAGATCATGGCCGACGGGCTTCAACACGGACTTGAGACTCATTAGGGATATTGAAATAGTGTACGTACGAATTTTCCTGTCAGTTGTCGTTTGAGATATTCACAGTCTCTCTGCGTCTCATGTATGGAGTACGAAGAGCCGCAGAGTGGTGGGGACGGTATTCCTGCGGAGGACCGTGGGAACGAGACTTCGCTTAGCCGGTGGTGATCCGCAAGTCGCCTCGACGTTTCGCTCAATCGGCGCGGATTCGCTTCACGGCTTCTTGAATCGCTTGGCGGGAGGCCGCATCGGGATTGTCGCGGTCCATCGTGTTCAATTCTTCGAGGGCCGGTCGAGCCGCGGGGCCGATACGACCAAGAACGTAAATGACCCTCTGCCGCGTCTCAGGGGATGCACGGCTCAACGTCATCCGAAGGGATGGCAATGCTGCCGCGGCTGAGGCGCCGTACTTCGAGAGAACCACGGTGGCTTGCTGTTGAATGAAGTTCTCCGACGAGTCCCGCAGCAGCGCCGCGATCGGCTCGAGTAGCGCCTGGGCTTCGGAGGAGTCGGAGTCGATGGTGACGATCGCGTCGGCTGCCTCAAGGGCCGAGTTCCGGGGATCGGCAAGTTCGCGTTCAGCTGCCTTCGCAAGCGCCGGCAGTGCGGGGCGTGCGAGGGGCCCGAGCTTGGCCAGGGCCCTGGGGATGGTTCGGCGGAGGACGAAGTCGTCCGGGTCCATGGCGTCCACCAATGACGGGATCGTTGCCACAGGCGGAGCGGGCAGGCTCCCGAGTGCCCATCCAATCGCGGAGCGCTCCTCGCGGCTGGAGGCGACCCCGAGCTGGTGTAGGAGCAAGGGGTAAGTCAGGTTGGGATTGGGCCAACCGAGGGCGAGGCTGCTGGCGGCCGCTGCTCGTACCTCGGGCGCCACGTCGTTCTTCATGACCGAGATGACAGGAGCGGCATCCTCGCCAGTCGCGGGGGCGATCCGTGCGAACGTCCGGACCGCCGCGATTCGGACCGCGGGATCGGGATCGTTCAGCAACTGGAGAAGCGGCGCCAGTGCTCGCCCGTCCTTCGTTCCGATCGTCACGTTGGTCCGCAGACCGCCGGAGGCAGCCGATGGGATCGACACCGTGTCGTGGAGCACTCCCAGGGCGACGACAGCCTCGAGGCGGACCTCTGTTCGTTGGTCGCCGAGGGCCCGGACGAGTCCTCGCGTACCGCGGTCGAGCTCCTCGGACACGGCTCCCATCCGAGCCACCACGCTGCCTCGAATGGCGGAGCCGAGGGAGCGGGCGGCGGCCTGCCGGACCTTCCAGTCCTCGTCGTCGAGCGACGCAAGCAGGCGGGAAACGACGCGGCCGAGGTCGTTGGCATTGACCGAGGCGAGGTTCTCGACGGCGATCCGCCGACTGGTCGCGTCTGCTGCTTGAAGTGCGCTGATATGGAGCCCGGTCAGAGACTGCTGAACAGTGCGGTTTTCAAGATGGTACAGCCAGGCCGCGAGTATCAAGCCCACGACCGCGACCACGAGCATCATCCGCCGCACCGTGAACCGAACGCGAGGCAATCGCATGGCACACGCTCCGAGGGCTTGACCGGGATAATTCGACTGGGCATAACCGTCACGACTTGCCGTCGCAGTATGCGTTCGAGACTAGCCAGGCGCAAAGGATTCCACAACGGCTCTGTGGGGTTCGCCGGCTACGAAGCAACCTTGCGCCGTGCCTGAGGATGCGCTTCCGACCAAACATCGGGCAAGAGCTCGCCAAGCCGATCCGTCGGGTGGCTTGCCAGCCGCTCCAGGACGTCTTTCAGGTACGCGAACGGATCGACGTGGTGACGCTTGCAGCTCGCCACCAGGCGATACAAAGGTCGCAGCCGTCCTGCCGCATCTGTCTCTTCCGACGCGTCGGGGACGGCATTCCCACGGGGGACCGTGGGAACGAGTAGCAGGAGGCTTCCTAGAGCGGTTTACGATCGCATTGCGCACGGTGGAGGAAAACGGGGACTGGCTCCCGGCCCGCTCCATGCTCGGCTTTTCCGGACGACCTGGCGGCCGGGTGCCTGTCCCCATTTTCCGGGCCGTCACGGGCGGCCTCGGCGGAAAGGGGGACAGGCACCTCCGCTGCGCTCCGGAGCCAGTCCCCGTTTCCGCACGTGCTCCTGAGTCTTGAGACCAACCACCGTGCGCAACGCATCCGCAAACCGATCTAGCCCTGTATCGGGTCGTTGTTTTCATTGTCGCTGGTCATCTTCGTTCATCTTGTCGTGTTCACAGGCCTACGGTAGCCTCGGCTTAATCGGTTAAATGTCAGATGTGCCGACCGGATCCGGTGAGCGATGAGGCGACTACGGATGAAAACGCGATGGTGGATGGTTGTGGTGGCGATCGTGCCCCTGCTTTCCGAAGGATGTGGAAATCTCGAAGAATTTCCGAACCCTGAATCTATCTTCGAATCAACCTTTAACGCGCCACCCGGGCCAAGCATCTCACTCCTTCAGGCATATGGGAGAGGCTTCCGAGACAATGGGGCGTGCTACCTGCGGTTCAAGGCGTCTTCGGCGACTTTTGCCTCACTAACAGCCAAGGGGTTTACGCCGATCTCCCAGGCAGATTTTAAGGCCAAGATTCGGAGTGGCTCCATTTCCGGACCGACCCCTTCATGGTGGAATCCTCTCAAGGATGCACCGTCGATTTTCCTTGATTCGGGGTCGTTCCACCCAACCTTCTCTAGCGGACAGGCGATCGCAGCCTATGATCCGAAGTCACAGATCGTCAACTTCTATTGAGATGGCATCGACTGAATCAATCGCTCATCGCTGACTCCCTGCCGCCACCGAACCGCCCGAACTCAAGTAACCCCGAGACCCCATGCGGCTTCCTCGGCTCACATCGAAATGTCTGACGGTCTTGGCGGCAACCGACGAGTCCGCGCTCTCGTCAGCAGCGAACCGGGCGGAGCGAAGCTCACGGGCACTTTTGGTTATCCAGTGAGACGAGGCGAGGCGAAACGGCGTCCCTCCCCCAGCCAATCATGGCCAGCCGAACGACCCGTCCACCTATCGGGGTTGCGTAGGCACCACGCCAGGCGTGGGCCCACGTAACGTTGAGAATCCCCTTCGAGAAATTCGCGCGGCTCAGTGTGGACGTCGGCCCGTACGATCCATAAACAAGCCCGGCCGGGTTCTTCCGTTGGAGTTCCGTGCGGAACCATCTTCCGTCGACTGAAGAGGTAACCACCCCCATGATATCCAACCTCGACGAAGGAGGGTCGGTGGATATCATATTTAGTAATGCGGAACTCTTGAGTTTTTTGCCGCCTACTGCGAACGTCATCCTCGGACTGTCGGAATGCGGGGGATCGAACGGCCGCGTGTAAGTGGCTGTGCCGCCCCAAAAATCGCCCGGCTTCGCGTTAGGGGCGTACGTCAATATGCGATTGGAGCGGCGCGGGCCGCCGTGATGTGACCGATCGCGAGCCAGAGGGCCGCCGTGTGCAAGAAGACAACGAAAGAGCGGGGGGGCCAGCCATTGACATCTGATCTTCGATGATTCAGAACGGGATGCGTGCACCTCTGGAGATCATCGCCAAAGCCGGTGTGGCTTTCTCTCCATTACCGTCTGAAGCAAGACACAACCGGGCACCAAGGATGAGACGATGCGGAGTCGTACTTTCGACCCATCATTTCGTGCCACTGGTTTCGTGCCGCCCTACGCTTATCTCTGACGATTATCGCGCTGCCTAATTCTTCGGGCCGGCCGTTGATGGTCATCGCGTAATGGAAATCAGCCATTGCATGGAACCTTTGACTTCGATTCCATAACTCAATCCCCGATCCGAGAATTGTCGCCACGAGTACCACTGCGATCATCAGGGCTCGGATGGTGAACCGCACGCGTGGTATTCGCATCATCTCGTCTCCAGTCGCGCCGATGGTCCCCAGCGAGGATCACATGGCACGCAGAGCGTTGTATTTGGCGGTCCAGTGAGCCGACCGACTCGATCCCTCTCCCAGTTTACCCGTCAGCTTGTCCCGATCCCAGACACGCAGTCGCCTTAGATTGGCTGATCTATCGGACGCGACGGCCAGAATGGATCGAACGAGGTGACTGCCCAGGTTCGGCATCAGGACGTTGATGATTGCGGTAGCGGTCGTTGCTCACGCCTTCTGGGGCTGAAAGATGATGTGCATGTCACTCAGTTACCAACGTCGCGCCAATAAGTACATGACGAGCCTGTTGAGAGTCGAGTCACCAGGGAGCCGTAATGGACGGAAGCTTCTCCCGACAAAACACGACAGGTGGGCCAGCAATATGACGAACAAGGATCGTCGAGCCGCTCGCTCCCCTTGGCTTCCCGTCCCGCCCGATCCTCCTGAACCTGCATGACTTCAACGCTTCCATGCCACCCGTCATCCCTGGATTCCCGTGGCTCCCAATCCGCTTGGATTTGAGTAAGGCCAGAGCCTTTGAGCGACTTTCACCGCTCAGAACTCGGCTGCTGAGGACCGCGAGGGCGAATCAGTCGGCACTCCGAGTGGTACTTTTGCCGACTACAGGATGTCTCTACCACCGAAGTGGCACCAAAAGTGCAGCACTCCCTACCACCGAAGTGGTACCAAGAGAGTGTCAGTCCTTACCACTGAAGTGGTATCAAAAGTGCGGTAGTGGAGTTCAGGGAGGCGGATCCGGTCTGGCCGTGGCGGCCATGCCAATCCTGACCCGGCGGTCCGCAGCATCACGCGTAGCTTCTCGGTGATCTTGCCGATCTTTGGCAGGATGTGGAGCCGCCGCCTGATCCTCATAATTGGGATGGGCAAACTCATCGTGAGGCTGCCTGGACACCAATGATTCGTTGCTTCAGGAGGGAAACTCATGAAACGTTCTCTTTCATCAGCCCTGATCCTCGGACTTCTCGTGTCCCCCGTGATCGGCCTAGTGGGCTGCGGCCAAGAGTCGAAGGTGGAGAAGGTGGAAACCGTCTCGGGGCCGGGTGGGACGACCACCACAAGTTCGGAGGTCAAGGTCGAATCAACTGGCGAGAATCCTCCGCCCAACTCTGCAGGCCAGACCGTCAAGTGAGAAGGTTCTGCTTCACGAAGATTTCATTTTAGCAGCGGATTCATCTGTCATGCCCGAGTTCAAAAAACGCGTGGATGGCAACGTGAGCCCGGCGTCTGCATCACCGTCCAAGGGATCGGCCGGTTCGGAAACCGGCCGATCCCTTAACAAAGTGCCCGATGATCATGCGAACAACGAACCCATGATGCCGGAGAAAGTGAAACCGCCTCTGCTGAAATGGACCTCAATGGTCCAGGTCACTCGGCCCGGATTATTGTGATGCTGTGACCCTACTCACCTGATTAAGAAGGTCGACATGCCCGTGAGGATGACCATCGCCACTCACTCAGGGGATCGTGGCTTGCTTGACTTCGCCAGTGTCTTGAACGCCAGCGGTTGTAGTCGGCCGCCCCGGTGATGGAAACCGTAGTAGGGGCTAACCTAACGCGGCTTCGAATCCCACCCTTTTGTTTCAACTCCCAGTGTAAATCAACGTTCACTTCGGAAGTCAGTTCGACGATCTCGCGAAGACCGACGTGAACGGCGGATGACTGCCAGAGAGGTGACCACCATTCCGGCGAGAGTCAGAGGATCAACGTCCTTTGAGGTTGCCGTCGATTTCTGAGCCTCCCTCGTCGCGAGCACAGTTGAAGCGATCCAACGACTCGAAGTCATCGGATCCCGCTGTGATCTCTCTCCCGATTTGAGGTAAGCCATCGAGAGGGCGGCCACGGCAATCAATGCCACGAGGGAGCGTAGCCGGAATTGTCTTATCCGCACGGGAGCCTTCCTGACTGCTTTTGAAGTCATTGGCAAGACCAACTTCATTCGTTAATCTTAGACGGTTCCGACGGGTCGATCCAGGACTCCACGGCCCGCTGTCTATTCACGAGTGAGACGACCCAAGACGATGGCCGCCACAACCGCGTTCTCCGACCTGCGACATGAGATCGCCGGTGTTCCCATCCTCGACATTGCCCGCCGGTTCGGGACGCCTACGTTTATCTACGAATCCGCGTTGATCCAGCAGCGGATCGATGATTTACGGGCGTTCGATACCATTCGTTACGCCCAGAAGGCCAACTCGAACCTGGCCGTGCTCGACCTGGTCCGCCGTCACGGCGTCCTGGTGGATGCGGTTAGCGCCGGCGAGATCGGCCGGGCACGAGCGGCCGGATACGTGCCGGCTGGTGATCCGCCGCCGATCGTTTACACGGCAGACATCTTCGACCACGAGTCGCTCGACCTGGTGGTTGAACAAGGGATTCACGTCAACTGCGGCTCGCCCGACATGATCGCCCAGTATGGCGAGCGCGCGCCCGGCCGTGAGATCACCCTGCGAATCAACCCGGGGTTCGGGCATGGCCACAGCCAGAAGACGAATACGGGGGGCGAGCAGTCCAAGCACGGGATCTGGCATGATCAGGTTGGCGACTGCCTTGCACTTGCCGCACGGCATGGTTTGAAGATCGCCGGCCTGCACATGCATATCGGCTCGGGAACCGACCTGGAGCACCTGTCGCAGGTCTGCGGGGCCCTCGAGCGCGTTGCGCTCACGATCGGCACGACGATCACGACCATCAGCGCGGGCGGAGGACTGCCGACCCCGTATCGCACGACCGACCAGACCGTCGACATTGCCGCCTACTACGAACTCTGGGATGCAACACGCCGCCGGCTCCAAGCGGCCTTCGGTCACCCTGTTCGGCTCGAAATCGAGCCAGGTCGCTACCTTGTGGCGGAGAGCGGCTACCTTGTGGCCGAGATCCGTGCCGTCAAGCGGATGGGATCGAACACGTTCTACCTCCTCGACGCCGGCTTCAATAACCTGGCCCGCCCGATCCTCTATGGCGCTTACCACCCCATGTCGATCGCACCTGCCGATGGGGCGACCGACCGTGACAGGCAGGCGGTGGTCGTCGGCGGCCCACTTTGCGAGTCGGGCGATATCTTCACGCAGACCGATGGCGGTGTCGTCGGCTCCCGAATGCTCCCGATCGCCAAGGTGGGCGACTTCCTGGTCATCGAGCGAGCCGGTGCCTACGGTTTCACCATGGGATCGAACTATAACTCGAAGCCCATGGCTGCCGAGGTGATGATCGACCCCAACGGCAATACTCACCTCGTCCGCAGTCGCCAAACGTTCGAGGACCTGATCCGGGGCGAATCGATCCCGGCCGTTGACGCCAAGTCCCCCTCGCTCTGAGATTAGGGAGTTCCGATCGATCGGCTCCGTACCGCCCAAAGCGAGAACCGTCCATCACCCAGGGCACGCGTCCTGATGAATATCCGGCGACGGTGCATCCCCTTGATTCTTCCCAGCACCCACCCCCGCCACGGCAGGGGTGGGTGCATGGTTGCGGGCTGACTGGAGAACGGTCCGGGAATCGATCGAGGTACTCAGATCGTTCCCAAGCGGCGAATGGGAACCGACGATCCGAGGGGGGCATTTTACTCGTCGAGGCTCAACAGTCTGGCCCGCTCGGGCGGCGATTCCACCCGAGACACGTTCCCACGGGCCGGGTCGGGCCGGCTTCCTGGCTCAGGCGACGAACCCGAGCCAGTAGAGCCAGACTCCAGAAACTGCCGTAAAGACGGTGCCGGCGAAGACCCAGTAGCCTCGTCGCTTGTGTGCGGCCGTGAATAATTGAGGATGGAGGTCCATTCGGACACGCCAAGCGCTCAAGACCAGGTAGCACCAGAGGCTGAAGCTGAGCACGGCAATCAGCACGTGAGTGCGCAACAGCCACTTGAGTAGCGAAGAGCCGAGGTACGGGCTCCCGGCCAGAAACGCCTGTGTGCCCCCGCTCGCCCGAATATCCAGTTCGAAGAGCACGACGGCCACCAGAAGAAGCCCGAGCAGGGCGGTCTGCAGATTGCGGTGTCGAGTGTATTGTCCGCGCCGGGCGAGCCAAACGGCCCACAGGAACAGACCCGGCGTCAGGACGATGGCGACGACGACTGCATCCATCAGCAGATCGCCTCGAGTCCCGAGAAAACCAGCCGGAATGTGCATTCACTAACCCCTTCAATTTGACTGCCGCTTCACGATCAAGCTCAACGGGACTGCCCGCCGAGAGAATACCCTGATGCTACAAAAGACGCGGCGGTGGGCCGGGTTCGCCAAGGCGCGAGGTCGGCAGTTGCACGCGACGACACGCCGCTCCCAACGATGCCGGCACCTCGAATTCGAGTGAACCCAGTCCTTATTAGCATCACGAGAGACGTCACGAAGAACAAGTCCGATCCCGTGATCCCGAGCCAGTCATTTCCAATGGAGCAGGGGGCTTGTAGTCAGCAAGAAGAACAGTGCACATAATATTAATGTTGTGTTTTAATTAAAATGAGAAGATTCGTCGATTTGTATGGCGGCCCGTGGAACCCGTCCGGGGCTTGACGGTGACCACTTCATTTCATGACAGTTCGCACACTCAGTGGCTCGAGGCGCACAGGGGCGTTCTGGCCAAGTCGGCGTCGGGGAGGATTCAAAAAAGGATCAGATCGATCGTGGTCGGCCTCGGCCTCGGAGTGTGCCTGGCGGTTGTCCCGACTCAGGCTGCGTTGATGAGTTCCTCACGCCCCTCGAGCATTCTGGTGACCGGAGAATTCTTCGCCCTTTGGGGCCAAGCTTCTCCGGAAATTTGGAGACTTTGAGGGTGAGATGTGCGGAAATTGAGTGAGCGAAATCGTCGCGACTTCGACCTCTCGCCCGTGGAGCCAGACTCACCATGCCAGAACCGACCCGCCGCTCGGCTCTCACCGCCCTGACCTTCGGTCTTGGCCTCGGCCTTGGGGGGAAACTCCCATTCGGCGCCTTGCCCTGTTTCGCTCAAAACGGTCGCGCATCGTCCGATGGGTGGCGGCCGCTGTTCAACGGGAAGGACCTTTCCGGCTGGACCGATCGCGTCCCCACGGCGAAAAAGGTCTGGGTTGTCTGCGACGATGTCAGGCTCGATCCCGCCGATCCCTCGCGGCTCCTTCCGATCGGGGGAGGCGGCGGGCCCGGCGCTGTGATGCTGTGCGGCGACGACGGGCGTGGGTCCGACCTCATGACGACCGAAAATTACGAAGACTATGAGCTGCACGTCGAGTTCACCGTGCCCAAGGGAAGCAACTCGGGCGTCTATAACCGCGGCCTTTTTGAGGTCCAGGTCTTCGACAGCTATGGGGTCAAAACACCCTCGTTCCACGACTGTGGCGCCCTCTACGAACGCGCGTACCCGAAAGAAAACCTCGCCAAGCCTCCCGGCGTCTGGCAGTCCTACGACATCAAACTCGTCGGCAAACGGCTCACGCTCGTTTGGAACGGGAAGACCGTCTATTCGGACCACGACGTTCGTTACGGTGAGACCGACCGTGAAGCGTTCGAACGACTCAGGCAGGAAAGCATCGGTAAGCCGCCCGAACTTCAAGTCAAGCTCCGCGAGGAAAAGGGCAAATTCGTCGGTTACTTCGGCGAAGGGGGGACCCGCGCCGGTCTGGATGGTCCCGACCGCCCCGGCCCAATCCTCCTCCAGGGCGACCACGGGCCGGTCGCTTACCGAAACCTGCGAATCCGACCCATCGTGCCCAAACCGGATCAGACCGAGTAAGATTTGGCGCATGGACACGAGATAAGGCCGGCCAAGAGATCAGGTGGTGTTGCCGTTTCATTCCCGAATGGCCACCACCTTACGTGCTTCTAGAGAATTCATAATATGAAAAACAGTGTAATTACTTTTATTTGTAGATCTATGAAATTAATTCGGAATGCGAGCGGCAAAATTTGTTGAAATGGTTCCCGCGAGGTTGAAGGCGGAAGGTCCGTCCCTCAATTCCAGAGCCATCCGACGGCAAATCCCTTTTAGGAAGAACGAGTCTCCTGAAATGCTGGGAAAGCTGGCCTTGCCGGAAGTCCGAGAGCTGATTGATGTTGGGGATTTCGAAACCCTGACCGAGGTGCTTAACCGTTGGCTCCCCGCTGACCTCGCCGAACTCCTCAACGACCTGAGTCCGAGCGAGCATATCTCGATTTTCAGGGGCCTGACGCCCCCGCTCGCTGCATCGACCTTTGAATATCTCGATCTGACGACTCAAGAACGGCTGCTGGAGTCACTCCCGGAAGCTGCCTCAGCGGCCATCGTCAACGACATGGCCCCCGACGACCGGACGGCTCTGCTCGCGGAGTTGCCCCAGGAGTTGGCCGGCCGATTGCTTGCATTACTGACCCCGGAGCAGCGTGCAGTTGCAGAGCGACTGCTGAACTACGGCGAAGAAACGATCGGCCGCTTGATGACGCCGGACTACGTCGCGGTCAGGAAAGAGTGGACGGTCAGGCGGGTGCTTGATCATGTTCGTACGCATGGCAAGGACAGCGAGACGCTCAACGTCCTCTATGTCGTCGATGACCAGGGCAAGCTCGTTGACGACATCCGGATCCGGGAACTACTGCTCGCGCCGCTGCACTCGAACGTCCGCGATATCATGGACAATCAGTTCGTTGCCCTCAGCGCGACGGATGACAAGAAGGATGCGGTCGAAGTCTTTCGCAAGTATGACCGCACTGCCTTGCCCGCCGTCGACTCGCGCGGCGCCCTTGTGGGGATTGTAACCATTGATGACGTCCTGGACGTGGCAGAGGAGGAGGCCACGAAGGAGATTCAGCGGTTTGGTGGGTTGGAGGCCCTTGACGAACCCTACATCGCCACGCCCTTCTTCGCCCTGGTGAAGAAGCGTGCCTCCTGGCTCATCGTCCTTTTCTTGGGCGAAATGCTCACCGCGACCGCGATGGGCTTCTACGAAGGGGAGATCGAGAAGGCGGTTGTCCTGGCACTGTTTGTCCCGCTCATTATCTCGAGCGGAGGTAACTCGGGCTCCCAGGCTGCGACCCTCATCATTCGGGCTCTGGCCTTGGGAGAAGTCAAGCTTCGCGACTGGTGGATTGTGATGCGTCGCGAGCTCGCGTCCGGCCTCTTACTCGGGGCGATTCTCGGGACGATCGGCTTCTTGAGAATCGCCGTGTGGAGCGCTTTCTCCCGGATGTATGGGCCGCATTGGGCCCTTGTGGGCCTCACTGTCGGCGTCACACTTCTCGCGATCGTAATGTGGGGCACTCTGGCAGGATCGATGCTTCCGTTTGTTTTGAAGCGTCTGGGATTTGACCCAGCCACATCCTCGGCGCCCTTCGTGGCCACGCTTGTAGACGTCACAGGCCTGATCATCTACTTCACCGTCGCCGTGTTTGTTCTCCAGGGAACCCTTCTGTAAGCCTCAGCGTTCGAGCCAATTGCCAGGTAAGCCGGTCAGGCCGCCCTCCGTCAGGACGTCGAAGATCTCAAGTGAGATCGGCCCTGTCGCCTTGAAGTGGGCGTGTGAGAAGTCGGACGCAGTGAGTTCGCCCGTTCGAAATGACGGACGACCCGAAGGCCCATCCATGGTCCATCGAGCCGCTCGCCTTTTGTCTTGGGGCGGGTTGAAACCTCGCCTGTTTATTGTATCGGTCGTCTGGCCTGGAACACATGAATCAAATTGCCGGAGGGTGGGGCTAACCCGCAACTTGCTGTTGCCGGGAAAGAACCGATCCCGTCCGCCGTCCTTCGAGATGAATCGAGGCGTTTACCCAGTCGTGTCGGATCAGCGAGTCCCCCTCGATCGCGCATTATGCAACGCCAATGCCAGGCCCGCCCGATGGCTGAGGCCACGGGGTGTGAAACCCAAGGTCCGGCCTGCTTCGTCGCCGTAAAGACATTCCATGATCGTGCGATCATTCGTGGCATCGAGATAGGGGGTCAGGAGTTGTCGAGTGTAGTCGAGGTCTTCGGCATCAAGCGTCGGCGTGATACACCCGGCTCGGGCCATGGTATCTCCCTCCTGAATCAGGAAATCCCTAAGTGTGAGCGCTTTACCGTGCTGGTGGATGAAGGCCGTTCGGTGCACCGTCGTCTGCACCGATTCCCAGATCACCCGGACCGAGGCCGGCTCGCTCGACCAAAGGACGCCGGTTAACCAAGCTAGTTTGGGCGGGGTGGAGCGTCCTCGACCCGTGATCATGAAAAACTCGCTGGCGTAGCGATTGGTCCACCCGCCGCCGACATCGTCAGCCACGACCAGTCCCATCACAAAGCTCTTGACCAGATCCCCATGTTGGGATGACGCCTCATCAGCCGCTCGCGAGGCCACTTCTTCGGCCTCGAGGCCGAGCAACGCATCGATCAACGTGGCCACATGCTCCTTCGCCATCGGATTCAAAGCGACGAGCGGCGGGAGTCGGGCATCGTCCTGAGCGTCATTGAGCATGAGACGAAGGTAGGCCGAAAACCGGTCTCCTCCGAGCGGAACACGGTACAGGTCTCGTTGTTGCTGTAGCAGTGGAACGAAGTCGATCCGCATGCGTAAGCTCGCTTGAAGACGAACTGTTATTGTTTGAGCAGTTTTGTTTGACTCTGATGGTAATTAAACACTGGATGGCTTATGGATAATTAATTGTTTGTTGTATGCCAATTATGGTTTTATGGTTTTGATTAAAAGTTGTTGGATCAATCGGTCTCCGTAATGAGTCGATCGCAATCACTCCACGCCGTCGTCACGCACCTGAACTCAGATTATTGGACAGACAGTGGGAATGGCAAGTTCACCTTCACAAACGAGTCGTTCGTCGCAAAGCGATGAGCCCGCTGGTCGTAAGAATGCGAGCAGACTCGAGCGCCTGACGTCATCACTTCACGAAGATGTTGTGGCGGAGACCCCTTGATCTCGATTAACATTTCTCTTGAGCAGAGTGAATGTCACAGGGGCCGTCGCACGACACGAGACGTAGGCCGAGACGATGCTTGAGCTGAAAGTGAATGGTAAGCTCTACCGGGTCGATGTCAGTCCGGATACGCCGTTACTGTGCGTGCTCCGTGAGACACTCGGGCTGACTGGGACCAGATTTGGCTGTGGTATGGCACTTTGCGGCGTTTGCACCGTCCATCTCGACGGCGAGGCGATCCGTTCATGCATCACCCCTGTCTCTCGTGCTGTCGGCAAGGAAGTTGTCACGGTCGAAGGCGTTTCGGACGATCGCGGTTCCTCTCAGCAAGAGGCCTGGATCGCTGATGACGGGCCGAGGTGTGGTGCCTGCCAGTTGAGACAGGTCCTGGCCGTCGCCAGCCCGCCGTCGAAGGATGCACTTTCTCTCCAACTGGGTTCCGAGGAATCCAGAACCGGTAACATCTGCCGTTGTGGAACCGACCCACAGATCCAGCAAGCCACTCCTCGGGTAGCCGCGACCACGCTTGGAGACCGGATGAAGGAGAGCGGGGAGGCGTGAGCCCACTGGGGTTTGTAGCCGCCCCGCGAATTCGCGACAATCCGAGTGGCAAGGGAGCCGGCGCCACTCCCCGCACGCTACCGAAGCCCTGGCCTCAGTGAGCGTGTGCCTCAACGACATCGGTATCTTCGATCCCGTCCTCTTCGGAATCGAGCAGGTTCGCTGGCTTGGAGAATCGGTCGTTGAACCACTGGATCACGAAGTAGAAGACGGGAGTGAGGAAGATCCCGAAGAGGGTGACGCCGAGCATGCCGCTGAACACCGCCGTGCCCAGCGTCCGGCGCATCTCGGCTCCCGCCCCTTCGGAGAGGACCAGGGGCACGACGCCGAGAATGAAGGCGAATGACGTCATCATGATCGGCCGGAGCCTCAAGGCGCAGGCCTCGAGGGTCGCCTCGCGCCGGGGCACTCCCGCGTCGCGTCTCGATTTGGCGAATTCGACGATCAAGATGGCATTCTTGCAGGCCAGGCCGACCAGTACGACGAAGCCAACCTGTGTGAAGATGTTGATGTCCATCTTTGTGAAGAGCACACCGGCGACCGAGCAGAGCAAACACATCGGCACGACCAGAATGACGGAGAACGGGAGCGACCAACTCTCGTACTGCGCGGCGAGGACCAGGAACACGAGCACGACGGCGAGAACGAACACCATCATCGCCGTGGACCCGGTCTCGAGTTGCAGGAGGGCGAGTTCGGTCCATTCCGATCGCATCGATTGCGGGATCCCGTCTTTGGCGACCTTTTCCATCAGGCCGATCGCCTGGCCGGAACTCACTCCCGGAGCGGGATTGCCGTTGATTGCGGCGGCCGGATACATGTTGTATCGCATGACCAGGACAGGCCCGTTCATGTCGCGGATTTCCGCCATGGCTCCGAGCGGAGCCATGCCACCGCTCTTGTTGCGGATTTTGAGTTGTTTGAGGTCGGAAATCTGCTTTCGGTAGTTCGAGTCTCCCTGGACGTTGACCTGCCAGGTGCGGCCAAACTTGTTGAAGTCATTGACATAGAGCGAACCCAGATAAACCTGGAGTGTGTTGAACACCTCGCTCGTCGCAACGCCCATGGTCTCAACCTTGTTACGGTCGATATCAAGAAAGAGCCAAGGCGTATTCGCCCGGAAACTGGTGAACAGGCCCTCGAGTCCCGGGGTGTTGTTCCCCTCGCCCACGATTCGATCGGCCGCGGATTGGAGCGAGTCGAGACCGGTATCGCCGCGGTCTTCAATCACGAGTTTGAATCCGCCCGCCGTGCCAAGGCCCTCAATCGGGGGGGCTCCGAAGATATTGATGAGTCCGTCCTGGATCTCGTCCTGGAGCACCGTTTGAAGCTTGGCGGCGATTGCATCCCCGAGAGGTCGTGGGACTCGCGGTGCGAGAAGTCGTCCAACATGACGTACATGGCGCCAAAGTTGGGCGCGTTGGCGTTGAGTAAGATCGACTGCCCGGCGATCGCGACGGTATGGTTAACGCCCTTGACCTTGGCGGAGGCCACCTCGATCTGCTGCATCACGCGCTGGGTTTGTTCCAGCGAGGTGGAGTCGGGCATCTGGACGTTGACCAGGAGATATCCCTTGTCTTGAGTCGGGATGAAGCCGGTTGGAGTCTTCGAGAAACCGTAGTAGGTCAGATAGAGCAGTCCGCCGTAACCAATGAGCACGATGATGGATCCACGGAGCATGACTCCCACGATCCGAGTGTACGCGCCTGTGGCCGCGCGAAACCCTGCGTTGAAGCTTCGAAAGATCCCGCTCAGAATCCAGTTCAAGATCCCACTCACGATCAGGCCGCCGAGCGCTCCGGCTGTAACGGCGCCGACGAGAGCGACCCAAGAGATATCGAGACCGGGGAACAAGGTCGGATGAGCCTTCAGGTAGGTGGCGATTGGGGCCGTGAGGAACTTCGAGCCAAGCCAGCCGCCCAACAGGCCGTAGGCCGGGCGGGGCAGGGCTTCGCTGCCGCCCTGTTCCCGTGATCGCAAGAGCAGGGCCGCCAGGGCCGGGCTGAGCGTCAACGAGTTGAACGTCGAGATCAAGGTCGAGGTCGCGATGGTCAAGGCGAACTGACGGAAGAACTGGCCGACGATTCCACCGATAAAGGCGCAGGGGACGAAGACGGCCGTGAGCACCAGACCGATGGCGATGACCGGCCCGGAGACCTCCTCCATCGCCTTGGCGGTCGCATCACGGGGCGAGAGGCCGGACTCGATATGGTGTTCAACCGCCTCGACGACGACGATGGCATCGTCGACCACGATGCCGATGGCCAGGACGAGCCCGAACAGTGTGAGGTTGTTCAGGCTGAACCCGAGTGCCGCCATGATGGCGAAAGTGCCGACGATTGCCACGGGAACGGCGATTAGCGGAATTACGGCCGACCGCCAGTTCTGAAGAAACAAGAGAACAACCACGGCCACCAGGATCACCGCATCGCGTAAGGTCTTGAAGACCTCATTGACCGATTCGGTAATGAACGGTGTCGTGTCATAGACAATCGCATAGTCGAGCCCGGTCGGGAAACGGCCCTTGAGCTCTTCCATTTTGAGCCGGACGAGTCGGGCGGTTTCCAGCGCGTTGGAACCGGGCCGCTGGTAGATCGAGAGGGCCACCGACGGCTTGCCGTCGAGGGTACAACTCTGGTCATAACCCTGGGCGCCGAGCTCGATCCTGGCGACGTCCTTGAGCCGAACGATTCGCCCCTCGGCATCGGTTTTGAGAATCATGTCGGCGAACTGGTCGGCGTCGGTCAATCGCCCGAGGGTACTCATCGTGTATTGAAACACTTGCCCGGTAGGGACCGGGGGCTGGCCGATCTGGCCGGCGGCGACCTGAGAGTTTTGCTGCTCGATCGCGCGGGTGACATCGCTCGAAGTCAGGTTGCGAAACGACATTTTGCCTGGATCCAGCCAGACCCGCATACTGTAGTCGCGCTGACCGAGGTAGGTGATATCGCCGACGCCTTCAAGGCGAGCCAACTCGTCACGGAGCTGAATCGTGGCGTAGTTGCTCAGGTAGAGGTTCTCACGAGTTCCGTCCGAGGAGAACAGGTTGACGATCATGAGAATACTGGGAGACTTCTTCTTGACCGTCACACCGCGTCGTTTGACCAGGTCGGGAAGGATCGGTTCGGCCAGCGACTCCCGGTTTTGCACCAGCACCTGCGCCATGTTCAGGTCGACGCCGATCCGGAAGGTGATCGTGAGTTTGTACATGCCGTCGTTCGTGCATTGTGACGACATGTACAGCATGTTCTCCACGCCGTTGATCTGCTGTTCGATCGGTGCGGCCACGGTGTCGGCCACGACCTGCGCGTTCGCGCCGGGGTAGTAGGCCGACACTTCCACCGTTGGCGGCGCAATGTCCGGGTACTGCGCGATCGGGAGCGTGAACACGGCGATTCCGCCGGCCAGCGTGATCACGATCGAGAGGACCGTGGCGAAAATGGGCCGATCGATAAAGAATCGTGAGAACATAGGGAGATATTACCTCTGCGTCAATGGCCCCTCGGGGCAGGAGGCAAGGTTGGCCCTAGCCGTTCGAGGGAGGCGGAGTCTCGTGTACGTGGGGGGCCATTCCGTTGGTCTGCGTGATGGTTGGTCCGGGGGCGGAACCGTTCCCCTTGGAGTCCACCAATGCCTGCTCCGAGTGGTGCTCCGCCCCATTCCTCGGTGTCGACGCGATCGAAGCCAGTTCCCTGGATTCGGCCTTGGATAAAATCGGGATATGGCCATTGGTGTCGTGGCCATTCGAGCTTGGCGAGGCGATGGAGAGGCGACGGGAGCGTCGGCCGAGCCTTCTGAGGAACCGCAAGGACAGGATCCCGAGCAAAGCTTCGCTGACCCGCTCGATCCACTTCAGGTGAAGCAGCCGCGACCCGCTCAGTCGGTCAATCACGTAGAAGAAGACTGGGGTCAGGAAAATCCCAAAGATAGTCACCCCGATCATCCCGCTGAAGACGGTTGTCCCGAGGATCCGCCTCATCTCGGCGCCCGCCCCGTGCGAGGTGATCAACGGAACGACCCCCAGAATGAACGCGAGAGAGGTCATCACGATCGGCCGTAGCCGCAACCGGCAGGCTTGCAAGGTGGCTTCGCGAGGCGATTCCCCTTGGTCACGTAACGACTTCGAGAACTCGACGATCAGGATCGCGTTCTTGCTCGCCAGGCCGACCAGAACCACGAATCCGATCTGCGTGAAGATGTTGATGTCCGAGCCGGAATAACGGACGCCGATGATCGAACCGAGCAGGCACATCGGAACGACGAGGATGACGGCCAGCGGCAGCGACCAGCTCTCGTATTGTGCGGCGAGGACCAGGAAGACCATCACCACGGCGAATCCAAAGACGATCATGGCCGTATTGCCTGCCTGAATCTCCAGGTAGGCCAGTTCGGTCCATTCGGTGGCCATCGACGGCAGTAACTCGGCTTTGGCCAGGCGCTCCATGAGCTCGATACCGGTACCTGAGCTCACTCCCGGTGCCGAGCTTCCATTCACGGGCGCGGCGGGGTACATGTTGTATCGAGTGAGCACGAGCGGGCCGGTATCCTCGCGGATATCCGCGAGCGCCGCGACCGGCACCATGGTCCCCTTGGCGTTGCGGACCTTGAGCCGCTTGGCGTCGTCAATCGAATTTCGGAACTTGGAGTCGGCCTGAACGATGACCTGCCAGGTACGGCCGAAGCGGTTGAAGTCATTGACATAGAGCGAACCGAGATAGATCCGCAATGTGTCGAACAGGTCTTTCAACTGGACTTCTTTCGCCATGCACTCCTTGCGGTTGACCTCCGCATAGAGTTGCGGGACGTTGGCGCGAAAGACTGACGTCAACCCGACGAGGGCCGGTTTCTGAGCCCCTTCCTTGGGCGGTTCCTTGGAGCCCCCGAGCCACTTTTGGAGCCCGTCGAAGGGGGAATCGGTCGCGACTTCGACCTTGAGGTTTTTCGCCTGGTCGACCAGGTTCTCGGTCTGCCCCTGCAAGGTGCGTGACCCAAGGTCGCCTCGATCCTCGACCATGAGCTTGAAACCGCCCGCTCGGCCGACTCCGCGGACCGGAGGCGGTCCGAGAACCGTCATAATTGCCTCGGGGACGTCGTTCTCGTACCGCTCGCGGAGCTTCTTGGCGATGAAGTCGCTGGAGAGATCTGGTGTCCGGCGCTTGGAAAACTCGTCGAGGATCACGAACATCGAACCGAAATTCGATCCGTTGGCACTGAGTAAGAGCGACATCCCGCTCGTCGATTGCGTGTGCTTGACCCCAGGGATCTCGTGCGCGATCTTTTCGAGCCGGCCCATGACCGCGGCACTTCGCTCCGATGCAGCCGAGTCGGGAAGTTGGACATTGACGAGCAGATAGCCCATGTCCTGCGACGGAATGAATCCCGCAGGTGTGTGTTTCAGGCCCCAGTAGGTGAGATAGAGCAGCCCACCGTAGCCGATCAGTACGAGAAAGGAGAGCCTGAGCATCCAACCCACAGTGCGCGTATAAGCTCCCGTGCCACGTTGAAAGACCCAGTTGAAGACATCGAAAAAGGCTCCGAACAGCCGATTCAGGAGCTTGGAGACGAGCCAGCCCACGGTCAGCCCGGCTGCGGTGGCCAGTAGGAACACGGTCCATGCCGCGGCTGTGTGCTGATGAATGAGCCGAGGGGCGATCATCGGGGCGAGATACTCCCAGCCCAGCCACCCTCCCAAGAGCGCATAAGCCGGTCGAGGCAACGCCTCGTTGCCTCCCTGCCCCTTCGGTCGGAGCAGGAGCGCGGCCAGAGCCGGACTGAGGGTCAACGAATTGAACGTTGAGATCAGGGTCGAGGTCGCGATGGTGAGTGCGAACTGGCGGAAGAACTGACCGACGATGCCGCTGATGAAGGCGCAGGGGACGAAGACGGCCGAGAGGACCAGGCCGATGGCGATAACCGGTCCGGAGACCTCCTCCATCGCCTTGATCGTTGCCGCTCGTGGATTTAGCCCGCGCTCGATGTGGTGCTCGACCGCCTCGACCACCACGATGGCGTCGTCGACCACGATGCCGATGGCCAGGACCAGCCCGAAGAGGGTCAGGTTATTGAGAGTGAAATCCATCGCGATCAGCACGGCGAAGGTACCGACGATCGCCACCGGCACGGCGATCAGTGGGATGATTGACGATCGCCAACTCTGGAGGAACAGGAGGACGACCACCGCGACCAGCACGATGGCTTCACGCAAGGTCTTGAAAACTTCTTCGATTGACTCTCGAATGAACGGCGTGGTGTCGTAACGGATTTCGTACTTAACGCCCGGAGGAAAATCGGCGGACAGTTCCGCAATTTTCGCTTTCACGACGTCGGCAACGTCGAGGGCATTCGCGTCGGGGAGCTGAAAGACCGCCAAGCTCACGGTGGGGTTGCCGTTGACCCGACCGCTCACGTCCTCGTTCTTGGAGCCGAGCTCGACGCGGGCGACATCCTTGATCCGGACGACTCGGCCCTCGGGCGTGGCCCGGACGATGACATTCTCGAATTGCTCGACCTCGACCAGCCGACCCATGGTGCTCAGCGTGAGTTGGGTTCTTTGGCCGGACGCCACCGGGGGTTGTCCGATCTGTCCGGTGGCCACCTGCATATTTTGTGATCGCAAGGCCGCGACCACGTCGCCGGCCGTCATACTTCGCGCGGCGAGTTGCTCGGGATCGACCCAGATCCGCATGCTGTAGTCGCGCTGACCCATCATGTTGACGTCGCTGACGCCTTTCACTCGGGCCAGCTCGTCTTTAATGTGCATGAGCGCGTAGTTGCTCAGATAGAGCTGATCGCGGCTCGAGTCAGGAGAATTGATCGCGATCGCCATCAAGATGTCGGGCGACTTCTTGCGTGTGGTCACGCCGGTCTGCTTGAGGACATCCGGTAGGCGAGGGATGGCCAGGCTGACACGATTTTGCACGAGGACCTGGGCCACATTCAGGTCCACGCCGTGCTTGAAGGTCACCGTGAGGTTGTACGAGCCGTCGTTGGTGCATTGTGACGACATGTACATCATGTCTTCGACGCCGTTAACCTGCTCCTCGATCGGCGTGGCGACGGATTCGGCGACGACCTGAGCGCTAGCGCCCGGGAAGCGGCAGTCCACCTGCACGACGGGAGGGGAGATGGGGGGATAGAGCGCAATCGGCATCGCGAAGAGAGCGATCGCACCCGCCAGCGTGATCATGATCGAGAGGACCGAGGCGAAGATCGGTCGATCGATGAAAAAGCGCGAGATCAAAGCCGAATCTCCCTCTTTGGGTTACGACATCACCCTTGGCTCTCGGCACCCTTCTGATTCGCGGGCGTGGTTCCTGAGCCCCAAATGCTGGTGGATCGTGCCGCCCCGTATCGCGTTTTGAGAGTCTGCGCTGCGGCGATTCATGAAGCCGTACTATTCACGCGACGCCTGGGTGGACTTCGAGGGCGCGTTTGTACTCTGAAAGGCGTCGGCGGAAGAGGAGGGGGGGGGAGGAGCATCTTCCCAGATTCGGGTCTCGACTTTCGCACCGGGCCGGACACGCTGATGGCCTCGGACAATCACGAGCTCGTTCGGCTCAAGGCCTTCCTCAATCACCCGGAGGCCGCCGATGGTTCGGCCCACTTTCACCGTGCGGTCGACGACGATCTGCTCCGTCTCCGACTCGCTCTTGGCCCCCTTCTTCTTCTCGTTCTTGACCACGTAGAGATACTTCCGGCCCTGGTCGGTGGCGATCGCGTCTTCGGGGATCAGTGTCTCTTTATGCGCGGTGCCAATCGGCAGCCGGACCCTGGTAAACAGGCCTGGGGAGAGCACTCGCGAGTTGGTGTTCGGCGTCTTCGGATTATCGATGATGCCGCGAACTCGCAAAGTTCCAGTGCTGGGATCCACCTTGTTATCGCTGAAGTTGATCGTCCCACGATGGGGAAATCCGTCCTCATCGGAAAGTCCGATCAGCACGGAAACCTCTGCCTCCGCGCGGGATTTCACTCGGCCTTCGCGGATCAAGCGACGAATTTTGAGGATGGTTCGCTCGTCGATATCAAAGTTGACGTACATCGGGTCGAGCGAGACGATCGACGTGAGGATCGTCTCATCGGCCTTCACGAGGTTTCCCGGGTCGACCATGCGGCGGCTCAGCCGACCGCTGATCGGGGCCTTGATCTTCGTGAACTCGACGTTGAGTTTGGCCAGGTCGCGCCCCGACATGGCGACGCCGACCATCGCGAGCGCCTCGGCCCGGTCGCCGATGTATTTGTCATATTCTTCTCGGCTGATGTTGCCGCGACTAAAAAGATTCTTGGCGCGGCGGAGGTCGGCATCCAGCCGGTTCAGGTGGGCTTCTCCTTGAAGGATCGTTGCCTCCGTCCGTGCGAGCTCAGCCTCGTAAGGACGGGCGTCGATCTCAAACAAGAGGTCGCCTTCCTTGACCTCATCCCCATCCTTAAAGCTGACTTTCTCGAGATAGCCAGTGGCTCGCGCCCGGACTTCAACGGAGAAGACGGCCTCCGTCCTTCCGGTGAAGTCTTCATAGTCGGTCACGTCATCCGTGATGGCCGGGCTGACCACGACCGTGGTGGGCTTGGTCTGCACCATCTTCGGTTTCTCAGCTTCGCACCCGAGAATTGCGAGGCAGCATGCAGGAATCAGAAGGAGTGCGTGTGCTCGATTCATAAAGGATAAGCTCCGACGATGATTACCTGGACTATGCTGTCAACTCGGGTCCTGCGTCCCTGAGTTGTTCATCTTGAGGTTGATCTTTCCAAGCTCTCAACGAGACTAGAAGGCGTCAAAACCAAAGACCTCGGCCCATTTTTAAGCGGGCAAACTCTGATTCAAGCATGCCTGCGGTGTGAATTATGAGGAGCCATTGCATTGCGCGCCCGCCTCAGTTCGAAGGCCTCGGTCTCAGGGCCAGGGCGAGCGGTAACCCTTTGCGGCATCGACTCATCCGCCAACGCACGCTTGGTTGATTCGCTGGCGTTCCGACTCGCTTAAAATCCCGTAAAAGACCACGTCAAGAATATCTTTCGCCTGCTGCTCAGATGGCTTTTGCTGACCACTGAAATAATTTGTGAACATGGTACCATAGAGCAGGTTATTAATGATGTCCGTGATCCGCTCGACGGGGATTTCTCGAACCCGTCCTTCCACAATCAGTGAGCCAAACAGGATTCGCCACCGCACGACATTGGTATCTTGGTGTTCGAAGTAGGTCGATTTCTTGCGATCTTTGAAGAGGGCCCGCTCCTGAACCAGAAGCTCTACGAATTCAGGGTGCTTCACGAAGAAGGCCAGGTAGGCGCGGATGGCCTGGGCCACGCGATCGAGCGGATCTTCGATCTCGGCGATCACGAAATCGACACGCTGCCGGAGCCGACGCATCACCCGATCGACGGCGGCGAGGAATAGTTCGCGCTTGCTGGGGAAATAGCGGTAGAGGGTCCCTTTGCCAATCTGGAGCTTCTCTACGAGAACCTGGGTCACGGTGTCGGAGAAGCCATGCTCGGCGAACAGTTTTGTCGCCGCTTCGAGGATTTCCTCGCGACGCCCACACGGAATCGCTTCGTCGCCTTGTTCTGTTCTCAACCCGCTCTCGGTTGTGTGATTCAAGGCAAGGCTCCGCGTCGTGAACTGACTCGAATTTCGGTTGCCCCTTGTGAGATCAACGTCTGGATCGTCCTGGGCCTAGTTCTGATTCAACCGCTCCCAGCAGGCTGATCAAGAACCGCTCGACCATTCCCCTCAAGGTCAGCGGCCTGAATCGCCATTGGGAATCAGGCAGAAACGAACAAAAAAGGGGCGATCGAGGCGAGTCATCCGGGCAGGGGGGGGATGGCCGACCGGCGGCAGGTATGGATCATCGAACCGTCTCTTCTCTTGCTCCCGAGACCTTTCGGAAACAAGTCGCCTCGCTTCAATACAAAGCCATTGCGAGAGACCAGCAGAGCACGACGAGGCAGGTTTGAATCAGGTCCAGGTGCGGACTGACCAGTCAGTCCGTGTAAAAATCATAGTCAATGACGCCCGTTCGTCAATCGTCAAGACTCCGAACCGGCTCATTTTGGGGTTGATGGGGGGACTTGTGGATCCAGGTTTGAGCCAATCGGAACCCACGAAGTTTGCTGGCAGGGTTTACCGTGATCTCGCCGGCGGGGCCTGCCGGGCTACTGGAAATTGTTTTCGCAAAGGCGTAGCCCGGCCGGTGGAAGTCCGCTCTGGGGCATCCCGATACGCGAGTTACTGGGTGATTCCAAACGAGCAGGCGGTCGTCATCGCTCGTTGGTTTCCGGTCTGGATTTCAACGTGGCGGTAGGCCGAGTCGCTCGCGGAGGTATTGCCCCGTGTGACTCTCGGGCGACTCGGCCACGTCGTTTGGAGTCCCCATCGCGACGATCCGGCCGCCGCCGTCTCCCCCTTCCGGTCCCAGGTCGATCACCCAGTCCGCCGTTTTGATGACATCGATATTGTGCTCGATAACGACGAGTGTGTTTCCGAGGTCGGCCAGCCGGTGCAGGACTTTGAGTAGGCGGTCGACGTCAGCAAAGTGGAGGCCGGTCGTCGGCTCGTCGAGGATGTAGAAGGTTCGGCCCGACGCGGAGCGGCCGAGCTCGGCGGCGAGTTTGACGCGCTGGGCTTCGCCACCGGAAAGTGTCGAACTCGACTGACCGAGGGTGACATATCCGAGCCCTGCTTGATGTAACGACTCGATTCCCGGTCGGACCTTGGGCTGGGCGTCGAAGACGTCGAGGGCCGCATCGACCCGAAGGTCGAGGACGTCGCCGATCGAGAGACCTTTGAAACGGACTTCGAGCGTCTGCCGGTTGTATCGCTTTCCTCGGCAAGTGTCGCAAGTAACGAACATATCGGGAAGGAAGTTCATCTCAATCTTGCGGACCCCTTGACCTTGGCATCCCTCGCAACGGCCCCCTTTGACGTTGAAGCTGAATCGGCTAGCGGCATAGCCTCGAGTCTTGGCCTCGCGGGTTCGCGCGAAGACTTTGCGAATCTCGTCGAAGACTCCGGTGTAGGTTGCTGGGGTCGAACGCGGGCCGCGGCCGATCGGGGCCTGGTCGATCTCAATCAACTTATCGACGGACGCCAAGCCTTCGATCCGTTGGAAAGCTCCCGGTTTCGGTCCGCCATTTCCGAGGGCACGTCGCAAGGCGCGGCCGAGCACGTCGTTGACCAGCGTACTCTTGCCCGACCCACTGACTCCGGAAACACCGATGAGTGTGCCGAGAGGGAACCGGGCATCCACCCCCTGGAGGTTCCGTTCCGTCGCCCCGACGACCTCGATCGACCCCGGGCTCCGTGCGAGTCGTCGGGCTTCAGGGACCGCGCTCACAACTTTGCGGAGCAAGTAGTCGGCGGTCGCCGACTCTCCCACCACGTTGAGTGCATCAGGAGGCCCGGTCGCAACGATTTGGCCCCCCTCCGGCCCCGCGCCCGGGCCCAGGTCAATCAGCCAATCGGCCGCGCGGATGGTGGCCTCATCATGCTCGACGACCACGAGGCTATTGCCCTGGTCGCGGAGTTGTTCCAGGCTCGCCAGGAGCTTTCCGGTATCGCGGGGATGAAGTCCGGCCGTGGGTTCGTCGAGGATGTAGCACACGCCCACCAGTCCCGAGCCGATCTGGGTGGCGAGGCGGACCCGTTGGAGTTCGCCTCCGGAAAGAGTGTCGGAGCCGCGTGCCAGGGTCAGATAACTGAGTCCCACGCGTTCGAGAAACTCGATTCGGTTGATGATTTCCGGGACAAGTGGAAGGCCAATGGGCGCCAGGGCGGCCTCGAATTGGAGATTGGCGACGAACTGGCGGGTCTCCGGCAGTGGACAAGTCAAGATTTCATGAATCGTTCGTCCGCCCAGAGTCACGGCTCGGGCCTCGGGGCGGAGTCGGGCTCCTTCACAGTCGGGACAGGTCGTCTGATCGCGAAAGTGCCCCATCGCGGTCCGGCGTGCCTCCGTTTTCGCGGCGTTGAACTCGCGTTCGAGTACCGCGGTCAGACCGACGTACTCCAACTCGGGCTCACCGGCGAAGAATCGGCGAAAGGTCTTCTCCGGCCAATCGGCGAGGGGGGTATTGCGGTTCAGTCGGCTTCGTTTGAGAAGGGCGGATAACCCTGGATCCAGGAGAAAATCGTCCTGGGCACTGGATCGCACTCCCATCCAAGGGGCGATGGCTCCATCGGCGAGTGATCGTCTGCGATCGGGCACCACGAGTTCGGGATCGAAGGCCGAGAGCGTTCCCAGGCCGTTGCAAGTGGCACAGGCGCCGTGCGGGCTGTTGAAGCTGAAGGTGCGCGGTTCGAGTTCCTCGAACCCGGTGCCACAGGAGGGGCAGGCGTATTTGACGCTCAGCACCAGGTCGTCCCACGCCTCGTCCGATTGGGCAGAGAGGATGACGGTGCCGTCGCCGAGTTTCAGGGCAAGGTCAATGCTCTCGGCCAGCCGCGGTCGGATCCCCTCGCGAACCACGAGCCGATCGACGACGGCCTCGACGTGGTGGGCGCGGTTCTTCGCGAGCTTGGGCGGGTCTTCGGTCATTTCGACGATCTGTCCGTCGACCCGAGCGCGGAGCAAGCCCGCCCGCCGGATTGCCTGAAAGGCCTCGCGATGCTCGCCTTTTCGGCCCCGGACCAACGGAGCGAGCACCAGGACTTTTCGTCCCTCGCGCATGGCGAGGACCCCTGCCACCATTTGCTCCGGAGTCTGGCGGCGGATTGCTTGACCGCAGCCTGGACAATGCGGAATTCCGGTGCGGGCATAGAGCAGGCGAAAATAGTCGTGAATCTCGGTCAAGGTTGCGACGGTGCTCCGAGGATTCACCGCCCCGGCGCGCTGGTCGATCGAAACGGTGGGCGGTAGGCCCTCGATCAAGTCGACGTCGGGCCGTTCCAATTGATCGAGAAACTGGCGGGCGAAGCTGGTGAGGCTCTCGATGTACCGTCGCTGACCTTCGGCATACAAGGTGTCGAACGCCAGTGAGCTTTTTCCGGAGCCGCTGACCCCCGTCAAGACCACGAGCCGATCGCGCGGCAGGTCGATATCGATGTTGCGGAGGTTGTGGACCCGCGCGCCTTGAATGCGAATCCGATCGACGCCGGTTGAATCCGACTTCACGCGGGAGGGACGATCCGTCATTCCCCAAGCTCTCCTTAACGACCACCGACCTTCTGAGCACGAATCCGCCGCCAACCCTTATCAGCCTACAGCCTCTTGGGAAAGAGTCGCAAGTTGGGCGACGGGCACTTCCCGACCTAGAAGGTTCGGGTTACACTCAACCTCGACGCAATCGACTTGCTCACCTCAGGATCGGGTTGCCTCGGAAACCACTCGAGGCGAATCAGGGATCGCTCAACGTGAATCATCCGACTTCTGTCGTTCGACGTCTGTCTCAGGCCCTGACTCTTGTCGGGCTTCTGGTTGGAACGTCGGCAAGGGCACAACTGCCGACGGCCGAGGAACGACTCAAGATCTTGACCGATCCCGATAGTCTGAAGGCCAAGGTCGAGAAGGACAAGACGAGGCCACCTCTCGAACTCTTTCGGTCGCAGATCGCCCCTTTCGATATTCTGCCGTTCGTCAAGGCGAATCACTGGAGCACCCTCTCGCTCGAAATGCGGTCGAACTACGACGATTACGTCGGGATGCTCCATTCCTCACCCGTCCGGATGCTTGGCATGCCCCGCGAGGGGGAGCTCGCGGTCGAAGCGCCTCAAGAAGTGGTCTATCGTCGCGAGGTCCGGCTGCTCAAAGAGCAGCGTGCGAGACTCGGGCTGCAGATCTTGATGCCGCGCATTCCCAAGGAATTAGGGCTGGAATTGACGAGGCCCGAGGCGATTCGGGCCGACGAGATCTGGCAGGCGAGCCTCAGGGTGCTCGAACCCTTCCAGATGTTGATCCTCGTCCTGAGCAAGGACGAGACCGACCTCTATTCCCGCTGGAGCCAATTTCAGGCGATGGCTCCGCTTTCGGCCGATCGCGACGATGCCCAGGTGTTCGACAAACAGCGCTATTACCGGATGGTCTTGCCGATGGAGAGCGGTCAATTCCCGCTCTCGCCGCATCCGCTCACCTGGACCACCTTGAGCCACATCATCTGGGACGGTCTCCCTGCCGAACGCCTCACGCCCGCTCAACAGCAAGCCATGCTCGATTGGCTCCACTGGGGCGGCCAATTGATCCTGATCGGTGGAGCCCGACCCTCGTTCGCGGCGTTGGATGACAGCTTTCTCGGTCCTTATCTGCCGGCCTCCCTGTCGGGAGAAAGTGAGCTTCTGAACGAAAACGATTTGAAGCCCCTGTCGGATGCGTTTCGCCCGATCATTCCGTACGCGGTTCGCGAAGAGCCGATGCCCGCGCCCATCGTCGAGTCGGATGTCCCCGGCCGCCAGCACGCTTACCTTCCCCCGGAACCGATTCATCCCGCCTCGAATCGGCCGGTCTACCTCGCCGGACTGCGCCCGAACCCCGGCGCCTCGACGCTTCGCCTGGGTGAATCGAGTGATCGGATTCTCGGTGTGGAGCAACGTGTGGGCCAAGGTCGAATCCTGATGCTCGCGCTCAATCCGACCGACCCGGCGCTGGTCGCCTGGCCGGGGCTCGATACGTTCGTGCGGCGCGTCATTCTTCGCCGGCCGGAGGATAACGTATTCAGCTGGGGAGGCTGGAACGGGCGAACCTTCGAATCGGCCAAGTTCAGTCCGCTCCTGGGTCCCGACCTGAGCTGGTTCCGGATTCTGAGCCGAGATCTTGGTGCCTCGCTCCCGAGGCCGAATATCAAGTCAACCACCAATCCGGTGGGAGAGACTGGTGAGTCGAATTCGGACCCGATGGCGACGATCGGGGGTGAGTCGTCCGCCGAGAATGCCGCGAACGCCGCATCAGCGGTTGCCGAATGGGTGGATTCCTCGGCTCTGCCGAGAATGAGCCGTGACGCGCTCGAGGAGGCCTCGGGGATTTCGATCCCGAGTTCCGGCTTCGTTCTCAAGGTGATCTTGGCCTATGTGTTCGCCCTGGTTCCCTTGAACTGGCTGATTTGCCGATACGTTTTCGGGCGTCGCGAGTGGGCCTGGGTTGTAGTCCCTGTGTTGTCGCTCGGGTTCGCCATCGGGGTGGAGCGCGCCGCGGCTTACGACATGGGCTATGACATGGCCTGCGACGAAATCGATGTTCTGGAAACCCACGGCGATTATCCAAGGGCGCATCTCAGTCGATTCGCATCCTTGTATACGACGGGGCGGATCCGCTTTACCATCTCCTTTCCCAACGACCCGACGGCGCTGGCTTTGCCGCAAGATAACGGCCGTTCGCTTCGCGGCGAGGATATCACATCATCGAGCTGGCAATCGCAGCCGGTTCCCGCGCTCGAGGGGTTTCAGGTCCAACCTCGCAGCCTCTCGATGTTCCGTGCCGAACAGATGGTCAACTTGCCGGGAGCGATCACTCTCGTGACCGACCCTGAAGGGCGGCGGATCGTCAATTCGAGTGATCTGGAGTTGAAGGACGCAACCGTGGTTGAGGTGATCGGGCCCAACGACCGGAAGCAAACCTATCTGGGGACGATCAAGCCGGGGGCCACCGTCCCATTGACGGCGCAACCGGTTCCGCGGGCTCCTGCGATCGCCAAGGGGCAGCTCAACCCGACCCCGTTTTTGCAAGCCTTTCAGACCCACGCCGAGAATCGTCCCGAAAATCAAGGGGAGATCCGGCTGGTCGCTTGGTCGCCGAAGGTCATTGCGGGCGAGAAGTTTGAGCCCGCCGTTGATCGGCATCGCGGCTTCACCGCTGTGGTCGTCCATCTGCAAAATGGCCCCCCTCCCGCGCCCTCGGGCCCGCGGTTTGATTACCTGGCACGTCGTGTGGACAAGGTGACCGTTGCGCCAGAAGCGGCCCAGCAGTCGACCATGCCCTTGAACGGAAGTGCCCTTTCTCGGATGTTAGGGCGATCTCAGGGTCGTCTCCAAACTGCTGCGCCACCAGCCCCTTCTCGCGGCGGGGTGAAGGCTTCACCAAAATCCAACGTCCGCCAGCAGAAGGATCGTCCATGATCGAGGTGATCAACTTCACCAAGCGTTACGGCGATTTCGTGGCGGTCGATGATTTGAGCTTCTCCATCGGTAAGGGGGAGGTTTTCGGATTCATCGGCCCCAACGGTGCCGGTAAGAGCACGACCATCCGATTTCTCGCCACCTTGCTCCGCCCGACCTCAGGCGAGGGGCGGGTCTGCGGACACTCGGTGGTCAACGATCCCATGGCCGTGCGCCGGGTGATCGGGTTCATGCCGGACGACTTCGGCGTTTATGATGGAATGAAGGTCTGGGAATTTCTTGATTTTTTTGCCGTCGCCTACGAAATCCCATATCACTTCCGGAAGAAGATCATCGGCGAGGTTCTCGAGCTTCTCGACCTGACCCATAAACGGGATGATTATGTCAATGGTCTCTCGAAGGGAATGAAGCAGCGGCTCTGTTTGGCCAAGACGCTGGTCCACGATCCGCCCGTCCTGATTCTTGATGAGCCGGCTTCCGGGCTCGATCCCCGCGCTCGCCTCGAGATGAAAGCGCTGCTCAACGAGCTGCGCGGGATGGGGAAGACGATCCTGGTCTCCAGCCATATCCTTTCTGAACTGGCCGACTTTTGCACGTCGATCGGGATCATCGAACGAGGGAAACTGCTGGCCGCCGGGAGCATCCAGGAAATTCAGCGGCAGTTGCGCTCGCATCGGGTGCTCAAGGTTCGCGTTCTCGATGAGACGACGACCCGCGCGGCCTCGATTCTCGGCGATGATCCGGCCGTGCGTACGGTGGAGTCATTCGATCACACGCTCACAGCCGAATTTGAAGGGCAGGATGAAGACATGGCGCGACTTCTAGGGCGCTTGATCGGCGAGGGGGTGCAAGTCAACTCGTTCGCCGAAGAACCCCTGAGTCTTGAAGAAGTCTTTATGATGATTACCAAGGGGATTGTCAACTAGTCGTGTGAGCTTGCAGACAGTGCCAACCATGGTGGTGTCGGATCCGGCGTGCTTGCGGTGAGGCTGAGCGAGCCAGAAGCCCTGGGCTCGGGAATGGGCCTGGCTTCATTGGGTTTGGTCCGTCGGACGTAGCGAACCTTTCGGAACTTCCTGGATTGATCTTCGATGCTGTTTCGCGACAACCCCGTCCTGACGCGTGAGCTGCTCGTCAATCTGCGGTCCCCTCGCGCGTTCGTGTTGCAGCTGATCTACGTTCTCTTCCTCGGCGCGCTGGTCTATTTTTACTGGCCAGCCGATTCCGCGGGGGGACGACAGGTGGGGTCGGGGGTGGCTCGTCGCTTGTTCGAGCTTTTTTTCCTCGGCCAGTTCTTTCTCGTGGCGTTGGTGGCTCCCACGTTCGCGGCCGGGAGTATCACGGGTGAGAAGGAGCGGAAGACTTATGAGATGCTGCTGGCCAGCCCGCTCAAGCCGTTCAACATCCTCACCGGCAAGCTGCTGAGCTCGCTCAGCTACCTGATCATCCTGATCCTCTCCAGCCTGCCGCTCATGATCCTCTGTTTCCTGCTCGGCGGGATTCTCTTGTCCGAGATCGCTCGCGCTTACGTGGTCTTGATCCTGGCGGCCGGCACCTTCGGCCTCCTGAGCGTCGCCGCCTCCAGCTTTTTCGGACGGACCAGCTCGGCCCTGATGGTGAGCTACCTGGTGATCCTCCCGCTGGCGGTTCTCTGCGTGGCGCTGACTCGGACCGATCCCAACGACCCTCGCGCTCGTGAGTTCGTCTCGTTCATGACGGTCTCGGTGCTTCCGCCCTGGTGTCTCGCCATCTGGACGGTGGTCGCAATCGTAATCAATCGCCGGTTGCTCAGGCCCCCTGACGTCGGGAGTGAGGGGAAGGATGTGATCGACGAAGAGGAGGAAATGAAGTACGCCATTGGCGTCGTGATCGATCGCGACCTCTTTCCCGATAAGCTGTTCGCCCCTGCGAAGCGAACCGACCTGATGCCCGATGGGACCAATCCTGTTCTCGACAAGGAACTACGAAGCGAGATCTTCAGCCAAGGGACGCTGATGCTCCGCGTCGTCATCCAGGTCAGCATGCTGCTGTCGATACCGCTGATGGCTGCGCTCTTGTTCCTTCGCTCGGACCGGGCGGGCTACTACGTGGCGTATGTCATCACGTTCAACCTTCTGGTCGGTCCCGTTTTCTCGGCCGGGAGCATCACCCAGGAGCGTGAGCGTCAGACCCTGGCACTGTTGCTGACGACGTTGCTCGGCCCCGGCCGAATCATCCTGGCCAAGCTCCTCGCCGCGCTCCGGGTGTCGACGGTCCTGACCTTTCTGCTGACCGAGCAACTCCTGCTCGCCTATTTCTTGCTGCAAGAGCTTTGGGACCGGTTCTGGACCCTGATCGTCTTCCTCTTGATTATCGCGACGACCTGCCTGGCGACCACGACGATCGGTCTCCTTTGCTCATCCCTCTCGCGGAAAACCTCGGTCGCAATCGTTTTGACCTACATGTCATTGCTGCTCTTATTTGTCGGTCCCGTCGGCTTGAATTACTATTTGCAAGGGTTTTCGTCGATCAGCGAAGAGAGGCTCGCGGCCCTGACCGTGACGAGCCCCTATTCGGCGGCGTTCAGTATTCCGATGACGCCCAACAAGCTCAACGGCTTCTCGAACGACAACCCAGCGCTTCCCCCGTCCATCAAGGTGGAGATGATCCCGGGCGTCCCCTTGCCGGTTTGGGCCAACTTTCTTCTGCTCTATCCACCGGTCTGTCTGCTGCTGTTCGGCGTGACCTATCTCGCGTTTCGCTGGCGCTGGTGGCGTGCCGGCACCGGGGCGTGAACGACGAAGAGTGTCATGTTCCCTTATCGATTCTTTATGCCTGGCTCGCGTTCGAGGCTGATGCACGATGCCGCGTCAAAGTAGGGAGTAGGGCCGCTGCTGTCTCTATCAGCACCATTGACAAAAGCGAATCGCAATATTTGCAATCGCATATGAGTGTTGTTCTCGAACGTAGCTAGTCGCCACAACCCAACCGGAATGGGGTGCCAGCGCCCCAGGCCAGGGGGATCTCGCACTGTGTCGGCCCGGAACCAAAACTCGTTCCGTCTGGGTATCAGGTAGCTCTAATCTTAACAGTTACCACTTCTCACCAGAGGAGAAGGGCACCATCAGTGACCACGCACTTCAATTGGGCGATCTGGGGGGGATTTAGTAAAACGGCGAACCTGTCCAGGAGTCTTGACAGCTTACTCAAGTCTCCTGGTGTGCCCTGTTTGGGTGCATGGCCACCGACTGCCCCCGTTTCGCTCTTTCTCAGGCTTCGAGCGTAGTTTTCATCGTGTTGAGGCCCTGCTGAATCATCTCGGCAATCGGCTCAGCCACCGCGTTGGGGAGGACATCCGCGATCCAAACGAGCCGGCAGGTGCCGTCGTCTTCCTCAAAGACCTGGATCGATGCGTTGTGATGCGTAAACGGCGCGCCGCGAGCGGACCATACATGACGAAATGCTTGATCATCGACATCGACGATGATCTCGCGGATCGTCATCCCATTCCCAAATGTCAGGTATCGCGAGTCGCCCTCGAGCTTGCAATCGACGACGAATCCGGGGACCAACCGCTTATGAATTGCACCGACGTCTCGGATGGCGTCCCAGACGAAGTCTCTCGATTTATGGACGTGAATCTCTCTGCGGATGCTTGCCATGGCCTCTTCGATATCCCCTTGTGTTTTTTTTGCGCGACCCCGGAAGCCAAATTTCAGTGAACAAAAGTACGCTTCCCAGGGGTTGGCTGTCAACCCACCTAGCGGCTGACTCCTAGCTGGCCAGTTTGGATCAGAAGGGGACCTCGGACCTACTGCTACTGTAACCGATCGCTTCTCAGGCCGGTTGAGTTTTGATATCCTGAATCATGGTAAGGAGATGGAATCCGAACGGAGATCCTCTCCTGTCACTTCTGGATCACCCCCGAAGCTCAAAGAGGGACCATCAGGGGCATGCACTTCAATTGGGGGGGGCTGTAAATTTAGCAAATCTGCAGGCCTGCCCACGAGTCTTGGTAGCTTGCTCATGCCTCCTGGTTTGCCCTGTTAAGGTGCATGGCCACCGAGTGGCTCTAAGCGGCCGGACGTAATCTTTCAGGAGATTTTGATGGAAGGTTCTCCCCGTAGTTGGAGAACCCGCTCTCCACGGCGTTCCGCAAGTCACTGCGTGTCGTAAAGCTTCGCTGAGGGATCTCCTGATGCTTCACCTGTCGGAACACCGATTCGATCAGGTTCAACTCCGGGCTATACGGCGGCAGGTAGTAGAGGTAGATCCCCGAAGCGGCCAACGCCTGGCGGGCCTGTCGCATCACCGTGCTGGTGTGGAAACTGGCATTGTCCAGGACCACGACGCGTGGGCGGTTCGACCATGGCAAGGCCTTCAAGAAGCCCAGCAAGTCATACGAATCCCAGGTCCGTTCAGCCGTGAAGACTTCGAGTCGTGGCTTGCGTCCGTAGGGACGGTAAGCGGCCATCGCATTGACCCGTCGCCCTTGCGGTGCCTCGTAGCTGTGAACGTCGGTCGAAAAACGTAGCGCGCGCCGGTTGAAAAGCGTAGCGCCCGGTAAACAGATGTTACCTGTCTGAGCTCAGGTCGTCCACAGGGGACGATCGCTCAGCGACTCGACTTTCGTTCACAGGACTCGTGCTCGACACCTTCCTTTCACGATTCAAGCCATCCGGAGTGACGCGGCGACGCTTTGCCTCCTTGAGGCGATAACTCTCACTGCCCGTCTCCACGATGTGGCAGCGGTGCGTCAGGCGATCCAACGCAGCGGCCGTCAAGCTCGCGTCCAACAGGACTTCCGTCCAACGCTCGAACGGAAGGTTCGTCGTTACGATCAAACTGAATCTTCATATGCTGTGCTGATCACATCAAAGAGCAACTCCGCTCCTACCTTGCTCGCCGGTACGTAACCCAGTTCGTCGAGCACCAGCAGGTCCAGCTTGTTCAACTGCCCTTCAGCCTCGCCAGTTGGTGTTGATCCGTGCCTCCAGCAGGCTCGTGATCAGTTCGGTCACCCTCACGAATCGCACACGCTTGCCTCGCTGGCATGCCTCCACGGCCAGCGATGTCGCCAGGTGCGTCTTCCCGTACCCGATGCGCCGACCAACAGCACATTCTCACGCTTGTCAATGTATTCGCATCTTGAAAGATCGTGCAACAAAATCTCGGGATCACCGACTGGGCCGCGAACTCGAATTCTCCCAGAGTCTTTACCGCGGGAAACCGCGCCCTTCAGTCGGCGCCGCCGCCTTCGCTCCCGCTCGATCAGTTCCAGTTCGCACACCGCGACAGATAACCCAGATGGTCCACCCGTTCACTCGCGCACTGCCGGGCGACCTTCTCGCACTCCGCCCAGATCGTCGGTAGCTTCAAAGACCTCAGCATCGGCTTCAAACGGACCAAGTCTCCTGGCGTCGAACTTGACTTGCTCATCGCGGCACCTCCCCGCACAACGAGCGGTAGCCGCTCAGGTCTGGCTCCGGGACGCTCACGCGTGGCAAGTGGGGAAGGCCTTCCAGATCCAATGTCGCCGTCGGCCGATCCCGGCGGTGCTCCAAGATTAACCGCACTCCGTCGGCTGCCGACACCTCCAGACTCAAGGCCTGCTCGACCGCCGCGGTCAACTCCCCAAGCGTGGCTTGTTCCAGGAGTCGCAGGACTCGGATGTACTCGACCTGGCCACGCGGCCCCTCGTCCTCGGCCAGGCGGAGCCGGAGTGCCGCAAAGCACTCCGGCAACTCCCAGCCCTCCAGGGGCAGGGCGAAGTCCAGTGCCCCGGGCTTTCGCTCCAGCAAGCCCAGATAATGGATTGGATCGAAGATTGTCCGACAGCGATCCCAGGATCGAGGATGGTTGGCAACGATTGTTCCGGTCGTCTCCACCCGCACCCGCTCTACATCCGCCACGACGGTCAGACGCCGATGCGCGTATCGAGTCGGGACCGAGTAATCGTTGCGATCGAATCGTACCAGCGACAACGAATTGGCCCGGACTGACTCCACCTGGCGGATGCTCAACGGCTCCTTGGGAATGGCCAACAGTTCGGCTCGCTCCCGCTCCAGGAGTTGGGCATTGGTCAGCGTCTGGCCTCGCGTCGTGCGTTCCAGGTCACTCCGGCAGCTCTCTTCCAAGCGTGCATTGAGCGCGGCGAAGGAATCGGCCTCGGGGACCGGCACGAGGAAGTTACGCCGCGCGTAGCCTAAAAGCGACTCAACATGTCCTTTTTCGTTGGGGGAACGAACACGACAGAAATGAGATTCAAACAAGTAGTGACTTTTCATTTTGAGGAACTCGGTGGTCACGCCCTCCCCCCGGTGGCCGAGAATCCGAGCCACGGCGATCCGGGTATTGTCGTAGGTGATCCGACGGGGTATGCCGCCGAAGCACTCGAAGGCGAGGCGATGTCCCTCCTGAAAGGTGAGCGTGCATTCCCGCGGGAAGACGGCGCAGAAGATCGCATCGGAATGGGTGAGCGTCATGACGAACATCGCGGCCGTGGAGGATTGTCCAGCGATGTTGATGACGGCGCGTCCGAAGTCCGCTTGAGCGTCGCCGGGCCGGTGGACCAGGGGGAGGAACGCTTCGGCTTGCCCCTCCCGCCAGGCTTGGACGACGCCTTGAACCATTGTCAATCCACCAAGATAGCCATGTTCATTTCTAAGGCGTTGAAAGATGCGACGAACGGTATGCCGCTGCTTCCTCGGCGCCTTGCGGTCATCCTGGAGGATTTGATGGATGATCGGTAAGAACGGCTCAAGTTTGGGGCGTGAACGCGGCAGGTTCTGGCGATAGCCTGGAGGCTCATTATGGAGGAGGATCTTTTGGAGGGTGTCCCAGTGGATGTCGAACTCGCGGCAGATGGAACGTTTGCTCTGCCCGTCCACGAGGACGCGACGGCGGATCTCGGCCCAGTTTTGCATGTGTGTGAACACCCATAGACCTCGCGACGCGTGGGGTATCGAGGCGAAACAGTGTTCACCTTGGTGTACCAGACGCCACGAGTGGATCTATGAGCGCTACGTTTTTCGACCGAACATCGGAGACCGGCGAGCGCTACGTTTTTCGACCGACGTTCACACTCGTAGCGAATCAGCTTGCGTTGCTTCGGCAACGACCAGCTATATCCGACCGGCAGGGTGGGAGAGAAGCCGCACTCGTCGAGGTAGTACAGCGTCAAATCCCCGGCGGCCGCCTTGGCTTTGAGGTTGTCCAGGATGCGACCGGCTCGCTCCACTTTGACCGGATCCTGCTTATGCTTCAGGCTCCAGACCGTGCGATGGTAGCTGGCCTGGATTCGCTTGAGGTGGCGGCGGATCTGCCTGGAACCGAGGACTATCCCCTGCTCGGCGAGGGCTTGGCCGAGTTGCCGACTGGTCCAGGTTCGCTCCTCGGCGAGCAAGCGTCTCAACTCCTCGGCCACCCGGTCGAGGTGGGCGGTGTTCGGGTCGGGTCCCGAGCGAAACGGGTACAACGCGTCGAGGCCGCGGGCCAGAAACGCCCGGAGCAGGTCGCGAACAGTCTGGCCGCACACCCCCAGGTGGATGGCGATCCGAGGGGGCGACCAGCCCGCGTCGGAGAGGAGGATCATCTCGACACGGTCACGGACCCGCGGCGGGATCGGGTTCCGCCGCAAGGTTTGGATTTCATCACGGGTTGCGTCGTCAATTGGTGTGTGAATCATACAGAATTATAGGAAGACCAAGTCCACCCGCTTAGTATCAATCTTTCAAAGGTACAGCGTGATGGTGCCGGGCCTAGCAGGCTCTTAGGTTATGGGTTCTTTGGCGAATATTGATATTAGGGCATTTGTTGGGTTTTGAGGCGTGGGGCGTTTTGTCTGACGAATGGTTTGACGCGATATGAGAACGCTCTTCGGCACAAAGTTACACACTTGCCTGTCGAGATCACGCCTGAGTGACCACCCAGGTGACTAATGCTGCTGGTACGCGGGGACAATTCTGCTAGTGTGGCGGCTTTGGGAGGCTTCGGACCATGAGTGAGCTGGACTGGATTTACCAGAGAATCTTGATGTGCGGGCTGGTATCGGTTCGCAAGGCGTTGCGCCTCGGCGAGTATGAATACTGCAAATGCGAAATTGAGCATCTTCACGAACTGCCGACGCTGATCGGAGAAGAGAATATCCGCAGGCATAAATACTATGCCACTGGAACGAGAGAACTATACAAAAGGTGTCTGGGCGTAATTAGCAGCGAATTCACACGCAATCATATCGAGTCAGCCTATGTTGGTTATTGGAGAGATCTCGACAGAATCCTTGAAAACGAGGGACATAATTCTAAACTTTTGTTTGTCTGATGCAGTGATTATCGGAATTCGCGTTTACGTTGCATACGCGGCCGAAAAACCATCAGTGGCCACGCCCTTTTTTTGGGGGGCTGGGGGATTTAGGAAAACGGCAAGCCTGCCTACGAGTCTTGACAGCTTACTCTAGACTCCTGGTATGCCCAGTTTAGGGGCATGGCCATCGAGTCGTTTGGTGCCATGTTCAGCAACCGCAGGACGCCACCGGCGATCCGTAGGGAAACGTAGCGGCCGACACAGAGATGACCGACGACGGAGGTCGGTGGAAGTGTCGTTGCAGTCGGAATCGCCCCCATCGTGTCTTGACGAATCCGCCGATTCGTAGGAAAGGTACGCGGACCACGGCCGCGACCGTCCCCTCTTACGCCGGGACCGACCCATCATCTGAGGACTCTAGGGGATATTCCTAAATCATGAAGTGGTCTGCGTAAGCTGGGTGAAATTGTCGCCTGACTCTTCGGAACATCCAATTTTACGCAGGTCGTGGCGTGATCAACGAATGGCCATGGGATCGGTGGGTCTCACACCGACCCCTTCGCAATCAGACGCGGGCCTCGGGCATGGTTCCCTCTTCGAGATACCACATCTTGTCCGGCCCCTTCACCAGGCGTGTTGTGACCGGAAAGGTTTGGGCCGGCGAAGTCGATGGATCTCGCTCCTTGACTTGCAGAATGAACTTCGCTTCCAGGTGCGTCAGCCCCGCACTTTTCTCGGACTTGAAGTCCAGGACCGAGAAAACGAGAGGGTTGAATCGACCTGCTTTCGCCGGTTTCAGGGACTTGAGTTTTTCGTTCCAGTACGTATTGAACTCATTGAAATTGTGAAAAAATCGAGACGAGCGACCTTCCGAACTGAGGAGCAACCACATCCGCCGGATGTGAGGGACACTGTGCGAAAGGGCGGCGTAGTAGTCGTTGAGCGCCTGCTCGGGGGTGATCCGAATCGGGCGCTCCATGGTGATGAAGAGAGGGTAGCTCAAGAGGAGGAGAATGCCCCCACCCCCAACCAGAATCAAGAATGCCGTCGTGAACCAGAATGAGGTGAGTGCAAGGTAGAGGAGGACCAGAAGCACGCAGGAGGTCGCGACCAATCGAATGATGTCCGGTCCCCATTCGGCCCAACGACTCCAGACCTCATCAACCGTTCCCGGTTTCGCGGTCGAGCGCGCTTCCGATCGGTCCGAAGCTTGAGCCTTGCGTGGTCTGGGAACCGGCGTGGGAATGGGTGGGACGATCGGAGCCGGCTCGTCGTGCTCCGCCAGGGGGTCGCTACCCTCGATTTCGTAAGAGCCTTCCGACGCGACCGGCGGGGGCGGCGGAACGGCCTTACCGGGATTTGGTTTCGGCCCGTCCGACATGAGCCATCCCAGGTCGACCTTGTCTTTTTCTTCGTCGGGAGAGGGGATCTCGACCATCGGTCGCAGCCTCGTTGTCATCGCGGAAGATTCAAGGAGGCTGCGACGCTAACCGACCCGCGGTGGTCCTGTCAGCGCCGGACGGGAGGCGCAAAAGGGGGCTTACCTTTGTCCTCCCGTCTCCTCCTCGAACGCCGATCATTCAACGTTGTCAGAATGAGCCCCAGGCGCAAATGACCGCAGATCCGGTGCCACAGGTCACCACTGGAGCTCGCCGCGGGGCACCAGGTGCAGGCGGCCATCATCACTGCTGACGAGTAGGTCGAGTGATCCCTCACCGGTGCCGTCGATCCCCGAGGGCTACAGCCCTCAGCGCCGATGATGACGGGGCGTCCGTCGCGATACCGGAGCGGACGGGGCACCATTCGACCATGCCCCACGTTCTCGAGGAGGATGACCGTCGACAAGTTGTCCGGGGCCTCCAATGGGAGGCCAGTCAATGCCGGGACCACGTGGCGGTTTCCTCGCGGAAGGCCGACGAGTAGGTCTGTCAGCCCCGAGCCGGTCCAGGGACCCGCCCAGAGGCTACAGCGTCCGGCCAGACCGAATCCGCCGTCGAGGCGGAGGTATCGCCCCAGTCGGTCGACCAGGGGAACGGGGGGGCCGACTTCAAGCGTTCCGGTCCGCGGGTAGACGCACAGGAACCCTTGCAAATCGAGCGCAATGAGGTCGGCCTGCCCCGACGCATTCCAGTCGGCGACGGCAGGGCGGACCCTTGGCGGGATGATCAGCGGGCCCCCGTCGCAGCGGAGCGGGCTCGGGGAGCCGAACCGAGGTGAATCGACCGCACCGTCGTTGCGCAGGAACAGGATCTCTCCCCCCGCGCCGCTGACCAGCAAATCGAGCCGCCCGTTTCCGGTCCAGTCCGCAAGAGTCGGGCAGGAGAAACCGAGGCGAGGAGCGACCGGACCATCGAGCATGCCGTCGGGACCAGGATCGACTTGGAACGGCGCGCCGCCGCCTTCGATCGGGACAGGCGCAAGGTAGCGGTGGTCGTCCCGCGTTCCCATATCTTGCACATAATGGAGCCGCCCGGTTGCGTCGCCGAACACCAGGTCGAGGTCGCCGTCCGCGTCCAGGTCGCCCACGGTCACGACGGCATGTCCGGCCAGCCAAAGCTCCGCGCTCTGGCTCAGGAGTTCCACCGGAGTTTTCGCGTCATTGCGGGTCGGTCCCGAATGGACGCTGAACACCAGCCCCGCCGAGGTTCCGTACACGAGCTCGACACGATGATCGCCGTCCAGATCGGCGGCGACTACCACTGTTCGATCGCCGGGCAGGGCGAGCGCAGCATGCCCGCACTGCAGTGTCCTGGGCTCCATGAGGACAGGAGGACGCTGGCCACCGAAGTTGCGGTAAACCCGGACGATCCCCCGGCGATCGGTCACCAGCAACTCCAGGCTTCCTCCACCTCCCCAGGCGACGGTCAGAGCCGCTGGGTGCAAGCCGAGATCGAGTGGACCGGCGTCAGATCCGATCTCCGGCTGGAGTTCAAAAGCAGGAGCCCCTAGCTGACCGACGTTGCGGAGCCAAAAAAGGCGTCCCGTGGGCGCTTGGCCACGCCAGAGACCACTCCGGTCATATCCCGGATGGCCCCCTTTTTGGTTGAATCCCACCTGCTGAGATTGAGGGAGCCGGTCGGAATCGGGCCAGTAACCGGTCAGATCGTCGATGCCCACCACCAGGTCGGTCAGACCATCGCCATCCCAGTCCAGGCCAACGATTTGCACCACGCGGCAGGGACCAATTCCCAGGTCGGCCGCAATGCCAAGCTCCACCCGCTCATTGAACTCAGGGCGAGCCCCCTGACCCTTGTTGGTCAGCAAGACGAGGCCAGTTTGCGCCAGGCCCACGAGATCAAATCGGCTCGATGAGCCATTCGGGATCGCACAGATCGAGCGCAGTCCCTCGAGCCCGGGGACCAACTCACCCGAGTCATATCGAGGAGCATGGCCCTCTTCCGCGGGCAGGCGGCGGTAAATCCGTGCGGTGCGCTCGCTTGTCCCCCCGCCGGCGGTGACGAGTAGATCGGGTTGACCCGGCTCAAACCAGTCGAGCACCAAGGGTTCCGCGTTCCAACCGTGCCCCAGCGGGGTCGCCCGAACCGACGAGTCCCAGGCGATTCGCGTCCGTCGTTCCCCGTTCGATGTCGGGTCGTTCTCCGTTCTCGTGTCGAGATCAGCCGATGCCATTACCATCCCCCTCCGCGTTTCGAATGACCAACCCCACGACGGATCGCGAATCCGTATTGTAGCGGCTCGGTACAGAGGAAGCGCGTTCCGACCGAGAGTTTCTCAGGAGTTTCGCAATCGTTTGATTTTGCTTTAAAAAGCTCCAGAGCTCGATTGCCTGAATTGTGTGATCCCTTTAGCCTCTCCAGCCTCCGTTGACTTCCAGGACGTGGCCCGTGATATAGCCAGCTAAGGGAGAGCAGAGAAAGAGGACAGCATCGGCGACATCTTGAGGTTCGCCGAACTTTCGCCATGGTATGACTTTAAGCATCTCAGTTCGAACGGTCTCCGAGATCGTGGCGGACATGGAAGTCTCGATCAGACCGGGAGCGATGGCATTCACGCGGATGGAACGCTTGGCGCACTCGCGGCTGAGCACTCTTGTGAGCGCCTGGACCCCCGACTTGGCGGCCGCGTAGTTGGATTGACCGTGGAGGCCGGCCGAGGCCGAGAGGCTTCCCATGTTGACGATCGATCCTCCATCGCGAAGGATTTCCAGGCCGAATTTGCAACAGTAAAAGACGCCAGAGAGGTTCACGTCGATCACGGCTTGCCAATCTTCGATTGACATTTTGGCAATGGTGCGATCGCGAAGGATGCCGGCGTTGCAGATCAAGGCATCGATCCCACCCAGGTCGGCATCAATGGAACGCATCATCGCTTCAACGGCCATAGGATCGGCGACATCGGCCGGGTACACGTGGGCGCTCCCTGGCCGTTGCTGACACAGTTCGTCGGCCAGGGATTCGGCGTCGGCTTTCGTCCGGCCACCCGCGAGGTCGGGGTGATTGAGGATGACCTGGCAGCCAGCCCGGTGGAGTGTCCGTGCAATCTGGGCACCGATCCCTTGGCTGGCGCCCGTGACGAGGGCCTTTTTGCCGGAAAGGTCAATCTCGATACTCAATGGTCATCCCCTTTTCGTTTCACGGGAAATTCAGGACCGGGAATCCGCCTCTAAGGTCAGGATTGCGGATCAATGGAACTCCAGGCCTTTGTCGGTGAGACGGTAGGGCCGGATCTCGTCACCACAGGCACTGCCACGGTGTTTGGCGACGTAGAGGGCGCGGCCAAGTCGGCCGGCGTCTTTGGTGCGTCCCATGAGAATGATGGTGTTGGCGTTGGAAAAGATATCGCCATCGCCGAGGGGTTCGGCCATCAAGTCGTCAAGCAGGATATGAGGGGTGGTGTAGAGATAGAGGCAGCCAATCGCCCGGTGATCGTAGCGATGGGACAGGACCTGCGGGGAGTTCTCGCGGAACCGTTCCCGGAACAGTTCGCGAGCTGCCCACTCGTCCTCTTTCCTGAGCACCTGATGATAAAGGTACTCGAAGAACTCAAATTGAATCGAGTCGGCGAACCGCTCGGTCGGCTCGATGCCGTCGACCACGACGCGTCGCGAACCACGGACGAAGTGCTCGTAAAAGAAGGAAACGGATTTGCGTAAGACCCGCGCGAGGTCGGACTTCCAGGCGTGCCAATCGTCGGGTTCGAGGTCGCGGCGGGTGACGCGCCGGCCGGTCCGGGAGAAGGGGTGGAAGTAGTCGCCGATCGGCCGGTCGAATTCCCAGATATTCTCGAGATCAAGCACCGTGTCCGCGGGATAGGCCGAGAGGTCCCAGCCGTACTGGGACAGTGCGTAGCCCGCATGGTTCTGGGCATCGCCCCGGCTGGTCAGGTCGCAGATCACTCCCCGGCGCTGCTCGGCCGCGAGGCCGGCGTCGGCCCATCGGACGCCGAGCTGGGTCTTCCCCACGCCGGTGGCGCCGGCCACGACGGTGAGGGTTCCTGGCAGCAACCCTCCACCCAGGAGCTGATCGATGGCCTCGATCCCGAACGACTGACGATGTATGGACATGGGAAATTCACCTCGAACGATTCTCGAAGATCCGGGAGTCAGCCCGGACACATTGTGGAATGAGGGGCGAAAACGGGGCAAGGGGAGTTGGTTGAATCAAGTCCCATGCGACAGCGTCCGAATTAAGCTTAAGAACCGCATAACCGGCCTGTTCGTTCCAAACGGTACGACCGGGTCGAGGAGGCGGGAGCTCCGGTTCATTCTCCTGGTTTTGTATGACGACCCTACGGCCTCGGCAAGGAACCGTCCAAGTGCTTGACCAACAGCCTATCTCCCGACTCGGGGCATGCACCGGACGCTTGAAGGTGCGGTTTGGCGCAGGGCTAGCACTGGCCGCCTTGCTCGGTCCGCTCACGGTCAGAGCCCAGATTCCGGATAGCGTGCCGCTGCCGCCGCCGTCGTTTCCACCGACGTCGGAAGGTCGCGTCCTGCCTCCCTTCGTACCGACTGCGATTCCGTCGCAGACCTCGACGGCAACCACTGTCCCCTCGGTCTCAAACCCGCGGACGATTGAACTCTCACCGTCCGAAACTTTGCCTCCTGTCAAGCCGATCGTCCAGCCCGCTGTTCCGACGGTCATCCATGTGGATCCGGCGCCGCTGCCTCCGGGAACCCCTCCTGGCGGGGCCCGAGTCATCAACCTGGTTCGAGACACGACCGGTTTGCTTCCGACCCTTCCGCCTGGTCCTCCGATTCCCCGGCCGGTGGAGGAAATGGCGCAGGGGGTCACGGAAATGATCTCCGACATCAAGGAGCCCGAAGCCGAGATCAATGTGGCGATCGGCCAGACAAAGCTGATCGAAACCAAGCGTCTGTTGACTCGAGTGGCGATCGCCAATACCGCCGTTGCCGACGTTGAACTCCTGAGCGATCAACCGAACTCACGATTGCTCAACATCTATGGTCGATCGTTCGGCCAGACGAACTTGACCCTCTGGGATACCGAGGACAAGCCGGTCTCGTTCTTGATCCGGGTCTCTCTGGACACCCGTGACCTCGAGTCGCGAATCAAGCAAGCCTATCCGGGCGCCGTGGTCCACATTCGTCAGATCGGCTCGCAGGTCATTTTGGAGGGTCAAGTCGCTGATAACAAATCGGTGGGCGACATCCTTCAGCTCGTTCAGACGGAACTTCGCAATAGTGGCGGCCTGAGAATGACCGGCGGCGGCGGTGGTGCCGGTATGGGCGGAGGAGCCGGGGGGGGCGGCGCCGGCGGCGGGAATGGCGGTGGCGGGCAGATGGCTGGCGGTGGTGGTGGCGGCGGGATGGGTGGTGGCGGGATGGCCGGTGGCGGGATGGCTGGAGGGGGGATGGCCGGTGGTGGTGGAATGATGGGTGGCATGGTCATCATCAATCGGATCCACGTCCCGGGTCCTCGCCAGGTCCTGCTCCGCGTGAAGATTGCCGAGCTCAATCGCGATGCCATTCGCCAGCTTGGGGCGAGCTGGTTCCGGATCAAGGACCGGAGCATCATGGGATCGACGATCGGTGGCGTCGCGAACCTTTCCGGGGGAGCGGGCCTCGCGCCCACCAGCGGCACCACTTCCGCCCTCGCCGGCATCTTGAGCGAGGCGGCGACGACCTTGAATCCCGTGGGGAGTGCGGTCAATAGCGGTGGCACCCTGTTCGGGGTTTTCGATGCCGGCCGCTTTTCGATGTTCATCGATGCGCTCAAATCGAACTCGATGGCCAAACTCCTCGCCGAACCGAACTTGATGACGCTCGATGGCCAGCCCGCTCAGTTCATTGCGGGGGGACTCTTTCCGTATCCGGTCCCCCAGAGTTCGTCGATTCCCGGCGGAACAGCCGTCGTGACCGTGCAGTTCGCCAAGTTCGGAGCGATTCTGACTTTTCTGCCCCAGATCCTTGCCAATGACGTGATCCGCCTCGACGTCGAGCCGATCTTCAGCGCTCTCAACTTTGGCCAGGGAACCGTCATCAACGGCGGCCGAGTGCCCGCGATCGATCAGAGAAGTGCGCGCACGGTCGTCGAGCTTCGCGAAGGGCAGACCTTGGCGATTGCCGGATTACTCCAGTCGACGACCAACGCCACCACGATCCGTGTTCCGCTCCTCGGCGACCTGCCCGTCGTCGGTCCCCTTTTCAGTAGCAACAAGATCGAGACGATCGAAACCGAATTGATCGTGCTGGTTACTCCCGAGCTGGTGGCCCCAATGGAGCAGCAGGAGGTTCCTGAATCCCCTGGCGACCGGATCATCCAGCCGAATGACTTCGAGTTCTACTTCCTGGGGCGGATCGAAGGCAAGTCGGGCAAAGACTTCCGCGCAACCGTCCGTGAACTCGACCCGCTCAATGTGATGAAGCACTTCCAGTGCGAGAACCAGTGGGTGATCGGGCCGCATGGTCACGCAGACTGATCCAGAGCGGTTTACCCTGGCGATGCCCAGCCACCCAGATCTCTCGGCCTTTGGGATCGTCCCGAATCCCAATCGCTCTCACAGAGGGAACCAGCCGGGAGCTAACGGGGAGAGGGGGACTTCACTCCCCGTTGAAGGGGACCGGCCATCCGACTGTCGGATATCCCCCATCGAGTCGGGAAGCCACTCATCGCCTTGGTTCCTGAGCCGCGGCTCTTGCCCTGAGATTGAACACGAAACCGATTCCTTTTGAGAGGGATAACAATATGTGGCGGGTGCGAGGGAAGTTCCACTGGCGGGTCGGCGCGCTGGCGACGGGCCTGCTGACGGCGACGTTGTGGGCGCAGCCCCCCGTCCCGATTCCTCCAACGGGCCCCGGTCCGGTCGGTCCGGGAGGATTTGCCCCGCGAACAAAGCGGGAGATCCGCCATCAAGCCTGGCGCGACACATTCATCGGACGTCCCGCGGACTTCATCGAGCCGCCGTTCGGAACTTATGTCCGTGGTAACTTTTCCATGATGCGGAGCAAGGCCGACCCCCATCGATTCACGCTCTACCGCAGCGACTTCCTCGACGGCACCGATCGACTCTCTCCGACCGGTGCGACCCGTTTCAACCTGATGGCTAGCCGGCTTTCAGGCTGGCTCGGCCCCGTTGTAATCGAGTGGAGTCCGGATCAACCGGGACTGGCGGAGTCACGCCGCGTGGCCGTCGTGGCGGCCCTTCAAGGCGCGGGCCTGCCCGTGATTCCCGAACGCGTCGTGATCGGCCCTTCCGTTTACCCAGGAGGAATGGGTGAGGACGCCGTCAACTATCACAATGTCATGATTACTCGTGATCAGCAGGCCCCGGCCTCGTATTCTGTGAGCCCGACCAGCACGTCCGGGTTTAGCATTGGCGGCGCTGGAGGGAGCCAATAGCATGAAACTTTCATGTGATTGCCGATCATGGCGAAACCGGACCCTGGCCGCAATAATGCGGCCAGGGATGGTTTTCGGGCTGGCTTGCGTCCTTCCATCTGTCGTGGGCTGCCAAACCGTCCCACGTGGTGGTCAAGACAAAAATCAACAAGTCTCCTCGACGGGAGACCCCAAGCAGGATTCGCCGGTGGCGCAGTCGGACTTCCGTCGCGATGTGACCCAGGATCAGGAGTTCAACGTTCACCTCGAACTCGGTCGGGTCTTCGAGTCGCAGAAGGAATATACCGCGGCCTTGGCGGAGTATCAGAAGTCTCTTGAAGTCTGCGCTCGCCGTGGCTTCGGAGCGGGTATCAAGGGAAGTGGCGAGAAACAGGCCCTCGTCCACCGACGGATTGGCGGGCGCTCGACCGGCTCGGCCGGTTCGCCCAGTCCGAGGACCATTATCGCCTCGCCTTGAAGGCAAGCCCCGATGACGCGAGGGTTTGGAACGACTCCGGTTACAGTTACTACCTGCAAAGCCGTTGGGCCGATTCCGAGCGCAACCTCAAGACGGCCGCCAAACTTGCCCCTGACGACGTCAGGATCCAGACGAACCTTGGGTTGACCCTCGCCGCGGCGGGAAAGACCGATGAGGCCCTGATCGCGTTGAGTAAAGCGGGCGGAAATGCAATCGCTCACGCCAACCTCGGCTACCTGCTTGCGGCGATGGGACAGACCGAGCAGGCGCGGGCCCATTACCAAACGGCCATCGCGTTGCAGCCCAACCTGACCCCCGCACGCCAGGCCCTGGCCAATCTCGACGCCAAAGACCTGAAAACAGAGCAAGTCGCCACGACGAATCCGCAGCCTGTTCGCACCGCCGATGCCAGCATTCGGCGGACGACCGGCCCGAGTGTGACGCCGGTCTCGGTCTCCCCACTTCCGAGCACCTTGCCCAAGCGGAAGTGATCGCTTCAGGACCCTGCACTTGAAATTTGGGTGGCTTCGCGCAAAACTCGAAACAAAAGAGGACGCGAACCACGCACCGAAGCCCTACCCGACTCCTCTCGTTGCCATCATCGTTCACTTTGGTGGAGCCGGTTCCCAGATCCACTGGTCCGGCTTGCCGAAGTGCTGGTTTGCGGTGGCTCCGGTCTTCTTTCCTTCGAGGGGCCGAGTCTCCCGAAGAGTCCAACCGAGGCGGTCGATCGACGGGCCGCCCAGATTGAAGCTGAAAATACTCCTGAGCTTCCTGCCCCACCCGCCGTCCCGTCAGGGATTCGGGGAGAACTTCCCGCCATGCACCATTGCACACTCGCTCGCCCTGTTTGTCTGACCCTCCTTGTGCTGGGCCTTCTCGCCCGCTCCGTCTTCGCTGGGGAGTCGGAGGCGGCCCGGAACGACTTCTTCGAGAAAGAGGTTCGCCCCGTACTCCACGAGCGCTGCATTGAGTGCCACGGCGATCGTGAAACACCGAAAGCGGGGCTCAGGCTGACCAGTCGGGAAGCAATCCTGAAGGGGGGAGAGAGCGGACCGGCGGCTGTCATCGGGGCTCCCGACGAGAGTCTCCTCATTGAAGTCATCCGCTACATTGATGAGCCGCGGATGCCCCCCAAGGCGAAGCTCACCGACCGTGAGATTGCAACGCTCACACGCTGGGTCGCCATGGGGCTGCCCTGGCCCAACTCCAAACCTTCTGCGCCTGTTGCGGGGGAGAGCGGCAAACCGGGATCGGGGATCACCGACGAACAGCGCCGATTCTGGTCGTTCCAGCCGGTTCGCGAAGTCCGGGTACCACAGGTTCAGGATCAATCCTGGGCGCGATCCGACATCGATCGGTTTATCCTCGCGATGCTCGAGGCCAAAGGACTTCGCCCTGCTCCTCCCGCCGATAAGCGGACGCTCCTTCGACGCGCCACTTTCGACCTGACCGGCTTGCCACCAACCCCCGAAGAGGTGGAAGCCTTCCTCGCCGATCAGTCCCCGGACAGCTTCAATCGCGTGGTCGATCGCTTGCTCGCCTCGAGTCACTACGGCGAGCGCTGGGGACGCCACTGGCTCGACGTCGTTCGCTATGCCGATTCGTTTGATGCACGCGGGGTCGGAGGCGCTGGGGATATCGCCGAGGCCTGGCGCTACCGAGACTGGGTCGTTGATGCCTTCAACCGCGACCTTCCCTACAAGGACTTTCTGATCCATCAGATTGCCGGCGACCTCCTCCCGCCTCCCGAGCCCGGCGGTCTCAACGTTGAGGGAACGATCGCAACCGGGATGCTCGCCATCGGAAACTGGGGAGGGGGAGACGCTGACAAAGAGAAACTCCTGACCGACATTGCCGACGATCAGGTCGATGTTGTGAGCCGGTCATTCATGGGACTCACGGTCGCCTGTGCCCGCTGCCACGACCACAAGTTCGACCCCATCCCGACCTCCGACTATTACGGACTCGCCGGTATTTTCTTCAGTAGTCACATCCTTCCCAACGTCGGACCCAAGACGGGCGGTCCGCCGATGCTTCAAATCCCCCTCGTGTCCCGCGCGGAGATGGCCCGACGCGAGCGCGCGAAGCAGGAGGCTGTAACTCTCGAGAAATCACTTCAAAACTTGCTCAATGAAGAAAAGACCCGGCTTGCTCGCGACCTGATCTCTCAGACGGCACGTTACATGGTCGCCGCCTGGGATTATCGATCTCAGCCGAATGGACCTTCGTCGCAGTCCCTGCGAGACTTTGCCAGGGCGAGAAAACTCCACGCGTATGCGCTCCGCCAGTGGATCGAGGACCTGGGCCTGGGCGGCGACTATCCATTGATGACCACGTTCGTCCGCGGCGTCTCGGGCCGGGCCGGTCTGCAAGCCTGGAAGGGCAAGGCGGATTGCCCTTCTCTGACCGTCAACTCGACCGACGCAGAGATTGCCCTCCTGACGTTCAAACTCCCGGCTCGTTCGGTTTCCGTCCACCCCGGACCAAACGGTGGAGTCGCGGTTTCCTGGACCAGCCCGGTGTCGGGCCGGGTGGCGGTTTCCGGTCTCCTGGCTGATGCCGATGCCGCGGGCGGTGATGGTGTGGCATGGGCCGTCGTTCATCGCGCTCGCGTTTCGAGGCACGAGCTCGCCCGGGGAGAAATCGCCAACGGGGGAAGCCATCGACTCGTTGCGAGTTCCTTGGCCTCCATCCTGGTCGAGAAGGGGGATCGCATCGAACTTCAGGTTCTCCCCAAAAATGGTCATACGTGCGATACCACAACCGTGGAGTTGGCGATCAGAGCCGAAGGGGGGCAGGGGGACTGGCATCTCGCGCGTGACCTCATGGAACAACCGCTCCCATCGAACCCGCATCCCGATCGGCTCGGCCATGAGGCTGTCTGGCGGTTTGAGGACATAGAGGGGGACGTCAGGTCCGCTGCCTTTTCGGCCGACTCAAGAAAGGCGCTGGAACCTTGGGAGCGTGTTCTCAGGGACACTCCCGCGGATCGCGAAGCGCTCGAACGGGCTGCAAACAAGTTCCAGGCGAGTTACAACCGGGTCGACCAGGACAGCCCGTTCTGGGTCAGGATGGACGCCGATGAGAATTCCTTGCCCGAGCCTACGTACCGGAAAATCGAGCAAATTCGCAAGGATCTGAACGCCCTCAGAGCGGTCGCGACGGCTCCGACGCTTTACGCCAATGGAGCGCAAGAAGGGGGAGTCCCCGAAAGCCCGCACGCTGGCGTCCACGACGTTCGCATTCACCTTCGGGGCAGTTATTCGCGACTCGGAGATGTGGTCCCTCGCCATTTTCCCTTGGTTGTGGGGGGTGGCTCCCAACCTCCCATCACTTCGGGAAGCGGCCGGCTTGAACTGGCCCGCTGGCTGGCCAGCCCCGAGCATCCCCTCACCGCGCGAGTGATGGTCAACCGGATCTGGCAGCAACACTTTGGCGTCGGAATCGTGCGAACTCCGAGCAACTTCGGAAAGCTCGGCGAGCGTCCGACTCACCCCGAACTCCTCGACCACCTGGCCAAACGATTCGTTGATTCGGGGTGGTCGATCAAGCAGATGCATCGTGAAATGATGCGTACTTCCGTCTATCAGCAAGCGAGTAATCCACTGCCCGAAACCGGGGCGGCCGATCCCGGAAATCAATGGTACGGACGGATGAACCGTCGCCGGCTCGAGTCGGAAGCGATCAGGGACAGTCTTCTGGCCGTTTCCGGACAGCTCGATCGATCCATGAAGGGGCCGGCAATTCGCGACTTTGCCAATAAGCGGCGCACTCTCTATTTTATGACGATCCGCTCCGACCGATCATCGTTCGGCCCGCTCTTTGACGCAGCCGACTCGACCGCGATGGTCGACGTGCGGACCGTGTCGACCGTGGCTCCGCAGGCCTTGTTCTTGCTCAATAACGCTTTCGTCATGGAGCAAGCCCAGGCTCTTGCCACCCGCCTGGAAGCGGGGAACCGGGACGACGCGGCCAAGATCGATCGGGCGTTTTCGATTCTCTTCGGACGTCCCGTTGATGACACGGAGAAAGAGATCGGGCTCGCCTACCTCAAGTCCAGTCGACCGCGGGAATCGGCCTGGGACGCCTACTGCCAGCTCTTGCTCTGCACCAACGAATTTATCTACATCGACTGAGGCGATCCGCCCTCGATTGAAGGGAATGCCATGCCTATGTCATCACGCATGAGCCGCCGCCAGGCGATCTCGACGTTCGCCAATGGATTCGGAGTGCTCGGACTGGCCGGTCTGCTTGACGCCGAAGCACGTGCTGACGGAGCGAAAGCCAACCCACTGGCGGTGAAGTTGCCAATGCATGCCGCGCGTGCGAAGCGCGTGATCTTTCTGTTCATGTCCGGGGGGCCATCGCACGTCGACACGTTTGACCCCAAGCCCAGGCTCGAACGCGACAATGGCAAGCCCTTGCCATTCGCCATGCCGCACCTCGTGCGGACCAAGACGGGCAACCTGCTTCAGTCGCCGTTCAAGTTTCGCAAACATGGTCAGTCGGGCACCGAAGTCAGCGAACTCTTTCCGAATGTGGCCTCGTGTATTGATGACATCTGCGTGATTCGCTCGATGGTCGCCGATAACATCAACCACAACGGCGCGTGTCTCCAGATGAATACAGGGGAGCAAGCCTTCTCGAGACCGAGCCTGGGTTCGTGGCTACTCTACGGACTCGGGAGCGAGAACCAGGACCTACCCGGATATCTGGTCATCAGCCCGGCGCAACCGGCCCAAGGGGCTCCGCTCTGGACGTCGAGCTTTTTACCCGCCGCCTATCAAGGGACGCTGGTTGCCGATCTGAAGAACCCGATCGCCAACCTCGCGAACTCGCGCATTCCACTCGATCGTCAACGCGAGCAGCTCGACACGTTGCGGCTACTCAACGAACGGCACCTGCGGAGCCGTCAAGAAGACAGCCAGCTCAGCGCCCGGATCTCATCCTTCGAGTTGGCCTATCGAATGCAACGCCAGGCTCCCGAGACGTTCGACGTCAGCCGGGAGTCACCAGCCACCCGGGCGCTCTACGGCCTCGACGACCCAACGACCGGCATTTTCGCCACCCAATGCCTGATGGCCCGTCGCCTCTCGGAACGCGGCGTCCGGTTCGTCCAGGTCTATCACACCCAGACCGCGAAACGATCGAGTTGCCAACTCTGGGATCAGCACGGTGGACTCAAGAAGGAACTCCCGAACAACTGCGCGGCGACGGATCAACCGATCGCCGCTCTACTGAAGGATCTGAAGGGAAGGGGACTCCTTGAGGACACCCTGGTGATCTGGGGCGGCGAGTTCGGCCGGACCCCCACGGCCGAAGGGACCGACGGCCGCGAGCACCATCCGTTTGGCTTCACGATGTGGCTGGCGGGCGGAGGCATCAAAGGCGGTATGACCTATGGCGCGACGGATGAATACGGCTGGCACGCCGTCGAAAACAAGGTCCATGTCCACGACCTCCATGCCACGATCCTCCACCTGATGGGGATCGACCACACCAAGCTCACCTACCGTTACAGCGGCCGAGACTATCGTCTGACCGACGTCTTCGGTAACGTGGTCAAGCCGATTCTTGCCTGAGACTTGTTCCTCAGTCGTCCGCTCGACTGGCATCCCACCTCAGACTGGCAACGAATTCACCACCTGTTCGTGCTTCAGCAAAAGGAACCTTTGCATGAGAGCCGCTCGTATTGTCGCCTATCTTGCCCTCGCCCTGGCGCCCCCGGCGCTCGCGGATGAGCCATTTTACCTCAAGGATGGCGATCGAGTCGTTTTCTACGGCGATAGCATCACCGATCAGCGTCTCTATACAACTTTTGTCGAAACGTATGTCGTGACTCGATTCCCTGCGATGAACGTCTCGTTCGTTCATTCGGGATGGGGTGGCGACCGTGTGACAGGTGGTGGTGGAGGTCCGATTGATCTCCGGCTCAAGCGGGACGTCCTCGCCTACCGGCCCACGGTCTTGACGATCATGCTCGGCATGAACGACGGAAGTTATCGCCCCTTCGACGAGAAAATCTTCCAGACCTATGCGAATGGGATGGAACGGATCGTCGAAAAGGTCAAGGCAGAACTTCCCGAGGTCAAGATCACGTTGATCCGCCCCTCTCCTTTTGACGACGTCACCCGTCCCCCTGTCTTTGAGAAAGGGTATAACGCCGTCCTGGTCCGCTACGGCGACTTCCTCAAGGAACTGGCGGAAAAGGAACACGCCAAGCTTGCGGATTTGAACACGTCGGTCGTTGACGCGACCAAAAAAGCGTTTGAAGCCGACCCGGAAAAAGCCAAGAAGCTGAATCCCGATCGGGTGCATCCCGCTCCGGGTGGTCAGCTCTTGATGGCCGCCGCGCTGCTCGACGCCTGGGATGCGCCTGCCCTCGTTTCCGACGTGCAGATCAAGCTCGAATCCAAGAGCGAGCCCAAGACCCAGGCGGAGAAGACCAAGGTCTCGGACGTCCAGTGGAACGACGGCATTTTGAAGTGGACCCAGCTCGACGAGTCACTTCCGTTTCCGGCCGACCTCAAAGACGACGTCATCAAGCTGGCGGTTAACTCGTCCGACTTCGTGAAAGATCTCGACCAGCAGCCGCTCAAGGTCTCGGGACTCGAGGGTTCCGACTATGTCTTGAGCATTGATGGCGAAGAGGTGGGATCATTCTCGAAGGACCAGCTTGCCGAAGGCATCAACCTGGCCCTGCTCACCACGCCGATGACCAAGCAAGCGAGCGAAGTTCACAACCTGACGCTCAAGCACAACAACATTCACTTCACGCGCTGGCGGTCAGTTCAGGTTCCGCTGAGCGGCATCAAGTCCGCGCATCTGGATGAGGCGATCGCCGATCTCGATCGCGTTGAGGCTGAGGTTATTGACCAGCAGCGTGCCGCTGCCCAGCCGAAACCACGACGCTATGAGTTGAAGCCCAAAGTTTGACGCGGCTTGGCCCCAGGTTTCGTCTTGAGATTCGCCTCTTTTCCGTCCCCTTCTAGCGGGAGCGGAAAAGGGGCTTTACTCACAACGATCCGCGGTTGGGCGAGAATCGCGGGATTTCCGGGCCAGCTCGAACCAGTAGCACGGCCGGCCCGGCCGTATCCCTCGGCCCAGGGCCATTCCTCAGACTTACGCCGACCCGAGGGACTTACGGCCGGGCCGGCCGTGCTACCGCAAACCAACCCGTTGCGGAGACCGCAAGAATCCTCGGTGCTTTAGCACTTTCGCGGATCGTTGTTTTCAAACGCGGCGAGTGAGGCAGTCCTGGAGGCTCACCCGGTCAGGAGACCTTCAGGTCTCGTAATCGTTCGGGTTCACTAACCTCGTAACAATTCGGGTCCATTGACAGTGAGTCCGCCACCGAGAGCTTGTCGGATACACCACGAATTGCCTAACCACTTTTCAGTCGATTTTAGTTTAATTGTATGTTGTAGTCATTTTGTGATATGTTGCAAAAAATTTCTATCAAGGATGACCCCGAGCGCAATGCTGACACAGTAGCAGACCAGATCGCTCCAGAGGAATCCGAAGCCGAGAATCAGGCCGCCCACGGGGTTGTCGCGGATCGAATCAATCCAGGACGCATGGTAGAGCTGGCTGATTTCGATCAGCTAAGGGCAAGGACATGCATTGTACTCTGTATCCTGGCATTAGAATCTGGTAGATTCCTCAGATTCACCCAGGAGACCCAACAATGACGATCGCTCGCGCTGATCTCGTCGACCCCACGTCACACGATGGTGTCACTGCGTCACGCGATGCGTCCGACTCGCCTTATTGCTCGGCGAAGGCGGCTCTGACCGAAAGCTGTGGATCGAAATCCGGCTTCAGGAGTTGGTCGGCATCTTCTTCATCGCCGTCGGCGGGTTCGCCGTGCTCGACAACCACCTCCACGTTCTGGTCCGACTCTCGGGTGGCGACACGGACGATCAAGGGCATCTCTAAAGCCATCAGTGACGGATTGAAGCCAGTGACTCTCGAAGGCATCATCGGCTGGTTCGAACACGCCGGCCTGTGCGCAACACGTGGGTAAACCGCTCTAAACCTTCCCATGTTCGGCTTCTCCGAGAATTTCTCACCATCAATCAGGATGGGTTGATGCAATGATTGCAAACACAATTAGATAGCGGAGGAGACAAGTTCAATGAAATCCAACAAAGGCATAAAACGAAGAAAGTTTAGATACTATTTGATGCCTCATTGCATGGTCGTGTTTTATTTGACGTTTTTGATTTGTGAATATAAAGAGAAAGGAGCCGAATCTGCAATTCGGATGTTTGTGTTTATCGTTTCGTTATTGGTTGGTATGCTATGGATTATTCGTTCAGGGACAGCGCATACTGACTTGTAGATCCGACAAGCACCTGCAACAGGAACTCATCGCTCCAACCGCAACTGCGTCGCTTCATCGCGATACTTTCACGCCCGGGATGTTGCTTCAGCAGTGAGAGGGTCAGGCGATTGATCCATGCGAAATTCTCACGCAGCTGCGTCTCCCGAATACGCGATTCATCCTCACGATAAGTCATATCCAGGCTCCAATGGCAGCTATTTTCGATGCCCCAATGGCCTCGAACTGCGCGAGAAAACAGTTTTAAGTTTACCTCAAGGCTGCTGATGTAATAACGGACTTCATTCGTTGTTTTCCCATTTCGCACGCAATCCAAGACCACCACACCGATCGACTTCATGCCCTTCCATAACGCGAGCCCTGGCAAATCTGTAGGCACAGCCATTTGAATGTAAGTGCGGGTTTCTTCACGCCCGTGCGCCTTCTCGCGGGTCTGAAGTTGACCTGCCTTGACATCGACGAAATCGTTCTCCCACTCCTTGTTGATCGATTCCATGACGGCCTAAAACAACGTCTCCTGGTTCCCTTTCACCGCCAACAGATAATCCGCCTCGCCATCGATGATCTGCGCGGCGATCGCCTACTGCGTCCCCATCGCGTCGATCGTGATGATCGCCCCTTTGATGTCCACCAGCCTCAGCAATTCGGGAATCGCCGTGATCTCGTTGGATTTCTCGGCGCAGGCCACTTGCCCCAGCGACAGTCCAAATTCGCTGGCCCAGACGCTCACCGAATGCAAGGCTCCCAGCCCGTTCTTGCGATCGTGGCTCCGCCGCAACGTCTTGCCGTCCACCGCCAGGATCGGTTGTTCCACGCCGGTCTCCGCAGGACCAGCGCACACTTAGATGTTGGCATCAAAGGACTTTGGAAGAGCGACCTCTGGAAACAAGGGCAGATTCGAGGGTTTTCGGGGAATCAGGGACAGCTCTGGAAGCACAATGTTTGCCGCCTTTCCCGTCCGTCGCCTCCTACTGACGCCGGAGATCAACGCTTTTTTCGGGGTTTCTGCCTGATTCCGCAAAGTCTATTCCATCAACAAAAAAGTGTGCGCTGGCCCTGATGTGACAATTAAGCGACCGTCATATGACTGATGGGATGTCCCTGAGCCGTCAGTTGGCTGGCTAACTGGCGGGTACTCTTACAGGTCCACCGCAATGGAGACATGGGATCGCCCCGAGTATCAGGGTCGATCAAAGCTTCCAAGGATTGGACCAAGAGGGGGTCATGCTGGACCAATGGCTTCCGTCCGGCTCCCGAGTTCCGTACCCGCTCAACGGGGAGGGGATGTTGAGAAAGGCTCTCGATGGCCCGATAGATGGTCGGGCGGGAAAATCCAGTAACACGAGAGACGAGGGCAATACCTCCACGCCCTAATCGTTGGCCATCAAAGGCAGCGACCAAGTGTTGCTGTCGCTCATTGAGATGCGGAAATAGTACGGCGTATTTCCGCTCAAGTTCTTCGATATTACTCATCCTGGCATCATAGCTTCTTCTATATTAACTGTAACGATTAATTTTTTACGGGCCCTAACCACTTTTCAGCCGAGCTTAGTTTAATTATGTGTTGTTATCGTTTTATGATGTATTGCGAAAGTTTCTATCAAGGATGACCCCGAGCGCAATGCCGACACAGTAGCAGACCAGATCGCTCCAGAGGAATCCGAAGCCGAGAATCAGGCCGCCAAAGGGGTTGGCGCGGATGGAATCAATCCAGGGGGCATGGTAAAGCTGGCTGATCTCGACCAGCAGTGCGAAGCACAGAGCGAGTGTGGCTGCCATCGGTTTGGACGCAGTCGATCGTACGAAGATGAAGCCGAGATAGACGGCAAGTGCCCAGAGGACGTCGCCCGCATAGAGGCTGACGACCCTGGGAAGATATCCCGGCAATCGGCGCGAGCTGAGACCGAGGATGATCACGAGAAGGATGGCGAGACCGATGAGGCTTCGACTCCGACGCCGGTCCATTCGCCTTCAGTCCCGCGCTGGTTTCGGGCGAACCAACTCGGTGTAAAACTCCGGTCGGCGGTCGGCGATCCGGTCAACCTCGTGTTTGCCCGGGACCCTGATCAGCCGCTTTTGTCGCGAGCGGGCCGGGTCGATCTCGGCATAGAAGATCTCTTCCGAGTCTGGGCTGGCGGATTGGAGAATCTCGCCGTTGGGGCTGGCGATCGAACTGCGGCCGATGAACCGGAATCCGCGCTCTTCGCCGACTCGATTCACCGCCATCGCATAGACGACGTTCTCCATGGCGCGGCAGGCGATCATATGAATCGCCGCGCACTCCGAATGAGTCGGCCAGTTTGTCGGCAGCAGGAGCACGTCCGCACCCAAGAGACTCAGAACGCGTCCCGACTCCGGAAACGCCCCGTCGTAACAGATGTGCATGCCGATCCGTAAACCTTCGTATTCCTGGACGGCGAACGGGCGATCACCGGGATCCGCGAAGCGATCGACCCCGAGGAACGGGAGATGCACCTTGCGGTAGGAGCCGATGACCCCCGACGGACCGACAAGCACGCAGGCGTTGTAGAGACGGTCGCCGTCCCGTTCGAGCAAGCCAAAGACGGTGGCGATCCCGAGCTTGGCGCAGTGGGTCTCGATCGCCTGGGTACTTGGCCCTGGAATCGGCTCGGCAAAGCTCAACGCCTCTTCGCGGCTCTCGAAGCCATAGCCGGTCAGGGCGCATTCCGGGAAGACGATGAGCTTGGCCCCTGCGTCGGCGGCCACGCTGATCTGGCCGAGAATCGCGGCGCGATTGGCCGCGATATCGCCGATCTTGACGTCCATCTGGACCCCGGCGATTCGGATCGGGCTTGGCAGGTTCATCAGATGACCGCCTTGACAACGGGTTCTGGGTCGAGTGGAAGGATGGGCCTACGGATTCTTTCGTAAGTATATCGTGCCGGATTCGATGCGGTCAAACCAGGTGTGTCCACCTCGATGATCGTGCCGGCAATCGGGGCGTAGGCTGCCTTGTAGGCGACGGCCGCCTTGACCACGATGAACCGGGCGCTCTTCGGGTCGAGTCCCAGGCTCGTCAGTTGGCCGAGGCTGAAGGGAGGATGGCGCAACGAGGTGAGCACAACCCGGTTCGCTCCGTCCAGCCTGACAACCGACGTGGCCCCTTGATTGTTGTTTCGGATTCCACCGTGTCTCGGAAGTTCCTCGACGTAGCGGCCGTCATGGAGAATCTCGACGAGCCCGGCCACTTTTAAAGGAGGCGCATTGCGATCAATCTTTCCACCGGCCGAGAGGGCGACGGACCCTCCGACGCCGGCCCGTTGGCACGTCTGGACCGCTTCGGGATCGAAGAGCACGACGATGGAATCGGTTGCCCCTTGCTTGAGCAGTTCGTGGATCAAGACGGTGCTGTCGGCTGCCGAACCGCCGCCGATGTTGTCTCCCAGGTCGACCAGAATGACCGGGGTCTTGTCTGTCGCCAGGGCGAGAGCTACGGCTTCGGCCGCGATCGGGGGGCTGGCTGTGAGTTGGTGACGATGACTCCAGAGACTCGCGGAGAGATGCTCGGCGATTTCCGAGGCCAAGGCGAGATTATTGTCAGTCACCGCGATACAGGTTGGTCCGGTAGCCGCGACATCGGCGTAAGGGAAGCCGGCGAGGATGCTGGCATCAAGGAATCCCTGAGATCGATCCAGGCTTTCGAGCCCGTCGATCAGGCTCTTCATCGGTTCTCGAGTCGTCTCTTGTGCGAGCAAATGGATCAGGATCGGTGGCTTGCTCATCGCCTGTGTCGGTCGAATGCGTGCGGTTGCGGCGCGCCAGGCCAGGTCGCCCGCCGTCTTGCCCCGCGCTCGTTGATCAACGTGAGGGTAGGTCCGGTAGGCGATCAGCGCATTACTCTCTGACACCATGAGCGGGGAGACGTTGGCATGATAGTCGAGTGTAACGATCAGGGGGCGGCTGGGGCCGATCAAGTTGCGGACCTTGGCAAGCAAGTTACCATCCGCGTCGTCTTCGCCATCGGCGACCATCGCGCCGTGGAGTGCCAGGAGGACGGCGTCGACGGGCCCGGCGTCTCGCAAGGCATGGAGCAGACGATCGGTCAACTCGCAGTAAGCCTCGGAGGTCAATGGGCCGGACGGGGTCGCCCAGCCCATCAACGTGGGAACAACCTCGAAACCGTTCTTCGCGGCGGATTCAAAGAATCCGCCGACCTCGTGATGGGCTTCGCCCCAGCGTTGGAAGATTCCGTCGCCGGTCTCCAACCCTCCCGACTCAAACGCGGCGAGATCCGTTCGAGCGGTCGCGAAGGTATTCGACTCATGCATCAGCCCGCCCACGGCGATTCTGGCCATTGCGAAGCCCTCACAAAGAAAGTTGGAACGAGACGAATCAGAACCTCACGCCGTGCTGGGCTTGGGCGTCGGATGCAGGTCCAGCGTGGCGGGCGCTGGAGCGTTGGCCGGTTGCGCGTCGAAGAGGAGCGCGACGCGCTCTTCGGGGGGAGGCGGAGAGAGCCAACTCCCGATCAGGCCGGCCGCGAGCGACGATGAAAGTCCCCAGATGCAGGGATCGAGTCCGAACAGGTAGTATGGTCGGAACGAACTCGCCGCTCCGATGTCTTGGTTGGGCGCGAAGAGCCAGCTGAGGTGCAAGCGATCGGGACCGAGCGTGCCGAGCACGTAAAGGCCGAGCGTCACTGTCGCTCCCGTGGCCATCGCCGCGATCGCTCCCGCGGCTGTCGACCGCCGCCAGAAGCAGCCGAGGAGCGCGGGCATCAGGAACGCCGCCGCCATCCCGGTGCTCGAGAAGACGATGATGAGCTGAAGATAAGTCGGTGGCTTGAGGGCCACGATCGCGACGATCAGGCCGATCGCCACCGTGGTTGAATAGCTCGCCCAGGCGATCTCGCGCTCCGTTGCGGTCGGGCGGAAGAAACGTTGGTAGAGGTCGCGCACCAGGCCCGATGAGACGATCAGAAGCCAGCCGCTCACGGTGCTCAGAACGGCCCCGTAGGGCGCGGCGAGAATCAAGCCGGCGACATAAGGGTTGGCGAGCTTGATGACGAGACTTGGCATCACATCGTCCGAGGACGCCAGGTTCGGCAGGATGCTCCGAGCCGCCACGAAGATGAAGATCAGCGGGATGTAGATCAGGGCGTTGTAGATGGTGAGATAGATGATGGAATAGCGCAGGGTCTTGGAGTCGCGGAACGCCATCAGGCGAACAAGCGTTGATGGCTGCCCCATCCCCGTGATGGCCCACATGAAAAAGAATGAGACGGCAAGGCCCAGCGGATGAAACGCTCGCCCCGCGCCTGGACCGAAGCCGAACCCTGGGTCGGTCTGCGCCATGCCCGAGTAGGTGGCCTGCGCGAACCCGCCCGAGGCGTTCATCGCCAGCGGGAGGAGGAGCATGACCCCGATCGCCATGATGATACTCTGGAAGACGTCGGTCCAGATCGCGGCCAGAAAACCGCCATAGGTGGTGTAGGCCACGACGGTCGCCGTGAAGATCGCCAGACCGATGTAGTAGCCGGCGTTCGACGAGTCCGCGAGCTCTCCGCTCACGAACCAGGAGGTTGTCTGCACCGGGAGCACGATCTTCATGATCCGGGCGCCCGCGGAGAATTGCGCGACGAGGTTGCAGACCAGGAAGAACATCACCAGCAGGCTGGTCATGAGTCCGAGCGCCGGGCTACCGAATCGCTCGCGGAAGAGGTCGGGCAGAGTGATGGCGCCGGTCTTTCGGGAGAGCTGGCCGATCCGCTTGCCGAGGATGCCGAGCACGGTCACCGGGGCGATCATGTACGAGGCGATCCAGAGGGCCACGACCCAGCCGAAGCTATAAACCAGGGACGGGAACCCGACGAACGTACCGCCGCTCATCACGGCGGCAGTCAACGCCACGGCAAACGGGCCGAGCGAGCGACCTCCCAGGAAGTATTTCTCGAGGAATGTTCCTTTGCGCTGGGCGAGATTGGCAACGACGCCCAATCCGAGCGAGATCAGCGTGAAGAGGAGCAACGCGATCAGCGTCGGCGGCTGAGCGTGAATGGATTGAACATGATTCAATGGAGGCCCCCTTCCCGGATGTCGCTCTCGAGCTCGTCTGTGTGATCCGCGCCCAGGTCGTCGTCCGCCATGTAGAAGCCGGCGAACCAGAAAGTGAAGAGCGAGCAGAATAGCCAGGGGACCATGATTCCCCAGAAAACCCAGGACGGCATCCCAAATATGGGTCGCACATCATCGACGCCGAGCGGCCGCCCCTCGCGGATGTAGCCGGCCCAGTAACAGTACGCGCAGCAATAAATCGTCGAGATGAGCCAGGCCACCCCAATGATGATCGCCTCACGTCGGGAATGCTTCAAAACGGGATCGATGTCTCCGGACACGGCGAGTGCACTCCTAACTTCGGTGAGGCCGGCAGGGGATGCCAGCGCGATGTTCGTTGCCTGACGTCGGGAGAGTGCGTCGAGGGGCCAAATTCTTTTCTCACGTCGGTGAGGCGAACGCAACCCCCAAGACGCACTGATCGACTAACTCTAATCGTTACAGTCCGGAATTTCACCGTGAGCCCAGGGCCTGCTCGAAGAAACCAGCGATTCGCTCAGCCACGTATTTACGATCGGCGTCGCGTCGCGACGAGTGTCGTTCGTCGGGCAAGGGGAGCAGTGCAAACGGCTTCGAAGCCGAGATCAAGGCGGTCGTCAATCGCGCGGTGTGGCGGAAATGAACGTTTTCGTCAAGCATTCCGTGGATCACGAGCAGTTCGCCGCGGAGCTTCTCGACATGGGGCAGGACCGATGACTTGCGATAACCATCCGCATTATTCATGGGCGTCCCCATGTAGCGCTCGGTGTAGCAGGTGTCATAACCGTCCCAATCGGTCACAGGCGCGACCGAAACACCCGCTCGAAAAACGTCAGGCGCCTCGGTCAGGCACCGGAGCGTCATGTAGCCGCCGTAGCTGCTTCCGGTGAGGCCGACTCGCCCGAGATCGACTTCGGGCCAATGGGTTCCGACAAAGCTTACGCCATCCACCTGGTCGCGTACCTCAACGTTGCCCATCTCTCGATTGAGCGCGGATTCGAAGGCGTGTCCCCGTCGCGCGGAGCCTCGATTGTCGGTCTTCCAGACGGCGTATCCACGTTCGGTCAAGTACTGGGCGTTCATGTCGGCCGACAAAGCCCAGGAGTTCGAGACCGTCTGCACGTGAGGTCCGCCATAGACGATCACGATGAGCGGAGTCTTCTCACCGAGAACTTTCGATTTCGGCGGATAGAAGGCCCCCTGGAGCTTGATACCGTCGCGATTGACGAATTCGATCAGTTCCGGAGGAGCCAGTCGCAGGCTGCCGACTCTGGGGTCGGAACTCGAGTCGTCGAGTATCTTGAGAGGATTTCCCTCACGATCGCGAATCGTCGTGAGCGGCGGTCGATTGAGGCTGGATGCCACATCCACGAAATGTTCGCCATTCGACGCCACGACGGTTCGGTGCGTGCCGGGCTCGTCCGTGAGCCGGACGACCTCGCCTCCGTCGAGCGAGACGCGGTAAAGATGGGTTTCGAGCGGAGTCTCGCGCCCGGCAGAGAACCAGGCTTCACGCCGGTTCTCATTGATCGCCACGAGGGCATCCACGGGCCAGTCGCCCGCGGTCAACGTTCGTAGGAGCTTCCCATCCCGATCATGCAGTTGAAGGTGACGAAACCCGGTGCGCTCGGACGACCAGAGGATTTCTCCGGTCGAATCGAGCACACGAAGGTCGTTGTGGAGGTTGACCCAGGTCTCGGATGTTTCCTCGATCAGAAGCGTTTTCTGAAGCGACTCGAGGTTAAACCGATAAAGGCGCAAGCTCTTCTGGTCGCGTGAAAGGATCTGGACCAGGAGCGAGGTCGGGGACGCCCAGTTCACCCGAGCGAGATAAAAATCCGCAGCGGGTTCTCCCAGGTCGAGCCAACGCGTCGGGCCCCCGCTGGCTGAGACGACGCCAAGACGGACCTTGGCATTGGCCGCGCCGGAGAAGGGATAGCGGTGGGTCTCGACCGAGATTTGCTCTCCCCCTTGATGGACGATGGAGTAGGGGGGGATATGCCGCTCATCGGTCTCCTGGTAGGCGATTGTTGCGCCGTCGGGTGACCACCAGTATCCGCTCGCTCGATCCATTTCTTCTTGCGCGATGAACTCGGCGAGGGCGTGAGTCACCCCGTCACCGGCCCCTTGGGTGAGCCTCTGCTCTTGCCGGGAGGCCAGGTCGATCACGTGCAACTCGTCATCGCGCACGAATGCGACCTTGGATCCGTCGCGAGTCAACCTGGGATCGAGCTCGGGTGTGGGCGTATTGGTGATGCGTTCAAGAGGTCCGTCCTGACGTTGCAGGTAGAGATCGCCGCCGATCGGGAAGACCGAGACATCGGCCGCCTCGGCGCGGACGACTTGGGTGATCCCGGTTTCACGCAGACGCTGGCGCTCGCGGCGCAGTTTTTCCGCCTCCGAGAGCGTGGATTCCGTATCCCCGTTGCCAGGCGGTCTGGCCACGACTCGCGGTTCGCCCCCCGTGAGCTCCACGCGCCAGAGCACGCGGCTCAAACTGGCCGACTCCGATTTCAGATAAGTGAGAGCCTTTCCATCCGGAGTGAAGCCGAACGCAGCTGGAACCACGCTGCCAGGCGCGGGGAGTTTAGCGACCGCCGCCGCATCGACCCCTTCGCGCTTCGTGTCTGGGGTCACGGCTAAGAGCTCTGATCGTTCCGACATGAAAACTCCGAGGAAAGTCAGGATCAAGCGAGCGCGGACTTGTCTCATCGGTTCTCTCGAGATGAAGGTCGCGGGAACCGGCCTGCAGAAAGTGGCAGCCGGGGGCTTTGCCTCTTATTGGGAAATCGATAAGTAACGCATTTTAATTGCATTGGTGTCAGGATTGAGCCCAGCCCGTGGCCTGGCCAGCTCGGCCGTATCTCAATCGGAGTCGGCACGCGTTCAGGAAGCTGTCTAGGACCGAGAGACATCTGTTCGGGCCGGAGGTGCGACTGATTGGGACTCGCTCAAGCCGTTGGTGAAGCTTTTCTTTGATTTGTCAGAGGAACATCCAGCGGATAGCACTCAATTCAAAGGAATGCCATGTCCACATGGTTAGCCTGAGATGGAGAACTTGCAGATGCATGGATTACAGCGGTTGGTGTTCGGCTGGCGCACGGAAAAAAGGGACAGGCACCCGGCCGCTACGTGGATCAGTCGGTGCCAAGGGACTCGCGGGCCGGGAGCCAGTCCCCTTTTTCCTTCGTCGTACGCAATCCGTTGGCAAACCGCTGTAAGAAGGGGCCGGAGAAATTACTGTCCGTGGTCACTCAGCCCCGAGAAGTCAAGGATCGCGACCAAGCCATCAATCGAACGGCTCGGGCATTGGAAGATCACTCATCGCTCCGCAACCACAAAAGATAGTGTCACGTGTTCTTTGGTACGCATGTGTTGATTTTTCTGGCCGGTTGCCGGCCCAGACCTCCCGGAGAGTCCGAGGGTCTGGGCCGTTCTCGAGGGTGGATCAACCGAGTTTGACGGTGACGGTTTTCATCTCGCTGTAGTGCTCGAGCGCGGCTTCACCGTTCTCGCGGCCTTGCCCGGACATCTTGAAACCGCCGAAGGGGGTCGTGGTGTCGACGACGTGGTAGCAGTTGACCCAGACGGTTCCAGCCTTGACCCGTTTGGCGAAGAGATGGGCCTTGTCGATGTCTTTGGTCCAGATCGCGGCGGCCAGGCCGTACGAGGTGTTATTCGATCGCTCGATAACTTCGTCGACCCCGTTGAACGGAAGCACGCTGACGACGGGTCCGAAGATCTCGTCGCGGGCGATCGCCATGTCATCCTTGACGTCGTCGAAGATCGTGGGCGCGACGAAGAACCCGCGATCGCCGACGCGTCCGCCACCAGAGAGGAGCTTGGCCCCTTGCTTCTGGCCGAGGTCGACGTAGTGGAGGATCTTGTCGAGCTGCTCTTGCGAGACTTGCGGACCTTGCTCGGTGGCTGGGTTCAGGGGATCGCCGATCGCCCGCGTTTTGGCCTTCTCGACCAGCCGCTGGACGAACTCCTTGTGAATCTTCTGCTCGACGAAGAGTCGGCTTCCCGCGGTGCAGCACTGGCCGCCGTGGAAGTAAATCGCGTGGAAGGCGCCTGCGACGGCCTCCTCCAAGTTCGCGTCGGCGAAGATCACGTTGGGGCTCTTGCCGCCGAGCTCGAACGTCGTTCGCTTGAGCGTCTCAGCCGCCTGACGCTGAATGATCTTGGCGGTATCGACGTGGCCGGTGAATGCAATCTTGTCGACATCCGGATGCCCCACCAAGGCGGCCCCCGCCGTCTCACCGAGCCCGTTGATGATATTGATCACGCCCGCGGGGAATCCCGCTTCAATTGCCAGATCGGCGATCCGGAGTGCGGTCAAGGGGGTCTGCTCGGCGGGCTTCATCACCACGGTGTTGCCGCAAGCGAGCGCGGGGCCCCACTTCCACGCGAGCATCAAGAGCGGGAAATTCCAAGGGATGATCTGGCCGACGACGCCGACGGGCTGTCTCAGCGTATAGGAAAGGAAGCTTCCGCGCACCGGTAGCGTCTTGCCTTCGATCTTGTCGGCCCAGCCGGCATAGTAGCGGAGCGTGTTGACGACGCCTTCGATGTCTCCCTTGGAGTCGCTGATCGTCTTGCCGCAGTTGAGCGACTCGAGCGCGGCGAGCTCTTCGCCGTGGCGCTCGACGAGGTCGCTCAGCTGATACATCAAGCGACCACGGTCGGCGGCGTCCATGGTGTTCCAGGGGCCAGACTCGAGTGCCCGACGGGCGGCCTTGACCGCCTTATCCACGTCGGCGGCCGTTCCGGCACCCACCCGGGCGATGACCTCACCCGTGGCGGGATTGTAGGTCTCGAACTCTCCCCCCTCGATCGGATCGACCCATTGATTGTCGATCAGGAGTTTTGTGTGACGAATGGCCGGAGTGGCCCGTGGGGCCGTCGCGGTTTGGGCCATGATAAAATCTCGATAAGGGGTGCGTCGGTCTCGGACTGAATAAGGCAATGGTCCGGAAGCGGTCGCAGCCTGTCAACCCCTTGCGAAATCCGTCCTGAGTCTCGAAACGCGAGTCTCAGGGGGGTATCATCCGGGCCTGGTTGGCGAGGCTTGGGGGGCGTCCCACGAGCCTGATCTGTTGCTGATCAGGGAGAACGGACGATGACATCAAAGATCTTATCGAGATGCGTTGCCACGATCGCGCACAGCCTGGTTCTGACGAGCACGATCGTGGTCGCCGCGGAAGAACCGAAGTCCGCCGATCGTCGGCTCAACGTTGTCTTGATCACGGCCGACGACTTGCGGAATGCGCTCGGCTGTTACGGACACCCGCTGGTCCGCACCCCCAATATCGATCGATTGGCCTCCCGAGGCGTTCGGTTCGATCGGGCCTACTGTCAGTTCCCCCTCTGCAACCCGAGTCGGACCTCCTTCTTGACCGGCCTTCGGCCCGACACGACCGGGGTGACGGATAATGCCGCTCGGTTTCGGACGAATCGACCGACCACCGTGACCCTCCCCCAACTGTTTCGAAAACAGGGATATCACGTCGCTCGCGTGGGTAAACTCTTCCACTACGGGGTGCCCGGACAGATCGGCACCGACGGGCTGGATGATCCCGAGTCGTGGGATGAGGTTGTCAACCCTCGGGGGCGGGACAAGGACGATGAGGATAAGATCTTCACCATCAAGCCGGGCAGTGGCTTTGGCGCCACCTTGAGCTGGCTGGCCGCCGATGGGGTAGATTCGGAACAGACGGACGGCAAGGGAGCGGAGGCCGCGGTCCGCCTCTTGGAGCAGAATCGTGATCGCCCTTTCTTTCTCGCGATGGGTTTCTTTCGGCCTCACACCCCTTACGTCGCCCCGAAACCTTGGTTTGACCTTTATCCGGTCGACAAGATTTCCCTCGTCAGTGGAACCGGGGCGCGACGAGACGGGGTACCAGCGCCCGCATTGACGGTCAATCCACCGAATTATGGCATCAGCCCACCTCCAGCAACAAGCCATCCAGGCCTATTATTCCGCAATATCATTTATGGATGCGCAGGTCGGCAAGGTGGTCGATGCGGTCGACCGGCTCGGGCTTGGCCGTCGTACCATCATCGTCTTCATGAGCGATCATGGCTATCAGCTTGGCGAGCACGGGCTCTGGCAAAAGATGACTCTCTTCGAAGAATCGGCCCGGGTCCCTCTGATTATCGCGGCCCCTGAAATGAACGGGAATCAGCGGGCGACCTCGAAAGTGGTCGAGCTCATCGACCTCTATCCTACCTTGGCCGATCTCTGCGGCCTGACTCCGCCCGCCGATCTCGATGGGCGAAGCCTGCGCCCATTGCTCGAAGATCCCGACAGGGCTTGGCCTCACGGGGCAGTGACTCAGTTGAGCCGTAGAGCGAAGCAGGATCCGTTCAAGGGGTATTCCGTTCGCTCCGAGCGGTTCCGCTACACCGAGTGGGATGGCGGCAAACGGGGCGTTCAGTTGTACGACCACGAAAAGGACCCGCACGAGGGGACGAACCTCGCTTCCGACTCCCAGTACGCCGAGACCATCGCCGAGATGAAGCGTCTGCTCCAAGAAAGCATGAAGCCAGCATCGCGCGCGGAGGGGCTGAAACCAGCCCCATGAGTGAACTGGTCGCGGATCGTTGTCTTATCGCAAACGAGCCGGGAAGTTTCGAATCAAAATTCGTGGGAGGGTGATGGCACGAAGCCAACCGTCCCGATTCTTGGAGGGTTGGCTTCAGCCTGTCGTCCGTTTGAGGTGGCGTCAGGCTAAATGCCTACCTTGCAAGAAATGGCAAAAAATGGTGGGCCGTGCCCACCCTACAAGACTTAATGATTAGATGTGTCTGCTTCTCGGAAGTTGGCGTGGGGCACCACGGAAGAGGCTTTTGATTGGACCCAACGAGAGTGTTGTGTTTCCTTCGACGAAGCGAAGGTTTTGAAGGTCCGAAGGCGGGGCGGCTCAGAAGAGGCCGGCGATGGGTTCGCCATGGTAGATAAAGTGGGGGCGGGCTTGCGCGTCGGTCCAGTGGGCGGATTGGGGGATGCCCAGCGAGCGATAGATGGTTGCGGCCAACGCTTCGGGGGTCTGCGGGTCGGAGTTGGGATAGCCCGCGATCTTGTCGGTGGAACCGACGACCCGGCCACCTTGCGTGCCGCCACCGGCGAAGAAAACGGTTTGAACATGTCCCCAGTGGTCACGGCCCGACGACTTGTAAAACTTGGGGAGGGTCGAGATCCGAGGCGTGCGACCGAACTCCCCCGCCATCACGATGAGCGTCGAGTCGAGCAGGCCGGTCGCGTGGAGGTCGTCGAGCAGGGCGGATAAGGCTCGGTCGGTCGGTGGGAAGAGGTTATCGCGGAGGTGGGGGAAGGCGTTGCCATGCGTGTCCCACGTCTCGTTGTTCCCGAGGTTGACCTGAACCAGGTTGACCCCCGACTCCACCAGTCGACGCGCCATTAAGAGGGACCAGCCGAACGAGTTTCGACCGTAGCGTTCGAGCATTTTCGGATCGGCGCCCATGACGTCGAAAGCCTGCTTGACGCGGGGGTCGGTCAGCATGGAGACGGCGTCCTGGCGATGCCGATCGAGCTGCACGGTCTCCGCGTTTTCATCCAGTTCGCGACGCTGAGCGTCAAGATGGTCGAGCATTTCGAGTCGATGAGAGAACCTCGCGGCACCGAAACCTTCGGGCAGAGACAGGTTGGGCGCCTGGAAGCGTTTCACGGCGGGAGTTCGTTGGCGCTCCTGGTGATCGAACTCGTACTCGGGATAAGCTCCATAGGCCGTGGGATCGAACGGAGACGCTTCGATCAACATCGGATCGCGTGAGGGACCCATCACTCCCGCGAGTTGCCCCGGGATCACTCGGCCTGAATTGTGAACCAGCTTTTCGGGGAGGATGACCGCGGGCGGTAGGTTGTTCCTCGGCTTTGTCAATGACCCGGCAATGGCGGCGATCGAGGGCCAATCGGTCGGCGACGGCTTCGTGGGATCGAACCCTGGAGGAAGCTGATTTCGGCCGGTGAGCATGATCAGATGGCCGGCCGAATGATCGTTCGAGGAATGGGTCAGCGACCGTAACAACGACCAGTGCTGGCTCCGGTTCGCGAGCATGGGCAGATGCTCGCAGATCTCGATTCCAGGTGTACGGGTGGCAATCGGTTTGAATTCGCCCCGAATCTGTTCGGGCGCCTCGGGCTTGAGGTCAAAACTATCTTGTTGCCCCAGACCGCCCGAGAGGAAGATATAGATCACCGCGCGGGCGCGTGGAGCCGCGCGCCCGACTTCGCTCGCCGCGCCGAGGTTTCTTAAGGCGGCCAGATGATTCGTTCCGAGCCCGAGCAGCCCGACTGCGCCCGCCTGGATGGCGACTCGCCTCGACAGTTTCGGATGAAGGAACGGCGTCGGACAGCCCTCTTGATTTAACCGTGGCATGGCTTGGCTCCGAACTTCGGGTCGTCCAGGACCTCACGTCCCCGCGAGCAATTTGTTTGAGCTTAGCTGGGCCGACCCGGGAAGTCCAATCCTCAGGCCTGACTCCGAATTGAGCAGGATTGAGGTTCCAGCCGTTGCCAGAAGGGGCCGAACGCGTTTCGCAAAGAATTTTAAGAACCTGAAAATAAACCGGTCGGCTCGCGCATCGTTAACTTGCGACAGGGGAGGGTCGTCGATGAATAATGCGAACGACCACCCGTCGGTTCCGCATGATGCCGAGAGTCTGAAGTCCGGAGGAACCATCGACGTGACGCGGTTTGTGGCGCTCTACGAGAGTCACGGGCCCGAGTTGCGGCGATTCATTCTGGGCGTGACTCGTGATCCGGAACTGACGAACGATGTGATTCAAGCGACCTATGCCAAGGCTGTCGAGTTCGGTCACACCGCCCGTCCCGAGACTTTCAAGGGTTGGATATTCCGGGTGGCCTTTCACGAGGCCTTGACCGCGCGGCGGAGGCGGGACGCTCGCGACCAGGGAGTGCGGCGGTTGGCCGACCTCGGCGGTCATCCCGTGGAACGACCTGACGAACGATTGATTCGAGACGAGACCATTGAGGCGGTACGGCAGGCGCTGGGGAATTTGCCCTCAGAGCAACGGCAAGTCGTCTGGGCTCGGATGTATGAAGACAAGACGTTTGCTGAGATCGCCCAAGAATTTCGCTTGCCGCTGGGGACAGTATTGACCCGGATGCGACTCGCTCTGGAAAAGCTGCGGCGTTCCTTACGCCCGGGAGATTGATCGATGCCGTCTGACCTTCTCTTGCTCGCGGTCCGCTACATCTCGAACGAATTGTCGGACGACGAGATGGCGGCCTTTGAGCGTCTGCTGGCGGACGACCAATCGGCCCGTGAAGCCGTGGCGGAAGCCGTCGAATTGACCCTTGTCGTTGCGCAACTACCCGCAACGACCCCCGACCTTCTCCCCTTGCGTGCCAAACGTCGGCTGTATCGCCCGATGCGACTCGGCCTCGCGGCGGCTTGCCTCGGAGCGGTCGTCGGACTGACGTTTCAATACGGCCGTTTCGCGGATCCGAATCCGGCGGTCGATCCATCCATCGCCAACGCGAATCCGAATCCTCCCGAAGCGGTCGCCATTGCCTGGTCAGGCTTGAGGCAGACCGGCGAAATCGACCTGGTTTCCCATACCGAGTTACTGGCCTGGCTCGATGAACCGATTGCTTCGCCTTCGGCTGATTTGCCATCCGTTGGCGCATCGGCCTTGGAGGACGAGTTGTTACCTCGCTGGCTCCTGGAAGCGGCCTCGCTCCGCGAGACTCCTGAGACGTCCGGGGCCGGCACGAGGGAGAACTGAGCCATGCGTTGCTACCTGATCCTGCTCTTCGCCGCTCTTTGGCTGAATCTTTCACCCGCGCCGGCCGACGAACCGAAGCCTCGTCACGCCGAGTCGTCCGTCAAATCGAGTCGGGCGGAAAAGTCAAAAGCCCCGTTGTCTCAGGCGGAACGCGAAAAGTTCGCGCTTGGCTTCGTCAAGCAGCATCATTCTGAGCTGACCAGCCTGCTCGAACAGCTCAAGGCGATGAGGCCCGAAGAATACAGCCGAGCGATCGGCGAGTTGTTTCAGGTGAGCCAATCGCTCGAAACGCTCAAGAAGAACAATCCCCCGCTGTATGAAGTTAGCCTGGAATTCTGGAAGGCCAAGTCCAAAGCGGAATTGCTCGCGGCAAGACTGATCAGCTCGCCTTCGCCCGAGTTGGAGAGCCAGTTGCGGCTCGCGCTCGAGAATCAGGTCGACCTCGAGATTCGCAAACAAGAACTCCTCGAAGAGCAGCTCAGGGCTCGCCTGAGCCAGATTGAGAAGACGGTCAAACGTCTCAAAGATAATCGAAACCGACAGATCGATAATCGTTTGCTGGAACTTCAAAAGAAGGTTCGCCGCGCACGGCGTCAAGACGGTGGCAAGTCCGCCCCGGCCAAGCCCGTCCGTGCCAAGAAGGAGACCGAGGCATGAACGATCGTTACGCCAAGCAGCTCAGCGCCGCGTTGGTGCTGGTCGCTTTGACGACGTCGGCGTCGTACGGAGAGTTAGTCCGCCCGGTCAAGGATCGGTTCGCCGTTCCCGAGGTCGAGGAGGTCCCCGATTTCCAGCGGCATATCCTGCCGCTGATGGGGCGTTTGGGCTGTAACGCACGCGCTTGCCATGGCTCGTTCCAGGGGCAGGGGGGGTTCCGGCTCTCTCTCTTCGGCTATGACTTCAAAATGGATCATGATGCCCTGCTCAAAGAGGGCTCCGCGCGGGTAGATCGGGACGACCCTGAGGCGAGCAAGATCATCCAGAAGCCGACGCTGGCCATTCCCCATAAGGGGGGCAAGCGGATGGACGAGGAAAGCTGGCAGTATCGCATGCTCGTGCGCTGGATCGATCAAGGGGCCAAGGGGGTGACGAACCCCGCTCATTTCGAGCGGCTCGACGTGACGCCGACCGAGGTTGTCTTCGCTCGCGAAGGGGAGCAAGTCCCCCTCAAGGTCGTTGCGCACTGGTCCGACGGCAGCCAGGAGGACGTGACCTGCATCAGTCGGTTCCGGACCAACGATGAGTCGATCGCCGAGGTCGACCAGGATGGGCTGATCACGAGCAAGGGGAAAGGGGACACGCACATCGTCGCCTTCTACGACAATGGGCTGGCGGTGACCCAGATCCTCTCGCCCGTCTCGGAACAGGTGGGCCCGAAGTATCCTGATGTGCCGACTTCGACGAAGGTCGACGAATTGGTCGTGAACAAACTGCGCAAGCTGGGTGTGGTTCCCGCCGAGCTCTGCTCGGACTCTGAATTCCTCCGCCGTGTCAGCATCGACATGACGGGAACCATGCCTGCTCCCGACGAGGTCAACGCGTTCCTTGCGGATGCATCGCCCAAGAAGCGCGAGCAGAAGGTGGACGAACTGCTCTCACGGCCGACTTATGCCGCCTGGTGGACGAACAAGCTCTGCGATATCACTGGAAATTCGCCGCGTGCGCTCCAGATGCAGGTGAATACCGACCAGCCCTCCCGGTTCTGGTACGAATGGATCTACCGCAGAGTTGAGGAAAACACGCCCTACGACCAGTTGATCGCCGGCATCGTCACGGCATCCAGCCGGAAGCCGGGCCAGAGCTATGAAGAGTTCATCAAGGAAGAAAGCAGTTACTTCCGAGCGGAGGACCCGCCCGCTTATAGCGAGCGAGAGACGATGCCCTACTTCTGGGCTCGTCGCAACATGCGGCAGCCCGAGGAGAAAGCGCTCGGCTTCAGCTACAGCTTCCTTGGCGTCCGGCTGGAGTGTGCCCAGTGCCACAAACATCCGTTCGATCAGTGGACCCAGGACGACTTCAAGCAGTTCACCGAATTCTTCCGCCCCATCCGTTATGCGGTGGGCCCGGAAAAGGAGTCGCGTGAGGTCGTCAAGAAGCTCACCGAGGAGCTCGGACTCGCGAAAACGACCAATGGTGGCGAGCGTCGAAGAATTCTCGAAAAGCAGATGAAGAAAGGGAATCCGATCCCTTGGCAGGAAGTCTTCGTCACCAAGGGGAACCGTAACGCAGGCCGGCGCGGTCAGGAGAACGCTCCGAAAAACGGCGGGGGCCGAGTTGCGACTCCGAAGCTGCTCGGAGGTGACGAGGTTTCTCTCGCGAGCGTTAAAGACCCTCGCGAACCGCTCATGGAGTGGATGCGGAATAAGGAGAATCCTTACTTTGCCCGCGCCTTCGTCAACCGGGTCTGGGCCAACTACTTCGGGAAGGGGATCATCAACCCGCCTGACGATATGAACATGGCTAACCCGGCCAGCAATGAGGCGCTGCTGGATTATCTGGCGAAGGGCTTCCTCAGCCACAACTTCGACATGAAGTGGTTGCATCGTGAGATCGCCTTGAGCGATACGTATCAGCGAAGCTGGAAGACCAACGAGACCAACCGGCTTGACGAGCGGAACTTCAGTCGTGCCATGGTTCGCCGGCTGCCCGCCGAGGTCTTGATCGACGCCGTGACCCAATCGACGGCCTCGTCGACCGACCTCATCAAGCTGGCCTCCGCGGGCACCGACCGCGCGATCGGTTCCAAGGGAAGCGGGAGCTATCGCCCCGGCAATAACCAGTACGCAGGCAAAGTGTTCGGCCGCTCGACTCGTGACACCAACTGCGACTGCAACCGGTCGGACGAACCCAACCTGCTCCAGTCGATCTATCTCCAGAACGATCAGGAAGTGCTCGCCTCGATCGTTCGCCCCAAGGGTTGGCTTGGTGAGGTGCTCCGTCCCGCCCGTAAAGAGGACAAGGACAAGGCGACCCCGATCGATTCGGAAAAGATGATCCGCGAGGCCTATCTCCGAACACTCGGGCGGAACCCGGCAGAGAACGAGGTCGCGATCGCGCTCGACCACCTCAAGCAAGTGAAGAATGAAGGCGATGGGCTGCGCGACCTGCTCTGGGCGTTGCTCAACACCAAAGAATTCATCACGAACCATTGAGCGGGCGGTTCGTTCGGATTTTGGCCCTGTCCCCGTTCAGGGGGCAGGGCTTCACGGATCATCTTCTGAATTCAGACGATCAATTCACGATCTCGCAAGGGAGACGTTTCCATCATGGCGACGAACCAGTACTGCGACGGGGTCCGGCGACGTGACTTCTTGAAGCTCGGAGTCCTCGGCGTCTCGGGGATGAGTCTCGCGAATTACTTCCGGTTAGCAGAGGCCGGAGAGATCCGGGCGGGCAAGGCCACCTCGGCGATTTTCATCAATCTCGCGGGCGGTCCGTCTCACATGGACACGTTCGACTTGAAGCCGAACGCCCCCAAAGAGTTTCGAGGGGAATTCAACCCCATTGAAACCAACGTGCCGGGCGTCGAGATCAGCGAGCACCTGCCCAAGCTGGCGCAGTGCGCCGACAAGTTCGCGCTCCTCCGAGGCGTCAGCCATAGCCTCGCCGCGCACGACCTTGGCAGTCAGTATATGAACACAGGCAACCGTCCGATCCCTTCGCTCCAGTTCCCTGGGCTAGGCTGCGTCGTGACCAAGGAGTTGGGTGGACCTCGTGACTTGCCCCCCTTTGTCGCGATCCCGAACACGCCGCAAGTGCCTGGCTACCTTGGCGTCGAGTACTCCCCGTTCAATACCACGAATGCACCGCGGGCCGGCCAGCCCTTTGCCGTCAGAGGGATCTCGCTCGGTCGTGGACTCACGGTGGAAGATATCGAGACGCGTCGCAATCTTTTGAAGAATCTCGACACCACGTTCCGAGGTTTCGAGTCGGAGAGCGACCTGGTCAACGGCCTCGATAAGTTCTCCCAGCGCGCCTATGACATCATCAGCTCGCCGCGGTCGCGCAAGGCGTTCGATATCAGTCAGGAGTCGCCCAGTATTACCTCACTCTTCAACGACAAGCCATTTGCGCAGAGCTGCTTGCTGGCAAGTCGGTTGGTGGAGAGTGGTGTTCGATTCGTCAGCGTGTCCAGCGGTGGCTGGGACACTCACGTGCAGAACTTCGATAACCTCAAGACCAAGCTACTCCCCGATCTCGACAGCGCGATCTCCGGCCTCTTCACCGCGTTGGCCCACAAGGGGCTGCTCGAGACCACGATCGTCTGCGTGACCGGAGAGTTCGGCCGTACGCCCAAGATCAACGTCAATGCCGGCCGCGATCACTATCCGCGTGCCATGTTTGTGTTGCTGGGAGGTGGCGGCATCAAGGGGGGCCAAGTCGTTGGCGCCAGCGATGAAAAAGCGATGGGCCCAGCCTCCGGCGACGGGATCACCCCCGACCAGGTGGCTGCCTCGTTCTATCATAGCCTCGGAATCGACGTTCAGAAGGAGTACAAGACCAATACCGGCCGTCCGATCGCGATCGCACGGTACGGAGCTCCGATCAACGAACTCTTCTCCTGAGCCAAACGCCTTCGAGCTGACTCGGTGCTGAGTGCTGACTCGAAGTCAGAACGGAGCGGAAAGCAGAGAGGGTTCATTGCAACGGCCCAAGGAGAGTGCTCGAGCCGCTGTGCTCGTCTTCTCTCTGGACCGTTGCGGTGAACCCTCTCAGGCTTTTGGAAAGGACTATTAGCGAGCGTCGATCAGGTTCCGAAGCGTCTTGATGTGCTGGGGGATGGCCTTCATCGGATCTTCCGCAGCCTCGTATTCGAGAACGACATAGCCGGAATAGCGAGCCTTGCGGAGGATGTCGATCACCTTGCCGAGATCCGCCTCTTCCTTCTTCTGACCCTTGCGGCTGATCTCCGTCTTGACCTGAACGTTGACGGCGTAAGGGGCCAACTCGGCCAGGTCGGCATACGGGTCTTCGCCGTGGAAGTTGCCTGTGTCCAGGTTCACGCCGAAGTTGGGGGCGTCGACGGCCTTGACCAGCTTCAGCAGTTGTGCGGGGGTGGCTGTAATCCCCCCGTGATTCTCGAGCGCGAGGGTGACGCCCCGCTCGGCCGCGTAAGGCAATGCGGCCTTGATGCCGGCGATGGCGCGTTCGACCGCCTTGGCTTCGTCATCCCCCTTGGGCACAGTACCGGCGAAGATCCGGATCACAGGGGCGTCCATCTCCGCGGCACGGTCCACCCAGGTCCGCACCAACTCCATCTGCTTCTCGCGTGCTGGGCCCTCAGGCACGCAGAAATTGTTGCCAACCGAAGTCCCCGAGATATCCAGCCCCAGCAAGAAGGCGTGCTGCTTGAGCCGGTGCAGGTACTCGGGCGTCACGTCGGCCGGAAAGTAGTACGAGGTCAATTCCACACCGTCGAGCCCCATGTCGGCGGCGAGGTTGACGAAATCGAACAGATCCATCTTGGGCTGTTTGCCCTGAAGGAACTGGCGATAAGAATAGGCAGCAAGGCTCAGCTTTAAATGGCTCGGTCGAGTTCGGCCGATCGCTGGGATGGCCCACGCGCTCCGAGCCGCAAGGAGGGAGCTACTTACGGTCCAGGCCGCACTACGAAGGAAGTTTCGTCGAGTCGTCGGCTGCATCGAAAGCCTCATCGGTGGGAAAGAAAGAACGCCGCGATCGGGATGCGGGTCCCGATCATAGCGCAGCGCCTTTCCGTTCGCCACTCAGCGGCTGGAAAAGCCGTCGGACTGCTTTCGATTTTTTTCGTTCCTCAGTACTCAGTCTTCCAGCTCGGAAAGCGCCTCATTGACCTCGCGATCGAGCTGCCGGTAATTCCCTGCCTCACCCAGGGGAGGGGCACCCTTGTAGGGCCATTCGGTCCGGGACCCTTCGTCGATCGAGAAATCGTCCTCAGCGCGAGCTCTGCGGGTTTCTGGGTCGGTCTGCGAGCGCGAGCGCAGGTAGAGTTTGATCGGGATGTCGTGGAACGGCAGTTTCTCACGGAAGAAGTTGAGGAGATAACGCTGATAGGTCGCGTCAAAGAGTGAGGTGCTGTTCACGAACAGGACGATCGTGGGGGGCCCAGAGCTCACCTGAGTCGCGTAGTAAATTCGCGCTTGCCGGTTATCGCGACCCGCGGGAGGATGGGCCTCGACGGCTTCGCGAAGCACTCGATTCAAGGTTCCCGTACCGACACGTCTCTGAGCCTGCTTGTGCATCGATTGCGACAGGTTCAGCAGCGCCTTGACGTTCTTGCCGGTCTTCGCCGTGATGAACGCCAAAGGCATGTACGACATCGATCGGAACGCATGCTGGACGATGTGGGCGTACTTGGACATCGACCCTTGAATTCCCTGCTCGTCTCCCCCCGCAGTCATCAGGTCCCACTTGTTCACCGCGAAGATACAGGGCTTGTATTGCTTGGCGATGTAGTCGGCCATCTGCTTGTCGAGACGGGAGATTCCCTGGGTGGGGTCGAGAAAGAGCAAGACGACGTCGGCCCGTCGAATCGAACGCTCGGCGCGGTGGACCGAGTAAAAGTCGAGACTTTCGCGAATCTTCGCTTTTCGCTTCACCCCCGCAGTATCGATCGCCGTGAAGGGGAGGCCATCCAGTTCGAAGTGGACGTCAACCGAGTCTCGGGTGGTTCCGGGTCGTTCCGAGACGATCATGCGCTCGGCGCGGGCCAGCGTATTGATGAACGTTGATTTTCCGGTATTCGGCCGGCCGACGGCGGCGAGCTTCATCACGGAGTCGGCCGGCTTCATGTCATCGCCCGGCGGGAGCATCTTCTCGATGAGCTTGAGCAGTTCTTTCTTGTTTCGGTTCTGTTGAGTCGAGATCGCGATCGGCTTTCCTCTTCCGAGCTTGTAAAACTCGGCGCCCCGCTGATCGAACTCGGGAGTGTCCGCCTTGTTCATCACGAGGATGACAGGAGTACTGACGTAACGGAGCCGCCGGGCTACCTCTTCATCGAGAGGCATCAACTCGTCGCGGATATCGACGACGAACAGGAGGAGATCGGCCTCGGTGACGGCGGTCTCGATCTGCCGGTCGACGTCGTCGGACAGGTCGTCGCGGTCGACCATGCCTACGCCACCTGTATCCATCAACTCAAAGAAGCGGGGATTGGTTTCATCCCCCACCTGCGCCAGGGCTCCCACCCGGTCGCGAGTGACCCCTGACATGTCGTCCACGATGGCAATACGACGACCCGCAAGCCAATTGAACAGCGAAGATTTACCGACATTGGGCCGTCCAACGATGACGACTTTAGGAATAGGCATGAGAACGTCCATGACCTTTCGCCAGCGGCTGGGCTGGGCCCGCGCGATACATGGGAGCGCGGTTGGAATGGAGAGAAACGATGACTCTGGGCTTGGCCTTGCCTCGGCATCGAGCGATCACAACATTGCCATGCACCAACTCCGTCAATTATAAGGGGTGTGAGTCGGTTACGGCAAACGGGCCTGTACGCATTTTCTGGCGTTTTCGTTCCGCGGGTGCCCACTTCTGAGCAGATTCATCAGGAGAACTGGGAGAAATTGTCGGCCTAATCAGGTTTTGCCTTCGACTTGAATCGGGCGCGATCATGCCCGACTCTGGAGCTGAACGGTTTTGCGCGGTGGTCCCCGAGACGTTTCGGAGCCGGTCTTTCTTCTTCGAGAGAGTTCGATCATGATAGATCGGATGAACGATGAAGACGGCTTTCGCGTGCTTGACGGCGTGGCGCTGGTGATGGGTGCCGCGGTCGGCTCGGTGCACCTTCGAGAGATCATTCGCGAGAACCTGACCGGCTTCGGCTGGGGGCTCATTTGGTGCACATTCACTTGGATTTCGCTCACGGCGACTGGTCCTTTTCTTTTTTTGGTACGCCGGTTCGCCCGTCAGGTCCCGGGGTATCCTCGTGTTGGCGATAGTCTCTGGGCGTTGCTCGGATTTCCCTGGCTGTTAAGCGCACTGCTACGATCGACCATCGGCGATGGGACATCCGCGTATGATGCGTCGTTTGCGATGGGGTTGATCGTGGGGCTGGCCATCGCGTCGTTGATCGCGCTCTGGGTAGTCTGGACGACGTGGGTTACGGTGTCTCCCGAACAGGCCGCTCGGACCGCATCGCTCCCCTGGACGAATCGGATCGGCCTGATGCTCGCCATTGCGTGGCCAGTACAGTGTGGGATTGGGCTGGTCGTGATCAGTTGATTCACTTGGTCGGGGCAGGTTTTGCTCTGGAGACCGCAGATGAACCTCCAGAGTAGTCCCAGGCAAGGGCTCCACCTTTTGGACCTCGCGGCCATGGTGGTTGGCTATAGTTTGGCGTCGGTTCTCGTTCGAGCGTTCTGGCCTGCCGTGGATGAGCCTTCGTTCCCCGTGCTGTGCGTTCTGGGGATCGTCTTCCTCTGGCTCGGGATGGCCATGAGTGGCCCGATCGTCATGCTGGGACACCGTCGTCCGAGTCGAGACCCGGAAGACTCCGACGCCCCCGAACCGCGCACCTGGGCCGAACTGGCCTGGCTGATCATTGGGTTTTATTGGATCGGCCTGACGATCTTGGTTGTGCCAGTCCGATTGCATCAGACCCGGGTGCTTGACTCGGCTGTGCTCGGCGTCTTTCCGGTTCTCGCGGCCGTAGGCTTGCGGGTGTTCCGGCCTTCGAGTATCAGCAGCCCTACGGGCCGCCGATACTGGACTCACGACGCGGCGATCGGTCTGCTCGTGACCTGGCCATTCGCCTGGGTCGCACTCATTATTCTGGGAAAGAGCCTGCCTTGAGTATCTCGTCGACGAAGGGGACCGTCTATTTCATCGGTGCGGGGCCGGGCGATCCCGACCTGATCACGGTGCGCGGTCGCGCCTTGATCGAGCGATGCCCGGTTTGCCTGTTCGCGGGCTCGCTGGTGCCCAGAGTGATCGTCGCTTGCGCGCCGAAAGAGGCGGTCGTCCGGAATTCGGCGAGTATGCACCTCGATGCGATCGTGGCCGTGATGGCAGACGCAAGCGCGGAGGGGAAGGATGTGGCACGAGTCCACTCGGGCGACCCGAGCCTGTACGGGGCGATCGCCGAGCAGATGAGGCGGCTCGACGAACTCGACGTCCCCTACGAGGTCGTCCCGGGCGTCAGCTCGTTCCAAGCCGCCGCGGCCGCGCTCAAGATTGAGTTGACCCCGGCCGGAAAAAACCAGTCGGTGATCCTGACCCGGACGGCGGGAAGGACGGGCGTTCCGGAGGTCGACGACCTGGCCTCACTGGGGAGCCATCGGACCGGAATGGCACTTTTCCTCTCGGCCGATCAAATGGCCGAGGTTGTCGTCGCGCTTCAGCCGAGCTACGGACCGGATGCCCCCGTGGTCGTGGCCTATCGAGTCGGTTGGCCCGATCAGCAATTCCTGAGATGTTCGCTTGCCGAGGTCGCCGCGCAGATGACGAGCGCTGGGATCACCCGAACGGCCTTGATTTTCATCGGCCCGATGGTTGACTCTGCGCCCGCGTTGGAGAGCCACTTATACAACAAGAGTTACAGCCACCTCTTCCGTAAAGGGGCTACCGACAATTCCAACAGCGATCACGAGGCTGCCTCGACGGATCTCGCCAACTGACTTCGAGACCAATTGATCCCGGCGGCCCGGCCCGGGACCGCGATACTGGTAGTGATTTTCATCATGACTACACCCGCGGTGATTGTGGCCGGCACGCATTCCGGCTCGGGAAAAACGACGGTCACACTCGCAATCCTGGCCGCGCTCACCCGACGAGGCGTCCGGGTTCAGGGCTTCAAGGTCGGGCCTGACTTCATTGACCCAGGTCATCATACCCGGATCACCGGCCGGCCGAGCCGGAATCTCGACACCTGGCTACTTGACCCGACTGCGCTGGCCGAGACGTACCGCAACGGAACGATCGGATCTGACCTGGCGGTCATTGAGGGTGTCATGGGATTGTTCGACGGGCGCGGAGGGCTGGATGAGTCGGGATCGACGGCCGACCTGGCGCGGCTCCTGGGGTTGCCTGTCGTGCTCGTCGTCGATGCTCGAGGCCTGGCTCGTTCGATTGTTCCCCTGGTTCTCGGTTTTGCCCGGTTCGATGAGTCGGTGCGAGTGAAAGGGGTTGTCGCCAACAACGTCGGCAGCCATCGCCATTTTGCCGAGTACCTTGCCCCGGGTCTTCGGGCCGACACACCTGATCTCAGTCTGCTCGGCTACCTGATGCGCAATGAATTGCTCTCGATCCCTTCGAGGCATCTTGGACTCTGGACCGCGGAAGAGCTGGCTCTTGACTCGTCGCTTGCCAATGCGCTGGCCGACGTGGCCGAGTCGACCTTGGACCTCGATCGGTTGGTCGAGCTGGCTCGAGTGCCTGACCTTGCTCCCCCTCCCCCTCCCCCTCAAAATGTGGCGCCTGCTTCAGCAGCACGGCCGACAATTCGAGTTGGACTGGCTCGCGATTCTGCGTTCTGCTTCTACTACGAAGATAATCTCGACCATCTCCGCGCAGCGGGTGCGGAGATCGTCCCGTTTTCGCCGCTCCTTGATCCAGATTTACCTCCTGGGATCGACCTGCTCTACCTCGGAGGAGGGTATCCCGAGATCCACGCGGCTCGCCTCGCAGCCAATCTCGCGATGCGTTCGTCGATTCGGAGCTTTCATGCCCAAGGCGGAACCATCCTGGCCGAGTGCGGCGGGATGATGGCCTGTACGGAGGTGCTTCGCGACCTCGAGGGGAAGGATCACGCGCTCTGGGGGCTCATCCCCGCTCGCGCGGTCATGCAGTCCAAGTTCGCGGCACTGGGCTATGTCTCGGTGATCGCGGAGCGGGATACGGTGTTGGGCTGCGAAGGGACGACCGTCCGGGGCCATGAATTCCACTATTCGCAGCTCGAGCCGCAGGCGTCACTTCGTTATGCCACGAGTCTGAACCGTCCGGGGCGCGAGCCGAAACCGGACGGGGTTCAGATCGGCGGGCTGCTGGCTGGATACGCCCACCTTCATTTTGGTTCTAACGAGCGAGTGGCCGCAAACCTCATCGAGTCCGCCAAGACCTCGTGGTGATACCGCCGCCCCCCCTCGATCCGTCATCAAACGGCCGGAACGAGCCGCCCGATGGCGCCTTGGATGTCCTTCATCTTGACGGGCTTGACGAAAACGATCAGCCGGTCATCGACGGGGAGCCGTTGCTTGAGACTCGCCTGTTTCGGCCCAAGCAAGACGACGGCCGCGAGGTCATGTTCGTCCTCGTGGGCTTTGTCGTGCATGTCGATGAACGCATCAATCCCTTCATCGCCGAAGCCGTCGATGTCGAAGATCACCGCGTCCGGAGTCGTCTCGCGGTAACGCTCCGCCGCGCGCTCGGCATCGCTCACGAGAATGACCCGATAGCCCAACTTCGAGAGCGACTTACGGAAGGCGTCCTGGATCTCGCTTTGGGTTTCGACGCAGAGGATGTGCTTTTGTTGGATCGCCTTGATCTCATAATCGAGATGGTCCGGCTCGGGCTCAGGCTCGTTCGCGACCTCGATTGCGACCTCCGCCACCGGGGTCTTCTTGGGCTCGGCGACTGGGACGGGCTCGATCTCTTTGTAGGTAAAGAGTGAATCAAAGTCAAACTCGTCCGACTTCCTGCCTTCAGCGTCCGTCTCTTCGACGCTGCCGGCGGATGCGCTCTGCTGCTGGGTTTGAAACGCGAGGAGGTCCTTGTGAACGTCTGACATCAACTGGTACCGGGCCTTCACATCGACTTTCATCATCTTCTCGATGATTCGAGTCAGCTCCGGATCAGGAGCATGTCGCTGATCGCTCAACGGCTTGATCGCGCCGAAGCTGCGTTTGAGCATCTTCTGCAGGGGGTCTTTTGATTCCACCTCGGCCATGGCCAGTTGACCGGTGAGCATCTGGTAGAAAACGCAGCCCAAGAAGTAGATGTCAGACCGCGGATCCCCCTTGGGACTATTACAGGTTCGTTCCAGCGCAGAGTAATCCACGGTTCGTTGGTTGAGCGATGCGGACTTTGAGCTGTCTCCCTCAATCGTCGCGAGCCCGAAGTCGACGAGTTTGGCGGTGCCGTTGTTGCTGATCAGAATGTTGGTTCCCTTGATATCACGGTGGGTCACTCCGTTCTCAAAGGAATATTGCAAGCCCGCGGCAAGGCCGATCATCATCGGGAGGGCCGCGGCGGCATCGATCCGTGTCCGAATCCTCAAGAGATCGCGGAGGTTCGTCCCTTCGACGTACTCCATCATCATGTAATGCTTTTTATCTTCCTCACCGAAATCGAGAATCTGGACGATGTTCGGGTGAACGAGCTTCATTCCGGCTTCGGCTTCCTTACGAAACCGGGAGATCGCGTCGGGATCGGAAACGAAGCGCTGGCGGAGCACCTTGATGGCGACCGAATTGCCTCCGATCATCCGCTGGCCCCGATAGACGCGGGCAAACGTACCTTCGGCGATATGAAAGAGGACCTTGCAGCCGCCGTAAAAGAACCCCGAAGGGTCTCCCTTCTGAAGTCGCTCGACTTGCCAACTCGTGAGCAGCCCCTTGCGGAGCAACACGCGCAGGAGCGACTCGGGAGAGCCATCCTCGGCTTCAAGCCTCGCTTGCATTGCCTGATCTTTGTCAACCAGTCCGATCATCAAGGCCTGCTCGGCCAACGTCTCGGCATCATAGTCTGGCATCGGAGAGGGTTCCTGCTCTGACCGGTCGTCAAACGAAGAGGTGGCATTCTGCGCGGGAGCTCGACTTCTCTATTTTATCAGAGCAGCGGCCGGTCGCAACGTCTGGCAAGATCAACTGTTTCGCGCATCTGGGTTCATGGAACCCACGTTCCGCACGTCTCGGGTTGATTCTCTCCGGCTTTTCGGCGGCCGGAGAGTCGAAACAAGGACTCCGCCCGAGCTTTGGCGACCGGAACCACAATCGAAGGTCTGTTCTTGCTCTGGCCGGTCTCGGAACAGTAGGCCGGGCAAAAAAAGTTGGCAACCTCGCCTAAATCGATTTTTGGAAGGCCCCAAGGCGTTGAGGCGAGGGCCTGATCGATCTTCCCTGATACGACGGCGCAAAGTTCCTGGGGGCCGGAGTGCCGCCGGCTGCGCGTCGAGAGACCCCCGTGCCTTACGTCATTGATCTTCGTGGGCCAATCAGATCTGCGGCCGGAGGCTCATCCTACGGACCTTTCCCGCCGGCTGACGGCACTCGAATTGAGCCTGAAACGTGAGGAAATGGATCGTTGGAAATTGAAAGTTGGTGGGTGGGCCGTGGCCACCCTGCAAGGGATCGTTGGGTCTCCGATAACACCACGGCCGAATGCGTTGAAGAAGGGGAATAGAAGTTTGGCGAAGCTCTCCGTTGGCAATGCCCTCCTCGGCCTGATGGTGCCGAAGCCGAGGCCGTGGCCCCGGCGACGGGTGACCTCGTCGGAGCCGCCGACCGGATTTATGGATAGGGCAGGGGGAACACCAAGTCGTCGACACCCCTTCGGCCACCCACCCCCACCGCGGCCTCCTCGCGGCGATCTGGCCCGACGCTGATCAGCAACCATTGCCCGGGCTTGGTCATTGGGCCTACGCCCGGGCGTGGAGATTGAAGGTCCAGCGTCGCAACATGATGCCCTGTGGACTGCCGATAGACGAATGGCCGGGCGGTGTACGGGTCAAGCGGCAAGTGGTCGAGGAGACCGGGGACCAGGACGTCGAGGGACTTGGGATAGGCCCCATTGTGCTCATAGTGCCAGGCTCGAAGCGCGATGACCTGGGCCAGTCCCCTGCGTCCCGCCATCGCGCGATTGAGGCTTGCGGAAAGCCAACCGTACGACAAGATCGTCGCGGCAAGCGGGCTCGCCTGCCGGATCTCCTGACTCCGTGGAGAAGCGTTGATATCAGACAATGGCTTCGACTCATCCGCCGATTCCGCGATCAGTCGTTTGAACTCCGCCCGGCAGACCCGCCGGGCCCGTTCGCGCTCCCACGAAGAGTAGAGCAACAGATTCTCGAAGACGCGCATCGGGAGCGATCGTGCGTGTGGACCATTAATCGCCGTTTCGAGCTCAGCGCCTGATAGGTCGAGGGCCCGCTCCACCATAGAAGCCTCTGCCTTTAACACATCGCCGAGCGTGGGGAAGGCCGGTAAAGCCCGGAGGTCGGCCAATGCCTTGCGGAGTAGGTCGGGCGATTGTTTGTCACTGACTGCCCAGTCGAGGGCCAGCCTCGTCGCCTGCCGATCGACCACGAGTGCGTTATGCGTTGTGAATGAAGTCGGGAGCAACCCAGTCAATTGCCGGGCAATCCGATATTGGGCGAGGATGTCCTCCCAGGCGCCAGGCAGGTCATGTCGTTTCAAGAGCCCGCGCCCGTGCTGCTCCAGCAGCCAGGCAAGTCGGATCATCTCCTCGCTCGTTGAATCAGGTATCGCTCCGACCAAGAAGAGAGGTTGGATTACGGACTTGGGTGGAGGTAGTTCCGTGGCCTTGTGGAGCTGATCGATAAGGTCCCGGTGCTCCTTGAGAGCTGTCTCGAACAGGTCGAAGTTCAAAGCCGGTCGCCCTATTGCTCCTGCGTCTTTGCCGGCCGTGCCACCAACCGCGAGGATTTCCTTGCCCAGCCGGCGATAAGCAGCTGGGCTGTCCGCGCCACCAAGCGCGAGGATTTCCTTGTCCAGACGGCGATAGGTAGCAGCAGTGGTGTCAGAGCCTGGCGGCGCGCTCTCGGCGGGCATCCTTGTTGCGACGAGTACAGGGCCGGGATCTGGCACGCCCCAGGCGCGGTAGGCGATGTACGCGACTGGAAAGACGACCAAGGGCACGGCCAGGTATCCGACCAATCGTAGCCATCGGGCCGGGCCGGTCCGGTCGTCAAGCCAGTCGCCGGCCCAAGCCCGGGAAATTCCCAGGATTGTCATGGGCGTGAGCAGGAGGCCCCAATGGGGAATCAAGCCCAGGATCGCCAAGCTGACCTGCAACGGCACAATCGACACCCAGATGAGCACCGCGATCATGCCCGCGGTAATCCGGCGACGGAACACCATCCCGGCGAGCGCTCCGATTGCGAAGGCATTCGCGAACGGGGAGACGACCGCGAATACACTCGCAATTGCGGCAAGGATACCAATCGGCAAAAACCGATGTTCTTGAGCGAAGAACCTTAGAGAGTCAAGTCGGTTCCACCAACCTGGCCAGCGGATCGAGAGGATGGCTAGCATGATCAATGCGGTCACTGCCAGCCCGTTTCCCCAAACCCTCATCGTTTTCGACCAGATCGGCCCTGGGCTAACTCCGAGATGGAGCAGGAACCGGTGCGATCCCGCCGCTGTCTCGCCGCCGAACACTGCGACTCCCGCCAGAAATGCCGCCCCGACACCGACGAGGGCCGCCGCCAGTTCCCCCTCGACCGACCTGTAGCTCATCTGCCACAAGGCCAGGATCCCCCAGCAGATCACCGAGGCGCCGAGCCATATCCAGAAGCATTCGCGCCTCGCCTTCCACATCAAGACCTTTGTGGGCGAAGCCGGCCGTGGCAGCAATGTCGTGGCGCGATTGGTCGCCAACTCGGCCGTTTCCTTGCTCGCGGAATGGGGAGACGTCCATCCCACGCGAGGTCGCCAGACGGTCGCGACAGCCGACGCGGCTAGAGCCAGCGCTCCCATCACCACCCGTGCGGGGATAACCGAATCCGAGATGAATTCGATCTTGGCCCCTCCGCTGGCGATGTACGAAACTTCGCCGACGCAGAAGAGGGCCAGGGCACCCGCGACCATCGGGTTTCCCACGAGTGACGACCAGAATAGGCCCCAGGCGACCGACTCAAACAAGAGCGTACCGTAGTGCCCAATGAATTCGGACTTCCCGGGGAGATCTTGCAGGTCGGTCGAGCCCAGGTATCCCAGGATGAGCATGATGAGAGACAGGCCGAGAGTCGAGGCCAGGGCAAACGTCGTTTTGCCCAGCCAGAGGACCTTGCGATCCACGGGAAGGGCGTCGAGCAGGCCGAGAGTCCCCGCCTCGCGCTCCCCGGCGAATGCTGCCGAGGCGGTCACCAACGCATAAATCGCTCCCCCAGCACAGGGCGATCAGCATCAAGACGCCGGATCGTAATCCTTCCGTCCCCGAAGCGAGCAGGATCCATTGCAAGCCGGCGCCGGCACCGAACAGGACCGGCCACGCCGGTCCCAGGGTCCGCGCTTCCTTCCACCACAAGCGGGCGATCATAAGGGAGGCTCCACGAAGGAGGATCGAGCGGGATCGGGGGCCACTTCATGCCAGAACGGCCGCGAGCGACGGGGTCCCGGTGGCCGGAACGCGCCGCCTCATGTAAGCGATGTAGATCTCCTCCAGGCCCGGTGTTTCCACCTCCAGGCCGGTCACCCCCGGCAAGTCCCGAAGCGCCTTGAGCGACTCGCGGTCGGCAGCGTGGATCAGCCAGCACGATTGCCTGGAGGCATCGTCGGCATCGATCAAGTGCCAGTCCGGGCCAAGCGGCAGACTGGCCGGGCGAGTCGGGCCGTCGAATGTGAGCGAGACCCGGAACGTTCGGGCCTTGAGCTCGTCGAGCGGCTCTGCCAGGATCAATTTCCCTTTGTGGACCAGGGCGACGTGGCTGGCGATCCGCTCGACCTCGGCGACTTGGTGACTCGACAGCAAGACCGTCCGGCCGCTCCCGGCCAAGTCGACCATACTCTCCAGGAACTCGCGGCGCACCAGAAGGTCGAGCCCCGAGGTCGGCTCGTCGAGGATCAACAGGCTGGGGTCGGGCGAGAGGGCTAACGCAAGTCCGACCTTGGCCCGCATCCCCTTCGATAACGCTTTGATCTTGCGGTCGGTCGGCAGGTCGAACCCTTTGATCAGGTCGGCATATCGGCCTTGCGTCCCCTCGGGACCGCCTGGAGCGTCGGGCCGGAACCCGGAGGCGAACCAGCCGATCTCGGTCGGAGTCATCCATTCATAGAGGGTCGGCGTCTCGGGCACATAACCGACCTTGCGACGGACCTCCTCACCCTTCTGACTCGGGTCGAGCCCGAGCACCTCGAGCCGACCCGCGTTGGGGGCGACCAGGCCGAGCAGCGCCTTGATCGTCGTCGACTTCCCCGCGCCGTTCTCGCCCAAAAGGCCGAAGACCGAGCCAGTTGGCACGTCGAAGCTCAGGCCATCCACGGCCGGCCGGCCTCGATACCGGACGGTCAGCCCATCAATGCGAATTGCGTTATCCTCGCCCATCGACCACCCCCGTCCCGTTGGTGTCGCCGACCCCGTCCCCGTTGCTACGCCCCCACTCCTCGTGGAGGATCGCCTCGATCTCGTCGCGCGGAAGATTGCTCCGCCTCGCCTCGTCGAGGGCCTCGCGGAGCCGCCGCCGGACCGTTGCTTGGCGGTCGTCGCGGCAGAGCACCGGCGCGCCCGCCGCGACCTGCAAACCGGTCCCACGCACCGATTCGAGGATCGTCTGCCCTTGGAGGTCGCGGTAGGCCCGCGCCACCGTGTTTGGGTTGACCACCAGCTGCTTCGACAACTCGCGCACCGACGGGATCAACTCCCCCGGCCGCAACAGCCCCGCCGCCACCGCATTTTTGACCTGGTCGGCGATCTGCGCGTAGATCGGCCGGCCGTCAGTCGTGTTGAGCTGGAAGAGCATCACGTCCCCCCAACCACTGTGTCAGTGAACTGATACAGTGTGCGTGTGAAGCTGATCGGAGTCAAGTCAGAAATGGAGCGAGCGTCCTTTTGCCTGCGCGGGGTGGCTGGGACCGGTTTCTCGCTCCCATCTCGCCGATTCGAGTGGACCGCGAGTGCGGCGAAGGGACTCGAAGTTGGTTGACACCCTTGGTCAACTTGCCTATCGTTAACCCAATCCGTTCGACGGTAAGCGGTTTCGATCACATGCCTGATTGCGAGACTATGAGCGTACGAACACGGTTCGCCCCCAGCCCGACCGGTTTTCTGCACATTGGCGGAGTGCGGACGGCACTTTTCAGCTGGCTACTTGCACGCCACTTCGGGGGCCAGTTCATCCTGCGGATCGACGATACCGACCAGGAACGGCACGTTGATAACGCCGTAAATCGGATCCTCGACGGGTTTCGCTGGATGGAGATGGATTGGGATGAGGGCCCTGAGGTCGGGGGACCACACGGTCCTTATTTCCAGTCGGAACGACATGACCTCTACACGCGGGCCGCGGCCAAACTCGAGGCCTCGGGTCACGTCTATCGCGACTATAGTACCCAGGCGGAGCGTGATGCCGATCGGGCCGAGTCGGATCGTGCGAAACGTGCGTACCGATTTCGCCGGAAAGAAGTCAGCGAAGAACAGCGGTTGCAGTATGAAGCGGAAGGCCGACCCTACGCGCTTCGATTTCAGGTGCCACTCGGACGCTCGGTTGTCGTCCACGACCTGATCAAGGGGGACGTGGAACAGAAGACCGAAGAGATCAGCGATTTCGTGATCGTCCGGCCCGACGGCACCCCGCTCTACAACTTTGCCAGTGTGGTCGACGACGCGGACATGGAGATCACCCATGTCGTTCGCGCTGAGGAGCACCTTTCAAACACATACACCCAGATTCTTGTTTTCGAAGCCCTGGGCTATACCCTGCCGGCCTTCGCCCACGTCCCCTACGTGGCCGAACCTGGTTCGCGGAAGAAAATGTCCAAGCGAAAAGGGGCTGAATACAAGGCAAACGATGTCTTTGTGTACCTGAGCGACTATGTCGAGCGGGGCTATCTGCCTCAGGCCATGATGAACTATCTGTCCCGACTCGGCTGGAGCCTGGACGATAGTCAGGAGATTTTCTCCCGCGCAGAGTTGATCGAGAAGTTCACGCTCGACCGGGTCAACAGCTCCCCCGCCAGCCATGACCCTGACAAACTCTTCTGGGTCCAGGGAGAGTGGATGAAAACGCTTCCGCTCGAGCAGAAGGTTGAGGGAGCCCTCCCGTTCTTGAAGCAGGAAGGACTCGTCTCCGAGCCGATTTCCGCCGAGGATCGCACCCGGATTGAAGCAGTCATCACTGCCCTGGGCGACCGGCTCAAGGTCTTCTCGGACATCGTCAAGCTCGGGCGTTACTTCTTTACCGACACACTGACGCACGACCCCGACGCGGTCAAGAAGCGGCTTCGTAAGGAGGGCGTCCCGGCCTTGCTGACGGCCCTGGATGGTGTGCTCGCCACCGTCGAGCCCTACGACCTCCCGACGCTGGAGAAAGCGATCCACGAGTTCGCGGAAACGAACAAGGTCCCGATGGGGCAGGTCGTCAATCCGCTCCGCGTGGCCACGACGGGGCAGGGGGTCGGTCCTGGGTTGTACGACTGCCTCGCCATCCTTGGCCGTGACTCTTGTCGGGCCCGAATTGCGGCCACGATCGCCATGCTTGAGGCCGGTGCCGGTTGATCTCACGGAGTCTTTGTTCGACTGAAGCTCGACCTCGCGAGAATGCCCCATGTCGCACCGAAAACGCAATCTCACCATCCTGACCCTGGTGTTGGTTCTCGTTGCGACCGAAGTCGGACTTCAGTTGTTTCGCCTTCCGGTCGGTACCGTGCGGGTCGTCAACGAAGGTGGGGAACCGATCACGAACCTTCGCCTCGTCAGCGGGTCAAGCGAGGCAACCGTGGCAAAGCTCCCGGAGGGAGAAGCGGTGATGCTCTCCCTCCGAGGACGCGGTAAGCAGACCTTGGTCGTGACGTTCCAGCAAAAGAATAACCCGCTATCCAATTTTGAGATCCCGATCTTCGATCCTGCCTCGCTCCAGAGTGAGGGATTCACCCTCGTCCTCGTGATTCGTCAGAATGAGTACGAACGATATCAGGATGATGGTGAGCCTTCGATGTTGAGCCAGCTCACCTCTCGGACGCAGACTTGGCTGGTGAAGTCGATCGAGTCACCCCCGATGTTGAAATCTCAGTAACCCGGAGAATGTTCATGCCGTTGTTGGTTGTCGGTTCAATTGCACTCGATTCCGTGGAAACCCCTCATGGTATCGTGAAGGACGCACTGGGAGGGTCGGCGGTTTTCTTCTCGTATGCGGCCAGTTATTTCAGCCCGGTCCGGCTGGTCGGCGTGGTCGGGGAGGATTTCCCGACCGCTCACCGTGAAATGCTCGAAGGTCGCAAGGTGGACACGTCGGGTTTGATCGTCGAGAAGAATGGCGCTACGTTCCGATGGCGCGGTAAGTACGCGGGAGACATGAGCACGGCGGAGACCCTGGAGGTCCACCTGAACGTCCTGGGCACGTTCGACCCCGATCTCTCGCCCACCTTCGCCGACACTCCGTTCGTTTTCCTGGCGAACGGTAGCCCGGCGATGCAGCGCAAAGTCCTCTCGCAGACCAAGAAACGGCAACTCGTCGTGGCCGATACGATGAACTTCTGGATCGAGACCCAGCGTGACGAGCTCTACGCCCTACTCAAGGAAGTGGATGGCCTCTTCCTGAACGATGGCGAAGCGCGGATGCTGACCGATGAGATCAATCTCGTCCGGGCCGGTCAGAAGGTTCTCGAACTCGGACCGAAATTCGTCATCATCAAGAAGGGCGAGCACGGCGCCATGTTCCTCAGCGCGGAGGAATCGTTCGTGATGCCCGCGTTCCCACTCGCCGACGTGGTCGATCCGACCGGCGCAGGGGATAGCTTTGCCGGTGGGTTCATGGGCTACCTGGCCTCGGTCGGGAAAAGCGATCATGCCTCGCTCAAGACCGCGATGGCCTGCGGAACGGTCATTGCCAGTTTCAATGTCGAGGACTTCAGCCTGCGCCGATTCCAGCGTACCGAGCGCGACGAAATCGACAGTCGGCTCAATTCGTACCGCGGTATGATGAGTTTCTGATCGGCGATACGACGGGCGGGCCAATTTGATCCGCCCTCGTTCCACTTCTCGCCCCCTTGCGGATGTCTGATGCGCACAACCCGAACGTTCATCGCCATTCCCGTACCCGATGCGCTGAGTTCCAAACTCACGCGGCTTCAGACGCTCCTCGCTCCTGATTTGCCCGGGGTTCGCTGGTCCGTAGTCTCTCCCTTCCACCTGACGCTCGCCTTTCTGGGGGACGTCGAAGACACAGAGCTGAACAAGGTCTGCCGGACCGTGGAGGAAGTGGCGGCCGACTTTCCGCCGTTCGACCTCCTTCTGGAAGGTCTCGGAGTCTTCCCAAATCCGACCGAAGCACGAGTCCTCTGGGTGGGACTCTCCGGGCCCGGCCTGACCATCCTCCACGAAGTCCGAGCGGCGCTCGTGGCCGCGTTGGCAGCCGCGGGCTACCGCTGTGACGAGACATTCACCCCGCACGTGACCCTGGGGCGTCTGAAACGAAGCCGAGACGAACACCCCGACCTCACTCGCCAACTCAACCATTTCCGAACCTGGGCCGCCGGCTTGATCCACGCCACGGAGCTCGTCTCCTTCGCCTCAACCCAGAGCCATGAAGGGCCCGAATACGGCAGCCTGGCCAGAGCTCAGTTGAGGGGAAAAAAACGTCGATCAATCACTTGACGATGATCGCTCTTCGGCGATAAATTAGTGTTCTTGTGTACAGAATCGTGTTGGGATTTTGGAGGATGCGCCCGTGGCCAAGCGACAGGTGTCGGGAGAGACCAAGCCGGTGTCGGTATCGGCCGAAGAGAAGGCGCTGAACAATACGATCGGGCAAATTGAGAAGGCGTTCGGTGCCGGCGCCATCATGAAGTTGGGCGAGGGAAGCCACCTCGAAGTGGAAGGGATCTCGACCGGGGCACTCTCGCTGGATTTGGCGCTGGGAGGAAAGGGGCTTCCACGGGGGCGAATCGTCGAGTTATTCGGCCCGGAATCCAGCGGAAAGACAACGATTGCGCTGCACGCGGTAGCCAATGCCCAGGCGGCCGGTGGAGTTGCCGCGTTCATCGACGCCGAGCACGCGCTCGACCCATCATGGTGCAAGAAGCTCGGTGTGAACATCGAGTCGCTCTTGGTCAGCCAGCCGGCGAGTGCGGAAGAAGCGCTGCAGATTGCTGAGATGCTGATCTTGTCGAATGCCGTCGACATCATCGTGGTCGACTCGGTGGCCGCCCTGGTACCCAGGGCTGAGATCGAGGGAGAGATCGGCGATAGCCATGTCGGTCTTCAAGCCCGGTTAATGAGCCAGGCATTGCGGAAGTTGACCGGCGGTGTGTCGCGGTCGAAGTGCGTCTTGATCTTCATTAATCAGATCCGTGAAAAGATCGGCGTGATGTTCGGCAGCCCCGAAACGACTCCGGGCGGCCGTGCCTTGAAGTTCTACAGCTCGTGCCGGATCGATGTCCGTCGGATTGGACCGGTGAAGGAAGGCGAGGAGATCACAGGCTCGCGGATCAAGGTCAAGGTCGTCAAGAACAAGGTGGCCCCGCCGTTCCGGGTCTGCGAGTTTGACATGATGTATAGCGGGGGCATTTCCCGCGAAGGCGACCTGATGGACCTTGCCCTGGCCGACAAGCTCGTCGAAAAGTCGGGGTCGTGGTTCAACTATGGCGACCTGCGGCTTGGCCAGGGGCGTGAGAACGCCAAGCAGTATCTCCGCGACAACCCTGCGATTGCCGAAGAGCTTACGGCCAAGGTTATGGGCACGCGGGGCGGTCAGGTCAGTCCCGCCGCTGCCAACGGAATGGCGGAACTCGAGGCCGACGACGAATAAGTCGTGTCGAGTTCGGTTCTTCCACGCAGAGATTCTCCCGCCGGGCTGCCAACTCGCCCGGTCGTCGGGATTCGGCCTGGTTATCAGGGCGAATTCCCACGGCCGGGCGAATCTCGTTGCTATTCACCGGGAGATCCCACCGTCCGAAGCAGCAGCGGCTACGTAGACTCACCCGGCTTAGGATTCGTTTATGCCTTAATCAATTCCCTTCGATGCGTTTCGGGGGAAGCTGAGGCGGGGCCGGGAAGCAGAGGAGGACGCGAGATTCCTGGGTGAGCGGAACCATCACCGGATCGCTGGCATTTGTGGGCACCAGGGTTTTGATCAATCCTCTCACATTCGCCGCGCCTCGGGGGGCATAGGCCAGGGCACTCGTCTGCCGGGCCAGAACCGCATCGGGCGAAAACTCGTTTCCGAGGGCACCGCCGAGGCGAATCTCGCCATCGCGGCGGATCTCGAAGGTGAGCCCCATCGCATGAAAATCCACGTCAACCATGCTGCCACCGGCTCCGAGCTTCGCGTTTTTCGCCGGCAGGCGAAAATTCATCTCGGTGGCGAGGGCGTTGAGGAGGTCTGCTCCCATCGAACCCTGGCCGGTCGTCATTTCGCCGGAGGCCTCGACCCAGCCCATCCCTTGTCCCGGTCGATCCCCCCAGCGCGCTGATTTGATCGCCAGGTGCGCCAGGCCGCTGAGCCGATGACTTGGGAACCGCCGTCCGACCAGGGTGTTCATGTCGATGTCGTACAAATCCCCCTGGAAGTCGGCCTCCCAGTCCTTGGCCCCCGTCTGGCGCAAGGTCAGCGCCCCCTCGACCCGCGCGGCCGGGCCGAGCCAGTCGGCGGAATCGAAGAAGACATCGAGGACCTGGCCGGGGAGCGGTAGACCATCCATCGTTTTGATTGCAAGGGTCGTCCGGACCGGCTCGGTCTTGCGGTCGCGAATCAGCATGAGTTCGCAGCGGGTGTTGGACCCCTTCGCCACCATCCGGTAGCTCGCCTTGACCGTCGGCGCGACCCGGTCAGTCTGGAAGACACCGGCCACGTCTCGCAACGAGAAGTGCAGGTTATCGTTGTCGAGATCGAGGTGGCAAGTTGGCGCGGAGAGGCTCACCCGATCGAACGAGCCGTCACTGGGGCGCTGAAGGATCAGGCCGAGTTGAGCCATCGCCAGCTTCGGACTTTCCCCACGGAGGCGAAGCCCGTCGGTTTCCACCATGAGTTCGCGGTCGCCTCGGCGCAGGCGGAGCGAACGAGCCCGGGCGATTTCGGTCAGCCCCTTCCTTCTTGGCTCTTCCTGTCGGAAAACCACTCCTTTGCAGATGACCTCGCCGGGACATGGATAGCGGATGCTCTCGAGACTCACCTGGAGTCCGAGTTGACGGCTCATCTCCACTTCGATATCCCGAAGATGCCCTGGTCGGTTGATCTTCCAGGCGGTCACGATGACGTAGGACGTCGGTAGCACCGCGATAACGACCAGAAGACAGGTCGCGAGGATCTGACGGTACGGACGTGCCAGGGGAAACATCCTTGCCTCCCGTGTGCGAGGGGTACTCGAATTCGGGAGCCATCCGGCGAGCGCCGAGATGGCTCCGTTCGAATGGCTGCGCGCCGGCAAGACTCCGCCCGCCGTTGAGTTCGTGCGCGATCGGCCCGTAGGATAATCCAAAGGGCCGACCGCCTCAATTTGAGTTTGTCGGTGATCGCTGGAATCAGGTGAGTCGGGTGATCCCGCGAAGCGACCTCAGGATGCCGTTCCCCACGTTTCCAGATGGGTGCGGGCCAAGTCATGGAGCGCCGCGTGGGCCGCCTTGATTGCGCCGAGACTGGTGCCGACGTATTTTTCAACGAGGGCCGCGGCAATCTCGAAGGCCACCACATTCTCAACGATCACACTGGCGGCGGGGACCGCACAAACATCCGATCGTTCATAGGCGGCAAGCTGGGGGCTTTTCGTTGCCATGTTCACCGACGGTCCCCGAGCTGCGAGGGTGCTGATCGGCTTTTTCGAGGCACGGACGACGATTGGCTCCCCGTTTGAGGTGCCCCCCTCAATGCCGCCCGCATTGTTCGTGGGGCGTCGAAAGCCGAAGCGACGGTCGGCGGAGGGGTGGTCTGGCTCATGGGCGATCGGATCCATCACCTGGGAACCAGGCCGGCGGGCGGCCTCGATCCCGAGCCCGATCTCAACTCCTTTGATCGCCTGGATGCTCATCACGGCGAGCGCCAGCCGCGCATCGAGTTTGCGGTCCCACTGCGCGTGGCTTCCGAGCCCGATCGGGCATCCGCTCACGATCGCCTCGACAATGCCGCCGAGCGTGTCGCCCGCGGCCTTGGCAGCGTCGATCGCCGCGACGATCGAGGGATCAGCCCCAGGGTTGAGTGTGTAGACGGGACTGGCGTCACGAACCGACAAGTCGAACGAGAGCGGGGGGGCCGCGATCCCTCCTAGCTCGCGAACGTACCCGATGACGTCGATTCCGAGCTCTCTGAGCAAGAGCTTCGCCAAGGCACCGACCGCAACCCGAAGCGCGGTTTCTCGGGCACTGGCACGTTCGAGGACCTGGCGGATACCCGTCTGATAGTTGATCGAGCCGGCCAGATCGATGTGACCGCCCCGAGGTGAGGCCGGTTCCTGGAGCCGCTCGAGCTTGGCGTCGTTATTGACCAGCCTCAGCGTGATGGGCGCACCGGTTGTGACCCCGTGATAGGTCCCGGAATCAATGATGATCCGATCGGTCTCGAGCGTCTGCCGTTTTCCTCGGCCGTACCCTCCTTGCCTCCGCTTCAACTCGCCATCGATCAGTTCCCGGTCGATCGTGATCCCCGAGGGAAAGCCTTCAACGATCGCGGTGAGGGCGGGGCCGTGCGACTCGCCTGCGGTCAGGTAGCGGAGCATGTCATTTCCAGGGGAAGGCGTGGCCAGTCAGGGTCTCGTAAGCGTCCACATATTTTTCGCGAGTCTTCGCCACCACGTCGTCGGGCAAAGTGGGGGGAGGGCTGGACTTGTCCCAGCCGGAAGCATCCAGCCAGTCGCGAACAAACTGCTTGTCGAACGAAGGCTGAGGTCCCCCCGGGCGATACGTTTCTGTCGACCAGTATCGCGAGCTATCAGGGGTCAAGACCTCATCAATGAGGAGGAGTTCACCGGTTTCCCGATCATGTCCCCACTCGAATTTGGTATCCGCCAGGATCAGGCCTTGAGAAAGCGCTCGTTCCCCAGCCTTTTCGTAAAGGGCGATGCTTCGATCCCGCAGCGTTTCCGCCAGGCTGGCGCCCAGTGCATCGACGAGCACAGAATACGAGACGTTCTCGTCGTGTCCGCTCTCCGCCTTGGTGGCGGGCGTGAAATAAGGCCGGTCCAGCTTCGAACTTTCGACCAGGCCGTCGGGCAGGCGCTCGTTACAGACGGTTCCCGACTGACGATACTCGCGCCAGCCGCTTCCTGAGAGATAGCCGCGAACGACGCACTCGAACGGAATGACGGCGGCCTTTTTGACGATCATCGATCGGCCCGTCAACGCCTCGGTGGTCGCGGCCGAGAGGTTGAGTTGAGCGTCACGGACGTCGGTCGAGAGGATATGGTTGGAAACGCCCAACTGGTCGAACCAGAACATGCTGACGCCGGTCAGGATCCGCCCTTTATCGGGGATGCCGTTAGGCATGACCCAGTCATAAGCGCTGATCCGGTCGGTCGCGATCATCAGAAGGCGATCGCCGAGGTCGTAAACGTCCCGAACTTTACCCTGGCGTTTCGGTAGCCCTTCGAGTGCGGTCTCCAGCAATGTCACGCCGCGGGGTCCTTCTGATCCGTTTTCACTGGGAATTTTCACTGATAGATGACAGTAAACCAAACGAACGAGCCGAACAAGTCCGCTCGAGACCGGCGACTTCCACGTTTGCCTTGCATCGGGTGAGTTGTTTGGATTAAGATCGTCTCTTTCGCCCCGGGGCCATTCGTCCGCGGGAGGCGATAATTTCGTGGCACTGAGTCGCAAGTTCGTGGCGGCGCCGGGGGAATCAGGGCGATGTCGATTGATAAGAGTCTGAAGAAGGGGGGCGGGTTAACCCGAACCCGGAACGTGTTGACGAGGCCCGAGCGACTGGCCTTGCTGCAAGAGGACGAGCGTTGGGCCCCGGCTCAAGGCGTTTTCAACTTGCCCAAGACCAAGTTCCGCCGACTGGCACCCGGGCAATCGGGTCCCAAGCGACCGAGCTGACGCCAACCACTTTGGTCGGGACTTCCGATCATCATTGTTACGAGCGACCCCCGGCAGCAATCGTCGGGGGTTTTTCTTCGCCCGTAGCCGGTTAGCGATCGGTGGGTAGAACGTTGATCTCGGAAGCAAACGCGAAGTCAGTCGGGGTCAGGCCACCGTCGGAGTGAGTGGAAAGTTCGAGTCGAACGTGACGGTAGCTCAAGATGATATCGGGGTGGTGGTCGAACTTCTCAGCCACCGCGGCCACTTGGTTGACAAACTCAAGCGCGCGGCGGAAGGATGGGAATTGCCACGAGCGGATGAGCATATCGCCCTCTCGCTCCCACCCCTTGGCAGTGGCCATCCTCTCTAGGATCTCCGGTTCGCTCAGCTTGGCCATAAGATTCCCTTGGGGATTGGCGCAGGTCGCATGAGGACGGCCGGTGCTGTAAATGAGAACGGCCGATTGGCAACCGCCTCCAGGTTCCTTGAGATCTATTATTTCCGCGCAGCGGCGGCGGAACAAGGGAAAACCTCAAGGGCGAGGGAAGACAGTAATTACGATGACCACGACCCTCGTGCTGTTCTGCGTCGCGATCGTCGGCGTGAGCGTTCTCGGCGGACTCCTGCCGTTGGCGACCGTGTTGACGCACACTCGCCTACAAGGCTATCTGAGCTTTTCCGCCGGCGCCATGCTTGGTGCGGCCTTCTTTCACATGATGCCCGAGGCCGTGCGGATGGGCTCGGCCCATACCCTGAACTGGTCGGCGTTCGGGCTCCTCGCCCTCTTCTTTCTGGAACGATTCTTCGCGTTCCACCACCACGAGGCCCCGGCTGATCCCACCGAGCCGTGCCCGACTCATGCCCACGAGCATACGCACGGGCGTGGGCACTCGGCCGGTCTCGTCGATTCCGCGGCGCCCGGCGGTTCAGCCTCGGGGACCAAAGGGACCTCGCTCCATTGGGGGGCGGCCGCTTTCGGCCTCGCCGCGCATTCCCTGGCCGGGGGCGTTGCCCTGGCGAGTGCCTCGGTGATTGCCCACGGGCAACCGACTGGCCTGGGGGCCGCTGCCTGGGGGGTCTTTCTGGCCACTATCATCCACAAGCCGGCCGATGCTCTGACGATCGTCAGCCTGATGTTGCGTGCTGGCGCACCTCGCATGCTGGCACACCTCGTCAACCTCGGCTTCGCCTTGATGATCCCGCTCGGTGTCGGAATCTTTCTCCTGGGCATGGATAAAATGGGACCGGATGCGGCGGCCTCGGCCACTGCGGCCGCCTTGGCCTTCTCAGCGGGAACGTTTCTCTGCATTGCTCTGAGCGACTTGCTCCCCGAGCTGCAATTTCACGAGCATGATCGGGTTTTCCTCTCCTTGGCCCTTCTGGCCGGCTTTGCCTTGATGGGCCTGACCTCGATGTGGGAACCCAGCGACGCGCATGATCACGCTCCGCACAAACACTCTGCGATACCGGCTCGGGCCTCGTCGATTGCTCGCGGTTAATACCACGGTTCTGCGTGGGAATGATCGCGTGGTCGCGTGAATGGGACCGCTCCGCCATGGGCGATTCTTTCAGTTTTTTTGCGCGAAGTTTTCAGGCTCTACGTCTATGATTTGAGTTGTGGAGGGTCGGCTTCCCCGCTCAGAGATGAATGACGTGGACGAAGTGGTCCTTTGCGCTGCATATGATGGGCTTGCTTGTATACGTGCTCCCTTGGCAAGCCCCACCCGGCCTCCGCTTTTCCTCTTTCGAGGGATCAGTGTCATGCACGATTCGAGGATCTTCACGCGGTCGATGCTTGGGATCGGTCTCGCGTGCCTGGCGATGACTTGGTGTTTCGCGGGGGACGAAGCGTCGCCTCCGGCTGCGGAAGTCGCACTGCCCACGATGCGGGGGCCAGACGGACAGATCGTCAATTTGACCGCCCCTCGCGGGGGGATTTCCGCTTTGATTTTCTATTCCTCGGAATGCCCGATCTCGAATGCCTACAGCCCGGAGCTCAACCGGCTGCGTTCGGAGTTCCCGACGGAATCCGTGAAAATCGTCGGCGTTTGCGTCGACCACGACCTTTCGTCAGCGGACTTGATGGCGCACGCCAAGGATTTCGATCTCAAATTTCCGGTCGTCCAGGACCGCGGGGGGGCGATTGCCACCACGCTTGGCGCGGCGGTCACCCCCGAGGCGTTCGTTGTCGATGAGCGAGGCCGGATTCTCTACCACGGGCGAATCGACGATCAATACGCCGCGCGTCAGAAAAAGAACGCGAACCCAAAGGTCAGCGAACTTCGTGACGCGATCGTCGCCGTGCTTGAGAAACGAAAGGTCGCGATCGCTCACGTTCCGGCCGTCGGTTGTCCGATCCCAAAGCCCATACCAACCGTCACTGCACCAACGTATGCGGGTGAGGTCGCCTCGATCCTTCAGAAGAATTGCCAGGAGTGCCATCGACGCGGTCAAGTGGGACCATTTTCGCTTGAGACCTATGAACAGGCTCGCAAGCGTGCCAGCGACATTGCCACGATCGCCGAAGAGCGGAAAATGCCCCCGTGGAAACCCGACCCGCACGTGGGCCCAGGACTCAAGAATGACCGCTCGCTGTCAACCGACGAAATTGCCACTCTGACGGCCTGGGCCGAAGCCGGTGCTCCGCTGGGAGACCCCGAGCGCGTTCCGCCGTCCCCCAATTTCCCTGAAGACTGGGCGCTCGGCACCCCCGACCTCGTACTGGCGCTCGACGAGGATTTCTCAATCCCCGCGGACGGTGACGACATTTATCGTTGTTTCGTCCTGCCGACCAATTTGCCGAAGGACGTTTACGTCTCGGCAATCGAGTACCGGCCCGGTAACCGTCGGGTGGTGCATCACATGCTCGGCTATGTCGATGTTTCGGGAGAGGGGCGCAAAAAAGACAAGGCCGAACCAGGCCAGGGATACTCCTGCTTCTCGGGCCCCGGGATTGAGATTGATGGAGACATGGGTGGATGGGCGCCGGGCAATGAGCCAAGCCATCTTCCCGAAGGGCTCGGGCGGTCGCTGCCCAGTCGGGCCGATGTCGTCGTGCAGATTCACTATCACCCGAGCGGAAAGCCCGAAACGGACCGTTCCCGGATCGGTCTCCATTTTTCCAAGAAGCCGGTCCGGCAGATTCTGCATTGGAATGCCGCCATCAAGTTCGACTTGAAGATTCCGGCCAACGATAGGAACTTTAAGGCCGAGGCCGCCTGGCCTGTCCCAGTCGACCTTCAGGCCTGGGCGGTCACACCTCATATGCATCTGCTTGGGAAAAACATGAGCATGTCGCTCAAGTTCCCCGACGGGCGAATCCAAGAGCTTATCAAAATCGGCGACTGGGATTTCGGCTGGCAGAACTCCTATTTCTTCAAAGAGCCGATTACTCTTCCGAAGGGGACTGTTCTGAAGGTTGTCGCTCACTTTGACAATTCCGCGGACAACCCCCGCAACCCGAACCATCCTCCCAAGGACGTGGCCTGGGGTGAGGCCACGACCGATGAGATGTGCATCGGCTTTATCGCGGTGACCAAGAAGGGACAGGACCTCACCAGGGCGGGAGAGAAGGACGACCTGCACGACCTCTTCAAAGCTCAAATAAAGGAGTTCGAGAAGAAAATGAAAGAGCAGGAAGCGAAGAATCGGAAGCAGGCCTCAAAATGAGCCAACGGGCCGTCCCGCTTCGGGACGGCCCCGTCCGGTTCGAGGAAGGATGCGAGTATCCCATTCCTCAACTTATGTCACCATGAACTCAATCGACTGGCTTGTTTCTTCCTTGCTTCCAACTCGTCGAACCACGGCTTTCGCCGTGTGTTTGCCGGGCCGAGCATCGTTGAGTGGGAACTTGTGATAGTGGTCAACGAGACCAGTTCCGTACGGTCGCTTCTTCGTCACGAGTATCGGCGAGACTTCCACGTCGTCCACGATCAATTTCACCAGCTCGGCCATTGGTGCCTTGGGCATACCCTGGGTCGTGTTCTCCCAGGCGCATCGCACACGAAGTAAGACGCCTTTCTCGGGCCGCGCGACCTCGAACGCATCGGCGGGGTCAAGGCGACGAGGGAGACGAGCGGCCTCTGGATCGCAGGGTTGTCCCACCAACGCCAGGCAGAAGCCTGTTGCTGGACGAAATCAACCACCTCGCGTGATCCACTGTGCATCCAGGTCTCAAAACGGCTCACGGCATCGTGACGGACGGCCACGACCCAGTTGTTCTTGAGTGCCTCGAGCCAACCTTCCCAGGTCGGCGTTCGCGCGAGAAAGAGAGTACGGAATCCTGTGGTCATGTCGGCAAACCACCATGATTCCGATCCGTGGGCGTCCTGCAGCGCGATGAACGGGATCTGCCCGCGGTACTGGTTGAGGAAGGCCTCGCTGTTGGCGAAGTCGGGATTCCCAAAGTGAAACGTGCTGATTGCCGTGAAGCCACCGCGCTGGAGCGAGTCGTCGAGGAAGATCCGGGTCAGTTCTTCGTTTTCACCGAACTGCCAGAGCAGGCGGCCGCCTCCCTTCTGGAGTGGATCCAACCGGCGCTCGCGGAACTGAGGCCAGGAAACCACCCCTTGGTTCGCGAGCGAAGGGCCGATATCAGCGGCCGCCGGTGCGATGATGTCGCTGGTGTGGCTGTATGTGCCCATGCCAGGTACGTCGACCCAGGTGTTGTACTCCTCATTCGCCACGAAAAAGGTAACGGGCACCTGACCTTGGTCGGCGATCTCCTGGGCACGAGCAAGCCAGGCGGGACTGGAGTTCTTCGCCCCCCAGAGATGAATCTTCAGCCGCTGAGCCAGGGCCACGGCCTCAGTAGGGCTTCCTTCGCCATGGGCCTCGACCTGGATCGTGAAGACCTGCAAATCGGCGGGCAAGGCTGACCTTGGCCGACGCGCCTGCCTTGAGACCGGTGGGGCTTCAAGAGCTCCGAGTGTGTCGAAGGCGTCGAGGGCGTCATAAGTCGCCATCGGGTTGCTCAACCAACCGGGCCGATTGCCGAAGCCACCGTCGGCGTTCGCGAGCGAGGCGAGGTACTGCAAGCACCGCTCGCGGTTCGCGGGAGAGGCGCCAAGAAGCTTCAGTGCACAGAGCGCTGCACGGGTATAAGCCACATCCTCCACGCCTCCGACTTCGGCGTTGGGCTGGTGAGTGAATCCCCCTGACGAGGTCTGGCAAGCTTGAAGCCAGGCCACGGTTTCCTGCTTCCGTTCCTCAACACGGCCGAGAGAGTCCAACGCTTGAAGGCCCCACCACGTGTTCATCACGTGACCGTCGCTGGAGTCGGCGGCGGGGGTGTTATTGAAACTCCCGTTGCCACGGCGCCGTTCCAGCAGATAGGGGACGAATTCGGGGGAGAGATCGCTCAAAGGGAGGTCGAGTAGTTTGCGACCCAGGAAGGCCATCAACTCGAATCGGAAAACCGGATAGCCGTGCTTTTCATACTGCTTGGGGTAGATCGAGGGGCGGTTCCAGGTTTTGACCTGCTCCCGAAACGATGAGGCGTCTTCACCGAGCCAGAGGAGGCTCTGAATCTGCTGGTACTCGTAAACCTTGAGGTCTCGCTCCAGCGTTTTCAAGTGAAACGGATGATGACTCACCACAAATTCCGCCAGCTTGCCCTTCGCCGGCGGCTCTTTGCCCAGCAACCGGTAACAGCCGATCACGGCAAAAGTCGGAGTCAGATGAGACGTGGCCTGATCTTCCCAGGCATAGCCGTGATCCGGCCGGGAGAGTCGCTTCAGGTAAGCTTCGACCGCTGAGCCCCAGAGTTCCCGAGCGCCGGAGCCCTGGGCCATGGAGAACGTCGAGAGGCCTGCGCAGAGGGGAGCCACGGCCATCGACTTCAAGAGGGCGCGCCGGCTTAATCCCGAGAGTTCGCCCTGATCGAACTCGTTCCCTCGGTCCTGGCGAGGCGATTGATAGGGCGTCATTGTGCGCTTCCTTTCGCCTTGGCTTTCGCTTTGCCCGCAGCCTTCTTCTGTCCTGCGGTCTGGATTGGCCAGAGTTCTGAGTCAACGCGTGCCGACTTGAAAAATGTCTCGAATATCTTGACTTGATCGGGATGTTGGGAGGCGACGTTGTGTTTTTCTTCGCGATCGTCCTTGAGGTCATACAGCTCGATCGGCCCAGTCAGACCGTGGCGGATGGCCTTCCAGTCGCCAATCCGGGCGGCCTGATCAAAGCCACGCTCGTGGAATTCCCAGTAGAGCGGCGGATGCTTGATCGCCTGGCCGTCCAGCAGGGCGGGAAGAATCGAGATGCCGTCGAGGTTTGCGGGAGTCCGTCGACCGGTCAGCTCGGCCATCGTCGGGAGGAAGTCCCAGAAGGCCCAGACCTGGTCGCTGACAACTCCTGGCTTGATTTTACCAGGCCAGCGGGCAATGACGGGGCTTGCGATGCCTCCCTCGTACATGTCTCGTTTGTGGCCGCGAAGCGAACCGGAGTGATTGAAGAGCGCGTCGGAGTAGGCTGCGCCGTTGTCGCTGGCGAAGATGACGAGCGTTTTTTCGTCGAGCTTGAGCTCTTTGAGAAGCGCCATCAGGCGTCCCACGTCACCGTCCATCCGGGTGATCATGGCCGCGAGCGTTTTGAGGTTGTCGGGCCACGGTTTGTCCGCGTAGAGGCCCAGGTCGGGAACCTGCAACTTGGAGTGGGGGATGGTGAATGAGAGGTCGAGGAAGAACGGTTTCTCCTGATTTCGGCGGACAAATTCGAGGGCTTCCTTCGTCATCAGGTCGTGCGAATACGCTTTGCCGTTGAGCATGACCTTTTCGTTATTGCGCCAGAGGTATTCGGGATAATACTCATGGGCCATGCGTTGGCAGTTGTAGCCGAAGAACTCATCGAACCCCATCTTGTCGGGCGTGCTGACCGAATCGGGGTGGCCGAGGCCCCACTTGCCGATCAAGCCGGTGGTGTAGCCTGCATACTTCATGATATGGGCCACGGTAATCGTGTCGGCCGGCATGGGAACTTGCCCTTCCGGCTTGATCTCGCGATTGCCTCGAATTGCGGCATGTCCGTTGTGCTTGCCCGTCAACAAGCTGCACCGGGACGGTGCACAGACCGTGGCACCGGCATAGGCCTGCGTAAACCGCGTTCCTTCGGCGGCCAGTCGGTCGATGTTCGGTGTCTGGATAAGCTTCTGACCGAAGCAGCCGAGATCGCCATAACCAAGGTCATCGGCGAGGATGAAGATCACGTTCGGCGGTGGAGTTGCGGCTTGAGCTTGACCACTCAAGGGGGACGCAGCCAAGAGTGTGAGGCCGCCGATACAAGCGAGGATTCGAGAACGAACGCGATCGAGGCCTGCTATTCTCATCTGACTGCTCTCCCTGATGATGAGACTCACACGAGTGCGGAATTCGGGTGGCCCCTCGCTTCCGCAAACCCGAAGAGTGATTGATAAAGCAAAAGCATGAACAATCAGAATGTTTCATGTGCCCGCGGGAGGTGTCGCGCCTCCCATGATCAACGGTTTGTGATCAATGGGCGATCTTAGCCATCGTCACGGAGGAGCACAAGGAAGGCGATTGCTCGGCCTGTGGCACGCCTTGTTCAGAGGGCGGAAAGCCGAGGTCGAGAGAATTCGAACTCACCGCGAGCTCCGGACAAGTCTCCATTGAATGAATTCAATCGTTTTTTAGAAGGGTAAACAAGCCAAGGCATTACGTTGTGAATTACTCGGCGCTGGCGAGGCCCTGCCATCTGGAATGATTCGGTTTGTTCACGGCATTGGGAGATTTGTTGGGAGATTGTTTGAGCCGATGACGCTGAGAACAGTATAGAGTGGATCTGGGGGTCTATTTGCGCCCTTTGATTGGCAAGGGGCGGCCGATGAGGCTTCGCTGGCGAGGGTGAGCGGGATGGACCAACGCGAGCTTGTGCGGCTGGTTCGAGGCCTGGCGGTCGTCATCATCCTGGGATGGTCCGTGGCGGGACTCGCCGCGCCTCCAGAGTTGACGCAGGCCGGTGCTGAGAAGACGAGAGCCCCGGCTACCTTCTCCAAGGACGTTGTCCCCTTCCTCAGCAAACATTGCTATTCGTGCCATGGCAATGGGAAGAGCAAGGGCGATCTCACTCTCGATTCGGATCGCGATGAGCAGGCAGTCGAGAAGAATCGCAAGGTCTGGGAAAACGTCGTCGAGATGATCCGAACGGGTGAGATGCCCCCCAAGAATCGCCCTCGCCCCTCCTTGAAAGAAGCCGAGGTCGCTCTCCTCGCCATCGATGGGGTGCTCAATAAGCTCGACTGCGAGCAAACCAGGAACGTGGGGCGAGTCACCCTGAGGAGGCTCAATCGGGTCGAGTACAACAACACGATCCGCGACCTCGTTGGCATCGACTTCAAACCGGCGGCGGACTTTCCCAACGACGATGTCGGTTATGGTTTCGACAACATCGGCGACGTGCTTTCCCTGTCTCCCCTCCTATTTGAAAAGTATCTCACCGCGGCGGAAACGATTCTTGAGCAGGCGATTGTCACCGACAACACCCCCCAACCTACAAAATCCCGGCTTGGTGGAATTCGCGCGACGGAGGGAGCCGGTGGAGATAAACGCGGTTCAGGCCTCTTTCTCCACTCGATCGGCTCATTCCGCGCACAAAGCTATTTCGATGAGGGCGATTACAAGCTGCAGGTTTCGGCCTTCGGGCATCAGGTCGGCGATCAGCCGGTGCGGGCAATCGTTCGAATCAATGGCGAAGACATTCAAGAGTTCGACGTGACGGGCGATCGCTCGGCTCCGACCAAGATCGAGCAGCAAGTTCGGATCAAGGCGGGGACGAAGACCATCGCGGTGACGTTCCTCAACCCTTATACCGACCCGAAGAACCCTGACGGCGAGAAGAATCGCCGGCTCCTCTTCTGCGTGGGATCGAGATGGACGGTCCGTATAACCCTCCTCCTCAGGTCTTCCCGGAAAATCACCGGCGGATCATGAACCATCAGCCCGGCCTGGCCCCTCGTGAGGCGGCCCGCGAGGTCGTTTCCCGGTTTGCCGCACGGGCATTTCGCCGTCCCGTCCAGCCGGACGAGGTCGATCGCCTGATGAAGCTCTATGACAAGGCCGAGTCCGAAGGGGAACGCTTCGAGGCTTGCGTCCGATTGGTTCTGGAAGGGGTCCTGGTTTGGCCTGACTTCCTCTTTCGAGTCGAGCTCGACCCGCGTGACGCCCAGCCGGGCACGAGCTACCCGATCAACGAATACGAACTGGCGAGTCGGCTCTCCTACTTTCTCTGGAGTAGTATGCCCGATGAGACGCTTCTGACGTTGGCGGCGGAAGGTCGTTTGCGTGGCGAACTCGAGAGCCAGTTGCGCAGAATGCTCAGCGATCCGAAGGCGGCCGCGTTCGTCGAGAACTTCGCCGGGCAATGGCTGACGATCCGGAAACTGGCTTTCGTCGCACCCGATTCAAAGGAGTTCCCCGGGTTCGATGACGAGTTGCGCTCGTCCATGATTCGGGAGACTGAGCTCTTTTTCGAGTCGATCGTCCGCGAGGATCGCTCGATCCTCGACTTCTTGGATGCGGATTACAGCTTCGTGAATGAGCGGCTGGCGAAGCATTACGGCATGTCAGGCGTTGAGGGGAAAGAGTTCCGTCGGGTCAAGCTGCCGGCCAATCGGGGGGGGATTCTGACCCACGCCAGCATTCTTACGCTCACCTCGAACCCGACCCGGACCTCGCCGGTGAAGCGAGGAAAGTGGGTCCTCGACCAGCTCTTGAATACGCCACCGCCTCCGCCACCGCCCGACGTGCCGGACTTCCCCGAGGAAAAGCGACTGACCGGCTCGCTTCGCAAGGTCATGGAGATGCATCGGGAAAAGCCGATCTGTGCCTCCTGTCATCAACGCATGGATCCGATTGGATTCGCCTTCGAGAACTACGACGCCACCGGAGCCTGGCGCGACAAGGATGGAACGTTCTTGATCGACCCATCAGGCGTGCTCCCCGACGGCCGTTCTTTCCAGGGACCGACGGAGCTCAAAACAATACTCCGAGGCAAAAAAGAGTTGTTCAGCCGTTGCCTTGCCGAGAAGATGCTAACGTACGCGCTCGGACGCGGCCTGGAATACTATGACAAGTGTGCCGTGGACAAGATTCTTGAAGCTTTGAATCAAAACGGTGACCGATTTTCCGTCTTGATGACGGAAGTCGTCAAAAGCGAACCCTTCCAGATGCGAACGGCGACCGGGGAGGTACGATGACGAACGGCGGGCGGATCTCGAGGCGGACGGTCCTGCGCGGGCTCGGTACAGTGGTCTCCCTCCCGTTCCTGGAGGCGATGCGCCCCAGAGTCTGGGCGGCGGCCAACGCCGCTGGTCAGGCGGCATCACCCCGGCGCCTGGCGTTCATCTATGTTCCCAACGGCGCGATCATGGACGACTGGACGCCCACGAGCGAGGGCGCCAGCTTCGAGTTGCCGGCCATTCTGCAACCGCTGGCCCCGTACCGCGACGAAATGCTCGTTCTGAGCGAGTTGACCTGTGACAAGGCTCGTCCCAACGGCGACGGAGCCGGCGACCATGCGCGTGCCTCATCGGCGTTTCTGACCGGCTGCCAGGCGCGGAAGACCGCCGGGGCTAACTTCCGGTCCGGCATCTCGGCCGACCAGGTCGCGGCGACTCGCCTGGGCGATCGAACCCGCCTGTCGTCACTCGAACTGGGCATCGAACGATATCGAGGGACCGGCAACTGCGATAGTGGATACTCCTGTGTCTACGAGCATACGATGTCCTGGCGGTCGTCAACCTCGCCACTGCCGAACGAGGTTGACCCTCGTCTCGTGTTCGAGCGGCTCTTCTCCGACCAGTCGAATGACCCCAGCCGACTGAAGCGGAACCGGCTCCGGGCAAGTGTGCTCGACGCTGTGATTGCCGATGCGCGCGGGCTCGAGAGTCGGTTGGGTGGAGCGGACCGGCAGAAGCTGGATCAATATCTTACCTGCGTGCGTGAGCTCGAGCTTCGGATCGCCCGCGCGGAAACCTTGCCGCCGATTCAGCCTCCCGCGGGCGCAGTCCGGCCCGAGTCGGTTCCGGCCGACCTTGGGGATCACTTTCACCTCATGTGCGACTTGATGGTCCTCGCGTTCCAGACCGATGTGACTCGCGTGGCGACTTGCATGTTCGGTCGCGAAGGGAGCGAGCTGAAGTACAAGATGGTAGGAGTCTCCGAAGGTCATCACGAGCTGACGCATCATCGTGGAGACCCGGACAAGATCGACAAAGTTCGTTCAATCAATACTTTTCATATTCAGCAGTTTGCTTATTTGATTGGCAGGCTCAAAGCCATCCCCGAGGGAGAGGGAACGCTGCTCGACAATTGCATGATCGCGTACGGCAGTGGCAATAGCGATGGCAACCGTCACTCACACGACAACCTGCCGATCCTCGTCGCCGGTAAGGGGGGAGGGTCGCTCAAGCCCGGCCGCCACGTTCGTTTTCCGAAGGAAACCCCGGTCAATAACCTCTGGCTCTCGCTTCTCGACAGGATGGGTGCGCACCTCGATCAACTCGGTGACAGCACTGGCCACCTCGAAGGCCTCTCGTAAGTTGCAAGAATGAGCCCGTGAGCTGAAGCCCGGCTGCTTGGTCACGGGCTCATTCCAATTCGAGGCACCTCCCGCCACTCAAGGCTTCAACGACCGGGTGGAACCCAGGCCGAGCGTTTGGAAACGCTGGGGTCCGAAGTCGGACCCGAGCGACTCCGCGGTGTACAACACGGAGGAATCTACGCTCGGTGGGGCGAGGTTTAATGATCCTCCGCTTCGGCGGCCCGGCCGCAATTGAGGATTTCATCGGTGTAGCGTGATCCTTCGATCAGTTCTGCTTGATGAGCGTTGTGGCCGCTGCCGGTGGGTGCCGGGAAGATGCTGTAGAGCACGGGCATCAGGAATCGCGCCAGGAACAGCGTCACAAACATTGCCCCGACGACGACGATCGCCAACGGCCTTTGTGCCTGGGAGCCGATCGAGGTTGCAAACGCGGCCGGTAAGAGGCCGAGCATGGCCGTCAGCTCGGTCATGACGACCGGGCGGACCCGCAGCTCGGCGCCTCGCATCACGGACTCACGCACCGGGATTCCGGCGGCCCGCATCTGGTTGAAGTAAGAGATCAGCAGGACTCCGTCCTGAACGGCGACGCCGAAGATCGAGATAAACCCCACCGCCGCCGAGATGCTGAAGTGGACCCCCGTTAAACGCAAGGCCCAGACGCCTCCCATCGTCGCCGCGACCACGTTGGTCATGACCAGAAAGGCATCTTTCATCGAGTTGAAGGCGGTGTAAAGCAGGATCATGATCAGCACGATGGACAACGGCACGATCCACATGAGCCGAGCATTGGCTTCCTGCATCTGGGCGAACTCCCCCGACCACTCGAGCTTGTATCCTTGTGGCAGGTCAACGCCGGTTTTGGGGTCGTTGACCTTGCGCTGGGCTTCGGCAATGGCGGAGGCGAGATCGCGATCGCGCACGGCGAACCGGACCGGAATGTAGCGGCGGTTATTCTCGCGGTAGATATATGAGGCGCCAGGCGTGTGCGGGTTGATGGTCGCGAGTTGCGACAACGGGATCCGGACTCCTTCCCCCGTATCCCCCCCTCCGGGCACATCGATCGGGATCCGGCCAATCACGGTGGGATCGTCGCGGAGGTCATTGGGGAGTCGAAGTACGATGTCATAAAGCTTCTCTCCCTCCACCATCTGTGAGAAGGCCCGGCCACCGATGGCGACCTGGACCACCCGCTCGACTTCCGCGACGTTGACGCCGTAACGAGCGCAAGCGGCGCGATCGATATCGATCTCCAAGTTGGGTTGGCCGACGATGTGGAACAGGCCGACATTCTCGATGCCCCGTACAGTCCGGAGCACGTTCACCAACTGTTGCCCCTTCTCTTCGAGGACTCTCAGGTCGTTGCCGCTCAGTTTGACGGAGTTGGCCCCCTTGACGCCCGAGAGTGCCTCCTCGACATTGTCGCGGATGAGTTGCGAGAAGCTGAAGTCGATGCCGGGGAATTCGTGGAACTTCGCCATCAACTCATCCTGGATCTTCTCACGGGTCATGCCCTCCGGCCACTGATCCATCGGCTGGAGCGGAACGTTGAACTCGAGGTTGAAGAAGCTGGTGACGTCCGTGCCGTCGTCAGGGCGACCGATGTGGGACATCACGCCTTTGACTTCGGGCATCGACGCGATCACCTTCCGCAACCGAGGCGCCAGCCGTGCGGCCTCCTGAAGCGAGACGGTCCGTGGCAACAGGGCGCGGATCCAGAGGTTGCCCTCCTCGAGCTCGGGCATGAATTCGCCGCCGAGGCCGGGGATCAGCGCGAGGGTGAAGGCAAGGAGGACACCCATAAACACCAGGGTGAGCTTGCCGTGATCGAGTACCCGGTTCAAGATCCGGAGGTAGCGTCGCTTCATCAAACGATCGACGAATGTGTCAGCTTCCTCGCGTTTGTTGCGGAAGAAGAATGAGCAGAGCACGGGTGCCAAGGTCAATGCGAGCAGGAGTGCTCCGAAGATCGAGAAGGCGTAGGTGTTCGCCATGGGGCCGAAGAGTGCCCCCTCCGGCCCTGTCATTGCGAACAAGGGGAGGAAGGCGCAGACAATAATCGAGGCGGAGAAGAAGAGAGCCCGCTCAATCTCATGGGAGGCGTCTGCGATCCGGTCGATCAAGGGGCGGGTTCGGTCGGCGTTAGGGGCCGTAATGTGCCGGTAGATGTTCTCGACGATGATCACCGAGCTGTCGACGATGATCCCGAAATCCACCGCGCCGATCGATAAGAGGTTGGCCGACTTGCCCTGGAGATGGAGTACGGTCACCGAGAAGAGGAGCGAGAGTGGGATCATGATCGCCACGATCACCGCGCTACTGAGGTCACCGAGAAAGACAATCAGCACGGCAACCACGAGTGCCATCCCGAGGACAAGATTGTGCAAAACATTATGGGTTGTCACGTGGACGAGGTCGGTACGCTTGTTGAAAACGCGAATTCTCATCCCTTTGGGCAGTAATTTTTCGCGTTCGATTTCCCTCATCTTCGCGGCGACGGCCTCCGAGGTCGGAAGACTCTTCTCGTACTTGCGCATCAGCACGATTCCCTCGACGACATCATCATCACGGCCTCGGCCGACGATCCCCAGTCTTGGGCGATGACCGACGATGGCCTCGGCCACGTGTCGCACGAAGATCGGCATACCGCCGGATGTGGTCACGATGACATTATTGATGTCATCGAGTTTCTTTAGCTCGATTCCAACCGATTGATCGACGTTGGCCGGGTCGAGTGGGTCGATCCCTTTGCCGAGCAATCCAATCGCACGCACGTTATGCGCCTGGCTGCCGAGCATCAACAGGTCGCCGCCCACGTTGGCGTTGGACTGGGCGAGGGCTTCCTCCACCTGACGCAACGTGACGTTATAGTGGCGGAGCAACCGGGGGTTGACCAGTACCTGGTACTGCTTGACCGTGCCGCCGTAGCCGGTCACATCGACGACCCCCGGGACGGTCTTGAGGATCCGGTTGAGGACCCAGTCCTGGACGGCTTTGAGTTGGTTCGTGGTGTAAGCGGGACCTTCCAGGACGTAACGGACGATCTCGCCGGTAGGACTCCAGGGGGAGAGTCCGGGAGTCACCCCCGGCGGCAGGTTACTGACGGCGCCGATTCGATTAATCACCTCTTGGCGAGCCGACTTGTAGTCGGTGCCGTAGGTAAATTGGCATTTGATGTCATTCAGACCACTGATCGACGTGCTTCGCACATCCTCCAAGCCTGGCATCCCGTTCAGAGCAGTTTCGAGAGGAATTCCGATCAGTCGTTCCATCTCCTCGGGACTGGCCCCTGGATTTTGGGTGATCACCTCGACCAAGGGGGGGGTGGGGTCGGGGTACGCTTCGACGTTCAAGTTGGCAGCGGAGTGGATGCCGGCGGCGATGAGGGCGAGGACCCCCAAGATGACAATCAGACGATTATGCAGGCTCCACGTAATAATCGCGCGGACCATGGGTGAAGGCCTCGCAGCCTGAATGAGGGTGTGAGTGAGTGACAGGAGAGGTAGGGAAGGCCCCGTCGAGATACTGTCGACCGGGGAGATGGGTAATTGTCCGTCAGGGCTATTGAAGGAGCGCACCGCCGAGGTTGACTTCGCGATCAACGCATCTTTACAACAGCCGTGAGGAGCTCGCGCGGCAAATGAAGGGAGGAAGTGTCAGGCGGGGGGCATACGGGGAGGGGGACCGCGACGTCCTCCGAGGCTGTCACCTCGAGAGTCGGAGTCGGGGACGAGTTTGGCATGTACGCCGCTCGTCGAGACAGGGTGGTCGAAGCCGGCGATTGAGTTCGTTCGAGCCGATTCGCGGACTTCCTCTTGCGAGTCATCCTCTTCAAAAGTGGCGAAGTTCAATTCGCCTGCGACCTGATCGACCCGGACCCGCTCCCATTTTGACTCGTGACGCAAAACCTGGAGTCGGTCGACAGTCGTCGCCCAAGTCTCCCGAGGAATGATCGAAGTTGGGGCGCAAACATTCACCCACGCCGTGACGCAAAATGCGGCGATTGCAGCAATCAGCAGACGCGGATAGATCCGGGCTTTACGCACGCCTTGGACCTCGAACTCGCGAATTCTTCCATAGTACGGGAGTCATTCTACGCATGATATCCATGTTTGTTCAAGGGGTTGACGGGGATCGATTCGTTAGCTTGGATTCCAGCTTGTGGGAACGCTATTGAACTTCGTCCGGCTTCGCCATCACTTGCTCCCTGTTCAACCCGGTTGCGATCATCTACTACCGCATTGCATCGCGAAATCATTTTCTGTTTGCCTGTGATATCTTAGGGATTGGTATGCGCTTTCATGAAAGAGGGGTCCGCGAATGACCCCATTGAATTCGTCGGCGAGCTCCACCCACCGAGTCGTCTGCTCTGAACGCGTCTGGGAGTGTTTGAATTCAGCCCGATGGGGCTACAACCGGTGGGCGCGTTCCCAACTGATTGACAGACTGGAATGAATGAAATCGCATTTGAATAAGCGATCAGATTTTATGTGCCCCCCCCCCTATTGCGGGCGAACTCGCTTCATTACGAGGGGGGGCGGTTGATTTTTCAGCGTTCCTCCTCTTCGGGCGTCCGGTCGCCGTTGAGGAACTCATCGGTGTAATGCGATCCTTCGATCAACTTGGCCCGATGAATGTCGTGGACAGTGCCAGCAGGCGCGGGGAAGATACTGTAGAGCACGGGCATCAGGAATCGGGCCAGGAATAACGTCACGAACATGGATCCCACAACGACGATCGCCAACGGCCTTTGTGCCTGAGAGCCGATCGAGGTTGCAAACGCGGCCGGTAAGAGGCCGAGCATGGCCGTCAACTCGGTCATGACGACCGGGCGGACCCGCAGCTCGGCGCCTCGCATCACGGATTCACGCACCGGGATCCCGGCGGCCCGCATCTGGTTGAAGTAAGAGATCAGCAGGACTCCGTCCTGAACGGCGACGCCGAAAATCGAGATAAAGCCCACCGCCGCCGAGATGCTGAAGTGGACCCCCGTTAAATGCAGGGCCCAGACGCCCCCATCGACGCCTCGACCACGTTGGTCATGACCAGGAAAGCGTCCTTTAGCGAGTTGAAGGCGGTGTAAAGCAGGACCATCATCAGCACGATGGACAACGGCACGATCCACTTGAGCCGGGCATTGGCTTCCTGCATCTGGGCGAACTCCCCCGACCACTCGAGCTTGTATCCTTGTGGCAGGTCAACGCCGGTTTTGGGGTCGTTGACCTTGCGCTGGGCTTCGGCAATGGCGGAGGCGAGATCGCGATCGCGCACGGCGAACCGGACCGGAATGTAGCGGCGGTTATTCTCGCGGTAGATATATGAGGCGCCAGGCGTGTGCGGGTTGATGGTCGCGAGTTGCGACAACGGGATCCGGACTCCTTCCCCCGTATCCCCCCCTCCGGGCACATCGATCGGGATCCGGCCAATCACGGTGGGATCGTCGCGGAGGTCATTGGGGAGTCGAAGTACGATGTCATAAAGCTTCTCTCCCTCCACCATCTGTGAGAAGGCCCGGCCACCGATGGCGACCTGGACCACCTGCTCGACATCCGCGACGTTGACGCCGTAACGAGCGCAAGCGGCGCGATCGATATCGATCTCCAAGTTGGGTTGGCCAACGATGTGGAACAGGCCGACATTCTCGATGCCCCGTACAGTCCGGAGCACGTTCACCAACTGTTGCCCCTTTTCTTCGAGGACTCTCAGGTCGTTGCCGCTCAGCTTGACGGAGTTGGCCCCCTTGACGCCCGAGAGTGCCTCATCGACGTTGTCGCGGATGAGTTGCGAGAAGCTGAAGTCGATGCCGGGGAATTCGTGGAACTTCGCCATCAGCTCATCCTGGATCTTCTCACGGGTCATACCCTTCGGCCATTGTTCCATCGGCTGGAGCGGAACGTTGAACTCGACGTTGAAGAAGCTGGTGACGTCCGTGCCGTCGTCAGGGCGACCGACATGGGACATCACGCCCTTGACTTCGGGCATCGACGCGATCACCTTCCGCAACCGAGGCGCCAGCCGTGCGGCCTCCTGAAGCGAGACGGTCCGTGGCAACAGGGCGCGGATCCAGAGGTTGCCCTCCTCGAGCTCAGGCATGAATTCGCCGCCGAGGCCGGGGATCAGCGCGAGGGTGAAGGCGAGGAGGACGCCTATAAACACCAGGGTGAGCTTGCCGTGATTGAGTACCCGGTGCAAAATCCAGAGGTAGCGTCGCTTCATCAAACGATCGACGAATGTGTCGGTTTCCTCGCGTTTGTTGCGGAAGAGGAATGAGCAGAGCACGGGTGCCAAGGTCAATGCGAGCAGGAGTGCTCCGAAGATCGAGAAGGCGTAGGTGTTCGCCATGGGGCCGAAGAGTGCCCCCTCCGGCCCTGTCATTGCGAACAAGGGGAGGAAGGCGCAGACAATAATCGAAGCGGAGAAGAAGAGAGCCCGCTCAATCTCATGGGAGGCGTCTGCGATCCGGTCGATCAAGGGGCGGGTTCGGTCGGCGTCGGGGGCCGTAATGTGCCGGTAGATGTTCTCGACGATGATCACCGAACTGTCGACGATGATCCCGAAATCCACCGCGCCGATTGATAAGAGGTTGGCCGACTTGCCCTGGAGATAGAGTACGGTCACCGAGAAGAGAAGCGCCAGCGGGATCATGATCGCGACGATCGCTGCGCTGCTGAGGTCACCGAGAAAGACGACCAGCACGGCAACCACGAGCGACATCCCAAAAATGAGATTATGAAGAACATTATGGGTTGTCACGTGGACGAGGTCGGTACGCTTATTGAAAACGCGAATTCTCATCCCTTTGGGCAGTAATTTTTCGCGTTCGATCTCCTTCAACTTCGCGGCGACAGCTTCCGAGGTCGGAAGACTCTTCTCGTACTTGCGCATCAGCACGATTCCCTCGACAACGTCGTCCTCACGGCCTCGGCCGACGATCCCCAGTCTTGGGCGATGACCGACGATGGCCTCGGCTACGTGTCGCACGAAGATCGGCATACCGCCGGATGTGGTCACGATGACATTATTGATATCATCGAGTTTCTTTAGCTCGATTCCAACCGATTGATCGACGTTGGCCGGATCGAGCGGGTCGATCCCTTTGCCGAGCAATCCGATCGCACGCACGTTATGCGCCTGGCTGCCGAGCATCAACAGGTCGCCGCCCACGTTGGCGTTGGATCGGGCGAGGGCTTCCTCCACTTGAAGCAAAGTGACGTTATAGTGGCGGAGCAATCGGGGGTTGACCAGTACCTGGTACTGCTTGACCGTGCCGCCGTAGCCGGTCACATCGACGACCCCCGGGACGGTCTTGAGGATCCGGTTGAGGACCCAGTCCTGGACGGCTTTGAGTTGGTTCGTGGTGTAAGCGGGACCCTCCAGGACGTAACGGACGATCTCGCCGGTAGGACTCCAGGGGGAGAGTCCGGGAGTCACCCCCGGCGGCAGGTTACTGACGGCGCCGATTCGATTAATCACCTCTTGGCGAGCCGACTTGTAGTCGGTGCCGTAGGTAAATTGGCATTTGATGTCGTTCAGGCCACTGATCGACGTACTTCGCATGTCATCGAGACCTGGCATCCCGTTCAGAGCGGTTTCGAGAGGAATTCCGATCAGTCGTTCCATCTCCTCGGGACTGGCCCCTGGATTTTGGGTGATCACCTCGACCAAAGGGGGGGTGGGGTCGGGGTACGCTTCGACGTTCAAGTTGGCAGCGGAGTGGATGCCAGCGGCGATGAGGGCGAGGACCCCCAAGATGACAATCAGACGATTATGCAGGCTCCACGTAATAATCGCGCGGACCATGGCGAAAACCTCGCAACGATCACTATTGTATGACTTGATGATAAGGTGGGGTCGGTCGGTTAACCGCCGACCGGAGATCTGGACGAATGTCCGTCACGTCCTTGAGGAGGCTCAACGCCAAGGCAGGCTTCGCGATCAGCGCAGCATCACCACGGCCATGAGGAGCTCGAGCGGCGAATGAAGGGGGGAAGTGTCAGGCGGGGGGCATACGGGGAGGGGGACCGCGACGTCCTCCAGGGCTGTCGCCACGAGAGTCGGAATCGGAGACGAGTGCGGTCGCAACGCTACTCGTCGATACGGGGTGGTCGAAGCCAATGATCAAGCTCGGACGAATCGATTCGAGGACTTCCTCCCGATCGTCGTCCTCATCCAAGGCGGCGAGGTTTGGATCGTCTACGACGCGCTCGAACCCGACGCGCTGCCAGTTCGTCTCAGAGCGTAAACCGTGGAGTTGGTCGGCGACGGCGAACTGTCGCTCCTGAGGAGGTGGCGTAGCCAGGGCGCACCCAGTCGCCCAAGCCATGGCGTAGAGTGTGGCGATTAGGGGTATCACCACGCTTGGATGAATCTTGGCTTTACGCATGCCTTGGCCCTCAAGCTATCAGGGCAATGCATTGTGCTGGTAGTCATTTTACGCCAGATATCCTCAATTGTTCAAGGTGATGGCAGGGGGTCGGCCCAGCTTCGACGCCAGCCGCAAGTGCATGTGACGGAGCTTGTGACTTCAGGCTCGAGGAGGTTTAATGGCCAGGCGACTCGACTGGTCATGACTTTTCCGTAGACGCACGAACGCTGAGAGAGATTTGATGCCTGAACCCGTTGATTCAATCCCGCGGCCCCGGGTGGTCGCCGACGGGCCGCTCGACGCTACGATTGACGATTTGCTCCGAGGCGTTGTCGAAATTCTTCCCTGGGAGGTCGCCCTAAAGGGAAGCTCCGATCCGATCGATGGAATTTACACCTACGGCCACCCTCAGGTGGACGGAGCGATGATGGACCGCCTGCCCGGCTTGAAGGTTATCAGTAACTTCGGAGTCGGGGTCGATCACATCAACCTGGCCGACGCCGGTCAGCGCGGGATCTCGGTCGGGAACACGCCGGGCGTGCTCGAAGGGGCCACGGCCGATCTCGGGTTCGGCCTGTTGCTCGCCGCATCGCGTCGGGTAGTGGAGGGGGCCCGCTACGCTCAGTCTCCGGAGTTTACCGTCTACGACCCCGGCTATATGCTCGGCGTCGAAGTTCACGGCTCAACGCTCGGAATCATCGGGATGGGGAACATCGGTCGTGAGGTTGCCAAGCGAGCCCGTGGGTTTGAGATGACCGTCCTCTACCACAATCGAACCCGCCGGCCGAACGTCGAGACGGAACTTGGGGTGCAATACGTGACCCTGGATCAACTGTTTTTCCAGGCCGATTTCGTGATGCTGACGGTTCCGTTGACCGAGGAAACGCGCGGAATGATCGATGCCGTCGCGCTGGCGAAAATGAAGCGTTCGGCGATCCTCGTGAACATCGCCCGGGGCTCGGTGGTTCGAAATGACGATCTCGTCGAGGCCTTGAGTTCAGGGGAGATTGCCGCAGCCGCGCTGGACGTGACCGACCCGGAACCGCTTCCGCGTGACCATCCCTTGCTGGGCCTTCCCAACGTCTTGATCACTCCGCATATCGGCAGCGCCACCGTCCAGACCAGGCGTCGGATGGCCGAACTGTCCGTGGCGAATCTCCTCGCCGGGTTGCGTGGAGCACCCCTCCCTCGGGAAGTCACCTGAGCTCGGTGCTTACGCGAGTTCTCCAGAGGCTCGACCGACCACTTCTTGAAACAAGGCGCGTGTGCGGACAGCGTGCCGGTCGGCGTCGGCGGTGAAGGCCAGGACCAAATCGGTCGAGACGTTGGAAGTATAGTTCAAGCGGCGTGCCAGCCTGGCCAGCTCTTCGGCCTTCTCGGGGAGGTCGTGGGCGCTTCGGTTATGAACGATTCGGAGGCGGCTCTCGACAGTGCGGAGAAAGTCGTAGGCCTCTCGCAGGTCGACATGCATCTCGGAGCTGAGTAGCCCTGCGCGGCGGAGTCCGTCGAGGGCGTCCCAAAGGTTCGGCCGGGTGATCTCAGGAAATTCCGCGGCATGGACCAACTGGAGGAATTGAACCAGAAATTCGATATCTGTGAGGCCGCCCGACCCTCGCTTGAGATCACTGCGGGGCCGCCCTTCCTCGAGCTTGCGCCGCATCGCGATCACTTCCTGAGCCAACGTCTTCGAGTCGAGCGTGACCGACGAGGAGATCTCCTGGAGTGTCTCCTGGACATCTCGTCCGAAACCACCATTCGAGAAAATAATCCGGGAGCGGGTCAGCGCGAGCCGTTCCCAAGGCTGGGCGAAGTCACGGAAATAGTCGCGGAAGGCCGCTAACGTCACGACAAGCGGCCCCGACGCTCCATGTGGTCGGAGGCGAGTGTCAACCTGGTAGAGCGAGCCTGACGACGTGTCTCCCCCCATTGCTTTGAGGACTCGACGTGCCACCTCGTTCACGAACTGCTCGTTGCTGATGGACTCGAGGCCGCCTTGCGTTTCTCCGTCCGCTTCGTGGAGGAAGACCAGGTCGAGGTCGCTGTGATAGTTCAGCTCGCGCCCCCCGAGCTTTCCAAGACCGACGATCGCCCACCGCGAACGCTTGCCGTCCGAGGCACGGTGAGGGAGGCCATACTTGGCGGCCCTGCGCTCCCATTGGTCGCGCGCCACCTGGTTGACGATGGCTTCGGCCACATCGGCCAGCTCGCGAGTGACTTCGCGAATCGGCTCGCGGCCAAGGATATCGCGAATCCCGATCCGGACCCATTCCTTGTTTCGGAAGCTCAGCAAGATCGGCGCGAGGTCCTCGGCCCCCTTACAAAGTTCGGCCAGCTCGGCTTTGATCGCCTGAGCGGGTTGAAGGCGATCGACCACCAGCGAATCCATCAGCTCATCAATCATCCCGGGGTTGTTGATCAGAATTTCCGAGAGGAACTGGCTGGTGGCGCACAGCTCCACGAAGAGGCGGAGGGTCGGTGGGTTGAAGTTGAAGAGTTCCCAGAGAATCGCCTTGGCACCTAGCGACGCCGAGACTTTCTCCAGATTCGTGAGGGCCATGTCAGGGTCGGGGGCCTGGCTAACCGCCTGGAGAAGGCGAGGCGCGATCGCCGCGAGAAAGTGCCGGCAGCGCGCCTGGGAGAGGAACGGAAAATCCTCTCGCGCCAGGGCCATCAAGTTCTGGTAGGCAGTCTGGCGATCCTGAAATGAAAAGCGCTCCAGCGCCCGGGTGATGAGGACCGGGTCCGGATCGGGGTCGAGGACCAGGTCGACGACCGGGTCGGCGGCATCGCCGTCATCATCCCGAAACGCATCGTGGAGTAAGTGGTTGAGGATTTTGCGATTCAACTCGGTCTTGGCGCGATAGTCCGTCAAGAAGCGTTGGGCGGGCCCGGTTCGATCTTCCCAGACGCTGACCAGAGGGTAGCCCATTCGGATGGCCAGGATGCGCTGTTCGTCGAACCCGCGGGGCATTTCGTGCGTCTGGCGGTCGAACATGGTCTGAAGCCGGTGCTCGACGCGTCGGAGGAAGCGGTAGGTATCCTCCATGATGCCGCGTTCTTCGGCGGTCAGACAGCCGACGACTTCGAGTTGAGAAATCGCTTGGAGGGTATTCGGATGGCGGACGTCGGTGTAGGAGCCACCGTGGAGGAGTTGGAGGAACTGGACGACGAATTCCACATCACGGATCCCGCCGTGGCCCGTCTTGACCTCGACCGAGGCGGTGCCGGCGGAGACGGTCCGCTGTTCGATTTTCCGTTTCATCGCCTTGATCTCGCCGATCTCGGCACCACTGAGGTAGCGTCGATAGACGAACGGGGTGATCGACTCGATGAATTCGCGTCCGAGGTCGAGGTCGCCGGCGATGGGCCGGCACTTGATCAGGGCTTGCCGTTCCCAGGTCCGCCCGGACGTTTCGTAGTAGCCGAGGGTGGCCGCGAGCGAGCGGGCCAGAGCGCCTTGCTCGCCCTCGGGCCGCAGCCGCATGTCGACCCGATAGGCGATGCCGAGCGAGGTGTGGTCCGAGAGGATTCGGACGACATCGCCCCCCATTTTGGCGAAGAATTCCGCATTGGAAACGACGCGGGGGCCGGTCGTGTGCCCCTCGACGTCGTAGAGGAAGATGAGGTCGATGTCCGAGCTGTAGTTGAGCTCCGAGCCGCCGAGTTTGCCGAGGGCCAGGACGACGAAACGGGCGGGGGCGTCGTCATGGCCCGACGGGGGGCCGTGTCGGAACTCCGCGCGGCGGCGTGCGAGGCGGCAGGCGGCTTCAACGCAGGCGTCAGCCAGGTGCGAGAGGTCGAGGGTCACCACTTCGAGCGGCATTCCCCGAACGATGTCGTTGTAGCCGATCCGGAGCAACTCGCGCTGGCGGAACTGGCGAATGATCAACCGCTCGCTTTCCTCATCACGAGCCTCCTCGAGGTCGTTCCAGAGTTCGGCAATCAACGTATCGCGATCGCGACGATCGGCCCCACCTCGGAGCCAGTCGAGGTAACTGGGGTCGCGAATCATGAATTCGCTGAAGTGCTGGCTCGTGCTGAAGAGTTGCACGAGGATCTCGGTCGTCCGAGGATTCTCCGCCAGCAGTTTGAGAGTGGCGTCAGGTGCAGGGCAGGCCGCGACGTAACGCTCCAGGTTCGTGAGCGCCATGTCGGGATCGGGACAGGCGGGAAGCAAGCCGTGGAACTGCCCTGCCAGCCGTGCCATGATCCCTGGGTCGTTCGACCTGCTGTCGAGGTCACGCAGGTCGCGAATGCCGCGCTCAGGGGCGCGGACTCCCAGACTGGCGAGCCACCGTTTCGCTGATTCTGGCTCGTTCAGAAAGCTCAGGAACCATTCGGTGTTCGCGACTCGGTTCTCCTTCATTGTCGTTCACCGAGCCTGGAGTGATTCATGGCCCCGCAAAATTCGCCGAACCATGCTGGAGGTGTCGGAAGAGAACCTCGACGTCCCCGCGGCTAATGCCTAGGGAATTGGCAATCGAGCGGTCGTCCGCACCAGGACGCATGAGCGGCAGGACGCGAGCCGCTAACGGTCGCAACCGATCGGGTAGCGGAGGGGCGGGCGTATGCCGGCGATGCTCCACCCAGGGGTCACCGAGGGAAGAAAAACCAGGGTCGAACCAGAATTCCCGTCCCCCTTGTTTCAGGACTTCGAGGAACCAGGAGTTGAAGCCTGACGCGATCATCCGAGGTCGACTATGCGTCTGGTCGTCGCCCGACGTGAAGATCGGGAAATCACCCCCCGGCCAGCGATAGGCGAGATCGATGCAGACGGTCTCTACGTTCGGGTTACCCAGTTCAAACCAACTCTCCGGCTGCACGACCAGGTCGGGCACCCGCGCAAACGGAACCATGGGCCCGATGGCGGAGAGAGGGTGGATCAAGGGGCCATCGAGATAGAAACCATTCGAGAGCAAGAGCCAGGCGCGAAGCCCATCGGGGAGCAAATACCCATGACGTTGCTCCCATGCTTTAATTTGTTGCGGGTCGGCACCAGGACGTGACGGCGCCGGGGCATGATCGAAATGAGTCTCCAGCTTGATAGACGCTGGCACGAGCTTGGGATCAATTCCCACCGATGCGACCCAGCGACCGATCAGGTCGTTGAGCGGGCTCACCATCCGCTCCCCCTCACGCCCGAGGCGCAACCAGATCCATGGTGACGACCCGACCGAACAAGGTGACGCCGCTCGCATCCTCTATGGTCACGGGCACAAATTGCCCTACGAGTCGCTCGTGCCCCTCGAAGACGATGATGCGATCGCAGGATGAGCGGCCGGAGAGTTGGCCGAGTTCGCCGGCGGCGATCCCCTTTGACGACTTGCTCGGTCCCTCGACGAGCACCTCGAGACTTTGCCCGATGAGACGTCGGTTGTCTTCCTGGCTGATCGCCGTCTGGAGGACGAGCAGGTCGTTGTTGCGCCGCTTTTTGACTTCTTCGGGGACATCGTCGATGAAGAGCGTATCGGCCTTGGTCCCCTGGCGTGGGCTGTATTTAAAGATGAAGCTGTTTTTGAACCGGCCGCGTTCGACGAGCCGCATCGACTTCTCGAATGAGGCCTCGGACTCACCGGGAAAGCCGACGATGAAGTCGCTCGAGACCGCCGCGTCGGGCACCGTTTCGCGGATTCGGTCGAGCATGTCGTCGTAGAGCGCGACCGAGTACGTTCGCTTCATCCGCTTCAGGACTTCGTCGCAACCGCTCTGGGCCGGGACGTGCAAGTAGCGGGAAACCCGAGGCAGGTCGCGCACGGCCTGGAGCAGGTCGTCGGTCATATCGTTGGGGAAGTTCGTGATGAACTTGATCCGTTGCAGCCCTTCGATCTCGTGAAGGCGCTCGAGCAGGTCGGAAAGGCGAAAGGTTCGCCCTGACGCGTCGACGGATCGATAACTGTTCACCGTCTGGCCAAGCAGGGTGATCTCCTTGACCCCCTGATCGGCGAGCACACGGGCTTCATCCACGATCACGGATGCGGGGCGGCTCTGTTCGGGGCCGCGAACGGATGGGACGATGCAGTAGGTGCAAAACTTATCGCAGCCCATCATGATCCGGACGAACGCCTGGAATGGCGAAGGCCGCATCGCAGGTTCGCGAATCGGGTCGTACTCGGCAAAACTCGCGGTCACCGTCTGGTTCGAGCCCGCCGTTCGAGGTAGGCTCACGGCCATCTGCGGTGTCGCTTGCTCCTTGGCGAGAACGAGCAATTCCGGGACCTGGGCGAGCTGACCTGGCCCGACCACGATGTCGACGTGGGGAGCCCGCTTGAGGATCTGCTTCTGATCCTTCTGGGCCATGCAGCCGAGGACGCCGATGGTGAGTTCGGGCTTGAGTTGCTTGAGCTGTTTGATCCGGCCAAGCGCACTGTATATCTTGTCTTCCGCGTGCTGTCGGACTGAGCAGGTGTTGTAGAGGATTGTGTCGGCTTTGCCGATGTCATCCGTCAGCTCGTAACCCTCGTTACGGAGCTTTCCCACCACCAGCTCGCTATCGAGCAGGTTCATCTGACAGCCAACGGTTTCGATGTAAAGCTTTTTTCTTTTTGGCGTTACGTCAGACATTCGTGAATCCTGCAAATCCCGTCGCGGAGCCGGCGCGGGATGACATTCCGACGGGTGCCGTGAGCCAGGTGATTGTACCAACCTTTACCGATCCTGGAAACGTCCTAAACACGCCCCCGTCGATGGTTCTCGGTCAATTCTCGGTCATGATCATCCCAGTTGCTCACCAGGGACGACGCAATTGCCGTTCAGGAAGGCGGCCACGGGTGCCGGTTTCTTGCCAGGGACCTGAACGGTGATCAGGCGCACGGCGCCTTGACTGCCTGCCACCACCAATTGATCACCGTACGCTTCGAGAACGACGCCGGGGGGGCCGTCGCGGTCCACCGGTTCGGTCCGATGGATGATCAGCCGGAGTGGTTCTCGGGTCGGGTCGTAAGCCCGCTTCCAGAATGTGGATGCGATTGGCCAGGGTTGCATTGCACGGACCAGGTTGTGGATCGCCAGGCCGGATTTCGACCAATCGATGAGGCCATCGTCTTTCGTGAGTTTGGGGGCCTTGGTCACCTTGGCCTTGTCCTGCGGCAGAATCGTCGCGGTGCCCGCCTCGACCGCGGCGATCGACTCCGCGATGAGGGGCGCTCCGAGCTTGGCGAGCCGCGCTTCCAGTTCGCCGGCCGTCTCGTTGGGATCGATCGGCGTCTTGGCCACCGCGATCATTCCCCCGGCATCGATCTTGGGAGTCATCCGGATCACGGTCACGCCGGCCTCGAGATCACCATTCTCGATGGCTCTCGCCACCGGTGAGGCGCCGCGGTAGGCCGGGAGGATCGACCCATGAAGGTTGATTCCACCGAAAGGGGGGACGGCGAGCAATTCCGCCGAGAGAATCTGGCCATATGCCGCCGTGATCAAAAGATCAGGTGCGAGGGCCTTGAGTGGTTCGAGAAACTCCGGAGCATTCACATTTTCGGGCTGAAGCACCGGGATGCCGCGTTCCTTAGCGGCACACGCGATCGGGCTCGGGATGATCAGTTGCTTGCGCCCTTGCGGACGATCGGGCTGCGTGATCAGGGCGATGACGTTGTGACCCGTCTCGCAGAGATGGACGAAGGTCGGCAGCGCAAAGTCGCCGGTACCGAGCATGATGATTCGCAAAGGTTGCGGCATTGAGCTTCACCACTCTCGATTCAAAGGGCGTCAAGTTGCCTGATGATTTCTTCGTCGGTCGGGTACTTACCCTCAGCCTGAGCCCGGCGAAATTTGGTTTCGAAGTCGCGAATCTTGGCTCCCACCGAGTTTCGCGTGAGCGGACTGAGCATATCGATGAACAAGCGACCCGAAAGGTGATCGGCCTCGTGCTGGATGGCGCGGCTTTCGAGGTCTTCGGCGTCGAGCTCCAGCGTGTTCCCGTCCAGGTCGAACCAGCGAACCTTGATCCGTTTGGCGCGACGCACCTTGGCATAGAGCCCAGGGAAGCTGAGACAGCCTTCTTCGTCCTCGACGGAGGAGTGTCGCTTGATGATCTCGGGATTGATGAAAACCCGTTCCTGATCCGGCTGATCGGGGTCGGCGGTCAAGTTCAAGACGAAGAAGCGATAGGGCAGGGCAACCTGAGTCGCCGCCAGCCCGATCCCGCGCGCGTCGTACATCAGTTCGAACATCTCACGAACATTCGCACGAAGTTCGTCGTTGATCTCGGTGACTGGCCGGGCCTCATAGCGTAGCGCGGGATGAGGAAAGGGAACGATCCGCAACACGAGAACTCTCCAGTGCATGGGTTCAGTGAGACCACTCGTATTGTATGAAAGGTGCGAATCGATCGACAACCCGACAGGGTCCAATCGGCCCCGCGTCAGCGAGCCCCCCGCCGCGCTCGGAGCGAGCCGGTTTGATGAGCCGGGCCGAATCGCCTCCCTGTCGGCCCGGCCGGTTGGATGCCGCGGTAGCCTCCCAATCGGCGAACCGCCCCAATCATTTCTGGTGGGCCGGCCGCTCGGCTTACTCTGAGCCTTGCGCAGGGTCAGGGGCAAACACGTCGTCCGGCAACTCGACCGGCTTCCGGTCGCCGGCGAGCCGGATCAATTCAGCCCACCCGGTCCCTCCCAGAGTGAAGACCATTCCTTCGTTCTTCAGAGCGGTGGTGGCGTAATACTCCCCTTGTTCAAATGTATTGCCGACCCGTAGCACGTGCTTGGTGGCATCACCTTTGAGGGTGTATTCCACAGTAAGTGGGGGCGTTGTCAGCCCCGAGGCGACAGGGAAGGGGCCCTCATACTGAATGAACATGCGCGTATTCAGCTTTGAGAGGTCGCTTGCCAGTGCGTGGACTCGGGAAAGGTCGAACGGTCCTGCTTTTGTATCCGCCGCCAGGTTCCAGTCGTAAACACCCCCGCGCGGGGTTGGATGGTGCTCGAAGGTCGCCGATCGCTCGGGCCAACGTAAGGTCAGTCGTTCGATCTGCTTTGGGGAGAAGGAGAGAATTTGACGGGTTCGGAACTCGGCGCGGAACGGGAGCACGACGTCGTCCCCCAGCGTGAAGATTAGCGGGCTGTCTGAAAGACGAGCGTACCATGATTCGGACTTGGGAACCCGACCGCCGATCGTCAGGGATTGCGTGGATATCCTGTCTTCACCGGTCGCGTTCTGTTCGCTCGAAGGAGTGGTCCAGGTGATGATCATGCTCGGTGTGTCGAGTCCAAACGGCCTGGGTTCGACGCGCTGATCGGTGATCAGACGTTGGGCTCGAAGGCTCGTCAGCATGACGAGCGCCTTGGTGATCGCCTCGGTATCCGCGCGGGCTTCGATCGGTTTTTCCATCTTCCACTGATTCGGATCTCCCGCTTTTGTAGGGGAGAGGACGAAGGTCTTACCGTCCCGCATGACTGTGAGGCGGCTAATCTGTCCGAGGCTGAGGTTGATCAGATGACGTTCGCGGAATGCCAGGTCATTCTGCGGCAGCGCTTCGAGGAAAGCATCGGGCAGGACGAGTATCGTCGAGTCGCCGGCCACCTGTGCATAGATGCTCTTCCTTTGCCCGTCATGACGGCCAAGATTCAGGCTGACCTTCAAATCTCCTGTGGGCTCGCCGGCTGCTTTTGTCGGGGGTCGTTCTCCCCGCTTGAATTGCCAGAGTTTGAGCGAGATGGCAGGGGGGGTGAGCTCCGGCGTCGTCACCTTCGACGGGTCGAAAAACTCGCTTGTTTCCAGCTTTTCCAGTTTGGAAAGTAGAGCGCCCACCAGTTCCTGGTCCGCCGGCCCCTGGATCGGATGAACGATGGTCCAGCCTTGGTCGGTGCGGGCCATGTCGAAGGTTCGACCGAGCGCCTCGACTCGGATGAACGAGGCTCGCGCGGGTTCGAAGTCGGCCACCTTGGTGCTTCGGATGGCGTTGGGATCGACCCCGAGGGTGGCGAGGCCCTGGCCGCTGATCACCACGACGTCATCCTGGTCGTCTTGTAGAGCGTAGAATTTGCCGTCCTGATCGGGCACTGGATTGCCAATGAAAACCACCTGGGGTTTCAACTGGCTCAAGACAGGGCGAAGTTCGACCCGAACTCCGTGGTCCTTGTCGAGTCCATACGGGGCGAGGTCACTGACGTTATCGGCCACGAATCCAGCGTCGCCATTGGCGACCCGGAGCGAGGTCAACTCGCCTAAAACCTCTTCCATCTTGCGGTCGTCCCCGAGCGCAGCGAAGGGTTGAAGCAGCCGCCAATGTCCACCCAGCCGTTCCGCGTTCAAGTTGCGGCCGGGACCGCTGATCTTGATCCCGCCGACCTGGAAAGTGGCGAGGTTGAAAAGGGCCTTCTCACGCCAGTCCATCGGTGGCTGGTTGAGCCCTTGAATGAGGCGGGAATCCACCACCTCGATTCCGGGCGTACCGTTTGGGCGAACGTAAAGTCGATCTCCGAACGTCTTGCCGACCTCAAGCGAGGCGATCGGCGTCTCGAGGTCTTTGCCAAATGCCTTGATCGAAGCGGCGGCGGGATCGAAGCCGTACTTTGCCCCTGGTCCTGGAATCGTCCCTGCTTCCGGGGATTTGGCGAGATTTTTAAGGTTCTGCGTCAGGATCTCGAGCCGAGAAGTCTCCGCCCTGGCGTTCAAGGGTTCAATCATCTGCCAGGTGTTACCGCGGCGCTCGAAGACGAGTCGAACCGGCGGCTCTTTTTGTGCCTCATCGCCCGTGGGAGGCCGCTCGATCGTCAGTCTGCGAATCTCGCCCGGCGCCGTTTTCGCGAGTTGAGGCAAGACGAGGTGCTGGTTCGCCGCCAACTCCTGGGAGGTCGGGACCTCGACATAGCTCGCCCACCACAGGACGAACAGGCCCGTGAAGAACAAGGTGAGCAGCAGCAAAGTGGTGTGGTGCTTCTTCATGATAACAAGCCGTTTCAACGTGTTCTGTGAAGACGTTCTCGCAAGATGGTCACTCCCCAGTGCTTCACTCACGCCGTGCGACATAGGTGGAAACCCCGAGCGCGATCACGAGGAGGACGGCCATGACGGTCGGAACCATGATGAGTCGGAATCGAAGGACCGGATCGGCCAGCAGCGTCATCGAGACGTGCGTTCTGGGAGCGATCCCCTGCAGGTCGGGGCGACCTCGCAACCAGGCGATCGCGTTCATCAGCAAATCCTGATTCGTAGGTTCTTCCTGGAGGAGGTCGTTGTCGGCCATCGCCGGCGAGGAGAAGAGCACGAGTCGAGGATCTCCATCCGATTTCCCCTCCGCGTCTGGCTTGTTGTTCACCGTTACTCCGACGGTCAGAGGACCCTTTTCATCGGGTCCTTGGTCATACTCCACCGGTCGTTTGGTGAGGTCGGATTCCGCCCAGGAGAAGCTGCTCGTGCGGAGTAGTGGGGTCCCTATGAGGTTCGTGTTGACCGGTGCGCTGCCGCCGAAGCCAAGGATGCGGATCGGTGAGGCGGAGGGCAACAGAACGAACCGGCTGATCAGTGAGTCGACGACGGGATGACGCAAGTCAGGGGTCATGGGGACGTAGACGAACTGGGGCCGCCCTGGGGCACTCAGGCGACGATCCACGATCGTGCCGGGTCCGAAGTCGATGTTGTACGAATGGAGAAGCTCCTCCAGCCCTGTCCTTTCCTGATTCCCGAGCAGCATGAGAGCTGGCTGGCCGCGGTCGAGATAGCCCCTGAGCTTGCTCACTTCCTCGGTGCGAAAGGGAGACTTGGGTCCGACGACGATCAGGAGCGATGCGTCGGCAGGAATCTCCGACTCGATCAGGTTGAGTTCCGCCACCTCCGCTCCCGTGGCGGCGAGCCGGGCGTGCCAGACACCGATGCCGGGCTCGCGGGGACGGGCCTCATTGATGGAACGCTCTCCATGACCGGTCGTGAAGAAGATTTTCGGCTTCTTTCCCTCGCGGAGGGCGATCAAGGCCGACGTGATGGCTGTCTCACCGTGGAAAGTGCTTTCGTAGAGGGCCGACTGGTCCTCGACCCGGCCTGACCTGGGCAGGTCAAACAGTTCGCTGGTTCGGACGACCGAGTAGGCCGCCTTTTCCCCAGCGCCGTATGCGATCAAGACGCCTCCGCCCTGGGTCACGGCGACGCCCGGGACCCGTTTGGCGATCGCCTCATACTTCTCCGGCTCGACGAACGGGTTGAGCGTCTCCACGCGGATCCGGTCGGGATTGGCCGCCTTGTACAGGTCCAGCACCTGCTGAATCCGGTCCGACTGAAGCACGGCGAGCGGGCTCTTGCCCGCGATCAGGGTGAAAGTCACCGGCCGATCGAGCGTCTTCAACTGATTATTAGTGAGCGACTCGAGTGAGAACGTTCGCTCGCGTGTAAAATCGATTGCGCGTCCGCCGTAGCGAAACGCCAGGACGTTAATCACGATCAGGATGCCAGCCACCAGCGCGATGGTGAGGGCCGTGTTCGAGAGGTCGATCGTTCGCCGCAGCGCGGGGCTGGCGTGGCGATATCGCTGGTTGAACGCGATCAAAGTGAGAACCAGGCCGAAGCCGATCGCGAAGACAGGGATCGACCAGAGCAGACTGCGCGCAAGCGCGATATAGGCTCCGCCGATAATCAGGAGCAGGCCGACGACCATGGCCCCAATCACTCGATCGCGGTAGGCCGCCCTGGGCGCATCGGTTCCCTCGTCGTCGGCTGCCTGACCGATTGGTGCGCCTCGAAACGCCCAGTAAAGCGCGAGAAAAGCGGCCGTCGCCAGGGCGAACACCCAGACTTCGGTTCTCGACAGGAAAGCGCTCATCGTTTGTGTGATTCCCTCAGCATTCGCTTCCGCACTTCGTTGATTCGACCACGCTCGATACTGAAGTCTTTAACCGAGGCGACGGAATTCGAGAACCTTCACCGTGAGATAGATCATGAAGACGCTCACTGACAGGTGAAGGACCAGGTATCTCAGATCGAGTCGCCCCATTCCGAAGCTGTGGGCCTGGAGCAGGACCGCAACGAACCGGATTCCCTCGGCCCATTCGAGGCGTTGCCCCGCGGCATAGTAGTAGAGCAGCAGGGTCATGAACACGAGCAGGAAGAGGATCGCGAACGTCCAGATCGCCGCGATAATCTGGTTTCGCGTGAGCGAGCTAAAGAAGAGGCCAATCGCCACGAACATCATTCCCAGGGTGGTCAGACCGATGCCCAAGGAGAGTAGGGGGCCGGGGTCGAAATAGAACTTGGCCTGGTAGTAGAGAAAGGGCAGGTAGACGGCGAATGGCAAGAGGAGGACGAGGTACATGACCACCCCCGCGAGCCACTTCGACACCACGATCTCGGTCTCGGTCACCGGCACGGTGAGCAAGGTTTCGATCGTTCCCGAACGCTTCTCCTCGGCGAGCAGTCGCATCGTGAGCGCGGGGACCGCGACCAGGACTCCAATCCAGAAAGGGAGGCTCTGGGAGATATAGTTGTTGAGCGGATCGCGCAAGCTGGAGAGCGATTGCTGATGACGGTTCAGCCCATCGACGAGCTCCCAAAAGTTGAACCAGGCGATCACCTGGAATGCGAGCAGAATGAGAAATGCCATCGGGCTCAGGAAATAAGCCCCGAGTTCCCGGCGGAGCAGGGTCGGAATGTGTCGCATCGTCAAACAGCCTCGAGTTCGGCTTCAGCGGAGATCGTCTCGCGGGTTACGGCCTGAATGAATCGGTCTTCCAGGGTGGTGCGTCTAATATCGAGCTGACGCAAAGGCCAGCCGTTCTGGATGACCCGTTGCGCGAGTTCCTCACGGAGATCGGCCCCATTTTTGGTGTGGATCTCAAAAGCGGCATGATCCCCTTCGAGCTTGCGCTGGACGACGTGCTCGACCCCCGGAACGGTCTCGAGGCCGCGTCTGATGGCGTCGGCCGGTCCTCGTGCTTCGATGACGATCGTACTCTCGGAACGAAGCCGATCGAGTCGGTCGTCGACGGCAATTTTTCCCTTCGCGATGATGATGACCCGCCCGCAAACCGCCTCGACTTCCGACATGATATGCGTCGAGAGCAGGATGGTGTGACGGTTTCCCAGCTCGCGGATCAGGGCGCGGACTTCACGAATCTGGATCGGGTCAAGACCTGCGGTCGGCTCGTCGAGGATCAGGATATCAGGGTCGTGGACCATGGCTTCGGCCAGGCCGACGCGTTGGCGGTAGCCCTTGGAAAGTTGGCCGAGAATCCGCTCCTCAACATCCCCCAGCCGGCAACGTGCAATGACTTCGTTGATCGCCGCCCGCCGTCGCGAGCGGGGAACGTCTTTGAGTTTGGCGCGATAGAGCAGGTATTCGCGCACTCTCATTTCGAGGTAGAGCGGCACGTTTTCGGGCAGGTAGCCGACATGACGTCGGACTTCGAGTGGTTCGTCGAGCATGTCGTGCCCGGCGAGAGTCGCCCGCCCGCTGGTCGGACCGAGGAATGTGGTCAGCATCCGCATCGTCGTCGTCTTGCCCGCGCCGTTTGGACCGAGTAGGCCGACGATCTCACCCCGGCCGACCGAGAAGGTGACGCCGTCCACTGCCTTGAACGAGCCGTAACGTTTGGTAAGTCGATCGACTTGGATCATGGTTAAACGGAAGCCTTTGAAGTGAGGACGAATCGAGACCGGCTCGCGGCCGCAGTCCCGATCCGCGGACAAATGGACGCTTTCATGCCTGATTTGTGACGAGCCCGCCCGACCTTTTTGCAGATTCTCGCAATGCAAGGGCCGGGCGACAACCTCGACTCAGAACACGACCTTCTCACGGTTTCTCCGTTCGAGGACGTTCCTTTCGCTTGGCAAGATCGCGGCGAAGCTGACGAATCTGGTCCTGCGCGATCAGGCTGATCTTGGAGCGGAGGATCGGCGCTCCGTCGAACCAGGCGCGGGGCTCGGCAAAGCTAAAATGGGCTTCCGCCACCAGCACGTTTGGGTCGGATGCGAGCCGGGTGATCGTCACGTAGCTCGCACCTCCTGGAAACGGATGAGTTGCCCCGGCCTCTTCCTTACCCCCGCGTCGGACGATCGGCCACCACTGATTCGCCGCTTTGGGGACCTCGTCGAATCGCCGGTCAGTCCGCGCGGCGATCACCCACGAGTTGGGCGTGCGGGAGGCGACCATCATGTCGGTTCCTTCCACGTGGATCCGGTCGAGCAGGCGTCCCGTCTGGTGGATCAACAAAGTTTTCGACGAGGCGTCCGACTTCGGAACCGCGATCCCCCGCGCCTCCAGTTCGCCGGCTCCAAGCAGCCGGCTTTCAAACCGCATGTTTCCTACCTCAATGGGCTTGGCCTCCGCGGAATTGCGGGAGAGAGCCTCGAGGTCGATGTCGTCGAGGCTTGCGCGAACCGCGAACCAGAGATCCGCGCGTCGGACGAGACTGCTGGTGGTTGTCTCATCTTTGAGTTTGAGAATGAACGGGGCGGACACGGAATCACGAAGGAATTCGGCAACCTTTCGCTCGGATTCAAGCAGTCCGCGGAGAATCTCTTGCTGAGTCTCGGCGGTCTGACCGTCGCGGAGCAAGGGAAGGGGGAAGGCGAACGTCTTCCCCTCGATCACGAGTCCGTCCGCGACGAGCGCACGATAGACGGGGTTCGCGGCTTGATGTCCATCATCCTTGGAATCGGCTCCGACCGCCAGGATGGGGATGAAGAGCAAGAGCGAAAGCGAAAGCATGGCGAAATTCTTCCTTGATCGGGCCGGTCCAGTGTCCCGCCGAGGGAAACGAAAGCAGGGGCGGCTTGACCGTGATTCGAGGTTATCTCGCGACCGACTTCGGGACAAGCGCACGATCTTGAGGAGCCTTCGCCCTCTCTTGACTGAGGATCTCAGATCGCGACGGCGCCATGACGGTGATCGCCGGCGAATCATCGCTTTCAGTCCCCAATCGGAAACGACCGCGATTTCGAAGACCGAGGGGGGCCTCCCGGCCTGATTCTCTTGTAGGAACGTGACTTCGGCGCGATAATAGAACAACCCTGACTGGCTCGGAACTCCATCTGAGAGGATTCGGTACGCGTGGCGATTGCGGGAACGGAAATCAGCGAGCCCTTGGTGAAGCGAACCGTCAAGCCGGAACTCCTCGCACCGGCCGGAGATCGGACGTGCTTGATCGCGGCGGTCGAGAACGGCGCGGACGCGGTTTACTTTGGACTCCAACGGCATAATGCCCGCGCCCGTGCGGCCAACTTTGATGGGGCCGACCTGCCCGATGTCATGACCCTGCTCCATCGCCGTGGGGTTCGGGGTTATGTCACGCTCAATACGCTCGTCTTTCCTCGCGAGTTGCCCGACCTGGAAGAATCCCTGCGTCACCTGGTCGAAGCGGGCGTCGACGCTGTGATCGTGCAGGACCTCGGGCTGGTCCGCTTGATTCGAGCCCTGACCCCCGACCTCGAGATTCATGCCTCGACCCAGATGTCGATCACGAGCACCGAGGGCGTTCGACTCGCCAAGGAACTCGGCTGCTCTCGCGTGATTCTTGCCCGCGAACTGTCGCTCGGCGAGATCGCCAGGATCGGCCGAAGCGCGGAACTCCCCCTTGAGGTTTTTGTCCACGGGGCCCTTTGCGTGGCCTATTCGGGCCAGTGCCTGACCAGTGAGGCCCTGGGCGGTCGGTCTGCGAATCGCGGTGAGTGCGCTCAGGCCTGCCGGATGCCCTATGAGGTCGTCTGCGACGGCACCCTTCAGAACCTCGATGATGTTCGCTATCTCTTGAGTCCGCAGGATCTTGCGGCCTTCGACCTGATCCCGGAGCTGATGGACCTCGGCGTGGCGAGCCTGAAGATCGAAGGACGGCTCAAGGCTCCCGAGTACGTGGCCAACATCACCCAGCACTACCGTCGTGCGATCGATGCCGCCTGGGCGGGGCACCCCATCGAGTTCACGGCCCGCGACGTCCGCGAGATGGAACTGTCGTTTTCGCGCGGGTTCAGTCATGGCTTCCTCGACGGGAACAATCATAAGGTCCTCGTCCGGGGCGACTACGCCAAGAAGCGTGGCATCTTTCTCGGGCGGGTGACCGAAGTCGCCGGCGCAGGCATTCGCCTTGACCTCGCCGCACCGGTCAAACCGGGAGACGGCCTTGTCTTTGATGCCGACCAGGGCGATGAGGTTCCCGAACAAGGGGGCCGCGTCTACGAAGTGCTCCGGGTGACTCGAGAACGCGGTCGCCGCCCGGCCCCGGAACCGACCGGTCTCTCGGCGGGCCCGGCGGAACTCCGGTTCGGCCAGCATGACCTCGACCCCCGGCGGATTCGGCCCGGTCAGCGGGTCTGGAAAACGGACGATCCCGAACTGACGCGCCGGCTCCGGAAATCATTTGAGGGACCCGAGCGGAGGAAGGTCGAGCTCGACATTACGGTCCGCGCCGTGGTCGGCGAACCGCTTCGGCTCGAGGGACGCACCGAGACCGGCCGGGAAGCGCGTTGTGAGTCGACCGCGCCTCTCGATCGCGCCGAGCGCCAGGAGGCGACCGAACTTTCGCTTCAGGAGCAACTGGATCGTCTCGGCGGCTCGATCTATCGATTGAGAGCGGTGACCGCGACCCTTGAGGGGGGGCCGATGGTCCCCAAGAGCCTTCTCAACGCCTTGCGCCGCGATCTTGTCGCCAAGCTCGACGATGCGGCATCTCACACGGCTCCGCGAAGCTTGGCCGCGGAACCGGTCCTCCCCGCCCTCCGTGGCATTGCCGCTTCCTTCGAGCTCGATCCCACGTTGCCGACGGAATTGCCCACGCTCTCCGTGCTCTGCCGGGACACGAAGCAGGTCGAGGCGGCGATCGCGGCCGGGATCAAGACGATCTACGTCGATTACCAGGATATCAAGCGTTACAAAGAGGCTGTGGCCGTGGCGCGTCGCGAGTCGGTCGCGCTTTTCATCGCGACCCCTCGGATTGAGAAGCCGGCCGAGGCCAATCTCTTCCGCTACCTGGAGAAGCAGGGGGCCGACGGCCTCTTGGTCCGCAATGCGGGGGGACTTTACTTCTGCGCCGAACGCGGCATACCCTTCGTGGCCGACTTCTCGTTGAACGCATCGAATGAGTTGACCGTCGAGCTGTTGAAGGCGCGGGGGGCGCTTCGCGTAACGGCCTCTTATGACCTCTGCTTCGAGCAACTCGAGGATCTGATGGCGGCCGTCCCGAGTCCCTGGCTCGAGATTGTGATCCACCAGCAGATTCCGATGTTCCATATGGAGCACTGTGTCTTCTGCGCCGTTTTGTCTCCGGGGACCGACAAGACGAACTGTGGGCGCCCTTGTGATGAGCATGACGTGAAACTTCGTGACCGAGTGGGCAAAGAGCATCCGCTCAAGGCGGATGTCGGGTGTCGCAACACGCTGTTCAATGCGGTTCCCCAGTCGGCCGCCGAATATCTTCCCGGTTATTGGCCAAACGCTCGCGCCATTTGCGAATTGAGTTCCTCGATGACAGCCCGGAGGCGGTCGAGCGAACGATCTCGCTCTATTCCAATGCCATCGCCGGACGGAGCGATGCGCGGACGCTCTGGCGTGAGTTGAAGGCGACGAGCCGCTACGGAGTGACGCGAGGATCATTATCGATCCTGTAGAACTACGTCACAGGGGCTTTCTCCATCCTCCTTGGAGGAGCCTGTACCGTCATTCTGAAATGCAATACGATCCCGCGAGTGACGTTCTTCATCTTGCCGACTCGCGGGCAGATCGCGTAGTTTATTTTGTCTTGCCGGGCAAGGCGTTAGAGTTCCGTCAAGAGTCTGAGCTGGGGGCGGGATGGAACGGATTGCGGTGGGGATGTTGGGATTGGGGAACGTCGGCTCGGGAGTCGCTCACCTGCTCGGGCAGCATGGTGACCGGATCGCGGTCCGCGCGGGGAAGCAGGTCCACCTGAAATGGGCCGTGGTTCGCGATCCTCAGAAGTCACGCGGCGTTGACCTGGCTGGGGTCCGCCTGGTGACCGACGCGCGTCGAGTCATTGAAGATCCCGAGGTTGGGGTCGTCATCGAGGCCATGGGGGGGACCGATCCCGCCTTGTCGCTCATCCTTGAGGCGCTGGCCGCAGGCAAGGATGTGGTGACCGCCAACAAGGCGCTCCTGGCCGAGCACGGAACGCAAGTCTTTGCGCAGGCTCGAAAGTATGGCCGGGCGGTCGCCTTTGAGGGGAGCGTGGGTGGGGGGATCCCGATCATCCAGGCGCTCGGGGTCTCGCTGGCGGCCAATCAAGTGCAGAGCCTGGCAGCCATCCTCAACGGGACTTGCAATTTCATCCTGACCGCAATGACTCAGGAGGGGCTCACTTACGACGTCGCACTTCGCCAGGCACAAGAGCTCGGGTACGCCGAGGCGGACCCGACCCTGGATGTCGACGGCAGTGACACCGCCCACAAGCTTGCGATTCTCGCCCAACTGGCGTTCGGAGCCAGCGTCAAGACCGCGCAGATCGCCCGAGAAGGGATCGACCGACTCCAACTCGCCGACCTCAAATATGCCGCCGAACTTGGCTATGCGATCAAGCTGCTGGCCTTGGCCAAGCTGTCCGAGTCGGGGTTGGAGCTGCGAGTCGCTCCGACCCTAGTCAAGAAGGGCACTCCGCTGGCTGAGGTTCGTGGCCCTTACAACGCGATTCGAGTCGTGGGGGACGCGGTCGGTGATACCTTTTTCTATGGCCGGGGCGCCGGGATGATGCCGACCGCGTCGGCAGTCGTCGGCGACCTGATCGACGTGGTCGTCGGCCGAGCGGCCTTGACCTCCCGGGCCCTGAACCTCTGGCCCGAAGCGGCTCCGGCACCCCGTTTGAGCTCGGCGGCTCAGGTGCGGAGCCGATACTACCTCCGATTCACGATCGCGGATCGCCCCGGTGTGCTGGCTGCGCTGGCCCAGGCGCTCGGAGCGCATGCCATCAGCATTGCCAGTGTGATTCAGCACGATCCGGGTGATGATGCCCCCGCGGATAGCCCCGTTCCGCTGGTCATCATGACACATTCCGCGGTCGAGGCCGAAATGACGGCGGCACTGGCCGAGATCGATCGGCTCGACGTGGTGCGAGCGCCTAGCATCTGCCTGGGCGTGGAAGAATAACGGTTGATGCAGTGAGTCATCGGGTTCGTTCTGTTTCTTGCCCCTCCGCCGCATTTGCGAGCTAGAAAGTCCATCGAGCACGAGATCCATGCCGACCAAGTACGCCATTGTGATCCCCGACGGAGCGGCCGACGAGCCGCAGGAGTCGCTCGGCGGGAAGACGCCGCTGCAAGCCGCACGGACCCCGGAGATGGACCGCATCGCACGGGAGGGCGTGCTCGGCCGTTCGCGGAATGTCCCCGATAAGTTCCTTCCGGCCAGCGATGTCGCGACCCTGAGTCTCTTTGGCTACGACCCGCTGCTGTATTACACGGGCCGAGCGCCGCTCGAAGCGGCCGCGATGGGGCATGCACTCGGATCCGACGACTGGGCCATTCGCTGTAATCTGATGACGATTCGTGATGGTCTTTTAAGCGACTTCACGGCGGGTCACATTACCAGCGAAGAAGGACAAGTCCTGATGGAGGCGCTCCAAGCGAAGCTGGGGCGTCCCGGGATCGAGTTCTTCCCGGGTGTGAGCTATCGGAACTTGCTGATCGTCCGCGGTCAGGGGAAGACTCCACCCTTCGATGAGACGACTCTGACGACACCTCCTCACGACCAGCCCGATCGCCCCGCGGCCGACTTTTTGCCGCGAGGCACGGGCTCGGAGTTGCTCCAGGAGCTGATGCGGGAGGGGACCGCACTGGTCCGCGATCACCCCGTGAACCAGGCCCGGCTCGCCTCGGGAAAAGCGCCGGCGAACGCGATCTGGCTCTGGGGACAAGGAAAGGCCCCGGCTCTGCCGAAATTCTCCGACCTTCATGGGCTGAAAGGGGCGATCCTTTCGGCGGTCGACCTGGTCCGTGGGGTCGGCGTGCTCGCCGGCTGGAACCGGATCGACGTACCGGGAGCGACCGGTTACCTCGACACGGATTATGCGGCCAAAGGGCGAGCAGGGATCGAGGCCCTGAAGGACCATGACCTGGTCTGTGTTCACGTCGAGGCCCCTGACGAGGCGAGCCACGAAGGGCGTTGCGATGCCAAGGTCGAAGCGCTCGAACGAATCGACCATGACATCGTGGGCCCTCTCCGGCGTGCCCTCGAAGGATACGGCGACTGGCGGATCCTGATCTCACCCGATCATGCAACGCTGCTTCGGACCCGGGCCCACGATCGAGACTGGGTGGCCTGGGCGATGGCCGGAACGGGCTTCAGCCCGTCGGGACACCCCTATGACGAAGCCTCGGCCCGTGCCGCCGGCGGCCCGTCGTTCGAAAGCGGCTTCGAGTTGATGAAATCGTTTCTAGGATCGACCTGACTCTCCTCTACTTCGTCCGGTGGGTGAAGAGTTTCGCCTCACCTCACCCACCGACGAGCCCGAGATTTGCGGAGCCAAGCCAGTGCCTCTTCTGGTCCAGAAGTTCGGCGGCACCAGCGTCGCCGATGCCGACAAGATTCTCGCCGCGGCTCGCCGAGCCATCCAGGCCCATCAGCGCGGACAGCAGGTTCTTGTGGTCGTCTCGGCGCGTGGTCACACGACCGACGAACTGATCGCACTTGCCAAAGAGATTAACGAGCATCCCCCCGCGCGCGAGATGGATATGCTCCTCTCGACGGGCGAGCAGATCAGCGTCGCGCTCATGGCGATGGCGATCCAGGCGCTGGGCGTTCCCGCGATCAGCTTTACCGGTGCCCAGATCGGCCTTGTCACTGATAGTTTTCACAGCAAGGCGCGAATTCGCAACATCTCCACCGAGCGGATGATCCAGGCGCTGAACGAGGGCAAGATCGTCATCGTGGCCGGATTCCAGGGAGTGGACCAGGACTACAACATCACGACCCTGGGACGTGGCGGGTCCGACACGACCGCCGTGGCCCTGGCCGCCGTGCTGGGGGCTGATGCCTGCGAAATCTATACGGATGTCGATGGCGTCTACACGACCGATCCCCGAGTCGTTCCCGAAGCGAGGAAGATCGATCGGATCAGCTACGACGAGATGCTCGAACTGGCCAGTCTGGGCGCTGGCGTCATGCATTCGCGGTCGATCGAGTTCGCCAAGAAGTACGGCGTGCCGGTCCACGTGCGAAGCTCCTTTTCCGATGCGCCGGGCACCTGGATCGTGGCCGAAGGGTACGCCAGAAGGCTGGGCGTGACGGTCACAGGGGCGGCCTTGGCCAAGGATGAAGCGCGGATCACGGTCTTTCGAGTGCCTGACCGCCCGGGTGTCGTCCACTCGCTCTTCCATTCGATTGCCGGGTCGCACATCGTGGTGGACATGATCGTCCAGAACGTCGCGACCGACGGGACAACCGAAGTCAGCTTCACCGTGGACTCGGGCGACCTGGCCGAGACGCTTCGCACGGTTGAGAACGCGGCCCGATCCGTGGGCGCGTCCGGAGTCGCCCATGAAGCCGAGGTCGCCAAGGTCTCGGTCGTCGGGCTTGGTATGAAGACTCACACGGGGGTCGCCACCACGATGTTCGAGGCCTTGGCCAACGCCGGCATCAACATCCAGATGATCACGACCAGCGAAATCAAGATCAGCGTGCTGGTCGACCGTGCTTCGTCCGCCCTGGCCCTGCGAACCGTGCACAAGGCGTTTGCCCTTGATGAATGGGACAACTCCGCCTGGCCTCCCTTCACGGTGGAAAACACTCCGGCCAAGACGTTGCGGCAACCACAGGACACGGAGAACGGATCAACTTCGACCCCGCCTCAAGGGATGGAGGAGCTGGTCATCTCGGGGGTCGAGCTTGACGAGGGACAGGCGTGCATCACCTTGTTCAACGTCCCCGACGAACCGGGATATGCCGGCAGAGTTTTCCGCCGGATTGCCGAGGCGGGGGTCTTTGTCGATATGATCGTGCAAAACATCAGCACGGCCGGCAACACCCATCTCTCGTTCACCGTCCCGCGCGCCTCTGCTGAAGCGGCCACCAAGGCAGTGACGGGGATGGGCCCGGGGGAGGTCTCGGTCGAGCCGAGCATCGCCAAGTTGTCGGTCCTCGGGGTCGGAATGCGCACGCATACAGGGGTGGCGACCCGGATGTTTGGCGCCTTGGCCGAACGCGGAATCAACATCGCCTTGATCAATACCAGCGAAGTTCGAATCAATGTGGTGACGGATGCAGGGCGGGGCCAGGAGAGTCTCACGTGCTTGAGGCAGGCCTTCTCACTGGCCGATGAGGCGTAACCTGTGTGGTGCCGGGGGAGCGGGTCGAGGCGGCTTATAACGCTTCGCCGAATTCCTTTTCCTCGCCTGCGTCGTGATCGGCCTTGGCGTCGGTGTGGGTCCAACAATTTCCGTCGGGTGGGCACGGCCCACCCGACGGGAATCGATCGCGAGTTGATGATGACTTCATGACGAGTTTGACGAAGAGTTACGGGGAACTTCAGCCGGCGATTCCCTCCGTAAGGCTTGGTAGGCTGAAGCCTACACAACGGAAAACTAAGAGTGGGACGCGGCCAATCCTGTGTGGTGGATTCTACTCGCCCTTGCATGGCCGGTTCTCGTGAAAGCCTGCCCCGATCCTCCCGAACTCAGGACGTGACATGCCCGAACGTGGAGTCGTCGGTCACTTCGGCTGGGCTTCCCCCCACTCGAAACGATTGACCTTTGGCCTTGCTCTGTTGGCGTTGGCCACGCTGATCTGCTTGATTGGGATGCTCGGCCACTCCGGACGAGTCAGTGCGGCGACCGATTTCGACGTCGTCGTCCATGACTGGGTGGTCGCCCATCGTGGTGACTGGCCGAAGTTGATCCAGTCGATGCTCCTGGTGACCCGTTTAGGTGATCCACCGTTCGCAGTCACGTCAACCATAGCGGCCATGCTCTGGATCTACAGTCTCCACCGGCGGTCGATCGCGGGCGTTCGGCGTTCCGAGGTCTTCCTCTGGCTCTGGGCGATCCTCGGGGCATGGTATATCGGGAGGGTCCTCAAGCTTTATTTCAAGCGTGAGCGTCCCCCGATCGTTAACCGGCTCGTGATCGAGATGTCCTACAGCTTCCCGAGTGGGCACAGCGTTTTTGCGGGTGCCTTCTACACAACGTTGGCGATTCTTCTGTCTCGGGTAGTTCCGCTCTCACGGCCTTGGCTTCGAATCTTCGCCATCAGTCTCTGTATGTTGGCGGCAATCACCATTGCGATGAGCCGGGTCTGGCTGGGAGTCCACTATCCCACGGACGTGCTGGCAGGGCTCTTGATCGGTTCCTCGACCGTGCTTGGCGTGTGGTTGGTGCGGATCGGCTGGGCTCACTCGCAGCCTTCCGGCCAGGGGGATCAGGCTGTCGAGGGCTGTTGGAACGAGAGCCAGTCTCCGGGGGTTGAACGAACGGCCGGATTGGACGAGAATAACTGACCTGACATCGCTTTCTTTCTCTTTCTCTGGGCGCGAGATCTAATCTGTGGCACGCGACAAGGTGGTACTGGCTTATAGCGGCGGACTCGACACCTCGGTCGCCGTCAAGTGGATCAACGAAACGTACGACCTGGATGTGATCGCGTATACCTGTGACCTGGGGCAGGGGCAGGATATTCAGGCGATCCGCGAGAAGGCCTTGCGGACCGGAGCGGTCGAAGCGATCGCCGAGGACGTCCGGAATCTCTTCGTCGACTTCTTCGCGTTCCCGTCGCTGATGGCCGGAGCGCTCTACGAGGGAAAATACCCGCTGGCGACAGCCCTCGGCCGCCCTCTGATCGCCCAACTGATGGTCCGGGTCGCTCGTGACCACGGCGCGGTGGCCGTGGCGCACGGTTGCACGGGTAAAGGGAACGACCAGGTGCGTTTCGACGTCACCTTCCAGACCCTCGCCCCCGACCTGAAAATCATCGCCCCGGTGCGTGAGTGGAAATGGACTCGGACTCAGGAGCTCGAGTACGCGGCCAAGCACGGCATCGAGGTCGAGGCGACCAAGAAGTCCATCTTCAGCACGGATCAGAACCTCTGGGGTCGCTCGATCGAAGCAGGGATCCTCGAGGATCCGTGGGTTGAGCCCCCGCCCGAGACCTTCCAGTGGACCGTCGACCCGTCCGTTGCGCCGGACGAGCCCGAGGAGGTCGAGCTCACGTTCGATCGGGGCCGCCCCGTGGCTCTCAACGGCCGCGAACTCGGCGGAACCGAGCTGATCGAGGAACTGAACAAGATCGCCGGCCGCCATGGTGTGGGGCGGGTCGACCACATCGAGAACCGACTGGTCGGCATCAAGTCGCGTGAAATTTACGAAGCGCCCGCCGCGCTCGTGCTTCACGAGGCCCATCGCGAGATCGAATTCCTCACCTTGTCGAAAGAGGCACTCCGCTTCAAGACGCTGGTCAGCCAGGCCTATTCGGACCTGATCTACAACGGCCTCTGGTTCAGCGCCTTGCACCAGGACCTGATGGCATTCGTGGTCTCGAACCAGCAGTACGTCTCGGGCGTCGCCCGGGTGAAGCTGTTCAAAGGTCACGCCATGATCGTCGGTCGCAAGAGCGAGCATAGCCTCTACCGCCACGAACTGGCGACCTACGAGGAAGGCGACCAGTACGACGCCTCGGCGGCTCTGGGCTTCATCAAGATCCACGGCCTCTCGCAGACCACTCAGGCCAAGCATCAGTTGCTCAAGAGCGGTGGTCACTCGCACCTTGAGTTGCCCAGTATCATTCCGCCCGCACCCGAGAAGAAGTAAGCGACGGTCCACGGTAACGGTATGGAACCCAACGGCCCCCTGCACTCGAAAAGAAGTGCAGGGGGCCGTTTCGTCGAATTCGGTTGTGTCCGTTGCTGAGGACCGCCCCCCACGATTTCATGGTCGGCAAAGAAGGAGCCCGCCAAGACCAAGGATGGTCCGACGGGCTCAATCGCTTACCCGATCAGAATTCGACAGAAAAACACGAAACGATTCACGGAATTGTTCAGATCTTGCTGACGCATTTGAGTTTCGTGGATCAGCCGAGCCTCAGCTCAGTAGGAATCGGCGCCAATCACCTCGCCTTTATTGATGGTCTGGAGTCCCGCCCAGATATCCCCGTTGATCGAGTCCTTGAGGAAGTGCACGCTCCCGTCGGCGAAGAGCATATTCAAGCCGCCAGAGTGCTTGCTGGACATCACCCAGACGCTGGGGAGTTTCCTGGGGTTAGCTCCGATCGCCGGTGCATTGGGAAGAGTCAACTTATAGTTACGGGTCGTGTCGGCGGTGTGATAGACAACGCCGTGAGTTGATCCCCAACTCCCCGCGCCCCAGAACGGTCCGGGGCCTGCTCCCGCGCCGAAGTGGAGTTGAACGGATTCACCCATCATGCAGGTGTTACTGGAACCGTCTCGAATATCGTCATACTTGACGGAAGAGTCATTCCCAAAGACGCCACGGTCTTTCGGTCGTCCGTTGAGGATCGTGTCCTCGTCGTATCTTGACACACAGAGAACATAGTTGCTCGGTCGGGCATTCAGCCGAGAAAATTGAGTCCCGCCCGCCGCCGCGCCTGTCGGATCATTGACGACGTCGGGAGAGGAGTCCGATGGGCAAGCGAATGTGGCGATCATTGTCCCCACCATCGTGCTATTGACGGCCTGTCCTCCCGCGGCAAGTCCGACGACCACGGTGTTGGCGCTTGCCGCTAAAACCGCGTTGCTCGAGGGCATGCTGAAATTGTAGCCCGCATTGACCGCGGTCGCCTCCAACTGGTTCAGGATCATGGCGAGGCCGGTCGTATTCAAGACAAAACCGGGGTTGCCGGCGCCACCGTTAGGAACCGATCTCCCTGTGCCGAAGACCTTGGCCGGCGGCAAAGTATTGAGAGCTGAGTGGTAGCTGGCAAACGCGATTCCGAACTGCTTCATATTGTTCGCACACTGGGCGCGTCGACCTGCCTCTCGCGCACTCTGCACTGCGGGCAAAAGGAGTGCAACGAGGACACCGATAATCGCGATAACCACGAGCAGTTCGATCAAGGTGAAGCCACGACGCGATCGCCTGAGTGATAACTCGTCCATCGTAAAACACACCTTTCCGCGGAAGATACGGTCAGTCCGGTTTTCAGAATGAGGACCGGGGACGTGATAACGCTTCTGAGAACATTTCACTCTAACCCACGTGGCCCTCGAATTGCGAGCAAACTTTTTCCACGCGCGCAAACGGACATAGGCGAACCCATTGATGATTAACGAGACCGCACGCGAGGCCCCACTCGAGCCTGCGGACGAGACTTTGCGGGTTCGTCGTCATTTATGGGGGAGACAGATCGGTAGCGAGGCGAGCTCGTTAAGGGTTCTCGACCTTGAAGGAGGTGAGATGCTCATCGAGCCATTCGAGCGCCTCGCGCTTGTTGTTGAGGAGTCGGTCCAATTGGGCTTCACGAATCTGTTCGAGAATTGTTGAGAAGTGACTTCCCGGGCTCAGCCCGTGTCGGACGAGATCATGGCCGGTGAGCAGGGGAGCGGGATTGATCGGCCCGGACGGCTGGGCCTCGATGTAGTAGCGGCAGTAGTCGACCTGAGGGGATTCGCCGATGGAGGCGAGCGAGTCGGCACGATGGAGTGCCAGTAAATCGTCGATGCCTGGCATGCTGAGCATGCGTTTGAGCTTGGCCTCGCGGAGTCGTTTGGCATCGCCGAGATACTGATGAAACTCGACGAGCCAGCAGACTCGTTCACGTTCCGTGTTGGACAGCTTCAGCCTGCGGCAGAGCTCATCCGCGATCTTGCGGCCCACGAGCTCGTGGTTGTGGAAGCTGATCCGACCTTTGTGGGTGGCCATGGTCCGCGGCTTGCCGACGTCGTGCAAGAGCGCGGCGAACGCAAGCGGAAAGCTTGGCTCGTGGGGGAGCAAGTCGAGCACGAGAAGCACGTGATCCCAGAGATCCCCTTCCGGCTGCATCGGCTTACCCTGGAAGATCCCTTTCATCGGAAGCAGTGGCGGAACGATATGAGCTGCTAGTCCGGTCTCGAGCATCCGATCCATGGCCTTCGAACGACTCTCGTGGACCAGCATCCGCCGAAGTTCCTGGGCAATCCGCTCCGCGGCGACGACATGAATCTGGCTGGCCATCGTGACCAGGGCCGAGCGGGTCGCCGGGTCGATCTCCAGGCGAAATCGGGAGGCAAAGCGGACAGCCCGAAGCAGGCGAAGCTTGTCCTCACGAAACCGCGCCCACGGGTCGCCGATTGCGCGAAGGATGCGGGCGTCCAGGTCGGCCCTTCCTCCCACGTAGTCGATCACCTCACCGCTGAACGGGTCGGAGAACATGCCGTTGATCGTGAAGTCGCGGCGCTCGGCGTCCTGCTCGGGAGAACTGAAGACCACCGACTCCGGATGCCGGCCGTCGACGTAGGCACCGTCGCTTCGGAAGGTGGCCACCTCCACCTCGCCCCCACCGCGCGAGTCCCGCACCCGAACGACGCCAAACGAAACGCCCACGGGGATTGTCCGGCGTCCGAAGATCCCCATGACCTGCTCGGGTGTGGCGTCGGTCGCGACGTCATAGTCGGCCGGTTGAAGTCCCAGGAGCAAGTCGCGAACGCACCCACCGGCCCAATAGGCCTGGAACCCCTCATGACGGAGGCGGCCGACAATCCTGGTGGCGAAGTCGCGATGATTCTCGTGGTTCGTCATCCCACGGTTCCATCCAGGGTTGGAGGAGCCTGATCCGTGGACTCCCCGTCCTGCCCGAGGAAGCGGACGGCCACCTGGGTCCCGCCATACTGGCGCACGTCCCAGGAATCCAGGTCGGGCAACACGGTCTCGTCCAGATCCCCCCGCGACTCGACCACGAGGATCGAACGGGCCGGTAGCTTCTTGACCAGGTGCTGGAGGAGTTGGTTCACCTTATCGGCGTGTTTGTCGAACTCTTGATACGGAGGGTCGAGGAAGACGGCCGTGGGTTCGTCGTCAATCGGCTCGAATCCACGCACCCAGCGGTAAGCGTCGGCGGTCAGAACACTTCCTCGGTCTTCATATCGGAGAGTGGCAATATTCCGATAAATCAAGGCTACGTTTTCGCGGTTTCGTTCCACGAAAATCGCATGAGACGCGCCTCGGCTCAGAGCCTCCAGCCCCACCGCCCCGGTGCCGGCAAATAGATCGACAACCAGGAGCCCTTCAATGGAATCACCGAGGATGTTGAACAACGACTCACGCACCAGATCGCTGGTGGGTCGTGTCGCTTTCCCCTTGGGACCATCGAACTTGTGGCCGCGACGTTGGCCCGCAATGATCCTCATGGCTTCACACTCCGCCAGGCATCCTCGTGGTCCGCGAGCACTTCCTGCGGAGCCGCACCCCAAAACACTATCCTAAACGAATGCGCAGGCGGATGACAGAGATCATGTCGCGGGCCTTGTTTCGCGGCAGGCCTGGACCGCACGATGATCGATATTTCGATTCGGGTTGACGCCATTTGAGGGCCCGGCCATACTGCCTCCGCCGTTCGATCGATGCCCCGAAGCAGAGAGGTTTCGGGAGCCAACTTGTCAATCATCCATCAGTGGTTGTGAACTCTCGCCCCGCTCCCCTCGCCTCGGCTCTCCAAGAAAAAGGTCAGGGCCGAATCGAAGAGGTGGACCTATGCCTCCGGGACGAGCCGGATTCATGGACGAGGCTGGTTTCTTCGACTCCTACCGTTGACGACCAGCGTCAGGACCAACCCTAGAAGCAGGACAAGGATTGTCATGCACCGGTCCCGGTCCGCGGCCGTACTGGTCGCCACACTTTTATTCGTGTATTCGTTAAACGCGACCGCCGACTCTCGAGAGGTGCTCGACCAGGCGCGTGCACTGCTCGACCGGAGCGATGCGCGAGGCGCTGTCGTTTTGCTTGAAAAAGCATTAATCGGAGAACCGACTCAGCGCACTGCTGTGCTCGACCTGCTCCGGCAAGCGTATGGGCGGGCCGCGGACGAAGCCGAGGCAGCCGGCGATCGAACGAACGCCGAGATGTTTCGCGACAACTTCGAGATCTTGAATCGCAAGCCGAAGTCCTCCGAGGAAAAGGCGCGGGCCGTATCTGACCCGGGCGTCGAGAGGGCGGCCGCTCCCGCACCGGCATCGGCTCCAGAACAATCCCCCGCCCCAAGCATGGACGTCGCCGCCCAGAGGCTGACTGCGCCCGATTCCAGCCCGGCACTCGAGGAGCCTCCTCCCGCGGTGGCGACTCCTCCATTATCGGCCACGACGCCCTCTGCGGTGGCGGTCCCACGACCCTTGGTGACTGCCCCGGCACCCGTCGCGTCCCCGGCTCAGGTGGAATCTGTTCCTCCTGTGACCGCGGAGACCCGGCCGAATGAGCCGGAGCTCAGTGTTGCCGCCGCTGATGCCGCATTCTCGGCGAAGCAATACGCGGAGGCGGGCCGCCTCTACATGTTGCTTGCCCAAGGAAAGAAACTCCCCGAGAGCCGTCGTGATCACCTGGCATACTGCCGCTGTGCGGAAGTGGTGAGACGGATCAATGCCAAACCGACCTCGGCCGAGGAATGGAAGAGCATCGACGCCGAGGTCCGTCAGATCCGTGATCTGAGTCCCGGAAACTGGTATGCCGAGTACCTCCGCAACTTGACTTCGGAGCGGTCTCCCTCACTTCGTGCTCGCCCGTCCCGAAAGCTCGTTCTCCGCGGCTCCGCTCCAGAAGAGGTACCATCCTATCCTCCCGCTTCAGAAGCCGGTTCCCCAACTTCATCCCAGCCAAGCCCTGCCGCGACATCTCCGTCGACCCCTGCCCCTGCTGCCCCTCCGCGAAACTCGAGCCCCGCGGTCGTAGGTGATTGGCAAATTCGCGAGACCACAAACTTCCGAATCCTTCACGCTGACGCTGTCTTGGCCGAGCAGGTCGCTCAGGTAGTGGAGGCGGCTCGCGAGGCGCAGGTCAAGCGTTGGCTGGGCGCGACTGCACGCTCGGCCTGGTCGCCGCGCTGCGATGTTTACGTCTATCCGAGCGGCAAGTCGTTCAGCCGGATGACCGGGCAAACCGAGGAATCTCCAGGCTTCTCGACGATGGGAATGAACGCGGGCCGGATTGTGACGAGACGGATCAACGTCCGCGCGGACCATCCGAACCTGGTCGTTGCGATCCTCCCTCACGAAGTCACTCACGTCGTGCTGGCCGACCTCTTTCCCACCCAGCAGGTCCCTCGTTGGGCCGACGAAGGCATGGCGGTTCTCGCTGAACCCGACTCGGAGCAACGGCTCCGCGCGGCCGATCTGGACAAGCCCCTCACCTCGGGACAGCTCTTCAAGCTCAATGATCTCATGGTGATGGACTATCCCGACGGAAAGTACTGGGGCCTCTACTACGCCCAGAGCGTCTCCCTGACGCGGTTTCTCGTGGACCAGGGCAGCCCCGCACAGTTCATTCAATTCGTGCAGGGCTCACAGCAGCGAGGACTCGAAGCCGAACTGAAACGGGTCTACCAGATCGATGGCTTCGAGGATCTGCAAAATCGCTGGCTGGAGTACGCCCGAAACAAGTCCTCCGACTTGACGGCGGGCCTTGCAAAGAACTCCGAGAAGTCGAGCCAATAAGCGAGCGCATGCGGGGATTCCGCAAGGGAGCGCAACGGCGGCTTGCCGCCTCAAAGGGCGAACCTTGACGACCCGGGGTAAAATTCTGGAAAACCTTTGAAATGTTTGCGCATCGCGGCCCCGGAGTGACGACGGCCACGAGGCCGCCGTCAGCTCCTGGCGGCCGCCACTCCAGGACTGTTTGAGAATTTCGTGGATTGGGATCCGATCGTGACCCAGATCCGAGGGCTTTGACCCGCCCCTCTGCCGCGGGAGCGAGTCGGGGCCGCTTACTTGCCCCGGGCACTCGGGGCGTGAGGAGCAGTGGAACAGAAAAATGGAGTAAGGACCGCTACGCCGCCCGGTGTTCAGATAGGGTGAAGCACCACCTGCAGCGAGTTCAGGCTTAGGAATGCCCGGGTGTTGCCGCCGTCAGGGGTATCGAGATTCTGGGAGAGCGGCAGGTCGGGTTGCGTCACGGATTGCTTCGGACAGCGGCAGAGATTGCTGGGCTGCTTCCAGCGCACGGGCGGCCTGGTTTCGGCCCCGCGTCGCTAGTTCCTCGCCTCGCGCAAGTGTTTCCAGGGCCTCGCGGCGGGCGGCCAGGTCGAACAGGACGGTAGAGACCATCCCGTTTGCCAGCCCCTTCACACTCGAGAGATAGTCCATGCTCCACAGCGCGAGCACCGTCGACTGACCTGCCTGGTAGATAAGGCGACGGTGCTCCATCGCCTCCACCATCACCTCGAGCTTTCGCACGGCCGCGCCCGCGTTGTTGTCGTCGAGCACGTTCAATCCGCTCCAGACGATCCAGTCCTGTTCGGTCCGCGACGCCAGCGGGGAGATCTCGCGATTCCAGCCCCGGGCCAGGGCCCGGAGGTTGTTCGTGATCTCGCTGTCGGACTTGACTGGCCCGTCGAGACGGTCGAACGCGTCAGGTACCCTGCTGGCCTGCTCCAGAGGAGTGAGATATGGATCCAGTTTCTCTTTGATCTCCATACCCTTGTCGATTCCCTTGAGGGCTTGGTTGAGCGCGTCCCGGAGGACGCCACGGGCGGCCGGGTTGCTGGTGTTGGCGGCCAGCAGAACGCTACGGGAGAAGCCGAGGGTGAGGGGCTGGTCCCTGGCCTCTTCGCGGTCGTTCGCGTCCTCGGGTCTGATCTCGGATCCGGACTCGGGGTGCTCGTCACCCATCGGCGGCGTGGCCCGCAGGTCAGCCATCAGGAGCCATCGTCGAGGCCGGGAGCGGGCCAGGCGGTCGGCCGGCGAGATGCCGGGCCTGCCCAACAGGCGGTCGGCCTCGGCGTCGAGCCGGTCGTTGGTTCGGCGGTGCGCGCGGCCTGGTCGGCCAGGATCGCCGCGGCCGGGTCAGCGGCCCGTGCGGCGACGGCGTCGGCCCGGCTTGATCTCGCCGCGGCCTCGTCACGGGTCCGGCGGAGGCGGCCTGGTCGGCCCGACGCGCCTGGTGCTCGCGGGCCATTGCGTCGAGCAGCTGGAACTGTGAGGCCTGGTCGGCGGCCTGCTTTCGGGCCGCTTCCTCGTAGCCGTCAGTTCTGGGTGAGTCTTGGGACCAGGCGGCCGGGAGCGCCAGCATCGCCAGCGCCGCGGCCCCCCAACTGGGTCGGATCATGATCGGTCTCCAAAAGGTAGGATGCCTGGGGCGGCGGGGGCCGCCCCGGGCCGTTTGATCACTGGGCCGAGAGGCGGACCAGGCTCCACATTGCCTCGGCCAGATCATCCTCCAGGCGGACCAGATCCTCGACCTGTACTTTGACCTTGATGTCGATCGCCTTGAGCTTGGTCACCTGGGCCTGATAGGCCGTGTCGCTTTTGGCCGACTCGGCCTTCAGAGCGGGGATGCCGTCGACGTTCCGTTGGGCCTGGTCGACCATCCACTTCGAGGCGAAATTTGCAAGCTCCGTTGTGGACCAGCCTCGCAGGTGCCCAGCCTCGCCCTCGTCGTGTTTATCTCGAACATGTTCGACCCAGGCGGAGTAGACGACTTCCCTCCCAGCAAGCTCGCCCAGGCGGATTCCCAGGGCCTTCAGATGGTCGGGGAATTCGGCATAATTCCTGAAAGCGGTCAGGTCGGCATTGATAGCCACGTCGACCGCGATCTGGCGTTCGCGGATCCTCGCGTCCATCGCCTGGTATGCCTTGTTCCGACGCCCGGCCAGTTCGCGGGCCGCTTCCTGGGCCGAACTGAACTGGCGTGAGGCCCGCGTCGACTTCAACTCGCACATCGCGAGCGAGGTGTCTGTCTTGTAGGCCCGATCTAAGATCGCGATGATCTCCTCGTTGCAGTTCGACAGGTCCGACGCCTTGCTGCTGAGCAATGCCTCGGCGTCCCGCGTCGAGGCCTCGATCGTGGCGTACTCAGCGTCGAGCTTACTGGATCGGTTGCCCAGCTCGATGAGCTTCGCATCCTTGATGGTGGTATTGAACCAACCGAGCGTCCGGAACGCTTCATCTTTGTCGAAAGTGTCGCGATGTTTGCAGTAAATGTGATCGCCCGCATGGGTGTAGGCAACCTCAAACCCTGCGTTCTTGGCTCGTTCGCCGGCCTTCGCAGCCTGGGCCTCGACTGCGGAGCGGGCCTTGAGGCTCAGGCCTCCGAGCTCCTCGATCGCCTGCTGGGAGCCGTCGATCCGCTCGGCGAGGCGGGTCAGCTCGGCCCGGGCGATCCGGCTGGATTCGTTCATCCGACGGAGGAGTGAGACGGGGCCCCGGTACGATGCCTCGGTCTGCGCCAGTGACTCGCGGATCACCTCGGGGGTTAACTCGGCGAGGTTGAACGGGGTGCCGCCGAAGACACCCTCCACGCTGTCGAGTCCGACCATAACTTCGGCCGTCGAAGCGAGGGAAACGCGGTGGGAATCGGCGACCACACGATACACGTCGATCATTGCCGGGCGATAGCCTCCGGTCTTGTCCGAGTGCTGGAGCAGGATGCCGGTCTTCCGATAGGTCGAGTCGATGACCTCCTGGACCTTGCCCGCGCCGAAGTTGACGCCAAGCTTGGCCCCGCTGATGGGGACCGCGACGGAGAGGCCCCCCTCGACCGACGTAGCGGAGCGATCGATGTGCCGGAACTCGACGGTCTTGTCGTCGGACTGGGCGTCGATCCTCTCGAAGCCGTGCGGGTAGAGGTGCCGGGCCATCGCCTCCCGATCAAAAGCCGGGGAGTTGACGAACTGTTCGAACGGCACGGCGCCGACACGCTGCATCAAGGTACCGGCCAGCAGCGTGGCATGGTTGACCACCAGCGCGGCGGCCTGCGGGTGGGAGGCGACCAGCTTCGAGCGGATCTTGGCCTCGGCAGCTCGCACGAACTTGTCGCGGGTCCACTGGGCGACCTGCACGCCCTCGGTCCATTGTCGCGTCCCCAGGACGGTGGCTAGCTCGTCCTCCAGAGACAGCTCGGCGGCGTTGATCTGGACGGCCTCAGCCATCGGCCGGTTGAAGTAGGAGTAAGTTGGCCGCAGGGCCAGATCGCCCCGTGCGTCGGTTTCGAGCAGGCGAGCGAGGCCGGCCCGGTTGACGACGAACCACAGGTCGACATCGTCGCCCAGGCCGACAGTCTCGGCCGAGCCCGAGGCGAGGACCGAGCGGTCGGTCCGGTCGAGCAGGTCGATCCGCAGAGACGAGATCGGCAGCTTCTCCACCGAGATCGTCGGCTGCTCCGCCCGCTTCGGGGTCGCCGAGGCCTCGCGACCCGAGGCGACCAGGGCGGAGAGCTGGTCGGCCTCGGCGACCGAGAGGGTCGTCCGGGCGGTGTCGCGCAGCTCGTCAGAGATCAGTCGCAGCCGCATTAAGAACCGGACCTCGTCCTCGCCGACGTAGCGGACGTCGGTGACCCAGCGGGGGAAGCCGGCCGGCGGAGACTCCGGCGCAATCGGGTCGAGCGTTGGGTCGATGAAGTAGCGGAAATGGTTGGAGACGCGGGCCGCCTCGGGCGACTTATCGCGGTAGAAATAGAGTTCGCGGATGGTACGACCCTGGCGGCGGATCGCCAGGCTGGGCCCGATCCGCTCAGGGTCGGGCAGGCGGATACCCCGGGGTGTGGCCTCAGTGGAAGCGGTGGCCGGTCCGGCGGTGGCCGACCGCGGTTGGATCGGCAGGGTGGACAATGCGAGCAACCAGACGAGTGCGGCCTTGTTCTTGTGCTGGCGTGACATCCAGAGTCGCTCCTCTTGGAAAGGTCGTCTCAAGGGTGGAGTTAAGAAGTGACATGCGGACGAGGGACGTTCGCCCGCCGGAGTTGTCCGACGGGCCTGATCTGTTGCTGGGCGGCGACGGCGGCGCGCACGGGGAACGTGCGGCCTAGTGGCCACTCCCATGTAAGGCGCGGAAGTGGGTATCAGAGGCGGCCCCAAGCCAAGCCGGCACCACTGGGTGTGGTTAGCGATCGGCCCCGGTTTAGGACGGCCTTCAGGGGGGCGGCTTTACAATCCAACCCCGTTCGGGCCGGGTCCCGGCAGTTGCCGTTCTGCATCGCGGCTCGCCACAATCTGCTGGCAGCGGCAGTAGAGCTTATCCGCCGCATGCAAGCTGGGCAGGCGGCGTTGAGCTGGATCGGTGCTTAGGAGACGGATGATGACCGCCCGGTCAACACCACTCAACTCGGCGAGCTTCTTCTTCGAGGTAGATTGCAAAGCTTCGCGAACGACTTTGTTGAGCTGGCCGCTGAGCGTCATAGATCCCTCCGCTGGGAGCCACCCTTTCCGTGCCTAAATCCTAATCTCACCCTGTTTGAGAGGGAATACCTCCATACGCCTTGTTGTCACACTGAAAATTTGTTCGCTAATGGGATAAGCTGACCTACGGTTCGCCTCCCAGCCGAGCCGCGACCTGAATGATCGGGATTGATGACGTCACTTCGGCAAAAAGATTCATCATATATAAATTTATTTTAGATTATTGTGTTATTGTTAGATAATTGAGATTTAGATTATTTGGTATTATTGGTCCGCTCGTCTTCGCACTTCATTTGGTCGTAGAACTGGTGTCATACATTGACTTCCGCGCCGACTCGACCTATAAGATCGCTCGGTGCTGCCCACGATCCCCCGGAAAACTTGACGTATCAACGATGGCCCGTACCTCCGACGCCATCGAGAACTTCGCCAGTTTCCTGGTCTAGGCTGAGCGCAACCCCCTGACGGACAAGTGCTACCGCGGCGACCGCGCTGCCTAGTTCGACGAGGTGAACGGCGAGCTGATGACGTCGGCCAAGATCGCATCGACCGACCAGTGGCAATTCATGCGATGACTGGTCGTGTATCGTCAGCTCTAGCCCAGCACGTCAATTGCGAGCTCGCCACTCTGAAGAGCTTCTTGAACTGGGCGTCCGCGGCAGGCCTCGTCCTCGGCATTCCGGTCCCGGCGCAGGACCGGTCCTGAAGCGAGCCCTGGCCTGTTCCGCAGGAGCGGCCTGGGCCGCGCTGTCTTGACCATTGCGAGCAGAACGTCCTCCTCATGGCAGTTGAACGCGCGGGGAAGGTCCGTGACCTCGCAGTCGCCCGGCTCTTGCTAAATACCAGGCTCCGGATCCAGGAACTTCAAACCCTGACATGGAAAGATGTCGCCCGTTCCGATCGCAAAGGTTTGCTGACTGGCCGCCACGACAAAAGGAGGGAGCGCCGGCGGGTGTCTCTCAACCACGACGCCCGCCCCGCTTTGACGGCCGTGGGTTATTTGCAGCATGCTGGTGATGGGGCTGTGATCCTGCGGGGCGTGTGCGGGCCAATAACGCCTCGGGGTATCCAAGTCGCTTCTGGCCAAGTATGTGACCTTGACAAGTCTCGTTGACCTCTCACCCACGCGTTACGCCACGCCTTCTGCAAGAATCTGATCAGCGCCGGTGTTGGCCTGGAACAGATCGCCGCCCTGGCCGGCCACGAGACACTGGAGACGACGCGGCGGTACTGCACGCCGTCGAGCGAATCGGCGAAAGCGAGTAGTTCCGCTGTATAGCGGGCAGAGATGCCCGTCGACTTCTTGATCGAGGAGCAGCAGCGGCGCTACGGCCGCTACGCGGGCGAGCCGGCGCACGCCCAGCGCAAACGCTAGTTCCACCTCACTGACAAGGACCGTGGTTTCATCGCCCGATGCCGGGGCGATCACAACCGCATCGGGTGCGCTTTGCAACTTGGATCGGCGTGGTTCCTGGGCACTTTTCTAGCGAGCCTTGTCTTGAGTTCTTGCATTCCCAAAGGGGGCGTGCTCCTGGCTACGGCCGAACGATTCCGCAGCCATTGCACGCGCATAGGCCAGGCTTCAAGCTCGTCCTCGCGGGCCGTTCGCTCAATGATCATAGCTGTTGTAAAGTACGATTCGCTTGTGGGCTTGCGACGTTGCGATTCGAACGAACGGGACGGGATCATCGGTCGCGTAGAACGGATCGAGTTGAAGAGGCGGATCGGTGCGCCAGGTGTCGTGCCAGTGTACGCTCAGGATGAGCGACCCATTTTGTGGGGTCGTATCGGCCAGTTCGATGCGATTGTACGTCACGTCCGCAAGTCGCCCTTGACCGTTCAAGAAGAACGACTGGGGCCGTTCGATCCGGTAGAGGTTGTATTGGCCCTCTCCCTCGGTCATGTACTGTTTGGCCCGCTCGGGACCAACGCGACGTGTCAATGCTTGCCACTGTTGCATGTTCGTGGAAATGGGCTGATCTGGACTATGATAGCGGGGGATGGTCATGACCCGGTGGGCTTGTCCCCACTGGTCGAAGCAACATCGCGACAGCGGCGACCAGCAAACTGCCCAGCCGATGTTATAGAGATAACTGTAGGCGCGAAGGTACTCCGGCGAGCAAGCATCGATGGGGCGACCGCCCAGGTGGAAGTCGCCGAATGACGTATGCTGGTGATGAGTAATGAACGCCATGTGGTAGAGCCCTCCGATGAACTGGCGTTTGTCACGCCCGAGTAAGATCGGCAGGAGGGGAGTCCAATGGGTGCTTTCCGGGTCGGTGTTCTCGTGCAGTCGAAGCTGATCCTCAAATAAAATCCGTGCTGATGGGGCGGTGCTCTCGCGGAGCGAGCGAACGAGTTGGCTCATCTCCGGACGGAGTCCGGCGACAAGTGGTCGCTCCACCAGGATCTGTTTCTTCAGAATCGCGGCTCCGTTCGGGAGCAGGACGCCCGTGATACCGAGAATGAGCGACCAGCCGACGGCGACCAGAACCGGGCCTTTGCGTCCTCCTCCCCATGCTTTTGCGAGCCTGGCTGATCCCACCGCGAGGAGCGAGCCGGCCGGAACGGCCAGGAGAAAATGAAGTGGCACTTTGAAACGAAGCGGTTCGAGTGTTCTCGTGACGCTCCACATCCCTCCGAAGAGGGCGAGCCCCAGGCAGATCACGATAGCCCCGCCGAAGGTCGATGCGCGAACCCATTGCCCTTGCACCAGCCAGGCGATCAGGCCCATTCCACCGACGAGCAGGATGAATAAGCTCAACGGACCGTCGAGATTATTGGTCAGGTACTGGCTGACGAGATACCAGCCTGTGTCGGGAGCCATGAAATAGGTCTGCGGCGAACGGATCCCGCGAAATCGCCAGAACGGCCCGATCCAGATCAGGTTGACGATCAGGGCCAGCACCCCCGCCGCGACGACAGCCAAACGCCATCGCCAATTGTGCCGCAAAGCCGTGGCGATCACGAACCCGATCACCGCACCGAGGGCAAGGATCGGGGCGGTAACATGCGTGTACCAGACGGCCGAGCTCACCCCGGCCAGCATGAACCAACCAATCTTGGTGGGGCGCCGATCGTAGCGGAGCAGCGTGCCGATCAGCAGCACGGTCCCGGCTGACGCCGTGACGAATGCGAACAGCCCGCTCCGCCAGAACATGTCGGCCCATTCACTATGAAAGTAGAGCCAGGCCAGGAGCGCCGCGACCGCTGTTTCTGACAGGCGGATTCCTGACGCGGCCGTTCCGAGCGGGATAAAGGCGACCACGAGGATCGAACAGACAAGAAGTCCGATGTTATACGCGCGGGGATGATAACCACCGCCGGCCAGGTACTGGAACAGGATGGAAAGGTTACTGCTGGAATCCCAGATCGGTGACTCAGGATACCCCGCCATGAAAAAGGGATCGATTCCCCAAGTTGTGCCATGCTCGCGGAGGAACTGACTGCCAAGTGCTCCGTGATAGAGGTGAAGCGCATGGTCGACCAGCAGGACCGGATGCTCGTCATCCATAAGCGCCCGAGGCGTTGGGAAGATCCAGAACGACTGGATGATGTGCGCTGTGAAGATCGTGGCAAGCATCGCGATCGCGAGCCAAGGCCGTCGCGTTTGCTCAGGCGGAACCAACTCAGATGTGGCGGACTCCATCGCGAAATCACTCTCCCCTGGTCTCGCCTCGTCTAGGCCGGCTCACCCCGATCGACGCCGTTGCAGACTTCTGGAACGAGTCGCATCCTCTCGTTCACCATAAGGCCCGGACATGGTTCGTCAAGCATGACCATGGGAAATTACGAGAATCCCAACCAGAAAAGAGGTTCGCCTGCCGCCACAACTCAAGAGAGGAGTGGCGCATTCCTCACCGCGGCCGATGGTTCATCCTGGAACTCGTCGGCTGAAAGAATTCGGTCGTAGCTCGACGGAATGCCGAACATTCGCGAGGATGGTGACAGGCCGTTGGGTTGCCAATCCGTGGCGATGGTGAGGCGACTCGCTGAAAGCGTGTCGTGGTGACCTGGATTCAGAGAGACCGCAACGGGGATGGCGCAGGGCAATCCATGAGTTCTCGATCGAGCGATATCGCGGCGGCAAGCGAACCACTCCTTCACCCGTCCTCGGAGGCCAGGCCCCCGTCCGATTTTCGGTGGACGGCCTTGGGGTCGTTGATCGTGTTCCTTACCTCGTGTGGCGTGTTCTGGGCGACCACGCAGGTCATCAAGTTGCCGCCGGCGTGGCGGACATTTGAGTTTTGTCAGTACGCCGAGATTGGCCGGAACCTGGCTCTGGATCATACCTACGACACGCGGCTCGTTGAACCGATGGCGCTTGCGGTCATCGACCGCGATCGGGTTGGATCGGTGACCGAGCGATGGCCGGTTGTCAATCGATACCCGTTGCCTTGCTTGGTGATCGCAGGCTTAATGAGTGTTGCAGGCCCAGACGACACGGCGGCGGCCTGGTCCAACGGCCTGGCCATCAGTCTTCTGGCTGCGCTGAGCTATTCTGTGGCCAGGGCGTGGTTTGGATCAGGTTGGGCCGCGGTCGTCGCGATCCTGTTCCTGGCCTCTCCGTCCTTTTATGGAGAGTTTATCCTTCTCGGTACTCCGGATGTCTGGTTCGCAGTGATCTTCCTCGCCCAGTTGGTCGTCTATTCTCGTCTCGAGCCGGGCCGGGCCGGGCCGCCGCGTCTGGAGTGGGCATTTGCCCTGGGCGTGCTGAGCGGACTCGCTTACCTCGCGCGATTCAACGCCACAATGTTTCTGGCGGTTCAGGTGGCCGCTCTGCTGCGTTGGAGACGGTGGCGAGAGGTCTTGGTCGTCGTGATCACCACGGGCCTTTTTACGATCCCGTTGATGCTCTACAACTGGCATCACTTCCACCGTCCCTGGGTCTCGATCTACTCGTCCTGGAATCTGCTGGACGATATCGGCGCGTACAAGGTCGAACCTTGGCTCTACTACCGGGTGCCCGCACTCTGGAGTGAGCTGGCGACCCATGCGGAAGGAGTGGCCAAGAAGTTTGCCACCAACCTGTTCGAGGTCGTGCCGGTCCGAATCTGGAACCTCTGGCGCCTCGATCTCCTCCTCCCGCTGGCACTCCTTGGCCTGATCCTGAATCGAAAGAATCAACGTGTGTATCGGTTTGCCGTCTGGTCCATTGGCTTTTTCGCCCTGCAACTGATCGTCTTCAGCGCGATGCGGCTCGAGCTGGAGGACAGGAACTCACCCCATCACGGGCGTTACTTCTTCTGGTTCGCGACCCCCGCGCTCCTACTGGGGGTTGGATTGCTGCGTCACCTGGCAGAGCAGAAGCAACTGGGCCGTTGGATCGCCGGACTCGTCGTTCTTCTTCAACTGACGAGCTTCGGTTGGAGTTGGGCACAGATTGTGCCCAGGCATGCGGAGGGGACGAATATCGGCCAGGATCCGATTCGATCAATGATTGTCGATGCAACGCAGAAGGGCAAGGTGGTTGCCTCCAACCAGCCCCAAATCACCGCCTGGTTCTGCAATCTCAGATCGATTTCACTGCCCGCTGATCCCGTAGAGCTCGCTCGACTCAATCAAAACTCTCCGACTCCGGCCGACTACATTTTCATTGACACCAACTTTGTCTGCATTGATCTCGATCAACGTTGGCGTATGCTTGCGAATCAAGACGTGCGAATCGGCTCGGAGTGGCTACCTGAACTACTCCAGGACTATCAGTTCGTCATTCCTCCCCGCATGACCCAGGGCATTGGCTACGTGTTCCTCAGGCGTCGGGTCGTTCCTCCCAACGACTGGGAGCGTGACTTCAATCGCCAGAACCCACGCTGAAGTAGGACCTGATCGCCTGCTCGATTGACGTTGGGGCGAAGTCTGCTTCGCTGCGCCAGCTTGCTTCCTCACCGAGGCTCAATCGCCAGCCGAGCCGGATCGGACCGAGATCCATTTCCTGAGCCGCGTGCAGCGAGAGCCGAAGCTGGAGTCGGTCTCGAGCGACAGCCTCGCCCGGTGATCGAATGTTGACGATCTGCAACCCGCCGGTTTGATCGCGAAAGAGCAGGTCGATCTTTCCGTGGAAGATCGTCGGGTCCGTGGTGTTCGGGGGCCAGGCGATCGTCCAGTCGAGGTCCTGATGCAAGAGAACGGCCCCAGCGAGCGCCGAGGCGATTGGTCCTCGGGACCAGGCCTTGAGGCGGCCGAGAAGTTGGACGAGGAGTCGGGAGGGGAGCATCGGATCGTGGTGCCTGATGATCTGAGTCGCGAATTTCGCCAGCTCTCTGGCACGAGGCAAGCCAGGATCAGCCAGGGCAATCCGTGTCAGGCGGTCGAGCCGGACCTTCGACGACTCGATACCCGGGCCTGAGCCTGGAGTGAGCTCAACGTACCGAGGTCGATGCTCGATGAGCACCGAGGCGGGTTCGAAGACCTCTTCGGTCTGTTCGATCGCCTCGGCTGTCTCGATCAGCGGGAGTCGCCAGGCGCCTTTTTTCTTGGGTTCGCTCGACGATGGAGGGCTTTCCATCGTGACCCGGATCGAGGGCATGATCCAGCCCTCGGGGAGTTCGACCCGGCTCTGGCCCGTTTCGCGGTCGAATCGTTTGTCGAGAAGACTCATCGCGGGAGAAGTCGCTTTGTCGGTGGCGCTGAGGGCCGACGAAAGAATCAACGCATCCCGAGCCCGCGTTGTGGCCACGTAGAGCAAGCGGAGCGACTCTGCCTCGTCCGCATGCTGTTCGAGCGATTGGTAAGTGAGCCAACCCAGGCTCTGCCCGGGATTCGATTCGGCGGCGGATTCGGTCGTGGCCGTTGGGTCGGAACCTGGGTCGCGAGAAGGGCGGACGAGGGGGCCAAGGACCGGGTGATAGGCCGTGGAATCGAGATGGCTTGCGGGTTTTCGGTTGAGGTCGGGGAGGACGACGATCGGGAATTCCAGTCCCTTTGCCTGGTGGATCGACATGAGACGGATGCTGTTCCCCTCCTCGTCGGTCGTGGCGGCCTGCTCCTCGCGGGGAGGGCGTTTCAGGTCGGCGCGGAGCCGCGCAACGAACGCCGCGAGTGGCATCCCTCGCTGTTGATCGAACCGGCGCGCCATCCTCACGAGCTTTCGCGCGTTGGCTCGCTTGCGAGGTCCCAGTGATTCTCCGAGAAGCGCCGCCTCATATCCCGATTCATCCAGGACCCGATTCAGGAGCATTGCGATCGGTTCCCGGTCCTTGAAGCCGCGCCAGCGCGTCAAGAGGTCGCGAGCCCGGCAGGCCTGTCGACGATCGAGGTCGGAAAGATCGTCGATATGATCGGCGTCTTCGAGGCCTTCCACCAGATCGGACCGGGAAGTGGTCAACCAGAAGAGGCCATCGTCACTCAGACAGAAGAAGGGGCTGCGGAGCGTGCCTGCAAGCGCCAGTTGATCGAACGGGTCTTCGAGAGTGGAGAGCACGTTGATGATGTCAGTGATCTCTTGCTGGATGTAGAACGCGGCTCCTCCGACGGTGTGGTAATCAAACCCCTCTTCATCGAGCGCGGCTTCGTATGGACCGAGGTCGGTCATCGCGCGAAAGAGGAAGGCCACGTCGCCTGGATGGGCATCGCGGATCTCTCTCGTGGTCCGGTCGCGGACCTTCCAGCCCGCTTCCATTCGCTGCCGGAGCCTGCGTGCCAGCCATCGGGCTTCGAGTGTTCTCCGATCGTGCGCTGTGGAATGGGTCGCTACCGAGAGGTCCGCTTCCGGCTCAGTCGCCCAGAGGAATTCGATGGCCGGCTGATCGGGACGATTCACACTGACCACTCGAGGGCTCAAGGCGGTTTCGGCCCCTGGAAACGTCGAGGCGAACAGAGCGTTGACGAAGTGGAGGATCTCGGGCACGCTTCGAAAGTTTTCCGTCAGAGCGTGCCGTCCCGCAACGGGGAATCGCTCGCGGATCTCTTGAAAGATCTCCGGCTGCGCTCCGCGAAATCGATAGATCGACTGCTTGAAGTCGCCCACGAGAAAGAGTCGACCGGAAAGCGCCCCGGGGGATGCGAGCCGCTCGAGGATCTCGCTCTGGATCGGGTCGGTATCCTGGAATTCGTCGACCAGCAAGCGCTCGATTGCCGGGGCAATGCTCGAGTCGGCTTGAGATCCGTCGGGAAGCCTGCGGAGCAGATCGAGCGTCATGGTCAGAAGGTCATCGAAGTCGAGCCCACCTCGGGAACGCTTGGCAGAGTCGTACGCTTGGCGGGCCCGCAATGCGAGTCGAGCGAGCCGGAGCCCTTGTTGAGCGGCCTCGAACGTGACGGCTTCATCCCATTGGTATTTGCTAAGATACTTGTCGATCGCATCGCGCATCGATTTGAAGTTCGCGACCACGATTTCGTGGATCTCGGGTGAGGCCCAGTGTTTCTTCGCCCCCGCGCCTTGGACCATCGCCTGCTCTCGGATCGCGAGCAGCCACTCCTCACGGTCGGAGTTGGCCTCGAGAGCGGGGAGATTCTCCAGGAGAAACGCTCTTCGTTCGCGCATCAGAGGATGAGCGCTTTCGTGGCGAGAAAGGATCTCAAGGCATTGGCTTGCGGTCTGAATCATTTTTCGGGCGAGCAAGGGGCGGCCTTCGCGACGCCAAACGTCTTCCCAGATCGCGACGACTTCGGCTGCCGAACGATCCTTCCATTCGTTGAGGCTGCCTGACGAGGAATCGACGAAGGGAAGGAGGTTGGCGATTCCCTGGCGGAGACGTCCCAGACCATATTCGACCGCCAGTTCGATCAGGTCGGGATCTTGCGCAGCCAGCCATTGCCGTAGGCATTTCGCCAGGGCCTCGTCACGAATCGCGCCGGCGACCGCCACGTCGAGAATGAGAAAATCAGGGTCGATTCCCGCTTCGACGGCGTGTTGGCGGAGCCACTGACCGCAAAATTCGTGAAAGGTCCCGATCGACGCGGCCTCCAGGCCCCGCAAGATCGCACGCCAGTACGTGGGATTGTCCCCAGCGGCGATCTTCTCACGGCACTGTTGGCGAATTCGCTGACGTAGCTCACGAGCCGCTTTTTCCGTGAAGGTCAGCGCCACGATCGAACTCAACGGCCGCGCGTCCGGCCCGTCAAGGTCGTCCAGGAAACGTGCCGTCAAGACGGTCGTTTTGCCACAGCCTGCCCCCGCGCTCAACGCGACGCTCGTCCCTTCAGCGGCCAGAGGACTCGCCTGTTGCTCGCTCAGCCGCGGATCGCTGGTGCTCATCGGATCCCCTCGCTTCCCTCGATTGCGCGCAAGAGATATGGGACCGATCAGACCTTCAACTCGAGACTTGGTTCTTCCTCGCGGACTTTCCGCGCCGAGCGTGCCTGGCGGATCCGGCAGACCGAGCCATATTCGCACCGTTGAATACAATCGTCCTTGCAGGAGTCGACGACGAATCGCCCCTTGCGCAACTGGCCGACCACGTCGGTCACGTATTTTTCGAGCGCCTCGCGATCGTTGTCCCAGTTCTTCAGCATGATCGGCTTGAAGCCGTCGGCCGCCAGCCCCCAATATCCCACATCGGATAACCGAGCTTCCGCATGTTTCAGCACAATCCGCTCCACGGCCAACGCATAGAGTGGCAGTTGCAGATAGATTGCGTTTTTGACGTCCTTCTTGGACGGACAGGTGCCGGACTTGTAGTCAATCACGCGATAAGCGGGGAACTCAGTGCCGGAAACCAGGTCGATGCGGTCGATCTTCCCTTGGAGTCGCACCGTGTCCGCCTCCGTCCCCAGAACGAGGCTCGGATAGGATTCAACGTCGCTTTCTTCGAGTCCAAAGACGACCTCGAACAGATGCGGAATTGGAGTTCCAGATGAATTCAATGATTCATAAGCATCGTGTTGCCGGACATAGCGGCGGATCGTCCGAATGAGCCGACGCTGTTCGATCTCGTCGATCCCCAGATCGATTTCGGAGCCGAACTTGGGCTGCGAGTTTCTCTCCCTGAGGAGAAGCGCTTCGGCCCGCTCGAGTCGGTTGCCAGGCTCTTGTGAGAGCATTCGTTCGAGCAATTCAAGGACGTGATGAACCCGGCTACCACGTTCGGTGTAGTCCTCTTCGAGTTCGTCTCGCTCGTCGACCGCTGCTAGCTTGAGCATGTAGCGAAGGAAAAACTGGAAGGGGCAGAAGAGGAACGACTCCAACTGGCTTGGGCTGAACGTATACTCCGGACCAAATTTCTTCACGACTTTCTCGATGGCCCGAACGTCGCCGATCCTTCCGTCGTAGGCGCCGAATCGAGTTGACTGGAGTCGAGATTGGGCGACCCGGATCGCGGCGGCGGTCCTTCGAGGATTCGACGGTGTCGCGGCTGGCGAGCTAGCGCTCGCAGACCAGTGAATTCTCGCTGCGTGCAGGCGAGCGCGACGGCCCTAACCCGAGCGTCGGCAGGTGCACCTGCCAGGTTGGGCCAATCGATGAGGGTCGGGTCGAATCGACGGTGCGACTCGTGGAGTTGGGGACTGGCCTGAACTGCGGGCGTGAAGAGGCCGAGCAGGTCGTCGAGGAACCCTGCTCGGAGTAATTGCTGGCCTTGCGCATCGCTCGTGGGATAGGCGAGCACCAGTCCCGAATCGGCCGAGCCAACCACGCGGAGGAAGCGGAGCATTTCCCGAGCGAAGTCGGAATGCTCTCCTGTTCCGTTCGAGGCGTCTTCCAAGACGGTCGTGGCAAGACCGAGGTCGATGGAATCGCGGGTTGGAAATGTCCCCTCGCCAAGGTTCGCCAAAAAGACCCAGGAGGCACGCGATCCGACAACTTCATCCACCTCCGCCAGCCGGATCGAGCCGGGAGCGCAGGGCAGGGGAGGACCAGGCAACTCGTTGGTCAGTGACTCGACCTCGCGTGTGAACGCGGTCCACGACCAGGTCCGATCCGCACGGCCAAGTCGCTCGAGAACGGTCCCATGGTCGTCAAGTGCCTCCCACAATGCTTCGAGGATGGGATCACCAACCGAGCCAATGCCACATGCGCTCGCGAGGGTTCGTAGCCCGTCGCACTGGTATTGCCAGGGACCCGGTTGATCCAGGGTTCCGATCACCTCGGCAAGCCGGTCGAGGACGGCTCGTGCCACCTCGAAACGAAGAGCTTTCTTCCCCTGGTTTCGAGCCTCCGAAATCACGCGGTCAAGCGCGTGACGAATCGGATCGAGGCCGCGGAAAACGCGCGTGGCACGAATGGCCGAGGCGGTTTTGGCGAGCGCCAGTGGGTCATACTCAGCGATCCAAGGGGGATGGACCTGGCCATGTCGCAGCCATTGAATCAGCGAGGTGGCTTCCCACTGTTCCCCGGGGATCGCCATCGCCAGGCGGAGCGCCGCGATGATGGGCGAGGCGGCGAGCGGAACGCGGCGATCGGCCGTCGCCGGAAGTCCCCACGCTTGCAGCGTTTTCAGGATCAGATCCGCGTCGTCATCCCAGCGGCGAAAGAGGACCAGGATCTCCTCGGGATCGGTCTCGATCTCGATGACCTGTTTGATCTCTCGCGCCAGGACAAGAGCGATCCCTTCGCTCTGAGGCGCCCCAACGACCTTCAATCCACTGGGATCACTCAGGCGAGGACGCAGGTGAGCATCGTTGCGAAAGATTTCGCCCTCGACGTCTCGCAGTCCTTTGGGACGTCGCAAATCGGGGGGCACTCTGGTTTCTTGGAACCCCGAATCGAGCAGCCGCTTTCGAGTCGCGGCCGCTTCGGCATAGACTTCGCCCAGGCTCGGGTCCGAGTCATAATTCAGCGTCAATGTTACCGAATGGCTTTGGGCCTGGGCGAATTGAACGACTCGCCAAGGCGCGGGAGCGTCCAGGCTCGGATCGAGGAAGACGACCTGATTGAGTTGTTCAAACGACTTGAGCCGGCTGTGGAGCAGTGCGTTCGAGGCCCACGACGCGATTCCTTCGGTGTCTTCAGCTTTGAGTTGCCGCAAGACCTCGCGATAACGTCCGAAAATCGCCCACTGGGCGCGGAGGGTGGGATCGTTGCCGGGTGGATCGGTCGTTGCCGGACGTTCAGATCGCGTCCAGCTGGCAATTCGTGCCACGAGTCGCCGGCGGAATCCCGGCCATTCAACCACTGCGGCCACAGCCGCGAGGGCACCGTCGCGACTCGCTCGGCCGATCGCCTCGGTCAAGGCCGCTCGGGAAGCCGCTGGCGAGAGCCAGGCCGGTCCTTCGGCTCGCTCCTCACGGATTGCCCGCCAGAGTTCGTCCCATCGCCAGATTCGTGGCCCCGGGAGCGACCGGCACCGTGAGCCCAAGATCCATCGGACCTGGTCCTGCGCTAGCGGTGAGGCGACGATCCAGAGGCCATCCGGGTCGTTCTCCACCTGGTCCAATGCCCGATCTCGCAGGGCCGAGCCATGAGGCCCGCTCAATAGCCTGTGCGCTCGGGGCATCGGACGTTCCTTTTGAGAGCACGTTCGTCGCGAGAACGGCAATCGCCAAGACGAATAAGTATACAGAAAAATACCATAGACGTCCAGCACGGACGATCTTCACCAGCCAGATGATCGCGACGTAGCCAATCAACCCGGAGAGGATCGTTGCGGCGATCGTCTGCGCAACGCGATCGGCCGTGATTGTCGCCTGGTCGAAATCCTTGAGCTCCATGACCGTGGCGCCCAGGATCGCGGGGAAGGCGATCAGGAGACTGAAACCGACGGACCAGGCGCGGGACATCCCGAGCCCGAGTGCCATGGCAACGGTCAAGCCGCTTCGGCTGACCCCGGGGAGGGGGGCGAAGGTCTGAGCGATGCCAATCAGCAGGGCGTCGAGCCAGGTCATTTGGCTGGGTCCCTTCTCTCCTCCGCGCAATCGCAGAGTGAGCAAAAGCACGGTCGCTGTCGTGAGAAACCCGAAACCAACCGCCGTTGGGCTCTCGAAGGTCGAGAGCAAGTAGCGTTTAAAGTAGGCGTAGGGAAGCAGTGGCAGAGTGGCCACCACCATCAAAGTTCCTACCCGGATCACGGCGTTTCGTCGGTAGGGGGGAGGCACTTCGGTCGAACCTAGCAGTCCTCGAACACCGGTACGAGCCACCGCGCGGTAGTGAACCAGAATTGCCGTCAGAGTGCCCAGATGGAGCATGACATCGAAAAAGAGGTTTTCGGCCGCGGGACGGCCGTGACCGTTCCATTTCGCGAATGCCATCTGGGTGATCGTGAGATGCCCATCGCTGGAGACCGGCAAAAACTCGGTGAGACCCTGCACAAGGCCCAGAACCAACGACTCAATCCATTCCATGAAATACCTTGAGTATTTGGTGTTGTGGAGCGATCCCAACGGCAGGTCATGACAGATCAAATCCAGCGCGGGGAGCTTCGGTATCGATCGCCCTTGGACCTTCGATCGAGGTCTGAAACGTCCCGCATCGGGTCAGGAGTCAGGTCGTCGAGGTCTTCTTGCGCATGATCGGCATGGCCATGACGACGTATCCGAGACCGCTGTAGATCGTCAGGGCGACGGCAAGCCAGGTCAGTCCATCGCGGACGAGGATCCAGATGTCGTTTGTCGTTGGGATGGCGAGTGAGAGGAGGATCGCCGAGATCGAAAGGCACTGCACGAGGGTCTTGAGCTTGCCGGCCATGGCGGCGCCAAAGGCTTGCCCCTGTCCCTCGAGATGGCTCCGCAGCCCCTGGATGAGCATTTCGCGAACAACGATCGTTGTGACCATCCAGGGCTGCACTCCGGTATGAGGAACCGAGAGCAAGTAGATATAGGCACCCGATACGATCACCTTGTCGACGAGCGGATCGAGCTGTCGACCGAGGGGGGTGCCTTGATTCAGGAGCCGCGCGAAATAGCCGTCGAGCGCATCGGTCAACGATGCGATCCCGAAGACCGCGAGCGCCGGCAGGTATTGCCCGTAGGCAATGAGCGCAAACACCACCACCGCGAGAACCAAGCGGCTCATGGTCAACGTGTTGGGCACGTTCCAGAACCGCGCTTCGGCAGGTACAGCCATGTCCAAGCCTACGCTCTCAGTTGTTCAGAATCGTCAAGGACGAGGTTGCCGGCTTCTTACGCGGCTTGGGCCGAGCCCTTCGACGCGGACGAGGGGCCGCTTCAGTACGCGCAATCAGGTCGTAGCCTTCGGCGGCAACGATCTCACAGGCCACTAGATCGCCCGGCTCGATCGAGGGGCTACGAACGAAAGTAAGCCCGTCCACATCGGGGGCGTCGGCGTAAGTTCGCCCGATCCAGAGATCCTTGCCTTCCGGGCTGGGACCATCGATCAAAACGTCCAGCTTGCGTCCGACCATCCCCTGATTGTATGCGAAGGCGATTTCTTGTTGGGCGGCCATGATCTGGTCACGACGCGCCGACTTGACCTCGTCCGCAACGTGCCCCGGAATCTTCGCGGCCGGCGTGTCGGGCTCGAACGAGTAGGGGAACACCCCGAGCCGTTCAAATCGGGTCGCTTCAATGTACTCGCGCAGCTCCTGGAATTCCGCCTCGGTCTCGCCCGGGAATCCGACGATGAACGTCGTGCGGAGGACGAGGTTCGGGATGCTCGCCCTGAGCCGGGTGATGATCGTCTCGGTTTCCTTACGCGTATGCCGCCGGTTCATCATCCGGAGCATCCGGTCGTTGATGTGCTGGAGCGGCATGTCGAGGTAAGGCAGAATCTTCTGGGATGATCCCAGAACCTCGTACAACTCGTCGGTGAAATGGTTCGGGTAGTTATAGAGGACCCGGATCCAGTCGACCCCCTCCACCTGATCGAGCTCACGGAGCAGTTCGGCGAGCCGCGGGCGACCGTAGAGGTCGACGCCGTAATACGTCATGTCCTGCGCGACGAGATTGAGCTCGCGAACCCCGTCCGCGGCCAGCTCGCGGGCCTCGGCGACGACTTTCTCGATCGGCTTTGTCACATGCTTTCCGCGCATGTAGGGGATCGCGCAGAACGTGCAGAGGCGGTCGCAGCCCTCCGACACCTTCAAGTAGGCCAGGTGTCTGGGGGTGATCCGCATCCGTGCCCGGTCATCCTGCGCCTGAACCGGCGCGGGGCGGAAGATGGTGCGCTGCTCGTGAAGGTCGCCCATGATTCGGTCGGCGACCGAGGCAATCTCTTCGCGGCCGAAGACGCCGACCACCTGGTCGACATCAGGCACCTCTTCGAGGAGCATCTCCTTTTGCCGTTCGGCGAGGCAGCCGGCGACGACAACTCCCTTGAGTTCCCCCGCTCGCTTGCGGTCGAGCATCTCGCGAATCACGGTCAGAGATTCTTGCCGTGCTGCGTCAATGAACCCGCAGGTGTTGATGATAACCAGGTCGGCCTTCTTCGTATCGGGCACGAGCACGTAGCCGTCCTGCGCCAGGAGTCCGAGCATTCGCTCGGAATCCACCAGGTTTTTGGGACAGCCCAGGCTGACGAACGAGAACGTGCCTTTGATCTCAGAATTCGGATTCATCGGTCTCGGGATTCCCGTCTTCCTCGCAAAGAGGCGAAGTTAGGAGACGAGTGAGGGAGGAAATCAGACTCGCGACCATGCGCGGCGAAGGCTTCTAGACTAGGAGATCGCGGCCTGCGGCGTCAAGTCCGCAGTAAAAGCTTGCTCTTTGGCGATCCTCAGATTATACTCCTGACCTGTGAGCACGTTGTCCTCCCGATCGAGTCGACTTTTCACTCATCGGAATGGCTGGCGTTGCTGGGATGCACCCGTAGCTCAATTGGATAGAGCATCGGTCTTCGGAACCGAAGGTTGTAGGTTCGAGTCCTACCGGGTGTACTGACATCAAACCCCTGGGAAACCAGGGGTTTTTTGTTGGTCTGAGGTTATCGGAAACGAGTTCCTTAAAACCCCCTTGTCGTTCTACGAAGTCGTTCTCACTGTCGTTCCATAGCGGTGGAAAAGAGGTTGCGGAGTGTGCTATAGTGTTCAGGGGAACACTGGCTCCGGAGTCTCAGGACATGCCGCGGATCGCCAAGCCACGATGGAACGCGAGTCGACGACGCTGGTATGGGAATGTGGGGGAGCGCAACGAGAACGGCCGGCGGCGAGAGGTGTTCGCCCCTGCCGAGATCGGCGAGCGCGATGAGGCGAAGGCCTGGGAGTGGTTCAAGACCGCTCAGTCGAGGGATCGGACAGCCAAGCCCCAACCGAGCGGCCTGCTCGCTGACATGGTTTGCGGCTACAATCTCACCTGGGCCAAGAAGCAACGTGACGAGGGGAAGCTCGCGGCCACTGAGTTCGCGAACAAGGCGCGACACCTGGGGATCTTCTCTGACCAGCTCGGTCAGCGCGCCGTGTGGACCCTCGAGCCGAATGACCTGACCGATTTTGGAATCGGCCTGCTCGACTTCTGCACTCCGACCTATGCCCGGAACGTTTGTGCCACAGTTCGCGCCGCAATGAATTGGGCGGTACGGGACAAAGAGACTCCGCTCGACGCGAACCCAATCCAGGGGTTCAAGGCGCCCACGATCCCGAGGAGCCCGGCACGATTCGCCGAACGCGCCGAGGCGGCCGCGTTCCTCGCGCACTGGCGGACCAGGTCGAAGCGCAAGACCATCACCGGGAAGTACGACCGGATGACGCTACTAACCCGGTCGCTACGATTGGGTCGTCGCGGTGGCTTGGGGATGAGCTCCGGGTTCAACCTCCAAAGTAGGGCGATCACCCGGCCGGTCTGATTTTTGAAGTTTGCGTGGGCCTGCCGACGTTAGATCAGGCCGAGCCCTTCGAGCGAATCAAGTGATCGGGTGATCGTACGTTCGTGAACCTGGGCATACTTGGCAAGTTGTTCGTCAGAACACTCGCACTCGGATCGATCGCAGGCATGGAAAAGCAACGCCATGATCACCCGGCAGTCAGTTGCTTTAAGGCGACGATCGGCCGCGATGCCATGAGGCACGTCGGCATAGCCACCTGGCGTCTTGGTCGATCCCGGCTTGCCGCCCGACTGCTTGACCATGGGGCGTCAGTCTCCCCCATTGCTTGAGAGGTTCACTCCGAGGCAACTCCGAGCTTCGACCACTCGTCGCCGTTCCGCCGTTGCCATCTCGGCCCATTGCCTTTGCCGGATCTCTGCCTCTGAAGTCCCCGACCGGGGCCAACGGCCTTCACGCTCGGCCCGATCCCGCTCGAGCTTTATGGCCGCCGCGACTTCCGCTGGAGAGACGACCACTCGCGGCATGGGAGGGCTGGGGTGAGGTTCTCGATTACGTATGCTTATGGCTCGCGGCGGTCGCCCCGGTCCGCGTGGCTCGTGGCCAGTGGCCAGAGCCTGCTGTCGTCGTCGTTCCCTCGCGCGGCAGGCAGCACAGATCATCCCAGCGTGGCCGAACCGCTCGCCCCTGTATCGCTCCGGACTCCCGAGGCTGTTCTTGGAGCCATCGGGAGTCCCGCAGAGGGAGCACGGGGCGGCGCTTATCGCTCACCCCCTTCCAGGCCGAGGTCGACGATTGAGGTCAGAGGGACGACGCGAAGGGTTGTCCAGCCTTGGCCAGGCGGTTTGTCGTCAGCATCGGATAAGGCCAGGTAAAGCAGTCCGTTGCGGATGACGCCACGCGGGGCATGGGTCGATGCGGGGCCGCTCTCGAGCGCATGCCGGTCGAGGGTCCGATCCCAATTCAGGATGGCTCGAATCAGGCAGTTCTCGGCATCGAGAAGCAAGTTCGTCTTGTCTTGCGTCCAATTCCCCCAGTAACGAGTGTGCTCGATCAGCTCGAGCTGATCCTCGGTGTGGTCTGCATGCCTCCCCTTGGTCTCCTTCGGATGGCGCTCGGGAAGCTCGTCGAGAATCGCGCACTGCGTGGCTTCCATCGCATCGTATTCCGCTCGGACACGAGTGTACGTCTCGATCGCCTGACGGGTCAGATCCGCGGCCAGATTGCGATACCGCTCGAAGGTTGCTGCGTGCGTCACAGCCGGATCTTCCCGGGGTGGTCGAACAACCTTCGCCTTTCTCTTCCGCTTCGTCGTCGTCATCGTCTATGGGTCCTGCCTGTCGAGGTCTCAGTGTCGGTAGGAACGAGCAGAGAAGGCCGGTGACATACCGGCTCGGACGATTTCAGGCGATCGGGGAAGACAGGGGCTCACCCCACTTCGGATCAGACCAGTCGATCGACCACGGCAAGAGAGCCTCGACATGAGGGCGGTCGAAGTCGCTGAGGCGGCCGAAACACTCGGCGGTCTCCGCGGCCCGGATCTCCAAGACGATGGCGCTGACGTCGACCGGTCGGTAACCTCGACGGCTGAGCAACCAGGCCACGCGGGTCAGAGCGGCCTCGAGAGGCGACTCCTGGGCAACGTCGCATGCTTTGCGGACTTTCCTGGACAGAGGCGGTTGCTGGGCTACAATGATCATGTCGCTCAAACTCCTGACGGTTGGTAGACCATGGGACTGGGCAGACACCAGGGCCAACGCGATTGCAGTCGCGGTGGCCCTCTCTCTTGCGCTGGTGGAGATCACGACACCACTGGGGCTGATTCGATCCAGGCCACGCCCTGGGACCACTTCGCTACCAGCTCGTTCGCCTTGGCCAGCGTGTCTTGCGGGCTGAACTCTTCGGAGCAGTTCGAGCACACGCAGGCTCGAAGGTCGTTCAAGTCGAGGATGATCGAGTCTCTCGCCAGACAGAACGGGCAGAGAACCTTGAGGCTTCGGGTTGTCTTCGTCGCGGTCGCCATCGTCGGTTTCCTGGGTACGTACCTTTATCGCTCGCCAGTAAACGCCACTGGCCATCGTCATGGTTTCCGGGTTTGATGGATCAGCCGACCATGGATTGAGAACATGAAGACGTCTGGCTTCACGCTAGACGTTTGTGGGGTAGGATTCGCACGTCAGGCAGAGGCGGTCATCCTGCTGAGAATTGGTCGGCTATCCCACTCGGCCACCGCAATCTTGAGTTCCTCGAAGCCCTCCTGCTCAAGGATAATCTCGCGGCCGCACATGCGATGCTTGATCCCTTTCGCGAGGATGAGCTTGTGGATGAGCCGACGGTTCTTCTCCTTGCCGAGGGCCCGTGCGGCACGGGGGATATTCCAAAGTTGCCCGTCGTTCATAGCTTTCCCTTCTTACCTCAACTTTGTACGCGTTCGCCCAACACTTTGAACTGTATCGCAATCATTTGTCAGGTCAAACAATTTATTGTTTTGAACGCAAAATTCTGTCGACGAATAGACGATATTGCGATCAGTGAGCAGAATGCTGGTTATGGAACTCTACAAAAAGCTCGATCTTCTGTGCCGGGTAGATGGCGTCAGCCGCGCTGATTTAGCGGCGATCGCTGGCGGCGTATCGGTCTCTACAATCAACAATTGGTTCAGCGGCAAGACAAAACCTGATTTGGTTGCAGGCCTGAGAATTGCCCGGCAGTTCGGTGTGCCTCTCGAGTGGTTGGCAGACGATGACAACTCAATATTTCCAGAGCGATACGGGAAGTCGGTCCCTTCTGGACTTGGCCTAGCTGACGATGAACGTAGCGTCCTGAAGACGTACCGCAGTCTTGGTATCACTGAAGAGGATGCAATTCGAGCGATTGCGTTGCACGCAAGGGCGGAAGGATTGCCTTGGGAAGTCTTGAAAGGCTTAAACAGGGGAGGCCCTGAGGCCCGAGACCTGGCTTTTGAGATCATCGCAATCGGGATGGAGCGGGCGCGGGCCAGAGGCGATCAAGAGGAGAATCTTGAATTCGCAATACCATTGATCGGCGAGGATTATGATCGCTGGATGCGCGCCCAGAATCATGTTAAGTGGCGATTCAAGAAGCCCTGGCATCGAGAGAAGGACGAAGCCCGGTGGGAAGCCGAGGAAGAACAGCGAAGTCTCGAGGCGGCCAAACGCAGGGAAGAAGTTAAGCCGTCGGAGCAAAGTAAAGAGCATCCTCCCCTCACTGCGTACCCAAGGAACCTCGTTTTTGATCCCGACGTCGAACCCACCGACCCCAAGAAGTAACCCGCCCTTTCGGCTACTTATTTGACCACCTGGTTAACTACTCGTCGGTGGTTTAGTCGGCCTCGGCTCGATGGGGAGCCTTGCACCACAGGGACTCACCAGGAGTGTTCCTCCGAATTAGACTCCCCGGAGGAGATAGCATGGTTGGAATAAAGGATTTAGCAAGACACCTGAGACAGCCGAGCGTCCGATCGCTCATGCTGCTGGTTGTGCTGGTAGCGGTTTCGATCGTTGCGGTGCCGAAGGGTCTGGAATTAAAGAGGGCGAGGGATCACTACCTTCAGAGGTACAGATCTAACATGCTCACGGCCCAACACGTGAGAAATTCCCGGAATAGGGAGAGCGACCCGGCTCTGAAGGAGTGGGCTTCCGTAATGGAGCGATACTATCTTACCGCTGCAGAGCGGTTCCACCTGGCGGCGGCCAAGCCCTGGCAGGAGAGCCCGATCATACCGGTGGTGCCAATCACGACGGGGGAGCAGTGGAAAGCGCTCTCGCGTCGAAGACTTGAGATCGAGCAAGGTAGTAAGCCGCAGATCTTGATTGATGAATTGATTCGGCCGAGAGGCGGTATCCCGAAAAAAAAGTTCTGAATTCTGCTCAAAAACGTGCGCGGTCTCACGTCGTCTTGTGGACGCAAGGGGGTAGCAAATAACCCTCCCCCCTACCCGCGCGATCGACTCAGCCCCACGCTTCGTCCTCGGCCGGGTCTGTGTACCGGCCGACCTTCTTCCCGAAGCGATCGATGATGATGGAGTAGTCAGGGATCTGGTCGATCGCGATGAGCCAGTCGCGCCCGGCCATGGCCAGGTTGGTGATCGTGGCCCCCTCCAGGGCGCGACGAGGGAACCCTTGTGGCCGTTCCAGATTCGCCGGCGCTCGCACTCGGTCAGCATGGAGGGCTTACGAGTCGCGGCCTGGATCGCCTGCTGGCCCTGCGCGACTCGAGTGCTCGCATCCTCGGCCACCAGCGCCGCGCGGATATGGGCCTCTCGCCGAGGACTCATCGAGTCGCATACCGCACAGTAGGCGAAGTCATGACCCGCCTTGATCCCAGACCCGCAGACCGTGCAGCCGTGCCGGGGTCGTTGCGCCGTCCACGGTTGGCAGCCCAACATGATCTCAGTGGGCTCGGGAATGTAGTCAGAGACCTTCATACTCGGCGAGCTTTCCCCGGACCTTCCGAGCGCTGGCAATAGCACGCCACACCGATCGTTCGGAGACCCCAGCCAGTGCCGCGATCAACCAAACGCTTCGCCTTTCAACCCTGCCCGTGTCCGGGTTGACCCGACCTACCGCGAAGTCCTGGAACCAGTCATCGTGTCAGAGGTTCCGGATCTGCTCTGCGGTCAATCTCCTGGGTTGGTCACGCCGTGATACCTCGGCGGTCTCTATCCCGAGTCGTGACGAACGTCGCCATTGATGGCCTCCACGTCAGGCACGGCCAGTGTTGCTTATGGATTATATCGTAACACTTTTGGCCTGCGCGTGAACGTGCGAATAGGTTGAATGGTGACTGAGGGGCACCTTTTGGGTATTCTTGGAGCCAGGGTAGAGACTAGTTGTGGAGGGGAGGCATGGGCGCTGGACTTGGTGAGCAGATCGATGGGCGACTTACTTACCTATTCATCACCAATTGGGGAGCCACGCCGTGGCGGAGGAGGAGGTATTCGCTTCGTTGGGACAAAAGCATCAAGAGTCGACGCGAGCGTCGACGGGCCAAACTTGACCCTGAGTGCATGCCTCAGTATCGGCGGTATTCAGGTTATGAGTGGTGATGCCCCCCCATATCGGTGCTGGGATCACGGACTCCAAACGTATAAGCAGTCCCCTGCCTATGTCGTTCTAACCGTCGTTGCACGTCTTGATTCTGGGCTAAATTAGTGATATTGTTTGACGTTGGCCGCAACCTCAGTTTGCCGCAACCCATTGATAATTCGGCAGTTGGAGTGACACGAAGACATGGAGATTTGCTGGCATGTCGGTCTTCGGAACCGAAAGTTGTAGGTTCGAGTCCTACCGGGTGTACTAACGCAAAACAAACCCTGGGCAACCAGGGTTTTTTTGTTGGTTGGGGTTTATGGGGCCGAATATTGGCCAGAACGAATTTCTGATGATCCGTGCCTGGGAATTAGATCCGCTGCGCAGATGTTGACTGGATGCCGAGCTTTCGTTTTTAACCACGAATCCGACATCACACCTGCGCATGCGAACAGGTTGGAGATCACACTCCCGAACGAATCCAGGAACGGATGGCCGCTTTCGGCGGGCAACCTTGCGGCCCGGAGTAAGGCCAATCGGGTGATGAAGGCGGAGAGTCGTGCCGAGGCGGATGCCAGGGAGCCGCGACTCTTTCATGTAGTCCGTCACAGCATGGGGGTGAGCCACACCCTTATTCATCCGACGTGATGAGCCCAACCCGGATCGCGTATCGTACTAAACCGGCGACGTCGTGAATGCCCAGCCGTTCCATCAGCAAGGTGCGGTGCGATTCAACGGTCTTGATGCTGAGGCCGAGATTTTGGGCGATCGCCTTGGTGGTTTTCCCCTCGGCGACTTGACGTAGGACTTCGAGCTGCCGCTGAGTCAGCCCCCCCGTCAGGCCGGTTTCCGCGGCCGCCTGCCTGCGGTAATCGGCGACGAGATGTTTGGAGACGGCCGGACTGAGATAGGTCTCTCCCCGCGCCACCGCTCGCAACGCGAGTCCCAGTTCCTCGGTGTCCGAATCCTTCAACAAGTAGCCCGACGCCCCCGCCAGGATCGCTCGGCGGACGTATGCCTCGTCCTTGTGCATCGTCAGGATGATCACCTTGACGTCGGACTTCTCATGATGAAGCCGCGCCGCCACGTCCAAGCCGCTTAGTCCCGGCATGGCGATGTCCATCAGGATGATATCGGGCCGGAGGGCCTCAACTAACTCCAAAGCCTCGCGGCCATCAGCGGCCTCGGCGATGACCTCGATTCCCTGCTGGTCCTCAAGGAGCGCGCGGATGCCGGCCCGAAGGAGATTGTGGTCATCGGCAAGCACGACGCGGATGTTGGACACGGACAAAGCTCCCGGCGGATGGACGTCGGATTATGCGGGCTCTGAGACGAATCGCGAGTCGGCTCCGACCAACACATTCCAGCGTTGCGTGATCTCCTCACGACGATCGCAGGAAAATTTGGCCTCCTCAAGTTTATAAGATATGGATGTTTTTCATGGCTGATTGACGTTTGTTGATTCAATGTGTTCGCACCCATGCTAGTCTCCATCGTCGGCTCGCCCAATGCAAGCAAGCGATTCAGAAACGAGCCAGGGCAACGCGTTACGGTGCACAAAGTTGCCCCACAATAGATAATATTGATGATCAGCCTCAACACCAAGATCGGTAACTCGAAAGCGATCTGTTCATCTTGCAAATTAAAAAAATGCAAATGTTGGATTTCGAGTCTCGATCAAGATGCGAGGAATGGGCTGAGATCGATCAGTTTGTGGTCCGGCCGGGTGAATCCCAACGGGCAGGCTGCCCGTCCCACTCATCGCGCCTTGGTGAGTCGAAGAGCGGCCAGTGCGTCCGGTGGGATACGTCTCGGTGGAGCAACCGTGTTGCACGAAGCAGCGGTTCCCCTTCGCGTGGAAGCTGTTTTCGCTCCCCAGCCGTAGGTGTCACCGCGAGTCGTCCTTTGAGAGGAAACAGAGCGTGCCGACGGACCTGACGGGTCAGCGAAAGTGGCTTTCTGACGGTGACACATGCCGGCGACTCACCCGAGCCGTCACTCCGGCGCACTCAGGTCGAGTGGTTGTGGCGGCGCGGCCGGCACGGTCAGGCTTATTTTAAAAGGATCAATCCCAGCGCATTGACCTCGTTCCTCGCGCGCCCTTGGAGCCCGACAGGAATGCTACCGTCGCTCTCCACGTCTTTGGGGATGCCCCCTTCTCGGTCGCCCAGCCACGGCGAGTTGTACGAGTCGCTGAGATCGAGGTGGTTCTCATCGATCTTCATGAAGACCATCCCGAAGCCATCGACCGATATTCCCGTGTGCGTCTTCAATGCCCCGACCGCATAGCCTGGCTTGGCGATAGCGGTCGTCACCTGGCTGAGCACTTGCCCGTACACTCCTCCTTCGCGAAGGACCTCGCCAGACCGGTAAATCGGCTGCACCGAGCTAATCTTGCGCCCGCCAAATCTCAAAACGTAGCTCACGCGAACCCCGACGAGGACGCCCCCCTTGGAAGCGACGTCGTGAAACCGGTCTCGATCGCCGCCGAAGAATGAGGCAGGGAGGTCGTCCACTTCGTCGCGGGAATAAATCGACTTCGAGCGCTTCGAAGACGATCGTCCCAAGATTCTCGGATTGGTCTTGGGCACTGCGCCCGGGTCAGGAAAGTCGGCTGTGGAAAGTACCAGGGCCGAGGGGCCTTTTTGCACCTCAGGCCGCGACGCCTTACGGATTCCGAGGCTCTGTTCGACCAGCGTTGTGAGATCCTCTTTCTTGCCAGTTCTCGCTAGTTCCCAATCCGGGTCGGTTTCACTCAGACTCTGCACGGCGATCTTTGTCACCTTGGAATTGCCGAGAGGCGTGGTCAATCGGTAGACCACGTGCGCCTTTCCTTTGCCTTCCGCTACCTGTCCCAGCGGCTCGACTTTACTGGCGGCGAATTTGAGGTCGGGAAATCCAGGGTTCGCTTTCAGACTCTGCTTCAGCGAAGCGATGATCGCTTCGATATCACCGCTCAGGAGCATTCCCCAGGTTTCCCCGTTCGGTCGGAGACTGATCACTTTAACGATACCGTTATTGTTGCCCAGGCCGGGCAAGGTCGATCGATAGACGACGTGTTCCGTTCCGTTTCCCTCGGAGACATGACCGAGTGTCTGCACCTTCATCTTGGCCAATGAATCCTTCATCTCAGGTTCGACCTTCATTGCGTTTCGCATGAAGGCGGCGAGGACTGACGCGTCGTCGAGCTTCTTCAGGTCGTCAGCACTATCGACTCCATCGAAGAGCGCAAGAACCTGGGAAGATTTTCTGGCCTTGGACGCAGCCTCAAGCAACACCACCATCGTCGATCGGAATTCCCGCAAGGCTTCGGGATGCATGGCCTTGGCGAAGTCGTCGTATTGTTCGGCTTTAATGGCTTCGACGGCGGTGAGGGCCACATCCTCAGGTGTTGGGGCTAATTTCGCAGCGTAACCCGGACTGGAGAAGAGCAGGAAAAACAACTCTACGCACGCGAACAAGACGAACATTCGTTGCTTCGTCATCGAAACGCTCCAGACGATAGAACCCTAAGAAACCGTACTTCAGAGCCGCGAGTGATGATCATAGACGTCGGCGAACGATACTGAATCGAGCGATTCGTTCACGTCATTGGACACGACGCGTGACTCTTTGGCCAAGAGAATTTCACCGGAATCGGCATCACTTGGCGGCAGGTTGTCCGACCTGAACTGCGACCCCGAGCGACAAGGTTGGTGACCTGTGGAAGTTGAGGCGAATCGGTGGTGGTACTCGCCTCAGGAAAGGAGAGTGGAGGGGGGAGAGGAGGAGCGCTCGCTTCGATTACAGTCCCAGATCGTCCAGCAATTGGACGAGGTAGGTTTCGATCATGCGCGCGGTCCGCTGGTAGGTCTCGCGGTCAGCGCCAACCGGATCGGCGACGTCGTCCCCGTGCGGATGAAGCAGGCGGGCGTACGGGGCGCACTCGGGAACCTGGTCGAGCAGGGCCTCGAGATGGTCATTTGTCATGGTGACCAGATAATCGGCGTGGCGGATCATGTCGGGGGTGAGTTGACGGCTCGCGTGATGCTGGAGCGAACCGCCGCGGTTGCGGACAACTTCGATGGCGTGGGCGGCGGCCGGCATTCCGTTTGAGGTTGCGATCCCCGCCGAAAGGACGACGAAACCACGCTCTTCGAGGTCGTCGATCGAGCAGCCAAGACGCTGCGACAGGAGTGCCTTGCAAAGCGCTTCGGCCATCGGGCTACGGCAAGTGTTTCCTGTGCATATAAACATGATGATCGTCCCTGCCATTCGGGTCAGGTACGATGCGTCTACGACCCCGGGGCGGACGACTCGGTAGCGATCGCCTTCCACGATGACCGAGGTCGAGACATTGCCCAGTCGGGTCGGGCCGTCATCTAAAATCAAGGAGAGTCCGGAGATGGGCTCGAGATCCTCGACCGTCGTCGCGACCCGGCCGTCCGGTCCCACTCCCCGAGAAATGACCAACGGCGCGGGGAGGAGGCGGAGGATTTCGCGAATAAACGGGTGGGCCGGCGACCTGAGTGCCACCGCGCCATTGGGAAAGATGAGCGGTCGAACACTTGCGGGAAGCCGAAGTGCGAGGCCATGCGAATCGGCATCCGGAAAAATCAGAGTAACCGGGCCCGGCCATGCCCTGCGAGCCAGTCGCCAGCCGAGTGCACTCAGGCCAGGGACCCAATCGGCTACTTCGACCGGGCCCTTCAACAGGAGGGTGAGTGGGACCGGTTCATCCAGGCCCTTGATTTGCCGGAGTCGGGCCACCGCCTCGGGTTGGAGAGCACTAGCGGCCACTCCGTAGACCGTCTCGGTCGACAGGCCAACGAGCCCCCCCTGCGCCAGGCAAGCCACGGCGCGATGTACGACGTCGCGCCGATCATCGGCCTGCGCCAGATCAATCCGTTCCGGCTGCAAGGACGACTCGGTCATCGTTTCAAGGGCTCTTGAGTGACGAGTGCGAGTCCCGTGGGCGAGTGGACTCGCGGTCTAATTACCTGCTCCACAGGCTACTCGATGGGCGCTGTTGCGACCAGATCAACCCAGCCCTTCGCAAGCGAAAGCCGAGGTGAGACGTGGCTTACCTGGTCAGAAGAGGAGGGTTAAACCTTTGAGCTCACCGAGTGCGGCATAGATCTCGCGAACCTGCTGGGCGTTTTGCACTGTCACATCCATGGTGATCGCAATGTGACGGCCCCCGGGCGTGGTTCGTGCCGTGTAATCGAGTTCCGAAGGGCTCGCCAGTTGCGAAACCACGATCTCAAGGGCGCGAGCCTCGAAGTTTTCATCCGTGATTCCGATCGCCTTGATACGGTAGACGCCCGGAAAAAGATGGGTTGATTCCAACAAGTCGAGCGATGGGCGTGTATCCATGGGGCGGCTCCTTCACCCGGATCTCGGGTGGTCAAGACTCGTATCCTCAATCCTACGACCCGAACTCACATTCGCCAACGCGAAATCGCGTGTCGATCGGCGACGGAGCGCAAATAGAAAAACCCCGCCAGGCTCGAAAGCCCGCCGGGGCGAGGTGGTTTTCTTGGCGTCTTCATCTGTCCACGCGGCAAACGACAGGGTGCATCGTGGATGAGATAGGCCTATTTCTTTCGGTGCCGGATCCTGCTGCGCATGCGGCGCTTCTTCCGTCCGACTTTGCGGCGACCCTTCCCTCGACGGCGGCTGGCCATGCGTTCTCCTCAGGGGCTTCGGCGGACCACTTCTCGACCGAACATTATCTCATTGTTCGTCAAAGATCGACATCATACCCAACTCACCCGCGCGGCTCAAGGCATTCCCTCGCCACCTTCGTAACTCGGTGAAAGCGGTGCCGTGTCGGGTGGCGCGAGGTATTCGGGGCGCTCACGCAACTTCAAAAGGAGTTGGTTGACATCCAAGGGCTTGGTGAAGATCCAATCGATTCCCCAGGACGCCCTGTCAAACAAGTCGCGTTCGAGATCCCAACCGGTAATCAGAGCGATTCGGGGCGGCGGAACAAGCTGGCGGGCGGTCAGGGCGACCTCCCGACCGTCGAGGTCGGGAAGTCGCAAATCGGTGAGGACGAAGTCGGGCGGGGGACTTGTTCGCAGGGCTTCGATGGCCGAAGCGCCGTCGGTGACGACCTGAACCTCGAAGCCCATTGCGATCAGGAACTTCGAGAGTCCTTTGCTCGCCGCGTCATTGTCCTCGACCAACAGGATTCGTTCGGATCTTGGTTTCAGAGAATCGCCGGATTCGGGAGTGCTCACGGAATCGACACTCCTTTAGCGGCGTCGATCGCAAGAAAAAAAAAGGGAACGGGTCATCACGGAGATGACTTCTTCCAATCGACGTGAGAAAGCTGGGCGAGCGCCAGTAAAAGGGCATGCGTGCCTTTTCGTCCCAAACCCTGAGCCGCAACGGCGCGGTAGAGCTGTTCAGCGAGCGCAAGACCGGGAAGTGCCAGGTTCATTCGACGGGATTCGGCGAGGGCGATTCCCATGTCTTTCAAGAAGTGCTCGACGAAAAATCCCGGTTCAAAGTTCCCCGCAATCATCCGAGGGCCGAGATTGTTCAGGCTCCACGAGCCCGCCGCACCGCTGCCCACGCTCTGCATGACCTGATTCAGGTCGAGTCCCGCCTTGTAGCCATAGAGCAAGGCCTCGCAGACCCCGATCATGTTCGTTGCGATCAGGATCTGGTTGACCATCTTCGTATGCTGACCGGCCCCTGCGGGCCCCTGGTAAACGATCGTTTTTCCCAGGAGCTGGAACAACGGGGTGAGTCCGTCGACGACTTCTTGCTCGCCGCCGATCATGATCGAGAGCCGCGCCTCACGCGCACCGATGTCTCCCCCCGACACGGGAGCATCGACCGAGTGGACCCCTTTCGACTTGGTCGCTTCGAAGATCTCACGTGCCAGGGCTGGCTCGCTCGTCGTCATGTCGACCAGCACCGCGCCGGGGCGAGATCCCGCCAACGTCCCCTCCGACCCGAGCGTGACCTCCCGGACGTCGGTGGGAAACCCAACGATCGTGAAAATGATGTCCGATGACTCGGCGACCTTTTTGGGCGAATCGGCCTCGATTGCGCCTCGATCCACCAGCGGCTTCGACTTCGACGAGCTCCGGTTGTAAACCGTGGTCTGGTAACCCGCGGCCAAGAGGTGCCCGCACATCGACGAGCCCATCACTCCGGTCCCGATCCAGCCAATCCGCGTCTTCCCTGGTGCGATCTCCAGTGCCATCGTCTAACCCCGTAACAGTTAAGTCGTTTCCTGATGTCGCCAGACCTCTCAGTCAGCCACAAACCCTACCAAACGAACCATACCGATGATAGATAGTCGGCAGGATCGCCTGCCCGCAGGCACTCTGGAATGACTCGAGCGAAGCGGGCCACGGACCGCACCCAGTGTACTATGGCTCTGTTGACAGTCGTCATTTTATTTCTGGGCGTCCGAACCACGGGATTACTGACGGTACGACCCTCTTATTTCGAGCTGGGTTCCTCTCTCATTTTGGAGAGGAGGAGCCGCGTTTTCTCTCGGCTCAGGTACAATGAACGGCCCCAAGCGAGAGCCAATCCGCGTGAACAAGGCGAACCGGACGGACCCATGCCCAACTCGATGTCTGACATTGCCTGTATGACAGCCGAGGAACTCAAGTTGCGATTCAATCGCGACGAGAGACTTCTACTTCTCGACGTACGCGAGCCCGTCGAGCGTGCTTTTTGTGCGATCCCAATGCCGAAGACGGCTCAAGACCTGCATGTGCCGATGAGGGAGATCCCCACCCGACTTGAGGAGATCAAGGCGGCGAAAGGGGAGATGCCCTTGGTCGTTTACTGCCACCTGGGCGTGCGATCCAGGCAGGCCGCGGGTTGGTTGGCGCAACAAGGGCTCTCCGGGCTCGCCAACCTCGAAGGTGGGATCGACGCCTGGTCGGTCGACGTCGACGCGGACGTTCCTCGCTATTGATTGAACGAGCCTTCGCCACGGAATCCGATTCGCTCAGAGTGGTTTGACTTTCACGTGGCGGAACTCGATTCGGTATCGCTCCGCTTCGAGGCCGACGAAGCCCTGGGGCACTTCACAATCATTCCAGGTGAGTGTCACGGCTCCATTGACCCAGAGGCTCATGCGCTTCGCTTTGCAGGTAATCTCAAAAGTATTCCATTCGCCAGCCGGCTTCACTCGGCCATCCCGGACCTCTTTGGAGAGGTTGACTCTTTCGATTTTACCATGGACCGGGGTGTCGCCGAAAATGTAGCCCCCTTTCGCATCACCCGTCTGGGCCTGGTGCCAGATCTTGGCGTCGGCCGAGTTTCTCGCGTAGATCCCCGAATTATACGCCTTCTTGCCCGTGACCACCGGCGTGAAACGCCATTCCACGTGGTAGATGAAATCCGCCAACTCGCGATCCCAGCGCACCCAGTCGTGACCCCCGGTGCCATCGCACGTCAGGATCCCCGTGCGGGGGTCAAGTTCCCACTGCGATTTGGCGTCGAGCTTGGTTCCGGGGGGAATCGGGCCACGAGTCCAACCTTTGAGCTCAGTCCCGGCACCATCGAGCAAGTTGATCCACCCTTGCGGGTCTTGTTCGAGGGCGCTGATCGTTGTCTCGGTCTCGGGCGCAGGCGCGGCCAGAGCCAGGGATAGGCTCACACCGAGAACAGAAAAGATCATTCGGAGGCGGAAGTCTCGAGGCATCGGAGTTCCTTTCGAATGAAAAGAGCGGCTGCGTGACTTTGAAGCGGGGTGAAGTGGTCCCCAATGTCCAGACCACTCGGCCCGGTTTTTAAGTTATGCTTCGGCCCCGCTCTCCCCTCTCAAGGCCCGACCGGCTCGGCATGCAATCGGTGGCCGGAACGAACGCGGGACTCCACCCCGCTCTCCCCTCTCAAGGCCCGACCGGCTCGGCACCATGGTAGACCTCGGCGGGCGTGCGATAGGCCAAGCTCTGGTGCAAGCGCTCGTGGTTGTAAAACGCAAACCACCTTTCAAGGCCGGCTTTCAATTCTCTGGCACTGCAATATGCTTTCAAATAAATGTCCTCGTATTTCAGAGACCGCCACAGCCGCTCGACGAACACGTTGTCCAACGCCCTCCGCGTCCGTCCATGCTCACCGCGATCCCTTCCGCCTCAAGCCGGCCGGTGAAGGCCCGCCGTGAATTGCACGCCTTGGTCGGTGTTGAAGATCTCGGGCGTCCTCCTCCAACGCCGCGTCCAACGCCTCCAGGCAGAACCGGCCGTCGAGCGTATTCGACAGCCGCCAAGAGAGCACGAACCGGCTGTGCCAGTCGATCACCGCCGCCAGGAACATGAAGCCCTGGTTGAGCGGGAGGTACGTCACGTCGGTGGACCAAACCTGATTGCGTCGCTCGATCGTCAGGTCTCGAAGCAAGTACGGGTAAACCTTGTGGTCAGGGTTTCGCGTCGTGGTTCGAGGCCCGGATGAAGCGCCTCAGACCCATCAATTCCATCAGGCGGCTCACGCGTTTGCGGTTGACCTCCTCCCTGCCTCGTCAGCCAGGCCGTCATGCGGCGGCTGCCGTAAAACGGCGTCTTGAGATATTGCTCGTCGATCCGCCTCATCAGGCTCAGGTTCTCGAGGGTCTCCGTCGCCGGCTCGTAGTAGAAGCTCGACCGATTGAGTCCCAGCAGCTCACATTGGCGACGAACACTCAAGTGAGGATGCGTGGATTCGATTAAGGCTCTTTGGCCTCGACCTCACAAGGCAGATTTTTTCACCCAGGCCAGCTCCATCTGGAGCCGCCCGATCTGCTCGTACAATTCGGTCTGGAGCTTCGTGGTCAGGCCGGCGGGCGGCCGACCTGTTCTCGAAGAGGCCCTCCAGGCCGTCCAGGAGTTGCTTCTTCCACTGGCTGATCTGCACCGGTGAATCTGGTGCTGCTTGGCCAGTTCGGAGATCGTCTTGTCCTGCTTGGCGGCTTCCAAGGCGACCTTCGCCTTGAACGCCGCCGAGTGTCGCTTGCGGATTTGTCCCATGCTTCGCCCTCGGTAAGACCTCCCTCAATGATAACTTACCGAGTGGTCCGAAATCTGGGGGCCACTATAGGGAGTCTAGCCGAGAACCTGCGCATAAGAAATCGGACACCCCGACTTCGAGGTTTCGCGCATCGAATCCTTGCCGACTGCGGACCCGAAAAGCCGGTCTCCGGGGGACATCGCTTGTGATCGGCTTCTATCTTTGTTACGAACGCGGAGTGCGAAGGCGAAGCGGCTTCGACGCGGGCCGATAAATTTATGCTGTTCCCCCATTGGTTTGAGACTGGACATGATCGAGTTGCTCGCCATTCCTGACTGGCAGACTTCCCCAAAAACCCTTGAAGATTGGGTCGCTCAACTCTCGACTCTTGCAGGTCGTGTCGAGGTCTCGCGCGAGTCGACCGGGGTTTCCTGGTTGGAAATTGGCTCGTTGCGGTTGCGTGGTTACGCCGTCCTCGACGGGCTTCGCGTCGAGGCGATTAATTTTGAGTTGAACGACCCCGATCCGGGACCGGCCACCCTCGTGATCGAGGCAGCGGCCCAGGCCCTGGGATACGAAGTCCATCCCGACGATCCGGATGATCCGACCGACGAAGACGACGACGATTGATTGAGGCCAATTTCGAAGCCTCGACTCTTGTTTGGAACCCCACTTGAGGAGCGCGTTTGATGCCCAAGGCCCGTTTTATTCCCGCCCTAATCGCGTGCGTCTCGTTGATGACCGCCGCCGCCATCGCTGAGGAGCCAGCGTTCAAGACGCATACGATCAATGGTACGAGCGGATTCGAGTCGGCGGGGGTCTTCGACGTCGACGGCGATGGGCAACTCGACATCGTCTCGGGAGACACCTGGTATCAGGCGCCGAGTTGGACTCCTTTCAAGGTCCGCGAGGTCACGAAACAGGGGACTTATTACAACGATTTCGCAACCCTGCCAATCGACGTCAATGGCGATAAGAAGATCGATTTCGTGACGTGCGCCTACTTTCCTAAGAACGTTGGCTGGGTCGAGAACCCTGGAGCCAAGGGGAAAGAATGGACCTATCACGAAATCGACCTCCCTGGCACGAGCGAGGCGGCGGTCCTCGTCGACCTGAACGGCGACGGCAAGCCCGACGTCTTGCCCAATGTGACCACCAGGGTCGTTTGGTATGAACTCGAGCAGGCGGCCGCGAAGCCGGTCTGGAAAAAGCGAGATTTTGGAACTGAGGCAGCCGGCCACGGGGTCGGCTCGGGTGATGTCAACGGCGACGGTCGGGTCGACCTGCTCACCCCGAAGGGCTGGTTCGAAGGGCCTGCTGACCCCAAGGCGGAGACCTGGACTTGGCATCCTGAGTGGAATCTTGGCGCCACCGGTATCCAGATATTCGCGCGTGACGTTGACGGTGACGGCCTCTCTGACCTTGTCTACGGCGTGGGCCATGACTACGGCTTCTACTGGATGAAGCAAGGAAAAGGGGCGAACGGCAAGCGAACCTGGGAAAAGCTCGAGATCGACAAATCGATCGCCTCAGTCCATACGCTCCTCTGGGCCGACCTCAACGGCGACGGCCATGAAGAACTCGTGACCGGCAAGCGCGTTTATGCTCATGAAATCGAACCAGGCGCGACCGATGGCTCGGTCATCGCCGCTTACGGCTTCGATCGAAAGAAGAAAGCCTGGGCGAAGCAGGTTCTTTTCCAAGGGGAACCCGCCAAGAACGCGCCGGAAGGGCCCAAGCGGGACGCTTTGAAGGATTTCCCCGCGGGCACTGTCGGCACCGGTCTGCAAATGACCGCCATCGACATCGACCGTGATGGTGATATCGACCTGGTTTGCCCCGGGAAAAGCGGGCTCTATCTCCTCGAGAACCGCAGTGGGTCGAAGTGATCCTTCCGAAGCTGAAACGAAGGAAATTCTCCGCCTTTGTTCGCCCTTGACCTGCCAGGTTGATGGGAACCGCAAGCCTCGCTCCCGATCCCTTGCTTCGGAACGAGTGAGACCCACTTCGTTCCGGAGCACGAACGGGGCGGGGGCTTGTTCGTTTCACGAAACCTCTCTACATTGTCCTATTGCCCTGAGTTGACACGCTCCAGACCACCACACGTTGGGTGAGACCCGCCGATGTCCGAGTTCTTCCCGGAAGTCCCCAAGATTGTGTACGGGGGTCCGACCTCGCGGAACCCTCTGGAATTCAAGCATTACAATCCGGATGAGCTCGTCGGCGACAAGACGCTGAAGGAGCATCTTCGATTCTCGGTGGTCTACTGGCATACGTTCAGCAATCCGCTCTCCGACCCGTTTGGCGCGGGGACTGCGGAACGCCCTGGGACGATGGAAGCAACTCAGTCCCGAACGCCCAGCGAAAGGCCCGCGTAGCGTTCGAGTTCTTCGAAAAACTGGGCGCTCCCTTTTATGCGTTCCACGACCGCGACGTCGCCCCCGAGGGGAAAACCCTCAGAGAGAGTCACGCCAACCTCGACGAGGTCGTCAAGGTCCTCAAGGATGAACAAGCTCGCACGGGCGTGAAATTGCTCTGGGGAACGGCCAACCTGTTCAGTAACCCGCGTTATATGCACGGCGCGGCGACGAGTCCGAATCTTGATGCCTTTGCTTACGCCGGAGCTCAGGTCAAGAAGGCGATGGAAGTCACCCACGAGTTGGCCGGTGGGGGGTACACCTTCTGGGGGGGGCGTGAGGGTTACTCCACGCTCCTCAACACGGACATGAAGCGGGAGCTTGACCACCTGGCCCGGTTCCTCCACCTGGCCGTCGACTACAAGAAGCAGATCGGCTTCAACGGCAACTTCTACATTGAGCCCAAGCCGAAGGAGCCGACCAAGCATCAGTACGACTCCGATACCGCGGCCTGTCTCAACTTCCTGCGAACCTACGACTTGCTGCCGCACTTCAAGCTCAACCTCGAAACCAACCACGCCACCCTGGCCGGTCACGAGATGATGCACGAGCTCGAGGCGGCCATCGGCGCGGGGGCACTCGGCTCAATCGACGCCAATACCGGCGACCCCTTGCTGGGCTGGGACACCGACCAGTTTCCCACCAGCATTTACCTGACGACCCAGTGCATGCTCTGCATCCTGGGAATGGGCGGGTTCACGACCGGTGGTGTGAATTTCGACGCCAAGGTGCGCCGCGAGAGCTTTGAACCCATCGACCTTTTCCACGCTCATATCGGCGGGATGGACGCGTTCGCACGTGGCCTCAAGGTCGCTCATGCGATCATTGCCGACGGACGGCTCTCGTCGTTCGTCACCGAGCGTTACCGGAGCTGGGACAGTGAGCTGGGTCGTCGGATCGAGTCGGGCAACGCGACATTGACCGAACTCGAATCCTACATCCTCCCCAAGGGGGAGGCCAACAAGAACGCCAGTGGCCGGCAAGAGATGCTCGAGAACTTGATCAACGAGTTTATTTGAAGTCGGCGCAAAAACGTGTTCACCGGAGAGGGAGATCCCAGCATCGCCCTCTTTGGCGAGGAGGGGAGGGGCCACGACCTCCCGCTCGTTTTGACCGGCGGGTCGGCGCGGCTTGTGAGGGGACCGTTTCACCCGCGTGGGGGAAATCGGGTGGGCCCTGACGACCCTACATTTCCGAGGGGCAGTGCCCAGGCGGGCGGATTGAACTCGCACCGTGGGATCGACATGCCACTTGCCCGTGTCTATGACCGGGGGGTAGGGTGTGTGGAACCCTCATCTGGAGAAAAAAAACGATGCCACGCGATTCCGCCCGCCTTGCGTGTCTTCTCCTTTCGCTTCTTTCAACCTCGACGATCGCCGGTGAAGCCGATCCGCCGATCGCGCGGGATAAGATCCGCGACTCGGCGCGGCGAGGCTTGGAGATCGTTCAAAAGGCGGCGACCCAGTATCCGCTCCATCGGGACTGTTTCTCGTGCCATCATCAGACCTTGCCAATGCTGGCGATGGTCAAAGCCCGAGCTCACGGCCTGGCGATCGAAGCAGACTTGCTCGGCGAACAGGCCGATTTCAGCGTCGAGTCGTTCCGCGAAAAGCTCCCGGAGATGAGGCAGGGCAAGGGGGTTGGTGGCGCCGCGATGACGGTGGGCTACGGGCTCTGGGGCTTGTCCCTGGCCGATTGGTCGCGTGACGAGGTCGCCGAGGGGATGGTCGCCTACCTGCTCAAGACGCAGAAGCAGGACGGGCACTGGGGGACTGCGGGGCGGAGACCACCGCTCGAAGAGTCGGCCATCACTTGTACTACGCTCGCGGTCGAGGGTCTCAGTCGCTATGGCGATCGTGACCACAATCCCTCGGTTACCGACGCGATTGCGAAGGCAAAGACGTGGTTGTCCGAGACTCATACCAAGAACCAGGAGGACCGAAATCTTCGGCTTCGTGGGCTACTTCGGGTGAAAGCCGATCGCTCGTTGCTCGACCAGGCACTGACTGCGGTGTTGGACTCGCAGCGAGCCGACGGCGGCTGGCCCGCGCGAGACGATCTGCCGAGCGATGCTTATGCCACCGGCCAGACCCTTGCTGGTCTCGAGGAGGCCGGACTCAACGTCGCCACCGAGGCCTATCAGCGCGGGCTTCGGTTCCTGCTCGACTCCCAGTGCGACGACGGCTCTTGGAAGGTGGAAACCCGGGTCAAACCCATCCAGGTCTACTTCGATAATGGTGACCCGCATGGTAAGCATCAGTTTATCTCGATCCCGGCGACTGCTTGGGCCGTGGTGGCTCTGGCGGTGGCCCTCAAAGAAGAGCCCGCAGTCCAGCCCTACGACCTCCTGATCCGCGGTGGTACGATCGTCGATGGCACAGGTAACCCCTGGTTCCGGGGTGACGTCGCGGTCCGTGGCGACAGGATTGAAGCGATGGGCCAACTCCCCGCGGATGCCCGCGCGCATCGAATCATCGATGCTCGGGGCCTCATCGTCTCACCTGGCTTTATCGATATGCACTCGCACTCCGACCGGCCCTTGCTCGAGGATGGCAACGCCCAGAGCAAGATTCGCCAGGGTGTGACCACGGAAGTTCTCGGCGAAGACAGCTCGGGCGGCCCCTCCAAGGGAAAGCGAGCCCCCGACTCATTTCGCAGGGATGGCAAGACGACGGAATGGACCACCCTGGGGGGATATCTCCAGGCCTTGGAAGCCGGGGGAATCGCGACAAACGTCGCCTCATACGTCGGTCTGGGTACGCTCCTCGGTTGCGTGATGGGGGACGCGCTCGACCGTCCCAACGCGGAGCAACTCGACGCCCTGAAAGTCCTGCTCGAAGAGGCCATGAACGACGGGGCATTCGGGCTCTCAACGATGCTGGCCGGACCTCGTGAGCTGAATCTCACGACCGACGACCTCGTCGAACTCTGCAAGGTGGTCCGTCGATACGGCGGGACCTATTCCTCGCATCTCAGGAATGAGGGAACAACGGTCCTCGACGCGGTGAACGAAGCCATTGCGGTGGGCGAACGCGCGGGCGTGCCGGTGGACATCATCCACGTGAAGATTGCCGAGCAGACGCTTTGGGGCCGGATGAATGAGATCGTCGCCTTGATCGACGGGGCCAGGCGTCGAGGCGTGAATGTCCAGGCGAATGTTTATCCTTACACGCGAGGGAACAATGACCTCGTCACCATCCTTCCTCCCTGGGCGCACGAAGGCGGGAAGTCGGAGTTGCTCCGCCGGCTCAAAGACCCTGACGACCGCCGAAGGATGAAGGACGACATCCGGAACGGCCGGCCCGGCTGGTACAACCACTATACGGCCGTCGGTGGTGATTGGGGACGAATGCTGATCAGCGCGAACCTGTCGGAGGCCAACAAGAAGTTCCAGGGGAGGACGATGGACCAGATCCTGGTCGAGCGAGGCAAGGACAAGGCCTCGGTCTCCGACCCGATCGATCAATTGTTTGACTTCTTGGCCGAGGAGAACGGCTCGATCAGCACGATTTACGCCCACCACACCGAGGAGGATATGAACCTGGCTCTACGGCAGCCCTGGTGTTCAATCGGCTCCGATGGCTCGGCACTTGCGATCGAAGGGCCATTGCGCCGAGGAAATCCGCACCCGCGGAGCTTCGGGACGTTCCCTCGCATCCTGGGGGTTTATGCTCGCGACCGTCACTTGCTCTCCTTGGAAGATGCCGTTCGCAAGATGACGTCACTGAACGCGGCGAAGATCGGGCTCGTAGACCGCGGCCTGCTTCGCCCCGGCCAGTTCGCTGATATCACGCTGTTCGATGCCGCCAAAGTGATCGACAAATCGACGTACCTCGAGCCGTTCCAATACCCGGAAGGGATCGAGTACGTCATCGTCAATGGCAAGCCGGTCCTCGAACGGGGCGTCCACAACGGCGCACGCCCCGGACACGCCCTACGTCGATCGGCTCGAACCGAGTGAGACGTGGGAGGGGCGGTCGGGGCGAAACACTTGAACCTACCGAACCTGAAACCGACGGAGCCGACGACGGCAATCGTCGTCGGCCCCGGGGTGAATCGCGGCGATCCGATCCGATCAGTAGAGTATGATCGCGTCGACCGCGAGCGTGAACTGGCTGCTGCGGGTGCCATCGTTATAGGGAGTGGTGAACTGAGCCCAGTCATATCGGGCTTCCGGGCGGATCCAGAGCCAGGGCTTTGGCTTATAGATTAAACCGACCGTCTGCTCGTAGAAGTTGTCCGCGAAACCGGTTCGGACGCCGTTATTGTCGCGGAACACTTCGGAGCGCCAGACGCCGGTCAGTTTGTCGTTGAAGCCGTAGAGGAACCAGTTGCCGAAACTCTGCCAGCTGGCGTCGTGGTTGGTCCCCCCCGGCCCGATCCCTGGGACGTTGTCCTCAAACCCTTGGTCGGTTTCCATCACCTGGGTCAGTTTGTCGGTCCATTTGTAAGAGAGGACCGTCGTGACCGTTGTCCGCCAGTTGTCGGCATAGCCGAGATTGCGGCGGCCGGCGAGGAAGTTCGGCCTCAGGACGGCAGTTTGCCCGGGGAAGGTGATCTGCGGGCTGTTCGGGAAGTTGGGATACTGGTTGGGCCCAAAGATATAAGAGATGGCGATATTGGCTTTGCCGTTCTTCGACGTCCAGGAAACGCCACCGAGATAATTCCACTTGTAGTTTTCGTTGATCCAGCGGTCCCAGCCATTGACCGCTCCGTTATAGACGTTCATCCGGTCGGTGAGATGCAAGGTCGAAAGCATCCCGAAGTGGGTGAACGGCTGTCCGTAGTTGAACATGTAAGGAACAGAGAGCAACGGTCTGCCGGTCGCGGGGACCACTTCGTAGCCGAGGATGGTATAGAACCGGCCCCCCTTGATGTCGATACCCCCCTTGGTCAAGTAGGGGAGGTGCATCTCGGCATAGAATTGGGCGGGATCATAGCCGGCGAAGTGATTCAGTCGGAACGAGCTGTCGAACAACCCTCGCATGTGGTTGAACTGCCAGTCGTTACCGAAGAGGTTGTCGACGCGGAAGCCAAAGTTGATCTCGTCGTTCTGTTCGACGGGGTTCTCGACGACCATGTAGTACTGGTTGCCCATCCAGCGATTGGCGAGGAAATTGGGATTCACGCCAAAGTTGATGGCGCTGGGGGGGGCTCCGTTGGTGTTCCCTGTATAGCTGTTCTGGATCCAGCCGTAGACCTTGACCGGGGCATCGGCCCGGCCCAAGGCATTCATCAGGAGCTTGGTTTCGTCGATCTCGGCTTCTTCTTCCGGCGCGGTCTCCGCGGCGGCCTCGGCTTCAGTCGGTTCGCCCCCCCCCTCGGCGCGTTCGGACCTGGGGAGTGCGACATCCGTCCCGTTGGCTGTGCCAGCGGATCCACTCGGTGAGTAGGGTTCGGAGCGGGGGCTGGCAGGAGCGGGTGCCTCCGGAGTCGGGACGCCGTCCGGTAGTTGCTGAAGAGCGGAGGCGAACCGCGCTGGGCGGTTGTATCCGCCTGGATAGAGGAGTCGTGGAGTCAGGCCTGGTACCGGTGCCGGTGCATTCCGGTAGGGAGCCGGGGCCGGGCGACTCTCAGACTGAGCGCGGCTATCGGCGGCAGAGAATCCGCACATCAGGGCAAAGAATAGAGCCCCGTGAATGAACGATGATTTCATGGTCATCCTCCTGAATGACTTCGCAACCCACGAATCCTTCGTGGGTTGATTTCAAGCGCGGGCTTCCCGAAGGAAACACGAGGAGCCCAGCTCCGCTCCCATGTCCGGCCAATGGCGTCACGGCGTGCAGTCGTCGTGATTCCGTTCCTAGACAGATCGGGCGAAGGACTCGGGGACGAGTTTCTTCGGGAGAGCCGATCATTGCAGGAGGACTATCATCTCGCTGAGTGCACTGAACCGTCTGGAAACCCGTGTCCTCCCAAGGACCGACCCGTTCGATAGTACGAGCACTTTCACGCCTGCCCCATTCCGGATGAAGGCGAGCGTCAACCTGCCTACGAACGGGATAATGCTTGGGAGATACGATCCGACTGATCTGTTTTATCGGCGGCGAAAGTCGTGGAACTGAGCCAATTCACGGTGGAATTGGGAATGCCGGAGTTATTGTTAGGATCGGGAAGATAGGATGGCGACGACTCGTTCGAAATACTAAGCCGGCCAGATCGCATCAGTCCTTGTCCACCACCTCTCCCATGGCGACTCGGGTGATACTGTCTGGCCGGCTAGTCGGGGGTGGATTCCCTAAAGGGGGAACCCACGGTGTGAGAAGAGAGAGCGAGCGGGTCGTCGTGCGAAGGCAACCCGCTCGCTCTTTGGCGGTAAGCTCTTTGCTTTGAGGGCTTAAAGCTGTCGCCGGAGGAGTGTTTCGTGAAGGTCCGCCGAAACTACCGAGTCTGAAATCAAAATTCTTCTTGATTTCTCATATCTCAGTCTTTCGTGCTTCGCTTCTGGATTAGTAGTAATGCAAGAGGTGTGCCAGAGCCAGTTTCAGTCGAACAAGATTTTTCTTGAAATGATTTAACTGCAATTGAAGTGGTCGGTTACGAGAAATCAAGATCGCCGAAAAAATCGCGAGTTGAATTGAGAATCGACGGAGGAAGCGAATTGGGTGCTAGTAGTTAAGGCGGTGTTGCTTGTAAATTGCGCAGGGCGGCTTGAGAGGCCAATCCTCATCGTTTCATGGGTAAGCTGGTAGAATAGAAAACTCGGGAGACGAGCCGTGGTTTTGAGGAGAGAGCGCGAGTGGGATCAAATGTTCCGGGCGTGACAGTCGGTGAAGCGACTCAGGCTTCCGAGGCGTATCAAGAGTTGCGCCGGGTTGTTGCCACAATGGGGCAACGAAATCGAACAGATCCATTGAATCATTGGCTGGATCAGGAACTGGATTCGGAGGGAACACCTCGTCGCTTGCCGGTAGGCGAGTGGTCCCTCTGCCTGACCTTACTGGCCGAGACGCGGGACGTGCTGGGGGAGACTTGGTCTCCAGAGCTCGACGCCAGGATCGAAGGCTTTTTTCTCGCAACCTTGCGATTCATGCGGACCGATGGTTCGATGGTGTTCGGCCCGGTCGGGATTGCCGAGTCGACGAAGCGGTCGTTGCGGTCATGGGCCGACAACCTCTCTGAGCCCGGTTTCCAGACTGTGATCGATTGGTGGTTCCCCGGCCCCAACGAGCGCCATTCACCACCCCCATTGCCCGCGTCGGCCCGACCAGACTACCCGTTGGCGACCCTCCGTGCTGACTGGTCGAAGTCGGGGGATCTGATGGCCATCGACCATCGTTCCCGCGGTCTGGAGACCAGTTTCGAATTCATCGGTCTGGGGCGAACGTGGCTGGGACCGAATTGGGCCTTTGGATCGGGCACGGGTCCGGAGGCCGCGGTGGGGCGAGCGAAGCCCAGTCTCTGGACCTCCAACTACTCGGTGGACCTTGCCGAGTGGTCATTTCGCGTGGGCAAACTGAGAGTCGATCGTACGGCGCTCTTATTTCGAGGGCGTCGACTCGCCTTGCTGGCCGACCAGATCGACGGTAAGCCCGGCTCCGGCGTCATCCGGTACGGCATTCCCGAGGGGATTGACGTGATCCCAGCCGCGGAGAACCGCAGCCTGGCCGTCACTGCCGGCGCACGTGTGGCTTCGCCTCGGTTGATCCCGCTCAGCCTCCCTTATCGTTCCACGGGCGAAGAGCGGGGAGTGTTTCGACGCGAGGGGAACGAGCTCGTCTTGCGTCAGCCGATTGCAGGCAGGCGCGGATGGCTGCCGCTTCTGATCTCCTGGGATTCGGGACGGAATCGCAAGACGCTCGTCTGGAGACCGTTGACGGTTTCGGAAGGACCAAAAATCTGTGAGGCCGAGACGGCCGTGGCGTATCGGGTCGCGTGGGGACGCGATGAATCGTTGGTGATTTATCGAAGCCTCGCCCGACCCGTACCTCGCTCATTTCTGGGCCATAAGACCATGGCCCGGTTTCTCATCGGACTGTTTACCAAGGAAGGGAATGTGGAGCCCATCCTCACTGTCAAGGAATGAACCGCGGTTCGATTCCACGTCGCTCACGGCCGCTTGGGAAGGGACGCGATTTTGGGCAACGAGAGAACGATATAAACCAGGGCAACCACGACCGTCAGGTAGCCGGAGTGCTGGTGTCGTTTGATCCATTCCGCCTGACCGCTCAGGATCAACTGGCCCATCACCAGTTGCGCAACGATCAAGAGAGCTGATAGAATTCCCAGAATCATCAAGAACGGTTTCATCGCGATGTTGGATCCTCTTGGAAGGTCGCTCGACACCTGGGCGGGTTTGCTAGAGGCTGTGGCGAGTCAACCTTTAGGATAGTCGATCGGCCATCCCACTTCGACTGCGATTTGGGACCAGCCGTTCGTGTGGACAGGATTTGAAGATACCCGACCCATGGATACTGCCGTTCTTCGTCACAACCTCGACTCGGTTCGCCAGCGAATTGCCGAGGCTGCTCAACGCTCGGGTCGGTCTTCTGACGAGGTCACGCTGGTTGTCGTGACGAAGCGCCACCCGGTTGCGGTCATTCCACCGCTCGTCGCTCTCGGGGCGTTGGATCTCGGTGAAAACTATCCTCAGGAACTTTGGGAGAAAGTGAACAGCCTTGGTAATTCGACGGTACGCTGGCATCTCATCGGCCATCTCCAGAGCAATAAGGCCAAGAAAACGGTGCCGATGGTGCGGATGATCCATGCGGTGGATTCGCTTCGGTTGCTCCAGGGACTCGATGCTCTCGTGGCCGATCTCGAAACTGCCCCGAGCGTTTGTCTCCAGGTCAACACATCGAACGAACCGGCGAAGCATGGTTGGTCGGCGGACGAGATTCTCGCGGATGCGGAGGCGATCGCCGCAATACGGAATCTCCATGTGGCAGGTCTGATGACGATGGCCGCCCTCGACACGACGAGCGCGACGGCACGGCCCTCGTTCATCTTGCTCCGCGAGGTGCAGGAGCGGCTCCAGAAGCGGACCGGCCTGAGATTGGAACATCTCTCGATGGGGATGTCGAACGACTTCGAGACGGCCATCGAGGAAGGGGCCACGATTGTTCGTGTTGGCTCGGCCATACTCGAGGGGGTGTTCCCTTGATCGAACTGACCGATCATCCACGCGGGACCGTTCTCCCTGTCCGAGCCCGGCCCGGCGCGCGGAAGAATGCCATTCTGGGAGAGCACGCGGGGGCGCTCCGGATCGCCGTGACAACCAAGCCCGAGGCGGGCAAGGCGAATGTCGCGATTCAGGACGTTCTGGCCAAGTTTCTCGGATTCAAGGCGTCGCAGATCGATCTGCTGACCGGTCAAACCTCGCGTGAGAAGCGCTTCCTGATCGTCGGTGAGACTGCCGACGAAGTTCGGGGCCGGCTCGAGGTGCTGTTGAAAGCGAAGGACTGAACCCAGCGTGACGGGCCGGATCGTGGCCCGCACGACCGACGTCCACCTCGGACACCTGGAGTTAGGCCCTGCCTCTTGCCATCTTGTAGAGATTCCACCTTAACGATTGCTGATGGGAATGTGCTGATGACTGAGAATGTTCGAGAACTGACCGTGAAGCCCTGGTCCGGTTCGCCGCCGACTGCGAAAATCCGGGTCCCCGGCTCCAAGAGCCTGACGAATCGGGCCCTAATCGTGGCGGCTCTGGCCGACGGTCCGAGCGTTTTGTCGGGAGCCCTGGATTGTGATGACACGCGTGTGATGGTTGACTCCCTTCGCAAGCTCGGAATCGCCGTCGAGCATGACCTGGAGGCACGGACTCTGACGGTGCCAGGGTGTGGCAACAAGATCCCCAACAGGGATGTCGATCTCTTTGTGGGAAATTCCGGAACGAGTTTGCGATTTCTCACGGCCATGGTCGCCACAGGGCAGGGGACGTACCGACTCGACGGCACCCCTCGGATGCGCCAGCGGCCCGTCTCCGACCTGCTGATGGCGCTCAATGGTCTTGGATCCGACGCGCGAAGTGACCTCGAGACGGGCTGCCCTCCCGTAACGGTGAAGGCCAGAGGACTCGACGGAGGAAATGCCTTCGTTCGGGGAGACGTTTCGAGTCAGTTCCTCAGTGGACTGCTCATGGCGTTACCTTACTCCCGGGAAACGACGACCATCGAGGTGGATGGTCCGCTCGTTTCGCTGCCCTACGTCACGATGACGATCGAGGTCATGGAGTCGTTCGGCGTGCGGATTGGCAACCGCAAGAATCGTCGGTTTGACATTCGCCCCGCACGTTATACCGGGCGGCCTTATGCGATCGAACCCGATGCTTCGGCCGCGAGTTACTTCTTTGCACTCGCCGCGGTGACTGGCGGATCAATCACGCTGGAAGGTCTGGGAAGCCAGAGTATCCAGGGAGATCTCGGCTTCGTCGACATCCTCGAGCACATGGGATGCAAAGTCGTCCGCGAGCGCGGGGCAACGACCGTCACGGGAGGCCCGCTGAGAGGGGTCGACGTGGATATGAACGCGATCAGCGACACGGTCATGACCCTGGCGGTAGTCGCTCTGTTCGCGCAGGGGGTCACGCGAATCCGCAACGTCGCCCATATCCGTCATAAGGAAACCGATCGGCTCACGGCCCTGGCAACCGAACTGCGGAAGCTAGGCGCCCGCGTCGACGAGCATCCCGACGGACTTGTCATCGATCCTCCGGCTCAGCTCTCACCGGCCCGGATCGCGACTTATGACGATCACAGAATGGCCATGTCATTTGCGATCGCTGGCCAGAAGGCTGAGGGGGTCACGATCCTCGACCCTGACTGTGTCGCGAAAACTTACCCAGGTTTCTGGGACGACTTGAGCAAGCTCTCGACCTGAGGACTTTGGCCCTCCAGCCGAGCCCAGCGCATCGCGATCTCGGTGGCCAATTGCGCGGTCGCCGCAAGGCTGGCCGGTTCGATCCGGGTTCCTTTCCGATCCCCGGCCAGACTGATGGCCGGGATTCGGTTGAGCGCGAACGGCCGGTGATCGAGGCCGCACCACGACCTCTTTTTCACGTGGTAAGGAATCCAGAGACTTTTGGCGGCCGCTTGCGCGACTTCGAGCCCTTTCCCCGTTCCGAGTACCATCACCTCGGCTCCTAGCCCCGGGGAATCCAGGTTGATGACGAGCGTGGGCTTGGGAGGCCAGTGGCGGCGGATGTCGTCAGCGAGTGCCAGCGCTCCCAATTGCCCCGCGGAACAGGCACTCACCGCCACCAGCCGGAGCTCGACCCGTTCGTGTAGCCGCGACGGGAGCGACTGGGCCAACTCCGCGATCAGCGCAAGCCCCGTCCGGTTATCACCGGGCGAAGGGCGTTCCGCTCGCAACCAGTACCGCGCCTGGAAGAGAAGTGAGACCAGAAAGATTCCTGCCGCCGACCACGCAGACCAGACGGGCGAAGGGCTGAGGAACACGAGCACGATGAGGGCGAGGAGGACCGCGTTGCTGATCCCATCTTCCCGATTGGCAACCCGGAGCGGGGTATCGAGATGAGTCAGAATGAAAACACGGGCAGGACGATTGTCTGAGCCGGGTCGGTCGGCGATCAAGTTGACCATCTGCGGTGGCTCCTTGGCCGATCGCCAGGCCACGAATCGTTCTCGGGCGATCTTCACGCCTTGACGTCCGACAGCCAACCGCAGCAGGCCCCCGATCAGCAGGAAGGCAGCGAAGAAGAGGCTCGCACGTGACCGTCGCGGAAGACCTGGAAAACTCAGTTGAAGGGCCTTCCAGAGGGAGTATTCTTCGAACACGAGCGTGAGCAACAGGATCATCACAAGCGTCGAGAGGCGGCAGCCCGTTCGCGTGACCGCCCGGCCGACGCGCCAGCCGGCCGTTTCCAGATGCTTAGACAACAGATCGGCGGCGCGAAGCTCTCCTTCACTCCCGGTTCCTCTGGAGAAGTCGAACGTCTTGACCCAGTTCATGGCCCGATCGATGTCGAACTTCATCACGGAGCGTACCTTATCACTGTGCCGAGAGGGCCGGCCGGGTCACGTTTCCGTCTATTGTGCTCAGATGGCGTCTCGCCTCACAAGTTTGTCCCCTTGAGACTTGCGAGTCCAACCCTTCGGTTCGATGGGTTGCGAACGATTCCGTCCACGGCTGGCAAACCTGATTCCCGGGTCCGTTGACGCGAATGATTCTCTCCAGGGGTGAGTGAACCCAACACTCGGGAAGTTTGTCCAAACCTTGGTTTGCTTGACGGTTTGCGTGAACTCGGGTTACTCTGAAACCCCGACGAAAATGACCGAACTATCCGAACGCACGAGGCGACCGAAGACGCGACGACCATGCTCAAACGGACACATACTTGCGGTGAATTGACACTCGACCAGGTGGGACAGACTGTCACGCTCAACGGCTGGGTCGACTCCTGGCGCGACTTTGGGGGACTCGTCTTCATCGACGTGCGCGACCGTTACGGGCTGACCCAGTGTGTGTTTGAGCCCGAGGTCGGTGCCGAGCTCCAAGCGGCTGCGCGTGAGCTCCGGAGCGAATATGTCGTCGCGATCCGAGGGGTCGTCGCTCCTCGGCTCCCGGGCAAGGAAAACCCCAACCTCAAGACCGGTGGCCTGGAAGTTCGGGCCAAGGAACTTGAGGTCCTCAACGCGACGCCGACTCCCCCGTTTGAGATCAAGGGGGCCGAGGCCAACGAAGAGCTTCGCCTGAAGTATCGCTACCTCGATCTGCGTAGGCCGGCGATGCAGCAGGTCTTCATCATCCGCCACAAGATGGCCCAGGTGATGCGCAACACGATGACGGCCGGTGGTTTTCTCGAAATCGAAACCCCGATCCTTGGACGGAGCACCCCCGAAGGGGCACGTGACTTCCTCGTCCCGAGCCGGGTTCACGCAGGGCATTTTTACGCGTTGCCTCAGTCGCCTCAGCTTTACAAGCAAGTTTTGATGGTGGCTGGGTTCGACCGTTACTTCCAGATTGCCCGCTGTTTTCGTGACGAGGATCTCCGGGCCAACCGCCAGCCCGAGTTTACTCAGCTCGACATTGAGATGTCGTTCGTCGAAGACGAAGACGTGATGACCGCGATGGAGCCGATGGTCGCCTCAATGGCGCAGGAGTTTACCGGCGAAGCGCCGACGCTCCCGCTGCCCCGGTTCGAGTATCACGACGTGATGGAACGGTACGGCAATGATCGGCCCGACCTCCGCTATGGGTTGGAATTGAAGGATCTTGCCGACCTGGCGACTGAGACCGAGTTCAAGGTCTTCCAGCTCGCGCTCGAAAATGGCCAGCGAATCCGAGGGATTTGCGCTCCGGGAGCCGGCCAGAAGTACAGCCGCAAGGACCTCGACGGCTTGACCGAGTACTCCGCCACCTTCGGCACCAAGGGCCTGGTCTGGCTCAAGGTGGAAGAGGCGACGTTGACCGGACCGACCGCCAAGTTCTTCACCCCGGAACTGCAAACGAAACTCCGCGAGCGGTTCGAGGCCAAGCCGGGCGACTTGATCTTGATCGTCGCGGATAGCCAGGCGGTGACCAGCCAGGCACTCACGAACTTGCGGACACGACTGGCCACCGAGCTGAAGCTCTACGACCCGAAGTCGTACCATTACTCGTGGGTCACTCGCTTTCCCTTGCTCCACTGGGACGCCGAGGAAGGGCGTTACGCCGCGGAACACCATCCGTTCACGATGCCCCTGGCCGAAGACCTTCCTCTGCTCGACACCGACCCGGCTCGAGTTCGAGCCCAGGCCTATGACCTTGTGATCAATGGCGAGGAAGCCGCCGGTGGGACGATCCGGTGCCACGACCCCAAGATTCAATCCAAGATTTTCAGCCTCCTGGGACTGACCCCCGAGCAGGCGGAAGAGAAGTTTGGATTCCTCCTTGGAGCCTTGCGCAATGGGGCCCCGCCGCACGGTGGCATCGCCTTTGGGTTCGACCGGCTCGTCATGCTTTATGCCGGATTGACCAACATTCGCGATTGCATCGCCTTCCCCAAGACAGCCCGCGGCACGGACCTCATGACCGGCGCACCAGGCGGCGTCGATACGCGTCAGCTACGTGAGTTGAATATCCGCCTGGCTGATTAAACGAACGGACGGTTTCTACCCCACTCCGCCTGGCTTAGAATTCCTCGACTAGAGGAGCGTCGAAAGCCAGGGGTGAAGCCTCTGGAAAATCAACGAAGGGCGACCGTCAGCGCGAAACTTTCGCGATTGACGGTCGCCCCGGCCCATTTAGGGGCTGCGAAGAGCAAAGGCCTAGATGGAGCAGAGGCCGGCGAGGTCGCGAATCGCCGCTTGGGCGACGGGGCTGGGGCAGGACCAGACCAAGAAGAACAGGGCCTGGCGCGCCCAGCGTTGCGCGGGCTCGCTCCGGAGAAAGCCAGTCCCCTTGCGGGCCGTGAGGTACGCCTGGGTGCTCTTGAGAACGAGCGCATTGGCCTGAGAGCGGATTTGGCCCGGAGACAACGCCTCGGCCTCTTCGCGTGCGGTCCGCATCAAGGCGAACCAGAGTTCGTTCCAGGTGGTGGCCAGAGCATCGGCTGGCTCATCAAGTTCGCTTCGTGACGAGATCTCGGCAATCAGGGCATTCAAGGCGGCTCGCGCCAGGCCCAGGGCGAGGGCCGAGGTCTCCAATCCACCGGTGCCTGCTGCGCCCGGGGTCACGATCACATTCGCAGAAGGACCAGCGAGAATCTCATCGGCTGTGATGTCGACCTGATGGCAAACGACCTCGGTCGTTCGTGAGGCCTGGAGCGCCGCCAGGTCGAACGGGGGAGGGATTGTGAGGCCGGGTCGATTGGTTGGCAGCGCAATCAGTAATTGCTGCCCATCTTCCAAGACCGCCCCCGTCACGAGGACGTCGGCTCGTTCGGCCGCGGTCACCCAGGGCATGGTCCCGTCCAGTCGATAGCCACCCCCCGCTCGCGCGACGGCTTTCAAAGCCTGGGCCCCGTGTCTGCGCGAGGTCGTCAGTTGCGAGATCCCGACCGTCGTGAATGCCCCTCGGTCGGCAATCGCGCGGATCCAGGATTCGGCCACGGGCCGGTCACGAGCGGCCAGCAATCGGCGGAGCCCCGAGTCGTGCTGCGTCAGGATGAACGCGGCGGTCATGCTCCCTTCGGTGACTCTTGCGTATCGCTCGAGAAGTTCCGTGCGCCCGCACTCATCGCCGCCGATACTTTTAGGGAGAGCCCAACGCGGTGCCCTGGCCTCCGTCAAGAGGCTCCAAAGAGTCTCGGGCCATGCACCCGACTCATCCGCGGGCCCGTCGGCCTCCGTGAGTCGGGCAATGCAGCGCCGCAGACCTTCATCATGGTTGGTTTCGGGCCAAGAAATCAGCTTCGTAGATAGTTCGTTCATCAAGGTAGTCTGACGCAAATTCAGACCCAAGCCAACTACAAATCGACCGGAGACGCGATCGCGATGGCCGCTTCTTACTGCTACAAGTACCCGCGCCCGGCGGTGACCGTCGACTTCGTTGTCTTCGCTCTGGTAGAGAAAACGCTCAAAGTCCTGCTCATTCAACGTAAGCACGATCCATTCGCCGGCTCATGGGCGATCCCCGGAGGATTCCTGGAGATGGATGAGCCCGTCGAAACCGCGGTGCGACGGGAGTTACTCGAGGAGACGACGCTCGACTACAAGGGGCCCGTCGCTCCCATCGGAGTTTTCGGCGCACCGGGCCGCGATCCTCGAGGCAGGACGATCAGCCTGGCTCACGCGACGGTCATCCGGACACCCTTGCCCGAAGTCGGAGGGGCCGACGACGCTGCGGAGGCAGGTTGGTTCGAGCCGCGGGCCGCCTCGCCGTTGGCGTTCGACCACGACGCGATCATGGAAGCCGCATTGGCCTGGCTCGGGCGCGATGTAGTGGAGGGCCAGGCTGGGCTGGCGATTCTCCCACCTGTGTTCGGCGACTCCGAGATTCAGGATTTGTTCCGAGCGATCGGCAAGAACGTCCGGTCGGCAACCGCCTGGCGGAACCGGCTCTTACGCGCGGGGAGAATCAAGCCGGTTCCTCGTCGCGACGGACGATATCGATCGACCGCGAAGTAAACGACAATCCGCCGGATGTCAGGCCGAGAGGTCGGCCTCGCAAACGATCTCGAAGCCCATCGCGTGAAGCGCTGTGCCTGCCTGTTCGATACTATCGACGTGCAAGGCCACGGCACAGCGGCCACGCGGGTGAATAATTAACGGATAAGCATAGTGAATGTTGATTTCGGCCTGGAGCAACGCCGCGCAGAGGTCGGCTAATGATCCGGGACCTGAGGGAAGCTCGGCTCCCAACAATTCGTTTTCGGCGAATGCGAGCTTGTGCAAGGCGAGGATCTCGCGTCCTTGCTCAGGATGGCTCAGGACGAGCCTGAGAATCGAGCAATCCGCCGAGTCGGAGATGGTGAGTCCGACGATCCTGACCTTGGATCCGTTAAATGCGCGGATCACTTCGAGCAACTGGCCGACTCGGTTCTCCAGGAAGACCGAGAACTGAGTCAGTGAGGGCCAGTTACGACCCTGCATCGTTTCAAAGTCGACCTCGCTGCCGCCACTCTCGCCAAAGCTCATGGCGATCCTCGTCAAGTCGTCGGCCGTGACCATGGCCGAATTTGGTTACTGATTCCTCACCGAAGTCTAATGCCGAAAAAGACTCCGGTCAATGCCCACCCAAGGCAATCGACCGGAGCGGATTGGACGCTCCGATCGATTGCATGGGGTGGTTGACCTGTGAGCCGGGACCATCGCGAAGTCATCGGCTCTCGAGCTCCAACGACCTGGCCCCGAACGAACGTGGTCAGGAGCTCGGGGGCGGATTCGTGGCCACGGCGGCTCGGGCGGCTTCCTGCGTTTTCTTCTCAAGGGCGAGGGCATCGCGCTCCGCCCTGAGCGTTGCAACCTGAGCCGCGGCAGCATCACTGGCGGCTTTGCCATCGGCGAGCGCCTTATCCACGGCCGCCTTCTCGGCGTTCACTCGATCGAGATCCGCCTTGCGGGCGACAACGACGGCCGTAGCGGCCTGGATTGCGGGCTGTGTGGCCGCCTTGGCGGCGTTGAGGGCCGTTTCGGCGGCTCCTCGCTCAGTGATGGCAACCTGCTCGGCGAGCTTGGCAGCCTCGACGGCGGCATTGGCCGCCGCAATCTGTGTGGCCACCGTTTCCACCCCTTTCACGGCGCCTGCCTTCTCAAGTCCGGCTCGCTCAAAAAGCACCTGAGCGACCGCCTGCTGGATCGTGGAGGTCTCAACTTCCAGGTGAATTTCGGTGGATCGCTTTGCTTTTTCGTTGAGGCCAGCGACCACCGCATCGAATGCCGCTCCGGCCGCTGCGGTTTTCAGTCCGGCCAGGGCCTCGGCGATAGCACGCTGTTGCGCGTCTTGAGCGGCCTTGGCTTTCTCTACAGTCACGCCCGCTGCCGTGAGAGTGTCCTGGGCCAGTTTCTCGGCTGCGATTCGATCGACGACGGCCTTATCCGCGACCCCCTTATCAACGTTCGCCTTGGTGGCGGCCGCCTGCGCTGCGACCAGAGCCGCTGCTGCGGCTTGCCTGGCAGCGTCCTTCACCTTGAACGCCTGATCGGCGGTTGTGACCGGCGCGGTTTCCGTGGTAACCGCTTGCTCGGCCGCGTTGAAGGCGAGCTGAGCCGCGGCCACGGCAGCGGCTTTCTCGGTGGGAGCCGCCATGAGCGGAGCCACTGCTTTCGCGGCCACATCGGCGGCGGCTTCGGCAGCGGCCAGGGCCTGGATGGTCTGCTCGAGTCTTGTCGCCAGTGCCGCCGGGTTGGCCACGAGGTTTGCCCGACGGGTGCCATTATTGGCATCCCAGACGCGGACTTCGCCGGACCAATCGCCGCCGATGACCGTGGTCGAGTCGTGAGTGAACACGGCTTCGAGCGCGAGGTCGTTGAACGCTTCGAGGTCTCGTTGCTTGGCGCCAGCCGGGTCCCAGACGCGGGTCACTCGATCGCGGCCGGTGGTGACGAGACGACCGTCCTTGCCGAAGCGAACCGAAGCCACCCCGCCCCCATGCGCGGCGATATTCTTGATGGCGGTTCCCCCCTCCATTTCCCAGAGCCGGACCGTTCCATCTTCACTGGCCGAGGCCACGACGTTGGAATCGAGCCGCCAACTGATGTCGGTGATTGCCAGCGTGTGGGCCCGGAGGTCATAGAATTCACGACCGGTCACAGCTTCCCAAACGACGAGACCGTTATTCCGGTCTCCTGATGCGAGCAAGACCCCATCGGGGCTGAACTCCAGGGCGGTGACCCACTCGGTGTGCTTCTTTGATTCGTAGACCAGTTGACCGTCGGCCGTGTTGTAGACCCGGAGGATCTTACTTGGCCCGCCCAAGGCCACCAGGCCATGGTCGGGGCTGATATCGGCCGCCAGCACGCTGTCGTATTCTTTGCCGATCTCGAAGACGCGCTTGCCCGTCTTGACGTCCCAGGCCACGGCAATTCCCGACTGACCCCCTCGTCCTCCCCCCGCCAGGAGCAAGCCGCCGTTGCGGCTGAATTTCAGGACGTGGATCGTGCCCTCCGGGAAGGGGATAACCCCGACCAGGTGGTTGTTCGTCGTCTGGTAGAGCAGGATTTGTTTGTGCCCTCCGATCGCGACGAGCGGGGCCCAAGGACTGCTGGCCATGGCGATGACCGCATTGGGCTTGGCCGACACGATGACCGGTTCGGTCACCAGGTTCTCGGGCATGGCGGGGGGGCCGACCGGCTTGCCCGCTGAGTTGGGATCGAGCTTGAACTCAAACTTTGGCTTGGCTTTGACCGCGGCCATGCTCCCTGAAGCCTCGAGAGCTCCTCCTTCGATCCAGGCCTTGATCGTTCCGAGCTCCTCGTCCGGGAGCTTGGGGGCGTTCGGTGGCATGGTCGGTTGCTCGCTATGAGTCACGAGCTGATAGAGCGTGCTCGAATCGGGGTCGCCCGGTTCAACGACCTTCCCCGACCCGCCGCCTTGCATGGCGCTGGAGTATGTCTCGAGATTGAGCCCCCCCTTTTGCTTGTCGGCGTTGTGGCAAGAATTACAACGGTTCTTGAAGATCGCTGAGACCTGGTCCTGGTAGGTGACCTTGGTCTTGGCATCCGCCGCCAGTGACAGGGAAGGCGCGAGGGCGATGAGGCCGCTCAGGATGATGCCGGTCGTGTTCAGTCGCATGGTCTCGAACCTCGCCATAGGAGTCGTGCTTGGCCGCTCATAAGCCTCGCGGTCGTCTTCGTCGGGTGGGCACGGCCCACCGGGTTCAGCCTTGAGGAGAGGGGGGCGGTGTCCCCATCGCTCACTTCGCTCTCAGTCTCTCTCAGCAAAGCCCAATCCACGGTGGGCCGCGTCCACCTTAGACGAGCTTAGGGGGCATCCAGTACTTGATTGTCGCGATCCGAGTCGCACGGCCGGGCTGGCCGGCCGTGCGAATGGTTTTTGTAGATCATGGCTCGGCCGTTGCTAAGGTGATGCCGGATAAGCCATTAGTGATTGAACAAAAACTCACGGCTATTGAGCAACGCCCAGAAGATGTCTTCCATGGCCTGGGTCTGATTCGCTCCTTCGCCGAGGACCGGCTGGAGCTTTTCAAGCTCCTCCTTCGTCGGCTTGCGTGAGAAGCAGCGGATGTAGAGCTCGAGAATTCGTTCTTCGGGAAACTTCTTGGTGGTGGCGAGCTTGGGAATGAGCCCTCCTTCGCGAATCTTGGCGTTCACCGTCTCGCCATTGAGCAAGTGCAAGGCCTGAGAGAGTGTCGGCTCCATTTTGACTTCGCAGGAGCAGACCGTTTCTCGGGTCGCGCGGCCGAAGGTGGTGAGGAAGTAGGTCGAGCTTTTTCCGTCTGCAATCTGGACGGCACGCGCTCCCAGGGGGAGGCCGCTGAATTTGTCTTTCGTGTCGGTGACCGCGCTAATCGTGTCGAGCAGATTCTCGGCCTTGATCCGCCTCAGGTTGGCGTGTGCGAAATTTAGCTCGTCGGTCGCGTTGCTTTCGTTTCGCTGGGTGGATCGCTGGTAGGTCCTCGAGTTGCAGATGTCGCGAACGATTGTCTTGAGGTCATATTTCGAGTCGGTCAGCCGCTTGCCGAGCGCAGCGAGCAACTCCGGGTTGGAGGCGGGGTTGCTGACCCGGAAATCGTCGATCGGCTCCACGATGCCCGCACCCATGAAGTGGGCCCAGACTCGGTTGGCGAACGAGGTGGCGAACCAGGGGTTGTCGGCCGAGGCGAGCCACTTGGCAAGCACCACGCGGCGGTCTTTACCGGCCACGTCGGGCGTCTCGCCGCCGAGGAATTTCGGTTTCATGACTCGGCCGTCGACGGGATGTGTCACCTCTCCCGCGCCGGAGTTGAAGACGATTGACTCGCGATAATCCTCTCCGACCTTGCGGCCGATCTGCGAGAAGAAGGAGGCGAACCCGTAGTAGTCATTCTGAGTCCAGCGGTCGAACGGATGGTTGTGGCACTGGGCGCACTGGATTCGCATGCCCATGAAGACTTGCGCGACGTTCTCGGTCAGGAGGAGATTGCCCCCGGTTCCGCTATAAAAATTGGTCGCCGGATTCTTGAAAGTGCCGCCGTTGGCCCCGAGGAGGCTCTGGACCATCTGGTCCATCGGCATGTTCTTCGACAGGCTTTCGACGAGCCAGTTGTAGTAGAGGAACATGGCCTTGTAACTGACTTCGATCGATGACTTGACCTGGAGCAGCTCGGCCCACTTGTTGACCCAGATCTCGGAAAACTCTTTCCGCTCAAGGAGCTCATCGATCAGCTTGGCGCGCTTGGTCGGGTCCGTCGAAGTGGTGAACCGCTGGTACTCCTCGACGGTCGGAGGCAGGCCGACGATGTCGAGCGAAACCCGGCGTAGGAAGGTTTCGTCGTCGCAAACACCCGAGGGGATGATTCGCAGCTTGCGGAGTTTGTCGGCGACGAGCTTGTCGACGTAGTTGACCTCAGGCTCGGTGGGAGACTCGAACTTCAGCCCTTTGGGCAAAACGATCATCTCGGAACCGACGGTGAAGGCATCGAAGCGTGCCATGACAAACGCTTCGCCGCGGTCGCCGGCGGTGACAAGTCCCTGAGCGTCGATGGCCGCGGAGCTCTCGTTGTTCGTGAGGAAGAGACAGAGCCGGGTGACGTCGCGGTCGGTGCCATCTGAGTAGCGGGCACGAGCCGTCATCTGCTGGGTCGTGCCCTTGCCGTCGAGCACCGCCTGTTTGGGATAGAGCTCGACGGAGAGCACTTTGGGCAGCGTGGCCGCGTCATCGTTGGGCACGCCCAACTCGATCCAGCGGTGGAGCGTCTGGTAGATTTCGCTGCCGGGCTCGACCCGCTTGCCCCCCGTATGCTGGACCGCGCCGGTGGCTTTCTCCAGGAACGTGCTATCGGCTGGAACCGCGAGGTTGATTCGCCGGCCGCTCATTTCGCGGGTCAACCGAAAGTGGTCTCCGTCGGGATCGAAGCCGAAGATGGAGAGCCGGAACCCATCCTTGCCGCGGGACGCTCCGTGACAGCTTCCGGTGTTACAGCCCGCCTTCAAGAAGATGGGCATGACGTCCAGCCGGAAGCTGATCGGGGTTAGGGCCGTGGCCTGCGCGACTTTGATCGGCAGCACTTGGGAGAGGCCGCTGAAGGCGACCGTCAAGGTTGTCTCCCCATCCGTCACGGGCCAGAAGGTCGAGCCGTCCCGCCGGACGAGCTTGGTGTCGGCGACGGTCATCTCCGCCTCACGAGTGACATCGCGAGTAATGCCATCCGCATAGGTCGCCTGAACAACCACGGCCTGGCGATCGACGGCGGTCGCCAGTTGGATGTCGGACGGGAAGACCTCAATCTTGGTGAGGGCCGCCTGCGGGGCCTGGGCCATGGCCAGACCCGTGAACGGAGAGAGAGCGATCACTCCGATGAGTCCGCGGGCGAGTCTCGTTGCGATCATCATCTCGTGTCCTCAAAGCGCTGCACGGGTGGGTAAACGATGCCAGATCAAGGCGTCGAGTCTAAAAAAAGGTGGCGGGACTTATTTGCTTGCGGCTTCGGCACGTTGTTTGGCTTCGAGCCGGAGCTGCTCAAGACGGCTGAGCGGGCGTGCCGGCGCGGCTGCGGGCATGGGAGCCGGGGCTGCCACAACCGGCGCGGCGGGCTTGGCCGCGGCTTCGGTGGGCTTGGGGGGGATCGGCACGTCGATTCTCAACTCGCCCGTCCCGATGTTGTGCACGATCGGTTCCCCGTTCTTCGTGATCACGACCTGGCAAAACAGGCTGGCATGCTTGCCTGCGGGCGATGTGATGTCGGTCTTGATCGGAAAAACCAGGTCCGTCGTGGCCTTGTTGATCGTTTTCGGCTCGGTCGTCACCTTGTTGGGGAGTCCGATCAGGGCGACGGTTGCTTCACCGTCGAAATCAACGAGTTTGGCCACCTTGACGACCAGAGGGACGTCCTTGCCTTGATCGACGGCGGCCGACTGGTAAGTCAACCCGACGAATGGGGTGGCGATGGTCAGGGCGGCCAGTTGCGTTGAGACCAAGACCGGACCCGTCGGACCGTTGGAGGAGCCATTGACCACGATCTTCCAGGTCTTCACCTCAGAGCCGACCGCCGCATTGAGGGGAATGAGCGCCTCATTCTGGTTCTCGGGGATCGCCACTCCTCCGGCGGAGCTGATGCCGGGAGGGTTCCAGGGGAGCGAGACGGCGATCGGGGCCGTGAAGCCCGGCTTACGTTTCGCGACCACCTTCAAGTTCATCGAACCACCGTGGACGAGCGGGACCTTGGGTTCGACGATTTCGATCGAGTAGGGGGCCTCTTCAGTAACGGCCACGGCCAGTGAGTCAACCGTGCGGGTCCAGAACGGAACATTGTTCTGCCCCAGGACGAGCTCGATAATCTGGCTGAACTGAGAGGGTACGACGACCTTGGGGTCGACCGGTTTGCCCGCGAGTAAGGCCAGGGAGGCCGCGGGTGCAGCGTCCGGCTGGGCCGTGAAGAGCACGGGATAGGTCGCAAGGCTAGCCGCCATCGTGTCCGCCTCGAACGTCACTCCGGCCGGAAGATTGGCGGCGCTGATTGCAAGGTCGCCACCGAAGTCGGCGCGGCTGGCATTGACGAGGATCGCCTGCCGGTTTCCCTTGGGAACCGCGACGGCGATCGTGCCCGTCCCTCGAATCAGCGACTCGCTAGGAACGCTCAAGTTGAGCTTGGCTTCGACGGGGCTCACCTCGATCCGGTAGGCGTAGTTGGGCCCGCCGTTGAGCAATTGATCATGAACCCAGATCACATACTCGCCGTCGGCCGGGGCCCCGAATCGAATGTAGCTGTCGGGTCCGGCGCTGTCGTCGTTGCCGGCGATCGCTCCACCGCTCCGCGCTCCGATGTAGAGAACCGAGTCCAGGGGTGAGCGGAGCGATCGTGCAAAAACACGGATGTCGAACGCTTGTCCTTTGACGGCCTTGAAGACGAAACGGTCGACGTCTCCCGGCTTGCCAATCACACCGTTGAGGGCCAGGGGAGGACTGAACGGAGTCGCGGTCCCGTTGTCGTCGTTGGGCTCGACCTCGAGCACATTACCGAAGGGAGAGAGCCGGAAGCTGTTTGCGTAAGGGGCGGAACCCTTATCGTCCGCGGCGACGATTCCGTATCCCTCCTGGGGCACAGCCGGGAGCGTGACTTTCGTCGTTCGATCTCCCGTAACGTCACCGATCCAGGTGATGTCGACAGCCTCTCCGAGCTTCCCTCCCGAAGGCAGGGTCGCGGTCGGTCTCGGGTAGTTTCCGACATGCACCCGGTAGAGACAGTTTCCATTCCCGGCATAAGCACTTTCACGAACCTGGATAATGTACTTGCCATCCTCGGGAACAACGATCGATGCTTGGGCGTCCTGCCAGACCAACGCCGTATCGTCGCTCGAGGCGAGCTCAAATCGCTTCGCGTCCATGATCGCGACGTAAGGGTCGAAGAGCGAGATCCCGAGTCGAATTCCCTCGACTTCCGCTGTGATCCGCTCGCCCTTCTTGGCATCGACGACGAAGAAGTCCACGTCTTCGTTCTCAGCAACGCCGTTGACGGTCGAGTTCATCGCGATCACTTGCGGCTTGGTGAAGTCGTTGTTCGGCTCGACTTCCGTGACTTCCGGTAGAACGCCCACACTAAAGGACCGGGCTTCGCTGATTCCCGTGTCGGTGCGAAGCCGCAGCTCGTGAAGTCCGAGAGGGCAGTCCGGTGCGATCACCAGCGTGGCCTTTACCTGGGTATCACTGGGGGCTTCGATCTTCGTCGTCTTGATACCAGGGTGATAAAACAAGATCTCCCGCGCATCCTTGAGCCTCGCGCCGGAGAGCGTGATCTCGAGTTCGGTTCCTCGACGCCCTCCCATCGGCCGAATTGCCGTCATACTCGGTGAGGACGCCATGGCCACGGGTGTACCGAGGAGAAGGACCGCGAGGAAAATCGACGGATTCGGACGCATCATGGAAGTCCCCTCTGGTAGGGTCGACGAAGCTCAGGCAGGTCGACGCTCGCCGGGACGTTAGGTCCAAGGCGAGGCGGATTGGATCGGGATCGGCGGGGTTCTCGGGCAAATTTCGAAGGCGAGCCCGGCAAGCGGGGCGGCAACGCCCCCGAACTCGGTGGAGTGAGCTACTGACAACCGGGTCTTCGGATCCACGGCTAACTAGCTGCCGGGGAGACGTGCCCAACGCACTGGGCACGCCTCCATTTTTTTTTTTGGCTTGGATCAGGCCAGGAGTTCAGTGCGGACCTTTCCGCCATCGACGATTTCGATCGGACGGCCACCGGGGGCCATCAGTTCCTTGTCGGCGACGATGCCGAGCTGGTGGTAAACCGTCGTCGCCAAATCCTCGGGGCCGATCGGATCCCGGTCGGGCTCGCTGGCCGTGGCGTTTGAGGCCCCATGGATATAGCCCTCTTCACTCCACCACCGGCGAGGACCACGCTGAAGACCTTGGGCCAGTGGTCGCGCCCGGCATCCTTGTTGATCTTGGGAGTCCGCCCAAACTCGCTCGAGACCATGACCAGGGTGCGGTCGAGCAAACCGGTCTGATCCAGGTCGGTGATCAGCGCGGCGTAGGCCTGATCGAAGGCGGGCATTTGTCCCTTCATGCTCGCTGCAATGCCGGTGTGCAAGTCCCAACTGCCGTATTGCAGGCAGACCAGGCGGGCACCCGCGGCGACGAGTCGCCGGGCCATCAACATCCGCTGTCCGGCTGCGTTCCGACCGTAAGCGTCACGGAGTGCGGCGGGCTCGGCGTCGATGTTAAAAGCCTCACGCGCTTTCTGAGAGCTGATGAGGCTGTAAGCGCGATCGTAGAACGTATCCATCGCCTCCAGACCGTCGCTCTTTTCCTTCTTCGCAAAGTGATCGTTGACCGCCCCGAGAATATTGCGCCGGGTTGCGAATCGCGAATCATCAATGCCATTGGGCAGGTTCAGGTCCTGAACCTTGAACCCACCCGCCGCAGGATCGCTTCCCAGGCTGAACGGCGAGAAGGAAGAACTCAGATAGCCGGTTCCCGCATACTCGTTGGGGATGCTCGGGATGCAGACGTAGGGAGGTAGGTTATTCCGGGGTCCGTACTCGTGTGAGACCACGCTGCCGATGCTCGGATACTGGAGAGCAGGGCTGGGCCGATAGCCCGTGAACATGTTGTGCGTGCCCCGCTCGTGGGCTGCTTCACCATGCGTCATCGAGCGGATCACCGTGATCTTGTCGGCGATCTGGGCCGTCTTGGGCAGGGTCTCGGAGAACGATTCCCCTTCAATCTTGGTCGCGATCGAGTTGAGCTCGCCTCGATACTCGATGGGCGCGAACGGCTTGGGATCGAACGTCTCCTGGTGGGCGATTCCCCCAGGCAGGAAGATGTGGATCACCGAGTCGGCCTTGGCGGCAATCGGCGCATAGGTCTTCAGGTCGGCCTTCGCCTTTAACCTGAAGAGCTCGCCCAGGGTCAGGCCGAAGCCCATCGAGCCGACCGTCAGAAATCCTCGGCGACTGAAAGGGCCGCTCAGGTAGGCATCTGCCATCGATGGTCTCCTTTGGTGAGAATTACGAGGTCGTGCGATCCCATGCCAAGGCCGAAGGACGTGCCTTCGCCCTACCGATCCTCCGATCGCCCGACTCGACAAGTTACGGTACGACCTTTTGTCTCGTCTGCAACGTTATCGCGGAGGGTTCAATCACCAATCCCATTGAACTGCAAGCCAGATCAAGGGATTGGCCAGGCAAGCGGGTGGCAGGAGTTCAAACTCAAGAGCGAACGCGGAGGGTCAACTAGGCGATTGGCAGATAAGTATCACGCCAATGTTCAACAAGAATCGTCAACTTACTGTGACATACGGCATTAATGCAATCAGCGTTGGCGCTATTTTGGATCAATTTTTCAAGTCCCCGATCGGACGTTGCCTTCGAGCAGTCGAGGCCAGCAATTGCGGTCGTTCTTTCCTGGGATCAGTATAGGCCCCGGATAACCAGTAGTGGAAATGGTGGTGATGGCTCGCGAACTCCGTTAGATTCAGCGAATAGGTCTCCCCAACGCCTCAGGCGTCGATACCGCCATCGTTTCCCGGAAGGTCCAGGTTATGCCGATCGGAATGATTGCAGCGACGGGAATGATCATGCTGGTTTTGATCGGTTTCGACCAGGTGGTCGATGCCGGCCAGGTGGTTACAAGCAAACCGGCGGAACGCGACCTGCATTCCCTGGGGAACCCGGAGCAGGTTCGGGTGAGTCGGGTTGAACTCGACCTGAGTGTCGACTTCGAGAAGAAGGAACTGCAGGGGACGGCTACGCTCGCGTTCCGAAGGATGCCGGGATGTCCTCCAGGGACCCCACTCGATCTCGATACGCGCGATCTCAAGATCGAACGTGTAACGGCGGGTGGGAATGATGATGCAATGCACGAGGTTCGCTTCGAGCTTGGTCACGAAGCAGCTAACCCCGCTCGTCCTGAGTCTGAGTTGAAATGGGAACGTCTCCTGGGGACCCGCCTGAGGATTTTTGTGCCGGATCAGGCGACCCGGGTCCAAGTGACTTACCGGACCGCTCCCACCGCCAGCGCCTTGCAATGGCTCGATCCACCGCGAACGGCGGGGCGGAAGAAGCCGTTCCTCTTCACCCAATCCGAGGCGATCCATGCCCGATCCTGGATTCCCCTCCAGGACTCGCCAGGGGTGCGGATCACTTATGCCGCAACGATTCACGTTCCCGAAGGCCTCAGCGCTGTCATGAGTGCTGACCATTTAGCAGGTCAAGCAGGTCAAGCAGGGCAGGCAGGCGCTCGCTTCGAGATGACCCAGCCGATCCCTCCGTACTTGATTGCGTTGGCCGTTGGTGACCTCGCGTTTCGGGCGCTCAGCCCTCGTACGGGCACCTACGCCGAACCGTCGGTTGTCGCCGCGGCTGCGAGTGAGTTCGTCGATACCGAAGCGATGATCAAGGCGGTCGAAACCCGATTTGGTCCGTATCGTTGGGGGCGGTACGACCTGCTCGTCTTGCCTCCGAGCTTTCCGTTCGGCGGAATGGAAAATCCCAAGCTGACATTCGCCACTCCGACGATCCTCGCGGGGGATCGCTCGTTGGTCTCCCTCGTGGCCCATGAGCTGGCGCATTCGTGGTCGGGCAATCTTGTGACGAATGCCACCTGGCGTGATTTCTGGCTCAACGAGGGCTTCACCGTTTACCTCGAACGTCGGATCGTCGAAGACGTCTTCGGCCCGGACCGAGCGGCGATGGAAGCCGTCCTCGGTCTTCGTGAACTGCGCGAAGAACTGGCCGCGTTTCCCCCTCGCGACCAGGTCCTTCATATCGATCTCTCCGACCGCGACCCCGATGACGGGATGACTCGGATTCCTTACGAAAAAGGGGCCCTGTTTCTGACGACCATCGAGCATGCGTTCGGTCGAGAGCGATTCGATGCGTTTCTTCGAGCTTACTTCGACCATTTCGCCTTTCAAAGTATTACGACCGCCGAGTTCGAGCGCTACCTCCAAGACCAACTCCTCCAGACCGACCCGGCCGCGGCTGCGAAGCTCAACGTTCAGGCCTGGCTCCACGAACCAGGGCTGCCACCCGGCTTTCCGGAACCAAAGTCGTCACGCTTCACCGTAGTGGCTACCGCGGCGCAAGACTGGATCGATGGCAAGTCTTCCGCGGAACAACTGGCCACCCAGGGCTGGTCGACTCATGAGTGGCTCCACTTTCTGCAAGCGCTCCCCTTGGAGTTGCCTCCGGAAAAAATGACCGCGCTCGACAAGGCCTTCGCGCTGACCGCCACGGGGAACTCTGAGATCACGCAGCAATGGTTGTTGATGGCGATCCGCAATCACTACTCGCCGGCAGACGCGCGGATCGAGGAGTTTCTCACCTCGATCGGCCGCCGAAAGTTCTTAATGCCGCTCTACGGCGAACTGAAGAAAACCGCGGAAGGAACAACTCGCGCCAGAGCGATCTACGCCAAGGCGAGACCGTTCTACCACCCCATCGCCGTGGAGTCGGTCGATCGACTGCTGGGCACGCCTTAGTCTTGGATCATGGTGATTCTTTCTAGAGACGCCGAACCGGAGAGACGCGATCATGCCTGAGATGCTGATCCCCGCCACCGTGATCGGAAGCTGGTCCTTTCCGGGCTGGTACGAGAAGTTCGTGGCCGATGTCGCCGCTTCCCCGGACCAATTTGGGCCGATCGATCGAGAAGAAGCGCTTCGCGACGCCGTCCGACTGGCGATCGACGACCAAATCCGCGCGGGCCTCGAACGGGTTACCGACGGAGAAATGGGGCGTGTTGACTTCAACCTCGGTTTCTACGACTTCCTGCAAGGGATCGAGCCCCTCGGAACCCTTCGAAGATTGGGAGCTCCCGCCCACGACCAACGCACCAAGTATCGGTGCGTGGCGCCGCTCTCCGCACCCGAAGGTCTTGGGATCGTCGAGGAGTATCATCGCCTCCGTGCCTTGACCGATGCGCCTGCGAAGATGCCAATCCCCGGCGCGTTCACGCTCGCCGGCTGCATCTCGGGGGGAGAGTTGTACCCCGATCGCAACGCCGTGACCGAGGCCCTGATCCCGATCGTCAACGCCGAGCTCAAAGCCGCCGTCGCCGCAGGCGTCGATTTCATCCAGCTCGACGAGCCGAGCTTCGCATGCCACCCCGACGATCCCGACTATTTTCTCGATGTCATCGCACGCACTGTCGACGGAGTCAATGCTTACGTAAGCATGCATATGTGTTTTGGGAATTATCGTGCGCGGGCTGTGGGCTGGCGCACGTATCGTCCGCTCTTTCCACACATTGGTCGAGCGAAGGTGAACCAGCTCGCCATGGAATTTGCCAGCCGGGAGATGGCTGAGGTGGAGTTGCTCAAAGAACTGCCCGAGTCGATGGCCGTTGCGGTCGGTCTGGTGGACGTCAAGAACACTTGGATTGAGCCCCCGGAATTGGTCGCCGATCGGCTGCGGATCGTGCTCAAACAGGTGGGCGCCGAGCGCGTCTCGGTCACGCCGGATTGCGGTTTCTCGCAGACCGCTCGCCACATTGCCGTTGCCAAGGCAAAGGCCATGGCCGAAGGCGTACGCATGGTCCGCGCTTCCCTCGGCCAACGTTGAGACGGAAGCCTTTCCTTCAGGAACAGGCTGGGAATTCATGGGGCGAGAGTGTGGCTTTCGCCTCCCGCGGGCGGCCCAGTGGGGCCGCTCTTCGTTTCGAACGAGGAGAGCTCGCCTTTCCCCAGCCAGTTTTGGGGAGTAGAATATTGGGAAATGGGAGATTTCGCGTATGACAAGGGTGCATAATCAGGAACGGATCTCAACCCACTTCGGGTTGATCGTGCCTGCTTTTTGCGCGGTCATCCTCTCACTGCTCCTTGCCCACATCACTTCTCCTGCCTTCAGTTTCTCTCAGGCACACGCCATCGGGCACGTCAGAGTCGCCGTGCGACCGAGTCTCTTCGACGAATCGGCCCCCCGCCCATCGGTTTCGCCTTCCCGGCTCGGAGATGACGGCCAAGTCTTCGCCACCACCCTGCTGGGACACGCCCAGCTCGCGTCGAGGATCGTGGTGGTTCGACACTTCAAACCTGCGGCGGCCCTCGATCTCTGCGGGATGAGGATTCGGCCCCAACGTGGCCTCCTCGTCCAGGGCGGCTCGCCTCTTCGAGTGTCACAAAACAGGTCCGCTTCGCTCCATGTCCTGCTCTGCATCTGGCTGACCTAGCCGACTCCACGCCCGGCTCGCCTCGGGAAATCTCGATAAGTTCCTGATCTCAGGGAACGAGGGCAACGGCGTTGGGGCTCCTTCGTCCGGGATGTCTCGTGAGGCCTGCCACCGCGGTATGGCGAGCCCGACGATACGGGGTTCACTGAAGAAATCTTTCGACGGTCGGTCCTCTCGTCCGTTAGTGTTCGACTTCATCCTTGGTGAGTTGACCTCGCGGAGAAGCGGTCCTGTTGATCGCACAGTGATGGCGATTGCGTCGTCAAACCACGATGAAGTTTATGAGTCGAAGTGTGGAGGGATCACCGTGCATGATGTTTCGCTGATTTTGCTCATCACCATTGGGCTTGCGTTCGCCCTCCTATTCGGCGCGATTACCAACCGCCTGGGACTCTCACCGATCGTGGGTTACCTCCTCGCTGGGGTGATGGTCGGTCCGTACACGCCAGGTTTCGTCGGGGACGCGAATATTGCGTCCCAGTTGGCCGAGATGGGGGTCATCCTGCTGATGTTCGGGGTGGGACTCCATTTCCATGTCGAGGACCTTATCCGCGTCAAGTCGATCGCGATCCCAGGCGCGGTCGTCCAGATTACAGCCGCGACGATCTTGACTGCCGGAATCGCGGTCCTTCTCGGCCGACCCCTGAGCACCGGACTCATCCTCGGAGTCGCCGTCTCGGTTGCGAGCACCGTGGTACTCATCCGGGTGCTCATGGACAACGGAGTGATGCACACACCGCAGGGGCATGCCTCGGTCGGTTGGCTGCTCGTCGAGGACCTGTTCACAGTCGTCGTCCTGGTCGTACTCCCGGTTTTGAAGGATGCAGCCGGGGGGGGAAATCTGGCGCTGGTCGGGACCTCGCTCATCCTGACCGCGGTCAAGATCATCGCGCTCGTCTTCCTGGTGCTGGTGGTGGGTAAGCGAGTGCTGCCCCTGTTGATGAATTCCATGGCGCGGACGCGTTCCCGCGAATTGTTCACCCTCTCGGTGTTGGTCGTCGCCATGGGTGTTGCGGCCGGCTCGGCGCTGGTATTCGGTGTGTCGATGGCGCTCGGCGCGTTCCTCGCCGGGATGGTGGTCGGTCGGTCCGATGTGAGCCACCAGGCGGCCTCCGACGCCTTGCCGATGCGTGACGCCTTCGCCGTGCTCTTCTTCGTCTCGGTGGGGATGCTCTTCAACCCGGCGGCGACTCTGGCGAACTGGGACCTCACGCTCGGCGTCTTCGCGGTGATCTTCATTGGGAAGCCTCTTGCCGCGCTCGGGATTGTGGTCCTCCTTGGCTACCCGCTCCGAACCGCTCTGACGGCGGCCATGGCGTTGGCCCAGATTGGTGAATTCTCCTTTATCCTGGGCGAAGAAGCCCGTTCCCTGGGTTTCCTGTCCGAGGCGGAAACCAGCGTGCTAGTGAGTTGCGCCATCGTCTCGATTACCGTGAATCCGCTCATCTTCCGCCTGATCGGTCCCCTGGAACGTTGGTTGCTGGCGAGGCCCACGCTCGGGCGATGGCTGACGGCGCGGCCGGGTGACGACGCGCTCACGAAGCTCGGCGAGTCGGACGACGTCGAGACCTCAGGCGCGAGCGCCGTGGTGGTGGGTTACGGCCCGGTCGGCCAGACCCTGACGCGAATCCTCAGGGATTTTGCCATCAATCCAATTGTCATCGACCTGAATGTGGATACAGTCCGGCGGTTGCGGGCCGAAGGCATCCGTGCGATTTACGGTGACTCCAGCAGCAAGGAAATTCTCTCGGCGGCGAGGATCGAAGCAGCCGAGTTTCTCCTCGTAACGCTCCCGGATCGATCGGACCGCATTCCGATCATCGCCACGGCGTTGTCCCTCAATCCAGGCTTGAAGGTGCTCGTCCGGGCTCGGTATATCAACGAGCGGGAGACGTTGGAACGCCTGGGCGTCGCGGCGGTCGCATACGAAGAGGCTGAGGTCGCGGTCGCCCTGGCCGAGATGTTGCTCCAGCAGATTGGGGTCAGTGAGGAAAACCTCCAGGCGAGAGCTGCCGCGATCCGAGGAGAACTGGCAGTCATTCGCCCTCGGGTCGAGGTCCATTGACCCGGATTGGGAAGACTACGTGAAGTTCGCCGGGCGACTCACGGTCTACCCAAGCTTATGCCTCAATAAATCGCCCAGCTTCCTCCGTCGCACGGCTTGCTTCTCAAAGAAGCAAGCCGTGCTTCTGTCGAGGAAGCTCGAACTCCTGGTCTAGGCGACGAACCTCTGGCACAATAATGAACGGAAATCCGCCCTTTATTCGTTTCCAGGCGCGTTGGAACGTGATTCCAGAACGCGGGGACTGCATGATGTGTCACGTTCGGCGGATGACCAACCTGGATGAGGATCTTGGCGATGACGAAAACTCCGACCTATACCGCTTTCACTCTTGCGATGGCGCTTTTCCTCATCGTGCTCATCATCAGTTCCCCCTCGTCCTGTCAACGTGATCAACCTGCCGAGATTCATGCGCCGGGAGTGAACACGCGCAAGGCAGTCACCGAAATTAAATCGACCGAAGGGCTGAAGGTCGTCGCCGGACAATCGATCTACGTGCCCTCGTATTCATCGATCTATACTTCGGATCGAGCCAGCACCATCTTCTTGGCGGCCACGCTAAGCATTCGCAACACAGACCGAAGTCACCCGATCGTCATCACCACGGCGCGCTACTACGACCAGGACGGTGAGGTGATCCGCGACTACCTCAAGCAACCGTTACGGATCGGCCCCATGGCCTCGATTGAATACTTCGTCCCGGAAAGCGATACCAGCGGCGGCGTGTCGGCTAGTTTCCTCGTCGAGTGGATTGCGGAGCAGAACGTGAACCCACCGCATGTCGAGTCGGTAATGATCGGTGATGCGAGCACTCAAGGGGTCGCAATCACCAGTCCCGGCCGTGTCCTGTCGGATCGAGCTCGCAGCAACCCGCTCAGTGACGGGAGCCTCGATAACCCCTCAGGAAAGTAATCTCCGCAGGGCGGGTCTCTGGGGATATCACGTCCTTGGGGCCTCGAGTCCATCCTCAAACGATCATTTGACGGGGATCTTTTCCTCGCCCGTACTGGTCGCCTTTGTGTCGCCAACGTTGACATCAACGTTAACTTTCTCCTTCAACTCTTTGGTGATCTTGACCGGTGTCGTCTCGGTGGTCTCGCTGATCGTCTGGCCGGTCTTGGTGTCGATCACCTTCGTGTCTTTGACGACCTGCAAATCGCGAGTTGTCTCCACGGACTTCGTCGTCTTGTTGTCCGAGATTCCAATGGCATTCTCGGCAATCTTGGCGTCGGGATGGTCTGCATCATCAACGCATCCGGAGATCAGGCTCGCGGCGCCGAACATGACGACCGAGAAGAGTGAGTTATGTAAGAGGTGTCGCATGGAAAAGTCTCCTGGGGGTGACGGCGTCGATTCGACGTATCTTGAAATTGATTAGCACGCATTTTCGGTGCCAAATGCATCAAGTTGGCTCGCGTGATATTATCAAGCGAGATCCTGACAACAGCCAACCCCTCGGGATAGACATGGTGCGGAGCGCTTGCACGATGATCGAGCCGATTCAGGCCGGCGGCGAATTATTGGATCAAATTGCCGCGACCAACCCCGCGCCGGGATCGCTCGTCATCTGGTGGCTTGGTCAGAGCGGATATCTCGTGAAGTCCTCAACCGGAACGATGGTCATCGATCCCTATCTTTCCGAGCACCTGACCACGAAATATGAAGGGACAGGAAAGCCTCACGTCCGGATGACTCGCTCTCCCTTCCGCGGTTTTGAACTTCGACGCGTTGATCTCGTTCTCTCGAGCCATAAACATTCCGACCATCTCGACCCCGGAACGATGCCCGAATTGCTCGAGACTTCCCCCGAGGCACCGCTTCTTTTACCCGAGGCCTTGATCGAGCATGCCGTTGGTCTCGGTTTGCCCACGGACCGGCTTGTCGGACTCGACGCTGGCGGCGACTTTCGCCATCGTGGGTTCCGGATCGAAGCCATCCCTTCGGCGCACGAGGGGCTAGACACCGACGAACGAGGCCGGCACCTCTATTTGGGTTACATCATCGAGGTAGAGGGACTTCGTCTGTATCATAGCGGAGACACCTTGCTCTACGATGGCTTGGTCGGGCACCTCGGAGACAGGGCGTACGATGTCCTCTTCCTGCCAATCAATGGGCGAGACCCGGCGCGAGGAGTCGCGGGGAACATGTCCGCCGCCGAAGCGGTGACGCTTGCGTCGGTCGTGAAACCGCGCTACCTGGTTCCGCACCATTACGAGATGTTTGCATTCAACACGGTCCCGATTGGTGATTTCGAGTCAGAGGCCCTTCGCCTACCCGCTGGGGTGAACCCACGGGTCTTGCGGTGCGGCGAGCGCTGGGAGATCAAGCGGTGAGTGTGACTCTGGGAATCGATATCGGCACCTCCGGGACCAAGACCCTCGCCATCGATGAGCACGGTCACGTGCTCGCATCGGCCTCGGCGGAGTACCCGTGCGCGCATCCCAGGCCAGGATGGTCGGAGCAGGACCCCGAACTCTGGTGGACCGCGACGATCGCCACGGTGAAACAGGTGCTCAACAAGGCGAGCCTGAAACCGGCGGATGTGGCTGGGATCGGTTTAAGCGGTCAGATGCATGGTTCGGTCTTTCTCAACGCCGAAGGGCAGGTCGTTCGTCCCGCCTTGCTCTGGAACGACCAGCGGACCGCGGCCGAGTGCGCGGAGATCGAGCAAAGGGCAGGGGGGCGCGAGAACCTGATCCGGATGGTCGCCAATCCGGCCCTGACCGGCTTCACGGCCCCCAAGCTGCTCTGGCTTCGCAATCATGAACCGAAGGCGTGGGATCAGGTCCGCCAGGTCTTGCTCCCGAAGGACTACATTCGCTATCGCCTGACGGGAACGTATGCGACCGAGGTGAGCGATGCCTCGGGGACGCTCCTGCTCGACGTCGCCAACCGCCGCTGGAGCCGGGAACTTCTCTCCAAGCTCGAGATCGACCCCGAGCTTTTGCCTCCATGCTACGAGAGTCCGGAAGTCTCGGCTAAAGTGAGCCCCCTGGGGTCCGCCGCAACCGGGTTGGCCATAGGGACGCCGGTGGTCGGCGGCGGGGGAGACCAACCGGCCGGCGCGGTTGGCAACGGAATCGTTCGTCCCGGGGCGGTCGCGGCCACGATGGGAACCTCGGGGGTCGTTTTCGCCCATACCCAGGAACTCGGTTTCGATCCGCTGGGGCGGCTTCAGCGTGGCTGCCACGCCGTGCCGGGTGCCTGGCATGTGATGGGAGTCGTTCTGGCGGCTGGGGGAAGTTTGCAGTGGTATCGCAACGAACTCGCCAAGGCGGAGATCGAAGCGGCCAAGTCCCTGGGAGTCGACCCCTACTTCTTGCTCAGTGACGAGGCGGCACTCGTCGGCCCGGGGGCGGAGGGCTTGTTCTTCTTGCCTTACCTGACCGGCGAACGGACCCCGCATTTCGATCCTGATGCCAAGGGGGCCTGGATCGGTCTGACGGTCCGGCACGGCCGGCCGCACTTGATCCGGAGCATCCTGGAGGGGGCCGCCTATGCGATGCGCGACAGCCTCGAATTGATCCGCGAGATGGGGGCAAGTATCGAGCAAGTCCGGGTCTCCGGCGGCGGTGCGCGGAACCCGCTCTGGCGGCAGATTCAGGCGGACATCTACGGCCACGACGTTCACACGCTCGAGTCGACCGAAGGACCGGCCTTTGGGGTGGCCCTGCTCGCCCAGGTCGGTACCGGGGGGTTCTCCTCGGTTCCCGAAGCATGCGACGCCACGATCCGGCTGGCGGAACGAACCGAACGCGATCCCAAGGTGCAGCCGTTCTACGACAGCGCCTACGCGCTCTACCGGCAGCTTTACCGCGACCTTCACGGATCATTCGCGGCGATCAGTCACCTCGTTAAGTCGTACGGCGCCTGACATCGGGAGTGGAAATCTTGTCGCGACGACCGAAGCAGAGGCCACAGGCCCCGGTGAATGAGCCGGCTTCTTCCCCTCCCCCATCACCGTTGCCGACTCCTCCCGCCGGGGAAACGTTCTGGAATCGACGGAAACAGATCCTTGCGGTGGTCTTGCTCCTGGTGGTCCACCTTACACTCGCCGTCCGGAGCCTCGTCGAGGAGAACCCGACGATCGACGAGGTCATCCATTTACCGGCGGGAATCACGTATTGGCAGACGGGCAAGTTCGGGCTCTACCACCACAATCCGCCGCTCATCAAGCTTGTAGCCGCACTTCCTGTACTCGCGATGCGAGGGGTCGAAGTCCCGTACAATGACCCGTCCTGGCAGAACGAACCGCAAAACAAGGCGGTTTTTGCTCATGTCTTCCAGCGCGATAACGCCCGGCAATACTTCGAGCTTTTCTCTCGGGCCCGTCTCGTCATGCCCCTCTTTTCCGTACTCGGGGGCCTGGTCATCTTCATTTGGTCAAAACGGCTGTATGGGCCGGGCGCGGGACTGCTGAGCCTGACGCTCTGGTTGTTGTGTCCCAACATCCTGGCGCATTGCAGGCTGGTGACGACCGACGTCGGCTCGGCATCCCTCGGAGTCCTGGCAACCTACGTCTTCTGGCGGACGCTCCAACAACCCACCTGGTGGCGGGCGGCTCTCGCGGGACTTTGCCTGGGCCTCGCTCAACTCAGCAAGTTCAGCATGGTCCTGCTCTACGGCCTCTGGCCCCTGATTGGATTTCTCCACCTCTTTACGGGAACGGACCAAGGGACGCTAGCGCGACGAGTGGGCCGAAACCTCGGTAAGGGCCTGCTGATCGTCGGACTGAGTGTCCTGGTGATCAACGTCGGCTATGGCTTCGAGGGGGTTGGGATTCCGCTCGGCCAACACGAGTTCCTCAGTCAAACGTTGACTCGTCCGGTGACGCCGGGGAAGTGGCGACCTCCGAGTCCGGATCCGTTGATCAATGCCCTCCACCAACGCCGGGTCAATCGATTTCGCGAGACCTGGCTGGAACATCTCCCCGTCCCATTCCCGAAACACTACGTCCTTGGCTTCGACGATCAGAAGTTCGAGGCTGAAGGGGTGCCCGCGAATCTTTTCAATCCCCAAATCCAGAGCGATGAAGTCGAAGGCTATCCGGTCTATTTGAACGGTGAAGTTCGTCAGAAGAGCTGGTGGTATTACTATCTGTTGACTTTGGTCTACAAGGTGCCTGAAGGGACCTGGGCGCTCTTTCTGGCTTCGGTCGCGATCCTGGTGGCGTCTCGACGTTCCCGTGCATCCTGGTTCGATGAGATCACCGTTCTTGCGTTGCCGGTGATCGTCATCCTCGTGATGAGCGTTCTCACGAACATCAATCTTGGCCTGCGTTACGTCCTGGCCAGCTTTCCATTCGTCTTCATTTCGATCGGGAAGGTCGTTCCGTGGGCGACGGGCCTGAAGGATCGGGTGAGTCGTCGCGCGGCAAAAGCATTCCTCGGCGTCTCTCTGGCGGCGACATTGGCGGCGACACTTGTCATCACGCCTCACTATCTTGCGTACTTCAACTGGGTTTCGGGAGGAGCCTCAAACGGCTCATCGCACCTGATCGACAGCAATATCGACTGGGGGCAGGACCTGGTCGGCCTGAGACGCTGGCTCCAAACTCATGCTCCCGACGAACCGGTGGGCCTGGCCTACTTCGGTCAGATCAATCCCAACATTTTCCTGTTCCGGAGCGAGGGGGGATTTCCTTGGTTTCTCCCTCCTCCCCGGCCGGGCACGATCCGGGATGACGAACTCCCCCCGCGTTATCGTAAGCGAGGTCTCGAGGGCCTCAAATTCGAACCCGGTCTCTATGCGGTGAGTGCCACGTTGCTCCAAGGTCTCCCGTGGCGAGTGTACGACGACGAGTTACCCCGGTGGCTCCCCCGGTCGGTCTGGGCGAAGGGCTTCGATTACTTCAAGGAATTGAAGCCAATCGATCAGATCGGGCATTCGATTTTGCTGTACCGAGTCACGCCGGATCAAGCCGAGATGCTTTCCCGACACTGGCCGGCTCGTGCTGTCAAGGATCTTGGGGATCGCCGGCAGTAAGTTCACTCTTGCGTCTGGAGCGCCTTGGCTTTACAACGATGAGTCCCGGCGCGTCGTGCTCGGGTCAGATCTTGGGGCGGGAGAATCGGACGGATGAGCGATCAGCAACTCGCCGCGCGCGCTCGCGCGGCGCTCGATGCCGGTGAAGGTATTTTGCGGTTGGCCCCAACGTGGGTTCCGCGCTCGTTCCTGATGCCCGGTGGACGGCTCAAGCTTGCTCCTCAGGACCTCTACGCCCTGGGAACCCATCGTGGCGGCATCGACGAACGCTGGTTCGCCTCGACGACCCCGGCCGCCAACGAGGGCGCCCCGGCCGACGAGGGACTGAGCTACGTCGTCCACAACGGGGACAAGTTCACCCTCAAGGACGCGGTCGGCCTGCATGGGGCCGAAATGATCGGGTCCGCGCTGTGGGATAAGTACAAGAAGTGGCCCGTTTATAGCAAGTTCTTCGATAACCTCGGGCCGATCCCCCACCACATGCACCAGACGGCCGAGCAGGCCGCGCTGCTGGGCCGCGAGGGGAAGCCGGAGAGCTATTATTTCCCGCCTCAGCTCAACTGGACCGGCAACAACTTCCCCCACACCTTCATGGGGCTCGAACCGGGGACGACCAAGGAAGACATCCGCCGCTGCCTCGAACGCTGGGATGAGGGGGACAATGGAATCCTCGACTTCTCGAAGGCGTACCGCCTCAAGCCGGGCACAGGCTGGCTGATTCCGCCCGCCGTGCTCCACGCCCCTGGGTCGTTGGTGACCTACGAGCCGCAGTGGGGTTCCGACGTTTTCGGCATGTACCAGTCGATGGTCGAAGGCCGACGCGTTCCTTGGGACCTGCTCGTCAAGGACGTCCCCGCCGACAAGCACAAGGACCTCGACTACCTTGTCGAGCAACTCGACTGGGAAAAGAACGTCGACCCCAACTTCAAGGCCAACAACTATCTCGAACCGATCGTCTTTGCCGGTTCCGAGGACGAAGGCTTTGTTGACAAGTGGATCGTCTATGGCAAGGTCGACGGCAAAGAATACTTCAGCGCCCGCGAACTGACGGTTTATCCGGGACAGTCGGTCACGATCAAGGACCAGGGGGCCTCCGGTCTGATCGTTACCCAGGGCCGCGGCACGATCGGCAAGCTCGACGTGGATTGCCCCGTCTACATTCGCTACGGCGAAGTGACCAAGGACGAGGTCTTCATCACCGACAAGCGTGCCAAAGAAGGTGTGACGTACACGAACACGGGCACCGAAGTCTTCGTCAGCCTTCGTTACTTCGGCCCCGACGTCCATCCCAATGCGCCTCGCGTTGGTGATGCCCGGAAGAGCTAAGCGAAGCTATCGGTCGGTCGAATCCTCCTCGACCGACCGATCATTTCCCTCCTTTGGTCTCATTTGACCTGAATACAACTGGCCGGGAACGGTGTGCGCTTTTCCCGGCTCTTTGACCCATCTTGCAAGACTCGACCCGAGCCTGGCCGGCGTACCGGCGCTTTGGCGACAGAAAGGGATATTCCATGAGCGGTAGTCATCCCAATAACTTCCCGAAGCTGCACAATGCGGCTTGGCCGGGCGTGGTCGGTAAGGGTGAGGGGTCGGAACCGGTGATCGGCCTGGATGCGTTGCTCGACCTGACGGCAGCGGCCGAGGTTGACGGCGTCAAGTTCGACGGTGTCGACCTGTTCCTGTTCGCCCCTCACGTCGATATCGACGCGACCGACGATGACCTCAAGGCGCTCGCCGAGAAGGTCCGGACTCGCGGCCTGGCGATCGGCTCGGTCGTCGCCCCGGTCTGGCCGCCGACCGGCGGTGGGTCGGCGATGGATGAAGGGGAAGGCCGCACCAAGTTCCTCAATCAAGTTCGCAAAGCGACGCATATTGCGAAGCGTTTGCGCGAGCTCGGTGTCCGGCCTTACGGAGTCGTTCGCTTCGATTCGGCGTGCGGGCCGGGGGACTGGGCGCAAGATCCGGCGGGCAATCAGGCGAAGATCGCCCAGACGTTCAAAGAGGCAGCCAAGATCGCGGCCGATGCCGGCGAGCGGCTGGCGGCCGAAGGCGAAATCTGCTGGGGTGGTATGCACTCCTGGCGGACGATGGTCGACCTCCTCGAGCGGGTTGGCGAGCCCGAGCTTGTCGGCTTTCAGGCCGATATGGCCCACACCCTCTTGTATACCTTGGGGGAAAATGCCCCCCAGGATCGGATTTTGCCCGCCGGTTACGACTGGAAAGACCCCGTCGTGCTCGACGATGCGCTCAAAACGCTGACGGCCGCGCTTCGCCCCTGGACAATCGACTTTCACGTTGCCCAGAACGACGCCACCGTTTTCGGCTCCGGGTCGCACGATCACACCGGCCGGCATTGCCTGGCGACCGACCCCAACGGCAAGCTCGACATTCCGCGCCACGCCGGCTTCTGGCTCCGCGACGAGAAGGGGCAATTGACCAAGGCGTTCAAGCATATCTGCTGGGACGGCTGCATGTTCCCCAATGCCGTCATGATGAAGCCACAGACGTGGAACGACATCCTGACCAAGATGATCGCCGTCCGTGACGCCCATGGCTGGGCGGAGTAAGCGTGGATCGCCGGCTCGCGAACTCACGCATACGAGTGCTCAACAAAAATTCGTTTATCAACATTGATAACTTCGCATATTCAGGTGAATCATGGCGGCGAAGAAACCTTTGAACATCGGCCTTGTGGGCTACGGCTTCATGGGCCGGACCCACTCGAACGGCTACAAGCGAGTCAACGACTTCTTTGACCTCGAATACCGCCCCGTGCTCAAAGCGGTTTGTGGTCGGAGCGCGGAGAACGCGAAGACGTTTGCCGATAAATGGGGCTATGAGTCGATCGAGACCGACTGGCGGAAACTGGTCGAGCGCAAAGATATCGATGCGATCGATATTTGCACGCCCAACAATACGCACGCCGAGATCGCCCTTGCGGCGGCCGCGGCCGGCAAGATGATCTTGTGCGAGAAGCCGCTGTCGATGGACCTGGTCGAAGGCCAGACGATGGTCGAAGCCATCGAGAAGGCGGGCGTCCCCAACACGGTTTGGTATAACTATCGCCGCGTCCCCGCGGTGACCCTCGCCAAGCAATTGATTGACGAGGGCCGGCTCGGTCGGATTTTCCACTACCGGGCGAACTTCTTGCAGGATTGGACGATCTCGTCCGAGTTGCCTCAAGGGGGCGCGGGGCTCTGGCGGTTGGACGCCGCGGCCGCGGGGTCCGGTGTCACCGGCGATCTCCTTGCCCACTGCATCGATACCGCCCTCTGGCTCAACGGGGGGATTTCGAACGTCTCGGCAATGACTGAAACGTTCATCAAGGAGCGGAAGCACAGCGAGACCGGCAAGGTCCAGCCGGTCAGCATCGACGATGCGTGCGCCTTCCTTTGTCGGTTTGAGAACGGCTCGCTTGGGCTCTTCGAGTCCACCCGCTATGCTCGCGGCCACAAAGCGCTCTATACCTTCGAGATCAACGGCGAGAAAGCCTCGATCAAGTGGGATCTCCATGACCTCCACCGGCTCGAATACTTCGACCACGGCGACGAGTCGAAGCTGCGCGGGTGGCGCTCGATCCACGTGACCGATAGCGACCATCCTTATATGAAGCACTGGTGGGTGCCCGGTCTCCAGATCGGTTACGAGCACACGTTCGTCCACCAGGTTGCCGACTTCCTCGCGGGTCTGGCTGCCGGAAAAGCCACCAGCCCGACGTTCCGCGAGGCGCTTGCGACTCAAGCGGTTTGCGACGCAGTGCTCGATTCGGCCGAGGTCGGCCAGTGGCAGACCGTTGTCCCCGTCTAATACGGTATGCCTTCGGGGCGCCCACGTCTTCTGGGGTGACTGGGGTCTGGCTTCAGGCCCCGGTCTTCTGGCCCTCGCTTCGGGGGCTGAAGACCGGCCTCGATCACCCGGCTCGCTCGCTCTCTGATCCATTCGACAGTCAACCACTTGCAGAACCGATCTCAGTAGGCCGATTTGATCCGGGGGCACGGGAGCATTCCGGGCGCCTAGGATTCCTTACGGTCTGGGTGTCGCGGACAAAGGCCCCCACGCACCGGTCTCGAGCCAAGAACCGGGGGAGCACCCGGCAGGCGGTCATCGTCAACGGAGGGCGTCTGTGAGATTCACCGACTGAGATAGTCTCTAAAGAGTGGTCCGCCCACGTTGCCCGACTATCCACGAACGACGAGGATGCCTCCATGAAGATCGGTATGAACTTACTGCTCTGGACGACTGAGGTCACCTCCGAGCACGATGGCTTGCTCGACCAGCTCAAAGAGATGGGGTTCGACAGCGTCGAGGTCCCGGTCTTTGCCATCGACGACCCCGCGCCCTACGAGCGGCTGGGCAAACGACTCAAGAGCCTTGGCCTGAGCGCGACTGCCGTCACGGTCATGTCTCCCGAGACGAATCCAATCTCGGGCGACCCCCAGATTCGTCTGGCCGCGGTGGCCCAACTCGAGAAGGTCTTGGACCGCTGTGCGGCCTTCGACTGCGAGATCCTCTGCGGTCCCATTCATTCGGCAATTGGCCAGTTCACGGGGAACGGACCCACCGAGGACGAGTTCAAGGCCGGTGTCGAGACGCTGAGCAAGGTTGCCGAAAAGGCGCAGGCGCGAAACATCAGGCTCGGGGTCGAGTATCTCAACCGGTTCGAGAACTATTTCCTGACGACGGCGGCCGATACGGCCCGCTTCGTCCGCGCGGTGAATCATCCGTCGCTCAAGATGATGTACGACAGCTTCCACGCACACATTGAGGAGAAGAATCAGGCGAAGGCGATCGCCTCGTGCGCGGCCGAGACGATCCACGTGCACATCTCGGAGAACGATCGGGGAATTCCGGGCACCGGCCAGGTCGACTGGGATTCGTTCTGGTCGGGCCTGAAGGCGAGTGGCTACGACGGGTCACTCACGATTGAGGCGTTCGGTCGCGCCTTACCCGCCCTGGCTGCGGCAACCAAGGTCTGGCGCGACCTCTTCCCCGACCCGCTCGGTCTCTGCCGAGACGGGCTCAGCTTCATCAAACGCCGCTCAGGTACGGCCTGAGCGGCTGATTGACTGACTCACTGGAGGCGTTTGGGTCGAAGGGTTTTGTTAGGAACCCTTCGCTCAGACGCTCACCGTCTTCCCACCACTACGGCCGGATCGCTTGCGACCTTCCTCGGTCAGCTCCTTCTTGCGGAGCCTGATCTTCGTCGGGGTGATTTCCACCAGTTCGTCCGACTCGATGTATTCGAGGGCGATCTCAAGCGTGAGCTCGCGGGGCGGCTTGAGCAGGACGTTCTTGTCCGAGCCGGAGGCCCGCATGTTGGTGAGCTTCTTCTCTTTGCAGGGGTTCACGACCATGTCGTCGCCCCTTGCATTTTCTGCGACGATCATACCGGCATAGATATCGTCGCCGGGCTTGACGAACATGGTTCCGCGCTGTTGCAGACTATCCAGGGCAAAAGCGACCGCCTGGCCACGCACCATGCTGATCATCACGCCGTTGCTCCGCTTGGGAATCTCCCCGCGGAACGGCTGATAGTCATGGAAGTTGTGGTGCATCATGGCTTCCCCCTGAGTCGCACTCATCAGCCGCGTTCGCAGGCCGAGAAGGCCTCGTGCGGGAATCATGAACTCGAGGTGGGCATAGGCCCCTTTGACGTCCATCTTGGCGAGCTCACCGCGACGCGCGCCAACGAGTTCCATGACCGGTCCCATCTGACCGTGGGGGACATCAACCACGAAGTACTCGTAGGGCTCGTGCTCGACCCCGTTCAGCCGCTTCATGATGACTTCGGGCTTGCCCACGGCGAGTTCGTAGCCTTCGCGGCGCATCGACTCGATGAGCACGGAGAGGTGGAGGAGACCACGCCCCGAAACGGTGAACGAGTCGCGCTCAGCGGTCGGCTCGACGCGGAGTGCGACGTTCGAGCGCAGTTCGCGATCGAGCCGATCCTTGAGGTGGCGCGAGGTCAGATACTGTCCCTCGCCGGTGAGCGGTGAGTCGTTGACGGTGAAGAGCATGCTCAAGGTCGGCTCACCGACCTCGATTCGCGGCAGAGCTTCAGGACGTTCGGTGGAGGCAATGGTATCGCCAATATCGACCGAGCCGAGCCCGACCAAAGCGACGATGTCGCCAGCCTCGGCGGTTTCGACTTCGACTCGCCCCAGTTTGTCGAAGACGAGCACGCTATCGATCGAACCCGTCGTGGTGACGTTTTCCGCCTTGATCAGGACCGCCTTCTGGCTCCGCTTGACGCGGCCCGAAGCGATCCGACCGATGGCGATCCGGCCGACGTACTCTGAGAAATCAAGCGTCGTGCAGAGCATCCGGAACGGGGAGTCAGGGTCGACTTCCGGTCCTGGTACCTTCTGAACGATCAGGTCGAGAAGGGGGCGGATGTCCCCCTCGGTCGTCGTCGGGTCGTGCGATGCGAACCCGCCCCGTCCCGAAGCGTAGATGTAAGAAAAGTCAAGCTGGTGCTCGTCCGCTTCGAGGTCGACGAACGTATCGAAAATCTCGTTGAGGACCTCCTGCGGGCGGGCGTCGGGCCGGTCGATTTTGTTGATCACCACAATCGGCCGGATCTTATTAGCGAACGCCTTGCGCAAGACGAACTTGGTCTGAGGCATCGGTCCTTCAAAGGCGTCGACTAGGACGAGCGCTCCGTCGGCCATCTGAAGGGTTCGCTCGACTTCGCCACCGAAGTCGGCGTGCCCAGGCGTGTCGATAATATTGATCTTAACGTCGCCGTAGTTGATCGCAATATTCTTGGCCAAGATCGTGATACCGCGTTCACGCTCCTGGTCGTTCGAGTCAAGGATGCAATTGCCGACAAGTTGGCTGGCCCGGAACTGGCCGGACTGACGGAGCATGGAATCAACCAGAGTGGTTTTGCCATGGTCAACGTGGGCGATGATCGCCACATTTCGGATGTCGTCGCGTCGAATCATTGGGATGGAGTCCGCCGAGAAGGGGGCGGGCCTTGAGGGATGGGCATACGGCGAACACTGCCGAAGAATTCAGCCTGTTGCAACGAATCATAGCGAGCACCACCCCGATCGGCAAGGGCGGATTGTATGTCAGGCTTGTCCGCGCAAGGATGAGTGTCCTCGATCAAGCCGATTCCAGGGCGGCGTGATCAGGTTGAGTTGCCGGGGGGACTTTGTCGGATCTCGCCGATCAGGTAGGTCGTTTTTGACTGGGACTCATAGTAGGTCCGCATGACCATCTCGGCGAGAACACCCATCAAAATGCTCTGCACTCCCATCATGAAAAAGAAGACGACTAGCAGGGGGAGCGGAGTCTCGATGAATGATTTTGCCTTGTCTCCGGTCAATGGCGCGTGGAGATACTTGAAGTAAAGCATTCCGGCAAACGTCAGAAAGCTGAGTGCGAGCGACCAGAGCCCGATGCGGCCGAAGAGGTGGATCGGGCGCTGGGCGTAACGCTGATAGAAGATAATCAGGATCAGGTCGAGGACGACATTGAAGGTTCGACCCAGGCCGTATTTGGTACGCCCGGCCGTTCGGGCGCGATGATGGACTTCGAGTTCGGTGACCCTCGCCCCTTGCCAGGTGGCAAAGACGGGGATGAATCGGTGCATCTCGCCGTAGAGTCGGACCCCTTCGAGGACCCTGCGGCGGTACGCCTTCATGGTACAGCCGAAGTCATGGAGTGGCACGCCCGAGAGTCGAGCCACCAACCGGTTGGCCACCCATGAGGGAATCTTCCGGGAAATGAACGCATCCTGCCGGGACTTACGCCAACCCGAGACGACGTCAAATCCCTCGTCGAGCTTTTCGAGCAGACGAGGGATGTCGGCCGGGTCGTTCTGCAAGTCCCCGTCCATCGGGATCAGGATGTTCCCTCGCGCCAGGTCGAGGGCCGCCGACAAGGCCGCGGTCTGCCCGCAGTTCCGTCGGAGGAACACGACGCGAACGTGCTCGGGATCGCGATCTTGAATCAGGCCAAGCTTCGCCCGGCTCCCGTCGCTCGATCCGTCGTCAACGAAGATCAGTTCATAGCGCAGCGAGAGCGAGCCGAGAACCTGTTGCAACTCTTGATGGAGCGGCTCCACGTTCTGAACTTCGTTATAGACGGGGATCAAGACGGACAGGTCGAGCGGAAGCTCGTCGTTCGCTTGCTCGGTCTCGGTCTCGGTCGCTTGGCTCGACATCGGTTGGGTCAGCCGCCGAGGTATTGAAGGAGGTATCGCCGGCTAATCACCAGGGATTCACGCCGCTTTTCCAGGGAGCCTTCGAAGGCGCGGTCCTCGACCTCGATCGCGACCGAGCCATCGTAACCGACGTCGGCCAGCGTGCCGAGGAACGGCCCCCAGCGCACGTCCCCCTGACCCGGAATTTTCGGGGTGTGCCAGAGCTTCGGAGCGCTCAACACTCCGTGGTCGTTGAGCGCTGCGGGCTCGATCCGGGCATCCTTGGCGTGCACATGGACCAAGCGCGAGGCGAACTCCTTGAGCGGAGCCAGATAATCCATCTGTTGCCAGATCATGTGCGATGGGTCGAAGTTGAGCCCGAAGCTGAGACTCGGGATCTCCGCGAACATCCGCCGCCAGATCGCCGGAGTCGTCGCGAGGTTCTTGCCACCGGGCCACTCATCGCTCGAGAAGAGCATCGGGCAGTTCTCGATGCCGATCCGGACGCCCCGTTGCTCGGCGTGGTCGACCAGGGGCCGCCAGACTTCGAGGAACTTCGGCCAGTTGTCCTCAACCGAAAGGGCGGGATTTCGGCCCACGAACGAGTTGACCACATTGATCTTCAGTTCAGCCGCGGCGTCGATAACCCGGTGGAGATGCGTAATCGCCTGCTCGGACTCAGCCCGATCGCTTGCGAGCGGATTCGGATAATAGCCGAGTCCGGAGATCCCCACGCCGTGCTTGGCGGTGAGATCCTCCACTCGCTTGATCGCGTCGGGGGTCAAGTCGGCCGCATCGAAGTGCGAAACGCCGGCGTAGCGGCGTTCGGCCCGGCCGCTTGGCCAGCACATCACCTCGACGCTTGAAAAGCCGGCCTCGGCGGCGAACCCGAGTACCTGGTCTAACGAATACTCTGGCAGAATCGCCGAGACAAAGCCGATTTTCATCCCCAAGCTTTCCCCTTTGGATCACGTCATGGTTCAGTGACTGGCCGCTTGCCGAGAATCATTCCTATTGTGCGACCTCAAGGCCGCCTTCGCAAGCCGCCGTGAAAGATCCCTTGGATATCGGCTCCCTCCGTTCAGAGTCGAGCCAAGCCGAGAAGCATACCGGTAACCAATCCCACCAAGTGGGCCGCATTCGCGACGTTGCCGACCGCTCCTGAGAAACAAAGGACGAGCCAGAAAAGCATCATCTGGACCGTCCGGTAATTGATCATCATCCCCAACTCGGGCTCCTGCCGCCCTCTCATCCAAACATACCCGAATATCGCATAGACAACCCCGGACATGCCGCCGAAGTTGTAAAGTGCATGGTTGGTCTGCAGATCATAAAAGAATTGGCCCGAGTTCGAGGCGATTGCCGAGATGAGCACAACGGCCGCCAAGGTCTTGGTACTTCGTCGAGATTCGACCAACGAGCCCAGTACCCAGAGCCACCACATGTTGAAAAGAATGTGAAGAATGTCGAAGTGAATAAAAATGGGGGTGATGAGCCGCCAAACCTCACCGTGCAAGATCGGTAGGAGACCGAGCGAATGCCGGAAACCGAGCTCATCAATGACCCGCAGCGTGAAGGAGAGGGTGTTGATTGTGGCCGCGGCGTAGGGGCTGTTCTGAAGAAGGAAAACGACGACTGAGATCGCGATCAGCGTGGTCGTCAAAGGCCGGCGACTGAGGCCTGGGCTGTTCAATTGCCCTGACAGGTCGCGAACGTTCTTGCGATATTGGCGGTCGAGCCGCTCCGCTTCGCGCCGGATCGAGTCCGCCGATTGCGTCGCGATTTGGTAGCGCGCGTCGTGGGGATCCTTTAGGTATTGCTCGAGTTCTTGCTTCGCCAGGGGGATCTGGTCTTCATGGTGAACCCAGACGGCCGCCCCCTCGGGACGATGGTCGACCTTCGTGGTCACACCGAGAGTGAGCAGGTGGTCGGTCAGTCGCCTGGGGTCGAGGGTCGGCGGAAGCGTTCCGATTTGGCGCAAGGCATCGTTCCTCGGAAAAGCGGACGCTCCGCGTCGCGATTGATTCTCATCATGATCGACATCTCAATGAAGAACGACGTCGACGGACGCTCCACCGTACCAAACCAGTTGGGGCGGTCGTCAAGCGTTTCATGCACACGAAGCCAAGGTCGCCAAGGTCCTCCCCTCCTGGGATGGTTCAGGGGACGGATCGGCTGGGCGTGTTTCCACCGGCTTCAAGTCAGCTTCTTGAGAATCTGCTTTCCGTAAACCAGTCGCATCACGGATTCGACGAATCGGTTGAACATGGCAAACGGAAGCGGCATGGGGCGCCTGATATCGACGATCAAAACGACCCGATCCTCTTCGCCTTCATTATAGACCTCGTGGTTCCAGCTATCGTCAAAGAGAATGCTTTCTCCCACCTTCCAGGTGTAGTGCTGGTCTTTGATCCGGATCGAGGGGGGATTCACTTTGGGAACGACGAGGCCAAGGTGATAGCGGAGATACCCGCGGTACGGACCTCGATGGGCGGGGATCGACTTGCCGCCATCGAGAATCGAAAAGAAGGCCTGAAACAGGCCAGGTACCTGATCCAGCAACGCCGAAGTCTGGGGGCATTTCGCCCGGTTTTCGTTCGGCTTCTCCCCCATGATATAGAGATAGAAAATCTTCCAGGACTTCTCGGGATCACCCCCCGCCGAGATTCGCTTTTGCATCTGGTCGAGGTCGTGATACCGAGGAATCTGAGACTTCTCGGGGAGCAAGGCAAGCAACTCCTCGCGGATGACCTGGGCTTGGTTGTCCAGTTCAGCCAGGGGAGGACAGGTCGCCGCCTTATCGAAGAAGACCGGCCGCCGTTTGCCCCCTGTGTAGAGGTCAAAGACGGAGTTCACAACATCGAGAATTCCGACCAAATTGATGTAATTCAATCGAAGACTCCTCCCGGCACGTCCCCGATTGCCGAGCTCACCACCCACCCATGAGGGCCCCCGAGCTTCGGAACAGCAGGGATTCCAATTCTCCAGAACACCTTCCTGAACTGTGTATTTTTACTAAAGTTTCGCTGAACATCAGAATGTGATCGGCCCAGAAAAGCAAGCCTTTGACGGTTCTCGCTCTAGTTAATAAACTCGGCCGCCATCCGTGAGTCTGCCTCCAACTCCCCATGAGCTATGGTGGTTGAGGCTACGAACAAATGCGATGATCGAGTGGGGCAAGCGAAAACGCCGCCCGCGGCTTCAGGTCAATGGCCAAGGCTCTGGCTTGACTCGATCATTTGGTTTTGAATTTTGACTTTGAAGGGGAGCGTACGTGGCAAATCGGGACTTGGGCCGAGATTCCAGCGACCTGGCCGCGTTCGGCTATCGCCAGCGGTTGGATCGGACCCTCGGTAGTTTTTCCTCCTTTGCCGCCGGGTTCTCTTATCTCTCGATCTTGACCGGGCTGCCGCAACTCTTCTTCCTGGGATACGGGGCAGGGGGGCCTGCCTTCTTCTGGACCTGGCCGCTGGTTTTTTGCGGCCAGTTTTTGGTCGCGCTCTGCTTCGCGGAACTTGCAGGCCGATACCCCCTGGCGGGAGGTGTCTATCAGTGGTCGAGACAGATCGGCCCGGCCTGGGTCGGTTGGATGGCGGGATGGGTCTACTTGGCCTGCGCGGTGATCACGCTGGCGTCAGTCGCCCTGGCACTTCAGGCGACTCTGCCGCAGATCTCGCCTCGGTTCCAAGTCATCGGCCTCATTGACCGTCCGGCAGACGCCGCGCGGAATGCGGTTTTCCTCGGCTGTCTTCTGATCGCCTTCAGCATGTTGATCAACGGCGTCGGCGTTCGGCTCCTCGCCCGGATCAATAACGTGGGTGTCTTCGCCGAAATGGTGGGCACGCTGCTTCTGATCGTCCTGCTGATGAGCCAAGCTCGACGCGGAATCACGGTTGTCTTCGACCAGCAAGGGCGAGGGAGTGCCAGCCCGTTCGGTTATCTTGGCCCTTTCTTCGCGGCAGCCTTGATCCCTTCCTTTGTGATGTACGGCTTCGACACCGCGGGCTCGCTGGCGGAGGAGACTACCGATCCGAGGCGGCGCGCCCCTCGCGCGATCTTGGGCTCACTGGCGGCCGTGGGAGGGGCTGGGGCCCTCTTAATTTTGGGTGTCTTGATGGGAGTCGAGAATCTCGCCGACCCGGAACTGGGCCGGATCAGCGGGGGGATGCAGTACGCCATCAAGCAAATCCTTGGACCGTCGCTGGGGATGCTGCTGCTCTGCGACGTGGCACTCGCGATCTTGATTTGCACCCTGACCGTTCACGCGGCCGCAGTACGGTTGGTCTTCTCCATGGCCCGCGACAACAACTTGCCCTTCTCGCACGCCCTGGCCTGGGTTTCCGGCTCATCGCGAACGCCCGTACTGCCGGCCATCCTGCTCGGTCTGTTCGCGGCCTTGATCCTGGTGGTGAACGTGAATTTCCCCCAGATCATTGAAGTGCTCGTCTCGGTATCGATCGTCTGGGCCAACCTCGCCTATCTCCTTGTCACGATCCCGATGTTATGCTCACGACTTCGAAGGAAACGCTCTGAAACGCCTTCCGCCGAGCCGGGAATTTTCAGGCTTGGTCGCTGGGGATTGATCGTCAATCTTGCAGCTGTTGTCTGGGGCGTGCTGGTCGTGGTGAACATTGGCTGGCCGAGGCAGGAGATCTATGGGACGATCTGGTATCGTCGTTACAGTGCTCTGGTGGCCACCGCCCTCCTTCTGATCGTCGGCGCCATTTTTTACCGACTGGTCCGACGCGGTAAGAAGGGCGTGCTTGAAGCCCACCGGGCCGTTGGTATCGAACACAAACCGCACGAAGCTACCGGCCGGCAATTGATCGGCTGACGTGGCAGGTCACGAGAAAAAGAGCAGTTCCCATGCAGGATCAGGCGAAGAGGAAACATCGCGGCGAACAGGACGGCATCCGTCCCGCTTTATGGTTTGCGGCTTGGTGCGTGCACTTGTATACCGCCCTTGGTTTGGTGATCGCGGCCTGGATCGCCGTTCTCCTGGTCCGCGGCGGCGCCGACGCCTATCGCGGCGTCTTCCTGCTCATGATGCTCGCCACGTTCGTCGACGCCACCGACGGAACTCTGGCGCGAAAAGTGAGGGTCAAGAAGGTCCTGCCCAATTTCGACGGGAGAAAGTTGGATGATATCACCGACTTTCTGACTTATACTTTCCTGCCCCTGATGCTCATCTGGCGAGCGAACCTCTTGCCCGCGGGGACCAACGGCTGGTTGATCTTGCCTCTACTCGCGAGTGCCTATGGGTTCTGCCAGGTCGAGGCCAAAACCGACGATGGCTACTTCCTGGGATTCCCGTCCCTTTGGAACATCGTGGCTCTCTACCTCTACATCCTGCAACTCCCCGGCCCGTTTGCGCTCGTCGTCGTCATCGTGCTCAGCCTCCTGACGTTTGTTCCGAGCCGTTATCTCTATCCGTCGCAACCGGGGGCATTCAACATGCTCAACAATGTCCTGGGAGCGATTTGGGCGGGGCTTTTGACCTGGCTCCTGATTCAGTTGCCGGCGGCCCAACTTCCCCCGCGACACGGTTCAAATTGGAATCTCGCCGTTGCCTCCTTGTCATATCCTGCGTTCTATATGCTCGCATCCTGGGTGATTACTCTCAATCACTGGCGGAAACCGCGGCCAACTCTTGAGCCGGTGGGAGCCGGGGCCAGCCATTTTCCGTCTCACTGATCGAGAAGGGACCCGCGCTCTCGGCAGACCTACCCGTTTCCATCGTAAGACCTGCTCAGATTGACCCACCTGCCTGGTAGACACGATGAAACTCCAATCCTGCCCTCCTTGTGAGCCCCGACTTGTCGGGCGCTTCTTGCGGAATCCAGTAAGTCGACTTGCCGTAGGCTGGGCAGTCGCGGTCGCTTTGGCGGCCGCGGCCCCAGCCGACGATGAGGCGCTGATCTTCACGCCGTCGGGCTTTGATCGCCCTGGAAGCTCCGCGACCGCATCCGAAAACTCGAGTGCGCGCCTGGAGGTTGTGGTCCTGGACAAGATCAAGGGGCGTCCTACCCCTTGCCGGATCAACGTTGTTGGAGCCGACGGCAATTATTACCAGCCGGCTGCTGGTCCGCTCACCCCCTATCACTTCACGGGGGAGTGGCCGAAATCAGGCAAAGGAAATCGGCAGGGAAAAGCGCCGATCCGTTACCTGGGGCGTTTTTTCTATAGCCAGGGGAAAGCGGAAATCGCCGTCCCGCCGGGGCCGGTCCGGGTGGAAGTGTGGAAGGGGTTCGAGTACCGGCCTCAGACATTCAGTACCCGGATTGAGGCGGGGGAGCGGCGACAGGTGTCGATCGCCTTGGAGCGAGTCGTCGATATGGCGGCACAGGGATATGACTCAGGTGATACGCATCTGCACTTCAAGCGAGAAAATGAGGCTGACGACCAGGTGATCTTCGACCTCTTGGAGGCCGAGGATATCCGTTATGGAAGTCCGCTCGGCTACAACGAGCCGGCCGGCCCTTATGTCGGAGTCCGCGAGCGACTCGATTACCCCCAACTCGTCGGTCTCGGGTCGAAGTCCGAGCGGCGTCGTGGCGACTACCGCATCGTCTCGGGCCAGGAGTATCGCAGCGCAACCTACGGTCACCTGAATCTGTTCCTCCGTGACGACCTGGTCCTTGAGGGGCAGAGTCTGAACGCCAATAACTGGCCCCTCTACGGCCTGGTCTCGCGTGAAACCAGGCGGCGCGGTGGGTTTGCGATCATGGCTCACGGTGGATACGCCCAGTCGATTTACGCCGACTATGTTCAGGGCGATCTTGACGGCGTCGAGCTCCTCCAGTTCGGCGTCTACCGGGGGATCGGAATCGACGATTGGTATCGAATCCTCAATATCGGATACCGCTTCCCTTGCGTCGGGGCAAGCGACTTCCCAGCGTGTCGCAAGCTCGGAGACTGTCTCACCTACGTGGCTCGAAAAGGGAGCGATGCCCCCGACTTTGCCGGCTGGCTCCGAGCGTCTTCCGAAGGCCGAAGTTTCGTATCGACTGGCCCGTTGCTCCTCCTCGAAGTCGACGGCCAGAGGCCGGGGGCCATTCTTCGGCAGGAAGGAAAGACCCCACGAAAAGTCCGGGCCCAGGTCAAGGTCCTTTCGACCGTCGCCCCCGTGACGAACCTTCAGTTGATCGTCAACGGCCAGGTCGTTGAGGAACTCAAAATCCCGGCGAGCGAGGGCCTGGGGAACTGGATCGAGCTGAGCCGGGACGTCGCGCTCGATCAGTCCTCCTGGATCGCTGCCCGAGCGTTCGGGACCGCGAACACGGGTTCCCCCGATGCCGAGTCACACACCAATCCCGTCTACGTCTACCTCGACGGCAAAGCCCCGTTCAGTCAGGCCGATTTGGATACGTTGGCGGGAAAGCTCGATGGCCAAATGGAGAAGCACCGAGCACGAGACTTTGCCGAAAAGGCAAAGGTCCTCGACTACTTCCAGAAGTCGCGGGACATCTTGTCGAAGATTCGCGAGCGGGGTGGCCTCGGCGCGGAGGGGGTTCCGCCGGCCTGGATCGACGCGGAGACTCCTGCCCGGATCGATCCCAGTGCCCGGACGCACACCAAGGAGGAGCTGGGCGAATTCTTGAAGCCGCTGCCGCCGAAAACACCCGCCGAGGCGCTCAAGACGTTTGAGACCATCGATGGGTTCCACATGGAATTAGTCGCGGCGGAGCCTCGGATTCATAGTCCAGTTGCTGGTGCGTTTGACGAGAACGGCAACCTCTACATCGCCGAGATGACCGACTATCCGTTCAAGCCCAGGGACGGTCAAAAACCGCTCGGCGCAATCCGGCTCTTGCGTGACGTCGATGGGGATGGCGAGTTCGATGAGAGTCATGTCTTCGCCGACGGCCTGCTCTGGGCTGCCGGAGTTGCCCCTTGGAAGGGGGGAGTGTTCGTCACTTCGCCGCCGGAGATCTGGTACATGAAGGACACGGACGGCGACCACCGCGCCGACGTGCGCCGGAAGGTCTATACCGGATTCGGCACCGGCAATGAGCAAGGCATGCTGAACAACTTGACCTTCGGGCTTGACCACAAGATTTACGGCTCGACGTCCGTGAACGGGGAGCGTCAAGTCGGCGACCGATCCGAACGCGGCCGAAGTCTCGCTTGCCGGGAAAGACTTTCGGTTTGATCCGACGAACGAAGCCCTGGAGCCCATCACCGGCACGGTTCAGTTCGGCAATACGTTCGACGACGACGGCAACCGTTTTCTTTGCAGCGAGTCACGTCCCTTGATGCATGCGGTTGTCCCTCTCGACGCGCTGGCACGGAACCCGTTTCTTCCGGTCGCCTCGGCACTCGAGAATGTGGGCGGGTCGAACGTTCCGATTTTTCGGATCAGTCCGCTGGAAGGCTGGAGACAGATTCGCTCGGGCCGTCGCATTGCCCACGGCGATCGCGCGGCGAATGTCGCGGGGGCCAGCCACCATGTCGTGGATGCCGCCTCGGGCGTCACTGTTTACCGGGGTGCAGCCTACCCGGAAACCTACTACGGCGATGTCTTCGTCAGTGATGCTCAGAACAACCTGATCCATCGAATGCGACTCAAGCCCAGTGGCCCGACGTTCACTTCAAGTCGGGTCGACGAAAAGACTGAGTTTGTCAGGTCGTCGGACAACTGGTTCCGGCCTGTGAATTTGCTCAATGCGCCCGACGGCACCTTGCACGTTCTGGATATGAGCCGAGAGATCATCGAGGCGATTCATATCCCCCTGGATGTGATGGAGCACCTGGACCTGCGGCGAGGACGCGACCAAGGGCGAATCTATCGGATCGCCCCCAATGGATTCCAACCTCCTCCCGCTCCTCGGCTTGGTTCCGCGACAACGGAAGAACTCGTCGCGGTCCTCGAGAATCCCAACAGTTGGTGGCGCGAGACGGCCCATCGACTGATCTTCGAGCGACAGGATCGCACGGTTGAACAATCTTTGCGCCGGCTCTTGGCCGCGAGCAACCGGCCGGTATCTCGAATCCACGCACTCTGGTCGCTGCATGGATTAGATGCATTGACCGAGGCCGACTTACTCGCCGCGATCGCTGATGCATCACCGCGAGTCGTTGAGCACGCGATCCGGCTGGCGGAGTCCTCGCTTGATCGTGCGCCCGAGTTGTTCAAGGCTGTCGCGGATCACGCCAATGACCCCGATGTCCGTGTCAGATTCGCAGTCGCTCTCCATCTGGGCGCATCGAAGCAACCGCTCACCTCCATTCCCCTCGCCGTGATCGCCCGCCGCGATTCCGCCGACTCCTGGATGAGGCTGGCGGTCCTGAGTTCCTCCGCCACAGTGGCTCACTCACTTCTCGCCGAACTGGCCAGCGATCGCACGTTCGTTGCGGGACCGGCTGGGCAGGCATTTCTGGAGCAGCTCGCCGGGATCATCGGCGCTCGACGGCAACCGGATGAGATCAAACAGACGTTGGAAACGATCGCCTCACACGCGAATGATCCCACCGATTCAGCGCTCGCAAGAAGGCTCTTCCTGGCGTTTGGAGCCAGCTTGAGGCAGGCGGGGGGACACCTGAGCATCATCGAACCTCCTTCAACCAAGGCGGACCGGTTTGTCGCCGGACTCTTCGATCGAGCGATTGAGGAACTGGGGAATGACGAACTCGCGGTCGATCGGCGACTCAAGGCGATCGAAGTCCTGGCTTGCGGACCGTTTCCTCGGGTTCGCGACTCCCTGACTCGTCTGATCGATCCGCATCAGCCCGAAGCGATTCAAATCGCGTCGCTTCGTGCCCTGGCTGGCTACGATGAACCGCAAATCGCCGAGTTCATCCTCGCCAATAACCGACAGCTCGTTCCCTCGGTTCGCACCGAGGCGGTCGCAACCCTCCTGGCCCGGGAATCATGGACCTTGGCCTTGCTCAAGGGGATCGCTTCAGGGGCCGTTGATGCCAGTCAGATCGACCTGGCGCGGCGCCCATTGCTCATCAATCACAAGAACCAGGAGCTTGCCACGTTGGCCCGCGCCACGTTTGGCAAGCAAGAGGCCGGCCTCTCCAGCGACCTGCAATCGGCCATGAAGGCGGCGCTGAAGTTGACCGGCGATCGAAGCCGCGGAGAAGCGGTTTTCGCCAAACAGTGCATGACTTGCCACAAGATCGGCGCCACGGGGCACGCGGTTGGTCCGGACCTTACGGTCACCCAGTTTCGCGAGTCGGAGTCGTTCCTGACGCATGTGCTCGACCCCAATCAGTTCGTTGCCCCCAACTATGTGCAATACGTTCTTGGCGATCGCGGCGGACGCGTCTTCACCGGATTGATCGCCTCGGAAACGGCCTCGAGCGTCACGATCCGTCGTGCGGATGGGATCCAGGACGTGATTCTCCGGAGTCAGATCGAAGAATTAACCAGCACCGGCAAGTCGCTAATGCCCGAAGGGCTCGCGGCGAAGATCAGTCCGCAGGAGTTAGCCGACCTGGCTTCCTTCGTTCTCGCCTCCCCCGCCAAAGCCGTGGGAAGTGAGAAACTCGATGTGGGTTCATTGCCAGGGCTGGTTGAGCCGGAGAAATGATCTTGTCTCACGCGGCGGATGGCTCACATAAGGAGCCATCCGCTGCCTCGTCACCCGAAACCGGGGTGTTTGAGGTCAAGAACTCGGAACCGAGTTCCTCTGGTCGTTTTGAGATTGCCGTGATTCATGGAAATGAATCGTGCATGAGAATGAGCCCCTGTAAATAGGGATGCTCCCGCGTCCACTGATACTTGCGATTATTTCGGTTTCGACCGTGGAACCGCCGTGAGTTTGAGCGTTGGAGGCAAGAGCTGGGGATGGTGCTTGCCGGCGAAGCCATGGACCAGGTCCATGCGTCCGCTCCCTTTCGTCTCGCGGACGATGATGAACGTGGCCATGCCATTGGTATCCTGGTTCAGAAAGTCGGCCAAGGCTTGCCCCGCGATGGAGCGAGTGCCGCTGAGCACGCCTTGCATGATCTCAAACCGGCCCAGCAACACGATCTTGTCGGGGGCGAGTGCCGCTCCGCCCGGGAGATTGGCAGCGCGTTCTCCCAATGGATCGAATCCTCTTGCCAGGCGTCGAGCGACTCATCGGTCAGGCCATAGACTCCGAACGTCGAGTCGGGGACTTCGGATGCGAAACCTAACTCACTCGGGGCAAACGTGAGGTTTAGCGTCGCGTCAACGACCTTGAGGTCGGCAAGCGGAGTGAGGTCCATCCCGAGATATGCCTTTCTCGCGTAGTCGTCATTGGTTGTATTCTTGACCAACAGCAAGGCTTCGGGACCATTCCTCATGGGGATTGGTCGGCGAATGTAGGCATCCTTGCCGTGCCCGGTTGCCGTGGAGATCTGGAGCAGTCGCATTGCGGCGTTGCTTGGCTTCACGTCTCGATCGGCCGAAGGGCGTTCGACCATTGGGTTGAACTTCGCAAAGGTGTTCGGCGAGAACCGAAGGTTTTCCCCGGTTCGCATGTGGGCGAGCTGCCCTGACCCGACATGGTGGACGTCAACAAGCCCCTCAAAGACCTGGACGTCGGCCGACTTTCCCTGGAGCACATTGACGCCAAAGGCGGTCCCAAGATCTTCGATCAAGGCCGTTGGCGTCTTCACCGTAAATCCGATCGCGTTCGGTGGCACGTTGGCGACGAGTCGTCCCGCGTGCAAGATGCAGCGTTTCGGAGAGACCAGTTCCAGGTCCGCGGGTGCTTCCAGGGTGATCTCTGCGCCGCTGGCGAAGGTGAGCTTGGCCAAGCCCTCCGCCAGGCGCAACCGGCCGGCCGGGAGTTTGGCTCCTTGGACCGTCGGCAGTGATCCGCCGTCCCATTTGCAGGCTTTGGCCTCGACGAGAGTCGCCACCGTGAGTGGCGTTTGCACCCGCCACGGAGACAAGCCAATTCCCAGCGCCATTAACAAGCTGGCCGCCACGGCCAGGCCAGCAACCCAGCGCATCCGGTGCAAGCTCCGGTACGGGGTTTCCGGAGTTGATCTGGGACTCGGGTCGATTGAATCAACAAGTGAAAGCGTCTGTGGAAGTAGCGAAGGGTCGGCCACCGCCCAGTGGAGAGAGGCATGCTGGTGGAGGTATTGGACGTAAAACCGTCGCGCCTCGGGGTCACTCAAGACCAGTGATTCGAGCCGAGCTGCCGAGTCGACCCTCAGGCGCCCCTCGATGGCCGCTTCACAAAGCGGTTGAAGCTCGTCCCAGAGCCCGCTCATGATCGTTGTCCTTGGGTGAGTGCCTGAGTCACACAGTCGTGGAGGGTGTGACGAATTCGACTCAGCGAACGGTAGATGGCAGCCACCGTCCGGCCCAGTTCTTGGCCGATCACCTCGACCCCTCGACCCTCGCCATATCGAGTGCGGAGAAGCCGACGGTGTTGCTCGGGGAGTTTTTCTATGCAATAAGCGAGCGCACGGGTTCGCTCCTCGAGTCGGTCAGCCTCGGCATTGGACTCGGCGGCGATCGCTTCCAGGAACGCAGGGCTGAATTCAAGCCGGTCTCGTCGCTTCCGCTTTCGCCAGGCCATCGTCTGGTTGAGAGCGACCCGGCAGGCCCAAGCAGCGAAGTTGGTGCCGCTCTGGAACTGGTCGAACTCGCGCCAAAGCAGGAGGTTCGTCTCCTGGATGATCTCTTCCGCTTCCGTCAGATTGGGGACCATGCTCATCACGAACACGAAGATCCGACGCTGATTTTGGCCGAGCAGCCGGACAAACTCGTCCACTCGCTCCGGGGGCGGAGACGGAGGCGATTGTTCGTGTCGTGACGTGATGTCATTGGAATTCAACATGCCGTCCACCTCCCTGGTAACCCTCATCAAACTAAAGCATCGCGAACGACATTTTGGACATGGTTGTCACTGATTGGTCTGTTTGTTTGAGTCTAAAGTGTGACTTTGCAGTGATTTAGGGAAATTGAAATTTTCTCTGCCGGAATGAGTCCCGTTCGGCTCTGTTCGTCGTCGATTTCTCCTCTGGACAGTCCTTTTCCTCGATCTTCGCTTCTTGCTTGTCCAATTTGTGGGGCTTCGGCTCTAATCAAGGGGAACCGATTGTTCCCCCCGCGAAACGTCCCCACCGTTCACCCGCCTGAGGACTCATGGCATGAAGGCAACGGGCTTGCTGGGAGGATGCCTCGTTTGGCTCGTCGCACCTCTGGTGTCGAGTGCGGCCGATCCGGACGGCGTTGCGTTCTTCGAGCAGAAGATCCGGCCCGTGCTCGTCAAGGAGTGTTATAGCTGCCACTCGGCTGACGCCAAGGCGATCAAAGGAGGACTTCGCGTCGACTCGCGAGTTGGCCTCCTGACGGGGGGCGATTCGGGGCCGGCCGTGGTTCCCGAGAAGCCCGAGGAGAGTCCCTTGCTGGACGCCTTGCGGCACGATGGGATCGCGATGCCGCCGAAGTCCAAGCTGCCCGAAGCGGTTGTCGCCGACTTCGAGCGGTGGATCCAGATCGGACTGCCCGACCCGCGCGTCGTGTCGGAAGAGTCGGACAAGGGGAAGGCCAAGCCCTTGACCGGAATGAGCGTCGAGAAGGGACGATCGTTCTGGGCGTACAAGCCCCCTCGCCGAGTGCCAGCCCCTCAGGTCACCGACGCCGACTGGCCTCGGACCGAGCTTGACCGGTTCATCCTGGCCGGGCTCGAGTCGCGCGGCCTCAAGCCGGTTCGCGACGCCGACAAGGCGACCCTGGCGCGTCGGCTTTATTTCGACCTCATCGGCTTACCCCCCACACCGGAAGAGGTCGACGCGTTTGTCAATGACACGTCTCCGGTGGCCTATGAGTCCCTGGTGGATCGACTGCTTGCGTCCCCTCATTTCGGCGAGCGGTGGGGCCGGCACTGGCTCGACGTGGTTCGCTATGCCGAGTCGCTCACGCTCCGCGGCTTGGTCTTCAAGCAGGCCTGGCGGTTTCGCGACTTCGTGATCGACGCGTTCAATAATGACATTCCCTATGACCGTTTCATCCGCGAACAGGTCGCCGGCGACTTGTTGCCCGCGGCGAATCTCCCTGATCGCCGCGAGAAACTCATCGCGACCTCGTTCCTCAGCCTTGGCAACACGAACCTCGAGGAACAGGATAAACCCCAGCTTGTCATGGATGTCGTGGATGAGCAGATCGACACAATCGGTAAGGCGTTCCTTGGCCAGACGATTGGATGTGCGCGTTGTCACGACCACAAGTTTGACCCGATCCCAACCCGCGACTACTACGCCCTGGCCGGTATCTTGCGCAATACGAAAACGCTGGAACATGCCAACGTCTCGGCATGGCTGGAACGCCCCTTGCCCGTGGTTGAGGAACGCGAGAAATTCCTGAAGGCCCACGAGCAGCGGGTTGCGGCGCTTGAGGCCCAAATCAAGACGACCCGAGGCAAGGTGGGAAAGGCCAAGGGAAACGCAAAAAAACTTGTGCTGGCCATCAGCGAGGTGCCGGGGGTCGTGGTGGACGACACGACTGCGAAAAAGGTGGGTGAATGGAAGGAGTCGCAGCACTCGCAGTCTTATGTCGGCACTGGATATATTCATGATATGAATGTGGGCAAGGGGGAAAAGACTCTCACTTTCCTCCCCGAGCTCAAAGCCGCCGGCTCGTACGATGTCTGGCTGGCCTACTCTCCCGGAACGGGCCGGTCGAAGGCGGTGCCCGTCGCCATCTTGAGCGCCGATGGCGACTCGATGGTCCACGTGGATATGTCAGCGACCCCACCGATTGACGACCGTTACGTGCCACTTGGTCGCTTTCGGTTCGAGAGCAACGGCCAAGGCTATGTGATGATCTCCAATGAAGGGACAACCGGGCACGTCACGGCCGATGCCGTTCTGTTCATTCCGCACGACGCAGGGGATGGGCCTGCGCAAGCCGGGGCCGGCACGGCGAAGCCCGTTGACAAAGCGGCGCGAGAAGCGACCCAACTCGCTGCAAAGCTGGAGAAGGAACTCAAGCGTCTGAAGGACGAGGGGCCGAAGCGGGAGCTCTTCATGGGCGTTGAGGAGGTCCCCAAAATCGAAGAGATTCGGGTCCACGTTCGGGGGAGCGTCCATACCTTAGGGGAGGCCGCCCCTCGCGGTGTCCTCGCGGTGGCGACTTATGGCAATGCTCCGACGATGCCAAGTCACGAGAGTGGTCGGCGCGAGCTTGCCGACTGGCTGGCCGATGAACGTAATCCACTCACCGCTCGTGTCTATGTCAACCGTGTCTGGCACTGGCTCTTCGGGACGGGGTTGGTACGGACCACCGACAACTTCGGAACGACAGGGGAGACACCGTCGCATCCCGAATTGCTTGACCAACTCGCGCTCCAATTCATGGAGGAGGGTTGGTCGGTCAAAACGCTTATCCGCCGGATCGTCCTCTCCCGGACTTATCGCCTTTCCTCGGTGGACGACGCCAAGATCCAAGCCGTCGACCCGGAAAACCGCTTGCTCGGAAGGATGAGCCGTCGCCGACTCGACGCCGAATGCATCCAGGACACGATTCTCAGCGTAAGTGGAACGCTTGATCCACAAATGAAGGGATCATCGTTCCGCATCGATCTCCCTGCGGACTACGGCTTCGAGCACGTCGAGAAGCGCCGGAGTGTCTACTCACCCGTGTTTCGGAATGCCTTGCCGGAGCTCTTTGAGGTGTTCGACTTCGCCGATCCGAGCATGGTTGTCGGTCGGCGAAATGTGAGCACGGTCGCTCCGCAGGCCTTGTTCCTGCTGAATCACCCGTTCGTGCTCGAGCAGTCGAAGCATGCGGCGCGACGGCTACTGTCCCGGCCCGGCCTGGACGATGGCCGTCGGATCGATCGGATTTACCAGCTTGCCCTTGGGCGTAAGCCGACGGATTCTGAGCGGCGGATCGGTCTCACATTCGTCGCTCAGAACGAGAAGGAAGGGAAGCCGGCCGATGAGGACTCGTGGGCCTTGCTCTTTCAGGCCCTGTTCGCGTCCGTCGACTTTCGTTATGTGAACTAATCAAGTCTTGCTCCATCGGCCGTTGGAGGTGGATGACGTGGATATGCCGATCAGCCGTCGCGAGATGCTCCGCAACTCTGCCTGTGGGTTCGGCTACCTGGCCCTGGCAGGTCTTGCCGCGGAGCGAGCTGCCGCGGCGTCGCTCAACCCGCTTGCCCCTCGGATTCCGCACTTCGTGCCTCGCGCCAAGCGGATGATCTTCCTGTTCATGCAAGGCGGGGTCAGTCAGGTCGATTCCTACGACTATAAACCGAGCCTCGAGAAGAACGACGGCAAGAGCCTGGCCTTTGACGATGCCCGTATCCTGGCCAATACCGGCAAGCGCGGCACGCCTCAAAGCGTTATGAAACCGTTGTGGAAGTTCGCCCAGCACGGTCAGAGCGGGCGGTGGGCCTCCGAACTCTTTCCTGAGACCAACGCGCACGTGGATGATCTGTGCTTCATCCACTCGATGCACACCGAGGGGGTGGCCCACGGGCCGGCGACCCTCTTTCTGCACTGCGGCGCCGCGAACGTGGTCCGCCCCTCAATGGGTTCTTGGGTTCTCTATGGGCTCGGCTCCGAGAATGAAAATCTCCCCGGATTCGTCTCCATCGGCCCTTCGGCGGGAAACGGTGGAGCCCGGAATTATGGGAATGCGTTTCTCCCCGCGATGTATCAAGGGACGGCACTTGGTCGAGCAGGGGCTTCGGCCGAGCAGGCCACGATCCGCAACCTCGGGAATGCGCTTCTCTCGCCGGCCGATCAACGCCGGCAGTTCGACCTGCTCCGAGAGTTGAATGCCGAGCAACTTGGCCGAAGTCCGGGTGACTCGGAGGTCGAGGCCATTATCGCCTCCTACGAGTTGGGCTGGCGGATGCAGAACAATGCTCCAGGCGTACTCGACACCAAGGGTGAGTCACAGGAAACCTTGGATCTCTATGGAATCGGGCAGTCATCGACCGACAACTTCGGTCGGCAATGCTTGATGGCCCGCCGACTCTGTGAATCCGGGGTCCGATTCATCCAGGTGACCTACGGTGACAGCACGGCCAACCCGGCCTGGGATCAACACTCAAACATGCCTCAGCACGCCATCCATGCCAAGAACGTGGATCGACCGATCGCCGGCCTGCTGGCCGACCTGAAGCGTCGGGGCCTGCTCGACGATACCCTCGTCTGGTGGGGGAGCGAATTTGGTCGAACCCCTTACGCGCAAGCGAAGGGAACGGGCCGGGATCATAATCCGGATGGTTTCACGGTCTGGCTGGCCGGCGCTGGGGTCAAGCCCGGCTTCGCTTTTGGCGCCACGGATGAACTCGGACACATGGCCGTCGAAGATCGGGTCCACATGCACGATCTTCATGCCACCATCCTGCACTTGCTCGGACTCAACCACGAGCAATTGACCTACCGCTATAGTGGCCGCAACTTCCGACTTACCGACGTTCACGGCCGTGTCGTGGATGAGATCCTCGCCTGAGAAGAATTGGCCGGTGCGCCGCCTCGCCTCCCGGGGCGGCCCGTCGAATCTCGCTCGATGGAAATCCGGCAGGTGGCCCGCCGGTGATCGACCTCTCGATCGCCCGCCTGGGCGTTCTCTGGGGAGACTGGGATCCCGTGGGGCGACGTTGGCTGAGTCGTTCGATCGGCAGCGGAGCAGTTCGTCCGACGCCGGCGAATTAGGACCAGCCGAAGAATCTCGACTCTTGCGTTTTCCCTGGATCGATGGGAAAACAAGCGGACGAAGAACCTTCCCGGAGCGGGTGGGCGTTGCCCCCTCGTTCGGATCGTACGCCTGCGATGCCATGCCCCCCAGCCTCTGATCGTCCCGGGTCCGCCTGATTCAGGCCGTTCCGTAGGGCCGAGGAACAACACCGATGTGTCATTCGTTGCGCTGTTACGGACTCTTTGCAACCGCGCTGCTCGTGCTCTTCCCTCTTGCCACCCGGGCCGAAGAGGCGAAGACCGCGGAGCCGATTCTCCTCTGGCCGGCCGGTGCGCCCGGAGAGAGTCGCGACCTCGATCGCGAGGAGCAGCAACCGCTCAAACCGGGCGATTCGACGATCCGGATCACCAACGTGACACGGCCCACGATCACGGTCTACCGGCCCAAGCCGGAAAAGGACAACGGCGCGGCCGTCTTGATCTGCCCCGGCGGGGCCTACAAGATTCTTGCCTACAACAAAGAGGGAACCGAGGTTGCAGACTGGCTCAACACGCTGGGGGTGACCGCCGTCGTCTTGAAGTATCGCGTTCCAGCCCACGATGGACGTGAAAGGCATGAAGCGCCAATCCAGGACGCGCAGCGAGCGCTTCGCCTGATCCGGCATCGAGCCCAGGAATGGAAGATCGACCCTGATCGGATCGGCGTCCTCGGATTCTCGGCCGGCGGCCATTTGGCCGCCCTGCTGAGCACCGACTCGGTGCGGCAGTCGTATGACCTTGGGGATGATGCCGATCGGGTCAGTGCCCGTCCGAATTTCTCCATCCTGGTCTATCCGGCCTACCTGGCGACGAAGGAGGATACGCTCGCTCCTCCCGTGAAGGTTGATGCGAAAACGCCGCCGACGTTTCTTGTGCAGACCGAGGACGATGGCGTACGGGTGGAATCGAGCATCGTCTATTACCTGGCGTTAAAGCAGGCGAAAGTGCCGGTCGAAATGCACCTCTACCCGCGCGGTGGGCACGGCTATGGGCTGCGTCCCTCCAAAGACCTCGTGTCGTCCTGGCCCCTTCGAGCCGAGGCCTGGATGAACTCGGCCGGGATTCTCAAACCCGCGAATTGAAGAAACTTGAAATCATCAAGTGATGGGATCAATTCCCTCTCCCCTGGAAAGGAACGACACGTGCGGAATTTCTCGAGACCAATTGGCCCGCTGGCCGTGGCGATTGCGATGCTCGGCGTACTCGGTATCGGTACAAGCGGCCGGGCCGACGAGCCCTCGAACGAGAAGTGGGTCGACCTTTTCAACGGCAAGAGCCTGGCGGGTTGGGTTCAGCAGGGGGGGAAGGCGAACTACCAGGTCGACAACGGTGAGATTGTCGGGACCACGGTCCCCAAGACGGGAAACTCGTTCCTCTGCACCACGAGTTACCACGCGAATTTCATCCTCGAACTGGAATTCAAAGTTCAGGATGGACTCAACTCAGGGATTCAGATTCGCAGTCATTGCAACGATGTGAATCAGGAACTCAAAGTTGGCGATAAGGTGCTGAAAATTCCAGCGGGTCGAGTCCACGGCTACCAGGTGGAAATCGACCCCGAGCCCCGCGCCTGGACCGGGGGAATCTACGACGAAGCCCGTCGAGGCTGGCTGAACAATCTCGAGCAGAACGAACCGGCTCGGAAAGCCTTCAAGCACAACGAGTGGAATACGTTCCGGATCGAAGCCAAGGGTGACTCGATCAAGACCTGGCTCAACGGAGTGCCGGCCGCCGACTTGACGGATTCAATGACTCCGACCGGCTTCATCGCGCTCCAGGTTCACGGCGTGGGCGACAAGACCGAGACCATGGAAGTCCGCTGGCGCAACATTCGGATCCAGGATTTGCCGGCCACAGAAGCACCGTCCAGCCCTCCCAAAGCGTTCCTGGACGGGACAGGGCCAGGCTGGACGACGCTGGGCGAAGCTGACTTCGCCCACGTCAACTGCGACCCGGACACCTGGACCTGGAAGGATGGCGGGGTGTTTTGCACCGGCAAGCCGATCGGCGTCACCCGGAGCGTGAAGGAGTACCGGAATTTTGAACTCGTTGCGAGTTGGAAACATCATCGCTCGGGCGGGAACTCCGGCATCTTCGTCTGGGCTCCGAAAGCGGCCCTGGAGGGGATCAAGCCCAACACACTTCCGAGTGGTGGGATTGAAGTACAGATGCTCGACCACGGATATTTCGACCTCTATAAGAAGCAGACCGGCAAGGATGGAACCTTCTTCTCAACCAATGGGGATATCTTTCAGGTTGGGACATCCAAACTGACGCCGTTTCCCCCGCTCTCGCCCAACGGTTCGCGTAGCTTTCCCAGGAAGAACCTTAGCAAGGGGTTCGGCGAGTGGAATCACTACTACGTTCGGGCCATCAATGGTGAGGTCCGCCTCTGGGTGAACGGTGAGGAGGTTTCGGGGGGCACCGGGGCCGTGCCTGCCGAGGGGCATCTCTGCCTCGAATCCGAAGGGTCGCCTGTTGAATTCAAGGATATCAAGATCCGAGAACTTCCTTGATCTTTGGCCTCTCGCCGTTCTCGACTGACCCATGCGGTCGTGTGGAGAACGCGTGAGCGGCGTCGGGGGCGAGTCTCGAGGCGAACGTCTCAGGGACACCCTGCCTGGTTTTGGGTCAATTTCGATCAACGGACAAGCGATCGTTGCTTCGTAACTAGTAATGGTTCGCCGCGTGCCACGGGTTCCGTGCTCCGAGCCCGTGGCAACCTGACTTCCTTTGGTTTCCAATTCAAGCCAGTCAACGGTGATCATTTCTCTTCCAATGGTGGTCGAGCTCCCTTTCGAATCAAAGAGGGGGGGACGCACTCGAAACGACGAGGCTTTGGCTGAGTCCCGCCTTCCATCGGATCTCAGTCGATAAGTCGCTTGCCCAGGCCAACTCTTGCTCGATACGATGCTAGAGTCGCAGCCCCGCCTTCTCCCGATCGATCTGCTAATCCTCCTTTCTCCACTTGCACGGGAGCATCCTGGATGACCATTGGTGTCCATCTCGAAACACCGACGCCGCGGCGTTGGCGTGTTTTGAACAAACTCGGCCTCTCGAAGTTGAACGCCTCGCTGGCACTGATTATCGCGCTTTGCTTGGGTGTTGCCGTGATGGCGCAAGACCCCAAGGAAAGTGCGAAACCGGAGGCGGCCACTCCACCGCCCGAAGGACCACTCTCACCGGAGCAGGCGCGGCAATCGTTCCAGTCGCAGCCTGGTCTGCGGGTAGAATTGGTCGCCAGCGAGCCTTTGATTGCGAGTCCGGTGGCGATGGCCTTCGACGAGGGAGGACGCCTCTACGTGGCCGAGAATCGCGGCTATCCGACGGGACCCGGCGAGGGCCGTCCCGCAATTGGCCGCATCGCGCTCCTGGAAGATACCGACGGCGACGGCACGATGGATATGCGCTCGGAGTTCGCCGAGGGCCTCACGTATCCCAACGGGGTTCTACCGTGGCGCGGTGGCCTGATCGTGACGTGTGCGCCGGAGGTACTCTACTTGCGCGATACGGACGGCGACGGTAAGGCCGACGAGCGGCGCGTCCTGTTCACCGGGTTCGACACGAAAGGGTCCACCCAGCTCCGGGTCAGCCATCCCACACTCTCCATTGACAACTGGGTCTATGTGACGAGTGGTTTGCAAGGAGGAAAGGTTCACGCCCCTTCGGTCCCGGATTCGGATTCGGTCTCTCTGAGCCGCACGGACTTCCGATTCCGTCCCGACGGAACGTCCGGCGAAGCCGCCGACGGCGGGTCGCAATTCGGGATCACGTTCGACGAGTTCGGTCGTCGCTTCATCTGCTACAACCGAGTGCAGGTGCAGCATGTGGTGCTTTCGTCGAAGACGCTCCGACGCAATCCGCATCTCGCGTTTTCCGGAACGGTTCAAAACTGCCCGGCCGAGACCGTGGCCGAACCGCTCAGAGGGCATGGCGCGGCGGCGAAACTCTTCCCGATCAGCCGCAATGTCACCACCGCCGATTCCCATGCCGGAACGTTCACGGCGGCCTGTGCGGTGACCGTCTTCCGAGGGGACGGACTGCCCGATGCCTACCGAGGCCTGGTCTTCTCGTGCGACCCAACCGGCAACCTGGTTCACGTCGATCGCCTTGACCCGCAAGGGGCCACTTTCGCCGCGTACCCCGCGATCAAAGGGGCTGAGTTCCTCGCGAGTCGCGATAACTGGTGCCGGCCGGTCTTCCTGGCCAGTGGTCCCGACGGCGCTCTCTACGTTTGCGACATGTACCGCAAGACGATCGAGCATCCCGACTACTTGCCGGTCGAGATTCGCAAGCGAACCGACTTTGAGGGGGGCAAAGGCATGGGGCGGATCTGGCGGGTCGTCCGCGATGATCTCAGTCCCGACCAATTGAAGGCGCGACGCAAGGTCACTCTCGCCAACGCAACGACCAAGGAACTCTGCGACACGCTTCGCACTCAAGTCGGCTGGCGGCGAGACACCGCCCATCGCCTGCTCCTGGAGCGCAAAGATCAGGAGGCCGTCGAACCCCTTCGCGCGATCCTCGCCAACTCCGAGGCCGATCCGGTTGCGGTTGTTCATGCCCTCCATCTCCTCGAAGCGTTCAACGCGCTCACTGATGAGACGTTGCGGCCGCTTCTCAAACACCGAGCGGCCCCGGTTCGGGAGCACGCCCTCAAGCTCGTCGAGACTCGGCTCTCGAAGCATCAGGAATGGCTTGCCGATATCTTGCCGTGTGCAGACGACAAAGACCCGCGCGTCCGATTCCAGACCGCGATTACCCTGGGCGAAATTTCGGCCGGGAAGGCTCCCACCGAGGAGGCTCCCGCGATCGCTCAGGCCCTGGCTCGAATCGCGGTCCGTGATGGGTCGGACCGTTGGCTCAGGGCTGTCGTTTTCAGTTCCTTGTCCGGTCGCGAAACCCTCTTTCTGACCGCGCTGCAACAACGACCCCGGGACAGCAGCCCACCGGCGCCCGAGCTCCTGAAGGAATTCGGTCGATTGCTCGGCGACAGCCAGCCGACGGAGGCATGGCCCGGTTTGATCCGCCCGATTCTCGCGGATCAATCGAGTTTCTCCCCGGCCGAGCAGGCTGCCCTACTCACAGGCCTTTGCGAAGCGGGGCGAGGTCGTCTCAAGGGGGGGCAAACGGGCAGCATCCTCGATTCGGTCATCGGTCACGATCCCGAAAATCAGGCGTCGGAGGGCGCGGCCCGCAAGCTTGTGGCCGCCATGAACGAAGCGGCCCTGGATCAGGCCAGGCCCGTCGAGGAAAGAGCGGCTGCGGTGGGGCTGCTTGCCTTCGCCGACTTCGCCCAAGGGGGTGAGACCTTGCTGGCGTTGCTCGCCCGCCAAGATTCCAGGGAGATCCAGGTGGCGGCGGTCCGAGCACTCGGCGTGCAACGTGATGATCGCGTCGCGGAAGCCCTTCTGGAACCCGGCCGCTTCGCTTCGTTTTCCCCGGCGGTTCGTGATGAAGTCTTATCCGCCTTGATCTCACAGTCGCAGCATATTCCGGGTCTCTTGAATGCGTTGGAGTCGGGGCGTGTCTCCTCGGGGGTCATTGACGCCCTTCGGCGCCGACAGCTCACTCAAAGTCGAGATCCAAAGATCCGCGAGCGAGCGAATGCGATCTTTGGAGCGGTAGCCGGGGATCGGGCGAAGGTTTACGACGAGTTCAAGGACGTCGTGAGCTTGACCTCCGACCCCGTCAAGGGCCAGGTCGTCTTCCGTCGCGAGTGTGCCTCGTGCCATCGCCTGGACCGCGAGGGATCGACCGTCGGCCCCGACCTGTTCGGAATTCGCAACCAGGAGAAGCCGGCGATTCTGTTGCACATCCTTGTACCGGATCATGAGATCACCCAAGGGTTCGCAGCCTACACCGTCGCGACCAAGGACGGTCGAGTCTTGACTGGCCTGATTGCGTCGGAGACGCCGACGAGTCTGACGCTCCGCCAACCTCTGGGCAAGGAAGATACGATCCTTCGCACCGAGGTGGAGGAACTCGCGGCCAGCAAGCAGTCGCTGATGCCCCAAGGCTTGGAAAAGAACATCTCGAAGCAGGAGTTCGCCGACCTGCTGGCTTATCTCAAGGGTGAAGGCGCGCTCGATCGTCCCAAAGAGGAACCCGCACGATGAGATTGATCACGACCCGCGCACTGACGCTGAACCTGATGTTGCTGGCTTCGGCGGGCATCGCCGCCGAACCGGAGAAGGCCCCGGCGGCTCCCGTCTTTAAGTCGGGCTTTGCCGAGAAGGACATCACGCCCGACGTCGGCATGGAGGCACCTGGTGGTTACGGCAAGTCGTACCACAAAACGGTCCATGATCCCTGCAAGGTCCGTGCCTCTGTCTTTGATGATGGCCAGTCGAAGGTGGCCATCGTGGGAATCGACGCGCTCGGGATTCGCCGGGATACCGTCCAGAAGGTTCGCAAGGCGGTTCAAGAGAAGACCGGAATTCCCGCGGAGGCAATTCTGATCGGAGCCTCACATTCGCACTCGTCGGGCCCTTGCGGTTGGCTCCTTCCCGGGGAGTTCGATCACGCGTCACCGCTCGTTCAGGATCTTGCCTATAACCAATCAACCATTGCCAACCCAACCTATTTGGCCAAGGTGGAGCAAGCGCTGATCGACGTGATTTGCGATGCGCATGACCACCGCGTCGAGGCCCGCGCTGCCGTCGGGAATGGGGTGGAGGACAAGGTTGCCTTTAATCGACGTTTCCTGATGCGTAATGGTCGCTCGGTCACCCATCCCGGGCTGGGTAACCCGGAGATCGTCAAGCCGGCCGGTCCGGTTGACCCCGAGGTTGGCGTGATCGGCGCCTGGGATGCCAAGGATCCGAGCAAGCTTCTCGGTTGTGTTGTCAACTTCGCCTGTCACGCAACGACGAGTCCGGGCGGGATCTCGGCCAATTACATCTATTACCTGGAGAAGGTGATTCAAGGGTACTACGGCAAGGACTGCGTGGTCGTGTTCCTGGCCGGGGCTTCGGGGGATGTCACCCAGGTCGACAACCAGAGTCCGTTCGTCTACCCGGTCGGAGATCGCTGGGCGCAGATTGTCGGTGGTAAGGTTGGCGCTGAGGCTTTGAAGACCTTGCTCTCCATGGAACCGGGCATTCTGACCCCGATCGCCTCCAAAACCAAGGTGTGGGACATCAAGCGTCGCGTGCCCTCGCCGGAGCGGGTGAAAGCCAGCCTGGCCCTGGTGGAAGGCGACAAGTCGAAGGCCGATCCGACGGACTGGACCTTCGCCAAGGAAACGTTGATGCTCGACGCCCTGCTCAAGAAGGAGCCGGCGGCCGAAGTGGAGGTGCAGGTGGTTCAAGTGGGCCCCGCTGTCTTTGTCACGACACCCGCGGAGTACTTTTGCCGCTACGGGCTCGAGATCAAGAAGGGGAGCGGATTCCCGTTCACGTTTCCCGTCTCGCTGGCCAACGGTTGCGTCGGCTACGTGCCGACGGAAGACGCGTTCGACGAGCACGGAGGCGGGTATGAAACCCGGTTGACCAGCTACAGCAACCTCGAGATCACCGGCGGCACCCAGATGCGTGACGCAGGAATCGACCTGGCCAAGCAGCTCAAACCGGGCGTAGCTCCCGCGCCGAACCGTCGGCCCCTTTTCAAAGGCAAGCCCTGGCCCTACGGCGATGTCGCGCCCCAGCGTCAATAAGTTGAGGTCGGACGATTACCGAGACGTCGGAGCGTCGCTCAACGATCTGGCCAATCGGCTGGAACGAGGCGACGCTTCGACCTCGCGGACCTGCCAATCCTGGCGGATTCGCACCTTCTCGAGCGACCCACTCCCAACCACCCAGACGCCGAGCCCGCCGTTGAGGAACGGGGTTGGTTGCGGCCCGAAGTGCACGGTGTCGAGGACGAGGTCGGGGTCGACGTGCAAGGTAAGAAAATCCCCCTCGTCGTGCCCGAAGTAGCGAAGCCCCTCGCGGGAGTGGTCATAGATGAGGCTGGCGGCGGGGTCGACCGGAATCCAGCCCACGCCTTCGGCGTAGAACTCCGCTTTCACGTGCCACTGGTAATAGGGAATTCCCCCGAGCTGAGCGCCGGGGACGGCGGACGTGGCCCAGCGACCGACCAAGATTCGGGCCGGAATCCCCTGGGTCCGGAGCACCGCGGCAAACAGAATCGACAACCCACCGCAATCGGACCGTCGCACCGCGCAGACCCGGGAGAGGCGTCGATCCATCGTTTCGCGATATTCGTAAGTGAAGCTTTGTTTTATGGTAAGAAAGACGCGTCGAGCGTAGTCGATCTCGGATTCCGAGGGGTTCATTGGCAAGGACTCCGCGCTGATCCAGCGGCGGAATTCTGGTGCGTCCAACTCGTAGGTTCCCCCTTTCGCCAGAGCTCGCCGACGTTCCTCGGCTCCTAGCGGGATCGCGTCCGTCGCTTCCTCACCGGCCCGGCGTCGATAGAGGTGACGCGATAAGAGAGTGGAGTGGTAGTGGGCGCGGGCCGAGATACTGTTGAAATTCTCGTGTGAACTCGCGGCGATCCGGCTGACCAGCAAGGGACGATTCCCAGGGCTCAAGTCCCAGGTCGGATTGCCACCCGGATCCAAAGAGGAGCGAACGTTCATCTGGCCGGGCAATTCAGGTGCCTGAGCCGCGACCACCACCCACTCGGCGGCCCTCACACCTGGCACGATCATTTCATACGTTAATTCCGAGTCGATCGACATGGCCGTTGCCAGCGTCAATCCATACGCACGGTTGGCGTCAGCTCGGGTGGATCCCCTTCGATTCTCTGGGGAACTCGGTCGCGTAGTTGATGGCGTGAGTTGGGAATCACCCGTGCGAGGCACAAGACCTGTCGGTGCCGTAGAGACGACGACCTGGATTTTCTTGGTGGCCTCGGTCGCGGCGTCAAACGTCGCGATGATCACCTGGCCGACGTTCAGGCCCGCCCAGTTGTCGGATCCGGGAAGCCCCGCGACGACCGTTTCGCGGTCGATTCGCAAGGACTTGTCCGCTCCCGAACCCAGCGCTCGGACGCTGACAGTGCGCGCGATCCGATCGATCGCACTGATTTTTCCGCTCAGCCTCTCGTCCGCCGACGATACCCCGGAGAGAACGACCATGAGCCCGAGTAGGAACGGTCCCAGAACCGTCGTCCGAAGATTGATGGCCCCGTCCATGCCGACAGATTCCCGGATCCTCGTTGGGAATGGAAACCGTGGCGGGGACGATCGCGCCAAGGTTTTTGACGAGGCTTCCGTGCGGGATTATCGGACCCGGCCAAGGAGGTGAGAGATGGCCTTCCCTTCACATTCACGACGATTCGCAAGTCGAGGTGATGAATCCGCCATCTTCGCTACAGGTTCCGCGATTTGACAGTCAGGAGATGATGACCAGGAGGTGGGCATCCGGATCGATTGCCAACGGCCAGGCCGACTGTGCCGGGAATCGTTTTCGAAAGGGGAGGGCATGCCGGAACGAGACTAAAGCGGATCGTCCGGCTCGACGAGTGACAGGACCACGGACCGAACGTCGATAATGCGCTGACCGGGAACGGAAAGGGCGCGGAGTGTGAGCAGCCCGCGCCCCGGCTTGAGCCTGACGATCCCGAGGCTGAGTGGCTTGAAGTCTTTCACATAGGATTCACCACCACGAGGTACGCGATCGTGCTCTTTTCCCCGGAGCGGAGGATCGTAGGCCTCGCTGACCTTGCCTCGAAATTGATGCTCGTTGAGGCTCAACTCGAGTTCGGATCCGACGTCGGTGGTCGCGCACGTGTACTGAATGACGGCTTCGTAACGGCCCCCGGTGTTCACGTCGATATCCCAGGTAATCCGATCGTCGACGCTGGTCCAGTTCGTGAAGTAGGAGCAATTGGGGGCATTGGCGCTTCGCCGTACGTTGCCGTGCGGCCGCCCATCACGGGCGGGAAGGATCGCGATCGGGAACTCGCGATAGCCGACGGGGAATGGCCGATCATCCTTCTTGAGGTCGGTAAGGACCTCCGCTTTCCAGCGGGCGACAGCCTGAGACAGCCGCGACGCCACTTCGGGATGCTCTCGAGTCGCGTCGTGCAGTTGCCCCGGATCTCGCACCATCTCGTAGAGTCGGTTTGTGGCGTCGAGGCGATAGTCTTGGGTGCGGACGCTCACATTGCCGTTCCAGTGCGAGAAGATCAGTCGGTCGGTTTGGCCCTCGAAGGGGGTGCCAAGCAAGAGTGACGAGACGTCGATGCCATCCAAGGGCTTGTCCGACTTGACCGGAATGCCGGCCAAACTGGCGAGTGTCGGCAGCAAGTCGATCGCCGCGGAAATCTTCGTCACTTGGGTCCCGGGCCGGATGTGGCCCGGCCACCGGATCAGGAGTGGCGAACGAACTCCCCCTTCATCCGTGGATCCTTTCCGCCCTCGCATTCCACCATTCCAGCGCCAACTGTTCGGGCCATTGTCCGAAAAGTAGACGACGATGGTGTTCTTATCCAGGCTCAATTCCTCGAGCGCTTTGAGCACGCGTCCGACGTTCCAATCAAGATTTTCGCACATCGCGAGCGCGGCGCGGGTCATCAGCAGGTCTTCACGCTCGGGAGTTTGAGCACGCATCTTCAGATTTACGGATTTAAACTTGTCGTAAAATCGATCGGGCACCTGCATCGGCGAGTGCGGCGTATTGAACGGCAGGTAGCAAAAGAAGGGGCGATCCTCGCAGCCTCTGATGAACGAGATTGCATGATCGGTCAAGTCGTCGGTGATGTATCCCTTGCCTAGAACTGGTCGTCCGTTATGTTCAAGCGGCGGGTTGAAGTATTCGCCCCAGTGGCCTGAGGTAAAGCCATAATATTCGTTGAATCCACGGGCATTCGGGTGATAAGGAAACTGGGTTCCGTTGTGCCACTTGCCAAAGGCACCCGTGGCATACCCTGCGTTTTTGAAGGTCTCCGCAATCGTCCGCTCATCCAAGTCGAGACGTTCCCCGCCGCTCGTCACTCCCCGGACGCCGCCCCGAGGGTGATATCGACCCGTCAGGAACTCGGCACGAGTCGGTGCGCAGACCGGACAGACATAGAATCGCTCGAAGAGAGCGCCGTCACGCGCGAGCGAGTCGATGTGCGGCGTCTTGAGGTTGACGTTACCGTGGACACTTAGATCCCCCCACCCTTGGTCATCGGAGAGGATGACGACCACGTTAGGGGGCTTGGCCGCGGCTACGGACGCGGTAATTTGAAGGAGCAAGGCCACGAGAACGAACCAGGTGCGGAATCTCATGGAGATGTCTTTCTGGATAGGACCTTGGGTGTCATGGATTCCGGTTCTGACTCGGAACCCATGACACCATCGGCCTCTGATCGAGAATGCAAGTTCCGATGACTCACAGCCTCAGTTCAGTCCGGTGACTCAAGTTCCACGATCGGTTCTCAATCGGAAAGCAGATCGCTTGATTTAGTCTGACTCGCCCCAGACTTTTGGCACCTGGAAACCCTTGGCCATGGGAGCAACCTTGGGAGCAATGGCCTCGGCGGAAAACTTGTCGTAGCGTGCTTTGAGTTCTTTGACCTTCTCCGGGTGGGCGGTCGCCAGGTTTTTCTTTTCGTACGGGTCTTGGGCGATGTTGAAGAGCTCGACTGAGTCGCGCGGGGCTCCTGCTTTTTTCGTGACCTTCGCTTCCCCTTCCCGTTCGATGCGGGATGCGTTGAGTAAGAGCTTCCAGTCACCGACGCGAATCGCGCCTGAGTCGGGGGTCGTGTTCAGAAGAATGGCGTCGTGAGGGGAAGGACCATTGTGGGCAATGGCGTTCCAGGCGTCCCGGCCATCGGTCGGCAACGTCTGCTCAAGCGGAGCGCCAGCGAGGGTCAAGAGCGTCGGAAAGAGATCGATGATATGAAGCGGAGCCTTGGCGACGGTGCCGGGTTGCAGGTGCCCCTGCCAAGAGACGAACGCGGGAACGCGGACTCCCCCTTCGTAAAGTGTCCCCTTCTGCCCGCGGAGAGGACCGTTGCTTGTCACTCGCCCAGGGGCCGGCCCGCCGTTGTCGCTCGAGAAAATGAAAATCGTATTGGACCGCATTCCCTTGGCGTCAATGGCCGAGACGATCTGTCCCACGGCTTCGTCCATTGCGGCAAGCATGCCCGCATAGGACCGTCGCGGTTCCTTCAGCTTGGAGTAAGGCTCTTTATACTTTTCGGGAACCTGGTGAGGCGCATGGACTGCGTTGAACGGGACGTAGAGGAACAGAGGCTTGGATGTCTCGTGCTGTCCGACGAGCCGAGTGGCCTCCCGGGCGATCAGGTGGGTACTGTACCCTTCATCGCGATTGACGCGATCGTCACGGTGCCAGTCGAAGCCGCCGTCGCGGACATGAGTGAAGTAGTCGAGTGCTCCGTTGTAGTGACCATACTGGTGGTCGAACCCGCGGTGGGTCGGGAGATAGTCCGGTTGGAAATGCCCGAGATGCCACTTGCCGCAGATGGCCGTCTCATATCCAGCCGACTTCAACGCCTGGGGAAGTGTCCGCTCGTTCAACGGCAGTCCGTACTGGGCCCAAGGCCGCACGACGCCCACTTGAAGTCCATGCCGCATCGGATACCGACCTGTCATCAAGGCGGCCCGAGTCGGTGAGCAAACGGGTTGAACATAGAATTGTTCCAGGCGAGTGCCGGAGGCGGCGAGCTTATCAAGGTGTGGCGTTTTGATTTCGCTATTGTGCCAGCCGACGTCCCCCCACCCCAGGTCGTCCGCAAGGATCAAGACCACGTTCGGCTTTGGCGATTTGACGGGCGCGTCCGCTGCCCTCACTATCGTCGGAACGACCAGTGCCAGCACCAAGGACGTGCCTAGCCTACCGAAAAGCAACTTCATCCAATGCATCAACCATTCTCCGAGTCGTCCCCATCGCCAGAATCGATGGCGATGAGTTCTTGGTCCAAGAGGCTTGAGTCGCGTCGAACGTCGATCGGCGCGGGGCCCCCTGAGCAGTCTCACCACGCTGATCATCGGTCAGGCCCCGAACGGGACTGACCGGGGAACAGGCCATCGAGTTAAACCCCACGATGGCGGATCGGGTATCGTGCTTGACCCTGCAATTTTTCCGCGTTAGCCGGACTTGTCGCCCTTATCGTTTCGGAGCAACCAGGGTCGCGATCTTTGCCTCGATCTCAGCGGCCTGGCGTTCGGCCTGCGAGAGCGAAAGACCTTGCTTCATACCGGGCCGGGTGTGGCCCGTTGCCGTGAGCCATGTGTCCTTGAGCAAACGTTGGCGTTGCTGGACGAGCTTCAAGAGTTCGGGACCTTGGGGCAACGCGGCCATGGCTTCCTCGCCGCTCGCTGCCGTGAGGTCCGCGGTGGGCAACTTCCAGTGCGCCAGGATTTCACGCGCCATGATCCAGTGCCCGGTCGCATTCATGTGGACGCCATCACCGGCGAGAAGAAATTTGGGGTCGTGACTTCGTTGTTTGGCGAGATATTGGTTCAAGGGACCGTGGATATCAACGACCTCCCACCCTTGGGCTTTCTGACCAAGCAGCCAGTCGGAGTAGCGGTCGAGAACGGCGTTGTAGCCTTGGTAGGGTTGCCGGTACTCTTCGAGCCCCCCCGGCAGGGTTCTTTCCAGGATCGGCAGAGGGTCGAAGACCGGCGGCGTGAGGTGAAGGATCTTTGCACCTTTAGCTTGGGCTCGGTCCCGCACGAATTGAATCCCCTCCCGGAATTTTTTGAATCGCAGATCGTCGAGCGGGGAGTAAATTCCGTCGTTCATGCCGTAACAAACGACGACCAAGTCAGGTTTCGTCTTTTCCAGGAGCCGTTCGAGCCGTTCGTGAAGATCGGGACGGGGAAATTTGCCGGCGGCGTGACCTGGCTCGGTGAGCCCGGAGACTGTCTCGCTTGGCAGTCCGAGGTTGAGGAATTCGCAGTGGAGGGCTGGATTCCGGGCCCGTAGGGCTGTCTCGATATACTCGATGTATTGCCCCGAATACGTGATGCTGTCCCCCAAGAAAACCACCCGATGCACCCCATCCAGGGGAGGCTCATCGCCCCGAGCACCCGGGACGAGTGCCAGCAATGCCGCTCCGAAGACAAGACAGGCGACCCATTGTCTCTGGCTCTGGGCGGCCCACGGCGGTTGAGCGTCAATTGTCAATCTTAGATTTGAAGTCATGAACCTGTTCCTCCCATCGGCTCAGAAATTCGTTCGGCGACGTCGTCTCCATCCGTCGAGGAACGGATCGGAAATTGGCCGAGTCGATGCTTGTCGGCCATGGCGACATAATGGCGCCAGATCAGGTCGATTCGGGCGTGCATGCTCTCGTCCACCTCGCGAACGACGCGTCCTGGAATGCCCAGAACCATCGACCCCGGTGGGACGACGGTGCCCTCGACCAGGACGGCCCCCGCGCCAACGACTGAACCTCGTCCCACCCGAACACCGTTCAGGAGGATCGCCCCCATTCCAATCATGCAGTCGTCTTCGACGGTACATCCGTGAAGGATCACTCGGTGTCCTACCGTCACCCGATTGCCGATCAGGCAAGGGAAGCCGGGGTCGGCGTGGACCATCGAGAGATCTTGGATGTTGGTTTCGTCGCCGACAACGATTCTCTCGGTATCGCCACGGACCACCGTGTTGTACCAGAGGCTTGCAAACTTCCCGAGCTGGACGTCGCCCAGCACAATGGCCGCTCGAGCGATGAAGGCCGTGGACTCGATCATGCGTAGAGAATTCCAACCAAGATCGGGGTCAACCTGGAAATCTCTCGAGACCGTCCTCAGTTGACCGGGAAAGAGGGATCCGCCAACGATTTGAGATTATGCCAGACCCGAATCCCGGTCGACACATCCCTCTCATGGGTAGTCAAGGGAGGAAAGTGCAGCGACAATAGAGTAATCGAGGCCAGGGGGGCCTGGTTCTGCTCAGGGAAAACGACCTGTCCCCGGTGGGCCGCTAACGTTTGCATCCTTGCTGATGGCAGGCTCGGTCGCAACGCGAGGGATTTTGTCCGAGGGGTTCAATTACATGGGCGACTTTACGGGGCCGATCGAAAGACCTGTTCCTCGCGTTCAGGAATCGCCCGAGTTTCGCCGGACCCATTATCGGGTCTATGACGAGAACGGATATGCGACGTCCTTCTCCATCGACGCTCCGGTCAAGGCGACCCTGGAGCTCGTGACCGCCTATCTGTGCGAGAAATTTCAAGGGACGGGGGGAACCGGCTTCGAGTCGAAGGACCTCGTGGTTCTCCTGGGACCTCGGATCGTGGCCGTCGTCCGTGGGGATTTCAACGGGCAACCCCAGGTGACAACCTTTTAGGTCGACGGCCGACGATCTCTGGGCCTAAGTGGTCACTCAGAAACGTTGATGTAAACTTTGAGCGCTTGATTATCTTCGAGAAGCGTCATCATTTCCTTGTAGTTCTCCAGCCCCGCGACGGGATGGGTGAGGATCCGCTCGGTGACGCCCGGGTAGGTATGCTCACCGTGCGAGAGAGCCTGAATCCCCAACTCGAAGTGGCGGCGGTTGCCGTTGACGCTCGAGACGAGTAGCTTGTTGCCGAGGACCCATTCGAGGTTGATCTTGGCGGCGTCGACAGAGACCTCGTGTGATCCCCCCGTGATGCTCGTCCAGATCAAGGCGCCATTGTGCGCCAGTACTTCCATCGCACGGAAGCAGACCTCGGCGTTGCCGGTGGCCTCGAAGATGAGGTCGGGCTTGCCGACTTGCTCGGTGAGTTGCTTCATCGACGTTTGATTGGTGCTCACATAAGTGGCCCCATAGGCCTCGGCGAGCTCGGATTTGAGGTGCGGTCCTGGCTTCGTCGCGAGCGTGAATACTTGAAGTCCACGAAGCCTGAGCATCATCGTGGCAAGCAAGCCAATTTGCCCCGCCCCGAGGACGAAGGCTCGTAATGGGTTCCAGACCTGCAATCGCTGCTGGGCGAGGTAGGCCTGCTCGATCGCCTTGGCACAGACGCTCGCCGGTTCGGAAAGGACTCCGAGATGCTTGAGGTTCTGGGGCACCTTCACCACGTATTCCGCGTCATCGACGAAAAACTCGGTCAAGTAGCCGTGGCAGAGGTTGATTCCTCGCTCGTAGTAAACTTCCTCGCTCGTGATGTCGTTCCGGCCGATCTTGTCGAACAAGGAGCCGCCGGGGCGACGCACCGTGCAGGTCACGTAGTCGCCCGGCTTGACCTCAATCACCTTGTCGCCAACCTCGACGACCTGCCCAAAGCTCTCGTGGCCAATCACGAGATGCTTCCCCCCCGGAGGGGCATTGCCGTACAGGGCTTCGTTGATCTCACGGTCGGTGGCGTCGACGCCGACCTGAAGGACCTTGACGAGCACGCCGCGCCCTTCAGGGATCCGACAGACGTGCGGGTGCGGCTGGTCGGTGACCTTCGGCACGGGGATCTCTTGGAGATGGACGCTGTTCGGTTTTCCTGGGAGAACGGCAACGGCTTTCATCGGGAAATCGACTCGTCATAGAGGAATAAAGAAGTCTGTATCGTCATGAGACGACGAAGGACGCGTGGCGCGACGAACCCGGCTTCGTCAATGTTCGCTCGCCATCACCTGGCCACATCCATCCACATCCGGCATGGGGACCAGACGATTGCCTCGCACGCCCGGCCTCTTAACTCAGTCCCGGCGCAGGGTCCTATACTGCAATAATCTCAACGAATTGAGAAGCATCCACGAGGGAATCGTCGGGGCCGGCGAACGATCGCCAGTGCGGCGGACCCGCCATGGACCTCAGTCGAACCACTCGTCGTCGGGGTCGAATTTCGGGAAGACCACGATCAGGACTTTCATCTTACCCACCGCGCGGTGCCGTACTCCCGGCGGGATCACAACGCAGACCCCCGGCCTGAGGGGAACTTCGTCATCATCGAGCTGGATCGTCGCGTGCGGATCGCACTCCAGGATATAGTAGGTCTCCGTCAACCGCCGATGGTAGTGACGCTGGGCCGTCGCCGAGATTTCGGTGACGTGAATCGTCCCTGGAAAATCGTCGACGTCGGAAAAGGCTCTCCGAGCCGTGCCGCATGGGCAAGGGACCCCTGGAATCGTGGCAAAGTCGACGATATGACATCGGCCGGCGCTGGCGTGCATCCGCGGATCCTCCTGGGGTGACATGTTTGAACGAGCCGACCGCAATCACGTAGCAGAGTGGACGGTCCTGGCTGTCAACCGGACAGATCGCCGGTGGCGGCGTCCTCCCAGTACCGGAACGTATCCGTCGTGATTCCAGACTCGCCCTCCTCCCACAAGCGCTTCAAGAACTCAAAAAATGCTCGGCTTTCCGACTCCAGGCCGAGGATTCGAGTGCTGGTCAGGACGCGCGTGATTCTTAGCCAGTTATGGTTGGGACCCTGAAAAATTCCCGACCTATCAAACTCCTCCGTCTTGACGACCCGGCCGCCGTCCTCGCGGAGATCCAGGAAGTCGAGAAAGCGCGTGAAGGAGCGTTTGAGGTTTTCCCGGAGCGCAGGATCGTCATGGAACGCGGCCACATCGGCCTCCGTGAGCAGCGGCGCGTCAGGGTTGAATCGGCTCGCCAGGCGCAGTGGGAACAGCCATTGGATGTAGTCGTGCGTCGTCTCCAACTGATCGCGGCGGAACGCCCAGATCATCGAGATGGTCCGGCCCTCGCTGTCTTTGCCGGTGCCCTTGTAGAATTCGGTGAGCCGTGACATGGTGAAGACCTCCCCGAGACCTCAAGGTCTAGGCTGCCGCGGTCGATCGTATCCCGATGACGATCAGCATGCCAGGGCCGGATTCGCGCCGTGAGTCAGTCACTCCGCGATCCGGGGCCGAGTGGTCGGCCAACAAGCGGACTCGGGCTGTTGATACGCGGGTTGCAAGAGAGGTCGATCGCCGCAGATGAGCCAAGACAGTCACTCTCGTCGCTTCGGTCTTTCGATCATTGCGGCGTACAAACTTGCGAAGGCCGCCATCTTGCTCGTTGGAGGCGTGGTCGTTCTCCGGCTCAAACCGAATGAGATTCTCGAAAGCGTGATCCGACTCGCGACTCGTCTCCGGCTCGACCCCGAGGATCAGCTCATCCACTTGATCGTCGCTCGACTTTCTGAACTCAGTGAAAGGCGCCTCGAAGCGATCGGAGTGGGGATCGTCTGCTACGGCCTGCTCTACTTGACGGAAGGGGTGGGAATCCTGCTTCAGAAGCGGTGGGCCGAATACCTGATCGTCGTCACAACCAGCCTCCTGATTCCCCTCGAACTCTATGAAGTATTCCGGAAGGCCGCCCCGTTACGAGCCACCGTCCTCATGGCGAACGTCGCGATTGTGGCCTATCTCATCCGGACGATCCGTGTCGAAGCCGATGGGCGAGACGAACCGGCCACGGAGCAACACTCGCCTGATCGCGGTGCCGGAGCAAGCTGATTCAGAATCTGCGAATGAGTAGGTCGAGGCGGAAAACCGAGGATTGAGCCTGATTTTCCGGCACCAATGGTGCGATTACCGCTCAGTTCCCTTGCACTCGACCTGAATCGGTATAGGGAAGGCGAGCGTCGGGAGCCTCATAAACCAGGCGGAGCGCGGGGCTCGACCAGATTCCGACCGCATCATTACCGATGACGAAGGCCGACTGGTCGGGCCGGATCGACGAGAAGTGACGCGCGAGCCAGACGGCTTTTGGAAAGTGTTGATAACGGGGTAAGTGGTCGATGCGAATGGGTTCGGAGAGGACCAGGCCCGCGGATCGGTAGGCCCGCTCCGTTAATTCGATGCAGTAAAACCGGTCGTTATCAAGCAGCAGCTTTGGGTCAAATGGCACCTGGCGTTGATACGCGTCCTGGCAGAACGCGACTGCGCCGGCCACGAATCGCTGGTTGTTGGCGTCGGGCCGTTTGACGGCGATGCCCCCTGCGACATCGAGGACCCAGATCGGAAAGGGCTGTTTGCGCGGCCCCGACTTATTCGTGTCGTAGACCACCGGTTCGCCATTTTCCCAAGCGACGATCCCGGTATGCGAATAACGGCTGCCGGCCATCTCTGCCGAAATCCGTGAGAACGGATAGAGCCCGCACGCGACCCGGGCATCCCCCATCCGGAAGACGATGTCCCCATCGCGCAAATGAGCCCGGGCCCAGGATTCCCAAACGCACATGGGAGGACTGGACGGAATCGTGGGAAGTCGGCCGAATCGTCGGGCCGCCTCGGCGTCTGGGCCCCAGGGGTTCCCTCGCCACGAGTGGGGGACCATCCGACCGGTCACGTCTCCCGCGTTGTAGCACCCAGCCTGGCTGACGATCGCGAATGCCAGCACCCATGGCAGCCGGGATGCGCGCGGGAATCTTCGCCTCTCACGAGAGGGCTGCTGCTCAGACGCCACGGCTTCCATGCCTTCTCCCGTCGACGCGCAACCCCTAAGCGTCTCTGTTGCCTAGGAGAGATGATCGTCACGATCGCAAGGAACTCTTGAAACTCCGCCTTCGTGGGACGAGTTCATTTCACACCAGGTATGAGCCTGTTGTTGCAAATCGAAACAAAATAGAGCGGAGCAGGACGAAACAGAGGGTGATGAGAGAGTTCAAGGCGGATGACTGGCCGGCTTGATCCGTCATACAAACTTCTGAAAGCGTTTTCTAGACGCCGGGCGTTTCCGCTGTGGTTCAATCATTGAGAAGGGAGAGATCGGTCCGGCCGGAGTCGCTGGCCAACCGTCGAGACGCGCATGTTTCCTTCGATTCAAGGAAGCCACGATGCGATTCGCTCAGAAACGACCCATCATCGGCCAGAGAACGGCGATTCTCGCCGTTGCATTCGGCATGCTCTGGAGTGCATCGCGAACTCACTCGCAGGACGGCGAAGCGCTGCGGCGCTCCCGATCCACAATCCATGTGCAGACGAAGCGCTCAGACTCTCCACACGCACCGAGCGACGGACAGGATCAGGGCCGACCCAAGAAAAAGAAGAAATGGCCCGACGTCATGTATGTCCCGACCCCCCAAGTCGTTGTGGACAGGATGCTCGAGTTGGCCGAGGTCCGCAATGGGGACAATCTCCACGATCTGGGGTGCGGAGATGGGCGAATCGTGGTCACGGCGGCGAAAAAATATGGGGCCAAGGGGACGGGATACGACATCGATCCGAAACGGATCTACGAGTCTCGCGAAAACGTCCGCAAGAACGGAGTCGAGAGCCTGGTAACCATCAAGCAAGAGGATATCTTCGAGGTCGACCTGTCCGAGGCCAACGTTGTGACGCTCTACCTGCTTCCGGAACTCAACGTCAGGCTCATGCCGAAGCTCCGTCAACTCAAGGCGGGAACGCGGATCGTCTCCCACGACTTCGACATGAAAGGAGCGAAACCGAAGAAGACGATCACTCTTCGCCTGCCCGAAGACGAGGAAGAACACATCGTCTACTTGTGGGTCGTACCTTGGGAAGTCGAGAAGCCATAGTCACTTCCAGATCGATGGTTGCCGAGTTTGCTGGCGCCCGATCCGGCCTTTTGAGAAAGTGACGACAACGAACCAGGAGACGGCCCGCCGAGTGGAGTTCCCACAAACGACTCGGCTTGGCCGCTCCTCTTTTCCTGTTTTTGTTACTCACGGGAACTGCCGAACACACCGAGGATTTTCGAAAACCAGCCCGATCCTTCCGTTCCCTGAATCGACTTGATCGCAGCCTGTTCGGTTGACTGAATATCGAAGATCTGATCCATCTTCGTGAGTTGGAAGACCCGGTGCACTTGAGGGTCGAGCGCACAGAGTTTGAGACTCTTGTTGTGCTCTTTGAGCCGTTTCTGGAAGTTGATCATGACGCCGAGCATCGAACTCTGAAACACTCGGACGTTCGACAGATTGAGGATGACACCCTGGGACGTGGCGTCTGTGCCGAGGCTCTCCGCCAGCCCGTAGAACGTCTCTTTTTCATCCTTGAGGAGTTCAGGGTCGAGGACCGTGACGATCGACACCCCATCGGTCTGTACCGCTTGGAAGAGGGTAGAGTCGGACGACATTGAACAGGGTCTTCCTGGAGTACAAGGTCGGAGTGAACGCGTCCGTACGCCGAAAGATTGCTGCGCTCCCTGCATTGCTGACAGATCGGCGAGCCGTGGAGAAATCGAACTCGCATGACTCAACTCGGCTTATCCGCTCGCCTCTCTATCATAGGGAGAAGACCGGCTGAGGTCGCGGCCACTTCTCTCAAGAGTTTAGGCAATCAGGACGCGTGTTGAAGTTTGTGGCGATTTTAAGGAATTTGACAACTGGGAAGAACGGACCTCTTCGTTTCCATCGGGGATCAATGAGTCGGGACTCTTGCGGCGGGAGCTCCCGTTTCGCGAGGCGATTCGGTCGTCGGCAAGTTGCCACCTTCGACGAGTTCACTTAACCTGAGAGGAGAAACCGAGTCGAGGACTCTGTCGGCCTTGGAGTGGAAGACATGAAAACGTGTATGCTTGGGAATTCTGGCTTGGATGTCGGGCCGTTGGCGTTTGGTGGGAATGTATTCGGCTGGACGATCGACGAGGCCATGTCGTTCCGATTGCTCGACGCGTTTGTTGCGGCTGGTCTCCGGTTGATCGACACCGCCGATGTTTACTCGCGCTGGGCTCCCGGCAATCAAGGGGGAGAATCCGAGACGATCATCGGCAAGTGGCTCAAGCAGAGTGGAAAGCGAGATCAGGTCATCCTTGCGACCAAGGTCGGCATGGGGCTGGACACGGGGGGACTCGCAGGGCCTTACATCAAGCGTACCGTGGAAGATTCTCTGCGGCGGCTACAGACGGACCATATCGACCTCTACCAGTCCCACAAGGACGACCCAGAAACACCTCTCGAAGAGACGCTCGAGACGTTTCATGGCTTGATTCAGCAGGGGAAAGTGCGAATGATCGGCGCCTCGAACTATTCGGCGGAACGATTGGCCGAGGCACTCAAGGTGAGTCAAGTCAACGGCCTGACCGCGTACCAATCTCTTCAGCCCGAGTACAACCTCTGCGAACGGGCTGGATTCGAGGACGCACTCGAACCCGTCTGTCGCGCGGCGGGTCTTGGTGTCATTCCCTACTATTCACTGGCCAGTGGATTCCTCACCGGAAAGTATCGCTCGGAAGCGGATCTCGCCAAAAGTTCGCGAGGGCAGGGGGTCAAGAAATACCTGAACGACCGCGGTTTTCGAATTCTCAAGGCGCTTGACGACGTGGCCGGTCGATACTCTTCGACGCCCGCTCGGGTCGCGATCGCCTGGCTGCTGGCACAGCCAAGCGTGACGGCCCCCATCGCCAGCGCCACCTGCGTCGAACAACTCGACGATTTGATCGAGGCTACGAGGTTGGAACTCGACGGCCCGGCGATCGACCTCCTGAACCATGCCAGCGTTTAGCGGCTGACAGGCCGCCCGGCACACGACGGGATTCAGCCGAACCAAAGCGTCACGATCTTCTCACCGGCGCTTTCCCCTTGGACCCGTGCCCCCCGCCCGCAATTCGATTTTCCGTTCAAGTGTCGATGGGGCGCCCGCTGTCTTAGAAAATTCGATTCCACTTGAATCCCTTCGAGAACGGGAGAGGGGGGGGCACGGCCTCATGACCGTTGTCATTCTCAAGCTCGAGCCGCCCACTCGGTTGCAATCAACCGAGGTCGCCCAGAAGAAATCAAGAGCAAGTCCATGATTGCCTGTTAGCTCTCATCCTCAGAGACAAGGTGGTCGGCCACGACGCCAAGCGGAAAAGCCGTGGGCTTTCGCGCCCCTTGGGCTTCCACGATCCAACCGCCATCCATTTTCGGCAATCCGGGGGCTTCGATTAAAGGAGTCAGACGGAGCAAGAATGAAACATAATGGGGTTGCTCCGTCTCGTAGTCGGAGGTCTTGTCCTTCCACTCCTCTTTGTGGTCGGGATCGTTGTTCGGATCCCCGGCGCATTCGTTCTGCAGCCAGAGCGGGAATTCCATTCCGGGCCGGGTTCGCCTGAAATAGGCGCCCAGGGCTTCGTCCGAGTTTGTGGCGGCCAGACAACTCGAGCCGTTGACGCCGTGCAAGTAGGTATAGACCTCGGCAAGGTACTCACCCGGAGGCACGTCGAGGACACGCATGAATTCCTCCATGTCTTCGCCCCAGAGAAATTCCGGGCCCCTCCAACCACGACAAGCCGTCCGTCGGGCACGCGAAGTTTGGTGACGACCTTCCCAACCCACTCGTCCTGCTCCTGCGTTGACAGCGGCTCGTCGAGAACGATCCGGATCACAAACGAGTCATCCTGGTAAAGGCTGAACGGCAGGAAAACTCCCTTTTTGACAGCCTTGAGCCAGTCTGCATCACCGGACTCGACATCGGAAAACGCTCCTCCGCTCAGTCCTTCTGAAGTGATCATGAATCCAGTCGCTTCGTTGTAGACGTCGAGGTCCACTCGGCTCATAGGGGCTGGTCCTTTCCCGGAGAGAATGATTTGGTCCTGATCACGTCAGGCGGATGAAATCGGGGAGCCTGAAGTTACCCACCTACGTTACTGGGAATATCGACGCTGCGCATCAAAATACCAATATCGACACAGCTTTCCTTGAAGGATCGGTGAGTCCCTCGGGGCCATGAAGGTTGGAGATCCCAACGAGTTGACACTCCCCACGTCTAAAGGCGGGGGATTCTCGGTTCGACACCAACAGCCTCGATACGAGGTCTTACACTGGCTCCCCGAGCGTTTCGACTCTCCGTCTGCCCGACGGCGAGCATCCTCAACCCTTCGTCCCTGATGTTGCACGCGGCGAGGAAGTCCCGCTTGTGATGGGCCCCGCATTCGCAATCCCACTCCCGATCTTTGAGCGTGAGATTGCCATTGAGGGCGCCGCATGCGTTGCACATCTTCGACGAAGGGAACCAGCGGTCGATGACCACCAGATGTTTGCGGTTCCACAGGCACTTGTATTCGAGCTGACGGCGGAATTCCCCCCACGAGGCATCGGTCACGCTCTTGGCCAGCTTGGTTCTCGCAAGGCCCTTCACGCTCAGATCCTCGATGCAGAGGCCGGCATGCTTTCCAACGAGTTCTGTGGACAACTTATGCAGGAAGTCGTTCCTTTGGTTGGCGGTCTTCCGGTGGATGCGAGCCACCTGGATTCGGGCCTTGATCTTCCGCTTGCTCCCCGGCTTGCGGCGGGAAACGGTTCGTTGCGCCTTGCGAAGTTTCTTCTGAGACTTGCGGAAGCACTTCGGGGCCGGGATCGGCTCCGATCCATCGGAGAGCGTGGCGAAGTCGATCAAACCCAGATCGATGCCGACCGACCGTTCCGGAGAAGGCGGCGACAGAGGTACGTCCGGCATCTCGAATTCGGCCGTGAGGCTGACATACCACTTGCCATCGACGGAACGGCGGAACGTGGCGCTTTTGGTCGGCTCATCGACGGGCTGGCTCTGATAGATGCGGACGGGGCCGATCTTGGGGATGACGACCTTGCCGTCGACAACCTTGACCCGCTGGGGGATGCGGAATCGCGCCCGGTCTCGCTTCCGGTTCTTGAACCTGGGGAACTTCGCCTTCATCCTCGGGTTGAAGTGGTTGTCGTAGGCTTGATACAGATCCTTGAGCACCTGTTGCAACGCCTGAGAATCCGCGTCCTTGAGCCACGCCGTCTCGGACCGGGTCTTCAGTGCGGTCAACTCGGACGAGAGGCGCTCATCGGGAGCGTCTTTCCGAATTCCGGTAGTGCTCTTTCCGTCGCGAAGCGCCCAGTTCCAGACCCACCGCCGAGCACCAGCCATGCGGTTAAGAGTATGGGCCTGCGCTTCGTGGGCTTCATCCGGAATCGGTAGACTTTGCGATGCTTGGCCATGACTGTATTGTAGTTGTGTTGTGTTCACAAATCAATAAAATTCACGCCTTATATCCCCACGGATAAATCCGGGGGCTTTACGGCTAATCCTCGGTAAACATCCCCCAAAAAAAGATGATCCGAGCCCAGCGGATCACCGCTTGGAGGAAGCCCAAAGATTTCCAGGCAGGCTTATCCACTCTCGAGTCCTCGAGTTCTAAAACTCTTTCCGCGCCCCAGTTGACTTCATCCTGATCGTAACTACTATAGTTGCGAATCAGAGAGCGACGGCTGGCTGCTTACCGCCGCTCGGTGATGGAAGTAGCCCCGGCCGGGGGGTGAGACCTGTTGGAGTCGACCTTGGATTGCATCACAACGCATGGGTCGGTGATTGGCACCCGTACTTCAATTCTGGATGAGACGGGTCGATCCTGGAAATCATGATTAAGCTGCTTGGGCATCAAATTTTTTCTGAACTCGATGATTGACGCCAAATCAGCTGATGAGCAATGAATCAAGCAAGATTTTGTTGCAAGTCGGCGGCATTATGGATTATTGATTGACAGCGTGCTGATACGTTGAATGCCATATCCGGATGGTTTCGCCCCGCGTGGTTGGGCGAAATCAGAGGGATTCCGGACGAAACTCCGACCGGATTGAGAACCTTCAGGACCTGTTGCCATGATTCATCATGACGGTCGCTCCACGCGCCTTGCGAGTCGCGTTCCGAGCTTTTTCGTTGCTGTTTTCACGATGTTGGCATTGGCGGGTTGCCAGAAACCAGTGACGCCCACTCCGCCTCCTCCGCCGACGGTTGGCATCGTTGAATCAAGGCGTATGAGTATTCCGGTCCTCGTGACACCGAACGGGACGACCCGCGCACTTGAAGACGTCACGATTCGCGCCCGAGTCCGCGGGTTCCTGACCGAACGCCATTTTGACGAGGGGGCGTTCGTGAAGAAGGGCCAGCTACTCCTCGTAATTGATGAGGAACCTTACAAAATCGCCCTTCTCCTGGCGCGAGCTCGGCAGGCCGAGGCCGCCGCAGCGCTCAAGAAATCGGAAGTTTCGAAGGGGCGGGAGGTCGCGTTGGCCCAGCTCGAACTCGACCGTGCGCAACTTCTGTTGGCAAATATTCAGGAACGGAGAAGTCGGTCGCTGCTGGCTCGCAACGCCGGCTCGAGCGAAGAGTTGGATAAAGCCGAGGCCGATCGCAAGAAGTGGGAGGCCCAGGTTGAGGCCGATCGCGCAAATCAGGAGCAGGCGAATGCGGACTTCGAGGTCGGGATCGCGTCGGCCCGAGCCCAGGTTGAGGCTGCGAATGCCACGGTTCGCGATGCGCAACTGAATCTGGGATATTGTCGGATGGTCGCGCCGATCGATGGCAGGATCGGCGAAGCGAAGGTCAAGGTCGGTAATCTCGTTGGACCTGACTCGATGGGGGGCGGAAGTTTTTCCGACCTGGCGACCATTCAGCAACTTGACCCGATCGGTATCGACGTTCGGCTGAGTTCGCGCGACCTCGACCGGACCCGGGAGTTGATCGATCGAGGGCTTTCCGTCCGCCTTGCCCGTTCCGGCTCGACAGGGGAGCTTGAATTTCCCCAAGTCGGAACATGTTACTTTATCGACAACACCATTGATGAGACGACCTCAACCTTTCTCGCCAAGGCGCGGATGCCCAATCCCGAAGGCAAACTCTTGCCGGGCGAATACGTCAAGTTGCGGCTGGTTGTCGACCGCATCGAGAATGCCGTCGTCGTCCCTGCGCCTTCGGTGACCGAGACGGAGGCGGGCACCGTCGTTCATGTGGTGGATGGGACAGGCAAAGTGGCCGTTCACAGGGTCACCGCTGCACAGACGTACGAAGGCATGCGGGTCATTTCCAGTGGGCTTGATTCGGGCGTGTCGGTGATCGTCGAGGGGCTGCAATCGATCCGCCCTGGCATCGTTGTCAAGACCGCGCCGGCGGCCCTCACGCGGGAGGGTTCCCAGAGTTCGAAGGTGACGTCCGCGTTCTCCACCGGTGAACACACGAGCCAGGTGGAATCCCCACGGACAGGTCGACCGAAGTCTTGAGCCGGGAGACAGGCTTCCGGTCTGCGACCCATCCCGCACTCTTTTAGGAAAGCCTCGACGAGCCATGGTCGACTTCTTTATCCGCCGGCCGATCTTTGCCACTGTGTCGGCTCTCTTGATGCTGCTGATCGGTGGGATCTGCGCTTTCCTCCTGCCGATCGCGCAGTATCCGCAGATCGCCCCACCCCAGGTGCAGGTGACGACGACCTATACCGGGGCCGATGCCCTCAGCGTGGCCAGAACGGTGACCACGCCGATCGAGCAACAGATCAACGGAACCAAAGGGCTGATCTACTACAGTTCCGACAGTACCAGCAACGGCGTGTCGAACATCGTGGCCACGTTTGATGTCGGCTACTCTCAAGATATGGCCGCCGTCGACATTCAAAACCGGGTCCAGACAGCGCAGGCGCAGCTCCCTCCGGAGGTCAAGCAGTACGGCGTTTCGATCAAGAAGACGTCGACTGACATGGTCTGCGTCGTCAACCTGATCTCGCCCGATGGCCGGTATGATTCCAACTTCCTCGACAATTACGGCCAGATTTATGTGGCCGACGTGCTCAAGCGAATCAACGGAATCAGCGATGCCACCGTAATCGGCCGTAAGTATGCGATGCGAATCTGGATTGATCCGGACCGCATGGCCAATATGCGCATCTCGCCCTCGGAGGTCATTCAGGCAATCCAACAAGAGAACGTCCAGGCGGCTGCCGGCAAGATTGGGGGCAGGCCCGTTCCCAATGGACAAGACTTCGAACTCCCCATCACGGTGAAGGGCCGGCTCGAGAAGGCGACAGAGTTTGAAGAGATCATCGTCCGCCGCAACGACGACGGGTCGATCGTCCGGGTCAAGGACATCGCCCGCGTCGACCTGTCGTCTGAGAATTTTGAAACGTCCAGTTATATTAGCGGTAAGCCGGCCGGTGGCATTCTGATCTACCAGTACGCCGACGCGAACGCATTAGCGATCGTGTCCCAGGTCCGCGCGGAGATGGATCAGCTCAAGAAGAGCTTTCCCGACGGACTCGATTACAAGATCGTGTACAATACAACGGAGTATGTGCACGAAAATATCAGCGAGGTCGAGCACACGCTGCTCGAGTCGTTCGCCCTTGTGATGATCGTCGTGTTCATTTTCTTGCAAGGGTTTCGCGCAACGATCATTCCGATGCTCGCGATTCCAGTCTCGTTGGTGGCCACCTTCGCGGTGATGGCCGCTCTCGGTTTTTCGATCAATTCTCTGACGCTCTGCGGCCTGGTCCTGGCAATCGGCCTGGTGGTCGACGATGCGATCATCGTGGTAGAGAACGTCGAGAAGTATCTGCATCGGGGACTCGCGCCGCTCGAAGCCACTCGCGCGGCGATGGCCGAGATCACGACTCCGATTGTCACGATCACCCTTGTTCTGGCCGCCGTCTTCGTCCCGGTCGCTTTCATGCCAGGTATGACCGGGAAGCTGTACAACCAGTTTGCGATGACGATTGTCATCTCATTCGTCTTCTCGGCGTTTAACTCCCTGACGTTCAGTCCGGCGATGGCGCGTTTGTTCCTGAAACCCAAGCATGGCGAGACCAAGTTCTTCCTCTTCCGCGGGTTCAATGCCGGTCTGAGCTGGATCGAAAACTCTTACGACGCGGTGCTCGAGTTTACGGCCCGCCACTGGTGGACGATTGTCGCGCCATCAGTCCTCTTGCTTGGTCTGACCGTACTGATGCTCGCCGGTCGGCCGAAGGCGTTCATCCCCACAGAAGACCAGGGCTACTTGCTCGTCGTGGTTCAGACACCTGATGGAACGAGTGGTGAGACGACCGCGCGGGTCCTCAAACGCGTCGAAGCGATCTGCCGGGACGTCGAGGGGGTGCGGGACACCGTCTCGATCGAAGGCTTAAATGTGATTAATTCTTCGAACCAGAGTAACTGCGGCGTCATTTTCCCTGTCCTTGAAGAGTGGTCGCATCGAAGGACTCCAGGTCTACGTGCTCAGGGCCTTGCAGGCACCCTGCAGGCGAAGGTGGCCGCCGAGATCCGCGACGCACAAGTGCTCGTCTTGCTGCCGCCGGCGATTCGAGGCTTGAGTCCGACCGGTGGGTTCGAGCTCATGATCGAGGACCGATCGGGCAAGGGAGTCGATGCGCTGCAACGTGTTGTCGACAAGTTCCAGGACGAGGCCAGAAAACGCCCGGAGCTCGCCGGCGTTTTCTCCACTTACTCGGCCCGTGTGCCCCAACTGAAGTTCGACGTCGACCGCACCAAGGCCCGTCGGCTCGATGTGCCGATCTCTGACGTGTTCGCGGTCCTCCAGGCGAACCTCGGCGGTTATTACGTGAATGACTTCGACCTCTACGGCAAAGTCTGGAAGGTCATGATCCAGGCTGAGGGGGGCGTACGATCGAAGCCCGAGGATATCCAGAACCTTTATGTCTTGAACCGCCAAGGGAAGCGGGTCCACCTGAGCTCACTGGGGGATGTCCGCTACGCTCTGGGGCCGATCGACGTTCCGCACTATAACCTTTACGCCTCGGCCAAAATCAATGGCGGACCCGCTCCAGGTTTTAGCTCGGGCCAGGGCCTCGCCGCCATGGAGGAGGTCGCGGCCCAGGTGCTCCCCGACGGTTTCGGTTACGAGTGGACGGGGTCGACCTTTCAGGAGCAAAAGACGGGGAACCAGGCCACCTATATCTTCGCGCTCTCTGTCGTCTGCGTCTTCTTGTTCATGGCGGCTCTCTACGAGAGTTGGATCCGGCCCCTGGTGATCATTCTGACGGTGCCACTGGCCATGTTTGGAGCCGTCGTGGGCCTCTGGCTCTACGACATGCCGCTCGATGTCTTCGGGCAAATCGGCCTGGTGATGCTGATCGGCCTGGAGACGAAGAATGCCATTCTCATCGTGGAGTTTGGCGTTGAAATGCGGCAGAAGCATGGGATGTCGATCCTCGAGTCGGCCAAGATCGCGTCTCGGGAACGGTTGCGGCCGATCCTCATGACCTCGTTCGCCTTCGTCATGGGAGTTCTGCCGATGGCCCGAGCCACCGGAGCAGGGGCCTATAGCCGCAATTCTCTGGGCATCGTGATCGCGTTCGGAATTGCCGTGAGTACCGTCCTGGGTCGGTTCGTGATTCCGATCTATTACATTCTGGGCGAGCGACTCATCGATTGGTACTCCGGGAAAGGTAACAACGTCAAGGAGTCCCACGACCCAACCCACAGTCACGAATCGGCGAGCGGGGGACTGCGACCGATCTCGCCGTTGGCCACCTTATCGGTGACGTCGACCGGACTCGGAATCTTAAAAAACGAAGCAGTGGGAACCCGACAATCAGTGGGACCTTACCATCCCTCCGGTTTCGAGGGGCCTCGATCTCGCGATGGAGTGCTTCATCGCGAAATCGAAGAGACGCACTAACCTGCGTGAATTCCGAGGCGCGGGACGACCCCCGGGCTCGTCCTGGCCTCGGCTGCCTCCTCGATCTCTGTCTGTTTCGGGTCCGGGGTTGATGGCCATGTCGACCGCATTTAAGCTGATGGCCAGTGCGTCGCTCAACAATCCGATTTGCTCCAGCCCTGAACAGAACGCGAGAGGTGTCGAGTTGAGCTCAAAGCTGAGCGTCGGCATCCACATCCTGACCGTACTCGCCTTGAAGCGAGGCAATGCCCTGACTTCGGAATTTATCGCCGAGAGCGTGAATACCAACCCGGTGGTCATCCGTAGGTTACTGGGCCTTTTTCGCGCGGCCGGTTTTGTTGAGTCCAAGACAGGCGTCGGGGGCGGCTGGTTACTAGTAGCCAACCCCGCGGAGATCAATCTCCTCGAAGTCCTCCGGGTGGTCGAGCCGCGGCATCAGATGTTTGCCCTTCACCATAGCGAACCGAACCAGAAATGCTTCGTGGGCTGCAATATCCAGAAAGTCTTGATGGAAATTTATGACGAGGCATGGGAGGCGATGGCCAAACAGCTTGAGCGGTCGTCGATCGCGAGTGTCACGGCAACGCTCCTGGACCAGATGTAATTCTGGACAGAATTCCATCACGTGACGGCAGGCACGTCGCTACCGGCTTGATCTCGCGGCGGCGATCCTCGACGATCTCGAAGACCGAAACGAAACCAGGCCATCGAGGACATGAACGATGCTCAGTTGGGGAAGGCTCGCGATTCCGAGGACAGTGGCATTGATCGCAGGGATGACGGTCGGGACGATTCGTGCCGAGGAACCCCAACCGCGTCCCTTGCCCCTCGCCCAGGCGGCGCAGAAGATGACGCTGCCAATGGGCTATAAGGCAACCCTGTTCGCAGGGGAACCGGACGTTCACCAGCCGATTGCCTTCACGATCGATCCCAAGGGGCGGCTCTGGGTCGTCGAATGCTACTCGTATCCGATCTGGCTCGGCGGTCCGCAAAAGAAGGACCGTGTGATCATCCTGGAGGATACCGACGGCGACGGTCAGGCCGACCAGCGCAAGGTCTTCTACGAGGGTGGAACGAGCTTGACCGGAATCGCACTCGGCTTCGGTGGCGTCTGGCTCTGCGCCACACCGAACCTGCTCTTCATCCCGGATGCCGACGGCAATGACATGCCTGATGGCCCGCCCGTCGTCAAACTCGACGGCTGGGATGTCAAGGCTCAGCACAATATGTTCAATGCCTTGAACTGGGCCCCTGATGGCTGGCTCTGGGGCTGCAACGGAATTCTGTCGAACTCGCTCGTTGGTAAGCCTGGTACGCCGAATGAGAAACGCACGGCGATCAACTGCGGCGTCTGGCGATATCATCCGACTCGGGAGGTCGTCGAAGTCGTCGCGCACGGCACGACGAATCCTTGGGGGCTCGACTTCGACGAGCGGGGTGAGGCGTTCATCACCAACTGCGTCATCCCTCACCTCTTTCATGCCGTTCCTGGAGCCCGCTTCCAGCGAATGTTCGGTCAGGACTTCAACCCCTTCAGCTACGAGTTGATTCCCACCTGTGCGGATCATGTCCACTGGGACACCACGGAGAAGTGGAGCGATATCCGACGGATTGGCGTTACGCGAACGACCGATGAAGCCGGCGGCGGCCATGCGCACGTCGGGGCGATGATCTACCTCGGGGACAACTGGCCCGACGCGATGCGCGGGTCGGCCTATACCTGCAATATCCACGGCCATCGTGTCAATCGTGACAAGCTCGAGCGGTTGAAATCAGGCTACGTCGCTCGCCACGAGAAGGATTTTCTTCTGGCGAACGACAACTGGTTCCGTGGTCTTGACCTGAAGTACGGTCCGGATGGAGGGGTGTACCTGACCGACTGGTCCGACACAGGGGAGTGCCACGAAAACGACGCTGATAACGCTCACCGCGAAAATGGCCGGATCTATAAAATTACTTTCGGAGAGACGAAGCCGGCGAAGCTGGACCTGTCCCAACGGAACGACCGGGAGCTGGTCGAACTTCAGAGTCACAAAAATGAGTGGCAGGTCCGAACCGCGCGCCGGCTGCTTCAGGAGCGGGCGGCGTCGGGCAAGGACGTCTCGGCCGCACGGACCCAGCTCGAAGCGCTGCTCAACGCGGATCAGGCCGCACCTCTGAGGCTTCGGGCACTTTGGTCGTTGAATGCCATTGGCGGGAGCATGGAGGATTTGCTTACCGGCTTGCTTGGCGACGCCCACGAAGATCTTCGCTCCTGGGCGGTTCGGTTCCTCGTCGATGAGAAAACGCCCTCGACCAAAGCTCTGACGCGCTTTGCTGAAATGGCGAAGTCGGACCCCTCGCCCAAGGTCCGGTTGACGTTGGCCTCCGCCCTGCAACGGCTGCCGGTCGAGACGAGATGGGGAATCGCCGAGGGACTGGCCTCTCATGCTGAGGATGCCGAGGACACGCCGCTGGTCCTCATGACCTGGTATGGCATCGAGCCACTGGTGCCGGCGGATCGAGTTCGGGCGGCGTCGCTAATCGAACGCGTGACGATCCCGAAGCTGAGGCAATTCCTCACCCGCCGGATCATCGCGGCCGATTTGGTGCAAGGCCTGGCGGTCCTGTTGCCGAGGACTGAAACCACCGACGACATCACGCGGCGCGATCTTCTGTCCGGCATGCGCGAGGCGCTTCGCGGTCACAAGCAAGTCCCGGCTCCCGAGGGTTGGGCGAAGCGATTCGAACTCCTTTCCCAGAGCAAGGACGCCTCGGTCCGCGAGCAGGCCGCGATGCTCGGTCTCTTGTTCAATGACCCGAATGCGATCGAGAAACTGCGATCGACGCTCGAATCGAAGTCGGCTGAAGAGGGCGAGCGTCATCGTGCACTCGAGGCGCTAGTCGAGCGCCGAGTGGCCGGGCTGGTGCCTGTCTTACAACGGCTCCTCGACCATCCCTCATTGCGTTCTCCGGCGATCCGCAGCTTGGGGGCGTATGACGACCCGGCGATTGCTCCGAGTCTGCTCAAGCGCTATCCGACGCTCAGTGAGACCGATCGCGATGATGTGGTCGCCACGCTCGCCTCGCGGCCCATCTCGGCGAAGGCGCTCTTGGAAGCGGTTCGAGAGCAAGTTGTGCCTCGCCGAGACATTTCGGCAACAGTCGCCCGCCAAATCCTTGCATTCAATAATGTGGCGTTAAACAAACAATTGGAGTCTGCCTGGGGCACGCTTCGAGGGACCTCGGCCGACAAGGCCGCGCTGATGACCAAGTACAAAGCCGCGCTGGCGGCTGACGCCGGCCGCACACCCGACGCGAGTCGTGGCCGGCTCGTCTTTAACAAAGCGTGTCTCCAGTGCCATAAGCTGTTCGGGGCCGGAGGTGATGTCGGGCCCGAGTTGACCGGCTCCGACCGGGCGAGCATCGACTACATCCTGGAGAACGTGCTCGATCCCGGGGCGGCCGTCGGACGCGACTTTCAGCTCACGACGATCGCCACGACCGATGGCCGGCTTCTGAGCGGGATCATCCGAGAGCAGAACGAGGCGTCGATCACCGTTCAGACCGCCAATGATCGGCTCATCCTCCCCCGTGAGGATGTGGACGATCTCAAAGTGTCGAATGCCTCAATGATGCCCGAGGGCCTGCTCGACAAACTCTCGCCCGAAGAGGTCCGTGACCTCTTCTCCTATCTGTCCGCCCCGGCGCAAGTGCAGCCGGCGGAAGGGCGGGACTAAAAGGGCCAGTGTTGGACATCCGCGAATAAATTTTGTGCGACCGGCTCTTTCACCAGAGCACTCTGCAGAGCAGACAAATGGTGAAACAAGCCGGTCTTTTCATGCGCTTTACTTCCCCAAATGGGCGCCAAGCATCTCAGGCTGGCTGCCGATCGCTTGGTTCATGGGGCCAGTCACCACGCTTTGATCTAACTCCTGCTGTTGCCAAGTCTTCAGTCGAGACACGAGAGAAGTCACGGCAACTGTCGGAGTGACACTTCTCACTTCGTCTACGACGTTGCGAAGACGAGATTGGACAACTCATCATTTTGAGAGTGTTGATGAGACTGCAATACTCCAACCCTTCGTCAATCCAGAGACCCTGCGGCCGCGACAATTGATTTTGGTCGATTTGCCGTCGACGCGGCAGAGACCCGGTGCAGGCGTTTTGTGTTTTTGATTTTCAGGGCGGAGGAGAGCAGTGGGATAAGCTTTTCCCATGCGCATTGATTTTCTTTCTATCTCTCTAAAGCGAACTAACATGTGGTGATAATTGCTGTTTGATCGGCCACTACAACTGCTTGGTCTTTGACTAAACTGTTTTTATGTTATTTTTGGCGTTTGTAACCTCGCGAAGGTGGGGCTGGCCAAGCGATCGCGCATGACCGAGCCCTGTTCTGGTGAATCAATAGAGCATCGAACGATGTTGTCACATCGGCGAAATGGCTCTTTTTCGGAGTACTAAAGTGGTTCAATTAGCCGTGTAGTCGCCAAGAAAAGCACTCGTGATTTTCTCAAGTGGATGACGGTCACAGGTTCCTCACAACTAGATCTACAGATCGAGAAAATTGTCCTTGCTATCGTGAGCTGGTGATATTATCTTTGTAAGGACTGGAAACCTCCTTAGAAATCGGAATCAACCTCGCCGTTATGAGGGTTCTGTTTTCGTTGGATTGCGAAGGTTGACTGTCGTGCGTTAACCCAAGCAAATTCCTCCTCATACGCCTCGCCAGTGTTCGCAGATCATGCAGGTCGCTGTTGACCTACTCCACTTGATCCACGCGAGATCAGCACCATGAGACTGCTTGTATCAACCCATCACGCTTTTATCATTCCCGCCCCCGGCGAATCGCCAATACGCCCACCCCTTGATTAGCGCCGGCCAGTAGGTTTCCGGCCCTTGTCTCTCGTTTCGCAACTCGTCCCGGGAGGGTGACGCCTTGCTCGGCATGAGTTCGAGTTCGTTTGCGCCTGGGGTAAGGGACTGGCGAAGCGCGCGTCAGCGGGCTGATCTGAATGGAAAATCGCGTGTTTGGGTGATTTGCGGTCGAGAGGGCCTGCACGCCCGGCTGAATGCGGTTCGGATCGATGGCGTTGTTGGCTGAATTTCCGCCGCCCTCTAGAAATCAAAACAAGTCATCGGGGCAGCCGCTTAGTTATGCGTACAGTTGGTTGAATGAAATTGCATTCGTGTCTTGATTGGGCTTTCAAGATTCTCAGGCAGTCAGGCCGTTGTCGCAGAATCATTCGTCTCGCAGCTTTCAGGGACCAAAGAATAGGCAGTAAGTGACATGCCTTATTTGAGTCCTAATCAATAACAAAATGTATCCAGGTCTCAGGGTGTGGTTGTACGACGGGTCAGCCCGTCAGTTCCGCGATGTGCTGCGGAGACACGCCCGTCATGTCAGACAAAGTTTGCCGAAAAGGCGCCACGGCGCTTTCTCCTCCACCCAGATTTATCGCCCTGTAGCTTAGGAGATAGTTCCCATGTCTCATCATTCCGATTCCGCACCGCAGCGCCGTTTCGGGTTCTGGAAGAATCGACGCCGACGCGCCAACCAGAACCTTCGGGGACAGGATCGGTCGGCTACTGGGCAATCTGGTATTCGTAATCGAACGCTTGATCTTATTGTGGAGCAGGTTGAGCAGCGCACCCTGCTCTCCGTCGATCTCAACTGGTCGGGGGGGGGAATTGTCGCTCCGGCCAATGCCGACGCACCGGTGCCTATCACGGTAAGCCGCACTTATAACGTCGCGGACTCGGCGGCACCGGCCGACTTCGCGATTTCCTACTATTCCTCGACCGATAATGTGCTGGGGAACGGCGACGACGTCCTGCTGGCCTCCGAGACCATCACGGGCGCCGGGGCCACGGTCGGCACGCACGCTGGGAACAGTCCGTCGCTGCAGTTTAATCAAGCCGGCAGCTATCACCTTTTCGCCGTCATCGATAACGGCAACACCGTCGTCGAATCCGATGAAACGAATAACGCCACCGAGGCGGCTCAAACGGTCACGGTGGGGACGATCATCGATAACGGCACAGCCGGCCATAGCCAAACCGGAGCGTGGGTGGGCTTCAACGGGGGCTACGGTGGGACGGCCAGTTATGCCGCGCCAGGCGCGGGAACTACGTCCGCCACCTGGCAACAGTCGGGTCTGGCCAGTGGCAACTACCAGGTGGATGTCACCTGGCTGGCCGGCACCAACCGGGCCAGCAATGCCACCTATCTCATCTTTGACGGCAACGCCTCCACGCCATTGAAGTCGGTCCAGATCGACCAGCGAAACGCGCCGACGGGAACCGTTGTTGGTGGGACGACGTTCCAGAGCCTGGGCAGTGTGGCGATCTCGAGCGGCACGTTGCGGGTCGTCCTGAGCAATAACGCCAATAATTACGTCATCGCCGACGCGGTGCGGTTCACTCCGTTGCCCGCCCCGGCCTTCGACCTGAATTGGTCAGGTGGGGGCGTGTCGGCGCCCGCCACCGCCGATACCCAGGCGCCCTTCACCGTCGATCGCACCTATAACGTCGTGGGAACCACGGACGACTTTGCGATCGCCTACTACGGCTCGACCGACGCGATTTTGGGTAACGGCGACGACGTGTTGCTGGCCACCGAGACGATCACGGGTGCCGGCAAGACGGTTGGTACGCATAATGGTGCCAGCCCCGCGTTGCAGTTCACCCGCTCCGGCACCTATCACATCTTCGCGGTCATCGATCCGGCCGGGCTGCTCCCCGAATCCAGCGAGCTGAACAACACCGTCGAGGCCTCGGCGCCGGTCGTCGTCAGCGGCCCCTCGATCATCGATAACGGGACGACCGACTACAGCCAGACGGGAACCTGGGTCGGCTTCCCCGGTGGCCATGGCGGAACGGCCAGTTATGCCGCGCCCGGCGACGGGTCGACAGGTGCCACCTGGCAGCAGGCGGGCCTTTCCGCGGGCTACTATGATGTGCAGGTGACCTGGCTGGCCGGGACCAACCGGGCGAGCAATGCCACGTACCTGATCTATGACGGTTCGACGCTGGTGAGAACCGTTCAGGTCGACCAACGGAATGCGCCGACGGGGACTGTCGTTGGTGGGACGACGTTCCAGAGCCTGGGCAGCGTGTCGATCTCGAGCGGGACGCTCAAGGTCGTCCTGACCAACAACGCCAATAATTACGTCATTGCCGACGCCGTGCGATTCGCGCCGGTGGCACCCCCGACCTTCGACCTGAATTGGTCGGGAGGTGGCGTGGTGGCCCCCGCCAATGCCGATACGCAGACCCCCTTCACCGTCACCCGCACCTACAACATCGCGGACACGGCGGCGACGGCCGACTTCGTGATTTCGTACTACGCCTCGACCGACGCGATCTTGGGCAACGGCGACGACGTGTTGCTGGCCACCGAGACGATCACGGGTGCCGGCAAGACGGTTGGTACGCATGCCGGCGCCAGCCCCGCGTTGCAGTTCACCCGTTCCGGCACCTATCACATCTTCGCGGTCATCGATCCGGCCGGCCTCGTCCCCGAATCCAACGAAGCCAACAACACCATCGAGGCCTCGGCGACCGTCGCCGCCAGTGGCCCCTCGTTCATCGACAATGGCACAACCGACTACAGCAAGACGGGAACCTGGGCGAGCTTTGCCGGTGGCCATGGGGGAACGGCCAGCTATGCCGCGCCCGGAGACGGGTCGGCGGCCTCCACCTGGCAGCAGTCGGGCGTTCCTTCGGGCTACTATGATGTGCAGGTGACCTGGCTGGCCGGGACCAACCGGGCGAGCAATGCCACGTACCTGATCTATGACGGTTCGACGCTTCTGGCCACCGTGCCGGTCGACCAGCGGAATGCACCGACGGGAACCGTCGTTGGGGGCTCAACGTTCCAGAGCCTGGGCAAGGTGGCGATCTCGAGCGGGACGCTCAAGGTCGTTCTGACCAACAACGCCAATAACTACGTCATCGCCGACGCCGTGCGATACGCGCCGTCGGTGTCGATCGGCCTCGCAAGCGATACCGGCTCCTCGAACACGGACCAGATTACCAACGACACCACACCGACGTTCACGGGTGTGGCGGTGGCCGGGACGACCATCAGCCTGTTCGACGGCTCCACCCTGCTGGGCACGACCACGGCCAATGGGAGTGGGAGCTGGACGTTCACCGCGGGCACGCTGGCCGACGGCGTTCACAGCATCACCGCTCAGTCAACCCCCGTCGTGGGGAGTCCTTCAACCTCCAATCCTCTGTCGGTGACGATCGACTCGCAAGCGCCGAGTGCGACGGTGGCCTTCCCGGTGGCAGGCGGCAGCTACGGCACGGCCCCCAGTGGTCCGAGCGCCTGGGCGGGGGCGATCAGCGGAACGGCCAGCGAATTCGGCTTGGCCGGTCTCGAGTCGGTGCAGGTGAGCATTCTCCGGGCCATTGATGGCGCCTACTGGAACGGTTCGGCTTTCGTGGCCAGCAACGATCCCATCCTGGTGTCCTCGGTCCTCAGCGGTTCGAGCTGGAGCCTCGCCTTCACCCGACCGAGCAACGGCACTTACTTCATCCAGGCCGTGGCCACCGACATCGCCGGCAACTCAGCGGTGGGCGCACCGACGTCGTTCGCGATTTCGACCGACGCTCCCGCGGCTCCCTCGACTCCGGTCCTCGCCACAGCCAGCGATAGCGGCAACTCCAATAGTGACCACATTACCAACGTCACGACTCCGACGTTCACGGGAACGGCCCAGCCCGGCAGTACGGTCACCCTCTACGAGGGCACGACCGTCTTGGGCACGGGCATTGCTGCTGTCGGCACCGGCGTCTGGAGCATCACCAGTTCGCCGCTGAGCAACGGGCTGCACCAGATCACTGCCACCGCCACGGACGCCGCCACCAACGTTTCCGACTCCTCCGCCGCCCTGGCCGTGACGGTCGACGCTCAGGCTCCTACGTCCTCCATTTCCTTCCCCGCCTCCGGCAGCAGCTATAACGTCGCCGGGTGGACCGGCACGCTCACCGGATCGGCCTCTGATACCGGTCTTGCCGGACTCTCCTCGGTTCAGCTCAGCATCCTCCGGGTCAGCGACGGTTTCTACTGGAACGGCTCCGCCTTCGTCAGCAGCGGCTCGCCCCTCCTCGTTCAGGCCTCCGTGACCGGTTCGACGTGGAGCTACGCTTTCGCCCGGCCGACCGACGGGTCTTACATCGTGCAGACCACGGCCACCGACGTGGCCGGCAACGCGGCGAACAGTGCGCCCGCGGCGTTCGCGGTCGACACCGTCGCCCCCAACGCTCCGCCGACGCCCGTCCTGGCGACCGCCAGCGACAGCGGCAGCTCCAGCAGCGATCACCTGACCAAGATCACCACCCCGTTGTTCTCGGGCACAGCTGAGCCCGGCACCACGGTGACGCTCTACGACACCGACGGCACGACCGTGGTGGGCACGGGCGTGGCCGCCGCCGGCACCGGGATCTGGAGCATCACCAGCTCCGCTCTGAGCAACGGAGCCCACGTGCTCACGGCCAAGGCCCACGACGCCGCCGGCAACGCCTCGGCCGCGTCCGGCTCGGTCACGGTGACGATTGACGCCCAGGCTCCCACGTCGGTGATCGCCTTCCCGGCCGCCGGCGGTAGCTACAATGCGGCCGGGTGGACAGGGCCAATCACCGGGTCGGCCTCCGACACCGGAGTTGCCGGCCTTTCCTCCGTCCAGCTCACCATCGTCCGTGGCAGCGACGGTTACTATTGGGACGGCTCCGCCTTCGTCTCCAGCGGTTCGCCCCTCCTGGTCTCGGCCGTGATCACCGGTCCGACCTGGAGCTATACCTTCGCTCGTCCGGCGGATGGGTCGTACAGCATCCAGGCCACGGCGACCGATCTGGCCGGAAACGCAACGGCTTCCAGCTCGGTCGGGTTTGTCGTCGACACACAGACGCCGACTGTCGCCATTGCCGCTCCGGTGGCTGCCGGCAACTACAGCGCGGCTGGCAGCGGGGTTCATCAGTGGACCGGATCGGTGAGCGGCACGGCCTCCGACGCGGGACCGGCCGGCCTTTCCACCGTCAAGTTGAGCATCGTCCGCGGCAGTGACGGCTACTTCTGGAACGGCACCTCGTTTGTCTCCAGTGGTTCCCCCCTTCTTGTCACGGCCACCATCAGCGGGTCGACCTGGACTTATGCCTTCGCCCGTCCGGCCGACGGCTCGTACAGCGTTCAGGCCACGGCGACCGACCTCGCCGGCAACACGACAACTAGCAGCTCGATCGGTTTCGCGGTCGACACCCAGGCTCCCAGCGTGGCGATCACGGCCCCGGTGGCCGGGGCCAGTTACAGCTCGGCCGTTAGCGGGCCGAATGCCTGGACCGGAGCGATCAGCGGAACGGCCACCGAGTTCGGCCCGTCCGGCCTCGCGTCCGTGCAGGTGAGCGTCCAGCGCAGCGATGGCCAATACTGGAACGGGACCGCCTTCGTCTCCAGCGGCTCGGCGATCTACGTTTCGGCCACCATCACCGGCACGAACTGGAGCTACGCCTTCGCTCGCCCGGCCGACGGCACTTACTTCCTGCGGACCCGAGCGACCGACCAGGCCGCGAACACGACGACCACCGCTCCTTTGAGCTTCTCGGTCGCGACGGTGGCCCCCGCGATCCCCTCGACACCAATCCTCGCGTCGGCCAGCGATAGCGGCAGCTCCAATAGCGATCGCATCACCAACGTCGCCATCCCCACCTTCGTCGGTACCGCCGTTCCGGGCACCACGGTGACCCTCTACAACGGCGTGACCGTGCTGGGCACGGGCATCGCCGCCGCCGGCACAGGCGCCTGGAGCATCACCAGCTCCGCCCTGGCCAACGGCGCTTACGCGGTGACGGCCACCGCCACCGATGCCGCCGGCAATGCCTCGGCCGCGTCCCCCTCGGTCGCGGTGACCATCGACGCCTCGGCACCTTCGTCCGCCGTCACCTTCCCCGCCTCGGGGAGCAGCTACAACGTCGCCGGGTGGACCGGCACGCTCACCGGATCGGCCTCCGACAACGGCCTGGCCGGGCTCTCCTCGGTTCAGCTCAGCATTCTCCGGGTCAGCGACGGTTTCTACTGGAACGGCTCCGCCTTCGTCTCGAGCGGCTCGCCCCTCCTCGTCACGGCCGGCATCGCCGGTTCGACCTGGAGCTACGCTTTCGCCCAACCGACCGACGGGTCGTACATCGTGCAGACCACGGCCACCGACGTGGCCGGCAACGCGGCGAACAGTGCGCCCGCGGCGTTCGCGGTCGACACCGTCGCTCCCAACGCTCCGCCGACGCCCGTCCTGGCGACCGCCAGCGACAGCGGCAGCTCCAGCAGCGATCACCTGACCAAGATCACCACCCCGTTGTTCTCGGGTACGGCTGAGCCCGGCACCACGGTGTCGCTCTACGACACCGACGGCACGACCGTGGTGGGTACGGGTGTGGCCGCCGCCGGCACCGGGATCTGGAGCATCACCAGCTCCGCGCTGAGCAACGGAACCCACGTCCTCACGGCCAAGGCCCACGACGCCGCCGGCAACGCCTCGGTCGCGTCCGGCTCGGTCTCGGTGACGATTGACGCCCAGGCCCCCACATCGGTGATCAGCTTCCCGGGCACCGGCTCCTACGATTCGATCAGCTGGACGGGCACGATCACCGGCACGGTCGACGGTACGGGGACAGCCCCGACCGAGGCCGTGCTGACGATCCGCCAGGTTGGCGGGTCCGAACTCTACTGGAATGGCACCGACGGGTTCACCAGTGTCACTCCGGTCGCCCTCACGGCCACCCTCACGGGCTCAACCTGGAGCTATGTCTTCGCCCGTCCCGCGGATGGATCGTACGTCGTGACCTCCACGACGACCGACACCGCGGGCAACGCCCAGTCGAGCGCGACCTCGGTTCAATTCACGATCAAAGCCTTCAACGTCGCCCCGGTCCTGACGGTGCCCACGGCCCAGACGGTGAATGAAGACACCGCCTTGGTGCTCAATAGCATCGCGGTGTCTGACGTGGACGCCGGGACCAACGCCATCACGGTCACGCTGGGAGTCCAGCACGGCACCGTGTTGGTCACTGCGGGTGTCAGCGGCGGCCTGACCGTGGGCGGCATCGCAGGGAACGGTACGAACTCCGTGACTCTGACCGGCACCCTGGCCGAGATCAATGCCACCCTGCTGGCCGGTGTGACCTACCAGGGAACTCTCAACTACAACGGTAGCGACACGCTCACGGTCGGCGTGACTGACGAGGGCAACACCGGGCTGGGCGGTGCTCTCACTGACACCGAATCAGTCGCTATCACCGTCACGGCAGTGAATGACACTCCGACGGTGGCAACGCCGCTGGGCAACGTGACGGTACTGGAAGACGCGACGGTGTCGACAATCTCGCTGGCGAATGTGTTCGCCGACGTGGATATCGCCACCAATGAAGATAGCCTCACGTACTCGGTGGAGAGCAGCGATCCCACGTTGGTAACGGCGGCGATCGTGGACGGCTCGGTGGTGCTGACCTACCTGGGCAACCAGAACGGCACGGCGACGATCACGGTAACCGCGACCGACGCGGCCAACGCGGCGATCTCGACCAGCTTCGGCGTGACGGTGACGGCGGTGAACGACGCCCCGACGGTGGAGTCGTCGCTGGGCAACGTGACGGTGCAGGAAGACGCGACGGTGTCGACGATCTCGCTGGCGAATGTGTTCGCCGACGTGGACATCGCCACCAATGAAGACAGTCTCACCTACTCGGTGGTGAGCAGCGAGCCCACGCTGGTGACGGCGGCGATCGTGGATGGCTCGGTGGTGCTGACCTACCTGGGCGACCAGAACGGTACGGCGACGATCACGGTGACCGCGACCGACGCGGCCGGTGCGGCGATCTCGACCAGCTTCGGCGTGACGGTGACGGCGGTGAACGACGCCCCGACGGTGGAGTCGTCACTGGGCAACGTGACGGTTCAGGAAGACGCGTCGGTGTCGACGATCTCGCTGGCGAATGTGTTCGCCGACGTGGACATCGCCACCAACGAAGATAGCCTCACGTACTCGGTGTCCAGCAGCAACACTGATCTGGTGACGGCAGCGATCGTGGACGGCTCGGTGGTGCTGACGTACCTGGGCAACCAGAACGGCACGGCGACGATCACGGTGACCGCGACCGACGCGGCCAACGCGGCGATCTCGACCAGCTTCGGCGTGACGGTGACGGCGGTGAACGACGCCCCGACGGTGGAGTCGTCGCTGGGCAACGTGACGGTGCAGGAAGACGCGACGGTGTCGACGATCTCGCTGGCGAATGTGTTCGCCGACGTGGACATCGCCACCAATGAAGACAGCCTCACCTACTCGGTGGTGAGCAGCGAGCCCACGCTGGTGACGGCGGCGATCGTGGATGGCTCGGTGGTGCTGACGTACCTGGGCAACCAGAACGGTACGGCCACGATCACGGTGACGGCGACCGACGCGGCCGGTGCGGCAATCTCGACCAGCTTCGGCGTGACGGTGACGGCGGTGAACGACGCCCCGACGGTGGAGTCGTCACTGGGCAACGTGACGGTTCAGGAAGACGCGTCGGTGTCGACGATCTCGCTGGCGAATGTGTTCGCCGACGTGGATATCGTCACCAATGAAGATAGCCTCACGTACTCGGTGGAGAGCAGCGATCCCACGCTGGTGACGGCGGCGATCGTGGATGGCTCGGTGGTGCTGACCTACCTGGGTGACCAGAACGGCACGGCGACGATCACGGTAACCGCGACCGACGCGGCCGGTGCAGCGATCTCGACCAGCTTCGGCGTGACGGTGACGGCGGTGAACGACGCCCCGACGGTGGAAACGACGCTGGCCCCTGTGACGGTGGAGGAAGACGCGTCGGTGTCGACGATCTCGCTGGCGAATGTGTTCGCCGACGTGGACATCGCCACCAATGAAGATAGCCTTACGTACTCGGTGGAGAGCAGCGATCCTACTTTGGTGACGGCAGCGATCGTGGACGGCTCGGTGGTGCTGACGTACCTGGGCAACCAGAACGGCACGGCGACGATCACGGTGACGGCGACCGACTCGGCCAACGCAGCGATCTCGACCAGCTTCGGCGTGACGGTGACGGCGGTGAACGACGCCCCGACGGTGGAGTCGTCGCTGGCCAACGTGACGGTGCAGGAAGACGCGACGGTGTCGACGATCTCGCTGGCGGGCGTGTTCGCCGACGTGGACATCGCCACCAATGAAGATAGCCTCACCTACTCGGTGGAGAGCAGCGATCCCACGTTGGTGACGGCGGCGATCGTGGACGGCTCGGTGGTGCTGACCTACCTGGGCAACCAGAACGGCACGGCGACGATCACGGTAACCGCGACCGACGCGGCCAACGCGGCGATCTCGACCAGCTTCGGCGTGACGGTGACGGCGGTGAACGACGCCCCGACGGTGGAGTCGTCACTGGGCAACGTGACGGTTCAGGAAGACGCGTCGGTGTCGACGATCTCGCTGGCGAATGTGTTCGCCGACGTGGACATCGCCACCAACGAAGATAGCCTCACGTACTCGGTGTCCAGCAGCAACACCGATCTGGTGACGGCAGCGATCGTGGACGGCTCGGTGGTGCTGACCTACCTGGGTGACCAGAACGGCACGGCGACGATCACGGTGACCGCGACCGACGCGGCCAACGCGGCGATCTCGACCAGCTTCGGCGTGACGGTGACGGCGGTGAACGACGCCCCGACGGTGGAGTCGTCGCTGGCCAACGTGACGGTGCAGGAAGACGCGACGGTGTCGACGATCTCGCTGGCGAATGTGTTCGCCGACGTGGACATCGCCACCAACGAAGACAGCCTCACCTACTCGGTGGTGAGCAGCGAGCCCACGCTGGTGACGGCGGCGATCGTGGATGGCTCGGTGGTGCTGACGTACCTGGGCAACCAGAACGGTACGGCCACGATCACGGTGACGGCGACCGACGCGGCCGGTGCGGCAATCTCGACCAGCTTCGGCGTGACGGTGACGGCGGTGAACGACGCCCCGACGGTGGAGTCGTCACTGGGCAACGTGACGGTTCAGGAAGACGCGTCGGTGTCGACGATCTCGCTGGCGAATGTGTTCGCCGACGTGGACATCGCCACCAACGAAGATAGCCTCACGTACTCGGTGTCCAGCAGCAACACCGATCTGGTGACGGCAGCGATCGTGGACGGCTCGGTGGTGCTGACCTACCTGGGCAACCAGAACGGCACGGCGACGATCACGGTGACGGCGACCGACTCGGCCAACGCAGCGATCTCGACCAGCTTCGGCGTGACGGTGACGGCGGTGAACGACGCCCCGACGGTGGAGTCGTCACTGGGCAACGTGACGGTTCAGGAAGACGCGTCGGTGTCGACGATCTCGCTGGCGAATGTGTTCGCCGACGTGGACATCGCCACCAACGAAGATAGCCTCACGTACTCGGTGTCCAGCAGCAACACCGATCTGGTGACGGCAGCGATCGTGGACGGCTCGGTGGTGCTGACGTACCTGGGCAACCAGAACGGCACGGCGACGATCACGGTGACGGCGACCGACGCGGCCAACGCGGCGATCTCGACCAGCTTCGGCGTGACGGTGACGGCGGTGAACGACGCCCCGACGGTGGAGTCGTCGCTGGGCAACGTGACGGTGCAGGAAGACGCGACGGTGTCGACGATCTCGCTGGCGAATGTGTTCGCCGACGTGGACATTGCCACCAACGAAGACAGCCTCACCTACTCGGTGGTGAGCAGCGAGCCCACGCTGGTGACGGCGGCGATCGTGGACGGCTCGGTGGTGCTGACCTACCTGGGCAACCAGAACGGCACGGCGACGATCACGGTAACCGCGACCGACGCGGCCAACGCGGCGATCTCGACCAGCTTCGGCGTGACGGTGACGGCGGTGAACGACGCCCCGACGGTGGAGTCATCGCTGGGCAACGTGACGGTGCAGGAAGACGCGACGGTGTCGACGATCTCGCTGGCGAATGTGTTCGCCGACGTGGACATCGCCACCAATGAAGATAGCCTCACGTACTCGGTGTCCAGCAGCAACACTGATCTGGTGACGGCAGCGATCGTGGACGGCTCGGTGGTGCTGACGTACCTGGGCAACCAGAACGGCACGGCGACGATCACGGTGACCGCGACCGACGCGGCCGACGCGGCGATCTCGACCAGCTTCGGCGTGACGGTGACGGCAGTGAACGACGCCCCGACGGTGGAGTCGTCGCTGGGCAACGTGACGGTGCAGGAAGACGCGACGGTGTCGACGATTTCGCTGGCGAATGTGTTCGCCGACGTGGACATCGCCACCAACGAAGATAGCCTCACGTACTCGGTGTCCAGCAGCAACACCGATCTGGTGACGGCAGCGATCGTGGACGGCTCGGTGGTGCTGACGTACCTGGGTGACCAGAACGGCACGGCCACGATCACGGTGACCGCGACCGACGCGGCCGGTGCGGCAATCTCGACCAGCTTCGGCGTGACGGTGACGGCGGTGAACGACGCCCCGACGGTGGAGTCGTCACTGGGCAACGTGACGGTGCAGGAAGACGCGTCGGTGTCGACGATCTCGCTGGCGAATGTGTTCGCCGACGTGGACATCGCCACCAACGAAGACAGTCTCACCTACTCGGTGGAGAGCAGCGAGCCCACGCTGGTGACGGCGGCGATCGTGGATGGCTCGGTGGTGCTGACCTACCTGGGCAACCAGAACGGCACGGCGACGATCACGGTGACCGCGACCGACGCGGCCGACGCGGCGATCTCGACCAGCTTCGGCGTGACGGTGACGGCGGTGAATGACGCCCCGACCGCTGCAAGTCAGTCGCTGACCACCGACGAGGACACGACTCTCACGGTGGTTCTCAGCAGCACCGATGTCGAGACATTGCCGGCGGCTCTGAACTTCACAATCACCTCACTGCCGACGCACGGCACGCTCAGCTACCTCGGCAACCCCGTGACCTTGGGGCAGCAGGTGATCGGTAGCCCGGTGGCTCTGCTCTACACGCCCGTGGGGAACTACAACGGGTCGGACGGCTTCACTTACTCCGTCACCGACGGTGGTGATGGCTCCGCGGCTGCGACCACTTCGAGCGGGACCGTGGCGATCACCGTTGCGGCAGTCAATGACGCTCCTCAACTGACGGTCCCCGGTGCTCAGACGGCGGTCGAGGACACGGACAAGCTCATCACCGGAATCTCGGTGAGTGACCTCGACGCTGGGACAAGCCCCATCAGTGTGACGCTGATCGTGGCTCACGGGACCGTAACTGTGTCCGCCGCCGAGAGTGGCGGTCTGACGGCGGGAGGCATCAGTGGTAACGGTTCCGGCTCACTGACCTTGACCGGTAGCCAGGCCGCGATTAATGCCACCCTGGCGGCGGGTGTCATCTACAAGGGGACGGTCAACTACAACGGGAGTGACTCGCTGGCTATCACCGTCTCCGACGGGGGCAATACCGGCAGCGGTGGCGCCAAGTCGGCCACGAACTCGGTGGCGATCACGATCACCGAGGTCAACGATACCCCGACATCCACCGGAGTCCCGGTGGCCAATGTGACGGTTGCCGAAAACCCGGGTCTGGTGCCGCTGGGGCTGACGGGCTTGGCCTACTCGGCTGGACCGGGCGACGAGCCTCAAGACTTGATCTATACGGTGACCTCGCTCCCCTCCGGATCGCTGGGGCAGGTTGTCTTGAGCAATGGGACCACACCGGTCACGCTGGGTAGCTACTCTCTGGCAGCCATCCAAGGGATGAAGTTCTTCGCGGCCGACGATGCCAATGGAAGCGGCACATTCAGCTTCACGGTGACCGACACAGGCACCACGAATGGCGCCGCCGATCCGAAGACACTGGTCCAGTCCCTGACGATCACCATCACCGAGGTCAACAATCCGCCGGTCCTCACGGCGGGGTCGGTGAACAATCTGACCGTCGCTGAGGATTCGGGCACCACATCGATGGGCTTCGCCGGTCTGACCTATTCGGCCGGACCCGCCAATGAGGCTCAAGCCCTGATCTACACGGTGACCACGCTCCCGTCGGCTTCGTTGGGACAGGTTGTCCTGAGCAACGGTACCACTCCGGTGACACTCAAAACCTACCTCCTGTCCGAGATCCGGGGGATGAGGTTTGTGCCGGTGGCGAACGCCAATGGGAGCGGCACGTTCAGCTTCACAGTGACCGACAGCGGCACCACGAACGGCGTCTCCGACCCGCAAACCCTGACCGAGACGGTGACGATCACCGTCACCGAGGTCAACGATACGCCACTTGTTGCCACTGGCTCGGTGAACAACCTGACGGTCCTCGAAGACTCGGGCACGACAACGTTGGGTCTGACCGGCGTGACGTATTCGGCCGGCCCTGGCGAAGATTCCACTCAGTTGCTGACCTACACCGTGACGGTGATCCCCGATCCCGCCCTGGGCAGCGTGCAATTGCTTGACGGAACACCGGTCACCACCGGCACGCCGTATACCCTGACGCAGATTCAGGGGATGAAGTTTGTGGCGGTGGCCAACGCCAACGGGAGCGGCCAGTTCCGTTTCGTGGTGACCGACGATGGCACGACGGACGGTGGCTACGCGCCCAAATCGCTGATCCAGACGATCGTCATCACGGTGACCCCGGTCAACGACGCCCCCAGCTTCACACCAGGCAACAACGTGGCCGTCCTGGAGGATTCGGCACCTTACGCGGCAATCTGGGCCACGGTTATCTCCGTCGGGCCGGCCAACGAGTCGGCTCAGACGCCCACTTTCCACGTTAGCAACAACAACTCCGGGCTATTCTCGGTGCAACCGGCGATCGCTGCCAACGGCATCTTGACCTTCACGCCGAGTGCCAACGCCAACGGCGTGGCCACAGTCTCGGTCTCCCTGCAAGATAGCGGCGATGGGAGTAACGTTTCCCCCACGGTGACCTTCACGATCACCATCACCCCGGTGAACGACGCGCCAAGCTTCACGCGAGGCCCTGATCTGAGCGTTTCGCCGGTCTCCGGTCCCCACACGAGTACGTGGGCCACGAGTATCCTCGCCGGACCGACTGTCGACGAGTCATCACAATCTCTGGAATTCGTCGTCACCAACAATGCCAACGGTCTGTTCGCCGTGCAGCCAACGATCGACAGCTCCGGCACACTCCGTTTCACCGCGGCGGTCAACGCTAATGGCACTGCCACGGTGTCCGTTTTCTTGAGGGACAACGGCGGGACGGCTGATTCCGGTGCTAACCAGTCCTCGACTGTTACCTTTACGATCACAGTCGACTCGACGACGCCGGCACCGACGATCACGACCCCGGTTTTTCTCCAGGACTTCCAGAGCAATAGTGATGGCTGGATGTTGAATAGCTCTGGTGAACCGAACATCCCTAGGGATGGTGACGGGCACGGTGTGGTGAACGTTACTTCGTCGAGTGACGCCGGCCCCTTCACTCGGTTCGGTGGTTACTCGGCCTCCTTCCCCCAGGGTGGGTACTCGACCTCGCTCGATATCTTCCTGGATCCAGCCAACGTCGGTTCTATCAGCAACGGCAGTCGGTTTAGTTACACCTCGGCGATCAACTCGACGACCTTGACCGGTGGATTGCCAACCCACCTTCGGGATTTCGCTTTCAACGCCGGCTATTACAACGACGACGACGGTGTGAATTCGACGCCTCGCTTCGAGATCAGCGTGGCCACCGGGGCTCCCGGAAATCCCCGAGCCGGAGATTCGGTGACGATCGAGGGCACAGGCTGGTATCGATTCGAGCATCGTTTCTATGACAACGGCAGTGGTGTCTTGGCCGTGGAACTCACCATCCGGAACGCGGTGTCGGGTGAGTTGGTTAAGACGTGGACTCTGAGCCAGCCCAGTGATCGCATTGGTGTCAATGTGGGTGGAAATCGTTACGGTTGGTTTGCCGCCGATCAGCAAATCCCCAACCTCAAGATCGACAATTCCACGTTGATCCATAACCTGTTGACCACTGACAACACCCCGACGATCTCGGGCATTGCGGAGCCGGGAAGCAGTGTGGCCATCTTCCTCGGGACCAACCCGACAGCCATCGCCACGGTATCGGCCGACGTCTCGACCGGGGCCTGGACTTACACCAGTCCCTCGTTGAGTGACGGGACCTACAAGTTCACCGCGAAGGCCACCGATGAGGTCGGTAATGTCTCCACGGTCTCTCAGACGCTTGTGATCCAGGTCGACACGACGGCTCCAACGACCCCGACGATCACCCCGACAGACTTCACGCAGACATTCGACAGCAATGGCGATGGCTGGGACGGCGTCACGGCATCTTCGGGGCACGGGGTGGTGCTGTCAGGATCCAGTTCATCGAGTAATTTCACTCGCTTTGGAGGGTATGAGGCGGTCTTCCCCCAAGGCGGCTATACAACGTCTCTCGACATTTACTTCTCCACAAGCAGCCTCCAGGCAGCATCGACTCCCAACAACACGCGGTTCGAGTACTCATCCGCGATTAACAGGTCGGCACTTGACGGTGGCGGGAATACGCTCCACCTTCGAGACTTCGTGTTCAGCGCGGGCTTTTACAACGACAGCGACTCGACCGGTACAGGAGCCCGGATCGTGATCGGGACCAGCAACAACGCTGGTTCCAATCCCAAGAGCCTGGCCACCCCGCTCACGATCAAGGGCAACGGCTGGTTCCGGTTCCAGCATCGTTTTTACGACAACGGAAGTGGGATCCTCGCCGTTGAACTCCGCGTCATCGACCTCAACTCGGGAGCCATTCTCAAGACGTGGACTCTGAGCAATCCCAATGACGTCATCAGCACCACCGTCGGTGGGCATCGTTATGGTTGGTTCCCCACTCAGCAATTCCCCAGTCTTACGGTCGACAACTCCACGCTCGTTCACAATCAGCCGACGATGACGGGCACCGCGGAGCCGGGAAGTACGGTGGCCGTTTACCTTGATGGTAGCTCGACGCCTCTCGGTACCGTTTTGGCCAACGCCATCACCGGCAAGTGGAGTTTCACCTCCTCAGTGCTCGGCGAAGGGTCTTACACCTTCACCGCCACGGCCACGGATATCGCCGGAAACGTGTCCGTCGCCTCCGCCCCCCACGTGGTCGTGATCGACACGATCGCACCGACGGTGGCGGGTACATCAATCGCCCTCGTCGATCCCGGCTCGAGCACTCCCGAGAGCGTGGACTTCACTGTGACATTCGCAGAGAAGGTCACGGGAGTCGGTGTCGACGACTTCACCCTGGTGACGACTGGCACGATCTCTGGTTCGGTGGTCACTGGCGTTACCAGCGAGGATGGGGGAAAGACCTATACGGTCACAGTGGGGGGTTATACAGGTACCGGTACGATCACCCTGTACCTCAATAACAATCGGTCGATCGCCGACTTGGGGGGGAACACTCTGGCACTCGATGCGGGTTGGGATCTCATCACCGACTCGCATCGATCGACACCGCTCACATCGTCTATCGAGTTCCTTGGCGCCCCCGTCGGCACGTCGGCACCGAATGGCCGGGTTCAGTTCACCGTCGGCTCCAATGGAGACAGCGCTGCCGAACTCGTGATTGCCAACTTCGGCGGGACGAGGCTTGCCGACTTGACAGCCCTGTCCTACTCCGCTCTCGTCAGTACCCCAGGGGCTAGCGTTCAGTCGATCTACATCCGACTCGACATCGACTTTAACGGCGACGGCAACGTGGATGACCTGCTCCTCTTCGAGCCGGCATACCAGACCGGTACCTATCCCGGCGCGACTGTCCCGAACCAGGGAGCCGTTACCACAGGGGTCTGGCAGGACTGGAACGCGTTGACCGGCGGGTGGTGGTCGGTGGCAGCCGGCACTGGCGGCCCGCCGGTGGTGACCCTGGCCAGCTATCTTTCGGCCCATCCCGACGCGACGATCGTTAATCCTGCGTCTGGTCTTGGGGGTATTCGGATCGTTGCCGGATACGGAGCGGGGGCCTGGAACAACTTCGTGGGAAGTGTTGCCAACGTCACGATCAGCACTGCGACCACGACGACGACCTTCCCGGCCATCAATCCGACTGCGTCAGTGACGATCGGCGCGGAATCCCTTCGTCTGGCAAGCAGCCCGATCGCACCGGAAACGGCGCCGGGAGCACTCACCCCAGACGCTCTCGCTCCGATTGTCTCCGAGGCGATCAGCCGATGGCAGGCGGCGGGGATTAGCCAGGCTCAGTTGGCCATCCTGGAAAATGCGACGATTCAGATCGCCGACCTTTCCGGGGATCTACTCGGGCAGGCTGTTGAGAGTGCGGGCGTGATCGTGATCGACCAGGATGCCGCCGGCTTCGGCTGGTATGTCGATCAGACGCCGGCGGACGATGGTGAGTTCGGTACCGAAGAGTCGTCCGAGGTTCGCAACCACGCCGACTTGCTCTCCGTCGTCCTGCACGAGATGGGGCACCTGCTCGGACTCGACCATGACCACGGTGACGACGTCATGAATGCGGAGCTTCCGCTGGGCGTCCGGAATCTGCCGGAACCCACGGTGGTCACGCCGTTTGTGAAGGTCTCCATGACCCCATCGCAGTCGGCCCCCCGGGTCGTGGTCTCGCAGGATGGGGCCAACGGGACGGGCGGTCGCTCCGCACTGGCCTCGTCGATCAGCCACGACCATGCCCTGGGCGCATTCGACGGCCAGGATCAGGATGACTCCTTGCTGGGTGAAATGGCCCGGAACCTGTTCCGCGTCCGCCGCCACGGACGTCGCCCGAACGACGCTCGTTGATGATATAGCCCAGGCCTTAACGGAGCGGGATCGCCTCCCGCTCTCGCTCAAAGGCCGTCGATCGTGAGAGTCTGATTCTCCACCGGCCATCGTGGCCGACCTCATCGGTCGGCCACGATGGCCTTTTTGCACAACCATGCGGCTTCAGCCGATCCGCTCCGCGGAAGACTTTCGTCTCAAATTGATGACAGGCCAGGCGCACGAAAACGCCCGACTCGGTCCGATCTGACCGGGGCGGGCGTGTGCATTCATTTTAGCGAGAGTACGGTTTAGTTGGCTTCGACCAGAGCGGTGGGCTCGGCGAGCCGCTGGACGACGGCCATCGCATCCTCCGCCCGGCGGTATTCGCTATATTTTGCCAGAGGAGCGGAGTACGAGCCGTCTTTATAGACGCCGACAACGGCGTGAAGGCCCCGGAAATCAACCACCGCGGCCCGATCGATCAGGCCCGAACGGATCACGGAGGCGAGATGACGCTGCCACATGGTCGTTTCGGAGATCGTGCTCAACATAGCGGCCTCCTTGTGGCGGCTTGGGGTCAGTCAGTCAGTGGGGGCTTGAGGACAGAATCAAATCCCCCGCAGTTAATACGTCGGGTTCGCGCCGATTGTTCCTTGATTGTAGGATTCAATGAATATCAGACAAATCGTGCCCCCCGGGTGTGCCATCCGACCAGTTACTTCAAGCTTGGACATCATGTGACGCACGCCTTGTCGGTTCGGGGGATTGGGGGCCGGGCTGGCAACCTTCCTTCTCGGTCAGAAACGCCAGGATCGCTTGAGCGGACATCCGAGGGCCGTAATCATTGGATTGGCTGACCCTTTTGGGAGCAACGAAATCGGTCTCGTGCAAGAATGGAATTTTCGAGTCCGAAGGCAGGACCAGTCTGGAGCCGTCCGTGGCGAGGGCGTGGTCGCGCTCCGTGTCTTAAGGATCACAGACCGTCCGCGCACTGAACGGCGATCACGCGCTCGGCGTCGAAGAGCAGGTTTGCCGACGACTTTCCGTCGTGACCTCGCACAAGCAAAACGCTTTTACGATGGACGTTCCTGTTATCCCACGGGCCTTGGAACAATTGGAGGCCAGGAAGTTGCTTGGCCACCGACAGTGGGGTTAAACCGGATTGGGCCGCCGCGACTTTGAGGTGGCCGGCCACGGCCGGGAGTGCCGCGAGCGGCAGGCCGTCGGGCAGCTTCCGCGTGACTCCAGCGGGCAGACTCATCAACTCACGCAACTTCGCACCACTGTTCTTGGTCTCACCGCCGGTCGCCAGGAAGAATCGCTCGCCATCAACGTACGCGTTAATGTTTGTGGCCGGGTTGGAATCGCCGGTAAATCGGGCTTTGGAAAGCGAGATCGAGTCACCCGTCTGAGTTATGACCCAACCATTAGCGAAGTGGGCCAGGCGGGCTTTGGTTGCGGAAACGCGATCCCGTTTGAAGTCCTCGATAAACGAGTAGTAGCCGCTCAGATTCTTGCCGCCGGTCACGGTGGAGAAGGTGACCAGGTGTTTCCACGCCTGATTCTCGGGAACGAAGAAGTAGCCCGAGTACTCCGTGCGTTGTTCCTTGACTTTCGCGGTGACCAGAAGCCGATACGTTTCTCCCACCTTCCAGTTGTAGTCGAAGAACGATTGTCCGCCGGTCCCTTCGCCACCGAATCGGCCAATGCGGACGCTCTCATCTTTACTGATGAGCTTGGTGCGATCGTCTTCCTTGACGGCTTTGGGGTCGTTCTGTTGGGAATCCCAGACCGAAAACAGAAGCAGTTTCTTACCGTTGGCGAGCTCTTGCAAGCCGAAGTAGCCCTTGTTCCAGCCACAGACCATGAAGTAAGTGCCCACGGCCGACTGCTGGATTGTGACCTCATTGTAAAACGCAACCCCCTCAGGGGCTGGGTAGCCAAGATGGACCGAACGACAGGCGATATCTTTGAGACGCTCGTCCGCCTGGGCCGCCGAAATGCCCAGCACCAGGCTCCCCAAGGTAAGAAGCCCAGCAAGGCCGCGAACATATTGAGTCATGGAGAATTTCCCTCGATTGCGAATCGGTGAAATCATGCGAACGTCGTTGATGTTCAGTGAAGCAACCATCATCCGACCTGAGGGTACCGGAAGCAATCGACGAGGTGGTCGTTGACCAGGCCCGTTGCCTGCATCAGAGCGTAGCAGATCGTTGAGCCGACGAAGGTGAACCCTCGGCGTTTCAGGGCCTTGCTCAAGGTATCCGAGACGTCGGACCGGGCTGGAACTTCCCCGTGGGTTCGCCAGGAATTCGAGATGGGGCCTCCTCCGACGAATCCCCATATGTAAGTGTCAAAGCTTGCGAACTCTTGCTGAACCTCCAGAAACGCTCGGGCATTCTTGATGGCGGAGTTCACCTTCAGTCGGTTGCGGATGATTCCAGGATTGGCGAGCAGGGCTTCGACCTTCTTCCCTTCGTAGCGGGCGACGAGCGCCGGATCAAACCCATCGAAGGCTGCTCGGTAGCTTTGCCGCTTCTTGAGGATGGTGTCCCAACTGAGGCCCGCCTGGGCTCCTTCGAGAATGAGAAACTCAAACCAACGCAAGTCGTCGTGGACCGGGACGCCCCATTCCTCGTCGTGATAGCGGATCGCCAGTTCGTTCGTTGCCCAGTCGCACCGGCGCATCAGTCGACCCCCGTCTTGTCGGACTCATCCTCACCCAGGTTCAGCATCATATTCAATCGTTGCTCGGCCGAGGAGGGGACTCTGACCGCTCGCATCGGTTCGGCGAATTTGAAATGGAACGCCGCACTGCGGCCCAAAATCCACAGCAAACCATGATTAAACAATCCTTCAAGGTCACTTTGGCGAAGGTCTCGATTGTGGATCGGACGTTTGCCAGAACGCTTGTCGAGATGATGATCCCACGGAAAATGGCTTCTCCTGCGGCGAGCAAGCGGTCGGTCGTTTCCTTTGCGTTTTCGGACGGGGGATGAAAAGATAACCTCTCCGTTCGATCCAACTTTGAAACGGTTAGCCCTTGTGCTTTGTCGGGCGACCGGCGGATGGCCATTCACTGAGCACGGAGAGATCGTATGACTCGATTTTCGTGGTCGCCTTTCTCGAGGACGATCGCCTCGATCACGCTCGTCCTGGCGACAGTCGGCGGCGCCGTCGCTCAGGAGACGGGGGAACGCGTCAAGCCAGGCGTCGCCGCCGCGATCAGCCAGCAGATGCGCCAATTTATCGCCGCCAAGGAAATCTCCGGCGCAGTGACGCTCGTCGCGTCACCCAGCCGGACCCTCCATGTTGTCGCTTCGGGCAAGGCCGACATCGGAGGAGACAGGCCGATGCGTCCCGACACGATCTTCTGGATCGCGTCGATGACGAAACCGATCACGGCGACGGCCGTCCTGATGCTTCAAGAGGAGGGCAAGCTCTCCATCGACGACCCGGTCGAGAAGCACCTCCCCGAGTTCGCGAAGCTCGCAACCACTCAGGGAACCCCCGCGCGGGTCACCCTCCGTCACCTGCTGACCCACACCTCGGGAATGGGTGAGATCTCGCCCAAGGAGGCCCGAGAAATCAAGAATTTGGCCGGCCTGATCCCCTTGTACGTCGCGAAGCCAGTGTCGTTTGAGCCCGGCTCGAAGTGGGTTTACTGCCAGTCGGGAATCAACACCGCAGCGCGGATTGTCGAGGTCGTCTCGGGCGAACCGTTCGACACCTTCCTGGATCGGCGGTTGTTTAAACCGCTCGGCATGAACGATACGACCTTCTACCTCTCTGACGAGCAGGTCTCCCGGCTCGCCCAGCCCTATCGAAAGACGAGCCAAGGGGAGCTCGAATTGGCGGAGAACCGCATCCTGTACGGAAAAGGTCCGACGAGCCGGGACCGGTTCCCCGCGGCCAACGGGGGCCTGTTCTCGACGGCCCAGGATTACGCACGCTTCTGCCAGTTGATCCTTCGCGGTGGCGAATTCGACGGTACGCGCTATTTGAAACCGGATTCCGTCAAGCTGATGACCTCGCTCCAGACACAGGACCTGAAGACAGGCTTCACCCCAGGCAACGGCTGGGGCCTGGGTTGGTGTGTCGTCCGTGAACCACAGGGTGTCACTGCCATGCTCTCGCCCGGAAGCTTCGGTCACGGCGGTGCGTACGGAACCCAAGCCTGGATCGATCCCGCCAAGGAGCGGATCTACATCCTCATGGTCCAGCGGGAAAACTTCCCCAACGCCGATGCATCCGACGTCCGAGCCTCATTCCAGAAGGAAGCGACGTCCGACAAGACAAGCCATTGAGGAATGGCGAGTGGTTCCTCGCAAGGTGCGGAGGGATCAAGCCGTGCTGGAATCGGCTTTCCTGGGTTTTCGAGAATGCAGGGTTTCAACGGTGGGCTGAGAGGCGGCCGACGGTCGGAGATCAACACTCCGACGAAGCCGGCCGCCCCTTGATCGAGGCGTCGGCTCAGTTGTTGAACAAGAAGTGGCAGATGTCGCCGTCCTGCATGACGTAATTCTTACCTTCGACGCGGAGCCGACCGGCCTGACGGATCTCTTTCTCGCTACGGTAGGTTTCGAGGTCGTTCAGGGAATAGACCTCGACGCGAATGAACCCCTTCTCGAAGTCGGTGTGGATCACTCCGGCAGCCTGTGGGGCGGTCGCGGCGATTGGGATCGTCCAGGCGCGAACTTCCTTTTCGCCGGCGGTGAAATAACTGTGGAGGCCGAGTACCCGGTAGGCCTCGCGGGTCAGGGTCGTGAGTGCCGGTTGTTGAAGGCCCGACGACGCCAGCATCTCGGCGCGATCCGCCTCGTCGAGCTCGGCGATCTCGGCCTCGAGTTTCGCACAGACGGGCACGACCGAAGCGCCGGTCTTGGCGGCGAACTCGCGGACCTGCTGGACGAGCGGCCCCTCTCCGGCCAGGTCGTTCTCATCGACGTTGGCGACGTAGAGGACCGGCTTGGCGGTCATCAGGCCGAAGCTTGAGATGGACTTGGCATCCGACTCATCCAGGGTGAGCTTGCGAAGCGGCTCGTCGGTGCCGAGGTGCTCGAGGCATTTGCGGATCACGTCGACCCGTTGCTTCGCCTCTTTATCTCCCCCTTTCGCGGTCCGTTCAGCCCGGGGCAAGGCATTGTCCAGGGTCTGCATGTCGGCCAGCATCAATTCGATTTCGATGGTCTCGATGTCAGAGACCGGGTTCACCGCGCCGGCGACGTGAACGACGTCGGGGTCCTCAAAGCAGCGGACCACCTGGAGGATGGCGTCAACTTCGCGGATGTGGCTGAGGAATTTGTTGCCGAGTCCGAGTCCCTCGCTCGCTCCTTTGACGATCCCGGCGATATCCACCAGCTTGAGCGCGGTGGGCACGAGCTTTTTGGGGACGATGTAGGTACTGATCCGCCTCAGTCGGTCGTCGGGGACGCTCACAATTCCTTCGTTGGGCTCGATCGTGCAGAACGGATAATTGGCGCTCTGCGCGGCCTTGGAGCTTGTGAGAGCGTTGAACAGCGTGCTCTTACCTACGTTTGGCAGACCGACGATGCCAGCTTTCATGATCCTCGACCACCTTGATCCATACCAGAGGAGACGTGCGTGGGGAATAAAAGAAGGAACGGGGCCTGTTAACCGACAGGCTCACACCTCGGCCGATGGCGTAAAGTCTTCGGCCGGTAGCTCTCAACTTAAAACGAGTCGAATCAGACGATCACCGAGATGCGGGCCAAGGCCCGTCCGGCTTTTAGGCGGGGGGATCCCGGACGCAAAAAAACACGAGCCAAAGCACGCGCCTGCGAGGAGTTACCCCCGCGCCGCGTGCCCGAATCGTTACTACTCTACCCAATAACAAGTCCGGAGCCAAGTTGACCGCCCCAGGGCGGGACCGGTCGGAGGTCGAATTGGGTGGGGGCATCAAGCGGTTCGATCGAGTATCCATCCCATGCCACTCTCTGATTTCAGGAAATATCACCTGGACGCGGGAATGGGGTCCGTGTCAAATACTTTTTCAAAACGATTGCAAGCGGTCCTGGAAGCAGCAACGCCAATTTCGGAAGTCAGTGGGAGCCTCCAGGGACTAAAGTCGTACCAGATCATACTGAAATTGCATGCAGGCTATTGACATGAGCTGAAAAACATCATGAATACGCTCAATTTCAAGCGGATGAGGTATGGCTTCACGGCGTTCGGCATCGTAGTCCTTCTCGCTCTGCCCCTGAGGATAATCACAGCCCTTCCGGCGGCCACCGCGCGAGAACCAGGGACGGAGGACGCGTTCCAGACACACGTCATGCCGGTCCTCGAGCGGTATTGCTTCGACTGCCATACGACCGAGAATCCGGAAGCGGGAATCGCGTTGGATCGCTTCGACGACCAGGCGGCGGCCATCAAGGACGAGAAGACTTGGCTCCGCGTTCGGGATGCGATGGAAGGGCATATCATGCCACCGGTGAATAAGCCCCAACCCTCGTTGAAAGAGTTGGATAGCTTGATCGGTTGGATCGAAAATGATTACCTGACCGCGCAATGCGGCCAGAGGGAGAGTGCGGCACCGGTCGTGATTCGGCGGCTTAATCGGCAAGAATATAACAATACGATCCGCGATTTGCTCGGCCTCGAGCTCCAGCTGGCGGATGACTTTCCCCCGGATGATATTGGGTTTGGTTACGACAATGTCGGATCGGCGTTAAACCTCTCGCCCGTTCATATTGAGAAGTATCTGGACGCGGCGGAACTGGCCTTGGACAAGGCGATTGTTCTGCCTGAAGCTGACAAATTCTCGCCCATCGAATTGATCGGCTTGAAGACGTATCCGCTTCCGCCGAACGGAGCTGTTGAGTTCAAACACACTCTGAAACCGGGTCGGTATCAGGTCGAATTCAGTCTGGTGCGAGTGGGGATTGCCGAATCCGTTCTTCCGCCTCGATTGGTGATCGGGTTTGGCAAGGACAGCCGAACCGTGGATGCCGTGCGCGTCCAGGACGAGACGGTGGTCTATCGCTACTGGCTCAAGGTTGCCGAGGGGGACAGCCAGGTCCATGTCGCGCTGGCGCCCGGTCAGGCCGAGAGTGCGAATGTCGTCAAGCCGAAAGAGATCGCTGCCAATGTGAGCGGGGACCAGCGCTACGCGGGGAATCGAGGTCTTCATGTGGACTCGATGGTCGTGCGTGGTCCGCTTGCTCTCAAAACGGAATCACTTCCCGAGTCGCATCGGAGAATTCTCGTTTGCACGCCTGAGTACGGCGATCAATCGCGAATCGATTGTGCCCGTCAGGTCATCGCCAAGTTCGCCGAACGGGCGTACAGACGGCCGGTGCCGCCGGACGAAGTCGACCGGATCCTGCAAATCTATCGGCTGGCCCATGACCGAGGTGAGAGCTACGAACGGGGCGTGCAGCTTGCGCTGACGACAGTCCTTGCGTCCCCCCAGTTCCTGTTCCTTGTCGAACCGGAAAACACGCCTGCGGACCGCCCATTGAGCGGATTCGAATTGGCCAGCCGGCTCTCATACTTTCTATGGAGCAGCATGCCTGACGCCGCCTTGTTCCGCGAAGCAGGCGAGGGCACGCTCAACGCCAATCTCCGGCGCCAGGTCGTTCGAATGTTGAATGACCCCAAGTCCGACAAGTTCGTGGAGAACTTCGCTGGCCAATGGTTACAACTCCGCAGGCTAGGGGGGGTGACCCCGGACAAAGATCTATTCCCCGATTTCGACGACGCATTGCGGACGGCGATGGTCAAAGAGACAGAGCAGTACTTTGCCTATATTCTGCGCAATAATCGCAGTGCACTCGAGTTGCTGGACTCCAACTACACCTTTGTCAACGAGACCTTAGCGCGACATTACGGGATTGAAGGTGTTACGGGCGATGCGTTTCGACAGGTGGCCCTGGCGGATCGGCGGCGAGGCGGCGTGCTGACACAAGCGAGCGTCCTCACCCTGACCTCCAACCCCAACCGAACCTCTCCGGTGAAACGGGGCCAATGGATTTTGCAGCAGGTGCTTGGGACGCCGCCGCCACCGCCTCCGCCCGAAGTCCCCAAGCTGGATGAAAGCGATCAGGCCGCTGACGCGGGGACGTTGAGAGAACGGATGCAGATTCATCGAACCGACCCCAAATGCTCCTCGTGCCACCAGCAGATGGATCCCCTGGGCTTTGCTCTGGAGAACTACGATGCGGTGGGGCGTTGGAGAACCAAGGACGGACAATTCCCCATCGATCCTTCCGGAGAACTCCTCGGTGGAGACAAGTTCGCGGACGCTCAGGAGTTGAAGCAGCTCCTGGGGGCGACGGCCACCAAGAAGTTTGCGACCACCCTGATCAAAAACATGCTAACCTACGGATTAGGACGAGGATTGGAAGTTTACGACTACTGCACGATTGAGGATGTTCGCAAGCAACTGGCCGCTGACGACTATCGAATTCAGAATGTCATCTTTGGAATTGTGGAGAGCAAAGCGTTTCAGAGTCGTGGCGGAGTGAACTGATTCGTTTTTCATGGTTCCGCTTCTGCTCAGCCTCGATTCAGGTGTCCGGAGTCGCCCGCGTTTCTCTGGTCAATGGGGGAAAGTCGACATGGCAATTCACGTGAACCGGCGAACGATGCTCCGTGGCATGGGGGCCGCTCTCGCACTTCCATGGATGGAAAGCCTCGCGTCCGTCGGTCGAGCGGCCACGGGATCCTCCAAGCCGCCGGTTAGAATGTGCTTCTGGTACGTTCCCAATGGCGTGCACCTGCCGACCTGGTTCCCGGAGCACGAGGGAGCGCTGGTCGACTTGCCCGAGACACTTCGGCCCCTTGCGTTCGCGCGCGACTCTCTCAACTGCTTTCACGGTCTGACCCACAACACCGCGCTCACTAACGGCGATATCGATGGATGCGGACATGGTCAAGGCTCGGCGAGTTTCTTGACCGGCGCACAAGCGTATCGGACGCAAGATGCCGTTCGCGTTGACATTTCCGCCGACCAACTCTATGCGCGACATGTTGGGAACGAGACTCGCTTTCCCAGCCTCGAACTGGGCTGTGAGTCAGCCCGCTCCGGAAACGCATTCGGCTACAGCGGGACCTACAAAACGCACATCTCGTGGCGGACTCCGACGTCGCCAGCCCCGTATGAGATGAATCCCAAGGTCGTTTTCGATCGCCTGTTCACAAAAGGGAGCCGTGGCCTGACCCAGGCGACAGTCGCCGACCGCGATTTTTACCGCAAGAGTATGCTTGACTACGTGCGGGACGATGCAAACCGGATTCGCAATCGGGTCGCGAAGACCGATCAACGCAAGCTTGACCAGTACCTCACAGGCGTGCGCGAGGTGGAACGTCGGATTCAACATGGCGTCGCATCCGTGGAGCTTTCGGGATCGGAGATTTCGCGACCCGAGGGCATTCCCGAAGACTTCGACGAGCACCTGCGTCTGATGTGTGACCTGATGGTCCTGGCCTTTCAGACCGACAGCACCCGGGCTTCCACCTTCATGGTCACCAAGGAAGCGACCGACCGGAATTATCCGTGGCTGGGATTCACCGATGGCCACCACGAGCTTTCTCACCACGCGAACGAAGCCGAGAAGAACCGAAAGCTCCGTGAGATCGACCGTTACCATATCTCGATCCTGGCCTACATGATCGAAAAGATGATGACTGTCGAGGAAGCAGGCGGGACGACCTTGCTCGACAACTCGATGGTCCTCTACGGCAGTGGGATCAGCGACGGCGACCGCCACGACCATGTCAACCTGCCGGTCATCGTGCTGGGAAAGGGCGGAGGCACGCTTCGATCGGGGCAGCATCTCAAGTGCCGGGCGGAGACACCAATGTCCAACCTACTGCTCGCGATGCTCCAACAGGCCAACGTCCCTGTCGAGCGCTTTGGCGATAGCACCGAGCCGCTGCCCGGTCTCCTGGCATGACAGCGGTTCGCGTCCAAGCCGTCAGCCGCTCCGCAGTGATTCCAGATTTGGACTCGCTGACCGAGGGATCAAACGATTGAACCCGCCGTGTGACGATCTGCACCAGGATCTTTTGCTCGGAGAATCGGGGATCAGCATCATCGAGGAGGACCGTTATGCGGATGCCTGATCTCAGAGATTTGTTACTTCTTCTTCTGGTGGTTTCGGGCTACGAACCGCTGGCCACGCGCGGGCTCGCCCAAGATGGGCCAACTCCTGCTGGGATCGAATCCGCGATCGAGGCACTGCGAGCAGAGAACGTGGAGATTCGCCGAAATGCGGCCATCCAGGTTCGGTTGGCCGCCAAGAGCGAACAACGTAAAGCGTTGCCCGTCTTGATTGATTTGCTGATGAAGGAAAAAGACGGCCAGGTGCGATTGGCGGTTCTTGATACGGTGACCGCATTAGGACCCGACGCGGTTTCGGCTGTTCCCGCACTCGTTCATACGTTGCGGACCAACTATGGCGGACAGGGGAAAGAAGAATCGCATCAGGACTATCGTTCCGCCTTGGCGCTCGCGGCCATTGGCAAACCGGCCGTCGAAGATCTGCGCGGGCTGCTGAACGAGCGTAAGGAAAGCGTGCGAGCCGAAGTCGTCATGAGCCTGGGACGAATCGGACCCGACGCGGCTACCGCCATTCCTGACCTGCTGCCATTGCTCGGGGACAAGAGTGAACGGATTCGCCGGGAAGCGTCCCTTGCGCTTGGTCGAATCGGAAGGGCCGCAGTCGAGCCTCTGGTCGCCGCGTCCAAGCACCCGGACCTTTTGATTCGTGCGCGGGCCGTCGAGAGCCTGGGGCCGTTGTCCTTGTTCGATGAACAGGCCCAAGAGGCTGCCCTCAAATGCGCTCAGGATGATTTCCCGGTGGTCAGAGCAGCCGCATTGAGAACGCTGCAAAGATCCCGTGTGTCCGAGGATGCCTTGTTGCCGATCCTCGTGGAAAATCTTCGGCACGAGGACGAACAGGTTCGGTTGGCCGCCGTCAATTGCCTCATCGAGCGTCGGAGTTTGCTCACGCGCATGGCGTTGGAACTCGAGTCGCTTTTGACCGCGGAGCAGGACGGCGTTGCTCGCCACGCCGCGTTCCTGCTTCGCAAAATCGGCATGGAGGCAGCCCCCCGACTCATCAATGCACTCCATGATGAGAACAGTCGGATCGATCAGATCGCGGAGGCATTAGCGCAAATCGGCCCGCCCGTCGTTGCGTTGCTGATGCCGTTGGTTGATGCGCAGGACGCTCGAGTTCGACGGGGCGCGGCCCTGGCCCTCGGACAGGTTCGCCCGCTGGCTCCAGGTACGGTACACAAGCTGATGGCTGGCCTGGACGACCCCGACCTCGAGGTTAAATCCGCGTTTCTTACCGCGATCCGCGACATCGGGCCACGAGCGAAGGAATCCGTTCCGGCCGTGCGTGCGCTGCTCCAAAACCCTTCCGCGGAGCTTCGACTTCAGGTGATCGTGATCCTCGCTCAGTCCGCTCCGCGCGACGAGCGACTGCTCGGTGATCTCACGGGCCTGCTCAACGACACGGACACGCGGGTGCAGCGGCAAGCGATCGAGCTCATTCGGTCATTGGGCCCGCTTGGTCGCCAAGCTCTGCCTGTCGTCATCGGTAAGTTGAACAGTCCCGACCCGGAGGTCCGGTTCGTGGCGGCGGAAATGGTCGGAAGTCATGGTCAAGCCGCCTCCGATGCCGTACCAGCGCTCATTGCTTTGCTCGACGACCCGACGCCAAGACTCCGGACGATCGCTGTGCGAACCCTGGGAGGGTTGGGGAAATCGGCCCAACCTGCGCTCACCCGACTGACGTCCCTGTTGAGTGACATGCAGGTCGAGGTCCGGGAAGCGACCGTGCTGTCCTTGGGGAGTTTGGAACTTGACGCGGACGTGATCCGACCTCATCTCGCCAAGGCGCTCCGGGACGACCATTCCGAAGTGCGACAGGCAGCCTCGAAGGCGATTCAACGGCAGGGCCCCCAAGGGGCGCTCTTCCTTCCCGACATCATCCTGCTTGCCGGGACCAAAGAGAATCTCAGGTCGGCCGAGAGATTGCTCCGCCAGTTCGAGCGTACCGGACCCGACGTACGGTCGCTCCCCGAACTCGTCGAGCAGCTTGGGCACGATCAGGATGCCGTACGCCTGCTGGCCATCAAGTTCCTGGGAATCGCTGGCCGCAATGCCCAGAGCGCGATCCCTGCGCTGGAGCGGTTGCGTGAAGATCCGAGCGCCGAGGTTCGCAAACAGGCCGAGGCGGCCTGTGAAAAGATCAAGAACCAGTCGAAGTCCAGCTAACACCCGTTCGTTATGGAGAAAGCCAGAGGGGCGCCGGCGCCCCTCTGGCCCCATAGTCGTTGAATTCGTTGCGGGCGTCAGTGGTACTAACCGCTGCGGCAACGAATTCGCGGAACTAGTCCGGACTCTTCATCGAGTCGGATTCTCCCTAATCTACCATGCGAGAATTGGGTGCAATGCGCCTCATCGGGGCGTAAGAATTTTCAAAATTCCTGAGAACAGGGCCTTCCCGTAGCAAATGGACACAAAACAACGCTAAGCCAGAGGCCGGCCCCGTCGGAGCGGGCGCACAGTGAAGGGCCTGGTCGACTTCGTGGCCGACTTGCAGGGTCGCGGGATCCAATTCCGCAGCCTGACCGACGGGATCGACACCACGACCCCGGTCGGTCGCTTCTTCTTTCACGTCATGGCGTCGCTGGCTCAGATGGAGCGCGAGCTGCTGACCGAACGGCCCCGTGCCGGTCTGGCCGCGGCGCGGCCCAACTCGCCATCGCCCACGATCCATCCGTGGGGCAAGCTGGGCAGGCTCCGGTCGAGCAGGTCCAACGCGATCCGCCAGGTCTTCTGGAACTCAACATCCTCGGGGACGTGGCACTTCTCCCGCCGGACTTCCTCATTCGCCCACTCCTGGGGCAGGTAGAGCCGGCGGTCCAGTGGGGCGTAACCGGCCTCGGCGGCATAGGCCAGGAAGACGCCGAGCTGGCAGTTGTCGACCTCGCGCAGCCGTCCGCACCATTGGCGATCAACGCCGCACGATTCGTTGCCCAGCTTGGGGAACCCGCTGGGATCGACGACCACGACGCCCTCGGGCTCGGCGAGCACCTCACGGACATGGGTTCGCAACTCGGCCAGGACGGCCTCGTTGTCCCACTTGTGCCTGAGCGGACGATGAACTGGATTGGCTCGCAGGTCTTGCGTTCCAGCCCGCTGAGCAGCCCACTGATGACCGTGGTGGCGTTGTCGCGTTGCTCGGTGCGATAGAACTTGGGGAGATAGCGTCGGAGAAAGTTGGTCAGGCGATCGGTGCAGTCACGGACGGTGTGAGGGGGACGGTGGCATCCCTCAAGAGGGCCTGGGCCTCTGGGTGTTCCAAGAGAGACATCGCGTCAATTCCTCGCAGTGCGCTTGCTATTCATGTAATTCCATGCATGACAACATGATTGCAGAAATGAATGCGATTTCGGCATGCCTGTTCGCGTGCAATTCGCATAATTGAAGACATAAGGCTATTGTAATTGCGTTACGAAAAAATCGGTTTCCTATAGAAATAGGGGTTACGCCAGAGACTTGCCGGCAAGCGACTGGAACGTTCAACCCCTCTCAAAGGCCGAATCACCAGTTGCCGGCGATGACTCGATTTCTCAGGGAATTTTAGCCCATTTGCGGATTGTTGAAAAAAAATGCAATACAGGTCCAAGTTTGCGTGGCGTCGCGCCCCACCACATATTAGACTCCCATGGCCGGGAGCCGATCGCAACTCGCAACGAGAGGAGCCGACGAATGCCCCACCGAGTAACGCGGGAACGGACGGGTTTCACCCTGATCGAATTGCTCGTCGTGATCGCCATCATCGCCGTATTGATCGCGCTCTTGCTCCCCGCCGTCCAGGCGGCACGCGAGGCGGCACGCCGCGCCCAGTGCGTCAATAACCTCAAGCAGGTCGGGCTGGCGCTGCACAATTATCACGGGACGATCGGTTGCTTTCCGTGGGGCCACGGGCCGCTCGGTTGCAACGACTGGGGCTACCTCCCCTTCTTGCTCCCGTACGTCGAGCAGTCGGCAATGTTCAATGCGCTCAATTTCGGCCGGAGCGATGCAACCAACGGATTTGCCTGCGCCGGACACGTCTTCAATACGACCGTCACCCGGTCACAGATCTCCGTCCTGATCTGTCCTTCCGACACCAGCCGGCTCACGGCTCCGGACGGAAGGACCAACTACTTCGCCAACTGCGGCTCCACTCCGGTCTTCTTCACGGTGAATGGGTCCCTTCCGAACGGCATGTTCGGCTCGGTCCCCGAGTCCGGTCCGATCGGATTCCAATCCGCGACCGACGGCTCCAGCAACACCGTCGCGGTGAGCGAAAGGATCACGGGGATCGGGCAGTATAATCAGAATGTGACCATCGATTACGGGAAGCCGACAGCGACTTACTCGGGGATTGCGACAGTCAGCGATCTCACGACCCCGAACGCATTCTACCAGGCCTGCCTGAGCAATGGGGACCCGCGCAAGCCGGGCGTCGTCGCCAACTCAGCCCGGCCGGTCGGTGTGGTGTGGCACATGGGCAATCCCAGCAGTTCCCGCTATAACCATGTCATGCCACCGAACACCTGGTCGTGCATGATCAGCCCCATCTCGACCAACACCAGCGGCGCCATGGCGGCGAGCAGCCGTCACTCCGGCGTTGTCAACTCGGTGTACGCGGACGGCTCCGTGCGCGCGATCAAGGATTCGATCTCGATCCAGGTCTGGTGGGCGCTGGGGACCCGCAATGGCGGCGAGGTGATCTCCAGCGATTCGTATTGACGGCGACCGCCCCGCGAAGGGAAGCGATGCTACTCCGATCCATCGGTCGCGGGGCAAGCCCGGAGGCGGTGGGCGGCGTTCACTGGGGGGGGATGATGATGTCGTACAGGTTGTCCCCCTCCTTGACATCATAGCTGAGGGACATCCCCTCAAGTTCGCGGCTGCCTGCCAGCGCCGGACCTTCGTAGCGAACGGAATTCACGCCGAGCAGGGTGGTGATCGAATAGGTACCGTCTTTGTTCACATCCACACTCTTCCCGGTGACGTCCTTGCGCAGGTGATTCGCGGCGTCGAAGACGACCTTTCCACGATCGACCGCCTTGCCCTTGATGAGCACCTTCCCGCGGACCGTCGCTTCTGTCCGGGACGTCGAGACCGAGGGCGGTCGGTCGCCGCATCCGGTCGAAATGACCACGATCGCGACGGCCAAGCTTGAGGTTGTCATTCGCAATGCTCTCATGCGGTGTCGGATCACGAGCGTTGGCTCCGTTGAACCTGGGAATGTTATTGGCAAGATTTACTCCGTGGTCAACTATACCTTGGATTATCATCCATGCCATGGCCCCGGCAAGTTGCTCCGGGTACAGCGAAGTCAAACATGGGCTCAGATCGTCGAGCAGGGCCCTCACATGAATAGGCCCTCTCCGCGTCGGCGCTCGGGACGCTTCCTGGTGAAATTCCGGTGGTCCGGTCGTAAATCGCCCCGGAAGGTCCGGCAGCAAACAAGGAGTCATTGCATGTCTTGGTTCTTCCGGCCTGCCATCTTCCTGCTGTTCCTACCGGGCCTGGTCCTGGCCCAAGCGGAGCGTCCGACGATCCCGTCGCATCACGACCCGGTCGTCCAGGGGGTGCAGGATCATATCAACGCGCTCTGCGAGGCTCACGACGCTCGCCTGGCGACCGTCCGGGATCGGGCCGGCCTGGAGAAAGAGCTGGCACTGGCCCGTGCTCGATTCCTGGGACTGCTCGACCTCGATCGTCCCCGGCCTGAGCCGAAGGTGACACCCGCGAGCGGACCCGCGCGGAAGTCTTTCTCCGGCTCAACGAGGCCATGAGGAGCCCGACGCATTGAGCACTCGACACCCGTCTCGGGCAGAGCTACTATGTCACGCAAACGAACAAGCGAACGTCGATAGAGTCTCGCTGCACAACGTCCGACCATCGGACGGCCCCTCGTGGGACCCTTTGTGAGACTCGTACTCGCATCTGGCCCTCGTCCTCCGGAGCTTCGGAATGAAGACATGGAAACTGGTCGTTCCGGCCCTCGTAATTCCGCTCTGGCTTTGTTCCTGCCGGGAAGGGTCCGATCCGGCGGGTCCTCCCGCTCCTCCCCCGATCCCCAACCGCCCTCATCGCATCGCACTTTTCAAGATGGGTGGCGATTCCAATCTTGAAGATATCCCGGTGAATTCCCTGAAGCAGGGGATGAAGCTCTTTCAATTTCATGAAGGAGACTATTACTCCCTCAAGATCATCGACCTTAAGGGAGACCTCGATTCCTTCCCGAACAAGCTCGATGAGACGATCCGCGACAAGATCGACCTGATCGTCATCACGCACCCACAGATCCTCCAGGCTGCCATGGCTCGAGAGGTCCAGCGGCCGATCGTCTTCGCGATCCTGGGCGATCCCCTCGTACTCGGCGCCGGCGCGTCGGCGGAGCGACATCGGTCGGGCCTGACCGGCTCCTACAATCCGCTCCCCGCGTACAGCCTCCTCGCCATGGTGAAATATTATCTCCCCCATGCGAAACGAGTCGGCGTGGTCTTCCGAGGTGGCGAACCGCTCTCGGTTGCTCACAAGGACGCGCTGATTCGGGATTCTCCGCGTGCTCAACTAGAGATCGTGGCCGTCGAATCCGCGGCCTCGGAGGATCCGACGGTCGCGACCGATCAGCTCTTTCCTCGAGCGATCGACGCGATCTGTCTGGTCGTTGGCTTGGGTCAGTCGTCGTCGGGTGTGATCGAGTGGGCAGCGCGGGCGAAGCTCCCCGTGTTCGGCTTCGAAGAGGCCCAGGTCCGGGGAGGCTCGCTCGCGGCTGAAGTCCCGATCGCCGATCGGGTCGGTCTTGAAGCAGGCCGGATGGCCTATCGGGTATTGAGCGGCGAGCGGACGGACGACATCCCCTTTGCCCAGATTATTGACACAGAAGCGATCGTTAATACCAAAGCCGTCGAGGGACTCGCGATCACACTCCCCCCGGGTGCCCTGCGGAATTCGCGAATCGTTACCGAATAGCATCGAGGGCCGTTGCCGAATGTTCCTGGCCGGTTCCTGAGCACTCGGATACCTCTAATGTAACCGTTCATCTGCCCTGATCGTAAGGATTCGGTAAACCCGTAGCCGGTTCTCGCTTCCCAAGGAAAGGTCATTAAACTCGGCCCTCATGGACGAGGGCTCTGATTCCAACTTTTGCTCCACCTCCCTGCGGGGCACGGTTTCGGATCTGGACCGACGCCGGGCTGAGGCCGCGGGCCACAAACCGGCGCCCGGTCTGGTCTGCTTGGCTCTGACTTTGTTGGGATCGGCGCGAGTCCAGGGGATTGCCAAGCAGCCGAGACATATGGTCCCTGACCCTTCCGAATCGGTGGTTGGCGATCGCTCAGTCTTTCGAACGCCAGAGTTTCACGCCTCCATCGTAGCTGCACGAGGCGAGAGTGAGGCCGTCGTGAGAAAACGTGAGGCTGTTGATCGCCGCCTGATGGCCCTTAAGACTTATTAAATCTTGGCCGGTCAGAGGGTCCCAGAGCCGAATGCTCCCCGTCTCGCCGGCAGTGGCCAACACGCGGCCGTCGGGTGAGAACGCCAAACTTCGCGGAGCCCGATCCCCGGTATGCAAGCGCCGGATCATCGAGCCGGTCCGTGCTTCCCAGCAAAGGATTGTTCCCAATTCGTCCGTCGCGGCGAGCATGGCTCCGTCTGGGGAGAAGCCGACGGCGGTTATCTCGATCGGATTGTTCAGGACGTAGAGAAGTCTCCCCGTCGTCACGTCCCAGAGCCGCACTGTGCCATCGTTGCATGCTGAGGCGAGGCGCGAGCCGTCCGGGCTGAAGATAACCTGGCGCACCTTATCCGTATGCCCCTTCAGGATCCGGAGCGGTTCACCGTTCGCACTTGCCCACAGTCGGATTGTGGTGTCGTCTCCGCCCGAGGCCAGCAGTTTACCGTGAGGATGATAGGCGACGGTACGAAGCTTTCCGGTATGTCCCTTGAGGGTCTGACGTCGTTGGCCCGTGCCGGTATCCCAAATCCGGATCTCACCCGACTCGTCGAGATGTGTTGTGGCCAACGTCGCTCCGTCCGTCGCGAAGGCAAGCGACGAAACGGTTCCCTCTCCACCGAACCATCCGAGCCGGCACCGGCCGGTTTTGGGCTCCCAGAGCTTGATCGTTGCTGGATCATCCGTATCGTCGCAACCGGTTGCCAGCAGATCGTCGTGGGGGGAGAACGCGGTGGCCCAAGCCTCGTCCTTGTGCCCTGCCAGCGATTCCGACGACTCGCATTTGGGTCGCTCGAGCCACCAGCGTTGAATCCCGCTGTCGCCATTCAGAAACAGCGAACGGCTGTCCGCGGAGAAGGAGATCCTCGCGTTGGAGAGTCGCCGACCTGGATAGGTACCGAGGTGTCGACCCGTGGCGGAGTCCCAGATCGTCACCGGGCCCTGACCACCCCCAATATGCTTGGCATTGATGGCAATTTTTTTTCCGTCCGGGGAGAAGACCGCCTGTTTTATCTCATGCTGCAATGGGTCTTTAAGCGGAATAATTCGTTCAGTCTGGGTTGAGCTTGCGGCTACATCAAATAACAGCAACCGAAGTGGTTTGTGTTCGGCGAGGAGTTTTTTTCCATCATGACTTAAAAATGCATGGATAAATTCGCCAGACGTTTTGGAAATGGGTACGCGATTCAACTCGCGGCCAGTCGCAGCCTCCCAGACGACGACTTCGCGGCCATTCTCGGCAGCGAGAAATTGTCCGCCCGCCGAGAAACTTGGCCAGCCTAGCGTTTGATCCCGCTTCGGAGTCACCCAGAGCGTTTTGAGCGTCTCGGTCTCGAAAACGGTCAGTCTTCCCTGGAGTGGTCGTCCGGCAAGGTGAGGACTGGACAGAATTTGATGGTTGTCTTCCCACTGGATGACCAGACTCCGGACGAGGCTCGGGCGGCCTGGCTCCTTGAAGAGATCGAAGAGGTCGAGATGAATCGGTTCGCCCCATGCCCTGACCCAAAGTGTAATTAGTCGGCGGCCGGATTGGGAAAATGCGAGGTTCAAAACGATCTGTTCTTCAGGGATTTTCAGTTGAGTAATCTTCGCTCCTGTCGTGGCATTCCAGACCATGACCTCCCGCTGACGCAACCCGATCTTCGGATCTTGAGATGTTGATATCAGCATTCGACTGTTGTTGGAAAATACGAGCTGGTTCACGTCATGATTATGCCCCTTCATTCGCAAGCGGATTTGCCCTGTGGCGACATCCCGAAGCATGATCGTGCCATCACTGTATCCTGAGGCGAAGACGCGGCCGTCGGAAGAGAGCACGAGTGAAGAGGCATAGCCTTCGTGTCCATCGAAGAGTTCGATTTCACTTCGGGCGAGCCGCCAGAGGTAGTACCAGGCGAAGCCAATGGGTTCGGGGTCGCTGCTTCCGGGGCGGAGCGAATTGAGAATCTCTTGGACCCGCTCGACCTGCCCCAGATCGAGGGCCTGCCCCGCCTGCCTGATGCTGGAGGTGAACAAGTGGCGCTGAGCGATCCGACTTTGCTCCTGCGCCAGCTTCAAGGCGGTTGCGGTGCGTTTCTCAGCTTGTGTTGCTCGAATCGCCTGCCAGGTACTGACGGCCGTCCCCGCGATCAAGGCCAATGCGACCAGGGTGGTCGTCGTCAAGATCGCACGGTTCCGTCGGGCGAACTTCGTGAACCGATACCAAGTCGAGGGGGGCGATGCCTCGACTGGCTGATGGGTGAGGTAGCGCACCACTTCAGCGGCCAAGGCGCCGACAGTCTCGTAGCGGCGTCGTCGATCCTTCTCCAACGCCTTCATCACGACCCAGTCAAGCTCGCCCCGGAGCGTATGGATTAGTTTTCGTGGCTCGGTCCGACGATGGTCTGAAACTTCCGGCAGGGTCGCGACCAGAGTGGCGAGTCGCAAACTGGGTGGAGGCGGATCGTACTCACGGACGAGCCGCCGAATCTCGTCGTAGGTGGCCTCCGCGAGGGTGTTCCGGTCGATGGGAGTCGTGCCGGTCAGTAATTCGTACACCAAGACCCCCAAAGCGTAGATGTCGCTCCGGGTGTCGATGTCGATGCCCGACAACTCGGCCTGCTCCGGACTCATGTACAGGGGGGTACCGACCAATTGTGTGAAGCCGGTGAAGAGGGTCTTGTCGGTCAAGGCTTGACCGGTCGCCTTGGCGATACCGAAGTCAATGACTTTGGGCACCGCGACGTCGTCGATCAGTGTGACCAGGACGTTCGATGGCTTGAGATCGCGGTGTATGATTCCCTTCTGGTGGGCATGCTGGACGGCTCGACAGACGAGGAGGAAGAGATCGAGCCGCTCACGAATCGAGAGTCGGGCCTGATCGCAGTAGTCGGTGATTGGGATGCCACAGACGAGTTCCATGGCGAAGTAGGGCCGGCCCGAGTCGGTAGTTCCTCCGTCGTGGACCTTGGCGATATTGGGATGGTCCATCATGGCCAACGCCTGGCGTTCGGCTTCGAATCGAACGATGACCTGATGGGAGTCCATCCCGGGCTTGATGATCTTCAAGGCCACTTTGCGATGAAGCGGCTGGTACTGCTCGGCAAGGTAGATCGTCCCCATGCCCCCCTCGCCGATCTGCTCGAGCAGCTTGTAGGGGCCGATGACTGTGCCCGGGCTGTGGTCGTTCCTCGACAGGTGAAGGACGATGCTCGGAAGCACTGCCGGCGTTTCAAGGAAGTGGCTGTCGACGAGCGGGTCGGCGGCGAGCAACCGCTCGACTCGCCGGCGCCGCTCGGTATCGCGGCCGCAGGTTTCGTCAAGATAAGCTGCCCGCGCGGCAGAATCTGCAATTTGCAACGCGCCGTAGAAAATATCGTCGAGGTTCGTGATCTGCCCCATTTGCCGATTCCTCGGTCGTTCCGTGCCACCTCACATTAGATAATGCACGAACGGGAGCAGATGTGCCTCATGAATTCGAATGGTTCTCTCGAGTGATCTGTCTAATCGGCCGAGCGATTCAGCTCAGCGAACAGCCAGGCTTTGGTATAGCGCCAGTGACGGTCCGCCGTGGCCCGCGAAATGCCAAGGACCTCCGCGGCGTCAGCGACCGATAGCCCGGCGAAGTAGCGGAGCTTGACGAGCTTGGCCTTGTCGGGTTCCTCGGCCTCAAGCGTCGAGAGTGCCTCGTCCAGCGCGAGCAGGTCGTCGGTGGGGACTTGAGAAGTTACGTCCAGGCCATCCATTCCGAGGATTTCGAGGCGACCGCCGTGTCGCTCGGTTCGTTTGCGGCGGGCGCTGTCAACGAGAATTCGCCGCATGGCCTCAGCGGCCGCGGCGAAGAAGTGGCCGCGGCCATCCCAGCGAACAATGATCTCCCGGTCAACCAGGCGGAGATAGGCTTCGTGAACCAAGGCCGTCGCCTGGAGCGTATGTCCGGCTCGCTCTTGCGCCAGCTTCTGGGCCGCCAGCTTTCGGAGCTCGTCGTACACGAGTGGCAAGAGTTGATCGGATGCTTGTGGCTCACCCTGCTCGATGGCTGAGAGAATCCGAGTGACGTCATTCATCTAAGGGGCTGCCTCAGACCGCCCTAATCTCGCCCTCGGATCGTGCCCGGGTTCCGTCACCCGATGGCTGGCGGTCGTAGTCGACATTCGGAGCAAAGGGGGGCGCCTTAATACCAACTTAGCCAACCAGTCCCAGTCGGGATAGCCGGAGGTCGATATCAAATTTTACCCGAATCAACCGATAGTGGGTAAAAACAATCGAGGTGAATTCGCATGCACGCAAGTGGGATCGCTCTGGCCGATCTGTGGGCCAGAGATTACGGCAATCGGTTCGGTGCGTTTTGTTTAGGGCGCAGCACATGGCTCGCTTGAGCCGACATCGAAGTTTCCTCCGATACCCAAGCTTGAAACCGAACACGATGGCCAGATCCCAACGTGAGGAGACGACTCAATCCTCAGGTCGCGACGGCCGGTAGAGGTCGCATAGTTCGTATCAGTGCGACCGAAGCGACCAACGAGAACGGACCCGCGACAAGGATGCGGAGGCCGCAGAGAGCCGCCAGCGCCTCGCTGGCCCTGGGCTCCGATCAAGGTTCGGAATCAGTACCGGACGAGTGAACTGGGGAGCGGTGAGGGCAAGGTGGCGGATCACTCTTTGCAACTCGTCACGCGCGGAATCCCCCGGGCGAAAGCCGAGAATTTCCGGATAGACATCCGCGTTTAATTCGTAGTTACGTGACAGCAGCACCATAGTCAGCGCCAACTCATCACGAAGCCGTTCGCTGTCATCGTCGGCCGAGGCGACAGCCTTGATGAGCGAGCAAAGGAGAGGATCGCGTGAGTTGATCGAAACTTGAGGCAACCACCAAAGCTGGCCGTCGGCGAGTTGGATCGACGTCGCCTCTTGAAACGATGCGCGGCGGCGGAGTCGTTCGTCGATCATTGGCATCCCTCGTCCCAGCGCGATACTTCTCTCGACCGAAATCCATCAATGCAAACCTAGAACCGAAATGGCTGGTTGTCCAATTCGCAGGCCGAAATCACGAATTTCAGGAGCTTTGAGAACGATCATTAATGCCGTGCTAGGCGTATTATCTATTCTTTGCAACTACTTTAACTGTTTAGCTTTCAGGAATCTTCACGCTATATATCGTCGCAAATTTGTGCAGCCAAACGATCCACACCGAGCGACTGCTCACGCGTGATTGTGGAGGCGGAAAACGGGGATTGCACCCCTCTCATGCGAGTCGCTGAGGATGTGCGACGTGTTCACTGGGGGGCGGAGTTTCGCTTTTCTACAATGTGGTTCCCAGAGGCCCCGGTGGATCGGAGCATCCGGCCACTCATTCGGTCGAATTCAGGGAAATGAGAACGTGGAGTACGAGCATGAGCCTGCGTGGGTGGATGCTCTCGTAAGTTCAAGGCGTCGGGTTGGAACGTGGATCACGACCGAATGCCGGGGGCGAGACCATGTATCCAATCATCGATGCAATTGAGGTCGCATTGCGGGGTAGGCCTCGTTCGGCAACCGGTCCGAGTGTCAGAGGCCATGGTACTCCCGATACCAATCTACGAACCGCTTGACTCCGACTTCCAGGGGGGTGGCGGGCCGGAACCCGACGTCTCGCATCAGGTCGTCCACGTTTGCGTAGGTCGACGGCACGTCGCCCGGCTGCATCGGCGCAAACTGTTTCACCGCCTCGCGACCGAGGGTGCGCTCCAGGATCGAAACGAGGTCCAACAGTTCCACGGGTTGATTGTTGCCAATGTTGTAAATCCGATATGGGGCGGAGCTTGACCCAGGGTCGGGCGAGTCGGACGACCACGCCGGGTTCGGTTCCGGCGCGTGGTTGCGCAACCGCACGATCCCCTCCACAATGTCATCGACGTAGGTAAAGTCGCGCCTCATTTTACCTTCGTTGAACAGGGTGATTGGTTCTCCCGCAAGGATCGCCTTGGTGAAGATGAACATCGCCATGTCGGGCCGCCCCCAAGGGCCGTAGACCGTGAAAAATCGCAGGCCCGTGCAGGGGAGACCGAACAGGTGAGCATAGCTATGGGCCATCACCTCGTTGGCTTTCTTGGTGGCCGCGTACAGCGATACCGGGTGATCAACATTGTCATGCACCGAAAATGGGACGCGCGTGTTCCCGCCGTAGACCGAGCTCGAGGAGGCGTAGACCAGATGCTTGACGCGTGTCTGTCGGCATCCTTCGAGAATATGAAGAAAACCGGTGATATTGCTTTCCGTATAAGCGTGCGGATTGTTCAGTGAGTAGCGGACCCCCGCCTGGCCTGCGAGGTGAATCACTCGGCCGATCGGCTGGCGGTCAAAAAGGCTTTCGATCCCCGAACGGTCGGCCAGATCGACTTCCTCGAAACGGAAGCCTGGAAAACTCTTCAACTGTGACAGTCGCGCTTCCTTGAGCCGGACGTCATAGTAAGAATTCAGATTGTCGAGGGCGAGTACCTCTTCCCCATCCTCCAAGAGCCGGCGAGCCACATGGTAGCCTATGAAACCGGCCGCCCCAGTGACGAGAGTTATGCCTGGATTTGCTTTCAAGAGAATATCCTCTCATTAGACTTTGTGGTCGTCGAAACCAGACCAGGATTGCACCGTTCGTGGAATCTGGCCACTTCTCTCTCAGCATCACCTGGTATCTCGTCGAACGAGTCGTCCCGATGTAAGAGATCCGCCGGATCACAATGTCTTCCTGATCATGGATTCGCCATCCAGGGTTGCCGTGATCCCGTGGTGTCGACACTCCGTATCCGGAGGCATGTTGGGGAAACGAGCGCCCTCATCGATTCACTGCCTCCGTTGTGATGTTCGCAAGAAGCGGGACTTGAGCCTTCGGGTAAATCAGATTTTGGGGCCTAACCCTGGCGATCTCCTTTGGTTCGGAAAGCACGAGATTGCTTGTCGCCGCGATTCGATCGCAAGGAACCCCAATTTTGAACGCTTCTCGTCGAAACGGGTCGACAGCCAAGGGGCGATCAGAATGGCACGAGCTCGATCCGAATTTCGTTCGCCAGAATTTCAGTATCATCGGCTCTGGCCCCTGGAATTTCAACTGTTGCGGCCCGACCTGATGCCATCGTTACAAGGAGTTCGGTTTGCACTTCGGCGCGGACGCGTTGCATTCCCGATCCGAGAACGAAAAGGTGCTGCAGGGAAGTCATCCCTTGGCTCTGCCAGTTCTAATCGGGCCACCTTGGGGCTTGGCACGGTAGACCTGACGCTTCGCCAGTTCCGTGGATTCTTGACGGCGAATCGGTCGTTGAAGCGACGCGAGACTACTTATGGTGCCCTTTCGAAGTTAGAATTGGATGCAGCGATTCGCCGTCATCGGCTTTCCGCGATCGTCCCGCCGAGAACACCAGAGACGGCCCCGGCATGATTCGTTGTCCCCTCTGTACTCATCGTGCCCAGTCGTACGTCGAGGACCGACGCCGCGCCTACTTCCACTGCCCGAACTGTAATCTCGTGTTTGCCGATCCAGAGAGCCATCTGGCGGCGGCCGGGCAGAAGGAGGAGTATGACCGGCATGAGAACGACCCGGGGGATTGGCGGTATCGTCGCTTTCTCAATCGCCTCGCCATGCCGCTCCTGGAACGATTGAGCCCAGGCATGCAGGGGCTGGATTTCGGGTGCGGGCCGGGGCCAACCCTCTCGGTGATGTTGGAAGAAGCCGGAATGTCCATGGCCGTCTTCGACCCGTTCTACAGGCCGAACGCCGATGTACTGAACCGGCAATATGACTTTGTGACCTGCACCGAGGTAGTCGAGCATTTCTCCAATCCAGCTCAAGACTGGGGACAGTTGACAGGGTTGCTCCGTCCAGGGAGCTGGCTGGGGATCATGACCAAGCTCGTGATCAGCCGGGAGCGATTCGTCGATTGGCACTACAAGAATGACCCCACCCATGTCGTCTTCTACAGCCCCGAAACCTTCACCTGGTTAGGCACGCAGTTCGGTTTGACCGTCGAACGGGTCGACCGGGATGTGCTCGTGTTACAAAAACGATGAGCCGCCTGGAGTCCCCGACGGGTCGCCGATGGCTTGCGTGACAGAAAACAAACATAATTGCGACAAAATTGCGTTCATGAACAAGAATAAAACATAAAAACAGCAATTGTTTTACGAATGACATGACGTATTATAATGCCATAGGGTGATTGCATGAGGATGATTTTTGGACTATTCGCGATTTGTGTGATTGCAAACTCTCTGGTGGACGCGGCAGAGAGCTTCGATGTAGTCGTTTATGGGGCGACGCCAGGGGGTGTGAGCGCGGCGGTAGCGGCTGCGCGGCATGGGGATTCGGTTGCCTTGGTGGATCCGGACGCGCGGTTGGGAGGGCTTTTGACCTCGGGCTTGTCGCAGACTGATGCCATCACCTACGAGGGGCTGAGCGGTTTTTTCCGAACGTTTTGCCAGCGGGTAGAGACTCACTATCGAGCGAGGTATGGGGCAGATTCTACGCAGTTGAAGGCCAGCTTTCGGGGCATGCACGGGGAGCCGGGCGTAAACTTGCGGGTGTTAGAGGCGATGATTGCCGAGCAGCCGACGTTGAAGTCACGCCAACGGCACGAGCTCGTCAGCGTGCGACAGGGGCCGCGTGAGCAGGGACGCACGCGGCTGACGGACGTAACCTTTGAGACGCCACAAGGAAGAATCACGCTCGCCGCCCGCGTCTTCATTGATGCCACCTATGAGGGCGATCTCATGGCGATGGCCGGTGAAAGCTATCACGTCGGTCGTGAAGCCCGTGCCCACTATGGTGAGTCGCTGGCGGGCGATGGACAAGGGGCGGCGGATGGTCAGGTGCAGGGGTACAATTTCCGCTATACCATGACCCGCGAAGCCTCGAACCGTGTGACACCTCGGCAGCCCGTGAACTACCGGCGCGAGGAATTCCTGCCGGTGCTCGAGCAGCTTGCGAGCGGCAAGATCAACCAGGTCTTTGTGTCTGGATTCGACGGCATTTTTCGCTTTCACGATCCCGGTTTGCCGAATCGAAAGTATGACATCAACGATGCCCCGGGTTCGCCCGTGCGCCTGTCGTTGGCCGGACACGCGGACGAGTGGCCGGAGGGCGCGAGAGAGACGCGCCAGCGAATCTTTGCCGAGCACCACGACTACCAGTTGGGGCTATTGTGGTTCCTGCAGAACGACCCTGCCGTTCCGGAAGCGTTTCGGCTGCCCGCACGAGAATGGGGATTCTGCCGGGATGAGTTCACGGAAACCGATCACCTACCGCCCCGACTCTATATCCGCGAAGCTCGACGTCTGGTCGGCCAGTTCGTCTATACTCAATGCGACACCGCACAGGCGACAGGCGATGCTCGTGCCCAACTGCACCCGGACAGTATTGCCGTACTCGACTACATGCTGAATAGCCACGGCACCGGTCATCGCGGCCCCCGCTACGGCGGTGAACACACGGGGCAGTTCTTTCAGCCGATCGCACCATCTCAGGTGCCCTACGGCGTGATGGTGCCCCGCTTGAATGAAAACCTACTTGTTCCTGTGGCGTGCTCCGCCAGCCATGTGGGCTTCTGCGCCCTCCGATATGAGTCCGACTGGTGCAAGCTCGGCGAGGCTGCCGGCGAGGCCGCGCATCTCGCGATCAAGAATCGCGTGCCCGTGCAGCAGGTGCCGGTCGCTGAACTTCAAGCACAACTCCACCAAGCTGGCGCGATGACCATCTATCTTTCCGATGTTTCACCCGACGATCCGGATTTCGCCGCGGCGCAATGGCTTGGCACGATCGGCGGATTTCATGGTCTGACGCCGACAAAGACCGGGCCCGCTTCCACTTCAGATCCTCGGACTCCCGACATCCGCCGCTGGCGCGCGGGGCATCAGGTAACGCTCGATGCACCGCTCGAGGACTCGTTGAAACAGCGGTGGCTCATCATCGGTGCCAAAGCGGGGGCAGCGGCGACCCAACCGAGCGCGCCTCCGGAGACGCGCCGGCAGTTTTTGCGCCAGCTTTACCTGGCAACACATGCCAATATGGCCAACAACGGGCAGCGGCCGAGGGAAAGTGGCAAGTAGGAACGAGTGAGCAACCAGTTTCGGTGCGCCCGAGAAGCACGATCGGCCTGGCAAATCACGAGATGGCCGACAAAGGATTGTTGTCGGCCATTCGAATGTAAATCAAAAAGGGGTCGCTTGGGGCTACCAGCTTCCCCCTTGCTCCTCGCTGCCGACGTCTCCGCCACCGTCGTCGTCACTGCCACCGCCCCAATCTTCTCCGGATTCGGTCGGCTCTTCGGTGCCTCCACCCCAGTCGCCGCCGGTTTCATCGGGCGCTTCGGTGCCGCCACTCCAGTCGCCGCCGGTTTCGGTCGGCTCTTCGGTGCCGCCGCTCCAGTCACCCCCGGTTTCGTCCGGCTCCTCGGTGCCGCCGCTCCAGTCGCCGCCGACTCCAGACTGATCGACCTCGGGAACGGTTCCCTCCGAGTTGGAGGAGCCCCAGTCGGCTCCGACGCCCGTGTTTGGATCGTACTGCTCAAGCGGCGGTTCGGACCCGAGATTTGCGTTGGGGTCGAGCGGGTGGTCGCTCTGGTGAGGGAAGTTCCCCCCCTGCGAGTGCACGGGCGCTTGGGGCTCGTGCGGACGCCCAAACTTATCGTAAAGGATATTGCCAGCGATCGCTCCGGCCGCTCCTCCGAGGGCACCTGTGAAGAAACCACCGCCGCCACTCTGCTGGGGCGGCATCGGGGCGCCGTACCCGCCTTGAGCGTAACCGGGCGGAGGAGGCGGATACCCATATCCTGGCGCAGGGCCGGGCTGAGGAGCGTATCCAGGGGGCACGCCGGGACGGGATGTCGGCGGGTAGCCCGCCCCTGGTGCCGGCCGGGGCGCTGATCCTCCGCCGGTGAACTCCTGGGGCGGCATCATCTGGGGCTGAGAACTGCGGGAACGTCGAAAGAGCAGCCAGAGAACCAGGAGCAAGGCCCCACCACCGAGAAGGATCATTGTTGAGGTCACGCCCTCGGACTTGACCACTCCTGGGTCGATCGGGGCGGGCACCCTGGGAACATCCGCGTCAGAGGTCCCGACCTTTGGGGCCAGTGCGGTCGGCTCGGGTTGGGATGCGGCGGACGACGCGGTCTCCTGGCGAATGGCCACGACAGCGTCGTGCAATCCAGTATCGAACTCGTTCTTCTTGAACGCCGCCGACATGATGTTCTCGATCGACCGTGCTTTCTCAGAGGGGAAAACCTTCTTCGCTGACTCGCTCGGCTGGGCGTAGATCTTGTGTTCTTTCTTGGCGATCAGGATGTAGAGACCATGCACCTGGGCGGAACGGGCCTTCTCAATCGCGGTGTCGCGGAGGGACTTGCCGCCGAGCGTATCGACCGTTTCAATGATCGTCCCCCAGTGAGTCTTGCGGCGGACTGCCTCGAGAATCGAATCCGCCTCCTTGACGGCCTCGGGCGAGAACAACTTGGCCTGGTCGCGGACGCCGACTTTCAGCGAGGCGCGGCGGATCTCGGCCACGGCGTCAAGCAGCCCCTCGTCATTTTCGCCCTTGCGGAATGCCCGGGTGAAAGCCTCCTTGACAAGCTCCAGTTCTCGCGGGGTGAAGGCGGGGCGGATCGACTCGCTCAGCTCGATGTCGAGTTTGTGTTCGTTCTTGGAGATCGCGATCGAGAGACCACGAAGGTTCGCCTTCCTGGCGTTGTCGACGGCCACCTCTCTGGCCGACTGCTCCCCGAATCGGTCGCGGGTCTCGATCAGGACTTGCCAGCGCCCCACCTCCTCGACCTCCCGGAGCACTTGCTCGGCCTGCTTGACGGCTTGGGGCGAAAACATCCCGGCCCGGTCTCGGATGCCTGGGCGTAGCGACGGCGCTTGAGCCAGGGCCGACGCGCCGAGGAGAACCACGACGGCTAAGGCGGTCGGTATCGTCCGTTTCATCCTCTTGTGCCTCTTTCCCTTGTGTCAGGATCGGCTCGGCTTTCGAGACTCACCGAGCTGCAAACCGGCTCTGAATTGTTCGCCCCCCTCGCCCCGATCTTGTCTCACAATCGGGGAGAGATTCGAATTCCTGGAAGAAAACCAAGGAATTCACCGGACAACATCACGAGGTGCTCCCCAAAGCTTGTGCCTCCAAGCATGAATGGCACCCAGCGAATCTCCCACGATGAGTGGGGCGTCGTGAGCAGGGACGGCGATGCTGCGAATTGGTGCGATGGAGAGAGACGACTCGCTCAGGATGGTATCACTGCCGCCGTCGAGAATACGCAAATGGCCGTCCTTCGCACCTGTGACGAGTTGCGAACCGTCATGATTCCAGGCCAGGCAGAGTAACGGGGCGGGATGGCGGATGATTCGGACCATGCGGCCGATCCCAGGTTGCCAGATCCGCGCCGTGGAGTCGCCTCCCGACGAAGCAAGCGTGGCAGGGCTTCCCTCGACCTGCGCGGGCCGAAATGCGAGACCATGCACCGGCCCAAGGTGGTTGTTGAGAGTGCGTACCGACCTCCAGGGGCCGGACTCCCATACTCGAATCGTGCCATCGGCTCCGCCCGAGCAGAACCAGTGCCCACCGGGAACGGCTGCAAGGGCCAGTACGGCCCCCGAATGACCCTCGAGAGCGGCCACTTCGCGGTGGCTTTCGGTGTTCCAGACCCGGACGATCCGGTCAGCCCCCGCAGTGGCCAGGGACTTTCCTCCTTCGAGCCAGACCAGGTCGTAGACGACGTCCTCATGACCGTCGAGGCGGCCCAGCAAGTCACCGGACGGCCAAGCACGGAGTTCGACCGCTCCGGCCTCCGCGGGACTTCCTCCAGCCAAAGCCAGGGTGGTCCGGTCGGGCGAGAAGGCCATGGCGTGTACGTGCTCCAGTGCCGTCGGGATGGCCCGTTCGCGGCCGTCGTGGATCGAATGGAAGACGACCCCGGCCTGTGAGCCCCGCAGCCAGCCCGAGTCGTCTGGAGTCACAACCAGGGCCGTGATCATCGGCCCGATCCGACTCGGGCGGTTAGGCTCGGTGGGCAGCTCCAGGATGCACTGACCTGCAAGTAAGGCCAGCAGTGGAATGAACAACGGCGTCATGAGAGGAGCTCAGGTCAGGCACTCGGAGATGGTGGCGCCGCCGGCCGCGACCTTGACCGGGCGGCCGTCATCGGTGTGGAACTCCCGGTCAGGGTCAATGCCCAGAAGCGTATAGACGGTCTGGGCCAAGTCGGCGGGGGAGGCCGGCCGATCGGCCGGGCTCTCGCCGCTCGCGTCGGTCCGCCCAACGACCTGACCACCCTGAACTCCGCCGCCGGCCATGCATACGCTGAAGGCGCGGGGCCAATGGTCCCGACCGCCGGCCGTATTCAGTTTGGGAGTGCGGCCGAACTCGCCCATCGCCAGAACGAGCGTGCCCGCAAGTAGGCCCCGCTCGTCGAGGTCGGCGAGGAGGGTCGCCAGAGCCTGGTCGAGCTTGGGAATCAGGCCGGCGTGGCCGCCGACATAGCCTTCGCGGAGTTCCCGGTCGATCTGCTGGTGGGTATCCCAGCCCGCGTCGGTCACGGTGACGAACGGGCAGCCAGCCTCGACGAGCCGGCGAGCCAACAGGCACGACTGGCCCACGCGGTGCATTCCGTACCGCTCGCGCATGGCATGCGGCTCGCGGGAAAGGTCAAACGCCCCCTTGGCCGCGGGCGAAGTCATGAGGCGGTACGCTTGCTCGAAGTGGTTGTCACGGCCGCCTCGGGCCGCCTCTTGCTCGACGCGACGGTCGAAGCGGTCGAAGTCGGCCATGAACCGGCGCCGTCGGTCGAGTCGGCCCGCCAATCTCCCAGGTGTTTCCAGGTCACGAACCCGGAAATCGGGCTTGCTCGGGTCACCTCCCACGGTGAACGGGCCGAACGCTGATGGCAGATAGCCAGGGCCTCCTTGGGGGGTGGCATCCGGCACCGCGACGTAGGACGGAAGCGCAGGCTGGGGGCCGCGACAGCGGGCGACGACCGCGCCGTAGCTCGGGTACTCCAGGACCGGCGATGGCTTGTAGCCGGTCAGGAGGTAGTGTCGGCCGAAGTTATGCTCGCCCAGTTCCGAGGTCATCGACCGGATCAGGCAGACCTTGTCGGCCTGACGGGCCAGGTGGCCGAAGTGCTCGCCGATCATCAGCCCTGGCACGTTCGTCGCGATCGGCCGATACGGTCCGCGCACTTCGGCCGGAGCGTCGGGCTTGAGGTCGAAGGTCTCGAGGTGGCTAGGTCCCCCATCGAGCCAGATGAGGATGCAGTTCTTCAGACCAGGCGGATTCTCGCCTGCATGAGCCCGCAGCCGCAGGACTTCACTCAGGCCGAGGCCCAGAGTGCCGAGGCTGCCAAGTCGAAGGAACTCGCGCCGATCGACCCCGTCACATCGCCTCATGGTTCAGGTTCCGCCGTAGGCCAATTGAGAGCATTTACGGAAGGCTTCTCTGAGCGTTGCCGGGCGAGCGTGGCCCAGTCATGTCACGTCATCAAGACACCTTCTCACGCAGACTGCTCACTCGACGGGTGCACTTTTGGGGATCGCCACGGTGGAGCTGAGGATGAGGCGTTGAATCGACTTCTCAGCACCTAACCGAGCGAAGTCGTCCCCGACAACTATCCTACCCAACACCTCTCTGTCGCTGTTAGAGCGTTCTTCTTCCTTCTTCAGGACGATTGGCTCTCTCGAAACCGGCGGCCGGCGCAAGGTTGTCCGCGACGAAATTGCGAGAAGTTTCGGTTGCCGTTCATCTGACAACTGTTATAGTGGTTAAACAATCCCCGGGGACAGTTGTCGAATGGCCAAGGAAGGCCGTTCGGAATCGCTTGCGAGGAATCGCGTCCATGCCGGCTCAGGATGAGCGAGGGCGGCGTTTGCGGCATGTTTGCCGGATGGCAACGGTCGGGGCCCTGCTTCTTATGACCATCGGTTGCACTCGGCGTTACTACCGTGACTTCGCCGACCGGGACACGTACCGGATCGTGGAGGATCGGCTGACCGACTGGCGATGGGACCTGCCGCCCCGACCTGTCGAAGCCAATCCGAAGTCTCGCATTGGTGATATCTACGACCCGAACCACGAGCCGATTCCGCTGGATGATCCCGGGGCCCGCCCCTACCAGATCACGGCAGGACGACACTTCGAGTTTCTTGGTCAGAAGAAACGGGGTTGGGCGCCCGTCGAGAATCTGGATTGGATGAGTGGCATTCCTCGCGACGATGAAGGTGCCCTGGTACTCAGCGGCCCCTCGGCGATGCAGATCGCGCTGGCGAATAGCCGCGAATACCAGAGCAATATTGAAGATGTCTACCTGAAGGCACTCTCATTGACTCTGGTTCGATTCACCTTCTTTCCTCAGTTTTTCAGTGGTCAGACCACTCAGTATCGCCACTTCGGTGCCAACGCCAACGATAGTAATCAGCTTCAACTTCTGGCTCAGGACAGCCTGAACTGGACCTTTTATTCCGGTGCTCAACTCCTGGTCAACTTCGCCAATAACCTGATTTTCGAGTACAACGGCAAAGGGTTCCAGTCCGTCAACTCGGGGCTCGCCATCAGCCTGACCCAACCCCTTTTGCAGGGAGCCTGGGCGCGGAATTTCACACAGCCGTTGTCGCTGGTCGAGCGCCAGACGCTCTACACGATCCGCGAGTTCGCGGCGTTTCGCCGCCTCTTTTACGTGAACGTGGTGTCGGACTACTTGAACCTCATGGCCACGCTCCAGCAAGTCCGCAACACGCAATACCAGGTCGACCAACTGAAACATAGTCTCGAGGAGCAGGAAGCGCTGGTGAAAGCCGGCCTGGTCGACCCGTTGCAACGCGATACCGTGGCACAGAACTACCAGCAAAGCCGCTCGGGCCTGCTCGGGCAGGAGGCCAACTACCAGACAGCGCTCGATTCCTACCGAGTCAATCGGCTCGGCCTTCCCCCCGATTTTCCGGTGAAGCTTGATGAGTCACTGCTGAAGAAGTTCGAGTTGAACGACCCTCGGCTCGACTCGTTGCGCAAGGACAACGAAGCCCTCTACCTCCAGTTGCTCCAGCACGACGGGCCTCCCTCCCAAGCCATCATGAGCGACGCCACCAATCGCTTGCTCGGCGATTTCGAGGTACTTCACGAAGTCGCCCTCATGGTAGGTAAGGAGATCGAGCAGTGGCAAACACGAATTGAGGCGCAGAAGGGGCGCGTGGGGGCCGGTCCCGGACCGCTCGAGCAAGATGAACTTGCCAGCTATCAGAAAGAAGTCGAACTCTCGAAAAAGCTTCTTCTGGCGTACAACCTTTCACGTGATGCGCTGACGAAGAGCCGCGAGGACACAAAAGCGTTTCTGGATAGCATCGATAAGGCCGACCCCGAAGTCGCGTGGACCCGACTTCGCCAAGGACTTGTGAGTGGCGAATTCCGCGCCAGAATGACCGAACAGCTTGTGATCCAGAGCCAGGTGCGCGTTTATTTGATCGAAGTGAACGAGGTCGATCTGACGCTCGAACAGGCGATTTCCGTGGCGCTGGCCAATCGGCTCGACCTGATGAATAGCCTGGCGCAGGTGACCGACTCCTGGCGTATGATCGAGTACAATGGCAACCAACTTCTGGCCGGCCTCAACGTCTTCTACAATGGTGATCTTCGTTCCGACCCGAAAAGCCTGGGCCTGATCCGGTTCGACGCCCATGATAGCCAGCACATCGTTGGGCTCCGTTTCAATGCGCCGATTGTTCGGCGACAGCAGCGGAATCTCTATCGGGCCGAACAGATTGGCTATCAACGGGCTCGGCGGGCCTACATGCTGAACCACGACACGATCGTTCAGCAAATCCGCCTCGACATGCGTCTGTTGAATCTGAACCGGCAACAGTTCGAGATCAGCCGCGACGCCCTCCTGATCGCAGCCCGTCAGGTGGATCAGGCCGAATTCAACGCTCGGACAAGCCAGGGGGCCAGCTCGGGCCAGGGACAGACGGTGGGAACGCTCCTGGTGAGTGCTCAACAAGCGTTGGTGACGAACAAGAATAGCTTGATTGGAAATTGGGTCTCTTACGAGATCGCGCGGATGACGCTCTTTAAAGATTTTGATGTCATGAATATTGATGCCCAGGGGGTCTGGACCAATGACAACAGCATTCCAGCCTTCAACGGAGGACCCGTTCCTACCACTCCTGACCCCGTCGGAGCCCCGGTCGAAGCCCTCCTCCCCGCCCCCGCGACGCCCGCGGCTTCGCTCCCTCCTTCTCCACCCGATTCGGCGAGCCCGTTCGCTGTGCCGTAAAGCGCCGGCCCGACTCCTGGTTCTGTTGACGGGCGCGGCGGCGGTCGCGGGGGTCGGGTACTTTGGACTGGTCCCGAGTTGGGGGGGGCCATCGAACCAAGACAAGCCGCTTTCCGTGCCCGTCACCCGAGGCACCTTGCGGATCGTCGTCACCGAGCGGGGCAACCTTGAGAGCGTGAAGACGGTCGACGGAATCTGCGAGTTGGGGGGCGCCCAGAATAAGATCATTCAACTCACCCCTGAAGGAAACCGGGTCGAGAAGGGAGAAATCGTCTGCCGGTTCGACTCGGCCGAGATCGACAAGAATATTGCCCAGCAGGAAATCAAGTCGAAGCAAGCCGCAGCCAAGATCGAGACGAGCCGGCAAGAGGTTGAGATCGCCAAGAACAAGGGAGAAAGCGAGATCATCGCGGCCACCGTCGAACTCCAACTCGGCGAGCTCGACCTGGAGATGTACCAGAAGGGGACTTACATCTTCGAGACCGACGAGATCAAGGGGGACATCGGGCTCAAGGCCAAGAAGGTGGAGGAGTCGAAGAACAAGCTTGAGCAGTTCCAGAGCCTCCTCAAGAAAGGGTTCAAAAGTCCCAGCGATGTCCGCGCCGCCCAGAGCGAACTCGACGGTGACGAGCTCACCCTCAAAGGGGCCAAGGCGAAGCTCATGGTCAAGGAGAAGTACGAGTACAAACGTAAGTCGACTGAGTTCAAGTCGAAGGTCGACCAGTCGCGTAAGAAAGTCGCGCAGGCCACGGCTACGGAAAAGGCTTCGGTTGCCAAGGCGGACAGCGAGTATGAGTCGGCCAAAGCCACCTTCACGATCGAGGATCAGCAGCTCAAGGAATATCTGAGCCAGAAGTCAAAGACGATCATCAAAGCCGACCAATCCGGCATCGTTGCTTATGCGAATGAGGCGTGGTACGACTCCAGTCGACAGGTGCGCGAGGGGGCGACGGTCTACTCGAGGCAGAAGATTTTCAGCCTTCCCGACCTCTCGTCCATGCAGGTCAAGGTAAGTATCCACGAGTCACTGATCAAGAAGATCAAGCCGGGCCAGAGCGCGGAGATCCGGGTTGACGCCTTTCCCAACGTGGTCATCGTCGGCAAGGTCAAAACCGTATCCCAACTGGCCGACTCCAACCAAAGCTGGATGAGTGGTGGAGTCAAGGAATACAGCACCGTCGTGGCGATCGAAACGATGCCCAAAGAGGAGCTCCGCCCGGGAATGACCGCCGAGGTAAAAATACTCGTTGGAGAGCTGCCGGGTGTCGTGCTTGTGCCCGTTCAGGCTGTGGCCATGCATAAAGGGAAATTTTATGCGTTTGTTGTCAACGCGGGTGGAGTCAAGCGTCAGGAGGTCAAGGCAGGAGAGACGAACGAGTTTCAGATGCAGGTCTTATCCGGCCTGAAGGAAGGGGACTCGGTTGCCCTCGATGCTCGCTCACGCGTCGATGAGGAGTTCAAGGACGAGGAGAAGGACGAACTGACCAAGCCCGACTCCAAGGCGCCTCAATCCTCGAAATGACCATTCTGTCGCCGCCAATGAAATGCATGACATGCTGACTTGCCGATTTAAAACTCGCGGTGCCCTTCCATGAGCAAGATCTGGAATATTATCCGTCTTGCGGTCCGAAATCTGGGACTGCACAAGCTCCGGGTCTTGCTGACGGCCCTTGGTTTGATCTTCGGTGTCTCGTCGGTGATCGCCATGCTGGCGATCGCCGAAGGCGCGAGCGCCGAGGCACAAAAGCAACTGGCCGAACTCGGCGCGACCAATGTCATTTTGCGGAGCATCAAGCCGGTCGACGATATCAATCCCTCAAAGCAATCCAATGACAGTTTTGTCTTCAATTATGGGCTGACGAATCAAGACTTCGAGCGGATCATGAACACGATCCCGACAGTCGTCGGGGCGACCCCACTCCGCGAATTCCACAAGAACGTCCGCTATCTCGAGCGGGAGCTTGAAGGGCGGATCGTGGGGGCCAATCCCGACTGCTTGAAAATTACCGGACAGAAGCTGGCCAAGGGGCGATTCTTGACGGACCTGGATATGAGCCTGGCCGCGAACGTGGCGGTGATTGGCTCCGAGGTGTCCCAGAAGCTCTTTCCGTTCGGTGACCCGCTCGGAAAGGCTGTGCGGTTGGGAGAGAGCCACTACTATCGGATCATCGGAGTGACCGGCCACAAGGCCCCCTCGGGCGGCACAGGTAGTAGCCTCGCCGCACAGGACCTGAATAAGGATGTGTATATCCCTCTGACAACCGACCGCGCTCGCTTTGGTGAGGTCCTCATGGGCGAGAAGCAGGGGCAGTTCTCGGCCGAGCGGATCGAACTTAGCCAGATTACCGTGACCGTCCGGGGGATGGATGACGTGAAGGTCACCGCCTCCGCCCTGGAAAGCATGCTTCGTCAGTTCCATCCCAGGGTGGACTACAGCATCACGGTCCCCCTGGAACTTCTCGAGAAAGCCGAGGCGACCAAGCGAATCTTCAACCTGGTGCTGGGATCGATCGCGGGGATCTCCTTGATCGTCGGCGGGATCGGCATCATGAACATCATGCTCGCAACCGTCTCGGAGCGCACTCGAGAGATCGGCATCCGTCGCGCCCTGGGAGCCAAACGGCGCGACATCGTCCTTCAATTCCTGATTGAGACGGTGGTCATCTCGGCCTCGGGCGGAGGAATCGGAGTCATCCTAGGGATCGCCGTTCCCCCGCTGGTCTCTCATTTCTCAGGCGTCCCGGCCGTGATCCGCCCCGAGTCACCCATCATCGCGTTCATGATCGCCGTGGTGATCGGCGTCATCTTCGGTGTCTATCCCGCCAGGCGCGCCGCGATGATGGACCCGGTCGAGGCACTCCGTTCCGAGTAGTTCATGAAAGCATGAAATCTTCTTGCCTAGTCTTTCAGTCATTCTGTGTGAATTCCGCGGACAGGATCAGGGCCCAGACGAAATCCTCCAGCGAGTCGGTCCGGCCCGCCTCACCTCCCGCCGCGATCTCCCGCTTCCAGTGGGTTCGCTCGCCGTCGGTCGGCTCGCGGCCCAGCGCGATGCGGTAAAATTCCACCACGATTTCCGGATCTGATCGCCCCTCACGGAGCAATCGATGTAACCGGCCGTCCGGAGCGGCGATCTTGCCATTGAGCCAGGTTCCATTGATCGCATGCAGCGCAAGCGCCAGCGAGCCCGACGCCCCTGGGGTTGTCGCACACCCTGATTCTCGCGGGCAGCGGCCCAGCAGGTCCAGAGTCGTCGACGGGACACGCGAGTCACCCAGTGAGCCGGCCGTCGTGCCGACCGGGAGGTTCCCAAGGGGCTCAGCGACACCCGTCACCCGGGTCACGGCGTCGACGAGCACGTGTGGGGGGAGCGGGCGAGCCAGGGCATGGGAATAGAATTGGTCGTCGGGAATCCGGCCTGGATTCGCCCCCGACTCTCGCCGGTACGCTTCCGAGGCCATGATCGTCCGGATCACGTGCTTCGTATCGAAATCAGATGCGATGAAGTCGCGGGCCAGTTCGTTCAGGAGGGCCGGGTGCGTCGCGGGGTTGGTCGTGCGATGATCATCCACCGGCTCCACCAATCCACGCCCCATGAGCTCGCGCCAGATCCGGTTGACGACGGAGCGGGCGAGGTACGGGTTCTTCGAGGCCGTCAGCCATTGTGCGAACGCCTCGCGCGGATCCACCTCGCCCTTGAGGAAGCGATCGCCGGGGATCCGGGGGGCGGCTGCCAGGCCGGTCCCAGGGTGGATGACTTCTCCTCGAGGCCGCAGGCGAACCTCGCGGCCATGATCCAGACGGGCGAAGATCGCAGCCAGGCCGTGATAATCGTCCTGGGTCCAGCGGTCGAGTGGATGGTCGTGGCAATTCGCACACTGCAATCGCACGCCCAGGAACACCTGACTGACGAACTCAGCCTGAGACCGGGCGTCTCCCGGAACGCGGCTGAAGTTTGCCGGCCCGACCTGGTCGCCATCCCCGAGCGCCAGAACGAGCTCTCGCACCATGCGATCCAGCGGCGTGTTACGGACGATCTGGTCACGGATCCAGGTGTGAAACGCGGTTGCCCCGGCCGTTCCCAGTCGACCCGACTCGATCCGTAACAGGTCACCCCACTTGTAAGCCCAGTGATCGACAAACTCGGGGTTGGCCAGGAGTTGATCGACAAGCCGGGCGAGTTTGCCTGGTGACCGGTCGGCCAGGAAGTCATCAACCTCTTTTGGGGTCGGCAACTGTCCGGTTAGATCCAGCCGAATCCGCCGGAGGACGCTGGCGTCGTCGGCGCGAGGCGTCTGATCGAGTCCGAGCTCCTCCAGCGTCCGGTTGATGTGATCGTCGATGAAGTTCGCTCGCAGCCGTTGGACCACTCGTGCAGGGGCGTCCGCCAGTGGGACCGTGACGGTTGCGCAGCCGACCGCGCCCAGGAAACGGACCATGATCGCTGCCCGACCGCGCCGAAGGACTGTGACCTCTCCGAGTGGCGAGCACTGGACCGCGGTGGGGTCGGCCGGCGTGTAGACGGCCCAGCGAGTCACGTCTTCCGTGGTGCCGTCCTCGAAACTGGCGATCACGTTGAGGGGGACGGATTGTCCGGTTGCCGGCAATGTCGTCGCAGCGGGCTCGACTCGCAGGCTTCGAGGCGATCCCCCGGCGCCGCGGAGGGCTCCTCCCGCGATCCAATCGCGGACGATGCGATATCCCTCGCCGCCACGAGCGAGGCGAGTCCCCCCTTCATGGTCGAGGTTACCGGTTGCCTTGCGAAGGGCAAGACTTCGTTCGGGTCGAGACGTGTTTACACGACGGCCTTCGAATTCTTGAACCAGGCTCTCGTGGTCGACATCCGGGTCATAGCCGAGCAGTGAGAGCCGGAATCCGCCGCGTCCGAGAGCCGCTCCGTGGCACGACCCGGCGTTGCAGCCCGCCTTGGTCAGCACGGGGATTACCCGGGTTGCGAAGTCCGGTGGGCTTACGGCGTGGGCGACGTTGCCAAAACCGAGCACGGCCACCAGCCCGATCCATGAAGAACGCCATCGACGCGGTTCCATAATTCAGTCCTTGGCCATCGCTTTCAAAGCATTCTTGGCCGCTTCAGTTCCATATCCGAGCTCGATCACCAGCTTGCTGTATTGGGCAAGCTCAGATTTCTTACGGGGATCGTCGCCCGCCCACCGCGCCATCTCCTTTGCGGTTTGGTCGACCTGACTCTGCTCCGCTTTGAGTTGGATCAGTTGGCGCATCAGGCGTTGCAATTCCGGGTCGCGGGTCCCATTCCCGATGTCCGGGAGTGATCGGCCGCCGATCGGGGCAGGGGGAGGCGTCCCTTCAAGCCGGGCGATCCGAGCACGAGCCTCATTCAGTGCTTCGGTCAAGGCAGCGACCTTCTCCTCGAGGGCTCCGATCCGGTCGGGTGCAGGTCGGCTTCTTTCTTGCTTGGACTCGGCAGGGCGTGCGGCCTCGGGCCGGCTCATCATCCGGCCTGTGCCCACCTCCGCCTTGATAGCGTCCATTGAAGGGGCCGCTTTTCCCAGCAGTTTGGCGATCGGGGCGAGGACTTTGGGGGCATCGGTCTCGTTGGGTTGCACGATCGCGAAATTGGCGACCACGTTCCCCTCGTTCGCGACCAGAATGGTCAAGGTCACGTTCCGATTGAGCCCGTAGTTGCCCGGGCCCTCGATTCCACCAGGTGCAATAGCGACAGGGATTTTGAGGTTCAGAGACTTCTTGGCGCGTTCAAGGAACTGCTCGGCCTGCGCTGGATCGGCTGCCAGCCAGATGATCTGAGAAGTCAGTCCCAAGTCGGCCCACTTCGCCCCGAAGTGGTCGATGGGACGGATCAGTTGGAGGGCAGGGCGGGTGATCTCATGAACGAAGACGAGCACCGTCGGCCGACCCGCATTCGGCCCCGGGATCTCGACTTCGCGTCCAGCCTGCGGACCCGAGAAGGCCGTGGCTTTGAACGTTGTCAGTTTCTCGCCTACCTGAGGGCCTGAGAAAACCGGATCGTCGGCCAGCGCAGTCAAGGCCCCCAGCAGACACCACACACCGACCACCCAGCGCGTCATCAGCTAAGTCCCCCATGGTCTCAAATGATCATCGCTCTTGGAATCTTCAATCTGATTACCAAAACGGTCCCTGATTGGCAACGAACAGGCCGCTGCTCGGGCGTCATCGTACAGAAGATTGGTGCGACTCGAGGCAAGCCCGAACGGCCGGACCGGCCGAACTTCTGGAGTTGACGGACACACCCCAAAGGGATCGATTGTGCGTAAAGCTTCGCTGAAACCGTTTCTCCCGACGTCAACGCGATCGGCCATGGCATCATCATCGGCCTCACAATCCCCAAATTGTGATACGACAGATCCAACCTGAGTTGAGGGTGCCGCGGCTTGGATGACGAGACCAGTCGCCAGGTAGCATTGGGCGCGATCAGGTCTGGCCGTAATGATTCCGCGGAGTTATATGCATGGGCAATCCGGAGCGGAAGTCAGCTTTCCCACACGACAGAGAGGCATATTTCTATGGGGCAGCGGGACGATGCTCGTGAGCAGGACGCCTTCGAGGACCCCGCGGGCCGGCTCAGCCGCCGTTATTGGTCGACTCTGGCGATTGTGGCTCTGCTCTTGGTTTTCAGCCAGGTGGTGGTCCAACCACCAACCTTGAGGCTCCTGACCGATGCCCCGACGATCAACGTCGCGGGAAGACAGCGAATGCTCAGCCAGCGGATCGCCAAGGCGGGCCTGGCCATGAACGGAGCGGCCGAGGAGGGCGAACGGGCGAGGAGACGCGACGAACTGATCAGGACGCTCGCGCTCTGGACGGAGTCGCACGACCGGTTGCTCCGAGGAGAGTCCTCGGGGCCGGTCGATCCCCGTCATGGCGTGAAGCTTCGAATGGCCTTTGCGCAGATCCAGCCGTTCTTCGAGAGGATGCGTGACACAGCCATGAGCCTGCTGGTCGATAACCGTCCCGCGGCCCTGTCGGGGCTGCTGGCGGCCGAGACCGAATACCTTCCGAGGATGGACCGGATCGTTGGGTTGTTCGAGCACGAGGCTCAGGCGCACGTCAACCGGTTGAGTCGAGTCGGCTGGGGGGTGACCGCCCTGACCCTGCTCGTGCTGGCCGGGATCGGTCGGTTCGTCCTCAAGCCTGCGACCGACCTGATTGGGCGACAGGTCAGCGAACTTCGCGAGTCACGCGACGAATTGGAAAAGCGAGTCCGCTTACGGACCACGGAGCTCCAGCAACTCAATCACGACCTCGCGCGCGAAGTCGCCGAACGCGTACGGGCCGAGGAGCGGCAACGCATCGCGGTCGAGCAGTTCAGCCACGTCGCCCGCACAACGACGGTCGGTGAGATGGCCAGCGGCCTGGCCCACGAGTTGAACCAGCCCCTCGGCGCGATTGCCAACTACACAGAAGGGTGCCTCGTGGCCCTTGGCCAACCGAACCCTGAGCTCGGCGAGATCAAGGCCGTACTGGAAAGAATTCTTGCCACGACCCTCCGTGCCGGTGCGATCGTTCAACGGATCCGAAAGTTTGTGACTCGCCATGAATCCAACGTTCGCGAGCCCATCGACCCCAACCAGCTTGTTTTGGAGGTCGAGGAATTCCTCCGCGATGAGGTCCGCCGCCGCGGAATGCCCCTCTCGCTTGACCTGGCACGCGACTTGCCAAGTTCCTGGGGCGATTCGGTGCAGATCCAGCAGGTCCTGGTAAACCTTCTTCGCAACGCACTTGACGCCCTCTCCGTTTCCCAAAGCCTTGAACCGAAAGTGGTTATTACCACCAGGCCAGTTGCAAACGGGGGCGTCGAGTTTCAGGTTGAGGACAACGGAGAGGGGATCTCCCAGGATCGTCTCGATCGGGTTTTTGACGCATATTTCAGCACGCGTGCCGAAGGCATGGGCATGGGTTTGGCCATCAGCCGGACGATTGTTGAGGCGCATCATGGTCGAATCCGTGTCGAATCCGAGCCAGGAGTTCGCACCACCTTCCGGTTCACATTGCCAGCCCCGGATACCGCGGATGATGGAGAACGACAAGGCGATCGGCGTGAAGGCGGAGCGTGAGCCGACGGTCTACATCGTGGACGATGATCTCGACATGCGGGACTCGCTTCAATGGCTGATGAAGACGGTGGGCCTTCGAGCCGAGGTCTTCCCCTCGGCATCGTCGTTCCTCGCAAGTTTCAAAACGGGGGGGGCCGGCTGCCTTGTATTCGACGTCCGAATGCCGGGAACGGGTGGCCTGGATCTTTACGAAGAACTGGTGGCGCGAGGCGAAGGGATGCCCGTCATCTTCATCACGGCATTTGCCGATGTGCCGATGGCGATCCGCGCGATGAAGTCGGGGGCGATCGAGTTCGTCGAGAAGCCTTTCAATCGCCAATCGCTGCTCGACCGGGTCCAGCGCGCGATCAAGAACGACGTCGAGCGTCTCCGCCAGAAGGCGGATCGCGATGCGGCCCTGCGGCGTTTCCGTCTCCTGACGGACAAGGAGCGTGAGGTCCTTGCCCTGATCAAGGAAGGTCAACCCAACAAGGCAATCTCGGCCGCCCTCGGCATCACGCCCCGAGCCGTCGAGATGCGCCGGGCTGGTCTCATGAAGAAGCTGGGGGCACGCAACCTCGCCGAGCTGTTCCGGCTCTCGATCGAGGCCGAGTCTGCGACGGATAAAAACCTTGGGGATGACCGCTAACTGGTTCATCGAGCCAATCCTCAAGATCACTGCGAGGCCAAACCGCGCTTCGCTCTCTCGATTTGCCCAACACCCGGCGCACGGCTGTGCTGGCCGTGCGCCGGGTGTCGTTGGAGCATTGCACGGCCGGCCCACCCCGGCTCAGGTCGTGCCGTATGGACCTCGAAGCGCCTGGAAACTCCCCCGGGTGATACCCGTCGGCCCACAAATCGCCTGCCTGCCCTGATAGCATTTCAGCACAAAAAACAAACAGGGTGCTTCGCCTCCCCCTCGGGACCGCCCTTCCGCTCGCTTCGGTTTCCCGAAGTGAGGGTGTCGCTGGACCGAAGCCAAGCCGTCCTTTTTTGTGGAAATCGGGGGATTGCCAAGAATGGCACGCAGTCCTGGTACGGACTCTGCTTTAAGGGGGATCGCCAATGACGACAGGCCGCCGGTCTCTCCCCCAGCGGCTCGTTTTCGGAGGCGACGGACCTGATGGACGGTCCTGCTCGGTGCAATCTGGCTGCGTTTTCCCAAAAAAATGCGCGGTACGGGAGAGCCTTCCGAAATGAGTACGGTCGTAACCCCCTCGCCAGAGACGCGTGGCAAGTTGACCCTGATCGACGCGATGCTTGACGAGCAGGGCGACTTGACGGCCGTCGACCGTTTCACGCAGTTTCACGAAGGTGAGAAGAGTCCCCTCCAGGGGGGCCTGTACTCGTCGCTCCTGCCGGTCCGAGCCCCGGGGCCGGGGCAGCAGTACGCCTTCGAGGTCGATCTCGATCGTTGCTCAGGCTGCAAGGCGTGTGTTGCGGCCTGCCACTCGATGAACGGGCTGGACGAATTCGAGGCCTGGCGCGAGGTTGGCCTGATTGTCGGGGCGATCGCGGGGCTGCCGGTCTTGCAGCACGTCACCTCGGCCTGTCACCACTGTCTCGACCCCGCTTGTCTGTCCGCCTGCCCCGTCGATGCCTACGAAAAAGACCCGGTGACGGGGATCGTGAAGCACCTCGACGACCAGTGCTTCGGTTGCCAGTACTGCACCTTGGCCTGTCCGTATGACGTCCCCAAATTCCATGCGAAAAAGGGGATCGTCCGGAAATGCGACATGTGTTCCGACCGGCTCGAGGTGGGCGAGGCACCTGCCTGCGCTCAGGCTTGTCCGCATGAGGCTATCAAGATTCGTGTGATCGACCGCGAGGAGGCGGTGGCGGTAGCCGAGTCGAACTCGTTCCTCGCAACCGCGCCGGCCGCCGATTATACGATGCCGACGACTCGCTACCTTTCGAGTCGCCCCGCACCAGGGCCGGTGCGGGCAGGCGACTACTTCCGCAACGAGCCGGAGCACGCTCACCTCCCACTTGTCGTGATGCTCGTACTGACCCAGGCTTCGGCCGGTGGATATCTGTTTGAGGCAGTATCCAGGGCAATGGGTGGCGACGTGACAACCACGCTCCCCTGGCTGAGCCTGGTCGTCGGCCTCGTCGGGATCCACGCGAGCCTGCTCCATCTGGGTCGACCACTCTACGCTTACCGGGCGCTCATCGGCCTTCGTCACTCGTGGCTGAGCCGTGAAGTGGCGGCGTTCGGGCTCTTTGCGAACGTTGCCCTCGGACACGCGGCGGCTTTATGGTTCCAGCCCCGCTGGCTCGGTCTGTCGGCAGCCGCAGCGGCGGCCACGGGGCTCCTGGCGGTCTTCTGCTCGGTCATGGTCTATCACGTTGTCCGCCGACCGTTCTGGCGAGGGGGCCGTTGCGCGGCGAAGTTCTTCGGCACTTCGATTGTTCTCGGCCTGGCCGGAGCATTCGCAACCTCGGGCGGCGCCCCGCGACTGGCCATCGCGCTGACCATTGCCACTGGATTGAAGCTGGCCCTTGAGGGGGCAATTTTGAGGCACTTGCGTGACCCGCAGATGACTTCACTGCGTCGCACCGCCTTGCTTCTCCGCGGGCCACTCTCGCGAGTCGCTGCATTGAGGCTGGGGCTTGGGCTGGCGGGAGGGGCCATCGTGCCCCTTGTGTTCGCGACCGTTGCGGTGCCGGAAGCCGCGGCCTGGGTGGCGTTAGCGGCGGTGCTTGGCGGTGAGCTGGCGGAGCGTTACCTCTTCTTCGCGGCGGTGGTTCGGCCCAAGATGCCAGGAGGGTTGGCCTCGTGACAGCGACCTCTACGATCCTCAACAAGCTCCGCTCGATCGTCCGGGCACGTGACGGGATCCTGACCCAGGAGTTACTCCGCACCCCTGGTAAGTTCGGCCTCGGCCAGGTGCCGGCCCTCAAGGCCCCCGACGCGACGACGGGAGTGGTTTGCGGGTATTGCTCGACGGGATGCGGCCTCACCGTTCACTTGCGCGAAGGGGAGGCCGTGAACCTCAGCCCCTCGGCCGACTACCCGGTGAACCTCGGCATGGCTTGCCCCAAGGGGTGGGAAGCACTCACTGTCCTCGAGGCTGACGACCGGGCGACAACTCCGCTCCTCCGTGACGATGACGGTGTCCGACGGCCGGTCGACTGGCACACCGCGATGAACACGTTCGCCACCCGGATCAAGGCGATTCAGGCCGAACACGGAAACGACTCGGTCGCGTACCTCAGCACGGGACAGATCGCGACGGAGGAGATGGCACTCCTGGGCGCCGTGGCCAAGTTTGGAATGGGGATGATGCATGGCGACGGCAACACTCGCCAGTGCATGGCCTCGGCCGTCGTCGCCTATAAGCAGGCGTTCGGGTTCGATGCTCCGCCGTATACCTATCAAGACTTCGAGGAATCTGACTGCATAGTCCTCGTCGGCTCGAACCTCTGCATCGCGCACCCGATCATGTGGGAGCGCGTGATGAAGAATCGGAACGCGCCTGAGATCATCGTCATCGACCCGCGCCGTACTGAGACTGCCGTGAATGCCACCCTGCACCTGCCGGTGCGGCCGAAGACTGATCTCGTTCTGTTCTACGGTCTGGCCAACCTGATGATCGAAAAGGGTTGGGTCGACCGTTCGTTCGTCGAGGCCCACACCTCGGACTTCGAGGACTACGCCCGGTTCGTTCGGCGATTCGGCCTGCTCTCGGTTGCTTACGAGACAGGCCTGGAGGCCCGTCAGATCGAGCACCTCGCCGACCTGATCCGCCGCAAGAAACGAGTCTCATTCTGGTGGACAATGGGGGTCAACCAGAGCCACGAGGGCGTCCGCACCGCGCAGGCGATCATCAACCTCGCACTCTTGACCGGCAACATCGGACGGCCGGGGACCGGGGCGAACTCGATCACCGGACAGTGTAACGCGATGGGCTCAAGGCTCTTTTCCAATACGACGAGCCTGCTTGGCGGCCACGACTTCGCCAACCCGTCGCATCGGTCCAAGGTCGCGAACGTGCTGGAGATTCCTGAAGACCGGATCCCGAGCCAGGCCGGTTGGTCCTACGACCGGATCGTCGAGGGAATCCGCGAAGGGAAGATTCGAGGACTCTGGGTCATCGCCACCAACCCGGCACACTCCTGGATTCACCAGAACGATTTCCGCGAATTGCTCGGGCAACTCGACTTCCTGGTGGTGCAGGACATGTACGACTCAACGGAAACGGCCCTGGCCGCCGACCTCCTGCTCCCCGCCGCCGGCTGGGGAGAGAAGGAGGGGACGTTTATCAACTCCGAGCGCCGGGTTGGCCTGATCAAAAAGGTGCGGCGGGCTCCGGGCCAGGCACTTTCAGACTTTCACATCTTCAAGTTAGCGGCCCATTATTACGGTTGTGATGAGATGTTCCAACGCTGGGAGTCTCCTGAATCCATCTTTCAACTTCTCAAGGAACTCTCGGCGGGCCAGCCCTGCGACTTCACGGGAGTCCGTGATTACCGGTCACTCGACGAGGCGCGGGGGATCCAATGGCCGTACCCCGAGGGTTCAAGCAACCTCTCGTCGCAACGCAGGCTGTTCGCCGACGGCCGGTTCTATCACCCTGACGGCCGGGCCCGGTTCGTCTTCGAGAACCCGCGGCCGATGGGCGAATCGCCCGATGATGAGTACCCGTTCATGCTTCTCACCGGCCGTGGCAGTGCCTCGCAGTGGCACACTCAGACGCGCACGGCGAAGTCGGGCGTGCTCCGGAAACTCTACCCGGCGGAACTCCATGCCGAGATCCACCCGGCGGATGCTCGGTGGCTTGGGATCGGGCCCGGTCAGGCCATGATCGTCGAGTCACGCCGGGGTCGGGTGCATGCCAAGGCATTCGTCACGCCGACGGTACCCCGGGGTCAGGTGTTCCTCCCGATGCACGACCCCGCGACCAACGCCTTGACTTATGCCGATTTCGACCCGAACTCGCGTCAGCCCGCCTACAAAGGGTGCGCGGTGCGAATCAGGCCCGAAGGGCCGGGCGACGCCCCCGAGGACGTGCGGCCGGGTAAGCCGATACGGGCCGTGAAGCTCGGGAATGAGCGATCCAGGGCCTGACAAAGGCTAAGTGTCAATTGTCATTAATCGTTCGATAACTTGCGAGCCAGTTGAATCGGAGTCCAGTATGCGACAAGACGGCAAGGCGACGCGGATCCACTTGTTCGACGTGACGACGCCGTCGATGCGGGCGTTCCACATGTCGTGGTTCGCGTTCTTCCTCTGCTTCTTCGCGTGGTTCGGGATCGCCCCGCAGATGGCGGCCGTCCGGGCCGAGATGGGGCTGACGAAGGATCAGATTGGCTGGCTGATTATCGGTTCGGTGGCGATCACGGTAATCTCCCGACTCATTTGCGGTGAGCTTTGCGATCGGATCGGGCCGCGGCTCACGTACACCTGGCTCTTGGTCCTCGGCAGCTTGCCGGTCATGGGGATTGGTCTCGCGCACAACTTCCCGACGTTTCTGGCCTTTCGGGTGGCGATTGGCGCCATCGGGGCCGGGTTCGTGATCACGCAATATCATACGTCGGTCATGTTCGCCCCGAACTGTATCGGCACGGCCAACGCAACGACCGCCGGCTGGGGCAACATGGGGGGCGGGGTGACTCAGTTCACGATGCCAATGCTGGCCGCATTCTTCGCCGTAACGCTCGGTCTCGGTGATTATTGGGGCTGGCGTGGCTCGATGTTCGTCGCCGGCCTGGTCTGCATGTTGACCGGAGTCTTCTACTACTTCCTGACTCAGGACACGCCCCTCGGCAATTTCTCCGAGCTTCGTGCTTCCGGCCGCATGGCGCCGGCCGGAGCGTCGAAGGGGGCATTTCTACGGACCGCTCGCGACCCCAGGGTCTGGGTGCTCTTCGTCTTGTACGCGGCCTGCTTCGGCGTCGAGCTGACGATGGACGGAGTCGCCCACCTTTATTATCACGATCACTTCGGCCTATCGGCAAAAGCGGCTGGATTCGCCGCCGGCTCCCTGGGACTGTTGCACCTCTTCGCACGGACGCTCGGTGGTTATATCAGCGACCGCTTGGGTGGTCGCTGGGGTTTGAAGGCACGCGTCCACTGGCTCTTCGCCGCCCTCTTGCTCGAGGGTCTCGGCCTGATGCTCTTCTCGAGGATGTCAACGGTGACGTTGGCGATCCCGGTGATGCTCGGATTTGGCCTATTCATGAAGATGGCTGAAGGCGCAACGTATGCGGTTGTCCCATTCGTCAATAAGAAAGCACTTGGCTCCGTATCAGGGATCGTCGGGGCGGGGGGAAATGTCGGGGCCGTCGCCGCGGGCTTCATGTTCAAAGGGGCGATTGCGTGGCCGACCGCACTCTTTGTTCTGGGTGCGACGGTTTCGGTCGGATCCTTCTTGGCCTTCGTTATCCAGTTCTCCACCGAAACAGAGATCGAGGCCGCCCGCGAGTGCGCCGAGGCCGAGGGCCAACGTCAGCAACTGGCAGGAGTGAAACTCGAACCCGAGCCCTCGCTCGCTGGCGCCGTGGCTTGAATGAGGCGGCGACCGACCGACGTTCGCCAAGAAAATAACCGCATAATCACGACCGATCCGGGAGAAAAAGAGGGGGAGACCGTCGATGTCGGAAAGCAATCAGAGTCACGGCCTGACCGAAGTACAGAAGACTTTCCTTCAGGGCTTCGCGATGGGGACAGACGTGGCCCGAGCCGTACGCGGCCTGCCCATTCTCTCAGGAAGTGCCGGCGCGCCTGGGGCTGTGGTCGCCCTTGGTCCGAAGGGAGTCGCGGTGGAGCCGCCGGCGCCGGAGCGGTTGCAGTTCGAGGCACAGGACCGGGCCACCGCCGGGGGGAAGTCACTCTGTAAAGAAGAGGCGGCCAAGCGGTCCAAAGATCCGTTGACCATGTACGACGAGATTCAGGCGAACGCACGCGCGGGGGCTTTTCCCAAAGATACGGATGTTTTTCTGTACAAATATTCTGGCCTTTTCTTTGTAGCCCCGGCACAGAAAGCGTTCATGTGCCGCTTGCGACTGCCCGGCGGGGAGATCAAGTCGTGGCAGTTCCGGGGCGTGGCCGGAATCGCACGTGAGCTGGGCGGTGGGTATGCCGACGTGACGACGCGGGCGAACCTTCAGGTCCGCGAAATCGGCCCCAACGACGCCCCGGCCGTACTGACCGCGCTCACCGACCTGGGAATCGTGGCCCGAGGTTCGGGGGCGGACAACATCCGGAACGTGACCGCCAGTCCCACAAGCGGCGTTGACCCGCAAGAATTGATCGAAACGTTACCGCTCGCCAAGGAGATGCACCACTATATCCTCAACCATCGCGAGATGTACGGGTTGCCAAGGAAGTTCAACATCGCGTTTGACGGCGGCGGCCTGATCTCGAGCCTCGACGATACCAACGACATTGGCTTCAAGGCCGTCAACGTCCGGGAAGATTCGGTCGCAGACAAGGTCGCACCGGGAGTTTATTTCCGACTGACCCTTGGCGGGATCACCGGCCATAAGGATTTCGCCCGCGATACCGGAGTTTTGATCCGGCCTGAGGAATGCGTTCCCGTCGCCGCCGCGATCGTCCGCGTCTTTATTCAGTCGGGCAACCGGACTGACCGTAAGAAAGCGCGATTGAAGTATGTGCTCGACGAGTGGGGCTTCGACAAATTCCTCGCCGAAGTCGAGAGAGAGTTAGGATCAACACTGAGGAAAGTCTCCAGCAGTCGATGTGACCCGCCGGTACGCGACGACCGTTGGGGACACGTCGGCGTTCATTCCCAGAAGCAGCGGGGGCAGTTCTACGTCGGCGTCGTCCTGCCGGTCGGTCGGATGTCGGCCGATCAGATGGACGGACTTGCCAAAATTGCCGACCGGTTCGGGAACGGCACGATCCGCCTTACCGTCTGGCAGAATCTCCTGATCACCAACGTCAAGGAGGGGGACCTCGACGCGGTGAAATCAGCGATCGAGGAACTTGGCCTTGGCTGGGACGCGTCAAGCGTTCGGAGTGGCCTGGTCGCCTGTACGGGCAACGCCGGATGCAAGTTCGCGGCGTCCGACACCAAGCAACACGCATTGATTCTGGCCCAATACCTCGAAGCGCGGGTGGAGCTCGACCAACCGATCAACATCCACCTGACCGGCTGTCACCACTCTTGCGCCCAGCACTATATCGGGGACATTGGCCTGGAAGCGACGAAGGTGGAGGTCGGTGACGACCTGGTCGAGGGCTATCACCTCTGCGTCGGTGGCGGTTACGGGGCCGAGCAAGGGGTCGGCCGTCGCTTGCTCGACGCGGTACCTTTCGACGCGATCCCGGCAGCCGTCGAACGCCTTTTGCAAGCCTATTTGATTCACCGCACGCCCGACGAGTCGTTCTCGTCGTTCGCCCGCCGGCAGCCGCTGGAAGTCCTTCGCACAGCCGGCGACCTCACTGAAGTGGCTTTCCACGGATCGATCACGCCGGAACTCACCTTCCAAACCGCCTGACGGATGGACGAACCATGAGCATCGCGATCCTGCCCGAGACGGCCCCTTTCAACTCCGAACAACGCGCCTGGCTCAACGGATTTCTCGCCGGCTGGCTCGGACTCAACGGCGAAACTCCAAGCCCTATCCCAGGGATTGCCGAAGCCGGGTCGCTCGCCCCATCCCCATCCATCGCCGAACCGGCGCCGGAACCGTGGCACGACCCCACCCTCTCGATCGGCGAGCGACTGGAACTCTCCGAAGGAGAACCCCTCGCCCGCCGCTTGATGTCCGCAACGGCCCAACTCGATTGCGGGGCCTGCGGCTATCTCTGCCGCACCTACGCCGAGGCCCTCGCGGATGGCTCAGAGAGTTGTCTCACACTCTGCTCGCCGGGCGGAACGGAAACCTCGAAAACCCTCAAGCGATTGCTCAAGCAGCAACCCGGGGGCGGTACGATGAGCCCGCCCGTTTCGGCCGCACACGGCAACCGGGTCAGTTCCCTTGAGGAAAAAGCGTGGTCGCGTGAGCATCCGTATAACGCTCGGATTGTGTCGACGACGCCTTTGAACCAGCAGGGCTCGGAGAAGGAAACGCGTCATGTCGAGCTCGAGCTCGGTGACGACGGCCCGACCTATTCCGTCGGCGATTCGCTGGGAGTATACCCGAAGAACTGCGAGGCATTGGCCGAAGAAGTGATCACGGCTCTCGGCTCGAGCGGCGACGAGCCGGTCGAATTGAGCGATGGGGCCAAGGTCCCGCTCGCGACCGCGCTCCGGGAGCACTGTTGCCTCAACGAGGTCACGGAGAAGTTCTTGATCCTCCTCGCCGACCAGGCGACTGATGCCGGAGAGTCGGCCCGACTCCGAGAATTGGCCGAGGATGACGGTCCGATCGCCGGCTCCGACGTTCTCGATGTCCTGAGAAGCTTCCCCTCCGCCAGGCTCGCCCCCTCGCCATTCGTCGCATCACTCTCGCGGCTCAAACCAAGGCTCTACTCGATCTCCAGCTCGCCCAGGCGTCACAGTGACCAGGTTCATCTCACGGTCCGACGGGTCGCCTACGAGCACAACGGCCGTGTCCGTAAGGGGGTCGCATCGACGATGCTCGCCGATCGGGTCTCGCCCGGGGCATCGGTGCGCGTGTTCGTTCAACCGTCGCATGGGTTCTCACTTCCCGCCGATCCCTCGGCGGCCATGATCATGATCGGGCCGGGGACCGGCATCGCGCCGTTCCGGGCCTTCCTCCACGAGCGCGACGTGACCGGCGCCTCCGGCAAGAACTGGCTCTTCTTTGGCGATCAGCGGAGTGAGTTCGACTTTCTCTACGAAGCGGAACTTTCCTCGTTGCAAAGCCGCGGCGTTCTCACCCGGCTTGAAACGGCCTTCAGCCGCGACCAGAGAAACAAGATCTACGTCCAGGATCGGATCGTCGAGCATGGCGAGGAGCTCTACCGCTGGATCAACGAAGGCGCTTACCTCTATGTCTGCGGCGACGCAAAGCGAATGGCGGCTGATGTCGACCACGCCCTCCGTGAAGTCATCCGAGCCCACGGCCGGCTCGACGCAGAAGGCGCCAAGGCGTACATCGCCCGTCTGTCGTCGGAAAAGCGGTACCGCAAAGACATTTACTGACAATCGACGATTGACCCCCTCAATCCCAAGCTGGTTTGTACGGTTCAGTCGGCTCGCCAGAGACTTGACCGACCGACGAGGCATATTGCTGTGAAAAGTTGTGCCTGTTTCGTCGAAACTAATGGCGGGAGAGAGGAGCGGAGGGTATTGAGCCTCCGCTCCGTGAGCGATCGCGCGGCTCGTAGCCCCGCATTCTCGGCTTGAGTGGCATTTCCTGGAGGATTCGGTCAAACGGCGGGTTTTAGACCGAAGAGCAGGCGTTCGGCATTTTTGACGTACAGTTTTTCGAGGACCTCCTTCGGGAGAAAAAGGCCGTAGATCATCCATGAGCCTTGCGGGTGATGGCCGGCCGACGCGTCGAAATACTCATCGTCGGTCTCCAAGAACCGGTAATACATCCGGTAGGCGGCTCGGTTCGGCGTGGTGTCGGTGCCGAACATCACCCGGTCCTGGTACTTCAGCATGAACCGCCTTGCTGAGTAAGGCTGACGGCCCAGTTCGTTGATGCGAGCGTCAATGTCAACGTACATGTTTGGGTATGTTTCGAGCCACCGGCTGAGCTCGGCAAGATCCTCGGCGTCGTTTGCCATGTGGGCGCAAATAAAGGTCGTGTTCGGGTGGCGAGCAATCACCCGGTTGCGCTGGGCGTGAAGGTCGGCACGCTTCGGATATCCGTCGCCGGCGAAGAGCCAGCCGGGGTGGTCGTTCAGTTCGTGCCAGCGCTCATTGAAACGGTCGAGGGGAGTGAAAAAGGCGCCAGGATCGCCGGTGTGGATCTCGACGGGGCGTTTGTAGCGAGCGCAGACCTCCCAGATGGGGTCGAGCTTCGGGTCATCGACGGGGATCAAGCGCCCCTGTTTGTCGCGGACTCCCAGCCCGAGAGACTTGTGGAATTTCAGCCCCTTGGCCCCGGCTTCAAAGCTTTGCTCCAGTCGCTTCACCTCGCGGTCGGACCAGCCTGTGTCATCGATGCCCTCGAAGTCGATCAGGGCATAGGTGAGGAATCGTCCTGGATGAGCTTCGTCAAGGGCGGCGAGGGTTTCTCGGAGCCGTTGTTCCCAGCCGCCGTCAAGGTTCACAACGGTGCGGACTCCGGCCGCATCCATCTCGGCGAGGTAGCCCGCGACCCGTTCGGGCGTGAGAAACTTTCTACCGCCCCCGAGATGGTTATGAACGTCGATGAGCGGAAAGGCCGGCCGAGGCACCTCGGTTGCTCGGGTGATTAACATCGACCGAGGCTTCCAATCTCGAAGCTTGAGCTCCTTGATGTCATCGGCCCCCAAGGCTTCTGTCAGCAGCGGTGCGAACAACGATAATGCAAGCAGCCAAGGGACGAAACGCGACATGACGAGTCCTCCAGGCAGAGGGACCTGGGTGATCCCTGTAACGATCCAGTGACAGCCGCTCTCATGTTGTCGCGTCTTTCAAAAGGGATGCAAGACCCAGGTGGCGGCCCCGGCCCATTCGGTCTCACGCCCTGGAGATGTAGCCGACAACGTTTCATCCAAAGGGTAGACGCCATCATGATCCGTCGGCTCGTCGATTTTGCCTTGATAATCGGTTGTTAAACATTAACATGGAGAGCTACCGACTCGCCCTGATCCCACTGATCGATCCACGGGAACCCGTTTGCGCCAAGGTGGTTTTCGGTATTCAAACCAACGATTGCTGACTTATGGGCTTTGCTGAATCGAGAGTGAGCCAAGATTTTGAGAGTCGAGCCTTGCCGTTCGCGGTCAATGTTGAAAGTGTGTCAATAAGCTCAATCAAGCTCGATGCGATGCGCCGGCCGATGACGACCTGATTCCGATTCCACGGGAGCGTTTGAGATGTTTCACATCATCGTCCTGGCCGGTCTTCTGATGGCCCAGCCCGAGGAGACTGCCTCCGTTGGCCACTGGGAGAACGGCCCTCCCTCCGGCCCGAACGACTTTCCGATCGCCGTCTGGCTCCAGGACCCGAAGTACGCCGGCCGATATAAGCAGGCCGGCATCAACCTCTATGTCGGACTCTGGCGGGGACCCACCGAGGCCCAACTCGCTGCGTTGAAGGACGCGGGGATGAGCGTCATCTGTTCTCAGAACAAGGTTGGGCTCGCACACAAGAAGGACAAGACGATCGTCGGTTGGATGCACGGCGACGAGCCTGACAACGCTCAACTCATCACCGATCCAGAGTCCGGTCGCCGCTCCTACGGCGGGCCGGTACCGCCCTCGCGAATCCTCGAAGATTACGAAAGGCTTCGCGCCACTGACCCATCCCGGCCGATCCTGCTGAACCTGGGGCAGGGGGTTGCCAATGATGATTGGAAGGGGAGAGGCCGAGGAGCGAGGCTCGACGACTACCTCACTTACGTCAAAGGGGGCGATATCGTCTCTTTCGACGTCTATCCGGTCGCAGGTCTCGACCGCCCAGATGGCGCGGACTACCTCTGGTACGTCGCCAAAGGAATCGATCGGCTCCTCAAGTGGTCCGAGGGGCGAAGGATCGTCTGGAACTGCATCGAAAGCAGCCGGATCAGCAACGAGAAGGCCAAGATCACGCCTCACCAGGTCCGGGCTGAAGTCTGGATGGCCCTTGTCCACGGGTCTCGGGGCCTGATTTATTTCGTCCACCAGTTCAAGCCGAGCTTCAACGACCACGCGCTCCTGGACGATCCCGAACTGCTTACCGCTGTCACCGCAATCAATCGACAGATCCTTGAACTGGCCCCCGCGCTCAATCGCCCCACCATAGAAGATGGCGCCTTGGTCGTGTCCAGCAACGAGCAAGTACCCATCGATGTGATGGTCAAACGCCACAGCGGTTCGACTTACGTCTTCGCCGTCGGCATGCGCAACGCACAGACGCGTGGCTCCTTCACCGTCCGCGACCTACCCGCTCAGGCTGAGGCCGAAGTGCTGGGCGAAGACAGACACCTGACGCTCAAGGACGGCCGGTTCGAGGACGAGTTCCAACCGTACGACGTGCACTTATACAAAATCCGTTCCCAAGGGCCGGACCAATCCACGCCCGTTCCCTGATCAAAAAACGGACAAAGCGTTAAATCTGCAATGATCGAAAATCGCTCGGCTCATCACTCAGGAGATCGAAATGACTCCGAAAATGCCACGCCGCGTTTTTCTCGAAGATTGTTCTCGCGCCGTCGGTGGAGCGGTCGGGCTCGCGACGCTTGCTGCTCCGTCGGCCAAGGCTGCCCCCGCGGAGCGGGTCAATGTGGCTGTCATGGGGATCAGGGGACGGGGCCGTAGTCTGGCCCTGGGCTTCTCCGGCATGCCGGATGCCCGGGTCACCTACCTCTGTGACGTGGACGAACGCCTGCTTGGACCACTCGCCAAGGAGGTCTCCGTCCGGCAGTCGTCCGAACCGAAGCTGGTCGGTGACGTCCGCCGGGCGCTCGAAGATCCGTCGGTCGATGCGCTGGTGGTCGCCACGCCCGATCACTGGCATGCGCTGGCCACGATCTGGGCCTGTCAGCATGGAAAGCATGTTTATGTCGAGAAGCCAGCCTCGCAGAACGTGTGGGAGGGGCGGAGGATGGTCGACGCAGCGCGCAAGTACGGCCGCGTCGTTCAGGTGGGAACCCAGTCCCGCAGCGCACCCCATTATCGCGAGCTCATCGAATATGTTCGCTCTGGCAAGCTCGGCGACGTCCACATGGCCAAAGCGTGGAACAGTCAGGTCCGTCCCAGTATCGGCCACAAGCCCGATGGTGATGTGCCGGCCGGCGTTGATTACGATATGTGGCTCGGGCCGGCGCCGCGGCGACCGTTCAACGCCAACCGGTTCCATTCAGCCTGGCACTGGAATTGGGACTTTGGCACCGGTGACATGGGGAATGACGGCGTCCACGACCTGGACATCGCCCGCTGGGGCCTCGGAGTCGAGACGCCGGCGGCCATCCACTGCGCCGGGGGCAAATGGGCGCATGACGACGACCAGCAAGTGCCCGACACCCAGGTCGTCACCTTCACCTTTCCCGACGTGAAGGCCATCCTGGTCTACGAACAGCGGCTCTGGTCTCCCTACGTGCAAGAAGGCTACGAGAATGGCGTCGCCTTCTACGGGACGAAGGGATATCTCCTTGCCGGACGAGCAGGGTGGAAGCTCATCGGGGCCGGCAACAAGCCAATGCCAACCTCGTCACACCCCTTCTCCGACGAGCCGCACCGGCGCGATTTTCTCGACCGGATCAAGTCAGGCGGGCGGCCGAACGCCGACATTGAGGAAGGGCACCACTCCGCTGTGCTGGCCCATCTGGGTAATATTGCCTATCGAGTCGGCCGGGCACTGACCTACGACGGTCGTGCCGAGACGATTCTCCACGATGACGAAGCCGCTCGCCTGCTCCGACGCGATTACCGCTCGCCGTTCGAGGTGCCCTCACAGGTCTGACTCATCGCCCTCGAGAACGCGGGATCGAATCGATCCGTCCGCGGCTTGGGATCCGGGAGCGATCGAGATCGCGTTCCAGGGCGCTCGCCTGATCGGAAAAAAACGACAAATACAAATCCACTGATTCGTGGATATTACTTGGTGGCCTGGGTCGGCACACTGCGGCTGAGTTGGCCCAGTTCCTGGCGAAATCGGTCCATCTCGAGGCGGAACTCCGGAACGCCCGCGAGGTTGTCCGATTCGATGGGGTCGTTCGCAATGTCGTAGTATTCCTCGCGGCCGCCACCACCTCGAATGTAGACACGTTTTCGCGTCATCAGCGAACTAACCGGCCCAAGGGTAGACGGTATCTGGTCCGTCCGAGGAAACCGCTTCAGGTGCTGGACTTCGCAGAGCACAGGGGATGTCTCCGGGACCTGTTTCACGTCATCGCTCAGGAACCGAGCGAGGGAACGGCCGGGGAACGGCATTCGCGGATTCGACTCAACGCACGCGGCCACCGTCGCGGGGATCTCGCGGAGACTCACTGGATCGTGAACGATTTTGGCGGATGACGAGATCGGCGATTGCGATCGCGAGGGCGGGATGATCAAGAGAGGCACATGCACCTCGTCTCGATAGAGGCTAAGGCCATGGCCAAGCAGGCTATGCTCACCGAAATGCTCGCCGTGGTCGGACGTCAGGATCACGAGTGTGTTATCCAGCAGGCCACGGCGTTCGATTTCATCCATGAGAAGGCCGACCTGGCGATCGAGATAAGCAATGGAGCTCTCGTAAGAATCGCGATACATCTCAATCGCTTCGGCTTCGACATTCTCGGGAACAGAATCGGCTGTGGTGGTCTTTTTCACCGACCACGCCGCGAATCTCCTGTCAATCTCAAGTTTTTCCTCGAGCGATAAGGCTGCCAACCCAAAGCGGGGGTCAGGACCGTCGGGGGGGAGGAACGGAGTGTGCGCGTCGTAATAGTTGAGGAAGAGGAAAAATGGCTGGGCAGAGGGGCGCTGAACAAGCCAATTGAGGGCGTCTCGATTGATCATCTCAGCCGTCTTCCGAACCGACGTCAACCAATCGTTGCCCCCGGCCGGGTAACCCAGGGTCTTAATGAGGTGTCTGCCCAGACCGGAACTCCGGATCGTCTCGAAGAGAGAGATTGTCAGGTTCTCGTAAGCGTCCTCATACCGGGCGAATCCTCGGCCGAGTCCGAAGGCGGCATTGCAATAGTAGGTATTGCCGACGAATCCGGCCGTCGCATACCCTTTTTGACCCAGGATTTCGGCCAAAGTCGGGTAGGTATCATCGAGCGGCCGGTCCCACCCCACGGAAAGCTCGTGAGGCCAGCGGCCGGTGAGCATGCTCGCGTGCGTCGGTAGGGTCCAGGGAGCCGTCGAACTGGCCTCCGAGAAGACGGCCCCTTTGCGTGCCAACCGCTCCAGGTTCGGCGAAGTCGGGCGGTTATGGCCGTAAAGGCTCAGGCTCGACGCACGGACATTGTCGAGCACGATCAACAAGACGTTGGGCGCACCGGGCTTCGCGAGCGGCAACCGAGACAAGGCACGGCGTTCGGCCGACGTGACTCGTGCGTAAGTCAGCCCAGTCAACACGACCAGGCCTACGGCCATCACCGGGAAGCTTACCCGTATCACCTGGCGGAAGACTCGAGGCCGATTTTGAAACCAACGTCCGCTCACGGAAGCGATCCCGCATGCCAGAATGATCGCGGAAATCGCATAAATTCCTTCGATGAGCAACACAAGGGCCAAAGTGCCCAGCGCGATCGGAAGACGCAAGGTGAACCAGCGCGTGAACTTCGGCAAGATCCAGGCAAGCGGAACGATCAAGAGGCCGATCGCGGCGAAGATCAAGACGTTGGAAACAGGCACCATCCAGATGAAATGCCGGTTTATCCGCACCATGGTGTCGGAGACCTGCGGGACGAGAGCCAGCCGCGATAGAATCAGCCCGAGTTCGAGCCAGCCGGTGAGAAAGCCAAACCATGTGATCGTCAACAGCGGGCCTTCCCAAACCCCAGTCGACTCCGCGTCCGTCTCGGGGCGGCAGTGACTTCCCACTGAGGTAGATGGCATAAGACCTTCCCTAAGATCAATGCGGTTATCGGGATAGACTCAAGTCGACACCCACGCACCATGGAGAGGTGAATCCGCGTTCGCAGGCTTCTCCCGGCAGCGGAGAAGAACGTTGTCGCAGATTACACAATGTCGGATTACCGAAAAGGTCAAAATGTTTGATTTTCGGAGAAGGCTAGCCCCAATCCTCCCGTACTAACAAAGACGCCCAAAAGTTATTTATGCTATTCATGTCTTAAATAAATTACACTTATCGGCATGAAGTTTCTGTCGACGGGGCTTGAATCGTTGCTCCAGCCGTTGAACGAATTTCTGGGGGACGTGACGGACTGGCCTCCCGATTTCACGGGTGGCCAAGCGGGGGATCCAAGTCAGGGAGGTCGAAGGACTCCGAAGTCGGGGTCGTGAGGACATCACTCTGCCTCGCACGAGGGCATCCTCAGAGATGTGCTTCAGGGAATGCAGGACGAGCGGCCTGGAGCAGGGGTCATCAGAACGAGTTTGGTGACTTGTGAGTCGATGCGCCTAGAATGAACCGAGGGAGCGCCGAGCCGGGTTCACTTCGAGGAGTTGGATCGAGTTGACCGACGGAGCCTCGTCCTGTGTGCTCCGCGGGTTTGCCACGAACAACTGGACAGCCGACAACGTAGTACTTCGGGACACGAGAAAAAGGCGACGATACCCGGAGATCGAGATTTTCACCGGGACGAAAGGACAGGTGAATCCATTGGCCAACACATTATCACTCCCCGTCCTCCCTCTCCGAGGAACGGTGATCTTCCCTGGTTTGACCGTACCAATCGCTGTCGGGCGACCGGGAACTCTGCGAGCGATCGAGGCGGCGATCAAAGGCGATGGGCTAGTCTTCGCCGTTGCCCAGCGTGACCTGGCGGAGGAGCCCACGCCAGAGCAACTGTACTCGAACGGCGTCATTGCCCGGATCGGTCAGATCCAGCGCGGGTTGGGCGGAGCCCAGTTGCTCCTCCAGGGGGAAGAACGTGCCTATGCGCTCCAATTTGACGCCTCCGAAGGCTTCCTGAAGGCGACCGCCTCGCCCTTGGCGGAAATGCATCCGCTCAATCTGGAAGATCCGGCCTTCGCGGCTCTCTATCGAGAGACTCGCGAACGAGCCATGGAGTTGGGTGAACGCCGAGGGCTTCCGGAGGAAGTGCTTCATCAGGTCATGGATTCCGTGACCGACCCTGGCCGGTTCGCCGACCTTGTCGCAGGCTACATCGAGTTGTCTCTGGAAGAGAAGCAGACCCTGCTGGAAACCCTCGGCGTCGAGGAGCGGCTCCGCCGCGTTCTGATCCTGGTCCAGCGCCAGATCGGGATGCTCGAGGCGCAAGATCAGATCAAGTCGCAGGTCCAGTCTGAGCTGGGCGAGCGACAGAAGGAGATGTACCTCCGCGAGCAGATGAAGGCGATCCAGAAGGAGCTGGGCGACGACGACCAATCTCGCGAAATGAAGGACCTTCGTGCCAAGCTCGCCGCCCTCGAACTCCCCAAGGACGCGAGAGCCGAGGTCGACCGCGAACTTGGTCGCCTGGAGCGGTCCGGACGCGAGTCGATGGAAGGGCAAGTCATCCGGACCTACCTCGAGTGGGTTGCGGAGTTGCCCTGGAACACCCGTTCCGACGACGATCTCGACCTCAAGCACGCCTCAAAGGTGCTCGATGAGGACCATTACGGCCTTGAGGATGTGAAAGATCGGGTCCTCGAATTCCTCGCCGTCCGCCAGCTTAATGCCCGGCGGCTCGCCAAGGAAGTCGAGACGACGGGAGAGGCCCAGATCTGCGCGGTCGAGGACGAGGAGCGTCCGATCAAGGATGCCACCGAGGCCAAGGCTCGGGCGATGGCTCGAGGTCCGATTCTTCTGTTCATCGGCCCACCAGGCGTGGGCAAGACGTCGATCGCCAAATCGATCGCACGAGCGCTGGGGCGAAAGTACGTCCGGGCCGCGCTGGGAGGCGTCCGCGACGAGGCTGACATCCGAGGGCACCGGAGAACTTATGTGGGGGCGATGCCCGGGCGGATCATCCAGGCCCTGAAGCACGCCGGCACCAAGAACCCGGTCTTCCTCCTGGATGAAGTCGACAAACTGGGCGTTTCTCATCAAGGCGACCCCGCCAGTGCGTTGCTGGAGGTGCTCGACCCGGCCCAGAACGACTCGTTCACCGACCATTATCTGAACGTCCCATTCGATTTGAGCGAGGTCTTGTTCATCGCCACGGCGAACTTCATTCAGAACATTCCCGCTCCCTTGCTCGACCGGATGGAGGTGGTTGACTTCTCAGGTTATACCGAGCGTGAAAAGGCCGAGATCGCCAAAACCTACCTCGTTCCGAGGCAGATCGCGGAGTCCGGCCTGGCCGAAGAGCAGGTGAGCTTCACCGACGACGCCGTGATGGAAGTTGTCAGCCGATACACCCGGGAGAGTGGCGTCCGCCAACTCGAGCGGCAAGTCGGTGCTGTGACCAGAAAGCTGGCCCGACGGATCGCGGCGGGCGAAACTGTCGAACGAACGATCACTCCTACGAGAGTTCGCGAGCTTTTGGGGCGGCCCCGGGTCCATCCGGAGCACGTCGGCGCGGCCAACGAGGTGGGAGTCGCGACCGGGATGTATTACACCCCCAGCGGCGGCGACATCATGTTTGTTGAGGCCGCAATCCGGAAGCTGCACGGTTCGAGCTCCACGGAGGGAACGGTTCCCTACGGCGGTTGGGGCAACGTCAACTTGATTCTGACCGGCCAGCTTGGCGACGTGATGAAAGAGTCGGCCAGGGCGGCGACCACTTATGCGGCGAACCATGCCCCTGAATTGGATATCCCTCCGGACCGACTGGGCTCGATCGAGGTGCACGTCCACGTTCCCGCCGGAGCGATCCCCAAGGACGGACCGTCCGCGGGCGTCGCGATGGCCACGGCGATCATCTCAGCCATGTCGGGTCGACCGGTTCGCCGAGACGTTGCGATGACCGGCGAGATTACCCTTCGAGGGCGAGTCCTGCCGATCGGTGGGGTCAAAGAGAAAGTGCTGGGAGCCCACCGGGCTGGCTGCACCCACATCCTCGTGCCCAAGGATAATGAGGCCGACCTCGACGACCTTCCCGAGGACGTCCGCCAGGCCTTGACGTTCCACTGCGTTTCGACCCTTGATGAAGCCCTCGAAATCACCCTCTCTACCTCGGCCTTTTCGGGGCCGTCGGGGACGACTTACGAGGGGCGAACCAGGCTCGAAGATTCCGGATTCGCGGACCGGCGCATCGCCATCTAAGCTTCTTTCCTTTGCTGTCTGAGCATGTGCGGTGCACCCACCATGACCAAGCGATCTCGCGTGGTCATGGTGTTTTTGTTTTTTGGGGGTGGAATGACAGACACTGAGCAGCAGCATAAACAAATGCTAGATTGTTGCGCGTCCGCTGTCTCTTGAAGACGCGGGTGAGAGAGTTCAACGGGCCTTCTTCGTGGTCGTTCGTTTCGCGGGCGCTTTGGTCGGCTTGATTTCGGGCCCCTTCGAATTCGTCCCCTTGGTCTTGAGTGCGGGGGTTTTCGCCTTCGACGCAGAGGAAGTCTTGGGTTCGGGCGCCGTGAGTACAGGCTCGGATTTGGATTTCGACTTGGAAGTGGGGGCCTTTGGCTGAGCGGACTTGCTTTTTGGGCTCGAAGGCTGGATTTTCGATGCGGATGCCTTCGTCTCTACGGTCTTGCTTTTCGGAGTCGAGGCTTCGACCTTTGGGGCGGGCGTTTTCGGCGTAGCCGGTTTGCTCGTCGACTTCAGGGCTTGTGGCTTCGACGCTGAGGTCTTCAAGGTGGCGGATTTGCCTTGGCTCCGCGGCGCTTGCACCGTCGAGGCCTTCGACTTTACCTTCGCCCGACTTGACGACTTTGGTGTTGTGGACAGGGAGGGGAGGACGGCTCCCAGCCCGGCGATTGCGTTTGAACCCGCCTCCTTGATGGATTCCGCTCCGTCAACGATGACCTCGCCAATCGACTCGAGCGCAGTGCCGACCTTCTCGATCACACTCTTCTTCTTCGCCTTGCTCATGGATACCTCGAGGAATAGGGTTTCTCGATGAACGCTCTGGTGAACCCGATTGCATTTGGATTGCGCGGAAAGACCCTGATTCCCATTCAATGGCTCGGAGTCAATCGCGGGTCCGTGGTCGAGAGTGGATAACGCATCGTCCAGACAGACAGCCCTGTGTCTGGCCCGACGATAACGAAGAACCGTTGAGCGTGATTCGGTTGGGATGATCCTGGCTTGAGGGAACACCCGTGCGATCAGTTCCTCTCAATAAAAACTCGATTACCGTCGGCCACGTCGCTGGAGAGCAACGGCGAGTCGGCTTGGAGTGCCTCGAATATGGAGACACACAAACGCCGAGGTCGGGACCATCGGAATAAAGCGGAAATCCAAAGAAAGGTATCGTCCAATACGGGATGATTCTTGATGGGACAGGTCAATGCGCGGCCCACGAGACATCAATGGAGCAGGGAGGTGCCATGAACGTTGTGGTTGAGATATGCGTGGAGGGGATCGAGTCGGCTCTTGCGGCCCACACAGGGGGAACCGACCGAATTGAACTCTGCGAGAACCTGGCCGTCGGCGGTGTGACGCCGAGCATGGGTTCGATCGCTCTCGCCTGCCGGCGTCTGGCGATCCCGGTCCACGTTCTGATCCGGCCCAGGGGAGGTGATTTCGTCTATACCGACGCGGAGTTCGAGGTCATGCAACACGACATCGCGATGGCCAAGTCGCTTGGCGCCGCGGGTGTCGTGTTTGGGCTCCTGCGACCCGACCGCTCGTTGGATCATGAGCGACTCGCTCACCTCATGACAGTGTCCCATCCCCTGGACGTCACCTTCCATCGCGCGTTCGACGAGATGAACAACCCCCTCGAAGCCGTCGAAGCACTGGTCAGCCTGGGGGTCGAACGAATCCTGACCTCTGGGGGGGCCGTGAGAGCTGTGGACGGCCTGATTCGGCTCGCCGAGTTCTCGCAGCAGGCAGCCGGTCGAATCGCAATCGCAGCAGGGGGACGCATTACCGAAGCGGACCTCCCGGCGATCCTCGGGGCAGGCCTGAAAGAAATCCACATCGGCTCGGCGGCATGCACTGGGAACAGAATCGACGCCGATAAGGTCAGGCGAATGGTGGAGGCCGTAAGGACGTGGCCTCTTTGACACCTTGTGCCAACCGAAATGTGCTTGTGTTTAAACCTGGAGAATCCCAATTGTGTGCGAGTGTTATCCTGTGAATAACAATAAATCGATTCAAATCACTTGTGTGAGGCCGTTAGGCAAGGCCGGGGATGCAGCCAGACTTGACGAAAATAGCCTGCGGAGACTGGGACTGGCGGTCTCATGGAACTGATGTTGAGGCCGAACCCGCGCTCGACATTGTGGGATGGGCGTGGATCGAGCGCCCGTCGGATGGCGTCGATCCAGGAGACTGCATGTCGAAATCCCTGGATCGGGCCGACACCGACACTTGATGACGATCAACGCGGGGCTCGTCCTGAGTTGAGGTTTTAGACCATCACTCGCCGAGGCCGAGAAGAGAGACGACCTTCGGCAAATTCGTCAGGTCGTCCACGAAGTCAGACGAGCCCACCCACTCGCCGCGAGGCAGGCGATGCCCCACCGCCACACTCTGAAGGCCAGCCGCATGGGCTGAGGCGAGACCGGTCGCGGAGTCTTCCAGGGCGATCGCTTCACCGGGTGCGACGCCGAGTTTTTTGAGGGCAAGGCGATAGCCCTCGGGGTCGGGTTTGACGAGGGTCACGTCCTGCTTGCCGACCACCGTCAGGAAGTTCTCTACCAGTCCGGCGGCCTTGAGGACGATCTCGATGTTTTCTCGCCATGTCGTCGAGACGATGGCGAGTTGAACTTTTCCGGTGAGTGACCGGACCAAATCGACGACGCCTGGGTAGACCCGGGGAGAGGCCGTCAACATCGCGGCCGTCAACTCTTGCTTACTGCGGACCCAACCTTCCACATCACCTTGCTCGATCTTGCGGTGAGCGAACAATTCAGTGAGGAAAATCCGGTCGTCGACCTCGACGGCACGAGCGCAGACCTCGTCCGGGACCTCCCAACCTAGCCGCGCAAGGGTGCGCTGCCAGGCGGCGATGTGAATATTCTCGGTGTCGGCGATGACGCCATCGAAGTCGAAAAGAATTGCACGTGTGGGCATGGGGGAAAAATCGCTCGTCGGGGCGTTCGATGACCGTCCGATGGTTGGATTATCACCATCGGAGCCCGAGGCCGTCAAATCGTTGACTTTCCCGCCAGAGGCCCCTATGGTTGCCTTTTTCCCCACGACACACTTCCGCCGTGTTCCACCGGCGCGATTGATCACCCCGTTCCGCGAGGCACGCACCAATGGCACGACCCGTCACCTTGTTCACTGGCCAATGGGCCGATCTGACGCTGGAAGTGATCTGCCAGAAGGCTAGCCAGTGGGGATACGACGGTATCGAACTTCCCTGCTGGGGCGATCATTTCAACGTGCAGAAGGCACTCCAGGACGACAACTATTGTCAGGAGCGGCACGACCTGCTCGCCCGCTACGGCCTTAAGTGCTGGGCGATTTCAAACCATCTCGTCGGCCAGCTCGTGCTTGACATCCTTGATTCAAGGACCGACGACTGGGTGCCCCCCGACCTCCGAGGTAACTCCGAGAAGAAGCGAGACTGGGCGATCCAGGAGATGAAGGACACCGCCCGGGCTGCCCGAAAGATGGGAGTCAAGGTCGTCAATGGCTTCACTGGCTCGTCGATCTGGCATCTGCTCTATTCGTTCCCACCCGTGCCCGACTCGATGATCGCCGATGGCTTCAAGCTCCTGGCCGAGCGGTGGAACCCGATCCTCGACGTTTTCCGGGAATGCGGGGTCAAGTTCGGGCTGGAGGTCCACCCGACCGAGATCGCGTTTGACCTCTACACCGCGGAGATGGCCCTCAAGGCGCTCGACTTCCGCCCCGAGTTCGGCTTCAACTTCGATCCGAGCCATCTGCTCTGGCAAATGGTCGACCCGGTCGCCTTCCTCCGTGCCTTCCCGGACCGGATCTATCACGTCCACGTCAAGGATGCCGCCCTGACGCTCGACGGCAAGTCGGGGATCCTCGCCTCGCACCTCAACTTCGGCGACTCTCGTCGCGGGTGGGACTTCCGTTCGCCCGGCCGTGGCCAGGTCAATTTCGAGGAAATCACCCGCGCCCTCAACCAGCTCGGCTACGAGGGGCCCCTCTCCGTCGAGTGGGAAGACTCGGGCATGGATCGCGAATACGGGGCGGCGGAAGCCGCACGTTTCGTCAAGGACAAGATGGGCTTCCCGGCCTCGGGACGTGGCTTCGATACCGCCTTCGCCGACGCACAGGCGCCCGCCAAGCGCTAAAGCCATGGACGAGGCCCAAGGAATGGCCGTCCCAGACACGCCGCGCTTGACGCTCCGCTCACAACTCAGAACACTAGAGAGAGCGATTCAAGAGAGCGGCGTGTCTCGCATTTTTGGATTGACTGACTCGCCCTCTCCTCCCCACGGAGTTTTCCACGATGAGCGGTCCGATCATTCGCAAATACGGCTTCCCCAACTTCGAGAATATCTTCGGCGCGCGCGAGCTGGAACACGGGGTCGACGAGCAGGCCCAAGCCGAAACCAAAGCCCCCGCGACCTCGGAGCCGAAGCCGGAATCCGCCAGCACCAAACCCGCCCCAGCCAAGTCGGCCGCGAAGGGCAAGACTTCGTAACAGGTGGATGGTGATCCGTTTTTGAACGTGAAAATACCGGCCCTGATGCGCAAAAAAAAAGATCAGTCGAGCAAGTCGGCAGTGAGCGTATCCCGGAGCTTCTGAATCACCCGGGTCTTCTCGTTACTGACTGTCTTGGGGGCAACGCCCCACTGCGACGCGATCTCGGCCGGTGTTTCACCCTTGAGGGTCGCGTAGATCAACGCGGCCTCACGAGGGTTGAGCGACTGGTCAATGGCTTCTTGAAGCGCGTTCCGCCAACCCGCTTTGGCGTCTTCCTCGGTCGCAGACCCCGCGGCAACGGCGGAGTCAAGGGGCTGGAAGGTTCGTTCCCGCTGTGCTCGTTTCTTGACCGTGTCGATGGCCCGGAAGAAATCAGGGCCATCAGCCGTCTCACGGCTCAAGACGTCGCGAATCCCCACCTGGCCAATCTCGGCAAGCAACGAGTCGAACCGGCTGCGCCCAAAGTTCTGGAGTAGGGTTACATAGACGGCCTGCGAGCAGTCGTCATGCATCTGGACCGCGACCCCCGCGCGATACCAGGCCCGGCTGAGATAGCGATTCAACTGAAGCAAGCCGGATGAGACCGCTTCAGGATCATTCTCCTGCGTCGACGCACCCAGGATATCGGCGAGATGTGTCTGCCCGAGTGCTTCGTCCCAGGCGGCGTCGGACAAAGTGGACGAAGGAGCCTCGAAGGGCGGGGGGGAGAAAATGACGTCGCGTTCAACGGCCAAGTCAGGAAGTGTCTGCGCGGCGCTACTCAGAAGCCGGAGCGCTTCGAGCGCCTCGACTGCCGGTTGGTAGGATCGCCGTTTCTTCCCGTCTCGATTGCCGCTAAGCACGCATTTCCCTCCTCGGTTTCTCGCGCAAGTCATTCCACTGGGGAGCGAGATTCCATTCTCCCCCGCGCACACGCCAAGTCGAACCTAATAACAAACCTTAGGATGTGATTTCTGAACCGCAAACCCGCTGCGTTGCCAACCTATCCAATTCGCTCCCATCGTTCGAGATCAATTCCCACCGACCTCTCTACAATGATAGCATGCACGCATTGGCAAGTCGAGGGTGCCTCGCATAAATCACTGGAGCATTCCCCGGGCCAACAGCGGCCAGACCACTTCCACCTGGCCCCAGCGATGGCCGAGGACTCGGTCATGGAGTACAAAGGTAAAATCGCTATATCCGGGGATGACGGCCACTTTTTTTCCGATCGGAAAATCTTCGCCGGGGGCGATTTCGACAACGGCATGCTCGGCCGAGAGGCCAAGAATAGGGCAATTGTCGTAGTCTCGCAGAATCGGAGGGGTTCGATAGGAACTGACAGATTTCTGGCCAATGTCGAGGATTGCGCGGTCGGGAGCAGGTCGGCTCACCACGGTGGCCAGGAGCGAGAGTGCGGGCCAGTGTCCCTCAACTCCGCAGACCTGCGTGTAATATTGACAAGCGAAGATCCCTCCGCCTGCCTGGATCTCGGTAATTCCGGGAAGATCCGCGGTGAATTGATAGGAGCCGGAACCGCCGGCGGAGATGATCCGACAGGCAAGCCCCTCGTGTTCGACCACCTCCTTGGTGCTGAGGAGGATCCCGATGGCCTCCTGAATCGCCGCTTGCTTTTGCAGACGGTCGGGGATCATCAAGGTGTGCCCCTCGTATCCCATGAGCCCATCGAAGCGAAGCCCGGGCGTTTCGGAAACGAGTCTGGCCAGTCGGAGGGCGTCCGCCGCAGAAGCCACCCCGCAGCGATGCAAGCCAAGGTCGACGTCGACGAGGATTCCGATCGTGACCCCGCAGATGCGGGCGGCTTCGCCGAGCGGGGCGATGTGGTCCACGTGGTCTACGGTCGCTTTGACGTCGGCGTAGCGCTGAAGCGCAGCGAGCCGTTTTGTTTTGAGGGGACCGACGACCAGGTGGGCGATGAGGATATCATCAATCCCCGCGGCCGCCATGACCTCAGCCTCGGAAACCTTGGCAACGGTGACACCGATTGCGCCTGCTTTTCGTAATTGATGGGCAATTGCGGGGGTTTTGAAAGCCTTAGCGTGCGGCCGCCAGGCCACTCCCCTGGACTTGAGGTGCTCGGACATCTTGGCGATGTTCTGTTCGAAGCGGTCGAGGTCCAGGAGCAGGGCCGGTGTATCAAGCTCCTCCACCGGAACGCCGATCGCGCTAAGCTGCATCAGGAGATTCCTCGGTCTAGGGCTGAGTCGACCCGTCGGGGAGGTTCGGCATCTCTGGGTAGGAGGCTGTCGAGAGGGCGTTTGTTCGCTCTGGCCTTGATCTTTTCCCCTTTGGAAGCGACCCGCCCGCAATTGGCTGAGAATTACGGGCGGGTCGCTCCACGGTCCCAAGGGGAAAGAACGATGAGCGTAATCCCGGAGTACCCTTTCGTCAGTCAGGCGCAACGGCCAACCTGACCTACGCTGGTCGATCGGGTTTGGGACGCTCAGACCTGGGAGGGCATTTCGATTCGGCTTCCATACTCACGGCTGAGGAGTTTGTTCGCCTCGGGATCGTTTGCGAACGACTCGGTGGCGGCGTCGAACTTCAGCTTTCTCCCCACGCGATGAGCAATGTTGCCCAGGTGGCAGAGGCGCGTGCTCAGGTGGCCGATCTCGATGTCGGCATTGGGCTTTTCCCGCGTTTTGATACAGCTAAGGAAGTTGGCGAGGTGCTCGTCCACCCCCCCTTTGGGCTTGCCCCCTGCCGCCTTGCCATCCTCAACGCGCCAGCCCTTGTCGTCGATGAGCAAGGTCCCTTGATCACCGTAGAAGGCGATGCCGAAGCCGGCCCCCTCGGTGCCGTGCTTCGACCACATCCGATGTTCCCAGACCATGCAGGCTTCGGGGAACTCCCAGGTTACGATCTGGGTGTCGGGCACTTCCTGGTCGTCGTCGAAGACGTACTTGCCGCCCCCGGAGGTCACGCTGATCGGGGCTTCGACGCCCAGGCCCCAGCGGGCGATATCGAGGCCATGGATCCCGTTGTTACCGAGCTCACCGGTCCCCCAATTCCAGAACCAGTGCCAGTTGTAGTGGAAGCGGTTGGCCATGAAGGGACGATCCGGAGCCGGACCTTGCCACATCGCATAGTCGACCCCCTCCGGAACGGGCCCGGGCATTCCATGGCCGATCGGCTTTCGAACCTGGTGGATCCAGGCGCGGGACATACCGACCTTGCCAATGGATCCGGCTCGGAGGTACTCGACCGCGTCCTTGATGTGCTCCATGCTCCTGCGTTGAGTGCCGGCCTGGACGACCCGTTTGTACTTCTGCGCCGCATCGACCATGCGACGGCCTTCGACGACGTTGTGGCTGACCGGCTTCTCGCAATACACGTCTTTGCCCGCCTGGCAACCCAGGACAGTCAAGAGCGCATGCCAGTGATCGGGAGTGGCGACCACGATCGCATCGATCGACTTGTCGTCGAGCAACTTGCGATAATCTTTTTCCTGCCGAGGCGCTTTGCGTTCGGCCTTGTCGATCACCTGGAGCGCCTTCGCAAACTTGGCATCATCAATGTCGCAAACGGCGACGATCTCGGCGTCTTTCTGCTTCACAAAGGCCTTCGTCAGATCGGTTCCTCGCGTGCTGAGCCCGATCACTCCCAGGCGGACCTTTTCACTGGGGGCTGCCGAGGCCGAGCGACCCGTACCCGCCAATGCGGCCATTCCGGCCATCCCAAGAAACGTCCGCCGATTCGGCTCAGTCATGATCGAGATCCCCTTCCGGCACGAATGCCGTATCCGTGTCACCATTTAGATCGAGTCGAGGCGGCCCGAACGGCTGCTCTCTCCTCTATCGAGCATAGCGCCCTGCACGGGGGCATGGCAAGCGATAACCTCGACGGACCGACTGATTCTCATGGCTCGCCCCCACCTCGCTCCAGCCTACGATTCACAGCCGCTGTCAGTCTCGGTTGACTTGGGCTTTATGGGGCATTGCATCCCCTCGACGGCCCGAGTAGCCTGATCGTCTTCATCGGAAACCTTCCCGAAAAGTGGGCCCCACCCCTGCCTGAGATCTCCCTTGGTGGCAAACGAGTTCGGGATGATAGGCTGAGCCCAATCGACGAATCCACGAATCCAGGTTTCACCGTACAAGAGGACCCGAATGGGAATGCGTCGATCAAGCTGCCTGTTCGCCCTGAGCTTCGTCTTCCTCCTGAGCCTTCGGGGGGCCTGGGCCGAAGCCCCCAAGGTCGCCGTTCGAGAACCGGAATTCGAGGTGGTCGTCGAGACCGACGTGAAAATTGCCACGCGTGACGGCACGAAGCTTGCCGCCGATCTTTATCGGCCTGCTCGTGATGGCCAGGCGCTCGCCGGCCGATTCCCAGCCCTGTTGACGCGAACCCCGTACAACAAGACCGGAACGGCGACGGATGGGCAATATTATGCCAAACGTGGCTATGTCGTCGTGGCCAATGACGTGCGCGGGCGCTACGCGAGTGAAGGGAATTGGCGAATGATGGCCGACGATCCCGACGACGGCTACGACGTCGTCGAGTGGATCGCCGCGCAGCCCTGGTCGGACGGCAAGATCGGCACCTTCGGGGTCAGCTACGGGGGCGGAACACAACACGCCCTGGCCGAGACCAATCCGCCGCACCTGACGACCATGATCCCTATTGATGCCCTCTCGAATTGCGGGATCAGTGGGATGCGTCACGGGGGCGCGTTTGAGCTCCGGTTCATGAACTGGATCTTCGATCAAGGGGCCACCAACAGTCGCGCGGCGCTTTCGGAACCGGCCCTCAAGACGGCCCTGGTCCAGAATGCCCGGCAGATTCGCCAGCACGTCGACAGTCTCCCGTTTCGCCCCGGCACAACTCCACTCCGCGTCGTCCCTGAGTACGAGCGCTGGCTTGCTGAGGCGATGCGAACCGGTCCGGAATCCCCCTTCTGGAAGATCAAGGGGATGTCGGTCGTCGATCAACTGCCCGACTATGCGGACGTCCCGGTGCTTCACATCACCGGCTGGTACGACTCCTGGACCCGTCAGGTCGCGATGAATTACGAGGCGCTTTCCAAAGCAAAGCGCTCCCCCCAGCGGCTGACGATCGGGCCTTGGGTCCACGCTTCGCAACGGTCGAACGTCGCGGGTGAGGTCGAATTTTCCGCGGATGCAGGGGTCGACTTGGCGGCCTGGAGGCTCCGCTGGTACGACCGCTGGTTGAAAGGGGATCGTAACGGCGTCGATGACGACCCGCCCGTCCTGATCTACGTGATGGGAACCGGTGACGACCACAAATCGGCCACCGGCCGCCTGAAGCACGGTGGTTTCTGGCGAGCCGAACGAGAATGGCCCCTCGCCCGCGCTCGTGCCACGTCTTATTTCTTACGGGGTGATGGAACCCTCGGGACAACCGCTCCCGAACTGGAGTCATCCCGAACGACGTTCACGTTCGATCCCCATCATCCGGTTCCCACAATTGGCGGAAACATTTCCTCCAACCAGGGTTTGATGACCAACGGCGGCTACGACCAACGCCCGCGTGATGACACACACGCGGCGGAGAACCGTCTCCCTCTCTCCGAACGACGTGACGTTCTCGTCTTCCGAACCGAACCTCTCGCCGCGGATCTGGAAGTGACCGGCACCGTCACGGTCAAACTCTGGGTTTCCTCAACGGCTCCCGACACCGACTTCACCGCCAAGCTCATCGACGAGATCCCTCCCAACCCTGACTACCCGTTGGGGTTCGACCTGAACATCGGCGACTCGATCATTCGCGCCCGTTATCGCGAGTCGCTTGACCAGCCCAAGCTGATGGTCCCTGGGGAAGTCTATCCCTTGACCATCACGCTTTACCCCACGTCAAATATCTTTAAAAAAGGACATCGAATTCGGGTTGACGTGGCGAGTAGCAACTTCCCTCGGTTCGACGTCAACCCAAACACAGGTGAACTGTTGGGCTCCCATAGACGAATGGTCGTCGCAGATAATACAATCTTCCATGACAGCCAACATCCTTCACAAGTCGTTTTTCCCGTGATTGAGAGGGGAAGTCGATAGTCGGGGGCAAGCCCTCATTCGACTTCGTTGGTGATCACCCACTCATTGGATTCTTTCTGCCCCTAGTGCGAGCGACCTTGATACGACTGGGTCTTTGTACGCGCCGACAGATCGATGGAATATTCTGACGGGCCGTGACGAAGAATGGCTTTGTGAATAACGACTTGTTTCGATCCTGCATGCCTTGTATTGAGAGTGAGACGTCCCGGTGTGCGAATCGGCGGCGGCCAGACCCGAGAAGCTCAGCGCCTCCAAGAGAACTGATTATGATCGTCACCCATCAGATATCTGTGGTCGCGGCGCCATAGACTTTTCTCGGTAGCGTCAATCCAAAAAGGAGGAGGGAGGGGGAAGCCCTACGATTTTCCACCTCTACCATTTCTTTCGCGTGGTTTAGATACCAGTTCTTTTGACTTGTCAAACAGAATTCGGCGATCATTCCGTAAAACGAGTGACTCCAGGATGGTTTGATGCTATTCTCACCCGTTCCGATTCCACAATTCATTGTGCCATCCCTTAGTCCGGGCCAAACTCTCTCGGGAGGGGTTGGTTCGCAAATCGTTCGCTGACCGTGAGATCGAATCCCCCACTTCCGGAGCCCAGGCCATGAGACGAGTGCGTCGCGGTTTTACGTTGATTGAGTTGCTGGTCGTCATCGCGATCATCGCAGTTTTGATCGCCCTTCTGCTTCCGGCCGTACAGGCGGCCCGAGAAGCAGCCCGTCGTTCCCAGTGCACCAATAACCTCAAGCAAATGGCCTTGGCGACCCTGAATTTCGAAAACGCAAACAGCCACCTGCCTCCGGCCTATGGTCCGTACGCAATTGCGGACGGCGGTAGCAGCCGAGCCTCCACCCAGGCGTTGATTTTAGGATTTCTCGAGCAGTCTGCTCTATATAACGCGTTCAATTTCCAGATCGACGTCCATTCGAACCGAGGAAATCTCACGGCTCAGACGCAGCTCGTCAGCGCTTATATCTGTCCGTCCGATCCCCAAAGTGTTCGGTTGATCGGAGGAGCGGCAGGCCTGCCACTTGGTTATAATAATTACATGATCAGTAGCGGGGCCTCGGCCTCGCCCGAAGGACCTGGCAGCACGGTCGCGGCCTACCAGGAAGCGAATACCGCAAACTTCGGGCCGTTCAGTTTCCCGGCCCTCGACCGGACGGGAACCGCCGCGACGAACCCCAATTTCCGGGTGTGCAAACCGGCTCGGCTCGCGGAGATCACCGACGGGACCAGCAACACCGCGATGTGGTCGGAGACTCGGAGGTCGCGTGGAACAACCGGCGCGACCACCGACCTTCCGGCGAACGACCCGTTGGCTGTGGTCCGTCTGGCCGCGATCAACAATCAGATTCCCGACGCCGGGTGTACCACCCAGTCGCCGTCCAATTATGGCACCTATCGCGGTCAGTCGTATCATCGCGCAGGCGTTTGCTGGACCCACTTATACTCTCATACGATGACTCCGAATTCGAAGAACCGGGACTGCGCCTCGGATTCGGTCCTCAACGGTCACATTGCTGCAAGGAGCTTCCATTCCGGGGGCGTCAACGCGTCCTTCTGTGACGGTTCTGTGCGGTTTTTCAAGGATTCCATCTCGTTGGTCACCTGGCGAGCCCTGGGCTCTCGGGCAGGGGGCGAGATCATCAGCGCGGATAGTTACTAAGAACGAATTTCTCGCGTAGGCCGGTTTGCAGCGGGAGTCGAGAGGATTCGTCCGGCAGGCAGTCCTCATCGACTCCACGGAGCAAGTCCGTTTGATTCACCAAAAAGGGGGGCGAAACCAGATCATCCTGGCCATTTTTTCGCCCCAATCTGGTTGGCCCTTGGTGCGAGCCGGCGCCACGGTCGTGCGACTCGCCGACCGTGAGTGAGGCCAACTCTTTCGGAGAGCAACGATAATGAAACGAAGACTCAGGGTGACTGGCCTGTTCTTGGTCGGGACCTCCGCCCTTTTCGTGACCGGCTGTGGCCCGTCAACACCTGCCCCAACCCAGGATGTGATCGAGAGCATCAATCTTCGCGAACTGGGTGAAGCTTACCGAACCTACCTCCTGGCAAAGAAGTCGCCCCCGAAGAAAGCCAACGACCTTCGGGAGTACGAAGCGGGATATCCGATGGCCATTCTCGGGCTCAAAAACGGCGAACTCGAAGTTTTTTGGGGGGGAGAGCTTCTTGAGCCCGAGGCCGTTTTTCCCACGGCAGAGTCCGATAAGATTCTCGCTTACGAGTCGAAGGCACCCAAGGAAGGGGGGTATGTTCTCTTGACCAACCGCAAGATCAAGAAAATGACTCCCGACGAATTCAAGTCGGCACCCAAGGCTGGTCCCACCCCGGTTACCTCGGCAGTTGCCAAGCCAACTTCGTAGCCTCACCATCCAGCCTTTGCATGTCAAATCGGTCCATTGGAAAATTTTGCCGAGAATCCTGCGTCCGGCTTGGATTCGTCGCGCTGCGTCCTAGAATAATGAAGACGCGTGAAAGCGCGGGACTGGCCACCGTCTCTCTCCACCAGGGAAGAGACGGTGACTTGGCGACACGTTTCCTTTGATTGCGAAATCGTTCAATCGAGACCAGAGGATCCGTCAGAGTGAAGCATACGCCTGCGTCAGTTTTATATGTTGATAGCTCTTAAGATGTTGCGACAAAACTACCCGTTGAGCGAGTTTCGCTATACGAATGGTGAGGCCTCCTCAAGTACTTGGCTGACGGCCGTCAGTCTTCCATTACCCAAAAATTGATCAACGACTCACAACAAATTGCCCGCCAAATTTGGCGCAATTTTGGCAAAAACAAACCAGAGCGTTGTGCCCCTTGATGTTCGGCAGGGCGTTCGTCACATTCCCGACCCCTGTTCGTAGCGGCTGGGAGTTTCCGTGCCGACAGTGGCTTCCGGCAGTTTCCGAAGTGGCTTGCCTGCCTTGATTCACCGTTATGGGGAGTCTGGCAAGGGTCTAGCGGCTGTGGAGTTGTCGCAAATTTTCAACAGGGCTCTGAAGAGTTCGATAGAGGTTTTTTTTTGACGATTATCTACAAATACCGGACCGGCGAGTGGGCTCAATTTTGCGAGAGTCATATTTTTTTCCGGGGTGGGTTGAATTTTGATCAAGTTCATAATAATAATATTGCTTCTCTCCTCATAGATTTCGACAAAGCCGCGATGACCTCGTAATCGTTGTAATCCTCGCGACGCATTTCGGCCTCGTCTCGAAGAGTTCGGCTTCTTGATATTCACATGTAATCGCTGTGTTTAAGCCAGGGATATGGCTAGAAACGACGATGCCGTCGTGATTCTTTTTTCAAGCAGATTGTTGATCAGGCTTTCAGGCGTGATCGACGAACATCGCTGTGATGATATCGTATAGGTTTTCCCTTACTCTCTTTCGGAGTTTCCCCAGAATGAGTCGCAATCGTCGAGGTTTTACCCTGATCGAGTTGTTGGTGGTCATTGCCATCATCGCAGTTCTCATCGCATTACTCTTGCCCGCCGTTCAAGCCGCTCGAGAAGCGGCCCGCCGCTCACAGTGCACGAACAACTTGAAGCAGATGGGCCTGGCCGCTTTGAATTTCGAGTCCACGAATTCTAGCTTGCCTCCCAACTGGGGACCGAATCCCGTGAGCACAGGCGGCAGCCGTGTGAACGGGCAGGCTTTCATGCTTCAGTTCTTGGAGCAGGGAAACCTTTTCAATACCTGGAACTTCATGATTGATTCGAACACCCAGAAGGCGAATCAGACGGCCCGCGTTCAGCAGGTAAGCACCTATGTCTGTCCTTCCGACCCGGGAACCGGAAGCCAGACCGACCCCGGTGGAAGCGGCCTGCTCTGCGGCCACCTGAACTACTACGCCAGCTTGGGAAATTCCGCGGGCCAGTATTACAGCTTGGGAACCGCCAATTCGGAAACCAATGGCGCGGTGATCGGCCTTTTCCAGGTGAGCTACGAGACGGGCCAACCCCAGTACCTTGACGCGGCTGGGACTCAACTCAACCCCGCTTACCGGATGTGCAAAGGCACCAAGCTCTCGGAGATTGTCGACGGTACCTCCAATACGGCAATGTACTCCGAGATCAAACAGTCTCGCTTCAGCGGTACCATGCCCGCGATCGATCAGAACAACAAGCAGGATCCCGTACAACTCGGGTCTGATGGCGACTTTGGAACCGCGATCGGTCGGCAAACCCCCGGGGCGAGTTGTATGACCGTCTCGAGCCGGATCGGTTATCGTGGAAACCAGTATTATCGGTTCATCCCGCAAACCACGAATTATACCCACACCGTCCCCCCGAACTACACCGGGGTCGATTGTGGTGACTCGGCCATCACGGCCGCACACATCGCCGCGCGGAGCTATCACTCCGGCGGAGTCAACGTCGGTTTCGCGGATGGTTCGGTTCGCTTCGTCAAGAGCTCGGTGAATCTCCTGACCTGGCGTGCTCTGGGAAGCCGTGCCGGGGCCGAAATCGTGAGCTCCGACGCTTTCTAACACTCTGCTGCCACGGATCCCGCTGCTCTCGTGGAACATACGAGAGCAACGGGTCATCTGCTTGGGATCGACATTTAAACTCAATGAATCAGGGCGGCCCGAGTGGTGGGCCGCCTCTTGCTTTTCCGGAGTTTTCACAATGGTTCGCGGTGGATTTCGCTTGCTGTGCGGGCTGATGATTGGACTCTTGTTGGCAGGATGCAACTCAAATCAGGGCCAGTTGGCCCCCGAGGATGCTGAGCAGGAGGTCAAGCGCAACAGCCTCGTGGAAGTCTCAGAATTGCTCCGTCTCTACAGCGCCAATCATAACAACAAGGCCCCTGCCAAGAGTACAGATCTGTCAACCTACGAAGTGGGCTTTCCAACTGGCTACGAGCGAGTGAAGGGGGGAGATGTCGTGGTCATCTGGAGCACGCCCTTTGCAGAAGGCGCTTCGGACAAGATCCTCGCTTATGAGAAGGCGGTCCCGGAGTCCGGTGGGTATGTCTTGATGCAGGACGGGACGACCGTCAAGAAGTTGACTGCTGATGAGTTCAAGTCCGCTCCGAAAGCCGGGAAATGAGCTAAGCCGAGACGTGATCGGAGCAGTACATCCTGCACAATCGCTCCGCAATCGAAATGTGATGTTCCTCGGCAGAAAACGCTCTGGGCTCGCAGCGAGAGACGCCAAGGTTGATGGTTCAAACGATTCTTCTTAGTTAGCCTGACCTGTCTGCTCCCACCTCGCTCGTTTCGCTCGCTCGAGTCAACCTCAACGCACAGAATTATCCCGACGCCCCACTTTCCGGGGCGTTCGGGACTTCCGCGGCCTTTCGATTCCCTCGCTTTTTCGGCTGATGCTTCCAGCGCCGATGGAGCCAGAGGTACTGCGACGGGTCACGGCGGATGATCATCTCAAGTGCGGTAGTGAAGCGTTGGGTGATCAATCGAGCGTCGTCGGCTGTCCCGGTCAACTCGTCGGGATCGATGATGACGTCACACCCAACCTCGTAACGGAACCCAGGACCGACGCGACGCGCATAGCCGACGATGACCGGGGCGTGGTGCTCGATCGCGAGCAAGGCGATCGCCTTGTGAGTGGATGCGGGACGGCCGAAGAAGTCGACGAACATCCCATTCTGCCCAGCATCCTGATCGGCCAGGAACGACAGCAATTTTCCGCTCCGGAGGACTTCGAGCATTTCGTCGTAGCCCCCGGTCTTGGGGATCATTTTCTGACCGGTTCGCTCCCGAAACGACTTCAGGAACTGATCGAGGTATGGGTTATCCAGCGCTCTCGCCACGGAGTTCGGCGGGAAGCCAAAAACGCCGAACAGGTAGCCTGCCATTTCCCAGTTGCCGTAGTGGCCCGTGAGCATGATCACCGGCCCGCCGTTCAATAAACGGTCGAGCACCTGGAGCTTCTCCTCGCCAACTAACGTGATCCGATCCCGCCACGTCGTCGGATGGAGTTTCCGGGGGATGTGGAGAATTTCCATCAGCATCATGCAGAAATGCCGGTAGACGTCGCGCACAATCTGGTCGCGTTGGACGTCCGTATAGAGATCGCCGAAGGCGATTTCGAGGTTGTCCATGCCAACCTTGCGGTGCCGTTTATCCACGCGGTAGAGAATCGCCGCGAGGAATCGGGCGAAGGCGTACGACTGCTCAATCGAGAGGGCCTGAGCCACTCCGACGATCAGACGAACGCCCAGGTAGACGGCGTAGTCGAGCAGGGGGGGGCGTCGTCGTCGCATCGGTCACTCCTTCGACCTCAGAGCTCAATCCCGGAGCTCAACTCCCTCCGAAGGCCGCCAAATGGCGACCTCGAATTGGGTTTCTCTCGCCCCTCGAGTGTAACCGGACACACCTAGAGCGGTTTTGCCTGCATGCTGGGGTCCCAGCAGGGCCCCCAGCCATCCGGTTGCTCACGGCCTCGATGCACGAGAACCAGGTCCTTCGTCACCCCAACGGCCAGACTCGTCGGCCGGACCTCAGACATCGTTGAGGGGAAGACGAACGGCCTGCCCGGTCTTCGCCGACTGATAAATGGCACGGATGATTTCGACTGACTTGCGGCCTTCGCGACCATCGACACGAGGGGTCCCATTGGTGTCGATCGCCTTGAGGAAGTCAGCAAGCTGGTCGCGATGGCCCTCGTGTTTGATTCCGCGAGGATCGCTCGCTCCCGCGGTGAAACCAGTCGCCCCACTCAACGACTCGAGGATGACGTCGTCGCCGGGAGCCTCGGTGGCGAACGACCAAAGGGTCAGGTCGTCTTGCTCGACCCGCGCGGAACCAAACTCGCCGTGGATTTCGGTCCGTTTGAGAAGCCCCGGGTAGGCACTCGTGGCGGCTTCGATCATCCCGAGCGCACCGTTCTTGAACCGCAAGGCCGCGACGGCCGTGTCTTCAACTTCGATCCGGTCGTGGACGAGCGTGGCAGTCATGGCCTGGACGGAGTCAACGTCCCCCATCAACCAGTAGAGGAGGTCGACGTTGTGGATCGCCTGGTTCATCAGGGCGCCACCGCCGTCGAGTTCCCAGGTCCCTCGCCATCCGCCCGAGTCGTAATACTCCTGGGTTCGCCACCACTTGACGTGGGTATCGCCCAGGGTTAGCCGGCCGAAACGGGCCTCTTCGATGGCCTGTTTAAGGGCGATGTTGGCGGGCGAGAATCGCGACGGAAAGATCGTGCAGAGTCGGACGCCCCCCTGTTCGCAGGCGCGGATGATGGCGTCGCAACGGGATAGGGTAATCTCGAGCGGCTTCTCGACGACCACGTGCTTGCCTGCCTGGGCCGCCTTCACGGCCGGGTCGAGATGGGCTCCACTGGGGGTGCAGACGCAGACGACATCAACGTCGGGGCGGGCGAGCATCTGATCGAGATCATCGTAGATCGTGCAGTCGCCTCCGGCCATGGCGGCGATCTTGGCGCCGTTGGCTTTGGAACGACTGAAGGCCGCGACGACGCGGGCTCCTTCGATCTCATTAATGGCTTGCGTGTGGAATTCGGCGATCATGCCGCAGCCGATAATTCCGAAACCGTGCTGACTCATCCCGATGGCTCCGGCGTCGTATTCTGTTTCCAGGAATCAAATAAGTGTTCGACGAACTTTCACAATTTTGTGCTTACCGACGCGGACGATCAGGCCATCGCTCACGTCGATCAAAGCCTTCGGGTCTTTGATGACCTCGCGATCGGCGCCAATGGTGACGCCCCCGCCGTCGATCACGCGTCGCGCGTTCGACGTGCTACTCTCCAGGCCCAGGGTGACGATCAAGCGAGGGATCGGCATCCGGCCGTCGGCGTCGAGTAGGTGGGCGGGAACCTCAACCTCGTTGATTTCAACGGGATCTTCCCGCTTGGCTCGTTTGCGAAACTCCGAGGCGGCCGTGTCGGCCTCATCGGACGAGACGAGCCCCGAGATGATCGCCTTGGCCAGGAGTTCCTTGACATTCCGCGGGTTGATGCCGGGCTGGAAGAAGCCTTCGATCTCTTCCATCGGGATGTCGGTCAGGAGCGTTAGATATTGCCTGAGCGGTTCGTCGGGAATGCTCATGAGCTTACCGAACAAGTCGTTTGCCGGAAGCCCGATGCCGATGTCGTTCCCCAGGCTCTTGCCCATGCGCCTGACGCCGTCGGTGCCGACCAGGATCGGCATCGTCAGGGCGACCTGCGGGCGCTGCCCTTGCGAGTTCTGCAAATCACGGGCGACCATCAGGCTGAAAAGTTGCTCCGTGCCGCCGAGCTCGACGTCAGCACGAATCTCGACCGAGTCCCACCCTTGCATCAGCGGATAGAGACATTCGTGCAGGTAAACCGGTTTTTCGGAGGCGAGCCTTTTGGCGAAATCTTCACGAGCCGAGATCTGCGAGAGTGTCATCTTGCGGGTCAGGTCGAGGACATCGAGGAAGGACCACTTCGAGAACCAGTCGCCGTTGTGATGGACCTCGGCCTTGGAGAGGTCGATGATCCGCCCAACCTGACGGAGGTAATCCTTGGCGTTCTCGGCAACCTGGGCTTCAGTCAGCGCCGCCCTTGTCTCGTCGCGTCCCGAGGGATCGCCCACCAACGCGGTGTAGTTCCCGATGATGATAACGGCGGTGTGGCCCAAATCTTGGAACTGGCGGAGTTTCCGAAGCGGCACCGTATGCCCGAGATGGACGTTGATCCCGGTGGGATCGATCCCATATTTCACCCGCAAGGGAACGTTGTCACGGATCGATCGTTCGAGCATCTTGACGAAGTCCCCTTCCGGGACGATCGCCTCGACGCCTCGTCGAAGAATCTGGAGCTGAGCATCAACATCCGTCATCGGCGGAATGAACTCCTTCTCGGGTGGGTTCGCGAATGCCGATTTTAGGGAGTCGAGAGATTTCGGGCAAGGTGGCCGATGAGAACAGGGCTGTGCTACCATGAAACATCGACACTTGACATTCGTGCGCCCCCGGGGTCCCGAGCCCGATGCCCGTCTCTTCCATGCTTGCAAGCCTGTTCCTTCTCCTGATCTTTTTCTTGATGTTCAGTGGAGTCATCGGATCGTGGAGTTGGGTGATCTGGCGAGTCCGAAATGGTCAAGCGATTCTTCCGCGACTGTTGGAGCCAAAGCCGGTTCCTTGGGGCTTGGGGTCGGTCGTCTTGGTGGTTTTCACCTGGCTGATCGTGAACGTCGGCCTCATCACGATCTACCTGAAGGTGACCGAGGGTGTGCCGCCCGCGGTTGCGAAGGCCGGTAAGGCCGTCGGGCCAGCGGTGACGCGAACGCTCGGGTTCACGGAGCAGATGGTCGTGACCTCGCTGATCAACGGGGTCTTGCTCTTGGCCATTCCCGTGCTCTTGATGTTGACCTCGCGTGCTCGCCTGGCCGACCTCGGGATCGAGCGGCGGCGGCTGGGCCAGCAGTTGCTCGTGGGGACCTTGGCCTTCTTTCTTGTCTCTCCGTTCGTCTATGCACTCAACGGCCTGGCTGTCCTGATCTGGAAACCAGAGAGTCATCCCCTCGAAAAGATGATCCGCAACGAGTCGTCCATGGGGATCGCCGAGTTGGCGGTGCTCTCGGCCGTGCTCCTGGCTCCCGCCGCCGAAGAGTTGATCTTCCGAGGCGTCATTCAGCGCTGGCTCTCGAAGATCTTCAATCCTCGGCCGATCGACGAGGTCTGGTTCGATGAACCGGCCGTGCCGTTCGAACTCCCGCCGCTTCAGGAAGACGAGTCCCCAGTTGATCGCGTTTCGATCGTGCCGAGCGATCGAGGTCCGAGCCTCGACGAAAGCCCGTTCTTGCCCCCCTCCAGCCCAGCGAGAACTCGCTCAACCTCCCCTCAGTTGGATCTCTCGACAGATCCCGACCGGGTTCGGATGCAGCCCATCGTTCTGACCTCGATCCTCTTCGCCCTGGTCCATTTTCCGCAGTGGCCCGCCCCGTTGGCCATCTTCTTCCTCTCGCTCGGGCTCGGCTACGTTTTTGAGCGCTCGGGAAGTCTGATCGCGGCGATGGTCATGCATGCCTTATTCAATGGGCTCGGAACGCTCCTCCTCTTCGTGATGATCCTGGTTGGAGGATTGCCTGCCCCTGCCGCGAACAAGAAGGTAAAGGTAAATCCGCCTCCGGGTTGCGTTGTCCCGGAACCGACGATCCGTCGAATCCTGCAATGACGATGGCCTAAATCAATTCCACACTTTTAGGATCCCTAGATTCTCTTTGCTCTTGCGTTGGCGCATGCCAACTGCTCTGGTAAGCTCAAATTGTTTCTCTTTCTCTCGAACAGTCTCGGTTGGGTTGTGAGGTACGAAGGAGGTTGCTCATTCCGAAAGCGACCATTCTCTCTGTTTGAGGGGCTGGTCTCATTTTTCGGGAAAGAAGGATTAAGCAGAGGACGCTGAATGTCCGATGAGAAAGGGACGCGAACCTCAATTTCATGAGGATCGAAGCGTCTCGGCAGGCGGGCAAGTGACCGTTGGCCGCGAGACGACTTCGATTGTGGCGTCGACGGCATCCGCCTTGATGGCATAAGCCGTGGACGCTCCGGCAACCAGCATCAAGGTCGATGCGGCACGTCGAATGGGATTCGAGTTCTTCTCGATTCTACGGACTTGTGAAGCCTGCTCCGACCGTTTTGGAGATGGTTTCCCTCGTGGGAGTTTGTTTGATGAGCGAGTCGAATTCCACGAAAAATGCACCGATGCATTCTGGTTTCGTTTGGGCGGGCACTGTGGCAAGGATCCGTCGTGGTGGTAAGTCGTCGCGGGCCGGGCGTCGCTCGGCGGTTCTGGGCATGCTGACCTCCGCCTATGTCAACTCCTCGCGTGGCGGTCGCGCCGCGACTTCGACCAACGCCGAGGCCCGTCTTGGCTCCGACCGTTCCTGATCGCGAACCGATCGATGAAGGGGAGCGGCCATTCCGCCTGAGCTTCCCTGACAACAACGGACCGCCGGCCCCATCCTGAGTGGAGGGTCAGGCGGTTCTTCGTTTATGTCCCCTCACCGCTGAATCGATGGGCTCCCTCAAGATTTCGACAGCCCTCGCTCGCTTCCTTCCCCTGCGCCGCGTCCAGGGCGACCACTCGCTTTGCTCAGCGTCGACCCCGTCGCAGGCGTTGACCTGACAGTTTGCCGGGAACACCGACGGGATTGAAGACGTCATCGACGGCCGGTGGTGAGAACAACCGTCGATTAAAGGGCATGTTTCCCACAAGGATGGCCGGGGAGCTCATCTTCACCCTGACCTGCCCGAAGGCACCCAGGCCTGTGATCGACGAGAACGAGGAGGCGTTCTTCCCGCCTCGGACTCGCCCCGTGAGCACGGTCCGTTGGGCGATCGGGTTCAGAACTTGGAGCCGATTTCCGTCTCCATTGGCGTAGCGAGTCAGGTCAAGCAGGCCGCCACCAGTCACTCCGACCGAGACCAGCGTCTGTTGGCTATCGAGATATTGCAGGCTCGTTCCCCGCACGAGGTAAGCGCCAAACTGATGGGCCGAGATTGCTCCTGGCCCCGGCTCAAACAAGTTTCCGGCAAGATCCCGGATCCCCGCCACTTGAACATAATAGAAGCGGTTGGCCAGTAAGGGGGCGGTGGGGACGAGGGTCACGGTGTTGGTGGAGGGGGCGTAGCCAGGCGGTTGGAGCGGCACCTGAAGATCGTCGGTCGTGCCAAAACGACCATCGGGTCCGACGTCAAAGAGCTGATAACCAGCGGGAGAGGACGCGGTCGCGGCGTTGAGCGTCTCGCTGAAGAATAAGGTGAGGTACTGGATCGAGGTGGCAGGGCCGAACAGCCGAATCTCCTGGACGCTCGGGCCTTTGAAATCAGGGTCGAGGTCGTGAATGATCAAAGTCGTTGATGTCTGGGTGCCCAGGACGGCCCCCCCCTGAGGATCTCGCAAGACGAGGGTGACGGTGCCATCTCGACTGGTGTACGGATTCGCGAGGACCGGCACGTTGAACGACTTCGTTGTCTCCCCTTGTTCGAACACCAAGGTCCCCGAGACAGGGACGAAGTCGACGCCGGGGGCGGCGATGCCCGACAGGACCGTGTAATAGTTCACCGCGACCCGGCCCTGACGGCCATCGGTTCGCTGCACGACAATCGTGGCAACCCCCGCATTTTCCGGTACGACGACCGTGGGCGAAGCAAATTGAAAAGTGCCCGGTGGCTCGACCACTCGCACGTTCGCAAGGGCCCGGTTGTCGGTCGGATTCGGGTCGAGTTCCCGCCCGCTCACGGTGGCCAGGGCGGGACCCGTGCCGGCGACCGTCGGAATCACGACGATCGTGATGGAAGCCGATCCGCCCACGGCCAGGTCGCCGAGACTCGCAGTCACCAGACCGCTGCCCAGAGACACGCCTCCCTGACTAGCGATCACGGAAATAATCAACTGGCCGAGGGGAAGGGTCTCATTGAGGACGACCCCGGTGGCCGGCACTGGCCCCTGGTTCGTCACGGTCAGAGTATAGATCAGACGATCGCCGGTTGTGACTTGCCCTCGGTCAGCAACCACCTGAACCGTGAGGTCAGCGGACGGTACGACGAGGGTTGTGAACGTAGCCTGGTTATTGGAGAGATCGTCGTCGACCTCGGTTCCAGTAACGGTTGCGGAGATCTCGAACGGTCCGGGAGCGATCGTGGTGACGACGACTGTCAGAGTGACGGAATCCATTGGGGCGAGGTTACCGATCAGGTCGATCAACTGGCCGTTGGCCGGCGTGAGGTGGTGGCCGAGGCTGTCGATCGCCGAGACGAACGTGACGCCGGTGGGGAGGAGTTCGGTCAAACTGACGCCGGTGGCCGGTGAGGGACCGTGGTTGGTCACCGTCACTGAATAGGTCAGATCGCGGTTGACGAGCAAGGGGCCGGTCGGTGGCGTGATGCTGACGGTGAGTTCGGTTCTTGGCGAGACATGCGTTGTTGTCGTGACCGTGTTGTCGCCTGGCGTAGGGTCAGGCAAGTTCGACGTAACGGTCGCCGTGTTCGTGATCGAGGGCGCGTTACTGGCCGCTGTCTGGATCACAATCGTCAGAGTGGCGAAGGCGTTGGCGGCCAGCGTCCCGATGTTGCCGATCACCTGTCCCGACGACTCGGTCGATTCACCCTGGCTGACGGTCACCGAGGTCACGGTGACGTTGGCCGGTAGGTGGTCGATCAGGATCACGCCGGGCGCTGGCGAGGGGCCGTGGTTGGTCACCGTGATCGTGTAGGTCAGGGGCCCACCGGCGCCGACCTCCGAAGCACTGGCATCCACGCTCACCGAGAGGTCGGAAGCTGGGTTGACCTGGGTTGTCACAGAGGCGGAGTCGTTGGTGCCATCAGAGTCTGCCACGCCGCTCGTGACGGACACCTCATTGGTCAGCAAAGACCCCGAAGCGAGAGTTGGGGTGACCACGATCGTCAGAACGACAACTCCACCGGATGCCAACGACGCGAACGCATCGGTCACGACTCCATCGCGGATCGTGAGGTCCCCCCCGACGTTGTCGCTCGCCGAGACGAAGACGACGCCGGCGGGTAAGACGTCGACCAACGAGATGCCGGTCGCCGTCGATGGCCCCTGATTCGTCAGCGTCACGATGTAGGTCAGTGGCTGCCCTACCAGAGTCGGATGGGGGGGAGCTTGAACACTGACCCGAAGATCAGCCAGTGGCGCAACCGTGGTCGTCGAGGAGGCGAGATTGTTCACTAACGAGGCTTCCGGCTCGTTCGCCGTCAGCGAGGCGGTATGGGTGATGGAGCCGGGAGTCAACGCGTTCGTGGCCACCACAATCGTGAGAACCAAGGGAGCCGAATCGGGGTCGAGGATCGGAATGACGGTGGTGAGCCTGTTTCCCAGGATCGACAGCGTTCCTCGCGAGGCGTTGGCCGACACCAACGTCACATTCTCAGGGAGGAGATCGGTCAGTGTCACGGCCGTCGCTTGAGAAGGGCCAAGGTTCCTCACGGTCACGAGGTAGGTGACGTTCTGCCCGACGAAAACAGGGTTGGTTGGTCCTTGCACCTCGACCGCGAGATCAACCAGTGAACTGATCGTAACGGTGACTGAGTCCGTATTGTTGCTCGGGTTCGGATCACCTTCCAGACTCGTGACGCTTGCCGAGTTAGTGATCGAACCCCCGGAAGTGGGCGACGTTCGCACAACGATCGTCGCGGTCCGAGACTGGCCGGCCTCCAGTCCGCCGAACAAGAACGAGAGCGAGTTGGGCCCCGGAACAACGATCGCTTCGGCTGAGGTGACCGAAACCAGCGTGACACCGGCGGGAAGCAGGTTCGTTGCTGTCACCCAACTGGCCGCGGTCGTTCCCTGGTTCGTCACGACCAGCGTGAACGTGACCGTCTCGCCCGCCTGTATCGTGGAGGAGGATGAACTTACCGCAACACTGACATCCGCCTTCCCCTTGGTGGAGACGTTCAGGGCAAACTGTGACGTGTTACCCGTGGGATCCGTTGCCGTCGCGCTGATGATTGCCCCGGGCGCGACATTGCTGGGCAGCGTCACATTGAAGACGGCGTTGCCGGAGCCGTCGGTGTTGATCGGGAGCGTACCGAGCCACAACTCTCCTTCGCCGAATCCCGACGGGTCGGCCGTGGTATTCGCGAAGAATTGAATCACGTACGCCGCGTCCGGACGGCTCCCGTTCAGTGAGCCGCTGATCGTGACCGAGCGGGTGTCAGTGCTCGCCGCACTGAGGGCGGGAGCTTGCTGGCTTTTATTTCCGCTTCCTCCCAAGTCGATGCCAAGTTTGACATTTGAAAAAATGGAATTTGATAAAATTTGATTATTAAACACATTAATAATTAACGAAACGCCTGCGCCTATGCCGATGCCCGGGTTGCCATTGAATGCGATGGTATTCCCCGCGCCCGCAACCAGCCCCCCGATCGAGTTATTGCTGCTGAAGAGACGGACTCCATCGCCCAGGTTTCCAAGGTTCAAGGTATGAAAGCGGTCGGTCCCGATCGCGTTCCCTTCCACGCGAAGCCCGTCGGTCAACCCAAACGTCTCGATGCCGTGGGCGTTGTTGCCCGAGACCACGTTGCCAGCGGAATGGCTCGTCCCGCCGATCAGGGTATTCAGGGCGTTTTTTACCAGGATCCCACCTGCGCTGTTGCCCCGCTTTAGCGTTTCGTCGGCAGTAACTCCAACGAGATTTCCCTCAATGACGTTCGCTGAGGCTCCATCGAGCAGGATTCCATATCCCAGATTTCCGGAGATCAGGTTGCCTTGGTTCGGTTGCGTGCCGCCAATCCGATTATTGGCGCTGGTGACGTAAATCCCGTGCCCTCCGTTGGCCCCGACCGACGATCCATTGGGCATCATTCCCAGGTAATTGCCCTGGATGACGTTGTTTCCAGGCCCGGCGAGGTCGATCGCGTTCCCCTGAAAGTGAACGATTGAGAGCCCGACGATGGTCGTCGAACCTGCCAGGGCACTCAAACCATTGACCCCAGGGCCGGCAGCCGAGCCATCAAGTTGGATAAGCGGGGTGCCCGCGTAGCTTGGTTGCGTCGTGCCGTCGATCGTCACGGGGACGGAGAGCGTCGGCAGAGTGGCACCAAGACTGATCGTTTTGACGCCTGGCCCCGGGATCGCGAATGCGATCGTATCTCCCCCGTCACCGTGATTCACCTGGCCAATTGCCCACCGCAGCGTGCCTGGGGAGAGGCTGTCGAGCGTCTCGGTCACCGAAAAGACCGTGAGGAGGATCCGACCTTCCATCGCCTCCAGTTGAGGGCGGACCGAATTGGGGCGAGTCGGCTTGGACCGCCGCGCGAGAACCAACGATGGCGTGCGCATGGACGAGGTCTCTCAATCAAAGGTGTTGAGATCGAAGATGCGCGATTCCTGCCCGAGCGTCGAATCCGAGGCAGGCCGCTCTTTTCAGGACTTCTACGTCCGTCATACGAGGTATGGCACGACCCGCGTCATTGGAAAATATACAGAGAGGTAAGCTCGGAGTCAAAAAGAAACGATTGTTGTGAATATCGGATCATTCGCGACCTTCATGGTTTCAATCGCAAACGAAGGATTTTGAAGGCATCGCTCAAATCAAAAAATGGTTCGAGCGACATTTCAATTTCGCACAAACAATCAGTTGTCGGACACTTGAAGGCCCGATCGCTCCTCGTCACCTCTCCTAGGAAATTCATTCTGAAGAGGACTGGCTGGAATTGGAAGCGAAAAATTCCGAAAAATCACGAATGAAAAGTCGAGGCAGAGCGGGGCTGGATGTATTCGCGAGAAACGATTGCGAAGGCGCAGGCCTTGAGTTCCGCGACGGGAAGATGAAACGTTTGTCTTCGACTATGGGGCCCGCTACTCTGGGAGCCACTTGGACACACCCTTGCCCTGGCGGAATGATCACATAGTGGCGGATCGACGAGCCTTTCCTTCTCGATCCACCTGCTGTTGTTCCGCTCGCGGTTCAGACGACCTGGCCGGTATCCCGGGGGATCGACTTGATGAGCGCCCAGGCTCGAATGACGCTTTTGATTCTGATGTGTGGGTGGGTCAGCCTGGCTTTCCCGCCTGATTCAGTGGCCGGATCGGCGGTAGACTCGTCCCCCAACCACCCGATTGTCGCAGGTTACGAGCGATTCTTCGTCGATCCTGGTGCCAACGCCGCCGAAGCGGGACGCTTGCTGTGGGCGGACCTGAACTGCAATTCCTGCCACGAAGCAGGGAAGTCCGGGGAAACCTGGTTCGAAGCCAAGCAAGCGCCGATCCTCGACGCCGTTGGCACCCGCGTCAGGCCCGAATATCTCCGTTCCTTTCTTCTCGACCCGCAAGGCACGAAGCCGGGGACGACGATGCCGAACCTCCTCGCCCATTTCTCGGAGGCGGAGCGCCGATCAGCCGTCGAGGCCTTGACTCACTTCCTCGCGTCGAGCGGACGAGTGGTCGGAATCAATCCCAACGCCAAGGCGATCGCCAGTGGCCGCACCCTCTATCAGCAAGTAGGCTGTCTCGCCTGCCACGGTTCTCTCGAATCCAATGCGCCGCGGATTGCAACGTCGGTACCGCTCGGGGACCTGGCGGGGAAATACACGCTGGGCAGCCTGACAACCTTCCTGAGCGATCCAATCAAGGTGCGGCCCTCGGGTCGGATGCCCGCACTTGGTCTGACCAGCAACGAGGCTGGGGATCTCGCAGCCTACCTACTGCGCGACCTTCATGAAGCAGCCGAGCCGAACCTCACATACTCCTACTTCGAGGGAACCTGGGAAAACCTGCCCGACTTCGCTGCGCTGACGCCCGTCAAGACGGGGAAGTCGGTCGGGATCGACCTCACGGTGGCCCGCAGGTCCGACAACTTCGCGCTCTTGTTCGAGGGATTCCTCAACATCGAACGGGACGGTGACTATACCTTTCACCTCAAGTCAGATGATGGCAGCCGGTTACTCCTGGACGGCAAGGTGGCCGTCGAGAACGATGGGATTCATGCGTCGAAAGAGAGGCGCGGCACGATCCGGATGACGAAGGGAACGTACCGGCTCGCCGCGGCCTTCTTCAACGGTGGGGCAGGGGCGGAGTTCGACCTGGACTATTCGGGACCTGGAATTTCGCGCCAGCCAATCACAGGCGCTCTCTCCCTGACCGATCAGCCCCGATCGCTCGAGTCGAAGCGGGCGGAGCAGCAATTCGTCATCGAAGAAAGGCTCGCCGACCGAGGGCGCGAACTCTTTGCCAAGGTGGGCTGCGCGAGTTGCCATCAACTGCGACAGGAGAATACGCCGATCCCGTCCCGGCTGGTTGCGATTCCACTCGCCCAGCTCGACTCCAAACGAGGCTGCCTCGACCCCACGCATCCCGCGAACGCGCCGGTCTACCCACTCACGGACCGCCAGCGGGAAACCTTGGGCGCAGCGATCGACAGCTTCAAACGACCGAATCGCGCCGAGCTTACACCTCTCGAGGTGGTGTCGGGAACTTTGAACCGCCTGAATTGTTACGCCTGTCACCAGCGAGGCGGAGTCGGTGGTGTCGAGGAGGCGCGCAATGAGTTCTTCCAGACCAAGCAGCCGGAGATGGGGGACGAAGGGCGTCTTCCCCCGTCGCTCGACGGAGTCGGGGCCAAGCTCACGGCCAATTACCTGGCGCACATTGTCGGCGACGGAGCGAAGGACCGACCCTATATGCTGACCCGAATGCCTCGGTTCGGGAAGGCAAACGCCGGCCACTTGATCGCCGCCTTTGAGACACTCGACTCGATCGAGCCGGTGAAATCGGTGGAGTTTCACTTGCCCCCCCGCCGGGTCAAGTCAGACGGTCGCTACCTGACCGGCGGCGAGGCCCTTGCCTGTATCAAGTGCCACACGTTCAAAGGGGTTGAGACCGAGGGAGTGCAGGCGATCGATATGACGATCATGACGAAACGGTTGAGGCGTGACTGGTTTCATCGTTATCTGGTCGATCCACAAGTCTTCCGTCCCGGAACCCGGATGCCGGTGGCCTGGCCCCAGGGCAAGAGTCTCCTCCCAAAGATTCTCGAGGGGGACACCAGCCAACAGATCGAGGCGATCTGGCAGTTCCTGGCGGACGGTAACAAGGCGGTGGAGCCTTACGGCCTGGGACGCGACCCAATCCCCCTCGTTGCCGACCACGAGCCGCTCATTTACCGCAACTTCATTCAAGGGGCAGGGCCTCGCGGGATCGGGGTCGGATATCCGGAGCGACTGAACCTCGCATTCGACGCGAACGAAGCCCGGATCGCCATGATCTGGCAAGGCGCCTTTATCGACGCCTCGCGGCACTGGTCCGCGCGAGGCGCTGGCTTTCAAGGTCCGCTGGGAGACAACGTCTTGAATCTACCGGACGGTCCCGGGTTCGCGACGCTCGGCACAGGCTCCGAGCCTTGGCCGACTCAGTCTCCCAAAGATCTCGGCTACAAGTTTCGCGGTTACCGGCTCGATCCGCAGGGGCGTCCGACCTTCCTCTACGATTTCAAGTCGGTTCAGATCACCGACTTTCCCGTTCCGAACCGCCCGAAGGACACGCCCAGCTTGCAGCGGACCTTGTCGATCAGGGCCTCCAACCCGCCGAGCGACCTCTGGTTTCGCGCGGCGGTTGCCGACAAGATCGAGCCTCTCCCCGATGGCTGGCATACGGTCAACGGCGAATGGAAAATCCGGATCGAGTCGGGTGCAGAGCCGTTGGTCCGAAAGTCGGCGGGAAAGGCAGAGCTCTTGGTCCCCCTCATTTTCTCGGGAGATGAGGCCAAAATCAACGAGCAGATCGTCTGGTGAACTTGACTCGCCAGACGCGGGAGACGACAACGAATCGCGACGCAGAGCCAATCCAGACACGTCGGGAACCGACTTATGCTTCGAACTGTCCTACAGGCAATGACCGTCGCGAGCCTCCTGCTCGGGATTCCCGATTTCGCACGGGCAGGCGATCCCGTGCTGACGGAAGCGGACTACTATCCGCTCGTGACCTTGCCCATTCCGGAAGAGGTCGTGCTCGAAGCGGGTGCACTTGAGATGTTGCCCGATGGCAAGCTGGCCGTCTCAACCCGTCGGGGAGAGATTTATCTGGTCGTGAACCCGCTCGCAGACGACCCTGCCAAGGTGAAATACGAGCGGTTTGCGCACGGTCTGCACGAGATCCTCGGCCTGGCCTATCGTGACGGCTGGCTCTACGTCACGCAGCGAGGTGAACTGACGCGGCTCAAGGATACGAATCAGGACGGCCGCGCTGACGTGTTTGAAACGGTCAGCGACTTCTGGGAAATCAACGGCGACTACCACGAGTATGCGTTCGGCTCGAAGTTCGACCGGGACGGCAACATCTGGGTCGCGCTTTGTCTGACCGGCTCGTTTTCCAGTGAAAACAAATATCGCGGCTGGTGCTTCCGGATCTCCCCCGAAGGAAAGGCGATCGCCACGAGCAGTGGCATCCGATCGCCGGGAGGACTCGGGATGAATCTGGCCGGCGACATGTTTTATACCGAGAATCAGGGCCCGTGGAATGGTGCCTGTAGCCTAAAACACCTCAAACCAGGGGCCTTTCTCGGCCACCCGGCCGGGCTTCGTTGGCATGAGGCCGCCGGGATGGCCGGCCCTCGTCCCAAGGACCCCGAAAGCGGTAGCAGAATGGCGATCGAAGTTCAAAAGATCCCGGAGCTTCTCGCACCCGCCGTCTATTTCCCTTACCCCAAGATGGGGCAGTCGGCCAGTGGCATCGCCTCGGATCCCACCGGCGGTAAGTTCGGGCCCTTCGCCGGCCAAATGTTTGTCGGTGACCAGGCTGCGAGCACGGTGATGAGGGTCGTGCTGGAGACGGTTGACGGTCGCTATCAGGGGGCCTGCCTTCCCTTCCGCAAAGATTTCGCTTCGGGTTGCCTGCCTCTGCTGATGACCCAAGAGGGAACTCTGTTTGTCGGCGGCACGAGCCGGGGATGGGGCTCACGTGGCGGCAAGCCCTATTCGCTCCAACGCCTGGCCTGGAACGGCAAGGTTCCGTTCGAGATTCATGAGATCCACGCGCAGCCGGAAGGCTTCGAACTCTCGTTTACCGCCCCAGTCGACCGGGGAACGGCCGCGGATCCAAGGTCTTATTCGCTGTCCACTTATACGTATATCTATCAGGCCAGTTACGGGAGCCCCGAGGTCGATCAGACGACTCCGACAATCGATCGGGTCGAGGTCTCCGAGGATGGCAAACGGGTTCGCCTTTTCGTCAGCAAACTTCAGGTGGGCCATGTCCACGAGTTACATCTCGAGGGCGTTCGCTCGCTAGGTGGACAGCAGTTACTTCACCCGGATGCCTATTACACGCTGAACGCGATCCCGAAAAAATAACCAGGAGCGGCCGCGGCTCAGCGCGGCCGAACCGATTGGGCGCCGAGTTCACCCGAGGAGAGTCGTTCGAGATCGTCGGCCAGAGCCGACGCGGACGGATACCGCCGCGCCGGATCACGGTTCATGGCCTTCAAAATCACGGCTTCGAGGGACTCGGGCACGCGAGGGTTGACCGCGCGGGGGGTGCTTGGCGTGGCGACTGCGATGTGGGCGACCCAATCCGAGGGGGCAAGCCCCTCGGGAATGGTCAGGGGATGAGCTCGCGTGACCGCCTCGAAAAGAGTGACCCCGAGAGCGTAGACGTCGCAGAGGGTGTCGTCGGAGGGGCAAGCCGTCAGTTTCTCGGGCGCCATGTACAAGGGGGTGCCCGTGCCGTAGAGGGGCGTCAGGGGAGGGGGGCCGTCGAGGTCGCGGCTCAATCCAAAGTCAGAGAGGTAAACGCGACTCTCGAGTTGGCGGTCCATCAGGATATTAGCCGGCTTGACGTCCCGGTGCACAACCTGATTGGCGTGGGCGACCGCAAGGGCCCGAGCGACCCGGCTCATGACACGGACCATCGCACGGATGTAGGCCTCCTCGGTCAGCCAGGACCACCAAGCCCAACAGCCCTCGGGCCGTCTAGCTCGGCGCGACCTCATCTGGACGATGACCTCATCGAGCGAGATGCCGTTCACCAGCGGCATCGTCAGAAAAACGATCCCGTTGACCTCACCAAACTCATAAGTTTGGAGCAGAGACGGGCTTTCGAGTTGGGCACCAACCTCGGCCTCGCGGTGAAACTGAGCTAATCGTTTCGGATCGTGGGCGAGTGCCGGGGAGAGGACCTTCAACGCCACCGTCTCGACAAATGGTTCGAGCTGAATCGCTTTCCAGACCTGCCCCTGTCGCCCTGAGCCGATTCGCTCGACCAGGTGAAAACGGCCGAATTTGTGGTCCGTCAAACTCTTTCGGCCAGGATCAATCCGGTTGATGGTGCCGGGGCGGCGATGCGAGCTCATTTCGGAGGGCCCCGAGCGTTCGGGAATCAACCGTGAGTCGTCACCGTTGACCGCGACCTGAGTAGACTCCACCGAATCGATCACCCGGCCCCCAGGCGCATGATGACGCGGGTGAGTGTGGCTGCCTGTCCAGGATGATGCCGAAACGATGTGAACCAAGGGGGCGCTCCGTAATGCGGCAACTCTCCTTCTCCTGGAAAGTTTACCCTACATCTCGGAAGAGCACCATTCATTCGATACCGTGCCACACCGGGGCAGACGGTAACGTTCCTGTCATCGTCTTTGTCGGCTTAATGTGCGAAGCCCGACGTGCTCGCACGCCCGCGCAGCAAGTCGGTGCGTGACTTACTTCAACGTCACGGCTCCAAGCGACGGGCTCCGAAGCATAAGGGAGGGATCATGACGAGGGAGCAGTCACAATTCCACGATGGGATCGCGTATCGTCCAAGCAAATTCCCCCTCCTGAGCAAGGCAGAGGCGTCAGAACGACAGCCTCTTTTCCCTGACCTCACGACGCGAGTTGATCCCGGATCACCTGGGCAAGCGGTCACTCCTTCCCTGGCATATGCCAGCCGCTCGCTGCACGCCCCCGATGCCCTTGATTGCGGCCGACTTTCCGACTTCGGCTCAACGTTTCTCTCGAGAGAGCAAAAACATGGCGGCTCGGGTATTCCCTTTCAGGGCGGCGACATAAAGACCGGTGAATAGGTTGTCGACCCGAATCTGCTCGACATGCTCAACCGCTTTTCGGAATGAAGGGCACTTAACCATGGTTCGCTTTAGGGTCGTACTACAGATCCCTAGCTGAGACGCGGCCATCGTCCGGCCGAGCCCATCTTTCAGTAAGCGAAGAAACTCGACGCGCTGCTCATGGTTGATACCGCCCGAATCGGGCAACGGACGGAGCGGACCTGGCCGCCATTCCATGTCGTCGCCTTCGTCATTGTTGTACGGCACGATGAACCTCTCGATCGCTTCCGAGAATTGCGGTGATGCAGCCTGACCAAGCTGAAGTGGGAGAGTGAGCGAGGCCGAAACTTCGACATTCCTCTCGGTCGTGTTCCACTCGACGTTTCCCATTGTAAAAGTAGGCCACTTTTTCCATTCGGTCGAAACTTTCGCCCCGGGATTGATGCCTCGACTCATCCGAGCCCGCATAAAAGCCCCAGTTCTGTCGACTCACAGCAACAGACGGCACGTATAAGAAAAGGAGAATAACGACACTGCAGTCGCTCGAAAAGTAATCGAGACGGTGCGACTTCCCTGGGCAAATCCGAAGATATTTCGCCTAATAATCGCGCATTCCACCAATTCCAGCTCCCCCAATTTTTCCCTTAAGCCTTTTTTTCATAAAGACTTAAGACGAGAAATTCGACCGGCCTCATATTTGCAAAGCATTGGGAAAGGGATTCACCCAAGGGTCGTTGGGGACATCACGTTGTCGATGCGTCACGGGGCCGTCACGAGTCTCTTCGGAGACTATGCGATGACTGGTTTCGACGAGATGTTCGTCGGAGCCGGACAAGTACGTCCGCATTACGCCGCGCTGCTGGAGAGTTTGGCGATGCTCGGCCCTGCCGAGCTGGAGCGTCGTCGTCGCGCGGCGGATCTGCTGATGCGGCATCAAGGGATTACCTTCACCGTGTATGGCCGCGACCAAGGGGTAGAACGAATCATCCCCTTCGATCCGGTCCCTCGGTTAATCGCGGACGAGGAGTGGCGTCTGATCGAACGTGGCCTCACTCAGCGGGTTCGTGCCTTGAACCTGTTTGTCCACGACATTTATCACAAGCGGCAAATCCTTCGGGATCAGGTCATTCCGGCCGAGCTCATTCTCGGTGCCTCAAGTTATCGCCGCGAGTGCGTGGGGCTACGTGTTCCTCGAGATATTTATATCCATATTTCTGGCATTGATTTGATTCGCGACGCGAACGGTCAATACCTTGTCTTGGAGGACAATGGCCGCACTCCCTCGGGGGTGAGTTATGTGCTGAAGAACCGGCAGGTCATGAAGCAGGTCTTTCCGTTCCTCTTCGAGCAATACAACGTTCGTCCGAACGATGACTATGCGGCGAACCTGCTTGCGATGCTGCGTTCGATTGCGCCCGAGGGGTGCGATGACCCGATGGTGGTCGTCTTGACGCCCGGGGCACACAACTCGGCTTACTATGAGCACACCTACCTGGCCCGTCAGATGGGCGTCGAACTGGTGGAGGGACGGGACCTCTTTCTCGACAACGGCCAGGTCCTGATGAGGACGATCCGGGGGCCGAAGCGCGTGGACGTGATCTACCGGAGGATCGACGACGATTTTATCGACCCGTTGACCTTCCGCCGCGACAGCCAACTCGGCGTCGCGGGACTCGTCGGCGCTTGCCGAGCCGGTCAAGTCGGGCTTGCGAATGCGATGGGGACGGGGGTTGCCGACGACAAAGGGGTTTACCCGTTCGTCCCCGACATCATTCGCTATTACCTCAAGGAAGACCCGATTCTGGAGAACGTCGAGACCTTTCGCCCCCAGGTCCCCGCCCACCGTCAGCACATTCTGGCGAACCTCAACTCCCTGGTGGTCAAGGCGGTCGACGGGTCCGGGGGCTACGGCATGCTGATCGGCCCCGCGTCGACGGCCGCCCAACGCGAGGAGTTCGCCGCCAAGATCGAGGCGAATCCCCGGGGTTACATCGCTCAGCCGACGATCTCGTTGAGCCAGCACCCAACATTCGTGGGAGATCACCTCGAGGGCCGGCATATCGACCTGAGGCCGTTTGTCCTTTATGGCGAGGAGATCAAGGTCATGGCCGGTGGTCTGACGCGAGTCGCCTTGCCTCGTGGCAGTTTGGTGGTGAATAGCTCGCAAGGGGGCGGCACCAAGGATACCTGGGTCTTGCGGGGCAAACCCCCGGTCCCTAGCCCGGCACCGTCCGACCAAGGAGCGGCCTGAAATGCTAAGCCGGGTGGCCGAGAACCTCTATTGGATCAGCCGCTACGTCGAGCGTGCTGAGAACGTGTCGCGACTCCTCGACGTCGGTTTCCACCTGGAACTCGACGCGACCGGACTGAATGGAGCGGCCGAAGGACCGGGGCCGATCGAGAGTGTCCTGACAATCCTGGCCTGCCGAGAGGCCTTCGAGCGGTCGCACGGCACCAAGGAACGCGAGCGGGACGATGTGCTTCGATTCTTGACCTTCGACCGGCAGAACAGCCACTCCATCATCTCCATGCTCGGCCGTGCCCGTGAGAATGCACGCGGGTCTCAGGAAACGCTGAGCGGGGAGGTCTGGAGCCAGGTCAACAAGCTCTACCTCTACCTCGGCAGCTCCAAGGCGCGGAAGCGATTTTCCACGAGCCCGCCTCGGTTCTATGACACGATCAAGCGGGCCTGCATCCTCTTCGACGGATTGGTCGACGCGACCTTGCCGAGGACTGAGGTTTTCCACTTTCTCCAGTTGGGCCGCTACCTGGAGCGAGTGAATCAGGTGAGCCGGATCCTCAACGTCAAGCTTTTCGGGATGCGCGAGCCGGGTTCGGTCGACGCAGGCGGACTCAGACTGGTCCACTGGTCGAGCCTTTTGCGAAGTTGCTCGGCCTATGAAGCCTACCTTCGTGAGCACCACGAGCAGATCGATCCGGAACGAGTGGTCCGATACCTGGTCCTCAATTCCGACTTCCCCCGCGCCATGCGGTTCTGCGTCGCGCGCTGTTGCGAGTCGCTCCGCGAGATTGCGGGGGGCGACGGGGAAGAATACGGCAGCGAGGCCGAACGCCAACTGGGCCGACTCGACAGCGAACTCCGCTACATGGATGTGGAAGAGATCATTGACGAAGGCCTTTCCCTGTTCCTCACCGAGGTTCAGGATTCCTGCGACCGGATCGGCGAAGAGATCCACCAAGCCTATTTCTTCTCCTGAACCGTGCCGCCGCCGCCCGATCGCACCGATCCCGGGGCGAAACGCCCCCTATTTGCGTTCATCGATCTCTGGGTCCGAGGAACCGCAAGATGCTGCTCCGAATTCGTCATGAAACGAAGCTGACCTACTCCAATCCCGTCTCGGAAACGGTCTTCGAGCTCCGCATGGCTCCACCGTCCAACGACGATCAGACTTCAATGGGATATCACCTCAAGATCAGCCCCCAGACGCCCATCACGTCCTACCGTGACGGGTTTGGGAACCGGGTCGACCTGTTCAATATCACCAGCCCGTACCACGAACTGGTCACTCAGGCGACGAGTTATGTGCGAACCCACCGACGCCCCGGGCTGGAGCGTCTGTCCGGAATTCCCTGGCCACCTCAACCGGGCAATTCCGTGGCGATTGAGGCGTTGGAATATCTCCAGCCAAGCCCGCTCGTCGAGCGCAGTGCCGCGTTAACCGCATTCGTTTCTACGCTGGAAATCCCGAGCGGTACGCTTTTGGACGTTGTTTACGCTGTTATAAACGCCGTGAACGCACGCCTCCAGTATGAGAAGCGAGTGACCTCGGCGCGGACGCCTGTCAGCGAAGCGCTGGAACTGGGGCGTGGCGTCTGCCAGGATTTCGCACACCTCTTCATGGCCGCCTGCCGGGGCATCCATCTACCCGCGCGATACGTCAGTGGTTACGTCAACCACCCGGGGGAGATCGCCACCCACGCATGGTGCCAAGTCTGGGGCAATCCGCAAGTGGGCTGGATCGACGTCGACCCGACTCATTCCTGTGTCGTGGAACATGACCACGTCGTCACCGCTATCGGCCGCGACTACTCCGACGTCCCCCCGAATCGAGGTCTCTGGAAAGGGCAATCGGAGGAGACGATGGCGGTTTCCGTCACCGTTGATCCTGTGGAGCAGGCCACGGTGGAATGGAACGAGTGGTCGCCGCCGCGGCCGCGGGCAATCGGGGGATTCGCCCAGTCCTATTCTCAGTCTCAGTCTCAGCGGCAAGGAATGGTCGGATTCGCGCCCCGGCGGTCGTCGCGGAGCGCTTATCCGAATCAGCGGAGCCCTCATGCGGGGCTTCATCGGCAGCAAGGGGAGCAGCAGCAGCAATAATCCCGGATTGAATCTCAGACCGTGACGATTCGGTTGGCCGCTGCGCGGATCAGTTCGGGCGCGGAAGGCGACAGTTCAGCGGTCTTTACTTCGTCGGTCCAGACGGTGAATGACTCGAGGGTATTCACGCCGAACGAAGTCGTCAGAGCGACATCGACGGCGTCTCGTCCCCGCGCCATCACGATCCGGCCAATTCTGGGAACGTTGTGACGTGCGTCAAACGTATACCACCGACCATCGAGATAGGCCTCAAACCATCCACTGAAATCCATCGGGTCTGGCTGTGGCGGGATCCCGATGTCGCCCAGATAGCCAGTGACGTAGCGAGCCGGGATATTCATGCAGCGGCAGAAGGTCAGGGCGAGGTGGGTGAAATCACGACAAACTCCGGTGCGCTCCACATAAACGTCGTGGGCTGTTTTGGTCGGACGGGCATAGGAATACCCGAATTGGATGTGATGATGGACCCAGTCGCAGATCGCCTGGACTCGCGCCCAACCCAATGGTGCCTTGGCAAAGAGCTGCCAGGCAATCTCCAGGAGCCGGTCCACCTCGCAATAACGGCTTCCCAGCAGGTAGACCAGGACGTCCGCCGGCAACTCTTCGACCGGAAGCTGGCGAGCATTGGGGGCGACGCAATCAGGGGATCCGTCATCCTCCACGATCAGATCATCCTGGAGGACCAATCGCCCTGGTGGGGCGACGATTCGAGTTCCAAGGTTCCCAAAGTCGTCGGTGAACGACTCGATCGGCACCACAGGATCAAGCTGCAGGCCGGCAGCCCTTCGGATCGAGGTGGCCCGTTCTGGCCGAAGCCCGAGCATCAACGTCATTGGACAGGCCGAAGGAATCTGAAAGACCAGCTCGTAGCCAATTCGTATGAGCATGCATTTTTGCCGCCTAAGTACGTCACCCTGGCATGAGGTGAGATCATCAATTGGAATCCTAGAGATCAACATTCTCGTTGTCAATAGTCAATGATCGAGATTTGGATTAGATGACGTAAGGATTCGAGAATAAGGGCCTCGAGGGAACGCGACTCCGCTTGCATGAGCGTCCTTGCTCGTGCTATCACCTGGGCTGGAAACGTGTGAGCGCACAAGAGGGTGGGAAGCGCGAAGCGGGTGGACCTGGTCCTCCTCTGGAATGGTGTGCGAGTCCTGGGTGCCACGGGTGGTACCCCACCCGTGAGCAGAAGCCCGAGTTTATGGCGTACGGGTTGGGTACAACCCGTGGCACCCAGCAGCCTCGGCAAGGTCACGGTCATCCATTTTCCAAATAGAGAATAAGGCCAACCGTGACCAGCAACTCAGGCCGCCGACTCAAGGAAATTTGCGATGACGTATTGTGTGGGGATCAAGACGCGTGAAGGGTTGGTAATGGCATCCGACTCGCGCTCGAACGCCAGTTATGACCAGGTCAATATTTGCCGAAAGATGCATTCGTTCGTCGACCCGGGAGAGCGGGTGTTCGTCCTTTTGACCAGCGGCAGCCTCTCTTGCTCGCAGTCGGTGTTGACCTTGTTGAGGCGAGACTTCGACCAAGGGGCAGGACTGGCGACCGCCGGTTCGCTCTACGACGCTGCACGCATCGTCGGCGACCAGGTGCGTAGGGTCTCGGCCATGGATCGGCAAGCGCTCGAGCAGGACGCTTACAAATTCAACGTCCACATTTTATTGGCCGGCCAGATTCGCGGGCAACCACACGACCTGTACTTGATCTACCCGCAAGGGAACCCCTTGCAAGCGACCGAGGACTCGCCCTTTCTTCAGATTGGCGAGTGCAAATACGGCCGTCCGATCCTCGATCGCGGCGTTCGTTATGATCGCACGACTCTAGAAGACGCTGCGCGCTACGCCTTGATTTCGCTCGACTCGACGATGCGATCCAACGTCACCGTCGGCCCGCCCATCGATCTCTTGGTGTACACGCAGAACGAACTCATGATCAGCCGTCAACGACGGTTCATGGACAAAGACCCCGACCTGCTGGCGATCAACGCCCACTGGGAGCAGGCCCTGCGCAGAGCCGTCCAGGAACTTCCTCCGGTCCGGTTCAACGAGGTCGACACGCGTGACTAATCGCCGAACGGGGCCGGCGGATGCCGCCGGCCCCGTTTCAAGAGGCCGGCGTGAGAACGAAGTCCGCGAATCGTGCGGGGAACGCGCGGGGCGACGCGTTGTTCGCTGAGATTCCGACGCTCAACTTACGAGCGAGGCTGGTGGCGGTGTGATCAACCTTAAGAAAGGTCTTGCCATCGAGCGAGTAGGAGTAGTTGATCGTGTTGCCGCGACGCTCCAGCCGAAGTGTCACCGCACCGTCGCGGACATTCATGGGCTTCTTCGGTTTGCTCAGCTTTCCGTCCTTGCAACTTTCAAGGTACAACCATTGAAGTCGCTCACCCGTGTACGCGGACGCCCGCTCAAACCGAACGTAGTTATCCTTGTCCTGCCAGAGCAAGAGTCCCGCCCCCTGGAACGTGAAGAAGAGACCTTTGAGCGGAACTGTTCCCGGCTGAAGATCACCGAGGATTTTCACTTCAGCGGTAAAGTCTCCCTCGACGTCGGCTAAGGCACGGGGTGCGTCGGCAATGTCTCGCGTTGCGTCAAAAATGTGAGGACCAGCGGCGACCTGGATCGTCACGGTATTGTCCCCCTGCTTCACGACAGAATCCTGCAGTGGATCAATCAGAAGGCCGAGGGGAGGATAGATGGAAAGAGGTTTCTTCTCGACGGCTTCCAGCTTGGTCGGCGTCGGCTCGGGAGACGCCCGGGCGACCACTTTCTTGTCGTCGAGGGTTTCGCGGGCCTCGTTCAGGGGCGTGTTTTGAGACGGCTCTTTGGAGGCCTCGGTTTGGGCGACCGTCTGGCTAGCTAACTTGGGAGCCGTTGCGGCCTCGGGCGTGACCTTCTCATTCTCGGGCGTCGAGGTGGCGGTCACCCCTTCCTTAGCCGCTGCTGTCGAAACGGGTTCGGGTTTGACCACTGCGGGGAGAGGAGGCTCAACGGGCCCAGCACTCGCGTAGAGTTCGGACGCGGCTTGATCTTCGGACCGGTGTCGCTTGTTGGTCGACATCACAGCGAAGAGAAGAAGGCCGTAAAGAAATTCGACCGCGATCAGCCCCATGATGAAGCCGGGCGAGGTGAACAAAGACCCGGGAAGTTGGGTCAAGAGCTGCGGTTTACCTGTGGGTGACCGCCCCACAGTATCCTCATTTGGACTGAGAGATTGCCGTTTTTTCGTGCTCGCTGAACTCGCCACGGCTGGTCAACCCCCTCGAGCGCGCCGGATGGTTTCGAAAATCGGCGAACGCGTCAATGGTCGAGCAAAAGGACCGAGAAATGTCGTGAGAGCCGGAGAAATGTGCAACCACCGTACGTTGTACTGACTCATGCTAAGGGGAACGATTAACCTTTGTCAATCCTACCTTATCCCCCTCGGTTGTGTATGATGTGATGTGATCGGGACCCGATGTGATTTTCGCCTGGGATTCGCTCAACCAGGGGCTGCCCGGGAGCATCCTCATTTTGGCCGATAATCCGTTGCTCCGGAACAGACGGCGGCAATCAAGATCATGTTACTTTGCCGAAACTTCATGGTCGCGGCTTTTTTTGCTGGCTTATTGTCTAACTAGACTCCATTGATCTAATATGAATCGGCTGATGGCTTCACCCAAGGACGGTGATCGTGACGGAGGGATTCCGAAGTCGATGAAAAGAGGCCTGGGCATGGTCGATTTCTCGGTCTTGCCCCGAGGGAACTTGCCCCATGGCACTCAGAAACAATTCCTCGCCGCTCCCCGATGATCCACTGGGCTTGATTGGTTCGCGGGGCATCGAAGACTGGACGAATGCCACAGCCAGCGAGGCCGCCCGACGAGCCTCACTCACTCGCGGATCGCACGGAAGGAGACGGCTGGTTGATCCGACGACCTGCGATCGGAACTACACGTCCGCCGAGATCGAATTCATGCTGGCCATGCAGAATTACAAGCGGGATAGCGGTCGATTGTATCCGACCTGGAGCGAAGTGCTGGGCGTCCTTCAGGGGTTGGGCTACCACAAGTCGGAGGACGATACGCTCGAGGCTCGAGATCGATGAACTCCTGATTCCCACCGGTGGCAAGTCACTTTCCACCTTGCATCCTGAAGATCCGGATTGACGCTCCAGGACAGGTTGAGTATCGTCCCCATCGTCCTGGGGCTGGCCACGAGAGCGGGCCGAATCAGGTCGATCGCATGCGGCCGATCTCTCGGTTTCCCGAGCCAGATCTTCGTTCTCGATACAACTTTTGATGCTCTTCATGACGCCTCGGTCGGGCGCTTGACCGAACGCAATCGAGACAACGCTCGCTGGCGACCACCCTCCGGATGCGCACCGGAGGGTTTTTTCACTTCAAACTGATTCCGAACCCAATCCCAATTGACCAGTCGGGCTTTGACATCAAGTCAATCGTGTCCAGCGTCCGTTCGCAACCAACATATTGGATTAAATACGACATCTTGCTGATTACACCCACATCAACAAATCCAAACTAATTCCAAGCGAGTTGATATTGAAGGGTTAAGTAGGGAAGGACAGTTCATCGGCAACCGAGGCAGGACGCCCCATAAACGACTACCCGGCCTGAGAGACGCTTGGGTGAAGCGGCCCTAGGTCGGGTAGATAACGAGCACGAAAGTCAAGATATCCGGACATGCTTCAGGCAGGGGAGGTCGCTCGGAGACGGCGACGAAGCCCAAGGCCCGCGAAAGTCGTCAGGAACAGGGCAATGGTCGTGGGCTCAGGCACGGGGACAGTGCGAAGGTGAGCCTCAGCCGTGGTGACACCTTGGTTCGTTGTCGACGGAACGAGAAAAATGTCTGTGACGGGAAGAGTGAGCACGTTCGCGAATTCGCCGGTCAGGAAGGGGATTTCGCCGACGGGATTAAACGTGGCCCGGACCGTCGACTGATTCGCGCCGGAGATTTTGCCGTTGAGTACGCCACTGATGACGATCGGGGTACCGTTGGGAACGGGGACACTACCATCAACTTCGTTCGCGATCAGCGTGATGCTGAACGGCGTATTCGTATAGGTGGTCGAATCGCCCGTGGGGAGTGCGGCAACCTGAAAGTCACCCAGACTGAAAAATGACGGAGAGTCAAAAGACGCGTCCGTCAGGCTCTTGAACGAGATCACGCCCGAGCCCGACACGCCACTGGACTCAACGGTTCCGCTGGTGCTGTAAGTGACCAGGGTGCTCGCCGAAACGTTGGCACCAGCCAAGAACGTCAGGCTCAAGGCAAGCGCAAGCTTCGAAACACCGCTCCATCTGCGTACCATCCGCATTGTCATCCTCCTGAAGTTGAATGGCGCGATCCTAGAAGTAACGTCAGCTTCTCAGTGGTACTGTCGTGGGCCTCAAAGATGACGTCGAGCGGGCCGGAAGATACTCAACATCACCATCCCTGTAAACCTCGATTTTACGGTTTCTAGGATTTTGTTCTGGATTTTTCTCGACGATTTGCCGACGAGTTTGCTCGGACTCGCCACCCAGCATCAACCGCAAATCTCTCGAACTACTTCAATGAGCCGCGCGATTTCCCGCGGCTCGGTGTAGCAGGCGCATCCCACTCGCACGAGCCCGTCGCGCGACTGGCCAATCCGCTCGAAAAGTGTTTTCGCGTAGAAGTTTCCGTGAGACACGAAGAGCCCTTTCTCCGCGAGTTTCCGGGAGACGTCTCGCGCCGGAATGCCCCTGATCGAGAACGAAATTGTTGGGGTGCGCAACGTGGTCGGGTCGGGGCCGAAAAGTTGGACCATCGGGATGGCTGATAATTCTTGCCAGAGGTGACCGATCAGGGTTGCCCCACTGTCGTGAAACGAGTCGAAAACGCTCGTGAGCCGCGCACGACGAGTCGGCCCGACTGCCAACGAAGCCAGAAAGTCGACGGCCGCGGCCGCGCCGGCAATCCCCTCATGATTCTGTGTACCCGTCTCGATACGTTCGGGCGTGGTATTGGGGGCTGGCTCAAGCTTGGGAAGATCGAGCGATTGGAGAAGATCGTTCTTGCCGAACAGCACGCCCACATGCGGCCCATAGAACTTGTAAGCCGAGCATGCGAGGAAGTCGCAATCCCAGGCCCGAACATCGACGAGTCGGTGAGGCGCGTAGTGGACCGCGTCAACGAAGATCAGGGCTCCGACCTCGTGAGCAAGCGCGGCAGCAGCGGCGACGTCGTTGATGGTTCCGAGTGCGTTCGAGGCTGCGCCGATCGCCACAACCTTGGTTCGTCGGTTGATCTTGGACGCCAGATCGGCCCAGTCGAGCTCTCCTGACTCGGGGCGGACGGCGACGGTTTGAAGGGTCACTCCGCGCTCCACGACCAAGGCCTGCCAGGGGGCCACGTTGGCATGGTGGTCGAGTTCGGTCACCACGATCTCGTCACCAGGGCCGAGTCGGCGCCCGATGGCCCGAGCCAGGTGGAAAGTGAGCGTTGTCATGTTCGCGCCGAAGGCGATCTCGGAAGCAGACGCATTCAGGAAGTCGGCCAGGGCCGCCCGCCCCTGGGCAATGACGAAATCGGTCTCCTCACTCGTCGGATAGGCCCAATGAGCATTGGCGTTGTGGTGGAGGAGGTAGTCAGCCACCGCATCCACAACGGCTTGCGGGACCTGCGTTCCTCCAGGGCCGTCGAAGTAGGCCACCGATTGGCTATTCACCCGGCGCTCCAGCGCAGGGAACCGCGACCGGATCTCCTGAAGCGACGCCACGCGATCTGATCGTTCGATGTTGTTGGTCATAGTTGGGTCGCGACTTAGATTTCCACCGGGCCTACTCCTCAGCTTTTCCCGACCATAGACTCCCCCATGAGCCTTCGTCAATCCAGTTCTCCCAAACCGTGCTCCCGACCTGAAATCGCTGACTTGACGAGATCGACGAGGTTCGGTTTCTCAGCCCTCGCGGGAATCGCGGCGTGGCGTTATGGTGTCGCAACGCGATCCGGATCAATAGGGCAGGGGGCGCCTCCTAGCCCTACCCGACCTGGCAACGCAACGGCTGGGCTCAAGGCTTCGAATCGCTCGAGAGGTCACCGCATCCTTCGGATCTGGCCGGTGGCTCATCCCCTTCGATCTGCTTCACGGGGTACGTTCTTGATGAGCATGTTCCGATGATTTTAAGACGAAACTTGGGTGCGGGGCCCGTGAGTTTGATCCTCCTTGCGATGACCTTGAGCTCCGTCTTCCCCAACACGGGGTTCCGCTCGCCCCCTCGACATGACGGGGCTGGGTATGCGGTCCTTGGCTGGTCGTTAGCCTCGGGACTTGGGTATCGAGAGGGGAGCCATCCCGCCACGCCTCCTCACACTCACTTTCCTCCGGTGTATCCACTCGTCTTGTCTGGCCTCTATCGAATAGCAGGAGCCTCATTTACCGCGGCCCATGCGCTCTCGGTTGCCTTCACCGTGGCCGCCACCATCGCGTCTTGGTACTGGTTCCGGCGGCTCTATCCTTCCGGGATTGCACTGGCACTCGGATCGGCGCTCGCAGTGAATTGGAGTTGGGGACGAATGGGGGGCGCCATCCAATCGGAGCCACTCTACTGTTTGCTCAGCGTGCTGACATTACTCGTAGCGAGCGGGGCACGAGCGAATAGGCCCCAACAGGGGATCCTGCTCGGCCTCCTGGTGGCGGCGAGCATTCTGACCCGTCACGTCGGCGTGTGCCTTGCCGCGGCTGTCGTACTCGACATGCTGCTGAGGCGGCGTGTGGTCCTTGCGGTTGTCACGCTGGTCACGACCTCGATTTGCTTGGTTCCGTGGCTGGCCTGGCTTCATCGAGTCGGTCATGGTTCGCAGGCGAGTTTATTCGAGTTCGCTGGTTTGCCCTCGCTATTGGGGCGCCAGCTCCTCTTTTATACGCGCCGGATTCCCGACCAACTTCTTGGTCCGTTCGTTGAGATCGCCACCGTCTACGTGAATCGGCCGCTTATTTCGGCCCTGGCCACGAGTGGTGCAATCGCCTTCACGGCGATCGTCGCCTTGGGGTGGTGGCGGACGCTTCACTCAAAGCGGCGACGACTGGCAGGCTTGGTTCCGTCGTGTACGTTGCTCCTGCTCCTGGCCTGGCCGTTCACTGAGGCCGGGCGCTTTCTGATCCCGCTCGTCCCCGTTCTCTTGATCGGTGCGGTCGAGGGAGGTTCCGAACTGTTCCGCCACCTGCGAATCAGGCACCCCCGAAAGTGGGCCGCGTGGTTCCTCCTGATCCTCTCACTGCCATACCCTCTGTATGCGATCGCGACCGGTCGAGCCGAGGCCCAGCGAAGAACGTACCGCGACTTCGACGCCGCCTGCGCCTGGATCGCACACACCGCCCCGACTCCAGGGCCGATTCTGACTCATTACCCAGCGGATCTTTATTGGCAAACGGGACGTAGGGCGCTGGAGACAAGTACAGAAGATCCGGATTCGATCGATCGACTGATCGATCAATATGGGGTTGCCTACTTGCTCATTGACGAGAATCCCTTCACCAACGCAGGTGCGGATCCTCTCAGTCGCTTTGTCGCCAGTCAGCGCAACCGCGTTCAATTAGCTTGGGGACCGCAAGGAGCCGTTTCCGTGTATAGGGTGATCGCGCCGGCGCGTCCCTGATCGTCGGCTCACGTGAACCAGAACCAGTCTTTACTAACGATTATCAGCGGTGAGGATCTCCAGTCCAGATCGACGCATCACAGCCCAGTTCGAGCTGATCCAGCCGAAGCTCTCCTGACTGCCGATTCGAACGCGAACAGTGCCAACATCCGAAGGATGTTGTTAGACGTGCTCGATCCAATGTCGGATCAGATCCGCAAAGGCTTCTCCCTTTGCGACGACGTCGTCCGCGTCCCGAAACGTGACCGACGCCCGGTCCTTGCCGAGCCACACCAGGAGCGAGTTAGGGTCATCGACTGTGACAGCCGGCCCACCTCGCACTTTCGCGCCCAAATGCAGGATCACCTGGAGACCTGACTTCGCCCGGAGATGGAATGTGGCAAACCACTCGGACGTACGGAAGCTCGGCGCATTCCACTTGATCCCTTCGCTAATGCCGGTGTCGGCCCCGAGGATGAGTTGGCGGACGACGAGGATCTCGGTCTTGAGCGGGTGATCGTAAGATGCAAGAAACGAGTCAACGCCAGTTGATGCGTTGCTCGAGAGATTCTGCTGAGCGGACGGCTTCGGTGGCATGTTGCTCTCTAAACGCTGGCGGGCAAACGACTCAATTCCCGCACGCGAAAGGGTTCGAGTCGTTAACCGGTTCAGCGTGACGATCCTCACCAAGTGGGTATGAACCTGCTGGCGAAGAGAACGACTCGATACTACCGCAACAAAATCATAAGCAATCAACAAACCTTTAAGACGATTATACCTTGTGAGAGTCGCTGGGATGTCGGGCTCGGACGATCTTGAGCATGGCTTCGTGAAGTGCGCCATTGGTCGCAAGAATGCCTGTCGGGGCCAGAGGGGGAGCCTCGCCTCGGCAGGTCGTGACGCGTCCTCCTGCTTCTTCGACGATGAGCTGCCCCGCGGCGAAGTCCCAGGGGGAGAGCGTATACTCGAAATAGGCGCCGAAAAGTCCGCGGGCGACCATGCAGAGGTCGAGCGACGCGGTGCCGAAACGGCGGATGCCGTGGATCTGGCTCCGTTTCAGGTCAGAGATGGCCTTCAGGGTGGCCTCCATCAACTCGTCGCGATCGTAATAGAAGCCGACCCCCACAAGGGCCTCGTCGAGCCGGGTATGATCGGCAACCTGGATCCGTTCCCCATTTCGAAACGCCCCTTGTCCGCGGACCGCAGTGATCCACTCATCCTGGAGTGGGTTGAAGACGACGCCGGCCTCAGGCTGGCCTCCGCGATAGTAGGCGATGGAGACGGCGAAGTGGGGGATCTTGTGGGCGAAGTTGTTGGTACCGTCGAGCGGGTCGACAATCCAAAGATGTTCCGCGTTGGCATCCCCCTTCTGCTCCTCCTCGCCCATGACCTCGTGTCCGGGGTAGGAGCGGCGGATGACCTCGACGATCGCTCGCTCAGCCTCGATGTCGGCGTCGGAGACAAGGTTGGAAATATCTTTACTCCGCATGGTGACCCCCTCACGGAAATAACGTGTGAGGATCGAGCCGGCGGCTCGGGCCGCCTGCTCGGCAACCGTCAATTCGGGCGTGTTCATCAATGGAATTTTCCTTTGTACGACTCGCGACGAGATCGATCGGCCGGTCGGGTCGAGGCCTTGATTCAAGAAGCAAGGTTGGGGTTTCCATCGCCCAAAAGAGGCGATGACGGGTCGGTCGCGGCCAGAGGCTCGCTCGAGTCTCCCAACGCCTCGGCGGCCGCGCCGAGGCTCAAGGCCGGAGAGGTCTTGAGCGAATCCCCGTGCGTGCGCAGGCGTCCGGCAAGGAACAGACTCAGAATTGTGGTCGTGGTCGCGACGGCTCCCACCCAGGGGAATCGTTGGATTGACCCATTACTTGCTTTGGTAATGATCATCCCTCCGACATAGGCACCGAGCCCTGTTGAGAGGTGCTGGATCGAGGCGTTGACCGTCATGAAGCTTCCCCGCCGCCTCGGATCGACGCTGGCCATCACCATGGCCATCGCCGCAACCATCCGGCTTGCGTTTCCGACCATCAAGAGCGAGACGACCGTGATGGCTAGAAGAAAGGAAACCGGAGGCAAGCAGGTGACAGCAATCATCAAGAGGCCGGCAATCGGGGCCGCGCATCGGTAGACGTGGAGCTTGCCGTAACGATCGGCGAGTTTACCGACCAAGGGAGCGACGATCAGGGTCAAGCCCCCCCCAATGACGTAGACCCAAGGGAGTTGCTTCTCGGTCACACCCACGTTCGCCACGAGGTAGGGGCTGATATAGGGGATCACCGTGAAACTGCCGAACATCAAGGTCACGATCAAGGCGAATGCGCGAAGATGGTTGGGGTGAGTGAGCGTGGCCACCACCTCCTCGATCGGATGCTTCGCCGCTTTCTCAGAAACGAGGTGCCCTCGAAGTGAAGGCATTGCCTTCACCGCGACGATCAGGATGACCGAACCGGCTCCCGCCAGCAGCAAGAAAGGGACGTGCCAACCATACGCTGTGCCCAACGTGAGTCCAAAGGGGACGCCGACAACGGACGCCAGGGCAAAGGCGGACATCAATGTGCCCGTCGCCGAACCGCGCCGATGTTCGGGGAAAACGTCGCCGACGATCGCCATCGCCAGGCCTCCCAGAATCCCTCCAAACGCCCCGGTCACGACTCGGGCCGCCAGCAGGACGTGATAGCCCGCTGCGAGACCGCAAAATAAAGTCCCGACCAGGAAACCAAGGTAGAGGGTCAGGAAGCTTAACTTGCGGTCGAAACGATCGATGAAGGCGGCGGCCAGCAACCCTGCAATACCGGCACTGAGCGTGTACGACGAGACAATCAACCCAAAATGCGTGGGGCCGATTCTGAGCGTTCGCATCAACTGCGGGCCAAGCGGCATCACGATCATGAAGTCGACAATGTTCGTAAACTGAACTGCGGCCAGGATGAGCAAGATGACCCGCTGTCGCCTGATCTCAGTACCGTGCTCCGACGCTCCTAACGACTCCGCGACAAACTCGGTCATGCGCACTCAAGCTCCTCGTCCTAACCATGCGGCCATTTGCCCCAATGCTAGGAAACGAACGATCCGGGGACAAGCGCAGCTTGTGCGTCCGATCGAGTGAGAGCCGAATATCCGCAAGAATTGTTGTCGATGGTGTGAGGAACGCCAAGTTCCGCCAGGACTTGCCGGATGAACCAGTTAGAGAGTTGGTAAGCCGGTTAGCTCGGCGCTCCGATCCCAGAGTCTCCTCGCTTGCTCCTCATCGCGCGATGCGAGAGAGGAGCGGGTCGGTTGTTGGCGGTAGAAGTAACGGCCGGAGACTTCGGACACCTCCGCTGACGATCCCAGGTAGATCGACGTCTCGGCTCCCTTTTCTGGGCTGATGGCGAATAAAGCGGCCCCTCGCCTCAAGAACCATCCGGGAATTCCATTGCCGGCGAAGATGTTGGTGGCCACCAGCCCGGGGTGAAGCGCATTGGCGGTGACCTGCGTTCCTTCAAGCTTGCGTGCCAGCTCGAAGGTGAAAAGCAGGTTAGCCAGTTTCGATTGGGCGTAGGCCCGGAATCCGCTATACCGCTTTCGCCCCTCGAGATCGTCGAACTGGATCATTCTGGCCGAACGATGCGCATCGGACGCAACGTTGACGATCCGGGAGGGAGCGCTCGACTGAAGCATGTCCAGAAGTAAATTCGTCAGTTGGAAGTAGGCGAGATGGTTCAGAGCGAGGGTCAGCTCGATCCCGTCCACGCTCTCGCGCCGTTCGAAGAAGATGGCGCCTGCGTTATTGATCAGCAGATCGAGCCGACTCTTCCGTTCCCGGAAGCGTGAGGCGAGGTTGCGGATCGATTCTTGTGAGGAGAGATCGGCGAGCAAGAAGTCGACATCCGCGTCGGGGATCGCTTGGCGAATTCGGTCGAGAGTCGCTGCGCACCGTTCCTGGCTGCGTCCCACGATGGTTACTGTTGCGCCTCGCTCGGCCAATGCCTTCGCGGTGATCTCGCCGATCCCGGAGGTTGCACCTGTCACCAGGCAAACTTTCCCCGCCATGGATCGATTGGGGCCGATCATTATGCGAAGACACTGAGGAGCGGACTCCCGGTATTTACCCGCAACGGGCGTCCAACAGCATCATAAACCTCCGTGGCCGGATCGACACCGAGGGCGTGAAGGATCGTGGCGCCGAGGTCGTCGGGACTGACCGGGTCCCGGGCGGGATAAGCGGCCCAACGGTCGGATGCGCCGTAGACCAGACCGCCGGAGACACCACTTCCCGCCAAGGCGGCGGAGTAGCAGCGGGGCCAGTGTTCTCGTCCTGCGTTTCCCTTGGTGATCCGAGGGGTTCGGCCAAACTCACCGGCCCAGACCACGAGCGTCTCGTCGAGCATGCCACGCGCGTCCAGGTCTTCGAGGAGGGCGGCGAATCCACGATCGGCGGGAGGCATCAACCGGTTTTTGAGGTTATTGAAGTTGTCGCCGTGGGTGTCCCAAAAGTTCAGGCCGTCGTTGTGCCAGTTGACGGTGACGAGCCCGACGCCCGCCTCCACCAAACGGCGCGCCAGCAGGAGGGATTGCCCATGGATGTTGCGACCGTAGCGGTCACGAATCCTCGGGTCTTCCCGTGCGACTTGAAACGCGGCCCGCGCCTGAGTCGAGGCCAGGGCATCCAAGGCGCGGCCCTGGAAACCATCCCAGGCTCCGGCCGAGCGACCGGACAGGCCGGCCGGATCGCGCAACGCCTCGAATAATACGCGACGGTCGACCATCCGCTCCGGGGTCAGTCCCTCGGGCAAGCCGAGTCCGCTCACCTGAAAGTCGGGCGCGTTCGGATCTCCCTCAACCCCGAACGGGTCGAACCCCTTACCGAGCCAGCCCCCATGCTGGCCGGGAGCCTTGCCCCCCGGAGCGGCCGGATGCGCCACCGTCCAGGGCATGGTCACCGCTTGGGGCATGACCCCCTTGCTCGGCCGGCACTTCGCCAGGATCGCGCCCAGATGAGGCCAGTCGCTGGGCGAAGGACCAACCGCGTCGGAGTAGGGCGTTGGGGCCAGATGGCCGGTCAACAGGCGATGAGCCGTTGAAAGGTGGGCGGGATCATCGTGGCTCATCGAGCGGATGATCGTCATCCGGTGGGTTTGTTCGGCAAGCAACGGAAAGTGCTCGCTGAGCCGGACACCTGGTGTGCGCGTCGCGATTGTGCCGAACTCTCCGCGAATTTCCGCCGGCGCATCGGGTTTGGGATCCCAGGTATCGAGCTGGCTCGGACCTCCCCACTGAAAAATGAGAATGCACGATCGAGCACGGCCAAAGCCGTTGCTTTTCGCAACCGACTCGGCAGCCGCCCGACGGCGAAAGAGTTCCGGCAACCCCAGACCCGTCATGGTCAGGGCACCCGCCCGCAAAACTCCCCGCCTCGACATCCCCAGCTTGCGAAAACCATCGCAGCCCAGACGTCCCGTGGATCCCCGTTCATCCCTCAAGATCCCACCCCCATCAGTCAAATGGGACGAGCGATGCTGTTTAACCTTCGCTCAACAACCAACGCCACTTTAGCACTTGGTCGCGGTGATGTCTAGCCAGTGCGATGATCCCGCCCGACCCGCTGAGCAGGGCCGATGTCAGGTTCAGGCGATGGCCCCTTGATTTCCGAGGTGGCACCGACGTTGATAACTCAAGACACACTTTGGTCTGTACCTCGGTCGGCCTCGAATTTGCTTCGAACGCCGCGCACGGAGGATCCAACATGAAGGTGTTGCTCGTTCAGCCGTCCCGCTTAGAGCCCGACGGGTCGGTCTACCGAAATAAGACGCGATGGTTGCTGGGAATGACGCTCCCCTATCTTGCGGCATTGACTCCGCCGGATATTGACGTCGCGATCAAGGACGACCTCTACGAAGACATCGACTTCAGCGAACCGTGTGACCTTGTGGGTTTGACCTGCATGTCGCATCAGGCGTCTCGTGCTTATCAGATCGCCGATGAGTTTCGGAAACGAGGAGTCCCCGTCGTCATCGGCGGGTTCCACGCGACTCTGGCACCCGATGAGGCGCTCCAGCACGCCGATGGCGTCGTGATCGGTGAAGCCGAAGGCGTCTGGCTGAAGGTGCTCAATGATGCCGCGTCCGGCCGGCTCGAAGGGCGTTATCTGAGTTCCCAGCTCTCCGACCTCAAAGGGCTTCCGACGCCTCGCTATGACTTGCTCGACTTGCGTCGTTACCGGATCCCCAACCTACCCGCCCAGACGACGCGCGGATGCCCCTACGCCTGTAGCTATTGCGAGGTGACGCAAGTCTATGGGGCTCGGTTTCGATACCGACCTCCCGAGGAGGTCGTTGAAGAAGTCCGAGTCTTGATGTCGTTGGGCAAGCGTAAATTCGTCTATTTCGTGGATGATATTTTCAATGCCCATCGCAAGCACGCCTTCGCGGTTATGGAAGGTTTGCGTCCACTCAAAGTCGCCTGGACCTGCCTCTGCACGGCCAACGTGGGCGACGACGCGGAGATGCTCGACTTGATGCGGGCCAGTGGCTGCCGACACATCAACATCGGCATGGAATCGGTCAGTCCGGAGAGCCTGAAGTCGGTCAACAAGAAGCAGAATCACGCGGACAAATACGCCGAGCAGTTCGCCGCCATCAGGAAACGAGGAATCGAGTTTTCGCTGAACGTCATGTTCGGACTCGATGGAGATACCAAGGAGTCGTTCGACGCGACCGTCACGAAGTTGATCGAATACCGGGCTCCGCTCTCCTTTATGTTTATCCTTTCGCCGCGTGTCGGACTGAAAATCCGGGATGAACTGATGGCCCAGGGGAGAATCGACCATAGCGACTGGGACCGTTATCACAGCTACGAGTGCGTGTTCGAGCCGAAGAATATGACACGGCAGGAGCTCGAAGACGGATTCTGGCGAGCCCAACGGCAATTCTACTCGTACGGCTCGATCGCCAAACGAATCTTGTACCCGCCCAACCGGCACACGCTCCAGTCGCTGATCCCCAACCTCTTCTTCCGATGGGGAGTGAACCGGAAGATCCATCCGCTCACTTACTACTAAAAAACACACCAAAATCAATGAATAATTACTGGGTCATCCCCTACCTTACAAGCCGAGAAGAATGCTCTTGTAGGGGGGGGGCACGGCCCACCATGAGAATCGACCTGAAAGCGGAAGGGGCGAGGGAACGGACTTGCCCCCTCGCCTGAAGAATGGGCAACGCTCGGAGCGGAGGGGGTTTTTCAGCCGACGACAAGTACGTCGAGCGTCCGTGGGCCGTGAACCCCTTCCACGCGGTTCAGCTCGATGTCGGAGGTCGCCGAGGGACCCGAGATCCAGGTGAGCGGGTGACCTGGCACCCGGACCGCGTCGTTGAGTTGGGCCACCGCTTCTGGCACGAGGCCGACGATCTGGTCGACGGCGATGACGCAGAGGTGGTAGTCGGGGAGGAGCGTCAACGCCCGTCGACCTTGACCGGGCCCGGCGTCGAGAACGATCGTCCCGGTCTGTGCGATCCCGAGTCGACAGGCGGTGAGGACACCGTCACTGGTGTCGAGTTGTTGATTCGTTAAGCCGGGGTCGCGGAGTTGCTCGACATCGGAGGGAATCCAGGCTTCCGGCAGGTCGTTCGGCACCACCAGCCGGCGCACCTTGCGCTGGGCGCAGGCTGCTGCGATCGCCTTCGCTAAGTCTTGCGACGCGACACGACGGACCGTGGCCTTATACTCGGTCACCCGCTCGATGAACCGCTCGACCTGCTCCTCGTGCGGGGTCGAGTCGGATCGCAGATAGCCTTGGGGGGCGGATCGTACCGGTTCGGCGGTTCGAGGCGGAAGATCGCCGAGGGCCTGACGGATCCGATCGAGAATTTCCTCTTTAGCGGTCTTCATGAGCGCGTCTTCCACCACTCGCGAAAGGTCTGGGGAGCCACAGGATAGATGTCGCGCATCGCCGTCCAGCCTCCAAGCTGGCCGGGAAGATGTTCGATGTATCCTCCACGCATCAGAAAACGCTGGCCGAACCTCCCGAGCTTCTGGGAACGTTCATAGCGGCCACGATCGGCGAAGACGCCCGCAAGGAACTTCATCCCGAGGCTCTCGGGATTTGACCAGGGACTCCCTTCCTCTTGATCCTGCTTGTGGCGGACAACTTCGCCTCGCAAGTGGATCAGGACCTCGGGGATGTTGATTTTGACCGGACAGACCTCGTAGCAGGCGCCGCAGAGCGTGGACGCGTACGGAAGCGACCCTGCGTTCTCGACTCCCGCCAGTTGCGGCGTCAGGATCGCTCCAATTGGCCCCGGATAAACGGAGTGATAGGCGTGCCCCCCGGTGCGTTCATAGACCGGGCAGATGTTCAAGCAAGCGCTGCAACGAATGCAGAAGAGTGCCTGTCTCCCAATCGGATCGGCCAAGACCCGGGTGCGGCCGTTGTCCAGGAGGACCAGGTGGAACTCTTGCGGGCCGTCTCCCTTGGTCACTCCCGTCCAGAACGAGGTATACGGGTTCATCCGCTCCCCGGTGGACGAGCGGGGAAGGAGTTGGAGAAAGACTTCGAAGTCGTCCCAGTGGGGGACAATTTTTTCAATGCCCATGACCGAGATCAGGACGGGCGGCAGGGTCAGGCACATGCGCCCGTTCCCCTCGGACTCGACGATACAGACTGTCCCGGTGTCGGCGACGGCGAAATTAGCTCCGCTCACCGCGACCTTGGTTTCCAGGAACTTCTTCCTCAGGTGCGTTCGAGCCACGGCGGCCAGGGCGCTCGGTTCGTCGGAGAGTGACTTCACACCGAGCTTGCTCATGAAGAGGTCGCGAATCTCGGAGCGATTCTTATGGATTGCGGGGACCAGAATATGGGACGAGCGCTCGCCGGCGAGCTGAATGATCAGTTCCGCCAGGTCGGTTTCGGTCGCTTCGATTCCTGCAGCCGCAAGCGCCTCGTTCAGCGCGATCTCATCGGTGGTCAAAGACTTGATCTTGACCACCTCGCGAGCGCCGTGCCCGGCGACGATCCCGGTGATGATCTGGTTCGCCTCGGCAGCATCCCGCGCCCAGTGAACGTGTCCCCCCGCGCGCTGGACCGAGGCCTCGAGCTGGGTCAAATAGAACCCAAGATTTTCGAGCGTCTGTTCCTTGGTCGCGCGCCCTGCTTCGCGAAGACTCTCCCAGTCGGGCAACTCCCCCACAACCGACGCGCGCTTGCCACGGATCGTCTGCGTGGCTTTGCCCATGTTGCGGCGAAGCTGTGTGTCCGCCAGCGCGACTCGCGCTGCATCCTCGAAGCGGATCGCAGGGCGTGTGGGGATTGGCTCGTGGCTCATCGGCTCACACTCGATTCCGTGGAGGCGAGAATTTCCGCGAGGTGGACCGTCCCCACCCCGGCTCGCTGACGGTGCAACGCTCCACCGATGTGCATCAGGCACGAGGTATCGGCCGACGCGCAGAATTCCGCTCGCGTGTCGAGAACACACCTCAACTTATCGCCCAGCATGGCCATCGACGTATCCGCATTTTTGACCGCGAACGTGCCACCGAACCCACAACACTCCTCCGCGCGTGGCAACTCGACCAGGTCGATGCCACGGACGGCACGGAGCAATTTCAAAGGGGCGTCGCCCACACGGATCATTCGCAGCGAGTGGCAAGTCGGGTGGTACGTCACGCGATGGGGATAATAGGCACCCACATCTTCGACGCCCAACTTCTTGACCAGGAACTCGGAAAGTTCGAAGACGCGAGGAGCCAGATCGCTCACAGCCTTGGCCAGTTGGTGGTCCTCAGCCAACTCGGCCGCTCTGGGATAGAGGTCGCGAACCATGCCCACGCACGAAGCCGAGGGGGAAACGACAACCTCGGCATCGGCGAACACCTCGGTGAACCGCCTGACCATCGGAATCGCTTCGCGCTGGTAGCCCGTGTTGAAATGCATCTGCCCGCAGCACGTTTGCTCGAGCGGGAAATCGACCGTGTGGCCGAGACGCTCGAGGAGCGTGACGACGGCCCGTCCGGTCTGAGGAAACAATGTGTCGTTGAAGCAGGTAATAAACAGAGAAACCCGCATCGCTCACTCCGCTCCCGTAACTCCGACCCGCGTCCGCGTGTCCGCGTCACGCACATCAAGGCCCGCTGTGCGGAGTTGACCGCGCGGCCCAATCGGCCGTCGCAGCCCCAGTCGGGCCTTGGCGACTACGAGCATCAATTCTCGGCCGATCACCCTGAGGGTTCGGCCCTGAGGGAAGGGCCTATTCGCCTCAAGATCTTACTCGATTGAGACCTCGATCGGCACCCCATCGAGCCCGATCTCGGTCAGATCATGTCCGCTCCACCCGCCGGGTTCGGGAGCCTCAGCAGGCTCCCGAACCCACGGATCTATTTGCCAGTGTCGATCCATGCCGCCATCTCAGCCGGTGAGGCCGTCCCAGGCGTCAGGCGAAGGACATGAGCCGTGTCCGCAAGCGCATAGGATTTCTGAGGCCAGCTCTTGTCAAAGGATTTCCCGGCCCGCTGAATCCAGATCGGAGCCGGCGCCGCCAAGGCCGCGGCGGCCTTCAACCCGCCGAACTGGAGCAGGCCAGGCAAATCAAGACTGGCGGGCAAATCGACAGAACCATCCTTCGGGTCGAATTCGTCAAGATCGACCGCGGTCCGGCTTATTCCCTCAAGGGCCGGCCGGGCGAGGAGCACTTGCGGACCGGCCTGTCCCAGTCCGATCAGGCTGACCTCCCGGACATCAGGCTGAGAGCGAGCCCAGGCGATAACCGTGGCCAGGTCCTGCATCTGGTCCCCGGCCAGGGCCGGGTTGTAGGTCTCGAAGTGGTCAGTGTTGGGCCGATGGAACGCCGGAGACGCAGGGTCGAACGACTCGCCGATGAAAAGCGGGTCGTACCCGACAACCTCCTGGCCGCGTTCAAGGAGCGCCTTGACCAGCGGAATCGGCTCGCCTTGCGGTGAGATGAGCCGCGCCTTGCCATGGGACGTTGCAATGACCGTGAGTCGACCGCTCGGCTCCGCCGGGCGGAACCGGACGACGGGAATTTGATCCCCGACCGCCTTGCGACCGACAAGCGAATGAACAGTCGTATAGCCTTCTCGACTCGACTGGCGAACGGTCGTCTCGTCGAGTTCCGCGGGGGCCGGGTTTTTCAGGCCGACGCGGATCTTGAGCGCCTTGAGCAGTAAGGCTTTCGAAGCCTGCCAGGCGGAGGAGCGATTCGAGGGGGCCAACCCGTCGAGCTGGTCGCCCAGCACCTGCACCAGGTCCGCTTCCAGTCGCTCGGGACTTTTCCGATCGGAGGGGGCGGGATGGCGCTCGTCGAAGGTCCAGAGTGCTTCGGGTTTCTCGGGCGTCTGATTTCCTTCTCGCGTACGTGCCGGATCGTTGATCCCGAGGAGCCAGCGCCCCATGAAGGCATAGACTGCGTTGCGGGTCGTCTGGTTGTAGTTGTGTGGGAAGTCGAAGACTTCGGCATCGACCCGGTCGGTCGACCCGACCAGTGAATAGACGTCCCGGATCGCCGGATAGGCGCGAGTGAGGGTGAGCTTAGTCCAGTCGCCCGATGCGCCAACCAGTTTGAGGGGGCGCGGGGCGGTCAAGGCGGCAAACTCGACGTTGTCGGTGCCGATTCGCAACCCGGCGGCGTTTTCGCAGACACACCCCCCTTGAAACGAATCCGAGACCATGACGACGGGCGCAGACACCTTGATCCGATCATCGATCGCCGTCAGCAAGAACGTTTGCGTTCCTCCGCCCGATTCACCCGTGCAACCAACCCGCGCGGAATCGACGTCGGGGAGACTGGTCAACCAGTCGAGGGCGCGAATGCTATTCCAGGTCTGGAGCGTCACCAGGCTCAAGCCCCAGCGGCGGAGGCGGTCGTTCAAGAACGAGTGACCGAATGCTTTACTGTCGTTGTAACCGACCATGTCGTACAGAAAGACGACGGCGCCCAGCTTCGCCCACTGGATACAGCGCTGTTGGACTTCGGGGTTCACTCGCCCGTCTTCCCAGTGGCCGTGCGGGCAGAGCACGATAGGAAGGTTGCTCGACTTGCCGCTGGGGCGATAGAGGTTACCGCTCAACGTGAAGCCCGGCAACGTCTCGAGAACCACCTTCTCGATCGTATAGCCGTCGCGCTCCTGCTTACCGTAGACCCAGGGGTTCAGAGGAGTCTTGGGGGGCAACGGCCAGAGGCCGAGCGTCACTAAAAGGTGCTCGCGAACGGTCTGGGCCCGGTCCCGCCATTCTTGCGCCGAGCGGGGCGCATGGAAGTCGGCCCCTTCCTTGTTGGTGCGCACGCGAACCCTGCGCAGATCGAGTGGCGGAGCGATCGAATCAACCCGGCCTCGGATCAGGTCCAGCGCGGGGGCGGGATCGAACTCGGGATCGGTCGTGAAGACCAGCGCCGCTGGCACCGGCTTCGGTATCGCCGTGGGGGCTGACTTGGACCTGGAAGTCGTGGTCAGCGTCATTTTCGCTTCGGGCAAGGCGACGAGCAAGCGAACGCGGCCATCGGCCTTGATATCGACACCGCCGACGTTCTGCCACCGCGGAGTTTCGTCGGCTCCGTCAATCTTGGCCGTGAGCGTGAGAGTCGGCCCGTCAACCGCAAGGCTCCAGGTCTGTTGGGTGGGAGCCCACACCTTCACCGTGTATCGAGCCTCGGGCGGAAGTTTAATCCCCCGAGCGAGTTGAGGGAGGTCGCTCGCGTTGAAGAGCCGAACGACGGGAGGTGCCGACTCGGTCGCCCCGACGTTCGTCAGCCAGACAGCCGAGACGATGCCGAAAGCCGTGATCAAACGGAAAAAGGGCAGGTGGGGCTTGGCCATCGTTCGGTCACTCCCAAGGGGCGGCAAAGCTTGTCAGGAACGGTTGCCACTTATCGTACTCGTCGCGGAAGACTTCTCAAGGACGCAGAATCTCCCGTCGCGGATCGGCCGCCGACGAGGCCTTGCACCTTCACTCCCAATCAGGGCATAGTGCGATCGTAAGTCCGCATCTCCCTCAAATTGGAGCGAATCAAGAATGGTCATCCGCCAATACCAGCCAGGCGACGAGGAGGCCCAGGCGCGAATCTATAACGACGTGGCTGGTCGTCTTCCCAACTTCAAGCCGGCAACGGCGGCGGAGATCGCCCGCCGACACCAGGTCTCCGGCTCGTTGGCCACCTCGACCTTCTACGCGGTCGAAGCGGGCGAGATCGTGGGCTACGCCGTCTTCGACCTCAATGGCCGGATCAGCTATCCGTGGTGCCTGCCCGGCCACGAATCGGCACAGCGGCCACTGCTGGAAACGGTTCTCGGCGCAATGAAAGGGCTCGGACTTCCCACGGCTTGGGCGGCCTATCGAGCAGATTGGACCGGCGTGCTCGATGATCTCCACGAGCTCGATTTTCGCGAGTCCCGGCAGATGATCAATTACGTGACGGAGCTCAGTTCGATTCCTCACGAGTCGCTCCCAGCGGGCTTCTCGTTTGCCACTCCCCGACGCGATGAGCTTGAGCCTCTCCTCCGCCGGCTCGGGGATCCTGATTTCGTGGAGAACCGCGAATCCCTCGACCGCTTCTACTGGGAAAATCCGTACTTCAGTTCCGAGAGCCTGTTCGTTGCCCGGCGAGAGACTGACTCTCAGATCGTCGGAATCGCCTTGATCGTCCAGCGAGACGGTTTTGCCGATCCGACCAAGCTCGATTCCGCGATGCCTTGCTTCCGTTTGGGCGCGTTCGGGGGCGAGCGGGAGCGACACAAGCGAGTCAACGGCATGTTTTCTTGCCTGGCCGATTCACCCGAAGTGCGGTCGATCCTCCTCGCCGAAGCGGCCCGACGTCTCGAAAAGACGGGGCTCGGTTACATCGCCACCCAGGCTTCCTCCGACCAGACAGACCTCGTGAATTTCTATGATCGGATGTTCCGGCGCCAGGGATCGTTCCCGATTCTGTCACAAAGCCTTGCGTGAGCTTACGCAAACGCGATCCATCGATAACGGCCGACTGTCGGGTGCTTTGGAAATCGATGACAGAACAAGTCATCCGTCCAAACTCACCCGGCCATGACACTCCTGAGGACCACGATGCGGCTCATCATCTCCGGACCCGAATCGGCGACTCGGCCAGGAGTGGCTGGAGGACGTCTCGGCCAAGCCGGCGAGTAAAAACAGCGGCGCCTTCGGGAAGCAGGTGATGACCGTCCATGAATCCACCGTCGTCGACCCAGTCGCGGGCGTCGACCACCTCGACCCGACAATCACGACGGATGCCCTCAAGGTAGGTGCGGACATCGCGCAAGGTGCTCGCCGGGTAGAGATCGCGAAAGACTTGCCCTTCCGGCAGGACGACCACCGAGGCCCGGATCTTCTCTCGGTGACAGAGGGCGATGATCGCTCGTAAGGCGCGGTCGGGAGTCTTCGCGATCTGATAGCGGCGCAGGCGATGCTCGTAGACCCGGCGATAACGCTCGACCAGACGGCCTCGTTCTTCAAGAGCGACGGCGTCCATCGGGCTCCACCACCCGAATCGGTCGAGGTTCTGACACCTGCGGTCGGGCTCGGTCGGGGTCAAAACCCAGGTGGGAGCGAGGTGGCGGAGCAAGGCCTCGCGATGGGTCACGAGCGGAACGACCTGCCTGGTCCACCACTGGCGATCGAGCTTTCCAGGGCGAGAAACGTAGCTCCTGAGCAGCCTCAGGCCCTTCCAATCGAGGCAGCCGATGTTGACCTGGTCCATGAACTCCTTGAGCCCACGTTCGGCTCCCCACGTCGGCGGCCAGAACTCGAGGAAGACCCAGTCAGGCCGAATCCCCGAATCGAGCAACCGTTGCAAGCTCAGGTGAGCCATCTCCGGCCCTGAACCGACCTGGGCAAAGTTGAAAACCAGTGGGTCAAGTCCGGTGTTTGCCTCGTGGCCCAGCAAGGAGTCCGGGCGAAAACCGGTGGCCACACGCGAGCTGCCGAGCATCAGAACGACCGGTCGATCCGGCGACTCAGCGACCGCCGCGCGGAGGTCGGCCAGTTTCCGGCCGAATTCCACGTCGGCGACCTGCGGCCTTGATTGGAGAAAGGAACGAAGAGCGACCTGACTGGCGACGAACCAGAGCAAGGCCCAGGCCAAAGTCATCCAGGCACGCCGGGACAGGGGACGCCTCGCTACCATAATAAAGTAAAGTCCTCCTGATCCGTTGCCTCAGAACTGGAAGTAGACGAATGGCTTTCCCGCGTCGGGAGCCAGAATGAGAGCGACCATCAGAATCGCGGCGTAGCCAAAACCGAGGACAGGCGCGGGCAACCTGTCCATCAGCCGAGTCGTCAGCCCACGAACCGCCAAGGCATGACAGATCGCCACCGCGAGTAGCGTGATCCAGAAACTCAGTTCGGCGGCGGGCGTGCCCGCCCCTCCGTGAGGCAGAAAGAGACGGCGAAGCATCTCGACGGCCAGACCGAACGAAGTGGCGCGGAAAATGACCCAGCCGACACAAACCGTCAAGAACGTGAGGCCGATCCGAGCCAACGTCCCCAAGGAGCCAAGCAGCATCGCAGAGACTCTGGGCCTTGGGTCACAGAAGTCGCGGAAGAGACGGTGGCCGATCAGCAAGAACCCGTGGAACGCCCCCCAGACGACAAAAGTCCAGCTCGCGCCATGCCAGAGCCCTCCCAGGGTCATGGTCACAAGCAGATTCAGGTAGGTTCGACGGCGGCTCCCCAGGCTTCCGCCGAGCGGAATGAAGAGGTAGTCGCGAAGCCAACTGGACAGCGAAATATGCCAGCGCCGCCAGAACTCCGACACGTTTCGCGAGAGATACGGCAAGTTGAAATTGGCTGCGAGCTTGTAACCGAGGAGATGGGCACAACCGATCGCCATGTCGGTATAGCCAGAAAAATCGCAGTAGATCTGAATCGTGTACGCCAGCGCTGCGACCCAGACCGCATGGGAGCTGTAGTCGCCGGGCTGGGCGAAGACGGGGTCAGCAAACGCCGCCATGCGATCGGCAATCGCCAGCTTTTTGAACAGGCCGAGCAGGAAGTACTGGGCTCCGAGCTGCATCCGGGCCCAATCCCACCGCTTGGTCTGGCGGAGTTGGGGCAGGAAGTCGCGAGCGCGCACGATCGGCCCCGCAACCAGGTGGGGAAAGAAAGTAATGAAGAGCAGAAAGTGCCCGAGATTCCGTTCGGCCGGAACCCGTTTGCGATAAACGTCGACCGTGTAGTTGATCGCCTCAAACGTGTAGAACGAGATACCGATCGGAAGCATGACCCGAAGGACGGGGAGGGAGGCTTCGGAACCTAGCGTCCGGAGGATCTCTTCCAAGGAGCCGAGAAAGAAATTCGCATACTTGAAGTAAGCCAGGAGACTCAGATTGGCCACGAGACTCAAGCCGAGCAGGAGCGATCTCCAGCGAGCCGATCGGGATCGTTCGAGACCGAGCCCCACGGAATAGTCAAACGTCGCGGACAGGCCGATCAAGGCGGCCAGCCACCGATTCCAGGACGCGTAGAAATAGAAACTGGCGACGAGCAGGAGGATAATCCGTGCGCGTGGCCAGGGGAGTGCCCAGTAAGTCGCGAAGACGATCGCGAAGAAAAACAGGAAGGATTGCGAACAAAAGAGCATGGCATCCTGCCATCGGCACGCGGACTTGGCGTCTTGAGAACGAGGCGGCCCCGCGCCAGAATCGGCCCGGCCCGCCGAGAAGGCGGGCGAAGTGTACTCGTAGTCATGACCGCGTCAAGACCGGCTTGCCCTTGCGTTCCTCGGGGGAGTGACCCGAGCGGCCGATCGCCGTCAGTGGATCACTCCAAAGACATGCACCCCTTTCAGGAGTGTTTCAATCGAGACCGGCTCGCGTGCAGGGAACAAACAGTAGGTGGGGTAGGGGTCGGTGCCGTCGATGATAATCTGGCGATGATTGGCCTGCCGGAACCCTTCGTCGCAGGGTTGATGCCCGGTAATGAACCAGTCGGCGTCCACCATCCTGGCGAACTGGTCGATCGTCTCAGGCGCAGTATTCCGCCCCCAGGTCATGGCGTAAATGGTGCCGTGGCGGGCCATCGCCTCGGGAGTCCAGGTATTGGCCTTGAGCAACTCGAGATCGAGGTTGTCGAGATCGACCGGGTCGGGAATCGTGTGACAGAGGAAGACACGATTGGGCGTCCTGACCGCAATCGGTAGGGCCGCGAAGAGTTCGAGGTAGGCGCTATAGACCTCGGCGTCCCGGGGGGCATACGCGGTTGTAACCCCCTGGCGAAACAAGGCATTGAGTGCCACCCCATTCTTGCCGATCATCCGGCCGGTGATCTCCGACAGTTCGTGGTTTCCCAGGATCAGGTGGACGCGATCGGGATACTGACACTTCAGAGCGGCCACGACATCAACAAGCTGATGGGAACGATCGCCACCATCGTCCGGATAGAACCGCAAACCATGAACAAGTTCTTGTAAGACTAAATGACGCGAGGGATTGGTCGCGAGTGCGGCGGCGTCGAGGACCTTGCGGAACGCTGGGATGTTCCCATGCAAGTCCCCGACGACGAGCACTTCCAGGGCTGAATCCAGGGTGACGATGCCTCCCGCCCGTCCCGGCGTCGCGCGGAACAGTTCGGTGGCGCGACGGATCGTCTTGAGCAACTTTTCGGGGTCGGGCATCGGCGGCGAACTCGCTGCGGGTCGGGCAAGCGGCGTATATGTCTCGTGGTTTACAGTGCCACAATTTAACAAGGTCAATGCGAAATAGGGAGCCTGGACAGAGGATTCGTGGCAACCGGTCGAGGGTTGCCGAATTCTCTCCGAACGGATCGGATCAGGAGTTCAACTCCAAGGCTTCCTCCCAGTGTTCGTAGAGGTTGGCGAGCGCGACCTTGAGGTCAGCGTGACGGCGCTGGAGCTCGACGGCCTTGATCGCGTCGCGCCAGACCCCGGGTTGGGCGAGGAGATCCTCGAGCCCGGCGACCTCGGTCTCGACTTCCGCGATTTCACGTTCGAGGTCCGCCGGTTTACGGTAGGGATACTTGCGTTTCTTTCGGTCAGTGCGTTCGGTGGGGGAAGCCTCGGCCGTTGAGGAGGAGGGCAGGGGGGCGACGCTTCGCGCCTTCGCCGCGGCGGCCTCGGACTCTTGCTGAGCGATTCGTTGGTAGGTTTCGTAGTCCCCTTCGATAACCCGCGTCTTGCCGTCTCCCAGGACGATCAAGCGATCGGCCACCTGGTTGAGGAAATAACGATCGTGACTGACGACGAGGACGGTCCCCTCGAATTCGCGGATCGACCGCTCCAGGGCCTCGCATGACCAGATATCGAGGTGGTTGGTGGGCTCGTCCATGACGAGCAGGTTGGCACCGGTGGCCGAGAGCCTGGCGAGTGCCGCCTTGGCCTTCTCGCCACCTGAGAGCTGCCCCACGTTCTGAAATACGATTTCGCCGCTGAGCCCGAACCGGGCGAGGACGTCCCGAACATCGCCTTGCACCCAATCCGGATCGTCATCGGGCCAGACGGCACGGACGACGGTGGTGTCGGGAGCCAACGACTCGAGCCCTTGGTCGTGGTAGCCAACCTGGACCTTGTGTCCGAGCTTGACCTCACCGGCGTCGGGCTTTTCCCGACCGATCAAGGTCTTGATCAGGGTCGACTTCCCCGACCCATTCGGGCCCATGACCCCCACGCACTGACCGCGAAGAATCGACAGGTTGGAGTTTTGGAACAGAGGCTTGTCGAACGACTTGGAGAGGAGTCGGGCCTCGATCACGATGTCGCCCGAGCGATCGACCTCGCCGAACCCCATGACGGGTCCGACGATCTCGCGCATCGTCTCGACCCGTTCGATCCGGGCCAGTTTCTTTTCGCGGTCGTGGGCCTGCTTGGCCCGTTGCCCTGCGCCATATTTGCGAATATAGGCTTCGAGGTCGGCAATTTTCTCCTGTTGCCGCTCGGCCTGGCGTTCCATCACCTTGGCCTTCTCGCCCCTGAGTTTCCAGTAGTGCGAATAGTTTCCGGGATAAGCGCTGATCTGTCCTTCGTGAAGTTCCCAGATCTTGGTGACGACCTTGTCCAGGAAGTAGCGGTCATGGCTAACGACCACCATGGCGACCGACTGCCGTGACAGATAGCTCTCGAGCCAGGAGGTCGTTTCGATGTCGAGGTGATTGGAGGGCTCATCCAAGAGCATCAGGTCCGGGTTTTCAAGCAGCAGCTTGGCGAGCATGAGCCGCGATTGCTGCCCCCCTGAGAAGGTCCGGGCCTGACGACCAAAGTCACTGGTCGGAAATCCGAGTCCGGTCAGGATCTCCTCGACGCGATGGTCGACCGAGTAAGCGTCTTGATGCTCGAGTCGGTCGTGAATCTCGGCGTAGCGGCGAGTGGCCCGCTCGCGTTCGCTGTCATCCTCCGCCTCGCCCATCTCCTGGGCGGCCTCCTCCAACTCGCTCTGGAGTTCGAGCACCGAGGCGAGGCCCGAACGAGCGACGCTCATCAGGGTCTCTTCGGCCGTAAAGTCAGGATGCTGGCGGAGCAGGCTGATCCGGATCCCGGAACGAGAGTAGAGGCTGCCGTAGTCGGCCTTGTCCTGAGCGGCCAAGATCCGCATCAGCGTCGTCTTGCCAGCGCCGTTGGGGCCGACCAGGCCGATCCGCTCCCCGGTGCGGATCTCGAACTTCAGTTCGGAGAAGACCGGATCGCCCGCGAATTGTCGGCCCAAACCATTAGCGGATACAAGAATCATGAACTTAATCTTCTCTTTCCGTCACTCGTTGGCTTAACTGACCTGCCGGACACACATCGAGTTGGAGTCGCCGCTTCCGTTGGCGAGCTCATTTTTCTATGAATCGACGTCTCGCCGAAACAGAAGTTCGGCCGCCTCATTGGGGCTGCGCCGATCGCCGAAATCAGGGGCGACCAGGATCCGGGAACGAGGATGAACCCCGTCATTCCCCATTGCGATTTTTCTTCGGCGGCGGGGGCGGAACGTCCTCTCCAAAGGTCCTCTTGTGGCGGAGCATATGATGATAGTGTTGTGCGAAGCGGTGGGCCTCGTCACGGGCATATTGGAGCAGCCGTAGGGCAAAGGAGCGGCGGCTCAGAACGATCGGATCGGACCGTCCGGGAAGGTAGATCTCCTCCTCACGCTTGGCCAGGGAAATCACCGTGGGAGGGACGACCTTCAAAGCTTCAAAGGCGTCGAGTGCGGCATTGAGTTGTCCTTTGCCGCCATCGATCAGGAAGATGTCTGGGAACGGCTCGTCACGTTCTTGGAGTCCGAGGATTCGACGGCTCACGACCTCTCGGATCGATGCGTAGTCGTCGATGCCCTTGACGCTCTTGATCTTGTAGCGGCGATAGCCGGGCTTAAAGGGTAGGCCGTCGATGAACGTGACCAGCGAACCGACCGTTTCGGTCCCTCCCAGATGGGCGATATCGACACAGTCGATCGTCCGCGGGATCGAGTCCAGCTTAAGCACGTTCTTGAGGCCCTTCAAGCCCTTACGCGGGTCGACGTAGAAGACTTCCGGTTGAGCGTGCTTGGCGAGATCGCCTCGGAGGTTCAGGGTCTCGAGGGCCTTGATCTCGTCGCGGAGTCGCGCGGCCTTTTCAAACTGGAGCGCCTTGCTCGCCTCGCGCATCTCGTCGGCCAATTCCTTGAGGACGACGTCTTTCTTGCCATCGAGAAAGAGCCGGAGCCGGCGAATGTCGGTGCGATAGGCATCCTTGTCGATTCTGAGGTTGCACGGGGCGGTACATTGATCGATCGAGTGGAGCAAGCAGGGGCGAAACCAGCGCCACCGAGGGTCGCCTTCCTCGATATCCAGCGAGCAGGTCCGGAATTTGAAGATTCGCTGCAAGACCTGGATCGCCCCTCGAAGGCTCTTGGCCCTTGGAAACGGGCCGTAAAGCTTGACGTTGCGGTCCTGCGGCTCGCGTGTGAAATTGACTCGGGGGAAATCCTCGCCCGTGGTGATCTGGAGATACGGAAAGGACTTATCGTCCTTCAGATCCTGATTGTGCTTCGGCTGAATATCCTTGATGAGCCGCGCTTCGAGGAGAAGGGCATCGACCTCGCTATCCGCGACCAGGTAGTCGATATCGACGACCTCGCCGATCCAATCGCAGATTCGCTTATCGGTTTCGGCCGTCTTTTGGAAGTAGGAGCCCGCGCGGCTCCTCAGGTTTTTGGCCTTGCCGAGGTAGATGACACGCCCCTGCGCATCCTTCATGACATACACGCCCGGCGTCGTCGGAAACGTGCGAACCTTCTGGGCCGGGCTGGCCGTCGCGGAACTCGGCTCTTCAGACATAGCGGCCTCGGGGGTCCGACCCCTCGATTTCCATGGGGTCGGAGGGGATCAAGACCTGCAGCTTCCTCGCCTTTTAGGTCTTAAGAACGTCCTGAATGTATTGTTCGATTGCCTTGGAGATTCCGTCAAGCCGCTGGAACGTCTTCTCCTTGATTCGCTCGAGCGGTTCGGTCCCTGAGGTGTCGGTTCGCGCGAAGAGGTAGAACTTGATCTTGGGCTCGGTCCCCGACGGGCGAACGGCCACTCGCGTGCCCGGTTCCTTGGCGTGAAAGATGAGTAAATCGCCGGAGGGCTGGGGCAGGGGGCGTGGCTTCTCCGACCCAGCGACGGACCGGATCTCATGCATCTTGTAGTCGTAGACCTCGGCCAGTTCCACGCCTCCCAGTTGCTTGGGCGGGTTTTCGCGGAAGGCCGCCATCAGAGTCTTGATCTGAGTGGCTCCTTCCCGTCCCTCGAGAGTCTTGTTGATGAGCTTCTCGGCGTAGTGGCCCACGTCGTGATAAAGGCTGTCGAGGTACTCGAGGACGGTCTGCTTGCGGTCTTTCACCGTGGCCGCGAGTTCGGCGAACAGCAGTGCCGCGACGGCTGCATCCTTGTCGCGGACGTGGTCCCCCTTCAAGTAGCCGTGCGACTCCTCGAAACCGAACAGGAAACCGGCCGGTCCGACTTCATCGATCCGCTGACCGATCCATTTGAATCCGACGAGCAAGTCATCCTCGACGCGAACCCCCTCGCGCTGGGCCAGGGCCCGAGCCATCTGGGTGGTGACCATAGTCGTGACCAGATAGTGGTCTGCCCGGAGTCGCCCCGTCGCCTTCGTCTGCTTCATGACGAAGGCCGCGAGAAGCACCCCGATCTTGTTCCCATCGAGAGTCGTCCAGTCTCCCTTGGGATCGCCCGACACGGGGACGGCCACACCGATCCGGTCGGCGTCCGGGTCGCTGCCCAGGACCAATTCTGCCCCCGTCGCCTTGGCCTCGGCAATCGAAGCCTCGAGCGTCTTGGGGATCTCGGGGTTGGAAACATGTCCGGGGATATTGGGGAAGTCGCCGTCGGGCGTGCGTTGCGAGGCCAGAATGTTCACTTGCGTGAACCCTGCCTTGGAGAGGGCGGCTGCGACCGAAGTTTCGCCCACTCCATGCATGGGGGTATAGACGATCGCGATGTCTCGCGCGGGGCTGACCGACTCGCCGACAACGGCCGCGATGTAGCCCTCGTCGACTTCTGCGCCGACCAGGACGATCGAGCCGTCGGCGATTCCCTCGTCGAAGGGCTTCTCGGGAATCTCACGGTCAGAGGCTTCCCGCACGCACTCGATGATTCCTTCATCGTCGGGCGGAATCACTTGCCCCCCGTTCGCGGCGTAACACTTGAAGCCGTTGTCCGAGGGGGCATTGTGCGATGCCGTGATCATAATCCCGGCATCGCACTTGAGGTCGCGGACCGCGAAGGAGAGTAAGGGAGTGGAGCGTGGCTCAGGGAACAGGTAGACCTTGAAGCCCGCGGCCGCAAGGACTCGGGCGCAGAGCTGAGCGAACTCCGGGGAATTATGTCGGGTGTCTCGAGCGATGGCGCAGGAGTACGACTGAGCGCGATCCGCCCCTTGGCGTTTGATGATGTAGTCGGCCAGGCCGCGAGCGCTTTCGGCCATCGTCCGCTCGTTCAGGACGTTGGTGCCAACCGGATACATCTTTCCGCGCCGGCCACCGGTGCCGAACTCGAGAACGGCGTAAAACGCGTCGTCGAGCGTCTTCCAGTGACCGGCCTGAATATCGTCGAGGAGTCGAGGGCGGTACTTCTCGAAGGGGGGCTCGGTTAACCAACGGCGGATATTGGCGGCCGCCGATGCCGAGACGAGCCCTTGGGATTCGGCCTGGGCGATTCGCTCGAGGACATCATGGGCCGACGGCATGAAACAATCTCCGGATGCGGTGCGCGAGGTGAATTTCAGGTCCGGCTCGGGAGCGTCTTGAAGACGTTGCGGCCGGGTCATCAGGGTGCCCGGCCGAGCCGGATCTTCAAGCTATCTCGATTGCGCCAGGGCTGCAAGTCATGAAGCCAACCCTGGCCGACTTGGGCCCTCCACAGCGCCCCAAACACGCTCTTTTCTCGTGACAATCCGACGATACTTCCAAGCCCACCCGGTCGTCATAACCTGAATCTTTAGAGAAGTTTCCGTATTTTCTTGTCGGCGTCTTAGCTTGTAAAAAACGGCAGATTGTAAGTTCGGGAGTTCGCTCTGAGAAAGATCTCCCAGGCCGCGAACTCTGGGCGTCAAGATGGCTTTTCCAGAATTGTGGTCTGCGCCCGACCCTAAGCTGAGGTGTGAAGGCAACTTCCAGTTGCCAGGGGGCTCGATCGCAAAATGGGAAGCCGTGTTGGCACGTTGATTGCCTATAGATACATCGCCAAGCCGACAGCGACCGATGCCCACCAAGATATTTTTCCTCAAGTCGGAACGGCCCCAAATGCAGCCTTCTCCTCGGTGAGAGAAGGTCGTCATCAAGACCGAATGCCCCGCGATGGATGGGGGGCGTTTTCCGATAGGCTCCGATAGGCATGGAGGTCCGCATGACTCGGCCCAAGTTTCGTCGAACCCTGCGGCTTGAGAATCTGGAATCCCGAGAGCTTATGGCCGCTGGTGGGCCGACGTCTCAGCAACAGTACATGCTCGAACTCTTGAACCTCGCTCGAACCAATCCCGCCTCGATCGCTGACCGGGTCACCACGGATCTCGACTTCAACGTTCAAGCCACGATCAAGCATTACCAGGTCGACCTCAACCAGGTGCGATCGGCCATCTCCGCCGCTCCCGTCAAGCCGCCCCTCGCCTGGAACTCGAAACTCGCCAGCGCCGCTCAAGGCCACAGCCAGGACCAGGCCGACTCGGGAATCCAGTCGCACAATGGTTCCGATGGCTCGACCATTCCCGACCGCCTCGATCGCGTCGGCTATGGTAACCGCACGACGGCCGGCGAGAACGCTTTTGCATACTCCACTTCGGTTGACGAAGCGATGGAAGCGTTCATGATCGACTGGGGTGTCGACTCCGCCGGTCATCGCAACAATATTCTTCAGCCTGAGACGCCTCAGGAGAACGTCTACCGCGAAGTCGGGATCGGCATCGTCAACACCAAGGCTCCGTCGCCCGTGGGACCCATCGTCATCACGCAGAACTTCGGAGCCCAGGCCGGTGCCAAAGCGCAGGTGCTCGGTGTCGCCTACAACGACCCGAACCACAAGGATTTCTACGAACCTGGCCAGGGACGCGGCGATGTGACTATCGACGCCGTCAATGAGGCGACGGGACAAAAGGTCTCCGTCCAGACCTGGGATTCCGGCGGCTACCAGATCCCGCTCGATCCAGGTAACTATACGGTCACGGCCCGCGTCGGCGATCAGGTGGTTCGGTCTCAGAACGTGAACGTCAATAACGTGAACGTCAAGATCGACTTCGACCTCAGCAACCCCTGGCAGCTCACGCCCCCCGTCACGAAGACGCTTTCCGCGGTAGCTCCCGCCACGCCTCCCGCCAACACCATGCTTCAGAGCACCACCTCCACGCCAGTGCAAGCGGCACCCGTCGACGCTCCCAAAGCCGAGTCGGCGCCCGTTGTCGTGGTGGCCGCGAAGCCGGTGAAGTCCGAAGTCGCGCCCGTGGCTGTCGAGGCCCCGAAGTCTGAGGTCGTACAGGCTGACGTCCAGACCGACCACAAGCCGGTGGCTCCTCCCACCGCCGATGACTCCTCATTCACCTCGAACTGGACCTCCTGGAAAGCCAAGAAGTCCGCGGTGTAAGACCTCTTTCGATCACTGTCTGTCGACCGAAGAACCCCACTCGTGGCACCCGCCCGCGAGTGGGGTTCTTCGTTTGATATCCCCTCGGTTCGATCACCGGACAAGCTCGTCATCCTATCGTAACCAAGCGTGCATGCTTGGTTGCGGCCAGAGGATCGAACCGAGGCCCGTCTCGCATGATTTGCAGGCACGCATGCATGCCGGGTCGTCGTTCGGAAAGATCGATCCACGGTTCACGACGCGTGCATCGGACAGCCTCAACGTCCGGATGGGTTGTCTTCATTCTTCATGAAGCCCCAGTTAGCTGATCGTCCCACCGCCCAGACTTCCAAACCAGGACTCGCAGTCGAGACTGCGAGCCACCCGGATCGGGGGGGGCAATACCCGAGACGATCGCGTCGCCATGGAGGCTCCAGCGGGCCTGGCCATGGGCGCGATTCCATTTTGACACCTGAAGGGCCCATAAGGGCCAGGTAAGCTGGCCGGTGCCCTGAATCGAACATAAGAACGATTATCAGACGCAGCATCTCGGTTAGGGTCCGCTCCTCCCCGGATCGGACTTCGGAATTGACGGTCAAGGCATCCCTGGGCCGTCGCCGCCTCTTCACGAGATCCGTCCCCGGCGATAGTCTTGAGATGAGCCAGGGATCTGCAACCGGGATCGATTCGAGGATGGCCGTGGTCACTTTTCTCGCACTGATGGTGAGCGTCGCGACGGGCATCACCATGGCCGCGGATCGAGAGCCGATCGAGATCCGGATTCCGCTCGCCAAGTCACGCGAGCTCGACGTCGGCGAGTTGGTTGCCAAGATCTCGTCCCTGACAGGAGTCCGAGTCAGGCCACCCGTGGGCAAGCTCTTCCTGCCGGTGGCCGGCGTTGGCGGTAGCTTGTCGCGGACGACACTCACGGCGATCCTTGGGGATGACGCCCAGCTCGAGGTCGATCAAGGAGTGCTCTTGGTCCGGCTCGCGCCGCGCGTACTCGACCCCGATCGACTACCAGGGTGGACGGAGTCGGTGCGGCGACTCGCCGAACACGTCGATCGTGAGGCAAAGCGGCGAGCGAAGTATGGAATGCGCGCGCTGAAGTCGTACCGTCCCAACGATCCGCATCGGCCCACCATTTGTCTCGTTCATGGGCTGAACTCCTCCTCGGGAGGGTTCGTCCACATGATCACGCCCCTCGAGGAGGCGGGCTACGGGCTGGTCGTCTACGACTATCCCTATAACCGGAATCTGACCGAGACTTCCGCCCAGTTTGCCGGGGACTGGCAGGCGTTTCGGCGTTCGGTGGGTGAGACGCTTCCCTGGGCGATCGTCGCCCACTCCATGGGAGCTCTGGTGGCGCGCTCGTACGTGGAAGATCCTGCGTCGCCGGTGAAGGAGTTCTCTACCTTGATCATGGTCGCGCCGGTGAACCAAGGGTCGAGCCTGGCCAAGGCGCAGACGTTCCTGCAACTCTTGAACGGCGTGCAGGCGATTCAGAACAAGAAGACGACTGAAGCGCTGGCCCACCTGGGTGATGGGCTTGGCGAAGCTGCGGAGGATTTAACTCCCGGCAGTCGGTTCCTGACCGCGCTGAATCGACGGCCCCGGCGGGCCGGGGTTCCTTATCATATCGTGGCGGGTGATTCTGGGATTGTATCGCCCGAGGCCCGGCGGACGGTTGAGGGGCGGATCAATGCAATGCGGAAAGAGCGGGGGCTCTTGGGTGGCCTGACCCGACTCGCCACAGCCGACCTCTCCACCCGGCTCGACGAGGTCAGCGACGGGTTCGGCGACGGCTGTGTCTCGGTGGCGAGCAGCCGACTCCCGGGGGTCACCGATCACGTCGTCCTTCATGCCAATCACGCGGAGCTGATCCGAGCCCCCTTGCTTTTCGCCGACCCCGGGCCGGTCGCTTGCATGCCCAACCTCTTGCGATGGCTCGACGAGAGTCGATCCCAGTTGAATGATGCAAACCGAGCCCGATAAGGTGATCACAACGAACCGCCAGGGGCTTGGGAACCGCGTGACCATTCGTTACTCTTGTGCAGCGGCCAAGCACGGTCGCCGGCAGCGGCAGGTCCATCCCTTGGTTTAAGATCCGCCCACACCTTACAAGATCAGGTGTCTTGCATGACGAGTACGGCCGACTTCGGTGAGACGGTAGGGACCGCCAAGGTGGGGCATCCGTCGGGGCTCTACGTGCTGTTCGGCGCGGAGATGTGGGAGCGGTTCAGCTACTACGGATGCGAGCCCTCCTGGTGCTTTATCTCATGAAGCACCTGGACTACTCAGAAAACGACGCCTACGCCTTATACGGGACCTACACGGGCCTCGTCTATTTGACTCCCTTGCTGGGAGGCTACCTGGCCGATCGGTTCCTTGGTCAGCGCAAGGCAATCTTGATCGGTGGATCACTGATGGCGTTGGGCCACTTCGCGATGGCCATCGAATCATTGCTCACCTTGGCCCTCGGGTTAATCATTCTGGGCAATGGGTTCTTCAAGCCCAATATCTCCACGATGGTCGGTCAACTCTATCCGCAGAATGATCCGCGACGCGACGGTGCCTACACGATCTTCTACATGGGGATCAACCTTGGGGCATTCTTCGCCCCCTTGGTATGCGGCTCGCTGGGCGAAAGCGAGCGCTTCGGATGGCACTACGGGTTCGCGGCTGCCGGTATCGGGATGATCCTCGGTCTGATCACATTTACCGTGAAACAAAGGGCACTGGGGACAACCGGTTACCCACCGAATCGGTCCGAGAGTGCCGAGCATCGCTTGTTCGCGATCGATTGGGTTCACATCGTTCTATTGACTCTTGTGGGTGCAGGCCTCGTTTATCTGGCGATCCTTCCCGCAAAAGCAATCGAACAATGGAGCCCCACCCGGGGTTGGTGGTTCGTTCTCGGTTACTGGATCCTCTTGGCGTTCGCGATGATTGGCATTACGGGCCTCTTGACCCGTCAGCGAACACCGGCGAGTACGGGTGGTGCATCGGGAATTCCGGAACGACCATTCCAGAGTTCGGAAACGCTTGTCGAAGCGAACCGAATCAAGGAGCCGTTTACCAGCGCCGACGTGCAGCGATTGATCGTGATTGTGATCGTCGCCCTGTTCTCCATTCTCTTCTGGATGGGATTCGAGCAGGCGGGAGGGACTTTTACCTCCTTCGCCGATCAAAAAACATCACGAGTGATCTTCGGGAAGCCGTTTCCCACGTCCTGGTATCAGTCGATCAATCCCTTGCTGATTTTCATCCTGGCACCGCTCTTCTCGATCCTCTGGACCACCCTGGATCGGACGAAGCTGGCGCTAGGCGCAACGGCCAAGATGGGCTTCGGCCTGATCTTTCTCGGACTCGGGTTCGTGGTCATGTCCAGGGCCGATCACCGAGCTGCGGGAGGGAGTCTCGTCGGCCCTCAGTGGCTGGCGTTTGTTTATGCCTTGAATACGCTGGGTGAGCTCTGTCTTTCGCCGATCGGTCTTTCCTTGGTCAACAAGCTTGCCCCGGCGCGGATTGCCTCGTTGATGATGGCGGTCTGGTTCATGTGCACGGCGTTGGCCAATTTTTTCGCGGGCATGCTCCACCAATGGTTGGAACACTCGAACATCGATCTCTGGACGTTCTTGATCGGCACCTCGATCATCCCAGGAATCATCCTGCTGGCGTTGACTCCCGTCCTGAAACGGATGGGGCACGGCCGGATCTGAATCGAAAAATGGGAGGACAATTCGTGATGCGACCCCTGTTAGGCATCCTGGCGATCCTGATGTTGACAACCCCACTTCTGGCAGCAGGCCGGCCCATGACGATCGACGACCTCCTCGCCGTGAAGTCGGTCTCCGACCCTCAGGTTTCGCCGGACGGCCATTGGGTCGTTTACGTGGTCTCCGAACTCGATCGGGCGACCGATAAGACGAATAGTGATCTCTGGCTCGTCTCCACCGGCGGCGGGGATCCCAAGCGACTCACCACGGCACCTGGGTCCGATAATCATCCGCGATGGAGCCCCGACGGCAAGACAATCGCCTTCACATCGACCCGAGGAGGTTCGTCCCAGGTCTGGCTCTTGCCGATTGATGGAGGCGAGGCCCGACCGCTCACGAAGCTGCCGATCGATGTGGCGGGCCCGATCTGGTCGCCCAAGGGTGATCAAATCGCCTTCGCCGCCGAGGTCTATCCCGGCAAAACGCCGGACGAGACGGCCGCGAAGGACAAGGAGAAAGAGGCCAGCAAGAGCAAGGCCCTGGTGTTCGACCGGCTGATGATCCGCCATTGGAGCACGTGGGACACCGGGAAACGGAACCATGTCTTCCTGGCCGATGTGAAGACGGGCGAGGCTGTCGACCTGACTCCGAAGCTCGAGGTGAATGCCCCCCCTGCCCCCTTCGGTGGATCCGAGGAGTATGTCTTCTCACCCGATGGAAAAGAGCTTGCGTTTACTGCCGAGCCTCTCAAGGATCATGCCTGGTCGACGAACACCGACATCTGGATTGTTCCCACCAGCGGTGGCGAGCCCAAAAATCTCACGGCCGCGAATCCAGGAGGTGACACGCAGCCCTCATTCTCACCGGACGGGACGCGGATCGCCTATCTGAGCCAGGCTCGGGCTGGCTTCGAGTCCGACCTGTGGGTTCTCACGGTCCGCAACCGGGAAGACTGGTCGGTTGAATACAAGAGCCAGGCCCTCGATCAGCCGGTTCTCTCGTATCAATGGGGGACGGGCCGTTCTCACGAGCGAACGTTCGAAGGCCAAATCTTCGCGGTGGTCGATGATCGAGGGACCGAGTCGATCCTCCAGTTTGACTTCGCCGCACCTGCGAAAGCGGAGCCTCATAGCCAGGTGCGGGTCAAAGGGGGAATCAACACGGCGGTCCAGTACGCTCAGCCCGAGAAGGAACTCGTTTTCCTCCGCGGCGATGCCGCCCATCCCAACGAGATCTACAAGGCGAAGTCGGATGGCAGCGGACTGACCCAACTCACGAACCATAACGGCCCCCTGCTCTCCCCGCTCGACCTGGCGAAGGCCGAGCCATTCCAGTTCTCGGGAGCAGATGGTGACAAAGTCAGCGGCTGGTTGATCCGACCCCCGGGCTTCGATCCCCAGCAGAAATACCCGGTCCTGTTCCTGATCCATGGCGGTCCGCAAGGCGCGTGGCATGACGAATGGCATGCCCGCTGGAACTACGCCATGTTCGCAGCGCCCGGCTACGCGGTCGTGGCGATCAACCCGCGCGGATCGACCGGTTACGGCCAGAAATTTACCGATCAGATCAGCCAGGACTGGACTGGCCGGGTTTACGATGACCTGATGTTGGGGCTCGACCACGCCCTCAAGACCTACCCGTTCCTTGATGCCTCACGGATGGCGGCGGCCGGCGGTTCTTACGGCGGTTTCATGGTCAACTGGATCGCCGGGCATTCCGATCGCTTCAAGGCCTTGATCAGCCACGCGGGCGTCTTCGACCTGACCAGCAAGTATGGCACCACCGAGGAACTCTGGTTTCCCGAGTGGGAGTTCGGCGGAACGCCTTGGGACAAACCCGAGCACTACCGCGACCGCTCTCCCAGCACGTTCGTGAAGAATTTCAAAACACCGACCCTCGTCATCCATGGCGCACTCGACTACCGAGTTCCCGACGCCCAAGGCCTCGGAATGTTCACCGCTCTCCAACGCCAGGGCATCGCCAGCCGCTATCTCTTCTTCCCCGACGCAGGCCACTGGATCGTCAAACCGGCCAATCGCATCGTCTGGTGGCGTGAGATCCAGGAATGGCTCGCCGATCATCTCAAGAATTGATGAACGCACTTTATCTCCATCAGGCATGAATGAGTCCAGAACTATAAGCCGCGGGCATCGCCCGCACTCTCAAGAGACGAGTCGAGATTGATGGCGAACACGCAAGCCGAACTTCGACCCATTGCCGACGTGGCCCACGACCTTGGGATCGCAAGGGACCACCTTGAGCCCTACGGCAGCGATAAGGCCAAGATCCAGCTGGAAGCGCTCACCTGCGCGGAGCGTCCTCCTGGTAAGCTGATCCTCGTCTCCGCGATTACGCCAACTCCGGCGGGCGAGGGTAAGACGACCGTCTCGATTGGCCTCGCGCAAGGGCTCAAAAAGATCGGACGACGGGCGGCCCTCGCCTTGAGACAGCCCTCAATGGGACCAGTCTTCGGCCGAAAAGGGGGCGCGACAGGGGGAGGCGCCAGTCGTCTTGAACCGTCGAATAAGATCAACCTCCAGTTCACCGGTGACTTTCACGCGATCACGGCCGCACATAATCTCCTGGCCGCGGCGATCGACAATCGACTCCACTTCGAAGACTCGGTGCTCGACCCCAGGAGCGTGCTCTGGAAGCGGGCGCTCGACGTCAACGACCGGAGTCTGCGGCGCGTCATCATCGGGCTGGGCGGCCCTGGAAACGGAGTTCCTCGCGAATCCGGTTTCGACATCACGGCCGCCAGCGAGATCATGGCCATTCTCTGCCTGGCCGACTCTCCCGCCGACCTTCGGGCGCGGCTCGATCGAATCCTGATCGGATATACCGGAGAGGGCCGCCCCGTCCTGGCGGGCGAGATGGGAGTCACCGGCTCCCTGGCGGCGATCCTCAACGAGGCGATCCTTCCCAACCTGGTCCAGTCGCGCGAAGGGACCCCTGCCTTTGTTCATGGCGGTCCGTTTGCCAACATTGCTCACGGCTGCAACTCCATCCTCGCAACCCGGATGGCCCTCGCGTTCGCCGACTACGCCGTGACCGAGGCCGGCTTTGCCTTCGACCTCGGCGGCGAAAAGTTCTTCGACCTGAAGTGCCGCGCGGCCGGCCTGAACCCTTCGGCCATCGTCATCGTCGCCACGATCCGTGCTCTCAAAATGCACGGAGGACTTGCCCTCGACGCATTGACAGTTCCCGATCCCTCAGCCGTCGAACGAGGGCTAGAGAACCTGGCCGCCCACCTCGATAGCGCGGTTCACTTCGGCAAGCCGACCATCGTCGCGATCAATCAGTTTGCCTCCGACTCGCCCGATGAGCTCGAGGTCGTCCACGCGTATTGTCGCAGCCGGAAGATCGCCAGCTCCACGGCCAACGTCTTCGGCGCGGGAGGTGACGGTGCCACCGACCTGGCGGAGATCGTGGTCGCGGCCACTCAGGGACGTCCGACCCCCTATCTGCCGCTCTATCCGCTCGAGTGGTCCGCGGAGCGGAAGATCGAGCGGATCGCGAAGGTCATGTACGGTGCCGATGGTGTGAACATCCTTCCCGGTGCCGAAGCCAAATTCCGCAAGGCGCGAAAGCTCGGTTACGGTTCCCTGCCCCTCTGCATGGCCAAAACCCAGGATTCGCTTTCGGACAATCCCAAACTTCGTGGTCGCCCCAAGGGGTTCACCCTCACCGTCCGCGACGTAGAAATCGCCGCCGGAGCCGGCTTCCTGGTCGCCTTGACCGGAGAGATCGTTCGGATGCCCGGTCTCCCGGAGCGGCCCGCCGCCGAACGGATCGACGTCGACTCCTCAGGAGAGATTACGGGGCTGTCTTAATCCTTGTTCCCGCCCTGGTTGTGTTCGAGAGATAGCGGGCGGGCGCACCGCCCGCTCTTTTTTGATCTGAGATGGGTAGCAAAGGCCCATGGCTTGAGCCCCCCTCCGAACCGTGCGGACGGTTCACCTACATACGCCTCTCCGATTGATGAGCTTACTTCGGTTGCACTCCCAGAATTCGAACGCTTTATCTGCTCGTCGAAGCTCGAAAATCCCTCCCCGCGCGGGATCGCCCAGGCACCCCCAGATTGCCGCCCACCCTAGAATGGCGGCAACCCGTCGGTGATTGATCCTCATCGGGAGTTCAACCATGGCCAGAGTCGTACGCTTCCACGAAATCGGTGGGCCCGAAGTCCTGAAGATCGAGGAGCTCGAAGTCCCTCCTCCGGGCAAGGGCGAGGTCCAGATCAAGGTCAAAGCCCTGGGGCTCAACCGCGCAGAGTCGATGTTCCGCCGTGGCCAGTACCTGGAAGACCCCAAGCTCCCCGCCCGCCTGGGGTACGAGGCCTCAGGGACCGTCGCGGCAATCGGGCCGGACGTCCAGGGCTTCAAGGTCGGTGATGTCGTCAGCACAATCCCCGCCTTCAGTCTGAACGATTACGGGCTTTACGGCGAGTTGGCGAACGCCCCGGTCCATGCGGTCGTCCATCATCCCGCCTCGCTTTCCTGGGAGGCGGCGGCGGTTTGGATGCAGTACGTGACCGCCTATGGAGCGCTGATCGATATCGCCGGGTTGAAGAAAGGCGACACCCTCGTCATCCCCGCGGCCTCGAGCAGTGTCGGCCTCGCGGCCATCCAGATTGCGAATCTGGTAGGTGCGACCCCAATCGCCCTGACGCGTGGCCAGTCGAAGCGACAGGCCCTCCTTGACGCGGGTGCGGCCCATGTGATCGCTTCCGACGAGCAGGATCTGGTCCAGGAAATCCTCGGCCTCACGGGCGGCAAGGGGGCCAGGGTCATCTTCGACCCGGTTGGCGGCCCGACCATGGCGAAGCTCGCCAAGGCGACAGCTCGACTGGGCATCATTTTCGTGTACGGAGCCCTGAGCACGGAGCCGACTCCCCTCCCGCTGTTCGACGTCCTTAGCAAGTGGATCACGATCCGCGGGTATGTGATGATGGAGATCACGAGCAATCCGACACGGCTGGAGCGGGCCAAGCAGTTCGTCAACGCGGGGCTCGCTGACGGCAGCCTCAAACCCCTCGTTGCCAAGACGTTCCCGTTGGATGAGATCGTCGAGGCCCATCGCTATTTGGAGTCGAACCAGCAGGTCGGCAAGGTCGTTGTGAGTGTGTGACGGGAGCGGTGCGGAGTGCCCCGCTCGAAACGGGGCTCAGCCTCCGGAAGATGCTCCCGGTTCACCCGATTCCGACGGCTTCAACTCCCCGGCGATGGTTGGCAAGAGCTCAGCGACGGTGGGGTGGATGTGCATCGTGCGGCGAAGATCGGTCGCGGTCGCCCGCATCGCCATCATGTCGATTACGCTGTGAATCGCCTCGTCGCCACCGACTCCAAGGATCGTGGCGCCGAGGATTCTCTGATTCTCGGCGTCGACGACAATCTTCATGAAGCCCTGCGTCTCGTCCTTCTCAACCGCGCGCCCGACGCGGGACATCGGCCGCTTTCCGACCAGAATGCGCCGGCCGCTTGCCCTTGCCTCCGTTTCGCTGAGGCCGACGCGGGCGAGCGGCGGATCGATGTAGAGCGCGTAAGCGGGTATCCGGTCGGTCACACGCCGCGAATCGCCGTCGAGCAGGTTGGCGGCGAGAATTTCATAGTCGTTGTAAGCGGTATGAGTGAAAGCACCGCGGCCGTTGCAGTCGCCGAGCGCCCAGATGCCAGGCACGTTGGTTGCCAGTTGGTCATCGACCTTGATGTAGCCGTGCGGATCGCGATCCACACCTGCGAGCTCGAGGCCGAGGTCATCCGTGTTGGGTCGACGTCCGACTGCGAGTAGGACGTGACTACCGACGACCTCAGGTTCGCCTGACGTGCAATCGACGCCAACCGCTACGCCGTCTACGTGCGGGGCGAAGCGAATGCATTCTGCATTGGTGCGGATCGAGATCTCCTCTCGCTCGAGGACGGCACGCACCGCGGCCGACACGTCCTCGTCCTCGCGGCCGACCAGGCGCGGGCCCATCTCGACGACGGTGACTTCGGCCCCGAAGCGACGGTACATCTGGGCGAATTCGAGCCCGATGTAGCTGCCGCCGACCACCACCAGATGACGCGGCACCATGGCGAGCGCAAGCATTGAGGTATTGGTGAGGTAAGGCACAGTGTCGACGCCGGGCATGTCCGGAACGCGGGCGCGGCCCCCGACATTGATGAATATCCGCTCGGCAGTGAGCAACGCGTCGCCGACTCGCACCGAGTTCGGCCCCTCGAACCGGGCGTGCCCCGTGAGTACGGTAAGCCGTTCCATGCCACGCAGCCATGCCTCGACCGAGGCTCGAGCGTTGCCCGACACCGTATCTGCTCGGGCTTTCACCTTCGCCATGTCGATGGCGATCGAGGCCCCGATCACGACGCCGTAATCACCGGCCCGTCGCGCAAGGTGGGCGGCGGAGGCGCTTGCAACCAGCGTCTTGGTCGGCATGCACCCGGTGTTGACACAGGTGCCGCCGAACAGGTGTCGCTCGACCAGCGCTACGTCCATCCCTGCCCTGGTAAGCCGCCCGGCCAGCGATGGCCCGGCCTGGCCCGCGCCGATTACGATCGCGTCGAAGTGTCGACTCATGGCAATAGCACGACGATGAGCGCCGCGCCTCCGATGGCTACTACGTCCTCGATGATTGCAGCGGGACGGTCTTTGCCGCCAAACTTCGCAGCCAGCTTCGCCCTCGCCGCGGCACCACCATAGGTGCCGAGAACAGCGCCGATCGCGCCGGCGACTGCTCCGATCCCCAGGCTGCCTCCTCGCGCCCCGATCACGGCCCCTGACAACGCTCCCATCAGGATCCGCGTGGCAAATTGCACCGGAACCTTGCGGCTGGGCGTGGAAGGAAGCTGGTCGGTGACGAGCTCGGCGGCCGCCAGCAACGACAGGACCAAAGGAGTCCAGGCGTACCCCATGAAGGCCAGCCAGGTGCCACCAACTGAGGCCGATCCCATCCGCGCCGCCCAACTCGCGGCCGCCGGCGCGGTCATCGCCCGCAGCCCTGCAACGATTCCGATCAAGAGAGCAAAGAGCGAGATCATCATAATTTTTCCATCATGCTCGAGCGAGCTTTCATCGCGGGATGCGGACTTGAAGGATATCGCGATGCTGTAAGCCGGGTCAATCGGGCTGTGGGACAAAGAATCTGCACAGTTTAATTCTAATGGCGACTTGATTCGCACATCGTCAAGCCGGGAACTTCGACTCTCCCGGAGCTCAAGATTCCAGCCCAGAGTCGCCTATCCAATCAAATCGATAATCTCGCCGGAGTAGCTCAGCGCGGAATAAAGAACCATTATCCGCTTGCGGAACCACCGAATTATCGGTGCTTTCGCACGCACGACACCAACTCCTGCATGCGATCGTGCGAATCTCGAGCATTTTCCCAATTCCACTGTACAACTGTCACCAAGCAGTCGATAAATAATCTCATTCCACGAGCGAGGCACGATTTCTGTTGATGTGATCATAAGGTGCCGGACTTGCGGCTCGCGAGGAGGGAACCATGGCGCACCCGATTCCGGCAGGGCATCACGCAATCACACCGCACTTGGTGATTAAAGGGGCATCCGATGCGATCGAGTTTTACAAAAAGGCTTTCGGCGCCGCGGAACTTTCCCGCATGCCCTTCCCAGGGGCTGATGGCACAATAAAGATCGGCCACGCGGAACTCCAGATCGGTGACTCGAAGCTGTTCCTGGCCGACGAATTCCCCGAGCACGGGGCGGTTGGCCCGACCGGCAACTCACCGGTGACAGTTCACCTCTGGGTGACCGACGCCAACGAAGCTTTCGCCCGTGCGGTTGAAGCGGGCGCAACGGTGAGTATGCCCCTTGTCGACGCTTTCTGGGGCGACCGCTACGGTAAGTTGGTCGACCCGTTCGGCCACCATTGGGCAATCGCCGAGCATCTGGAAGACCTCACACCCGAGCAGATATACGAGCGGATGGCCGCCGCCTTCGGCGGAACGCCTTGCGACTGAGACAGTCCCGGAAGGTGGGGGTAGGACAGATTCCTGGTAGCGGGATACCGGCGGCACTTCGCAAACCGCCTCATCGTTTTAAGATCAGTCCTCCTGGTTTGGCGCAGGGTTTGCCCTCTATTCAAGGACAATGGCGTCGCCGCGGCCAGGGGTCTGGGCTACCGGCAAGACGTCCTGACCTTCGGCGCAGGATTGCGCCAAGCATCCCCCCCATGAGGAATTTCCGATGAAAAACGTCGTTGGTATGTTCGAGTCACGAACCGATGCAGAGAGCGCGATCCATCGCTTGAAGCTGATCGGGATCGGAATGGATTCGGTCAGTATTGCGATGCGCGATCGCCAAGAGGCGTCCGAACTCGTCATGACGACCGGCGCGGAGGACATGAGCGGTGAAGGGGCGACCGCTGGAGTCGTCTCAGGCGCGGCGGTCGGCACGCTGGTCGGCCTGGCTTTGGTCGGCAGCACGTTCGTCCTGCCCGGAATTGGAACGTTCCTGATCGGCGGTCCGCTTGCGGCCGCATTGGCAGGAGCTGGCATTGGTGCTGCGTCCGGTGGACTACTTGGTGCCTTGATTGGCGCCGGCATTCCGGAAACCGAAGCCCAACATTATTCTTCCGGGATCGAAGAAGGACACATCCTCGTTTCAACCCAGGTCTCCGACGACCTGGCTCCCGCCGTCGCTCGAATCTTTGATGAGGAAGGCTCAAAGCGGACTCACACCGCCTGATTGCCGAAATCATCCAACGTCTCGCCGCCCCTTCCTCGAATCTGAAGAAGGGGCGGCTGGACATCGAGAATGGCTGATCAGTTCACGACATTATTTTCTCACTGATCATTTTTGCGACAAATATGATTTGCTGTCGCCGTGAGTTCATGGCTCGTTTGGAGCCAGGAATCGGGTGTCCCGACCCGCTTGGCTCCGCCCTTGATGATCGACCTCACCTTCAACTCGAACAAGTCTTTACGAAATCGCGGTATCGAATCCGTGCTGCTTGCGGTGTACGGGACCGTCGAACATCTTCGATGACTTGAACAACTCAAATCGCCCATCGCCGGCAACCTCAATGGTCGACTGTTCGATCCGAGCTTTTTCCTCGGCTGTGAGCGGCTTGAATTCGCGGACGATCTTGAGGTTCTGGTCGAGAACCGCTTCCGAATCAATCCCCGTAACCAGGGTTGATATCGGCAACGAGAGCACGTATCGGAGGGCATCCTCGACCGGGACCCCAGCCTTGGTGACGATCGAACCCGTGCCCCCAAGGCTCTTCATGGCCAGCACGCCGATCTGTCGCTGAAGGAGGACAGGCAAAACTTTCTTCTGAAAGCTACGGTAATGGACGTCCATGACATTCAAGGGCATCTGCACGGTAGCCCATTCATAGGGCTTGCTGAGCATGTCGAGGTGGATTGACGGGTCTTTATGTCCGGTGAAGCCGAGGTAGCGCACCTTCCCCTCTTTCACGGCTTTCAGGCCCGCGTGAATGGCTCCATCCTCAGCGAAGACCCAACTGGGGTCGCTGTCGTAGACGATCTCATGGAATTGCCAGAGATCCAGGTGATCGGTTTTAAGCCTGCGGAGACTCTCCTCGAGATTCGACTGCGCGTCCTTGACGTTTCTGCCACAACACTTGGTCATGAGGAATGTTTTTTGACGCCTCCCCCCTTCGGCGAGGGCCTTACCCATCCGTTCTTCGGCCACGCCGTTGTGATAGTCCCAGCAGTTGTCCATGAAGGTGATTCCTTCATCGACAGCCCGCTGGATCAGTCGAAGGCTTTCCTGCTCCGACATTTTTTGGGGATTGGTACTCGCATGCCCCCCGAGGCATAGGAGGCTGACCTTTTCGCCGGTACGGCCCAGGGAGCGAACGGGAATCCCTCCCGGGTTGGTGGTTTCAGGGGCGGCGGCTCCTGAGAGAGCGGCAGCCGCGACACCTGCGGCACCCGTTTGCAGAAATTCGCGACGACTTGATGAGTGGGGACGCATCAGGATGGATCTCCAGTGGACCAACGAAGCGAAAAGGGATCCACGGCGGGAAGCTCTTCTAGGGAGCAATTCCTGCGCCGGGGATCCCTGGTTCGATCCTCGTTGAAGGGGAGATCGTGCGAGCTCACCTCCTGGTCATCGCCGGATTCGCTAGCCCTGGATGGCGTTGGTCCGTCCCAGAGCGATGTCAAAGTCGCTGACGGCGGGCACGAGCATCGCGAGGCAGGCGAAACCGTAGATCCCGAAGCTGAAGAGAAAGGCGGCCAAAATGTCGCCATTGAGCAGGCTGATCACGCAGTAGAACGACCAGAACGGCGTCAGGAGGGCCACCAAGGCGATCGCTCGCGATGGATTTCTCGCGCCGAGCGAACCGAAGAGCGCGACGCTTCCCGCACCAATGAAGATGAGGAAGCTGAGGAGTTGCCGTCCGAACTCACGGTCGCTCAGGAGGATCAGGCAGGCGCAAACGAGGATCCCGACCATCAGGAAGAAGATGGTTCCCAGGCTGTTCGCGACCGCAGTCCTGCTATTGGTGTAGGTGATCGCCGCGTGCAGGCCGAGCATGGCCGAGAAGTGGACGAGGAGCGCAAAGTCGATGACGACGTAGAACGCGGATTCATAAGTCATTGCGCCGGTGATCGCGAACCAGATGGTCAAGAGGATCGGGAGAACGACCATCTCCTTCGCGTTATAGAGGACGCCGTAGAGTTTGCCGTAGATAAACTGCTTTGGAGTCAGTTCGGTCACGAGCAAAAGGTCCAGGGCCCCCGTATCTCGCTCGCTGGTCAGGGCGGTGACCCCCTGAGCATTGACCAGTACCAGGCTCAAGATTGCCAACGGAATCAAAGTCTTTGCTGGTCGCCAGCTCCCTTCGGCGACCTCCGGGTTACCGTAGTAAAAGACCACACCAAGGGCAAAGGCCAGCAGATAGGCGCCTTTGATGATGAGCGGCTTGGTTCCGTAAGCCCGGGTCATCAACTCGCGCCAGAGGATCGGCCACTCACTCCAAGGCTGACGGTATGAGCCGGCCGTTTTCAGAATCCGTCGGTGGCTCCGCCTCGGGACGTGCAAGCCAGTCGTCTTTTCGCTGACCTCAGCTCCCGTACGGACCTGGCGATCCAACGTGTCGGCCGCGAACCCAGCGGTCGTCGAAGCGGATGCCGCGGCGCCGACGAGCACCGGCTCGGCGATTTCCTCGATCGCAACGAGCGAACCGACCTGTTCTTCTCCCGCCTCCCCTTCGCGCTGTTCACGCGGCTCGTTCTGGCCTGGATTCCAGACGCGCAGGAGGAACACTCCGGCCAGCAGTATCAGCGCCGAGATCGACGTCGCAACGAGCATGAATACGAGGCTGGGGCGTGCCACGGCCTGCAGCGTCCCTTGATCCTTGTACAAGACCGAGAAGACCGCGCGGTAAGGGTTGAAAGCCGTCGCCAACGGAACTCCCAACAGATGGAGGTCGGGGAGGAGATAGCCGATTGCCTCAACGCCAGCCAACGAGAGCACGACGAGCAGCACGGTGAGTGCCAAGGACTGAAACGTCCGATCTCGCCCCAAAGCGACGAGGAGCCCGAGGGCCCCGCCCGCCAGTCCTGCCGCGGCCGTCACGCCGAGGATGTCGAAAATTTGCCCGGGCGCGATCCCACCGAGAAGCATGCAGAGAAAGAAAACAGGCGCCGCCAGTGCCAGAAGCGTCCCAATCTGAAGGAGGCTGGCCACCAGTTTACCGAGGACGATCTCCGTATCTCGCAGATCGGTCATCAAAAGCAGAATGAATGTGCGCCGATCTTTCTCGTGCGCCACGGCCGTCGCAGCCGAGAGTGGAGCAAAGAAGAGCATCAGAGTGAGCTGAATCAGCACGAAAAACTGAAAGAGGATCCCGCTGAACCGGGCGAGAATGCCAAATTCATGGATCTCGCGCCAACCGATCAGAGACTGCCATACGGTCCACATCAGGACGAACAGCAGCCCAACGTACGCGGCACGTGCGACGTAAAACCGAGCAGGGCGTGGAGCGGTAATGATCTCGCGAGCAATGATGGGTCCAGCGAACAAGAGCAAGCCTCCCAATGTCGACGGCGCGGACTTGCCGGCAAAACCCTCGACGAGCCCTGGCGGGGATTACGATCGAAACGGGAAAAATGTTCGGGCGCTCGCGAACGGCGACCGGAATAATCGACGTTCAAGAATAGACGCCCCGGAACGTCCAGGCACCCTCATGTTGGCGCAGAACGAGGCGGGTACTCCTCAACGCTTCCCACCATTGAGCTTACCAAACTTGAGAGACGATACCAAAGTGGTGCTCAGCCCACGTTGTTTTGAACGCGTGCCCTCTCGAAACATCCACCGGCCGATTGGCGAGAACTCGCCGAGTTGAGTTGCTTCGACTTCGAGGAAATGACAGACTCAGGGGGGAAGCGAGGCGGTTGACGCTCAGCTCGACTCAAAGTCTGATGGCTTTTTTCTTTCGAAAAGAACGATCAGGGCCCCTTCCATTGCACCTTCCGCGGCCGGACCGATTCGACCTCGGAATCGAAGCCGAGATGGTCCGGCTCACTCATCTCGAATCCTGGACATCGCTAAATCTTCCATGGGCGACATCGCTAATCTTTATCACCAGGCACGTCAGGCCGCTCTCTGGGGCGTTGCCGTGAATTCCGGGTTGGGCCTGGTCAAACTCCTGGGGGGAATGTACGGCCACTCGTTTGCCCTGATGACCGATGGAGCCCACTCCCTCGTCGACGCCTTGATCTCCGTCTCGTTGGTCGCTGCCCTCTACTTCGCGCAACGCCCCGCGGATCGCGAGCATCCGTACGGCCATACCCGCGTAGAAGCCCTCGTCGGGGCCGGCGTGGGATTGCTCTTAATCGTGCTGGCGCTGGCACTGGGCTGGGAGGCCTGGAACACGAGAAACCTCCCCCATCCTTCCCCACACTCGTTCACCTTGGTCGTGGCCGGTCTCGGCGCCCTTTGTCAGGAAGTTCTCTCACGGTTCGCAATCAAGACCGCGCGGCGCACCGGCTCGGGGGCGCTCCTGGCAACGGCCTGGGACTACCGCCTCGACGTCTTCGGCTCGCTCCTCGTCCTGTTCGGCGTTGCCCTGACCAAGTGGGGAGGCCCGGCCTGGCAAATGGCCGATCGAATCGCCGCGGGGCTGGTGGCCACCTTGATTATTTGGGTCGCCTCCAAACTCCTCTGGGAAAATGTCCAAGACCTCATGGACCGGCAGGCCAATCCACTGGTGCTCCAGGATGTCAGGCACGAAGCGCTCGCCGTGGCGGGCGTCCAGGGCGTCGAGAAACTCAGGATCCGGAAAGCGGGCCTCGAATACCTCGTCGATATCCACGTCGAGGTCGACCCCGATCTGACGGTTCGTGAAGGTCACGACATCGCCCACGCCGTCAAAGATCAGGTGATCACCCACGTTGATCCGATTCGAGATGTCCTGGTCCATATCGAGCCGTCCCGGACGCATCCGCCGCTGATGGATTGACAAAGAGGCCGATCCATGACTCCCCCCCCTACCCTCGCCGATTTGCTCTTTCCGTCGCGCGACGCAACCTTCGCGTCGATCATCCGCGAACTCTCAAAACGCGAGACCGGGCCCGCCGCCGATAACCTGGTCAGTAACGAGGACTCTTATCCTCGAGTGACCGCCGAAGTGGCTCGACTCTGCCCACCGGGGCAAGTCTATCTCGGTGTCGGTCCGGATCAGAATTTCACGATCCTTGCCCATGCCAAGCCCCGACTCGCCTTTGTGATGGACTATCGCCGTCGCAACCTCCTGCTTCACCTGGTCCATAAAGCTCTTTTCACGCTTTCCACCGATCGAATCGCCTATCTCATGCGACTCACCGCACGAAGACCGGGCCGCTTGCCTTCTGATCCAAGCGCCAACGACCTCGTGACGGCGTTCTCCGAAGCGAAATTCGACCGTGGATTGCTTGAGCAAACCATCGTCGAGGTGGCAACGATCCTCCAACCGCTCGGGGTCGTCTCTGAACCCGAGTGGAAGGCAATCGCGACGATCCAGGCGAAGTTAGCAGGTCCGGGGATGAATGCTCGCTTTCTTGCCTTACCGATGTATCCCACATTGGGCAAGCTGATCCGAACCTGCGATCGGCAAGGCACGCCGGCTCACCTGCTCGCCAGCGAGGCCCTCTACCAATTCGTTCGTGGACTTCAGCAGGGTGATCGGCTCATCCCATTGGTTGGCGACTTCAGCCGTCCTCCAAGCTTGCCCAGACTGGGCGCCTGGCTCCGTGCCCACGCGCTTCGGCTCTCGCTGCTTTACGTGTCGGATGTCGAGTTCTTCTTACTCCGCGCAGGGCGTTTCGCAAGCTATATCGAGAGCCTGGAGGAATTGCCATGGGAGACGGGAGCTCAGGTCGTCCGGACGAGCACCCGTGAGATCGCCCATCCCGACCGCGCCCCCGGGGATAGCTCAACGACAGTGATTCAAGCGATTGGCTCGTTCCTCAAGTCGGCCCGCGCAGGCGAGATCAAGACGGTCGAGGATCTCTTTCCTTCTTAAAGCAGCGGTCTGCCATTGGATTTTGAACTCAGAATTCCTTCTCGTGTCCCGGACGGATTGACGAGGAGTTCCCTTGGGCGAGTTTGCCCCCCTCACTCCTCGCGCGGTTTGGGGGACATCTCCTGCGAAAGACGAAGCGAATCATCACTTCGACTGACGGTTGTCACCGGCGTGGGAGGATCCGCCCTCGGCAGCGTTCCCGATTTCCGTTACGAGCCAGAAAAATTCGCCGCAGGAACTGCTGACTCTTTAGACGAGCCGCAAAAGCCTGGAAAATCGCTACTTTTACGATGGGGAATGACCGAAGTAGCGGGAAGGAATTCGATTTCTGTTTAACAGGGTGATTGTTGGCTCCCCGTGGGATTGGTTATAATTCGGCTTAAGTCGGACATTCCGTTCAGAGGCCATCTTCCTCTGTGTCTGAGGCTCTTCGCACGATGAATTCCACGGCGACCGCAGCCAGGCTTCGAGATTACTTCCTGAGTGACCCGCTCATGGCGACTGCAGTCGCCGCGGCACTCTTCGCGCTGGCGACGACTCCCTTGGCCTTTGCGATCCTGGGCCGGCTTAGCTGGTTCAAGGCAAGGCGGGGCCGGGTGATGCAGCGACCGGAGTTTTCCTCAATCGTCTGCGCCATGCTCCTGGTCATGGGAATTCCGGCCATTTTCATGGCCTTGGTGGTCAAGAGTCAGCACTTCGATGAGGATCGCTACGAATTCGACCCGAATAAGACCTGGTCGGTCCTGGAACAAGGGCGCGGCTATAACAACTTGAAAGAGGCCGATGCGGCGGTCAAACGCGAAGCCACGCGTCTGGCGGAGGTCCGCAAGAATCTGGTGGACAGCGTAAAGAAGCTCGACGAGTCGATGCTCGCCCTTCGAGCTGTCGCAGGCACGTCACCGGCCGTGGCACAGGCGATTCCCTCGGTGCTTCAACGACTGGCCAAGATTCATGAAAGCATCGGTCTCGACGGCCCCCAGCAGTTGATGGATTTCACTGCCCCGCCGGTCGCGATCGCCGCCGTACCAGCCTCGGCTCCCACCTCCCCCTCGGCTCCCGTGGCCGCCTTAACCCCCGCCCCCGTGGTACCGGCAATCGTGACGGGGTTGACGCAAGCCCAGGTCGAAGCGGAACTGGCCGCCGTCCCTGAACCACAACGGCCCCTGGCGGCGATGCTTCCCCTCAGCGATTTGCCCGCGGAATGGACGGTCGGTAAGTTGGGCGATAAACACCTGGAGAGCTTTAACGCGGACAACCTCTTCGAAAAGATCGACGGTCGGGCCGAGAGCTTCCTCCAGTACGACGTGAAGGGAATGGCCTACGCGAACCTCCATCCCACCGGGGACGAGTCGAACGAGCTGCAAGTCTACATCTTCGAGATGAGTGATTCCCTGAAGGCGCTCGGCAAGTATGGGTCCGAAAAGCCGGACGACGTGAAGCCGTTGGCGATCGGCTCGGAAGGATACACCGCGGCGGGCAGCACCCTCTTCTACTCCGGCCGTTACTATACGCAGATTGTCTCGACGACCGATGACCCAAAGTTCTCGGCCTTCGCGGTCGAACTGGCGAAGCGGATTGCCGAGAAACAGAAGCCGGATGCCTCAGCCCCCTCTCCGTCGGGTGACCCCTCCAAGTCCAAATCCACCCCCGATAGCCTGTTCGCTCTCTTGCCGAGCGGCTCGGGGCGGGCGACGCCCAAGTATGCGGCTCAGGACGTTTTCGGGTACAGCTTCCTCTCCGACGTCTTCATGGCCGATTATGAGGAGAGCGGAGTCACCTGGCAGGGCTTCCTCCGACCTTACCGCGACGCCAAAGAGGCGCTGGCCGTTTTCGAAAAGTACGTCGAAAGCGCCAAACGTGACGAAGCGGAAATCAAGACGATCGAAGCGGAAGGGGCCGACCGGATGGTTGTCAGCTCCAATATCGGCCTGGTTGATGTCCTCTTCTTGAAGGGCAATGTCATTGGTGGAGCCAACGGTGCCACCGACGCCAAACCCGCCGAAACGTTTGCGCGGGCTTTCGTGAAGAGTCTGCCCCAGACCGTCCCCGCGATCGAATCGGGTCCTTGACGAAATCCACTCAACGCGTCGAGCCTCCGGACTTCTTGCCCTATGAGAGGATAGCGATGAGCGAAAAGCTGACCCGAACTCAGCTCAAGAATCTGGAACGGCTCGGAGGCGTCAATCCGGCCGATCAGTCGTTTTCGCGCAGGCAGTTTCTCACACAAGCCGGCGGAACGGGCCTAGTGATCGGTGGAGCCGTGGCGGGGGGCCTCCTCGCCCGTGACCAGTGGGGAATGGAAGGGGTCAAGCCCCCGCCCCCAGTCCGCCTCAAGGACTATTCGGTCGTCCTGTCGCCGAGTAAGCCGAGCCTGGTGGTGGTCCGTTCCAGTCCGCCCCGCGCTGAGAACTTTGCGTCGCGCGACGAAGAGCTGCAAGCCCGCGAAGACCAGGCCTTCACCATGGTCAAGGCCGCACTCGATGCCATGGGAGGAGACCAGGGCGTCTCGGCATTCATCAGCAAGGGCGACGTGGTTGTCATCAAGCCCAACGTCGCCTTTGATAAGAACCCCGACCTCGCTGCCACGACCCAGCCCGATACGGTCTCCGCGGTCGTCAAGCTTTGCTTCGGCGCGGGGGCGAGGAAGGTGATCGTCGCCGACAATCCGATTAACAACCCCGAGAGTTGCTTCTTCAAGACCAAAGTCGGCGAGGCCGCGATTCGCGCGGGGGCCGAACTCATGATGCCGCAGGACAGCTACTTCGAGCAGCTCTATGTCGGTGGCGAAACGATCACGGGCACCTGGAAAATGTTCTATCGCCCGTTCCGCGAGGCGACCAAGGTCATCGGGATCTCCCCGGTGAAAGACCATAACCTCTGCAAAGCAACCGTGACGATGAAGAACTGGTACGGGCTGCTCGGCAACCCGCGCAACCAATTTCATCAAAACATCCACGGCATCATTTCCGACTTCGCCTTGATGATGAAGCCGACGTTCGTGATCGCCGATGGTCGCAAGCTCTTGATGCGCAATGGGCCGACCGGTGGCAGTCTCAACGACGTCAAAAAAGGCGACACCATGGTGATCGGCACCGACTGCACGGCAGTCGACAGTTGGTGCGTGAAAGAGCTCCTGGGCAAGCAACGACACGAGATCATCTATCTCGATAAGGTCATCAGTCGTGGGTTGGGCAAAGACTGGCGTCCGCAGTGGACTCGCGAAATCACGGTCTGATTCCACGCCGAACACCTTTTTTTCGTTACCGAGGCAGGACTGATGGTCAAGATCCGACGCGCCTACGAGGCCCTGTTTCTCGGTCTCTTCCTGTTCTTTTTGCTGATCACCGACCTCCGCTACCTGAAAGGGTGGCCGGTGTCGTTGTTCCTCGAGGCAACGCCACTCGTCGCGGTCTCGACCGCGCTGACGACTCACACACTTTATCGAAACCTCACCTGGGGTCTCCTGATCATCGCAATCACGATGATCGTCGGGCGTGTCTGGTGCAACTGGATGTGCCCGTTCGGGATCCTGCACCATATCTTCGGGGTGATCGGCAACCGGCGCAACACCAAGCAGATGATCGAGGTGAACCGCTATCGCAAGATCTATGCCCTGAAGTACTACATTCTGGCCGCCATGCTCGCGATGGCCAGTCTCTGGATCATCCCGACGACACTCTCCGCGCCGGGCAGAGTTTACGCCGCGTATGCGGGGAACGAACTCCCTCAGAAGGGTTTTGCTCGCGTCTTCGCCGCGGTCACGACCGGCGTTTCCGAGGCTGCGGAGGAGCACAAGGCGGGCAACAGCACCCTTCAAATCGGTTTACTCGACCCGATCGCATTGACGGTCCGGTCAATGACAACCAGCGTACTGCCAACGGCTCAGAAGGCGACGGAAAGCATCTACACCGAGCCTCGTGAATACTGGCAGGCCTGGATCGTGGGCCTGATCTTTGTTGGTCTGCTCGTCGCGAACTGGTGGATCCCTCGATTCTTCTGTCGAGCGCTCTGCCCGCTCGGTGCGCTTCTCGGTGTGTTCAGTCGGTTTTCCCTCTGGAGAATTGATCGCGACCCGGTCCGTTGCACGGATTGCGACCTCTGCCTCAAGAGCTGTGAAGGGGCGTCTGACCCTCATACCGACCTCCGAAAAAGCGAGTGCTTCGTCTGTCTCAACTGCATTGAGGACTGCCCGCACGACGCCCTCTCGTTCCGCTTCCTTCCCCGCAAGGCGAGCGAGGTCACCTATCCGGCCGTCGGCCGCCGCCAACTCATCCTGGCCGGACTCTTCGGCGTCTTCTTCTTCCCGATGGCTCGGCTTTCGGGCGGAGTGCGCAAGAACTTCAACAAGGCAGTGATCCGGCCCCCAGGCTCGGTAGCCGAGGACGAATTCCTTCGCCGTTGCATCAAGTGCGATCAGTGTATCCGAGTTTGCCCGACCAACGTCTTGCAACCCAGCCTGTTCGAGTCAGGGGTGGAGGGACTCTGGACCCCATCATGATCTCGAAAATGGGTTGGTGCGAGCTGAACTGTACCCTCTGCAGCCAGGTCTGCCCCACAGGAGCGATCCGCGAGATCTCCATCGCCGAGAAGCTCGGTGTGGGACCGTTCGAGAGCAAGGGACCGATCAAGACGGGGACAGCTTTCTACAACCAAGGACGCTGCCTCCCTTGGGCAATGGATACGGATTGCGTCGTCTGCGAAGAGGTTTGCCCCGTCAGCCCGAAGGCCATCTTCACACGCAACGTCGAGGTGACCGATCGCTGGGGTGGGAAGCTCGAGTTGAAGCGGCCGTTTATCGACCCTGTCCGGTGCATCGGCTGCGGGATCTGCGAACACGAGTGCCCGGTCAAAGACGATCCGGCCGTTTACGTCACGGCGATCGGTGAAACTCGAGATAAGTCGCGGTCCCTGCTTCTCTCCTTGGTAGAGGACAACGCGCAAGACCTCGTTTCGGTCTAGGACGATTTGCTCGCGGGCGAGTTTGGTCCCGGCCCTCCGCAAACCACTCAAAGGTCGTCCTGGTCGAGAGGCCCTATGGCCTCTCGACCAGGACGACTTCTTTCGCGTTGCCGCAACGGAGTGCGGAGTGTCTTCTTCGAGGAAAGACTGGCGAAGTTGGGGGCTCATCCGCGTCTTGCTGGTGAGCCTTTTCGTCTGTCGGGGGCTCGTCTACCTCGGCATTTTGCCCATTTCGAAGGCTGGGACGAATACCAGCACGTGGGCTACGTCGTCCATCTCCTCGAGACCGGGCAACCCGCGATTCTAGGGCAGACGAATGTTCCAGCTTCCTTACTGCGGGAAGTGGTCAAATATCCCGTTCCCAAGCGAGTGGCGAAGCTTCAACTCGGCCACTTTGGTGCGGTCGATTACCAGAGGTATTGGAGTAGTGAACCACTCCCAGCGCCTCAATCCGGTGTCTTGCCGCTCTACGAGTCCCAACATTCCTGGTGGTATTACCGGCTTGTCGCCCCTCTGTTTTCCTCGCTCGGCGGAAACACAAATCTCCCCGCATCCATTGGCGGCCTTCGCCTCTTGAATCTCGGATTCGAAGCGGCCGCGGTCTGGCTCGCCCTGGGAGTGGTCGGCCGGGTTGTCCGAACGAGAGGTGACGCGATTCTGGTCGGACTCGTGATCGCGGTACACCCCTTGTTTCTGATCAACGGCGTGCGGGTTGCAAACGATGCGCTTGGGATCTTCCTGGCCACCGCAGTAATCGCCCTCTGTTTCTCCATGCGAGGCTCCCCCGGTATCGGTCGCAGCGTCGCCGTCGGACTGGTCACCGGGTTCGCAATCCTTGCGAAGGCCGTGAACTTCGCCCTGCTGCCGTTTGTAGCGATGGCCTGGATCAACTCCGCCTTTCTTGATCGACGTTCAACCCCTCAGACGTTTCTGAGTGGGACGGTCCTGGCCGTCGCCCTGCTCTCAGTCATCCAGGGCGAAGTCCGTACCAATCTCAGGCAGTACGGAGGCCTGACGACAATGCAGGAGGCGATCCGCAACCGGCAGGAAGGGAGAACGAAGGCAGATCTAGTCCAAACGGCCCGCTCGTTCCGCTGGGATGTAAGGATCCGTCGCCTCTGGCTCTCGGACTCATTCTTGGTCGGAGGGTGGAGCCGTCAACGACCAGGCCGAGCCTGGACGACTGCCTATTCGTGGGTCGTGACCGCGGGGCTTGTGGGAGCGATCTTCGCGATGGCCGGTATTTTCAAACGGACTGAACCCGTTCTTCATTCGCGGCTCACTGTTCTCCTCTGTGCTTTACTCTGCGTCAGCTTCACGGGCGGATTGGCCTATCACATGGTCCAGTCCAAGCTTGCATGGGGGGAGCCGACCACCTGTCCCTGGTATGCCAGTGCCTCGATCCCATGGTTCTTGATCGTCGTCGTTGCCGGCGGTCTTTCCTGGCCGTCCCCTCGGCTTCGCCTCGTTGTGCCGCTGGCCTTGACGGTGACCTGCCTCGGAGGTGAGTGGGTTACGATCTGGAACCGAATGCTCCCGACTTATTCCGGCGGAGCGACTGGTCTGCCGGCATTACAACGGCTCGCGACTCTCCAACCTCCACTCTTCGGCCCAGTAACAATCATTGTGGCTGAGCTCGGAGTCGTGGTCCTCGCGACGCTTCTTCTTGCGATCGCATGCGGAACCCGCCCGGACATGGGTCCATCCTGCCCCCCTCGCTGATCGCGAGAGAACCATGGCCAAACATGCGGAGATCATGATCAATTCGCGATGAGTGTCAGGTGAGCACGGCTCACCGTCCCTCTCTCATTGCCAAAGTTGGGAGTACGACGCCCACTTCGAAATGAATCGAGGGCGAGGCTTGAGCCTCGCCCTCGATTCATTGATTCTCGAGCGGTCGATCCAACGTGATGAGCGATCAAGCTCAACGGCTGTTGGTCACAGGTCCGGTCGTCGACGACAGAACCTTCGATCCCAGCGTGAGATAGTCGGCAACGATGCTGGCAACCTCATCATTGTAGTAATCCGGCTCCCAGGCGGGATGCTCGGTGAACTTCTTCTTCGTCTTATCTTTCTTCGGCTTGTCTTCGTCCTTCGTGATGTCCTCGTCGGGCACGAATTCAGAGCGGAACTTGTCTTCATTGAGCGAGATCGAGTGACGCGCTTTTCGCTCCACGAACTTTGCGATCCGCTCTTCCTGCTTCTGGAACTTCGCGTTCGCTTTCCGCCGGTCGAGCGACCGCGTTTCGAGTTCGCGGACCAGGGAGGAGTTGACCTGCTTGAGGCCGGCAATCGGTAAGGCTTCGACCTTATCGAACTTCAGGGCGTTGTCCATCTTCCCCTCGCCGAAGTCGGCCTTGTCGCGGATGGAGGGGATGTGGATGTGGGGGGTGACACCCAGGACCTGAGTGCTCTCACCATTCACCCGATAGAACTGCTGGATCGTCAGCTTCAAGGCGCCCAGGTTCGCGTCATCTCGTCGGCGAAGCTGCTCGTTGATCGGGACGATGCTCTGGACGGTCCCCTTGCCGAAGGTGCTCGAGTCGCCAACGATCAATCCACGGTCATAGTCTTTGATGACTCCCGCGAAAATCTCGGAGGCGCTCGCACTCAGGTGATCGATGAGGACGACCAAGGGGCCAGTCCAGGCAGCTCCTGCTTCCTTGTCATCAATGTGCTTGACGCCGGAAGCATCTTTGACCTGAACAACTGGTCCGCGATCGATGAAGAGACCGGAGAGCGTCCTCGCCTCTTCCAAGAGACCGCCACCATTCCCACGCAGGTCGAGGATCAGGGCATCGATTCCTTTTTCCTTGAAGCCGCGAATGAGCTTTTTGGTATCCACGGTGGCGCTGACGGCGTCGGGGTCCTGAGCCATGACCGCCTGAGTGTCGCCGTAGAAAGCAGGCAGGTTGATGACCCCGACCTTGTAGACCTTGTTCTGAGGGTCTTTGACGTCGATGATCTGCCCCTTGGCATGCTGTTCGACCAGTTCGATCTTCTGGCGAGTCAGCTCGTAGATCTTCCGGTCCTTGGTGCCGGTGGGCTGCACGATGAGGCGGACCTTGGTCCCTCGTGGGCCTCGGATATAGCGGACGACATCGCTGAGCTTCTTCTCAACAAGGTCGGTCTCGGACCCATCCTCATTCTGGATGCCGATGATCTTGTCCTCGGGCTGAAGTCGGCCATCCTTATCAGCCGCCATCCCGGGAACGACCTCTTTGACGACGGCGTAGCCGTTCTCAGACTGGAGTGATGCTCCGATGCCTTCGAGGGAGAGGTGCAACGTCTGACCGATCGTGTCTTCGAGCGTCTTGGCGCTCATGTAGCTCGAATGCGGGTCGAAGGTTCGAGTCAAGCTGCTGAGATAGACTTCAAGCAGTTCCGACATGTCGAATTGGTGAAAGAGTCGATTCCGGTCCTTGTAGCGAATCTTGACCTTATCAACGGCTTCCTTCTCGTCCGTCTTGTCGACCTTGAGCTGGAGCAGGTCGAGCTTGATCCGCTTTCTCCAGCGTTCCTTGGCTTCGTCCTCGGTTGCTGGAAAGTCGATCAAGTCGGGATCGTCATCAATCGCCTCGTCAATCGTGAAGTCCGGTTTCTGGTCGAGGTAATCGAGTGCCGTCTTGAGACGCTCGTCGGTCCGCTCGAGGAACCGAGCGAAGACTTGCTTGGGAAAGTCGAGGTTCCCCTCTTTGATCTTGTCATCGAGAGTCGTGGCCTGGGCCATGAACTCATCGACATCCGCCTTTAAGAAGTAGTACTTCTGGGGATCGAGATCCTTGAGGAAGTTCTGACACCACTTCTTGGCGATTTCGTCGTCAATCTTGGGCTTGGCCATGTGGCCCAGTTCGAGCAGATTCACGACGACCCGAGCCGTATCCTCGTCCAAAGGCTTGGACGTCGGTGCTTGGGCGCCCACGACTGCCGCGATGAAGCCCATGATCGCGATCAGCGCCAGTGGACGGAATGCGAGTCGAGGCATGAGATTTGGTTCCGAAGGGCTGGATGGGTCGTCGTGCGGAACGCAGGGTTCAACACCTTGCCATCATATCCATCGATCGGTTCAGCGGCAAGGCCGACCCTGATGCTTGAACGCGTTGGGATAGAACGAGACTCGTTTTCGGCATTCAATCGTCGAGATCAAAGATGCCGCAACACGTCATCTGCTCTGCTACTACGACGCCAAGAAGCCGATGGTTCGCCTCGATTCTCCCCGGTGGACATGGTCATTCACTCGACGGCCCTTGGCATTTCTCTTGAGTCTCAAGGCGCAGGGATTGCTTCACAAAACGCTCTCGACCTCCCTTAGGACGTGAACTTGTGACAATTCCGAGGATTCTCCACCGTGATCGATGATCCCGAAATTCCGTTGACCGGTCCCAAATCGGTCGCTGCAAACCAGACAAGCTGGCGGGTTTGGGCCCCTCGAGCTGACCGAGTTGATCTTGTGCTGGGCCTGGAGAGGGAGGCGCGAAACCTCCCCATGGAGCCAATCGGGCGCGGCTACTTTGAACGCATGACCGCGCGCGTCGAGCCAGGTCTGCGCTATGCTTACCGACTCAATGGTGGTCCCCCCCTGCCCGATCCTGGCTCGCGATCGCAACCCGATGGCGTCAACGCGGCCTCGGCGGTCTTTTTTCCTGAAACTTTCCCCTGGAACGAAGGAGCATGGCGCGGGGTCAAGCGAGCGGAGCTCGTCATTTACGAACTCCACGTCGGGACGTTCACGCCCGAGGGGACCTTCGATGCCGTGATTGCCAGGATTCCGGAATTGCTCGACCTCGGGATCACGGCCATCGAGTTGATGCCGGTCGGTCAATTTTCAGGGACGAGAAACTGGGGTTACGACGGGGTGTTCCCGTTCGCCCCTCAGAACAGCTACGGTGGGCCCGAGGCCCTCCAACGGCTGGTCGACGCCTGCCATCAGTTGGGGATGGCCGTCTTTCTTGACGTGATCTACAACCATTTCGGTCCGGAAGGGAACGTTTTTCCCCTGTTCGGCGACTACCTGACCGACACCTACAAAACCGCCTGGGGTCCCGCCCTGAACTTTGATGGGCGTGGGTGCGATGCCGTTCGTGCCATGGTTCTCGAGAATGCCCGACAGTGGATCCGTGACTTTCATTTCGATGGCCTGAGACTCGATGCGGCCGACCAGATTTTCGACCGAAGCCCGAAAAATATCCTCTCGGAGATCGTGGAGGTCGTCCACGACGCGGCCGCTCGGCTCGGGCGTCAGGCTCATGTCTTCGCCGAGACCGACCTCAACGATGCGCCCGGCTTCCTTCGCACCGTCGAACACGGTGGCTATGAGCTCGACGGCCACTGGAACGATGACTTCCATCACGCGGCCCACGTCGTACTGACCGGGGAAACAAATGGATACTACGTCGATTTTGCCGCGGGCCCCGAGGCGCTTGCCAAGTCCTATGAACGTGTGTTCGTCAACGACGGAAATTACAGTCCGTTCCGAGGGCGAAGACACGGGACGCCGGCTACCGAGTTCACCGGCGACAGATTCCTCGCGTTCACGCAGAATCATGATCAGGTTGGGAATCGGCTGAAATCGGACCGGTACGCGTCGATGCTTTCCCACTCAGCCGTTCGACTGGCCGCGGGGATCCTCCTGCTTGCCCCTCGGCTTCCGCTCCTCTTCATGGGGGAAGAATACGGCGAGACGCGCCCTTTTCCTTTCTTCTGCGACTTCCAGGAGCCTGAATTAATCCAGGCAATCCGCAACGGGCGGAAAACCGAGTTTTCCTATTTCGGCTGGGAAGACGAGATCGCCGACCCGTTCGCGAGCGCCACACGCGAAGCGGCCGTCCTGAGCTGGTCCTGGGAAACGCCGGCGAGGCTCGGACTTCGCCAGCTTTATCGGGACCTCCTGCGGCTTCGTCGCGAGTTGCCGAGCCTGGCGGATTTCTCTCATGCCAGAACGAGGCTGATCAGAAATGGTGCCGCGAGCCCTGTCCTCGAAGTCCTCCGGGGAAGCTCCATGCCCAATGGGTCTCCCTCGCTTCGGATTTACCTCAACCTGGGTCCCGATGTACAGAATCTCCCTTCGGATTGGCAGTCTCAACCGCTCCTCTTGCGATCCGAAATCGACCGATACGGGAACCAGAGTTCCGAAGCGATGAAATGGGAGGGTTTCCTTCAACCTCATGAATTCGTCATCCTGGGATCCGGGTAAGCCGCCTCTGGAAGTGTGAACGCCGCCGGTGAAAACAAGCCGAATGGCTCGCGGCACCGGCGGCATCTTTTTTGCATACACCTCGACACATCCACCGGGGAATTGGCAGGGCGGCTTGTTGCGGATTCGGTTGCTTCCGCATACTGTTCGGATGGGCGATCGACTGAGGCGGTTCTCGACCACGGAAATGGTGGTGGGGAGGAGACCTGGGTCAGAGAGATTTGCCGTTCGTGATTGCAGGTTGACCAGCCCGCCCCTGTCACTTAAATGTCGATAAATCCGAATTGGTGAGCCTAATGCCGGTCCCTTCGGCCACGTATCGCGTCCAGTTGCATGCGGAGTTCGGTTTCAAGGCGGCGGCGGCGATCGCCGACTACCTGAGTGCCCTGGGAGTGAGCCACCTCTACGCATCTCCCTACCTGCAGGCGAATCAAGGGAGCACCCATGGCTATGACATCCTCGACCATAGCCGCGTGAGTGAAGAGATCGGCGGTGAAGACGCCCACGCCCAGCTCTGCGAGACGCTCGGCCGGAACAATCTCGGGCAGATCCTCGACGTGGTTCCCAACCACATGAGTATCTCGAGCCGGGACAACGTCTGGTGGTGGGATGTCCTCGAGAACGGGCAATCGAGTCTGTACGCCCATTACTTCGACGTCGACTGGCATCCTCCCGAACAAAAGCTCCACGACACGGTCCTGTTGCCGATCCTCGGCGACCACTACGGGCGGATCGTGGATGCTGGCGAAATTACGCTTCAGCACCACACCGGAAGTTTCACGTTTCATTATCATGATCATGTCATGCCGGTTGCGCCTCGATCTCTGAACGAACTGCTGGAACGAGCGGCCCGCCGTTGTGATTCACCCGACCTTGCTTTCATCGCCGACTCCTTTGGAAACCTGCCACACTCCACCGCCACCGACTGGCCCAGCGTGACGAGAAGGCACCGGGATAAGGAGGTGTTGCGGAGACAGTTGGCCCGGCTCTGCGCGGAGTCCCCGGCGATCGCTTCGGCCATCGACAGTTTGGTCGAGGAGGTCAACCGATCGCCGAACGAGATCGATCTCTTGCTGGACCGGCAGAATTATCGGCTCGCCTATTGGCGATCGGCCGACCAGGAGCTCGACTACCGCCGGTTCTTCGACATCAATACACTCGTCAGCCTGCGAATCGAGGATGAGCGTGTCTTCCACGACATGCACGTTCTGATTCTGAAATGGGTTCGCCAGGGCGTTCTCGACGGCTTGCGGGTCGATCACCCGGACGGCTTACGCGACCCGGCCCAGTATTTTCAGAGACTCAAACAGGCCGTGCCTCACGGTTGGATTGTCGTTGAAAAGATTCTCGAGCCGGGCGAAACGCTCCCGGAAGACTGGCCGGTGGCCGGCACGACCGGTTATGACTTCCTCAATCGCCTGGGAAGTCTCTTGGTCGATCAGGCGGGTGAAGCGCCGATCAGTGAGTTCTACACCCGGTTCACCGGCGTGTCGACCGACTACCTGGGAATGGTCCACCAGAAGAAGCACTACGTTCTCAAAACGCTTTTCGGAAGCGACATCAATCGGCTGACGTTTCTGCTCGCCAAGGTGTGCGAGCGGCAGAAACGCTACCGCGACTACTCGCGTCGTGAGTTGAATGCGATGCTTCGGGAAGTCATCGCCTGTTTCCCTGTCTATCGCACGTATCTTCGCGCGGAAGCCGGGCAAGTCAGTGAACGAGATATCCACTACGTCACCGAGGCGATTGAATCGGCAAAGCGACACAGGCCGGACATCGATCAAGACCTTCTCGACTTCTTACGCGACTTGCTGTTGCTGCGAGTGCGCGGAACGCTCGAATCGGAATTGGTCATGCGATTCCAGCAGCATACTGGGCCGGTGATGGCCAAGGGGATCGAAGATACGGTCTTCTACAACTACAACCGTCTCGTCGCCCTCAATGAAGTCGGTGGGGATCCCGGGCGATTCGGCCTCTCGCTCGAGCAGTTTCACGCCGAGTGCCGCGAAACCCAGGAACACTGGCCGCGGTCGATGATCGCTACCACGACCCACGACACCAAGCGAAGCGAAGACGTCCGCGCTCGGATCTCTCTGCTCGCCGAAATCCCCAGCCGCTGGGCCGAGGCGGTCGAGCGCTGGTCTGCGCACAATGAACCTTCCAAGACGGGCGGCTTCCCCGACCGTAACATCGAGTATCTCCTTTACCAGACTCTGGTCGGGGCCTGGCCGATCGATCCTGCTCGAACGTTGGAATATGTGCAAAAGGTATCACGCGAGGCCAAAGCCTACACCTCGTGGACCGACCCGGATCCAGACTATGAAGAGGCACTTCGCTCCTTCGTCGTAGCGATCCTGGCCGATTCCAAATTCGTGGCGGACCTGATCGGGTTCATCTCGCCCTTGATTGCGCCCGGTCGCATCAATTCGCTGGCCCAAGTTCTCATCAAGTTGACCGCTCCGGGTATCCCCGACATCTACCAGGGGAACGAACTCTGGGACCTCAGCCTCGTCGATCCGGACAACCGACGGCCGGTGGACTTTGAAATTCGCCGCCGCTTGCTCGAGTCCTTACGGACCGTGACAGCCGAGGAAATTCTCGCCCGTTCCGACGAGGGTTTGCCCAAAATGTGGGTCACGAAGCAGGCACTGGCTGTCAGGAAACGAATGCCTGAATTATTCGGTCCCGATGGAGACTACCACCCAATCCGTGCCGAAGGATCACGGGCCGAACATGTCGTCGCATTCGCGCGTGGTCACGGGTGCGTCATCGTGGCTCCCCGTCTGCCACTTCGGCTCGACGGTTGTTGGGAAGATACGTCGCTCCCACTCCCCGATGGTGGCTGGACCAACGAGCTCACGGGAGATGTCGTGTCAGGCAGGTCGACTCCAATGAAGACGCTCCTGGAGCGGTTTCCCGTCGCCCTCTTGACTCGAACAGAACGCTGAAACAATGCAAGGCCTGGCTGGTCGCCTGATCGCGATGACGACGACTCGCTCGTCGTTGCCGAGAATGTTCGATAACGAATGAAGCATCAGGCCAAGGCGGACGAATCGGGAGATTTTCATGGCTGAGTCTGACCCGCTCTGGTACAAAGACGCGATCATTTATGAACTGCACGTGAAGGCGTTCTTCGACAGCAACGAGAACGGCCTGGGCGACTTTGCCGGCCTGATGCAGAAGCTCGACTACTTGCAGGATCTGGGCGTGACCTGCCTCTGGCTCCTTCCCTTCTATCCTTCTCCATTGCGTGACGACGGGTACGATATTGCCGACTATTTCAGCGTCCACCCTGAATACGGCACGGTGAAGGACTTCCGCCAGTTGGTCCGCGAAGCGCACCGGCGCGGGATTCGCGTCGTCACCGAGTTGGTGATCAATCATACCTCCGACCAGCACCCTTGGTTCCAGGAAGCACGGCTCGCTCCGCCGGGCTCGGCGAAGCGGAATTTCTATGTCTGGAGTGACACTCCCAAGAAATACTCGGCCGCGCGAATCATTTTCACCGACACGGAAACGTCGAACTGGACCTGGGATCCGGTGGCGAAGGCCTATTACTGGCATCGGTTCTTCCATCACCAGCCGGACCTCAATTTCGACAATCCCCAAGTCCTCCGCGCAGTGTTCAAGGTCATGCGGTTCTGGCTCGACATGGGGGTTGATGGCATGCGGTTGGATGCCATCCCCTACCTCATCGAGCGCGAAGGGACGAACTGCGAGAACCTGCCCGAGAGCCACGACATCCTCAAAAAGTTCCGCAAGGAGATGGACGAGCACTACAGCGACCGGATGCTCTTGGCCGAGGCCAATCAATGGCCCGCCGACGTGCTCGACTACTTCGGCGACGGCGATGAATGCCATATGGCATTCCACTTCCCGCTCATGCCACGCATCTTCATGGCGCTCCGGCAAGAAGACCGCCATCCGATCGTGGAAATCATGCGCCAAACGCCGGATATTCCCCCCGATTGCCAGTGGGTCACGTTTCTCCGGAATCATGACGAGCTGACCCTCGAAATGGTCACCGATGAAGAACGCGACTACATGTATCGGGAGTATGCGGCCGACCCGCGGATGAGGCTCAACCTGGGAATCCGCCGCCGCCTCGCTCCCTTGATGGGAAACAACAGGCGCAGCATTGAATTGATGAATAGCCTGCTCTTCTCGCTGGTCGGTACGCCCGTGATCTACTACGGGGACGAGATCGGCATGGGGGACAACATCTATCTGGGAGATCGCGACGGCGTCAGAACGCCCATGCAGTGGACCGGCGATCGGAATGCCGGATTTTCGAGAGCCGACTTCGCCAGGCTCTACGCCCCACCGATCATCGACCCCGTATTTGGGTATCAGAGCATCAACGTGGAGGCCCAGCAGAGGGAAGCCTCCTCGTTACTCAACTGGATGAAACGGCTGATCTCGCTCAGAAAGCGATTCCAGGCCTTCGGGCGGGGCACTCTCGAGTTTCTCCACCCCCGGAATCGCCAGGTCCTGGCCTACATCCGTAGCTATGAGAATGAGCATATTCTCGCCGTGGCCAACGTGTCTCGCTTCGTCCAGCCGTTCTCGCTCGATCTGGAGCGATTCCAGGGTTATACACCCGTGGAACTCTTCGGTGGGGTGGAGTTTCCGACCATTGGTGAGACGCCCTATTTTCTGTCGCTCGGCCCTTACGCGTTCATGTGGTTTCGGCTCGATCAATTGCCCCACTCCATCGAAAGCGGCGTCGTTCGGGCGCCTGCCTTGCCTACCGAAGAACTTCCCAGCCTCACCCTCTCGGGGGGGTGGGATACCTTGATGGAAGGAAAGGCGCGAGCCACGCTCGAGCGCACCGTCCTACCCCACTATCTCTTGCGCCAGCGCTGGTTCGGGGCCAAGTCGCGCACGCTTGAAACGGTCAGTATTCGCGATTGGGTAACCGTAAGCGGGGGAACCTCCCCTGCCCTGCTCGTCTTTATCCGCGCCTACTACAGCGATGGGCATTCGGAGAGGTATTCACTCCCGCTTGCGATCGCCGAGGGCATCGCGGCCGAGGCGCTCCTGCTGAACCAACCCGCCACGATCTTGGCGTTCGTAGCGGCAGGAGATTTGGCTGGGGTCGTCTACGACGCGGTCGCGAACGACGAGTTCTGCGAACACTTGCTCCAGACGATCGAGGGGCCGAGTGCGATCAAGTCCCGCTCAGGAATGATCCAGGGAATCAGAACCTCGGCCTTTGACCAGATCGAAGGAGCGCCTACGCCGCTTCAGCGCGGTTCGGCCGAACAAAGTAATACCACGATCTTCTACGGTCGACGCTTCTTGATGAAGCTCTTCCGGAAACTCGACGTTGGAGTGAACCCAGACCTGGAAATCGGCCGTTTCCTCACGGAGAAAGCGAAATTCCCCAGAATTCCGAAGACGGCCGGGGCGTTGGAATATCGCAAGAGTCGTTCCGAACCCATCACGATCGCGCTCTTGCAGGAGTATGTGTCGAACCAGGGCCAGGGGTGGCAGTTGGCTCTCGACGTCCTCGGTCGATATTACGAGCACGTCAGTACCCAGGAACACCGGCTCTTCAAAATCGAAACCGACAGTCATTCGTTGTTCGAGCTCTGTTCCATGGAGCCGCCACCGGAAGTCTTCGAGGTCGTCGGGGCGGCCCTGAATACGGCGGGAGTGCTCGGCAAACGGACCGCTGAAATGCACCTCGCACTGGCCAGTGATACCGAGGACCCTGCCTTCGCTCCGGAACCGCTCGAGCCGGAGGAACTTGCCCATATGGTGAAGTCGCTTCAGGTGCAGGTTCGGAAGTCGCTGGCCCTGCTCCGCGAAAAGCTCGACTCTCTCCCGGCTGCGGTTCAACCCCTGGCGCAAGAGATCCTGGACACGGGAGCGGGGATGGCCTCGCGATTCAAGCCGCTGAGTGAAGGAGTCGGCCACCTTATCAAGATCCGTTGCCACGGCGACTATCATCTCGGGCAGGTGCTCTGGGATGAAAACGACTTCATTATTCTTGACTTCGAAGGGGAGCCCGGCCGGCCCGTCGCCGAGCGAAGAGAGAAGAAGTCCGCTTTGCGTGACGTGGCAGGGATGCTGCGCTCGCTCGACTACGCGGTCTACAGCAAGTTGATTAGCTCCAGCGTCGACCAGCCGGAGAAGTTCGATCGGCTCGAACCCTGGGCCAAGGTCTGGAAGAACTGGACGTCGGCCGCGTATTTGCGCGAGTATCGCGCGACGGCCGCCCCGTTGCTGCCGGACGATGAGTCGGCCATGGCGCTCCTGCTAGAATTCTTCATGCTGGAGAAAACCCTCTTTGAATTCCAGTATGAACTCAACTACCGTCCTGACTGGATTCGGATTCCCATGCTGGGCATCCTGCACTTGATGAAGCCGGGCAGTTGATCCCCCTTCCGACGACGAAAATGCGAGCCCCCAGGAGTTTTAAGTCGTGATGACAGGGCAGAGTACGGCGGTGAAAGGTCAAACGCGGACAACCCAGGAGAAGACTGCACCCCCTCCTCGCGTCGTGATCGAAGGAGTCCAGCCGGAGATCAACCACGGCGCGTTTCCAATCAAGCGGACCGTGGGCGAGGAGGTGGTCGTCACGGCGGACATTTTCGCCGAAGGACATGACCTGGTCGCAGCCGTCCTCCGCCATGGCCCCATCGGCGGAGCCGACTGGACCGAGGTGCCCATGTCGGAACTGGGTAACGATCGTTGGAGCGGAACGTTCACCGTGAACGCCCAAGGGCGGTACGGTTATACGCTCCAGGCCTGGGTTGATTATTTCGCAACCTGGCGGCGGGATCTCTCCAAAAAGGTGGACGCTGGTCTGGGCGTTTCGAGCGAACTCGTGGAGGGGGCGGAACTCGTCAAACAGGCCGCCAAGCGCGCCAGGGGGAGCGATGCCGAACAGCTTCGTGCGCAAGCAGACGTGCTTGGCCATGGCGGTGACACCGGTGAACGGATCAAGAACGCCCTCGACCCGGAACTCGCGTCGTTGATGACACACTACGTTGACCGTAGTGGGGCCACTTCGTACGAGAGAGTACTCGGGGTCACGGTTGAGCGTGAGCGTGCTCGCTACGGCGCCTGGTATGAGATGTTTCCTCGCTCGTGCTCACCCGAGCCGGGTCGACACGGGACGTTCAAGGACGTTGAGGCAAGGCTTCCTTACGTCGTCGGGATGGGCTTTGACGTTCTCTATCTGCCGCCAATCCATCCGATCGGCCTGAGCTTTCGGAAAGGTCCGAACAATACCCTCACTCCCGGACCGGATGATCCGGGCAGTCCCTGGGCGATCGGTTCCCCTGAGGGCGGGCACAAGGCCGTGTTGCCCGAGCTCGGCACTCTGGAGGACTTCGATCATCTCGTCGCTCGAGCCGGTGATCTCGGTCTGGAGGTTGCGCTCGACATTGCGTTCCAGTGCTCCCCCGACCACCCTTACGTGAAAGAGCACCCCGAGTGGTTCCGCCACCGTCCTGATGGCTCGATCAAGTACGCTGAGAATCCCCCGAAGAAATACCAGGACATTTATCCGATCGACTTTGAGTCGAGCGACTGGAAAGCTCTCTGGGAAGAACTTCGGGACGTCGTGCTCTTCTGGGTTTCCCACGGCGTCACGATCTTCCGGGTCGATAATCCGCACACCAAGGCATTTCCCTTTTGGGAGTGGATGATCCGCGAAGTCTGGGATCGCCATCCCGACACGATCTTCCTCGCCGAAGCGTTCACCCGACCCAAGGTGATGAAGTACCTGGCCAAATCCGGCTTCTCCCAGTCATACAGCTACTTCACTTGGCGGACGACGAAGGAAGGACTCACCGAGTACTTCACCGAGTTGACTCAGACCGAAGTGGCCGAATACATGCGGCCCAACCTGTTCGCGAACACTCCGGATATTCTCCACGAGTCGCTTCAACACGGTGGCCGACCCGCATTCCAGGCCCGACTCGTCCTGGCGGCAACTCTGGGAGCCACCTACGGTATCTACGGCCCACCGTTCGAGCACTGCGACGGTACCCCGGTTCGCCCCGGGTCGGAAGAATACCTCGACTCGGAAAAGTACCAATGTCGCCATTGGAACCTCGACGAACCGGGAACGATTCGGTACTTCGTGAGCCGGGTGAACACGATCCGACGCGACAACCGGGCACTTCACTATGACCGCAATCTGCGTTTCTTCACGATCAATAACAACGAGATGATCGCCTATGCCAAATCGTCGCCCGACCGCTCTGACATCATTCTCGTGATCGTCAACCTGGACCCGTTCCATACCCAGGAAGGCTCGATCCAGTTTCCTTTCTGGGAGTTTGGACTGAACGAGTCCTACCAGGTGCACGACCTACTCACCGATGCACGTTACGACTGGCGAGGAGAATGGAATTTCGTCCGCCTCGACCCGCATGTGTGCCCTGCGCACATCTTCCGGGTCTGGCGTTGAGCTGAGCGACAGCTTCAGGCGCATTTTTCCGAGACTCAGGGACTCTTGCATGCGATGATGACGCGGCCCGGGCCTTGGCGGCCTCCGACTTTCGAGCGCACTCGGCAACCTCCTCCCGGAGATCGCGTCATGATTCATGGTTCATTAATTGGACTCCCGGCCCTCGTGGTTTGGGGGTCCCTTCTCTTCCTCTTCAGTCCCGCAACGGCCAAAGAATTCACGACCTATCACGAGAACGTGCTGGGAACCTCGCTCGAACTGCGAACCAACACCGACACGGCCGAGGGAGCAATCTGGGCGGAGAAGCGGATTTTAGGGGAAATCGATCGTCTGTCCGCGATTTTCAGCGGCTACGACGCCAATAGCGAGTTCAACCGCTGGCAAGCGACCCCGAATGTCGCGATGAAGGTCTCTCCGGAACTTTTTGCAGTCCTCCAGGCCTGTGATGAATGGGCCACGCGAACCGAGGGAGCCTTCGATCCGCGCGTGGAGGCACTGACGCGTCTCTGGTCACGCTGCGCCAAGCAGAACCGGATCCCGACCGCTGACGAATTGTCGGCAACCAAGTTATTGATGAGTCGCCCTGCGTGGCGCCTGGACGTCCGGACCCGGACCGCGGAGCGATTGAGCGATTGCCCGTTGAGCCTGAATGCAATTGCCAAGGGCTATATCGTCGAGTCGGCCTGTAACATTGCGCTGGACCAAGGTCGTGGGATTCGCGGAATTCTCTTGAACATCGGCGGCGACTTACGGGTTTGTGGAGAGCTTGCCCAATCGATCGTCATCGTGGATCCAACCAGTGACTCCGAAAATGCGGAGCCCTTGTCTCAGGTGAAAGTCCAGGCGCGGGCGGTCGCCACCAGTGGCAATTCCCAGCGCGGATATCGCATTGGTGATCGATGGTACTCACATATTTTTGATCCTCGAACAGGGCTCCCCGTCGAAAACATCACGAGTGCCACGGTCATCGCCAGTCGGGCCGACACGGCCGATGCGCTCGCAACGATCTTCAATGTTCTGCCCGTCGCGGAGAGCCTTCGGCTGGCGAAATCGCTCTCGGATGTCGACTGCCTCCTGGTCGAGCGAGACGGGCGAACCTTCCGGAGCAACAGTTGGCCAGACAGTGTGAGGCCAGCGGCACCACACTCAGCGCTCGCCGACGCCAAGCCCGTCACCGCCTCGGCGGCGGGAGTCCCAACCAAACAAGATGGGGAGAAGAAGGCCGATTCGGTTAGGCAGTGGAATGAGGAATTCGAGCTCCTCGTTGCCTTTGAGATCCAGAGACCCGAAGGGGCCTCAGGCCGATATCGCCGGCCCTACGTGGCCGTCTGGGTCGAGGACAAGGAGGGAGCATCCGTCCGCACACTCATCTTGTGGGCTCAGAAGAATGCACGATCGCAGTGGGTTCCCGACCTGCGTCGTTGGTATCGTGGAGACCAGGCGCGCCGACTCGTGGACGAGTTCGACCTCCGCAAGACGTTGTCCCGGGCGACGCGTCCTCCTGGTAAGTATGACGCCATCTGGGACGGTAAGGACGACCATGGTCGGCAACTTCCCGCTGGCGAATACACGGTCAATCTCGAAGCGGCCCGCGAACATGGAACATATCAGAGCATCCGAAAGCGAGTAACCTTCGCCGATCAACCGTTCGTCGAAGATCTCAATGGAAATGTCGAGATCAAATCGGCCACGCTCACCTATCGTCGCAAAGGGCAGGTACGTTAGCTCCTTGGTCTCATGACCATCGTCAACGATGGCCAAGCGAAGAGATTCGGGAACGGTCTGATCAACGTCTCTACAGTCCTGAGGACCCTGGTGACCGATGTCGACCGCTTCCCGGCCGCAAATCGATCGCGAGCGGGATCGGGTTATACGAAGCTCGTGCCCTCCCGGTCGGGCGGCCGGCAACGCCAGGGAACAACACCGCGCAACGAAAAACGCCCCGACCCTTCCGTGAGGAAGAATCGGGGCGTCTTTGAAGGATTCCGGCGATCACCGACTTTCGCGCCAAAGGCACTATCATGGGCCTGACGGGCTTAACGGCCGTGTTCGGAATGGGAACGGGTGGGACCCCGTCAGTATGTTCGCCGGAAAAGCAACCGGCAGGCGATCAAACCCGCCGGTCACGTTGTGCTCAAGCTTCACAGTGGTCGTCACGCAAGATCCTACCGCCACTTCGATGGGCATGACCAACCGACTTCGAGTCTCTTCACGACGCGTGGTCCCCGTTATGGAATGGGAATACGTCGCCGTGTGATCGATCGAATGCGATCGGTGAATGATGCAACCCTGATTCCTGTCCGTGTCGAGTCCCCAAAGGGGAGCCGGCGGACGGATCGGGGTGGTCAAGCGATCGGCTGTTAGGACCGGTCGGCTGCGGCGATCACTCGCCGTGCACTCCCGGCCTATCGACCTGGTCGTCTTCCAGGAGCCTTCGCACTTGCGTGCTGGAAACCTCGTCTTGAAGAGGGCTTCGCGCTTAGATGCCTTCAGCGCTTATCCTTTCCCGACCTAGCTACTCGGCGATGCCCTGAGCAGAACAGCCGATACACCAGAGGTCGGTCCTCCCCAATCCTCTCGTACTAGGGGAGACCCTTCGCAAGTTTCCTACGCCCACGGCAGATAGGGACCGACCTGTCTCACGACGGTCTGAACCCAGCTCGCGTACCGCTTTCATTGGCGAACAGCCAAACCCTTGGGACCTTCTCCAGCCCCAGGATGCGATGAGCCGACATCGAGGTGCCAAACCTCCCGCCGCTATGGACGCTCGGGGAGATCAGCCTGTTATCCCCGGAGTACCTTTTATCTGTTGAGCGACGGCCTTCCATCCAGCACCGCCGGATCACTAACGCCGACTTTCGTCCCTGCTCGACTGATGGGTCTCGCAGTCAGGCACCCTTCTACGTTTGCGCTCATGTTGCCAGATTGCCGACCTGGCCGAGGGTACCATTGCACTCCTCCGTTACTCTTTGGGAGAGACCGCCCCAGTCAAACTGCCCGATGAGCATGGTCCCGGTCCGGGCTACGGACCGGTGAGGATCAGAGTCATTTCAGGGTGGTATTTCACCGATGGCTCCCCGACGGCTGGCGCCGCCGGATCACGGCCTCCACCTATGCTACACAGAAAGGACGCTGACCCAATGCCAACCTGCAGTAAAGGTTCACGGGGTCTTTCCGTCTGACCGCGGGTACGTGGCATCTTCACCACGGCTACAGTTTCACCGGGTCCCTCGTGGAGACAGTGCTCCAGTCGTTACGCCATTCATGCAGGTCGGAACTTACCCGACAAGGAACTTCGCTACCTTAGGACCGTCATAGTTACGGCCGCCGTTTATCAGGGCTTCGGTCGCCAACTTCAGCTTACGCCTCATCGGCTCCTTAACCTACCGACACCGAGCAGGCGTCAGACTCTATACGTCCTCTTGCGAGTTGGCAGAGTCCTGTGTTTTGATAAACAGTCGCTAGAGCCGATTCTCTGCGGCTCTCCTGCGGAGAGCACCCTTGTACCGAAGGTACGGGGTCATTGCCGAGTTCCTTCACGAGGTTCTCCCGAACGCCTTCGGATACTCGCCTAGCACACCTGTGTCGGATTGCGGTACGGGCCAGATGGTTCGTCCCGCGGGGCTTTTCGTGGCCGAGAGTTCATCAGGCTTCCAGATCGAATGCTGTCGGCCTTGCGGCACGGGTAATCTAACACCCTGACCTGACTCTCCTCGGCGTCCTCCGCGGTTCAACCTTACCATCGGGTGGCGGAATATTAACCGTCTGTCCATCGGCTACGCCCTTGGGCCTCGCCTTAGGTCCCGACTGACCCTGGGCGGATTGACCTTCCCAGGAAACCTTGTGCTTTCGGCGGACAGGCTTCCCACCTGTCTTGTCGTTACTCGTTCCGGCATTCGCACTCGCCCGCGCTCCACTGGTCGTTTCCATCCAGCTTCATTGCGGCGGGCGACGCTCTCCTACCATCAGTTTAATCTGATCCGCGACTGCGGCACGACGCTTAGTCCCCGTCATTTTCGGCGCGGGATGGCTCGACCGGTAGCTGTTACGCACTTTTGAAATGATGGCTGCTTCTAAGCCAACATCCGGCTGTCACCGCGATCCCACTTCCTTTGCCACTGAGCGTCGATTTGGGGCCTTGGTCGGCGGTCTGGGTTGTTTCCTTTGAACGTGAAGCTTATCCCCACGTTCTGACTCCGGGGTCCGTCGTGCGGTATTCGGAGTTGGTTTCGGAGGGTAGGCGGAAGCCCCCTACCGAATTCCGTCGCTCTACCCCGCACGATATGTCCTGAGGCTGGCCCTAAAGCCATTTCGGAGAGAACGAGCTATCTCCAGGTTTGATAAGACTTTCACTCCTCCCACGGGTCCTCCCCAGTTTTCAACACTGGTGGGTTCGGTCCTCCACGACCGGTTAGGGTCGCTTCAACCTGCCCATGGGTAGTTCACCTGGTTTCGCGTCTACTGCACCCGACTATGGCGCCTGATGAAGACTCGCTTTCGCTACGGCTCCCCTGAAGGGGTTAACCTGGGGCCGGATACAGTAACTCGCCGGATCATTATGCAAAGGCACGCGGTCACGCGGCCCGAAGGCATCGCGCTCCCACCGCTTGTAGGCACGGGGTTTCAGGTTCAGTCTCCTCCCTAATCAGGGTTCTTCCCACCGTTCGGTCGCCCTACTGGGTTCGCTATCGGTCGTCATCGAGTGCTTAGCCTTGCGGGATGGTCCCCGCCGATTCAGGCCGGGTTTCACGTGCCCGACCCTACTCGGGTACCGAAGAGGGAGTTTGCATCGTCGCTTACGGGGCTATCACCCGCTCTAGCGCTCCGTTCCAGGAGGCTTCAGCTGACGCTCACTCATCCCATGTTATCGGCCCACGACCCCGAGTGGTGTCCCACTCGGTTTAGGCTGATCCCGTTCGCTCGCCGCTACTGAGGGAGTCTCGGTTGATTTCCTTTCCTCCGGGTACTGAGATGTTTCAGTTCCCGGGTCTCTACAGGCATTCCAGGATCGACGTTCGTTGGACAACTCCCTGGACTTATCGCAGCCTTCACGCCTGTCTCTCTGATGACGCCTAGGCATCCCCCCCGTGCCCTTAGGAGCTTGACCACGCCGATCCGGACGCCGCAGTTCCTCGAAAGAAACTCGACAGCCAGAAAGGCGAGGGGTCAGTCCCCGATCTCTCTCTTCGATCGAGTGCCCAGTGTCTCGCGACACAGGACCACTCTCACTTGGGTAACGATCCCAATGTGAGGCCGGTTGCTTCACAGCAAGCGACTCTCACGCATCCGTAAGGGTTCCACTGTATTGTGGAGAGATTCTTCTACTTGGTCTGCCACGACCATTTGTTTGCGGTTCTCACTTGCGTGACCTAACCACCGGATTGTGAAAGAGCAACCGAACCCCAACGACAGAACTTCCGGCCGAAACCGGAGAGCATCCATCTTCGAGATCCGCACTGGCCGCTGGCCAGGGGGCAACGCCGCGAACGGCCCTGCCCCGCACCCAGCAGTGCAAGCAAACGAATAGCGTGGGGATGGGATGAGCCCACCCCACGCATTCAGGAATCTAACAATGGTCGATCGTGTTCGTGGTCAGAGAACCTTCGTGGGAAGCCGGCGTAAATACCATCTGATCAAGGAGACGGTGCCGATGCGGCCCTTCTTACTGGTCGTCACGGGCATGAAGCTCGATCCAATCCAGTTCAGAGCCGAGATTTTCTAAGAAAAATCCTTAGAAAGGAGGTGATCCAACCGCAGGTTCCCCTACGGTTACCTTGTTACGACTTAGTCCCCATCACGGGTTTCATCTTCGGCGCCTGCCTTGCGGCTCCGGCGACTTCGGATGCCCCCCGCTTTGGTGGCTTGACGGGCGGTGTGTACAAGGCTCAGGAACACATTCACCGCGGCATGCTGATCCGCGATTACTAGCGATTCCAGCTTCATGCGGGCGGGTTGCAGCCCGCAATCCGAACTGAGGAACGGTTTTTGCGATTAGCGTGACTTTGCAGCCTAGCAACGCTCTGTCCGCCCCATTGTAGTACGTGTGCAGCCCCAAGCATAAGGGCCATGAGGACTTGACGTCATCCCCGCCTTCCTCCGGCTTAACGCCGGCGGTCTGTCTAGAGTTCCCACCATTACGTGCTGGCAACTAGACACAGGGGTTTCGCTCGTTAGGGGACTTAACCCAACACCTCACGGCACGAGCTGACGACAGCCATGCAGCACCTGTGCACGTTGTACCTTGCGGCCTCACCGACGTTTCCGCCGGCTAATCCGTGCATGTCAAGCCTGGGATAAGGTTTTGCGCGTAGCCTCGAATTAAGCCACATACTCCACCGCTTGTGTGAGCCCCCGTCAATTCCTTTGAGTTTCAGCCTTGCGACCATACTCCCCAGGCGGGTACTTCACGGTTTCCTACGACAGGAGCCCATCGGCGAGCCCCTATCCAGTACCCATCGTTTACGGCCAGGACTACCGGGTATCTAATCCCGTTCGCTCCCTGGCTTTCGCGTCTCAGCGTCAGTAGGCATCCAGGACCTCGCTTTCGCCACGGGCGTTCCTTCCGATCTCAACGCATTTCACCGCTCCACCGGAAGTTCCAGGTCCCCTATGCCCTCCAGACTCGTCGTATCCGCGCCACTTCCCGGTTGAGCCGGGGATTTCAACGACAGACGCACGAATCCGCCTACACGCGCTTAAGCCCAATGATTCCGAATAACGTTCGCACGGTTCGTCTTACCGCGGCTGCTGGCACGAACTTAGCCCGTGCTTCCTCCAGGGATCAATCAAGGTCTTACGACCCTTTTCCCCTCGACAGGAGTTTACAACCCGAAGGCCTTCATCCTCCACGCGGCGTCGCTCGGTCAGGCTGCGCCCATTGCCGAAGATTCTCGACTGCAGCCTCCCGTAGGAGTCTGGGCAGTGTCTCAGTCCCAGTGTGCCGGGCCACGCTCGCACGCCCGGTAGGCATCGCAGCCTTGGTGGGCCATTACCCGCCAACAAGCTAATACCACGACAGCCCGTCCCAAGACGCCGAAGCTTTGGCAAAACACCGATGCCGGTGTCGTTGCGTCGCTGGGATTACCCGCGGTTTCCGCGGCTATACCCAATCTTGGGGTTGGTTACCGTCGCCTTACTCACCCTTGCGCCACTGGCCTTGCGGCCCGTTCGACTTGCATGCCTAATCCACGCCGCCAACGTTCATTCTGAGCCAGGATCAAACCCTTCGAGATTGGTCGTCTCCCCTGCTCCGAGGAGCAAGAGATCCGGTCCTCACCTTCAAAAGGGTTGAGGAATTTGCTAACTGGTCGCAGCTCGAGTTCGCTGGGGCAAGCCCCTGCTTACTCGTGCTGTTGGCTGTTGGATCCGTCTCCGTCGCGATTCGACCTCCAACCAAACGGGGTCGAGACGACTCAAACGGCTCCACGCCGGCTTCCCTCAAAGGTTCTCTTCAACCACAAGAACCACGATCGACCGGATTGTCAAAGAACGAACATGCTGCCGAAGCAATTGGCCGGAGTGACTTGCCCTTGAAGGCGTGTCACGCCGGCCCACCTACCGACAACATCGCGGCCCGCTGTCATGGTGAGCGGTTTCCCGTTCCCAGGTCAGCCGGCCGTTTCGTTGTCACCCGTGGTGACACAGGCGACAAGGAAGATAATATCAGGTTCGCTCCGAAGGTCAACAGTCGAGTGGCCCCGGATCGCTCTTTTTTCACCTCTATTTCTGATCGTCGAATATAAATAATATGATATTAGGCAGTAGTCTGTTGAATTTCCATCCTATTAAGCATGGGCTGGTGAAGGTGCATGAAAAGGAGACCGTCGAGCTTTTCATTTTTGGCTTCACGGACTCGACTTTTGCAGTGGCTCGACTGTCGGCATTCCAGGGCTGGCAACGCTGCGTATGACTTTTTGCGTTTTTATCGCGTGGAATGCCGGGGCCACGCGATCGCAGTGGGGTCCACTATCCCTCGTGAATGGACCGACCTAAAATGCTTCGGTCGGCCTGATGCGTGGTCCGTTCGTGTCGGACGCAGGTCGCGTTTGACGACATACCAGCCGGCAGGATACAGACGATGTCCGACATAGCTGCGATCCCTGAGGTCGCTGTGCTGGTCAGCGGCGGCTTGGAAAGCGCAATCCTCTGCGTCGACCTACTCCGTCAGTTCCGTCGTGTCCACCCGCTCTACGTTCGCTTTGGCCTTCGTTGGGAAGAGGTCGAGTTGGCTTGGCTCAGGCGTTATCTTCAAGCTGTCGAGCGCCCAGGCCTCTGCCCTCTGGAACTCCTGGACGAGCCGGTCGCCAATGTTTATGGCCGACATTGGAGCGTGGAGGGACTCGCCGTTCCCGACGCCTCCTCGCCCGACGAGGCGGTTTACTTACCCGGACGCAACTTACTGTTCATTTCCAAAGCAGCCGTGTGGTGCCGCCTGCGGAATGTCGAACGCCTCGCCCTGGGCTGTCTTGGCACAAACCCATTCCCGGATAGCACGCCGACTTTCTTCGACCAGATGGAAGCGGCCGTGAATCAAGCGATGGAAGGTAGGCTGCGGATTTTGCGACCGTTCGATCGCATGCATAAGGACGAAGTGTTAAAGCGAGGCCGTGACCTTCCTTTGCAATTCACGTTTTCCTGTCTGAGTCCGGTTGACGGCCAGCACTGCGGCCGGTGCAACAAGTGCGCGGAGCGGCGTCACGGATTTCGCGATGCGCATGTTCCCGACCCCACGAATTACGCCGCGATTCCTCCTGACGGCTCCTTGGGAATGGCCGCGGGATCTCACCTTTAGTCGAGACGAACCACACGATGTATCGAGTGACGCGCGAAATTGCATTTTGTTATGGGCATCGCTTGCTCAACTATGAGGGAAAATGCAAGCATCTTCACGGCCACAACGGCCGAGCGGTGATTGTGCTCGAAGCCGAATCCCTCGACTCGCGGGGCATGCTCGTCGATTTCGTCGAGATCAAGCAGAAAGTCCAGCGCTGGATCGACGAGAATCTCGATCACAACATGCTTCTCTGCCGCGATGACCCGATTCTGCCCGTCTTGATCGAGCAAGGTGAGCGCGTCTTCGTGATGGACGCGAATCCAACGGCCGAGAACATCGCCCGGCTCATCTTCGACCGCACCGCTGACGAGGGACTTCCGGTGGTCGAGGTCATCCTCTGGGAAACGGAGAAATGCTACGCCGCCTACGCATCTCCCGGCTGAACCCGGCTCAGACCTCCGCGATCCTCGCTTGGCGGTCTTCTAGGGTCGATTTCAGTGCACCCTAATTGGATTTTGCGGCGATTCTAAAGCCTGCCCTACGAAAAATAAGGCGTGGTGGGCCATGCTCACCACGCCTTGGTAGTTTTGTCGGCCCCCTCCGTGTGCAGGATGGCGAGCCGATTCTCAGGAACAAAGGGCAGTGAAAGGGTCGACGACCAGGATCGCCTCAAGGCTCACACGTGACAGCAGCTGACCGGCTTTAGTGAGCGTGGCCGTGCCCTGATTCGCCTGCTTTTTCTTTGTGGACGTAAGAAGCGGGCTCGTAGGGGAATTTTGAGTTTTCGATCCACCACTGCGTCTTGCCCTTGATCGTAGCGCCCTTCATGAAAATCAAGGCAAACTGCTCTTTCTCAGGGTATTTCTGAGTTCCTGGCCCTTTAAGCAGGTACAAGACAGAAGCGTAGGCATTCATCCCCTCGAGGCCGTGCGCCTCGATTCTCTCGAAAGCAATGGATTCGCCAGGCCCGCTGGTGAGTCGATCGTGAATGCCTTGAAGCGTGGTAAGTTGTTCATTGGGCATGCCAGGCTGAGCCTGGGCTGTCAGCTCTTTGAAGACCTCGCCCGGCTTCTTCCCCTCGCGAGCTAGCGGTGAGACCGTATAGTAGGCGGCATCCTCAATTTTGCCTTTTCTCAAGATATCAGCATACTGCGATGCGAACTGTCCCGCGGCTCGGGAGCGGAGAAAATCTTGAACCAGGGTGCTCGTCACCGCGGCTAGCCCGAAGATAAGACCCAGCGCAATACCGGCTTGGGCCATCTTCCGTCCCGTCCAAATCTCGGGATCACGTCGAATCCGACGTTCGGCGCTCAGCCCCAGCGCGATCGCAGCAATTGTGAAAACGAGAAAGAACCAACTTGTGAAGCTGAGTACGGCCACCACCCCGCAGAGCAAGCTCAGAATCGCTGCCGGGCTGATCGCTCGGTAAGCGGCAATTTCATTATCAATGCCCGAAGTCGGCGCAGAAATTGACGCGGATGGTTTCTGATCTTGATCGAGCGCCACGTTCAAAACTCCTGCGGCGGGGAATCGGTCCGGTCTGGGTTGGGTGCGACCAGAAGCGGGAAGAAAAGCTTCGACAAAAAATCCGCGAACTGGCCAGTGGACCTGATGCCTTTGAGGCTAATCAGAGCTGAGTGGAGCGTCAAGTGTTCAGCGTGACGCAAGGCCCGGGAATCGGGCAGGCATGAAGGTCGAAAAGGCCATGGCCACCCAGAAGAGACCGAGAATCCATCCTGTGACGTTGGTCCAGGACCATGAACGACTCCCCAGGCGGCAACGCCAACCGGCCAGGAGAACCGCGAACATGGTCATGCCCATCGCTTCGTACCCAAGCGGTGTCGCCCAGGCTTCCATCCGCCAGGAGCCGCGGGCCATTGCCGTGGCGTTGAATACCCAGAGTAAGAGGCCCCCCGTCATCCAGAGCAATTCACCGAGCCCGCGCTCGCCGGAATCGACCCGGGCCAACACCACGGGGCCAACCAGCGCAAGGCAGCCCGCGAGCGTGTAGATACTGGCGAGCAAATCATGAGGGGGCCAGCTGACCTTCCCTCTCTGAACGAGAATGAAGAGGCCGTAACTTACGGCCGCGCTCAGTAAGAGAGCATTGATGAGTTGTGGCGACGTGGCGTTGCCCGCGGGCGAGCTCGAGGTCGCCTTGGTCCCGGAACGTTTCGGAGGCATCGGTGGACGGCTTCCCATCGGCGAGGTGATCGTGCGCAGGACGAACCCCGACCCAACCCAGTTGAGGAACAAAAGTCGGCTGCCGATTCTTTCCTTCGACGCCGAGAGAATACCGCGATCAGTCGAATCGAACGATTTGTCCAGCCCCTGTGCGGGCTTGGTCGATACTCGGCCCGATGCGGGTTGCGACGGTTGTCACTCGGGGGGAAAAAGTGGTTCCGCGGGATAGGTCAGCCCCGCTCGGAAATACGGGCGAACTCTGTCAGCCGATGCGGCTCCGCCTGCTTCGCCCCCAGGATGTCCCAGACCGTCCAGCCCGCGACGGTCAGGGCGTCGGCGATCAGCCGGCGATGGCAACGCCAAGGGACCGCTTCGGAACACATCACGGCGGTTCGCATGGTCCCGGCGGCCGCGATCAAGGTGATCAGACCGTCCTGGAATTCGCCAGTCGACATGAAATCGGCATACGCATTGAACGCCTCAACTCGCCAACCCGTGTTTGGCGAGTTGAGCTTTCGTTCGTGCCGGCGGCCACCCAATGACCCGAAGTGACGATAATTGATCTGGGCGCGGGTGAGTTCAGCCGCCAACGCATCGCGATTAAATTGGGGATACCGTTTGGAACCGGGAAAACGACGGACGTCCGCAACCAAGTCGATCGACCACGCTTCCAGGAGACCGACGAAGTCGCCAATCCCCCGGGTAGAATGACCGATCGTCCAGATTTCCCGTGTCATCTGCTCCACGCCCATTCCCTGTGGCTTGGTTTCAGAAACCCAACCCCTTGGTCGTCAGGCGGATCCGGGCGAGATACATATCGGCGTTCACATAAAGTGTTGAACCATCGTCGCCCCAGGCGCAGTTGCCGTTGGCCTCTCCAGTCGCAAGCGTTCCCAGATGGCTTCCGTCGGGGCTGAAGATGAACACGCCCCCCGGAGCCGTTGCGAAGATATTCCCCTTCTGATCGACCTTCAGCCCATCGGGCAATCCCTTCAAGGCCTTGTTCTTCGCGAACGGCGTGGCATCGAAGAAGACCTTTCCTTGGCCGAGCGTGCCGTCCTGCTGGACGTCGTAGGCCATCCAGATGGCTTGTTCCGGGTCAGAGTTCGCCACATACAGCGTCTTCTCGTCGGGAGAAAAAGCGATCCCGTTTGGATAAGTCATCTTGTCAGTCAGGAGCGTGACCTTTCCGTCTTTGGAAAGGCGGAAGACGCCGTTGAACTTCAGCTCCTTTTTCGGATCGTCGTTCTTTCCCAGGAGACCGTAGGGGGGATCGGTGAAATAAAGGTCACCATTCGACTTGAAGACGGCGTCGTTGGGGCTGTTGAATCGCTTCCCCTCGTAGCCATCGGCGAGGACCTTGAACTTACCGTCGGGCTCAAGCCGAGCGATGCAGCGATCGCCATGCTGGCAGAGAATGAGCCGACCCTGTGCATCCATGGCCAACCCGTTCGATCCTGGCTCGCCTCCTCGGGCCTCAGAACCGGTATACCCGCTGGGCTTGAGGTAGACGCTGGCCCCTTCCCCTTCCTTCCAGCGGAAGACCGTGTTTTGGGGAACGTCGGAAAACAGGAGATACCGACCTTTGCGGTCCCAGACAGGCCCTTCGGACCAGTCGTATCCACCAGCGAGCCGTTCGATCCTCGCTCCGCTTGGGACAAGGCGATCGAGCCGGGGATCCTTTCGCTCAATCGTGCCAAGGGAAGGGAATTCCTTTTTCTCTTCCGCCGGCGCATCCCGGCACATCAGTCCGATCACGGTCCAGGCCGAGAGAACGCCGATTTGCAGCCGGATCGCATTCATGAGCATACTACCCCGCGGGAAGAGCTGGGTCGCGAAGACCGTTGTGTGAAGTCCGAGGCCTGAACTTAGCCCGCGCGGAAGGCGCTGACAATCATCTTCCCAAGCGAACGACGGCTTTTCCCAAGGCAATCGAAACGCGGAGTTCGGTCCCTACCGATCGGCCCGTCTCATCGCCGGTCAAGAAATCAGAGATCGGCAAAAGGACGGGTTTCGCTCACGATGATCTGGGCGGACGACCGTGCGACGTCATTCGGTGCCTGTTTCGCCGCCAATTGAGCATGTCGGAGGGCCTCGAAAGCGCGCCCCGCGTCTTGCTCAAGAACGGCGAGCCCGTAGTGGGCTTCGAAAAGGTCCGCATCGTCTTGGATCGCCTCCTGATACAGTCGCCGAGCCTCGTCGAACGAACCTTCCACCAAGTAGGTTACCGCGACGCGGGCCGAGCGGACCGCGGGCTGAGGCGGAGCACTCGCCTTCTGCCAGAGGATGCGGGCCCGTTCCGCCTCTCCAAGATGGAGGCGAAGAGTCGCAATGCGATCGGTAATCTCCCACGGCCTCGTCTCGCTGGGATAGGCCCGTTCGAGCAGATCGGCCGCCGCCTCGGCCCGCCCCGTGGCGAGCATTGATACGACGATCCGGTCGAGCTCGCTACGATTCTCCCACGTCGAGCGGATCTCCGGTCCTAGCTGTCCGCGAAGCTGCTCGAGCTCGAGGGTTGACTTGGCCTGGGTTTCGCTCTGACTCTGGTTGATCGGCCGGAGTCCGATGAGACGCTCATACAACGGGATCACCGCCTCATACATGAGCCGATCCTGATACAGGTGGCTCAAGAGGAGCAGAGTGAGAAAATCGTTCGGAGCGGCCAGATGGGCACGCCTGAGCGCATAGGTCGCACGGACGGCGGAGAGGTCGAAGACCGGATCAAACGAGAACCGATACCTCGGAACCCGATTCATTGCTTCTTTCGCGGGCTCGCGAGCCGTTTCGATTTCACCGATCAATTTCCAGCCGGTCGGCGAGTCAGGGTCGTTCTGAACAATTTTCCTGGCGTAGTCCAGGCCCAAAAGGACCATCGGCCGGGCCAAGTCGGATCGACTATACGCTTGCAAGACGCCCGCGTACGTCCAGATGGCTTTGACGGTGGCGACCAATGCGTCGATCCCCTGCGGAGTCGTCGCTGAGTTGGGTCGAAAATGGCGAGCGGCAAAATCGACCTGATCGGTACGGACGATCTCCGTATTGGAATCGTGGACGAAAACTCCCACGATCGGATCGAACCAGACACAGCGCCAGTGCGACGAGGTCATCATGTTCGCGCCGATCGAGGCATTGACGGCGTGTCCCGCCAAGACCACGGGCCGACCGATCTCATCCAGTTGGGCGGGCCAGTTCGATGATTCTTTCCCGGGCGACATCTGACTCTGAAGGTTGAGATAACGCTGATACAGTTCGGGGCCGACCACCTCGAGGCGGGCATCGACGAAAACCTTCCGCTCGAGGCCAGGGGTCCGCTCCGCGCCATGGTAGTAGTCGTAGAGCGCGGCATAGCCGTCGTGGAAGCTGAGAAAGCGATTGGGCATGCCCGGTTTCCCGGCGAACTTCACCGCCTCATGCGGGAACCAGAGCGGTTCCTCGCCCAGCCCGATGCGTCGATCCTCGCCGGCCCACGCATAGAATCGGCCGCTGACGACGATCGCGAACACAAGCGAAATGCATCCGAGCGTGGCCAACCGAGGGAGGATGAAAGGGAAGAGAGACTCGCCCTCGATCCTCGGTTTGCGACGACGGATGGCGGCCGCCCATTCCGCAAGGTTCCAGGCGGTGATCGTGCCCACGACGGCCGCGAATTGATGGCTATTTCGCGTGGCCTGCCAACTCAACCGACAGAAGGCGGCGAACAGCAGAAACCGAAAGAGCGTCATCGACCAGTCTCGCACTGGTTCTCGTGGAGACTCCTGGGCTGGTTTCGCCTGCTTCGCCGATTTCCGTTTCGACTTGGGCGCGTCTTTCTTCGACGTTCCCCGGCCGGGCGTCTCGAGTTGTGGATCAGTCAATGGGGTCGAAGCCGGGGTGCGGGTCGCCACCGACCAGAGGATGGGGACCAGGAAGCTCAAGGCGCCCAGGATCATGGTCAGAAGTTGAAGGCAGAGCGGAAGGTTGTTCCAGCCGACATTTCGCTTGATGAACTCGGGGACCGGGGTCAATTCGGCAATGTGCTTGGAGAAGATGGGATTTCCCATCGTCTGCAAGAGCTGGAAGGGGTAAAGCGCTCCCCTCAACCCGTAAGGATTGAGGAGGCAGGCCGCCCCCGTCAGCAGCGTCGCAATCCCGATCGTTCGCCACCAACTCGTGCGTGAGGAGGCAAACGCACCCGGCCGAAAGATCGCGGCAACGAGGGCAAACCCGATCAAGATGGGGCCAAGTACGAAAAGGCCTTGCGAGTTGACCCAGGCCACCTGAACGATCGGGAGCAGAAAGGCGAGCCGGGGGCGTTTGTCCCAGCGGAAGAGAATTGCCAGAAAGGCACACAAATAGAGAAGTGTCAATGTTTCAGGACGAATATACATCCGGCCACTCAGGACAAGCAAGGCCGGCAACCAGCCCAGCAGCATGACCCAGATCGGCCAGTCCCGTTTCTTGGCGGTGACGACCAGCAGCAGCGCGATGCAAGTGATCACGCATTTGGCCAGGTTCAGCGCCACCACTCCGCCGTGTGCGTATCCCCAGCTCAGGGCGACCTGAAAGCCCCAGTGCAGGTCGATCCAGGGGTGGTCGGGCACGGTGAACGTAAAAAGGTCGGTGGTGGGGACGGTCTGGTTCTGGCGAATCCAGTCACCGGTCCGCAGGTGCCACCAGAAATCGGTATCTTTGAGCGGAAAGACGCCCAGCAGGAACGTGAGCGCCAGGAAGGCCGTAATCAGAATCCAGTCGAGCACGCGGAGGGTGGTCGGAAGTGGCGGCTGTTCATCGATTAAAGAGGGGGAACCTAGGGCCGGCTTGGACCTAGACTTTCGCGCCGGCGGACTCTCCGAAGACATCGGCGAACCTCGACTGGGGAAGAGGGAATGCGGGATTGGCCCTCGCCAGTTTAACCGAGCAAGAGGTCCAGGGTCGAGTCGGGCGTATCGTTTGCTGCCGCTGGCGAACCGAACATGTCGTTGAATTCTCAGGTTCCCGCTGCTACGCTCGACACCCTTCCCAGACGCCTTCGAGCCTTTGGGGAATGGGCCTACCATCCACTCACACCTTTGAGGAGGTCGTCATGAGTCGTTTTATCCGAAGTGTTCCCGCATTGGGCTTGGCCCTGGCCATGTCACTGGCCGGCGCCACCGCGATCCAGGCCGAGGAACTGAAGGTTGGCGACAAAGCCCCCGATTTCTCCCTCCAGGGAACCGACGGCAAGACCTATTCGCTCGATCAATTCAAAGGCAAGAAAGCGATCGTGATTGCTTGGTTTCCCAAGGCGGACACCCAGGGATGCACCATTGAGTGCAAGTCCCTGAAAGAGAATGGCGCCGCCCTCAAGCCCTTGAACGTGGCTTATTTTACGGCCAGCGTTGACGTCCCCGAGGACAACAAGAAGTTCGCCGAGAAGCTGGAGCTGGATTACCCGATTCTGAGCGATCCCACCAAGAGCGTCGCCCAGGCCTACGGAGTCATCAACCCGGCGCGTGGCTTCGCAAACCGATGGACCTACTACATCGACAAGGAGGGCACGATCAAGGAGATCGACAAGAAGATCACCACCAAGACCGCGGGGCAAGACGTGGCCGCGAAGGTCAAATCGCTCGGTCTCTCGTCGAAGTGATGGGATCCGGAATCCGGAACGTCAACTGACCATCGACTGTCAATCGCCACGGCGCTGGAGCTCAGCCCAGCGCCATTTCAAATCGCCGAGGATCTTCCAAAAGAGCCTGCTGTGCATTCGCCCGGGAACCCGCCCGCAAGCGGCCGCATGGTAAGAGTCGGGTTCCGTGTACTCGAGGTGGTGCGCCATCTCGTGCAGGTAGGTATCGAAGAGCTCGTCGAGCGGGCGGCGACCGAGCTGGCGATCATGCGAATAGATTCGCACGAGCTTGCGCGTCTTGTAGTAGCCCCCCAGGACACGCGTGGTCGGCCTGACGTTAATCTCGAGCTCGTAGTCGGACTGGCAGCAATAGATCTTTGCGAACCGGTCGCAAAAGAGCGGGCCGAGGGCCGAGATCGGCGGCTCAAACCGCCGTGGTGGCGCAGCGACCGAGGGCTCCGCGTTGGCTTCGCGGTAGGAATCGGGTTCGACGATCAGGCGCCCCCCAATCTGCTGGACCTGTTCGGCCAGGCGCTCGACGTCGAACTGGCGCGGGTCGATCAGTTGGCGGCCGCCATTAGGATGGACGAGCCAGTATTGCTCGGACATTCGACGTCCCTTGCGCATTCAGGTCGAAGCGTCCTGCCGCCTTTGGCGATTCCCAAAGGACGGCAGGCGCGGACTGGTCAGTACGTCGCGCGACCGCCGCTGATATCGTAACATTGCCCCGTCGTATAGCTCGCTTCCGAGCTAACCAAGAAATGAACCAGCGCGGCGACCTCATCGATCGTACCGGTCCGGCCCATCGGGATCTTGGAGAGCATGTAGTCCACCGTACTCTGGGCCATACCATCCAAGATCGGCGTTCGGATGACGGCCGGTGCAATCGCATTCACCGTCAAGTCGCCGCGACCGACGAGTTCCTTGGCGAGCGATTTGGTCATCGCGATCACCGCGGCTTTCGAGGCGGAGTAAGGAAGCAGAGTCGGATTCCCTTCCTTGCCCGCGATCGAGGCGACGTTGAGAATCCGACCGTACTTGCGTTCGATCATTCCCGGCGCAACCGCTTTGCAGAAGAGGTAGGGACCGAGCACGTTCACATCCAGGACCCGGCGAACGTCCTCGAGCGCAAGATTCCAACTCAGGTCGGTCGGCCCGGTGATGCCGGCGTTGTTGACCAGGATGGAGACGGGGCCGAGTTCTTCCCGAACACGTCCGACCGCTCGAGTCACGTCCGACTCCGAGGTGACGTCACCCACGACCGCCAGTCCTCCGAGTGAGTCCGCGACCTTGGCTGCGTGATTTCCGTCGACGTCGAAAACGGCGATCCGAGCGCCGGCCTTATGAAGCCGGCGGGCCATCCCTTCGCCAATCCCCTGCCCCGCTCCCGTGACCAAAGCAACCTGGCCCGAGAGATCAAAGAAATCCGCCATCATTTCGTCTCACAGGAGGATCCGCGGAGTCCGAGTGGCGAGTCCGATCGACCCGGCAAAACAGCTCTCCGTCCATCATTAGAAAATCGGGTTCGGGAGGTCGCTTGCCCCCCCTGCGCCGTCGGCAAGACCAGCCACCATAGCACGCCGGGGGACCATCGGCCACCTCGTCTCGCCTGGAAACTACGAGTGAATTCCCCCCAAAATCCAGAGACAACCTGCAGCCCGCATTCCGATCATCGGAGCTTTACGGGAACCACAAGGCGTTCAAAGGACGTAACCATGAGGTGGTTCTCAAGAACCGACCCCATCTGATAAGATTAAAGGTGACAAGGCCAGGCGTCCGGTTCAGGGCAAAATCGAGGAGAACTCGACTCGGGACGCCCTCTCCCCTGGCACACGCCCTTTCCCTTCGTCCCGAATCTCGCCTAGGACCTCCAGTTTACAGCAAATATCGCTTTCTTTTGGAACTCTCTCGAACCCACGGCGTCCAAGGATAATGATGTCCGGGTGTGACGACGACAAGTCCCTGATTGATGCTTGTCGCGCGGGAAATACGGAGGTGTTTGGCGTCCTGGTCACCCGTTACCAGGATCGACTTTACCCCACCATTTTCCGCCTGACCGGCTGCGCGGATGAAGCGAGGGACTTGTTGCAGGACGCATTCTTGCGTGCCTTCGAGAAGCTGGATCGGTTCCAAGGGGAGAGTTCGTTTTACACGTGGATCTATCGGATCGCGGTCAACCTGGCCTTATCGGGTCGTCGACGCCGCAGGCCGGTGCTCCGCCTCAACCGCGACTCGGGTTCCGCGCCGCTCGAGCCCGCCTATGACGTGGCCGAGAGTGACCCCTCGGCTCCCCTGCAGCAGGCTGAGCGAGATCGGATTATCCAGGACGCTCTGAACGCATTAGCGGCCGACCATCGGGCAGTCGTGGTCATGAAGGAGTTCGACGGACTGCAGTACGAAGAGATTGCCGCGATGCTGGAGATTCCGATTGGAACGGTCCGAAGTCGGTTACACCGGGCTCGTTGCGAGTTGCGCGACCGGCTCAGAAGCCTCGTTGATGAGGATGTGCAACTGCGCCAATCTTCGCATCATTCGCCATGAGATCGACGAGACGTGATGGGGGGCACGAGGCCCATGCCCGATTGGCCCTGACCCGCCGAGTGCATATGAAGACCGAAGATGAAATATTCCTGTCCGCCTATCTCGACGGCGAGCTCGATCCTGAACAGCGATCCAGCGTCGAGTCGGCATTACTTTCCAACCCGGACTTGGCCGAGGACTTGCGTCAATTGACCATGGTCCGGGACCTCGTTGCAAACTTGCCGCGTCTGACGCTCCACGACGACCTCGCCTCGGCGATCCTGGCACGAACCCGTTCTCGGGTGCCGGGCTCGTTTGGGTCACGCCTCGGTCGCTCGCCGCTGGCCAGGGTCGGGTTGGCCGCGGCCGCTCTGGTCGTCCTGTCCGTCGGCCTCGGCTTACTCACTGGGCGAACTCAACCGCCCCCTGCTCCTCTAACACCTCAGTCGTTGGTTTTCACCGCCGCCCCACCATCGGAGGCTGATCCCGCCCCTGGTCCTCAACTCGATTCGGGGGCCTCGGACACGTTGGTGGCCAGCGGTGCCAACGCTCGGACGGTCGATTCCGAGCCTCATCCGGTTGTCGTGCGCACGACGAGAGCGAGTCTCAAAACGACCGCGAGCAGTTACGGATCCGCAAACTTCTCGACAGCCCCGATCTCAAGCACGTTTTCGTCGTCGTCGACGAGATCGGCGGTAATATGCCTGGCCGGGTCGAGGGGCTCGTCCGAGACATGCCTCGCCTCGATCCTTTCATCGGTAAGATCACGGTGAGCCAGGGGATCGTGATCGATCCCAAACATCCCAACGAGGCGACGGTCTTCGCCCTCGTGATGGATCAGGAGGAGATCGGTCGATTCCGAGATCGGTTGCAGATCGATTTTCCAAACCAGTTTAAGGAAGTCCCGCCGGACCCCATCGTGGTGACTCAACTCTCCGAAATCGGACAGGTCGCCGTCTCGTCCGGGCCTCGCGCGACGGTGCTGTCACCGCCTCCTGCGAAAGGGGAGTTGAAGACCGCGCTTCGGACCCCTGCGCCTCCCAAGAATCAGACGATGATTTATCGTCCTAGTCCCGAATTCGATGGGATGACCGTTCCCGAAGTTCCGCCCCGACCTCCCGTCTCCTCCGACGATCTGGCGGCTGCAAAAGCTTCGCCCGAACGCGAGTCGAATGGTCTTCGGACCTCATCCACCAACTCCACGGACCTGACAGCGTCTGTCCCAGGTGGAAAAGAAGACTCAGCGCCCGCCAATCCCCCGAACTTGGAGTCACCTGTCAAGGGTCGCCAACAGCTCGAATCGGTCGTCCTCGTTTGGGTCACGACGCGCAATCCCATTCAGAAGAGTCGGCGCTAAGCTGAGAACTGGCTTTCGATGAAATCTGGGCCTGGCGACGGGATAATCGGTCAAACTCTCGGCCCGATTATCCCGTCGTTCCTGGTCAAAGATGGTTGAAGTCCGGAGAAGCCCCCACTCAAATCGCCCTAGCGACCACTGAGTTTTGTGATCGTCGGATCGGGTTGCCAGAGATAGAGGAAGGTCGGCAGCTTGCTCCGCTCCAGGCCTGGGTAGCTGAACGGGATCAACTCGCTCTGGAGCGGGACATTCGGAACGATCGAATAGATCGATCGCGTGGGATGCCCTGCTCTCTCAAAAAAGACGATTTCTGCTCCGGGAGCACCTGCAAGTCGCTCGGCCTCGGCGATCGCATCATCCACGTACCCAAGTTGATCGACCATGTGGAGCGCGAGTGCACGAGACGCGGCGAGAATGCGCCCATCGGCAATCGAACGGTGGTCCGCGGCGGTCATCATTGGCCGGTATTGAGCGACCCGAGCGGTAAAGCGATCGCGGAATCCGTTGGCCATGTCTTGGAAGAGCGCCCGCGCTTCCTCCGAGAGCGGCGCGGCGACCGACCCCATATCGACGAGCTCACCCGCCTTCACCGGCTCAACACGGAGGTTGAGCTGTGCCATCGCATCTTCCAGATTCGCGTGATTGATCAACGCTCCAATCCCCCCCGTGATCGAGGTGGGAAGGGCGAAGATTCGGTCGCAACCAACAGCCAGGTAGTACGCGCCGCCGGTCGCGACATCCATCAGGCAGGCGACGACCGGCTTACCGGTGGCCTGCCGGAAGCGCCGTAGTTCCTCGGCCAGAATATCCGAGGCCGTGACGCCCCCACCGGGACTGTGAATCCGGAGGACCACACCGCGGACCCGAGGATCTCCCGCCGCCATCTCGAGTTTTTCCCGGAACGCCGAGACCGGGTTTTCGCCGACCGAATAGATCCCAGTGAGATTTTGGTTAAGCAACAGCCCGTCGACATCAACAATGACGATTCGAGTCGCCTCGCAGCCAGCGGCGGCGGCACGAACGGCCACCGGGATCATCGGGCCGGGGTCGGTCGCGGTGGGCAGGCGAACATCGACCGTTCCTTGGAAGTTCGCCGCAACGTTGGCATTGGTGTCCACCTTGCCCGCGATGGGAATGGCATGACACCCCGACAACACGATCAACGAGGTGAAATGGATCCAGGCTCGATGAGCTTTCGTTCTCGGTGATCCTTCCCAGCGCATGGTGAAATATCCTTGCCAACCGAGAACACGCCCAACCTTCCTGGCGTCGAGAGAATCGCGTCCCCTAGCATAATCGGCATAATCGCTAGGGAACTTCGCTGCCAAACGCGTTCCCCGCATACTCCCCCTCGACAAGGCCGGGAAGAGGTAAAAATCGATGTAAGTTCAGAGCATCGCGTGAGAGAATCCATCTTGACCGGCGCTGACAAAACCTTGATAATTTTTGAACCAGGAAAGCTCCGCCCTCGATGGACAACAGGGCGGTTACCGCCCGATTGAGTCAAGGAAGACGAGTCATCATCGTGAAATCTGGCGCTTACTCCAAGAGTCGGTCCTGCTCAAATCGCCCTCTCTCACCTGCTGGTTTCGGATCCTCGCGAGCTATCGCAAGGAGGTCCGCACCCTCATCTTGGCCGGTCGAATCGTTCTCGCCGCGGCTTTACGAACAACCCGGTGCGAAGGTCGAGCCTAGATCGTGCTCTCAAAATGGTGTGCAGTCCGATTGGCTCGCCGGTTCAGCGTCTCACAGGCGTACGGGGAAACCCGGAACGCTTTCGGCCGCGTAATCAGGCTTGGCTCGGGTGCTCTTGGTGGGTGCGACGGTTGTCGCGCTAGCAGGCGGCTGCCGAGAATGACTTTCGGGCGGACATTTGATCGAGGGCGTTGAGGGTGTTCCCGTCCATGATGATCTCCAACTCCTTCTTGCTGATCTTCGCGGTCGCGTTCATGGGGTGCGTGTTGGCCACGCCCGTTGTGACACGGATCGCGATCTGGGCCGGTGCCATTGACCGTCCAGACCAGTTCCGCAGGATTCACAAGGGGGCGACGCCCCGGCTCGGTGGCTTAGGGCTGGCATTCGGCCTCGCCTCGGCCATCATGCTCGTGGGATTCGGTGGCTACCTGAACGACTGGCCTGGCGTCCAGGAATGGTGGGCCTGCCAGTGGTCGGTCTTCCTGGCCGGCCTTATCGTTCTGATGGTCGGCTTCGTCGACGATACCCGTTCCATCGCGCCTCGGATGAAACTCGCCGGTCAAGCGTTCGCCGTGATCATTCTTTTCATCGGCGGAGTTCGCATCCAGCGTTTCGATATTCTCGGAATGGCCATCGATTTGGATGGCCCCGTCATTGATCTGTCGATGATGGGCATTCCGCTCGCCGTCTCGATTCCCAGCTTGCTCGTCACGATGTTCTGGTTTCTCGCCTGTATGAACATCTGGAATCTCATCGACGGGATGGACGGGTTAGCCTCGGGTGTTGGCCTGCTCGTGAGTGGCACGCTGACGCTGGTGGCGATCCATAACCAGAATGTGGGTGTCGCGATCATGGCGGCCGCGTTGGCGGGCAGCCTGGCCGGCTTCTTGCTATACAACTGGCATCCTGCCTGTATCTTTCTCGGAGACAGCGGGAGCTTGCTGATCGGACTCCTGATCGGGATCATTGGGGTTCAAGGATCTTTGAAAGGCCCGTCGACCATTTCGATCCTTTTCCCGATCCTGGCGATGGGGCTGCCGATCTCCGACACCGCCATGGCGATCTTCAGGCGTTGGGTGCGAAACCTACCACTTAGTTCGGCCGATCGGCGTCACGTTCATCACCTTTTGATCGGCCTGGGGCTGAATCCGCGACAGGCCGCTCTCCTGCTCTACTGCTTTTCAGGGTTCCTCTGCGGTGTGGTGCTCTTGGGGTCTGCCTCAAGAATGAGATGCTCGCACTGATCCTCGGGCTGTCGGGTTGCCTTGCCTTCCTCCTGATCCTGACCAGCCGCATGGACGAGTTCGCCAACCTCCGCGGCGATTTCAAGGCGCGGATGGCGCGGGGCCGCCAGGAGCGAGCGGCCTCGAAGCTCACGTGGGAGGCGATTCAACGGATCGAACTTTGCGAGCATGTCGCCGCGATCCGGACGCTGCTGGAAGCCGCGGCTCATGAGCTTGGCTGCCAAGTCGAGCGGATCTCCTGCACCCGGAACGGTGTTGAGATCTTTGCCGAGGAAGAGACTCGAGGAGAGCCCACGCAAAGGACCGCTCCGCTGTCGGGTCCTTCCGCGGTCTTCCGACTCTCCAGTGGCAAGGATCTGCTGTTGACCGTGGCAATTCATCAGGCATCGGACTCTTTAACCGAGGCTGACATTGCCTTCCGTTTCCTTCAGCGCCTGTCTCTGGCCACAGCCGAACGAATCGAACGGTTGCTGTTGACTCAAGAGGAAGAAGACCCCGATCGGGGTGAAGAGACTTCGGGATCGCTGGGGCACGCGTCTTCGTCGGAGCCATTTTCAAACGGCCCCCGCCTCTCGTCACAAGTCTCGCCGGTCCTTGCCATCTCGACGACCCCTTCCTTGACGCGCGTCTCTTTGAACTGGCTCCGGATGACGTTGGGATGGAGTGCTCGACCTGTGGTCCACCACTCCACTCTGGGCGACAAATAACCTTAATGGAGCAGGAACCACCATGGATGGCACAATCCAAGGGTATGCCGGGCCACTTCGCTCTCCGAACTTGCAGAATGCCTCGCCCCACAGCCCCGCCGGGAAATCCGCCTCCGACTATCTCCGCGCCCTACGTCGCCGGGTTTGGTTCGTTCTGGCGATTGGTGTCCCGCTAAGTATTCTCTGCGGAATCGCGATCGCCTATCAACCTAACGTCTATAGCGCCAAAACCCAGATCGCGATCGAGGCGCCGCAGTTCGACCCCGTTCTTTCGTCGTTGGTCTCGCCCACTGTGGGTCACCAATCCCACGAGAGCAACGAAACCTACGGCCCCAACCGGATTGCCATGCTCCGCAGCTCCAGGCTAGCCGAGCTGGTTGTCAATGATCCCAACTTGACTCGCGGAGGCGTGGCCTCGGATGACGCCGCGGAGGAGTTGATTGCTTCGCTCCAAACCCGGCCGGTTCAAGGGACCAACCAGTACACTGTGACCCTCGAGGGGCGCGATCCGGCCCGGATCGCAACGTCGCTCCAACTCTTGATCGACGAATTCAAGAATCAAGCCAGTGATGAGATCAATCAGAAAATTGAAAATGCCAAGCTGTCCGCCGATAGCTACTTGACGGTACTCAAAAAAGAACTTGAGGAAGTCAATAAAGTCATCTTCGCCATGCTCCAAGACTCGGACGTGATCGGTCCGGGGGGTAAAAATATCAAGGAGCGAGAGTATGAATTACTGACTTCGGGCATTCAGAATGATCAGAACCAGCTGACCACGCTCCATCAGCAGTCGTATCTGACGCAGGCGTTTCCGAACGCTCGGAGTCAAGGTGGGGCGGATCCCTACGCACACAAGATGGCCGAGCTCGATGTGATGCGCGAGCAGTATGCGGACACGCTCAATAATTACCGAGGAAAGATTCGGAACTACGACCACGATCCCGCGGTCATCCACACTTCCAAGAAGCTCGACCAAGTGCTCACGCGGCTCAAGAAATTAAAGGCATTGAGCAACTCGTCGGAAGTCGGCCCCGAGGGCAACCCTTATGAATCCCTCGTCGATGCGAAGAAAGAAGAACTGAGGCAAAAACAGGAAGCCGCCGCAAAGCTGCTGGACGAGTTGCAGGCCTCGATGCCGACGCACCAGAAGTTCCTCGACGCCCTCGATAAGATCAAGCTGAAGCAGACCCAGATCGCGGAGATGGAAAAGAAGATCTGGGAGTTCAGCGCCATCTCACAGGGGAAGAAGGACCCGGTCGTTCAAGTCGCAAGCGTGATAGAACCCACACAGCCCATCCGCCCCAAACGCGCGATGAACATGATCTTTGCGTTGTTCCTGAGCTTCGGACTGGGTATCGGCATCGTCTGCCTCCTCGAACACATCGACCACTCAATCAAAGCTCCCGAGCAGTTGAGCGGCGCGTTGAGCTTGCCTCTCTTCGGGGTCATTCCGAAGATCCGACGCTCGGCCTCACTCCATCGCGGTGGCCATCTTTGGACGCCTGGAGCACCCGACTCGATCGAAGCTGACGCGTTTCGCAACTTGCGAGCGAGCCTGCTCGGAATCACCGACAAACGGGGACCGATCGTCACGCTCCTCGTCACCAGCGCCAAGGCGGGCGAAGGCAAGAGCACCACTGCTCTCAACCTGGCCGCGACCTGTGCCCGTGCTGGCGAACGCACTCTCTTGATGGATGTCGACCTTCGTCGTCCCAGCCTGGCCCATGTCTTCCAGGATCCGGATGAGGAAGGGGCCGGCCTGGGGCTGGTCGACGTGTTGCGCGGCGACCTGCCCTGGCAGCGAACCGTCGTTCGGACCGACATTCCGAATCTCGACTTTCTGCCCACCGGCGACACCACGGGCGTTCCGGTCGAGATCCTCGGGGCGCTTGAACTTCGCCAGCTCATTATCGGCCTTTCGAGCCATTACGATCGCGTCATTCTTGACGGCCCCGCCATCCTCGGCCTGGCTGATTGCCGGATGCTGGGCCGGATCGTCGATGCGTCCCTGCTCGTGGTCCGGTCGGGTTCCCAGGAACTTCGGCCGCTTCAGCACGCCAAGGCGATGCTCGAGCAGTCCCACGTCGTGATCGCCGGCGTCGTTTTCAACGGGCTCTATGAGGATCTCAAGAACTGGTCCAGCTATGGTCCCGAGACGCCTAACGGCTACACGGGCAGCATTGCGGGCCGAAGTGTTTCAGCGGCTCCCGGCCTGGCGGCTCCCACCGAGGAGCAGTCGGCGCTTCCCATGGCCACTTCGCTGTAATCCTGAGCCGGAGCCGCACCTTTGAACCTTCGCCGACGACTTCAGGAAAAAAACGATCGACTGTTAGGCGTTGTGCTGGCCACCTTGTTGGTCGGCACGACGCTCGCCTTTGGCGGCGCGGTCTGGTGGGCCGGGCCGGTGATCTCGGGCCTGACCTTCCTTTTTGTGCTGGCTTGTCTGCTCCGGATCGCACTCGAAGGTAAATTGCGGCTTTTGAAGAGTCCGCTGACCCTGCTGGGACTTCTTGCCCTGGCACTCGGGATCGTGCAACTCGCGCCTCTGCCCCCCGCGTTGGCGGCTCGGTTCTCACCGCGATCTCAGCAGGTCTATAGCCTGGGCTTCTTTCCCGATCGAGTTCGTGAGCTCGATCCCTCGATCGAACTTCCCGCTCCGGTGCGGAATCGATCACCGATCACCGTCGATCGTGCTGCCACTCTCCGTTGGATCGTCAGCGCCTCCGTGTGTCTGGCTCTGTTCTGGGGGGTGTCGCACTATACCGACCGGCTCCGCCGTCTCTATCTCATCTGGGGCTGCCTGCTTGGGGTTTTCTTCCTCAACACCTGCTTCGTCGCGGTCCAAGTCATTGGTCGTGGCAATGGCCTTTATGGCTTATATGAGCCTGGGAAAGGCCCGATGTGGGCTCCCTCGAACTCGGACTTGTTGACCTCTCCGAATACCCTGGTGCTACGAACCGTCGCGGGAAACTCACCATCCCACCCGGCGTGGGGGCGACTCGTACCGGACCGGCCCTTCTCGCTCGGAACGCTGATGGGAGGTCCCGACGCCTACCTGGCGCTCGCCTCGTTCGGCTTGCCTCTGGCCCTGGCGATGTTGCTCCAGTTAATCGCTCCTCGTGGCAGCCGTGAGTTGCTGACGGTTCGACTGGCCGAGTCAGGACAAAGCGGGTTAGTCGTCTTGCTCTCGATTTTGCTGGTCACAAGCGCGTTGATGGTCGGGATGCTGACCGGGCCCCTGCTCAGCCTTCCCTTTGCGATTAGCTTGATTCTGGTGGGGTTGCCGAGCGCTTGGCCGACGGGAGTTCGCTGGGTTGGACTCGGTTTGACCCTGCTGGCTTTGACCGGACTGGGATGCGGACTCGGAACGCGACTGATCATCGAGAAGATCCCCGACGCTCCCACCCCGATCTCAGCGGTCAGCCTTCAGGCGGCGTCCCAGGTCTGGTCCGACTCGTTGCCAATCACCCGCGATTTTCCGATCTTTGGCGCAGGGCTAGGAAGTTTTGCTTCAATCTATCCCTTGTACAAAACGCAGGACGAGACGCGCACGAATGCACTCAGTAGCCTGTTGCAATGGTGGGTTGAATCGGGATTCGTTGGTTTGGCGATCTTGATAATTGGGATGATTTGGTGCCTCTATCGTTTGCCAGGGGCGGTACGTCGAGTAGGGACCGCGGATCGAGCGTTGGTGTTCGGCTTGATTGGAGCGGCGGCGGGGTTTAGTTTATACGCGGTCGTCCACTGGACCATCGAACTTACCGCTGTCGCTATCGCCATGAGTGCCCTGGGCGGGATCTGTAACCGCTGGCTCTCGGGCGGGACCGATCTGTTCGTGGAACGTGGGTAGCCGTCAACTCGACGTGCTTCAAGGAGGAGTTGATCCCACGATGCCGGAAACTGCCTGTCTACATATCCAGGCTCGAGACTCGGATCCGATCCGGGTCGTCGAACTCCCCGGCTCCTCGGTGCGGATCGGCCGCGCATCCTATTGCGAAGTCCGTCTGACCGAACCCGACCTGGCCGACGAAGAATGCCGTCTCCGACGCCGAGGGGGCATCTGGCAGCTCGTCCCCTCTCGGGCCGCCGGATTCGTCTGGATCGATGGCCGGTCCGTGGAGGCGGCCTGCCCGTTGCCCTTCGATGTCCCATTCCGGGTCGGAGAACACTGGCTCACCCTGCGGCCGACCGGTGTGGCTTCGCCTGAGTGGCAAGCTTATAAAACCCCAGCGCCATCGACCTCGACGGTCGGCCGCGAGGAGGTTCGTCCTCCCGTGGCGACTCCGCGAGGTCGTGACGATTCGACCGATCTGTTCGAATTCACGGCACCGCCGCCTCTCCCGACGTCAACCCCGGGTTATGACCATGCGTCGCGATGGAAAGATCGAGCCGAGAAGCGTGCGAAACGGTCTGATGTCAGCCCCGAGGAACGGCGGTGGGAAAATCGCTGGCGAGCGGCCGGCGAGCGTGTGCGCGCTCGACCTCCAGTCGCGCCCCCTCCGATAGCGCCCCCTCCTGCTCCCGTTGCAAACACTCCACCGGATGAATTGGCGTTCCGCCGCGCGTCCCTGGACGCGGCTGAGTTGCGGAACAGGACCCGGCGGGGAATCACTCCCGCCGATCGACGGCCCCCCATCGCCGAGGTTCTGCCAAGCGTTCCGCCGGTTCCAATCCTGACGAATCCGCTGGCCGAGATTTCGCCGCCCAGTGCGCCGCCATACCACGCGCCTCGACTGCCTCGAGTCGATCTTCCTTCACTCGAGCCCCGGAGCGAACTCGCTCCCGCGACGGACTTGCCCGTCGATCCGAGTTTGTGGACCTCCGAATCTCCTCGCCCCTCAGCGTTTCAAGTAGCTCCGCCAGCCCCGCCTTTCGCTGAGCCAATCGAAGAGACTTTCGAGGTTGTTGACAGGCTGTCGCCTTCGCCCGAGGTTGACCCAACCAGGACCGCCGAGTCGGCGCCGGATGGCTTGATCGAAATCGCGGCCGAACACCATGCTGAGTTCCAGTCGTTCGAAGGAATCGATGCTCAGCCACTCGTCACCGACGACGAAGTACAGGTACCTGCCTCGGACTGTATCGAAACGACGGTTCTCACCGAGACTGATGAAGAACTCGTCTCCGATGCAGAGGCAATCGCGGTTCCCTCCATCGTTGCTCTGACCGAACCGGCAACGATCATCGAAGAGTCGGCGCTCCTTGAGACTCCCGCCGATCCCATCGTGCCTGCCGAGGTCGGTCCTCCTCCGCCGTCGGAGATTGGGACTGAGCCCGTAACGGTCATCGACGAGTCGGTTCTCCTCGAGTCACAGCTCGATCCTGTCATTCTTCCCGACGTGATCACCCCCATAACGTCGGTGATTTGGACTGAGCCGGCAGCGATCGTTGATGGGGATATTGCCACTGAGCTTCATGTCGAGGCTCACGGAGATGTCGAGGCGATTACGCCTCCCGCGGCCGCGACTTTGGGGGAGCCGATCGAACCCCCCGGATTCGTGTTCGTGCCCGAGGCGGGTCTCACCGTTCCGGACGAGGTGATTCCCGACCGGCCAAGCCTCGACTCAGCAACAAGCATTCACGATGTCGCTGAGCTGCCAAGAGCACCAGGGACCCTTGTTTCCGAATCCACGATCGAGGCGACTCAACCCTCAGTGCCCGTTTCCCCCTCGGGAGACGGTGCAGTCCCTCTCGAAAGTTCGGCACAGGTCGGTGGTGGCTCGACGGCCAAGGAAGCGATCTCCCCTCCCTCGAGTCGCGACTGGCCCACGGTGCAGGACATCCTCGCGTCTCACAAGGCAAGTGTGAATCGAGCGGCCGCACCACGCCCGATGGTGCGGCCGACCCTGGTGCAACCGATTCTGACGGAACCTCGGGAACCCGCGCACTGGACATTTCCGCTCTGGTTGGGATGGCCCCCTGCCCTGATCGCCGCGCTCATTTTTGGAGTGGCCGGCGTCGCGCTCTCCTGCATCTGGTCCGTCGATGCCCGCTGGTCGGGGACTGTCGCCAGCCTGCTGGCAGGGGGAGGCACTAGCGTGAAAGCGCTTCCCGAGAGCGTTCCCGTTCCCCAGGGCTCGTGGTGGCGGTCGTCGGCCGTGAACCTCATGCTCTGGTCGATTTACTTCGATCGGCGGGCCACCGACGAACCTCTCAATGCGGCCGAAGCCAATCGGCTGCTCACCGCCGCATCCCAGGCGTCTCCGATCCAGGCTCAAGTGCGATTCGCGTTGGCTCGCCAAGCGCCTCCCGGTGATCGCGGTTCGGCTCTCATCCCTAGCCTCGGTATGAGCCGAGACATCGAGGCCCTGACTTGGTACGGGCATCAGTGGCTTCTGTTAGGGAAAAAAGAGGTCGCGATCAAGGTCTACCGCCGCGCACTCGAGATGGCCGCGCGCGCTGATCTGTCGCACGTCGGGACTCCGGCATTTGATGAAGACACACAGATTCTTCGATACCATCTGCCCGGAGAATCGATCACGGGGCGGGTGATCCGCGACATGGCCGAACAGACGACATGGACGTTCGCTGAATGGAAGGACGCCCTCCCCTCGTTCGCGCCGATCCCTTTGGCCGCGGCTCGATTGCTTCGCGAACGTGGAAGCGCGGATGCTGATGTCGCCTTGGACCTGATTCTGACGCGTCTCGATGCCCCGCGCCTGGAGGGGTCATCGGCCTCCCTGCACCTCGCCGCGCAGGCCGAGGCTTTTGCGTTTAAGTCCCAATGGAACGAGGCAAAAACGCGTTACCAGAAGGCGCTTGAATTGATGCCGATCGATGCGATCAAGCGCGCGTGGTGGATGAATTTGGCGGAGATCGAACGGCGGCTTAATGACGATTCGGGCCGGCTGATCGCCCTGGAACTGGCCAGGGGCAACAACACCAACGACGAGATCTCGCAGCGTGCCGTCGACCTCATGAGGTTTTCGGGGACTCGTACCGACAAGGTCCGTCCTCAACGCTGAGAGAATTAAGGTTCGATCAAAGTCAGACACTCTGTCTCTCCCAAGGACGGATTCGGCCCCAAGGATTACGACCATGGCGACGACGCCCCTTGCATCGTTCTGTGTGAATTCACCAGACATGACTCCAAAGCCTGTCGATCTTCGCTCCTCACTCGCGACGGCATTTGCCGACCCCGAGCAAAGAAAGCGGCTTTTTGGGGGACTCTTCTGTCTCGTACTTCTGGGACTGATCTTTGGAGTGAATCTCAAGCACTTCGTTCATGCTTGGTCGACCGACGAAAACTACAGCCACGGGTTTCTCGTCCCCTTGATTAGCCTCTACTTCGCCAACCAAGCCTCCCTACTCGGTCCGGTCAAACTGCGAGGTGGGACGCTCCTTGGGATTTCGCTCCTGGGTCTCTCGCTTTTCGGGCGATTGATCATGGTGCTGATCCCGATCCCATTCCTGGGAGATCTGGCCCTCCTGATCGGGGTGGCCGGCGTTTGCGCTCTACTGGCGGGAACCGACGCACTGAAGCGATACTGGTTCGCCATCTTTTTCCTGATCTTCATGGTCCCGTTGCCGATCGCTCTCTATACCCGAATCGCATCTCCACTTCAGTTGCTCGCCAGCCAACTCGCCACGGCATTTATGAATGCGACCGGTGTTCCGGTGCTCTGCGAAGGGAATATGATGACCTTGCCTGGCGACATTCAGATGTTCGTCGCCGAGGCCTGTAGCGGAATGCGGCAACTGACAGGATTCCTCGCGCTGACGGCGGCGGTTGCCTATCTCGCGCCCCGCCCGTGGTGGTATCGTCTCGCGGTGGTCGCGTCGGCGATTCCAATCGCGCTCACCGCCAACGTGGCACGCGTGATCCTCACGGGATACATCATGTACTTCGTGGATCAACAATACGCGTCGGGAACCTACCACACCCTTGAAGGGTTGCTCATGATGGGTTTCGGCCTGTCGCTGCTCCGAGGCGGTTGCTGGGTGCTCGACCAGATCTGTGTCATGACCCGGCCACCCGTCGTCACTGAAGAGTCGGTCTCCTGAGTCGGTCCTGCACTCAACCTTTGCAACTCTCCATGCGAACAACGGAACCGGCTTGGCCCGCGAGGATTTTCGATGTCCCCGATGCGACGCGTTCTACTTTGCGGCCTGATTCTGACTTGCGGACTCGCTGCGCAGGCGAGTCTCGAGTCTTATACGAAAATTGAGCGCCCCCCCCTTCGCCGCTCGTTGGCGACGTTACCCTACGAACTCGGGAACTGGGTCGGACGCGATAAGGTGGTTGATCCCGCGATTGTGAAAGAGGCCCAGGCGACCGAATATCTCAGTCGGATTTACGAAAGCCCAGACTACCCGGGTCGGCGTCTCGATCTCTGGATCAACTATTCCGATGAGGGCCTCAACCTTCGCCATTCGCCGGAGATTTGTCTCCCCTCGGGCGGCTGGACCAAGATCGAATCGGTCTCCCATGAAATCTCGGTTCCTAGCGGCCCCGGAAAATCGTTGCCGATCATGCGGCTTGGTTACTCGCAACGTGATTTGGTGATGGGAATCGGGTTCTGGTATTATATCTTCGGGGAAGGGAAGCTCGAGCGATACGTCCGAGGACTCCCGATCACGAGTCGGAGCAGTCACGGCCGGACCACTCGTGGTTCTGGGCTGACGGTCGAAGTGTTCTGTTCGGGCGAAAGCGATCCCGACGGGAAGATTCTTAAAGGATTCGCCACGGCTTTGCTGTCGGAGTTGGAGCCAATCCTACCCGAAGACCGGGCCGAATATTTCATCCCATGAGCATGGCTGCCATGGGTTTATACCGAAGGGTCGTTCCAAGGCCCCGCCCCCTCGCAGTCTTTGAGGAGTTGCTCGCATCATGAAACGGGCCTTGATTACTGGAATCACGGGGCAGGACGGTTCCTACCTTGCCGAGTTTTTACTGGGCAAACCCGAATATGAGGTGCACGGCCTCGTCCGCCGTTCCAGCAGCCTCAATCGGCAGCGGATCGACCACCTGTTCGGTCCAGAACCTTCGATCCGCGAGCGGTTCCATCTCCATTACGCCGACCTGGCAGACGCATCAAGTCTCGCTGGGGTGATGGAACGACTGCGTCCCGACGAGGTCTACAACCTCGGGGCCCAGAGCCACGTACGTGTCTCGTTCGACCAGCCGCTCTACACGGCGGACGTGGTCGGCTTGGGCACGTTGCGACTCCTGGAAGCGGTCCGGCACCTCGCCCTCTCGAAACCGGTGCGGTTCTACCAGGCCTCGAGTTCCGAAATGTACGGCTCGGCCGCACCTCCGCAAGGTCCCAATACTCCGTTTCACCCGCGGAGCCCTTACGCCTGCGCTAAGCTCTATGGCCACTGGCAGACCGTGAACTACCGAGAAGCGTACAACCTGTTCGCGTGCTCGGGCATCCTGTTCAACCATGAGAGCCCGAGGCGCGGTGAATCGTTCGTCACCCGAAAGATCACCCTCGGGGCCACTCGGATCAAGGAAGGTTTGCAGCAGAAGCTCGTCATGGGAAACCTCGACGCGAAGCGCGACTGGGGATTTGCCGGCGACTACGTTCGGGCCATGTGGCTGATGCTTCAGCAAGAGACGCCGGATGACTACGTGGTGGCAACGGGCGAAACACACTCGGTGCGCGAGTTCCTCGAGTTGACCTTCTCACAACTTGATCTCGACTACCACGATTTCGTCGAGTTCGACACCCGATACACCCGCCCCTCTGAAGTCGACGTCCTGCTGGGCGATGCGAGTAAGGCCCGCGAACGACTGGGCTGGGAAGCGGAAGTGGACTTTCCAGGGCTCGTCAAGATGATGGTCGAGCACGACCTGGAACTCGCGCGTCGCGAGAAGTATGCGATGGGATACTCGGCCCCCTGACCAAGCGGCTCATTCCCGGTCGCACAAACGGGCTGCGACCGGGGTCTCGACCGTGATTCGCTGCGTTTCTCGGTAGGATTGGCCCGCTCTTCCTTTTTATTTTTCTCGCAACCGGGGCGGTTCAGGCACTGGCGCAGTGCCCACTCAAGTTAAGCCATCGGATCTCGTCTTCCTTGGAATTGTGCGTTAGCCCTGGGTGCCACGGGTTGTCCTCAACTCGTGAGCCAAAACCCGGCCTTCTACTCACACCCTCTGGCACCCTGCGGCCGTTGCCGAGCCGCGGTTGCCCCTCAGGAAACCAAGGAAAGCCGTAATCCACTGCCTGGACATCAATGGTCGAACTTAGGAGGAGTCCACCATGACACGGGAACGTTCGACCAAAGTTGTGGTCATCGGACTCGACTGCGCTGAGCCAAGCCTGCTGTTTGAACGGTTTGCCGACCGTCTCCCCAACCTTTCAAAACTCCGTGACAAGGGAGTCTGGGGCAAGCTGAGGAGTTGCGATCCTCCGATCACCGTGCCCGCCTGGATGTCGATGATGTCGAGCAAGGATCCAGGAACCCTCGGCTATTACGGGTTTCGGAACCGCGCCGATCGCTCTTACGAGAAGATGACCACGGCCACGGCCCTCGCTGTGCATGAACCGCTGCTCTGGGACTTCCTCGGCGAAGCCGGCAAGCGCGTGATCTTGATCGGCGTCCCCCAGACCTATCCGCCTCGGCCGATCAATGGGCTGATGGTCACGGATTTTCTGACGCCCTCGATCGCGTCGAACTACACCTACCCGCCTGACCTCAAAGAAGAGATCGCGTTACTTCCCGAGGTCCATCCCTACGAGTTCGACGTTAGCGACTTTCGGACCCCCGATAAAGGCAAGATCCGCGACTCCCTGGTCCGGATGACTGATAAGCGGTTCGCCCTGGCACGTCACCTGCTGACGACGAAGCCATGGGACTTCTTCATGATGGTCGAGATGGGAACGGACCGGGTCCACCACGCCTTCTGGCAATACATGGATCCGAACCATCACCGATACGAACCGGGCAATCCGTTCGAGTCAGTCATCCTCGACTACTACGTTCACGTCGATCAGAAGGTGGGCGAACTCCTCGAGGTGTTGCCCAAGGATACCCACGTCATCGTTGTCTCCGACCATGGCGCCCAGTGTATGGACGGTGGGATTGCCCTCAACGAATGGTTGATTCAACAGGGCTACCTCGTACTCCACGAGCCGCCCACCACGCCTTCACGCCTCGAAACCCTGAAGGTCGACTGGCCGCGAACCACGGCCTGGGGCTCCGGAGGCTACTACGGTCGGCTCTTCCTGAACGTCAAAGGTCGCGAGCCTCAAGGCCTGGTGGCTCCCGAGGATTACGAAAAGACGCGAGATCGCCTCGTGTCCGAACTCGAAGCGCTCGGCGACCCCGACGGTAAACCGATCGGGACACGAGTGCTCAAGCCAGAGAATCTTTATCGAACGATTCGAGGCGCCAGTCCGCCTGACCTCTTCGTTTATTTCGGCAACCTACGCTGGCGATCGGTCGGAACCGTCGGAACCGGACAGATCCATACTTTTGAGAACGACACCGGCCCCGACGATGCCAACCACGCTCAGGACGGCCTCTTGATCGCGGCCGGTCCCGGAATCAGCCCCGCCGGGCCGATCGACGACATGCAGTTGATGGACGTCACACCAACCATCCTCCGGTTGTTCGGTCTCGACCTCCCCGCGGATCTCCAAGGACGCGTGCTCCAGCCGATTGCACCCCACGAATCAAGCCTTGACTTGAGCCAGACGAAGCCGCTTTGAACTTACACCGTTGAGACCCAAGAAAGGGACAAAAAAATGAACACATGGAAAGATGTTCAAGCGAACGGAAAACGTGCAGTGGCACGAATGGCGCGCCGAATTCTTCCGAGGACGACGATTCGGCTTTCTCACGTCGAACCGGGGGTCACGCTCAAGGTCAATCTCCGACGACACGTGATGTTCTGGTCGCAGGGCCTGGCGCGATTCGAGCCCTCGACCGTCCGCGCGATCCGAGCGGCGATTGGCGAGGGGGATCAGGTCCTCGACGTCGGAGCGAACATCGGTTTCTTCAGCACCCTGCTCTCGCGATGGGTCGGTGATGGCGGGCGCGTCCTGGCTGTCGAACCTGAAGTCGAGAACCGCAGATTGTTGCGTGCGAACCTGGAATCGAACGGCTGCCGCAACGTCACAATTTGCGAGTGTGCTGTCGGCTCGACACCGGGGATTGCGGAATTCAGCATCGATGCCGCCACGGGCGCAACCGGCCGACTTGGGGCCGAGCCGACTGCGAGCGAGATCGCGGTGGGAACCGGCAAAGTCCAGGTGGTCGAAACTCGGGTCGAAACCCTGGATTCACTCTGCGAGGTCTACCAGATTACGCCTGCTTTTGTGAAGATTGATATCGAGGGGGATGAAATCAAGGCGCTCGAGGGGGCGACACGGATCCTTCGGACCGCGCGACCGATCATCGTCTCCGAGCTGTCGGGACTCGGTGGCTCCGAGGTCATCAGCCTTCTCAGTCGCGAAAATTACCGAATGTGGGACCTGGAGACGAGCCAGAGTGTCGGGCCGGAAGATCGACCGTTCATGGTCGTGGCGATCCCTGAGGAGCAGGAACAAGGGGAGCGAGCCCGAAAGATCAAAGCGGCGATCGGAGTCCATTCGTCATCGACTGGTCCGCGAGAGGGATGACCGAGTCCTCGAGTGGACAAAGCTCTGAATGACGCAAAGTGGGTATCATGGGAGGTTGGGAGCGTGCAACAAGCCGACCTGACCTTCCATGAATCCCCAGATTGAGGAGGTCTCCCTCGCCCTTCCCCTTTTTTTAGGCCTGGTGCGAACGCTTCTCAGGAATTCGCCTGCCCCCCGATTCGGCGTTGTGATAGGTTGCGGCTCGGTCGTCGCATGATGGCAGAGCCAACCCCTCGTCGAGGAGCCGAGCAATGGGCGAACCCGCGCGATCACTGCTCCTGCTCGCTGGTCGGCTGGACGCGCAAGGCGACATCGATTCGATGCGGTCCTTCCTGGACCGGCTGACCCGGTTCGGTGTCTCGGCGAACCTTCTCTATGTGTCGGCCGGAGAAGGGACCTCAGCCGACGAGCGGTTCATCGAATGCCCGCGCCTTGGCCACCGCTGGCAACTCGCGCTGGCCGTCAGACGGCTCCGGCTCGGCGACCCCACCCGCCGGCCCGAGTTACTCCATATCCTCCACTCGACGATGAGCAGCGCAGGGTTGGCGATCGCCGAGCACTGGGGAATTCCCTACATCCAGACGGTCGACGAATTCCTCGGTCCTCGCGATCGTTTGCGGCTGAGTCGTCGCTGGTGTCGAAAACTGGTGGCGGTCAACCAGGAGCTCGCTGACGATCTCGAGGTGAATTTTGGAGTTCCTGCCTCCTTGCTGTCCGTGGCCTGTCCCGGGATCACGGCTCCCGAGCCGGTCGCTCCTCCGGCGACCAAGCGCCTGACTCCCGTGCCTGTGATTGGTACGGCCGGCCCCTTGGTCTCCGCTTCGGGCTTCGCCACGTTTTTGAACGCGGCGCGTCGGGTCCTCGACGCGGGAATCGATGCCGAGTTTGTGATCGCGGGAAAGGGAGAGGACGAGGTCGACCTTCGCCGTCGAGCGGACCGACTTCGAATCGCCGACCGGGTCACGTTCGCGAGCCAATCGCTCGAAGGATTTCGATTCTGGAGCGTGCTCGACATCTTCTGTCTCACCTCACTCGTCCCCACCGTTGGCCTGTCATTGGCGAGAGCAATGGCCGCGGGGGTCCCCTCGATCGCCTCTGAAGTCGTTGGGCTTCGAGCTCTGATCGACCCGGACGTGTCGGGCCTGTTCGTCCCGCCGGACAATTCCACCGCCCTGGCGGAGACGATCATCGACCTCCTGAACGATCCTGAGCGTTCACGACGGATCGGTCAGCGAGGACGGGAGGTCGTCCTTCGGGACTTCCAGCCCGATGATGAGGCTCGGGATTTGGAGTGCATCTATCAATCAGTCCTGGCGCTGAACGAATTTGCTCAGCCCGCCTCCATCCCGATCCGTTGATTCTCTTCGCTTCGAGCTAAAACCCGGCGCTCGTAGACATTCGCCCAGGCCAGGAAATCGTAGAACGACAAGAGGGTGCAGAAGACGAGTCCGGGCTTACCGTCAAGAAAACCAAGGCGAATCACGTACGAGTAGACGAAGCGAATGAGCGGGCGCATCGGGAGCCGGAGATAGACCTTCTTCAGTAAGCGTTTGAGTCGTTTCCCGGTGCCGATCGACGCGGGAATGGGCTCGTTGAGGAACCGCTCATACATTTCCGCTTCCCAGCGCGCGTATCGATTGTGCTTCTCGACCCAGGCGAAGATCGTCGGATAAGCATAGTGGTCGAGTTCGTGGACGAGTCGTAGCGGTTTTCGGTTTCCGCTCAATTCGACGTGCTCGTGGGCCTCGTTGTCACCAGTCTGAGCGCCTGGCCGGACGGGCATCTTTTCGTAGCGTCCCAGGCGATGTTTGAAGAGGCGCAGGTTCCACGCCTCGGAGTAACCGCAGTGGCGGATCCGACGGCCGAGGAAGTAGTACTTCATGTTGAGGTAGAACCCATCGGCCTCGTCGCCCGCGGTGCGCCTGGCGATCTCGTCGGCCAATGGGGGGATCACCACCTCATCCGCGTCCACAATGAGGACCCACTCATTGCGGAAGGGCAGGTTTTCCAGCGACCAGTTCTTCTTCTTGGGATAGGTCCCGTTGAAATGAAACTGAACGACGCGAGCGCCATGTTCCGCCGCGACGGCCGCGGTTTCATCGGTGCTCTGGCTGTCCACGATGAAGATTTCGTCGGCCCACGCCAGCGCGGGCAGGCAGCGTTTCAGGTTCTCGGCTTCATTCTTCACCGGAACAAGCACGCTCACTTTGACCTTGCCGGACGGAGCACTCGTCGTGACGTCCGACGTCGCGCGACCGGCATCGGACATCGAGTCTGTGGATTCGAGCAGGGACATGATCGGCTCCAGGGCGGTCGCAACGCCCGTACTTCGTCAAGGGTGGCCGCGAACACCGACGAGTCGTCGGTCATTCGCGGATCAAAAAGATGAGTCGAACCAAAGGGCGAACTCGGGCAGAGAGACGACGGCTCAAGGCTCCTGGTCGGGACCAAGCACGGCCTCAGGCGGATTTCCGCCCCCGCTCATCCAGCGATAGACGTCGGCCAGGCGTTGCCCTTGTTGCTCCCACGTGTACTTCTGCTCAACCAAGGCGCGACCGGCCGCCCCCAGCGCCGCGCGTTGGTCGGGGGAGCGTTCCAGCAGGTCACGGAGACCACGCGTGACCTCGTCGATGACCGGCTCGACGACGATTCCTCCCTCGAAGTCAGCCAACTCGGAAAAATGACAGGCCGTCGTGATGAGCACTGGCAAGCGACAGACGAGGGCTTCGAGGATCGCCATACTGAAGCCTTCACTGTAGCTGGGCAGGATGAACGCGTCGGCCGCCCCCCAGACTCGTCGGGCACGTTCACCCGAGACATGGCCGACCCACGTCACGCGCGAGGTGAGACCGTCGTCGTTGATTCGGTTCAAGAACGGCCCCAGCGCACCATCGTCATTCCCTGCCAGGAGGAGATGGACCTGCGGATGTTCGCGTTGAATTCGGGCGAACGCTTGAGCGAGGAGGTCGAGTCCCTTCTTGACGTGAATCCGGCTGTAGAAGAGAAGAACGAACTTGTCCTTCAGCTCAGGGAATTCTGCCTCCAGACTGGAGCGATCGGGCAGGTTTTCGAGTGGGGCCGGATCGACTCCGTTGGGGATATAGCAAATCGGAGTGCGAGGCGCCAGAGTGCGGAGATGGCCGATCTCCGGTCGCGACAACGCGTGAAGACAGGCTGCGCGACGGAGGTTTTTGCCCTCGACCAAAGCCGTGTAGATCTTTTTCTTCCACGCCTTTTGACGCATGGCCCAGGGCTCGGCCATTCCATGAGCGGCGATCAGGTAAGGGACGTCCGCCCGCCATGCCAGTCGCGCACCTCGACGGGTTTGCGCTTGCCAGAGGCCGTGCATGTGAATCACTTCCGCCGTGCGAACCACCGCCTCGAGCTCGGTTTCCGGCCCCTGAAGACGAACGTTCGGCGGAATGATCGTGTCACCGAGCCGGGATGGGGTCGGGGTGACGATATTGACCGGCCCGCCGATTCCAGCCAGCGCTCCGGTCATACCAAGAATGCTTGGCACCATCCCGCCGTCACGGATCGGGTCGAGCCCATTGCATATGTGCAGCCAGCCTTCCCGAAACTTTCGGTTCGAGGAAGCGGTCCCGGGCTTGGGGGTATTGGCCAGGGTGGAGGAGAACGAATGGCTCATCTTGGGCCTCGATTCAGGACGTGAACGGCGGGCGTCGCCCACCACTTCCTCCGTGACGATCGACCACGGCGTTTCAGTTGGATAACAACCCACGGCTCGGAGTTTCCGGGACGAAACCCGCCTCCGATTCTGGGCCTGCATGGCAAGTTCAATGGCCTCGAGCGTCCCTTGGGCGAACCGCTCCGGCCCCCACTCCGCGACGACCTCGCTGGCTCGACGCCCCATCGCCTGCCGCTCGGCCGCGCTCAGCGCGGCCATCCAGGCGAGGCAGCGACTCATTGCCTCGACGTCACGCGGATCGAAGCGCCGTCCGGTGGTGTCGGGAACGTCGGGGACGAGCGTCTCGCCACACCCCGCACGCTCTGAGATCAAGAGGGGCAGCCCGCACGCCGCGGCCTCGTTGACAACCAGGCCCCACGGTTCCATCATACTCGGATGAACGAATGCCGAGGCAAACGCATACCAACGTGAAAGTTCGTCAGCCTGGAGGAAACCGGGGCGGTGGATCGAGTCGGCAAATCCGCAAGAGGCAACCGCTTCGTCGACCTCGGAAGCGTCGGGACCGTCGCCGCAAAGTACCAGGTCCCACGCCCCTTCTTTGGGCACGGAGATCCGATAGCGAGCATAGGCGCGAACCAAGCGCACGAGATTCTTTTCCGAGGCAAACCGGTTCACGGCCAGAAAGTAGGGTGACCGGGGCATTCCCTGACACCCCTCTACGCTTTGGCGGGCGCGTTCGGCCTGTTGCGCATACCGGTCGTTATCCACGGCGTTGTAGCCCATGACGATCCGTTCGCGCGGCATCCCGAGATCGACGAGATAGTTGCGATGGGGAGGGCCGCCGACCAGGGCGCTGGAGAATCGTCGCACTCGGGTTCGCTTGACCGCCTCTTTCCACCAAACGCGAGGATGGTCGACCGCCTGGCTTTCCGACATCAAGATCGCCGGCCGTCTTTCGCGGCCCGCCCAGCGCAAAATCGCCATGGACTCGGGCCGGGAGTAGCCGACGGCCGCCACGACGTCGGGCCGGTCCCGCTGGAGGGCTTCACGCATCGCCTTCGAGCATGCCGACCTCGAAAGGGTTTCCAGAGTTCGGTTCGGAAAGAGGGTAACCCATTCAAAGAGTTCCTTCCCCTGCTCGCGCACCCACGGATACAACCTCTCGGTCCCGGCAATCTCATAAGCGATCAGCCGTCCCCCACCAGCGCCAAGCGCGTGGGCTAGGGCTCTGAGCCTGGCCAAGTGGTACGGCCCAAAATTAGTGAACGAGATAGCGAGTGTCGTTGACATTGGTGCGAGTTCCCTCTCGTTCCCGCCGGATTCGTCACGGTGTCGGGAGATCGCTTCAGGCAGCATACGCCGCGACCGGGACGTCGCCAGGCGCTCGCCCCGCCTTGTTCACAAACCAGAGCAAGACGAGGAAGGGCATCGATGTGAAGCCCCAATTGTAATAGAACCAGACCATGGGGTCGTCAGTAACGACCATGAACCACGCGTTGAAGAAGAAGACGGCCCACCACGCCTGAACCCACGGGACGTGGGCATACAAGCGAAAATAGTCATAGCTCGTTCGCAAAAAGAGGGCCACGCAGGCAAACACGATCGCCGTTCCCACCGCGCCACCGTTGAGTTGGGTCGCCCCGTGAATCCCGATCGCCGGTCCGGTGAACTTCGAGTCTCGCTTGAACTCAGACCCGGCAATCCAGGCGTTGATCCATTGTTCGCGCCCGTAGTATGGCTTGCTCGGCCAGATGATCCGCGGGATAAAGGTCGAGAAGGTCCGGAGATACGAGGCACCATAGTCGTACTCGGACATGGATGGCACGGCCGTCAGGATCACGAGAAAGCCACCGTACTCTTCCGTCTCATGGGAAATCGCCCGCCCCGTATCCTCGTCCCCCTCGATATTCATGTTCCTCAGGATGGTGCCCATATCGAATTCACTCAAGAACGTGAAGAATTCCGCGCCATCCCGACCGCGTTGTCGTTCAAATCTCCAACCAATGGCAATCGAAACCGACAGCGCACCCGCGAAGGCCGTCGTGATCAGAACCGGCCAGGATGGGCGTCGCAGTCGCGTGATGTAATACGCGCATACGGTCGTCAGTACACCCATCAACGAGTGAGATCGTTTTCCATTAAACATCCAAATCATGATATAGAACACGCCGATCGCCAACCCTAAGGCGGTAAAAACAGGGCGATTCTTTTCACCTGATCGGCCGGTCACAATCAGCAGGACGGCCCCCACGAGCATGACGAAAGGGAATGAGGCCAGCAGAGCTCCTTCGGGCGTGACCTCTCCCCCGATGGCGCCGCCGCGGAGCAAGAGCCCAGCGCCGATGCAGCCCCAGAGGATGAGGAAAGGGCTCATGAGACAGACGATGCCGGGAGACCACTTCATGGGCGGATTCGGCAAGCGTCTGGCGAACAGCTTGGTGATCCCACAGTGATAGACGACCATGAACCAGACCAGGGCCCAAAGCGCCCTGACATTGGCCGTCATGACCATCTGGGTGCCCCGCGCTTGCACGGCCCAATCGTGGTAGTTGATCGCCTGAAACACATAAATCTGGACGTATCCAACAAGAAACATCCAGATCGGTTCAAACGGGTCGAACTTCCCCGACAAGAAGTGCGCGAGGAAAACCGCGATGATGACCATTGCGGTGCCGTAGGCCGGATAAACTTCCACGCTGATCCCCTTCCTGGGGTTGCTATTATCCAGGATAGTCGATCGCATGCCGGGCCGCCCCGGCGACGGCTAAATGGTAGCGGGGCCAGTCGAACGACTCAGCCCGGGTTCGCGCGGCGACCGACATGCACGCTCGGCGCTCAGGATCCTGCCCCAGTTGCTCCATGGCCTCGGCCAGGCGTTCGATGTTCCCGGGCGGTACGAGGAGCCCCTCGATGCCGTCTCGCACCACGGACCCGGCGTCAGGTGTGACCACACAGGCAAGCCCGCAAGCGAGCGCCTCGTAAGTCACCACGGCCGACCCCTCAAAGAGCGAGGGGAAGACGAAGACGTCAGCCGCCGCCATGCGCGCGGGCATCTCGGAGTGGGAGACTCGTCCGAGCAGTTCCACCTCATCAAGGTAGTCGACGAGTGGCCCGGGATCACTGGGCAATCCACCGAGAAGTTGCAGTCTCCATCCTGGTCGCCGAATTCGCCGCCACGCTTCCAGGAGATACTTGATCCCTTTCCGCTGCGTAATCCCCCCGGCAAATAAAAAGGTGCATGATTCATTATGCCGCTTTGCCGGGTCGGGTCGAAAGTGGCGTGTATCGGCCGCGTACGGGATCACCGTGACCTTGTCAGGCGACGTTCCGTACCGAATCAAGGTCTCGGCAATATGGTCAGAGGGAACGAGAATGCGATCGGCCAGCTCGATGTCACGAAGCCGACGATCGTGGAGCCAGGCCAGTGCCTCAAGATCGAGTGACCCGTCGCCAAGATAGATCCTGAAGAAGTCGGGCGAGGATTCGGACTCACGTTCGAGAACTTGCTGTTCCTCGCGGACATCGCCGTGGACCATGCTCAGGATGGTACGGATCCCCAGTTCGCGACAGCGGGGCAAGGTGTAATGCGAGCCCACGTCACTGAAGATGAGGGCCGCATCGGGGCGTTGCCCTCGGAGCGTACGTGCCAACTTGCGGTCAAATCGCTCCGTCCGCCATCGCGCGACTCCGCTTCGTGCTCGATGGCCTCGTCTTGCAAGTTGCCCCTCGAGCCTGAGCGCGACGTCATATCCCCACGAAGCACGAACCTGTGCGCCCGGGATCTCCGGATCAAAGCGGCGGGCAAGCGTCCGTTGCAACCGAGCAAAGCGTTCCGGCGCGACGCGACTCGCCAGCGAACCAATCCGGCCCCCTCCACGGTAGTAGTAGGCCGTGTGAAAGCTATGGAGGAGATCCGCTTGTGCCAGTCCGATCACAGCCTGATAGGCAGGTGGCCTGGCGTCGGGGCAAGCGACAAGAATTCGATCCGTGCGTGGAGTCGTCATCGCGAAGAATGCGCTCATCCGTGAAGCAAATTGATGGATGACATCCCATCGCCAATCATCGTAAATCGACAGGATCGTCAGCGTCAAGGGTCGAATCATCACTCTGGGGAGGATTGGGATCGCGAGCGTCCCGCGGTCGCTCGCGGTTTCTCTCCACTCAAGTCCTCAACCGAGAGTGGAGGTTGAATCCTTGAGGCGGGGGTTACCGCGACGTTGGAATCGAGGGTGTGGCTCGTTTATACTATTGCGAGGCGTCACCAAGTCCGGGGCCTGGATTCGGACATCCGCTGGATCGAAGGAAAGCGTATGAATTCACCGCAGACTTCCGAGATGGCCTCGCCTGACCTCGACGAGTTGATGTCGCTCTTAAACCGGCTCTTAGAGAACGTTGCAACGGTTGTCTTGGGTAAGCCTGAAATCATCAAACTCGCGGTCGTTGCGCTACTGGCTGAGGGGCACGTCCTGATCGAAGATGTTCCCGGCGTGGGCAAAACGCTCCTCGCGCGGGCACTTGCCGCCAGCATCGACTGCTCGTTCCGCCGCGTCCAATTTACCCCCGACCTGCTCCCTTCGGACATTATCGGGTCGAGCGTTTACAACGCAGCCTCGGGCGAGTTTGTTTTTAAGCAGGGGCCGATCTTCGCCAACGTGATCCTCGCTGACGAGATCAACCGCACAACCCCAAGGACCCAGAGTGCGCTGCTCGAGGCAATGAGCGATACTCAGGTCTCGGTCGAGGGAAAAACGTATACCCTCGAACCTCCCTTCATCGTGCTGGCCACCCAGAATCCTTATGAGTTCGAGGGAACCTACGTCCTCCCGGAGAGCCAGCTCGATCGATTCATGATCCGGCTCCGGATGGGCTATCCTGTTCGCTCCGAGGAGCGGCGAGTGCTTTCGACCCATCGGTCTGGGGAGCCGGTCGAGACGCTCCGCCCCGTCCTCATGGCGGAAGACGTCCTCCAACTCCAACGCGCGGTGCGAAACGTCCGGGTCGACGACGCAATCGCCGAATACCTGCTGGATATCGTTCACGCAACTCGCAAGGGAGAGGACCTTCACGTTGGTGTCAGCACCCGAGGGGCACTGACCTTGTATCGAGCCGCCCAGAGCCTCGCGTTCGTATCGGGCCGCGATTACGTCGTGCCCGACGACGTGAAATCACTGGCCGTTCCCGTGCTGGCGCACCGCGTGGTGGGTAAGTCGTTCCTCCAGGCTGGTGAGTTTGGGGCCGCCGAGGCCATCATCCGTGATCTTGTGGATCGTCTCCGCGTTCCCTCTTGAGCGATCCCGGTAGGTGCAGCTTTGCGCCTTCCATCAGATCGTTCCGCACCGGAACCGAAGCGGGATTTCCATCATCGTCCATGAATATGGACTGACCGCGGAAGGAAAGTGGTCTCCATGGAGTCGCGTGGCTTCCTCACTCGGTCCGCTCGCTGGGTCCTTGTCAGCCTGTGGCCGACTCAGAGACTTCTGTGGACGCGGGAAGGGATCCTTTACATCCTCGTCTGGCTTGGGCTCCTGGGAACGGGCCTGAACCAGCAGATTAACCTGATCCTGCTCGTGGCCGGTTTGGCCGCGGGACCGCTCGTTGCCTCGATCTTCGCCAGCGCTGCGATGCTCCGAAAGTTGCGCGTCACGAGGCGAATCCCCTCTTACGTCTTCTCGGGCGAGCCGTTGACGCTCGACTACTCGCTCGAGAATTCGCGACGTTGGATGGCGGCCCTGGCGCTCGCCGTCGAGGACGATCTCACTCCCTTGGATCGAATCGTTTCGGGCTCGAGCAGCGTCACACCTCGCGTTTTCTTCGCACGGGTCCCCGGTATGAGCCGGGCGCGACTTCGCTGGCAAGGGCCGAGTCCGAAGCGCGGGAAGTACCGATTCCGGATGCTCGACCTGGTCACCCGGTCTCCCTTCGGATTGATCGAGCGCCGGGTGACCACGCTGGAACCGGCCCAACTGACCGTCTATCCGAAGGTCGGCCAGTTGACGAGACGCTGGCAATTTCTGCAGCGGCAGGCGTCAGAGACCCATCGGGGGCTGCGGCACGATCGCTCGGCGCAGCAACAAGAATATCACGGACTCCGCGACTATCGTCCCGGCGATAGCCCAAGGTGGATCCACTGGCGTACCTCGGCACGGCTCGGGCAGCCGATGGTCAAGGAATTCGAGCAGCAGAACGAGCAGGACCTGGCGATTCTCCTTGACCCTTGGCTTCCCCGGACCAAGGTCATGCCCGAACAGCGCGAGTCGCTGGAGAAGATGATCCAGTTCGCCGCAACGATCTGTCTCGAGACATGTCGTCACCCGGGGCGAAGGCTCCTGCTCGGCTGGACCGGCCCCACTCCCGGAGTCCAACAAGGGCCCGCGTCGGTCAAGCTGCTCCATGAGTTACTCGAACAACTTGCCGTCATGCGCCCCTCGTCCGAAGGAACGCTCTCCACACTCTTCGATGCCCTGCCCCCGGCGACGCTCCGAGAGGCCGTGCTCGTGGTCGTATCCACCCGCCCAGTGAATCTGCTCGAGGAAGCCGAACGGTCTGAGCGACTTTCGGGAGCCTCTGCGCGAGGGTTAATGGGCCGGGTCGTTCTGCTCGACGCATCGAACGACGAACTCGCCGAGTTCATCCAATTTCCTGATGACCTCCCCCCGAATTCTTCGAAATCAGGCGCCTCGGGTCCAAGGGTCTCGCCGACTCAGGAGGCTCAGGACAGCAACCAGGATGGGATCGAGTCGATTAGTGGGGGCTCCTCGGAATGATCTTCACAACCCTCTATCGCACCAGCTTTTATCTTATGCTGACATTGGCGACGTTGACGATGAGCGTCGATGTCACCGACAATAATTTCAGCATACTTTTCCCAATTGCGGTTGCCATCAGCGGATTTATCGCGGTGATGACCGTCGACCGCAATCCTTCGCTCGGCCTACCGCGCCCCGCGGCCAATGGCCTGGCGTTGGTCTCGATCGGCCTGGTTCTTTTCGAATACCTGATCGATCCCGACTCGCTTTTGCGGGTGCTCGCCCATTTCCTCGTCTACCTCCAGCTGATCAAGATGTTCCTGCCCAAGACGCCCGAGGACGACTGGTTTCTCGTCCTTCTCGGCCTGACCCAGGTGCTCGTCGGCGTCTTCATCAGCCAGAGTGATCGAGTCGGCCTGCTGATGTTCTCCTGGGCGTTCCTCACCCTCTGGGTCCTGACCCTCTTCTCGTTGCATCGCGACTCGCTTCGGTATCGTTCGATTGCGAGCCCGGTGTTCTCAGCCTCGTTGCTCCCCGAGCATCGCGATTCAGCTCGGTCGAATTCCAATGCGGAACCGGTGCTCACAGCGACAACCGGCTCGGCTTCGGAGGAAGCGTATCCAGGCTTGCTCGACCTCCCGTTTGTACTCTCTGGGATCCGGGTGACCGCGTTAACACTCGCCCTGGGCGGGGTGATCTTTCTCGCGATGCCCAGACGAGGAACGGCGGCACGGATGTCACGAGGGTCCGATCCCGTGGCCGGCCACCTCACCGGTTTCGACGAAGAAGTTCAACTCGGTCAACTAGGCGAGATCCTCGAGAACGACAGCGTGGTGATGAGCATCGAGCTCTTCAATCAGGATCAACAGCGAATCAAACCGAAAGACGAATTGCTCTGGCGCGGCGTTACACTGTCAAGGTATGAGGAAGGACGCTGGTTTCGAGAAGAAAAGGGGTACTCGACACTCCCACCGAGCCTCGATCGGCCCCGTACGATTCAGCAGTCGATCAAGCTCGAGGCGACCGACTCTCCCGTCCTTTTCGGACTGCGACCGATCATCGATATTAAAGGAGGATCACGCCACGGTCCGGAATTCAACTCGAATGACGGCACGTTCATGCGTGATTCACTCAGGCCGGGCGGCTTCGACTACGTTGTCATTTCCGACGCCGACTCGACGGCTCCTCAACCCGGCGAGGAAAGGCTGAGATCGCATCAGCGTGAATCCCTTCTTGCTGTCCCTCCCGACCTCCTCGCCCCGCTCCGGAAGATCGCCCTTCCCCTGATCGAAAACATTCCCAGCGATGACCGTGAAGCCCAGGCGCGGGCCTTGGACGACTATTTACGAATCTCGGGCAAATTCAGCTATACGCTGCGCATGAACGTGGTGGATCGCAAAATCGACCCAGTTCTCGATTTTCTGATCAACCGCCAGGAGGGACACTGCGAATATTATGCGAGCGCCCTCGCCTTGCTGTTGCGTTCGGTTGATATTCCGGCCCGCCTGGTCAACGGATTCAAGGGGGGCGACTGGAACGATCTGGCGCAGGTCTTGAACGTCCGGCAGAAGCACGCGCACAGTTGGGTGGAAGCCTATCTCGAATCTCCCGCCCCTTCGCCCCCGAACTGGCTGACACTTGATCCGACGCCCGCCAACGAGCGGCGGGAATCGGTGAATCGGGTGGGTGGATTCAGTTCGAACTTCCGTCAGTTCACTGATTTCGTTCGATATATCTGGGTGTTCTTCGTCGTCGGATACAACGCAGATCGGCAACAGCGCCTGATCTACGAGCCGATCAGGCAACTCGTCACTGAGGCAAGAAACGGCTTTGCGATGATGGGTCAGTCCATTCGACCTCTCATTACCAACCTGCTCCACTTTAAAAATGTGGGGCAGTTTATCAGCGTGCGCGGGTTCTTTGTTTCCTTCACCGCCCTTTTCTCCTCGTGATGTTGACGCGTGCCTGCCTCTGGGTGATAGGCCGGATCCTCCGCTGGTACCGTGGCACCGATCAGGATCCTGCATCGCTTTCAGCAGGCGTGGTCTTCTACCGCCGCCTCACCCAACTCCTGACCGACTACGGCCTGGAACGTCCGCCGGCGGAAACTCAGCACGAATTTGCACGACGAGCCACGGTCTTCCTGACCGGCGGTGGGCTGAAGACCGAATCGGTCGCCGATGTCCCACGCCTGGTCGTGGACGCCTTCTACCGGGTTCGCTTCGGCCACTTGACGCTCTCTCCAGACGTACTGACGAGCCTCGAAGCCCGGCTGGACGCATTAGAAGCAAGCCTTCGCTCGAAGGACGCGTAAGCCGGAGTCATGAGCTGCGATCCCATGGGAACGAGCCCCCGCCTTTTTTTTCGTTGACGGCCAAATCGAGAGGGCGAGGGACCACGACGAGAGGAACGCCGGACTATGCGAGTCGGACTGGTCGGTTTCTCGGGAAGCGGCAAGAGCACACTCTTTCAACTCCTGACCGGAGCGACGCCCGACCCTGGGAAGGTTCACGCCGGCCAGGTTGGCGTCGCCACACTAGGGGATCCACGTCTCGACTTCCTGACTGAGCTCCACAAACCAAAGAAAGTCACCCCGGCTACCGTCGAGATGCTCGACACGCCGGGGTTGATCCCCGGCTCCCATGGCGACAACCCCCAGCGCCTGGCCTTGATTCGCGAGGGGGACGCCCTGCTCATCGTTTTGAGTTCCTTCGCCGGAGCGAACCCCGCCGCCGATCTGGCCGGATTCCGTGACGAAATCCTCTTCGCCGACCTCAGCGTGATCTCCAATCGAATCGATCGACTCACAGCGAGTTCCAAAAAACCGAGGGCGGACCGCGATGCCCAGCTCAAGGAGCTCGAGTTGATCAAGCGAATCTACGCGACTCTCGAAGCGGGTGAACCGATCTCGACCCTCGGTTTGACCGAGGAAGAAAAGAAGCCAATGCGGTCGTTTGGCCTGCTGACCGACAAGCCCCAAGTGGTGCTCTTGAACGCGCCCCAAGGAGAGGAACTCCCCGCCTCACTGTTGGCGTTGGCCCCGGACGCGCTTTGCCTCGATGCCAAGCTCGAACTCGAGCTTTCCCAACTCGATCCCGAGGAATGCTCGGTCTTCATGAATGACATGGGGATCACTGAGTTCGGTCGCAATCGAATCATCCGCAAAGCCTACGACGCGGTCGGAATCATCACCTTCTTCACGGCCGGCGAACCCGAGGTCCGTGGTTGGAACCTCGAACGCGGTGGATCCGCGGTCGATGCCGCGGGCAAGATTCACACCGACCTTGCCAAGGGTTTCATTCGAGCCGAGGTGACTGCGTTTGACGACCTGGCTCGGCTTGGAAGTATGAAAGAAGTCAAGGCAAAGAACTTGCAACGACTCGAGGGCAAGGAGTACGTCATCAAGGATGGAGACGTCGTCTTTTTCCGGAGCGGTCTATAAAATCGGCCTGAGACCGGACCGAACCGGTCAGAGAAGCGGATTCTCAGGTGACTTATCCGGGGGAGGAAAATCAGAATCGGTCTGTTGTTGTTCGTCCTGGAACGAGGTATCGTAACCGGCCTCGAACGCAAGGGCCTATCGGGGACGTGACGCGACGAGTTTCCACCCTGGGCAGGAGGTTCCCGTATGCGACTCTGCCGATTCTCCCTAGATGAAATCATTCTCACCGGTTTCTACGCCGATGACTGCGTGATCCCCATCGACCAGGCGGCCGAGGCCTATTCTGATGACAAGGGAGTCGAACTTCTGCTCCCGTCGACGGACGACCTCCTCGATCTCTTGCCCCCGGCCGGCGCCTATTTCCATGTGATCCGCGACCTCGCATCATGGGTCGATGAGCTAGACCCGGTCGGGTTGAGCGAGCTAGCGATTCCGCTGGAAGACGTCGAGCTGTTGGTCCCAATTGGTGCTCCCAGCAAGATTCTGCTGCTCGCGGGAAATTACGCCAAGCACATCGTCGAACGTGGCGGACAGAGCGTCGAGCGGGATGAGACGTTTCCCTATGTCTTTATGAAGCCACCGACCACGACGCTGACGAACCCTGGTGACCCGGTCGTCATCCCCCGAGTCTCTCCCGATCACATCGACTGGGAGTGTGAACTGGGCGTAATCGTCGGACGGAGGTGTCGGGATGTGGACGAGGCCGATGCGCTCGACTACGTGGCGGGTTACACGGTGGTCAACGATATCAGTGATCGGAAGTTCAGGCCAAACCCCAACCGAAAAGATCGAGAGCGCGACCGCTTTTTCGACTGGCAGCATGGCAAATGGCATGACACCTTCTGCCCCGTCGGTCCCTGTATCCTGACATCCGACGCGGTCGAGGACCCACAAGCCTTGACGATTCAGCTCTCTGTGAACGATGTCATCAAGCAGGATTCCTCGACGGATCAAATGATTTTCCCCGTCGCGGCAATCGTTTCATTCCTCTCGCGATTCATGACGCTTGAGCCGGGTGATATCATCGCGACGGGCACGCCATCGGGGGTGGGCTCAGCAACCAACACCTACCTTCGACCGGGTGATACACTACGAGCAACAATTTCCGGAATCGGTACCTTGGAAAATCCGGTCGAGGCCGAGGATTCTTGACGCAACCACCTCGTCTTGACGAGGGTTGCCGCGGCGATGAGGCAGGCTGACCGCAATCACCCAACCCAATCCCGGATCCTTATTTTCCGGGAAAGTTGGCGAGCGATTCGCAGCCAAGGCAAGGGCTTGGCCGCGAGCTTGACTTCAACTTGTCTGGCTTAATACAGCAAGCCCACGAGGGCGATCCGATCCAAGTCGCCGTCATCACCGACGGATAGAATTTCAAGTTCGAAGCTAGATCTGCTATCATTGTCCTCTCCGTCTGTTGATGAGGACCGTTTCTTTTTTTGCTTTTGCTTGGGATGGTGCGATGTCCGAGATTCGCAAGCTCCTGGTGGCCAATCGAGGTGAGATCGCTATCCGGGTCTTCCGGTCGGCGCACGAGCTCGGCATTCGCACCGTAGCCATTTATTCGCACGAAGATCGATTCGCCGTCCATCGGCTCAAGGCCGACGAGGCCTACCAAGTCGGCCATGCTGGCGAACCGATTCGGAGCTATCTGAACATCGAGGCGATCATCGCCTTGGCGCGGGAAAAAGGCGTGGATGCAATCCACCCCGGTTACGGCTTTCTTTCGGAGAACGCCGACTTCGCTCGCGCCTGTAAGGCCGCCGGAATCGCCTTCATCGGGCCTCGAGACGAGTTGCTCGACAAGTTGGGAGACAAGGTCGCCGCACGCTCGTTGGCCAAGGCGGCGGGGGTCCCTGTCTTGCTGGGCAGTGAGGAACCGCTCACACCGGGCCCCGAGGCTCACAAGATTGCCGATCAGCTCGGGTATCCCGTCATCGTCAAAGCCTCAATGGGAGGAGGCGGTCGCGGGATGCGCGTGGTCGAGTCGGCCGATGCCCTCGATTCCGCCATCGAACAGGCCAGGCGCGAGGCGGAGACCGCCTTTGGTGTTGCGGACGTCTTCCTCGAGAAGTTCATTCGCAAGGCCAAGCATATCGAGGTCCAGCTCCTTGGCGACCACCACGGGAACTTGGTCCACCTGTACGAACGCGATTGCTCGGTTCAGCGCCGGCATCAAAAGGTCATCGAGATCGCCCCGGCCTATAACCTCGACCCCGAACTTCGCAAATCAATCTGCGACGCAGCCCTCAAAATCGGCCGCTACGTCGACTATGACAACGCGGGGACCGTCGAGTTTCTCGTCGACGATGAGACGGGGACGTTCTATTTCATCGAGGTCAATCCTCGAATTCAGGTCGAGCACACCGTTACCGAAATCGTAACGGGGATTGACCTGGTCAAGAGCCAGATTCTGATCGCCCAAGGTTCGGAACTCTCCGACCCCGAAATCGGAATCGCGAATCAGGACTCGATTCAGACCCTCGGTTACGCCTTCCAATGCCGGATCACAACCGAAGATCCGGTGAACAAGTTCACGCCCGATTATGGGCGGATCACGCACTATCGATCCGCTGGAGGCCTTGGACTTCGGCTCGATGGCGGTCCGGGGATGACCGGCGGCATCGTCACTCCGTTTTACGACTCGCTACTGGTCAAGGTTTCAGCCAGCGGCCGGCGTTTCATCGATGCCGTCAAGCGGATGGAGCGAGCGCTTCAAGAGTTCCGCATCCGAGGCGTGAAGACCAACATCCCGTTCCTGCTCAACGTCATCGACCATCCCGCCTTTCTCGATGGGCGCTGTACGACCCGATTCATTGACGAAACCCCGGAGCTTTTCCGGTTTCCAATCCGGCAAGACCGAGCGACAAAGCTCCTGACGTTTGCCGCCGAGGTCACGGTCAACGGATTCCCCGGGGTGACTCGCCCCGCCAATTTTGTGAACCAGGCCGAGCCGGTTCCGCCGGCTCACGACCACGCCGCCGCCCCGCCGGACGGCTCGCGTCAGTTGTTCAAGAAGCTGGGGCCCGAGGCTTTCTCGCGCTGGATCCGTGATCAGACGCCGCTCCTGCTGACCGATACCACGTTTCGTGACGCCCACCAATCACTCCTGGCGACCCGAGTCCGCACCCGCGACATGCTTCGCGTGGCCGATGCCTATGCCCGGATCTGCCCGAAGATGTTCTCGATCGAGATGTGGGGAGGCGCCACGTTTGATACGTCGATGCGGTTCCTCAAGGAAGACCCGTGGGAACGGCTGAACCAGTTGCGGGAACGGATCCCGAACATTCTCTTCCAGATGTTGCTCCGTGGGTCCAACGCGGTCGGCTACACCAGCTATCCTGATAACGTGGTGCGCAACTTCGTCAAGGAGGCGGCGGCCGGAGGGATCGATCTCTTCCGCGTTTTCGACGCGTTGAATTGGATCCCGAACATGGAAGTCGCCCTGGAGTCGGTGCGCGAGGCCGGGGCCCTGTGCGAAGCCGCGATCTGCTACACCGGCGATATTCTCGATCCGAAGCGGCCCAAATACGACCTGGCCTATTACGTGCGGATGGCGAAGGAACTGGAGAAGCGCGGGGCCAACCTGATCGCGATCAAGGACATGTCCGGGCTCTGCAAGCCCCTCGCCGCCGAGCGGTTGATCAAGGCACTCCGCGAAGAAGTCGGCTTGCCGATCCACTTCCATACTCACGACATTGGCGGAGCGCAGGCAGCTAGTGTCTTGAAGGGGGCCGAGGTTGGACTCGACATTGCCGACGGCGCCGTTGCGTCGATGTCCGGGCTGACCTCCCAGCCCAGCCTCAACGCCATCGTCGAGTCGATGAAGTTCTCGCCCCGAGAAACCGAGGTCGACTCCGCGGCCCTGATCGAAGTGAGCCGCTACTGGGAGCAGGTTCGCGCCCTCTACACGGCCTTTGAGACCGACCTCCGCTCATCATCGTCCGAGGTCTATGCCTACGAGATGCCGGGGGGACAATATACGAACCTGTTCCACCAGGCCAAGGCGCTTGGCCTGGCCTCGCAGTGGCCCGAAGTCTGCAAGGCTTATGCAGACGTCAATATTCTCTTTGGCGACATCGTCAAGGTCACGCCCACCTCGAAAGTCGTGGGGGACATGGCCCTCTTTCTCGTCGCGAACAACCTGACTCCGGCCGACACGCTCGATCCTGAGCGAGAACTCGCCTTCCCCGAGAGTGTGGTCGAACTCTTCGAAGGCCGGCTCGGCCAGCCTCCTGGCGGCTTTCCCCCGGCGCTTCAGGAGCGCGTCCTCAAGGGGCGTCCCGCGATCACCGACCGGCCCGGAGCCGGCATGCCGCCCGCTGACCTCGATGCCGCGCGAGTGAAGGCCACGGAGCTACTGGGTCGGCCCGCCAGCGACCGAGATGCGCTCAGCCTGATTCTCTACCCGCGCGTCTTCCCTGAGCTGGCGGCTCACGAGCGCTCGTACGCTGATACGTCGATGCTCCCGACGCCCATTTTCTTCTATGGGCCTGATCCCGCCGCCGAGAACCTGGTCGAGATCGAACCCGGTAAGACCTTGATCGTCAAACTTCTCGCCGTGGGCGAGCCGCATGCCGACGGCAAGCGAACCGTCTTCTTCGAGCTCAACGGCCAGCCTCGCGAGGTGGAGGTTGCCGATCGCTCGCTGGCCTCCGCGGTTCGTGAAACCCCCAAGGCCGATCCCAACGACCCGAACCAGATTGGGTCACCGCTGCCCGGCCTGATCGTCGGAGTCGCCGTCAGCGTCGGCGATGCGGTTCGCAAAGGACAGAAACTGCTGTCGATCGAAGCGATGAAGATGGAAACGACCCTCTACGCCGAGCGCCCGGGTAGGGTCGGAGAAGTCCTGGCAGTGGTTGGCCAACAGGTCAAGACCGGTGAACTGCTCATCAAAATGACCGGCGAGTAAGGATGGGTTTGGCCCAGTTCTCCGGCACTGACATGAACGGCCTCTTTATCAAGACCTGGATACACAAGGGGGTCGTTGAATCCACCAACGACCTCGCCAGGCAGGTTGTCGTCAGCGGCCTCGGTGATTGTCCGGTCCTGGTCTCGGCCGAGCGACAGACTCGCGGCCGAGGTCGGGGCGATCACACCTGGTGGTCCGACCGAGGAAGCCTGACGTTCACGATCGGGATCGACCCAATCGCTCATGGACTCCGTACGGAGCACGAGCCTCGAGTGGCTCTTGCTACGGCCGTTGCCGTGATCGACGCCATCGCGCAATGGATCCCTCGAGAAAGCATCAGACTCCGCTGGCCCAACGACATCGAGGTCGAGAGCCTCAAGATCGCCGGGATCCTTCCCGAACGGGTCGGGACTCCGCATGGGGTCCGACTCTTGATCGGGATCGGGATCAACGTTTCAACCCGGCTGGATGACGCCCCCGCCGAGATCCGCCGGATGGCGACCTCACTCGCGCAACATGCCTCCCGGTTCTCCACGGCCTCGGATCATGAACGCGTTCTCGCGAGGGTGGTTGCCCACTTCGAAACAGCCATCGGTCGGCTCGCCGAGGATGATCTCGGACTCGCCGCGCGGTGGGATCAACTCGACGCACTCCGTGATCGCCCCGTTCGCCTCGATGTTGGTCCCCAGATCCTCGAGGGGATTGGGCGGGGTATCGACCCTTCGGGAGCCTTGCGGCTGGCCACCGACCAGGGGATCAAGCTCCTCTACGGCGGGCAGGTTCTCAGAGACAATCCTTCCTGAAAACCAGGTCTGGGCGCCCCTTCGCTCGGCGTTGATTTGAGCCATTCTCCCAGGCTTTGATCGCGGGCCTCCACGCCTCCATCGATTCGAGGACCCGACACGAATCGGCCGCCTTGGGAGAGGGTGTCTGAGCCTCGAATTAAAATAAAAGAGGCGGCCGGAGCTTGCCTGATAGCAAGCTCCGACCGCCTCTCGATGTTCTTCACTCAACTCAGTCGTCCGATCAGCGGGTCGCTGCGAACTCCTTGTCGGCCTTGGCCGCGTCGGGATGAGATCCAATCCAGTCGATCAAGATCGGGCTAGCGATATAGATCGTGCTGTAAGTACCGCTCAGGAACCCGACGACCAGGGCAAAGGCGAACCCGTGCAGCCCTTCGCCACCCATCACATAGAGGATGAGCACGACGAGCCAGGCTGTGAACGAGGTCAGAATCGTCCGGCTCAACGTCTGGTTGATCGCATCGTTGAGCATCTTCATCGTCAAGTGAGGGGTCTTCCCCTTCAACTCGCGAATTCGGTCGAAGATGACAATCGTGTCGTTGACCGAGAAGCCAATCAGGGTCAAGAACGCAGCGATCATTGGCAGGTCGATCTTGAAGGGTTCGATGAGCAGAAACTCTCGAACACCGGGAATCTGGGCGACCCAGTAGCTGGCGGCCACGGCGCCCAAGGTGAACAAGACGTCGTGAACGACCGCGAGGACCGCCGCGAGGCCGTAGATGAGCGACTTAAACCGGAACCAGAGGTAAGCGATGATGATCAACCAACTTGCGACCGTGGCGATCAACGCCAAGGTGCGAGTCTCGCTGGCCACCGTTCCTCCAAAGTTGGTGATCCGCTCGAACAGCATGTCACGGTTGTCTTGAAGCGCGACGGCCAGCGTTTTGAGCTCTTTCTCCGCCACTTCAGGTTCAAGATCCGTGCGGAGGATCATCGTCTTGGGATCCTCGCCCCGCTTGGCACCGACAATCTCGAACCTTGAGGTGGGGTTCGCGATGTTGTCTTTAGCCAGAACGTCGTTGGCGAAGATCGTCGATACGACCTGAGCAGGTGGGAGTGAGCTGTTGAACGTGATCGTATTGAACTTGAGCTCGTACTGCCTGCCGTCGGCAAACCGGTCGACAACCGCCGCCTTCGCCGTGTCGGTCGACGCGGGAGCGGCCGCTGCGGGAATCGGCTTGCTGGACCCGTATGTCATCGTCACGCGTTCGAGACTCTTGCCGAACGCCTTTAGAATCGTGTCTTTGACATGATTCGGGTTCTGTTCAGTCGTTCGGATATTGAAACGATTGAAAGTCTTGGCTTGGCCGACCTTCAAACTTTCAACCGTAACGTCGGGCAGCACCCCGGCCTTATCTCGCACGAAATTCGACCGACCCGAATCGGAAAGTGACTTAACGTCAGGATCCTGCTCGTTCAGTCGGATGGTAACCAGCGTTCCGCCCGTGAAGTCGATGTTGTACATGCTCTGACCGCGAAGATAGGTCGCGACCAGGCCGAAGAGGATCAGGATTGTGGACACGGCCATGCAATAGTGTCGCGGGCTGATGAAGTCGAAGTTCGACTTATCCATCAGCTTCATCATGGTCAAGTTCTTGATCCAACCTCGTTGGTAGAAGATCTCGAAGATGACGCGCGAGACGAAGACGGCGGTGAACAGGTTCCAGAGCATGCCGATGATCATCGTCAAGGCGAAGCCCTTGACCTCTTCGGTTCCAACAAACCAGAGCACGAGGCTCGAGAGCAAGTTGGTCACGTGAGAGTCGAAGATCGTCACCCAGGCGCGGTTGAAGCCGTTGCGGATCTGTTGGGCCAGACTCGCTCCGCGCTCCTTTTCCTCACGCATACGCTCGAAAACGAGCACGTTGGCATCGACCGCCATGCCGATCGTGAGCGCAAGGCCGGCGAGACCAGGCAAGGAGAAGGTCGACTGCATGAAGGCCATCGAGCCGATCAACAGGATCATGTTGAGAACGAGCGCGAAGACCGCAACCACACCGGCGAACCGGTAGTACACGACCATGAAGATTGGAACGACCAGCATCGAGACCCAGAGGGCGCGAACCCCCTTGGCAATCGTGTCTTCACCCAGGGTCGGGCCAACCTTCTCCTCCTGGAGCGGGTTGGGGTTCAAGCTCGCCGGCAGGCTACCTTCCTGGAGGATCCGGATCAGGTAGTCGACTTCCTTGGGTCGGAAGCCTTGTCCTCCTCCTTCGATGATCCCCGACTCACGAATCTCGGAGTTGATCGAGGGGGCCGACATGACCAGGTTGTCGAGGAGAATCGCCAGTTGATACTTGAATGCGTCCCCTTCCTCGGGCAAGTGCTCCCGAGTCAACTGGCCGAACTTTCTGGCCCCTTCTCGCTTGAAAACGAAGCCGACAGCGGGCTGGAGCCGCTCGTCCTGAGTCGCGTAGGCACGAGAGAGGTAGCGGCCGGTCACATCCTGACGATCGATGTTAACGAGGATCGATCGCTCGATGAGCCCGGGGCCGAGACGGTCCTCGCGAATGATCGGGTCGGCGGGACGGGGGTTATTCGGATCACCCGCCTGGATACCGCTGGGGTTATAGTCAATCCGATAAGACGAGATCGAACGCAGGCCGTGAGGGCTGGCCAGCGTGATCTCGTTGGCCGTGTTCTGCTCGATCTTGACTGGGATCGTCTGTTCGTTGCCTGACGCGTCCTTGCCGGTCAGCTCGATGTCGATCCCGGCATAGCGATTCTTCTTCCAGTCTTGTCCGAGATCGGTGATCGTCGTGTCGGTGAAGGTGGGATTGGTGCCCGTGGCGACCTCACCCACTCGCCCCCACTTGTACCGGTTCGGGGGCTTGGCACGCCCATTGGGGCCAAGCGCTCGTTCGGTGGCCGCCTGGTCATGCTTCCGGTTCGCCAGGATCCGGAACTCGAGTGCACCGACGTCGGTCAGTAACCGTTTGACCTCGTCGACGTCTTCATCGGCGGGAAGGATGATTTCGAGCCGATTGCTGCCGATCTTGCGGATCGGGATTTCCTTGACCCCCTGGGGATCGACGCGGTGCTTGAGCGCCGAGATCAACTCGTCCATGTTGAAGTTGGACGCCAAATTGTCTTTGACGGCTTCATAGACGAGGATCGTTCCGCCGGAGAGGTCGATTCCCAGCTTCAGTTTTTCAGATGGCGGCCACATCGCCAGCAAGCCCGCGAACGTAAAGCTCGCGATCACGCCAATCTTGAGGTGGAGCTTATGCCCCACGGCCAAGCCGTACAGGGCATAGAGGGCACTGAGAAAAAGGCAGGCGGCGATGACGTAGCCGATCGCTAACATTGCGAATTCCTAACGGCTAAAGGCAAGGTCGTTTCGAAGATTAAAAATAGGGGCATTCTGCGTCGGCCGAGACGACCGGCCATTCTTCGAACTTTGGGTGCGTACCGACCGTCGGTCGAAATCGGGGAGAATGCCTCTCAGGCGGAATCCGCGGATTTCTCAGTCGTGGGCTCAATCAAACGTCCGACAACCGACTTACTGAAGGTCAGCTTGACTCCCCGGTCGTCGTCCACTCGCAGGACGATCCGATCTTGGTCCGGGTCAATTGAGGAGACGGTGGCGTAGAGCCCGCCGGTCGTGATGATCTTGTCGTTCTTCTTCAGCGAGGCGATCATCTGTCGTCGTCGCTTTTCCTGCTGTTGCGGGGGGCGAATCAGGATGAAGTAGCCCCAGACGACGAAGATGAGCACGTAAGGCAAAAGATTCAGGGTGCTCGAAACACCTTCTTTGGCGTTGGCTCCAGCAGGACCCTGGGCGAAGACCAATGGAATCGCGGCAAGCAAAAAAGGCATTGATTTGGTCCGTGGAATCTCGGGTGAAGATCGTGAGCGGTCGTTGCGCCGGATCAGACGTAGGCTCCGACACTCAAGCCCACCCCCCTCACCAGCAATCTAACCGCTATGGTCCCAGCGCTTCAAGAACTTCCAACCTGAATTGGACGAATCGCCCCTCGGTAATCGCCTCGCGGATCTGCCGGGTCAAGCGCTGCAGGTAAGCCACATTGTGGATCGACGCCAGGATTGGCCCGAGCATCTCCTTCGCCATGAACAGGTGACGCAGGTAGGCACGGCTGAAACTCCGACATGCCAGGCAATCACACCCCTCTTCAATCGGCCTCGGGTCGTGACGGTGCGCGGCATTGCGAAGCTTGACTTGCCCCGAACCGGTCAGGCAGGTCGCGTTGCGGCCGTTCCGCGTCGGCAGAACGCAATCGAACATGTCGATGCCGGTTGCCACGGCATCGAGAATGTCCTGAGGCCGTCCGACTCCCATCAGATAGCGGGGCCGATCCTCGGGAAGCCAAGGGGCCGTGACCCTCAAGGCCTCCCGCACCTGTTCGCGACTCTCTCCCACACTGACTCCACCGACGGCGTAGCCATCAAAGTCCATCGCGACGAGCGCCTCGGCGCATTCACCACGTAGGTCGGAGTGGCTCCCTCCTTGCACGATCCCGAACAGGGCCTGATCGCTTCGGGTATGGGCGTCCTTACAACGCCGGGCCCACCGCACGGTCCTTCCCACAGCGCTGGCGATCGTCTCCTTGGAGGCCGGGAGCGCCGGGCACTCGTCAAAACACATCGCCACATCCGCGCCGAGCGCTTCTTGAATCTGGACCGCCGACTCGGGGGAAAGCTGGAGTAATCGCCCGTCGATGTGCGATCGGAACGCCACCCCTTGTTCTGTAATTTTTGAGCGCGCAGCGAGGCTGAAGACTTGAAACCCTCCCGAGTCCGTCAGGATCGGGCCGTCCCACCCCATGAACCGATGAAGCCCCCCCAACTTGGCCACCACCTCTTCACCGGGCCGCAAGGCAAGGTGATAGGTGTTGGCCAGAAGCATGGAGGTGCCCGTGGCACGGAGTTGGTCGGGAGTCAGTCCCTTTACGGTCGCTTGCGTACCAACCGGCATAAATACCGGCGTTTCCACGGGACCGTGAGGTGTGGATAACCGACCCCGCCGTGCTAAGGAGGCGGGGTCGCGGAGCAAAACCTGGAATTCAACCGGTCGTGACAAAGGCGCGACTTACTCGTTCTTGAGTTTCAGGTTGAACTCGGTCAGCTTTTCGCGGACCTCGTTGAGTGAGGTCACGCCGAAGTTTTTGCACTCCATCAACTCGTCGCCGGTGTGAATGATCAATTCGCCGACGGTCTGGATTCCCAGCTTTGTCATGCACTTGCGTGCTCTGACCGAGAGATTGAGATCACTGATGGATTTGGCCAGAAGCGCCTTCTCCTCCTGGGAGAGCTCTTCGATCGGCTCGGCCCGCAAGTCGTTGGTGGCGCGTTCGCCCCCTTCGAGAGCCATGCCGAGACGAAGCCCCTTGGAGGTCATCATCTCCTTGATTTCAGAGAGCGACGTCTCTCCGAAGTTCTTGCTCGCCAGCAAGGCGGCTTCGGTCGTCCTGGTCAAGTCGCCCAGCGTCCGGATATTCATCTTCCGGAGGCAGTTTCGACTCCGGACGGAGAGCTCGAAGTCGGTGACCGGAATCTCGAGGAGCTGCTTCAGCACGGTAAATCCGCGCTCGGCTTCCTCGTCGTAGTACATGTCCTTGCTGGCGCGGCAATCCTTGAAGAAGAGCCGAGCGCGGGGATGGTTCGGGTCGAACGCGAGCACCTGGCGGTAGCAGGCTTCCGCTTCCCGGAACCGCATCTCGTCCTCGTAGAGCACTCCGAGGTTGATCAACGCCGCCAAGGGGACCGGAGGACGCTGGGTGCACCGCTTGTAATACTCAACGGCCGTCTCGTCGTTGCCGAACAGGTCGTTGATGTAGGCCAGCTCGAACAACGCACCGGTGTGGTCCCGATCAAGGCTGAGCGCCTTCTCGAACTCGACCGACGCGTCGGCCAACTCACCATCGGCCGCAAGCAGGCTGCCGCGCTGGTAGTGGTATTCGGCCGAGCTTCCGTCCAGATTCTCGAGTCCGCCCAGGATCGCCTGCGCTTCTTCAACGTGCCCGCCACGCCGCAAGGATCCCGCCCGATGGAGGTCCGCCTGCTTGGTGTCGTACCCTGCCGCCGAGGCCGCGGCAAACGCCAACGCCGCGTCCGACCAACGCTGGAGGTTCGCGAGCGCGATTCCACGATGGAAGTGAGCCAAGCCGACATCACCCGCCTTGTTGAGTTGCTCCAGCCCCTTCGTATAACGACCGAGCAGGACTTCGCCCAACCCGACTCGCAAGTAGATGTCGGGCTTCATGTCCTCTTTTTCACGCTCTTTCATGGCCGCGACGGCGTCGCGGAGCGTCCGGTATCGCGACGGGTCTCGGCCGAGGACCTCACGCAAGTCGGCCACGGCCGAGTGATCAAAAGGTTGGCGATCCAGGAGCGCCCTCACGTCGGTGGTCATTAACTCGGCCATCCGTCTCACTCTCCCTCAGCCATGGGCATGCCCACAGACGACTCATCTGGCTCACGCTGTCCCACCGATCGCCCCACGTGCAAAAGTGTGGGAACAACCTCTCGGCCTGGAACCGGTCGGAGGCAAACCATAGATTGTAATCATCGGCGCGGCGTTTGCAAGCTTAACGCGTGGCCAAATCCGGCGATGGGCGTGAGGAAGACCAAGGATTCAGGCTTGGATGATCGAGTGAAACTCGAGGAAGAGAGCGGGGCGCCTCGCTCTCGCTCCCCCCAGTTTTATCCCGAGAGTCAGGCGCCGCGCCGTTGGCGACGAAGGGTTCACCGCGTTCAGGATCGATTCCCTACCGGCTGGCCGGAAGATCGCTGAGTTTCAACTTTGTGGGATCGACCACAACATGCCGGATTTTCGTGCGGTTCCAAGTATAGGTGACATGCACGAGGCCGCCCGAAGCCTGGATCACGGCGGGGTAGGAAAATTCGCCCGGCTGATCTTCGAGAATCAACGCTGAGTGCCAGGATCGGCCGTCCTCGGAGACCGCGATGTTCAGAGGGCTTCGCCCCCGACGGGTATGATTGTACACAAGGAGCTGGCGGCCGTCGGCGAGCGTGACTCCGTCGATTCCCGAGTTGGGGTTGGGGAGAGTGGTCTCGGCGAGTTCGCTCCAGGTCTTTCCTTGATCCAAAGACCAGGACTCAACGACCTTGGCTTGCTTGCTCCGGGAGAGCGCTTGCAACCGGCCATCGCCATAGGACAAGAGCGTAGGTTGGATCGCACCAAATTTGATGCCGTCGTTGATCGGGCCGATCATTTCCCAGTGGCGACCGAGGTCTTTGGTGCGTTCAAAGTGGACCCTCCACCCGTGATCCTCCGTGCTCGAAGGGCAAAGAAGATCTCCCCCCGGCAACTGGATCGGCTTGTTCTTGATGGGCCCGAGGAACGGAGCCGGCAGCCGACGCGGGGCAGACCACGTTTTGCCCGCATCTTCGGAGGTGATCAGCATTCCCCACCAGTCGGAGGGAGTAGGACCCACCTTGTAAAAGAGGAGCAGCGGGCCCTCCTTGGGCTGGAACAGCACGGGGTTCCAGCACGGATAGCGCTTCTCCCCGTCGATCCCATTGGCCACTTCCACCGGCTTGCTCCAGGTCTTGCCATCATGGCTGGCGACCCAGATCCCGACGTCCGGCTTCCCTTCATCGGTCCCGCCGAACCAGGACGCGACGAGCCGCCCGTTTGATTCGGCAATCGTCGAGGCATGACATTTCGGAAACGAAGCCGAATCATAGATGAATTCAGACTTGGTAATGCCAGTCTGCTCGACCTGAGCGTCGGCTCCGAAGGTTTCCGAGGGACTCGCGGTGAACCCCGCCGCCATGGAAACAACGGTCAAGGCATATCGGAGCTTGAGAGGAAACATGGCTGTGACGTCCTCGCCCGCGACCTGATTCGTTCGATCACCGTCCTCGGCTCGATGCCGAGGCTAGGCCTTTGATGGCCATTGAAGCAGATAGGTGTAATCCGGGAAAGGAGTCGGCTCGCACCTTCCTCCAAAAAGAGCTCCCTCGGCCGAGCGAGACGGGCGCGCGGTCAAGCGACGCCCGTTTCGCACCTGGATTGGTCAGGGCTTGGCCGCGCTCTCCTTCGCCGGGTCGGCAGCCGTCGCCTGCCGCGTGGGCAGGCGTTTTTTGGGAATGCAGAGGGCCATTGAGCCGGCGACGGTGACCACATCGTACTTCCCTTGATAACCGATCAGTAGATGGGCAGCCCAATCCTCGAGTTGATAGTCCCGAACCAGCCAATCGACCATATCGCTGGTGGCCATTTTGAGACCATTATCGAGAGCGCTCGCAAATTCGGCCTGCGAGCCGATACTGATGATCTCATCCGCGGTCTCGACGCGCGGGCCGGAGAGCTTGACCCCTTTCTTGACCTGGACCACGAACTCCAGGTCCATGGTCGTTTCAATCCCCGTTCCTGTCGACTCGCCATCTCCCTGCAAGGCGTGACCGTCGCCCACGAACAAGAGTCCCCCCGGGTGGTTGACCGGCAGATAAACGGTGGCACCCTCGCCGATCTTGTTGTAATCAAGGTTGCCCCCATAGGAACCGGACGGTCCCGACGTGGGGGCGAAGTCTCCAGCCGCGGCGACGCCGATACAGCCGAGCATCGGTTGGGCGGGAAACTCCATCGTCAGCTTCTTGCTGACTGGCTCTCGAAGCCGAACCGTCTTGCGCTTGAGGTCGAGGTCCCAAGGGACCAGATTCGACCGTCCCTTGCGGACGAGGTCCAGCTTATAGGCCGACGGGTAAACGTTCTCGACGTGTTCCGGAGTCAGCGAGAACAAGCCGAGCCGGAAGCCCGACCATCCCCAGTCCCGATTCATGGCCAACTTTGTAATCGTCACGGCCAATGCGTCTCCCGGCTCGGCTCCTTCCACAAAGAAGGGGCCATTGAGCGGGTTGTACGGCTCGTGGCGTTGCACCCCTTTTTCATCCTGTCCGCCCGAATCGAGCGTCCGGGTCGAAACGGTCTCTCCCGGCTTGATCCGGCTGAGCACGGGGTGAGCGTGGGAAAAGGTTCGATAGTAGGTCTTGGGGATAATGGGCGCGACCTGGGCGGGCATTGCTGGAGAAAGAAGGGTCGCGAGGGCCAGGCTAAGCATCGATTCGACTCCGTGGTGAAGCGCGGTGAGTTAATAGTGCCCGTCGTCTTCGCCCCGATGCTATCGAACTCAACCTGGCTCATCCATGGCGAATCGGAGTCGATGAATCCCCTTGCTGCCGGTGTTGGCGGAACACACCCTCACCTGTGACTTACCTTGCCCGAATCCTGTGAGACGGGCAATGCTCCCAAGAGCCGATCCGTTTCGGTAGAGGGAGTGGTCCGTTGACCGGAACTCACCCTTATGTATTAAGTTAAAACGCGTATCAAGACGCGGTTTCACTTATGGGAGTTGAAGTATGGATCTCATTTTTGCGCTCTTCCAGGCATATTCGGCGGTGAAAGATGTCGCCCAGGTCTCCGGGAGTGTCTCGGATTGGGTCGTTGACGTGGTTAGCAAATGGACGCTCAGAAGCTCGACGGAGAAGATCGAAAAGCAGGTCGGGAAAATCGCGGTCGTGACCGACGCCGATATTCGTCGAGCCGCGGCCGAGGCTTTTCTTAACAACGCCAACTGCATAATCCCGGAAGCCAAACGCGAAGAGCTGATCGGCATCATGCTCAATATGGCGCGCAACGTCCGACATCGAAGCGCCTTCGGCTCGATGGACAGCAGCTACTTCAGGAGCGAACGACTCCTTGAAATACTCCTGCTTGGCGTCGAGCCCATCCGGCATCAGGGCGAGTTGGTCGCTCCAAACTCACCTTGGGTTCTCCGTCGCCACCTGGGAATGGGCAGCTTCGGTGAAGTCTGGATGGCGGAAAATCCTGGCTATCCAACCCCCCGGGCCTTCAAGTTTTTTACCAATGATCGTTCGGGTGAATGGCTCCGCCGTGAGCAGAAGAGCCTGGTCGCGATCTTGAAACGCCTTGGAGAGCACGACCATATTGTCGACTTCGAGGATGTGCAGACCGAAAACTGTCCGCACCCCTACCTTTCGCTCGAGTATCTGGGCGGCGGCTCGCTGGAAGAGTGGATCGTCAAGGATAAGTGCAATCGTCCCCGCTTGGAACCGCACGAGATCATTCGCCAGGTCGTCTCGGGCCTGGCCGCTGCCCACGCTCAGGAAATCGTCCACCGTGACATCAAGCCAGCCAATATTCTCCTGACGGAAGGATCGGATCCCCGCATCAAAATCGCCGACTTCGGGTTGGCCAAGGTCGTCAATTCGAAACGCGACGGCGGCTCGCAACTTGCCTCGCTCGCCGGCGTGGTCGGAACCGGACTTTATCTCCCTCCTGAGGCGCAACAGCGGGGGACGCTCCGAAAGCCAGCCCAGGATGACGTCTTCGCTCTGGGCATTGTTTGGTATCAGCTCGTGGTTGGTGCGATTGAACGGCCGCCGTACGACTTCGCCGAACGGCTTCGGTCGCATCAACTCGACTCACACACCATCGGTCTCATCGAGCGCTGCCTGGCCCACCCCGGCCGACGCTTCGGCGATGCCCAGGAGCTGCAGGCTGCCTTGACCGATATGGTGCCCCCCATCACCGAATACCTCCCTGGTGATCCTGATGTTCAGCACCTCGCCCGGGAGTATCTGTCGACGCTCTCGCGGTAAGGCTCGATCAAGTGGGGCCGAGCTCCTTCTCGGCCCCACTTGATCGTGCTGTTCCGTTCTCAGTCACGCTTGGCAACGAAGGGTCCGCTCCAGCTCGTCCTGGGGGACGTAAGGACTTTGAAGGCGAAGCAGTTCCCCTCCCCGCTTCCAGAAAAGGTCGCCGCGGCCGAGCAAGTGCTCGGCGTCGGGCGAGCCCAGGATCAGGTCACTCCCCGCCTTCGACGCCACTCGCAAGGCGATTCGCCCGGGGAGATTTTCCCGCAGGAGCGGCGTTATCACGTCCTTATCGGGCCGCTGCGTTGACAGGATGAGATGGATTCCAGCCGCCCTTGCCATCGCTCCGATCCGCTTCAAAAGTGCCGTCACGACTTTCTTGGACTCCTTGTCCTCGAGGAAGCTGGCGAACTCGTCGATGATCAGCACGATTCGGGGCAAGAGTTCCGGCGGCAACTCGGACACGTTGGCCAGTTTCTTCTCCTCCAGGATCCGGTAGCGTCGATCCATCTCGGCCATGCACTGCTCGATCAGCGGCAGGGCTTCATCGAGGCCAAACGCGACGGGAAACCTGAGGTAGGGACTCGCTCCCGGCAGGTTGAACGTGACCCGCTTGGGGTCGATCAGAACGAACTGGAGACGATCCGGATCGAGCCGGGCCGCGAGCGTCGCGATGGCGGCGCGGAGGAACTCGCTCTTACCGCTCCCGGTGGTTCCCGCCACCAGGAGGTGGCAATCCGACGGGTCGGCCAGGTTCAACCAGTGAGCGCGCCCGGCCACGTCTTGCCCGACGGGGAAGGCAGGCAGTCCGGCCAAGCCCGTAGGCGGATCCACCAGCGCGTTCGCGAGCGAGACGACCGCGCGTTCGGGCCGTTGGACGTCGATGCTGATACAACCCGCCTGCGACCCCACAATCGGCACGATTTTCAGGCCCAGCGAGATCCGAAGGTCGACCGCCTTATTGCAGACCCCCTTAAAGTTGGTCTTGCCGACCGGCCGGACCCGAAGCCTGGCAAACGTCGGACCGACTTCAAAGCCGTCCGGCTCGACCCCCTGCCCCAGCAAATGGAGCTTCTTGACGGCCTCGGCCAGCTTCTTCTCGGCCCAGGGCCCCAACTCGATCACGTCGCGAGTCGACGCGCCGGGGTGAGGTGCTTCCTCCTCCCCAACCGGGGGCGGAGTGTCGGGCTCCACGGTGGGCTCGGCGATCGGGTCGCCGGATGCGGTTGCGGTTGCGGATTCGGGTCCGGCCCCGGTCTTGCTTCCCATCGTGTCCGTCGGGGGCGGCTTGACTACTGGGCGCTTCCAATGGCCAAGCATTTTGAAGAGATCCAGGTGATCAATGACGCCCGTTTTGATGACCAGGTCCCGGCAGTCTTCCGCCGAAAGGGTCACATTGTTGATGACGAGTTCCCGCGCGTTCGCCCGATCGAGGAGAGCGGCCAGGCATTCCGTCGCGTGATACGTGAGCGGGTAGTCTTCGAGGGGCATCAGCCGGAGCTTGCCCGCATTATGACGGGCTTCGAAATCGGTCCGCGTCTTGGCCCCCAGTTCGAGATCGCGTTTCGGGTGAATCAGCAAGGCACCCGCAACCGGGGGCGCGGCCGATTCGAAAAGGGCCTTGAAGTAAAAGCTGAAGCTTTTCGACGCTTCGATCTTGGTCAGAGCCACAACGACGGTCTGGGACTCTTCCCCCGGCCCCGCTGCCAGGACAATGGAAGCCCCCGGGCGCCGGTTCGGGGCGTTTGCCTTGATCGCTTTGTCGCGAATATCGACAATCCGCACTCCGCCGAATTCACGCATCCGCTGGGCCGACTGCGCAAGCTTCAAGGATTCGAGCACTCCGCGATAGAGCCGATCCTCCTGGAGATTCTCCGCGGAACGCTCGGGGTCGTGGCGGATTGAATCGATCTCCTTGTTCCATTCCTGGAGAAACAACTGTGTTGTATCGACTCTTCCTGTCACGTTGGTAAGCTGAATCTCAATGTCTTGACCTTCCTCGATCCATCCCTCGAGCCGCTTACCGCATTCTTGGATCAGCGAGCGCGGTGTCGGGACATTTTCGCGGACCAGTTGCGTGATCGACGCTTCATCGAAGGGCCAAACCGCGGACTGATGACCATTCCGTCCAGGCCAAGGAGCCAACCGGCTCTTGATCAGTTGGATCGCCTGATCGGGTTTGAGATCATCGAGCATAATTCTACTGTTTTGCCTACAGCCGCAGATTGTTCTTCAATCGTGGCATAAGCTTACGAGAACGATGGAAATAAAACCGTGCGAGCTCGTTTCTTTGAAGCCATCGCGTGCTGCGACGACTCTGCATCAACGGATCGCTGGACTTTAAATATTCCGCGATCATGCTTGCGATCAATTGACGCATTTGCGGCGAGGTCAGCGCGGGGGTCCCGATTTTTCCCCCGCCGCGTCTCCTGATTCAGGAACCACGCGGCCAGCAGCGCCAGGGTTTGGTGATGATGCCAACCGAGCCAGTTCCTTACTTGATAGTCCCCCAAGCCCGACTCACTCTTCGCACGCTTGAAGCATTCCTCAACTCGATGTTCCGCCTTCGCCACTCGGGCCAATTCCTTCAGCAAAGTCTCAGACATTGTATTCGATAAATAATAATCATGCTTAAATTTTTCGTCCGATTGCCGCTCCCGCATGATGAACAGTAACTCCTCCGGACCCGTTCCACCCGTCGGCGAACGCGCCTGAACACGCCGTTTCACCACGTCCACTTTCAGTGGCCCTTTCTCAGCGTCCCGGACCTCGATCGTCGTCCAGGCGGACTCCGGCAACTGACCGCACCAGCGATCCAGACGCGAGAACGGATTCATGGGATATCGTCCGCGGCCCGAGTAGGCCGGCGGAGTTTCCTCGAGGTCGCGGACCAATGTGTTCGACGGGACTGCCAACAGATAGCGTTCGCCTCGGGCTCTCAAATCCAGGCGAAAACTAGCCGGGCGGCCCATCTCGTCGTCCCCCGTCACCCATGAGTGGGGCAGAAGAGATCCGTGCTCATCCAGCATCTCCAACGCCAATTCATGGCGGGTGCGAAACTTGGTCTCCTTGGGGACTCCGGCGGCTTTGCACCTCCGCCGATCTTTCGTCCATTCCTCATGAAGATAGAGACGCACACTAACAATTGCGTAATTTTTTCGCGATGCGTATGCCATGTAAATTCCGACCTGGCAATTCTCCACTTTGCCGAGTCGGCCGCACCACTGCCTCGCGACGCCCACCGACATGTTCCCCTTCTTGACGAAGGCCGAGGGATCGAACACGATCACTCCATCGGATTCGCCCAAGTCTTCGCCGATCTGGGTGGCCAGTGTCCTGAGCAGGGGCGCGTCGTCCCACGGGACCTGCCCGATAAACGTCTGGAGGCCTTGCCGTTCTTGGTCGAAGAGATAGGCGATCCCTTCACCTGTTTTGTGCTCGAGCCTCGAGAGGAGTCCGGTAAGATACTCGACCGTGTGCCGCTTCTGCTGGGGCACGGCCAGCGACGCCGAGAACGGTTGGACGAACGTCTCGAGGCGGGAAGAGAACCCGTCGATCAGCTTGGGATCGACCTCCGCCTGGGCCATCATCTCCTTCAAACGGCTCTTGTATCGCTGGTCCATTGTCAACTCCCTTCCGAAATACATCGGAGACGGAAGTAAATATTCCCAATACTCTTATAGTGAGTCAAGAGGCCAATACAGTAAAGATAAAGGAAGGTCGTTTAATCCTCATTTTGAGGGCATTAAACGCATTTTTGAAGAATTTCTCCCACTGATCTTCAAAACAACTCAGCACGATCTGGACGGGGACCGCCTGAAGCAAATCCATCAAGGACGAAGTTAACCGATTTATCGTGTCGGGATTATTTGCTATGAGCAATCCTTCGACCTGATCGCAGCAGATCATCATCGGCTTCGTATATCCGAAATAAGCGGGGATCGCCTCAAGGACTTCAAGAGCGGTCGGGCCAACTTCACTGAGGCCAAGCGCTCGCCGTTCCGCATCGGGTAAGTCTTGACCTTGAAGCCACCGTCGAGCGGTGACCGACCAGGGCGCAGGAGCCCAGCCCAGAGCGAGTGCTCGGACCACTCCTGCATCGTGCGGCACGACCTGGAGGAGCGAGTCGGCGAGCTTGAGAAATGGTCCCATCGTCTTGACCTGGTGAACCACTTCGAGCACGGCCTCGGGCGACTCTTCGAGTCGACGTTGCATCGGCTCGTGCCGAGCCGCCAGGGTCGGCGGCAGGTTGGCGAAGTAATCCGCGAACGCGGGCCGGCAAAGCCGGGCCAGGGCCATTTCCAGGGGAGAATACTTATGGGCGGAGATACGGAAGAGGGCTTCGACGACGTGCCAGCGAATGTGATCGAGAGGCGCGGTTTCTTCCTCGAAGGCCGGCACAAAGACAAAGAAGACATCCTGATCGACCAGATGCTCGATCCGCCCGAATAAGTGGGTCTTGCCATAACCAGGCGGTCCCGTCATCGCGGCGATCATCTGCCCCGGGTCGGGCTCCTCGCGACCTCGAAGTCGGCCCACCTCCTCGACGAGCCATTTCGTAATCCCCTGATTCAACTCCGGGACATCCCACTCCGGGCGAAAGTTCCGGCTGCTGTTCAGCCTGCTTTCGCGAAACGGGTTCTCTGAGGACATCGAACGGCTCCTATCGGATGACAATATAGAAGATGGTCTCGTTCATCCCCGGGATCGAATCATCGAGTTGTTGCTGCGTGGCGTCCCGGTTGTCGCTGATCGCGATCAAGCGAAGTTGGCCTTCACTGCGCATCTGCTTGATCAGCGGGTCGAACGTCGGATGTCCGGCGGCCGCAGCGCCATGATGTTCGGCGACCACCCGACGGACCTCGTGGATCGGAATCAGATCTTTGCCTGCGTACAGGTCCGACTGAAGCAAGGCAACGTAGTCGGCGATCGCGTCTGGCCCAAGCGGACGGGAATTCGTGGGCGAAACAGGCTCGGCGGCCCGCGATTCAAGCAACGCGGCGGGGAGCGGCGATGCCTGACGAGCGGCCGCGATCAGGGCATTGAGCGTCTCGCCGGTCATCGTGAAGCTGACCCCATCGTGCTGCTTGACCGAAGCGAGCGTCCTGGCGCCCGCTTCTCGATTCAAGCTGTAGCTCACGGAGTTGCCTCGCTTCTCCTCGACCAAGGCGCCCTTGTCGACGAGCATGGCGAGATGGTAATCCACGGTCACAGGGGCCGCTTTGACATCGAATTCGAGTTGGCCCATCGCCGCTCTGGTCTTGAGCCTTCCGTTGAGTTCGGATCGTGTGAGCTTCTGTTCCTTCGCCCGGAACACTTGCAAGAGGATGAACGCCTCCTGGGTTTGCAACTGTTCGTCGGCAAGATCAGGACGAGCTGGCCGGAGGAATTCCCTGCCCTTGTCAGTCAGGCGATAGGAGGCGTTCGGGCGGGGATGGGGACCCTCTTTTGCACTGCCGCTGAGAGTGATGAAGCCCTTTTCAATGAGGTCCGTGAGCGTTTGATTAGCATCAGTGATCCCGGCGCTGGCATTTTTCGTGGCCAGTTGCTTGAGCTTTCTCTTGAGGTCTCCCGCCAACAGGCGTCCGTCCGTCATTTTCTCAAAGATCCTCAGCACGTTGGACGGATGGGCCTCGATCAACGCTTCAGCCATGGATTCTCCTCATAAAAGCCAAGTGAATTTGCGTCGATCTTAACCGGCGAAATTTCAATAATCTATGATGTCGGGTTTCCGTAACCCACTCTTGTTTCCATATGATGGCTGTTGTGGGAACGAATGTGATTTGACGTTGTCCTGCTCAATGATGACACATTGGCCCTCTTGTCCGTGAACGATCAGGACCTTGAAAGGTGGTGATCCTCAGACGCAAGGGCGAACGTGATTCACGGAAAAAGAGCGTTGCAAATGGCGCGATTGGTCTTAGGATCAAAGGGCGAATCATCCGCTCCCAAAATGATCACCCCTTACGAGCCCAAGTCCCATGCGAACGTCGTGGCGAGCCAGTCTGAAGTGGATGACCTTGTTAGCGATCCTTGCGGGAACGCCCGCAATCGCCTTGGCCTTCGATCCGGAATGGACCGAACTGACGGGTGAGCGAGATTTCGCTGCGTGGAAGGGGCCGGCAGGTGACTGGTTTGTCGCGGGCAATGCGATATTGGACCCCTCGAATCCAAAACGACTCAAAGGGGAACCCGGCTCCGGGGTCATCATCAACGGAGCGACGGGCAAGACCAATAACTTGATCACCAAGGATGAGTACGGCGACGTCGAGGTGCACCTCGAGTTTCTCGTGCCCAAAGGCTCCAACTCAGGAATCAAACTCGAGGGCGTTTATGAAATTCAAATCTACGATAGCTGGGGGGTGAAAACACCCACGGGAAGCGACTGCGGGGGGATCTATCCGCGTGCCGAACTCAAACCCAAGTATCATCACATCGACGACGGCTACGCCCCCCGAATCAATGCCTCCCTCCCCCCCGGCGAGTGGCAGACCCTCGACTTGATCTTCCAGGCACCCCGGCTCGACGCTGACGGGAAGAAAGTGGCGAACGCTCGATTCGTCAAGGTCACCCTCAACGGAAAAGTGGTTCACGACAACGTCGAATTGCCCACTCCCACGGGCCACAATTGGACCAAGAAGGAAAAGGCCAAGGGACCGATTCTCCTTCAGGCCGATCACGGCCCGGTCGCCCTCCGCAACATTCGCGTCCGTGCCCGTTAGACGCCTTCTGCTTGCGCACAAATTGAAGTGGGACCAGGCATGGCCGGCGCCCCCCTAACATGCTAATACTTCAATAACTTTCCTCAGGAACTTATCGCTCCAGCCGCGGCGCTTCATGGCGAGGCTCTGCCGCTCGTCGGGGTGCTGCTTCAGGAGCGAGCGGATAAAGCGGTACCGCCAGGTGCGATTCGAGTCCAGCACCCGCTGGCGGATTCGCAGAGCTTGGATGTGACTTATCGCGAGGACGAGTCACGAATCCGGGACGGCGCTACGATGGAAGATGGCCTGGGCGGAGGATAGGGCTCCGTGGCGACCCGCCCCGAGCGCCGACCCAGGGGCCAAGACCGAAGGAGGGGCGGCACGATGCCGCCCAGTCTTCCCTTCGGGATTGGCACGAAAGCGGCAGATCCGGGCCCTTTGGCCAAACGTTCACTGCCTTATCTCCCAACCCCGTTTTCTCCATTTCACGCTGAACCATTACAGCCCGCCGTCCCAAGCTCGTTTGCTTGCGGGGACACCATCCCAAAAGCTCGGTTGATGGCGTCGGCGATTGTTCCACGTACGCGTCCGCTAAGAGTCTGTCTCGTAAGTTCAGGGAAACCGAAAATTGAAGGCCGTTTGGGTGCCACGGGTTCCGTAATCGGAACCCGTGCGCGCCAGGTCAAGGCATTCCCGCATGGGTTCCGAGTACGGAACCGCATGGCACCCAGCAGATCATTCAAAAGCTCCCGTGGGATTCACCTTCTGGGACAGACTCTAAGATTTTTGGCGGCGGAGAGGCAAAGTGTATGAATCAGGGCTCGACCGAGTAGTTAGATAGGTGGAGGCCCATGATGCCAACGGACGGAGCTTCGATGTGGGAACCAGCCCGATAAATATCCTCAGCCGAGACCTCCAGACGCTTTTCCGCGTGGGAACGGTCGGAGGACTCTCGGACGGTCAACTCCTGGGGCGTTTCGCTGCTCGTCGTGACGAGGCGGCGTTCGAGGCCCTCATCCAGCGTCACGGCCCGATGGTCTGGGGCGTCTGCCGCCGAATCCTCCGGGATCACCATGACGCCGAAGAAGCCTTCCAGGCAACGTTCCTCGTACTGGCTCGGAAGGCCCCTGCGATCGCCCATCGGGAGTTGGTCGCCAATTGGCTCTACGCCGTGGCGTACAAATCCGCCATGAGGGCGAGAGCCATGACCTCGAAGCGGCGGGCAAGGGAGCGGACGGTCACGGAGATGCCCGATCCCAGGACGGAATTGGAAGCAACGAGGGACGACCTGCTCCCTCAGCTTGACTGGGAATTGAGCCGCCTGCCCGCCAAGTATCGGGTCCCGATCGTCCTTTGCGAGTTGCAAGGTAAGACTCACAGGGAAGCCGCAGAGCACCTTGGCTGGCCCATCGGGACGGTCTCAGGGCGGCTGTCGAGGGGTCGAGCAATGCTGGCGAGGCGGCTGTCTCGGCCCGGCGAGAGACTCTCGGTCGGGTCGTTGGCGGTGTTGCTGGGCAGTGAAACGGCGTCGGCCACCATCTCGGCCAAGTTGAGAGGTCTCACGGATCGAGCCGCAAGACTGCCTGCGGCGACGCCATCGGTGACGGCGGGAATGGTCTCCGCCGAGGTGTCTGCCCTGGTGGAAGGAGTGCTGAAGTCGATGCTGTTGTCCAAGATCAAAATCGTCGCGGTGACACTTCTGGTAGGCTTCAATCTCGCGGGTAGTGGAATCGGACTCGCCTATCGGACAAGCACCGCGGCGGGTCCAAACGATTCGGTTGCCCTGCGCCAGATCGATCCAATCCCGAAGAAGAGCGTGGATCCGGGCAAGGGAGCGACTCCAAACATCGACAAGTCGGAGGAAGTCAAGCCCGCACTAAGCGAAGGTCCTCGAGAGCGAGTCAATGGGCCGGGAGAACTCGACCACCAAGTCGAGGTACCGGAGATCAAGAACAAGGAACTCACACAAAGGGAAGAGGCGATCGCTGCGGGCGTGATACAGGCCGAGGAAGCCGCGAAAGGAAAAACCCCTCAGCAAATCCAGGATTTGATCGAGGATTCTACGGCGGGGTGGAGGCAGAAGCGACTTGCATTCCATGCTATCCAGGCTGCAGTCCTCAGGTTGTCTAGGATCAGAACTGGGGACTCGAACCTTCCCTGGGACTCCGAGATTCTCAGGCTGTCGAGGGAAAAAGAGGAGGCCAACCTCGCCGGCGAAGTGGAGGCCGTCGTCGCGGGCGAAAGAGAAGTGGAGGAGGCTGTGAAAGGAAAAACGCCCCAGCAAATCCGTGTGTTTAGGATTCTGCTCAGGGAGAAGTGGTGGCAGAAGTACCTTGAGATCGGAGCCACAGAGACCGCCATCCGCAGGTTGGTTAAGATCTCGGCAGGCGAGGCGACCCCATTCCGGAACATCGCAATAGGTCGATCGCCGAAGCCTAAAGAAAAAGGCCATGCTGTGGAGGGCCAGCCGAAGGAGTGACGATCAGGCAGAGTCGTCGCGGGTTTCCCCTCGGGAGGCATTGTCAATTCTCGACGGGACGGCAAAAAGTCCGAAATCCATGAGTGCACCTACAATTTTCCCTGTGCTTTTTACACCTGGTCGGTGTTCAAATTAAACAATTGCCGTCCCGTTGACTTTCGACAACACCTCAAGTATCCCCCTCTCGATACCAGACTGTCACTACGAGTTGTTCCCGAAGGATTTCTTCGGTCACCGAGACGACGTTGATTGCACCGATTGAATTGGCGAACGGCTCAGCATCTTCCCGCAATTTTTCGCGGCATTTGTAAGTGCCACTGGAAGTCCACCAAATGCCTGTTGCTCTGAACGACTTGTGCTTCAGGACGAGCATCATCAACCGCCTTGTTCACCCAATCAAGGAGCGGAGAAGCGAGAACGCAGGAGTCTTTGTCGTCAAACCAAGCGAGACTGGCGGCTTGGGCCACTCTGCCCAGGCATAGCCTCTGACGGAGCCCCTGAGCATCACAGGAGTCATGGCGGCGACCAAGAGGAACAGGGCGGCGCTCACGGCTCACCCTGCCCCTTCAACTCGCGTGCTTTCCGACCTGTCAAGGAAGCGAGCGTCTCCAGGACAGGGCTCGCTCCTTGAGCGTTTTCGCGGCTTCGGGATGCCGAGCGGCGACGTTCGTCGTTTCGTTCGGGTCGCTTGCGAGGTCGTAAAGCTCCTCGTGAGTCCCGTCCGCATTGACGAGAAGCTTCCAGTTCGCGTCGCGCACGGCGACGTTCGGGCTGCGATCCCCCTGGCGTTTCGGATAGGCAAACGCCTTTTCATTCCGACCATACTCCCAGAAGAGGAGTTTCTTTCGGTCGGGCTGCGACTCGCCCCGAAGCGCCTGCGACCTGTCCTCACCGTCCAAGGACGCTTCCGAAGGGAGCGGGGTCTTGGCCAATGCGCAGAATGTGGGAAAGAGGTCGACGGCAGAGATCAGGGTCGTCTCGTCGACGCGACCGGCGGGAACCGAGCCCGGCCATCTTGCGATGAAAGGCAAGCGAATCCCCCCTTCGTAGAGGCTCATTTTGCTCCCGCGAAGGCCCACGGTGCGGTCCCCGTCGAACGTCGGCAGCGGACCGTTGTCGCTGGCGAAGACGACGAGCGTCTTCTCATCGAGGTGGAGTGCTTTCAACCCGTCAAGCAGGCGGCCAACCTGCTTATCGTTCTCGATCATCACCTCACGGAGGTTGCCGACGCGAGGCTCCCGGTCCGAGCCGGCCGAGGGAATCCAAGGGGTGTGCGGGTCGTCGAGCCAGAGGTTGATGTAGCAAGGCTTGGCCTGATTCCGCTGCAAGAAGTCAAGCGTCTTATCGACAAAGAATGCAGTGCGATCCCACCGCTTGACTTTATCCTTGGGCGACCAGATCCAGTTCGAGGCGGTGATGTCGGGATGGGGTTCGGGGCTCTCCCAGGTCCCCGCATGCTCGTCGTAACCGTAGGCGGCGAATTTGGGTGGAGCGGTCACATCGCGACCGCCCCCCAAATGCCACTTGCCGAAGTGGGCCGTGGCGTATCCCGCACTTTTGAGCACGCGCGGCAAAGAGGGAGCCTTGGGATCGAGAAAATCCGCCTGCTCGCACGCGCGGTTGCCCGCCTTGGTTTGCAAGTAACTGGTGATCTTCCAACGAGCGGGAAAACTCCCCGTGATGACCCCACACCGCGAGGGCGAACAGATCGGCGAGGCGGAATAATACTGGGTAAACCGCGTCCCTTCTTGCGCCATCCGATCAATATTCGGCGTGGGAACGATCTTGCCACCGTAACAGCCGAGGTCGCCCGGTCCGAGGTCGTCCGCGTAGAGAAAGACGATGTTCGGCGGGCTGGCCGACGGCGAGTGATCGATTTCCACAACACACGATGCGACCACCGCGACGAGAGAGAACAGAGGGTTCACGACTTATCTCCGGAGCGAGGCCGGGGCCTCCTGGTAAGAGCAGAAAGTCCTCATTGGATTGAGTCTCCACCGAAAGCCTGACGTGGATGTCGAGTCCTTCTTAGCAAGGATCAACGCCCAGGAACCGACCGCCGTCGACCCGGTAGGAGGCCCCCGTGGCGAAGTTCGTCCCTTCGAGGAGGTAGAGGATGAGCCGGTTCAGATCCCCCGGAGTGCCCACCCGTTTCAAGGGGGTCAAGGCGACGACAGCATCGCGATCAGCCTGGGAAAGATCGGGTGGTGGATCGATCATCGCAGGTTGGACCAGGTTCACGAGAATCTGCGGCGCGAGTTCCTTGGCAAGGGCGAGCGTCATCGTCGTGAGCCCCCCCTTCGCGACCAGATAGGGCAGGTACTGTTTGTAGGGCCGGTCAGTCGACCAGTCGCCGACACTGACGATCCGTCCCTTGATGCCGTCGTCCTCGTCCTGGGTGAGCATCTGCTTGGCCGCGAACACCGACGTATGATAGGGCGCGGCCAGGTTCGCGGCGATCATTGCATCAAAGTCGTCGGGCGTGACGCTCTCGAACGGGGTCCGGCGATAGACGCTCGCCATATTCACCAGCACGTCAAGCCGACCAAACCGGGCGACGACTTCGCGGATCGCGCGCTCGGCCTCGACGGCGCGAGAAAGATCGGCCCCCACCGCGAGTCCGTTCGCTCCTCGGGACTTAAGTGCACTCACCGTCGCTTCAATCGTCTCGCGGCTGGTGTGGTAGGTCATCGCAACGGACGCCCCTCGATCAGCCAGCATGCCCGCGAGCTCGCTGCCGACGCGTCTCCCGCCCGTAATCAAGATCACTTTGCCGGTCAAGCTGCTCATGCCCCCCTCCAGACGATCTCGGCGACGCCCGCACGATGATTGACGACCCGGGCCAGCACGAATAACAGGTCGCTCAGCCGATTGAGATAGATGATCAGGGCCCCGGGAACGTCTTCGCCGGGATGACGGGCAAGGGCAATCACCCGACGCTCCGCGCGGCGGCAGATCGTCCGAGCCAGATGAATCTGGGCGGCCGGGGCGGCTCCTCCCGGCAAGATGAACTGGGTCAACGGGGCCACTTCGGTCTCAAGGGCATCAATCAACTGTTCGAGAGCGGTCGCATGCTCGTCTTTGATGACCGAGTGATAAGGTCCCGTGGGGTTCGGGTCGGCGAGCGCGGAGCCGAGCAAAAACAAGTCATTCTGAAGTCGACCGACCAGGGAGTCGGCCGCCTCGTCAAGCCCGACGGCCCTCGCCACGCCAAGCGCGGCGTTTAACTCGTCGATCGTGCCGTAGGCTTCGATCCGAAGGTCATCCTTGAAGAGTCGGCCGCTTCCCAAGACTCCCGTGCGCCCGTCATCACCCGTTTTCGTATAAATCTTCACTGGCGAACCTTTCGGCTCCAGGTTAACGGAGGCATTGGCGATCCTTTGTCCACGACTTATACTAGGCGAGTCGCGTCGCCTCGGGAAGCCGGCGCAGGCTTGAACGCGTTCACTCTCCCTTCGTGCTTGACGGAGCTCACCCCTTGATGTTCTTCCTACTGACGCTGACCGCGCTCCTCGGTGCCGAGCCTGCCTCGTCACCAGCCGACGTCGCCGCTCACGAGGCCAAACACCTCAAGAACATCCGCCAGCTCACCTCGGGCTTCTCGAAGGCGGGCGAAGGCTATTTCCGGCCTGATGGGAAGGCCATCATCTTCCAGGCCGCCAAGCCCGGCGAGGACGACTACCAGATCTACACGCTCGACCTCGAGCCCGGGGCCAAACCCGTGATGGTCAGCACGGGCAAAGGCAAGTGCACATGCAGCTATTATCATCCTGATGGCAAGTCGATCCTCTTCGCATCCACGCACCTCGACCCGGCCCTCGCCGAGGCCGAGAAGTCGGACTCGAAGACGGCCAAAAAGCCAGCCTACAGCCGAAGCGAGCGATATCGCTGGGACTTTGATCCGGCCATGGACATCTTCCGGGCCGATCTCGATGGGTCGAACCTGGTGCGTCTGACCGAGACCCCTGGGTACGACGCCGAGGGGAGTTATTCGGCCGACGGCAAACAGATCATCTTCACCTCGTATCGGGATGCCGGCGACGCCGAGATCTACGTGATGGACGCCGACGGCAAAAATCCACGACGGATCACGAAAAAGGAAGGTTACGACGGCGGTCCCTTCTTTTCGCCCGATGGCAAAAAGATCGTCTATCGAAGCGACCGGAACAAGAACGACCTACTTCAACTCTTCCTCAATACGCCTGCCGGTGATGACGAGCGGGCTTTGACCAAAAACGACGCGGTCAACTGGGGCCCTTACTTCTTCAAAGACAGCCGTCATCTCGTTTATTCGACCAGCCTGCACGGCCATCAGAACTACGAGATCTACTGGATGGACAGCCAGACCGGGAATCAGGAACGACTGACCTATCGCGACGGCTTTGACGGCTTGCCGGTTTTCAGTAATGACGGCAAAAAAATGATGTGGACCTCCAAGGGACGAACCGCGGATAACACCAGCCAGCTCTTTATCGCCGACTTTGTCGAACCCTCGGACGCATCGGCGGCCAAGTAAGTCTCACTCCTTTTTTTCGACTCAGGATTTTTGATTCATGAATGCGAAAGACGTCATCCGCCAGACGCTCGGCCATAGTGAGCTGATTCTCAAGAACTACATCAACGACCTGGACGACGCGGAGCTTCGCCTCGTTCCCATCGACGGGATGAATTGCATCGCCTGGCAGCTTGGCCACCTGATTTCCTCGGAACGAGGGATGGTCGAAGGTGTCAAGCCGGGTTCGTGCCCTCCCCTGCCCTCGGGCTTCGCTGAGAATCACGGGAAAAACAAGGGGCAGGCCGACAACGCCGCGAACTACCTTTCCAAGGACGAATACATCGCATTGATCAAGGCACAGAGGGAGGCGACAATAGCTGTGCTGGAAAGCCTGAGCGACACAGATCTCGATGCGCCCGGCCCTGAAAACTTGCGTCGTATGTGTCCCACGGTCGGCTCCGTGATGCTCCTGACGGGAAATCATTACCTGATGCACCTGGGGCAGTTCGTCGCCGTCCGCCGCAAGCTGAATAAGCCCGTGACAATCTAAAGTGGTTGACTCTCGGGTTGGTTATCCCACGCCTTCGGCTTTTGATTCAACCGTCCGATAAAGCGCTCTAAAAACGAAAGCTTGATCATCGTGGGACCTGTCCCTGTGGAAATCCTTCGGGCGGTCGACGCAATCGACCCGCCCGACCTCGACTGGGCTGCCCGAGCGGCGTTGCGGCAATCACGGCTGACGATGCCGCCAGGGAGCCTCGGCCGATTGCTCGAGTTGGGTCGGCAACTCGCCTCACTTCAGCGCACGGAACGGCCGGTCGGCGAGCCTGCACTCGTTGCGGTCTTCGCCGCCGACCATGGCGTGGCCGCGAGTGGCGTGAGCGCTTATCCTTCCGAAGTCACGGGGCAGATGGTCGCCAACTACCTCCAAGGGGGTGCGGCTGTCAACGTCCTGGCACGACGGGCCGGGGCGACGGTCCGAGTCATCGACCTGGGAGTCGCCTCACTTCCCAAACACCTGGTCGGCCACGACCAACTGATCTCTCACCCCATCGCGGCGGGAACCAAGAACTTTTTGCTCGAACCCGCGATGACGCGGGACGAGGCGTTCCGAGCGGTGCTCGTCGGGATCCAACTCGCCGAGCAATGGACGAAGCCTGATGGGTTTCGCGTCATCGCGCTGGGAGAAATGGGGATTGGCAATACAACCTCCTCCTCGGCGCTCCTGGCAGCCCTGACCCTGTCGCCCGTCGATCGCGTCGTCGGTCGAGGCACCGGCCTGGACGATGCGGGTTACCAAAGAAAATGCCGGGTTATCGATGAGTCGCTGGCGATCCACGGTCCGAAGTTCGGCGACGTCTGGGATCTGCTGGCCCGGCTCGGAGGCTTCGAGATCCTCGGATTGGCCGGCCTCGCCCTTGGCGCAGCGCGAAACCGCTCGTTGATCGTGCTCGACGGTCTGATCAGCACCGTGGCTGGGCTAATCGCCACCCGGCTTTGTCCTTCGATTCAACATTATTTTGTCTCCTCTCATGTCAGTCCAGAGCCGGGACACCGGATCGCGCTGGCGGAGATCGGGCTCGCGCCGCTCCTCGACCTCGGACTGCGTCTGGGTGAAGGAACAGGTGCGGTCCTCGCCTTACCGCTCATCGCTTCGGCCGCCGATCTGCTCCGCGACATGGCAACCTTCGAGTCCGCCGGGATCTCCGGACCCGCTTGATCGGCGACTCAGAATTTCACTCTCGGGGAGAACGGCCTGATGCCCCTCGACCCACAGGCCAAAGCATTCCTGGAGCGTTTGCGTACGTCGCGAATGCCGAGCCTCGAGAGATTGCCCCTCCCACTGGCGCGGGCTGCTTTCACGACGACGATCCCCTTGGCCGGACCTCGTGAGGAGGTTGCCAGAGTGGAAGACCGGCCGATCCCAGGCAATCTTTCGGTCCGCATCTACACCCCCAGAGTCTCCCAGGGGAGCGCCCCTTGGCCCGCGCTCGTTTACTTTCATGGTGGCGGATGGGTCGTCGGCGGCCTGGACACGGTTGATGCTCCGTGCCGTCAACTGGCCAATGCGGCGGCGTGCACGGTGATCTCGGTCGCTTACCGACTTGCCCCCGAGCACAAGTTTCCGATCCCCGTCGAGGATTGTTTTCTGGCCACGCGGCACGTTGCTGAGCATGCGGCCGAGTTCAATATCGATCCTGCGAAAATCGCCGTTGGGGGCGACAGCGCGGGGGGCAACCTCGCAGCCGCGGTGACCCTGCTCGCTCGCGAGCGCGGGGGCCCGTCGCTCGCGTTCCAACTGCTCATCTATCCGGCGACGGACTCAACGCTCGACACACCATCGCATCGAGCGTTCGCAAAAGGCTTCATGTTGACCCGATCCGAAATCCAGTGGTTTCTACGACACTATCTCGTTCGCCCCGAAGAGGGGGAAAACCCACTGGTCTCAATCCTCAGAGCCAAAAGCCTGGCCGAGCTTCCACCAGCCTGCCTGATCACGGCGGAGTTCGACCCCCTGCGTGACGAAGGCGAGGCGTACGCCGCCAGGTTGCGGGCTTTTTCGGTGCCGGTGGAGCACAAGCGATTCGACGGAATGATCCATGGTTTCTTCCAGATGGCTGGCATCATGGATCAAGGCAAGACCGCCATACAGTACGCCGCCTCGGCTTTGAAAGCCGCCTGGACATGACGGCTTGAAGGAATTTTCAGGAATGCCCCAGGTTCTGATCGACAACCTCGACGATCCTCGAATCGCCAAATATCGCAACCTCAAGCGCACGAATCAGACGCGCGACGACGATCAGTTCGTTGTCGAGGGCGAAAAGCTTCTCGAGCGATTAGTCGAAAGTTCTTTCCCGCTCGCGTCCGTACTGGCGACCGAGCGACACGCGGCTCTGGTCGAGGCCATCATACCCCCCGACATTCCCTTTTATGTCGTCTCTCACGACTTGATCAGCGTGATCGTCGGTTTCAACTTCCATCGTGGGGTCCTGGCCTGCGGGTATCGCCGTCCCTGGCCCGAGCTGGCGGAGATTGTGGGACAAGGGGAGCGCTCGACGATCGTCGTCTGTCCGGAGTTGAACAACCCTGAGAACCTGGGGACGATCATTCGGATCGGGGACGTGTTCGGCGTCGACGCGGTACTCGTGGGTGGCTCGTGTCCGGATCCCCTCTCACGCCGGGTGCTTCGTGTGTCGATGGGCACCTCGTTGCGCCTGCCTGTGCTCGTTCGGGAAGATCTGGACCTCGAACTGAATCGGCTCCGCTCGGACTGGGGATTCGAGTTGATGGCCACAGTCGTCGACCCGCTGGCCGAGCCGTTCGAATCGGTGCAACGCACGGAACGACTCGCACTCTTCATGGGGAGCGAGAGCGAAGGCCTCGCTCCCCACTGGGTTCGCCAGTGTCAACGGCAAGTCACCATCCCGATGCGTCCCAATGCCGAATCCCTGAACGTGGCCGTGGCGGCTGGGATTTTTCTCTATCACTTCTCGCCAACCAAAGGGGGGGCCTGACGACCTCGACAGGCCTTGGTATGTCGTGCCGCGCGTCGTGGAATCAATGGGCGGCATTCATCGACTCACTCGAACAACAAGCTTCATGCGGATCCGTCCGATGGGCTCATTTGTGTATCTGGCACGCTCTCAATTTCGGGAGGGCCGAGCCTCAACCAGTAGCCCGGCCGGCCTGGACGTGTTTCTCTGCGCCCCTGACACCCCTCGGGCTCGCGCCGACCCATCTCGAATGACGACCGGGGCGGCCGTGTTCCGGTTTCCTCAGCGTCAACGTCATTGCCGGATGCACCATTAGGTCTCATCCGACTCGATCCATCGACGACCCACTGGAGGCATCGTGTGATCAAGTAGGTTGGCGACTAGCGTCTCAGGATTGTCGGAGACGACCATGAGCTCTCGATGCGCGGGCCGAACGAAGCCTTGAGCGACGGAGTCGTCCAGAAACGCGAGAAGCGAGTCGAAGTAGCCGTCGACGTTCAGGATCCCGATCGGCTTTCGATGGAGGCCCAGCACGGCCCAGGTGATAATCTCGAAGAATTCTTCCAAGGTTCCCACACCGCCGGGCAGGGTGAGAAAACCGGCCGCGCGTTCGGCCATCTTGGCCTTCCGCTCGTGCATTCCCGGCACGACGATCAGTTCAGTGACGCCCCGGTGGGCCACCTCCTTGGTCGCAAGTGGATCCGGGATCACGCCCACGACGGGGCCGCCGCCGGCCAAGGTCGCGTCGGCAACCACGCCCATCAAGCCAACCCGACCTCCTCCATAGACCAGTCCCAAACGGTTGGTCGCGATCGCGGAGCCGACCCGCTGCGCCGCGTCGGCATAGGCGGGACGCGAGCCCATGGATGAGCCACAGAAAACGCAAAGATAAGGACGATTGCAGATCTCGAAATCAACGGCGAGCTTTGACAAGTTTTTCCTCGCTGGTGGCATTCAGGACCATACTGAAATAGATCGCCAGGAGAGCCGCCGTGTAGAGCAGTCCAACCGCGGAGCCTGCCAGCAGCGGAGCCTGACTCTGACTCTGAGGCACCCTCGACTCGACGACGACGACAGGGCTCTCGCCCTCGGACGTTGGGTTGGAGGTTACCGGCCCAGGGTTCACCATCAACATGCCCACCGAAAGGCCCCCCGCGGCGGCGCCACAGAGGCAAACCATCAGATACATGAGAAAAAAGATCGAAAACGGGTTGACCCGCTTGACCCGTTCGGAAGGCAATCCGAGCAGAGCGTTCATCTTGGAGACTTCATAAATGAGGCCGATCCGGGTTCGAACCAGGATCAGGCCCATGAAGACGCCGATGATGGCGAGCGTGCCGAACGTAACCGGCAAACACCAGTACTGGAGTGTTTTCAACGGAATGATCGGAACGACGTCAGGCCGCGCGTTCAAGAGCGCGGTTGAGGCGGCGAATGAGAGGGAGGCGACAGCCAGGAAGATTCCGACGGAGCGATTTCGGTCGGTAATCAGTTGATGGATCGTTCGTGAGATGTGGAGAAATCGGACTTCGGGGGAAAGCGGTTGGTGCGGCGCGGGCTTCCAGCCCGCGGCGACCTCTTCCCCTTCCATCTCAATCTCGGCGAGCCGCCTATCGACCCCCTCCTCTCCCCCGATGTCGAGTTGGATTCCCTCGGTGTGGTCGTGGATCTTGCTTTCCATGGATGACGGCGGAGCGGCGGGAGGATTGGTCGCGGCCGTCGGTACGGTAGTCGAGGGATCGCTCATGGGCTACGGCTCCGGGACGAGCAAGATGGCGGCACGGGGTTCCACCCGTCAGACACCGGCCGTTATCATGAAGTTCGTCGCCAAGCTCTGCAAGAGTTCCATCGCCGAACGCTCTGACCCGGGAGGACGTCCCTCGGGGAGATCCCAGGCCGGTCGACAGCCGATCGATCAGAAATCTCCGACGCCGGGCACGCCCTCGCGATCATGCTCAATGCGGGATTTGTGGCGTCGATCGAGGCCCCAACCCTCTCAAAAGGAGTTGTTTACGATGCGCGCCGCGTTCATCGAGAAGACCGGTTCAACCGACGAAATCAAGGTGGGCGATTTGCCCACTCCGAAGCCGGGTCCTGGTCAGGTGCTCGTCAAGGTCGGAGCCTCGGCGCTCAATCCGATCGACCTCTACATCCGATCCGGCCTGGTGACGATGCCCCTGTCCTTCCCCTACATCCTCGGTTGCGACTTCGCCGGGACCGTGGAACATGCGGATCCCGGATCGAAGCGATTCCGAGTCGGCGACCGGGTCTGGGGGTCGAACCAAGGGATACTCGGACGGCAGGGGGTGACATCCGAATTCGCTGTAATCGACGAAGAGTGGTGCTATCCGACGCCTGCAAACCTCTCCCATCAAGCCGCCGCGGCTCTTGCCATGGTTGGGCTCACCGCACACCTCGGCCTGTTCCGGTCCGGACGACTCCAAACGGGCGAGACGGTCTACGTTCCGGGCGGCAGCGGCGGCATCGGGTCGATGGTCATCCAGATGGCCAAGGCCGCCGGAGCCCGAGTGGTGACTTCGGCGGGAAGTCCCGAGAAGATCGAGCTCTGCAAGTCGCTAGGCGCTGATCTTGCCCTGAATTACAAGACCGATGCCATCCCCGAACAACTCCGTGCGTTCGCCCCCGACGGCATCGACCTCTGGTATGAAACCCAGCGTGAACCGGATCTCAAGGTAGCCATCCCGTTGCTCCGCAAGCGCGGACGCATGATCCTGATGGCAGGCCGAGCCGCCGAGCCGGTCTTACCGCTCGGTTCGTTCTATCCCCGAGACTGCTCAATACTCGGTTTCGCCATGTTCAATGCCACCGCCGAAGAACAGCAACGATGCGCTGACGACATCAACCGCTGGACCCAATCGGGCCAATTGAAGCCGATCGTCGGCCGTGAATTCCCCCTGGCCGAAGCGGCCCAGGCCGAACGTTTCCTCGAACAAAACACCCTAGAAAAGGCCGGCACCCTCACGGGAAAAGTGGTGATCGCGATTTCATAACGAGGATTCTTTGATACACAAAATTCCTTATTTCTCTTGATTCAGCAATAACAGACCCGTGCCTGTCGTTCGGGTCTCTTATTGTTGGTAGCGAGAAAGCTGATTGCCACGAGTGACAGGGCGCTGCCCCCGCTTCACCGGGCATCACTTTCCTAAACGGGTTAAAGCCGTGAGAGGTTCGCCACCTCGACGGGGTCGATGTCCCAAAGCTGGTCCGCAATCAGGCCAGGCAGTGGCCCTCGATAGTGGCCGACCGATTGCGCGGTGGTCCTCTCGAGGGAATCTCGGAAGGCCAGGGCATCCGGGTTATCGGGACGCCAGTCCTTGCGTTTCCTCGCTGGCCAGCGTACCCAAACCGTGGCCATCCCAAGCGTCGCGGCCGGTTCGATATCATTGTCGAGCCGGTCGCCGATCATGACGCATTCATTTGCGTCCACGCCCGCGTCGGTGATCGCTCGAAGGTAGAGGGCCGGATCGGGTTTGAAGATCCCGACTTCCTCGCTCAAGATCACGACCTTGAACTGACTGAGCAGGCCCAAGTCGTCGATCAGTTTCCGGCATTCCGGACCTTGATTCGCGATGAGACCCAGGTGAAACCGGCGGGCAAGTCGGTCGACAAGCTCGCGCGCCCCGGGAATGATCGGAGAGAGTTCGCGGAATTGGGCTCGGATTTCACGTTCGGCCAGGTTCCAGGCCTCGGCGCAGGCGGCCTCATCGATCAAGGCCGAAACCACGTCGTAGAGCGGCCAGCGAGACCCTTGGAGCGACCGTTCTTCGCGGGCGGCGATGAACTCGAGGAAGGTCGGGCCGGAGCGAACGCGCTGAACGGCCTCCCAATGGAGCCGCGTGCAATGGTATGCGATGGGATCTTCGTCGAGTAGGATATTGCCGACATCGAGAAACACCCAGCGAATCATGCTCTTTCCCCTGGACCGTCGCTGCCCTGCCAGCGACGGCTCAAACCCCATCGGATCTGCCGCAATTCGGCACGCTCTAACGAGGACGCAGCACTCCTATGAACCTCTTGACGACCTTCGCCGGTTCCATGATGGAAGGATTTCTCCCCAAGGGCTGGGACCTCGCCAAGATTGATGCTTGCTGTTCGCATCCTCCTGAGGCCATCGGCGAGCGCCAGCCTTGGTGGCATGCGGATTTCCAACCGATCCCCTGCACATCCCTGGCCGATTTCGACGTCATGCTCGGTCACGAGATCGCTCGCGCCATCCAGCGAACCGGCCAGGAAGGGCGTAAGCTCGCTCTCATCTTGCCCGTCGGCCCGATGGGAATGTACCGCTGGGCGGTCTATTTCCTCAAGGAGTGGAACGTTTCTTGCGACCACGTTTATGGGTTTAACATGGACGAGTGGAGCGACCGGCAAGGAGCCACCCTCCCCCCCACCGACCCGGGAGCGTTTCAAAATGCCATGCAAACGGCGTTCTACGGACCGCTCGGTTCCAAAACCGTTCCCGAGTCTCAGCGCTGGTTTGCAACCTCCGATCGACTCCCCCACTACGCGGCCCGAATCGCTGAGTTGAAAGGCGAAGGAGCCGAACTCATCGTGATCTTCGGGATCGGGCGGGTCTGCCATATCGCGTTCTGGGAGCCGCATTTTGCCGCCGATTACGCCAACGTCGACGAATGGAAGGCGCAAACGCATCGAATCGGCGCCTTGCTCCACCCGCTGACGATCGAACAGAACGCCTTGACCAGCTTCAAGAGCCGGACCACGCTCGTCCCCGCGTTCGCCAATACGATTGGGCCAGGCCTGTTTCTCCAAGCGGACCGGATTATCGGAGGTGCCGACGGCATGTTCGATCGAGGGATGCAGTGGCAAGGCATGAGCCTCTGGATGACCTTGAGGTACGGGCCCACGCCCTGGATCCCCAGTTCCTTCATGCCGACACTTCCGGGCCGGCTCTACTATATGGATCAACTTGCAGGTCCGCTCGAGCCGGCAATGAACTGAGCACGAAGCACCTGCCTCTCTCGATTTGTATCGTAGACTCTCTACAGAGCCCTCACCCGTGGCCCAAACGGGTGAGGGTTCAATTCCGCGTCGTTGCCGTTGGGGCTCTCTTCCAACTTACCGGTGCGTGTGTTTGCAGTTCGACCGCCCCACAAGCCAGGCTTCGCACGATCAAAAGGATCGGTCGACACGGTCACCTATTTCGCGACGACTTCCTGACTTACATCGATTCTTGTTTTCCGCCGGGACGAGCCATGCGAGCCACTTTGCGACGACTCCGAAGCTTCGGGAAGTCAACACTCCGTTCGTCCGACTTCAGGAAGCGTGCGCGGCTCGTTCCCACCGTTGGGGAACTCGAGGAACGAACGCTACTCAGTCTCACGATTAAAATTGATTATACTTACGATTCTTCGAATTTTTTCGACACACCGACCAAACGAAACGTGATGGAAGCGGCGGCGAACAGCGTCGCCAGCGTCTTGAACGACAACTTGCTGGCGATTCAGGCCTCGGGTTCGAACACGTGGATGGCCCATTTCCCTAACCCGAGCAATGGCCAGCTCACGACGATCGACAACATGGTGGTTCCGGCGAATACGATCGTGATCTTCGTCGGCGGAAGGTCGTTGCCGGGCGAGTCAGAGGCGGGTGAAGGGAGCACCGGCGGATTTGGGGCCCAGGGGAGCCAAGCCTGGTTGGACCTCATTTCCGCGCGAGGTCAGACGGGCGCCCTCGCCGCCAACCCGACCGATTTCGGCCCCTGGGGAGGCTCGATCTCATTTGATAACTCGGGCGATACGAGCTGGTTCTACGGCCAGGATACGAACGGACTGGCCAGGAATCAGACCGATTTCCGCACGGTCGCCGAGCATGAAGTCGGTCACGTTCTGGGAGTTGGTACCAGCCCCTCATGGTCAACCTACGTCTCGGCAGGGACATTCGTCGGTCCCACCTCGATGGCAAATCGGGGAGGGCAAGCCGTTCTGCTCGACACAAACGCCCAGCATTGGGCCCCGGGAACAAAGTCGGACGGTGTCGACGCCCTGATGACACCGACCGTTCAGTCGGGTCTGAGGCGGACCTTCACCAGTCTTGATTACGCGGTCCTGAAGGATCTCGGCTGGTCTGTTCAACCTCCCGCTCAGTCGGTCTTTCAGTGGGGCGCACCGAGTTACACCGTCTCCGAGACGAGCGGCAGCCTCCTTGTGACCGTGCAGCGAAGCGGCGGCAGCGGTGCGGCCTCGGTCAGTTATGCGACCAGCGACGGGACGGCGACCGCTGGCTTCGATTATACGGCGGTCACTGGCACCTTAAACTTTGCGCCTGGCCAGACCGTTCAATCGTTCGTCATCCCGATCCTCAACGACCAGGTTGCTGATGGGAATGAGACGATCAACCTGATTCTGGCGAACCCGAGCGCGGGGGCGACGCTGGGCTTTCCCAGTTCGGCGGTCGTCACGATCATCGCTCCGGGACATCATCCGATCGGGGACTACGACGGCGTCGGATTCACTCAGATTGGGATCTTCCGCCCTTCGAACGCAATGTGGACCATCCTGAATCATACGGGCGGACGCGGTAGCGCCTTTGGCGCGGCCAACCTCTTCGATATCCCCGTGCCGGGCGACTATGACGGGATCGGCCGGACCGAGCAGGCCGTGTTCCGGCCGTCGACAGGCCAGTGGATCATTCTCAACCCGGTCAATCAGACCCAGCGTGTGGTCTACTTCGGGGCCTTGAATCTGTTCGATATCCCTGTACCGGGCGACTATGACGGAATCGGCCGGACTCAACCCGCAGTCTTTCGCCCGAGCACCGGCCAGTGGATCATCTACAATCCGATCACCAACACGCAGCGGGTCGCCTACTACGGGGCGACGAATTTGTTCGACATTCCCGTGCCGGGCGACTATGACGGGATCGGCCGAACGCAACTCGCAGTCTTCCGGCCCAGTACCGCGACCTGGGCGATCTACAACCCCCTGACCAACACCCAGCGCTTTGTGAGCTATGGGGCAGCCAACCTCTTCGATATCCCCGTACCGGGTGACTACGACGGAGTCGGCCGGACGGAAATGGCCGTCTTCCGGCCGAGTAACGGGCAGTGGGTCATTCTCAACCCGATCGACCAGTCACAGCGGCTTGTCTACTTCGGTGCGACGAACTACTTCGACATTCCCCTCCAGGCCCCCATCGCCAGCCTGAAAAAACTAGGCAAGTTCGGGGGGAACAGCCTGACCGCACTCTCAACCGTCTCTGCCCAACAGGTGAGTTCGGCCGCGTCGGCCTTCACCGCGCTCTCAACTTCCCAGGGAGAAACCTCAAGCAATTCCGTGGAAATCATCACGGGTGACGACCAGGCAACGAGCACACTGCCCCGACGGAAGAGTTCATCGCAGTCGATCACCCGATTAGCCTGGCTCGATGTCCTCAACGGAGCGAGTTAACGAGTCGCCCGACCGGTGATGATCCCTGATCTGGCCGTGTTCCCGGGAGCCTTGCGGGTGGCGAGTGGGGTGGCCCAGAGTCTATGATGGATGCAAATCAAAACCGGAATGACGGGGAGTTCGGATCGGAATGAGCGACTGGCGACTGGCTATCGACGAACATATCGACGCAATCTCCGATCGGTTGCTCGGAATCCGACGCCACCTTCACAGTCATCCCGAGCCGAGTCGAGAAGAGTTTGAGTCCACCCGGTACCTTGGCAACCAACTGCTCGCGGCGGGTCTGCCCTACAAGATCCTGCTCGAAGGCCGGGGGATCATCGCAGGCTCCTCGCTCTCAGCGGAGGGACGAGCCGTGGCGCTCCGGGCCGACATGGACGCGCTCCGAATTCAGGATCGGAAAGAGGTAGCTTACCGCTCGGAGCGAGCCGGCGTGATGCACGCGTGTGGCCACGACGCCCATTCCACCATGGTCCTGGGTGCCGCGTTGGCGCTACAGCAGTGCGACGACCTGTTTCCCTGGCCCGTACCCTGGAGGGCGATCTTCCAACCGGCCGAGGAAGTGGGCGAAGGGGCCTTGCAGATGGTCGCGGCCGGAGCCGTCGAAGGCGTACGGTCGATTGTCGCTCTCCATGTGGCCCCGGAACTCCAGGTCGGTCGGGTCGCCCTCCGCCGTGGGGTCATGACGGCCTTTTGCCAGGAGTTCGACGTTACGATCCGCGGCGTCGGAGGACATGCGGCTCGGCCACATCTGACGCACGACCCGATTGCCGCCTCGGCGCAATACATCAGCTCAATCTACCAGTTGATCCCAAGGTCCATCGATTCCCGCGACGCCGTGGTCGTTACCTTTGGAGCGATCGCTGGCGGAACCAGCTCAAATGTGATCCCCGATCGTGTTACCCTTCGTGGGACGATCCGAACGCTTGGCCACGCCACGGCGGCCAAGGTTCGCGAGCGATTGCTTCAGATTGCTGGCGGTGTGGCCGAGGCGACTCTCTGTTTCATCGACCTCTCGTTCAGCATCGGGACGGATGCGGTCGTCAACGACACCAACATCAGCGATCTTTGTCGTCAGGCGGCTGAAGAGGTGGTTGGGATCGACCAGGTCGAATCGATTCCGTTGCCGAGCATGGGGGCTGAAGACTTCTCAGGGTATCTCTCTCAAGCACCCGGTTGCTTGCTCCGCCTCGGCGTGGCGAGTGGCGAACGCTGGCCCGCGCTCCATTCTCCCGACTTTGATATCGATGAGCGTGCGCTGGCCCTTGGCGCCAAGATCCTGGCGAGAAGCGCCGTGCTACTCGCCCGCTGAGGAAACGCTCGCTTCAAGACTCAGTGTCTCGCGCTGTTTCTTTGATGAGGAGATCGACCACGTCTTCGAATCGCCCGCGTTGCGAATAGGCGTCGCGCTGGCGTTTGGCTCCCGTCCCGCGGTCGAGCGTTTCAAAGACGAGGGTGCCGATCTCGTCCCACTCTTCTGTCTCCTCGAGCGAGGGGCGAAGAAATTCCAGGAACTTCTTGATCAACTGAGCGGCCGGGACGGCACGTCGGGCTTCGACATCAATGAGTTCCCCTTCGAGTCCGTAGCGCGAAGCACGCCACTTCGCGGCCCGCAACAGCTCGGGACGGACGTATTCGATCGGCAATCCGCGCTCGGCGTGGGAGTAACAGGTTCGCACCAAGGCGCGACAGAGGCCTGCCACCATGACGGCCTCATCAATCGAGGTGCAAACGTCGGTGATGCGAAACTCGAGCGTCTCGAAGTGAGACGAGGGGCGGATATCCCAGTAGATCTTCGACGCTTCGCTGATACTGCCCGTCTCGATGAGGGAGGTAACCAGGTCGTCATACTCGCTGCGCGACGCCAGAACGTGGGGAGTTCCCGCCATCGGGAACCGCTGAAACAACTCGGTTCGGTAGCTTGAATAGCCCGTCTCCATCCCAAGCCAGAATGGAGAATTGCCCGTGAGGGCAAGCAACGGTGCCAACCAAGGGAGAGCCCTGTTCATCACCTGGATCGCGAGCTCTCGGTCGGAGATTCCAACATGGACGTGGCAGCCGAAGATGATCTGCTCACGGGCCAGCTGCTGGAAATCGGCTGCGATGCCATAGTAACGAGGCTTGGGCGTGATCGCCTGATCTTCCCAGTGCGAAAAGGGATGGGTCCCCGCGGCGACGATCCGGCTTCCTTCACGTTGGGCCGCATTGATGACCCCGCTTCGCAGCCGGACCAACTCAGCGCGGACCTCACCAAGGGTTTTGCAAACCGGAGTGCCGATCTCAATCTGCGACAGGTAGAGTTCATTCGTCACATCTTCACCGACCGTCGCCTGCGCCTTCCGCAGGATTCGCTGCGCACGCTGCCGAAGTTCACGGGTCTCGGGATTGACGATTTGATATTCTTCTTCGACGCCGATCGTGAAATCTTCGATGGACTGGCCCACGCGAATCGCTCCTTACTCGTCCGACTCGAACTCCCGGCCAGCGCCGAGCGGAATCGGGCATCGATGGGGGGTTCGGCTTCAGGAGACCTACGGCAGATTTGATGCCGAGAACCAGAACGATCGTGGGGTCGTTGACTTCGGAATCTCTGACCCGAGCCGACTTATGAGGCGAACCAAGCCAGCGGACCAGGGGCCAGAGCAGCGCCTCGCTGATCCTGAGCGCCGCGAGAGGATCGTTGCCGGCCATGCAATCGTGAACCGTGAAACGGCTCTTGGGTTCCTCAAGGCTCACGATCGGACTGGACAGGGGTGACGTTCCGATTCCGGGCTTGATCAACCTGGGACCGGGAAAACATGCTGGTAAAACAGAAGCAGGCTGTATGCGACCACAGCGCTGGCCGCCACGGTTCCAAACCCAAGGACTCGACGACCAAGACCGGGACGACGACGTTCCACGATCTCGCAGAACACGATGGCCAGGGCAATCAGGAGAAACTTGAAAGCCACCATCCCCGCCATATTCCAGCGCAAGAAGAACCAGCGAGCGAGCGGGTTGGATTCATAAAAATGAAACCCTTGCCGCAGTAAAACGTAAGTCATGAGCAAGTCGAGGACACTCACCGTGAGAATCGCCGCGCTCTCTCGACTCAAGAGGAGAGGATCGCCGTGGAACTCGCGGTTCATCGTCCTCAGCCAGTTTCCGAAAGCTTTGATCGGGGCCATTGAATTAGCTTAACCGATCGTGCCGTCAATCGACGATGCGGAAATCACCCGATCCGCTCAGTGAGACAAGGGAATGCAACGATGAGGCCGGGAGAAAAACGTTGCATCAGTGGCAAGCGGCGTCTATGTTCGGCTTCGTGCAAATCCCCTCGTCGAACGCGGAAGTGCCTCGACGGGGCGGCCAACGAGACCGGGTCGTGACCGAAAGTCGCGATCCCCTGCCAAACCCGGCGTCAACGATCCTCAACGTTGCGAGTCTTTACTCATGAGACGCGTCTCTATTCATCGATCCAGGGTTGCGGCCGCGCTGACGGTCGCCCTGGCAACCACTGCCGTTGCTCTGGCGCAGCAAGCGGCGACTGTTGTCGGCACCCTTGACGGACACACCGAGCCGGTCTATTCCGTCGCCTGGAGCCCGGACGGAAAATCCGTCGTCACCGGCGGCTTCGACAGCACGGTCCGGCTCTGGGACGTCGCCACGCGCAAAGAAATCAAGAAGTTTGAAGGCCACTCCAACCTCGTCCTCTCCGTCGCGACCTCGCCCGATGGAAAGAGCATCCTCTCCGGGAGCCTGGATAAAACCGCCAAGGTCTGGCGGATGCCCGGGGGCGGAGCCTCGAAGGACCTGGCCGGACACCCGGGCGGCGTCCACGCCCTGGCCGTCAAACCCGACGGGACGCAGGCCGCGGCCGCCTCGGCCAAGTCCGTCAAGCTCTGGGACCTCGCCGCGGGTACCCCGGTGAAGGATCTGGAAGGACACGCCGCCGAAGTCGAGAGCGCGGCCTGGCGCCTCGACGGAGCGCAGCTCGCCTCGGGCGACAAGGCCCGCACGATCCGCCTTTGGAACGCCGCCGATGGAGCTCCTCAAGGAGTCATCGAGACACCAGCCGACACCGTGCTCAGCCTGAGTTATCTCCCCAACAACCTGCAACTCGTCTCGGCCGGGTCCGATGGCCTGGCGCGACTCTGGCAACTGCCCGTCGCCGACCCGAAGGTCGTCGACCTCGCGGGCACCAACACGGTCTTCGCCTTCAGCGCGAATGGAGCGAGATTCGCCTCCGCCGGCCCCGACAAGGTGGTCCGGGTTTACAACGCCGCGGACGGAGCGCTCGTCAAGGAAATCCCCGCCTCGGAAGAACCAATCACAGGGCTTGCTTTGAAGACCGACGGCAGCCAGGTCGCGATCGCCCTGGCCAATCATGCGGTCCGGATCTGCAACACGGCCGACGGCGCGGAGGTCAAGCGATCTGAACCCCTCCCCGCTCCCATCTCCGCACTGGCGTTCCGGGCCGACGGTGCGCAACTCGCCGTGGCGAGCGAAGACAAGCTCATTCGAATCCTTGATGCTGCCGAGGCGAAAGTCGTCAAGGAATTCGCCGGCCACGACGCCAAGGTGAACGCCCTTGAATTCACCCCCAATGACGGCAACTTGTTAGTCTCGGCCTCAGATGACAAGCTGGCCAAGCTCTGGGACGTCAAGGAGGGCAAATTGATCCGCGACTTCGCGGGCCATGCCGAACCCGTGCTGACGCTCAACGTGTCGCGCGACGGTGCCAGGCTCGTGACCGGATCGGCCGACAAGAACATCAAAGTTTGGACTATCGGCGATGCGAAGAATGTGGCCACACTCTCGGGACATACCGCACCGGTCAAAAGCGTTTTTCTCTCGAACGATGGCAATCGGGTCGCCAGCGGTTCGGCCGACAATTCGGTCCGGTTCTGGGATGTCCCCAACGCACGCGAGCTTCAGCAATCCAGTTCCCATGGCGCGGCAGTGCTCGCGGTGACGACCCTGCCCGACAATGCGTCGGTCGTCTCGGCTGGCGGAGAAAACAAGCTGCGAATCTGGAAGCCCGCGGCGGTTCGTGTCTATGCGGGCAACGAAGGTCCCGTTCTCGGCCTCGCCGTTCATCCCAACGGCTCGCAGATTGCCACGGCCTCAGCCGACAAGACGGTCAAGGTCTTTGATACGAACACAGGGAACCTGATCCGGCCGCTCGCCGGCCATACCGAGGCAGTGAAGGCAGTCGCGTACACCAAGGATGGATCGAAAATCGTATCAGGATCGGCTGATAAAACAGTCAAGACCTGGAACGTGGCCGATGGGAAGCCGTTGCTGAGCTACCCGGCTCAGGCGAATGCTGTCCTGTCAGTCGCGACCTCGGCCGACAATAAGTTGCTCGTGATCGGCCTGGCCGATAACACCGCCAAGGTGTTCGACCTGACCCAGGCCGACGCAACGAAGGCCGAGCGTCAGACCGTCAGTGGCCACGCCGGCCCCGTGCTCGCGGTCGCGATCCTACCAGACAACGCGACGGTAGTGACCGCTTCGGAGGACAAGACGGCCAAGGTCTGGACCCTGGAAACGCCGGGTGCGTCGAAGAATCTGGCCGGTCACACAGGACAGGTCTACAGCGTGGCCTGGTCCCCGGACAGCAAACAGGCGGCCACCGGGGCGGCCGACAAGTCGGCCCGGATCTGGGACGTCGAAAAAGGGACCCAGATCCGCGCCTTGGAGAAGGCCCACGAAAATGTCGTCTATTGCGTGGCGTATAGCCCGAAGGGGGATCTCCTCGTCACTGGCGGCGACGACAAGCTCGTCAAGTTCTGGAATCCGGCCGACGGCAAAGAACTCCGCAAGAGCGCGGGGCATGGCGCCGCAGTCTATTGTGTGGCGTTCCAACCCGATGGTGCCAAACTCGCCTCGGGCTCGGTCGACAAGACCATCCGCATCTGGAACGTCGCCGATGGCAAAGAGCTGAACAAGCTCGACGGCCACCCCGACGACGTCTACTCGCTGACCTTCAGTCCTGACGGCAAGCGGCTGGCGTCCATCGGCTACGGCGGGAATTTGTTCGTCTGGGACGTCCAGGGAGCCAAGGCGATCTTCAATCAGAAAGTCGCCCCCAACACGATGGCCTACGGAATCTCCTGGAGCCCGGACGGCAAGCAGCTCGCCATCGCGGCGTCGGACAACAAGGGTTATATCTTCAATATCCCTTGATACGTAGTCGTTCCCATCCGGTCTGACGGATCGACTCGAGGAGGGAGCCCCCTTTGACAGGGGCCTCCCTCCTTTGTCTTGCGCGATATCCAGATCCATTGCCGGCCCTGCTCGAACCGACAAGATCCAGTTTTACTACCGCAAGGCAGAAGGACGGGCCATGCCCCGTGAGTCGGCGACCCCCGAGGGAGTCTGCCTCCTGACTCCAGAGGCATTCATCGTTTGCTGCCCCGTCAGGGTCGGCACGGCCCACCAGGTATCACCTTCGAGTGCACAACGTCGAGGCCCACTCCAGGCCGCCAAGCGGAAGCCAGTTTGAGCCGGGCCCAGTGGCATGACTCGCTTGGTCCCACCTCAGAATACAGGCACTTACATACAAACATCCAAAGGGAAACCAGTAGCGAAGATGGTTGGCCATGCCCACCCTACAAGAGCAGACGATTTCCGAACGTGAATCTGGGACCAAAGTATAAAAATATTCGGGTGAGATGGTCGCCACCAACGAAACTCAAGATAGCAATACTTACACCATCTTCTCCGAGAAAAGACAGAGCGAGCTGTATCAGCCTCGTCCCCCCTCACAGCATGTCTCGCAGATCGTGCGGCAGCGAGTACATTGCAGCTTGCCTCGCAACTCAAAGAGCCGACCGCCGCAGGCAGGGCAAGCCGGCTGGGGCGGCATGGAAGTCACTTGTACGATGGGCTGACGATCACTCGGTTGTGGCGAGGGTAGGCTCATGATGATCCTCACAACGCAAGAAGCAATCAGGCAGAAGATCCTTACATATTCACTCTAAACCGAGTGGCTTGCGAAGGGCAAGCACGACTTTCGTCGAAGCTCGCCCTTCGCTAACGATTTTGGCCTTGTTTACTTGCCCACGAGCACGCGAGCGCGGGCCGGTGAGCCGGGCTCGTCCTCAAGGGTGCAAACGATCCCGTCAGGCCGTTTTGACAGATCGACGCCGAGCGTCACGGTGTGAACGCCCGTCGGCAGATCCAGCACGACCTCGGGCTTGAGTTCGACCTTCTTGTTGTCAATCCAGAGCTTCATTCCCGCGACGGGGTTGAAGGTGAGTTTCAGCGGACCGGGCGTCGTGACTTCAATCTCAGCGCGGGCCATTCCGAACGCTCCCTGGTAGGAGCCGAACGGCTTGAGCGCCTCGATCGGCAGCAGCCCCGAGACCCGGCTGTACGCGGGCGTCCAACTGCGAAGTTCACCACTCTCAATCGCCGCATCGAGCCCGCTGTGTTGAATCGTCAGCGCCTCTTTCGGAGTCGGCTCAAGAACGCGCCAACGTCTGACAACGCGTGCCTTGCTCACCGAATAGGGGCCGATTTTTCCAAGCTCAGAAAGGAACCGGACGAGGTCGAGCAGTTCCGGACGGGTCAAGGGATCGGTGAGGTTGGCCGGCATCAGCGAGCCGGCCGGTTTCTGCTCTTCGATCGTCGCCACCGGAATCGTCAGCTCCTGGTCTTCGGCATCCCGCAGGATCAGGTCGGATTCCGTCTGACGGAGCTTGATGCCCGTGATGATCTTGCCATCACTGGTAGCCACCACCAAGGCGTGGTAGTTCTCCTTGATCGCCTTGCTCGGCAGGAGGATCGAGTCGACCAGGTAATCGGCCGGTGCGCTGGCACCGATGCTTTCGAGGCTCGGCCCGACTTGGCCTCCCGCCCCCACGATCGCGTGGCACTTCAGGCAAGACATATCCTTGCGGCGGAACACCTCCTCGCCCCGCTTGGCATCGCCGAGACGAGCCACGTCGGCGAGGAAATCTTTCATTTGCTCGGGGGAGAGCTCCGCAGAGGCCGAGGCCAGTTGGCCGGCTGAAGTCAACGCCTCGACGAGCTTCTCCTCCGGGCGTCCCGAGGCACGAACCGCGCGGATCGCGACCTTGGCGACGTCGGAAGGGAGCGTTTTGCCGGCCAACGCGGCCGTGAGCGCGGCCGGACCCGTTCGGAGTTGGAGGAATCGAGCGAGCAGGCTCTCGACGGCCGCCGGCTCCGTCGTTTTCGTCAAGCGTTCGATCGCGCGCTGCGACGCTCCGTTGGGATCGATCGAGGCGAGGGCACTGATAGCAAGGGCCTGGGTTTGGCCGGGCGCGTCGGGGGCCGCGAGCCGCTCGAGCTCGGTTCGGCTTTGCGGACCTCCCATCTCGGCCAACGCGTCCACCACGACACGGGCGAGAGTCGGGGACGTCGTCTTCGCGTTGGCCAGTTCGACAAGGCGGGGACGAGCTGACTCGAGCTTCCAGACACCGGCCGCTTCCGCGGCGGCCCGACTGAGGGCCTCGTCTTTGCCGTCGAGCAACGAAGCGACTCGGTTCAAGTCTCCCGTGGGCTGAACTTTCCGTTGCCGGGCGGCCTTCGCCAAGGTCTCCAGGAGCGTGGCACGCTGGCCGTGAGTCGACGAGCCCCCCTCAACGAGGGCGAGGTCGAGGACCATGGCCAGGTCGCCTGGATCTCCCAGGGTGGCGACCGTCGTCAAGACCCCTGAGACTTGCTCCTTGGGGATTTTCGAGGCCCGCAACGACTCGACCAGCGGCTTGACCACGCCGGAAGAACCGTTGGCCTGGAGCGCGAACACGAGGTGGCCGATATGCCCTTTGAAGTCGAAACGACCCGCCTGGACTTCGGGAAGCCAGGTCGGCGCCAGTTCGCGCGCCGTGAGCCAGATCGCATAGTCGAGAAAGCGATCGATCGGCCGGTCGAGGGCACTCATGGCCAGTTCCGCGGCTTGCGTGGTCGGGAACAGGCCCAGTGCCCGAACCGCCTCGAGCCGAACTCGCGGGTGGTCATCGATCACTTGCTGGGCCATCGTGGCCACCGGATCCGCCAGGCGAGTCTGCCACTGGCTGGCCACTCGGGTCGCCGCCGCGCGCACCCGCGGATCGTTGCTGCGCAAGAGCGTCGCCAGCAAATCCGACTCGACTTCGTTGATCGCTTGATAGGTCCAGAGCGCTTCGAGTCGCTGGTGCTCGGCGTCGGGGTCGTTGGAATCGAGCTTCGCGACCCAATCCTTCAGCGCGGGGATGATCGACTTGCCGCGCTCCTTGAGCACCATTCGGGCGTTCTGCCGGGTCCAGTCTTCAGGAGCTTTCAAGGCGGCAAGTAAGGCTTCTGTCGACGCGCCCACGAGCTTCGGCCGTTCAACGAGCGGGCGGCCTTTGGCGGTGACCCGCCAGATGCGCCCTCGGGTGTGATCGCGCCTCGGGTCGCGGAAATCGACCTCACCATGTTGGATGATCGGGTTGTACCAGTCGGCAATATAGATCGCGCCGTCCGGGCCCATCTTGGCGTCGATCGGCCGGAAGGCCATGTGCTTGGTCTTGATCAACTCGGGTTGCTCACGCGAGGCATAGCCCGCGCCGTCTTCACTGAGCACGAACCGGCAGACCCGATTGCCGCGGAAGTCGCTGGTGACGATGCTTCCTGACCAGGACTCGGGGAGGTGTCGTCCGCTCACGAACTCCGCGCCGCAGTGTTTCGGACTTCCTGGGTTGAGGCCCTGCAGGATCCGGGTCGCGTCGGGCGCCGTGAGGTAATAGGCGCCGGGAAGGCAGTAGTTGATCCCTTCCCCCCCTGCCCCATCGGTCGCGAACGACTGGCCCCAGCGGTCGAAATGGTGTCCCCAGGGGTTGACGAGTCCACGAATGAACACGTCGAGTTCCATCGTCTCCGGCCGGAACCGCCAGATTCCACCGCCGCCGAGTCGTCGCACGCCATGCGGTGTTTCAATATGACTGTGGATATAAATCGACTGGTTAAAATAGAGCATTCCATCATATCCCCAACGGAGCGTGTGGAGGATATGGTGGGTGTCTTCGGTGCCGAATCCGGAGAGCACGACGCGGCGACGATCGGCCTTGCCGTCGTTGTCGGTGTCCGCGAAGTGGAGCAGCTCGGTGCTGTTGGCGACGTAAACTCCCCCGTCACCGGGCTCGACGCCGGTCGGGATCAGGAGGCCATCGGCGAAGACCGACGTTTTCTCCGCGCGGCCGTCGCCGTCACGATCCTCGAGGACCAGCACCTTATCGTTGGCCGTCTGCCCCGGCTTGATCTGCGGGTAGACCTCGGAGCTGACGACCCATAACCGCCCCTGGGGGTCGAAGTTCATCTGGATCGGCTTGGCGAGGATCGGGTCGGCGGCGAACAGGTTGACCTCGAAACCATCGGCCACGATGAACGACTTGCGCTCGACCTCCGGGTCGGGATCGGGAATCTCGAACGGGGCGCGTTGGGCAAAGGTCGAGGAGGCGGCACCAAGGGCCACGCAGACGCTCAGGATGAAGAATAATCGGTTGCGAATCATCGGCCCACCTCGCTTTCACGAACCAACTCATAAACGTGGGAGACCGGAACTCGCAACGTTGCAACTTCCTTCTCCTTGGCCTCGACGAGTGGGTCGAACAAAGGAATCTCGCGTGCGTTGTTGCCTTGCTCATGCTTCCGAAAACCAAACAGGTACGTCTCGTTCTGCGGCCGCCAGCGGTGGAAATAAAGCAGGTTCTTCTCGTTGATGACCTTGCGAAGTTTTTCCACCTGATCGAACTCGGGCCCTTGGTTGAGTTCCCATGACTTCCACTGGTCGGCGGCGCCCGAGGCGATGGTCTGCCCGTCGATTTTCAAGGTGTATCGACCAGGTGCCAGGCCCTCGAACTTGAGAACGCGGGGATTCTCCTTCGCCGACGCGAGTTGGGCTGGCAGCGGCAGGGAGGTGCCCAGCACCTCGAATCGAGTCCGTTGCGGGGACACTTGAACGTTGGAAACCTTGGCGTTCTGAGCCTCGGCCGTGCCGTCCGTTCGAACGCGTACGGACCACGATTTCCCCAGGTTTTCCAGGAGTTCGGACGCGATCTTCGCGTCAGCCACCCCGTAACCATGCTCGGTCAAATGAATCCCGTCGTCAGTCAAGGGTCGAGCGTCCTTTTCGCCCGGCTTGCGCGAAGGGTCGAACCCGGAACCGATCGAGGCGAGGTTGATATAGGGATAGCCGCGGCTGCCCGCCACCCGGGCGATCGTCTCGCGGTAGAGCCCGAGCTTCTGGTTGTGAACGGTCGGATCGGGAAGGGGAAGACCGAGCTTTTCATGCGAGATCGGTGAGAGGAGCACCACCTTGGCCTTCGTCTCGGCCAAGACGTCAAGTAATGCGTTCAGGCCCATTTCGAAGGAAGCGAGTCCAGGCTCGCCATCGAAGGATTCGCTCATCCCATACCCGACGAGGATGACCGTTGGCTTGAGCCCGAGCACATGCTCCTTCAATTGCTTGAAACCGTCAGCACGCTTGCCGAATCCCGCCCTGGCGTCGCCGAACACGGTGTCACCGCTCCAACCAAGGTTGCGGACCGTCAGGTTCTTCTCGGGATTCAAAAGGGTGAGCAATGTCTCGAGGTAGCCGTGCTTCTGATTGCGTTCAATCAGATCATCACCGAGAAGCACGATCCGATCGCCGTCCTGGAACGGGAAGACGCTACGGTCGGCCGCGTGCGCGATTGTGCTCAGGCAGAGCCATGAGGCCAGCGCGGCGACGTACGGGAGAGGTCGTTTCACAAGGTCACTCCGGACCGAATTCGATGATTGGAATCGCCCCAACGGAAAACGCGTCAAAAAAGGGGAGCCTGTTTTGCACGGAGAGGAGGGGCCGCCATCCCATCCAATTTAGCCTTCGGACTTGCGATGGTCGAGAACCTTCCGAATCACAGAGGTGACTGTTAGAGAGTGGCTTCGAGGCACGCTATAATCCGGGTCATCATGAATACCACCCACACGACCGGCGGGCCTTCCGAACTGCGGATCGATCGGCAGCGGCTGACCGAGACGGCGGTTCGTTTAATCGAGATCCCGAGTCCGACCGGCCAAGCCGGCGCAGTCTCGGACTTTCTGGCCGAGTTCCTGCGCGACGACGGATTCGACGTCGAACGCCCGGTCGCGGGGCATCCTGCCGCCCCGGCGGTCGCGGTTCGCTACAGTTCCGGCCGACCTGGTCGAACTCTTCAATTCGATGGCCACCTGGATACCGTCCACCTCCCATTCGTCGCCCCCACGGTCGAGGACGGTCTGATTCGAGGTAGCGGGGCCTCGGATATGAAGGGGGGGCTTGCCGCCGCGATCGAAGCGCTGCGGGCCATTCGTGACGCCAATCTCCTGTCGGCCGGCTCGATTCTCCTCACGGCTCACGACCTCCACGAGGCTCCTTGGGGGGATGGGCGGCAACTCGACCAGATGATTCGAGACGGATACGTCGGTGACGCGGTGCTGATCCCCGAGCCAATGCATGAACCATTGGCCGTGATCGGGCGTGGTTCGGCCACCTGGAAAGTCTCGATCCACCGTGAAGGTCCTCCCGTTCATGAAGTCAGGAGGCCGCTCGACCAGCCCAGCGTGATCGCGGCGGGAGCCGAGCTTGTGACCCGGCTCAACGCCATGAACGATCGGCTCTCTCACCCTACAGACCCGCTCTGCGGACCGGCGAGTGTCTTCATCGGCCAGTTCCATGCCGGCGAAATCTACAACCAGTTCCCGCAGGACTGCTGGCTCCAAGGAACGCGTCGTTGGCTCCCTGGTACGGACCGGCGGACCGTCGAGAGCGAGTTTCGCGCTTTCCTCGGCGAACTGGCACAGCAAACCAGGACCAAGATCGATTGCGACTGGTTCTTCATCCGTGACGCATTCCGCCTCGATCAGGCCGATCCCTTCGTCACGGCATTTCAGTCAGTCTATAGGGATCGATCGGGAGCCCCCTTGGCCATCGGTGGCAAACTGTTCGTCGACGATGGCAACAGCTTCTACTCGCTCGCCCAGGTGCCGGCGATCACTCACGGCGCCCGTGGCGGAGGGGCTCACACGACAGAAGAGTGGGTCTCGATCGATGACCTCATTCGCGTGGCCGAAGTTTATGCCCTGACCGCCGCTGCCTACTGCCCCAGACCAGCTTGACGTTCCCCGCATCCCCTTGGGTCGCTTCCCCCGGACAATCAGAAGCCCGGAAGGCCCCCATTGGCAGGACCTGACTACTCCTATTGGTTCGACTCGAGAAACCAAGGCGAACATGAACTCAACACCGTGGAATCGTCGCACGTTCCTGAGTGTCGTTGCCAGCATGCCGTGGGGACTTCACGCGTCGTCCGAGGCAAAGGCGGTCCCTCAGGACACGGGCGCCTTTCGCATTCACAATTGGATACGTGATGTGCGGAATCCGATCTTTCCTCCACGTGAGTCTTTTGACGCTCAACGGTGTATGAATCCCTTCGTCATTCGTCGTGAGAATGAGTACTGGCTCTTTTATGGAGGAGCCGACGCCCGCGGGGCTCATCGTATCTGCCTGGCAACCGCGCCTGTCGAGGACCTCACGCGTTGGACACGACTGGGCCCCTTGTTCGAGCCAGGATCGGCCGGAGCCTTCGATGAGAACTGGTGTGTTCTCCCCTGTGTGCATCAAATCGGGAATCGCTGGCACCTGTATTACACAGGACAGGGAAAAACCGGGGCCGGCCTGCAATCGTTCCGTGGGATTGGACTCGCCGTCAGCGACGATCTGATTCACTGGAAGCGCCTGCACAACGAGCCCGTCCTGACCGGTGAAGGTTTTCCGCAGTGGCCGAAAAACGCTGGGATTGCTGGTGGTGCACGAATTCTCGAACTGCTCCAGCCGGACGGCCGGACGCTCTACCGGATGCACTACACCCTGGCAACCGGCACGCCCGATAAGAGCTTGCTCATCGACCAGGCCAAGCAGTCCGTGATCGCTCATTCCTGGGATGGCATCGAGTGGTTCGACCGGCGGGTCGTTCTCCAACCCCGACTCGATGCAACGTACGAGAACGCAGCCACCATCGCGCTCAACGTCTGGAGGGAGGGCGATCGTTGGCGGGCGCTCTACGCCGGGATCGGCACAAAATTCGGGGCCTATTCGATCTGCGAGGCGGAAAGCCTGGATGGTCTTTCGTGGCAGCGCGGCAAGCCCGGCGAGAATCTGACACTCCCTCCTTCAGATCACGGCTGGGACAGTCAGATGACCACCTATCCCAACGTAATCGAGGAGGATGGAAAACTGCGGCTGTTCTACTGTGGCAACGGATATGGAAAAACGGGAATCGGGACCGCACTGGCAACGCCTCTCGACCCACAATGAGTCCCCTCGTTTTTGTCGTTTCGACGAAACACCAAACGGCTCCGGTGAACCCCCTCCCAGTACATCATTGGTCTGGCTCCATTATGCCGAATTGCCAGTCACGCCAAGTGAAAACACGGGTGTTGCATTTTTCCCCCAGCCTACTGAAACGGCGTGCCTTCGATTCGGTCATTTTTGACGTCAAGCCGAACGTACCCTATCAGTTGAGTGACGGCGATAAAGTTGCCGATCGTCAGGATCGAGCGTTGCCATGGCTCCAACGGCCCTGTTCGGTCGCGGGACCAACAACAACGACCTGGCCAGGCCGCAGCCACTTCCTGGGCACGGACCGGCCGTCTGATCGATGTCCACTCGCTGGGGAGTCGCCGCACCGTGAATCCGTTTGAGCCAACCACTGTCCCGTCGCTGACGATCGAGGGGAAAGAACCTTTTCGTCCCCGACCAGCCAACGACTTCGTCACCGCGGGGTTGAACAGCGCTCAAATCGAAAGCCTCGTCCTCAAGTTCCTGCTGAACTTTGGGAATGCCGCCGGCCGGAGGATCGCCGACGAACTGGGCTTGCCCTTCGGTCCCTTCCCCGAATTTCTTCGCCATCTCAAGAACCAACAGATCGTCGCCTACACCGATAATGCTTCGGCCAACGACTACTATTACTCGCTGACAGACACCGGACGAGCACGCGCCCGAAACCACTTCGAGGAATGCGCCTACGTCGGCACCGCCCCTGTGCCCTTCGAGGTCTACGTGGAATCGGTCGCCGCCCAGACGATCGACGCCGAGCAGCCGAAGATGGCCGACCTCCGTCGCGCCTTCTCCGACTTGTTAATCAATGAGGACATGTTCCAGACACTGGGCGCGGCGATCAATTCGGGCCGCGGCATGTTTATTTATGGCTATCCAGGGAATGGAAAGACCAGCATCGCGGAGCGAATCACGCGCTGCTTCGGCACGTCGATCTGGATTCCGCGGGTCATCAGCATTGAGGGGCACATCCTCAAGCTCTATGACCCGGCCAGCCACGAAGCGGTGAGGCCGCGGAAGGGGGGCCTACTGCGGATGGACGATCAGGACGACCGCTGGATCGAGATCAGGCGGCCGACCCTGATCGCCGGTGGTGAGCTCACGATGGAAAACCTGGAGATCAGCTACAACCCCGCGACCAAGATCAGCGAAGCTCCGCTTCAGATGAAGAGCAACAACGGAACCTTTCTGATCGACGACTTCGGCCGACAGCGGATGCAGCCGATCGAGCTCCTCAACCGCTGGATCATTCCGCTCGAGAAACGATACGACTTCCTGACGCTCGCCAACGGCAAGAAAATCCGCGTCCCGTTCGACCAGCTCATCCTCTTCTCAACCAACCTCGAGCCGAAGCAACTGGTCGATGAGGCCTTCCTGAGACGAATCCCATACAAGGTCAACGTCACCGATCCAAGCGAAGCCATCTTCCGAAAGCTCTTCGAGATCTTTGGGCCGAAACTCGGCTTCAAGTCGATCAACCAGGATGCGATCAGCTACCTCATCAAAACACACTACCTGGGGGCGGAGCGTCCCTTTCGCGCCTGTCAGCCGCGTGACCTGATGCTGCAAATTCGAAATCACTGCATCTTCAATGAGCTTGATATCGAAATGTCCCCCGAGTACTTCGACATCGCCGTGGGCAACTACTTCACGGTCATGTGATCGCGCGTTCGAGTTGAGCTGAGCGGGGAGCTTGGCCCAGCCGTATCTTCATTCGTTACGATGGTCACCAGCACCGACGGCGGAGTTCTTGACCCCGACCTTGTCGCTGGCGTGAACGAACGGCGAGTTGAGAGTGGTTGCCACCAGTCCGGCCCTCGACTCCTTGATGAACTCTCGACGTGGCATCACAGACTCCCCTTCGGAGAAAAAGGGACGAGTTCCCACGGATTCAAGGTAGGAAGAAGCGCAAGCTACGACGCGAGAACCGGGATTTCAACGATTGGGCCACGTCGCCGTGATTCATACTCAAAGACCTACAGTTCAGGTGGATACATAGTCAAGCCCACGAAATTCTGCTAACTTGGCTTGTTAGGTTCCTGACCAACGCCCGCCCCGTTGTGCGCCCGATCGATCCTCCCCAATACCCCCAAACAGCGCATTGCCCGCTGTGCGTTCGTTTGAAGCAAATGCGACCGAGTCCGGTGGGCTGAAGGAACCACGACAAGATTCACGACCCTGTTTGATGGAGTGGTTTGAGTCATGGTTCCAACGCAGGGCGTCCGATCGTGGCGGTTGCGATTATCTCGAACCGTCTATTTCGTGATCCTCATCGGATTGGGCCGGGCCGCCAACGCCGAGCCGCTTCCTCCCCCGGCCAGTCATAAGATCGACTACGCCCGGGAGGTCCAGCCGATCTTCGCCAAGCACTGCTATGGCTGCCACGGCCCTCAGCGCCAGAAAGGGGGCTTGAGCCTTCACATCAAGGCGAGGGCGATCGCTGGCGGTGACGGAGGCCCTGCGTTCGAGGCCGGTAAGAGTGGCGAGAGCCGTCTGATCGAACTCGTGTCCGCGGTCGACGAGGACGATGTCATGCCTCCCAAAGACAATGGCGAGCGCCTGACCCCGGCCCAAGTTGGCATACTCCGTGCCTGGATCGATCAGGGCGCCACATGGCCCGATGATCCGGCCGGTTCCCCGTCGATTTCAAGCGATCACTGGTCGTTTCGCAGCCCTGTGCGGGCCGATTTTCCCGAAGTGAAGCATCCTGCGTGGGCAAGGAACCCGATCGATCGTTTTATTCTGGCGCGGTTGGACCGAGAAGGCATGGCCCCGGCACCGGAAGCCGGCCGCACCACTTTGATTCGCCGGCTCTCGCTCGACCTGATCGGACTCCCTCCGACGATCGCTGAAGTGGACGACTTCGTGGCCGACAACCGTCCGGACGCCTATGAGAGACTCGTGGAGCGTCTGCTCGAGTCACCGCATTACGGCGAGCGCTGGGGCCGGCGATGGCTGGACCGCGCCCGATATGCCGACACGAACGGCTACGAAAAAGATCGGGAACGGTCGATCTGGCCCTACCGTGATTGGGTGATCCGAGCGATCAATGCCGACATGCCCTTCGATCAGTTCACGGTCGAGCAAATTGCAGGAGATCTCCTCCCCAACGCCACCCTCTCGCAAAAGGTGGCCACCGGCTTTCACCGAAACACGATGATCAACGAAGAGGGAGGCATCGACGTCGAGGAATTCCGTTTCACCTCCCTGGTGGATCGAGTCGCCACGACCGGCGCTGTCTGGCTGGGCCTGACCATTCAGTGCGCCCAGTGTCATACTCACAAGTACGACCCGATTACCCAGCGCGAGTATTATCAATTCTTCTCCTTCTTCAATAATGCGGACGAACCCGAGATCGAGGTGCCGGAGTCGGAGATCACCACCAAGCGCCGCGAAATCGAAGCCAAGATCGCCACGCTTGAAGCCGGCCTGGAAGCGCAGTGGGTCGTGGCCGACAAGTCATCACCTGGCCAGTCTCGGAGCTCGACTCCCAACCAATCCCAGGAGCCAGACTCGACCTCGGTGGAGGTCGTCGCTAACAAACCCTCGGAGTTGCTCCAGAAGCGGATCGCGGAGTGGGAAAAGGAGGTCAGAGCCGTTCACTGGACCCCGTTGCGGCCAACGCGGCTCGTGTCGCGAAACCACGCGACGCTCACCATCCTTGACGATCTCTCCGTACTTGCCAGCGGCGATAAGCCCAACCAGGACACCTATGAGGTCGATCTCGCAACCGACCTGAGTGCGATCACCGCGCTCCGGCTGGAGGTACTTCCTGACCCAAGCCTCCCTGACGGCGGTCCGGGGCGTGCTCCCTTGTTCTCGGTGGGAGACTTCCTGCTGACGGAGCTTCTCGTGGCAGCGAAACCGGCGCAGGGTGACGGCCCTTCCCGGCCCGTCCCGATCCAGCACGCAAGCGAAGACTATTCCGAACCGAATCGACCGGCGGCCCTCGCGGTGGATGGTATTCCCGATACAGGCTGGACGGTCAAGGGGGGGGTTGGGCGGGCACACGCAGCCGTCTTCGAATTCCGAGAAAAAGTCGGCGATGGCTCACCTTCCAAGTTGACGCTGACGCTGCGTCAGGAAGGGATTCACCAAATGACGATCGGACGATTCCGGATCTCGGCCACGTCGGATCGCGGACCGATCCGCGCATCGAAGGTACCTGCCGACATCGAGGAAATCCTCCTCCATCCCCCGGAGTCGCGGACCGAGGCGGAACGTTCGAGGCTCAAATCCCATTTCCTGAGCATTGCACCCGAGCTGGCCAAGCAGAACGAGCAGATCGCCGCGCTCAGGCGGTCACTCCCGCTCCAGCCAACAACAATGGTGATGCAGGAACGGTTGCCCGAGCATGTCCGGACCACTCACATCCACAAACGTGGAGAATTCCTCAAAATCACCGACCCTGTCGAACCCGCAATGCCATCGGTGCTCCCCGCGCTTCGGAAAGATGAGCCGCGCAACCGGCTAGGGCTGGCTCGCTGGTTGGTCGCGGAAGAGAACCCGCTGGTGGGACGGGTCGTTGTGAACCAGGTCTGGCAGACCTACTTCGGCCGAGGACTCGTGGCCACCGTCGACGACTTTGGAACCCGAGGGGAAAAGCCAACCCATCCCGAGTTGCTCGACTGGCTGGCCACCGAATTCATTCGACGCGGTTGGAGCATGAAAGCCATGCACCGACTGATCGTCACAAGCGCCACCTACCGGCAGGATTCTCGGATTTCGCCAGCGCAACTGGCACGCGATCCGAAAAATGAATTGCTGGCGCGTGGCCCCCGATTTCGCGTCGAAGCCGAAGTGGTCCGAGATATCGCCCTAACCGCCAGCGGCCTGCTCAATCCGGCGATCGGCGGTCCAAGCGTCTTCCCGCCTCAACCCGAAGGGGTCACCTCGCTGGCCTACGGAAGCGTCCCCTGGAAGACCAGCCATGGATCCGATCGATTCCGTCGTGGTTTGTACACGTATACAAAACGTACGGCACCATACGCGTCGTTCACAATCATGGACGCCCCAACTTCGGAAACAGCCTGCGTCCGGCGCGAACGGTCGAACACCCCTCTCCAGGCACTGACTTTACTCAACGACACCGTCTTCGTCGAAGCCGCGCGCACACTCGCTCAGCGCGTGCTTGATGAGGCACCCAGCGACGATCAGGCTCGCGTTCGCCACGCGTTCCGGCTCTGTCTGACTCGCCTTCCTCGTGACGAAGAGATCACCACGCTCACTCGCTTCTATCATCAACAACGCGAGCGGTTCCGCCTCGGTGAAGCCGACGCGGCCGGGGTGACCGGACTGGACGCCAACGCGGTCCGTGACCTCAAGAATCTCCCCGAACTGGCGGCCTGGACCACCGTGGCGCGTGCCTTGCTTAATCTCGACGAGACGATCTCGAAGGAATAAGACTGTGAAACCGTTCACTTTCGAATCGACCCCGGAGCGACGGCCCGCGTCTTTGGTTCACGAATCCACTCGTCGGCATTTCTTTCGCGAGTGCGGCGTCGGGATCGGCAAGATTGCGCTGACGTCTCTCTTCCTCGAATCCCAATCGCGCGCTGCGATCCCACTCGCCGTCGATCCGCTCACCCCCAAGCCGCCCCACTTCGCTCCCAAGGCGAAGCACGTGATCTATCTCTTCATGGCGGGGGCGCCTAGCCAACTCGACCTCTTCGACAACAAGGTGTCGCTACAAAAGTACGACGGTCAACCGGTCCCTGCCGACATTGTCAAGGATCAGCGGTACGCCTTTATCAGGCCGGATTCCAGCCTGATGGCCTCTCCTTTCAAGTTCGCGCGACACGGCCAGTCCGGGGCGGAACTTTCCGAGATGCTTCCCCACCTGGCCAAGGTGGTCGACCGGATCACGTTCATCAAGTCGATGCATACCGACCAGTTTAACCATGCCCCCGCGCAAATCTTCGTCAACACCGGGTCATCACTCCCCGGCCGCCCTTGCATGGGGTCGTGGGTCACATACGGCCTGGGCAGCGACGCCGCGGACCTACCTGGATTTGTCGTCCTCTCTTCAGCGGGAGGAACGAGTGGGGGCGTGGCCAACTGGAGCAGTGGCTTCCTGCCCAGTACCTACCAGGGTGTTCCATTCCGATCCACGGGTGACCCGATCTTGAACGTCGCGAACCCGCCCGGCTTCGACCGCCGGCTCCAGCGCGACTCGCTCGACCTCATCCGAGATCTCAATGAGAAGCGGCTCGACGACGTAGGCGACCCGGAGATCGTGACCAGGATCGCCGCCTACGAGATGGCCTATCGGATGCAGACCAGCGCCCCCGAGTTGATGGACCTTGCGGGCGAAAGCCAGGAGACGATCCAGCTCTACGGAGCCGAACCCGGGAAGGCGTCGTTCGCCAACAATTGCCTGCTGGCACGAAGGCTTGTCGAACGTGGGGTCCGGTTCGTGAACCTGTACCACGAGGGGTGGGACCATCATTCCGACGTGGCCGGCGGACTCAAAAATCAGTGCGGCCAGACCGACCAGGCGGCCGCCGCCTTGATCCTGGACCTCGAACGGCGTGGACTTCTCGACGAGACGCTCGTCGTCTGGGGAGGCGAATTTGGCCGTACCCCCATGGTCGAGTCAAACGCCACGCTCGGTCGAACCATGGGGCGTGACCACCATCCTCAAGCATTCACGATGTGGTTCGCCGGCGGTGGGATCAAGCCTGGAATCACCCTCGGTGCCACCGATGAACTCGGCTTTCACATCACCGAGCACCCGGTCCACGTTCACGACTTACAGGCCACGATTCTCCACTTACTCGGGCTCGACCATAAGCGTCTCACCTTCAAATACCAGGGTCGCGACTTCCGGCTGACCGACGTCCACGGCGAGCTCATTCAGGCGATTCTCGCTTAAGGACATAAGCACACGCCTGTCATCCACGAACCAACCCAGACGTGGCGAGCGGACGCTACTGATTCTGGGAAGTGTTGGACGTGGTCGATCGACCCGATCGGGCTCGCCACGAGAAGGGCCCTTTCAAGAGGCTATTCTGAGCAGCGAGCGGTTGAGGCAGATGGTGCGGGCCGATCGGACCGTCGGAAATGCCTTCCCATTGATGAGTCTGGATCGCTCGGAGAATTTCGCTGGCCAGTCGCATCGCTCTGAGGCCCTGCTGGCCGCTCACTTTCGGAGGCGTGCCTGAACGAATTGCCTGGACGAAATCTTCCAGCTCGAGTTTGAGCTGATCCTGGATCTCGGATTGGACCTGATCGACGCGAAGCACCGTGCCGAACAGATGGTCCTTGACTGCTGCCGGGTTCGTCAGATCCACGCCGGCCAAATCAACTTGTCCGCGCCGGAGCTGTTCTGAGGGGCGAACGAGGGTGCCTTGCTTGGTCATGAAGTCGAGCATGGCATAGCCTTCCGCCGACCACAGGCGCATCTTGCGCATCGCCTGAAAGCTCGCTCGGCTGGCCGTCAGATTGGCGACGCATCCATCCTCAAACTCAATCCGCGCATTGGCCACGTCTTCATGACCACCGAAGACGCTGACCCCGACGGCCACGACCGATCGAACCGGGCCCGGGTTCATCGCCAGGACGAGGTCGATGTCGTGAATCATCAGGTCCAGGACAACGCCAATGTCGGTGGAGCGGAAAGTATAAGTCGAGAGCCGCTCTGCCGTGATGTATTTCGGCCGCATCGGCAGCCCGTCGAGGGCGGAGAGTGCGGGATTGAATCGCTCGACGTGGCCAACCTGGAGCAAGGTGCGGCGAACCTGGGCCAGCGCCACGAGTTCTTCAGCCTCGGCCGAACTGGAAGCCAGCGGTTTCTCGACCAACGTGGCGATGCCCCGAGCCAGAAAATCCCCGGCCACTTCTCGATGCATGAACGTGGGGACGGCGATCGAGACGGCATCGACTTCGTTGAGGAGTTCGCGATAGTCGGCCACCGCGCGGGTGCCCGTCTTCTCGGCGACACTTCGAGCCTGTTCGATTCGTGAGTCGGCGACGGCAACCAGCTCCACCTCGGGGATCTGTGATAAGATCCTGGCATGGTGCTGGCCCAGATGTCCGACCCCAACGACTGCCACTCGCGAGCGCGTCATGATTTTCTCCAGCGTTCGCGGGCCCGGCCGTGCTTACCTTCTTGCTGGGCCTGGATGAATTCGAGCAAACTTCGCACTTCAGCCACGAGGTGCCCATGCGACTCGAGGATTTCGGTCGCATGCTTCGCGCTCATTTTCGCGCGATAGATCAATCGATGTGCTTCATGAAGGGCATCGATCCCTTCCATGCTGACGCCGTTACGTTTCAAACCAACGACGTTGATGCAGCGGATCTTCGACGGATTGCCGTCGACCAGCATGAATCGCGGCACATCGTGAACGATCCGCGACTGGCCGCCGACGAAGCTATAGGCGCCGATGGTCGCGTAGTGGTGGACCGCCACTCCCCCGGAAATGCTGGCATGCGACTCGACGTGGACGTGACCACCGAGCATCGAACCGTTGGCGATGGTGATTCGATCACCCAGCTTGCAGTCGTGAGCGATGTGGGCCCCCGCCATGAGGAAGTTGTGGCTTCCCAGGCGGGTCACCCCATCTTCCTTCTCAGTGGCGCGGTTGATCGTGACGCTCTCACGAATGATGTTGTGGTCCCCGATCTCGACCCGAGTCGACGACCCTTTGTAGCTGACGTCCTGCGGATCGCCGCCGATCACGGTGAACGGGCTGAAGACGTTCATCTCCCCGACCGTCGTGACCCCTAACATGCAGACATGAGCAATGAGACGGGTGCCCCGGCCGACCCTCACGTCTGGCCCGAGCACACAGTAAGGACCGATCTCGACATCGTCGGCGAGCTCAGCTCGGGGATCAACGCAAGCCGTATCGGCGATCAGCGTGGCCATGATATCGATTATCCTCAAATCCTTGAGGGTCGGAGGCGCCATCCTTGGCACCAGACCGAACCAGGCACTGCATCTTCACTCCGCCCGCACTCAAATCATGCGGGGCGTTCCGAGTCGACGATCACAAAGCGAATCTTGGCCTCAGCCGCAATTTGATTATCGACCGTAGCGACCCCTTGCACGTAGGCTGAGCGGCTCTTGGTCCGAAGATTTGTCACTTCGAGCCGAAGTTGGTCGCCCGGTATGACCGCTTTCCGAAACTTGACTTTGTCGATCGAAATAATCAAAGCCACTTGTTCGCTCGGATCCACCCAATCCGCGATCATGATGCCGGCGGCTTGGGCCAGGGCCTCGACGATCAGGACACCAGGCATGATCGGTCGGCCTGGCCAGTGGCCCTGAAAGAATGGTTCGTTGCAACTCACGTTTTTCAAAGCGACAACCCGACGAGCCGGGTCGTGCTCCATGACCCGATCGACCAGGAGGAACGGGTAACGGTGCGGCAAAATCCGCATGATATCGTTGATTTCGAGCCGGCCCTGCCCGCCCCCTTGAAGGGAGGCCTTGCAGTTGACGGCATCCCAAAGCTTCCGGACCAAGGCGGCGTTGAGCTGATGCCCCGAGCGGTGGGCGACCACATGCCCGCTCAGGTCCTTGTTCAGGAGCGCGAGATCACCGACCATGTCGAGGATCTTGTGCCGAACACACTCATCCTGATAACGAAGCTGATTCCCGATCACGCCGTCCGGACCGAAGATCAGAAGGTCGGATTCCGTCGTCCTTGAGCCGATTCCCGCAGCGCGAAGCGCCTTGGCCTCGCTTTCCAGCAGGAAGGTCCGGCTGGGGGCGAGATCTTCGCGGAACGTCTCCGGAGAGACGTTGACGAAAAGGCTCTGAGATCCGATCGGGGTGTGCCGTCCGTAATCGAGATGATAGGAGAGGACGAGACCGTCGTCGGAACCTGGATGGGCCGTGAGGATGGCCTTCCCTTCGCGAACAGTGATCGGCCGCTCGATCACCAGGGTCTCGCGTTCGCGATCGAGTTCCACAACGCCGGCGCTGTGAAGCGCCTCGACAAACGCCTGGCTCGACCCATCGCAACCGGGCGTCTCTGGGGCATCGATCTCGACGACGCAGTTGTCGATTTGGAGCCCGGAAAGGGCCGCCATGACATGCTCAACCATCTCGACGATGGCTTCGCCCTGCTGAAGCGTCGTGCGGCGTTGCCGCGGGATGACGTGGCGAATATGAGCGGGCACCGACGGCCGACCCGGCAAGTCGGTACGCACGAAAACCACGCCCTGGTCAACTTCCGCCGGCCGAAATCGCACGGCGACGTCGGCCCCTTGGATGAAGCCCACGCCGCGGACTTCCGCTTCACGAGCAATCGTTCTCTGCAATCGCCTCGTCGTGACCATTGCCTTCGACGGCTCCCTCTTCCTTGAGGTTCGTCAGACACTGGGCCCAGGCGCGGTCCAGAACTCCGCCTGCCAGAGCCGATCCCGTGGTCTCGACCTGAGGTCAGCGCGACACAAACACGATTGGTTCGAGCGTGACGTGCTGACCTGGCGTTGACATCGAGAGATCTTCAAAGACCTCAATGAGACATGAGTCGCTAGGTTCAAGGTGAACCGCGATGTTAGTTTCCGGCCGGCTTCACGCTTGCCGGATTCGGAGTGACCGATGAGGTCGCCTTGGGAGTCGCGCCCCCCCTGCTCTTGCTGTACTCGGCGTTCAAGTACTGAACCACTTCCTTGGTGATGTCGTTCGTCGTATCCGCATAGACCACCGACCGCTCGATCGCACGCATCGCCGAGTTAGGGTCGGAGCCGGTTACCGGATCATTCGAGACACGCAGGACGTAGGTCATGCCGCGGAACTTGGCGACTCGAGTGACCATCGACTGAATTTCTTTGTAGAGCGTGGCAAGCATCTCGGCTTCGCGAAGTGCGAACTCGCGTTCCGCCTGTTCGCGACCCGCCTCGTTCGACGCCTTGAGCTGGGTCAGCTTGTCTTCAATTTTTAAAGCGTCGCTGCTACCAGGCGTCATCTTGGCTAGGCTTTCCGACTCCTGTTGCATCTGCTGCATGATGCCCATCAGGTCTTTTTTCTTGAGCATCACGGCGGCTTTGAACTCTTCGCCGCTGACCTTGACCTTGTCGTAGCCCTTAAAGACGGCCGTCATATCGATCGAGCCGAATGTTGCCGGAGCGGGGGCAGGACCTGCGGCGCTTTGGGTCGTCGTCTTTCGAACGGCGACATCTTGCTGTTGTCCCTGTGATGAGCTGGCCAGGGCCATGACCCCGATCAGGCCAAGGCTGACCGCCGCGACCGCGCGAGAGGAGACGACCATCAGTTCAACTCCTTTTGACTGGCCGCCGGCGCGGCCGCTAGATCGTCGAAAACACCCGGCGACCACGCCGAGGGAGCGTCTGCTACGTCCGCCTTGATCACGTCAAGAGGACCTGGTTTGCAGACCGCTCGGCCCGGTCCAGATCGCGCAGGAAACCCTGCAACGACGTCTAGACACGGGGTCTCCATGTCGAGCGGCATTTTGCACCGAACCGCCAAGGAGGTCAAGTCGAACCTTGATGAGGAACGGGACGCTCCCCAATCGCAGGCGTCAGGCTTGCCGAACCACCCCTTCGCGATCCGAAAACGATCGTTCGCGGAGCCGACTCTTAAGGAGCTTTCTGCTCCCACCTGCAACGTGGCGGGTTCGAGAGCGTGAGCCCCGGCTGTCCTGGAGCTCGTCCGATTCGCTCCAGGACATCCAAAAATAAAGGTCGAGCATGCTCGGTCACTTTGACCTCCCTCGTCATTGAGAGAGACGCCGCACGCCGAGCAAGTGCTTTCCCTAGCTCGAACAAGCCCCAAACCTGATCGTTCTCACTCTCCCGAGTAAGTGAGAGTGAAGTCGTGAAACCGAACCTTTCGCGGCATCTCTCCGGTGGCCGAGAACAGGCTGACCAACAGCTCTGCGAAGTGCTCGGTCAGGACGCTGTAGTAATTGTGCTTGCCTTCGCGCCTGGCTTCGATCAGCCCTGAAACGCGCAGGAGGGCCAGGTGATGGCTCACCGCGGGCTGGCTCTGGCCGAGGCGGTTGCACAGATCGGTGACGTGAAGCTCACCATTCTGCGCCAGATAAAAGAGAATGCGAAGCCGGGTCTCATCACTGAGGAGCTTGAAAACCTGAGCGAGCTCACGAACGGCGGGTTCTGACACCTCCTGCGGGGTCTCAGTCGGTGCACTCACTGCGGTTGATCGCTTGACGGTCTTGCGTGCCATGAAAACCTCAACTTGTGTCAAAAGGACAAACAATCGAGATCAATGGGTGCGTCACATCTACACTGAGCTCGCCATTGATCTCGGGAGAGACGAACCCGTCGAAAACGGGGGGAACATCCATTCTCGTGCGGATACGAGCCAGAGTGCGCCCGAGAATCGACCGAGGGGGGAAGGATGTGTGAAGTGTACGTCTAATCTCAACCAAGAAAACTTGATTGCAGTCGAAGGATAAACAATCCCGGAAAGAGGAAACGATCCGAAGGCCAAACCGAATTCAATAAAAGCGCGGCTGGCCTCGAATCCAAAGCTCATTCTGGATCGATCAATTAGGCCGTTCAGTTAATTATGCAATACCGGTCAAGAGGCCATAGCGAGTTAGACTCGTCCGAATGGCTTCTTGAGCGCTTTCTACCGGAGGACAGAGCGGGAGTCGGAACTCGCCGTTGCCGCGGCCCAGCAACGAGAGTGCCGTCTTGACGGGGATGGGGTTTGCAGCGATGGCGAGAAGATCGCGACAGAGCGGAAAAAGCTTCAAATGGAGCCGACGTGCCTCGGCCAGGTTTCCCTGCTCGAACGCGGTAAGCAAGGCCATCATGTCTCGTGGAACGAGGTTGGCCACCACCGAGATTACCCCCTCGGCGCCGAGGGCGAGCATGGGGAGCGTGAGACTATCATCCCCCGACAGAATTGTGAGGTCGGTCCTGCCGAGGAGTTCGCTCACCTGGTCGAGTGAGCCGCTCGCTTCCTTGACCGCGACAATTGGTCCCAGCTTGGAAAGCCGTTCAATCGTCTCAGGGTCGACGTTCCGTGCGGTACGCCCCGGAACATTGTAGAGGACAAGCGGAAGGTCCACACTCTCTGCGATCTGGGCAAAATGGGCGTAGAGCCCCTCTTGCATCGGGCGGTTGTAATAGGGAGAGACGACCAGCGCCCCGTCGGCTCCCGCCTTGGCGGCAAATCGTGTCAGCCGCACAGCTTCGGCCGTGGAATTCGAACCGGTCCCCGGAAGCACCTTGGCACGGCCTGCCGCGCGATCGACGACCGTCGCAATGACCCGCTCATGCTCCTCGTGAGTGAGCGTCGGACATTCGCCCGTGGTGCCCACGGGGCTGAGGACGGGAACTCCCTGGGAGATGTGCCAGTCAACGGACTCTTGAAGGAGGGGATAATCGACCTCGCCGTTGCGAAACGGAGTGACCAACGCAACGGTACACCCGGCAAACATTCGACCCTTGGATGACATTCCGAACTCCCGCCCTCGAAAATCCGCTCACGACCACACTACGTGTCAATTCTAAGACTCGACTGCCTGATAGGGAAGCCCATATCTCCAAGGCAGTTCAGTCAAATCAACCGATTCATCTCGTAATTAAGCAATCCTTCATTTCTCGAACCGCTCGCTCGAGTCCAACAAAGACGGCCCGTGAAATAATGCTATGGCCGATGTTCAGCTCGGTCATTCCATCCAGTCGAGCGACGGGACCGACATTCAGGTAATTCAGACCATGCCCGGCATGCAGTTTCAGACCACTGGCGACCGTGATCCGCCCCGCGTTGACCAGCGCAGTGAGCTCATGGGCTTGTTCGGCATCGGTTACGGCATCAGCATAGCGACCCGTGTGCAGCTCGACCGCCTGGGCCCCCAGCGCGAGGGAAATCTCGACCTGGGCAGGATCGGGGTCGATGAACAGGCTGACCTCCAGCCCGGCATCCCGACACCGACTGATGGCTTCGGCAACGCGTTCGCGATGGCCGAGAACGTCAAGCCCACCTTCGGTTGTCAGCTCGGCACGTCGTTCAGGAACGAACGTGACCTGGTCCGGGCGCGTCTCGAGAGCAATTGCGATGATCGCGGGATCGACCGAAAGTTCGAGGTTGAGCCGAACCTTGACGGTCTCTCGGAGCAGGCGCAGATCCCGATCTTGGATGTGTCGACGATCCTCCCGAAGATGGATCGTGATCCCATCGGCGCCGGCAAGCTCTGCCAGGGCGGCAGCCCAGACCGGATCAGGTTCCTTTCCCCCGCGAGCCTGGCGAAGGGTCGCGACGTGATCGATGTTGACTCCCAGGCGTGGCATGCTCTGAATCTTCCTTGCTAGGCCCTTTTGAATCCCCCCCCAAAAAATGAAGAAGGGGAGGGGCGAATACCATCGAACCGACGAGACCCTTGAAGCAAAACGAAGACGCGCCTGAGTTTGAGCCAATCACAAAGGTGATCGCCGACTCGAGTCCTACTTACCATTCACCGGACGAAGCGGGGACTTGGCAAGGACAAACGTCTTCTCTCCTCCGACGGTGAAGGCGACCCGCCCCTTTCGGTTCGGACCGGCACCATCGATCGCGATGATCCGACCGATCCCATACTGCGGGTGGAGCACCGAAACACCAGGGCGGAAGTCGCCGAGGTTGGCCGGAGACGCCGAGGCGCCGCCAAGTTCGGCCGCAGTCGTCAGCCGAAAGCCTTTCGGTGGAGCCGAGGGCAGCGGCCCGCGCGGCGCCCAGGGCGCGGAGCCACGCGAAGCCGGAGGCGTGGAACCACGTGGCGTCCAAGGCGCCGAGGACTCCGAACGCCGCCAGCCGACGGAAGACGAGCCCATGTCGTTTTCCGAAAGATCCCGGACAATCATCGGCTCTTCGGGCAACTCCCCCAGAAAGCATGACGGGATCGTCGCCTGCCGCTGGCCCCGAAACTCACGAACGCGGCAGTGACTCATGTAGAGTTCGCGTTCGGCACGTGTGATTCCCACGAACAGCAGTCGACGCTCTTCCTCCAACTCGCGTTCGTCATCCCGAACCCGCGAGTGCGGGAGGATCCCTTGTTCCAACCCGACGAGAAAAACCACCGGGAATTCGAGTCCCTTAGCGGCATGCAGGGTCATCAGGGTGACGGCCCCCCCTTCGTCTTTCCAGCGATCGACCGCGGACGAGAGACTGATTTCCTCCATAAAATCAATGATGGAAGCGCCGGGATGCTCCCGGTCAAACTCGCGGGCCGCGGACACAAGTTCATCGAGGTTGGCGAGTCGCTCCTCGCCGTTCGTCTTGGAATCCTCCGCGAGATACTCGCGGTAGCCGGTCAGCGCAAGGAGCTTGCGAGTGACTTCTTCGGCCGTATGATCGCGCAAGGCCGAGAGCTCGTCCATCAGCATGCCGAAGTCACGGAAGCCTCGCGCCGCCTTGTCCTTCAGACCGGGGACCGCCGTGGCTTGCCGAGCCATCGCCAGGAGGGGAAGCTTGAGCGCTTTGGCCCGTGCCGCGAGATGATCGAGCGACGTTTTCCCCAGGCCGCGGGGAGGAACATTCACAACCCTGGTGAAGGATACATCATCCTTCGGATTGACGAGTAAATTGAGGTAGGCCAGGACGTCTTTGACTTCCTGACGCTCGTAAAACGAGACCCCACCCACAATCTGATACGGGATTTTCGCGGCCCGAAAGGTCATTTCGAAGTTTCGGGTCAGGGCGGTCACCCGACAGAAAACCGCAATCTCACCGAACTTGACTTCGCCATCCCGAACAAACCCGAGGATCTTCGTCGCGACTCCACGGGCCTCTTCCGTCTCGTTCGAGTACACCGTCAGTTCAACAGGTGCACCGGTCGGATTCTCGGTCGTCAACGCCTTGGCTTTACGTCGACTGTTGAACCGGATCAAGTGATCCGCGACTTGCAAAATGTTCTTGGTACTTCGATAATTCTGTTCAAGCTTAACGACACGGCAACCTGGGAAATCTTGTTCAAATTCAAGGATATTGTTGAGATTTGCGCCTCGCCAACCGTAGATCGATTGATCGGGGTCTCCGGTAACACAGAGGTTGGGGACATCGGTCGAGAGGGCGCGAACGATCGCATACTGAGCCAGATTCGTATCCTGATACTCATCAACCAAGACATAACGGAATTTTGCATCGAGGTGAGCGCGGACGTCCGGTTTCGTCTTCAAGATCGTGACGATATGAACGAGCAGGTCGTCGAAATCAACGGCCGACGACTCCTGGAGTCGTTCCTGGTAAGCCCGGTAGACCTTGGCGACGATCGCGTCTGTGTGGTCACCGATCCTTCGCGACATGACATCGGGAGTGATCAGGTCGTTCTTGGCCCGACTGATCGCAGAGTCGATCCGCTCGGGAGGAACGGAGACCTCGTCGAGGTCGAGCCGGGCCATGGTCTGCTTGACGGCGCGGAGCCGGTCGGACTGATCGTAGATGGTGAACCCCCGATCGATCCCGACCAAGGGGGAGTAGGTTCTCAGCAATCTGGCGCATAAGCTATGGAACGTGCCGACCCAGACGTCGGACTTGGGCGCCAGCGCTTCAATTCGCTCGCGCATCTCACCCGCGGCTTTGTTCGTGAACGTGAGAGCCAGGATATTCCGTCCCGCGATCCCTTGCTGGAGAAGATTGGCGACGCGTCTCGTGATGACCCTCGTCTTGCCCGATCCGGCGCCAGCCAAGACCAGCAGCGGCCCCTCGACATGCGAGACCGCACTGCGCTGAGGTTCGGTGAGATCGGCAAACAAATCCATCGAGGAATTCATCCTTGGGAGAAGGATCATACGGGGAGAGCGTGCCACAAGGGACGGCAGTCTCGCGTCTTCGTCGTATAAGTATAGCGCACGGCCCACGAGGTCGCGAGCCGACTTCGTGTCGTGGAGGGGGCCGAGTTTGCCCGTGGACCGCAGAACCGTACCTTGAGCCCGGTGGGGTCACCGTCCCTGAGCGGGGTTGAGACACCGACTTGGACGTCGAACACCCCTTGGATTAAACTGGAGTCATTCGACATCTTATTACCGATCTCACCTAGGAAAACGAACCGGCATGGAAATCCTGGGCATTGGCACTGACATCATCGAATGTCCTCGAATCGGCAAGATGATCGAACAGCACGGTGAATTATTCCTCCGCCGCGTCTACACCGAACGCGAAATTCGCTATTGCCAAGCTCGCAAGCATGCGATCGAGCATTTCGCCGGCCGGTGGGCTGCGAAAGAAGCCATCCTTCGGGCAATGGGGACCGGTTGGAGCCGAGGGCTGACCTGGACGGACCTGGAGGTCCGAACGACGGGAGTGGGTCAGCCCCAGGTCCTGATCTGCGGCGGGGCCAAGGAGGTCGCGTTGCAGAAGGGAATTGGCGACATCCTGATTTCGATTTCACACTGCCGAACATACGCCACCGCATACGCGATCGCGTTGAGTCTCTCGCGACCCACCCCGATGACGATCGAAGAAGCAGGTCAGGAATAGGAAGCCCTGCCCCGCCTGCCGTCATTCAAACGCGATTGCGCCGGTTGACCCCGAAAAGTGGAATCACGAGGGGCCCGACCGGCCCCCCAGCTTACCTGAGCCTGGGAAGAGATTGCTCACCCCTTGATTCAGGAATCACGGCTCGAGTCGATCAGACTCGCCAGGCTCTTGAGTTCCAGCCCAAGCTCTTGTTCGCTGGGATTGATCAGGATCATGTTGTTGAGCCGAAGGGTCGGAATCACTCGCTTTCCGTGGTTGAGGTCGGCGAGATAGTCATTGAGTTCCGGCGACTCATCAACGTCTTTGTACTCGTAGGCCAAAGCTTGGGCCTCGAGGAAATTCTTGATGCGCTGGGTGTCCGGGCAGGCTACGGATCCGTAGACGGTGACGTTCGGTTGCCGCATCGGAGTGCCTCATTGGAGAAAGAATGAGAACGGCCCGGCTCACGGACGAGTCGGGCCGCTCCTGATCTTTTTTAATGCAAACGATGCGCCATGGTTCTACCGACCGGTCACGGCGGTGATCTTTTCCAGGGTCGCTTCGCCTGGTTCCTTCGTTCCCTTGCACTTGGGGAAGTTGGCGCAGCCGAGGAAGTAGCCCCGACGGCCTTCTCGAACGGTCATGGCTCCTCCGCAGTTCTCACACGTTTCATCGCAGACGATCGATTTCAGGTCGTCTTTCCCCGCGGAGGCAGCCGCTCCCGGCCCCTCGCCGATCTGCTCCTTGAGTTCCTCCGGCACCGGTTGAGTACTGCGGCACTTGGGATAATTCAGACAGCCGAGGAATGCGCCTCGCTTTCCCCGTTTGACTCCCATGGGGCCACCGCACTTCTCGCACTTGACCTCAACTTTGACGGGGGTCACGGGTTGCCCTTGGTCGTCGACCGGGAGCGTATTCCGGCACTTGGGGTAGCCCGTGCAGCCCAGGAAGTTCCCTCGCGAGCCTTGGCGCAGGGCCATGGGCTTGCCGCACTTCTCGCAAACGTGCTCCGTTTCCACAACCGAGGGAACCGGCTGCCCTTGCTCGTTGAGATTGAACGATTCCTTACAGGCCGGGTAACCGGAACATGAAAGGAACTGACCTCGTTTGCTCTCGCGGAGCATCAATGGCTTGCCGCATTTCGTGCAGATATGCTCGGTCTCAACGGCCGCCGGGCGGGCCGAGCCGTCCATTGGGCGAGTCGACTTGCACTCGGGATACTTCGAGCAGCCGAGGAATTGTCCCGTCTTGCTGAACTTCACCACCATCGGAGCGCCGCAGACGTGACAGACTTCCGAGGACGGAACCTGCACTTTCTGCATCTGCTTCTCGGCGACTTTCAGGGCGTCCTGGAATGGGTGGTAGAAGTCGTCGAGGACTTTGACCATTTCCTCCTTGGCGGAGGCGATTTCGTCGAGTTCATCCTCCATCTTGGCGGTGAACTTCAGATCCATGATCTTGGGAAAGTGCTCGACCAAGAGGTCGGTGACGATCATCCCCAGGTCGGTGGCGAAGAACCGACGCTCCTTCTGTTCAACATACAGTCGCGTCTGGATTGTTTGAATGATCGGCGCGTACGTGCTCGGACGACCGATATTCTCCTTTTCCAGCGCCTTGATGAGCGTTGCTTCGGTGAACCGCGGCGGGGGCTGGGTGAAGTGCTGCGTCGGGTCGAGCGAGAGCAGGTCGAGGGCCTGATCGGCCGCAAGCGGCGGCAGGAGCGAATCTTCCTGTTTCCCCGCCGGTGACAGGACGCGGCGGTAGCCGTCAAACTTGAGGATCTTGCCCTGGGACTTGAACAGGCCCTCCCCCGCGGCGATCGAGACGTTCGTCACCGCGAAGACCGCGGCAGTCATCTGGCTGGCCACGAACCTGCGGTAAATGAGCTGGTAGAGCTTGAACTGATCGATCGAGAGCTTGCCCTTGATCTTGTCAGGGGAGAGGCTCAGGTCGGTAGGCCGAATCGCCTCGTGCGCCTCTTGAGCCGACTTGCCCGCGGCATAGCGATGTGGCTTGGCCGGAAGGTAACGGTCGCCGTAGTCGGTCTTGATCAGTTCGCGGACATTCTCGATCGCCTCCTTGGAAACGCTGAGGCTGTCCGTTCTCATGTAGGTAATGAGACCGACGGGGCCATCGGTCCCGACGTCAATACCTTCATAAAGCTCCTGAGCCACCTTCATCGTCCGCTTACCGGAGAACCGCAAGCGGATCGCCCCTTGCTGCTGCAGGGTGCTCGTCTTGAACGGAGCGTCGGCTTTATCGAGCTTCTCCACTTCCTCAATGCTGGCGACCTTGAACGGGGCCTCCGCCAGGGCGTCGCGGATTGCCGTGGCATCCGTCTCGTTCCCCGCCTCGAATTTCGCCCCTTGCCACTCGGTCAATAAGGCTTCAAAGCGGTCGGACTCCGCCTTTGCCCCTTCCGGACTGACCGTTGCGGTGATCTTCCAATATTCCTCCGTAACGAAGGCGCGGATTTCCTTTTCGCGGTCGGCGATCAAGCGGACCGCCACCGACTGAACCCGCCCCGCACTCAGGTGGCGAGCCACTTTGCTCCAGAGGAGCGGACTGAGCTGGTACCCCACAAACCGGTCAAGGAACCGCCGCGCCTGCTGCGCATTGACCATTTCCATGTTGATCGGACCGACGTGCTGAAAGGCCTCCTTGACCGCCCGTTCGGTGATCTCGTGAAACATGACCCGACGCACGCGCTCGTCGGGAAGATCAAGTGCTTGCTGCAAGTGCCAGGCGATCGCCTCCCCTTCACGGTCAGGGTCAGTCGCCAGGTAGACCATATCGGCCTTGGCCGCCTCGCGTTTCAGCTCGCCGACGGTATCTTTCTTCCCCTTCATGATCTCGTAGGAGGGGAGATAGCCATGCTCCACGTCCAGGCCCAGCTTGCGCTCGGGCAGATCCCGGACGTGCCCCATGCTGGCCTTGACCACATACGCTGTACCCAAGAACTTGTTGATCGATTTCGCCTTCTTCGGGCTCTCGACGATCACCAACGAACGACCGCTGCCCCCCTCCGAAGTGGCACGACGTTGAGGCGTCGTGGTTTTCTTCGTCGTTTTAGCGGAACTCTTCGCTGGACTCTTGGCGCTCTTGGTCTCAGCCTTTGCCGTCTTCGCGGTCTTGGTATCAGCGGACGACGCACGTTTGGCCGGCGTTTTGGGGGTTGATTCTGGGGACGACTTAGCGGACTTGCGAGCCACGGTGCCTTCCTATCCTATTCACCCGAGCCTGGTTGGGTCAACACGCCGGGTAGTCCGGACGCGATCACGGGGGCTAGCGGGGTGTCCTGTTTGCGATTGCCCCGGCAACGAATCTTGGTACACTACGGATTGGGCCGGTCTGCAAAATGCCTGCGCCCTTCAAATAGCTAGGGTATCGGGGCGTGTCAAGGGGGGAGGCCCTCTACAAGAACCCGACGGCCTGAAATCGAGCCTAGAGGATCCCCATGCCGTTCGCGGTCTTTCGACGCCATCAGCGGAAGCTCCTCGCCGTCTTTGCAATCCTCGCAATGTTCGGCTTCGTACTGGCGGATTCTCTGCCTCGCCTTCTTAGCCCCGGAACCGGCGGACCCGACCAAAATTCGGTCGTCGTTGAACTCTACAATAAGCCGGTTTACCGGAGCGAGCTCAATGAGATGGCGGTCCAGCGGAACAATGCCAACCGCTTCATGGAGGCGCTAGCGGGAAGTCCCATCTTCGGTGACATCAACACCCGGTCGATCGTCGACGCGCTCATCCTCCAGCATGAGGCCGATGCACTTCGGATGCCAACGGGGCCGGATGTCGGCCGCGAATGGTTGAAGCAGGCGACAAACGGCCAGATGAATCGGGATCTCTTCGAGGCGACCTTGAGCCGCTTCGGTAACCAGGTCAGCGGTGAGCAGATCCTCAGCGATATCGCCAACCAGGTGCGAATCGCCAAAGTCCGGCAGCTCTCGGCCAGTCCCGTTGTGACGCCGCTCGACGTGTTCCAGACCTATCGCGATCAGAACGAACGGATCTCCGCCCGCATCGTTCCCTTCGCCGTCGAGAGCTTCCTCGACAAAGTCTCCGAGCCGACCCCAGTGCAGGCGCAGGCATTCTACGAAAAGTATAAGGATGTCCTGCCCGACCCCACTCGCGACACGCCCGGCTTCAAGATCCCCCGCCAGGTCCGAGTTGAAATCCTCTCGATCGACGGGGCCGCGCTCGCGAAGTCCATCGAATCGCGGCTCACCGAGGCTGAGCTTCGGACTTACTACGAAAACCATAAAGCGGAATACAAGAAGACGTCGGAGTTGCCCGACGACTTGTTCGCCAACGATCCGCGAGCGCTACTCACTCCGCCCCAGGTTCAGTCGTTTGAAGATGTCAGGGCGTTTCTGCCCGCGACGATTGCCGAGGAAAAAGCTCAAGCGGAAATCGTCGAGAAGTTCGGCAAGCTCAAGGACGAGGCGATGATTCCCTTCGCCGACTCCTATCACGATGCGCTCGATGAGATCAGCGAAGCCAAGAAGCAAGGGGAGAAGACTTCGGCCACGCTTCCCAAGCTCAATGAGTTGAAGGACCTCGCCAAGGCCGAGGGCTTCATGCACGAGATCACACCGTTGCTGGCCAGAAGCCAGGCCGAAAACTACGGCGAGATCCACGACGCTGAAGTGGGGCTCACACCCGGCAGCGGCGGGCGGAAGTTTGCCTCGGAATTCTTCGACACCAAGACCATGCTCTTTGAGCCGGTCGAGTTCACCGACATCTTGCGACGACGGTTCCTCGCTCGAAAGATTGAGGACGTGCCGCCCCGTGTTCCTCCCTTCAAAGAGATTCAATCCGAGGTCAACCTCGCCTGGAAAATGGCCCAGGCGCGACCTCTGGCCGAGAAGGCCGCGAATGAACTTGCCGAGGAAATCCGAAAGTCTGGTGGTTCGATCAAGGATGAGACCATCAGTGGGCACAAGGTCATCACCACACCGCCGGTTCCCAAGCTGGAAGCGGGCTTCCCTCTTCCGAACCAAATGTTTCAGCCTGGCCCGACGAGAGCTGTTGAATTCCCCCAGATCCCAAATGCGGGTGATCTCTTCCGCGAGGCTTATTTTGGGCTGAGCGCTGGTAAAGTCGCTGTAGCTCCCGACGAACCGAAGAACAACTACTATGTATTGACGCTCGGCCAGCAAATCCCGGCCACCTTCGGAACGCTCTATGCGCCGAACGGCGAGTATTTCCGGTATCGGTTTGAGGCGGAGAAAAATGCGCAGCGGCGACAAGCCGATGATTGGATGGCTCGCCTCCGCGCCGACGCCGGGTTGAAAAAGGATTGGGTTCCGACCGACGAGCAGGATCGGAACACCACTCCCGCGGAGTAAGGACCACGAGCACCCGGCCCCAGCGGCCGGGTGCCTCTTACGTGGCTCCGCGACTGTTCAAGCCCAGCAAGATGATGACCGTCAGCCAAGCCGCGACGTGACAACTTCGAGGCAGAGCGTCTCGTCCTTCGGGCCGATACGCCACGCAACCTCGAGGGCGGGATTTGACGTGCCCACTGTCACCCGGTAGACTGACGATCCTGGAGCTTGGATGTCTCTCCTTCCCTTAGCAAGACCGCTCACGGGTCATTTGCTCGTGAGATAATCGGTCCTGAAATCAGACGATATCCGGAGGTCAATCACGTGCCTTTAGCGGTGAAAGAGCTGATCGATGCCGGCGTGCACTTCGGCCACAGGGCGAGCCGGTGGAACCCGAAGATGAAGCCGTATATTTACGGCAAGCGCAACATGATTCATATCATCGACTTGAAGGAAACCGTCAGAGGTCTTCTTCGGGCGACAAAATTCTTTCATCGCGTGGCTGCGTCGAACGGGCTGATCGCCTTCGTGGGAACGAAGCGCCAAGCGGCCGAGACCATCGTTGAAGAATGTACCCGCTGCCAGATGCCGTACATCACGGAGCGCTGGTTGGGTGGTACGCTCACCAATTTCCGGACGATCCGGAGCCGACTCCAGCGTCTGGAAGAACTCGAGTCGATCCTCGACGGCGAGCAGGCTCTGAGCTACTCCAAGAAAATGATCGCGACGCTCACCCGAGAGCGGACCAAGATCGACCGCAACCTCTCCGGCATCCGCCACATGGCCCGGCTGCCCGAAGCCCTGTTCGTGGTCGACCCGCACCGCGAGCACATCGCGGTCGCCGAAGCCCGCAAGCTGGGCATCAAGGTCGTGGCCCTGCTGGATACGGACTGCGACCCCGACGTGGTCGACCTGCCCATTCCCGGCAACGACGACAGCATGCGTTCGATCGAGTTGGTCATTCGCCACCTCGCCGACGCGATCATTGAAGGCAAGGCCATGGCTCCGGCCGAGCCGCCGCCCCGCGAGACCAATGACTCACAAGGGCCAGGACGCGGTGATCGTCGCGGTGACCGTCGCGGCGGTCCCGGAGCAGGACGAGGTGGTCCCGGGCAGGCCGGTGGCGTGAGCCGCTCCGGTGTCCGTGCCGCTGGACGTCCGGCCGAAGCGACCGAGCAGGCCGCCCCCGCCGAAGCCGAAGGGGCCACGGCGGTTGCCGCCGAGGTTGTTGCGACCCCGGCCGAGGTCGAGGGAACGCCCACGGAGGTCGCGGTTACTCCGACGACCGACGCACCGCAGTCGGGTGGCGAGGCAAGCCCTCCTCCCGCCGCGGAGTAATCCGCCGCTCGTAAGTTTGATCCGGCCGCCGGTCCCCAAGGACCGGCGGCCATTGCGTCAATTCAGATATTGCATTTGCTGTTCTTCTCTGGTTTGTCCAGACGAATTCATTCCACCCGAATCACGACACGAATCCAGGACGGGACGACCCGTCCATCGACCGTGTTGCAGCGCTGAGGAGCAACGCCGATGGCCGAGATCACGGCTCAGGCTGTCAATGAGTTTCGCAAAACAACCGGTCTTGGCTTGATGGAGTGCAAAGCGCTCCTGAAAGAAGCCGACGGGGATGTGAAGAAGGCCTTGTCCCTGGCTAAGGAAAAGCACGGCAAGAATGCCGAGAACCGCGCGGGACGTGCCACCACCGCCGGCCGGGTCGAGGTTTACATCCACCACGATGGCAAGTCGGGCGGATTGGTCGAAGTGAACTGCGAAACCGATTTCGTGGCTCGTAACGACGCGTTCCGTGCACTGGCCAAGGACCTCGCTCTCCAGGTGGTCGCCGCCAACCCAACCTGCGTCCGTCGCGAAGAGATGCCGGCCGATCAGGTCGAAGAACAGAAGCGGATCTTCATCGCCCAGGCGGCCGACAAGCCGGAAAATGTTCGTGAGAAGATCGCCGAGGGCAAACTCAACGCCTGGTACGAAGAAAAGGTGTTGTTGGAGCAGAAGTTTGTGAAAGACGGCGCACAGTCGATCAAGGAAATGATCTTGGCTGTTAACGCCCGAACCGGTGAGAACATCTCGATCTCACGTTTCGCACGCTTCGTCATCGGCGAAGGGACCACGGCCCCGGCCGAGTAACTCTCGCTCCTTTGGGTGGATCCCACTCCCCTCCCTTGCCCTGGCTCAGTTCTGGCTCGTGGTTTTTTGAGGTTCACAGGACACGACGATGGAAACTGAATACCCCTACGGACCCTCGGTTTTCCGCCGTGTCCTCCTCAAACTCTCCGGCGAGAGCTTCTGCCGGCCGGGCGAGGGGGGCATCAGTGTGGATGAAGTGAGCCGAATCGCTCGCCAGGCGTCGCGAGTGGCCTCACGCGGAGTCGAGTTGGCCATCGTCGTCGGCGGGGGAAATATCCTCCGAGGCGCGACCCTGTCGCGGGGTTCCGACGTCATCAAAGAGGCGACGGCCCACTACATGGGAATGACGGCGACTGTCATCAATGGTCTGGCCCTTCAGGATGCTCTCGAAGGCCTGGGCTGCGAGTCGCGACTGCTCACCACGATCCGGATGGACGAGATTGCCGAGCCGTTCATCCGCCGTCGAGCGCTAAGCCACCTCTCACGCGGAAGAGTGGTGGTCCTGGCCACCGGAACCGGTAGCCCGTTCGTCACCACCGACACGGCGGCCGCCCTGCGAGGGAAAGAGCTCGGCGTCGAGGTGCTCATGAAGGCGACACGCGTGGATGGGGTTTACTCGGCCGATCCCGAGAAGAACCCGCATGCGGTCCGTTACGACAATTTGACCTACGAACAGGTCATGCGTGACGACCTCAAAGTGATGGACATGACCGCCATCGGCATGTGTCTGGACAACAACTTGCCGATCCTCGTGTTTAACTTCAAGAAGGAAGGGAACATCGAGCGGGCCATCGCCGGCGAGCCGATCGGAACCTGGATCAATAACGCCCCCCGACCGCAACGTTGAACACGAACGTTCCCGCGGTGTGCGGATTGATCGTGACGTCCGTCCATGAGAAGATTGATTCGAGGTGCTTCGGAACAAGCACCTCGTTTGAGCCTGTGCTGTAGAGGTGTCGCATGAGTATCGAAGAAATTGCTCTCGAAGCGGAAGAGCGGATGGAGAAGAGCCTTGCCCTTCTCTCCGACCAACTTCGAGGTGTTCGCACCGGACGGGCCAGCGTCGGTCTCGTCGAGTCGATCCGTGTCGACTACTATGGGTCCCCGACCCCGTTGAAGCAACTGGCGAACCTCAGCACGCCAGAGCCTCAGCAAATCTTGATCCGCCCCTTTGATCAGACCGTTCTCGGTGATATCGTCAAGGCGATCCAGGCCAGCGATATTGGGCTGACCCCTAATTCCGACAACAAAGTCATCCGCCTCAACGTCCCCTCCCTCTCGGTAGAGCAGCGCAAGAAGCTCGTGAGCCGCGTCAAGGATCTCTCCGAGGAAGCCCGAATCGCAATCCGCAACATCCGTCGCGACGCCAACAAGCAGGCGGATCAGGAACAGACCGACAAGATTCTGACCGAAGACGACCTGGAAACCTGCAAGGAAGAGACCCAGGCGCTGACAAAGCGTTTTGAAGCCAAAGTCAACGAGATGGCCGATAAGAAGTCGACCGAGATTCTCGACGTCTAAGGTTCGCGATCCGGGCTTGGCCCGGACCGAATCCTCCAGAAGTCACCTTGACTCAGCTTCTTCTCTTCCCTATAGTTGTGTCTTCGACGGGCGATTAGCTCAGTTGGCTAGAGCACCAGCTCGACACGCTGGGGGTCACAGGTTCGAGTCCTGTATCGCCCATACTTAAGTAAGTCTAGCTAGCCACAGACTTATGGAAAGGACCGACCGATGACTGTCGGTCCTTTTTGATGGTTTCGATGTGATTGTTCGACGGGCGATTAGCTCAGTTGGCTAGAGCACCAGCTCGACACGCTGGGGGTCACAGGTTCGAGTCCTGTATCGCCCATATTCAAGTAAGTCTGGATAGCCACAGACTTCAGAAGGATTGAGCCGACCACTCAGAGCCGGCCTTGTTTGATTGTTGGTTGCAGTTCACTTGTTCGTTGGGCGATTAGCTCAGTTGGCTAGAGCACCAGCTCGACACGCTGGGGGTCACAGGTTCGAGTCCTGTATCGCCCATATTTAAGTCTAGTTAGCCTTAGACTTACGAAGCCCCCCGATTGTCACAATCGGGGGGCTTTTTTTTGGGGATGAGCCAGGGTAGTTCTTGGGACAACGCCCCAGAACTCCCCCGGTGTTGGCGTCGAGATCTGGGCAAGTCCTCACCTCGGGCCAGATCATTTTTCTTGGTGATTCGCCCCTCAACTGGGCGAGCAATCGGATCGGCTCGAGCACAGCATCGATAAGGTGAGCAACAGCGGTTCGGCAATGGACTGCGTACGCCGCCGGCTCATCCTGATCGTTGCCTATCCCTGCGCGGAATGCCTGCATCACGAGCTTCGAGCCACCCGACGAGAAACCGCTGTTCCTCTGGCAGGGCTAGCCCCCGGCATATCGAGACAAGTGCGAGGTGCCCGGGGAGCCGTTTGAGGCTGTGAGTGAGTTGCCCCTGCCCTTCCTCGGCCCCTTGTGTGCTACGTGCGCGGCATTTCCACGTGTGTTGGCTTTGGAGCGGGGATTCAGGTCGACCGTGAGATTCGAGGCTTCCTGAATCCGCTGCCGGTCAGGGTCAGCCACTCTGAGGCGCACTGCCATTGGACTCCCGGTTGGAGAGGTCTCCGACAGGCTCGACGCGAATGCGGCGAATTCGTGTTGGATCCGCGCGGATCACGACGAGTCGCGTGCTATCTACGAGGACGCTGTCCCCCGTTTTAGCCAGCCGTCCCAGGAGGTCGAGGATGAGGCCGCCGGCCGTTTCGGCCTCGGTTTCAGGGACGTTCACACCACAACGATCGGCGAGCACATCGAGCGGGCAGGTGGCATCGACCTCGAAAACCCCATTGCCAAGGAGAGTCACCTGGGGATCCTCTCGATCGAACTCGTCCTGGATTGGCCCGACCAGTTCTTCGAGAACGTTTTCCAGGCTCACCATACCGACCACACTGCCATACTCGTCCAGCAGCATCGCGAGGTGGACCTTGTTGCGTTGAAACTCAACAAGTAGGTCATCGAGCTTGAGCGATTCGGGGAGGAACGGCACCTTACGAGCCCACTTCCGTAGGTCAGGCCGTCCGTTGCTCGTGGCCCCCGCGCGGAAGAGATCCTTGACGTGGATCATTCCGATCACGGTGTTGAGATCATCCTCGCAGATTGGATACCGAGTATGACCGGCCTGGCGCGCCACCCGAAGGTTATCTTCAACCGGTCGTGAGAGGTTCAGGTACACGATGTCAGGGCGAGGCACCATGATGCGTCTGGCGGTCTTCTCTTCCAGGTTCAAGACATTTTCGATCATGATCCGTTCGTTGCGGGACAGGTGTCCGCCGGCGACACTCTCAGCAACGATGTGCCGGAGCTCCTCTTCCGTATGCGACACCTCGGCCCCGTCGGTGCTACCCAGGCCGAGCATCCTCAGAGTCAGGTTGCTTGCATTGTTAAGCAGCCAGATGACCGGCCAGAAGATGAAATAGATCGCCATCAGTGGGGGCACGGTCCAAAGCGCGACGATTTTGGCCGAACGGATCGCCAGGCTTTTGGGAGCCTGCTCTCCGAGTGCGACGTGCAAAAATGTCACGAAGGCAAACGCCGCGATTGGCACGGCCGAGACCACCGAGAGGGAGAAGAAACCGAGGGAGAGCTGGGTTCCCTCCATATGATGCTTGCCGAGCCAGACTTCCACATTGTGGACGACTCGCTTTTCGATCGCCCAGCCGAGTCCCAGGCTCGCAACCGTGATCCCGACCTGGGAGGCCGACAAGTACGCATCGAGATGATCGAGGGCCCGGCTCACCAGCTTGGCCGCCCAGTTCCCCTCCTCCACTAGCTGATCGATCTGGCTGGTTCGAACTTTGACCAGTGCGAACTCAGCGGCAACGAAGAACCCGTTTACGAACACCAGGCCGGTGATGATCAAAAACTCGGTCAGTCCCATCGAGGGGTATTTCCGCTCAAGGCGAGAAGAGAATGGCTCGTGTGAACAGCGAGTCAATTCGCCGTCACGACGGTCCTTAGGGGAGACAGTCACTATAATCGAAGTCGACCATTGCACCCACCACGAATTTAGGCAGCGAGACCAAGCCCCCCTCTTTTTTTTCGGTTGTCAATCCTTGCGGAGAGACTCGCAACGGTCCCTCCCGCGGGTTCGTGAACGACGATTCACCAAAATCTAGCGAGGAAGCCCCCGGCTTTAGCCGTGGGGAGGAATCGCGTGAATCTTGCCCTTGCATGTGAGATCTCCATGCGAGACAATTGAACGCATGGACACCGTCCAGACTATCGTCTGCAAGCTGACGCCCACCCCCGAGCAACGCGTCGAGATTGACGCCACACTCAAGGCGTTCGCGTTGGCTTGCGACTTCGCCGCCGAGTCAGCCCGGTCGCTCGGCTTCACCAACAAGGTCAAGGTCCAGCACGCCTGCTACCGGGAGATCCGCGAAACATTCGGCCTTTCGTCCAACCTCGCGATCCGGGCCATCGCCCGCGCCTGTGCCGCCCTTAAGGTCTCCGCGAAAATGCACTCGGCGTTCGCGCCGGCATCGATCGACTACGACGCGAGGATCTTCTCGTTCCACGAATGGAACTGGACCTTCGGCCTGACGCTCCTGTCGGGTCGAGTCAAGCTCACCACCAAGCTCGGCGAGCGACAGAATGCGGCACTCAAGGGCCGTAAGCCGACATCCGCTGTCCTGGTCAAGCGTCGCGACGGTGCCTACTTCCTCCACGTCCAGTTGACCGACGAAGCTCCCGAGTCGATCGAGACAAAGGGGACCATCGGGGTCGACATGGGGGTAAAAAACCTCGCCACTACGGATGATGGCGAGAACTTCTCGGGGGCCGATGTTGACGCCTGTCGCCGGAAGTACAGCCAAGCGAGGAAGACCTGTCAGCGAAAAGGCACCAAGTCCGCTAAGCGGAAACTCAAGAAGATCAGCAAGAGAGAGGCCCGGTTCCGAGCCAACGAGAACCACGTCATCAGCAAGCGGATCGTTGCCAAGGCTAAAGACACCGCCAGCGCCATCGCCGTCGAGGATCTCGGCGGCATTGGCCAGCGGACAACGGCCAGGAAAGCCGATCGATCTCGCATGAAGGGTTGGGCGTTCTACCAGCTCAGGCAGTTCATTGCCTACAAGGCCCTCGCCGAAGGCATCCCCGTCATTCCGGTTGACCCGCGCAACACGTCTCGGACATGCTCCGAGTGCGGGCATTGCGAAATGGCTAACCGGAAATCGCGGGATGAATTCGTGTGCAAGCATTGTGGATTTGAACTCGCCGCGGACTGGAACGCGGCCCGAAACATTCGTGACCGGGGCAAAGTCATGTGCCCTAATGTCGGCGTTGTTGACACCGGAGGTCGAATCCCGGTCGAGACGACTGGCAAGCCTGTTTTGGCAAGCCCCCGCCTTTAGGCGTGGAGTTCATGACGAGCTTGGATTCGTTACGGCCGGTCCGGCCGGAGAACCGCGTGAAATCTCCGCTCTGGGCGGCCCAACTGGCGAGCGGCGGCGAAAACGCGCTGATTCTCAGGATTCCGCGAAAGCCCCTTGTTTGAGTGCGGCTGCATCTTTTTTGACTCATTTGGAGAAATCCAACGACTTCCCGCACAAGAATTTGGGATCACCGCTCCTCTGGCCCGCGCTCTGTCAGTTTGAAAACTGCGCCGGGCTGGTAAAATATTCCGCCGCTGCTTGACGTCGGCCAGTGCACGCTTTACGATACAAAGCGGATAGGAAATGGATCGGACGAGTTCGTACGTCGCCCTTTTGGTCTCGAGAGACACGGCGCTCCATGGAACTTCGGGATGCGTTAACTCAGATCTCCGAGATCCGCCTGCAAATGGCACGGACGGAGGTTTTTCGTGGTATCCGAGCGATGCCGGTTGCCTTTTCGGGCGTTCTCGCCCTGGCGAGCGCCGGGTTCCAGCTCGCCTGGATTCGCAAGCCGACTCTGGAATTGTCGAGTTATCTCGGTCTCTGGATTGGCGCGGCCGTGATCAGCGCGGTGGCAGCCGGGGCTGAGATGGTCATTCGGGTACGCAACTCGGCATCGCCTTGGACGCGTGAGATCACCTGGCTGGCGGTCGAGCAGTTTATCCCCTGTCTCGTAGCCGGTGGGCTCCTCACGTTCGTGTTGATCCGGTTTGCCCCTGAAGTCCTTTGGATGTTGCCCGGTCTGTGGCAGATCCTCTTCAGCCTGGGAGTTTTCGCCTCGTGCCGCCTCTTGCCTCGCGCCACGTTCGGGGTAGCCGTGTTTTACCTCGCCACTGGGCTTGTGTGCCTGGCACTGGCACACGGAGAGCATGCCTTGTCGCCCTGGGCCATGGGCCTCCCCTTCGGGGTCGGTCAACTCCTCGCGGCGGCTGTGCTCTATCGCACATTGGAGTGTCGCGATGAGTAAATCAAAGGATGATGAGTCGTCAGGTCGATTCGCCTACGAAGGGCTCGAACGAGTCTTTCATGAGAAGGCCCGGCTCGGGATCATGACGTCGCTCGTGACTCATCCCAAGGGACTCGTCTTCGCCGACCTGAAAGAACTCTGCGCCCTGACAGACGGCAACCTGAGCCGACACCTCCAGGTCCTTCACGAAGCAGGTCTCCTTGAGGTCTGGAAAGGGTTCCAGCAGAATCGACCCCAGACGCTTTGTCGACTCACCGAGGAAGGGCGGCGGCGTTTCCTCGACTACATCACTGTCCTTGAAAATGTTGTTGCCGACGCGCTTACCGCCGCCAAATCGGCACCAACACCGGCAAGCTCTCTCGCCGAGGGCTGGTTCCCCGCCTGAAACACCTCGGGTGAAACACCGACAGAGGAATGCCGCCGTAAACTTTGCAATACAAAGCTTGCGGCGATCGAGATTAGGGAGGCATCATGAAGGTCGTTCGAGCCGAAGTCATGGGAATGTGCTTTGGTGTGAGAGATGCGCTCAAGATTATTCATAAGATTGCCGATCCGCAGTCGGTGACCATTCACGGGCAACTGGTTCACAACGAGACAGTGTTGGTCCAGCTCGATGCGAGCGGATTCGCCATGACCGACGAGACCTCACGGCAGGAGGTCCCGGAGACCCCAGTTGTGCTCATTACCGCGCACGGGGTGAGCGATCGCGAACGGTCCCGTCTGGCCGATGCTGGAAAACGGATTGTCGATACCACGTGTCCCCTGGTCACTCGGGCCCATCAAGCCGCGCTCTCGTTGCAGAAGCAGGGATATTTCGTAATCTTGATCGGTCGTCGTGGTCACGTCGAGGTTCAGGGAATCATCGAAGACCTCGAGCGGTTCGACGTGGTTTCGACCGAAGACGAGGTCAAACGATATCCCGCTGACCGGCTCGGGATCGTCTGCCAGACGACCGCCCCCGCGCGGACCGTCGAACGGATCCGCGAGGCGATCGCCCGGCACAATCCGGAGGCGGAGATTCGATTTGTGGATACCGTCTGCTTGCCCACCAAGGAACATCAACGCTCTTTGGAACGACTCATCGAGCAGGTCGAGGCGATGGTTGTGGTTGGGGGCAGAAATTCCAACAACACCCGTGAACTGGCCCATCTCTGTAACGAACGTGGCATCCCTTCAATCCACGTCCAGGGACCGAACGATCTCGACCCCGAGTGGCTCTCGCGATTTGAGATCGTCGGCCTCACCGCCGGGACTTCAACTCTCGACACCACCATCGACGAGGTCCATCAGGCGATGTTGCAAATGACGGTAAACGTCGAGGCCTGAGTGCATTCGCTCACGAAGACAGAGGGGATAAGGGCGGTGGAATCAAATGCCAAGGCCTTCCGTAAAGGAAGGCCTTGGCTCGTTGATCTCGGCTATTGATTCGCTTGCCCGAGTGAGCGGACTTGCTCCCGAGATGCCCCCGACCCCCTCGATCGTTCGGAAGACTTCGGGTTCGAGAGCTCAAGGCTGGGTCGTTTCCGGCTCCGCGGAGGGCGGACTCTGGCTGCTGGCCTTGAGCTCGCTGAGGAGCGCCTCAATTCCTGCTTTGGCGACGATGGCGTCCTGCTCACCGGTCCCCCCACCAACCCCCACTCCCCCGATGATTTGGTCGTCCACGCTCACGGGAACGCCACCGAAAAGCGTGGTGAGCTTGCCGCCGCTGGCTAGTGCTGCGTTCTGCAAACTGAGGTTGAGCAGTGGGTCGGGTGTGGTCGTCCCACGAGGTGATGGGCCGGTCTCCTGCCGGAACGTCGCCGCACTCGTGGCCTTGGTGATGGCGGTGTAGCCGCTGGCGGGCCGAGCGCCATCCATTCGGGCGAAGGCAAGGAGATGTCCGCCGTCGTCCACGACCGCGATATTCACCTTCAAACCCAGCTCGGTCGCTTTCGCCTGGGCCCCCTCAAGAATCCGCCGGGCCCCTGAGAGAGCAAGCTTCACCTGATTTCGCACGACAAGTGAAGACTCAGGATGGGGCAGAGCAGCCTTTGGTGAAACCTCTGCAGGCGCTGGTTCCGCCGGCGCAAGTTCGGTCTTCCGGACTTTGCGCAGTGCACGCTGGAGCACCCGAACACCCAGGGTGACCGCTTCCTCGGGTTTTCCCTTCCGAAGCCCTTCGATAAAGGCGTCACGAATCCCTTTCCGATCAGCCTCGCCAACGACACTCTCGAACGGTTTCGAAACCCGGACTTCGATTTTCCTCTCTTTCTTGGCGAGCAGGATATAGATCCCATCCTCTTTGGGGGGGAGCACTTTCTGGCTGATCGCTTCATCAACGGTCTTGCCGTTGAGCGAGTCCACGGTCTCGATCAAGATCGGGATCTTCGCGATTCTCGACTGCGTTTCGAGGTCTGCGTTGATGAAGGACACGAGCAGCGAATCGAACATCTTCGCATTGTCGATAATATGGCTGACCTTCTCCGCCGACTCCACGAGCGGCTCGTCACTCGAGGCGTGATGAGGAAAGGTCAAGAGGCTCAGAAGTCCAAGACTGAACGTGAGCAGGCATCGCTCTGAGCACCAACGATTGACTCTCATCGAGAGAGGGCTCCTGGTTCGCGATCGGAATCGGACAAAAGGGCCTCGATGAGCAATTGCGCTCGAGAATCGAGGCCCTTGGATCATTATTGCGTCAGGTGGCTGATCAGCCACTTGAGGAGCGCCGGATCGTGATAGGCACGATCCCAACTGTTGTGAGGCACACCGCGATACTCGGTCGCTTTGACCTTGGCTCCCGCATCGCGAAGGGCCTTCGTCATCTCACGGCCATTGATCACCGTCTGGCGACCGTCGGCATCGCCGACAAGCACCCAGACCGGAACCGACTTCAGCTTAACGGCCGACTCCACCGATCCCTGTCCGCAGATTGGCGCAACGGCAACAAAGCGCTCGGGATGGGTCGCAGCCAAATCCCACGAGCCGGATCCGCCCATGGAAAGGCCGGTGAGTGCCACACGTTTCGGGTCGGCCTTGAACGTCTTCAACACATCGTCCAGGGCGGCCAGGGCCGCTTTACTGTCTTCGGAATCGGCTTTCCACGTCTTTTTCGCCTGAGGGTAGACCGCGATGAACGGGTAATCCTCGGGTCGTCCGAAAACAGCGGAACCGAGGCCAACCTGGGCTGAGACGATTCCGTCGTCACCGCGCTCTCCCGAGCCATGCAAGAACATGACGACCGGGAATACCTTCGAGCCGTCGTAGCCCGGCGGGAGCGAGACCGAATACTTCCGCTCCCCATCCTCGGCCTTGACGGTCCGTAAATGGAAACCGGGTTCGGCCGGCCGACCGGCCGTCGGCTCGGGCAAGGCCTGAATCAAGACATCCTTGAACTGAACATCCATCGGGCCGCCGGCATGAATTTGAAGTCCGATGCGACCGGTCCGCGCGATGGTTTCGTCGGGTTCCACGTAGGAGACCGAAGTGACTCCGTTGAGCGTCAACACGATCTTAGAACCCATGACGCGGATGACGTAGTGATTCCAGCCGTTCTTGTGAAGCGCCTCGATTGCCTTGTCCGATCCCTTGGCGAGGATCTTGTTGCGGCGCGACTCATCGTAGAGGCATCCCCAGTAGTTATGGCCAATGTCGGCCTGGTAGCCCGACATTTCATGACCCGGGATGCGGACGCTTCGAAACTGGACTCCGCTATTGCTTCCGTCGGCTCCAATGAGCCGGAATGAGAGCTTCAGGGTGAAGTCGCCATAAGACTTCTCGGTAGCGAGGAAGTCGTTGTGTTTGATTCCGGGAGACGTTCCGACGATCATGCCGTGGCGGGCCGACCAGAGGGATTTGTCTCCTTCCCAACCGGAAAGATCCTTGCCATTAAAAAGCGGCACAAAGCCAGCCGTCTCGACCAGCCCTGGTTCCCCGCCGAGGATCTTGACCCAGCGGAGAACGGTCGTGGCGTAGTAAGTACCTCCCAGGTCGGCGTCACCACCCGGTACGGTCGAATAGCTTCCATCATCCTTCCGGCACCGGTCGATGAAACCGCGCAACGTGTCGAGATCGGGAGCCTCCTTGAGCATGAAAAAGGCCCGCATGATCCGGTAGGTCGCCTCGAGGTCCGAAGGGCCTTCGCCTTTCGACCAGGCTCCGTCGCTTCGCTGGCCCGCCCGCAACGCCGTCAGGATCGCCTCGCGTTGATCGAGTTTAACCCCCATCCGGAGCAGGGCCACCGCAGCGCCTCCGGTGTCGCGGGCCTGGCCGGCCCCTTTGCCGAACGTGCCGTCCGGGTTGCGCATCTCCTCGACCTGCTTGATCCACTTCGCGAAGTCGGGCGAGGACTTATTGACCGACTCGAGGCCCGCGACCGCAATCCGGAGCTCCTCGAAATCCTTGACGTTCTTCGAGAAGTAGTCGATTGCGGCGGCCGTCGTCTCGTCGTCGGCGATCAAGAGCTCGGCGACGGCCATCAGGCCAACAGCCGTCGTCCGGACATCAGGCTTGCCGCCGGGGGTCGGTGCAAAGCCGCCACTCGCGGAGTCGCGGCACGACTTGACATAGTTCACGCAGGCCAGAACATCGGGGATCGAGCCACCGACGTTCTTCAAGACGCGGATGGCCGAGGAGGTTGAACCCAAGGTCGACGGTCCACCCGCCTTCGCGCCAAATCCCCCATCAGGGTTCTGAAACGCCTCCACGTATGCGGCGGTGCGTTCAGGCTGCTCAGCCGATTGCGCCCGAACGTTCGGCGCCGCCACGATGGCCCAGGCGGCCAGGATCAAGAATTTCCACTTCATGGTGAAACTCCAAACGACTTCAGACTGGGTCCAGCCCTGCTCAATTCGGACCAGTCTGCCAGGCCCAGGCGGTCCCGGCAACCGTTTCACGCTTGAGTTCACCGGGTTTGAACTGGCAACAGCTTCCTTTCACCAATCATTCAATCATGATCAATCACAAGACCGTCGCGAAGTTTGAGGATCCGATCGGCCCAGGCGGCCACCTCCGGGCTATGGGTCACGACGATGAGCGTCAGCGAACGTTCGCGGCGCAGCCGGTTGAGTAGTTCGAGGACCTCGGTCTGAGTGACGCTATCGAGGTTGCCGGTCGGCTCATCGGCCAGGATCAGGGTCGGCTCGTTGGCGAGGGCACGAGCGATCGCGACGCGCTGGCGTTCGCCCACCGAGAGCCTACTGGGCAGATGCTTACGTCGGTGAGCGAGGCCGACTTCCTCGAGGAGGCGCTCCGCCCGCGCGGCGCGTTCGAGGCGGGGCCAAGGGCCCTCGAACATGGGAACCTGCACGTTCTCCGCCGCCGTGAGGGTAGGCAGGAGGTGGAACGACTGGAAGATGAAGCCGATGCGCCGGGCGTGGAAGGTATCGAGATCGAGTTCTTGCAGCCGAGTCCCGTCGAAGTAGACCTCTCCCGAAGTGGGCCGGTCCAGGCCACCCAGGAGGTGCAGCAACGTGCTCTTGCCACACCCGCTCGGTCCCGTGATTGCCACCGACTCGTGTCGGGCCACGGCCATGGAAACTCCACGCAACGCCTGAACGGCTCCGTCGGGGTAGACCCGTGTGAGAGCTTCGCCGCGGAGGAGTTCTCGATCGGTTCCGTCACTCATGGCGAAGCGCCTCGGTCGGTTGCATGGCTGCCCCTCTCAAGGCCGGGTAGACGCCGCCCAGGAGACTCAGCCCGACGCCGAGCGTGAGACCCACCCCAATCACAGCCGGTGGGAAGTCGGACGAGACGAAGCCACTCGCCGTTGGCATCCGCGAAAGAATCTGAATTTCCAGATAGCCGAGGATCACGCCCAGAATCGCACCCGCGACCCCCAGCGCGAGTGCTTCTCCAAGGATGAGCGCCAGCACTCGCTTTCGACGCCACCCCAGAGCCCTAAGCAAGCCAATCTCAACCGTCCTCTCGAAAACAGTCATCATCATCGTGTTGAGGACGCCGATCGATCCGAGAACCAGGGCGATCGCCGACGTGGTCCAAGCCATCGCCTTGACCATCCGGATCCGGATATCGCCTTGAACGTAGTCACGGGAAGGGACGGCCGCGACCCCTGGGATCGTCGCTTCGATTCGCTTCCGGAGCGTCTCCAACGAGCCGCGATCGTTGGGTGTAGCCATCACGACGAACCCGGTGACGTTGCCCTCGCGTCCCATCATCTTTTGAAGAACGGAGCGGGGGACGATCAATCCGCCGTTCTCGAACAAGCTATCACTTTCAAAGATACCCACAACTTCAAATTTTTCTCCGGCTACATTGAGCGAATCACCGACGGACTTGCCCAGATTGATGGCCAGGACGCGCCCGAGCACGGTCGCTCGACCGTCTCCCTTGGCAAGCGCCCGACCTTTGAGGATTCGGATCCCCCGGAAAAGGATACTTCCCGGCTCCCAGCCGTTGACCAGCACACTGACAAGATTCGCATCCTCGAACGAGACGACGTCCATGTACGAACCGGCCACCTCGCGTACCCCTGGGATGCGTTGCAGATCCCCGGCGAGCGATTCATCCAAGCTACTGGTCAGCTTGTCGCTCACCCCCGCGCGAACCACCATCAGGTCGATTCCCTTCGCCTCGTTGATCGCGAGGAACGACCGTTCGAAGCCCCAGGCAATCCCGAGCATGGCCACCACCGCCGCGATTCCGATCGACAGCCCGACGATCGTCAGGATGGTCCGGACGCCGCGACGTACGAGATTCTTGGCGATCAATGTCGTGAAACGCATGATGCTCCAAAAGCGATCGACTCGACCTCGGAATTCAGGGGGCTTGCCCGACCATCACATAGCCGCCACCACGCCAGATGACCTGATATTGGCTGTCCTTGAGAACGCGACGACCAATCTCGGCAATGTCAATATGTCGATTGCGCTCGACCAGATCGGTGAACGCATCGCCAAGGTTCATCAGTCGCGAGACCACCCAGCGGTCGATCCCCGGCATGCCTAGTTTGTGGCCGATCATCCGGTCGGTCAAGTTGGGAGACTCGTCGGAAATCACGATCGGAGCGCCAGGACGCGCGACCCGGACCATCTCACGGAGCGAGGCCTCGGGGTCGTTGAAATGATTGAAGCCTCCGATGCTCAGGACTGCGTCGAAGGCATCATCCTGAAACGGCAGGGACTCCGCTTCGCCAAGGATCAAGCGCAGGTCTCGGCCGGCGTTGCGTCGCTGACAGGCCGCAAGTTGGCTGGTGGAAACATCGATTCCGACCACGCTCCAGTCCTGGGGAAGCCAGGAGTGGTAGACGCCGTCGCCGATGGCAACGTCGAGCAATTTGAGGCGGTCTTGCTTGGGAAGATGCTTCAAGATGACGTTGCGAGAGCGCCGCTCGCCACCGTTGCAGACGAAGAAGAACCACTCCCAGAACCGGAATTTCGGCCAGAGCGAACTGTTGTAGAAATCGCGTGCGATCAGGTTGTCGGCCGTTGGCTCGTCCTTCACGACCAGGATCCCGTCGCGAATCGGATAGACGCGTTGGCACCCTGCGCACGCGAGACCAGTCTCCACGGGAGCGAACAGACCACCGCAGTCCGGGCATCGCAGCGGATTGGGGTCCGTTTTCCAATCGGCTGTCGGGTTCGGCGTCGTCACCGACATAACGCAGGTCCTCTCCGGGGATCGGGATTCACAAGACAATATCCAAGGCGGTTCCAGATCGGAAAGCGACGATGTCCCGGGAAAACGTCGCGTGCCAGGGAGTTAACGTCCGCTCGGCAATTCAAGACCATATCGATGAAGTCGGCGTCGAGCCCCATCAGACGAAGCCCCCAACTGTCGATCGCCTCGATGCCGAGTGCGTGGCCGGGAGCAAAGCGATACAACTCGGGAATCTCATCGGCGACGATCACGGGCGCCTCGGGCCGTGCCACGCGCTGCATCTCGCGAAACGCCTGCGCCTGATCGCGGAAGTAGTTGAATCCTCCGATCGTGTAGACGGCGTCGAACGATTGATCCGCGAACGGAAGTGACTCCCCTTCGGCCCAGACCAAGCGCCTCGACATGCTCGGATAGCGATCGCGGCAGGCAGCCAATTGAGTTCGCGCGATATCGACACCGTAGAGTTCCCAGGTCGCGGGAAGCAACGGCACATTTTCGCCGTCCCCGATGCCAACTTCGAGCACTCGGGCCCGCGTTCGCTGAGGAAGATGGCGAAGGATCTGCCGCCTCGCCCCTCTTGGGCCGGGGCCTTGGAACCAGAGAAAGAGCTGCTCCCAAGGACGAAAGCGTTGCCAGTTCGGGCCATCATAGAAGTGGGCCGCAATGCGATTCGTGCCCGAGAGAGGGCCAATCGCGTGGAGGATTCCCTCCACCTCGGGATGTTCACGACCACATGACGCGCAAGTCTCGCGCCCCTCAAGTTGGTGCCCGCAAGCAAGGCAACACGCCAACTCGATCGCGGTGGGAATGGTTCCGGCGTTGATCTTGAGAGCCTCGGGCACGGGTGGGTGGCCTGACCTGTGTTAGAATTCAGTCGTCAATGCCCGCGGCCCCGCGCGATCCATCACCCAGTCGAAAAGCCGACAGGGCAACCGGCGGAGAATGTCCATGCCGATCGCGGTCCCGAGCGGAAAGGTGTAGTCACGAGGACGGCGGACGATCGCCCGGACGAGATACGCGGCGGCTTGTTCGGCCTCGAGCATCGGCACCGGGTTGCGAAAGCTGGTGTTGAGAGTCATTCCCGTTCTCACAAATCCGGGATAGACCGTCGTGATCGTCACCCCGCGCCGCTTGAGGGCCGGGCGCAAGGCTTCGAGATAAGTGGTGAGGGCGGCTTTGGAAGCCGAGTAGCCAGGCATCCAGGGCATGCCGCGGTACCCGGCCACGCTCGAAATCCCCACGATATGTCCAGCCTTGCGTGCGAACATGCCCGGCAAGACGGCGTCGATCGAGTGGGCCACTCCCACGACGTTCACCTCAAGCATCCGGCGAAATCCGTCCACATCCAGGTCGAGGGCATTCGATGAGGTTCCTACCCCCGCACAGGCCACAAGGATCTCGGTCGGCCCGAGGCGTTCCTCCAAGCTCTCGACGGCTCGTTTCAAGCTCAAGGCGTCGCAGACGTCGACCTGTGCCGTGGCAATGCCCGTCTGATTCTTGAGCTCCGCCTCGAGCGTCTCCAAGGGTTCGCCGTATCGGTCCATCAGACCCAGCCGATATCCGCGAGCGGCGAGCGCCTTGGCTGTGGCGCGACCGATCCCCTGGGCGGCCCCCGTCAACAGGATGACCTGACCTTCGTTCTTGCCCACAGTTTGGCCTGCTTTCATGATCTCATCTCGTTCCGCAAGTGGGCTGGGACGACTCCGAGACCGATCCGCCGGGTCCGGACGAGGAGGCTGCTCCAGGCAAGGACTCGATGAAGTTACGGAGCCGGGAGAGAAACTCCGGTGGGTTCTCTTCCGGGGCGCGATGCTTGGCAGCCGGAACGATCTCACTCCGGCAGTTGGGCAGATGCTCCACAAGATATTGCGCGGTGGCGAGGAACGGAGAAAATTCGCCGTAGAGAGCCAACGAAGGAACCGCGACGCTCGCGATCAGTTCCGCCGTTAAACCGGCTTCGACTTTCGTGTCGTCACCGCAGGTGGTTCCACCGAGCCGAAGGAGGCGGTTCAGTGCAGGGAGTCCCACTTCACGGCGGAACTGAAGCAGTCGATCACCTTCGAGGTCGACAACTTGATCGAAGAATCGCCCCAGGTCGTACCAATGCTCATCCGACAGCTCAACCCCCGCACGCCTGGCTTCGTCGCAGAACGATTGCCAGTGCCCCCAGCGGCTCACATCTTCCAGGTGACGGAGCGCTGGAAAGTAAGGGTCGGAGAGCACGACGGCATCAACTCGCTCCGGGGCGAGCACCGCCGCGTGCAGCGCGATCACTCCACCAAAGCTGTGGCCCACCAACGTTGCGCGTTCAATACCACGGTCATCCATCAACGCGAACAGATCGGCCGCGTGATCGGCCGAAGTATAGCCAGTCGGCGGGGCATCGCTGTAACCGTGCCCCCGGAGGTCATAGGCCGTCACGCGGCGGGCCGAGCTCAGCGTCTGAATCGCCTGGCAGAGGAACCAGATCGACAGGTCACCCGTCACGCCATGAATCAGAACCAGGTCGGGACCTTCGCCCGCCTGCTGATAATGAAACCGAAGACCATTCAGCGTAGAAAATGGCATGAAACCGCCTAATAAGATGCGTCAGTCCGATCCGGTACCAGGTGAGCAGCCCCCCGCTCCGCGCGACTCTCGTCGCTCAATCCGCTTCGGATCCGCTCGTCGAGTCGGTTCCGGTCACGAGGTGTTTGACCAGGAAATCAACCAGTTCACCGATCCTCAGGTCGCGATCGGACCTCTGGCCAAGGGCGGCCATCAAGTCGCCGAAGGGCAGAGGTCGACCATAGTGGTTTTGAAGTTGTTCGCCGAGGACGACCGCGTCGATCGAGGCGAGCCCCAAGTCCGCGAAAAAACGGGTCTCGGAATCGATCTCGCCCGAATACTCTCGTCCCTCAAAATGACTCAGGATCTTGGCAACGTCGGCGTTGATCGAAGCGCGGGTGGGCTGGCTCATGGCCGTCTTCTCCGGATCAGTTCCTTGATCGTTACGTAAAAAGGCCAGCATCCTCGTCGTCACGATGGCCGGTCTCCCAGAGTCCACGCCCAGATGTAGTCATTCGTCCGTGCCGTCACGACCCGAATCACCGGGGGCTCCCAGGCGGCCATCGTCGTTGGGGAGCCGGAACGGAGCGTCAAAAAGACTTCACCCGACGTCTCAACAACGCGGGACACGTCGAAGTCGCACCAGGTTTCATCTTGGTTGAGGCCCAGGGAATTTCGCAACGCGTTCTTGGCGCAGGACAGGCGCGCCTTCCATTCTGTGCTGGGTGAAACATCGCTCGCGATCGGGTCATGAACGGCCGGGGCGAGCCCGAGTACCGAGGACGAATCGAGGTCGAAAGAAGGATCCTCGAGCGACATGATGGCGATTCCCGGTCGTGCCTCCGGATCGAGTGCCGCCAAGGCCAAGGCCACGCTCTCCGTGTGCGCGATCGCCACGACCGGCAGATCCACACGCGAGGGGTCGCCCAGGAGCCGGATGGCTTGTCCTCCACCTGGAGCGGTCTCGACGGCGAGGTCGGCCGGGTACAAGGGGGGCGCCCCCTGATCGTAAAGCAGGCGCCTCGCGGCTTCTTTGGCCGCCACTCGCCCCCAGAGGTGAAGCGTCGCCTGACGCTCGGAGCGTCCTTCGCCGTGGCTCAGTCGGCGCTCCTCAGGGCTGAGCTGCACCCATTCCAGAACGTCCCTCCAGATCGGCTTTCCGAAATCGATCGGCGGCTCGAGCCAGACGGCCTGTAACTCGCGGTCCATCGCGTTCGAGACCCCCGGCAGCGGCAACGGCACCCCGATGAACGATCGGTCCGGCTGTCGAAACTGGTCGCGACACCGGACCGGCCAGTAGAAGCGCCAGTCCTCCCAACCGGTGATCCGCATCCAGACGCGGCCATCGGCGGCGACGATGTCGGAATCGACCCGGACCAGGTGGCGGGACAGTTCTCGAATGGCAATTTGACAGGCAACCTCCGCCCCCTCAGGCGGATCCGTGCCGTAGAATGCGATCTCCGCGACCCGGAGCGGGAAGATCACATGCCCTTCGTCCAGTTGATCCATCCCCCAGCACCCGAGGAGTTGAGTGAACGCATCGAGCACAATCGGATCGGTGTGAAGTGCCAGTGGCTCCGAGTCGCGAAGGAGCCCACGAAGCGGCAACACCTTCAACGTCCCTTCGATCCCCCAAGGCGCCGACCGGCCGAGTCCGACGATGGCCTGCATGGCCGGACCGTGAAATAGCCATTGATCCGCATAGATATCTTCGGCTTTAAATCGGCACTCACGCGCGGACTCCAGTGCCAGGGGCGAAGTCGTGGGCCCTTGTGGGCGCGTCGCGCCAAAGACCACTCGCCCCTCAACGACCTTCTCCTCGCCCCCCGCGCCCTTGGCGTTCGCCGTCCCTTTATTCGTGATGGCAACGCGCACCTCGTCGGGCTCAGCCAGGTCCCGCCAGGCCCGAAGTTCGAGCAGTACCGGCTCCGATTCGTACCGGATCCACTTCAATGCTTGAACGTCGCGGAGCGCGATGACGACCGAGTCGGGCATGAGCACGCTAGCCGCTTGCGCCAGCATTTCGGCCATGACCGTGAATGGGACAACGGGCAGGCCGTTCCGCGAGGGATCGAGCGCGGAGATGTGGCGACCGCCCAGCGTATGGTGCTCGGCCACCGGGTCGCCCTGGACATCGAGCCAGCGTGTCGAAACCATCTCACGGCCTGGTTCCAGCCGCTCGATCGTGCCCAGCCAAGGTCCGGGTGCGGATTGCCCGGCCCGCGTCGTTAGGGACGAGGCCGATGGATCGGAGTTTTGACTTTCCTGGCTCCGGGGCGCGATATAGGCCCCCATCACCTGCCTCTGAGTCTCCAGGAACACGTCCATCGTTCGCAGATGCTCAAGGATTATCGCGTCCTGAAGCGTTGCCTCGGACGAATCGATCGCCCCGTTGGAGGCCTGGTACGCCTTTGCGTGGCCATTGGCATGAGGCGATGGCGCCGGGATTGGTTCGGGTTCGGGAGAAGCGAACCCATTATCGGTGGGAACTGCTTCGTGGGTGTGATCTCGAAGCCGCGCCGCGAGATCCGGCGAAAGGCGGAGCTCGGGAAAACCGACCGCGAGCGTGGGGAGCGGCTGAGGCGTCAGCAAGTCGCGATCGAGGTCGATCCAAACCGGCTGCCGACGCTCATAGAGGCGATTGGTCCGCAAGGGGACCCCTTGGGCGTAGAGCGAGGCCACCAGATGATTGAGCTGAGTCAGTCCCGACCGCCTCGGGAGATTGGCGGCGACGGCAAAGTGGGGCCGGTCGCGAAGGATGTCGTCGACGAACCCGGTCAGATTGCCTCGCGCCCCCACTTCGACGAACGTTCGGATTCCATCCCGGTACATCGCCTCAATTGTGGAACGGAATGCGACGGGCAGGGCCCACTGGTCGACCGCCACTTGGCGGATCTGCTCGACGTCGCCTGACAATCGGCGGGCGACTGCGCAGGAGTAGACGTCGACCTTGGGCCGCGAAAGCGGCAGATCTTTGAAGAAGACGCGGAGGGGCTCGATCGCGGCCGAGAACGCTGCCGTATGGTAAGCGCGATCAAAGGGCAAGTCTTCGCAGATCAGGCCGAGCCCTCGCAGACGCGTGACGACCTCCTCAATGATTTCCGATGGTCCGGCCAGGACGACCTGGTGCGGGCAGTTGTCAATCGCGATGCTCGTCCCGGGCCCGACCTCGTTGGCGATGCGTTCCACCTTCTCGCGGTCCGCCGCGATGGCGACGAGCCGGGCCGTCGGGACCTGGCCCGACTCTTCGAGACGCTCGAAGACTCGCCCCAACTCTCCGAGCGAGGTCTCCAGTTCGCGGTCGACGTTCAGCGAGCCCGCCGCGGCCAGGGCCAGGAACTCACCACTGCTATGACCGAGAACCGCGTGGGGACGGAGCCCGAGCCCTGCCAGAAGCTGGTGCAATGCCCACTGTGCGGAGAGAACCACATTGGTGGCCATGCCGACCGACCAGAGGCGATCACCCTCCGGTCCACCACCGAAGAGAACCTCGCTCGGCAACTTCCGGAATTCCCGCGCACGCGCGATCTGATCGGCCGTGTCGAAGAGAGCGCGAACTTCGGGAAAATGAGGGCAGAGATCGGCCAACATCCCGGGATATTGCGAGCCTTCTCCCGGGAAGAGAAAGGCAAGGGTCTCCGACCCTGTGGATGGTTTGTCCCAGAAGTAGGTCCCTCGGGCATCCCGGATCGAGAGGCATTTCGGATCGGAGATCCGTGCCACGACCGTTTGCAGTCGATCCCGGAGCTCGGCGGGCGACTTGACCACCAGGCCCACGCGGTACGGCCCGGCCCGATCCCCTTGGTTCAGAGTGAACGCGAGGTCTTTCAGGGAAACGCCTAGGTTAACGTCACGGCTGAGCCACTCGATAAGGCCCCTCGCGCGGGCGATCCAGGCCCCTCGATCGGCGGCCCCCAGGAGAATCGCTTCGGTCTCCCAGCGCGCCTGGGGACCGGGGTTGGTTCCGTCGGCCGACGGACTGTGCTCCTCAAGGACGGCGTGTGCACTAATCCCGGCGAAGCCGAACGCGTTGACCCCGGCTCGCCTCGGGTGGTCACGATCGCCATGGATCCAAGGTCGCGTATTCCCGTTCATCTCAAAGGGGCTGGCATCTGCGGCCAGCAAGGGATGAGGAGCGTCGCTACCAGGCGCGGGGAGGAGGACCCGGTTGTGCAGCGCCAGCGCGGTCTTGATCAAGGCGGCAATTCCCGCCGCGGGCATGGCATGTCCGATCAGCGCGGAGACATTGCCGAGACTGCGGCGTCCCCAGGGACTCCGAGGAAAGACCGCATTCAAAGCCCGCAATTCCGCGAGGTCGGAGGCCGGCACACCGAGACCGTGGCCTTCGACCAGGCCGATCGTCGCGGGCTCGATTCCGGCCTGCTTGTAGGCGCGGCGAATCGCTCGGGCATGCCCCCGGGCACTGGGAGTCGCCAGTCCTGTTCGCCGCCCGTCGCTCGCCAGCCCGACCCCTTTCAAGACGGCGTAAATCCGGTTCCCGTCGCGTTCGGCATCCGCAAGCCGCTTGAGCACCACGACGCCGACCCCTTCACCGGGGAGGGTTCCGTCGGCATCGCTCGCGAACGGCCGCGCCCGACCTTGCCGGGAGAGAGCTCCGAGCTGGCTGAAGACCATCGGAAAGTCGACATCGACCGCCAGGTAGACACCACCGACCAGCGCCAGGTCCGCGCGTTTCTCAACCAGCGCCCGCGCTCCGAGATCGAGCGCGACGAGCGAGGATGCACTGGCGGCGTCGACTACATAACTGGCCCCCGTCAGGTTGAGTCGGTTGGCAATTCGACCGGCCGTCGCATTGGTCAATTGCCCCGTGATCGTGGCAGGGCCGAACGGGGGCAGACTCGACTTCAGGTCGGCTCGAATCGCCTCGAAGGCCGACTCTTCCCAATCAGGGTGGAGTTCTCGGAGGAGCGCCAGCGTTTGGGCCACGATCCGGCCATGCTGGAGCCGAGTCAGGTTCCCTCGATTGAAATAGTTCCCCCGGCCAATGATGACTTCGACCCGCCTGGTGTCGGGCACGCCGTCGCTCATCCCGGCGTCGGTCAACGCCTCCCTGGCGGCATCAAGGACCAGGTATTGCTCGGGTTCGCCACCGGCAACCGCCATCGGCATCACGCCGTGACGTGTCGGGTCGAATTCAATGGGCGCGTCGAGGTAGCCTCCGCGTTGGCAGTACACGCGATCGTTCGCGTCAGAGTCAGGATCGAGGAAAATGGCGGGGTCCCACCGATCCGCCGGGACGTCGCTGGTGCAGTCACGCGCCACCAGAAGATTTTCCCAGAACGATGCCAGGTCGCGCGCTCCAGGGAATCGACAGGCCATGCCGATGATCGCGATATCGAGCGAACGACCAGGCTTCATGGATAGAAAAATCTCAAAAACGAGTGATTAGGGAAATCCGCTCCAGAGGACCGAGCGAGCGGCAAGTCGAACCGATGACTCAAGACATTACGAGTTTTTCATTGGTTCGATCGAGTTCGCGACCGGCTCGGGCCAGCTTTTCTTCGGGATCGAGGAGTGAGCCGATTTCACCGGCGACGACAACCTCGACCTCTCCCTTGCGACCGAACATGAGCTCGTCCGTCAGTCGATGGGCATCTTGGTCGGGCGAGATCATCCCCAAACCTTGCCCTTGGAGATGGCTTTCGAGGTCGGACACCATCCCACGCCCGACCACGGCCCCCAGTTCACGGAGACAACCCGGCCGGACCAACGGCGATCGAGCCAGAGGGCCAGTTTGTTCAGGGTGTCATTGGCGGCCGCGTAGTCGACCTGGCCCCGGTTTCCGAACCGTCCCGCCACGGAAGAGAAGAACGCGGCAAATCGAAGCGACTCGGGATCGAGAAGGCTTGCGAGATTCAACGCCCCATCAAGCTTCGTGCTGAGAACCCGATCGTAGGACTCGAGGGTCTTATCACGGAGCAGCTTATCATGAATGATCCCTGCTCCGTGGATCAGCCCTCGGACGGGACCAAAACGGGTCTGCCAGCGGGCCAGCACTTTGCGGAGGGCATCGACATCACGGACGTCGACATGGGCGTAGTCCACCTGAGAGCCGATCGCGCGGAGCCGTTCGAGATTCGACCGAATCTCACGTTGGCGACGCAGCGTCTGATACGAACGCTCGAGTTCGGCGAGACCGCCCCCCCTCTCCTCTTCGGCCAGTTGATGATGAAGCAGGGACTTCAGTGTTGCCGGATTCGTCACTCCGGCCGTCAACCGACTCTCTTCCTCACGAGGCAACGGAGTCGTCCCGATCAGCAAAAATGTGGGTTTCCAACACTTTGCGATCTCGGTCGCGAGTACGGCCGTGATTCCGCGTGCTCCCCCCGTGACGAGGATCGGCTCCCCCGGCGACATTTGCCATTCCGAGCGACCGGATACCGCCAAGGGACTCTCAACCACCCGCAACGCAATCCGGCTCCGATCCAGATAGCCCACCTCGGAACGACGGTCCCGGGTACCGATTTCCTGAACCAGGTTTGCGGCGATGCTCGTGGCATCGTCTCGGGGATCGAAATCGACGACCCGAACCCGAATCTCGCGGCTCCATTCGCGGGCGAGCGTCTTGACGATCCCAGCGACCGCGCCTTGGCCGGGGAAAAAGTCGTCGGGAACCTCGCCGACGCTGGCGAAACCTCCTCCCATCCCCGTACAGGCGATCAGGCAAGCCCCCCCCTGCTCGCCCGCCCTGGCCAAATCCTCGGCCGCTGCCCGAGCCAACAGGAAGAGACTCCGTGCTTCGGATCCCATGCGGGCCGCCCAGAGGCTACGATCGAGACCGGCCGAGCGCGCTTTCCGTAGCGGCAATGCATGGATAATCCCTGCCAACGGGGATCGCTTTCTGAGCCGCGTAAGCAACGCGTCGATGGCAGCCGGAGACGTCAGGTCAACGGACTGAACGTCACCGCCGGAATCATTCGGACCTGTCGATGAATCGGCAACGACAACGACGGAATGCCCCTTCGACCTGAGTGCGGCGGCCAACTCGCGACTGACCCCACGACCGTCATCGGTGACCAGCAGCAGCCCGGAGGCCGCGAGTCCCAGGTCCCCTCCCGACGATCGCGACAAGGGCGCGGCGACCGCCTTCAATGTCTGCCTGCGGACGAGGCTCCCATTCTTCGCCTGGTGTGGCGCGTTCGGATGACCATGCCTGTTCGGAGAACTCAGGGCCGCTGTGGGAGTGGAAGTCGACGCAGGAGCGGAAGCTGGGGCCGGGGCCGCAGGAGCAGGGGCAGCAGGAGCAGGGACCGGCCGGCTCGTTTTCAAGCCGTGCTCGACCTTCTCGACAATCGCCCTCAGGGTGCGAGCCCGCGAGAGTTGGTCCATCAACTCGGTGTTCGATCCGAGACCTGTCCCGGGCAACACCTCACGCAAGCTACCCAGGATCTCCACTCGCTTGATTGAGTCGATGCCAAGGTCGGCCTCAAGGTCAAGGTCGAGGCCAAGCATCTCGGCCGGGTAGCCCGTTCGATCCTGGACGATCGAGAGGAGCCGGGCGGCGACGTCGACCGAACTGTCCGGCGATTCGGCCGGGACGGGCGTCGGCGCGGCAGGTTCCGGGCGAGGCACGGTCGAGACCCTGGCTGAGCCGGGCAACACGGCTTCGCTCGGAACGGCCGAGGGCTGGGGAGCCGAATGACCGTTGGCACTAGGTTGGGGGGCAATGCGCTCGTGACTCGAACGAAGCGGCTCGGTCGCCGTGCTTCGACTCGGGGTGCCCAAGAAGCCAAGCATCGTCTCACGCTGGACGTCCAGGAACATCTGCATGGTTTTCTGGAACGCTTCGAGAACCCGTTCCCTTCCCTGCTCGGCGGCCGTTGGGTTCGAACGAAGGGGAGACGGCATGACGATCTCGTGGTCCTGCTTGCCATTCTTGGAGGGAGACGGGAGTGGTCCGTTCCCGTTGGGGGAGGGAGACGCGTGCACGATTTTTAAACCAGGTTCAGCCAAAAGGAGTGCGGGACCAGGCCCGAGTCGCTTCGGCTCGGGGCCGTTCGCCGGACGCGCCCGGGATCCGTTGACCAGCCAGGTCAACGCCTTGGTGGTCTGAGAACTTGACTCAGGCGCATACGTCATTCGATCGAGGATCGTCGAGGATCGACCGGCGGTCAGAGGCTCGAGTTGGAGCGGCAGTCCGGCAACGAACAGCCGGGCGAGGGCATGAAGCAAGCCGGGAATGCCGGGTCGGCCGGCTGGGTCACAGGAGACCGCAAGATGCGGACGACGTTCCAGGATCGAGCCGACCAGCGACGTGAGGGTTGCACCAGGCCCGACCTCGATAAAGACTCGAGCGCCCGCGTCGTGCATCGCCTCGATCATCGCGGCGAAACGGACCGGACTCGAGACGTGAGTGCCGACCTGATCGGCAATGGACGCAGGATCATCCGGGTAGGTCGAACCGGTCACGTTCGAGAAAACAGGGCGACTCGGCGACTTCGGATCGAGTGAGCTCGCCAGTTTCGCAAGCGGACGGCTCGCCCCAGCGACGATCGGGGAATGAAAGGCACACGAGACCGCAAGCTCCTGGCCGCGAATTCCCGACTGACGAGCCCGGGCCAGGACGGCTGCGACGGCCTCCGATCGACCCGAGACGACCGTCTGCCTCGGCCCGTTCCAGTTGACCGCGCTAACCGCCTCGAGTCCTTCGAGCAACGTCTCCACTTGATCGAGGCCCGCGGTCAGGGCGGCCATCGTACCGGGCTCATCTCCGGCCGCTTCCTTGATGAGCCGGCCACGCGCCTCGGAGAGGCGGACCAGGGCATCGAGCGAGAAGACGCCTGCCGCGTGGAGCGCCACGAGCTCGCCGTAGCTGTGACCGGCCACCATGTCGGGGAGGACATGGAACGACTCGAGCAACCGCAAGAGTCCGAGGCTCGCCCCGCCCAGCGCGGGCTGCGCGACCTCGGTCTCGGCCAAGTCCCGTTTCTGCCGCTCGCGTTCTTCGGCCTGGAACGCGGGGGGCGGAAAGACGATCGGCGAAACGGGCGGCCTATTTTGACTGTGGAGGGCGTGGTCGAACGATTCGAAGCCGCTCCGCACCTCGGGAAAGAGGACGGCCAACTCGCTGAGCATGTCGACGCGTTGTGCCCCTTGGCCGGGGAACAAGAAGGCGACCCGATTCGAAGAGTCGCTCGCCACTTCGGCGAACGCGATCCCTCGGGGGTCGTGAAATTCGACGCTCCCTTGCGCGATGGTCGCTCTCGCCTGTTCGAGCTTCGCCCGGAAATCGTCGAGCGAAGACGCCACGATGGCCAGCGAACTACCGGTGGCGCCAAGGGAGTTCAGCAGGGTATGAGCCAGGTCGCGAAGCGCTGGCTTGGCCCCTCGTTCCAGGGCGAGCGACAGCCTCTCGAGATCGGCAAGGAGGAGGGTTCGGTCAGCGGCTCGCCAGACGAAGAGCTCAGCCGGCCAGTCGCGGAGCGGGGGTGCAGCGGACTGGAGCGAGCCATCATAACCCTCGAGAACGGCGTGGAAGTTCGTGCCGCCAAATCCGAACGCGCTGACCCCCGCGCGTCTGGGGCGTTCCTCGTCGGCATGGATCCACGGACGCGTTTTCGTGCTGATGTGGAACGGGCTATGAGGACGCGACGCTTGCTCACTCGGATTAACGACCCCAATCGTGGGGGGGAGGACCCCATGGTGAAGGGCCAGCGAAGCGTTGATCAGACCCACCAGACCCGCGGCACATTTGGTGTGACCAACCAACGACTTGACCGATCCCAGGGCGCAACGACGTTCAATCGCCCCCGACTCGGTAAAGACGTCGTTCAAGGCGCTCACTTCCGCCTGATCGCCCGCGGCCGTACCGGTACCATGGGCTTCGACATAGCCGACGGTCGCCGGATCGATCCCGGCCTTGGCATAAGCCCGCCGCAACGCGCGAATTTGTCCCTCGGGACGAGGCGCAGTCAGCCCTTTGGCACGGCCGTCGCTGGAGGCACCCAGCCCCTTGATCACGGAATAGATTCGATCGCCATCGCGCTCGGCGTCGGCCAGTCGCTTGAGGACGACGACGGCGACAGCCTCGCTGATCACGATCCCATCAGCGCTGGCGTCGAACGGGCGGCACCGGCCTTTCGGCGAGAACGCATGGGTCTTGCTAAATGCCAAGTAGGTGAACGGATTTTGAACCGTATCAGCCCCACCGAGAATTACCACGTCAGCCGACCCGCTCTCCAACTCACGGACAGCGACGGAGGCCGCTGCCAGCGAGGAGCCGCATGCGGCATCCACCGTGTAATTCGCGCCACCCAGGTCGAACCGATTGGCAACCCGACCGGCCGCGACATTCAGCAGAATTCCGGGAAACGAATCCTCGGTCCACTCCGGAAGGACGCCCTCGCACTGCTCCAAGGCCTCACGCCCCGCGCCCGGCGCGATGGTGTCGAGCATCGGCAGGTACGAGCGGAACGCATAACCCATGGCGAGTTGGGCAGCTCCTCCCCCCGCACCCAGGACGACGGCCGTTTTCTCCCGCGAAAACGGACGGTCGCGATAGCCGGCGTCGTCGATCGCCGCGCGAACCGCCTCCAGGGTGAGCAGGTGGAGCGGCTCAATCGAGGGCAGACTGGTCGGCGGCATCCCGTAGCGGAGCGGATCGAAGGCAATTTCCGGGACGAAGCCTCCCCACTTGGAGGTAATCTTGTCGGGCGCCTTGGGATCGGCATCATAGTAGAGTCGCCAATCCCAGCGGTCGGCCGGAACTTCGGTAATCGCATCGATACCGTGGAGCGTATTTTCCCAGAACGTCCGGACATCCCCGGCCCCTGGGACGATTGCCGACATCCCGACGATGGCGATATCGCACGGCTGAGCGTTCTTCGAATCGGACGACTCGGAGACCGTCAAGTCGTCGGTCAACCGATCGACTCGGCCCATCCCCCCTGCGCTGATTTCGTGATGAAGCTCGGCAATCGTCGAAACGCCCTGACGAAGTGTCGCGGTCTGGCCGAGCATGTAGAGACCGCGGGTCATCTGGGTCTCGGCCGCGACCCCAACCAACGACGATCCGGCCCCATCTTTCCGCTCGATCCCCTTGGCGGCGATCCGAAGCCGACCCGCGTTCATACTCTCCAACGCACTTCGGAGTTCCTCGGCGGAACTTCCTGCCGCGAGAAGCCGCTTCCGCTCCTGCTCGAATACATCAACGTACGGGGTCGGACTGACGCGGACTTCGTGACCGGGTCCGGTCTCGAGCAGGACCGTCTCGGTGCAGCGCACCGCTTCGTCTTGAAATTTGGCGACAATGGCACCGGTGGCGACAGCCTCGGCCGTGAAGAGGTACGCGGTTCCGATCAGGACGCCAATCCGAACCCCACGCTTCGCCAGCGGAGCCGACAAGGCCGCCACCGCCGCGGCAGATCGAGCATCATGGATTCCGCCAGCGAACAGGAGATGAACGTCCTCGGGCGTTCCCCCCTTCTCGAGCATCTCCTGAATGACCTCGACGCCTTGCTCCCAAAGGAGCAGGCTCGACCGCGGTCCAACATGGCCGCCACATTCACGGCCCTCGAGGACGAACCGGCGGGCACCGTCATTCCAGTACTGCCGCAGCAGGCCTGGCGATGGTGCATGGAGATAGGTCGCGATCCCCTCGCGCTCTAGCTCTTGGGCCTGGTCGGGGCGTCCCCCCGCGATCAGGGCGAACGATGGCCGGGCGCGACGCACTTCTTCCATCTGCTCGAGACGCAAGTCGGGCGGGACGAAACCGAGGATTCCTACTCCCCACGACGATCCGTTCAGACGCGCGGCCGTCTCGGTCAACAACCGGCGGACCTCCGGCCCTCGCATCAAGGCGAGAGCAAGGAAGGGTAACGCGCCTCCTCCCGCGACGGCTTCGGCAAACGCCGCCAGGTCGCTCACCCGGGTCATCGGTCCCTGGACGATGGGATAGCGTGTCCCATGCGAGCGGGCCAGCGGAGAATCTTCCTCAATGGGCCGCGCGATCCGAGCGTCCCGCAGTCCGGCTTCGATGGCGTGCTCGACGGCCTGAACGATCCCACCGACGGTCACATGAGTCCGGCTTAGTCCCCCCGCGAGCGCGGCATCTTGCCCAACGGGCCGGACCTGGCCGTCACCCCAACCGACCTCGCGTCGGACAGCCGACTCCCAGACCAAGTCCCCCTCGGCCGCGGCCTGCTTGAGTCTGGCGAGGGCGGGCGAACCTGGTTCCGCCTGAACGCGCAGGAGCGATCCCGCTTCTCGGCCGACGAGGACCGTCTCACTTCCGTCCCAGCGTTCGATTCGCCGACGCAGCGCAGGGGGCAACGGGGATTCCTTGGCCAGGAGAACGGCCCCGTCCAGCACGACCCCGGCCGCCCCCGCCGCCACACACGCCGAAGCCGATCGCAGACCGATCCCGCCACGGACCCAGACCGGCGGTGCGCCGGCAATCCCAAGGGCCGCCTGCAGGAGAATCAAGGACGATTCCTCCGCAACCCGCCCCCCTGCCTCGTTCCCCGCGACGATCAAGGCCTCGAACCCAGCCGCGGCGGCCGCTCGACACGACGCTCGCGAGGTGACCTCGGCAACCGCAATACAAACAGAGCCGCTCAGAATCGCTCGCAAGCGACCCCAGTCCTCCCCACCAGCCTCCGCGACCACCACCATCCCGAGGTTCGCCGGAAAGGTAGCAACCGCCGACTCATCCAGTGCACTGGCAGGCAGGCGAAGCCCGAAAGTTTGTCCCTTGAGGAACTTCGAGACGCGAAGCAAAGTCTCGACCTCGTCCTCGGCCTGGAACGCGAACCCGAGATCGAGGATCCCCATCGCGCCCGCCCGACATGCGGCCACCACGACGCCAGGATCGCGCTGTCCGCTCGGAGAAACAGCCATAACCCGTGGAAGAAGCAGTGTCATGAGGCAATACCACGCTCAGGGTACGGTCCGAATGAACAGTCAAGTGTAGCTAGTGCTAGCGTGCAGTCAAAATAAGAATTGTGAACAATATAGGCTAAGCTTGCGGATTGTTCCGATTAACCAAGTTTGGCGGGTGCTACTTATCGCTCGTCCCCTCAACTTTCGAGCGGGAATGCGTTGCAAAACGCGGACAAGTTGCAAAAAAACATCCGCTTGAGTGGCCACGCTCATTTTGAGTGGCCACGCTCATTGCGCAGCTCAAATGAGTGCATGCTGTCGATCGCCTGGATCGCAAGCGCAGCAGCCTCGACGATATTGTTCGTCGATCAGCGCGGTTTTGTTGAGTAAGCGTCACTTTCCATCAACTTTCTTTCGACCCAACATCGTTTGCAGCACGAAAAAGGAGTCGAAAAATTCCTCGCTGAACTGGGTCACCCGCACCCTTGCCCATGGAGGGTCGGAGATGATATGACGGTAGAAGCCGCGATCTGCATGCAAAAGGTCATCGCAAACCATTGCAGGCTCGATTTCGCTGTCGCACGGCTCTCTTCTACCTCTCGGGAAAGAGCTTGGCCGAACTTATTCCCGACGCCGTTCGCCTGGGAGTCATTGTGATGACGAGCGCCGCTCGGATTCGGCTCTGGTTCCGCATTTTCGTGCTTGGCTCGATTGCGACCAATGTCGCAATCACTCCGCTCCTATCGGCTGAAAACCCGGTCGGGTACCGTCCCGCCGCCTATGCGATTCAGGAGCCAAGCTCGCTGCCGGGCCGGAAAAGACCATCGAGAGCGGAACCATCGTGGTGCGAGACGGCCGCATCGAAGCGGTCGGTCCCACTGACCAGGTTCCCATCCCGCCCGACGCCGAGATCATCGATGGCACCGGACTCGTCGTTTATCCCGGATTCATTGATCTCTTCACCACGATGGGGCAATCTCCCAACGCCGTGCGATCGCGGACGGGTGCGGGTCGGTCGGTGGATTACAAGCAGACCGCCCTGGCGCGGACGCCCGAGGACAACCGTAATGGGCTGACCCCCGAATTTGAAGTCGCCTCGACGCTCAGCTTGAGCGAATCCCAGGCCGCGGAGCATCGGAAGCTGGGCTTCACCGATCTTCTCTCCACGCCGGCCGGAGCGATCGCAACCGGGCAGAGCGCCCTGGTCAGCACGAGCGGAGGCCCCCGGCGAGAAGTGATCGTTCGCTCGCCGATCGCACTTCACATTAACCTCCGCGCTCCGTTCGAACCGGTGCCTGCGCCCTCCGACGACGACGACCATGCGGCTCCCTCGGTCCGGGTCAGAACCGCCGGGCGCTATCCCTCGGTCTTGATGGGGGTGGTCGCGCATCTTCGCCAGGCGATGCTCGACGCCGAGCGTCAGCAAACCCTGAAGGCGAATCCTACGGCGGGATCGCCCCGAATCGTCTACGATCCTGCGCTCGATGCGCTCCAGGCGGCCCGAACCAAGACGCTTCCCGTCTGGTGGGAAGCGAACACCCGGGATGAGATCCATCGGGCGTTGGACCTGGCCGAAGAGTTTGGCACGACGGCTGTGATCGTCGGCGGACGTGAAGCGGGTAAAGTCGTCGATCGGCTCAAGGCGGGGAACGTCCCGGTCGTCTTGCGACTCGACTTTCCCGACGAGCCCAAGCTTCCGACGGAGTCGGAGTACCGCAAACGCGACCTCGCCGATCGTACCGAGCCCTACGAGGTCCTCGTGGATCGTGCCACGCGTTGGAAGGAGCGGGTGGCCACTGCGCAAGTGCTGGCGAAGGCTGGTGTCCCCTTTGCGTTGGGGAGTGATGGTCTCGCCAAGACCGAGCAATTCGCCAGTCAGCTCCGCAAATTGATCGCCGCCGGCCTTTCGCGAGAGGCCGCACTCGACGCCCTGACCCGTAGCGCGGCACGGATCGCCGGTCTGGAACCGCTTCTGGGTACCCTCGAGCCAGGCAAACTCGGACACCTCGTGGTTCTCTCCGCCCCCTTCGGCGACGATGAGGCCAAGGTCCGATACGTCCTCGTCGACGGTGACAAATTCGAGGTCGAGAAAAGCAGCGCCTCCAAAAAGGCAGAGCCGGATTCGAAGCCGACCTCGCCGCGGGCTGAGACGACGAAGGGCGAAACCCCGAAACCCAAAGCCGAAGAGGCGAAGCCCAAGGAGGTCGTCAAATCCGACACGACCGCAAAGGCCGCGGCGACGAACGCAACACCCCCTCCCCCCAAAACAATCGAGGACCAACCGTCGCAAACGCCCTTTCTCGACGTTGCCACCGAATTTGACCACAACCGCAAGCCACGGCTCGAGACCAAGGGGAACGTCCTGATCAAGGACGCAACCATCCTCACCGTCGCCCGGGAAGGGACGATCGCGAAAGGGTCGATCCTGGTCCAGAATGGCAAGATCGCCGCGGTGGGTTCGGACCTGGCTGCGCCCGAGGGAGTCACCGTCATCGACGCCACAGGGCTGGTGGCGATGCCCGGGATTATTGACTCCCATTCGCATATCGCCATCCAGGGAGGGGGCAACGAGTGGAGCCTCTCGCTGGTGCCCGAGGTCCGTATCAAGGACGTCATTACCGGTGATGATCCGGCGATCTATCGGGCCCTCGCGGGGGGGACGACGACCGCGCGGATCCTCCACGGTTCGGCCGATACGATCGGTGGTCAGGACGCGGTGATCAAACTGAAGTACCGCCTACCAGGGCGCGACCTGATTCTCAAGGATGCCCCGCAAGGGATCAAATTCGCCCTCGGGGAAAACGTCACGCGCAACCCAGGGCGGTTTCCGAATACCCGGATGGGGGTTGAGGCGACGATCGATCGAGCCTTCCAGGAAGCCCGCGCCTACCAGGCGCAGGTGAAAGCTTTCGAAACGGCCAAGGCGGCAGGCGAAACCGTCCTACCACCACGCCGAGACCTCCGACTCGAGGCTCTGGCAGGGGTGCTCGACGGCTCGATCAAGATCCACAGTCATTGTTACCGGAGCGATGAGATCTTGATGCTCTTGCGCGTCGCGGACCGCCATGGCGTGCGCGTCCAGTCGCTACAGCACGTGCTCGAGGGTTACAAGATCGCCCCGGAGATCGCCGCCCATGGTGCCAAGGCTTCGACCTTCTCCGACTGGTGGGCCTACAAAGTCGAGGCATTCGACGCGATCCCTTACAACGCCGCCTTGATGACCGAGGCGGGGGTTTCCGTCTCCATCAAAAGCGACAGTGAAGAACTGATCCGGCACCTCAACCTCGAAGCCGCCAAGATGGTCAAGTACGGCGGAATGACCGAGGGTCAAGCCCTGGCAATGATCACGATCAACCCTGCTCGGGAACTTGGGCTGCAGGACCGGTTCGGCTCGATCGAGGTTGGCAAAGATGCCGATATCTCGCTCTTCAACGCTCATCCGCTCGACGCATTCGCGCGGTGTGAGATGGCCTTGATCGATGGCGAGGTCTGGTTTCAACGCACCGAGCGGAACGGGAAATTCGCGCTGCGACCGGGCGATCACCAGGCCATGCCCGCCTCTGGAAATGGGACGAGAGCGAGAGTGCTCGACATCCCTCTCAACCCGAAAGGGGTCTATGCTCTGGTCGGCGCTTCGATCCATCCGATCAGCGGACCAGACATCAACAATGGCACCCTGGTCGTCAGCGAGGGCAAGATTACCGCCGTGGGAGACGCCGGCACGATGGTTCCCTCTTCAGCCCAGACGATCGACCTCCAGGGGTTCGACATCTGGCCGGGCATGGTGGATGCGGGAACTCGACTCGGCGTCTTTGAAGTGAATAGCCTCCCCGAGACTCAGGACGACGCCGATTCGGCCCAGTTCGAGTCCGAGCTGCAAACCAGCTCCGCGCTCCACCCCGACAGCGAGATTATTCCGGTATCGCGGGCGAACGGAATCCTGACCGCCTATGTCCAACCGTCGGGTGGCCTGATTTCGGGACAAGGGTGCGTCATCGATCTCAACGGCTGGGTGCCCCGCGAGATGGTGATCGCCGACCCCGTAGCTTTGCATGTGTCGATCCCTCGACACATTCCCCCCGAGGTTGTCGGCCCGGGCAGTCGTCGTGAAGGTCCCGATCCGATCAAGAAACGGGCCGAACTGATTGAGTCAATCGTGGAGGAGTTCCACCGGGCGCTCGCCTACGACAAAGTGATTTCCGATGCCAAGGCGAAAGGGACTGCGGCTCCGATTCCCGACCCTCGCCTCGCCGCGCTCGTTCCTTATGCCAAAGGCCGAAAGCCGGTCATCTTCCACGCCGAACACCGTAACGAGATCCTCGATTCCCTGAAAATCGCCGGGACGCTGAAACTGAAGGCGATTATCTCAGGGGGCGCCGATGCCTGGAAAGTGACCGATGCGTTGAAGGCGGCCAAGGTGCCCGTCCTGATCGGAGGAACGCTTCGAATCCCGGGCGAACCGAGTGATCCCTACGATGCGCTTTACGCGAACCCCGCGCGCCTGCACGAGGCCGGCGTGAGCTTCGCAATCCGATCGAATCCGACCGGGGCGTCTCAGGCGACAGCGTCCCGCAACCTCCCATTCGAGGCGGCGATCGCGGTCGCCTTCGGTTTACCCGAAGCCGAGGCGCTCAAGGCAGTGACGATTGCCCCCGCGCAAATTCTCGGTATCTCCGAGCAAGTGGGATCGCTCGAAGCCGGCAAACGGGCGAATCTCGTCATCACCGCCGGCCACCTGCTCCAGCCGACGACCGAGGTCAAGGCAATCTTCCTGGACGGCAAGCCGATCGACCCCAAGAGTCGGCACACCCGGCTCTACGAAAAATATCGCCGTCGACTCGCCGAGGTTCGCGCAGGGACAGCGATCCTCGGAATCGACACTCCCAAGGCTCCGGCTTCCCCGGCCTCATCCGCCGCGACCCCACACGCAACCAACGCTCCGTCGGGTCAGGAATGAGTGGGATGCATCGAACAACGCGAGTCGACTCGCGTTGTTCGTGAGGAATTCAACCGAAAGTCGGGCTGGCTCCATCCTGCCACGCCGGGCCCAGCTCCTCGGCCGTTCGGCCTTGATCAAGGGGCAACGGACAAGCAGCCCAGCCCAGCGCACGGGGATACGGGTTCATCCTGGATGAGTGTTGAGATGTGCTGATTCCTGAGGTGAAACCCTCGAAAAGCAGGAGCAAGATCGATGCGGCCTTGGCTTCGAAACATCGGTGCGGTCCTGGGATTGGGATTGCTACTGGGGGCGGATAAGCCGCCGGGTGAACTCGACATCTACTTCATCGACATGCTCGGCGGTGCCGCGACTTTGGTGGTCACGCCCGATCGCGAGTCCATTCTCCTCGACACCGGCTGGCGTGGTTTCGAGGACCGTGACCCGAAACGAATCGAGCACGTCCTCAAAAACGTGGCCAAGCTCGACCAGCTCGATCACCTGATGACAACGCACTGGCATGCCGACCACTTCGGTGGCGTTGAAGGCCTGGCAAAGCGCATTCACATCGAGCGATTCTGGGATCGTGGTCTTCCCGACCCCAATGCCCCCGACAACGACAAAGCCGCCTATCCCGACGGCCCGAAACCGAACGACCCGGCCGGGATCGCTTACCTCAAGGCGAGCTCCGGACGGCGAAAGTCATTGAAGGCCGGTGACACGGTTCCCCTCAAGGGAAACGTTTCGATGCTCGTACTCGCCTCCGGCGGCCAGGTGATCCAGACACCGGCCGGACCTCCGAATCCGCTCAGCGACTCGGCCCCGCCCGACCTGGAAGCCGACAAGAGCGATAACGCACGCAGTCTTGCCTTCCGGATCCGCATGGGCCAGTTCGACTTTCTCGACTGTGGTGACCTGACCTGGAACGTCGAGAAGGCCCTCGTCTGCCCCGTGGACCGAGTCGGACCGATCGACCTCTACCAGGTCACCCATCACGGCCTCGCGATCTCCAATCACCCCACCCTGCTCCAAACGATCGCCCCCACCGTGACGGTCATGAACAACGGCCCCAAAAAGGGGGGAGACGCAGCGACGGTCCGACGCTTGAGGTCAATCCCGTCGATCCAGGCCGCTTACCAGCTTCACAAGAACGCAGCGACCAGCGCGGCTGACAACACCGATCCGGCCCTGATCGCCAATACCGACCCGGCCGGCGGCCAGTTCATTCATGTCCGCGTGACCCCCGACGGCCGAAAATTCTCCGTGCAATTCGGCGAGGATGGACCAACGCGGACGTTCGATTCACGTTGAACCTCGAGCTGGAAGTGATCGGACGGGCTCATCGAGACACAATCTATGAGCCCAGTCCGCCCCCCTCGACCTCCCCAAGGAGCAAACGATGCGCCCTCAAAGTCTCATCCTGCTGACCCTCGCGCTCATCGCTTCGCCCGCGCTCGGCCAGGAGGCGAAGCTTGAGAAGATCTTCCCGTATCCGACGCAGAGGACGGACCTTGATAACGGCCTCTCCGTCCTCTCGGTCCCGTTCGATTCCCCAGGAATCATCGCCTACTACACCGTCGTTCGCACCGGCTCTCGGAACGAGGTGGAGCCAGGTCTTTCCGGATTTGCTCACTTTTTCGAACATATGATGTTTCGCGGCACCGATAAGTATCCGCAAGACGAGTACCAAAGTGTGGTCAAGGCCCTGGGCGCCGATGCCAATGCGTTCACGACCGATGACTGGACGTGCTACCACATGACGGTCCCCTCCTCCGCGCTCCCCACAGTTGTCGAGGTCGAGGCCGACCGGTTCCGCAACCTCAAGTACGACAAGGCCGACTTTCAGAAGGAAGCCAGGGCTGTCCTGGGAGAGTACAACAAGAGCGCGTCGTCACCGTTCCTGATCCTCAACGAAGCGATGCAGGACAAAGCTTACACGACTCATACTTACAAGCATACGACGATTGGTTTTTTGGCTGACGTCAAGGATATGCCCAACCAGTTCGACTACAGCAAGAAGTTCTTCGACCGTTGGTATCGGCCCGAGAACTGCACGATCGTCGTCGCCGGCGACGTCGATCACGACCGCCTCGTCTCGCTGGTCCGCAAGGAGTATGGAGGCTGGGAACGGGGAAAGGCGTCCGTGACGATTCCGGACGAGCCCGAACAAACCTCACAACGCTCCGCGCAGTTGACCTGGCCGTTACCCACACTGCCGATCCTCTATACCGGATTTCACATTCCGGCGGCCGACCCCAGAAACAAAGACATCGCCGCCCTCTCGGCACTGGCGCAGGCGGTCTTTGGTGAGACCAGTCCGCTCTACAAGAGCCTGGTGCTCGACGAGCAAAAGGTCGTTCTGCTCGCGGCAGACGCCGAGTTGAAACGAGATCCGGCGATGTTCACCATCGTGGCGCGCTTGCGACGATCGGAGGATCTGGGCGAGGTCCGCAAACGAATCGAAGCCGCCCTGGCCGATGCAGCCAAGTCGCCGGTCCCGGTCGCCCGACTCGAAGGCATCAAATCCCACCTTCGCTATGCCTTTGCCAACTCGCTCGACAGCCCCGACGCGGTCGCCATGGCCGTGAGTGAGTCGATTGCTCTCACCGGTCGGCCCGACTCGATGGAAGAACGCTATGCCGCTTATGATCGCCTCACTCCCGACGACCTGAAACGTGTCGCCGGCCGCTATTTTGCCCCGACGAATCAAACCGTGGTGATCCTCGAATCGGAGAAATCGAAATGACCGCGACCCGACGCGCCACGCTCGGCGGGATCCTGGCCCTCGCCCTTTTTCCGCTCGGCTCACACTGCGCCTTGAGCGATGACGCCATCAAGACCGCAGAAAAAGGAAAGTCCTCCCCCCTCTACCTACCGTCGAAATCGACCCCTCTGGTCGCGATTCGGTTCGCCTTCCGGGTGGGGTCGCAGGACGACCCGCGTGGCAAGGAAGGGCTTGCGGCCCTGACCGCCGCGATGATCGCGGAAGGGGGAACGACGGATCTTACCTACGACCAGATCCTCGAGAAGTTCTACCCGATCGCAGGGGCCCTTTCCTCGGCCTGCTTCAAGGAATCGACGGTTTTTTCTGGGGAGATTCATCGCGATAACCTCGCTGCCTATACGGCGCTGGCGACGTCGATGCTCACCAGCCCTCGATTCGCCGCCGACGACTTCGAGCGGCTCCGCAACGAGGCGATCGACTTCGTCTCGAAGACACTGCGGGGCGGCAACGACGAAGAACTCGGCAAGTGGACCTTGCAGGTTGAGTTGTACAAGGGCCATCCGTACGGCCACGTCGACCGCGGCACGGTTCAAAGCCTGAGAGCAATCACGATCGATGACGTCAAACAATTCTACAAGTCTCACTACACGAGGAGCGCCCTCAGGTTGGGAGTGGCCGGAGGTGCCGACGAAGCCATCCTGCCCGGCCTGATCAAGGGCCTCGCGTCACTACCGGCCGAAGGCACAGCCCCGCCCGCACTCCCAACGCCCGAGACGCCGCGTGGGCTCGATGTGACGATCGTGGAAAAACCGGCCGATTCGACGGCGATCTCACTCGGCTTTCCTCTGAGTCTGACGAGGCGCGACGACGATTTCTACGCACTCGCGATCGCCAACTCCTACCTGGGCGAGCATCGGACATTCAACGGCAAGCTGATGCAAGACCTCCGCGGAAAGCGCGGACTCAATTATGGTGACTATTCCTACATCGAGGATTTCGTCCAGGAAGGAATGAGCACCTTTCCCGTTCCGAATAATCCTCGCCGTCAGCAAGCCTTTACGATCTGGCTGCGGCCGGTTCCCCGCGACCGCACGGTCTTCGCACTTCGAGGCGCCCTGTGGGAGCTCGATCGTCTCATCGAAGATGGCATCCCCCCCGCCGATTTCGAGGCAACGCGCTCCTTCCTGCTCAACTACAGCAAACTCTGGGTGCAAACTCTCTCGAGGCGACTGGGCTATGCAATGGACGGCGAGTTCTACGATCGTGAGGATCTCGTCACCGAGTTCGCTCGTCGGCTTCCGAAACTCACCGTCGAACAAGTGAACGCCGCAGTCCGCCGCCACCTCAAGAAACCTGGGTTCAAGGTTGCGATCGTCGCCCAGGACGCCACGGCCCTCCGAGACTCACTCCTCTCCGGCAAGCCGACCCCGATCACCTACGATACCCAAGGGACTCCGGAGAGCATCCTCACGGAGGACAAGGTCATCGAGGCATTCCCTCTCAACGACGTGAAGGTCAAAATCATTCCCGTCGAACAAATGTTCGAGAAATAGAAGAGCGATCATCGATCGATCCCCCGCCATTTGCTCGTCGCAGACCGGCCAGGTCGTTGGGATTCGCCCCAATGGCCTGGCCGTCGGAAATGACTCCGGCGTTCTGCTCGACGACAATTACACTGGGGGGATTGAGCTTGTTCAACGCGAATGATCACGGCATCCTGGATCGAAGAATTGATTGCGGGCTCCCCTGCGTCATCCGCAAATGCAACCAACAGATGCAGCGAAAATCTTGGGCAGTGGCGATCATCGAGCCAGCTAACGAAATAACCTATGCGAATTCATCGGATTGATCTCAAGCTCGTGCGCCTTCCCTTGGTCCGGACATTTCGCACGAGTTCGAGCAGCAAGGATTCCATCACGCACATCCTGGTGCGGATCGAGACCGATCATGGGATCGGCTGGGGCGAATGCGCTTCACCGTCCGACCCCTACTACTGTCCCGAAACGACGGAGACGTGCTGGCACATCCTGAAGGACTTTCTCGCCCCGGCCGTGATCGGCAAAGAATGGGCGAACATTGACCAACTCGTGAACTTCTATCGACCCGTGAAGGGAAACAACTTCGCCAAGGCGGGGCTGGAGATCGCCTGCTGGGACGCTCTGGCTCGCCACGAAGGGAAATCTCTCGCCGCGATCCTGGGCGGAACCCGCCCGGAGATTGCCTCCGGAGTCAGCCTGGGGATCGAGCGCGATGTGGAGACCCTGTTCGGGCTGATCGACCAGTACCTTGGTGAGGGTTATCGCCGCATCAAGCTCAAGATTGCTCCCGGCTGGGATGTCGAGATCGTCCGAAGTGTCCGCGAGCGTTATCCGGAGATCGCGTTGCAGGTCGACGCAAATTCCGCTTATACGCTCGCCGATATCGACCATCTCAAGCAACTCGACCCATTCAACCTCCTGCTGATCGAACAGCCATTAGCCCATGATGACATCATCGATCACGCAAGGCTCCAGGCCTCCTTACGAACCCCGGTCTGCCTCGACGAGAGCATCCATTCCGCCGAAGATGCGCGGAAGGCGCTCGACCTCCAAGCTTGCCGCGTGATCAATATCAAGGTGAGCCGCGTCGGCGGGCTCCTTGAAGCAAAGCGGATCCATGACCTCTGCCTCGCTCGAGGCGTCGAAGTCTGGTGCGGCGGGATGCATGAGTTCGGGATCGGCCGCGCGGCGAATGTCGCGATTTCAAGCCTTCCCGGTTTCACATTGCCCGGCGACGTGTCCGGCTCGGACAAGTACTACCGCGAGGATCTCGTCGAACCGCCAATTCGGGCTGTGAACGGAGCCGTGACGGTTCCCCTCGGTGTCGGTCTCGGCTTTGAGCCGATCGAGGAGCGGATCGAGCAACTCTGCTTCCGTGAGTGGAGCTTGAAGGCCTGAACTTCCCCTCGAGAGAAACCATGCACGGCCCCGAGCTCCTGAACTGGATGAATCAACGACGAGAGACCATGCTCGCCGACCTGGCGACCCTGGTCTCGTACGAGTCGCCCAGCCGCGACAAAGCCGTACTCGACCCGTACGCGACGATGCTGGCAGGGCGATTCGAAGCGCTCGGAGGCGACGTCAACCTGATTGAAAACCGGGTCGGCGGCAATCATCTTGACGCCCGGTTCGATTTTCAACAGGTCGCCCCCCCTGCCCTAATTTTGGCCCATTTCGACACGGTTTGGCCCCTGGGGACCGTGGTCGATCGCCCGTTTCGCATCGAAGGTCCATGCGCTTATGGGCCCGGTTCGTATGATATGAAGGCGAGTATCATCCTGCTTGAAGCCGCGCTCGCGGCGCTTCAAGCGCTCGGTCTCTCGCCTCGTCGCCCGATTCACATTCTGATCACCTCGGATGAGGAGATTGGCAGCCCGACTTCCCGATCGCTCATCGAAGCGGCCGCGCGCGAGTGTGCCCACGCCCTCGTTCTCGAACCTCCTCTCCCCGGCGGCGTGCTCAAGACGGCCCGCAAAGGTGTCGGCGGCTTCACCATCGAAATCGAGGGGAAGGCCGCTCATGCCGGTGTCGAGCCCGAGAAAGGCATCAGCGCGATCAACGAGCTGGCCCTCCAGATTCCCAGGATCAATGCCCTGGCCAACCCGACGGTCGGTACGACGATCAACGTCGGGCGGATCGAAGGGGGAACAACTCCCAACGTCGTCCCCGCACATGCCATGGCGCGCGTCGATGTCCGCGTGGCGACGATGGATGAGGCCCAACGCATCGAGGAGGCGTTCCGCGGCCTGCAAGCGATTACTCCCGGGGCTTCGATTCAAGTCAGTGGGGGAATCAATCGTCCGCCGATGGAACGCACTCCGGCCAGCCGCGAACTCTTTGCAAAGACGCAACAGATCGGCCGTTCGCTCGGGCTTGAACTGGAGGAAGGATCGACCGGAGGGGGCAGCGACGGCAATTTTACCGCGGCTCTGGGCGTAGCCACACTCGATGGCCTGGGGATGCCGGGGGCGGGCGCACACGCGATCAATGAGCACATCCTCATTGAGAGTCTGCCCGAACGTGCAGCCCTGTTGGCGTGCCTGCTCCTGGAACTTTGAGGTCTTTTTCCGATGGCCGAAGAGATTACGATCCGACGCGCCGTGAGCGTCCACGACTATCATGCCTGCCAGAAAGCCCAGCGCCTCGCCTGGGGAATCGCGGATGACTCTTACGTGGTTCCCATCGCCACAATGGTCGGCGCCCAGCTACACGGCGGCGTCGTACTCGGCGCCTTCTTGCCGGACGGAGAGGCGGTGGGGATCTCCTTCGCATTCCTCGGACGCACCGGGGGGCGACTCTGCCTCTATTCGCAATTGACGGGGGTGGTTCCTGGCCGGCAATCGACCGGTCTCGGCTACCGGCTCAAAATGGCCCAGCGCGATGTCGCGCTCGAGAGTGGCGTCGATCTCATCGCCTGGGCCTTCGATCCGCTCCAGGCCGGGAACGCCCGCTTCAATCTGGTGAAGCTCGGCGCGACCTCAGGCCGCTACATCGACGACATGTACGGCCCCCGCACCGACGCGCTGAACCTCGGCGTCCCGACGGATCGGCTGATCGCCGAGTGGGACCTCTCCGCTCCCCCGCGACTTGAATCCACGACCGCTGAGGAGTGGTCGAGATTTCCTCACTTGATTGAATCCAATCCCCAGGCCGATGGATCCCGATCGGTCGTCAACACGCATGCCGCGGAAGGCGCCCACGTGCTCGTGGAAATCCCACAGGACATCGCAGGCCTGCGAGCGCGCGATGCAGGCATGGCCGAAGCGTGGCGACTCGCAGTTCGCGAAAGCTTGAGTGCTGCATTCACCGCCGGTTATCGTGCGGTCGGTTTCGTACAGGAGCGATCGGAAACCACGAGGCGCGAGTTCTACCTGCTCCAGCGTTAGGAGCAGTGGAGAACTCGACCACGGGTGTATGCAGGTTCCGCCCCAGGGCGGCGAACCCGCTCAGGCCGCGCTGATCTTTTGGGGGACGATACGGCCCGAGGTATCTTGGGCCTCGTTCCCTTCCTCGTGGTATTCGGCGTCGGTATTCACCTTCCAGGTGTCGAACTGACCCAGCCCGAGGATGTTCCGTGCGGCCAGTACCGCCGTCATCATCGAATGGTCCTGGTTATTGTATTTGTGCATACCGTTCCGCCCCGCCAACTCGAGGTTGGGCAGATGCTTGAGCCAGCCGCGGATCACGGCGAGATGCCCTTGATAGGCGTCGTCGTAGACCGGATAGGCCTTGGGCATCCTCACGACACAGCCGTCACTCACTTCGGACGCGGAGATTAGGCCCATCTTGTCCATCTCGCGCCGCCCCAACTCGATCAAGTCGGCGTCAGGCATGGTCCAGAGGTCATCCCCCTCGAAGCAGAAATACTCGAGTCCGAGACTGCTCTTGGTGGGGTCGGGAACCAGGTCGGGGGACCAGTTCTTGAAGTTCTGCACCCGCCCCAGGCGCACGTCCGGCTCATGGATGTAGATCCATGTGTCGGGAAAGGTCTCGGCCCGATCGACGATCAAGACCACGGTCAGGAAGTCACGATACCGAAGCGACTCGGCAGCCTTGACCACATCGTCGGGCGGCTGGGGGCTCATGCAGCGGATGAGCTCGCGGATCGGCAGCGTCGAGAGGAAGTTCTGGCCATGGTAGGCCGTCAGCTTGCCGTTGGCGTCCTTCGCCACGAACGTGGTCACGGCCGTGCCGTCGTGCTCGATCCGGACGACGCGGCGATCGAGATGCACCGCTCCGCCTTGCTCGCGAATCTTGTCACGCGCACATTCCCACATTTGCCCGGGGCCAAGTCGCGGATACTGGAACGACTCGATGAGCGTCTTGATCACCTCCCCGTTCGACTTGCGACTGCCGAACAGGGCGTTCGTCACGGCTCGGACCAGGCTGAGTCCTTTGATTCGTTGCGCAGCCCACTCGGCAGTGATCTCGTTCGTGGGCATTCCCCAGACCTTCTCGGTGTAGGTCTTGAAGAAGATTTCGAAGAGGAGCCGGCCAAATCGGTTAACGACCCAATCCTCGAAGCTCCGCTCGGGCTTGATTGGCTTGAGTGTCGCTTTGAGGTAGCTCGCCAGGATCAAGGTGGCTCGCCAGGGCCGAGCTTCATCAGGGCATCGACCGGTTTGAGCGGATAGTGGAAGAACTTGCGGTTGTAGTAGATCCGGCTCAACCGGGAGCGGGTGACGAATTGGTCGCCGAGGATTTCACGCCAGATCGCGTTGACCTCGGCGCTCTTCGAGAAGAAGCGATGCCCGCCAATATCGAACCGGTATCCCTTGTACTGATCGGTCCGGCTGATACCACCGACGAGGTTCGGGTCGGACTCGAGCACGACGCTCGAGTGACCGTGCTTGGTCAGCTCGTAAGCCGCGGTGAGACCTGCAGGGCCTCCTCCAGCGATCACCGTCGCATGAGAAGCGACAACGGCGATCCCGTCCGGGTCATCGACCTTGGTCCAGCGATGCGGCGGCAACCCCGAACGAACCTTCCCGGTTCGTGATGAATTGATGTCCATCATGGCCTCCCATCCTTTGGAGGTGCATCCGCTCGCCGGGGCGATCCCCGGTGCGTCTCAGTGGTCCCGGCTCGCGAGTGGGCCGACGCGAGTTTTTGGCATATTCGCGAGGAATGGTCAAGGTCGGCATTCACCAACCAGGTGAGAACGTCTCGCGAGAAAGTCGATACTGGGAACGACTTGTGAAATGATTCATCGAGAATCGGAAACTTTCACGACAATCGCCGCGAATATTTAAGCAGCCCACAGCCGGTGGTGGACTTGGAGACGTGTTCGAGTTCAGGCGTCCGCGCCCAGCAAATCCATATATACACAACGGACTACTGAATGTGCCGACACCCTGCCCGCTGGTCCCAGTGAAGTCCGTTCTCATGAGTTGGATCAGAAGCGGACAAGGCACTCAGCACGGTCCCAGAACCGACGCCTATTCCCGGGTACGAGCTGACGCATCTGCTGACCGAGCCCAATGGCATGCAAGCGAAAGAGCACGGAAGAGAATTGAAGACGGCCAGGATCTCGGGCAGGTCAAGCGACGCTTCACCTTCTCGACTCGCCCGAAACCAGGACAACGGGTGGCTTTGGGCAAGCAGCCGCGGGCCAACCGTCCTCCTTATTTTCAACTTCCGGCTCAAGTTTCGTTGTGAAGATCAACAGGCCGGATGCACCGCTTAGGCCGCCAGGATCTCGAGGGTTCGTTTGACGAATGCCGAGGCGGCGGCAAGGTTCTCGGCAGGTGGGGTTTTCAGCCCCTGTGCCCGTTCGAACGCGACGATATAACTGGCTTCGAGCAAGCCTGGCCGAACGTAGAGATTCTCGCAGGCCAGCATCAGACAGCGCAATCCCGCCTCCCGATAACCCTTCTGATAAACCAGGGCGCGCAGGCAGGAGAACATCGCCTCATAGCTCAGAAAACTGATGTCGGCGGGATCACCCTGGCCGGTCGCCTGGAGATTGGCCGCGGCCTCGAGCCGGTCGGCCGCCTTGGCGAGCAGAGCGGGGATCTTCTCAGGCGCCTGGTCGTCCTTGAACAGGTAGGGGCTGTCCAGGCATTTTTGCAGCGTGTTGATAATGGCCATCGCCGTTACGTCTCTCTTCGCGAGGAATCACGAACTCGGATAACCGTCGACCTGGACGCCGATCTCTCTCACGACCTCGGAGCAGGGACTGGCGTGGGAGCTGGAGGGGTCTGGCCAGGATCAACTGGAGGTGGTTGCGAGGTATCGTCCTGCAACGTTCCCGTGGAACCCGAGTCCGGAGCGCCTGAGGATTCGGACGAGGGATTGACCGCGGTACGGGCGTTCCCAGACAGCATTGGAATCGATGCACCCTTCATCATATCCATCAACGGAGCCGGGTAGATTCCGACGCCGATGACGACCGCCGTCGCAAGGACGATGGGCAACGCAATCGATGAAGAGGCGGGTGACAAGACCGAGCGACCGGGGTCGCGGAGGAACATGGCCTTGAGAACGCGCACGTAATAGAACGCGGAAACGACGCTGTTGAGCAGACCCAATGCCACCAGCCAGATCAAGGCGACCCGGGTCACCTGGTTCCCTTCCTGGTCGAGCGCCTCCATGAACATGTAGAGCTTTCCGAAGAAGCCCGCAAGCGGAGGCATGCCGATCAGTGAGAGCATCAGTAAGAGGATACAGGTTGCCAAGAACGGATAGCGGTACGCCAGTCCGTTCAGGTCGTCGATGTCGTCGCTCTGTTTATCGCGGGCGAGCCAGGCGGCCACGGCAAAGGCGCCGATATTGCTGAAACCGTAGATGACCAGGTAGAAGAGGACCGAACCGGCCGACTCTTGCCGCCGAACGGAAACACCCGCCGCCGCGACCCCCACCAGCATATAGCCGGCATGTGCGATGGAGGAATAAGCCAGCATTCGCTTCAGGTTCCGCTGCGCGAGTGCGGCCATATTGCCGTATGTCATCGTGACGGCCGACAGGACGACCACAATCCCGATCCAGCCGGGGCTCATCACCGAGGCATAGCTACTCCCCCAAGGTCGCAGAGCGACCAGTAGCACCTTCATCAATGCGATGAAACTGGCAATTTTTGACCCGGTGGCGATCCAGGCCGTGACCGGCGCGGGGGCACCTTCGTAAGCGTCAGGCGCCCATTGATGGAACGGCACCGCCGCAACCTTGAATCCAAAGCCGACCATGAGGAGGAGGACCGCCGTCGCTCCGGCAATATTACCCGACAAGCCCGTGGAGCTGGTGAGAATGGGACGAAGCACATTCGAGATGGCATCGAACCGCGTGGATCCGGTCAGTCCATAGATCAGGCTCAAGCCGAACAGGAAGAGCGCGGAGGAGACCGAGCCGTAAACGAAATACTTGAGTCCCGCCTCGGGAGACCGGCGTTTATCCTTCTCAAATGCCGTCATCAAGTACAGGCAGATCGTCATCAACTCGAGGGTCAGGAACAGGCTGAGCAGCTCATCCGACGCGACCAGCAGCATCATGCCCACAGTCGACCACAAGAGCAGCGCGAAGTATTCGCCCCAGTCTTCGGTGAAGGACCAGGACATCGACAGCCATGAGACCAATCCCAGCATGATCACCAGGAGGACGTTGAACGTCTCGGTCAGCAGGTCGTCGGAGAGGCTGCCAAGAAAGAGGCTCCGATCGGGAATGCTCACATAGTCGATGCCCGCGAAGTTCAACGTTTTCGCGAGGTCGTAGAGATTGAACCGAATGACGAACGGAAGGAAGGCCGCGCCCAGGGCAACGACGATCCCGAGCAAGGTTAGCTGGCCGGCGGCCTGTTGACGCCGCGCCGCAGTCCGGCTTCGGAAGACCGTCTGGTCGGCCATCAGCACCAGCAGTCCCCAGAACGCGAGAATCATCTCGGGTGCCAGGGCGTGGAAGTCGCGAAGGTCGAGAGACGGGATAGCGCTGGGAGGCATCGGCTATGGCCCTTGGTGGCGTTCGTTACGGTGCGGTATCCGCTCCGACTCCGGAGGACGCGAGCATTCCGTCGAGCGGGATCAGGGTTCGGACGATTCAAGGCCGGGACATCGAAGGGCATCGGCCGCGGCGGGTCGGATCGGGACGGGTCGAGTTCGATCAGCCGGAGAGGCTATCGAAACGATCCACGTCGGCCGAATGCCAGCGACGGTAACAAAGGAGGATCAGACCAATACCCACCGCCACCTCGGCCGCGGCGATCGTGATCACGAAGACGGCCATCATGACCCCGGTCAAGGCTCCTTCATCCGGAGCGGGGATCCCATACCGCCAGAAGGCGACCAGGTTGATGTTCGCCGCGTTGAGCATGATCTCAATCGCCATCAAGACGGCAATCGCGTTGCGGCGCAGTAAGACGCCCATCAGCCCGATCGAAAACGAGGCCGCGGCGAAATAGAGAAACCAATTCAACGGGATATCACGACTCATCGCGGGCGACTCATTTCGATGGTGAGGAGAGTGGTTCCGATCGCGATCCGTCAAGACTCGCCTGAACGTTGCTCGAGGAAGGTTCGGTCGCCCCGTGAAGGGCCGTGGCCTGGGCCCCGAGTCGAGTCGGCTCGTCTTCCCCTTCCCGATGGGCGAGGGCAATCGCACCGACCAAAGCCGCGGTCAGGAGGAGGCCGGCGACCTCGAAAGGGACCACGAATCGGGTCATCATCTCGTAGCCGACCGCGAGTCCCATGTTGTTGATAGCGAAGGCGCGCGGGGAGGGGGTTTCCCCTTCCCGGGTCACAATCGACGGCCGATTCACCGTGGCCGCCCAGTCAGCCCGATCTTTCACGCCCACCTGGTTCTTGATCCCGAAGCCGAGCACGAGGAAGAGCCCAAGCCCTGCCACCAGCGCCGGCATCGTCCAACCTGGAGCCACTGTCGTGGTATCATCCCCTTGGATGTTTCGAGTGAGCATGATCCCGAACATCAGCAGGATCGCCACCGCGCCGATGTAGACGAGCACCTGGATTGCAGCCAGGAATTCGGCTTCAAGGAGCACGAACTGGCAGGCGACAATGAAGAAAAAGGCCACGAGGTAGAGCGCCGCGTGGACCAAGTTCCGGGCCAGGATCGTCCCCACGGCCGCGACCAAACCGAGCGCTGAGATAACCAGAAAGAGGGTTTGACTCACGAGGTTCAACTCCGGCCCTCGGCAGCGCGGGCCATTCTTGGGTGAAGCGTTCGAATCATCGCGCGGTGACGGGAACGATCACGGCCCGCCGTGGTTTCGCGGCCTCCAGAAGCGCAGTCCGCTCGCGGCGATTAAACCAGAAGCAGAACCAGACCGAGAGGACCACGAGGGGAAGCGTCACAATCCAACCCAGAACCCAGCCGGGAATCGACATCCCGGCGAGGGCGACCGGTTGACCGGACCTGAGAGCACACTCAAACCAGACGGCCGCGATCAAGATATTGACGAGGCTCAAGGGGACCATGTACTTCCAGGCGAAGTTCATGAGCCGGTCGACCCGCATTCGCGGCAAGGTGGCTCGGATCCAGAACATCAAGAAGATCAAGAAGAAGACCTTGGCGGCGAAGACGGAAACCGAAATCAGGTTGGTAATCAGATAAGCCGGCGTGGTCTGCGCACCAAAGATTCGCGGGTAATCCAAGAACGTGAGGAACCCGCTGAACGGAAGACTTCCCCCACCGAGAAAGAGCACGGTGGTCAGGCAGCAGACGGCAAAAACGCTCAGGTATTCTGCCAGGAAGAAGAGCCCGAACCGCATCCCCGAATACTCGGTATGGTAGCCGGCGATGATCTCGGATTCCGCCTCGGGAAGGTCGAACGGCGTCCGGTTCACTTCTGCAAGACTGGCAATCAGCAGCAAAGTGAACGCGAGCAGGCCGGGGGGTGACCAGAGGAACCAGCCCTGATCGAGTTGTTGATTCATGATCGCGACCAGGCTCAGGCTACCCGTCCAGAGGACGATCGGCACAGTCGCCAGCACCTGGGGGATTTCATAGGAGACGAGCTGGGCGACCGCACGCATTGCACCGAGAAGTGAATACTTGTTGCGGCTCGACCATCCCGCCAAAAAAATCCCCATCGCCCCCAGGCTCGAGACGGCAATCAGGTAGAGCAGACCCGACGGAGGATCGATCGGCACCAGCCCGTTGAAGTGCGCAGGGTGGCCTTTCTGGCTGGTCCCCAACCCAAACGGTACGACGGCCAGCACGAGGAAAGCAGAGACCAGAAGCACGACCGGGGCAAGAAGATGCACGAACTGATCGGCCGACCTGGGGACGATATTCTCTTTCGTGATCAACTTGAGCGCGTCGGCAATCGGCTGGAGCAAGCCGAGCGGACCGACACGATTGGGGCCAATCCGATCCTGGAACCGGGCCGCAACTTTACGCTCAGCCCAGACCATGTAAGCGACGATACCAGGGAAAATCCCCACGAATCCCACAACCAGCCAGAGCGCCCATTGCACCTTGGTGGAGAAATCAAGGTTGATCTGCTGCTGGGCCCAGACGATCGGCATGGCCCAGGCGGTTGCGAAATTCACCGTTAGCATCTCCCCTTGGTCAAGAAAACCGGATCCCCAAGTCGCCACTCATCCGACACTCAGACCCAGCGCAGGACGCCCTTGGCCCACGCATAGGCCAAGCCGATGAACAGGATGGTCAAGAACACGATCATCTCGACCAGGGCAAACAGACCAAGACTCGAGTAGCTCACCGCCCAGGGGTACAGGAAGACGGTCTCGATGTCAAAAACCACAAACATAATCGCGTAGATGTAGTATTGAATCCGAAACCGGATCCAGGTCTCTCCGTGGGTCCGTACTCCGCACTCGTAGATATCGTCCTTGGCCAGCGACGGCTTGCGAGGGGCGACGATGGCGACGAGCAAGAGCGGAGCGAGTGCAAAACCGATCGCGGTAAACAACAAGAGACCCACGAATATGTAATTGTAGATAATCATGATGTCAATTGTTCCGTTGCCACGTTCAATTCGAGGACAAGGACTGAACGACACTGTGTTCATCGACGGCGACAACGATGACTTCGCCATCGTCGCGGCGCAGTCTGAGCGTCGGCTGTTGGCAGTAGGAGGCCTTCCCCCCCATCTCCATTCCGCCAACGGGGCGTTGACCTTCCTGCTCGACCAGACCTTCAACCAGGGTGGTCCACTCACGATGACCGACACGGACCCGTTGGGTCACGCGGAGTCTGGTGCCGGCGGTGTACTTGGGCTTCGGAGGCGTAGGAATCATGATATCTTCCGGCGATTGCTCAAGGCCTCGATTGCGCCTTGATAACCTAACTGAGCGGACATCTTACGGCGGCCAGTGGAGGTCGGCAAGGGGTCACCCCCTCCTCCCCAACACAAGCGAACCCCATACATAAAAGCAGTTCAACACACGACGGGTCGGCCGTGGCATCGTCGAGTGAGAGCCGCAATCCCGAGTCGACCTCAGCGGTCGATCGGACCGTCGATTCTCACGCGTACCGGTGCCTCGCCTCAGACTTGTTCGACGGCCACCGGCTTCGGGGCGGCTTTGGGCGGGGCGGCCGGTTTGGCCGTCGCCGTCAACGCTTTTTGAAGCCGCTGATCCTTCTTCTTGGCAACCTTGTTCCGTTCGGCTACTTCCTCGTCACTGCTCCAGGCGTCCGGGTGCGTCCGCGAGTAGTAATCGCTGGAGACCAACAGGTCCTGAAGGCTGTAAATGTGCGTCTGGTGTCGCTCGTAGTTCGAGAGCTCGAAGTTCTGATCCATCTTGATCGCGTCGAACGGGCAATACTCGGCACAGAGCCCGCAGTTCATGCAGACATCCATGTCGATATAAAAATCTTCGGGCAGAGGGACCACGTTCCCCTTGGGCCCTGTGGCCTGGGACATCCAGATGCACTGGGGGGGGCAGACCTTCGCGCAGATGTTGCACGACGTACAGCGCACGTTGCCATCTTCATCGTCATAGATCAGGACCGGCAACACCCGGAATCGCTCATAGACCGGCAGCCGCTCGTCGGGATACTCGACCGTGAAGAGACCAGCGGTCTTATAATCTTGGAGGACGGTCGGCTCATTCCCTCGGTCCGCCTTGTAGGGCCAAAGGTCCAGAATTTGATGCCCGCCACCGCGTCGCTGGAGCCCCTTCCCCTCTCGGAAATCGCGCCAGAATGTGTGCAGGAACCGCCGAAGCGTGACCAGGTGGCCCGTGATAATCCCGTAACCGCTGCCCATGGTTCAAGAGTCCCCATCAGTCCTGGAGGATGGGCGCCGCCCACCAAACGTATCCCGTTAAGAGGGTAGGTAGGCCCACCCCACCCGGCCGATCCGACCTTAGCGATCCACCTCGCCCAAAACGATGTCGATACTACCGAGGATCCCCACGACGTCGGCGATGGTGTGACCCAAACACATTTGCTCGAGCGCGGTCAGGTTGATAAAGCTTGGACTCCGAATGTGGTAGCGGTAAGCGGACGACGACCCGTCGGCCACCACATAGAAGCCGAGTTCGCCCTTCGGATTCTCGACCCGAGAATAGGCCTCGCCTGCCGGGACCTTGATCTGATAGGTCTTTTTACCGGGCAGGATCGGCCCTTCGGGAAGGTCGCGAAGCGCCTGCTTGAGGATCTTGACGCTCTCACGCATCTCCTCGAGCCGGACGAGGTAACGGTCGTAGAGGTCTCCATTGGTGCCGGTGATCACCTTGAAGTCGAACCGATCGTAGATACTATACGGGGCGGCCCGGCGAATGTCGTACGGAACCCCGGAGGCGCGGAGCACGGGGCCGGCCGTCGAAAACTCGATCGCCTGCTTGGCGGTCAAGACTCCAACCCCTTTGCAGCGTTCCAGGACGATCTCGTTGCCCGAGAGATAACGGTCGAGTTCATCAATCTTACCGTCGAGGCGGTCGAAGGCGATCCCCTTACAGCGTTCCACCCAGCCGCGAGGGAGGTCGAACGCCACGCCACCGAACCGGAAGTAGTTGCACATCATCCGGCTGCCGGCGGCCCACTCGAACAGGTCGAGGATCAGCTCCCGCTCTTCGATCGCGTAAAGAGCGGGGGTGAAGAAGGCCCCGAGGTCGTTGAGCAAGAACCCGATCGACCACATGTGGCTGGCGATCCGGGTCAACTCGGCCATGATCACGCGAATATACTCGGCCCGCTCCGGGGGTTTGGCGTCGTCCCCCATCAGTTGCTCGACAGCCAGGGCGTAGCCGAAGTTGTTCCCCATGCTCGTCAGGTAGTCGAGCCGATCGGTGAACGGAAAGTTCATCAAGAACGTGTTCCGCTCGCCAATCTTCTCATGATTTCGGTGCATATAGCCCATAACGGGCTTCAGGCCGACGACCGTCTCACCGTCCACCCGGAGGTTGATCCGGAAGACACCATGCGTGCTCGGGTGCTGAGGACCCATGCTGATCAAAAACTGATCCGTGGCGAGCTCACTGACCGTGACTCCGCTCGGGAGCAGTGACTCACCCTTGACGTCGTCGTTGCTCGAGAGCTTTCCCCAATCCTTGTAGTCCTTGGGGATCTTCATGTTGGTGCCGTACGGATTGATCTCCTCGGAGCGGAAATGCTGCCCGTGCCCCGTCTCGACCCGGCTGTCGAAAACCTTCGTCGGGCCTTCGTAATAAGGCTCGAGGAAGTCTTTGCGAAGCGGGTGGTAGGCGTAGCCGTCCCACATCAGGATCCGGGTCAGCTCGGGGTGTCCGGTGAACCGGATCCCCATCATATCGTAGACCTCGCGCTCCTGAAAATCGGCCCCCCGCCAGACCCCGACGACCGAAGGCACTTCGCCTTCCCCCTCGGCCTCCGAGGTCCTGACCCTCAACTCGATCAGTTTACCCGGTGTGCTCGTGCTATCAAGTTGATAGTTGACCTCCAGGCAATCTTCGAAGTGAACGCTCTGCAAGCTGGCCAGGTAGTCGTATCGAATCGTGTTCTCGTCGCGGAGGTAGCGGCAGACCGCGACGAGCTGCTCGGGCTTGACCAGAAGGGCCGCCTGAATGATCGTGACAGTCTCACTGCCAAAACGGGTGTTGATCCGCTCGGCCAGTGCTTGCAGCCCGGCATCACCGAGCCAGACCAGGCTGGGCCTGGCTTCGGCCCGTTTCACCTTCTTGGCGGGCTTGGCGGCCGGTTTCGCCGCGGCGGCCGGCGCGTCGTTCGATTCTGCAACGACTTCTCCCTTCGCCTTTGCCCGGATCAAGTCGATCTTGCTCGGCCCCTTGGCCGCGGGAGCCGGTTCAGGGACGCCGTTGGACTGCGTCTCCACCTCGTGTTGAGGGGCGGGAATCTTGACCGGCTTGACCAAGCCCTCCTCGCGGGCCTCGACCAACCCTTGGGCCGTCTTCTCGGCGGTCAGCTCGACGGTGCGCAAATCGATCAGGTCAGGGCCGAGAACCGGGATCGGAATATCGCGCTCAACGTCGTTTCGGTACCAGGGGGTTTGCGTGATCCGCTCGCCGTCAATCTTCTTCTGAAGCATGATCAGGCCGTTGAGCAAGGCCTGAGGAGTCGGCGGGCATCCAGGAATATAGACATCGACCGGAAGGTACTTGTCGATTCCCGAGACGACGTTATAGCCTTCCTTGAACGGACCTCCGCCAGTGGCGCACGCCCCCATTGAGATGACGTACTTCGGCTCGGGCATCTGGTCGTAGAGCCGCGCGATCATCGGCATCATCGTCTTGGTGACGGTGCCAGAAACAATCATGACGTCGGCTTGACGCGGCGACCCGCGGAACACCTCCGCGCCGAAGCGGGCGATGTCGAACCGGCTTGACGCCGTGCAGATCATCTCGATGGCGCAGCAGGCCAGTCCGAAACCAAGCGGCCAAAGGCTTGAACGGCGGCCCCAGTTATAAACGGTATCGACCATCCCCAGGAGCTTGTCCCAGGAAGTGACCAGGACGTGCTGTTCCAATTCCTTCTGGAGCACGGGGTCGATGACCGTGCTCCATTCTGGTCGGGTGATCGTCGGGGTGGTCATTTTTTCAGGATGCCCTGAGTCAAGTCGGGATTATAAGGAGAACGGAGAAAGTCCTCTCGAAAGCTCCCCGCCGCGGGCGGGCTTTCCCTATCAATCAGAACAGGTTGGATCGTGAGCTGATCAGGTCCGCAGCCGATCAGGTCCGCCCTCCCAATCGAGCGCTATCCTAAACACCACGCAAACCTTCCGCCAGTGGGTTCCGCACTTCCCGGCTCGATCGCACTGAAGCCGGTGAACAATCAACGTGTGCGATTCCTCGGAATCCGTTGCCGGCGGTATCGAACCGGCCTGCCCGGGTGGCTCGTGGCGGCCACGACACTTTCCGAAGGATCTCTTTCCGCTGGCTGATGCCGAGCCAATAATAGTGGCATGGAACGACCCAGCTTTCAACTGAGCGTCGCGGGACTACTGGCATTGGTCGCCTGTATTGCCTTGAATATTTGGCTGTTCCGGCTTGGACCGCTCTGGGGAATCATAGGCCTGAATATTTCCAAGCACGTCATCGTCGCTTTTCTCTGCCAGATTCTTGGGGTGGATAAACCGCAGGCTCAGGACCATTCTCCTTCGTCCGCCCCTCTGACCACGCAAGTCACCGCTCCTTAACTTCGCAAAGACCAGGGGGATTACGGGCCGAACGGAAGTGCCGAATGGCCTTCGGTCTCGGGCTCTCATGCCTCGTGTGGTGGGACTCGGAAGGCCCTCCGGTCGGCAACGGCCCCGGTCCAAGCCGGCATATTCGTGTGGGCGCGAATCGAGGGTCTGGCTACGATGCACTTCGTTCGACACCGGAACGGCCGCAGCGTTGATGGTGTCCCTGTCTCGATGGATCGTCACGGGGAGAGAACGATGGGTGCGAACGGACCTTGCACACTACTCTTGGTCGAGGATGAATCGCGGCTTCGCAACCTGGTTGCCCAGGTCCTCAAGTGCGAGGGATACAGTGTGGTCGAGGCGGCCGATGGGCGCGAGGGAGTCGATCGCTTCCACGACTCGGGGCCGTTTGACCTTCTCCTCGTGGATCTGAACTTGCCCGTCTTTTCCGGCGTGGAAGTTTGCCGACAGGTCCGGGCGCGCGATCCTGACCAGCGGATCATGATCTGTAGCGCAGCCATTCTGGCCGATCATGAGCGCGACCTCTCGCTTCTCGGCATCGGGCACTTTCTCACTAAACCCTACCGAGCCGAAGACCTTCTGTCTCACATCGCGTACGAACTAGCCCCCGGCCGCGAGCTCGCAACCTCCCCATCCAAAACAGGATCGCTCTGACCGACTGGCGAAGTCGACGGCCCGGTCCGGTCGCTAGCCAAGATTCGGCGTTTCGATTATGATAGCCGTAGGGAAATCCTCCGCGAATCGGCGGAGGAATTTGGCAATTCTTGAACCTGAGCCATCTCGAAGGACGGTTTCATGGCTGGGAAACCGCGGAATCGTCTCGAACTTCGTCGACAGAACGATGCGGCCGAACCGCTCGATCCGATGGAGGACGAGTCGGATGATCTGATCGAAGACCTTGATGATGATGACACTGAAGTCCGCAAGGTCAAGAAGAAGCCCAAGGCTGCGGCCAAGACCAAGGCGAAAGCCACAAAAGCGGCTAAGCCAACCGCGCGCATGCGGATCGTTTGGGTCGTCACCAACGATGCCTTCAAACCCGTGGGCACGTTCGAGTATTCCCAGAGAGAGGCGGCCGAGGCCCGCGCCGCCGAGTTAACGGCCAAAGGCAAAGGCACCCACTTCATTCAGAAGGTCAAGGAACCGATGCCCGACAATGCGCCGGGCCTGGGCGCGGCCATCCCACGACCTGCCCCCGCTGCCCCAACCTTGGTGAAAGCGGCCGCGGCCGCAGAGATCGAGGATGAAGAAGAAATCGACGAGGAGGATGACAACGACGGCGATGTGGACGACGACGGTGACGCGGAAGTCGAGGACGATGACTGAGTAGTCGAGATGCGGGTGCATGCCGACTCGCATCTGAGTTCTGACCTCAGATCCCTTCTTTGTTTCGTTGGTTTCCTTCGGGAACCCGTCTCCACCGAACGCTTGGACGTTCTCACCTCACAACATTCCTCCGCAGCCCGATCACGCCGGAGCTGTTCATGCGAACACTTGAACAGCTCCTGCCAAATCTCCATTGGCAGGCGGGAGTCACACGGAGCCAGCCAACTCCGTGCCGCGCCGTCACCCAGCCCGTTCCATCCTGACGGATTAGGATCGAATGGGTCTCGCGCGGTTTTCGGAGGCCTGGGACAAAGCCAGCGCAAGCGACCGGTGTGCGGACCGGTCGCTACTCACTTCCAAAGGAGCACAATCGCTCTCAAGCGAGTGTCGAAATCCGTGGCGCAAAAAATAAACCAGCCACGGGGAAATCTCTTGAAAGAAATCCCGAGGCTGGTTTTCGCAAAACGTACGTGACTGCCCCGTAAAAGGAGCCGTCAAGTTAATGGGCGCACCAGGATTCGAACCTGGGACCTCACCCTTATCAGGGGTGCGCTCTAGCCAACTGAGCTATGCGCCCGTTAATCAAATTGCCATCGATAAGCGAAAAAAACCGGCCTCGGGGTTTCTCATGAAAGAAATCCCGAGGCTGGTTTTCGCAAAACGCACGTAACTGCTCTATAAGAGCCGTCACGTTAATGGGCGCACCATGACTCGAACATGGGACCTCACCCTTATCAGGGGTGCGCTCTAGCCAACTGAGCTATGCGCCCGTTAATCGCGTTGTCAGTCGGTTTGTTAATCGTATTCAATTAACTCTCGACTGCGGGGCTATTCTAATTGTTCAGGAGTCCAAGTCAACAGGCTACCGCCGAAATCATCGATTTCTCGGTAATCGCCCACTCCTTTTGAGATTGTACCGGGGTTTGGGAATCAGCCACGCCATTCCGTTCTCAGGATCAGGAAGTCGCGGCGATCCAGTCGAGAGTTTCTTTCCTCGACGTCCGGACTACTTCCCCTTGGAAAACAAAAAAAGGAGAGGAGTGCCGGGCAGTGCTTGACAAGGCCACCACCTCACGGTATCGTTACACCTGTTGAGTGAAGCGAGTAAATTACTCGACGAACGATACAGTGAACCAAGAAGTCCTCTGACCCGAAACGCCCTTGAGATTGCGACTTTTTTCGTCGCAACGACTTGACGGGCTAACGATCTTAAGGTAAGTTCTTGGCGTTGCTTGCGGGTCAGGTAGCTCAGTTGGTAGAGCATCGGACTGAAAATCCGAGTGTCGGGAGTTCAACTCTCCCCCTGACCACTCTTGCGAAGCTTTGCAGTCTCCCACCCCACCTCCATCTCTCCTCGATTGAAATCGGCAAGACATACCAGATCATTTTTACTCCTTGATTCTGTCATGTCTCCGCTCGAACCCAATCCTGTCTCTCAATCATCTTGAATTGGATCACCTTTGTCGATCGCGATATCGCTCTGTCCGAGCGTAAACCGTTCGTAATAGCGGGTGATATTGTGCCTGGCCGGCATGTAGTCTCGGTCTGCTTTGAGGGCGGCCTTGTACTCGCGGTAGGATGCGTCGTGTTCCTGGCGGCACTCGTGGAGCACCCCCATCAAGTTGTGGCTCTCGGCCGAGTTGGGATCGAGTGCAATGGCTTGTTTGAGGAAGATTTCGGCCTCCTCGAACGCACAACGATTCAGAGCCCGCTTGGCCCTCCTGAGGTCCTCAGCGTACTGCGAGGCGACGGTCACAGGTTCCGGAACCACTGTGGGAGGATGGGCCGCGAGTTTGCGATCGGCTTGCCGCTCGATCACATCGGCAATGGCGCGGCGAAGCTTGTCTGGAGTCAGCGGCTTGGCCAGAAAATCGATTGCCCCCAGCTTCATCGCCTGAACGGCATTGGGCACGCTGCTGTGCGCCGTCACGATGACAACCGGAGTCTCATTGCCTGATTCCCGGAGATGTCGAAGGACATTCATTCCCTCCATAGCAGGCATCTGGAGATCGAGAATGATGACGTCGGCCTTCCGCTCAGCCAACCAACTCAGGGCCGTCTCACCGTCTTCCGCCGTCGTCACTTGATAGCCCAACGGGACCAAAGCCGTTCGGAACATGAGGCGAACGTTCGGTTCGTCGTCCACGATCAATATGCTTGCGTGCCTGCTCATCATTTCACCTTCGACTGGTCTGACGAACCGAACTTTCGCGCGTCGGCCGGCAGCGTGAAAGTGAAAGTGGTACCCTGACCTGGGTGGCTGGAGGTACTGATTTGGCCGCCGTGGGCGACGATGATCTCTTGAACGATGGATAGGCCCAGCCCGGTGCCCTCGCGATGTCGGGTTCCAGGCACCCGGTAAAACTTTTCGAAGATTCGCGAAAGTTGCTCGGGCGCAATCCCCTCCCCGGTATCCTCGACCGTGAAGTGAACCATGTCCTCACCCGCACGGGCCGTGAGTCGGAGCCGACCACCTCGGTTGGTCGACTGCAAAGCGTTATCAATGAGGTTATCAAAGACATGTTCCATCCGTTCCCGGTCTGCCAGAACCAGGGGTAGGTCGTTGTCCCCATCGAGTTCGAGCACGATCCCTGCGTCTCGCAGTTTCGATGCGGATCTCTCGGCGGCTTCGGCGACCAACTCGTCCGCCTTGATCGGACTGAGGTTGAGCCTGAGTCGTCCTTGCTCGATCCTGGTGAGGTCCAAGAGATCATTGACCATGGCCAGGAGCCGATCAGAATCCTGCCGGGCTGCCACGAGCAGTTCGACTTGCTTCGGAGTTAATGGACCGACAACCTCTTCGAGCAGAAGGTGAATTGCCATCTGGACGGAAGTCAGCGGGGTCTTCAACTCATGGCTGACGGTGGAAACCATGTCGCTTTTGAGCTGGTCGACCAGGCGGAACTTGGTCACGTCGGAAAGGACCAGGGCCGCTCCCAGCGACTCGTCCTGCTCTCCTCGAATCGGGAGCACTCGAGGCAGGAAAAAGCGTTCTTGGCCGTCGTCGCGAAAGCTGACCGCGTGCTCTAACCCGACTGGCACGTCCCCGTCGCGACCACTGAGAACGTCGGCCAAGGCCGCCTTGAGTTGATTCGGAGGCGTCCAGGGGATCGAACTTTCCGTCTCCGAGGGGATGACCCCGAGGATCCTTCGCGCCGCGGGATTAGCTCGTTCGACCACGCCGTCCGTGTCGACCACGACAACCGGGTCTGGAAACGAGTCGATGGTGGCTTGTGCCGTCTTTTGAGCCCGCAGGAGTCGAGCTGTCCCGGCCTGGCGGAATTCACGAATGGTTCGTGCCATCGTGTTGAACGCTTGCGCCAGTTCGCCCAATTCGTCGCGCGTCGTGGCGGGAACCACCTGATCGAGATTGCCTCGCGCCAGGCCGCGAGCACCGATTGTCACGGCCTGGATCGGCTCAAGGATTGACCGGCTCAGCCGGAGTGCGATCAAGGCAGCGATCGCGACCGAGCCGAACAGGGCGACGATCATCACTTGCTTCGACCGGGCCGCGGCGTCCGCCGCCTTGAATTTCTCCCGCATCATGAATGACTGGTTGATCTCGAGAACCTGATCCGCCGTGTTCTTGATCGCGCTGAAGGTGGGAAAAAGTTCGGCGAAATAGAATTCGGACCGGCGGGCAGGTGGCTCCATCGGCAAGGCGTGGAACACCTCGCTCTGCTTGAGGTAGGTCTCGAAGAGCGTGGAGAGCCGGTCGGCCAGCTCCTGTTCGCCGTTCACCGTGATGTTATTCCGCTCTTTTTGAAGGTGCGCCAGAAACCGAGAGCGGTATTCACGAAACTGGCTGTCGGCTCGATGATCTTGACCGCTCAGCGCGAACAGGATTGCCGAGTCCATTCGTTCCAAGGCCTCCTTCATGCCTTCGGCGGCGAGCACGCTGTTATAGTTCTCTCGAAGAATGACGTCGATCCGCCCACCAAGATGATCGAGCATGAAGATGGCCCAGAGCCCCAGGCCGATCATGATCGCCAAAAGCGGAGTCAAACCCACGAGCAACTTGGTCCGTAGCGTTCTGAACATACAATCCCTCATAAGGTCGTTCAAAATGCGCTCGTGAGGGGATGGACTGCACAAGGAGAGAATGAAAACGCGAGGGTCGTCGCCGATCACTCGCGAAAAATCGACCGCGCTCTCCGGTGAGCAAACCTGATCGTGGGACCCCATGCGATCCAGAGGCAAGTCAGCGGAAGCACGTAAGCTCCACCGCCTAATTCACTATTCTATGCTTCCCGGCGCCGTCTGTGGCGACCCATCAGATCACTTGACATCCACGACCATCACATCCACGCCTTCGGACTGATTCAAAATTTGCTCAAAAATGGATCCATGCATGAAACGACGGTGCCATGGCTGATTGCTTTTACCCATGACGATCACTTTAATGCCGTACTCGCGTGCGAAAGCTGTGATGGTGCTGGCCACATCCTTGCCACGGAACGTCATCGGGATGCCACCGAGTTGATGGGCCAGCTCGAGGTTCTTGCCCAAGACGCGCTGGGTTGCGGCGTCGATCCGGGTGAGGTCTTCGGCCGGGGTCTGAATGTAGACAGCGTACCAAGGTGCATTGAGCCGATCGGCCAACCGTGCGGCCTTGCGCATGAGGGCGGGTGCATTGGGGCTCCGGCTCGACATGCCCACCATCACCCGCTCAGTCGCCGAAATCTGGGTGCGATCGGCTTCAGAGCGGCGATTGCGGCGATCGATCAGGTGGGCCATTTCCGCCAGCGTGAACTCCCGGAGCCGCGTCAGGTTGGCCGACGTGAAAAAATTCTCAAGCGCCCGCTCGGCACGCTCGGGTGGATAGACCTTGCCGGCGTTGAGCCGCTCCAGCAGATCCTCGGCCGAGATGTCGACGTTGACGATCTGGTCGGCATCGCCGAGCACGCTGTCGGGCAGCCGTTCCTTGACCTTGACGCCGGTGACTCGCTCCACCTCGTCGTACAGGCTCTCCAAATGCTGAATATTGACCGTGGTGATCACGTGGATCCCCGCGCGGAGCAACTCCTCGACGTCCTGGTAGCGTTTGCCATGCCGGCTGCCCGGGGCATTCGTATGGGCCAGCTCGTCGACGAGACAGACGGTTGGCCGTCGCGCCAGGATGCCGTCGAGGTCCATCTCGCGCAGGGTCACACCCCGGTATTCAATCACCAACGGCGCAATGATCGTGAGCCCGCCGATCTGCTCGGCGGTCTCGACGCGGCCGTGGGTCTCGACGATCCCGATGGCCACATCCACCCCTTGTTTCTTGAGACGCTGCCCCTCGAGGAGCATGGCGTATGTCTTACCGACGCCGGCCGCAGAGCCGAGGTACACTTTGAGCCGACCTCGCTCCTGGCGACGAATCAGGTTGAGGAAGTGCTCGGGACTGGGACGGCCCGGTTCGACCATGGACATAAAGCTTTAAATCCCGGTGGACGCCAATCGTGAGTGGAAATCCTGCGACACCATGAAGGGATGCCAAGAGCCGATCAACAGGATCGGCTCGCTCCTCTACGCTTCGTTGCGGAATTACCAGCGACGGTTGGCCCGCTGAGAAGGAGCTCGTCGCATCGGCGGGCCGGACCGATCTGGAGCTATTGGACCAGGCCCGCATGGTCCGCCCTGGAGTTCGTGATTGAAGCGGTTACTCCCGCATCCAGGGCAAGATTGAGCTCGAGGACATTGATGCGCGGAGGCGCACCGATGATGGCACCCGACCGTACGGTTTGCCTGTCGATCAAAGCCCGGACTTGCTCGATTGTCAGCCCCCGCGCTTTGGCGACGCGAGCCGCCTGGTATTGCGCCGCCTCGAGGCTAATATCCGGGTCCAAGCCCCCGCCCGAAGCCGTCACGAGATCCGTCGGTGCCGGGTTTTCCGTGGTAGCCTTGAGGGCATCGGCGCGCTCGGCGACCTTCGTGCGCAAATCGGGATTCTTCGTCCCCAGGTTCGAGCCTCCCGCGGCGTCGGCCTTGTAGTCGATCGCCGAGGGGCGGGAGTGGATGTACTTGTCGGAAACGAACGGCTGACCGATCAGCTCAGAGCCGACCACTTTGCCGTCGCGTTCAATCAGACTTCCACCCGCTTGGTGGGGAAAAGCTAACCACGCAACGCCCCAGACGGCCGCCGGGTATGCGACCGAGCACAGTGCGAAAGTCACGAGGCAGGCGGCCAGGGCATTCAGAATCTCGCGGAACATTAGAAGGCATCCTTACTGATCTTGATGTTTCGTATTGATCGCATCGATAAGCATTACGCGTCGCATCGTTCGTCCCGATTTAGGCAATCCCCACGACGGCCAACACGGGGTCGATCATCACGTCGATCAGCTTGATGCCGATAAACGGTGCGATCACACCGCCTAGGCCGTAGTAAAGCAAATTGCCTCGAAGCAAGGCGGCGGCGCCGACCGGACGATAAGTCACCCCCTTGAGGGCGATCGGAATCAGAAGTGGGATGATGATCGCATTGAAGATGACGGCCGAGAGGATCGCCGAATAAGCCCCCCCCCTGCTCGCCAGACCCATGACGTCGAGAACTTTGAGCTGAGGAAGCGTGACGATGAACATGGCGGGAATGACGGCGAAGTACTTGGCCAGGTCGTTAGCGATCGAGAATGTGGTCAAGGCCCCTCGAGTCATCAGCAATTGCTTGCCGATCTCGACGACCTCAATCAGCTTCGTCGGATCGCTATCGAGGTCGACCATGTTGCCGGCCTCCTTGGCTGCCTGAGTTCCTGAGTTCATTGCCACCCCGATGTCCGCCTGGGCCAGTGCGGGGGCGTCGTTGGTGCCGTCGCCCATCATGGCGACGAGCTTGCCTCCGTGCTGTTCCGTGCGAATGTAAGCGAGCTTGGCCTCGGGAGTGGCCTGAGCGATGTAGTCATCGACGCCCGCCTCCTCGGCGATCGCCTTCGCGGTGAGCGGGTTGTCGCCGGTCACCATGACCACGCGTAACCCCATCTGTCGGAGGCGCGCGAACCGCTCGTGAATGCCGGGTTTGAGGATATCTTCAAGCTTAATGACGCCGACGATCCGGTCGTCCTCGGCAACGGCCAAGGGAGTCGCGCCGCTGGAAGCGATCGCATCGACGGTTCGCTGATAGCCGTCGGGAACCGCCCCCCCTTGGTCGCAGACATATTTGGCCACGGTGTCGGGAGCTCCCTTGCGGAGCCGGCTGCCATTGGCAAGGTTGACGCCACTCATCCGGGTCTGGGCCGTGAACTCGACGAACGCGGCCCCGGCCGGCGGTTCGCCGTCAATGGCGACCTGTTGCCGCGCGAGTTCGAGGATGCTTTTTCCTTCCGGGGTCTGGTCGGCCATTGAGGACAGGCCGCCGATCCGTGCCACGTCACGAGCCAAGGCACCACCCAGAGCAACGAACTGGGTCGCCTTGCGGTTGCCGATGGTGATCGTCCCAGTCTTGTCCAGGAGGAGTGTGTCGATGTCGCCTGCCAGTTCAACCGCTTTGCCGCTCTTGGCGATGATGTTGGCTTCCAGCGCTCGATCCATCCCGGCGATGCCGATCGCCGCCAGCAAGGCGCCGATCGTGGTCGGAATCAGGCAAACGAGGAGGGCGATCAGCGTTGGAATGTCGAGCGTCAAGTCGAAGTAACGGGCCATCGGATAGAGCGTGGCGGTCACGATCAGGAAGATCAGGGAAAAGGCGGCCAGCACGATCGTCAGCGCAACCTCATTCGGAGACTTCTGGCGAGTCGCCCCCTCGACGAGGGCAATCATTCGGTCGAGGAAACTCTGGCCGGGGTCGGAAGTGATCTCGATGACGATCCGATCGGACAGGACGCGGGTGCCGCCGGTGACGCCGGAGTGGTCGCCACCCGCCTCGCGGATGACCGGAGCACTCTCGCCGGTAATTGCCGACTCGTCGACGGAAGCCACGCCCTCGATGACCTCGCCGTCGGCGGGGATGACCTGCCCAGCTTCGACCACGATGTAATCGCCCGTCCGAAGCTGCGTGGAGGAAACGATCCGGCCGGTGTGTGAGCCACGGCCGTCGAGCCGATAGGCCGGCGTGTCCTTACGGGTGGCCCGCAAGCTATCGGCCTGCGCCTTGCCGCGGGCTTCGGCCAACGCCTCGGCGAAATTGGCGAAGAGCACCGTCAACAGCAGCAGCACGGTGAGCGCTGTCTGATAGACGATCAGACCGATTGCGGCCCCCTTCGTGATCGAGATCACGGTGGCGATCGCGGTCAGGACGGTGCCGATCTCGACCAGGAACATGACCGGGTTCCGCATCATATTCCGCGGGTCGAGCATGACAAATGACTGTCGAGTCGCCATGCGAACCAGAGCGGGATCGAACAGGCGGAGCCGGCGCGCGTGGCGGCGCTGAAGCTTGAAGGCTTGGGCGTCGGAGGTGGCCCTCTGGGGCAATTCAACCTCGGTCTCAGTGCTCATCGGATTCATTCCTGAACGGGCAAGTGTGCTTGGGTTTTCACGGACAAATTGACCGCGGATCTCGACCGGCTACCGCTTCCTTCCGGAAGGTTATCGGGGAGCCGCGGCCAGATGGTCGGCCACCGGCCCCAGGACAACCGCGGGCATGAATGACAGCGCTCCGACGAGAAGGACCGTCCCGAGGAGCATGCCGGCGAACGTCAGGTTGTCGACCCGCAAGGTCCCAATCGTCTCGGGCACGCGTTTCTTGACGGCGAGCGAACCGGCCAGTGCCAGAGGCAAGATCAAGGCGGGAAATCGGCCCAAGAGCAGGACGACTCCCGTGGCGATGTTCCAGGGGGGATTGTTGTCCGCCAGCCCCTCGAATCCCGAACCGTTGTTGGCGGCCGCCGAAGTGAACTCATAGATGATTTCGCTGAATCCGTGAGCACCAGGGTTAGCCACCGTCTTGGCCCCCCAATCCGTCGCCGCGAAGAGGCCGGCCCCGGCACAAATCAGGAGCGGATGGAACAGAATCGCGATCATTGCCAGCTTGACTTCCTTGGCCTCAACCTTCTTACCGAGATACTCGGGGGTCCGCCCCACCATCAGGCCGGCGAGGAAGACGGCAACGATCACGTACATCAGCATGTTCTCGAATCCGGCACCGATCCCGCTGAAAACAACGTTGAGCATCATCAACGCCATCGGGACCAGTCCGGCAATCGGATTCAGGCTGTCGTGCATGCTGTTCACCGAACCGTTGGAAGTCGCGGTCGTGATGGCGGCCCAGGTGGCGGCCGCCACCGGCCCGAGTCTCACCTCCTTGCCCTCCATGTTCGGCCCGCGCACGACCGGGAGTCCCTGAGTGGCGGCACTCGGATAGGATTCGGCCCAGACCGCCACGATCAACCCGGAGACGAGCAGCAAGAGCATGACGCCGAAGATGACAACCGCGTGCCGCAAATTCTTGAGCATGAGCCCGGCCATGATCAGCGAGGCCATGGGCAGCACGATGATCGAGACGACCCCCAGCAAGTTGCTCCAGGGCGTTGGGTTCTCGAACGGATGCGTCGAGTTGGGGCCAAAGAAGCCGCCGCCGTTGGTCCCGGATTGCTTGATCGCCACCAGCGCCGCCACCGGGCCGCGGGCGATCGTCTGCGTTTCCATCTTGGTGGCAACACCGTCGAGCGTGGTTGCCTGGGCGGCGGACTGGAACGTCATCGGCACGCCACTGGCGACCAGGAGGATGGCGACGAGAAAACAGTAGGGCATGAAGACATAGACCAGGCCCCGCATCAGGTCGGCATAAAAATCCCCCAGGTGCGCGTCTCCCCGGAGGCCTCGCAAGGTCGCCAACATGACGGCAAGACCGGCTGCCGGGGTAACGAACATCATCCAGACGATGCAGGCGAGTTGGCTGAAGTAAGACAGGTTTTGCTCACCCGAATAGTGCTGCAGGTTCGTGTTGGTCACGAACGAACAGACCGTGTTGAAAACAACAGCGGTATCGGCGCCCGGGTGGTCGATCCCCGCACTGTCCTTATAACCCAATGCGCCGAGGGAACCTTTACCGTCAGGGTTCAGCGGCAGACGAGGCTGGGCATAGAGCAAACCGAAGGTCAAGATAAAGAGCGCGAGGTTGAAGAGAAGTAAAGCGATGGCATATTTCTTCCAGTCCATGCGGGCTGGCTCGCGTCGTCCGATCAGTCGACAGAGAAACATCGGTAACGCATCGAGACCGCGACCGACTCGGTCGCCTGATACGTCGAGCGTGCGAAACATGGACCAGCCGATCGGAAGTGAAGCCGCAATCGGCAACAGCAGCGCCCAGATCGGGTGAAGCCAAGGCATCGAGAATCCCACGGGTCTAATCTCCGATCAGGAATGCGTGTTCAGAAGGCTTCGGGCCGGAGCATGGCAAACACCAGGTACACCAAAGCCATCACGGTCAGGCATGCGGTCAGATAAAGCACGGATCTATCTCCGAGATCGTCGAGGTCAAAGCCGGTCGCAGGCCGCGACCAGACCGAAGAACAGGGTGAAGATCGCCATTCCCAACGCGAACGTGGCAAAAGCCATGGATTTCCTCATAACACGGGTTCGTCGTCGCGACTCTGTGGACTCCGGCAATCCCTCTCGCTCCCGTGGGAACGCTTCCGCCGAGGACCGTCACATCTTAAGAACTAAGCAAATGGCGGTCCGCCGCATTCCGAATAGTTCTATCCTGTTTAACAACAATGGTTTACAAAGAAATGGATTTGCATCGATCTGCAAACGACCGGGGCGGGATCGTGCAACTTGCAAGACTGGTTCTGGTAATCTGCACGATGCGCCCCGGACCCGGTCGCGCGGCTGCACACGGCAATTCAGAGTTTGCCGACGTCAGCATTTTGTAGAGCGGTTCGCCACGGACGGACCAAGTCCTGACGTTCGGAACCGTCCATTGCGCGGGGATGGATCGGTGCCATGGACCTGGGAACGGCCGGTCAGGCCGTCAAGATCGCGTGGCCAGAGCTCAGCGCAGCAATTCAAAGGACACGCTTCGAGGCGTTCCGGCTTCCCGAAGACTGGTGCGTGCCGGGCTGATTGCCGCAAGGAACGAAGCGTGTCGACCTGACGGCATGGAGGCTAGAGAGCGGGGGCGGAACCGAGGCACTCAGTCGTGCTCGCTGGGTAGGCCTGACGTGCCTAGAAAATGGTCGTATCGGCGAACTGGTGGAACCGTCGCTCCCCTGTTGCCGTGCTCAATTCTCGGCTGCCAAAATCTTCAGATTCAACCGTAAACAATTTTAGGACTAGCACTTACAACGCGACAAACAGCTCGACTTTTGTCGACCCAAGGTCTCTGGCACTGCGTTTGCGACTAACCCAAAATATCTGAGAAAACGACAGTGACTGGGAGCCACTTGTCGTCAAAAGACTTTGGTATCCCATCGAAATCCGTGACGTTTTGTTCGTACGGCATTTCATCAACGAACCACCCTACTGGCGACGGCCCCATCAGACTTGTGCTGATGCGACTAACCGCCAAGGGGCGAGTGGGTAGCCTCGCACGACCCCTCCCACTCGCCCTTCCCACACCTCAGTGTAATGACACTGAGAGAGCAGAAAGTCTAGGATAGACAACTCGACGCAAGGATGCAACCGGGCTCCACGTGTGTTCAACGCTTGCGTTGGATCCAATGCCCCTGGCCTCTGCCAGCAGGATTGATGATCGGGATGTGCCAATGACTGGCACATCCCGTCGACCTGCGTGATCGAAGCTTACCGCTTGAGCGAATACATATTCATGTGCTCGAGCGCATCGAGAATCCAGGGATGGCTCCACGGTGCCCGCAGGGCATAGCCGACGGAGAACACCGAGACCATCAGCGCCGCCAGGGAGAGCACCCGGACCCAGCGTCGCTCCTGCCCCCCTTCAACTCCCTTGGGGAGAAACACAAGCCAGAACGGAATCAGCCAGAAGAGCCAGCGCAGGCCCTGGGTCGACCCCCCATAGTTTCTCGCCTTCGGATTGAAGAGATAAACGGCGAACAGCGAGATCGAGAGCACCAGGGTCAGCCAGGCAAGGGAGCGAAGCGAGCTGCGAGTCCAGAGCGAACGTACCACGCCAAGGGCCGAGAAGAGAAAGAGCGGAGTCAGCGAGAAACCCCGTGGTGCCCAAACGTCATATGTAAGAGATAGACCGAGTAGGGTTCGGGATGGGTATTGAACCAATCCATCTCGAGCGGCGAGTTCCAGTAGCTTCCTTCGTACTGGTAACTCTTCGTCCCAAACTCCTCATAGACCGGTTTGAACTGGCCGAAGGCGATGTACTGCGTCGCCAGGAACGCGATGCAGGGGATCAGGGCCGCCGGTACAAAGACGTAAAGTGTGCGTTTTGGATAACGTACCAAGAGCATCAAGAAGAGCGCGATCCCGAAGAGTGCGGCGGGGAGTTCGTTACAGGCGGTGAAGGCACCGAAGAAGCCAGCAAGTGCGAACCAGATGGCGGAAGGTTGCTCTGCCTCTTCCTCAACTGCGTCAGTCTCCGTCTCCCAAATTCGAATCAACGCGTAGATCGTGAAAAAAGCGCTTGAGGCGGCAATCGTGTGGTTGTTCAGAGTTTGGTCGAAGGCGAACAGCAACGATCCCCAGGCCGCCCCGAAGAGGCAGAAGAACCACGCCCAATCGTTCGGGGCATAGCGGTCGAGCAGCCGGGCGTAGAGGACGAGAAAGATCCAGAGCGGCACGACATTGAAGAGCACGATGAGCGGCTTGAAATAGAAAATATAGACGGGCCACTTGACCGATTCCGTTGGGGTCTCGAGCACGTGCTCGGTCCGGCGTGGCGGCCCCTCCACCTCTTTTTCAACCCAGCGCGGCTCTCGTTTCTGTTCCACAACCTTGTCGAGCGGGACCCCAAGCGCATGCCGCACCGGGTAGAGCAGACCGGCCATCATCGTGGGCAGTAATGGAGGCTTGCTCGAATAAAAGTGATCGGTCGACTCGCCCACTTTCCACGAACGGGGAGCGAGGGAATACTCGACGCGATTGAGCCAAGAGCTGGTCGGTCCCGGCTTGGCGAGCTTATCGGCCTTGAGGACCTTGTCCTGGGTTTTGTCCTGCCAGGGGCAGTCATCGATCGCGTACGTGCCTCGTTCCAGCAGGCTCCAGACGGTCGACCAGCGCGAGATGTCGTTGGCCCCGAGTTGGGTCGGACTTTTCAGGGCCAGGCCGAGCGCCTGGGCCGTTGCCACCGTGATCACGATCAGAGCCACGAACTGACGGACCTGGGAGCGCACCGGGTTCGCCTCCATCCCGTCCTCGAACTCAGCCGTCCTCATCGTGATCCCTCTGATTTCTCGGCACCGTGGCCGTTGCGCGGGCCAATTCGTTCGGAAATACTAAACGTATCCTCAGCCCGGATGTTGTACGACGTAACTAGTTCGGCCAAGATCCCGAGGCAGAAGAACTGTGCTCCCACGCTCACCATCGTGCTCGAATAGAAGAGAAGGGGTCGATGACCGATCGGCCCGTCTCCAAAGAGCCAGACGAGTGCGAGGTAAATTAGTCCGAGGCCGCCCAGCATGAGGAGCGCCATCCCCATCCCCCCCAAAACGTGGAGCGGACGCTGGCTGAACCGGGTGAGGAACCGCACGGTCAAAAGGTCGAGCAACCCTTTGAGCATCCGCGTCACGCCATACTTGGATGAGCCGAACTGACGCGGCCGGTGATGCACCTCGATCTCCCCCACGCGAAATCCGCGCGCGTGGGCCAGAACAGGGACGAAACGGTGCAGCTCGCCGTAGATACCGACCTCGGCAAGGACCTGCCGCCGATAGACTTTGAAGCCGCAGTTATGGTCGTGGAGCCGGCAGCCCGTCAGCGAACTGACCATCGCGTTGAAAATGCGGCTCGGCCCAACCTTGTGCCACGGGTCATAGCGTCGCCGCTTCCAACCGCTGATGACATCCAGGCCCTCGTCCAGCTTATCGAGAAAGCGAGGGATCTCGGCCGGATCGTCCTGAAGGTCACCATCGAGCGTGAACACGATCTCGCCCTGTGCAGACTCAAATCCCGCGGTCAGTGCGGCGGCCTTGCCGAAGTTGCGTCTGAAGCGGATCGCGTGAACCCTCGGGTCGACTCCAGCCAGCTTGTGGATTACGTCCCAGGTGTTATCGCCGCTTCCATCGTCGATGAAGAGGAACTCGACGTCGCCGAGCGCCTCGGACGCCACGACCTGGCTCAGTTCTTCGTGAAGAGTCGCCAGGCTCTCCCCTTCGTTATGGACCGGCACGACGAAGCTGATCATGAAACGGGAACCTCGGTCAGGGTAACCGCGGGAAGGCTCGGACGAACGAGAGAAAGAACCGCGGCAACAAGCAACTCACCGATCAACCAAGTCAGCCGCAGGGCAAGCGCGGCGACAACCGCGGTGTCGGCTCCAAGGACAGGCTGGAGCGTCGCCATCAAGATCCCTTCTCTCACCCCCAGGCCTCCCGGCAAGATCGCCACGGCAAATCCAGCCACCGTCGCCAGGGCCACACTTCCAATGACCAATGGCCAACGCATCGCGGGGACGCCCGCGGGAGACACCGCGGAGACGACGGCGATCTGACTGAAGCCCAGCAAGATCCAGCCCCCCACCGAGCAGAGGAGGCCTTCGGCCAAGAGCCGGCGCGAGAATCGGGGAAGGGCGTCGGGACCCACCCCCTTGAAAGGGACACTCACCAGCGCGGAGATCCTCGGAAAAACCAGAGGATCGACCACGATCAGAAGCGCGACTGAAAGCGAGGCCCCGATCAGGATTGGCCACCATTCGAGCGGCACGACGAGAAAGCCAAGGGTGGCGACAACCGCGCCTCCAGCCATCATGACCAGGGTTTCGTACAGAGTGGCGAACGCGGCCGTCGCCGCTCGCGCTCCGTACGGTGTCGTCAGGCCCACCCGCATGACCACCACCAGCGCCTTGCCCGGCACATACTTGCCAAGGTGGCTGATGAGATAAGCACGCACGGCCGGACCGAGTCGAACCGGGGTGGAACTCGCCTTCATGACCCTGTCGAAAAAAACGCCGAACAGGGTCAGGCCCGCCAGGTATAACCCCATGGAACAGACAATCCAGGCCGGTTCTACCCGCAGTTCTCCACCCTGCTCGTGGAGTCGGATCCAGGTCAGGCGCACATGCCGGCCGACCGTCAAGAGTACGAGGATGCCCAGGATGGTCTTCAAAGCGAGCTTGGTCGATCGCTTCTTTCCCAGCCTGCTGATTGCATCGAATCGCTGACGGAGCGTCGTCGCGAGAATCGAAGTGCGGCCGCGCGGTTTCATCATCGTGGAGTGAGAGGCGGAAGGAGACTTGCCAACAGTCGTCGCGAAGGATGGACGCTCAACGCCAGGCCCAAGGTAGCGGCCGGGCGAGACATTGACAAGAGCGCGACGGACCGGTCTCTCTACGCAGTCGCCGATCCGAGGCGATTGCGTCCTCTACAAGTCTCCGCTCACTCGTTTCGTCAAGGCCGAATCAGGTTCGGCGTCGCATCATCTTCAGGGCGGATTCGTTTCACCAGAAACGGAACAGGCCCGAACCGTTCGTAACCGAGTTCGACAACCTGATCGTAGGTCTGTCGCACCCCCGCAATCGTCTCCCCTTTGATGGCGACGAACTTGCCCTCATGGGCCAGCAGTGATTCATAGTTGGCGTGGTAGGTGGCCCGCTCAGACTCGAAGAATTTCATCGTCTTCACTCCAGAAGTCTTCATAAGGTCATAGGCACAAGAACTCCAGAAGCGATCATCGACATCCTTGCCGTCTTCGACGACCTGACCGGAATTCCCGGCTTCGGAGAATCCGGACCACCCTCCTGATTTGAGCTCAGCACGCCCTGGTCGAACTACTCGACCTGCTCGATATACCGTGTGTGCGATTCGCGAAGAATCAGAGAATCTCTCGATAACCACCGGACGATCGGGGAATTTGTGGACGAGAGATCGAGAAGCGCTCCCCTCTTTATACACCGTCGAAGGTCCGGTGACCACAACAAACCGCGAGGGCGCGTCGATTCTTTCGGTTGAAACCGGATAATGCGTCCGTTTTTCCTCGGTTCCCTTGGCGAAGAGAGATTGACATAATCGATGTGCGACCGAAGCTAATTCGCGGAAACATGGACAAACTTCTCGGTCCAAGCGACTATCGAACCCTGGATTACCGCACCAGAACGACACCTCCGAGGCTGTCCCCAGTCAGGTGATTACCCGTTGCCAGGGGGAGGCGAACCCAGGACTCACGAGACGTCATATCAACTGAATCTCAACAACGAGTGCCGATTCTGTTTTTGGCTCGATCGCGGGGAATCGTTCGCAAATTCCCTTGATTGTCGACGCTTTGTCTGCGTCAAGCTGAGCCCATTGCTTTGAAAGGCCGACGGCCTTCCCACCGCCCCCTGAGCGATGACCATCGGCGTATCGACAGATCCATCAGCCCGGTCACCTTTGGCAGAAGCGAGATACCTCTGGTCGTATGCCTCGAATTCCAGTTCGCCGTGTCAGTTGTTTAAACCCTCATGACCAAAGTGAATTCTGAAATGATACCTCCTGAAATTGCTCCCTTGATTCGTGACACGGAGCCCGAGGACACCTCAGCTCTGATCGACCTCGCGCGAATGACAAACGTCTTTAAGCCTCATGAGATCATCGCATTGAGCGAGGTCCTCAACGATTATCATGCCAAAGAGCGAGATAATGGTCACCGTTGCATTACTTATAGTCAGGACGACCAACCCCTTGGTTTCGCCTACTATGCCCCCGCTTCCATGACGGATCGTGGTTGGTATCTCTACTGGATTGCCGTTGAGAAAGGTCGTCAAGTCCAGGGCATTGGCTCGGCGTTGTTGGCCAAGGCCGAGGAGGAAATCCGCCAGCGGAGGGGACGACTCTTACTGATCGAAACTTCTTCGCTCCGCACTACGAACCAACGCGGCGATTCTATTTGAAGCATGGTTACATGCAGGCAAGCGTCCTGACTGACTACTACGCAGACGGCGACGACCTGGTCGTCTACTGCAAGCGAATCGAACCCCGCAGGATCGAAGGATGAGCGAGAACCGCTTGCACCCGGCCTCTTTAGACGTCGCCCAACTCGCCTCCCAGTGCGAAACCAAACGCACCAAACGTTCGGGACCGGGCGGTCAGAATCGCAATAAAGTCGAAACGACGGTCGTTCTCCTCCATCGCCCAACCGGCATCGGAGCCGAGGCCAGTGAGCGCAGGACCCAGGGCGAAAATTTACGCGTGGCCTACTTCCGACTCCGCGTCAACCTTGCCCTCGAAGTCCGCCTCCCGTTCGTCCCTGGCACGCCCCCGAGCCCCCTCTGGCAATCACGCTGCCGGGGCGGAAGGATTACAGTGAATGTCGAACACGACGATTTTCCATCGATCCTGGCGGAAAGCCTCGACGTGCTCGCAGCTCAAAAGATGGACGTCAAGGCCGCGGCCGAGTCACTCGCATGCACGCATTCCCAATTCACGAAGTTTCTCAAGAGCGAACCTCGCGCCCTGGGAATGGTCAACGCCCACCGCCGCGAAGCGGGGCTACACCCGCTTAAATAACCCAATCCCGCTCAGGTCGCGTTGGAAGCAAGCGGATCGGGGATCAGCCCGCCCCGGAATCGCCCAGCAACTCGTGACCTGAGCTCTGAGCAAGATTCGCGAGATCGATGCGAGGGTCATCGCCCACCTACGGATGAAGGAGGGGACTGGGTACCGACTCTGGAGTGGTTCGAAAGATCGGGACTGAGGAGTGGCTAAGGGCGAGTGGTGCGAGGCTCGGAAGGGGCCACTAATCCGAGCATTCGATGCGCAGAGCGGGAGTCGGGCGCGATCGTGGTCGTCACGAACAGGTCTCCGAACTCGCTCATCAGGGCGAGAGCTAGGTCGAGATCGCGCTCCGCATCTTCGACCGCCTTCTTGTTCCTTGATGCGAGGCGACGGGCAATGGTCGACCGGTGATTCTCGGCGAACGTCCTGACCTTTTCCAGGTCGATGCAAAGAAATGTCTCGGCCTTAGGAAAGTAGTCTGCCCTGAGCTGGGAAAAGCTTCGGTTGGTGGACACCTGAGGGCTGAGTGCACGAGCGACCGCCTCGGCGGTCCCTCCGATGACGAGTCGACCCTGACCAAAGGCGTACGCGAACGGCGAATTCGGGCTGAGGTTGGTCACCTTGACCTCTTGAATCTGGCGAGACTCAAGCTCGAGTTGGCCGTGTCCGTGCTTCGAGTCAAGGGCGTAGATCGCCAACAAGGTCCGCAGCCCATTCTCGAGGGCCGAGGCGACTCCGTTCTTTCCTTGTTCCTCTTTCAAGTCAACCGAGAGCACGTACGAAAGGCCACGACCTTCTCCCGAATCGGGGTTCGTCTCAACGTAACTCAAGACGGCCGGCCCGAGCCTGGGAAGAATTTCCGTCCTCAAGTTACGCCCTAGCATCAAGCCGCTCAAGCTCAGTAGGACGTTGTCGAGCTTGCGCTGACCGGAAGAGGGGGTCGCCGAGCGAATCACCATTTCGAGCGCTTCGAAGTCGACGTGGGCCGAAGCCACTCCGAGCGCCGTGGTGGGAACACGATTGAAAGCAGGCTCGATCGAAGCTCGGTTCGCCCAGCGTGTCATCCAGGAGGGGAGTTGGGCGGAATCGATCACTTCCTCGGTGTGGAGGATGATGCCACCACCTCGATTGGCAGCGGCTTTCCGCCACTCGATCGCTCCTCCCACGTATTCAAGGGCGTTGAGGTAGTGACTGAGCATCAAGGCCAGTTGTTCTTCAGACGGTTTCGACGATTTCGGCGAGGAGGCGAGCTGCGCTTCGAGGAATCGAGGATTCACGAAAAGGCTGACCAACGACCGCTCGGGAAGACGTTCGCGAACGTGTTGAAAGCTCGGGACGTCGCCAAGTCCCTTCCCCATCCCCTGACTCCGCTCGATCACCCCCTGCACCAACTCTTCGGAATTCGACCAGGCAAATGTCTGGTCGGTGAGCGTGGTGTAATACTCGGGGAGGCGCTTCGTGCCAGGGTTGAATTCACGGACCCGGTAGGCAATCCCGTTTCGTGTCCGCTCATCGACGCGGACCAACTCTCCTTTTTTCTTCTGAGAGTCGTTGATTCCTTCGATCAACCGATCCAGCAGCCTTCGATCGCGAACGCGAACCAGGAGCATCCCACGCGCTTCGTCTTGCCGACCTTGAGGAGGAACCCGCAAGGTTAAAACGAGCGCATCTCCGAGCAGGTCGTCACGAATGTTTTCCAGCGTTGCGCCGAGGACGGCTTCGATCTGTCGCCTGGCCGCCTGGAAAGAGGCCCCACGCGGAGAATCCATCCAGGCACGCACAAAAGGAAGGCGGGCCAGCCGACCCGCCAGTGGCGACGCCAGGTAGTCCTGGGTGTGCCCACGAAGATCCTCAATCGCAAGAGTGACCCCCGCATCGGGAGGTGTGAGCCGTAAAAGCGCATCCGCAAGGCCGGCACCGTGGGAGGTCACGGCTGCGGCGAGTGCCAGCGAGAAGGCAAAGAATCGCTTGGCCACAGGACTTCGCATCGTTTCCACTCCCACGATCACCAAGAACCACTTCGCTCGCTGGACAAGCTCGCGTGACGAGAGTGTGCAATTGCCGGGTATCAACCGCCCCGATTTTCTCAATGGAAAAAGAGTCGCAGGTCGGAAAGAGATCACTTCTTCACGAGCAGAGCCGGGCATTCGCCCCTCCCCCTAGTTTCGTGCTCGCGGAGAGGGTGACTCGATGATTTGCCCACGAAAAAGGCCGCGGTTGCGGTTGCGGCACAAGACACGATTCGTTCGGTATCGGCATCGACTGTCGATGATTCGAGAGGATCGATTCGTGCTTTTAGCCAGAATTCGAGGGAGTCGTGACCGGGTTCGTCGGTTCCGCGGGCGGTCCCAAGAGGAAACCGAAGGCGTGTCGAGCCGCCCCCGAGAAAGGGCGGACCCGGTCGTTGACTCGATCTCCCACCGACTCCAAGACTTCCGACGGAGCAGAGTTCGGCAACGTGAAAGCCAACGTGGCGGTGGACCGCTCTTGAAACGATGCCGCGTCGAGAAACTCTCGGCCGATTCGAGCGGCCGGTTCGGAGGTTTCGAGGGCAAAATTCCAAGTGGCTGACCCTGCGGAGGCAAGCGCATCGGTCAATAACGGTGGTTCGTCTATCGGAAGACTTGGCGTGTCCGTTTGAGCCAGTGGCGCCGGCGGATCAGGGAAAGCACGCCACCCCAGAAAGGCCACCAACAGGAGAGAAGCCGCCATGGCGAGCGGCGTCATCACCTTCCTCATCGTAAATCTTCGATAAGTCAACGGGCGATCGAGTTCTTGCGACTCAAGAAAACGCGGTAGGAAGTCGAGCGAGGGGGCGGTGGGACGAACCACGGTCTGGATGACTTGCCGAAGCATCTGGTAACGCGAAGCCGTGAGACGGCAGGTAGGACAGACCGCCGCATGCGCCTCAAGCGCGCGATCGAGCTCGGGTGACGCCAAGTCACGTGCATCCAACTGCTCATTCAACAGTCGTTCAAAGTCAAGACATTGCATAAGGTTCTGTCCTCGACGCAAACATCCACACCGACCTGAATCGCTCGTCTTGGTCAAGGGACGGAGCCAGACAAACCGCGCCGCCGAAAATCGTCCCCAAAAAACTCACCTCGATGCTTCACCAGATAAGGTTCAACAGTGGACACCACGGCGAGTCAAATGCTCGGCCAGTTCCGCCCGGGCACGGTGGAGCCACGTTTTGACGGTTCCGATCGGCCTCTCGACCGCCTCGGCGATCTCTTCATACGCAAGATTCTGTTCGTGAAAGAGAGCGAAGACCATCCGATATTCAGGTCGGAGCAATCCCAGAGCCCGCTCGAGTTCTCCCGCGAGGTCATCGGGGTCGGCCACACCTGGCCGATGGTCTACCCGATCTTCAGCCGTCTCGGTCAATCCGGGCCTTCGGGCACGGTGGCCTAGTGCCGTTCGGCACCGGTTCGCCGCGATCCCAAGCAACCAGGGACGAACTGGCCGGTCAGCGTCGAATCCGGCGATTCCCCGAAGTGCCCGGACGAATGTTTCCTGCATGACGTCCTCGGCGTCGTGCCGATGGCCCATCATGCGAAGGCAGAGGCCAAAAACCACCCCCTGGAACCGTTCAATCAGCAGGCGAGGGGCCTGCCGATCGCCAGAGCGGAGCGCCTCAATCAACGCACGGTCATCCATCAGCCTCACGCCTTCGCCCGCCTCGCGGGCGATCACACCCACACCTTCAACAGGGGATACCCCAACACAGAGTCTCCCGTTTCAGAATTCGTTGACAAGCAGCCACTTATTTTGTGGTCGAACCGGTTTGCTTCTCAAGGATTCTGTTTTGGGCATCGTGAGGGGATCGTGCGAACTCCAACTCCATCCCGCACGGGGATCGACGATGTCGATGAGGATCGCTTCTGGCAGGAAGGAGCAGGACGAAAGAAACCGCCGATGGCGGCTGCGACGAATCGTCGCAGCCGCCATCGGCGGTAAGAGCTTCGAAATCGGACTGGAGAAATTTAGAGATCGATCGGCGAGGAGAGGTTCGTCAACTCTTCAGCCGTATGATCGTGGAACGCCCGCCCCGAGCTTCGGAGACCCGTTTTGAGTCTCACTGCAATGTCATGCAGTTCCGGGGAGTCGATTCTCCAGGCGATGTCGGCCAGCTCGTTCGGTGTGACGTCGGCAAGGTCCTGACCGAGGCGATCGAGTTCGGATTCAAGTCGCAAGATGGTCTCGAGCATTTCGGCATGAGTCTCGGCCGAACCACCGACCAGCAGACAGGTCTCGCCTGTGCTCAGTCGCTGCTCGTTGTCTTGAGAATCGAGCCCGAAGCCAATGATCGCGGCACGAAGCTTGCGCGGTCCGCCACCGTCGGGTTGCATCTTCATCGTCATCTCGAGGAGGGCCTTTCGCGAGTGGAATGCCGTTGAGAGGCGTGACGAGCGGCCGGGGGTCACTGTCCCCCGCGGCGGCCCCTCTCACCACGCGATTCTTATCGGCTTCTCAATCGCAATCGAACAGCGCCTTGCTCCCGATTCGCTCCGGTCTCCTCGCGTTCGACCGGCATCGTTCTTACGACCCGCTCAGGCATTCCTTGGCGGTCGTACGCGCCACCCGATAGGCCGCCCGAACCGTGATTGCCCGTGCTTCGATTTGTTCTTCGCTGAAAAGCCGTCCCTCGCTCACCGGCAGTCCCGCCAAGGAGACTGTTAACGGTAACAAGTCGAGAAATTGCCGGTATTTTTGCTGAAGATCGCCGCCTGCGTTCGTTTGTTCAGCCACTGAGAGTGACTCCTACTTTTCAAGTCGAGGATCGATTTGACCGAGGCCCTTCACGGTTGGTCCTCGTCCCGCTCAGTGCGACCGGGAGCCGATTCTCATTGGAGACCGAATCCCTCGCGTCGCATCTCCGTAGACACTAGCGCGCAAGACCTCCACTCGGCAAGCGAATTCGCACTTCCACCAATCGCCCTCGAGTCAACTCATTCACGATCGTGGAAGGATAACCTCCTTCTCCCCCGCAACGCGCTCAACTCATCCCCTTTGAAATTCAGAGCCAGCCAGGCCGGACATCACATTTTCGTTGATCCCACCGGTTTGAGCGGCCACCGGCCAAGCCCGACTTTCCCGTGCGCGGGCGGCTCGGATTCACGCCGGTATCCCGCCGCTTTGGAAATCTCCACGACCTGCTTCGAAATTTGGTGATCCATGGCAACGCGAGCAATTCGTATTACAATCGTAGGAATGAGCCTGGGTCGAAGGGACGCCGGATCGAAGATCCTGATCAAGTCAGTGGAGTCGTTCATCGATGCGTCTCGCGGAGCCTGGCTGGTTGGTGCTTCTCGTGCTGGCACCACTCCCATGGCTGCTGGTCAAGTCCAGGCCGAGAATCTCCTGGCCAACCTTGGGGAGCTTCCCTCGAGGCGGCAAAATGGCCACGGCCGCAATGAACGGCGTCCCTGTCCTGTTTCGAGTGCTCGCCGTGGTTGGCATGGTGGTGGCCATGGCCCGTCCCCAGACAGTCGGTGGGCGCACTCGAATCGCCGGACAGGGGGTGGCGATCATGGCTGTGCTCGACCACAGTCCGAGCATGACCACGGAAGAGACCGACGGGAGCGAGGGGGGAACGCGGATCTCTCGCCTGGAGGCCGCAAAGCAAACCTTCGCTCGATTTGTGGAGGGACGGCCGGACGACCTGATCGGTCTCGTCGTGTTCGCGAACTATCCCGACCGTGTCTCGCCGCCAACCCTGGATCACGCCTTTCTACTCGAAAAAGCGCGAAGTCTTCGGCCCGCTCGGCCGGGGGACCAGGGGACCAATATCGGTGATGCGATTGCGCTGGCACTCGAGGACCTGCACGCGGCCCCACAACGAAAAAAAGTCCTGATCCTCTTGACCGACGGCCAGAACAGCCCAGCCGTCCCTCGCCCAATCAGCCCGGAGGCCGCGGCCCAATTGTCGAGAGAGCTCGGGATCACGCTGCATACGATCGCGATCGGTCAGCCAGGTGGCATCGTCCGCGAGCGTGAGCCGATCACGAAGCTCGACCTGATTGCTCAGGTCGAAGCCCCCGACACCATCCTTCTGGAACGACTCGCGAAAATCGGCGGAGGTCGCGCATTCGTGGCGGCCAACGCTCACGAGCTCGACCGCGTGTTTCGGACGATCGACGTCCTGGAAAAAAGCCCTGTTCAAGGTGAGATCCGAACCCGTTATCGTGAAGAGTATCGTCCGTGGGTCGTCGCGGCCCTCGCGCTCCTGGCGATTGACCGACTTCTCTCCGCCGGACGATGGAGGCGACTCCCTTGACCGACGGCTAAGTTTCGACTCATCGCATCAACTTCTGAGCCTATTCACGCTTCATCTCTTCCGCAATCGAAACAATATCTCCACGCGATCAACCCATTCATGGAAGTCTTCGCCCACCCTCGATCACTCTGGCTCCTCGCCGCGCTTCCGCTCCTCCTCGCCTGGGTTGTGCGGGGATTGCTCCGGCGGAAACGGGACTGGGCCTTGTTAGGTCAAGGCAGCCGGCTCCGGCGCGACGGTTCGCTGGGCTGGCTCGCGGCGATCGCCTGTCTCATTCTGGCGATCGCCCAGCCTCGCTGGGGGCGCGGAGCGTTTCCACCGCTCCCGCCGGGACACGACATCGTCTTTCTGGTGGACACGAGCCGGAGCATGGGTGCCGAGGATGCCGTTCCCAACCGAATTGGCGTGGCGACCGAAACGGCCGAAAGCTTGGTCCGGGCGCTCGGTGAAGACCCAGGCAACCGCGCCGCCGTGGTGGCCTTCGCCGGTCGTGGACGGCTCCGCTGTCCCCTGACCGAGAACCTCGGAGCGGCCCTGGAATCGCTCAAGGAGCTTCGGCCGGGAGATGTTCAACCGGGCGGCACCGACCTGGGCGCGGGCCTTGACGTGGCCATCGACGCCTTCGGAGAGCAGGATCGCGCCGAGGGGAGGACGATCATCCTCTTTTCCGACGGCGAGGATCATGCCGGGACCTGGGCCACGACCATCAACGATTTACGCCAGGCGGGGATCGTTGTGCACTCGATCGCGATCGGCGACCCAGCACGTGGGCACAGCGTGCCTTCTGGGCAAGGGTTGGCCTCCTTGACGTATCAAGGTTCGCCCGTGCTTTCCAAACGGGACGATCGTGCCTTTGAGACGCTCGCACGCGAGACCGGGGGGGCTTTCCTCCCGATCGGATTGGCGTCGGTCGACCTCGGTCGGCTCTATCAAAAACAAATTGCGCCGGTCGCCCGCCAGAAGCGAGAGGCAATTCGTCCTTCGGAGAAAAGCGAGCGTTACCCGATCTTCGTAGCGACCGCTCTCGCGCTGGGGCTCTGGGGATCGTGGCCGAGCCGGGGGCGATGGCTCAGGTCGCGCCGTTGGATCATGATTCTGGGCCTACTCGCTCCCCTGGGTGCGGGGGACGCTCAGGATTCGGCGGCGGCTCGGATCGCGCACGGGCGTTCCGCGTATGCCGCGGGGCGTTTCGGCGAGGCCCTCACTTCGTTCGAACGTGCGATCGTTCTCGACCCTCGAGGGGCGGTGCCCCGGTATAATGCCGCGGCGACCTTATATCGGCTGGAGCGTTATGCCGACGCGAGCGCGCGATACCGTGAGGCACGCGAGCGCGCTGATTCCGCTCTCAGAACCAAGATCGACTATGCCCTGGGCAACACGGCATTGGTCTCGGGCGATCTGGCTGCCGCGCTCGGTCACTATGAAGATTGCCTCGCGTCGACGGCCCCCGGAAAAGCCCTGGACGCCGTCCGGCTTGATGCCGCGGTCAACCGACGTTACGCCGAGGAGCAAGCCAAGCCCCCCTCGAGTCCGACCGATTCCGGCGACGATCCCTCCAACTCCTCCAATCGATCCCCGTCGCCCAATCCTGAGGAAGAAGAGGGCCGATCGCAGGACCGATCCGAAGCCAACAACCCGAACGCGGCTGACGGCGGCCAGCCCGGCCCTCGCCGTCCCTCGGGGAGGCAAGGCCCCGGCGGGAATGGTTCGACACCCCCCCGTGCCGACTCACCCGAAGGACGCCTTAACGCCGCTCTGAAGAACATCCGAGAGGCTCGAGACCGAAGACCGGATGAAGCGCTTCCCCCAACCGACGATCAACGAATGGACTGGTGATCGTGATCGTCGCCAAGCAAGCGAAGGAGTTGGTCCCGGTGCCCTGGTCGCTCGCGTGTCGCAAACCTCTCGTGGTTCAGCTTATCGTCTTGACGGCATCGCTTTGCGGAACGGCTCGGGGAGAGCCGCCAAAGCCGCTCCGCGTCCGGGCTGAGCTTTCCCGATCGCCCTATTACGTGAAGCAATCGATTCTTTTTCAGGTCAGCGTGATCGCCCAGGGAGAGCGCCCCTCGGTTGTTACCCCGAGGATCATGGACGCCGACGTCATCCCGATCGGGACAGATTTGAAGCAGGTGAGCTCCAGCGGGATCGGTCGTCTCGTGTTTGAAACCAATCGGTTCATCTCGCGATACCGGATTGTTCCCCGCCGCGCCGGAGTGCTCAAGATCCCCGCGATCTCGGCCCGCCTGGGAGATCGGTCCGGCATGAGCGAGCCAATCAGCATCCCCATTGAGAATGTCCCCCAAGTGGGTCGTCCGGAGTCATTTCTCGGGGGCGTTGGTTCCTTCGAGGTCACGTCCGAAGTCAGTCCCGCGAGCGTCCGGATCGGCCAAGTCCTGGATTTCCGGATTCGCGTGACCGGGCCCGCTGCGCTGGGCATGGCCCAGCCGCCCGAGATCAGACGGCTCCCTCAGCTTGCGCCAGGCCTCCGGATCGAGCCCGAACCTGTCGAGTTCGTGGCCGAACCTCCGTCCCGGCTCTTTCGCTATCGACTCCGGCCCACGCGCGCCGGCCAGCTCGTCATTCCCCCGGTGGCAATCTCAGCCTTCGAACCGACGCTCCGGAGGTACTTTACAAAGGTTTCTCCAAGTGTCGCCGTGCGCGTCGTCGATGTCCCCCGTTTCGATCCGTCGAGCCTGGACTACAAGCCGCTCCCACGTCCGGTCTCACGCTGGCCGAAACTTCTCCGCGCGGTTGCGTTGGGGGTGCTCTTACTTATCATCGGTTTGGGAACCGCGCTTGGCCTGCGCCGCTTCAACCGCCTCCGCAGATCGAGGCTCGCCGCGCATCGTCGCCTGACCCGGCTGCTCGAAGAGCTCGGTACGACACTCACGGCGTCTGAGACCGCCCGCCGCCTGACCGAAGGGCTGGGCGAATACCTTTTCCTCACGCGTTCGCGACCGCGTGGCGTCTTGACGCCCGAGGAAGCCCGCCACGGAATCGCCCTGGCAACGCGCAACGACGAACTCGGCGCACAAGCAGAACAACTGATCGCTCGATGCGACCAGGCTCAATACTCGGTTGAAGGACCATCTACGGAAGAGTTACTTGACGAGGCGAAAAGCCTGTTCGACGCTCTCGGTCGAATTCCGGATCATGAAGCGAGGGGAACTGGCAAGGAGTGGCGAGCGTTCGAAAAACCGAGAGAGGCAGCTGAGACCGCAAACCCTTGAGTTTCGGCCGTCAAAGACTGCCTCTCCAAGATCCCGACAAAAGCAGCTTACGCAGACGCAATCAGAAGCATTGTTCCGGACATATCGTCGAGTCCGGCCATCCATTCATCCTAACTCAGACGTGCTCGCGAGAGCTCACGGCACCGTACGGAGAGCGGGTCGCCGCAGTGCTGTAAATCTCTTTGAAAGCGGTTTCCCTCTTGGGCTGCCGCCGATAAGCCTCGAACCCGTCGAGCGGGAGTGTCGGGATCGTCTTGTTGATCAGATTCTCGATCGCGGTCAGGGGTTCGCCCTGATCAGGGCAAACGAACATGTAAGCAAGACCGTCTTTGCCCATCCGGCCCGTTCGACCGATCCGATGGACATAGTTTTCCGCATCGTCAGGAACATCGAAATTAATGACGTGGCTGATGTCATTGACATCGATGCCGCGTCCGACAACGTCGGTCGCCACGAGGACAGGAATCGTCCCGTTGCGAAAACCTAGCATGACTCGATTACGGACGGTCTGCGCGAGGTCGCCATGAATGGTCGCCACCCCGGGGATCCGGCCACGGAGACGGTCGGCGAGTCGTTCCGCCCCGCGCTTCGTCCTGGTAAAGACGATGCACTGACGCGGCCGGTCGCGTTGAAGGAGATGGACGAGCAGGTCGAACTTTCGTTCATGCTCGACAGTGACATAATATTGCTTGATCGACTCGACCGAGGGTTCATCCCGTGACAGGTTGAGCTCGACCGGTTCGAACATGTACCGCTGGGCAAGCTTGCGAATATCAGGGCTGATGGTCGCCGAGAGGAGCAGCGTTTGATGCGGATTCGGGACCTTGCGAAGGATTCGCTCGATGTCGGGGCGAAAGCCGATGTCCAGCATCCGGTCGGCTTCGTCGAGAACGACGTGATAAATCTCGCCCAAGTAGAGCGTACGTCGCTCGATATGATCGAGTACGCGGCCGGGAGTTCCGACGATCAAATCAACACCACGCTGCAAGGCGCGAAGCTGCTTCTCGATCGGCTCGCCGCCATAGATTCCACAAATAACGACATCTTGACCGGCGGCGAGACTTTGTAACTCGACGACGATCTGCTGGACGAGTTCGCGAGTCGGCGCCAGGATTATTCCCTGGGGACCCTTGCCGCGAGCCTCGAGCATCTCGATCAGTGGGATGCCAAAAGCCGCCGTTTTACCAGTGCCTGTTTTGGCCTGGCCGATTACGTCGCGACCTTCGAGGGCTTCAGGAATCAACTCCGCCTGAATCGGCGAAGGTGTCTCATAACGGACCCGCTTTAAGGCCCGCAACATCGGGGCACTGAGCCCCATTGATTGAAACCCGGGAAGGGACTCCTCAACTGCACGTTGAATCAAACAAACCTCCCAAAAACCATATGGAACCTCCGTACGTCATCACGAAGTTCGTGACGGTCTACTCCATTAGACATCAACTAACCTAACAGCTTAACACCCCGTCGTCAAAGGCAATGCGATCAGCTGTTTGAAAAACTTTAGACAATTTTCGCGGTTCACAAAAAAAGGACGAGAATCGGGACGTTCGTCGTGGTCCTCCCTCGAGCGATCCGGTGACGAAGCCACGCCGAAATCCAGAAATCGAAGGACGCGATCTCGCCAAATCAGGGAGGCTCGCCGTGTCCGTATCGGGCGAGCTCGCCTGTTCCAACGGTTCGACCCGCGAACGCAGACTTCAAGGGCTTCCGTTTCCGCGACGCGCGGTCAGAGCCCGGCGAGCCGCCTGAACTCGATCCAAGGCCATCTCGGGATCGGGATCGAGCACGGTCAGGTGCCCCATCTTGCGCCCCGGCGAAGCCCCTTTCTTCCCATAGAGATGGAGCTTTATCCCTCCATCGGACCGGAGTGCCGATGACCAATCGGGCTCGCCATCCGCCCAGAGATCGCCGAGCAGATTGACCATCGCCGCCGGCCTGATGAGATCGGAAGTCCCCAAGGGTAGACCAGAGAGGGTTCGGACCTGCTGTTCGAATTGGCTGGTGGTCGCGGCTTCGATCGTCAGGTGACCCGAATTATGCGGTCGGGGCGCCAGCTCATTCACGAGCAGGTCTCCCGTCGCCGTGACAAAGTACTCGACCGTCAAGACGCCAACCAACTCCAGGGCCTGCGCGACCGAGAGGGCCAGAGTCTGTGCCTCAAGCGTGACGATCGGGCCGACGGGCGCGGGCATCACGGTCGAGTCAAGGATGTGGCTTCGATGGCGGTTGAGTCCCACCGGGAACGCCTGGGCCGCCCCATCGGCGCCTCGGGCCACCACGACCGAGATCTCCGACTCAAAGTCGACCCAAGCCTCGGCAACGCAGGCGACCTGCCCCAGGCTCAACCAGGCGGAGTGGGCATCCTCGGCACGTTCGACCCGCACTTGCCCTTTGCCGTCGTAGCCGGACGAGGCCGTCTTCAGGACCAAAGGAAGACCGACCGCCCGGATCGCCAACGCGAGTTCGGGCTCGCTACGGACCGGTCGCCAAGGAGCATGCGGGATCTTATGACGCGTCAGAAACGACTTCTCGCGGAGCCGATTCTGGCTGACCCAGACGGTCTTCCACCCGGGGCGGACGGGCCGCTTGCCGGAGAGCCAGCGAAGTGCGGGAGCCGAAACATTCTCAAATTCTACGGTGATCGCCTCGGCCTGGTCCGCAAATGAGTGGAGTGCGGAGAGTCGATCGGAGGGGGCGATCACCGCCCAGTCCGCCACCTGCACGGCGGGCTCGTCTTCGCTCGCCGCCAAAACCCCCGCGCGATACCCCATGCGCTGGGCGGCCTGGATGAACATCCGGCCGAGTTGGCCACCACCAATCACGCCGAGCGAGGCGGGTGGATCCAGGGAAACGGGCAGGCCGGAGCTCATAGCGGAGACTCTCCGACAGCCTCGGTCTGCGACTCGCGGAACTGAACCAGCGATTGGCGGATCTCAGGATACTTTCGGCCGAGGATTGCCGCCGCCAGGAGCGCGGCGTTGGCGGCCCCGGCCGCGCCGATCGCGAGCGTCCCCACCGGGATCCCGCGCGGCATCTGAACGATCGAGAGGAGCGAATCCACCCCGCGCAGAATCTTGCTCTCGACGGGCACACCGAGAATGGGCAAGACCGAGACGGCCGCCAACATGCCCGGAAGGTGAGCGGCCCCCCCCGCGCCTGCGATGATCAATTCCAGGCCCCGCCCTTCGGCCTCTCGGCCGTACTGAAAGAGCCGTTCCGGAGTTCGATGCGCCGAAACGACCTTGGCTTCATAGGGAATACCCAGTTCGGTGAGCACGTCCCCCGCCTGCCTCATGGTCTCCCAATCCGACCGACTCCCCATCACTACCCCGACCAGGGGGCGTTCCGAATCGAGCATCGCGCACCCACCCCGACAAATGACATCTCTTCAGATTCACAGCGGCTAAGTCATCATAGCCGCTGGTTACGAACCCAGGCCAGTAGGAACGAGCGACCCGTCTCCCGTCATCCCCTTTTTCTCTAGTCGACATCGAAGCCGTAACAGATCAACAGGAGAGCGGGAGGTTTAACTCGACTTTGACGTTTGGCGCCAGTCATGCACAATAGAGAGAAGGAAGCCGCGTCGATGGATGACGGGGGCACGGGACAGAAGTACACGTTCGAGCCAGTCCGTCCGGGGGATGCACGTGGCAACAATGGTCGCAAACGAGACGCCCAAGGTGGTCTCGCAGACGTCGGAAACGGTTCGCATCTGGCTGTACAAGACGCTTTTCACGAATCTCTGTGGCGTGACGTTCGGTGACTGGTGGCAGACCTTGCGGGAGAACCGCTTCGCCATCGACCTTGCTCGCTGTCCTCGCGCAGCGATCTTGACCGTCGGCAGCGTGTTGAATTCGTATTATAAACAACGTGAAGAGCGAGAATTCGGCGAGGCGCTCAGGCAGGTCCAAGTCAGGCCCCCCCTTTTCATTCTCGGGCACTGGCGAAGTGGAACGACCCTGCTTCACAACTTGCTCGCGCTCGATGCTCGTTTTGCCTATCCGAATCTTTACCAGGCCTTCTTCCCCCATACGTTCCTCTGTACGGAGGATGCGCGAACGAATCTTGTCCGCCCGCTGGTCCCCCAGACCCGCAGCTTCGACAACGTCGCGCAGGGGCTTCAGATGCCCAATGAGGATGAGTTCGCAACCTGCGCGGCCTCACTCCGCTCCCCCTATATGGCCTGGGCCTTCCCGCGGAACCTCGAGCACTACGAGCGCTTTCTCACGTTTCGTGACGCCTCGGAAGCCGATGTGACCCGGTGGAAGAACGAACTGCTCATGTTCCTCAAGAAGCTGACCTTGAGGCACGACCGCCCGATGCTGCTCAAGTCTCCTCCTCATACCTGCCGGATCAAACTGCTCCTGGAATTGTTCCCTGATGCGCGCTTCTTGCACATCAGCCGCAACCCCTACACAGTGTTCCAGTCGACAAAGCATCTGAACCGGGTCTTGACCCAATCACTGCGATTCCAGCGGCCGGGAACCGACGATCCGGACGAGACGGTCTTGCGGCGCTACCAGGTCATGTACGACGCCTATTTTGAGGAGCGAGACCTGATCCCCTCGGATCGCCTTCATGAATTGGCCTTTGAGGACCTTGAGAACGATCCGGTGGGACAGATTCGCGGCGCCTACGAACACCTTGGACTCGCGAATTTCGACGCCGTGCTCCCCCGCCTGGAAGAATACGTCGGCTCGCTGGCGAACTACCGCAAAAACGAATACCCCAACCTCCCCCTCGCACTGCGGCGGCGGATCCAGACATCCTGGGCGAAGAGTTTTGAAGAGTGGGGTTATCCCGTGGATTGACGGAAAAAGCCCCTGGTTAGGACGCAACATCAACAGCGGCGGAGCGGGTCGGCGAGCCTCGCCGACCCGCTCCGCCGTTGGTCCGTTGCACCATCTCGACCCGACACAAGTTTCAAGTCGGAACGGATTGCGGATCGCTTGCCGCTACCGTGAAAGCATAGCGTTGCGGCTGGGAACACAATGCGCAGAATTTCGGTTCGGCCCTTGGCCCGTCCGGAGCCCTGGAAAATACTCCCTGCGCTGGGAGTAAAAATTGGTGCGAGTCACCTCCGGTCGGATCGGTTTGGGCTCGCTCCGAGAGCTCGTCCCCGTCCTCACACGCCGGTCTGAGGACGTATAGGGCCGGAACCGATCGAGACTATCCGTGGGCGATGACGAGGATCGTGGGGAGTTCGAGGCCCTGGCATCGCGTTGCCAGTAGGGTTGCTGGGCGACACTGGGCACGGTCAGGAGCCCCAGGATCGCCACCGCCGTGAGAGGCCAGATCGGAGAGATGCAAGTCATTGGCTCATCCCTTTGCCGGAATCGACGGAGGTGCGTCCCACAAGGCTGAGCATTCTTTCAGACGGTGTCAATGAGGTCGAAGACATTTCGTGCGTTGCAGGGGGCCGACTCGAAAGTGTGACGACTCGCAATTCCAGGATGGATCGGGGATGATGGGAAAGGCGGTCGAGAGCCGCGTCGGTCGCACTGAAGACCTCGACAATACTCCCTATAGGCCGGAGAACAGCCGATGCGACTTCTGCTCCAGGTTCGGGCAATTCCTGCCGCCCTGGCCCTCGTATTAGCGACCCAAGTCGTTGCTCAGGAACCGACTAAGCCAACCGCGTCGGCCAGCGAGAAGAACCCCGCGGTGCCAGCCGCCGGCCATTCGCTTCACGGCGAAGCATTCAACGATGGGCCGAGACACCAGGCCCACGTCATGGAGGGGATGGGCAAAATCCACTTCCCCGTCACGACCGCCAAGCCCGAGGCTCAAGCATTTATTGACCAAGGGGTCGCCCAGCTCCATTCGTTTTACTACTACGAGTCCGAGCGATCATTCCGCCAGGCCGCCTTCATCGACCCCGACTGCGCCATGGCCTACTGGGGCATGGCCATGTCGAACGTCAATAATGCCCGTCGCGCCAAAGGCTTCGTCAAAGAAGCGCGAAAACGCGCCGCCAAAATTTCCAGGCGCGAAACACTTTACCTCGACGCGTTGGAGAGCCTCTATAAAGTCGGCGACGACTCCAAGGCCCAAAAAAAGAATCATCTACTCGGTCTGGAAACGATCGTCCAGGAGTTTCCCGATGATATCGACGCACGCGCCTGGCTGGCCATGGTGACCTGGCAGAACGCGTCGAATGACGGCATCGGAAGCCGCCAGGCCGTGGACACTCTGCTCGATTCCGTGCTCCAGGTCGAGCCGATGCATCCGGGCGTGCATCACTATCGGATCCATCTCTGGGATGGCGTGAAGCCCGCCCGAGCCGAGAAATCGGCCGGTCTCTTCGCACGAACCGCTCCCGGTATCGCCCATGCTTGGCACATGCCCGGTCACACCTACACCGGACTGAAGCGCTACGCTGATGCCGCCTATCAACAGGAAGGCTCGGCACGCGTCGATCACGCGTCGATGTTCCGCGAGCGGACCATGCCGTTCGAGATCCACAACTACGCTCATAACAACCAGTGGCTGGCAACCAGCCTGAGCCATATCGGCCGCGTCCGCGATGCCATTGCGGTCGCTCGCAACCTGGTGGAACAGCCTCGAGATCCGGCCAAGAACGGCAAGAACGATGGCGGTTCGCCGCAACGGAGCGGACGCGCACGCTGGGCAGAGTTGCTTTGCCGCTACGAACTCTGGGATGACCTCATCGCGGCGACCAATTCGGGTGCACTTGACTGGTCGGACGTGAACGTCGAACGCAAAGAGAAGGCGTATACGTTGGGCCTCGCCTACGCCGCCACCGGAAACGCGACGAAGCTCGCCGAGCAGATCGACGCCTTGAAGGCTTTGATTGCTGGAGAATCGAAGTCAACCACGCGGCCGACCGGCAATGCCACCCCCGCGCTTTCTCCCACTCAGTTAGCCCTGGCGGAATTAGAAGGCTACCAGCTCCTCGCCAAACAGGATGTCGGCGCGGCCTTCGATCAATTTGCCAAGGCGACCTCGATGCGAACCGAGGCACTGGCTCGCGCTCATCTCACCGCTCGAAATTTCGGATTCGCCGAGAGTGTCGCAAAGTCCGCCGTCGAGAAACAACCGAACCAGGTCCCTCCCTTGGCCACGCAGGTGGTCATCCTTCACGCCGTGGGGAAGGACAAGGAGGCGAAAGAGGCCTATCGCAAGCTCGAGACGCTCGCCAAAAACGCCGACCGAGACCTCCCTGTCTTCCAACGACTCGAGCGGATCGTGGAGGGTTGGAAGGCTGATAAGGACTGGTCCCCGGCGTCTCCACCGGAAGCAGCGACCGACGACGCGACAGCCAATCGGATCGATCTCTCAACGCTCGGTCCCTTGACCTGGGCCCCCTACCCTGCCGACCCTTTTTCCCGACCCGATACCGAGAAAGTTGACTGGAACCTCGCCGAACAGAAAGGCAAGAACGTAGTTCTCCTGCTCTATCTCGGTGGCAAGTGCGCCCACTGCATGCAGCAGCTCGAGACCTTCGGCAAGGAGATCAACGCCCTCAAGGCGTTGAATACCGAGGTGGTCGCCATAAGTACCGATGACTTCGAAGCCACGCGCGAGCTCAAGAACAATCCCGACAAGATCAAGTTTTCCATGCCGATGCTGTCCGACGCCAAGCTCGAGGTCTTCAAGGCCTACCGCGCGTTCGACGACTTCGAGCAGCAGCCGCTTCACGGCACGTTCCTGATCGACGCCAAAGGAATGGTTCGATTCCAGAGAATCTCGGCCGATCCATTCCTGGATACCGAATTCATCAAAACCGAGACGGCGCGGGTCAACCGACTCCTCAAAAATCCTTGAGCGATCACCCCGGACGATCGCTCCACCCTAGAATTAAAGAACATTGCAGGGAACCGAGCGCCGGGTTCCCTTTTTTTCCGAAGATTACCGCACCGAAGAGGGAAAATGTCGCGCACTCTCGTCACCATCAATGACACCTCGTTCCCCATCGCACCGCTGGGCCCCGTGACGGCTGCCCCGTCGATTGCCCTCCACCCCCAGCGGCTCCGTCCGTTGCAAGGGAAGCCGGCGGGATCGCTTGTGATTCATGAGATCTATCGAAGTCTCCAAGGCGAAAGCACCTTCACTGGCCTGCCTTGTGTATTCATCCGATTGACCGCGTGCAACCTGCGCTGCGTCTATTGCGACACCCCTCACGCGTTTACGGAAGGGAATGTGCTTTCCCTCGACGAGGTTGTGGAACGAACCTTGGCCCTCGGCGACCCACTCGTCGAGCTCACCGGAGGGGAACCGCTTCTCCAACCAGAGGTCATCCCGTTGATGGTCCGGCTGGCTGACGCTGGCCGGACGGTGCTTCTCGAAACGAGTGGTTCCCTCGATATTGGACCGGTCGATCGCCGAGTTCATGTGATCCTCGACCTGAAGACCCCCGGGTCGGGTGAGGAAGACGCCAATCTCTGGAGCAACATTCCGCTGATCAAGCCCACGGACGAGATCAAGTTCGTGCTCTGCGATCGCGCGGATTTTGAGTGGGCTGTTGCCCAGACCCGGGCTCATCGCCTGACCGAGCGATGCCCCGTACTTTTCAGTGGTTGCTTTGGAAAAGTTGATCCGACCGAGTTGGCCGCTTGGATTCTCGAGACCCGGCTCCCTATCCGGTTGCAGCTTCAGCAGCACAAGATTCTCTGGCATCCCGCGGCCCGAGGCGTTTGATCGAAACGCACGGTATTGTGAACAGAGTGATGCGTTCGCATCAAATGAACCGGCCCGCACGATCGTGGATCGATCGTGCGGGCCGGTTCGTTCAACTTCAAATCAAGGTCGATACTCCGCAGTTCGCCAAAACTTCAAAACGGCGCACCGATAAAGCGCTGAAGCATATGTAATCCAATGGCATATCCCGCCATGCGGAGCAACAATTGGGAGAGGTTGCCCACAAATCGCTCCACGCCCTGATGAGTCGATAGGCTCGCCACTCCACTCCGCAAAGCAATGACGAGACCGACCAGCAAGAGACCGAAGATCGGCACCAAAACGAAGATCGCCTTCAAGTCCAATGTCGAGTCCATGATTATCAACCTCTGAGAGACTGTTCAACAACCCGAGTGAATCACGGTGGTCGACTTAGTTGTCAAGCAAACTTCGGGCCAACTGAGAGTTCATACGCTTGTTCCTGGGAGAAGGTTCTCAAGCGTAGTGCCGCCCTCCCAGAATTCGGTCCCCCCGCCATGTGTCGGGCAGGGACCTCGAGAGTGTATTCGCCGTCCAACGCGGTTTGTGACGACGAACCACACCAGAAGGAGAGTCGAGAAATAGGCAGAGGTTCGGTCAAAGCGTTTGGTCGGCCGGAAATTTGAAGAGCCGACGCGCATTGAATGTCGTAATTTGGGCAAGCTCGAGAAGGGAGAGGCCGTGTACCTGGGCCAATCGTTCGGCGGTGAACGTGACGCGTGCCGGCTCGTTGGTGGAGCCGCGATGCGGGTGAGGAGTCAAATAGGGACTGTCCGTCTCCACCAGCAAACGATCGAGAGGAACTCGGGCGGCCACCTCGCGTAGCGAATCCAGAGTTCGATTGGTAAACGTCACCATCCCCGCGAACGAAATGTGAAGTCCCAAGTCGAGAAACGCCTGGGCGTCCTCCCATGACCCGGTGAACGAATGCAAGACCCCATTCACAGGAGCCTTGAACCGGTTCAGTTGGGCGATCAGATCCTGCTGGCTTTCCCGGCAATGGATCACGAGGGGGAGGCCGGATTCAAGCCCCAGTTTGAGGTGGCGATCGAACCATTCTTGTTGTTGTGCAAACGGCGTACGATCCCAATGTCGGTCGAGTCCGGTCTCCCCGAGCGCCACGACGTTGGGGGATTCGAGCAACGCCAACACCCGTTGCCAATCCTCAGGAGTTGCTTCGAACGCGTCGTTCGGGTGAATCCCGACCGCGGCGAACACCCCTTCATGTTCGCGGGCGATCGCGGCGACCGATTCGCTATCGTTTGCCGTGGTCCCGATCGCCACAATCTGGCAGACCCCCGCGTTTCGAGCACGCTCCAAGACTGCTGGCAAGTCGCCTCGAAGTCGTGGATCCTCAAGATGGGCGTGGGTATCGATCAACGCAGGCCGTTCGATGTTCTCCAGACTCATTGGTCGGACGGCCCTTCATGATGCGCTGCGATCGCCGATTCCGGCTCATAGAAACCCACCAGTTCAAGCCGATAACCCGTCACCTGAAATCCTTGCTGCCGTAGCGTTTGCAGGAGAGCGGGGTCAAGCTTCGCGATCAAATCGGGGTCGAAGGGAGTCGGAAGGTCGTGGACGGAACCTGAGCGGAGACAACGGAGATGATAGTGATGGTCGCTCCGAGCATCGTAACGGGCCGAACCGTCGCCGGCGGTCAGTTTCGCCGCGACCCCGCTGGCGACGAGCGCTTCCAGGGCCTTGTAGACGGTCGCCAGGCTGATCTTGGGGATGTGTGGCCGTACGCCCTGGTAAACCTCCTCCGCTGTCGGATGGTGCTCAGCGGCACTGAGCTGGTCGTAGACGGCCAGCCGTTGCGCAGTGCAACGCCAGCCGGCAGCCTCCAGGGCCGAACGGAGATCGTCATGATCGAGCGCGGATGTCATCAACAAACCCTCGTCTCCAGGTGATTCGGATCAATTGTTCGGCCGCTTGACAGTGCTGTCAACCGCCTGTTAGATTAAACTCTTGGAGCCGTAGGCGGATAAGGATCCGCTGACGGTGGTACGCCGTATCACTTTCGCCTCAGGCTCTCCTGAATGGTGATGGATACGGAGTCATCCAAGGAGGCGTTGCCCAAGGGTCGGCACGCTGTGGCATGAATCCGAACCACGCCTCCTTGGGGGCGAGGTTTGGTATTGCTCTGCTTCCCCTAGTCCCGGCACGCCTCGGAGTCATCGAATGAGCGTCGACCTGGTTCGCATCGTGGATAGCATCCACCGAGAAAAAAATATCTCCAAGGATATTCTTTTCGAAGGGATCCAATCAGCGCTCGCCACCGCGGCGAAGAAGCATTATCCCGAAGCGGCCGAAATCGTCGTCAATATCAATCCTGACTCCGGCCAGATCGAGGCCACCAAAGACGGCGCTCGGATGGATCCGGCCGAACTGGGGCGGATCGCGGCCCAGACGGCAAAACAGGTCATCATCCAGAAGATCCGCGAGGCCGAGCGGGATAGCCTGTTCGAGGAATTCGAGGATCAGCGAGGCGACCTGATCACCGGAACCGTGCAACGGTTCGAGGGTGGGGCCGTCACGGTTAATCTGGGCAAGACCGACGCGTTGCTCCCGCGCAGCGAACAAATCCCGGGGGAAAGCCACCACCCCAACGAACGAATCCGCGGCGTCATCCTCGACGTGCGGAAAGTCGGTCAGCGGGTCAAGATCATCCTCAGCCGGACCCATCCCGACTTCGTTCGCCGCCTCTTCGAGCTGGAAATTCCCGAAATCGCCGATCAGATCATCAGCATCCGCGCCCTGGCGCGAGAGGCCGGATATCGCTCAAAGGTCGCGGTCACGTCGATCGATTCCAAGGTCGACGCGGTGGGTGCGTGCGTCGGCGTCCGGGGAACTCGAATCAAGAACATCGTCGACGAGCTCGGTGGCGAGCGGATCGACATCGTGCGTTGGAACGAGTCGCTCCAGGTGCTGATCCCGAACGCGCTTCAGCCCGCGGAAATCGACGAGGTCATGCTCTGCCAACTCCTGGGACGGGCGATCGTCTTGGTCCGTGAAGACCAGCTCTCGCTCGCCATCGGTCGACGTGGCCAGAATGTCCGGCTGGCCTCGAAGCTGGTGGGCTGGGACATCGAGATCATGACCTCCGAGGAACTCGATGAGCTGATCGAGAAAGCGGTGGGCGCGTTCACCAAGATTGATGGAGTCGACACCGACCTGGCCGAGAAGCTGGTGGAGCAAGGAATCCTCAGCTACGACGACCTCTCGGTCATGGAAATCGACGACCTAGTGAACACAATTGAAGGTCTCACCGAAGAACAGACTCGGGAGATCGTGGCCCAGGCCGAGACTTTGGCCGAGGCGCAGGCCGACGAGATGCCCCGACGTAAGGGAGCGCGGACCCCGGCAGCCGCCTCGGCACCCGCCCCCGTCGAAACCAGCAACGCAGAGTCCGCAGCCAACGATGGTGGAGCGGGGCGAACGGTCCGTCCGACCCTTGACGACCTGTTCGGCGAGTCCGCATCCGCCAACGAAATCGAGGCGGTGGATGAGGAAGCATCGCTTTCGCTGACCGAGGAAGAGACAGACAGCGATGACGAGTCGGACTTGACAGTATCGTCTGAGTCGGATGAGATCCGCGACCTGGCCCTGGCGTCGGAAGGCACGACGGACCAAGATGGTCGAGAGATTACTGCTCCACCGAGTGATGCCGATCAAAATGAGACCGCTCGGATTGTTACCGAGGCGGTAGAAGAGGGCGTATCGCCCGAAGAGATCGAGGCCGATGAGGCCGGCGCGGAGCGGGATGTCCCCCCGACGCCCCCCCTGGAACCTATCTCGACTGACGAAGTCGAGGGACGCGAGTCGGATATGCACAAACCATGAGGCCCGCTATGGGCCTGCCACCGCGTTTCGACCTTGTCGACCCTCCGTCCTAAATGGCTTCTGCCTGGGGAGCGGTCGGCAAGGCGTGGAATCACCCTTGAACGATCGGGCTGGTCCGGCTCAATGTTGGCCGAGGCCCCACCCAGGAGGAGTTGCCGTTGTCCACGCGTGTCCATGAGTTGGCGAAGGAATTGGGTCTCAAGAGTCAGGAGTTGCTTGACCGGATCCAGCGATGGGGTCTTGATGTCAAGCTCAGTGCTCTGGCTAGTTTGGACCCGTCGGCGGTCGACCAGATTAGGCAACTGATGCACGGCTCGACCTCCTCAACTTCCTCGGCGTCAGCTCCCGTTGCGGAAGTAGCTCCCGCCCAGCCTTCGCCTCGTCCCACTACCTCGGAGACGCCCGCCATCAGCGCGACAGCCCCACCGCCGACCCGGACGACCCCGAGTCCTTCGGCCGCTTCCCAGCCGGTCCCCAGCGACCGACCTGCTCCGCCGGCCTCGCCGGCCCTCTCGCAGCCGCTTTCCGCCGCTCCGCGCCCCGCGCCGGTTGCGACGCCTCCCGTTGCGACACCGCCGGTCGCGACGGTCTCAGCCGCGACCGCACCGAGGGCCGCCGCACCCGCCGCGAATGCACCAACGGCCCCGAGTGCACCCGCACCGGCTCCGAGTGCACCGCCGACGCGTACGAGCGGGCTGACCTCGCCACCCCGGTCAGGTTCGGGGCCGCTCTCCGGTCACACACCGCATCGGGGAAGCCCCACGGGCGCGGCCCCTCGGCCCCAGGGGCCGCCTTCACCGCCGCCCGACTATCGGCCCAATCCCAGCACCCCTCCTCCGTTGAAGCGAGGCGACTACGTTTCGCCGGCCGGAGTGAGACAACCGATCCAGCGGCCCGGGGCTTCCCAGCCGCAACACCAGCAGCCCCGGCGCTCCGACGATAATAATTCGGGGCAACAAGGTGGTGGTGGCCCCCGTCGCGATGCGCCCCTGGGTCCGCGTCGACCGTTGCCGCCGGTTGCGTCCCAAACCTCGCAACCGCCGCCCCGGCGTCCCGCACCTCCCCGCCCCGGCGGCGGTGGTCCTGAAGTCAAAACTCAACGCCCCGAGAAGCGGTACACGCCTGAAGAGTTGATGGCGATGATGCGGTCGGGGCAACTCGGCACTCAGGCGCCTGGCGGTCCCGGATCGCGTCCTGGCGGAGCGCCCGGCGCTCGTCCTGGTCTGTCCGGACGGCCCGCGGGAGCGACGGGTGGTCCCGGCGCACCCCGCCCTGGCATCCCTGGAGCCAATCCCCTGCTCCGTCGCCCGGCGACCGGAGCGCCGCCCGCGCCCGGTTCCGCGCCGATCGCGCCCACAGCCGAAGAAGAAGAGGATCGTAAGGGGAAAGCCGGGGCCGCTCGGCTGGGAACCCCCGCCGATCGCGCCGGTCGACGCGCCAAGCGCAATGAGCGAGCCACCGAACGGCGGGTGACTTCACCCATGCCCGCCGCGACGCTCCTCAACGAGACCGATGATGATGGCCGTCGTTCGCGAGGCGGCCGGAAGGGTTCGCGAGGTGGCCACCGCGCCGCTGTCGCTCCGGCTCGCAAGAGCCACGCCCAGATCGAACCGCCGATTAACGTCCGCAGCCTCTCCGAAGCGATCGGCATCCGTGCGAATGATCTCATCAAACGGATGATGAATAGCATGGGGCTGCAGGTCAACATCAACGCGAACCTCGAAGACGAATCCGCCATCATGCTCGCGATGGAGTTCGGCGTCGAGCTCGAGGTGATTCACGAGCGGACGGCCGAAGACGACCTGCTCGAGGCATGGGAACCGGACGAAGCTGAGACCCTCAACCAGGTCCCGCGTCCTCCGGTCATCACGATCCTCGGACACGTCGACCACGGCAAGACGTCGCTTTTGGACCGGATCCGCAAGTCGAACGTCGTGTCGGGCGAGAGCGGCGGTATCACGCAACACATCGGTGCCTACCAGGTCGAACACGAAGGTAAGATGCTTACCTTCGTCGACACCCCGGGCCACGAAGCGTTCACCGCGATGCGTGCTCGCGGGGCGAATGTCACCGACATCGTCGTCCTGGTCGTTGCGGCCGACGACGGCGTCATGCCCCAGACCCAGGAAGCGATCGCGCATGCCAAGGCGGCCGACGTGCCGATCGTCATCGCCCTGAACAAGATCGACCTGCCCAACGTCAACCTCAACAAGATTTACGGCGAACTTTCGCAACAGGACCTGGCGCCCGAAGAGTACGGCGGCGACACGCCCGTCGTGAAGACCTCGGCCGTGACCGGCCAAGGGATCCCCGAGCTGCTCGAAATGCTCGGAATCGTCGCCGAATTGCGTTGCCAGATCCTGGCCACGCCGTCGCGACCGGCCACGGGTACCTGTCTCGAAGCCTCGATCTCCGAGGGGCGAGGCGTTGTGGCCACCGTCCTGGTGCAGGATGGGACGCTCAAGGTTGGCGACGTCATGGTTTGCGGCGACGGCTTCGGCCGCGTTCGCGCCTTGTTCGACGACAAGGGGAATTCGGTCGCCGAAGCCGGACCATCGATGCCGGTCGAGGTCTCCGGGTTGGATGAGGTCCCGACCGCGGGTGAGAAGTTCGGTGTGGTCGAGGACGTCTCGCGAGCCCGCGAGATTGCCGAGACTCGCCGCCTCCGCACTCGAGGAGTCGCGCTGGGCGAACGCCAAGCCGTCACGCTGGAAAACCTTTACAGCAAGATGGCCGAGCAGAAGCTCAAGAGCCTCAACCTGATCCTCAAGACCGACGTCCAGGGATCGCTCGAGGCCCTCATCAAGGAACTCGAGAAACTGGAGAACCCCGAGGTTCCGATCCGTGTCCTCCTCAAGGGCGTCGGCGGGATCAGCGAGAGCGACATCCTCCTGGCCGATGCCTCACAGGCGATCGTCATCGGCTTCCGCGTCGCCCCAGAAGACCGCGCGGTCACTCTGGCCGACGAGAAGAAGATCGACATCCGCCGGTACGACATCATTTACCAGGTGACCGACGAGATCAAGAAAGCCGTCGAAGGGTTGCTCGTCCCCGAAATCAAGGAGGTCCACCTCGGCCGTGCCGTGGTCCGACAAGCCTTCAAGATCTCGAAGGTCGGAACCGTCGCCGGTTGCTTCGTGACCCAAGGCAGCATTGAACGAGCGGCCAAAGCTCGGATCATTCGTGAGGGTCGCGAGATCTACAAGGGGTCGCTCGAAGCACTCAAACGCTTCAAGGACGACGTCAAAGAAGTTCGCGAAGGTTTCGAGTGCGGAATCAAGATCTCCAATTTCGACGATCTTAAGACCGACGACGTGATCGAAGCCTATCGGATCGACGTGATCCGCCGGACGCTTTGATCCCGCGATAACGCCTCGGGTTTGTGGAGACCCACCCTCCAAAGGTGGGTCTCCGCACTGACCGGGTCGTGATCGGTCATGCCAAGCCGAGACAGGCCCATGACCCTGGCGACGCTTCGCCTGGAACTGCGAGTCGCCAACTGCGAATCTCTTCGGGAGAAGCGACGACGAATGCAGGCGATCATGAGCAAGCTGCGCCAGCATTTTAATGTCTCGATCACCGAGGACGGCCGCATCGACGACCCCTCGTCCGCCTTATTAATTGTCGCCGTCGTCGGTCGGACCCGGCGCGACACACGCGAGACACTCGACCGTGTCGCCGATGCCGTGGCCGCCTATCCTCGAGCCGAGCTTCTGAGCCAGGTCATCACAGAGGTCTGACACTCCATGCCATCTCACCGCAGCCTGCGAATGGCCGAGGCGATCCGTGAGGTCGTTTCTTCGGCAATCCTTTTCGAGGTTGCGGACCCGCGCGTCAGTTCGGTCACCGTGATCAACGTCGAACTCTCGCGCGATCTCCGCAACGCCACGATTCTCGTCTCCATCATGGGCAGCCCGAGCGATCAGGATCGCTCCATGGCCGGCCTGAAGCATGCCTCCGGATTCATTCAGGCACGCGTCGCGGCACGGCTCCAGACCCGGTTCACGCCGGCCATCTTCTTCAAACGCGATGAAAGCGTGAAGAAGTCGATCGAAATCTCGCGCCTGATTGATACTGCGATCGCCTCGGACCGCAAACCCGAGTCCGATGAGCCGGAGACCGAAAACGAACCGGAACCGGAAGGCGATTCGGAAGCCGATCTCCCCTGATCGGAGACGTGGGGGAGTCCTGATCCCCTCGTGCCCCTCAGGATCCGCAAGACCCTCTTTTCCCATCCTTAATCGCGCACCGAAACGTATGCCATGGCTACACAAAGCAAAGCGCAATATCTGACCGACGTCCACACGATTCTAAAGAAGCGATACAAGCCGAAAGCCGAGTCGACTTCGGCTCGGCTCACGGTTCTCGAAGCGGTCGTGTTTGGAATCTGCCACGAAGATACGACTCGAGAGCAGGCCAACCTGGCCCTCGCACACTTCAAGGACGACTTCTTCGATTGGAACGAAGTCCGTGTGAGCTCGCTCGAAGAAATCCAAGGAGCGCTGGTCGGCCTCCCGAACTCGGATGATCGAGCCTACCGGATTCGGCGGTTCCTCCGACAACTCTTCGAGAAGACCTACGGCTTCACACTCGAGGCGTTGGCCAAGAAACCCCTTAAGGAATCGGTCAAGGTCCTTCAGGAGTATGAGGTTCTGACGTCGGACTACGTGATGGCCACCGTCGTCCAGATATCGCTCGGGGGACATGCGATCCCGGTCGACGAGTCCAGTCGTCGCGCCATGGAGCGGCTCGGCGTCGTGGATCCCGGAACCGACGCCGCATCCACCCGCGCACTCCTCGAACGCGCTGTTCCCAAGAACCGTGGCGTCGAATTCGCCGACCTCCTCGAAGAACTCGCCCACGATACGTGCGTCGAGGGAATCCCCGACTGCCCGCGTTGCGAACTCCGCAAGACTTGCCCGACCGCGCTGGTCCGCAAGGGGGAACCCGTCCCCTCCAAGTCGGCCGCCGCTGCGGCCCCCCTCGTCACCAAGCCCGCCAAGGACGAGACGAAAACCGTCAAGTCGACCGCGGCCAAATCCGCTCCGTCGGAGCCATCCCCCGAGGCTGACGCCACGTCGCCTAAGACGGCCAAGGGAAAGCCGGGGCGCCCGAAGTGAATCGGGGCGGTTCACCGTGCAAGGCCCACCCCAGTGGACAAAGAGGCGGTGAACCGGGGTCGGTCGCAAGCCGGCGCAGGCCTCATTGGGGGCGTTGATCGACGTTTCGCCCCGCCCCCGAGAGCGTTCGGGGGCTTGGCAGGCATCGTCTGACCGTGATAACATAACTGCCGTATAGAGCGGGTGTAGGGGAACGCGAAAGAGGGCTGGCCTTGAGACGTCTCGGCCCCTTTTTTCGACCCCGCTCCGAAGGGGGGCGAAGTGCTTCCCTGGTGACGGATGTGAGGCGGAGGAGGCTTCAACATGGTCTGGTCAATCCGTCCGCGAAGCTCAGGCCTTTCCTGCATTACCGTGGCACTCGGCTTCGTTGTGTGCGCGGCTTGGGCCGATTCACCGCTTGATCCGAAGCCACAACCCGCCGATGCCGCGGTAAATCTACCCAAGGGGGCAGCGCTTTACGGATTGCCCGGCGAAGATCCGCCCGAGGCCTTTGTCCCGCGCGTCCCGCGAACCGTGGAAGATCAGCGGCAGGTCGAAGCCCTTCGCGACTTCAGTACCGCGCGGGCTCTCGAAGATCAGCGGGCCTGGTCCGACGCCATCGCTCTGCTCGAAGCCGCCCTCAAACTCGAACCCGAGTCGGTCCCGGTCCTTCGTCGTCTCAGTCGACTCTGTTTCCTGTTCAAGCGGACCGACCAGGCACTGGGCTATAGCCGACGGGTGCTCGACGCAGACCCGGGCGACACCGATACGATCAGCCGACTCATCAATCATTACACACGCAACAACGACCTCATGGGCGCTGAGGCGATGTTGAAGAGCGTGCTGGACAATCCCAAGCTCGGTCCCCACGTCCCGGGGCGTTTGCTTGCGGAATATGAGCTTGGCAAGCTTGATACCAAGCTCGGGCGGACCAAGCAGGCCGCGGAGGCCTTCGCGAAACTTCTTGAAGAGCTCGACGAAAAGGAAGCCAACCGGCTCTCGTTCCGAGAGCAACTTCTCATTCTCGGCGATGAACCCGCGGATGCCTATCTCGAGTTCGGCAAAGTCTTCGACGACGCCAACCGCCTTGACCTGGCCATTCGGGCCTACGAACGCGGTCTCGTCTATAACCCCGATCACCCGCTGCTTCCGCTCAACCTCGCACAAGACCTTCTCAAGTCCGACAAAGGCGAGCAGGCGCTCCAACTCGTCGAACGCTTCCTGAGACGCCAACCCCAAGGAAGCGACGGCTACGAACTTCTCGCCAAGGTTCTCACCCAGCTCAAGCGAGAGGGGGAGATTACGCCAAAGCTCGAAGAAGCCGCCAAGCTCGACTCCAAGAATCTCTCGCTCCAGTACGCCCTGGCCGATCGCTACCGTGAGTCAGGTCAGGTCGAAAAAGCGGAAACCCTCTACAAGTCCCTCCTCGAGGCGCAGCCGACCCCGCAAGGCTATAGCGCACTGGCCACTTCGCTCTTAAAGCGAAAGAAAGCCGCGGAGCTGCTCAAGGTCTTTACCGAGGCTCGCAAGAAAGAGGGGGGATTCGAGGCGGTCACCCCTCAACTCAAGGCCGTGATTGCCGACCCCGGCTTTGCGGGTGAGGTCCTCGACGCGGGCAAGGCTCTGCTCTCCGCCGAGCCTCCCGGCATCGATCGCTCTTCGCTGGACATCCTCGCCGTAATTGCCAGCGAGGCGAACCTGCTCGACAAGCTCGTCCCGGTTCTCCGCCTGACCCTCAAACAAGATCCGAGTCCTCAACTATATCGAGAGATCGCGCACGCCCTCGAAGGCCTTCGCAAGTATGGCGAGGCGGGGGAAACCATCGAACAAATGATGGTGAAATATCCTGAAGAACGGAATGCGCGGACCCTCACCCAGCTCGGGGAATATCGCCGCCGGGCCGACAACTTCACAGGGGCGATCGAGAGCCTGCGTGAAGCCTTGAAACTCGAGCCGGTCAACCCCGAGGCCCAGTTCGTCCTGGGTTGGTCGCTCAGTATGGTCGGCAAGCTCGACGAGGCCATCGACCTGTTCAAGAGCGTGCTCAAAAATGATCCCTCGAACGGCCCGTTCAACCGTCTCTACGGGTCGATCTTGCTCCAAAACGGCAAGAACAACGAGGCGATTGCCCTCTACAAAGAACTCCTCGAGCACTATCCGAACAACGAAGAAATCATCGAGATCTCGCACTCGGGGCTCTCCGTCGCGTACGTCAACCTGGGCGACTTTGCCAAGGGTGAGGCGGAGCTCGAAATTCTCTTCCAACTCAATCCGGATGATCCGGGGGTCAACAACGACCTTGGCTACCTGTACGCCGACCAGGGAAAGAAGCTCGAGCAGGCTGAGGCGATGATTCGCAAGGCGCTCCAAGAAAAGCCCGATGAAGGTGCCTATCTCGACAGCCTGGGTTGGGTCCTCTACAAGCGAGGTAAAGCCAAGGAAGCCCTCGAACCTCTGGAGAAGGCCGTCAAGTTGCTCAGCAACGGCGGCGATGCCACGATCTTCGAACACCTGGGTGACGTCTACTTCCGGCTCCATGAGGTCGCAAAGGCCAAATCCGCCTGGGAGCAAGCCGAGAAATCGGCGGCCAAGGCAATTCCGACCGACAAGCGACTTCCGGAGATTCGCAAGAAGCTCGAGTCGCTTGGGAAGCTCGCACCGGTACTCAAGCCAGCATCGGACGACAGCCCCTAACACGTCGTTCCCGCTCTCCCCTAACCTGACTGAGTTCGGGGAGGCGGTCACTTGCTGAATCGCAATTGCAATCGCAGTCGACACTTGAACTGAAACTCGGGCGCATGCGAGGCACCCGTTCCGTCGCATGACTGGTCCCATTTCCGCGGGAGTTTCCAAGGATTATGGCAGGACATTCCCATTCGGCGAACATCGCGCACCGCAAGGGGACCGTTGACGCAAAACGTGGCAAGCTTTTCAGCAAGCTCTGTCGCGCGATTTTCGTAGCCGCCCGGAACGGTGGCGGCGATCCGGACATGAACCTGAAGCTCCGCTATGCGATCGACAAAGCACGCTCCTACAGTTGCCCCAAGGACAACATCGAGCGTTCGATCAAGAAGGGCATCGGGGAACTGGACGCCGAGAGCTACGAAGAGATCACCTACGAAGGGTATGGTCCCGGTGGCGTGGCGGTCATGTGCGAGGCGTTGACCGACAATCGGAATCGGACCGCCGGTGAACTCCGGAAGATCTTCGAGGTCTGCGGAGGCAACCTGGGGGCCTCCGGCTGCGTCAGCTACCTCTTCACGTACAAAGGCCTGTTCCTGATCGAGGCCAAGACGGTGGCCGAGGACCGACTCATGGAAGTCGTTCTTGAAGCCGGTGCCGACGACCTTCAGCGCGTCGAAGACTACTACGAGGTGACCTGCGATCCCAAGGTCTTCGATACCGTTCGCAAGGCACTCGAAGACCATAAGATCGCCACCGAGAGTGCGGAGACAAGCTACATCCCCAGCAACTCGATCGACCTCGACGTCGAGAATGGGAAGCGGATGCTCAGGCTTCGCGACAGCCTGGATGAAAGCGATGACATCCAGAACATCTACGCCAACGATAACATTCCGGAAGCCGCGATGGCTTGATCTTGATCAGGGCTCGATTCGCCGTTTTGCCACCCGAATCGCAGTTCAATTGTTCTCTTCTCGATAGGAAGATCGATGCCGACGACCCCCTTCGTCAAGTCCGAGCGGCTCCAGAAGCTCCCCCCCTACCTGTTCGCCGAGATTGACAAGAAGAAGAAGGCCGCCCTGGCCGCGGGAAGAGATGTGATCAACCTGGGAGTGGGCGACCCGGACCGGCCCACTCCCCCCACGATCATCAAGAGCCTACAGCATCACGTCGAGAACCCTGCTTTCCACCAGTATGCTCTCGACCAGGGTGCGCCCGAACTTCGCCAGTCGATCGCCAAATTCTGCAAGGCACGCTACGGCCTCGATCTCGACCCGAACAGTGAGATCCTGCCGCTGATCGGCTCGAAAGAGGGGATCGCCCACTTCCCCCTGGCCGTTCTCAACCCGGGCGACATCAGCCTCGTGCCCGACCCTTGCTATCCCGTCTATCGATCGAGCAGCATGTTCGCGGGCGCCGACGTCTACACGATGCCGCTGGAGCCCACTCACGGCTTCCGGCCGGACCTGGACTCGATTCCGACCGACGTCTTCAACCGCGCCCGCTTGATGTTCCTTAATTATCCGAACAACCCGACCGGCGGCACGGCCGATCTCCCCTTCTTCGAGAAGGTCGTCAACCTCGCCAAGACGCACGACCTGGTCATTGCCCAGGACGCCGCCTACAACGAGATGTACTTCGATCACCCGGCGCCAAGCATCCTTCAGATCCCCGGGGCGAAGGACGTGGCCGTCGAGTTCCATAGCCTCTCGAAAACCTTCAACATGACCGGTTGGCGCGTCGGCTTCGCCATCGGAGGCGCTCCGCAGATCGCGGCCTTGGGTCAGGTGAAGGCCAACTGTGACTCGGGCATCTTCACGGCGATCCAGTTCGCGGGTAAGACGGCCCTCGACGAGTACGAGACGATCACCCCCCCGATTCGCGCTCTCTACAAAGAACGGCGCGACGCCTTCCTCTCAAGCTTGAGGAAGATCGGTTGGGACGCGCCGACCCCCCAGGCCACCTTCTACGTCTGGATCCCCTGCCCCGCCGGCTACACCTCGACCGAGCTCTGCGCCCGCTTGCTCGACGAGGCCGACGTCGTGACGACTCCGGGTCTGGGCTTCGGCCGAACCGCCGACGGCTACATCCGCGCGGCGCTCACCGTCGAAACGCCCCGACTGATCGAGGCCGTGGAACGGATCGGCAAGCTCAAACTCTGAACCGAACGATAGTTTCATGACTCAGGCGCTGATCGGATTGGGGAGTAACCTCGGCGACCGCCGATCCAACCTCGAAAGCGCGATCAATGCGCTGGCCGCGACACCCGGCGTTGGAGTGCACGCGGTCAGCACGTTTCATGAAACCAAGCCGGTCGGCGGCCCTGAAGGACAAGGCGCCTTCCTCAACGCGGCCGCCGCCCTCGAGACTGAACTGGGTGCGGAGCCACTTCTCGATCTTTTGAACGCCGTCGAGGCCCGAGCCAAGAGAGTCCGCGCCGTCCGTTGGGGGGCGCGGACACTCGACCTCGACCTTCTCCTCTACGGCAGCCAGATCATTCAGACCTCTCGCCTCATGGTCCCGCACCCGAGAATGGCGCTCCGGCGGTTCGTCCTGGCCCCCCTGAATGAGGTCGCCACCAGCGCGATCGATCCGATGACCGTCCGATCGATTGGTCACCTCCTGGCGAACCTCGACCGCAGGCCAAGCTATCTCGCCTTACATGGCATCGCTAGCCCGCTTAAAGAAGCCGTCTTCCACCAAGTCGCTGCCAAGCTTGGTGGGGCTCGGTGTTCATTCGCAGACTTACCGGCCCCGCTGGATCCCGTCGCCGACCGTGTCGAGCAAGCTCTTATTTCCGTGAACGCAATGGCTGGTGCCTCGAAAGACGGCTGGATAGTGACCGACTTCTCCCCCCATTTGCTGTGCCCTTCGGCATCATTGGATCGTTGCTATCCGCCGACCTTTGCGTTGATCTTGAAGCAGGGTCTGGACGATGATTCCCTTGCCGACCAGTCGGGCGTCCCGCACCTCCTCATCGACTCGTGCGATCCCGATCAGGTCGTCGCGGAGGCCCTCGCTGCCTGTGCAGCGACCCGCTCCTGAGGAAGCCGGTAGGCTCCCGTTGCCCCGATGGAACACGGATCCTTATAATCCGTTGATCCCCATTTCCTTAGGTTGAACCGAGGCGATCGACGATGGCCAAGAGCGGCGGCGGCAAGAATGCATCCAAGAGTGACGCCGACGAAAATGCAATCAAGATCGTCGCCCGGAACCGTCGGGCCCGCTTCGAGTTCGAGTTACTCGATAAAGTCGAGGCGGGGATCGTCCTGACCGGCACCGAGGTCAAGAGCCTCCGCAACGGCAAAGCCAGCCTGGAAGAGTCGTACGCCGGCATCAGCGGCGATGAAGTTTGGCTCTATGGGTGCGACATCCCGGAGTACCTCCAGGCCAACCGGATGAATCACAAGCCCAAGCGTCCGAGGAAGCTCCTCCTGCATCGCACGGAGATCGACAAGCTCCTCGCCAAGGCGTCTGAACGAGGGCTCACCATCGTCCCTCTGATGATCTATTTCAAAAAGGGGATGGCGAAGGTCGAGATCAGCGTCGCCCGCGGGCGCAAGCTCTACGACAAGCGCGAAGCCCTTAAAAACAAGGATGCGAAGCGTGACATCGACCGCGCCGTCCGGGGCCGCGGCCGAGATTAATGACAACCGACTTGACCTGTCGCCTCTAGACCCGATAATTGAGGTAGCTGGGACACGAGTTCCAGTGTTCTTTGACAAGCCGGGGGCGAACTAGGATCGACCGGATTGCTGAAGTGACAGGTGGCGTGTCGAGGTTGGTCAGCGGGCCTCGTAAAAAGCAGACCAAAATTTAGTTGCCGAGAGGACACCCTCTCTCCGTATGGCTGCCTGAACGAAGGCAGAAACGGCTTCGCGACGGGCCTTTTGCCCGTGAGTTCCGTCCGAAGACGCCAAAGCGGGCTCGTCCAAGCTTAACCGCCTGTTGCGGCTTGGGTTAAATTCATGATGGGATAAGCCGAAAGGGACCCTGTTGCTCGGGGCTTCTAGGCCGACAATTAAATGAGCGACTACACACGTAGAGGCCGTCACAGATGGATCTCGGGACGCGGGTGCAATTCCCGCCGCCTCCACTTTCAGGCCACTTGCGATTGCTCGCAGGTGGCCTTTTTTCATTGAGTTTGCGGCCAATAAATATTGGTGAGCGGTACAGACAGAGATTTACTATTCCATACAAGAATGGACTATCCAGCTCATTAAACCAAGACAATCAATCATAAACGAACACATCTAGCAAATTCGCTATATGGCGACTCAAAACATCTTATTGTTTTCACTCAATTGCCGGATTACGTTGATTTACGACGCTTCAAAGACTAGCTGATGCCGGGCCAAGCTTGATTCGACGCCACAAAAACACATCATTACAACAACACACGCATGCAACATCTGAAACGCATGCGGATCGTACTTTGTCCATCTTACCCTATCGACGTCCGATATTAGGAATGTCCCCAATAGTTCCCTAAGAAGCTCTGCCAAAACCTCAGTTCGCCCGCCATTGGAGTGCTGAGTTTCCAGGGTTTATTGACGTTCTACGGGCGCATCGAGGAAGGTTCTGAGTTTCTTTACGGTGGCAAAATGCCTGATATTCTCAGGGAAGACGACGTTCAGGAGTACGAAACAGGGGCCTCCCACCCTGTTTTTTAGGGGTTTTCGAGGTTTTGGCAGAGCTTCTAAGAACCGGATGACGTTCGCAACGGGCGAGGAAGCCCAGGAAGCCGAGTACCTAAGTGGAACTGACTGAATCACCTACAAATCTGACGCTTACCCAGGTCGTCGAGTACCGTCATGACTTCGGCGGCGAATGTCGTGTCGCAATTCGCGATTCAACTGTGGATCAACGTGGACAGTCGGCTTCGGGAAGAAGGCGCGACGTCAGTTCTGCGCTTATCTGTCCCTCGAATGATGATGGCCAGCGTTCCGGATCATTCGTCGAATGCGGAACCCATTGCCTGTGAACTACCGAGGCAACCCCAGGCAAACCCGGAAGCCGTCCCTCGAATCCGAATAGGTTGGGGATTGAATTCCCAATCGGACGGCGCATCGGGCATTTCCCGGGACGTCGTAAAAGTTACCGCCACGACAGACTGGCCTGGAAACCGTGCGCTTTACCGGGTCTTCGTAATGGACCTCTTCGTGGCCCCCCTGGGGATCAAAGTGGTCGATGGCAAATTCCCAGACGCCACCGCACATGTCAGCAAGGCCAAATCCATTTCGTCCCCGGTCACCGTAGTGATCGACGGGGGAAACCATCGCGTAACCGTCGCTCCAGGGAAGTTTCGCGCCGGTCCAGACATAGTCTTTGCCAGGCAGGAAATCGATCCCCGAAATATTCAATCTTCCGTGGGCATCTTCCAGGTTATTTCCCCACCAGAAATAATGACTTTCCTGGCTTCCCCCACGACAGGCATACTCCCACTCGGCTTCCGTCGGAAGCCGGTAGATCAGACCTTCTGGCAGCTTGCCTGCGGCTCGTTCCTTATCCGTCAGCCAGACACAGAACGCCTTCATGTCGTTGTAGCTGACGCAGACGACCGGGAAATCGTCCTGTTGCTCGACTCCATGATTGGGATCCTTCCAGCTCTTGTCTGCCATGTGGACCCAGGGATGAGGAGGTTTTCCGGAGTCGCTGACATTCGGTTTCCAGTCATGGTCGAAAACCATCGTCGGGTTGCCGGGCTTCTCCGCATCGCTCACATAGCCCGTTTCTTTCACAAAACTGCGAAACTGGCCAATGGTGACCTCCGTTCGCCCCATCCAGAAGCCGTCCTTCACTCGCATCCGACGGGGCTCTCCTTCGTAGCCCTCGCGAATGCCTCCTCCCGATGAAAACAAGGCACCCCCATCCTGCCCGACAGCCCATTGCTTCTCTTCTGCCGTGCTTCCCATCAGAAATTCACCGGGCGGGATGTAAACCACTTCCAGCTTAACCTCGTGCCCCAGGTCGGCCTGCTTCGTGGCCCCTTTTACCGGTTCCGCAGCCTGACTCCTGTCTGGAACAATACCGGGCATCGCGAAGATGGCCCAGACAACAATCGCCTTCACAACGTCCCGACCACGGTGAATTTTCGACATTCTCATGAGGCCGCCGACCCTGTTGGTGAACGAACAACTCGGGAAATTTACCCTGACCGACACTGCACGATCTGACCTTGAGCCAGGTCGTTCGCCATCCTAACAGCGTTGGATGGCATGATCAAAACGATTCCGCGGGAGAGAAATTCAAGGAGCGGGCGGTGGTGGCGAAGAAGTGAGTCGCCACCCCTCCGCCGCGTGCCGGTCTTTCAGGGCTTGGTCACGGCGGGCGTAGGCGGCGTCGATCCGGTGGGCATGAGCCGGGTTGACGCCGTCGTGGCTCAGAACGAACCGCAGGTAGGCGAGCGAGCGGTCGTACTCAGCGCGGGCGTATTCGAGATCGGGGATGAAGGCGGGGTGGCGGAGCTGGCCGGGCGGATCAAGGCGCTGCGGGCCGAGAATACCGTGGAGGTGGAGCCGGTGCGGGCCGACCGGAAGGCGGCTACGGCGGAAAAGCCGGTGACGGCGCGGATTCTGGAACGCATGCGGGAGGTTCCTCCGGAGGAACCTGTTGCTTTGGAGGAACCCGAGAAACCGGAGGTGATCGAGGTGAAGAAGCCGGTCGTCATGCCCGCCATGGATCAGGAGTTTGCGCCGAGCCATGCGAAGCGGGTGGTGCAGCGGCGGCAGGACGGCGCGGGGCAGATGCGGCTGTTTTAGAGATTCTGCGGCGGGGGAATCAGCTTGATCTCCTCGGCCACCAAGTCAGTCGCCTGCCTTACGGCCTGGAACGTCGCATGGAGCGCCCCGTGGTCGTGCGTCAGGCCGAGCGATTTCAGGCCCTCGGTAGCCTCCACCCGCTCGCGTTCGACGTTCAATGCTCCGCCGCGCTCCATGTTGCAGTAGACGGCGAGCCGGATCAGGGCGGGGAGCAGCTCGGCCAGAGGAGGGATCGGTTTGCCGTAGAAGAGGCGGGTCAGCTTTTCGGAAGGTTGGGGTTCGCGGTCGCGGAGGTCGAACAGGCCCGACCGGTGCAGGACGTATTCGGGGTTGCCGGGAATGGTGAAGAATATGGACATTGGCTGGCTTTACTGGCGGCCTCTCGCCCTAGCCCGGACCTGCACGCGTTGTCGGATCGAGTTGTAGAGCTGCTCATGGTCCGCGACCAAGGTTACGGCGAGACCGAAATTTTGATGGGTAATGGAAGCCGGAGCCCATGTCCTTAGTGCTCGGACTACCAGGTAGTAGGTGTCTCCGTATTCTTGCCGTCGGCTCATCGTCCATTCCGAACGATGCAGCGTGCTGGTGGCGAGCTCGGTGCTCGACGGCTTCAGGTCGCACTTCTGGGCGCCTTGGATCGCCGTCACCGGATTGTCCTTTTCCTCCGCCGGGATCGGCTTGTTCGCCGCGATGATGTGTTCGACCGAGACGCCCCGGTACAGGGCGGTTTGCATGGCGACCCCGAGATATTTCGCCCGTCGTCGGCGCACGGGAGGGTCGAAGGCCAGCGAGACGATGATCCGTTTCTTCCCGGGGGAAGCGAGGAACTCCTCCGTGATCGGCACTTGGTAGATGTAGAAATCGTCGACCTTGATCTCGGAGGAAGCGATGAGCGTAACGCGGCGATTCCCGGAATGCATCGCCAGGTCGAGATCGGGCACCCCGTATCCGCAAACCCGGCGGACGAACTTCTCACCCTTCCTCGACGTGATCAGGTCGCGGGTCGGCTGCGGGACGTTCGCTGAGTTGGCCATCAAGGCCCGGATCAAATTCGGGTGGGGGTCGGCCGCGAGCATCTCCTTGAGGCGGTGCCAGATCATCGCCGCCGTCCTGGCGACTTTCGGCGCGGCGAAGCTGGTGCCGACGTCGGAAGCGAAGAGCACCCTCAGCGGATTGGCGCTGAACGAAAGCACCCCGTAGCCGAATGAGCTGCTGATCTCGTGATTCAGCACGCCGGCCCCGCGAAGTGCCGAATTCCCGCCGTGTTCAACGAAGTCGGGCTTGAAGGACTCATTGATGCCGGGGCCGATGCGAGTCGAAGGCGTGGGCTCGTGCCGACGCGCGACCGGTCGGTCGATCGATTCCGTGTGGTCCTCTCCCTCCCACTGCTCCGGCGCCTCGTGCTCGGCGATCCCGCCGACGGTCACCGCTATCGCGGCGGTCGCCGGGTCGCTGAGGGAGGCCCCTTCATGGAAGAGAAATTCGGGATAGCTTTGGATCACCCGCTCGGCTTCGTCCGAGTCTGCGGCCTCGTCCAGCTTGTGGTTGCCCGCGGCGAGGACGATCAGGACCTGAAGCTCGCGAGCCAGCGTGTCCAGGTCCTCGGCCCAGCGCGACTGGCGTCCGCCATTTTCGAAATCCGCCGGCAGGCCGCTGCCGATGGAGAGGTTGAACACGCGGCAATTGTATGGCGGCGCCGCGAATCGCTCGATCGCGGTCCTCACCTGCGGTTATGGGGAATGTCGCGTTCCGCCAGAAATGGTCAGTGAGCGAGTTGACAGTTTGAATGGATTGGGAGGCCCTGCCGTGGTTTGATGACATTCCGACCAAGGTAGTCATCATCACGGAAGGACCTCCCATGATCAACTTATCGCCTCGCGTCTGGATCCTCAACGCCGCCGCCGTCTTTTCTGGTCAGCACGGGGCCGTCACGCAACAAGCCGAACAGGCCGGCTGCAGCCGCGAGACCGTCTACGAGCACTCCCGCAAGGTCGAGCAGCGGCTCGCGGGCGAACCTACATCCGAGGACGTCGTCGAACTCCGTGAGGAGAATCAACGGCTCCGCGAGCGGATCGCCGAACTGAAACGCGAGGCCCAAGGCCGGATCCTCTTGAACAAGGCCAAACAACGCCAACTCACCACGGTCGCCTTCGCCATCGGGGTCAGCCTCCGCCAGGTCGAAGACCTGCTCGGCGTGCTCCTGGCCCCGGAGCAAGTCCCCGACCATTCGACCCTGGGGCGTTGGGTCCAGGACGCGGCCCGGCAAGCCGGCCAGGTGCTCAAGGCCCTCGACCCGGCGTGTGCGGCTCAGGTCCAGACCCTCGCGCTGGACGAGATCTTTTTTGGGGGCGGCCGACCTTGGTCGGGATCGAGCCGGCGAGCATGGCTGCCGTCTTTTGCCGGAACGCCAAGGACCGATCGGCCGCGACCTGGAAGACACAGTTGGAGCCATTCTCAGGTCTGGAATTCGCCGTCTCCAACGCCGCCAAGGGGATCGGCTCGGCGGTGACGCAACTGGCAAAGGGGCGTGCGATCGACTCGTCAGCCCCGGCCCTGACGCACGGTCTGGACGTCTTCCACACCACGATGGAGGCGAAACGGGTTCTCGCTCGACACTGGCGTGGCGCCGAGGCGGCGTGGGAACTGGCCGAGGCCGCCGCCGCCAAGGTCGCCGCCGCGAAACAACAAGGCATCGACGCCCGAGCCGCCGCGGCGGCCGCGCGGGCATCGTGGGCCCGCGCGATCGAGCGGTTCGACCAGGTCCAGCGGTTGGAGTCGGCCTGGGACCGGGTGCATGCGGCGCTCGACCTGTTCACCCCCGACGGTCGGCTCAACAATCGCGCCGGAGCCGCCTCCGAAATTGCCGAGGGGGTGAAGGACCTGACCGGCCCTGACTGGTCGAAGGTCCGCAATTTCTTGAACGACCCGCGGAGTCTGGCGTTCCTCGACCGGATGCAGGACCGCCTGAAGACTGCGGAGCCGGAGCCGCAATGGCGCGAGGCGCTGGCCTGGCGTTGGTGGCTATGGCACCGCCGACAGAAGGCCTCGGACTCAGCGACGGAACTGGTCCGCGCGGTGGGTCGGCACGGGACCTTGAGCGAACCGTCGCGAGCCGGTTACGCCCGTATCGCGGTGGTCTTGGAGGAGACGTTCCGAGCGAGCAGCGCGGTCGAGTGCATGACCAGCGTACTGCGGATGCACCAGTCGCGCCACCGCCGGATGACCCAGCCGATGCTCGACCTGAAGCGTCTGTACTGGAACACCCACCCGTTCCGCTCGGGCCCGAGAAAGGACGTCTGCCCGTACCAGCGGCTCGGCCTGAGACTGCCCAGTTACGACTTCTGGGAGTTACTCAAGTCCGATCCAAAGGAGTTGACGCAAAAACTGTCAACCACTGGAAATACGGAATGAGACAATCCCTCCGCGAGCTCGGGCGCACGCGTCGCCCAAGCGGTATCAGTCGCGATCATGTGTTCTCCAAGGTGGTGAACCCCAGGTGTCTCTTGCCTCCGCGAGCGCGGGGTCATTGAGCCACGCCGGCCCGTCGATCTCGGGGTCCCAGTTGTTAACCTCCGGCCCCAGGGCTCCCTCGCCGGGGAATGTCGTCGCTGTCACTTCGCTTCTTGGTCGCCGCGTTTCACGGCCGTCAGTCGGTCGAAAAAGTCCGCCAGTCCCTCGGCCGTTACGCAGGGGGTTTCCCCTACCCAGACGGTCTCGAGGATCACCCCGCGAAGCCCCACGGTGGCCCAGCGCCGGATGGTGTCTTCGCTCTTCGGGGCCGGCAATCGCCGACCGGCTTCGCCGTAGGTCAGGTACGCAAGCAAGGTCATTGCTCCTTTCGGTATAGAGTTCCCTTACCCATATGATCGTTCGAAGGGAGCATTCATTCAGTATTTAGTCGCATTTTTCCGAAAAACCCTCTTCTGTTCCGCAAGTTTTTGTGTTCATTATTTGAACGAATTTTCACGCTTTCATTGCATCAACGTTAGCTCAAGCCAATATTTCCTCGTTCACGAGCATGGCTCACATAAAACCGTGAGCCTTGTCTCTTTGCTCCCACGGGCCTTCCATGTCCATCGACAGTGGTGTAGACTGAAGTCTCCCGATCCAATTGATGGGTGCGCAACCACGATGCCGAAGCCCGAGACGCCGCGCGACAGCAGATCGACGCCGCCCTGGAGAAAGCCGGCTGGAGCATCCAGGACGCGAACGCAGTTGGGATCATCGAGGCTTAGGATGCCGGAACAACCCTGGCGAGTTCGCGCAGTGCGCAACGCCTGGCACCTGGGTCAAGGTCCAGGGGGACTCGGCGATCGAAGTGTGTGAGGGAGTTGCGCAGTCGGGTGGGGCTTACCTGATCCTGTCGGACGACTTTGTCGCGGTCCTGGAGCGTTCGGTCAAGGTCGGCATAGCCGTCCAGCTCGACTGAGGGGGCGGGGGGTATATTTGATCCTCCCACCGGCGGGGACCCTGATCCATGGGTCCCCTGCCCCGTTCGGTGGATATTCATCGCGGGATCAATGGTGTTGGTAACAGAAGCCGCCCCCTGCGACCCGCCGCTTGCAGGGGGTACCATCCAGCGTGGGGGCACCACAGAGTCCTACCGATTTGGCTCGCATCATGTCCGCGAGCTGGGCTTCGGTGATGGGCGACTCTTTCGGGACTGGTTTGGATTTCTGGTGATCATCTTTGCGATTCTCGGCAGCCCTCGAAGGCTGTTGGCCGAACTGGAAAGGTCCTGAAAGTCGCTTCCTCGGAAACGGAGAGACCATACCGACAAACACCCAGCCTTCTTTCCCCTTGTGAACTCCACCGGTCATCAAGACTTGTACCGGATAGTTGGGGGCCTCTTCGGTCGCAAGATCCCTCCGAGGGTTCAAGACCGTGATTGGGGTGTTGAGCAAGGTGAGCCAGACAGCCTTCTCCTTCTCGAGTTGCTTGTAGAGCATCTCGACTTTGCTCGGTGGGGCGGGGGTGTCGTCCGCGACCGCACCACCGAAACCCAAGTCGGACGGGATCGCCTGAATACGACTGAGGGTGGCGAGATCCTTGCACACGTAAGTCACTGACGGGAGATTAAGGTTGTAGACGAGCTGCGGAGCCAAGAAGGCCTCCTCAGCGATGTCTGGGTCGTAGAATTGCGGGGTCATCTTGAACACATGTTTCCCCTCCTCACTGGCCTTCCTCCGGCGGGTGAACTCCTCAGGGGTCACAATAGATCGCAGGGATAACCAACCGATGGCGCCTTTCTTCGGGCCCTCGAGGACCTTGACTCGCACGACCTCGCTGTACATGGGACCCTTTAGTCGGAATCTGGCGATCGGCAGAGCAGCGGTGCCAGAGGGGACCGCGATCCAAGCCCCCCGCTCCCGAGCAGCTTCGATCGTTTCCATATCTTCTTTATGGAAAGCCTCGTCTAACATGCGGCGGTTATTATCGCGGTAGAACTTGAGTTCTGTGGAGATGCCGATCGGGAATTTCGGGTCGTCGTTACTCAACATCAGCCTTGCGGGAGTAGCGGCCGCGGTTGAAGAAACCTGTGTTACAAGTGCTAGAGTCAAGACAAGCGAAATAGTCAAGATCGGTCTCCTGTGCGTTTGGCCGGTGTGGCCCCATTCTAATCACGCAATGTCATGGACTCTATGAAAAACTATTGCTGGGTGACGGCGGAGGGTCAATTGTCCCTCCCAGCATCGTGGCCCCGGATGTGGGCCGGGGGGCGGCCTGAGGAGTGAGGGACCCTGAGACTACGGGTCAGGACGATGCTCTGGAGTCTGGTGCCGCTGGCCGTCGTCTTCGGCATCCAGGTACATCTTCGTCATCTATCTCGAGATCTACGGCTCCCAGGTCTCCCTCCTGTCGGTTGGCGAACCGGTTGCGATCTTCGTCCCAGGACAGCCGATCCGCGTCGTAACTGCGGATGCGGAAGTGAGCCTCGACGCGGGGACGAAGGCAGTCGTCACCCACGAATCCGCCTGGGATCAGGATTCGTGCTACCCAGGTCGTGAGATCGGTGTGATGATCGATGGCGGACCGCACATCGGGCTGAGGATAACGATCAACCGCGAGTATCTCCGAGAACAACGATAAGAGCCGTGAAAGGCCACCAACCGGAGATACGCGGAACGTCAGACTTAACGACGGCACCCATTTCGGTTTGGCCAGGAAGACCTTCGACATGACGAACGAGAATCTCGAGCCCTCGCTTTCCACCCTCGCCGCCGAGCTGGCATTTTGCAACTCGCGTGACCTACTTCGAGCTGCCGCGGGACTACAGCTCCATCCCGAGAACGCATGGCGCACCATCCGATTAGAGGCGCTCGCCCATGTCGCCGTGAGCCTACCCTACACGCCGGACAAGCCACGAATCAGCATGAACAGGTTGAAAGCAGTCTGCCGGTCGGTAGCTCTGGAAGCGTTGAGTCCGTACGAGGATCCCCTCAGTAATCCGTTTGTAGAGTCGCTCACGTTTTATGGAGGTTCCTTCCTGGTCTTCCCGGGGATCGTCGACGACGCCACTTTCATCCTCCGCCTCTTCATCGAGGGTGTGTTCTTCAGTCCACTCGAGATCGAACGACAGTATCTCTTACGAGGGCGGGCCCTTCTCTCCTCGGTCCTGGCCATCAGCGATGCCATGGCGAAGAAGGCGGGTATCGATCGTGGTTGCGAAGCCTCGGATCCTGCAAGCGATGCCATCGCAATCCCATTCGCCGACCGACTCGTTGTTCTAAAGAATGCAGTGTGTTTCAGCGAGAGCGAACTCCGCACGCTACTTGGAAAGCATAATGTCGAAATAGAAGATTTCGAGGCGCTGACGACTTCCGTCGGCTCCTCTGGGGCCGATGAATTCGTAGTCGCGAACGGCCCTCTCCTGATCCGTCCGATCGTCCGGGCCGGCGACAGATGGATCGTCGCTCTTCCAGGCTCGTTGCTATCCGCTTGCAGGCACGAGCTGATCCGACTCGCTCACGAGATGGGGGTTGCGAACCAACTGTCTCGCTGCTTTAGCCTCGCAGCCTGGCGCTCGGTTTGCTCTTCGCTCGAAATCCTGGACCACCAACAGCTCGACTGTCATCTCCCTCGACTCCCGGATGGCTTGGCTGAGGCGGTCGACGGCGTCTTCCAATTCGATCAGGGGAAGCTCGCCTATACACTCCTTGTCACGGACGCTCTCGAGGCGTACGACCCACAATCTCCTCATGGAGCGTGGCCGACCCCTGACTTTGATCCTCTGATCGACCAGCGTCTGGACGAAATCGAACGCTTCATCTTTACGGTCAGCGGCGACGTGCATGAAGTCTTTTTCCTAGTGGTTATCCAGGGCATCGGGCGTCTGGTCGCCATGGGGTTCGATCGGCCCAAAGGCCCCGTCTACTCCCAGTTCCTAAACCTGTCGGCTGCGGACCTCGAGACAATTGCTTTCCTCGAAGGAGGCAACTCCCTCGTCTTATGGAAGTACGCCAAAGCCTGCTCCCGGCTCCGCGACAAGACGCAAGTCATATGCATGGATTCTATCGATGAATTCTTGCTCTACCGGAAGACGGGGTACAACTTTTACATCTCTGACGAAGCAGCTCCGGATGTCCTATATATCCCTCCCGGCTCCGGAGAGTTGAAGAAGGAGGTCATCCGGCAGCGCGATTGGCACGCCGCACCCTCCACTAAGCGGGGATACTTCGTCGAGGTGACCTGCCTGCATGATTCGCGTGCCGTTCCGATTTATGTTCCGAGGAGCATCATTCATGGCCTCCCAGATCGGGCAACGGTGCTTGTCGAGGGGCTGCCCGTACCCGTGTGGATCGTGGGGGCCACGCGCCCGGGAGATCGCGATGTACGCCAAGCCTCCTTTGTCTTCACGGAATCTCTCGCCTACTGGATCTGGCAATTCACGCCTTGTCTCGTTCCTCTATTGCAGCGGGTTGAGCCGAGTGATCTAGTCCACATCGAATTGGCCTTCGACGGTGATTGGAGCGGAACGCCCGTCGAACTAGACCCAATGATTGCACCCGTCAGCGTCATGCCTCACGTCGAAGCATTGAAACTTGAGCTTACAATTCATCCTTCGTTCAATGACATGATGGGCGTGGAGGATAACCGCGGTGAGCGCGAGTTGATGCGCCTTATCCTGGAGGGTCTTCGCGCTTTTGCCCCAGATGAGGCGGAGCGGCTGCTCGCGGATCGAAAAATCGCGGAGTATATCGATTTTTATGCACCACTCGGCCGAAAGAAGAAAATACTCGTCTCGAACTCCAGCCACACCCCCATTCTCGATAAGCGGGGTCTCCCGTCATTACGCAAGGTCCAGGAAGCAGATGAGAACGAGCTGTTGGATGAAGCCGGCGAGTATCTGATCCAAGAGAAAGGATACCCTATCGCCCCGATCGCGAAGGATCGTCGTGTTGCTGTCCTGAATTCGGTCGTCCAATTCCTCTACTCGCCTGGCGAGATTGATCGCTTCGCTCAATCCCGTCGACTTGCTGGAAACCCTCGTTGCGAGACACGAGGCAGTTCTCCAAGAAATCGCACAAGTGCGGCTGACGATCCCGACGCGCCTCGAGTGTTTTAGTTCGATGGGCGAGATGGTCACCATGATCGGCCAGGAGCTGCCGGCGAGGAACAAGGCGGCGATGGCGGCCCGCTTCGTCCTCGAGTATGTGGCAGCCTGTCCGCCGCGTGGCATTCGTCCGCTCAGCATGGAGGTTTACGACCGCTTGCAGGCGCTCGCCGACGAGATCATTGATCACGGCCAACTCAGCGACTCTCTTCAGTTCAAATTGGCTGATTTTGACCTGGAGGTTCTTGGATCAAGGCGCCTCGGGATGGATCGCGGGCAGCTCGACAAGGTGAGGGAAGCATTCCTGCCCGTTCAGGCCCACGGTGAGATTATGCGGGCGCAGAGGGGTTTTCACCGCCATTGGCGGCCATCTGCTCCTGTTGATCCTCCCTCTTCCGAGCGTACGGACCTCGATGAAGCGGTCAGACTTGAATTGGGGTACTCCCTCCGAGAATTCCGCGACTTCTTGGTAGCAGCATCGTCAATCGGATTTGCCCGCTCGCCAAGAGTCTGCATCTTCGGCAAGCAGGAGCTCACCCGTGAATTATCCCGCGAACTTGGATGGACCGAAGGGAGAGTTGTAACCATGATGGACCACCTGTCTCTAGAACCTCGCCCCAGTTTTCTCGCCCCGCCGCGACCCAACCGAGCGGAGGACGTATACCCTTGGCGATTCAATCGCTCGCTGTCCTACCTTCGAAAGCCTTTTCTGGTGCGGCCGAGAGAGGGCGGTGACCATGAGGTGATCTGGGGGCCTCGCCAAGCCCTCGAAGCGTCAGTCTATCTCTTCATGATCTGTCTGACGGGTAGACTTCGGGCCCAGTCGCTCGAAATGAAGCAGGCAATCAGCCGGTATTTGAACGTTGAGAGCGAGTTGTTCAATGACCTCGTTGCCGACTTCTTCGAGCAAGATCTGGAGTTGGTAGTGAGACGACGGTTAAAGAAAATCGGATCTCGTAGAGGCCAACTGGAGCAACTCGGGGACATTGACGTCCTCGTCGTTGAACCGAAACGACGCACACTGGTCGTCATAGAGTGCAAGGACCTCGCAGGGGCGAGAACATTCTACGAGATGGGTAACGAGCTCCAGGAATTCTTCGTCGGGACAAATGGAAGACGGTCGATCCTCGACAAACATTCCCGTCGTGTCGAATGGGTGAAGAACAATCTCGATGCTGTCCTTGACGAACTCAGGATCACCGCAAAGGGCAAATGGTCGGTAGATTCACTCATCGTCGTTGACCACGAGTTGTTGTCGCCGTACTACCGTCAGTGCCCGGTGAAGATTGTGCCGTTCGAGCAATTGAAGAAGAGATAATTCAGGTTTGTTCCGGGCTCAGAGACGCGGAGTATCAGGGAGTGAACCTATGGTCCATGAACCGGGAATCCTGGACTAGGTATACACACCATCGCGATGATTTCCCCCCAGAGACGTGAATCAGGCTTCCGGCTCTCCAAGCCGCTGTGTTATCGGCTCGAGCTCACCACGACGGACTCATCGCCCGGATCGATTCCGGCAGCGAGGGCCAAGCGTCGACGACCTTCCGGAGTTCCGGCAGATGTCGTGGGCGAGCGTGGGGCGGTTGGATTGTAAACCATTGCTTAGCAAGGACTCATGGCGGATTCCGGAGAAAACATCATCCACGTGTCGGGGATACTTCCTGCCCCGTCCCGAATGGCATGAAGCTAAGCACTAACTCCTTGGCCCATAAGGTCGTTGCGAAGCTCCGCTCGTGGCTTTCTCAGGGAATGTCGCGTTCCGCCAGAAATGGTCAGTGAGCGAGTTGACAGTTTGAATGGATTGGGAGGCCCTGCCGTGGTTTGATGACATTCCGACCAAGGTAGTCATCATCACGGAAGGACCTCCCATGATCAACTTATCGCCTCGCGTCTGGATCCTCAACGCCGCCGCCGTCTTTTCTGGTCAGCACGGGGCTGTCACGCAACAAGCCGAACAGGCCGGCTGCAGCCGCGAGACCGTCTACGAGCACTCCCGCAAGGTCGAGCAGCGGCTCGCGGGCGAACCCACATCTGAGGACGTCGTCGAACTCCGTGAGGAGAATCAACGGCTCCGCGAGCGGATCGCCGAACTGAAACGCGAGGCCCAAGGCCGGATCCTCTTGAACAAGGCCAAACAACGCCAACTCACCACGGTCGCCTTCGCCATCGGGGTCAGCCTCCGCCAGGTCGAAGACCTGCTCGGCGTGCTCCTGGCCCCGGAGCAAGTCCCCGACCATTCGACCCTGGGGCGTTGGGTCCAGGACGCGGCCCGGCAAGCCGGCCAGGTGCTCAAGGCCCTCGACCCGGCGTGTGCGGCTCAGGTCCAGACCCTCGCGCTGGACGAGATCTTTTTTGGGGGCGGCCGACCTTGGTCGGGATCGAGCCGGCGAGCATGGCTGCCGTCTTTTGCCGGAACGCCAAGGACCGATCGGCCGCGACCTGGAAGACACAGTTGGAGCCATTCTCAGGTCTGGAATTCGCCGTCTCCAACGCCGCCAAGGGGATCGGCTCGGCGGTGACGCAACTGGCAAAGGGGCGTGCGATCGACTCGTCAGCCCCGGCCCTGACGCACGGTCTGGACGTCTTCCACACCACGATGGAGGCGAAACGGGTTCTCGCTCGACACTGGCGTGGCGCCGAGGCGGCGTGGGAACTGGCCGAGGCCGCCGCCGCCAAGGTCGCCGCCGCGAAACAACAAGGCATCGACGCCCGAGCCGCCGCGGCGGCCGCGCGGGCATCGTGGGCCCGCGCGATCGAGCGGTTCGACCAGGTCCAGCGGTTGGAGTCGGCCTGGGACCGGGTGCATGCGGCGCTCGACCTGTTCACCCCCGACGGTCGGCTCAACAATCGCGCCGGAGCCGCCTCCGAGATTGCCGAGGGGGTGAAGGACCTGACCGGCCCTGACTGGTCGAAGGTCCGCAATTTCTTGAACGACCCGCGGAGTCTGGCGTTCCTCGACCGGATGCAGGACCGCCTGAAGACTGCGGAGCCGGAGCCGCAATGGCGCGAGGCGCTGGCCTGGCGTTGGTGGCTATGGCACCGCCGACAGAAGGCCTCGGACTCAGCGACGGAACTGGTCCGCGCGGTGGGTCGGCACGGGACCTTGAGCGAACCGTCGCGAGCCGGTTACGCCCGTATCGCGGTGGTCTTGGAGGAGACGTTCCGAGCGAGCAGCGCGGTCGAGTGCATGAACAGCGTACTGCGGATGCACCAGTCGCGCCACCGCCGGATGACCCAGCCGATGCTCGACCTGAAGCGTCTGTACTGGAACACCCACCCGTTCCGCTCGGGCCCGAGAAAGGACGTCTGCCCGTACCAGCGGCTCGGCCTGAGACTGCCCAGTTACGACTTCTGGGAGTTACTCAAGTCCGATCCAACGGAGTTGATACAAAAACTGTCAACCACTGGAAATACGGAATGAGACAATCCCCATGATAGTTCAGAAAAGAATATCATAACTCTAAAGATTGAATCCATTTGCAATCTGTTCTCGCCGCGTTTCGAGTCGATTCTACACCAGCATTGCCGCCGGTATCCCGACAAATATCCGACACGCAGGCTGTTGATTGAAGCAAAACGTGCAGACATGCACGCAATCTAAATTAGAAACCTATGACGCGACAGCTTCACTCCAGAGGGTATCGTTGAGTGGAGCAACCTTGCGCTAGTCAAAGGGAACGCAACCCAAGCCGAGTTTTCGCTCACAATAAGGCGTGTTAGGTCGCGGGTGCGGGTCCCGGCGCCCACGAGGAATGGAGACTCAAACCTGAGAGGACTCCTCGGTTTAAGCGGACCGACGGCGTCCATCCCGCTGTCCTACCGTTCCGATCAGGCCAGCGAATCCTTCGCCCTCTCCAATAACGCTCCGAAATCCAGGTTCGCAGGGCAAGCCTCGCGGGCCGCGGCCAGGTCGGCATCGGTCCAGTTGCGGGCTTCGGGGGGAAGTGATGAGAACCTGTCGCGAGCTTCAGTCCGTGCCCCATGGCGTTCATAATAGGTCAGGTACCGAGTGATATCGCCGAGCGGGGCCCTCGTGCCCGCGGCGAGAGAGCAGCGGCCGTCGCAGTCGGGGCAGAGCGTGGGGGCGGAGGCGATGAAGGCGTCCCGCAGGCGGCAGATATCCGCACTTTTTAATGGCTCAAAAGAACGCGCTGCCCGGGTGTTTTCATTCACCTGATCGATGTTCTGCATCGACACACAGGCCATCGCAAACCGCTCGTCTGTCCAGATCGCGTGCAGGAGCGCCCCGTACGGAGTGATCCCCCGCTCGATCAGGTCGGGCGCCTTCTTCGCAACCTGGGCCAGGAAAGCGTCGGGGTTGGGCCCGGCGAGCTGCTTCATCGAGATCAGGCCGATGCCCGCGGCGTGGCAGCGGTCGATCGCCTTGTTCAGGCGAGTGTTCTTATCCAGCCATGCCGTATTCTGGATCATGACGACGTCGAAAACCTTCCCCTCGGCCGCGGCCTCCAGATAGTCTGCTCTGCGTCCGTCGTGACATGAGAACCCCACGAACCGGGCCTTGCCCGACTTCTTGATGGCCTCCACCGTGTCCTTCATCTCCTTGCTCTTCGGCCACTCGAGCGAGTTGGCAGGGTACTCGTTGCCGATGCCGTGGATCAAGAAGAGGTCGACATAATCGGTCCGCAGGGTGGCGAGCCGCCTATCGAGTTGGGCAATCAGATCCTTCGGCGCCTTCGGATGGTCCTTCGTGACAAGGAAGATTGACTTCCGGAGCGCGGGGTTCGAGTCGAGCCAGTCGGCGATGCCGGGTTCCGACCTGTATGTGTCGGCCGTGTCGATGCACCGGACGCCCTGGGCGTAGGCGTGGCGGAGGATCCGTCCCAGGCCCGACCCGCGGAACGTACCCAGGTTCAGGATCGTCACCTTCTCGCCCGTCCGGCCGAGCACACGCGTGGGCAATGCGTGGGCTTTCTCCTGGGCTTCCGCCGCTGGCGTCTGCGTCGCCGCGAGGGCTGCGACCGAACCGGACGCCCCGGCCTTCAAGAACCCGCGGCGGTGAGTGGAGAGAGGGTCATGCTCGGCCATAAAAATATTCTCCACGATAAGGGGCTCAGGAAACGGAGCGTTTCGGAGTATGGTGCACAGTCGGCTATTGGCACGCACCCGTCCATGACGAATCCTCGATCGCCAGACCTGTAGGTCATCGCGAGTTCCCTGCAAACGGGCCGGCGATCATCGGCAAAACAGATCATCTCTGAAGTCGACGGTGTGTTGTGGCCCTGGTCGCAGAGGATTCGACGTGATTGCCATGTCCAGTACGCGCATCGAAGGCTTCGACCTGACCCGGGGGCTCACGTTCCTGGAAATGGTTCCATGCCACCCTTTATCTGCGCTTTGTTATGCGACTATCTAAGTGCCCTGTTCGAATCGACATTACTTGCTGAGATCTTTGAGCCGGAGATTGCGGTACTCGTGAGCTCCATTTTCGCCTTGAAAGCCGAGATAGCCCCGCTTCAGCATATCCGCGGAGCTGGAGGTGGAAACCAGCTCGCCGTTCAATCGAACTTCAATTCTTGGTCCGACAATCTTGATTTCGTATTCGTTCCACTCACCCACGGGCTTGAGCGCCTTTTGCGTCAATTCGACGTTGAGATCATTCTTGGCGTTGAAGATCGTCGCCATGCGGCGCGTATTCTCAACCTGCACCTCGTACTTCCGATCAGGCCAGTTTTTGCCTTCCATGCCTGCTCGCAGAAAGACACCGCCATCCTGTTTGGGTTTCATGAAACGAAATTCCAGGCGCAGGATGAAATCGGCATATTCTTTGTCGCTACGAAGCCAGCCGTTGCCCTCGTTGTGCTTGATGACGCCGTCCTCAACCACAAACTTCGCGCCATTCATCAGTTGCCAGCCATCGAGCGTCTTGCCATCGAAAAGGCTGACGAATCCCTCTTCAGCCTTATTGGCGCCCAAAGAAACGTTCGGCACGCCCAAGAGGCACGACGCGGCAATGGCAACAATGGTTTGGACGACACTGCGTTTGTGCTGCGCGATCTTCACCTCGCTGAGGGTCGATCCTTACGATCAACCGAGATTTCCCGAATGACGGCTGAGCTTGACCGATTTGGTCACACGCCGCGTCACCTGTCATGGGATTACAGCAGGCTGGAACGGTCCGGTCAACTTGCCACCAGTTCGGAACCTCCCATCGTCTTCTCCTGCCATTCAAGACTGGCCTCTCAGCCATCACTGACGGCTTCTTCGCCGTTGTCCGGTGGCCGAGGAGCGTACCATCTTCGCTCTCGTCCTCACGAGACCGCGTAGATCATCGCCAGACCACCCTCAGACGGCCAGCGGGCTTGCTGGCAGACGCTCGATCCGATCCAAAATCGCCGCGAACAGCTTTTGAGGCACGGCCACCTCGGCCCGGCGTAGTTCACCACCCTGTTCCGGCTGTCGACGAAGCCTTAAGCAAGGGGCCGCCCGATCACTATGCGGGGTGGGCTCTCTATGCCTCCACCGCTCCGGCGATAGCCATGATCCTATTCCTGACGGAAGGCGTCAGGCGATGCCAGCTTGCGACGAGTCTCCGGAGTGCCACCCAGTCCCGCCCCCCTTCCGACAGCCCCCTAGTGCATTTTCCGCAAATGGTATCCAGATAAAGGCTTGCATTAAATATCCCACGGGTGCAATTCCCAACGCCTCGAAATTCAGGCTACTCGCGATCACTCGCAAGTCGTCGGAACCTTATGGGTATTTCATCTCGCCTGGTAGAGCCGGGCCAGCAGCCAGAAAGTGCCAGTCGGAATTGGCGCTGTCCCCCGCGAACAACTCTTTGCGAGGGCGGTATTTCTCCGTCAGACCCATGTCATCAAAGTTCGCGTCGATGTTGAGTCGTTCGGAGGCATCGTTCAATCCTATTCGCCGGCCTTGCTGGGTCCAGAACAAGTAGCCCTGCAGAATGGCCATTCAGAATGTCTGCACCAGGTGGCGAGCAGCGGGCGGTCGATGACCGCGAATAGCCCCGGCTCGATCAGATGGGGCTTTCCGTCGTTTTCCGTTCGACGTGAGCAGGGTCGGGCGGATCGCCGCTACCGGGGAGGGGCTGACCGAGCCGCCGGGCGGTCCCGCGTGAGTTGCCCGAGAGCGAGTTTTTCGGCCACGACAGGGGGAGCATTCACCGGCGCGTTGTGACCAGCCCGGTCGGTTCGATTTTTTTCCCCGGCGGATGGGTACACTTCCTCCTCTACCCGGTGACCTTCTTCATGACGTAGTGACGGCAACCCCCGCCAGGGCTTTCCCCCAACGTCGTCGGCCGGTCCTCGCTCCCCGGCAGAGCAAAGCAGACTCGGTGTGTATTCCCCTCGATCTCATAGATCCCGGGCGCGACCTTACCACGGTGCTCCCCTGACGTGGGGATGCTGTCGATCTCCTTGGGGCGCTTTGTCGGTTCGAGCCGGTATCGCCCCTCAAAACCGCCGCTGGGTTCGGTATAGCGGTACCGGTCCCCATCGATCACGAGTTGCACCGCGCCAGGCTGATCATCGGGCGTCATCGCCTCTTGCCTGTCGAAGTCAACTGCCACCCAGGTCCCCTAGAACGTCGCCAGGTCGTCCTGCGGTGATTCGTGGGCACAGAGCGATTGGATCAATCCCGACTGATTCCAGCAGTCTGATCCCTCGACCATCTTGCCGTCCTGGAAACGGAGCCAGGTCATGCCCCGGAACGTGACCTTCCGCCCGGTCGGGGCGACTCCCAGGCCATCGCCCAGGTGGGTCGCCTTGGCAGACCAGCGGACGACCACCTGATCCCCCTCGGCCACCGTCCCGTCAACGGTCATCTGCAAGTCAGGGAAGGCCGACAGGAAGGCGGAATGCACCCGCTCCTTGAATTCCTGCTTGCCCAGCAACGGGCCCGATTCGGAATAGCTGATGCTCTCGTCGGTCAGTAACTCGTCGATGGTATCCGTGCGCCGCTGGTTCCAAACCTCATCAAACCATCGACAGACCAGCTTGATGTTCTCGGTCGCCATCTTGATCCCCTTGGGTTCGCGGTGAAAAACCACGGTCCTAATGCTTGGAGGATTGGGCTCAAGCCCTCGGCTCGACTTTCACAAGACTACACGACGTATGAATCTCACGCATTAGTAATCGTCCGGAAACGGCAACTTCCCGAATCCGCGGAGCCTGGCGACACTGACCAGTTCGCGTTCGAGATTTCGTGATCGCACGATCCGACGGCTCATCGTTCATCACGCCCCGCCGCGTCACCGAAGTCGGAGGAGACGTGGCCAACGTCTTCTCCCGATCGATCCGCCGCCTCCGATTGCGCTGGTTCTTGAGTTTCCAGTTCATCGAGGGGTTGATCGTCGCCTCCGTCCTCCGCAATGATGCGCTCATCGGGTTCATGTCTTTCGATACAGCTTCGACCTTCGATCTGCGGAGTGAAAGGCGGGAAGTCCCTGGGCTCGTCGTTGGTCGCGAGTTCCGCAACCACCCAATCGGGGCATCGCTGGGCGAAAGCCATCATCACGAATCGGACCTACCATGCAATCCAATAGCCTCGACACGCATCAGAAGGCGGTTCAGATCAACCTGGACGACTCGAAATATGGCACCTTTGCCGAGATCGGCGCGGGGCAGGAAGTGGCGCGCTGGTTCTTCCGAGTCGGCGGCGCGGCGGGGACGATCGCCAAGAGTATCTCCGCTTACGACATGACCGTGTCCGACGCCATCTACGGCCCTTGCGGACGCTATGTCAGTCGCCAACGCCTCGAGACGATGCTCGACCACGAGTTCCGTTCCCTGGCCGACCACCTCGGCGCCAGACGGGGCGAAGGGACTCGCTTCTTCGCCTTTGCCGACACCGTCGCCGCCAAGAGCTACACCCGCAAAGAGGATTGGCACGGCTGGATGGGTATCCGGTTTCAGGCCAGCCCGGGTTCCGTCCCTTCCCAGATCATTCTCCACGTCAGTCTCCTTGACCGCGAGGCTGTCTCTCAGCAAGAGGCCATCGGAATTCTGGGCGTGAACCTGATCCACTCCGCGCTCTACGAGTCCGACCCACTGGCCACGGTCCGGCAACTCCTTGAGGGCCTTACCGGCCAACGGCTCGAGGTCGATCTGATCGAGTTTTCCGGTCCCACTTTCGCCCACGTGGACAATCGCCTGATGAGCCTCGAACTCGTCCAATGCGGGCTCTCAGGCGCGGCGATGTTCACGCCCGGCGGCAAAGTCATCCAGCCCGCCGAGGCGTTCCACAAACGTCCGATACTTCTGCTCCGCGGCAGTTTCCGACCAGTGACCAATGTCACCGTCGACATGCTCCATAGTGCCTTGGCACAATTCGAGCAAGAGCCGGCCAACCAGGGTGAAGACATCCTCGTCGTCACCGAGATGACTCTGAACAACCTGCTGCAAGGCGACGCCATCGACAAACGCGACTTCCTTGACCGTGTCGACATTCTTCGCACCCTGGGCCGGCCTGTCCTGATCTCGAACTTCGGCGAGTTCTACCGCCTCGCCAACTACCTCCAACGTCATACTTCAAAGCGAATCGGCCTGGTCATGGGTGTACCGACGCTCTGCCAGGTCTTCGAGGAGAGATACTACACCGACTTGGCCGGCGGCATCCTCGAATCCTTCGGCAGATTGTTCAAGAACGACCTGAAGGTCTACGCATACCCGGGCCTGGATGCCGAGTCCGGGGCAATCGTCACGGCCAACATGCTTCGCGTGGCCCCGAACCTCCAGCACCTCTATAACTTTCTGGTCGAGAACCAACACGTCCAGGCGCTCCGCGACTTCAACACAGAGTACCTCAGTATCAACTCTCGTGAGGTCTACCGGCGGATGCGGGAAGGGGATCCCAACTGGATCCACGAGGTGCCTCCAGGAGTGGCGCTGTTGATCTGCCAAGACCACCTGATGGGATATGATCCCGACTTGTTTACAAATTGATTACAATTCGAGGCCCAGGTCTGATCCCAATGCCAGTACACCGTCCAACAGCCTCGAGCGAGCTCCGAATGGGCCGCACTCGAAGCAAAATGGCAACACATCAACATGTCAAGTAGAACAGACAAACCAAATCACCACTCTCAACCTAAAGAATTAGGAAGGATTGGGCGATAATTCAGGATAGTGTGATTTGGTCCGCTCTTTCCTCTCAGGGAATCGAGTAGGAAGAGTGGTTCAGGGCCGCCACAAGCCTGACGAGTTGGTGCATGAGCATGCTTTCTATTTTGAGTCGGATCTGCGGCAAACGGCAGGGGAACCGCCAAAATCAGGTCCGGATCGCGGTCGTCAGCACGCCGAGGTGTGGAAACACCTGGTTTCGGCTCATGCTGAACCACGCCTACCAATTCAATCGGCATGATCATGGCGAATTGCACCTCTACAATCCGTTCGAGACTCCGTGGTCGACCCTTCCCGATCGCTGCGTGATGATGACCCACTGGCATCGCGTTGAGCCCCTCGTCTCTCTTCTCAAAGAGCATAGGTTCGTCGTCGTGACCCTGACTCGCCATCCCCTTGATGTCCTGCTCTCGATTCTTCAATACTCGCCTTGTGAAGGATCGTTGCGCTGGCTCGAAGGAATGGACGGCGATGAGCGGCCGATTTTTCATACCACGCCCCAGAGTGAGGCATTTCTGCGATACGCGACCAGTTCCCGTGCGCAGGCATTACTGGCCGTGAGCGCCCAGTGGTGGACGGCTCCGGGGTGTCATCGGATCCGTTACGAAGAGCTCGTCCAAAACCCGGTGCAGACGCTCTCCCGACTCGCAAGGAAACTTGGAGCTCCCCCCAGCGTTCCCTTTGAGGAGGCGGTTGAGGCCAACAAACTCGAGCAACTCCAGACGACCGAGCGACAACGCGGGCAAATACCGGCCAAGCATTTCTGGCAGGGGAAACCGGGCCTCTGGAGAAGTCTTCTCACGGCCGACGCTGCGCATCAGATTGCTCAAGCCCACAGCGCGGTCTTCTCGACGCTCGGCTACTCGTGCGATCCTGACGTTGCGCTGGATGAGTCCACGGCAACCCGCAACTGGCTGAGGCTCGGTGCGGCCGGATCACAAAAATTCGCTTCCAGTCACCGTGTCCCCGCGTAAGCCGATCACTCTCTCGCTCCACTCCACTCCGGACGTCAATGATCCTTGGCGGCCTTCCCGGTCATCGGCACGAATTGAACAGCGTCGATCACTTTCGTGAGATTTCCCTGCTCGGTCTTGGTGATCACCACGAGGTTTTGGACACCCCGGCCGACAGGAGCGACAAGACGACCGCCGACGCGGAGTTGGTCGAGGAGCGGCTTCGGAACCCGCCCCGGCGCGGCGGTCAAAACCACCGCGTCAAAGGGGGCTTGCTCGGGCCAGCCGTCGTAACCGTCCCCAATGCGGACATGGATGTTGCGATAGCCTAACTGCTTCAGAAGCAACTCGGCCTGCCGGCCCAACGCCGGTACCACTTCGATGCTATACACCTCGCCGACGCAGGCGGCCAGGACCGCCGCCTGATAGCCCGAGCCCGTCCCGACCTCGAGGACCTTCATACCTCGATTGGGGCGGATCGCCGCGGTCATCACGGCCACGATAAAAGGCTGCGAGATGGTCTGCCCCTGACCGATCGGAAGGGGGCGGTCATCATAAGCCCATGCCTGGAGCGCTTCGGGAACGAACCGGTGACGCGGGATACTCCGCATGGCCGACCGCACCGCAGGGTCGGTGACGCCCCGACCCTCAATCTGCATGACAACCATCTGCAGCCGGCGCGACTGGTGGTCTGCGGCCTCGCCCGAATCCGTCCCCAGAGCGAGAATTCCGTAGGAGACCACGAGCCATCCAAAGACGGCCCCAACAGGGCCAGTCGAAGTCCCGATGAGCTTTCTCATCAATGCCGCCCCGGCGCCAGGACTGATCAGCCGACGACGATCTGGTTCTCGACGCGCGCCGGCGATTCCGCCAGGTCGAGGGCGGCCTCTTGCGCTAACTGCTTTGCGTGGTAGGTTCGACAACGCCCTTGAAGCACTACCCTGTCGCCCGTGCAATTGACTCGGAGATCGTAGATTCGGCCGCCCGCTCGATGTTCGATCTGACGCTCAATCACCTGCGCGCGAGCAGAATCTTGGGGTCCGAACGCGTGGCTCGTGTCCACCACGCAGCCCGTGTCCAAATTGATGGCATGGCCTAACATGAGATGAACCTCATCGTGACATCACGGTAGAGCGTCCTCCCTCAGTCCGCCTGGAAATGGTGCGGATACTGGGGAGCTATGCCAGGCGTGATCGCCAATGGCCCTGATATCATGATCGCTGGATCTTTTGGGTGATCTGAACCAGTAACTCAGCACTTCTGCTCGTCCCCTTCATGATGCTCGCAGGAGACACGGGTGTCAATAAATCTATTCAGATTCAACTGATTCGACTCATCTCATTGGGTTGTATCATGCATGCCAGCCATGGCTCGGGTTACAATCCACCCAGAGGCACTGGCATGCGAAAATCACCATCGACCTGCAAGGTCACTGTTCAAGGTCTGGGCGAGCTCTCGCTTCGCGGCCAAGCGAAAGTGAGGGGGGCAGAATGTGCGCATCCCATAGGTGCATCGCTCTCGCCTGACTGGCCTGAGCTCCTGAGAACGCGGCCCTCAGGGGCGGTCGACGTTCCCTCGGCCGCTTGCGTGGGGACGGCCCCTGGCACGTTCGAGCAGGGTGTGATGGCCTCAAGTAAGTCGACGACGACTCGAGGCCAGTTGCTCCGGCAGTCGGATTGTTTTGAGACCTTCACGCGAACCAGATCGGCGGTGAGCCGACCAATACCGAAGCAGGGCTGAGCAACCGGGTGAAACAGGTTCCGGGAAAGTCGTAGGCGGATCAGACGTCAGAAGTGGCGAAACAAGAGAGCGTGGCACGATCTCGATCACGTTCCCGAGCCGAAGCCGCATTCCTCGATTAGGATACTGCCGGATGATAACCCGTCGTGAAGCCGAGGCTCGAGCTGGCCCATCAATCAATCAATCAATCAATCAGCCTCTTGACATAACTTCCAACTGATTCCACACAACAGTTCTTTGGCTCCGTGCACTAACTCGCGGTCGATCGAGCGGTGGGGAATACTCCGTGGGTCTCGGCGAATGATGTCGGCCAAGAGCATGACCACGGGGATGGGTGCTTGATCGGACAGCCGCACGACCGGGCCTTCAGGAGGATGAGCCCGGAGAATTCCCGATAAGTTGTAGACTTGGGTCCGGAATTGGACCTCGGCCGCGGCGTAGCGCAGGGCGAGGTCTGGAGACGTGGTGGGGTCGTTGGCTAATTCCCATGCCGCCACCGTCAAATGTCGTGCCGCACACTGCCACTCCACGTCTCTTTGTACCAGCGATGGCGACGGGCCCTCCTGCAAGGGACCGTGAGGCCCTTGGGGATTTTTCCTTAAGGAATTCATAACATCCTCATCTCACTAGGTCCCTCAACCGCGTGTTGATTCCGGCCGCTCGAGGGAACCTTTTGCGCCGCGATCTACCTGCTGGCGTTCGTACGCGAGAGTTCTGGGCCCGCAATCCACGCCCACAATACCGCAAACGCCGACTCGGTGACAACGGCCTGTCGTCCTCAGGAGATCGAGGATTCGTGAAAATGTCGGTTGCCTTGGGTCAGCCAAAACTTCAAGTCGACGGCCCGACCGCGGCCGAACCAGATTTGCAAATGAGAAAGCTCCGTGTCGGTTCGTCGCTTGGGGCCGACGAACCGACACGGAGCTCTCGTTCAAGATCAACGGGAATGCCCCAGGAGTTCATGAACAGGCCGAGTCGAACCTCCTGAATTCATGAAATGGATGGGCGGGCACGCTGCGCTTTGCCCGCCCATCCAAGACCAAAATTTCATGCCGACTCAGTTCGGCCTGTCGAAACTTAATCCCGGCCGATCCCTCACTCAACTCAGTAGGAGTCGGCGCTGACCACCTCGCTGCCCCTCGTCGTCGAGAGCGCACGCCAGACGGGGAGACCGATCGAGTTCTTGATGAACCGGACGGAGCCATCGCCCATCGTGGCATTCACACCGCCGGAATGCCGGCTCCGGACTCCGTTAAGCCTGGGCAAGGTGGCGGTCGGTGCAACGCAGGGTGGATTTGACTGATAAGGGTAAACGCAATACGCCTGGCTCTCGGGCACGTCGGGGAGCGTGGAGTTGGGTGCCAGCCAACTTGTGAAACTCGCGGCACTTCCCCACCAGGAAAAACCGCGGAGATCGTACGACGCGCTATACTGACCCCCGGTTCCTGTCCCGACAACGATCTCCGACGTGAGCAGAGTATTGCTCAGCCCATCCGAGATGCCGGAGAAACCAATGACCTTCTGCCCTCCCATGCCGGCAGCGGGAGTATTCATGTCGGTGAACGGAGCTCCACCGAACACGTAGGTAATGCCGCCGAAATCAAAGGAGGCCGGTTGCGCTGTGTGCAAGTTGCCGTAGTTGACGACGTAGTTCTGCGACGTCACGTTGTACTTGATGGTGCCCACCGTCGGCCCAATCCCCGTCAAGCTTGTGGCACTACCATCGCTTGGGCACATATACGCATTCACTCGAGATGAAGTCACCGTGCCGTTGGCGACGCCACCGTAGCGCAAGGGAGCATCATACTGGCCTTGGTAGTAGATGAGATCGCCGCCGAAGTTCCAGGCATTGAAGAGTGCTTGTTGTTCAACTTGAGGAAGAAGGAACACCAGCCACGTCCCCCAGCAGCACGACTTTTGACCGGGTGGCAGCGAATTATTGCTGCTCTCGTAGTTATGCATCGCCAACCCGATCTGTTTCAGGTTGTTGACGCATTGCGACCGGCGTGCCGCCTCGCGCGCCGCTTGCACGGCTGGGAGCAGCAGGGCGATCAGAACCGCGATGATCGCGATGACAACCAATAATTCGATGAGGGTGAAACCAACACGCTGTTTCCTCATAAACGATTCTCCTGAAAGGAACCGGGAGAGGAGAACAAAACGACACATCGAACAAACATAACGATAGGGTCGAGACCGAACCGTTATGAACGCAGCTTGACTGTTATTTCCCCACGGAAGCGCTGGTCAGGTTGAATTCGTAGACATTCTTGCCGCCGGACTTCACGTCGGCCGTCAAGAGCGACTCCTTATTGTATTGCGACGGGATCGCCTCTTTGGCCAGGACCGGAGGCATACCGGGCATGTCGTTGGTCTTGTCCACGACCGTTTCCGGCTTGTCGCCCGTCGAACTGATCACGATCTTATACTTGCCGGGAACCAGGCCCTGATCTTTCGGAATCGAATACTTGCCGTCGACAATGACTCCCCCCCCCTGGGTGGGAATCTCGGAGTCGGAAGGAAGAAAGGTGATGAGCCCCTTGGCGAGCGGCTTACCCTCGATGGCCACCGATCCCGAAACCGATTCACGCGGCAGGTTGTCAGCACTGCCACAGCCCACCAAGTGAGTGGACAACGTGAGCGTGGCGAAACCAGCGAAGACAATCGATCCAGTCCGTGCGTGGTTCAACATCACTATCAGGACCTCGATAGGCGGGTTGGAGCGCCGTCGCATTCCATTGCTAAATCGACGCATCTTGAATTCGCGTCTTTGATCCCTGAGCGGGCATAGTGAGAGGCTTATGTTTTTCTAATACACGAACACCAACCAGTCAAGGGTCAACTCTTCGCAAATCATGATTTAATCAGCGAAGATATTAGGTGAAATCTGAGGTTTCCCTTCAATTCGAATCATCGACCGAAACCATGATACCATGCGTGAATTCCTCTAATTCTTTCATCTATGTCGTATTCTTGGATTCCATTCTGCTTCCACCATTCTCCTTGGTTCACAGCAAAGGCCACCCGTGCCATGCACGCATTGAAATCCATGAACCGACCGCGTTGGATGCGTCGGGCGACGCGAACCAACAAGGCCATTGCATCATCACACGCAGATTTCTTAATCCACGTCTATGTAGATATTCCTAGACTATTACTCCCGAGATTCCGATCACGCCCCTGTGGACACGACAAAGCCAAACAGCCATGACCCTCCGCAAAGAAATGGGGGGGGGGCATGGCCGCTTGGGGAATCCCTCGGTCTTAAATTCGATCGTGAGGTTTCGGGGCGTGCCCTCCAAGGATACGATGATTCGGATCCGTCAGATTGCGTGCATCGCGATGGCAAGGGACTTCTCGAAGCGACGCGGGACAAGATCGCGAGTGGATGGACATGGGTCGACCACTTCAGGGCGTGTCCGATCTTGAGGATCGCAACCTTTCCGGGTCGTGAAATACCATGCCTGCCAAATCCTCAACCATCAAATACCTCACGATCGTCACGCTCATTTTGTCAATTTCCTATATTATTCATGGCTATCGCAATGCGCTTTGGTTGCCTCGTGGTTCGAACGATCTGCGGCTCCGTTACAAAGAACAACAATATATTCTGAAGCGTACGAATCCGAATTTAGTGTACGAAGTGCTCAGAGGGTATACCGGTGCAACGCAAATCGAGATCGACCCGGCTATTGACCTGAGCGCGGGAGGCGGAGGCTATCCCCCATGGGCCTATTTCACCAACCTTTTTCTTGTGCCGGTCATTCCCTGGTCGATGACCAAGATCTATTTCGCCTTGCTCAACGGAATCTCCCTGGGTGTGATCGCCCATTTCGCCTTTCGAGTGATCCGCCCCCACGGCCGTTTGCCTGCGATTGGCATGGCGACTTCGGTCTTGGCCATGGGCGGGAATTCGTTCGCGCTGGGTACCGCCCAGTACGGGCTCATCGTCAACGCCTTGATCGTGGCGATGGCCGATTGCAACCGGCTCGATCGGCCTGTCTTGGGGGGGATGCTCTACGGGATTTCCCTGGTGAAGCCCAGTATTTCCGCCCCTTATCTTTTCATGCTCGGAGCGCGACGGCGATGGGTTACGATCGGGGTGGCCGGCCTCTATGTGCTGATCGCGAGCGGGGTCATCTGGTGGATGACCGGTTCCGACCCGTTCACGATGCTCTTGCAGATGCTCGACAGCGCCCGGGCTGGCGGTGGGACCGGCGGTTCGACAGCCTACGGTCCTGTCAACATCGCCCTGCTCTGCGAGATTCCGGAGTCCGTTGCCATGGTCGGCACGGCGGTCACCGGCCTTGGTTTCTGTTTCGTATTAACCTGGATCTTTCGCGACTCGCAGGCGTTCATCCAACTCGCGATCGCGTCCACGATGGGCTACTTCTGGACGGTGCATCGCGCGTACGACGATGTCATGCTCGTCTTTCTCCTGATTGCGCTTGGCGAGCTTGCCCTCAGAGACCGTCGCTCCGGTAGCTCCGCCATGTTCTTGCTGGCTGCCATCCTCTTCTGGGCCCCCCCCTCTGTCTCCGAGAACGCGTACTTTGGATACTTCAAGGTCTCGGTCTGGGCATGGGGGCTTGCCTATTTGTTGGCCCGCGACAGAACGCTGCGGCCGGGACCGACGGGTTCCCGTCCGACGCCTCCCTGAAAGCAGGTCCGAATCCCATTGGTCTCCGCCTCGGGCGGCGATGCCCTCGACGCGGACTGTGGCGGCCCGTGGGCTGGCGAAATCATCCCAGAAGTTCGATCAGAATATCGCAGAGATAATCCTGGTCTTCCTCGGTCAGCGACGGGTAGAGCGGAAGGGCCAGGCATCCCGACCAGATCCGCTCCGCTTCGGGGAAATCCGCCGGACTGAGCGGATAGTGATCGCGGTAGTAGCTGAGCCGGTGGAGCGGCTTGTAGGGAACCGAGGTACCGATCCCCCGCTCCGTGAGAATCTCGATCAAACGGTTCCGGCAGAGCTTGGCTGTCGGCCGCACAACCAGCACGAAGAGATGCCAGGCATGGTCTTCGAACGGGACGCGGACGATCGGCAGGTCAATGTCCTCCAGGCCGGCCAATCGCTCAAAGTAATGGGTCGCGAGCCGTTGCCGCCGGTCGCGCATCAGGGCGGCCCGCTCCAACTGGGCCAAGCCGATGGCCGCATTGATGTCCGGCATATTGTATTTGAAGCCGGGGGCCACAACGTCGTACTCCCAGGAGGGCGTTGCCTCGGTGAACCGGCTCCAAATATCCCGGTCGATCCCGTGGAGCCGCATCACCCGCACTCGGGCGTCGATCGCCGGGTTGTTGGTCGTCAGCATCCCGCCTTCACCCGTCGTGATCGTCTTGTTCGCGTAGAAGCTGAAGCAGGTCGCGTCACCAATCCCTCCGATCATCAGGGACTCACAACGCGTCGGGAAGGCGTGGGCCGCGTCTTCAACCACCCGGAGCCCCGATCGACGGCAGATGTCGAGGATGCCAGCGCGACCGTTCCCGCCAAGCATCAAAGCCGGTTGCCCGGCATAGTGGACCACCATCAACGCCTTCGCACGCGGGTGATGTTCGACGGCGTCGAGGAGGATTTCCGGTGTGATCAGGCCCGTGCCATATTCGACGTCAACCAGGACCGGGTCGGCACCAAGGTAGCGAACAACTTCGGCGGTCGCCGTGAAGGTCATGGTTGGCACAATGACCTCGTCGCCCGGCTTCACATCCAACGCCTCAAGTGCCAGGTGCAGAGCCGAGGTGCAGGAGTTCACGGCGCAGGCGAACCGTGCCCCGACGGCCTCGGCGAAGTGTCGCTCAAAATCATGGGCTCTGGACGCGGTCGTTAGCCAACCGCTTTCCAGTACGTCCTTGACATAGGCCAGTTCATTCCCGTCACAGGAAACGCGGCAAAACGGGATGCGCCGCAACGGCGCGGGAGCCAGGCTCTTGGTCGTCATCACTTCCCCTTCACAAGTGGATAATATCGGTTCCCCCGGTCTGGAGAATGTCGGTGGCCGGATCGCCAAATCAGCTCGCTTCGTCCACGTCCCCCTTCGATGGAGTCTCACCGTGGAATGGGCCCTTGGCGGGTGCTCACCTGGCCACAACAGGGCGAGTCTTGCCGGTCGTCCGGGCGATCGGCCTCGATCGAAGGTCGGCCCACAACCTCACGGAGCAGACCTCCGACAACGGCGAGCCCCGTTCTCCAGAGGATCGAGACATCACCCGCAAAGGTCCGGGTCCGCACATAGGCCTCGTACATATCCAGCTTCCTCGGCAGGATCTGCTCCCTGTACGTCGTCTCGGGGTCAGGGCAGGAGGCAAGGTACCGCTCCTCGTGACGGTAGACGAGCGATGCCGGATCGGTGATCCCAGGTCTCACTGAATGCACCATCGACCATCGATTTTTGTCAACGAAGACCCACATCCTCACCTCAGGTCGGGGCCCGACGAGTGACATATCGCCCCGGACGACATTCCAGAGTTGGGGGAGTTCGTCAAGTTTGGTCGCGCGGAGGAACGCACCGACCCTCGTCACGCGTGAGGTGTCTCCCGCGTCGAACGCCCCTGCCTCGCTCCCTGCTCGAACGCTCATCGTGCGGAATTTCAGAAGGATGAAATCCCGGCCACCCCGGCCGACCCGAATCTGCTTGAACAAAACCGGGCCGTGAGAGCTCAAGCGGACGGCAACGGCGATGAGGAACAGCACGGGCATGAGCAACACAAGGGCCAGGATGGCCACGACCAGGTCAAAGGTTCGTTTCACCATCACCTGTCCGAGGGATCAGCCCCGGCTCCCGGAACCGCAACTCCGCGGACTGGAGGGAACTCCATTATCGACTCCCTGCTCGGGCTACGAACCAAAGTCATAAATTCTCATGCTTCGTTTCATTGATTCATTCTGAGATTCTCGAATTCCGACCGCCTCTGGAAGACTTTCTGCTCAGGAGTCAACTTGCAGATCACCGACTGGAATTTCCCGTTGGCCGTGCGAGGAATCGAATCGACCGGTTCCAGGACGATCTCGACGGCTCCGAGTCGCGTCTGAAGCTGCGAGACAATCATCGCCCCCCCCTCCGGGGTATAGTCTGCCGCGGGAATCAACTTGACGACGATTCGCTCTGGAGTCTCCTGAATGATCTGCGTCTCGAGGACCGGAAGGTGAGATTTGAGCGCGGGATCCAGTCGCCCGACCGCTCGGCCATCGGCCATGTAGAGGATGTCGGAGACTCGGCCCTCGACCGAGTCAAGGATCGGAAGGGTTCGACCGCACGGGCAGATTCCCCCGCTGGCAGCGAGCCGACCACGATCGCCGACCCGGTAACGGATCAAGGGCATGTCGAGGTTGAGCAGGCCCGTAGTGACCAACTCCCCACTCCCGTCTTCAGCACCGGCTTCGTCGCCGATTACCTCGAGCCACCCCACCTCGGGCCAAAGGTGGAGCCGTCCGGCGGGGCACTCGCTTGCCGCGGCCACGGCCTCCGACATGCCATACGTTTCTCGGAGCGGGCATCGGAAGGCGGCCTCAATTGCCTGACGTTGGTAATCGAAGACCGGTTCGGCATTGGCCAGAATGACGGTCATGCCGAGGTCGTCCCGCTTCTCGGCCAACATGCCAAGGGCCAGTTCGTAGAGTGCGGACGTGTAACCGAGCAGATAGCGAATGCGATACCGCCGCAGCGCATCGAGGTAATCCGCCACGAGGTCGGGCGCGAGGTGAAACGCCGACATATAGAGTTGGTTAAGCGCCTGGTTCCAGACCCAGAACGGCGGCCGGCGACTCTTTACCGAAGCAACCACCTGGCCCCCCACAATGGCCCAGCGGGTGTGGCGAGACACGCCGTTCCAGACCCGCAATCGGGCTTCAAAGAGGGCGTACCAGGATCGGACCATGGCGCGGTTCCACCACAGTTCGAGGGGTGTCCCCGTCGATCCGCTGGTCTGTTCGAGGATCATCCGTCGTGGGTCACAATCGTCAGCGACGAATGCCGCGGGCGACGCGCGCAAGGCGCCTTTTTCCAGGAGCGGCCAGTTCGCCAGGTCGTCCCAGGAGCGATGGTCCCCGCGTCGTCGCCGGCTCGCCCAGAGTTCTCGATAATAAGGGACTTGGGTCGCCGCGCGGTGAAGGACGAGTCCCAGGCGCTCGCGCTGCCAGTCGTCCCACCGCTTCGCGCTCCACGACTCTCGCTCGAGAGCCTCGGCAACGAGTTGGTCGGATTCCGGTCCGTAACGCCTCTGGCGGAGAACATGGCCCCGGGCCGTGGCGGCCAGGACGCGAAGTGGGTAAGGAAGCTTGTGATAGAGAGCCAGTTGACCAGGTGTCATGGCGGCATCACTTTCCTGAGAGCGGCGTTCTCAAGGGGCCGAGTCAAGACCGTCATCGCCGGGCGAACGCCGCGGTGAAAGACCACAAAGTCCAGCAGCCCCGCGGCAAAGCCCAAGGCGTAACCCGCGTGAAACAGGAAAAAAACCACGGGCAAAATCGGCAGTAATTCTCGTCCGGACGTGTAGGCCGCCCGGGCCGAAAATCCCAGGCTGAGCAACCCGTAAAAACCCAGTAATCCGACATAAAGCAGGCCCAGGGACCAATGCACCAACCCCGCCACCCAGCCGGTGGCCGCAACGGCGAGGCACAGAACCGGCACGAGGTGACGAAGTGAGGCCGGACGCCGGTGCTTCTGGATGACGCGGACCTTCCAGTAACCATACTGGCGGTATTGCCGGAAGAGGGCCGAGAGCGAGGAACGGGGACAATACCAGCTCTGGATCCGAGGCGATTGCCAGAGCCTTCCACCCGACCGGACCAAGCGGAGGTTGAATTCATCGTCCTGGTCGCGAACAAGTTCCTCGTCGAAGAGGCCGATTCGGGCAAAGACGCTCTTGAGCCAGCAACCCAGGTAAATCGTGTCGACAGGCCCGTTGTGTTCGGGGTCATGGCAGGGTGCGCCCCCGGCGGAGAAGGGCGATCGGAAGGCGGCCGCGATCGCTCGCGAGATGTACCGGTCCCCGCGAGCCACCCAGGGGCCCCCGACATTATCCGCGCCGGTCGTTACCAGGGTATCCACGCACTCCTTGATGTAATTCGAGGCGTATTCCGTATGAACATCCATCCTGACGATGATCCCCCCCTTCGCGGCCCGGATCGCCGCGTTGAGGCCACTCGACACAAAGCGATCGGGATTATCGATGAGGATCACCCGCGGATCGTGATCGGCGACCGCCTGGATCGTCTCCCGCGTTCCGTCATCACTCATTCCATCCGCGATCAAGTATTCATAAATTTGCCCTCCAGAAGCATCCTCCTGGGTGAGCAGGTGCCGGAGAAACTTGTCGATTCGGCCGGCCTCGTTGCGGCAGGGGACGACCACGGACACGATTCCGTCCGGTCGCATGCTTGCTTCGAGCATGGCAGTTCGACCTCCATGGGTCGGGATCCGACTTCAAGGCTCAAAATTCATCCCGGACCGAAAATTGCCTCATGATCTCGGCGTTCTCCCGAGGCCTGCAACAACTGCGAACGGCACCCGGCCTCGATTTCTCCGAGAAGTCTCTCGAGCTTGATGATGTCGATCTTCAAATCATCTCGCTTCGGGTGAATCGAACGAATGGATTCGCACCTGAGGCAGCCGTACCGGAAGTTCAAGCTCGCCGCCAGGGTGAAGAAGCTCGGGTTGACGTACGAGCCATAGAGCTCAACCACGCGTAACTCGCGTGAGAAGGTCATGTTGGCGAGGCCGGCGCCGTGGGGCGCGACGACGCACCTGGCCTTCGCGAAAAGCCGGACTTGCTCGGTGAATGAGAGGTCTTCGAGCACCCGACTCACAAACCCGAACCGAGAGAGAAGGCCCATCACCTCGTCTTCGTTGACCACTCTTCGCCCGGGTGCTTTGCGACGGGAGATCAGGACCCGCCTGGGCCCGTCCTCACTGGCGGGCGGGAGCTTGGAGAGGATCGAGTCGCGCGTCCAACGGAGCGCCTCGGGAGAGACCAGGCTGATCGCTCGTCCGGGTTCACAGAGCCTGCGCGGAAACGAGGGAACGAGTAGCAAACCGACCCGTGCAGCCCGCCCATTCCAAACGATCAAGTCGTCGGGTGTGAATCCCAGCAATTGCAGAGATTCCCACTGCCAAGGGGTCGGTTTCGCGTCGATGATGATCTTGAGACGGCGGCCGGTACACTCCCTAAAGTGCTCCACGGCCCGCAGGCGGGGGAGGAATTCCACCAACCACTCGAAGTAACTCTGGCTCCACGGCCCCACCATCGAACAGGCTTCGTCGACCCTGGGAAACCAAGACGGGGGGAGCGCGGACAGGCAGACCGAGCGAGTTGTGACCGGTGCGCCGCGAACCGCATAGTTCTCCGGGATGATCGACTCGCCCACGATCGCGTTCTCAGCCGTATAAGCGAGCGCGGTCGGACCGAGCAGTCGCGCGTCAGCTATCAGCGCATACCAGGGTCTGCTGAGATTCCAGGTCCCGACCCGCTTGACAAAGGAGCCCGGGAGCTCACCCGAATCAGGCGGCCGCGGGACGGTGATTGTCTCGCCGCAACCGTATTCGACGACGCCATAGCGTTCCGGAGTGGCATGAAGTGCGGAGTTTGCGAGGTAAGGCGACTTGAACGCCCGCGACAAAGGCGGAACGAGAACGTGTCGGATTCGTCCCCGAATCACCCGCCCAGCCGCGCGGGCCGCCTGGGTGAGAAGCGCCCGGTCCGCGAATCGTAAAAGACTAAGAAGTCGAGTCATGTGACTCTGACTCCGTTGAACCTTGATTCTCCATCCGACTCTCCGAGAGGGCCGAATGATCGGCCGCCGGCAGTTGGCCACCGCGGCTTGCGAGCCCTCGATTGGGCCGCTGGGCCGAATCGGTCAGGATGGCATTCCACTTTGGAAGGACGGCAGACCAATCGAGGGTTTCCGCCTTGGCACGAGCCTGATGGGAGAGCCGAGCCGCGAGTCCCGGTTCGGTCAAAAGGCGGCGGAGCGCAGCGGCCATGGAATGCGGATCGCGTGCAGGGACCAGGAGCGCATCGCGGCCGTCGTCGAGCAAGTACGGAATTCCCCCGACGTTCGTACTGATGATGCAGAGACCGCAGGCCAAGGCCTCGACGACGCTGACCGGCGTGTTATCGACGTCCGTGGTATTGAGAAAGACGTCGTACTGGTCGAGAAGTGCGGGGATATCGGACTTAGGGAGCCCGCCGGGGTAGTTGATGCGGTGGCTCACCCCAAGTTCCCTGGCCGACCACTGAGTCCGTTCGAGACTGCCGTCCCCCTTATCCGGCCCGATCATCGTGAGCTGAACGAGCGGGTAATCGGACTCGAGGAGCTTGACGATCTTCGGTGCTAACTCGGGATTGTACATCGAGTGAAACGCCCGAAGCCAAACCAGACGAGGCGAAGGCTGAGGCCTCGGCCGGAAGCGATAGGCGTGGAGATCGATGCAGTTCGGCAACACCAAGATATCATCACGGTAGGATGACATCTCGGAGCAGAGGTAACCCGAGGGGGTCGTGACCGCTGCGGCCGCCCCGAGCAGCCGTTGCACGCGACCTGGCCACTGCCGGGCGAACGCGGGCAGGTTGCCGCCGTGCAGCGTCAAGACAAAGGGCTTGCCTGCGCGTCGCAACGCGATGCACACGGCTTCGGCCCAGACGAAGGCCGCACCACTGTAAACATCAACGTGAGCGACCGAATACTCACGCCGCCTCATCCAGGTTGTTCTTAGCATGTCAATAAGCCGGCCTAACCGACCGCGCCGGGTCGAGGTGGTGATCGCCGACCAGCCGGTGGCGGGGAGCAATGAAACGAGATCCTCGATCGGCCCCCGCGTCCCGGGAACTCCCGAGAAGAAATTCCCGACAAAAAGCGCGCGCTGTGTCATGATCGATCACGCTCCGCGGTGAAAGTCGCAAAGGTCAGGCCGATCAGGGCAAACGGTGACACGAGCCGGGCGGCGTTCGTCACCAGGAACAGATGTCCCCACGCGACGACGGGCAACAGCAAGCCCACGGCGTGGCCGGTACGGGCCTGGCAAAGGTTGCGGATCCCCATGATCAGAAGGATCACGAGCGAGACGAGGCCGAAGAGGCCGTGTTCGGCGAGCAACCGCGCGTACTCCGAATGGGTGGCAAGCGCACCACCGTGGCCCAGTTTGAAGTGCGCGTGCCGCGACTGTCCGGGGCCCACGCCGAGGATCGGGTGATTCAACCAGACCTGCAAGTCGGCGGCGAAGAGCTGGTCGCGCCCGGTCGAGTCAGCATCAGCAAACCGCTTCACAAGGGCCCCATTGGTCGAGGCATCCAGCTGTGGCACGATCAGAAGATACCCCGCAGCCAGAACGGCCATACATACCGACGTGATCCTCAGCATTCGCACCAGATTGCCGCACGTACAGAGAACGGCAAGCGCCGTCCCGATGCCGGCGAAATAGAGGCCCGAGCGGGAGAAGGTCAAGGCACTATGGACGGCGAAGAGCACAGCCACGAGGAACATGAGCATCCGCCGGCGGGCCCCGAGCCTCGGCTCGATGACATGGAGGATGCAGAGCAGACAACCCAAGCCGAGAACCGAGGAGACCTGATTGGGGCCGAAACCGCCACTCGTGATCTTGAGAGACTCATGACCGAACCGCAAGTTCGCCGCCGTCAGGGTCGTATACAGCGCGATGGCCGCGATTCCCGCCACCGGACCGACGAGCACTTTGAACAGACATAAAAGCTCCGACCGACGAATCTCGAGGCGCGAGAAAAACCAGGCGACGACCATCAGTGAGAAAGGACCGGACAGGTTGAAACTCAGGTCTCGTCGGATCCGGCCCAGATCCGACATCGTGATGACGAACAGGATCGAGGGAATCAACAGGGCGAAGTATACAAATGGAAGAACCGGCGATCGCCACCGACTGGAGCGGGCGATCGAAACGAGGAGGATGGCCGATGTGACATACTTCCCAGCCTCCCAGGGAATCCTTGCCCCGGTCATCCGCCAAAGCACTTCCGCCCCCGCGGTGTAGCAGCAGGCGAACGCCGCGACCTCGACTCGCCTCGAGGCCGCGAGGCTCAAAGCCACCCCGAAGAACACGAGGAAATAGAGGGTTGAGAGGAGGGCAGACCCTCGAATCAACAAGGCCAAGAGGACATGAAAGAGGACATAAGCTCCGAAATGGGTCTCGACGTATCGATACCACGGGTTCTCAAACTTCGAATCCGCTCGTGCTCTCATGGCGTTTGCCATCCAAAGCCGGGACGCCCGGCAATCGAACCGTAGAACGACCGGAGTTGCCTGGGGAGCCCCTCCATGGAATGGTTGGCAACCACGAAGTCTCGGGCGCTTGCGCCCAGTTGATTTCGGAGCCGCGCACTCTCGACGAGTGCGGATAAGTTCTCGAGCATCCCCCGCTCATCGTCGGGAGCTGCGAGCAGACCGGTCAGGCCGTGCTGGATCAGGTCCGCGACCCCACCAACCTTGGTTGCCATCACGGGCAGTCCCGACGCCATGGCTTCAAGAACCACATTCGGCGTGCCCTCCCAGTCGGACGTCAAAACCAGCACGTCAGCCGTCCGATAAAAGGAGGCCATCTCCGCCGTCGGGGGCTGAAATTGCAAGGTCCCAGGCGTCAGCCCAAAGGCGTTCGCCTGGGCCTCGAGTTCCGAACCGAGCGAGCCGCCCCCCACAATCCGAGCCACGAACCGCGACGTGGTCCGACTCCGCAGTTGGGCGAGCAAGCCGAGCAGGCGGTCGAAACGCTTTTGCCGCTCCAATCGCCCCACCGCGAGGATTCTCACCGCGCGCTGGCCGACGTTACTGTCGCGACCGACCGTCGGGGGAGAGAATTGTTCGGTGTCCACCACATTCGAGAGAAGACGGATCCGGCCAGAGGGAACTCCGAGTTCGATCGCGTTTTGGATCCCCGCGCTGGAGTTCGCGGCGATCCACTGCGGAGTCCGGAGGCTGAGACGACCAAGAATCCTCCCATTCGCCCGGACTTCACTGAGTGCATCATTGCGGATCGCCCCGACGCTAAGGGCTCCCAGCGCTCGGGCAGCCGCCTCAGCATAAAGATTCGTATAAAAATGATGGCTCTGAATCAGATCCGGTGAGTCCTCGGCCAGGGTCGCAATGATCCGATAGAGCCTGGCGGCTTTCCACTCGGAGGCCCCGGCCCAGGCCACCGGCACGCCCAGCGCGCGGATCCGCCGCTCCCAATACTCTCCACGAGTCAGGCAGAGCAAGCGCACCGCGACGCCTGACTCGCGTAACGCTCCGAGTATGTAATAAAGCTGGCGCTCGGCCCCGCCCTGCCCGAGCGTCCCCGCGATAAAGGCGATTCGTAACCCGGCGAGCTCAATCATGGGCTCGAAGCGGTCCCCACCGCTCCCGAAGTAAGTCGCCGATCGTGTCCCGCCACCGCTCGAGTGAGTACCGGCTTGCCGTCTGAACGGCCCGTCGCGACAGATCTCGATAGCTTTCCGCATGAGAGAGGCAGGTCTTCACAGCCGAAGCGACGGCGGCGGGCGTCGCCTCCTCGATCAACACGCCCCCCCCCTGCTCGATCAGCCGAGGAAGAACGGAGACGCGTGTCGTCACCACGGGAACGCCACAGGCCAAGGCCTCCAGGACGACTTTGGGGAAGCCTTCCGAAGCGGACGTCGGGTAACAGAACAGATCGGCCCCTCGGAATAGGTCCGTGACCCGATCGTGGTCGACCTTGCCGTGAAAGGTCACGCACCCGTTCAGGCCCAGCGAACGAGCCTGCTCCCGGAGGCCGACCAGGGCCCCGCCATCACCGACCACGTCGAGCGTGGCTCTCGGGAAGTCGTTCAAGATCAAGGGGAGGCTTTCGAGGACAACTCCCGTCCCCTTCTCGCGCTCCTGGCGACAGGCGATGATCAGTCGTGCCCGGCCATCTTCTGGGGGCTCGTGGACGACACCACAGCCGACGAGTTCAGACTCACGCAGACTCGTGGAAAAAATCCACTGAATCTCATGATTGCTCGCTGAGGGAGGCAAGTCCGCCCCGCCGGTTGCCAGCATCAGGTTCCGTCGATCCGCGAAGGACTCGATGAACCATCTCCAGAACAGTTCGGCAACCGTCTTCCGCCGGGACCAGTCGCCGCAATGCCTCACGAACAGCCGCTTTCCTCCGACGGCCGCGAGCACCATGCCAACGGTCCCGACGTCCCCTGGAATCGGAGTGTGGATCGCGTCGGCCAAGCCAAAGCTCTTGAGGATGGTCCGGCCGTTGCCCAGAGCCCAGAAGGGAAACCCGAGCTTACGCATGATCCCCCTGCCGAGCATCGGGGAAAGTGGGACGACCGAGAGGTGATGCCCCACCAACGGGGCGCCACCGACCCGATCCTCCGGGGGCGAACAGGGAACGACCAGGCAGGTCGACTCGAAAAGCTCCGAGAGGGCGGCCATCTGAAAGGGGAAACCGCCGTCGGTGGCAAACCCGGACGGCGAGCAAGCGCTCGGCCAGCACGGCTTGTGCGAGTAGACGACCAGTCGCAAGGCCTTAGCCCTTTATTTAAGGGGATGACCACTGTTTCAGGTCTTTCATGAGTTTGCCGTAGGTGTTCGGGACGTCATAGCGTCCCTCGACCTGGGAGCGAGCCCTGTGGCTCTGTTCGGCGGCGAAGTCGTCATCGTTCAGAAGCCGGAGAACCTGGCGGGCAAGGTCATTGTCGGCCTCACCCACCAGGATGCCCTGGCCGTTTTCCAACTCCATGCCGCTGACCGCATCAAGCGTCGTGACCACCGGAACCCCGAGCGCCATGACCTCGACAAGGCGGCTGCGAAAACCGTAAGGCCCCGACCACGGACAGACCACGGCGGTCATCGTCCGGAGGACCTGCTGGACGTCTTCAACGAAGCCGGTCACTCTGACTCGCGGGTCTTCGGACCGCTTGAGTAAGGTTTCTTGAGGGTTGCTGCCCACCAGCCAGAACGTCGTCTCAGGAGCGCGATCCCAGACTTCGGGCATGATCCGATCGAGGCACCTCAAGGCCGCTTGCTGATTGTGCGGGCTCCCGAGGCCGCCGTAGTAGGCGACCCGCGCCGGGCGCTGCGGGCTCCAGGAGTACGGCCACGCCCCCAGGTCAATCCCCATCGGTGCATAGAACATATCAGCGCAGCCGTTGACGACCGACGAGGCATATTTCAGTTCCTCCTGGTTGATCGCGATCACTCCGTCGAACATCCTCCAGGCTCGCTCCTCCCCCGTCCTGTATCTGGCGACGGACCACCGCTTCCAGGGTCCCGGCAGGTCGCGACGGTCATTCAGCTTTTGCGCGTGGGATACCCAGAGCACGTTATGCATATCAAGCACGAATTTGGGGATTAGGTCTCTCAACGATTCGACGCATCGGTAGGCGTGCCAGTACTCGAAAAGGAGGCAATCCAACTGGCGATCCGCGATGAGCGTTCGAACGACGCTCGGGTCGAATTGGAGCCCCCCGAGATAATAGTTGGAGCGTCGCAAACCGGTGGCGGCGCAGTAGACCAACGACTTGGCGGCGGCCGATAACCTGGCAGCCCGGCCGACGTCCTCAATCGACGGCAAGACGAGCAACTCATCACAGAGCCCGTCGAGATGCTTCCGGGCCTCGGGCAGCTCTTGATCGCGCACCGGGGCGATCAAGGTCACATGAAACTCTTCCCTCGCGGCCTTGAGTGTGTAATAGACGCGCTGCTGTTGGCCGGCGTTCCGGGGGTAGGGCATAACGTGCGTCAAGACACCCAGACGAGGCTTGCTCTCCATGGCTCGCGCTCCCAAATTGTCAGACGCCGATCGTCGCGCTGTCGTTCGGGCTGACAGGCACCTCCTCGAACCGGCCGGTGCGTCCGCGCCCGGCCAGAGCGAGGAGCCGATCGGCGACCCGCCGACCGGAGTTGCCGTCCAGCGAAGTCCCGAACATGCTCCGAAGAAATGATTTTCGCGCCTCGCGACCATCCCATGGTCGCGTCAAACCTTGATGGAGCATCGCCCTCATGTCGTCGACCGACCGTGCCACCATCGTAGCTCCGCTTTGGGCGACGGGGCGAAAATGGTCGAAGTCGATGTGCCGCGCAAACCGCAAAATAAAGGGCAGATGACTGCCGGGGGGATCGAAACCGAGATTGATGATCGGCTTGTCGTGAATCATCAGCTCAAGCGAAACCGTTGATGCGGCATTAATGCCAAGGCATGTGTGCCTCAACAGGCTCGTGTAGAGCGCTAGGTCTTCGTACTGTGGGGTGTACCACTTCTCCTCCCAGAGGACGGGGGGAAAGACCACGTCGGGGTGCCTGCGGTCGGCGAGCGCCCTCATCTCCGGACTTGTCCCCTTGACATAGGTCCTCACCACAAGTTGGGGTCTGACCTCCGGTTCGATTTCTTGCAGCAGTCCGATGACCGATTCGACGTGCCGATACTCCTCGGGAAAGTGCTTGTCGACCCCCGTGGTATAGAGGATGAAGGGGCGTTTGGGATCGATCCCGATCCGCCGGCACAACTCCTCCCGGCTCAGGTGGTACTCGTCCTTGAAGTGAAAGTCGAACTGGGGTGTCCCGGTGACGAAGACGTGATCGGGTTGGACCCCTCGATAGAGCCGGAGAAGGTCATCACGCATCCGGTCGGTCCAGACCATGAAATCGTCGTAGGGAACGAAGATCCGGCTCCGCGACGTGAGGTTATCCCACGAGAAGATGAAGCCCGCGGTGGGGATCCCCATACGGTGCGCCGACTTGAGGGGGAGTTCGCCCGCCGGACCGTGGACGTGTGAGCAGTTGAAGACCAGATCCGGCTTCAACTCCGCCCAGAGCGCCTCGAAGTGGCCGGTCGGCCTCAGCGTCCAGTTGACGTACCGCTCCAGGCCGGTCAGAAACTCCAGCCCGCGACGGAACGCGAACCCGCACGAGACCCCCTCCAGGACGGCCCGCTTGAGGCGCGCGGCCCCCCCCTTCGCCTCCTCCCTGCGAATCTCCCAGCGGTTCTTCGCCACCTCGCTCCAGAGCCAGCGATCGTGCGCGGTATCGGTGATCATGCGAAGATACGAGACCACGCGATGCTCGGGATGGTATCGGAGCGGAATGAGCTCATCGCAAGATGATCGGAAGTGATCCGTGAACTTCGCGTCGTCGATCACCGAAAGCAAGGTGACCCGCGCCTTTGCGGCCAGGGAACCGAGAGTGTCGGAATAGAGGAACGTTCGCACCGACTCCCCGCGCGGCACGACGAGCACGACGTGGGGCCTTTCGACCTCAGTATCAATCATCGGTTTATCTTCGAATCGGGTGAGTACGAAGAGGGGTCGAGCCGCTCAGTTCTTCCGCCGCAATTTCTGCAACACCGGCAGCTCGCTGTCATAGACGCGTTTCTGCCCGTCCCCCAGCGCCTGCTCGATAGTCCTGATGTCACGGACCAGGCGGCCCAGGCCGCTGGGTTCGACCGAGGCGGCCTGGTCGCTCCCCCACATGGCCCGGTCGAGCGTGGCGTGCCGCTCGATGAAACAGGCCCCCAGGACGACCGCCGCATAAGTTGTTTGCAGACCGACCTCGTGGCCCGAGTAGCCGACGGGGCAGTCGAACTCGTCGCGCAGCGTCAGAATCATCCGCAAGTTGAGCTCTTCCGGCCGACAGGGGTACGTGCTGGTGCAGTGGGCGATCAGCAGGTTTTTCCTCCCCACCACCTCGACGGCCGTCCGGATCTGTTCCATCGTCGACATCCCCGTCGAGAGGATCAACGGCTTACCGGTCTCCCGCATCCGGCGGATCAGATCGTCGTCGGTCAGAGCCGCCGAAGGGATTTTGTAGCAAGGGGGGTCGTAGCGCTCCAGGAAGTCAACTGAGGGCTCATCCCAGGGCGAAGCAAACCAGATGAGTTGTCGGTCCCGGCAGTACCGGTCGATTTCGTCATACTCCTCGCTCGCGAACTCGATTCTCCGGCGATAGTTCATGTAGGTCATCGGACCCCAGGGCGTTTCGCGAATCAGGTCCCGCTGCGCGGGGGGAACGCAAAGCTCCGGCGTCCGCTTCTGAAACTTCACGGCATCACAACCAGCGAGCTTGGCTGCGTCGATAATCCGCTTGGCTGTCTCCAGCTCACCGTTGTGGTTAATCCCGATCTCGGCGACGACAAACGCTGGCTGGCCCTCACCGACGTAGCGTCCGCCGATTTCAAGCTGTCGTGCCATTGGATGCGCCTCCCTCATTCCTGTCGGTCCAGACTCCGTTGCGGAGTCGGTTTCCGGTCGATCCCGTCGCACTCACCGCCTCCCTCAGAAGGTGATCCGCCACTTCGCGAACGGCCCCCCGCCCCCCTGGTCTTGCGGTAACCCAATCCGCGGCAGCCAGCACTTCGGGGACGGCGTCCGCCACGGCGATTGGCAGTCCCACCCAGCGCAGACAGTCGAGGTCGTTGACATCATTGCCGACGTAGGCGATCTGATTCGGCCCCAACTCGCGGCTCCAGGCCATCTCCCGGAGCGCGGTGAGCTTGTCCTCGCACCCATCGATACATTCGATACCAAGCTTGCGACAGCGGGCGGCCGCCACCGGGACGATCTCGGTGGTCAAAACAACGATCTCCATGCCGGCGTCCTTCAGGCGAGCGATTCCCCAGCCGTCGCCCCGGTCACACCAGACCGCCTCGTTTCCGTTGCAGTCCACCAGCACGCGGTTGTCGGTCATCACCCCATCGAAATCGAGAACGAGCATGCGAACCGACCCGGAACCGGCGGGAAGAATCGAACAAGGGACTCGAACCGCGAGAAGCCGTTCGAAGAGCGGCATATCGGAGGGCTCATCGACTTGCAGCGAGTCGAGCGGGTCCATCAGGTAGGTTGCAATCTTCCCGCCCAGGCGATTCCCGGACGCTCGGAGCACTTGGGGCTTGAAGATATAAATCGAACCATTCTCCACGAGCTCCTCTGGAGCGTCCTGCCTCCGCCGCCGGTTCCGGTAGTCGTAACTGAACGACGAGAGCCGGCCGGCCTCCCGGCGCCAGATAAAGCCGTGGACCGGGCCAGCCGAGAAGAGCGAGTCGGCCTCTTCGGCCATGAACGTTGTGATGGCCGATTGGATATCGTCCGGCCGCCGCAACGGCGAAGTCGCCTGCAAGAAGACCACGAGACCTGGATCGTAGCCCTCCACCCTCCGAAGTTGATCGAGCGCGTGGAGCAATGCCGACTCCGACGAGGCCTCGTCCCCGCTCAGCTCCGGCGGACGCTTAATCACCTCCGCCCCCCAGTCTTCCGCGACCGCTCCGATCTCGCCGTCATCGGTCGAGACGACGATCCGCGTGATATCGGGCGTCCGCCGTGCGTGTTCAATGGTGTAGGCCAGCAATGGCTTCCCAGCGATGGGACGAATATTTTTCCGGGGAATGCCCTTCGATCCCCCACGGGCGGGGATGATGGCGAGAATCTCATCGGGGTGTTTCATAAGTGATCGGACCGACTACCGTTGATGGCAAGCAACGGAGAAAGGCCGTGCTCCCTTTTTGGAATACCGTGAAGTTCTCACAATTCATTCTTCAGCCAACGTCGATTTCCGAATCCGCCTGCTCTCTACACCGACGAACCAGCCTGACTCGCCGTGAGGCGGGTTGATGCGACTCGATCCGAGCCCTTGCGCTTTCTGAGATTCTGTCGCCAACGATCCGTGCCGGCTCGTTTGGCCAAGTTCAGTCGGCGCCCACGGTGGAAGCCAACGCGGAAGGCATTGATGCCACGTCCGACGAACCGCCCGTCCCTTGAATGAAATTCAGGACCGCCGCCGCCATGCGCTCTCCAGAGCTCCCGTCCAACCGCCCGCAGACGTACTCCACGATCCAACGCCGCTGCGCGCGGTGCAGCTCCGGATGTTGCAAATAGCCTTTCACGGCTTCCACCATCTCGTCAGGCTCGTTGACGAGCCAGACTCCGCCCGACTCGGCCACGGGCTTGAAGTGGGTCCAACGGTGGTTCGCATCCTTCACCAGCGCCTGATTCGGGCGTCCTGGCTCGGGGTCGTAGTTCAAGTTCACAACGGGGCGATCGAAGATTGCGGCATCGATCACGACGGTGGAGGAGAGGTTAACCACAACATCAGCATGCCGAAATGTATTCACCCATTCAGTGATCTGGAATTCGTCTTGAGAACGTTCCGTGAGAGCGGCTCCGGCCGCGCCGGTCCGTTGGACAATCACCTGGGGACTGATCCCGCGAAGCGCCTCGGCCTCATTGCCATTGTCGAACACCGGGTGGGGGCGGATCAGGAGCTGTGCGTTTCCGAGGTCGCCACGAGCCACTCGTTCGGCCAGGTAGGCCGCGCCGTGGTGTTCTCGCAAGAAATTCGGGGAGCCGAGTGCGTAGACGATCAGGGGCCGTTGGGGTTCGAGCCCCTGGGATGCGCAAAACTCTTCGCGCGATCGCTGGAATCTCCGCTGGAAGAAGGCGTCGAACTGCGGAGCGCCGACGACGTACGAGGGGACTCGGGCGGAGTCCGGGTAAAAGTGGAGGAGTTCGCGCCTCATCTGCTCCGACCAGAGGAGGTAACCGTCATACTTGAGGACCATCCGCGCCTTGGTCGAGAGATTGTCCCACGAGGTGATCAGCGCCAGGGTCGGGATCCGCAAGTTCTTCGCCACTGCAACGATCGCGGGCTCGTCGTACCGGAAGGGGCCAGTGGTCACAAGGGCCGCAGGCTGGAGTGTCTTCAATCGGCTCAGGGCTTCGGGACTTCGTGGATAGGCGAGCATGAGCCGCTCCAGCCAGTCCTCGAGCGGTCGCTCCAGCCTCAGCCTGGCCAGTACCCTGGCCGGTAGCTCGAGGGCCCGAACATGACGGGCCCGGGTCCGCTTCCGCACGTGGCGCATCATGCTGAGCCGGCTGGGGGGACGCTGGCGGAAGTCCCAGACGTACTCGTTGAACCTGCGCAGGTAGTTGTGCGGGAACTCTCGGAACGGACGGACCGCCGGAAACGGCTCGACGATCGCCGAAGCCGAGTCCCAGAGATCTCGAAACCGCTCCTCCCGAGCGGTGGTGGCCCAAACCGTGGCGCATGTTCCTTGGCTCAATTCGTCCAGGAACCGGGTGAAGAGGAGCATCCGGTCGGTGAGCAATGACGAGCTCAGCACCACAACCCCCGGCGCGGCGGTCCTGACTGAGCGGCCCTCGGTCTTGGATGACATGAAGGTCATAACGCCGTTCACCTCCACAGCCCCGTGGAAAAGAGGGCCCGGACTGTTCACGACCTGCAAATCGTGCTGGCACGTGCATGTTTACCGATTGCAGGTCTGCAGTGTCCATTGTGCCGGTGGAGCATCCGCGGTCTTCGGAAGATCGTTCGTGTCAAGCCTGGGTAAGGTCAAAGGATCATCGTGACTGAGATCCGCCAGGTCGACTCGAGTGGTCAATCCCACCGTGCAGTTTCGCAGTCTCAGCACCGAGAGCAGAGATTCGTCGTAGGCCCCGTAGGGATAGCACATCATCCAGCCGTCGTTCTTTCCGTTGATCCGCCTCAGGAACTCCAAGGAGGTGTCGATCTCCTGTTCCTGCTCGATCCGACCGAGACGATTTAGCCAGACATGGGCGTAGCCGTGACTTCCGAGATGCATCCCGTGACGATGGAGACAGAGGATTTGATCTTCGTTCATGTACAACTCCCGCGCGAAGGAGGCTTCGTCGGAGCTGACGTACTGTCGGAACAAGGCATCGATCATCAGCCGCCGGAGCTCCTCAGGCAGTTCGCGCTGAAGGAGTCGCTTGATGAAAACCACCTCTCGGGAATCAAAACGCTTGGCCATAGCGCACCGTTCCCAGTAATCCTGCTTGTCCTCGGCTCGGAATCGTGGTCCGTATTCATCCAGAAGGCCAAAGACTCGTTGAACGAGTTCCGACGTGTTGGGAACGGAGGCAAGCACAAAATGGATCTTGTTCACATCCAGCACGACGTCTTCAACAACACATCGAGCCGGCGGGAAGAAGCAACCGCTAATCCCTTCGCGATCCAGGATGGGGAACACTTCGGTGTAGTGGTCGAGATAACCGTCATCGAACGTCAAGAGCAGCGCATTCGGGGGGAGTTCCTGTCCGGAGGCCACCGCGCCGATGAGATCGGCTCCGCTCACGATGGTGTAATGCCGCTTAAAGTAACCGATCTGTTCCTTGAACCGCTCCGTCGAGAGCCCCTTGATCGCAGGGAAGCGTGATCGCCTCAGATTACGAACATAGTGATACATCACAATCGTAAGAGGAGCCACCGATCACTCCTTCCGCGCATGCAGCATGAAGGTTGAGGCGTAGGGAACGAGCGAAATTCCGTCGAGTGCGAACTCCTGAAGGCGATTCGCAATGGCCACATGAACTTCGGGCTGTTGTTGCTTGAAGGCGGGAGGTACGCCATGGATGTGGACCGGGTAGATCTGCTCCACGCAAAGGCCACTGGCGATCACCAACTTCATCAGTTGCACGGGGGTGTATTGAAACCGGGTCGAGACGCCGACCCCTGTATAGGGATGGGTGGTCTCCGTGTCCTGGAGTCTGACCGTATCAGACTCGGCGAGTTCGTCGAGGGATGCCCCCCCTGCAAGGGCCACCGCCTCTCGGAGCAGCAGGTCAGCCGCCCCCGCGGTGAGTTCTTCGAGCGTGAATGCATTGATCGAGACCATGTTGAAGAGCCGATTCCGCGAGCCCAGGACGAGAGAACCTCCTGGTTTCAAGGCGCGTTGGGCCAGATCGAGGAACTGCTCGAGCTGCGCTGGGGTGATGTATTCGATAAACCCGTTGGCGGAAATCAGATCGTACCGCTTCGTGGTGAGGTCGAAGTCGAAGATCGAGCCGCAATGGAAGTCGGCTTGCACAAGCCGGTTCTGTTCGGCCTGTTGCCGACCGAGACGGATCATCTCGTCGGCAAAGTCGATCCCCGTCGCAGAGATCCCGAGTCGTGCAATCGCGCAGACCAGGTCGCCGGTCCCGCTGCCGACATCCAGGGCCGATCGTGTCTCGACCCGGCTCTTGATCACATGAAGAACAAATCCGTTCCGCTGCTGGATCACGTTGACCCTGAGCAGATCCTGCGCGTTTGCCTTCTTCCGCCAATCCTCGGCGTGCTCTCGAAAATACCCGAGTGTCTCGCTTTGCTGTCCTATTCCCATCGGAGGATTTCCCAATGAGTGGTTTGGTCCGATCGGTCTCAATGATCCTCGCAGGCAAGGAGAGAAGAGCCACGGCCGTTCACGCTTGGCCGGTCCTTGCGCTCCCCGCCGCCCTGATCAGGTTCGGCGGATAGCAACCATCGCGCCGACGGGGCAAGCAGGGCACGACCCACCCCGTTCACATCGTTGGTGACGTCGAGCATCACACGCTCCGAGTGGTGCCGCTCGGTGCCCCCGCCGGTTCTCCAGCCGATGAATTTGAAGTGCAACGTGTAGAGATTGGCGGCGAGCCAGAGGGCCGGAAACTCCACGCCCACGCGGTAGCGACCCGCCTGCAAGTCCCGCGACCAGAGTGTCTCGCCGTCGAGCCGCTGGTGCACGAGCATCGTTCCCGACGAATCATCCACGATGCAGAATATGTTCCCGCCGGTGTAGTCGGCGTCGAGCTCGAGTTGCGCCTCGACCAAAAACGGTTCCGAGGCCGCCAGACTGGCGACGCCTCCGTCATGTCGGCCGTTCACGCGCACGTCACGCCACCCGGTTCCACTCACGCGGACCTCGCCGTCGTTGCGAGCGAGCCCCCGGCTGTAGTGGGCCAGACCCTCGACGGCAGAGCCCCGGAAATCGATCCTGCCTTCATTCAGGACGAGGCTCGAGCGGCAAAGCTCCTTGATCGCGGCCAGGTTGTGACTGACGAAAAGGACCGTCCTTCCCTGGGCCGCCACGTCTTCCATCTTTCCCAAGCACTTTCTCTGGAAACCGACATCCCCCACCGCCAGGACCTCATCCACCAGCAAGATCTCGGGCTCCAGGTGAGCCGCCACGGAAAACGCCAGCCGGAGATACATTCCACTGGAGTAGTGCTTGACGGGAGTATCGATGAATCGGCTTACCTCGGCAAACTCGATGATCTCGTCGAGCTTGCGATTGATCTCCTGGCGCCTCATTCCCAGGATCGCGCCGTTCAGATAGATATTCTCGAGCCCGGTCAGTTCCTGGTGGAATCCCGTGCCCACTTCGAGCAATGAGCCGACTCGACCTTTGAGGTCGGCGTAGCCTTCGGTGGGCCTGGTGATCCGCGAGAGGATTTTCAGCAAGGTGCTCTTGCCGGCCCCGTTTCGACCGATCACGCCAATCACCTCGCCCCGCTCGACCTCGAAGCAGAGGTCCTTGAGCGCCCAGATCCGGTCCCCATCGCCGACTTCAGGGCGCTTGGACCAGAGGGCGCGGAATGGGGCGGTGGCCGCGGCCGCCACGGATTCGCGCAGGGTCTTGTAGCGGACCCGAGGACCGCCGATCCGATAGCGTTTGGAGAGTCCCTTGGCACGGATCACGATGTCGTTCAACTCAACCTCAGTTCGTGAGAACGCCCAGGTTGACTGACCGAGCCGTTTGGTTCGCCGGCTCCCGCGCCCAGGCAAGGGGAATCCACCGCCTGAACGGTCACAACCCCGGAGATCGCTTCAACAAGCCGCATGGTCCGTACATTGTCATGTAAATCCGACGCTGGGAACGGGGCCGGCGTGCGGTCGCAGACCGACTGGAGAAAATCCGCATCCTGAGCATAGAGGCCCGGTTTACAGCGAATGTCGACTGGGTCCGGTGTCAGTTTGAGACGTCGGCCCGTGTCATAACGGAGAAAGGCCTGCTCGAGAGGCCAGAGCTCGGCGGTCACTCCGTCGCCGTAGATCTTCAGGCCAAATCCGCGGGCCGAGTTCCAGTGAGCGACGAACGTCCCGATCGCTCCCCCCACGAAACCGACAGTTGCCGAAAAGTGATCGCCGTGCGGCTCGTTGATGCACTGGCCAAGCCCTCGCACTTCGGCCACCTCGCCGCCGATGAGGCGGAGCAGGTCGATGGCGTGGATCGTGTTGGCGACCATCCAGCGGTCGTACAACTCGCCATCGAACTCCCTTCGACTGCGATATTCCAGGATCGGCTCGTGGGCCTCGACCAGGACTCCCCGCACGGGTCCCTGTTGCCAGACCGCCAGGAGGGCCTGTTGAATGGTGCTGTAATAGCGGCGGTTGAGCCCCACGATGTTCAGGCAGTGGGAAGCGTCGGCCAGGCCTGCCAGGTCAGCGGTTTGAACCGACCTGAATCCCGCCGGCTTCTCCAACAGGCAAGGGACTCCGGCTTCCAGCACGAGCGAGGCGATCTCGAGCGTGACGGCGTGGCTCACAGCCACAAACACCGCGTCTGGTCGCGTCTCCTCGAGCAGCCGGGCGGCGTCTCGGTAACTTCGGGGGATGCCGAACTCGCCAGCCAGGCGCTCCGCGGAGGTTCCAGAACGGCTACAAATCGCTTCGAGGCGCACTCCCGGTAGACTCTTCAGAGCCTCAAGATGAAGCCGGGCCATCTTGCCCGCGCCTAGGATCGCGACCCGCAACTCCCCCACGTCGGGCGGCACACTCCAGGAGAGGTCGAGGCACTGGATCCGGTCGAACGGGGTCATGGGAACTCAAGGCCCAAATCGGCCTCTCCACTCGCGAGCGGCAGGGTGACGGGCTGATGCCCACGTCGGTGGGACAGGTGGGCCGCCAGGATCATTTCCAGTGCCGCGACCCCATCGGCCCCTTCCGAGGCGGGGGGTGTATCCGAGAGCAGTTCGGCCGCCACCCGGGCGAACAAGGTGGAGGCTTTCATCGCTTCCACGAACGGAACGGTCCAGACGCGCTGGCTGCGGCTCTGAAAGGTCCAGAATTGCCGAGGTTCGTCGACCGTGATCCGGCCGAGCGTCCCCTTGATCGTCAAAAACGGGTCCTTGAGTTGGAGATCCGACGAGAAGTCAAAGTAAGCGCGGGCCCCATTTTGGAAGGAAAAGAGACAGAACCCGGCCGGATCCTCGAAGTTCGCCCCACGGGAATTGGCGCCGGTGGGAGGCTCGAGGTGGGCGACGACCCATTCCGGCTCGCTCCCCAGAAGGTAACGGCTCAGGTCAAAGAAATGGGATCCGTGCATCGCCAACTCGCCTTTGCCGAGGATGATCGCAAGGCTCCGCGGCGCTCCGATCACGCCCTTCCCGATGCACCGCTTGATCGCCCTGTAATCGGGCATCCATCGCCTTGAATAGTTGACGGCCAGCGGGATCCCTGCCCCGCGACACTCCGCCACAAAGCCGCGTGCTTCGTGCAGCGAAACGTCGATTGGCTTCTCGAGCAGGATTCGCTTTGCCCCCGTCTGAATCCCGACCCGACCGAGCATGACGTGCGTCGGTGCGGTCGTCGCCACGCAGAGCAAGTCGAGTGGAGTGGTTTCCTCGAGCCACTGGGCGGCGTCTTCGAAGCAATTCTGTGCCGGCAGCCCAAGTCGGCCGCCAGCCGTGCTGAGCCGCGCCGGGTTGATGTCGGCGATTCCCGCGATTTCAACCCCTCGCAATGCCTGCAAACCCTGGCATTGAGCCAACCCTTGCGGCCCTGCTCCGATGACCCCCACCCGAAACGACTGCGAAGCCGAGGGTCCGAGCAACCGTGCCGGCCCCGGGGCCGGCTTGCCCCAGCCCGCTTCACCCGCCTCGAGGTATCGTCGCCTGACTTCCTGGCGAAGGCGTCCCACGACCTGTCGCGCGAGGCTTGTGGTATTACCCATGCTCGTCCCCCGCGATCATCCCCAGAGAAATCCACTGCCAGATCGGGAAGCTGTTATCGGACTGACCCTGGCGGTAGTCCCGCCAGGCTGCCCGCGTGGCCACCGGGTCCAACCAGTCCTGCCCCCAGCCGGCCAGCGCCACCTCGATCTGATGGTCCGCCCAGCCGGCCAACGGTCCTCGGAGCCACTCGCGCTGGGGCGTCTGAACCGGTCGCTTGGGGGCCTCGCGCACCCCGTCAGGCAACAGGTGCTCGGCGATCCGACGGGGCAGCCATTTGCCCTGCCCGTCCCGGATCTTGTATGCGGCGGGCAGGGCTAACCCCAACTCCACGATCCGGTGGTCGAGGAACGGCTCACGAAGCTCTCTTCCATACATCATTGAGCATCGATCCGCGAAGCGCATCGCCCTGGGAATCTTGGCGTACCGTACGTCGCGATATTGCAAGTCGCGAAGCGGATCGCGGAGGGGGTGCTCCGGGACGAACGGACGCGCCCGTGACGCGAACTCGGGCCGCAGACAAGGGTGATGGGTCGACGGGGTGAAAGTCCCTTGAACCGGTCCGATCTTGGTGTCGATCGCGCCGGCCCGGCGATAGTAGTCGTAGCCCGCCCAGGCCTCATCCATCCCATTACCGTCCAGGAGAACCACCACCCCAAGCTCCCGGGCCTGTTCGTGAATCAGGGCCATTCCGAGTGTGGGCAGGCCGCCGAACGGCTCGTCTTGAAACGCCTGCATCCGTGCCGCCAGTCTGGGAACGTCGCTGGCTGTGAGCCGGCAAAATGGCCGGGGCATCGGGCGTCCCTCAGCATGGTCTGCACCCAGGGCGTCTCGTCATAGGCCGCGTCGCCGCAATCAAATGTAAACGTCTCAACATGAGCCCCAGGCCCCAGCACCTGGCGCACCAGACCAAGCAGGAGTGACGAATCCAGGCCGCCTGACAGGCAGAGACCGACCGGTACGTCGGAGCGAAACCGGAGCCGAACGCTCTCTTCGAGGAGACCCAGCAACTCGTCCCCTGCCCTGAACTCGCTCGACGGCCCCCCCGTGCGAGCAAGCACGGCGTCGGCGGGGTCGTACCAGGTCCTCACCGCCAGACCACCATTCGGCGACCAGGACAAGCAACCCCCCGGAGGCAAGCGGCGGACTCCTTTCCAGAACGTCCAGTCGTCATGGTCGTAAAGACCCGACGCCAGGTAGGTCGCCCAGGTGCCCTCGTCCGGTTCAAGTGGCACGCCGGCGGCATGGAGTGCCTTGATCTCACTGGCGATCCAAAGGCCGCCCCTTGGGGGTTCATAATAATAGAGCGGCTTCACTCCAAAGCGGTCGCGAGCCGCGAAGAGTGTCTGGTTCCACTCGTCCCATACTGCGAACGCGAACATTCCGATCAGGCGGTCAAGGCAGGCGGAGTTCCAGCGGGCGAAGGCGGCCAGCAAGACCTCGGTGTCGGTCCGGGTTCGGAATAATTCCATCCCGCCCAGCGCATTTCTCAGTTCGATGTAGTTATAAATTTCCCCATTGAATGTGATCTGATATCTCGAGTCATCACTTGCCATCGGCTGCCGGCCTGCGTCCGAGAGGTCGAGGATGCTCAGACGCCGGTGCCCCAGGGCGGCCAGCCCCGAAGGGCTTGTCCACATCCCGAACGCGTCCGGTCCTCGATGGCGCTGGCAGCCTACCATGACCTCCAGCGGCGACGGCCCGACGGCCTGGCCAAAGACCCCGGCGATCCCGCACATCAGTCGCTCCTCCGCGCTTCGGCCACGAGGTGGTGAGTCCCTCGGGCCTGTTGTCTCAGCGAAGCTGGTGAGGACTGGACGGTGTTGATGATGTTGCTGGCCATGCCCACGGCGGTTTGCAAGGGCCGTCGGACCGACCAAGGACGAAGTCCCAGGGTGCGAAAGGTCCCGCCTCGAACCGCGTAGTCCACCTCGGCGGCTCCGAAGCGTGCCACAAGAAGCGCCTGGAGTTGCTCGCGAGTGTAGTGCCGCTTGTGATCCGGGTTATGGTTGTCGAGGTAATCCCCATTCGGCGTGGTCATCAGGAAGACGCCGCCCGGCCTCAACACCCGGTGGACCTGGCGGACAAACTCAGCGTCCTGTTCCACGTGCTCGAGAACCTCGACGGCCACAACGCAATCGAACGACCCATCAAGCAGCATCGACTCGGTCATGTCATCATAGAGAATGGCCTTGACGTTGCTCCGTCGCGCATACGTTTTCTCAACAATCTCCCCGTTGATCCCCAGGTGGAGCTTCCTTTGGACCTCAGTCTCTCGAGGCAAGTCGGTGATGGTGATGGATCCGGGGATTCCGATCGTGTAATGCGACTTCCTCCCCCCCACGTCCAGGATCTCGGCCGGACGATCGAGAGCGCCCACCAGGGCCCGCAGTCGCCGGCGCACCACCTTATGCAGAGGAAGTGTGAACGGTTCCACCAGGAGATAAACGCACTCGAATTTTTTCAATTTCGATTCCCCGAAAGCAGGGCTTCGGCTCGGACCAGGGCTTCGGCTCGCTCCCAGTCCTCCGGTCCGTCGATATTGACGCTCCATGTCGGGTCCACCGCGAATCCGCCCAGCCGCTTGCCGTACAGGCTCTGATCCTCCATCAGGATGTCGCGCAGGGTCACGTAGACCGACCCTTCACGGTGGTAGGCGGGGGGCAAATCCTGCCGTCGGGGGACGGGTTCCGGTTCCCCCGTGCTGAGGTGGAGCCGGCCGTCAACATCTCGAAAGTAGGCCCAATGCGGGTTGTAAACCAAGGGGATTGGCAGGATCGTCACGACCGCGTCGAACTCTCCAGCCTCGAGCGTCTCAATGCAGGCGTCGATGAGTTCCGGGCGCCGGAGCGGATGTGTGGGTTGGAGCAGGCAGATCGCCTCGTAGACGTCATCCTCGGCCTCGACCTGTTGCACGGCATGTCGGACGACCGGCAAGGACGGGGAGGTGTCGCCCGCGAGTTCCGGGGGTCGAAGAAAGGGAACGTCTAGCCCGCAACGATATCCCACCTCGGCGATCTCGGGGTCGTCGGTGCTCAGCACAACCCGAGTCAACCGGCGCGAGGCCAGCGCGGCCTCGGCGGTGTATTGAAGGAGCGGCTTACCGCAAAGCGGGAGGACATTCTTGCGGGGGATCCCCTTCGAGCCGCCACGGGCCGTCACCACACCAAGAACTTTCATGGTGGCCCTCCTGCTCCACTCACCGCCGGGAGGTCGCAGTTCGCCTCAATGGCCCCACACCCCGAGACGGTCACAGTCGCTGCCACCACCGCGTTGTGGAGCCGAGTTAGCCCATCCCCGCACTCGTCATAGATGTAATGGAGGCGTTTCTGAACATACGGAGTGAGATCCGCCAGCGCTTCGGCCACCCGATCGGCGACATGACCGTCCCCATAGAGGGCGCTGGGGGCATAGCGGCCCTCGCGAAGTTGCCTTCGCGTCGCTTCGGCCACAATGGCGGCCACCGGCGGAACACTGCTTACATGTTCATCCGTCTCACGGCCCAACTGACGGTCGCCCACCAGAACCACGGGCGTTCCGAAGTAGCCCGCGTCACGCACGAAGCTGCTCGAGTTGCCGACCGCGCACGCCGCTCGGGCGAGCACCCTCAAGTAAGCCTCGGGCGCCAGGTTAATCAGAGTCCGGAGCCAGGCGGGCCGAGCCCGCTCACGGAACCTTCGGATTGCTTTACTGACGTGGTTCGAGCCGGCGTCGATGTTCGGCCAGAGCAGAATCGTCGGCATCCGCAAGTCATGGAGCGCATCCAAGACCTCCTCCATCTGCCGACGTTCGCCACCGTACTCCGTTGTCGTGGGGTGGAAGATCACGAGCAGGAACGGCCGGTCGACGTCGATCAAGGCGCCACTGCCGCCGGAGTTGACGACCCGCGACGGAAGGTCGCGATCGAGTTGCCGCGCGATATCGCTGCTCGGACAGCCCAGCCCCAGGATCGACTCCGGCCGCTCGCCCATTCTCACGATGTATTCGGCCGATCGCCGCGTGCTCGGGACATGATAGTGAGCGAGCTTGGTGATCGCGTGCCGGGTGCTCTCATCAATCGACCCGGAGACTTCCCCTCCCTGGAGGTGGACGATGCAGAGGTTCATGAAGGCCGCGGCGACGGTCGCCGCCAGGGCTTCGTACCGGTCGCCGATCACCAGGATCAGGTCCGGTTTCAAGCGCTGGTATTCGCTGGCGAACTCCACCACGCCGAACCCGACCGACTTCGCCATCGTCGCCGGCGTCGAGCCCTCCAGTTCAATGTAGACCTCGCCGTCGACGGGAAAGCCATCCTTTCGGACGACATGCACCGGGTGATCGAACCGCTCGAGGACCATCGTTCCCGCCGCCAGAACTTGCAGTTCCAGCCGAGGGTGATCGTCGATCGCCTTCATGACCGGCTTGAGCCGGCCGTAGTTGGCCCGGTCCACCAGGACCACACAGACTTTGCGGCGTTTCTCAGGGCTCAAGGTCGTCCTCCGAGATCAAGGTGTCGGCGACGAGTGGCCGCCGCAGGGAACGGCCCACGAGTTCGACCAGCCTCGGGGCGGGGATGCCGGTTCCAGGTTTCTTGGTCAAAAGATCCGACGCTCGGAGGACGGCACCGGCGGGGAGGTCGACTCCGGCGACCACGCTCTTGGTAAAGAGGCCACGAAGCGGGGCCACTTCCTGCGCCATCGCATCCTTATCGACCGGGCCGGCGCGCATCGCCTCGATGAAGCGGACCCCTGCAACAAGCTGCCTCAGGTCGTCGGTGGTCAGTGAGGCGGACACATCGGGACCGAACATTTCTCGGCTGAGCGTGACGTGAACCTCGATCAGGTCAGCGCCCAGGGTGGCCGCCGCCAAGCCCGGGTAGATCGTCCCCGAATGATCCGAGAGCCCGACCCGACAGCCGTAGCGGTCGCGGAAAAATGGGAGCAAGTTCAGTCCGACCTGCTCGGGAGGGCACGGATAAGCGGTTGTACATTGCAGAACAGCCACGGATCGTCCTCGCGACTCGGCAAACGCCACGGCGGCGTCGATCTCGGCGAGCGGACTCAGGCCGGTCGAGATCAGGAGCGGCAGGCCGGTCGCCACCATCCGCTCGAACACGGCCGGGTCGCCCACTTCGCCGGAGGCCACTTTCCAGGCGGCGACCCCCACGCGTGACAGCAAGTCCACGGCCGCGACCGAGAAGGGCGAACTGAGGAACCGTAAGCGTCTTGCCTCCGCGTGTTCCTTGAGGCCCTGCCACTGCGGCTCGGTGAACTCCATCCGTTTCCAGTAGTCGTACCGGGTCGCGTCCTGGCAGCTGAACCGAACCCGCCAGGGCTCGCCGGGCGTCGACTCCTCGGCGGCGATGTGCGTTTGAAACTTGACCGCATCGGCGCCGGCCGCGGCAATCGCATCAATGAATGCGTGCGCCAGGCCGAGGCTGCCGTCGTGTGCCTGCGCCACCTCACCGATCACCAGGCAATGAGGTTCTCCGCCGTTAGACCACATCGGCAAAACTCGCCTCCATCCGCCGAAAGTAGTAGGCTCCGCCCACCAGCATCGCGCACGCGGCCAACGCCGAGACGGCGATCATCGGGCCCGGGGCGGTCTCGGTCCCCAATAGCGCCCACCGAAAACCTTCGACGACACCGGCCATCGGATTGAGGCCGTAGACCGTCCGCCAGGGCTCGCTCAGCAGGGTGCTCGGGTAGGCAACCGGCGTCGAGAACAACCAGATTTGGGACAGGAAGGGCACCACGTAGCGCACGTCTCGATACTGCACGTTCAGAGCCGAGAGCCAGAGGCCCGCCCCCAGTGCAGTGACGAAGGCCAGCAGGAGGAAGAATGGAAACCAGATGAGGTTCATCGTCGGCACGATGCCAAAGTAAAACATCATCCCCAGCAGAACGATGAAGGCGAGGGCGAAGTCCACCACCCCCGACAAGACGGTCGCAATCGGAATTGCCAGCCGAGGGAAATAGACCTTCTTGATCAGGTTCGCGCTCCCTACCAAACTGTTTGACGCGAGGTTCAGGCCGTTGTCGAAAAAGCACCAGGGCACGAGCGCCGCGTAGCTAAAAATCGGGTACGGAATGCCGTCCGAGGAGATCTTGGCCAGCTTGCCGAAAAAGAGGCTGAAGACGACCATCGTGAAGACAGGTTGGATCACGGCCCAGGCCGCTCCCAACGCAGTCTGTTTGTAACGGACCTTGATGTCTCGCCAGACGAGAAAATAGAGCAGTTCCCGGTACCGCCACATCTCCTGAAGATCGAGCGAGGTCCAGCCCGACTCCGGCTGGATCCGGAAGCCAAGGCCCTCGCTCCCGAGTGTGTCGTCCCGCTCCGTGGAACACATCAGCGTCGTCATTGCGATTTACCCCGCCATTGGCCACGGGTTTGACTCTCGCTTGCCGGGCGTCACTGATCCCGCGGAAGGAACTCACGGCTCTCAGCCTTTTATCACAAATACGTCATCATTTCAAAAAAGCCAAAACCACAAGATTTTTAACACGAACGCATTCTCGACATGCCAAATCACCCTATCGACTGATAAGGATAGTAGCACGGTTCGGGCGTGGTACCGTTGAGAACGGCGCCGAGGACGGGGGTCCCCAGTGCTTTGAGAAGTTCCGCAACCCGCATGGCATCGCGTCGCCTTGTCTGCGAGGCCCGGGTGACGAGCAGGATCCCGTCAACCTCCGCCGCGAGGATCGAGGGGTCGGTCACTACCAAGAGCGGGGAGGAATCGATAATGACGACCTGGTAGGCGCGGCGAATGTCCTCCAGGTGCTCGCTCAGGCCGTGAGAGGCAAGCAACTCGGCCGGTGAGCGGACTTCCTGGCCCGCGGTGAGCAGGTCCAGACCCGGGACCGAGGTCGGCTGCACGACCTGGTCGAAGGGCAGAACACCGTTGAGCATCAGGGTGAGCCCGCGTTCGCGGCTGCGGTCGAACACGCGGTGCTGTGAGGGGTTCCTGAGGTCGGCGTCAATCAAGAGGACCTTACGACCAGCCAGCGCCAGGCTGATCGCGAGGTTACTGGCCGTCGTTGTTTTGCCGTCGCCCGGATAGGGGCTGGTGACCAGGATGACCTGGTGAGGCTTCTGGCGGCGGTCGAACTGAAGGCTGGTGCGTAGCGACCGATAGGATTCGGCCTGAATCGACTGGGGCGATTCGTGGCTGATCAGACCAACTCGAGCTCGCGAGGAATTCCTGGAGCCAACGCATCGTGGAATGATGCCAAGGACCGAGAGATCCATCAGCCGTCGGAGTTCCGCAGGCGAGTGAATCCGGGCATCGACCAGGTCGGCCACCAGTGCGCCTCCGATCCCCAAAACGCAACCGGCCATCAGGGCGAAACTGAGAATCAGCCCCGACTGAGGACGGGACAAGGAGGCGGTCGGTGGACTGAGCGTCCGAATGGCGATGTGCCCGTAGTCGCCCACCAACTGGGCATTCTTGAGTTGAACCGAGATCGAGTCGAACAGGGACCACTGGCGGTTCAAATCAGCGCGGATTTTCTCCTCGGCCAGTAGCTCCGTCTCCGTCTCCTTGGCCGCGCTCCGTTCCTCTTCGAGCCGCCGCTGCATCTCCGCCCGCAGCCCTTCGGCCGTTTCGAGACTCCCCTCGATCGACCGCAGGAGGGCCGTCATCCGGCCGTCAGCGCCGCGTATCGGCATCCGTTCCGCCCGTACCAGCTTATCGATCTGGGCCTGTAACTGAACGAGGTCGGGGTGATTGGGACCGTGCTGCTTGACCAGCGACTCCTGACGGAGCCGGAGCTCGCGAAGTTCCTGTCCCCTGACTTCATTCCAGCGTTCGCGAAGGGCCAGGGCCTTGGCCTCCAACACGACCAGTTCCGACTCCGCGTGATGGATCTCTTCGCTGTCGGTCGCTGCCTTCAAACGCTGGATAAGCTCTGGCCGCTGTCGCGCCCAGAGTTCGCCGAGTCTCAACTCGAGCGTTCGCACCCGGCGCCGGGCCTGGGCCATCGCCGGGTCGCTCACCTGCGACCCACCGCTGTACACCCGGCCAAGCTCCACGACCCGCGACCGGGCCTCGTCGAGCCTGGCTTTCAAATCCGCCGTGACCCGATCGGCGTAAAAGAGCCGGACGACGGCCTCCGAGTCGGTCGTACCGGCGGGATGCATTGCCGCATGATTGGCACGGAGATAGGTCAGAAGCCGCTCGGCCGTGAGTCGCTGGTTCTCAACGGTTTCCAACTCGTCACGGACCCCTTCGGAATAGAAGTGAGTTGCATCGGCCGCCCCCGCAAGGGTTGGGACGAGCAACGTGTCCCCACTCGCGAGGGAAAGGGCGCCGGCGACGGCCGTGGCTCCCAGTCCTTCGCCGGCAAGCTTGCGCCCCAGTTCCAGTTGCTTGCGTAGTTGCAGAACCCGGATCGCGGCCTGATTGACCGTCTGTTCCCAGACCTTGATCCGCTGCGCGTAATACGAACGGCCCTTCTCCTCAGCGCTGTAGGAGGGGTTCTTCTGGCGGATCTCGAGGTATTTCCGTTCCAGAACTTCGAGCTCCTGTCCCATCTCGCCGCGGGCCCGGGTGATCAGGGCGATCGCTTCGCTGCTGTTCTTCCGATAGGTCTCTTCCAAGAAATGGTCGTAACTATCGACGACCGCACGGACCACCTCGACGGCTTCAGTTCCCGACTCGGCCTGGTAAACGACATCTAGGATCCTGGCCGTCTCATCCTCAACCTTGACCGATAGCCGCGAGATGACCCCGGCTGGCGAAAGTGTCTTGAAGCTCGAGGCCGCCAGTGCGCGTTCCACGATGATCGGGCTCCGAATGATCATTCCGTGGGTCGCCAGAACATTCTCGCTCTGCCCCGGGGACGGCGAGTACAGGCCCCCCCCATCCCCGCTCCCCACCGTGAGGGGCTTCCCCCCTTGCTGAAAGATCAGCAGCCGGGTCGTCGCGTGATAGACCGGTTTGATGCGTGCCAGGTAGGCGACCGCCGGCACGATACAGGCCACCAGGATCAATGCGACCAATCGCCACCACCGACGGATGGTCCCCAGGTGGCTGAAGACATCTTCGATCAATCGAAAATTCTCGGTGTCCTGGCGGTTCGGGGGGGTGAGTTCCTGCATAATGAACGCCTCGAGACATACTGATGCCTGGGAAAATCAGGACCACGTTTGATCCCAGGGCGTGCCGGCCCGCCTCTGCGCGCAAAACTTCTGGTATCAGCCCACCTCGGACAGGGCGGCAAGCCGAGTCGGCTGGTAGCGAGGCACCACCTCTTCCAACGCCGCGATCACCTCGTCGGCAGGCTTCTCGATCACTCCGGCGAGTCGATCGAGCCGATCTCTGAGCCGCTCTCGGCAACACGGCGGTTGTCTGGCCGTGAAGATCTTGGGATGGGGCGTGGGCATCCGTTCCTCGTCGACATCGTAGAGTTCCTCGTGCAAGCGTTCGCCCGGCCTCAGGCCCGTGTAGACGATGTCGACTTCGCGCCCATCCTCTCCCCTGACAACCGAATCAGATCCCGGGCGAGATCCAGGACTTTCACCGGCTGTCCCATATCGAGGACGAAGATCTCGCTCTCATGCCCCAAGGCACCGGCCTGAAGGACCAACTGGGCGGCCTCAGGAATGGTCATGAAATAGCGGGTCATCTCCGGGTCAGTCACGGTCACCGGCCCGCCCCGGCGGATCTGCTCCTTGAACAGCGGGACAATACTCGCGGTCGAATCGAGCACGTTGCCGAACCGCACCGTGACGAGCCGGGTCGCCACCTGGCCCGCGAGCCCCTGGAGGTACATTTCCGCGAGCCGCTTGCAAGCGCCCATGACGCTGCTCGGCCTGACCGCCTTGTCACTGGAGATCAGGACGAACGCTTCAACCGAGGCACTCACCGCCTCGTCGACCAGGATCTGGGTGCCGAAGACATTATTCTTGACCGCCTCTCCGGGATTCGCCTCCATCAAGGGGACGTGCTTGTGCGCGGCCGCGTGGAACACGACGCTTGGCCGGTGCCGACCAAGCATGGCCCGGACCCGTAAGGCGTCGGTGATGTTCGCCACGCACGCGACGACCTCAGCCTCCCCCGCCACAACGCTGAGCTCACGTTCGATGAAGAAGAGGCCGTTCTCGGAATGGTCCAGAAGAACCAGCCGACCGGGTTGGAATCGCAGGACCTGACGGCAAATCTCCGAGCCAATGCTCCCCGCGGCACCGGTAACCAGCACCACTCGGCCTCGAATAAAATTGCCAATCGAGGCATCGTCGAGCCGGACCGGCTCTCGGGTGAGCAGGTCGTGAATGTCGATGTCGCGGGGCTGGACCGTCAGCCCCCCGGTCATCAGGGCCCCGAAGCCAGGGACGGCCTGGACCTTCAGGCCGGCCGAGGCGCAAGCGGCCATCAACGCGCGGACCTCCGGCGGAGGCGTCGCGGGGATCGGGATCAAGACGGTCTTGGCCCCGTGGGCCGTGGCCTGTCGCCGCACATCCCCCGGTGGGCCCAGAACCTTCACGCCGGCCAAAACCTGCCCCTGCGAACACCTGTCGAGGATTCCGACGGCTTTCATCCCCAGTTGCGGATGCCTCTGGAGCGCACTCACCAGTTCCACGCTGGCTTCACCCGCCCCAATCACCAGAACTCGCTCGATGCTGCGCGCCATGACCATCGGATGGTAGCGTTCGCGGTACAACCGTGTTCCTCCTCGCAGTCCCCCAATGACGAGTAACGTACCGGCCCAATCCAACAAGAGGACCGACCGGGGGAGCCGGGGCTCCGCGCGGTACGACAAGGCGATAAAGACAACCGCCACCGTGCTGACGGTCACGGCCTTGGCCAGATGGACGATGTCAGCGAACCCGTTGTAACGCCACCAGCCTCGATGACTCTTCAGCCCAATGAAGATCATCAGCTTCCAGGCAATAACCAGTGGCAGGGTTCCGATCGCCGTCTCCCAATCCGCCGCCGGGATCGCCCCCTCAAACCGGACCAGATAGGCCAGCAAGTAAACCGCCGCAAAGATCAGGGCATGGATCATGACGAGAACCGCCACCCGCCGTCGGACGAGGGCGTTGACCAACCCACTGGACCATCCACCTTGGAACCACGCTGGGAGCAGGGACGGATGCACCCCTTCGTCCGACCTGGAAGGTTCCCTCGCCCCCGCCAAGCGGGTCACGCCCGGGTCGAGGTCGTCCGCCGAACTCCTTGAATGAAAATATTCGAGTACGCTCATAGAGATAGATCCGTACGAGGATCGCGAGAACCATAGCCGAACCAACCTTCATCATCGGCCTCGCCGGCGGGCCTCGAATCACATGCGAACCGCGCTGTTCGCAGCCAATCGAGGCGTGCGGGACCGGCTCGACCTGCCAGTCCTGCAACTCGACCATGACTCCTCGACGCAAGAATTGAACGTGGGCGACGAACGCGTCCCGTTTGCCGCGCCTGACGACGGTGCCGACGATCCCTTTCAAGGGTCCCACCACCACCTGGACGATCGTACCGACGACGTGGGTCGGCTCTGGCGTGATCGGAAGACCCGAGGACAGCATCTGATGCACCTGGAACAACTCGAGTTGCAGTGTCGCCTGGTCCGTGACCTCGAGCACATTGGCGACGTGCGATCCATGCAGCGCTTCGGCACGTTCGTACATGTCACCGTGCAGAAAGACATATCCGCCGAAGAGGGGAAGGATCGAGCGAAGTTTTCGGCCGCCTGGAGTCCTGCTCACCTGCTCGACCTGAGGGAAGTAGTAGGCGATCCGCCGCTTTCGCAGGATTCGTGCCACCAACTTATCTTGACGTGGCTTGGTGTGCAGGCACCACCACTGCCGGTCCGGATCGCTCGCCGGGCCATCGTGATCCCAGAGAGTGGCGGGATACATGTCAGGTTCGGCTGGTAGAATCGGCATCGCGACGTCTCCACGGCTACAGGTCATGCATCACCGTCGGACCATGATCGCGGTTTCGGGACCACTCTCATCGTGTCCCTGACCGAGCATTTCCCGGTACATCGCGTGATAGCTTTGCGCCATGGCCGCTTCCGAAAACATCCGTTCGGCCCGCTCCAGCGCTTCGCGCCCCAGCCGCGCACGCAAGTCTGGCTGCTTGCAGAGAAGGAGGAGGTTCTCCGTCAGCGAGTCGTCATCGTTGGGACAAGCGAGCAGACCGCTCCGTCGATTGACGACAACTTCCCCCACGCTGCCGGCTCGAATCGCCACAACGGGCCGGCCAGCCGCGAGGGCGTAAACCAGGGCTAAGGGGAGGTCTTCGCTCAGGCTCGTCAGGAGAACGACGTCGGCGGCCGCCATCAGGCGGTGATAGTCAGTCCGGAGCCCCAGGAAAAGAACATGGGATTCGAGACCGTGCCGGCGGACCAACTCGCGAACGATCCCCTGCTCGGGCCCCTCGCCCACCAGGGCAAGTCGAGTCCGGGGGACGGACCTCACAACCTGCTCCAGGGCACGAAGCGCAATCGCGTGGTTCTGCGAAAGATCGAGCCTGGCCACCTGAAGGATCAAGTACATGTCAGACCCCACGCCAATCTCCTGGCGCACGGAATCGCCGACGTGGGCAGCGGCCGCCGGGAGCGGTGCGATGCCGTGGTAGATCACGGCTACCCGTTCCGGCGGCAGGCCCTCGTTCAGGATGAGCGACCGCCGGACGGTGTGACTGACCGCCACGATCCGATCCCGCCTCTCGAGCAGCACACGAATCGCCGCGACGCGCTTGAGAGGAGGGAAATCCGGATAGCCTCGTTCGTGCTCGGTCAAGAGTATGGGCGGCCGCCGGTAATGCAGTCGCGCCATCGCCCCGAACAGCCAGGACGTGGCCTGGTGCACGTGGACCAGATCGACCCGTTCGCGCTCAAACACCCGGACCAGCCGTCGCGAACACCGCCAGCTCGAACCGGGCCGTTGCTCGATCACTTGAACAGGAAAGCCGCTTGCCTGCAACTCGCCGACAGGAAGATTCTTTTCGCCCAATAAGACGAACAAGAATGCAAACTCATGCCTGAACAAATAGGCTAATTGCTCTGAAAGCCGTTCGGCTCCAGTTCCCGATGCCCCCTGCATGAGATGACAGATGATCGGTTTACGATTTACGGGCATCAAACGGATCACTGTTTGGGGTTGTCGTTGATCCCAGAGCGTTGGTTGGCCAGGCCCGCGCCAGTCGACAGGGTTCCGGAACGGGATCGGCGACTCCGCGTCACCTGACGTTCCAACCCAGCCACTTCGACCGGAGCGCGACCATGTCGGGCCTGGATTCCAGGCGAGGTTCATGGTTCAGCTCGGCTCCGTTTGGCCACACTTTGTCCGCGCTGATGAGCGCAGTGGGCATCGGTCGAGGGGAGATACCAAATCCTCGAGGGCAGGCCGCATCCCATGGCACACGGGGATTTGCCAGCGACCTGGAGAAGGGACAGAGGGCGAGTAGTTTTGTGACCGCGCGGCCGAAGTCGAAGAAAAAATGACGTGATTCACCATTCGAACGGCCCGATCAACTCGCTGGATTCAGCGCGTTCCGCTGGCCCATGGGTTGCGGTCGTCCTCGGTACTCCGAAGACTGCGCGCACCTTTCGCCCGTGGGTTGCCACTCCCCACTCACACGGTAGATTTCTCGGGAACCTCCTGCCCTTTGAGGGTAATCCTCCTTGCCCCTCACTGCTTCAACGGACGCCGTCTTGGCCGCAGCTTCCTCCGGCGACCGATCGCGGCGGTGCATTTCGTCATCGTAATTTGTTGGCACGTCGGGTCATTGCGACCAGGACGGGCCAGAATAAGCACTAGGCGTCCTCGATTTGGCAAACTCAAAATCTGCATGAATCGGCTGGAGCGATTTTCGAATGCGTGGGGGATTCAGCCAGCCCGTTGAGGCCAGCATCAGGGCAGTACGCCCGCGATCCCAGAAAACGAACCCGATCCGTCAACCGCTCTTGCTATCTCTCTCCAACAAGATCAATTGCATGAGTTGATTATCTACAACCCATATTCCTCATATAGCTCGAAGGATATAATCGAACCGCGGAGAGTTTCCAGAATCCGATGCTTTCGTTTACTCACAGCTTGCTGAGAGATCCCCAGTTCCTCGGCAATCTCGGTCTGGCTCCTCTCCCCCCAAAAAATTTCTTCGATAATGCTCAGATCCGACTCGGGCAAAAGGTTCAGCGACTGCTGAAGGATCCGCAGGTTGGCAACATACTTAGCTAGGTCTTTTTTTCCAATTTCGGCCCGGCGGTCAAGCTCCTCTTCGACGACCCGGCGGACAGCATAGGTCCATTCCCGACGATACAAGGCCAGGGTGCGCTGCATGACTCGCTGGTGGAGGAACGCCTCGCGGGGGACACCCCGTGTATCGTCGAATTCCTGGAACGCCTGCAGGCCGGCGACGGTCGCCTCCGACTTGATCTCCTCAGCCCACTCCTTCGCCATCCAGGATGGAGGGACCCGCCATCTTCGGATGCGGCTCAGGCAGGTTGAGATCACGAAATCCAACTCGGGTGCGAGTACAACACCCTCCCGCTCTTGAGGCAGGACCTGAGAACTCAAGTGGGTCATGAGTTCACCTCGATAGGACTGTCCTCAAAAAAGTATCACGGGCATCAGCTTCGATGTCACAACAATGCCACGGAGAATCGGAACGATCAGCTCACCGTGCGTACGTGGCTCCCGGTGCGAAACAGCGAGCACGGAGCCGACCGATCCATGCGATCTACCCATATAAAATAAAAGCCATTGTATATTCAAGACAAAAGACAACCGATTGGCTAAATTCCTTGAATGACTGCATTATTTTGTTACTAGACTGTGGCTGATCCCGTGTCTCTCGACACTCGAATCCCCTGGGCCCGCCTGACCGACCAGAGAGAACCACGTCATCTTGTTCGTGCCAATCCTGACCGCTTTTCGTCCATTGTCGATTCCTGACTCCGAGTTCGCTCGGCGGCCCCGATTCGAGTCGCCGGCCAGATCCCCCTCCCAATGGTGGACCTGACGGTGCCCCCACGCCTTGTGTCCGAGAGGTTGACCGTCACCACTTGAAAAGTCCCAGAAGCGACGGCGAACCACGTTCCCCCAAGAGCAAAGCGCTCACCGAAGCGAAGCCGCCGCCGAGACATCGGTGGCAACGGCACTACCAACAACGCAACCATTCACCACCGCACCATTGCCTGCAAGATCCTGGGAGGAGGAGCGGCCACATCGAAGGGCAGGCCGATCTTTCGCATGAGAAACCCAGTTTACACAATCACATATTTCAACGCAAAAATTTCGATTGAATCATCCAAACTTCATGATACTATGACTCAAAATGACATTCAGGTCATTTTTTTCCTTTACCCGTTTGCGCGTATCTCGGTAGAATTCTGAATTAGTGTGTTGCGAGTGTGATCGACCGGGTAGACGGTCGCCTCGCGCGGTGCGACCATTGTCCGGCCTCCGGCCGATCCGGTGGCCGCTCGTCTGCCAATCGCGATCTCGTGACGGGCGGAGCCAGGCTTTCGAGAGGAAAGCCCGTCCTCGCCGCCCCTCGGCCTGTTTCATTGACCCATCGCCCCCTGTCTCCGCCTGCACGACCGCACGGTCGGGCTCCTTCGCCATTCCTTTGAACGTGAACTTGACCGGACTGATCACAACCTTGATTTCGGCTCCCTCCGACGCAGTGCACTCACGAACACTCGACGGTCGGGAACTGGCGATCAAAGGAGGTTGAGATGTTGACGGTACTCGTGATCCTCTCGGGGTTTGTCAACGGAACCTTCGGGGTGGGCCACCTTCAACTTCAGACCGAGCCGTGGCGCGGATGGTGGGGACAGGTCGCCGTGGGAGACGAAGTGCCGGATAGCCATCCAACGGAATGGTTCTCTTTATCAGACCAGCCCGGACGCGACCGAACATGGTGGCGTGACGGGTCCATCCAGAGACGAAACACGATGAGAATGCGACGCAAGTTCCGGCCGACTGTCCTGGTGGCGCCACTGGAAGACAGAGTCCTTCTCAGTGCAGTCGTTCAGCCCGTCACCTGGACAAAGGCCGTGGGGGTAACCGCCACTCCTGGAAAGCTCGTCAAGACCGACACCGCCAACTCCTGGGGTGCCGGAGCCTCCTCAAACCAGGTGATCAGCTCCGGAGCTTCCTACGTCGAATTCACCGCCACGAACAAAAACTCAACCCGAGTGATCGGCCTCAGCAGCGACGACGCCAACACCGACTACCAGGACATCGACTTCGCAATCATGCTCCGCGATGACGGCATGTATAAAGGCTATCATCGCGAGCCTAACCGATACCTCGACACCTTCTGGGGCTACTATCAGCCGGGCGACGTATTCCGCATCAGCGTCGCCGCTTCGGGCGAGGTCACGTACTCACGCAACGGGCAAAAACTCGCCACCGAGGATGAGAACGCGATCCCGAGAAAATTCCCCTACGTTGTCGACACGGCACTGCTGACTCCGGGGGGCACCCTCGACAACGTCGTAATTGGAACGGATCAGGCAACCACTCCGACGCCCACGCCGACACCGACGCCGACTCCGACGCCCACGCCGACAGATCCCGGTTTGGAGATCTCCGTTCAGCCCGTCACCTGGACGAAGGCCGTGGGGGTAACCGCCACTCCTGGAAAGCTCGTCAAGACCGACACCGCCAACTCCTGGGGTGCCGGAGCCTCCTCAAACCAGGTGATCAGCTCCGGAGCTTCCTACGTCGAATTCACCGCCACGAACAAAAACTCAACCCGAGTGATCGGCCTCAGCAGCGACGACGCCAACACCGACTACCAGGACATCGACTTCGCAATCATGCTCCGCGATGACGGCATGTATAAAGGCTATCATCGCGAGCCTAACCGATACCTCGACACCTTCTGGGGCTACTATCAGCCGGGCGACGTATTCCGCATCAGCGTCGCCGCTTCGGGCGAGGTCACGTACTCACGCAACGGGCAAAAACTCGCCACCGAGGATGAGAACGCGATCCCGAGAAAATTCCCCTACGTCGTCGACACGGCGCTGCTGACCCCGGGGGCCACCCTCGACAACGTCGTGATCGGAACGAGCCAGACACCTACACCTACACCTACACCTACACCTACACCTACACCTACACCTACACCTACACCTACACCTACACCTACACCTACACCTACACCTACACCTACACCTACACCTACACCTACACCTACACCTACACCTACACCTACACCTACACCTACACCTACACCACCTGGTACCATCGATCCTGTTACGGGGAGCACCATCCAGCCCGTCACGTGGGCGAATGCGGTGGGGGTGACGGCCACTTCAGGAAAACTGGTCAAGACAGGCGCCGCGGCCTGGACCTCCGGCGCATCCTCGACTCAGTCGATCGCGTATGGATACGGATACGTTGAATTCACGGCCTCGACCGCCAACACAACTCGGGTGATCGGCCTGAGCAGTGACGACGCCAACACCGACTACCAGGACATCGACTTCGCGATCATGCTCCGCGATGACGGCATGTATAAAGGCTATCATCGCGAATCGAACCGCTATCTCGACACGTTCTGGGGCTACTATCAACCCGGCGACGTGTTCCGGATCACCGTGGACAACGGGGCGATCACCTACTCCCGCAACGGCCAGAAGGTGGCTACCGAGGACCAGAACGCGATCCCCCGAAAGTACCCGTTCGTCGTGGACACAGCGCTGCTGACTCCGGGTGCTACCCTCGACAACGTTGTCATCGCCACACCACCGGCGTGGCCAGCCGGGCCCGACTTTTACGTGTCTCCCAGCGGATCCCGTTTCGGGGACGGAACGTTGGAACGGCCGCTGGACCTGGCCACGGCGCTCGCCAGTAACGACCCGTCCAGCCCCGAGTTTCGACCCTTCAAGGCCGGCGATACGATCTGGCTCCAAGGGGGGACATACACCGGCCGGTTTGTGAGCAACCTGAAGGGCACGGCCACGGCCCCGATCATCGTTCGCAACTACCAGGGACAGCGGGTCACGATCGATGAGAACGTTGGCACATCGCACGACCGGAGCCTGGTCATCGGCGGGGAATACGCCTGGTACTGGGGTCTCGAGGTCACAGACTCGAACACGGCTCGGACAACCTCGACAACCTTGTCCCACCCGGATGACTTGCCACGGGAAGCGTCCGCGGTCCTCGTCACCGGCTCAAACGTCAAGCTGATCAATATGGTCATCCACGACCTGGGCAACGGAATCTTCTGGGAGACCGGAAGCAAAGATTCCGAGGTCTATGGATCCATCGTGTACAACAATGGATGGGATGCACCCGACCGGGGCCACGGCCACGGTATCTACGCCCAGAACAAGGATGGCACCAAACGGATCACCGACACGATCATCTTCAATCAATTCGGATTCGGGATTCACATCTACGGGTCGTCCGATGCGAACATCAACAATTTCCTGCTCGAAGGCAATGTCTCCTTTAACAACGGCGCGGCTTCGGCGGTGAGCGGCTACACAGAAAACATCCACATCGGCTCCGGTTCGATCGCCCAAAACCCGACGCTGATCAGCAACTTCACCTACTCGCCGGGACGCAAAGGGGCCAACCTCATTGGCTACACCAATGGATTGGTGGCAAAGGACAATTACTTCGCATCGGACCTCACGCTCGACCATAGCCCGCCCACCAGCTTTTCGGGCAACACACTCTGGGGCAGTGTCCGGGGAGGGACCTCGGTCTCCGAGTTCGCCGGAAACACTTACCTTGACCCGTCAGTGCGTCCAAAGGGGAGCGTTGTCTCCGTCCGTGCGAACCTTTACGAGCCCGGGCGAGCGAACGTCGTCATCTACAATTGGGACCAGAAACCGACCGTGGATGTCAACCTCGCCTCCGCCGGTCTGGCCATCGGCGACCGCTACGAGATCATTGATGTTCAGAATTACTATGGTGCGCCCGTCGCCTCAGGAATCTATTCCGGAACACCAGTGGCAATCCCGATGAACCAGACGCAAATCACTCAGCCGACGGGCAACGCCCCGAAGCCGTTGACCCACACGCCGAGCGAATTCGGCACCTTCATCGTTCGCAAACTGACAGGCTCGTGATCCGGAACGGCCAACTCCCCCCCCTCCCACGATCCGAGCGGTTTACGCTTGAGGATTCACAACTGGGCGGCTGGAGTCCTCACTCGGACCCCAGCCGCCCGTCTTTCGAATGACTCTAAGGCAAACCCGCCACCGGCGCATCCGGCAATTTCTCAATTTCAGGCCGGCCGTGCGATCGTAGGGCTCCAATCCTCAACGTCAACGAACCTGACGGATATCCATAACAACAGCCCACTGCATGGCCCCATGCATGCTGCGATAGTGATGAGCTCGCCGCGTCTGCTGGCACAACCCCATGACAAGGCCGCCGCCTTGCTCGAAAACTCGCAACCATTTTGCAGCCCCGATTAAGACGCTCAGTGCCAGCCGATTTCCGGAATCAACTCGGGGACGAGGAATGCGAATTTTGGAACCATGACCCTCACGGGTTCATTGGAAAAATGCCAAAAATAAGCGAGTTCCAGTCCACTGATCCTGCTAGACTCAAAATCGATCCGGCTCAATGATCATTCCGCTCGTTTCACGTGAAAGGACGAAGACGATGGGCACACAGCACACGCGTCGTGAGTTCTTGGGGAACGTCGGTCGAGGCATGCTGGTCGCGAGCATCGGCTTCGGCACAGCGTTCGACATGGGGCTCACACCCGCCTGGGCAGACGATGAGGGCGCGGGCGAGCGTCTCGCCTTCGGCAGCCTCGAGCCCCTCGTGAGTCTGATGCAGGAGACACCGGTCAGAAACTTGGTCTCGGTGCTCGTCGGGAAGCTTCACGCGGGGACCGAACTCAAGGAGCTCGTGGCCGCCGCTGCGCTGGCCAATGCGCGAACGTTCGGCGGCGAGGATTACGTCGGCTTCCACACCCTGATGGCACTCGCCCCCGCCTATCACATGGCGCACGAACTGCCCGCCGACCGTCAGGCGCTCCCCGTGCTCAAGGTGCTCTACCGCAATACCAATCGCATTCAGGAACACGGCGGACGAGCCTCGGAAGTACTGAAGACGGTCAAGCCGGGGGTGCTCTCGGCCGGGCACGACTCGGGCGAAGCGCTCCGCGAGGCGGTGCGTGGCAAGGACATGAACGAAGCCGAACGCACCTTCGCCGCGATCGCGGCCGGCTCCCCTGAGGAGGCATTCAACAGCCTGCTCCTCGCGGTTGAGGACAATACCGAGGTCCATCGCGTCGTCCTCCCCTACCGCGCCTGGGAACTGCTCGACGTCGTCGGCAAGGAACAGGCTCATACGATGCTTCGTCAATCGGTTCGTTACTGCGTCAAGAGCGAGCGTGACTGGCGGCACTCCAGCGAAACCGACGAGCCCCGCGTCCTCTTACCTCGTCTCTTCGATCAGCACCATCTCCCGAGGTCGGAGCCCGGCACGAAGCGACCCGGCGACGAGTGGGTCGCATCGATGTGCAAGACCATTTTCGAGTCGAGTCCCCCCTCGGCCGCCGATGCTGTCGCCGCGGCCTTGGCTGACGGGATTGATCCGAAAGACGTCGGCGAGGCGATCGCACTTGCCGCGAATCAACTCGTCCTCCGCGATGCGGGCCGCCCCGAGCGCTGGGCCTCGCCAGGCAAGCCACCAGGGAGCGTCCACGGAGACTCGATCGGGGTCCACGCGAGCGACGCGGTCAACGCCTGGCGGAACATGTCACGCGTGGTCAACCCGCGGAACGCGGCCGCCTGCCTGATCCTCGCCGGCTATGAGGTTGCACGCGACCGCCAAGGCCGCGACGCCGACTTCCGCAAGTGGACCCCGCGCCCGCTTGCCGAGGTCCTCGAATCCATCAAAACAACCGAACAACCCCGTCTGCTGAACGAGACCGAATCCGCGATCCAGGCCAATCAACAAGAGATCGCCTCCGCGCTCGTTCACCACTACGGCACGCTCGGTTACGACCCCGCGCCATTGTTCTCGGTGTTGCTCAAGTACGCCGTGAGTGAAGACGGGGCACTCCACGCCGAGAAGTACTATCGAACGGTCCGCGAGGAATTCACCTCGACGCGCCCCGCCTTCCGCTGGCGGCAGCTCGTCGCACTCGCCCGCGTGACCGCCAGCGAATACGGCCGCCCCGCTCCGGGCGTCGCGGAGGCCAAAGAGTTGCTCAAGGTTTGAATCAGCGGCCGGGTGACGCGGGTCGAAGCAACTCGCGTCACCCAATCTTGCCGGCGGTGCGAAATCAGGGCGACAAGGCGCCATCAGTGGCACCCACGTCCCCATTCTCGATCACCTCCACCACTCCCACGTTCAGCAGGGACGTGAGGTTGCCGAAGTTCATTCCTCCCCCCCCACTTCTACGGTTCCAGCGCTAACTCTTGCTCCACGCCCGTCCGGGTTACGGTTCGTCCCGTCCCATTCGGGCTGCATCGCAAAGCGAAAAGCTTATCCGAGCGAGGGGGAGACGCGTGGCAACGCCCAACCCCACGCAGGTTCACGAGTGGGTTGCGCGCGAGGCCACCTCAGCATGGCCTTGCCATCCCGGCCACGGCTGACGCAAAATATTTACTTGTGCACAAACTTCGCCTTGAATGCCGCCGAGTGTCGCTTGCGGATTTGTCCCATAATTCGTCCTCGACAAGACCTCCCTCAAGGATCACTTACCAAGTGGTCCGAATTCTGAGGTCCACTATACTCTTGACGGCCGCAGGTCCAGGTTCGAAAATGAACCACCTTGGGACACATGTAAGAGCCGTGAGCCGCCCTTCGCCTCGATCGGCTCCTCCTTGGATTCAGGACCGAGCGATGCCCCGGGAGTTCCCCAAGCCCCGCCTCAGCCTCCGGATGCTGATCGTCCTGGTCGCTTTTTCGGCCATCGCGATCTGGGCCGGGCTCTTCTTCCTCAGCCCGACCCGGCGATTCACCCGGCAATTACAGGCCCAGCAGCCGGCCTATCTACGACGCGAGGCCGCGATCGGGCTCGGATATGGAATCCCGACCTGGGAGTCAGGAGAAGCGATCGGCGTCCTACTCGGGGCGATAAACGATCCCAGCCCCCGGGTGCGCGTATGCGTTGCGGCCGGTCTCGGTGCTCATGGGAGAAGAGCGGAGTCTGCCATTCCAAGTCTCCTTGCTCTCTTGAGTGACCAGGACTGGGAGGTCCGGTACGCGGCAGCCGCAGCTCTGGGTGCGGTGATCGGCCCGGTCGGCGACGGCCACGATATCGCAATGCTCGCCTTGGCCCGCGCCCTACAGGACCACAACGTCGAGGTCCGCCTCTCGGCCGCTCGGTCACTGATCGATAACGGGGAATTCAAGGAATCCGCCGCGACGCTTGCCGTGATCATGGGGGGCACTGAGGAACACCTGCGCTCGCAAATCCACCTGATACGATCCCGTCTCGGCGCGAACACGAGGCTCCTGATCCCCGGCCTCGCCACCGCCATGAGAGACAAGGATGTGCGAACCCGCAAGGGAGCGCTCGAACTCCTGCTCGAGATCGCCCCGCCGTCGACGGTCAGGGCAGCCCTCCGAGTCGCTCGCCGGGAGGGTGCCCCGGACATCCGGCAGTGGGCTTCGGAGAAATTAGAGCGCCTGACGCCTGCCACGGATTCAGATCCCGAGTGAGCACAGTAATTCTGTTCAGATTTGGACGCTCGAGGAGGTGTGGTCGGCGGGCGGGGCAGTGAGAATATTGAACACTTCGGGACGCCCCACCCGCAGGACATCTTCCAACAGCTCTGCCATCGGTTCCCCTCCTCCGGGCCACCAGAGCAGCTTAACTGGCGGTCCAAATTCCGGGGTCCACGATAAGTGGCTGATCTGCCGTCAGATGCGCAAGGCCACATCGCAACCGCCACCGAGATGCACTCGACTCCGGAGGCCGATCAGACCAGGCTCCGCAATTTGGCCGGGCTGTTGGCCGCGGGCACCGCGACGATTCTCGGCTCAGCGAGGTCAATCGCTGACGGCCACTGGCATTACGTCGAAATGGGTCGGTCCTCACGGTGCGTGACATGACCCATTGGTAGGGACGATCGAAATAATCTTTCGGGCGATGAGGCGCGCGGACCCGATTTTTCGCATTGTTATCTAGCCTCTGTCCACAACGTAGCACTGAAGGTCCTTCAAACTGAATCAATCGACGAGAAGAACAGGGACGACGGACTCCGCAGTCAAACTGATCCGCCGAAGTGTTCCACAGCGTCAGCACCGGCCCTTGTTCATTGCGATAGCGACCGGACATTGCATCCATTTTTCTTATAATTCACGCACAGGATAATACAGAAATCAATAACTAGCTTGTTTGATGCGGACACAGCGTCATCGTCCTTTGTCAATCCCTGGGACCTGAATATCGATCGCTGTTCGCCCCAGTTGAATCTAAGCACCCTAATCCATTCAAATTGCCAGAATTACGCACAGCAACAAAATACGATCCCACAAGTACGATAAACTCATCAATGATGATCCCTTGTTCTCGAAGGCACGTGGATGGCCTACTACGAAATATTGCGCGAGTCGACACCAAACCCATTGATAACAATAATCCGATCTAGTACGCTCTAATTTTGATGGTCCTAGAAGACCAATCTCTTCGACGACGAAGAAATACAATCCGATAAACGAATCCTTGCTCGCCTTAAGTACGTAGAGGATTTACCCCATGATACCGCGACTAAACTGCGTTCTAATAATCCACACATCACAATCTCGAAAAACGCCAACTTCTCATCGGTTACATTCCTCGCTCTAGCTCGGCGGTTGCCTCGTGTCTTATCGAGGTGACTGGACCACCCTCGGGACGATGGTCGTCCGCCTATTGAGATGAACCAACGGAGTTTCATCTCAGCGGTTTCCACATTGCTCGATTTGTCTGCTCGCTATTCGAACGAGCCGCTCAATCTCTTGCGTTTGCTTGAGATCGGGACGGCCGACACGACGTTTTCCGGTTTCTAGAGTGCCTCTGAAACCGTTGCCGGTCGCCTTTCCCGGAGGCCAACCCGGGGCCTTTCGCAACTGCACCATGGAGTGTCCTCCGATGAAGACTCGACGAAACCGCACGTCGCGAGCGACGGAACTGTTGCGAAAGGCCACCTGGAACCACCGTCGAAGAGTGAGGCTTGGCGCGATCGAAGCCCTGGAACAGCGAATCGTCCTCACTGGCGATCTGACGCTCGATCAACTCGTCGCCAGTCTCCAGCCGGTCTCGATAACCGGGGCGACGATTCTCGTACACGACTATGCGGCTGACGACGCCGGAGCGAACGCGCTCTATGACCTGGGGGCCGCAGTGCGCACGCGCGCTGACGCGGCGAACGGGGCAACGGGGGGTGCCTGGCTTGTCGACCATAACGCACTCAACGGCGTCGATATGGTGGACGCAGGCCGATCGACCCTACCGACTCTCGGTGGTCCGGCATCGGGTGAGCTCGTGCTGGTCTACGACTGGGGGGCCGTCTCGCGACAGGCTGCGGGGGGCGTCGCTCAGGCGGCCGGTGACGGGCTGACGGCCCTAATGACGCGGCTCGGCCTGATCAATCCGGCGACCGGCACGGGGGCGCCATTGCACCTCATCGGCGAGGGCACGGGCGCCGTTGTCGTCAGCGAGGCCGTCGAACGCATGGCTCGATTCGGCATCAATGTCGACCAGGAAACCTTCCTCGACCCGCACGACTTCGACCAGGGACCCGACTCGGCCGGCGGAGTACTCGCCGTGGACGGCCTGCAAGGGCTCGCGACCGGCGGTCCACAGGGCGGCTACGGCGCGGTTGTCTGGTCCAATGTCGAGTTCGCCGACGCGTATTACCAGACGACGGCAACCCCCTCCGGCCGCCCGATCCCTGGCGCGTTCAACTCCTACCTCCCCGGCTCCTCGTTCATTAGTAACCTGCCGGGACACCAGCAGCCCCGTGCAGCCTATCTCGAGTCGGTCGTCAATACGGCTGTCACCAACCGCGGCTTCGCGCTCAGCCGAATCGCAGGGGGCGTGCGGGGTCTGCCTACGTTCTTCACGACGTCAACGGGACTGACGCAGAGCCACATCTTCTCGAATCCGACGCTCGTCAATCCAGACACCGGTGTGGTCAAACTAGCTGGTCTGGCCGCGATCGGATTCACCGGCGCGACCACCGCAGCCGCGGACTTCACGGCCCAGCACTCCGCACCACTCTGGTCGTCGCAAGAGGTGGTCAACGGTGATTTCAACTCGGTCGGCACCGGTGGTTTCCTCCCCGGATGGTCGGCACCGGGCTCGGGAGTGGCCCCGATCGGCACCGCGGGTTCCAACGCCTTTCTTCTCCTTTCCGCGACCGGGCCCCAGCGAAGCCACCTCGCGCAAGTGGTGCCGACCGGCTCATCGATGCTTGCGTTCGACGTGAAGCGGGTCAGCTCTGACGCCGACGATCAACTTGCCGTCTACCTTGGCGCGACACTCCTCGGCCGGGTCGCACTTAATCAGACCGATAGTGCCTTTGTCACTCAGCGACTCGCCCTACCCGACAACTTGAAGGGGAGCGCCGCCGGGATCCGGTTCCAGATCGAAGGGGGCGCGGCAGTCGGCGCGGTCGTGCATGTCGATAACCTCCGATTCGAGGCGGGGGGCCGGAGCGGCGATGTGCTCGCCGTCGACCTTCGCGACGTCATGCCGAGTGGCCTCGTCTATGTGCTGAGCGGGTTCGACCTGGTCTCGGCCGACGGTTCCACGGCCACTCCACTTACGGCAACAATCAATGTCGGCCGACGCGATTGGCTTCTGACCGCCGGCGCTATCGGGGCTGGGTTCGTGATCTTCTCGGAGCGGGTCGACGGCGAGCTCCATCCGTTCTCGCAGACGGGCCGGTTCTACCTCGCTCCGGGGACTGAGGACGGTCTGCCACAAGACGGTTCATCGACCGATCGAGGCTTCCAAGGGCGGCTCCGTGTGCGTTTCACCGTGGACGGTGTACCGCAGACGCTCGACCTCCGCGTGCTTGCCGGCGCCTCGGGCCAGGGGCCGTCCGCGTTGCACCCGGAGGCAAGCACGCTTGAGATTCTCCGCCAGCAACAGCGACTCCGCTGGCTCGGGTTCCCTGACGTCAACGGCGACCAGCTCGTGGTCGACGGTATCGTCGGCCCGCTCACGCAGCACGCCACCGGCCTCTTCAACGCGGCCGTGGCCGCCACGGACTACTCGCCATCAGGCTCGCTGAGCGCCGGAGCGAGGGCCTGGGCCAACGTACCCCAGGCCCCGACATGGGGCCTTCTGAACGGCCCGCTCCAGGCGGGCGACTTCACCACCGCCGCGGGCGCCCCTCTATTTGCCACGAGCTGGGTCCGCGACACGATCCGCAACGGAGCCCGCGCCGCCCGCGTGGCCGGCGTCACCGACCCGATCATCTTGAATCGGCTGAGTGTGAACGCAGGGTCGTCCACGCCCTCCCCCCACGGCGGCCATCAGGCGGGCATGGCGTTCGATCTCCAGGTGTTCGTGAATGCCCGCACGGCCAGCCCCGGCACCGCACTCTCGGCCGCTGAGCAGAAGTTTCTCGACCTGCTTCTGAAGTTCCATTTGAATACACCGGCCGGTACGCGAATCGAACACGTCGTGGTCGGTAACGCCAAGATCGCCGCCGCGTTCAACACGGCGATCGGCCGGATCGTGGCCTCGGCCACCGCCACCGACCCCGCCGAAGCCCACATCGACATGATTGCGCTGCCCGCCGAGCAACTCGCCAACGGCCAGATCCGTGGCTTGATCTGGCGCGACGATACCAAGAACGGCGTCCGCGACGCCGACGAGGCCGGCCTAGGGGGATGGACCGTCTATCTCGACCTCGACTCTGACGGCCAGCTTGACGCGAACGAGCCCACCACGGTCACCAACCCCGACGGCTCCTACACCTTCTCCGGTCTGGCCGCCGGCACGTACGCGGTCGCCAGCCTCGAGGAAGATTGCTGGGTTCAGACGGCTCCCGCGCCGACCGTCGGGACTCCCGCGGGAGCTCGACTGGTGACGCTCGCCGCCGGTCAGACGGTCACCGGCGTCGACTTCGGCGAGCGTCTCCCGCTGTCGGTCGAGCGGGTTATCCACGCCGTGGAAGACTTCGCCGATCGGATGGAAGCGCTCGGCAATCAGGCCGAGAACGCCGTCCCGCTCCCCGGGATCACCGAGACCGACCCAGTCACCGGCCTGGAGAAGCCGGTCACGCTCGGCGGCCTGCTCAACATCAAGGATGCCATTGATAAAAACATTGTCATTCCGCTCAAGACCTTCCTGAATCAGGATCCCGAGGCATCCTCCAAGGCGATTGCCGAGCACCTCAAAACGCTCAGCCGCGTGATCGGCAACTTCACCTACAACGTCAACATCGGCTCGGGGGGATATGGCTATTCGCCGGACAAGGAACAGCTCTTCTACAACCTTCAGATTCATGCCGTTGGCACTTATATCACGGATGTGAACCTGGGGTCGAAGGCCGAGAAGTACGGCATCACGTTCCCGACCAAGCCGCACGTCATCGCGACCGCGACACTTGACCTGAACTTCACGATCGGATTCAACACCGACTGCGACGTCCCCTGGGAAGATTTCTTCTTCGTCCAGCTTCATCAACTGCACGGGGTGATCGACGCCGACGCCACGAACATTTCAGGGAACGCCAAGGCGGGGATCGTCGGCGCAACGATCACGAACGGCGAACTTCATCTCGACGCCACGACCGACGTCACACTCAACAACGGCAATCCCACCACGATCGGCGACTTCATGAAGTCGTCGATCGGCGACCTGTTCGACGTGGAGGCCGAGGGTTGCCTTACGGGAAACTTCCCGCTCATCGTCACGCTCGGCGGTTTCACTGTGCCGGGACTGCCACCTGCACTCGTGATCGACGAGTGCGCCGAGACCGGCTCCGGTGACATTTATGACGGTGAGGACCCCGAGGTCAAGCCAGACGCCAAATACGTTTCCAGCCTCGGGATGTTCGAGCTCCTCACCCCCCAGAGCCTCAGTTCGGCAATCGGTTCCCTGGCCAATTCGCTGTCGAATCTCAGCACCGCCGACCTGCTCAATCAGAACATCCCCTGGGCGAACCTCGGGCTGGGCAAGGGCTTCGCGGTGGGCGATGCCTTCCAAAAGGCGATCGCCGGCCCGGTGACCAATGTCCGCCTGACCGCGGACGGACTCCCCCCCGGCGGCGTGAAGATCAACGCCGACTCCACGATCACGTTGACTCTCAACGGCGACAAGGTGGTCACGTTCAGCGTGCCCAGGTCGGTCACCGCCAACAACAATAGCCTCCTGGACCTCGCCGACGACCTGCGGGGCGCACTGGCCGCCGCCCTGAACTCATCTCCGCTCGCCGGCAAGCTCACCGCCGTCGCAAGCGGCGGCAAGATCGCCCTGGTTGCCACCGGTCCCGAGATCAATGCCATCCGGATCGAAGGCGCTCAGGCGTTTGGCTTCGGTGCGGTGCAGGAAGTCGACGGGCTAAACTTCGGAACGATCCAGGAAATGATGTCGCTGCTCAGCAGCGCCCTGGGCACGGCCGTCACCGCCGATTACAACCCGACGAGCCGCGAGCTGACGTTCCGCGTCAGTTCGTTCGAGACCAGGATCGACCTCGGCACCCGGACCATCGACCTCGGTGCCAACCTGGGTAACCTCGGCGGTGTGAAGACGTCCAGCACGGTCAGCGTCGGCGCGACGGTCGGCGGCGGGTTCACGGTCGGCATTGAGCTGAAGCCACTGGGAGAAGGCTTCGCACTCACAACGGCCACGTTGCTCTCGGCGCTCAACGCCGGTAAGGGAGTCGTCATCGAAGGGGGGTTCGCCAACCACCTCCAGGTGAAACTCAGCAATGGCTCGGCCTCGTTCCTCGTCGACCTCCGCGGCGCGACGACCGTGGGGGACATTATCACGCGGATCAGACAGGCGTCGGTGCTTGCCGGTGTGCCCCGCGTGCAGGTGGCGATCAACGCGACAGGGACCGGCCTCGACCTCACTGACCTGACCCTGGTGCCCACCGGTTCCCCGGTCGCGACCTTCGAGGTGAGTGCGGCCAACGGCTCACGCGCCGCGTTTGGGCTCGGCCTGATCGGTCGCGATCTCGACGGTGACGGGCTCATCAATGGTGCCGCACTCCACGGCCAGACGCTGGCCGATCGGCTCTATATCCGCGATGCCGCCTTCCACGCCACGATCGATGTGCGGGCCGACGACGTCGACGCCGAGGCCCGGCTCGGCATGGTCGCCCTGAGTGTGGTCAACGGTCAAGCCTCCGCATTCGCCAGTGTCAACGTCACCCTGAAAGACCCAGGGATCGTGAGCAACGACGGCCGGATCTTCCTCTCCGAACTGTCCGGCGGCGACATTGATGCGGTGCTCAACCCGCCGACCGTCGCCATTTCGGCCGGGTTCGAATTTCCAGTCGTGCTGACATCCTCCATCAACGGTCTGAGTCTCGGTCAGGACCCGCGAATCGTCGGCGTCTGGGCCAATGCGCTTGACCCGAACGGCCTGCGTGTCTACTACCAGGGCCTAGACCCGGTCCTCCAGTTCCGCGGGCTATCGGTCGCCGGCATGACCGAGGAGACAGCCCTCAGCGCTCTCAACGACGGCTCGGGCGTCAGGATCACCGCGGGCCAGGACGATTTGATCATCAGGAGACGGGACGGAACCGTCCATCGGATCAACCTCGACGGCAGCCGGACCGTGGGCGACGTGTTGCGGGCCATTCGAGAGGCGACGGCCGGCAAGGTTCTCTTCGAGATCGACCGTGAGGGCCGCCGATTCGTCGCGACCGATACCACCGTCGGCGCGTTGACGTTCTCGCTGGCCGCCGTGGCGGGCTCGTCGGCGACGGCCGACCTCGGGCTGGTGGCCAATGACTCCGACAACGACGGCAAGATTACCGGCGACGAGGTCTTCTCCCCCGGCATCCTCGCCTCGCTCCGCCAGCTCGTCACCTTCCTCGCCAGCCTGGAACAAGGAGCGTTCCTGGGGGCCAAGCTGCCGGTCTTGAACAAGAGCCTGCCCGAGCTCCTGGCATTTGCCGATAACCTCGGCGCCACGCTCGACTCGCTCCGAAGTAAGGCATCCTCCTCACTGCAGACGCTCGAGACTGCGATGGAGCAGGCTCTGGGATTGGCCCCGGCCGACCTGACGCTCAGACTCGACGGCAAGGTGCTTCGGATCCAGCTCGCATTCGGTCGATCGGTCTCGAAGCAGCTCGGGCTCGACCTCGACCTGTCGAGCAAGGGACTCGGCCGCCTGGTCGACGCCCGCGCCCAGGCAGCGCTTCAGGTCTCGGCCGGGGCGCAGCTCAACCTCGACCTCGGGATCGACCTCACCGACCCGAATAATCCCCGGCCCTTCTTCTACACCGGTGGCACGTCGTTCTCACTCACGGCCTCAGCCCGCAACACGGCACCCGTGACCATGTCCGCAGCGCTCGGGCCGTTCGGAGTGTTCCTCAAGAATGGGACCGTGGCACTCGACGCGGACGGGTCGGGTCCGTTGACCACACCGGCAAGGTTCACAGCACGGTGGAACGACCCGGACGGCGACGGGCGGATCTCCCTGGAAGGGCTCGGCTCAGCGGGCACCTCCTTCACGATCGTTGGCGCTGTCGCGGCCAATCTGCCGACATTCTTCCCCACAGAATCGCAGGCGCTCGGGCCGATCACCTTGGCCGTGCTCGACCTCGGCAACGTAACCGGCTCCACCACCCTGACGACCCCGAACTTCGCCAACGCGGGCTTCGACCTGACCTCAAACCTCGGGGCGTTCGTCGACGGCTGGGACGGCCTGTTCGCCTTGATCGAAAGAACCCTCACCTCCGACGTGCTCGGCAAGGTTAAGCTGCCGATCATCGGCGGCAACCTCGCCCACGCCGCGTCCTTCGTTGCCGACCTGCGGCAGGCCGTCACAGGCAATCTGAGCGTCGGCGGCCTTGTCCGCAACGACGCGGCCGCCTTCCTTCGCCAGACCTTGTTCACCGCGCTCAACGACCTGGGCTTCCTCCGCGACACGGATAACAACGGTCAGATCAACATCAACGACGTCGGACTCGTGAGCGACACCGACCATGTCCAGTTCAACTTGAAACTGGGAGGAACCGCGGCCGTCGCCAGCAACCTGGACTTCGACCTCGGCCTGCCTGGCCTGAATCTCGGGCTGAACAACTCGGGGGTCACGCTCACATCCAGCTTCGGGTTTGACCTCAGCGTCGGAATCGACCGCAATGACGGCGTTTACTTCCAGTTCAACCCGGCGAAAACCGATGACCTGACGCTGACGGTGCGGGCCGAGCTCGCCGCGGGAGCCACGGCTACCGGCAAGCTCGGATTTCTTCAGCTCGACGTGGTCAACGACCACGCGTTCGCGCAGGGCACGTTCGCCGTCGACATCACCCCGGGGGCCGGAGGCCGCGTCCGACTTCGCGACCTGGCCTCCCCCGCCAGCCTCGGGCTCGGCGCAACATTCACCGGCAGCGTCGATGTCGGGCTGAACCTCATCACTAGCTTCGGCGGCTCGGCGCAGTTCCCGAGGATGCGCACGACGCTCGATGTCGACTGGGGTTTCAACAACGCGAGCACCCGTACCGACACGGCCCAGTTCGGCGGCGCACCCGACGTCCGTTTCAGCGCCATCCAGCTCAGCCTCGGAAGCTTCTTCAGCGACTTCCTCGCGCCGGTCGTCACCAACATCAAGCGGGCACTCGACCCGATCCAACCGATTCTCCAAGTGCTGACGTCGCCGCTCCCGGTGATCTCCGACCTCGCCGGAACGGTGACTCTGCTCGACCTGGCCCGGGTCTTCGGCTACGACCAGACCGCCGACTTCATCGAAGCGGTCAATGACATCAACACGCTTGCCAACCGCCTCTCCTCGAGCACCGGCGATCTCTGGGTCGACCTCGGCTCATTCACGGTCGATGGCAAACTCGCCCGCAATTCCGCGGCGGCCGGCCAGCTCATGCCGTCGCAGATTTTTGCCTCCAACTATTCCGCGATCAAGTCGCAGATCGCCACTCAGCCCGAGCTGTCGACCACCTTTACCACCGCCACGGACATCAGCGGCGGCGCCTTCAGCTTCCCAATCCTCGAGAATCCGGCGAGTGCGTTCGCCCTGCTCTTGGGCCAGGACGCCACACTCTTCACCTACGACATGCCCGCGCTTGGTTTCAAGTTCGAGTACAGCCAGTTCTTCCCGATCATCGGCCCGCTCGGGGCGAGGATCACGGGATCGATTGGTGCCACGGCCGACTTCGCCTTCGGCTTCGACACCAAGGGCTTACGGCACTATGCCGCGGGGGGCTACGCCAACCCTGGCGCAATTGCCGAAGGGTTTTATATCAGCGACCGAGCGAACGCCGACGGCACGGGAACCGACGTGCCCGAGCTCGTGCTCTCCGGAGCGCTGACGGCGGCGGCCGAGATCAACGTGGCGGTGGCCCGAGTCGGTGTCGGCGGCGGTGTCTTCCTCGACGTCTACTTCGATCTCCACGACAACGACAATGACGGTAAGGTCCGGTTCGACGAGATCGCATCCAACTTCGACCTTGGCCCGCTCCACATCTTCGACGTCAGCGGCAAGTTCTTCGCCGCTTTGATCGCCTACGTCAAAATCGGCTTCAAGACGCCGTTTGGCTACGTGACCGTGCTCAACGCCGAGAAGCGATTCGCCGAGGTGACCCTGTTCGACTTCTCCCTGGCCCGGCCCGCCGGACCACCGCCGTCACTGGCGCGAGTCGAAGGGGGCACGCTCCGAATCAACTCCACGGCAAACGCCGATCGGTTCTTGCTTCGCTCCGGGCTGACCAGTGACTCGGTGATCGTCGAGTCGAACGGGAAGACCGAGACTTACACGGGCGTTGCCAGAATTGACGCCGACGGCGGCGACGGTGATGACGTGATCACGCTCCACGAGGGGATCGTCCTTGACGCCACCCTCCGCGGTGGATCGGGGAACGACCGGCTCACCTCGGGGGCCGGTCGCACGGTGTTCGAGGGAGGCGAGGGGAATGACGTCCTGGCCGCTGGCGCCGGCCCGGCCACCATGTCCGGCGGATCAGGCGACGACACGCTGCTCGGAGGCGACGGGGACGACGTGCTTGCCGGCGATGCCGGTCGCGACCTGATCCGAGGCGGGCTGGGCCACGATCGCCTTGAGGGGGGCAACGATGCCGATCAACTCTACGGCGACGACGGTGACGATACGCTGCTCGGCCAGGACGGGGACGACGTGCTCGCTGGCGGCTATGGCAACGACAGGCTCGAGGGGGGCCTCGGTGGCGACCGACTCGACGGCCTTGAGGGGGATGACGTCCTCATCGGTGGCGAGGGCTATGACGTCCTCGATGGCGGTTACGGCAACGACCTTATCGTTGGCGGCCTGGCCATTGTCAATGGTTCTAGCGTCTCCGGGCTCTCGGGCAACGATGACAATGAGATTTACGGCAACCGGGGCAACGACACCATCTACGGCGCCGGAGGCAATGACCGGATCGATACCGGCCAGGGGGCTGACGTTGTCTACGCTGGCGCCGGGAATGACTGGATCGATGGCGGCGGCGGCAATGACCTGATCGACGCCGGCGACGGCAACGACACGGTCTACGGTGGAAGCGGATCCGATACCCTGATCGGTGGCTGGGGCCGCGACTCGCTCTACGCGGGCGGGTCCGACGGCTCCCCGGCCGTCCTCGGCGAACCACACACGATCTACGGCGACCTCGTCAATCTCAATGCCGTGGGACCAGGCAATCAGGCCGATCACTCCGACTCGATCTACGGAGGCGACGACGCCGATTCTCTCTACGGTGGTGCGGGGAACGACACCATTTACGGCGGAGCCGGGAGCGATTACCTCGTCGGTGGCTGGGGCCGCGACACGATCTTTGCGGGCCGCAATGCCAGCGGCGGCGGCTCCGCCGCCGACATCAATACCGTCTTCGGCGACCTTGAAGGCGCAGGGACCGCCCCCGGGACCGCCGAGGACCATGCCGACCGGATTTATGGCGACCTTGGCCGCGACATCATTCGCACGGGCGTCGGCTCCGATTGGATCGATGCCCGCGCCGGCAACAATGACATCGACGCCGGCAACGGCGACAACACGATCATCGCAGGGATCGGGGACGACACCATCGTCGCCGGCTCGGGCAACGATGTCATTGATGCTGGCCATGGGAATAACTTGATCGACGCCGGCGCCGGCAATAACGACGTCACCAGCGGTTCGGGCGCCGACCGGATCACCACCGGCTCCGGCAATGACCGGATCCGCGCCGGTGATGGCGACAACACGATCGTGGCGGGCGAGGGGAACAACGTCATCACCACCGGCCTCGGGATCGACTCGATCCTGACCCTCTCGGGCGATGACACGATCACGACCGGCCACGGCCGCAAGACGATCAACGCCGGCGACGGCCGGAACGTCGTGACCACCGGTGACGGCACGAACACGATCGTCACTGGAATCGGCAATGACACGATTATCGTCGGCAACGGCGGACCCGGCGGGGGCAATCTGATCCAGGCCGGCGACGGCAACAACTGGGTCACGGCCGGGTCGGCGAACGACCGGATCACCACCGGCTCCGGCCACGACACAATCGCCGGCGGGGCGGGCGATAACACGATCGTGGCGGGAGGGGGGAACAACGTCATTACCACCGGCCTCGGGATCGACTCGATCACCACCGGCACGGGCGACGACACGATTACCACCGGCCATGGTCGCAAGACGATCGACGCTGGCGACGGCCGAAACGTTGTGACCACCGGCGACGGCGCAAACACGATCACCACCGGTGGTGGTAACGATGTGATTACCGTCGGCAACGGCAGCGCGGAGGGGGGCAACCTGATCCAGGCCGGCAACGGTGATAATCGGGTCACGACCGGGTCGGCCAGCGACCGGATTACCACCGGTTCCGGTCACGACACGATCACCGGGGGGGCCGGCCAGGACCTCATCGTCTCGGGAGCCGGTTACGACCTCATCGACGCCGGCGCCGGCAACGACACGGTCCTCGCGGGCCTCGGGAATGACACGGTCTCCGGGGGCGACGGCGATGACCTGATCGTCGGCGACGCAGGTGATGACCTCCTCTCCGGCGACGGCGGCCGCGACCTGATCTGGGGCGGTCGGCCAGAAGATGCCGTGGCTTCGTGGGAGGCGAACCCCGGTTCCACGTTCTCCTGGCTCCTCCGATTCGCCGATGCCGCGCTCGTGCTTCCTCCCGGCTTCGCGGCGGCTAAAGCCGAGGCCGAGGCGTTACTCGGGCGATCACAGACGTACAATGCTCCGCGGATTACTCCGGTCGACCTGCTGAACATCTCGGTCGACGGCCGCTCGCCCGTCAATGGCGCTCCCGGTGACGGCCGCGACCAGATCTTCGGTGGCAATGACACCGACTGGCTGTTCGGCGGCGGTGAGGTCGATTTCATCGACGCAGGCGCCGGCGATGACTACGTCGACGGCGGTCTCTCAGACGACGCACTCCGTGGCAGCGACGGCGATGACGTGATCCGAGGCGGCAAGAACAACGACGTGATCCGAGGCGGCGAGGGGATCGACCAGATTTACGGCATGGAGGGCGACGACCTCCTGTTCGGCGACTCCGGCAGCAACGGCGTTCAGGAAGGACAGCGGCTCTGGGGCGGTTCCGGCTACGACACCTTGTATGCCTATGCCTCAACCTATGAGGGAGCCGTCGAGGCCACGCTGTTCGGCGACGAGTTGCGAGGCGATGAGGATGGGGACAACCTCTATGGCAATCTCCGTCGCGACCTCCTCTTCGGCGGCGCCGGCGCCGACTACCTGCACGGCGATTATCTTGAGGGGCCGCTCTACGCCCGGGGAACCAATTCCGGAGTGGTGGGCGCGGCTGACACCCTACTCGGCGGGCTGGGTCAGGACCAGATCTTCGGCGGCGGTGGGAACGACCAACTCTGGGGGGGCCAGGACGGCGACTGGCTCGAGGGAATGGGGGGGAGCGACACCCTCTATGGTGGCTCCGCCGCCGATATCCTCGTGGTCGACGTCGACAGCCGCTACTTCACCAATGGCGTTGCCAACTCGCTCGACGTCGTCGACGGCCACCATGGAAATGCCCCCAACGACTTCACCTCCCTCGACGATGCCGTCGACGTCATGCTGATCGAAGGGGACAAGACAATCGTCCCCGGCCAGTTCTTCCGCAATGACACGATCCGGGTGACCGAGAATCCGGTCACCGGGCAGCTCGACGTCTCTTATCAATCGACCCGCGACGGCGCTCCCGCCGACGTCCGGTCACGTAACCTGACGATCGACTGGCGGGGCGGCCCCGGCCAGGTCCCGAAGGTCGAGCAGATCCAGATTTCGGGTCTCATGGGCGACGACCTTCTCTCCGTCGACCTTCGGTCGGCGACGATCACCCAGCTCGTGCAAAACACACCGGGCCAACCCTGGCTCGCGGTGCTCAGTGGCGGCCCGGGTAACGACACGATCTTAGGCACCCCAGGGCGAGATCGCATCGACGGCGGGCCCGGGAGCGACAACCTCTACGGCTTCGCGGGTGACGACCGAATCTGGGGCGACTTCTTCAACGGCGACCCACTCACCGATCACGACCGCCTCTTCGCGGGCGCAGGGGCCGATGACTTGATCGGCGGCCAAGGCAGTAACGATCTGTACGCCTGGTCGCGCGACCCGGCACTCGGCCTCCTCTTTGGCGTCTTCATCGACGCCCAGGGAGTTCTCCACGACGACACGACCAAGGACGTCGACCTCAACGCCGCGCTCTCCCTGATCCCCGGCACTTCCGGTGTCACCAGTCTCAGGAAGATTACTGGCCTGGCCACGGATGCGGCCGCTCAGGTCGACCGCTTCCGGTTCAACCTGCCTCGTGCCGGACTAGCGACGGACACGATCGCGCTGGACCGCTTCAGCGCGGCCTTCGGCGACCAGATCATCGAGCTCTACAAGGGGGGCGTCAAGGTCCGCACCCTCACAGTCGCGGCACCCGCGAATGGCTCAACCGCGACCGGTGTATTCGACCTCGCGGGACTGGTGGCCGGCGACTACGAACTGAGGGTCCGCTACGGCAGCACCCCATCGGCGTTCAGCGGCTCAATCGGCTACCAGCTCCGGTTCGCCGTCGGCACCTCCGGTGCTACCGACCTCGACCTGACTTATCGTCTTGAAGACACTGGGTTGAACCGGATGCTCGGGGCGAACAACCCGGCCCGGTCCGACATGCTGTATGGCGGAACCGGCCTGGATTTCCTCTACGGAAATGGTGGCGGTGGTGTCAACGGCGACCAGATCATCACCCGCCACGGCACTCCGTTCGTCGGTACTGAGGACGGTCTCTCTCAGGACGATCAGTGGAAATCCTACGCCAAGTCGACTGACCGGGTCTGGTACGTCGGTCTCAGCGAAGCGGCGGAGACCGTCGACGTCGGATATGACACCGACCCTTACAGTGACTTCTTTGGGCGCCACTTCATCCGGGTCCGGCAGGCTGGCAGCGATACGATCAAGTTCCGCTTCGGCCAGTTCGCTCCCGTCGACACCGCAACGGGGGCCGACAAGATCTCGGCCAATGACGCCTTCTACGACGCCGAGGGACTGGCCTACAGCTACGACCGAGAGACCGGGCAGTTAACCCCGCTCGCCCCCGACGACTGGCGAAACCTCGCTTCTGAGCGACTCGGTGGTCAGGGCCGCACCACGCCAATCGTCGGGATCGGGGCCTTACTGCCCCCCGAGGCCGATTTCTTGGCAATCCTGATCGACGCGTTGGGGGGTGACGACACCATCCACGTGAACGAGACGGTGCAAAAAACGGTCTGGATCGATGCCGGCGCGGGCAACGACAAGGTGACCATTGACCCGCAACGTGCTTTCCTCCCCGACCGTACTGAAGGGACAGGCACCGGCCCCGGCCGGCTCGCGGAACGGAATGACACGTTCGGCCATGCCTACAGCCTCGGTCCGATCAACGGATCAACCCGTTTCAACGGCCTGACGATCGATAGCGCCACCGGTCCCGTCGGACTCAACGAACCGTCCGACCCCGACTGGTATGCCTTCACGCTCACTCAGCCGGTTGTCCGCGGCGACCTCGTTCGTGTCGTGCCGCTGACCCCCAAGCAAAACCTCCGGCTTTCCGTAAGCCTCTACGCTCTCGACGCCTTAGGCGCTCAGGGCGCATTGCTGGGAAGCCAAACGGCCGACCTGACACCCGACGGTTTGGGCGTTGCTTACCTCGATCTGAAAACTCTGGGCATCTCCGGGTTGGCCCCGAATACGCCGTACCGCCTCAAGATCGTCTCGGTTGGCGGAGTGACGACCGACTATCGGCTCGAGTTCGCGCTTTCGGCCACCACGGATCTGGCTGAGACGAACGACACGCCCGAGTCCGCCTTCCAGGTCACCGCCATCGACCGCCGCGCCGAGGTTAACGGCCTCACGCTGCGGTCCGACGCCGATACCGACTGGTTCCGATTCACCCTCAACGGAACGATGGGCGCGGGCAGTGGTATCGATCTGGAAGCCTCCAACATCGACGGCTCGTTCACGTTCGTCCTGTTCCAGTCGATCAATGGAGTGGCCACACAGGTCGGCACACCTCAGTCGGCCGTGCTCGATACCGTGTTGGGCGTGAAGAAAGCGAGTCTGAGCCTGAACGGCCAGACGGCGGGCGACTACTGGGTGAAGGTAACCGGCACGCAAACCCGCTACCGACTGGTACCGCATTTCAGTCTGCCCACGGTGTCGGGCAACTCGACTCAGGCCACCGCCTTCCCGCTCGCCGCTGGGGGACTGCCGCGCTGGATCGGTCCGGGGACACTGACGAGCGAAGCCGACGCAGACTGGTTTACCTTCACCTTGAATTCTCCGGCCGCGCGTAGCGCCGCGGTGCAGGTGCGAGCCTCGATCCCCAACGGCTCGGTCCGCTCGGCCGACACGCGCTTCCTGGCCGAGTTGCTTCGGCTCGATCCTTCGACCGGTATCGCCGTGCTCCTTAACTCGGCTGAGGCGATTTACGGTTCCATCGCGTCACTCGGGCTGGCGGGCCTGGGCGCGGGCACCTACTTCGTGCGTGTGAAGGGGCCCGACGACGGCGACAGTCTCAAGAGCGAGGTCTACAATGGTACCGCCGGCACACCCGCAGCGGCTCCCGTCTCGTTCGATATCCTGGCGACGCTCGAACAGGTCGTTCGAGGGAATACAACCCAGGCAACGGCGTACAACCTGCCGCCGGTGAGCCTGCTCGGCCGGTTGGGCGAGCTCTCATTGCCCACGGCCGGCTCGGCCAACTGGTTCCAGTTGACGCTCGCGACCGATGCCGTTGCGGGCGACCTGCTCGCCATTCATTCGGGTAACTCGGCTGACGCGGTCCGACTCGAACTGATCGACACCTCCGGACGGACTTTGCGCGAGGCACGGACCTCGGCGCTGGCCGACGGACTGCTCGACCTCGAGGGACTCTTTGCCGGCACTTACTGGCTAAAGATCACCGGGCCGAGCGTCAGCCGTCCCGCCACCACCTCCACTCCAGCGACCTATCCACTGAGCTATGAGCTCTTCGCACCGAACACCCGAGCCACACTCGGCTCGCTTGATCTCGCCGGGCACGTGACCCGTGACCTCTCCACACCTGCTGGCTCAGATCGTCGTGACGTGATCCTCGGCGGCACAGGAAACGATTCCCTCTCCGGGGGCTCGGGCGAAGATTGGATCTTCGGAGGCGCCGGCAACGACGTCCTCACCGGCGGCCCTGACCGCCAGGCCGAAGACCTGATTTTCGGCGGTGACGGCGACGACATCTTCCAGGTGATGCCCGACTGGCTCCCGATCAATCCGGCCACCGGCCGCCCCGGCGACCCCGCTTCGGCCGACCTCTTCGTCGGCGGCGCGGGGGACAACCGTGTCCTCTTCCTCGGCGGCGACCGGGTGAATCCGAACGACACCAACTCATGGCTGATCAGCGACTACGTCGCCTTGGGCTATGACCGATTCCTCCAGCGGCAGAAGATGACCAGCCTCGTCTGGGACGAAGGGACCTACGTCGACCCGTCGACCGGTGCCACCGTCCCCAAGGGAGAGTACGTCCGGGGGAGTGACGGCCAATTCCTCCAGAAGTATGCGTTCTTCCGCACCCGTGACATCAACCGAACCGTCATCAACACCCGTGGTGGCGCCGACATCGTCCACGCCGATGCCGGGCATACCATCGGCGAAGAGACCTGGGGGATCGCTCGGGGCGACGTTCAAGCTCGAGCCCAGGCCTTCGCTCAAATCGAGATCTTCGGTGGCGACGGCGACGACATGCTCTTCGGGTCGGCCAACGACGACCTGATCTTCGGAGAGAATGGCAACGACTACATCGCGGGCGGCGAAGGTGACGACCACATCGAGGGAGGCGACGGCGAAGACTACCTCTACGGCAATCGCTACTACACCGACGCCAGCCACCCGGCCCAGGGCACCGAAACCCAACTCAGCCGAACTTCGACACTGCTCAAGGGGACACCCGACTACCAGGGACTCCAGCCCGCACCGAAGCCCGGCGCACGGATCGACCACTCGTTCGCCGACGACCTGACCGGCTCTCTGGTCATCCCCGTCAAGCCGGCCGGCGTCAGCTTGCCCTCCTCCGCAACCGCCACCACAAATCTCGCCGACTCGTTCGCGTTGGAGGGCCTCGCCGACAATGATCGCCTCGGTCTGGTCGAGCAGATTGGCGACCTCAACGGGGACGGATTCAACGACTTTCTCGTCAGTGGCGAGGCCGGAGCCAGCTACATTTTGTTGGGGCCGGTCGATCCGAGTACGCTCTACCGGGTCGAGACCGGCGAGTTCGACAATAGCAGTAACACACCAGGCATCAAAGACCTGCGCGTCCGGGGTGAGGATTGGTCGTTCGTCGTTCCGTTCGGCACGGACTTGGCGCGTGAGACGTCGTTGCCGTTCTACCGCATCCAGGGTCGCGCTGAGATTCTGGTGGGAGCCGGCCTCGGCCGCCCTGCCCGCACCCAGGGGAACATCGGCGGCCTGACCAACAACCGCACCGTGATAATCCCCCCGCCCACGACCAGCAGCACCGATGGTCTCGATGCGGACCGCCGTGCCCGCACCGATCTGGTCTTCCTCCGAAAGAACGGCGCGGACTATGAGGTCAACATCCTCTTCGGCTCCATAGGCCTGCCCCGTTCGATCAATCAGCTTTCCGACGCCACAGCCCAGGTGTCAACACTCACGCTGAGCAACGCAGGGAGCAACTACACCAACGGCACGAACTACGCGCTGATCTTCTCGGGCGGAGGGGGCAGCGGAGCATCCGGTACCTTCGACGTGATCGCCGGCCACGTCACGAACCTCAAGCTCCTCGCGGGGGGGAGCGGGTACACTTCGAGCCCGACCCTCAGCTTCGCTAACGGAGGGGCCGGCTCGGGCGTGTCGGCCACGGTCGCAGTGTCCGATTCGATCCGCAAGATCACCCTGCCAGCTGGCTTCGCCAGCGCCGCCAGCGACGGACTCGCCAGCCTGGACGCCTACGTCGTCAACTGGGACAAGGACGGCTTTGGCGACATCTTCATCATCAGTCGCTCGTCGACCATGGCCTCGGGTGTCATCGGCTTGCTCTACTCGGGCCGCGACATTGCCAATGGGAACAACCCGACCCCTGAGTTCGAGCTCCGCAAAGACGCGACCGCAGGTCCCTCGGTGAGCTACACAGGTCTCACGGCCGTCGTCGCCGGCGACGTCAATGGCGATGGTTATGAAGACATCCTGGTGGCGAATCCCATTTTCGCCGCCGACGCAACCAACGGGAACATCGGCCGCGTCTATCTCGTCATGGGTCGGGATCGAAACACCTCGACAACGGCCGATGCCATCTTCCTCGACTCGGGCGACGCCAATGCGTTCGCCGCTGACTTCATCTGGGAACAGCGCGGCCTGGGTGCCGGTGTCTACACTGTGGGCGACACCAACAAAGATGGCTACGCCGAACTCGCCTTCGCACGTAGCTTCAACACCACGATCGCAGGCCAAACCGACGGGCTTTCAATCGTCGCTGGGTCCCCCGACTACGCCGCGAGCACCCTGGCCGCTAAGCGAGGGAGAACACGGTTCACAGCCGTAGCGCCAGGTGCCGGGTTATCCCCAACCTCGCTCTTGAACGTCGGTCTGTTCGAGGTCAATCGGGGGTCCTCCGGCAGCGGCACGCTACAAGCTACCGCAGGTGACTTCGACGGCGACGGCCGGACCGATTTGGTCGTCGGTGACCCGACGCAGAACAAGACCTACGTCTACTACTCGAACTCGACGGCCAGCCCAACTCGAATGCGCGTCTCGCAAGACATCCGAGCCGCCCGCCTCGACCTGGCGAATCGCATCGTTGGGCTCGCCGCCGCGGCCGACGCGACACTGACCGGCGAGGGCCTTGACGACCAGTTTGGTGTGATGCCGCTGACCCCGGGCATGGACCTCGACGGCGACCGGATCGACGACTTGCTCGTGGGTGCCCCACGAGCCGATGTGGCCACGGCCAAGCTGACCGGTGACGCCGGCCGAGTCTACGTCCTCTACGGCGACCCGCGGCTCTTCTCGGTGCCCAATGCGGGCCCGTACATCACCAACCGAGATGTCCCCGGCAGCGGGCTCTTCCTTGTCGATCCACCCACCGGAGAGACCGTCCGTGAGCCTGGGACTCTGACGGGCGACGAGACCGAGAAATGGTTTCGCTTCTCCACCCTGGGCGACGGCCAGATCGGCAATCAGATCCGCGTCTTGATGGAGAACAATGACACGCTCAATATCTCGAGACCAGCGCGGCCTACTCTGAACTCGTCGGTGCAGCTCCGCCAGGATAACTTCCCAGCCAATCAGAAGGTTTCGGAGCAGCCGATCCCCCTCGGCTCAATGAGCTTTATCGACATGGCCCCCAGAACGGGTGTGTCGAACCTCGAAATCAACGGCAGTCTGAAAAAGTATGCCGCGATCGACGTCGACCTCTCGCGCTTCCTCGGACTCATTGAGGAAGTTGGCCTGATCTCGGCGTTCTCGCTCTTCTTGCCGATCGGCACCCCGACGGCCGCCGGCACGATCATCGTCGAGTTGCTCGACCGCGAAGCCGATCGTCTGGCCAACGGCATTTTCCCGATGGCCGATTCGGCCGCGACCACCGCCCAGCACTTCCCGACCGTGACCGCTTCCTACACGGCCGGCACGGCGCAGACGCTCAGGATTGACCTCAGCGAAGCCGTGCGGCAGGCACTCGCCGCGGGCATGACCCGCCTCTCGTTCCGGATTAAAGGTGGAGCGACCGATGGTGCCACGCTCGCCCTGCCCTTGCCCAACCTGGCCGACCCGAATTCAACTCGAGTTGAGGTTCAAACCGACCGTCGCACCGGCTTCGTTGCCGACGTCTACAACCTGGAAGGGCGCCGGTTTGCTCAGGGCCTGGCCATCATCGACACTCGAAGCTTCGACGCCGGTGACTACATCATCCGGGTCTACGACCCATTTGAGGAGCCGAGTCATCCCTTGTACGAGCGGGACTACAATCGCACGGCGGGCTTCAACTTCAACCTCGAATTTTCCCCTCCCAAGTTGGGCGATGCCGACGCACCTTCTGATCGGGACGAGATCCGCGGCGGCAAGGACAACGACTACATCGAGGGGGGCAACTATCTCGACCGCCTCTACGGCGGAGACGGCTTCGGCATCGACGTGTTCCGGGGTGAAAACATCGAGATTCGCGACTTCCAAACCGGGACTTTCGGCGACATCGCTTCGAATCCACGTGCCGGAGAGGAGTATTTCGAGGTCGCCAGGCCCGATGACTTTGTCGTGGTCTTCAACAGCATTGCCCTCGAGACCAAGGTGGCCCAGGCGCTCAACCTGGCCGTCGAGTACGTCCTGCCGGGCGGAACCAACACCGCCTTCCGCGCCCAGCGACCGCTCCGCGCCTCCGACCTGACTCAGCTCGTCGAACTCGACGCTAGCTTCCTCGGCCTGACAGATCTCCTCCTTGATCCGGATAACTACAAGTCGGACCCGAGCGCCAACGACTTCTTTACCTATCCCCGCAAGCTCGCATTGAGGGGAATCGACTACGCGGTCAATCTCGAGTTTCTGGCACTGGCGGGCAACCAGATCGCCGACATCTCGCTCTTCGAGCCGGGCATTCGCCCGTCCCGTGAGACCCATGGCGAACTCGGCCTGCGCAGCTTGCACTACCTCGACCTAGACTACAATCCCCTCATCGCCAGTCCAAATCAAAGCATTGAGACTCAAACAGATCCCCAGAAGACCACCCAGGGGCCGCTCGCCCCACTGGCGCGACTTCGCGATCCCCGATTCCTCAGCCTCGACGGCCTCACCGGCCGCACCGGCCAGCTTTCCACCATCGGAACCAACTTGGTCCTCGACGCCACGCCCACAGCCTTCACTGGACCAGGGGCCGCATTCTTCTACCCGACGGTCTACAACCTCGACGACCTCAGCAAGCTAAATACTCTGAAATGGCTGAGCTTCAACGGCAATGCCCCGCGACGGTTCGTCGACTTCACTGCAGTGGGCACCGGGAACCCGCAGGCCTTGGTCGCCTCGGGTCTGACCGTCACCGGCTCGGCGTCGTTGAGTGTTGGGGTCACCGGCTCGGCGGCGTTGAGTGTTGGAACGACCGGGTTGGGTGTCTCCGGAGGCCAAATCGCCACGAGACTCGACGGCACTGAGGAGCTTACGTTCGTCTTTACCGGCGACCCCGCGGGCGGCCAATGGCCCATTCTCAAGCACTGGCATCCTGCCCGCCACGGGCCCCGACCTACTCCGATCACCGGCCACCCAGGTCTACTTCGAACTCGCAACCTCGGACGACACGAATGGCAACGCAATTGCCAACGAGTTCATCCTTGAAGCCTTTAAGCCGTCCCCGATCAGCACCCCGGGCGTTCCTGACGTCACGCTCGGTACCATCCGGCTCAATGGCGTCGGGCGATTTGACGTATCGGCACTCTTCGGCGGCGTGCCGATCAGCAAGTTCGTCGTCCGCGGCTACGGCGACCGGATCAACATCACCCGCGTGGGCTTCCGCCCCGAGTTGAGCCTGGCCCCCCTGGCCGGCAAGACCGAGCTGGAATACCTGTCGATTGCCGACAACGACGTGAAGTCCACCGACCCACTCGCCGACCTGACCTCGTTGCGTTGGGCCTTCCTCGAGAACAACCAGATCCGGAGCATCGACAGCCTGCTCGGACAGACCATCGTCGACGACCGCGACCCGGGCTACATCGAATCCGCAACCGGCACACCGAACTCGTCGTTCAGCGGCGACGTGAACGATCAAGCCTTCGAGGGAGACTACCGCCTCGTCGCTCCAGGCGTCGACACGTCGCAGCTCCGCTACGTCTTCCCCGACCTGCCCGCCGGCGAGTACGAAGTGTTCGTAACCTGGCCAGTCAACCCGGCCACAGCCCCCAACAACCCACGGTTTACCAACCGCGCGTTGTATACGATCGACACTTACGCCGGCATACCGACGGCGACCGATCCACTGACCACTCCGCTGACGCGAACCACCTCGGCCGCCATCAGCCAACGCGTCGCGCCGACGGGCGGAAATCCTCTGGGAGGACGACCTTGGCAGCGAGTCGGCACCGTGACCATCGACCCGACCGGCACCGGCGCCCGCGGCACGATCGTGATTCGCCCGGCCAACGATGGCACCGGCGACCTGGTCCTCGACGGGATCCGGCTCGTCCGCAAAGTTTTGCCGACGCTCAGTGTGCTCGACCTCGACAGCAACCCGCTCGATAACGCGGCGGTGACTTACATCAAGGACGGCCTACGCAGCTCCCGTCCAGGGACCGATGACCCGGAGACCACTGCACGCGAGTACGCTCCGTTGGTCGATAACCCGTTGACAGCGCAGATCGAGGGCCTCTGGTTTGACATCAATGCCAACGCCCCGGCGTTCAACCCCAATCCCGTCGATCTCCGCAGCTTCAATGACATGACGGTCGTGGGGACGAAGGTCGATGCCAACACGAACGTAGCGAATCTCTCCAGTCTCTTCACCAACCGCACGGTCGTTGACCAAGCCCCCACGCCGGACCCGTATTATGCCCAATTCACGGAAGTAACAATCAATACATCATTCCTCGATGTTTATTACTACAACCCGGTCGCCAACACCTACTTCTACTCAAGCACCAGCCTGTTCGGCGCCGCGCTGACCACCTCGGTCAACGCGCAAGGGGTGGCCGTCTTCACCGTGTCCGGAGACTTGGCCGTCCCGAATGTGTCGATCAAGGTAACCGGTAGCCGGCCACTCTCGATCGTCGTGGGCAATAATGCTTATATTTCCGACAACGCCACGATCGACGCCTCGGCGGTGGGCCAATTCTCCGGCGCCGGCGGCGGTGATGGTGGTGGATACGGGTCGGCCGGCAACGTCACCGGCGTCTTCGGAGCAGCGGGGTCCGGCGGCGGCTCTCAGTCCAACGGCCGGACCGGTGGAGACGGTGGTTACTGGGTCGGGGCTAACGGCATCGACTCCGGAACCATCCTTCTCACCTCCGCGGTCTCCTCGGTCAACGATGTCCCCTGGAACTCGTCGGGTTATGCGGGAAGAATCTTCAGTTACTCCACCTTCGGTTTGAACGGCTGGAGTGGAACGTATTTCGGACTTAATCAGGTCGCCTGGCTTCGAATCGATACCACCGGCACTTACACATTCTACTCCAATTCAGACGACGGCTCGGCGATCTTCGTCAATGGCGCCGTAGTCGTCGATAACAATGGCAGGCACGGAGTCCAGGAACGATCGGGCTCGATCACCCTCCAAGCTGGCTCGTACTATCGAGTCCAAGTGAAATACTTCGAGTACGACTCCACCGAGGTGCTCGCCATCGCCTATGCGGGTCCGGGAATCAGCAAGCAGTCGATCCCGAGTAGCAAGCTCTTCCGCACGGGATATGACTTCACGACAGATATCGATGCGAGACCAGGGGATGGCGGATCGCTCGGCTCGAGTGGCTCGGGTGGCAATGGCTCGGTCTACGGCCCATCCGGAGGCAACGGTAGCAGTGGCACGGGCGGATTCGGAAACGCAAATGGCGGCGGCGCGAGTGGCAACGCTGGAAGTGGCGGTCAGCCGGTTACTGGCTTCAGCTACGGTTCTGGTGGCACCGGTGGTCCCCGAGGCGCCGCGGGCACGGGAGGCTATACAGTAACCGCCGGCTTAACAGTTGGGAGCTACGTCGCGGCAACCGGTGGCCAAAACGGCCAAGTCGGCCAAAACGGCCAATCGGGGGCGCCTGGAAACAACGGTACAGCCGGTATCGGAGGTACGAACTCGCTCACTGGCCTATCCCTTTCAGGGGGTGGCGGTGGTGGCGGTGGTGGCGGTGGTGGTGGTGGAATGGGCGGCGGTGGCGGCGGGGCTGGTGGTGGGGGTGGTGGAGGTGGCCAGGGTGGAGGAGATAGTTCTTACCTCACCGGCGATTTCGGCGGTTATGGTGGTACCGGTGGCTACGGGGGCCAAGGCGGCTACGGCGGCGATGGCGGACGAGGCGGCTATGGTGGCGGTGGTGGTGGCGCCTTCGAAATCGTGGTGCTCGGGCGTATCACGACCTCGCGCAGTAACTTTCTCGCCAAGGGAGGCAATGCCGAAGGCGGAACACTTGGCGTCAATGGGGATCCTCTCGACACGTACGGTCATGGAACAGGGGGGCCGGGTGGTGCACCTGGTAATTCCAGCGCCCCCAATGGCGGGGCTGGAGGGAATGGTGGCAACGGCGGAGCCGGTGGTGCCGGCGGGCGCGGCGGCAACGGTAGCAGTGGCGGTGGTGGTGCAGGTGGCACAATCAAGCTCCAGGCATCTGATATCGTCACCTCGAATCTGACCATCAACACCTCCGGCGGCACCGGGACGAACGCGGGAGGTAACGGGCGGTTCCTGATTGGCCAGAACACGCCCTTGAACCTCAACAGTTACTCGCCGCAGGGGGCATCGAAGGAGGGTTTTACAGGCGTCCGGAGCACAAACCCGTTCCTCCCGGCTGGTCTCCTCACGCCGAATATCGTCGGCCTCCAAGGGGGCGCCGAGGCGTTTGGACTTCTCCAGAACGTCAACAGTCTGGCGCTCCTCCACTCGGAAGTGCTGGCGTATGCCGGACTGAACTCGGACGGCACGCGGCGTGATAATGGCTTGGCTCACCGCGCCTCGGCCGTCGTGCTTCGCGTCGATTTGGGACCCGCTGGCTATGGCCAGGATTATGCCGGCTACGACATGATTCTGTATGCTAGCCTGACCGGATCGCCCATTGAGAAGCCGGTCCTCGGCATCAATGGTGCGACACCGGCCCGACTCCGCCAGGGCGGCTACGCCAAGGACCCGGTCTTCGGTGGCAGCGGTGACACGCTGCTCAGCGCCCTCTACGGCTTCCAGGTCTACGCCACCCTCGTGCCCACGGCCTCGGCGGCGACTGTCGTGGCCGGGTTCGCGGCAGGCGACGGGACCGTTCGGACCGACACCGCCTCGCTGACGAATGGCCAGATGATGTTCCTCAGCGAATCACTGGTCATCGATCTAACGGGTTTGGAAGCGGACAGCCAGGCTCTCTCCATCTCCGCCGTGAGCAGCGACCCGATGGTCGACGTACTCGTCGTACCCGCCGTCCTCGTCGCACCTTACACGACAAAAACCGTCAAAGTCTACGTCACCCCTGAGCCTGGAACGTATGGCACCGCAACATACGTACCAGCCTACTTTGGTCCGGTCACAGTCACGGTTACTGTAAACGAGGGGGCCGCCGGGACTACCGGGACGATCGGCCGGTCGGCCGAGCGGCGGATCGTCGTCGGCGTCGACAGTTCGACCATCGAAGGCATCAAGTATCGCGACGACAACGGGAACGGGGTCCGCGACGCCGGTGAAGCGGGGGTCGAAGGCTGGGTCGTCTGGCTCGACGCAAATCAGAACGGCGCCCGCGATGCCGACGAACCAACCGCCGTGACGGACGTCAACGGCCGTTACATTCTTCACAATGTGCCCAGCGTATCCTCCAGCCAGTATGTCCTGGCCGAGGGCGATCCCGACTGGCAGCCGACCACCGACGGTACTCAGCCCAAGCCGGTGTCGTTCTTCCAGACCATCGGCAACAACCCCGTCACCTTCAGCGGCTCGGTTGAAGAAGTTCAGAACCTAACGGTGTTCAATAGCCAGCTCTACTTCACAGGCTCGACTTACGACCTCGGAGAGGAGTTGTTCCGCTACGACAGCACCGGTCGTATCGAGTTGGTTGCCGACCTCAACACGGCGGCCGGCATCGGGTCCAACCCGAGAAATCTCGTCGTGAACAACGGCATCCTCTACTTCACCGCCGACGACGGGCTGCACGGTCGGGAGCTCTGGAAGTTCGACGGCGCAACAGTGAGCCTTGCCGCCGACCTCAACGCGCCGCCACGGACCGATCGCCTGTTCGCCGTGGTCGTCGGCACCAATCAGATCGCCGAACTGGTACCGGCCACGGGCACCGAATTGCGACGGTTCGCAGGGCCAACGGCCACAATCGTCGGTCTCGCCTACGCGTCCGACCGGCTTTACGTGCTCGGCGGCGACGGTCTCCTCTACGAGCTCAAACCCGACGAAGCCGTCGTGATCGACTCCGACGCAATCGCCGGGGCGGGTTCGATCAGCGACCTGACCGTGCTCGACGGCTTGGTCTACCTGCTCGACGCAACCGCCAACACGATCAAGGTTTTCGACCCAGCGAGCGACACGATCGTCGCCACCCGAACCGTGTCGGCCGACCTGGCGGGGGGCCTCTCGTCGCTGGTCGACCCGAGTCGGCTTCTGGCCGCGACGGCCGATGGCCGGATCGTGATTCTCAACCCGGCCACCGGGGCGATCCTGCAAACGATCGACCTTCATCGGTCGTCACCGCCGGCCGGCCTGGCCGTGGTGGAAAACGAGATCTACGCCAACGCGGCCGACGACCCGACCCGCGTCTCGGTCCACGACCTCTCGGGCACTTATCGAAGATCGTTGCGTCTTACCTACGGCGTGGGCTCGCTCGGCGGCTCCCCGTCATTGGTCGCTGGCAGCCGGCTCACCGGCACGGTTACCGAACCCGCCAACACGGCCGCCACAGCCACAAATTCCGGGCTCGTTTCCACGAATGGTGCTTACCTGATCTTCGATGCCACAGGCGTCATCGGCGACAACGCCACGGGCGATCCGAAGACAGACTTCGATTGGATCAAGGTCACCCTCAACGCGGGCGACTATCTGGCGGTCGACATCGACACGCTCACTGGTTCGACTCTTGATTCCTACCTCAGGCTGGTCAAGGCCGACGGAACCCTGGTCAGCTCGAGTGACGATGACGTGGCCCCCGGCGAGCGTTACTCGTACGACTCGTACCTGACCGCCACAATCGCGAGCTCGGGCGTTTACTACATCGGCATCAGCTCCTACCGCAATACGGGGTACAACCTCAGCGGTGCCGGCAGCGCCTTGGGATCATCGAGCGGTGCCTATCAGGTCCGGGTCGAGGTCAACCCCACACGCAATCTCTCCTCGGAACCGGCGAACTTGACCGTCGTCGGCCCCGACCTGTATTTCACGGCCGACGATGGCAAGCTCGGACGAGAACTCTACAGGGTGCGAGCCAACGGACAGGTCGAACGCGCGGTTGATCTCGCCCCGGGAGCCGTGTCGTCCGACCCGACAGGTCTGACCGCCTTCGGCGGGGCACTCTACTTCAGTGCCAATGACGGCACCCATGGGCGAGAGGCCTGGAAGTTCGACGGTAGCGTCGCCACGCTCGTGGGCGACTTCAGCGCCCCGACTCTGGCCGATCGCCTCTTCGCCATTGCCCAGGACGCCACCGGCGGCATCGCCGAGCTTCATCCGATCACCGGCGTCTTGATCCGGCGGTTCGCCGCGCCGACGGCCTCGATCCTGGCCCTCGGCCGCGCCGATGGTAACCTCTTTGCCCTGGGCTCAAACAACACCCTCTATGAGTTGAACCCGAACACGGGCGCCGTGGTCAACTCGACCGCGGTGCCGGCCGGGATCACTGCCCTGGCGGTGCTCCGCGGCAAGATCTACTTGCTCGACACATCGACCGAGACGGTCCGTGTGTTCGACGCGACCAGCCGCACCATCACGGGCAGCTATGTCGTGGCGGCCGACCTGGCGGGAGGGCTGACCGCCCTCTACAACCCCGACTCGCTGGTGGCGGCCCGCGCAGACGGCGGCCTGGTCGCCTTCGACCCCGCCACAGGGGTCATCTCGCTGAGCCTCAGTCTCGGCCGTACCACGGTCTCCAACCGGCTCGCCGCGGCCGAGGGTCAACTCTTCACCGCCACCGCCGCCGATCCGCAGCGAATCGACGTATTCGACCGCTCCGGGCGTTACCTCCGCACAGTCCGACTCCCGCTCAACGTCGGACCGTTCGGCGGAACACCGGTCCCCCCCTCAACCTCGACCACGGCCACGTTGGCGATCGCCGAGCCGGCCGACACGATCGCCACCGCCTTCAACAGTACGGTCGTCTCGGGCACCATTAACCGGTTCGTCGGCACCGGCAAGATCGGCGATAACACCGGGGCAAACGGCAATGATCGCGATCTCATCAAGTTCGTTGTCAATGCCGGCGACCTGGTGACCATTGACCTCGACGCCCGGATCCTCGGCACCAATGCCCTCGACTCGGTCCTCCGCGTCTTCGACGCGACCGGGAACGTGCTCTGGTCCAATGACGACGGAACCGCTCCGGGCGAAACGTTTACCTACGACTCGTACCTGAGCTTCCGCGCGACCGTCGGTGGCGTCTATTACGTGGGCGTCAGCAGTTACAGTAACACCAGTTACAGCCCCACGAACGCGACCAGTGGCACCGGTTCGTCCACGGGCACCTATACGCTGATCATCGAGGTCACGGCATCCGGCGATTTCTCCTCGAACCCAGGGAACTTCCTCGTCTCCGGCACGAATCTCTACTTCGCCGCTGACGACACGACCAGCGGCCGAGAGCTATGGCGACTGAACGGAGACACCGGTACCACCCAGATGATCGAGCTGAACGCCGCAGGCAGCTCGAACCCGATTCCTCGGTTCACCTTCAACAACGTCTTACTGCTGGAAGCAACGGACGCCGCGGGCCTGACCTCGCTTTTCCGGTACGATGGCACCAACGCACCGGCCCGCCTCGACCCTGCGAACCAACTCGGCGGCGCCGCGGGGTTCACCGTCCTCAACGGGGCTCTCTTCTTCACGGCCAGGGATGCCACAGGCTCCTCGAAGCTCTACAAGTACACCGGCACCGGCGTGCCGACGCTCTACTTCAATCCAGGCGTCGACCAAGGGATCGCCGCCCTTACCACCTTCAACAACGCGCTCTACTACACCGTCGGCTACAGCCAGACCCCGTACAGTGATAATGGTGCCGGCCAACGTAGCAAGCTCAACGACTTCTTGGTTTCGAAGTTCTTCCCCTTCGGCGGCCGGCTCTTCGTGACCGGCAATAGCCCCACTGGATACAGCTACGACGAACTCCGCTACCTCGGCGGACCAACCCTCGCCCGCTCCACCGGGCCGCTTGGTACCGGTCAGATCCTCACCGGCGTGAACTTCGGTGACCGGTACACACCGCTCAACCCCAAGGCCGGACCCGATCTCATCGGTCACGAAGGCGAGCCGCTTCTGCTCGAAGGGGCGGTTTACCAACCCTCCGCGGGCACGAGTACGTTTGAGGCCCGTTGGATCGTCCGCAACTCCCTCGGCACGGTCGTCGAGACCAGCCTTTGGCAGGACCTGATCTTCAACCAGGTTGACCCCTACGGTGTGACTTATGCGAGGGCCCTCTACACCGCCACTGCGCTGACTGACGACGGGGCTTACACCGCCACGCTCGAGTACCGCGAGAAGGTGCCCACCGGCGGGGCTTCGGGAAGCGACGTGACCGCGCTGACCATTCTGCCGACGGCCCCGGTGGTCGATCTTTCGGGAGTGAGTTTGCCGGCCCAAGTCGGCGAGGGGCGGCTGTTCACCCTCACCGTGCCATTCCGCGACCCTGGGGCCGACCACTGGACGGCTCTGGTGGACTACGGCGACGGCACACAGCTGCAGACTCTGACGGTCGATACCGCCAACCGCCAGTTCCTCCTCTTTCACCGGTTCGCCGATCCGGGACTGTATAACGTCGTCATCACGATCCGCGATGACGACGACCAACTGGCGACCTCGCAGACCATGGCGGTCGCCGTGAACCTCAGTGCCCCGGTCGTCGAAATCGGCGCCAGCGAGACGATCTCTGAAGGAACGGCCTGGACCCGTGCCGGCCGGTTCATCGACGGCCGCGGCCGATTTCTTGCCACCGTCGACTATGGCGACGGCACCGGACAGCACCCACTGAGCTTCGGCACCGAAACCAGCGACACGTCCCTTCACCCGTTCACCCTCAGCCACGTTTATGCGGTCGAGGGCACATTCACGATCACGACCCGCGTTGAGGACCTCGACAGCGGTCTGCCAGCCGATGTGGAAACGATCATCCTGACCGTCGTCAATGCCCCGCCGACCGTCGTCATCGCCGGACCGGCCGTCGTGGGCGAAGGGCCCGGCCTGGTCACCTTCACGACCACCGTCACCGATCCCGGCAACGACGCGGTCACCTGGGCCTGGGACCTCGACTACAACGGCACGACGTTCGACGTCGACGCCAACGGCCTGACCGCCTCCCGAGCATTCCCCGATAACGGGACGTTCGTCATCGCCGTCCGCGCCGTTGATGAAGTCGGGGCCACAACGATTCGCTCCTTTGTGGTGGTGGTGAACAACATCGCTCCCACGGTCAGCCTCGGGCCCGACTTTGCGGTCACCGAGGGAACCCCACTCACGTTCGACGCCATCGCCGGTCTCCTCGTCAGCGATCCGGCCGGAGTCCACGACCCCCTGGCGTTCACCTGGACCCTGACCGCCAGTAATGGCCAGGTCGTTGCCCCGGGACACGCCACCTCGTTTGGCTTTGTGCCGCTCAACGACGGGATCTACACCCTGACTCTCAGTGTTGACGATGGTGACGGCGGTGTCGGCACTGACACGATCCTCGTCACCGTGACCAACGCGCCTCCCCAGGCGCTGACCATCACCGGCCCCACGACGCTTGAAGAGGGCCAACCGGCCACCTACCTGGGCACCTTCTCCGACGCAGGGATTCAGGACACACACACTTATACCTGGACGGTCACTCAGGGAACGACGACGGTCCTGACCACCACCGGCGTGGTCACCGTCCCCGGCCAGGTGCCCGCCCTCCCCTTCACTCCTCTCGACCAGGGGATTTACACCCTCACTCTCCGTGTGGTCGACTCGGGGGGCGGTTCACAGACGACGTCGATCAACATCACGGCGGACAACGTCTCCGCCCGAAACCTGACGATTCTTGGCTCATCCACCGTCGATGAAGGGTCCCAAGTCCAGTTCACCGGTACCTTCTCCGACCCAGGCACGGCCGACACGCATACCTATCTCTGGTCGGTGGTGACACCGAACAGCCAGGTCGTCGCTCCGCGGTCTGGGGCCATCGCCACCGCGGGGATCGTCCCGGCGTTCTCGTTCACACCGTCCGACAACGGGGTGTACTGGGTCAGGCTCACCGTCACCGACAACAACGGTGCGGCGGCCACCAACCAGTTCGCAGTGACGGTGAACAATGTCCGGCCGAGTGGCCTCGTGTTGACAGCGCCGGCGAACGTCCGGCCGGACACGCTCTATCGGCTGACCCAGGTCTTTGACGACCCGGGCGCCGATACCTGGACGGGATCGGTCGACTTCGGCGACGGCACAATTGTACCGCTCCGCAATCTGTCTAGCCGAACCGCCGACCTCGGACACGCCTACGCGGCCGAAGGGGTCTATACCATCCATGTCCAGGTGGACGATAAAGACGGAGGCGCCGTCAGCAAAACAGCCCAGATCGTCGTGGCACTCGTCAACCGGGCCCCGGTCCTCGATCCGGTCGCCAATCAGGTGATGGCGATTAACTCGGCGAGCGCCATCACTCTCTCGGGCAGCGATGTCGACTTCGACGCGCTGAGCTACTCGGCCTCAGCGCAATCGCTCCCCTACTGGCTCGACCAGAATTATGGGTTCTCTCTCGACCCGGCCGGTTATCAAGCCGGGCTTCGCGGCCAGGGTGAAAAGTACCTCCGCGGCACCTTTTCGTCGCAGGGATACAGCAACGGCGGCGGTGGCTTCCTGTATTACCTGATGCCTAATGGCGACCTCTTCGAGTTCACTCCGCCCTCCACCAATACTTCGCTGGTCGGCGTCGCCGTCGCCAGCCTGGGCAAGGCTGTCTACGATAACCCTTCGCTGCTCTGGAACGCGCAAAACAATGCGGTGCCGGTGGCGCTGAGCGTTACGGGCAACCGATTGGCGATCGCGCCGAGCCCGGGCTTCCTCGGGCAGTTCATGGTCGTAACCACGGTTAGTGACGGCCAGGCGCTCGCCAAGCGTTCGTTCCGGGTCAACGTCAACCTTCCCCAGGCTGCCTCGGTCGTGATCGACGAAGCGGGGCTGGGGTACAGCCAGGCCGGGGCGTGGGTGGGCTTCGCCGGCGGTCACGGCAACAACGCTCGCTATATCGCCCCCGGTGACGGCTCGGCCACGACCACCTGGCTGCAAGAGGGTCTGGCCCCAGGCTCCTACAACGTCCAGGTCACCTGGCTCCCCGGCAGCAATCGCGCCACCGACGCCCCCTACCGAATCTACGACGGAACGACCCTGATCAGCACCATCCGGGTCAATCAACGCAATGCACCCACCGGGGGGGTAACAACCGGCGGCGCAACCTTCCAGAGCCTGGGCACCTTCGCCATCGCAGGTGGTTCACTCCGCGTGGTCCTGGACAACGGCGGCGACGGCTACGTCATCGCCGACGCCGTCCGCGTCGCGGCCGCGGCACCAGTACTCCCGGCCATCGTCGACGACGGTACTCCCTGGCACACCGAGGCCGGACCGTGGGTCAGCTTTGCCGGTGGATTCGGCGAGACGGCCCGCTTCGTCGCCCCCGGCAATGGTTCAGCCACAACCACCTGGGTAGAGGCGGGCCTGGCGCCCGGCTCCTACGAGGTGCAAGTGACCTGGCTCCCCGGCGGCAACCGGGCCACCAACGCCCCCTATCGAATCTACGATGGAACGACCCTGATCAGCACCATCCGGGTCAATCAACGCAATGCACCCACCGGGGGGGTGACGACCGGTGGCATGGCGTTCCAGAGCCTGGGCATCTTCGCCATCGCCGGTGGCTCGCTTCGCGTGGTCCTGGGCAACGACGGTGACGGCTACGTCATCGCCGACGCCGTCCGGGTCGCAGCCGCGGCACCAGTGCTCCCGGCCGTCGTCGACGACGGTACCCCCTGGCACACCGAGGCCGGGCCCTGGGTCAGCTTCGCAGGCGGACACGGTGGTACCGCACGCTTCATCGCCCCCGGCGACGGCTCGGCCACAGCCGCCTGGGTGGAGGCGGGCCTGGCGCCCGGCTCCTACGAGGTGCAAGTGACCTGGCTACCTGGCGGCAATCGCGCCACCGATGCCCCCTACCGGATCTACGACGGGTCCACGCTCATCAAGACCGTGCGACTCAATCAGCGACTGGCGCCGACCGGGGGGGTGACAACCGGCGGCATGGCGTTCCAGAGCCTGGGCATCTTCGCCATCGCCGGTGGCTCACTTCGCGTGGTCCTGGGCAACGACGGTGACGGCTACGTCATCGCCGACGCCGTCCGCGTCGCAGCCGCGGCACCAGTGCTCCCGGCCGTCGTCGACGACGGTACCCCCTGGCACACCGAAGTAGGGCCGTGGGTCAGCTTCGCAGGCGGACACGGTGGTACCGCACGCTTCATCGCCCCCGGCGACGGCTCGGCCACAACCGCCTGGGTGGAAGCGGGCCTGGCGCCCGGTTCCTATGAGGTGCAAGTGACCTGGCTACCTGGCGGCAATCGCGCCACCGATGCCCCCTACCGGATCTACGATGGCAACACCCTGATCAGCACCATCCGGGTCAATCAACGCAACGCACCCACCGGGGGAGTGACGACCGGCGGCGCGACATTCCAGAGCCTGGGGAGCTTTGCGATCACCGGTGGCTCACTTCGCGTGGTCCTGGGCAACGACGGTGACGGCTACGTCATCGCCGACGCCGTCCGCGTCGCCATCGCGACCCCGCCCCCAGCGCCAACGGTCGTCATCACCGACGACGGCCAGACGGGCTATAGCCAAACCGGGGCCTGGATCAACTTCGCCGGCGGATACGGCGGCAACGCACGATACATCGCCCCCGGAAACGGATCAGCCGTCGCCACATGGCTGCAAACCGGACTGACGCCGGGCTCCTACGAAGTCCAGGTCACATGGCTCCTCGGCGGCAATCGCGCCACCGATGCCCCCTACCGGATCTACGATGGCAACACCCTGATCAAGACCGTACGAATCAATCAGCGCAACGCGCCAACGGGAGGGGTGACGGCCGGCGGAGTGGTCTTCCAGAGTCTGGGTAACGTCACCATCAACGGCAGTTCGCTCCGTGTCGAGCTGGCCAACGACGGCGACGGATACGTCATCGCCGACGCCGTCCGCGTCGCCGTCGTGACTCCGCCCCCAGCGCCAACGGTCATCATCGCCGACGACGGCCAGACGGGTTATAGCCAGACAGGGGCCTGGGTCAACTTCGCCGGCGGATACGGCGGTACCGCACGATACATCGCCCCCGGCGACGGATCGGCCGTCGCCACATGGCTGCAAACCGGTCTGACCCCGGGCAGCTACGACGTCCAGGTCACCTGGCTCGCGGGAGGCAACCGCGCCACCAACGCCCCCTACCGGATCTACGATGGCAACACCCTGATCAAGACCGTACGAATCAACCAGCGCAACGCGCCGACGGGAGGGGTGACGGCCGGCGGAGTGGTCTTCCAGAGCCTGGGCACCATCACCATCAACGGCAGCTCGCTCCGTGTCGAACTGGCCAATGACGGTGACGGCTTCGTCATCGTCGATGCCATCCGGATCGGCGAGCCCGCATCAGCACCGGTGCCGACGGTTGCCATCGCCGACGACGGCCAGACGGGCTATAGCCAAACCGGGGCCTGGGTCAGCTTCGCCGGCGGATACGGCGGCAATGCACGATACATCGCCCCCGGCGACGGATCGGCCGTCGCCTCATGGCTGCAAACCGGCCTGACCCCGGGCAGCTACGACGTCCAGGTCACCTGGCTCGCGGGAGGCAACCGCGCCACCAACGCTCCCTATCGGATCTACGATGGCAATACCCTGATCGCGACCGTCCGAACGGATCAACGCAACGCGCCGACGGGAGGGGTGACGGCCGGCGGAGTGGTGTTTCAAAGCTTGGGCCTGGTCACGATCAACAGCGGCTCGCTCCGTGTCGAGCTGGCCAACGACGGCGACGGCTTCATCATCGCCGACGCCGTGCGAGTCGCCACCGCCAGCGCTCTGCGGGCCGAGGGCGGACCAAACGAGCTGGCCAATGGATCGTTGGTCTCCATGGCGGACCTGACTGTCATCGCCGACGCCGCCATCGCACGCTGGCAGGCTGCCGGCGTCGAAACCGCCCAACTGACGGCGTTGCGGGCCACACCGCTTCAGATCGCCGACCTTCCCGGAAACGAACTAGGGACGGCCGGGATCGACGGAATCGTGATCGACGCCGGCGCCGCCGGATACGGCTGGTTTATCGATCCCACACCCGATGAGGACTCCGAGTTCGCCCCGGACTCAACCGTACCGACCCCCGCGGGAATCGATCTGTTAACCGTCCTGACCCACGAGTTCGGCCATCTGCTGGGCCTGGACCACGTCGAGCAGGCCGACTCCGACGACCTGATGGCCGAGTCGTTGCGGCCCGGGATCAGGCGGGTGGTTCACGCTTTCGCTCGTGGCGAAGCAGCGACGGCGAATGAGGCCCCGGTGGAGATTGCCCGTACCACCGCCTCCGCACCGCGGGCTTCAACATTCGCCTCGAGACTTACGACAGGATCGGAGCGAGGACCAGTCGGCCCTCTGGCAACAACCGACGCACCAGCCCAGCGGGTTGCCGGACGTCCCGGTATCCAGCCGGTCAACCGGCTCCGGGCACTCCGCCTGGCCGAGGTGACTGCGACCTCGAGCGGGTTGTTGAGGCGAGTTCCGCGCGGCCCGTCCCTGGGTGATTGGTTCCGTCGACCAGGCGGGGCCAGGTGAGTGGTGGCAGCGTGGAGATCGCCCGCTCTGAGGCGACAACGCGAAGCATCCTGGCGCTCGCCTCAGAGCTTGGCATTGCCACTCACTGCGCCTCAGCCGGGTAATTGGGTCCACGGGGGGCTGGGCCACTCACCTAAGCAGGTGGACATGGTCTTCCATAACATTGAATGATGTGCAAGTCCTGGGTGCCACGGGTTGTACTCAACCCGTGAGCCTAAAACCTGCACAATCGTTCACGGGTTGAGTACAACCCGTGGCACCCAACGGCCTTTGCATTCCCACGGTCACCCATCAGAAAATCAAAGAAAACCGAGACCAACGGCTTAGCCTCCCGCGTTGACTCTCGTTCGACGCCTCCGACCGACAGCACACACGCTCGGGAATGTTCCCTCGTGCGTGTGATTTCACGATGCCGTCGCCGTGTAGCGGGAGCATGGGTTCGGGGTAAACGGGATTGGCAACCCCGGACTCTGAAAAATTCGGTCTGATGAATTTTCGACTACTGGTTCGCTTGCACGTGCGGATTCCACTAAACTGCCCGTGCGAGGTCCGCAGGCAACTTGACTTTCCACCGGAGGGAAAACGCGATGAGAGCGACAACTTCGTACCAGAGGCTGTCTCGTTTTCTTTCTCGGCGGAATCGCCTGCGACAGGTTGGGAACAGGCACGCCCTGAAACCCGCAGCCTTGCTTGTGAGCAGCCTTGAATCGCGTGTGCTCCTCTCAACCGTCTCCGAAGTGGAACCCAACAACTCCTTCGGAACCTCCAATCAAGTCCTGCTCCAGCCTGGTGACATTCTCACCACTTCGCCGGACGACTGGCTCGACGTCAGAGGGGCGATCTTCGGCAATTCCGACCTCGACGTCTTCCGGTTCACTCTCGCCTCCCGCAGTGGGATGTTCTTTGATATCGATTCGAGAGAAACCGGGTTGAGCACAGGCCTGGATAGTGTTCTGAGCCTCTACGATAGCTCGTTCGCGCTCTTGGACAGCAACGACGACGGATATGACTTCGATACGGGGTATCCTGCGACGGCAGGGCGAGCCGGAATCGGTGCGGCTTTGGACTCGTCCCTCTACCACGACCTGACCGCGGGGACCTACTACATCCAGGTCAAGTCCGTGAACGGGACCTCGTCGGGGAATTATTCCTTACGAATGCTCGCCGACACGAACTTCTCCAACTCCGTTCCCACCTTCACCAGCTTTGCTGGAGCCGCCGACACGCTCTACCTCGACTTCGACGGCCACTCCGCCACCGACACCTGGGGGACCTACACGGCAGTCCCGTTCGATTTCAACGGCGAAGACACGGTATTCAGCCCGGGCGAGCGATTGGCCATCAGGAACATCTGGCTGACCACGGCCGAGGACTTCAGTCCTTTCGCCATCAACGTGACCACGGTACAACCCGGCAGCTTCGCGAACGGGGTCGGCTTTCGACAGGTCATGACGATGAGCAGTCCGTCACTCGTCGGCCAACCCACCGGGATCATCGGGGTCGCCTACCTCAATAGCTACGCGGGCTCCGCGGTGAATACGGCGTTCACATGGACCGGCAATTTTGGCTACGTCGGTACGGATAGTTCCACGCGGATCGTGGCACAGGCCGCCGAGCAGGGAAATACCACGTCTCATGAGTTTGGCCACGCGCTCGGATTGCAACACTACGTCAGCCCAAGCTCGACGCTCGGCATCATGTACACGCCAGATGGAGGTCTGAGCCGCGAGACCTGGATGACCGGAACGAATGAGCTGGGCAACGCTCAGGATGACATGGCGATCATCAGCAATGCGACCAACACATTCGGCTATCGCACCGACGACCATGGGAACACGACGGCCACGGCGACGGTCCTGACCGATTCCAGCGGCATCTTCACCGCCGCTGGCGTCATCAGCCAGTCCACCGACCTTGATGAGTTCCGATTCACGATCACCGGCCAGCAGTTCGTGGTAATTGATGCTCAAGTCAACGACTACTTCAACAACCTGAACGCCAAGCTCCGCGTTTTCGATTCCAGCGGGACCTTGCTGTCCACCCAGGCCCCGTCGAATTCGTTTGATGCGACCGTCTCCCTCGCGCTGGCGGCCGGCACCTATTTCGTGGAGATCTCCCGAGACGGCGGCCCCGGTGAGGTGGGACAATACACCCTGCGGATCGACGCGACCAGGCCGCTCAATGACAACTTCGCCGATGCATTGGTCCTCTCGGGCCCAGTCGCCCTGGGCACCGGCTCCAACGTCGGGGCCACCGGCGAGCCGGGCGAGCCGAATCACGCGGAAATGTCGGTCCCGCTCAAATCAGTCTGGTGGAAGTGGACTGCACCCACCACCGGCACGGCAACCATAGGCACCATCGGAAGCACCTACGACACCACCCTGGGCGTTTACACCGGCTCGGCGGTCAACACCCTGCTGCACATCGCTAGCAACGACGATTTCCCCGGCCTTGGCCACTCGAGCCGGGTCACGTTCGCCGCAGTCGCGGGGACGGTCTACCACATCGCCGTTGCCGGCTACGCCTCGTCCACCGGCGGCATCAGCCTGAACGTCGCCATGACACCGCCGACAATCGGCTCGCTGTCCGGCACTCCCAACCCGGTCTACGCCGGCGGCAACGTGACGTTGACAGCCAGCACAGTGACGGGCGACGTCACAACCGTGAATTTTTTCCGCGAGACGAACGGCACCGCGGGCCTCCAGGTCGGCGCGGGGGGTGATACGCTGGTCGGCACCGATACCGACAGCGCGGGCGGCTGGTCGACCAGCTTCTCCAGTTCCGGCCTCGGCAATAGCACCTCCACCTACTACGCCCAAGCGACGGACGCCCTCGGAGACACCAGCGTCTCTGGCACGTCGGCACCGTCGACCACCAATGTCTCGATCGCCGTGGCCCCGACCAGTACGGCCCTCACCATCTCAACCGCAACGGTGGGCAACGGCCAATCGGTGATCTTCACCGCCACCGTCTCAACCCTACCCGGCGCAGGCACGCCGACCGGCGGCACGGTGACCTTCAGCGCCGGGGGAACCACGCTGGCGAACACGACGCTGACGGGCGGCATCGCCACATTCTCGACCGCGACGCTGTCGTTGGGCATGCACACGGTGACGGTCAACTATAGCGGCGCTACCAACTATGCCCCCAGCGCCAGCGAATCCATTGCCACGATCACCGGCACCGGCACCCCTGGCTATAGCGGTGACGAGGGGCCGGCCAGCGCTGCCACGCTCCGACAGCCCTCCAATGTGGCGATCGACGCGGCCGGCAACCTCTTCATCGCCGACCAGGGAAACCACCGGATCCGCCAGGTGGTCAAGGCCACCGGACAAATCATCACCGTCGCCGGAAACGGCACCGCAGGTTTCGGCGGCGACGGCGGGCCTGCAACCGCCGCCATGCTCAATGGCCCCATCGGCATCGCACTGGACGCCGCTGGTAATCTCTTCATCGTGGACCAAGGCAACCACCGGATCCGCGAGGTCGTCAAAGCGACCGGACAAATCGTCACCGTCGCCGGAAACGGCACCGCAGGTTTCGGCGGCGACGGCGGGCCTGCAACCGCCGCCATGCTCAATGGCCCCGTCGGCATCGCACTGGACGCCGCCGGTAATCTCTTCATCGTGGACCAAGGCAACCACCGGGTCCGCGAGGTCGTCAAAGCGACCGGACAGATCGTCACCGTCGCCGGAAATGGCACCGTCGGCTACAGCGGCGACGATGGCCAGGCCGTCGCGGCTCAGCTCAACCTGCCAACATTCATCGCTCTGGATGCCGATGGGAACCTCTTTTTTTCCGACTCGGGCAACAACCGAATTCGCCAGGTGGTCAAGGCCACCGGGCAGATCATCACCGTCGCCGGAAACGGCACCGCCGGTTTCGGCGGCGACGGTGGCCCGGCGACCGCCGCCATGCTGCGGAATCCTCGGGGGGTCACGTTAGACGCGGTCGGCAACCTCTTCATCGCCGACCAGGACAACCAGCGAATCCGCGAGGTCATCAAAGCAACAGGGCAGATCATCACAATCGCTGGAAACGGCGCTGCCGGTTATCAGGGGGATGGTGGATCGCCCACGGGGGCAATGATCAACAATCCCGCGGGCATGGTGATCGACGCCACGGGCCAGCTCTTCTTCACCGAACAGGGGAGTGATGTGATCCGTCGTCTCACGCCTGCGGCGACGCTTGCGGTCCTCTCTGTCATCGCCGACGACGGTCAGGCGGGCTACAGCCAGGTGGGCCCTTGGGCAGGCTTCGCCTCGGGATACGGCAACGCGGGGCGGTACGCCCCGGCGGGGAACGGCTCGGCGATCGCCTCGTGGAGCTTCTCCCCCTTGGCCCCGGCCTCCTACGAGATCCAGGTCACCTGGCTGCAAGGCCTCAACCGGGCCACCAACGCCCCCTACCGGATCTACGACGGCGACACTCTGATCAGAACCGTACGAGTCAACCAGCGCAACGCACCAGCCGGGGAAGTGATCGCTGGCGGGGTTCTGTTTCAGAGTCTGGGCACCGTCACCATCAGTGGAGGGCCGCTCCGCATCGAACTGGGCAACGACGCCGATGGCTACGTCATGGCCGACGCCATACGGATCAACGAACTCTCACCATTCGCGCCGGTCATCGCCGACGACGGTCAGATCGGCTACAGCCAGGTGGGGCCCTGGAAAGGCTTCGCCTCGGGCTACGGCAACACAGGGCGGTACGCCCCGGCAGGAGACGGCTCGGCGATCGCCTCGTGGAACTTCGTGCCCCTGGCCCCGGCCTCCTACGAGATCCAGGTCACCTGGCTGCAAGGCGGCAACCGGGCCACCAACGCCCCCTACCGAATCTACGACGGCAACACGCTGATCAAGACCGTACGAATCAACCAGCGCAACGCACCAGCCGGGGAAGTGACCGCCGGCGGAGTTCTCTTCCAGAGTCTGGGCACCGTCACCATCAGCGGGGGGCCGCTCCGCGTCGAACTGGGCAACGACGCCGATGGCTACGTCATCGCCGACGCCGTCCGGATCGACGAACTGCCCCCATTCTCATCAATCATCGCCGACGACGGTCAGGCGGGCTACAGCCAGGTGGGGCCCTGGAAAGGCTTCGCCTCGGGCTACGGCAGCACAGGGCGGTACGCCCCGGCAGGAGACGGCTCAGCGATCGCCTCTTGGAACTTCGCGCCCCTGGCTCCGGCCACCTACGAGGTCCAGGTCACCTGGCTGCAAGGTGGCAACCGCGCCACCGACGCCCCCTACCGAATCTACGACGGCGACACTCTGATCAGGACCGTCCGAATCAATCAGCGCAACGCACCAGCCGGGGAAGTGACGGTCGGCGGGGTTCTCTTCCAGAGTCTGGGCACCGTCACCATCAGCGGAGGGCCGCTCCGCGTCGAACTGGGCAACGACGCCGACGGCTTCGTCATCGCCGACGCCGTCAGGGTCGACACTGCCAGTAGCCCCAACTCACTCCTCGCCGAAGGCGGACCGAGTCCCCAGCCGGCCGGCGGCCAACAGGTCGGGCTCGAGGACTTGCCCCAACTCCTCGACGCAGCTCTCGCACGATGGCGGGCCGCCGGCATCGACCCGGCTCGCCTCGACTCCTTGCGGACAGTCCCCGTTCGCATTATCAACCTGCCGGGCAACGAGCTCGGCTCCGCCGGCGCGGATGAGATTGCGATCGACTACGACGCCGCCGGATACGGTTGGTTCGTCGACCCGACCCCCAACGACGACTTCGAGTTCGTTGCCAGCGTCACAGGGCCGACCCCCGCGGGGATCGACCTGTTATCCGTCCTCATGCACGAGTTCGGCCATCGACTGGGCCTGGGACACGTCGAGTTCCCTGGCCCGAATGACGTCATGGCCAAGACACTACGACCAGGGGTCAGACGAGCAGTCACGGGCGTCTCGAGGGCATAGTCGTCGCGGTAAAGGCCGAGGCGCTACGAACGGGAGTTGGCGAGAGGGGAAATCCTCTCGGCAGCTCGCGCGGTGGCAATGGCGGAAAAGTCCACGGCAAGAATCGCCCGCACACCGCAGACCGTCGCAAGGGGCAGCGGCCCCGGCGTACGCTCCAGCGTTCGACGCTGCAGTCGAAAGCCCCAAAGACGGGGATGGCCACATCCCTGGCCCAATACCAAGCGAAGGTCGCGCACTGGATCGAGGGTTCCGTGGCCCTCGCTCGATCCGATGACGCAATACCACGGATCGGGCGACAGGCAAATCCGTCGATCGCCCTGACATCAATCGCAAAACAAATCGCATTTACAAATCCGATTTCTTGCAAATCAATTATCGCTTACAACGAACGATAAACATCAATTATTTGCTCCTAATTTATGGGAAGTGTGCCGCCCAAAGACTGCCCACATGTCGTTCATTTCGGCTCAGGTGGGTCAGGGGCAACGGGGAGCCAAGGCCGAAGGGAAGCATCGAGGTATTTCTTCCTTAGCCGTGCGTGCCAAAGAAACGTTGCGGTCTCTCGATCCGTGAGGTTCTTTCCAGTCCACCAGTGTTGGTAGTACACTCGGTCCCCTTCATGGCCGCTGAAATTGCCCCCAATCCCTTCCACCCAAGGGACGTGGTACGCCGCAATTTTACGAAAACGAGCGGCCCGCCGTTTAAGAGTCACCGTCGCTCCAGCAAATATGGCCACGATCACGACCACGGTCATCATCGCCCGCACCGTAAACCGCAATCGGGGTATTCGCATCGCCAGCGCATCCAACGTTGCCAATGGTGTTCCGCGAGATGACGGCCGGCCCCTGATGAGAGCGGTTTCCCTGTTGCCGAAGACATAAGGCCATTCTCGCTGCCTCACATAGTGATACTATTACTCTCCTGCCAGGCTGATCGGCGAACGGTATCCAATTCTTCACTCACCGCTCCCCGCCCCATCCTACTCCGAAACGGTGCCCCGTCGTAGCCTCGCAGCTTCGGCAACGGTGCCAACTTGAGAGCGGGGGCCAAAGGCCGACCCTGCGGCACTCCATTGACCTGTACCCGCACGACGGACAAGCCTTCCTGCTGACAAAAACGGTGTAAGGGACGACGATCAAAACGATATAGAGACAGAAAGCAAAGAAAATCCAAAGCGGCGCCAGGAAAAGGATCATTGGCAAGGGGTCGAGTGGAGACTTCATGACCCCCAAGACGATGGCGATGAAGACCGTTGCCACCATGAACCAGCCGATCTTGAAACGCGGCCTCGACATCTCCATTCCCTCACTCTCCGGTTGTAGGTTGGATGACGTGGATCTTCCTGCCCCCTTCAGCGATCTCTGGTGATGTCGGCCTCCAACGCTTCGATCTCGCCGGATCGCGAAACAAAGCATACCTGCGAAATCTGGAGTCGGAAGTTCCCCATGAGCGGGCTTTGCCCGCTGACTGAATGACCTTCCGGTTGGGTATCGCTGCTTCCCCAGGGCCAGAGCACACTATAGTGTTGATCCGGCAAGAACTTGCAGAAGCAAATCGTCACTCAGCCGCGACTACGTCGTTTCATCACGAGATTGTCACGGCCCGGATGCGAATTCAATAGCGAAAACCTCAGGCGATTGAGTCACGCGGAGTTCTCGCGTAAGTGCTACTCCCGGATCCTCGGCGGGTAGAAAGGGGGACTGGCACTTATTGGGCCGGGTCGCCCAGGGGGATTACTCCCCCCGGGCTCCCACTGATCCAGACGTGCGTTTTTCACGCATCTGGCTCGTCATGTCATGAACGCGCTACGGGACGACACACTGAGTGGATCGCCAGCGGTGGCGGGAGCGGGTGACGCTCCAGAAACCGATTGAACTGATCCCAGGCGATGTCACCATCACGGCGCCGCCGTGACAGGCTCCGCCTCCAGAGTCGGACCGCCCCACTCCGGAATCGAGAGAGCGCAACCGAATTGCCCGTGATCCCGTAGTAAGCAAAGTGGCCCGTCAGCTTCTGGCACAGGGTCTGGTGCTGGGCCGCCATGTCAAGGTGCCGGTGCTGCCGGAACCACTCCTTCAGCGACCGCAGCCCCCGGCTGAATCGACTCCGCGACGTCCTCCGCTTCACCACCGGGTTCCCCTTCAGCGAATAGGACCAGAAGTGCGTGAACCCCAGCAGGTCGAATGCCCCAGGGGGTTCACGAGGCGCTTCGGTCGGTTGCTGGGAGGCACGGTTGGGCCGCTCGAACGGCACCAGCCGCGTCTTATCAGGGTGGATCGTCAGGCCGTATTTCGCGAACCGCTTGGGAAGGACCGCCATCACCCGGCGGGCGTCTTCTTCACAGGCGAAGCCTATGACGAAGTCATCCGCATAGCGCGTCAGGAACGCCCCCTCCCTCAGACGCGGTCGGACCTCACGCGCGAACCAGTCGTCCAGCACGTAGTGCAGGAACAGATTCGAAAGGATGGGGCTGACCACCCCGCCCTGAGGGGAACCCATGGCCGGACGCGTAACGCTGCCAGCTTCGAGGACCCCCGCGTTCAGCCACTTGCCAATCAGTCGAAGCAGCACGCCATCTCGAATCCGACGCTTGAGAAAGGCCCGGAGATGGCCGTGGTCGATCGTGTCAAAAAATTGACGAACGTCCACATCCAAGATCCAGCCACCCCTCATCCCCATCGTCTGCCGCCACACGGCGTCCAACGCCTGGTGCGCCGAGCGGCCCGGCCGGAAGCCGTACGAACAATCCAAAAAGTCTTGTTCGTAGATAGCTTCGAGGACCATGACCACCGCTCGCTGAAGTATCTTATCTTCAAAGGTCGGTATCCCCAGCGGACGAGTCTCGGTGGTCGAGCCCGCCTTGGGGATGTGAACCCGACGCACCGGAGGCGCTTGGTATGTTCCGGACTGGGCTCGTTCCAGCAGCGACACAAGGTTGCCCCTCAGGTCCGCTGCGTAGTCCGCGGCCGTCTGTCCGTCGACACCTACGGCACCATCCTTGCGTGTTTTCTCGTACGCCTGAAGCAGCCAGTCGAAGTCGATGAGATGGGCCAAGGACGTGAATCCCATCACCGGACTTTGCCTCGCGAGTTGGGCGATCCGTTGTCGTTTCGTGGACACGTCCACGGGTTCCGATGCACCCGCCATGTTTCCCTCCAACGGTGTCATGACACGGTGCCCCCTTCCCTCCGCCGGGTCCCTTCGGAATCGGTTCCCCGGGTTCCGCGGTGTCGGGTCGGAGGAGGCGCGTCGAAACGCTGGCCTCCGTCCGCCGCTCAAACTGGACGTGCGGTTTTCCCGCATCCAGCTTTCACAAAGGCGCATCAATGGCGCAGGTGCAAAGAAGGAATCAGGTAGATCAGGCGCACGAGTCCCAATTCGCCGTACAGGTGACGCTCCGGAAGCTGTTTCCAACCTCGGCAGCGCCAACGTTTGAATCGCTGTGACCAGAGGCGACGCAGGATCCAACGGTCGAGTTGGGCGAAGAGCGTACGGATGTGGGCTTTGCAGTAATGCTGGCCCCATCCGCGGATGACCGGATTGAGTTCGGCGATGAGTGCCCGGGTACTCACCGGAGCTTTGCGCCGAGTCCGCTGGCGAATCTGATCCTTGAAGTGCTCGATCGACTTCTCCCGCGGGTACGCGTAGAGGTTGCCTTGACGGCAGCCCGTACGGATCTTGCCCGGAGCCAGCTTCAGAGGCCGGCGACCGCGTTTGATCTTGTATCCCAGGAACTCAAAGCCGGTCGTGACGTGTACGATCCGCGTCTTCTCGACGTTGAGCGTCACACCCAGTGCTTCCAGGATCTTGGTGGCCTCAGCCAATACCCGGCACGCTTCTGCCCGAGTGTGACACGTAACCACCCAATCGTCAGCATAGCGCGTCAGCCGAAAGCCTCGGCGACGCATCTCGCGGTCAAACGGAGTCAAAAGGATGTTACTCAACAGGGGGGAAACGATCCCACCCTGAGGAGTACCCTGCTCGGTCGGGAGGCGTTGGCCCTCGGACAGGACGCCGGCCTTGAGCATGCGCTCGATCAGCCGGAGCACTCGCCCGTCCGAGATTCGTTGGGCAACGAGTGTTAAGAGCTTTTCATGATTAACCGATCCAAAGAAATCTTTGAGGTCGGCGTCGATGATCCACTCGGCTCCTGTGCCCAACTCCTTCCAGATTTTTCGCATGGCATCCTTGGTCGATCTCCCTTTACGGTATCCGAAGCTGGCATCATCGAATACTGGTTCGAAGATCGGCTCCAGCCGGTTCAGTAGGGCCTGCTGACATACCCGGTCATAAATGGTCGGGATGCCGAGCGGGCGAAACTTGCCCGGCTGGCCGGCTTTGGGGATCAATTGTCGTCGCACCGGCAGGGGTTGATAAGTGTCGCTCTTGAGTTCCGCATGGAGTCGGTCCAGTTGCTTCTCGAGCACCTTCTCGAAATCCATCAAGGATTGCCCATCGACGCCACCGGCCCCGCCGTTGCCCTTGACCTTAAGCCAGGCATCCTCCAAGTTCCATCGCTTGTAAACCTTGTCCACTAGAGAATGGACCTTCTTGTCCCCAGTCGGGTTGAGCCAGTCCGCCAGTCTCCTCGGGCGATCGCGTACGGGTTTTCACTCATGGAACTGATCCTCACGATAGCCCTTACTTGTCCGGCATCGTGTCTCGCGCTAACCACCTTTGCCGGCCGCCTTCCCAGCCCACTCAGCTGCCGATCGCTCGGTCACGAGGCTTTCGCCTCGCTTCTGGTACTATTCGGCCGTCCGACGACTCGCCCGGCATCGCTCGCCACTTCGCCTTTCGGCTTATAGGGTCACTGATCCCGGTGCCACCCAGGAACCGAACGAGTCCTCCTGGGGTCACGTCTAGATCTTCCGTACCGTGCCGTCCGCAAACACCTTGATACGGTGGGTGAATGAGAACGCCTTCGCCCCATAGTGCGGGCTCGACCTTGCCCCACCTTTGGCCGACCGGTTCATCATGGAGATGGCTCTCCTCGATTACGGCCCGGTACTTCTCCGCAAGCCTTTCGGATCCGCCTCGCGGCGGACACCCTGCCCTCTGGTTGTCTTTGCGGACAGAGCGCGACAGTAGGTGCATCCCCTTGGCTGTATCCGTCGTTTCCGACTTCGTGCCCGTATAGGGTTCTCCATGGTTGCGTTCCCCAGCCGACGAGGCATTACCCCCGTCTTTGGATACACCGCCCCTCATTCGAGCGGCCAAGGGACTTGAACCCTCCGGATCTAAACGCTGCCCAGCACACACTATGGGGCACTCCGACTCCCCGCCATCCGTCTCGCCACGCGTCGTTGCCTTCGCGGGGCGATACCACCGTTGCATCGCAGGTTTGCTCCCCTCGGGCGGCAATGCGCGTCCCGGAGGCTCCGGGGAGTTGGTGTCCCGGTTCCCGAGCCGGAAATTGCGGTGGAGACGACGGGGTCTCCCAGGTTCCTGGGGAACCCTGATGGTCATCGCCCGTGCTCTCCGACCCCGGCAGGACCGACCGCGCTCTGCGGGACCAAGTGTAGCGCGACCGGCGCGGCCCCCGCATATGTCCACAACGAAGGCTCCCAGCGTCTTGACTTTTCGGGGCTCGATCACACGGCCTTTGACCTGGCTGTCTACGCTTCGCAGTGAGGGTCGCCCCTCCCCACGCAAGACTCGCTTCTGGCTGCTGGCCCGGCTCTGCCAGGCGGGATTGAATACCCGCAGGGTTCCGACGAAAGGTTTCTGAGTTCGAGGCTCTTCCTCCTCTCCCAAGCTTTCCTGGCGCAAGGACATTCGTCAATTTTGCTGTTATTTGCACAATATAGGTAAGACCGCGTTTGACTCCGACTTGTTCTGTGATGGCACCCGTCCACAAATGCCGTCCCAGTTTGCCCAAGCAGCGGCAATATTGACGAATGTCCCTGGTATGTAGCAAATCAGAGAGAATAATTCTTAACTCTCGGGCTCATACAGACTTCCATAGTAGGGATGGGACTCCTTCCCGGTCCTTTCTTGGAGGTCTTTTCTCATGGCAACGCGCACTGCATCCCAGCGGCGTCGACGGCCTCACGAGATTCACAAGCCCGCGGGAACGTTACATCCTCGAGTGCAAGCCGTGGGCCCAGAACGGTTTGGGATTGTCGCCGTCGATTGCGCCAAGGCCCGATCCAAGTTCTTGCTGGCCGATTTCTATGGGAAAGTCCTCGTCCCCCCCACCCTCATCACGCACGATCGCGGGGGCTTCGAGGCGGCGATCCAGTCGGTCCGCGAGGCCGCTCAGCGGCATCGCCTCGGGGTGGTGATCGTCGTGGTCGAACGCACGGGGCGGTTTCACCTGCCGGTCCAGGCCGCGTTCCAGGCGGCCGGCTTTGAGGTCCGGATCGTTCATCCCTTCGCCACCAAGCAATTTCGCCAGCCCGCCGATCCCGGCAACAAAACCGATGACACCGATCTTTCCGCCATCCATCGCGCGGCGGTCAACGGTTTCGGACTCCTCGAGCACGAACCCGATCCCCTCTACATCCACCTCCAACTCCTCGCTCGTCATCGCCGCGATCTGGTCACCAAGAACGTCACACTTCGCAACCAAATTCACGACCATTTTCAATTGATCATGCCAGGGTTTTGCGCGGTCATCGATCCGTTTGACAGTCCACTGCCGCTCTGGATCGTCAAGAACCTGCAATCGGCTGACGCGATTCTCGAGGTCGGTGTCCCCGGACTCCTCAGGCGGCTCCGTGAGGCGGGATTTCGTCCTCACCTGAAGACCGTCGAGAAGATCGTCGCCTGGGCCAAGGCGGCTCCCGCACCACATTCGCAATCGTCAATTTATTTACGTTTGCTCACGACACTTGATGAAGATCGGATGGCCAAGCTCGAGGCGATCCGGACCGTCGAAGGGGATCTCGCCGGGCTCCTGGTTCGCACCCCCTACGTGCTGTTGCTGGGAATTCCGGGGATCAACGCGGTGACCGCCGCCGAGTTCGCCGGCGAGATGGGGCCGATCGGTCGTTATCCCAAAGCCCGTTCGATCACCGGTCGCGCCGGGCTGTTTCCATCGCGGTATCAGAGCGACACCGTCGACCGGAGCAACGGGGCGTTGGTGCGCCGCGGCAATCACTCGCTCCGCGAGGTGATCCTCCGGATCGCCGACAATTTGATCACATGTAATGATTATTTCAGGATCCAGGCCGCCAAGTGGCGATTGAGCGGCAAGGATCCGCGCGACATCCATGTCAAGGTCGGCGGCCGATTCTGCCGGATCGCCTACCAGATGGTGGCCGGCCAATCGGTCTTCCACCACCCGAGCTGTCAGCATCGGCATTACGTTCTTGACAAACTGATCAAGTTTTCGAACGAACACAATATTGATTGTGCACGCATTTTGTTGATCTTGGATTCGGCGGTGTGCCAGCTTCCCCGATCGGAGCATCGGTCGGAGGCGGTCCCGCTGGCCGAGGAACTGTCGCGGACCCGGTCGAAGCGGGGAACCGGTCCGCAACTCTTGGGCGTGATTCTCCCCGCGGTCTTGGCGAAGCTGGGGGTGGATTTGCTACCATCGAAACTGTCAGGGGAGCCTGATCCCACAGAGTGACGACCCGGCCGAGGGACCGAATAACGTCGAATGTCCCCGTGGCGCAAAGCCGTGGTTAAAGCGTGGCGCTCTGTCCGATCACCAACGTCGGATCCGGCTGTGTGGGGTCACTCCCCTGATATTACCAGTGTGGCGAGCGTGATCTGCAGCGACAGAGATGGTCCATCGGCCCGCAGTTCGTCCCCGGAATCTGAACAAACCGCCAGCATTCCTGGCCGGGACGGGGCCACTTCGTCCCCAGGCTGCCCGCCCTCGTTTTGACGGTTTCCTACATGGCTGTCTTTTTCGCTTTCCCCAGTCGCCAGTACGGCTCCCGACCCTTGCCCGAACCTGCCACTCGGCCCATAGTTCACCTCCTTTCGGCCATGCACCGATCGTAGCATGGGCCGCAAGAAGGGGTTCACCGGACGCACACGTCCCGGCGATCGCCCCGGTGGTCACATCCCGCACCTTCGACGCGGTGACCAACGGCAGGCCGTAATGCTTGGCCACCGCAGAGGCTTTCTTGGCAGCCCCGGCATCGGGCGCGACGATGGAGGCGAAATCCCCGCCCAGGATGGGTTGTAGCTCGGCGTGATTCTTGACCAGCTCCAACTGGCTGATGATTTGATGATTTCCACGCCTTCGATCAGGGCAGGCGTCACGTCGCTGTGCGGATCGCAGACCACGATTCGGTCGAAGTTCATCTCATTCACCAGTCGCGACACGGCTTTCAGGCTGAAGGCTTCATTGTGAGCCATCACCCGGTCTTGCCGGGCGTAGGGGAAATAGGGATCGACGAGCGTTCGTCGGCCGCTCCTGTGAGTCCGCGAGAGGATTTCATCCAGCAGAAGGAGTTGGATGAGTGAGGCGGGGGACTGAAGGCGAGCGGTTACCGAGATGTCGCCTTCGACATGTTCCGGGAAGCACGGGACCTGAACTTGCAGCTCGCCACCCGGGAATTGAAAGGAGTGGGTCTGGAATGACCCGTCCTTGGTTTGAATCACTATCTCATGAAGCATCTGCTATCCATTAGCCACTTCTCTGGTGCAGCAGGCACAAGGATACGCGAGCGACCGAGGCCTGCTGCAAAGAGAAAGGGTGTGATGGATTTACTGGTCGCTCGCATGAGCAGACCGTAGCAGGATTCTGGGTTCGCGCAAGCGGAATCTGAAAAGGCCCAGTCCTCTGGCCATGTGGCCCCCGTCTGTCAGGTCTATTCAAAGCCCACGCGGCGGGTTCTACCGTCCCATGGATTCTGGGAATGGATCGCGTGAGAACTCGAGGATGGACTCGCAGAGCTTGGTGAGACTCGCCGATCTCATCTGTAGATGCCATGCGTCCTGCAGGAAATGTGCAATAAAAAGTGCCGATTTCTCGACGCCTCCATCATTTCCAAAATGAGTCCGTGCCCTGGTCAAAATCTCGAGATGACCGTCTCCAATTTCCTCTCTTACCACTCGACCGATTTCCGAATTCCACATCACTGTATCGCGTGCCCAAAACGTATCGGTGGGCATCGCTACCTGAGCCCGATACCCTCTGAGCCGGAGTATCGCCGCATTGTCCTTCTCATGCTTGATTCGATTCCCATTTTTGTTATCGGGAGTATGAGCATCCGAATCGAACACCACGAACGTTGGAATTCCTAGGCACTTAGTAATTGCCAGTGGATTCAGAATATTGCTCTTGCGATCTGCCGAAACCATGTGGCATCCAAGGCGACGGAATTCGGTCCATTTGTCGAGAAGAGCGAAGTAGGTGGTCAGGTATGCGATATCTTCCAGTCCCTCGACCAGGACAACTACTTTTGTAAAAAACAGTTCGTTCAAAGCTGGCAGGAGCGCCTGGTGCATCCTGAGAGTCGCGGTCTCCGGTTTAACAGGCGGCTCATCCTTTGCTTCCGCAACTGTCTCGGCAAAGCGTTCCATTGTCACATTTGAGACGGCCGATCCAGTTCCTTTCGCGTCTTTGCGTACAAGTCGAACGTCAGGGAATCGTTCGCCAGTGATGAACAATGGGCTGTGAGTGCTGACAATCACCTGCGAGTTTCCCTCGCTGAGGCGAAAAAGTACATCGGCAAGATGACGCGCCTGCGGAGGATGTTGATGCAGTTCGGGCTCTTCGCACCCCAGAATGAGCCTGGGACCTTGGGGGTCGTCAATCCCTGCGAGTTCCTTGAGTAGGGCCAAGAGATAACAACGCTGAAGCCCGTGACCGAAGCGGGAGAGTTCGCCGTCGAAATTGCCTTCGCCCGCTACGATCTGTGCAAGTGGCTCATCGACCTTGATGGCCTTCTCGGGCGATGCATGCCACCTGAGTCCCATTCGAGCGTCTGGATGCGCCCACTCCCTCAGACGTTCATTGAGCGTCTCGGAAAGATCCTGGAGGCTAGACTGGTTGTCTTCCAACAACTGATTGTACTTGGACATCATGTCCAATCGCATCTGCCCGATCTGATCATCGAACTTCATCTTGGATCGGACGGTTCGCGCGAGGAGTTTCCCAAGTGAGGTAGCTTTCGCCTCTGTTTGCTCCTTCGATGCGTCTTTCACTGCGGGGACATAAACCCACTGGAGATACTTGGCCAAGCGATTCGATCCATTTGAAAAACCGTAAAACTGATCTGAACTCGGCACCAGTTCGCATTGGGCGGGATGCTCTTCTTCATACTTCCGCAATGCACCGGCCATCACCGCCTTGGTTCCCGGCGCCGGTAGTTCCGGGTATTTCAGGCGAATTGCCTCGTACTTTCCCTTCAGCTCGGTGACTGGTTTCCCGTCGCTGTCTGCCGCGAAATAGGACCGGAAATCTCTCATCACCAATCGCATGCCGGCCTGCTTAACATCAGCGGATTTTGCTTCGACGTTATAGCTCGCAATCGCTGTGACAATTAGCTTCCCTTGCCTGTAATACTCTTTGAAATCCTTTGCCGCATCAGCATTGAGGTCGGTGAACGTGACTGTAATCTTGATTGGATTACTGGTGTCCATGCAATAGAAATCCTCGGCATCAAGACAATGAAGACTGGTTGCCGAGTGCTCAGTATCCCGGAAAAAGATGCAGAGCGCGCAGAGAATCGTCGATTTTCCGGCACCATTCGGACCTACAAGACAGTTGTAATCATTGAAGGTGATCGTCTGGTCTTTATATCCTCGAAGATTCTGAATTCTAACCTCTGATATTTTCATGCTAAGTGCCTTCTCGCAGAAAAAATAAAAGGCAAATCGCCTGAGGCTGGCTCAGATGGAGCGGACGGACCTTCGCTGAGTAAGATCCCGCCTCGCAAACGGGGCAACTGGCTAATCTCTCGACAAAGCACTCCGGGGTCAATAGAGGAGGAGAAAACCTCGAACCAATTCCTGACGCAATTACCCCGAGTGACGTTCGCTTTGATCAAAGGCACACTTAGCAGAACTTGATTTTCCGCCGGAACTCGCCCCGATAACGCCCCCATCTCGCCAACGGGTCAAGCGTGGGGCCAACCACCTTCTTAGCGTTTTATTGGCTTTCCTTAGATCCGTCGAAATCGTCCTGGGACAATATGTTCGTCTGAACACCGGTCGCCCGACCTGCGATCCTGCCGCTTAGGAGGATCGCCACGATGGAAACGGATTGGGAGGGCCGCATCGCCGGTCGGTTCCGAGGCTACCAGGGCGGCCGGGTGTACGATCTCTCCGACGGCTCGCGCTGGCGACAGGAGGATCGAACCGCCGAATACGTCTACCGGGTCAAGCCAAAGGCGAAGCTGATCTGGAACCAGAGCATCGGGCGGATGTTCCTCGACGTGGAAGGCACGTCGGCCACCGTCTGGGTGACGAAGGACGGCGGGATGGCGGGGATGGGGTATGGGGCGTTCTGAAAATCGCCGGCCAATAACTCTCAGGTACGTTTTGGCGGCGGCTTCAGCGAGCGGATAAACGCGGCGACCATCGGCCTGATCTTCCGTTTCTTGTTCAGCCAGTGTTCGACGGCCTTTGGGGTGACGTGAATGATCTTCGCGAGGCAATTTAAAGGGGATATTCGTCAATTTTGACGTTATTTGCACAATATAGACAAGATCGCGTTTGACTTCGACTTGTTCGGTGATTGCACCCGTCCATAAATGCCGTACCAGTTTGCTCAAGCAGCGGCAATATTGACGAATGTCCCTTTTTCGCTCGACGTTTACATGTCCACTCAATCGAAGCCTTTCTCAACCGTTTCCCATGGTTAACGTAATGCGGGAGATAGCACGACGGATCGCTCGAAACTCTTCGGGTCACACGGCCAGAGGCCGTGGATTTAGAACACAATAAATCCGAATGAGGAGGAATTGAATTATGGATTTCGGCGGCTTCATTCTGTTCATGCTCCTTGCGGCGGGACTGATCATCTTCGGCCTCTGCGTTGCTACCGCTTTTCTGTCGCGTTCACCGCAACGATGGCAACGCCTCCGTCTGTGGCTCGCCGGCGTGGTGTTGCTGTCAATCTTTGGACGCTATCTGTACCAGGTATACTGTCTCGACGAGAGACTCTACTCTGCTGTCCTCAGAGGAGACGTACATCAAGTCAAAGTCTTGTTGGCTTCTGGGGCCAGCCCGAATGCGACTTGGGAGGACGGTACGACGGCACTTCATGCGGCACAACGAGGCGAAAAGACGGAAATCGTGCTTCTCTTGAAACAAGCCGGTGCGACCAAATAGCAGCGAAATAATGACCCAGTGACCTGCACCCGAATTCTGATTGCCCTCGATCAGGGCGGTGGCGAATGTCGGGATAACCGACAATGAGAACTCTCATGGGTCCGCCTTGGTGCGACATTTCGCAAATGGGGGCGGTGCTAAGTCTGAGATGCTTGATATGCACGACTGCCAGCAGCCTTGGATCTTGCGGACGAGTTCACGAGTTGATCCGCAAGCGATCGACCGGCACGTTGGGGAGTGGTTATCGCGAGCCAAGGTCGGTGCTTGCCCCGAGGACTACAGCTTCGCCGGAGGGATTCACCGCGTCGAGTCTGCGGTGACCACATGATGAAGCAACGGTCCGGTGGAAGGTCCCGCGAATCGGCTAAAGACAATCAAACGTCAGATGTGCGGCCGAGTGGGATTCGTTCACTTGAAGGCCCGCGTCGTCATCGTGGAGTGATACAAAGAATGAATTCGAGGACGACTAGCCAAGGTGAGGGGCTTCGTCACCCAAAGCGCGGGAGAACCCCTTTTACGGGTTCAGTTCCACAGTGTTATACGCGCCCAGATAATAGCCGTGGCCGCTGATTCGGCCGACGACGAGATTAATTGGCTTGTAGTGGCGGTATTTGGGAGGGGGAGAAGTGCGGTCGAGTATTGCGGTTCCCTTAGTCAGTCCCGAGGAACTCGGTAGTACCAGGTACTACCGGTTTCGGGCTTCCAGGCCGCACCGCCGATTATCGGAGGATTAGCGTAACAGCTTTCGGCTAATGACTTTACGTTCAGAGCGGGCGAAGGGATTCGAACCCTCGACGTCCAGCTTGGGAAGCTGGCATTCTACCACTGAATTACACCCGCATCTGAAGTGAATTTACCAGGAGGTGCTCTCGACGGCAAGGGGTATCTTCCCATTTCCGAGAGATTTTGGATTTCGACTTCTGCGATCGACTCGACTCAAGGAACGTCGCTGGCTTTCGGATCGGTGACGCCCGCCTCGTTTCCGACAGGCCCTAGACGCTCCGTGCCCACCGCAAGGTTGTCGATCCAGAGGGTCTGGTCGTGCGGAACACCGTGATGGAAGTAGGGAGTCATCAGGAATTGATTGAATTTCATCGTGGGGAAGTCGGTCGAGCGAAAAACCACGTCGGTGCGTTCGATCACACGTTTTCCATCAACCCAGGCACGCAGTTCACCGTCGGCGTTGGGGGTAGACTTGGCGAGATCCAAGCTGTTTAGCTTGAACATCGCTTCCACTGTATGCCACTTGCCGTCGTCGAAGAGGACGTCTTTGCTGTCGAAGAACTGACCGTTGTAGCCCCCCTTCAATTGACCTTGGGTCAAGCCGTGAGGTTGGCTCGCATTCTGAATGTCCTGCGTGGCCAGCCGGAGCTTGCCGTTGACCGGCTCAATGTAGACGGTCAAATGGCTGTGGGCCGGGCCGTGGTATTTGCTGTTCTCGGTGGTCATGAAGTGGAGGAGGTGCGGACCGTAAGGTCGACCGGTCCAGGTCCAGTCGGACGAGAGTTTGATCGAGAATCGTAAATGCACGACGTCTGTCGGCTCAATCGAACGCCTCACGCCCGAGGAGTCGACCGGCGTCAGCTTTCCCTTGGTGAAATGATACTGAATCGATTGATTTCCAGAACCAGGTCGATCTTCCACCAGCGTGAAGGACTTGCCATCGTACCAGCCTCGGCTCAGCAACTTTGCATCCTCAAAACGCTCACTGAAGAGGAGTCCACTGGGCTGGTTCTGGGCGAGAGCGACATTCCAGGATGTCGCCAGAACAGTGACGATCGCAAGGGAGAACCGAATCCAGCCCGCAATAAAATTGCTCATCATTATGACTCACCTTGATGCTAGCAAAAGAATGGGTTCATAGTCCTGATCCGCCGATTGCGCCTCTCCCGTTTCTCTTGACATACGGCTTGGCTAACGGCCGGAGGTCTTCTCCATCCAGCGTTTGAGCCAGCCCCAGCCGACGCGCACCGATCTTGAAGTAGTCTCGTTCTCGCTCGATTCCAAGGCTCCTGCGCCCGAGCCGTCTGGCAACCGCAGACGTGGTGAACGTGCCCGCGAACGGGTCGAGGACCAGGTCACCGACGTTGGAGCTCGCCTTGATGACTCGCTCGATCAAGGCTTCCGGCTTCTGGGACGGATGTTGCTCATATTCGGACATCCGATATCGAACGCGTGGGTAATACCACACATTTCCAGGAACTTTGGTCGCCTTGTACTGTTCCGGAATCGGCTTACGATAGTCGATCAGCCTGCGGACCGCCCCGGTGCGCGCTGGCACCTCGATCTCATCCGCATTGTAGGTATACGACTTGCGATCCTTGACACAGAACAGAATTGGCTCATACATCGAACCGTAAAACTTTCGGGCCTGCACCCCGGAGCTATCGTAGTGCCAGACGATTCGGGAGAGGATGGTGCACTCGTTGCGGAGCCAGAGGTCTAGGAAGGGCATCGCCTGCGTGCTCGTCATCACGTAGAGGCTTCCCGTGGGTGTCAGCTTGCGCAGGCAAAGCTGCAACCAGGAGTAGCACCACGACGCGTAGGCATCGTCCGACGGCCACCTGTCTTCGCTCGTTCCGAATTGCTTTCCGAGGTTGTAGGGAGGATCGGCGAAGACCAGGTCGACCTGACCATCGGGAATCAGGTCGCGCATGACCTCAAGGCAATCGCCGTGATAGATCGTGGTCGACTCGTCTTCGAGCTTCGTCATCATCAGGTCCATCGAAGGACGAATCAACGCGATGCAACCCGTTGGCGATCGGATCGTTCTCAAACGCAGGGCCAAGTGGCTCCAGCAGGGAGCCCTTCGTTTTCCGCCACGAGGGCTGGAGAAACGCGGCCGCCGCTGGAACAATCGTGCAAGCATCGCGACGTCCCGGCCGGGCCGCGACAGCCGGGCACTTCGCGGGGATTGGCGTCAGGCTTCGGGCGTGAAGCCCAGAACAATATCGAACTTCGCGGCCAGCTCACCGATGCGTGAGTTGGGGATCGGGGCGAAGTCGACGGTCACTGCGTCTCGGAGCTTCGGGTCGCGGAGACTACGGTAGATCCCGTCGCTCTCGTTGTTGGGATGGCCCTTGACGTAACATTGGGTGGTCAGCAGATCCTTGCCACTCTTGCGGAGCTTGAAATGGATGTGAGGGGTCCGCCCCGGGTAGGGAACGGGCTTCACGGTGCGGAACGAGTATTCGCCGGTCGAGCTGGTCAAGAAGCGGCCAAACCCCTGGAAGTTCTTGTCCTGCTTGTCGTGGTTCTGGTCCTTGGAGTGGCGGTAGGCCCCGTTGTTGTCCACCTGCCAGATCTCCACCACGGCGTTCTTGATCGGATCTCCCTTCGCATCCAGGATCCGACCCGTCAGATACGTCACCTCACCCACGGCCGGCGTGATCGAGTCATTGACGATCAAGAGGTCGTTGTCGGTATCAAGCGGTAATTTGTCGGGGTAAAAGGGCCCCTCGGTCTGCTTGGGGGTGCGGACCAACTCCTCGGCGAACACTCCGCGCGTGGTGAACGCGGCAGCGCCGAAGGCCATTGCGCCGAGGAAGTGGCGGCGATTGCTCGAGCCATGGACGTCGTGCATCGGAGTTTCCCCTACAAGAAAGGCGGAAGGTTGGAGCCGGTTACAATGGATGGAGTGAGTTCTCTTACTATCGAACAAAGGAGCGACGAACGGAAAGGCCCTGGGCAAGAATTCCGACGGACTCCCCTGCCCTTGTCATGATGGCTGTGCGATCCTCTGTTTGGGTCTGGTGTTCTGGCAGTGAGCCACGGTTGCTTGCCCCTGCCGACCCGAGTCTCGTGGCTCCTTGACCGTTGGAGGGTATTCTAACCCAAGCCACTTCCTGGGATCGACCGCCCTGCTATTTTCTCAAGAGCGAGCCGGGCGGCCGGGTTGCGTCGAACAAAGAACGTGTTGTCTGACTTTCGCAAGTCGCGTACATTGTCGGCGCGCATCCATTCTTATCGAATCGGCCGCTCACAAGTGCGAGACGGAGCGGCGCGGCCTGCTGCCTGTTTGCGAGGGAATTCCATGAGCCAAGAAACCGCGACGAGGCCCGCTGGAACGATGCAACCCGCATTGGAAATCCCGCTTCCTCCCCTGCCTCCCAATTGGCGGTCGCTGGCGCGTGCCTTCGTTCACCAGGCGAGGGCCAAATGGGGCCAACCCGCCATCAGTGATAGTACGGGGGCCAGCCTCACGTATGGAAAAACTTTTATCCGTGCACTCGCCTTGGGTCGAGTCCTGGCCCGCAAACTCGGCCCACAACCCTATGTTGGCCTGTTCATCCCGCCGACGGTCCCCGCCTCGGTCGCGAACCTCACGCTGACCCTCTGGGGACGGATCCCGGTCAATCTGAACTACACGGCGACCGAGTCCCTGATCAACTCGTCGATCGACCAGTGCGGGATCACGCACGTCGTGACCTCCGAGAAGGTGCTCGACAAGTTCAAGCTCCGGCCCAAAGGGGAACTCATCCTGCTCGAGGACATTCCCAAGCAGGTCACCTTGGCCGATAAACTTTGGGCGGCGGCCGTCGCGAAGCTCGTTCCGATCTCGCAATTGGGCCGGTTCCTCCCCGGGCTCCGCAACGAGAATCTGAACGATACCGCCACCGTCATTTTCACGTCGGGATCGACCGGAAATCCGAAGGGCGTGGTTCTCTCACACCGCAACATCCTGAGCAACATCCATCAAATCAACACTCACCTAAATATATTGCCTGACGAGAGTATCCTGGGCATCCTTCCGTTCTTCCACTCATTCGGGTTCACCGTCGGGATCTGGACGGTTCTCTGCCTCGGCAAGAAGATCGTTTATCACTTCAATCCGCTGGACGCCAAGACGATCGGCAAGCTCTGCGAGACGCATCAGGTGACCCTGATCGCAGGGACGCCAACCTTCATGCGGAGCTACCTCCAGCGGTGCGATCCCAAGCAATTCGCAACCCTCGTGCATCTGCTCCTCGGGGCCGAAAAGCTCAAGCCGGAGCTCGCTCGCGAACTCCGCGAGACGCTCAAAATCGAGCCGTTGGAAGGGTACGGTTGCACGGAGCTTTCCCCGGCGGCGGCGTTCGCTGTCCCGCACGATATCGTGTTGGCCAACGGCCGAACCGCCCCTGGGTTTCGGGAAGGGACGGTCGGAGTGCCATTGCCGGGCACCAGCGTCAGAACCATCGACCCCGACACGGGAGCGGATCTGCCTCGGGGCGAGGCTGGTATGATCCTGGTCTCGGGTCCGCAGGTCATGGTCGGTTATTTGAACCAGCCGGAGGCGACAGCCAAAGTGCTCAAGGACGGCTGGTATCAAACCGGTGACATCGGCTATGTCGATGAGGATGGATTCCTCAGGATCACCGACCGGCTCAGCCGATTCTCGAAAATTGGCGGCGAGATGGTGCCGCACATGGCGGTCGAGACGGCGATCCAGGAAGCGACCCTGACCAACGAACAGAACGTGGCCATCACATCGTTGCCCGACGTCAGGCGTGGAGAACGGCTCTACGTAATCCACACCCCGCTCAACATGACGCCGCAAGAGGTGAATCGCCGGCTCACCGCCGGAACCATGCCACGGCTCTGGATCCCCGCGGCGGAGGACTTCATCGAGGTTGAAGCCATCCCCATCCTGGGTTCCGGCAAGATCGACCTCCGCCAATTGCGCGAGATCGCTCAGCAACGCTTGCCAAGGTGATCGGAAACAGAGGCGCTCTTTCCGATCTGGCGTGCGATGCAAATGGGTCAGGGCCGCCGCCTGCCGGGGTGATTCTCCCACGGGGGCTTGCCGGCCCGCCCCCATTGTTTTCTGTTCCGCCGGAGAACAGGAATGACCGCTGGCGTGGAGCCGCGGATTCGCGCGGGCTACCGACCTCGTGTAGAATACGGTAGGGTCCTCTTCTTTTTCTTCCTCAACCTCGTTTTTTTGCGCGGGTCGTCTCGGAGAATCGAATGGAGGTCGTCCTTCGGGTCACATCGGGTCCGCACGCCGGCCAGGAACAGTTCCTGAGCGACCGTGACTCTTGTGTGGTTGGCCGATCGTCGCAGGTTCGCTTCTCGATGCACGAGGATCGCCTCCTCTCGCGTGAGCACTTCCGGGTGGACCTCAGCCCGCTCCACTGCACCCTGGAAGACATGGGGAGCACGAATGGGACGAAGGTCAACGGCCGCCGGGTCGACTCGAGCGTCCTTCGAAACGGCGACGTGATCACGGCCGGAGATAGTGCCTTCGTCGTTCAGCTCGAACGAAAGACCGAAGAAGGCAAGAGCCTGATCCATTGCCTCGGGTGTGGGCAACCGGCTCCTGACGTCGGCCCCTACACGACCTTGACGGACGATATTCCGGGCGCCTGGCTCTGCGAACCCTGCTCGCAGCGCAGGAAACAGTTTCCGACCACGGATCCCGACTATCTGATCGAGCGGCGGCTCGGGTTCGGCGGCATGGGCGAGGTCTACCTCGCCCGCCAGCTCTCGGTCAACCGGCAGGTGGCCATCAAGATGATGATCCCGACCGGGGCCGCCAGCGCCAAAGCCAGAGACTACTTTCGGCGCGAGATGATCATCCTCAAAGATCTCTTAATGCCGAGCGGCCAGTGTCACCCCAACGTCGTGGCCTTCTACGACATTCTGGAGATCGACGGTCAATTCCAGCTCATCATGGAATACGTCGCGGGAAAGAACGCACTGCAATGGGCCGGGGGATTATCCACGCCGCTCTCGATCGGGACCACAGCGCGGATTGGCCGGCTGCTCCTCTCCGCCCTCGAGTACGCCCACTCCCGAGGCTACGTCCATCGCGATATCAAGCCCTCAAACTTGCTCGTCATGGGTCCACCGCAACGTCCCCAGGTCAAGCTGTCCGACTTCGGTCTGGCCAAGAACTTTCGCGAGAACAACGGTTTTATCGGCCTGACTCACCAAGGGGACATCGGCGGCTCCGTCGGCTTTCTCTCGCCCGACCACATTCGCGACTTCCGCGACATCAAGGAAGCGGCTGACATCTATAGCGCAGGGGCCACGCTCTACTACCTGTTGACGTTCCAATATCCGTACCTCAACTTCGATCCCAAACGGGCCGACGCCTACTGCATCATCCTCGAGAACCCCGCGGTTCCGCTCCGTGCCCTTCGCCCCGAGGCGCCTGAAGGACTCGAGCGTGTTTTGCGTAAGTCCCTTGAAAAGCAGCCACGGGACCGCTGGAAATCGGCCGCGGCCATGGCCGAAGCACTCCGACCTTATCTCGACAACAACGGCTGACGTCAGGCTGTTCCGCCGTTCCAACGGCAACCAATGACACTCCTCCAACCCGCGGCGAGCCGGCGGTTCCTCGCATCTGGGGGATTGGCCTCCGATGTTTTTTTGATTAAGATGATCGCTCTCTCACGGGAACCCAATCCGGTCCCTCCCCTCACCTAAATAAGTGTCCGAATTCCTGAGTGGCGGATCGCCGGTTTTTTGCTTTTTCACCCTGTTTGGTTTCGCAAGATCGAGTCAGGACAGGTTTCTCTGGTTGAGGATGAGTGTCACGCCGACTTGGGGCTCTGATATCGCCTTGACGACTTGTTCTTGGGCCTCTTTCTTTGTTTAAACTCGATTAAATCACTATGGCGAATTGTGGAAAGGGCTCGGGTGTGTTGGAGCGTCTTGGGACGGTAGCCATTATCGGTGTCGGCCTGATTGGCGGGTCGATCGGGCAGGCGATTCGTTCTCGGGGTCTGGCCGATCGGGTCATCGGGATTGGACGTGACCCGGCAAGACTGGCCGAGGCGGTTCAACTCGGTGCCATTGACGCGGGAACGACCGACCTGGGCCGGGGCGTGAACGGGGCCGCGATCGTCGTGGTTTGCACCCCCGTCACCCGGATCGCAGACGACGTCCGCGACGTGGCAGCGCTCGGCCCTCAAGGGGTCTTGATCACCGACGCCGGCAGCACGAAGCAACGAATCGTCGAGGCGGTCGAACTCGACCCTCGCGCACGGGCCTGCTTTGTCGGCGGGCACCCGATCGCCGGCTCGGAACGAAAAGGGGTCGCCCATGCGGTCCCCAACCTGTTCGAGGCCAAGCCCTGCATCTTGACCCCCACCGAGAAGACGCCTCCCGACCGGCTCCAACGGGCTCGCGACTTCTGGAGCAGCCTTGGCTGCCGGTTGATCGAATTATCGCCCCCCGAACACGACTCGGCGCTGGCCTTGACCAGCCATCTGCCTCATGCGGTCGCCGCCGCCCTGGCCGGAGCAATCCCTCGCGAAACCTTGACGATGGCCGCAGGCGCCTACCGCGACGGGACCCGTGTCGCCGGTTCCGACGCGTCGCTCTGGGCCGGTATCTTTCGAGAAAACAGGGCACCGATCCTGGAATCGCTCAAGACGTTTCGGGACTCACTGGCAGGCCTGGAATCCGCCCTCGAAGCCGACGACGAGCAGAGAATCATGACCTGGTGGGCGAACGCCAAGAACCGACGCGCCCATTTCGATTCCCTGAACGGCTCCGGAACGACGGACGGTTGACGACAGGTCCCGATCTGGCCACGATCAGATCGACGCAGAAACACGATGATTTGGAACTTTGGTTAATTTCACGAGCCCATCGACACCCCAACGAGGATAAGCGTCCCGCCCCCGCGACCAACCCGGTCATTGCCGATCCTTTGAACCTCGACGTCACTCGCCTCGCCACGCTGGCCGGTTCAATCGCTTCAACCCGACTGGATCACTGGCACACGACCCGACGCCCGGAACGAAAGCGATCTGTTCCGGCCCGGTAAGTTATCGAATTCCCAAGCCTAGTTTTGATAGGCGAGACGAGTTTCTCTCAACCCAGGCGTTATGGATCCTCAGGGACAAGAACGTTACCTATATGTTATGGCACTTGCAAATTGATCCGGCCGCTGGTAACGCGGACCGCGAAGGAGCTCGACTGGCGGCCGAGGCGGCCGAACTGGGGCTCCCCGGCCCCTGGCAGATCGCGGCGAGCCGAGGGTTTCTGCTCGAAGGGACGCTCAACGGTGAGGACGTCCAAAGCGCCGCCGAGACGCTCCTGGTCGATCCGATCGTCGAGACGTTCGCCGTTCGCCCCAGCGGCCAGGCCGTGGCGGGATCAGGGACCACCGTGCACGTCCTGCCCAAGCCCGGAGTGACCGACCCCGAGGCGGAGAGTGCGCTGGCCACGCTTCGTGCCCTCGGGTTCGCCGTCGAGAGCGTTCGGACGATCCGCACCTACCGGATCGAAGGGCCGGCCGACTCCCTCCCCCGGCTCATTCAGCGCGTCCTCTCCAATGACGCGGTCGAGCAGGCGATCGTCGGCCCCTTGTCGCTCGACCGGCTCGGGCAAGGCCACCCGTATCAGCTTCTGCGCGTGGAAGTGCCGATCCGGACGATGGACGACGACGCGCTCGTGAAGCTGAGCAAAGAGGGTCAGCTCTATCTGAGCCTCGAGGAAATGCAGTCGATCCGCGCCCACTTCGCTGAGCTCGGACGCGACCCGACCGACTGCGAGCTCGAGACCCTGGCGCAAACCTGGAGCGAGCACTGTTCGCACAAGACGCTCCGGGGACTCATCCGGTTCGAGGGCGAGGTGATCCAAAACCTCCTGAAGAAAACAATCTTTCAGGCGACGCAGATCCTCAACCCCGACTGGCTCGTCAGCGTCTTCGCGGACAACGCGGGGGTCGTCCGGTTCGATGACGCCTACGACGTCTGCTTCAAGGTTGAAACTCACAACCATCCCTCCGCGATCGATCCCTACGGGGGAGCCAACACCGGCCTGGGCGGCGTGATCCGCGACCCGATGGGGACCGGGCTCGGCGCCAAGCCGATCTGCAATACCGACGTCTTTTGCGTCGCTCCGCCCGACTATCCCCCGGATGCGCTTCCCGCGGGCGTGCTTCATCCCAAGCGCGTCCTCAAGGGGATCGTGGCCGGTGTGCGCGACTACGGCAACCGGATGGGCATCCCGACCGTCAACGGAGCGCTCGTCGTCGATCCCGACTACCTGGCCAATCCGCTTGTCTTCTGCGGCACGATCGGGCTCATCCCCCGTGGCCTTTCCGAGAAGCATGTGGAACCGGGCGACCGGATCGTCGCCATCGGCGGCCGAACCGGCCGAGACGGGATCCACGGCGCCACGTTCAGCTCGGCCGAATTGACCAGCGACAGCGAGAGCATCTCCGGAGGGGCGGTCCAGATCGGCAACGCCATCACCGAGAAGATGGTTCTCGACGTGATCATGCAGGCCCGGGATCGTGGTCTCTTTCGCTCGATCACCGACTGCGGCGCGGGTGGGTTTAGCTCGGCCGTCGGTGAGATGGGCGCAGAGCTCGGCGCCGTCGTCGACCTCGACCGGGCGCCACTCAAGTACGAAGGACTCTCGTATACCGAGATCTGGATCTCCGAGGCCCAGGAACGCATGGTCCTGGCCGTTCCCCCGGAGTCGTGGCAGGAGTTGGAAGCGTTGTGCGCCAGCGAGTCGGTCGAAGCGACCGACCTCGGTGAGTTCGTCGCCTCCGGCCGACTGACCTTGCGGTACCACGACGAGACGGTGGCCGACCTCTCGATGGATTTCCTCCATGAGGGGCGACCGGCCGTCGTCCGCGACGCGACGTACACCCCGCCGCCGGTCCTTGCCATCGAGCTGCCTGACCGTGCCGATTACACTCAAGATCTGGCCCGGATCATGGAGTCGTGGGACGTCTGTAGCAAGGAGTGGATCGTTCGCCAGTACGACCATGAAGTGCAAGCGCGGACGGTAGTCAAGCCGCTGGTCGGCGCGCAGGATGACGGCCCCGGCGATGCCTCGGTCGTGCTCCCGGTTCGCGGCTCCACCAAGGGTCTGGCCGTCTCTTGCGGAATTAACCCGCGGTACGGCCGGCTCGATCCGTACGCCATGGCCGGCTGTGTCATCGACGAGGCCATTCGCAACTGCGTGGCCGTGGGCGCAGACCCGGACCGGATCGCCTTGCTCGACAACTTCTGCTGGGGCAATACCGAGCGTCCCGAAACACTGGGATCGCTCGTTCGCGCCGCCCAGGGATGTCTCGACGTGGCCGTCGCCTACGGCACGCCCTTCGTTTCCGGTAAAGATAGCCTTTACAATGAATACACCCATGAAGGCAAGAGCCGAGCGATCCCCCCGACGCTCCTGATCAGCGCCATGGGGCAGGTCCCCGACGTCCGCAAGTGCGTCACGATGGACCTCAAAAAGGCGGGAAATCTCCTGTTCGTCCTCGGGCAGACCCGGCTTGAGCTGGGGGGATCGCACTGGGCGATGATTCAAGGAGTTGAGGGGGGTGAAGTCCCCCGCGTGGAACCAGCGACCGGCCGGCCTTTGTTCCAGCGGCTTCATGCCGCGATCAACCAGGGCTTGATCCGAAGCTGCCACGACCTCAGTGAAGGGGGCCTGGCCGTCGCGCTGGCGGAAATGGCCCTGGCGGGGGGACTGGGGGCGAAAGCTAATCTCCAGGGTGTGCCCCGTGATGAAGCCGCCGCGCACGATGCGGCCCTGCTGTTCTCGGAATCGCCGACGCGATTCCTGCTCGAGGTTCTGCCCGAGAACGCCCAAGCTTTGACCGAGCTCTTCGCTGGCTTGCCCTTGGGGCCGCTCGGCGAGGTTACCGGCGGAATTGATTCGTCTCCGGCCCGTTTGACCATTGTGGGACTTGGCGCGACTCCCGTGATCGATGCGTCTGTGTCCGTTCTGAAAGAAGCCTGGCAACATCCTCTTCGTTGGTAGAGGAAAGGCAAGCACACTTTGAACATGGAATTTTGCGAACAAACGAGGACTCAAAAAATGCTTCGGTTCGTCACTTTCGTCGACGGCTCGAATCTCGACGGCGTATTGAAACATTTAAACTTGCGAGTCGATGACTACGGTTCGTTCTATCGGCACGTGTTCGAGCAGAGCGTTCATTATTGGGGCCGAACCTTTGCCGAAGGGTCTCCCTGGCCCTCGGCTCAGCATTCGCGCATTTATTGGTATGTCGTCGGAAAGATGGATGAGTGGGACCTCAACGATCCGAAAGCGGAGTCACGGCTTCGAAGCCGCTTTGAGCTCAATCCGAGGCTGCGGGACAGTTACCTCGAAGACGTCAGCCGTCGCCAGCCCGACTTGCCGGGTGAGCGTCAGATTGAAGAAGCCTGGAACCTCTGCTTCAACGAGACCCGCGAGTGGTATGAGGGGAAGCGACGCGCTCTCGAGCGTAAGAAGCGGTTCTATCACGGCGTGCAGGCCGCGACCGACTTCGTGGAGATTCGCCAGGAAGGGCATTGGAAGGTCGACCTGCTCCACCACACCCTCAACGAAAAAGGGCTCGACACGAGCCTCGCGGTGGACATGGTGGCCCTCCAGGATACGTACGACATCGCCCTCTTGATCTCGGGCGACGCGGACGGGATCCCTGGAATCAATTACGTGAAGGGACGATCGAAGCACGTCGGCGTAGCCGAGTTCCGCCGCGGTGCCCCGGCCGACTTCCCCGCGAAGGGAGCCTCCTCCCGGCTCAAGATCGCCGCCGATTTTGTCGTCCAGGTTTACGAAGCCGATCTGATCCGGCGCAATCTTGCCTACCGGGCCGAGGTCGACTACCCGGCGACATCCTACTCCCCCAACGAGGGTAACTACTGACCGTTCCTCACCGCCCCCTCGGCCTAAATCAATATCAACGGCGAGGGGGCCGAGGGCGTCGTCTTCGACTCAGGATGCTTTCCCAATGGCAATTCCCCGCGTGATCGTCCTCCGAGCTCCCGGCACCAATTGCAACGAAGAGACCGCGTTCGCCTGGGAGCAGGCGGGCGCTGAGGTAGAAACCTGGCACATTGCTCGCTTGCTGGAAGAATCCGAGACCCTCAATCGGTTCCAGATTCTGACGATTCCCGGCGGGTTCTCGTATGGCGACGACCTGGGAGCGGGCCGGATCTTCGCGACCCGGCTCGGCACCGTCCTCGGTGACGCCCTGCGTCAGTTCCACGAGCGCGGCGGCCTTATCCTGGGTATCTGCAACGGCTTCCAGGTCCTCGTCCGCGCCGGACTTCTTCCTGGTGGCACTTTGCCAACCAAGGCCACGCTGACGCACAACGACTCAGGACGCTTCGAGTCGCGCTGGGTGCGGATGCAGCCGCAGCCCGGTCTCTCACCGTTCATCACCGACACGGCCCCGATCGAACTTCCCGTCGCCCACGGCGAAGGCAGGTTTCTCCTGGCCGATCCCAACGCCCTCGCCGCGTTGGAAACCGCCGGCCAAGTCGTGCTTCGCTACATCGATGCGTCCGGCGCAGTCACTCAGGAGTATCCGGCCAACCCCAACGGGACGCCGGGCGCCGTGGCTGGGCTCTGCGACCCAACCGGCCGCATCTTCGGATTGATGCCGCACCCCGAGCGGTTCATTGACCCGATCCACCACCCCCGATGGACCCGCCGCGACCCAGGCGCGGACTCCTCGTGCGATGGCCTCCGCATTTTCCAAAGCGCGATCGCTTCACTTCGCTAGGAAACTTCCTCCATCCGCGATTCCAATGAGCAATCGCCGTCGTTGATGACCGACTGCTGAATCTCACGTGTCCCGTCCTCGGATCACGGGTAATCACGAATTGGCCTGGAACGCACGGGGTCCGAATCCGGAATCCGTGCGTTCAAACTCCCCACGTTCCGGGAATCGGCCACCCGCGAACATCCTTACCGGTGGCGAGGAGTGAACCCTCCGAAACCGAGGGCGGCCCCGGAAACAGTAAGATCGGTCCATCCCTTCTTCTTCGCGCTGTCGAACAGACGGCTCATCAGAGCCGCGCACCGTTCCCCAGAGCCGCCTCACTCATTCAGTGCGCGCGAACGGTGCGATGAAGGTTCGCATTGAGTCGAGAACCTGATCACCGCCCGTGGCGAAGAAGTCGTTATGACCGGCTTCTTCCACCGTGAATCTCATGACCGGGGCTCGAGCGGCCGTGGCCAGGCGGTCGGCCATCGAGTGGGGGATCAGCGTGTCGCGCCGACCGTGACCGATCAGGATCGGGCAGGTCACCTTGGCGATCTTCGATTCGTTATCGAAGCGATGGCGCAACAGGAGCGACGCGGGGAGCAGCGGGATATTGCGACGGGCCATCTCGGCCATGCTGGTGAAGGTACAGAAGGAGATCACCCCTTGGACCTTGCCACGTGAGGCCAGATCAATGGCGACGGCTCCACCGAGCGACCAGCCGGCGGCGATGATTCTGGTAGGATCGACGTCTTTACGACTTTTCAAGTGAGCGAGCGCGGCATCGGCGGTGGCCTGGCAGCCGGACTCGGAAGCCTTGCCCCCGCTCATTCCATAACCGACGTAGTCGGGAGTGAGCACGTTGACGCCAAGTCGCCGGAAATGCTCGACTTGATCGATGGCGTCGCTCAGGCACATCGCATTGCCGTAAAAGTAGAGGAGGCTCGGGCAAGCGGGTGCGTTGGGGTGGGGTTTTCCCTCGGGTGTCAGCGCCGGGGCGAAGAGGGCGACGACCCGGTCGTCATGCGTTGTGGTCAACGTCACGATCTGTTCGTCGGGGCGGGCTTTGACGAGGGTGGAGGGATCGCCTTGGCGTTTGGCGCCCGGGAAGATCAGGTCGACCTGAAGCGCGAAGAGCATGACGCCCACACCGATGTAGATCGTGAAAGGGAGGCAGAAGAGACGGCGAATCCTCCGGATCAACCCCGGTGGGTGGACGGGCCGCTCCGGGCCGCGACTCGCGGAGGGACTTTCTTCCTCGGTCGTTTTCATGGAGACCGATTCTACCATCATGAGGAAGCTCCCGATATCACGAAACGAAAGCCACGGCGCGGAATGGCGCCATGGCTGGTCGGGATCGGGTCAGCGAAGCGCGTCTCTCGTCCGGTCGTTCCGTCCGAGCGAGAGACGCGGTGCGCTCAAAGTCCGCTGGCGAAGCCCTGGCCGGTCTCACGGTCGGACGCAACGCCTTCGACCGAGCTCTCTTTGCGAGGGGGGACGTGGGGCCCGCGGAGCACCGATTGGTTGCCCCGAGTATGCTGGGTGTGACCCCGGAGCGGACCACGTCGCAAGGGCGGCTCACCCACGATTCCAACGACGCCCGGCGCGGTGGTCTCCAACGGCACGTCGTATTCACCGTCGAGGTCATCATAACGCGAGACGTAGCCGGGCATCTTGGCACGTTCGAGTTCGTCGGCATAGGAGGCAAGAACGGCGCCTTGGATCTTCTCACGGCACATGGAGTTGATCGGGTGCGCGATATCGGCGTGCAGCTTGGCGCGGCCGTCGGCGTCGCGGATGGCTCGATTCTCATCCAATCGACTACCGCACTGGTTGCAGAACCGGCTCCGCAAGTGGTTCTTCGTTCCGCAGTGGTGGCAACGATCGGTCAACTTGCGGGAAGGCATGGCGACGAAGAAGCCCTTGGCACCCTCGATGATCTTGAGGTCACGAATGACGAACATATCATCAAAGGTGATGCTACAAAAGGCCTGCAACCGTTCGTTGCTGCCCGAGTTGTCTTCCATGAGCTTGATGCGGACTTCGGTGATCTCCACAGCCGGTACTCCTTTACGAGGCGTTCTCTGCTGCTCAAGGGCCGCAGGATACGACCCGGACTCGTCCTAGTCCGAGCGTTTCAAGGTGCTGGGCGGCGGCGTGTGCCGCGCCTTGGTTGCGGCCGAGCCCAAAGTAGGCTGAGCCGCTCCCGCTCATTAGGTGCCCGTCAAGTAACGGGCCAAGGCTCGCCAGGGCGTTACGGACCCGCGTCAATGCGGGAGCGAGCGTCTCGGCGACGGGTTGGAGCCGGTTGAATAGGCTCTGTCCCAGGGCAGCCGGTCGGTCCTCGACCAGCGATTCGACAACCGGCCCGATCGGCCTGGGCCGTTCGGGCAGTGTCAGATTTCGGTACACGTCGGCCGTGCTCAGACCGATCGGCGGACAGACCAAGACAAAGTGGAGCGGCCTCGTCAGAGTCAAGGCTTCCACTTGCTCACCTCGGCCTCGGCAAATGGCGGCCGGACACTTACGGAAGAACGCCACATCACTGCCAATCTCCCCGGCCAGATCATCCATCGAGCCGGGGGGTGTCCGCAAATCCCAGAGCCGGTCTAGGGCCGCCAGAGTGGCGGCCGCGTCACTCGAGCCACCCGCCAGCCCAGCTTGCGCCGGGATGGCCTTGCGAAGCTCGATCGACACCCCGTGAGGGCAGCCCGATCGCTCCCGAAGACGCTCGGCTGCCTTAACAACTAAGTTGTCGCGGCCAGTCGGAAGGGTCGGATCATCGCATCGGAGCGTGATCTTCCCCGAGGGGTCGTCGGTAAAGATCAAGGTGTCATACAGGTCCACAGCTACCATGATCGATTCAATCTCGTGGTAGCCGTCGGGCCTGCGGCCCAAGATTTCCAGAAACAGGTTCAACTTCGCCGGGGCGAGGACTTCCACGCCACCGTCGATGGGACGGACGATCATTGAACTTTTGTCCAGAGTTCGGCCGTCGTGGCAAGCCTGAGATCACGCGACCGATTTGGAAAGTTATCGCTCCGGAAACTCATTATCCTGTCCTGAGTTTCGTCAATCGGTGTTTCCACCGAAAAGGGCTTCAGAGCGTCTCCAACCGCATCCGTCACGAACTGCGGATCTTCTATCCCGTTCCAGAAATCATCGCAAGCCGAAAAATCCTTAAAGTCGAAAGATCCGGGCGACCGGCGACTCTCCCGCGCGATCGGAAACAGCCCCCCGCCAACCTCAATTCTTTCTTGGCTTTCCGGGACCGCGGGGAGGTCCCGACAGGCGGCTCCTCCGTCCCGCGATCAGGGCCTCGGCGACGTTGCGGAGTGACTGTGCCTCGCCCGGCATGCTTAGGGCCTCATAGCACTCGATCAGGCCGTCGATTGCATCGTAGAACGGGCGATTCGCATCCCGATGTTGTGGGAGACACCCATGGAAACCGGGAGGAAAGGCACGCTCGGCCAGCTCGAAGGCGTAGCCGAAGTGCCCCCGGGCCAGGGTCGCGTCATTGAAGTCCTCGAGCGCGATCCGCCCCAGCGCTACGTGAACCCACATATTGTCGCCGCACCCCTGCAAGGCATACCGCAGAGCATCGCGGGCCGCCTCGGGATCGCCGGCCTTGCGGCACTCGATCCCCTCCTCGTAGTCGAGCTCCATCTCAAGAACGCACTTGGGATGGTCCAGCTCGTAATCCTGGCCCTCACCCCCAAGTAGTCGTTTCAGGCGAAGCCCTCCACGTCGCTTCGGCCCCGGCCCCCCGCCGGCCGGTTTGTGACTCCCCTGGCCCGGTCCGCCAGGCCGCTTCGGCGGTCGACTCTCCCCTGCCCCTTGGTCCGACATCGTTGCCCCTTACCCTTCGTTCGCCCTGCACCCGCGTACTGTCAATCATTCTGCACGCCAATGCTTCCAGCATATCGTCCCCCACCACAGGCGCGGAGTCCTCGCCACGGCCCCAAGCGACCAAACCGAGCCGCTCGATGGCCCACTCCGCGGGCGTTTCAACACGCCGTACGTCTCGAAACCATTGACGATCCTCCCAGCAAAACAATACGCCCTCCAGAGTGCGAGAACGCGCTCTCCACGAGGCCCCGCAGAGCAAGCCTATCTTTATGGCATACCCGCGTAGCTTCGAGGCAACCGCCGGTTTGACCGCCGGGAGCCACGACCCAGGGTCAACAAACTTAACTCGTTTCCATTACATCGCTTACAAACCAATTTTTCGACCATATCGGTCTCTGGCATTCGATCTGCAAATAGCACTGGCGATGATCGAGTCAGGGTCGTGCCTAGCTCATCAATCAGCTCCGAAAAAGACGCCACGCTCATCCGCCTTCGAGGGGATGCGACGCGTAACGAGACCGGAGGCGTGAGCCGCTTTCGGGACGTTATTCCCGGCTCTCCGGGGATGGTGGGAGAATGAGCATTCCAACCAGCGCGGGGACTTCGACGATGACCAAGGGGCAGCGTGCATTCGTGGCGGGGGCACTCTCTGCCCTCGGACTATTGGGATTGCCGGTCTGGGCGAATGCGGAGGAAGCCGCCTCGGCCGCCGTGCCCGAGATAAATGGCGCGGACACGGCCTTCGTGATGGTCTGTGCCGCCTTGGTGATGCTGATGACCCCGGGGTTGGGTCTCTTCTATGCAGGGATGGTGAGGCGAAAGAACGTCCTCGCCACCTTCCAGCAAAGTTTCGTCCTCCTGGGCGTGGTGGCTTTGCAGTGGGTTCTCTTCGGTTACAGCCTCGCGTTCAGCCCCGACGTTTACCATGGCCTGATCGGCGGCCTCGATTATGTCGGGCTCAAGGATGTCGGCTTCGCCCCCAACCCCGCCTATGCCGCCACCATTCCTCACCAGCTCTTCATGGTCTTCCAGCTCATGTTCGCCGTGATCACACCCGCCCTGATCTCGGGTGCGTTCGCCGAGCGGATGAAATTCTCGGCCTACATCCTCTTCACGTTGCTCTGGGCCACGTTCGTGTACGACCCGGTTTGCCACTGGGTCTGGAGCCCCAACGGCTGGATCAAGGGCCTGGGGGCTCTCGACTTCGCCGGCGGCCTGGTCGTCCACATCATCTCGGGGATCGCGGCCCTCTGCTGCGTCCTGGTGATGGGCAAGCGAAAGGGGTTAGGCAGTGAAGATATGCACCCCCACAACCTGACCATGACCGCGCTCGGGACCGGTCTCCTCTGGTTCGGCTGGTTCGGGTTCAACGCCGGCAGTGCCCTGGCGGCCAACTCCTCGGCGGTCGCCGCCTTCGTGAACACGAATATCGCCGCCGCGGCGGCCACCGTGAGCTGGTCGTTGATCGAGTATCTCCATAAGGGCAAGGCAACCGTCTTGGGCACCTGCACCGGGGCCGTCGCCGGCCTGGTCGCGATCACCCCCGCCGCCGGCTTCGTCACCCCCCTGGGGGCCATGATCATCGGCCTGCTCGTCTGCGGCGTCTGCTACGGTGCGATCCTCATGAAGAGCAAGCTCGGGTATGACGACTCACTCGACGTCTTTGGGGTCCACGGCGTCGGGGGCATCTTCGGCGCCGTCGCGGTCGGCCTCCTGGCCAAGGCGGGCATCAGCGCGAATCCGGCGGGCCTCTTCTATGGAAATCCGAGCCTGCTGACCTCCCAGGTCCTCTCCGTGGCCGCCGCGGCGACCTACAGCTTCATCGTCACGTTCGGCATTCTGAAGCTGGTCGACGCCCTGGTCGGGCTTCGCGTCACCGAGGAAGAGGAAGAGGTCGGCCTGGACCTGACCCAGCACGGCGAACGCGGCTATATCATGGGTGCCGGCGAGTTCCTGGGCGGCCTGCCTGATCAGGTTCACCCGGCCGTCACTTTGAAGAAATCGGCCCCGGTTGAGTATTCGGTCACCGTCTGAACGTCAACGCTCTTGATGAATCCAGTTCAGTCCAGTCCCTCCGTCCGGGCCTCAAAAGGTCCGGACGGAGGGATTTTTCTTTGGGTCGGCTCTGCGACGCTCGCCTCGTCGATTGCACTCGTTCATTATGACAGCAGGAGCAAATTGGTCCCACCGGCGACTTTTGATGCCCCTTCCGGATCGAGATCGCCGCTTCCTACTATGGAAGCACCACCGACTTCGATAAATTCCATAGAATCACGGCCCAGCGACTTGGGACAGGGAGAACCTCGATGATCGATAGAGTCACGAGCAACCTACTCGGCCTCGTCGGTGCCGCGCTTGGGGCCATCATCGGCTACTCTGTCTTCAACTGGCTGGTGGACCAAAACCTCTATGGCCTGATGATTCCAGGGGCCATGCTGGGCCTTGGGTGCAGCCTGCTTGCCCAGCACCGATCGCCAGCGCGTGGTGTCGCTTGCGCCCTGGCGGCGCTGATTCTGGGCCTCTACACGGAGTGGCGATTTTCACCGTTCAAAGCCGATGACGGGTTCCAGTACCTCGTGGTCCATTTCTACGACCTGCGTTCGATCACCCAGCTCATGATTGGTTTTGGCGCCTTCTTTGCCTATTGGATGGGCAAAGATGCCAGACCCTTCTTCTCCCTCGGCCCGATCGCCCGCAAACCTCAGCACACCCCACCGAATTCCGGCGAATCGACCACCAAGGAGTGACGAGGCGGCAGCACAACACCTTTCTTCGAGCCGTTCTCGGGGTAGAATTCCGTTGGGTGCCCCTCCGAGCTATTTTCGACTGGTCGGTGCGACGACCGGCCGGCCCACACGCCGAGGAGGTCGTTATGTCCGTCACCGCGTCCGACCGCGCTCACGGTTCTCCCTTGCAGGATCCGCTTCGTGCGAAGCAGGTCAAGCAGGCGGAAGAGCTTCTCTTCTCGGAACCATCGCGAGGAGGATTTGCCAAGGCCTTGTTTCGGGGGGAGTTCCGCAAAGAGGTTGTCTTCCCCTACCCCGAGTTACCGGAAGCCGATCGGAACCGGGTCAATGACGCGGTCGCGGCGGTCCGTCGCTTCGCCGAATCCAGCATCGACGCGGCGGCCATCGATCGCGAGGCGGATATTCCCGCGAGCGTGATCGAAGGTCTCGCCAAGCTGGGCGTGCTAGGCATGACAGCGCCGGGGGAGTTCGGAGGTCGCGGGTTCAGCCAACTCGGCTACTGCCGGATCATGGAAGTGATCGGGGGCCACTGTTCCTCGACGGCCGTCTTCGTCAATGCGCACCACTCGATCGGCATCCGCGCGTTGCTCCTCTTCGGGACCGCCGAGCAGAAAGCGAAGTGGCTCCCCCCCTTGACCAGCGGCGAGAAGCTCGCCGCCTTCGCACTGACCGAAAAAGAGGCAGGATCGGACGCGAGCAACGTCCAGACAGTGGCCGTTCCCAGCGAGGACGGGAAGACCTACCGTCTGACCGGCACCAAACGCTACATCACCAACGGCGCGATCGCCGACGTCCTGACGGTCATGGCCCGCACGCCTGACCCCAAGGGAGGCGACTCGAAAGTCACCGCCTTCCTGGTCACGCCCGACCTCCCTGGATTCGAGGTGGTCGAGGCGAGGATGCCGAAGTGCGGGATCCGAGGGACGGCGACCGCCCGCCTGGCCTTCCACGACATGCCGGTCCCGGCCTCGAATATCCTCGGCCCCTTGGGCAAAGGGCTGAAGGTCGCGCTGACGGTGCTCGACTTCGGCCGAACCACCTTCGGCGCAAGCTGCACCGGAGCGGCCAAAACCTATCTGGCCGCCGCGACCCGGCACGCCGCCCGGCGCAAGCAGTTCGGCCGACCACTGGCCGACCTCGAGCTCATCAAGAAGAAGCTGTCCTTCCTCGCCGCGACGGCCTACGCCATGGAGGCGACCACCTACGAGACCGCCGCACTCATCGATCGTGGGGACGAGGATTACATGCTCGAAACCGCGATCCTCAAAGTCTTCTCCACTGAGATGCTCTGGCAAGGTTCGTACGAGACCCTCCAAATCCACGGAGGCCAGGGCTACTTTTGCGACGAGCCGTATGAGCGGATGATGCGCGACGCGCGCATCAACACCATCGGCGAGGGGGCCAACGAGGTCTTGAAAGCCTTCATCGCTCTGGTCGGCATGCGCGACATCGGCGAAGGGTTCAAGGCTACTCTTGAGGGGCTGAAGCGTCCGACTCGGTTCGTCCCGACCCTTTGGCGGTTCGGCCGAGACCGGCTGGTGAGAATGGCGCATCCACCGGTGATTCCGGTCACCTCTCCCCTGCTCCGCCGCGCTGCCGATGCCCTCGCTCGCCGCGTGACCCGGTTCGCCTGGGCCATCGAACGGACCTTGATCAAGCATCGCGAGGCGATTCTCGAGGCCGAGTACATCCAAGAGCGGATCGCCGATGCCGCGATCGCGCTGATGACCTCGGCATGCACCCTGGCTCGGCTCGACCGTGAACTGGAGGTCGAGTCCGTCTCACCGGCCAATCGAGACGCGGCGTTGCTCTACCTGAGAATGGCGAATCGCAGGTTCGACCAGGCCCTGATCGACCTCGATAACAATGACGACCACCTCACCACCCAGACAGCGAATGCCATCGTGAGAGAGTTCGGCGATGGTTGACAACCCTCTCTTCTCAAGGCCGTTATCAGGCGCAGGTCCGGGGGCAAGCGAATTGGAAAGTGCACTTGTCGTTTGAGCCTTCGCCAGAAAAGGGGACGTACTGGAGTGACTGGGGTCTTGGTTTCGAGACCCCAGTTCCGTTGATCTCAACCACGAGGTCGCCGGCCATCCGCAACCCTTCCTCTTTGACTGTACATTCCTCGAAGTCGAGCATGGAGTCGTTGTAGGGGACCTCGATCTGGAGTGTGAAGGAGGTCGGCGTGCGGACGATGATCGTAGGGTTCATAGTTCCAGTGCCTCGGGTGAGGACTGGAAGAGACCGAGAAATAAAGGGTTAGGGCCACATCATTCCTTCATTATATTCTGAAAAACACGTCACCACTGCGGAGGGGATTCCGACCGATCGAGGCGGAATATTTCGACGATGAAATCAAACTCATAAAAATACCCTCCCCCCTTTCTCGAGATAAAGCAGTACTCGGCCGCATGAGCGTCCTGGGCCTTATACAATTCTCCAGGTCGCCCGTCTACCTCGCACGTTTCGCCGCGTCCCAGAACCGACCACACATCCTCCGCCCAGACCAGAAGTGGACCATCCGACCCTTGATCTGAATATTCTATAATTTTGCCTGCCAACATATTAAGGTTGTCGGATGACTGCGTATTACGGAACCGCTCTCCGGCCCGTTTGATAGCCAGTTCCAGCGGCAGAGGCGGACTGCCACGGAGGTAATTCCCATTCCACTTGCCCTGGAAAGAGACGTAGGTGCGGGTCTTCCACTTTGACGGTCCGAGCCCACCGAAATAGTCCTGTTCATCGTAATTAAGACTGAAAAAATCGAGATCCCGATCGACGAAATACTCGAATTGGTCCCGACGCGTCCAAAGGTCCCAGGGCGGAGTTGGGATAGCGGTGAGCAGTCCCTCTTGGGTGAGGGTTCCGAGCGTCTCCGGATAGCTGCCGTGGAGCTGATGATAGCGTTCAATCGCGTTGATCAGCGGCTGGGCGGTCGCTTGGCTGTCCTTTGGCGTTCCCCAAACATGGTACAACAGTAAGACTACCAGCAACGGCAGACCAACGAGGCGAAAGAAATATGCAATCGCATCTGCTGTTATGCTCTTATACTGTGTATTTTTATACCTAACCACAACATAATCCTTTTTATTTCACCGCTTGTTTATAGTACTGCTTTTTTGGCAACAATGAGGAGTATTAGTAGCTAGGCACCCAAAAAGGACAAGACGGGGAGTCTGGGCAATCCGTCAAGCTGAGCGAGCGGGCACCCATCTTTGCTGGATCTCCCAGACCTCCCAATTGAGGTGCATGGCCGGGGCGGCTACTTCCTCTCACTCGGCAAGCGGGCCTCCCGTTGATGGCGGCAAACTCAGCCGAGCCTTAAAGACTCGATCATTACTGTTTGTCAGTTCTCCATCAAGCGAAAACGGTCCCATCTCACCGCGAGTGTACGCCGTCAGATGGCCGACACGGACGAGGTCGTGTTTTTCGGCCTCGTCGTCCTCGAAGATGAGCCCCCCGAACCAGCTTGGGCCAATCAGTTGCTCACTTAAAACACCGTAGAGTTGCCACGCGGGGTCATATGGCTCTTTTTCGGTGGAAGTTACGAGCACCGGGCCATTGAAGACGAGACGACAGGTCTCGTCATCGGTTAGTAAGAACGGTGGCTCGGGGAACTTCTCGGGAGTCGTGGTTTCCCACTCCCAACCCGAACCGTACCGACGAACGTTGCTAACGTTGACATCTCGGATCAACTCACGACCGTGGGGTTGAACCGTGTACAGGTTGGAGGGAATATCCAGCCAAGGCATGCAAAGCGCATTGCGGAAGTCATGCCCGTGGAGCACGATGGCACCCTGTCGTTGCTCCGAACGAGCAATCAGCTCAACCCACAGGTAGAGAGCAGTGCTAATTGGAATGGGGCTCGCTTGATGACTGAATAGCGCACTCAACCGCTCCCTGAAGGCCCTCCCCTCCTCACGCGACATATGCAACCAATCATGGAATGACACATCCGAGGTTTTAATAACGCCATGTGGGTCGCCGTTGCAGACGATGCCGATTGATTGGTAAAGGAAGAGCAATTCCTGGAACGACATGTCGAGGGCGATTCGGTCCGGAAATTCCTTGTCGCTCATCGTATCCCTATTCTTTGATGTTCAATCCATGGGTGGTGAATCGGAACTCAGGAGCCGCTCCGGCCAGAGCCGCTCCGGCCATGCACCTCAATTGGGAAGTCTGAGAGATTCGGCAAAGATGGGTGCCCACTCGCTCAGCTTGACGGATTGCCCAGGCTACCCGTTTTATCCTCTTTAGGTGCCTGGCTACTAAGAGCTAAGAGCCGCTCAAATGGGAAGTCCGGGGGATTCAGGAACCGCCCCGGCCAGGAACCGCCCCGGCCATGCACCTCAACTGGGAAGTCTGGGGGATTCAGCAAAATTAGGCGCCCACTCGCTCATCTTGACGGACTGCCCAGCCCCCCCCTTCTTGTCCTCTTTAGGTGCCTGGCGACTAATACCAGCGACTCGACTTTCGTTCACAGGACTCGTGCTCGACACCTTCCTTTCACGATTCAAGCCATCCGGAGTGACGCGGCGACGCTTTGCCTCCTTGAGGCGATAACTCTCACTGCCCGTCTCCACGATGTGGCAGCGGTGCGTCAGGCGATCCAACGCAGCGGCCGTCAAGCTCGCGTCCAACAGGACTTCCGTCCAACGCTCGAACGGAAGGTTCGTCGTTACGATCAAACTGAATCTTTCATATGCTGTGCTGATCACATCAAAGAGCAACTCCGCTCCTACCTTGCTCGCCGGTACGTAACCCAGTTCGTCGAGCACCAGCAGGTCCAGCTTGTTCAACTGCCCCTTCAGCCTCGCCAGTTGGTGTTGATCCCGTGCCTCCAGCAGGCTCGTGATCAGTTCGGTCACCCTCACGAATCGCACACGCTTGCCTCGCTGGCATGCCTCCACGGCCAGCGATGTCGCCAGGTGCGTCTTCCCGTACCCGATGCGCCGACCAACAGCACATTCTCACGCTTGTCAATGTATTCGCGTCTTGAAAGATCGTGCAACAAAATCTCGGGGATCACCGACTGGGCCGCGAACTCGAATTCTCCCAGAGTCTTTACCGCGGGAAACCGCGCCCCCTTCAGTCGGCGCGCCGCCGCCTTTCGCTCCCGCTCGATCAGTTCCAGTTCGCACACCCGCGACAGATAACCCAGATGGTCCACCCGTTCACTCGCGCACTGCCGGGCGACCTTCTCGCACTCCGCCCAGATCGTCGGTAGCTTCAAAGACCTCAGCATCGGCTTCAAACGGACCAAGTCTCCTGGCGTCGAACTTGACTTGCTCATCGCGGCACCTCCCCGCACAACGAGCGGTAGCCGCTCAGGTCTGGCTCCGGGACGCTCACGCGTGGCAAGTGGGGAAGGCCTTCCAGATCCAATGTCGCCGTCGGCCGATCCCGGCGGTGCTCCAAGATTAACCGCACTCCGTCGGCTGCCGACACCTCCAGACTCAAGGCCTGCTCGACCGCCGCGGTCAACTCCCCAAGCGTGGCTTGTTCCAGGAGTCGCAGGACTCGGATGTACTCGACCTGGCCACGCGGCCCCTCGTCCTCGGCCAGGCGGAGCCGGAGTGCCGCAAAGCACTCCGGCAACTCCCAGCCCTCCAGGGGCAGGGCGAAGTCCAGTGCCCCGGGCTTTCGCTCCAGCAAGCCCAGATAATGGATTGGATCGAAGATTGTCCGACAGCGATCCCAGGATCGAGGATGGTTGGCAACGATTGTTCCGGTCGTCTCCACCCGCACCCGCTCTACATCCGCCACGACGGTCAGACGCCGATGCGCGTATCGAGTCGGGACCGAGTAATCGTTGCGATCGAATCGTACCAGCGACAACGAATTGGCCCGGACTGACTCCACCTGGCGGATGCTCAACGGCTCCTTGGGAATGGCCAACAGTTCGGCTCGCTCCCGCTCCAGGAGTTGGGCATTGGTCAGCGTCCGGCCTCGCGTCGTGCGTTCCAGGTCACTCCGGCAGCTCTCTTCCAAGCGTGCATTGAGCGCGGCGAAGGAATCGGCCTCGGGGACCGGCACGAGGAAGTTACGCCGCGCGTAGCCTAAAAGCGACTCAACATGTCCTTTTTCGTTGGGGGAACGAACACGACAGAAATGAGATTCAAACAAGTAGTGACTTTTCATTTTGAGGAACTCGGTGGTCACGCCCTCCCCCCGGTGGCCGAGAATCCGAGCCACGGCGATCCGGGTATTGTCGTAGGTGATCCGACGGGGTATGCCGCCGAAGCACTCGAAGGCGAGGCGATGTCCCTCCTGAAAGGTGAGCGTGCATTCCCGCGGGAAGACGGCGCAGAAGATCGCATCGGAATGGGTGAGCGTCATGACGAACATCGCGGCCGTGGAGGATTGTCCAGCGATGTTGATGACGGCGCGTCCGAAGTCCGCTTGAGCGTCGCCGGGCCGGTGGACCAGGGGGAGGAACGCTTCGGCTTGCCCCTCCCGCCAGGCTTGGACGACGCCTTGAACCATTGTCAATCCACCAAGATAGCCATGTTCATTTCTAAGGCGTTGAAAGATGCGACGAACGGTATGCCGCTGCTTCCTCGGCGCCTTGCGGTCATCCTGGAGGATTTGATGGATGATCGGTAAGAACGGCTCAAGTTTGGGGCGTGAACGCGGCAGGTTCTGGCGATAGCCTGGAGGCTCATTATGGAGGAGGATCTTTTGGAGGGTGTCCCAGTGGATGTCGAACTCGCGGCAGATGGAACGTTTGCTCTGCCCGTCCACGAGGACGCGACGGCGGATCTCGGCCCAGTTTTGCATGTGTGTGAACACCCATAGACCTCGCGACGCGTGGGGTATCGAGGCGAAACAGTGTTCACCTTGGTGTACCAGACGCCACGAGTGGATCTATGAGCGCTACGTTTTTCGACCGAACATCGGAGACCGGCGCGCGCTACGTTTTTCGACCGACGTTCACACGTCGTCTTGACGCGCCGTGGTTTTATGGATTCATCAGGTTACTGATCCTTGCCCCGTTTGTCTTTAGAATGGTAGAAGACGACCAAACACATCTTGACTAAACCGATTGCTCTCCTGAACCTTCACCGGGGTCGGGGTCTCGAATCTGCATGACCCTTCAGAGTTGAATAAGGATCGCACCATGATCACGCTGCCCGAAGTTCGTGTCGGTGAACCGATCCGCCACGAGGCCCTGAGCGTCTTTCCCTTGTTCTCACCCTCTGATGGGGGCGTCGAATACCTCCTCTCCGAAGAGGCGATTGGAGCCGGATCGGTCACTGTTGAGGAGGTCAGCGAGGGTGGCTCGGTTCCGACCCTCCTGGTGATCAACACCGGGGACTTCAGCGTCCTGTTCCTCGAAGGGGAGGAACTGAAGGGGGCGAAGCAGAATCGGGTGCTGAACACCTCGGTGCTGGTCGCCGCCCATAGCAAGACGTCGATCCCGGTCAGTTGTGTCGAGCGAGGGCGTTGGCGTTATCTGTCGAAAAACTTCTCCTCGGGCGGGTCGCATTCGTCTTCCAAGCTGAGACGGCACCTCAAGGCGTCGGTGGCACGATCTCTCAAGGAAGGGCGAGGGCACACGTCCGACCAGGGGGCTGTATGGGAAGAGGTCAGCCGCCAGATGAACTCCCTCGGGTCCACGTCCGAGACGGGGGCGATGTCGGACACCTATGAACGCCACCAGGATCGCTTGAACGAGTTCCGGGAGCAGTTGAAGTACGTCGAGGGTGCGAGCGGGGTCGCCGTAGCCGTGGGGTCGCAGGTCGTCGCCGTGGACGTCTTCGATCGCTCCTCGACCTGCCAGAAGGTCTGGGATCGGCTGTTGAGCGGAGTGGTCATGGATGCCCTGGAGTCGGGCAAGCCGGAGAAGCTCCCCGAGTCCGCCGACGTCGAGGCCCTCTTGGCTCAACTGCGGGCCGCCACCTGGGAACCGTCCCCGGCGGTCGGCGACGGACAGGAGTATCGCACTGATTCTGTACCGTTGTCACATGCCTCGACACTGGTCCTGGGCGACGTGGTGTTGCACGGCAGCGTGGTCGTGGAGAGTCGAGTCTGACGATCCGAGACGTCAAAGTATGCGAGACGCGAAACGACGAAACGATCTTAGAAGCTCTGCCAAAACCTCAGTTCGCCCGCCATTGGAGTGCTGAGTTTCCAGGGTTTATTGACGTTCTACGGGCGCATCGAGGAAGGTTCTGAGTTTCTTTACGGTGGCAAAATGCCTGATATTCTCAGGGAAGACGACGTTCAGGAGTACGAAACAGGGGCCTCCCACCCTGTTTTTTAGGGGTTTTCGAGGTTTTGGCAGAGCTTCTTAGGAGGAGCCGCCCCGGAGAAGCCGCCCCGGCCATGCACCTCAATTGGGAAGTCTGGGAGACCCAGAAAGAGAAGCCGCCCCGGCCAAGAGCCGCCCCGGCCATGGAGCGCCCCGGCCATGCACCTCAATTGGGAAGTCTGGGAGACCCAGAAAAGATGTGCGCCCACTCGCTCAGCTTGACGGACTGCCCAGGCTCTTTGTCTTACCCTCTTTAGGTGCCTGGCTACTATGGAGCCGACGTACCCCAGGTCCGGGTGGCCTTCGGCAGCCCGGGAAACGGAACCATCAACATGCGATGCCCGCGAATCCGGTGGATGTTTTTCCTGGCCGTCTTGATAGTCATCACGGTCAGCGTAGGCATGTCCGGGGTGACCTATCTTCAGAGGCTCGGTCGAGAGGCCAAACTGCGCAAGAGTTGTGCCGCTCACTTGCGCGATATCTGGTGGGCGCTCGGTGGACCACGTTCAGAACCTTCGGAGCCTTTCCCAGTCGGCGTGGTACCCGCTGAAGGCATTCCACCCGAGAAGCGGTTGAGTTGGGTGACCCTCCGCTACCCTTACTTCGACGAAAGCCAGAACATCCACTTTCTGTTCGACGAGATGGAACCATGGGATTCTAAAGTCAATCGAAACCCGAAAATCCGCAGCATGGCGGATGGCGACGATCCCGGCAAGGAAATCGTCTACTCCTTGCCAGATCTCGTTACATTTTACCTCCTACTCTGTCCAGAGAGTCCAATCTATCCGAAATTCGATGGATCCAACGAGAAAAAGAAGACCCCGGCCGAGATCCACTACATCGGCATCGCGGGTGTCGGCCGGGACTCGCCCTCACTTCCCGAGAAGCATCCCAGGGCCGGAGTCTTCGGTTACGATCGGCAGACGCGGATGGCCGATATCACGGACGGTGCCGCCAACACGATGATGATGTCTGAAACGTCGCTGGCGATCGGCCCTTGGATCGCGGGTGGCCCCGCCACAGTGAGAGGGCTCGACCCGGACCGAACGCCCTATGTGGGCAAGGGCCGGCAGTTCGGCGGGAACCATCGCGGCGGAGCGATGGTTCTGTTCGTCGATGGCTCTGTCCGATTTGTCCGCGACTCGGTTGCCCCGAGCGCCTTCGAGGCTCTCTCAACAATTGCGGGCGGGGCGCATGACACATCTACGACCGAGTGGGGAGAGCTGCTGATTCCCGCTTGGACAGAATCGAGGTAGATGTCCTGCGAAGTGGAACGCTTAGACTATGGTCGAGAGGTTACAGATGTCTGCGGATTTTTCTGTAAAGATCGCGCAGACCTGAACCAACGCTAGCCGCAGAGCGTTGGTTTTTGTCCGTTTGCTATCTCAAGGCCATTTCCTCCACATCTGCCCAAGCATCGCCCAACTTGAAGCTCTGACAAAACGCTTGCGGCATAGGATTTGCGCTATAGGTCGATAGTTCTTCATCCCGAACCGCCCCGGCCATGCACCTCAATTGGAAGGTCTGGGTGATTCAGCAAAGATGGGCGCCCGCTCGCTCAGCTAAGCACGTGGACCTGGTCTTTCTTTGTATTGAATCATGTGCAAATCATGGGTGCCACGGGTTGTACTCAACCCGTGAGCCAAAAACCCGGGCAATCGTTCACGGGTTGAGTACAACCCGTGGCACCCGACGCCGATTGCAGCACCTCGGTCACCTATCAGAAAATCAAAGAAAACCGAGACCAACGGCTTAGACGGATTGCCCAGGCTCCCCGTCTTATCGTGTGCGTCCGGTGAACCCCTTCTTGCGGCCCATGCTACGATCGGTGCATGGCCGAAAGGGGGTGAACTATGGGCCGAGTGGCAGGATCGAGAAACGGGCGGGAGCCGTACTGGCGGCTGGTTCTGGCCCGGTGGAAGCGGAGTGGACTGTCGGTCCGGGCGTTCTGCCTGGCCGAGGGCGTGAGTGCGCCGTCGTTTTATTGGTGGCGGCGGGAACTCCAGCGGCGCGACCAGCCCAAGCCCGCGTTTCTTCCTGTGCATGTGCTCGCCGACAAGGCGGAGTCGCCCGCCGGGAGCATCGAGGTCGTGCTGGCCAATGGACGCTGCTTGCGGGTCGGGGCCGGGTTCGACCCTCAGACCCTCGTGCAAGTCGTTGAACTGCTCGAAGCCGGAGAACGGTCATGGTGAGCTTGTCTCCAACCGTCCGGATCTGGCTCGCGGCGCAGCCGGTCGATCTGCGAAAATCGTTCGACAGTTTGGCGGCCCTGGTCCGCGACGGGCTCCAGGGCGATCCGCTCTCGGGAGACATCTTCGTCTTCCGCAACCGGGCCGCCGATCGCATCAAGCTCCTGATTTGGGAGGAGGACGGGTACGCAATCTGGTACAAGCGATTGGAAGCCGGCACCTTTCGCTTTCCGCCGTCTCCGGAGGCTCAGCCCCGCGTCGAGGTCCGCGCCGCGGACCTCGTCATGCTCCTCGAAGGGATCGACCTCTCGAGCGTGAAACGCGGCAAACGCTATCACCGACCCGTCCCCAGAGCCACGGTGTGAGTCCCCGGCCGGCCGCCGCGTTTTTCCAAAGAATCATCGAATAATATAAGAACCTCATGCGTCTAAAAGTGCATGAGCGAAGACGCCCGCCCCATCACCTTTGAAACCCCTGCCGATCCCACGGCGACGTTGCCCAGTGATCCTGCCTTCCTCCAGCAGATGATCATCGAACTGCTCGCCGCCCTTCGCGAAACACGGCGTCAGAACGAGGAATTGCAACATCGCCTCGACCTCCTTTTGCGGCGGCTCTACGGCCCACGCACCGAACGCTTCGACCCCAATCAACCGCTGCTTATCCCCGACGCCTTCGAACCGCTGGCCCCGGAACCCGAACCCTCGGTCACCGGCGACGCGGTCGCACCCGAGCCCGAGCCCGAGCCGGGTGCGGCCCCCGCGAAGAAGAATCGATCTCACGGCCGCAGGCCCTTGCCCAAGAACCTCCGCCGCGAGCCTCGGGTCTACGAATTGACCGAAGCCGAACGCCGCTGTCCGCAATGCGGCGAGACCCGAGCCCAGATCAGCGCAGAACGCAGCGAGCAACTCGACTATGTGCCGGCGACCTTGTTCGTGGTCGAGCACGTGCGCTGCACTTACGCCTGCCCGCACTGCGAAGGTCAAGTCGTCACCGCCGGCAAGCCAGCCCAGCCGATCCCCAAGGGTTTGCCTGGACCGGGACTACTGGCTCATGTGATCACGGAAAAGTATGCCGATCATATTCCACTCCATCGCCAGGAACGCCGCCTGGCCCGGCAAGGGGTGGAGCTGTCACGCTCAACCCTCTGCGACTGGATGGCCGGCGCCGCCCAAAGTCTCGAGCCGCTCTACGACCTGATGAAGACATTGGTCCTGTTGTGCGGCACGATTCACACCGACGACACGTCGGTGAAGCTGCGGGACTCGGAGCGAAAGATCAAGGCCTTGGCCCGGCTCTGGATCTACTTCGGCGATCATCTTTATCCTTACAATGTTTTTGATTTCACGAGGAGCCATAAGCGAGACGGTCCGAGTCTGTTTCTCAAGGGTTTTCGCGGTTATTTGCAGGCTGATGCCTTCAGCGGCTACGACGGCATCTACGCGGGCGGCAACGTCGTGGAGGTGGGTTGCAACGCCCACGCCCGCCGCAAGTTCGTCGAGGCGCAGAAGACGGACCTAACGAGAGCGAGTACGGCCCTGGCCTACTACCGCCAGCTCTACGCGATCGAGAAGCAGATCAAAGCAGAGCTCGCCAAGCTGCCTGAGGACGCCAACGAGCCGACACGGGCCGCGATTCGGCTACGGGTGCGCCAGGAGCGGGCGGTGCCAGTTTGGGAGAGCCTCGAGAAGTGGCTGAAGGAGGAGCGACCGCAGGTGCTCCCCAAGAGTCCGATGGGAGGGGCGATCGGTTACATGAAGAACCACTGGGAGGCGTTGAAACGGTACACCAGTTCGGGCTACCTGTCGATCGATAACAACGTAGCCGAGCAACATATGAAGACAATCGCGACTGGACGAAAAAACTGGCTTTTCACTGGGAGTGAGACCGGCGGGAAGACCATGGCCGTGCTGTTCAGCGTAGTGTCGAGTTGCCAGCGTCACGGTCATGACCCGTTCGTCTACCTGCGCGACGTGCTATCCCGATTGCCGGTGCTTCCCAAAGAGAATCTGGCCGACCTTCTCCCTGACCGTTGGTCGCCTCCCCAAGCCGCCGATCCTGCGGCGACCCCAGAGGGTCCCATCGCCGACGGTTCCCCGAGCTGATAACGGCTCCCGCCGGCACTCGAAACGCGGCGCTCCCACCGCGGTGTTCGGGCCAGGCTCGACACGGGTTCGAGAGCGCGTCGCGTCAGTTGATGCCGGATCATGACCCCGCGTAGGGTCCCGACTGACGGCCACCACAGTAGCCGAGGCCCCTCGGCCAATTGCCAAGGGGGACGTGGTCCGCCGGACGCACACCAAACGCTCGTGGTTGTAAAACGCAAACCACCTTTCAAGGCCGGCTTCCAACTCTTTGACACTGCGATATGCTTTCAAAACCAGGAGCCGCACCGGCCATCGCACCTCAATTGGGAGGTCTGGGAGATCCAGCAAAAATGGGCGCCCGCTCGCTTAGCTTGACGGATTGCCCAGCCCCCTCGTCTTATCCTCTTTACCTGGCTACTAACACCCTAGGCTACTAATACCCTAATACCCCATTCCTGGCCGAGGTCGACCCGAGCGTGGACCCGTTCCCCACGGCGGGCGCAGTTCGCCAGCGGGCCTCGGCTGAGTCCCAGAAATAACGAGAGCGCAGGCAAACGGCGCACGGGGAAGACGTGGCCGTGCAACCGGTGGCTGCGGCAGGTGGTGGTCCAGGCCGCCCGGGCGGCGTCACACGGCAAGGGAACGTATCTGGCGGCCCGCTATCCCAGGGTCTGCCGGCGAGACGACGCAAGCCGAAACGAGCGCTGTTGGCGGTGGCGCACACGCTTCTGGTGATCGTCTACCAGGTGCTGAAACAGCGGGTGGCCTATCGGGAACTGGGGGCGGATTACTGCGATCGGCTGGAGCCGGAACGGTTGGCCAATTCCCTGGTCCGACGACTAGAGCAACTCGGCCACAAGGTCACCCTGACAGCAGCCAAGGACGCCGAGCTCCCACCCGACCTCGCAGGCGCTGGTTGCCCCGATTAATTTTCAGAGCGGAGCAGTGCAGTCTTTGAGGAGCCAAGACGGAATCGAACCGCTCTCGGCTCCAAGACAGCTCAACCCTCGAGTTCGTTTGGGCGATTCACAGTGGTCTGCTGACGACCAATCGGTTTCAATGGGCATGATCGAATGATCCGCGAGGGTCGCTTGGCGAATCCGGCACCTTTATTCCCCCCCCATCGCACCTGACGCGAGGCCCAGACATGCTGACGCTTTTCGACCGGGTCACGCGACAGAATCGACGATCGTTCTTACGGATCGGAGGATCAGCCGCGCTGGGAGCGGGTGGGCTGACCTTGGCTGACCTGGCCACGCTTCAGGCGCGAGCGGAAGGAATCCCGGGCGTGCTGACGGGGAAGTCGGTGATCTTCCTGTTCCTCCACGGTGGCCCGAGCCAGTTCGAGACCTTCGACCCGAAGATGGACAGGCCCGAAGGCATCCGGAGCGAGACGGGTGAGCTCGCCACCAGGATACCGGGAGTGACCTTCGGTCAATCGTTCCCCCAACTCGCCCGCCTGGCCGATCGGCTGAGCATCGTCCGTTCGTATGTGCCGGGGGATGCGAATCATAACCTCAAGCCGCTCGTCGGCCGCGACACATTCGAGGCTAATCTCGGGTCCGTTTATTCCCGAGTCGCGGGGGCCAATGACCCGCGGACCGGCCTGCCCACCAATGTCGTCCTGTTCCCCCGCGCCGTGGATCCGTCGACGCGTCCGGTCACGACGAGCTTCGGCCGGTTCACCGCGACCGGCCCGCTCTCCTCGGCGGATGCTCCCTACGACCCCAGCCAGGGAGGCTCCGCCGCGAATGACCTGCGGCTGGCGATCCCGCGCGAGCGGCTCGACGACCGTCGCGCCTTGCTCACCGCCTTGGATCGGCTTGCGCGGCGGATCGATCGGAACAAGGCCCTCGAGGGGGTCGATGGAATGCGCGACCAGGCCTACCGCCTGCTCACGGGAGGGCTGGCCGAAGCGTTCGACCTGGAGCGCGAAGATCCTCGGCTCGTGGCCCGCTATGACACCGCCCCCTTGGTCCGCCCCGACGCCATCAGCCATCAATGGAAGAACCATAGGAACTACGCCGACAACGCCAAGTCGCTGGGCAAGCTGCTGCTGCTGGCCCGTCGCCTCTGTGAACGCGGTTGCGGCTTCGTGACTGTAACGACCAACTTCGTCTGGGACATGCACGCCGACGAGAACAACGCGACGATGAAAGAGGGGATGCGGTACATGGGCCCCCCCCTCGACCATGCGTTGTCGGCCTTCCTCGAAGACCTACAAGCCCGAGGCCTTGACGACAAGATCCTGCTCGTCGCCTGCGGAGAGATGGGCCGCTCCCCTCGGGTCAACGCCAAAGGGGGGCGCGATCACTGGGGAAAACTGGGCCCGTTATTGCTGGCGGGCGGTGGCCTTCCGATGGGCCAGGTCATCGGCCTCTCCAATCGCGACGGCTCGGCCCCACAGTCGGAACCAGTCACGTCACGTCACCTGATCGCGACGATCATGCATACTTTGTTCGACGTCGCCCAGTTGCGACTCGTTCCCAACCTCCCCCGAGAGTTCGCCCAGTCGATGGTGAGCTGGGACCCGATCCCGGGCCTTGCGACTTGAATCGCCACGACTGTTGATCGCAGACATGAAAGAATTAAGCAAAGCTTATTGATGGCCAGAGTAGCCCGAATTCATCTATGGATGAGCACAAATTCGAGGCCGAGGGAATGACGGCCGGGCCTGCCGTGCTACGGGTCTCGATGGACCGTAGCACGGCAGGCCATGAACCACTCAGGTCAGGGTCCCGGGTGGTTCCTTGATCTCCGCTCCATCGCAATCACTCTCTGCGATGGATCACAAAGGCTCGTCGACCGGAACCGGCCCCTGCGCGGGGAAGACGCTGTAGAGCACCGGGATCAAGTACTGGGCCAGGAACATCGAAGTCAGCATCCCGCCCACGACCACGATCGCAAGCGGCTTCTGAGCCTGCGAACCGATGGAGGTCGCCACCGCGGCCGGCAAGAGCCCGAGAATTGCGGTGAGCGAGATCATCATGACCGGGCGGAGCAGCAATTCCGATCCTTGAATGACGGTGTCGCGGACCGGCAGGCCCTCCTTGCGCATCCGGTTGAAGTAGGAGATCAGGAGCACTCCGTTCTGCACCACCACCCCGAAGATCGAGATGAACCCGACCGCCGCGGAGATGCTGAAGTTGGTGCCCGTCAGACGGAGGGTCCAAACTCCTCCCATCGCCGCGGTCACAACACCGGCCATGACGAGCATGGCGTCCTTGAGCGAGTTGAACATGGTGTAGAGCAAAACGATGATCAGGACGATCGACAAGGGAACCATGATCATCAACCGCGCATTGGCCTCCTGCATCTGGGCGAATTCGCCCGACCACTCGATCCGATAGCCTCGAGGGAGCTTCGCGCCCGACTTCGGATCATCGACCTTGGTTCTCGCTTCAGCGATCGCCGAGGCGAGGTCCCGGTTGTGCACGCTGAACTTGATCGGGATGTATCGCTGATTATTTTCCCGATAGATATAAGAGGCTCCCGGCAAGTGGGGATTGATCGTGGCCAGTTGTGAGAGCGGGATCCGGGCTGGGGACTGCCCATTCTCCGCCGGCATCTCGACCGGCAAGCGCGCGATGCTATTCGGGTCTTGTCGTTCATCCTTGGGAAGCCGAAGGACGATCTCGTAGACCTTCTCCCCTTCGACCATCTGCGAGAAGGCCCGGCCGCCGACCGCGACCTGCACGGTGCTCTCGACGTCGGCCACGTTGATCCCGTAGCGGGCACACGCCTCGCGATCGATGCGGATCTCGAAATTCGGCTGCCCCACGATGTGGAACACGCCGACGTTCTCGATGCCGGCTACCGACTTGAGGATCTCCGCGACTCGGTGGCCGGTTTCTTCCAGGGTCTTCAAGTCATTGCCGTAGAGCTTGACGGAGTTGGCCCCTTTCACCCCCGAAAGCGCCTCTTCGACATTGTCTCGGATCAGTTGCGAGAAGCTGAAGTCGAGACCGGGGAACTTGCGAAACTTCTCCGTCAACTGGTCCTGAATCTTCTCGCGGGTCATCCCTTCGCGCCACGTGTCCATCGGCTTGAGCGGTACGTTGAACTCGAGGTTGAAAAAGCTGGTGACGTCCGTCCCGTCGTCGGGCCGGCCGACGTGCGACATCACGCCCCGGACCTCGGGAACCGAGGCGATCACCTCTCGCAACCGAGGCGCCAGGCGTGCGGCTTCCTGGAGCGAAACGGTCCGCGGCATCAAAGCACGAATCCAGAGATTGCCTTCTTCGAGTTCAGGCATGAACTCCGCGCCCAGGCCAGGGAGCAAGGCCAGGGTAAACGCAAGGAGACCGCCCATCACCGCCAGAGTCAGGCAACGGTGATCCAAGGTCCAGTTCAGGGACCTGGTGTAGTACTTTTTCAAGACGCGGTCGATCAGGGTTTCCTTTTCCTCCATCTTGTTGTGGAAGAGGAAGGAACAGAGCACCGGGGCGAGCGTCGTGGCAATCAGAAGGGCCCCGAGAATCGAAAAGGCGTACGTATTGGCCATCGGCCCGAACAAGGCCCCAGCCGGGCCCGACATGGTGAACAGAGGCAAGAACGCGCATATGATAATCATCGTCGCGAAGAACAAGGGACGTTCGACCGCGGACGAGGCATCGGCGATCCGCTCAATCAGCGGGCGGGTCCGGTCCGCGTTGTGGGCGGTGATATGTCGGTAGATGTTCTCGACGATGATGACCGAACTATCGACGATGATCCCGAAGTCGACCGCGCCGATGGAGAGCAGGTTGGCCGACTTTCCCTGCAAGTAGAGCACCGTGATTGCGAACATCAACGCCAGCGGGATCACCAGCGCCACGATGAAGGCACTCGTCAAGTCACCGAGGAAGATCAGGAGCACGGCGACGACGAGCACCATCCCAACGACCAGGTTATGCATCACGTTATGGGTCGTGACGTGAACGAGGTCGGTCCGTTGGTTGAAGACCACGATCTTCATCCCTTTGGGAAGGAGTTCCCCCTCGTTGATCTCCCTGAGCTTCGCCTCGACAGCGTTGGCCGTCGGCAGCGACTTCTCGTTCTTTCGCATCAAGACGATGCCTTCGATGACGTCGTCCTGGTTACCGCGACCGACAATCCCCAACCGGGGCCGCCACGAGACGATGACTTTGGCGAGTTGTCCGACGAAAATCGGTGACGAGTCACGCGCGGCGACTACCACCTTACGGATATCGTCGAGTTTCGCCGCCTCGATCACGCGTGCCTGCTCCACGTTGGCGGGATCGAGCGGGTCAACCCCGCCCCCCAGCAGGCCGATCACCCGGACGTTATGGGCCTGACTGCCCAGCGAGAGAATATCCCCCCCGACGTTGGCGTTGGAGCGTTCGATCGCATCCTCGACCTGCTGCATCGTCACGTTGTAATTGCGCATCAGACGGGGATCGAGCAACACATGGTATTGCTTGACCGTGCCGCCGTATCCGGTCACATCCACCACCCCCGGCACCGTCTTGAGAGCGCGGTTGACGACCCAGTCCTGGACCGCCTTGAGGTCGTTCACCGTATAGCCGGGCCCTTCCAGTACGTAACGAACGATCTCGCCGGTGGGACTCCAGGGCGAGAGCCCAGGCTTGACCCCCTTGGGCAGGTTCTCGACGCCAGCGATCCGGTTAATCACCTCCTGTCGCGCGGCGCTGTAGTCAGTCCCATACGCGAACTGGCATTTAATGTCGCTCAAGCCGGCAATCGACGTGCTCCGCAGGTCAACGAGGCCCGGCATTCCGTTGAGGGCCGTCTCCAACGGGATGCCGACGAGGCGTTCCATCTCCTCGGGGCTGGCGCCAGGATTTTGGGAGATGACCTCCACCAGCGGTGGGGTCGGATCGGGGTAAGCCTCGACGTTCAGGTTGATCGCCGAATGAATGCCCATGCCAATCAAGGCGAGGACACCCAGGATGACGATCAAGCGATTATGAAGGCTCCACGTAATGACAGCGCGGACCATGGGCGGGGTCACTCATCGAGGATTGATCTCGGGCTTATCAAAGAAAAGAGGGGGGGAAGTGATCCGAGGCGCGGGCCCTCAAGCCCTTGAGACTGGTTCCGTACCATTCCGGGGAGAGTGGGACGGCCATTCTCGTGGCAAAGTTTGAGGGAGGGGGGATTTTCAAACTAACAGAATCCACCGCAAAGGCGAAGATCCTCCCTACCGAACCCGACGATTTCCGAACGAGCCCGGGGACTGGCGAAAGCCTGGATTGCAGGGTCAACCTGAGAGCCTGGGCAGTGAGGACCTCTGCTGATCGACCCCACTCGCTCGACAGAGGGGAGTCGAAGTCGCATGGACTATTTTTTTGGCCACCCCAAATTGAATTATTGTCGCAACCAAATCAATACAGTAGGATGTGGTCCGCCTGTATTTCGGAACGCCACCAATCTGGCTTGGAGATTCCCAAGACCTGTTTCTGGGGCTCACCGATTTTTGAGTTCGATGTTCATGCCGCGGCGGTCGCGATGACACCCGGCGAGGCCCCACTCCAACCGGATTGGCGGGGACATCGTGAGATCCGATCGGGTGCCTCGCTGGCCGGGTGGAGAAATCCGAACGAGCCGCTGGTCCCCGCCACAAAGGAGCGTCTTGCACCATGCCTTCCCCCCCCCCAAGCCGTGCCCGACTCGCCTTCACGCTGATCGAGTTGCTGGTCGTCATTGCCATCATCGGCGTCCTGATCGCCCTCCTGCTGCCGGCCGTTCAGGCCGCACGCGAGGCTGCCCGCCGGACCCAATGCACGAACAACCTCAAGCAAATCGGTCTGGCGATGCATAACTACGAGAGCGTCTTCTCGAGCTTCCCACCGGGATACATGACCCAGCCTCGCGGCGGTGGCGTGCATGGAGCACCCGACGCAAACACCCTCGACACCGGCCCTGGCTGGGCCTACGGCACAGCGCTTTTGACCGCGATGGAGCAGGCGCCTGTATACCAGGCGCTCAACGTCAGCCTGCCTTGCTGGTCACGGGCGAACACCACGGGCACGTCGACTTCGCTGGCCGCATTCCTCTGCCCGTCGGTCAGCGATCCAAGCCGCACGTTTGAGGTGAAGGACCAGCCTGGCAACGTGCTGGCCCGGTTCTCCCGATCTCACTATGTGCTCAATGCGGGGAACGATGAGCCCTGGGGCTACCAGGTGGAAGACCACCGACCGCTCGCCGACGGGCCGTTCTACCGCAATTCCCTCCTGCGAATCGCGGACGTGAGCGACGGGCTGAGCAGTACCTTGTTTATGGGCGAGCACACCTCGATTCTGAGCGACAAGACCTGGGTAGGGGTCGTCCCTGGTGCGGTCGTCTGCCCCACGCCCCGATTCGCCTTCTCGAGTTGCGACTACGCCGCGACCCTTGTGTTGACCCACAGCGGCCCGGCGGCCGCCGAGGGCGACATCATCCACCCACCCAACGCCCGGTCTTGCCACGTCTGCCAGATGTATGCCGAACATCCTGGCGGAACGAACATCCTCCTGGGAGACGGCAGCGTCCGCTTCATCAAAGAGTCGATTAACCAGCGGACCTGGGCCGCGCTGGCGACCTGTCGGCGAGGGGAGGTGATCGGTGGCGACCAGTTCTGATTCTGAGCCGAGTTCCCGAACCCTCCCCAGCGCGGGTCGACTGGCCAGGTTGGCCGGCATCGGCATTCTCTCCGTTGCCGCTCTGGGATGTGGTGAAGCCCAGGTCAGTGCCGAGCATCGCGACCTGGTGCTCCGACTCGCCACCGGGGCGTCAACGCACGATCAGGCCATCATTGACCGGGCCGCCACGGATGTCGTCCAGCTCGAGGCCGACCACGCCTTGACCGACGCGGAGGCGGAAGCGTTCCATTCGATCCTCGAAGCCGCAAGCGCCGGCGATTGGGATCGCGCCCAGCAGCTTGCGTATGCGCTGCGCGACGGACAACACCCCACCGCTGAGGACCAAGAACGGGTCGCCAAACGCACGTTGCCGCCAATCAAAAAGGTAGGGGCTCACAAACCGGGCCACTGACCTTGAAGCACGTCGGGCCGGCGGTCGGATGACTCGACCGCCGGGCCCCAGCGTAATACCTGCCCCACTTTCCGAGCGAGGTCGAGAAATCGGGCTCAGTCTCGACGACCTTGAGTCCGGCCGGCCGCACCGCGCCACATCCCGAACTGGCCAAACGATGTTCTCGCCTGGTCGATACCGCTCACGAAGAACTCGGCGGCACCGACTCCGACCGTCAGAGTAATCACGTCTGACCGACTGGTCCGCTCTGGCGGGTCGACGAATATTTCATTTCGGTGTGTCTCCCCATCTTGTAGCCTACAGGCCCACGCTGATGAATCAATGAATTCCCTCTCAGGCGTGTCTCCCAGCCTGCAGGAAACCCCAGATGCAACGCCCACACCGATTCCGGCTTGCTTTGACTTGCCTTCCCATCCTGTTGTTCTTGCCGGTGGCCACACGAGGCGAGCCAGTGGCTGTCATCGTCGACACGTCGCTAGAAACCGGCTCGAGACAGATCCGCCAGTTTGCCTTTGACGGCGACGCTGAAACCTACTTCGCCTCGAAGGAAAGCCCGAGCATCTCCGACCACTTCACGCTCGTCTTCGATCGTCCGGTGTCGGTCAAGTCCCTCTCCGTCGTGACGGGCAAGCCTGACCAGGGAATCGTCGGCACGCTGGAAACGGGTGTGCTTGAAGTCTCGGCCGACGGCAAGACGTTCACTCTGCTGGCGAAGCTCACCAAGGGAGAGGCTTGCGAGGATTTGCCCGCCCAGCCGATCCGGGCCGTCCGGATCAAGCCAACGTCAGGTCAGGCGGACCCACTGGCCGTCCGCGAGTTCACGATTGCGTCCGACCATCCGATTGCCCACTTCAAGTACCCGATCGAAGTTGCAGTAGACTGCTCTGACTCGCCCGAAATGAAGGAATGGGCCGAGAAGGTCGCCCGGACCTGCGAACTCTGGTATCCCCGGTTGAACCAGGCGCTCCAGAGCGACGGACACAAGCCCTCAAGTTACATCACGATGCGAATCAGCAGATCCTACAATGGCGTGGCGGAGGCCAGCGGAGGCAACATCCTCGGTTCCTCGAAATTCTTCAAGTCTCATCCCGACGACGTCGGCGCCATGATCCACGAGACCGTTCATATCATCCAGCACTACCAGGACCGCAGCAACCCAGGCTGGCTGGTCGAGGGGGTGGCCGACTACATTCGCTTCTTCCTTTTCGAACCCGGCAAGATCGGCCCAATCAACGCAGAGCGAGCGCATTACGACGGCAGCTATCGCACGACCGCCGCGTTTCTTGCCTACGTCGCCGACAAATACGATCCATCACTCATTTCCAAACTCAATACCATGATGCGTGAAGGGACATACAAGGACCAGGCCTTCAAGGAACTGACCGGCAAGACAGTTCATGAGCTTGACGAGGAGTGGCGAAAAGCTCTCGAGCGATGACAGATGACCAATGTCTAAGATCGGGACGGTGCCGCATCGCCACGAAACCATCATGACTCGGCTCCAAGCTCACCAAGACTCCACGCACAAGTCAATGATTCCAATTACAACAAAACACAATATCCAACCACACCTAAAACACATCAATATTCTCAATGCCAGCGAGAGCCGTTCTCCAGTGGTTCACCCTCGAATACCTTATTCCGGAACAACTCAGATTTTGGCCCACATGGCAGTCACTTAAGCCAGCACACGGCAAACATAATCGTTCTTTAACTTTGATTAATACTTGATCGTCAGTAGGCCTTGGTCGAGCTGGCTCGGATACGAGAGAATTGGGCTATCACTAAAAAAGGATCGACTGTAAGAAAAGGGTCACGACGCAACTTAAAGAGAAAGCCTGACGCAGTCACCCACTTCGCTTCGCAAGATTTTCCCGTCGCAATTCTTCAGCACTGGTCCGAGCCACTTCTTTGGATTTAAACCCGGATTGGCACCAACTGCTTGTTGGCTTGAAAGTTACGTTATCTGGAGAGCATTAATGAAGCGGTCAAATCGCTCACGTCGGCCACTCCAATTGAACGCTGTTGAATGCCTTGAAACGCGAGCCTTGTTGACCATGGCCTCGACGGCGCCACTGCCTGAGGTAAACTTCACGGCGGGAGTTGACGTCGCTCCGGTGAATTTGAACTCCTACTTCAAAGATCCCGACGCAAAACCCGATTTTGCGATCTTCGATACGTCGCTCGGAAAAATCCCGGTGCTCCTGACCCCCGCGACCACACCAAAAACCGTCGCGAACTTTCTGAATTACGCGAACAAGGGCAGCTACGCCAACACCATCGTGCATCGCTCGGTCCCCGGCTTCATCTGGCAAGGAGGCGGCTATCAGCTCGGCTCCAACTCGAAGCTCAACACAGTCCCCGCGGACGCTCCCGTTCCGAATGAGTTCGGGGCGTCGAACACGCGCGGAACGATCGCGATGGCCAAGCTCGGCAGTGATCCCAACAGCGCAACCAGCCAATTCTTCTTCAACGAATCGAACAGCAACGCGGCCAACCTCGACAACCAGAACGGCGGCTTCACCGTCTTCGGGAATGTAGTCGGAGATGCCGGCCTGGCGGTGATGGACGCCATCGCGACCCTGCCAGTGCCCTCCCCAGGCCCTCTTAGCTCCCCCTTGAATCAAATTCCGCTCCAAAATTACACCGCCGGGACGACCGTCGAACCAGCCAACCTGGTCATGATCAACAACGTGACCACGGCGAGCGAACTCTTTGTAGCCTCCAGCGACACGCCCGGCGTGGCGACCGCATCGGTCCAGGGAAGCTCGCTGACTGTTACCCCGCAAGGGGTCGGGACGGCCCAGATCAAGGTTGTGGGCTACGGCTCCGACGGTAAGTCCGTGACGTCCACTTTCGTCGTGAACGTCTCCTCGTCGGCTCAACTGGCACCACCACCGCCGTCCTCGACGACCCCGCCACCTGCCGATACCACCACGCCTCAGGCCACGGCCCCCGCTCCGTCGGTCCTTGTTCCATCCGCCCGGGGTTCGCTCCCATCCACGGTGGTTGTTGGTCAGAGAGCCAGAATTCAACAGACGGTTTTCTTGACCCCTGCGACTTCATCGGGCACCGTCTCACAGACGGAGCAGGTGACACTGAGGCTCTCCAAGTCCCCGACCGGCTCCACGGGCGCAATCACCGTCGCGAGGACCACGGCACAGGTCAACCTGACGGAAGGCAAACAATCCAGAGTGAAACTCTTGGCCAGGCAACTGAACACGAGCGTACCGGCAGGCATCTACCACGTGCTCGTCTCTGTGACCGATCCGGACGGATCAACCACGACCGTCGACACAGGGAAAACAATGACCGTACTGGCAGCTCGACCGAAGGCGGCGTCAAAGCGCTAGTTTCGTATGGAACGGGCAGTCAAACCGAGCAACCCGGTGAACTTCGTCTGACTGTCCGTCTCACACACTGGCTCCGTTGCATCGAATAAAAACTCAAATCGGCGAAAGCCTCGCTGCTAATTCTGGGCGTGGGTACAGAAAAGGTGTCAGGATCTGATTTGGCTTTGCTCCTGCTTTTCGGGTCCTACTCCCCTCTTTTTTTTCTTCCCGGACATATCAGCCTGCGGTAGGCCCCCAGATGAATCTGATCAGAGTCGTCATGGAGCTCGTGCGCGATGATGAGGGATACCCCCCGTTCGACTCGGAAAGAGTCTGGGCCAAAGAGGCACGGGACGGGGGATACCTCATCGATAACATTCCCTTCTTCGCGAGTCAGGCCACCTACGGGGACGTGATTGATGTCGAATATCGCGATGGAGAAGCCTATTTCCTGAGGACTCGGGAATGGTCGAAGAATTCCCTGCTTCGCGTCATCTTCTTTGACAACCAAGACCCTTCGCCTCTGAGATCCGAGCTATCAAGGCTTGGATGTGAAACGGAACTCAGCGAGATCAACACAACCCTCTTGGCCATCAACGTACCACCCAACATCGACATGGGATCAGTCAGAGGCCTGCTGGAGGACGGCTCGAGGAAAGGTTTATGGGACTACGAAGAGGCAATCATCTGGGAATAGGCCCTCTGGATGATATGAATGAAAAGTGTCAGGACTTGATTTAGCCTGGACGTCTTTTCTACGCCTCTACCGATGAGATTCTGACTTCTGGCGATTTTCGTCGAAGAACCACCATGCCGATCGCGCTATCCGAGCAGGCAATCGAGGCCTTCCGACACTCCTGACCGGTGAGTCGCGCGTGACCACGTCCATTGTGGCCCCGCCCCCCCAACCTCAGACCATCCCGCTCCAAATCCGCAATTTACGCCTCGATCGTCTCCAAATCCCACGCCTCGACTTCCAGCAACACCAAGAGCAAGTCGCACGTTGATCCAGGCCGGATTCAGGACGCCCGAAATCAACGGCCCCTCGCGGAATACCCAACGGAGTGGTTCGAAACAGAGCCAGGCCACTTTAAAATGTTCCTGTGTTCCTCCGTTGCTTGACCCGGGCTCGATCGCCGTTGATACTTTTCGCGGCGGACCTGAAAGCAAGGGATGGAGAAGATATGGTCCTGGTTTGCATCGTGCTTGCGGTCGCCCTGGCGATCGTCACATTCATCGCACTTCGGTCGCGGCGGACTCTGGCGAAGCTCGAACGAGGTATTGCCGCTCTTGGCAATGGCCGGCCGACACGGCCGATTGCCGCGAATTATTTGTGTCTGGCCGGGCCGCTCGCTCGCTTGTTCAACGTCGTCGCTCCCAAGCTCGAGGCCCGGATTGCTCTCCAGGAACAGGACCGGCAGCAGCTCCGAGCCGTGCTGGGGGGGATGTCCGAGGGGGTCATCGCGATCGACGCGAGGCGGCGACTCCTCTTCGCAAACGCCAGTGCCAACCAGCTCTTCGGGATCGATGCCGACTCGGTTGGCAGGCTCATTCCCGAACTGATTCGCAGCACTCAGGTTCAAGGAGCCGTGGAGGAGACCCTCTCCAGCCAGAATCCGTACCAAGGGGAAGTGACCCTGGCGACTCGGGAATCGGTCTTGCGAGTCCATTCGCGGATCCTCGCGGTTTATGGAACCCCACTCCCCGGCCCGCCTCCAGGCGCGGTCCTCGTGTTCCACGACGTGACCGAACTGCGGAGGCTGGAGCGGATGCGGCAGGACTTCGTGGCCAACGCCTCGCATGAGTTGAAAACCCCGCTGGCCTCGATCAAGGCGTATACCGAGACCCTGCTCGACTGGGCACTAAAGGACGAGGCGGTCAACGTTCGCTTTCTCGAGCGAATCGATGAGCAGGCCGAACGATTGAACCAACTCATTCTCGACATGCTGAGCCTGGCTCGACTGGAGTCGGGCCAAGAGGTCTTCGAGCATGGCCCGCTCCAACTCGCCCCAGTGATCACGGCCTGCCTCGACTCGCATCGCGACCGCGCCGATACCAAGGGGCTGAACCTGACCCTCGAACTCGACGAGTTCGACGAGCGGAGCGAAGTCAAGGCCGACGAGGAAGCGATCCGCCAGATCCTCGATAACCTGGTCGACAACGCAATCAAGTATACTCCCGAAGGTGGCTCGGTTCGCGTCACCTGCCGCCAGGCGGACGACGCCGTCGTGGTCGAGGTCGCCGACACGGGGATCGGCATTCCTCGCGACGAACTGGCTCGAGTCTTCGAGCGGTTCTACCGGGTCGATAAAGCGAGGAGCCGAGAACTCGGCGGAACGGGGTTGGGCCTCTCCATTGTCAAGCACCTGGTCCAGTCGATCGACGGGCAGGTCACGGTCGCCAGCCGACTGGGCGCGGGGAGCAGTTTCACCGTTCAACTCCCCCGATTCCGCCCGCACGAACTCCGGATCTAAGCCGGTTTTCCAAGCGCGGTGCTGGGAATTCCAGGCCTCCTCACACAATCTTCACACTTGGTCGTTAAACTCAACGGCAGAGGCCGTTCCATAGGCTGAGGAAACGATCGCAATGCGACACGAGCGGAGTGCCAGACTGCAGGCGGCGACACTAGTCGCCATGATCCTTGTCGGATGCGGAGGAGACGGCGAGAGCCCCTCCGGCGCATCTGCTACGGTTGACATCGACGGGTCGAGTACCGTGTTTCGGATCAGTGAAGCCGCCCGTGAAGCGTATAGCGCGGTCAATCCGAACGTCACCGTGGTGGTTGACAACCACGGGACGGGGGGCGGGTTCGGCCACTACCTGGCCGGAGAGATCGACATCGTCGACGCCTCTCGACCGGCGAACGCCGACGAGGAAGCCAAGGCCAAGGCGCAAGGGATCCCGTGGACCCGCTTCAACGTCGGCACCGACGGCATCACCGTGGTCGTCAATCCCGAGAATCAGTTTGTGAAATCCCTGACCGTCGCCCAATTGAAGGCGATCTGGGAGCCGAACAGCAAGGTCATGACCTGGAAGGATCTGGACCCGTCCTGGCCGGCCCGAACGATCGTGTTCTACAGCCCCGATCAAGATTCAGGCACGTTCGACTTTTTTACCGAAGTGATCGTCGGCAAGGCCAAGCAGCAGCGAGACGACGTCCAGCCCAGCTCTGACGATAACACGCTGGTCAACGGCGTGGCAGGCGACGTCGACGGACTCGGCTACTTCGGCCACGCATACTTTGAAGCCAATTCCAACAAGCTCCGCGCGATTCCGATCCAGAATGGCGCCGCCGCTCCGGTCATGCCTTCCGAGGCCACCATCCTGGACGAGAGCTACACCCCGCTCTCGAGGCCTTTATTCATCTACGTCAAGAATGCCTCGATCCGACGCCCCGCCGTGTTCGGATTCCTGAAGTATTACCTCGAGCACATTGAGGAGCTGGCGAAAAAAGGGGGATACGTCCCTCCCACCTCGAAGACGCAGGAGGCCAACCAGAAGGCCCTGTCGGCTGGCGGAGACGCCTCGGCTCCTACCGCGAAGGACGCAGCGTGAGCGCGACCATACCGAGACCGGTTGACGCGGACGACAAGCTCTGGTTGGGCGGTTCCAAGCTCCGCGCCATTCGCGAGTCAGGAGTTTCTTTATTCCTGCTCCTCTGCGCGATGATCACGGTGCTGACGACCGCCGGGATCATCGTCGTGCTGGGTGTGGAGACCGTCGATTTCTTCCGGAAGTCGGGGGTGAGTGTGCTCGATTTTCTCACCGGCACGGTGCTGAAACCCGAACACCACCCCCCCAAATATGGAATCCTCCCCCTCGTCTGGGGGACGTTTGTCGTCGCGGCAGGCTCGACGATCATCGCCTTGCCGGTCGGCCTCTTGAGCGCGATCTACCTGAGCGAGTACGCTCCTCGTGGTCTGCGGGCGGTCCTCAAGCCGACGCTCGAGCTCCTGGCGGGAATCCCGACGATCGTCTACGGCTATCTCGCCTTGCTGGTCGTGACGCCCGTCCTCAAGGCGATCTTCGAGCCCTTGGGGATTCGCGTCGAGACGTTCAACGCCCTTAGCGCCTGCATCGTGGTGGGGGTGATGATCATCCCGATGGTCTCCTCGCTCAGTGAGGATGTGCTCTCGGCGGTCCCCCGCGGACTTCGCGAGGCCGGATACGGGCTGGGGGCGACCAAGTTCGAGGTCTCGACGCGCATCGTCGTGCCTGCCGCCCTCTCCGGCGTGGTTGCGTCGTTTATCCTGGCGCTGAGCCGGGCCATTGGTGAGACGATGGCCGTCGTGCTGGCTGCGGGGATGCGGCCTCAGATCAGCCTCAATCCCTTGACCTCGATCGAGACGATGACCACCTATATCGTGGCGGTCACCAACGGCGAAGCCTCATACGGCTCGCCGAAATATCTCTCGCTGTTCGCGGTGGGGATGGTGCTCTTCGCCATCACGTTAACTCTCAACATCGTCTCAGGATTGGTTCTCCGTCGGTATCGCGAGGTCTACCAATGAGCGCGCCGGGGTCGTCCTTGTATGCGCCACACCGTCGAGCTCGACGGTTCCTGGGTCCCATCTTCGGGGTGGCCTGCTTTGCCGCCACCTTGACGGGCGTGGTCGTGCTCTCGGTGGTGCTCGGAGCCGTGATCGCCGCGGCGCTGCGCCGCCCCGGAGCCGAGCCTTGGTACGCGATCGGAAGCAACACCCGAAGCTTGATCGAGATGCTCTGGGGACTGGCGACCAGGCCGCAGTCGAGCGACCCGACCCTGGCCGGATTCCGAGCCGGGATCGCGGGAAGTATGTGGCTCTTGGGCCTGGTGGCCGTCTTTGCGATCCCGATCGGTGTCGGCGCCGCGGTCTTTCTCGAAGAGTACGCGCCCCCTGGCCTGCTCCGTCGGATCATCCAGACGAACATCGCCAACCTGGCGGGGGTCCCTTCGATCGTCTACGGCATCCTCGGCCTGGCGCTGTTCGTCCGGGCCTTCGGGATGAAAGAGATCGCGCTGGGCCGCACGCTCCTGGCCGGTGGCTTGACCTTGAGCCTTCTCGTCCTTCCGGTCATCGTCATCGCGACTCAGGAAGCGCTTCGGACGGTGCCGAATTCGCTCCGCCAGGCGGCGTTGGCCCTGGGGGCAACGCGCTGGCAAATGATTCGCGATCACATCCTCCCAGCGGCCTTGCCTGGGATACTGACCGGGACCATCCTGGGCCTCTCTCGCGCGATTGGCGAGACCGCCCCGTTATTAATGGTTGGCGCCGCGGGTTCGATCGGCGTGCTGCCGCGTTCCCCGTTCGACCGATATACCGTCTTGCCGGTCGAGATTTACAATTACGCGAAGAATCCCAAAATCCAGTTCCAGACCGTGACCGCCGGGGGGATCTTGATCCTGCTCGTACTGCTGCTGACGATGAATGCCACGGCCATCGTCATCCGCAACCGGTACGGTCGCCCTGGCCGAGGCTAATCGCCATGAGCCTTCCCGAATCTTCCGTTGCGCCGGTCGCCGCTGCTCAGCAGCCCGCGACCACGGCAAGCCCCGAGTCGAGCGTTCTGGCCGCGCGAAACCTTCGGGTTTTCTACGGGGCCTCGCTTGCGCTCAAAGACATCAATATCGAAATCCCACGGCGGCAAATTACCGCCTTGATCGGCCCGTCGGGATGCGGCAAGAGCACCTTGCTCCGCTGCTTCAACCGGATGAACGATCTGATTCCCGGGGCCCGAATGGAGGGAGAGGTCTGGTTCGACGGTGATAACATCACCGAATCGGGCACCGACCCGGTCGCGCTCCGGAGGCGGATCGGCATGGTCTTCCAGAAGCCGAACCCGTTTCCCAAGAGCGTCTACCAGAACGTCGCCTGGGGCGCCAGGATCAACGGCTACCGGGGCGACATGGACGAGCTCGTCGAGCGTTCGCTCCGCCGCGCGGCACTCTGGGACGAGGTCAAAAACAAGCTCCATCGCTCGGGTCTGGAACTCTCCGGCGGCCAGCAACAGCGGCTCTGTATCGCGCGCACCCTGGCCGTCGAACCCGAAGTTATCTTGATGGACGAGCCCTGTTCGGCCCTCGACCCGATCTCCACGGCACGCGTCGAAGACCTGATGGACGATCTCAAAGACGAGTACACGATCGTCATCGTCACTCACAACATGCAGCAGGCCCGTCGGGTCAGCGACCTGACGGCCTGTCTGATGCTCGACGAATCCGCCAAGGACGGACACCGGACCGGTGTGATCGCCGAATTCAGCGCGACCGACCTCCTCTTCACCAATCCCAAGGACTCGCGCACCGAAGCCTACATCACCGGGCGGATTGGCTAAACCTTGAGGAGCGGATCAAATCATCGCTTCTTCACGGTTTTTCTCAGAATCCACACACCAGTGACACCGCGAACCGTGAAGATAGGTAGGTCGCTCAACGCCCAGACCGATAGACCCAACGGGTCCCGCCGACCATGCCTAAAGCCAAGATTTTGATTGTGGAAGACGAGCGTGCGCTGGTGGAAGTCCTCGCCGCGAATCTCGAACGCGAAGGGTTCGAGGTCCTGACAGCGCACGATGGCCAGGATGGACTGCGGCAAGCCCAGTTAAAGCTCCCCGACCTGATCGTGCTCGACTTGATGCTACCGGTTAAGCCCGGCTTGGAGGTCTGCCGCGAGCTGCGGAACGGAGCCCGGACCCGGGAGATCCCGATCGTCATGGTCACCGCCAAGGCCGAAGAAACCGACGAACTGGTCGGCTTCGCCGTCGGTGCCGACGATTATGTGACCAAGCCCTACAGCGTCAAAATCCTGATCGAGCGAATCAAGAAAGAGCTGCGCAGGCGACAGTCCAAGGAGGAATCGTCCTCCAGCACATTGATTGAGAGTCAGGGAGTGGCGATCGACCGCCATGGTCACCGCGCACTCCACCAGGGCGAGGAATTGCCGCTGACGCCGACCGAGTTTCGCCTCCTTGAGGTCCTGCTCCGTCAGGCAGGCCGAGCCTTCACACGCTACGAGTTGATGGACGCCGCGATTGGGGAAGACGCCGTGGTCCTCGAGCGGACCATCGACGTCCATATCAAAAGCTTGCGTAAGAAACTGGGGGACGCGGCCGATCTGATCGAGACCGTTCGAGGCGTCGGTTACCGATTCCATGTGCCTCGACTGATCGAGACCTGAGGTCGTTGGCGGTCTGCAGCGCCATCGGTGGGGTGGGCCGAGGCATTCTGGGTGACTGCGTTCCGCTCCGGAAGTAATTCCGCGCGGACCACCGCAATTTCGCGAGGCGCTTCAATGCCTAAGCGTACCTGTCCCCCTTCGAGGCGGACGACGGTCACGCAAATATCGTCGCCGATGTAGAGTTTTTCCATCAATTTCCGTGTCAACACCAGCATGGCGCAATTCCTTCGGGAGACGTCACCCACGTTTCCATCACGCTTCTGTCCAACCACCCCAATCCTGGGGACGTTGTCTCTCCTGAGTAACCTAGGTTACAAGTCTCCCCCAGATTGAACTCAGCAAATTTTCCCACCTCGGTTCGACCAATTCTCAACTCGCCATGGTCCGTCAGAACCCCTTGATTCCTGCGTGGGAACCGTCTCCCAGGCATCGCGATGCCACTCTTACGGCCATCATCGGGTTGCCGTTCGATGTTGTTTTCCGTATTCAATTACTGCCGAGTCATCGTTTGTGACCTCGCGAGCGGACCCCGCGGACCGCGTTGAGGGGTCGCTTGGACCGTTCCGCCTTTGGGGACTCGGCCACCGGGTTCCGGGGCAGAGAATTCCGGTCTGCGCTGGACAGCGCCGCGATTTTTGGCAGCATAGTGCGAATAATTGAGTTTGAAGACTGTCGGCGGAGGGGGTGCTTCCGTCGCGGACGGTCTGCCTCTGGCGAGGAAACGATGTCCCATACACGGGTGATTGTCATTGGGTCAGGCTCCGCGGGATTGACCTCCGCGCTCTACTCGGCGCGGGCCAATCTCTCGCCCCTCGTCTTGGAGGGGCACGAGCCGGGCGGCCAATTGACATGGACGACGGTCGTCGAAAATTTCCCCGGGTTCCCGGAGGGCGTCGACGGTCCCGAGTTGATGGAATTGATGCGGAAGCAGGCCCAGAAATTCGGCGCGGACTGCCGGTACGAAACGGTCATTGAAGTCGATTTCACCCAGCGTCCCTTTCGGATCAAGACCTCCACGGATCCCAAAGACCCCGAGGCGGCCACGGCGGAATACACGGCCGACGCCGTGATTGTGGCCACCGGCGCTTCGGCCCGGACGCTCGGACTCGATAAAGAAATGCACTACATGGGCTACGGCCTGAGTACCTGTGCCACCTGTGATGGGGCGTTGTACCGCGGCAAGCAGGTCGCGGTCGTCGGAGGAGGCGACTCGGCGGTTGAGGAGGCCAACTTCCTCACGCGTTACGCGGCGAAAGTCACCCTCATCCACCGCCGCGATTCGCTTCGTGCCTCGAAAATCATGCAGAAGCGGCTCTTCGATAACCCGAAGGTCGAATACGCGTGGAATGCCGGAGTTCATTCCTACCTGGGTGTCGACGAACCTCATCGCTCGTTGACCGGAGTCCGGCTCACCGCGCTCGACGGGAAACCAGGCGCGACTCGCGACCTTGCGCTGGATGGCCTCTTTCTGGCGATCGGCCACACGCCGAATTCCAAGATTTTCCGCGAGAAGCTCGCGATGACGCCCGACGGCTACATCCTGACCCCCACCGCGCTGGCCTGGAAAGGAACGCCCGCTCCTGAAGGACTCCGCGATCAAATGGCGAACTTCGGCACCGCCACAAGCGTAGAAGGGGTCTTTGCTGCCGGTGATGTCGTCGATACGCATTATCGACAGGCAATCACGGCCGCTGGGTCGGGCTGTGCCGCCGCAATCGATTGCGAAAAATGGCTCGAATCGCTTCACGGTTAAAATCCGAGCTGCGGCTGTAGAGCTAGCCGCGTATTTTTCGTCCGAATCTTCTGGTCCCGGTTTCGTGTTTCGGGGCTGGAATTCGACGATAAAGAACACGATTCGGACCTGGCTGTGTCCCTTGTCGGTGAGCTCTTGTAGAGGGACAAATACCGGCGGGTTCGATCGCGGTTCGATTGATCCTGAATTTTCAGAATAATTTCGCTACAATACCAATACCCTGACGGCGGCAATCGGGATGCGATGCCCATGCCGCGACAAATCGTTCGGGAAGATTTTTTTTGGGAATTGAGATCGTATGGAGAGTCGACCCCCGCAAGAACCTCCCCGACGATCCGCGGGCGGCCGCAAGCCCAACGCGGCCGGTGGGTCTCCCACTCCGCCCTGGCTTTGGCTCTTGCTCATTGTCGGATTCGCCTTAATCTTCTGGCAGCTCTCGTCCAAACCCGAGACCACGGTCAGCTACAGCCCCTTCTTCCTCGATCAGGTCAAGATGAACAACATCAAGACCTTATCGATCCAGGGTGGGGAAGCGCGCGGTGAGCTTCGGAAAAAGCAACTCTATCCTTCAGCAACGATGCCCAACCCCTCGGGGGGATTGCCGTTGCCGATTTCGAAGTTCGTGACGAACTTCCCGTCCGAACAAGCCATCAATGATGTCGTGAACAAGCTCCGCGAGGCGGAGGAGAAAGAGAGGAGATTAAGCCGGGTCAGGAAGCCGCGGAGGCCAAGCCGGGGCAGGAATCCGTCAAGATCGACATTCAACCGCCCAATACGGCTAACACCCTGATCTGGGTCACCTTCCTGCTCCCGACTTTTCTGATTCTCGGCCTCGTCTACTTCATGATGAGACGGGCCCGTGACCAGTTTGACGGGGGAATCCTCGGAAGCTTCGTCAAGAGTCCGGCCAAACGGCATGATAAGTCGAAGCAAAGAACGACATTCGACGAAGTCGCCGGGCTTGAGAACGCCAAGAGCGAGTTGCAGGAGATCGTCGAGTTTCTCAAAAACCCCGAGAAGTTCCAGCGGCTCGGCGGCCGGATTCCCAAGGGGGTCCTGCTGATCGGCCCGCCTGGGTCGGGTAAGACCTTGCTGGCTCGCGCGGTGGCGGGAGAAGCCGGTGTTCCCTTCTTCTCGATCTCCGGATCCGAGTTCATCCAGATGTTCGTGGGCGTCGGTGCCAGCCGGGTCCGCGACATGTTCAAGACGGCCAAGGAAAGCAGTCCTTGTATCTTGTTCATCGATGAAATCGACGCGGTCGGCCGAGTCCGAGGCGCAGGGCTGGGAGGAGGTCACGACGAACGCGAGCAGACCCTCAACCAGATCCTCACCGAGATGGACGGGTTCTCTCCCAACGAGAGCGTGATCGTGCTCGCGGCGACCAACCGTCCCGACGTGCTCGACCCCGCCCTGCTCCGTCCCGGTCGTTTCGACCGTCACGTCACGGTGGATCGCCCCACGAAGAAGGGACGCCTCGCCATTCTCAAGGTTCACAGCCGCAACATTCCGCTCGACCCCGACGTCGACCTGGAAGGCATTGCGCGGGGGACCGTGGGCATGAGCGGAGCCGACCTGGCCAATCTGGTCAACGAGGCGGCCCTGCTGGCCACCCGCGAAGACAAGAACCAGGTCGACATGGCCGACTTCGATGCGGCTCGCGACAAGATCATCATGGGGGCCAAGCGCGAGGAGTTCATCACCGAGAAGGACAAACGCGCCACGGCCTACCACGAGATCGGCCACGCCCTGGTCGGTTGGCTCTCTCCAAACACCGACCCGGTCCACAAGGTGACGATCATCCCGCGAGGCCGGGCACTCGGAGTCACCCAGTTCCTCCCCGAGGAGGATCGGCTCGGGTATAGCGAAAGCCAGGTCGACGCCAAGCTCGCCGTCCTGCTGGGCGGCCGCGCGGCCGAGCGCCTGATCTACGATGACCTCACGACGGGGGCCGCCGAAGACCTCAAGCAGGCGACCCGCCTGGCCCGGATGATGGTCACACAGTGGGGAATGAGCGAACGGATCGGCCCGGTCTTCTTCCGAGCTTCGGAAGAGCACCCCTTCCTGGGTCGTGAAATGAGCGAAACCCGTGACCATTCCGAGCACACCGCGCAGGTCATCGACGAGGAGGTTGCGCGTATCCTTCGCGAGGCCGACGAGCGTGCATTCCACATGCTCGAAGATCACCGTGAAGATCTTGAACGCTTGACCGAAGCCTTGATCGAACGCGAGGTCCTGAGCGTCTCGGAGATCGAGGAATTGATCGGCAAGCGAGCCGGTCCGCCCACGAATGTGTCCGGCGATGAGGTTGCCGCCTCGCTCGACAACCCAGTTTGATCGGGAAAGGCCCTAGGGGTGCTCCTGCCTCTCTGGTAGACTCTCTTCCCCAACGGTCAGGGTTTTTTCGACCCTGACCGTTGAGGTGAGGCCTGATCGATTGATGGGTTCGGGAGCCGATCGCCGTGTCGACGAAGTCAACGAGCGCGTGCCCAGTGGTCTGCGCGGGGGTCGTGGTTGCCGACCATCTCTGCACGCCAATCTCACACCTTCCGGCCGCCGGCGAGTTGGTGGCGGCCGACGACTTGATCTTGAATATTGGCGGCTGCGCCTCCAATGCCGCGATCGCCCTGGCCAAGCTAGGCGTTCGCGCAGCGGTCTGCGGCAAAGTGGGTGACGACGCCTTCGGCCGGTTCGTGGCCGAGACTCTGGTCGCCAACGGTGTCGATGTCCGCGCCCTCTCGATCGATCCCTCGCGAGCGACCAGTCAGACCCTGATCATCAACGTGAAGGGACAGGACCGGCGCTTCGTTCATTCGTTCGGGGCCAACAAAGGTCTGACGGCCGCGGACCTCGACCCCCTCTTGCTCGATCCCACTCCGCGTGTGCTCTACGTGGGAGGTTACCTGATCCTTCCCGCCCTCCACGCGGCGGCCCTGGCCGAGCGGTTCTCCCGCGCCAGGAAGGCAGGGACGGTCACCGTGCTCGACGTCGCCACCCCCGGCCCCGGCGATTACCTCCGTCATCTGCGTGCTGTCCTGCCCGAAACCGACGTCTTCCTGCCGAACACCGATGAAGCGGCCCTCATCCTGGGCGAGACCGATCCCGTTCGCCAGGCCCTTGCCTTCCGGGACCTTGGCGCCGGCTGCGTGGTGATTACCTGTGGCGAGCGAGGCGCAGTGGTCGTCTCCGACTCACTCCGCGTTCGACTCGGGACCTACCCGGTCGCCTACCTCGACGGCTCCGGCGGCGGGGATGCCTTTGATGCCGGGTTCATCGCCGGGCTCATCGATGGTCTTTCCACTCTCGACTGCCTGAAACTCGCCAGCGCGGTAGGTGCGAGCTGCGTCCGCGCGATCGGAACCACTGCGGGGGTCTTCACCCGCCCGGAGGCCGACGCCTTCATCCAGCAGCATGAGCTGGCCATCGAGCCGGTCTGAACCCGATACCGGGCCGGGCCGACGCTCCTCACTCGTGTCCCCACTCAGATATCGAGGATCATTTCCGCCACCCATTCGTCGCCGATGCGCTCCAGCGCCAGGCCATGATGGGTGACGGCCTTGACCTCGTGATCGAGGACATGCCGATCGTGATCGATCGGCTCGCCACCGATCTCCGCGTGCAGACTTCGGCCATCCTCGGCCACGGTCACGTCGAAATCGGCGTAGAGCCGGTGTTCGGTCTCGAGCCGGTAGATCAACTCGTTGAGCCAGGTCGTGAGCAACTCGCTGGGAGAGTCCGCCTCCAGAGTGAGAGCGTCGCGGCGCTCCACACGAACGTCGGGTCGATTGACGACGATATAGTCGAACACCCCCTGCGCCGCGGTTCGAAACAGGTCGTTGAGATCGCGGCCTCGAATCTTGAGCCCAACGTCGGCAGTGTGGTCGAAGATTTCGATGGATCCCAAGGGACGAACTCCGTGCCCCGTCGGGGCGTTCTGAGGGCCGAGTCGTTTCCGCTCGACGTGTTGCCTATCATACTCGCAGAGTCGCGTCCGAGTCCCCGGTTCGCGCAATCTCCAGGACCCGCGAAATTCATTTCATGGGCCGTCTGAAACGATTCACCTAACCTCCGGAACGATGCCGGAAAGAGAGAAACCGCGATGATTGAATCTGGCCAACCCGCTCCCGACTTCACGCTCCTCGACCAGCGAGGCCAGGAGGTCACACTCTCCCAACTTCAGGGAGCGCCGGTGGTCCTTTACTTCTATCCGAAGGACGATACTCCCGGCTGCACCAAACAAGCCTGCGCCTTCCGCGACGCCCGGGCCGACTACGAAGCGGCCGGAGCCCACGTCATCGGCGTCAGCCCCGACGATACCACGTCCCACCAGAAGTTCGCCGAGAAATACGATCTCCCCTTCACGCTCGTCGCCGACGTTGGCCATCAGGTCTGTGAAGCCTACGGCGTCTGGCAAGAGAAGAATAACTACGGCAAGAAATCCATGGGAGTCGTGCGGACGACGTTCATCATCGATCGAACCGGGATCGTTCAAAAGATCTTCCCGAAGGTCAAGGTCGACGGGCACTCGGACGAGGTCCTCGAGACCGTCAAATCGCTTTGACCCAAACCAAGAAACCGCGAATCGATCGGGAGACCGAGCAGAGTCGGCCTCCCGCCTCGCGGCAACTGCCAGTGCTCCGGGAAGTAGGTGAAACGGGCGATTCACTGCCGAAATCGGGCCTTTCGTCCCTTGCCGTCAATTCCAGAGCCGACTCGCCATGCTCTCCCACCGGCGGCATTGGCGATGAATAATCAGGCGCGGGCTCGCGTGCGTTAGCCAGGTCGGCTTCCTTCGCAAGGCCGTCCCCAAAGGCCTTCGCGGCCTCAACCGCTCGACGTAAGTGTTCGTCTGCGAGTTGGGGCCCAATCTCTGGGCAGCAAGCACAGGCGAGAAAGCCGCGTTTGCAGGGCTCGGCTCGCCCCAGAATTATTGGAAGCACTCGCCAGTTGGTGCCTCCGGCAGGGGTCTCCCCGCTCCTTCTGTCAACCGGGTTCGTCTTGGGCCGCTCGAACGCGGTGGAGACCCCAGGATCTTCAACTCGCTGAAGTCCGTGCATCAAAACGAGGACCAGATCCACGGCATGGATGTCGCCGCGATGCGGCCGGGGATGGAGTACATCGACCGTGGCCGGGATCCAGTCGCCCGGAGCGTGACGCCGTCGAATGGTGAGCCGGGGTTGATACGCCCCGGCTTGGAATTGATACCTTCGGAATCGATCCGATCAAGTCCAGGACGCTGCAGCTTCCCGGTGCCCTCCATCCCCCGCCCGCTCTGGCACGGTGGCTCGATTACCTCTCGGTAGAAGTGCCTTTTTTCCTTGCAAGCAAACTCATAATAATTCAACCACATTACTAAACCCCTATTTTAAAGAAACGCTTCAAGCCGGTCGCCGCTTTGGCTTTGCCTTAACCGTGTGTGGACTTGTCGGGGTCTTGGCTGTCTTGTTCTAATAATCTCTTCCCCAATCAAGGGGGTGAGTACTACTTCGAACGAAGATGGGTAGGAGATCGCACGATGCTCGGGACAAGTCGATTCACGGCGGCGGGATTTGCCCTGTCCGCATTGATGGCTTGGTCGATTCCGTACGCCGGTGTTCATGCAGTGCAATTTCGACCAGTGGCCAAGAAAAAAGCGGCGACCGCCCCCGCCGGGGCTCCGCCCATCGCGACCGAGCGCTCGGCCTTGGCGTTTGGTTACGGCGGAAAAATCGGCCCCCAGGAGGAAGGCTTCATCCCTGGCTTCGAGTCGTATAAGCTCCGGTTCGGGCCAGGCGACTGGGCAGGGGCCAGGATCATCGTCTCAAGCGCCTGGGGCGATGAGAATCCGAGCACCGATCTATGGGACTGGACAGGGGGCCTCAACGTCCGATGCACCGACGTAAAGTCCGATAAAGACGGATTTTATATCATCTATTCCTTGGCGACGGCAAACGCGGCAAAGTGGGTTGTTGTCAACTTCCGCTACACCCTGCGAGACGGGCGACATGGGGTCGCCAACGCTCTGATCCCCTATCAAGGTAACGCGAAAATCCCCACCGACACGGTCGCGGTGCTTGGTTTCGGCGGGAAGGTTGGCCCAACAGAAGAAGGATATATCCCTAAGTTTGAGTCCTACAAGCTCCGGTTCGGGCCAGGCGACTGGTCGGGAACCAAGGTCTTCCTGGGCAGCAATTGGGGCGAGGGGTCAGGCGCAATCGACGTCTGGGGCTGGCGGGGGACCGAGGCCAGGTTGTCGGAAGTCCGCCGCGACCCGCAAGGATATTACTTCATTCACTCGGTGCTCACGGCCGGCCATTCGAGGTGGGTCTCCTCGCTCTTCCGATTTTCGAGGAAGGACGGCCGGACGGGAGTCGCGCAGGCGCTGCACTCGTATTCAGGGGCGCTCCCGCTCCCGAAGCCGACTGGTCAACCGGCCGGCTATCCGGCCGCCGCGGCCTCCACGGTCAAGAAGCGCCCGAAGCCCACAGAGCGCATCCTGGCGGCGGCTCGCCCGACCAAGAACGACTTGGTCTATCTCCAGTCCCTCTCCGACGAGTTCGAGGGAATGGAATTCGACGATTTCGCCGCGCTGACTGAGCTGGACTTGAGGGGTAAAGCGATCGACGACGAAGGCATGGTGCATCTTCGAGGTCTGAAGCAACTCCGAACCCTCTCGCTCAACGAGACAAGAGTGGGCGACGCCGGCCTCGAAAACATCGCGGGGCTCAAGAACCTCCAAAAACTCCACTTGATCGATACACCTACAACAAATGCCGGGCTTGAGGTCGTCAGCCGGCTCACAAATCTGACCGAGCTGTTTATCAGCGGCACGTGCGTGACCGACTCGGGATTCCCCGTGCTTCGAAGGCTCAGGAAGCTGAATAGTCTCGCGTTCAGCACAACCGACGTCGGCGATGCCGGGCTGGCGGTGTTGGCTGATCTGCCAGAACTCTACTTCCTCAACATCGGCAAGGATCCCGCCTTCGAGAGCGAACAGTTCACCCTGGCCGGCCTGGCAGGCCTCAAAAAAATACCAAGACTCGCTCGATTGGTCTTGGATCGGCTCAAACTCAGCGAAGGCAGCTTTGCCCAGCTTCGAGGGTTGCCCAAAATTTCTCGGCTCAGCCTGACGTCGACAAACGTTACCGACGCCGATCTCGTCCATCTCCAAGAGTTACCCGAACTCAATGAACTCTACCTTGATGGCACGCCCGTGACCAACGCCGGCCTCGTTCATCTGAAGTCGATCCCCACACTCCAATACCTGCACCTCGGCTATTCTGACATCGGCGACGCGGGGCTGGCTCACATCGCCGGCCTCAAGAATCTCGAACTCCTCGCGATCACCAAGGCCAAAGTCACCGACGCGGGGCTCATTCACATCAAAGGATTGACACAACTCAAACGTCTTCACCTCCCGGATAACAACATCACCGGGGCCGGTCTGGCAAATCTCCAGGGCTTGACCAAGCTGTATCGGCTCACCCTCTACGCCAATTCCCTGAATAACGCCTCACTCGCCCACCTCAAATCCTTGCCGGAACTCCAGCAGCTCTCCATCTCCGGCGAACAGATCACGGACGAAGGGCTCGTTCATCTCAAAGCACTGGCGAATCTCCACTATCTCAGCATCACCTGGACCAAGGCGACCCAGGCGGGTATCGACGACCTCAAAAAAAGCCGGCCCAATCTCGAAGTCGAGTACGGCGATTTTTAGGCTGTGCGTGGGTGGGAAACGGCGGTGACTTTGCGGGTGGGCACGGCCCACCCGTCTTTTTCCCTGGTACGGTCGGCTTCATCCTGCCACCACCTCAAGTACGAGGTAGGCTGAAGCCAACCCCATACGCGGGAATGGACCGCTGAGAGCGGGCTTACCCTCGAGTGGCTCAGATCGATAGGGTGGCTGGGAACTGTTCGGCCTCGGGGGCGAAACCTGGTGGGCCGTGCCCCCCCTACAAAAGCCGGATGGCTTCGCACCGAAGGTCGATCACAGTTGGGGCCATCGATTTGGGGTGTCGAAGAGCCAGCCCCAATGCGGAATCAGACCCCGGGCCGAGAGGCAGGCGGGGCCTCCGCTTGTAAAGCGGCACGCGCTCGGCTGGCACCGAGACGCGTGGAGAGGGGACACGATGCGCCGGGGATCACGGCAGCATCGAGCGTCTGGGGATGCTCCAGTGTCGTTACCCTGCTCGAGTCGCTTCAAGCTCGAGGGGGGTGGACTCGGAAGCCAGCTCGAGTTCGTCGCGACGGCCCGCGAGGTAGCGTTCGAGCTTTCGGAGCGCCTTGTATTTCTCGTCGCTGACGCGGGCCACGGGGAGCCCCATCTTTTCGCCGATCTCGGGCACGGTCCAGCCGCGAGTCCATAGTTCGACGATCTGGTCCTGGCGGGCACTGAGCACGGCCTGACGCGCTGCCTCGAGAATTTCGCCGAGTTCTTGGCGATTGCGTTCACGCTGATCGAGATCCGGGCCCGGCGTAAGTCGATCGTTCAGGGGTTGATAGCGTTTCGAACGCTGAACGCGCTTGCGAACCATGTCAATCGCCCGGACCAACTCACGACGCTCGGCGGTATCGTCGGCCAAAACGAGATTGAGGTCGAGCTGGCCGGCCCGCGCCTTGCCGAGGAGCCGGCAGCAAACCTCCTGGGTGCAATCTTCCCAGAGGCCAGGGTCAAGCCGGGCATTTCTCCAGCAGACTGTGCAATAGCGCTGAATGTCCTGGACCAGGTCCGTCTCGGAGGCGTGCGCGGTCAGGGCGGCCAAACCAATGACCAGCGCCATGGCTGTCGGGCCGGCTCGAAGGGCACGGGCCCCCTTCGAGGGGGCGGCTGATTCGTGTGGCATCACCATTCGCTCCGCCAAGAGTTTCCGAGCAAGCTCGACGAGGTCCTAAACCCGCCCGAAGCGACCAACGCGTAGAACGGACGGCTGGCCTTGAGAAAATCGCCCGAGGCGGACGAAATCACAACGAGAGGGCCCCCATCCTAGCGATCAACGTCGCGACGGGCTAACGACCGAGGTCGTTGCGGATAGACAATATGCCAGCCGCGAGTCTTCGCCAGTTGATACAGCTTTCGGTGTGGATGAACCACGACCGCGGTGCCGACGCGTTGTAACAACGCTCGGTCACTCCAATTATCCGCATAAGCCACCGAATCGTCCATCGAAATCCCGTGATCCTCCGCCCATCGCTCCGCCCAATAGAGCTTTCCTTCTCCGTAACATGGTGGACCAGAGCCAATTCCGACAAGCCGACCGCGTTCGATGACAACCGGCGTGGTGATCGTATCCGTGCACCCGAGATAGAGGCTCAACGGTTCGATCACAATCCCAGGCGAGGAAGAAACCAGAACCACGGCGGTTCCCGACCGGCGCAATGCGTTCAGGTGCTCGACCACTCCCTCGTAGAGCCGAGGGCGGACAAACTCGACAAAGTTATCGTAAGCGATCCGTTCCAGCTCGACGACCGGGATCCGCGCGATGCTCTTCAACCCGAACGCGATCAACTTGCCGTAGTCGAGCCGGCCAAACCGGTGCTGAAGGCCGTGGAATACGGCCCGCAGAACGAACGACCGTTTGATCAGCCCCCGGCGACGGAGAATCCGGGCGAAGAGCAACGTGGTGGTGTGCGCAAGCAAGGTCCCGTCCACGTCGACAAACGCGGCGGCGGGAGGTCGATCGAACGTCGGCCAGCTCACGAAGCGCCTCCCGAAGTCACCCAACGTCCGATCCGGTCGGCGAGGGCACGCGAGGTCGCCGAATCGACCGACTCGGCGATGACCCTGACAATCGGCTCGGTGTTACTTGATCGGACATGGACCCACCGATCGGACCAGTCGAGCCGCAGACCATCGCGCCGGTCGGCCTTGGCCTCGGGATGGGCCGCCGTGATCTTATCCCAGAGTGCGGCGATCCCCTCGGCACTTCCGTCCTGGGCGAGTGGGTACTGATCCTTCACCATCGCATATTTCGGGAGCGCGTCAACCAGGCGGGAGAGTGGCTCCCCGGTCTCGGCAAGCAAGTCGAGCACGACAGCCATGGCGACGAAGCTGTCGCGAACGAAGCCGACCCGAGGGTCGATCACGCCGCCATTCCCCTCTCCGCCCAATACAGCACCCTCCGCGCGCATTCGCTCAACCACGTGGATCTCACCGACTGGAGTGCGGTGGACCGGGCAGCCGTAGCGTGCGGCCAGGTCTTCACTCACGCGTGAGGTCGAGAGGTTCAGAACCAAGGGACCGCGGACCTGAGCCAGTCGCCGCGAGACTGCCAGCGCGAGGGTCAACTCTTCGCCGATGTAGCGACCCGACTCGTCGACCAGGGCAAGACGATCGGCGTCAGGGTCCTGCGCGAACCCGACGACCGCGCCGGTGGCGGGCACAATCGCGGAGAACGCCTGCAGATTCGCCTCGGTCGGCTCGGGAGGATGGTCGTAGCGGCCATCAGGGAGGGCCCCGAGGACGACCGCCTTGCAGCCCAACGAGCGGAGGAGTAGCGCCCCCAGACGGCCCCCTGCCCCGTGGCAGGCGTCGAGCACCACCGTAAACTTGCGGCGACGGATAGCGTCAACGTCGACGATATTGAGCACATGCTTTAGATGCGACTGATCGGGATCATCGAGCGAGCGAACCCGCCCGAGCGCATCCCAGGCGGCCCAACCAAATGCACGGCGGTGGAGGCGATCGAGAACGTCGCGGCCCTGGGCCGCGCTCAGGACCATCCCCTCGGGCTGAAAAAACTTGAGGCCGTTATATTTGGACGGATTGTGCGACGCCGAGATTTGAATTCCACCGGCCGCCGCCTGGTCGCGCACGAGTCGGCCGATCGTCGGCGTCGCCGTGGGCCCCACCAGCAAGGCATCACGACCCGTGGCAGTCACCGCGGCCAGCACGGCCGAGGTAAAGACCTGGGCCGAGACACGCCCATCGTGACCGACTACAATCGGCCCCAATGCGCAACTCGACGCATAGGCGGCCGCGAACTCGACCACAACCGTTGGGTCGAGCCCGTCACCGACCACGCCCCGCAACCCCGACACACTTGCAATCCGAGTCCCGCCCACGTGGTGCCTCGTTTCCTTCCGAAACCTCGCGCTATAATCTCCTGACCCAAGTTAGAAATCTCCCGCCCAGGGAGCAAGACCATTGCTCACTCCCAACGCCAATCAGAGACGGTTCACAACGATCCCGTGGCACCGCCGGATCAAACGGCACGAAGTCCAACCTCTTACAACCTCAAGGGTTCCCTAGCCAAGGAAAGTTGATTCAGACCAACGATCAGGAGCGAAACGCCACCTCGCTCTCCACATCAATGCTCTCGCCGTAAATCTTGAACATCACGGTTGGGATGACGGGGACCTCCCCTAAAATGCAGCTCGTGGCACGCGGTATGCTCTAATCATTAAACCGATTCGCTTTCACCTCGGCCCGACTGAACTCGCGGAGATGCGATCGTGACGGGTTGAACAGGCCCGGCGCGGGAGCCCACAGCCGGCGCATTGGATCGTCTGGGGTCTCGAAAATGCAGGTGACGAAACGGACTGGAGCGTCGCCTTTCCTGAGGAGAGGTCTGTCGCGGGCGACTCGCCTCAAACATAGAAATGATCCCGACGTCTCGGAAATAGGTTCATGAAGACCTCCTGGTTCCTCGAACTGGATCGCGGCCGATCGTCGTACCTCCTCCTGGTCGCTCTGGTAGGGTTGGGGTTGGCCGCCGGTATTCTGTACCATATTGGATTGATCGGCTGGGTCTTACAGGTCCTTGGCACCGTGGTGAGGGGGAGTATCCGCAAAGGCTTTCGGCTCTGGGAGCAGTTGCTGGCCTGGGCGACCTGGCCCTGGTTCCTGGCTCTCGCCTTAGGGTTCCTCGTCGCGGGAGGTGTTGCCGGCGACTCGCTGCCGGGCCTCAGGATCGCGTGCGGGCTGACCCCACTCTTCATGGGAACCATCGCCTGCCTCGCCTACATGTTTATTGATATTGAACGATACGAGGTCGAGCGAGGCCATAAGGCGATCCATAACCCGCTGAAGGGCCAGGCGCCGGCGACCTACCTGGCGTGCTACGGCCAGCAGGTCCGAGTCCCTCTCTTGATCGCCGCCACTGTCGCGATCATCGGCGGCTTCGCCCTGCTCAACCAGGGCCTCTACGACCTCGTCGGCAAGCGCTGGTACGCGGTGGGGGACGGGGCAGACACACCGAATTATCTTGATTTCCTTGCATACGCCATCACGAAGCTTCTCGGCCTGCTTGATGTTCTGGATCTGGCCAAGTCGCGCCACTGGCTGCGGGCCGAGTTTATCATGCCGGCCGCGTGGCCAGCCTCGACTCTGCTGGCCGGGTTCAAGGCGTTCTTTAGCCTGGTATTGCTCCAACAGGTCTTCGCTTCCCTACGGCAAGGAAAGTTGCTGGCGGAGACGATCACCGACTTCTGGAGTCCGCACGGGCCCATTCATGAGCGGGCGCGGAATGCGCTGGCCCAGTTCGGAGGCGGGGCAATCGGTCCGCTGCTGGTCTCGCTACGTTCGGTCCCGTCGCTGACGAAAGAGCAGCGCGACCAATTGCCGCTGGTGCTGGCGACGATTGGACCCTCGACCATTCCGGCCCTTGTCCGTCATCTGCACGATCCGCAGGAGCACGTTCGGGCCGTCGCCGTAGCCGCACTCGGACTGCTCAACGCTGGGGACACACTCCCTCTGCTGGCTGCTCTCAGCCAGGACCCCAGCGCTTTGGTCCGGCAGAGCGTGGCCGAAGCGTTGGGGACTCTCGGCACCGCTCGGGCGAAATCAACGGTCGGAGCGCGAGTGCGCGATCGTCGTCGCTGGTTGAGGGGTCGAGCCTTGGCCTCGTGGTTGGCCCGGAGACGGCGGGCGACGCCGACTCCACCGCCCCGCGACCCGGTCGAGCTCGCGGTGGAAACGCTGGAATCCGCATTGACTGACGACTCGGCGGCGGTGCGAACCCAGGCCGTGCGGGGGCTGGGCCGGATCGGGACGCCCGCCGCAAACGTGGTCCCCGGGCTGATCCGCTTATTGAAGGATGCGGACGAGTCGGTTCGCTGCGAGGCAGCCGAGGCCTTGGGCTTGGTCGGTGGATCCGAGAAGGTCACGGTGCCCGCGCTGATTGAGTTGTTGGAAGACGCCAGCAGTCCGGTCAAGGCCGCGGCGGCACGGGCGCTCGGGTCATTGAACAAGCTTGCCAGCCCCGCGGTCCCATCACTCGTCCCGCTGCTTCAGGACCGTGATGAGTTGGTGCGCACGGCGGCAGCCGAGGCCATCGCCCGGGTCGGGCCGCTGAACGAGGCCGCCACCGAGACTCTGGCGGAAGGGTTGGAGAGCCCGGACACCGTCGTGCGGGCCCAGACGGCCGAGGCCCTGGGAACCATCGGCGCTGCCGCCGAGGAAACCGCTCCGGCCCTGATCGAGGCGATGGAAGATGAGAACGACGGAGTACGGGCCAAGGCTGTGGAAGCACTGGGCAAAATCGGGGAATCGGCCGCGGAGGCCGCAGTCCCCGGCCTGGTGCGAGCATTGAATGATCAGGACAACCTCGTCAGTGCCCTGGCGGCGGAAGCGCTGGGCCAGATGGGTGACTCGAACCACGACGTGGTCACCGCCCTGATCCACTCCCTGGGGCATCTCAATCCGCAAGTGCGCGGCAATGCGGCCGAGGCGTTAGGCAACCTCGGCAAGGCCGCGGCCGGCGCACGAAAGGCCCTCGAATGGGCGGCTCTGGACGAGGACGGCGAGGTGCGCAGCCAGTCGCTCCGCGCCATGGGCGCGATCGGCGCCCCAACCTCATCCACGGCCCAGATCGTCCTGGCGGGACTCGGAGACCCCGACCCCTTGGTCCGTGCCGCCGCCGTGGAGTCGGTCGGTCTGTGGGGCGACCCGAGTGAATCCGTGGTGAGCAAGCTCATCCCCCTTCTCGACGACGCAAACGACGACGTGAAACTCGAGGCAATCACCGTGCTCCCCAAGCTGGCCGGCGCGACCCCCGAGGTGATCGCGGGGTTATGCCGACGGTTGCTCGAGGATGACAGCACGGCGGTTCAAGCCCGCGCCGCCCAGGCGCTGGGCCGCCTCGGCCACGAAGCCGCGACCGCCGGCGAGGCCTTGCTCCAAGCCGCCCGGACCGGCGAAGTCAGCGTCCGCGAAAAGGCAATCCGGGCGATCACGCTGATCCAACCTCCCGAGTCAGTCGACGCTTTCGCCGCAGGCCTCAGGGATGCTTGCGGCGACATCCGGATCGTGGCCTCGGCGGGATGGATGAGAGCGGCAGCCATCCCCGAACAGGCGATCCCCGACCTGATCGAGGCACTCAGTGACCCGGAGTCACAAGTCCGAGCGAACGCCGCGCACGCCCTCGGCCGGCTCGAAACCTTGCCCTCAGACGCAATTCCCCTGTTGATCGAGCAGACGACCGATGCTGACGAGGGTGTGCGATTGAACGCCGCCACCGCACTCAAGCTGACTCCAGTCGACCTAGTCGGTGAGGTCATGCAGAATTTGCTTACCGATCCAAACTCTCGCATTCGCTTGATCGCCGCCGGCTCCCTCCGTGCCGCGGAGATGAACGACCCGCAAGTGGAACTCGCCGTGGTGGAGGCCCTGAACGATCCGGCCCCCCGGATCCGCAAGGCCGCCCTGGAACTGATGGAATCGTTCGATCCGGGAGACGGGCGGTTGCTCGAAGCCTTGGTGGAGCGTGAAAGCCAAGAGGAGGTCTCCGAATTACGGAATGTCGTAACCCGAATCATCGACCGCCTCAAAAAGCAGACCGAGGTCCAAGCTCTGGCGCTGGCTCCCGCTACACAATCACAGGGGCTCGAGAAAGATAGTCTTGATAAGACCGCGGTGCCGGAGGCTTGCTAATGCAACAGCAAACACATCACCGTTAACCAAAACGTTTATTTTAACTCACTGGTATCCCGCAAACGTACCAGAAGTGTCCCTCCGTCTGCGATGCGTTATCAATACGGGGATATCGCGACACGGAGATCGTCTCTGGAGTGGCCGGAAAACCTATAACGGATAGCTTTGCAATCCCGATTAACAGCCGATTCCTCACTAAGGGCCTGGAACGAAATAAGTGCTACTTCTTGGTCATCTGTCTCGTCACCGTGGGCCTGATTGTGTAATTCCACTCGCCGTGGAACTCGTGTCGCTCCAACAGGACTCTCCGCATGTCCAACCGGGCTTCGACTTCCAAGCCTGTTGCGGTCCTCGTCGCGGCGATTAAATCAACGACCACTTTATGGCTCACCAGCGGCCTACCCTGCCAGTTCATCGTGATGTGCGAGAATCAGCGGTGCTCGATCTTGTTCCACTTGCTCGTCCGCGGCGGGAAGTTGCAGACGGTGATCTCCAGACCCGACTCGTTGGCAAACGCCTGGAGTTCCACCTTCCAAATCCGGACCCGATACCCATTGCTCCCGCCCCCGTCGGCGCAGATCAGCAGGTGACCGACATCCGGAGAGATCTCCTCCCCCATCCCGGACCACCACTGGCGGATGCCCTCGACGGCGAAGCTGGCCGTGTCGTGGTCGGCGCCGACGTTGACCCAGCTCAGGTCCCACCCAAGGTCGTAGACGCCGTAGGGGATCGCCTTGCCGGCGCCGGCGTCAGGGAAATCGTGGACTCGCACCTCCTCGGGGTACCCCTTGGGCTAACACTCCCGGCCGCCATTCTTGAAATCGCCAACCAGTTCCTTCTTCTTGGTGTCCACGGAGATGACGGGCCAACCGGCCGCGAGGTAGCGACCACTGGTCTCGCTGATGTAGCGGAACTGGGCGTCGCGGTCAGGGCTCCGCTTTCCCTCGCGCGTCTTGGCGTTTGCCTGGAGGCTGTAGCCGAGGTGGTGTAGCAACTCGCCGGCGACGCGGTGGCTAACGGCGAACCCTCGCCCAGCCAGGGCCTCGGCCAGTTGACGGGTGCTCTTGCAGGTCCACCGCAGAGGGGACATGGGATCGCCCCGCGTCTCGGGGGCGAACAACTCCGGGACTTTCTCACCGCCGATGCCAGGACCAGTGGACAGCGCGGACACTTTGGGCGGCCAAGGCAGCCCGAGGAGCCGAAGCAAGGCTCTGCCGGAAAAGGACTTCTGCGCCACCTACTGCCTACGCGACCACTACTGAAACTGTCCGCGCTTATCCACCCTCGCTGAGAAAGTCCCACAACTCCTCCAGCGCGGCGAGGATCGCCGGGTTCTTGTCGCGGAACTTCTTGCGACCGCCACCGGGCCGCCGGACTCAACCAGTGGGGAGAGGCGGAGCATCGAGCTGCTCCAATGCCCGCCTGATCGCCGTATGGGAAATGCCCGAGGCCCGGCTCACGCGACGGATGCCGCCATAGCCGAGCGACCGGGCCTCGGCAGCGGCCAAAAGTCGCCGCTGCCTCTCCTTGAGGTTCGGCAGGATCGAGGCGAACTTGCGTTGCAATTCCGAATCGTCGTGCATCGGGTCATTATGTACAACGACGAGAAGTTATAGCAATTATTTCGTTCCACGCTCTTTAAGATCGAACAAGGGCGACGTTTCGACAGCCAGATTCGCCAATCTATCAGAATGACTCAGTCCAAGGTGACTGGACGAAGTCTTCCCCATTTCCAACTCTGGCCAATATACATAGCTTGATTCTGTTGGGCGAGGTGTTGGTCACAGGTTGCTCGATAAGTAGGGCCAGATCGTTGGCATCGCCAAGGCGCCTGGGCGACCCCAAACAGGCGAGGTCGCACCTGGCTTTGGCAACTTAAGGTCCGCACAGTCTCGCTCGATGTCGAATGGATTTGCCGGTGTCGGGAGTTCATCCAAATCAGGGACGCGGCCGAGAAGGTGTACCGGAGCTAGGGGATGCGGTGTTCCACCTTGACCACCTGAGCACGCTTCGCAATAGTATGGGCAAGATGAATCACATTGCTTCATGGAAGATACCATGCCCACACGAGTCCTTGCCTACATCTGGTTAATGTCCTTAGTTGCTATGTTACCGACCGGATGGGGGACCGATTGCCAGGCCGCTAATTTGTTTACAGTTATTGATTTAGGTTCCTTAGATGCGGAGTCGGTCGAGGCAGCCAGGGCTCTCCATCCGCCGCTTGGCCTGTCCTTGACCGAGATCGACAGGGCTGCACTGCCTTCGGTGCAGGGGTTGCAGGGTTCGGGGGTAAACATAAGACCGGTAACGTTCCAGATGCAGTCCAGGCAAAACACGAACTCAGGGTTCGTGCTCGGAACCGTGCCCGGTGGTGGCGATCTGGCAAATCCATTTAATAGTCTAACATTTGGATACACAAAAAAGCAGCATGACGACACATTTGGCCCGTTTGTTTCTCTGACCTACCAAGACCCATCCTCCGACCCAATGCATAGCGGAATTATCGGGTTTGCTTCCCTCGACGCCAGCGGAAATGTTTTGATCACTAACGGACAAGGACAGAGGTTAATTGATCTAAACACCGGAATATCGACCGATTTGACCACGCTTCTTCCACAAGGAACCCTCAAACACGACGGCTTCTCCAGCGTTATTCACCACGGCACGATCTCCGCGGACGGGACGATCTTTGCACAGGTCGTGGCGACCAACGGCCGCTTCCCTGACGGTAAGGACATGCATACCCTGATGCTGTCACCGGCCGTCTCGACTCCCGAGCCTACAACACTGGTGAGTTTCGGCATGATTGTTATTTGCTTAGCGGCCGCTCGACATCGGTCAAGGGTTTGATGAGGCCGAGTGGCCGATAGGCCGAGTGGCCAGGCACCTCCGAAGGGGTGGGTTGGGTAATCCTGGCAAAAAGTCGATTCCTCACTGAAATCGAGAAGGCCATCGATGGACATGCACCCAAGCAGGGAAAACCAGGAGGCCTGAGTAAACTGCCAAGACTCGGGGACAGATTTGCAGTTCCACCAAATCCCCCCAAACCTCCCAATCGAAGCGATAGCCACTGATGGCTCACCTGACGTTCCCTCGAGGTACAGTCGGTGGCCATGTACCTAAAGCAGGTAAACCAGGAGGCTTGACTAAGCTGCCAAGGCTGGCGGACAGGTTTGTAGTTTTGCTAAATTCCTCAAATCTCCCAATTGAAGTGCATGGCCATTGATGGTTCTCATCTCAAGAAAATCCGAGCAAATGGTGCAAGCATCGCTGAAACAGAACGAACTTGGAACGATGGGATGAAGTTGATTGACCAGAGAGGTCGAGCATTCCCTGGGAACGGCCCCGTCGTAAACGAGTTCTTTGGAGTAGTAACCGGTGGGTGGCGAGTCTACACTGGGCGACAACCTAATCAAGGTGTCAATACGATCGCGATAGCATTCGGTAGCCAAACAGAAGACATTAGGATTGGAGCGAGCCTTAATATTCGACCACATCCATTGATTTCGGGACAATTCCTTCTGTTTAATTTCAAATCGATATTATGACAAGGAGTGTATCGTGTGGATTATCTGAATATTGAAGAAGCTTACTCCTACATGGACACGCGAACGGAAGACCTGGAGATTGGTGCCACGGGTTCTGTTCATCTTGGATTCATGGACTTTGTCGCTCGCGATACTGGAGCGGGTCTCCTCATTGGTGATACTCCACTTGATATGCTTCTTCTGTTTCGCTCCTCCGTAACCGCCTTTCATAACACGCCGATCGAACCAGCGGGACCTCCCCTACTGACAGCCGGTCGAATCGTGAACAAGGAACAGGCCGACCAACTATTGGCGTCGCTACCAAAAGACCGAATTTGCCATCGCGGTAGGCGATTCGTGGACGCTGTTGTAATGCTGGCCAACGACTCGCCCTGCGATCAAGACATATTATTCCTCTTAACTCTTTTCCTGAAAACGATCAGGCGATGCACTCCCGAGATTATTGAGACAGGCGAATTCGCAAGACTGAGCCGCCGGTTCGAAGATCCCAACAACTGGTAAGCCGCACGGCAGCAACCCGCCCCCATCGAAATATGACATCCGACCAAATCGCGGTCGTCAAAAACACCCTTTCAGCTGTCGCGGGCTACCTTGCGCTCAAGCGGGCTGCTTCTGCGCCTACCGCCCAAACCATTCTTGTGGCCGCCCTCAACTCCACCGGCCACGCTTCGGTGTGGGTTGACGGCAGCCTCAGCGACCAGGGGCGACGGGAAGTCCTGGAGGCTATCGTCACCGAGGGGAAAGGGTGGTTTCGGGCATCGGCTGAGACGTTGCTCGACGACATTACCCCAAAGGCTCTGCTCGGTGCAGCCAAGGACAAGGTCTCTGGATTCTTCAATCGGGCTGGCAAATATGTCCGTGAACTGTTCACCGCTGGCGTCCTAGCTGTTACCGGCCCAGGCCCAGCCAACCAGACCGAAGCGATAATCCAGGAGACCGCGAAGCAGGTCGCGACGCAGCGTGAGTATCTTGCGAACTTCCAGCAACAGATTGTCGCTGAGGCTCGCCCGCTCAACGAAACTTTTGTCGCTCGCGCTGAGATGTACGAGTCGCAGTCGGTGGCCATGCACCCAAATTGGACAAACCAGGAGGCTTGAGCAGGCTGCCGAGACTCGAGGACACGTTTGCAGTTTCGCCAAATCCCCCAGATTTCCCATTTGAAGTACATGGCCACCGATGGTCATCCCTGCTACGAGCCCGATACTCGCCGTAGGTAATGTCGAGGACGACGATCTGCTTGTAGGCGATGGTCCGGACCTGGCGGTTGTGGATGGCCTTGCGTCGCCCTAGCTTGCCGCACATCGGGCAAGGGGCTTTGCGGGGGGCGCAATCGACGGGTATGGTGCGAACTTGAGGGCCGATGGACTCCATAGCCTGCATGCTCCTGTGGGCCGGTTAAGCACCCACAAGCACGAAGGCTTTATCTGCACCCGTCAAGAGCCGCCCGGGTGGCGATCCATGAAAATCGACGAAGCGATCCAAGAATTGAGGAGGCGAAACCATCCTCCGCCCCTCCCGGTCCGCTTGCCGACGCCAGGCGAAGTGGAAACGGCCGAGCAACGACTCGGCGTCCAGTTCCACCCGGACTTCCTTCGCTACCTCATGGAAGCCAGTGATATCAGCTACAGCATCTTCGAGCCGGTCACTATCACACGTGCCGAGTCGCACACCGATCTGCTTAGGGTCGCTGAGAAGGCTTGGGGCAGGTTCGACGTCCCCCGCGATCTCCTGCCAATCTGCGAGCACAACGCCGACTTCTACTGCATGAATCCGGCAGGAGAAATCGTCTTTTACTCTCACAATGGCTGGCCGTCCACGAAGTGGCCGAGCCTCGCCGATTGGATCGAGGACGTCTGGCTGGAAGACTTCGCCTAATCTTGAGCCAGGCAGAGATTGTTCTTCTGTCCGTCAGTCCAGGCAAAGACTTGTCAGGCCATCAATGGACATGCACCCAAATAGGGCAAACCAAGAGACTTGAGGGTACAGTCAATGGCCATGCACCCAAACTGGGCAAATCAGGAGGCTTGGCCAAGCCACCAAGACTACCGGAAAGGTTTGTAGTTTTGCTAAATTCCTCAAATTTCCCAATTGAAGTGCATGGCCACTGATGGGCTTGGAAGCGATGAAACGAAGGAGGGTGGATTGCGATTCTCGTCTCAAAACATGCCCGACATCGAGAACGCCTCGGACGCCCTCATCGAACGAGCCTTTGATGGCAAAGCGATGGGGAATTTTGCTCTACCTTTGGAAATCGGACGATGTTTTCATCCAAGCCAGTTGTCGTGCGCCCTCGAATTGCGTGCCTCCCGATGATCCGCTTCTTGCGAACTTCCAGCAACAGATTGTCGCTGAGGCTCGCCCGCTCAACGAAACTTTTGTCGCTCGCGCTGAGATGTACGAGTCGCAGTCGGTGGCCATGCACCCAAATTGGACAAACCAGGAGGCTTGAGCAGGCTGCCGAGACTCGAGGACACGTTTGCAGTTTCGCCAAATCCCCCAGATTTCCCATTTGAAGTGCATGGCCACCGATGGTCCGGGCGTTTGGTTGCCCGGCTGGCCGAACTTAGCCTGGAGTTCGGGGTTGTCAGGCATGGGGAACGAAGTGCCGTCGACCAACCAGGTGCGGTGGCCGCGCAAGAGTCCTCGGGTTTGGTGTCAGGGACCAACCCCTTGAGCAGATTCCGGAGTACAGTTTGGAAGACTGCCAAGAGCAAGACGCCACGATCCGACAGGCTATCGCCCGGCTCGACCGGATAGCCGTGGAGCTGGTGAGGGTCAAGGGCGCGCTGACCGAACAGCAAATGGCAGGCGGGCCAGTCGGTGGCCATACACCTAAATTGGGTAAACCAGGAGACTTGGCCAAGCACTAAGACTACCGGACAGGTTTACAGTTTTGCTAAATTCCTCAGATTTCCCAATTGAAGTGCATGGCTACTGATGGTCCCTGATGGTCCGCCTGAAGTTCCCCCGAAGGAATTTTGGATACTACTTGGGCAATTCCCGCAGGGTTACCCAGGCAAGCTTCGCTAACCAACAGGAAAGAATAATCATGCGAAATTGCGGCATTGTGTTAATCAGCTTGTGGCTTCGACTTGGTTGCGGCTTCGCGCATGCTGACGAGATTCAGGGACCTAACCAATTAGTGGGTCATCGGGGGGGAGTGAAATGCTTGGCTTTTTCCCTTGATGGTCAACTTCTGGCTTCGGGCGATGGGGCCGCCGAGGTTAAGGTCTGGAATGCAAAATCGAGGAAACACATTGCGGATTTAACCTTAGAGCCATCAATTCAAGACGACAACTCTGCTGATTCTCTTGATTTTTCCCGCGACGGTAGGTTCTTGGCCGTGGGATACTTGGATTCAAAGGTGAGGCTGTGGGACTTTGGGGCAAAAACGGTCAAACATGTCCTCAAAGGGCATAAGTCCTGGATCCATTCCGTAAAATATACCCGAGATGGGAAGACCTTGGCGTCTGCGAGCGGCGATGAGACCGTCAGGCTTTGGAATGCGTCCACGGGAGAATTCCGAGAGAGGCTGGAAGATTGTCAGGGCGGAGCCCGTGCGCTCACTTTTTCTCATGACGGATCGTGGCTCGGTGCTGGCTGCTTTGAAGGCACGATCAAGTTGTGGCAACTCAAGGAACCGAAAAAGAGCTTCCAGTTGAATGGTCGACAAGGGGCGGTCTTTAGCCTTGATTTTTCGCCCGATTGTGCCACCCTCGCGTCTGGAGGAGCGGACGGGATTGTCGATCTCTGGGACCTGGCAAAATCTCAGGTCCGAACTCGGTTGATCGGTCATAAGACGACTGCCAGCTTCGACGGCAGCCAAGTGCGACAGAAGGGATTTGTTTGGTGTGTGGCATACTCTCCTGATGGAAAAATCTTGGCGTCCGGCGCCGAGTATATGACGATCATCCTCTGGGATGCCGCGACGGGACGTTTACTTAAAACGCTTACAGGGCACAAAAATCGCGTAAAATCGCTGGCGTTCTCGCCCGATGGGAAGTTGCTGGCGTCTGGAAGCGATGATACGACTGTTAAGCTCTGGGAAATCTCGAAGGTTCTGCCGTAAATGGGATTTCAAAGACAGCCATGGGGGAAACCGTCAAAACGAGGACAGGCGGACTGGGTAGGAAGTGGCCCCGTCCCGGCCAGGAATACTGGCGGTTTGTCCAGATCCTGGAAACGAACTGCGGGCCGATGGACCATTTCTGTCGATGCAGACCACGCTCGCCACACTGGGAAAATTCAAAGTGGGCATTCCTGAATGGCATGAAGCCAACGGTAAGGCGAAGCGGTTGTAGAGGTTGAGAAAAGAAGGGCCTCCTGGCACGATGGAGTTGCTTAACGACAGCAACGTGCACAAGAGGCCCTCTGATGCATCACCGGATTGATACCATTGTCACGCAGATTCGACAAGACATTGCCCTCCACCTCGCCCCCGAATCCATCTTCGAGGCCTGTCGCTCCGTGGGGCATACCTGGCGGCAATGCGTGCTCACTCCACCCGCGATTCTCCACTGGTTTGTGATCCAGGTCATCCATGGCAACACCGCCCTGACCCACATCTCGCTGTTCAGCGGTCGCAGCTTTACCGCCACGGCCTACTGTCAGGCGCGTCGTTTCTTGCCCTTGGTGGTCTTCCAGACCGTACTCCGCAACCTGCTCAAGGGGTTGGTTCCGGACACCCAAACCCAAGGCCTGTGGCGCGGCCACCGCACCTGGCTGGTCGATGGTTCGTCGTTCTCCATGCCCGACACTCCGGAGCTCCAGGCCAAGTTCGGTCAGCCCGGCAATCAGTCGCCCGGATGTGGGTTTCCCGTCGCCAAGATCCTGGCGTTGTTCCACGCCGGCACCGGCCTCCTTCTGGATGTCGTCGCAGCGCCGTTACGGACTCACGACATGTCGCAGGTGGGTGGAATCCATCCGACGCTGCAAGCGGACGACATCATGGTCGTTGACCGAGGTCTCAGTTCCTATGCTCATGTTGCGATGTTAAGCCGACGGCTTGTTCACGCGGTATTTCGCATGCATCAGCGTCAGATCGTCGACTTCACGCCGGGGCGTCCGCACTTTCATCTCGGTGAAAAAAACACCCAGAAGGGGCTCCCCCGATCGCGTTGGCTGCGAGGGCTTGGGATGCTCGATCAAGTCGTCGAATGGTTCAAACCCGTGGATGCTCCTGAGTGGATGACGGCGGAGGAATACGCGGCGTTGCCGGACACGTTGGTGGTCCGCGAATTGCGATATGATGTGGGCCGTCCGGGGTTCCGGACGAAGTCTGTGACGCTGGTGACGACGCTCCTGGACGCCGAGCTTTACCCGCTGGAGGCGCTAGCAAAACTCTATGGAATGAGATGGCGAGTTGAGCTGAATCTGCGTCACTTGAAGCAGACTATGAAAATGGATGTATTGAAATGCATGACTACGGAAGGCGTCCTCAAGGAATTGGCAGTTTATGCAATTCTTTACAATTTGGCATGTCTAGTGATGATGGAGGCGGCGAAACGGCAAAAGGTGGCGGTGGAGCGGATCAGCTTTATCGACGCACTGCGTTGGTTGATGCAGGCGGAACCGGGAGACGAATTGCCAGAGTTAATCGTCAATCCTGATCGCCCCGATCGCGTCGAACCCCGCGTGAAGAAGCGAAGGCCGAAGCAGTACCCGTTGATGAAAAAGCCACGAGCGGAACTTCGTAACGACCTTATGGGCCAAGGAGTTATTTCTTAGGTTCATGCCATTCGGGCATTCCTGTATTCTGACGTAACTGCCGTTGGTGGCCATGCACCCAAATTGGGCAAACCAGGAGACTTGGCTAAGCCACCAAGACTACCGGAAAGGTTTGTAGTTTCGCTAAATACCTCAGATTCCCCAATTGAAGTGCGTGGCCACTGATGGGCCCGGAAGCGATGAAACGAAGGAGGGTGGATTGCGATTCTCGTCTCAAAAAATGCCCGACATCGACAACGCCTCGGACGCCCTCATCGAACGAGCCTTTGATGGCAAAGCGATGGGGAATTTTGCTCACCTTTGGAAATCGGACGATGTTTTCATCCAAGCCAGTTGTCGTGCGCCCTCGAATTGCGTGCCTCCCGATGATCCGCTTGTCAAGGAAATAGGGGAATTTATCCAGAGGACAGGCTCGGAGCCTTGGACGTTAGAACATGTAGATGGGGTAGCAAGAAAGGAATACCGGGTTGAGGACGACTTGACTCTAGAGCAAGTCAAGACCGCCTTCCTTGAATACCTGCGCAGTGACGGCGAGTGGCGTCAAGATCATGCTTGGGTGGAGATGGACACACGGAATAATCCATTTCCCAACCCGATGCCTGATACAGCATTTGAACTAATTGAGGCGATCCCGAACGACGCCCTCAGGAATGACCACCTGCCGTCCCCGGACGCCGCTGGGACGGAGGTCTGGCGGCTCGCCAATACGTTCAACGGGTTCAAGCACTGGGGCTCGTTCGAGCAGTGCGAAGAGATCGCCAACCAGATACGGGACTCGACCTTGACTGAATTGCGAACCTGTCTGTTCTATGAGTGCCGCCGCTGGCACTACTATGGCGAACTGCCCGATAAGCACGAATCGCCGTATATCAGGGGCCTGGTGGAGAAGATCAGGGAGATGGTCGTCGCCGGACGGGTCGAATGACGCCGGACAAGGGAACGGCGGAAACCTCGATTAGGAGGGACGTCGGGGCATCAGAGGCTCTGACAAAACCTCAGGCGAAGCCCGACAAACTCGGCATCCAGACAAGAATTGTCAGAGCTTCCTTGGATATCGCAATTGGTGGCCATGCACCCAAACAGGGAAAATCAGGAGACTTGAGGAAGTTGCTAAGACTCGAGGACAGATTAATAGATTCACCAAATCTCCCAATGGAAGCACATAGCTACTGATGGTTGCTCCTTGAGGCGATTCTCTGGACGTTCGCGTCGAGGCCGGGCGTGGAGCCGACGAACAATGCGGCCGAGCGGGCCGTTCGTCACGCGGTCGGCTGGCGGAAATCGAGCTACGGTATCGACAGCGAACGGGGCATTCGGTTGGTGGAACGGATTTTAACCGTCGTTGCCAGTTGCCGATCCCAGGGCCGCGGCGTGTTAGAATTTCTCACGCAAGCCATCAGGGCCCACCAGAATCGCTCCCGAAAGCCATCGATCCTGGATGATGGGGCGTGAACGGTTACCCTGGAACAACTTGCAATAAACTGCGGTTTCCAGATTTCCGTCGAATCGCGAAGGATTGGAAAAACGAGAGCATGGCCAAGGCACGCACGCCCGACTCCATTCGCCAATTCGTCGAGCAACAGAAGACCCTACCGGTCGAAAACCTCGGGGAGAACCAGGCCTTTCCATACGTCAGCTACTGGTATCGAGCCGTTGCCTGCATCCTCCTGTCGGGGCAAGTTCAGGCCAAGAGCGACGGTGCACCCAACATGACCGACGTGAACCGGGTCGGCAAGGAAGCGAACTTCAACCAGTACCTCACCGAGCGGATTGGAAAGCTCCTGATCGCCATGGATGTGGTCCAGCACGATCGCCCGAATCAGTTCAAGCCGGGACCGAACCTCACCACGTTTTGGGATAAGGACCCCACACGGTTCCCGGTGATCATTCGTGAAGGCGTCCTTCGACTCGCCCACTACCAGAGAAACCAACGCTTCTGGTATTCCAAAGGCGACAAGGAATCGTATCTGATCGAGTTCCTAACCCTCTTCTTCTCAACATTCCAAGGGTTAGCGCTGGTCGAATCCGAGGTTGGCCAGGTCTTCCACGCCTTTTCCCTACTGCCCGAGGTCGACTTGATCCAGGCGGGTCAAACACTCGGACTCGCGCTCGATGAGGTCAAGCTCGCAGAGTGGCGGCGATGGCTCGACCCCAAGGGCCAGAAGGCCTTGATCACCGCCCTCAATATGGACGAGTGGGCCTATGGCGCTCATGCCAAGAAGTCTGACTGGTATTTCGCCAGCCCGCTTGGCCTGGCAATGCTGGAACTTGGGCCACGGCTCCCTACACCTGAACTCGCTACAGAGTTGCGTGTGCAGTCCGATCTCTCCGTCTTCGCGGGAGCGGGTTTGGCCTGGGAGCAGCTCGTGACCTTGTTCCGCTACAGCACTATCAAACGAATCGATCAGGTCTTTGAATTCCGGCTCGACCGCAAGAGGATCGCCAGCTCATCCGCATCAAGCCAACCGGGGAAGGAGCTGCGGGACGTCTTCCCTGATGTGGTCGCTTTACCTTCGACGGTCGCGGATCTGCTGGGCACGAAGCCGAGAGCGGGCGGCAAGCTCGGCATCCGCTGGTGCAGCGCCTTGATCAAGCCTGAGAACGCCGAGACACTGGCGGCAATCCATGATCACCCGCGTCTGAAGGGCTACCTTGAACCAGGAGCCCCGCCCAGCTACCTCTTGTTGAAAAGCCGATCTGATCCACACAATTTCATTCTCCGATGCCGAGATCTTGGCTTCGAGGTGACTTCAATGTAGGCCGGCGCCACGGCAAGCGCAAGTCCGTGGGCCATTTCGAGAAGTCGGCGCAAGCTTTAACACCCCCTTGAGAGCACACTCGATGTCTGCCGCTTCCAGGCCGGGCGCGCCTCCAGACCACGTCAAGCACGTCCGGCGCTCAGACTCCGCCCTCGGTTCTGGCTTCCGAAGATCGTCAACCTCAACCACGCAACCAATAACCACATGAACGCAAACAGAACTAAAACTCTATTAGACTCTCCAGTGGACTGAATGGGGACGGCCGCTTTGGCTTGCACGTGGAGGGACTCGTGACTTTGCAAGCGCCTTGGCGACTTCCTTCTTGGGAGAATCCAAATATCATATCCATATATTCCGACTAACTCTGTGCAATCTTCATAAAATCATCCATGAGATTCTTTGTGACGCCCCATTTCACCCAGTTAACGGCAATATCGACGAATGCCCCCCATTGTTCGCTCCTGGAATCGTGCTTGCGTCCCCGGAAGGACCAGGCCTAAAATCGCTATGTCCCCCTTTTCCGGCTCCTCGAGCCACTTGTGTTCCGTACTTCCGCGTCCTGAAAAGGGCAAACAAGCCAATGATTGTTGATACAAAGGTTTTTTCGAGTCTGGTGATTTTGTGTGCCGTCAGTCTTGGCCATGCCGCGGCGTCAGAGCTGCAGTGGAAAGACGCGACGTCGCTTGAGATCGAAGGAAAGGGTTGGGCGAAAACCGCCGGTCCGTTCGATCGGCTGCCGGATTCCGCTAAGCTCAAGGTCAATGAAGTCGCCCGGGCCCAAAGTACGGATAGCGCCGGCATCGGCATTCGTTTTGTGACGGATGCTCCCTCGGTCAGCGTGCGATGGTCGCTGAGGAAAGGCGGGCTGGCGATGCCGCACATGCCCGCGACCGGATGCAGCGGCCTGGATCTTTATGCCCGCGTCGCCTCGGGTGAGTGGCGGTTTGTCGGGAACTGTAGGCCGGACAAGCAGGAAGGCAATCTCTCGACGATTGAGTTTGCCGACGGCGGTAAGGCGAAGCGCGAGTGCCTGCTGTACCTCCCTCTGTACAACGGCACCACGTCTCTGGAAATCGGGGTGCCGCCGGGAAGTCATCTGGATAAGCCCCCCGCGCGTCCCGAAGCCTTGCGCAAGCCGATCGTGGTCTATGGGACATCCATCACCCAAGGCGGGTGCGCGTCGCGACCGGGGATGGTCTGGACGTCCATTCTGGGCCGGATGCTCGACCGGCCCGTGATCAACCTGGGGTTTTCCGCCTCCGGTGATATGGCCGCGCCCGTGGGCGAAGTCTTGGCCGAGCTGGATCCGGCGGTTTATCTCATCGACTGCGCGTGGAACATGGGGGCACCGCAGGACGTGTACTTTGACCGCACCACTCAACTCGTGCAGACCCTTCGGAAAACGCATCCGGTCACGCCGATTCTTTTCATCGGGCAGTCGCTGATCCGACCGGAGGCTCATCCCACGGACCTCACCCAGAGGCAGGAAGTCGCGGTGCAACGCCTGCAAAAGGAGGGTGTCGAGGGACTGATCATGATCGGCGGGACGGACCTCATCGGTGACGATGGCGAAGGGACCGTCGACGGGGTTCACTACAATGACATCGGGATGCAGCGCCAGGCTCAGTACCTGTTTCCGATCGTCAGCAAGGTCTTGAGCGAGCCGACGACGAGTGCGTCGGCGAAGCCACGCGTCTACATCGACACCGACATGGCGGCCGAGGTCGATGACCCGTACGCCGTGTTTCGCGCACTGGTCGCGCCGGAGTTGAACGTCGTCGGCCTGTCCGCAATGGGTTGGGACGGTCCGCATGACTTCGTGACCAACACGCACGCGAGTCAGAAGATGAACGAGGAAGTCCTCGCGATCCTGAAACTGTCGGATCGGGTGTCGCATCCAATCGGTTCGCTGCACGCGATGAAGGACGCGACCACGCCGGTCGAGTCACCCGCGGCGCGGGACATCATTGCCAAGGCGAAAGAAACGCCGGCCGGTCAAAAGCTTCACCTGTTTACGCTCGGGGCATACACGACGGTGGCCTCCGCGCTGATGATTGACCCAAGCATCAAGGACAAGCTCGCGGTCTATGTCATGGGATATCTCTACAAGGACGGGCGGCTAATACCGGATGAGTCCAACACGAGGGGTGACCTGCATGCCGCGGGCCATCTCCTCAAGTGCGGTGTTGAACTTCACGTCATGCCGAACACAACGCTCCGCAAATTCCAGTGGTCCAAGGCCGAGATGGATTCTCATTTCAAAGGCCGGCCCGGGGTCCCCGATTACCTCATCAAGCGGTGGGAATCTTACGCCCCGAACGATGCCCAGCGCACCGTCTGGGATATCGCCGTGTTCGAGGCCTACCTGCGTCCGAAATTAGCGACCCAGACGCAGATCGTTCAGGATGGCGTGAAGATTCATGTCTGGACGGCCGCGGATATTCCAGGCATGAAGGCCGACTACTGGGCGGCGACGAAGTCAGAATGATCCGAGTTATCAAATATTTCAGCTTATATCCACCGAAATGACATGCGAGTTCTGCGGGGAGACCTGGCCATGCGGAGAGACCTGGCCAGGCACCTTCGACCCGGTAAGACGGGAGGCCTTGCGGAGAGACCTGGCCAGGCACCTTCGACCCGGTAAGACGGGAGGCCTAATAGATCCACAAAATCATGCCATGTGGATTATCCGCATCACTATGGACAACCGATCACATCCTCCGTAGATTCGCCGGAACCGAGGAGGGTTCCACGATGTCTACCCCACGCTCGCAACTCGTCGACGAAGCCGTCACACCGTGGTATCACTGCATCTCACGTTGCGTCCGACGCGCCCGGCTCTGCGGCGACGACCGCGCCCACCGCAGGGACTGGATCATCGCGCGGCTACGTGAACTTGTCGAACTCTTTGCCATCCACTGCGGCGGATTTGCCGTTATGGACAATCACCTCCACCTGCTCCTCCGGCTCGATTCCGATCGAGCCCGAGCGTGGTCGGATGAGGAGGTCGCGCGCCGCTGGCTGACCTTGCACCCGCTCCGCGATCTCTCGGGACAGGCCTTGCCGATCGCCGAGGAACGGGTGCGCCAATGCGCCGCCGACGCTTCCTGGGTCGCCCGGACCCGCGCCAGGCTGGGAGACCTGGGCTGGTTCATGAAGAGCTTGAAGGAACCACTGGCTCGGCGGGCCAACCGCGAGGACGGCTGCACCGGAGCCTTCTGGGAGGGCCGGTTTCGCAGCGTCGCCGTGCTCGACGACGAAGCCCTCTTGGCCGTCGCCGCTTACATTGACCTGAACCCTGTTGCCGCCGGTATCGCCGAGACTCCCGAGATGGCGTCGCACACTTCGCTCCGCGCTCGGCTCGACCACGTTCGCGACCTGGGAGTCACGGCCACGCTCCGCGACGATCTCTCGACCCAATCCGATGACCCCATCCAGGAGGAAGGACTCTGGCTCGCTCCGGTCAACGACCGGCGCGAATCGTCACCCGGCCGCGTGGGCCTGGTCTCCGGCTTCACCTTGGCGTGCTACCTCCGTCTCGTCGACGCCGCCAGTCGACTGGAGCGGAACGGCAAGGAGTGCCTGGCGGCCGATACCGCATCCATCTTCGCCCGATTAGGCCTGGACCGCGAGGTCTGGCGGGAGAACTTCGAGAGTCTTCACCGCCGCTCTCGTCCTGCCTCGCGTCTGGTTCGTCCGCGTCCTTGCCCCAACACTTCGCGGCGTTTCCCATCGTTCCGCGTTTCATCTCCTTCTCACCCCACAATTCTGGCCACGGCCCGCTGAACTTCTTGCCGGTTCTCCTCACCAATCACCCGCCTCGAACCCACCCTTCCTCGCCGAAAACTTCTTGAGGCCGCCGGCACCCCGACGACATCTCACGTCCGCAAGGGGACCTGAACTGTGGTACGGGAGAAAGCCAGCCGGCCCGCACCCTAGTCCAACTTTTCGCAAACACATGATCATCATTACACTTTTAGACTCATAGAGGTCTTTGAGTAACAAGCCAACCGAAGCTACCCAGTTTCCCCGGCTTGAGTGCCTGGCTTCCTGGCTCCGCCTCTGGCTCCACCCCGGCTTGAGTGCCTGGCTTCCTGGCTCCGCGCGCCTGGCTCCGCGCGAGTAACAAGCCAACCGAAGCTACCCAGTTTCCCCGGCTTGAGTGCCTGGCTTCCTGGCTCCGCCTGGCTCCGCGGGCAATGGACAACCTGTCATGGCTCGAAATTTTGACCTGTTTTCGATGCTTAAATGGTCCGGAATTTGCATTTTCGCAAACCAATTCGGATTTTGGCCAACGCCTTCGGGAAGATTGATTCTATGCGCTTGCATCATCCCCGATCACGGAGGGTCCTGAGTGACCACGGCGGTTCTAGGCCAGTTCTTGTTTTTGTTTGAAATCGCCGTTGAGAATGGAGAAAGGGATCCAATGGAGTGCACACGATCTACGGCGCGACGCGTCGAGATGAAATATTTCCTTCTGACGATGATCTTGAGTCTGTCGGTCACGACAGGAGTTTGGGCTCAGATTCCCGGGTTATCCGCGACCCCGAAGCCTGCTGCGACAGGCCCCGCGACGAAAGGTGAGGGACCGACCGCCGCACCGACCCCCGATAACCCTGAAGCGACGGTCGCCACGGCGGCCGGCTCAATCAGCGTGGAGAAACCTGTCGACCATGCCGTTCAGGAAACCCTGATCGAATTGCTGCCGAAGTATCCAGGAGTTCGCCTGGCCCAGGTGACAGTCAAGAACGGCGTGGTGACGCTTGAAGGGCAGGTTGAGGATGCCGAGGTTCGCGAAAACGTGACGCTGTTCACGAGGCGAGTCGAAGGCGTGCGCCTGGTCCTCAACCGAATGAAGACTGATGCCCAGGTTTTGACCGCTTCAGAACTGGCCGAGAAGGTGCTTAAGGACCTCTGGACGGCCGTGGCACGAGAGTGGCTGCTGGTCATCATTGCGCTCGTGATCGCCTTGGGCGGCTTCGTCGTGGGGCGGCTCTTCGGCCGTTATTCGGAAGTCTTACTCGCCCCGTTCATTAAGAATATACTGGTTCGATCCGTCGTTGGGTCGCTCTTGAGCTCATTCCTGATGCTCGGCGGAGTTCTGCTCGGTTTGAATGTACTCGAACTGACGCAGGCGGTGCTCTCGATCCTGGGACTGGCGGGTGTCGCCGGCCTGGCACTTGGCTTCGCATTTCGAGACATCGCCGAGAATTTCATCGCCTCGATCTTGTTGGGCATGCGCAGGCCGTTCCGGATTGGTGACTACGTCGAAGTCGCCAACAAGGCTGGGGTGGTGATGTCGCTCAACACGAGGGCGACGGTGTTGGTCACGCTTGAAGGTAAGCACATTCGGATTCCCAACAATATTATTTATAAGGAAATTTTAGTGAACTCGTCGGCCTCGCCAAGCTCGCGGGGCAATTTTGACGTGGTGATCCCGTACACAGTCTCAACCGCCACGGCGATTGATGCTATGACCAAGGCGTTGCGCGAGCAAGAAGGGGTTCTCTCCGACCCGCCAGCGAGTGCCTTGCTCGAAGCTCTGGAACCTGGTGGCGTTCGACTTCGCGCCTACTACTGGATGCCCGTTCGAGGGATTGATGGCAATAAATTGCAGAGCGACGTCAAGCTGAAGGTCAAGGTGGCCTTGCAGCAAGCGGGGATTACGCCTCCCCCGACCAACGTCATGCTCTCGGTGGGCGGACGCGTGCCAGTGGATGTCTTTGAGGCCAACGGCCAAACCAAGCCCGATTCCGTAGCCATCGCACCGGTCGTTACTGCCGAACAGGCGAAGGCCAACCTGAGACACGATACTCGCGCGGCGGAAAAGGCGGAACTTCGCCCCGAGGGAGAACATCAGACACCGATGGAGCATGCTCTCAGCCAGTCAGAACACATGAGCGAGGAAGGAACGAACCTGCTTCAGGAACACCACGCCGAAGCGCATTGAGCGCAGCCCAATGACCACTGACTGTAAATCGCCCGGAGCGAAGCAACCCGATGTTGGATTGACGCTGCTCCGGGTGCTGGAGTTGAGAAGAAGCCGAGACCGTTTGCTCGTTTGCTTTGGATACGGTCGCTCACATAAAAAATACTGATAAAGTAGAGTCGACAGCCAGGCACCAAAATGGGTAAGACAGGAAATCTGAACAATCCGCCTAGCCTCGTGACTGGGCGTCCCATGGCTGTTTGTCCCGTTCTACGTGCTGGACATCCCCGCAAATCAGCTCGCCTGCGGGAGGCACCGGTAGTGTCGGGGCCAATAGATCAGATGTCCGTTGCTCAACGAATATCGAAGAGTGCGACGACAATGATGAACGACACAAACAGAACGCCTACACCTATCGCGAAGATCAATAATCGTTGCTCTCCTGAGATCCCTACCATGCTGCGGTAAGGGTCATACCCGTCCTCGAAATCCCCCTCCATGAGCTTCGCACCGGCCGGACGTTTGAGGCGGATGCGTGAATCATCGAACTTCTCGACGAATACCCACCCTCCCTTCTTCTCCTCCGCAAGTACGGCGCGGAGCTGCTCGGGCTTGCGGAACGCCGCCGAAGTTGATCGCACGATTTTGAACTCCCAGCCCTCGGCCAGGTCCTTGTCGCTGTAGGAGTCATCTCTTCTTCCTCTTGCCTCAGCAATTCCGCCATGGCGGCGGCAGCGGCTCCGGCGGCTGCGGCGGCTCCTATGCTCATCGTCATGCCTCTTGGCGGCGAAGTCGTTCCCAAGGCATTCGCTCGCCGTGGTGAATTATCGCGGAGCTTCTGGGGGATTGGCCCGCTGAGGTAGCCGCTACGGGTGATAACCATCTCCGGCTATAACTTTCATCCGCCTATCGGCCTTTGCCCAGCCGATTTAGAATCAAAACATTTGCCGTGATGCCGATTTCTTATTCATTTCCCGTAGGGCCCACGATGAGGCCACGGCCGATTGCGAGCAGGCAGGGGAAAACGGGTCCTGCGAAGCTTTAGCCTTCGAACATGGAGCTCCGCCGACCTCGCTCAAGCGAAGCTGCTGAAAGCCCAAGCGAGCGCAGGAAGTAAGGAAAATGCGAGATCAGGCAGGCGAGAATCGGAGCTCCACGTATCGAACGGCGGCCGGAAGCGCCCTACCTGGATCGGAGGGGCTTCGGACTACCGAGGGCGGCTAGACGCCTCGCGAGGCCGGAGCAAATGGTTTCGAGCATCCTCGAAGAGTCCGAACCGAATCGGGAAGTGAGGGGAAGCCGCGGCCCGACGCGCCAGGTGGACGCGAACGCGCCGGCGTCTGCGCAAGCTCGGCAGTTCCTTGAGCGCATCGAGCTTGCCGAGCAAGAACGGCCGTGCGCGACCACGGAGCCCGCGCCACAGGCCTTGTGTGATCGTGAAGAGGAGGTGGGGGACCAGCGCGGCGGCGAGCCAACGCTTGGGCAGATCGCTCCAGAAGAGGATCTCGGCGTTGCGAGACATCCGGCGCTGGAGTGCGGGACGGCCGTGGTCGTAGCTCGCCGACACTTCATGGAGGATCTGGCATGCGGGGGTGAAGACGCAGCCGTACCCCGCCCAGCGGAGGCGGAACGCGAGGTCGACGTCCTCGTAATAGGAGCCGAATGAAGGATCGAGGGCGCCCACGTCTCGCAACGCCTCGGTCCGGTAGAAGGCACTCGACCCGCTGGCCCCGAAGACCGGGTCGGAGGGATGCTCGAGCCAACGTTGTGCGGACTGGCCGTGGCCACGCTTGCTCGGCCACCCGACCCACGAGTACGAATCGCCGGCCGAGTCCACGCGAGTGGGGTCGGAACGCACGAGGACCAGGGGGGCGACTGAGCCAACCAGAGGGTCAGCGAACGGAGCCAGGCCGGCCTCGATCCAACCTCGCGTGACCTCGGTGTCGTTATTGAGAAGCTGAACGTAAAGGCCGCGAGCTTCCGCAATCCCAGCGTTCGCCGCGAGACAGAAGCCGCCGTTACGCCCGAGACGCAACAGCCGCACGTCCGGATGCGTCCGTGCGAGCCACTCCGCGGTGTCGTCGCTCGACGCGTCGTCGGCGACGATCACCTCGATCGGCGGCTGGTCGAGCCGGTGGCGAGCGATACTCGCCAGGCAGATCTCCAGCAGTGGTCGCCCGTTATAGCTGGGGATGACGACGGAACAGACCGGGCTGGCGGCGGACGCCGGCGGCGGGCTCATTTCCCTTCGCTCCGCTTCGGGCTGCCCCACGTGGTCTTTCCCCACGCCACATGCTGAACGGTCATCAGGAGGATCCGGAAGTCGAGCAGGAACGACCACCGCTGGATATAGTCGAGATCATACTGAATCCGCTTGCGAAGCGAGGTCCGCCCGCGCCAGCCGTGAACTTGGGCCCAGCCGGTCATCCCGCCGGGCACCGCATGGCGGAGGTCGTAGTCCGGGATCGTATCGCGGAATTGCTCCACGAAATTCGGCCGCTCGGGGCGCGGACCCACCAGACTCATATCCCCCCAGAGCACGTTGAAGAGTTGGGGCAATTCGTCGATATTGGTGTGCCGGAGCCAGTCCCCGATGGGAGTGCATCGGGCATCGTGGTTCGAGGCCCAGATTGGCCCGGTGGCCCCTTCGGCATCCGTCCTCATACTACGGAACTTGAGGATCCGAAAAAGCTTACCCCCCTGTCCCACGCGCTCTTGTGAGTAGAAGATTGGCCGCCCCGTGGTCACGAGGATCAAGACCGCCACCACCAGGAACAAGGGAGCAAGGAGGGTCAGGCCGATGGCCGAACCGATGAGGTCAACCAGCCGCTTGCCGAGCCGATCCCAGGGGAGCGACCAGGACGGTCGCTCTACCGGCACAAAGGTATCGTGCGGCCGCCGCGTGACCCGATCGACTTGCTCGGTGACCCAGTGCACGGCCACTTCCGGATTGGTCAGGTTGGGGATGCGCGGTCGAAGTCGTTTCGCAGGCCCCCCCGAGACCGCGACGACGACATGCGTCGCACGCGAACGATCGACCAGTTCGTCGAGCCGGTCGATGCCACCGAGGACGGGGACGGGATCGCTCTGGGCGTGGACGGCGAGTTGTCGTCCGCGACCGATGCCTCCCGAATATCGAGGGTGGCCCGCATCGACGAAGCCAACGACCGGAAGCCCGGCCCAGGGTCCTTCGCCCAGGCTGCGAGCCAGGCGACGACTATCCCGGCGGGCTCCCACGATCAAGACGCGCCCCGCTGACGGACGGCTCAATGGCCGCACCCGTCCGGTCAGTTCGAGAGGATTGTTCATGGGCTTCCACCGATCCATCGGTGTCTGGCGTGGGGGCAAGATTCCATCCGGGCCCGCGCCCGGCTCAACCCCAACGGTCTCCTTGGAGCATCTCCGCCGATCCGTGGCGGACCTCTGGCGTAATTCCCTCAAGCTCTTCCATCGACCGAACCGACGCTTTATTCCAGTGAATTCGGTAAACTTGCCGTTATCGTTGCCCCGATTGCCCGCAGCAAGGTCGGACGCGTGAATCGATCGCCGCTGAAAAATCCCGAGTCACTCCCTGAGCGGACTCCCCTGCTTTCGGTCGTCATCGTCAACTACGAGAGTTGGTCGGAGGTGCGCCGGCTCGTCGAATCGCTGGAAGTCACTCCGGAAGTGGCCAACGGGCTCTGCGAGGTCATCGTCGTCGATAACGCGTCTCCAAGCCGGCCCCCCGCCGATCTTTGGCAGGCCAGCGGACGAGGTTCCGGAACCCGGTTCCTCGCGAGAGCCGACAACGGAGGCTTTTCGGCAGGCGTGAACGCCGGTTGGCAAGCCGCCCGAAGCCCTTGGCTCTTGGTCCTCAACCCGGACGTGCTCATCCCTGATGGTGAGCTCAGCTCGATTGTCACGCGGATTGTTCAATATGAGGCGGATCCCAGCCAGGCCCCCGGTATCGTCGGATTCAAACTGCTGAACCCGGACGGGACTCGACAGCCCTCGGTCGGCGTCTTTCCCAATTTGGTCAGAACGGTCTGCGGGCAGTTGATACCGCGCTCGCGAAGGAAATACCAGCCCGGTTGGCGGACTCGCTCCGGCCCGGTCGCCTGGGTGACGGGCGCCTGCATGCTCCTCAATTCCCGGATGCTGGCCATGCTGGGGGGGATGGACGAAGACTTCTTTCTCTATTACGAAGAGGTCGACCTCTGCCGAACCGCTCAAAATCGCGGTTGGTCGGTCATGTATGACCAGGATGTGGAGGTTGTTCATCTACATCCCTTGCAAAATCGAGCGATTTCCCCCAGAATGCGGGTCATCACTCGGCACAGCAAGCTCCTGTATTTCCGTAAGCACTTGCCCCGATGGCAGTTCCTGACGCTTTCGAGGATTATATCGCTCGAAGCGATCGTAAGGCGCGGCGGGTCAATGGTCCAAGGAAGGACCGATGATGGACGAGCGTGGCGGACGATTGGAGAGATGGCACGAGCTTTCCGCGAGGGATTCGAACCGCGGGGTCGCCAAGTGTTGACCCTGGCCGATTCGATCACCGCGAAGACTTTGGCCGTGACTCGTGGGTCCCTTGAGGGATCGCACACCACTCCTCAAATTGTTCCGGCAGGAAGCGACGAGGACCGTCAACTGCGACGCTCCTCAAACCGCGAAAGGACGGACCGGCGTGTCGCTGATTCAACATGGAGTTCGAGTCGGCCTCCTTATGGTCGGAGTTGCTGGGCTGCTCTTATGGCTCAACTACCACTCGGACGCCACCTTCGCCGACGGCCTGCGCTACATCCACCAGGCTGAACGGATCGAACGCGGAGCCTGGTCCGAAGGGCTGATCAAGTCGGTGGATCATCCGCTCCACTCGATGGCGATCGCCGCGGTCCACCGGGTGATCGGCGGAACCGATCCGATCTCCTGGCAGCGATCCGCGCAAATCGTTTCGGCCAGCGCCATGATCTTGCTGGTCATTCCGATCTACTTGCTCGGCCTGGAAATCTATGGTCCGACGACCGCCTGGATTGGCTGCCTGCTTTGCCTCGGCAACCCGATCTCCGGGTTCGTGGTGATCAATGTCCTGAGTGAGTGTACCTTCTTGCTCTTCTGGACCTGGGGGCTCTGGTCCTCGGTCCGGTTCTTACGTGAGGGCCGCTTCCTCTGGCTCCCGTTGACGATCGCCTTTAGCGCGTTGGCCTACTTAACGCGTCCCGAGGGGATGCTCCTTCCGTTGGCCCTGGTGTCGACGCTCCTGGTCCTGCCACTCCACTGGGCGACCCGAATCTACTGGCCGCGATGGTGGGCCGCGGTGGCATTCCTGGTTCTTGGGCCGCTGTTGCTGGTCGGACCGTACATGGCGGCCAAAGGGGGGCTCGGGACCAAGCCGTCGATCGCCCGACTCCTCGGCACGGCACCGAAGTCGGACGCGATGGCACTCGAACGGGAACGCCCGCTGGCGCCGAACCAGACCACGGTTGAGACCTATCGCATGGCGACTCGCCGGATGCTCAAGGTGGTCCGGACCGCGGTGACGACTCCGCTCTTGCCCCTCGTCTTGCTCGGCCTGATCACCGCGCGGCCCTGGTCGGCACGGGCTCGGGTCTGGCTGTTCATGGGGGTCATCGTGACGGCTTCGGCCCTCGGCCTGATCCGGTTGCACGCGACCGGCGGGTATTGCACCGTTCGGCATGGGCTCGTCCCGGCGATGCTTCTCACCCTCGCGGCCGCCAATGGCCTGGCCTGGCTGATGCGTTCGATCGTGATTCCAGGGCAATGGCTGGGGCATGGCGAGGAACGGTTCCGCCTTGGCCCCGGAGTCTGGGCCGCCATCCTGGCCGGATTCATCGCCATCCCGCACGTTCAGGGCATGACCTCCTACCACGGGAGTTTCTCGGCCTATCGCGATGCCGGCACCTGGATCGCGCAAACCAAGGCCCACGAACACGGTAAGGTTCTCGACATGACCGACTGGTCGCTCTTCTTCAGCGGTCAGCCCGGCTTCAAATTCTCCGAGGTGAATTGGGCGGCGATTGATCCGAACACACGCTGGGTCGTCGTCCGGGACGCGCATCTCCGAGGACGCTGGAACTACGGACCCGTCGTTCGCAGGATGATCGCAGGCCGCGACCCGATCCTCACGATCCCGGCCCACCCAAAGCCGCGTGAGGTGCAGATTCAGATCTACGACCGCCGCGGGCCCTTGCGACCGACGGTCGCTCAGCAGTCGCCCGCGACCGAGGCCCCGGCCGCCCCCTCAACGAGACGGCAATAAGCCCGAGAACCGGTCGGGATTACGTTCGCGATCCCGTCCGGTCGTAACGGCGGCTCGGCTTGCGGACGGAAGTCAACTCCGGCCACGCGACTGGCGCTTGCGGAGTTGACTTCACTCAGTTTCAAACCGAACCTGATTGGTGGCCAGTTCGTTACGGACGGCGGAACAAGCGTCTGGCAAGCGGCGGCGGATGTTCGTCAAGGAGGACACACCCGATGCGGGTCGCCTGGTTTACACACCGCTATTACCCCTGCGTGGGTGGAGCTGAGAATTACGGGCGGGCGATTGTCCGGCGGTTTGTGTCGGACGGCCATTCCGTGGATGTCTTGACGAGCGACGCCCACGACCTCTGGTATTTCACCGATCAGAGGCGGCGACGCGTCGAGGAACCGAGCGAAACCGAGGTCGATGGAGCGAAGGTACGCCGGTTCGCGGTCCGACATCGTCCGCTCCAACGCTACATTGGCCGACTCCTGAGCTACGCGCCCCACTGGCCGACCCAATGCCGCGCGGATTCGTTCATGCCCATCCTGCCCGGCATCGAACGGGTCCGCGGTGAGTACGACGCCGTTTTCGCGGTCGGGTTCCCCTACACCGTCTTCTCGTACGCCGCGCTCCGGACCGCCCAGGACGCGGGGGCTCCCTTGATCCTGACCCCGTTCCTGCACCTGGCGACCCCCGGTGATCCGGTCCGCAAGTACTACACCAAGCCGCACCAGATTCGGCTCCTCGCCTGCGCCGATGTCGTGGTCGTCCAGACCAGCCTCGAGGCCGACGAGGTTCGCGAGTGGGGCATCCCCGACGCACGGATCCTGACGCTCGGCATGGCCGTCGAGCATAAAGAGGTCACCGGCGGCGATCGCCAAAGGGTCCGCCAACAACAGAACATCCCCGACGGACGGCAAGTGGTCGGGCACCTTGCCACACTCGACCCGAACAAGGGGAGCAACGACCTCGTCCGGGCGATCGCCCGTTTGAACGAGGCCCGGCCGCTCAACGACCTGATCCACCTGGTGATGGCAGGACCAAGCTCCCCTTGCTTCGAACGGTTCCTCGCCGAGTTTCCCGGCGGAGCCCCCCCCTGGCTGTCCCTCCTCGGGCCGCTTCCCCTCGATCAGCGCGCCGACTTCTTCGCCGCGATCGACCTCTTCTCCATGCCCTCCCGGACCGACTCTTTCGGCATCGTCTTCCTCGAAGCCTGGGCCAACGGACTTCCCGTCGTCGCCGCTGACGCAGGGGGCGTGCCCGAGGTCGTCCGCCACGAAGAAACCGGCCTTCTCGTCCCGTTCGGCGATCTCGATCGCTTGAGCCAGTCGATCGCCGGACTCCTGAACGATCCGGCCCGAGCCCGACAACTCGGGGAGGCGGGCCGAAAATTCGTCGCTCGGGGTTATACCTGGGACGATCGGTACGCCACGCTTCGGGCACGAACCGAAGAGGCCATCGCCAACCCCCGCCAGGCTGGTCTTGGCGGGTTCGGCCGCCAGGCTGGATAAGACGGCCGGTCCGTTGGCAATGCTCTCGAAACGCACACTTTGGGATCAGAACGTATTGGCGATCAAGATTCTTGGGCCACTCCCCCAAGACTTCGGTTCAAATGCTCGAGCAGGTCGCCCTTGAGGTTTTTTCGGTCGGATCTTGATTTCCAACCATTTGCAGAGCAATGTTAAACGGTGGGTAAGCAAGGGCCCTGGAGGTTCACTAGCCCCTCCATTGATCGTCGCTTCCCCCCACTGCTGATCGGTCCTTCCCCCTGCGCCTGGTTTTTGTGACGACGTCCGGATCTGTCGACGACCCGAACGCTGCGAAGACCTGCGTGGGCGATCTCCCGACTCCGAAGACGAGAGCCTTCCCAATGCGCGTCCTCCTCTATCTTGGCGTCAGCTTGGTGGCATTCGTTGGGCTGCCTGTCACGGCAACCCAGGCGGCACTCGGAGCCGTTGTCCCCACCGAACTCGAGGTCTTGCCCGCGAAGGTGACGCTCTTCGGCCCCGAAGCCGCCCAGCGTCTGGTTATCATCGGCACCTTTCCTGACGGCTCACGGCTCGATCTGACGTCGAGCGCTCAATTCCAGGTGGGGGATCCCAAGATCGCCTCGGTCGATCCTCGCGGGTTTCTCCATCCCGTCGCAGACGGCAAGGCGGAGGTCGTCGTTCGGGTAGGATCGATCGAAGCTCGTGTTCCCGTCGAGGTCACCGGAGCGAAGACGGCCCGCCGGGTCAGTTTTCGGAACGAGATTCAGCCCGTCTTGACCAAACTCGGCTGTAACCAAGGGGCCTGCCACGGGTCGCAGCATGGAAAAGGGGGGTTCAGGCTCTCACTGCTCGGATTCGAGGCGGAGCCCGACTACACGGCCATCGTCAAAAGCGCTGAGGGACGGCGAGTCACGCCGTTCGCTCCCGATGAAAGCCTGCTCCTGCTCAAGCCGACTCTGGGCGTTGCCCACGGTGGAGGCAAGCGAATGGAACCAGGCTCGCCCGAAAGCGACCTCATCATGCTCTGGCTGGAGCAGGGTGCCCCCGCGCCGACGAGTCAGGATCCAACGGTCACCGGAATCAGCGTCGTCCCCGCGCAGAGGAGAATGGAGCCCGGCCAAGAGCAGCGACTGATCGCCCTCGCCTCATTCAGTGACGGAACGACACGCGACGTCACCGACCAGGCCAAGTTCGACACCCTGAACGAAGGGGTCGCCAAGGTAGGTCCCACCGGCCTGGCGACAACCGTCGGCCAGGGGGAAACGAACCTCATGGTCCGCTACCAGGGTCACGCCGCGCTGGCACTGGTGACGGTCCCATATGCCTACGACAAGACATTTGATTTCCCGGAGCGCACCGTCCTTGACGCGAAGGCGGCCAAAAAGTGGCGAGAAGTTGGACTCGTCCCGTCGGGCCTGAGCACCGACGCCGAATTCCTCCGCCGCGTCATGCTCGATACCATCGGGACCACCCCGTCACGCACCGAGATCGAGCTCTTTCTCACCGACACCGACCCCGACAAGCGCGCCAAGCTGATCGACCAGTTGCTCGATCGCCCCGAATATGTCGACTTCTGGTCGCTGAAGTGGGGCGACTTGCTGCGGATCAACGGAACCAAGCTCGGCGCCCAGGGGATGCTCGCGTTCAACCTCTGGTTGCGCGACGCATTTCGGGCCAATAAGCCCGTCAGCGCGATGGTCGACGAACTCATTACCGCGCAAGGGTCGATCTATACCAACGGTCCCGCCAACTACTTCCGGGTGGCGACTGGCCCCGACGACCTCGCCGAAACGACCGCGCAGGTCTTCATGGGCGTCAGGCTCCAATGCGCCAAGTGCCACCACCACCCCTTCGAATCGTACGGCCAGGATGACTATTACGGGTTAGCGGCCTACTTCGCACGCATCAAAACCAAGGCGAGCCAGGAGTTCGGTCTCTTCGGGCGGGAACAGGTCATTTACGTCGCCAAGACCGGAGAAGTCGGCCAACCGCGGACCGGCAAAACGATGAAGCCAACCCCATTGGGGGACGAGGCCGCCGACGACCCGGTCGATCGCCGACGCGCCTTGGCCCGCTGGCTCACGGCCTCGAACAACCCTTGGCTCGCCCGGAACGTGGTGAACCGGTACTGGGGCTATTTGCTCGGCAAGGGCCTCGTCAACCCGATCGACGACCTCCGCGAGACCAACCCCCCGTCGAATCCCGAATTGCTCGACGCCCTGGCCAATGAGTTCGTGGCTGGCGGCTTCGACCTCAAAAAGCTCTTGCGCCTGATCCTCAACAGCCGGGTCTACCAGCTCAGCTCGCTGCCGAACCCGGACAATCGGCTCGACACCACCTTTTTCACCCACTACCGCGTCAAGCGACTCACCGCCGAACAACTGCTCGACGCCATCAATCTGGCGACCGGCACGTTTGAGAAATTCCCTCTGAAACCGGCAGGCACACGGGCCATCGCACTCCCCGACACCAACTATCCCTCCTACTTCCTCGACACGTTTGGCCGACCCGAGCGAGCATTGGCCTGCGAATGCGAACGCGCCACCGACCCGACCATGAGTCAGGCCTTGCACTTGATGAACGGCGATCTCATCAATCGCAAGCTCACCCAGGCCGACGGCCGCCTCTCCCAGCTCCTCCGCGACCCGAAGTTGACCAACGAGACCCTGGTGGAAACCCTCTACACCGTCACCTTCAACCGGCTTCCCTCCCCGCAGGAGAACGAGGCGGCCCGCCAGTTGATCGTCGACGCTCCGAGCCGGGCACTCGGCGCCCAGGACCTCTTCTGGGGCCTCTTGAATTCCAAGGAATTCTTGTTCAATCATTAATCAACGTCTTCGAGTGTCAGGATCCTCCTACCTTTCCGTAGCGAGACTCATCGCATGAGCCGTTTTCGTAGGCTGGGCACAGCCCACCATCGCAGGCCAAGGATGGTGGGCCATGCCCACCCTACGATCGCGTTCGCCACGAACGCAAAGGCGATTGAACGCGAAAAGGGACGTTGCGCCGCTCGCGGCGGGCTCGGCCTGATCGCGATGTTGGCCGTACTGGTCCCAACAGCCTGGAGCGACGAGACGCCGACCTACGAACGTGACATCAAGCCGCTCTTCGCGAAACGGTGCACGGTCTGCCACAACAAGAAAAAAGTGGGTGACTTGGATATCTCGGGGGGGTTGGCCCTCGACTCGTTCGAGGCGGCAGTGGCCGGCACGAAAGCCCGGAAGGTGATCGTGCCGGGACGGTCGCAGGAGAGTGAGCTGCTCATGCGGCTCAACGAGGACGACGAAGACACCCGGATGCCGCTGCTCGAAAAGCCCTTGCCAGCGGCGCAACGCGATCTGGTCCGCCATTGGATCGACGCAGGTGCTCCCCGGGGGGTTGAAGTTGCCGAGACGGTGGCAAGCTCTGAAAAAAAGGCGCGACGAATCGTCCGATCGCTCGATGTGATCCTTGGGACGGATCGAACGATCCCGCCCAAGACCGATGGGTTCGGCAACGGGGGACCGTTGCAAGTGGTCCTCAAGGTCGGCCCGTTGCCGGCGATCTCCGCCCTGACGTTCCGGGGCGACGGGAGGCAGCTCGCGGTGGGCACCCACGGCGCCGTCGTGCTCTGGGACCTCGCCGATGCCCGTCCCGCGCTCGTCTTGACCGACATTCCCGGCCCGGTGCATGCGCTCGTCTTCAGCCGGGACGGCAAGCAGCTCGTCATCGGGGCTGGCATGCCCGCTCGAACCGGTTCGGTCCGGGTCTACTCCGTCCCCGACGGAACCTTGCTCCACGACTTCGCCGGCCACGATGACGTCGTCTTCGGGCTCGCCATCCGTCCCGACGGCGGCCAGCTTGCCTCGGCCTCGTTCGATCAAACCGTTCGACTCTGGAATCTGGCCACGGGTCGGCCGGAGGGCGTCTTCACCGGTCATTCCGACTTCGTCTACGACGTGGCCTACGCACCCGACGGCCACTCGATCTTGAGCGTGAGCAAAGACCGAACGATCAAGCTGATCGACGCGAAAACGCTCAAAGAGAAGCGGACGTATAGCAGCCACAACGAGGATGTCATGGCGCTGGCGGTCCAGCCAGGGGGAACCAAGTTCGTCAGCTCCGGCCTCGAACCGCAACTGCGATGGTGGGGGCTCGACGACGAGAAACCGGCAAACCGGATCGGCGGACACGGGGGTCCGGTGCATCAACTCGCCTTCAGCGGGAATGGCAAGTTGCTGATCTCGGCCGGCGGCGACTCGAGTGTCCGGCTCTGGAACGGAACCTCGGGAACCTTACAACGCAAGTTGTCAGGGCCGACTGAATGGCAATACGCCGTGGCACTCTCCGATGACGCTAGCCTCGCCGCCGCCGGCGGCTGGGACGGGATCGTCCGGGTCTGGGATGCCGACTCGGGCAAGCTCCGAGCGACTCTTCTCCAACCCCCCTCGTCCAGCCCGGCGTCCGTCGACTGGCTGGCCCTCACTCCCAAAGGATACTTGCAAGCCTCGCCGGAATTGCGGGACCTGGTTCGCTGGCAAGTCGGGGGTACCGACGTCGATGGGGCGATCCCTTGGACGGTCTTCGGCCAGCAAGAGGAGGTCGCCCACCAGCTCCGTGGTAAACCGGTCGCCGAGCCCATCTTCCCAAGCCCGAAGCCTCAATAACATACCCGGCATCGCGGAATAAAATGGACCAAGGCCGACGCTGCTCCCTTTGACTATCTGGAGTCCTTCGATGCCTCGCCCCCCTCTGATCTTGGTTGCACTCGCCCTGGTCTTATTCCCCGAGCTCGCCCGAGCACAGACGTCCTATCCGATGCTGACAAGGGTCACCCCCACCGCCGCGCGGAGGGGCGAGACGGTGGAGATCACGGTCGTCGGCAAAGGTCGGTTCGACGGGGCCTGGCAACTGCTCTGCGAAGGGCCTGGCCTGACAGGTAAGGTGATTGACACCGTCGCACCGCGTCCGAGCAGCTCGAAGTCGATGGGGCGAGGACGGCAGGATTCAGGCACTGTCAGGGCGACCTTGACCGTTGCACCCGATGCCCCGCTTGGTCCGCGCGAGATCCGGGTCGCCACTCCCCAAGGGATTTCCTCGGTCGGCTTGATCGTCATCGTCGAGGACCAGGTTGTCTCCGAGGCCGACGACAGTGCCAATGACCGGCCGCAAACAGGCCAAGCCCTGGAACTCCCCGCCGTCGTCAGTGGACTCATCGGGAAAACGGAGGATGTGGACTGGTATACGTTCACAGCCACCGCCGGCCAAAAGCTCACTTTCAGCGTCTGGGCAAACCGACTCGAAAACAAGATTCACGACCTGCAAACCCACTTCGATCCGATCCTCGCGATCCACGACGCCCAGGGACGCGAGCTCGCGGTCGACGACAATCATGACTTTGCCGACCCCCTGCTCTCCTACGAGTTCAAGGAGGCGGGAACGTATCATCTCCAGCTTCGCGACACGACCTACACAGGCAATCCAAACTGGACTTATGTGCTTCACGCGACCAGTGGCCCGGTTGCAACCTCAATCTTTCCGATGGCGGTCAATCCCGGCACCAAAGCCGAGTTTGAAGCCCGCGGAGTAAACCTCGACGAAGCAAAGAAAACGAGCCCGCTCGACGTTCCGGCCAGCCTGAAACCAGGGGTTCAATTGATGGCCTTGCCCACGGAACGGGGGACCACCTTGCCCGTGCCGCTGCTGTTGACCCCGCTCCCCTTGGCTGTGGAGAAAGAGGATGCGCCGCCCGACTTCGAGAAGGGGCAAACGGTCAATCTTCCGGTCGCCCTGAGTGGCCGCCTCCTCGAGCCCAACGACATCGACTCCTATCGGTTCGACGCGAAGAAGGGGCAAATCTACGCCTTCGAAGTTGTCGCCCGCCGGTTGGGGACTGCCACCGACCCGGTTCTCCGGATCGTCAACATGAAGAATGCGACGCAAGTTGAGGCGGACGACTCACCCGGCAGTAAGGATCCTCGCCTCGAGTGGACGGCTCCAGCCGACGGCAGCTACGCGGTTCAAGTCCTGGATCTCCACAGCCGCGGAGGCGCAGGGTTCGGCTACGTCCTGGCAGCCGAGGCGGCAAAACCTGGGTTTTCCTTGACCTGCGACCCCGACAAGCTCAACCTCGGGCCGGGCGCGCGGGTCCCCTTGTTCGTTCAGGTCGCCCGCCAGGCAGGTTTCACCGGTCCCGTCACCGTCGCTTGGGAGGGCCTTCCCGAGGGAGTCACGGCGAGTCCGTTGACCATCCCCGCCAACATGACCCAAGGGGTGAGTGTGGTCTCCGCTGCCCCCGACGCAAAACCGGCCGCGGCCCTGTTGCAGATTTCTGGACGTACCGAGATCGACGGCAAGCCGGTCGTCGTGGCTGCCGTCCCCAAGCAAGAGATCTATCTCCCCGGAGGCGGCCGCGGCGTCTACCCCGTACAGACGATCGCCCTGGCCGTGACCGCCGAGTCCGATATCACTGTCGAAGCTAGCCCCGCCGCCCTCACGCTCGTGCCCGGAAAGACCGCCACGATCGACGTCACCGTCACACGCCACAACGGCTATGACAAGGGGGTCAACCTCGCGATTCTCCTCCAGCACCTGGGAGGCACGTTCGCCAACCCCCTTCCGCCCGGAGTCAGCATCAAGGAGGCGGGCAGTAAGACGCTGCTGGGAGCGACCGAGACGAAAGGCAAGATCATCCTCGAAGCAAAGCCCGACGCAGCCCCGTGCGACAAGATCCCCATCGCCATCATGGGACATGTCTCGATCAACTTTGTCGTAAAAACCGCGTATTCGAGCGCCCCGATCTTCCTGACCATCCCCCAAAAAGACCAAACGGCGTCTCAGTGATCCCACGTCGGATCGCACTGCCACACAACGGGGGAAGGCAGTTTCGAGATCTTCCGATTCGTTCCAAATCAAGTCGGATGGGTGCCGCAAGAACACTCGGTGGGGACATCGCAAGGGGCCGGCACCGAGTTATTCGACTCCGGCGAGTTTGTAAGGAGTCGAGGAACCCAGCCTGAGGCACGGACCAGAGCGGCGACAGTCAGAATCACCAGAATCGTGATCATGGCGATCTGCGAAGCCATGGCGTGAACTCGCGGAGAGTGGATGTTCAGGGGATCAATCGCGGGTCCCAGGCCAGCCTGTCGAATGGCGGAGTTGACCGTGGAATCAATCAAACGCGACGGGACGACCTCGGCAAACACGGCGTTCTGAGAAAACGACGTCACCAGAAACGCCGCGGAGAGGGCCAGTCCGCGGCTGGCGAGTCGAGAGCGGAGCATCTCGCGGGCTCGCGACAGGCGCCCCTTGACCGTCCCCACCGGCCATCTGAGAAGTTCGGCCGCTTCCTCGTTCGTCTTGCCTTCCAGGTAGCAAAGGACAACGGGGGTCCGATATTTGTCAGGCAGTCGGCTCAGCTCCTCGTGGAGCACCGGTCTCAGCTCGTTCCAACCGGCTTCATTCTGGGCAGCCCTGACCGACATCTCCGCGCCCTGCCTTTCTCGCATCCGATTGCGGACCGCGTTCGTTTTGGCACGTACGGCAATGCGATACGCTACCTCATACAGCCAGCGTGCCAGCACCCTCCGGTCCTTGATCGATCCAGCTTTTCGGGCCAGGGCGATAAAAGTAGCCTGAAAGGCGTCCTCGGCATCTTGGTGCTGATTCAGAACATGCCGGCAGACCCCGAGGACCATCGGTCCATGGCGAATCACCATGATCCGAAACGCAGTCTCAGAGTCGTCTCGCCCCGGGGTCAAGAATCGCTCGATGAGTTCCTCATCGGGCAATACAACGACCGCTTCCATGGCTGACGTCACTTCCGGGTGTGTCACACTCGCCTCGACGCGTCCACTCGGCATATCCATCTCCCTGCTCGTGCCGCTCTACAAGACTAAGTGACATGAGAGGCGCACCCGGTTACGACTTTTTCCCAGGAACGGAATCGGCTCGCAAATCCGATTTCGTTTCGACTCTCATTTCTCCACAATGCGTTGCCCTCGGTCACGGCGGTCGACCGGTCTCTCGCACGTTGGACCAGGCCTTTCTGCGAGGACCGGCCGGGGGTTACACTAGAGTCGTGCCGCGACTCAAACCCCGCGGCCTTCGGCGTTTGAGCGAGACGACATGGGTGAGCCTGAAACGTTCACGCGCACGATGCGCCACGATCCAAGGATGCAAGGGTTTCAAAACCGAGCCCAGGTCGAAGATGTCATTGCGCTGATTTCCCGAAAAATCCAACGACTCGGCACCGGGCCTGTCGCCCTGCGCGATGCAGCAAGTCGGGTGCTAGGCGAGGAGATTCGGGCAGGGGCACCCGTTCCTGCGTTCGATCGCGCGGCGATGGACGGTTACGCGCTACGCGGCCTCGAAACCGTCGGTGCCACGGCCCAGTCCCCTGCCCTCTTCCGTTGTGTGGGGGAGGCCCGTCCCGGCCTCCTCTCCAACCTCACGGTGGGTCCGGGAGAAACCATTCAGATCACGACCGGTTCGGCCATTCCCAAGGGGGCCGATACCGTCGTGAGAGTCGAGTCGACGCAACGCACAGGGCAGACAATCCGTGTGTTCGAGGCCGCGGCCACCGGGCGGCATGTGGGCAAGATCGGCGAGGATATCGAGGCAGGAACATTGGTCCTTTCGGCGGGTCGTGTGCTTCGCCCTCAGGACCTCGGGGTTCTGAGCGCAGTGGGGGCGGGCAGCGTCAACGTCGTTCACCGGCCCCAGGTCGCCGTCATCATCACGGGGGACGAACTGGTCAGAGCCGGCAACCGACCGTCGGACTATCAAATTGCCGACATGAACTCCGACATGCTTTCGGCTTTGATCGTCCGGGACGGCGGCGTTCCTCGAGTTGTCGGCCCCCTACCCGATGACCGCGACCGCATTCGGGCCGAGATCGTCGAAGCCAGCACGTGGGCCAACATCGTGCTCGTCTCCGGGGGAACCTCGGTCGGTCCCGAGGACCACATCCCGGGGATCGTCGCCGAGTTGGGCGAATTAGCCGTCCACGGCGTCGCGCTGCGCCCGGCCGGACCCACGGGCCTCGGATTCATTGGCCAAGCAGCCGTTGTGCTCCTGCCCGGCAATCCCGTCAGTTGCTTCTGCGCCTACGACTTTTTCGCCGGCCCGATCATCCGGCTCCAGGGGGGACGACCTCGAAACTGGCCTTACCGGTCCAGATCGCTCCCGTTAGCGCACCCGCTCGACTCGCTTGCCGGCCGGGTCGACTACGTGCGGGTGAAGGTCGACCAGGAGAGAGTCGAACCTTTGGCGACCAGCGGCGCCTCGATACTTTCGAGCACCACCCGAGCAGATGGTTTCGTGGTCATACCGGCCAACCTGGCCGGATATCCCTCGGACGCCCTGGTCACTGTCTGGCTCTATGACTTGTTTCCCCCTTCCGATTAAGCTCCTTAACTTCCGGTCACGAAGTCTTGCAGCCAATCGACTCCATCGAGATCAAGCCATGCGAGGTGCTGTCGTCCTATGCGGTGGCGAGAGTCGGCGGATGGGGCAGCCGAAGGCCTGGCTCGCGTTCGGTCCCGAACGCCTGCTTCAACGGGTCGTCCGGATCGTGGGCGAAGCAGCCGACGTCGTGGTGGTCGTCGCCGCGCCGGGGCAAGAGTGTCCCCCCTTACCCAACTCCGTACGGATCGTTCGCGACTCGGTCTCGGGTCGCGGCCCGCTTCAAGGACTCGCAGCAGGTATGGCCGCCCTACCCGCTTCCGCCGAGATCGTCTTTGCAACAGCGACCGATGCGCCATTCCTCCGCCCCGCCTGGATCAGCCGGCTCCGCGAGTTGATCGGCGAGAACGACCTGGCGATTCCGTTTGTCGGTGACTTTCATCACCCACTGTCCGCAGTCTACCGGCGGGCGACCAGCCTGCCCGCTATCGAAAACCTGTTGGGCCAGAATCGGCGACGTCTGCTCGACCTCATGGACGCACTTCAAACTCGCGTCGTCGACGGGGACGAGCTCCGCCTGGTTGATCCCGAACTCGCCTCACTGCGGAATTTGAATACCCCCGAGGACTACGTGAAAGCGATCAGCGATGCGGGCCTTGCAGCGTCCTTCCCGTAGGCCCACCATCCCGATTTCCTTGTCAAAGCAGAAGTTAAGATGGTGGGCCGTAACTTCTCAATAGCCCCGGGCAACAATCTGTTCACTGATGAACAGGGACGGCTGCTTATGGACCCCGGATGCCTCCAATGGTCCTCAAAAGGCGATCCGGACGCTGTAAACGTGAGTGCAGTTCACCACTGTTCGAATGCACCACCCGGGGTTATTGAGAAATTACGGTGGGCCGTGCCCACCCTACGAGAATTACAAAAGGCCAGCGATGATGCCACGGCCGATCGCGTGGAAGCAGGGGGAATCGGGGGCGGCAAAGCGTTCCCCTTATTTCGAGTTATCTTCCATCTGCCGCCTCGGTGGAAAGGCGACGAGAATAACGTCGTCACGGTCGACCAGAGTCCCAGCGACGGGGACCTGACGGAACACCGGGCCGTTCTCCGGAGCGTTGAGTGTTCGGAACCGGAGGCCCGCGGCTTCGATACGTTCGCGGACCTCATCGAGTGTAGCGACCCCAACGACGTTCGGCACGCGGATCTTGGCCTCGACGAAGTTGACGACCACGTACTCGATCGGGGTGTCTCGCGAAACGAGCGTGCCGGCGGGCTGGGACTGACTGCCCACCTGCTGGCGGCCGACCATGTCCCGGTCTTCGGTCGGTTGTGACCTGATGCCACCGGCGATTGCCCGGACACCCAGGCTGTCGAGGATGTCAATCGCGTCTTGCTCGGTCCGGCCGACCAACTCGGGCACGACAAATCCAGGGAGAACTGTGATCGTGGTGCGCGGGTTGACCCAGGTCCCGTACACGGGATTTTGAGCGATCAAGGTATCCCCGTTACGACCTTCGGGTGAAAAATTCAGTCGTAAGTCTCCCGCCGCGTTGTTGAGAACATCTGCCGCGTCCTCCACGGTGCGCCTGACCAAGCTCGGCACCTGGACCAATGCGCCGAGACCGACCACACTGCCGCGCTCGGCTTCGGCCCCCGCCTCCGGATTCTGGCCGGTGACAATGTCTCCCGCTTGCAAGTCTTCATCGTGCTGCGGCTGGAATTTCTCGCGGTCACGGAGGATCTCACTGGCATCGGCGAGCGTGTGGCCGACCAGATTGGGCACGCGAGCGACGACCGGTCCGAGAGTCACGGTCGAACCGTGCGCGAGGTACTGGCGCGGCGCGGTCGACTGACCGCGAACGATATCCTCGTTGAGAGCGTTGCCGTTGGCGACCTCAGCGGCGAGATCCTTCCCCTGGAGCACCTCTGTCGCTCGGGCAAGGGTCATCCCACGGACCTCGGGGACTGCCACGTACAGTTGGAGTGAGATGCGGGAGCCATGGTCCATCAAGGCACCGGGAGCAGGGACCTGGGCGACGACGAGATCGTCATCGAAGGCCTCCCCCTCATGCGAGTCCTCGAGGTCCCAATTTTGAAGAATTTGCCGGGCGACCGACAGGAGTTGCCGCCGCACGTCCGGGACGACCAACTTGATAACGGCGCTGACATCCGACTTGTGGTCAACGTAGGTGCCGGCGACCGGGTCTTGTTCGACGACCCGATCCGGCGAAAACGCCTTCTCGGGGAGGGTGAGGTGGAGATCCCACGACCGCATCGTTTGTTGCGCTTGCTCGACGGACAGGCCGACGACGTTGGGCACTTGGGTCTGAACCTTGAGGGCCACGGGCGAACCATTAGGGAGCCAGGTCGGCGAGTCAGGCCCGTACGGCAGCGGATCCTGGGTCACCACAAGATCGGTGAGAAACGAGCCGTTGGGATAGGCCGCCTTGAGACCGACGGCTTCGAGCTTTTCGATCGCAACCTTGAGCGCGACCTCGGTGACCTTGGGGACGAGCGGACCAACCGGCCCAACCTTGAGGGTCACGGTACTCCCGAGCGCCACGATGCTCGTTGCAACCGGCGACTGCTCGAGGATTCGCATGGGAATCTCATCCAGAAAGCCATCGCGATCATCTACCTTGAGATCCAGCTTATCGAGGCTCGCCCGGACGTCATCAAGCGATTGATCCCGATAGTCGGGGAGCTTTCGACCGGCGATGAGAGCAATCGCCTTGAGCTCGCCGTCGTCGTCGAGCGCCAGAGTCGGGCCAGGGCCGGGCGGGGGCTCTTGATCGGCCACGAACAAGGTTTCGTCGGGCTGGAAGTTCGCCGGTGTGTCGACTTTCAAGCGATAATCTTCGAGAAGCTTCTCCGCCTCGGCGAAATTCTTCTGCCGCAGGTCGGGGATCGGCCGGCGCAAGGTCAGGACGATCTCCCCCTTCAAACGCGAGCGGCTGTTCCCGGCCGGGTCCTGGCTCACGACGGTATCCCACCGCGACAGCCCCCGGGCGAACTTGGGGACGAACTCGGCCTCGCGAAGGGCCGTCACGCCGTTGCCGCCGTACTGCCCGACAACGCTGGGCACGACCCGTTCCAGCCTCAAGCGGACCTCGCCGCCAGCGGCGACCGGCTCACCGGCCTCGGGCTCCTGCTCGGCCACCACGTCCGAAGGGCGACTGATGTCGTCGAGCAGGTGGCTGGTCAACTTCCACCGGCCGAGAGTGGCCGTCGCCTGTTCCCACGTCTGACCCACCAGCTTAGGTACTTTGCGCTCGATGGAGACAGACACGGCCGTCTTCGGCTTGACCCAGGTCGAAGGCTTGGGAGTCGACCCGACGATCGCGTCGGTATTGAACAGCGAGTCGAGCCGGTCAAGCGACAGGTCGAGCGCGGTGAGTTTCCGATGCGCCTGATCGACGGTCAGTCCGACCAGGTCGGTTGGAATGCGGACCCGGTCCGGCGCGCTGGACTCGGTCACGGTCGCCGGGCCATTGGGCGTGGCTCGGTTCGCGGGCTTCTTGGCCAGCGGATCCCCCTTGGGGCCTGGCTTGGTGACAAGTCCCCCGTTCAGGACAAGGGGCGGCGACGAGCTGGGATCGCCGCCTTTGCCGTCCCTCTCGAACATCAGGAGAAGTTGACCGAGCGCATCGACCACCACCTGAGCCGCTTTGGCCGGGTTGTAAGCCTGTGTCTTGAACAGGCCGGCGATCAAGGAGAGTGCGACATCGTCGGCAATGAGGCCGTTCCCGTTCTCATCAAGGGCTTCCCGGCTGGGAGCCCCCCCTGCTCTCCGTTCGACCCAGCCGGAAACAATCGCTGTACGATCTTTCTCCGAGACGGAGAGGCTGAGCGAGTCGACGACTGTATCGAGCACCTGCGCGACCGGAACCGCCTTGGGGGAGTCACCCCGCCGTAGCGACTCGCCAAGTGCCGTCTCGTGGGCATCGACAGCGGCCTGAACGGCCCGTCCGACTGGGCCCGCGGCCTCCTTCCTTACCAACGCCTCACCAACACTCCGGAGGATGAGTCGGTTGAGTGCCGCATCACGGAGGTCATCCCCGGTCATGCTCGGGTCCAGGTTGATTCCTGGGTCGCGGCCGATAGCCAGTCGCTCGGGCTCCTCGGTCGCAGCCCCGATCGCTCCGACGGCCAAGGTTGACTCGTCGATCGCGCGGTCGACCAATACCCCGACAGTCTCGGGCCTCCCTGGAAGCGCGACGAAGCCGAGTTCATCGCCTGGATCGAGAGCGGCGTAGAGCTTCTTCGATGACGGAATCTCAGGGCCCGAAGGGGGGAGCGTTCCTACCCCGAGCATGAGGGATTCGCCCTCGAGGAGCGTCTCGTCAGCCTCGATTCCCTGCCGGATCACAACGGCCTTGCTGGCCTTGAGAGACTCCAGAGCCGGGGCTTCGACCGGCCGGAGCGTCGCGACGTCCACAACGACGGGTACGAGCCCCGCCTCCCGGACGACGCGGATCGCCTCGCCCACTTCGAGGAAATCCGTTCCGGGGACGACGACCTTGCGAGCGACCGGGCGAGGTCGCGCCTTCGCCGTCGCATATGCAGGCGGAACAACGGTGTCGCCAGTGCGCTTAACCTCGATGGTGGTGGAGCGTGAACCGTCTGGGTTGACGATCGCGAACCGATCGGTCGTGATCTCGTCGGAAGCCTGAGGGAACGGAAGGATCACACGGACAAGCGGCCGACTGCCGTTCGAAGAATAAACGTCGGAGAATCTGGGCAATGTTCCGTGCTTGACCGACAGGGTCCTCTCCGGCGCCTCTGGCCCAGACGAGTGGCGGACCGAGAAACCTGGCAAGAGGCCATAGACCGGCAGTAAGAGGACGATCCCCTCGTCAAACTTGGGGTAGCGGTGAGACGTCGGCCGGGGGTCAAGCTCAACGGCCGGGAGGTCGATCCTCCATTCCCTGCCTTCCGGCCCATCCCCGCGGATCAGGAGGCTCCGTGTCCCCTGGCTCAGCGCGGCGACGAGATCTTGGGCCGGCCCGGAGACCACGATCCCACGGGCCTCGCGTCGTACCGTCAAGCCGCTGGCCGATTGGCCATCGGGGAACACAACTCGCAGCAGCCCTTCTCCCGGAACAGTCGGGCAAGTGGCGCGGACAGTGACGGTGCTTTGCCCCCAGTCGACCACGACAACGGCTGCGCTGGTCGGTATCGCTTCACCCCGGGAGATGGCCGGGGAGCCCAGCACGGACACGAGCAACCCCAGCAAAAGGCTGGCGCGAAACCGCGGCAGCCGTCGCGAGAGAGGGAGGGCCTTCAGCATGGGAGGGTTCCGGTGAGGCTCCGTTGGAGGAATTCAGCGAGAGACGCGAGTATCGGGCCGAAAAACGTGGAGATAAACGCCGATCTTTGGACCACGGTACATGCGGCGACCATCCGCCTCGGCGACGAGCCATACGGGGCTCTCCTCATGAGCCGTGTAGCGTCGTGTCGGGCCCTCGGCCTCGAACACGACCCGCGAGGCGCGAACGGCGAACCCGTCGCTCCCCCGTGGCCTGACCGTCGTCCCGGGTGCTAGTACGAGCTCAGGCAGGGTGTACCAGCGCGATTGGCCGCCCCGCGACGACCGGTACCGGAGTTTCAACGTCAGTGGTTCGGGTGTGTCGTTGCGGAGCTTGAGCTGGCGCTCAGCGAAGTCCCGAAGTCCGGTCTTCGGCTTCAATACGTAAGTGTGGGTCTGAATCTTGTCGTCCCGGTAAGCGCGCTCGCCCTGGATCTTCGCGTTCTTGGCCACAACCCACAGATCCTGGCTGCGCTGCTCCTCCCACCGCTCGCCAGTCTCACTTTCGGCCCAGAGGCGGAAACGCCGTCCCTTGACCGCCACCTTGTCCTCTTTCGATTCCGAGTCGTTGGCACGATCCGCGACGCTCTGGTTCGGGAGGAAAGGGGTCACATCTTCGCCGAGGATCTTGGTTGAGCGTGCAGGGACCAGGAATGCGGTCGCGGCTTTTTCGGCGGGTACGCCCGAATCCCAGGACCAGTTGAAAGCGTCGTCGCGGCGAACGCGGGCCTCGGCGTTCACCCAGACTGTCATCGGCTCATCGGTCTCGTTTTTGATGGCCAACTTCCGCTCGTAGAGCTTGCGGTACCCCTCAATCTCGGCCTCGGGCACGTGCAGCTCCACGAGACGTTGGATCTCGTCCGACGCGATTAGTTCGGCCGGAAGCGCTGAGTTGTGCTTGAGGCGGGGAATGCCGATACGAGCCTTCGGTTTCGCATCGGCCTTCAATAAATCCTGGAAGAAGACGTAACCCGCCTGGACGTCTGATCCGGAAAGCCGTTGGCTCCGGTCGGGATATCGGGTGTTGATCGTGCTCTTCATACCGGTGGCTCGGACCAAGAACATGACCTCACCACTCTCTGGCGCATTGGAACCCCAAGGGGCGCTGGCAGCGTGCTCGAACAGGAGACGGAGCCGGGTCGACTCATTGACTCCCTGGCCACGCGAGTCGAGCTGTCGAGTCGGCTTGGGGAGGTGGTCGAGCCGATCCCCTTCGATCGCGGAGACGAGCCGCCCGAGCTTCTCGTCAAGCGACTTCTTGAGCGCTTCGACCTTGGCCCTTGCTTCCTCCTCGGCGCGCCGACGGGCATCGCCCGCGTCTTTTTTCTTATTGCCAAATGCTCCGGTTACTAAATTCCCGACGTTGCTCAGCTCATTCAATGCATTTTGTGGGGTATTTGCAAACGTGCCAAACGGGTCACGGCCAAGGTTCTCGAGTTCGTTGGACGCCGAGCGTCTAAGCTGAGTCGCAGCCTTCCCGCCAAAGACCCGGGCATCGACCAACTCCGTAATGATCTGCTTGCCCCCCTTGGAAATGTCCCCGAGGGCTTTGTCCACATTCGGATCACCAGTACGGATCGCGTCGACGCCGGCCCTGGCAGCCGCATCGGAGACCGCTTGCCGGATCTTCGCCTCCTCGGCCGCCAGAACCTCAGCGGCGTGCCCCTCGAAGGCTGCCAAAGCCTTGATCATATTTTTGTACATATCAGGGAGCTGCCGCTTCAGTGCGGCGACGACGATCAGAAAGTCGGCCGGCGTAAAGCTCGGCAGGTCGACGATCGCTTCGGCCCCCAGGGCGCTGGCTTTGGCCCGGATCGGCAACTTGCCCTGCGCAACGCGGTCGGTATCGGCATCGACATCAAGCGCTGCCGATACTTTGAACAATTGTAGGTCGAGATCCACCATCCCCACAACGTTCGCCGTGACCCGCTTAAAGCCCGGGGTGAACTTTGATTCCAACTCCCCTGCGACCTTCAGAACGTCGAAAAGTTGGAAGTCCGCCGTGGCCGTGATGTGGCCGTGACCATTCGTGCCGATGAAGATTTCCGAGTCGATACTCGGGCCATTGAACAGTGTGGCCTTTCCCTTGGCGATCAGGCCATCCTTATCGAATTTGAAGTGCCCCTGCACTGCCAACGGCGTGACCGCAGTCATTATGGGTGAGTCGTTGGCGCTGGGGAATTCCAGGTCGCCCTGGATGTGCTCCGCGGACAATTCGCCGTTATAAACGCGGCCAAAGCTCAGGCCCCCGGCCGTCCTCATCGTCCCCTGAAACTCAATCTTGCGGATCGGAAAACCAAACCGACACGTCACATCCAGGCCAATCGCATTGCCACTTTCGGGAGCGGCGGCCGAGAGGACTGTCGAGATCGCGACCTTCTCAGGCTTTAGCGACATCTCCACCGCATGCTTGTGAAACGCCAGGCCCGTGGTCGCGATCGGGATCGGAATATTCGGCTTCAACTCATATTTGAGCGTGGTCGCCCCCTTGAGGTGAACGTGTCCGTCGCTAAAGATCTGGATTCCGTCCTGCTTGAGTTGCGGAAGCGGCAGACTCCCCATGGCGAGGTTCACATCCAGGTCGAACTGGAGGCCGCCAAGACGTCCGCCAGGGCCAGGCTGATCGAAGCCCATCGTCTTGAGGTTTCGGAAGGTGAGCGGCAGCCCGAGATCTCCGATGGCTTCGCCGAGCTTCGACAGCCCCTTCTTCATCAAGACCGACTCAATCGCTTTCGCGTCGGTCGAGAACTTGAGGCGGTCGAACTTCGGCGTCCCGTCCCGACCGAAGTAAAGGCCACTCGCCTCGACGTCCGGCAGGTCTCCGTTGAGATACTCCATGACGATCGTGATATTCGCCTCGGGCGAGAAGACAGCCTGAAGCTCATCCATCAACTTGATCCGGAAGACCAGGCCCCCGACCGCCCATGGCTTGCTGAGGGCCTCACGAATCTGACCGTCGATCAAGGTACGGGCGGCTTGGGCCGGGTCGCGGAGCGAGTCGATCAGGGGGAGGATGCGTCCATCGATCTCCTCGAAGAGTTTCAACGCGCGGACATCCTCGGGCTGGATCTCCTCCACCTCCTTGACCAACGCCTCAGCATCCTTTGCCGTCCGACGCAACTCGGCGACCTGGGCCTGCATTGCGTCGGTCCATCCAACGAGCTTGCGGAATGCGTCGGATCGAGCCGCCAACATGTCGGCCAGTTTCAAGACAAGTTTGGTCGGGTCGCGGCGCGCCGCCTCGGCCTTGTCCTTGATCGCCTGAGCCTCCTCTCGGCCTTCGCGGAGCAACGCCCTCATCATTTCAAGGTCGTTGCGAAGTTCATTGACCTGGACGAGGAACTCCAGCGTCTCCTTGGCCGTGGTGCTGTTCATGGCGGCCCAACCCGCCTCACTGGCCGCGGCTTGAGCGAGCCCGGTACCCGCCTTGGCCGGGTCAGGCTGCGCGAACAGGGCCGTAGGAGCAACGAGGGCCGCAAACAGGGGGAGCGACAGGCAAGTCAAGACAAGCGGTCGGGCTCGGGTCATGGAAGCCTCGGTGAGACCTGGGGGCCGGGATCATCGGAGTCCGGTCGCATCAAAGATAAGGCCAAGCAAAATTCAAATGAGGATTGGGCGGGGCGATGAACGAGCCGAGCAGTTCGCGGTTGAGCTTCCCCGACGGCGGGACGTCGAGCCGGTCGGCTCGCTCGTGAGACGCGGATGCGTTGGTGGTCTCTCCGCCCAAGAACTCGGCTCATTTGACGCGAAACGCTCACCTGCTCCCCCTCGCAAGAGAAAAGGGGCACCAGATTCGGAGAAGCACCCAGCCGGGATTGGTCCGGTGGTTCACTCGCTCGACTTCGACGGAGCGAACTGGAGTGCAACCGAGGTTCCGACGAAGACGGATTGCCCAGGTCGGGGGTACTGATCGATGACTACCTGGTCGACGACCTCCGCAGCCGATAGACCTTTCCCCCGGGGCGACAGATCGAGCCAGCTCCAACTCGTCGATTCGGTTGGAGGCGTTTTTGAAGTCCAGACCTCGCAGGTCGGGAATCTTGACCTGCTTCTGATCCTCGGCCGCTTTCGCAAATCTCCAATACGCGACCAGGCCGCCCCGGGCGACAGCAACTCCGGGCCGTGGGGCCTGCAGGGAGACCATTTCGGGATCGATCTCCTCTCTCCAGGTGGAGGGGGGACAGATAAAAGACGCCACTGACCCCTTGCAAGTCGGCAAGTCGAAGGAGCTGTCGAACCTCGACGGAAGTCCGTCCCGTCAAATTCGGGACCCGGCTGCCCTCCGCAGCTTCCTGCGCCGAGGTCGAACCCGCACCCCAAAGGCATCCCATCAGCACCACTATACAAATTTTGACCTGAAAACCATTGTACAATTTTGACTGTTGATTCATAAAATCAAATCCTATGGACGCTTGAATAAGCCCAAGCAAAACGCACCCCCGATTCATCATAAATCCACGAACAAAAGGCCCTTTCAATCGATTCTGCCGCAAGGAAACCGGGCCGTCTGTCTGCCCCAGAGGCCGAAATTCGCGGGAGAAACTCGTTCCCACGCTCGGCGTGGGAATCAACGATCCGCGAAAGAGCTAAAGCACCGATGATTCTTGCGGTCTCCGCCACGGATTGGTTTGCAGTAGCACGGCCGGCCCGGCCGTAATTCCCGCGGGGTCGGCGTAAGTCTGAGGAATGGCCCTGGGCCGAGAGGGGATACGGCCGGGCCGGCCGTGCTACTGATTCGACCGGGCCGGGAATCCCGCGGGATTCTCGCCCAATCGCGGATCGTTGGTGGGAATGCCGTTCTGGCCACTCCGCGGCCCTACCTGCCGAGGGAAGACGATGCGGAGCGTCGCGGACGGCATTAACACGCAGAGTGTGGGAACGAGATCCCGGTCTCCTTGTTACAGTCTCCTTCAATCCCGTCAGGAGGAAATCCTTGTTCCTTTCCCGGAAGGGCGACACCTTGGTGCATCGTTTCCAAAATTCTCCCAAGACACATTCTTCTACAACGCCCCGTGCAGGTGATTCGGTCTCCATGCTCCGAGCGTCATCCGCCCGTAAACCGCTGTAGAGTAAGTTCTGCAATCCTCGCAGAATCGTAACAAAGATTGCGTCACTGCAATCGAGGCTACGCTGGGACAAGAAAAATCACCTGACCTGCAACGCCGCAAGCGGCCATACCAGGCTGGAGGTGATCCGATCCCTTGGGAAGTGGGAAAACCGGATCGAAGTCCACCTCCTGCCGGTGAATCCTTCGCCAGACCTGTCACTTCATCGAGCGAGTGCGGAATTCTCGATACAAAGCGCTGAATGAATGAAAGGATCAGGTCAGGTCGTTACCGGGTGGGGCTGCCGAACCCGATCCGGATCGAGCGTTTGGCAACCCCGAGGCCCAAGTTTGCCCCGGACACTTTCTGATGAGAAAGTTTCCATTGAGGTCGACGTGCGACTCCCCGCATCGTGTTCCCTCTTCGGGAGCTCAAGGGGAAGTCTGAGCACGGATCTCTACCGGAATCGAGGCAGTGGCCGACTCGTTGCGACGAGTGATCGGATGCTGGACGTCGACCTCGAAAGGACGGGCAATGCTATTGCCCGCCAGGTCTTCGAGGGTGGTGTCAACGATGACCTGGAACCGGCCGGATGGCCATGGACGATCGGGGTGAAAGTTCCATCGAGTCGCCGAGACATTCACCTCAACCCGGCCCGGCACGTCCTGATTCTCAGGGTCGAGCACGGAGAGGGTCCGGTTCAGCATCGCGCGATCGAGCGGCTCTGGAAATTCCAGCGATAACGGGTCGGAGGTTCGTGCCGCAGGCGCCTTGACGATCCAGTTCTTGGGGTCGGGCTGAGTCTCATCCGCGGGGCCGGTCTTGAAGGGTTTCCGAAACGCCTCACGCAATGGATGGCCCGTCGCGTCGGACCACTTCCGATCCACGACCAGCGTATACGATTTGCCGGCCTCGAGGATCGGCCCCAGATCCTCGCGTGGTTTGAGGCCTCGCTTGATCCGCCCAGGGTCGAGCAAGAGCGTCAGTCGGGTCCCGGACGGATCCCAGAGCTCTTCACCCAGTTCCAGGAATGGGACGTCGAGCTTGCGACCTTGGTCATCGAGCAGGGACGCTCGAGCATAGGCTTCGCCCCGGCTCATCGGCGCGGAGAAATGGAGATAGAATTTGAGCAAATTCTCAGGCAGGCGATCGCTGGCGGGATCGACCCGGACGACGAACGCTGGCGGTGGTGGAGGCGGTAGCGGTCTTGTGAACTCGGTGACAACGTCCTTCAGGCCTTGATACGGCTCCAGAGGAAGCTGAGAGGGACGGAAACGAGCGCGGTGCCTGAGCCCGGGCTCCAGTGTGAACCGGGGCTCGAAGCGTAACCGAGGGCCGGCCACCCGGTACGTGCCCTGGATGGGGGGCCTGTCGTCCTCCCCGTCCTGAGCCGCTCCTTCTGGAGCGACCGTGACGGTGAAGGCCTTCGACCAGGCGAACGGCGTCGGTTTCACCTGGCTCAACGCCGAGAGGGCGGCCAGGTCGGTCGGATCGATCCCGTCGACCTCTACGGCCGACGGTGTCGATCCCTCACCGGCCTGCCAGTGAATGACGAAATTCGCCTGCCGCGCCGGACTTGAAACGTCAGGCGCGGCGGCGGCAAGCAAGGCGATCGTCACGCAGGGGACGAGGCGTAAGCTCAAAGCGGTCATGGCAGCGCGATGGTCTCGAGGTTTTGCGCACCGGCCGGGGTCTGCACGAGGATCAACGCATGGTTCTTGTCGAGTTCATCGAGCTGGGTGACCCCCTTGAGGTCCTCGATCTTCTCGTAGGCGATTCCATCCGTATCGCTGACCTTCTTGGTGATTCCCTGCTGGGTCTCGACCTTTTCCGTGGGAATCTTCATGACCCCTCGGCTGCTGTTCGTCAGCAACAGGAAGTCTTTGCCATCCTTCTGGTAGACGATCAGGTCGAGCGGCTTGTTGTGATTGCCAAGTTCGGCGATCGTCGTCCCCTTCACGTGCGAGCCCGGCTTGAGTTGAGCCACGGGAAGCTTGACCAGCGGGGTGCAGGTGTAGGCGGCGAGCAGGAACGACTCCCCCTTGATCTGGTAAGGGGCGAACGTCCGGACCGGCGAACCGGTTTCAAACCGGCCGTGGGCACCATGGTAGATCTCGACACTGGTTCCTTGCTCTCATCAGCAAACGGGTAGGGAATCGACAGCAGTCGGGAAGCAAATTCCTCGTTGGAAAGACCCGCGACGAAGACGCGACCATCGACGAATGCCAGGTCGGTGATCGCCTCGTTCTTGGCCCGCTCCTTCGTGGGTGGATTCGGCAGGCTTGCCTTGGCAAACGGCACGTTCTCGAGCGAGACGATCTCGGGCTTGCCCGAACGATCGACCCGGACGAGCACCGCCGAGGCATCAGGGCCCTTCCCTCGGGCGACGGTCAGGTAGGCCTTGCCCGAGGCCGGATTGACCGCGAGGTCGGTGATCACGATGCCCTTGGAGGTCGTTCCCAAGAGCGCGGCGACCTTCTCATCGATCCCGTCAACCTTCAGAGGTCCGCCCGCCGAATCGGCCTGAACGTCGGCCGTATCGACCGCGAAGACGGCCGCGCCTTGCGAGTCGGCAAGGAACAGGACGCCCTTCGGACCAAAGGAGAGCGGCCCCGCAGACTTCCAGTCAGGCGTCCCCTTGGACAACCCCGCGGCACCGGCGGATCCGGCCGCCATGACAACTGCGGCGAGAGCGGTCGAGACGATTCGCGTCTTCAGCATCGCTGTTCTCCCGGTGGAAACTCGAAGAAAAAAAAAACGGTCAACCTCTAGCCGTCCGTCTCAAAAGATCAATGCGTCAAGTCGACGATCTGAGGCTCGATTACGGCGAAAATCAAACCTTCACACCCCGGACGATACGCGACCCCGACAGGCGCTGCAACGAAATAGAGGCAAGAAGTCCTCACCGTCGTCGCCGCCCAGGGCCGCACCGAATATCTACTATTCCGATCGGAATTGCAACAACCGGTCGCCAACCTCGCCATACCTCCTGTTCATGGGCCGCTCATGTCCCCCAAAAGACGCAAACGCACTTCATCTCTTCACACCCGCGTAATCAACGGTAGATAAACTCGGCTCACTTTTTCGCGTTGTGGAACCGCGGCGTGACCTGCCCTGGCGATCGTGGCCGCGGTGGGTTATAGACAAGGCAGCCGTGGGGGAACGGTCCGAGACGGCTCTCAGCCCGGGCGGTTCCAAATCGTTCATGCTCTCCGAGGAGTGGTCACGATGGTCTGGTATTCTGGCTTACTAATGCTACTTCTGGCCGGGAGTCCGCCGGTGGAATTCATTTCGCACCGCGGCGAGTCGGCGGATGCTCCGGAGAACTCGATGGCCGCGTTCCGGCTGGCCTGGGAGCGGAAGGTCCCTGCCATCGAGCTCGATATTCACTTGTCGAAGGATGGAACTCTGGTCGTCTGTCATGATGCCGACACGAAACGAACCGCCGGGGTTTCCAAGAAAATCAAGGAGACCGATTGGAAAGTGCTGAGAACGCTTGATGTCGGGAGTTGGAAGGGGCCGAAGTGGTCGGACGAGAAGTTACCCAGGCTCGAGGAGGCCCTGGCGACGATTCCCGAGGGAGCTCGCTGCTTCATCGAGATCAAGGTCGGCGCCGAGGCCATTCCAGCCCTGGTGAAAGCGGTCCGCGAGTCGGGCAAGAAACCCGAGCAGCTCGTCGTCATCAGCTTCCAGGCCGATGCCGTCGCCGAATCCAAGCGGCAGCTCCCCGAGCTCAAGGCGTTTTACCTGTCGAGCTTCAAACAAGACAAGGCGACGGGGGCATGGACTCCAAGCGTCGATGACTTGATCGCCAAGGCCAAGTCCCTCAAGGCCGACGGACTCGACCTCGCGGCCAAAGGACCGCTCGACCGTGCGCTCGCCCAGAAAATCAAGGATGCAGGGCTCGAACTCTACGTGTGGACCGTCGATGATCCCGCCGAAGCGCGGAGGATGATCGACGCGGGCGTCAGAGCGATCACGACCAACAAAGCCGAATGGCTCAAGCAGCAGCTTGAACGCTAACCCATTCGCATTCACGCACGAAAAATCGCCAAACTGATTCTGGGAAGCGATCGCCTCGGCTCTCACCCTTTTTCCTGAGAGCCGAGGCTTGCCTCGATTATTATGAGCCGAACTGACGGAGACTGGCGACATCGACCGACCGCCGCCCGTCGCCGATTTCCTTGGCTTCGTCTCCGAGAATGGCCATGATCGTCATTCCAACCGGCACTGATGCACCGATCTACCACTGGCCATACGTCACGGTCGCATTGATCGTGCTGAACGTCGTCCTGCTGTTCGTCGCCCCACCCGCATCAATTGTCGTCCTGCTGGATGAAACCGGCGAGGGGATCGAGACCGTTGAAACGGTCTCCGTGTTCGATCGATATGCGCTGGCGTTGGGCGACGGCCACCTGCACCCGGTTCAATGGCTGACTCACAATTTCCTGCACTATGGAATCGGCCACCTGGCCGGAAACATGCTCTTCCTCTGGGCCTTTGGAATCGTGGTCGAGGGGAAGCTCGGAGCGATCAAATACCTACTGGCCTACCTGGCCATCGGCACCCTCCACGGCGCATTCGTGCAGATCCTCTTGATGAAATCAGGGATGGCTGGGCACGCGGCCGGGGCCTCGGCCGTTGTCTATGGCTTGCTCGCGACCTGTATGATCTGGGCTCCAAGGAACGAGTTGAACTGCACGGTCATCATGATGATCGGGCTCCGCGCTTTCGTCTCGCATTGGGATCTCTATTACACGACGGTCGCCTTGATCTATCTCGGCACCCAGATCTTCGGCCTGCTGGTCTGGGGATCGCTCGGCAATCAGGTCATGGTCACGGAAATCGGCCATCTCTCAGGCGCCTTTTGGGGCGCGGTGGTCGCCATTGCACTATTGAAATTCCGACTTGTCGACTGCGAAGGATGGGATGTCTTCACGCTCCGCAGAAAGCGGGCCAAGCTCGCTCGCGAATGGAACCGGCGCGGGGAACGGCACGATCGTGACAAGCAAGTCCTCCGCTCCAGTCTCAAAGCCAATCAGAAGGCCAAGGCTCGCGATCAAGGGCCGAACGCCGAGGGTTCAGGGGATGACCCCAGCGCAGCGGATCGCGCGGTCGCTGCCGTCCGGCGGGTCCGTTCCCTCATCGACAAGGGGGATATCGCCGGCTCGCTGGTCGCCTACGACAAGTCGGCACGAACGCTGGTCAACTGGCCCTCGCAGCCCGACCTGATCGGATTGATCAAGGCCCTCGGCTCCTGCGGGGCCGAGTCGGACTCGATCCGCCTGATGCGCGACCACTGCCGCTACTACCCCGACGCGTCGGGCAGAGTTCGCCTCAAACTTGCGCAAGTCTTGATTCGCGACCGCCAGCGCCCTGCCGCCGCCCTGCGAGTCCTCGAAGAAATCGCGCCCGGCTCACTTCCCGCCGACCTCGAGACGGCCCGGCAAAAGCTCGCGTTCCAGGCGACTCGCATGTGCGAGGAGGGCGTGCTCGAGCTTGAGGAGGACGACTAAACCCGTCCCCTTGAGTCTCGTTTTCAGCCGTCTCGCCCGGCCCGAATTGCTGCGCTCGGCCCCTCAACGTCGAGGCTCGACGGCGTCGAAGCCATCAGCCTTGGCCGGGTCGGACGGCCCACGGCCTCATCGAACCCGCGGGACATGGCCCGCATGAGAACGAGGGCCCCGGTGGCTTGGACCAAGGTGCTGATCAGCCAGAGCGCCAACAACAGCCGGGCTTCGAGTCCCGGCTGGTAACTGGTCGGACTCGCATAGCTGGGACTGACGCTCCCGGAAACAATCGCATGGATGTCTTCGTAAGTAAACAGCGAGCTAAACGCAAGGAACGGAGGCGAAACGGCCGCAACAAAAACACTCCAACGCCCTGGCAGCACAATCGCCACCACGCAGAGGTAAAGGAGATACGGGAGTACGGCGCGGAGATTCATTTTCTCCCGACCACCTCGGGTCATCAAGCAGGCGTAAACGCCGGTCGCCGCGGAGAAGCTCCCGGTAACCATGATCCCGACCATGGCGGCCACGAATCCGAGTGGGTGGATCGAGCCAGCGATGGTGCCCACCACCCAGAGTGCGACCATCAGGCCAAGTGCGGCGCGAGACTTGACGAACGAGCCCAACATCTTCGCCCGCACAATCTCCCATCCCGAGAGCGGGGTCGCGATCAGGCCGGACCACGTGTCACGTTCCCGCTCCTCCCACATACTCTCGAGCACTCCGGCGAACATCGCACATCCATAAAACGCCGAGAAACAGGCCGTACAGCATCGCAGTGCCAGGTTGAATTCGAGTCGGGCCTGGCCTGGCATCGGTCCCGCGGTCAGCCCGGAAAGGATCTCGACCAAGACTCGGGCGAACGGATTGATCTCCGGCATGGTGAAGGCCTCGCGAGCGACCCCGTAACCTCGCTCGGCCAGTTCTTTGAAGGCTGGGACCGCGAACCAAGCCATAACGACAACGAAGGACCCAATCCAGCCAATATTAATCACATGCCCAACAAAACGGGCAAAACGGCTCGCGGTCCGGTTGGAATAGATCGCGTTCCAGAGCACGGGATCATCGCCGCATGGAGGGCGTGGTAAACGCCACTTTGTCGCGCGGAGGATCCTCAACCCGGCAATCCGCGTCTCATCGTCATAGTGGGCACGCGATCGAGGGCGAAGTTGCCAGATCGCCCATGTGATGAGCAAAAGGCCGCCAATCAGCTCCAATCCGATCATCCGCCAGATCGCCTCGATCGGGCTTCCCAGCCGGACCATTCCGCTCAAGTTGGCGAGGATTCCGAACGGACTACTCGAGAGCATCCCCCTGGCGAACTGGACGATCCATGCTGGCCCGGACGGCCAGAGGCGTGGCTTCACGATCAGGACAAAAACCGGCAGAATGATCCAGAGACAGAACATCGAGAACGCCAAGGCAATCGCGCCACGCGACGTCCTCGCTACGATTGAGGCCACCACTGCCATTGCGGCCATGGCGAAGGCCGTCGACGCAAGGCCCGCCCCGGCGAGCATGATCAAGCGAGGGTCGACACCCCCGTAGAGGATCAACAAGACGGCGACCGGCACCAAAGTGGCAGTTCCATTCGCCCAACGCACCAGACCCGCTGCCAGGGTGCCCAGGACAATCTCGGCGGCGGAGAGTCGCGTCGTCAGGATCGCATCCAGCGTTTTCCGGTCACGTTCCCGCGCAATGGCCCTCGAAATCGGGCACGTCACCAGGCCAATGATCACATACCAAAGCACCGCAATCGTCAGAACAAAAAGGGTGTACGCGAAACCCGAAACACCCGCGAGCGAATGCCGATCCCACCCCTTAAGATCCCAGATCCAACCAGCGCACAGGATGACCGAAAACGCGAACGCGATCGCCACGAATCGATCGATGAACACCGTCTCTCGTCGCGTCTGGAGGATCAACTCACGTTCGAGAATCGGATTCATTCGCGTATCCGCATCCTTGGCGAGAGCAAACGACAAACGTAATAGGTCTTTCCATTAAACCGATTGAGCTGCCACGTGACAAGGTCGTGTTGGCCGTTCTCGTGAGAATTCTCGGGAAAGCCTTGGCTCCATTCGTTTCAGAGCGATGAACCTCAAAACAATCTAAAACCATAAATACAACGACATCTGCATTTTTCAACTCGTTGAATTATCTGTTTCAGGGAAGGATTAGGAGCGACTCGGGCCATCGGTGTCATGGAGACGTGCCGGTCATACCGGTCGACCCTCATGAGCGACGTAACCCGCATGGTTCCCCCGACGAGACCAGGCCAGGTGATACGCAAAGTCGGTATCAGGAAGGGACTCATTGCGGCACGCCGACTGCGGTCTCTGTCTATCCAGCCGCCTGGAGCGGCAAACGTCATGGCGAATTCCGGTCCAGGACGATCCGTAACGAATTGAGAGGTCTGAACATGCTTTACACAGTCGCAAGTTGGGAGTGGACATCAGGGGAACCCCTCACGCCGGCCATGGCAAGAGAGGGCCTGAGTCGTTGGAGGCCCAAGACCGACAGGATCGCTGCCACCGGCCCGATCGTTGCCGTTGCCTTACGGTATGATGGGACACGCGGTCAGGTGGTCGCTGAAGGCGTGACGGCCCGAGGAAGTTGCGGCCCATGGTCAGCGCCTGCAATCGTCGATGCCTTGGGATCCGTGATGGTCCTGGCGGCGATTCCGGCCTCCCTTGTTCGAGTGATCGGAACCGCCGAGATCCGGGTTCATCCAGGGACCAGGTCGGCCGTCCCTCAGGCCCACGTCGCTGTCGGGCAGACGGCGCCAATCGGGCGATTCCGGATCGCTGCAGGGCGCGTTCGCTCCCCAAAGCGCCCGCGTTTCTTCTCGTTCGGAAAGTCGGCATCCCGCCTCGGGCCAACCCGCGCAGGCGTGGGAACGCCTCGACTCAGGGGAATCGCTCAACCGGAAGCGTGGGAACAGGTCAAGGAAGCGGCCGCCACGGCATCCGCAATCCTCCAGAGCGAGGTCGACGGTCACCATGGTTCCCGGCCACCGCCAGGGATCGCGCGGCTTTACGCCTCAACGAAAGCGGAATGGCCGTGATCGGGGCCATCGGCATCGGCGACTTCCCACCCCACTCCGGCCCTGCGATCGAGTGACAAGTCGAAGTTCGTCCGCTCCGCTTCACTCGACTCGCTCGCTCGGCAATCGTCCGAGCCACCACCATCACCGGCTTGAAGTCGTGCATCCTCTCCTGGCGGCACGTGATCAAGCTGTCACGTACCATGAGAAAACCCGGCGATGCCCCGTGGTTGTGATCACCACCGGCACGCCGGGCTGTCTCAGTCTCAGTTGTTAGACGTCAGCGGAGGAGGTGGGATTCGAACCCACGATAGGCTTGCACCTATTCCGGTTTTCGAGACCGGCCCTTTCAACCACTCAGGCACCCCTCCGAAAGAATCTCTGGCTTGCGTGCCGGCCGCCTGGATTGGAAGAACTGCGAGAGTAAGACACTGCAGTCTTCGGCCAAGATGCCGGCGGTGACTTTCGCCCGGTGATTAAGCCGAGGGTCAGTCACAAGTCGATAGAGGCTATCACATGCGCCTGCTTTGGGGTCTTTGGCCCCGTAGACAACGCGTGCAATTCGACTCTGAACAATCGCCCCCGCACACATTGGACACGGCTCGAGTGTGACGAAGAGAGTATAACCTTCGAGTCGCCACGTGCCCAGAGCGCGTCCTGCTAAAGTGAGAGCAATTCGTTCCGCATGCGCTGTCGGATCGTTCAGAGTCTCGCGTAAATTGAAGGCTTGGGAAAGGATATGCCCTTCCCTTGCCACAATCGCTCCGACCGGAACCTCACCGAGCGACATCGCCTCATGAGCGAGCGTCAGCGACCGGCGCATCATCTCCAGGTCCCAAGCACCTTCGTTCCTCAAGGACGATTCGGCAAGGTCCATGTCTCTTTGGCACCGGAAAAATCCAAGACAAGAGACGACCTAGCTTGACCCGAACCGACCGAAGAGGTGGGTTGGAAAGTTCCTGACCCACTCCGGTGGTTGAACCTACCGCATGATTCTAGCGACCTCGGGCTCGTTTGCAAGAGGAGTTGGCCCGCTGGCAACTTTCCCATGAGAACGTGGAACGAGGATCGACCAACGGGATGCCGAGCATGGCTCTGGGCAGATCGTACCGAGGCTCATTGAGTCCCCAAGCCCGTGCTCACTCCTTGCGTACGACGAGGGGAGGATATCTCGCCCACAAAACGGGCCTGTGGTTCACCAAGCGGCTGCAGTGTGGTCCGAGCGACGTTGACTCCAAGCCACTTATTCAAATCCCAGAGCCTGGCCATGCCTTCGGAGTCGCCGGTTGCAAGCTGAGTGCCGTCAGGTGAGAAGGCCACCGCAGTGAGCGACCGTCCCTTGCGAACCGAACTGATGACACGGCCTGAGGTCGCGTCGAGCAACTCGGCCACCCCATCCGCCCGCGCCACCGCAACCATGAGCCCGTTTGGCGAGTAAGCGATCGCATTGATCTCACACGGAACCGCAACCGTCGGTAAGGAGCACAAAAAAGCCCCACTTTTGGCATCCCACACCCGTACGATCCGCTCTTGATACGAAAGTGTCGAGATCCGTGAACCGTCGGGAGAGAACTCCATCGCCACAACCGCCGCCAGTGGAGTTTGCACCGAGGCGAGAGTTTGCCCCGAGGCCAGATCCCACATGGTCAGAGCGCCCAGCGAGTCGGCCGCCGCTAAAACACGGCCGTTTGGCGAGAACGCCACGTTGTTTACGGGGCGGAGTTGGCCAAACCAAGTCAACGGCTGGGCGTCAATCTGATCCCAAATCACGATGCGACCACAGAACGTACCCACCGCAATCAATCGACCGTCCCTGGATATGGCAAGACTCCGAAACGCTTCAGTGTCGAGTTCGCTGGAGCCGGACAAGACACCGGTTTCCCAATTCCAGCTTCGGACGAGGGCATCCTTGCCCACGAAGGCGAGGCTACTGCCGATCGGCGAAAATACGAGCTGCCGAACGGAACCCACTGGCCCCTCTTGAAGCGTTTGAGACTTGCCCGTCGCCAGGTTCGTTAAACCAAGCCCACCCGCGATCGTGGAAACCGCCAGGCGACTTCCTTCCGGAGAGAAGGCGAGTTTACAAATTCTCGTACCATGCGATTCTTTGCTGAGTTGAGCGGCCGGCTCCCCCTTCAAGTATGTCGAAGACTCCTGGTCCTCGCACATTTGAGCCAGACTGAACCTCAACACGGCAACCATCCCCGCAAGCATCACGACCCATCCCATCGCGTGAAAAAACCGTGCAATCGCCTTCCTCGCAAGGGCGTTATACCAATCGCCGTATAACCCGTAACACCCCCTCATTTCTTGTCTCCATCGCTTACCTAAGAGACAATACACTCCCAGAAGATGAACACGATTTCTAACAGGGTTCACAACGTTGTGGAACCCTCTCTCAAGGAACCACGGGAGGAGGGCCCATGTTGAGGCGTTATCTTTTTTGAGAGACGAGTCCCCAGATTACCGGGAAGACGAGTCAGGCCGCTCACCGGGTGACCTCGAAGCCAGTCCCCTGATCGCCCTGCTCCCGTTTCCTCTTGCTGCCTCAAGGGATGCCCGCAAGTCAACCAAGTTGTCAATCTACCAGGGAAAGTGAGAGTGAGGCATAAGCAGGGCCTGCCTTATGATCGCGCAAACGATATTCTCACTCCCCTCGAGGCCGGGGTCCAAGTCGATCCCGACCTGGAGCCCAGCATCGTGTGGGGAGCCGACGGGCAGGCGGGGTACGGCGGCGGGGGCGCCGACCAGTTGCCACCTTCGGTTGATCATCTCCGCCGACTGATCTTACGGGATCGTGGCGAAGCCGGTGGTACGTCGCCTACGGTATGAGACGAGAATCGGCCAGCTCGAATGCTATGAAATCCCGAGCAGTGTAGTATAAGGGAAGGTGGGTATCGTCTATACCTCGAACAGCTAAGGGCCGTCCACCTACACCAGACTCGTGTGCTCTCCAGCCCGAGATAACAAGGAGCCTCCTGGTAAGGTATTGTCGATCGAGCATCTCGCGCTGGCCAACTTCGCCAGCCGCGCCATCGGCGGTGCGGACGGCCCGGGGGCGATGTCGCAGGCCAAATCATCACGGTCGTCCAAGAGACTTGCGCACGATCCAGACCATGTTCACTGGAATCTCATTCCTTTTGCATGGCTGACCGGTTACATTCATTCACCGCTGGATTGGACGACGTTCGGACATGCCTGCGGAGCCTGGTGCCGAAAACGTCTGGGACAAGGGGTTATGCGATGAGGATGTTGCCCTGGCCGTGCGCCCTCGTGGCGGTATTCGCGCTCATCGTCCCTTCCCGGGCTGGAATGGCTGTCGAGCCGACGCCGCTGGAACGAGGCATGGAGCTGTTCGTCCGCGAATGGATGCCGGACGACTCGCGCAGTCACAACGGTGACGGCTTGGGGCCGGTCTTTAACGACAGCTCGTGCGTAGCCTGCCATAACCTGGGAGGGCCTGGAGGCGGAGGCCCGGCCAGCAAGAACGTGGATTTGCTCTCGGCCATTGCCAGTGGTCAGGATCAGGCCGATGAGGGCGTCCCGGCCGGAGTCGACCTGGGCTTGAAGGCGCCCAACGAGAGTCAGATCGGTGCGCTGAGACAGGCCGGCTTGCGACTCCTCGGCAATGGCCAACGCGACGAGGGCAAGAAGAAGCCCCGGGAGGCCAACCTGGACGCCCTGACGAAGGTGCACGCGGGCTTCCGATCGTCAAAAAGCGTGGTCCTGCACCGATTTGGAACTGACCCGAGCTATGCAGACTGGCACAACTTCGTTCTGGGCGCGGGCCCAAACCCTCTGGATATCGAAGCCGGGGGGCGTCTCGCGCACGGCCGCGGCCCTGCCGAGGTCGAGTTGGCGACGGCTCGACAGATGGTGGGGATCAACGGCGCGATGATGGGCGGGCAGAACGTCGGTGGGTTCACGCTGCTCCGTTCGCAGCGCAATGCGACCGCGCTTTTCGGCGTCGGGGCGCTCGACGCGATTCCGGATTCGGTCATTGAGGCAGCGGCGAAGGTTGATCATCCGGAGTTCCCTCGCGTGCATGGCCGACCGGCGAGGCTGCCGGGGGGGAAGATCGGGCGGTTCGGTTGGAAGGCTCAGGTACCGAGCCTCTCCGAGTTCATCCTGACGGCCTGCGCGGTGGAAATCGGCCTGGAAGTCCCAGGACGCTCGCAAGCCTCGCCCCCTGAAGCCCCAGCCTACAAGGCGCCTGGCGTGGATCTTTCGGCAGAGGAATGCGAGGCGCTGACGAAGTACGTGGCCAGTCTTCCCAGACCAGTCGAGTCCGAAGCGGGCGCGGGCAGGGAGGATCGCGCAGCCAGGGCCGGGCGCGATACCTTCGTGGCGACCGGCTGCGCTGCCTGCCACACGCCCAAGCTGGGGGATGTTGAGGGGCTTTATAGCGACCTCCTTCTGCATAATCTCGGGCCAGATCTGGGCGACAGCGGCTTTTACGGCGGGACCTTGCCCGACTCACCTGAGGATGGGCCCCCCTCGACCACACCTCCCCCGGATATCGCCCAGACGCCGCTGATCGACTCAATGCCAGCCGGTGACCGCAAGGAGATCGTCGGCGCGACTCGACAAGAATGGCGGACGCCCCCGCTCTGGGGCTTGCGTGACTCGGGCCCGTACCTGCACGACGGCCGCGCGGCGACGATCGAAGAAGCGATCGTGATGCATGGCGGCGAGTCCGTTGACTCGGTCACGCGCTATTTCAAGCTCACGGCCAGGGACCGCTGGCAGCTCCAGGCCTTTCTGAAGACGCTCGTGGCTCCGACCCCGACGAACGACCCCCTTGCTTCTGGGAGATAGGCGCTGATGCGTATCCTCCGCGATCTCGCGTTCGCGCTCCTGGGCGTCGGCATGCTAGGCTCCGCGTCGGCCATGGCGGCCGATCCCCCCCGAGGTGAGATCCGGCGGTACGTTGGGCATTCCGAACCGGTGACCGACGTACAGTTCCTGCCTGACGGCCACCGGTTCGTCTCCAGCGGCGGCAGCATGGGAGCCCCCTCCGTCGATGATACGGTGCGGCTTTGGGATGTCGAATCCGGCAAGGAACTGCTCAAGATGTCGGGGCACACCGACATCGTCCGTTGCGTCGCGGTCACGGCCGACGGCAAGCTGGCCATCTCGGGCAGCCAGGACATGACCGCGCGGGTCTGGGACCTGGAAACCGGCGCGGTCCGGCGGGTGCTCGCTGGTCATCACGCGATGCTCCTGGACGTGAAGCTCTCGCCCGACGGCACACGCTGCCTGACCGGGTCGTGGGACCTCGATCCGCTCATCCAGTGGGACTTCACCACTGGCAAGCCGCTTCGCCAGTTCGGCGGCAAGGACGCCCCGGTGATGGGCGTCGAATATCTGCCCGACGGCAAGCGTGCGCTGGCGACGTTCATCGACGGCAGCATCCGCCTGATGAATCTGGAAACCAGTGCAGAGATCCGCCGCTACACCGGGCATACGGCCAACGCGACGGACATCGAGCTCCTGCCCGACGGCCTGCGTTTTCTGTCCTCGTCCGCCGACGGCACTGTCCGACTCTGGGAAATCGAGACGCGCCGAGAGGTGGCCCGGTTCGAGGCGCACAAGGGATCCGCAAATCGGCTCTGCCTCACCCCCGACGGTCGCAGGGTGCTCTCCTGCGGCGACGACGGCAAGACCCGGCTCTGGGATTTGGAGACGCGGCGGCTGCTTCTCGACTTCATCACCGACTCCGTCAACCACGTCCACGGGGTCTCGGTCTCCCCAGACGGGCGCAGGGTCCTTACGGCTAACAGCGACTCCACGATCCGGCTCTGGGATCTTACGATGGAAGTCGCGCCTGCGGGCGGAGCGAGCGTCGCGAAGAAGGCGGTCGATCCCAATGCGCCTGACCCGAACGGCCACGACCTCGTCGTCACTTCCGTGGTCGTCTCGCCCGATGGCAAGACGCTGCTCACCTCGAGCTTCGACGGCACGGCCAAGCTTTGGGACCTGGCCAAACGCCGTGTCCGGATCACCCTGATCGGCCACACCGGCTCAGTCAACGCCGCCGAATTCAGCCCCGATGGAAAGACCATCGCGACGGCCAGCGACGACGACACGATCCGACTCTGGGACGCGAAGACGGGGGACTTCCAGACCTCCCTCGCCGGCCACACGCACGACGTCCACGCCCTGGCCTTCAGCCGCGATGGGAAATCGCTGGCCTCCGCCGGGGCCGATCGGACCGTCCGGGTCTGGAACCTTGCGAACGGCCGCGCCCGCTGGGTAGGGCAAGGCCACACCGATGACCTGCTCGATGTTGCTTTCTCGCCCAGCGGCCGGACCCTGCTGTCGTGCGGCCGTGACCAAACCTTGCGCGTCTGGGATGCGGAGACCGGTAGGGAACAGGGCACGATCCACGCGCAGAACAGTTGGGTCTGGAATATCGCCGTCCACCCCAAAGGAGACTGGGTGGCCACCTCGGGCTCCAGCGACAACACGACGGCCATCCGAGACTCCCTGGGCAACTCACTCAAGACCTTAAACGGCCCGAACAACGTCTTCGCGATCGCCGTTAGCCCCGACGGCAAGACGCTGGCAACCAGTGACACCGGCCCGCGCAACGAAAAGGCCCCGCCGGGCCGCATCCGGCTTTGGGACACCAAGACCTGGACCGAGAAAGCCGTCCTGGAAGGGCACCTCCAGGTCATCCAAGCGATGACCTTCACACCGGACGGCAAGACACTGATCTCCTCAGGAAACGACCGGACCGTGCGCATCTGGGACATTGTCTCGGGTAATCTCCAGGCGATCATCCCCGCCCGCTATACGCCCGGTTACGAGCATGGGGCCGAGTTTGCCCACTATGCGCCGACGACCGCGGTGGCTTACGCGCCTGACGGCGCGACTCTGGCCTCAGCCGGAGATGATGGGCTCGCCAAGATCTGGGGGATGCCCGAACGCGTTGAGCGCCGATCGCTCAAGGGGCATGAAGGCTCTGTGCTCGCGCTCGCCTACTCACCCGACTCCACGCTGCTGGCGACCGGGGGAGTCGACCAGACTGCGCGACTCTGGGACCTGGCGACCGGGCGTGAGTTGACAACGCTCAAGGGGCATGTGGCCCCGGTCCGTGGTATCACATTCAGTCCGGATGGCAAGACCCTTGCGACGGCAGGCGAGGATGCTGTCGTCAAGCTCTGGGACATCGCTCGCTCCAAGGAGGTCGCCGCGCTGACCCGCCACACCAGCCCAATCGACGCGGTTTGCTTCAGCCCCGACGGCAAGACGTTGGCCGCCGCCGGACGCGACTGGAAAGTCCACCTCTGGGACGTCGCCCGCCGACGCCGGACCGAGACCCTGGAGGCACACACCGCGCCCATAACAGCCGTCGCCTTCCGGCCCGACGGCAAGACGCTTGCCAGCGCCGGGGCTGATGGCTCGGCGATCCTCTGGGATCTGGAAAGCACCAAGGTCCGGTCGACGTTGAGGGGCCACCCCGGCGAGGTTCTCGCCCTGGCGTTCAGTCGCGATGGTAAATCGCTGGCCACCGCCGGCAATGGGGCGCTGGTCAAGCTCTGGGACCCCGAGACCGGTCGCTCCAAAGGCGCGATTCAACGATCGATCAGCAATCAGCCGATCGTCGGTCTGTCGTTCAGCCCGGACGGGAGCTTCCTAGCCACGGCGGGGCGAGACCGGCAGGTAACCCTCTGGAACGCGGAGCGACACCTGCAATTCGCTCCATACCAGGGGCTGGCGGGCCGCGTGATCGGTCTTCGGTTCTCTCCCGACGGCAAGACCCTGGCATCCGCGGGGACCAGCGATCGATCAGTCAAGCTCTGGGAGACCGCCGACGGCCGCGAACGACTGGCGCTCGGCTTTCACTCCGGCTGGGTCCATTCCTTTGCCTTCTCCCCCGATGGAACCATCCTGGCCTCGGCCTCCAATGGCTCGGATGGTGAATCGAAGGGAGATGCAGGCGAGGTCAAGCTCTGGGACACGGTCTCCGGCAAGGAATTGCCCTCACTCCGCCACACGATCAAGGGACCACGCGCCCTGGCGTTCAGCCCTGACGGCAAGTCCCTGGCCGTCGGCAATGACCTGAACACGGTCACGACCTGGGACCTGGTAGGACGGCAGCTCCTCAAGACCTTTCAGGGGCATCACGGGCCGATTCGCTCGGTTGTCTACGCCCCCGATGGCAAGTCCCTGGTGACGGCCAGTGATGACTCGCGAGTCGGCGTCTGGAACCCTCTCACCGGAGAGCTGGTGGAGATGCTGGCCGGCCATACCCGCGAGGTGACGCAGGTTGCGTTCAGCCCTGACGGCAAGACCCTGGCCTCAGCCGGGGAAGATCGGACCGTGCGGCTTTGGGACGCGGAGACCCGGCGCGAGCGTGCCTTGCTCACGGGTCCTGGCGTTGGCGTCCGCTCGATCTCGTTCTCGATCGACGGCAAGCGGATCGCCGCGTCCGTCCATGGCACCCCCAACGCCTGGATCTGGGAGATCGCCACTGGCCAGCCCTCGAGCAACCTGATCGTGCACGAGGACGTCAAGCAGGAATGGTTCAACTGCGTGGCGTATTCGCCCAACACGATGAGTCTGGTCACCGGCGGCGACTCGATCCGCTACTACGACATTCGGGATGGCAGCGGCCAGCTCGAGGTCTACAAGGCCCCGCCCCAGGGGGACGAGCTGGCTAGCCTCAACGGCCACACCGACATGGTACGCAAGGCCGAGTTCAGCGGGGACGGTCGCACGCTGGTGAGCCTCTCCAGGGATCGGACCGTGCGGCTCTGGGATCCGGTGACACACCAGGTGCGCGCGATCCTGGGCGGCAAGACCTTCGGTGCGGAGACCTTCAGATTAAGCCCGGACAGCAAGCACCTGGCCATCGTCACGGTGCCATTGTATTCGTCCCGGGACCATCCCGAGCGGACCGAGCGGACCGTGCGGCTATTCGACACGTCCGATGGCCGGGAACTGGGAACCCTGACGGATGAAAGTTCGTCCATCAGCCAACTTGCCTTCTCCCCCGACGGTGCAACCCTCATTGGCGGCGACTTTCAAGGACGCCTACTCCTCTGGGATGCTGCCTCGTGGAAGGCACAGGACGAGCTGGTCATTCCCAAGAACGAAGCTCAGGACGAACGTCAACGGGCTGTCGATCGGCTTGCATTCACCCCCAACGGCAAGACCCTGATCGCAGCCAGCTCCCGGGGCCGAGTGACACTCTGGGACATGCCGGGACGCAAGCTTCGAACGTCCTTCATGGCGACGACCCCCGACGACGAGAGCTTCACCGACCGCCCGCTCGGCTACCTCCGTGTCTCGCCCGATGGGACGACGATGGCAACCGGCGTCAGCCAGACGTTCGACAATGGCCGGTTCACGACCGGTGGGGTCCGGCTCTGGGACCTGGCGACAGGTCTCGAGAAGCCCGTCTTGATCGATCAGGTTGACTCCGCCAGCCCACCCGCGTTCTCACCAGACGGCAAGCTTCTTTCAACGGGCAATCGTGGCAGCACGATGTTCATCTGGGACCTAGCCACACGCCGCGCCCGCCCTCCGCATCTCGGCGGCCAGACCTTTCTGATGCTCCTCGCCTTCTCACCTGACAGCTCAACCGTGGTGGCTGGCTATCGCGACCAGTCCTTGAAGCTCTGGGACGTCTCCTCAGGCCGCGAGTTGAGGTCGTATCAGGGGCATCACAACCGAATTGAGTCGATCGCCTTCTCACCCGATGGCGCGACCTTCGTGACGGCCAGCGACGACAACTCGATCAAACTCTGGGACGCCCGCCCCAAGGCCCCTTGAGTGGGACTGCCGCAACCCCTTCGGTGCCCCTTCCTGCCCCTCAATGCTCCCACTCGCCTCCCTACGTTCGCCCTTGCGCTCCCCTTTCGGCCTGGAAACGAAGAAAGGGGTTACACCGTTTCCAGTGTAACCCCTTTGGCTTCATGGGCTTAGGTCAAGCCTTCCAAGAACTCCCCGACTAGGACTCGAACCTAGAACCTAGCGGTTAACAGCCGCTCGCTCTACCGATTGAGCTATCGGGGAATCGGCCCACTGAGCATATCGAGCCGAGCGGCCCGGCTCAAGGGCAAATCTTTCGAGTCTCACGAACGGGAAGAAAATAAAGAAGGAGGAAACAAAGATTCACCCACTTCGCGAATCAGGGCTTCGACGCTTCGATGAGCTTGAAGGAAACAAACTCTTCGTCACGACGAGCTGATTGACTATTCTTTGGTTGCGGTCTTCGCCTCGTGCTGCTCGATGGCCTTCTCGAGAATGCCGACAATCAGGGCATTCAATGACGCCTTGTCCTCTTTCGCCCAACTCGCCAGTTGCTCGTGCAAGACGGGGGGCATTCGGATCTGGAAATGAACCACGGTTTCTGGCATGGATTAGGCTCCTCTGCTCGATGGGATCGAAGAAACCATGCAGCAAGGGATGGAGTCAAGCCCCGCGGCGGCTGCATCTCGATTCTCGCGCGTTGGGGCATGCTCCCTTATTGTACCCGAAAACGGCGCAGGCTTTTAGAACATTTTCTTCACGACATGATCGAGATCGCAAATTAGGCGGGTCGGGGGGAATGACAGGGTGCGACCCGTCACCGGAACAGAACGATCACAGGAATGGGGTCCGCCGAGCGGGGCACGCAAACCGGCTCGGTCCGGAAAGACGAGACGAGTTACTGCGCAGTATTTTTTTTCAGTTTCTCCCGAGGGAACTCAGGGGGGACCGAGAAGAAGAATTCCCGTCTTTCACATCTCCCGAGGTCATGGCAATGGGGAAGCGCGAATCGGAGGAAGACCCGGCGGACCGAGCCGACGTTGGGATCGGGTCCGGCGTCGAATCTCGATCTGACGACGTGGTGCGTCAGTTCGTCGAGCACTGGGGGATGATGGCCCGCTCCTGGGGAATCAACGCGACCATGGGGGAGCTCTTTGCGCTCCTCTACATTACCGGCACCGACTGGACTGCGGACGGGCTCCGCGAGCGGCTGCAAGTTTCCCGAGGCAACGTCAGCATGAACCTGAGGGAGCTGATGGCCTGGGGTGTCGTTCACAAGGTCCATCGCCAGGGTCAGAGGCGCGAGTTCTATCGGGCTGAGACCGACGTCTGGACCTTGTTTCGCCGAATTCTCAGCGAGCGAAAGCGCAGGGAGCTTGATCCGACACTCGTCGTTCTCGAGCGAAGCGTCGCCACAATCCGGCTCGATCCCCAGCTCCGGGAGCTTGAAGGGCGGATTACTTCGCTCCGGCAGTTTTTTGACTTGATCAACGGGCTTGCCTCACGGCTCCTGAGCCTGGAGTCCGACGACCTGGAGGAACTCCGCCATCTGATCGAGTTTTCGAATGGCACCCTTCCGCCGGCCTAGCAAGATTCTCGAAGGAAATTCTTGTCGCATCGGCCGATAAGACCCTCAGGAACTCTGAATTTCGAGGTAATCGCGATAGAAACAAAGCGTCGCGACCCTCCGTCTTAACCTAACGGTAAGGCCTCAGGCTGCTCGTGTGCAATTCGACGGGAACATCCCAGGCGGATTTCGCGCCGGGTCATGGAAGAGCGATGCCGATTGCTCTAAACTAGACCGACGGGGGAGCGTTTATCGGTCGCCAGGGCGAGACGTCCGGCGTTGAACCGAATCCAAAAGCCCCTCGCCAGTCCGAACGTCCCTCGACGTCGGTTGTCGCGTCGACGCTCGACTTCGTGGTCTTTTCCACTACCCTCGTTGAATCGTCCGCGAACGAGAGGTATGTGCCTGACCTTGACGTCTCCTTCCCTGCACCCGCGCATCCGTTGAGAACCTCGCGCGGAGCAATTTTAGGCCCACCCTGAGCGGAGTCGTGTATGAGCACTGAGTCGGTGGATCAGTATTATCCAGGTCTGGAGGGAGTGATCGCCAACGAGACGGCGATCGCGAACGTGGAGGGTAAGGAAGGGGCCGGGGGACTGGAATACCGCGGGTATCGCATCGAGGATTTGGCCACCAGCGTCTCCTACGAGGAGACGGCCTTCTTGCTCCTCCATGGCGACTTGCCGACCGCCACCCAACTTCGCGAATTCGACGGCCGGCTCCGCTCCTCGCGTGCGCTTCCCCCCGCTCTCGTTGAGCTCTACCGCCAGATTCCGACCTCCATCCATCCCATGGACGTTCTCCGAACGTCCGTCAGCGTCCTCTCTCACTACGACCCCGAGGTCAACGCGCCACCGACCGACCACGCCGCGAACGTTCGCAAGGCGGAGCGGATGATCGCCCAGATGGCGACCGCCGTCGCCTTCCGCGAACGGATCAGCAAGGGGCTCGAGTTGATCGCTCCTCGCGACGATCTCGACCATTCGGCCAACTTCCTGAACATGGTCAATGGCCAGGTCCCCTCCGAAACGATGCGCCGCGCGTTCGACCTCTCGCTCGTTCTCTACACCGAGCACGAGTTGAACGCGTCCACCTTCTCGGCCCGAGTTACGGTCTCCACGCTCTCCGACATCTATTCGGGGATCGTCGCCGCGGTCGGGACGCTCAAAGGGCCGCTGCACGGAGGTGCCAATGAAGAGGCCTGGAAGGTCCTCGAGCAGGTGGGCTCCCCCGAGAACGCCGAGCGCTGGATTCAGGATGCCCTCGCCCGCAAAGAGCGAATCATGGGCTTCGGCCACCGCGTCTACAAGACCGGCGACCCCCGCGCCCGGATCCTCAAGGAATACTGCACTCGCCTCGCGGCCGAGTTCGGCGATGATCGTTGGGAACGAATCGCCGAGCCGATCGAGCAAGCGGTGACTTCGCAGAAGCAACTGCCCCCGAACGTCGACTGGCCCAGCGCTCGTCTCTACCACTACATGAACCTGGATATCGAGCTCTACACGCCGATCTTCGCCATGGCCCGGGTCGCCGGGTGGTCCGCTCATGTGATCGAGCAACTCGACCACAATCGGCTGATGCGGCCGAGGGCTCGCTACATCGGTCCTCCGAACCGTGAGATCAAGGCGATCGAGCAACGGTAAGGAGCGTGGCAGAGATCGACCTGATTTGAGTGTGGAACCGACCTGGGAGGCTGAGGCTGCGAATCGCAGCCTCAGCCTCCCTATTATTTTGGTTCTTTTCGAGCCGGGAAGGATTGACTGGCCCGCGTCCAGCCGCTTCCAGGGCCTCTCGAAGGGCAGTTTGGCCGAGGCCGCCCTTTTGGACTCCGCATGGAGAATCCCATGCAGGGGTCTGGACGACCCTGCATGGGATTCAAGAAAACCTAAGCGGAAAAGTCGTTACTTCACTTCTTCCTTTTCCATGGCCGGATCTTCGTTGGGGACTTCCGCGTCCGGAGCCTTCGGCTTCAGAGCGTCCGTATGCTTCTGGAGCAGATTCCTCATCGCACCGGTATCAATGGCTTCGGCTCGTCCCCGAGGCGGCGCGTTGTAGGAATAGCCCAAGAAGTTCAGGAGCCGGCCGATCAGCATCGGCCGCACACCATTGTCGCGGGCGATCCGGATCGCATCGGATCGTCTCTTGAGGAAGTCGGCATACTCGGCCGTCCCCAGATCTTCACGACGGTTCTGGTAAGTGACCAGCGGCGGCCGTTTGTCGGGGTCGTCGATGACGTACCACGAGTCGTAGCCGGAAATCTTGCCACGCTCTTTGCCGGAGTCGGGCGGAGGAAGGTCGTAATCAACGATTCCACCAGCCGCCTCGATCATTCGGATCAGATCCGCCCGGTCATCCTTGCCGTCCCGATTGATATCCATCTTGCCGATCAAGGCGAACCGCATCGGCTCATTCGGCGACCAGGCCGGGGAGTAGACGATGTCATTCACCCGGATCGGATCGATCGAGCTCTTCGTCTCGACAATTCTCGCAAGACTGTATTTGTCGTTGACGTAGGTCAGCTCGATCGTCGCCTTCGGCTTCTCGGTCGGAATTCCCGGCGAGCCGCTGTCGAAGATGGTCATCTGCATCTGGGGCCGGGCACCCATGCCATAGGTCAAGTTCGTGCGAACCTCACCCCGGCCATAGTCCACGTAGGTGATCTTACCGTCGGGACGGTCGAGCACGGTTTCCGTCTGCGCCTTGGCGTCGCGAAGGTCACGAACGGTCAAACGGAGGGCCTCGGAGTTCTTTGTCGACTCCTCCTGGTACTGGCGATGCTCCGACTTCAACGCGGCGATTTCGGTACTCTTGTTCTCGATCTCCGCTTCGGTTTCCGTCACCTTGTTGTGAAGGTCCGCGCGGGCCTGGACGTGCTTCGTCTGCTCGCCCTCGAGATCGGCTTTCGTGCTGTCTCTCGACTGCACGATCACGTCCATCTGCTGCTTGTTAACCGTGTTCGCCGCCTCGAGACTGCGCTTCAACTCGGTGTAGTTGGAGGCCAAAACCGCAGTCATGCGGGCCTGGTTCTTGAGCATGTCCTTGACGCGGCCAAGCGAAGACAAGAACGTCTTGTTCGGCTCGTTATTGTAAGCTGCCGAGAGGGATGTTGCGGCGGTCTTAACCTCATCAAGCGCAGGGTTGGAACCCCCAGCGGCCTGGACTTTGGAGACCATATCCACGACCATCGGACCAATCGCGGCGAGTTCGTCGTCGATCTTCTTCCGCTCGGTGGCGATCTCCGCTTTCACGGCCTCGTACTCTTGAGCACGAGAGCCAATCGCCTTCTGCAAATCTTCGGACTGACGAGTCGCTTCGTCGGCCGTCTTCTGCGCTGTCCGCATCTTCTCTTCGGCGGCGGTCAGCTTCTGAAAAGTTTGATCGTAGTTCGAATAGAGGAAGTAAGACGTGACGGCCAAAATCACGGTGAGCGACACGAAGGCCGCCACGGCGATCTTGAGCCCCTGAGACTCGTTAGCTGCAGCCATGGGTGAAGTCTCCCGCCGATCGGACCGCTCGCGAACTGCGCTTGGGGATCCGCCGGTTTGCAGAAAATATGTCACATGGGAAGGGGGTATGCGGAATCAAACCGAGAAAATCGACGATTTCTCTGAGGACTTGGACGCGGAATCCACAGAAAAGTTCCGACTCGTTTGATTGTAAGGCGTAGAAGCCAATCGGTCAAAAGAAAAGGACCAGGGGGTCTGGGTTGACTTGGTGCAAGACCGTCAAGGTGGTCCGCCTTCGGCGACTTGACAGCGCCAAGCCGTCCGACTACCGTTGAAACTTGATGGCGTCGGTCTGAATACCTCCCCTTTTGAATTGCTCCCTCGCGAACCGACCTCACTTCCCGTCGACCTCGTCGACCGTGTCCCTCTACGACCCTTGATCCCCGAACCACGTCTCATTTCTCGATGAAACCCAGGCCGACGCTCTACATTCTCGATGCGTATTCGTTGATCTACCAGGTCTTCCACGCGATCCCCCTGATGACAGGGCCCGCGGGGCAACCGACCCAGGCGGTCTTCGGCATCTTCCGCGACCTCGTTAACCTGGTCCGAGACCGCAAGCCCGACTACTTGGCGGCCGCCTTCGACGGCGCGGGACGCGTCTTCCGCTCCGACCTGTATCCCGAATACAAGGCCCAGCGCTCGGCGATGCCCGAGGAGCTCGTGCCCCAAATTCCGGTGATCCGCCGCGTCTTCGACGGGTTCCGCGTCCCCGTACTCATGGAAGTGGGCGCCGAGGCTGACGATGTGATCGCGACGGTAAGCCGGCGCGCCGAGGAGCAAGGGCTCGATGTCGTCATCTGCACGGCCGACAAGGACGCACGCCAACTGCTGAACGACCATGTGCGGATCTTCAATCTACGGACCCAAAAATTCCTCGACGTCGCGGGCCTGAAGAGCGACTGGGGCATCCGTCCCGACCAGGTGGTCGACCTCCTCTCCTTGACCGGCGACACTGCGGACAATGTTCCAGGGATTCCCGGCATCGGCCTCAAAACGGGAGCCAAGCTCCTCGAGGAATTCGGTGACCTCGAGACCTTGCTGGCCAACGTCGAGAAGGTCTCGGGTGCAAAGCGAAAGGAAAACCTTCGCCAGTTCGCCGAGACCGCGCGGTTAGCCCGAAGTCTGATCGTTCTACGCGACGACCTGAAGCTCGACCTCGACTGGGAAGGTCTCAAGACCACCGCACCCGACACGAAACAGCTCAAAGCGCTCTGTATCGAGAGCGGATTTCATCGCTTCCTCACCGAACTTCCCGAAGACGAGAAACTCCCCGAGGCCGTCTGGCAGACCGACTACCGCATAGTCGATACGCCCGAGCTGCTCCGTGAGTTCGTTGCGGAATTGGCGGAACAACCACGGTTCTGCGTGGATACCGAGACCACCGCCATCGACCCGCTCCGCGCGGATCTCGTCGGCCTCGCCTTTAGCTGGGCGGAAGGGGTCGCCCACTATCTCCCGGTCCGCGGGCCGATGTGGGACAAACACCTCGACCTCGCGACCACGCTCGAGGCGCTCCGCCCTATCCTCACCGGCGACTCGAGCGAAAAGATCGGTCAGAATCTCAAGTACGACATGCTCGTCCTCAGCCGTTACGGAATCGAGCTTGGCGGCCCGATCTCCGACACGATGGTCTTGAGCTACCTGCTCGAAAGCGGCGAACGCAACCACAACCTTGATCAGTTGGCCCACCGCTTCCTCGATCATACGATGGTTCCGATCTCGGAGCTCATCGGCAAAGGGAAGACGCAAAAGACCATGGACCAGGTCGAGGTCGCCCGCGTCGCGAATTATGCCGGCGAAGATGCCGACGCAACCTGGCGACTCGAAGCGATCCTGGCGGCGAAAGTCCGCGAGGAAGGGCTCTGGCCCCTCTACGCCGAGCTCGAACGTCCGCTCATCACCGTGCTGGCCAAGATGGAGACGGCCGGTATCAAAGTGGATGTCCCCTTGCTCAGCCGCCTCTCGAAGGAGTTCGGCGATCGGCTGAACACCATCGAAGCGGAGATCTTCACCCTGGCCGGGCACCCGTTCAACATCGGGTCGGGGCCACAGCTCCGTCAGGTCTTGTTCGAGGAGTTGAAACTTCCCTCCTTGCAGAAAACGCCTGGCGGTGAGCCAAGTACCGCCCAGGAAGTGCTCGAGGAGCTGGCTGCGAAACATCCCCTGCCTCGTCTCCTGATCCAGCACCGCCAACTCGCCAAACTCAAAAGCACCTACCTGGACTCGTTGCCGGCCTTGGTCCATCCCCGAGACGGACGGGTTCACGCGTCGTTCAACCAGGGGGTGACGGCCACCGGTCGACTCAGTTCGAGCGACCCGAACCTGCAAAACATCCCGGTGCGCACCGAAGACGGTCGTCAGATCCGCCAGGCGTTCGTGGCCGGTACCGAGGGGTGGTCGCTGCTCACGGCCGACTACTCACAGATCGAGTTGCGGATCCTCGCCCACTATTCGGGCGATCCCGCGCTCCGTCAGGCCTTCGCCGACGATCACGACATCCACCGAGTCGTCGCCTCCCGAATCTTCGGAGTCACCGAGTCGGCCGTCGATGCTTCGATGCGGCGGGTCGCCAAGACGGTCAACTTCGGCGTACTCTACGGCCTCAGTCCCTACGGCCTGGCGGGCCGACTCGGGATCTCCCAGCCCGACGCCGCCGCGTTCATCGAGGCGTACTTCCAGGAATACGAAGGCGTCGATACGTTCATCACCCGAACCCTCGAAACCGCGCTCGCCACCGGTCGCGTGGAGACGATTCTCGGCCGCCGCCGACCCATCAATGGAATCAAGAATACAACCGGTCATAACCGCAACGTGGCCGAGCGAACCGCGGTCAATACCGTGATTCAAGGGTCGGCCGCCGACCTGATCAAACGGGCCATGCTGGCCGTCGATCACGAACTTCGCAGCCAGGGCCTCCAGGCGAGAATGTTACTTCAGATCCATGACGAACTCATCTTTGAAGCGCCCAACGAGGAAATCGCGAGACTCGCCCCGCTCGTCCGTGACGCCATGACCAACGCCCTGAAGCTGGACGTTCCCCTCAAGGTCGACCTCGCCGCCGGCCCCAACTGGCTGGACGTCCAAACCGTGAGTTGATGCGAATCGACTCCGCTTTTTTTCACGAGTAAGGAGATCTTGACGGCACAACCGGTTCGAGTGGATTACCGCCGAAGAAAATCCCCTCAAGCCGGCGGGAAAATTGTGCAAGCAAGACCGAATACGGTTGCAGCATGAGCGGAGATGGAGTATAAATAGTTCGGCTGTCTGTCATCCGCTCCTGCATCCGTCAATGCCCCTTTCGCGGATACCGGATCCCTCCCATCAACGGCCTGTGCGAGCCAATGAACGTCTCGAGCGGCAAGGTTCGGCGACGTGACACCGTCGGGGACCCGCCCAACTGGATCTGAACGGATCTAAGACTCTTCCCTTGGAACAACCCATTGTTCCCCCCAATGACAAGATTTGAGAATACGTAACCATCGCGCTCATGCGAGTTTGTCGGGCCTCGTCCCGTCACGGTGATTCGTACGACTTACTTATCCATTTTGGATTGCCTCTTCGGTCTGGTTTGCCTCCGGCGATTCGAGCTTTGAACGAGCGTTGCTGGCTGAAGTTGGCTCAAGGATCATCATGAAATCACGCACTCGCGCCTACCCACGGAACCGTCCCGGGCCGCAGCAAGGCCCTTGGAAGCATGGACAGGTTCCCGTGATCGGGATCATCGGCGAGATTGGTGGTGGCAAGAGCCAGGTGTCCGCGTTCATGGCCGAGCGTGGTGCCTTGGTGCTTGACGCCGACGCGGTGGGCCATGCCCTGCTCAACCAGCGCCCCGTACGCGAACAGGTCATTGAGCGGTTCGGAACGAGTATCCTCGCCCCGGCGACGGAGCCTGAAGGCGAGCCGTTGATCGACCGTGGAATCCTGGGCTCGATGGTCTTCGCTCAACCGGCCCTTCTGGGCGACCTGGAAACGATCCTTCATCCCCGGATGCAGGTGACCTTTGAGAAAGCGATCGCACGCGCTCAGCGCCAGGGCAAGGTGAGCGCCGTCGTCCTTGACGCCGCCATTCTGCTCGAAGCGGGCTGGGATTCGCTTTGCGACTTCGTGCTCTATGTGGATGCGCCCAGGCCACAGCGGCTCGCTCGCCTCGTGGAAACCCGAGGCTGGACCGAAGAGAAACTGCTCCTCCGGGAACGGGCGCAGTCGGCCCCCGAAGAGAAACAGCGGCAAGCCGACGTGGTCCTCGTCAACGACGGCGGTCTGGATCGCCTCAAAGAGGAGGTGAATCGTCTCTGGGACAAGCGGATCGTTGCGGCGAGCAAACGTGGCGGATCGCCTCGTTCCGGCCGCCCGAACTCATCCGGGCCTGGTGGCCCCTCAAACCAAGGCCAGTCTTCCTCCGGCCCACGACGGGGTTGATGGAACACGCCCGCCTTTTTCTCTCGTCTCGTCACGCACGAGTCGGGGAACTTCAACCTGATTTTTTCCTTCATCTGACTGCCCTGACCCCCGTATTTTTTTCGACAGATTCGCCTGCCCAAGCTGACCCTCTTCACCCGTGCGGTCGGACGATCTGAAGTCCGTCCCACGGTCGGTTTGGCCCTTCAAGCACGATCGTGGCTCGAGGGCAGGCCGTGATTTCGTGAGACTGAACGAACGAGGAGATTCGATCGCCATGGCCAACGAGACTCGCCCCCGCCGGGAGTCCTCCAGCACGTCCCGCATTCGTAAGGCCGCTCCCCTTCCTCCCGGGGGCCAGCCCCCCGCTTCGGCGGCCGCCAATGAGAACAACTCGACACCCCCTGCTCCCCCCGTCACCAAATCCGAGACGCCCGAAATTACGGGCCCGGGTAGTGACTATCGCGATCGGCCCGACCGCGACCGCGAGCCTTATCCGCAGGAACGACCCGCCGACCGCGAGCCAATCCGCTTCATCCGGCCCGACCGCGAGCGCGAGCCGATTCGCGATCGGACGGAACGCGGCGAAGCGGGGCTGCCGGTCCGTGAGCGGCTCCGCGACCGAAGTGAACGCGAAGCGACCGGGATTTCACGCGTTCGGGAGCATGAAACCAACGTCCCGAGTCGCGATCGCAGCGAACGAGAGATTCCTCCGACACCCCGGGACCGAGACCGCGATCGGGACCGAGACTACAGTCCGCCGAGTCGGGTCGAGCGTGAGCCGATTGCAGCGATCGCCGAGGCGCTGGTCAACCCGCAGGCCCCCGGCTTTGGCTCCGAAGACGACGAAGATGTCTTCGGCGACGTCGCGATTCACGATCGCTATGAAGACATCAAGCGCGGTGAGATCCACCTCACCGAGCTCCAGAAGATGACGATGCCCCAGTTAATCCGGACCGCCAAGGCCGAAGGGGTGGTCGAGTATACCGGTCTGAAGAAGCAGGATCTGATCTTCAAGATCCTCAAAGAGCGGGTCAAGCAGAACGGCCTGATGTTCGGCGAGGGAACGCTGGAAGTTCTCCCCGACGGCTTCGGTTTCCTGCGGAGCCCGGACTACAACTACCTCCCCTGCCCCGACGACATCTACGTGTCGCCGAGCCAGATTCGCCGCTTCGGACTCAAGACAGGCGCGATCGTCGCCGGCCAGATTCGACCGCCCAAAGAGAACGAGCGTTACTTCGCTCTCCTCCGGGTTGAGGCGATTAACTACGAAGATCCCGACAAGCTCAGCGAGAAGGTGGGCTTCGACGACCTCACGCCGCTCCACCCGCTCGGGCGAATCCAGCTCGAGACCGGCAGCGATGAGATCAACATGCGGGTCGTCGACATGGTCACTCCGATTGGCAAAGGCCAGCGCGGACTGATCGTGGCTCCGCCGCGAACCGGCAAGACGATGCTGCTTCAGAAGATCGCCAACAGCATCCTGACCAATCACCCCGACGCCTACGTGATGGTCCTGCTGATTGACGAACGGCCTGAAGAAGTGACCGACATGGAGCGCTCGGTCAAGGGGCCGACCGCCGAAGTCATCAGCTCGACCTTCGATGAGCCCGCTTCGCGGCACATTCAGGTGGCCGAAATGGTCATCGAGAAGGCCAAGCGAATGGTCGAATACGGCCGCGATGTGGTGATCTTGCTCGACTCGATCACCCGGCTCGCCCGTGCTTACAACACCGAGGCCCCGCACTCGGGCAAGATCCTGACCGGCGGTATCGACGCCTCCGCGCTTCAGAAGCCCAAGCGATTCTTCGGGGCCGCCCGCAAGATCGAGGAGGCCGGCAGCCTCACGATCCTGGCGACCGCCCTGGTCGATACCGGAAGCCGGATGGACGACGTCATCTTCGAGGAGTTCAAGGGCACCGGTAACATGGAGCTCCACCTCGACCGTCGTCTGGTCGATAAGCGGGTCTGGCCGGCAATCGACGTCAATCGCTCGGGCACGCGTCGCGAAGAGCTCTTGATGGATCCCGAAGAGCTCCGTCGGGTCTGGATCCTCCGCCGCGTTCTGAACGACATGAACCCGGTCGAGGCGATGGAACTGCTGACGGGCCGGATGCGCAAGGCCAAAACCAACGCCGAGTTCCTGATGAGCATGAACCTGTCGTAAGTGAGCGGCTTGAATTGAAGGGAGCTCGGTTCCCCTCTTTCTTTTTACTAAAAGTAAGGGGGGTGCTGGGTTCCCTTTCACCGCAATTGATGATCGGCCGACCTAACCTCCAGCACGCCCACTTCCCATGACAATCTTCGCCGGAGATTTTTCTCCACCCATCGGCCGATTCGCGATCGTGGTCGCGCGGTTTAATTCCCTGGTGACCGAGGCGCTTCTGGCCGGTTGTCGTGACGGCTTGGTCCGTCACGGCGTCCCGGACGAGAATCTTGACGTCGCCTGGGTTCCGGGCTCATTCGAGATCCCGCTCGTCGCGCGCCGGTTGGCGGAATCCGGCCGATACGTCGCCGTGATCTGTCTCGGCTGCATCATCCGCGGCGAGACCGGGCATTATGACCATGTGGCGGGCCAGACCTCCTCAGGGATCCTCCAAGCGGGGCTGGCGACCGGAATTCCCGTGATTTTCGGCGTTCTGACCACCGAGTCGGTCGAGCAGGCGTTCGATCGCGCGGGGCTGAAAGCAGGAAACAAGGGGGCTGAGGCTGCCCTTTCCGCCATCGAGATGGTTAACTTACTGGGGAAGATATCCCAGGACGGTAACCCGCCTCCTCGCCGGTCCGACTCGAACTAGGGCGCTCTGACGTGATCGAAGACAACGCCCTGGCCCTGAAACCGGAACCGGCGCGATCGAGGGAGCGATCCCAGATGACGACCCCATTGCTACCGCAAGCCTTTTGGTTCCGGCTGTCCGTTCCGTGCCGCCACGTCTCCGGCATCCCGAAGACAGGCGCCAAGGGCGGACTTCTTGGGCTCGACGCGAGTTGCTCCCTGCCCAAAACTACAATGCTTGACGACAAGCCGGACTGGGCCGACGTTCGGGTCGCCTGGAACCAGGGGGGGCTGGCGATCCAGGTCGAGACCGCGAAGTCGACCGAGCCCACAGCCGTGGGCTCGGACGAGGATGCCGAGGGAATGCACGGCATTCAAGTCTGGGTCGATACCCGAGACACGCGGAACGTGAGCCGAGCCACCCGGTTTTGTCACCGGTTCAGCGCCCGGCTGCTCCGTGGCAAGACCCGGTCGGCCCTCGCTGTTGAGGTTTCGCAGCGGCCGATCGCTCGTGCGGTCGCCGATGCCCCGCTCTGTCGGCCGGAAATTCTGGCCGCCCACGCTGAGCGGCTGAAACAGGGGTGGCGGATCGAGATGTTCCTCCCCGCCGAGGCGTTCCAAGGCTTCGACCCCGAAACCAACCGACGGCTCGGTTTCGCCTATCAGGTGACTGACCACGATCGCGAGGACCAGTTCCTCGGGGTCGGGCGCGAGTTTCCCGTGGGCGAAAACCCGAGTCTTTGGACGACGTTGGAATTGCGTGATTAGGCCTTCCTTCGGGCCGTCTCATTTTGCACGATGGACTCTCTCATGGCCGACACGAACTTTCGGAATTCCAATAGGAAGATCGACGACGCCCTCGATGCGGCGCTCGACGCCACCACGCAGGGAGTCCCCCAGCGTCCGACTGACGAAGTCCCGCTCAAGCGGCAGTGGGACGCCGAACTCGAGGCCGAACTGGAAGCCGCGCTCGAAGGTTTCGACGCCGCCAAGTTCGACGTCGCCACGCCTCGATCTCAGGCGGCCGGGGACCGCAAGAAACTCGCGGGCGGCGAGCGCGGGCAGGAGAGCCGATCCGGACCCCAGACTGGGAAGGTCATCGCCATCCGCGGCAAGAGCATCTTCGTTGACCTGGGAGCCAAGAGCGAAGGAGTCTTGCCCGTCGACCAGTTCGAGGACGCCTTGCCCCAACCGGGCGAGATGATCGAGGTGATCGTCGACCACTTCGACACTGATGAAGGCCTCTTGATCCTTTCGAGGAAAGGCGCGGCCGTAGAGGCCAACTGGGAAAACCTGCGCAAGGGCCTGATCGTCGAAGCTCGGGTCACCAAGACCAACAAAGGGGGGCTCGACGTCGAGGTCGACGGCATCCGCGGCTTCTTGCCGATCGGCCAGATCAGCATCAATCGCGTTGAGGATGCGTCGGTTTACATCAACCAGAAGCTCCGCGTCGTCGTCACCGAGGCCAACCAGCGCGAGAAGAACCTGGTCGTCTCCTGCCGCGAACTCCTCGAACGAGAACGGGAAGAGCAACGGGAAAAGACCTGGGCCGTGCTCGAGGAAGGCCAAGTCCGCCACGGAGTCATCCGCTCGGTCAAGGACTTCGGCGCGTTCGTCGATATCGGCGGCGTCGACGGCCTGCTCCATGTCGGCGAGATGAGCTGGAGCCGAATCTCCAACGCGGGTGAATTCGTCAAGGTTGGCCAGGAGGTCGAGGTCAAAATCCTCAAGCTCGACCGCCAGACGAAGAAGGTCAGCCTCGGACTCAAGCAGCTCACCCCCAGCCCCTGGGACCGGATCGGCGAAACCTACTCGCGCGGGATGGTGGTCACGGGACGGGTGACCCGGCTGATGGACTTCGGCGCATTCGTCGAACTCGAGCCCGGCATCGAGGGCCTGATCCACATCACCGAGCTGTCCCCGAGCCGGGTCCGCCGCGTGACCGATATCGTCAAGCCCGAGCAGGAGGTCGAGGTCCGGATCCTCAAAATCGAGGCCGAGGCCAAGAAGATCGCGCTCTCGCTTCGTCCGCTCCCGACCGTTTCGACGGTCGTGGAAGAGGAGGAGGAAGAAGACGAGGCACCCGCCGCTCCCAAGCCGGAACGCAAAGTGCCGCTCAAGGGGGGCAAGAGTGGCCCCGGAACCGGCGAAGGCGGCCTGTTCTCATTGAGCCCGAAAGAGTAAACGACAGCCGAAACCACCGGGCGGCGCGAGCCAACGGCTCCGCGTCGTCCGGTTTCGTTCCATCAGCATTTCTGTTCGTTTAAAAGCGATAATTCGGCTGTGACAGCATCACTCGGCGATACGTACCAGCGTATAGAGCGCCTCGGGTTCGAAATCGAGATTGACCACGAGTGCAGATTTGTTCGCGGCATCACTCCTCCCAAGGGAGCCATGCTCAACGAGCAGTTTCCTCCCAAATCGTCTGACGTAATACCTTCCTGTCCCCCCATGACCGAAGACAGCGCGTACGAGGTAGGGTGCCTTTCCCCGCGGGCATCGGAAGTAATGGCCGGTGTAATAGACCGCAACGTCATGCGTCAGCTTCACGTGGTTCTGACCTCTGAGGTCCCTGTCGATCGCCACGTCCTTCTTCGAAGCCACAACCTCATAAATCGCAGCTTCCTCCACATCCTGGGTTCCTTCCTCAGGAAAAAGGCCCTCAGGTGGCGGCTTGATCCATTCACGGCCGTCGTCTTTCAGCGCAGAACCGGAGCTGGCGGCAGGTGGTGTCTTCGTGGGGGCTTGGGCAAGGCCCAATTGATAGAGCCCCCCGTAAGCCAGCAAACCCGAGAGAATGAACAGGAATTGCCGGTAACTCATCATCCCTCCTTGCTCAAGTGAACACTTCGCCACACCGAGTCGTCCTACCACGGGTCCAGAATCAGGCACTCCAGGACCGATGCGGCCATGGGAGGGATTGGGCGCGCTTCCGCCTCGCCCTGTTCTCAATCTGGTTCACCGGACTGGTGCTCTGCACCGGATTCATGCTCGTAAAACAGGTGGCTTGCGCGAGGCTGATCTGGACAGGCCTCCCCCTTGGCCAGTTCGATGCGGTGATTGCGATCGACCCAAGTGAAAACGCGGAGGTGGTCACTTACGAGATCCGGTTCCCCCGCGATAAGGCGTCCCGATGAATCAGCAGAGCGAGGCACCGCATCGAAATCTAAGACTCGACTCATCTCGATGAGTCACCACCAGGCACGGGCCAAGCCCCGGAAAATTGGCCCGTGCCGTTTCGTGCTTTACGGTCCTCCAGCAGGACATGGACGACCTACCCGACCTGACCGGCTGCTACCAGGCCCGTCTGGACGGCGAACCGCCCTCTTCACTCCTCCCCGCCTCTACCACGACTCAAGCGGCCTGAACTGGCCTTAAACGCCTATGGCCTTGGCTGCGGCGCGGGCCTGGGCGGCGAAATGGATATCTTGAACTTTTGTCCCTTGTTCAGTAGCGGGGCCGGTTCGAGTGCGATAACCTCGCCGCTCTGAAGACCCTCCTTGACCTCAATGAGATAGCCGTCGGACAAACCCAGTGTCACCTTGCGCCACTCGAAGCCGCCGTCGTTATTCTTAACCGCCACGTGGTCGCTGCGATCGTAGTAGACCACGGACGGGACGGGGAGATAGAGAACGTTTTCGAGCTCGGGGGTGCGGATCTCGACCTGGGCCGTCATTCCGGGGATCAGACCTGCGGGACCATCCTCGATGGTGATGTGCGCCGTGTAGAACCTGGCATTGGGGGTTGAGGATGAGGATGGATCGGGAAGGGGTGCGATCCCCTCGACCGTTCCCACCAGGGGCTTGTCCACGACCTCGTCGAGTTTGATCCGAGCCGAGAGCCCACGCGTGACCCACTCGATGACCGAGTCGGGGATTTTGACATTAACCCGCAGCGGGCGGCTCAGATCGGGGAGGCTGAAGATCTTCTGTCGCTCGCGAACGACCGCTCCCTCTTCGATCTGGGGCGGCCTACTGGCTCCGAACCGGCTCGTGTCATTGGCGTACACCACCACGCCGTCGCCCGGTGCCAAGAGCCGACAATTCTTGATCTGGAACTCGAGCTTCGCCTGCTTCTTCTTTTCCAGGTCCCAGGTCTGCTCCTTGGCTAACATGTTGGATTTGGCCTTCTCAACATCGCTCTGGAGTTCCTTGGTCTTCATCTGGCTGGTGAATTTCTCGAGCACGATCTGCTTGACCTTCGCCAGCTCGAGGGCGATTTTCTCGCGTGCGAGATTTTCAATGGTGACCTCGAGGCGGTCGTCGATATCGAGATCAGCGATGACTTCTCCGACCGTCTTGTTGTCCCTCTTCACGGCCAGTAACTCATTCAACAACTTACGGGCGTGCAAGGTCCGATCCTTCCGTACCTCGGCCTTCTGAATGGCCATTTCAGCCGCCGCGATCTCCGCCTTGACCGTCTGCAGTTCCTGCGGGTAGATGCCTCCTGTGTACTCGGCGACGGCGATCTCGGCCACTTCTTGAGTCAGCTTGGCGTTCTGGTAGGCCGCCTCCGCTCCCGACGTCGCGATGTACTGGTTGGTCAATTGGTCCTTCAGGGCCGCCGAGTCGAGCTCGCAGACGAGCTCACCCTTGGCCACGCGGGTGCCGTCAGGCACGATCGAGATGATCACCGTCTGGCCCGCGACCTGGCAAAACACGTCTTGATTTTGGGTCGCCTCCAGAAGGCCCCCTTCTTCCACGGTGACACCCAGCTTGCCGGGCTTAACTACGTAGCTCGGTGGGTCATCAGCCCGTGGGGCATCGGCGTTGGACTTCAATCGCGGTGCGAGGACCGCCGCTTCGTTCTGGGCGAGCAAGGGAATACCCCTAGCCATCGCGCCAATTGCGAGGACTACCGAAGCCGCCTTAAACCAATGCTGCATGTTCATAAAGATCTGCCTTCTGGTTAACTAGGGACGTGGCAGACTCCAAGCGATCATCCGACCTGTATCGGATTGAACCATAATCGTTATCGTGAATTCCACAAGTAAAGGAAAATTCTCTAGGTGACGGGATGACACGATAAGCTCGGTCGCGTAAGCCCTCGAGCCCCCTCGACGGCCAGCCGACTCGATCTTCGACCTCCCGTATGCCGCGCAACTTGCTCGCGTGAGCGGCCTGCGAGATTGCACGACTCTCACGCGACAAGTTCGGAACCGCGTGGCACCCAGTAGGCATCCCTTCTCAATGAAGAGCGTCCGTTTTCTTCGCCGAAAGAGATGGGCGTTGACTGCTCGGACAGACTCCTAGCAACTCCTCGGACTCGCACCAACCCATTAGCATTGCAGCTGTGTGAGTCACGGTGAGCCACCGCAGAGACTCGGAGAGGTCGCCGTCGTGTTCCGGCCAGAGCACCAGATGCCAATGATTAGGCATGACGCAAAAACAGAGCACCCGCATCGGAATCGGGTCCCGGGCCTCTTCCAGCACGCGCTCGAACGCCGCGTAGTCGCCTTCGTTCCGGAACATCGTTCCCCGCCCCACGGCCCGATTCAGGACATGGTACACATAACCGACCATCGCAAACCGTCGGCGCCGTGGCACACCGTCAGAAAACTGAATCGCAACGGTGAAGTCAAGCTTATTGACTCCCGACCCCTTTTCTCGTCCGCATCAAACGTTTAGGCGGTATGTTCAATGTGCAATGGAATGTCGTGATCAGTGAAACGCTAGATTAACGAGGGACACATGAAAATAACGGTAGCTATGCGTGCCCATCGCAATTTGAGGAAACTCCCACAATATCGCTCCCTCGCCGGTGACGAGGGAAAGCCTCTCAACGGACTCCGGCTTGGCGAAGGCGAGGTCGCGACGGTATTTACGAGAATGTTCCTGGGTCTGCCAAGAAGTGTATTCTGATCACCGATCTGGGGTTGCACGTCAATCGAGGTGATGACTGGCTCTTCTTGCCCTATGAGGAGATGATATCCGTCGACTTAGAGGGGGGCGAGAAGTCGATTGACGTGGATTGTGTTGAGATTCGTCTCCACAGCGGGGCGACGGTCTTAATTCTGGTCTCCGGGGGCAACCTTTCGATGGGGACTAAGGATACATACTGCATGGTAATGTTTATCGATTATGTGATATATGACCTGAGCAGATACTGCGAAGGATGATCGCTCCGCAAACGCTCAGCTCGGTGCTCTCACGAGGAGGGAGGGAGCCTGTTAGCCAGTCAGGATCGCCAGGACTTGCCATTTCTGATGCCCTCAGGTGGCCACGACGCTCATCACACGTTAGACATGTAGGACGAAAAAAGGGGTCGGGAGTCGTTTCTGCCGCCGCGTCGTTTGAATTCCCGTTTACCCTGGGGATTTCCTCGGACGGCCACGGCCACGCAGGGTCGATCCCAGCCCGAGCGTTTTCGCGGTGTCCTGCTGCTAGCGGGCCTCGCCGAAGGGCGTTCCGCGGACCACCGAGCGGCGGAGGGTCTGCAGCTCCGCTTCGGTTTCCGGCTGGTTCACGAACGCGGTCCACTGCCGAGGACGGGGGACCGGCTAGGCGTCCGCCAGAGTCACCGATGCGACTTGCTGCCGGCGCTGCCAGAGACTTCCCCACCGCCAGTCCTCAGCCCGGGATATCAGGTTCGCCCGCAAGGCGTTCCGCTCCATGTACCGGCTCACGGTGAGCCAGTGCTCGTCGTTTTGCATCGGAAACGACTTGAATCGTCCCTGGTAGAGCGGACCGGTTCCCGACGTGTGATGCGCGGCGTGCCAGCGCTGCGTGTGCCTCACGGTCAGCCACCGCAGAGACTCGGAGAGATCGCCGTCGTGCTCCGGTCAGAGCACCAAATGCCAATGATTGGGCATGACGCAAAAACAGAGCACCCCCACCGGAATCTGGTCCCGGGCCTCTTCCAGCACGCGCTCGTACGCGCCATAGTCGCCTTCGTTCCGGAACAGCGTTCCCCGCCCCACGGCTCGATTCAGGACATGTTACACATAACCGACCATCGCAAACCGTCGGCGCCGTGGCATGCCGTTAGAAAACTGAATCGCAACGGTGAAGTCAAGCGTAAAGACTCCCGACCCCTTTTCTCGGCTCACATCGTTGTAGCCGGGGTCTGTGACCCCGGGGCGAATGCCAAGTCAGGAGTCACAGACCCCAGCTACAGAATAGTTTCGGTCGCCATGATCCGCGAGCGACCCGATGGTAAACCGCTGGAACACAGCGTACAGCGGTAATCGCTTTAGAGCGCGAGCCCCGTGGTCTCCGGATGTCCGAACATCAGGTTGAAGTTCTGGACGGCGACGCCGGACGCACCTTTGATCAGGTTATCGAGACAGGCCAGGATCACGATCTTGCCACGCACCACGCGCACGGTGATATCACAATAGTTGGTGAATGCCGATTCCTTGGTGGCAGGCAGGTGACCCACGACTCGGACGAACGGGCTTTGCTTGTAGAAGGTCCGATAGAGGTCGAGCAGGTCGTGCTCGACGACAGGCCCCCGGGGCGTCGCGTAGATCGTGGCGAAGATGCCGCGATCCATCGGGACCAGGTGCGGGGTGAAGATGACTTCGACCGGGTTTCCCTGAGTGCGGCCGACTTCGGTGAGGACCTGGTCGATCTCGGGTGTGTGACGGTGCTTGCCGACGTTGTAGGCAGAAAAACTCTCGTTGCACTCGGGAAAGTGGGTGGACAACTTCGGCGACCGGCCCGCGCCGGAGACTCCGCTCTTGGCGTCGATGACGATCCCGGTCCGTTCGACAAGGTTCTCGCGAATCAAAGGCGCCAGCGCCAGAATGCTCGTCGAGGTATAACAGCCCGGGTTGGCGATCAAGCCGGCCGGCGGAATTGACTCGCGATAGAGTTCGGGGAGCCCGTACACCGCCTCATTGAGGCCGGCGGGATCGGTGTGGGTGTGGCCGTACCAATCGGCATAGACCTGCGCGTCGGTCAACCGATAGTCCGCACTCAGGTCGATGACCCGGACGTTCCGTTCCCGGAGTGACGCGACCACGGCCATGCTCGCCGTGTGCGGTAGCGCCAGAAAGGCCACGCGTGCCCGATCCGCCAGCCGATCCGCATCGAACGGCTCACAGGCGAGGTCAATCCGGCCCGCCAGGCTCGGGTGCAACGCATCGACCCTAGGCGAGTCGTCCTGGCGCGAGGTCGCGACTCGGATCTCCGCGCCGGGGTGGTTCAAAAGGATGCGGATCAGTTCCCGCGACGCATAACCCGAGGCTCCGACAATCGCCACGCCCGTCATATTGAGTGACCCCGCGCTTGTTTTACAAATCGTGAAGTGAAGAAATAGGCCAGGATGCCAAGCACCCAGGCGATTCCTGAGATGATCAGACCGATTCGAACGTCCCGCGCAACATAATCCATCCGCAAGGTCCAGCGGCCCGAACCGGGGGTCTCCACCACCTGCCAGCCCACGTCGTTCTTCCCCATGAAGATCGGCCTGATCGGCGCGTCTCGCTCTCCCACAGGGCCGATCCAGCGGGCACGCCACTGAGGGTCAGCCAGTTGCGAGACAACCACAAAGGCCGGTCCGGTGACGTCGAGCGTCACGTCGACCTGCGTCGGGCTCACCCGTTCGATAGGCAATGGAGAGGCGTCACGGAGTGTCTGGAGCACGTGTTCCGTCTGACTCGAGCGGGATTCAAGGATCTCCGCTCTTCGCCCGGTCGTCAAGGGGATGAGCCACGCAAGGGCCGGCGCACTCCGGGGCCGCAAGAGGGAGAAGCCGGTGACTCGGGGCCCTTGCTGGGCCACCCAGGCGTCGGAATAGAGCCAACCGGCGAGCGTTGCATCCTGCAAGGTCTCCCGAACCTCCCATCCAGGCAGGTTGGGGGGAGTGCTTTGCCACTGGAGCGTCTCGAACGGGTCGAGCACTCGCGCCGAGACACCGCAGGCCCGCAAGGCTTCGGCAATCATCGGATCCCGTCCGGGGAGGCCCAGGGGCGATACAGCCACGCTGGTCAACTCCGCCAGGCAAGGCAAATCAAGCGTGCGGTACGCGAGGATCGGCGCTACACCCGCGACCATCGGCATGTTGCGCAACGTGTCGGCCGATCGACTCCCTGGCGGTTCCCCGGAGAGGCCGGCGAGCACGGGACTCTGCGCCAAAAGGGGTCGAATCGGTCCCAGGTCGGTCAATCGATGCCGGCCCGCGGCACAAAGATCGAGCGCAGTCAAACCCACGAGGGCGGTCGCGAACAACCGGGTCCGTCCCGCAAACGGAGCGATCACGAGTAGCACGAACAGCAAAATCGAAGACACTCCCAATTCCTGGCGATAGATCGAAAACCGCTGTTTCTCGAATGTCCGGTCCGTTGCGCTTCGCCAGGGTCGATTCTGCCGCGCTAACGCCGCCTGGATCCGAAGGTCATCCTGCGGCGTCAGGGCGAGCCTTCTCATGGTTTCCAGCGCTGAGGATTTCGCCTCGGGTCGGCCGTTCTGATCGTCGCCCCCCTCGCCCGCAAAGACACGTGACACGGAAAACGAGTTCAGAGTCCGGCTCAAAATCGTCGAGTTCCCAGGGCCTCCCTGCGGTTGTGAACTCGCCAGCGCAAGTTCCAGTCCCAGCAAGACCAGGAGGGGGGCCATCACGGCCAGAACCGCAAACCCGGTGAGGGAAATCCGGGTTCGACGCCACCCTTGGCAGAGGTCGAAGCCTTTTGCCGCCAAGAGCGAGAGAGCCAGTCCGGTCGCCAGCGACCAACGGGCCGACGCCCGAAAGAAGGAGAAGCCGGGGATCTGGATCAAGAGCCGGAAACCGGGCACGTAAGGACCGAAGCTCAAGAGCAGTGTCACGAGAACCACGAGCGCCAACGCACGCGCTGCCGGGTCGCGCCGGAAACCGCGGAAGATCGCCACGAAAGCAAGGTAAAGCGGGACAAGGCCGATGTAGCCAAGATACTCCTCCGGGGACGTATGAAACGGATCCCAGGCGAGCGGACGCCAAAGCGGGGAACGATGAAAGAGCCCAGGAGCGACATAACTCACCAAGTGAAGGGGCGTGGCGGAAAACCCGGAGAGGTAGTCGAAGTCGCGTGCGGAAGCGGCAAGTCGCGCCAGGCGGGCGGTCGGAACCACCTGAAGTGCCGCCAAAGGGACGACCGCCAGCATCGCCAGCGCAACAGTCAAAGGCCCCTGCCAGGCCCGTCGGCCTCGGGAAACGCCTGCCAAGGTCAGGAGAATGACCCCGACCTCGGTGTAGAAGGCCAGTTGGAAATGGCCAGGTAGGATTTGCAAGGTCAGGACGGCGGCCAGGGCGAAGGGGGTGCGCCAGGTTCCTTCTCCACGGGCGATGAGCCAGGCGAGGCCCCACGCCCAGGGCATCCACGAACCGACGGTGTACCCCCACTGGTGCGGCAGATGGATGAGGAAGAACCCGGACGAACTCCAGGCGAACCCGGCGAGAGCCGCCCCCATGGCCGACGCACCGAAGCGACGGGCCGCCCAGTACGTTCCCAGGCCACCGAAAATCGTGTGGAACACAAGGCTCGCCGTGTACGCCCATTCCAGCGGGAGGAGTCCATAAAGGACCCAATGGGGCGGGTAATAGACCCCCATCTGGCTCTCGGCCAGGCCGGGAAAGCCGTAACCCCAGGAATGGTTCCAGACCGGGAGCCGGGCGGACCGGATCGATTCCCGAAGCACGGCCATCAGCCCGAGCGAAAACTGGGTGACGTCTCCGCCGACCGGCATCTGCCCGCCGAATCCGATCGGCCAGAGCCAGGCAGCCAGCCCCAGACAAAGCAAGCTGACGGAGATCGTCGCGGTCCGTCCCGTTTCCGACAGTCGAAACTTCACTCGGCGCTCCCGGACTTCGTCATGAGTTGAACGAACGACACGAATCGGGCCAGTCCCTTGGTCGATTTCACCCAAAGCTGAAGGAAAAACTTACAATCGGGGCTGACAATTTTACACAAGCGGCTCTCCAACCTGCGACCTCACGATCATTCACAAAGATTCAACCCACAGCTCGGGAAGAACTTGCGTCTTTCTCCCATTCTTTCAATCGGAAAAATCGTCAAATTTGGCATGACAGGTGCACTCAGAGTTCTTTCGTTGTGGCCAGTCGTCAACTTCGGCTTTCCAGTTCCGAACATCCTCAAGGAGGAGTGAGCCATGTTGGTACTGAGCAGGAAGCTCGGTCAGCGCGTCAAGGTGGGACAGGACGTCCGGATCACGATCGTGAAGATCGATCGTAACTCGGTCCGGATCGGCATCGAAGCCCCCAACGATGTGACGGTCTACCGCGAAGAAATCGTCCCGATCGAGCTCGATCTCGCATTCGACCTCGATCTCGATTTCGACCACGATCAAGAGCTGGAGAATCAGCGATCGCTGAACGCAGACTTGGCCTGACGCAAAACCAAATATGTCCGGCGCACTCTCCTACGCCGCGTTCCATTCTGCAAGCGTCGCTCCCACTTGTTCCTCCAGGTCTATCCGCATGGACCAGTTTCCTGGCCCGCCGATCCCGAGTTGGGGTCAAGCTGGTTGGAGTCCCCGTCTCGTTTCCGGTATCGTGTGGTTCCCTAGAATAACACGAGATCGAGATCCCAAGACTGAGCGGACGGGACGGGCCGATGCGGGTCGTGGTAGCTCCCGACAAGTTTAAAGGTAGCCTCTCGGCCCTTGCGGCCGCCCGAGCCATTGCTCGCGGTATCGCCACGGCATGCCCGGAGGCATCGATTGACCCAGTCCCCATGGCCGACGGCGGCGAAGGGACCGTTGATGCGCTCGTCGAGGCAACCGGCGGAACATTTCGTGAGGCCGTTGTCACGGGCCCATTCGGCTCTCCCATCACAGCGCGCTTCGGATTACTCGGCGACGCGTCCACGGCCGTCGTTGAGATGGCGTCCGCTTCGGGTCTGGTTCTCATCCCTCGCGAATCGCGCGACCCGTTGCGAAGTTCAACCCGAGGAACTGGCGAGCTAATTCTCGCCGCGGTCGCCGCGGGCGCCCGTCGAATCATTGTGGGCATCGGCGGCAGCGCAACCAACGACGGCGGCGCAGGGCTCGCCCAGGCCATCGGCTACCGCTTGCTCGATGCTGCGGGGCGTGAGATCGAGTCCGGCGGCGGTTCCTTGAACCGTCTCGAGCGGATCGATGCAAGTGCGCGCAATCGATCGATGGACGGCGTCGAAATCGCCGTGGCTTGCGACGTGGATAACCCACTCTGCGGCCCCGAAGGGGCCTCCGCGGTCTACGGTCCCCAGAAAGGGGCCGACGCGGAGATGGTCTCGCTCCTGGACCGCAATCTCAGCCATTTCGCCAAGGTCATCGAACGCGACCTGAATTGCGCGATCCGCGATCTCCCAGGCGCAGGGGCGGCCGGCGGCCTCGGGGGGGGTCTCGTCGCCTTCGCCGCGGGGAAACTGGAGCCGGGAATCACCCTCGTGATCCGCGCGGTCGGACTTGAAGCAAGGCTCAAGGCAGCCGACCTCTGCCTGACCGGCGAGGGGGCGATCGATGCCTCGAGCGCCTTCGGAAAAACGGCGGTTGGCGTGGCACGCCTGGCGCGTTCACTCGGCGTTCCGACGTTCGCCCTGGCGGGCTCGATCGGGCCGGGAGCCGAGGCCGTCCTTGCGCAAGGTATTGATGCTTACTTCAGCCTCTGCCCCGCCCCGATCGAGCTCGACGAAGCGATCGCCCAGGGCGAACGACTCCTCGAGCGGGCGGCCGAACAGGTCATGCGGGCGTTCCTCGCAGGACGGAGATGTGCCACGTGACCGGTCCTCTCAACCCCGATCGGCCGACCGGGGAATTTTCGCTGATCGACTGGATCCGTCGAAAGACAGGAGTCGGCCGGAGCACGGTTCTCGGCATCGGCGACGACTGCGCCATCTTGCGCCCGACGCGCGACTCCGACTGGCTCGTCACGACCGACATGCTGATGGACGGACGACACTTTCGCCTGGACCATGATGGGCCGGAGGCCGTTGGCTTCAAAGCGCTCGGAGTGAACCTGTCAGACATCGCGGCGATGGCGGGAGTCCCGGTTGCGGCGGTCGTGGCCGTCGCCCTGCCCAAAGCCCACGCGGTCGAGCTGGCGCAAGGGATCCACGCCGGAATGGCCCCCTTGGCCGCACAATACGGCGTCGACCTCGTCGGGGGGGACACCAATGCTTGGGACGGACCGCTCGTCATCAGCATCACGGTTCTCGGCGAGACGACCGCGCGAGGTGCAGTGCGTCGTTCGGGAGCGATGCCGGGAGACGCCATCGTCGTGACCGGACCTCTCGGTGGCAGCCTCCAGGGCAGGCACCTCCGCCCCCAGCCCAGGCTCCTCGAAGCGTTGGCCCTCCACCAGGCGGCCCCCTTGCACGCGATGATCGACATCTCCGACGGCCTCGCGTCCGACCTCGGGCACATCCTCGAGGAAAGCGGCGGTCTGGGAGCCATCCTCGATGCCGATGCCATCCCGATCCACCCTGATGCGCGGATCCTGAGCGCTGTCGACTCTCGCTCGACACTCGACCATGCCCTCAACGATGGAGAGGACTTCGAGCTCTGTGTCGTGGTCGCCCCCGATGACGCGTCTCGACTTATCAAGGCTCCCCCCAGCCCGGCCCTCGTCCATCGGATCGGTGAAATCCGGGCCGAACCGGGACTCTGGCTGCGGACCCGGGACGGGCAACTGATCGCGATCAATGCCCGAGGGTTCGACCACCTCCATGAATAATTGACGACTCGATTGGCCGATCGAGCCGAAGTCTCCATTGAATGTGATTGTTTCCATGCAAATCGAACGCACAACGCAAGGTCTGACGATCGAGGTCGCATCCGAGCAGGACACCGAACGGCTCGGCCGTGCGCTGGCGGAAGTCGTGGAACCGGGGGTGGTCATCGGATTGGTCGGACCGCTCGGCGCGGGCAAGACGCGATTGACGCGGGCGCTGGCCGAAGCGCTCGACGTCGACCCTTCATGCATCGCCAGCCCCACCTTTGTCCTGATCCACGAATATGAAGGGCGGATCCCGGTCTATCACTTCGATGCCTACCGACTACCGAGCCCCGACGAATTCGAGAGCCTGGGAGCTTCGGATTACTTCACAGGCGACGGAGTTTGCCTGGTGGAGTGGGCCAATCTCGTGCTCGATCGACTCCCCTTGGATGTCTGGATCATCCAGATCGAGCCGACCGGTCCAGAACAGCGGACCGTTCACGTGTTGATTCCGCACAACCCCAAGATCACTGATCGGTTAGCGGAATGCCTCAGCAGGGTTTGACGCCCTGATTCCGAAAGCCTAGAGTCGTCTCAGGCCTACAAGCTGTGATGACTTGGAGTTTCCCCAACGTGAGCGAAGCCCTCTTGAACTTCCCGCCTCCCTTGAGTGCAAGATCAAGGGGGCCATTCCGCCCGCAGCCCCCCGCGGATTTCGAGGAAGCTGGGCTCAATCATACTCAGGTGGAAAGCCTGGTCCTCAAGTTTCTCTTGAGCCAAGGCATCGCCTCCGGCCGACGCACCGCCGAGGAACTCGGCCTCCCCTTCGGGCCCTTCCCGGAATTCCTCCGTCTGCTCAAGAACCAGCAGATCGTCACGTATACCGACTCCGCGACGGCCAATGACTATCTGTACTCGTTGACCGAGGCGGGACGAGCCCGCGCTCAACTTTACTTCAATGAATGCACCTACATCGGCACGGCCCCGGTCCCCTTTGATGACTATGTGAACGCGGTGGCCGCCCAGTCAATCACCTTCGAACAACCCAAGAAGGAAGACTTGCGTCGCGCCTTTGCCGACCTCCTGATTTCGGAGGAGATGTTCGAGGTGCTCGGTCCCGCGATCAACTCCGGGCGTGGCTTGTTCCTTTACGGATATCCCGGCAACGGCAAAACGAGCATCGCGGAACGGATCACTCGCTGCTTCGGATCGACCATCTGGATCCCCAAGGTCATCGAAGTGAGCGGCCAGTTGATCAAGCTCTTCGACCTCTCGGCCCACGAGCCGGTCGAAGCCCAGCGCTCCGGCCTGCTCCGTCACGACGATTTCGATCACCGCTGGGTCGAGATCAAGCGGCCCACACTGATCGCGGGCGGCGAGCTCCGCATGGAAGACCTCGAGATCCATTTCGATCCGGCCACCAAGGTGAGTGAAGCACCCCTCCAACTCAAGAGCAACAACGGCACCCTCTTGATCGACGACTTCGGCCGTCAACGCATCGCTCCGATTGAGCTCTTGAACCGTTGGACCGTCCCCCTCGAGAAGCGATACGACTTCCTGTCTCTCTGCAACGGAAAGCAGATCCGTGTCCCGTTCGATCAGCTCATCCTCTTCTCGACGAACCTCGAACCGCGACAGCTCGTGGATGAGGCGTTCATGAGGCGGATTCCCTACAAGATTCACGCCCAAGATCCCGACGAGGCGACCTTTCGCGAGTTGTTCGCGATGTTCGCGACCAAGCTCGGCTTTCCCGAAGTCGATGAGGCAGCGCTCGATTATCTGATCAAGCGGCACTATCAAAGGGAGGATCGCCCCTTTCGATCCTGCCAGCCTCGCGACCTTCTGCTCCAGGTTCGCAACTATTGCGTCTACAACAACCTCCCGCTCGAGATGAAGCCACGCTATTTCGATTTCGCGGCCAACAACTACTTCACGGTGATGTGAGCCGCCTTGTTGTTCTCGCCGGCGGCCAACTCCTCACACCCATCGCCCGGAAAACATTCCGTCAACTTGTGCTGATACTGCTGCGCTACTTTGCGATATCGGTCCGAGAGCGCATCGAGCTGCTGGTCGGTCAGCCTCTCGATATCGACGAGTTCGTTTCTCGCATGATTGACGCCCATGATCAGTTCATCGAGCTTCAAGTGAATCGCCTTTGACTCGCGATTCTGGGCCCCTTGAATCAGGAAGACCATCAAAAAAGTCACGATCGTTGTGCCGGTATTGATGACGAGCTGCCAGTTTTCGGAATAATGGAAGAATGGGCCAGCCACCGCCCATACAATGACGACCCCTAACGCGGTCAGGAATCCCCACCTGCCCCCAGTGATCCGGATCGTCCAGTCCGACACTCGCGTAAACAGGTCGCGGCGGGTGATCGGAATCGGTGGATTGGACACAAGGACTTGCCCCTCGCTGTGTCTCATCAACACGACCTCAATGTTCCAGGTGTACTGAGGATTGAGTGAAGCGGGGGGGGATTCCTCGACTTGAGGCAAATAGGATGCCAAATGAACGAAGACTCCGCTACTTTTGACGTGGACGCCGTCATTCTCGGCGCCGGGGCCGCCGGCTTGGTCGCCGCGATTCGCGCGGCCGAACAGGGTCGCCGGGTTCTCCTGCTCGAGAAGACGCGCCGCCCTGGTGTGAAGATCCTGATGTCGGGAGGCACTCGCTGCAACATCACCAATGCTCGAGGCGTGAGAAACCTGCGGGTGATCTCCGGACCGATTGACCCGGCCTACAATCCCAATGAGGCACGTGGCGCGCAGAGCATTCAGCAGGCCTTTGGAGCGGGGGGACGATTTCTCGGTCCCGCGCTCCGAGCCTTGAATGTCGAGCGGACGATTGCTCTCTTTGAGGACGAGGGAGTCGCCACCAAGGTCGAGGGAAATGGAAAGGTCTTCCCGGTCTCCGATCGGGCGACCGACGTCTTGCACGCCTTACTGCAACGACTCGGACGATCGTCGGCCGTGGTGCGCTGTGACAGTCCCGCGCTCGAGGTCGAGTCCAACGGTCAAGGGTTTGCCATTCGTCTCGCCGATTCGACCGTCACCGCGCGTCGGGTGATCCTGGCGGTTGGCGGGCAGTCGTTTCCAGGCTGCGGTACGACCGGTGATGGCTATGCCATCGCGCGTCGATTTGGCCATACGATCGTCGAACCGAAGCCGGCGCTGGTCCCGATCCGGGTGGTCGATCGCTGGGTCCCGGAATTGAAAGGGATCACGATTCCCGATGCGCTCGCAAGAATCCAGGGGCCAACAGGACCGGTTCTGCTTGAACGCAGAGAGGCGGTCCTCTTTGCCCATTTCGGCCTGACAGGGCCGGCGATCCTTGATGTGAGCCGCGCCGTCGCACGGCATCAAGGGCCAGAGATCCTCGACCTCGTTCTCGATTTCCTTCCTTCTGAAAAACGTGAGGTCCTCGACCAGCAGCTCCAGTCAGCCTGTCGCGCGGGACGACGCCAGGTGGTCGGACTCCTGCCGCCTGCGATTCCACGCCGACTGGCCGAGTCCCTTCTCAATGTGACGGGGATTGCCCCGGACAGGGTGGGTCCCGACTTGTCGCGTGAGGAACGGAACCGCTTGCTGACGGGTTTGAAGGGCCTGCGTTTACCCGTTGCGGGGACTCTCGGATTCGCCAAGGCCGAGGTCACCTCCGGCGGTGTCGCTCTGGACGAAGTCGAAGCTGATACCCTTGAAAGCAAGCTCTGTCCCGGGCTCCACTTCGCGGGCGAGGTCCTCGACCTCGACGGCCTGATCGGCGGCTACAATTTTCAGGCGGCCTGGAGCACGGGTTGGCTCGCGGGGAGTTCCGTCTGAGAAGCAACCGGAACGCAGCGATCGATTACCCGCCTTTGCGATCGGTCAACGGGTGCACCCATCGATAGAAAGTGCGATCCGAGAGCACCCCGGACACTCCACGGACCGGGTCGAACCAGCGATGCTCCCGGTTATACTGGAACGAGCGTGGGACGATTTGCCCGGTGTCATCGACGGCAAAGCAGCCGACCAGGTCGCTCGCCAGCGGGTCGTTGCTAAACTCGCCGGGGGTTCGCGGGTCGAGGAGATAGAGCCAGTCACTCGACCGGCTCGACGCCTCCCGGATGATTTCAGGGGAGTTGATGGCGCACTCGTTCATATACTGAACGAATACTTCAATAAAGTTGGGATTCACCTGGAATGTTTCGAGATCAAATGCTCCCCCGTCCGAGGGAGTGAATTCACCGATGACCGAGCGCGAGTCGATCCCCCGGCTCCCCGCGAGAAGGACGTCGAGGAAACAGATCAGATGATGATGAACACCATCGGTACTCACCTCAAAGACATTGAGGAGCGATAGTTCGGGCTTGGACATTCGTTTCGACTCGAGTCTTGGCAAAAAAAGGTCGCCTCGTCCTGGACAGACGAGGCGACCATCAGCGCGTTCGGAACCAGGTTCCCCGCCTGGTTTCGCGGGCACTTCTACAAGATAAACCGACTGAGATCTTCGTCCTTGGCCAGTTCCTCAAGGCGGTCGAGGACGTGCGCGGCGTCGATCACGACTTTTTTATCGGTCCGATCCGAGGCGTCGAAGCTGAGCTCTTCGACGACGCGTTCAAGAATCGTATGCAAACGTCTGGCACCGATGTTCTGAGTCGACTGGTTCACCTGGTGAGCCAGGTTGGCCATGGCATCGATCGCGTCGGGGGTGAACTCGAGCTCGATTCCCTCGGTGGCCAGTAGGGCCTGGTACTGGCGAATCAACGAGGCACGAGGTTCGCGGAGGATGCGGGCAAAATCATCACGGGTCAGGTCCTGCAACTCGACGCGGATGGGGAACCGGCCTTGGAGTTCGGGCATCAGGTCGGAGGGCTTGCTCCGGTGGAAGGCTCCGGCCGCCAGGAAGAGGACGTGATCGGTCTTGATCGGCCCGTATTTGGTGGTGACCGTGGTCCCCTCGACAATGGGCAAGAGGTCGCGCTGAACACCTTGACGCGAGACATCGGGGCCGCGGCCCCCCCCTTCATCGCCGGCGATCTTGTCGATCTCGTCAAGGAAGACGATCCCTGACTCCTCGGCGAGGTGCACAGCGGCCTGGCTTACCTTGTCAGGATCGATCAGGGCGTCGATTTCCTGGGCGATCAGGATGGGCCGAGCCTCGGCGACGGTCATGGTTCGGGTCTGCGAGGACTTGGGCATGATCTTCTCGAACATGCCCTGCAGATCCATTTCCATCTGTTCCATGTTGCCTGCGCCGAGAATCGAGACCGGCGCCGCGGCCCGGCCCGGCAATGTGATCTCGACTTCGCGGTCCTCGATTTCTCGCGCCTCGAGCCGCGTTTTCATCTTCTCTCGCGAGCGCTGCCGACGCTCGGCGGCCTCGGCGGCCTCCGGCGTATCCGGGTCGTTCCACTGATGCGGTGGGGCGGGGAGAAGCAGGTCGAGCAAGCGCTGATCGGCACGGACAGTGGCTTGCTCGCTGACCCGCTCGCGCTCGGCACCGCGAACGAGGGTCACGGCCGCCTCGACCAGATCACGCACCAGGCTCTCAACATCGCGACCGTAGTAGCCCACCTCCGTGTACTTGGTCGCTTCCACCTTCACGAAGGGAGCACCGACGAGCTTGGCCAGGCGGCGAGCGATCTCGGTCTTGCCCACCCCGGTCGGACCGATTAAGAGGATGTTCTTGGGGGTGACCTGGGCGCGCAGCTCTTCGGAAAGCTGACGGCGCCGCCAGCGATTCCGCAAGGCAATCGCCACGGCTCGCTTGGCATCGGCCTGCCCGACGATGTCATGGTCGAGTTCGGCCACGATTTCCCGAGGGGTCAGGTCGCGCACTTCAGTTCCTCCACCGTCAAATGACCGTTCGTATAAATATCGATGCCGGCGGCAATCTGGAGCGATTCTCGAACGATCTCCGTGGCGGACAGCCCGGAGTGAGCGGACAAGGCCCGCGCCGCGGCCAGGGCATAGGGTCCCCCGGAGCCGGTGGCCAGGATGCCGTCGCTGGGCTGGATGACGTCGCCCGAACCGCTCAGCAGCAGGCTGTGGCGTGCATCGACGACGATCAGCACGGCTTCGAGGCGTCTGAGCATGCGGTCGGTCCGCCAGAGCTTGGCCAGTTCGGTCGCTGCCCGAGGAATATTGTTCGGGTAGTCGCGAAGCTTCGATTCAAACCGCTCGAGCAACGCGAATCCGTCCGCGGCGCTGCCGGCGAAGCCGGTGAGGACTTGTCCCTCCAGCAGCTTGCGCACCTTGACGGCATCGGCCTTCATGACGGTCGTGCCGAGCGTCACTTGCCCATCGCCTCCCAAGGCCACCCGGTCCCCGCGCCGGACGGAAAGGATCGTTGTGGCATGCCAGTCCAAAATTGGTGATCCTCCCTGCTTGGAACCTGGGTCACTTCGTTTCATACTCCTGAGCATACAGCCACCTCGGAGCCATTGCCAGGCGACGATGGGGCTTGAACCGCTCGCAACACGGTGGAAACGAGTAAATAGGGAGTGGCTTGGGACGTGGGGCCGATGCCGGATATGCCGGAATATTCAATCCCGCGGAAAAACGTGACGATAACTTATTTGGGGTTTTTTGGGAGTGAGACGCCCGCTCCGCTAAGACGAGGCAGGCAGGAGGCCACGATGCACCATCAGTGGATCAAGACCGCACTCAAAGCGGTCATTCTGATTGGGGTGACAGCGATTCCGGCGAGTGCGGCGACCTGGGCGGATCCTCTCTTCGCTGAGCAAGGGCATGACTTCGGACCGGTGCCTCGCGGCGGAAAAGTTCGCCACAATTTCCTGATGACCAATCGCCTCAACGAAGCGGTCACGATCGCCAACGTGCGGGCCTCGTGCGGCTGTACGAGCGGCAAGGCAAGCACCTCCCTGGTCCAACCCGGCCAATCGGCGGTCATCGAAGCCGAGATGGACACGAGGAACTTCGTCGGGCTCAAAGCAACGACCCTCTTCGTGTCCCTGATCTCGGCCAGCCGGGGCGAGGCCGAGGTGAGCCTGGCGGTCTCGTCGTTGATCCTCAGCGACGTCGTCTTGAATCCGGGCTCGATCGACTTCGGTTCGGTGGCGCGAGGGCAGACCCCATCGCAGACGCTCACGCTCGATCGGATCGGTTCGGCGAACTGGCGGGTGGAACGAATGATTTCGGCGAGCCGCGTCTTGAACGCGACGCTCACCGAGACTGCCCGCCATGAGTCGACGGTCTCTTATGCTCTCACCGTCTCCCTCAAGCCGGATGCGGCGCCGGGAGTCGTCCGCGATGAGATCCGACTCCTGACCAACGACAAGGAGACCGCCAACATTCCGATCCTGGTGACCGCCCTGGTCCGGGGCGACCTGACGGCCAGGCCGAGTGTGGTCCCGCTGGGCACCGTCCATTCGCCCTCCGGTGGGCAAGGCCGGTTCCTCGTCATGTCCTCGAAGCCCTTCTCCATCGTTGAGATCGAAGGCGCAGGGGATGGTTTCCAGCTCGGTCCGATTCCCAAAGAGCGCAAGCCCGTTCACGTCGTGACCTTCAACTACAAGCCCGAGGAAGGCAAGACGCGCGGCGACCTTCGCCACATCTTCCGGGTCAAGACCGACCTCCCCGGCGAAGGGCCGCTGGATGTCACCGCCACGCTGCACATCGACCCCTGACGACGATCGGTTTGCCAATCACAAAACAAAGCCTCAGGTCGTCGATCGCTATCATAAGTGATCGACGACTTGCGTATTTCGAACTGTTGCGGTCACCTCTTGCACCATTTCGGCCAGCACGCTGACCTGCGCCCGCGCCTGCTCATTGGCCGGTATGACGTTCAACCCCAAGAGTGAACTACAGTTCACAACAAGCTTTCTCGAGGCCGTTAGAGCGGTTCGCGATCGAGGTGCACCCAGCGGAAAAACCGGAAAGAGAAGACAGGGCGCGAACGCTCCCTGTCTTCCGACGGACGAAGAGCCCCCCGGTAACGTGGCGACAGTCTCGAATTTTCCCTTTTTTTTGAGGTATCCTATTATGTTATCACTCGTATAATCATTCTTGGCAATTTAGGTTCAGGTGTTGGTGCATGGAGGACTTGCTCAAGGATCAGCGGCTCCCATTGTAGAGATGCCTGGAGATAGAACGAAAGGCGACTGATCAAATGCGCAAGTTGCTGTGGGTAGTGCTCATCGCGGCCGGCTCGACTGCGGGTTGCGTCGATCCTGTCACCCGACTCGTAAATGACGTTCGCACGCCGGTTTCGGCAGGATCTCTGGAGCATTACGTCACCGAAGGACCGCTTACCGCGGTCAACCGAAGTGGGCAGGGCGACGCCGCGGCGGCGAAACTCATCCCCCTGCTCAAGGACAACGACATCTCCATCCGTGAGGGGGCCGTGGGATACCTGGGCGGGCTCCAGGCCGACTCAAGGTTAGTTGTCCCTGTCTTGATCGAAGCCTACGCCGATCCACAACTTCGAATTTCCGCGACGGGGGCGTTCGGCAGGATTGGACCGGTGGACGAGAAGGTCGTCGCGACCCTGATCCTCGCACTCAAGGACGAAAACCCCAGGGTCCGCGACCTGGCGATCAAGGCGTTCCAAGAAATGGGTCCCCGCGGCGCGGCGGCCGTGCCGGCTCTCACTGACACCTTGTCCGACAAGATCCTCGGCAACGAAGCCGCTCAGGCCCTCGGGAGGATCGGTCACAGGGCGAGACCAGCAGTTCTCGCCCTCACCGAAATGGCGAAGTCGGCGAAGGGATACGACCGGCTCCATGCGGCCGTCGCGCTCTGGGACATCACTCAAGACCCCGACATCGCTGTCCCGGCCCTCACCGAATTGTTGAAGGACTCATTCCTCCCGCTTCGTCGCGCCGCGGCCATCGAACTCGGCACGATCGGCCCTGCCGCTCACGCGGCCATCCCGGCCCTCATCCTGGCAAGCGACCTCAAGCAAATCCCGCGAGCAGAACACCCGCCTCTATCCCGGGAGTCCTCTCGCTTGGAAAGCCGTGCCGCTGAACCCTACGACCTCATCGTTCGCTCCGCGGCCATTGAAGCATTGAGAAACATCCAGGGCAATGAACCACCCAATAATTTTTTTCTGAACAACTAGAGATTTGCGAATAAATTGCTCGATTAATTTCTCAAAATTTCCAAGCACTTTCAAATATCTGTTGCTTCAAGCTCAGCGTGAGCGACGACTTGGCTCAAGTCGAAAGGCTTTCCGTCGGTATTCCGGCCGCCGGAGAGCTTCATCCCACGAAAGATTGGGAAGCGGTTTCCCGAACCCGAGTGCACTTCACTTCGGTAGATTCTCCCGTGAGGGCTTCGTCCGGCGCTGAGCGTCGATTTGGGCGAACAGTTCCAGAAAAACATCGACAATTTCTGTGAATGCTTCGGGCACGATCTTGTTGGTCCAGAGCCAGGACTCGTAGTCTGTTTCTTCAGCAGGACTTCCTTGGTAAAAGGTGTCAGAGTTCGATCCGACCTCCCCACCGACCGGAGATTCTTGCCTGTGTTCTCAAATCGTGCCACCCCGCTCGCCGCTCTGTTGGCCCTGCTCCTGCCGGCAATCTCGCTGGTCACCCCAGCCATGGCAAGGGGCGACGAGGCCCCCGAAACCGAGGCAGGCTTCACCTCGCTTTTCGACGGCAAGAGCCTTGCCGGGTGGAGTCATCAGACCCAGACGCCCAAGCCGCATGTCGGCTGCACATTCTTCGTCCGCGACGGTCTCCTGGTCGGCGACCAGGGGCCGGAACATAGCGGCGGATTTTTGATGACCGACGGTGTTTATAAAGACTTCGACCTCCTGCTCGACCTCCAGATGGACTACCCGACCGACAGCGGTCTCTTTATCCGAATGGCCGATGACGGCAAGAGTCAGCAGATCACTCTGGATAACCGACCGAAGGGTCAGTTCGGCTCCATCTACATCCCGTGGGCCCAGGGCCGGGTCCATGCCAACCCCGAAGGCGAAAAAGCCTTCAAGCAGGGTGAGTGGAACAAGGTGCGACTGCGCGTGGAAGGTGAGCCGGCACGCATCCGGTTCTGGCTCAATGACATCCTCGTGACCGACTTTCAGCATACCGACAAGTCGACGAAAGGCGCCCCGACCCAGGGCCGGATCGCGCTCCAAGTGCACCCAAACGTCCCCAACCTGACGATCTGGAAGGATGGCAATACAGTTCGGTACCGCAACATCCGCGTCAAATCCCTGAACGCGCTTAACGCGGCTCCTTGAGCGAGAACAACATCATATTCTGGCTCGGAGCCCCTTAAATGATGCTTAAACCCTGGAGTTTGGCGACGGCGACCCTGGTCGCCGTCTTGATGACCTGGCTCACGCCGGCGACGGCCGCGCCGGATCCGAAGCGGCCGAATGTGGTCGTCGTCGTCGTGGACGACCTCCGTTGGGACGAGTTGGGCTGCACCGGACATCCGTTCGCGCGAACCCCCAACATCGATCGGATCGCGGCGGAAGGGGCCACCTTCCGCAACGCCTTTGCCACAACCCCACTCTGCTCGCCCAGCCGGGCCAGCATTCTGACAGGGCTCTATCCTCATAAGAATGGGATCGTCGACAACACCGCCCGCGATGCCCAGAGCCACCGACTCGTCACCTTTCCGCGACGACTGCATGACGCCGGCTACGAGACCGCGTTTGTGGGCAAGTGGCACATGGGCAACGATAACTCGCGGAGACCCGGGTTCGATTACTGGGCCTGCCTGAAGGGTCAGGGAACCAGCTACGACCCCGAGATCGACATTGACGGCCAGACCAGCCAACTCAAGGGGTATGTCACCGACTTGCTGAACGCCCAGGCTCAGAAGTTTCTGGCGCACGCCGGGTCGGCGTCGAAACCGTTCGTGCTCTTCATGGCGCAGAAAGGACTCCACCCCGAAACGGCGCAGGCCGCGGACGGAACGCTGTCTGACCCCAATGCGAGCCAATTCATCCCGGCCGAGCGGCACAAAACCCTGTACGCAACCGATCCGGTCCCTCGCCGGCCCAACGTCAACGACACGCTCGAAGGTAAGCCCGCCCTGAAACGCGAAGTCCCAGGGGTACCTCCCCTCTCTGTTGCAACGGGCACCAGCGACGAAACCGTCCGCGACCGCCAGCGCATGCTTGCGTCCATCGACGAAGGGGTTGGCCAGATTCTCAAGACCCTGGAATCTACCGGACAACTCGACAAGACGATCCTCGTCGTGATGAGCGACCACGGCTACTTCTACGGCGAGCACGGCCTGAGCGTCGAGCGCCGCCTGGCCTATGAGGAAGCCATCCGGATCCCGCTCCTCGTTCGCTATCCGCCACTGGTCAAGGCCGGGCTGAAGGTTGACCAGACCATTCTGACGATTGACCTGGCCCCCACCCTGCTCGAACTCGGCGGCCTGGCGCCGCCGGTCGAGATTCATGGAACGTCGTTCGTTCCGCTCCTCCGTGGCGAAAACGTCCGCTTGCACGACGCATTCCTGATCGAGCATACCTCCGACAAAGTCTTTCCACGCATGGCCAACCTGGGCTATCAAGCAGTCCGTGATCCTCGGTGGAAGTACATCCGGTATCGGGAACTGTCCCACGCCGATGAGTTGTACGACCTCGAAGCCGACCCTTACGAACTGACCAACCGCATCTCCGATCCTGCCGCGCAAGCCACTCTTAAACAGTTGAAGACAAAGCTCGACACGATCCTTCAAGAGACCCGTTGAGCCGCCTTCCGTTCGCGACCCGATCACACCCAACGGCCCGGCAACTGCATAGCAGGACGCGTGCAGCCGGGCCGCTTTCACGTTCTTCGTCTCAGCCGCAAGTCAACCGGGAAGAGCGGCGCCAACGGTTCTGTCCTCACTCCACCGATCTCGTTCGCAAGGGAAATTGTAGTCCCACAACGAATGAAGAAGTGGGGGACCAAGGATCTGGCGGAAGTTGACGCATGCCTCGCAATTGGCTTCGCCGATACTCAACTGATAGAGCGGCACAACTGGCGAGTTTGCGTGATTTGGTCGCCAATGGATCGTTGGCGTACAATGACGAAGGTGGAGGTATCGAACGCCGCGAGACCCATTGCGAAAGGATTAGACCCGCCATGGCGAGCGACGAACGGCAGAGTGCGACAGACGATCTGGTGGGCGAGGACGTGGAAGTCCGCGGCCACATCATTGACTCACTCCTCTTGCCCAAGATCCTCGACCGCATCCTGCAGATGGGAGGGAGCTTCGAGATCCTCGAATGCACGATCGGCGCGCGGCGGATCGATCCCAGCTATGCGCGAATCACGATCAAGGCGGCGAGCACGGAGAAGCTCGACGAGATTCTTGGCGACCTCGTCGAACATGGCGCTTCGGCCGTTCATCCCGAAGACGCGCGCGTCGTCCCCGCCGATATTCCGGGGGCCTTTCCTGACGATTTCTACAGCACGACCAATCAGCGTACTCAGGTCCGGCTCGGGGGCCGTTGGATCGACGTCGCCGACCAGGAAATGGATTGCGGCATCGCCGTCGATCCCGGTGGTGAGTCCGCCCGCTGCGTGGCGATGACCGATGTTACGCCTGGTTTGCCGATCGTCGTCGGTCACGAAGGGGTACGCGTCGTCCCCACGGAACGACCTCGCGGCGCCAACCTTTTCGGCTTCATGGGGTCGAACGTCTCGAGCGAGAAGCCCAAGGCGATCAGCTTTAAAGGGGTGGCCGATTCGATCCGAGAAACCCGCGCCGAGGGAAAAAAAGTGCTGTTGGTGGGCGGCCCCGCCATCGTTCACACGGGATCGTCCGGCCACGTCGCACAGTTAATTCGTGACGGCTGGATCCAGACCTTATTCGCCGGTAACGCCTTGGCCACCCACGACATCGAGCAGGCGCTCTACGGCACGAGCCTGGGGGTATCGATCTCCAAAGGGGAGGCCCTCGAGCATGGTCACGAGCATCACTTGCGCGCCATCAATACGATTCGGCGGCTGGGAGGCATAAACAAAGCGGTCGCTTCGGGCGTATTAAAGTCAGGGATCATGTTCGAGTGCGTCAAGGCGGGTGTCGATGTCGTCCTTGCCGGTTCGATTCGTGACGACGGGCCCTTGCCCGAAGTGATCACGAATACCTTACAGGCTCAGGCGAAAATGCGCGAAGCGATCCACGGAGTTGGCTTCGCCCTCTTGATTGCGACCGCCCTGCACTCGATCGCGACCGGGAACCTCTTGCCGGCCTGGGTCAAAGTCGTCTGCGTCGATATCAATCCGGCGACCGTGACCAAGCTCAGCGACCGAGGAACCTTTCAAACGATCGGTCTGGTGACCGATGTCGAACCCTTCTTTCGCAGCCTGGTCGCCGAACTCGCGTAACGAGTTTGGTGGCCCGAAGCCCCCGCGCGACGAACACCATTCGAGTCGCGCGTGGGGTCCTCAGTGTGATCATCTTCACCTTCAAGATGAAGGGAGGCTCCTTCATGTCCTCCGCTCCTCACTTTTTAATGTGTCCCCCCGACCACTACGGGATCGAATACGAAATCAACCCGTGGATGAACCGCGCGATCGGAACCAATCCCACCTGGGCACATCGCCAGTGGTGGGCCTTGCACGACGCCTTGCTTGACCTGGGAGCAACGGTCGAGCGGCTCGCGCCGGTGCCTGGCTTGCCCGACCTCGTATTCACCGCGAACGCAGGCCTGATCCACCACCGAACCTTCGTCAGTTCGCAATTCCGGCATGGTGTCCGCCAGGGAGAGACCCCCTACTTTGATCGTTGGGCGCGCGAGCATGGGTTCGAGGTCGTCACGCTCCCCCCCGACCATCACTTCGAAGGCGCCGGGGATGCTCTCTTCCTCGGTGAGACCTTATACGGCGGTTATCGGTTTCGGAGCGACGCGAAGAGCCACCTCTGGATCGGTCAACAACTCAACGTCGAGGCGTTGCCGCTCGAACTGGTAGACCCACGGTTTTACCACCTCGATACTTGCTTCTGCCCCATCGACCTGGAAACGGCGATCTATTATCCGGGCGCGTTCGACAACTATGGCCGATCGGTGCTCGAGGGCCGCATCCCCCATCTGATCGCCGTCTCGGCCGATGAAGCCGTTTCCTTCAGTTGTAATGCGGTCGTGGTGGGACGGACGATCCTTCTTAACGATGGGGCGCCGAAACTGGCGCAAGTCTTGCAAGCCTCGGGATACGAAGTCCGGCCGCTCCCCTTCACCGAGTTTATCAAGGCGGGAGGAAGTGCCAAGTGCCTGACGTTACGGCTCGACGGTGAAGAAGCCGCGGCCTGGCGGTTCGTCCCTGAGGTGGCAGGGAGCGCCGCTTGAGGATCGAAGGGCACGCCCCGTCACTCTCTTAATTTGGGATGGCCGACCGCGATGAACCAACTCTATCTCCTCAGGCACGGACAGGCCGTTGACCATGGTGATCCGGGCTTTGCCGATGACGATCGCCCCTTGACGCCCGCAGGAGAGAAACGCGTCAAACAGGTGGCTAAGGGGCTAAATCGGCTCGACTTTGAGGTCGATCGGATCCTCTCAAGCCCACTGCCACGGGCGCGGAAAACCGCGGAGATCGTCGCGGATGTCCTCGGGATCAGCGAATGTCTGGAGTTCGCCGACGTACTTCGAGCCGGTTCCCAGGCATCCAAGGTCCACGAGTGGTTAGGCACCCGCGCGGAGGCGCGGATCATGCTGGTGGGCCACAATCCAACCCTCTCTGATCTGATTAGCCTCCTGATCGCCGCGGGACCCGCCACATCGCCCTTTGAACTCGGCAAAGCGGGAATCGCGGCGCTCAGTGGAACGATCAGCTCGCCCATGACGCTCGATTGGCTCGCTCGCCCGCGGCTGCTCCGTAAACTCGGCGGCAGCTAACAAAACCTCGCGTCGCGGGCAAGCGATCTCATCGCCGTCATCCCAAACGTTCATTCTCCAGGGCGGGCGTCTTTCATCGAAAGACGCCGGCCTGAGTGGTTCCCAGCAGGGTTGTGGGACGGATCGGGTCGGTACTCGAGAGTTCGCGGGCCATGTTCTGAAACTCGACCTGGGAACGGATGACCGGTTCTCCAGGCTCCGCGGGGGCGATCCGCCGATACGTCCCGTCCGGCTGGAGTACTCGAGCTTTGACGTTATCCATCAGAGCCACACCGAGAATGCCATCGACAATCCGGTTTCGAAGTCGAGGGTCCTCGATTGGGAACATGATCTCGACCCGGCGGCGGAAGTTACGCGGCATCCAGTCGGCTGAGGAGAGGAAGACTTGGGGCGCGTCGTTGTTCTGAAAATAGGCGATCCGCGAGTGTTCCAGGAATTTGTCGACAATGCTGATAACGCGGATGTTCTCGGAGAGTTTGGGCATTCCGGGACGGAGGCAGCAGATCCCGCGCACGATGAGATCGATGCGGACACCCGCTTTTGAGGCGGCGTAGAGCGCTTCGATGGCTCCCGGGTCGACGAGTGAGTTCATCTTGGCGATGATTCGCGCGGGCAGACCTTTCTCGGCGTTCGACCGCTCACGGTCGATGAGAGCGATGATACGATCGGCCAGGTGCATCGGCGCGACGATCAGCTTGTGCCAACCATGCCCCTGCGAGTAGCCGGTCAACAGGTTGAACAGAGCGCTGGCATCTTCGCCGAAATCGGACCGGCAGGTGAACAGGCTCAGGTCGGTGTAGAACCGGGCCGTGGTCGGGTTGTAGTTGCCGGTGCCCAGGTGAACGTAACGGCGGATCCCGTCGTGGTCTCGGCGCACGACCAGGGCCGCCTTGCAGTGGGTCTTGAGCCCAACCATCCCATAGACGACGTGGACGCCCGCCTTCTGGAGCGCACGGGCCTTGACGATGTTGTTCTCCTCGTCCAGTCGCGCTTGAAGCTCCACGAGGGCTGTGACCTGCTTGCCGTTCTCCGCCGCGCGTGCCAGAGCGGTGATAATCGGGTTATCGTCGGAGGTCCGGTAGAGCGTCTGCTTGATCGCCAGGACCTGCGGATCCTCCGAGGCTTGCTCGATGAACTGGACGACCGAGCCAAACGACTCATAAGGATGATGGACCAGAATGTCCTGCTCGCGGATCGCGGCGAAGACGTTCGCCCGATTCGCCAACGACGCCACAATCTGCGGCTCGAACGCAGGCTCCTTTAGTTCCCGAAAGCCTTCGAGCTTATAGAGCGCCACCAGGGCGGTCAGGTCGACAGGCCCCGAGACCTTGTAAACGTCGCGATCGTCAAGGTCGAGCGCGGGGGCTGTCTGAAGCTGCGCGAGAAAACCTTCGTCGGCTCGATCCGAGATTTCCAGGCGAACGGCGGCTCCCCACTTCCGTTGCCGCAAGGTCTCCTGAATCGTCGACAGGAGGCTACTCTTGACCTCCGTCTCCTGAATCGTCAGATCGCTGTTGCGAGTAACGCGGAAGGCCGCTCTGGCAGCCACCTTGAAGCCACCGAACAGAGCGTCGAGCCGCGGTCCGATCACGTCCTCCAGCAGCACGAACCGGCGCTTACCATCCCCCTCGTCGGGAAGCGGCACGAGTCGGTTCAACACCGAGGGCACCTGAAGCACCGCATAAAGCTGGCGAGGCGGATCCTGACCGATCGTCTCGATCCGCAGGATCAGATTCAAACTTTTGTTGTGCAAATGCGGAAACGGGTGCGCAGGGTCGATCGCCAGCGGGGTCAGGACCGGATAAACCTGCCAGTCGAAATACTTATCGAGGAAGGCAGTCTGGGTCTCGGAGAGCTCATCGGGTCCACAGACGTGAATCCCATGAGCCACGAGTTGAGGACGAATCTCGGTCCGATAGATTTCGTATTGTCGACCGACGAAATCATGAGCCCGGCGCGAGATCTCGGTCAACTGCGAGAGCGGCCCCATCCCGTCGGGCGGGGCGTCCTGGGGCTCAAGGTTGTCGTAAAGCTGAGCCTGGAGACCGGCCACGCGAACCTCGAAAAACTCATCGAGGTTGGAGGCACAGATCGCCAGGAAGCGGAGCCGCTCCAAGAGCGGATTCGACGGATCGCGTGCCTCCTCGAGCACGCGTTCGTCGAAGTCGAGCCAGCTCAACTCGCGGTTGATAAAGAGCGTGGGATCGAGAGGATTAGACGACCGAGCGATCGGAGCCGTGCCCGATCCGTTGAGTTGGTGTTGGGCCATGACCGACCGCGCTCCATCACGTTCGCACCGGCGACGACCGATTAGGCCGTCTGGGACGATCGCGTTTCGAGTTGCCGTAGTAGGCGAAGGTTCACGGCATCGAACTCCTCGCCCTGTTCGTCAGTTCCCTTGGGCGTCTCCAGGATCATGGGAATGTCCCGGAAACGAGGGTCAGTGACGACGAAACGAAACGGTTCCAGACCGAGATGACCAAGGCCGATCCCAGCGTGGCGATCGACTCGGCTCCCTCGCTCACGACGGCTGTCGTTAAGATGCCAGACCCGGACGCGGTCCACACCGACCGTCCGGTCAAAATCATGCATTGTCCCATCGTACTCTTCTGCGGTCGCGAGAGAATAGCCCGCCGCAAAAATATGGCAGGTATCGACGCAAACCCCAAGTCGGTCAGGATCTTTTACCAGACCGAGAATCGTGCCGAGATGCTCGAATCGATGCCCGAGGCAGGTGCCCTGTCCCGCAGTCGTCTCCAGATCGATCCGGACTGCGAATCCCTCGGTCCGGCGATGGACCTCATCGATCCCCGTCGCGATCCGTTTCAGCCCTTCCGCTTCTCCCGATCCAACGTGAGCACCAGGGTGGGCCACGAGATCCAGAATGCCAAGCGCCTCACAACGCTCAAGCTCAACGATCATCGCGTCGATCGATTTGTTCCAGAGCGTGTCATCAGGACTGCCGAGGTTAATCAAGTAGGAATTGTGAGCAACCGGCGTGCCAACGCCGGTTGCGTTCAACGCGGCTCGAAACGCCTCGACGTGAGCGTCCGTCAACGTGGGGGCTTTCCATTGGTTGTTATTCTTCGTGAACAGCTGCACTGTATCAAAACCGAAGCGGTGCGCGGCCGTCACCGCTCGATCACATCCACCGGCGATCGACATGTGGGCGCCAAGTCTGGCAGGTTTCAATGCGACGTCCTTTCGCCTGACAGCGATCGATTGTTCCTGAATCTTTCTCATTTCCGGACGGGTCCTTGCAGATCGCGTCGGGTTAGATCTAGAATAAAATTGCTCGAAATGCCCAAGGAATAGGCAGGAACTCCGCGATGACCCAATTCATCTGGGTGGGAATTTTACCGGCCTGCCTCGTCGCACTCTTCCTCATTCTCCGCCGCCCCGCGCGGCAATTCGCCGAGGAAATGCACGTCGACCACGCACGCGATCTGTTCCGTCAGCAGCGTGAATGGCTCGAGGCCCGATTTCTCACGGCCCTCGGCAAGGTGGATCCCATTGAGGGGCTGCGGTGGGAAGAAGCTCATTGGCACGACGAAGTCCTCTGGGCGCGCGACCGGCAGACTCGCAGGCTCCTCGCCTTGATTGGCGTCCACTTCGATTCGAGCCCGTTCGAGGACTTGCCCGATCCTGCCCCGCGGCACGCGACCGCCCTGTTTGAATTCCGAAAGGGACGCTGGTTCGCCGAAGGGAAACGCCTCGACGAGGTCGGCCCCGACGAGGCTGTGCGACGAAATCAGCGGTTCGAGCCCGTTGTGCTTCACCCGCGTCGCGGTTTCTGAAGCCACAACGACTTTCGGCCCGGCCTGAGGCCTTACTCGCGGATCTTCGCTTTCATCGCCGCGCGCACTTCCAAAAAGGCGTCCAGCGAGAAGTGATCCGTTCGGCATGCATCGAGCAACGGCCGCTCCAAACGCTCAACTTTAGCGCAGGCCTCGGCCAGTTGGCCCGCGATCGCGAGCGGGATGATGCAGACCCCGTGCTTGTCGGCGTGAATCAGATCACCAGGCCGAATCTCGACTCCGGCCAGCTTGACCGGTTGGCCGAAGGAGGCAAGCCGGACGTAAGCGTGGCTCACGCATGGGTTGAGCCCAAAGAGTTGGAAGCCCATTTCCCTGACTTCGTCGAGATCCCGGGGACAGCCGTCGGTAATATGCCCGATGCATCCCAGCTTTTTGTGGATCGTCGAGTTGATCTCGCCGAACTGCGCCCCGAGTCCGGCTGGATTATCGAGGTCCTGGCCCACCGCGATCTTGGGGCCGGGTTGTGCGGCCACATAGCGCAAGTAATCGTCGGTCAGGTCGGGGGAAGGATCAGGCGAGTACGACGCCTGAGTCTGCGAGGTCACGGCGTACCCGACGATCGGCCCCATGTCGGGAAAGAGACAGCGAATCTGGTGGGGTAAGAAGCCGAGATGGCGCTGACGGAGGTTGAAGATCTCGATGGCGTTAGAAATCGTGGGGGTGTTGTAGCGGCGGAGCGCGGCGAGTTGATCGTCGGTCAAGATCTCTGTGGGCGTGGACATGAACGAAAGTCTCCGACCTCGGTTGAAGGGCGATGAGGCGCCTGGAGCGGAAGCCTACACCATCGTCTCAGTGGGGAGGAAAATCGAATGGGGCCCATGCTCGAGGCGGAGGTTTCCCCCCCTCCGCCCCAGCCTCAGTTCATCGGGCGGAGTTGGTCCCTTCCATTCCCATCGCTCATTGAAGAAGTCGGCGGCGACCACGGAACCGGGCGTTCGCGAGTCGGGCGGAGTCTCCAGATTGATGACGGCCCAGTCGGGCAGCTTGGGGACCTGGCGGGCATTATTCAAATAGTCGTATTCGCGATAAGTGAAACCGCTATTCAACACCACATACCGACGTGCGTTGAGTGGGTTGGGAGCGATCAAAATCAGCCCATGGTTCTCCGAGGAAAACTCGCGGTCACCGGCCTTGATTCTCTCGTGATTCCAGGGGATTGGCAAGCGGTCGGCAATCCGCTTCAGCACCGCATTCGTGGCCGGATCGCCCCAGAGGACGAGGTTCGCGGTAGCGATGTCGGCCGAGGTCACGTCGACATCGTTCTTCACGCGAGGTTCGCCGCGGAACTGCCTCCGCCAATGTTCGATGGCGCGTGCCGACTCGTGACCGGCCCACTCGTTGAACCGAGCGTTTTCTCCCTTGCCGGTGGGAAGCACAAACACAAACGAATCCATGAACGCATCGTCAATTGGGCCCTGAAGATCGCTTCGCTTTCGAAGTTCTTGATCCGAAGGAGAACCGACTTTCCAGCCGTCCCCCTTCCGATCCAGCCGGCAGATCCAGGACCGGTCGGAAAGCGGTCGCCCACCATCAACCTTGACGCCGTCGATCGTGACTTCGACCGGTGTTGTGATCCGGAACGGAGCCCAACCCGGTGGAAACTCCAGCGAAATCGAATCGACGTTCTCGGTCTTGACGGCCACCGTCTGATCGCCCAACGACGCATGGACCCGCGCCCGCTTCCAATGCTCGCCCAGGCCATCAATCGACAGCCAGTGCATGCGGTTGTACTTGAGCGTGTAAGTGACGAGCGTGACTTCGGAGGGGAATTTTTGCCGACCTCGAGCCGCCAGGCTCTCCATCCGGCGTTCCACCTCGAGTTTCGCCGCGGGGTGGTAAGCATGCTTCGTCTTCGGGCCGATGATGTGAGTCAGCTCGATGCCTTCTTCCTTCAAGGCCTCAGCCATCACGTCGGCTGCCTGCTTCTGATTGTCGAGTTCGCCACTGTAGGCGACGGTCGGACACGCGATCAAGTTCGCCGCGTAATCAGTGCAGTCATAGAGGTGCCAGAGCGTCTTCTCGTACGAAGTCGGCGCCAACGTCTCTTGCTGAAACACTTTCAGGAACCGAGGGGTCTCCGAGAATCCCGCGCCCGGGTTGGCGGCGAACCAACGGTCTGGGTAATGAACCGCGAATTGCCAGGCCGCCGCGCCTCCCATCGAGAAGCCACGGACCGAGATCCGATCTTCGTCGATCCGATAGCGTTGCTTGACCGATTCGAGCGCCTCGAGGACGTCGACCTCACCAGCAAACTTGAAGGCGTTGCAGTAGCGGCCGTACGGCTTGAGCACAATCGTGTCAGCCGGCGTGAACTGGCCGGCCTGGTGGCTGTGCTGATCCATGAAGTTGACCTCGCTCAACGTCTCATTGCGGCCATTGAACCAGACGTCGAGCCGATGCTCGGGACGCGCGCCCCCGCGTTTCGACTCCGGCACGACCAGTCCATAAGGCTGTACCGATCCGTCAATCTTAGAGACGTAACCCCGCACGACGAGACCGGTCTGACCGGCCCAGGGCGCCGTCTTCTGACTCAATTCCGCGGCGCGCTTCTGGCCTTCCTTGAGCAACGCCTTCGCCTTGGAGATCTCTTTAGCATCAAAAAATTCTTCATATTTCAAAGCATCGTGCACCGCTCGATGATAGATTTGAACGTCAGGGATCAGCTCGAGAATCCAAGGGTCGCGGCTCGCGTTGAGCTTATCGATCGCGGCATGAAGCTCGGTCAGGCCCGTTTCGAGGGTTTCACGATCGGCGGGAGAAACCTTGATACCGGGCTTGGGCATCCGACGAACCGTGTCGGGCTGGTTGTCCTTGGGGCCGTCGGCCCCCGCGACCGTCGCGTTCAAGATGACGAGGATTGCGGCAAGTCTCATTCGAGGCAGCATTCTTCTCGATCCTCTCCTGGTTTTGACGGACTCAGACGTCCAGACCGACCGCACGCATCAGCGCCAAGGCATTGCTCTTGCGAACCACCCCCGGACGCATCAGATAGTCGAAGTGCAGCGTTCCGTTCTCGAAGTGATCCACAAAGTGGACGTTTTTCGCGATCGATCCCAGCCGATTGGCGATCTCGGCGAGCGTCAGGTCATGCGTCGTGACAAGCCCGATCGCCCCGCGACCGATCAAACCTCGAATGACTGACTCGCCACCGACGGTTCGATCGTGCGAGTTCGTCCCGTTCAGGATCTCGTCGATCAGGAAGAGCAAGGGAATCGGCCCCCTCGACAGGTCGACCAACTGGCGTAATCGAGTGATCTCGGCGTAGAACCGGGAACGCCCCGCCTGAAGTGAATCCTGCACCCGGAGCGTGGCGCCAATGGCCAGCGGCGAGAGCGTCAACTTCCGTGCGCAAACCGGCGATCCCGCCAGAGCGAGCACCGTGTTGATCCCGACCGAACGAAGCAAGGTGCTCTTTCCCGACATGTTGGATCCGCTCACCACGAGCACTTGCAATTCGCCCCCCAGGGCGACATCGTTGCGGACGAGGACATTCTCGGCAAGCAGCGGGTGTCCCAGGTCGATCGCCTCGAAGCGGGCGCCCTCCGTCTGGATCGTCGGGAAGACGTCGGCCGGATTTTCCCAGGCATAGGCCGCGAGCGCACACAAGGCCTCGAACTCGCCTACCGCCGCAAGCCAGCCTGCGATGGCGGGCCCCGACTTGGCACGCCAGGAATCGATCAGGATCGCAAACTGGAGCGACCAGAGGGCGATCGCCGCGAACGGTAAGAAGAGCTGATTCTTCTGGGCATCGAGAAATTGCAAGAGCCGAGCGAGCTTTGCGATTTGGCGAGAGGCGGGAATTCCCTCAGGTTGGAGTTGAGCCTGGAGCCGCCGAAGCGCCGGGGCCTGGAACGTCTCGCGCTCGAGTCGCTCCAGGAGATGCGAGAGCAGAATCAACTCCTGCGCTCGACGGTCGAGAGGTGCGACGACCCGATGGACCGATCCGGAAAACTTCCAGGCGAACACGAGTTCAACGATCACAAGTGCAAAGAAGGGGGCCGGACCGAGGTCAATGAGTTCCCAAGCGATCAGCGCGGCCACGGTCACCGCGGAGAGCAAACCGGCGGCAATCGGAAGCAGTCGTCCCGAGAAAAGGCGAGGTGTCTTACCCCAGGCGGCCAGCGCCTCCGGATCGATCCCCGCTCGGACGTCGGCTCCCAATAACTCGAGATCCTCACGAAGATCGACCTGCGCCCGCAGCTCGGCAACCGCCGCCTGTCGTTCGAGAACGACCTCGGGAGGCGCGGGACTGAGTAACCAGGCGGCCAGCGTGTCTTCCCCCGACCGGGTTCGAGCAGTGCAGAGCCGCTCGAACATCGAGCCGACCCCAAACAGGTCCAGGTCCGCGGCATACGGATGTTCGGGATCGAGAAACCGATGTCCCGGCTCCCCCTTGCCCGCCCACCGGTTCTCCACCCGGGCGATCCCATTCTCGTAGAACTCGACCGCCCTGCCCGCTCGGTGGCTCAGACGAGCCAGCCGGGCATGGATCAGGATCAGGAGAAAAAAGAGGAAGACGGGAAGGGCAACCCAGGCTCCCGCGATTCGTCCGATCCCGAAGGCGAGTCCTGCCAGAATGAGCCCTGCGATGAAGACGAGAAGTCTCGACTCGGTGATCACACGCTCTCTGAACGTAAATCGTGCTCGAGTCGCACGTCGGGCTTCGAGGCGACGAGTGTAGTCAAGACGAACTCCCTCCTGGGAAGGCGACTCCACATCCTCCATGAAACTCCTCGCACCAGAAAAGAACCGGCCTACGGATTCGGGTCCGAACGGTTCAGAAAAGAAGGAATCAACATCGCAACGGACGAGCGCATCAAAGTCAACCCGGCCTGCAACAGCACAGTAACCGACATCGAACGAGTGCTCAAGTCGCGGGGAACTAAAGATCTTTGAGGATCGCCTGTGGCTCTGCGCTCACCTCGCGCTTGGACTTGACGAATCGTCGAACTTGGTGCACAACCGGCCCTTGCCATATCTCAACTTCAAGCTCGGAACCAGACGCTCCTAGCATGGACGATCCAGGACGGACCGAATGAGAGCACATGGTGGTCCAGGACGGCACTTGCTCTGGCTAGCGCTCGTCCTTACCCCCGGATGCGCGCTCCGGCCCGCCACGGTCGATCGCCCTGACCTGGTCGAACGCATCACCGGTTCGGATGCCAGGATGGGGCCGGCTAACCAGCCTGACGAAAGTGAAGCGTTGCCTGACCCCTTTGTCACACGGACCGCCGTGGTGCGGAACGAGGGGACCGGCGACACTCCCGAACCGAGCTCGATGCCGGGCGAAACGTTGACCCTGGAAGGAGCCCGCACGATCGCGCTGCGGCAGAGTCCGGTTCTCGCCCAATCCAGAGCGGGGGTCGATTTGGCCCGTGGGAACCTGGAAATCTCCGATTCCGGGTTCCTGCCGACGATCCAGGGAAACTACGGCTTCCAGGCGTTTTCGTCCGATGTCGGCTTTGTCGGAAACCGCGGGAGGTTCCCCGTCCTCCCCGTGCGCGGGTTCGGGCCGGGAACACAGGATTTCCATGTGGCCGAAGCCCAGCTCAAATGGACGATCTTCCAGTTCGGCAAGCAGCTGGCGAAACACGGCCAGTCGGAACTGAAAACGGATATCGCCAACCTGGAGATGGAACGCACGTACCAGACCGTTGCTTACGACGTCGCCCAGTCCTACTTCCGGGTCCTTGAGGCGAAGTCGGCGTTCGAGATCGCCGTCCGGTCGGTTGAGCGTTCCGAAGCGTTTCTCAAGGAGTCGGGCGACCTGCTTCGCCGCGGCGTGATCACCCGCGAGGAGCATCTTCGGGCCGAGGCGAGTCTGGCCGGGGTCCGCCAGGAGCAGTTCGACGCGAAGAGCGAAGAAGAGGTCACCATTGCCGCCCTGAACCGGGCGATGGGGATCAACATCAATGCACCGACGCAAGTGGCCGAACGCCGAGAGGCCCCTCGGTTCGAGCTCTCGCTGGAGCAGACCCTGAGATTGGCGGTTGCCAACCGTCGCGAGATCCCGGTCGTCGTCCGCGGCATCTCGGTTGCGCGGGGGGATGTGGACATCGCCCGCGCCGACTTCTTGCCCAGCGTCTCGATCCAGGCCGGGTACTCGAACGTCACCGGGACCGGGGTTCAAAACGCCAACGTCGGAGCCGGTGGGATCTTCGTAACTCACGAGCTTTACGGGGGGGGACGCCGCCGCGGCCAGCTCCACGCGGCGGTGGCCGGGGTCCGATCGGCCGAGGCGCAGGCCCAGCAGGTCTGCGACGGAATCGCCTACGAGGTGAACGTCGCGTTTCGCGGGGTCGAGGACGCCAGGGAGCGGATCGGGGCTGCGCGGGCCGTCTTCGAGCAGGCCAAAGAGAACCTTCGTCTCGTCGCGAGCCGATCTCGGGAGGGGGACGCAACCCCGGCCGAACTGATCGAGGCCCAGGCCTCCGAGACGCGGTCCGAGCAGACCTTGAACGCCGCGATCTATCAGTACCAGCGGGCGCTCGCTCGCCTCGAGTTCGCCGTCGGCGTGGAGTTGCCGCTCGCCCCGGGCACACTGGCAACCGCAGCGCCGGCGGAAGCCGAAGCGGCAATCCCTCCGACGCCCTCCGGGACGACGTCGCCGTTTCTCCTCCGCTCGACTCCCTCAGACCTGCCCGACTTGTTCCCCCCTCTCGACCTCGGTGGCCTCGCCCCGACCACGCCGACACCGACCCGGCCGACTCCGTTGCGACCCGAGTCGGCGGACAGGCCTGGACTGTTCGGTCCCCCTTCACTGGCGCGCCCGCCCTATGAATCGACCTCTCCCTTCGGCAACAAGCCGTAACACCGCGGCGCCCGAGCAGATCGTAGCAGTAGTGGGGCCGGTCGCTTGACCGGGCACTAGCTTGAGGCAGAAAGCCAGGACACCCGCAGGAGCCCGAAACGCTTTCCCACGGCCACCGACGCCCCATTGGTGAGATGGCGCCGTCGAAGTGGCGATTTTGTCGGCACCTGACGGCGTGGATCAGGGCAATCGCAAACCCGCACACAGAAAAGACCAATCATTTACAAAACGATCATTCATAAAACAATATCAATCTGTTTTAAAGTTCCACAGGAACTGGACAGAGAGGTTGACGCGATCCTGGAAGGATTGCCACAGAAGTAGCGTCTGCCGGGTTTGGAAAAGGATCATCCTAATAGTGATTGAGATTAGACTTGTGCAATTTTCCACCGAGATGATCTTGTCGTCAATCCGGCAAAGTGCTCAAAGCGCTCAAGAATATTGCCGCGGCGGCCGGCCTCAACCGCGATGAGGCCCGGTCGCGTGGAGAGGCAAGGGCTTGAGACAGAACGCAAGCGCCACGGACAACACCATGATCAACGCGAGGATCTGGAAGGCCGACTGATAAGCAAAGACCGTGGCGTGATCGTGCGTGAATCGCGACACCAGACGGACCGCCTGTGCCGCGGCCTCGTCCGGGCCGAGACCTTGGAGCGTGAAGTAGTCAACCAGCTCGCGCCGGACGTCCGCCAGCGGCGGCCGATTCGGTATGATGCTCTGCCGCATCGAATCGAAGTGGGAATCGCCCCGGCGCTCGATGAAGATGCCCAGCAGGTTGTTGCCGACGAAGGCCGGCAGGACCAGCATTAGATTCTTGATCCCGGCCGACGATGCGACCTGCTCCGGCGTCATCTCCTCCTGCGAGATACAGATCAAGGGAGACGCGACCAGACCCGCCGCGCCGGCCCACGCGGCCGTGATCGCCGCCGTCCAGAACTTGTCGGTGTACAGGTCCAACGACGAAAGGAGCCAGGCCCCCAAGGCCATCCCGATCAGGCCGATGACAAGCCGGGTCTTGCGATCGGACCGTGTCCCCAGCCAGGCGGTCAACACCAGGGCCGTGCCCATCGTCACCACCGCCGGCAGAAGCACCAGCCCGGTGGTCACCCGCTCATAGTCACGGGTGACGGCCATGTAACGGACCAGGACCGAGACGACGGTGAAAAAAGAGAGGTCGGCCAACCCTTTGATCGCCACGCTCAGGCTGAACCGAGGAATCGCGAAGAGCCTGAGGTCGAGCAACGGATCAGGACAGGCAAATTCGTGGGCGACGAACCAGACGAACAGGACGAGCCCGGCCGCCATCACCAGCCAAAACTCATTCGAGGTATACCACCCCCACTTCTGAAATCGAAACAGACCGAGCATCAAGCAGAGGACCCAACCCAGCAACAAAACGAGGCCCTCGAAGTCAAACGAGGAGCGGGATTTCTCGCGCGGCTCGTCCTCCTGGAGAAGATGGAAGGTCAGGACGACGGCAACCGCGGCGATGGGCACATTGAAGTAGAAAATCGAACGCCAGGACGGCAGGTTGATCAAATACCCACTGACGCTCGGCGCAAGAATCCGTCCGAAATAGAGTCCGAGCACATAGGCCGAGATCGCGGCGTCGCGGTGATCGGGGAACTCACGCCAGAAGACCGCCAGCACGGTGGTCACAACCATGCCATTGCCCCACCCTTGAACGAACCGGGCCAGGCCGAGCAGTTCCATGTTGGGGGCTGTCGCACAGGCCAGGCTGCCGAGGGCGAAGAGGATGAGGCCAATCACATAACTGTTCTTGAGGCCGATCCGGGTCCGCATCCAGGCGATCAGAGACATCCCCGTGACCGAGCCGAGCAAGGTGCAGGCCGGCACCCACTGGTAGCGATAACGGTCCGAGGAGAGCTCATTGACGACGAAAGGGCGGGCCAGGTCGGTGAACGTCGAGGTCATTCCGGCCAAGAGAAGCGTGGGAATGATGGCGACGACGACCAGATCGCGGCGCGGGATGCCATGCCAGACACGAACGTCCGGGGGAATCGGATCATCAAATAGGCTCGGCGCTGGGTCGAGCCTGGTCGTCACTTCTCACCCCCGAGTACGGCCGTCGGGCTGACCCCGAACTGTCCTCTGTGCCGCTCCCGCTCCGCCTCGGCCGTCGCCCACGCCAGGTCGCCCGGTCCATGCGAGATCGCCACCGTGACCGACAGCCCAGGGCGGAGCTGCCGCCAGCGAGGACCACGGTCCACCGCGATCCGAACCGGCACCCGCTGGGTCACCTTGGTGAACTCGCCGGAGGTCACATCACGAGGCAAGAGCGAAAAATTCGCGCCGGTCGCCTGACCGATCCAGACGACGCGCCCCTCCAAGGCTCCAGGGAAGGCATCGACCCAGATCCGCACCCGATTGCCGGGCGCGACCCCCTCGAGCCGGTCCTCTTCCAGATAAGCCGTGACGTAAATGAGCTCCGGGTCGTAGACGCTCAGCACCGGCGAGCCGAGCGGCGCGTGGTCGCCGGGATTACGGTAACGGCGGACGACCACGCCGTCGAAGGGTGCCACGATCCGCGCGTTCTGAAGTCGTGTGGCGACCGTCGCCTCGGTTCTTGCCGCCTGCTCGACCTCTTCACGGCGGAGCTCGACCTGGTGCTTCTGGACCTCGATCTCGAGGTCGCCCAACTCCGCGAGTCGAAGCGACTCCTTCGCCTTCTCGCGAGCCCGATCCTTCTGATCGAGGGATCGACGCGCGATCTCGACCTGCCCTCGTTCGACCTCGGCCCGTTCGACTTTGGCCTGCGCCGACTCGGCCTTGGCCTGCGCCGAGCGGTACTCCCGGGTCACGTCCTGGAGTTTGCGTTCGGGGGCAGACCGATCTGCGAAGAGCTTCGTGTAGCGATCGAACTCTTCCTTGGCGTTCGTGAGTGCGGCCTGGACCGCCGCAGCGTCGGCTTTCGCCTCGTTCACGGCCTTATCGACATCCAACATCGTCATTTTGAGCATCGCCTTTGACTCTTCGTAGGCGGCGTCAGCCGAGGCCAGCTCCTTTTCGGCGACCGCCACTCGCCGCGGGTGCTCGCGTTCCAGCCGATCCAGGGTGGCCTCCTCGAGTCTCAAGGTCGCCTCAGCGACTTTTCGCTTGGCTTGAGCTTCCTCGACTGCCCGTTGCAAGGGGACCGGGTCGATCTCGGCAAGGACTTGTCCCGCCTTGATCGTGTCGCGTTCCTCAACGAGAACCCTCGTCAAGATCCCAGCCTCTTGGGGGGCGAGGTGCACGATGTGCGACTCCACGAAGGCGTCGTTCGTCATGGACTTCGTAAATCGATAGTAGGCGAAGTTGGCCACGACCACGGCGCCGATCGCGACTCCGAGAATCCCGATGGTCCAGACTCCCCAACGGATCAACCGGCGGCGATCAATCGGGGGCCTCCAGCCCGAGGGAGTTCCCCCCCGTGGCTTGTCCGCCGGCTCACGGTCCAGAACAGCGGTTTCTTCTCCCGTTGCGCGAGTCTCCGACGCTCGATCCGGGCTCTCCGATGCTTCGAGAGAGACAGACGGGGCGATTCGTTCCGGTTGACTCATTGAAATGGTCCCCCCCTCGCCTCTTTCCCAGCGAATCTTCCGCCTGATTTTCGATCCGCCCCACAAAGACATGGATCCCTTGGTGAATTCGCGATTCGTCGCCGATAATCAAGGGGAGGTCACTGACCTGAAGTTGCAAAAGCGCCAGAATGGCTTGGCATCGCGTCCCGCCAGAGAAACGCGAGGAAATGGATGTCCTGATCCGGAGGCTCGGCTTCTCCGTTGGAACCGCCGTTGTCTCGATCCTCGAGTCCTGGATACAATTATCGCGCGCCAGTGTCCTCCAGGGACATAGGGTCGCCCGACGCCCAAGGAAACGCACGATGTCCGTGGATGCCCTTCTCGAAACCCCGCTTCATGCCTGGCATCAGGCCCATCAGGCCCGACTGGTCGACTTCGCCGGCTGGTCGATGCCGGTCCAGTACACCTCGATCGTCGAAGAACATCAGGCGGTGCGCAATGGGGTCGGCCTGTTCGATATCAGCCACATGGGTCGGCTGACCTTTAATGGAGCCGACGTCGAAAGGTGGCTGGAATACGCCACCACAAATCATGTCGCCCGGCTGGCGGTCAACCAGATTCAGTATAGCCTGATGGCCAACGGCGGTGGCGGCCTGATCGACGACATCCTGGTCTACCGACTCCCGGCCGGGTATGCCGTCGTCTGCAACGCTTCAAATCGCCTGGCGGTTGTCTCCGAATTCGAACGGCTCAAGAGCGGACATGACGCCACGCTCCTCGACCGGACCGTGGATACGGCCATGATCGCGATTCAAGGGCCCCGCGCTCTCGAGACGCTCCAACCGCTGTTAAACACGCCGTTGTCACCCATCAAGTACTACAATCTCACGATGGGCCGCCTGTTCGATCGGATTGATACGGTCGTCAGCCGCACCGGTTATACGGGTGAGGACGGCTTCGAGCTGATCGTGCCGGCGAACGAGGCCGAGGCCGTCTGGACGGCCTTGATGGAGGCTGGAAAATCGGCAGGTATCAAGCCTTGCGGCCTAGGGGCGCGCGATACACTCCGGTTTGAGGCCGGCATGCCCCTCTACGGGCACGAGTTGTCGGACGTCACCAATCCTTATGCGTCGGGCGTCGGTTGGGCCGTGAAGCTGGAAAAAGGGGAGTTTGTCGGCCGCGATGCCCTTCGCGGCTTCAAGGCGAAACCAGGACTGGCTCGCGTCGGGCTCCGCCTGGACGGAAAGCGGATCGCCCGCCAAGGAAGCCTGGTCCGCCGCGACGGCGTGGACATTGGGGTCGTCACTTCCGGCACGTTTGCCCCCACCCTTGAGCAGAGTCTGGCCATGGCCCTGATCGACCCGGCCGCCTCCGAACTTGGAACCCGGCTCATCGTCGACATCCGCGGCCGCGACGAAACCGCCGAGGTCATCAAGCTCCCCTTCTACAAACGACCCGACGCCGTTCCGTCTCCCAAGTGAACGGACCGATCCCCTTTGCCCTTTGAAGGATTTCTTTGCCATGGATCCGAAGAGTCTGCGCTATTCCCCCAGTCATGAGTGGGTGAGTCTCGAAGGTGAGATCGCGACGATCGGCATCTCGCGCTTCGCCGTCGATCAGTTGACCGACCTCATTGTAATCGAGCTCCCCGCGGTCGGTACCAAGTTGACGGCCGGCAAGAGCTTCGGCGAAGTGGAAAGCGTCAAAGCCGTGAGCGACCTCTATGCCCCCGTGAGCGGCGAAGTCGTCGAAGTCAATTCCCCGGTCGTCAGCGACGTTCAGCTCCTGGCCCAAGACCCCTATACGGTTGGCTGGCTGATCAAGATTCGTGTCGACGACCCGGCCGCCGTCGCGAGCCTGATGGACCATGCGGCCTACGAAAAGAAAGTGGCCGAGGACGCCCACTAACTAACGATCGGACATTTCTCTCTCCGCGCGACGCGAAGCGTCAGGGAGTGATCGGTCGGCGAGGGTCTGTCTCGCCGAAAGAAACAAGATCATTGGCGGTCCCACCGATCGAACCCGGGGTGACGGTCTCGTCCCCCTTCTTTTTTTTTATTTGCGGATTCTCCCGGGCCAATCTCTGGGAGTGGATTGAAACGGGAGTGGATTGAAAAATGGCCTTTATCGCGAACACGCCCGACGACGTGCGCGTCATGCTCGCCGCCATCGGACTCGACTCGCTCGACCAGCTCTTCGACATGATTCCGCCGGAATACCGGCTTCAGCGCCCGCTGGAGATCCCCCCGGCCCTCTGCGAGTTGGAACTGACGACCCACCTGGGAAGCCTGCTCGACCAGAACTTGGGAGCCGACCAGCGCGTCTGCTTCCTCGGCGGTGGAAGCTACGACCACTTCATTCCCGCCGTGGTCGACAACCTGTCCGCCCGTGGTGAGTTTTACACGGCCTACACCCCCTACCAGCCCGAGGCCAGCCAAGGGACGCTCCAGGCCACCTTCGAGTATCAGACCCTGGTCACCCAACTGACCGGCCTGGATGTCTCCAACGCAAGCCTTTACGACGGCGGCTCGGCAGTGACCGAGGCCGTTCTCATGGCCCTGACCGTCAGCCAACGCCATGGCCGCGTTGTCATCGCCGGATCGGTCCATCCCGAGTATCGCCAGATCCTCTCCACCTACCTGGCCAACCTCGAGCCCGAGCTGGTCACCGTACCCACCCCCGGCGGACGCCTCCAGGTCGACGACCTCGATCAGGCGATCAACGACCAGACCGCCGCGGTCGTGATCCAGTATCCCAACTTCTTCGGGCAACTGGAGGAGATCGAAGCGATCGTGGAACGGGTGCACGCCAAGGGAGCGCTCGCGATCGTCAGCGTCGACCCGATCAGTCTCGGGCTGCTCCGTCGGCCCGATACCTATGGCGCGGACATTGTGGTCGCCGAGGGACAGGGACTTGGCAACCCGATGGCCTATGGCGGCCCGTACCTGGGCATGATGGCCTGTCGCGAAGAGTATGTGCGGAAAATGCCGGGCCGAATCGTCGGCCAGACGACCGACCGCAACGGAAAACGCTGCTGGGTCCTGACCTTGCAGACCCGCGAACAGCATATCCGCCGTGAGAAGGCCACCTCGAACATCTGCACCAATCAAGGGTTGCTTGCGCTTCGAGCCAGCATCTATCTCGCGGCCGTCGGCCCCGCGGGCCTGCGCAAGGCGGCGGAGCTTTCCACGCGCAAGGCGCACTACGCCGCAGAGCAACTGGCTCAAGTTTCGGGGCTCTCGCTCGCGTTCGACGGGCCGTTCTTCAAGGAGTTCGTCATCCAGTCGGAGAAGGATCCGGTCCGCGTTCTCGAACACGTCGGCCGCCTCGGATACCACGGCGGGATCGCGCTGGGACGTTGGGAAGCCCCCTTGCGAGACAAGATCTTGATCGCCGTGACCGAAAAACGGACCAAGTCCGAAATCGACGGGCTGGTGCAAGCCTACGCCAAGGCGATGGAAGCCGTCTGAGCGAGGCGTCAGGTGGCGGTTTGCCAGCGGGTCACCGGTTGCTCAATCACTCGGAAACTGGATGATTTTGAAAATATCATGTACAAGCTTGATCCTCCTTCGCTGATGTTCGAGACGAGCCGTCCCGGCCGTGCCACGGCCTACTTGCCGACTTCGGACGTGCCCGATGCGCCACTCGACACCTTGATTCCCACGAGTCATCTGGCTGAGTCGGCCCCGCCGCTCCCCGAACTGGGCGAGCTCGATGTCGTTCGCCACTACACCAATCTGTCGACACTTAACATGTCGATTGATTCCAATTTCTATCCGCTCGGTTCGTGTACGATGAAGTACAACCCAAAGCGGAACGAACGGCTGGCGGCCCTGCCCGGCCTGTTCGCGCAGCATCCGTATCAGTCGGAAGACACGCTACAAGGCTTGCTCGCAATCCTCTTCGACCTGCAGCAGATCCTTGCGGAGATCGCGGGGCTCGACACGGTCAGCCTTCAGCCGGCGGCCGGCGCCCAGGGCGAGTTGGCGGCGTTGCTTGTGGCGGCGGCCTTCTTCCGCGACCGAGGCGAGGCCAGGTCGAAGGTCCTGATTCCGGACAGCGCGCACGGGACCAATCCCGCGTCGGCGAACCTGGCCGGCTTCGAGGCCGTGACAATCAAGAGCGACGGCTGCGGACTGGTCGACCTAGCCGACTTCCAGGCCAAGCTCGACGACCAGACCGCCGTGTTCATGATGACTAACCCCAATACCGTCGGCCTGTTCGACCCGCAAGTCGGTGAAATCGCCAAGTTGCTGCACGATCGAGGAGCCTTGCTCTACCTCGACGGCGCCAACATGAACGCGATCCTCGGGGCGGTCAGGCCGGGTGACATGGGGGCTGACCTCATGCATTACAACCCTCACAAAACCTTCTCCGGCCCACACGGCGGCGGTGGTCCAGGCGCGGGGCCGATCGCGGTCCGAAGCGACCTCGCCCCCTACCTGCCGGCCCCCTTGGTGGCTCGAAACGACGACGGTACATTCCGTCTCGACTATGATCGTCCCAAGTCGATCGGCCGGGTTCGGTCCTTCTTCGGCAATACCGGTGTTCTCTTCCGCGCGTACTGCTACATCAGAAGCCAAGGTCCGGAAGGTTTGAAGCGCGTCTCGGAGCATGCCGTCCTCAATGCGAACTACCTGATGTCGCTGGTTCGCGACCTCTACCCGGTGCCGTTCGGTGACCGTTGCATGCACGAGTTCGTCGCCTCCGCGCGCGGGATGGCACGCGATCGTGGGGTCCGGGCCATGGATATCGGCAAACGCTTGATCGATTCCAACATCCACGCGCCAACCGTCTACTTCCCCTTGATTGTCTCGGAAGCCTTGATGATCGAGCCGACAGAGACGGAAAGCCGCGAGACCCTGGAAAACTTCGCCAAGACCTTGCGCGACATCGCTGCCGAAGACCCCACGCTGCTGCACGACGCGCCGGTGAGCACTCCCATCTGCCGGCCTGACGAAGTGAAGGCGGCCAAGTCGCCGATCTTGCGCTGGGTCCCGGGGCGCGATACGGCATCATGAGGCTGCAATACAACGGCCTCGGCGCCAAAGGACAGGGGCTGCGTTCCGTGGCCCCTGCCCTCTTGACCCGACAACCGGTTGCCAGCCCGTTCCGAATCGTCGTGACTCTCTCAGACGGGAGTCTCCGCGTTGTCGATCGTGGTCGAGAATTTTCGTAAGGCCATTCCGGGATCAGTCGCCGTCGCAGGGATTACGATCCGAATCGCTCGGGCTTCCGCGCGCCTGGTTCGTCGAAACCTTTCTGGTCAGCCCATTTTTTTCTGGGGTTGCGACCGTGCTCGGCCGCGTCACCGCACTCGCCTTCGACCGCCGTCGCACACTCGGTCTCGCTTTAACCGGCATCATTCTGGTGAGCCCGCTGCTTCAGCAAGGCACGCGACTACACGGGCTCGGAGACAAGAATCTGTTCGAGCACCTGGAAGTCGCGGTGTCTGGGCGAACGCGGAGAGGGCCCGGCCCAACGTGCCGTTTTTCTCTGACTGGGGAAGGATTGATCCAAATCTCCGGCGGCAAACGACGACAGTCACCCGCTTTCTCACACGCAACTCATCGGCATTCCTCTTTTCCTGATACATTTCATGGTTGCCTTGTTCCCGATCAAAAGTCCCGCCGGAATGACAGGCAAGCTCCGCTTGGAGGAACCCGACGAGTCTCGACTTCCACCTCTCGCTAGTGCATACACCGATGCGACCGGCTCTCGACTTGCAGCCCAAGGGGCGGCAGATCCTGCTAAATTTGGCTATCCCAATGAGCAATGGTCTGTTCGGCGAATCGCCGCGGCTGTGGGGGCGGCGGTCTACGGACTCACTGGCGGAAGCTGGGCCATGCCTCTAGGATTGGCATAGATCACGGTGTCGTGCGGTGCTTGAGCCTGATTCTCGTGCTGGTGGTAGCCTCCCCCCCCTCTTCAAACGTGTCTCGCGACATCCTGGCCTGAGCAACGACCCATGCTGACTTGTCAAATTTTCCCCCATCAGAGTGCCGATGGACCGGAGAACATGGCCCTCGACGAGGCGTTGCTGAACGCCGCGGCCGAGTCGCCGGGCCTCGCGTTCTTCCGCACTTACGAATGGACGGAACCGACTTTGAGCCTCGGCTATTTCCAGAGCATCAGCCAGGCGGAGTCGGAACCGCGTTGGAGAGACGTTGCGATTGTCAGGCGACCGACGGGAGGCGGGGCGATCTGGCATCACCACGAGGTCACCTACGCGCTTGTGCTTCCTGTGAGCCATCCCAGTGCCCGGCGGGGCGGCACGCTCTACCAGGAAGTCCATGCCGCGATTGCCCGGACCTTTCTCTCACAGGGCATCCCGGTCATGAGGCGGGGCGAAGCCACGACGCTCGAAGAGCGAGTTCGCCCCTTTCTCTGCTTCCAGGACCGTGACGCCGAAGACCTCGTTCTTACCGGCTCGAAAGTCGTCGGCAGCGCTCAGCGCCGCCGTGGGGGGGCGGTGCTCCAGCACGGTTCGATCCTCCTCACCCAATCACCAACAACCCCCGAACTCCCCGGAGCCGGCGATCTCGCCGGCGCACCGACCGAGAAAAAAGCCTGGGCGGAACGGCTTCGCGAGTCCCTACCGATCGCCCTCGGCCTCCAGCCCGAGTGCGTCTCACTCAGTTCCGCCCTTCAACAACATGCCCGAGATCTCGAGACGCAGGTGTACCGCACCCCAGCCTGGAACCGTCGCCGCTAAGAAATCGGCATTCGTCCACTCCCACCCGAGAAACACTAATCCAATTCGTCCCAACCAACCGATGGAGAAATTGATGCGAGCACTTCTACTAACATCTTGGAACTCAGTCCGCACTCGCTAGAATTCTAGTTGACCAACCTCGTTGACCGTCCCGATTCGTGCGAAACATCGTTCAAGTAACGCGGAGTCGAGGTTTGAACTCCACATTCCTCGTGGTTTCGAACTCGGTCGTTGTTCGCCGTCCGTCGTTGTGGCTATGATGCAAAAATCATCAACTCGACCAGTACTACCGCCTCGAAATCTCGGTTACACTCAGTCTTTCTTATCATTTTATCGGTTTTTTCCGTCCATGCTTGGGAGTTAGACGGTCTCTCCCCGATGCGATTCGCTCCGGAACCAGTCGCCTTGAAATCCAAATGGTAGGGACGGTATCCATGAAAGTGCAGCTCATCGTGGTGCAGGGTAAACCTGAGGGGAAGGTGATTCCCCTGGCGGGCCCGATCTTTAAGATCGGCCGCGGCGAGACTTGCCATCTTCGTCCCAACAGCGAACAGGTTAGCCGTGAACACGCGGAATTCACGGTAACGGCTGACAAGGTGTTGCTGAGGGACCTAGGAAGCCGCAACGGGACATTGGTCAACGGAAAAGCGTTGACCGAGCCGTACGCCTTGAAGGATCGTGACCTCGTCCAAATCGGCCAGCTCACTTTTGCCATTTCGATCGAGGATGTCCCTTCCGCGGCGGTCGCCGCTCCGGTCGCCGTCGCCCCCGCCAAGGCACGCCCCAAAACGGCCTCCCCCGACGATGTCTCTCATGATGAGATCGAGTCGTGGTTGGTTGCCGACAACAACAATCCCCCCCCAGAACGTCCCTCCGGCGTCTACGGTGGAGAGACGATCACGATCACGGCCTTCAAGGACGGGTCCAGCCCCAAGCCAAGCCAACCTGCCCCCCCAAAGCCGGCTCCCCCCCCCGCGGCAGCCGCTCCCGCATCAGCTCCGGCTCCGGTCGCTCCCCCGGCTCCGGTCGCTCCCCCGGCTCGAGTGGCCCCCCCGGCGCCAGTTCCCGTGGCTGCCTCAGCTCCAGTGGCTCCACCGCCGGCCCCTGCCCCCGCAACGAATGATCCCGAAGATGAAGAATACGAGCGGCTCCCCGAGGGTCTAGGCGACGTCGATGAGTTCTCTGATAACGAGGAGACATCGGACGACGCCGCCGAAGCGTCCGAAGAGGACAATACCGACGAGTACGTCGATGAGTCGAATCCCTTTTATGTCAAAAAGGCGAAACAGCCCGAAACACCCGCCAAGCAGTCTTACAAGGACACAAGCGACGCGGCTTCGGAAATACTCAGGAAGTTGATGGACAAGCGACGTAGCTCGAAGTGACTCAGAGCTTCGCCCTTGAGTCGACGTATTTACCTGATCGGATCCGGCGCACCTTGTTTGGGTTAAGATGCGCTTTCCGCAGAGATCTTTCGGGGATCACCGCTTGATACCTGTTGATGATCCCCTCTCTCTCGCCGACGCCGAGCGCGGACTGACTGACCTCATCGAGCGATTGGAAGCTGTCGTGGTCGGGCAGCGTACACTGCTTGAGCGGTTGGTGATCGCCTTGCTCATCGGAGGGCACGTCCTGATCGAGGGCGTGCCCGGTCTGGCAAAAACCCGCGCCGTGCGAGCGCTGGCTCGAGCCCTTGATCTTCCGTTTCGCCGGATCCAGTTCACGCCCGATCTCCTTCCCGCCGACCTGACCGGGACCCAGATTTACCGGCCGGCCACGGGAACCTTCGACGTTCGACCGGGCCCCATCGTCACCAGCGTCTTGCTCGCCGACGAAATCAACCGTGCGCCCGCCAAGGTCCAGAGCGCACTGCTCGAAGCGATGCAAGAAGGCCAAGTCACCGTCGGCGATGAAACCGTCGTCCTCCCCGAAACGTTCTGGGTGCTTGCGACCCAGAACCCGATCGAACACGAGGGAACCTATCCGCTCCCTGAGGCGCAGCTCGACCGGTTCCTAATGAAGCTTACGGTGGGCTACCCTGATCGTGCGGCGGAGCTGGCAATGCTCGACCTGCCGAACGTCACGGAACGTCCTCACCCGGATTCACGCACGGACAGCCCGCTTCCACTGTTCGGTCCGCGGGATGTGCTTCGATTCCGAGCGCTGGCGACCTCAGTCAGAGTGGCCCCGGCGATCAAGGAATACGTGGTCGATCTGGTCCGAGCGACCCGTGAGCCGGCTCGCTACGGACTCGACCTCGAGCCTCTTCTCGAGCTCGGAGCCAGTCCTCGCGCGACGATCGCGTTGGTCCGCGCATCAATGGGTCACGCGCTGTTGTGCGGGCGAGACTACGTGACCCCGCATGACGTGAAAAGCCTGACTCGCGACGTGCTCCGCCACCGGATCATCGCAAGTTATGAGGCCGACGCCGAAGGACTGACACCCGACGACCTCCTCGGCCGGATCCTCGACCACCTCCCGGTTCCCTGAGAGGTTGCCGTTGCTCGTTGCGAACCGGTAACGTCCCGCAACGCAATTCGCGGCCCCGCGCGGGCGGCCTTCAGACGCCCGGGACCGGGCTCAAACGGTCATTTCGCCGGGGCGCCAACTCATTGCAAACCCGATGCGTTCCCAACGGTTTTCCCCCTGGCGAGGACCGCTCGACGCTCCGGGGCTGCAACGCCCCGAAGCCATGGCGGATCGATTATTTCGCCACGAGACCCGGAACGGCCTGCTCATCGGCGTAGCGGCCTTCGGGTAACCTTCTCAGATAGTTCCAGTACAGCAGACCCCAGACGAAGAGCAAGATACTGATGTTTTGCGAGATCGTCAGCCCCGCGAAAATGGCTCCTTCGTCATTCCGAAGGTACTCGATCAAGAACCGGCTGATCGGGTAGGTGACCATCAGAAGGGCCATGACCTCGCCATCTCGGCGACGCAACGGGTAGTAGGCCGAGAGGAGCAGTAAGAGGATCAGTCCATCGAGCGAGGAGTAGAGCTGTGTCGGGTGGACGGGAAGCGACCAGCGAGCCTTCGCGTCGAGCATGTGGCTGATCACCTGGGCGTCCCACGGTGGCGAGTGCATCGGGAACGCCACCCCGACCGGCAAGTCGCAATAATCTCCATAGCAGCAGCCGTTGAGAAAGCAGCCAAACCGCCCTAAAGCGATTCCGATGGCCAGGGAGGGAGCCACGACGTCGAGCAATGGGCGAAGCGGAAATGGCCGGAGTAATCGATAGAGGAAGAACGCCGCGGTTCCTCCCATGATGCTTCCGTAGAGGACGATCCCCCCCTCCCAGATCCGGAAAATGGCGCCGACCGTGCGAACCTTGTCACCCCAGTACTGGATCACGTAGAACAAGCGGGCGCCCACAAGCCCGCCGATGAAGACCCAGAGGGCCAGATCATAAAGCAACTCCGGGTCGAGCTTCTCGCGTCTGGCGCGCCAGGCCGCGAGTTGGGTCGAGCCGATGAAGGCGAGGAACAGCATGGTTCCATAGCCGAAGATCGGGACGCCGCCAAAAATGGGGATCGTGAAGAGGATTTGCCGCATGCGTCCTCCCGGAACGGGGCAAGGCGATCAGGCGTGACCTTTGTACTGGATCGGCGGGTAATCCACATGCTCGCGAATGCGGTTGCCGGCATCGAGCGTTACGACCTTGGGTTGATGTCCATCGAGCTCGCCCGGCTCAAGATCGACAAAGGCCATGATGATGATCTGATCGCCGACGGCGCCCAGACGAGCCATCGCGCCATTGAGTTCGATCTGCCCCTGGCCAGGTATTCCCGGCAGAACATAGGTCTCGGCTCTCAGTCCGGTGGCGATATTACTGACCAAAATCGCCTCATACGGAAGGAGCCCGACCGCGTTCAGCAAGTCGGGATCGATCGTGAGGCTACCATGGTAGTGGAGATCGTTCCGAGTGACCGTGGCGAGATGAAGTTTGCACTTGAGGACTTTGATCCGCATCCTACGTCATTCCGGCAAGAAGGCATTGTCAATCAGTCGAGTCGCACCGAACCTGACCGCCAGCAGGGCGACCGCGTTTCGGCCCGCTCCCAACACAGTCAACCGACCGAGCGTCTCGGCGTCGACCACCTCGGCGTAGTCAAGCTGCGCCATCGGTTCTGAGTTTATCGTATCATGAAGAATCTGTCGAACCCGCTCGGCGTCACGAACGCCCCCGGCCACGGCCGATCGTGCCTGCTCGAGCGCCCGCCAGAGGACCACCGCTCCGCGGCGCTGATCGGGATCGAGATAGCGGTTGCGACTGCTGAGGGCCAAGCCGTCCGGCTCGCGAACCGTCTCCACGATCTGGATGGTGAGCCGAAGATTGAGATCCTCGGCCATCCGTCGGATGACGCACTGCTGCTGAAAATCCTTCTGCCCGAAACAGGCGAGATCCGGACTCACGATCGAAAAGAGCTTCAGGACCACCGTGGCCACGCCGCGGAAGTGACCGGGGCGAATCGCCCCTTCGAAGATCCCCGAGAAGGGAATCACCTCGACGCAGGTCGATTCCGGGCCATGAGGATACATCGCCTCGGCGGTCGGTGCGAAGATCAGGTCAGCCCCGCCCGCCGCCGCGCGGTCACGATCCAGTTCGGGCGTCCGGGGATAGCGTGAAAAATCTTCGGCCGGTCCAAACTGCGTGGGGTTGACGAAAACGGAAACCACGACGAAATCCGATTCGGCCCGACACCGTTCGATCAGATGGACATGGCCTTCGTGCAACGCCCCCATCGTCGGGACCAAGCCGATCCGCAATCCCCGCGCCCGGGCTTCATCGACTGCTTGACGCACCTCTGCAAGACTCTTGACCCAGGGAATCACGTCGCGCCTAACCTTTGTTTTCGGGCCGCCGATGAGGACATTGAGGATTATTCAGGCAGGAGTCCGAAATCAGGAGGTCGTTGAGGATCTCACCGCCGATCAAAGTCTTCGTGACGATTCGCGAAACGTCCTCGACCGTGACACGACCGTACCAGATTCCTTGGGGATAAATGACCACCGTGGGACCATGCTCGCACTGTTCCAGACAGCCGGCTTGATTGGCTCGTGCCAAGGGGCCGAAGCCCCCTTTCTTGAGTTCTTTCTTGAACTCGTCGCGCAGGGCCTGCGTCCCCTCAGGATCGCAGCACCCGCGTTTGTGTCCAGACGCGCGGACGTTGCCGCAGACGAAGATGTGGTGAGTGAACGCGGGCATGTCCGGTCCCGGCTCCCGATCGAGTGTTTTAGCCCGGCCACCCGGCCCGACCCTCTCCCCTCACTGTATCCTGGAGTGGAGCGTAGGGATCGGTCAAGACCTCCTCGATGTGGCGAGTGGCGGTTCGTTGCGAGATCGATTTGAAAAAAAAGCGATGAAAGGCGTGGACCACCTGGCAAGCCATCGGGCTATACTCAAGGAACTGAGCACCATCGAGTTTTGTCGCAAGGAACTCTGCTCCGTGGACTCCTCTTCCAAGGTCCCCGCCGTGACGGGCGCGTCCAATGCTCAAGGTACCGTCGCCACCACGGCCGGCGTCGATCCGCCATCTTCGCCCGAGCCGTGTTCGGGGGAGATCGCCAAGCTCACTCGGGGTCTGGGAACTTTGCTCACTCGCACATCACAGCCGTTCGCAGCCGTTGATTTTGGGGGCCGACTCGTTTCCGTGAACCGCGCGTTCGTGGAGTTAACGGGATTTAGCGCGGCAGAACTCCAGGCGATGACGCTGGCGGACCTGACTCCCGACCGCTGGCATTCGTCGATGGCCGAGACGCTGACCAGTGTCAGGACGACTGGCAAGTCGACGCGTTATGAAAGGAATATCGCCGCAAGGATGGCCGGCTCATCCCGATTGAGGCGTTGGTCGACCTGAACTACGACGAGAACGAAGTCGCGTGCGGCTTCTACGCGTTCGTCACTGACATCAGCGAACGGAAGCAGGTCGAGGTTGCGCTTCGCGAATCCGAGGAGCGGTTCCGCCGGCTCTACGACGAGGCCCCGGTGGGCTACCACGAGGTGGACGTCGAAGGCCGGATCATCAGCATCAACCGAACCGAGTGCGAGATGCTCGGGGTCGTGCGCGAGGAGGTCGTGGAGAAGTCGGTCTTTGACTTCGTCGCGCCCGAGACCCGCGAGCAGGCCCGCCAGGCTTTCCCTGAAAAGGTTCACGGCAACCACCCTCTCAAGCCCATCGAACGGACCTTGGAGACCCACGACGGACGCCGCCTGACGGTCTCGATTGAGGAACGATTCAAACGCGATGAGTTGGGCCGGGTGACGGGAATCCGCAGCACGGTCCAGGACATCACCGAGCGGAAACGGACTGAGGCCTTGTTGGTGGCCTCGGAGCGACGCGCTCGCGCTCTCTTCGAGGGGATCGAGGACGCGATCTGGGTCCATGCGCTGGACGGGCGACTCCTCGACGTCAATCCGGCCGCCAGCCGCATGTTGGGGTACTCGCGGGACGAACTCCTTCACATGACGACGCGTGACGTCGATTCGCCCGAATTCGCCGCCGGCTTCCAGGATCGGCTCGAGATTCAGATGCAGCACGGGCATCTCTCCTGCGAAGGTCGGCATTGCACCAAGGATGGTCGGATCATCCCGGTCGATATCAATACCTCGACGATCCTGTTCGACGACCAGCGCGCCGTTCTGGCCGTGATCCGCGATATCACCGAACGCAAGGCGCTCGAAGAAACACGCCGTGAATTCGCGGAATCGCAGATGCGTAACGCACGCGAGATGCAGGAGAAAAACCTCGCGTTGACCGCTTCGGAGGCGCGTTATCGCCAGCTCACCGAGGGCTGCCTCGATGCGGTTGTGGTCGCCGACCGGCAAGGCCGAGTCACCCTGTTCAACCCCGCCGCCGAGAAGATCTTCGGCCGGTCGATGGACGAGGTCCTTGGTCGGCCAATCACGCTCTTGATGCCCGAATCGTTCAAAGACCTCGATGAGCGCGGTTTCGAGGCAGCGCTCGAATCCCGACAGCCGAGCATCGTGGGACGGACCGTCGAGCTCAAGGGTCGGCGCAAGAACCAGGAGGACTTTCCTCTCGAATTGTCGCTCAATGCGATCGAATTGGCGGGAGAATTGCAGTTTATCGGTTCCATTCGCGACCAGACCGAACGTCAGCGTATGAGAGCCATGCTGGCCCAATCCGAAAAGTTGGCGTCGATCGGATTACTGAGCGCAGGAGTGGCTCATGAGATCAACAATCCGCTCGCGTACGTGGCCAACAATTTGGCGGTGCTCGAACGCGACATGAAGAGCGTTCTGGAGATGATCGCGATCTACGAGCGCGCCCTCGACCCGATGACCTTGACCTCCCCCGAGGTGGTCCAGGAGGTCAAGGAGGTCGCCGATGAGCTCGACTGGCCCTACGTCCGTGAAAACCTGGGACGGATGTTGGGCCGGACGCGCGAAGGGGTGCAACGGGTCGCCAACATCGTTCAGAATCTGCGAGGACTGGCGCGGACCTCGCCTCCCAAATTGGAGTCGGCGGCCATCCCCGACATGCTGGAGTCGGCGCTCGAGATGATCCGGGGACGGCTTCGCCGCCATAACATCGAGATCGCCGTCGAGCATGGCGCGGTTCCGCGAATCTCCTGCGTCCCGTCACAGATCAGCCAGGTGATCCTGAACTTGCTGATCAATGCGACTCAAGCGGTCGAAGCCACTGGCCGAACCGAAGGGGGACGCATCCGCGTCTCCGCCGCTCGAGAGGGAGAGATGGTCTGTCTTTCGATATCCGACAACGGGGGGGGAATTCCCGCGGAGAGTCTCCCTCAGTTGTTCGATCCGTTCTTCACCACGAAATCGGTGGGTGAGGGGACCGGCCTCGGCCTCTCCATCAGCCACGGCATCGTGACCGGACACGGCGGCCGGATCGAGGTGGAAAGTCCTCCCGGCGAGGACACCTGTTTCCGGATCTACCTTCCCTTGAATCCAGCCTAGCCGGCTTGGCCAACCCCTTAATCCTATTTTTTTCGTTGTTCTGAGTCGTGGGGCAAGGCTCGCGGAGTTCATTGTCATGAAACCGATCGCCAAACATTGCTTGCTGATCGTCGACGACGAGCCGAACGTGTGTGACTCCGTCCACGACCTGCTGCGCCGCGAGTTTCGCGTTCTGAAAGCGAACAGCGCCCAGGAAGGCTACCGGATCATGCAGGAGGAAGAGGTCCACATCGTGATGTCGGACCAACGAATGTCTCAGATCACCGGAGTCGAGCTGCTCGCCAAGGTCAAATCGAAGTATCCCCAGGCCGTCCGGATGCTCTTCACCGGCTTCGCCGACCTCGAGTCGATCATCGCCGCGATCAACCAAGGTCATATTTTCGGGTTCCTCAAAAAGCCGTGGCAACCCGAGGAACTCGAAGGGGCCGTCCGCCTGGCCGCCGAGGAATACGACCGCTTGACCGAGGCCGCTCGCGAGCGCGAGGAACTCCTGGATGTGATCGGGAGCCTCCAAAGCCGCGTTTCCACCCTGGAGTCCCAGGTCCAACGGCTGGGCGGACACTCCGCAACCAATTGAGACCAGGCACCGACCACCGTCAACACGTGGAGCTTAGTTCCGAGTCGGAGAGACGTGGATGGATCAGAGGCGACACACCCTACTTGTGGTGGATGACGAAATTGATGTGTTGGAAAGTCTGCGCCATCTGTTCCATCGTTCGTATCGCGTTCTGACCGCGGGCAGCGGGGCTCAGGCGATCTCGATCCTCGAACACAATGAAGTCCACCTGATACTCTCCGATCAACGCATGCCCGGCATGTCGGGCGACGTTCTCTTGAGCCACGCTCGGCGGATCCAGCCCGACGCGATCCGCATGCTCTTCACGGGCTACGCCGACATCCAGGCGGTGATCAACGCGGTCAACGAAGGCAATATTTTCCGCTACATCCTCAAGCCCTGGGATGCGACCGAGCTCGAAGGAATTCTCCGCCAGGCCATCGATCATTACGAACTCCTCGCCGAGCGCAAACGGCTGATTGCCGAGCTCCAGACCGCCAACCAGCAACTGACCCGAGCCAACGAGGAACTCGCCGAGGCGGGACAACTGAAGAGCGCATTCATCGAAGTCGCCAGCCACGAATTCAACACCCCAATCACCCTGGTCCTGGGCCTCAGTGAATTACTCCGGCTCACCAATCCGGACCGGAGTGAGCAAGAACGCACGCTCATCGAGCGAATCTCCACCAGTGCTCGACAACTGGCCAAGCTGGTCACGAATACACTGACCATGATGCGTGCGGACGACTTCCGCCGGACCCTCCAACGCGAACCGGCCGAGTTGTCGACCCTCCTGCGCGACGGAGTCGAGCAGGTTGCGCCATTCCTCCAAGCGCGAAATCTCGTACTGAATGTGAGTCTGGCCGACGATCTCGGTACGTTCGAAGTTGATCGAGACAAACTAAGCGCATCGATCGTCAATTTACTGACAAACGCGATCAAGTTTACTCCTGACGGCGGAAAAATCTCCCTGACCGCCCGGCTTATCTCGCCAGATCAGGCTGAAATTATCGTTGCCGACCAGGGAATCGGCCTTCAACCTCGCGCACTTGCCTACTTATTTCAGCCCTTCTTCACTCAGTTCGACTCCAGCCGTCACTCTTCGGGCGACTTTGGATTCAACAAGCGTGGGCTTGGGCTGGGCTTGAGCATCGTCAAACAATTCGTTGAACTACATGGGGGAAGCGTCTCCGCCGAGAGCGTCGTCGACGAGGGAACACGAGTCATCATTCGATTACCGAGGCGTCAGCCGGACGAATCCGAATCGAGTGACAGGGTTGCCACGGCCGGCGATTGAACTGACCTGCTCAAGGGGAAGAGGCTGACGAGTGGCGTGTGCCGCGGGCCGGACACCAAGTTCGCAAGAGTCTTTTTCGATGCCAACCGCCTTGATTGTCGAGGACGAGCCCGAGGCCAATCATCTCCTTGCCATGCTCGTCCAGCTTCGCGGCTACCGGACCGACTCGGCCTACACCGGGGGCGAGGCGCTGGAGAAAGTCCGTAACCAGCCCCCCGATATTGTCTTTCTCGACCTGATGCTCCCGGATATCAACGGCTATGAGGTCTGCAAGTCGATCAAGGCTCGACGCACGACCAGCCTGATTCCCGTGGTCATGGTCACCGCCCGGATTGCCTCGGAGAACCGGCTCCAAAGTTTTCGCGTCGGCGCCAACGACTACATCCCCAAGCCCTATACTCCCGATCAGATCTTCCAGGCCATGGCCGATGCCGACGCCTGGCGACGTGACCTCGAAAACCACGAGTCCGAGGGAGAGATCCCGATCGAGACCCACGGCGACGGGCAAACCTTGCGTCAGCTCGCCCTGATGCGGAGCCTGCTCGTGGCCCGCTCTTCGCTGGATGCGGACTCGATCGCGCGGATCGGCGCAGCCTTCGCCGAAATCGCGGCCGACGCAGACGCCTGGGGCCTGGCTCATCAGATCAAGATCGTGGGGACGCTCGCCTACCAGGTCGAATCCGACAAACTGACCGTCACCCTTCGCGATGCCTCCGGCTGGCTCAAGCAGAATCCGGCCCCCGCCGAGAAGCGCTGGCCAAAGGCCGTGGCGGCCGCCAAATTCGATGAAATCGCCCCTCACCCATCCGGCGAAGCCCTCACGTTTATCAAGCAGTTCGAAACGGCCGAGAGTTCAGCGACGGACTGAGCTCGGCTTTCCAGGGGAGGTCTGATTTGACGCGATCAGCGGCTCCACTCGCCATCGCCGACCGCGCCTTGCTCATGGCACAGCGCGGGTGGTCGGAGGAGGTCGACGCCCGGTTCTGGAACCGTTTCGAACCCGGTTGGCGGCAGGCCCTCCAAACCGGCTGGAACGAGGTGATGGAGCTCAGCCCCGAGGAAGCGCGAGACCAGATTCGCCGCGAGCATCAGGCGCAACGCCACCCTGACTGGAGTCGAATTCATCCGAGTTGGTGGCTCCGTGCCTTGAAAAACGAGTCCCTCGCCGTTCAGCTCGCGGTGACCGCACACGCTCCCGAGTCCATCCGGCAGCCGCTCCAAACCGGCCTCGGTCTCTCGGAAGAAGACTTGCAAAGTCGCGGCACGCCCCAGCCCGAGGCCCTGAACGCGGCCCTGGCTCTCTGGGCCGAGCGCCTCGTGAGAGACTGGCCCGACCGCAACGATCCTCCTGTGATCGTCGCGCTGACCCAACTTGACCTGCCCGAGATCAGTCGGCTGACCGCGGCAGTCGGGCTAGCCAAGTGGGCCCTCTCCGGCTCCAACGGCTTCGCGTCCATTTCCCAATCTCACGCCCAAACGCTTCGTGTCGCGGTGCAAACCGCCTTCGAAGCGATCGATCCCAATCTCAAGACGCAGGCCCAGCTCGACCTGGCCCAATTTGGTCAGGTAGGACAGGACAAGCTCGGGTCGATCGGACTGATCACCTTCGCGAGGCTGCTCGAGACCTGCGAGCCATATCGCGTCCGTTGGGCCTTGCAGCATCTCCCTTACTCTGTCGCCAAGCTTTTGCGCACTCAGATGACCCGGGCGAAGTCGAGCGCTCCCGCCATGGTCGGTTGGGAGTCGGACCTCCTGCAATTCGTCTGGGATCACCTCCGCGACGAAGGTCGTATCAAGGATCCGAGAGGAGCGATGCCTTGATGGCCTCAGCCTCGGAAGACGCCAAAGCAAGAGTCGGCCGGCAGACAGTGGACGCCGGGCCGCTCGGATCGCTCCCCCAGCTCTCGCACCGCCAGGTTCAACTGGAAGATCGACTTGCTCGGATCGCGCCCGAGGGACGTTTACCCACGACCGCGCTCGGCCTCGAAGCGCTTTTCGGACCGGTCGACTCGAGCAGCCGTGCCGAGGTGCTCTGGCGGCCGTCGGGACTTGGCCGGCCGGGACTCGTGGCCCAGTTCTCCTGGCCCCGGCTCTCGACTCGGCTGGCATTGGGCATTGAGACCCAGATCGCCCACGCCCTGGCGGATCGTCTCCTTGGTGACAACCGGCCATCCACCGAAGGGCGGTTGCAACTCACGCCGGTTGAGTGGGGCCTGCTGACGTTCCTGATTGCGCGAGGGCTCTCGAAAGCCGCGGACCGATCGGGGCCACTCGGCCCCTGGGACTTGCTGATCGACCGTACGGGTCCCGACCCTTTCGACATTCGCCAGCTCGGGCCGATCGTCACCCTGCGTTGGGGAATCCGCGTGGGAGACGTCGACGGATCGGTGCGGCTCTGGCTGCCCGAGTCGCTCGTCGCGCTCTGGCTGACGACCGATCCCCCTCCTGGCCCCGAGCCGGCGCCGGCGAAGACTCAGCGGTTTCGCGAGCTCTCCAGCCTCTGGCGAGCCGAGGCGGGCATCATCGAACTGTCTCGAGGCCTCGGAACCCTTCGGGTGGGCGGCGTGCTCCCCCTGGGCGGTTCCCGCCTTCGAGGGACACCACAAAGCCCGACGGGGCCGGTCGAGCTCACCACGCGGCTCAGTAGCCCCCACACTCGCGTCTGGTTTTCCACCGAACCGGTCGCCAACTCCGGCGGCCTCCTCCTGAGCCTCAAGAGCGGGGTCCAGAGAGAACCAATCCTTCGGGAGGGCCTTGCCTTGAGTCAACCTTCAGCCGACTCGAACCCCGGCTCCGTCCAGGGCGCGGGAGCCGTGTCCCCGACCGACATTCCCGTCACCCTGACGGTCGAACTCGGCCGGGTCAACCTCCCCTTGAGCCGTCTCGCCGACCTGAAACCAGGCGATGTGGTCGAACTTGGCCGGCACTCTCGCGAGCCCGTCGAGCTGACCTCCGGCGGTCGACTCGTCGCTCGGGGCGAGCTCGTCTTGATCGACACCGAGTTGGGCGTCCGGGTCACCAACATCTTCCTCTAACACCGGCACCATTCGTTTTCTTTTTTCCCCTGGGACCAGGATTGCCCCACCGGCCGTTGGCTTTTCTTGATCGGGAAGCGAACGGCGGAAGGGGCGCTTGCGGTCGCAAGGGGGGAAACGGGATCGGATCTCAGGTGGGATAGACGACCTGAATCGTTGCCTGGAGGAACAGAGTCTGAACTCCGATCAAACCGACGGTGATGCCCAGCGAAGCCGCTCCCCCGCCGAGCCGGGTCAGGCCAGCGCCCGCGGCAACCAGTAGCGCGGGCATCATCGGCAGCCAGAGCCGGGCCACCTCGCTCAAGCTCCGTCCGCTGAGGGTCAAAACGACGAGCAAGGCAAGGGTCGCCAGCGAGACTCGAGGGATCTCACGGCCTCGACCCATTCCAACCAGCCCCCACACGGCCGCAGGCAGCCCGATCGCCACCGCAAGCTCAATCGGATTGGCGACAACCCAGGCGAGATACGATCGAGGATATTCCACATAGAAACGCGCGTGATTTCGCTGATTCCACCACCAGGTCAAAAACGGATTCGAGCGAGTGAGCGCCCAACCCAGCAAGGTGGGAATGAGGAAGCCGATCCCGACCACGGCGATCGTTGCCCCCTTCTGGCTGAGGGTCCGGCCAGGAGCGGTGACAATCAGGATCGCCACGATCAGCCCGATCGGGAGAAAGGCCAGGGTGAAGCCCATCCCGAACGCCATGACCGCGCCCGAGCCGGCCGCGGCGATCAGGCCCGATCGCGACGGACCTCGACCTGAGTACGCGGCGAGCGCAAGTGCCGCCGTCGTGAGAAAGGGGAAGGCCGTGTCGGCCGCGGGCTGAAACAGGTTCGCCGCGGGGACCAAGGGCCAGAGAGTCGCAGCGGCCCAGGCCGCGCTCGCGGGGAGTGTCGAGCGGGCCAAGAGGTAAAGAGGAACCACCGTCAACGAGCAGAGCATCATCGTCAGAGCGCCGGTCAACGCGAGGGTCGCGCGATCGGCTCGCTGCAGATGATCGTATTGCTCAACAACGAGGAAGGCCGACGAGAGGGATTGAGGGAGATGATCGACGACAAACCGAGCGACCTCAGGCCGGGCCTCCATCGCATTGAGAAGACCGCGTTGGAGGAGGAATAGGCCGGGCGGGTGGGTGCCGATGTGAAGCGCCCCCTGGCTACGGATCCAGACCGGGTAGTCCGCCAAAAATTGGGCAACATCGCCCATCTGTTGTTTCGCAACAGTGTAGTAGCCATTCGACCCGGGGTTGTGCAGTGCCAGGATCCACTTGGCCATGCCGTAACCCTCAGGCGCCGCGATGGCGACGAGCATTTGCGTCACGAGCGAGGCGATGACCAGTCCCACGATAGCCGTCACTTCTTTGAGCCGGTTGGGCGTCGGGCCCAGAAACTTGATTCCCCATCCGGCAAAGCTCGCGAAGCCGAGAATGACCGAGAATCCGATGGCCCATTGCAGGGCGACAGGCGAGACATCAGGGGGGAGTCGGAGCCACTCCCATTCTCCTGGTATCCCGAGTGGAAAGCGTCCCGTCCGGAGCGTCAGGATGAAGCCCAGAGTGAGCGCGATCTGCACGCCAAGCACCGCGAGAACGGCTTTTCGCATCGCGATCGTTCCGGAGGAGAAAAAACTCGGAGTCCCGATAGCGGCATCGAGGCGGCCATCATGTTATCTTCAAGCGGATCGTTCCACGGAAGCCCATGATACCGCAATGATTGGGAGTGAGCAGAGACGGATCGCTTGATCGCCTGCCTGTCGTCGCTCCGGAGACCCTCTTTCATGCATTTCGATGATTCGCCTGTCGCTTCGGCTCCCGCCGATGATGATTCCCGCCCTTGGTACAAGCTGCTCAACCGCTATCACTGGTTTGTCTTTATCGTCGCGGCACTCGGCTGGCTCTTCGATACGATGGACCAGCAGCTCTTCAATCTTGCCAGAAAACCAGCCATCACCGAGTTGATCGGCGCCAAGCCAGGCGATCTGGATATTGATAAGTACGCAGGTTATGCCACGTCGATCTTCATCATCGGCTGGGCGATCGGTGGATTGATCTTCGGGATTCTGGGTGATCGGATCGGTCGAGCCAAGACGATGATCCTGACCATCTTGCTCTATTCAGCCTTCACCGGTCTGAGTGCGTTTGCCACAAGCTTTGCGGACTTCGCATTCTATCGCTTCCTGACCGGGCTAGGGGTCGGGGGTGAATTCGCCGTCGGTGTCTCCTTGGTAGCGGAGGTGATGCCCGACCGGGCGAGGACCGCCGCCCTCGGCTGGCTGCAAGCGCTGTCGGCGGTGGGCAACATGATGGCCGCTCTGATCAGCATTGTCATGGGCAAGCTGGAAGAGTCCAACATGATCGCGAGTTCCTGGCGCGGAATGTTCGTGATCGGGGTACTCCCCGCCCTGCTCACGATCTTCATCATGAAGCGTCTGAAAGAGCCGGATCGGTGGAAGGCGGCCGTGGCAAAACGGGCGGCCGATAAGGCGGCGGGAATCGTCAGCGACGGGCCCAAACTGGGTTCGATCGCGGAACTCTTTACCGATCCGCGCTGGCGACGGAACACGCTCGTGGGCATGCTGCTGGCGTTCTCGGGCGTGGTCGGCCTCTGGGGCATCGGCTTCTTCAGCTTCGACCTGATCCGCACCGTGTTCCGCGATCACTTCGGGGCTCTAGCCAGCAAGGATGGCCTCACCGGAGAGGCCGCCGAGAAGTTCATCAGCGGCAATCTCACCTTCTGGAGCGGGATCACCTCACTCCTCCTCAATATTGGTGCTTTCTTCGGCATCTACGCGTTCAGCAAAGTCACCCAGATCATTGGCCGCAAGAAATCCTTCGCCATCTCGTTCCTGCTGGCGATGGGTTCGACGGCGTTCACATTTTGGTTCCTCGATAGCTTCTACGACGTTTTCTGGATGATCCCGCTCATGGGATTCTGCCAGTTGACGCTGTTCGGCGGATACGCCATCTACTTCCCGGAACTCTTCCCGACCCGACTGCGCAGCACGGGCATCTCGTTCTGCTATAACGTGGGGCGGTTGGTTGCGGCGGTAGGACCGTCGGTGCTCGGTCTGCTCACGAGCGAAGTCTATGGTCATTACAAGGCCACCGATGCCGCCCTGCCGTTCCGCTATGCGGGCGTGACGATGTGTCTGGTCTTCGTCATCGGCCTCCTGACGCTTCCGTTTGCCCCCGAGACACACGGGAAGCCGTTGCCGGAGTAATGCATCGATCCTGCGACCAATCAGGGACACGCCCATCGCGTTGCGATGGGCGTGTCGCGCCTCCCTTCCTCATCATGACCTCATTGAGGCTTCGTTTCCTCGGCTCCCTTCGCAGCGGGTTCCAGCGCCCGAAGCAAGGCCTCGCGGAGTCTCGTCTCGTCAAAGGTCACACCCTCCTTTTCCGCCAGCGCCTTACTCCAGAATTCAGCCCAGACCTTGAGGATCGCCACGTGTTGAGCCTCCGTCCGGGTTGAGGCCCCCAGAGCCGAGTCGCCGAGGTTCTTCACCGATTTAGCCATGAAACTGGACTTCAGAATCGAATTGAAGATCGTGTCGAGGGGCGCTGCAAGCCGATCGAGTTCCATCGTTTTCTTGACCACGTCATTGCGGCCCACGACGATCCGATCGCCGGGAAAGACCTGGTAGTTGGTGGTCACGTCTCCCTTCTCGGTGATTGCTTGATAGTCGACCTGGTAGATCCGAATCGGCTTGCCCCCCCGCGCGGGGCGAATGAGTCGGATGTTCTGCTGGTCCGCGGTCGCGAGGAATCCACGAGCGAAATTCAAAGCATCCAGAACGGTCTCATTTCCCGTGCACGGCATTCGCCCGGGAGACGCCACATCGCCGAGGATATAATAGTTCTTGCTGTTGTAAGCCGTGACGTCCAGGAAGATCCGGTCGGAATCCGCCGGGTGGACGGTCATGACCGGGGCAAAGCCGGAAGGTAACGGGTCGAGGGGCTTGATTGGGCTCTGCGAGGTGCTTTCACCTTCCGGTTTGCGAGGCTTCGAAGGGTTCGGATCCTTCTCGCCCTGACGCGTTGTTACCGGTTCGGGGCGGCCCGTGGTTGCCACTTCCGCCGCTCGCCCGCGAGAACGCTTCTTCGCTTTCTTGCCTCTTGATTTTGGCTTCGCGGGTCGAGCCTCTTCCGAATTGTCTTCGGTCGGCTGAACGCTCTCCCTGTTGAGACGAGCTGCGTCGCTTCCTGCCGGATCCGTCGCTGCTTCCGCCCCAACGGGAGAAGGCCTAACAGCATCACCAAGGCATTTGAAAAGGCCAAGATATTCATCGCTTACGTGTTCACGAAGATGCAAGAGTATTTTTGCCTTTGCCTGTTCTTCCGTAAGTCCTCTTATATAAATATTGCCATAGAACCCCACGGAGATCGTACCGTCGGGACGCACCAGCCGTTCCCCGGAGATCGGCCGGCCGGGTAATGCTTCAAGTACTTCGAGCAGGATCAGGTCCGGAGGTTCGATGATGTACGGAAGGTCGAACATCGCCCCTTCACGCGGTGGCGGATCATCCGGGATCGCGACGAGGGGTCTTGGTTCCAGAAACAACCTGAGTTCCTCCTCCGAAGGAAAGCTCCGGACGGGGAGTGGGACCGAATTGATGGCGGGGGGAGTGGCGTGAGTCTGATGCGGAAGTGCAAAGGCAAGCAGGGACCATCCAAGTCGGGCGCGCAGCGACAGAATCTCCACGGGTGAGCCCTCCACATAATTCGGCGATGTGATGAAGGGGGGATACATGAATGCTATGTGATTGGCGATCGGTCCGCAACACGACGAGTCGTCAATCTGGGGACGCTGGGCAACCGCTCGCCTCCACCTCTGGAGTCCAGCCAAACGGCGTTCTGCCCCGTCGCTCCCAAGAGTTCGCCGAAGTCTCCGCACGGACAAATTGACCCGGATATTTCATCCGTCCTCAATCCGTTTATTTTTGCGTCACACATAAGCACTGTTTCCAGGATTCGGGGCCGGCGGAGCCGCCCATCGGTCGCTCTGCGCACACTTTCCCCCTGCCTCCCCAGCCACGTGGTTGCTTGCTAACCACCATTTCCTCCTCTTAACCCATCTCAGTCGCCTCTGAGGCGGGTTGGCTCCTTAACGGGAATAGGCCTCCCGATTGACCTCGTTCTCGAGGCGGGGCTGGTGAGAAGCCTTCGCGACTTCGCGGGTCGATACACTTGCATACCCCGCCCGCCGGGCTGCTTCCGAGCTCTGGCGAGGGACGGATCCGGGTGACGACACCAGCGAGAATCGCGCCTACGATAAGCTGGTCCGCGAAGCTGGGCTGGATCGTTGCGGCGTAACCTCTCCCGCTCTGAGGCTTGACTTTCGAGCTGTCATGCAATATCTAAAGTTACATGAAACGCGACAGTCGGTTATCGGGCGTGCTCCACATTCTGCTGCACATGGCCGAGCACGAAAACTCGTTGACTTCCGCAACGCTCGCGAGGGCGATGGACACCAACCCAGTCGTAATCCGGCGGATCATGGCCGGCTTGCGGAACCGGGGGTATGTGCGGTCGGAGAAGGGGCATGGCGGCGGTTGGACGCTAGACTGCGACCTGACCAGGGTCACGTTACGCGACATCCATACCGCTCTCGGCGGCCCTACACTCCTGGCCATCGGCAATCGGACGGAAGCGCCCGGCTGCCTCGTCGAACAGGCAGTGAACGCCGCTCTCGATCAGGCTTTTCAGGATGCGGAGGCGTTGCTGCTCTCGCGTCTCGACGAAGTGACGCTGGCCATGCTGAGCGTCGACGTACACAGCCGCCTCCTTGCTCGTGGAAAATCGTATAAGCATATTGGTGAAATCCATGGTTTGTAACGCATTTCCGGTGGGCGGCCGTGCGGCATCGGGCTACATCCGCCGTCTGACCGGGAAAGTCGCGCCGCCGAGACCGTGCTGCATACAGGAACGCCCGATCGCCCCGTGCCCGTCCGGCGTGATGCCCTTCGAGTTGGGGTCGTGAGCGGGCCCATGAATTCATTCTCCGGCCCCCAGGCCGTGGTCCAATACGCCGAGGGGCCGCCGCGCATCGTGCCGGGTTCCGACGCCCCGCACCGCATCACGACCCTCCTGATCGCAGAGCACGCCCCGGAAGATGCATGAGTGCTGGTTCTCGGAGCCGGTGGCGAGCGGGCCGAGGTCTCCGACAGGGCGCCAGCTCGTACGGGGCCGGACGCTCGCAAGTTCATCCAACGACGAGGGATCCACGCATCTGATTCGATGGCGCTCCCTGAAGCACTCGCAACACATCATTCAGGCCCAGGGGTGCTTCCGGCGGCTCGGCGCGGATATCCCCATTGCCGGCCCCCCGTTGCGAGATCGGGTCGGCGATCCGCTGGACTGGCGCCGGAGCCTGTTCGGCAAGGATCGCCCACAAAGAGTGCGGTGCCCTGGCGGTGGAAGAGTATTGGAGGTTCCCGATGGGCGATGCGCTGGAGATCGTGACGATGGATCGGCATGACGAGGGTCTCATTGAAGGCCTGGTCGTCCGTCGCTCGTCGCCCCGGAAGCCCGCGTTTCGCGGCCGGCACTCCCACGATTTCCACCAGATCACCCTGTTCCTCTCCAGCCCCGGACACGTCGAGTGGCACTTCGGCGAGGGCCGGGCTTACTCGGGCCGTCCGGCGGTGGGCGACATGGTTGTGACACCGGCCTTCGTCCCCACCCTGGTCCGATGGGACAATCCCTTCGAAGCGGTCTCGGTCTGGCTTTCGACCGGACTGCTCGATCGGGTCGCCGAACGGTCAGGATTGAACGCCGCCCGCCTCCGCCCGGCGGCGATGCGGCGTGACATCTTCGCCGGGGAGGTCGCCCGGAAGCTCGCGCACGAAGCCGAGTTGGGCGGCGGGCCGTCGCTGCTGACCGAGTCGTTGGGCACGGCCTTGGTGGTCCACCTTCTGCAAGAATACTCCGGCCATGACCCAGTCCGACCCCCGGGCGTCGCCGGCCTGCCGGAAGACCAACTACGGCGGGTAACGGACCACATCGAAAGCCATCTCGACGGTGACCTGTCGCTCGCCCGGCTGGCCGCCCTCGCCGGCCTGAGCCCGTACCACTTCGCCCGCCGGTTCCGAGCCGCCACCACCACGCCGCCGCACCAGTACGTCATCCGCCGCCGGGTCGAACGGGCGAGGCAGCTCCTGTTGGCAGGCTCCGACATCGCCCAGGCGGCGGCGAGTGTCGGCTTCTCGAGTCAGTCGCACCTACACTGCCACGTCCGACGGCTCCTCGGGGTCACCCCCGGCGAGTTAGCCCGCCGTGCCGAGGGACCTCCACGGTGAAGACGGCCTTCAACACTCTTGTAGGAATCTGATGGAGCACGACCGCCACGCAGTCCAAGGCGGCCTGGTAGAAGTTATCCTTCCCGCGAGGGGACGGGGTCAGCTCATGGAGCGGCAAGGCGGCGTCGAACTCCAGCGGCCCAGAAGTAGTAGACGGGCACACCCGCGGCGATGCTCAATAGGGAGATCGACGAAACGACTGGGCGTTCGTAAAAGACGGACGCGGTCAGCAGGCCGGTCCCGGCGAGGTAGACCGCCGGCACGAGCGGATAGCCGGGTGTCTTGAATGGCCGCGGCAGGTCGGGACGGCGACGCAAGGCGTAGACAGCGCCGACGGTCAACATCGAGAAGATCGAAAGGCCTATGCCCGAGTAGAGCAGGATCCCCTCGAATGGGGCGACCCAGAGCAGGACCAGCGACCAGGCGACTTGCAAGGTCGTCGCGACCGTGGGGGTGCCCCGGGATGAGAGCCGGCCGGCGATTTCGGGGAACTGGCCAGCGCGGGCCATCGCGTATGCGACCCGTGGGCCGGTCAGGATGTAGGCGCTGAGCGAGGCCAGTAGCGTCAGGCCGATGGCCACTGATATCGGGTCGGCGACGCGGGGCCCGCAGAGCCGATCAGCGGCGATCTGGGCGATCGGCGCGATGACGTCGACGTGATCCGGCCTTCCGACGATCTCACGGACGTCGGCGGCCGACAGGGCCAGTGCGTAGGCCACGTTCAGAGCCAGGTAGATAACAAGCACCAGGCCCGTGCCCAGCAGGATCGCACGGGGCATTTGTTGCTGCGGGCGGTCCACCTCGCCGGCCAGGTACGCCGCCGCGTTCCAACCGGTGTAGGCGTACGAGATGTAGACCAGTGAGGAGGCCATCGTGACGAGCAGGCCCGGGGTCATCGGGGGTCGGTCGGCGAGGTTCTCCCACCGGCCCCAGCCGACCGCCAGGCCGCCGGCCGCCAGCACGGCGAGGATGCCGATCTTCAGCGTGGTCATGCCGGCCTGCACCCGGATCGTCGAGCCGCGGCCCAGGCAGTGGGCCACGCCCAGCGCGACGATCGCCGCCGAGGCAATCCCCGGCCGGGCGACGGACATGGTGGCGTCGCCCAATCGCAAGGGGGCCAGCAGGTATTCCGCCGCGGCGGCCGCGGCGGCCGCGATCGGCCCGCCGAAGCCGATCAGGAACGAGACCCAGCCCGAGAGGAACGCGGCCAGCGGGCCGTACGCCTCTCGGAGGAAAACGTAATCGCCCCCCGAGCGCGGCAGGGCGGCCGACAGCTCGCACAGCGTCAGGGCTCCGCACACCGCGAGCACTCCTCCGACCACCCAGAGGGCGAGCATCAACTGATTGCTGCCGACGAAGTAGACCGTGAAGCCCGACGTCGTCAGGACGCCCGTGCCGATCATGCTCGATACGACCACGAAGGTCGCCGTTGCCAGGCCGAACCGCGGCCCCTCCGAAGGCGCGCCGCGGGCGTGGGCCGGCTCCGTCGCGGATGTCATCCCGTCTCCTTTTTTTTTCCGGAACTGGTTTTCCCAATGCTGTGGGCTCAAATGACGAGGCCCGCGCCCGGGCGAAACTTAATCTTTATGGCCCACGACCATGTAGTGCCGCGACATCGACTCGCGCACGACCGCCGCGCGGAAGCCCCCCGCCTCGAGCTGCTCCACGATGCGCCCCGCCGCAAGCCGCATCTCTTTCGGCGGCCCCGTCTCCGCGCCGACCTCGTAGTCCACAACCACGAATCGCCCTCCGCGCTTCAGCCCCTCGTACACCTTCCTGGCGTACGCCTCTCGCCCCTTGACGTGGTGCCACGTGTCCAGCGTCAACACCGCGTCCACGCCGGCGGCCTGGAGCTCGGGGTCGTCCGGACCGACCTTCCGCGGCACGATCACGGCTGGTCCCAGATCGGCGCTTTGTTTCTTCAGATACTCGACCATCGACGCCGAAGAGTCGATGGCGATGACCGTGCCGCCCTTGCCCACCGCCTTGCTCAGGGGGGCGACCATGTAGCCCGTCCCCGCGCCGATGTCGGCGACCGTCGCCCCCGGCTTTAGGGCCAGGGCCGCAACGATCTCTTCCGGGCGCTGCCACTTGTCCCGTTCCGGGTCGTTCCACTTCTTCGCACTCTCCGCCGGGTCTGTAAAGGCGTGTTTATGATTCCCGTGCATGGGATGGACTTTCCGTTTGGGTTCCTGCTCGACGGTCTTGTCAATTTTGCCTTCCGCTACGGCGACCTCCTGCCACGGGCCGCTGCTTGAGATGCCAGCCGCAGCAGTGAGCACAGTCGCAAGAATTACAAGTTTCTTCATAGCATCATATCCTTTTCGTTTTACGCCTACTGACACCAAAGACATCCATGCGATCGCACAATGAACTCGGTTTCGGACACTCGCATTCACCCGCCACCTGCCTCGTGGTGGCATTGACTCGGTTCCCGAAGTGCGCAATGGCGATGGCCAAAATCAGCGAGGCGAGGGCTGGTGCATCGTAGTGCCGGACGGCTTCGACCCAAGTCTCATCCGGCACGGGGTCGGCTCGGTCGCTCAGGCGGGTTGCGGCCTCGGCGAGGGCGAGCGCGGCATCGCTGAAGCACGGGGCTTCCCGCCACGCCGCCATGGCGAACATCCGCTCCTCACTGTCGCCTACCCTTCGGGCCTCACGGACTCCACCTTCTTGGCGTCCGTGACCCGGGCGTCCCGAAACTCGACGCCATAGGGCTCCAGTTGCTCCCGCCCGACCGTGAACAACTCCGCCGGCTTGATCCCGTCCCGCGAGAAGTCGCTGTGTACGGCTGGCGACGCATGGTTCCGTGGCTTGCCCTCGTCGCAGACCAGCACCTTCCGGCAAGACCGGCCGAGCACCAGCGCCGCACTCAAGCCGGACGGGCCGCCTCCGACAATCACCGCGTCGTAGTCAAACTTGGCGGGCGAAATCGTCTTCTCCTCAGCCGGTGTCTCGGAACCCGGGGCCAGAAGACCCGTCGCGGCCCCGGCGATGAGGGCGAAGGCGTCCCTGCGGCTCACGTCGGTCGTGGTCGTCATGGATGGCTCCTCTCGGTAATTACCTGGTTGCGATGCCGATGTGGGCGTGGGCGGTCAGGGCGAACGGCCCGTCGCCGTACTCGTCGTCGAGTTGCGCGAGGACCGACTCCCGTATCCGTTTGCGGGTATCGGGGCTTTCGCTGAGCGACTGGCTGGCATCGGCGTTATCGATGAACCACCGTGCCGAAGGAACATTCCACCCGTGGGTGATTCGGGTTACGGAGACGTCCCGGAAACCGACTGCTTCCAGCTCCCGCCGCAACCCCTCGGGGGAGTCCATTTGCAGCCACGCGGGCGGTCGAGGGAATCGGGGAGCGTGGGGGTAGCAGATGCGGTGGGCCGCTTGCTCCCACACCCCGAGATGCCCCATCCGCGACGGGCTCGCCCACACCGCTATCCCGACCCGCCCGCCGGGCTTGAGGACGCGCAGTAGTTCGGACAAGCCGGCCCGATGGTCGGGGAAGAACATGATCCCGAACACGGAGCAGGCGGCGTCGAAGTGAGCGGACGGCAGTTCCAGGTTCTGACCGTCCATGACCCGTGCCGATACGCCCTCGACCCCCTCGCCCTTCGTCCGTGCGTCGAGGAATCCCACCATGCCTGGCGACCAATCGACGGCGACAACCTCGGCTCCCTGACGGGCGGCGGCGAGGGCAACCCCTCCCGTGCCGGTGGCGAGGTCGAGCAGCCGCTCCCCGGGTTGGAGGCAGAGCGCCGCCAGCGTGTCGAGGCCGTATGGCAGGGTCAGCGGCTCGCGGAGGCGTGCATAGGCTTCCGCCGCCGCGACCGATTCCTTCGGACCCATGTTGAAATCGATCGACGTCATAATAACTCCCTCCCCGGCATGGTTCAGAAGTCTACTCCCGTGACCTTGGCGGGTCTTCCACGTGCGTGCTGTCCGTTTGCAGAATGTTGCGGTGGCCTTCCTCGATAGGCCGGCATTTATTGCCGACATCGAATGCGCCGAAACGCAACCAATTCTGATGGGGCCGCTGGGCGAGATCGCCTGTCGGCCTGAAACCGCTCTCCCTGGCCGGCCGCGCGCCGGGATGATTTGTCGGGGGCGCGGAGGGTGGAGGTTCCGACGCATCCGTCCGACGGAACCTACTGGAGTGATCCGGCTCTATTCCTCTCTGGATCGAGCAGGGCTTGGAGCCGCATGGTCTGCCCGTGGTAGGTCTGCGGCTGAGCGGTGCCGCGTTGCTTCATGGCCCCGGTGAATGCGTTGAGCGGGGCCCAGGCCTTCCGCGGTCGGAACTCCTCGAAGGGCGGGTTTCGCCACTGCTGGAGGACCTTCAAGAGCTCGTGGTGGCCGACGACGCCCCACTCAAAGCCGCGGAGGCTGAGGGCGTCGGCGTGGTCGTCGCCGAGTTCACCCTCCTTTCATGCGTTCGCTGCGGAGGGCTTCCTGCTCCTGGAACGAGGACAGAGAGCCGACGGCCTCGGCGATTCGCCGGACGATATATCGATCTCCGTTGACGCTGTGATCGCGGCGGACGAGCAGCTCGGAGCGGAACGCCAGGTTGTCGCAGATGAAGCCCTGCTCCCCGCACAGAAGCCAAGCGGGAAGGACTTGTCTACGCTGTTGTGGCTGCCGACGGCGCGGGCGATTCCCTCGGTCAAAAAAAAATGGCGTGTGGGGAGCGTGAGCTTCCTGACTTCCTCGGGTGGGGGCGGAAGAGAGGAAGCTCACGCTCCCCACACACCTTGGGAAGGGCTCGCTCATTTTTGAATCGAGGTCATTAAATAGATCAACGACCCGCGACTGCGGCGAGTATCGCGATGGAATTCCGGCCCGGTCGAATCAGGGAATTACGGCCGGGCCGGCCGGGCGATTGCAAACCAACCCGCTGCGGAAACCGCGAGAATCATCGGTTTTTTCGCACTTTGTGGATCGTTGAAAAATGAGCGGGGAATCTCACTCATCCCGATCAAAGCACATAGCGGGCCGATTCGCGGTCGAGGTGGAGGGTGGCCCCAGGGTGGCGGCGTAGAGCCGAGGCGGGACAGGCTTCGCCGATCGGACCACGGAGGGTCGCCAGCACGGCCTCGGCCTTGCGGGGGCCAGGGACGACGACCGAAACCACGGGCGCGGCCAACAGAGCGGGGACGGTCAGCGTGTAGGCGTGCGTCGGCACGTCTTCGATCCGGTCGAAGCAACCATCATTGAGTTGCTGGGTTCGGCAGGCCGCGTCCAGACGAACCACCTTGATCAGAACCGGATCGAGCAGGTCAGCGACCGGCGGGTCGTTGAACGCGAGATGGCCATTTTCGCCAATCCCGGCACAGACGATGTCGGTCGGCTCGGACCGCAAAAGCGTTTCATAGGCCAGACAGGTCTGCAAGGGAGACTCGGTCTGCTCACCCGGGATCAAGCGAAGGCGATCACCGGGAATGCCGACGAGCCGAAACAGGTGCTCTTGCAGGTAACGGCGAAAGGACGCGGGATGATCCGGGCCAAGGCCCAGATACTCGTCCATGTGGAAGCCGAAAACCTTCGACCAATCGATCTCAGGACTGGCCACCAGGCTGGCGAGAAATTCATTCTGACTAGGCGCTGCGGCAAAGACGACATTGGCGCGGTCATGGTTGCTCAGTCGTTCGGCGATCGTCCGCGCAACCAAGAGGGCGGCCGCTCGCCCCATTTGTGCTCTGTCTTCGTGAACAACGACACGGAGCGAATCGACGGTGAACTGGGTCACTGGTGTTGGCTCGGGTAGGCTCATGGCCCAGATCCTCGGGGGACTTCGGTCAGCGATTCGGGTCCAAACCAGAGTAGCGTAGCGTGTCTCGCTCAGACCGGCCACCGTCTTCGAAGCAAGAAAAAGGAGTTTAGACGGATACCGCCAGCAGGTGAGTCGCCTCGCGCCGACCCCTCAGCTCTTCGCAAAGCCGCTTGCATTCCACCAGGTCAACCATCATCGACTCGGTCAGAAACGATTCGGACGGGCCGTCCGCGGCCCACAAAAGCTGCTCGTGGCACTGATTCATGTGCTCGATCAAGTCTTTCATCCACAGCAGCGTGTTTCGGCGATCTTTCATCGGAAGGTTCGTCCTTGAGCAAGAATATGAGGAGCACACGTCCGAAGCGTCTGGTTGATCTCGTTTCCGGCGAGCAGCGGATGTTAACGTCTGAGGTTTAAAGCAAAGGTCGTGCCAGAAGCCCGAGATGGCGATCGCCAGTTGCCTCAAACTGGTGTGGAGCGAAAACTTGAGTAAAAATGCGCGGATTTCTTCGCTCGCTTTCCGGGTCAGAACCGTTGTAAGGATTACATCATTGAACTGCCCCCAGCGCCGACTTTCCTTTCGCCAACCAACCCTCTAGACTGAGATTTGTAAGAATTGACCGTGGGAGGGCGAGGGATGGCCGCGTCGGAGGCGTTCCCCATTATTGAACCGGATGATCCAGGCGGATTTCGAGCCTGGCCAGGATCGCTTGCGCGCTGGCTCTTCGGCCGGAAAGTCGACCGGCGAGCCGAGCAGTCCTCTCGGGCCTCAGCCGCTCGATTCCGCAACATTTGCATCAGCCGAGAAGCGGGGGCTGGCGGGGGAACGATCGGGCGTATCGTGGCCAGGCGTCTGAACTGGAAGGTCTACGACCACGAGATCCTTGAGTCGATCGCCCAACGCATGGAACTCTCGGCCGACGAGGTGCGGGTCTTCGACGAACTCGCGCCGAGCGTCGTGCAGGACTGGATCCTGCCGCTCCGTGAAGAGCACTACGCCCCTCAGGAGGCATATCTCGACCACCTGGCGAAACTGCTCGAAGCGATCGGCCGTGGGGGCCAATCGGTCATCGTCGGACGCGGAGCGAATTTTTTACTCCCCCGCGAGGAGACGCTCTCGGTCCGCATCACCGCGCCATTGAAGGCCCGGACGATCCGCCTTTCCGAGCGCATGGGGGTATCCATCCGCACCGCAAGGCGCGCAGCGAGCGAATTGGACCGGCGCCGCCTTCATTTCGACCGTACGATGCACCGGGTCGATGCGACTGATCCCCACAACTACGACATCGTCCTCGACTCCAACAGCCTTGGGCTGCAGATTGCCGCCGAGGTCATCGTACGAGCCATCGAAGCGGGCCAATCGCCCCGAGACGCGGGGACGGCGATGGCGACGCACCTGAGTCCCGCGATCGAGCTTTCTCCGCCTGACTCGAATCCGACGGACCCGGCGGCGTAGAATCGCCTCGATCGGCCTGCCGCTCACGGGGACCAGGTTGGTTTGGTGAGCGGAGGGAGTGCGCGACGATACCCCAGGTGCGTGGGAATCTCACCTTCGCTCGAGGAGCGGGTGATGACGGAGACCCACGGGTCCCTGGGGTGGCGGCAACGCTCTGTCGGGGTGGGTTCAGCGGGAGATGCTTTGGTCCGGCAGAGCGACGATCGTCAGGCCGTACCGATTGGCGAGATCGACGACCTCGGCTTGATCGATGACGATGGTTTTCCCCGCCTCAATCGCCAGGACACGGGCTCGCGCCTGGTGGAGGTTTTCGATCGTCGCCGTACCCACGGTCGGGACATCGAACCGCATATCCTGTTGCGGCTTGGCAACTTTGACAAGGGTCCAGCCGCCCGCCCGGCACAGGTCCCCGGCGCGCTCGATGCAACGGTCGGTTCCCTCGATCGCTTCGATGGCCAGTGCGGCCTGTTCCTTGACTGCGACCGATTGCCCCACGTCGAGCCGGCCCATCTCCTTGGCCAGTCCCCAGCCGAACTCGATATCCTTGAGCTCCGCGGCGCTCGGGCCGCGTCGGGTGAGAATACCTTCCTTCACGAGTAACTCCGGGCAATAGTCCAGGGCCGAGGCGAACGTCATTCCGTCTCGTTCAAACTCCGCGATGACGCCGAGCAAGATCGAATCGTCGCGTTTGTCGGCCGTGCACGTGCGATACCACATGTGGATCATGCGGTAGTCGGGCCAAAGTTGCACGAAACGCCAAGGCGTGTACATCACGTTCTTCGTGACCTTACCCGCCATGACGATCTGGTGCGCCCCTTGACGACGGAACGCCCTGATCATCCGACCGAGCTTCGATACGCCAATCGTCTGATAGCTCGCGCACAGGTCACGGAGCTCGTCCGACGCTTCATACCGAATCCCGACGCATGCCACCTGCAGACCTTGCCTGCGTGCGGCCTCGGCGAACAGGATCGGAAAGCGGCCGCTCCCCGCGAGGAGCCCGATGGTCGTCGAATTCGGCTCAGATCGCGTGTTGGCTCGAACACGCTGTTGTCTTGATGACAGGACAAGCAACGCAGATCTCTCCCGAGCTTGGCGGAAACCGGATCACCCGGTTTCCGAAAACCCCTTGATCGTCGATCCAACTCGCGCTTCTTAGAAGAACGAGCACGGCTTGCCCTTGGGCCACCGTTCCGTCCCGAGTCAGAATCCGGTGGGATCCTGCTCCGGGTCGGCCTCCGGCGCCAGTCCGGCGGTCAGCATCGCAACTTGCGCGGTGAGTTCGCGTAGCTGTCGATTCATCTCCGGGAGTCGGGCAATCATCTGGAACACCCGGCGTTGTTCACGCAACGGGATCGCGGGCGAGCCGAGGACCTGCTGTTCCGCGGGCACGCTGCGATGAACCCCAGCCTGTGCGCCCACGACCGCTCGGTCGCCGATCTCGGTGCCATCCTTGATACCCGCCTGGCCGGCCATCACCACGTAGTCGCCTGTTTTGCAGCTTCCGGCGATGCCGACCTGGCCGCAGAGCAGGTTATGACGTCCGATTTGATTGTTGTGGCCGATCATGACGAGGTTGTCGATCTTCGACCCCTCACCGATCCGGGTCGCCTCGAACGTCGCCCGATCGACCGTGCAATTGGCGCCGATCTCGACGTCATCACCGACTTCGACTCGTCCGGTCTGCGGAATCTTGACATGGCGACCATCGACCATGCGATAGCCAAAGCCGTCGCCGCCGAGGACGGTGCCGGCATGGACTTCGACGCGATCTCCCAGACTGACGTCGCGATAGAGTACGGCGTTCGGATGGATCACCGTGTCTTTGCCGACATGACAGCGATCGCCGACCACCACCCCTGGATACAAGGTGGCACCATCACAGATCACCGCCTCATCACCGACGTAAGCGAACGGATAGATCGCCACGTCCTTGCCGATGACGGCCGTTGGTGCTACCCAGGCCTGGGGATGGACCCCCGACCAGCGCGGTTTCTCGGCCAAACCGAGATGGCTGCGAACCATGAGAAAGGCAGCCATCGGATCTTCAACCTCGATCACAGGGAGGTTGGGTTCCCGGGCTGGAGTTTTAAAGTGGGGCCCGACGATCGCCGCCGAGGCGGGAGACGTGCGGAGCATCTTCGCGTACCGCTCGTTCTCGATGAACGTAATATCCCCTGGACCCGCCTCCCCGACAGGTCGCGCGGAGTGGATCGAAACGCTGCCATCACCCACGAGGCGGCCCCGTACCAAGGCCGCGAGTTGTTCCACTGTTGCGACCACGTGCGACTTCCTTCTTCCTTGAAAGGAATAGACGGGAACCGGAAAGACAGGAGCGTTGCCCGCGTCCGGCGAGTCAATCGAACGACTGGCGATCGGTCAGGCGGTCCCTGGGGATCGTAATCCAAGTCGCCGACTCGGACAAGCCGAGTCGTCTGCCACCGCAATTCATCGGCATGATATCCCCCTTTCCTTAACTTTGACCAACAAACATGCCAAATCAGTCCCCTCGGAGCGAGACCAAAAAGGCGAGATGATTCACCCCCAGCAGGTCCGTCCGACCGCCTCGGCCCCGACGATCCAGCCAGACCCCTCGAAGGCCCGCGCGACAGGCGCCCAGGACATCATTCACCGGGTCGTCGCCAACCATCATGAGGGCCTCCGGCACCAGTCCAAGGCAATCGCAAACCGCCCGATAGAATGCCGGATGAGGTTTTCTGTAACCGACTTCCGATGAAATCACGAGCCGTGGATCAAGGGTCGACAACTCGGGGAGACCGGCCAGCACCGTGCGAAGCCGGCCATCAAAATTTGAGGCAATCGCGATCGGTATGCCACGGTCGCTGAGTTGGGTCAACGAAGGTCCGACGTCGTGAAAGGAGCGCCACGAGTCAGGGCGGCCGAAGTGGTCCCAAAGTTCTTCAAAAGCTCGATCGGGCTCGGGGAGTTCGGGGAGGACTGACGACACAATTTGCCGCCAGCGGCTCAACTCGGTGGGTTCGTCCGTCACGAGCGCCTGGAGATTTTCTTCGGATTCGTCGTCGCGCAGAGATTGAGCGAAACGGTTCCGCACAACCTCGCGGTCGAGCCCGATTCCTTGCCGATGGGCCGCGGCGGCGTAGACCTCGGCCACGGTCGGAAAGGGTTCGATTAAGGTTCCAACGGCGTCGAGGACGATAGCCTCGATACCGTCCCATACCGCGTCGATACGCATCGTCATCGTCATCTCAGATCGATCGCTGGGGGCATTCGCCCCCCGAAGTTATTGTTCACGAGATGGTGCGTCAAAAAAAAAAGACAAGTCGTGGTCCCGGACGGGCCTGACGTACGTAAGAAAAGCAAGAGAGAGGAAAGGAACCTCATTCTTCAACGCATGATGCGGTAACTCAACGGGGAACCTTCCCATGATGGATATCAGGCGAAACCCTGCGGCTCTCGACCGAACCAAGATGAACGCGACGATCCCCGACTCGCAGACTCGGGCCCTCGATCGCCGGCATCAACTCGATGAGCAGCAACGGGCGTTCCGGGGCGGTTCATCCTCCCTGCCCTCGATGAGAACGAGGCCCCCCGGTTGATTTGAGACCGGATCGACTCCATTGGCGGGACCCCTTTTCCCGAAAGAACGGAAACCGAAGGCCCCGGCTTCACCCACGAAGCCGGGGCCTTTTTCGCTTCGGGACGGGATACCAGTTGACGTCACTTCTTGTTCTTGGGCCGGATCAAACCCGCGGTCACATCGATGTCGAGGTCGGCCACTTGCCCCGCGGCCAGCTTGGCCAGGGCAATCCCCCCCATCGCGGCGTTGTCGGTACACATCGAAAGTGGGGGAATGAAGAGGTCGATGCCATGCTCGGCCGCCATCGCTCCAATCCGTTCGCGAAACCGTGCGTTGGCGGCGACCCCCCCTCCGATCCCAAGTCGACGTAAGCCCGTGCGTTTCAGCGCCTGACGGGTCTTGGCCACCAAGATATCGACGACGGCCTCCTGAAAACTCGCGGCGATGTCGGCCACCTGGCGAGGGTCGTCGAGGCTGATCCCTGTGCGGGCGTCTTGACCGCGAATGGCATAGAGCACGGCCGTCTTTAAGCCGGAAAAGCTGAACGCCAGCCGATCGTCGTGGAGAAACGACCTCGGAAACGCATAGGCTGAGCGATTTCCGGCAGCCGCGGCGCGTTCCACAACGGGACCGCCCGGATAGCCGAGTCCAAGGAGGTTGGCCACCTTATCGAACGCTTCCCCGGCCGCGTCGTCGATCGTGCCTCCCAGTAGTTCAGCCTCGATGGGCCCTCGACACGCGAAGAGGCTTGTGTGCCCGCCCGAGACGACCAACCCCAGGCACGGATAAACATGGGTCTCGGGATTCGCAAGCTGGCAAGCGTAGAGGTGAGCCTCGAGATGATCGAACGCAACGAGCGGGATATCGAGCGCCATCGCGAGCGTCTTGGCCGCGGTAAGCCCGACGACCAGCGAGCCGACCAGGCCAGGACGAGTTGAGACGGCAATCGCCTGCAAGTCGCCGAGCGAGACTCCAGCTCGGTGAAGCGCCTCATCAATCGTCGGCAAAATCTGCCTGACGTGGGCGCGTGAGGCGATTTCAGGGACGACCCCCTGATAGCGTTCGTGAAGGTCGATCTGTGACGCGACCACACTGGAACGAACGATCGGGACGCCAAGTTCCGGGGGGCATGGCCCCTCGAGAACCGCCGCCCCGGTTTCGTCACACGTCGTTTCAATCGCGAGGAAGAGAAAACGTCCCGCGGACATCGAACCCCCGACCCGGAAGCGGCAGGAACCCGGTCCCACGAGGGAACCGGGTTCCTATTGGCTTGAATGACGGAAAGAAACCTGACCGATGTTCGAGGGTCACTTCTTGGCGACCGCACCCTCGAGCTTCTCCTTGATGACTTCCAACGCCTTGTCGAGTTGTAAGTCAGTGAAACTCTTTCCTGTCTTGTCCGCCTTCTTCTCCTCGACCTTCGACTTGTCAGCCTCCGCTGTCGGCTTTTCGGCTTCCGCCTTCGGCTTCTCAGCTTCCGCCTTCGGCTTCTCAGACTCCGTCTTCGGCTTTCGCTTCCCGAAGGTCACCAGATCGCGATCGCGCCGTTCGGTGGCCCAGGAGATGTATTGCCGCGGTGTCAGTTCGACCTTGAGCCCAGTGTTGGGCGAAACGCCCCACTCGTCTTTCTCCTTGGCATCCTTGAAGCGGTGGATGTTCTTGCCGGAGGGACGGAGGTAGGAAGCGACGGTGAGCTTCAAGACGCTGTTGCCATCTTCGAGATCGATAATGTTCTGAACCGACCCCTTGCCGTAGGAGCGATCTCCGACGATCAAGGCTCGATCGTGATCCTGAAGACAGGCCGAGACGATCTCAGCGGCCGACGCCGAGTTCCGGTTGATCAGGATGGCGATCGGGAAGCCTTCGTAGGTCCCTTCCTTCTGCGCCTCGTAAGTCTTGCCGATCGTGTTCCGTCCCTTGGTACTGACGATCAGCCCCTCGTCCACGAACAGGTCCGAGATCTCGACCGCCGCGCCCAGGAGGCCCCCTGGGTTGTCGCGAAGGTCAAGGACCAAGGCCTTCATCCCTTCGGACTTGAGTTCCGCGAGGGCTTTCTTGAGCTCTTCCGTCGTATTCTGGATAAAGCTCGTGATCCGGATGTAGCCGATCTTCTTCTCGTGATCGAGCATGAAGTCCCAGGTGTCGTCGGGCTTCCGTCTGTCGCCCAGGACACTCGGGACGTCGATGATCGCTCGGCTCATCGTCAGCATCTCGCCCTTCTCCTCCCCTTCGTGGAGGACGTTGAGCTTGACGCTGGTGCCCGGTCGGCCGGTTAGAACCTCGACGGCCTTGTCCGGGTTCATTCCCTCGGTCGAGTGGCCATCGATCTCCATGATCAGATCGCCCGCCAGTACCCCCGCCTCGTAGGCAGGAGTTCCGACCATCGGCGCAATCACCTTGAGGCGATTGGCGTCCGGGTCCATCCCAACCTGGATGCCGATCCCACCGAACCGGCCTTCGATCTGCCGGCGGAACTGCTTCCATTCGGACGTATTGATATAGGAAGAGTGTGGGTCGAGATTTTGAAGCATGCCCTTCAGGGCACTCTCGAGCAGCTCCCGGCGATTCACGGGCCGGACGTAATTGGCTTCAACGTGCTCCACGGCGTCAACGAAGACACCATAGAGCTCCATCATCTCATCCTTCGGCTTGGCGCCTTGGGAGGCCTGCCAGCAGAACAGGGAGACGGCGCCGACCATGGCGATCGAATAGAAATTCCGGCGTGGCATGGGTGGATGCGCTCCTCCGGGCATGATCTCTGTGACACGATGCCTATGGCGCGAGGGTTCCGTGGGGGCCGGAGTCATCGGCGCCGATTCTCTTAAGCATTACTGTAGTCAATCCCTGCGTTCGGTGGCAAGAACCGAACTCTCACCTCGAGCATCGCCACCAACAAGAGCCGGGGGAGTCCGTCCCCCGGTAGGTCACTTCTTGGTGCATCCGGCAAGTTCTCTCATTCGAGCTGGCCGGGCGACTTGGGGGCTTCACCGCTCCGCCCTTCGCCGTCAAAAAAAAATGAGCCGGATGCACCATTGCGGTTCTTCGGACCGATCAGGCGAGTGCGGCTTTCACTCCCTCAACACCGACGACAGGCGTCCGGCAAGAAAATCGCTCGCAAATGTAGGTCGTCGTTCGATCATCTTGGGTCGGTCGATTCGCCAGCAGTGGCAAGGTTTCGGCCAGGACCGTCGCGTTCTCGGCCCGCATGGGCGCGACGACCTTATGAGGGAGGAAGGGCGTATAAATCGCCTCCATCACACCGCGAAATTCGACCGGATCGGGGCCGGCGATCACGGCGAACTCGCGGGATGAGGCGAGTTCGAAATCGAGGGCGACGAGACTCTGGCCCATGGCCATGGGGGCCCGGTCGAGATAGGCCTGAACGGCTTCCAGGGTCGATCGGCCCAGCGTTTGGAACTGCTCACGCCCGGTTAGCGCCCCCAGGCGAAGGAGAGCCGTCGCGGCCATCGCATTCCCCGACGGGGTGGCATTGTCCTGGAAGTCCTTCTGTCGGGCGATCAAAACCTCGTGGCCTCGACCGGTATAGAAGAAAGCTCCCCCGTCGGCGTCATGGAACTCGTCGATCATGACCGTGGCGAGTTCCAGGGCGGCGTCGATCCACCGCGGCTCGCCGGAAACCTCGTAGAGCCGAGTGAGTCCATCGATCAGGTTGCTGTAGTCGTCGAGATATCCGTTGAACCGAGCGCGACCATCCTTGAACGCGTGGAGCAAGCGGCCATCGGACGTCCGCATCCGGTCGAGCAAGAACGCAGCCGCCTTGCTTGCCGCGTCAAGATATCGCTCGTCTTTCAAGATTCTCGACCCCTCGGCCAGGGGGGCAAGCATGAGCCCATTCCACGAAGTGAGCACCTTCGTGTCCTTGCCAGGGGCAACCCGACGATCGCGGGCTTCGAGCAGGCGAGCTCGGTCGCGATCGAGGTCGGCCTGCAACTCGCGTTCGTCCCGGCCCAGTCGCGTGGCGGCCTGATCGATTGACACGGGAAGATTGAGGATGTTTTTATGTTCCCAGTTTCCCGACTCGGTCACGTCGTAGACCGCCGCGAACTCCCTGGCGCGCTCGGGCCCGAGAATCTGGTTCACCTCGTCCAACGACCAGACGTAGAACTTCCCTTCCTCGCCCTCGCTGTCGGCATCCTCGGTCGAGTAGATTTCCCCTTCGGGACCGGTCATCCGCTCGAGGATGTAATCCAACGTCTCGCGGGCAACCCGAGCGTACTCGGGGTCGGCGGTTACCTGATAGGCTTCGAGATAAACGCTCGACAGCAACGCATTGTCGTACAGCATCTTCTCGAAGTGCGGGACCAGCCAGCGATCGTCGGTGGAATAACGCGCGAATCCGCCCAACAGTTGGTCATAAATGCCACCTCGGGCCATCTTGTCCAAGGTGAAGCGGACGATCTGAAGCGGGTGGGCATCGCCGGTGCGGGCGTGCTGGCGGAGCAAGAGCTTGAGGTCCATCGGATGGGGGAATTTGGGTGCGCTCCCGAACCCGCCGTGGATCGTGTCGAACGAGCGTGCGAGTCCGCGCGCTCCTTGATCGAGCAAGGTCGACTCCAGGGCTCCCGAGGCGGGGCGAATCGTCCCCATCTGGCGGATCCGATCCGTCAGTTCCCCCGCCGAATTCAAGATATCGTCGCGCCGTTCTGCCCAGGCCCGATGAACGCTGTACAGAACGCGGGGGAAGCCGGGCATGCCACGGCCGTCGGCTGGCGGGAAATAGGTGCCGCCATAGAAGGGCTGCAAGTCGGGCGTGAGGAAGACCGACATCGGCCAGCCACCCTGGTCAGTCATCGCCTGAACGGCCGCCATGTAGATTTGGTCGACGTCGGGCCGCTCTTCTCGATCCACCTTAACGTTGATGAAGTGCTCATTCATCAAAGCGGCGGTTTCGGCGTTCTCGAAGCTCTCGTGCTCCATCACGTGACACCAGTGACAGGCGGAGTAGCCGACCGAAAGGAAGATCGGCTTGTTCTCGGCCCGGGCGCGGTCGAATGCCTCGGGTCCCCAAGGGTACCAGTCCACCGGGTTCAAGGCGTGTTGGAGTAGGTAGGGGCTCGTCTCCCCGGCCAGACGGTTCGAGGGGCGGTCAGCAGCAGAAGCAGTCATTTGATGGGGATCCGGCCAGAGGGAGGGACATACTGCCCCTTTCGTATCGGTTCGTCGCGAGCGGTTTTCGGGGGCTGGGAGCCTGTGATTCTCCCCGACAATCCCAAGAAGTTGGCAGGCGGGTCGCCCGCGATCCCTCAGGAAATGCCACCGAACCGGAAACCGCTCTCATACCGATTATCGCACGGCCCCCCTCGACCTGTCATCCATCGAGTCGGGTCGTCCGGCTACCGCGACGCATGGCCGCGATGGATTCGCTTCGTCCCGTGGGTCCCCCGGATTGTGTTGGAGTCGGCGGGACGTGCTGCGTCGAGGGCGTGAACGATTCGATCGGCCGCGCGGTCCGAGGCCCCCGGCACGGCGACGCGCTCGCGCAGCGCCTCGAGGGCCGAGACCGCTAGCTCACGCTTGGCCGGGTCGCTCAGCCAGGACTCGGCCCATTGTGCCAGTTCGCCCGATACGTCCTGCGACGTCAGGTATTCAGGCATGACCTCGGCGTCGGCCAGGAGGTTCACCAGGCTGATATACTTCGACTTGATGAAGCGGCGAGCGACCCAGAGGTCAAACGGTCGAATCTTGTAGAGGACCACCGAAGGCAAGGCCTCGACCATCAGCTCGAGGCCGACTGAGCCCGAGACCGCCCAGGCCACGTCGGCCAGGCGAATCAATTCGGGAGTCCTCGCCGCGTGAATGATCAGCGGGAGTTCGAGCTTTTCCTGGGCCATGATCTCGCGGGCCAGCTCCTGATGTCGATCGTGCAAGCAAGCGACCGCAAACCGAACGTCGGGGCGGGCTGTCGCCAGCTTCGCCGCGGCTCGGAGCATGATCGGCAAGTTCCGAACCAACTCCTGGGTCCGGGAACCGGGCAAGATTGCCACCAGCGGGGTCGCCTTGGCTTCCTCTTCCCTCATGAAGCTCGGGTCGAGTGTGCGCTCGGTCAGCTCGTCGAAGTAGGGGTGCCCGATATAAACCGCGTCTGGGACCCCGCGTGATTGATACCAGGCTGGCTCGAACGGAAGGCTACAGAGGACGTGATCGACGAACTTGCGGACCTTCTTCACCCTCCAGCCGGCCCAGGCCCAGAGCTGCGGAGGAACGTAATAGAAGACCGGAATCCCTCGAGCCTTGGCGCGGCGCGCCACCCACCAGTGGAATCCCGGGTAGTCGATCAGAATGACGGCGTCGGGCTTTTCTTTGAGAAAATACTGGTCGGCCACGTAGAGCAGGCGGAAGAACTTGTGGATGTTGAGCAACACCCGGCCGAACCACATCACCGCCAGGGTCACAAGCGGATAGAGGAGCGTCGCACCCGCCTTCTCCATCCGGTCCCCTCCAAAGCCGACGAACTCGGCTTGAGGGAGACGCCGCCTGAGCGAATGGATCAGATTGGCGGCGTGCAGATCTCCGCTCGGTTCACCGGCAGAAAGGAAAATCCGCATTGGTGTGGCTCGCGTCCATGAGGTGGAGAAAAACCTGGGTCCTTCCCGGTTCTGTGGAAAGTTACCAGATTGTCAAGGACGCGCGAAGGCGAGCGGAGATCGCCCTTTGTTGCTTCGCGGCCCCAGCTCAACCCCCAGACGTTCAGTTCTCGTCCCGGGATCGGGTCCCATTCAACATGGGAGCGTCGTCGGCGATCTCGGGAACGTCGGGCAACCCCAACTCCTTGATGCGGCGATAGAGGCGAGGGCGGGAGATTCCCAGCAACTCGGCGGCACGCGACTTGTTCTGGCGAGCGCGTTGGAGGGTGCTCTCAATCAGGCGACGCTCCACCTGGGTCAACAACTCATCCAGCGGGATGGTCGGGTGCGGCAGCGGCGGCGGAAGATAAGCCGATCCTAGATGTCCGCGGATCGCTGCGGGCAGGTCGTCGGGCTCAATCAGATCACCGATCGCCTGCTCGTGAGCCTCATCGATGACTCGAGCCAGTTCCCGAAGATTGCCGGGCCAGTCGTAGGCGAGCAAGGCCGAAAGCGCCTGTTCGCTAAACCCACCGCGCTGGCGGCCGCCTCGCGAGTTGGCCCGTTCCAGGAGGTGTTGTGCCAGCAGTGGGATCTCTTCCAGACGCTCGCGGAGCGGTCGCAAATGGATGACCAGGGTCGTCACCGCATAATAGAGGTCAGGGCGGAGCCGCTCGGCCTGGAGGGCTGCTTCGGGCTCACCGGCCGTCATGGCCAATAAACGGACATGAGGGTCCAGCGTGGCCACGAGCCGGCTTTGCAAGTCACGAGGCAGATCAAGAATGTCGCCGATCATGAGCGACGAACCTTCGGGGAGACTCAGACGAGCGGTCACCTCGCCCCCAAACAGTTCCCGCTCCAGGACCTCGGCAGGCAACGAGGCGCAGTCAATCGGGAGGATTGGAGACTGGCGGCGAGCGCTTTGATGATGAATCGTCCGCGCGACGGTCCGTTTTCCCGTACCGGTCTCTCCCACAACCAGCACGGGCACAGTCGTCGCGGCGGCCGTCGCAATCTGGTCGAGGAGCCGGCGATGAATCGGCCCCGCGCCAATCAGGCTGTCGAAGCCGTGGCGCTGCTGGAGTTGCTCGCGGATCTGCAACAGGTCGGTCCGCAAGCGTTGCGACTCGGCGTCGGAATTTCCGGACGGCGAATCGGAGGAACCAACCAGGCCGAACAACCCGATCAACGTCCCTCGCTCATCATGGAACGGGCGAAACTCGATCCGTCTCCACCTTCGCTCACCGCTCGAGTGGATGATCAAGGTCCGCACCGACGCCGGCTGTCCGGCGAGTGCTTCGGGTGGAGGAAAAAAACTGCCCACCAGTCCGGGCAGGTCTCCCGCTCGCGTCGGGCCATGGGCCCGGCAGGTGAGACCGGCAACTTCCTCGGCCGTGGAGCCGGTCAACTGCTCCCAGGCCCGATTGACCCAGGCCAACCGAAGGTCAGCAGTCAACCAGAAAAGGGGTTCTTGAACCTGCAGCCAGAGGCTTTCGAGCCGAGTGCTCGGGTTGCGCGGAGACGCCATGAGGTCGATTGATTACCCTGGAACCAGGAGTCGAGAGACCTATCGAAATCCAAGATCTACCTCCACCGGACCGAAGGCAAGAGAAAACCATGTTCCTCGGAAAGTTCCGCTTGGCCATCGCGCTCGACGGTGGAACGACCAACACCCGAGCCCGGCTCCTTCGCGACGGCCAGGTCGTAGCCACCAGCCGTCGATCGGTCGGCGTCCGCGACTCGGTCCTCTCCGCGGGTCGAACCGGACTGGCGGTGGCTGTCCGTGACGCCCTGGCGGAAGTCCTTCGCGCCGCGGAGGGCCACACCCCGGAAGTGATCGTCGCGGCGGGGATGCTTTCCTCCGAGGTTGGCTTGGCGGCCGTACCTCACGTCCTGGCCCCCGCCGGCCCGCAAGAACTCGCTCGAGGCGCGGTCGTTCGCCACCTCCCTGAGGTTGCCGAGCAACCCATTCTGTTCATCCCGGGAATCCGGACGCCCCCTTCCGCCGGGCAAGACGGCTGGGCAGATGCTGATATCATGCGCGGCGAGGAATGCGAAACTCTGGGCGCCTGGTCCCTTCTCGCGGAACGACAAGTCGACCGGAACGCTTCCGCAGACGTTTCCGCGAACCCGTCGCGAACCGTCTTTCTTTGGCCAGGGTCGCACACGAAGGCCGTCGAAGTGGACGAAGAAGGCCGGATCCTTCGCAGTTACACCTCACTCGCGGGCGAATTAACGGGAGCACTGGCCAGCCATACCCTGCTCGCCGCCAGCCTCCCCGAAGGATTGCCCGATGACCCTGATCCCGAGGCCGTGGCGGCCGGAGCCCGACTGGTCGCACAATCTGGGCTCGGACGCGCTGCGTTCCTCGTTCGAATCGCCGCTCTGAGCGGTGCGCTCGAGGCGCGAGAACGAGCTTCCTTCCTGGTGGGAGCAGTCATCGCCGACGATGTCGCAAACCTGGTCCGACAGCCAATCCTCGACGCACCATCCCGGATCTGGGTCGGTGGCCGCCAACCCCAGCGTTCGCTCTACGGGCATTTGCTTCGGACACAGCACCCGACAGCGGTCCTCGAACTCGACGACGACGTCGCGAGCCGGGCCTCAGCGATCGGTGCGCTGGCCGTTGCCGCTCACTTTGGCGAGACAATCAAGCCGTCCTCGTCATAACGGTCGGAGAGCTTCGTGTACAAAGCCCGGGAAGCCGATGCAAACGCCCCTTTCGTTCGGGCGAATTCCAGGCCGAATGCTCCGGGTTACCCGTGACTGTGATGCTGATCACTTGGCCGTCGCCACATGCGACGGCCAAGAGGAACTTGACTCAGCGGGACCGGGGCCTGGTGCTCCTCAGTGTGTGATCTCGCGGAGCGGGTCTGTACTTGCAACCCGACATGGGATGACACCGACCGCCAATCGTGAGAAGCGAAGGGTTATTATGGCCGCAAGCAAGCGCAATGACTCACGAGCACGACCGGCCCGGCCGCTGGGCCAACGAAGTCGTCGAGTGCCCAAGCGGGGGCCGGAGGACCAGGGCCAAACGGCCAGGCCCGCTATGGGTTAAGGCGAGGCGACCTCGCATCCGAGATGCTTGTCGGAGCGACCAATTCCTCGGCGGTGGACCTTGCATCAGGAAATCACGAAAACCGTGACTCACTGCTTAGCTGAACCGACTCCAGGACCAGATAACCTGGCCAAGAATGACGCCGCTGGCCAGGCCGCTTAGTTCGACCGGAATCAACGGATGTTCTCGGTTAGGCTGGTTCGGTCGGAAAATCAGGTGCCGTCCGCTCAGGTCGAGCCAACAGATCATGGGCACCTCGTCCGGACAAGCCGCAACCATCTTGCCTTGAAGCTGCTGCGGGTCGGTCACCGACCGGTCGATGGCCACGAGCGAGCCCGACGGCAGGACCGGGAACATCGAGTCGTCCGTGACCTGGACGCCAACCGTCTCGGTCGGATGGGGAATCCACTGGCGGAAGGCCATGATGTATCCATCCACACGAGTGGAATCGACACCTCTTCTCGCCAGGTCTTTGAGCGGGACAAGGTTGACCGCCACGTAGTCGGAAAGTACATCCCCTGGCATGTTCTCGGGTGCGACCACACGGACGTCGCTCGGTTCCTGCTCGAGTTTCTCCAGACCTCGGCGGATCAACTCGATGGGTGCGAGATCGGCCAGATCGAGACCGTTTAAGCCACGCTGATATTTCGGCCCCTCACCTGCAAGGAGCCAGGTCGGGTTGGTGCCTGTCTGCTCGATGAATCCGAGCAAGACTTCGGCCGGAACGGTCACGCCAGTCTCGTAGTTGTACCAGGTCCGCGCGGGGAGCCCTAAGCGGCGAGCCAGTTCCGGCCCACCATGCTCACCGAACAATTCCTGGCGGACTTCGCGCAGCCGACGCGACAGAGAGGCTTTGACGTTGATACGTGTTTTGGGTGTTTTTTTGCGAGCCACAACGCTCAATCCCGCGAACGGAACCCCTCCGGCACCGCTTCACATGGTGATGGACATTAAGACGTTGCGTCAAGCGAATCGGCCAGAACGGAGCCGTCGGCACAGTCAATGAATGAGACAGTGCCGGCCACTTCGTTTCTTTAGCCAGATACATCTTAACCTATGCACGCCGATGAAGAGTCAACCTAGCAAACAAAATGGCCGAGGTCACTCCGGGGAGGTGACTCGGCCATTTAATGCAACTTCGTGTGGTCAACGCGCATCAACCTGCCATAATCGTGTTTCCATTTCCCCACATCCGTTGATTAAGCACAACGAAGGCCGGAAAATAAGGAACCAGGATTAAAAAATACCGAGGGTGTCGCGTGCATCGTCGGACATTCGATCGGGTGACCACGGCGGGGACATGACGAGCTTGACGTTCGCCTTGGTGACGCCTTCCAGCAGTTCGATCGCGGTCACGGCATTGCGAAGGATCTCTGGACCAGCGGGGCAGGCTGGGGAAGTCAGCGTCATCTCAACGTCGATGATGTCCTCTTTGGTCTGGACGGTGTAGACCAGTCCGAGGTCGACGATGTTGACGTTGAGCTCAGGGTCCTTGACGGTGCGCAGCGCGGTCAGGATCGCTTCTTGGTCGAGCATGGAGTCATCTCCCTTATTTAAGAGCGGGCGCGGACCGGGTTCAAGCGTCGATCGCGACGAGGATCTCGTCTCCTCGGACTTCGACCTGATGAGCCGAGACCGGCTCGATGGCCGGAAAACTGAGAGCTCGACCAGTCCGGACGTCGAAGCGAGCGCCATGCCGTGGGCAGCGAATTTCACACCCTTCAAGCTCCCCTTCAGCCAGGGGACCACCATCGTGGGTGCAGACGTCGTCGATGGCGTAATAGGAGCCTTCACAGTTGAAAATGGCGATCGCCCGCCCTTCGATTTCGGCCAGCAACTTGCCGCCGGGAGGGATCTCGGAGCGTGTAGCTACCCTGACGAACTCCGCCATCGGTCGCAGACCTTTCATTTCATTCGGAAGCGTGTTGTGTCGCATCGGTTGCTGACGCCCCGTCGGCGGCGTCCGCCGAAGACCGCGCCATCGCGGCGCGGGTGACTTCGGCTTTCAAACGTCTGAGGACTCCGCTCAGACCGCGGACCCTGAGCATCCCCAGGATCTCGGGGAGACCAATCTGCTCGATCAGGCTGTCGCGAACGAGGAGAACCTCTTCGATGGTGGCGCCATTCAGCCCCTCCACCAGGATCGCGACGAACCCACGGACCGTCGGTGCCTCAATCGGCGCATCGGCGTGGATCGCCACGCGGTCCTTCTCGAGTTCAACGAAGAGGAAAACGGGCGACTGGCATTCCTCAACCCGATGCGCCGCGTCTTTATGCTCGGCGAGACGGTCGGGCAGAGGAGGCAAGTTTCTGGCGAAGTCGATCAGGAGCTCAATCCGCTCCTGGCGGTCAGCCTCGCTCAGTTCCGAGACGATCACGTCGAGTGTGGCGGGCATAGGACGACCTCAGGCCCCCTTGGCGATCGGAACGCGCACGAGATTTCCCCACTCGCACCACGATCCATCATAATTGCGAACTTTGGAATAGCCGAGCAAGTAGGTGAGCACGAACCAGGTCAAGCTCGACCGCTCGCCAATCCGGCAATAAGCGATGATATCGTCGGTCGATTTCAGTCCGACCTCGCTCTCGTAAATCGCCTTGAGCTCGTCGGCCGTTTTGAACGTACCGTCGTCGTTGACCGCGCGATTCCAAGGGACGCTCACTGCACCCGGGATATGGCCGCCGCGGAGTGACCCTTCCTGAGGGTAGTCCTCCATGTGCGTCTTCTCGCCGGTGAACTCCTTGGGACTGCGAACGTCGAGCAACGGTTTCCCCGACTTCGAGTGCTCCAACACCACGTCGCGAAACACCCGAATCTTCTCTTCGTTGCTCGACTGCACCTTGTAATCGGTCGGGGCGTACTGAGGCACTTCGGTCGTGACCGGTCGATTCTGGTCGTACCAAAGTTTCCGGCCGCCGTTCATGACCCTGCAGTCCTTGTGACCGAAGAGCGTGAAGGCCCAGTACGCATAACAGGCCCACCAGTTCGACTTGTCGCCGTAGAAGACGACCGTCGTGTCGTTGGCAATGCCCGACCGCGAGCAGATCGCGGCGAATTTTTCGGCGTTGATATAGTCGCGAACGATCTGGTCCTGGAGATCCCCCTGCCAGTCGATCTTGACCGCGCCCGGGACGTGGCCCATGTCATAGAGCAGGACGTCCTCGTCGCTCTCGACGATCCGTACCTTGGGATCGTTGCGGTGCTCCTCGACCCAATCGGCCGAGACAAGAACTTCGGGATGGACGTACGGGTCTCCCATGGCGGAACGGGCTCCTCGTGGAAACAGTGGGACAAGAAATTTGACACGTGTTTCTGCAACGACGGCCTGAGCCGTCAAGCCGATTCGCCACCGCCACCGAGCTGCAACTTCGCGGCTACCGCCTTCGTCAGCGTTTCGCGGACCGGTTCCAGCGTGATCCGATCATACACGTTGGCGAAGAAGCCCTCGACGATCAGGCGGATGGCCGTCTCTCGGTCGATACCGCGTGCCTGGGCATAGAAGATCATCTCTTCATCGACCCGGCCTGCCGTGGCGCCGTGAGTACAGCGGACGTCGTTGGCCTCGATCTCCAGTCCTGGAATCGAGTCAGCGCGAGCGCCGTCGGAGAGGACCAGGTTGTCGTTCTTCTGGTACGCGTTGGTCTGCTGAGCGTCTTTCTCGACGCGAATCATTCCCTTCCAGACGATCCGCGACTTCTCACGCAGTCCCCCCTTGTACAGGAGGTCGCTCGTGGTGTTCGGGGCCTGGTGGTCCTGTCGCGTGAAATAAGCGAGATGCTGACGTCCCGTCGTGAACATAACGCCATTGACCTGGGCCTTCGACCCTCGGCCGGCCAACGCCACTTCCTGGTTCACCTTGGCCAGGCGTGCGCCCAGGCCGCCCACGGTCCACTGCAGGCCGGCGTCGGCTCCGACCAAGGCCCGCTCTCGGCTGAAGTGCCAGGTGCCGGCATCCCAGTTCTGGATATTGACGAAGCGAAGCTTCGCCTCGCGTCCAACGATCACCTCGACCGCGCCCACGTGCAAGGCCGGGGCGTCGGCTCGCTCGCGTCCCGTGGTCTCACGGACAAAGCTGGCTTCGGCGCCGTCCTCGAGAATGATCAAGGTGTGATCGAGGTCGACCCGCCCTTCGCGAGCGAGCCCGACCAGGCTGAACAAGGGGGCCTCGACCTTCACTCCCTTGGGCACATAAAGCAGGGTGCCGCCGGTCCAAAACGCCGCGTGCAACGCAGAAAAGGCGTCTTCGCGGTGCGAGACGACGTCGGTCAGAAGCCAACGCTTGAGCAAGTCCGGATGGTCTTTGACCGCCTGGGCCAGATCCAACAGGATCGCCCCTCCCAGCTTCGCGGGATCAGGCCTGCGCGTGACGTACGCGTTGACCTGTTCGATCCCGGTCGCGTAGTGGGTGCTCAGCGTCTGCCACACGGGATCGATCGCGGCACGGGCCTCCGCACTCGGCTCTTGGAGTGCCGGCGGAGCGAACGCATCGAGCTTGAGCGATCGAATATCGGTTCGCCGCCATTCCTCGTCGCGCGAGGAGGGAAGCGGGGTCGAGCGGAAGAACTCAAACGCTTCGCGTCGGCGATCCTGAAGCCATTTTGGCTCGTCGCGTTGTTTCAGGAACGCCTCGAAAGCGGCTTCGGTGAATCCGCCCGTGGCGAGGGATGGGCTGGTTGCGGATGCGCTGCTCATCGTAAGGGTGGATCTCGGACGAAGGTTCGAGGCAGGGCGCAGCGTGCCCCGGCAAGCTACGGCTACTGAGTCCAGGGCATGCTGCGTTTGCCCCGGTCACCCGACGACAGTCGGACCGCTCGATGAAACGATGTCATCGGCGGTCCTTGGTCGTCGAGAGCCCGACACTCACACGGTGATTAACCGACCGACCCTTCCATTTGAAGCTGGATGAGCTTGTTCATCTCGACGGCGTACTCCATCGGCAGCTCTTTGACGAGCGGCTCGATGAACCCGCTGACGATCAGAGTCGATGCTTCGGCTTCGCTAAGGCCTCGGCTCTTGAGGTAGAAGAGCTGTTCCTCGCCGATCTTGGAGACGCTGGCCTCGTGGCCGATCTTGACGTCGTCCTCGTCGATCTCGATGTACGGGTAGGTGTCGGAGCGGCTCTGGGGATCAAGAATCAAGGCGTCGCAGACGACGTTCGACTTCGAGCCTTTCGCGCCGTTGATCACTTTGAGGAGACCACGGTAGCTGGCTCGGCCACCGTTCTTGCTGATGCTCTTGGAGATGATCCGCGAGCTCGTGTAAGGAGCGCCATGGACGACCTTACCACCGGCGTCCTGATGCTGCCCCTTGCCGGCGAATGCGATCGAGAGGATCTCACCTCTCGCTCCCTTGCCCATCATGTAGACGGCCGGGTACTTCATCGTCAGGCGACTGCCGAGGTTGCCGTCAACCCACTCCATCAGGGCGTCCTCGTGGGCGACCGCTCGCTTGGTCACGAGGTTGTAGATATTGCTCGCCCAGTTCTGGATCGTGGTGTACCGGCAGCGCCCCCCCTTCTTGACAATGATCTCGACGACGGCCGAGTGGAGGCTCTCGGTCGTGTACATCGGGGCGGTACACCCTTCGACGTAGTGGACTTGCGCCCCTTCTTCGACCACGATCAAGGTGCGCTCAAACTGCCCCATGTTCTCGGCGTTGATCCGGAAATAGGCCTGGAGCGGAATGTCGACCTTGACGCCGGCCGGAATGTAGACGAACGACCCACCCGACCAGACGGCCGAGTTCAGCGCGGCGAACTTGTTGTCATGGATCGGGATGACCGTGCCCAGGTACTGCTTGACCAGGTCGGGGTACTCGCGGAGGGCCGTGTCGGTGTCGACGAAGATGACCCCCTTCTTCTGAAGGTCTTCGCGAAGGCTGTGGTAAACCACCTCCGACTCGTACTGGGCACCGACCCCCGCCAGGAACTTGCGCTCGGCTTCGGGAATCCCGAGCTTCTCGAACGTATTCTTGATGTCCGACGGCACGTCGTCCCAGGTCTTCCCCTGTCGATCGGCCGCCTTCATGTAGTAGTGAATGTCATCGAAATTGAGGCTGGCAAGGTCGCCGCCCCAGGTCGGGGTCGGCTTCGACCAGAAGACCTCGAGCGCCTTGAGGCGGAAGTCGCGCATCCACTGCGGTTCGCTCTTCATCTCGGAGATCTGGTGAACGACCTCGCGACTCAGCCCCTTACCGCTCTTGAACGAGTAATTGTCATCCGAGTCGCGAAACCCGAATTTATACTCGTCCTTGATTCCTTGCACCTGCCCGCTCAGATCAGTCGCCATGGCGTCTATTCCTTCCTCGTAGGTCGGGACGGGCTCAGAAGGTCAATTGACCGGACGGTGAGGCGTGCTGTTCCATCTCGTCCTCATCCTTGGCCGCCTCGGGATACTTGGCGCGGACCCAGTCGTAGCCCTCACGCTCGAGGAGATCCACCAGTTCAGGACCGCCATTTTCAACGATCCGACCACCGAAGAGGATGTGAACGAAGCCCGGCTTGATGTAATTCAAAATGCGTTGATAGTGGGTGATGACCAGGATACCGGTCGAAACCTTGGACGCAACCTTGTTGACCCCTTCGGAGACCACCCGTACCGCGTCGATATCGAGTCCGCTATCGGTCTCGTCGAGGATGGCGAACGCGGGGCGAAGCATGGCGAGCTGAAGCACTTCGGCCCGCTTCTTTTCGCCGCCGGAGAATCCTTCATTGAGATAGCGACGGGCAAACTCGGGGTCCATGCCCAGCTCGTCCATCTGCTCGCGGAGCTCCTTGCGGAACTCACGCATCGAGATCAGTTCCTCCCCCTCCTTGCGGTCGGGGTTCCGGACGTTGCTGACCGCGTGGCGAAGGAAGTTGGCCACAGTGACGCCGGGGATCGACGTCGGATACTGGAAGGCGAGAAAGAGGCCGGCCTTGGCCCGCTCGTCAGCCTCCATCTCGAGGATGTCCTGGCCGTCGAGCGTCGCAGTCCCCTCCGTCACCTCGTAGTTCGGATGACCCATCAGGGCGTAGCTCAAGGTGCTCTTACCTGAACCGTTCGGTCCCATCAAGGCATGCACTTCGCCCTGGCGGATCGTGAGGTCGACCCCCTTGAGGATCTCCTTGCCGTCGATCGCGACGTGAAGGTTGCTGATCTGAAGAACCTTGCTCATTACGCTCCTGCCCTGTTGGGACCGGCTCGAGGTGCCCCTCCCGCTGGTCCGGTCATCTCGTCTCGTTCGCTGAAAACCGGTTGATTCGTTAATTTGATCAGAGGGCTTGCGCCGCCGCCGCCAGAATCTCGGGCTTCGCCTCGAAGTCGCACGAACGATGGCCGTCGAGCCGGCATTGGCTCAGGCGAAGCCCTCGACCCACGATCTTCTCGAACATCTTGCGCTCCATGGCGCAGACAGCCCGATCCACTGCGGCCAGCTCATAGTAGGGGCAAGAGTGCTGTTTCAGCACCGAATTCTGCCCCCCTTCCGCCAGCGTGACCTCGGTTTCGATCCCCCGGTCGTGGAGGATCGTGCCCAGCTGGACGAGCCGGCCCTCCCATCCTTCTCCGGTGACCTGTGTTCGGTAGAGCTCGGCCAGTCGCTCAGTAATTCGGCCGAATAAGAAGCGACGAAGCTTTCGGTCTTCGACCGTCCGCATCATCTCATCCCAGAGCACCACGGCCAGGTCGGCATAATTCTGCCCCAGCCGCTTGTGAGCCTCGACGCTCGCCTCGTACACGTGGCTGGGACGACCGCGGCCCCCATGCTCGAGACGCCGTTCCACCATGCCGGAGCCGAGCAGCCGCGTCAGCCGGTTCCGAATCGCCGTCGGTGTCACTCCCTGACGAGCCGCCATCTCAGCAACCGTCAGGGGACCGTGTCGTCGAATCGAATCCAGGAGTGAGCGATCCGCAGCTTCGATCATCGCCACCCCTCTCTTGGCTAAGGCCTGGATTGCCCTCCGAGACGCTGGAACTCCCCAGCGGTCTCCTACCTGCATGTTCACCTGAATTGTAAGGAGAGACCCTCGCAACGTCTATCAGAATAGCCGCACTTTTCGCAATTTTTTTTGCGAAAAGGTTCTGAATCCATGCCGAGGGCCTGCTGGAGATGAAGTTTGAGGTCGCCCGAGGAGCCGCCCCAAATCACGCCAAAGCGGAAATGCACAATGGACCGCCCGATCCCTAGCCACTTCCAAGGATGGAGGTGGGGAAGGCGGGAGGTCCAGTTTTGGCGACGGGCGAATAAGGCGATGAGGGCCGGATCGGTCTTAGAGACCGACGCCACCCAGGTGCTTCTGCTTCCTGGGGTTGCGGACGCCTTGCCGCTTCGGGCGACGCCCCTTGGCGACGGGTGAGCTATCGGCTTTTTTTCGCCACTTATAGCTTTTGCGATGCTTGGTCTTGGCTTTCATAACGCCGAACAACTCCCATACGGATCAAGGCGATTTCTGCAGATAGAGCGTATTATTGCGGATGAGCCGCACAAAATTCAAGCGGAGTTCACTAGGTCCCTGGGAAATGCTCGAAACCAAACGAGCTGAGCCGACGGCCGCGAGGCGGTTTTCTGCCCCGATTTCGCGACATTTTGACTGGGAATCTCGCTCGAACTCGAACAGGCGACTGCGATCTCGAAAGCGCATTTTGTCCGAACCAACGGGGAGGACAATCCGGCATGACGTCCCTCGAACACGGGCCTTCGCCGACACAGTGAGTCCCTTGGAGATCAAGCTTTCAATGAATCACAAGTGGAATGGGAGACGACATCTTGCGTAAACGAGTCGTGATGGGTAATTCGATCTCGCCCAGACCGCTTTGAGTGATAAAGGGCCCGATCGGCCGCCTCCAGCAGTTCCGACCACGTCGCCAGGTCTCCCCCGGTCGTCGCCACCCCCACACTCACGGTGATTGGCCGCTGGGGCCAGGGATAGCTCGTGGTGAGCGACCGTAGGCGTTCGGCCAACAGCGAGGCCTCCGCGGCGGCCGTGGCCGGCAGCAAGATGGCGAACTCTTCTCCCCCGTAGCGGGCAACGATATCGTGATCGCGCGTCTCACTGCGGAGAATCCCCGCCAGTGTGGCGAGCACGGAATCGCCGGCCGGGTGGCCGAATGAGTCGTTGAGCGACTTGAAATGGTCGACGTCGATCATCACCAAGGAAAGCGGATAGCCGTAGCGAACGGCGAACGAGCAAGCGGTTATCAGGTTTTCATTGAAGCAACGACGGTTTTTCAAACCTGTGAGCCCGTCGGTCGTTGCCAATTCGGCGAGTTGGAGATTCTTCCGTTCCAGCTCTTCCTGCATCGCCACGATCCGGCCGGCGATCGCCACGCGGGCCGCCAATTCGGCAGGGTCCGTCGGCTTGGAGAGAAAGTCGTCGGCCCCGGCGTTCAGGCCGGCAAGCCTGTCCTGAAGCCCTTCACGGGCAGTCAACAGGATAATATAAGTATACGCGGAATCGCCCTGACCACGGATTTTCCGGCAGAGTTCCAGCCCATCCAGCCCCGGCATCATCCAATCGGTGATCACCAGTCGAAGCTCACCCTGTTGTAGGAGCTCCCAGGCCTTCATTCCGTCCAAAGCCACAACGACGTCGTGGCCCAATCGCTCCAGGGTGCGGCGCAAAAAGAGCGCGGGGGTCGACTCGTCTTCAGCAACCAAGATTTTCATGAAAGGCTCCGATCCAAATCCTTTCCCACCACCGAGAGCAACCGCTCCCAATCGCGACGTGCGCGGACGAGTTCCTCGCGGACCTCTGCCATTTCGCCCCGCTCACCCAGGAATTCCAGACGGTGCCAGGATCCGCTGAAACCCTCGGCCCCGACCGTCGAAAATGTCCCCTTCAATCCATGAGCGGAACGCGATACGCCCGCTCCGTCCTCAAGTCTCACTGCATCGACCAGCCGTTCGATCGCCGCGGGGACGGTCCGCACGAAGTCCTCGAGCACTTCCCGAGCAAAATCCACGTCACCATCGCATCGCTCCAGCAGACGATCGAAGCTGAAGCCAGACTGCGTCTCATCGATTTTGGCTTCACTTTCAAGATCGTTGACCACAGGCACCATAACCGTGCGAGCGCAGAGCCGGTTCAGCTCGTGCCGCATCGTGTTGATCGTGACCGGTTTGGACAGGTAGCCATCAAATCCCGCCTCCAGGCAGCGTTCGCGATCCCCTTTCATGGCGTGTGCCGTGAGCGCGATGATCGGAATCTGAGAATCAGCCCCGGGGCGCGCTCGGATGGCAGCCAGCGCTGCGAACCCATCCATCACGGTCATCTGGAGGTCCATGAGGATCACGTCGAACGAAGTCTGGTCGAGCGCTTCCACCGCGGCTTGCCCGTTGTCCACGACAGTCACCTGATGCCCCAGGCTTCGCACCATTGCGGACGCGACCTTTTGGTTGACGAGATGGTCCTCGGCCAGGAGAACATCAAGGTGCTGTCCGTCGGGTTCTTCGATTCCTGTTGAGGAATCATCGTCCTTGCCCTCGGCATCATAGGCATCGGGCGTTCCGGAAATACCCGAGCGTTGAAGCAAATCCATCAGGGCATTATACAAGTCGGACTGCCGGACCGGCTTCGTAAGACAAGCGTCAATGCCGAGATCTTGATAAGAGAGGCCGGACGCGCTCAACGCATCGCCCGAGGTCAGCATCAACATCTCGGGGTATCCGAATTTTGGATTACGCTGCAACCGTTCGGCGAGTTCGAAGCCATCCATCCCGGGCATCATCTGATCGAGCAGGACGACCGCGAACGGAGAACCTTGTTCCACAGCCTCCGCCAGGACGGTCATGGCAGTGAAACCATCATTGACCGCCAGCGGAACCGCTCCCCAGTGCTTGAGGACTTCCTCGAGAATGAGCCGATTGGTCTGGTTGTCATCGACAACCAACATGCGCACGCCGTTCAGCCAAACCGGAACCGCCGGGTAAGGTCCGGAAACCGTGGCGTCGGCCGGGAGAAATTGGGCGTTGAATCGAAAAATGCTGCCGCCCGAGGAGTTGGCCTCGACCCAGATTCGGCCCCCCATGAGCGTCACTAACCGCGATGAGATGGTCAGGCCAAGTCCCGTGCCTCCGTATTTCCTGGTAGTCGAGCCGTCAGCCTGTTCGAATGGATTGAAGATCGATCGGCGCTTGTCGGAGGGCACACCGATGCCCGTGTCGCTCACGGAGAACCGTAGCGTGATTTCCTGGTCGGACTGTGAGCAAGTCGCCACGTCGAGCACCACTTCGCCCTGTTCCGTGAATTTGACGGCGTTGCCCACGAGGTTGACAAGTACCTGACGCAGACGTCCTGCGTCCCCCACGACGATCTGGGGAACATCAGGGGCAATCCGGCAGGCGAGTTCAAGCCCCTTGGCATGGGCATGCAAGGCGAGGCAGCGTGCGGTGTCTGCCACCTCGTCTCGTAGGTCGAACGGGGTGGGGTCAAGGTGAAGCTTGCCGGCCTCGATCTTCGAAAAATCAAGAATGTCATTGATGACCGAGAGGAGCGCGTCCGCCGACGACTTGACCAGGCCGAGGTACTCGCGCTGCTTGGCCGTCAGTGAAGTTCCCATCGTAAGTTCCGTCATACCGACGATTCCGTTCATCGGCGTTCGGATCTCGTGACTCATATTCGCCAAGAACTCACTCTTCACCCGATTGGCCGTTTCCGCCTCTTCGTGCGCCTGGACGAGATCCGCCTCAGTCTGACGCCGACGTTTCATTTCATTCGCGACCAGCCGATGGGAGATGAGCAGCAACCAAAGACTGACCAGAAGCCCGATCACAAGTCCCGAAACAGCCAACCGAGCACTGTAATCAGCCTGATCCGACTCAAGTCGCAACCGTTGCTCTTGTTCGGACCGGAGCGAAGCAGCTTCGGAACGGATCCGCTTCATCATCGCGCGCCCGCGGTCTGTCAACACGACGCGTAACGCTTGGTCCAGGCCCTGCTCGCGGCGAATATCGATCGTTTCCTGCAACTCGGCAAGCTTCTCGGCCGCCATCGCCTGCAACCGTCGAATGCGTAGGCCAGGGCTCGACTCAGGACCGAGCAACTGGACCATTCGACTAAACTCAATGTTGAGATTCTCAGCCGCGGCATGGTACGGCTCGAGGTAGTAGGATCGGCCAGTGAGCAGAAACCCACGCTGACCGGTTTCGGCGTCTTTCAATAAGGAGAAAACATTCTCGATGCCCAGGAGGACCTGGTGTGAGCGATCGACACGACGGGCCGTTTCAATCGATCCCGACAGCGCGAGGTAAGCCCCAAGGCTGATCGCGATCAGGACGCAGGAAGCCAGGATAAACTGCCAGGCAAGCTTGTTTTCCAAACGCCAACTCATGACCACACCCCGAGATCGTGATGCTTTCGAGTGGCCGATCGTCGGTCTCGGCTGCACAACTCCGAGAAATAGGAAATCGCTGCCGAGTCACGAACCCAGAATTAACCAAATGCAAATCAGAGCAGGAACGCCCCACCACATTCCGCCCACCTTATTCAAAACTCTAGCCCACGAAAGTGATGCGAGACCGACTCCCTGGTATGGCTCATCGCTTTTCCAAGGGGGCCAGTGCACGTCTGTCTTCACTGATTCAGTGAGAGCCTAGAACACGTTTAAACAATTTCAACAAGTACCAAGTGCCTCCTGACCTCGAAGTACGGATCACTCGAGGTAGAAGCTCCAACGAGCCAAGCGACAAGCTCGGTGCGCGTACACGATTTACCGCAGGAATCACGCTATAGGTGGGTCGAGGTGGGACGGAATGCGAAGGACGCTCGGCCGGAGGGGTGATCTGTGAAATGGAAGGCGTCGTGAAGAACCTGCTTTGCCGCCGAACGGAGAATGCGGGCGAATCGCCCGCATTCTCGGAGAACACGTCAGGGGCAAAAACCGCGTTAATTCCTGGCTGCGAGTGGCCCCTTCGGGGTTGCCATGCTGGTGGTGGCAGTCTCTCCCGGTCGGCTCATCACCTTGAGCAGGTAAACAGCACTCGGTGGGCTCTCGTGGCCCTGGGAATCCACGGCTTGGGCGTGGAATCGGTAGACGCCATTGGCCAACGGCGTGCCAATCGTGACGCGGTAATTGCCATTGGCGGGGTCGACGATCGACTGGCCGTAGACGGTGCCTTGATCGTCGACAATCTTGATGGTCACACCGTTGCTATTGAATCCACCGCCGGTGTTGCCGGCGAAATCACCCACCACGGAGCCGGCACCGTAGGTACCGACGAGTTGCGGCTGACGGAGCGTCGTCTTGCCAATCCCAGCCGACACCCGAACACCGTCCTGGTTGGCGAGTTCAGGAGCGGGGGGCCGTTGAATCGGTCGCCCCACACCAAGGATCGTCTGGAGCACGAGCGAGTAGTCGTTCGTCGCCAGGTAAACCGGGCGCGGGCTCTGTGAGGAAACCTTGGCAAGCTCGCTCATATCTTGCGTGAGGTTAGTCACCTGCTGGGCGGTCGCCCCGGTGCTCCCCAAGACTCGCTGGAACGCATGACTGAGCGTTTTGGCGTCAGACTTGCTCAGACTGGCGTTGGGTATGATGTCTTGGAGCGTCGAGTTGAACGCCTCGATCGTCGCCGGGTTCGGCCGGTGCAGTCGTCCCGCGATGGAGAGGAGGTCGTCCTGAAGCTGTTGAATCGTCGCTGGCGGAAGAAAGCGGTCGGGCTCCAACTGCTTCAGATAAAATGGGAGGTGCTCGATTCGCGTTTCCTTTTGGTGGAACGTGACCGGAACCTCCTGGGCCACAGCGGCCTGCGTGTTGTTGCCAGCGCCGAAGACGCTGAGCATAGCACGCCCTTCCAGCCCTTCGGGAGAGGGAACGAATCGGCGGCGGTCCATCGCGCGGATCTCCTTCGGGCACCGAGAGAAGGTGACATCGGACGAGGCTCGGCAAGTCGCCTGTCCGGGGCCAACGGCCGTCGAATGTCGGCAGTTCAGCGTGGAGAAGAACTCAAAGAATTGCGGTCCGGGGCAGTCCTGCCCCTCGACCGGCCCACGTCTTACCAGAACGTCTCAAGTCTGGCCAGCCGATTTCCGAAGCTTGGCGATCGTTTCACCACCGCTTCGGCCGGCCCCGAGGATCGCCCCCAGGGGCAAGACGCCGACAGGGCGACAGGTTTTTCAAATGCCAAGAGCATCGGGAGGCCCTCCCCCCTGCTCTCATGAATTCCCACGACTTTCGGCCGCGAGTAGGCGTTCGAGCAGAACCGGGTTGATCACGCCTTTGAAGCGAACCTTGCCATCGACCTCCACCACGGGAACCTCCGTGTTGAAGCGCTCCCTCAAGGCCGGATCGCCGTCAATGTCGACCTCCTCAATGGAAAAACGAAGCCGACGCTGATAGTCCTTCAACAAGTCGAGTGCTTTGTGACAGCAGCCGCATTGTTCACGCGTGTAGAGCCTGATCTGAAGATGGGCGACGTTGGCCTCGAACCGAGGACGCCGCCAGCGAGCGAGGAGAGAAATCATCGGACAGCACCTCCCTTTGATCGACATCCATCGGATTCACGCGACGCGTGGCAGGATCAAGCCCAGCTCAACCGTCGACGAATGGGCGAATGGCGACCAGGTTATCGAAGAAGGTCGCTCCTCCGCCCATGTCGGCGAGCGCGGAGGAGGTGGTGCTATTGACGTTCGTCTGACCGGGACTGAGCTTATTCCAGTGGATTCCCGTGGCAACGACGACCCCGGGACGGACCTTCCCCGTCAGCGCCACTCGCGAACGAAACTTGCCACGGTCATTATAGACCTCAACCCACTGTCCCTCGACCAGCCCCAGGCTCTCGGCATCGGCCGATGACAGTTCGATGGACGGTTCGCTCGCCAGACCGCGATGACGCGGATCGTCCGCGAAGGTCGAGTTCAGGAACTGCGGTCGAGGCGGACTCAAGAGTTGAAACGGAAAGCGGGCCGCGAGCCCAGGGTGAATTTGCGGATCCTCGTGAGGCGGGATATAGGTGGGGAGCGGGTCGAAGCCGTCCCTTTTCATTCGCTCAGAGTAAAATTCGCACTTGCCCGACGGCGTCGGAAATCGCCCTTCGGCGAAGGGTACGTACTGATCGGGCAGATTCAGCCGGATCGATCCTTCGGCTTCGAGCCGTTCGAGCGTAATCCCCTGAAGCGAAGGCCCCCCGTCGAGCGCTTGGCGCATCAAAGTCTCGTCATCGGGAAACAGTTCAGGCGGAAATTCAAGACGAGCCGCAAGCGCCCGGAAGACGTCGTTATTGGATCGACATTCTCCGACAGGAGCAATTGCAGGCGTATTCAACATCACGAAATGATGTCCATAAGAACCATGAACATCGACATGCTCGAGTTGGGTCGTCGCCGGGAGCACGATATCCGCGTAGTCGACCGAATCGGTCGGAAACTGTTCGTGGACGACAGTGAAGAGGTCGTCGCGGAGCAGGCCTGCTGTCACTTTCGCCTGGTTGGGGGCAACCGCTGCGGGATTGCAATTATAAACATAGAGAGCCTGAATCGGGGGGCCGGGGAGTTCGCCGGCCAGGGCCTCGGCCAATTGATTCATGTTGATCGTTCGCGTCCCCGGTGGGGAGAGATCCGGGCGAGTCAACCGGCGCGGGTCGAAGTCATAGACACCGCTGGTGGAAAGCAGGGCTCCCCCCCCAGGATATCGCCACGAGCCGATCAAGGCGGGTAAACACGCGATTGTCCGCACTGCCATTCCGCCTCCACCGTGGCGTTGGAGGCCGTAATTCAGGCGGATCAATGACGGTTGTTCCTGCGCAAGTCGGTGAGCCAGGCTTTCAAGCGTCGAGCGATCGACCCCGGTAATCGCCACCACGCGTTCGGGAGGGTAGTCGGCCAGGACTCGCGTCCGAAGTTCGCCGGCGCCGACGGTGCCGCGTTCGAGAAAGTCGTCGTCCTGGAGCCCGTCGCGCCAGATCACATGCATAACCCCCAGCGCCAGCGCTGCATCCGTCCCTGGCCGAGGCTGAATGTGCCAGTCGGACCGCTCTGCGGTCGGGCTGCGGTAGGGGTCGATCGTCACGATCGTCGCGCCGTTCTGCCGCGCCTGGATCATCAGGCTCCACAGATGACTGTTGGTGTTGACCGTATTCGATCCCCAGTTGACGATGAAACGGCAGTGGGGCACCGCCATGGGATCGGCTCCCAACCGCCCCTGGCCAAGCGTATATTCGTATCCGGCCGTTCCGGCCGACGCGCAGATCGTGCGATCGAGGATCGTGGCCCCAAGCCTATGGAAGAAACGGCGGTCGAGACTGCTCGACTGGAGCTTTCCCATCGTGCCGTAGTAGCTGTACGGCAGAATCGCCTGCGGCCCGTCGGCCGAGCATGCGATCTGGGTAAAACGGCGGGCGATCTCGCCGAGCGCTTCCTCCCAACTGATCCGCTCGAATCGCCCTTCGCCTTTTGGCCCGACCCGGCGCAATGGATAGAGAAGTCGATCCGGACTGTAGACCCGGTCAAGATACCGGGCCATCTTCTGACAGAGAAAACCACGAGTGAACGGATGGTCGGGATCGCCTCGCAACTCGACGGCCACACCTCCTTCTACCGTGACGAGCATGCTGCACGTGTCGGGGCAGTCGAGATGGCAGACACTCTTGGTCACGTTGCGAGCCGTGGTCGTCATCTGAGAAGAACTCCACCGGATCCGTCGTCGAGCGCGGGGATCGACTTCGTTGAGAGCCGTGATCAGGTTGGTCAGGAATTGATCCTACCCGTCGGTAACGATGGCGGGGTTACTCTTCCTTCTGAAAGTATGTTGACGGGACGGCGAAATCGACCTGAGAGGATTCGCCGGTCCACACGCTTTTTTCCCCGTCGTCGTGCCGATTCATGCTACGGGGCCTCGCATCCCAGATTTTAACGGCTCCATCGTGGCTACACGAGGCCAGCATCATTCCATCCGGCGAGAATGCCAGGTCGTTGATCTGATGCCCATGCCCAGAGAGGGTCATCAACTCTTGCCGAGTGACCACGTCCCAGATATGGATGACCCGAGAAACGCCGGCGGCTGCGATGATTGCCCCGTCCGGCGAGAAAGTCAGTCCCAGAAGCGTACCGTCATCGCAGTGAATTCGCCCACTGATGGCTCCCGTAGCCAAATCAAAAAGGATGATACGTCCCGACTGGTCTGCGGTCGCGAGCATCGAGCCGTCGGGCGAGAATGCGATCGCCATAAAATTACTCGTGCCTTTGAAAACGGATCGCTGCACCCCGGCGGCGACGTCCCAGGTCCGGAATGTTCGGTCGTTGCTGGCCGAGGCCAAACTCTGTCCGTCCGGTGAGAAGGCGACCTGATACACCGATTGCGTATGCCCCGAAAAGAGCGATCGCAACCGACCAGTCGCCGAGTCCCATAATCGGATCTCGCGGTCAGATCCGGCCGTCGCCAGGAGTGAGCCGTCGGGACTGTAAGCGACCGTGCGGACACCTTTCGTGTGGCCGACAAGCGTAGTCCGCAGGCGCCCGGATGCTGAGTCCCATACCTTGACATTATTTTCGCTACAGAGCGCTACCGAAGCGAGTGCATGGCCGTCCGGAGAAAAGGCCAGAGCAGAGACAAGCCCTTGGTGTCCTTCCCATCCCCTCAACTTTCGGCCAGTGGCCATGTCCCAAAGCTTGATCCTCTGCGGCTCGTCGGTATCATCACTGCCCGAGGCGAGAATTCGGCTGTCTGGGGAGAAGGTGACGGCCCACGCCTCGTCAGAATGACCGGCTAAGGAACGTGGCGTCTCCTCGTCGGCCTGGTCGGGAAACCATCGGCAGATATCAGTGGAGCATGCCAGATACAGCGAGCGGCCGTCGGGGGAGAAAATGGGCGTCTGATAGATTCCGGTGCGGCCTGTAAACGTTTTGAGTAAACGCTTGCTGGAAACGTCCCAGAGCGTTACTGGCCCCTTCACTCGGCCCGCATCCCGGGTGGCTAGGGCAAGCCAAGATCCATCCGCCGAAATCGAGAAATCTGGATCATACGCATCGTTGATTTCTTTTAATTCCAATATATCCCATTGATTATTGGTTCGCTCCCACAGATAAATCGGTTCGACTCGCGGTTTTCCCTGGGCGGCCATGATCTGAGATTTGGCGTCAAATTCGGGAAAAAAGGTAAATTCCTTGGTTCTGTCCCTTTCTAACTCGACGCCCGATTCTGTCTCGAAGATCCTTGCGCCTTGGATCGAATTGGAAATCGCGAGAAGCTGACCGTCTGCCGAGAGCCCCCCAACGAAGCCAGGATTCTCGAAATCGGTCAGCACACGGCGGATCAACCCCGAATTCACGTCACGAAGCTGAAGTTGCCCAAACTGCAATACTCCAAAAATTCGACCGCGGGGTGAAAAGCAAGCCTGGCTAAGTTGCCTCACCTCGCAACGAGGTTGAGGAGGCGAGCGACCGGGTCCCAAAGTCCAGATGGAAACAGAGAGCGTCGCATCAGGCTCAGCCCATAGGATGTAAAACGCTTCTCCCCCCGCGACAAAACCGGCTCCAGCAAGGCGTCCGGGTTTGGGATCGAACACCGTACGAGAGCGACAGAGACCGGTGATCACATCCCAGATCACGACGGCAGGTCCGAGATCGCGATTCGGCGATGGTAGTTTTCGATCGAGCTCATCCTGGTCAGACTCGACTGTCAGCAAGTAGCGATTGTCAGGTGAAAACTTCGGTGGATTCCCTGATCGCAAGGGATTTTTGCCTTGCAAGCTCTTTCGGAGTTGCCCTGACTCTGTATTCCAGAGGAGCATTTTTCCCGCCGAATCAACCGTGGCGAGCGCACGGCCGTCGGGGGAAATTGTCATGAAATCAACCACATCATCATGCCCGCGCAACAGGACGATCTCCCTGGTGGCCTGCCGCTGGAGATAGTGCCAAGCGAAGTTCCGAGGGTTGATGCCGTCGGGTCCCGCCTTGACATCATTCAGGATCTCCTGAGTCCGTTCCATTTGCCCTTGATCGAGGGCCTGTTCGGCCAGGCGGATCTGGGCATTGTCCAGGTGACGGTCAGCGAACTCTTGTCGCTCTTGTGCGAACTGCTGTTGTTGATTGGCGGCCCTCGCATTGCGATCAGCCCGCGCGACCTCCTTTTGAAGCCGGTCGATGTAGATGCGCAGCCGAGCATTCGACCAGGACAGGCCGGCGATCGACGCACCCACGAACATGAGCATCAGGGTGGCAGCCATTGCCACGAACGGCCAGCGACGTCGCACCCACTTCGACGCTCCGTCCACCGGTGAGGGTCTCCGTGCGAGGACGGGGCGGCCCTCGAGGAACCGCGTGAGGTCCTCGGCAAGCTCCTGCGCCGTGGCGTAGCGACGGCTGGGCTCATTTGCCATCGCCTTCGAAACGATCGTCTCGAGATCGATCGGGATCGCCGGGTTCAGACGCCTCGACGGGACGGGCGTTTCCTGGATGATCCTCAGCAGCAAGTCCTGGCGATCGTCACCGCCGAAGGCGGGGCGGAGCGTGAGCAACTCATAAAGGGTGGCGCCCAGCGAGTAGATATCGGTGCGGTGGTCGATCAGGCCCGGCCGTGCCAGGGCCTGCTCGGGGCTCATGTAACGCAGGGTCCCGACCAGGTCGCCGGTTCGCGTCTGCTCGCAGTCGCCTTGGAGACGTGCGAGGCCGAAGTCGGTGACCCAGAGGTGGCCGCGAGCGTCCACGAGCAAATTCGCCGGCTTGATATCGCGGTGCTGAATCCCGAGGTCGTGCACATGCGCCAATGCCTCGGCGGCTTGTCGGCCCAGCCCAGCGGCGGTGCGGAAGAAGGCACGTCCCCGGGTTGGAGGAAGCGAAGGGGATGAGCTCGTCCGCTCAGTTCGGGGCGGTGCCACTTCGGACTCGCAGGCCGTCGCGTCGGCGACGACCTCCTCCCGTCCCCCAGGAAAGGGCAGACTCTCCAGCAACGAGCGGGTCACGTCGCTCACGACAACGGTCTCTTTCACCGTTCCCCGCTCGTCGAACTGCCTCAGTTCACGATTAACATCAGCCAGGGTGCGGCCTTCAATGAGCTGCATCGCGAAGTAAGAGACGCCCCGGTCGCGGCCGACGGAGAAGATCGGCACGATATTCCGGTGGTTCAGACTGGCCACCGCCTGAGCTTCGAGCTGGAATCGCTTGAGCTGGCGAGGGTCCAGTGCGGCCGCAATCGGAAGAACTTTCAAGGCCACCCGACGGCCCAGCGGGACCTCGAGCGCCTCGTAGACGACCCCCATGCCTCCCCGGCCAATCTCGCGGAGGAGGTGGAACTCACCCAGGATCCCCTGCCCCACCCCAAGGTCAAATCCCGGCGCAAAGACTTGATCCACAGATGTTCTCAGATCGGCCATCATCGCAATGGTGGGCAGTAACCGGCGGAGCTGATCGGCTTTCTCCGGATGTTCCCGGATGTATTCCTCCAGGTTCGGAACCTCGCCGGCCTGGATGCGATCCGCCAGTTCAGCAGCCCATCTCGCCAGGATCGAGTCGTCCTCTCCCAACTTATCATCGCCTGCCGATTCACCGATATTTCCATCAATACTCATAGCTCACCGTCGCTGCCAAGTTCCTGAATCAGGAATCCAGTGATGGTGGGGTGGTGCTGGACGACCCACTCCCAACCGCTCTGTCTGTGCCACGGAAAGAGGAGGATCGAAGAGTCTTCGCGTTGCGGAAGGGCACTCGGGAATCGCGCCGGCCAGATTCGCTTGAAGTGAATCGATGGGGTCGAAGGAAACGAGTCGGCCGTCACTGCAAACGATCATTTTCCGTATGCTTCGGTCTTGCCATCCGCCCCAGGGCAAACCTTAAAGGGCGACCCATCGCGGCCCCGGGCAGAGTTGGAGTCGTACCTTGGGCTGGGTGGTGGGAGACTTTATCCTACCCGCAGGTTGCAGGTCCACAAGTGTGCGGTCGGACCGCTTTCGAGGTCGCCGCACTGCGAGTCTGGGCGATCCGGCATCGCAACCCGAAGCCGGCGATCCGGGTGCTGATTCGCCGCTCGCTGGCGAATGTCCGAAACGTCCCCCGCCCCACGGAAGTCTCGGCAGGGTCCGTTAGAGACTTCGGAGGGCAGTTGGTGTAAGTAAATGATTGCACCGGCGGATCAGGACAGCGACAGTGAACGATCAAAAACGGACGTCATCCGGGCGAAACCGCAAGTCGCTTGACAAAGCCCCAGAGGCATGCGACTTTCGAAAGTGCTCTGACCTGCCACGCTGCTGACGACCCGCCTACTGGGGACACACCCAGGCCCGCCCGAGTTCGCCGGTTTGCGTCCGGATCGAAGGAGACCCTCCCCATGGTTCGCAAACCTATCGGCCTTGCTACCGTTATTGGTCTGACCTTGAGCGTGCCAACCTGGGCCGCGCCTCCTGAGATCAAAGGGACAGCGCCCTTTGGCGTTCAGAGAGGCATCGTCTCAGAGGTCACGATCACGGGAGGAAACCTCGCAGGCCATCCCGAGTTGATCGCCCCGTTCCCCTTCGTGGTGACCCCATCCGAGACGCCCGGCTCAGATGCCGCCAACTGGAAGCTCAAAGTCACCGTAGCTCCCGAGACTCCCATCGGTACTTACCCGATCCGGGTGCGCACTGATGATGGTCTCTCCAATTCCTTTCTCTTCACGGTCGGCCAGCTCCCGCAGGTCACCGAAAAAGAAGACAACAGCGCGTTTGCCACCGCACAGGCGATCGCAGTTCCTATCGTCGTTGAAGGCCAGGTGGCAGGTAATGACGTCGACTTCTACCGCTTCCCGGGTAAGAAGGGGCAGCACATTGTTGTCGACGCCCAGTGCTCACGGATCGGGTCGGGAGTCGATCCGTCGATCCGCCTGACGACGGCTGGCGGAAAGTACGTGGCCTCGGCCGATGACTCGGCCGGCCTGGTCACTGATGCCCGAATGGCAGTGATCCTTCCCGAAGACACCGATTATGTAGTTGAGATCTCCGACTCCCGCTACCAAGGGGGAGGACGGCCAGTCTATCGCCTCATCCTGGGCGCAGTGCCGATGGCCGAGGAGATCTATCCGATCGGCGGCAGAAACGGAGAGACGGTCGGCTTCGAACTCCGCGGAGGAACCCTGCCCGGCCTCCACGTCATCGGTGCCACGGTAAACCGACAGCCCGACGGCGAAGTCTACCAGATCCGTGCCATCGGTTCCGCGGCTCCCGGCGGAACACCGCTCGAGGTTGAGTCGCTCCCTCCCATGGACGTCAGCCAGCTTCCTGAGCTACGTGAGCCGACCGACGCGTCCCCGGCCTCAACCCCGCTTCGTGCCACGGCTCCGGTCGTCTTCAATGGTCGGATCGACCCGGCGGGCGACGAAGACCGCTTCAGCCTGGCCGTTACCCCCGGACAGGTTCTCAAGATCGAGGTCGACGCGGCCGAGAATGGCTCGGCGCTCGACGGCGTACTCCAAGTGCTCGGCGCCAAGGATGCGGTCCTCGCCACCGCGGATGACACGACGATTCCGCCTCAGGGGGGGAAGAAAGGAAAGGCGGCCGGGATCATCACACCCGACCCTTCTCTGAACTTCACCGTACCGGCGAACACGACCGAGATCACCTTGGCGCTGCGGGACCTGGAATCTCGAGGAGGCGTCGGCTTCCCCTACCGAATCACGGTGGATCCGGTCACTCCGACCTTCGAGATCGCATTGAACGATTCTCAAATCAGCATTCCCAAGGGAAGCACGGCACTCGTCGGCGTGGCCGTGAAGCGACTGGGATTCAACGGGCCGATCACCCTGAACATCGCCAATCCTCCCACCGGACTGACCGTACGGCCAGGGACTGTGGCCGATGGCCAGGCGGTCGGCACGTTCTCGGTCTCGGCCAGTGCTGACGTCGCCTTCGGCGCCGTTTCGCTCAACGTGGTCGGACAGGCCCAAGGACCAGCCGGTCCGATCGTCGTGACGGCAAAAAAGGATATCCTCTTTGCCCAACAAGGGACCTTACCCACCTACGTCGTCACCCAGGTCGGGCTGGCCGCGGCCCCTGCGTTGCTGAAGGCTTTGACGCTCGATGCGCCGGCCGAACCGATCGAGGTGGTCCATGGATTCGGAGCCGCGGCACCGATCAAAGTGACGCGAACTGCTGGGGCCGACGCAGAGTTGGCGGTCACCCCCCTCCCTTTGCCCCCTGGCCTCGCGGTCCCGGCCGCGAAGGTCGCCGCCAAGGCCAACGAAGGAAACGTGCCGGTCAACGCGGCCGTGGAAACCCCCCTGGGAGCGATGACGATCGGTCTGACCGCCAAGGGAACCCTCGACAAGGTCGAGCAGACATTCGCCATTCCGGCTGTGACCCTGAATGTGGTCCGCCCCGCCGCTCTGGAGTTAGCCGCCCCGGCAATTGAAGCCAAGGCAGGATCGACGATCGAGTTGAAAGGAAAGGTCGTTCGTAAGGGACCTTTCAAGGAACCGGTGACCGTGAAAGTCAACGGCCTTCCCGCCGGCTTGAAGGCTGAGCCGGTGACACTCACGCCCGACCAGTCGGACTTCACCATCCCGGTGATTGCCGATGAGAAAGCTGCCGTGGCTCAGGCGACGGCCAACGTCACGATCGCGTTTCAGATCAACAAGAAAGACTATCCGACGCCGGCCGTTCCCCTCGCCGTGAAAGTGATCGCGAAGTAGTCCGACCGCTCTTGCCTGGAATTGATCCCGCCCTCCTCTCTCGATTCGTGCTGCCAATAGGAGCCTCGCGATGCCTCGACTTCGCCCGATCGGTCTCTCCTTTGCCTTGGGGCTCGCACTGGCCATTCCGGCGTTCGGGGATGACGCTCCGAAAGCAGCCGCGGCCGTGGCTCCAACCGAGCCCGCGGCTGCGGCGGGCCCCGTGAGCTTCATGAAGGACATTGCGCCGATCTTCGTCCAGAATTGCATCGCCTGCCACAATCAAAAGAAGTCGGAGAGCAAGTACACGATGACCACGTTCGCCCAGTTGGCCAAAGGCGGCCAGCAGGGGGACGGGATCACCCTCGAACCCGGCGATCCGGATGGGAGCTTCCTGGTCGAGCTGATCCGTCCCGACGGCTCTCCCCGGATGCCCTACAAACAAGATCCTTTGCCCGCGGATAAGGTTGCACTCATTGAACGATGGGTCAAGGAGGGGGGCAAGTATGACGGGGGAGCGCCGACCGAAGACTGGACCGCCGTGCTTCGCAAGAATACGCCCATCGTGATCCCGGAGGCGTATCCCGTCCCCGTCGCAATCACAGCCCTTTCGTTTAGCCCTGACAGCCAGGTTGTCGCAGCCTCAGGTTTTCATGAGATCACACTCTGGAAGGCCGCGGACGGTGCCCTTGATCGTCGCCTGACCGGGTTGGCCGAACGAGTCTACGAGGTCGCCTTCAGCCCCGATGGCAAGTGGATGGCGACTGCCAGTGGCGATCCTGGCCAGTTCGGTGCGGTTAAGCTCTGGCTCGCGGAGCCAAACGGTGGAGGGAAGCCCGTTCGCGACCTCCTCGAGAGCATCGACTGCGTCTTCGCGGTCGCATTCAGCCCGGATAGCAAGCTCCTGGCCGCCGCCGGCGCCGATCGCGCCATCCGGATCTGGGAGGTCGAATCGGGCAAGGAAATCGCGTTGATCGAAGACCATGCCGACTGGATTTTCGACATCGCGTTCAGCCCCGACGGCAAACGACTCGTCAGCGCGAGTCGTGACAAGACGAGCAAGGTCTTCGACGTCGTCAAGAAGGAGTCGATCGTGACCTTCCCCGGTCACGCGCAGACCGTCTATACGGTCGCGTTTCATCCCAATGGCAAGCACGTTTACAGCGGCGGAGAAGACAACCTCATCCGATTCTGGGCCCCGGACGAAGACGGTAAGCAAATCGGCCAGATCGGTGGATTCGGCGGGCCGGTGTTCCGGCTTCAATTTACGCCGGACGGCAAGCAAATCCTCGCCTGCGGCTCCGACAAAACGGTACGCGTCTTCAACGCGGAGAACCGGGCCGTCGTCCGCGCGCTCGCCGGGCATACCGACTGGATCTACACCTTCGCCATCTCCCCGGATGGCAAGCAGGTCGCGTCGGGAAGCTGGGATGGTGAAGTCCGCCTCTGGAACCTGGCCGACGGTAAACCCGAGCGGACCATCCTTGCCGCTCCCGGTTACAAGCCGGCCGCCAGCGTCCAGGCCGCCGCCAAGTAAGAAGCCATAAGAAGATATGCGTCAGGGCCAGGGTTGCTTTCCGCAACCCTGGCCCTCTTTCGATCCGGGATGTCTCGGTGGGCTTATTCCGCCTCCGACGGCATCACGCGAACGCCTCCTCGATCGGCTCCGCTCCCTCCACCAAAGCCAACGACTGACCTTGTCCCAGGTCTTGGGACTCACTGGGGTCGATCCCGAGGCTCCGGTACATCGTCGCCACCAACTCGGCCGGCTGGACCGGACGTTCGGACGGGCTGGAGGCAAAGCGATCGCTTGCTCCAATCACGTGACCGCGCTGCGTCCCTCCTCCGGCAAGGACGGCACTCCAGACGCCTGGCCAGTGATCGCGACCGCCCCTGGCATTGAGCCGTGGGGTCCGGCCGAACTCGCCGGTCGCGACCACCAAGGTTGTCTCGAGCAGCCCGCGCTGCTGGAGGTCGTCGAGCAACGCCGAGAACGCCTGGTCCAGGGTCGGCAAGACTTCCGCCGCGTAGTCGTCGAGCGTGCTGAATGGCTTCGTCCCGTGGCAATCCCAGCTGATCCGGTTGAACACGGTTTCAAACATATTGACCGCAACCACCCGGACACCTGATTCCACCAGCCGCCTTGCAAGCAAACATCCTTGACCAAAACGAGTCTGACCGTAGGACTCGCGAACCGAGGCCCGCTCACGACTCAGGTCGAAGGCCTTGATTCCGGGCGATGAGAGTTCCGTCCGAAGATGGAACGGCTCGCAGGCTCGGCCGAGGTCGCCGGCAGTCTGGCCGTGCGATACGTTGACTCCCGTATGCCCGATCGGGCCGGGGACAACCACAAATGGCGGCACGCCGCTCTTGGGCTTCGACAGCCTCGCCACGACCGAGCCGACGTGCGGATGCTCTTCCCCATGGCGACCAAGTCGGCCGGTCTGAACCAACTGGTGACCGGTCTCATGGATCGGCGCGGCGTCATGATGCATGGATCGAATCAGGGTAAGCCGATCCATTCTTTGTGCCATCCGAGGCAAGTACTCGTTGATCCGTACACCCGGCACGGCGGTGGCAATCGAACCGAACGGCCCGCGAACCTCTGACGGCGCCTCGGGCTTCGGATCCCAGGTTTCGAGCTGACTCGGCCCACCGACCAGCATCAACAAGATCAAGGCCCTGTCGCCACCGGCCCCAGAGGTCATCGCCCGACTCAGGTCGGGACAGGCCAGCGCCAGCGCTCCGCCTCCCCCTGCCCGAAGCACCTCGCGGCGAGTCAGACCCAAACCCGTTTTGTTTGGCCTATTTCCAAACGTGAGCATAAAATTTGCCTTTGGTTATTTGGAGTACCGAACCGGCGGGGACCATCGAGCGATGTGCCTTAAGATACACCTGCGGTTGGGTCCGCAACAGCCAGAACACCCCTCCACTGACTACTGGCATCGGTCGGGTTATCGGGGTTATCGGGATTTTACCAAAAATAAGGAGCCCAGGTAGTTTCGGCAGCCTAGACTGGATAGTGATTCTAAAAAGGTCGATATGTAGGGAGGGCAAGACGCAGAGGAGCCTGCGATCCCCGACGTCGGGACTTGATCCCCGACGAATGCCACGGATCTGAACCAAGGAGGGTAACCGAGATCATGAGACATCACGTCCTACGTTGGGGTCTAATTCTCGGAGTCATCTATTGGGGGGGTGTTCGTCAAACGAGAGCCCAGGGTCCCACAATCGAAGAGGGAAGTTTAGCCGAGCCGGGCTCACGTGATTCGATGCTTCCTGACGCCCCAGGGTCAGGCGGCGGCGGGCTGGGTAACAATCCTGGCGATCTCGGACAGATTCTCGGGGGACGGCCAGGGGCTTCAACGCCTCGAATCCCGACCCTTGCCGTGGACCCGACGCAGGCTCCTTCGCCGACGTCGCTCCAGACGGGCATCAGCGCCCCCAAACCGCGGCCCACACCTGAGGCCCCCTTCTATGGGTCGCTGTCACTCCCCGAGGTTTTGGAGGACGAAGGTCCCCCAGGGGGATTGAGCCTCGATGCTGCGATTGACCGGGCGTTGCGCGAGAACCTCGACCTGCGCGCCAAGTTTTTCGAGATCCCCCAGGCTCAGGCCGATATTCTCCAGGCCGGCCTCCGCGCCAATCCCATCCTCTACGCTGACGGCCAGTTGATCCCGTACGGTCAGTACAATCGGGCCAATAACGGCGGGCCGGCGCAGTTCGACGTCAACGTCACCTACCCGGTCGACGTCTCCCGCAAGCGCCGGGCGCGGGTCGTGGTCGCCACCCGGGCCAAGCGGGTGCTCGAAGCGCTCTATCAAGACGCCGTCCGCATGCGGATTGATGAACTCTACCAATCCTTCATCGATGTCCTCGCCGCGCGACAGACGATCCGGTATGCGGCCAAGAGTGTCGAGGGGCTCGACAAGCTCCTCGAAGTCGAGCAAAAGAAATTCCAGCAGGATGTCACGACGCGGGCCGAGGTCAAACGCGTCGAGATCCAGAGGGATTCCGCGAGGATCGGCCTCCTCGATGCGGAAGAGCAATATCGCAAGACCAAGCGGGCCCTCGGAACCATTCTGAACCTCTCCCCCGCCGAGGTGGAGTCGCTTGAGGTCCAGGGGACGATCTTCGATAAGTTCTCCCCGCCTCCCCTGGAAGAGCTCAATCGGATCGCGCTGAATGTCCGCCCCGATATCGTCTCGTACCGCCTGGGAATCCATCGCGCCGAGGCAGACGTCAAACTGGCGCTGGCGAACCGATATTCCGATGTCTTCGTGCTCTTCCAGCCCTATACGTTCCAGAATAATACGCCGTATGGCCTGAAGAGCCCGCACTCTTGGGCCTTGGGTGTGACTGCACCGCTGGCGATCTTCAATCGCAACCAAGGGGGAATCCAGCGCGCGAAACTCAACGTGGTCCAGACCCAGGTTCAACTGGCGACCATTGAGCGTCAGGCACTGACCGAAGTCGCTCAGGCCTACCGCGAGTATGAGACCTCGCTCGAAATGGTGCGGAAGATTGAGAAGGACATCCTCCCCGACGCCGAGATGGTCCTCAGCGACTCGCGTCGTCTCTTCTTCGGCGGCGAGAAGGATGTGACCTACTACCTGAATGCCCAACGTGACTACAACGACCTCGTGAAACAGTACCTCGATACCATGGTCCGCCATCGGCGGAGCATGCTGGCACTGAACACCGCGTTAGGGCATCGGGTCTTGCCGTGACCCCGAACAATCGGGGACGCTGCATCGCACCGAGAGAACTGCGCGTCGAATCAGGTTGATCTGCCACGCGGTTCTCACTGATTTGATTTGGAAATCAAGCTCCACTCACGCATCAAGCCATCAAATTCTTAACGACCTTGGCCAGCGCAGCCCCGGTGTCGGTCAGACTGTAGAAGTTGTTCTTGCCTTGGCGACGAGGGGCAATGATCCCACCGTGCCGGAGCAGAGCAAGGTGATGACTGACCGCGGGCTGGCTCTGGTTCAACTGGTCACACAACGCCCCCACGTGACGCTCGCCATCGGCAAGGATCAGGATCACCTGAAGTCGCGTGGGATCGCTCACATGCTTCAGCAAGATCGAGGCACGGCGGGCCTGCTGGAACCGCTGATCCACCGTCTTGACCGTTTTCGACTTGCTCGTAGCAGCCTTGGTTGTCGCAACCTTGGGATTTGTCTTTGTGGCCATGGGAGAGAACTCCTGCATTGGGTATGTCGGATGTGAAAAACGAAGATCGGTGGATCTTCCCACCCGAGGCGATCGGAAACACCGAAAGAGCAGCGGGACCAATTCGTCCCGGGAGAATGGTGTGCAGTATGAAGAAAGAGGGGGAATGCAACACCAACGAACAATCATCGAGAACAACGTCGTTCCCAACTCTTATCGTAGACTATCTAATGTCAGTGCCTAGGTGAAATTTATGACAACTTTGGTGTTTAAGGACATTTAACTTCTTTTTTTACACATTCGACCAGAATTTGCAATCGTTATGGATTTTGATTCGTCGTTTTAACGCGAGTGCCGGTGCCGAATAGTTTCGGACATTCCGCCATGATCGCGCGTGCGAATAAGAGAATGCGACGAGTGTAACTCGGGTGTGGATTTCGCAAGAGCCTTCTCTCACCAGTTCGGCTTTAGAGTCATGCAGAGAAAGCAGGCACACTCTCATGCAAACATCGAAGACATGAGCGTGGCGAACCGGACATGGTGTCCGCCTCACCTCTGGCAACCAGGTGGGTGCTGTCAATCTGCGATGACGATATGAGGTTCAACTTCCATCAATACGGGATGACCGGCAGCAAGGCCGGGATGTCAAGGAGGGAAACGGATGAGGCATCGCAGCCGACCTGGCTTCCGGCCGGCCCTTGAAGGGATCGAGGCGCGCACACTTCTTTCAACAATGTCCAACTTACTGAGCCATTCCCAAGCGAAACAGGCCGCCATTGCATCCCAGGCGGCAACCGACCCGGACGCGTTACCGCCGAACCCGTTGTACTTCCCGACAGGGCAGCCAACGCGTCATGAAATCGCTCGGCAACGATTCGTCGCCAAGTTCGCCGGCCCCTTCACCGTCGGTGCGGGCCGTTTTAGCAGCGAGGCGCAGCAGCTTTATCTGAGAGGAAGTGGAGGATCGAACCAATTCCTTCATGGCGACACTCAGCTGGCGATCATCACACCGACTGATCCGTCCCAGCCGCTCGGAGGCTCGATGAGCCTCTTCGATCGCAATATCAACACGAACAGCTCACTCGGGTTCGAGTTGACCGCAAATCCCGCCACCGACCTCGACTCGGCCGGCCGGCCCGTGCGCTTGACGATCACGCAACTCGATAGCAACGTGAGCGGCGGCGTCTACGCAGGGGCCATCGCCGAGGGGACCGTCGAGATTCGTTACAAGCCAAGCGCACCACGCTCGCGCAAGGTATTTAGCCAGGGCACCGCGCTCGTCACGATCCGGGCTCAGATCTATACGGCCGGGACCGGTTCCATCCTCAGGAACACAGACATCGATCCGGGCGGTCCCTCGCAAGGAGGTCCGAATCGGTGAGCCACGGCCGTGGCTCAGCGCGTTCAGGGATTCGGGGTAGGCGGTGAGCCGGACGGTACCAAGCGGGCGATGAGCTTCAGGAGTTCCGAGGCTTGCAGGTTTTTCACCGCGTTGCCCACTTCGAGTTGTGCCAGCCGCCCCTCCGCATCAATCACAGCCGTGCAAAGGTTGTGGATGATTTCCGTGGAGGTCGGGCCGTATGTCAATCCGAGCGGCCCGGCCACCTTCGCGAGTTCCTCGTGCGAGGCGACCGCGAAACTCCAGAGCGGCGGCTTTGCCCCCTGGATCTCGGCATGTTTGCGGAGAACCTCCGGGGTATCGTGCTCAGGATCGAAGCTGATCGAGAGCAAGCGGACGCGGCTCGAACGCTCGGGTGAGGCCGCGAGCTTGCCGGCGAGCTCCGCGAACTTGCGATCCATCAACGGACAGAAGTCCGGGAGTGGGCAACGCGTGTAGATAAATGTCAGCGCCACAATATTACCGCGCAATTCCGAGAGCTTCATCGTCCGCCCTTCCTGGGTCGTCACGGCAAAGTCCGGAACCAGATCACCGATTTCCAATCGTTTGGGCGACTCGCGAATCGTCAGGTTCTTCATCGAGAGCGTCAGCTTTTTCGGCGTTGCCAAGGCGGGGCGAGTCACCACCAAGGTGGTCAACTCGTAGTCCTTCACGACCTTGCCTTCCTTCTCGACTTTCAGGTCACCTTCCACCTCATCGCCTGGCAGAATATCTTCCAGGAGGGCATGATCCTTCAGGGTGAATGGCATCGTCATCGCATTCATGAAACCTGGAATGGACTCATGAGCAATGACGACTTGGCCTGACTCGGGCGTGACCCGCTTGACGATGCCCGCCAATTTGTAGTGGGTGACAGTCGGTGGGGGCGACGTGGTCTTGGCCGCCACGCTGGGGGCCTCCGCGGCCGGAGGTGTTTGCGACGTACAACCGGCCGTCATCCCGAATGCGACGAACGTGCAAAGGCGAAGGAGAAATGATCGCTTCATGGCATGGACTCAAGAGGAAGCGGGACCGCGACTCGGTGTGATGCTGAACGGGAAGGTCTCGTCGATCGGGCTGTTGGCGATCTCCTCGAGCGCGACGGCAAGTCGCTCGACGACGATCTCGGTTAACGCTTCCCCTTTGGCGGCAGTGGCCGGACGAGGGTCTCCCGCCCCCGAATTCGTGGTCAAGAGGTGCCAGGCGCGGGTGATCTCGATCCAACCTTGATTGACCGAATCGAACCGAGAGGGCTGCATCGTCCCGGGATCGGCCTGCTCCATGGCCACGAGGTCGGGGTGGTGGGCGAGGATCATGCTCGTCTCCATCTCACCCGCATGGTCCCCCGCGTCCTCGAAGATCAACTTGTAACGGTCCGCCGCAACCTTGTACCAATGGCACAGAAAAAGCTGAACCGGGGTGGTCCGATGGAGTTCACGAAGCACCCATTTCAGGTCGTTTCCTCCATGCCCGTTGAGCAAGAGACACTTGCGGATCCCGTGGGCCGCCAGTGACTCCACCAGGTCGGTGATCACCTGTGCGACCGTCGACGGGTTCAGGTTCATCGCCAGCGGGAACCGCATCTGATTCGTCTCAGTGCCGTAGGGAATCGCCGGCAAAAGGACGACCCGAGCGCCCCGTTGGTGGGCTCGTTCACACGCCCGCTCACCGATCAGATTGACCTGGAGCGTATCCGTCCCATACGGCAAGTGAAGGTTGTGCGGCTCGGTGGCTCCCAGGGGAAGCACGGCGAGATCGAAATTCGATTGTGCTTTGATGATTCCGTAGTTCAGGTCGGCGAGAACCCAGGGACGTATCATGATTTCAGCGTCGGGATGAGGTAAGAAGACGGACGGCTCGCCGACGCGCAAAGCCAGACAATCGGCCTTCAGACCTTCTCCTCGGTCGTCTCCAGTGCCATTGCGGACCTTACGGCCAGTCCGGTACGATCGGTGCTGGTCGTTGCCATCGCATTCGTTACAATATTGTTCCAATAAACCGTGGGTTGGCCGTCCGATGCAAGCCTTCGAAGCCACGAACTTCTATTTTGACCAGGCCGCGTCGGTACTGGACCTGACTGACAATATGCGTACCTTGATGATTACCCCGGATCGCGAGCTCCGCGTCGAGGTGACCATCGAGATGGATTCAGGTCAGATCGGCAACTTCATCGGCTACAGGGTCCAGCACGACAATGCGCGCGGACCGTTCAAAGGGGGACTGCGCTATCATCCCCACGTGGATCAGGACGAGGCCCGGTCACTGGCCAGCCTGATGACATGGAAGACCGCGGTCGTCGACCTCCCGTTCGGCGGCAGCAAAGGGGGGGTCAACTGCGATCCCAGCAAACTCTCCCGCGGCGAACTCGAGCGGCTTACCCGGAAGTTCGTTCAGCAGATCCACGATTTCATCGGACCCGACAAAGATATCCCGGCCCCCGACGTCGGCACCGACGCGCAGGTCATGGCCTGGATCATGAACGAATACGCGAAGTATCATGGCTTCCATCCCGCCTGTGTGACCGGCAAGCCCGTGGAGTTTCACGGCTCGGCGGGCCGCGAGGCAGCCACCGGATATGGCGTCGCCATCGTCACTCGTGAGATGCTGACCCGCCTGAAGAAGACGATCGCCGGGACGTCGTTTGCCATCCAGGGCTACGGCAATGTCGGCAGCCACACGGCCAACTCCCTCCACCAGCAAGGGGGGAAGATCGTCTCCGTTTCCGACGCCTATGGAGCCATCGTCAACGTCGACGGCATCGACATCGCGGCGCTGGATAAGCACGTGGCCGCCAATCGCAAGGTCGTTGGGTTCAAGGGAGGAGACCCCAGCACCAACGAACATCTCCTGACGATGCCGGTCGACGTCCTCATTCCGGCCGCCCTCGGCGGTGTCTTTGACGCCAAGATGGCCCAGGCCGTCCAGGCCAAGCTGATTGTCGAGGCGGCCAACGGCCCCACCTGGCCTGAAGCCGACGATGTCTTCCACTCGCGAGGCATTCCCGTCGTCCCCGACATTCTCGCGAATGCCGGCGGCGTCATCGTCAGCTACTTTGAATGGGTTCAGAACCTTCAGCACTTCCGCTGGTCTCTCGACCAGGTTCAGCGCGAGGAAGAGAGCCGCCTCGTCGAGAGCTTCTCCAAGGTTTACGATCTGGCCCAGCGCAAGTCGGTCTCGTTGCGCACCGCCGCGTTCATGCTGGCCATCTCCCGGGTCGGTCGAGCGCGTGTTCTGGGCGGAATTTGATTGGATTCCAAACCCTGGCGCGTAATCCTACCGAACCTCATCCAAGGGGCCGAACCACGCGGTGTCCGGCATCTCCCTCGGAAAAAGAAACGCCAACTCCATGAGTGAAGCGTGAAGACGCATCCGAGTTTTCCATGCGTCACAGTCGATCAAGGGCTCACTGGACCTCGAATTCGACTCGATTTGACTCGACCATCAAACGCCCCCATTCAACAAAGCGACATGAACGATCATCACGTCTATCAAAATCCCCTTATCACCCGATACGCAAGCCGGGAGATGGCCGAACTCTGGTCGTCTCAACGCAAGTTCTCGACCTGGCGTCGGCTCTGGGTCGCCCTGGCCGAAGCCCAGCGCCAGCTCGGACTGAATGTTTCCGAGTCGCAGATCGCCGAGTTGCGCGCGAACGTCGATCAGATTGATTTCGAGGCGGCCCGCAAACACGAGAAACGACTCCGCCACGACGTCATGGCACACGTCCACACCTTGGGCGATGCCGCTCCCTCGGCGCGGGCGATCATCCACCTGGGCGCGACGAGCTGTTTTGTCACCGACAATACGGACCTGATCCTGATCCGCGAAGGATTGAGCCTGATCCGCAACCAACTCGTCGGCGCCATCGACGGCCTGGCTGAGTTCGCGCTGCGATGGAAGGATCTCCCCTGCCTCGGTTATACCCACTTCCAGCCCGCCCAGCTCGTGACCGTGGGCAAGCGCGCGACGCTCTGGTGTTATGAACTGATTCTCGACTACCACGAGATCGAACGACGGATCGCGGCCCTGAAATTCTTAGGGGTCAAGGGAACGACCGGCACGCAGGCCAGTTTCCTTGCCCTCTTCGACGGAGACCACGCGAAGGTCGAAGAGCTGGACCGACGCGTCGCCGCTGCGTTCGGGTTCGAGGGGTCGGTCCCCGTCTCGGGGCAAACGTACACTCGAAAAATCGACTCACAAGCAACCGCCGCACTCGCTGGCGTCGCCGAGAGTGCCCATCGGTTCGGGTCGGACCTTCGACTCCTTGCCCACGAGCGTGAGCTGGATGAGCCGTTCGAGGCCGAGCAGATCGGTTCTTCGGCCATGGCCTACAAGCGAAATCCGATGCGTGCCGAACGCATGTGCTCGATCGCTCGGTTCGCGATGGGGCTGGCGCCGGTGGCCGGGCAAACGGCCGCCACGCAATGGCTGGAGCGAACGCTCGACGACAGCGCGGTGAGGCGGCTGGTCTTGCCGCAAGCCTTCCTCGCCGTCGACGCCGTGCTGAACCTCTACCTCAACGTGGTGCCGGGTCTGGTGGTTCATCCCGCCATCATCGGCCGACACGTCAATGCCGAGCTGCCGTTCATGGCCACCGAGAACCTGCTGATGGCCGGGGTCCAGGCGGGAGGCGACCGGCAGGAACTCCACGAACGGGTCCGGATCCACTCGCTGGCCGCCGTCGCTCGCATCAAGGAAGGGGCCGGGGACAACGATCTGATCGAGCGACTTCGCAACGACCCAGCCTTCGCGAAGCTCGACTTCGAGACCCTGCTCGACCCGCTCCGATTCGTCGGTCGTTCCCCCGAACAGGTGGCTGAGTTCGTGGCCAGCGAGGTTGACCCGATCCGCCGCAACCACCCCGACCTGCGCGGTCAGAAGCGCGACGTCGACGTCTAAATCCCGCTTCGAACCGACGGGCAACCGCCCGTCGGGATTGCCCCCGGCGCACACCCTGACCGCGCTTCACCGGTCGGGGATGCACCCAGCGGGTCTGGAAAACGGGAACAACCCGAGCCCGAAGTCCACACCTCATCAAACAAGACCCCGGCCCGCAATCTGCGGAGCTTCAGGGTTCGCGATCGAAACAACGATCGCAGGTATCAGGCTCGCTTGCTTCTTAGGGCGAACACCCGCGTTGTGATGGCTCCCGCTTGAACGAAACGGCGGTAGGCGTCCGACTCCATCGGGTAGAGCGCAATTCGCCCGCGCTCATCGTAGTGAATCCCCCAGCCGTACTTCTTGGAGAGCAGCGATGCCCGAAGACAGGGGTGGGGCCTCGCGAGCAACTCCTCGCGGATTTCCTGGCCGCGGAAAGTTCGCTCTTCGTCCGATACTGCTTTGTGCCTGACGTGGACCTCATAGTGGAGGTCTTCATGAGTGGAGTGGTAGGGGTGGGTGGTGAGCAACTCGTACTGGAGCACGTGGACCGACTTACGTTCACCCTACGCAACCGGAACGGCGCCGCAGGTTTCAGGACAGTCACTCGCAACTTGAATGAATGTATCCTGAAAGCCCATGCTCCTCATCGTATCCCGCTCCAGTCGCTGCGGGGTCTTCGTCGCCCTTGATCGAGCCAGATGGATCCAGCACCAGCACCAGATTTGCCAGTGCGTGACACCCGACTCCTCCGGCTTGGAGGAGAAAAGTTCTCGCGAAGTCCCCTCAAAAAAACGAAGCGGCCGAGAGGGAGACCACAACAGCAATTTGCTGTCATGGCGGCCATCTCGACCGCTCGGTGTTTAGTCGTACGATCGCGTCGGTCAGAGGATTCGGGCGATTCGAGGAAGGCCCGGATCGTGGTGATCAAACGCGGGCAGCTTGGCGAGCCTTGCGAAGACGCTTCAGTTCCTCACGGCGGCGGCGCTCACTGGGCTTCTCATAATAGGCCTTGCGCCGCATTTCCTTCCGGAGACCGCTGCGCTCGCAGAGTTTGCGGAAGCGACGAACCGCTTCCTGGATCGACTCGCCGGACCGTACCCGTAACTTCACCACAGGCAAAACCCCCGACTTCCAGGCTCCCACCGGTTCGAGCGGCGGGAAATGACACGAAAGAGGCAGACCGGCACCAACCGGGCCTCTCTTTCGAAAACGCTCGCGATTACGGAGTATAGTCGAGGCAGCGGCTCTTGTCCAAGCCTCGATCTCCTCTATTTCCGCGAATCTTTCAAGCGAGGGGTTGGTCAGTAGCCCGCCGGCCCCTCGTTGCCTCCATAGGATCCGCTGTAACCTCCGCCACCACCTCCGTTGGCGCCTCCCCCGTAGCCCCCGCGACCTCCTCCACCTCCGTAGCCGCCCCGACTGCTACCACTGCTGCGTTCTTCGCGTGGTCGGGCTTCGTTGACGGTCAGCGGACGCCCTCCGTAGGAGGTTCCATTTAACGCCTCGATCGCGGCCTGGGCTTCGTCGTCGTGGTCCATTTCCACGAAACCGAAGCCACGACTGCGTCCGCTGAATTTGTCGATGATGACCTGACCGTTCGAGACTACTCCGTAAGCCTCGAAAAGCTGCTTCAATTCATCGCCTGAGGTGTCGTACGGGAGGTTGCCGACGTAGATGTTCTTTCCCATGGTCGCTAGCCTTGTTCAGAAACCATCCGGGTTCGCACAGTTGCGAACCTCGGTGCGTCATCTCCGAGGCTTTGGGAGAAGCGTCCAGTGGATCGCCCGTCAGAAGCGGACGAGGCCCCCATGCTTCACGCCACTGGGTAATATGTCGATCCCCCCTCGCAAACTCAAGCGAATTTCCCGGCTCGCAACCGAGAATCGCTTGTCGGTGGCGCGCAAATGCAGACGGCCCGGAAGGTTCCGGGCCGTCTCATCGCATCGGAAGTCATCAGATCGATCGCGAAAATCAGGCCAGATTGCGGTCGATTCGGGGGAGGAGCGAGCTGAAATTGAGTCGGTTCGGGCAGGCGCGTTGGGCCGCGTCGAGGTCGGCTCCCGCCCAATTGCGGTCGTTTTCCGACATCAGGCCATAGAGTCGTTTGGCTTCGCCCCGGTATCCGTACTGGTCGTGATAGGTGAGCAGGCGAGTCAGATCGCCCAGCGCCGCATCCGTACCCGCGGCGCGGGCACAGCGGCCGTCGCAGTCGGCACAGAACGTCGGGCCGGCGGCCAGGCAGGCGTCCCGAAGCTGTTCGATCTCCGCGCGGTTCATGGCCGTGAACTTGGTGGCCGCCAGGCTATCCTCGGTAATCTGATCGGTGTTCCGCATCGACACGCAGGCGGAGCTGATCCGTTCGTCGGACCAGATCGCGTGAAGCAGGCCCTGGTAGGGCGTGAGCCCCTTCTCCTTGAGGGTGGGCACCCGCTTGACCACGTCTTCAAGCTCTCCGTGACCGGCGACCTGCTTCATGGAGACCAGGCCGATACCTCGCTTGTGGCAGGCGTCGAGCGCCCGGTTCAGCGGAGCATCTTTTTCAAGCCAGGGGGTGAACTGCAGCATCACCACATCCACGAATCCACCGTCAGCGGCCGCCTGGATATATTCCGCCCGTTTCGCGTCATGACACGAGATCCCGACGAAGCGAGCTTTGCCCGACTTCTTGATCGTCTCGATCGTCTCTTTGAGTTCCTTGCTCTTGGGCCAGTCCATCGATTGCGGGCCGTAGTCGCTGCCGATGCCATGGATGAAGAAAAGGTCCAGGTAATCGGTCTGAAGCGCGGCAAGCCGACTGTCGAGTTGCGGGATCAAGTCTCGTGGCGAGACAGGATGGTCCTTGGTCGCGAGGAAAATCTCTTTGCGAACTTCGGGCATCGCTTGCAGCCAGCGTGCGATGGCCGGTTCGGAGCCGTAGCTCTTGGCCGTGTCGAAGTAGCGCACGCCGTTGGCGTAGGCGAAACGAAGGAGGCGGTCGGTTCCAGGACTGCGCCAGGTCCCCAGGTTGAGGATCGTCACGTCCGCGCCGGTTTTGCCCAGCGGGCGTAGCGGCAGTGTGGTTTTTTTATCGGCGGCGGGAGCAGCCAAGCTCCCCGTTGCTGAGGCCACGGTCATGGCCGAGGCGGTAGCGAGGGCGCCGGTTTGCAGAAAACCGCGGCGATTGACTTCGGAAACGGAGACTTCGTCGGCGTGCATGAGCGTTTCTCCGCGACCCTGGCCTCGAGATTCAATGAGCGGTCGGTCATTTTACGAATGTTAAACTAGTCGACGACTCGAGGATTGTCGAGGAGATTGTTGGCTCAGCCCCTCAAGAACAGACCGCCAGCGCTTCTCGGTCCCGGGCCTGCCGAGCGTGAGGAAGAATCTCTTCGCGGTACACTGGGATATGGCTCGGCGCTTCGATGCCCAGGCGAACCTGTTGGCCATCAATCTTGACGATCGTGAGAATGATTCCCCCATCGATCACAATCTTCTCGTTCAGCTTGCGGCTCAAGACCAGCATGTCAGCCTCCGTGAGTGCTCTTCAGAAAAATTGACTGTCGTATCGATGCCGATTCGTTTGTTCGTTCGTTCGCCGCGTCATTCATGAGCAGACGGCGAGAGCCTCTTGGTCTTTGGCCTGCAAGGCGAGCGGGAGAATCTCTTCGCGGTAGACCGGAATATGCCCCGGGGCTTCGATGCCCAGGCGAACCTGGTTGCGGTCGATCTTGACGACCGTGATGATGATTCCCCCATCAATCACGATCTTCTCGTTCAGCTTGCGGCTCAGGACCAGCATGTTATCGCTCCTTGATTCCGTCTTCCCAAAGTCTTGCGATTCCGTCGCTTCCGAGTTGCCTGCCTCAGTCCCGGCGAGCCCTCTTGGCGAACGAGATTAAAGATAAGCACGGGGTGTGCCGACGTTCTCTCGCTCTCCACATAGACAGTCGGAAATCCCTCGTCAGTCGCGACTTAAAAATTTCTCAAGTTTTCCGAGCCCAAGAATAGGTACGGAATTTTTGTCCAGTTCTCCACCTTTTCTTCCCAAAACTACAGGCGGAAGCGGAAAAAATGGGAAAGTGTCCGACCGATCGGGCCGGGTCTTCGAAACCACGCCATCAATTAGGATAGGCCGGGGCAGGTGGATGGGCGTTGCAAGACCTGGCCATGCTCGGCCGATTTGTTGCGATCGATGATGAGAGTGGTTCCCGGGATGGCAAAGGGACGGCGAAGAGGATACGATTTCCAGGATCGGCCGCGATGGTAGGCGGATTGACTAGCTTTCGAGGGCATTCAGGATCATCACGTGCGCGTAGGGATCGGTCACGACACACATCGGCTGGTGGCAGGCCGTCCATTGATCCTGGCAGGAGTTCGGATTGAGCATCCGCTTGGCCTGTTCGGGCATTCCGATGCCGACGTCGTGATGCACGCCGTGGCCGATGCACTGCTGGGGGCCTCCGGGCTCGGGGATATCGGCGAGCACTACCCCGATACCGACCCCCAATGGGAAGGACTCGACGGTAGCGTCCTGCTCAAGGATGTCATCAGCCGGGTCGCCCGCGAAGGTTGGCGGCCGTTGAATTGCGACGTCATCATTCATGCGCAGCAGCCAAAGCTCTCGTCCTTCAAGCTGGAGATGCGTACCAACCTGGCGAACCTCATGGGGCTCGCCGCGCAGGACGTCAACATCAAGGCCAAGACCGGTGAGAGCGTCGGACCGATAGGCCGAGCCGAAGCCATCTCGTGCGAGGCGGTCGTGCTGCTCAAGGCGGCCGTTCCCGCCTGATCGAGACGCGGATCACTCTCCCAGGCCCAGGCCGCCGGCATTCTTCCTTCACAACGATCACGAAACCGAGCCCGACCTTTATGTCGCTTCGCGTCTACAACACGCTGACCCAGACCAAAGAACCTTTCCAGACGGTTCGCCCGGGCGCGGTGGGCATGTACGTCTGCGGCCCCACCGTTTATTCTCGCAGCCACGTCGGCCATATGGTCGGGCCCGTCATCTTTGACACCATCAAGCGTTACCTCGTCTACCTGGGCTTCGAGGTCACGTGGGTCGTCAATATCACCGACGTCGATGACAAACTCATCGTCCAGGCACAGAAGGAAGGGACCTCGGTCAAGGAACTCGCCGACCGAGTCACCGAAGACTACCTCGCCTGTCTCCGTGCGCTCGGAGTCGACGGCATCGACCATATGCCTCGCGCGACGGAACATATCGACGAAATCATCGAGATGACCCAGGGCCTGATCGACAAGGGGTTCGCCTACCCCTCCTCGGGAGACGTTTACTTCGACGTGTCGAAAGCCCCCGACTACGGCAAGTTGAGCCATCGCGACCCCGAGGAACTCCAAGCAGGCGCACGGATCGAGCCGACCGCCGTGAAGCGGCACCCGGGCGACTTTGCGCTCTGGAAGGGGTCGAAACCGGGCGAGCCGTTCTGGGATAGCCCCTGGGGACCGGGACGCCCCGGCTGGCATATTGAATGCTCCGCCATGAGCATGAAAATCCTCGGCGCCCATTTCGACATCCATGGCGGCGGGCTTGACCTGGTCTTCCCCCACCACGAGAACGAGGTGGTGCAGTCCGAGTCGTACTCCGGTCAGACCTTCGCCACCTACTGGTTGCACAATGGCCTGCTGACCAAGGACGGCAAGAAGATCTCCAAGTCCGACCCTGGCACGATCGTCTTGATGTCTGACCTGCTCGAAGCTCATACTCCGGACACCATCCGCGCCCTGCTCCTGACCAGCCACTACCGCCGTCCGATCGACTACGGCCCCTCACGCCTCGACGAACTCGCCCGCGGCCTCCAGGCATTCTTCAAGGGCTTCGAGCGCTTCGAGCGAATCACCGGTGAAAGCTTTTACCAGCTCTCCGCGCCGACGCGACGCGGCGAATTCGACCCGGGAACATCGCCCCTCCTGGGCGAGATCGCCGAGCACCGCCAGCGCTTTCTCGACGCCATGGACGATGACTTCAATACCGGCGGCGCGATTGGTGAACTCTACGAGACGATCCACGCCCTGAACCGGTTCGCCAACGATCTGACTCCGCAGTCGGGCCCTGCGCTCGTGGAATACAAGGCAGGGATGGTCGTTCTCAAGGAACTGACGCAACTTCTCGGCCTCTTCCGAGAGCCCTTGGCCAAGCCCGAAACGAACCAGGATCGGCTCACCGCCCCGTTGCTCGACCTGCTGGTGCATCTCCGTACACAAGTTCGGAAGGAGAAAAACTTCGCGTTGGCCGATGAGATTCGTAACAAGCTGTCGGGCCTCGGCGTCACGCTCGAAGACCGAGCCGACGGCACCTCGTGGCGAATCGATTGATAGGCTTTTGGATCTCAACGGCGAAATGCTTCGACCAGACTCTCGACCGGGTGGGCAACCCCCACCCTTGGGGTATTGTCCCAAGGAAGGGCCAAACGCGATGGCGACGACGAGCACGATTCCGACCTCTGAGGCAGGTCAGCGACCTTTTTTCCGGGTCGTCGGAATCGATCCCGGTCTCATCGTCACCGGTTACGCGGTCGTGGAAACCTCTCCACGCGGCCCTTTCGTCATTGAGGCCGGGGTGATTCGACCGCGAGCCGACAAAGCGCCGATGGGGCGTCGGCTCGAGTTGATCCATCAGGGAGTGGCCGAAGTCCTCGACGCCTTTCCTCCCTCCTCGGTCGCGCTGGAACAGGTCCATAGCCACTTGAAGCATCCCAGGACCGCCATCCTGATGGCCCATGCGCGAGGAGTCATCGTCCTGGCCGCGGCCCAGCGGGGCGTGCCCGTCGTCGGCTACGCCGCCTCCCGGATCAAGAAGACGCTGACCGGCAGCGGCAAGGCTCCGAAACTGCAGATGCAACACGCCATTCAGACCGAGCTGGGACTCGATCGCCTGCCCGAGCCTCACGACGTGGCCGACGCTTGCGCGGTGGCCCTCTGCCACTACCAGATCGAGCGGAGTCAGCGAGGACTGCTCGGCCGCTGAAGCCAGTTGGAATCGGCCGCCCGGCCTTTCCCTGGCCTTTGGCAACAATGCGTTGGCTTGACCCCGGGCGAGCCAACGCTTTACGATGGACAGGTGTCAACAACGAGGGGACGCGATTCTTCGTCTCAGGATCTCGAGCCCACGGCTCGAGCGTGAGGAAGACGCGGCAAAGGGGACGACGGGATCTCCAGTGATTATCACCTTGAACGGCGAGCAGCGCGAGGTGCCCGCGCCAATAACCGTGGCCGGCTTGTTGCAAGAACTTAAGCTCAGGCCCGAGCAAGTGGCGGTCGAGGTCAACTCCGAGCTTGTCACGCGCTCACGCCACGACGAAACCCCGATCGTCCCGGGGGACATTCTGGAAGTGGTGACCTTGGTGGGCGGAGGGGGGGAACCGTCCGTGGATCTCGATTCGGACACGCTGACGATCGGCACGCATACCTTTCGGAGTCGCTTGCTCGTGGGCACGGGCAAGTACACAACTCTCGAGTTGATGCGCGACTGCCTCGACGCGAGTGGCGCCGAGGTCGTGACGGTTGCCGTCCGTCGCGAGCGACTCTTCGACCGCGATGGCCGAAGCTTGCTCGACTTCCTCGACCCCAAACGATACACGATCTTGCCCAACACGGCCGGATGCTTCACCGCGGAAGACGCCCTGCGGACGGCTCGCCTGGGCCGTGAGCTCCTCCTTGGCCTGGAGAATCCCGGGGCCGACTGGGTCAAGCTCGAGGTCCTGGCCGACACCAAGACGCTGCTTCCCGACCCCGTGGCGACTCTGGAGGCGACCCGGATCTTGGTAGACGAGGGGTTCCAGGTTCTCTGCTACACCAGCGACGACCCGATCATGGCCCGTCGTCTCAAAGCCGCCGGTGCCGCGAGCGTCATGCCGGCCGGCAGCCCAATCGGTAGCGGCCAGGGGATCCTGAACCCGAATAACCTCCGGATCATCCTCGAGGATCTCAAGGGAAACGACCCGGAATATCCGGTCATCGTTGACGCCGGAGTCGGCACGGCCAGCGACGTGTCGCTGGCGATGGAGCTCGGCTGCGACGGCGTGCTCCTCAATACCGGAATCGCGGGAGCCAAGGATCCGCTCCGGATGGCTCGTGCCATGCGACTGGCGATCGAAGCCGGCCGGCTCGCGGCCGGGGCAGGCCGCATTCCCAAGAAACTGTACGCGACCGCGTCGAGTCCGACCGAAGGAACGATCGGTTGACGACTGGGAAGGACGCCGTGACCCGACTTGTCGGCTCCTGGCCGCTTCCTTTTTTAGTTGACCTGGTGAGCGCATCTGACTTAAGACGGTCCGCCGTCATTCATACGGAATGGAGCGTCTCATGTCGCCTCTCGACCCCGTCCCCATCCTCGGTCCGGGCGGGGCCATCGCGCGGCGGCTGCCGAGCTACGAGTCACGCGAGGAACAGCTCGAAATGGCCAAGGCGGTCGCCCGCGCCATTGAGAACAAGTCGCACCTCATGGTCGAAGCCGGAACGGGGGTCGGCAAAAGTTTCGCCTACCTCGTGCCGGCGATCCTCGCGGCAGCCGAGTCCGGCCAGAAGAAGGTCGTCGTCTCGACCCACACGATTAGCCTCCAGGAGCAGCTCCTTCAGAAGGATCTCCCATTCCTTCGCTCGGTGATGCCGCAGGAGTTCTCGGCGGTGCTGGTCAAGGGGCGTTCCAACTACATCAGCTTGCGACGGCTCGACGCGACCGTGGCCCGCGCCGGGGCGTCGTTCTCGAGGCCCGAAGATCACGATCAACTCTCCGAGATCCGGCTCTGGTCAGGGAAAACGACTGACGGCAGCCGCGCTGACCTCGATTTCCGCCCGGCTCCCAATGTCTGGGATGCCATCGCGAGTGAGAACGGGAACTGTCTCGGTCGATCCTGCCCACGCAACAAAGACTGCTTTTATTACAAAGCCCGCCGGCGAATGTGGACGGCCAACATTCTGGTGGTGAATCACGCCCTCTTCATGAGCGACCTCGCGCTTCGGAATGCAGGGGCCAGCCTGCTCCCCGACTATGACGTCGCGATCTTCGATGAGGCCCACACCCTCGAGGCCGTGGCCGGCGAGCATCTGGGACTGAAGATCTCCAGCGGCCAGTTCGACTACACGCTCAGCAAGCTGTACAACGACCGCTCACGCAAGGGGTTGCTGGCCTATCACAAGCTCGACGACGCGATCATGCAAGTCCAGCGCGTCCGGAGCGAGGCGCTCAACTTTTTCGATGACGTCGCCGAGTGGCAGAATTCACAAGGAGCGACCAATGGCCGGCTCCGCAAACCGATCGCCTGGCCCGATACCGTTTGCGAGGAGTTGCGCAAGCTCGCGTCGGCCATCAGGCACGGGGCCGAGACCATCAAGGCCGAAGAGCAGCGCATCGAGCTGTCGGCCCTCGAAGAGCGTTGCCTCTCCCTCGCGTCCACCCTCTCCTCCTGGCTCGGCCAGAAAGAGCCGGACAGCGTCCACTGGATCGAGTTGACCGGGGGCTCACGGCGGCGGGTGACGCTCGCCTCCGCGCCTCTCGACGTCGGAGCCACCCTCCGTCGCGCTCTGTTCGATCGCGTTCCAACCTGCATCCTGGCGTCGGCCACGCTCAGCGTCGGCTCCCCCCCGCGCTTCGACTTCTGCAAGACGCGGCTCGGCCTGACCCAGGGGGAGAGCCTCCAGCTTGGCAGCCCTTTTGATTTTCCGAAACAGGTCGCCATCCACCTGAAAAGGAATTTACCCGATCCCTCTGAACGGAGCGCGGAGTTTGAACGTGAGGCGATCCAGGCGATCCCCCACTACCTGGAGAAGACCCAAGGAAAGGCCTTCGTTCTCTTCACCTCTTACAAGATGCTCGACGCGGCGGTCAGGACGCTCACGCCTTGGTTCGCGAAGCAGAACATCACCCTGATCGCCCAGAGCGAGGGCATGCCCCGCTCCAAAATGGTCGAGGCCTTCAAGGCGGACGTCGACAGCGTGATCTTCGGCGCCGATAGCTTCTGGCAAGGGGTCGACGTTCCCGGCGAAGCGCTCTCGAACGTGATCATTGTCCGGCTCCCATTCAGCGTCCCAAGCCACCCCTTACTCGAAGCGCGTCTGGAATCGATTCGCCGAAACGGCGGCAACCCGTTCAACGACTATCAAATTCCTGAAGCGGTCATCAAGCTCAAGCAAGGCTTCGGCCGACTGATCCGGTCGAAAACGGACCGGGGAATCGTCGTGATTCTCGATCCCCGCGTGCTCACCAAGCCATATGGCCGAACGTTCTTGAATTCGCTGCCCCCCTGCCCTCGAATCATTGAATAAGAGCGGTTTCAAACGGTCTCACGCCGATCCAATCGGCATCATCCGATTTAACAGCGCAGCCTTTTCGAAAAAGACGCGTGATCCTCCCCCCTAGGATCGCCACTTTCTCTGGGATACAATATTGTCTTGAATTCCTTGGATGGAGTGAGAGCGAGTCGGTCGGAACAGATTCGACAGTTGGTCGCGACTCAGCCGGAGGATCGGCCCTGCCGATCCTCCTTTAAGGTGAGAACTGGGCAGACGCTACCTTCCCAACAAAATCGACTCCGTTTCAGATTCTGACACTCGACCTCGAACACGTTCCAATCACAACGATCGCCCTCGAGACCGGACCTGCGAATGCTGGCCAAGCGGATCATCCCCTGCCTCGACGTGAATGAAGGCCGCGTGGTCAAAGGAACCAACTTCGTCAACTTGCGCGACGCCGGCGACCCGGTCGAAGTGGCAAGCCGTTATGAGTTGGAGGGGGCCGACGAGTTGGTCTTCCTCGATATCACGGCGAGCCACCAAGGGCGTGAGATCATCTGGGATGTCGTCAGCCGGACGGCCGAGGTCTGCTTCATGCCGGTGACGGTGGGGGGCGGAATTCGCAACCTGGAAGACATCCGCGCGTTGCTCAAGGCGGGAGCCGATAAGGTCTCGATCAACTCGGCGGCGGTTCGCGACCCCGATTTCGTTCGAGCGGCCGCGCGGCGGTTTGGCAGTCAGTGCATCGTCGTCAACATCGACCCGAAACGAGTCCAGCGGGACGGCCGTGAAGTCTGGGAAGTGCATATCAACGGCGGTCGAATCTCGACCGGTCTGGAGGCGGTCGCCTGGGCTCGTGAGGTCGAACGGCTCGGCGCCGGGGAGATTGTCCTGACAAGTATGGATGCCGATGGAACCAAAAACGGCTACGACTTGCCAATGACCCGGGCGGTCAGCGAAGCGGTCGAGATTCCGGTCGTCGCCTCGGGAGGCGCGGGGAGTCCCGAACACTTGCGCGCAGCCCTTGTCGAAGGAGGGGCCAGCGCCGCGCTGGCGGCCAGCATCTTCCACTATCACGAATACACGATCACCGAGACCAAAGAATATCTGGCCCGGCACGGGGTACCTGTCCGGCTCGTCGCGGGGTCCCCGGCCTCCTGACCAGCGTCCGGTCCCTCACGCACCGCCACGACAGCCCTCGATTTTCGCTCGACCGTGAACACGAAGCAGAAAGTTTCTCCGGGCGACGATCACGGAGCATCTCGTCCTCCCGGTTTCCCGATTTTGATGAAGTCTCACAACGAGTCAACACAAGTCAGATGGGACCCGACCGGCGTGTTCGACACGCCCCCAGGTGCATTCCTTGCAGGAGAATTCGCACATGGCGACTGACGTGGAAGTGAACGTTGAGGCGGCCCCGAACGAGCCCGAATGCAACAAGCTATTTCGGATGGTGATGAAGTACAAGGGATCCGACCTTCACCTGAAGGTGGGGCTTTCCCCGAGTATGCGGCTGGGGGGTGTGCTCCGACAGATGCAGATGCCCTTGCTGACGAAGGAGGACATGGAACGGTTGATGTTTCCGATCCTGACCCCTCGCCAGAAGCACATTCTCGACGATGAGGGTGGAGTCGACTTCGCCCATATCATCTTCGACGGCGATCTCGAAACTCGATTCCGGGTCAGCTTGTTCCGAGCCCGAGGACGGCTGAGCCTGGTCGCCCGCCGGGTCAACAACTCGATCCCCAACTTCGAGAAGCTCGGCCTGCCCCCCGTCATGGCCGAGATCACCCAGTATGAGCAGGGGATCATCATCCTGGCCGGCGTGACCGGTTCGGGTAAGAGCACCACGATCGCATCGATGCTTCAATACATCAATGAGCGTGAGCGGATGCATATCCTGACGCTCGAAGACCCGATTGAATTCACCTTCAGCGACTCCAAGTCGATCATCAACCAGCGCGAGATCGGCATCGACGTCAAGGACTGGCACAAAGCGCTCAAGGACGCGGTGCGGCAAGACCCCGACATCATCCTTGTGGGTGAGATGCGAGACCAGGAGACCTTCGGCGCCGCGATGCACGCCGCTGAGACCGGTCACCTTGTCTTCGGCACCATCCACGCCTCGAGCGCTCCGTCGACGATCAGTCGTATTCTCGACCTGTTCCCTCGTGAGATGCACGCGCCGCTACGGCAGAACCTGGCGTTCAACCTCAAGGCGATCGTCGCGCAAAAACTCCTGATCACGACCAAGGAGCTGCAAGCTCAGGGGATCACCCGCGTGCCGACCAACGAGATCATGCGGACGAACCCCACCGTTCGAAAGCTGATTCTCAACGAAGAAGATACGAAGCTCGGCGACGCGATCCGAATCGGCAAAGAAGAAGGAATGCAGGACTTCACCGAGAGTCTGAGACAGCTTGTCGTCAATGAGCGGATCGAACGCGCTACGGCATTCGAGGTTGCGCCGAGCGTGGAAACTTTGAAAATGGCGCTCAAAGGCATTAACATCGCACAGCCGGGTATTCTCTAAGATCAAAGTCGGTTCTTCGACCGTCTTGGACCCGCGACTGCGTCGTGTCGAGTTCTCCGTGGGAGGAAAGGGAAGCGATGATCCGTCCGCGCCTCGCACTCGCGACGTTCACCTTGATGACCCTGGGCGCGACGGCCGGGGCTTTCGCCGCCGAGTCGGCCGGGGTCTTGCTCGCCCAAGCGCCGGGCATCCTGCGCGGGCCCGGCATGTATCTCAATCTGCTCAAGTTCCTCCCCGTGCTGGCCATCTTCCTGCTCTGGGCGTGGACCTCGTACTGGGTCGACGACGATGCCAAGGAACTGATCAACCCGAAATTCGAGGTCTGGAACAGCGTCATCTTCTTCTCGGGGATCCTCGGCTTCGCCATGGTCTGGGCGATTCCGATCTACCCGATCAGCCTGACACTCCTGCTGCTGTCCTACTTCGTTCCCCTCCTGTCCTACATCTATACGCGGAACCAGACGGTTCCCGATGATTCCAAGGTATTGACCTTCTATCATCTCGGCGAGGTCATGAATGGCCTGATGAACAAGGCCGGCATGAAGGGGATTTTCAATAAGGGAGACTCGGGAGTCAACCAGGGCGGACCTCCCATCGAGTTCGTCGGCAAAAGCCAGGGATCGAGCAAGGCCGACCCCACCCGGGTCGCCCAAGCCGAGGAGTCTCGGTCCTACACGTCGGCCAAGGAACTCGTCTATGACGCTGTTCTCCGCCGTGCGACCGACATCCACTTCGAACCGACGGCCGAACAACTCTCGATCCGCTACCGAATCGACGGCATCCTTCACGCCGCCGAGCCGTTCGACCGGCCCACTGGCGATGCCGTGATCAACGTCTTCAAGGTCCTCGGGGCGCTCGACATCTCGGAAAAGCGCAAACCGCAGGATGGCTCCTTCGGCGCCAAGCTCGAAGGCCGCGAACTCGAGTTCCGCGTGGCGACTTCGGGCTCGAAGTCGGGCGAGAAGATGGTGATGCGTATTCTCGACAGCGGAATGGGCGTCTCCGCACTCGACGAAGCCGGACTTCGGCCCAAACTGGCCACCGAAATCCGCAACCTCGTGACCCAGCCCCACGGCATGTTCCTTTGCTGTGGACCGACCGGATCGGGCAAGACCACCACCCTCTACGCCTGCCTCCGCGAGATCGACCGGTTCCAGAAGAACATCATCACCGTCGAGGACCCGATTGAATATCACCTCGACAACATCACCCAGATGGAAATCAACACCAAGAGCGGGCAAACCTTTTCAGGCAGCCTCCGCTCGATCCTTCGGCAAGATCCCGATGTGATCATGATCGGCGAAATTCGCGACCAAGAGACCGCAACCATCGCCTGCCAGGCGGCAACGACCGGTCACATGGTCTTCTCGACCGTCCATGCCAACGACACCGTGACGGCGCTCTTCCGCCTCCTCGACCTAGGCGTCGAGCCCTTCATGATCGCCTCGGCCCTCACCGCCGTGCTCGGTCAGCGCCTCGTTCGGATGCTTTGCGAGAATTGCAAGGAACCGTACAAGCCCAAGCCCGAGTTCCTCAAAAAGGCCAACTTGCCCGCCGACAAAGTGGATGTGTTCTACCGGAGACCGGCGGAACCTCAGGAAGTCTGCCCGCAATGCGGCGGCACCGGCTACCTGGGCCGAACCGGGATTTTCGAGTTGCTGATCATCACCGAGCCCATGCGCGACATGATCCGCGAGAACCCGTCGCTTAACGCGATCAAGGCCGAGGCCCGCAAAAACGGCATGATCTATCTCCAGGAGGACGGCCTCCGTCAGGTCATCCAGGGGAAGACCTCGATCGACGAACTTCTCCGAGTCGTGAAATAACAAGCGGACGACGCCAACTCTCGATCTACCTTGAATTTACGCTGAGGAATTTGTCCATGGAGATCGTCGTCAACTTGGTGCTCGTCGGCCTGATTGCAGGATTGACCTGGGCCTTGACGAGCGAGGGACTTTGGGGCGCTGTCCTGATGTTCTTCAACGTCCTGTTCGGCGGAATCATCGCCTTCAACTTCTACGAGCCGCTGGCCGCGCTCCTGGATGGGACCGGAATCGGCTGGGGCTTTTCCGACACGCTCTGCTTGCTGGGTCTGTTCATCATCGCGACGTTCTTGCTTCGATTGATCACCGAATCCCTGGCGCCTGCCATGGTCCGATTCCCAACGCCCGTCTATCAGCTCGGTCGGCTCGTCTTCGGATTCGGAGGCGCCGTCGTCACGGTGGCGATCCTGATCGTGGCGTTCGAAACCGCGCCGGTGCACAAGAAGATCCTGGGAGTGATCGACTTCAACTCGAAGCCGCCGTTCGGGATGGGACTCGACCGCAAGTGGCTCGCCTTCTTCCAGTACACGACGGGTCTGGTCTTCGCCGAGCATGTCCCCGGCTCGCGTGACCCCTTCCGTGAGTATGGTGATTCGAAGGTCTTCGACCCCAAGGCGGAATGGCTCCTGAACCACCAGGAAGCACGCCCCTACGGAACCGAATCGATCCACGAGGGCGAAGAGGCGGGAGCGGGAGCAGGTGGCGCCGCTCCTGGGGGGGCTCCTGGAGCCCCCGGTGCGGCACCTGGCAACGCGGGGCAACCCGGTGATATCAAGGTCATCGGGCCGGCGGTTGGCGGAGGAGTGGTGCTTCCTCAGTAACACAAGGGCGGTTCGTTGAATGACGCCCTGACCCAATCCGATGGCGTCAGGGCGTGCTCAACTCAACGCGGTTCGGGAGGGGGAGTCGGCGCAGGAATTGGGTGAACCTCCATCAGTTCAAACTTGGGCGTCGTTTTCGCCCCCACCATATGCTGTTCCACCTTGTACACTGCGACCTGGCCGGTGGTGGTTTCAAAGACAAAGAGGGGTGCCCACCCTTCGCTGTACGTGCCGAGCGAGCCGGTCGTCATCAAGAATTGGGGCCGCTGGCCAGAGTCGAGATTCAGCTTGAAATCGGCCACGAGGTCGCGCTCGCCAAAGGTATCGATGAGTTTGGCGGACCCAATCGATTGCTTGAACGAGGGGATGGTTGCCAGCAGACGCCCCCCCTTATAGTCGAGGTAGTAGATCGCCTCGAGCGGGATCTGAACCTTTTTCCCATCGTTGTAGCCGAGCATCACTGGGCCGCTCGCCACGATGGATTCTCCCGCCCGATCGCTGCCGCTGGCCAGCACGACCGATCCGGAGCGAGGGAGATGATCCAAGCCCCAGCCAATCACCAGGCCGATTACAAGAATCACTGCGCGGGGAATTTTTCTCGGCATCGGGCGGACTCCATTTCACCTCGCGGGAATCGACTTCGAGGTCATCCTTACCTCACCGCGGCGCGCATTGTGCGCCAGTTGCCCTGACCCGTCCAGAGGAACCGAACAAGCCCTCACGGCGGATCGTCCAAGTTCTCAGGGCGACGGCAGTCCTGCTTTTCTGAATCCTGGTTTGCGAGGGATACGCGAATGTTGGCCTTTTATTGCGGGCTGGGAATCCTCCTCACGCTCCAGGTCCCCCCACCTAACCTGGCCGACCAGCCCTCAGCAGCTCTGCATCAAGCGTTTCAGACGATCCGGGAGCAGGAGACCGCAGAGCTCGACGCCCTCGCCACACGTCTGACTGAACAGGGGCAGTCTGTTGCGGCCATGACAGTCCGAACGGCCGTTGAACCCGTCCCGCTGGCCGACGGCGCGACGCGGTATCTCGTTCTTTCCAAGGTCGCCTCCTCACCCGTGAAGGGGCTGGCCAATGTCACGGCCAAACCAGAGGCCGCGGACGCCTGGAATGGCGATCTCCGCAAAATCCAAGGGGCAACCGCCACAGCACTCTTCGACCTGGCGGAGCGGGCGGTCAGCTCGATGCCGAGGCATTATGCGTTTGCCGATGCGTGCCTTCGCGGTGTCCTCAGCCGGCAACCCGACCACCCTGAGGCGCGTCGACTCCTGGGGTACGTCCCCCATGAAGGGGGATGGGCAACCCCGTACGCCCGTAAGCGTCTCGAGGAAGGGATGGTCGATCATCCGACGTTTGGGTGGGTAAAATCGTCGTGGGTCTCCCATCTCGACCAAGGGGAGCTACCGGCCCCGGCCTCAGCCGGCCAGAGGGAAACGCGATGGCTCCCCGCCGATCAAGCGGACCAGCTTCGGAGCCCCTGGAAGTGCGCTTGGAACATCTCTACCGAGCATTTCGAAATCCGAACGAACGTTCCACTCTCGGAGGCGATCGCATTCGGCCGTCAGCTCGAAGTGTTTCATGACCTCTTCTTCTCGTTGCTCGCCGACGTGATTGAGACCGACAATCGACTTCCGCTGGCCCAGCGATTCCGCGACAAGAAAATGGTTGGCGAGAAGAACTCCGCCCCGCACCAGGTCTATTACTTCAAGAACAAGCAGGAATACGTCGACTACCTCAGCCCGTATGAGCCCGGCATTGAGGAAAGCCTGGGAATCTACATTCCCCCCAAGTCTGGCAAAGGGAAACGTGCCCCAGCGTACTTCTTCCACGATCCCGAGGCGGAAATCGATGCGACCGCCACCCTCTATCACGAGGTTTCCCACCAGCTCCTGTTCGAGTCGGCGGGACGGAATGGGTATACCAAGAATGTAGGCAATTACTGGGTCTTCGAGGGCCTCGGTACCTATTTTGAGACGGTGGTCCCAGGGCCCGATGGGGTCATGATGGTCGGTGGGCTCGTTGGCCCCAGGATCGACGCCGCGCGCGCCAAAATGGAGGAAGGGGAATTTCTGTCGATCGAGCGATTACTTCAACTCGATCAGGCTGCCTTTAACGCCCGGGAGTCGATTCATCTGCATTACGCCCAATCGATGGCACTGGCTGTCTTCCTGATGCAAGGCCAAGGGAAAGCGTATCGCGAGCCGTTTCTCGACTACGCCAAGGACGCCTATCGCGGCATAATCCGCCGTGACACGGGTCGCTCGCTCCAGGAACGGCTGGGCGTTTCTTACGAGGAACTGAATTTACAGTTTCTGAAATTCCTGAAACGAGGTTGAGGGACCCCAGGAATTCAGCGCGGTGGTGACCGCAAGACAGGGAGGGAGAGCAGAAAAAAAAGAGAGGGACGCAAGACAGCCGTGGTCTCACGCCCCGTTGAATCGCATTACTCGCCCACGTAGGGGATGAGCGCCATGAAACGGGCTCGCTTCACTGCGTCGCTGGACGCGCGCTGGAACGCCGCACAGTTCCCGCTCCGCTTGCGCGAGAACATCTTGCTCTGGTTGGTGCAGAGCTTCTTCAGCAAGCCAACGTCCTTGTAATCGACATAAGCCGGACGCGGGCAGCCTTCGGGAGTGCAGAACCGGCAGCGGTTCTTCCGGTTTCGACCAAATTTTTTCCGCGGCATATACCAGGTGTCCTCGGACGAACTCAAAACCCTTGCGTGGACGGAGCGAGTCGCTTGGCGGTGTGGCCAACCTCATCGGGAAACCATAACGATAGGGAATTTCCGGGCATGGGTCAAGTCCTCCATGAGCGAGGAATCCGCTCCCGCCCAAAATCGGTCAGACAACCACCGCGATCCCTTCGGTCGCCGTCAACTCACGAAACAAGGCTCCAAGCTGCACGGTCACGGGCCCAATACCACCATCGCCGATCGTCCGGCCGTCGATCTTCGTCACCGGAGCAAGCTCTCCCATCGTCCCGGTGCAGAAGACCTCATCGGCGCGATAGACCTCGGTGAGAGAGAGGTCACGCTCGCCATGAGGAATCGCGTGCCTCTGGCAGAGCTCGAGGACCACGGTCCGGGTAATCCCCTCGGGACACGCCAGGGTCCGGCTCGTGGACACCTCACCCTTGGAAACCACAAAGACGTGCGTGGCATTGGTTTCGGCCACGAACCCCCGGGCATCGAGCATGAGGGCATCGTCGGCCCCAGCGGCATTGGCCTGAATCTTGGCGAGGATCGACGGGATCAGGTTGCAGTGGTGGATCTTGGGATCCAGGCTGTCGGGAGGGGGACGTCGAATCGTGCTGGTCAACAGGGTGATCCCCGCCTTGTCGTAAACCGGCGGCTTGTACTCGGCCAGAATGATCAGCGTCGGCCCCGCGCGATTGAGCCGGGGATCCATCCCCGAGGTCACTTTGATGCCCCGGGTCAGGGTCAGCCGGATATGAACGCCATCGCGCATCCGATTGGCTTCGAGGGTGCGGCGGACCTGCTCAATGATGGCATCATGCGAGGGAATTTCGGCGAAGGCCAGGGCGAGCGCCGAACTCCGAAGCCGGTCGAGATGCTCGACCAACCGAAAAATCCGGCCGTCATAGAGCCTGAGACCTTCCCAGACAGCGTCTCCCCCCTGAACGGCCGAGTCAAACGGACTGATTCCCGCCTGGTCCCGATGCCGCAGGTCGCCATTGATGTTGACGATCAGGTCACGGTTGCGTTCGTCGTATTGTTGAAGCATCAACTCACCTTGGTCTCGCCGGAGCGTCTTAATCGATGGGCATAGAGCGCATCGTAGTAGGGGACGCACTCCTGGAGCAGTCCTTCGAGATGGGCCGGAAACGCTTCATTCGAGGTGGTCGGCCGCTGGAACGAGGTACTCTTCTCGACGTTCGCGTACCAGTACTTCGCCCAGACGCCGTCGCTCGAGCGTGGTCCGGCGGGCCAGGAAAGCATCGCGTCCAGGAAGCGCACCCCGAGCGCGTCGCACAGCAGGACCAAGGTGGTCCGCGGGTCCTCCAGGACGTCACGCGCGTCGACCACAGGCGGGCTGGAGCCGCCGTGACGCCTGACCCACTCGAAGATCTCAACCTGTTGGGGGAGGCCCGTATCCGCGACGGTCGGGTTGGGAAGGACCTTGGCGAGCGACACGAGCATTTCGCGAGGGTCGCGGATCAGGAACGCGTTGTCGACTTGCCCCAGCCAGGCGCGGTCGATCTGGGGCAGAAGGTGATGGGCCATCTGCTTCTGGAAGAAGACCGACTTACCATCGGGAATCGGGCCGGTCATCCAGGCGACCACCTTCCGCCAGTCGGGCTCGTGCCCTGCGATCACCTCGGCGGCCCCGGGATGGTCGATGCCCGTCTGCTGAAGATAATGGGCGTAGAGTGGTTCGTCGGCAACGAACGTATCGGGACGATTCCCCCACGAACGCATGAGCGCAGTCGAAATGTTTCGTGGGCCCGACCACATGGCGATTCGACGTGGTGCAGACATGGCAATCCAACTGCCGTTGGGGCCTGGACTGAGCGGATCCAAGGACGCAGCGGCCTTGATTCCCTCCGGCTCAGCCGGGTCTCACAGGCCCTGATTATCGCCCAATGCCGGCGAATTGAAACCCACCGTCGGTGAGATCCCGACGGTGGGTCGGCAAAGGCTCAGCCTACCGGATGATCGTGGAATCCGGTTGCTTGACGAGGGTCGTCGCCCTCGGTCGGATGACCGCCATGATCAAAGTCTCAGTGCGGCCCTTGTCGAGGTTGTAACCACGGATCGTCTCTTGGACCTCGACGTCCAGCCGAGCTTCGCGCTGGAGAACCGGTACTTCCTGAGGACGGAGCGGAACAATGACCTTCTTGTCCCTGTCGACCTGAGCGACCAACTTGTTGATGCCGCGAACGATTGGTGCCGGGTGCCCGAGCGCGTAAACCACTCCTGGAAGGTCAAACGTACAAAGGATCGCCTTGGCCTGCTCGCGCGACTCGAGCTCGGCGAGCCGCCGGCCGATGACACCGGAAATCCGGTACGGTTCGAGTGCCGGCAGAACCCAAACCCCAAGCAGCAAGGTCATGAGCGCACTGGAAGCGATCAGCACTTGGGTCGCCCGCTCGATCCCCCCCATCTTGTAATGGACGTGGAACAGGAGAGTGCCAACAAGCATGATGGCCGAGAGAACGAGGCAGGCCGCTCGAAGCTCAGGAGGTGCAAACCAGGCCGCGGCCAGGAGGCCGGCGATCGCGCCCGTCGCTATCGTCCGCAGGAACCGGACGGCGTGACGCCCCAACTTCCAGTATTCCAGCGCGATTTCCGACTCGGTGACCGCGACGACCATCCAGGCGATCAGCAAAGCCCAGGCTGGAAACGCCGGGAGATAGTAGTGGATCAACTTCGTCCGAACACATTCCAGCAAGATCAACGGGCCGACGATCCAGCCCAGCAGGAACCCGAAGACGGGAGACTCTTTCCGCCGCGACCAGCCGGCATACAGAGCCGCCGGCAGCAATGCCGACCAGGGAAAACAGGTCAGGAAGCTCAGGACAACGTAATAACCGGGAAAGCCACCGTGCTCTTCGATCCCGGACGTCGCCCGGCGAATGATGTGATAGCCCACGGCGACGTTGTAGTACTCGCCGTGAGACCTCATCAGGATCGCCACGTTCCAGGGAAGCACGATCGCCGCACAGAGCAAGGGGCCCCATCGCCAGTGCAGCCGTTTCAAAAAGGAGGTCGGCCCACCGCACCACCAGGAGACGGCCGCCGAGGCAAAGAGAAGCACCGGCCCGGCGGGCGACTTGGTCAGGATGGCCAGCCCGAGCAAAGTCCAGAAGAGCGCCGCAATCTTCCAGGACTGGCGCTGTGACAGTTCCCAGAGACAGAACTGACAGCCCACAACCCAGAGCATCAAGGTCGCGTCCGTGGTCGCCATCTTCGATTCGGCCACGACGATCGGGGCCGTGGCCAGGATCAGGCCAGCCAGGAGGCCTGCCCGCTCACCGAGCATGCGGCGACCCCAGGCCCAGACGACCAGGCAGGTGGCGGCCCCCGCCAAGGAGGACACCAGGCGCACCCCGAACGGGTTGTCTCCCCCCACCGCCGTGCCGACCATCATCAGCCAATAGATCAAGACCGGCTTGTGATAACGGGGCTCGGCGTTGAAGGTCGGGTGAACCCAATCGCCACTGGCCCGCATCTCACGCGTGGCCCCGGCATAGCGCGGCTCGTCTCGATCGAAAAGGCTGACTCGACCATTGCCGGCCAGGTTCAAGGTCAGGGCCAGAAGGCCCACCAAAATCGCCTGGCGGACCGGCCAGGTTCGTCGTGAAGGGTCGTCGTTCGTGGCGAGTAGCATAGGATCGATCGCGGCCACGTTTCCTCCTTGAGCTAAGGCTGATCCGCCGCGAGAGGTTGGGCGAATTGCGGCATCTCCGCCGCATCTGCGTGAACCCGCTGATGTTCCATCTTCTTCGTCGGATGGGCACGGCCCACCAGCTTCGGCGGAATCTCCGCCTGTTGGCGGAGATCCTTCCTCATTAATCGACAACCTCACTTCCGCCATTGAATGAAATTGGCGATTTTTCCAATTTTTTCGATTTTTCCGGCGCTTCCGTCCACGGACGCAGCCTCAGAGGCTTTGGCCTGAGACGCTGAGTCCGAAAAACGACTCTTTCGTTCACTTCAACTCGACGTGTGGCGAGCTCGTCACCGCGCCCCGATCGTCCTTAACCATCAGAAAAAACACCAGGGGTCTTTTCTCGGGTAACGGCGCCGTTGCCTTGCCGTCGGAAAGGGTGGCTGCCACCGTCTTCCACTCACGCTTCGGCCACTCGCCTTCGTCAGTCGTATAGGCCAGCTCGCCCTGGACCAGGGGATTCTGGCTCACGATCGCTGTCGAGGCGAGACCGTTGGCAATCAAGGGGGCACCGAGCCGGGCAAGTGGCTTGCCCTCCTCGATCACGCTGTCGACGAACAGGCCGATCTCCTGAGGTGCCCATCCCTGGGGGTGACCGTGGGGCATTCGCACGGTCACGCACAGGTCGACCGGCCCCGGGACCTGGCGGTAGGACTTCTGGTAGCTGTCCAACGGGTAAGCAAAGTCGTTGGTGCCATTCACGAAGAGGATCGGACAGCGCACGCCGCCAAGGTATTTCGACGGATCAAAGAGGGACAGCCACCGATCGCGCTGAGCGGATGACATCGCTTTGAACCGAGCGACCCAGGCGCTGTTGTCATTCAGGTAGCCGCACCCATAGACCGGAACGGCGACCTTGAGACGATCGTCCAGGCCGGCGACGATGCAGGTCAGGTAGCCTCCCCAGCTAATTCCGGTGATCCCGATCCGCTTCGCGTCGACCTCCGGTCGGGCGGCGAGAAGTGAATGTCCTCGAATCACGGCAGCCACCGCATGATAGGTCCACATCTGCGACGCTTCCGAGTCGGCGAAGTCATGGAACTTGCCCTGGTCATCCTGATCGGGCCCGCCGTCCACGAGCCTGAGCCCGTCGGGGCCATGTCCCGCCAGATCCATGGCCAGCGCCGCATAGCCTCGCTCGGCCCAGAGCGATGCCCACTCCCGAAAGGCTTTGCCGCCACCGCCGTGGACCAAAACCATGGCGGGAAACGGGCCATCTCCCTTTGGTTTTCCGTAGTAGGCGAAGACGCGAGTCGGCTTTCCCTGGAAGGGCTCGCCCTCGTAATAAACTTCACGGACCAGGCCCGACTCCGCTCCCCATGTTGCCTGGGGTGGCTGCTGGAGCGACTCGAGGTTCCAGGGGCCGGTGAATCGCCGCTCGGCGGGTTCGGCCGTCGCCGGGTTACCGGAAAAGACCGTGGTGAACAGAAATATGAGCAGCGCGAAGCCGTGACGATAACTCATCGAGGACCTTCTCCCGAGGGCCAGGATCCGTGGCAGGACGTCAGCGACTTATGGTAGTGTCGGCAACGTGGCCCGAACAAGGTTTGACCCGGCGGTTCTCGCTCCGCGACTGCCCCCGGCCTTCTCAATTGATGTTGGTTCTGCTTTCATGAGCTTTGAGGTCGAAATCAAGTTCCGGACGAACAACCACCTCGAACTCGTCCGCCGATTGGCTGAGATGGGAGCCAGGGCCGAACCCGAGGTCAGCCACGAGGATGTGTACCTCGGCCATCCCTCGCGCGACTTTGCCCAGACCAACGAGGCGTTTCGAATTCGCAGGATCGGCTCCGAAAACCGGATCACCTACAAAGGGCCTCGCCTGAGTGGCCCCACCAAGTCGCGTGAGGAGATCGAGCTCCCGTTCGCGGAAGGCGAACAGGCGTTCGAAGCTATTCCGACTGTTCAATCAGCTCGGCTTCCGCAAAGTCGCCGCGGTCCGAAAGACAAGACGGCCCTTCCATCTCGAATACCAGGGTCTTCCGATCGAGGTCGCACTCGACACGACCGAAGGGCTAGGTGAGTTCGCTGAAGTCGAGGCGTTCGCCACCAAAGAAGCCGACCTTCCGGCCGCCCAAGCCGCCGTGATCGACCTGGCCCGGGAACTCGAGCTGACCGAGGTCGAACCGCGATCCTACCTGCGCATGCACCTTGACGCGGGAGCGGCCCGGCAGTGACCGAGTGGGGAGCGTCGGCTCCCTTGGCTTTCGTTGGCCGATTAAAAGAGAGGGAGCCGACGCTCCCTCTCGCCTTGAAAAAAGGCCTCAACCTATTCAATGATATGAGCAAGTCAAGCTTGCTCAGTTCTTATTCCTCGACCAACTCCCAGTGGAAGTTTGCCTTCGACCCGTTGATCGTCAGCTCGAGGCCATCCTCTCTTTCGACGAGAGGGACCGCGGGGCCTCGCGTGCCGTTGTTGTCGAGGGGGTACGCCTTGACGTTCCCCTTGCGCCGCCAGAGCACCTTGGCGCGAACGGGTTCCTGAAGTAACGGCGGCGTGCCCGGTTCGGCCACCTCCACCTTCGACTCGTCCACCCAACGGAACCCGGACGGTTCGACTTGCGCAACGGCCGTCACGAGCAGTCGCTTGGTGGTGGCGATGGGAGCGGAGCCAACCGAGGAGGCGACGATCACTGCGTAGGACTGATCGGTCTCGAAGACGAGATGCTCGAACGCGGCGGCCTCTCCCCCTGGCCAGCCGGCGAACCCCTGGGTAAATGGCGACTCGATCACGAGGCGGCCACGGCTCGGGTCCCACCCCGCGACGGCGCGATTGGCCCGGTGGCGTAGAGGAGGACGAGTGGTCTGTCCCGAGTGCGGTTCGGCGCTCCGCTCACTCCGCAAGAGGAGCGAAGCGGCGTGCGGCCAGAGTGAATAAATCTGGGGCATGCCGTTGATCACTTCGGGAAGCTGGAACAGGTCTTCGCCGCCGCCGGTCCCGGCCGCGGCGCTCCCCCAAAGTTCCGGATGTAGGAAGACCCCTCGACGCACCAGGGCATCCCAATCGTCGGACCCAGCGATATCCACGGCCAGCATCAAATCAGCCGCCTCGTAGGGCAATGCCCACCCGCCTCGCGTCTGATGACACCACTGACTCACCACATAAGGACGATCGGACCTTCGCTTGTGAGTCGCCCCAGCGATGAGTGCCCCGTCCTGGCTCCAAAGGAGTGAGCGACGCTCGGGAGCCGCCCAGGGGGGAGGCGACCAGTACAGCCGATCGTCGATCAGATCAAGGCCGGTCGCCGCTTGCTGCGCGGAGAACTCGGGATCACGGCGCCAGTGCGAGACCCCAGCGATCGGTACCCGGAGCTTGTCCTTGCGGAGTGAATTCGCCATCTCTCTCCAGTGCGTCTCGCCCAGCTCCTGCCAGATGCGTCGAACTCCGCCCACCGAACTCTTGGATGCAAGCGTGCGAAGCGACCCGGAGTATTCGGCCGGCAATAGCTCCGGCCGTTCGAGCTGATCAAACAGCGATGTCTCCCCCGCCAGGGTGACCCAGGCCAGGACCGGATCGTCACGCAGGGCAAGGCCCGTTTCGGGGTTCACGTGCTCGAGCAGGGCCTTGGCCGACTCGAGCGCGAGTTTTCCGATCGCAGGATCGAACTCGGCCGCCGGCCCGCCCCCCGGCGGTAGGGCATACGGGTTGGCGACCCCGTCGTCAGCGCGGAAGCGCCGGGCACTCTGCAACTCCAACGAGACATAGACGCCACGTGACTTGAGTGCGGCAATCAGGTGGTCGAGCCTGGCCAGGGCGTTCGTGTCAAACACCTTGGTATCGTCGCGTGTATCATCGTACAAACTGCGATCGGGGCCGAGCGCGGTATCGAGATCGGCGAGACGAACCAGGTTGACCCCCGACCGCGCCAGCCGGTCGGCCAGTGCGTCGGCCTCCGCGGTTTCGAGATAGGCGGAGGGGGGCAAAAGATAGACGCCGAAGAAGCGGGCACGCCCCCCTTTGGAAAAGGCGAGTCGACCGTCGCGGACCGTGACGAATCCATGCTTTCCCGCGGGCGCATCCAGCAGGAAGGACGCATCGAGCGCGGAACTGGCATCGATCGCCCGAGAAGGGGTCACGGCGGCCCAACCCGTCGTATCGTCCTCGACGTGATAAGGAGTCCAGGTTCCCAGCTTGGGGTCGGGGGCCGAGGTCACCACAACATCGTCGATCCGAAGCAAGCCGTTGCTGTCGGACTTTTCGAACTGGAGCACCGCGCGGGTCGCACCGGCAGGGACCGGAATCGTGGTGCGGGCGATTCGCCAGTCGAACGTACCCGACCACCGGAAGAGGTTGGCTCCACCACCGGCGCCCAACACCGGACGCCCATTGGCATCGACGAAGAAAAGATTTCCCGACGCCCCCCCTGCTCCACGCAAACCTTGGCCGCGAACACTGACCGCGACGTTCAGTTGGCCCAATGAGTCGATCGTCACGGCGAGACCCGTCAAGGCGCGTGCGCCTGACCTCGTAAGTTCGATCGCCGAATCCGATTGGAACCCTGGGAATGATCGCTGAGCGCCGTTCTCGAGGTTCCAGGCAAACGGGGCCGGATCTCCGAGCTCGAAATCGCCGTTGTTGACCAGATTCGTACTTTCCGCCCCCCCCACCGGGATGAGTTCCACCGTCAGGCCGTCGACTTCCAGGATCCCGGTGGCACCGAGCAACCCCACTGACATGATCGCGTCACGCGTGCCGGGAGGTACCGGAATTCGCCGCGAGACCCGAGTCCAGCGTCCGCTGGGCGTCCTCCCCCACGGGCCGAGGGTTCCTCGCCGCAAGGCACGGAGCCCTTCGCCCAGAAAATCGAGCATGATGCCGGGATCTTCGCCGAGCCGTTCGCCGGACTGGATCTGATCGACACGGATCCAGGCGCCGACGATGACGGCCTCGGTCTTTCGGCCGTCGAGGCCGAAGGCACGGCTCAGCCGCGCGGGCCGTCCCGGCTTGCGGACCTCAAACTTCAGACAGTGAGGACCGACCTTCCCCCCTTGAGGAGTAAGCACGACATCCCGAGCGTTGTACCAGCCATCGGGAATCCCGTCCTTGTTCTTGTCCGCCTCGAAATCGTCGAGAGCGGGAGGAGCGGGCCGCTCGAGCTCCTCTTCCTGCCCGACGACCCAAGATCCAAACGCGACGCTGCACAAGACGCTCAGGGCCCAGAACCGAACGATCTTTCTCACGGCTTCTCCTTGTTCTTCCGCGCCTCGATCGCCTCACGCTGAGCGCGGCCGGTCATGGGAACGAACAAGGTCGGGCGAAGCTCCTTGAGGACCAACTTGCCGTCTTTTTTCGTCCCAAAGTAGACCATCTGATTGAATCGATTCCCCACTGGAATCACGATCCGCCCCCCCTCCTTGAGCTGGTCGACAAGCGGTTGGGGGATCGCTTCCGGCGCACAGGTGACGATGATCGCATCAAACGGCGCCGCCTCGGGCCAGCCGGCGTATCCGTCACCGATCCTGGTGTGAATATTCGTGTACCCAAGATCCTTGATCACTTCAGCGGCCCGTTTGCCGAGTGGCACCTTGATCTCAACGGAATAAACGTCCTTGACCAGCCGCGAGAGGATCGAGGCCTGATAGCCGGAACCGGTGCCAACCTCATAAACCTTGTCGGTCGGCTTCGGCTGAAGCGACTCGGTCATGAACGCCACGTCGAAGGGGGGAGTGATCGTCTGCCCCTCGCCGATCGGGATCGATTCGTCGTCGTAAGCCTGTCTGCCGGTGCCCTCGGGAAGAAAGCGATGGCGCGGAACCGTACGGAACGCGTCGAGCACGCGCGGATCCTTGATCCCTCGTTCAACCAGATGCCGCTCGACCATTCGCTTGCGAGCGGGCTCCGTGGGATCGGCCGCGGCCGCGGTCGCGACAGGCTCACCACCGCGAGACCGAACGACCGCAAGCCACTGGCACGCGAGACTCAGACCGAGACAGACCGCAACTGTCGCCCGTGATGACATGGCGAATCTCCTTCCGGGAGAAGCGTGAACGGAAATCATCGTTGGGGGGTGATCCCTCTGATATTACACGGATTCCTGGCTCACACGGAAGTTCTTGACTCCATCGCAAACGCATAAGTCGAATCCATTCAACATGAATCGTCTCCGTAAATTCGGGTATGCGGAGGTTGCGGCCTTGGGATCAAGAGGAATCCGCTTGGCCGCATCCCCACTTCCCGCTATACTGAGATCCCGCACAAACCCTCTCTCCACGAACGACGGCAAACTCGCCCAGTTCATACGTCAAAAGTTCTCGGGGGTGATCATGCCGATGATGGCTTGCTTCATCCTATTAGCGTTGTCTGCCGACGCGCCGGTCGACTCTTCCCGACCGAATGTGTCCACGCTCAAGGGCCAAGTCGTTGAGCTCACCAAAGTACTAAACGAGCAGGGACGAAAATTCGACGAGGCGCCGATCGCCACCCAGGTGGTCCTGAAGGCCCAGGATCAGACACTCACCCCCCTGCTCTCCGACGACGCCAGTCGGGCACTCTTCCAGGATGAACGGTTACGCGACCGACCGGCGGAACTCAAAGTTCGGCGTCTCCCCAAGCTTCCCTACGTTCAAGTGCTCTCGTTCAAAGTCGAGTTCAACGGAATGCTCCGGACGCCCGAATACTATTGTGAGATCTGCTCGATTAGTGTCCGGTATCCGCAGATCTGTCCATGCTGTCAAGGCTCCATGGACCTACGCATGCAACCCAAGGATGATTGACACGCGGTGTGACGAAGAAGTCGCTCCGGACGGAGCGTCCCAGATTCGGGCCGACGGCGGCGGCACCGCCGGGGATGCCTTCCTATCATGGCGATGGTCAACGCCAACTACCTGCTCGGCCTGATCGCGATCTTTGCCGTGGCAACCACGCTGTTCGGCATGATCTCGCTATTCTGGGCCACCCGGAGTCGCACGAATCTCCCGCTCTACACGCCCCCGGTGTCGATCTACAAGCCCCTGAAAGGTCAGGATGAGGGGCTCGAAGAAAACCTTCGAAGCTTCTTCGAGCTCGATTACCCGACCTATCAACTGCTCTTCTGCGTGGCGGACAATGACGATCCGGCGATCCCGATTGTCGGTCGCCTGCTTGCCGAGTACCCGCAACGGGACGCCCAGTTGATCGTCGGCTGCCCTGCTTTCGGACTTAACCCGAAGGTGGAGAGTCTCGCGGCGATGGATCGCTATCGCCGGCACGATCTGATTTTGATCAGTGACTCCAACGTTCGGGTTCGCCCAAGCTATTTGCGGGAAACGACCTGCTACCTCGCCGAGCCTGGAGTTGGGCTGGTCACGAATCTGTTTGTGGGAGTGGGCGAGGTTCAGACCGGAGCGGTCCTCGAAAACCTCGAGCTCAACGGATTCATCGCCGGCGGCGTTGCCGCGGCGTCGCTCCTGCGAATGACCTGCGTCGTGGGCAAGTCGATGCTGTTGCCGGTTCGGGTGCTCGAGGCCATTGGCGGGTTCGCCGCCGTGCGCAACCTGCTGGCCGAAGACCAGGTGATCGGCATGCGGGTGCGGAAGGCGGGCTATACGATCCGCCTGAGCCACCACGTCATCGAAAACGTCAACCAGACCCGTGGGTTCCGCTGGTTCCTCAACCGCCACTCGCGTTGGTACAAGATCCGCCGCCGGCTCGCCTTTCCGACGTTCGTGATCGAGCCGACCGCCAACCTCGCGACAATCGGAATCGTCTGGGCGCTTTCGGGCGAGACCCACCTCGCCTGGGGCGGCCTGATCGTTCTGGTCGGCCTGGGAATGGCGCGTGACGCGATCCAGACTCGCTGGCTCCGGGGAACGTTCCCAAGAATTCGCCACCTCTTGCTCAGCCCGGCGAAGGATCTGTTCCTCTTGCCCGTCTGGTTCGACGCCCTGGTGAATGATCGGGTCCAGTGGCGCGGGCATCGCTTCCGGATCGGTCGATTCACTCGACTTCGATCGACGGAGGTGCCCTTGACGGTCCGTCGCAGGATGCGCCGAGCTCAGCGGCTGCGGTCGCAGCACGAACACGAGGGATGATCTCGAGAACCGGCGAACATCCGGCCCGTCGATTCCTCTCGGTGCGATTCATCGCCACAAGCCAGTGATTCGTCTCACTTGCTGGAAAATCCATTCATCGCCTGGAAGAAAGTAGCTTCTTGATGGAAAAACCGGTCGGTGCCCCCGAATCCACCCCTCTCTCCGAGACAACCTCCTCGTTGACTTGCTTTGGCCAACGCGCTCCACGACCCACCAACGCCGAATTTCGCCATTCGCGTCACCGTCCGATCCTGCTGATCCTGACCATGGCCATGGCCGGCCTCACCGTCAGTGCCGAACCTGGCCGTGCAGACACATTGGCCAAGGTCCGCGAGGCCGGTCGCCTGGTCTATGGAAGCGACAAGGAAGGGGGAGGACCTTACGCCTATCCCGACCCCAAGGCGCCACGCGAGGTCACCGGCTTCGAAGTCGAGCTGATGAACGAACTGGCCAAGGACCTGGGCGTTCAGGCCGTCTTTTCCCAAGGGCCCTGGGATCGGCTGCTCAAGGTTCTCGACACCGACCGGGTCGACGTGGTGGTCAACGGGTACGAATGGACTGAGAGCCGGTCCCGTGAGTATTTGGCAACCCGCCCCTATTACGTCTATCAGCTTCAACTGATGGCCCCGCGCGGGGGGACGATCCGGTCGTGGGCCGACATCGAGCGCCCGCACCCCAAAAAGCGTCGCTGGCGCATCGGGGTCTTGAGCAGTTCGGCGGCCGACACCTTCGCACGAGAGTCAGGGGGGGCGAACGTGGAGGTGCTTTCCTTCGACGGCGCCACCGACGCGATGACGGCGGTCCGCAACGGCCAGATTGAGGCCACGCTCCAAGACCTTCCCGCAGCGCTCTTCTATCGCGACCGGTTCCCCAGCCTGGAACTGGCCGGCCCTCCCGAAGGCCGTGGGTACTACGTCATCTTCGTCAGGAAATCCGACGAGGCGCTTCACCGCGAGCTCGATCGTGCGATCGGTCGCCTCATCGAGTCGGGTTCGCTGCGCAGCCTCTACGAACGGTACGGCCTCTGGAACAGCGCACAGGACGAGCTGACCGGATGGACCGGCGCCCGGTTTGTGACCACCGGCTCAGGCCCTCCGCGTGGCCTTACCATGCTCTGGCAGTATCGGACGCTCCTGTTCGACGCCGCGTTGATGACGATCCTGCTGTCGGCCACGTCGATGCCGCTGGCGATGGCGATCGGGTTATTCGTCGCGTTGGGACGACTCTACGGACCACGTTTTCTCCGCATGATCCTCTCAGCTTATGTCGAGCTGCTGAGAGGAACTCCCTTGATGCTCCAGCTTTTCGTACTGTTCTACCTCCTCAAGTTGCCTCCACTCGTGGCGGGAATCGGAGGACTGGCGATCAATTACTCGGCCTACGAAGCGGAGATTTACCGGGCAGGACTGCAAGCGATCCCCGGCGGACAGATGGAGGCCGCGCTGGCACTCGGGATGTCCCGGCGCATGGCCCTGCGCCGGGTGATCGTGCCTCAGGCGGTCCGGATCGTGATTCCACCGGTGACGAACGACTTCATCGCCTTGTTCAAGGATACGTCGGTCTGCTCGGCGATTACCCTGGTCGAGTTGACCAAGCAGTACTCGATCCTGGGTAACAGTACGGGGGGCTGGATCGAGTTCGCGATCGCAACCGCGGTGCTCTACATGGCAATGAGCATCCCGCTATCCTGGTTCTCGCGCTGGTCCGAACGGCGACTCGATGCCGCGGCGGCGAAGGGAGGGGCGCTGATATGATCGAGGTGAACGGACTGATCAAGTCTCACGGGCCTCTACAAGTCCTCCGCGGCGTGAGCCTGGCCGTCGCTCGAGGCGAGGTCGCCGCGATCATCGGCCCCTCAGGCGGGGGTAAGAGTACCTTCCTTCGTTGCTTGAACGGACTAGAAACGTTTCAAGGGGGAACGATTGCCATCGACGGACTCACGCTCGAGTCCGACACCCCCGCTGCAATCCGCAATCAGACCCTCAGGCGAATTCGCCAGGAGGTCGGTATGGTCTTCCAGAGCTTCAACCTCTTTCCTCACCGTACCGTCCTCGAGAACGTCACGGAAGGACCGATCTACGTCCGGGGGCTCGCACGAGACGAGGCCGAGGACCGAGCCAGGCGACTGCTCGACCGGGTCGGTCTGGCCGACAAGCTGAGGGCGATGCCCCGTCAGCTCTCGGGGGGCCAGCAACAGCGCGTGGCCATCGCACGGGCCCTGGCCATGGAACCGCACGCCATCCTGTTCGATGAGCCGACCAGTGCCCTCGATCCGCGAATGACGGCCGAGGTGCTCGCCGTCATGACCGATCTGGCCTCCGACGGCCTCACGATGATCGTCGTCACCCACGCCATGCAGTTCGCCCGCCAGGTTGCCCATACGATTCATGTCTTCGGCGAAGGCCAAGTCATCGAGTCGGGTCCCCCTGCGCAGATTTTCGAGTACCCGCTCCAGGAAGCGACCCGAATGCTTCTGTCGGAAGTGCAGGCGGCATGACGATATCAATCAGGAAACGGCTCGACTCCGGAGATCGCGGCCGTTACCCCCTGATCATGGATGTACGCCTGTCATGGAACCGACCCCTGACATCTCTTGGGATCAAGCCCAGTCCGACTTGCGGCCGCTCCTAAAGACTGACAACTGGACGAACATCGCCTACTTGGCCGTGGAATACCTCTGGCTCGGGCTCGTCCTCTGGGGATGCTCGGCCGGGTTCAATGCGTGGTCGACCGGCCGGCTCTCGACGCTCGGCTTCGTGCCCTGGACCCTGGTTGGAGTGACGTTGGTTGCGGTCTCGCAGCACCGGCTCTCAGGCCTGGCGCACGACGCCAGCCACTACACGCTCTTCAAGAACCGGCTGGCCAACGAACTTGTCTCCGACCTCTTTCTACTCTTCCCCTTGGTGGCGATGACGCAGCAGTATCGCATGGCCCACTTCGGCCACCACCAGTTCGTCAACGACCCGGAACGCGACCCCGACCTGATGCGTCTGAATCAATCGGAGCCGCATCACTTCCCGATCAGCAAGCCTCGCTTCTGGCAACGCTACGTGCTCCGCGGACTCTGGCCCCCGTCGATCCTTCGCTACCTGTTCGGCCGAGCCAAAGCGGCGAATCTCGGGACCGCCGAGCCCAGCCCGGTTGTTCGCACCGCCTATCCCAAGTCAGTGGCCCGCCGCCTTCGGGGTTCGTACTGGCTGACCGTGCTGGCCATGGTGCAGATCCTTCACGTCTGGCCGATCTTCGGCCTCTTCTGGGTGGTTCCCCTCCTGACGATTTACCCCCTCCTGATGCAGCTTCGCGAGATCGCGCACCACAGCAATGCTCCCGACGACGGCGACCTGACGAACTCGCGCGTCTTCCGCGTGAACCCGATCTGGAGCGCCTGCGTCTTCCCCTACGGCCAGTCGTTTCACCTGACGCACCACCTGTTCGCCATGGTTCCTCATTACCGTATCGCCGAGGCACACCGACGGTTATCGCGACACCGGCCCTACCGCGAGAACGTCCAGATCTGCGAAGGCTATTTCTTCCGCAGGCTGGGCACGAAGGGTCCTTCGGTACTGGAAGTTTTGGCGAGAAAATCGGTCATCCCCGCCCCTAAATCCTTCGCTCGACGACCAAGCAGCGTCCGGGTCGACTGAGACCCGGGCGACCGCCCGTCCTCGTGGGGTGCACCCGGCCTATCATCTGAACTGCCGCTCTGACAAGGAGATCGGGAGATAGATCGGGCCATCCCCACGGGTGAGAAGGGGCCGCAAGTCCTCACTCGACAAAGACCGCTCACAAGTCAGACACCAGCAGTCTCTCGATTCTCTCTTTTCAGCAACCGACCGCCCCATTACACTGTACAAACAGTCAGCGAACGACTCTCGGGCGGTCCGGTTTGGAGAAATCGACGGATGAATGAGATCACGACCGAGCAGGTCTCTCAGTCGGTAGACGCCATTTACCGCTCCGAATCGCGCCGCGTCTTCGCCACTCTGATCCGCCAGTTGGGTGATTTTGATCTGGCCGAAGAGGCGTTGCACGAAGCGTTCACCGCGGCGTTGGAACAATGGTCGCGCGATGGGCTGCCGGAGAATCCGAGAGCCTGGCTCGTTTCCACCGGCCGCTTCAAGGCGATTGACGCGATTCGCCGCCGGGTACGGTTCGATTCCACACTCGCGGAGCTGGCCACTCGACTCGATCAAGGCACGACGACCGTCCCGGTTGAAGAGGAGGGAGTCGAGGACGATCGCCTGCGTTTGATCTTCACGTGCTGCCATCCTGCCCTGCCTCCGAGCACGCAGATCGCCCTGACAATGAGGGAAGTTTGCGGGTTGAAGACCGAGGAAATCGCCAGCGCCTTTCTGACCACACCGTCGACGATCGCCCAGCGCATCGTTCGCGGCAAGGCGAAGATCCGAGACGCCCAAATCCCCTATCAGGTGCCGTCACTCGCCGACCTTCCCGAACGGTTGGACTCGGTTCTGTCGGTTATCTATCTCGTGTTCAACGAAGGATACTCGGCCTCATCCGGCGAGACGCTGAACCGACCGGATCTCTCCGCCGAGGCGATTCGCCTGGGACGCCTCCTCATTGAGCTGTTGCCGGATCCCGAGGTGATGGGACTGCTCGCACTGATGCTGATCCAGGAATCCCGCCGCACGGCACGGGCGTCGCCTGAAGGAGACCTGATCTTACTGGAAGATCAGGACCGTTCGCTCTGGAACCGAAACCAGATTGATGAAGGCCGAGCCCTGGTCGAACGTGCGCTCGCATCCCGACAGTTCGGTGCCTATACCATCCAGGCTACCATCGCCACGGTGCACGCCGATTCGCCCACGGCCGAGGCCACCGACTGGGCTCAACTCGTGGCCTTGTACAACGTGCTTGCGCGCATCGAGCCATCGCCGGTCGTGGAGTTGAATCGAGCCGTGGCTTTCGCAATGCGCGACGGACCGACAGCCGGGCTGGAACACATCGATGCGATCCTGGCGCGAGGCGAACTGGCCGAATACCACCTGGCGCATGCGGCACGAGCCGATCTATGCCGGCGGCTGGGAAGAACAGCGGAAGCCAGGCAATCCTATACGCATGCCCTCACGCTCGCGCGGCAAGAACCGGAGCGTCGTTTTCTCGAACGACGCCTTCGCGAGCTCGGCTAAAAAAAGTCTTGGCCCCTTGTCGATTCGCCACCGCGCCGAACGACTACTCGGCAATCGAAGCCATTGCACTCCTGATTCTGGAGGGAACGATGCGATTTATTTGCCTGGGATACCTGGACGAATCGAAGTGGGACGTGTTGTCGAAGACCGAGCAAGCCTCCTTCATGGAGGATTGCCTTGCCTACGACGACGAGCTTCGCCGAGGCGGACACTTTCTCGGCGGCGAAGCGCTCCAGAGTGTCCGGAACGGGGCCACGTTGCGGTTCCAGGACGGAAAAGTCATGGTCACCGACGGACCGTTTGCCGAGACGAAGGAACAGCTCGGAGGCATCCTTTTCCTTGAGGCAAGAGACTTGAACCATGCGATCCAGTTGATGTCCAAGCATCCAGGAGTCCGCCACGGGACTTTTGAAATTCGCGCTGCCGATGAGGAAATCAACGCGCTAGTCTCCGCCGAAAAGCGGTGAGCCCAGCCTCGAAATCGAGCCGAATTTTCCGTTTTCTGATGCCATCAATCGCAATTCCACACGTTCAGATTCGTTTCACCCACATCACAAAAAGCGAGAAATCGATGTTCCCAGGACCTCAGAAAGAGCACAACTGGCTCGACAAGTTCGTTGGCGAGTGGACGAGCGAATCCGAATGCAGCATGGGGCCGGATCAGCCGTTGATGAAGACGAAAGGAGTCGATTTCGTCCGCTCGATTGGCGGGCTCTGGATCGTCGCCGAAGGTGAGGGCCAGATGCCGGGCGGCGAATCCGCGAAGTCGATCATGACGATCGGCTATGATCCGCAGCAACAACGCTATGTGGGGACGTTCATTGCCTCGATGATGTCGTATCTCTGGATCTACAATGGATCGCTCGACGCCGCGGAAAAGGTGCTCACGCTCGACGCCGATGGCCCCGACTTCACCGGCAAGAAAACGGCAAAGTATAAGGACCGCATCGAGTTCGTCGACGACAACCACCGGATCTTGACGTCGCAAGTTTTGGGCGAAGACGGCACCTGGACTCAGTTCATGACCGTCCATTACCGTCGCAAGCCGTGATTCACGAAATCCGGATGCCACCGTTCGGGAATTCGACTATGAAATACATGTTACTCATTTACGGCGACGAGAACGCGTGGACCGAGGCTGAGCGAGAAAGCTGCTACGCCGAGTCGATCGAGTTGACTCGACAACTCCACGCCAAAGGCCAGTATCTCGGCGCCTCGCCCCTGCATCTGGCCGCGACGGCGACCAGTATTCGCGTTCGTGACGGGAAACAGCTGATCACTGACGGGCCGTTCGCGGAAACACGTGAACAACTCGGCGGCTATTTCCTGATCGACGCGGAGAATCTCGACGAGGCGATCAGCATCGCCGGCCGAATCCCAGGAGCCCGCGTGGGTACCGTCGAGATCCGACCGGTCATGGAACTCGACGGCCTGCCGCCGAATGCGTGATTTCGGTTTCTTGTATTTCAGGTTTTGAGTCGAATCTGACAGGAGTTCGTTCATGCGATCCGATGCGGAAACTGAGCCGATATCGAAAACCGCGCGCTACGCTGGTCGATTCCTGACGGGTCTCGCAGTCCTGTTCTTGCTGTTCGATGGCGCCATGAAAGTGATCATGGTGGCTCCTGTCATCGACGCATCGAATCAGCTGCAAATTCCCGAACGAGTGGTCCCCGGATTGGGAATCGTCTTGATCGCCGCCACGCTGATCTATTGGATTCCAAAGACCTCAATCCTGGGAGCGATCCTACTCACCGGCTATCTGGGGGGCGCGACCTGGACACACGTTCGACTGGGCGGGCCGGTCTTCCCAATGGTCTTCCCCAGCCTCGTCGGTGCGATCATCTGGGGCGGGCTCTACTTGCGGGAGCCTCGTCTGCGGTTCCTTGTTCCCATCCGGCAGTCTCAACCTTCAGCCGATCCATTGGCGGCGTAGGACAAACACAGCGTGCCCCGAAACGGAGTGAGAAGGCAGTCGATCGTGCCAGGGCACACACGCTACTTAGAGCGGTTCCCGACCGGCTAGCGCACGGAAAAAGGGGACAGGCACCCGGCCTCCAAAGCGTTCGGCGAGATTCAAGGGCTCAGGGGCCGGGAGCCAGGAGCCAGGAGCCAGTCCCCTTTTTCCTCCGCTGTGCGCAATGCAAAGGAAAACCGCTCTAGATCAGAAGGCCCCCCGGATCCGACGATCCGGGGAGGCGGTCCCTGGCACTAATTCCGCAGGCTCGACAATGGCGCGGGGATCCGACCGCCATGCCGGACGAACGCGGTGCTTCCGCCAGCGGCGTGAATCGGCAAGATCGCCATCTCACCGAAGAGGCCGCCGAACACCGCGCGTTCTCCGGCGACCTTGCCGGGGACCGGAATCACCCGGACAGCGGTCGTTTTGTGGTTGATCACACCGATGGCAACCTCGTCGGCAATCAGGGCGGCGAGGGTCTCGGCATCGGTGTCGCCCGGGACGGCAATCATGTCGAGTCCGACCGAACAGACGGCCGTCATCGCCTCGAGCTTGGCCAGGGTCAGATCCCCTACCTCGACCGCCTTGGCCAACGCAGAGTCCTCGCTGACGGCGACGAAGGCGCCGGAGAGGCCGCCGACCGACGAGGAGGCGAAACTCCCCCCCTTCTTGACCGCGTCGTTCAGGAGGGCGAGTGCCGCGGTTGAGCCTGGCGCTCCGATCCGGACGACGCCCATCGCCTGGAGGATTTCCCCGACACTGTCGCCGACTTGCGGCGTGGGCGCCAGGGACAGGTCGACGATCCCGAACGGGACGCCGAGTCGCGAGGCGACCTCTCGACCGATCAACTCGCCGACTCGCGTGACGCGGAAGGCCGTGCTCTTGATTTCCTCGGCGATCTCACCCAGGGTCAAACGCGTTGACGCATGAGCAAGCAAGTCTTCGATACCCGCCTTGACGACACCGGGACCACTGACCCCGATGTTGATTACGCAGTCAGGCTCACCGACCCCGTGGAAGGCGCCGGCCATGAAGGGGTTGTCGGTCGGGGCGTTGGCGAAAATCACGAGCTTGGCACAGCCGAACCCATCATGATCGCGAGTTCGTTCGGCCGTATCTTTGAGAACATGCCCGAGTGCCAGGATGGCATCCATGTTGATCCCGGCCGCCGTCGTTCCGACGTTGACCGAAGCACAGACGCGCTGGGTGGTCGAGAGGACTTCGGGAAGCGCTTCGATCAGCCGGCGATCCCCATCGGTCGAGCCCTTCTGAACGAGCGCGGTAAATCCACCGACGAGGTCGACCTCCACTTCGGCGGCAACCGCATCGAGCGTCCGGGCCACCGCGAGATAACCCTCGGCCGTATGCCCAGCGGCGACCGCGGCGATGGGGCTCACGGCGATCCGGCGATTGACGATGGGAATACCATAACGGCCTTCAACCTCAAGGCAGACCGCGCGAAGCCGCCCTGCGAACCGGAGCAGCCGCTGGCGAATCCGGTCGCAAAGGACCGTGATGTCGGGCGAGGCGCAAGGTTGGAGGTCGATGCCCATGGTCACTGTCCGCACGTCGAGCTTGTGCTGACGGATCATGCCGAGGGTGGACAGGACGTCCTCAGTGCGGTGCAACGGCGTCTCCTTGCGATTTCCAGGCTGGCCCCACTCGCACGGGGCTCGGTTCACTGGTGGCGAGAAATATGTTTTCGTGCTGCACGTAGGCTTCCAGCCCATGGTCGCGGCCGAACCGCTCGAGTTCCGCCCGCACGGTCGCTGGTGAGAGATCGGGGGGGAGAAACGCCTCCATGATCAACGAAAACCGGGAACCATCGACCCGCGCGTGCAGGTCGACGATGTTCACCCCATTCGCGGCGAGGCAGCCCGCGATCCCATGGATATTGCCGATCCCATCGCCTCCGAGGACCGTCAGAATGAACCGCTCGCCGTTGGGGACCGGCGGTTCCAGGGCCTCGTCCTTCATCTCGATCACCGCAACCGTCAGGTCGAACCGCTTACCGCGCTCGGCGATGATCTCGGCAAGCTGATGCGGCGTGCGCGGACCAGGAAACTCCACCGCAAGAATGATGGTGAAGCAGCCCCGCATCACCGTCTGGCTGAGCTCGAGGATATTTCCCCCTTGATCGCGCAGGGTCCCCGCCACCGAATAGACGATCCCAACCCGATCGGCCGCCGTGACCGTCACAATATAAGTAGACATGTCCGACCCGAATAAGTGAGGAGAGGATCGAAACGAACGTCGGATCGATCAAACCAAGGGCTGGTCGACGGGGCCTGTCATCAAGGTCGCGAGGGATTGCTGGCCGCCACGGCCAGCGCCAACCAGCCCACGAGGAAGCCGAGACCGCCGAGCGGAGTGATCGCCCCGAGCCACCGCTGGCCCGTGAGCACCAGCACGTAGAGGCTTCCCGAGAAGAGAATCGTCCCGATCAGAAACCCCCAGCCCGCCACTGTGACAGCGCCGCCTGTCTTCCCGTGAATGGCCAGCAACGCGACGGCGCCGATGGCCAGCGCATGATACATCTGGTAGCGCGCGGCGGTCTCAAAATTCTCCATCGTTCGCAGCTTGGTCGTTCTCAGCGCAAACGAGTCGCTCTCCTCGACCTTGTGGCGATCGCGCAGTGAGTGGGCTCCAAAGGCCCCGAGGGCGACCGAGAGAAACCCCGAGATCGCGCCGATTCTCAGCCAAGCCCAACCCGACATCGCACCACCTCTACCAAGCCAACGGTTGTCAGGTGGTCACGACCCACCCTGTCATTTTCTTGCCACGGTCGGAAGAGACACGCATTCGCTCAGGCCAAGATCCGCCCCACCGCCGGAGCGGATTCCTCATTCAAGATCAAGGCCCGAGCCTCCGCGGCGAGGAAGAGCGAACCGGTCACACAGATCAGGCCGTCGGGCCCGGTCCGCCGTCGCGCCTCGGCCAGGGCCTCGGCAGGGTCGGCCGCTGCGATCGCCACGCGACCGTCGAGTTCCTCGATCGTTCGCGCGACCTCCTCGGGAGCCACGGATCGTGGATTCTCAAGGTAACGGGTGGCGATAACTTGATCGAAGAGAGGCAGGAGGACCTGAAGCTGGCCACGCATGTCCTTGTCTCGGCTTGTGCCATAGATCAAGGTGCGCCTCGTGGCGGGAAAACAGGTTTGCAAGGTCGACGCCAGCGCCTCGGCGGACGCGACATTGTGCGAGCTATCGACAACCAGCCAGGGAGCTTCGCCGAGCACTTCCACCCGCGCGGGCCAACGCAACGACGCGAAGCCGCGGACCACCGCATCTCTGCCGACGTTCCATCCCCGTTCGGCCAGCGCGTCGAGGCTGGCCAAGGCCACGGCGACGTTGCCCGCCTGGTGGGGTCCCAGAAGGGGAAGCTCGATCTCACCCCAGTCGGTTCGCCAGGTATTCACATGAACCTTGCCCGCGACAGGACGAGTCAGCGGAGTCTCCGGTCGGATGTACTGGTACCGGAAGTCACAATCGAGTTCGCGGAGCATGCAGCGTCGTTGACCCGCGACGTGGCGAATCGCGTCGCGGGCTTCCGGCTCGATGACGCCACTGATCGCGGGGCAGTCGCGTTTCAAGATCCCCGCTTTTTCCGTGGCGATGGCGCCAAGGGTCGAGCCAAGCTGCCGGGTGTGGTCGAACGAGATCGTCGTGATCACCGCGAGTTCGGGATGCACTACATTCGTCGAGTCGAGCCGTCCCCCCATCCCGACTTCGAGGACAACCGCTCCGGCCGCTTTTCTCTGGAAGTGGAGCAGGCCCATCGCGGTCGTGATTTCGAAGAAGGTGGGTCCGCGATACCGGCTATCGGCACAGAAGGCGTCGAGTGTCTCGACGGCAGGGCGGACCGCATCGGTCAGCGCGACCAATTCGTCGGGGGTCGCCTCCACGCCGTCGACACTGAATCGCTCTTCCAGGCGATGAAGGTGAGGCGAACAGAAGAGGCCCGTGCGCAGACCGGAGGCCGAGAGCGCCGCGGCGATCATCACCGAGGTTGACCCTTTCCCCTTGGTCCCCGCGACGTGGATGATCCGGAGCGATTCGTGTGGGTCACCGAGGAGCCGGAGCAGCTTACGCATCCGCCCGAGGCGAAGCTCTTCGGTGAGCTTCGGCATACCCAGCCACTCGTAATTGAGTCGGCCATAAAGGAAGTCGAGACGATCTTGATAGTCGACGTTCATGTCGGGACGGCGGATCGCCTCCCCCTTCTCAGCCTGGGTCGGTCGTGAGTTCCATGTCAGCAAGGATCCGCTCGACGCGTTCCTGAAGATCGGTGAGCGAAAGTCCCTTCACCCAGTAATCCGTCACCCCGACCGAGTAGCCCTCGAGCCGAGTATCCGAATCGCCGAGGTTCGAGAGCATCACAACCTTGAGATTGGCGGTCTCGGTTTCATCCCGCAACCGTTCGAGCACCTCGAAACCATTCAGCTTGGGCATCCAGACGTCGAGGATCAGGAGAGCCGGCTTCCGGTCCACCACCAGAACGATCGCTTCCTCCCCGTCGCACGCCTCCCAGACCTCATGCCCGGCGGCACGAAGACAGGTGGAGTAGACCGCTCTGAGATCGGGTTCATCATCAGCCAGGACGATGTTCACTCCCATTGCTACCGGCCCTCCCTCCCTGTTCCTCACCGGCCTGCGTTCCAGAGACTCGCCCGACGGCAGGGACTTCAGCATACCTCGAATGAACGAGTGACTGCCACGTCAGTCGTTCTTCGTTCCAGGTCGAGCACTCCCCGCCGGTCCTCCATTTCCCAAGGTGCGGGCCGGGGGATTGCCGACTCGGGACGAGGATGGTCGATTCCGAACTCCCGAACGCTCGTTCCGCCCCTGATCCGCGTCGGCCCCCAGCAACCAACCGGCCAGGGGTTCGGTCGGGAGCTCGGGACAGAGGAGTGGAACCGGACGTCCCAGATCCTCAAGAATTCCTTCGGCGGCTCGGTAGCCGCTTCGGACCGCACCTTCCATCGTGGCCGGCCAGCCGGTGTCGGTCCAGTCACCCGCCAGAAAGAGTCCGTCGATGGGGGTCCGTTGCGTGGGCCGATGGGCCTCGACGCCCGGCCTGACCGCGAACGTGGCCCCATGTTCGGTCACCACCCAGGAGCGGACCAAGTTCGCCTCTCGGGTCGCCGGCCAGATCTCGGCAAGCTCCGCCATGACGGCGTCGAGGATCGCGGTCTTATCGAGGGCCAGCAGATCGTACGAGGCGCTGATCACCAACTGCAGGTACTCTCCCCCTTGCCCTGCCGCGGAACGACCTTGAATGGCCGTGTGGTTAAATACCCATTGAATCAAACGGCCGACGGTCACCACATGGTCGTAGGGGCAGACCGAACGGTCGAACCAGAGGTGGACCCCCGTGATGGGAGACGCCTGAAGAACATCGACGGATGCGAGCGCCGGAACCTTCGCCTGGACGTTTTCCGGCAGGAGAGCCCGAACCCGATCGAATGGGACGGCCATGACGACGAAGTCGGCGTCAATCGTCTCTCCCGAGCGGAGGACCACGCCACGGATCTCCCCTTCAAGATCCATTTTCACCGTGCGCACGCCGGTCGTCAATCGAACGGCGACGTCATGCTCTCGAAGCCAGGTTTCCAGCCGTGTTCCGTAGAGTTCGCCGAGCGGGACGAGCGGAATCTCCATCCGGAAGCCTTCGCGATTGCGGAGGAAGCCGTCGATGAACACTTTGCGGGCGTGGCCCACATCCATCTGCTCGAGCCGCTCATTGAGCGCGGAGACCAACACGGTCGCCCAGTAGAGGTTGATCGTCCGTATGGTCTGGCCATGCCTGAGGAGCCAGTCGGCAAAGGACTCGCCGGGTCGATCATCGCGGGCCGAGCGGAGACAGGCCAGGCCATACGCAACCCGTAACTTCTCGCTCCAACGCAGGTAATTGGCCCGTAGAAAGCTCCCGGCAAGATGAAGTGGGGCGGGTAAGAAGCCGGCGCGAAGTGTCGAGGTTCGCCCCTCGGGACTGAGGAAGACGATCCTCTCCTCACGCCGAAAAAGGTCATGAATATTGACACGTCGGCAAAAGTCGGCCAGGTTCGTACAGCAGGTCATGCTGACGTGCTGACAGTTATCGACCGACTCGCCGGTCGCCGGGTCGATGAACGAGCTCGCCCGGCCGCCAAGCCGGGGACGGCTCTCGATCACGCTGATCCTGACGTCGTGGCCAGCCAGGGCTGTTGCCGCCGCAAGGCCCGCGAGGCCGCCACCGACGATCAGGACGTGGGGAGGGGCGGGGGCATGGGTATGAGCGTGGGCCGGAGTCCGAGACGAGTTCAACACCGAGGGACCTCCGCTCGGCTCGGTTCCGGACGCTCGAAACGTCCCGAGAACGAGCGAATCGTAATCGCGGCCTTACGCCAGGGGGAGAGCGAAACGCGCTTGGCCATGACCTCATAACGGCGTCTGACGATTTCATCAAGCAGCGTGCGATAGATCCCGACAATCGTGCGATGCACCGGCCGCCCGACAGGCGCGATCAAACGGTCGAGGTCGGCCGCTTTTTCGTAGTACTCGTAGGCGCGTTGCGCTTCGAATTCGAGCAGGTTCCGCAGCCGATCGTTGGTTCGGTCGGCGACCAGGTCTTCGGGGCGAACCCCGAACCGATCGAGGTCTTCCTCGGGAAGGTAGATCCGCCCCCGAGTCGCATCCTCGCGGACGTCGCGGACGATATTGGTCAGTTGTAATGCCACGCCGCATGATTCGGCCAGTTCTTCGGCACGCCCTCCATCCGATTCGTATCCCCAGATATGGATACAACTCAGACCGACGACCGAGGCGACCTGATAGCAATAGCCGTGGAGCTCCTCGAACGTCGCAAAAGGGCGAGGTTCCAGGTCGATCTCAACTCCATTGATGACCTCGTCGAGATACCGCCGGGGAATCGCGTGCCGCTCCACCGTGTCGATCAGCGCAGGTAGGCCGGGCCAGCAGTTCGCCGACCCGCCGGTGAGTGCCCGATCGACACTCTGACGCCAGGCGTCGAGCCGCGCCCGCTGGTCGCCGGCGGGGGCTGGCTCGTCGGCCAGGTCGTCCGTGTGCCTCAGAAAAGCGTACAGCGCACACATCGAGCGGCGCAGGGGCGCGGGGAGCACGAGGAAACTGTAATAAAAGTTCTTCGCCTCCTTGCGCGACAGTGTGCCACAGAATCGGTAGCTGGCCCGCAGTGCATCATTCATGGCCGTGTCCCTCCCTGGCCCGTCGGCACCCGTTGGCTTCCCCCCGTCGCCGGGGTGGAGGAATCGAGCTTGGCCTCGCGAGGCGCCAACGGCCTCGGGCCGGAGAAAAGGGCGCGGGCGAGCAAGCCAAATTTCGTGAGCTTGCTCAACCGGGGGCGGCTCGTCAGAACGTCGAAGCCTTGCCCCTCGATCCGATCGAGAATCGCCAGCCCGCCTCGCGAGAACAGGTCGACATCCACCGCGATGTCCCGCGGCATGAGTACGACCAGTCGATGCCCTGCTTCGAGCAAGGAGCGAGCCCGATCAACCTCGAACTTCAGCAGGGCGGCGAACTCGGGCGTGAACTTGAGCCCATGTAAGTCCGCGTCGGAGTAGCCGAACCGCTGGCGGTCTTCGCGCGGAAGGTAGATCCGTCCGATGGCCAGGTCGCGGGCCACGTCCTGCCAAAAGTTCGCCAGTTGCAAGCCCGTACAGGTCATGTCGGAGAGTTGGACGTTCTCCGGGTTGAACGACCTGGCCAGGTAGAGCACCAGATGCCCGACCGGGTTGGCTGACCGCGAGCAATAGTCAAGCAACTGCTCATAAGTCGTATAATTGGTGAGGTCCTGATCCTGCTCGAAAGCCGAGATCAAGGCTTCGAATGGCTCGATCGGGATCGAAAACTCCTCGACCGTCTCGCGGAGTGTTTGCATCACGGGATGGCGAACGGGCGTCCCGCCCTGGAACATCCCCCGCAGCTCCCCCCGCCACCAGGCGAGGAGCTCACGCGATTTCTGCCGATCACCGATCTCGTCGCCAAGGTCGTCCGACCAGCGGCAAAAGGCATAGATGCTTTGAAAGGCCGGGCGAAGTCGGCGCGGGGTGAGCCAGGTCACCACGCTGAAATTCTCGTAGTGCGAGGCGGTGAGCCGGGCGCAATAGGCCCGAGCCTCTGCCAAGGTCAACGAATACGAGGCATCCGGGCCGTACTGGCGGAGGTCATCCAAGAAGGGCATCGGGGCATCCTGGTGGCAATTCGGCTGCGGGCATCGTGCCCGATTCTAGTCTCCAAGGTCGCCACCCGCCAGACGCGTCAATTCATCCCGTGGGGCTCAAGGGTTGCGAGGCGGCCGTGCAGTCGCTTTTTTACGGGCCTCGGCCTTGGCTTGAGCAGCCGCCGCGTCGCGAGACGCCTGCAATGCTTCGGTATAACTGCGGACGATTTCGTCGTCGAGGTAGCGGTCGATCAACGCCTGGACCTCCGCGATTTGCGCCTGCGCCGTTTTCGTCAAGATGGCGGTTTTGGTGAGCGCCTGCTGTCGGGTGGCATCCTCTTTCAGCGTCGCGAGCTTGGTCGCCAAGAGATCGCGAGGTGTCAGTTTGGTGAACTCGTTCAGGGTGGCCTCAACCCCTGCCCAGTCATCTCCCTCGGCCCTCGCTTTGAGGCGGGCCTCCAGCCGGGCGCGAACCGCCACCAGGTCGATAACCGTGTCGCGAAGCGAGTCGAGTTGGGCTTCGAGCACGACTGTGGCTGGTTTCGGAACGAAAGGAATCGTTCGCTCCGTGGCCGATTCGCCAGGCATGAGGGGCAATTCGACCATCGGTTCGATGTTACCGGCCAGAAGTCGAATGACGACGAGCTCGCTGGCGAATCCGGATTCGAGGACGATCCGCCCCTGACGGTCGGTGATTCCCACTTCGCGGGTAGGCCCGTCGGGCAAGGTCCGGATGGTCAGGACGTAACCTGCGGCGGGCGTCATGTCCGGGCGCGTCACAAATTTGAGCCGGGTGGGACGGTCCGCCGGCTTGACTCCGAGGGCGATCAGCTTGTTCTTGCGTGCGATCCGCTGGGTGAACGGATCTCTGAAGGCGCTGACGATGCTGCACCGCGCTCTCGCCCCTTCAAGCTTTTCAACTTTCAGGTAGGAGAATGGGAGATTCAAGATCCGTGTCGAGCCATCGGGTTGAAACACGAGCCGGACGGGCTGAAAGATCGAACCCGGTCCGACGACTCGGCCCGCGGGACTGGCGGGTTCGATGGCCCCCCCTCGGACAGCGAGCGTTGCGCCTCCCGCTTCTTGCTCAACCAGTTCGGCGATCGGACTGAACAGGTCGAGTGCGAGTCGCAACAGCTCCCTGGGCAGGTCCTCGACGATCGGCACGGCGCGTTGAAAAGTCGGCCCCAGCCGCCCCGTACTGACGTCGAACTCGCGTCCGGAGAGCGCGTAGCCAGCCTTGACCTGTTCGAGCCGGATGACCCAGACCTTGTCGCGCTCGGCCGAAACCGAAGCGAAGTTCTTGGCGTCGAGAGAGTCCAGATCACCCGCGAATTGAGTCGCTTGATCCTTGGCAACGGTCAGGTCCCAGGGGGCTCCGACGAATCGGTGGACCAGGGCGAGCCACTCCGCGAAGAGGCGATCGCGCGAACGGGCATCAATCCGCGTTTTCGGATCAATCCGAATCGAAGCTTCAATCCGGTAAGGCAAGCCCTCGGTCGGCGGCTCGATTTTCGCGGAAGGTGCTCCGGACGCCTCGCCCCCCAACGCCATCACCAGCGCAAGGGCGAGCGTCGCAATCACCACGGGTCCAGTGCGAACCACGGTTCGATCTCCCACGACTCGATCCCTTCGTAGAGTTTGCTGGAGGCCTCGGCAGGCCCTTTCAAGCGGGTTCGCCAGGCATAGTGATCTTCGAGCTGCCAGAGCGGCAGGACGGGGAGCTCGTCGCGACTCTCGCGGTCGATCTGGATCGCGATCCCGCGTGCGGAGGGCCATTCCGAAACACGTTCGAGTTCAAGGAGCAGTTGGAGGATTCTCGGGCTGGCGACCGAGGCGAGGGTCCCGGCCGCCGAAGGTGCATCGTACCCCGGACAGAGGAACACTCCCAGATCCAGCACCGGATCGTCGGAACGGGACGCACGATAAGCCAGGTCAAACTTCCGGCCCGCGCGAAGTTCCGACTCGAGTTCCGACTCGCGACGTTCGATCGGAACGAGGGTGACGCCCACAAGCTTGAGGGCATCGACCAGCTTCGGCACGACCGCCTGAGCCTCTGGGATCGAGGGGTACTCGAGAGTCAGCTTGATCGGTCCCGCCTCCAGTTCCTTCCGGGCGGCGGCCACGAGCATGGCCGCCAGGAGTGGGTCGTAGCCCAGGGGAAGTACGTCGGGCGCATCGGCTACCGTCCCTTTGGCGAACGGTCCGTCGGAGACCAGGTTGATCTCATCGGGGGGACGCTTCAAGAGCGTCTCTTCGAGGAGCAGGCGGCGATTGATCGCGTAGGAGAGACCGCGCCGCAATGCCCGGTTCCGAAGCATCGGATTCCGACCGTCGAGGGCAATTCGGTGCATGGAAGGGACCGAGTAACGACCGACTTTGAGGTCGGGGTTCGCAGCCAACGCGGGGAGCCGATCGGCCGGAACGTGCTCAAGAAGACTGACCTCACCTCGAACCAAGGCGCCGAGGGCCGTCGCAGCGTCAGCGTATCGGGTCTCGCGAATTCGCCGTAACTTGGTCCCCCCGGGAGAGTCGGACCGATCCAAGGCGAGGAATTGGACCTCGTCGGCGGCCGATGAGGCGAGCTCGAACGGACCGTCGGTCACGAGCTGACGGCCCCGATCGCTGGTCGCAACCCGGCCGTCCCACCCCCCATGTGCCGGACCGACCGGCGAGAGCAACCAGGATTTCAGCTTCAAGAAGGAACGGTTCAGCCGAAGTTCGACCCGTGTCGGATCGGGCGTCTCCACCCGTTCGATCGATTCCGCCCAGCGGGCGTTGTATTGGGGCGAGGCTGGTTCGGTGCGGTCGGTGAAGGAGCGAGCGACATCATTGGCCGATACCGACCGGGAACCATCCGACCAGTTCACCCCTTGGCGGAGCTGGATCACGAACCTTCGCCCCAGGTTGGACTCTTCGAGCCCCGCCGCAAGCTGACCGGGTCGCTTGCCCTCGGCCGACTCATCGTCGTCACGCGCGAGTATCGGTACATAGAGCAGGTGCGAGACGCGGTCGTCTGCGGGAGCGTGGACCCAGGGGCCGATGGGATGGGGGATATCGATGACCCCGACATCAAGAGTCGGCACCGAGGCAAAGGCAGCGGTGTAGCTCCGGCTCGCCTCCTCGAATTTGGGCCAGACGCGGAGCGCTTCGGTCAGAGCGTCGAGCCGTGCGGGGCCGGTCAGGGGCGTGGCCCGTTCGGTAAGTTGCCGGGCGCGGCTGATAAACCGTTCGCGCACTTCGCTGACGACCGGATGATTTGGCGCCAGCGGTTCGAGTTCATGGAGAATTTTCCGCCCCAGAGCGTAGAGCCCAATTTCGAATGCGTGGTCAGCCCGGGAACCATAAGCTTTGGCCAATTTATCGGCGAGCTCGGGATAGTCCGGTTTGCGAAGAAAGAGCTCGCGGAGAAGCCGTAGACCGCGCTCCCCGTCACCGTCGATGAGAGCGGCGCTCCCTTCTTCGTACAAGAGGCGATTCACCCGGTCGGCAAGCCCGGCCCAGCCAGGCTCGCGGGTCTGAACGCGAAGGAAGCACTCGAACGCCTTGGCATAGTTCCGGCTGGCGAGCCACCGGTCACCCTCGGCCAGCAGCAAGTCCTCGAAGTACTCCACTTTCTTGATGCTGCCTCGCTTCACCTTGAAGTCGCGAATTTCTCCCTCGACCAGGTGCAGCGAGACCTGGCTGGCGGCCTCCTCGGCTTTCTCCTGGGAACCGGGCATGACGACCTTGGTTTTGGAGCCCGGCAGGCCGATGTTGCCCTCGGCGGGGGGACGAAACGCCTGCTTCAGCTTCCGCTCTTTCTCGGCGTCGTAGACGGGCAGAGGCCTCGGGCTGACGGGATCGACGGTGAGGATCGTCCCATCGATGAGCGTCACGCGGTCGAACGGCGTTGAGCGAAGCAAGTCGGGATTGGCTCCGCCACCAGCCGGATTCTGCCCGTGCACGGCGGTGGGGAGGCTGCCGATTCCCAGCACGACGATGAGCGTACTGATTCCGAGCGCGAGGACCCGTCCCGGTCTTTGGCTCCGGATCGATTCAAGCCAGGTAGTCTGATTCTGAAGCGGTCTCATGGTCATGGGCTGGTCGACGGCTTCCCGCCCGATTCCTTCTGAAGACTGAGAAGGCGTACCGTACCATTGGCCACGGGAACGACGAGGTCAGGTCCGCTGGTCAGCAAGTCGCCGGCCGGAAGTAAGTTTAGCTCGATCCGATCGAGGGGTGAGCCGTCGGTCAACGAGAGTCGATGCAGCACGCCATCCTGGGTGAGAAACGAGACGGAATCGTCGAGGATCGCGGGTGCCGAGACAGCGCCGGTGCCGCGGAGTTTGGTCGACCAGATTCTCTGCCCGTCCGCCCCGAACGCATAAACGCCTCCACTCTGATCGGTCGCAAAAACGAGGCTGCCAAGGGAAGTCGGGAGCATCGCCAGCGACGACTCTACAGGCCAGGCGCCAATCGGGCTGAGGTCGCGGGCGGCGAGCGAGCGGAGTCGACCATCGGAAGTCGCCAGGACGATCGCTGATCCGGTCGAAACCGGGTCGGCGAGCAAGCTCGCCCCAAGGGATACCTCGACCGAGGCGACCAGCCGCGGCCTGGGGTCGTTGACCAGGGTCAGCCGGCGCACTTTCCCCGCGTCATCGACCAGAACCACGGCATCGTCGTCGAGCCGGGCGGGAGCCCGCCAGGAAGTGGCGTGGGTTCGATCGAAGTCGGGGACGAACGGCTCAGCCCTTGATTCTCCGGTCGTCGGATCGATCAGGTACGCGCGACCGTCACTGCCCGGAATGAGGACGTCGCGTCCCCAGAACAAGGGGGACGCCCCCAAGGCGACCGGGAGATCGATCGGTCGGAACGCCCCCCCCTCGCGACTCACAAGCAACTGTTTCGCGCTCGACCCGGGGACGAGAATGGTGCTTCCCTCCCCCTCGAGCCGTCGCTCGACGCCCACCGGGATCCGAAATTCGGCGGGACGGGGCAAGGTGGATTCGAGGAACCCCCCTGCCCTGAGCTGACGATCAGATAAGGACAGGCGCTGCCCATCCATCCCCAACGTGGTCAGCTCGTCGCTTCGAGGCGTGTTCTGCAACGCCAAGGGCCAGGCCGATCCGAGGACGGTCTGCCAGCGGACGATCCCCGTCTTGGGATCGAGCCCCCAGAGTGAAACGCCCGGCCTCTCGATGAACTGATGAGTGAGAACGACGCTCGAACCGACGACCTGGAGCGGGGCCAGGGCGGGACCGACGCCGGTCAACGACCAGACCTTATCGAGTGCGCCCTTCTCGACCGACAGATCGTAGCGCCCGGGTCGGCCGCCGGACAGCCAGAGCTCGTGTTCGGAGCGAGCGAACCCGAAGGCAGGTCCGGAGGACTTGGCATCCGCGGTAAACTGAGCGATCAGCCGGAACGGCGCCTTTTCTCCGTAGTCTCCGATTGCGTAGGCGGCGACTCCCGCCCGATCGCCCGTGGCCCAGATGACCGATCCGGACGACGCGGGAGTGGCGCGGGTCCAACCCGGGATCGCGACCTGCTGCCCCTGGCGGATTCGGGCTCCGTCGTCTTCAAGGATGCAGACCCGCCAACGACCTTCGGTCAACGCATGATTTTCCGGGATGACCAGGAATCGTCCCAGCCGCGCGGGGGTGCAAGGCAGCGAGCCGGGCGCATGTCCGAGATACTCCACGGCCTCGCACGAGATCGGGTCTCGCTTCAGGACGAACAGGCAGTCTTGATTGGCGAGCACATAGAGATACTGGCCCGACTCGTCGCTGATCGGGCTTCTCGTCAGCGGCAAGCCCAGCCGGTAGGTCGCGCGAAGTTCTCCGCTGACGAGGTCGAGAACGTACACGTTTCCGTCAGGGGCCGCCTGAATCACTTGGTTGCCGAGCACGAGCGGCGGGTCGTCGATGGGTCCCCCGAGCCCTTGCCGCCAGATCAGTTCTCCGGTCTTTGCGTTGAGCTTGACCAGTTCATCATGGCGTGAGTCGAACGCCAGAACCGTCGTTCCGCCAGAGATGGCCAGGGGTGAAAAAGGAGAGGACAGACCGACCGGCACCTGCCAGATCGGCGCACCGGTCTCGCCCTTGATTCCATAGACGTAACCGTCGGCCAGGGCGAACACGCACTGATCCAGGGCCGAGGTCGAGGTCGCATCGGTTTGCTTCGAACGGAGCACAAAGCTCGTGGGAGGCCCGAGCGGCTCCCGATGAGGCTCGGTCTCGGCCGGTCGGCGCGACGAGTCGAATGTGACCGCGCGACGGATCAGGTCATTGGCACGGGTCATCCGCGCAATCAGTTCGCGATCGCCCGCGAGGTCGGCATACTGCCGGACGAGGGCGTCGCGGGCCTTGTAGGCGTCGCCGGCCGAGCCCGCCTGGATCGCAGCGTCCATGGCGACCAGAGACTGCGAGCGAATCGCCCCCTTGCGGACGGCCGCTCGGGCCACGCTGATCTTGGCTGGTAACTTGGAGCGCCCAAGCTGGAGCTCCTTCGCGCTCCCCGCGACCCTGGCGTGAAGTGCCAACGCCGATTCCGCCTCGCCCAAGCTTGCCGCGTCGGCCACCACTCGCGCCCGGTCGGCAAGCGACTCTCCGGTCTTGAGCACCAGCTCGGCCAGTTCGATGCTCGAATCGCGAAAGGCAGGCTCGTCGCCGACCTGATCGAGCATCTCGCGCTCGGCGGTCAGGGCGTTCGACCATGAGGCCCCCGTACTCGAGGTGAACTGTCGGACGTTGGCCAGCGCTCGAAGCACGCGGGCCTTACTGTCTCGCGATTCATCGCCCGACTTCCTGGCGAGAAACTCGTCGAAGCGACGGATCGCGTTGCGATAGTCGCCGTCGTCAAGACTCTCCACGGCCCGGTGAAACATACGCGTCGTCACGGTTCGAGCGATGATCGTGTTGAGCGCAAACCCGAGCACGACCAGGACGACCACCGCGCCGACCAACCCAAAGACGAGCGGCGAGGTGAGCACCCGCTCCTCGCCAGGGGCGACCTGAGTTGAGAAGAACCGGTCGAAGAGCCCACGAACGCCACGCTTCCCCGTTTTCGACTTGGCGTCGGCGCGAGGCCGGCGGCTTTTATGGCGTCCCCCGCGCTCGCGAGAGTCCGAGGGGGCCACCGCCATTTCCGCCGAGGGAGGGGCCACCGCCAGATCCTCGATCCAGTCCTGCCGCTCGAACGGCTTCCCCGGTCGAACGCGTGACCGAGATTTCGCGGTCGTCGTGGCCGGGGCCGTCGAAATGAACGGTGCCGGCTGGATCCGCGTCTTATCGTCCTGGGGAAGATCCTCATCGGCGTGAATCATGAAGATCCGGCAAGGGCCGACCACGATCTCGTCGCCCTGACGAAAGCTCGACGACGCCATCCGCCTGCCGTTGATCTCGATCGCACCGGCGTCCGGCGAGGCGTCGGCCTTGTAGCGGCTGGACTTCCAACGCAAACGTCCGTGGAACGGCAAGACTCCGTCCCCGTTCAGGACGATCTCACACTTCGGGCTCGAGCCGAACAGAACCGTCTGCTCACGCGTGATGGTGACGCGTTGAACTCGCCCCTGACCGTCATGAACTTCGAGCGTGGCCATGCGGACTCGTCAAACCTTGAGGGACGTGGGAACGAGACGTGCCGTCTTGCTTCCCGAGGTCGGGGGAGAGCCCGGAGCCGTCTGGCTCCACCGGCTCGAGACTCGATCACAAGGCTGATTCCGGGAGCGACGGTGAAACATCAATGAAGCGTTTCCTGAGCCAGGACCGCAAAGCCGTAGCCGTCCCCTTTGGGCACCACGCTGAATCGAGTGACCCGGATCTCGGCAGGCTGTTTCCCTCGAAAACGGACTTCGAGCTGGGCTAGCGTGTTCTCCACCTGCTTCGGGTAGAACTGGATCACAACCCCCTCCCCCACCTCAATCCCTGCCTTCTGAAGCAGGGCGACGTCGGAGGCCTTTCGACCCCGGCCTTGCCAGAGGAAGTAGAGCCGGTCGTCTCCCTGTCCCGAGCCCCGGCGCGTGGTGGGGGTTGCGTTGGAGAAGTTGGAAACGTAGGTAAGCTGGTTGTTCCCGCTCACGACGGCTAACTCGACCTTGAGGGCGTCGAGCTGGCGTGCGTACTCATCAGGGGTCTGACCGGGGTTGTAGACGATACTCCAGCGTTGCTCGCGTGGGACGCCTCCGTCGCCTGGCCCCAGCCCCAAGCCCGGCCCGCCGGTTCCGATCTTCGACGCTCGGCGGCCGCTGGCCACTGCGCCTCCGGTCGGCATCACGGCTCCCAGGTCCACTTCCGCGAGGGACTGGCCGGCGTCGGCCACGGCGTCGAGCATGGCGGAGGGCGTTTCCTGCACCGACGGTTCTTCGAAATCGCCGGCCACTTCCTCATTGTTCGAGGCCTGAGCGGCGACCTCCGCGCCGGCGACATCGATCTTCTCGGTCGAGCCCGCTGTACCGTCAGGGCTGCCTCCGCCGCCGCCGAAGACGTCGACGATCTCAAGGGGGGCGGTCACTCGGGACGCATAGGCCTGATTGGTCGCATAGACCAGGCCCAGCCAGCCGACGACCAGCAGGGCGCCGATGACAATGGCCATCAGGAGCGAAGTGACTCGATCGTAGATCGACTCGCCCCGGACTTGCGGTTCGGGGCGGCCCTCCTGCGGCGGTGCCGGCGTGCTTGAAGGGGTCATCGTGGCTCCCTTGACCCGGCCGCCGGAAGCGCGGGCACCGTGCTGGTCGCGGGCGGCCCCGACTTCTCATCACGCTGACCGTTGAGCTCGAGCGGACGGATCGTGTCGTACCAGGCCTTCCAGCGATTCGCAGCCTCTTCGCGCTGGGCGGGAGTCGACGTCGAGGGGGGGCCGAGGCCGTCGATCTTGCGGCTGAGCAGTTGGAGGCCGATCCGAGCCGTATTGACGACTTCCTCGTCGGAGTCGGTCAGCGCCTCAATCAAAGGCGGAACAGCCTCGAGTTCGCCGGTGCGGCCCAAGGCCCAGGCGGCAGCGCGTCGCAGGCCTTGATCGGGGCTGAGCAAGAGCTTCCGAAACCGTTCCTTGTGGGGGCGAAGTACGGCGGGACCCTCCGTTTCGTAACGAGTTACGAGCCCGGAGAGCGCCGATTCCGCGAACTGGGCCCGTGGGTCTTCGAGCACGGCCAGCATTCCTTCGACCGCGCCATTCATGGGCCGGCTGACGACACGCCCCCCCGCGACCGTCATGCTCGACAGGTCAGTCGGCAGCCCTCGGCCTCCGAGTAAGGTGCCCGCGCCCAGTCGCTTGACCTCGATCCGACGGAGCGTTTTGGCGGTCGATCGGCTCAGAAACAGAATCGCCCAGACCGTGTTCATCGGCTCGCCGTGGGCTGAGCTCCAGGCGCCGTGGGCGGTCTGGCTCGAGTGAATAAACGAACGCCCCCGCTCGTACCAGTCGATTCGACCAAGCATCGTCTTGTCGGCCAGGGCTCCAATTCGTTCGAGGCCATAGAGGCCATAGTAAATCGAAGGCCCGACGATCGGGCTGGGCGAAGTGGTAAAGCTGGCGGCCAGCCAGTTCATGCCGCCACCGATCGATTGGTCGATCCGATTGAACGGTGTTTTGACCTCGTATCGGGTGTTGGCTCCTTCGGGGTTGAGCGGGATCAGAAGCGTGCTTTGCTGCGTCTTCGCAGTGCGATACTGGGCCAACTGGCGTTTGCAGATCAGAAGACTGCCCACTCCCGCGGCAGTCATCGAGATGGTCTCGGGCTGGTTGAGTTCGTCGGAGTGATACCGCCAGGCGCCCGTGGAACCTTGCGTCGACATGAACCACTGGGCGGCCCGATCCCAGACACTCGCGGGAACACGGGCACCGCCGTTCTCCGCTTCCCAGAGACCGAGAACGGCATACTGGGAGATCGAGGTATCCCCATTGGCTCGGTTGGGATAGTCCCACGACCCATTGGCCTTTTGTCGGCTGACGAGGAAGCTGGCCACCTGTTCGAGGTCGGATCGTCTCGATTCGGCATCCAGGTTGGCCAACGCCATGGCGATCACGGCCGCCTCGTAGACCTCGTGGCCGTTGGAGCGTTCCGGTTTGTAGCTCACACTAGTGAAGCGCTGGCGGATTTTCGTGAAGCAGGCCACGACCGCGGGATCACTCAACGGGACGTCCCCCTTGAGGAACGCCAAGGCGATCAGGGCGGTTTCCCCCGCCTGCTGGTCGGTCGTATGCTGGCGGAGATAGGCGAGACCACGGTCGATCGCCGGGTCATCCGAGGCGCGAACGTACGAACTACCGACGGCCAGAAGGGCCGTGGCGATCGCGCAGATCGAAATGGGAGCCATCCGCGACATTGAAGCGACTTCCCCTTCCACGTCTCTCGGCAAGGGCGAACATCACCATTGTATCCCTCATGCGTGGCCGAGGGAAATCTCAGCTCAAATCGAAATGGATCTGAGAACGTGTCCGCGACCGCCGGGGAAGTGGTCATCGAGCGTGTGCGCGGTTGGGTCGCTGGCTGAGGTCCATTGTCGGCCCCCAGAAAAGGTGGGGGCCGACGATCGACCCTAATCTTTCAGAACGCGGGCAATTCAGAAGGAACAACCGACCTGAGCTCATCAGAGGCAGGTCGGAGATAGGTCAGGCCGACAGCCTTACTTCACGAGCGGCCGAACTTCGATCTTACGGAAATGGAGTTCCGCCCCTTCGGACTGGAAGAGGATCTTGCCTTTGGTCAGGCTCGACTTGGTGCCGACGTTGACGACGTAGCCGTTGACGATATTGGTGATGGTATCGCCGTCGCAAATCACTTCCAACCGGTTCCATTCGCCGACGGGCTTTTCGACGTCTCGCTTGCCACGGAAGCCGAGCACATCCTTCCATTCCGGGTCGCGGCCCCACCAGTTGTAGCGCTGATTGACCGTGACCGATTTGCCCCCCTTTTCGTAGTAGAGCTGATTGTTCGGGGGGCCGACCCGCGTCTCGCAGGTCAGGCTGGGGCGCACGGCTTTTCCATCGATCGTCCCGCCGACCATGATGAAGTCGCCGCAACCTCCCTCGATAATCTGGCACTCCTGGGACATCATCCAGTTGCCCCCCGCGGCGCCATCAGGGCCGACGCAGTGAACCAGAATGCCCGAGTCGCGTGATTTGGTTTCTCGAGGAGCCCAGGTCTTATCGCCCCAACGCCACTCGGTAACCAAGTGGTAGTTGCTGTATTCGTCGCGAGTGGTAAACCCGCCGAATTCTTGACCGGAGACGCGAATCGCGCCGTCCTTGACCGTGAAAACCTTGTTGGGGTCTTCCAGCTTGTGGTCCCTGGTGTAGGTGTAAAACCCCGTGAGATCCTTACCGTTGAACTTGAAGATCGGCTCGCCCGTCTTGACCTGAGGAACGTCCTTGGCGAACGAGGGAACGTCGCTCGGCGAGTCGGCGACTACCGAGAGGGGCAAGAGTGCGGTGAGGCTCAAGGCCAGGAAGGTCTTCGGAACACGCAACGGCGTCATCGTTCAACCTCGGCAAGAGAAACGAAGTAGAAGAAAAAAAAAAGGGGTGGGTGGGAACCTCAATCAAGAGCGCTGGCGGTGGATGTCTGCCCCTTGCTCGCGGCAGATCGTCTCCACACGGGCCATCGTCTTCTCGTCGGGGCAAGCGACCGACAAGACCATTCCCTGGCCGGTCTCGATCTGTTCAGGAGGAGTGACGCCGAGCCGGTCATTGGGGATGCCGATCGTCGTCAGAATCTGGATGACCAAGTTCCCCTGCGCAGAGTTGCGGAAGAACGCGACGACTCGCGGCATTGGCCTGGCCTGTTCGCTGACCTTGCCCGGCCGGATCTGCGGAATTTCCATGGGACTGCCAACCTCAGGGAACGGACAACGGCCGGCATCGACCTCCTCGGGCGGTACGCGACCGGAACCGGAAGAGGAGAGTTTGACCTCACTGGAGCCGGGATGCAACCCACGACCCCTCTCACTTCACCGAGACGAGAAACAAGGGCCGGGTTCCCTTGCGATCGTGGCCTTGGTCCCCCCCAACTTGGTAAGATCGAAGTTCCATACGAGGAGGGAGCGACGCAAAACTATGGCATTTTTGAGCGGGATCGCCCTGACACTGGTCCTCATCTCCGACAGCCCTCCGCTGGAACGACTGGGACGGCTCGACTATCCGGCGATCCGAGAAGCTTCGGGAATAGTCGCTAGCCGCCGCCATCCCGGAATTTTCTGGGTCCACAACGATTCCGGAAATCTTTCCTCGCTGTTTGCGGTCAAACGTAACGGGTCCTTGGTTCGCGAATACCTGGTCCGAGTGCCCAACATCGATTGGGAAGACATCGCCATTGATGATGATGGCCATCTCTATCTCGCCGAGATCGGCAACAACGACGGTCGCTTACCGCTCCGGGCGATCCATCGCATTGTTGAGCCTGATCCCACGCAGCCCCACCAAGGGACCCTGATGGTCGAGGCGACTTCGTTCTACCGCTTCCCACCTCAGGGCCGGTTCGATGCGGAGGGGCTGTTCCTCGATGCCGGGCGTGCGGTCGTCGTGGCCAAGACCTTCGACCGCCAGGAGGCGGAATTGTTCGCGATCCCGCTCCATCCCCCCGCGCCCCTGTTGAGGCCCGCGGTTCCCGAATCGCTCGGCCGGCTTCCCCAATTTCGCGAGCCGGCTACCGGCGCGGACCTCTCTCGTGACGGCCGCCACCTGGCGGTCTGCGCGGTCAACGTCGCACGCATTTACCAGCGAGCCCGATCGGGATCGTGGACTCTCGTCGGTACCGTCCGGTTTCAAGCGGATGACGTCGAGGCGATCGCCTGGGACGGTCTTGACCTGATTCTCGCCGGTGAGAACCGCGTCATCTCTCGAATCTCAGAAAAAGGCTGGCGAAACGGCCGGGATGAGATCGCCCCTCGCCCTCGCTTCCGATCCATTGAACGTTTCAAGACACAACCATCGCCTTGACATGGGAATCAGTCGATTGCAACACGATGTCGTCATCGTCGGGGGAGGAGTCATCGGCCTTTCGGTCGCCTACGCCCTGGCGAAAGCAGGTATTCGCGCAACGCTGCTCGATCGCCGTGAGTTTGGCCGAGAGGCCTCGTGGGCCGGAGCCGGCTTGATCCCGCCTTGTTCCGAACGGCCTCCCGCACAACCGTTCGAGCTGCTTCGTTCCTGGAGTGCCCGGCTCTACCCGCAGTGGTCGGATGCGCTCCGCGAAGAGACAGGTATCGATAACGGATTCCGGCGGACCGGTGGCGTCGATGTGGCATGGACCGAGGACGAGGAGAACGCGTTGCGGACCGCCGCCGGACGCTGGCGGACCGACGGGATCGTCTATGAACGGCTCGCGCCGGGCGACTACGTCCGCGTCGAACCCGCGTTGAACCCCACACTCCGGGTCGTCTACTACTTGCCCGACCGCTCCCAGATCCGCAACCCGTGGCACCTGGAGGCCCTCAAGGCGGCGATTGAGGCACGCGGTGCCCGGCTTCATCCCCACGAGGCCGTGGTGGGGTTCGAGACTGCGGACGGACGCGTCACAGCGGTTCGGACGGAACAGGGGCGAATCCCTTGCGGGCAGGTCATCGTCACGGCCGGAGCATGGTCGGCGGGACTGCTCGAAATGCTCGGGATCCAAGCCCCCACACCGCCGGTCAAGGGGCAGATTGTCTTGCTCCGCTGCCAGGGAAAAGTTCTCCGGCGGATCGTCGAGCACGGCAGGATGTACCTGGTCCCGCGCGAAGACGGCCGGGTCCTGATCGGAGCCACGGAGGAGAACGCAGGGTTCGACACGCGCCCGACAACGCAGGGAGTGCGCGACCTGCTCGATGAGGCGATTCGACTCATTCCGGCCTTGGCCGACGCGGAAGTGGAGCGAGCCTGGGCGGGGCTGAGGCCCGGTAGCATCGACAGTCGACCGTATCTCGGGACCGTTCCCGACTTTTCAAATTTGCTCGTCGCGACCGGCCACAAACGCTCGGGATTACAGCTTTCACCTGCGACGGCGGAGGCGATCACCGACCTTGTCCTGGGCCGTCCGGCTCGCATCGACCTGAGTCTGTTCCGGATCGATCGCGAGCCCGCGCCCGCTTCGGACGACGTCTTTCGCTCCTGACTGAAAGTCTCAACGTATGTCAGTGGGGGCGAAGCCAACCTGTCTTTTCAGGCCGGCACACGACCGACTCGTGCTCGCCCCTTGAACCGAGATTCAGCCCAGGGCGAAAGAACCGATGGTATTCTCGCCCCAAGAAGCTCCGTCGCGGCGTTGCGTAACTTGTTTCAGATCGGTAACTTGAATCAACGAACGATCTGGCCTCCCCGGGGACGTCGAACCGAGACAGCCAGTGCTCCCCAAGTCGATTGAGGAAGGAATTTCATGATACCGCGGCCTTTGTTTGTGGTGGGATGGTTGATGATGGCCGGCTTGTCGGTCGGCCTCGAGGCGACCACGGCCCCTGCGCCGAGGAGAAGGGGCAAAGCCAGGCGGTCCGCCCGTCCGACCAGTCGCGAGCGATCGCCCGGCAGATTCTCGACGATGCTCTGCCGCAAGCCGATCGTGAGGCGCTCGTCGCCAAGCACCCTGAGGCGTCGGCGGAATTGATCGCCGCAATGGTAGAGGACCTCGCCACCGGAACCGACGAGGAGTATCGCCGAATCCCCTGGATCTGGCGGGTTGCGATTGCAGGAGGCCGGCGCAACAACGCGAAGGAACTCGCGCAACTCCTCGACGTGTCGCTTCCGGCTCCTTCGGCCCGACTCGAAGATTGGCAAGCCGTCGTCATCGGCGGTGGCCTGATCAACGGGGTCAGCCTTGAGGGTGTATGGCCGGCCGCGCGGTTCCAGGAAGTACTCGAGGGCCGGGCGGATCTCAAGCCGCGGTGGCAGAGGGCGATCGAGCTCGCCTCGGTCATGGCGGACGACGAAAAGGTCAAGACCGGCACCCGCTACGATGCGTTGCGGATGCTAGGCGTCGAGCCCTGGGATCGCTATGGCGCCCAGCTCTTCCGCTACCTGGTCAAGGGCGTTCATCCCGAACTGCAACAGGGAGGTGTCAGTGGCCTGGCCGACCTGCCGACTCCGTGCGCCGGGCCTGCCTTGCTGTCGGGGATGAATCACTACACCCCCCACGTTCAGAATTTCGCCCTCGACGCCCTGCTCCGCGACGAAGGCCGGATTTCCGCCCTCCTGGATGCGGTGGCCGAGGGGCGGCTCGACAAGAGCAAGCTCGGAGCGAAGCGAATCGAGACGCTGCTAAATTACCCGCAAGAGGGCCTGAAACGTCGCGCGGTCGAACTCCTGGGCACCGAGAAGTAAGCAACGATTAGAGACCAGAATGCAGTTTTTCCCGATAGGGGTAGGGAGGGCAATCACGCCCCCCCTCCCTCCAAACCGTGCTGGCGGTTCTCCCGCACACGGCTATCCAGTCGGTGGTGTTACCTCAGAGAGGGTTGACGCGCTAACTCGTGAGCCCGTTTCAAGCTATAGAGCCCCTGGTCAGCAAAGAAGGCGTTCGGCCAGCGGGTGTGGTCCACACCGCGACCGCGGCCGGTTAGCTTCATGCGTTTGCGGAGGATACTCCGCAAACGCATTCGGATCCAACCGTCGAGCCGAGGGAACGTCCATTTATGGCTGTGTTTGAAGTACTCAAACCAGCCACGAAGGGTCGGATTCAGTGTGGCGATGATCGTGCTGAGGCTATCGCCGGCGCTCCGCGACGTCTTGGCCCGGACCGTCTCCTTAAACTTCTCGAGGCTCTTCGGCCGGGGGCGGCGGGTGCCTCCCTCGAACCGATAGCCAAGGAAGTCAAAGGGTTCGGATGTGGCGTCGATCACACGCGTCTTGGTCGGGTGCAGGGTCAGGCCGGCTTCCGCCGTCCATCGCCGGATCACGTCCAAGGCGGTGGCCGCATCCGCTGCTGTTCGACACAGGATGACGAAGTCGTCCGCGTAGCGCACCATCTCGAAATTCCGTTCGGCCATCAGATGGTCGAGGGGGTCGAGATAAATGTTACTGAGCAGCGGGCTGATCACCGCACCCTGGGGCGTACCTTGCTCCGGCGTCCATTCCGCGAGGCCGTCCAGGACGCCCTGCCGAAGGAACGCGTCGATCAAGGACAGCACCTTCCCGTCCGATACCTTCTCGGCAACCAGTGCCAGCAAGCGATTATGGGGAATCGTGTCAAAATAGCTCTTCAAATCAACATCAACGACACATGCGTAATCCTCATGGAGCAGTTCCTCGACCCGACGTAGTGCGTCCTTACACCCCTTACCGGGGCGGAAGCCGTAGCTACGGGGGGCGAAGTCGCGCTCGAAGATCGGTTCCAACACCTGCCGAAGTGCTGTCTGGACCACCCGGTCGCGAACCGTGGGAATGCCCAGCGGTCGCCCCTCCTGACTCCCCGGTTTGGGGATCCAGTGGCGGCGGATCGCCTGCGGACGGTAGGTCCCCGTACGCAAGGCGTCACTGAGTGCCACAAGTTCCGCGTCGAGTCGATCCACGAACATCGTCACGTTGACGTGGTCCACTCCGGCGGCACCGTCGTTGGCGGCGACTCGAGAGAACGCCGCATGAAGGTTGCGTTCGGGATGGACTTTGTCGATCAAGCTGAACCACCGGCCTCCTTTGACCCCCTCGTCGAGGGCCGTCAACATTCGTTCCGTCCAGACCGTCGGTTCTACCCACCCCCATCGGGGCATGGCTTCTCTGGCGCGTTTAGCCCGTGCGGGCACTGCCTCCAGTCGATCTTCCGTCGCGTCGGACATCGCGTCTCCACCTTCCTGCACCCCTTCGCTCCACCGGAATTACCCGGCTTCCACGCTGTCGGGTCGGAGGAGGCGCGTCGAAACGCTGGCCTCCGTCCGCCGCTCAAACTGGACGTGCGGTTTTCCCGCATCCAGCTTTCACAAAGGCGCATCAATGGCGCAGGTGCAAAGAAGGAATCAGGTAGATCAGGCGCACGAGTCCCAATTCGCCGTACAGGTGACGCTCCGGAAGCTGTTTCCAACCTCGGCAGCGCCAACGTTTGAATCGCTGTGACCAGAGGCGACGCAGGATCCAACGGTCGAGTTGGGCGAAGAGCGTACGGATGTGGGCTTTGCAGTAATGCTGGCCCCATCCGCGGATGACCGGATTGAGTTCGGCGATGAGTGCCCGGGTACTCACCGGAGCTTTGCGCCGAGTCCGCTGGCGAATCTGATCCTTGAAGTGCTCGATCGACTTCTCCCGCGGGTACGCGTAGAGGTTGCCTTGACGGCAGCCCGTACGGATCTTGCCCGGAGCCAGCTTCAGAGGCCGGCGACCGCGTTTGATCTTGTATCCCAGGAACTCAAAGCCGGTCGTGACGTGTACGATCCGCGTCTTCTCGACGTTGAGCGTCACACCCAGTGCTTCCAGGATCTTGGTGGCCTCAGCCAATACCCGGCACGCTTCTGCCCGAGTGTGACACGTAACCACCCAATCGTCAGCATAGCGCGTCAGCCGAAAGCCTCGGCGACGCATCTCGCGGTCAAACGGAGTCAAAAGGATGTTACTCAACAGGGGGGAAACGATCCCACCCTGAGGAGTACCCTGCTCGGTCGGGAGGCGTTGGCCCTCGGACAGGACGCCGGCCTTGAGCATGCGCTCGATCAGCCGGAGCACTCGCCCGTCCGAGATTCGTTGGGCAACGAGTATTAAGAGCTTTCATGATTAACCGATCCAAAGAAATCTTTGAGGTCGGCGTCGATGATCCACTCGGCTCCTGTGCCCAACTCCTTCCAGATTTTCGCATGGCATCCTTGGTCGATCTCCTTTACGGTATCCGAAGCTGGCATCATCGAATACTGGTTCGAAGATCGGCTCCAGCCGGTTCAGTAGGGCCTGCTGACATACCCGGTCATAAATGGTCGGGATGCCGAGCGGGCGAAACTTGCCCGGCTGGCCGGCTTTGGGGATCAATTGTCGTCGCACCGGCAGGGTTGATAAGTGTCGCTCTTGAGTTCCGCATGGAGTCGGTCCAGTTGCTCCTCGAGCACCTTCTCGAAATCCATCAGGATTGCCCATCGACGCCACCGGCCCCGCCGTTGCCCTTGACCTTAAGCCAGGCATCCTCCAAGTTCCATCGCTTGTAAACCTTGTCCACTAGAGAATGGACCTTCTTGTCCCCAGTCGGGTTGAGCCAGTCCGCCAGTCTCCTCGGGCGATCGCGTACGGGTTTTCACTCATGGAACTGATCCTCACGATAGCCCTTACTTGTCCGGCATCGTGTCTCGCGCTAACCACCTTTGCCGGCCGCCTTCCCAGCCCACTCAGCTGCCGATCGCTCGGTCACGAGGCTTTCGCCTCGCTTCTGGTACTATTCGGCCGTCCGACGACTCGCCCGGCATCGCTCGCCACTTCGCCTTTCGGCTTATAGGGTCACTGATCCCGGTGCCACCCAGGAACCGAACGAGTCCTCCTGGGGTCACGTCTAGATCTTCCGTACCGTGCCGTCCGCAAACACCTTGATACGGTGGGTGAATGAGAACGCCTTCGCCCCCATAGTGCGGGCTCGACCTTGCCCCACCTTTGGCCGACCGGTTCATCATGGAGATGGCTCTCCTCGATTACGGCCCGGTACTTCTCCGCAAGCCTTTCGGATCCCGCCTCGCGGCGGACACCCTGCCCTCTGGTTGTCTTTGCGGACAGAGCGCGACAGTAGGTGCATCCCCTTGGCTGTATCCGTCGTTTCCGACTTCGTGCCCGTATAGGGTTCTCCATGGTTGCGTTCCCCAGCCGACGAGGCATTACCCCCGTCTTTGGATACACCGCCCCTCATTCGAGCGGCCAAGGGACTTGAACCCTCCGGATCTAAACGCTGCCCAGCACACACTATGGGTACTCTGACTCCGGGACGGCCGGCTCTTCGTATCCTTATCAGGGACAATGAACACCGTCTTGAATGCCGTCCAGGTCTCCCTGTGTCATGTCATCAAACCTTCCGGTCATTCCGTCTCCAACCACCGACTGCCACCCCGCAACACTTCTGGGGTTTCTTGTGCCGGGCTTACCGGACCACGTCACCGTGGCCGCCCCGTCTCAGGGGGCCGCGCGTCAATTGGGCTTCGCCAGTCCCTAGCAGGCTCGCCGTGACAGTCGGCCGAATCGAGTTCACTTGCGTTACGGACTGATCGTTCACCTCGGGTTGCTCCCCACCCCGCCTCGCGGCGACGCAGTTACCGTCAGTTACAGGGTGCCAGAACACCCTGGCATGGACTTGCACCTTGCTGATTCGATGCACTTACAGGCGCACTAGGGTGGGCACGGCCCACCATCCCTATCTCCTTGCCAAAGTTAAGATGGTGGGCCGTACCCGCCCTACGGGAATTGTTAGGCCGACGATGATGCTATTGCCGCTCGCATTGACATAAGGAGAAACGGATTCGGCGAAGCTTTACCCTACCCAGGTCGTCACTCCTTCAAATGAGACTTCGTTCGACGGCACCGACACCTCAGGCCAAGATCACTTCGATCCCTAGCTCGCGGAGCTGCCTGAGGACCTCCGGCGCCGCATCGCTGTCCGTCACCAGATGGGTCACGCGACCTGCCGGAGCGATCAGATGCAAAGAAACCGTGCCAAGTTTCTCGCCGGCCGCGAGGACGATGACACGCGACGCATAAGCCACCATCGCTCGTTTCACCTCGGCTTCTTCGGCATCGAATGTCGTGATCCCAGCTTCGGGATGGACCGCGGCCGCCCCCAGGATGCAAACGTCGGGGCGGATCAGCCGGTACGCATCCACCGTCGCCACACCATTACTGGCGCGTGCCGATTTGAAGAGCCGACCGCCGATAACGATCCCCTCGGCCACCGGATGCTCCGCCAACGCAGTTGCGGCCGGCAAACTGTGAGTGACCACCGTCACCGCGAAATCCAAGGGCAGGTTTTCGATCACCGCCAACGGCGTCGTTCCTGCATCCAGAACCACGAGCTCACCAGGATGCAACAGCTTGACCGCGGCCGCCCCGATTCTCCGTTTCGCCTCGGTGGATTCCTTCTGCCGGGAAGCGTATTCCACCGAAATCGACGACCGGGGCAAAGCCCCTCCATGAACACGCTGAAGCAATCCCGCCTTATCCAACTCGCGTAGGTCGCGGCGGATTGTGTCTTCCGAGACGCCAAACCTCCGGCTCAATCCTGAAGCCAGCACCTTGCCCTCGAGCTTGAGCACTTCGAGCAAAGCCCTCTGTCGCTCTGCGGTCAGCATCGCCCCTCCTTTTTTCTTTTCTCCACAGTTTACCAAATCCCGCACAAACCTGCGGGAATCAGCACAGAATCTGCTTGGTTTTGCACGGTTAATCTTGATTCCGCCTCTATCCGGCCGATAATAGGACCAGAGTCGGCAGGTGCGTGCAGGTTCAAGCATAAGGCCCCGTGTTTCACCATGGATTCAACGTCGCTCCTCCAGGTCGGTTCAGAACCACGGATGCTCCCGCTACGGTGGCCACGCCTTGCCAATTTCACGATGTTCGCGGTGGATGGGATCGGGTTTGGAATGTGGGCGGCCTTCCTGCCGACGTTCAAGGCAAACCTGTCGTTGAGTGATGGCGGGCTGAGTATCCCTTTGTTTGCGATGGTGACCGGCAGTCTGCTGACCATGCCGGTGGCGGGCCGAATTCTCGCCAGCCGCGGTAGCCGAGGAGTGGTCCTGGTCTCGGCGATCTGTTTCAGCAGCCTGCTCCCCTTGATCGCGCTCGCGGCGATCGCTCCCGGAGGCTTTCTGCTCTTCACGTTTGCGGCGCTACTCTTTGGCGGCTCGAAGGGGGCCTTGGACATCTCCGCCAACGCCCAGGCCGTAACGGCCGAGCGAGCCGGTGAGCGTCCCCTCGTCTCGGCCTGCCATGGATGCTGGAGTCTCGGGCTTCTCTTTGGCTCGGCGATGGCGGCCTTGACCCTGAAGTTTCGCGTTCCGCCTCCGCTCGCGATGCTGCTCGCGAGCCTGGTGCTGTTGGCGATGAGCATGATCGCCACGGGAAGTCTGCTCAGCGATGAACCCGTTGATTCTCCCCAGGCGAATCGAGCGACACTCTGGCCACGAGGACGTCTCCTGCCGCTCGCGGTACTGGCCTTCTTCGCCCTCTTTTGCGAAGGGGCGATGGGAGATTGGGGGGCGATCTACCTGGAGGGCGAGGTCGGCGCGTCGGCCGCTTCGGCCGCGTTCGGTTACTCCGTCTATGCCATGGCGATGACTGTCGGGCGATTCTCCGGCGACGTGTTGGTCGCCAGGCTTGGAGCAACCGCCCTGCTGCGAGTCAGTGCGCTCTTTGTGGCCGCGGGCATGGGTGCCGCACTGACGTTCCGGTCCTCTGCGGCCTCCCTCGCCGGGTTCGTGTTTATGGGGTTGGGCCTTTCCAACATGATCCCGATCATTTTCCGCTCAGCAGGGCGGGAAGACCGTGCCGGGGGTGCCATTGCCTCGGTCGCGACGGTTGGCTCGTTCGGATTTTTGATCGGCCCGCCGATCATCGGATTACTCAGCAAGGCTGTTGGCTTGTCGCATGCCCTCACCGTGGTCGTGGCATTTGGTCTGATGATCGCGGCATGTGCCCAGCTTGCCGCGGATCGGACTCGTTGATATGAATCGACATAATTTCAATCAACTCAAAATGGATAAGTGATGCGAAATTCCAAGTTTCCTTACTCCCTGGCCGCGATCGACATCGACGACACGCTCGTCGGACCCGACAAAAAGATTAGTTGGGAAAACCGCCGAGCGGTCGAGCAGCTCCAGTCACTTGGCTGCCGTGTCGTCCTGGCTTCGGGCCGCCGACATGCGAACATGCTCCCCTACTGCGAAGAGCTGGGCCTGGACGATTTCGTCGTCTCCTCCCAGGGGGCGCGGGTGGAACACTTGCGGACTGGAGAGGTGATCCACCACGCCAGGTTGGCGCCGACCGATCAGGCGGCGTTGGTGGCGGAGGGGCTCAGTCGTGGTTTCACCGTGATGCTCTGGCTCCCGGAGGGGATTTTCGCCCAGGCCCATACTCCCTGGATCGATGGCTACGGCGAAGACACCGGGGGCGACCTGGTCACGATCACAGACCTCCTGTCGCTTGCCTCGCAACCTGCGGAGAAGATCATCTGGGCGGCCGATCCTGAGGTAATCACTCCCACATCGATTGAAATGAGCTCACGTTATGAGGGACGAGTGTCAGTAATGATCACCATGGACTGGTACCTCGAGTTCGCGGCCCCCAACGCGAATAAGGATGACGGCGTCGCGGCTTTGGCGCGTCATCTCGAGATCCGTCGTGCCTCGGTGCTCGCCTTTGGCGACGGTCATAACGACGTTTCGCTCCTGTCATGGGCGGGGATGGGCGTGGCGATGCCCCATGGGCGTGAGTCCGCACGATCTGTGGCACAGCTCGTGGCAAGCGACGGCGATCCGGAATCGGCCCTGGCCCGCGCTGTGGATCAACTGACCCGGGAATATCAGAGCGGAGGGGTGGTGTGAGTCAGCCGCAGTTTTTCCGAGGATTCCACTACGTCGGGAGTCCGAGCTCCTCGCTCGGCCCTGACGAAGCGGAGTCGAGTTGGACGCCGCTCGTCTGTTGCCGCAGCATCGTCGTGGCGAATGCGAAGATCTGCCGCACGGCCTCTTCCGGGGAGAGGCCGCGAGCGTGAATGTTGGAGATGAGGTTGCGATTCGCGTCGGTATGCCCAGCGCTAGGTCGGTAGGCCATGTAAGCGGATAGGCTATCCGAGGTGGTCAGGCCGGGACGCTCACCGATCAGAAGCAGGACAATGGCCGGGTTGAGCCTCTCGCCAATGTCGTTGAGCGCTCCGACGCGGCAATAGCGAATCACAAATGGTCGGCCGAACGACCAGCCCCGCGCCTTCGCTCCGGACTCCAGAAGCGGGAGTAAGGCTGGGACCTGGGCCGCAACGGCGGTCGCGGAGAGACCATCACCGATCGCCACCTGGAGGGTGGACCCTCGCGGGCAGCGGGACTCCAGCTCAGCGAAAGCCGTGGCTTCGAGACGCCTTCCCAGGTCGGGACGCATCAAGAACTCCTTTTTCGAGGCGGCTTGCGTACCGACCTCGAAGAGGCCAAATCGATCGATGAGCTCGGTGCCAAGGTCGCGAACCAGGTCCAACTCGCCACGGACCGCGTCGAGGGCGGCGGCGTGGTCCTGCCGGAGGTCGAGCTGCGCCTGGGTCAGATAGCTCGATCCAGCGCGGCCGACCATGACCCGCGCGGGGGTGCGAGCGCGGATCGCGTCGAACGACGCAGCCGGGTTGTCCTCGCCCCGGTCTGCCAACGGATCGGCCATGGCGTTCTCCTTGATACCTACTCGACGGTTGAGAACTGCGAATCCTCGCTCTCGGCCAATGCCGTCTGAAGCCTCGATTCCGAGCCGAGGCCGGCCGCATCAATCCGAGGTGGCCCAGGAAATCGCCGCCGCTCAGACCCAATCCAGGCCAACGCAAGAACCACCGCGGACGAGCCGACAACCCAGACAGAACGTTCGTTGGGAGGCTGCATGCCAATGGCGATCAGGACGAGGCATCCGACCACGCTGAGCGCGGCCAGCGGCCGATACCAGCGGCCGATGTTCCAGGGCCCCATCGTCGTCCAGGACCGGCCGAACGCGACGAGGCCGAGCGCGGTGGGAACGACGTAGGACATATAGAGGAAAATAACGCATACCGCGGTGATCGTCGAATAGATCGGGGTCCAGACCGTGAACAGGACCGAGGCGATCGAGACCGTCCAGATTGCAACAGCCGGGGTCTGATGAGCAGGGCTGACGCGGCGAATGGCCGCGGAGTATGGCAGGCCGCCGTCCCTGGCGAACGCGAACGCCATGCGTGACGCCGAGGTCACCGTGGCCAGACCACAGAGGTACTGCGCCATGACGATGCCGACCGTCAACAGAATCGCGATCGGGCCGGGAAGCACCCGATCCACAATCGAGAGGAACGCCCCTTCACCTTGTGCGGCGGCCTTACCCAGGTCGGGGGCGGCCAGGACGACCGCGCTCAGCAACACCCAGCCGGCGAGCCCGGAGATCACAACGGAGCTGACGATCCCACGCGGCACGGCGTACGCGGCCGCTCTCGTCTCCTCGGAGGCATGGGCAGGGGCATCGAAGCCGGTCACTGTATACGACGGCAGGAGCAGCCCCAAGGCAAATAGAAGGACAAGGCTCTCAGATGCCGGCCAAACATTGCCACCAGCCGGCCCACTGTAGTTGGTGAAAGTCACCAGCCGGGTCGGGTCCAGGCTGGGGGCAAAGGCGATCAAGGCAATCGCGAGCGCGGCCGAGACGCCAACGATCAGAAAACCACTGAAGTCGGTCAGGCGGGTCGTCGCCCGGATCCCCATGTGATTAATCGCAGCATGCGAAGCCGTGAGCAAGCCCACACCCAGGGCCTGGGCCGCCGGTTCCAACCACCAGGCCGGCAACCCCAAACGAGGGCCAAGTGCGCCGACGGCGAAGCGGTAGGTGCCGACGTTGATCGCCGCGAGCACGGTGACCAGGCCCGCGAGATTGAACCAGGCGGTCGCCCAGCCCCAGCCACGGCCGCCGAGGAGCGAGGCCCAGTGATAGAGCCCACCGGCCGTCGGGAACGCCGAGGCCAATTGCGCCATCGTCGCGGCGACCGTGAGTGAGAAAAGACAGGCGAGCGGCCACCCCAGACCGATCGAAGCCCCGCCCACAGCGCTCAGGCCAAGGTGGAACGAGGTCAATCCGCCCGACAGGATGCAGATGATCGAGAGCGAGAGCGCCAGGCTCGAGAACGCGTTCATGCGCCGGGACAGCTCCTGGGCGTATCCCATGGCATGCAACGTCCGCACGTCGTCGTCCACGTCCTCATCTCGTTTGCTGTCGCCTTGCGTCAACGGCATCTCAGTGAGTTCCCTCGAGGACGGATTCCAATTTCGGCATAAGCTTACGCAGCTCCGAGGCCTTGGAGAGCGTGAGTTCGCCGCCGCGGAAGATGCCGAGCCGCTCCAGCCAGTTGACGAACTCGGGTGCGGGGCTCAGGCCGAATAACCGGCGGACGCCGAGGGCATCATGATAGCTGGTCGATTGATAGTTTAGCATCACATCGTCAGCGCAGGGGACGCCCATGAAGAAGTTGGAACCCGCGGCCGTCAGCAAGAGGAGCAGGTTATCGGCCGAGTTCTGGTCGGCGTCGGTGTGGTTGGTGTAGCAGACGTCGCAGCCCATCGGCAGGCCGAGGAGTTTGCCCATAAAATGATCCTCCAGCCCGGCGCGGATGATCTGCCGCTCGTCGAAGAGGTATTCGGGACCGATGAAGCCAACGACGCTGTTGACCAGAAACGGGTCGAGCGAACGAGCCAGGCCGTAGGCTCGCGCCTCCAGGGTCAACTGGTCGACGCCCTGATGGGTCCCCGACGAAAGGGCGCTCCCCTGCCCGGTCTCGAGGTACATGACTTGATCGCCGGCCCACGCGACGTCGCGGCCACGGTGATGTTCAAGCACCCGCTCCCGCCCTTCGCGGAGCAGAGAAAGGCTCACGCCGAAGCTGGCGTTGGCTGCCTCGGTGCCGGCGATCGACTGGAAGAGCAGATCGACCGGTGCGCCGCGCTCGAGCGCATGGAGTTGGGTCGTGATATGGGCCAGGCAACATGCCTGAGTTGGAATCGCGTAGGCGTCGATCAACCGAGCGAGCCCGTCGAGGATCGCGACGGTCGCCTCGACCGACCCAGAGGCGGGGTTGACCCCGATCATCGCGTCACCGCAGCCGTACATGAGGCCGTCCACGGCCGAGAGCAAGATTCCGACGAGGTCATCACTCGGGTGATTGGGCTGGACCCGGATACCAAGAACCCCACGCTCGCCCATTGTGTTCCGACAGCGCGTGACGGTGCGGATCTTACTGGCGGCAAGGACCAGATCCTTGTTGCCCATCAGCTTGGTCACCGCGGCAACGATCTCGGGCGTGATCGCCGCCCGGGCCGAACTCAGCTCAGCGCTCGTCGTGGCATCGTCGAGCAGCCAGTCGCGAAACCCACCGACGGTCATCCCACGGATTGCGGGGCACGCCTGGTCGTCGACCGACTCGAGGATCAGGCGACTGACGTCATCGAGTTCGGGGTCGATCAGAGGGTGGTTAATGATTTCGGCGAGGGTCAAGTCGGCCAGCACACGCTTCGCTGCAACCCGCTCGCGTTCCGATCCGGCCGCAAGCCCCGCGAGTCGATCCCCCGACTTCTCTTCGTTGGCTCTGGCGAACACCGAACGCAGATCTTCGAAGACAAAACGCTCGGCCCTGATGACGGCGGATAGGTTCATAGCCGATCACCCCACACCACGCGATACAACATCCGAACAACGTCAAGGGTCGGGGCGCTTCGAGTACAGTTTGATCTCTCCCAAGCGCTTTCGCCATGATAATCAGCGCACGAATCAACGGGAATCCACACGCGCACAGCAAACCAACAAACACAACTATCAAACACGTTCGCTCTTTTTATCGTTCGTAGGGTTCCATATGAATAAGGACGTCGGTGATGGCGCTCTCCGTTGCCCGAATGGCCCCCTTCACCTTGCCGCTCAAGAGATGCGCATCATGAAGCGAGAGCAACGGGTCCGCCTGAACGTGGACATCCACCGAGTAATTCAGGCCGCTCTTCCTGACCCGGAGTTTCTCGATCTCCCGCACGCCCTCAACCGCCCTTGCCGCGGACTCGATCTGCGCAATGATCTCTCCATCGGGCATTCGGTCCATGAGATCGTTGAGCGCTGGCCGAAGCATAAGAACACCATTCACAGCAATAACGAGACTCGCAATGAGCGCCGCCCAGTCATCGGCGGACTCCCAGCCTGGCCCACCCCACAGGGCAATGGCGATCCCGATGAAGGCGGCGGCCGATGTAATCGCGTCGCTCCGATGATGCCAGGCGTCGGCCTGAACGGCCGTGCTGCCCGTCTCATCTCCAACTTTGAATACTCTGCGGAAGAGAACTTCCTTGATCAGAACGACGCCTGCGACGACCACGAGCGTGAACGGGGCCGGAGTATGGTGCGGCGTGACAATCTCGCGAATCGCGACGATGGTGACGCTCACCGCCGCCCCGAGAAGCATCAAGGCGACCACCGCACCAGCAAGTGATTCAGCCTTGCCGTGACCATAGGGATACGTCTCGTCGGCCGGACGGGAGGCGACATGGAGCCCACCCCAGACGATGAGGGAGGAGAAGACATCGGTGGAAGACTCGATTGCATCGGCAATCAAAGCGTAGGAATTACCGATGATCCCGGCGAGAAACTTCACAACCACCAGCCCTGCGTTAACAAGAAGGCCGGTTTGCGCCGCCCGAATTCCCTGATGCGCACGACCAAACTTATTAGCAGTTCTCGTTGTTTTCAAGTGAACTCAAATCCATCTTGACCTACCGATTTCATCGCCTCTTTGAAAACCAACGATCCGCGAAAGAGCTAAAGAACCGATGATTCTTGGGGTTACCGGCACGGGTAGGTTTGCACTAGCACGGCCGTCCCGGCCGTAATTCTCTCGGGGTCAACGTGAGTCTGAGGAATGGCCCTGGGCCGAGGGGATACGGCCGGGCCGGCCGTGCTAAGGATTCGACCGGTCCGGAAATCCAATAATGTAAACATCTCGATTTCTTTAGTTTATTAGCCTCTCGGTCATAGGGGAGTGTCTGTCAGGTAGGGTTGCCCGGCCCGGACGTGGACGAGCGGCCGGATGGTAATTGACCGAGCAGGTGGAGGACGAGCCCTCCGAAGGTGACGGCCCACGCCAACAGGGCGACCCAGACGAATCCAGCCGGGATCGGGGCCAGGAACGGTAAGTCCAAGGCCTCAGCCATCGTCTTCGTGGCCACGGTGTACATTCCGAGCGGAAACACAGCCGACCAGTATCCGTGGTCGTACTGGAGCGGGTACCTCCGTCGCACGTGCCGCCAGGCCCCGAGTGTCAACAGAACGGGAATCCACCAGGTCGCCGTCGCCCAAAAGAGTAGCGTTCCTCCCTTGATGAACGGGAGCAACTCGGCCACCAGTGGAGAGCGGTCGGCCAGCCCGACGATCCGGGCGCCCGCCAGGGTCGAGATCGCCATTGCCCCCATGTTGATCCAGTACGGCGGGGTCAGATCCCCAGGGGCGAGCGGGAGGAACAGGATGCGGTAGAAGATCAGCGAGATCAGCCAGACGTAGAGCATCCCCCCGACGAGCCAGAAGCAGAGGGGAACGAACGGTCCCCACGCGTCCGGCAGGTCGGCGATCACGAAGGTCCCGAGTACGCTCACCGCCTGCGTGCCGACCACGGTGACCAGCCACGCCCCGCTGATCCCCTTTTCCAGTGACGGCTTTTCCTCCTGCTCCATCAGCCAGGGAAGCACGGTGTAGGTCAGGCCAACCCAGAAGCAGACACCCGCCCCCCAGAGCCAGAGTCCGACGAATCTCGATACGCCGAGCGTGACGAACTGATTGCCGAGGATGCAGGTGGCGGCGACGATCGTGAAGAAACCGGGGGCCCTGGCATGACTCCGCAGGTCGTCCCGGAAGGCGGCGTGGTGCCAGCGACATCGAACAATGAGCAATCCCCACAGCAAGGGATAGAGCAGAACATTGAGCCCGAACAGCGTCCAGGCGACCGCCGGCATTCCGGCCCCGTTGGCGGCGATCGCCACGATCCCGGTGGCCATGACCATGGCGAAGATGCTCGGCGGCATGTTGCGAGTGCTCATATCAATTTTTGTCGCCAAGCGGGACAAACGACCTCCGCACGAGCCAGACATTCACAGCCAGGCATCCGAAGCTGGCCGCCGCCGCCGGCCAGACGACCTCGGTGTCGCCGCCGAGCCAGGCGTTCATGGTCGCGGTCAGGAGCCAGAGCTGGAGCACCACCATGAGGGTGACGACCAGGTTCACCCCTTCCACGATCGTTCCCTTCTGGGCCCGGGTAAGCTTTGGTTTCATGTGGTGCGAAGCTCCCATCCGGTCGCGTACACGGTCCCGTCCCGCACTTCCAGGGTGACCCGGGGGAGCGGCCGGCGGGGTGGTCCGGCGATTGGTCGGCCGTGCTCGATCTCGAAGTGACCGTTGTGACACGGACAGAAGATGTCGCCGTGGTCCGGCCGGGGAATCACGGCGCAGGCCAGATGCGGGCACTTCTGGCCGTAGGCCACGAGCTTATCCTCGGCAAGCCTGACCAGAATGCACGGCTCGTCGTCGGCGTAGCGGAACTCGACCACTCCGCCGACCGGAACGTCGTCGAGCCGGGCGATCGACTTCTCGGGGTACGGGCCGTCCTTGCGAACCAGGCTCGCTCCGGCAATCCAACACTGGCCGGCGACGAAGGCACCACTCGTCAGGACCAGGAACTTGGTGAACTCCCGCCGGCCGACATAGTCGTCCTCCGGGACGTCGGTCGGGAAATCCTTCCGCCACTGCGGCTGGTCGGCCAGCGGCCGACCGTCCGGGTAGCTGCGGGGCTGGTCGGGGTCGTGCGCGCTCATGGGCCGGCCGCCTCCAGGGGAATCTCGGTCAGAATGTTCAAAAGAATGGCGTTGCCGGTCGGTGGGTTATCCATTGCCGCGGTCACGTCAAGGTGGTCGATCGGGCTGGTCTTCGGCACCAGGATGTGAACCTTGGTGGTGACCCGCTGATCGCCAAATCGAAAGTCGTTCACCGGCCGGGACCGCTTCCGCTGCTCCTCAACCTCTTCGCGCGGACCGTAATACAAGGCCCCGCTCGGACAGACGGTCGCGCACATCGGCTTTCGCCCGGTGCTGGTCCGGTCGAAGCACATGTCGCACTTCATCATGAGGTCGAGCTCGGTCATCATCTTGGGAACCCCGAACGGGCAGGCCAAGACGCAGTTCGAGCACGCGATACAGCGCGGCTTCCGCGCGGTCATGACCCGACCGTCCTCACTCCGCTTGATCGCGTCAGCCGGGCAGACGTCCGCGCAAGTGGGGCTGTCGCAATGCATGCAGACCATCGGAACCGTCTGCACCGACGTGCTCCGCTCGACATACTCGATGTGGATCATCGAGTGCCCCTTGTGCGTGTCGCATTCGGAGCAGGCGTGCTCGCAGGCGTGACAGCCGATGCACCGGTTCGGATCCACGAAGAATTCCATCTCGATAGTCAACGGGCCACCTCCCCCTTTATTTCTATTGCTGGGGCTCGAGCGTCCGGGCGTACTCGGGCTCCGCCGACTTCCTCAGGCGAACGGCACAGACCTTGTACTCAGGGATCTTCGACATCGGGTCCTGCGCGGCGATGGTGACGAGGTTGATGCTCTTGTCTCCGGCCCAGTGGTAGGGGACGAACACAACGTCGGGGCGGATCGTCGTCACGACCTGGCATCGGATTGTGATACGTCCACGCCGCGATTCGACCGTGACCCAGTCCCGATCCACGATGCCGTGCTTGAGTGCGAGAATCGGGTGCAATTCCAGGAGCGGCTCGGGGTACTGGTCCACCAGCGGGCCGATCCGGCGGGTCTGGTTCCCGCTCAGGAACTGGCTGACCACCCGGCCGGTGGTCAGGATCAAGGGGTAATCCGCGTCCACATCCTCCGTCGGCGGCTCATACTTCGCGACGTTGAAGTGGGCCTTACCGTCCGGAAAGTAGAACGGTCCCGCCCCCTTGGCCACCGGATTCCATGAGCCGGGCTCGAACAGGCGAGGGGTGCCTGGATGATCGATCGGGTGGCCGTCGCGATCGGTCGATGGGCATGGCCAGAACAGGCCCATTCGCGACTCGATTTTCTCGTAGGTGATCCCGGAGTAGTCGACGACTCCGCCGGCCGACGCCTTGCGCAGCTCGTCGAAGATTTCGCGGGGTTGAGTGAACGTGAACCCGCGTTCGCGGCCCAGGGCCTTCGCGACATCCTGGATAATCCGCCAGTCCTGTTTTGCGTCCCCCGGCGGCGTCACCGCCTGGTTGATCTTGATGACCCGGCCCTCGGTCGAGCAGACGACCCCCTCGTCCTCCTCGTGCTGCGAGCCGGGCAGGACGACATCGGCGAACCGGGCCGTCTCGCTCAGGAAGAAGTCGATACCAACGACGAACTCCAGCTTTTCGAGCATCCGCTTGATGAACGTGCTATCGGGCAACGACACAACCGGGTTGAACGACCAGAACAAGAGGCCTTTGATCTCCCCGGCCTCGACCTTGCGGAAGATCTCATAGCAGTCGACTCCCGCCCTTGGCATCTCGGGCTCGTCCATGCCCCAGACGCCTGCGATGAATTCGCGATGGCTGGAGTTCTCGATGTCACGACCGCCAGGGAGTTGGTCACACTTCTGGCCATGCTCGCGGCCCCCTTGGCCGTTCCCCTGGCCGGTGATCGTGCTGTACCCGCAGCCTGGCCGGCCAATCCGCCCCGAGGCCAGCACGATGTTGATGGCCCCCAGAACGTTGATCACACCGTGGCTGTGCTGTTCCATGCCGCGAGCGTGCATCAAGTAGCTGGTCTTCGCGGTGCCCCAGAGCTCGGCCGCCTGGCGGATCGCCTTTTCGGCGATCCCGGTCACCATGGCCGTCTGCCGCGGGGTCCACTCGTTCACCGCTTCGGCCACCGCCTCGAATCCGACGGTATGGTTCCGGATGAACTCGTGGTCGAGCCAGTCATGCTCGATCATCAGGTGGAGGATTCCGGCATAGAGCGCGGCGTCGCGGCCCGGCTTGACCGGCAAGATCAGGTCGCAGGTCCGAGCGAGCGGAGTAATCCGAGGGTCGACATTGATGATCTTCGCCCCATTCTCACGAGCCTGCCAGATGTAGCTCGTGGTGATCGGAGCGCACTCGGCGACATTCGCGCCGCCAATCCAGATGACGTCGGCAAGCGGGATGTCTGACATCGGGTTGCCGGCCCGGTCGATCCCGAACGCCTTCTTGTTCCCAACCCCCGCGCTCACCATGCAGAGCCGGCCGTTGTAGTCGATATATTTTGTCTTGAGGCACATCCGGGCGAACTTGCCGAGCAGGTAACACTTCTCGGTCGTCATGCTCGCACCGCCGAGGACGGCAAAGGCGTCAGGGCCGTACTGGGCCTGGATCCGCTCGATCTCCGACGCCACGCGCTGAATCGCATCGTCATAGCCGACGGCCCGGAATCCCTCGGACGACGACGCGTCGCGCACATACGCGTTTGTCAGCCGGTCGTGGTGCGATCCCTGGAGGTAGCGGCGAACGCCCTTCGGACAGAGCATCCCCTTGTTGAAGGGGAATTCCTCCCAGGGCTCGAACCCGACAACGGCATTCTCCTTGACCTTGAGTTGGATTCCACATTGCTGTCCGCAGAAACAGCAATGCGTTTTGATCAGTTTATCCGGATCCACACTCGTATCGACCTGTTGCCCGGTCGGATAGGTCTTGAGCGGGCCGAATCTGGCAAGCAGTTCCGGCGTCAGCGGCGGTTCGACAGCCACGCGATCATCCCCCGTTGGACACCTGTGCCCAGACTTGCCCTTGAGCCAGGGCGAACATCTTGCGCCGGCAGGCCGGGCAGACGTGCTGATAGTGGCTGGTCTTGGCCCCGGTCCCGGTCTTACCGGTGGCCTCGTACTTGTAACCGAGTTCCTTCTCGACCTGAATCAAGTCCTCAATGTGAACCAATGTGGCAAACGGCAAGGCGCACCGGACGCACACCGCCTGTTCGCCCGCCTCGCCGACATCGCGGTAGAACTTCACCCCTAACTGGGCCGGCCGTTGAAAGATGTGGAAGAACTTCCCGAACGGCAACCACAATAGGGTGAAGATGACCGTAACCGCGTGAAGGATGGCCAGAAACTCGTAGGCGTACCCCTTCATCCAGGTATAGCTGACCGCGAGCAAGAGACCGGTGATGCTCACCGCAAACAGCAAAAAGAGCGGGAGCAAGTCTTCTCGGAAGTTCTGGAGCGCGGCCGCCGCATGATCCCGGATCCGGCGATGGTAGGCCATCAGCACTCCTGGGATCACAAGCAAAGAACACCAGACTAGCCCGTGAAACAAGAGATGCCCGAAGAGCGACTCGTGCCGGAAGTCGAACAGCCCGAAGCCAAAGGCGTAGGTGCGATAGCGGGCGAGGTCGCCGGGTACAGTCTCGAAGTGGACCCAGCCAAAGACCAATGGAAACGTGATGGCAGCCGACCCCAGGCAGCCCCACATAATCAGCATGTGAGCCAGGCCGCGGGGCTTACTTCGCTTCCAGATAAACGCGTTCAGAAGGAAGACGCTAGTGAACCGCTTGAGGAAATCAGTGAACGTATCCCAGAGATGCGCCGGCCGGCAGAACGCTTTCCAGCCGCGTCTCCAATACATTCGGGTGGGGGGTCGCTGGAGCCACATCGAGTAGCGGTAGGCCACCCCGAAGGCGGCGAACAAGCTGGCGAAGGTGTAACCGACGAGGGCCGCATCAACATGCTTAAGGTTGCGCGACCCAACCAGGATGGCGACGGCCAGAAGACCCGCCGTGGTCAGCCCAACGATCGCCGCTCGCCTTTGCTCAGGGGACATGACGATTCCCTCACCATCCAGCAGCGGGAACGGGCCGGAGGCGATCGGAACGACACCATCACAGCCCATTCCGCGCCGACTCTACCCGTCCCCCACACCCGGGTCAACCATACACTGGCCTTGCCCCAATTCATCAGCATTACCCAGATGATCGGTAAACGCCGTCGCGTCCTTTCGTCTCCCCCACTCACTTGTGGTTGCGACGGCTCTGCGCGGTCTTCGTAAGCAAATATTGTCACCAAGTTCATTGGGGCGATCTATCGACCGTGGCACCGAACCGCGAAATAGAGCCGGCGCAAGGACCAACGAACTTGAAGGTGCACCACCGGTCTTGTCTCTTACGACAAATCATCGTTGCATTAATCAATTCTTTGGATTTATTTGATTTTTGCATAAGCTAAATCCCGGCACTAGCTTATTACAAATTTGCCGTCCCTGAGATTTCACTCGCCCTGGGATCAAGTAAATTCCCCCTCTTGACATAAGGAGTCACCACTCTAAATTTCCTGAACGGCAGGCCGTTCAGCGCCGGAAGTTGGACCGAGGCAAGGACACCACGGCCTGCTCACATCCCAACCATTACATTACATTGATTTAATATTAGCATTAATTCGTGACACAATTCCGATGATCGCAATCACGAATGCCGTCCAGACAGTGAATCGGTCGGGCGAGAATCAGGTAATGTCACCAAATAAGCAACCCGCAGAGTGATCGATCCTGGCCGACGTGACCGCCTACGCTGCGGTCACGGGAAGCACGGCGGATCCTGAGTCGAAGTGCTCGCCAACTCAGGGCGAGCCCCACTTCCCCGATCGAGTCTGCTCAAGGAGGTCGATTCGCGTGCGATGAGAGATCGAACGGCGATCTCGGAGGATCGCCAATGGGTCAAGCTCGAAAGGCTTATGCCATGAGAATCCACCTGAATTCGATCGTTGGTCTACTGGTCGTAATCGCGTGTTCGCTCTCGGGGTGGTCCAAGTTCTCAACGAGCACCTCCTGGGCGGGGGATGGGAATACGAATCGTTCAGGGACGATGAACCATGACCGGGGGAATCGGGACTGGTCGAATGACGCGGTCCTCGACTGGAACGCGGTGCTATTGCAAGCTTGTGCCAACGACTACGATCCCGCCGTCGTGTCGCCCCCCGACCAGAGAGGACCCGAGAGAACAGCGCGTGCCTTTGCCATCGTGCACGTGGCGATTTTTGACGCCGTGAACTCGGTTGATGGGTCTTTTACGCCTTACCTGGCTGCGATCAAGGCCGCGCCCGGCGCGTCGATCGACGCCGCCGTGGCTCAGGCTGGCCACGACACTCTGATCGCCCTTTATCCCCACCAGAAGGCCCTATTCGACTCAGCACTGGCTCAGTCCCTCGACGGCATCCCTTCCTGGCAGTCGAGACGAGGCGTCGAGGTGGGGAAGGCCAGCGCCGCGAATATCCTCGCCGCCCGGGCAAACGATGGCTCGATGGAGTCGATGAGCTATACACCGATCCGCTTGCCCGGCTACCACCGGGTGGATCCCCTTCATCCCACCCAGGGGTATCTCAACCCCATGTGGGGTCGGGTCATCCCGTTTACCATGACCAGCAGCGAGCAGTTTCTGGCGCCAGACTTCGTCGGAGAGAACCCCGTGTCCCGATTCGCCTGGCTCAATAGCGACGAATACACGGCGGCGTTTCTCGAGGTCAAGGCATTCGGGGCAAAGAACAGTTCGGTCCGCACCGCCGATCAAACGGAGATCGGCATCTTCTGGTCGTACGACGGCAGCCCAAGGCTCGGCACTCCGCCTCGCCTCTATAACCAGATCGCGCGTGTCATCGCCAATCAGATGGACAACTCCGAGGTGGAGAACGCACGCTTGTTCGCGTTGATCAACCTGGCCATGGGAGACGCGGGGATCTCTTGCTGGTATTGCAAATACGAATACCAGTTCTGGCGCCCGATCATCGGGATCCGCAACGCTGCCAGCACGGGCAACCCTGCCACAGTCGCTGACCGGAATTGGGAGCCTCTGGGGGCCCAGGCCGACAACGGTAGCGGAACCAACTTCACGCCCAGTTTCCCGTCGTACACCTCAGGACATGCATCCTTCGGCTCTGCCCTCTTTCAGGTTTTGAGGAGGTATTACGGCACGGACGAAATTCCCTTTCGCTTCCAATCCGATGAGTTCAACGGCGTGACTCAGGACGATACCGGCAAAGTTCGCCCGCGTCGGACGCGTTGTTACTTCAACATGACCCAGGCGGAAAAGGAGAACCACGACAGTCGCATTTATCTCGGCGTCCACTGGCGGTTCGATCAGCACTGGGGACTGGTTGAAGGCCAAGCACTCGGCAACTTCGTCATCGACAACTACTTGCTCCCTCGTTGATCGATTTGGCACCACGGCTCGCGTTCGTAGCGCAAAGAAAAACCCGGTCCTGAAGTGGACCGGGTTCTCGATGGAAATCTCAATCAGGCTCGACGGCATCCCGACTCACGCGGTGGTGTTCAAAACCCGTGAGGCGATCGCACGCCGCCAAGCCGCGGCGCCTGTGATGGAGAGAACGCCCAGGACGACCGCGAGAACGACGCCTTGCGATCCCCCTTCGACGAATCCATAGCTATGGAGTCCGACGCCAAGCACAAAGTTGACGCCGTACCAGGCCATGATGACGGAAAGGAAGCAGACGACCGACGCGATGACCAGGCCGAACGTGTTGACCCAGCCGGCGAATCGACCGTGGAGCGGAATCAAGTAGACCAGGAGCGTGATCAAGGCCCAGACTTCCTTGGGGTCCCAGCCCCAGAACCGGCCCCACGAGTAGTCGGCCCAAACTCCTCCCAGGATCGTGCCGGCGGCAATCAGGAGGACGCCCACCTGCATCGTTCGGTAGATGAAGTTCGAGAGCGGCTTGATCTTGGCGGCCGTCGCTTGCATCGCCAAGCCGCGGGCGTCGAGTTTCGGCCGGCTCAAAGCGGCTCGGGCGCGAATCTCGGCGACGGTCGGCTTGGTGGCGGTGGCAACCGATCCGCGCTCCTCGACGGTCACGGTCTGAACTGATGTCGCCGCGGGAGCAGGGGTCGCGCCCTCGCCGGCGAGTGCCGCGGCGTCGAGTGCGGGCTGGTCACGGAACGTGGCCCGAGCCACGAGTTCGCCGAACACGCCTCCTCCGCCGACGATGGTGAGCGCGCCCCCCACGCCAGCGAAGACCGAGCACACGTTAAACAGAAGGTTCGCCCGTTCCAGGGGTAGGTTCACGCCGAATCCACCGTAGGACGCCGACAGACCGAACGCTCCGAGGAGGAGCAACGGCAGTCCCGGAATCAACGGGGCGCCAACCTCCATGATCGCGGGAGACCGACGATAGGTGGCGGTCAGGTAGTAGAAGGTCGCGATCATCCCGAGACCCATTGCCAGGGCGAAGGCCGCGTAGCTCGAAACCTCGGTCAGAACGTGAATCGTCAGCCAGTAGTTGCTCCGCAAGACCGGCTGGAGGCTACGGATACCGGGATCGAGCAGGGGCACATTGGCCGCCAGGAGAGTGCCCAAGAGCGCCACGCCCGAGCCGGCCAGCACCGCGAAGGTCTTTCGGAAGATCATCTCGAAGACCACCGCCAGGACCGCCGCCACCAGTGAAACCCAAATCACGGTCTCATACATGTTGGTGACCGGAGCCCAGCCGGAGATCCGCACTCGCATGGCGAATCCGATGATCTCCAGCGCGATCCCAGCCAGCAGGCAGACGATTCCCGACCAGTAAACAATCGAGCCAAGCTGCCAGAAGGGCACCCGCTCGCCTTCACGATTCGAGGAAAATCCGAGGCTCACCGCCAGGAAGGCCAAGGCCAAGCCGTAGCCGTAAGGAGCCTTGTAGAACGGATTCGTCTCGTTGAAATAGGTTTCCAGGTCCATCGCCGCGATGGTCGGGTAGTTATCCCGGTTGACCTTCTGGCCGAGGGCGCGGGTGGCGGCGAGCAGTGCGGCCGCGTTTGACTTCGGAGCGGCTCCAGGCGCGGATTCTTCGGCTTGCTCCATCGCCCGGAAGGTGGCCAGGAACGATTCGACTTCTTTGGCCGGGAAGCCGGCCTTCGCCAAATCCTCAGGCTTGGTCTCGAGGAAGACGCGCAACGGGATCCAGACCGAATTTTCTTTCAGCCAGGCCGTGAAGTTGGCGTCGAACTCAGCGTCCTTGCCCGGTTCTTTCCAGTCCTCGCGCGGGATGTCTTTGTAGTAGGTCAAGAGCGCGTTGGCAGAGTCGAGCTCGAGCGGAGTAAGCCCCTCGACCCCTTGCCGCTCTCTTGCTTTTTCAAAGGCGGCACCGCAGTAGGCAAGATAGGTCGGATTGTTCGGGCGGGGCATGACGAGCATCGGCTCGACCGAGCTGATCGTGCGATCGCGAATGGCCTGATAATGAACAAGTCGTGTTCCGACTTCGATGGCCCGCTTCTCGACGTCGGTGAGCTTGGGCGCGTCAGAACTCATGTTCGACTCGCTCTTGTTCTTCCGATCGGCCAGCTCGCGGACCCAGGTATTGAAGTCGAGGGCCTGCCCGTCCACCTTCACCCGGGCCGACTCGAGCTGGCGTGGGGTAAGCCACTTGTGGCTTTCGCCCAATTCGTCGGCGAGCGTCTCGACCGCCTTACGGTCCTCGTCCGAGAGAGTCGCCTGGCGAGCGAAGCGCCGCAGGTCCTCCGCGTCGAGATCCTTGCGAGCGATCAGTGACTTAGCAAGCCTCTGATCACCGGCCGTGGTCTTGGGCAGGTTGGCGATCGCGGACAGCCGCGCTTCGATGGAGTCGGCCAGCAGGAGCCGCTTCAAGGGGATGTATTCAACGAGGATGATCGGCTGGTCGTCCCAAAACTCGGGACGAACCGACCAGTTGAACAAGGCGGCGACTGGTCCCCAGGTGGCGATGACCTGGTCATTGGCGCCGAGGAGCTTGATCGTCTCGCGGCCGAAGATTTGCTTGACCTCTTCGCGGGCCAAGGTGTCGAGCGGTTTCTTCCGCCCCTCGTGCATGACAGGCAGCTTGGCGAGGTCGACGTAAGCCGGCCCGGTGCCAAGCGCCTTGGTGCCCTCTGCCCCTGGTGCAGGCGTCTCGAACGCGATCGCCAGGGGGAGGCCAAGCAAGAGCCACCCGATTCGTTTCATGTCCGTCTCCCGGCTCAAAAAATCTTGGTCTGATCGATCGTCGGGTCACGTCACCAGTGAGGAAAGCTACCGAACCCTCATCCCAAGTGTGGCGGCCCGCCGCATTACGTTGATCGCACTCGGCTACAGCGTCTCGTCCGACTCGGACACAACTTCCACGTCATTCGTCTCGGGCGAGTGGTCGCCGGACTTGGTCTTGGCCCGGGCCTTGGCTTCGGCGAGGGCACGTTCACGCTTACCGCCGTCGGAGAAGAGGCCGGCACGCATGTAGAATTGAGCGAATGCCCCCGCGACGATCAGGAGGCAGCCGAGGTACTTGATCGAGCGGCCAGGGTCGATGCCAACCTGAAAGATCGACTGGAACCGGCCGGTCTCTCGTCCTGTGTGGGGATCTTGCTCGCGAGCATAGCTCGCCTGATAGAAGGTGTAGCCGCGATGGGTCAGCGGCTCGTTCATCGAGATCGTGTGCGGCTTGTTCTTGATCGCCATCGTCTCGTCGGAGAGCCGAACCTTGCTAGTAAAGCTCGACGCCTGCTGCGTACCAGGGTCGAACTCAACTTTGAAGTCGTCGAGCTTGAGCGAGAACGCCAGCGGCTTTCGGTCGACGTCGTAGACCACGTCGTAATCACCGTCGGGGAAGGAAACCCGCTGGGGGACCGGTTCGAGCGTGGGGGAGCGACGAATCCAGAATTCCTTGGTCGTGGAACGGTCGCCGTTCTTGACCGTCATCGCCACCAGACTGGCGGCCAGGCCGTTGCTCTGCTGGCCCTTGGGGAGGACGATCGGCTCGCAAACCTGTTCCTCGCGGCCCCCGGTGAGGTAGTCTTCGACCTCGAACGAGATGGTCATGGGCATGCCCGGGTTTCCCCCGAAGGCCACCATTTCCTTCCCCTTGGTCAGGGGACCGACTCCGCGAACCTCGGCGACCTCCCCCTTACCCCGGCCGAAGATCCGGTAGTAGAGAGTACCCTCAGGCGTTCCCAGGATCTCGATCAGGCCAAGCCGGCCGGCGGCCATGTCGAGCGTCGGCGGCAGGAAGTAGTCGATCTCCGCCAGCGGCTCCTTGGAGAGCTCGGGCTTGTCGGGGTTGGGGATCAGGCTGGGGACCATCGGCATGAGCGCCCAGCCGTAATAGTCAGCCTCGGGCCCATCGCCCCGCTTGATCTTGAAGTGGGCGACAGGAATGTCGGGGTCACCCAGCAACTCATCGAGACCAGCCGGAATCAACGTGGCCCCTTTGAACGTGACGATCAGGTCGCTGTCGGGCAACGTGACGGTCTTGTCCTTCTGGTCCTCGAGCTTCCATTCATAGGTTCTCGACTTGTTCGACTTGTCGCGATAGCGCAGTCGAGCGACCCCGCTGGGGCCAAAGTCTTTGGGTGGGTTCAGAAAGTCTTCGACCAGCTCCGGACGATCGACATAAGAAAATGCAAATGTCGCGGGCCCTTGACGCTTGACGACCCGGTTCAGTCGCTTGAAGACCTGGATCAGCTTGTCGTCGTGGGGAGCGATCCAACGGTCGTGTTCCTGGGCATCTCCAAAGGCGTCCATCGGCCGGGTTTGGCCGGGCGCTTTGGCCTGAACGCGGACCTTGATCATCGGGATCCCGTCGGGGTCGGCGACGTGGGCGCTCGTCCAGGCCGAGGCCGGAATGTGCGACTTGACCACAAACTTGATCGGGTCCTGGGGACTCGTAAGCACCTCACCGTCGTTCTTCTGCGGGTCGAACACGCCGGCGGTCAGGGCGTGCGCGACCGACCCCACCACACCGCGAGGTCGAGGGCTCCCCGGCCCCCAGCCGAAGTTGCCTGGTCGGAACGGCAGGCGGAATTCCTCGTCCGTCGGCTTCTTGGTTTCGGGGTCGATCGGCCAGACCCGGATGACCGGGTAGTCAATCCGAACGAGCTCCTGGCGCGTTTGCCCCTCGACCATGCCGACCTGTCCTTCGTCGGCGGTTTTGAGGCTATAGAACGAACCGGCCAGAAGCGTCAGAAGGCCCACATGGGTGATCACAAAGCCGGTCTGCCGCTTCTTCCAGGGAAACCGGATCAATGCGGCACAAAGGATGTTTGCTCCCAGGAATGCGAGCAAGACGGCAAACCATTTGGTCTGGTAAATCCATTCCTGCACCGCACTGGCGCCGTACCACGACTCGAAGAAGGTGGCGTAGGCCAGGACCGCCGCAAGGCTCGCCAGGCTGATAACCGCGAGTTTGAGCGAGGCCAGGAATCGATAAGCAGCGTCAAAGACGCCAAGGATGCCGCCGACCACCCCGGATCGTGAATCACCAGGATGCGGTGGGGACGAAGGATGCTTCTTCGTGGCGGTCGCCATTATAGACACCTAAGGGGAGGGCAGAGGCGCGGAAGGAGGGTGGGACCGGGGGTGGGGCAAACGGCCCGACGTCGCTGCACGCCTCAATCTCGTCATTGTAGCCTGATCCACGCTTGAGGGCCAAGGGATAGCCCCACGCATGGGCGACACGACGACTCGCGAAGTCCGGCCCGTCGGCAGCGTTCGAGACGCGGACTGATGGTCCCACTTTATTTTAATGGCGATTTCGGCGAAGAGAAATCGGTCTTTCTTCAAGTTGGGGACATTTATTTCCAATCGGCCTGGTTGAGAGCGGTTGGGCCCGCCCCGATTCAGGAATACCGAAAGGTCTGATCCCACTGCCGATCGAGAGCGATGAGGGCCTGGTCAATCGGGACGGCACGCAACTCGCCCGAGGGGTCGCGGGTCGCCAACCCGAGCCGGAAAAGCTTGTCGAGGGAGTCTTTCACCTCAAAATTGATTCCGACGCCGGTTTTTTTCGCCAGATACGCTTCGATCCGCTCGTCGAGCTCGACTTCGGTCATCGGCATCGAGTTCTTCCCCGATCTCCAGAGGAAGAAATAGGCCAGCATGGCCTCCTTGTACTCCTCGTCCTCCGCCGAGTCGACCATTCGGGTGAGCACGCTCGCATTGTTAGCCAAAGTTAAATAATAGAGCTTGTTGATCATTGCGCTGAGGTGCTTCGCCTTGGCGCGGTGGAACCCGAAGAACGAGTTGACCCCGGCGCTGATTGGCGCCACGAGAATTCCCAGCACGCCCCAGGTCAGAATGCTGGCGACCCCGGTCACCAGGCCGATGGCTCCGAATAACTTGATCACCAGCGTCGGAATTCCCATGACCAGAGGGGAGGCAATCTGGGCCTTGTCGATCAAGCGCATCCGAACCTTGGTCCCCTGCTCGGGCAAATGCATCTCCATGTCCACATGCGGAACGTCCTTGAACATCCGCAGGTAGAGGACCTCGGAGCGAACGTGGGGGCCCAACTTCAAGCCTGGCTTAAATTTCAACGCGATCACCATGCGTTGGTACGCGTCGAGATGAACGGTGCGCTTGCGAAATCGAGTCCGGGAAGACCGAGCGTCGCGGCTGATCCGCGTGTACCCGCGAACCCAGACCTTGACATGCTCGAAGAGAGAAAAATCCGGGATATAGGTCAGCCCCATCTCATTCGGCGCTGTGATCGCTTCTTCGATCAGTTCCAGGTCGAGGGAACTGTAATTGGCCCGCGTCAGGGCATCCTCGAGTGCGCGGAGGAAGGTTTCATCCGAGTGGGGGTCGGCCTCGATCGAATGCTCCTTGAGATTCGCATACTCCGAGTCGGGATCGAGAGGCGCGTACCGCTCCTTCAACATCTGAAGTTTATCGTAAAACTCACTGTGGAATGAGGCGCCGAGAATCGCACCAAACGCGGCGAGTTGCTGACGTTCGAGGTCTGAGAGGTCGGGTTCGGCCAGGAGAAGGCGAGTAAGATCTCCCTGGCGAATGGGCAATGATCGCTCGCGGTCATCGAGCCCCGGAAGCTGATAGGCAATCTCCGGCGGTGATTTGAAGCCGGCTTCGACTTCGATTTCCTTGGGGCTGACTTCCCTGGGGCTGTCTTCGCCTTCGGGGAAGGGGGGGAAAGCCGCATCGACAAGCTTCTCGAGACTCGACTCATCCTCTTCTGACAAGGGAGGAAGCACCGACTCGGTCTGGGAGCCCTCCCCCATCAAGGCGGGCGATTCGTCCTCGGAAGGGGCGTCGCTCGAGGGAAGTCTGGTGGGCATGGCGGTTGGTTTGATCGTCCGGGAAGGAGAACGTCACAGGTCCAATCGGCCGAGAGGAGGAAGTCTCGGCCTTCGAAGCCTGGCGGTCCGGCGACAGATTCCGCAACTTCATTGTTAGAGATTATACACGAGCCAACCCCGAGAAGGCGCGTCTCTCCGCTCTCTCGTTGCAGAACGACCACACGTCAGTTGGGAACCCCGATCCGCGGACAAGTTGCCGAAATGGGCGAGGAATGGGTTCAGGCCACGCTTTATGGGCGGTAAGATTCCCGTCACCGGAGGATCAGGCTCGAGGCGGCGACCCACCCAAGCGCCAAAAGTCAGCCAGGTGAACCGGTCTCATCCTCGCCTTACACGACCGGATCAACGGAAGTTCGTTCTGACGAACGCGGAGAAAAGAACGCAATGGGATGCTTCGGAGCGATTCGCCTGGTATTGACTCTCTCCGCAATTGGCTCGGCTCCAGCCACCGCGCCCCTGGATGCGGATATGACGCCGCCACGCGTTCAGGGAAAGCCGGTCGAGGTTTCGATTGGCTTCTATATCCTCGATTTCGCCCGCATTACCTCGCGCGACGAGTCGTTTGATGTGACCGGCTATTTGGAGCTGAACTGGCGCGACCCGAGGACCGCTCGCCCGGAATCGACGGCCAATGGAGTGACTCGCCATGCGCCGGGGAAGATCTGGACCCCGCGCGTCTTTTTTGAGAACGCGCTGGAACAGCCCCGATTCCACTTCGATCCGGTCATCGAGGCCGACGACGAAGGCAGGGTGTCAAGTTGGGTGATCGTCAGTGGTAAGTTTTCCGTCCCGATGAACCTGCGCCAGTTTCCGTTCGACCGCCAGGTGATGAGTGTGCGGATCGGGACGTTCGAGGACGAGTCGGTTCAGTCCCTCCAGGTCGATCCCGCGCTCGTTATGGTCGATGAGAAAGCGTTTGTCACGGACTGGACGATCGAAAAAGCGTCCGCTCGGGTTGAGCCCCGTCGCTACGTTCCCGGCCAGGAGACCTATCCAAGCTATATCTACCAGGTGGTCGTACAGCGGCAGTGGACGTTCTACTTCTGGCGCGTTCTCGTGCCATTGACGCTCTTGACGATCGTGGCATGGGCTGCCTTCTGGTTCGAGCCGTCTGGCCTCCAGCCGCAGATCAGTACGTGCACGGCGGCCCTGATCTCGCTCGTGGCCTTCAACTTTGCCATCGACTTCTCATTGCCGAAGGTGGCTTACCTGACATTCGTCGACAAGCATGCCTTGATCGGATTCGGCTTCGTGACCGCCGCGGCGGCCACAGTTACGTATGTTCACGTCGCCTTGGATCGAGGGCGGCGCGACCGAGCGCAACGGATCCAGCGATTTGCACGCTGGCTGTTTCTCCCGGCCTACGCCTGTGCCGTGGGTCTGAACCTGGTGAATGCCCTCCTCTGAGAACAACGGGACAGGCGCAACGAAGCGCGGCACATCAGCTTGGCATTCAATCAGTCGCCAAGCTGATGTGCCGCGCTTGTGATCGAGCGGGGCGGCGTCAGTCGCCCGTCTTGATTTCCAGGTCCTTGTAGCGGACCTCCATCGGTTCACCGGTATGGACTTGCAGGGCGATGATCCCCTCCTTGGCAAACTTCGGGTCCGTCCGGTCGATCACGCGCGTACCGTTGATGTCGATCGTGACATGATCCCCCTTGGCGGCGATCACGAACTCGTTCCAGTCGTTCTTCTTGATCAGGGCTTCGGCCTTCTTCTTATCGAATTGTTCGAGGATCCCTCGGCCCCGCTCCTCATAAAGAAGGCCCCAGTAGCCGTCGGCCACGTCGGCCTGCGGCCCCGACACGGCTCCGTCTTCGGCTCGCTTACTGCGGAACTGAATCCCGGAGTTGTGGTTGCGGAGCTTGACCTTGGCTTTGAGCACGAAGTCGCCATAGGGCTTCTCGGTGACGAGAAACTCGTTCTTCTTGAGATTCCCCTGGGTGCGCCCGACGATCTCCCCATTTTCGACACTGAAGAGGGCCTTGTCGGCGGGTGTCACCCAACCGCTCAGGTCCTTGCCATTGAAGAGAGCCTTGAATTCTCCTTCAGCGGCCCCGACCGAAGTCGCCGCAAGCGTCACAACCACCGCCAGCGTGAGTGTGGTTCGTATCATTGCGCTTCTCCCTTTTGATTCTTGATGCGTCTTGCTGAGCAGAACCGTGGCTTCACCCGATCCCATCAACCGCACGATTCTGACCAGGCTAGCGGAGTGGGTCAATTGCCCGGCGTCCGGTTCGGATCGTTTCGCCGCGCAAGCACGAGCGCGATCGCCCCTGTCGTCGCGACAACAAAACTGGCACACATCGCATTCTTTTGAATTACAGGAGAGCCCTTGACGCCGCAGAGAACATGCGTCCACCGCAGGCCACAGCCGCAATCAACAATCAATTTTCCACACAAATAAACAACATCTCACAATATTTCTTTTTTGCAAATTTGCAGATTTCAGTAGTCGCGGAGCGAACGAATTTTGTCGTGCCATGCGTTACGACTCATTCGCATAGCCTGTCAGGATGAGGCGTCCGACGAAATAGCTTCTCGCAATCTTAACCAATCACCCATCACCGATTCATTCGCCCTGCTTAAACTTAGCGACAGACATCGACCAGTTTGAGTGTGTTCTCGGATGGACGATGGCTTTCAGTTTTTGTGATGAGGAGCGGGATGAACATTGCAGCGGTCATGCCAATTGAACGTGATCCTTCGGTTACACAACGGCGTTCTGGTTTCACTCTCATTGAACTCCTGGTCGTCATCGCCATCATTGCCGTGCTCATTGGCCTCCTCCTCCCCGCAGTGCAGTCGGCCCGTGAGGCCGCTCGGCGCGCTCAGTGCACCAACAACCTGAAGCAGATCGGGCTGGGGTTCATGAACTTCGAGTCGTCCAACGGCCACCTGCCCCAGGGGCCATACGACGGCCGCGACACTACCAACCCAAAATTTGCATGCTGCAATGCGGATGGGCCTGATGGATGGAACCACTTCTTCAAGATCTTGCCCTTCATCGAGCAACAGCAAGTTTACAACTTAGCCAACTTCACCGGGCCGCTCAAAGGTGAGGGCGGAACCACAACAACGACTGGCGAACTCCTCGTCTCTCGAGTGGCGATTGCGGGCTACTACTGCCCGTCACGGCGGGTTAACGAACGGTACGGATCCGATAAGGCAACAGCAACGTCCCGCAACGATTACGCAGGCTGTCAGGGATTTCGTACCGGTTTGGCAGCAAGCTGTGCTCCCGCATCGACGCTTCCGGCCGCTCCCAACGGCCTCATTGACACTCATGCAGATGCACCAAATATCAACAAAGGAAACTTTAGCGGCAAAAAAGGGGCCATCGTCTGGAGTGGTGCGGGCGTCAAACGGTTGTTAGCCGACTTCAAGGATGGGACCTCGAATTCGATCCTCTGTGCAGAGAAGGCGATCTCCCCGAAGGGATTCGGCAGCGAAGGAGGCGACAACGAGACCTGGCAGAACGCAGGCTGGGACGAGGATAACGTCCGCGGGCATTTCGTTCCCACTCCCGACAGTGCGAACCCTTGGTTGTGTGATGCCTACAAGACTCCTCCCAGTCCCGATACAGGCGCAGCGATCTGGCGTCGGAATTTCGGAGGCCCCCACTCAGGCGGCATCAACGCGGTGTTCGGCGACGGCTCTGTCAAGTTCATCAAATTCACCGTGAACCCGTCCACCTTCCGAAAACTGGCGGTCATCGACGACAATGAGCCGCTGAGCTCCGACGAATATTGATCCACCGAAATTTTGATCAGAGGCGAACCCCATGAGACTTCGATTGATCCTGATGACCGTTCTCTCGCTACCTTGCCTACTGCTTCTCGGATGCGGGAATGCCGGCTCTTCAGCTACAACACATACGAGTGCTGAGGCGTTGAGTGGTCCCTTGAGCTCGGACGATGTGGCGAAAGCCGAGGCCGAAATGGACCGAGTCGCGGACGAGGAGCGAGCGTACCAGAGCCAGAATCCCGTGGGCAAACCCGCGGGCAAGAAGCGCTGAGCGGAAGTAGCGGTCGACTTGAAAATGCTCAAGCGACCACTGTCAGGTGGCTCTGGGATTAGGTTGCGGACAGCCCAGAAGCCACCTCAAGGAGGGGGCAGCCCGGGGCGACACCCCGCAAAATCGAGAAAAGACCGTCCCCGCCTGTCTCTTTTTACTTCTTCCCGGCACCGGATTCAGCTGCCTCGCTTGGAGCCGACCCCGCAATCCCGAACAGGGTGGCCAGTTTCGCCCCCCCGCGAAACAGACGCTGAAGTGCCGGGGTCGACAAGCGATCGATCTGGCTGTACCAGGTGGTCACCATCCGGGTGAACTCGAGCATCTTCTCGAGTTGCTCGCGCGTGTAGTCCTCGGCGTCTCCGCCGGTCTCGGCCTCGTGGACGCAATGCTCGAGGAGCGCAATAGTGGGATCCATCTCGCGCCGCTTCCGCTCGGCCATGATCACCCGAAACGTCTCCATGACGTCCTTGAGCGCCTCGAAGCGGTCCCGTCGATCGCCGATAATGTGGACCCGGCGGACCACCCCCCAGGTGATCAACTCGCGCAGGCTCGTCGAAACGTTTGAGCGGCTCACGTCGAGCAGCCGGCTGATTTCCTCTGCGTCGAGGGCCTGAGGAGCGACGAACAACAATGCGTGAACCTGGGCCATGGTCCGGTTGATCCCCCAGGCCTGGCCCATCTCGCCCCAATGGAGAACGAACTTCTGTGCAGCGGGAGTGAGTGTCACGGGATGTACCGCCATGTCTGCTCAAACAGTTTCTTCAGAAATAATACTCCGTAGTAGCGGACACAACAAGGGAATGGCCGCGCCTCAGACTGAACGCGCGCCTGGGGGAGTCGACCAACGCGGCCTTTTTCTTGAGTTGATCTTCTCGGCCGTTTCGAAATGGGTTAACAGTACGGATCAATCGGTTCCGGGCTTGCGTTCCAGGCGTCCGCGTCGCGTTCCGCCTTCTTCGCGAAATCGGACAATACCGTACGACCAGGCTTGATCTGAAAAAATCTTCCCTGCGACGGCCTGGTTCCCGCCGATGATTAGGATGATGAGAGGCGACCGACTTCCATGTGGTCGCATTTTTTTGAACGGACAACCTGAACCTCTGCTCCCAATGCGCTTCCTCTGACCACATTAGTTCGCCATCCTCATGGATGCGGGGGTGAACCACCATGAAAATCGTCGCCGCTGCGATTCAGATGAACTCCGAGCCCCTTCGCGTCGCCGACAACGTTGCGCGGGCCGACGGGTTGCTTCGTCAGGCCTATGAGGGAGGGGCGGAGCTGGCCGTCCTGCCCGAGCTATTCAACACGGGCTACAGCCTCTGTCCCGACTACACACCTTATGCCGAAGGCCGGGATGGTCCGACCCTCGACTACCTGCGGAAGCGAAGCCGCCAGTGGCGGATGGACATTGCCGCGGGGTTCGTCGAGCGGGAAGGAAGGCACCTCTACGACTCCATCGCCTACGTCACCGCGGACGGGGAAACGCACGTCTACCGAAAGCGCAACCTCGTCTTCTGGGAACGGTTCCGGTTCATGCCGGGCCGAGAGCCGTTGATCGTGACGACCCGTTGGGGACGAATCGGTTTTGCGGTCTGTGCTGATATGATCTATCGCCGGGTCTGGCGTCAATATCGCGATCGGATCGACATGGCGATCGTGTCGGCGGCCTGGCCTGACTTCGCGGATCGCAATACCGGAAAAAAACATTGGCTCTTCGGCCATGTCGGCCCGCTCTCGGGCGCAATACCAGGTAAGGTTGCTTATGACCTGGGAATTCCCGTCGTGTTCGCGAACCAGTGTGGTTCCACCCAGACCATGATTCCGGTCATCAAACAGCGAATTACCGATCGGTTCGCCGGCCTCAGTAGTATCAGCGATGGACTCCACGGCGCGACGGTCCTGGCCGGTGTCGAGGAACAAGTCTTACTGTCTTCACTGACCGTTCACTCTCATCGAGGACTCAAATCGTGGCGTTCTACGTCCCCCTCGGCCCGCGTGGTTTCCTCTTCCGGCTCGGAACTCTCTGGATCGGCGTCCTCGGTGGTTTCATCTACTGGAGAGCGAGCCGGCGCAGGTCTTTGACCGCCACTCCCTCGACTCTCACTTTTGACTTGCCCGAGATCGATCTCCTACCATTAAACGGCTGAAGCCTGTTGACATGGCGTTTGCCCGACGTTGTCGCAGCAACTGGTTGGATGGCTTGGCACGTTCCTCTCTTGGACTTCCTGGGCCGAGCGCCTTCTCGCCTCGGCGGCTGAATCCAACGAAAACAAACTGGGTGAGGGTTCGACGATGTGTGGCATCGCTGGTGCTTTGGACCTGAATGGTACGCGTGAGTTTCCGGCACAACGGCTCCTGGCCATGACCGGTGCGATCGCCCATCGTGGACCTGATGACGAGCATATTCACATCGAACCCGGGGTCGCCCTGGGGGCGCGCCGGCTCTCGATCATCGACCTGGCCGGCGGACGGCAGCCGATTCCCAACGAACGCGGCGATATTTGGGTGGCCTTCAACGGCGAGTTGTTCGAGTATCCCGAACTCCGTGAGCAGTTGCTGGCCCGCGGGCATCGCCTGGCAACCCGGTGCGACACCGAGGCCTGGGTCCACCTCTATGAGGACCACGGCGAGGCGATGTTCGATCGGGCGCGGGGCCAGTTCGCGGTCTCACTCTGGGACCGTCAAAATCGAACCCTGATCCTGGGGCGCGACCGGGTGGGCATTTGCCCGCTCTACTACACCGAGCGCGATGGCTGGCTCCTCTGGGGCTCCGAGATCAAGGCACTTCTCTCTTCGGGCATGGTGCCGGCTGTGCCCGACCCGAAAGGGATCGATCATCTCTTCTCATTCTTCTGCGCGGGGACGACGCGCACCTACTTCGACGGAATCAAGTCGCTCGCCCCGGGCCATTACCTGAGAATCAAGGACGGCCGGGTCGAGGTGAAGCAGTACTGGGATCTCGACTTTCCCGACATGGGCGACGAGCGTCGGCTCGACAACCCCGAGCCCTTGATCGACGAATTCGAGGGGTTGCTGCGCCAGTCAGTGGAGCGTCGCCTGCGAGGTGATGTTCCGGTCGTCAGTTACATCAGCGGTGGCCTCGACTCGACGGTTGTTCTGGGTCTGAGCTCACGACAACGGGGCTCGGCGGTCCCTTCGTTCACGATCGGCCTGGACAATGCCGGCCCGGACGAACGTCCGCAGTCGATCGAGGCCGCGCAGGTGCTCGGATCCAAACTCACGACAGTGACGATGGATAAAGCCCAGATCGCCTCCGCGTTTCCGGAACTGACGGTCGCGGCCGAGGGGCCGATCCTCGACACCTCATGCGCGGCGTTGATGCGTCTGGCCCAGGCGGTTCACGGCCAGGGCTACAAGGTGGCGCTGACGGGCGAAGGGGCCGACGAAGCGCTGGCCGGTTACGTCTGGTTCAAGTCACAGAAGGTACGCGAGGCAATCGTCGGAAAGATCGGCGCTCCGATTCCCCGCATGTTCCGCAAATTCATGTTGGGAGCGGTCGGCGGCGGCTCGGCTCATCGACCGGCGGAGCTCGCCCTCGGTGGGGTCAGGCCCGCGCAGCAGGACATGTATGAGCTGATCAGTCAGGCCCGATCGACCCTCTACAGCGACCGGATGTGGAACCGGCTGGCCGATCACGACCCCTATTCCGACCTGAGCCTCACCAACGACCGGATGCAGCGCTGGCACCCGTTGAACCAGTCGCTCTACGTCGGCTACAAGGTCATGCTCGCCGGTCTCTTGATGATCTCCAAGGGCGATCGGATCGCCATGCACTCGTCGGTCGAGACCCGCTACCCGTTCCTCGACGACGATGTCATCAACTTCTGCGCGGGGCTCAGCCCGGACTACAAACTCCGCGGCATGAATGAGAAGTGGATCCTCAGACAGGTGGCCGCGAAAACGCTCCCACCCCAGATTGCCAATCGTCCGAAGACGATGTTCCGCGCCAGCCTCGCGAAGACCTTCCTCGGTCCCGATCGGCCCTCCTGGGTCGACCAGCTCCTCAGCCCCGAGTCGCTCCGCGAAACCGGCTACTTCGACCCGAAGGTCGTCGCCAACGAACGAAAATGGCAGATGATGATCCCACGGATCACACCGCGCCGCCTCGCCTTCGACGTCGCGCTGACCTGCGTCGTCACGACCCAGCTCTGGCACCACTTGTTCTGCGGCGGCGGCCTCTGCGAATTGCCGACCTGGACTCCGACTTCAATCGAGAACATCGACATCCCGGAAGCTGTGACTTCCTAGAATTGCTCATGTTTTCGCCATCGGCACCAATCAATCCTGGTGGGCCGTGCCCACCCTACGAAATGCGAATTCCGCGTCCGTAGGGTGGGCACGGTCCACCAGGATTCGCTTCCGCAAAACCAGGCAAGCCGCGTCCCGCGCAATCGCAAAATCCACGAGGCGAAGCCGGCATCACTCCGCCTCGGGAACAAGGGCTCGTAGCAAGAGGCCGTGCGCATCGACCATCTCGATCGTCTCGTCGGCCGAGGGTGCTGGACCGTCGCCGATCAGGATCGGACGGTCTTCCCGGGTCGCGGCGTGAAGGCCATGGCTCCCTCGAACCAGGGTCGCGTCGAGCGGAATCAGATCGAAGAGGGTGCGAAAACCCAGCTTCTTCTGCGCCAGGCGGATCATCGCACGCCCTTGGGGCCATCGCAGGGCGGGATCGAAGAAAAGCTCGCACGGGTCGTAGCAGCCCGGCTTGCGATGGATGTCGACCGTCCTGGCAAAGTCGGGGGCCCGACGATCATCGAGCCAGTAGGGGTAAGCGAACCAGGCATCCGGTGCGGACAGGGCGATGAGCTCCCCCGACCTGGGATGGTCGAGTCCCCAATCGCGGCGCGACTCGCCGACCAGGACCTGGGCCACGCCCGACTGGCCGAGGAGGAGGTCGGGAAAAACCAAATGGGACGGAGCGAATTTACTTGGCTCATCCTTTGTTGGCCTGCTCCCCATTTCTCCATTTCTCCGCCGCGGGGCGTGTCCCTGACCGCCCGGGCGGCGTGGCGGCAGGCGGTCGCGTCGTTCGAGCAGGCCGAGCGTCTCGAAACCGCCTGGAAGCGGGTTCACGCCGCGTTGGACCTGTTCGCCCCAGATGGCCGGCTCAACGACCGCGGCCATGCCCAGGCCGAGATCGGCGCGGCGATTGGGGAGTTGAGCGGCCCCGACTGGTCCAAGGTGCGGAACGTCTTGAACGACCGGCGGAGTCTGGCGTTTCTGGACCGAATGCACCGCCGTTTGGAGGCGGCTGAGCCGCGTCGCCAGTGGCGTGAGGCGATGGTCTGGCGGTGGCGGCTGCGCCACCACCCGCCTCAGCTGACGAACGGGCTGATGGCGTTGTTGCAAACCGTCGCGGGCGCCGGCGATCTGGCCCCGGCAGAACAAGCGTCCTACGGGCGGGTTGCGGCGGTGCTTCGCGATACGTTCCGGGCGAGCAGCGCGGTCGAGTGCATGAACAGTGTGCTGCGGATATGTCGCTGGCACACATTCCCCGAACCAGGCCGACTCATGACCGCTCTCGAGTGAGCGACGTTTGACTGATGGACTCCAGGATGTGCAGGTAAATCGTCTTCTTCTGCCTCAGGCTCCAAATGATGGATGAGAGCTGTTCCGGACGGCATTGGCTCGCGACATCCAGGGCTTTTTTGATATGTTCCTTATCTAACGAAACGTGTTCATAAAGGAAGGCCACCGCCGCCTGACCGTGACTGTTCGTGACACGCTGCAAGACCTCCGGGCCGATGGTGCTGGCGAGGCCTTCCAGGTATAGGATGCTTCCGTACAACGCAGCAGGATTGACGTGCTCGATCAAGTAGTACTGGGACTGATAGAGTTGAGCCGTGTCGGGTAGCTCGGGGAACGCGTCCAAGGAGTACCCGAGCTGCTCCAGGTCATTGAGCGCGAGTTGCTCATGGTTCTTCTCGTCCTGCGCATGCTCCATACAGGCCAGGTGAAGTCGTCGGTCGACGTCGAGTGAGCAGTGCGCGGCCGCCAAGCAGAGCATCCGCGTGGCATGGCACAAGAAGTAATAGGTCTGTCCGAGCCAGTGCGCGTAATGGTACTTGTCGGCCCAGGAAAACGGAGAATCGGCTCCGCACTCTCCTGCATGACCCGCGCGAAGGTCGACTTCAGGGCTTGTTCGTTCATATCATCCCTTTGACCGCTCAGGTCTCTTGTTTCGGATCGCCGTAGCCTGACGCCTGCCAGATTCGATCGGCCCAGTGGTTGACGGCCTCGTCGGCACACGCCGTAATCCTGTCCGGGAAGAATCCAACGAGGTCGACGAGATCGCCATGCGGCGAGGCGACACCGGTCTCCAGCGGCACACCGCCGAAGGCATACGACAAGTGATGCATACCCTTGTCACGCCTCACCGTCCCGGTCATGGCGGGCAACCCGGTCGTGCGGAAGTACTTGATGTGTAGCGCCAACAAAAGGTACTTGAGGTTCAACGCCATGGTACCTCTGCGCCAGTCGGGGTGAAGCGAAAAATTGCTGCACATTACCACGACGTCCCCGGGCGCGGTCAGCTTCGACACCGCTTCGTCGCTCCAAGCACGGAAGTAAGAATCCTCTCGAAACGGTTGCAGCTTGGGGTTGACCACGCTGAAGAAGGCGCACCCAACGAATCGCTCCTCAGCGAAGAGCGCACCAACTTGGTCGTGCCGTGTGAAGTCGTCCGCGTCAAGTGAAACCGATCCATCAAGCTCGAGAAGTGCTTGCCACCAGATGAGTCTCCAGCAGTTATAGGCCGTCAAGTACTCCTTCATAAGCGGCCCCTCCAGGTATTTGCCCGGAAGGACTACATAACGCATGCGGTTGAGGATCTCGATGTCTTCGTCCGGAAGGGTCGCTTGACTGGTGCACTTGAGGTGTTGGGTGTGACGTTCCACCATGCGCGTCCATCTCCCCCGTGTGATTACCTAGCGAAGACTGTGACGCCCGTCGGCGGAAGTTGACCGTGAAAGTGGTGCAACCGAGTCGCCTGGTGATCGCGGCGATGGTGGCGCCGGCCCAAGAGCGTCGTCTTTCGCCGTCATTCAATCTACGGCCATGCGCCTTTCGCGAGCAAGAGGATACCGCCTGCCTGGATGAGTAAACGCCCTCCACCAGACGCGTCCGTTGCTCTCTCTCATCATGCAGACGTAAACCATATCAGTTTATACTGGTGTATAATCGCCTCTAAAATTATAGTATAATTTGGGTTACGTTTCGATTGACGGCGTTCGTGACGGAGGGAATATCGACTCGGATTGAGTGCCCGGCTATCTCCGGGGCAGGCCACGCACCGCTCGCACTTCTGTCTGCGGCATGATCTACCACGCCTTGAATTGCGGCAACCGCCGTGGGCCTTGTCATTCACAAGCCGGCCGGCTACGACGCCTTCGTCGAGGCGATCACCGACGCCCACCGGCGTCTCCCTCTCGACCTCTTCGGATATTGCCTAATGCCGAACCATTTCCATCTGGTCCTTCGACCCCAGGAGACAACGACCTCGCGCGGTGGATATGCTGGCTGCTCAAGGCGCACACGCCTTGATACCACCGATATTACAAGCCACGGGGCACGTCTGGAAAGGGCGCTCCACGAGGCGAAGCCGGCATCACTCCGCCTCGGGAACAAGGGCTCGTAGCAAGAGGCCGTGCGCATCGACCATCTCGATCGTCTCGTCGGCCGAGGGTGCTGGACCGTCGCCAATCAGGATCGGACGGTCTTCCCGGGTCGCGGCGTGAAGGCCATGGCTCCCTCGAACCAGGGTCGCGTCGAGCGGAATCAGATCGAAGAGGGTGCGAAAACCTAGCTTCTTCTGCGCCAGGCGGATCATCGCACGCCCTTGGGGCCATCGCAGGGCGGGATCGAAGAAAAGCTCGCACGGGTCGTAGCCCGGCTTGCGATGGATGTCGACCGTCCTGGCAAAGTCGGGGGCTCGGCGATCGTCGAGCCAGTAGGGATAAGCGAACCAGGCATCCGGTTCGGAAAGGGCGATGAGTTCCCCCGACCTGGGATGGTCCAGTCCCCACTCACGACGTAAGTCGCCGGCCAAGACTTGGGCCATGCCCGGCTGGCCGAGGAGGAGGTCGCGGACCCGCTCGATATCCTGAGCGTCGCGCACGTAGACATGGGCCAGTTGGTGGTCGCAGACCGCAAAGGCACGGCTCTGGAACGTGTCGAGCACTTCGCCGAACGGTCCGTCACGCGCCACCAAGAGGCCGGCCCCGCGCAGAAGGCGATTGATCAGGATCGGACGCGAGACATCGCAATGACCGTACTCGCTGACGACCCAGACTCTCGCTCCCACTCGACGAGCCGCATCCAGCAACGGGACGCATGCCTCGTCGAGTTCCCCGACCAGCCGGGCCATATCCGACCTTGTCGGCCCTTGGCGTTGCGGCTCGTAGTCGAGATGGGGCAGGTAGACCAAACTGAGGTCAGGCGGCTCCGTCGCCAAGAGCGACGCGGCACAGCGAGCGATCCAGGCGGTGCAAGGGAGGCCGGCCCCAGGTCCCCAGAAGGTCCGGAACGGAAAGGGGCCGAGTTCCCGTTCGAGCCGCTCGGTCAATCCGTCAGGGGTGCCGGTGATTCCGAACGCCTTATTGCCATCCGCTCCATAGTAGGGCTTCGGGGTCACGCTGATGTCGACGGCCGCCCCTTGATTGAACCACCAGAAGAGTTGCGCGGACCGAAATGGCCGACCGGCCTTGGCGGCCAGGCGAGCCGCGGTCTTGTAGAGCGGCTCGGCCTGAATCAACGCGTTCGCTTGCTGCCAGAACCGGACTTCACCCGTTTCGCGAAAGAGCCAGCCGTTCCCCACGATCCCGTGGCCTGAGGGCGGAAATCCTGTCAATAGGCTCGCCTGGGCCGTACAAGTCACGGCGGGAATGACTTCACGAACCGAACGGAGCCAACCCGCCTCGGCAAGGGCGCGCAACCGGGGCGCATGCGCGAGGAGCCGGCCAGTCAATCCCACGGCATTGATCAAGACCAGAGGGGCAAGGGCACGTGTTTGCAAGACTTCCACTCGATCAAGAGTTCGCCATGGCAGGAGGGTCGCCAAACGCCGACCGCGTTACTGACCCTGGTAGCCTGCGCTGGAACTGGGGAAGATTTTAGCATCGAAGTCAGCGAGTCCGAAATGCCCAGGGAGTCGAGCGTGATGGATGCCGGCGACAGCGAGGCGTTCCCCCCTTATGCGTACGTCCCGAAAGGACCTTGGCCACATCCGACGAGTTCTCCTCTGGGTCACTCCGCTGGCCGCGGTCATCAATCGGAGCCACCCATCGCGGCCGAGGCATGGGACGACTCTGTCGCGTACCTTCGCGGAATCGCCCTGTTCAACGCCGGTTATTATTGGGAAGCCCACGAAGCGTGGGAAGCGCTCTGGCATGCGCATGGCCGGAAAGGGACGACGGCGGACATCCTTCGCGGCCTGATCAAGCTCGCTGCCGCGGGGGTCAAGGTCCGAGAACGGCAGCCAAGGGGCGTCGCGACTCACGCTCGACGCGCGGCCGCACTCTTCAGGACGGCTCAGATCCAGGCTGGACGGCACCAGCTCGGTCTCAACCTCGGCGAGATTGAAGGAATCGCCGAGCAGATCGCCGCCGATCCCCCTTCTGATTCCGGCACGCGCGAAGCCCGGGTCGCTCGCGTCTTCGCCTTCCGCATCGAACCTCGGCCGGTTGGGGACCTTCGGTCTTCCGTCCCGCCGGCTGACGACCTCGGTCATTAGTAACGAGGACGATCCCGATCCGCATCCGCCGCGCCGTCTCACGGCGTCGCCCCTGGCAACGCGAACCGGCCGCGCCTTCGTGAGAAGACGCGGCCGGCCGTGTCACCGATCAGGTCTCAGTCCATCGACCGATCAATCGAAGATACCCTTGATACCGTCGTAGATCTTGTCGAAGACGTTGTTGCTCTTCTTGGGCGCGGCCGTCGTCTTCTTACGAACGACGTTCACTCCCACAGGCGCCTTTCCAGCACCACTCTGGACCGTCGCCGAGGTCGTCGTCGTCGACGTCGTCGTGGTGATCGGCGTCGGTGCTGAGAGCTCGGTCGTTGACGTTGTCGTCGGAGTCGGCGTCGGCGTCGGCGTTGCGGTAGGTGTCGGGGTCGGTGTTGGCGTCGGCGTCGGCGTCGTGTCCGCACTCACCGTCGTGGCCGCGAGATCCGTCGAGGTCGTCGACGTGTCGGTTGGCGTTGTGGTGGTGTCGGGCGTCGCGGGGGTAACAGGCGTCGCCGCGTCTGTTCCAGTTTGCGGAATCGGCGTTGCTTCAGGCAGCGGCGTGAGGTCGCCCACGGTACTCGGAGTCCCGACTGCAGCCGTTGTGCCCCCCGCTAGCTTCTTGAGGGCCTCGAGGATCTCCTTCGATTGATCGGCCGAGGTGCTGGTCGGAGTGGTCGTCGTCCCTCCAGTGGTCGTTGAAGTCTGCGTTGTCGTCGGCGTCGGCGTCGGGGTTGTCGTCGGTGTCGGCGTCGGCGTTGCGGTAGGTGTCGGGGTCGGCGTCGACGGCTGCTGAGCTCGATTACCGTTGAAGAGTGTGTAGACCGGGAACTGGGTCATGATCGAGTCGATACCCGGCACCAGGCGGTTGACCTTGAACCGTGCCGGCGAGATGTTCCGGTACTTGGCAACGGCGGACTTGGGAACGAACTGGAACTTCGGCAGGATGTGTTGCAGGTCCGTGAAGTTCCGTTTCGCGGTCGGGTCGAGCAAGAATCCGTTGGCCGAAGCCCGCTGGCGGTCGTTGATCCGGTACGCGTCCGGCTTGGGCAACAACGTGTGGGCCAGCATCTTGAGCTGGTCGACCGTGATGCCACCGTTCAGCTGACCGTCAGCCGCATAGTCGAAGAAGTTGAAACGGCGTTGGAGGACGTCGGGTTGATCGGGCTCCTCGCCGAAGAGCGTGCTCTGGGCACCGGTTTGGGGAATTCGCGAGGTGCCGCCCAAGAGTCGGGCCATGGCTCCTGCCTCGGGCATCCCGGTCGTCAGTGACTGGTCGACGAAGTTCTGGATCTCCTGCGGAGTGATATTGTCGTTCTTGTTGGCGTCGATGATCGGGAAGATGTTGTGGTCGAGCAGATAGTTGACCGCAACCTCTCCTTCGATCGCCGCGATGGCATTCCCGATATCGATTCGGGCGAACTCCCGGAAGTCGGGGCTTCCCATCAGATAGGGCGGATTCGCGCTGCCAAGCTGGTCGTTGGGATCGACGACCGGGACCGACGTCCAAGCGAGAATGGAGTTGATACCATCCGGGTTGTTGTACGCCGCCAGGTTGTTGAGACCGTGCGTCCCATAGTTCAGGGTACGCGCCCCCACCGGCTGGGTGAGATAGGCGTCGGAAGTGATCCCTCCCGCGCTCAAGGTCGACCAGTAGTCGAGTGCCGAAGCGATGGTGGCGAACGATCCACCGACGATCGCCGCGGAGAGCGACGTCCCCCCCGCGACGTTCGTGATATGGTTGTTCGGGTCGACCGTCTCGCCCCCCGTTCCCACGGTGGTGTTGGTGGTGGTGTTGGTTCCGCTCCCCGAGGCTCCCACAAGGACGATCCGCCTGCGGAAGGTCGGAACGTCGAGGGCTGGGGCCGCGAAGTCGGTGGTCACGCTTCGGTTGACCGAGGCGAGGATCCGGTCGCTATAGATCCCGATATCACCTGCGGTCAACTGGGTGATGGGGGGGTTACCGTTCGCGTTGTTCCCCGTGCCCGTCCCCGTAATCCCGAAGCCGCCGATCACGACGCCCTCTTGGAAGATCGTCGCAGGCGTGAAGTTGAGCGCGGTCTGGAACGGTCCGATCGTGGGGTCGACGGGGGTATGCCCAGGTCCCGTGGCGTAGGGGAACGGAAGTGTGCCGGTGACCGACACCACTTCGTTGAGGACGGCCGGGAAGGCCATACCGTTCACGTCGCCGTTATTGGTGTTCTCGGCGTTATTGGTTCCCAGGCCTGCCGGTCCACCCGTGCCAGTGCCACCGGTCGTCGTGCCACCGTTTTGGTTGTTGCCGGTCCCCGCCTGGAACGGTGCTCCAAACTGCCCCGCGGCTCCGATGGGGGCGATCCCCAAGGCCCGGAACTTCTTCAACTGGTTCTTGAAGGAGATCACCATCTGCGGATAGCGCCGATAGGCAGTGCCTTCGCCGACGAATGTTTCGGTCGTGCCGAAGCCATAGACCGAGGCCACCACGCGATCGGCCTTGTTCGGCCGGACCGGGTCGTTCACGAACGGATTCTTGGCGACGTAGACCGTCCCATTGTAAACCGCATCGGTCGTCGTCAGCGCGTTCGACGCCACACTGATCGATTGCTGGTTTCCGCCGGTCCCACCGCCGGTCCCACCACCGGTCCCGCCGCCGGTCCCGCCGCCGCCACCGCCAGTGCTCTGGCTGCTCGTGAAGCTGACGAACGGATAGAAGACGTTGACCGGCAGGATCGTGGCCTGCGGGACGAACTGAGCGACCACTCCGGCGACGAGCGTACCGTGGCCATCCGCAGTGATGGACGTGGTGTTGTTCGCACTATTCGTACCGCCGCCACCTCCACCAGTGCCACCTCCACCAGTGCCACCTCCACCGGTCGTTGTGGCCGACGTGATCGTCGCGGTATCAGTGTTGCCGAAGCCGTTGGTGACGACGTTGGTGCCGGCCGCGACTCGACCGCGGAACGGTGGCGAGAGGGCATCAACACCCGTGTCGACAATCGCGACGGCGCTATCCTGCCCGTCGTAGGGCACACCGAGGGTCTTCAGGTCGTTCAAACCGATGATCGATCCGCTGGTCGAGCTGGCCAGGCTGGTCGTCGACTTGAACTGCCAGATCCCATCGTCGTCGGAGGCGTACAGAGTCGTTCCGTCCGCCGAGAAGGTGATGCTCAGGCTCGAATCGAGGAAGCTAGTCGAGTCCTGCGCTCCTGAGGTATTGAAGCCTTCGGCGAAGGTGGTGAGGATCCCCTGCGGCGTAATCCGAACGATCCGGCCGCCGATATTGCTGCCCCCCGTGGTGTTGCCATTGGTCACGGTCGGGAGAACGTTTCCGTTGGCATCAATGGTCACACCGACCGCTCCCGGTCCCTGGATGGGAATCCGGACGGGCGTTGCGGGGGTGATCGGAGCCGTGGTCGTCGCAATGGACGTCACGTCCACGAAGAGACCGGTCCCGAGATCGGTTACGAACAGGCTACCCGCGCTGACCGGCGAGCCAATCGTGTTGAGAGTTCCGCCCTGAGTGGTGGTCGTGTTGACCGCGATCGGGAAGCCTTGCGAGAAGTAACCGTACTGGTCGAAGGCAATGTCCTCGAACCGCCGGAACGGCGTTGAGATCAGCGCCAACTGGTCCGGGGGCAGAGTGGCGGTCGTTGCCGCCGATCCGGGGGGCGAGATCAAGAGATCTCCGCTGATCCCCTGAACGCCGCTGACACCGGTCCGCGCGGGAATGCCGCCGGCAGCGGGAGTGCCGAAGTCGGTGAAGACGTCGTAGACCCGTGAGAGGTAGTCTGCATTGGACGCCGTCAGGCCGACCTGGGGGCCCAAGGTAAAGCCCGTCTGCGAGACACCTAGAGGGAGCGTGTTGGAACTGAGGTTCTGACCGGGAGAATAGCTGTTCGCGTCGAAGAAGAGACCAGCGAACGTGGTTCCCCCACCGGCGGCCGTCGTCTGGGAAGCCGCCATCCCGCTGCCCGAGACCAGGCCCCGGAGGAACGACTGGTTCTCGACCGGCGGAACCACGATCGCGCTCGGATTCATCACGAAATTGAGATTCTGCAAGCCGTCGGTGAGCGAGGCGAACGCCCCCATGAACGTACCGTCGGGGGCGATCCGATAGATCACGTTCTTGTTGGGGTCGGAGCGATCGACGCTGCTCACGAACATCGACGGGCGACCGTCGAAGTATCCCTCAGGGTCGAACGCAATGTCATACCAGTTCACCAGACCCGAAGACTCGCTGATCGAGTTCGAGGCGTTGCCGCCGGTCTCGAGCTGGCTCAGGACCGTGTTCAAGTCAAAGAAGACCGACGACTTACCGGTAGCCGGATCGACCCGGTAGACGACACCCGGTCGATCGATGGCACCTGCATTACCGCCCGCTCCTCGGGAAACGGCATACACCCCGCGGCCGAAATCGCCGCCGGGACCCGCCTCGATGCGGACGATATCGCCACCGAAAGAGTTGTTCGGCGTCAGGAGCGACACAGAGGTCGTCGGGGCCGCCGACGGGAACGCAGTCGTTGTGGTCGTCGTAGGGGTATTGACCTGGACAGTTCCCAGGAATGCGTTTGAAGGCGTGGTCGCAGCAGTGAACGTCGCCACTCGAGGTGCAATCGTCACGAACGGCGCGAGGAGGTATTTGTCCTCGAGTCGAGTCACCTGTTCCACCTGAAAACTTCGGCGACGCCGCTGCGCTGGGCCTCGCGCCTGCGGTCGGGATGGCTGAGACATTCCATGCTCTCCTTAGGCTGGACACGGTCCGTCCTGGACCGAGGCCGAGATGCCCGGCAGACTACGGTATCGGTGCGACCGTCGCTGGCGGTTGAGTCGAAACCGCGGCAAGCCCGGCAACCGGTCCAACCGGCATACGCGGACTGCCATTATGGTCTTGAATCGGCTATATCCGATTCAGAACTCAACGAAAGATCTGGTCTTGACGGTGGAATCGTTGGCAAGGAGTGTTTCGGCCCTGCGGTCAACGTCTCTCGGTCACGCCGTCCGCACCTGCAGACGACGTTCGAGTTCGTTGTTTCCAGGCGAGTCCGAGAGGTTCAGCCGACGAGTGGGGGGGAGTTGAGCGGGCCGGAGAGGCGAGAGCGAAGAACGGGATCGCGATCGGAAAAAGAGCGCAAAAAGAAACGCCCTCATCCCGAATCTCTTGACCACCTGGTTCCGGTGGACAAAGAGAAATCGGGGACTCCGTTTCATGAAGGTCACGGAGTACTGATGAGGGCGAAATCAGTCGGCTCGGAGAGCAGGGACGGAGATCTGAAACGGCTTACTCAACGACCCCTTGGGGACCGCTACCCGGAGGCCGGCCCTGGTTCTGCGCGAACTGCTGCTGGGCCGAACCCGCTCGCCGACGAACGTCGAGTTCAATCGCGCCGAACGTCTGCTCGTGCCGCTGAATCGTCATGCCGAGCGCGGTCAAGAGTCGCTTGGCCGTGTAAAAGTTCATTACGATCCGCTGGTTCGCCTTGACGTCCTGCCGTCCGGTCGCGAACGGCTGGGGATTCAGGCCGAAATCCAAGATCACTTCTTCCGGCGTCGCAGTGACCCGGCAAAAATTCGAGTATGACGGTAACGTCCCCGAATCGTCGACGACCACCTCGGTGGCCACTTGCTGATTCGGCTGTTGCGAAGCAACCGCCCCTTCGGGCACGTCTTTTTCACTCATGTCGTTCTCCCGTTTCAGGTTGTTCCTCACCGAGACGGCGAAGGGAACCGAGCGTACCATAGCCGTGCGGGTCCCACAACCAGACGTGTAAGACCCGCCAAGAGTTTTCCGCCAGGCTCCGTCAAGCCTCAGGCGATCTTTTCAAGCATCGGTGATTCAACGAGGCGATCAAGTTCGACCAAGGTACGGGTCGATGCGCCGTACTGAGCCAAAACGTAGGCTCGTCCCGCCGCACCGCGTACGGCGGCGGTTTCCGGATCGTCCAGATCGGTGATCAAGGCCTCGGCCAGTTCCGAGGCATCGGCGACCTGACGGGCGCCTCCCCGTGCGAGCAATTGCTCGACCGTTTCGCGGAAGTTCGACGTGTAGCGTCCAAACAACACGGACGAACCAAAGGCGACCGGTTCCATCATATTCTGACCGCCGCGGCCGGGGAGTAGACTGCCTCCCACGAACGCCACATCAGCCAGGCCCCAGATCGCCGAGAGTTCACCGATCGAATCGACGAGGACGATCGGCGACGGGGCGAACTTCGACCGGGGAACGGACGACTGGCTCCGCCGCAACACAGGTTCACCGAGTTGCCCGAGCCATGCCGCGACCTTTTCAAACCGCTCGGCATGCCGCGGGACAAGCACCAGGCGAAGGCGAGGGTGCCTCAAACGCGCGGCCCGATAGGCCGCGAGCGCGGCCGCTTCTTCCCCCTCCATCGTGCTTCCGGCCACGAAAACCAGGTCGGATGCCGAGAGTCCGAGTTCTCGCCGGAGCGTGAGCGTTTGCGGGTTGTTTCGATCGGTCTCCAAGCCGTCATACTTGATCGAGCCGGTGACCCGGATGCGCTGGCGAGGGATCCCGAGATCCTCGAACCGGTCCGCATACTCGTCATTTTGAACGGCCACCGTGTCGAGCCTTCGGAGCGTCGGTCCGAGAGGCCCCCGAAGCCGTCGATAGCCGCGATGACTGCGATGGCTCAAACGGCCGTTGACAATCGCCACCCGTGCACCAGCTTGCTTCGCCGACCACACCAGGTTGGGCCAAAGCTCGAGTTCCACCAGGGCGAGAACGGTCGGCCGGACCCGCGCGAGAGCCTGGCGGGTAGCCCAACTGAAGTCGAGCGGAGCGTAGAAAGTGACCAGGTCGGGGAACGTCCGACGGGCCACGGCCAAGCCGGTGTTCGTCGTGGTTGAGACCACAACGTCCCATCCCGGCCGCCTTCGCGCCAACTCCTCGACGATCGGCCTCAGCAGCAACACTTCACCAACGCTGACCGCGTGGAACCAGAGGCAGGGACCGTCGCCGATCCGGAGCGGTGCTCTCCCGAGAACCTTCTCAGCCCAACCCTCGCGATACTTGCCCGCGCGGAACGCACGGAGCAGCAAGATCGGCGAGCAAGCCAGAAGAATCACCAGGTAGAGCACGTTCAGCAAAAGCGGCATGGGGGGAATCCTTTCCCTTACCACGATACGGACAGCGACGCGACTGGCCGAAAACTGAGTTGAGTGCAAGTCGTGTGCCCAGCCGTCCATCGAGACGACCGTAAAGCGGGTCGTCACGACAAATCGTGCCGGGTCAGCGCCGGGATGCAAGTCGTGAGAAGGGATGACTCGGTGCCCTGCCCCGCACTCCAACATCCGCTCCTGAGGAGACATACGTCGTCTCACCTCAGAAGGTCTTGGCTCGAACGCCTCACAATGGAACTGGTGAGGCGATCGAGCCAAGGGAGGATCATGATCGACGCGTCATCATCGACGCTTAGAAAGGATCGGTCGTTGCCTCGTTCCGCATGTGGCAAGCTTTGAATTTTTTACCCGAGCCGCATGGACAAGGGTCGTTCCGACCGACTTTTTTGCCAACGTTGCGAACCGGCTCCAGCTTCTTTTCGGTCGATTGCTGGCTGGCGGCGATCGCGGCATCTTGCTGGGCGCGAACACCCGAGGCAGGCGTGGCCGCGAGCTCCGAGGGTGCCGCCTGATGGATCGACTGAGCCCGATCCAACTGCCAGCGATTCCCAAGGTACGAGAGGAACTCGGGGTCGAATTGCTCGACCCGGAAGATCAGGTCGGTCACCTTGTCGGAGATCCCGTTCCACATCTCGGCGAAGATCTTCATGCCTTCGCGTTTGTATTCGACCTTGGGATCGATTTGCGCATATCCTTGCAGACCGACCGAGCTCCGCAAGTGATCCATCGCCCGGAGATGCTCCATCCAGCTCGAGTCGAGAATCTGGAGCACGAGCACCTTTTCCATCTCACGCATCTCGGGACGATGCCGAGCGTCGAGCGCGTTGACGAGCAGGAGCCGAGCGTCCTCGCGAGCCAGCTTCTCAAGCTCCGCGGCGGTCGTCTCACTCCCCAGTTCTTGCCGCGCCCAAGCCGCGAGCTCAGCCAGCGCCTTGGAATCGGGGGTGGGGACCGGCTTGCCCGCTGAGGACTCGGGGCCGAAGGCGGCTTCGATCCGTTGTTCCAGCTCCTTGGCGAGCCGAGCTCCTGGGTAGTGCTTGCGGGCCACGCCGATCAAGAGTTCCTCGATCTCGGGGCGAAGCATCGGCCGCAACTCTTCGGCGTCGATGGTCGTCCGGAATCGATCCGATGCCCACTCCGCCAATCCTTCACGATCATAGCGCGGGCTCTGGCTCTGCGAACGCTCGGCGAGGTAGCGAGTCAGGCCGACCCGGACCGGAAACTCAGCCTCTTTTTGGCCATAGAGTTCGCGTGATTGAGCCACCACCTGGGCGACGATCTTTGGTTTGGTCAATCCCGCCCACTCTGCCGGATCGATTGCCAGGCCGAACTTGTGATGGAGCCAACCGGCCAACGAACGGCGGCCCCAGTCCTCCTGGAGAAATTCACGGGCCGGGGTCAAGTCGAGCCCATGGATCGTGGCCGCAGCTTTCTCAGCCAGGAAATCCTCGAGCTCATCCCGGTCGAACTCGAAGTCGTCCCGGTCGTAATGCGCGAACTTCCGGAGATCCTTGTCCTTGATGTTCAGGCCGTAACGTGCGTTGAACCAGGAGGTGAGCGATTGCCAGGTCCAGTCGGCCGGCTCGGCGTCGGCCGGAAGGTTTTCCTCGACCGCCTCCCGAATCAAATCGACAACCTGGCGTTCGGCTTGCCGGATCGCCTCTTCTTGGGCGTCCTCGAAGGTCGCTCCCTTGAAGTCGCGAGCGTTCAGCTCCACACCGAGCCGCTGCCCGGCCCACTCGGCAAAGCTCGACGTACCGTAGTCGTCGGCCAGGAACCGATTGGCCGCGTCATGGATCTGGTTGTGGATCATGTCAAGGATCGAGTCCTTGGCGGGGATCCCGTCGAGCAGACGCTGGCGGAAGGAGTAGATCCGCTTGCGCTGCTCGTCCATGACCTCGTCGTACTCGAGCAGGTTCTTTCGAGAGTCGAAGTTCCGCTCCTCAACCTTCTTCTGGGCCCCTTCAATCCGCCGGGAGACCAGCCGGCTCTCGATGGCTTCGCCTTCTTCCATCCCGAGTCGGGTCAGAACGGCGGAAACCCACTCGCCCGCGAACTTCCGCATCAGGTCGTCTTCGAGCGAGAGGAAGAACCGCGACGAGCCGGGGTCGCCTTGGCGTCCCGCACGTCCGCGCAGCTGATTATCGATTCGACGGCTCTCGTGGCGCTCGGTCCCGATAATGTGCAAGCCGCCGAGACCGGCGACCTCGCGGCCTTCGGCTTTCATCACGGGTTCGTATTTGTTCACGGCCTCCGCCCAGGTTTCGGTCGAAACCTCCAGGCGGGTCGGATAGAGCGGGCGCCCATCCTCGTCGTTGAGCCGCTTGAGGTCGGCCCAGGCCATGAACTCAGGGTTGCCGCCCAGGATGATGTCGGTACCACGACCGGCCATGTTGGTGGCGATGGTCACCGCCCCCTTCCGACCGGCCTGCGCCACGATCTCCGCCTCGCGCTCGTGATATTTGGCGTTGAGGACTTGGTGCTCGATCCCATGCCGGCGGAGCATATCGGCAAGTTCTTCCGACTTCTCGATCGAGGTCGTCCCGACCAGGATCGGCCGCCCTTTGGCGTGGATCTCGCGAATTTCGTTGAGAATCGCCCCGAACTTCTCGGAGTCGGATCGATAAATGACGTCGGAGTAAGACTCGCGGGTGAGGGCCCGGTTCGTCGGGATCGCCACGACGTCGAGGTGATAGACCTTGTAGAACTCGTTCGCCTCGGTCATGGCCGTACCGGTCATGCCGGAGAGCTTCTTGTAGAGCTTGAAAAAATTCTGCAAGGTGATCGTGGCGAGCGTCTGGTTCTCTTCCTTGATCTTGACCCGTTCCTTGGCCTCGACGGCCTGGTGCAGGCCATCCGACCACTGGCGACCGGTCATCAAACGGCCGGTGAACTCGTCGACGATGACGATCTCGCCGTTCATCTCGACGTAATCGCGGTCACGTTTGTAGAGGTGGTGCGCCTTGAGCGAGTTGTCGATCAGGTGCGGCCACTCCATGTTACCGGGCGTATAAAAACTCTCGATCCCGGCGATGCGCTCGGCCTCACGGATCCCATCGTCATTGAGATGGCAGGTCCGCTCCTTCTCCTTGACCTCGAAGTGAGTATCCTTCCGTAGGAGGCGGGCAATTCGATCGGCCTCGGCGTACTTGCGGACGTCGTCGAAGGCCGGCCCCGAGATGATCAACGGGGTTCGCGCCTCGTCGATGAGGATGCTGTCCACCTCGTCGATGATCGCGTAATGAAGTGGCCCCTGGGACTGAAGCTCCTTGGTAGGCTTCATGTTGTCGCGGAGGTAATCGAAACCGAATTCGTTATTGGTGCCGTAAGTCACGTCGCAGCCATAGATCCGCTGCCGCTCCTCGGCATCCATGTCCGACTGGATCGCGCCGACGGTCATACCGAGGCCGCTGAAGAGCGGGGTCATCCACTCCGCGTCGCGGCGGGCGAGATAGTCGTTGACCGTGACGACATGAACCCCGCGCCCTTCGAGGGCGTTCAAATAGGCCGCCAGGGTGGCGACCAGGGTCTTTCCTTCGCCGGTGACCATTTCGGCGATATTGCCGCCGTGAAGCACCATGGCACCCATCAACTGGACGTCGTAGTGCCTCATCTTGAGGTAGCGAGTTCCCGACTCCCGGCAGGCGGCGAAGGCTTCGGGCAAGAGCGCATCGAGCGTCTCCCCCTTGGAAAGGCGCTGGCGGAACTCATCGGTCTTGGCGCGAAGCTCGGCGTCTGAGAGAGCCTTCATCGCCGGCTCCATCTCATTGATCCGACTCACGATCGGACGCATGCGACGGATTTGCCGCTCGTTGGAGTTACCGAAGAGCCGGATGAGCCCCTCCGAAACGCCCTCGGACATCGCGGAGAATGCGTCGGTCGTCTTATCCCAAATTTCGCTAAGCAGTTCCATTGCCAAGTTCGCCTTGCGCCGTGGATTCGGAATAGTCGCAATAAGTCAAGAGTACTGCCGATCTTACATCAGACCGAGAACACCGTCAACATCGACGCAACCTGCGTCATTTCGACCCCTCATAACTGTTCAAAGGACAGCCAATCAGGGATATTTCGCCAACGAGTTCGCCGGTTCACGCCCATACTGATGTCGAACCGGGGTGCCAACCTCCGTACAATAGGCCGCACCTGCTTCGGGACGACGGCGGAGAACCCCTTGGGAGGTAAGAGATCGGTGGAGCAATTGGCGACGGCCCCTCGACGGCTTGTGTTTCTCGGCAGCGGCACATCAACAGGCGTACCGGTCTTTGGCTGCGAATGCGCGGTCTGCACGTCGGATGACCCGCGCAATCAGCGGACGCGGCCCAGCGTCCTGCTCTCGTTCCCGCTGGGGAACCTCTTGATCGACACGACTCCGGAGATGCGGCTGCAACTGCTCCGCGAAAAAGTTCGCAAAGTGGATGCGATCGCGTACACACACAGTCACGCCGATCATCTCTTTGGGCTCGACGATGCCCGGCTCTTCCCGAAGTATTTGGGCGGTCCGGTCCCGGTCTACTGCGAGGCGGAGACCGAGGAGAGCATTCGCACAGTCTTCCACTACGCCTTTTCCGAGAAGGCGATGTCGCTGCCGCCGGGCTACGTCCCCAAACTCCAGTTCGAGCGAGTCACCCCCGGGATTCCGTTTCAGATCCTGGGCCAAGAGGTGATGCCGCTCCGTCTGGATCATGGCCGGTTCCGGGTTCTGGGATTCCGGATCGGTAACCTGGCCTATTGCACCGACGTGAGCCGGATCCCCGACGCAAGCTGGCCGCTGCTCGAAGGGCTCGACACGTTGATCCTTGATGCCCTCAGGCACGAGCCGCATCCGACTCACTTCTGTCTCGAACAGGCGCTTGGCGTGGTCGAACGCCTGCGACCGGGACGGACCTTCTTGACCCACCTCTCGCACGGCTTCGACCACGGACCGACCGAGTCGACCTTGCCCCCCAAAGTCGCTTTGGCCTACGATGGGCTGACTTTGGAGTTCTGAGAAGAGTCGCCACCGAAACTTCGACTGGCCCTGCGCAACTGCGGGTCGGCCGGAAATCGTCTGGCCGTTTGGGAGTTTGGCGCGAAATGGCTCCAGATCGATCGCTCGTGGAACGCCTGGCTCGGCACGGGCAGAACGCCTTGCTGAGGTGGTGGGACGACCTCGGGCCCACCGAGCAGGCGGACCTCATCTCAGAGATCGAAAGCATTGATCTGGATCAGATCGACACGCTGATCGCGCAGATGGTCATCGCGGATCAGCCACCGTCGATCTCTCCCGAGCAGGTTGAGCCCATTGAGGTCTTCAGACTCCCCAAAACGGATGGGGAACGCGTGGCTCGCCGGCACGTAGCCGAGATTGGCGCAAACGCGCTGGCCGCCGGTGAAGTCGGCGTCGTGATCGTGGCGGGGGGTTCGGGGACTCGGCTCGGTTTCGAAGGGCCCAAGGGAACGTATGCCATCGGCTCGGTCTCAGGCGCGAGTCTGTTCCAGATTCATGCCGAGAAGATCGTCGCGATGGGCCGCCGCCACGGCAAACCGTTACCGCTCTATATCATGACCAGCCCCGAAAACCACGAGGCCACCGCTCGTTTTTTCGCGGAGCACGATAACTTCGGCCTCGAACATGTCCGCTTCTTCGTTCAAGGTCAGTTGCCCGCCGTCGATCAAACGACGGGGAAAATTCTGCTCGCCTCGAAGGGGCATCTGGCCCTGAGCCCTGACGGCCACGGCGGCACGCTGGCCGCGCTGGCGGCCCGCCCCGCCGACGGATCGCCGAGTTGCCTGGACGAGCTCCGCGAGCGAGGGATCCGAACCCTCTTTTACTTCCAGGTCGATAACCCGCTGGTTCAGATCGCCGATCCGGCATTCCTCGGCCTGCACCGCGAGGCCGACGCCGAGCTCTCGTTCAAGGTGATCGAAAAAGGCGCTCCCGACGAGAAGGTCGGCGTGGTGGTCCGCGTGGAGGGACGTCCGCAAGTCATCGAGTATTCCGACCTCCCGACCGAGCTGGCGGAACGTCGCGAGCCGGACGGCAGCCTCGCTCTCTGGGCGGGGAGCATCGCCGTCCACATCCTGGAACGCGAGTTCATCGAGCGGCTTGTCGACAACGGCGGACTTCAACTCCCCTTCCATCGCGCGATCAAGAAGGTCGCCTTCATCGACGACTCGGGTGAACTCGTCCAGCCGGAGGCCCCGAATGCGGTCAAATTCGAGCGGTTCATCTTCGATGCTCTCCCCCAGGCCAGACGCTGGACGTTGGTCGAGACCGATCGCGCGGTCGAGTTCGAGCCGCTGAAGAATGCCACCGGTCCCGATTCGCCGGCCACGGTTCGCCAGCGCATGAGCGACCTGTTCGCCGGCTGGCTCGAGAGCTCGGGGGTCCGGGTGCCGCGCCGCAACGACGGCTCGGTCCCGTTCGGAATTGAGGTCAGCCCCTTGTTCGCCCTCGACGCCGAAGAGCTCAAGTCCAAAGTCAGTCCCGGTTTGGTTATCGAAGGACCGCTCTACTTGCGATAGTCGTTCGCCTTTTGCTGTTCGTTGACAGCGAAGTTTCGATGGACCGCCAAGCACCAGGAGAACTGAGTCGCGATGCTTCACGCTGTAGTCATGGCTGGAGGAAGTGGGACCCGCTTCTGGCCCAAGAGCCGACGCAACCGCCCCAAACAGTTGCTCCGCCTCTACGGCGACGCGACGATGCTCCAGCAGACCGTTGCCCGGATCGCGCCCTTGGTCACACCCGAGCGGACGCTGATTATCACCGGCAGCGACCAGGCCGACGCGGTCCGTGCGCAATTGCCCCAGCTTCCCCCCGAGAACGTTGTGGCTGAACCCTGTCCGCGCGACACCGGCCCTTGCGTCGGGCTGGCCGCCGAGATCGTCGCCCGCAAAGATCCCAACGGCACGATGATCGTCATGCCGGCCGACCACGTGATCGAACCTCGCGAAAAGTTCCTCGCGACCGTCGGCGCGGCGGTCTCGGTGATCGACGCCGATCCCTCGGCGTTCGTCACCTTCGGCATCAAGCCGACTCACCCCGAAACGGGCTACGGATACATCGAACGGGGTGAGGCCCTCCCCTCGAAGGAAGGGATCGCGCTCCATCGAGTCGCCCAGTTTCGCGAAAAGCCCGATCGGGAGACCGCCGAGCGCTTCCTCGCCGAGGGTCGATTCGCCTGGAACTCGGGCATCTTCGTCTGGCGCGCTCGCGCCATCCTCGACGCGCTGAAGACGCACCGACCGATCCTCGCCGCGGCGCTTGACCGCGTCGGCCAGGTGCTCGGCACGCCCGACGAGGAGGGGACGGTCGCCCGCGAGTACCCGCTGATGGAGAAAGTGCCGATCGACAAGGCCGTCATGGAGAAGGCGACGAACGTCCGGGTCCTCGAAGTCGTCTACGACTGGAACGACGTCGGCGACTGGCGTGCCTTGACCGCCCTCGTCCCCCCTGACAGCCAGGGCAACACGACCCAGGGGAAGGTCTACGCCAACGACACGACGGGAAGCATCATCGTCTCCGACGACGGGGGAGTCATCGCCACCTTGGGCGTGGACGACCTGGTCATCGTGCAGTCCGGAGGCGCAACCCTGGTCGCCAGAAAAGACCAGCTCGACAAGCTCAAGGCGCTCGTGGAAGGCCTGGACCAAGGCGGTTTCGGCTCGCTGCTTTGAACCATGAGTTTTGAGACTTCCTCGTCCTCGCCAGGTCTGAAATCTTCGAAACGCCAGCACGAGGCTTGGCCTGTTCGTTTCCACGTCCTTCCTCGTGTTCGGAGTCGGTCATGCCTCGGATTCTCGGCCTCGATTTCGGTACCAAGCGGGTCGGAGCCGCGGTCAGCGATCCGAGGCGGATGATCGCCACGCCGCTCGAAGTCCACGAGCGGACCGACCCGGCGCAGGACGCTCGCCACTACAAGAACCTGGTCGGCGAGCACGAGGTGGATCGGATCGTGATCGGACTCCCCCTCCACACAGGGGGTCGCGAGGGAACGTCGGCCTCGAAGGCGCGAACCTTCGGCACCTGGATCGCCAATGTGACAGGCCTGCCGGTCCTCTATTACGACGAACGATACACCTCGTCCGAAGCGGAAGACGCCCTCATCGCCATCGGCATGAAACGGCACAAACGCAAAGGCTACCGCGATATGCTCGCCGCGCAGATCCTGCTCCAGAACTACCTTGACGCCGGCTGTCCCGAAACCGAGTTACCGGCCACTCCTCTGGCCGACGCGGCGGAGGAGGAGTCATGAGCCGGACTCTGATCGTCGGCTGCGGCTATCTTGGTCAGCGCGTCGGCAAACTCCTGGCGGACCGTGGCGAGACCGTCTACGGCACGGTTCGCTCCTCCGCCCGCGCAGCGAGTCTGCAGGGCGTGGGAATCGAACCGGTGATCGCGAACGTACTCGCCCCCGACTCGCTGACTAACTTGCCCGATGTCGACCGCGTCCTCTACTCCGTCGGCTTCGATCGCTCGGGTGCCGATTCCATGCGGACGGTCTATGTGGAAGGCGTTCGCAACTTTCTCGAACACTACCCAGGAACCGCCGGCCAGTTGGTCTATGTGAGTTCCACGGGAGTCTACGGCCGTAACGACGGTGGCTGGATCACCGAGGATGATCCCGCCGAGCCGGCCCACGAGTCCGGCCGCGTCTGCCTCGATGCCGAAGCGGTTACGCGACGTCTCGGGCCGGGACGAGGTCTCGATCCCGTCGTGATCCGCTGTTCCGGGCTGTACGGCCCCCATCGAATTCCGCGCAAGGCGAGCCTGGAACGAAACGAACCGATCGCCGGAGATCCGACCAAGTTTCTCAATCTGATCCATATCGACGACGCCGCGACCCTGGCGGTCGCCGCCCTCGATCGGGGCGCACCTGGCCGAATCTACCATGTGAGCGACGATCGCCCCGTCGAGCGTCAGGAGTTCTACAGCCTCGTGGCGACCCTACTGGGAATCGCTCCGCCTCGCTTCGAAACCGTGAACCCGGACAACCCGGCGGCGGCGCGCGAGGAATCGAACAAACGGATCTCGAATCACCGAATTCGTTCCGAGCTCCAGGTGGATCTGGCCTTCCCCGATATCCAGAGCGGACTTCCGGCCGCCATCGCTACCCCCTGATCGGGAAAAATTTGGACGACGGCCTGCCTCTTGCATGTCAAGCCTGTTCAATCGCCGGTGCGCGAGATGAGGACAGGTTTTCTCGTCTCTCCGTCGGCTGGGGAATCTCGGCTCGATCTGGAGGAAGCGATCATGACTGCGGCGTTCGAGAAGGCAATGAAGTTGGCCGTTCTCAGCGGGCTGAAGGCGACGCTTGGTCCCGCGCTTTTGAAAACGGCTCAACGAAAGCCGGACGCGAGCCACTGGGTCGCGGCGGCGATTGGTGAGATGGTGATCGACAAGCTCGGGTTCGTTCCGAGCCGGAGAAGTCTCCCGGTGCTGATCCCGCACGCCCTCTCGGGGGCCTGGGTCGCGATGGAGTCGATGCGTGAGGATGGCGAAGAGGATCCGTGGGCCGCGCCCATGGGAGCGGTCGTAGCTGCCGGAGTCGCCACAATCGCCCCGATGCTCCGGGTCACCGGTTCCACGGTCCTCAGAATTCCCGACGCGGTCCTGGGCGTGGCCGAGGACTACCTGGCCTTGAAACTAGGGACTGACACGCTTGGCCTGACGATGAACGACGTCAGCGACGCGGCCAAGCAGTCCGTCGAGGAGATCAAGGAACGGGTGATGCCCGTTGTTCAATCAATCGGCGCGGGCTCGATGTAACAGCCGAGCGGTCCTTTGGAAATGGCCATCCTCGGATCGGCGCCGAATCCGAGGACCTGGTCACACTTGAGCTCGGCTTTCTCGCGATGCGTGGTGTAAACGATCGCGCGACCCGTGTTATGGATTTGCCAGGTCAGCTCATGCGCGGTTTCCAGGGGGTGGCCGAAGAGTCTCACCAGTAGTTCGATGACGTACTCGAACGTATGCTCCTCATCATTCAAAATGATGACGTGGTACGGGGGCTGACGGCGAGTCTTGGTCGTCGTGTCCGTTTTTGACTTGGGTTCGGTCTCCGTCGTGACAACCGGTTCTTCGAAGGTCATGTCGTTTTCTTGGGTGTCGCTCATCGGGCGGCTCCCGGACTGTGATTGAAGCGAAGGGGACGATCTGACTACTATATCCTGAGCGCCGTCTACTTCGTATGGCAACGCTTTATAGTCTGGCGGCGTTGAGGAGAATCGATGTCCGAGATGAGTGCAGGTACGGCCTTGCGGCAGCTTCACCAAGCCCAGGCCGGATTGAAGAAAGCCCGCCAAGCACTTCGCATGGTCCGTGGCAATCCCGACAAGGCGCCGAGCGTCCTCAAAATCGGCTGGGAAAGTTTGGCTCAGTGCCATCGCTTGGTAGGGGCCATTCCGCTTGCGGCGGCCGACGAAGCGGTGATGACCAAGCAGCTTGCGGTCCAACGCTACGCCACGTCCCTGCTGGTCCGTCTCAGGCGGGTTGCCCGTAATGACTTCACGGGCGCCGATGACGACGATCTTGGCGACGACGACGAGTCGTGACTTTTTGAGACTTTCTCGCTCGGGCCTCGCGCACTGGCGAAGAGGCCCGGCGATGACTATTGAAGCCCATTCTTGACGATTGATCGCAGCGCCCTATCTCCTTGAGCCTTTGAGAATGATCCGTCCGCAACGCCCTCTCCCCGAGGCCCCGACTCTCACTCCCATGCCCGACCGGAGCCTGGAACCCTCGGGGGATCTCCCCGTCGTGGCGGTTCGGTCGCCGGGATACCACCCGTTCGTCTATCGAAAAATGGTGATCGGGCCGGTCGGAGGGAGCCGTCCTATGGACGGCGACATCGTCCGCGTCGTCGATCGCGAAAATCTCCCGTTGGGCTTCGGCCTCTGGAACGGGCGCTCGCAGATCAGCCTCCGGCTGCTCTCCCAAGGGGTCGATCCCCCGAGCCTGCCATTCTGGACGAACCGGATCGACCGAGCCATCGCCTTGAGGCGAGACATCCTCGGCCTCGACGCGGTCACCAATGCCTACCGCGTCCTCCATGCCGAAGGAGACGGGCTCTCCGGCCTGATCGTCGACCGATTCGACGACGTGCTCTCGGCGGAAATCTACAGCCTGGGGATGTATCAGCGAATCGGGCCCATCCTTTCGCTGATCGCCGAACGGCTCGGAACGAAACACGTCCGAGTCAACGTCGACGAACGGATCGCCATGGCCGAGGACTTCTCGGGCCGGCCCATCGTCAGTCCGAAGTTGCCGCCCCGGGTGACGATCCAGGAGAACGGAGTCCGCTACCGGGTCGTCTTCGAGGGAAGTCATAAGACCGGTTTCTTCTGCGACCAGCGCGAAAACCGCCAAGCCCTGCTCCGCTTCACGCCCGGCCGGTCGATGCTCGACGTCTGCTGCTACACGGGTGGGTTCGGAATTTCCGCCCTCGCCAAGGGGGGGGCCACGGAGGTCACCGGGGTGGACCTCGATGAGAAGGCCATTGCGCGGGCCCGCGACAACGGCAACCTCAACCAGGTGCGCCCCACCTACGTTCATGCCGATGCGTTTGGCTACCTGAGGCAGATGCGAGTCAATGAGCGCGCGTTCGGCGTCGTCGTCCTCGACCCGCCGAAGCTCATTCCAGGACGGCTCGACATCGCGACGGGCAAGCAGAAGTATTTCGACATGAACTTCCTGGCCATGAGCGTGGTCGAGCCCGGCGGCTTCCTCCTGACCTGCTCCTGCTCCGGCTTGCTCCCCCCCGAAGAATTTCTCCATCTGCTCCGGGCGGCGGCTCGCAAGGCGGGTCGATCGGCGCAAGTCCTGGCTGTCACAGGTGCGTCGCCGGACCATCCCGTCGGGCTCGACGCCCTGGAAGGAGCCTACCTCAAGGGGGTCTGGCTACGGATGGGAGAAAAAACCGGGGTTGTGGGATCGTCGACCTTCGAAGACGATGACCGAATTGATATCGATTGACGGAAGCCCGGATCGGAAGGGACCAGACCAACCTCCCTTCCGACCGCGGCCTGTCTTTCGTTAGGATTGAAGTTCCCTTCGGGGTAGTCCGATTCGGAGAGTTTACGTGTCGCTCTGCGCTGTGAACGAGGGCTCGTTGTGGCCAGCTTGACCGTTGAGAATTACGTCAAGGCAATCGCCCAGATCTCCGCCCGCGATTGCGCAGGCGCCGCCGTCGCAACCGGTGAACTGGCCCATGCCCTGAACGTCTCGCCCGGGACTGTGACGGGGATGCTAAAAACCCTCTCCGAGGCGAGCCTGGCCACATACACGCCCTACGAAGGGGCGAGGCTGACCGCATCGGGGCGACAGCTCGCGATGAAGGTCATCCGCCGCCATCGCCTGCTCGAACTCTTCCTCGTTGAAACCTTGAAAATGCCCTGGGACGAGGTTCATGAGGAGGCCGAGCACATGGAGCATGCGGCCTCCGAACGCCTCATCGACCGAATCGATGCCTTCCTCGGGCACCCGAGCGTCGACCCCCACGGCGACCCGATTCCCAGCGCGGATGGCTCGCTCAAGGAACCTGAGGGGATCCCCCTGGCCCGCCTCCCGCGTGGTCAGCAGTTCCGCGTCGTCCGGGTCGTCGATCAAGATCCCGCCTTCCTCCGCTACCTGAGTGAGTGCGGACTCGACCTGCACGCCCTCGGCGAGCTGGCCGAGAACCGGCCCGAAGCGGGGGCCCTGGTCATTCGACTCCAGAATCGCTCGGTGGCCCTCGGACACGATGCCGCCACGAAGGTCCTGGTTGCTCCCCAACCTGCGGTTTAACTCATTCGCGCGATCACACCGCATCCGGGGCCGGCAAGCCACGCCGGCCTTCGCCAGGAAGGAGCGTGTTCGTTGGAGCGCTGGGCCACGATTCTGGTCCTGACGGTAGGGGGTGCAATCGGAGTCAATGCCCGCCATTTTGTGGGCATCTGGGTCCGGAACTGGGCCGGCCACCACTTCCCCTGGGGAACATTCCTGATCAACGTCAGCGGGTCGTTCGCCATTGGCTTCTTGGCAATGGCGCTCGAGCGATGGCTCCCCTCCCCTCGCCTTCGTCTCCTCATCGTGACCGGCTTTCTCGGCGGTTACACGACGTTTTCCTCGTATATGATGGAATCGATGCTCCTCTGGGAGCGGGGCGAAATGTTCCGCGCCTGCGCCTACTTCGTGGGCAGCGCGGCGGCCGGTCTCCTCGCAGTCATCATTGGGATGGCGTTTGGCCGCAGCATCGGCTAAATCGATTCTCCCGCCGTGCCACGACCCCACTCTAACCCTCGCCACTGACCTTCCGGATGTCTTCAATCACGGGAGCCAGCAAAGTCAGCAGCGACTGAACGATCCCCTCCGTCAGTTCCCCGATCGGCCTGGAGGCGAGGGACGCGTCTGTCTGGATCTCGTCCGAGCCCAGCGCGATCAACTGACCGACGCACTCCGGGTTTTCCGGATCGATCGGCATCAACTGGCGACACTCCATCTCCGTCAGACTGTAATTGCGCCGCAACAGAAGTGTGCTCGCGGTCAACAAGTGGGGCAGGACGGCCCTCGAATCGGAGAGGTCGTTGTCGATCCAGATCAATGCCGTGAGGAGATCCATGCCGTCCGGGTCCTGGATCCATTCATATTGAAGGTCGATGCTGCCATCGGCCAGGGTTCGCGGGAACCGCTCGAGGTCAAGGTGAGGGAAAGTCCAGGCTTCTCCATTGGCCAGCAGGATTGGCTCGCCCTCAACTCGATCCGTAATCCGCCGTTGAGGCTCGGCGAAGTCATCCGGCCAGGGATCGGCCAGAGCGTCCTCAAGTGCCTGCTCGATCCAAGCAACCAGCGTCTCCTGGCGCGGCTCCGAATCGACACCGGATCCGCCAAGACGAGACACCTGATCGAGCGTGAATACCAGGACGGATCGACGAATCGCCTCGTCACCGAGTCCCGACAATCGAGACTGTCGCACCTTGGCAACGACCAGCGAGTTCACCATTCGATGAAGGAATAGCTCCTCGGCCTCCTGGCGATTCTCCTCATCTGGCTCGGGAATGTCTGACCGGTCGATCATGACGTCCTCATGAAATTTGGGGATCGCATACTTCGGTGCTCCGGTCGCCATCGACGCGTGCCCGCCCGATCCGATTAATAAGCCGGGCGCGGGCGTCCGCGGAAGTCGGGTGGGCATCGCGATCGCTTGCCGACCTCAGAAGTAGACCTGACCACGTAGCCAGAACAGGTCCATATCCCGGCCGAAGGTATTCTTCGCCTCATTGACCAAGACGGGTGAGCCAAACATCGCGTGCTGCCACGTGAGGTAGAACTTGATCCAGCGGTTGGGATACCAGTTCATCCCCAGGTCGATCATGCCCACGTCGTTGGTCCAGAGCCGGCCTTCGGCCAGCCCTTCAGTGAAGATGTCCTCGCCCAGGTTCAAGTGACTGTAACGGATGAACGGCTCGAAGGCGCCTAGTCCCCATTCGCCATTCTGTGGGTGGAACGGCCTGAGGGGTTGAACGGTCGTGCGCCGCTCGATCTGCTCGCCGGTCAGAAAATAGGAGAGGGCCGTGTGGAAGCCCCCGACCGGAATCTCGGGCTTGCGCCCCAGGCCGGGGCGGGTCATCTGGAACTGGCCAATGTTCCACTCCGACTCGAAGGAGAGGCCTCGAAAGTAGTAAGCCAGGTGCACGGCAGCGAAGCGACGGTCTCCCTGATAGACCGTGCCCTCGTTGAACACGAGGAAGACGGCCGATGCATCCTCGGCCGCCTCGTCATTGTCGGAGGACTGCACCGAAGTCCTCATTGGCAACGGAGTATCGTTGCGCGTGATCTCGCCGATCGATCCGGACGCCCCCACGTTCAGGTGGTGCAGGGCTGGAAACCGTTCCGAGCCAAGGAACGGCCGGAAGTTCAGGTAACCGACGCCCTCAAGATTCGGGTTATTATCGGCCAGCCCGGTAAGATGCCCGTTGAACACCCCGAGTGCCCAGTCAAGCCGGCCCTCGCGGGCATGCCCCCAGCCCATCAAGCCGGCCTGACGCGAGAGGCCGAAGTTGAGAGGAAAGAGCGCCCGCTCAGGTGTGATGAAGTACTGCTCGAGGTGGTCAAACCAATCGTAGCTGTACGGAACCAGTTGCCGGCCGAACTTCACCTGGAACGCGTCCGACGGGTGAAAATTCAGGTTGCCGTCGAGGAGGTCCCAGGAACCTTCGAGACTGCGCTGGAGCGAGAATTCGTAGTCCCAGAGCCGGGTCAGCCGGCCCTCGAGGTAGAGCCGGACCCGAGGGATATACAGGCCACTCTTGCCAAACGTGCGGTCGTTGGGAACGAAGATCTCGGAGTCGGTCTGGTTGAGGACGTGAAACCGGAGGTCGAATTCCTCGTCTTTCGACGCAAGCTGAAACCCGTCCGCGAATCGAGCCTTCAAGGGAAGCTCGCGGACCTTGGGATGCTTACCCAACTCACCAGGGCGGCCAAAGTGTGAACGGCGGGCGGTCGCCTCGCCTGATTCAGACGATTCCTCGGTCTCGCGTTTGGAAGAGGAAGTCGGCGGCGGGGGCGGCTCGCCCAGGCGGCGTTGGAGCTCAAGATAGCGGCCCTCCAACTCGCGATAACGCTGGGCCGACTCGTCTCGGTCACGGTCGAGTCGCTCGAGCAGGCGGGCATTGACCTCCTCGAGGCGGCGGAGTCGCTCCTCAACAGCAGGCTGCGGGGAGACAGCAGCCGGCTGCGGCGTGGGCTCTTGGGCGCGGACCACGCTTTCAGGCCAGTTCCCCCATACCAGCGGGGTGAGCCAGAGGCCAAGCAAGAGGCCATTCCGACAGCGTGCGAGCAATCGACGCATCCGGTTACCGTCCTCGGAGACCGGGCGCATCACGTCCCAGATACAGACCGTTCCGTCATCCCCGAGATCGGCTCACCGTGGCGCCTTTCTTGACGAAAACTCTCCCGAAACCAGCAGCCCGGCCGGATTATGCCAAATTGCGGCCGGGCCGGCCGGGTTATGCCAAATTACGGCCGGGCCGGCCGTGCTACTCAGCTTTTGACGCGAGTGGCTCCCAATCCGCTCCCCAGGTTTTGTACCAGGCTCCGAGTTCCCCCAGTTCTTTCCGAGCGCGTTCGTTGGGCTCGTGGATCGTCACCTTCCGAGGGACAACCAGGGCGGCGAGTTGTGCCACATCGAACTCCTGGAGCAGCCCGAAGCAGAAGAGCTCGGGGGAAAGCCGGTATTCTTGCTTCGTCTCGATCAGCTCCTTGAGACTTCCCAGTGGTGCTCGGAGCACGACGTCATCGATGGCCGCTTCTTCCAAAGCCGCCGCGACCAGGGCCATCGTGCCGGTCCTTGGGCCCGAGGAGGCAAGCGTCACGGTCTCGGCTGGGCGTTCGGTTTTCGCCCACCGGGCGATCGCCGCAAGCTGGCTCGCCTGCACGCCTAGCGGGCGGTTACCCACGGTGGAAAGCATGAGAGCAAAGAGATAGTCGCGCTCGGCGACCTTGGCTTCCCCGACATAGAATGGATCGACTGCCAGAACGCGATAGTTCGCGCTCAGCCATTTTCTTGCCTCATCCGGCGACGTCTGGCGGCCATCGTCGGCAAGGAGAATGACCGTTTTACTCGGATTCCCCTTGGTAAGTTCCACGACCGGCACCGACCAGTCACCCACTTCGACACGCCAGAAAGTGGCCTGGAACTCATGGCCTTGCTCCCGCGCTGTGGACCGGGCCTTCGTCTCGTATTGGCGAGCTCGGACAACGTCGCGAAGCCGTTTCCTGCCGCTGTCACGCCACGCGCGGGCCGCGTCCGGGCTCACCGGGAGTTCGCCCTGGTTGGGGAGGGGCTTGCTCAGACTCAGTGCCAGACTGTGCAAACTCACCTGATCGCCCGGCAGAGCCACGTTGAGGGTCTCGGCCGGCTTGATCTCCGCGTCTGCGGAAATCTCTTTCGCACTGTAGGCGGCGTCCCCCTTGAAGAAGGTATCGCCAACCATCCCATAGAACGCTTCACGATTGTCGCGCAGGTAGTTGTGCGTGCCGGGATCGGTGTTGACGTGAGACCGAAGTCTTGGCTCCTGGCCATAGAGCCGGAAAACTGGGGCGGCGGCGTCCAGCAACGGGGGAAGCGCATGCCCCGCGGCGAAGCAGCAGTTGTCTTTGGCATTGAACGTGAGCAAGGTGGCACGCGGGGCCATCATCGCCGTCATATGCGCATAGTCGGTCACGGTCGCCAGGTCGCAGGGGGTCTGTTCCGCGTCTCCCAGATCGGAGAAGTGCTGAATTCTCGTGAGAAAGCTCGAATAGCCGGCGACTGGATTGGTCAACGTCACTCGCTTGTCGAATGCGCTGATGAAAATCGTCTGCCAACCCCCACCGGACAGACCGGTGACGGCGACCCGTTCCGGGTCCGCCTGATCGAGCGCAAGCAGGAGGTCGAGGCCCCGGCTCATCGTCAGATAGTGAGTGGCGATCCCCCCTGCTCCACACAGGTCGATGTGGTTGATCAGGTCGTGGCGAAAGTTGCCGTCGCGAAACTGGCCCATTCCGAACCATTCGATGTTCAAGGCGAGCATCCCTCGCTTCGCCAGGTTGATGCAACGGACTTGCTTGTAGTCGGCCGCCTTTCCGTTGGCGTCGTGGCCGTTGACATTGAGCACGACGGGGACTTTCCCCGTCATCGATTCCGGCTCGTAGAGCAAGGCGGGGATCCAGAGCCCCGGGAGTGCTTCGTAACGAAGCTTTCTAATGCGATAGCCGGGACCGCCTTCAAGCGTGTCGAGCCATTCCACCTTCCCCTTGGCCTTGCACCAGGTTGAAGCCTCGCCGCGGAAAATGACGTGCGTCAGGGCGTCCGACCTCATCATCTCGGCCTCTTTTTCCCACGCGCCGACGCTCTTGAGCTCAGGCATCCGAGGGATCGCCGACTCGCATTCGCGAATTGTCTCGGCAAGCGTCTGCCGCGGCCCGATGATCTCACGAGCGAGCGCCTTGGAGACAAAATCGTTGGTCGATGGCTTCGGGTCGTCAGCCAACACCTCAGTCGCGCCTAGCGGACTCGCCAGGAGCAGACCCGCGAGAATGAGAGAGCCAAGCGATCGTGGCATGGGAATTCTCGATGAGGGCGGGATGGGAGCGGAGAGTTGTCCCGGATTAGATCAGGGGCGCCTACACGTCGCAAGGTGCTGCACCCGTCCCAGCACGCGAAGAAATCGACCGTATTTCCAGGTGAGATCGCGGCCCAGACAGGCCAGTTTGGGGATTTCCCAACCTCCGGGCCGGCCGAGGGATGGCCAGCCAGTGAATCCCCCGAGGGGCGAGCGGGGAGCGGCTGGATTTCCAACTGCCAGGCCACCTGTCTGAATTGCGGCGAACGAGTTGTCAGGCCTGCCGCCCCTCCGACAAGGCACGGAGTTGTTCGATCCCGCTCGATCGGCTAAGCTGAGAGCAAGCCTGGATGATTCCGGCCGAGGCTCGAGTGCCAAGGGAAGGCCGGTGCGAGACGGGCGTGGAGATCCGCGTTCTATGTCAACGCCCTGCCGTCGCTGGGTCGCCCCCCTCGCCTTTGTTGGTCTCCTGGTTTTGACGTCCCCACTGGTCGCCTGGGCCCAAGAGCCCGGGGTGGCGGACGGAGTCGTTGCCGCTTCGGAGAGCGAATCCTTCCTCTCCTGGATGATCCGGGCCTCGGGGCCGATCGGCCTCGTGATCATGATCATGTCGTTCTACATGATCGCCTTGATCGTCTGGATGACGAAACAGTATCGCCGGACAGTCGCCCTGCCCGATCGGCTCATCCGCGAGGTCGGCGAACTGCTTAGCCAGAAGCAGTATACCGAGGCCTACCAGAGGCTCGCGGCCGACGCTTCATTCCTCGCCCGGGTGCTCGCCGCCGGAGTTCGCAAGCTCCCCTCGGGCATGGCCCCTGCACAGAAGGCCATGGAAATGGCCAACGACGATGTGACGATGGAGATGGAACATCGCACCACCTACCTCGCGACCGTCGGCACGCTGGGGCCGATGATTGGCCTGGTCGGTACGGTCTACGGCATGATCATCAGCTTTCAGGTCATCGCCACGGCCGGCTCGTCTCCGCAAGCCAGTGCCCTGGCGGCAGGAATTTCGACAGCCCTCTTCGCAACTCTCGAAGGGATTGCGCTCTCCATCCCGGCGATCTACTTTTACGCGCTCTTCCGGAACCGGATCGCTCGCCTCTCACTCGAAGTGGCCCTGGCGGCCGACTCGTTGCTCGAACAATTCTCGCCGGGCATCCGGGCGCCGCACCCATTAGCCTCCGCGGTCATGCCGGTCACCCGCTCGGCACTCCCCGTTGCGGACAAGTAAGGCGCCGGTTGACCACCCAGGAGGCGTCCATGTCGTACAAGATCCGTCACCGAGGCGGGGACATGTTCAATCTGAACCTGACCCCGCTGCTCGACGTGGTCCTTCAGCTCATCACGTTCTTCATGATGCTGATTCACTTCGGCACCAAGCTCGAAGGAACGACCAAGTCAATCCGGTTGCCGGTCGCACCGGCGGCACTGCCGGGTTCGGACCTCGGCATCGATCGACTCGTCGTCGCACTCGACAGGAACGGCCAGCTTTTGGTTGAGGGAGCGACTCTGGAGGGGAACGCCAGCCAACGCTGGTGGGCCGACCAGGCCAAACGGCGCATCGAAGGGCAAGAGACCCTGGGGGGACCCGCCGAGGACCTGGCGACCAACGTCGTGATCCGAGCCGACAAGGACGCGAGCTATGGCATGGTCCGGCGGACCCTGGCCGAAGCCCAGGAACGCGGATTCGCCCATTTCAGCCTGGTCGTTCTCAGGAACAAGGAACAACGATGAGCACGACCGCGGGGACAGGCCGCTCGAAGTCACGCCGGCCGCAACCACCGGAGGAGGTCGCCTTCCCGGTCACGCCGATGCTCGACATGGCGTTCCAACTCCTCGCCTTCTTCGTACTCACCTTCCAGGTCCCCTCGGGGGAGACCCACCTCGACCTCGACCTGCCCGCCTCTCCCCTGGCCTTGCCCAGCGAATCGAAGGGGAAAGGGCAACCCCCCGCGTCACGGCGAGTCGACACCGACCTCGAGAACGACCTCTGGATCCGTGCTGAAGCCGACGACCTGGGAGACTTGAAGTCACTTCGCCTCGGTGAGGCCGTCCTGCCCGACCTGAACACGCTCGGGGAACGACTCGCCCGCTACGTCCAGATCATGGAGAAACGCCCCCTGAGGGTTCGCCTCGTCGCCGACGATGCGCTTCGATATGAGGAAGCCGCTCGCGTCATCGCAATCTGTGACGCAGCCGGGGTGGCGACGGTTCGACTCACCGACCCTGCCATCCAGCCCTCTCCCGCGTCCGGATCCGCTACACCCCGGGGCATTCCATGACTGGCCGGATCACTCGGCGATGGCGATGGTTCAAGACGTCAAGGCAAGCGCAGATCGCGGCCTGGCTCCTTCTGAGTGTCACAATCCCCTCGACGCGAGGAGATGACTCGCCGCTCACGGTCGCCGACCTCGCCGACTATCGCCGGTCGCTCATCGCGCGTGACTCGGAACCCGTTCCCAGGTTGCTCCGGTTCCGGGAACTCTGGGACCATCCCACCAAATACGCAGGGGTTCGGGTCCAGGTCGAGGGTCGAATCGTCCGCCGATTCCTCCAGGGGGCCTTCGGAACCTTTCCCCCACTGGTTGAGGCCTGGGCCGTGACCCCCTCGGGCGATCCCTTCTGCTGGGTTTACCCCGCGCCGAAGGACGGGGCCTCAACCCCACCTGTTCAGGAAAGCGTCCGCTTCGTCGGGACCTACCTGAAACGGATCCGCTACCAGGGGGGGGATACCGAGCGTCTCGCCCCCTTGATCGTCGGCCCTCGACCGCCGTCCTCGCCGCCCCGGCCGACGCGTCCACCCGTCGTGCGCTCCCGCAACGCGGTCAACGACTGGATTCTCGGGATCAGCGGCGCGGGGGTCGTGATCGCCGTCCTCGTCTGGCAGCACCTCAGGAAGCCCGTATCGAGCACCTTCAGTCACGAACCGGGAGCCGCTTACCTCTTCGACCCGCCCTTGTTTCAGGACGGGGATCAGGAAGGCTCGAACGACGAGAAGTGCGCCGGTCCCACATGCTGAGGCCGCTCGACTCCTCCTCCATCAATCTCGGCGACTCCCACAAGCGTCACTTCGTCGCAACTCTCTTCGTCTGTGAGTGGCGGCTCGACGGAGTCGTTGGGACGCCGGCCGAAAACAAACCAGCGGGCCATCGAGAAACTGATCCCGGTCGCCGCGACGATGCCGACCAGGGCGGCCGCGAGCCGGTGGCGGTTGAAGAAGGAAAACTGCCTGGGGAGAATCAGTCGCAGTGAGAAGCTCAGGCCAACGCCAAGCGCATTGCTCAGAACGTAGCCCAAGAACTGATGAAGCAGCGACCCGCGCCGGGCGTAGCTGAACGTCAGGCGGCGGTTGAGCGAAAAATTCCAGATCAACGCCAAGGCGATCGAACAGGCCCCGGCCACCGCGAGGGCCAGCGATCCGCCAACCACAGGCGCTGTCATCGCCGCCAGGTTCGTTCGGGAGAAGAGCCACTGGAACAAGGCGTAGCAAGACAGGTCGACGACCATGCCCGATGCGCCCACCACGCAGAATTGAATCAGTCGGGAGATATTGCCGAACTTATGATCGCCCAATCTCTTGAGGTGGCGGAGATCATCGAGTTCCACGCGCTTGCGGGACGCACGCCGACCTCGGCTCACCGCGACGTCCTGGCGCTGGCCGCCGGCCCTCGCAAGCAATTCGAGCGTGAAACTGGAACCAAGCGGCTCGAACTCGGCCGATCGGGCCAGGTCGCGGGTCAAGGCCACCAGTCCTGAGAACGGGTCGGTCGACCCGATCACGCGACGAGCCGCCAGTCCGGCCCAAACCGCCACGCGACCAGGTCGGATTTCGGCGCCTCGCGAGGCGTTTCGGCTCGCGACGACCAGGTCGGCGTCGCGCGTTTGCAGCGGCTCGATCACGCGGCTCAGATCAGTGAGGGTGTAACCTCGGTGATGATCGAGCACGACAAGGATGTCTCCCTTGGCACGTCGGAGACCGGCCATGGAGGCCGAGGCCAGTCCCGGCTCAGGCGCCACAAACGAGCGCCACCAGGAACCGGCCACGAGCGGAAAATGGGGCGACCTCGGGTCGGCAATACCGAGCACCTCCACCGTGTGTCCCGCTTCTTCGAGACACACGCGGAATTTCTCGATCGCTTCGGCGGTCAGCAAAGTGCCGGGGGACAGGGGCAGGATCAGACTGACACGCGCCATGGAATCTCAAAACTCCGTTTGTGATTCAAACGCACCGTCGCTTGTCGAGCCGCAAAACGAGGGAGATCGCCGGGGGATGCAACACGCCGAGGTGCAAATCGTGCCGAGGAGTCGCCCACGCATCATGCGCAGACGCTCCCTCTGTGCGAGGGAGTCCGTGAAATCGTAGTGGATCGCCGTTTCGAAGGCAATCCGAGTTCAGGTTCAGGAGGGACGACCGAGATCCTCCGCACGCGGATAAATCTTGTGCTTGGGCATCGACCGGAGAATCTGCTCGCGTCCCCAGGTCGTCACCTGACGAAACGTGTCGGAACGAATAAAGTCCAGAAACGCTTGCTGATCGCTCCACTCGCTCAGAACGGCAAAGGAGTTGGGATCGTCAACGCGCTGATAGAGGAAGCTTGACTTGTGCCCCTCAATCGTCTTCATGAGCTCGATGACTTCTTGAAATTTGGTGGTGAAAAGCGTTTTCTTCTCGGGAATGACGTCATAGTACATGCCCACAGTGACCATCGGCGCAGACTCCAAGCGATCGTTCAATCAGGAACGTGTCAAGAGATGAAAACGCGAAAAAAATGCGTCAGGATTCGACTTCGGGGGAGATATCGAAACTCTGATCGATCCAGCCGCCGCCCAGCACCAGGTCGTCTTGGTAGACCGTGACCACCTGGCCGGGGGTTATTGCCAGTTGCGGTGTCTCGAAAACAACGCGGGCGCGATCGCCGGCGAGCGGCTCGACGGTCGCGGAGACGGCCGTATGATGCGCCCTGATCTGTGCCAGACAGGGAATGGGAGCCTGGGGAACTTCGCCTTGCCAGTTGAAGCGAGTCGCGATCAACCCCTGCTTCTCGAGCGAATCCCGCCGGCCCACGGTCACTGTCTTTGATGTCGGCTCGATCTGGACGACGTACCGCGGTGATCCCACGGCCACCCCGAGTCCTCGCCGCTGGCCGATCGTGAAGGCCTCGATACCGGAGTGGCGGCCGAGTTCCTTCCCGTCCTCGTCCACGATGGTCCCTGATGTGTCGAGGCCCGGCCGTCGGGCGCGAACGAACTCGAGATAGTCGTCCTGCGGGACGAAGCAGATCTCCTGGCTGTCCGGCTTGTCGTGCACGGGCAACCCCAACTCGCGAGCGATCGAACGGACTTCCGACTTGGGATACTCCCCGATCGGAAGCAAGACGTTTGAGAGCAAGTCCCGGCGCAGACCAAACAGAACGTAAGACTGGTCTTTCGCCTCATCAATGCCGCGCGCCACCCGCAACGAGCCATCAGGCGCGGACTTGATCCGGGCATAGTGTCCCGTGGCCACAAAATCGGCGCCGACCTGCTTCCCGTAGGACCAGAGCTTGCCGAACTTGAGCCAGATATTACACATCACGCACGGGTTCGGCGTTCGACCGGCGACGTACTCGTCAGCGAACTGATCCATGATCCGCTTGAAATCGGGCTCGAAGTCGAGTGAGTAGAACGGGATGTCGAGCCGGTCGGCGACGTTCCGCGCATCAACGGCGTCCGTCGCGCTGCAGCAGGTCTTGGAGCGGCGTTCGGCGTCCTCGGCATGGGCGCCGGTGCGCATGAAGAGGCCAATGACCTCATGCCCCTGCTCTTTGAGCAAGTGCGCGGCCACTGAGCTATCCACTCCGCCGCTCATCGCCAGAACTACACGACTAGCCATGCAACCCCAGACTCCCAAAACTCTTAAACGTGTCGCCTCCGACTCATCGTAAACCAGACCGAGAGTCAGCGACAATGGTTCGTGCCACGATCCAACAATGGAACAGCGGTCAGGCCTCGTAGAAGACAATCTCCAATATACGAGTGCAACAGGCCTTTTTCGCCGCCTGCCATGGGTTCCGGACTCGCAGACGTTGCCCGGCGCAAATTCACTTTCACCGATCGTTTTTTTTATCCCTGGCTAGATCGGGACTCTTTCTCGACGATCCCACTGATGCCGAACCGGCGGGCCAGTTCTGCCTCCACGGCCGGCCACGAGACGTCGTGTCTGCCAAGCAAGACCAACGCGTGAAAGATGAGGTCGGCCGCCTCGCGGACCAGATGATCGCGTCCTTCGTCGCCAGGTTCGGCGGCGGCCGCCACGACTTCCGCGGCCTCCTCGGCAATCTTCCCCAGAATCTTGGGATCACCTGCCTGAAGGAGGGAAACCACATACGACCGGTCGGCGGGCGGACGAGACTGCGCTCGGCGATCACAGCCATCAGGTCGGCGACGACGGACGATTCGGACATGGAGGGCTCAGGCTCAGGGTCCAGCTCGAGGGTTCAACGTCGATCCCAGCCAACGATCGCTCGGACGATCGCCTGCCGCTAAAGAGCGACGACCCCTCCAAGATACCGTCCAGAGGGGGGCGATGAACATCGCATTCGACCTCAATGAAAGACCAACAAGTCCCCCTCCGTTCCCTTTTTGAGGATCGCGGGCCGCTTGCCCGGCGGGCGACCCGTCTGTCAAGATGAAGGACAACCACGCGCAGGGCCGGACGGGACCGTACTTATGAGATGTTTCGCTGCTTCCATCGTTGCCTCAACCCTCGTTCTGGGGACACTCTCAGCGCAAGCCGCCGAGCCCCTGGCAGCCTCGGGCGGGTACGTCGCCCAAAAGCTCCCGCTGCCGAACGACGTCTTGCCGAGTTGCATGACGGTTCGGGCCGATGGATCGTTGGTGGTCGGATCGATGGACGGCAACGTCCTGGTTGCGGCCGATTCCGACAACGACGGGCGACTCGACCGCTACAATCGGTGGGCGGGAACTCTGCCGCACTGGCCGCTGGGCCTGAAAGCGGAGGGAGACGACCTCTTAATCGCCACCCGAAGTGCCTTTCTCCGCCTCTCGGATCGCGACCGCGATGGCTGGGCGGAGCGCTGGTTGACCCTTTCGGACGACTGGGACGTCACCAAGGATCACCACGACTGGACGACCGGGATCGCCCGATGGCCAGGCGGAGGTTGGATCATTTGTCCCGTCACCGATGACGTCCGGGAACGTCCCATCAAGGGGCGTCACTACCTCCGCGGCAAAGCGGTCAACGTGAAACCCGACGGTCAAGTCTCCATCGTGGCCGACGGCCTGCGCTATCCCACGGGCTGGGCCACGCGAGGTCACGACGGCAAGGTCTTCTTTACCGACAACCAAGGGCAGCAGAAGACGACCTGTGAGATCGATCAACTTGTCCCCGGCGGCTGGTACGGCTACGCCAGCCAGGCCGATTCTCCTACCGGGTCGGGGCGACCCGTCGTCCCCCCCGCCGTCCGGATTCCGTACCCCTGGGCACGCTCGGTCAACGGACTCGAATTCGCCGATACCGGCGGCAAGTTCGGCCCGCTCGAAGGACAGCTCATCCTCTGCGAATACAACAATCGGTTCATCCTGCGCGCCAGCCTTGAGGAAGTCGACGGCCAGACCCAAGGGGCCTGTTATCCCTTTCTCGAGAACCTGCTCGGGCCAATCTGCGTCGCCTTCTCGCCTCGGGGCGAGCTGTACGTCGGGAGCCTACGCGAACCCGCCTGGGGAGGCGAACCCGAACAAGGAGCCGTTTTCAAAGTGACCGATACAGGCAAGCGAACGTTCGGGATCCAGGAAGTGAAGGCCGCTCACGACGGCTTCACCTCACCTACTTTGCAGCGCCTGCCGATGCCGCGGCGGCCACCGATCCGAACCGCTACCTGATCAGACGCTATCACCACATCTTCCAAGGGGCCTATCACTCTCCACCCGTCGATGAAGAATCGTTGCACGTCGCCAAGGCCACGCTCGGGCCCGACGGTCGAACCGTTCGACTGAGTCTCAAGGAACCGCTGATTCCTGACCGAATCTACGAAGTCCGGACCACGTTGCCCGACGCCAATCCTGGCACCTGCCACTACACGATGAACCGCGTCCCTCGGAATTGATTTGCGCTTGATCCAGTTTGTCGCAAGCCGACTGGCGAACTATGAATTTCTCGTTCTTCTCTTCGGAATGAGTGGGCCTCTTGAGGAAACCAATGCCGAGTCCTGGCGATGTCGAGATGGAGTTCGGAGTCACGATCCCAGGGCAGATCCTCCCGGAGTCGGAATGGGCACGAACGGCGATCAAGCGATTGCCTCCACCGGGCCCACTCGACTGGGCCGCGATCTTCGGTCGCTCCGCGCCCACGATTCTGGAACTCGGCTGCGGTAACGGTCGCTATACGCTCTTGAGTGCCCTGGCTCGTCCCGAAGTCAATCATCTCGCCACCGATATCCTCCCCGTGGTGATCCGCTACGCCACCCGCCGCGCCAACCAACGCGGGCTGCATAACGTTCGGTTCGCGGTCCGAGACGCCCAGTCGTTGATGGCCTCGTACGTGAGCGAGGCCAGTCTCGCCGAGGTCCATCTCTACCACCCCCAGCCCTACCACAACCCGCGCCAAGCGCACCTCCGCCTGGTGACCCCTCGGTTTCTGGCCGACGTTCACCGTGGTCTTCAACCTGGGGGCCTATTCGTCATCCAGACCGACAACCCTGATTATTGGGCCTACTTCGAGAAGGTCATCCCCGTCTTCTTCGACTTTGCGGAACAGGTGGGACCTTGGCCCGACGCCCCCGCAGGCCGATCGCGGCGAGAGATCCTGGCCCGCGGCCGCGGCCTGCGCATCTTCCGAGGCGCGGGCCGCCGCCGCGATGACATCACGCGCGACACCGCTCTCGCCCTGGCCGAGACCTTACCCGCCCCCCGGTTCAAGAGCCGCGGCCCCTGGTGCGATCTCGATGCCTGGGAAGAGGGCCGACCGTCTTAAACACAACGATCCGCGACTTGGCGAGAATCTCGAGAGATTTCCGGCCTGGTCACGGAATTACGGCCGGGCCGGCCGTACTACTGCAAACCAACCCGTGGCGGAAACCGCAAGAATCATCGTTAGCTCTTTCGCGGATCGTTAAATCTGAATAGTGCTTGCAATGGGCCGGGGCCGATGCCATGCGAGGTTGGCCTTCGACCTCGTTCACTTCAGTGGCCAATCGAATAACACGTGGGGCTTCTCTCCTCGCTCGTGCCCTTCCTTTGCCTTGCGGAGGATTCCGAGCCAGTCTTCCACCGCCTCACCGTCCTTCCTCGGGACCGTGAAGGTGTAGTCGGCCCACAGCGAGCCATCAACCTCCGCGAGTCCCACTCGGACCAACTCCTCGCTCAGGCAGGAGAGGTAGGTGTCGTATCCCCGTATCCAGACGACCGACGTTCCGTCCTTGGCCATCAGCGGGTTGCTGCTGTTGTAAATCCCGATGTAGTTGCCGACACTCTTGAACCACAGACGGGTAAACCTCTCCGCCCGCTCCCGGACGGCGGGGTCAGCCGACTCCTTTACCCCGAGCAACTGACAAGGCACATTCCCGCACCGAAAAGTTGTGCCGCTAAGAACAGTGATCTCGGCAGGCATCGGCAAGGCAGCGAGCGGCCGGTCCTCCTTTCCGGCGACTTGGGATCTGTCGCTTTCGCGGCAACCTGAGACCGCACAGATTGTGACAGCGACAAGGGTCAGTGAACGGAACACCGGCTGCCCTCCCCTGCCTCTAGGCCGTGCCCACCATCTCCAGCGGTTTACCAACGGGTTGCGTACGACGAAGGAAAAAGGGGACTGGCTCCCGGCCCGCGGGTCCCTTGGCACAGTCTGTTCCACGTAGCGGCCGGGTGCCTGACCCTTTTTCCGTGCGCCAGCCGAACACCAACCGCTGTAGCGTACGCGGCCGGCCACAGGCTGCCAACCGGATGGAAAGCGAAGGACGCTGTTTTCAGTACCTGCGGTTATCGGCAATCTATCCAGATAGTATTATTTTTACATTTCATTACAAGTCGCCAAATCCACCGTAGAACGCAATCAAGCGTCGGCCGGCACTCCGTTCTTGTCGCAGGGTTCTACACTCAACACCTCAATCTCGTGGCATTGGAACGAAGCCCCTACGCCAAATGCCGGTTGGAGATGGACTTCGAAATGGATGTGCTCCCACTGGCGTTCGCGGAGGTCGGAGACGGTCAAGCCGAACAAGGCGTTCTGGTGATTGAACCCTGCAAGTCGCAACTCAACCGCGTCATGGAAGCGGAAATGGACCAATACATGGTTCCGCAACACGTAGCAGCCATCAGGCCCGACGTCACTCGTAATCTCGAATGTATGAAGCATCAACTCGACGATCGGCCCTCCTCCATCGGCGAACGACCGGCGGTCCATCCGGAGCCAAATAACCTCGGCGTCGTGAAATGAGGGCCAGTAACCGAAGACGGATGTGAGCCTTTCACCCCCGAGAATTCGATCGGTCGCGTCCATATCCTCTTTCTGGTGTGGGAGTGATGCTCGGTCCAAATTCCAGTTCAAGCACCTCCGCCGATCTTACGCGACCCGATCTGCCCTCGTCGATCCGAATCAGGGCCACTCGGTCCTCCTGTCGGCTTATGGGTAACTCCTCTTTCAAGCTGGCGCACGGCCGTGGATGTCCTGCTATCATCAGGTGTTACCTGGCGAACTGGGCGGATGGGCTTAGGAGCGGGCGGCACTGATGGCATTCACCGTCGAAACGCGATCTTGGCCCGAGGTCGTGAAGTTCTATCGGGACCTCGGTCCGATGTTGAACCTGGTCGAATTCATCGCCTCGTCGCCCTACTCAACGAGTCTCTTCCCGACGACTTCCCACGCCCGACTCTGCATCGCCCGCACGAGCCCAATTCACTGGGGGCACGCCATGCTGACCGTCGAGTTTGATCCGGTCGGCGAATGCTTCGTGTTCCAATACTTCGAAGCCGCACCGACCCCACAGCCGTGGGTGACCACTTGCCCCACAGCAGATGGCCGGATGCGGTTCGAGCGGCTTATGAAGAAGCGACTGCGGTGGTTCAGGTAAGCGACTCATGAACACACTATGCCCCAACCCGATCGATCATCAATTTGCAACAAAGAGGCATGGGGGCCTTCGCTTCAAGGACAACCTGCCACACGCGACGTTCTCCGGTGGCCATAGACGGCACAGTCAGCGTCAATAAGGTTGCCTGATCGTTGGTTGGCAGGTCCCCACCCACTTCCCTGCTCCAGCGAAGAAGTCTCCTTCTATGCACGCCGATCCTACTTGCCAGATGCTATTGTCGGAAGCTTCATTGGGAAAGGTTCGCCTGAGGGGCTTAACTTATATTGAATACCTCAAATAAAGTTCGATTTCCCAACTTTCGGGCTTCAAAACTTGCTCGGTCAGGACATGATGGAAAGTTATGAGCACCTTCGACGACCTTGAGAAGCTATTCCCGGATCACCGCTCGCCCCGCCGATCTGCTGAGTGGGAGACGCTCAAGCAGCGTCTGATAATCGATCGGGCCGTAACGGGTAGGGTCGTCGCCAAATCGCCCTTTGGAGTGTGGGTTGACTTAGGGGTGGGATATCCAGCCCTATTGGAAATCGTGGTCATGAAGGACTTGACTCCCGAGCGATACCGAACCGACGATTGGTGCCCAGTTGGCAGTGAGCTTACGGCGTACGTCGGCGGATTTCGAGATGACGTCCATCAGGTTAGACTCTGGCAAGTGCCTCTCGAAGGAGGACCCCGATAACCATGCTGGTGCTCCCGACCCGAATCGCTTTTCCGCTACCCTACCTCTGGATTCACTGAGCCCAAGCGACATCGAGACGTCCAGCAATGAGAGCAGTCGGTGGCCATGTACCTAAGCAGGATAAATCAGAAAGTTTGAGTAAGCTGCCAGGACTCGAGGCCCGGTTTGCGGTTTTGCTAAAATCCCCAGACCTCACAATCGAGGAGATGTTCGGGGCCGGCTACGGGGATGCGGGACTTGACCACGATGAGTTCCGGAGTTGGGTAGGCTGGCATCACCATATGACGCTATCGCTCATGACGCCGTTGTTCCTGTGCGTGGAATAAAGGCGAATTGGGGGAAAGGCCCGGCGATCACTGAACCCCATGTGTTCACGTGGCTGCTCCGACACCCGGCGCCGTTTCCGGAGGAGTTCGCGGAGGAAGTCACCCGCGTGCTACGGCGTAACGAGGAATCGTAGATCTACCCCACCAGAAGTTACCCCTCGCCGCCCGGGGCCGAATACGAGTTAGGCCGAGGACACAAGCTTATGAGCGTTTCTGATTACACGGTCGAACCTCACATCTTGGCGGGTATCAACGACTCAGCAGACGAAGGAGCAGCTCTCGCCGATGTCACGACTGATGATCCGCCACTGAAGATCGTTACGGCGATCAACACGTTTGTCTCAAAGCCGCGGACGAGGTCGTCTGGTCACGTGGACAACTGGCTCGACCGCGCACTGCCGCTCGGAAGCCTCTGGGGCCAGCAAATGGTCCGCCAATTCAACTGGGAGTGGTCAGGCGTGGTCTTCCAAGGCCGCGGGGACACCAAGGCGATCGGGGTGTTCTCCAAGGACAGGTCCCTCGCCATCTATCCTTGGCATTTCGTGTTCGGTTGCCTTGAGAACAACGCGACCGTAACGATCTTGCTCTCGTTCAATATGCTCCTAGCCGGGAAAATCCCCGCACAGAAGCAAGGCGACTACGTGAACCTGATGGATCATGTCCACCATATTATTCCGCCGGGCTAACAGTCGGTGGCCATTCACCTAGAGCGGTTTGCGGATGCGTTGCGCACGGTGGTTGTTCTCAAGACTCAGGAGCACGTGCGGAAACGGGGACTGGCTCCGGAGCGCAGCGGAGGTGCCTTGTATGTTCGCAGAACACGAGAAGACTGTGTTGGAAAACGGGGTTTCCGCTGAAAGACAAAAGTCAGAGACCCCGTTTTCCAACACAGTCGCTGTCCCCCTTTCCGCCGAGGCCGCCCGTGACGGCCCGGAAAATGGGGACTGGCACCCGGCCGCCAGGTCGTCCGGAAAAGCCGAGCATGGAGTGGGCCGGGAGCCAGTCCCCGTTTTCCTCCACCCTGCGCAATGTGATCGTAAACCGCTCTAAAGCGAGTAAACCAACAGGCTTGAGTGAGTTGCCAAGCCTAGCGGTCAGAGCACATAGACACTGATGTGATCTTGTTCTCATTCGAGAACAAATTAACAGATGGCCGACACGCTATTTTTTCAGCAGGGCTTTACGGAGCTCCTCAATCTTTTCCGCCGTGAGCCGAGGCGCGGTCTGGCGGAGCATCTCCGCGAAGTGGTCGACCGCCGGCCTGGTCGAGGGAAACCGATGTTGGACGAGCCGGCTTCCGCTTTCTTGTCCGGCATGTTCGAAGTGGCCAGCGGATTCCCGTCACCGTCGAGGATGGCGAACCACGGCACGCCTCCCTCGGCGGCCCCCTTGTAACGGTCACGGACCGAGCTGGCGTGGAGGTCACGGCTGATATCGAGCTTGACGAAGACGAAATGGGGTTCGAGGTCGCCCTTGCGAGGGGCGAGGAACCGGGCGAGCATCCGGCAGGGGCCGCACCACGAGGCCGAGGCGATGAACCAGACGCATTTGTCCTCGGCCTTCGCTCTCGCCAGGGCGTCGGCCAGCATCTTCTCGGCGTTGCGGGTGGGCAGCTTGTGCTCGAGCAGGAACTTGCCGAGCGCCAGGTCGTCGAGTTTCTTCGCCTCGTCGAGCCGGAGCGGATACTGCGCGGCGACCTTGCCGTCGACATCGAGAACGGCAAGGATCGGCGGTTGGCCTTCGCCGAGCTCGATGCCCAGCTCCTGACCGAAGGGGAGTGTGTCGGCCTGGCCGAGGTCGAGCGACGTTAGCTCGAATTCCCAGCGGAGTTCGGCCGGGGTCGGCGGGCGACGCTTTGCCGGTTCCTTACTCTCGTCGGGCTCGGACACCTGCTCGTTGAAGAGGCGGAAGAGGTCAACGCAAGCAGGATCGTCCTTCTTGCCGAAAAGGAGCAAGGGTCGGGTGTATTCTCGCTTCGCCTCGGGGAGCATCGCCGCCAGCCGTTCCTTCGGTGAGGTCCTTGCACGGGCGGCGAAGGCCTGGACCGTCCGCTCCTGCGGCGTGGGCGGAACATAGGGCTTGATCGGCTGGGTGTCGACAGACACGTCGCCCAGGCTGAAGGGACCCGGTCCGGGGGCGGTCAGTTCGGTCACATTTCGCGACGAGCCATCATCGCCCAGTGGCAGGGTGAGGTTGTACTTGTGGCCGGGGACGAGATTTTCCAGGGTGAACCGGCCTTGGTCGTCAGTCTCAGTCGTGCCGCCGTACGTCTCGGCCCAGGGACCGGTCTGCTCAGGTCCCTTGTAGACGCGGATGCCGTAGCTCAGCTTCCGCTTCGCCACGGGTTGGAGGTTAGAGTCGAGTAACCTTCCGGTTGCGGGCACCACCGGGCCGACGGCGATCCTCGCCTCAGTCGCCTCGGCATCCGAGCGGAAAATGCCGCCGCGCTTGCCGTCGGCGGTCCTGACGTAGAGAACGAGCGGGTCGAGCGAGCGCTCGACTTGGAATGAACCCTTATCGTCCGTTTTGAGCGGAGAGAACGACCGACGGGCTTGATACGAAGCGTACATACCCTCGACGACGGCGCCGGCGACCGGCCGGCCTTCGGAGTCGACCACCGTCGCCGCGAACGGGCCGACCTCGGGCCGGGGCATCTTGAGGTCGACGACGATCTCGGCCGGGGGGTTGGCTGGCGGGATCGAGACCTTGGCCGGATCGACTCGCGGCGGTCCGAGGATCTGGTAGTCGCCGGGGCCGACCGTGAACTCGTAACGGCCCGAGTCGTCGGACATCGCCCAGGCCCGCAGGGAAATCTCCCGGGAGAAGCGGTCCCCCGGCCGGACCAGCTCCTTGGGGACCTGCCCCTTCCGAATCAGCAGGGTGACCTGGGACTTCGGGACCGGACGTTCGTCCTTGCCGACCGTGACCCGGCCGCGAATCCTGGTGGCCTTGCCGAGCACCAGGTCGACTCCTTCGAGCGGCTTGCCTGCAAAGACGACCACGTCCGAGCGATAGGGCGCGGCGAGGTCGTCGCGGGTCGCGGTGAGGACGTATGCTTGCTCGGAATAGACCTTCGTCTCGTAGCGTCCCTCGGCGTCGGTCCGGGCTGTGCCGAAGAACTGATTGTCGCCGCCCCCCTGGCCCTGGAGCTTGATGACGACCCCGGCCGCGGGGCGGCCCTCGGCGTCGCTCACCCGGCCCGAGAGCCGTTCGTTCGGCAACATGGTGATCGTCACTTCTTCGACGGACTTGTCGGGCGGAACCGAGGTTGCATGATCCGCGGTGTGATAGCCTTCGCTGTGCGCGAGGATCGAGCGCCCCCGTTTCGGTATCTCGGGCAGCCAGTCGAGCGAGGCCAGGCCGTCCTGGCCGGTCGCCGGCCATCGAGTAAGCATCCCGCTGAGGTTGATGTCGCTCTCATGATCTGGCTTCCAGATCAGCCAGGGACCGACGTTCACGCCCGCGATCGGCTTTCCCTCGCGGTCGACGACCTTGACTCGCAGCGGCTGCACCCCGTCGAGCTTGAGCCCGACCTCTCCCGGCAAGGGGATCGCCTTCTCCAGCGATCCCCGCGCCCGATCGGCTGATGCATAGTCCATCCCGACCTTCGCTTTGCGGCCAAGCACCGCCCAGCGGGTCGCACCCACGGGCACTCGCGTGACCCATCGCCCATTGGCGTCGGTCCGGCCCGCCACGACCGGAAGTGAGTCTTTGATGACGTCGACATCAGCTTCAGCTACAGGCTTGCCCTGGCCATCGCGTACGACCACGACCAGTTCGCGGGATGGCATGAGGACCACCTTCACCGGCACTTTCGTCTCCACCTCCTGGAAGACGGACAGGAGGCCAAGTCGTCCTTCCGCGTCCCTGGCCAGGAGCGAAATCCAGAGCCGGCCGCTCGACTTGAGCTCGGGCGGTACGACCAGCCGGAACGCGCCGGAAGCATCGGCTTCGATCTCGATCGGCTTGCCCCAGGTGGTGGCCGTCAAGGTTGCCCCGGCGACACCCTTGCCGGACTCGTCGACCACGGTGCCGACAAGGTCGGGCTCGGTCTGGTCGCCCCGGGCAGTCGAGACCACGAGGAGGATCAGGGCGATCGTTCGAAGGTTCCAGCCCATGGATTTTTCTCCAGCCATCGGGAATGGCGAAGCGCACAGAGACGCCGATCGGTTCACTCTATCGGCCGGAGTCGAATCACGCACCAAATATTTCGGGATGTTGAGTGGATCGTATCCGTGTAGCAAAGTCCCTGATGAGGAGAGTGCTTTTCCTCCATTGACGACGACCAATCACAACACCTACATTCATCAAATTTTGCCGTTGCTTTGGCAAAATAAAAGATCACGAAAATTACACGGGGGGGGGGCATTCTTATCAAGTTCACACATACCGTTTCCAGAAATCGGAATGCTCCATTTTCACCCTCCCACAAAGAAGGAGCGAATTAATAGCTTCGGGCCGAGCGCAGTTCGCACACAAATCAACGAGAAGTCTATAATACCGATTGACGGCATATGGTACTCGGAACTCTGCGAGAAGGCGACACACGTCACTCCAAACACGGTCCCGAACCTAACCTCCATAACAGCGCGAGCCAGAAATAAGTCGGCGGCATCGAGCAGCTCGATGGGCTCCGAAAGCGTGTTGAGCAGCTATCACTCATCTCCGCGAATACGGCGATGATCTTAGCGCCTACGACTGGCAGGACCGACTTGGTTAGTGAAAATGACTTCGGACGGCAAAGAATTGGGCCACACAAAAGGCACATTCTATTCAGTTCGCCATACAATTATACCATGACACCGAAGTCATGATTCAGGGACTGGCTCGGCGTGCCTTGCTCAGAAGTCCGTGTCCGCGGCGTGTGTTTCCCAGTCGATGGCCAAGATCTGAACGACCACGGATGGATCAATTGGGAACGCGAACTCATCTTGGAACCAGATTATCACCAGCGTGGACTGGTCGCTGCTCTCGTTGCGGGCCGGCTGGCGCGATTCGAACCGCCCAATGCACGTCACTGCGGGAAGGGCCGACGGAATGCCAAACGGGTATGGCTTGCCGTCCCGATTGTACTCGATAGGCGTCTCGGTCGGGCGGACGAGATATGGTTCACCCGCATACAGCTTGCCGCGGTGGTTAGCGACCAGCTGCTCGAGACACTTTTTGTTCCGCTCGACGGTCGGCAGCCCTTCTAGTAGCCCTTCGTAGGTCAGGTACTGCCGTAATTCGCAAAGATACAGCCGCCGGCCTGACGGCAAGTCAAGTTGACCAGTTTTCACCATCCGAATTCCCTCCGCTCGCCGACCACGAAAGCTTAGCGGACCAACCCGTTCGATCGGCGATAGATCATAGCGGAAGCCGTCGCGACGGTGCAGGGTTCGCCGAAGCGCGAAGTCAGGCGGTCAACGGCCAGATCACTCTCCTCCTGGTTGTTTGCTGTCTAGCTCGCCAAGCTCGCCCTGGATGACAAGATCGGCATCAAAGTCGGCCTTGGTCCTGCTCTTGACGGTGAACTGCTGGCAAATTGAGTCAGGCGAACCGAAATTGGGAGATCCATTAATCATTTCCTCATATCCAACCAACACGACATCAAAAATTTATCACAGGGGTAATCTTACTTAGCTTCGCAAACTGTTTCAAGAACCAAGAATATCCACCATAGCGTTCGCTATCCCCAATAGTGTTCGCACTGAATCATTTTTATGGCTTGAGGGCCTCGGCAAGTGCCGCCTTCGTCTTCTCACCTCGAAGGTCCTTGGCAAGGATGTTGCCTTCAGGGCCGATCAGGAACGTTGCGGGGATGGCCGTGGCACCGTAAGCGGAGACGACCGGTGAGTCGGGTCCCACCAACCCCTGGCGCCACGAGAGTTTCAACGCCTTCACCGATGATGCCGCCGGGCCGGGTTGATCGTCGAGACTGAGGCCGATGATGACGAACCGAGGGTCTTTTGCATACTGATCTTGGAGGGCCTGAAGATTCGGCATTTCGGCGAGACAGGGAGCGCACCAGCTCGCCCAGAAATCCAGCAGAACGTATTTGCCTCGAAAGTCGGCGAGTTTCAGTTCCTTGCCTTCCAGGGTCTTGATGGTGAAGTCCGGGGCGTGGTCGCCCACTTCCAGGGGTCGGACATCGACTAATACGGATTCAAGCCTGCCGAGATCAAGCGGGGGATCACTCGCCGTCGCCCCCGCGGGCACGGAGAAATCGTGTATGTATTCGCTCAGAACGCGTCCCCAGCCGCACGACTCGGGAGGGGGCGGTTCATGAAGCGCGATGCGAAGGGCATAGTCACCCGGCGGAAGATCGATCGCGTGGAAGTGGCCCTCTTCGAGAAGCTCGATGCCGATTTTCGCGGGCCAGTCTGTCCGCGCGTTCCTGGGGACGATCTCCGCCTTGCGGATCATCCAGTCGTCGGTGCGAGGGAGTGTAAGCTGGCCGCTGACAAGCCGGCCGCTGGCGCCGATCTTGAGATCATAGGAACGCCCCGCCTCGACATCGACCGTCCCCCGGATGACAGGCCAGATGCGTCGATTCACACCATTGGGCACCCACTCGACAAACGAAAGACGACCCGGCATGACGTGGGGCAACTCGAAGCGGCCCTCGGCGTCGGTCTTGACGAAACACCTACGGACGAGCCGGGGCTCGTTCTGGATCGGGGTTGACTCATCAGGATCGTACGACTGGAGCCGCAGGTTGACCGCTGGCTTGCCGCCGATCGTTACGGTTCCGGAGATGCGAGCCCACGGTTGAAGCCGGAGGGTTGCCTCTCCCTGAACGTCAGGTCGGTCAACCAGCGCTTCGCCAGTGTTGGTCAGGGCCAGGATTGCGAAGTTCTCGTTCTGCGGCGGGAGCACGAAGCGTCCATCGCTTCCGATCGCCGCGTGCACGGTGCCCGATCGATCTTCCGTTGGAACGTCGTCATTCCGAAGTGAAAGATAATCGATCCAGCCGTCCCGATGGGACGGGACGACGTACACGAAGCCGTCTCGCGCCGGTGAGCCATCGGGGTTCAAGACCACGCCGCGGACCGGTGCCGACTTGATGAGTCGGAACGGCAAGGTGTGGGCGGACCCGTCCGTGGAAAAGGGTTCCGAGTCCTCGGGAAGATAACCTTCGGCCTGAACGCGCAGGAGATACCGATGGGCTGGATTCGACGTGGTGTACTCGAACGAGCCAGGGGCCTTATTGGCAGCTCGATCCAGGTCGCCGTCGCGCTGCCAGATGAACGGGTCTCCAAGCTTCCAGGCGGCGGCCAGCGTGAGCGAGAACCGAGGGAGCGGCTGGCCTGTCTCGCGATCGACCACGGAACCTTTGATGACTGTCGGCGGCGTGAGGACGATCTGGTGATCCACGTCGGAAGCGAGACTCAACGTGTTCGTGACGGCAAACCCGACCGCGGAGACGTCGACCTGAACCCCCTTGCCGGGTGCTTCCTTCCATTCAAATCGACCGTCATCGTTCGTAGTCAACTGCTGTCGACTCGCCACGCCGAACGACGAGCGTGGGGAACCTTCCAGGCCAGACCAGAAAGCCACGACTTGAGCGCGTGCGATCGGTTTTCCAGAGGGGTCGACGACACGGCCCCGGAACGAGTGAGCGGAGTCCATTGTTAAGTAAGTGCGCACTGTTTCCCCACTCACTTTGACTCGCTGAAGCGATGGGCCGAACCCCGGGGCGTGGGCGACCAGAGTGGCGACCGTCCCCGGCTTGATTCCCAGCGTGAACCGACCTTCGGCATCCGACTTCAGAGGGGGAATCGCATTGGCGTAGCCTCGCCCCTCCCCGTAAGAAACCTCGGCACCGGCCACGGGCTGGCCGTCGGGCGCAAGGACGGTGCCCTCGATAATCGTCCCACGCTGGAGCCGCAAGACCGCCGAGCCGTCTCGCAGCGCGGAGAGCGGCTTGTATGGCTCCGTCTGAAAGCTCGCGTTCTCGGTGAGGTGGAGGTAGTCGTACGCAGCAACTTCGACGGCATCCGGCTGTTCCGGCACCCCCGTGAAGGTCCAGTGCCCCTTCGCGTCGGTCTTGATGGACTCATAATTGACATCAACCCACTGTTTCGACCTGGGGTAACCCTTTTTCACGCTCACGACAACCACCGCGCCGGAGAGTGGCTGACCGTCCTGATCGAGAACGCGACCGCCGATGGTCGTCCCCTTCTCGACCTGGAAGAGGAGACGGTCGGGTGGTGTCGGTGAGGACGATTCCTGGAACCAGCGAGCCGCCAAGGGGACGAGGCCGTTACTGCGAGCCGTGATAAAGAAGGAGTATCCGCCGGTCCTCTCGGGAAACGTGTACTCGAAGCGGGCGATACCCTCCGCGTCGCTGCTCGCCTCGATCTTCATGCCGCCGCCCACACTCAGCTTGAAGACGACACCCTTGACCGGAGCGTCAGTAATGAGATCGCGGGCTTCGACCCTGAGGGTCTGCGGGAGGGCATCCGGAGCCGTCGCGACGGCGCGATTCGACAAGCACAGACCAAAGGTGATCAACCAGAGAAAGTGTGCGGCTGTTTGCCCGACCATTCGGCAAGTCAGAATCCCGGTCGGACGAGAAACCCCGAATGCGCGCCGCGCGGGAATGATCAGACCTTGTTTGCGATTTCCAGCTCTACGCATAGAACTCATCATACAAACACCTCATCTCCCATATCGAAGTCGGCGCGAGTTCTGATGGATCGAGGCTTGGATCGCCTTGCCGTCGGTCCTGGTACTGACCGTTACGGGTTTCCGCACCGATGGTCGGCAGTCGTGTCGTTGGGATATCGGGTTGACTTTATCAGGGCCGCAGCCCGTAAGACAGATGTCGGATTCTTTTTCGGCTGGTGGCGTTCGCGCAAAGGTGCGGGCCGACGAGAAAAGCCTCGCGAGCTTCGATTCGACAAAACCGACGCGTTCTCGAACTCTGCATGAGTGGTTGGCGCATCTTAATCTCGAACGTGCCTTCCACCGATGATGTCGGCGATCGTGGCGGACGGCCAAGGTTTCGGCCGCCCCCGGCAATCGCCAGGACGTTGAAGTCTCTGTTCCCGAGCGAGGGGACAGCGTTCACGGGTCCAGCTTGTAACGCATCGCTCGTATGTTCCTCGCCGCATCGGCGGCCAGCAGAATCGGGCAAGAAACGAGGACGACGCCGAGTAAACAAGCCAGTGAGATCAACACCGTGGCAGTGCCGAATGCCACCCCGGAAACGGTGGATGGTCCGGGGTCGTTGGACTGTGCGGTGGCTGTTACTCTGTGCTTTCCGCGACTATATGCGCACAGCAGCGCGGCGCGACTGCGGAGCCGATGCCGAGGATGCTTCGAGCCCGAGTAACCGTTCTCACCGGCTCAGGCCAGCCGTACCCTGATGCAGATTGATGGCCCGCCGGTCCACATCCCATCTGAATGATGTCACCGCTCAGGAGTGATGCCGGGCCGGAGACCGGCGTGCTCGGCAGCGATCAAGGCTTCGAGCCGCTCCCTCCGGCTCTGGACCTCGGCGAGGGATCGGAAGCGGCGTAGCACCATGCGAGTCAACTCCTGGACGTAGGCATCCTCATCCCCTAGCAGTGGAGTGAGCACCGGGACGAGTTCAGCATGCAGCGGATCGGTGCGGGGTTTGAGTTGATCCGTCGCGATCTCTCCCAGGGCGTTAACCGCCTCCGCACGCACAGGCGCGCACTCGTCCTCCAGGGCCTCGACCAGGATGCTGACCGCCGCGCGGGCATCAGGGCCGACGGCTCCGAGCGTCTGGGCGGCCCAGACACGCGCGATCGGATCGGGATGCTTGAGCAGGCGCGACAAGGGCGGGACCGCGGCCGTACGATCGACCTCCCGGGGCAACCCCCCGAGGGCGGCGGCGGCTGCCGAGGTGATCGTGGCGGGCGAAACCCCGTCACGGGGTCGATAGGCCAGGGCCCGGATCAGGGCCTCGATTACGCGGGGGTTATGCCCACCGATGCGGGCCAGCGTGCGGGCCGCCATCGCGCGCAGATGGCTGGAGTAGCTCCCCTCCAGGATTTGGATCAGCTCAGGGACGGCCGGGCCTGCGTCGCTACCGAGCCAGTCGAGGGCCGCCATCGTGGCCTTGCTCGACTGGTAGACCCGCATGGCGGCCAGGTCGGCGCTCGGGTCCCGGTCGAGCTGATCCAGCCGGAGCGTCGATCGCAGCGCGGAAACGGCCAGGGGCTCGGCCCGGAGCACCCGGACGTCGCGGACAGTTTGCCGCAACGCATTGCCATTCCCATCCAACAGGACGCCGTTTCCGTCGACACCGACGAGCACTCCCCGCGGCAAGCGGCCCGTGAGTGCATCGACGGCCCGGCGGCGTTCCCACTCCTTGCGCCCCCAGAGCAGCATGGCCACGGCGAGGACCAAGAGCATCATCGACCGTACCCGGAAGACGAGCCGCGACCGGGCCCGTAGTTGTTCGGGTGCTTCTGCGGTGCCGCTCATTGGCCCCCCCTTTTAGGATGGTGTACCACTACCGAGATTCGATGCATGTCCATGTCGGTGAGCGATGAGTAGACGAGGGCCGACCGTGCTACGGATTCGATCAGGCCGGAAATCTAGCGAGATTCTCGCCCAGTTGCAAATCGTTGTATTTTCACAGCCACAGATTCCGCGGACGAGCCAATGATTTTGGCGACCGGCTCCTGCCCCGCTTTCCTTCCCATTCACGTCCCCATCAGGGTGATGCAAGTCTCAGCCGGCGGAAGACGAAATTTGCCCGGTCTCCGTCTCAGCCAGTTGCCGGGGCCGAGCCAGAAGCTTGAACATATTTCGGCATGAAAGCTTCCCACATTCTTGACACTCGAATGTGACGAACCACTTTCTGACGTTTTCCGGCGGTGGCCTCATGTAACGGAGCCGCCGCAGATGACATGCGGGGCAACGCGAGTGAAATCGGGAACTCGCATAGAGAATCTGGTAAACAATCACACCCAGCATCGGCAATTGCCTGAAGTTTCCGTTGGCGAAGTCAAGGGCGACCATTTTCAAAGAGAAGGGAAACCCCGCAAGGCAAACGAGCCCAACTGCCGAAGTCAGAAGTATGGTGGGTAGAAGACTCAGAAAGGCGATGGTTTTCAGCCGCGCGGGCCCAGGCTTCATCGTCGATAAGAGAATGATCGTGATCAGAGCGGGAAGACCGATGAGCTCAAAGGCCACCATCGCAACGATGAGTTCGATTCGGTCGTGTTTGCGGATCATTGCCAGTGGGGCCATGGCCAGGCCCACGATCGAAGTGAGGATCATCAACTGGCTGATGGTGAAGCGAAGGGGGACCGAAAACTTCGAGCGTCTGGCCGTGGGATTCGCGATCGCGATCGACGACGGATCCACAGCCGTTGCCGAGTCGGATCGAGGAGTCATGCGCGTTTCTTCAGACCTCATTTTGGGTCGATCCGCTCAGCGTTTCGGTTCCTCGGGTTCCGACTCAGCCTCGCCGGCGTGATCCTCGCCGCCCACGTTCTCGAGCCAGGCGGTGAGCGCCTCGGGGGCAATTTCTTCGCTGGGGTGCTCGCGGTGGTAAGTCGCTCGCGAGAGAGGAGAGAGCGACCGGCGCAAGCCGGACATCCAGCGGTAGAAGGAGACGAGGAACATCAGGCCGACAGCCACGGCCATCCAGATGGCGGGGGAAGGTGCTCCCCCTTGGCCGCCGCCGGCGGCAACGGGCTCGGACCAGCCGATTCGGCCGACGAGGACCGGCGAGACGTAGAAGCCGAGATCCTTGCCCGACTGGTACTTCATCAACTTGAAAAAGTAGCCGTTGAAGACGATGCGTTCCGAGAGGTTGTCGCCGACCGGGAATCCCTTGGGAGGATCCTCGAAGACGCAGACGTAGAAATTGCGCTGGCTGTCGGGCGTGACCATCCAGGCTTCGTAAAGTCGCCCGGTACGGCTGAGCTTGCTCTCGTAGGTCATCACCCGAAGCACGGTGCCGACAATCTGAATCGGGACGCCGCGATAATGATCGGGGTGCTCCCAGATCTGGATCGAGAGCACATCGCGTCGACTGATCTTGGCGAGCTCGGCGGGACTGAGGGTTTCCACCTGGGTCAAAAGCTTCTTGTACGCCGCCATATCGCGAAGCTGGATCTCGGTCTTATCCCGAACCGTATCGAACTCGGGCGACCTGTCCGGGACAATCGGCGCCAGCGGCACCCTGGCCACCGGGTTGGCCTCGACAGGGTTTTTCTTGAAATAAATATATTTCCACAACAGGACCATGCCCCCGATCAAGATGACCAAGAGCAGGAGCAGCCGTGGCAGTTCCGAGCCTCGAAAGAGTGCGTTGGGTTTGCTCACGGCAAAATCCTGTGCGTCGAAAGAAAAAACGACGATCCACGACAGAGCGAGAATCGCGATGAAACTTCGGAGCGGCTGGCCGGCCGGGAAGCGGCTACGGGGCCGCCAGCTCCTCGGGCGAGAGTTCGGCGAAGCTGAGCTTCGGCTCCTTCTTGGCCTCGTTGAACGCCCTTGAGAACACGTCGATGACCTGCATCAGCGCCGCGTATTTCAGGTCGGGGTCAACCTTGATCATGGTCTGATCGAAGGGGAGCGTCGGGTCTCGAAATATCTCATCAAGCTGCTGCTTGAGCTCGTCCATCCCCCCTTGGATGTCGTTCTCACCCAGGATGATCCGGCCGAGCTCTCCCCCTTCACCGGCGCGGAGCGTCGTCGGGAGGGTCCGCAGGGCGGCCGGCACGTCGGGGTTGGCCTGCGTCGTCTCAGGACTCTGGGCGTTGATATCGGTGGCCGGGGCGGCTGGCATGATGTTCATGACGAACTGGCCCTCCGCCGGCATGGGCTGATACGTCAGGATGAAGAAGGTCAGAAGCTGGAACGCCATGTCGAGCATCGGCGTGACCGGGATTTCCAGGCTCTGTTCCGACTTCTTGCGGCGGCCTTGATTTCGACTCAAGGGAATCCCCTCGGAAACGAACCTTGTGCCAGTCAGGAAAGGCGGCCAAGCGGCATCAACCGGCGTTCATCGCCTTGAGAGCGAATTTCCGAAACCCGTTGGCCTGGCATGCCGTGATCAGACGGTAGAGCGACGAGAAATCCGTATCACGGTCGGCTCTGAGAATGATCGTGGTCGGCAGATCCTTCGTCGCATTGAGCTTGATGCCAGCCGATTTCAGGTTCAACTTCACCAGGTCGGCCTGGTGCTTGATTTCCTCAAGCGCCTTCTGCTGCGTGAGGACCACGCCGGTCATGATCAGACGCCCTTGCTGGTCGACATTCAAGACAAGGCGGTCCTCGTTGACCGCTTGAGCACTGTCGTCAAGCGGCCGGGCCGAGCCTGCAACGGGTAAGCGAACGCGTTGATCGTAGTTTTGATCGCCGAAGTTGATCACGAGCATGAAGAACGTGATCAACTGGAACACGACGTCGAGCAACGGCGTCAGGTTCGGTTCGGCGGACATCTCGGAACTCATTGGCCACGCCCTCCGTCTTCGATGGGTGTCAGCCTGACTTGGCCTGCTTGGCCGCATGAACCAGCGACGCGATCGTCCGGTCGGCGACCCGGGTCGCTTCCATCGTGATCACGGCGATCCGGTTGCGGAACAACGAGAAGAAGAAGATCGCCGGCACGGCCAGGGCGACACCTTCCAAGGTAATGAACAAGGCGGTGGAAATCCCTTCCGCCACTTTCTCCGGCTTGGGCTGAGAGCCGGCCGCGGTGGCGATTTCCTGGAAGCTCATGATCATGCCCCAGATCGTGCCGACCAACCCGATCATTGGTCCGAGCTGGCCGATGATCGCCAGGTAGCTGATCTTCGCCTCCATGCCGATCACAATCTCGTCGCTCACCTGGTTCATCGCCTCCTTGGCCTCCGGTCGACCGTTGGGCAGGTTGGCCACTCCGGTTCTGACCAGGCGGGCGAGGAACGAGTCATTATCCTTGCAGGCGTCGTAGAGTTCCTGGAATTTCTTGTCGCGAATGGCCACTTCCATCTTCTCGACCAGGGCGGGAGGGACCGCCTCGGTCAAGCGCAACTCCATGAACAGGCGAATCACCACCGCCGTGAAATAGACCGAGAGGCACAGCAGGAAGACCCCGATCGGTCCCGAAGCTTCAAGCGCCCACCGGAGCAACGACTTGGTCTTCGGCGCCGCGGACTCATTCGAACTCGCCGGTGCCGCGGCCGGTGCGGCTGCCGGAGCTTCGTCCTTCACCGCGGGAGCTTCTTCCTTGGCCGCTTCCTTCGGAGCCTCCTGAGCCGCCGCGGGCGGGGCCGGGGCGAGCGAGAGGAGGAACAAGGAGCCCAGAACAAACAGAGCCCAGGTCCAGGCCCGTCGTTGATACACGCTGGTTGACCGGAGCAACGTCGGCATCGCCAGTCTCTCCCTCTTCGTAGATATCCAGCCGAGATGGTGGGGGGCGATCCCCTTTTGATCGAAAAGATCGCTCTCCGGTCACAACTCCCTCGAAGGTTCTCACCCGAGGGAACGGGGCGCTCACGACCTCAGAAAGGAGGGGGCGAGATCGTGACTACACCGGCTTCGTTCGGGGAAACTCGCTTCCAGATGCATCCACTATCCGATGGAGGCGTGACCCTGTCAACTCTCCCGGACGCCATTTCCAACCCGCATCCGGAACACATCCACACGCGCGGAACGCAACCTGATCAAACGCTTCGAGGAGACGTCCGTCCTGGCCGTTTGAGACTTCGTGGGGGCCAGGATATTTCCACTCTATCTCGAAATGTCTTTCCGTGAACAGTCAGGCGAGAATCGCGTTCCAAGTCGAGGGTCGGACACCGACCGCTCGAGCCATCCAACGGCTTACGGGTTGCTCTGGTGAGGAGAAGTGGAAAAAATAAGGGAGAGTCACGATTCAGATCGGGACGGACGGACTGGGCGTTCCTTCCGGTCGCATCCGGTGTCTGGAACGCGGGTGGGGTGATCGCCGATGCACAACCTCGGTTCTTTGGTGTGTCTGTTCTTGGCCCTCGCGGATTCTCCGCCGAGCGGTCCCGCGGCCAGTTCACCACTCGAAGTCGTCACCGCGATGGAATCGGTCCTGGCCGACGCGATCGCCAAAGCGGAGCCTTCGATCGTCGCGATTGCGCGAGAAAAAGGCGATGTCGAAGCGACCACGGCTGTGAAGGGTCGTACCGGTAATGCCGCTGACGCTGACCTGCCGGAGGCACCCGATCAGGCCATGATCTTGAGGGGCCGGATCGATGTGATGCCCAATGATGTCTTCGGCCCGGACCAGATCTCGTTCGATTTCGGCTCCGGCGTCGTCATCGGCGATCGTGGGGAGATCTTGACCGCCTTTCACGTGGTTCGAGGCGCCAAGAGAATTTACGTTCGCGCCATGGGCAAGCAGAGCTTCGACGCCGAGGTCATCGCGGCCGACCCCCGGAGTGATCTTGCGGTCATCGTGCCCAAGGTAGGGACCGGGATCACGCCTCCTCGGCTCACCGCGTTACCGCTCGGCGACGCGACCAAGCTCCGCAAGGGGTCGTTCCTGCTCGCTCTGGGCAACCCGTTCAACGCGGCCGGACAGGACGGCCGGCCCTCCGCGACCTGGGGGATCTTGTCGAACGTCGCGCGACGGCTCGAAGTCACCCAGGAGGAGCCCCTGTCGCTGAAGAATTACCCGACCTTGCTTCAGCTCGATGCCAAGCTCAACCTGGGTATGAGCGGCGGGGCCGTCATCAACCTCAAAGGTGAGTTGGTCGGACTCACCTCCAATAGCGCCAACGCCGCGGGCTTCGATGCCCAGGCGGGCTACGCGATCCCGATGGACGCGATGGGCAGACGAGCCGTGGAAACGCTCAAACTCGGCAAAGAGGTCGAGTACGGATTTCTCGGCGTCGCCCTGGATACCGATAACTTCTCGAACCGCGTGAAATCCGCGCAGGCGGGCACCCCTGCCGCCGAGGGCGATGTTCACGCCCTGGACGCAATCCTCTCCGTGGGCGACATTCCGATCCACGACGTGGACAGCCTCTACCTGGCGATCAACTACTTCACACCGGGCTCGAGCGTCATTCTCAAGCTACTGCGATCGAATGAGACGATCGAGCGCACCGTCCAACTCGCGAAGGCTCCCGTCAACGGCGAAGTCATCGCCACCAATCGCCCCTCCCCGTGGCGAGGGATTCATGTCGACTATATGAGCACGATGCCCCAGACCAATTTCGGCCCCGAGACTCTCGATATCATGGCCCGCGGCGGGGTGACGGTGAAGGAAGTTGATCTCAACTCGCCCGGCGAGAAGGCGGGACTCAAAAAAGGGCAAGTGATCCGGTCCGTCGGCGGCCGAAATATTCGCAATCCTCGCGAATTCATGAAGGCCGTCGCCAACCTCTCCGGACCCGTTAAACTGGAAACCGACCAGCGGCCGATCATCGTGAACTAAATCAAGCAACGACAGGAGTCGAGAAGCCGGTTTCCCAGGCCTCCGAAAATCCGCTCGAGGTGCATCGAGATGCCGGTTCCCGTGGGCTCACGTTTCATCGATCTCCTTCTGTCTGCTATGATTTCTCCTCGTTACGGACCGAATTGTCTTCGTCGCCGTCGTCGACGGCCGCCGAGCGTATTTTTGACGATCCAATAGTACCAGCCCCTGGCCACAGACGACATGACCACAGACGAACTCCGCGACGCCTATCTCGATTTCTTCGTTTCCAAAGGATGCGTTCGCCGGCCCAGCGACGTGCTCGTTCCCAACGACTCGACCGTCCTGTTCACGCCGGCCGGAATGAATCAGTTCAAGCGGGAGTTCATGGGCCTGGGCGACCCCACCTTCACCCGCGCCACCACCTGCCAGAAGTGCCTTCGAACCGGAGATATCGATAACGTCGGTAAGACCGCGTTCCACGAAACCTTCTTCGAGATGATGGGCAACTTCAGCTTCGGCGACTACTTCAAGCGCGAAGCGATCCACTGGGCCTGGGAATTCCTGATCAAGATCCTCAAGCTCGACCCCGAGCGGCTGACGATCACGGTCTATCTGGACGACGACGAGGCCTACGACATCTGGCGCAAGGAGGTCAAGGTTCCGGCCAACCGGATCTCCCGCCTGGGTGAGGACGATAACTTCTGGCCGGCCGGAGCGCCGACGCACGGACCGAACGGCGTCTGCGGCCCCTGCTCGGAAATCTTCTATCACGGCAACGGGCCGAAAGAAGTCGAGATCTGGAACCTGGTCTTCACCCAGTTCAACCGACTTGGCCCCGGTGAGCTCGAACCCCTCCCCAAGAAGAACATCGACACCGGTATGGGTCTGGAGCGCGCGGCAGCCTGCCTGCAAGGGGTACCCACCGTCTTCGCCACCGACATCTTCAAGCCGATCGTCGCCGCCGTCGCCCAGCAACTTGGAGTCGACTACGTCGCCGACGGGCCGAACGGGACGCGAATCCGCCGCATGGCCGATCACGCCCGCGCCTTGACCTTCTGCATCCACGAAAACGTCAAGCCCTCCAACGAAAAGCAGGGCTCGGTCCTCCGCCGCCTTCTCAGAAGGGCCGTGATCGACGCCTACCAGATGGGCCAGCGCGACCCCTTCCTGCACGAACTGCCGACCGTCGTGGCCGAGGTCATGGGACGCCCCTACCCCGAGCTCAAGGAAAGCGTTCCCCGGATCCGGAACGTGATCCGCGAGGAAGAGGAGCAGTTCCTCCGCACCCTCGACAACGGCCTCAAACGGCTCGACGACCTGTTCCGGAAGACCAAGGCCGCAGGGTCGGACACGATCGGGGGCAAGGAGGTTTTCGACCTCCACCAGACGTATGGGATCTGGGTCGACATTACCGACAGCCTGGCGACCGAGCACAACCTCCGAATCGACCGCGCTGGCTTCGATAAGTCGATGGAAGCGCACGGGGAAATCTCGCGCCCGATGAAGGGGGCCGCGGCCGTCTTCGCCACGGGCCCGCTCGATACGCTCAAGTCGTCGTATCACCATGGCAGCGAGTTCCTCGGCTACACCACTACCGAGGCCGAAGGCAAGGTCATCGGGATCCTCGAGCAAGGAAAGTTGGCCGACTCGGCCACCGCCGAGGCGGACGGGGCCCCGCTGGTCGTCCTCGTTCTCGACCGCACGCCCTTCTACGGCGAGAGCGGCGGCCAGGTTGGCGACCTCGGCGAAATCAAGGGGGAGCATTTTCTCTTCCGAGTCACCGACACGAAGAAGGACAACGACTTCACCCTGCACATCGGGCAGGTGATCGAGGGGACGGTCACGCTCGAGGAAACGGTCCAGGCCCGGGTCGATCCCGAGCGCCGGGAGGCGATCCGTCGGGCCCACTCGGCGACCCACGTCCTGCACCACGCCCTGCATATTCATTTGGGCAAACACGCCCAGCAGGCCGGCAGCAAGGTCGAGCCCGACCGCTTGCGGTTCGACTTCGCCAATCCCGAGGCCGTCGGCCGTGAACGGCTCCGCTCCATCGAGGAAACGGTCAACGAACGCATCCTCCGGGCCGAGCCGGTCTCCTGGACGACGATGCCGATCAGCGAGGCCAAGTCGTTGGGCGCCATGGCCCTCTTCGGCGAGAAGTACCCCGAGGTGGTTCGCGTCGTCCAGATGGGAGATTTCTCCCGGGAGCTGTGCGGCGGCACGCACCTCGACAACGTCGGCCAGGCCGGTCTCTTCAAGCTGATCGGCGAAGAGTCGGTCGCGGCCGGCACGCGGCGGATCACGGCCCTCACGGGCAAGGCCGCGCTGGAGTATGTGCGTCAGGAAGAAGACCTGCTTGCCGAGGTCGCGTCAACCTTGAAGGTTCCCACCAACCTCGTGGCTGAGCGTGTCTCCGCACTCCTCGAAGAGATCAAGACCCTCAAAAAGCAGGCCTCGCAACGCCGGACGGACACGACTCCTCGAGTCTCGGCCGACGACCTGCTCGCCGCCGCCACGGTGCTCGGCGACGTGAAGGTCATCACCCAACTGGTTGACGGTTCTTCTCCGGACGAGCTCCGCCAGCTCATCGACGTCCTCCGGCGCAAGGCAGAGACCGGCCTGGCCGTGCTCCTGCTCACCGTCGCCGACGGCAAGGTCAGCCTGGCCGCCGGCCTGACCCCCGACATGATCGCCCGCGGCTTGCACGCCGGCCTCTGGCTCAAAGATGTGGCCCCCGTTGTCGGCGGCGGCGGAGGCGGCCGACCCGACCTCGCCCAAGCCGGCGGCAAAAACCCCGAGCAAGTCCCCGCGGCGCTCGAGAAAGCTCTTGAGTCCATCAAGGCGAAGCTCGCGAGCTGACGGAACTCGATCGATCATTCCCCCCCCCGGCGTGAAGTTCCACGCCGGGGGGGGGAATCGACGACCTTGAAGTCTCGTCCGCCCCTGAATCGGATGAGAGTTGGGACCTTGTTCTCACCCGTCCCGTCGGCAATTCCCTGTCGCGGAGGGTCTGCTCGTGGCGATCCTGGTCCTGTGTGACTGCGGCAAGCAATTTCAGACCCGCGAAGAATACGCCGGACGCAGGGCGCGGTGCTCGGCCTGTGGCCGAGAATTCAACCTTCCTCACGCGGCTGTCGCTCTCTATTCCCCGCCCAGTTGGGAGCTGAACGCTGAGGATGCGTTCGCCACCTCCGTCCCTCAGCCCGAGCGGAATAGCGAGCACGCGATCACGAGCCTCGTCCTGGGGCTGCTTGGCCTGGCATCGATCTGCGGCGGTCCGCTGATCGTACTCAGCCCCTTCCTCGGTATCTGGGCCATCATTTACGGGTGGAAGGGTTGGAGGGAGATCCAATCGAGCCGAGGCCACATCAGGGGAGCGGGCATGGCGACGACTGGGATCGTCGCCGGCATGTTTGAATGCTCACTCGTTCTTATCCTCATCCTGCTCCTAATCCCTTACACGGGCGTCAGCCGCTCTCCCGAGGCGGTCCATCGTGGAAGATGTGAACGCAATCTGAAGCAAATCGGCCAGGCCCTGTTCCTTTATGAAAACATCCATGGGGGCCTTCCTCATACCTCAATCGTCGACTCCGAAGGCAAGGCGCTGCTGAGCTGGCGTGTCCGCCTGCTTCCCTTTCTGAACCAGGGTCCACTCTACCGCAAATTCAAGCTCGACGAGGCTTGGGATAGTCCGCATAACCGGATGCTGCTGCGAGAGATGCCTTCGCTCTACGCATGTCCCAGCGATGGGCTCGACGACGCGGAGAGAACCAGGTACACCCTCGTCGTGGGGCATGGGGCCTTGTTCGAGGCTAATCGACCGGTCTCGATCGACGAAGTGACCGATGAGCTCCGAACGACTCTGATGATTGTCGAGTCGGCAGCCCCAATCCCCTGGACCAAACCCGAGGACTTGCCCTTCGCCCCCAACCTGCCGCCCCCTCGAATCGGAAGCCATCATCCCGGCATAGCCAACGCCTTGTTCGCCAACGGCGGTACTCGGATTCTCAAAAAGAGCATTTCTCCCGAAATCCTCCGTGCTTTGATCAGCCGTGATGGTGGCGAGGTGATCTCTCTCGAGGACTTTTGAGGCGGCATCGTCGAGTCTCAGCACAGCGAGGGGCTCACTTTGTGACTTCTCAATCGAGGTCCCGGCCATGCCAAGGCTCCAAATCAGCCGCCAACGACTGATGAGCGCCGTGATCGAACTCGTTGTCATTATATCCATGATTGGAATCATTTACGCCTTAACTCGACCATCGGCGACCGGACATGCTCCCCGCGATCGCCGGCTCATCCAACCCGACCCCTCGGTTCCGCGAACGAAATCCGGGCGGGAACCGCACTCACGCTCACTCTTCTTTGGTTCCGAGCGGTCGACCGCTTGCCTCGACCAGTTCGACCAGCCGGGACTCGACGCGGAGGATCTGTTCTCGAATCGTCAGTTCGGCACGTTCGATCCGGACATCGGTCAGGAGCACCGCGGCGAGAATCAGCAAGGCGAGGCCCGTCGCCAACATCGGAAAGCCGGCCGCCTCACGCCCCAGGCTGACTGTCACCAAGGAGAGGGCGACGACCGCGGTCAGGGTAAAACCAAACGCCATTTGCGCGGCCAGGGTCCGCTGAGCAATAAAGTTTCCCCTCCCCCGGGCGAGGACCCAGGTGGCCAATAAAGTCCAACCAAGGCCGAACGACGCGAAGAGGGCCAGGAGGCTCCTGACGGCCATGGGGGTCGTCGCCGGCTCGGTGAGGGCCAACGACCCACAAACGAGGCTGCCGATAAGACCCGAGAGGCCCATGGCCACGAATTGAACGCGTCGGGACCTGGAGAGGTGAGTCTCCAGGTGGGAATGGAGCTCGGTTCCAAAGCGCTGTTGGATGGCCGGGTCGGGAGCGTCGAAACCGAGTAATCGCTCACCCATCGCATCACGAGGCTGACTCATAACGATCTCCTTCTGGGTCGAGAATATCGCGAAGTCGTTGCTTCGCCTTGAAGAGACGAGACTTGACCGTGCCCGGAGGAATACCGAGCACCTCGGCCACCTCGTCGATGCTCAGATCCTGGAGAAAGAAAAGGGTGAGGACTTCACGATCGACCCGGGGAAGCTGGGCGAGACCGTGATAGACCTGTTCGGCGTCATCGAAGGAGTCGATTTCGGATTCCTGGGTCGACTCGAGCCGCTCGACCGCGTCGAGAATTCGATCGCGGGCGTATTCCTCGCGGTGATGGCTCATCACCGTGTTGCGGGTGACGGCATAGAGCCAGACCGGCAGGCGCCTCGGATCGCGCAACGAGCGGATCCCTCGCAGCACTTGAAGCCAAACCTCCTGGAGGATCTGCCAGGCGTCCGCCTCGTTCGCCACGAGCCGGCGAACGTAGAAGAAGAGTCGCCGCTCCCATTGCCGCACCAACTCCGCGAAGGCCGAGGGCTCTCCACGCTGACAGCGGAGGACGAGGAGTTCGAGGTCATGAGTCTGACGCGTCGTAGGCAATGCCATCTCCTCCCCTTTGGCCTTGGTCACAATTCTCTAGTCGTGAGAACCGCCAAACCGGTTCATTGACGAGGAGGGCTATTTACTACGAACCCACAGTCGAGTAACTTAAACCCCTGTTCGCTCGCCACCGTCGGTCCTGCGGCTAAATGCGACAGTCTCAGTTCTTGCAGGGGTGAATTTAACGATTCCCCTTCTGGAACAACGGTCGCACAGGACAGCGTGGGCGAGCCGCTTGACATCCACGATCGATTGGGCGACCCTACGATTCGGCCTTGACGTGCGCAAAAGCGCCGATAAGATAGTCGTTTCGCACCAAGTTAGGGCGCTTTTCGAGCTCGACGTCTGTTAGGTAGCCCACGTTCATGAATTGTTATCAGGCGAAGGCGGGTGAGCTTACAAAGAGCTGGTACGTGATCGACGCGACCGATCTGGTCGTGGGCCGACTCGCCGCGCAAATTGCGCCGATCTTGATGGGCAAACACCGCCCCACGTACACGCCCCACATCGACACCGGCGACTTTGTCATCGTCACTAACGTTGACAAAGTGGTTTTCACCGGCAAGAAGTGGGAACAGAAGTCCTATCAGCGTTACTCGGGACATCCCGGCGGTCAGAAGGACGAGGTCGCGTGGAAGCTGTTCCAGCGCCGGCCTGAGCGAATTCTGCAGCTCGCCGTTCAGCGGATGATGCCCAAGAACAAAATTGGCCGCCACATGCTCGGGAAGCTCAAGCTTTACGCCGGCTCCCAGCACCCGCATCAGGCGCAGGCACCGCTACCCCTGGATGGCATTTTCGGCCGTCCGGCGCCCGCGGGTGGTCTGTTCGTGCCCAAGGCCATTCCTCAGGCTCCTCGCGTCAAGGCCGAGGCTCCGAAGGCTGAAGACACGCCGGCTACGGCCGGGCAAGTTCCCACGACTCCGGACACAGCTCCGGCTTCGGAGTGAACTGAGACGTAATCGCGGCTCCTGAACATTGATTGAATCAACGATCGGCTCGTGGAACCTCTCGACGGACTGAGCGAGCGAGGGGTTCCAGACGCCATGAGAGGACCGAAACAGCGATGGCCACTGCGGCACAACCCTTCATCTGGGGCACCGGCCGACGCAAGACGGCGGTGGCCCGCGTCCGGATCCGTGAAGGGACCGGCAAGTTCCTGGTGAACGACCTCGAGGTCGACGCCTACTTCGTTCTGGAAGTCCAGCGGAACGATGTCCGCGCCCCTCTCGTCCGCACCGAAATGTCGGACCGGATCGACGTTTTCGTCAACGTCAAGGGCAGCGGCAAGCATGGCCAAGCGGGCGCGGTTGTTCTCGGTCTGGCCCGTGCTCTCAAAGAGCACCGGAGCGACCTCGAACCCATCCTCCGCGACCATGGCTTCCTGACCCGCGACGCCCGTATGGTCGAGCGTAAGAAATACGGCCATAAGAAGGCCCGTAAGAGCTTCCAGTTCTCCAAGCGATAATCGCGGAGACTCTGGGATCCTTCCGAGATTCAATGACGGGGCTGCGGATCACTTCGAGATCCGCGGTCCCGTTTTTTTTTCAACGATCCGCGAAAGAGCGAAAGCGCCGATGATTCTTGCGGTTACCGCAACGGGTTGGTTTGCAGTAGCACGGCCGGCCCGGCCGTAATCCCCTCGGGGTCGGCGTGAGTCTGAGGAATGGCCCTGGGCCGTGGGGGATACGGCCGGGCCGGAAATCCCGCGCGATTCTCGCCCAATCGCGGATCGTTGTTTATTTTGGATTTCGAAGCGTCCCAAGAAATCAGGAACCCTTGAGAATCGGCACGGTGCAGTCCCTGGGACCGCGGGCGCCCCAGGGACCGCAAACCGGATCAACTCACGTCTGGCGGATCTGCTCCAGCACCCTCGGCGGCGCGGAGCGAGGGAAGTTCAAGAGCTCCGGTGACGATCGAGTCAGCCCGACCCGACCGCCTGCCGCACTTCGCACGATCGATCAGGCGCGACCACGGAATCGCTGGTTAAACGCTACGGCAAGCACGACTACCGTGCCCAGCACCAATCCTTCGATCTGGGACGGGTCGACCCCCTTCACCACGATCGCGGTCCCCTTGATCACGATCTGAATCAGGAAAAGGCCGAGGACGGTGCCTCGGATCGACCCGAGCCCTCCCGAGAGGCTACACCCGCCCACGACCGCCGCCGTGATCGCGTAGAGCTCGTAGGAGACCCCCAACCGAGGGTCGGCCTGGCCGCTCCGGCCGGTGAAGAGGATTCCGCCCAGGGCCGCAAGCATGCCGGAAAGACCATAGGCTACCGCCTTGAGCCGTCGCGTCGGCAGACCACTCAACCGCGCGGCCGTCTCATTTCCCCCCAGCGCATAGAGGTGCCGGCCCAGAACCGTCTTCCCCATCATGACGCTGGCCGTGATCGCGACCACGGCGAAGATCGCCAGGGTCCACTTCGGTTCTTTCCCCAGGATCCGGTAAGCGTCGAAGGGAATGTTGATTGATTGGTTCTTGCAAAGGAGCATCGCCACGCTCCTCAGCCCGGCCATCGTGGCCAGGGTCGCGATGAACGGAGGAAGCCCGAGCCAATTGATCATAAACGCATGACCCAGGCCTATTCCCAGCCCCATGAGCAATGTCAACGCAATCGCAAGCGCGATCAGCGCATGGGACGGAGGAATCGCCGTGGCCTCGCCGCCGCGAAGCCAGTCGGTCAACAACTTCGCGCTCACGATCGAGGCCAACGCGACCACCGAACCAACCGAGAGGTCAATCCCCCCGGTGATGATCACCAAGGCCGCTCCAATCGAGAGCACTCCGAAGAGGGCCACCTGATGAAACAGCGCCTGCTGGGTGTACGCGGAGAAAAAGCTACGTGAGGGGTTGAAGACGTAAATCAAGGCCAGCACCACAATGATACCGGCCACCAACCCCCACTCCGGTGCGCGAAAGATGGAGGCCCACGACCGGACCTCCGGGGATGCCATTCGCGTTGCTGGGTCTTTCGTCATGACGATTTCAGGCCCTTGCTGGTCAACCACTCCTTCATCGACTTGATATCGATCACGCTGTCCCCCTTCACGGGTGACTCTTTTGTAGGAACGATCACACGTACTCCCGTATCAATGATCGTTGCCCCCCCCGGCAGCATCTCCTCGATCGTCGACTTGTCTTTTTCCACGAAGGCCTTGACCAGCCGAACCCCTTGATAACCCATCTCATAAGGATTCTGGCAGACCGCGGCGTCAATCCGCCCCTTCTCGACATGCTCGACAGCCTGCTCATCCAGGTCGAACGTGACGACCGTGACCCGCTTGCGAAGGTCGGGAAACTTGCCGACTTCCTCGGCGATCCGAGGTGCGTTATATGACCAGATTCCCACCAGAACGCCGATGTCGGGGTACTTCTCGATCGCGGTTTGCACGTTCGTCAATGCCCGCGCCAGGTCGTTGTCGTCGGAGAAAACCTCGGCCTGCGTAAACGCCTTGCCGGACCCCGCGAAGAACCCTTCGCGCCGCTCGATCGCGTTGGCCGCCGACGGGACCCCGACGAACATCGCGACCTTGCCTCCGGCGGGTCGAAGCATCGCGGCGACTTTACCTGCCTCTTCGCCCGCCTTGCGGTTGTTCGTGCCGATGTAGGCCTTGCGGGTATCGGGCTGGCCGTCCGAATCGATGGTGATGACCACCTTGCCCTGTTTCTCAAGTTCACGCATCTTGTCGGCAATTCCGGGCGTCGCCGCGTCCAGGACGGAGACCGCCACGCCTTGGACGTCGGAGCGGCTCAGGGCATCCTCGAGCAGGCGGATCTGCCCCTCGCGCTGGCCATCATTGCGTCGCATTTCGACCTGGGCGCCGAATTTCTCGGCGCCGTCATGCATTCCTTTCTCGACGGCGCTCCACCAATCTGAGTTGCCGTTCGTGATGAACAGAATCTTGGGACCCGAGGACGGCCCTTTTGATGAGGCCGATCCCGGCTTCGGGATCGAAGACTCATTGGATTCACCACAGCCAGCTGAAGCCAGCAATGCAAGAACGCAGAGCCAACGGCCCTTGCGTGGAGTCCAGGTCGTGTGCACGTTGTTCCCCTTCAGGCGAGATGCCCAGAATCGTAGAGACCGATCATCTTAACCGCGCCGATTGCGAAGCGAAACGCATCGGTTCACTTCAGGAGAACGAAAACCAGGGAACATGAGACCCATGGGCCAGGCCTCGCCGCGTCGCCCGGACGTACGGAACGATCGAAATTCCTCGTCCGATGACGCCCGAGTCCGGAACTTCCACACAAAAAAAGACGGGACGACATTGCCGTGCCCGGGCGATGGTGGTAATCGACGATCCGTGTCGAACATTTTCAGGGATGGGGTGTCTTTGGAGGTGAACCGCTTGGGAAGGAGTCGGCCTTCCCCGTTCGCTTCGGCCCCTGGCCACGTCCCGACTCTAGTGAGTACGATGACGGTTTACCCTTGAGAATCGTGGCAAGAAGGGCCAAATTGATGGCCGATGATTCGCGTTGCATCCGGCTCCGTGGCGTGCGGGTTCACAACCTGAAGGGGATCGATCTCGACCTCCCTCTGAACCGGTTGATCGTGTTAACAGGCGTCAGCGGCTCGGGGAAGAGTTCGCTGGCGTTCGACACGCTCTACGCCGAGGGCCAGAGACGATATATCGAGACTTTCTCGGCATATACCCGGCAATTCCTCGAAAAACTCGATAAGCCGGATGCCGACCGGATCGATGGGATCCCTCCGGCCATCGCCGTGGCCCAGCGCTCGGGCGGAAGACGGTCGAGTCGGAGCACGGTCGGCACGGTCACTGAGATCCAGGACTACCTCGGCCTGCTCTTTGCCCGAACCGGTCAGGTGGTCTGCCCGGTCTGCGGCCAGGTGGTTGAGCCGGCCAATCCGGCGACCGTCGCGCGGACCATCGACGCTCTCCCGGAGAAAACACGATATCAGATCGCGTTCCCCATGGAGATCCGCCCCGACTCCGACCGCGAAGCGCTGGCCGGAATTCTCCGCGAGGACGGATTCGCCCGGGTCCGGGTCGACGGCCAGATCATCTCGCTGGAGTCGGGAGCGTTCCCGATGCCCGCCGACGGGTCGATCGACGTGGTTGTCGATCGCCTGGTGCGAGGATCCGACTCTCCCGAGCGACGGCTCGACTCGATCGAAACCGCGTTCACGAAGGGGCAAGGGCGATGTCGGGTCCTGACCGAATCCGACACGCTGACCTTCTACCAAGGTTGGCGCTGTGGGCATTGCGGAATCGATTACCTCGAGCCCGACCCTCGACTCTTTCGCTCCAATAGCCCGCTCGGGGCGTGCCCAACCTGCGAAGGATTCGGCCGAGTCATCGACCTGGATATGGATCGGATCGTCCCGGACTCGTCGAAGACGATCCGAGGGGGAGCGATCGTCCCCTGGACGACCCCAGCCTACCGCAGTCAACTTGCCGACCTGCTCGACGTGGCCCCAGCCTTGGGAATCCCCACCGATGTCCCGTTCAAACATCTGACGGAAGCACAGCAACAGACCATCGTCGAGGGGGATCCGGGCCACGAGTTCCCGGGCCTCCGCGGATTCTTTCGCTGGCTGGAGAAGAAGTCGTACAAGATGCATGTGCGGGTCTTCCTGAGCCGATGGCGGGGCTACTCCCCCTGCCCTGCGTGCGGCGGAGCGCGGTTGCGTCCCGAGTCGCTCGCCGTCCGGGTCGGTGAGCACAATATCGCCGAAGTCTCGGCCCTGAAGATCAGCGACGTGACGCACTTTCTCGCCGGCTTGGCCGAGACCGAGCGAAACCCAGTGGTCCAGCGCGTCGTCAGGCAGATCCGCGACCGACTCGACTACCTGGAACGGATCGGGCTCGGCTACCTGACGCTCGACCGCCAGGCACGAACCCTCTCGGGGGGGGAGGCCCAACGTGTGACACTCACGACCGCGCTGGGCTCGGGCCTGGTCAATACGCTCTACGTTCTCGACGAGCCCTCGATCGGCTTGCATCCGCAAGATAGCGATCGCTTGATCGCGATCCTCCGCTCGTTGCGGGACGCCGGGAACTCGGTCGTGGTCGTCGAGCACGACCAGGCGATTATTCGCACGGCCGACTTACTGGTCGATATCGGCCCAGGCGCGGGTGAGGCGGGGGGGCAATTGCTCTACAACGGGCCCCCCGACGGGATCGTGGACACTCCTCAATCCGCCACGGGCGACTTCTTGAGCGGGCGACGGCGAATCCTGATTCCCGAACGGAGACGGCCCCGCGATCGAGGCCACTTGAAACTCACCGGAGCGCGAGGCCACAACCTCAAAGGCATCGACGTCTCTTTCCCGCTCGGCGTTTTCTGTGTTGTAACCGGAGTCAGCGGCTCGGGCAAAAGCACGCTTGTTGAGGAGACGCTCTACCCCGCGCTCCGCCGCCGGCTCGGCAACGAGGCGCTCCAGGCGGCCCCCCACTCCACGCTCTCCGGCACGAACGACATCAACGAAGTCGTGCTCGTCGATCAGTTGCCGATCGGCCGGTCCGGTCGGTCCAACCCGGTGACCTACCTGAAAGCATTCGACGAGATCCGGAAGACGTTCGCCGCTACCCACGATGCCAAGCTCCGCAACTACGGCGCTGGCCAGTTCAGCTTCAACGTGGAAGGAGGCCGGTGCAACTCATGCGAAGGGAACGGGTTCCTTGCGATCGACATGCAATTCTTGCCTGACGTGATGATGCGTTGTCCCGAATGCCGAGGGACCCGGTATCGCCCGGAAACCCTCGAGATCACTTACCGAGGGCGGAACATCGCCGAGGTTCTCGAACTGACCGCTCGCGAAGCGTTCGCCTTTTTCCGACACCGCCCCAAGGTGCAGTCGCGGCTCCGGCCCTTGCTCGACGTCGGGCTCGATTACCTCCGTCTCGGGCAGCCCGCCACGACCCTTTCCGGCGGCGAGGCACAGCGGCTGAAACTCGCGAGCTACCTGGCCACCTCGCCCAGCGCAATGACCCGGTCGGCGAGCCGGTCGAAGACCCTCTTCGTGCTCGACGAACCAACCACGGGCCTTCATCCGGCCGACACGCTCAAACTCCTCGACGCGCTGAACTCGTTGCTCGACCTCGGCCAGTCATTGATCGTGATCGAGCACAGTCCCGACATCATGGCCTGTGCAGACTGGATCATCGACCTCGGCCCAGGCGCGGGGGACGAAGGGGGCCGGATCGTGGCCGAGGGAACCCCGGAAGAGGTGGCCCGGACGGACACGGCCACGGGCCGCGTGCTGGCCCATTGGCTCGAATCGAAATCTTAAATTACGGAATCTATCGATGGCTAAAAATGGCGGTTACACCGGTCCGTTAGAGCAGGTCGGGACATGCCAATGGCGGATCCCCAAGACCTACCGGGAGGATATGCGCGTCGACGGCCTGATCTTCGCCGACGAGTCGTTGATCGCCCAGATCAAGAAAGATCAGGGGCCGGAGCAGGTCGTGAACGTAGCGACCCTACCGGGAATTCAGAAAGCCAGCCTGGCGATGCCCGACATTCACTGGGGGTATGGCTTCGCCATCGGGGGCGTCGCCGCCACCGACCCGGAGGAAGGGGGCGTGATCTCGCCTGGTGGGGTCGGCTACGACATCAATTGCGGTGTCCGGCTCCTCCGCACCAACCTCACCTGGGAGGAGGTCAAGCCGCGGATTCGCCCGCTCGTCGACGAGCTTTTCCGCGAAATTCCCACGGGCGTTGGGCAGCGTGGCCGATTCCTTTTCGATAAGCCGAAGCTCAGCCGATTGATGGAGCAAGGTTCAGCCTACGTCGTCGAGCAAGGGTGGGGAACCGTGCGCGACCTCGGGTTCACCGAGGCGGGGGGCCGGCTCGATGGGGCCGATCCCGATCGGGTCAGCGACCGTGCGTTCACGCGCGGTTATGACCAGTGCGGTACGCTTGGCTCGGGAAATCACTTTCTCGAGGTCCAGGTTGTGGACCGGATCCATGACCAGGAAGGGGCCGCCGTGATGGGGCTCCGCGAGGGACAGGTCACCGTCCTAATCCACTCGGGCTCGCGCGGGCTCGGCTACCAGGTCTGCGACGACTATCTTGGGGTCTTCAAAGGCGCCCCCAAGCGTTACGGCTTCTCGCTGCCCGACCCTCAGCTCGCCTGCGCTCCGGTCCGCAGTCCCGAAGGACAGGCGTACCTCGGAGCGATGCGCGCGGCGGCGAACTACGCCTGGTGCAACCGGCAGTTGCTCACGCACCAGGCGCGCGAGGTCTTCGCCCGAGTCCTCGGGACTCCCTGGGAATCGCTCGGCATGGACCTCGTGTACGACGTGGCGCACAACATCGCCAAGTTCGAACACCACGAGATCGGCGGCGGCATCTCCAAGCAGGTCTGCGTCCATCGCAAAGGAGCCACCCGCGCCTTCCCCCCCGGCCACCCGGAAATCCCCGACGAGTACCAAAAGATTGGTCAGCCGGTGATCATCCCAGGGAGTATGGGGACCGCAAGTTGGGTCCTTGCCGGCCTGCCGGGAAGCATGGAGCAAACGTTCGGCACCACCTGCCATGGCGCCGGCCGCATGATGAGCCGGACGGCCGCCGTCAAACTCGCGGGCGATCGACGGATCGACAAGGAACTCGACGCGATCGGCATCATCGTCCGCGCTCGGGGTCACAAGGGATTGGCCGAAGAGCAGCCGGCGGCTTACAAAGACGTCGACCAGGTCGTCGAGGTCGTCGACAAGGCGGGGATTTCGAAAAAAGTCGCCCGGCTCCGTCCGGTCGGCGTCATCAAAGGCTAAGACCGACTCGGCGCGCTCACCACGAGGTGTACAACCAGTCGGGATAGCGCTCGACCACCGGCCCCGACTTTCGGCAGAGGCAGAACGTGGTGTCGCCGCGATCTCGTGGGTCGACCCCGGGAATGGCTGGCAAGTGGTCGTGCGACGGATAGGCCACGACCCCTGCCAGCCGCTCGACCTGGAACCCGGCGGCGGTGACCAGCTTGCCCACCTCGTCCACGGTGTACTCGCGGTTGTGTCGGTCCGTGTCCCCCTGGCGGATGAAAACGCCGTAGAGGTAAGGGGAGGCGTGGTTGATCAGGTTGTGCAAGGCAACCCAACTCGCGAGGTTGGGGGTCGTCAGGAGCAAGAAGCCCCCCGGCTTCAAGACCCGGTTCAGCTCGGCGAGGGCGAACATCGGGTCGGACGTGAAATGCTCGAGCACTTCCATCAAGAGGACCCCGTCGAAGGTCGCGTCGGGATACGGCGCGGAATCCTTCTCCAGGTTGAAGAAACCAGGCGTTTCAAGGGTATACCCACGCTGCCCGCGGAGGACTTCGCCGAAATGCCCCGCTCCACAGGCAGGGTCGAGGACGCGCCCTTCCCCCTGAGGAATCCAGCTCAAGGAAAGCGCATAGCGGCGAATGTGGTTCAGGTCGTTCTCGAGGAACGCCTGATGCTCCGGACTCGACCACTTCTCCTGGACCCGCTGGCGAAAAACCTCGACGAGCTCCTCGACGACCGGATCGAGAGCCGGCGGGAGCACTTGAGGCGGAGCGACCGATTCATCCCCACATTCGCGTGCTCGAAATCGCCGATGCAAGGACGTGGCAATGCCGGAAACCTTGGCCGCGAGGGGCATGGCGATCCTCTTTTGAACTCTCGATAACGAGTGGGAGTGTTCCGTCAGGTTCCCTCAGGATCCGTAACGGGCAGGGCTCTCGCCCACTCAGCGCCTCCATTCCGGGACGGCGAGAGGCGCGTTCGCGCATGGATTTAATGCAACTCTTTGTTTTCGTCAAGATCCATCACGCACGGCCGGCTCGGCTGCTTCCTTCACAGCCGGTGTCAGCCCGAGCGGCGAGCCGCCATGGTCAAGCTCACCCAACGAACTCGCGAATTTTGTGGAAATCTGCCGAGCAAGCCCTAACCTGTCCATCTGCCAACCTGCTATCCTCGCTCGCCTGGAGAGGTTGATTTCTCTATAATGTAAACCCTTAGCAGTGCTCATCCCGAAGGATCGACGTTCATGAGTCTGGCCGAAAGCGCGATCGACCTCGAACAGACGCTCCGTGCGCGGTTCGACCTGGAGCGATTTCGGCCTGGCCAACGCGAGGTGATCGAGAACGTCGTCCAGGGACGCGACGTCCTCTGCGTGATGCCGACCGGCGGCGGCAAGAGTCTCTGCTACCAGTTACCCGCCCTCCTCCTGCCCAGGATGACCCTGGTCGTCAGCCCGCTCATCGCGCTGATGAAGGATCAGGTGGACGTCTTGATTCAGCGAGGGGTGCGAGCCACCTTGCTGAACAGCTCGCTCGACCCGGCCGAACAACGTTCGCGGCTCCAGGAAATCGAGGCGGGGCAGTACGACCTCGTCTATGTCGCTCCCGAGCGGTTCCGCAGCCCCCGGTTCGTGGAGGCAATGGCGAAGGTCCGCCCCTCGCTCCTGGCGGTCGACGAGGCCCACTGTATTAGCGAGTGGGGGCACGACTTTCGCCCTGACTACGCGAAAATCGGCCTGGCGCGACGGCGGATCGGTTCGCCCCCCTGCATCGCGCTCACGGCCACCGCCACCGACCTGGTGCGCCGGGATATCGCCGACCAGCTCGATCTCCAGGACCCGGCGCAATTCGTCACCGGGTTCGACCGCCCTAACCTCGGGTATGCCGTCGTCGAAGCCCGGCGCGACGCCGACAAGCTGGTGGCGCTCGCGCACTCGCTCGAACAGAACCGAGGACCCGCGGTCATCTACGCGTCGAGCCGCGCCCGTTGCGAATCCGTCGGCCAGTTCCTCGAGACCCACCTGAATCGCTCCGTCGCGATCTACCACGCGGGGCTGAGTCGCGAAGAACGGAACTCCGCCCAAGATCGCTTCATGTCGGGCGAGGCTGAGATCGTCGTCGCGACCAACGCGTTCGGCATGGGTGTGGACAAAGCCAATATCCGCTCGGTGATCCACTTCAACATGCCGGGGACGCTCGAGGCCTACTATCAGGAGGCCGGGCGCGCGGGACGCGATGGGAATTCCGCCCGTTGCGTGCTCCTCTTTGCCCTGGGGGATCGGTTCCTCCAGGAGATGTTCATCGACAATGAGTATCCCCCGGCCGAAACGGTTTATAAGGTTTTCAACTTCCTCCGTGCCCTCGAGTCGGATCCGATCGAGCTCACCTACGCCGAGATCAAGGAGTCGGCCGGGATCGAGCTGAACGAGTCGGCCGTCGGCACGGCGATCAAGATCCTCGAAGGGGCGGGCGCACTCGAGAAGTTCCTCCCCCGCGAGAACATGGCGATCATCCGGATCAATGCCGAGGCCGACGAGCCCAGCCTGACCCGGCACCTCGGATCCCAGGCCCACGTCCAGCGGCTTGTCCTGCTGGGTCTGGAAGGACTGGTCAATCGCCGATTCGGGGAAACCGTCTACTTCCATCCGGATGATTTCGCCACCACGCTCGGACTCGACCGCCCCGCGCTCAACCGGGCAATTCGGGCCCTGGCCTCGGAACTGCCGGTCGATTACATCCCACCGTTCCGGGGCAACGCCATCCGGGTGATCGACCGGAGTCGCAAGGCACGCGACCTCGAGATCGACTTTGCCGCACTCGAGAAACGCAAGCAGCGTGAGTACGACAAGCTCGAGCGAATGATCCGCTATGCCCAGACCCGTCAGTGCCGCCGCTCGTATATTCTGAGCTACTTCGGCGATGCCTCAGCCTCGCGGGTCCATTGCGGGCACTGCGACAACTGCGGCCTGGGCGACGGCCTGGCCGCCCCTCACGCCGGGACCCCGATCGATACGGTGGCGGGGCGGGAGGTCGTTCTCAAGGTCCTCTCCGGAGTCGCCCGCGCCAAGGGGCGTTTCGGAAAGACCGTCATCGCTCAGATGCTGACCGGTTCCGGTTCCGAAAAGATGGACCGATGGGGACTGAAGCATCTGAGCACTTATGGGATCCTGGCCGAGTTTCGCCAGCCCGAAGTCGTTCAGATCCTCGATGCGCTGGCCTCATCCGGGTTCGTCGAATATCAAGAAGTGGACCGGTTCCGGCCGGTCGCCAACCTGACCGCGCACGGTTGGGAATTACTCAAAGGGCAAGTCCCCCATCCGCTCGTCCTGACTCTCCCCGACCCGATCGCCGCCAAACTCACCAACGGCGGACTGGAACGCCTGGCCCCCCCTCGCGCCTCGGCTTCCCCGCAGCCCGCCGCCCAGGAGGAAGATCCCAGCGATTCCGACACCTCGGAGCTGGCGGGCGACCCGCTCTGGGGACACCTCAAAACACTGCGCAGCGAATGGGCTCGTGAGGCAAAACAGCCCTCCTACTGCATTTTCAATAACCAGACCCTGGAAGCGCTGGTCCGAGAGCGGCCGTCGACCCCCAAGGAACTTGCCGGGATCAAAGGGTTGGGCCCCGCGCGTCTCGAGCGCCATGGAGCATCCCTTCTCGCCGCGATCGCTCAACACGCCGGCCGCCCGGCCGCAACATTGCCTGACGCCCCTCCTGCTTCCTTGCCGAAAGCCGTGCCCGCGCCCAAGGCAGAATCTCGACCGGCGAAATCCAAGTCCACGCAAACGGAGGCCGAGGGCCGGACGGACCGGTCGCCGTCCTCCGCGTTGGTCCCGACCGAGGAATGGTCCTGCCGCCTGATCGATCGCGGCTTCACACTCGACGAGGCCGCGTCGATCCGAGGCCTCGACCTCGCGGCGATCCTTCGCCACTTGACCCTGGCCGCTCGCCAGGGACGAAAGGTCGCGCCGGAGGCGTTCCTCGACCCCGAAGTGCTCCGGCGGTGGGACGAGTGGAGGGCCGAACAGGGGAGCGCCACGCCTACGCCCTACCGTGACGCGTCCGAAGCGATGTGGAACCTCTACCTGGCCTGCCGGGCCCAGGGATAAAGGCTTGGCAGGTCGCTTGCCGTCTCTTATCATGTCCTGGTCTTCTTGATCCAACCGAAGACCTCCGGTCATGCCTCATCAGGGATCAGGGCCACTCACGGTCCAGTCCCGGAACCTGCGGGATTCGCGGCCATGAAATGCTTGATCGTCTACTATCTTGATGGTCTCTGGTACGGCGAGGAAGTCTCCTGGAAACGCTCAGGGAGTGGTTTCTACCGCGAGATCTCCCGGACCGAGGTTCCCCAGTCGCGAGGCGAGATCGAAAAATTCGCCGTGGAAAATCATTATCGGATCGAGTGGCGCGGCGAAATCCCCGCTCAGAGCCAGTCGGCCTGAGCGAGGCGAGTCCAGGTAGGGCAAAGGAAGGGCAACGGCTTCATCGCGCTGGGGTCGTCGTCACGAGCCGAGTGGCCGGCCCCGCCAGACGATCTGAACGCGGTTCCCCTCGGGATCGTTGAAGAAAAGGGTGCGCATCGTGTCGTTGTCGACGGCGGTATCCGTCTCGAAAACGATCGCACGCGCCTCCAGGGCCGCTCGGGCCGCGGCGAAGTCGTCGACCCAGAAGGCAAGGTGGCAGACCCAGCGCTGGTTGGCGGCCGATTCTCCGGGGGGCCGACCAATGATTTCGATGGCCATTCCCCCCTCGTCGGCGAGGAAGTAGCCGGGGGGATTGCCGCCACTCTCGAGCACCACGCGCATGCCCATGGCGTCGACGTAAAAGTCCTTGAGCGCCGGGGCGTCCTTCGCGTAGATCGCGAAATGCTCAATCTTGGCCATGCGAAGCGTCTCCGAATCCGAGATCGTCAGTCACCGGGTCTTGCTTACTTCTTTTTCTTCGGTTTTGCGGTCAAGGCGATGACCGCGTCCCACTCGGCGTCACTGACCGGCTGAATCGAGAGCCGGCTCCCCTTACGAAGCAACTCCATGCCACTGAGGGCGTTGACCGTGCGGAGCTCGGGCAGGCCGAGGGGCGGGTCGATCGCTTTCACCGCCCGGATCGAGACCTGAAACCAGGTCGGTTTCTCCGGGTCGCTCTTGGGGTCGTAGTGTTGCGCATCGGGGTCGAACGCAGTCGGGTCGGCGTGGGCCGCGCGAACGACTTCGGCAATCCCGGCGATGGCCGGCGGATTGGCGTTCGAGTGATAGAACAGGACGCGATCTCCAACTTCGACCGCGTCGCGAAGCATGTTTCTCGCCTGGAAGTTTCGGACGCCATCCCAGCCGGTCGTGCGGTCGGGCCTGGCTTCGAGGTCGGCGTACGAGAAACAGTTGGGCTCGGACTTGAACAGCCAGTTTGCCATGCGCGTTCACGACCCAGTCGGAGGGGAATCGTTGGCGGCCAAAGGTCCCCCACGCCGGTTGGCGTGGAGGACAGCGGGCCAGAGCATACCAAATCGAGGAACCGTGCCGAGGCCGATTCCTCGCCAATCAATGCTCGATACCGACCGCCAGCTCGACGGCCTCCCGGTCCAGCTCGTTCGTCGTTTGACTCCCTTGAGCAATCGCCCGCCCCCCCCGAAGACCGAACGAACAGAGGCAGGCGAGGATGGCCATGGCGAACATCTGGAGAAAGACATCGCGGAGCGACAGCCTGAGCGCCTCCTGAACGGCCGCGAGTTGGGGAATCGTGAGTAACTTGTGAGTCTCCGGCCGAAGCGCGGCGGCAATGTCGATTCCGACCGCGTTGGAGGCCGCGATCCGACCCGCCAGCATGAAGCCGAGCGTCGCCCCCAGCACGCCGACCCCAAGCGCTCCTCCCATCGTCCGAAAGAAGGTCACCGCCCCGGTGGCCACTCCCCGCCGGCCCCACGTGACCTGGTTCTGCACGCTCAGGATGTAACTCAACGAGGCGGGTCCCATGCCCATCCCGATCACCACCATCCCGGCCAGGAAGTACGGTTCGCGGATCACCACCATCCCGTTCAAGAATATGTATACCGGGGAGGCGGGCCGGGCCGCGCCCACGACCAGGCTGAGGACACCCGCGGCGATCAGGAACGAGCCCACTGCGGCCGTCCGCCGGAACCCAAGCCGCACCACGACTTTCGCCGCAACCGCAACACTGATCGACCACGAGAGGAAGAGCGGCGTGATCATCTGCCCCGCCGCGGTCGCCGTCCCACCGCGCACCCCCTGCATGAACAGGGGAATGTAAGTATCGATCCCGAACAGCAAGGCACCGATCAGAAAACTCCCGAGAATCGCCGCGCCGATGTTCGGCGAGAGCACCAGGTCGAGCGGCAAGACCGGATCGGCCGCCACCCGCTCCTGGCGCACGAAAAGAACGAGCATGACGGCTGACGTGGCAAGTAAACCAACCGTTCCTGCCGTGGAGATCTCGCTCCCCCCCAAGACACCCATCAGCAAGAGGAACGAGCCCACCGCCAGCAAAGTCGCTCCTGCCCAGTCAATCGGGGCCACGCTTTTGCGCTCCACCTTTTCATGGACGTAGCGCATCAGGATCCAGGCCGCGATCAGACCGAACGGAACCGTGACAAAGAAAACCCAGCGCCACGAAAGCTGATCGGTCAAAACCCCTCCCAAGGCAGGCCCGATCAGGCTCGATCCTCCCCAGACGGCACTGAAGAGCCCTTGGACCTTGGCCCGCTCCTGAAGGGTGAAAAGATCACCCAGCATGGTCAAGACGATCGGTCCGAGTGCCCCGGCCCCCAGACCTTGCACGACCCGCATCGCGATCAGGGCAGGCATGCTCTGGGCCATTCCCGAGAGCATCGAACCGAGGGCGAATAATCCTAATCCAAAGAGGAGAATTCGTTTGCGCCCGAAAATATCGGCCAGCTTCCCATAGATCGGCGTCGAGACGGTGGCGGCGAGCAGGTAGGCCGAGAAGACCCAGGGGTAAATATCGAGTCCCTTCAACTGGGCGATGATGCTCGGCATCGCGGTCGAGACCACGGTTTGCTCCAGGGCCGCGACCGCCATCGCCAGCAAAAGCGCCAGCGTGACCATGGCCCGACCGGGCATCGTGGCCTCGTTTTCCTCCACCGACATAATGAACTCCCTGCGACCTTGAGATCAGCAAACCCGGCATCGTTCCGGCGAATACCAACTATTCTATTGAACCCGCCAAGAGGGCCCGGGAGGGAACCCGAGGTCTCAGGGTCCCTCCCCGGACACCTTCGGCCCCATTCAGGTTCAAGCGAACAGCCTCATGGCCACAAGCGAGGGATCATCAGTCCGGGAGCCTCGAGTTCCAGACTCGGTCCCCGTGTGCCGAGAGAAAAGGCAGAGGGCTGGGGGCCTACGACAGCCCCCAGCCCTCCGCAAATGGAAACGATCCGAACAAGCTCTCCAAACAACAACTCATTCGGGCTGGCCACTGATTAGCCGATCCAACGCCCCTCCGCGGCCGGCGTGGGCAAGTCACGCTCGATGGTGTCGAGCTTGTATCCGAACCCCGGCCCACTCAAAGTGGAGAGGTCGAGAACCCCACCAACGCGGCGGTAGAGGCCAGGATGGACGACGGACTCCGCTCGGGAGGCCTCGGGGTAATACTGCATCCCATTGGTCTCGACTCCCATGATCGTCCCCGCATGAGCCGCCAGGAGGACGTGAGGAATCTGAGCAAGCATCGGATTGCTCAAGTCTTGAACCATCAGCGTCATGCCATGCGCCTTCGCCCAGCAGAGACTCAACAGCGCCCCGGTTTGCGTCTTACAGGTTTTCAGCGCGACCCCGGTCCACCCCAAGGACCGGCCGAGCCGGACCAGGTGCCAGTCATGCGCACTCTCGTCCATGAACAGCGGCTTCCGCGCGGAGACGCTGTGAACGTCAATCCGATGGGTTTCGAGCTCATACGGGAAGGGTTGCTCAACGTAGAGGATCATTCCATACAGACGTGGGTATTCCTCGACCAACTGGTCGAGAATTCGGTTCACGTAACTCGGGTCGTCGACCGTGCAATTGAAGTCGGCGGTGAGCCAATCCACCTCTTCGTCGACAGCGATCTGGCCCACCTTGACCAGCCGGTCATAGTCCCACGCGTAGTCGTCACCCCGCAACTTGACCTTGAGGCAATTCAGACCATCTCGCTTGATCCAGTCGCGCAAGAGCACGGGATAGCCATCGTCGGGCTCTTCGCCAGTCAGCTCCGACGAGTCCAACGGATCTTTACCGCCGACCAGATGCCACGCCGGTAGCTTCGTGGCCGGGGGGGTCGCGAAGAAGTCTTCGGGATACTTCCCCACAAAGGAAACGGCGGTCCCTTCGGCGGGAGTAAGATAGCGCGAGAGGTCGTCATTCATGAACGACTTGTTATAGGTCTGGTAGGTCGGCACGCCATGCAAGACGCCGTAGGCGTCATGAAGCGCCAGGTCGAACGCCGAGCAGCAGACCAGGGCCGCCAGCCAGGGCATCGGCTCGGCGTCCAGGCCTCGCTCCACATTGATTGCCTCGAGCAGGCCCGGAAGAACCTGTTCCAGGAACGATTGGCCGACTTCAAGCGGGTGCCCGGTCTGTTCGAAACAGGTCCAGGCATCCACCAACAGCACGGTGAACCGCTTCAAGACGTCAAGCCTGGCCTCGTACGAGAGCGAACTCGGCCACACCCACTGGACGCTCAGCGGAGTCTCTCCCCAGCCGACGGCCTCGCGGCCCAGCGCATCGCTGACTGTCAGGCGGACGCGTGCGCACGTCACTTCGGTCGTGATCTCGGGCCCAAACTTCAAGGGAACCCGCGTCTTGATCGGCAGGTAGTAAAGCGAGACGGCGATCGGACGGACGTCGAGTTCATTGGACGGAGGCATGAATCATCCTCTTCTAGCTCAAATTCGCATCAACTCGGGTGCGAATACGAAAAGCATCATCAAATATTGGCAGAAAAATCGTCGAGCGATGTGGGCCCTGCCCACCGTACAAAAACAAGGGTGGGAACACAAACTAGGGGTTGCAGCACGAACCCGTTGTGGCTGGCTTCGTTGGGTCCGCAACCGGCCGAAGCTCGACCGAACGCAGGTCGAACAACGCCCCTTTCACGGGCCCCGCGGAGTGAAGTTCAAGCCGGTGGATCCCTGGCGCGAGCGTCACCTCGCCGATGTCGGCCAATCGATAGGTATCCCAGTCGCCGGTTCCCGTGACGGGGTGCTCGATCCGCTGAGTACCGAGTTCGAGCAGGAGAGAGTTACCCGCCGAGCCATCGTCGCACGCCCAATCGATCCAGACGCGGTAGCGGCCGGGCCGCTCGGTCACGAATTGCCAGGCTGCGCGATCGCTGGGGCGTCCCCAGTAACCCAGGTTCTTGTGCTTGGCCTCGAACGTGAGTGTATCACCATACAACTCCGCCGTCTCGGCACGAAGGGCAACCGTTCCGTCCGGTCCTGAAGTCACTCGTTCCGGCCGGTTCCCTTCCACCTGCTTCGGAGGAGGTCCGGTCGTCCCCAGGAAAGCGAGCAAGTCGGCAACCTCCTGCGGCTTGAGGTCCTTCTCCAATCCTTCAGGCATCAGGGATTGGCCGGACGCCGCGATCTCGTCGATCTCCGCCCGGAGCAGGACATCTTCCTTCCCTTCCTGGCGTCGGAGTGTCACGGCCGTGGCGGTCTCGCTGGCGATCAGGCCCGTCAAGACCCGCCCGTCGGTCGTCTGAACCGTGAAGTTCGCGTACTTCGCTTCCAACGCCCGGTTTGGGTCGAGGATTGCCACCAGCAGGGCCCCGGGCGATTTGTCGGTCAAGGCGGCGAGGTCGGGGCCAACTTCGGCCCCCTCCTGGCCGACCCGATGGCAAGTCGCACAGACTTTCTTGAACAAGACTGCACCCGAGGCCACGTTACCTGGCAAGGTCGTGGCGGTCTGGTACGCGGCGATGACCTCTTGCCGTGTACTCGTCTCGCGTGAGAAGACCGCCTCGGCGCGGGCCTTGATCGCGGCATCCCGGTGGCTCAGCAGCCTGCGGCGATGCGTCGGCCCGATCTCGGCGGGGGGGAGGCAGGTGTCCTCGAGCGAAAAGAGGAGAGTCTTGGTCCAAACATCACGGCTGAGAAGTGTATCGAGGATCGTGGTGCGGAGTTGGGGGGAATGTCCTTTCCAGCCGTCGATCAGAATCGTGGGGACTTGCGGATCGTCTCCTCGGCTGAGGGCGGCGACGGCGGCCTGCTGAAGTGTGCCGGAGACCTGGGGACGAAGCAGTCCGACCAGCCGGGGCCGGTCCAAGGCCTGCGACGCCTTGTCGCGACCAAGCAACCGAACCGCCGCGAGTCGGTCCTCCTCACCGGCCTTGTCGTCGCCGGCGAGCGTGCGAGCGGCCTCCCGGATCTTCTCGAACCGATTCAGATCGGTCTGAGCCACAGGCTTTCGAGCGCGGGCCGAGGCATCGAGCAAGCTTGCCAGGGCCGAGAACTGCCAGGAGGCGAACTGGCCCCCCTGCCCCGCGGGCGTGCTCAAGGTCGCGACCAGGGACGCGAGCCCTTCTGATTCCTTTGCGGTCGCGGCCAGGGCGAACAATGGGTCGAGGATCAAGGTGGGGGGAGCCTCGTCCTTCGCGTTCTCAAAGAGTGCGGCGATGATCGTACCGACATGCGGGACGGCCGAGCTGAGCACAGCCGCGCGGAACCATCGATCGTTCGGTTCTCGTTGGATCAGGGTTGCGAGGGCACGGCCGGCTCGCTGGTCGTTCCAATCGCCCAGGCTCAAGGCAAGCTGGAAGCGGACCTGGGGATCGGGGTCGCCGGTCAGGCGAAGCATCGCCTCACCAAGCTCGGGCGAAGTCTTGAGCAGTCCCGCGCCAGCCTTGATCGCATTGCGGCGCACTTGCGGGTGCGGGTCGGACAGGGCACCGATGACGGTCGGCGGGCTCAGCTCCTCGAGCGTTTGCAAGGTCCAGAGCGCCTGCAACCGCGTCTTGGGCCGGGGGCTCTTGGCCGCGAGCTCGCGCAACGCTCCCGCGGCCGTTCGATCTCCCTTGTGCAGCAAAAGGCGCTGGGCGGTGTCGCGCTGCCAGCCGCTCGGACTGTCGAGTGCGGCGACCAGCCCCGCAGTATCGAGCCGATCGAGCCGGGCAATCGGCCGAGGTTTCTGATCCACCGGGTAGACGCGATAGATTCGCCCCTGTTCGCTCCCCGCGCGCAGGTCGAGTTTCGCCTCCCAGTCGTCAGGAATCCATTCGGGATGCTCGATCACAGCGCGGTACATATCAGCGATCCAGAGCGCTCCGTCCGGCCCGGTCTTGAGCATCGTGGGGCGGGTCCAGTTGTCCGTCGAGGCGAGGAACTCGCGTTCGGCCTCGTCGGGTCCGCGTTTCCCAACGAACGACGCCCCGGACGGTTCGAGGATCATCCGGTGGACGAGGTTGTGAACCGGATCACTGGCAAAGAGGCTGTTCTCGAAGTGCCGCCCGAACAGGTCGTCGCGATACGGAGTGGGGCTGTTGGCCGAGGTGACCCGGTTGGCCGAATGCGGTTCGTTGAACCGGGCCAAGGTCCGGCTCAAAGGGTAGAGCTTATTGTCCGCCTCGAGCATCTGCTTTGTGTCGGGCGCGGCGAACTGAGGGTTACGGCGAAGGTCAGAGTCGGCGAGCACATAGTGCCAGGCCCAGTTAGGATTGTTGTTGCCGAACCAGTTCCCCCAGTCGTCGCGATGCCGGCCGTACTGGGTCTGGCCGCTCTCTGCCTCGAATCGACCGTCGTCGGGCCGGAATCGAAAGTCACGGCCGTTGATGTTGACCGTGGCCCCCGTCTGGATCGAGCGAATATCGCCACCGCTATCACCATTGGCTCCATAGACCCAGCCATCGAGGCCGAGCTCGAACCCGTTGACTCGGTGCTGCGGATTCCCCTCGCGGAAGCCGGTGAAGAGGACCTCGCGGTGATCGGCCTTGCCGTCACCATCGCGGTCTTCGACATAGAAGATGTCCGGAGCACAGGCGACCAAAACCCCGTTACGCCAGGGGAGCAACCCGCTCGGGATGGCGAGCCCATCGAGAAAGAGGGTCGCCTTGTCGTACCGGCCATCACCGTCTTTATCCTCGAGCGTTCGAATCAGTCCGCCGGCCTTCCCTTTTCCATCGCGGCCAAGGGGATAGTCCCCCATCTCGAGCACCCAGAGCCGGCCGTCGGCCCCCCATTCGATGGCGATCGGGTCTTCCACCAGGGGTTCACTGGCGACGAGTTCGACGGCAAAGCCCGGATTCACCCGGATCGATCGGCGCGAGGCCTCGGGGGATTTCGCCTTCGACTCCACCCCTTGGAGGAGGTCGTTGAACGCGCGACGATCGACGAGGTTGGGAAGCTTGGCGGTCGCCTCATTCTGCCACCAGAGATGACGGGAATGGATCCACATCCCCTGGTTCATTCCCGCTTGAGCGATCAAGGGAAGCGCGTTCGCGTCGCCGCGCTGGCCCTTCAAGACGTCGCATGACCAGCCTTTGGCCAGGGAATCGAAGAGGAAAAGGCCGTAATCAAAGTCCGTCGCGGGCGAGTCGGCCTTCTTGGGGAAGGGCGAGTGTGAAAAGAGAACGTCGTCATGGCCATCTTCATCCACGTCGACAAATCGCAAGCCACCATCGCGCCCCTCGCGATCGACCACCTGGGCACCAGGCGGCAGCCGGAAATCAAGCGGTTTCCAGGCCGACTTGCCCTCCCCCGAGAGCGGGCTGGATTGGGAATCAACCGCGGACCAGGCGAGGACCAGACCGTTGGCGTCATTGCTCAGGATGATCTCACAACGACTGTCGCCGTTGAGGTCGCGGGCACGAAGTCCCTGGGGAAGGCTCGTCACCCCGACCGGTCCGTTGGGACGCGTGGAGAGGGCATCCAGTCCTTGGCTGAGTTGCGGATCACGTTCCCAGCCGGCGGGGAGAGTCGAGGGATCCACCAACGCGAGTGCGTTCTCAGGATCAACCTCTTTGCCCCCACCGACAAAGCGGTGAATCGCCCATGAATGAGAATCCGGAGCCGGAGCGATCAAGGCGGCTCGACCGTCGGGGTTGAAGCAACCAAAAAGACCCTGCGGTTGCGGAACGCCGTTGGGGTCGTTGGCGACCAGCGGCTCGGGAAACTTCGTGAGCGACCATCGTTTCGTGCTCGGCTTCCAGAGCCGCGTGAGTCGGGACTTCGCGTTGCCGACGACCACGTCCATGTAGCCGTCGTTATCGACGTCGAGGACGCGGACACCATTATCCATGCCGTCCGCGGCGCGAAGTGGCTGCCCGCCCAGCAGGTTCTTGTCGATCCGCTCCTGGGCCTCGCGAAAATTGAGAAACTTCACCTTCTTACCATGCTTGGCCACCACGTGGTCGATCAACTCGACAACTTGTTCCGACTTGATCCAGCCGTGCGGATGAAAGACGAGATTGAACACCCCTTGCTTGAGGACCACGGCATCAATGGCTGCCTTCATATCCTCAACCGTTTTCGGATTGTTGGGCTTCTGAAGGTTCTGCGCTTCCCAGTCGCTCGGAACACTGCACGGGAACTCCCAGCAGAGCTTGCCGAGGACGTAGGGATAGGGGTAGTTCTCAACGTAGTTGGTGAACGACGGGAACGGGATGTACTTGCGGAACCGCTCACGGCCGTCGGAATCCTGGACTAGCTCACGCGGCAGCGAGGGGTCATCGGGCGTGAAGAGTTGGAAGACCGACGAGTCGATGGTCAGGAAGTTTCGGCCTGGGCTCGTCTTATTGAAAATCTCGGCGTAGAACCGGGGGCTGGGAGTGTTCTGTGAGTCGCAACAAGGCATCCGAAACGCCACCGGCTTGTTGCCGGGAATCCCGTTCAACAGGTCGACGCAGCCATGGACCGCGTCCTGCGCCGCGGTGAGGTTGTCCTTCTGGAGGAGCGGGCAAGGGTGGGTCAGGGTGTGAACGTCGAGGTTCACCCCTTCGGCGAGCCAGGCCCGGACCCTTGGATCCGCACCGTCGGCCTTGCAGGTCATGATGCTGAGGCCAGCGCGGCCGTCGATTTTCTTGAGGCGTTCGAGGATCGGCCGGAGATAGGCCTCGTAAAGCGTTACGTTCTCCTTCAAGTCGTCGACCGCCAGGACAACGACCGCCTCGACCCCGTCTTCGCCCACCCATTGCGGGGTGATGAGCTTGGGGAACTTGAGCCCGACATCATAAGGGGCGTTCTCCTCAAGGTACGTCAGGCGATTCGCATCGCCCGACCCGCCATGAGAAGTGGAGGCCGTCAGGACAAGCAGGAACAGGCAGAGACAGGATCGCAGGCGCATCGCGGATCTCCTCGTCTGTCGCGAACACGAACCGACTTCAGAAAGTCGTCTCTTTCTCGCTTGTTGGCAAGGGTCCACCGGCGATACGATCGCCGACGCACCGGGTTCGGCCGAGCCCTCGCCCTTCGAAATATGGTCCTTTGAGTCGCCGCGCATGCCCACGAGCGTCCGTTTGATTTTGGCCAGTGCGTCGCCCCGGCGGAAGCAACTGCTGACCGAGGCCGGCTACACCATTGAAGTCGACCCATCTGACATCGATGAACCCGAACCCGAGGCCGGCACGCTCGCGGTCGACTACGTGGCCATGCTGGCCTGGCGGAAAGCATCGGCCGTGGCGCGACGACGGGGCGACGGACTCGTGCTGGCGGCCGACACGGCCTGTGCGGTCGAGGGCGAGATCCTCAACAAGCCGCTCGACCGGGCCGACGCCGAGCGGATGATCCGGCTTCAGGAAGGGCGCGATACCGAGGTTCTCACGGGCGTCTGTCTCTACCGCGCGGAGCGCGACCAGTGGGTGGGTGCCGTCGAGGTTAGCGTGGTCCGGTTCCGGGTCCTGGACGACGCCGAGCGGCGCGCGTTCCTCGATTCGAATCGATGGGCAGGCAAGGCGGGGGCGTACGGCGTCCAGGATCGCGACCCATTCGTCTCGGTCGCCCGGGGCAGCTTCACGAACGTAGTCGGCCTGCCGATGGAACGGCTCGCCGCCCTGCTCGAGGAGTTTCCGAGCCTGACACGTTGAGGCCGAACCCGTATGATGGGGACACCTACTCGTTACCCTCCAGGAGTCGAGCCGATGCGGCGTCCCCCTCTCTTCTTGCGATGGCTTCCCATGCCGATCCTCACCGCGCCACTCGCGATCCTGGTTCTGATCGGGCTGGTTTTCGCCGTAGCCTTACCCTTGTCCCAGCGGATCCACCCCACCTCGGCCGAGGCCGCCCCGACGCCGGTCCCCGCGCCGATCGACGGCGACCGTGCGTTCAAATACCTCACCCAAATCTGTGAGATCGGCCCACGGCCGGCCGGGTCGGCCGCCAACGCCAAGCAGCGAGCCATGGTCTCGGCTCACTTCCAGAAGATGGGCGCGAAGGTCAGCGAGCAGCCGTTCACCGCCATCGACCCGAGGAGCGGTAAGCGGGTCTCCATGGCCAACTTGATTGGCTCGTGGCATCCCGAGCGCAAAGAACGGGTGGTCATCGGCGTCCATTACGATACCCGCCCCTTCCCCGACGAGGAGCCGAACCCGGCGCTACGGTCGATTCCGTTCATCGGCGCCAACGACGGCGCCTCGGGGGTCGCACTGTTGATGGAGATCGCCCATCATTTGAAGACCTTGCCCACATCCTGGGGGATCGATCTCGTCCTCTTCGATGGTGAGGAATTGGTCTATGGCCGGGACGGCGAATACTTCCTCGGTTCCAAGGAGTTCGCGCGGGTCTATGTCGAAGGTGTCGATGGCCGTCCTTCCGACATCAACTACGAAGCAGGGCTTGTGCTCGACATGGTCGGCGGCAAAAACCTGAAGATCCATCAGGAGCCGCACAGCCTCAACCTCGCCCCGAAGCTCGTCAAGGAAGTCTGGACCGTCGCGCGCCAGTTGAAGGCCAACGCGTTCCGCAACCGGGTCGGTCGCGCGGTGATGGACGATCACCTGCCGCTCAACAATGGCGGGATTCCCACGATCGACGTGATCGACTTCGACTATCCGTACTGGCACACCTCGCAAGACCTGCCCGAAAACTGCTCGGGCGCCAGCATGGCGGAAGTGGGCCGGGTCGTCACCGCCTGGCTCTCTCTGCCCCGAACTCGCGGGCGTTAAGCTCAAAGCAGAGTTCCTGGCAACGTGCGCGTTCCCGAAGCCACTGCAAAGTGGCCTCGGTCGGCCGTCCGTGGCCGGAACGAGCGAAGTGAGCGCGTTGTTCAGTTCCGTTCGCCAAGCAAGTCGCGGAGCGCCTCACGCTCGCGGCGGGTGGCGTCGAGGTCGAACAGGGCCATGTTGAGGTCGAGCCTCAGCCGCTCCAGGGCGTCACGGGCGACCGAGAGAATCCGGCCGCGAAACAGGGCATGCTCCAGGACATCGTCCAGGAGCGGCTCCAACTCAGCGCGGACGCCTGCCGGCTGCGATTGAACCAGATCACGCAACTGCAAGAGTTCGCTCGGCAGAAGGTCGCTCGACGGCTGAGCAGACCTCGTCGATTGGTCGATCATCGAAGTTCCTCATCAAAGGTGCTACCCAAACTTACCACGCCGTTTTGGCGAAAGGCTGCCGATCGTCGGAATTTGGCGATTTAAATGCGGTTTAACAATTACGAAGACCTGGGTAGCGGACAACTGATCAGGTTCACGCATTGATCTTCCCGACTAACGGCGATGCCGATAGGATCAGGCGTCCAACTCTAGGATAGGTTTTGGCGTTCAAGTCTAGGAACGGACTGGTTTGCGCCGGTTGGAAGCTGAGACATGGAGGTCACGGCGATGTTTTTCCGTCGAACAAGGGTCGTCCTACTGGTATCGACCGCCTTGGTCTCGGTCTCCGCCGCCTGGCTTTGGGGTGCGGATGAGTCGGCCGAGCGGATCCAGGACGGATTCGAATCGCCCCGGCCCATCTGGCGTCAGGAGCAAACCGACGCCACGATCAATCTGCAAGCACACGAGCGATCCAGTCGCGCGGCTCACTCCGGTCGAACCGCGGAACGGTTTCATTTCACCGCCGGGATCGGTAGCTCCTTCTTCTATAGCTATCCTTTGCCCAAGGTCGTCGTCCCCGAAAATCTCAAGGTTGAGCTGTTTGTGCGGTCCAACCGGGTCGGCGTCCGGATCTACGGCCGCGTGGTTTTGCCGAAGGACATCGACCCGAACACGGGTCAACCCTCCTTCGTGATGATCCCGGGGACCGGCTACGAGAATAACGATCGCTGGCAACGGATCGAGTTGACGAGCCTACGCCCGTCGATCGAGCGGCAGGCGCGGGTGCTCCGGGCGGCCACAAGTCGCCCAGTCGATGTCGAGGGTGCCTACCTCGAACGCGTCGTCGTGAACCTTTTCGGGGGCATGGGCGAGACCGAGGTCTTCCTCGACGACCTGGAGATCTCGCCAGTCCCTCAAGAAACGGTGGCCGCCCTCAACAAACCCGAAGCCCCGAGCCCGACCCTGCCTGACCCGGCATCAAATCCCGAAACCCCAACGGCCGTGCCCGTTAGCACAGCGCGAGTCAAGCTCGACAGTATGAATAAGCTCATGCGTCGCGGCAATGACAATCGCGACTACGACTGGCTCGTCACGGCCATCGACGCTCCCGATGCCGACGTTGCCCAGCTCAGCCATTTCGGCTTCGATGTGCTCGCCGACAAGGTGGATGCCGACCCCCAGCGGATCAAGGACGCGGTGAAGTGGGGCTTCCTGCTCATGCCCGACCTCGACGCCACGCTTGAAGGGAAACCGATCGAGCCCGAACGAATGTTCGCCGCGGCCAAGAACTATCCCTTCCGCGACCATGTTGCGTTCTGGAATCTGGGGAACCATCTGGGCAGCGCGCTCGATCTCGAGTCCCGTAAGCACGAACTCGAGCGGATCCGGACCGCGGTTGCCGCCCTCCGAGGTCTTCCCCAGAACGTCTCTCATTTGACGACGGCCGGTGTCGATGGCGAGCTGCCCCTCTTTGCCAATGGTCCGAAACGAATCTCGATCATGACCATCAGCCCCAATGCCTGGGCATCCGCGCAGGAGCCGATCGACACCTACAAGTTTCTGAAGCAGCGGAGAGACCTGACGGCGCTGAGCAATCTGGAAGGCAACTTCTTCACCTGGCTCCCGGCCACTCCCCCCCTTTCGGTTCAGACATCGATCTGGGGGCATGACCAACCCCCCGCCTGGGGCAAGCCGCGGGTTCAGCCGGAGCAAGTTCGACTGTTCTCGTACCTCGCCCTGGCCGCCGGTTACCGGGGTATCGGGTTCCGGGGTGATGCCGACCTGACGACCGACGAGGGACGGCCTCTTCTGATCGAGTGCGCCTTCCTCAACGAAGAGATCGACCTGATGGAGTCGATCCTGGCCAATGGCAAAGGTCCGATTCCGCTCTTCGACACCTTTGATCTCGATCCTCCTACACTCCCTCCGCTGGGAAGTGCACCCACCTTGCAGGTCCCAAAAACGAAAGAGTTGAAGCCGCACCCAAGCATCAAGGCGGCTGGGATCGCCACCCAGGACCAGAAAGGAATGCTGCTCCTGGTCGCCGACTTCGCCGGTGGAGCCCAGTTCCAACCATCGCAGATGGCCAAGCACAACCTCAACATCACCATCCCCGCCCCCGAGTCGGCCCAGGCATTCGAGATCAGCCCGGGCGATGTCAAGGCAATTGAGGCGCGTGAGCGTGTGCCGGGGGGCATCCGAATCACCTTGCCCGATTTCGGCGTGACTAGCCTGGTTCTGGTGACCACCGACCACGGGATGGCCGATCGACTCCTCAATGCGATCAGTGGGGTCCGGCCCAGAGCCTGCCAGCTCGCGATCGAGCAGGCACGATCTCAGCTCCGCATGGTCGAGGAGACCACGAACCGACTGATTGCCGACGGTCACACACTCTACGACCCGAACGACTCGAAGCTCGCGCCCTTGCCTGTAGGATCCCGTCCCCCCAACGAAGAAGAAAAGCTCCTCAAGCTGGCCGACTCGATGATCAAAACGGCCCAAGAAAACTTCGAGCGGATGGAATACCCCCTGGCCTGGTCCGAAGCCCGACGCGCGGGTCGGACACTCCGCCACCTGATGTTCGCTCAGTGGTCGAAAGGCTATGCAGACATGGCCAAGCTGGTCGCTCCCGAGCCGCCCAAGCCCCCGCGAACCCGTCAGGGGCGCATGAGCGTCGATGAGCTCAAGGCGGAACAGGAAGTCGCCAGGAACCGGACGCCGATGCTGCTGATGCCGTTGGCCAGCCCACCGCTGGTGAGTTATAACTCCTTACCTCAACACTATATCTGGCTCGACTGGATGGCTCGCTCTTTTGGGGCCAGCCTTCTGAGGGGGGGGTCGTTCGACAACCACTCCGAGCTCGAGTCGGCGGGTTGGATCAACCAGAGCTATCAGCTCGACGGGATCAACTCTCATGTGTCAACGGTTCCCAGTGACGACGACCCGGACCAGCGGTTCTTGAAGATGACGGTCGAACCGGCCGAGAACCGGTCGATCGACTCATTCGCACCGTTCTTCGATTTCCCCGCCGCGGCCATTCGAACACCACCGATCCGGGTCACCGCCGGGCAGTTTCTGCGGATCTCGGTCCTCGTCCAGAAGGCGAACCCCTCGACCCCGGGACAGGGAGGCATCATCATCACCGACTCGATCGGTGGAGAGGCCTTACAGTTCCGCAATCATGGTTCGATCCCCAGTTCTCCAAGGTCGTCCTCTTCCGCCGGGTACCTGCCGACGGAATGATGACCGTGACCCTGGGCCTGGCAGGATTCGGCGACGCCTACTTCGACGACCTCAAGATCGAGACGGTCGAAGGATCGGGCCCCGGTCGACCCGACCAGTACGCCGATAATCCGGTCAAGCGAACGGTTCCCGGCGCAAAGCCGGCGGCCGGTGCGGCAACCCCCGCCACCGCGGCCGGCAAGCGAGGCACCCGGCGAGATCGCACGCGACGGTAATCCGAAGCCATGATGAGATTTGAGTGACCCATTCTTTGGAGCCGTGCGAAATTTTTCCTCGCGAATCCACGCGCCCAGGCTGAACCCACAGCCCATCGGGCGCGAACCTCGCCGCACGCTCCATCGTATGTTAAGCTAGAGCGATCCGAGCGAAAGAAGCGAACCGGTCAAGGTTCCGGCATTCGGTCCGGCCCCGGTCAATTTCCAAGTCTCGGGAACTATCCGCCACGGTGGGCGTCCAATTTCTATGGAGCCGCCCCCTGACGGACGCCCCGCCGATCCCGGTCGACCTTCAGACCTTACGCCGTTCCAAGAACCGGAGCGGATGGTTTTTTGCCGCGCGTTGACGCTGGGTTCACCCCTGTGCTAGCGTGAGGCATTTTCTGAAGGAAGCGGGCTCGACGTACATGGCTAGGCCGCTCCCGACCTTTTCTGGTCGGGATTCTGAGTTTGCACCACAACCGATCAAAACAACTTGCGATAGGGCCCCCCCGGGGCGCGACAGGAGACTGACCGCATGGCGAAGATCCAGGCCGTCTGGGCGCTCGACGTTGGCCAGGCCGCACTGAAAGCGCTAAAGCTGGTGCCGGGCGAAACGCCCGATCATGTGGTGGCCGAAGCCTTCGATTACGTGGAATATCCCAAGATCCTCAGCCAGCCTGACGCCGATCCCGATCAGCTGGTTCGCGAGGCCCTCGAGACATTCCTCGAACGCAACGATCTGAAGGGTTGTAAGGTAGCCATCTCCGTGCCTGGTCAGGCCGGGTTGGTCAAATTCATCAAGCTACCGCCGGTCGAGAAAAAGCGAATTCCCGACATCGTCAAGTTCGAGGCCCGCCAGCAGATTCCGTTCGCGCTGGAGGAAGTCGTCTGGGCCTACCAACAGATCGGCGATGACGACGGGGAGTCCGACGAGGACTTCACGATGGCCGAAGTCGGCCTCTTCGCCATGAAGCGTGACCAGATCAATCGGGCAATTCTTCCGTTCCGCGTCTGCGGGATCGAAGTCGACATCGTCCAGATGGGTCCGATCGCACTCTACAACTACATCACGTTCGACCAGATCAAGGAGGGGCCTCCCCCCGCCTTCCCTGGCGCGGAACCGGCCGGCGACGCCCCCGAGACGGAGGCGGGTGAGGCCAAGCCGCCAGCCAAGGCCGGAGGCGACAAAGGCTCGATCGTCCTGATCGACATCGGCGCCGATAACACCGACCTGATCATCACCGACGGGGTCCGGATCTGGCAGCGGAATGTGCCGATCGGGGGGAACCACTTCACCCGCGCTCTGACCAAGGAGCTGAAGCTTACCTTCGCCAAGGCCGAGCACCTGAAGCGGAATGCCACCAAGGCCCCCGACCCGCGCTCGATCTTCACCGCGATGCGCGGCGTGTTCAACGACTTCGCCAGCGAGATCAACCGCTCGATCGGTTTCTACGGCAGCGTCAACCGGAACTCCAAGATCTCCAAGGTGGTCGGTCTCGGCAACGGCTTCAAGCTTCCTGGGCTTCAGAAGTTCCTTCAGCAGAACTTGAGCCATGAAGTCGAGAAGCTGGAGTCGTTCATCCGCCTGGCCGGCGACGACGTCAAGACCTCGCCGCAGTTTCAGGAAAACCTCCCTTCGTTCGGTGTCGTCTACGGCCTGGCGCTTCAGGGACTGGCCAAGAGCCCGATCCGCACCAACCTGCTTCCCCCCGAAATCGAGAAGATCCGCATCATCCGGGCCAAGAAGCCGTGGGCCCTGGCGGCCTCGGCCCTTCTGATGCTCGGCTTCTCGGCCTTGTTCCTGGGCGACTACCGCGTCCTGGCCAAGGTCGACACTCAACCGTTCGACGAGGCCGTCAAGCAAGCTCAGAACACGACCAACAAGGGTTCCGGCTTCGCCTCGGAATTCGAGGCGGCCAAGACCGAATGGAAGACCAAGTTCGACGAAGGTGACAAGCTGGTCGCCGGCACCACCGACCGCGCCAAGTGGCCCGACTTCCTCAAGATCCTCAACGAGCACCTGCCCGATCCCGTCCGTGACTATAAACTCGATCCGAACAAGCCGGCTGACCAACTCCGGCTCGATCATCTTCGGGTCCACATTGACGCCATCAAGCCGGCCTGGCGTGAAGACCTCGATACCGAATGGTTCAACGCCCCGCCGCCCAAGGAATTGAGTCGATTCGCCAAGGATCTGATGCACCAGCTCGATCGAACCACGCCACCGACCGGCGCGGGCTGGGTCATCCAGGTCATCGGCCACCACTACAACCCCGACCCGACCCTCAAGGAACGACAGATTGATGAATCGAGCCCGCTACGCACGGATTTCGGGCCCTATCAATTCATCATCAAGAAAATCCTCCCGAAACTGAACGCCGCCGACCTGCGGCTCTACGGAATCCACCACCCCACCCTCGCCTGGGCCCTCCAAGATCCGGAATGGACCAACGAAAAGGCGAGCATGACCAACGGGCTGGCCAGCACAACCATTCCCATTCTCGATCGGGCGAAGCCCGCCGTCGTTGCCACCGAAGGCGGTGAAGGCATGATGGGCGGAATGATGCCCGGAATGATGCCCGGCATGGGCGGCGGCGAGGGAATGATGCCCGGCATGGGCGGCAATGACATGATGATGCCGGGGATGATGCCCGGGATGCCGGGGATGATGGGCGGCGGTTATGGCGGGCTTGCGGGGAAAGAGGCCAAGAAGCTGGTCAAACACAACCGGACCGATTTCCTCATCCAGTTCGTCTGGCAAGAACCGAAACCGGAAGATGTCCCCAAGACGCCTGAAGAGCGCATGACCAAGCTTCAAGAGATCAGCAAGTCGCTCCGAGAAGCCGAGACGAACAAGACGATGATTACCGCCGAAAGGGAAAAGGAGATCGAGAAGGAGTCGCTCAAGCAGTCGCAAGTCGTTCAGAAAGCGATGATCCAGGGAGCGGCGGCCGCAGCTTCGGCAACAGCAACCCCAGCGGGCCCAACAGCCCCAGCAGCCCCCGGGGCTCCGGCGGCCACGCCAGCGACGCCCAAGTGACCTGACCCATTCGATCGCGACGGGTTCCCGTCGGATTCGATCGACGTCAACGTCTCGAGCCGGCACGTCGCGGGTGAGCGATCGCCCGCCGGCCGAGACGTCTCGGATCCAAATCAACCACGAAGGTCGCCGCAACCATGGACCAAATCAAAGAAATCTTGCGACAAGCGATCAAGTATCGCTTTTGGATCGCCGTGAGTATCTCGGCCCTGCTGCCAATGATCGCCTACGCCATCGGCTCCGACCCGATCAAGAAGAAAGCGATCGAAAAGACCGGCCTGATCACCGGGGCCAAGTCGGGAGTCGAGAAATACGCCAACGGCGTGATCCCGAATGATCAGTACAAGCCGATCGTTGATGAGCAGACGGCCGTGCTGAGTAAGGATGTCAACGTCTCGTGGGCCAAGCTTTATGAACGGCAGGCCCCACTCTTGACCTGGCCGGAAACCGTCGAAACCGATTTTCGCGACTGGGGCAACAAGTGGCCCGAGAATGTCGACGCCAGCACCGTGCAGGTCACCATCATCAAGTACGCCACCGCCTATAAAAAGTACGTCACCGACGTTTACAACACCTTCCGGCCGTTCGACATGATCGAGGGGACAGGCGTCGTCTCCGCACCGCAAGAAGCGATCTTGCTCAAGCCGGCCCTCTTCGAACTCAAGGGTTCGAGCATTCCTAGCCTGGGCAAAGTCTGGGCCGCACAAGAGCGTCTCTGGATCCAGCGCTCACTCCTCGAGGTCGTCAACGAGGTCAACAAACAAGCCAAGGACTGGGACACGGCGAAGATCAAGCAGATCAATCTCCTCGACGTGGGCACTTCCACCTCGCAGGACCAGATCTCCATGGCCAAAGGCGTGGAACTTGTGGAAGCCCCCCCCCTCGATCCCCCTGGCTCTGAATCCGCAGCCGCTGAAACCACCGCTTCCGACTCGGCGACCGAGGCGAACGACGCCGGCATGATGGGAATGATGGGGATGATGGGGGGCGGTGCCCAGCAGAATCGTGATGCCGTCTTTTATATTCAGACGGACAGCGTTCAATATAAGATCATGCCGTTCCAGATCTCGGTGCTCATCGACCAGAGCAACATCCAGGACATGCTCGTCGCCCTCGAAAACTCGCCGATGGCGATCCAGGTCTCCGAGTTCTCGATCGCCAAGCCGCCCACGCGAGTCGTCAAACCGGTGAAGGGGGACCCCATGATGTGGGGCGGCGACTCCATGTATGGCGGCATGCCTGGAATGATGCCCGGAATGATGCCTGGGATGATGCCCGGCGGCATGAGCGGCATGACCGGTTACGGTGGAATGCAGGGGATGGGGATGATGCCCGGAATGGCCCCAGGCATGGGCGGCGGGTATGGCATGGGAGGGATGGGAGCCGTCGCCAAGAAGGGGACCGATGTCCGGACGAAAGACCGGCAGAAGGAGCGGCTCGATGCGTTGGAGAAGGCCAAGAAAACCAGCGCCGTCACCATTCATGATCCTTACTACAACATCATCGAACTGACGGTCTACGGCCAGGCCCGGTTCTACAATGCTCCCCCGCCTCCAGAGCCGGTCGGTGAACCCAGCCAATCGGCCGATGCCGAGGCCGAGGCGATGCCTGCCGATCCGAACGCCCCGCCCGCCGACGCGCCAACCGGCGAAACGCCCAAGGCTGAGGACGCTGCCAAGAAAGAAGAAGCGCCCAAGGCTGAGGACGCCGCCAAGAAAGAAGAAGCGCCCAAGGCTGAGGACGCTGCCAAGAAAGAAGAAGCGCCCAAGGCTGAGGACGCCGCCAAGAAAGAAGAGGCGCCCAAGGCTGAGGACGCCGCCAAGAAAGAAGAGGCGCCCAAGGCTGGCGATGCGCCCAAAACTGAAGAAGCCCCCAAGGCTGACGATGCGCCCAAAACGCAATGACTGGACAACGATCGAGTCGAAGCTCCGCCGGTCGGGATCGGCCCGCATCCGACCGATATTGCCGATAGGTTCCGAGAGGAGTTGCCACCATGGCTAACGCGTCGGTTGAAAAAATCAAAGCCTTGGGGCTACGTCATGGCGAGAAGGCCGTGATGGGCGTCACGGCCGTAATCTGCCTCATGTTCCTGTACATGGCGGCGACCCGACCCACAATTGAGACGACCCCCGAAGACGTCAGGAAGGCCGCCAGCAACGCGGAATCCAACATCAGCCGACGTCAAAACAATGAGGATATTCTCAAGCTTCTCGAAGACGAGAATATCAAGAATCCTCACTTCGAAAAGATGGTCGACGAGCAGTCGAGCAACAAGATCGATGCGATCGCCTTCAAGGTCTCCAGCCCTTGGACCTCTCCTGAGCCAGGAGCGGGCCTGATTCGAGACACCCCCGAGCTGATCGCGCCGACGGAGCTGGTCGCGTACCCTGGCCGTGGTGGCGTCTTGATTTACGAGCTCAAGGACGGTGAGCGAGTTCCCGTTCCCCCCGATGATCCGAATGCGTCCGGCGATCTTCCTCAGGCCCGGCTCAACCGACGCATGGGCATGATGCCGGGTGGTCCGGAGATGGGGGGTATGGGGCTGACCAAGAAGCAACAGGACGAGGCGAACAAGAAGTACGAGCAGGAGAAGCAACGCGTCAAGAGTCTGCTCGCCGGCAAGGACAAGTCCAAGACCAACGAAGCCGAGAAGAAGGCCGACGTGGCCGCCGGTCCGTTCAAGGAGACCACCAAGGGTCTTCGCTGGGTGTCGATCACGGGTGTACTCGACTACAAGACCTTGCGTGAGAACTATCTCACTGCCCTCAAACGCAAGGAAGTGGCTTACCCGCACTTCAAGCAGGTCGACATCGAACGCCAGAGCCTCCAAGAGGACGGCACCTGGTCGGAGTGGGAGCAGGTCGATGCGGAGAAGAATCACGAGATTCTCGACAATCTTCCCGAGCACGATGAAGAGTGGGTGCCTGACCCCGTCCGTCTCGAACACCTGGTCGACCCGCTTCCGTTCCTGAAGGCGGGTTACTGGGAAAAGGTCCACGTCGCAGCCCTCGTCCCCAAGGAGAAGAAGGAAGTCGCCAAGCCGCAACTGAATGCTGGAATGATGCCCGGGATGATGGAAGGGGCCATGATGCCAGAGCAAGGCATGATGAACCCCGGCATGATGGATATGGGGCCGATGGGAATGATGGAAGGAATGATGGGCGGAATGGGAGGAACGGCCTCCGATGACATGAGCTTCGTTCACAACGAGGAAGAGACGCTCATGGTCCGGTCGCTCGACTTCACCGTCGACCCCGACACGACCTATCGCTTTCGGCTGCGGATCGTGGTCTTCAACCCGAACCTGAAGCGTGAGGACGTCGCGCCGGGGGTCGACAAGAACGCGATCGAGCTCGCCGGCCCGTGGAGCGAACCGACCGAGATCGTCTCAGTTCCGGCCGACGTCGCGACGTACGCCCTTCAGAAAGTGGCCAGCGTCGGGACAACCGACCAGGTGCAGTTCGAGGTGACCAAGTGGGATCCAAACAACGGCGTCATGGTCGTCCGTCGATTCGACGCGGGGCCCGGCGACGTCATCGGAAGTCTCTTCAGCGTTGAGATTCCCAACTCCGAAGGCTCCGGGTCGAAGCGGGAACGGATCGACTTCACAAGCCGCCAGGTCGTGCTCGACGCGATGGGAGGGGCCAGGCCCCTTCCCAAAGACATCGACAACGGTCGGTTCGAGGTGCCGGCCCTCTCGCTGGTGGTTCGACCCGACGGGTCGGTCGCGATGAAGAACCAGGCGTTCGACGAGCCCAACGAAGTTCGCAAGAACGTCTTCGAGACGTATAAACGCGAGGTGGCGGAGTCAAACGCCAACAAGGTGCGCGAGAGTTCGTCATTCTTCGGTGGGATGCCGGGCATGCCCTGATTCAGGCCGGCCTCGCTGTGCCCACAAGTTTGCCCCAGGCCCCCGACGGTGATCCGTCGGGGGCCTTTTTTTTTTCAACGATCCGCGACTGGGTGAGACTCGCGATGGATTTCCGGCCCGATCGAATCCGGAGCACGGCAGGGCCGGCCGTGCTCCGGATGTAACCAGGCCAGAATTCGATCGCGAATCTCGCACTGTCGCGGTTCCTTGTTTTTGTTAGAGAGGGGGTCTCGGAGCGGCTGACGCCCTATTTTGAGGCTGGTGAGAGGCTCAACGGTGATCCGGGAAATCGAAAAAATCCAAAAAGGCAGCTTGACCCCTATTCTCGTTCAGGGTAAGACACCGCCTCGTCTTCTCCCCGTTCTGGGTCGCACCGCTTTGATCACACAACTCTGAATCTCAGAAGCCCCACGACAGCCGGGTGAAGAGCCGCCGCCCTTCGGGGCCATGGCGGTTGCGAAGACATCGGATTCACGTCTCCCACTGCGGATTCAAGTCAGAGACCGTCGCCAGGGAAGTCGGCGGTCGTCTCCGCGTGTGGCGAAAGGAGGTCGCGTTGGGAAGGCTTAGAACACTCGCAATCCTCTTGACCCTCGGCGCGTGGGGTGGGGCCACGGATGGCGCTCCCCCTGAGGACGCGGCCCACCCAGTATCATCGCCGCGGCCCACAGCGCCCGTACCACCGGTAAGGTACCTTGAAGCCGGCGCTCGGTTGTTCAACAGTGGCCAGTATGCTCTGGCAACCCAGTATCTCACGGCCGCCCAATCCTATCGCGACCAGCTCTCGGTAAGCGAAAGAACTGTCCTCGACGCCTACTTGAAAGAGCTCTCACGCGTGCCGGCAGACTCCGCGGTGGCTCCGGCCGGAACCGCTCCGACAGCGGCCGCGTCGGTGGCCAGTCCGGCCACTACGAGGGGAACGGTGCCGGGCGCTCAGCCGGCTCCGGCATCAGGGGCGAACCCCTCCGATGCGAAACAAGGGGCACGCTGGAAACTCCAGTCGGCCCGTGAACAGATTCGCCAAGGAGACTACGAGGCAGCCACCCGGCTCGTCACCGAAGTCCAGGCGATGAACGTTCAATGGGGTCTGTTCGACGACACGCCGGCCAAGGTGGCCGACGCCATCGAAAAGGCTCGCCCCAAGATGACGGCGACCGCGACGTCCGACCAGTCCCGGAGCCTCGATCTGGCCCGCGCCAAAGTGAAGCAGGCCCGCGCCCTGCTGGCGAACAACCAGTTCGAGCAGGCCGAAGCCCTGGCGCTCGACGTCAAGTCGTGGAAAATGTCCTTCGGCGTCTTCGAAGACAACCCCGACAAGGTCGCCTCCGCGGCCCGCGCACTGCGACGTCGTGACCAACTCCGTACCAGTCCTCCGAAAGAGCAGCCCAGCCTGGGTGTTTATGACGTCCTGGTTCAGGAAGCTCGACACCTGATGTCGACCGGCCAGCTGGACAAGGCCGCGGAGAAGGCGCAGCAGGCCCAGCGAATGAACGTGGTCCCGCCGCTGACCTCCGACCGAGCGGAGACGGTGCTGCACGACGTCGAAATGGCTCGTGCTCGTCAGACTCCCTCGGCGATCGCCGCCGCGCCGACAAAGCCAATGGCCGAGTCGCGGAGCACGATCGTCGAACATGAGGCGAACGAACTGCTGGCCCGTGGCGATAGCGTTGCGGCCTCGGCCAAGTTCTCCGAAGTCGAACGCCTGAGAACTCAGGAAAACGGGCCGTTGCCGGCGACCGACGCGTCGGTCCAGAAGGTGAGTGCGGACGTCGAAGCGACCCCTCTGGGCCTTCCCGAACCGGCCGCAACGAACGACGCTCTGCCCGCGGTGGAACCCGCTCTGCCCGCAGCGGAAGCCGCACTGCCCGCGGCAGAAGCCGCTCTGCCCGCGGTGGAAGCCGCTCTGCCCGCGGTGGAACCCGCTCCGCCTGCGGCGGAATCCGCTCCGCTGGGCCGGGGTGAGCAGCTTCTTTCCGAAGCACGAGCCCTCTACGGCCAGGGAAACTATGCCGCAGCTCGCCAGATGGCTGAAGAGGCCAAGACAGGCAAGCACGGTGTCGACCCCCAGGCCGACGACTTGATCGCCCAGATTGCTCTGGCCGCACAGGGTGGTGCTCTGAGCCTCTACGACTCGGCCCTCGACGCACTCCGTAAGGGAGAGCAGGGACGTGCCCGGGCCCTCTTGGCTGAAGTCGCTGCTTCCGGCGATGCTCTCGACAGCGGTTTGATGCAGAAGGTGCAGGACCTGCTCGCCAAGCTTCCCGAAGACGACTCGGGGAAGGCGACGGCATCCGACCTCACTCATCCCACCCACGACGTCGAGGCGTTGGCCGCCCAGAAGTTGAACGCCGAGGTCGGCACCAAGACTGCCGAGGCACGACGGTACCAGGAGACGGATCCCGACAAGGCGATCGAGATCTACGAAACGACCCTCCGGTCGGTCAAAGCCAAGTCCTCCGAGCTCCCCGAAGCCGTCACCCGGACGATGGTGCGACGCCTCGAGGTTGCGATCGAGCTTGCCAAGAAGGACAAGGCCGCCTTCGACGTCAAGATGCTCGACAAGAACGCCAAAGCTGAAATTGAAGCCAAGCGGCTCCGGATCTTCGAGGCGGAGAAGGCCAAGAAGACTCGCATGGAAGAGCTGATGAGCAAAGCCACCACGGCGATGGCCGAAGGTCGCTACCAGGAGGCCAACAAGTTCGCCACGATGGCCCAGGAAATTGATCCCAACGAGGTGTCGGCCACCATCCTCGCCTGGAAGGCCAACGTTCAGCGCCACTACAAGAAGGACCTCGAGAACAAGGCCGCCAAGGAAGATGCCGCACTCGACACCTTGCAGATGGTGGACACCGCGGCCATCGCCGACCCCGAAGTTCAGTTGAACGGCATCAAGTACGCCGAGAACTTCAAGGACCTCACGGCCGATCGCCTGCGGATGAATGCCAGGCTCGAGATCAAGAAGGACGCGAAGACCGTCTACATCGAGTCCAAGCTCAAGGAGAATGTCTCCTTGAACATGGAATCGCAGCCTCTGTCCGAGGCGGTCGCGTTCCTCGCCAACTACACGGGCCTGAACATCGTTCTCGATCAGAAGGCTCTCGCGGATGTGGACATCACCACGGCGACCCCCATCTCCTTGGTGGTCTCTGACGTCCAGCTCAAGAACGCCTTGAAGTTGATGCTCAGCCCCCTGGGCCTGAACTACAAGGTCGAGAACGAGGTGCTCATGATTACGAGCCCTCAGACCTCAATGTCTTCGACCTATCCGAAGACCTACTATGTGGGCGACCTGGTCATTGCCCCGACCCGGGGACCGGCGAACCCCCTGAACCCAATGGGCCTGCTGGATAACCCGGGCACTCCGGGAGCCCTCGGGGCCGGCGGACAGCAAATGCCGTTGCCCAACGGGGCGAGCACCGCGACGAATGGCGGCCCGAATTTCACTCAGGGTGATCGCCCCAAAGCGGATTTCACCCCTCTGATCCAGCTCATCACGGGTACGATCGCGCCCAACACCTGGCAGGTCACCAACGCAGCGGGGACCGACTCCTCCTCGTCCTACGGCATGGGTGGCGGCTTCGGAGCCGGTGACGCGGGCGGACTGGACACGGCAACGCCGATTGGCTCGATCACGCCGTTCTTCCTGAGCATCAGCCTGATTATCCGCCACACGGCCGAGATCCACGACCAGGTTGCGGACCTGCTCAAGCAGCTCCGACGACTTCAGGATCTTCAGGTCTCGATCGAGGTGCGGTTCATCACGCTGAGTGACAGCTTCTTCGAGCAGATCGGTGTCGACTTCGACTTCGATATCCACTCGAAGACGGTGGGCAAGAAGAGCACCTTCGCGATTCCAAACCCCGCTCTCTCCCTCTTCCCGGTTAACGGCGGCGGCGGCATCGCTGGCGGCGGCACCACGACCGGTGGTGGTGGTGGTACGCTTGGCGGTGGCGGCGGTGGTACCCTCGGCGGTGGTGGCGGTGGCCAGCTCGGCGGTGGTGGCGGTGGCCAGCTCGGCGGCGGTGGCGGTGGCCAGCTCGGCGGTGGTGGCGGCCTCGGCGGCCAGAACGGTGGCGGACTCGGCGGTGGCGGTGGCGGTGGTACGCTCGGCGGCGGTGGCGGTGGCGGCGGTGGCGGCCAAGCGACACCGGGTGCTTACATCGTGAACCCGTTCCGCGACTATTCGCTGGGCAACAAGACTCCGCTGACGGTCGGTCTCTCCAGCGGCGGAATCGGTAATTTCTCGTCCGACCTGTCGATTCCGTTCCAGCAGGATAGTGCCGCACAGAGTGCTCCTACGATCGGCGGCGTTTCATCGACGGCGGGGGCGACCTTCGGGATCTCGTTCCTCAGCGACCTGGAAGTCTTCCTCTTCCTGACGGCCGCTCAGGGCGATACCCGATCGAACATCCTCCAGGCTCCGAAGATCACGACCTTCAACGGTGCCCCGGCGTTCATCAACAACACCCAGACGATCTACTACATCTCGTCGCTGACACCGATCGTGGGTCCTGGCTCGGTGGCGTTCTTGCCAACCCCGACTCCGTTCCCCAACGGCGTCACGCTGACGGTGACCCCCGTGGTCTCCGCCGACCGACGCTATGTGCGTATGACCCTGTCCCCGGTCTTCACGGTCATCGAAGGCTTCGACACCATCGCCGTCCCCGCGGCCGTGGGTGGAAGCGGCCTGGGTGGTGGTTCCGCGTCCATCAACGCTCAGATCCAGCTTCCTCGGTTCAACCTCACCACCGTGAATACGACCGTCACGGTGCCCGACGGCGGAACCGTCCTCCTCGGCGGTGTGAAGCGGCTCAATGAGGAGCGGAAAGAGTTCGGCGTGCCCGTGCTCTCCAAGACCCCCATGCTCAACCGTCTCTTCCGCAACATCGGCATCGGCCGGACCACCTCCAGCCTCATGTTGATGGTCACACCTCGAATCATCATCCTGGAAGAGGAAGAGGAACGACTCGGTATCCCGGCTGTCTCCAACTGATTTCCTGCCAGAAACTTCCCAATGCGACCGGCCTCCGGGGGAACCACCTTCCCCCGGAGGCCTTTTTCGGTTTTGCTGGAAGGAGAAACGGCTCGTCTCTGAACCGTCTCGAACCATGCGCGACCCGCCAGGTCAACCGCGGCCGCCGTTGCTCGCTTTCCCTCCAGGAGATGGTTTCATGTCATCCACCACCCTGGCTCTCGCCACGGCCTTACTTGTCCTCGGCGCCCCTCCTTCCGAATCACCCCAGCCAACAACCGACTCGTTTCGGCCCGACCCGACCTGGAAGCCGATGGGCCGAAGCCTCTGGTTCGATCCCCGCGAGAAGCGGCTCGTCCTCCGCGCCCGAGTCGCACTCCGAGAAGGCCCCTGGAGCATTTGCTCTGCCTCAAGGGCACGAAGGAACACGAGGCGGTCCTCGCGACCGACGCCCTCCCGCGAATGATCCACGCCGGACTCATCCTCACCGGCGCCAAACAGGGCCACCCCGTGCGTTTCTTACCGAAATTCGAACCTCCCACCGGTTCGCCGATCGAGATGCAGATCGAGTGGGAGGAAGCAGGGAAAACGCGCACCGCCAATGCCCGTGAATGGGTCAGGGAAGAGCATAGCAAGCGTCCTCTGACCAAAGATTGGGTCTTCGCCGGCAGCGAGATCTTCGAAGACCCCGACACCAAGAAACCGATCTATGCCGCGGACGATGGCGACCTCTTCACCGTGGCCAACTTCGCCAACGCGATCCTCGACCTCCCCTTCGCCAGTACCGCCAACGACGCCGAGCGTGCGTTCGTCGCCCACACCGAAAAGATCCCCCCCCGTGGCACTCTCATCACCATGTTCCTCCGTCCCCGTCCCGAACCAGTCGCCACCAAACGATAACCCAGACCAAGTCCCCCCATGCGTCGCATCAATGGACTCAGCACACCTACGAAACGGGTCGAGCGAACCTAAAAACGAGGGGACACTCCCCCCTCCCCGAACCCCTCCGATCCTCACCAGTCCTGGCGATCGGAGACCACGCATGCTCTCGCTCCAACACCGGAGAAGAACGGGCTTGTGACAAGTACAGTCGGCCTGAAATGTCGAGCCTGCCACGACTTGGAGTGGGACAGGAGGCTGAATGTTGACTTTGATTACTAAGTACTGTAAGATTCGGCATAGAACAGGCTTGATTGGAGGCGAAAGAGCTGTATGCCCGCCGAAACGCTGACTCGTGCCGATTGGACAGAAACGAATCGACGGCTGAAAGAAGCCCAGCCCAACGAGATCCTTCGTTGGGCTGTCGAGACGTTCTATCCCAAGTTGACGATGGCCACCGCGTTCGGTCCCGAAGGGTGTATTATCTTGCACATGTTGTCCGAGATCGAGCCAAAGGTGCGAGTCTTCAACCTCGATACCGGCTACCAATTCGCCGAGACGCTGGAGTTGAGGGCACGCATTGCCGAACGTTACGGTATCGAGGTCGAGTTAGTCCGACCCGACACAACGGTGGCCGAGTACGAAGCCATCCACTCGGGGCCTCTGTACGTCGAACAGCCTGACCAATGCTGCTTCGACCGCAAGATCGTGCCACTTCGCCGCGCCGTGGCAGGCTATGATGCCTGGATTTCATCGATCAGGGCCGATCAATCTGCCCATCGGGCGAAGGCCGACGTGGTCGGTTGGGATGCCAAGTTTGGGCTGGTCAAGATCAACCCCTTGTTGAATTGGACCTATCGCGACGTCTGGGCCTACGTGGTAGCGAATCAGGTTCCCTACAATCCGCTGCACGATCAGGGCTATCCGTCGATCGGATGCTGGCCCTGCACCCGGTCCGTTGCACCTGGCGAATCTGATGAGCGTGCTGGCCGCTGGGTGGGCCAGGCCAAGACAGAGTGCGGTCTGCATTCGCTCGATAGCAGCCAGTTGTAGGAGCCGGCTCGCCGCCGCCGAGTGAGCCGTGAGAATTTCTTGATGGGAAGGCCGGGGTCTTGTTTTCGGCGAGGAGTCTGGCCGAGGGCTGGACTGTCGGGCCGTGGACCGAGGCGAGAGATGTCATGAAGATTTCCGCCAAGGCGGAGTATGCCTGTCTGGCGATCCTGGCTCTCGCGCGTCGCCGACCCGTTGACCCACCGATCCGGATCCGCGAAATCTCGGAAAACCATGGGATTCCCGAACGCTATCTTGTCCAGATCTTGCTCCAGTTGAAAGGAGCCGGTCTGGTGGCAAGCACACGAGGAGCGTCGGGTGGTTACCGCCTGGCCCGTTCGCCGGCCTCGATCTCACTTGGCGAGGTCCTGACCGCAATCGACGGGCCAGATTCTCCCCCCCGCGATTCTTCCAGACTGGCGAACCAGGTGCTCGCCTCGGTCTGGGAGGATGTCCGCATCGCCGAACGTTCGGTACTCGACAAAACAACGATCGCCCAACTCGCCGAGCGATCGTTACCGCACGAATGGGTGATCTGACTCGTCTTTGGTTGGACCGGCGCGTTGTGGCACATTTTGCTTTACCCAGCATCCCCAGAAAAATAGGGGGGGGGTCCTTCGTCACAGCTCCCGATCACGAAAGGGGTTTCACGATTTCCGCAACGACCAGTCCGGCCCAGAATGGCTTGAACTCCCCCTACGGTGGGTCCCTCGTTGACTTGCTGGTGGATGACGCACGCGCCGCCGAGATGAGAGCGACCGCCAAGGATTACGCCAGCCTGACTCTCGACGAACGAGCACTCTGCGATCTCGAACTCCTGGCCGTCGGCGGGTTCTCCCCCCTCCGCTCTTTTCTGGGCAAGGCCGACTACGAACGCGTGGTCAGCGAGATGCGGCTGGCCGACGGCACGCTTTGGCCACTGCCGATCACCCTGTCCGTCACCCGGGCCCCGGCGTCGAGGTGGGCAAGCCGCTGACGCTTCGCGACGTCTACGGCAACCTGCTCGCCTTCATGCACGTCGAGGAAATCTACGCCTACGACAAAGAGGCGGAAGCCCGGGGCGTTTACGGCTCGACCGATGCGAACCACCCCTCGGTCGCCTACCTCAACCGCCAGCCAGGGCATTACGCCGCGGGCCGCCTGGAAGTGATCCGGACTCCCCCCCATCACGACTTCGTCGACCTCCGGCGCACGCCCAGCGAACTCCGCGACCACTTCCGGTCGCTTGGCTGGAACAAAGTCGTCGCCTTCCGCACTGGAAAACTGCTTCATCGGGCCCACGAAGAGCTGACCAAGCACGTGGCCGCGCAAATCGGTGGCGGCCTGCTCATCCACCCGGTGGTCGGTGTGACCAGGCCGGGAGACGTTGACCACTTCACGCGCATCCGTTGCTATCGCGCGCTGGTGGACAACCACTATGAGAAAGGCTCAGTCGTCCTCAACCTCCTGCCCTTCGCCATGAGAATGGCCGGTCCGCGCGAGGTCCTGCTGGACGCGATCATCCGTCGTAACCACGGCTGTACCCACTTCATCGTCGGCCGCGACCACGCCGGACCGGGTCACGACAGTACCGGCAAGCCGTTCTACTCGCCGGGCGAGGCCCAGGAATCGTTGACCACTCACAAGGCCGAAATCGGCATCGAGATGGTCGATTTCAAGGAGATGGTCTACCTCCCCGACGAGTCACGATACTCCCTGGTCGACGAAGTGCCCGCGGGAGTCAAGACGGCCGATATCTCGGAGACGCAGGTTCGCGACAACTACCTGGCCAAGGGGCTCCCACTGCCCGAATGGTTCTGCCGGCCCGCCGTCGCTGAGATCCTCAACGAGGCCAATCCTCCCAAGTTCCGCCAGGGACTGACGATTTGGTTCACTGGTCTCTCGGGCTCGGGCAAGAGCACCGTCGCCCACGCCTTGGTCGAGCGCCTGGCCGAGTTCGGCCGCAACGTGTCGCTGCTTGACGGCGACGAAATCCGCACCCACCTCTCGAAGGGACTCGAATTCACCAAGGAAGGCCGCGACGCGAACATCAACCGGGTAGGTTACGTCGCCGGTCTGATCGCGCAGCATGGCGGGACCACTCTCTGTGCGGTGATCAGCCCTTATCGCGAGACGCGAGACAACGCCCGAAAGAGCTCCAAAGGCAACTTCGTCGAAATCTTCTGCGATACCCCCATTGAGGTCTGCGAAAAGCGCGACGTCAAGGGACTCTACGCCAAGGCCCGCGCTGGCGAAATCAAGGGCTTCACCGGCGTTGATGATCCTTACGAGGCGCCCCTGAACCCCGAGATCACGCTTGATACGAGCAAACTCGGAGCCCAGGAGTGCGCCGACGCCATCATCGAGAGGCTGACCGAACTGGGCTACATTCTCCCGCACGGGCATATCGTCGAATAAGCTCGCTCGAGTTCGTACACCGATTTTGAAACGAATCGGGTAGGAGGGGGCCTTACGGCCCCCGTCCTCCCACACCACCGGACGTACTCATCGTATCCGGCGGTTCCCCTCAACGGTTTAACTGCACGTACCGCTGAACGAGGTTGACCAAGCCCAAAGACTCGAACCAGTTGGTACTCATCGCGTGGTGGGCGGTCGGACTACCCGAGAGGCGCCACCAGCCTTTACCCGACGCCGACGTCGCCCAGGAGTTCCACGCGGGAACGCCCAAGCTCTGAAAGAAGTGGGCCAGAGTCTTGGCTCGCTTGCAATGCTTCAACCGCACGCAGCGCAGCTTACGGCGGATCCACCCGTCCAAGGCCCGCAGATGGGTCTTACATTCCGCAAGGCGGAAGTACGTCACCCAGCCGGTCAAGAATGAGTTCAGTTCCTTCGTCATCTGCGCGAGGCTCACCCGCGATTTCGCCGGGTGATTGCACGGACTCGCTCTTTGGCGCGATCCAGACTCTTCGGGGCGATCCCCAGGCGACCCCAAGGGAGAAGACGGTAGCCCAGGAACTTGCGTTCCTCAATCGGGGCCACCGCGCTCTTCTCACGGTTGACGCGGAGGCGAAGCGTCCCTTCAAGGAACCGGGTCAGCGACTCCAACACACGCTCCCCCGCCGCCTTCGTCTGAACATAAATGTTGCAGTCATCGGCGTAGCGGCAGAACTTGTGTCCCCGCCGTTCCAATTCCTTATCGAGATCATCCAAGAGCAGGTTCGCCAAAAGCGGAGAAAGCGGCCCGCCCTGCGGCGTCCCTTCGGATCGCGTGACGTTCACACCGTTTGCATCAGCCCCGCTTGCAAGAAGCGGCGGATGATCCGTAGCAGCCGTTTGTCAGCGATTCGCCGAGACAGCCGCGACATCAGGATGTCGTGATTGACCCGGTCAAAGAACTTTCCAGGTCCACGTCCACCACGATGGGTCGGCCTTCCGCGACGTAATCCTTCGCCTGTTTCAGAGCATCAGTGCCCCGCGACCGGGTCGGAAGCCGAAGCTGAAGGACGAAAAGGTCGGGTCAAGAGCGGCTCGAGCACTGGAGGATCGCTTGCTGCACGAGTCGGTCGAGCACCGTCAGGATGCCCACTGCGCACCCGCCCCCGGTTTGGGGATCTGCACCCCTCGCACGGGCTGTGGCCGATACGTTCCGTCGAGAAGTGCCGCAACCAGATCGTCTTTATGCCCGGCGATCCAGGGACGCAGTTGGGCGATGGTCATCCCATCGACGCCTGCCGAACCCTTGTTCGCTTTGACTCTGCGGTAAGCTCGGTTCAGATTGGCGGCTTGGCAGACCGCTTCCATCAGTCGATTGGTCAAGGCTCGTGCTGGGTCCGACGCCGTGAACGTTTGCGACTCCTCGATCCGGGCAGATTGGATGCCGTCCTCACCGCCTTGGTCGTGGCGCAGAGCCTCCTCACGCCCCTCGAAATCGAAGGTCATTTGGTAGTCTTTGCCTTGCTGCCGCTCCGCGTTCATCGAGTTGTTCCCGACTGACTCCTTGGGTTGAAAGGTTCGGCCCTTCGTCGGCGTTGCCCCCGGCTACTACGGCCTCGGCTGACTCCTCCGACCTTGTCTCGCCTCGTTGCCGATGCGGTAGTTCGGATCGCCCGAACGGGGTTGGAGGTCTCCCAGGGTAAGTCGTGTGGATTTCGCTCGGGACTCGCCGGATCTACCTGCGTGCGTGTCTGGATGACGACTGGGCGTCCCCGTCCATTGCCGGGTTACCCCACCACGCCGGCCTTATATCCGGTTTCTGTACGTCGAGTCCGAGTTCAGGGGCATCGGCTTCCTTCAGATCCCACCTCGCGATGGGCACCCTTGCCTAGCCTTGCGGTTCCGGTCATCTCGGCCCGCGGAGGACTTGCACCTCCTATCTACACAACATGCCTGGCGCACAAGAAGGCCGAGCCACCCCTGGGATGGCTCGGCCTTCTTTGCTTACTGGCAGCGACTTCGGACTCGGGACTGACGGACCGATTCCAAGGAAAAAAAGAAGGGTTCGAGACCTCAGGCGGACTCGACTTCCGAATCGAAGACGCGCACCTTGGCCCAGCCCTCACGGTTCTCGGCAATGAACGTCAGGTGGTCCGGCGCTTCCTGATAGAGATCATGCGACGCCTTCGAGTCGAACACGACGTGCAGCGCCACGTCGAAATCACGGTCGTTGACCGGTCGGTCGAGCTCTTCCTGAAGCGTCCCGCAGGCGAAGAAGACAACGCCCGGATGCGCGACCAGGTACTTCTTGCAGGCGGCGACCAGATTGTCTCGGCTCGACGCAGACTTGTCTTTCAAGGTGAAGTAGACGTTATGGGCCAGCATGATGGCGACTCGATCAGGGATTGAGGCTGGGGAACTTCAAACTCGATGTCATCATACTAGCTCTCGGTGATTCTTGCGCTCGGGTGGCGTCGGGAAAACCGCCGTAAGCGCTCCCCGAACCAGGCTCTCTCCCGATTTTGGGAATGCGCGTGGAGCTCGCTTGTTATGCGTGTTTATTGCTGACTGGCAGCACTACGCCAAGCGTCTTGCGGATAGTCTTGGCATCCACGGGGCGGACGATCCCACGCTCGGTGATGATTGCGTCGATCAACTGGGCCGGAGTGACGTCGAAGGCCGGGTTGTAAACCGCGATGCCCGCAGGGGCCGTCTGACATCCGAAACCATGAGTGACTTCACGAGGATCACGCTGCTCGATTGGGATCGACGAGCCATCAGGAAGTGTCAGGTCGAAGGTACTGGAGGGGGCGGCGACGTAGAAGGGAATGCCGTGCGCTTTGGCCAGGAGGGCCACTCCGTAGGTGCCGATCTTGTTGGCGGTGTCGCCATTGGCGGCGATCCGATCGGCGCCGACGACCACCATCTGCACTTTGCCTTCTTTCATGACCTGAGCGGCCATGTTGTCGCAGATCAGGGTGACAGGAACCCCGCGACGCTGCAATTCCCAGGCGGTTAGCCGTGCCCCTTGCAGGAGGGGACGGGTCTCATCGGCGAAGACATGAACGGTTTTCCCCGCGCTGTGGGCGGCGAAAACAACCGCCAAGGCGGTGCCATAGTCAGCCGTGGCCAGGCCGCCGGCGTTGCAATGGGTGAGAATCCCCTGCCCCGACTCGACGAGTTCCGCTCCGAAGCGGCCAATCGAGCGGCACATCAGCTTATCCTCGTCGGCGATCGCCCTCGCCTCGGAGAGGAGCCGTTCGAGAAGGCTCGGTCCGTCGAGCCCGCGATTCTCCTCGATCGTCCGCTCGATACGGTCGAGGGCCCAGAACAAGTTGACCGCTGTCGGCCGGCTGGTGCGCAAATAGGCGCTGGCGTTCAGAAGGCCAAGTCGAAGCGCTTCGAGGTCGCCTGTCCCGGCCTTCTGCCCCCCCAGCACCGCGCCGAACGCCGCGGCGATTCCGATCGCAGGAGCCCCACGGACTCGGAGCGATCGAATCGCCTCCCAAACACTCGAGACATCACGACAGTCGATCCGCAAGAATTCGGTGGGCAGTCGGGTCTGATCGATCAGCCGGACATGCCCGTCGATTGCGTTACCAACCCAGCCGAGGGTCTCGAGCGTCTGGTCCGCGGTGTCAAGGCTCACAGATCGTCTTCCTCATCATCATCTTCGTCGTCCGACTCTTCCGGATCGATCCAGACGTAGAGTTCGGAATAGACGTCCCAAATGCTCTTCATCGCCGACTTGAGGTCGCCCGGCTTGAGCGGAGCATGGGCCCCGGTGTAGCCAGCCACTTCGGCCGCGATCTTCAAGAGGTCGACGTTCTGCCGTCGCATCTCGAGGAAGATCTGGGTCTGGGTATCCAGTTCAAGCGCCTCTTCAAGCGCCTCTTCGACCTCGTGCTCGTGACCTTCGTGCTCTTCTTCGTGACCGTTTTCGAATTCATTCTCGCTCATCGTCGTTTTTCTCCGTGGAAAATATGAGGTGTTGGGAAGGGATGCTGACCGGGTGTCAGCCGTTGAATAAAGCCCACCCTACAAAGTGCTCGAAGATTCGGCCAGGGCATTCCAGGGGGAATAGGGAAGTCCGAAAGTCTCGGCAACGGCCAGGTTGGTGACCCGCCCTTGATCGATGTTAATCCCCTCGGCGACTCCCGCGTTCGCGGCGGCCACGTGCCGCCAGCCCTTGTTGGCGAGTTGCAGAAGGTAAGGCAGTGTTACGTTGCAGAGGGCGTAGGTGCTGGTCCGCCCGACCGCCCCCGGCATGTTGGTCACGCAGTAGTGGACCACGTCGTCGATGACGTAAGTTGGGTCGCGATGCGTCGTCGGCCGGCTCGTCTCGATACAACCCCCTTGATCGATTGCGACGTCGACGATGACGGCCCCTTGCTTCATGCGGGCCAGATCAGCACGACGGACGAGCCTTGGAGCGCGCGCTCCGGTCACCAGCACAGCGCCGATGACCAGGTCGGCCCGCGTGATCGAGTCGAGGATCATGTGACGGTCGGAGTAGAGGGTCGTCACATTCGGCGGCATGATGTCGTCGAGGTAGCGGAGCCGGTCGACATTGACGTCAAGAATCTTGACGTTAGCTCCCAGCCCGGCGGCCACCTTGGCGGCGTTCGAGCCAACCACACCTCCACCCAGGATGGCGACCTCGGCAGGCGCCACGCCCGGCACGCCCGCCAGTAAAATCCCTCGCCCCTCTTGAGGACGTTCGAGGTATTTGGCCCCCTCCTGAATACTCATGCGGCCAGCGACTTCACTCATTGGGGTCAAAAGGGGCAGATTGTTCCGGCTATCACGCAAGGTTTCGTAGGCAATGGCGGTGATCCCGCTCTGAATAATGGCGCGGGTCAACGCCTCGTCGGCAGCGAAATGGAAGTAGGTGAAGACCGTCTGCCCATGGCGGAGTAGAGGCCACTCCGTCGACTGCGGTTCCTTGACCTTGACCACCAGGTCGGCGGCGGCCCAAACTTCGGCGGCTTGCCCGACCACCGTCGCGCCCGCAGCCAAATACTCGGCGTCCGCGATCCCACTCCCCTGCCCTGCGCCTGCCTCGATGAGCACGGTATGCCCGGCCGCCGTCAGTTCTTCGGCCCCGACCGGCAAGAGAGCGACCCGGTACTCATCGGACTTAATTTCCTTGGGCAACCCGACAATCATTCCATCGTCCCCTTCCGAGAGGCCAGGCGAACCCGCGTCCAACGAACTGACCCCGGTCTCACTTTGAGCCGGGGTCGTCGAGTTTTACCGAGAGAACGGTCGACGGATTCGCGCGGACCGCCAGGTCAGGCCTTGGGCAATCGCGGGGGCTTTTCGCGGGTGCCTTTCCAGTCGGCAAGCACCGCCTTGATTTCATCGAGAGTCACATTGCCATGGTCGGGACCCGAGTTCCAACGCTCGGTGATCGACTTGAAGCGTTCGCGCAAGATGCCTTTGGGCAGGAACTTACCGTGAAACTTCTTCAGAAGCCGGGCCCTGGGGTCGGCCGGCACTCTGACATCGGCTGCTTCCTTGACTTCCGCCGGCGCCTCGGGGGTGGTGGCCGTTGCCGCGTTATTCGCCATCGAAATCTCCCTGACCTTCCTCGAGAAGCGCGTGCGAAAAAAAATGAAAAACCAGCGAGGGGCGGTCCCTCCGACTCATCGCAAGAGCAAGGGAAACGCCGCGCACCTCGTGAGATGCGGCCAGTTTAATCGATCATACGCCGGAATGACAAGCAGAGGAAGTCGAGCCAACGGACAAATGCCAACTCTCTTGCCAGAGACGAGGCGATTCGACGCAGCCGAATGAGTGCCGTCACGCCAACAATTTTTCGATCACCTGGCCTTCCACGTCGGTCAACCGGAAGTCTCGGCCCTGGAATCGGTAAGTCAGACTCGTGTGCTTCAGACCAAGCAAGTGAAGCACCGTCGCCTGGATATCGTGGATGTGAACACGGTCTTCCACCGGTGCAAAGCCGAAATCATCGGTCCGGCCGAGACTGAGCCCAGGTTTGGTTCCACCGCCGGCCATCCACATGGTTGCCGCGTCGATATGATGGTTGCGGCCCACGAACTCGCGGGGCTCACCCATCGGGGTTCTGCCAAACTCCCCCCCCCACATGACCAGGGTGTCGTCGAGCAGGCCGCGACGCTTCAGGTCGGAAACCAGAGCCGCACAAGGCCGGTCGATCTCGCGGCAGACGTTGTCGAGCTCGGTGCCCAGCGTTTGGCCAGGACCGCCGTGATGATCCCAATCGGTATGATAGAGCTGAACAAAACGGACCCCGCGTTCGACCAGCCGACGAGCAAGTAAACAATTGTTTGCAAACGACGCCTTACCCGGTTCCGCACCGTAGAGAGCGAGTGTCTCGGCAGACTCTCCCGAGGTATCGATCAATTCCGGTGCGCTCGACTGCATCCGGTAAGCCATCTCGTAGGACGCGATCCGGGTTGCGATTTCTGGGTCACCTGTTTCGTCCAGGCGCGACTGGTTGAGGTCCCGGATTGCGGAAATCGCCCGCCGCTGGCTCGCCTCGGAGACGGTCCCGGGGCGGGCCAGATCAAGAATCGGTTCCCCTCCCGACCGTAACGGCACCCCCTGATGGACCGTCGGCAAGAACCCGCTTCCCCAGTTGACAGCTCCTCCCCGTGGTCCCCGGGGCCCCGACTGGAGGACAACGAAGCCGGGCAAGTCGCGTGACTCGCTCCCCACTCCGTAGGTTACCCACGACCCCATGCTCGGACGACCGAACTGAGTGCTCCCCGTATTCGCGAACAGCTTCGCCGGGGCGTGATTGAAGACGTCGGTCGCCACCGAGCGAATGATCGTAAGGTCATCGACTACCTCGGCCAGATGCGGCAGACACTCCGAAACCCACTCGCCCGACTGCCCATGGCGGGCGAACTTGCGCTTGGTGCCAAGCAGTTTCGGAGGATTTTTGGTGAACGTGTCCATGAAGGCGAAACGCCGCCCCTTGATGAACGACTCTGGGATCGGTTGATTCGAGTATTCCTGCAGCTTCGGCTTGTGCTCAAAGAGCTCAAACTGGCTCGGCCCACCCGCCATGAACAGGTAGATGACGCTCTTGGCGCGCGCGGGGAAATGAACGATGCGCGGAGCGGCAGGATCGGCGGACGGCGAATCGACCGCGTGAGCCGATCGCCCCTCACCCAAGAGCGAGGCCAAGGCCATCGTGCCCAGTCCAAGCCCGCACTGGCTGAAAAAGTGCCTGCGTGTCCTCTGGAGCAGCGCCTGGCGGTCATCCATCGGCGATCACTCCCTCGTGATAAATTCGTCGAGATTCAAGACCACTCGAGAAAGGGTCGTCCATACCGATAGTTCGACGGCCGAGCGATTTGCGACCGCTTCGCCCTCTCCACGCTCCTCCCCCAGCAGCGCCTGGAGCCGGGATCGTTCGCCGGCCGTCGGCTGACGACTGAGGCAGAGCCGAAACGCCAGGTCGATTCGAGCGCCGTCGTTCGAGGGCGCTTCACGGAGCAGACGCGCCGCCAATGCCTGAGCAAACTCGAAGGAGGCCTGATCGTTGAGCAGCATCAAGGCCTGAAGCGGCGTGTTCGACCGGACCCGGCGAGTGCAGGCCTGAACCGCGTTGGGGGCGTCGAAAACGATCAGCGACGGGTGCGGCGTCGCCCGCCAGAAGAAAATATAGAGGCCGCGACGATAGCGATCCGGACCAAGGCTCGGCTTCCAGGCGCGATTCATCTGCCCCTGCGTCATCACCCCGTCGGGCTGGGGAGGGAAGACGCTCGGGCCGCCGACCTCCCGCGCGAGCAGTCCGCTCGCCGCTAGGGAGGCGTCGCGAATGACCTCGGCGTCGAGCCGAAGCCGCGTCTGCCGAGCAATCAGCCGATGCCCCGGGTCGACCGCATCGGCGTCGGCCCGCGCTTTCGACGACTGGCGGTAGGCCATCGACGTGACGATCCGGCGATGCATCGTCTTGAGGCTCCATCCGCTGCCGACGAACTCGGTCGCCAGCCAGTCGAGCAGTTCGGGGTGAGAGGGCGGGGTCCCTTGCGTGCCAAAGTCGTTCTCGGTCTCGACCAGGCCGGCGCCGAAATACGCCTGCCAGAGCCGATTCATCGTGACGCGTGCGGTCAGCGGGTTGGCCGGATCGACCAGCCAGCGAGCCAGGTCCATCCGGTTCCTCGTCTCGATCGTTGCGAGGCCGGGGAGCACCTTCGGCACGTCGGCAGTGACTCGCTCTCCCTTCCGGGTAAAGTCCCCCCCCAGGTGGATATGCGTTTCCCGAGGCTGAGCACGCTCGCGGACGACCAGGGTGGTCTCAAATTTTGGCTCCAGTTCCCGGAGCGCAGCGACTTCCGAGGAGAGGCTTTCTGACGCCTCGTCCTGGGCAAGGAAAAGTTCCGTGATGCCTCGTTTCTGGGTCTCGGTTCGCTTCTCAACCGGTTTGTCGAAGGCCGCCTTGATCTCATCGGGCTGTGAGGTCTTGAACGCCGGATTCAGGCCTGCCTCCCAGGCTTTAACCTTGTCCGGAAGGCCGGGATGCGTAGAGGCGAGCTTCTTGTGGTACGAGGCGATCCGGGAGCGAACCGACTGGCGCTTCGCTAACTGCTCAGGCGTGGCAAACTCGATCTGCGGCTCATCCACATTATTGAAGAAGGCGAAGAACTGGTAATATTCGCGCTGACTGATCGGATCGAACTTGTGGTCATGACACTGCGCACAGCCCATCGTCAGTCCGAGAAAAGCGGTCGCCGTGGTCGCGACTCGATCGACGACCGACTCGATGCGGAACTGCTCGAGGTCGATCCCCCTCCTGGTTGATCGGAGTGTTGCGGTGGAACCCCGTGGCAACCTTCTGGTCGAGCGTGGCATCGGGATGCAAATCACCGGCAATCTGATCGATGGCGAACTCATCAAAGGGCATATCGCGATTGAGGGCTTCGATGACCCAGTCGCGATACTTCCAGATCGTCCGCGGAGCATCAATGCTGTACCCATTGGAATCCGCATAACGGGCCAGGTCGAGCCAGGGCCGCGCCCATCGTTCACCGAAATGCGGTGAGGCGAGCAGCCTGTCAACGAGCCGCTCGTAGGCGTCGGGGCGGGAGTCCGAAACAAACGTGTCAACATCCTCGAGCGAGGGGAGCAAACCGGTGAGGTCAAGGCTGACCCGACGAATCAGGGTGACCCGGTCGGCATCCGGCGAAGGCTGTAGCCGTTCTCGCTCGAGTCCGGCGAGAATGAATCGGTCGATCGGATTTTGCCCCCAGTCGGTTCGCGAGACCCTGGGAAGTTCAGGCCGCACGGGCGGCTCGAAGGCCCAATGTTTCGCGCGGGTCGGGTCGGGGGTCTCGCCCTGAGGGGCATGGGCTCCCTGGTCGATCCAGGCTTTCAGCGTGGCGATCTGCTGACCGGTCAGCGGTGGCCGCTTGAGCGGCATCCGTTCCAGTTCGCCCCCGCCGACGACGGCGTCGATCAGCGGGCTCTCCTCGCTCTTACCAGGAAGAATCGACGGTCCGCCGTCGCCCCCCCGAATCGCCGCCTCGGCCGTATCGAGCCGAAGGTTCGCGCGCGGCTTGCTCGCGCCGTGACATGAGACGCAATGCTTGGTCAGGAGGGGCTTCACATCCCGAACGTAGTCCACCGGCTCCGAACCGAAGAGGAACCGCGAGCACACGGTCAGGCTCAGAAGACACCCGAGCATCGGTTTCATGGGGTGGGCTCGCTCTCTGGCAGGGCCGCCGCGACGTTCGGCGGAAACCGTTGGCAGGTCTTCAAGCGGCGAGATCCGATAGAATCTCGGAGGCTTTCAGGTTACTCCGAGCGGCCCTCTTACGCCAGTCATTTTTCCATGTCGCTCCCATCACAACAAAATCATCGGGTCCATACTCCTTGAAATGCAGGACCTCGTGTCCCTGGCACGATGTAACGCAAGAAACTCGAGGTGAATGTTCGGCAAACCATCGCCTCATCTTCGGATTAATCCATGTCGACTTGCACGGGTGGACGTAGTGGTCGTTGGTTTCAGGACACGAGTCCATCACGTGCTCCATGAACTGGTGTCGGTCGGTCCACGAACCTTGATTTCAGAGAGCGGCCACTGAAGTCGTGGATCATCAACTCCGCTGGGTCGAACCGCGACGCACTCGCCAGGGGCTAGCGGAGCCGCCACCAGCCGTGGCATCCACCGAAGTCGTTTTGTGTTACGGCATATTCAATATCTGCAAACTTTTGCCTTATTATATGCATTTTTGTAACTACACAAATTCGACAGCTTCCCCCCTGACAGACTTTTCTGTGCTCTCGCGGGGTCGCTCCCATGACTGGAGCGGGCTATAGTTTTGAGCGTACGAGCGAGTGATCGCGAGGTTATTCATGGAACGGAAATCCCAGCGAGGCCGCCACCGAAATGACGCAATTCCGATTCTCTGGGCTTTTGTTTGCAATCACGCTGGCCTGGGCCGGCTCGGTGACGGCCGACGACGGAATCGAATGGCGCGATATCCGGTCATTTGCGATGGAAGGGCAGGGCTGGAAGGACGTGCAGATGCCGTTCGACCGCCTGCCGCGTAAGGCGGAAGGGGTCGTGCGCCCTCGAATCTGGTCGCTGTCGCGAAATACCGCCGGGCTCTGCGCCCGGTTCGTCACCGACGCTACCGAGATCCACGCAAGATGGACCCTCACCTCCGATCAACTGGCGATGTCCCACATGCCGGCGACCGGGGTCAGCGGCCTCGACCTCTATGCACGCGACGATCAGGGCCGTTGGCGTTGGTTGGCCATGGGAGAGCCGACCGCGATGACGAACTCGAAGGTGCTGGCAAAAGGTATCAAGCCCGGCTCTCGCGAATACATGATCTATCTGCCCCTCTACAACGGTGTCTCCGCCGCCGAGATCGGCGTCCCACGCGATGCAACGATCGCTCCTGCCGAGCCGCGGCCGGAAGGGAGCCGACGACCGGTCGTCTTCTACGGCACCTCGATCACGCAGGGCGGCTGCGCCTCCAGGCCGGGCATGGTCCATACCGCAATCGTCGGCCGGCAACTCGACGTCCCGGTCGTCAATCTCGGCTTCACCAGTAACGGGACGATGGACCCGCCGATCACCGATCTGCTCGCCGAACTCGACGCAGCCGTCTACGTCATCGACTGTTTGCCCAACATGACCGCCCCCGAGATCGCCGCTCGGACCGGACCGCTCGTGAAAACGCTCCGAAAAGCTCGACCCAAAACGCCGATCCTCCTCGTCGAGAGTCGCCCATTCGCTGATTCCACCTTCCTCGACGCACAACGACAACGCATCGAAGCCAGCCGCGCCGCCCTCAAGGCCGCCTACCAACACCTCTTCGCCGAGGGGATCGAGGGCCTGCACTATCTTGATGGCGATCCCTTACTTGGCGACGACGGCGAAGCGACCGTCGACGGTTCGCATCCGACCGATCTCGGCTTCATGAGAATGGCCGATGTCTTCACCCATGCAATCGCCCCGCTCGTGAACAAGCGCATCGCTGGGCAGTGAAGACCTCCCTTTCAACAGGGAGAATGTCGTAAATGCCGCACTTCTCATTTCCGAGACTATTCAAACCATTTTCACAATATTGCGTTCACATTTTGGCATATATTGAGCCCCCGCAATCGCGGTACGGCCGCATCACGAGGTCGGTGCCGAGCGGAAAAATCCGTAAATTCCCGATCGTCCACACGCAATCAACACATGCGCATGCAATTAATGCAATTCAATGCTATCATTTCCACATAGATTGGTTAAAGTCCACGGCGGCTGAGGTCGAACTTGAGGAAGCGCGACGGCCCGTCTGTCTCGGGATGGGTGCGTGCCCCAAGAACGCCGCGAACCTTCGGCGGCCATGCCCTTTTTTCGCGGAGTCCAGATGGGTTCGCTCGATCGTCGGTCGAGAATCCTTGCGACGGCAGTCCTCACTTGGGCGATGTTCTGCTGCGGCTCTGCGTTCGGGCAGGACAATGGGCCCGTGCCGGTTTTGCCTGCCCTCCTCGATCGTATGACCGGCCCGATGTTTCCTCGAATTTCGACGCCGGTCAAGAGACACCTGCGCCGCCGGCCACCCCCCCGCCGGCCCCCGATCACTATCCCGACGGCCCGCGGTCGAGCCGTTTCCTGCTGGGAGATGGGTTCGGCCTCCGCCCCTTGTGGGAGGAGCGAGGCCTGTCCTTCTATGTCTCATCCACCCAGTTCGAGCAGGGGGTGATGGCCGGCGGATTTCGGCAAGCGTTCCGCTGGGGCAGCAAGTTCGACATGCTGGTTCACCTCGATAGCGGTAAGCTCGGCCTCTGGGAGGGGGGAGCGTTCGACCTCTTCGCCGAGTCGCGGCTAGGTCAGTCGGTCGACGGCTTCGCCGGGGTCTTTTCACCGACGAACCTGGCGATGTTCTTCCCCGTGCCCGACGGGCAGATCACGGCGATCACGGGGCTCAAGTTCACCCAGGCGATCACCGAATGATCCGGCATCTTCTTCGGGAAGCTCAACGCGCTGAACGGCGATCGGGAGAAGTTCCTGAAGTACCCGCTGACCTCGCGGTTCTGGAACGCCGCGTTCAACTTCAACCTGGCGCTCGATCGCTATCCGTACTCGGCGCCCGGCGCCGGATTCTACGTGGCTCCGGAGCGGGGTCCCTCGCTGGCCTTTCTGGTGCTGGACTCGTACAACTCGCCCCGAACGAGCGGCTTCGAGAACCTGGGCCGCAATGGCGTGTTCCTCTACGCCGAGGCAAAGCAGCCGACCAAGTTCTTCGGCCTGCCGGGCCGGCAGATTCTCGCGGGCCTGTACGGCACAGGATCGTTCACCGACCTGGCCCCGGCGTCGTTCATCGGCCTGCCCAAGACGACGACCGTCGCGCCTGAAAAGGCCGGGACCTGGACCTTACTCTGGCATGTCGAGCAACAGCTCTGGGTCGACCCCGACAACCCAGAGCGAAGCCTCGGCCTCTACATCCAGACAGGGCTGGGAGACGGCAATCCGAACCCGATCCGCGGGTTCTTGAGCGTCGCCCTCTGCGGCAATAGCCCGCTGTCTGGTCGCGAGGGGGATCTCTACGGGATTGGATACTACGACCTCGGCCTCAGCTCGCAGGCGAAACGCCAGTGGGAGGGACTCCGAGACGAGCGAGGCGTCGAACTCTTCTACAACCTGCGAGTTGCGCCCGGGTGCCACCTCACACCAGATCTGCAAGTGCTCCATCCGGGACTGGGGCCTGGGGACACCGCACTGATGTTCGGCGTTCGCATGAAGCTCGACTTCTGATGACCGGGAACGCAGTGGGGCGGCCCGAGACGACATATGCCTCGATCCATTGCAACCAACCCATAGTTTCGCAACAGTATACGATCGAACCAGCCGGCACACTGTGATTGGTATTGAGCTCAAGCCTGGGTCACGGTTTCCATGATGCTTCTGATGGGCAACCGCGATGTTTCAAAGGCCCCTGGACGCCACGGGCTTGCCCCAGACCGTGGCACCCAGGGCGAGCAACCAAGCCCAATAGCTTACATGCCGGTATCTGTTGACAACAGAAGACGACTGCCTCACCATCCCGTTACCGACTCAACGGTGCCCCTCGCCGGCTCGGATATCGGGCGATCATCTTCGCGTCCTTCCACGGTTTGGCGGTAACGATTTGTGGTTGCCACACCGCCACGGCATGTAAGCTCGAGGCTACTTCTTGAGTACGAGCGTACCGCAGTAGACGACCTTATCTCGGGTCGCCGAATTCCAGGAGTAATTGAGCGTCGTATTTTTCTTCCCGGAGCTCCCCAACCGTCCCCAGTAGGCCGTCGGATATTTTCCATTGGCCAGGGGGCCGGGGACGACAACGACGACGTGTCCGTTCGGTTGAGCCTCGAGGCCCGCGACAACGAGGTAGCCGGCCTCAGCCCAGTTTCTCGCCTCGACACCGGAATCAATCGACCACCAATTCTCGGAGATATGCTTCACGATGTCGTTCGCTTGACCGGAAAGACCGACGCCCAGTTCGGCAGCGACGGCCTTCACGAACCCGCTACAGTTGCCTTGATGCGTGTCCCAGTGGAGCTCGCAGGCCTTGATAAGAAGCTGAGCGTCCATGCTGCTCGCAGCAGGTGTCGGTCGATTCGCAGGAGGCATTTCCTATCCTTCTCTCAACATAGAGACGCCTGACGACAAAAGGACGCGCCCTGCGAGGGGGTGCGCTGCGACCGCCCACACGTGGCAAAGCCCTTTCTGTCCGTGGTGTAAAGCCGGCAAAACCGGACTGCTATCCGCACTTGGGGGCCGGGAGGTTATGGTTCCTCGGCTCGATAAAGCCGGAACTGTTCCAGCGTCTTCTCCATGGTCACGCCCGCTTGGTGCTGGCTCCCCCCGGGCAGGGAAGACCACCGCTTATTCAGCCGTTTGACGGCCTCTTCGATCTTCCCCTCCCGGATCAGGTCATACGCTTTTGATTGTTTAATGATCGCAATCGCCACCCGATCCTGAGAGTCTGCGCTGAAATCAGTCAGGCCTAATTTTTTCTGGTATTCCAACCAGGTGTCCTTTGTAATCATGTACGCGCCGGAAGCGGACGATTTCCTTCCCCACCGCTCCGTCTGATTCATCGGATGATCCTTCAAGTCCTTGAGTTCGCTCCCACCGTACCGCCGTCGGTAGTCGCTTCCCAGGTTGCCATGCGGATAAAACTCCGCCCAACGAATGACCTTGAGGAAAGCTCTGACGTTTTTGGTGCCCTCGGCATATCTGGCCATCTCCTCGACCCGGTCGGGCATCATGATTGGATTCCTTGTGCAAGGCAAGAATCAGGAAGTGGGGACGGCGGGCCGGCTCCAGGCACGGACTTTCCCCCCCTTGACCAGGCGGGCATCCCTGTCAGTTCGGAAATAAAAAACGCGAAACAACCAGCAAATCTCAGCGGATCATCGACGAAATCGATCACCCTGCGGCTGTCCTCAGTCAGAAGGCAATTGAAACCATAAAACCATAGTCGTTATTCCTGATAACTGTGCGTCAACTAAATCCAATGAATAAAATCACAGGAAACCATTGACACTGTCGCCACTTTACCGGGTTTTCCGCCCGGGTCCGTCAACCCGGTGCCGTTGCCAGGGTGTCAAACGAGCCAACCCATGCGAAGGCCCAAAGACAGGGAGCTTACGCTCCCCGCTCGCCTTCCAGGCGAGCGAAATCCATGGCACAATGAATCAATTCATTCTATCTTAATTTCTTAATCTTATGAATCCCGCCGGAGACGAGAGCCGTCGCTCGACCGAGAACGACTTCGTGAGGCTGTTCGTTGGGTTCGGAGATGTGAATCCGGTAGCCAGCCGGCACGACCGAGCGTGGGTCGAGCCTCCAGGCGTGAAGTCGACGACAACGTCAGGTAAACGTCGAGCCGCTTGATTTGTGACACACCATCCTGACTTCACTCATGACCACGATGAGTCGTTCAACCGGCAGGCTATCGACGCGGGCTTCCAAATCGATTCAATATTGAGACAAGTTCCCACGAATACGGACTGCCGTCTCGACGTCGGCGACTCCGGCCCGAAGTCGGTCGGTTTGTTCGTAACAAAAAAAGAAGGCTTGTCGCGGTCGACGATTCCCAGGCCCGCAAACGAGGACAACCTCCGATGACCATTAATCCTAACGACTTTTCCATGAGTCCCGACCGGTTCGACGAGCCTTTTGAGCCCCAGAAGCCGAGACATGGCTGTTTCTACTACGGCTGCATCACTGCGGTCGTACTGGCCATCCTGATGGTGGTGGGAATCTCGATCAGCGGCTATCTGGGATATCAAGCCTATCTCAAGATCGTGAATCAATTCACCTCCCCGACACCGACCCCGTTGCCCAAGGTGGAGATGTCCAAGGAGGATCGCGAAACCCTGAGCCGGCGAATCGCGGCGTTCAAGCGTGCCCTGGATCAGGGCGAAGAGACGGAGCCACTCGTCCTCAGTGGGGACGAGTTGAACGTCATGCTCGCCGATAAACCGGAGTTAGCGGATCGAGTCTATTTCGTCCTCGAGGGAGACAAGCTGAAGGGGCAAGTCAGCCTTCCACTCAGTGAGCTCTCCCTCCCCGGCCTCAAGGGCCGCTACCTGAACGGCAAGGCCGAATTCGGCGCCTCGCTCCAGGACGGGCAACTCGACATCCGGGCCGACTCAATCGAGGTCAACGGCCAACCCCTCTCGCAGCAATTCATGACTCGACTCAGGAAAGTAAACCTGGCCAAGGACTCCGGCAATGATCCCGATAATGCAAAGGTCCTGAGCCAGTTGGAGAGCCTCCAGATCAAGGATGGAAAAGTCACCATCAAGGCAAAGCCGGTGAATGAGCGGATCAACAAGCCCACCCAAAAGGAAGATTCCGAGGACGCGCCTACCCCGAATCCGGACGAGGTGCCTCCGAACGATCCGACGAGAGAGCTCAAACGCACCGGCGCGAGTCGGCCCGATGGACAACGCCTCGAACCGACCGAGAAGCTCGAGAAACCGGCCGGCGAGGAGCAACCGGTCGAGAAGCTCGAGAAACCGGAGACGAAGCCCGAGGAGCACGCTCAGCCCAAACCTTGAGTGATCCGAGTCGCGAGCCCCTCAACAATCGAGGGGCTCGCAAAGTGTGATCAGAGCGTGCGTTCAAGGGAGTCGGTGCGGGGGGCTTTCTCCCCGGATTGTCGCAGCAGGTCCGCATACAATCCACCACGCTCGACCATATTCTGATGGATCCCCTCATCCACCACGTTGCCGTGGTCCAACATCACGATCTGATCGGCGTCGATCACGCTGGCAAGGCGATGTGTCACCTGAATGACCGTGCGGCCCTGAGTGACGGTGCGTAGGGTGGCGAGAAGTGAGGCTTCGGTGGCATAGTCGAGAGCATTGGTGGCCTCGTCGAGGATCAAGATCGCGGGGTCGCGGACCAGGGCGCGGGCGATGGCAATCCGCTGGCGCTGACCTCCGGAGAGTTGACTGCCGCGCTCTCCGACCAAGGTCTCATAGCCGGACGGCAACGACAGGACGAAGTCGTGGATCTCGGCGGCCCGAGCCGCCGACTCGACCTGCGAGAGCGAGGCCGTAGGATCCCCCAGGCGGATATTCTCGAGGATGCTCGTGTGAAACAGAATACTGTCCTGGAGGACGATGCCGACCTGGGCCCGCAACGAAGACCGGGTGACGGTCCGTAGGTCGCGACCGTCGATCCGAATGGTGCCAGCGGTGGGATCGTGAAAACGGAGGAGCAGGCTGAGGATCGTACTCTTGCCCGAGCCGCTCGCCCCGACCAGCGCAACGTGACGACCTTGTGGGATGCGAACGCTGAAGTTCTCGAGCCGAAACGGGCCACCGGGGTACGCGAAGCCAACGGACTCGAAGACGATCTCTCGAGAGAATCGAGGCGCGATTGCGGCGTCGATCGGGTCGACCAGGTCGGGCTGCTCCGCGAAAATCTCATCAATGTGCCTCGCGCTCCCGGCCGCCTGGGCGAGCGTCGGCACAAACTGAGTCACATACGACAGGGCTTCGCTCATCGACAAGAACATCCCCTCGAAGGCGACGAACGTGCCCAGTGAGAGCCGGCCAACGAAAACCCAGTAGGACCCCACTCCAAAGATCAGGAGATGCAGCAAGTAGCCCCCCGTGGAGGCCGATCGTTCGACGAGGGACGAGTAGAAATTGAACCGGAACGCGAGTCCCGACCACTGAGTGCCGCACCGCGCCATCCGGTCGCGGGCGTGCCGCTCCAGTCCGAACGCTTTCACCACGGCTTGGGCGCCCACGTTTTCCTGAACGACGTTCAATAAATCGGCTTCGCGACACCGCTTCTCATAGCCGAGCGCCAGGGCACGAGCCGCGAAGAGGCGAGGGCCCCAGAGCGTCAGCGGAAAAACGAGCAGACCGAGCAACCCCAGCCAGGGGCTGAACCAGAACATCAGCACCGTCGCATAAATGACTTCTAGCAAGGGCAACACGAGCCAGGGGATCAGCGAGACAAGAACGCCTTCCAGGCCAACCAGATCGCCCGAGAAGCGAGACAGGATCGCTCCGGACGGAGTGCGGGGATAATACGAAAAGGGCAAGGATTGCAGGTAGCCGAAGAGCCCCTGGCGGATGTCTCCCACGATCCTCGAGCTGATTCTTGCGGCCAGATAGTCGCAGACGAGGCCGAGGAGTGCGACGGCGACGGCCGCGACGGCCAGGAAGCTCAGCGTCGTCGTCAGCACCCGGTAGTCTCGCCGGAGCAGACCCTCGTCGATGAGGTAACGGGTGGCCAACGGAAAACCGCAGTTGAAGCCGGTTTCCAGCACCAACACCACCGCCAGGCCAAGGCCCAGGGAACGGTAGGGCTTGAAGTAGGGTCGGAGGAATCCGGCCAGAAAGCGAAGTTCGAGGTCATCGCCCTCGTCGTCGTCGGAATCGTCTTGGTCAACACCAGGCAAGTCGCTCATCGAACAGGCTCGCCGCGGGTGGGTGGAGGAACGGGATCCCGACCGTCCCGACGCGACGATCGCTCGATTTGAACGGGCGGAGCGGGGGCACCTGGCTTCGTGAAGAAGCAGTGGCGCATGGTCTCGCCGTCGGGATACCAGGGGAAGTCGCCTTCGTTCGACTTGACCTCGATCTTCCAGGCCCTGGCGACCACCTTCGGGTCCGTCACGGCGAGCCGGAAGCCCTGGCGGAGGAATACCTCCGACCACTCCCAGAGCGTGAGGAACGACCGCACCTGGTCGAACAGGTCGTGGGCCTCAATGACCTCGCAAGTCATGTCGGTGGCGATTCCGCCGTAGTAGACCCCGACCCGACACACCCGAAAAAGCTCGGCGATCGCCACGCCCAGGTCTTCCTCGGGCAGATAGCAGAGGCACGTATCATACACAAAGTCGAATGAATTATCCGGAAACGGCAGCTTGCGGACGTCGCCAAGAAGATTACGCTCCTTCCACTTCTGCGGCGTTCGGGAATGGATGTGCCGGCTGTTCTCCACACCCCAGGCTTCGACGCCCTTTCGAGCGAACGCCTCGAGCGTCTGACCGCTGGCTGAGCCGCAATCGAGAAGCGTGTAGGGAGGCGACCAGCCCCAGATCGTGCGAATCAAGTCGGTCGTGTAGTGCTCACAAAAGTATTCCTCGAAAGACTCCTCGTAGCTGCTCTCGCCGTCGTACTGGTCGTGGTATTCCTCGTCGAGCGCGCTAGAGGGCTGACTTGCGCCCTCCAGCGCGGTGTGCCCATTCACCACCGGTGCGGCATACTTTTGCTTGCGCAACTTGGTGAGAATCAGGTCGGTTACGAAGTCGGCCGAGTCGAGGACGCCGTTGAGCGTCGAGTCGAACAGGTAGTCGCCCACAACGTAGAGGCCGGGATGGTGCTGAGCGGCCGGCGTATGGCGATCGCGAGTCTCGCGAACGGGGTGGCCGCCGGGGAGTGCGTTGATCGTCCCCACCCAGCGGTGGACCCGGCCTTCGAGGAACAGGTCTCGTCCTCGCGCCAGCGGCGCGGGCAAGGAGTCAAGCGTCATGGCGATGAGATCGTCATCGGCGTGGTTGGCCAGGACCAAGGCGTCGTTGCCGGCGAGCAGCCAGCCCAGCACGCCGTGCGGGTCGCACGGTTGGCGTGCCCCTTCATCATACACGCAGCAACCGCCGAAGGCGTCCATCATGAAGTAAGAGCTCTTCACATGGTCGCGCCAGAACGGTTCACGGAAGAGCAGGCTTGTCCGCAAGTAGTGGGCAGGCCGGTCGTAATGGGCCAGATGCTTCTCCATCGCGAGGCGAAGGTCCCGGCCGCCCCATTCCAGCCGCTGCAATGAGTAGTTGGGTAAGGCGAAGACCACCAGATCGAACGAATGTTCCTCGAAAGCCCCCTGGGTTCGGGTCCGCAACCGAGAGGTGCCATCCGAACTACTGGAGAGGGAAACGACGGGGCTCCGGAGACGCACGTCCGCCTTGATGCGTTGCTTGAGGGCGTCGATCAGCCGCTCGATCCCCCCGACGATCGAGTACAGCCGAAGGTATCCGGGCTCATCCATGAGTACGTTCTTCAACCCATTGAGAGCGCTTGTGAGATGGGGCTCGGTGGCCAGGTCGCTCCGAGCCATCACCGTGATGTACCGGCGGGCCTCCTCGTCGGGGATCGCGTCGAGAACTTCGGCGAAGGTCTTGCTCGCCCACTCATGCCGGTTATCGTCGTGCAGATGGCCTTCATAGTATTCGGCCCGGGAGCACAACTCGCGGCAACGTTGCTGAAACGCCCGGATCGCCCCCAACGTGGCTTCGCCAAAATGCTGACGGATGTCGCGTGCGGAATTGAGGATCGAGTCCCCGAGAATGACGCTCGGGCCGTTCATCGGGACGGTCGACAGCCCGAGTGTCTTGACGAGCTGCTTCAGCGGGTCGGGCCCGGTCCGAGAGTAGTCATAGAGCTCAGCCACGCCCGCCTCGTAGAAGACCGGAGCCGTGGCGAACTGCCGCGTGACGACCTTCCCACCCAGTCGAGGCCCAGCCTCGAACAAAGTGACCTCGCAGAGATCCCCGCAGTATTCCTCCAGAAGGTAGGAAGTAAAAAGCCCCCCCGGCCCGCCTCCGACAACCGCGATGCGAGACTTCTTCATCGAGCCACCAGGTTCGCTTTCTCTTGCAAGGCCGTCCGGGTTGATACGACGGAGATGCAGGGCCGGCTGCCACCGCTGCCGGCTGCCACCTGCATATTGCCACTCATTGGAAGGAAGGGGGGGGGCGGAATCGTTGCGGGGCCGGTTTCCGGGAAGGCCTGGTTGATCCCGTGCGTCATTCGCGACTGTGACTGGCGAAGGTCGGTGGCACCAGGAAACCAGCCCGGCCCGCAACGTACGAGCAGAGGTTAGCCGCAACAAGATCCCTCAAGGACCTGGTGACCAAGAGGCGGCGGAGTGGGGGGAGGTGACAATCAATCCTCTTCGAGCTCGACTTCCTTGCCGTCGGGCGAAACGCTGGCCGTGATTTCCTCTTTGTCGCGCGGGCGCTTCCCGTCGAAGTAATACCAGTACACCTTGCCCTCCTTGCGCGACTCGTAGGAGGTCGACACCTGGAAACGGGGCATCTTCTTCTTTAAGGCGGCCGTGACAACCTGCGGAACCTTATCAATCGCGATCTCGTAGGACACCTCGTCGACCTTACCGTCGCCCGTCAGAGTGACCCAGACTTTGCGCTTGTCGGCGTCCACGCCCCCCAGCTCGTAGGTAACATCACCGTCATCCACCGACTTCGACGCGCTGGTCCACTTGGCCTCGGGTACGGCCTCGCTCGCGGCCGCCTTGAACTTGGCCGGAACTTTGCCCAGGTCGAAATCGTCGAGGCTCGCACCGTGCGTCGACTGGCCTAAGAACTGGCTGCTCGCCGCGAGAGCACCGGACGCCAGTACGAACAGAACACGCCGCCGATTCGGAATCGTGACTGCCACAAACTCACTCCTTTCAGGAGCTCTTCAATGAGGGGGACCACTGCGTGGCCCGGGAATGTCCGGACACGACGAGAGTCTGAATCCAACCATATCTGACGCCGCCATAACGCTTGAACAATAAAATATCCTGATTTTTCATAGGAAGCAAGCAGGATGAGTTCAAACAAGACTCGCACTATGTGACAGCATCCCGAAGTGCCTTCAGAAATGGCGTTGAATCAAGCCATAAATAACGGCCACGTCTTGATACGCCATTCACCGCAGGGGGTGCGGCCTCATCGCGATCCAGCGCGTCACCGAGAAGCGTGCCGGGTTGCGGCACGGAGCCTTCCTCCGACTGGTGGAGCGACGGCCTGGCAGTTGGCTCTCTTGAAGAAAGCAGTCCTGAAGTCGAGGTCTGGATGCCCCAACTCACATCGGCGATCAAGTTCAGCGGGGCGGTAGGGCGAGGATTACGCTTGTTGTGATTCGAGTGCCGCACGAATCGCCGCCATGGTTTTTTCCCGGTCGCAGAGTTCCCTGAACTGGTCGCGATCGAGCAATTGTTTGGTGCGGCAGGTCAGCGTCACGGGTCGGGCTAAGGGGTACGTGGCGTCAGACCATTGGATGTCGGGTTCAACCCTGCGCCCCTGACTGTCTCGCACGGTCACTTCGGGGCGATCGACGAAGCTGACCTTGAGATTTCGTTGCTCGTAGCCAACCACTGCGAGAACGTGAAACTCATCGCGTTCGACGTCTTTGAAGAGCGGCACCATCATCCGAACGTCTTCGCTCAGATCGGGATCGTCGCGGTGGGATGCGATCCAGGAGCGGGTCCTGGCCTTGGCGGCCGTGAGCCATCGTTCGTCGCCCCTCTCGAGTTCGGGAACGATGCCGAGTTCATCCTGAACGATGGCCGACGCCCCTGCGAATAACTGCTCCATCATGTGGATCTCGTCGAGCAAAGGAACTCCGGTCTCTCCCGCCGGAGTCGCCCGGTTCCAGGAAAGCAGCACATTCTCCCCGAGTAAAGTCACCAGGCGCTCACTCACGAATCGGTAGGATTCCGCGCGTCGGCGGTAGTGCTCGGCCAGAGGTTCAAGAGTCAGGTGCGGTGAAATCACAAAGGGACATCCGCCAGCGGCGGCCATCTCCACCTGCTTGACGTGACTTTCTCGCGTCATCCCCAGGAGCGATCGGAACAACTGCTGAAGGTCGGCCCGATAGTCGTCGGCGAGTTCCAGCCTGGTCGCCTCGGGAACTTGTTCCGGAACAAGCAGTGGCTCGAGCGCGTGGAGAATGTGGTCGTACCAGCCGCTCTCTTCGGTGGGCACAAGGCTAAGTCGACCATCAGCCACGCGGGCGATGAGTTCCCCGATCAGATCAAAACCGGCCGGAACCGGTTGATCCCCCACGAGCCGTTCCACCAACTGCCCTTCGCGGGACTTCGAGGCTGGAAAGAAGGCTGGGGCCGGTTGCGGAGCGCCCGTGGTTGCCGAACCGGAAAGCAGATGGGGTCGCACCAGCGGATTGGTCAGTGCCAGGAGGGCGAGGTGTGTCTTGTAGGCAGTACGCAACGGCTCGTCCGCTTCCAAGGCCTGCCGCAGGAGGAAGGCCACGTCCTCCGAGAGGGGCTCTTGAAGCGACTTGCTCTGCTGATAGAGGCCGGTCAGCCGTTGGCTCCACGAATAAACGCCGAGCGGGACATCCACCTCCTGTCGCTTGCGAAAATCTCGCAGATATTGGTTCCTCCACAACCTCAAAGGGGTCGGCCAAGTGATGGGATCGGCCGGGTCGTTGTCCCCGACGAGCGAGCGGACCGCCGAAAGAAGGCCGAGTCCCTCAGCCAGTCGGGTGTCGTCGGAGGACCGATCCCACTCGCCCTGGAGTTGGCCCTGCAAGCCCGCGAGGAGGGCGGAACGCCCGCGGAACGTCATCGTTCCTTCGTCGAGCAGGAATTCCAAGGTCGCCACGATGCCGTCATCCACCGCTTTCGCCTTCTGGGCGAGCACGGCGGCGGAGACGAACGGTAGTTCGTCGGGGAGGTTGGCGATGCTCGGATAGAGCGGGGCCTCGAATTGCTCCTCGACGTCGAGCTCGATGAGCTGAACCTCTCCCTCGCGAGGTCGTCTCCCGGCCGCCCCCAGCCGGATTTCATGCCACGAGGCCCGCGGCTCCATCTCCAACCGTAAGACTTGCCGGCTGCGTTCGACGCCAACTTGCAGACCCTTCCAGCAGAAGAATCGAGTGGACATCTCTCACCTCGACAGAATGGCGGATTCCGAAGCTTCAGCTTCACCCCCAACGTCCGGCCAGCGCCAGCCCCCTCCCCTCTCCCTCTTCATGAAACGACGTCACTTCTTTGCTTCGCCGTTGCCCTCGCCCTCCTCACCTCGTGAGCTTTCGACTCGCTTGAGGTCGCGGCTCAGGTCACGGCCAATATCGGTAGCATTAAATTCCTTGGATTCACTTAACTTGAGCAGCCAGTCACCACAAACGTCATAACGGACTTGCCCATCACGGACCCGACAATCGAGGAGGTGTCCACCGATCTTGTGGTCTTCGCTGAGAAAATGCCAGTGGTAGCCAGGGACGTTGAGTCCATCGACCCAGGCCGGGCTGCGGATTCCCACGAGCGTCCCACCCAGGTTCTCGTGGGTCCAAACCGACTGGCTCTTGGCCACTTCGGCCAACGGTTTGTAGGGGGGATCCTGACGGTGCACACTTCTCAAGGTCAGCGAGTTGAAACGAGCCTCAACCCGGATCGCCACGAAGTTGTTCTTCTGGGGAAGCGTCTCGTTCAAATAGGCTTCCAGGGCAGTGAGACTGCCGACCGGGGGACACGGAAATGCGCCATCCTCTTCAAAGGAGGTCACGGCCACAAATGGGGTGGAGCGGTCAGGGCCGACCTCGACAACCTTACCGTCACCACGGACCTGATAGGCCGTTCCATCCAGAACAATCAACTCGCCGTCGAGATGGTCGAGCGTGCCGACCCCAAAATTGCCGTATTGGAGCATCTCAGTGATCCCCATCTGGCCATCGTACTGGCCGAGCATGAGGGCGTTGATGACGGAGACCTGCATGATCTGATCGCGGTCGAGCGAAGCGGGTAATGTCCTGGCCGAGGCGGAGGAAACAGGAGGAGCGGCTGGCGTGGCTGGAACGCATCCGGGCACCGAGACAAGGCAGAGTGAGCCGAGGATACCGAAGTGAAATCTCATGGAAGACGAACCTCTCAACGACCAGGATGGTGCTTGATTCGGAGCGGTTTCTTGAGGCCCGCGACAGAGCCTTCGCGACGAAGCCCGGAAAGCAGGCGAGAAAAACCGCAATTTTAGGGAGAGCGAGAACCGCGAGGTCGCCCCGCCTCGACGGCCGACCGGAACTGGTCCTGGTCAAAGATCGCCAGGAGCCGCACTCCGACTCGGGCGGGGGCAACTTCAAACCGGGCGGGCGAATCCGCGAGTCGAGCGAACAGGTCGGGATCACCCGGCTTGCGTGGTTGATAGAGCCCCTGTCTCATCTGAAAGATCAGGTAACAAGGAGCGGGCCCGTACATCAAAGCCAGGCGTTCGTTGAAGTCGGGAGCATCGAGGTTCAGGACGGTCAGGTCGTTTCGCAAGCGTCCCCACCGCTGCTCCCATTCGAAGGTATGGATGTTCGGCGGCGGAAAGATGAGGACCGTTGCTTTCGGCGGCAAGTGGGCATTCATCCAGGCCAAGACGTCGTCGGTCGCGGCATCCCAGAAGTAGGTGGACTCCATCCCGGCCGACTTCGCCCCCTTCGGTCCGCCAATCAACGCGTTGTAGTACGATAGCTCATACGGATGGATCGACAACGTCGACCAGGCTGAAGTGGCGATACACACGAGCAACCCGGCTTGAACGAGGCGGCGACGGAGCCCGGCGGTGGATCGAAGGAGGATCGACGCTCCATAGGCGGCCAGGATGGGAAAGAAGAAGAAGGCGGGGACGAGTTGCCTGAGACCGTCGTGAGCGGGCATGAAGTGGAGGATCCGCATCCCCATCATCGTCAGAAAGTTGATCGCCGCCCAGGCGGCGACCGTCGAGTCGGGCAAGAAACGGGGAGGGCCACTCGCCTCCAGGCGGTCCGAAGCCCTCTTCTTCCTCCGCGCGGTTTCCCAACCGGCCGCGATGAGGCCGAACCCCGCCAGGACGAGCAGGCCGATGGGGACCATGACCGCAGTCAGCACCAGCGTGTTATGCCAGGGGAGAAACGTCTGGACCGAGTCATAGACCTGCCCCAGGTAATAGACGGGAACTTTCTGAGGATAGGCCAGGAAGGCTCGAACCCAGCGTGCCATTCCGGAAACCGGCCCCGGCCACCACGCTGGATTGACGGCGATCATGGTCGCCGGCAAAACAGGCAAGGCCCAGACGATCGGCCGCCAGCCCCCTTTCGGCCGATAGAGAATCACCCAGAGGAGCATTGCCGGAAGCACGAGAACCCCGGTGGCCTTGCACATGATCGCCAGGCCGGCAAAAAGGCCGGACAGCCAGGGCAAGCGACCGGTCTCGCAGGTCCGCAAGAAAGTTAAGGCAGCCAGGAACCAGAAGGCGCCAAGGTCGACGTCGGCGGTGATTTGCTGGGCGTCGGCGAAGAGGCGTGGATTGAAGAGCAAGGCGCCAAGTGCCACGACAGCCGGTGTCAGCCCCCAACGCATCCGAACGAACCGAAAGAGCACTCCGGCCGCGATCGCCATCACGATCACCGTCGAAAGGCGATAGGCCCGAAGCGGTCCCAGCAACCATTCAAATGACAGGCCGGTCAGCAGACTCAGCAGTGGAGGAACCGGCGGATGCTGGTCGGGGACTTCGCGACAGACGCGCCAACTCCGCTCCAGTCCTGGAACGCTGAATGCCTGGGCACGTTCGGCGGGCGAGCCCGCCACCTGGGTGAACCAACGGCGCATATCATGCTGGCGTTCGAAAAAGTAGGGTTCGTCCCAGGTCATCCCCAACTCGCCGCGGGCGAGCCAGAGGAGAAGCATGAACCCGACCACCCCCAGTGCCACCGCGGCGACCTCGCGCCAAGCTCCGGCTCGGGTGTCCCGGCCTGGTTCGCCCCCAGCGTCTTGGCCTTCTGACGATTCACGGCGGTGAGTCAACATCGTAAGCCGACACTTCCGACGCGCGGAGATGCGACAGCGAACCTCTTGCGTCGTAGGGGTCACAAACCCGAGACGGTCCGTCGAGCGGTTGGCCCCGCGCGAACGAGCCAGACCGAAAGGGAGGGGACTTTCCCCGCTTCCCCACGACTCTACCGCCGAGAGGAGGGCCTTTTCCAGCCCCGGGTCATCTCAGGTCGTGGCCTTTGGAGTCGTTCACTCCTCCAGTTCGGCCCCGGACTGAGCCCGAACGAGCACCAGGTCGCTCTTCGGCTGCCCATGACTGGCCACCTTGTGCCATGAGTGCCAGGCGCGGTCGAGTTCCCGAACGTCGGACAGTCCGTAATGGTTGCGGGTGGCCAGGTCCCAGCCCGAATGAAGACCGTCCTTGACGAATTTGAGAAATCGAGGGCGACCTCCCATCTCGATCAGGAACCGGGAGATCGAGTACCCCTGGCCGTAGAAGCCCATGAGGTCGGACGGGTATTCTTCCATCCGGAAAAGGCGAGCCAAGGGAAAATTCCCGCGCCGATTGAGCAGATCGATGACGATCTGATCGTGCCGCTGCCGCTCACGCAGGTCTTCGCTCAGGAGCGAGGCTCCCTCATCGGCCCAACGAGGCATGGGCCCGCCGAAGTAGGCGGCGAAGATCGTGTGAGTCACTTCGTGAGGCAGGGCCGACGCGAGGATGCGATCGAGCCGCCCTTCGACCGCCATGTCCTGGTCAGAGACTTTGCCCCGGTTGAAACCGAAGGAGGTGACTCCCCCTGCCTCTCCCCCGTTGATTTTGACCTTGATCGGGCAAGGGGCATTCCAGGCGGGGAGTTCATGACCCAGCCACTGCCTCGCGATGGTCGAGCGGCAGAGTTCGGCGTGGTCGGCCACCTTTTTGGCAATGTCCGGCGACGGTGCTTCGACCACGAAGTTCGTGGTGCGGTGTGAGGCACCCGTCAGTCCGGATATCGAGATCAACGCAATTCCAGCTAGCCCCCATCGCCTCAGCGCATCGCGAACGCAGCGAGCATCCATGCTCAAAGACCCTCTCTGCAAGTCGTTTCAGAGGTTCGCCCTCCGGGCGAACATCGGGATCCGCTCTCGACTTTCCTACGCCCGAGACGCGATCGTCGGCAGGCATGGCCGCAAACTTTAACAAATCGGGGTCGATCCGTCGTCCCCGATTCTGCAAATCCCACGCAATCGATTCAGACCACCGGGGTGCACGCGATTTCCGGAAGGATCCCGACCGTCTCCATGACCGCGATCACGCGACGGGCCGTCGCATCGTCGACCGGCCGGAGCGGAGCCGGGAGCATCCGATTGAGCACGCCGCGGTGCCGACACATCACCTCCAGACAGGCGAGCATCGGGCCGAACGACGTTGCCCGGGCGAGTCGGCAGAATTGTGACTGGAGCCGGAATGCCCGAGCGGCGTCGTCGCCTCGCGCGGCGTCCCAGATCGCAACCGCCAACTCAGGCAGCGCATTGGAGAGGCTCGTCACGAAGCCGTCGGATCCGAGCTCGGTCGAAAAGGCGAGTTGGTCGGTGCCGTGGAGATAGCTGAAGCCCTGCTCTCGCCGCTCGGCGACCGTCCAGTCGAGCGTTCGCGTCAGGCCAGGGCAAACATCCTTGGAACCGACAATCCTGGGATGCTCGGCCAGCGTCCGAAGCTGGGCAAAGTTCAGTTGGTTACAGACCCAGGGGGCGTTGTAAATGATGAGCGGTCGTGAAAGGCGGTCGGCCAACGTGCGGAAGTAGTCGACCACTTCGGTGCCGCTCATTGGCTGATACCAAGGCGGGAGGGCCGCATAGTAGTCGTACGGGAGGTCATCGAACATTCGGGCCCGTTCCAGGGTCCGCTCAGTCCCCTGGTCGGAGACGTTCAAGACCATGGGAACCCGGCCGGCGGCGACTGCGATGGCCGACTCGGCGATAAGGCGCTGGCGGGCGTCCGGGATCATGTCGAACCGGGCCGTCGTGCCGAGGATCCAGAGACCATGAACTCCGGCCCCGATCTGAAAGTCGATGAGGCGACCGAGCGAGTCGAGGTCGATCGACTCGTCGTCGTTGAGCGGGGTTGGCAAGGGGGGAACGATTCCGTGCAGATGGGGAAGATCCATCGAGTTCTGGCTCCAAAGCGGGCAGCGGCGCGGCTCCTCCGTGGCGATCTCGTCCACTTGCCCAGGATGAGTGACGACTGACAACGTTCGGGAGAGATAGAGCGGAGCGCCGGAACGAAACCGAACAACGGAGTGAATCCGAGGCGGCTCTCGTTCCTGTTTTGGGTGCCAACTTAGTATGACGGAGCCGAAAGCAGCCGCCAACGCGGACGCGAGTTTTTCCAGGGCTCGAGAGCAGTTCCGGGCAGGGCGCACCCCACTAGACGGACTCACCTTAATAATCGGCGAGGTTAGGCTGATGGAAGGTCATGGTTTCGACCGATTCCTATCCCTGGAGACTGAAGTCAGGCCGGAAGCGTCCAGAAACCCAAAAGGATGGATTCCGTCCGAAGCTTCACTCGCCCAGGGCCCGTAGCGCGCCCTCTAGCATTGGTGAGCGAGCCCGGCCTGGGCCGATTCGAATCACGGAGGAGGAAATCCGAATGGCGACCGCACGACTTCGCGTGTTCCCCTACACCGATGACGAAACTCAAGACGAGCCGCACACCCCCTCCATGCCCGTTCGGCTTGCCGACCTCTATCCCCTGCTCGCTCAAGCCTACCGTGACAACTACGTCTGGCTCCGTGACTTCGAGGATGATCAAATCCTCGTGAATCGCGACCTTTACGAGGTCGTTCGCGCCTTCTCCAACTGCCGCCCGTCCGCCTGATCCGAGGGCGTCCGCCACGCTCGGCCCAGCACGGAAAAAGACCGTCCCGGGCCATTCCCAACAGATTGATCTTGTGGACGGCGTGGCGAGGTTCTAAGTTACACGGGTTCGCTATCGCCGCGCTCCATTCGCGTGGCGAAGCACCCTCTCGGGCCGGCATTGATGAACAAGCCGAATAGCCAGGACGCGTTCACGATCGAACGCCACGGTGATCTCACATTGATCTCAGCCACTCCAGCGCTCGAGTCGCTGGAGTTTGGGCTCGAGGAACACGCCGCCGGGATGATCATGGAGCAGTTTCGACATCAGGAGAACCCGCTGGTGGTGTTCGACCTGAGCCTTGTCGATTACTTCGGCTCGATGTTCCTGGCCATGCTCCTGCGCTGCTGGAAACTGGTCCAGGCTCGCGGGGGGATGATGGCGTTGGCCGGAGTCTCCGTGCGAGCCAAGGAACTGCTCAGGCTCACCTCGCTCGACATGGTGTGGCCAATTTATGCCAGCCGACAGGAGGCGATGGAGGCGCTCCTGGCCGACTGATTCACCAAAATGAATCGGCCTCGCCTCTCACCGATCCTCCCATTAGCGCATTGCTTGGCGTAAATTCATCGTTGCCCACACTTCACTCCCCCTCAAAGTCGCGTCGCGACCCGTTGACAGGTATGATAAGTCGTCCGATGATGAAAGAATCAGGTGGTCGAGGGCGCGGCCACCGCCGGCTCGCTAAGGGCGATGTTCGCCGGAGCGATCATGGGTATCTATGACCGCGAGTATTATCGAGGCGAAACGCACGGATCGGGCTGGCTCACCGGGCTAGCACCGGCGACCAAGGCGATTATCGTCATCAACGTGATCGTCTTCTTCCTCCAGCCGATGCTCGGTCACGAGCTTTGGTCACATCTCGTCGCGAGCAGCGATGATATCTTCCGGCATGGGTACGTCTGGCAGTTGCTGACGGCCACCTTCATGCACGAGGGGATCTACCACCTCCTCTGGAACATGGTTTTCCTCTGGATGGTCGGCCGCGAGATGGAGTCGTTCTACGGAACTCGCGACTTCGTTGCGCTCTACCTGAGCGCCGCGGTCCTCAGCACACTCGGTTGGGCGGCGTTTGATACCTTCCTGGGGCACAATGGAACCAGCATGCTGGGTGCCTCGGGCGCGATCATGGCGGTGGTGGTGGTGTACGCGATGTACTATCCGCACCGCGAGATCCTCTTGTTCTTCGTCCTGCCCGTCCAGATGTGGCTGCTCGTGGTGATTTACCTCGCCCACGACGCCTACCAACTGATTGCCCAGCCGTCCAGCGGGATCGCGGTCGCCTCGCACCTGACAGGGGCTGGGTTCGGCTATCTCTTCAAACACTTCGACCTGCGCTGGTCGCGGTTCTCGTGGCGGAGGGTCACCCGGCCTCGGCTCCGCTTGATCTCTCCCGAACCCCGTGAGAAGCCGACGACTCGGCCGGCCGGGCCCACCTGGTCACCGAATCCGGCGACGACCCTGAAACCGTCGACCACCGCCGTGCTCCCGGAAGAGCTACTCGACGCCAAGCTCGACGAGGTGCTCGCCAAGATCGCACGCGAGGGTCGGGCTGGACTGACGGAGGAAGAGAACCGGGTGCTGCAAGAAGCCAGCCGGCGAGCCCGAAATCGACGGAGCGATCGGATCTAATGTCAGGGAACTCGCCGTCATTGCTGATCCGAGCGGGGCTTCCCGCCGATCGCGATACCATCGTTGACTTCAATGAGCGCCTCGCCCACGAGACCGAAGGGAAATCCCTCGACCGTGCGGTGCTGAGCGCAGGAATCAGCTCGGCCCTCGCGGACCCGGAGCGGCTCCGCTACTGGGTGGCTCAACCGAGCTCGGCAGCCCCAGTCGTGGGCCAAGCCGCGATCACTCGCGAGTGGAGTGACTGGCGGAACGGCTGGATCTGGTGGTTCCAAAGCGTCTACGTCGTCCCCGAGGCCCGCGGCCAAGGGGTTTTCCGCGCCTTGTACCAGCAGATCCGCGCGGAAGCGCTTGCCATACCCGATGTGATCGGCCTGCGACTTTATGTCGAGCAGGAGAACCATCGGGCACAGCAAACGTATCTCGCGATGGGCATGCGAACGAGCGGATATCAGGTCTTCGAAGAGATCTGGTCCGATCGTTTCGCCAAGGCGCCAGGAACGCTCGGTTGATTGGTGTCGACCCAACGGCCATCGACGCAGGTCTGGAGCAGCTTGAAGGCTGACTTCGGTTCGTGGGCGTCATGCCCGAAGACGATCAGGTTCGCGGGCTGTCCCGCGGTGAGCGTCGGCAAGGGCCGCCGCAAGAGCCGGGCAGGCTGAGTCGTGGCGGTTGCAATCGCCTCGGCCAGGGTCAGGCCCGCAACCTCCAGCAACTGGTTCACGCCGACCTCGATCCCCTGGTTCGACCCGGCGAGGTACGGGGTGCCGGCGACGACGATCTTCCCGGACGGGTCCACGGCCCACTCGCCATAGCGTCCCGGCGGCAGTGCGGCCAGAGGGCTGGCGTCACTGACCAGGATGACTCGCTCCGGCGTTTTGGCACGGACCAGGACCCGTAGCGTGGCCGGGTCAAGGTGGTGGCCGTCCGCGATCAGCGAGGCATCCAGCGCATCGAGCGCTGCTTGCTCCCAGATCGGGTTGGGATGACGGGTCAGCGGCGACGCGATTCCGTTTCCCAGATGCGTGCTCAGACCGGCCCCGGCCGCGACGGCCGCGCGGAGCGTCGGCCCGTCGGCCGCGGTATGCCCGAGCGCGATGACAACGCCCGAGGCCACCGCTTTCCGAATGAACTCCATGGATCCAGCACGCTCGGGGGCCAGAGTCATCAGGACGACCCGCCCTCCTGACGCGTCCTGGAACTCTTGAAACAGGTCCCAGTCAGGGTCGCGGACTTCCGAACGCGGATGCGCACCGCGATAGCCATCGACCTCCGAGATGAACGGACCTTCCAGGTGGATGCCGACAACGCAGGAGGCCACCCTCGGGTCAGACTCGCAGGCGTCGGCGATCGTTTTCACGCCATGTCGAAAATCCTCGGGAGAGGCGGTGATCAGGGTCGGACAGATCCGCGCCGCCCCCCATTCCGCCTGCGCCAGGACGACCTCGACAACCTGGTCCACGGTCAGGCTCGGATCGGAAAACGAGACCCCCCAACGGCCATTGGTCTGGATATCCCAGAACGCGGGGGCGACCCATTCGTCCGAGCCACTGACGGCTTCGGGGCCCTCGGCGGGATCGACCGACTCGATCGTCCCGCCCCGGATCGTCAGACGCGTCCAGCGTCCGGTCTCAAAATGTCGCTTCGTAATCTCCATCGCCGTCTCGGTCTCCGGTTTCAACGGAATTCCTGGTCACCACGGCCCGCCTCGCGACGCGCCAGAGCCGCCGCGACGAAATCGCGGAACAACGGGTGGGCCTTGGTGGGCTTCGATTTGAACTCGGGGTGGAACTGAACCGCGAGGAACCAGGGATGCTCGGCCAACTCGATGATCTCGACGAGCGATGCGTCGGGGCTCATCCCGGTCAAGACCAGCCCCTTTTCCTTCAACGCCTGGCGATAGTCGTTGTTGAACTCGTACCGATGCCGGTGTCGTTCCTGAATGACGTCGAGCCCGTACGCTTTCCGCGCGAGGCTGTCCTCCGCGAGGGAGCAGGGCCAGGCTCCCAACCGCATCGTTCCGCCTCGCTGGCGGACGTACGATTGATCGTCCATCAAGGAGATCACCGGATGCTGGGTGGCCTTGTCGAACTCAGTGCTATTGGCATCCTCCAGCCCAAGCACGTTTCTGGCCAGTTCCACGACCGCGCACTGCATCCCCAGGCAGATTCCGAAGAAGGGAATCCCCTTGGTTCGGGCGTATCGGATCGCTTCGATCTTCCCCTCGACCCCACGCATTCCGAATCCGCCCGGCACGAGGATGCCGTCGACCCCAGCCAGTACCTCTTCCGCCCCGCTCCCGGTGACGTCCTCAGCCTCGACCCGGAGCACGATGACCCGGCTTCGGTTGGCGATCCCCGCATGGTCGAGCGACTCATACACCGACTTATAAGCGTCACGGTGCTTCATGTACTTGCCCACGACCGCAATCCGAACCTCGTGGTCAGGTTCCAGGACGCGGTCGACCAGCTCACGCCAGTCGCTGATGTCGAGTGCGTTCGCCTTCAGGCCGAGCCGCTTGACCAAGAGCTCATCGAGTCCATTGCTGACCAGGCTCAGGGGGACTTCATAGATCGTGTATTCTTTGTCGCGTTCCTCGATCACGGCCTTGCGATCGATGTTGCAAAAGAGAGCGATCTTGTCCTTGTCCTCAGCACTGATCGAGTGCTCGGTCCGGCAAATCAAGACGTCGGGCTGGATGCCGATCTGCCGCAAGGCGCCGACCGAATGCTGGGTCGGCTTGGTCTTCAACTCCGCGGCTGCTTTGAGATAGGGAACCAAGGTCAAGTGGATATAGAGGCAGTTCTCGCGGCCGACATCCAGCGCGAACTGGCGGATCGCCTCCAGGAACGGCAAGCTTTCGATGTCGCCAACCGTGCCGCCGATCTCGGTAATGACCACGTCCACGTCATCGCCGGCCAGGCGAAAGATCGCCGCCTTGATCTCGTCAGTCACGTGGGGAATGACCTGAACGGTCTTTCCCTCATAGTGCTTCCCCTCGCGCTCTTTCTGGATCACCGATTGGTAAATTTTGCCGGTCGTGTAGTTGCAGTCCCGAGTCAAAGGCGCATTGGTGAACCGCTCATAGTGCCCAAGATCGAGGTCGGTCTCCGAGCCATCGTCGAGAACGTAGACCTCGCCGTGCTGGTACGGACTCATCGTGCCTGGATCGACGTTGAGGTACGGGTCGAATTTCTGGAGCCGAACGCGCAAGCCGCGATGTTCGAGCAACATCCCAATCGACGCCGACGTCAGCCCCTTTCCGAGCGAACTGACGACCCCCCCTGTCACAAAAATATGCTTCGCCATCGTGAGTCCCAACCGCCTTCTGTTCATCCGTACGCCAAGCGCTCCGATCGTTTCAGTATAACATGGCGGGGAAGGATCGACCGAACCCAGCTTCCTAGTTGCACGCCTGGAACAGGATTTCCGGTCACCCGAGTCTCTTGCGAGCCTCACCGGGACCGCCTCCGCTTGCCCCTACGGCTCGTCAGGGCTTAGAATGAATGGAGGCCAGACTGATCCGTTCTTCATTTGTTTAATTTTGAGCCTTGTGGGAGCCGGTGACGATGCCCCCGATCCGCTTGAACCGCCGGCGCTTTCTCGGGTGCTCGGCCGCCGCGGGCCTCGCCCTGTCTCAAGGCCGCGTCTCTGAAGGGGGCGTTGAGGCTGCGCCGGTCCGCCTGGGAGTGATCGGACTCGGGACGCGCGGGACCACACTGCTCCGGACCTTGCTGGAGTTGCCCGCCACCCAGATCGTGGCCGTTTGCGACCGGGAGCCGAAGCACAGGCTCCGCGGACTCGGGATTGTCGAGAAAGCCAAGGGCAGCCGGCCCGAAGGTTACGAACGGGCGACCCAGCTCCTCGAACGGACCGACATCGACGCCGTCGCCATCGCCCTGCCCTGCGACCTCCACGCCTCGATCAACCATGAGGCGATGAAGGCGGGCAAGCATGTCTACGCCGAAAAACCCCTCGCGCTGACGCTTGCCGAGTGCGACTCACTGCTCGCCGAATCCGCGAAGTCCCCGGAGCTGGTCGTTCACGTCGGCTACCAGCGCCGATCGAACCCACGCTATCGCGCGGGGGTCGAATTGATTCACCAGGGGGAACTCGGCAACCCGCTCACCGGCCATTCGGTCTGGCTCAGCAGCAACGGCCCGATGAACGGCCATGAAGACTGGCTGGCCTGCCGAGCTCGATCCGGCGACTGGATGGTCGAGCAAGCCGTCCATGTCTGGGATGTCTTCAACTGGCTCGCTTCGGAGCCACCGGTTCGCGCCTCGGGCCGAGGCCGCCGCGACCTCTTTCATACAGAACAGCCGGACCGCGACGTCACGGACCACTACTCGGCCGAGTTGGAGTGGGCCAATGGCTTCCACGTCTCGTTCATGCACACTTGGGTTGCGCCTCCGGATGAACGCTTTACCGGAGTGACGCTGCAAGTCATGGGCGACGCCGGTGGGATCGACTTCAGCTCGGGTGCCGTGACCTTCCGCGACAGGGGCCGCCCGCGTCAGACGATTCACCCGGGCAACCAGCCCGATACCAAGCTCGCACTTCAAGCGTTCCTGGACGCGGTGCAAGCCGAGAGTTCCTCCACGCCTCCCCCCCTTTCACTGGCCGAGGCCCGGGACGCCACTTTGACCGGCCTCCTCGTCCGCAAGGCTGTGGACGAGCGACGAGTCGTCACGATGGAAGAGATTCGGGGCGAGGTTGGCCCTGCCAAGGGAATCGTCTAACGAGAGAATTATCCGCTCGACGCGGCCGCAACGGGCCGACTCCGGACACTGTCGGAATCCGCAGCGGCGACCGCTTGCGGATTCCGATTACGGAACCCAAGGGCACCCAACGGTTTTCGGAGACCGGGGCCGATTTCTTGTCGACATACTGAAGTATTCAGGCGGGTCCCCCACGGCCCGACAAGCAAGCGTGCAAGGCCAAAACCACTTTAAATCAAGCCTGAGCGGCTACAAATTGGCTTGACCCATGCTCGTTTGATGAGGATGATTCGGATTGCTCCCGATGAGTGCCGGTCTTGAAAGTGAGCGCGCCCGCGATTGGCCGCGCTGGCCCCTGCACGGGCCCACCCCTCGGTGTTCAAGGAGGATTCCGATGACGTTTGATGAGTGCCACTCGACCCTCGCGGTGATTCGCCAGAAGCAAGGGACTCGGTGCCCACTGGTACGGGTCGACTACGCTGGCCAGGTCATCCGTGGCCGATTGGCCCGCACAGACAGCGACCCTGAACATCAACACGAGCAGAGTTCCCCCTACGGGATTATCGTTCTCGAAAATCTCGGCCTGAGCCAGTCTCCGGAAACGATCCTCCAGATCGCCAACATTCCCACGGGCGCCCTCAAGGAATTGAACGCCCCCTGATCGACTCAATCGATTCCGGGTCGAAGGTGTTGTCCCGGGTCACCGAAACTCGGCCATCCCGGAACTCCCGCCTCGACTCCCGGGAATTCAGGTCCCGCCTTGGCTGGGGAGCAACATCGGCAGATCGTAAACGACGATGCTCCGAGGCTCCCCTTCTCCTGCTCCTCCTCCTGCACGCTCGCAGAGAAACTCGGTTCCCACCTCGGCTTGGGCCGCCCTCACAAAGCCAAGCGCGATCGTCCGACCCCATCCCGGCGAGAACGCCATCGACGTGAGTTTCCCGAACGTCTTGCCCTCGCACGTCAGGACCAGATTCTCGACCGGTACGTCGTCCGGCGTCAGAAACCTGAATCCTTTGAGAACCTTGTTAGGGGGAACCACAAGGACAAGCATTGTGAACCCAGGCTCGCAATGCGTGTCCTTGCTTTCAGGATGAGGAGTGGCCGAAGCCATTCAAGTTCTTCGAGCTCTATCGGCAAACGGCGTGACACCGGATATCACGCCGCGTGCGCGACCTGAATACATAGAATCCCGGAAAGTGCGATCTGAAAAGAAAGGTGGCCGCCGTGCACCAATACATCATAATGGTTTTTAGAAGAGATAGAGACGGCACTTTCGTGACCCAACACAGCCTCAACAGACTTACACTCAACGATCTCCAAAGTTTGTTTGGAATTGATGAGTCAAATCCCATGTTCGACTGTTATCCCGTGGCCGAAGCACAGAGAGCATCTATCGAGATGGACATTGGAATTCGATTGAATCTTGCTCAGTTTGATTATCAGGTGTCATGCGAGGCGGTTGACTAGACCTAAAACAAACGGAATTTACAGGGCAACTCTACCAGGAGACAACCGAGATGCATAACGATTATCAATAATTGTCGACACTCGTTATCCCCCCCCTTATTTCCCGATCCCATTCCGCCCGGCGGCGCGATGCTCAGCAATCGTATTCGCGATCCCAGAGCGGGTCCGCCGGGACCGGCGGCAAGGTGAGGGTGGTCTCCGACTTGTTCAGCGTCACCTTCAAACAGGCACTCAACTCCCTCATCAGCCAGAGGGTTTCACTCGCGGTGGTCGAGGCGATCGTGTCGAGTGACTTGCCATCCCTCCCCATGAAGTCAAGCCGGTACGATGTCTGAAAGTCGCAGAACCATCCCAGGAGCAAACGATGCCACTTCAACTTCTCCTGCTGGCAGCAGCCTGCGGTGCGTTCTCCCAAGAGCCTCATGAATCAAAAGCTGACCGCGACCATGCCGTCATCAACGTGGTTTTGGAGGACATGTTCTCCAACCCCAATTCTTTCTTTCATGGCAGTGGACCCAAGCGGCAGCTTTTTTTCTCAGCGACGGCTCTCACCCGGAAAGAAACTCTTACGGGATCCTGGAAGAAGAAGGATAAGCTCACTCCCATTGAAAACAAAAGAGCGCATGAGGCCACGGAGGAATTGCTGGGGCGATTGATGGAGGAGGATGCCTTCAAGGGACTCAAGCTGAGCGGGCCGCGCTGCATCCTCTGGGATAAGGTGAAAGACGACGCACTGCGAGACGCGGGGAAACCCAACCTTCGGCCGAGGCTTGTCCAAGCCTACGCACCCGGCTACTCAAAGGATCATCGATTGGCGGTTGTCCGTTTGATGTTTCCGTGGGGCAAGCACAGTGCCAATGGAACTTTCGTGTTAGTCAGGAAAGAAGGTGTGTGGACAGTCCAAAATAGTTGGTTCAACCACTTCCTTTGACAGCTTGAACGGGTGATCCCCGGGGGCGTTATAGGCCAGTGCAGACACCCCTACCGTCCGCCAAACTCTCGCACGGCTCGACCGTATCGTCGCGGAGTTGGGGAATGTGGAGGAGACCGCCAGCGAGTAGGTGGCCCATCCTTCGAAGACCTGAATCGCTCACTTCGGCTCCGGCGGATCGGGCGAGACGGGAAGCCAGGGGTAGCGGGCAGCGTGGAGATACTTGTGTGCCAAGGTCGCCTCGTGCTCGGCGAGTCTTCGCATTTCCGCAATCCGGGCCGGCGTTGCGGCAACGGAACTCCTGAACTCTCGACCTTCAGAGACCGCGTACCGCAATTCCTGCTCACGCCAGTTGTGCTTCAGAGCGAGTCGGACATACGCCGGCCGACGTTGCCAGAGGCGGTTCACCCCAATGCCGGTCGCCAGAACAAGTCCGACGACCGCCACCAGAACCATCAACCGTATAGTCGTGAACCTGGGGAGTCGCATGGTGGCCTATCCGGTGAGCCTGATGAATTGGCGATCAACAATGATGGCTCCTGGAAACGTGGTGGCCGGCAACTCTCGAACGCCGAGAAAGATTGGCTGAAAAGAATCGATTGGTTCAACATCCCAGGATGAGACTCCAACTCATGTCCAATACTATCAATGAATGAATTTCCCATCACGCCAGCATGGTGGCACCAGGACGAATCATCGACACACACATCACCGAACTCTACATGCGTCTGAATTCCCAAGACCAGTGGATCAGCGGAATCCAGCAAGTACTTGCTGAAGGCTCCATGTTGACACATTGTGCCAATGGCGCAGCATACACTCTGGCAGGTTGTCTTAGTTTGCGATCCTCGACGGATCGGCTCGGCATAAATTTTGGTAACGAAGTCGATCTTCTTTACGAACTCGATATTACACCTCCGTCGATTTATTTGTTCCCGCTCGGAAATGAGCCGTGGAACGATCAGAATCACGATTTCGTTCGACTCAGCCCTTCGTTCTCTTTGAGTATTCTTTCTGATGCCGTTACACTTTATCTTGAATATAAAGAACCAACCGAGGCTGAATTCAGAAGAAGTCTCTGGCTAGTACCCTTGCGATGTAGGAATTTATAGGAAATTCGTAAGCGTTCACGCCCCATCGCCCAGGATCGTTGATTTCTGAGATCCATTTTGAAACCACAAGGACATGCATTGCAATCCCAAGCCCACAATGCATGTCCTTGCTCTCCCCTCTCGTCGTGGGGGGGGGCTGGCCAGTGGCAACTACGAGAGCGCCGGCAAGCGTCAAAGCGGTCGGACGACACCGGGGAATCGCTGGCTGAAGTCGGCGCTGGTGCAATCCGCGTGGGCGGCGTATCGGGCCAAGAATACGCACCTGGCGCGCAAGTTTTGTCGAATTGCCGGGAGCCGAGGCAAGAAACGCGTTGCGGTGGCCATAGCTCATTCGATTCTGGTGATCATCTATCGCCTGTTGAAGGGCGGGACAAGCTATCAAGAGCTCGTCGGAGACGGAGAGGCGGCCTGATCAGCCGGACGAATCCGGATCCTCGGGGGAAGTTACACCAACGTCCTATCTGATGCGACGGTGTTCGCGGTGCGCAAACGCAAGAGCAAGTGTATCGCCAGATTTTCTGAGCAGTTCGGGTTCACTAACCTCGTAACGATTCGGGTCCGTTGACAGAAGCGTGCCCTGCCATCACGATTAGCGTCATCGCAGTCGTCTTCGTCATCCCCCACACGATCCTCGGCCTGGCGGGCGGATACCTGACCGCGAAGGGATGGGCAATGACGACGCGTTGCAGGAGAGTCTGAAGATAACTCGATCGCCGCTAGCTCAGAGATGTGCCATGGGATTCCTGCTGATCTTCGCGGCCATTGCCCCACTCGCCTGCATCAACGTGGTCATCGTCCGCCTATTCCAGCGTTGGCAGGCCAAGACACGCTGGTGGACCGTGCTAACCGCCGCGTGGGTTGCTGGGGCTGCCCTGGGGGTCGTGGGCGGCTTCTTCTTCGAGTACCGGGCGTCGCCCCAGCTCAGGGTTGTTGGTGCGCCTATCCCTGCGGTCTTCCTTCATTGGGAGGGAGCACCCGGAGAAGAGGAGTGGGTGGATTTTGTCACCCCAGCCCCGTTGCTGTTTGCCGGGTCGAATATCGCGATCCTTGGTTTGATGGCAGCGTGTCCTGTCGGCCTGGTGTTCTGGCTCCGGCGGCGTGCGCGTGTGGATTCAGGAGCAACATGAGCCACGGCCGGCCACAAACGTTTCGCGATCTGATCTCCGGGCATATCGTTCGTCGGTCCCACCCCATGCTGCGATCCGTGTTCGACTCTGGCAGAAATCAAATGGGACATTCCTATATCTTAACGCAGTCTGCGCAATCTGGATAGAACCTCCTCAATGACCTTCCTCGCACTTCCACCAAGCCCATTCTTGCGATAACACACGCTGCCCGCGCCTTGGCCACTGAACACTGCTATCAGAATAAATTTGGTGGAATTCAAAGGGGTCAGGATCCGATACGGCCATATCGGCTCCTGACCCCTTTGTGAACCTCCGCGAGCACAATTTCCCGCCACCAGCTTCCCAATCATTTTTTGGGGAGCGAGGTCAACGTCCTGCTGCCCGGTCCCTCTAGCATCCCGTAAAATCACGGCCCGACCAAGTGCAGTGGACCTGCCGCTCTCTGTGGCTACCTGGGTTGTGCATACCCAACAACGCAGTTGTCGACCTGGTCGGAGGCGATCGTCTTTCGTATTTCAGGGACGGCCCTTCGACCGGGCGGCAGAGCGATACCGATTGAGACTTTCGTTCACTCGCTTGGAACTCAATTCGCGAGACGTGGTTACAATATATGACTTCGATTCCAGAGCTTGCTTTTCGATGAGCATTAATGCCTTCTCCGCGGTCGCCACGGCCCCGTCCGGATCACCCGCGCGGAGGAGGACTTGGGCGAGGGTTTCGAGGGGTCCCAACTCCTCGCCCTGCTTCAGCTCCATGGCGCGGCGGGCGGCGTGCAACGCGAAGCGGGCTACGCGGGGGTTTGGGTCATTCTTGAGTCCGTTGTGGGTCACATGCGACGCGAGAAAGTTCAGGGCCCTCGGATTGTCCTTGTTTGCCTCAAGGAGCTTCGCGCCTAGTTCCAGACCCGCTTCAACGTCACCGCTGTTGCAGAGTGCCGCAAACTTATACATCACGAACTCCTCGGCCAGTTCAGGTTCGTCGGCTGCCCCCTGATCAATGGCGGTGACGGCCGCTTTGTAGTCTCCCGCCTCGTACGGGGTGAAAACCCGAGAGCGGATTACTGAGAGCTTCTGTTCCCGAGTTTTCGCCGCAAGTCGTTCCCGGGCTGCGGCTGTAGGGTCCCAAGTTCCGGCCACGACCTTGGCGAGAGGTTCATCCATTACCAGGGGGTGGCCGATCCAGGCGATCTTGCCGCCGCGAACGATGAAAGCGACCGGGATCGCGTGCTCCTCCGCGGCCTGCAGCCACTTCCTGGCCATCACTCCGGGCTCGTCGCCCGACTCAGGGACGCTGTCCGTCGCCACGCTGAAATCCATCTTGTCGCCCATCTCCTCGACGAACGGCTTGACCCGCTCCGGGTGTGGCTCCCAGACACTGACACCGAGAAACCCAACGCTTCTGTACTTGTGGGCGAGTTCGCTCAAATGCGGGTAGCAGTCGCGGCAGGGGATACACCAGGTGGACCAGAATTCAACGACATAGATCTTGCCTGGGTCGAATTTTTCGACCTTTTCCCCCTTCACCCAGGCCCCAACCGCCAACGGCGGCGCGGGGTCGCCGAGATTGAGGATATCTTCGCCTCTCGCCTCCATTGACATAAGGCAAGCTGCAAGCACGGTCAGTAACCGTCGCATCGCATCTCTCCTGATCTTTACACCGAAAGTCCCACCCCGGAGATCAACCTAAGACAAATGCCGTAGGGATGGTCTAACTCTAACGCTATGACCCGCGACCCGCAACCAGACACGTAAAGGGGGACATAGCGGAGTGGCATAAAGCCAATAATTAACACTTTGGCTCATCAGGTGTTACGCTATTCCGCTCGTGGCTTTCTCATCAAATTATACTGCTTCGGACGCCGCTGCTTCTCTCGGGGTTCGACGCGATCGGCACGATCAGGATTGACCACCAACTTTGGTTGCTCGTCTTCCGGCTTCGCATGCATCAACCAACGCAAGGCGTCGATGAAGCTGATCCGCTCCACGTCCACTCTTTAACGTTTCGCCGCCTCAATCATTACGATACATACCAAATTGCAAACAATCGCATAAAATATTATTTGTTTCAATATCATTAGACAGCAATACACTTCAACACGTCTATTTTCATTGCCTGCTTCAAGCGGCGTAGTTCGAGCTCCACTCGCCACCTCATGCCATAGAGCTTCGCGAGCGCTTCCAGCGGATAAAACTCCGCATCCAGGAGCGTCGTCACCAGCATCACAGTAAGCGTTCACGCCCCATCGCCCAGGATCGATGGTTTCGAGAGCCATCTTCTGGTGGGCGAATTCAAAAGGGTCAACGAATTCAAACGGGCCAGGAGCCGATGCGCCATATCGGCTCCTGGCCCGTTTGAATTCCCAATCGATTCCGGGTCGAAGGTGGTGTCCCGGGTCACCGAAACTCGGCCATCCCGAAACCCCCGCCTCGACTCCCTGGAATTCAGGTCTCGCCTGGGCTGGGGGGCAACATCGGCAGGTCGCAAACGACGACGCTCCGAGGCTCCCCTTCTCCTGCTCCTCCTTCACGCTCGCAGAGAAACTCGGTGCCCACCTCAGCTGCGCCGCCCGCACAAAGCCAAGCGCGATCGGCCGACCCCATCCCGGCGAGAATGCCGTCGATGTGAGCTTTCCGAACGTCTTGCCCTCGCGCGTCAGGACCAGATTCTCGGTCGGTACGTCGTCGGGCGTCAGGAACTTGAATCCTTTGAGAACCTTGTTGACGTGCCCCAGCGCATCGATCCGGGCCACGGTCTCCTGCCCCAGGTAGCACCCTTTGACAAAGCTGATGGCGCGGTTGTCGCGGCCGATCTCCTGGGGCAAATTCTCCGAGGTGACCTCACGCCCGAAGACCGGCGTGCCCGCCTCTATTCTCAAGAGGTCAAACAGCGCGGGAGTGAGGTCGACCAACCCCAGCTGCACTCCCAACTCATGAAGCTGGCCGGCAATCCTCGATCCATCGGCGCTGCCGCCGATGAGCGTCAGGCCGGGCTGACCCGTGGGCGATTCGCGAATCAGGCGGACGGGACTTCCCACGAGCTCGGTGCTGCAGTGACTCAGGTCACCTTCCGGGGGTAATTCCCCTCCGGCCAGGCGCACAAGGTCGGCGGCGCTCGGACCCGACAGATGGAATTCGAAAGTCAGGGCGCTCTGGTCGTCGATTGAGACCTCGTCAAACACCCCATACTTCCGAAGGTGAGGAAGAAGCAATCCGGCTCCGCCCGGATCGGTGCGGAGCAAAATCCGGTCCTCGGACGCCACCAGCGTGACGTACCCAAGGGTCTTTCCCTGAAGGCTCGTCACGAACGACTCGTGCCCCCGGCCCACGGCCAGGCGCTTCACGTCATTGGTCGTCAGGTTGTGCAAAAACTTCGCGCGGTCCGCCCCGGCGATCTCGATCCGCACTCGATCGCCACGGTCAATGAATCCAGGCTGGGTCTTGCTCGCACGGTAGAGGTCATTCGGTTCGACCATCGATCCTCGAATCCCCTCGTTGGTTTTAGTCGGAATCAGGCTTCGGTCGAATCATTGGATTCGTCGAGAACATGCACGGAGGTCAACTCCGCCTGGCTGAGGAACAGGCAAGAACGGCTGGCGGCCACCAACCGGCGCGCCTCATCGGCCCGCTCCAGGGGGACCATCGCAAGATCCTCAACGTCGTCCGCCTTCAAGGAGCTGAGCAAGTAGACGTCGGCCCAGGCGAGAGCATTGGCGAGCGAGCGAGCGGCCGAATAGTCGAGGTCGGCCTCGTGCCCGCGAAGGGCTTTCAGTGCCAATCGCGGATTGTCGACCCCAATCAGCTTCTGGAACGATGGCCCGAGCAGGCCCGCGGCCCGGGAGAGGATCACGATTTTGCCACCGCGCTCCACCAACCGAGTGGCGGTACTCAGGCCGTCGGCCAGTTCCTCCAAGGTCGAGGGTGCTCCCGGCCGGCCGACCCCCGCCACGACGAGTTCTGCCCGTGTCTCGACCTGGAATTGCCAGAGTCGCTCGATCGCCGCGGCCCCTTGCTCGCGGACAGCCGAATCCAACCCCGCGACCACCTCGGCCGGGCCGACGACTCCGGGCACGATGCCAAGATGGAACTGGCTCCCCAGCAGCCAGCTCGCTTCCGTCACCTCGCTGAGAGCCTTCGACGGTTGTTCGCGGTTGAATTGGACCTCGCTCGCCCAGCCCCGGAAGGCCTGCAAGGTCTCGAGGTCGCTCAGACAGGGATAGAGCGTCCGCCATGGCCCGCGATAGCCCAACACGTCGTCAGGACCGAGCCGGCCGATCGGCAAAACAAAGTCGGCGTCGGTGACGAGCTTGTTCAGATAGACGCGACGGCCGCTCTGTGTGCTCGCTAGATAAGCCAGTTCCGTCCGGTCCGCCGGGTCGTGGATCACCAGCGACACTTGCTCCGGCAACTCGAGCGGCGCAATCCCGGGAACCGGGCCGAGGGTGGAAAGGACGGTCATCGAGGCTGGGTCGATCCCGGCATTCCGGAGCGTTCCGCAGACCCCTCGGAGAATGGCAGACGCATGTGGCTCCCGCGCATCGAGCGCAATGACCACATGATCGCCCGGAACAACGGCCTGGCGCAGCGGCGGATATTGCCGCGGTTGCTCCAGCGCATCTATGACGAGACGCTCGACGTCCTGAGCCGCGACTCCAGTCGGTCCATGCCATTGGCCGACCAGGCGGTCCTCGGGAACATCTAACTCCAGCCGCTCATCCTGAAAAGTGACACCGACCAGCATAACCCTCCCCAGCACTAACGACGGGCCCGATTCTCCCGCCCCCCACCCTTTAAAGCCTTCCAACTCATGATAGGGTCTCTGTTTCGGGGCGACAAGTTCATCAAACGATTCGAGGGGTTCCAGGCGAGCGGTTGACCCAAGCCAGGGATTGGCCGATAATCATGACAACTGTCACTTCGGATTCAAAGGCGATGACCTTCTGTCCCGTCTAACGTCCACACTTGCGACTCGTTTTCTTAGGTCACGGCGAAGGGTGAGGACCGTTGAACCTCCTCGAACGTACGCGGCGGCTGCTGCAAGGATTGACGCCGGCCTCGCCCCCCAAGGTCCAGTACTACAGCGTCGCCTGTCCCGAAGGACATCGGCTCCGCGGTGAACGGACCGAGGGATACCAGGCGCTCCGCTGCCCGACCTGCGGCGAGGGGATTTTCGTTCTCCCTCGAAGCCCTTTGCCCGAACCGATCACGACCGAAACCGCACGCGAGGCCCAAGTGACGGCCGCCGTGGTCGATACCGAGCGCGAGGACGAGCCGGTTCGCCTCTCCGACCCGATCTCTGCTCCCCAGATCGAGCCCACCGACGTTGATGGAGAAATCGAGTGGGTCGAGGGTGAGCCGTCCGGAGAGGTGCCCGATTCCGCCCAGAACTCCGATTTTTTTGAGAGTCTGTCCGTTACGGAGCAGGCCGGTCAGGGCCAGGACGTCGACGAACGGCGGCCCGCGAGATCGAAGCCGACTGCGGGAACTCCCAAGAACCGCCGCGCTGGGGGTTCGCCTCACGCTCCCCAACCGAATCGTGAACCACCGCGAATCGCAGTGGCCCCGCGCGAGTCCGTCCTCGATTGGGCGCGTCGCTGTCGCAACCCTTTGATTTTCTTGGCCGTGGCCACAATCGTCGCGGCAACAGTGGGGTTCCGCGTCTGGCGATCGAAATTCCAGGATCTGCCACGGGTCGTCGAGATCGCTCGTGAACAAGGACTCGCGGCCCTCGACGCCGGAGACTTCGATACGGCTCATCAGCTCCTGTCCGAAGGCAAGCGCGCCGTCGATGCCCTCGGTGGCGCGGTCGAGGGAGCTGCCGAGGTGCGCCACGGTGCCGAAGAAGCGGCCATTTTCACCACGCTCGTCCCGGAGCCCCTGGAACAGATCCTCGTCGAGGCCTCGGCGGACACCGAGGAATGGTCGTCGCGGTTTGCCACCTTTTACAAAGGGCGATCCCTCTTTCTGGATTGCACCGTGAGGGCCGTGCCCGACGCGACCGGCTCCGGTTCCTACGAGCTCGACTATCGGATCGTCCCGAACGGCGAAGGCACCCGGCCGGATCTCCGCAAAGGGCGAATCGACTTGACCGGCTTTCGTCTCTTCGAGTTGACCCAACCCAAGGTGGGGGACCATGTTCAGTTCGGCGCTCGACTGGCGTCCTTCACCTATGACCGCACTGCCAAGGAATGGTTGGTCGGCCTCGAGCCAGAGAGCGGCGTGTTCCTGACCCATCCGTTGGCTCTCGAAGCGATCGGTCGACCTGCCCCCGAGGAGGCCTCGGGAGAGGCACTGCAATGATCCGGCGCGTGGTTCTCCTGGGCGCATTGCTCGGCCTGCCCCAGTTCTCGACGTTCGCTCAAGCCGCGGCGATCGCGGTCGAACCTTCAGAACTGACCAAGCATCCCGAACTGATCGGGCATGAGGTCAGCGTCGATGATCGGGTTGCGCTTTTCCTGTTCCATCAGGGGCGCGACTTCGATGAGATTACCCTGAAACGGACGCCGGTCCTTTTTCGCCTCCCCCCCCGCCTCCGTTACCGCCAGTCTCCAGGGGTCCCGGCAGTCCGCCTGACCGGAATCCTGAAACGGGAAGAGGGCCAATGGTTCTGCGACGTCACCACAATCGAACTCTTCGCCAAAGATATGGTGCGGTTGAACCGGGGCGTATCGATCCTGCCTCCCGGTGAATTCGAGAAGCGGTCTGCCTGGGCCGCCTGGGCCAATCGACGGGCCAAGGAGTTCCAGGACGAGGAGCTGTTGAAACGGGCCCACGAGATTGAGGTCGAAGCGATCCGGTTCGAGGCGGACAGCCGGTCCGCCGATCCCGCCAAACTCTGGCTCAAGCTCGCCCACCGCGCCCGCGCTCACGGACTCCAGGAACCGGAACCGTCGGCACTGGCCCACCGCAGCTTCCGCTCCAGACTGGAGACCGCAAAGGAGCCCGAAGCGCTCACCAGCCTGCTCGCCGACCTGAAAACCTTCTTCGCCGATTCCAGCACGCCTGTAGCGACCGGCACCACCGAGATGGCCCCTTGGGCGGAGCCTTATGCGAAAAATCCCGCGGAAGCCTACCGGACGGCCCCCGTACCGGTCCGCAAAGCACTCGATCACCAGCTTTGGGCCGACGCCACTCAGCGTCTCCTGGAACGAAGCGCCGAGTTGGAGCCGCAAGAGACGCTGAAGTTGGCCGAACGAGCCACCAGCCAACTCCCCGACCGACCGAAGGTGGCCGAGCAGCTTTACGAACAGGCCTTGAAGACCAAAACACTGGAGCTTGCCACGCTTCGCCTGAGCGAGGTGAAATCGCTCGCCAAGATCTACAGCGAACAGTTGCACCAGGCTGATCGGGCCCGCGACTTGCTCCGCAGTTGGCTCGACGAACAGCGCAACCACCAGATGAGCCCGACCGACGCCGAAGGCCGACTGGGGCTGGCCACTCTGTACGAAAGCCTGATCGAGGACAAAGCAACCGCCGTCGAATTGCTCCAGAGCGCCTGGAAGATCGACCCGCAATCCAAGGAGGTGGCCGACGCCTTCCGACGGCGCGGATTCCGGAAGGTCAATGACGAATGGATCGAGTCGGCCCGCTCGAAACCCAACACCGACGCCGGCGCAACCGCCGAACTCGAAAGCGTGCCTACCCCCCAAAATCGAAAGCTGACGAACCTGACCCCCGCACAGGTCCGAACCCTCCTCGGCGGGAAGCCGAATCGCGTCGTCTTCTCGGGCACCCAAGGACAGCTCATCGAGCAATGGATCTACTTCGGAACGAAGCAGGACCAATATATTAATTTCTTGCGAACCCCCGGCTCCGATTTTCCTCGCGTCGTTGCCTACTATTCACTCCCCAGACCCGCACACTCTACCCGTCCCTGATCCCAACAACCTCGAACTTACACCACGCACGCTATCACTCAATCATATCGCTCCGGAGCGGCTCCGCCCTCCTTTGAAATAGGTCGGCGCACGACTGCGCCAGTGGGTCAGCGAAATAATTCGACCTCATGCTCTTAAATGGGGTGTGAGCAAAGTTCGATTGAGAAGGCAACTTTTTAGGAAAAATGGAAGGAGATTGTTCAAAATCTCCCGAAATGGAGGTCACGGGGAACTCAAATGGGCGTAACACGTCAAAGTGTTCGAATCGAGAACTTGGGCGTCTTGAAGCGATTGCATCTGATGACTTCCCAAGAATTTGCGAGGAAGTAGTGACGCACGATGGGCGAGATCTCGATATGAGAATGGTGACGGACGACGGCCATCCCACCCTTGTTTCCCCTACGCCCAGGTCAGATTGTCCGCCAGAGCCCGGCGCGGCGTTTTTTGTGCTTCAAATGCGGAAAGAAAGCAACACGTGAGGAGAGTCGGAACGTACGTCTGAATAAGGTGTTGCCGTGTTCGCAATGGTGACCGTGTTCGCTTCCCCAAAAAAATGCAAAATTATAGCAAACCATTGCGTCGGAGCGACGTATAAGTTCTGAGACTTGGCAAAAAAGGTCCCCGTCTCTTGCCTATGGCGCATAATGTGCTCGGGTGATACGACGCGAGACCTTCCCTTGAGGGTGGTTCTGCGAAGATCGGGGCGATCGGGTTCTAGACTGTTGGACACAACCCGGTCCGACTTTTTTTGATCTCGGATCCGTTGAATTGTTTTTTTCGTGACCGGGTTTTCTGCTTCGAGTGAATAGCGCGGGTCCGTCGGTCCGATCTCGGCAACCGTTGATCCGCTTCGACGTACACCTGGGAGGTGTAACATGGCCCGCAAAGATGCATTGCTTCGACTTCACTCACGGTTGGTTGCACGACGAGACGCCTTGCGGAAAGCGTTGACCGGTGACCTGGAGAGCTTCCGTCAGTTTGCCGCTCTCAATGGGGTTGGCGACAACGTCGACGCCGCCGTCGATACCGCCAACGACGAGATCTGCTCGCAGTTGGTCGAGATTGAAAGCCGCGAACTCGGTCAGATTGAGCATGCCCTGCAGCGGATCGTTGAAGGCGTTTACGGCCGTTGCGAATTCTGCAACACCAAGATCGCCGAAGCTCGACTTAACGCGCTGCCCTACACGAATACTTGTATCGACTGCCAACGCGAGAATGAGCGGCAGGGCCAAGCATTCGGCGCAGGCGCTGATGACCAGCGCTGGGCGAAGATTTATGACAAGCCGAGCGATGACAGTGACGGCGACTCCGACATCCGACTGAGCGATTTCGAGATGGATATGAGCGAAACGGGCCGCTGAGAATTTGCGGATGGTTCGACCAGATTCATTCTTCGAGCGTGAGATGGCCGCCGGAAATTCCGGCGGCCTCCTTTTTTTTCCCCAAGCTCCTTGGACTCATGTCGGACTTCGATGAGCGTCTCTGAGCAGGCGGGAATCACGGTCGCTGGGAGTTGCAGGCTTCTCTCAACGGTTTGGGGGGAGATGAGTCTTCCCGATTTCCCCCTTGGTCTTCGTTTCCTCGCGCTGAGTCGCTCTTTGACTTGCCCCTAGACGCGGGGCTATATTAGTGGTGGAAAGCCTGCTCGCCGGCCTGGTTAGTAGGTCGGAGATGTACTCGACGAACATCCTCTGCTCCGCCCTCCTGTCGGTCCTGGCGTGGAGATCGGTCAATCATGTCTCGCCCCTCTTCTCCGTACGTGCTTCTGGCAACGTTGGCCAGTGGCATCATTCTCGGTGTAACCTTTGGTCGAGGCGGGGCATTCGTCTCGGCTCAGGCGACCGGCAACGCGCGGCCTGAATCCGCCTCGGGGTCCAGTTTGGCCTCGGCTCGCCCCGTGAACGCGAAGGCGAAGAACGAGGCTGAACTCTACGAGAAGCTTGCCCGTCAGTATGAACTTTTTGCTCACGTGAACCGCACGTTCGAGCTCGTAGCCGAGGCGGTCTCGCCTGCCGTGGTTCATATCGTGGCCCAAAAGTCGAGCCGGGGGGACGACGCCTCGCACGCCCGCCGTTTCGAGGAGACCGGCTCAGGTGTGATCGTACGGGCCGACCGGGGGAACGACCTTTACGTTCTGACCAACAACCACGTCGTTGAGGGAGCCCAGGCTGAGAAGATCAAGATCTTCCTCAAGGATGGCACGGCGATCCGCCCCAACCGCACCTGGCTCGACGCCAAGGCCGATATCGCCGTGCTCGGGCTGGGCCGCGACGACTTGCCGGCAGCTCGCCTCGGTGATAGTGACGCCGCCCCCGTCGGAACCTGGGTCCTTGCTCTCGGAAGTCCGTTCGGCCTGACGCATTCGGTCAGCCAGGGGATCATCAGTGCCCGAGGGCGGCACATGGACGAGCTCGAGGATGTCGAGAATCAGGACTTCCTCCAGACCGACGCCGCCATCAATCCGGGGAACTCGGGAGGGCCGCTCGTCAACATGAAGGGCGAGGTGATCGGCATCAACAACTCCATCGCCTCCAACGGCGGCGGCAATGAAGGGGTCGGCTTCAGCATCCCGATGAACCTGGCCCACTGGATCATGAACCAGTTGATCGCCAATGGTCGAGTGACGCGCGGGGCGCTCGGGATCGACCTCCATCGTGAGACCGAGTATCGCACCGAGGATGCGCTCTCCCACGGTCTCGACCGCACCAAGGGGGCCTGGGTCTCGGTCGTTCATCAATTCTCACCCGCCGCGGATGCGGGGCTCAAGGACGATGACATCATCCTTCGGTTCCGTGGCGTCGAGGTTCAGGACCTCAACCACCTCATCAATATGGTTTCGATGGCCCCGATCGGCCAGCCCGCCGAGCTCATCGTTCTGCGGGAACGCAAGCAGATTCGTTTGGTCGTCAAGGTGGGTGAACGGGATCGAACAGTGGTTCAGACCGGTCCGATTCCGGACCGTTCGCTTCCGCGTGGCCCCCTCCGTCGACCAGTCCGGCCGGACTCGACTTCGAATTACGCGATGGGCCTGGAACTCTCGACACTCGACGATGCGACGTCACGGCGGCTCGGCCTGCCGGGGAATCCCCAAGGCGCCGTCGTCGCGAAAGTCGAGCCCGATAGCCCGCTGGCAGGCGTGTTCAAAACCAATGACATCATCTCGAAGGTTGATGGCCAGTCGATCGCGACCGCCGACCAGGCTGTCAAAGCACTCAACCGATCGACCGACCAGAAGTCACTCGAACTGGAGATCGACCGATTGGTGGAAGGGATGATCGAACGCCACTCGGTCAGCGTGCCATGACATCAGGACTTAGCGAAGCACTCAAGGGCCTCGGTCTGGGCCGCGACCTGTCCTCGCAGGAGACCTCGGCCGCGGTCGCCGAGATCATGTCCGGCGAGGCCTCCGACGCACTCGTCAGCGCCTTTCTGACGGCCTTGCGCGTCAAGGGAGAATCGGCCGACGAACTCACGGGAGCCGTTCAGGCTGTCCGTGATCGCATGGCGGATTGGGACCCAACGGGCCTTCCCGGTCCTCTCCTGGACACCTGCGGGACCGGCGGAGACGGTGCCAACACCGTCAATATCTCGACGGCGACCGCAATCGTGGTGGCCGCGTGCGGTGTGCCGATCGCCAAACACGGCAATCGGTCCGCATCAGGCAACTCGGGCAGCGCCGAGGTTCTCGCCGAACTGGGCGTCATCGTTGAAGCCGATCCGACGGTCGTCCGCCGTTGCCTGGCCGAGGTGGGCATCACGTTTCTCTTTGCCCCCAGGCATCACCCAGCCTTGAGGTTCGCCGCCCCGGTACGACGTCAGCTTCCCTTCCGCACCTTGTTCAATTTGGTGGGGCCCCTGGTCAACCCGTCGCGCCCCGAGTTTCAGCTCGTCGGCGTGCCGGGCGAACCCCAGGCGGAACTTATCGCCACTGCCCTGTGCCGGCTCGGTTGCCGGCGGGCAGCCGTTGTCAACGGCTCCGACGGACTCGACGAGGTGACCCTGGGAGGCATGACGCGAGTCCACTGGGTCGAATCGGGTGTCGTCACCCTCAAAAACTGGCAGCCTGAAGACTTTGGGCTCACTCCCACTCGCGCGGGAGACCTCCGCGTCTCGGGTCCGCCCGAAAGCGCGAAGCTGATCTCCCGGTTCCTGGCCGGGGAGCAAGGGCCGGTCCGCGAGTCGGTTTTGGCCAACAGCGCAGCGGCTCTCCTGGTCGCTGGCGTTGTCGACACCCTTCGGGACGGAGTCGAGCGAGCCTCTGGCATCATCGACAGTGGCGCAGCCGGCGAATTGCTCGATCGCTGGAAAACGGTCAGCCGGTCCGCCTCGTAGCGCGAGCTTCGCCCCTGCTGACGCCCACGACCGCAGCGGAATTCGAGAAACCGGCTCTCGGCCGGTACCCCCTGGTTCCCCTGCGCGAGGAGACGGCAGACCACCCCCGAAACGACCGAACCAACACGTTGAGGAAGGTGAGCCCCAACGGTCCAGGGGACCAAAAAAAAACGCGGCCGTTCCCGGAACCAATGTTCCGGGAACGGCCGCTTGTTATGTGCGAGAGCGAGGCCTGAATTACGCCTTCGCGGCGGGATCCTGACCGTCGATCCAATCGCCTTCAAGCTTCTGGTACTCGGGGGCGTGGAGCAACGAACCTTCGTCGCCGGCCTTCCAGCCGATGACGTGGTTGGGCTTGCCACGAAGCTTGCTTCGCTCTTCCCAGCGAGCGGCCCACGAACGGTCCGCATCGGAAACGGTACCCGTTCCCTTGTCGAGGAAGAGCGCCTTGCCTTCGCGGTACGACTGAACGCCCATGTTCACCGTCGCGATCGCGGCATAGCCGAGGTCGGCCGGGCAACGGGTCTCGGGGTTCCTCGAGCGGATGCACTCGATGAAATGATCCCAGAGCGCCCGGGTGTCTTTGTCGCCGCCCGGGTCGAACTTGGCGTTGTAGTGCGTGCCGCCCCCCTTGTTGCCGTTGCGGGACGGCGGTGCGGGAGCCCCACTCACTGCCTGAGGAATCAGGTCGAAGCCATCGCCCGAGAACACGATCGAGCCGGTATGGCCGCGGATCACTTCTTCGATCGTCGTGTTATTGACCATCGTCGCAGTGATCAGGACCTGGCAGCCTTCGTCGTAGTCGGCCACAACGGTCGCCACGTCAGGCACGTCTCGACCATCGTACTCGAGATAGATGCCGCCACCACCGACCACCCGGCTCGGGAGTCGAACACCCATGGCCATGATCAGGTGGGTGAGCTGGTGGACGAACAGGTCGGTGTACATACCGCCGCCGAAGTCCCAGTAACAGCGCCACTGAGCATAGCGGGCGCGGTTGAAGGGCTGATCCGGGGCCAGGCCGAATTCGGAGCCGAGGAACATCTTCCAGTCGACCGTCTTCGGGGTCATGTCCTCAGTTAGCTTGTAGTACCGCCACTGCCCCACGTCGCTGTTGCGGTAGTACTGGGTCTGGCCCTGGACGATCTTGCCGATCTTGCCCTGGGTGACCATCTCGTTGGCCATCATCCACTGGGGGTGCGCCGTCGACTGAACGCCGACGGTGAAGACCTGCCGAGTCCGTCGGACCGTCTCGGCCACCTTGCGGGCCTCCTCGATCGTGTGGGTCATCGGCTTTTCGCAATAGACGTCCTTACCGGCGTCCATGGCGTCGATCGACATCTTGGCGTGCCAGTGGTCGGGCGTACCGATGACGACCGCATCGATGTCCTTGGATTCCAGCAGCTTGCGGTAATCCTTGGTGACATGCTCCTTGTCATTCGGATCCAAGCCGCAGCGCTCGGCCGAGGGATAGAGACCACGCCCCACGGCCTTGTTACCGTCCCACACGTCGCAGACCGCGACGATGTCGACCGGCTTCTCTTCCTTCTTCATCGCCAGCAGGTGGCCGATGTGTGCCTGGGCGCGGCCACCGGGGCCGAGGATCGCGAAGTTGAGCCGGTCATTGGCTCCCTTCACATTGCCAATCGCCGGATGGGCGAAAGTGCCGGCGGCCACCACGGCCCCCGTCGCCACGCCCGCGGTCTCCATGAAGCTTCGACGGGATACCACTGGCTTCTCAGTCATCGTGTTCGCTCCGGGGGCTGGGAATCTGCGGCAATTGGGCGTCGCAACCCGGCAGTCACGGTCCCGCCACAATCGGCGACTCGTCCTCGACCAAGATCACGTCATCGTTGTCGAGGAGGTTCCAGGCAGAGAGTCTCTTCAACTAAGCGACCGTAGCCGAAATCGAAAATCTAGCCGTTAGACTAACTCTCATCTGGGATTCGGTCAAGGACTTGCGATCCGCGGCGGGCAAGTCCCAAACTATTGACCGCTTTTCGCCGTATAATACGAATGGACGTTGCGGAAGACCGGTTCTGACAATAAATGCAATCATTCACGCAATCAGAGACCTTATTGACAAACGTCGTGGAATGCCTCACACTCGTTCTAAGGAAACGGTCAGTGGGACGTTTTGTCTTTGTTCCCTCGCGTTGCCGACGACTCCTTCAATTGGCTGAGGCTGGTTCATCTCCGATGTGAGGTGAGAATGCGTTTCGTCAAAGAATCGCGAATCGCGGCGCCCCCCTCAGCGATCTTCGCGTTTCATGAGAGTCGTGGGGCCCTTGAACAATTGTCCCCTCCATGGGAGCATGTCGAACTGGTCGAGGGGGGGGATTCTCTGCGCCCTGGCAGCCGTGTCGTCTTGAAAGTGAGGCTGGGTCCGATCCCGATGCGCTGGGTCGCCGAACATACCGAGTACGAGCCTGGCCGGCTCTTTGCGGATCGACAGGTGAGCGGACCGTTTGCCAGTTGGTATCATCGTCACCTCTTTCTCGATGACGAGGCGGGAGGAACGATCCTGCGGGATGAGATCGACTACACGCCCCCCCTGGGTTGGCTGGGGCGATGTTTTGGAAAAAAATTCGTCGAAACGCGATTGAATCGCTTGTTCGACTACCGTCATCAAGTGACCCGCCGCATGGTCGAGAAGGGGGACTCCCCCCTGTCCGCGACCTCTTAATTCGACGGTCGCAACGTCTGATGGAATCTACGTTCAAGTGTGGTCCCACAGTTGCCGGATTGTCAGCTTGCGTGATTTTCGTGAGCTAGAATTCGCCATACTTTTCATGTAGAAGCAGACGAATGCTCGAAACTCGATAACTGTTTCGGGGTTTAACTTTGGGAATACTGGGTTTCTCAGATCCTCAAAGTTTCGACAATATTCTGGCGTGGCGATCGAACACTCGCTTACTTGAAACTTGTAGACAGCGCTGGGACTACGGATAAATAATTATGGCTCGCACCATTCAATGCCTACAATGTGGAGTCATCCTCAACCTACCCGAGAAGTCGGGCGGGAAGCGATTGAAGTGCCCCAAGTGCGGGACCAAGTTCCAGGTCGGTCCCGACTCATCGCAGTATCCGGCAACGGAGCGAAGCGATGTCGATGCCAGCGCCGCCTCCTCGCTTCTTCAGTCTGGCGGCCACGGCGATTTTTCATTGCCGACGTCCTCGGGGGACTTGAGAGAGACGTTCGATCTCCCACTGATGACCGAGGCCGCTGCAACTCCGGCCCGCGCGGCCAAGCCAGAGACGGCCGCCGATGCCCTCCTGCTCTTCGATGAGCGCAATTCCGTTCCCAAGCGGAAATTGGCCGCGGAAGCGCGGTCAAAGGCGCGCCGTTGTCCCACTTGCGGCGGCGTTGTGCCTGTCGGAATGTCGATCTGTTCGTCCTGCGGTCTCGACCTTGAGTCCGGGGCGCGCGTTCAGCTTGACGATGATCTGCTCCCCTCCGCGCCCATGAGATCCACCGGGCCCCCGCTTCCGGTGACCATTATTGCGCTCGTGTCGCTCCTGGGCAGCCTGATCCTGGCACTTTACTCCACGGTCCAGTGGTTCAAAGGCGTCGAAGGCTGCCAGTACTTCATCCCCGTCTGCCTCTTCGGTTGCTTCGCCGCCGTGCATCTGCTGCGTGGGCGGACGGCGAAACTGCTCATGGTCGCACTCGCACTTGGAGCCATGATTGACGTTGCGGCGCTGATCGCGATGCCCGTCTTCGAGGCGAACCAAGCCACCCGGACCATTGAGAACAAGCACAACACGGACGACCCTGACGCCGCGAACGTGGCCATCGAGCCGATCACCGATCATCTCGATTCTCAGAAACTGGGACTCGGAATCGCGATCCTCTTGGTCTACGCGGCCGTCTCGGCCTACCTGGCGTCCCCATCGGTCAAAAACCACTACGCCCGAAATTGAGCGTCGGTTGCGGATCGTTGGTGAAAATCACAAGGAGGGGCGGTCATGTGACCGCTCCGCTTTCGTTATTTTTTTGATTCGCCGTGAGCTTTGCGCCCCTGGACAATGCGCTGTTCGGTCCCTCGAATGAAAGCACCACCAATACGGTAGCGACCGAACGTCGGAGCGTGAATGCTCCGAAGCTGATGAGGCGCGCACGCAGATTGCGGCCCTTTAAACATTGGCGTTCCGGAGTGGCCTTCAACGACCTTGGGGCCCAGGTTTACCGGAGAAACCACAGGTCGCAAGCAACGCAACCAGGCGGGTCACCGCTCCCATCATCTCTTCGTACGAGGGAGGGTGAGCTTGTCGGGATGTAAGCGAGCGCACTTCCACCGGCCGGGCCGGCCGGACGACAGTGCCCGAAACAGCCCGCCCGTTGGGAATCAGCAGGCGGACCGCTTGGCCCGCCCTCCCACGTCACAACGAGAAGCGAGTGATGACTGATCCCTTATGCGGTTGCGCTATCGAGAGGGCTCCGCCAGATCGGGCGGACCGGAAAGAGGACCCGTGCGGCGTCGAGGGCGGTGCCGGTGGACGACTCGAAGCCTTCCTCGGTGGCCGCTCCATCGATCCCACTGTGTCCCATCAAGAGCCGAACCAAGGTGGACGGGGAGAGAGTCAGGTGCCTCCGGCTGAGCTTGTCCGGTTCGACCCGAGACTTTTTCCCTTCGATGTGAACCAGCCAGCGTCGATCCCCCACGGTCATGCCGAGTTCCAGCGGCCCCGTGGCCCCCGCCTGCTCTGCGCGACGAGCCAACTCGGGGAGGATCAACTCGAGAAAGTGGTCGATGCTGGGAATGTGATACATCGAGCACGTTCCCTCGTATTCCTCCTGGTCGATCACCTTGCCTGAAGCCGCGCGGAAGGCCTCGAGCACGGGATGGTCCACCGGCGCGTGGACGATCACCTCGGGATAGGCCCGCTCCAGGGCCTCAGCTCGTACCCGGCCGAGCAAGGCCTTGAGCGCCTGAGGATGAGCCGGGTGAGACGCGATCTCGAGGATCTTATGATCCTTGACAAACGCGTAGCCACGGACCGTTTCGCCCTGGCAAGCAACCCAAATCACATGCGCATATTTACGCCCGATAATCCATCGCCAGTAATCCTCGGATCGGATGACGGCCCCGGTGGTATCGGCGTACTGGAGTTCATAAAGCGCCATGAGGTCGTTGAGCTCGACCTGGCGCCAGGGGCGAACGTTCCAGAAACCGCTTCGCCCCTCGATCAGGCCATCGCTGACCTGGGGCAGGTTGCGGCTCAGGGTCTGGCCAAAGGTCTGACGGCCGCAGACTCCCCAGCCCAGTGGACGGTAGAACTGGGGCATACCGGTCGTCAGGGCCTGAACCACCGCGCCCGTTTCTCGAGCGCGATCATCGGCCAGCCGCATGAGGTTTTGCGCAAACCCCATGCCCCGATACTCGGGCAGCGTTCCAACCCACATCACGCCGTTCAGCGGCAGCTCAACCGCCCCATAGCGGATCCGCCGTTCGGTCAGGTGGATGTGGCTCACCAGCCGGTTGTCCACCTTGACGAGCAAGCGTTGCTCCGGCCGGTAGGTCGGGTCGCTCAGAGCCCCTAAGTACGCTTCACGATCGGGACCGTGGAAGACGTGCAGCAGCGACTGATAGACAGCTTCATGGTCTGCCTCAGTACCGAGGCAGAATTCGACGGAGCCGCGACGAATCGGGAGCCGGATAACCGGCGAGGGAACTTTCATCGGGACGACCACCTTGGAGACGCGCCGCCTGGAACTCGAAGCGGGGCGGAGGATCGAACCGCTCGACCGGAGCCGTTGCCTCATTGATGCCCTCTCATCAATTATTCTAAGGCCAAACCGAGGGGTTCGCCGCAATCAAGGGCTGAGTTTTTGGCGTTTTTTTCGATAGAACTCATTCACCCGACGCGGGCAGGGCCATCGATCCTACCATCACTTCGTGCAATCGCCGCTCAGAATGCAGCACAAACGCATATTCTCGGTTCCTTGCCACCATATTTCGCCCTACAACTGCAACCATGCGTGCTTGCTCAGTCTGTAACTGGTCGCGTACCTGAGTGACTCCCGCCTGAAGCGATTCATTGAGCCGGCGGATCTCCTGGAATCGCGCCCGACGCTCGGGGTGCGACGAAACGGCCGAGGCGATTGCGGCCTGCTTCGCGGCCACCAGCGCTTGCAGCTCGGGCGTCAGGTCCGCGAGATGGCGGTCGGGGTTATAGGTGAGGTCGCGGAGGGAGCGATTGAGAGCCGCCAGTCGTTCCGCTCCCGCCGGATCGAGACCAAGCCCCAGCCAGAGAGTCATCGAGAGCGTCAGGTAGTCGGGCGGCTCGATGGCGAAGAAGCCGCGGATAATTTCGTCGCCCAGCTCATCGTACTTCGCGCCACCGATTCCATGGACGAACAGGTCGCCCAGCAGGAGTCGAGCGAACATCGTGGTCGTGAGCGCCCGGGTGCGCAGGCGAATTCGTTGGGCCGGCAAGCTCAGTAATCGTTCGACCGCGCAACAAGCGTCGCGATCGGGGCCCAGCGGCAGTTCAAGAAACGGTTGGTCCTCACCCTCGGCGCGAAGTTCCATGGTTCGGGGGAGTTGGCGGACAAAGAGCGATCGACGTCTCGGTTCCGAACCGCGCCAGACCCAGAAGGGAGCCTCGCGCCACTCGTCCTGACGACCCAACGCAGGCACCGGATGATGCCGACTCCGAATTTGATAGCGAGCGCGATAACGGGCCAGGGCCTCGTTGTGGACGGTCTGGAACCGGGGTAGATCCGCAAGAATGTGCGAGGCAAACCAAAGAAAGCCTTCGGTCTCGCACACGGCGCTCAGAGGGATCTCGGCGTTGTGGACCCCCCATGATCCTTCGAGCTCCCGGCGGGCCGCGGCGAACCGCAAGCCAAGGCGTCGGGTCTGTTCGCGGCGTTTGAGCACCAACGGCCAGAACGATTCAATCAGAGGATCAGCCACCGAGTCGGTCAAAACGTCGCGGACTCGCGTCCCGAACGATTCGAACAGGCCCTCGTCTTTCACGTTCAGATCTTCAAACGGAAGATCGCCCGTCCACTGGTCGTACTCGACCCGTTGGACGTGCAGGCCGCCGTCGACGCTTTTCTGAGGAACGCGAATCGTCGATGACTTGTGCAGGTCGTTGTCGACGATGAAATTCAGGCCGATCCCGCGCTGACGCTGGGCAAGCGCGGCGACGGCGAAATTCTTGACCCAGACGCCCGGATGATAAAGCTCGGGTTGATGCCCGGTCACGACCAAGGGGGCCGACGAGTCGACATTGACCGGAAGGTCGAGTCCGAGCCGAGCCAGGTAGTCGCGTGCGCCTTTGAGGACCTGCGCGCGGACCTGCCCCCGGAGCCGACTGGAGCGTCTTCCCTGGAAGTCGTAGTCCCAGCGTTCCAGTCGTTCGATATTGCCGGAGGTGACCGGGACCGCGTCATCCAGGGGAGGAACCGCGAGCAAGGCTCCGTCTTCTGAAGGGGCCCGCAGGCGGTGCGTGCTCATCAACGACATCCCCCGGAAACCTCAAGACCCGCTCGGTGCATCGCTTCGTGAAAGACCGACCGATAGTGATTCAGACGATAGTCGGCCTGATCGAGGGCGCCCCCGAAGGCTCGCGATTCGTCGAGATAAATCAAGGGAACAGGGACCTCGAGGATCGACAATCCATGGGCGACCGCCTGGACCCAGACCTGAAGTGGCATGGCATAGCCGAGGTCCGTGATCTCGAACGCCGGCAGTGCCGAGGCCCGATAGGCCTTGAAGCCGCAGAACGCGTCGGTCACGTTCAGCCCCAAGCACTCATTGAGCCAGCGCGTCACCTCGACGTTGATCCGCCGCCGCTCTTCGGGCGGGATTTGAGTCGGGTCGAAGATCTGGAGATAGCGGCTCCCCGAAACGATGTCCGCCTGGTCCAGGTGAGACGCGATTTCGGGAATCCGGGACGGCTCGTGCTGGCCGTCACAATCGAGCGTGACCAACCCGTCGTACTTCCCCTCAAGGGTTCGCTCGAATGCGCTGCGGAGCCCCGCGCCGTATCCAAGGTTCTTGGGGTGCCGAATCACCTGGACTGACGGGAAGTTCCCGAGCAGTTCGGGAGTGCGGTCGGTGGAACCATCGTCCACGACGAGAACGTCCTCGCTGAAACGGAGGACCTCGGTCAGGACGGACTCGAGGTGAGCCTCTTCATTGTGAACAGGGATAGCGGTGAGAATTCTCATGCGCGAACTCGCGGCCCACAAACATTGATTCCCGCACTCTTATCATCTTAACTCATCTTCTCGCAATTCTTGGACCCTCGCATTCTAGATTCCGAGAATGGGAAGTCAACGAAATCCACCAGCGAGACCTTGATGGGATTCATCCACCCCTCTTGACCGAGCCTGTGAAGGCCTTCTAGCATAGTGACCACTCTTCACCCTTACGGCGTGCGCGCCATATTTCGTCACTCATCCCCAGCCGCGACTGATCAGATGACCCAATCCGAAACGCCTGTATCCCGCTCCGAGTCCGAGAAAACGGCCTCCTCCGTCGATGCAGCAGCGGTCGCCGAGTCGCCCCCTCCCGCCCCCGAACCTTGGACTGGGGAGCGCGTGCGGGAGTGGAACGCCTATTACGACCTGTACGTGGTTCTCGGGGTCGTCTTGCTGGTCTTCGTCGCCTCGGCCAATAAGATCTCCCATTCCGCAATCTGGTCGCAGTTGAAGGCCGGGCAGATCATGGCGGCCAAGGGGGTTCCGGTCCCGCTCGTCACGGACACGTTCTCGTACACGATGGAAGGCCAACGTTGGATCAACATCCCTTGGCTCTTCGAGTGGAGCCATGCTCTGCTTTACGACGGGGCCTACCGCCTGGTTCCTCCCGACAATAATGACACGATCTCGCCCACGCGGCGTTCCGAACAGGTAGGTGCGGGGGCGCTGGTCGGTTTAACGGCCCTGGTCCGAGTGGCGACTTTGCTCGTCTTGCTGGGGATCCGCCGGACCGGACCGGGCCTGTGGTGGTCGGCCCTCTGCGCCACCATCGCGCTGGGAGCGGTCTACAGCCCCTTGGGGGTGATGATGGGTGGGATCGCGGGGCCGGCCTCCGTGTCACCGGAGACCTGGGGACAGCTCTTTCTGGCCATCGAGTTGCTGCTACTGCACCGCGCGATCAACCTCGGCCGTCCGCGTGCCGCCTATGGGTTGATTCCCTTGTTTCTGCTCTGGGCCAACGTCAGCGACTCGTTCCTGATCGGCCTGTTGGTGCTCACAGCGACGGTCATCGGCCGCCTTTTCACGGCAAAAACGACGACTCCCAAGGGAGAGGCGGATCCCCTGCCCTTGAGTCGCGGCCTCATCCTCTTGGGAATCTGCGCGGCGGTCTGCTTGCTGAACCCGTCCTGGCACCTGGCCTATCTCGCCGCGATCGACCCGTTCCTTCAACTCTTTCAGCCCGCGGGCGGTGTGATCTCGAGCGAACAGCTTTCGTATTTCGGCAAGGCGATTCGTGGGCGTGACCCCGCGCAAGCGAATTCGGTCTGGTTGTTACTGATCGCCTTCTACTTCGTGATCGTCCTTGTTGGCCTTTTCTCGTTCGCGCTGAACCGCAAGCGATTCTCGGTCGGTCGATTCCTCTCGTTCGCCGTCATGGCGTTTCTCTGGGCTCTCTACATCCGTTTCGGCAGCCTCTTTGCGATCGTCTTCGCCGCCACGCTGATCTTGAATGGTCAGGAGTGGTATCAGGACCGGTTCGGGATCGAAGGTCGGCTCGGCCGAGGTTGGTCGATCTGGTCGACCGGCGGTCGATTCGTGACCATCCTTCTGGTTTTCCTCATGGTCGCCAAATGCCTGACAGGCTACGGCCGGACGGCGGGGGACAGTGTTTTTGGATTCGGCTTCAACCCCGATGACTTCGCCTTCGAGGCGGCCGACTACCTGCGGACCAAGGATCTCCAAGGCCAGATCCTCAACACGACTCGACTCCAGGGCGATTCGCTGATCTGGAAGGCGTTTCCCCTCCAGAAACCGTACATTGACGGTCGCAGCCACCTCTACCCGCAACCGCTCCAGGAGGAATTGCACCAGATCCGGCTCGCCCTGGCGGAAGATGCGGTTGAGACCTGGAAACCACTGCTCGATCGGTTTGAAATCAGCGCCGTGATGATCGAGCCGTCGACCGCGCCGAAAACCTATCGGGCCTTGATGCAGAGTCCGAACTGGATCCCCTTCTACGACGACGGCAGTGTGGTCATGTTCGGCCGAACGGATGCTCCGGCGAAAGACCTCGCCTTCTTCAAGTCGAGCCGGCTCGACCCCGAAGTGCTCGCCTATCAGTCGACGAAGTCCCTGCCGCCGTTTGACCGGCCTCCTACCCCGGTGGGTCGCATGGATGAAGTCTTTCAGAATCGCTTCGGGGTCCCCCCGCAACCCCATACCGAGGCGGCGGAGCGTTGGTTGCAGGGCCTACCGAGCGAATCCGACGCGTCCTCGCTCCCCGATCCTGCCCGCTGCCTCCTGGCGATCCGTGAAGCGCGAATCGCGCTGAGCCGGAAACCGGACGACACCCAGGCGTACCGGATCTTGAGCCGGGCCTATCGCGACCTGATGGTCCAAGAATCCGCGTTGCTGTCCGGCCTCAAGCTGACTCCGGAGAATCGCGATGCCATCAATCGAGTGGCGCTCCAGCCTCAGTTGCTCATTAACCGGTTCCGCCAGCGAATCACATCGCTGAACTTCGCCATCCAGTCAACTCCGCCTCCCCGGCGGGCCGAGGAGCGATTGGCTCTGTTCCGGCTCAATCTCGAGCTCTCCGAGCTTTACATGTCCATGAACTTCCTTGACCTGGCTCGCGACCGTCTCCAGGCAGCCATCGCGCACTCGGATCAAGAGAACCCGGAATTCCTGAGCCAACTGAGCCAGCAATTCAATCAGCTGGACAATCGGGTCAAGCAGGTTCAAGACAGCCTGACGGAAATGCTCGCCGAGCAACAAGCCAGCCCCATCAATCGCGCGGATTTCGCGATGGGCCAAGGTGCTCCCGGGTTGGCGATCCAGGAACTGGAGGAAGCCCTTCAGATCAATGTCGCGGTCAACACCGTGAAACCGCTTCTGATCGATCTCTACTGCGACACCGGCCAGCCCGAGAAGGCACTCGACATCCTGGCCACAAGCACCACCATTGACGACCCCACTCTCGGGACAGAGCCGGGGACCCCTGCCTACCGCCAGGGCCGCGTCTACTTCCTGCTCGGCAACTACAGCTACGCATCATCCCTCTGGAAAAACTACGCGATCCGGCAGATTCGCCTCGAGCGAAGTTTCGCGGCCCTGGGAGCGGGTGCCTCGCTGCTCCATGGCGAAGCGAAGCCGGCAAGTACGCTCTTCATGAGCTTGCCTGGAAAATTGACGACCCAGGCCAACTGGGAGTACGAGCTTGCACTTTGCGAACTCGAATCGGGCGAGTCCACCCAGGCCGCGGAAGATTTCACCTCGGCACTGACGTTGTTGCCCACCTTGCCGACCCGCCCAATCATTGCCTTTTACTTGGAAAAGCTGGGGCAACCGGTCCCCCCCCTTCCCAAGACTCCCGACGAGACCGAGAGCACGAAAGCCAAGGAAGAAGCGGCGAAGCCCAAGGTTGAGGAGGCGAAGCCCAAGGCTGAGGAGGTAACGCCCAAGGCTGAGGAGGCGAAGCCCAAGGCTGAGGAGGCGAAGCCCAAGGCTGAGGAGGCGAAGCCCAAGGCTGAGGAGGCGAAGCCCAAGGCTGAGGAGGCGAAGCCCAAGGCTGAGGAGGCGAAGCCCAAGGCTGAGGAGGCGAAGCCCAAGGCTGAGGAGGCGAAGCCCAAGGCTGAGGAGGCGAAGCCCAAGGCTGAGGAGGCGAAGCCCAAGGCTGAGGAGGCGAAGCCCAAGGCTGAGGAAGCGAAGCCAACGGAAAAGGAGGCGAAGCCCAAGGCCGACAAACCCGCCCAGGTTGAACCCAAAGTCGATCCGCCGGCCGATCAGCCCACCCCGGAAAAGGCCAAGGAAGCGGAAGCGGCGAAGCCATCCCTCTAAGCCAGGATCGATCGGTTCCGAGGTGATCCAGGAAGCCAGAGATCAAGCTTCTTCAATTCGCGGCCCCAAGGGGCGACCGTCAAGAGCCTTTCCGCTGGCCCTGACGGTTGCCCTCCGGGTTGATGCCCCACGAACACTTCGCAAATTCCCGATGCGTCATCCCTCTGATGATCGCATCAACGCTGCGGAACCTCTTTTCCAACCCTCCTGGAGATCAGGAGCGGCGCCTCGCGGAAGGCCAGGAGTGGCCAATTCGGCCCCCGTGGCATTCCAAGCGAGTTTCCGCGATCTATTTCTCTGAGCCGGACTCCGCCCCATCGACCACCAATTCGACATTGTCGAGCACGCAGACGATGTCCTGAAAGTCGTCGTTGGTGGAATACTCCCAACCGATGATATAGCTGTGCGGAATCAGCTTACCTGTCTTCAACTCGCGATTTGGATAGATCATCGCCTTGTACGGCTGCTTGGCAAGGCGAGGATTGTTCGCCTCCACGAGACGAGGTTGAGTGAAGACCAATGTGTCCTTCAGCCCATCATTAGAGACCCAGAGGCCGAACGGCTTCTCCCCAGGCTCAAACGACGTGTTCGAGCCGGCCGCCAGGGGAGGCGGGAGCCTCATGCCCGAATTCACATCTTCGGTTGTGTTCTTCCATGTATATGACCACAATTCGTGACTTTCGGGTGCTTTGTCATCCTTGGTCGGCGCATACCACCCACCCCGGTTCGTGGTGACCAGACCGAGGGCGATCGCCGGTCGATACACCACCGGACCCGGCCCTGCTTTTCGGAACAGGCCGGGCGTGGCATTGGGGGTGGTATTCACCGGATTGAGCAAATCCGCGAACATCGATAAACCGTACTTCTGCTTCAAGACGACATCCCAATCGGGTTCACTGGGCCCCGGGGCGACCTTCGGTTGTTTGGCGGTTTGCCCCCAGGCCGGAGCAGCCAGAACGGAAAGTCCGATCAGAAGCAAGCCAGGCATTCGTCTCATCATCGACCTCAGGTGGAGAATTGGGTTGCGAAGGCCTCGGGGAATGAACGGCCCGAAGTAACAGCGGACGTCTTGAGTCTCAGGAAGCAAGCACCTTGGGGGTCGCCAGGCACGCGGAAATCGGCCGGCGGCGAAAGACGAAGCCCAGGGTCACCAGAATGGCCAGGCCCACGAGGGAGACTCGGCCCCCCATTCGGAATGAGTCCGGTTCATAACTGTAAATCAGACGATGCCGCCCCGCCGGTACGGCCGCTCCGCGCATCAGGCGGTTAGTCCGATAAATGGGGGCAGGCTTGTCGTCGATCGTAAGCCGCCAGCCGGGGTAATAGACGTCGGAAAGGATCACCAGGCCGGGACGCTCGAGGACGGCATCGAGCTCGACGCGTTGCTCGCCGTACTTGGTGACGGTCACCACCTCCCCTGCTCCCGGAGATCCGTTGCCGAGGTAAGGACTCAACTCCTCCATCTTGTCGCTATCCACCCAGGCCAATTCTCTCGGGTTGTAGACACGGAGGCTGGGGTCGTACCAAAAATGGTCGTTCTCGAAGAGGATCTCCTCCATCGGCCGTTCGCGTTCGGTCCGCTCCATTCCCACGATCGGCTTGATGGGCTTACCCTCGTGGACGATCCAACTCCGGGGATAGCACAGGCGATTCCGGTAGAGTTGATAGTCTTCCTTCATGACCCAATCCTTCTGACGCTGCTCAGCCCCCGGCCCGCTGAAAAGCTCTTTCGGTGGATAAATGAGCTCGGAATCATCAAGAAATGCTGCAAACGCTCGGTGCTCATCTTTCCAACCGTTGGGGAGAGAAGGAATCACAAAGTAACGGGTATTCCAGAGGTCGAAGGCACGCCGAGCGTAAACGACAATCTGCTCGCCGGGTTTCACCTGTAATTGCCTTGCCGTCGCGCCGTCGACGGTCCGAGGGAAACAGCCGAAGAACCACTCGTAGTCGTAGAGTTCAGCGACCCCCATGGTCAAGGTGTACTGGATCCCGTAAGGCACGCCGTACTTCGGCTGGATGGTTCTCCGTTCCCAATTCACGAAGTCAGCCACACGATCCGATGAGGCTTCCTCACGCCAGATGTACGGATCCCAGATCGGCATCCGATGCACACGAAATGGCGTGGGCGAAGGTTGTGGGCGTTCACGCTCCGCCTTCTCGATCAATTCCACGAGCTTCGGCTTGGTCTCCATCAACGACTGGGGCACGGTAAACACATATCTTGAATTAGCAAGAGTCAGGTCGGCCGTGACCATGATGAGGGCCAACACTCCCGCGACTTTGGGGGCACGGTACCCCCTCAGCACCAGGCCCAACGAAAGCGCGAAGGTGACCGTCCCGGCGAGCAGGGACCAGAGCAAGTCGCGGTAAGCGCCTTGGGGATCGAACGGCCCGAACAACGACTTCTGACTCGCGGCCCCCGCGCTGAAGAACTCGACAAGTTGATGCCTCTGAAGCAGAACGCCCCCCAGGGACACCACGCTCAAGAAAAGGAAAAATGCGGCTAGAGCCGCCGTCTTCCGTCGCAATCGAACGAGCACAAAATCCCAACCAAGGCCGGCCAGCCCCGCGACGGAGAGTGCCGTGAAGCTCAGGAGTTTGCTCGGGTAGCGGAACTGGCGGAAGCCGGGCAGCAAGGTGGACAGTAACCAGTAAACGCCACCATCCCCATCACGCAGCATTCCGTCGACTCGGAGCCCCCCCACATCTCGCGGGTCATGCGGGCCAAGGTGCTCGGCAAACGCCGGGATATGGCGTGCCCACCAGATGGGGCTACTGTACTCGCCCATGCTGGCGACAAGGCTGATCAACGCGATCGCCGACAACCAGCCTCGCCAAGGTGGGCCATTCCGAAAGCCAAGCACACCCATCGCCAGGATCAGGGTCAACCCTCCCATGTAAAGCGACGGTATCCACACGTGCGCATGTTGGCTCAGGTAGGGAACCAGCCCCATCCAATGAGTGTTCCCGGAGAAATTCGACCCGAAGACATTCGGCCACCACAGTTCGAAAAATCGGAGCGGTTCCAGGCTGAACGGATAGATATCGTGCGGGCCTCCACCGGCCGCTCGACCACTCTGCCGGGTGAATTCCAAAACCGGTAAGAGCTGCACCGCGCCAAGCAGACCAGCCAGGATCGCCGCCCCCCCCAGCCCAGCGAGCATCGGCACCAAGTGGGGTGCTCGCTTCCCCCGAATCGAGCGGATCACGAGGAACGCGCCGATCACGCCCCAAACCCCCAGGACCACCGACGGCGCCCACGGCATCCAGGCAAGTGGCAGGGGAGGTTTATGCCTGACTCGATACGACGGTAAGAGAATAGCCAGCCCCACAACAATCGCCGCATAGCCCAGGGCCAAGACGGCAAGGAGGGCGGCGACCACTCCTGGCCTGATCTTCCAGGGCTGTTTGCGGGTTCTGAGCCAGGCGAGAACGAACGAATAGCCCACAGCGCAGACACCCGTGATGTAGGTGGACTGGGGATCCCCACCGAGCGTTTGCATGGCGAGGATCACAGCGAGTTGGAGCAACGCCATCCGTTCTCCGCGCCTGACCCAGCGATCAGCCGCGCGAAATCCCAAGGGTGTCCAGGCCGCCCCCACCAAGAAAATGATGTTGCAATACTGGAAAAGGATGGGTGCCGCGAACGCGTAAGAGAGAGCGCTCACGGTCGAGCCAGTCCAGCTCGTGCCCCAGGACCGCATGAGGGCCAGCATGGCGACGAAGGCCAGAATCGTATGCGCGATCACATAGAGTCGCGCTCCCCAGGCGTAGGGGAAGACGGCATAAAGAATCTTACCCGGATAAAGAACGGCCGCGGTCGGATTGCCCAGCAAGGGCATTCCCGCGTTCTCCTCCGTCTCCCAGAGCGGCCAGCGCCCCGCGTTCCACTCGTTCTGAACCTTCTGGTAGAGCGGATAATAGTAGTGGGCCGCATCACGATAGGAGAATTGTCGATCACGAAACAGGACGCTGCTGAAACAGGCGAGGAGTAGGCTCAACAGGCAGCCCGTAATGAGCAGCGGCGTAAAAAATCGACGCAAGGGATGAGACCTCCGACCCGTCGAGCACGATATGAATGCGAGGTAAGCTTCGCGCCTTCGCGAGAAGCGACCCCATCGTAGCACACGCCCAAGACCGCTCCAGAGCCTATTTCCTGGCTGAACTGTATCCGCCCCGCCTTGAGCAGCCAGAGAGCTCACGCGCACTCACTCTCTGGAAAACGAGATCGCCCGGTGGGACATAAAGTCCCACCGGGCGATCTCCTGCTTCATGGATTCGCTCACGCGAACAGATTCACATCAGATCATCTTTGGACGGCCGGATGGAACACATTCGCGGCGGCCTTCACAGGCGGCGGCGTGAGCGCGGCGTGGGGATCGGGGATCTTGCCGTCGGTTCCGGGCGGCAGGGTGGGGAGTTCCACCTTCACTTGCTCGCCGGTCAGGGCCTTCATGAAGGCCACGACGTCGGCCTTTTCCGAGTCGGTCAGGTTCAGCTTCTTGATGTCCTTATCAAGCGAGGGGTTGGGGTTGCCCCCCTTGTTGTAGTGCTCGACGACTTCCTCGAGCGTCTTCAAGCTGCCGTCGTGCATGTAGGGACCGGACTTCTCAATCTCGCGCACCGTCGGGGTCTTGAATGCGCCGAGTTCCGAGTTGTTCTTCGATCCAATGGGCGAGATCACGAAACGTCCGTAGTCCGCGAAGTCGTTCTTCTCGGCGTTCCAGCCCACTCCGATGTTGTGGAACTGCTCGTTGGTGAAGTTGGATCCGGTGTGGCACGAGGTGCACTCGGCCTTCTTGAGGGCCACGTTCGTCTTGAACTCATCATCACCACGGAGCCGGAGGCCGAAGAGGACCATGCCCCGTTTCTCGCTCTCCGACAGGGCCGTCAGGTCGCCGTCCGAGTTGTACTTGTCATACTTCGAGTTGCCCGAGAGGGCCGCCACGCGCTCGAAGGTGGCAATCGCCTTGGCCATCCCGTCCAGAGTCACATCGGTGCCGAAAACCTTCTCAAACTGATCCTTGTAACCGGGGATCGCCCGCAGTCGGAGTACGATATCTTCGTACGACTGCTTACCCATCTCGATCGGATTCTGAATCGGCCCTTGCGCCTGTCCTTCGAGCGAAGGAGAACGTCCGTCCCAGAACATCGTCTTCCCGTAGGCGGTATTGACGACGGTCGGCGCGCTACGTCCACCGGTGTGTCCGTCGATGCCGACCGAGACACTCAGCTGATCGGTCCACCCCTTCTCAGGATTGTGGCAGGTGGCGCAACTAATCGTGCCGTCGAGCGAGACGCGCGGGTCGAAATAGAGTTGCTTACCGAGCTCAAATTTGCCCTTGGTCAGGGGGTTGGCAGCCGGCACATTGACGTTGAGGATCAATGGGCTCAAGCCCTTCGGAACTTTGACCGTGAGCGGCTCGTCCTTAATCTTCGACTGATCTGACGGCAACCAGAGGATGCTCTCGGGGCTGGGAGACGCATTCTCTCCCCCCTTCACTTCCTGCTCCACAACGTCTACGAGCTTTTTGGGATCGACCGCACGATCGGGCGTGACAAGATGGGCCGGCTTATCGGCCGAATCCTTGTCGGAGACCTTTGCCACCGCCGCATCGAGCGCTCCGCTGGATGGAGAGGCCGTGGAGGGCTCGGCCGAGGCGACCTCCTCCTTCTCATTGCCCGTTCCACCGCAACCTCCCAACGCGAGCAAGGCCGTAGCCAGTGCCGACCGCGTGACCCATCCGAATCTTGCCAACATTCCTGAAGACCTCCCGTCAAGATCGAGGTGCGACGCCAATGAAGAGTCAGTAACGTCCTTAGACACAGGCGCAAAGAGATCGGGCCAGCGTGATGAATCACGCCGGCTCGAATCCCGAGCGAGGGTCGACGAGCTCAGATGCGAACCTGACGCACCAAGCTATTTTTTCTTCTTCGCGAGCAGACCCTCGGCGTTCCGCTGGGCCGCATCGACCAAGTCTTCCCAATGCTTTTCGACGTATTCCGGCGGCCCACCTTTGAGTGCGACGTGCTGCGCCGCGTCGAGGGTGTCGACCATATCGATCGCGTCCCAGGGGCAAACCTGGGCACAATGCTTACAACCGATGCATCGATCGAGATCGATATCGCACCAGGTCTGCAAGCTGGAGTGTTCCTCGCCGGGCACCTTGTAGATGCATTCGACCGGGCAAACTTCCACACAGGCTTCGCAACCCGTACATCCGTCGGCGTGAATCACCGCCAGAATTTTCGGGATGACTTTTCGGGGTTTGCCGGCTAAAGACGCAGCAGCCATAGGATCGCGTCCAGGTGGGATTAACTGAGGCCGCCAAAGCAGCCAAGTCGATGGACCAAGAGGGGTCGAGCCCCAGCATAGCGTATTCCGTCAGGCCCGGAAACGCGATCGAAAAGCAAAAGTGCCCAACGACGATGAGTTGGACCAATAATGATTATCATTATCGGCACGGTGAGGGTCAAGTCTAGGGCGGAAGATTGGGCGATTCCGCTTTAAAACGAAGGAGGCGAGGTTCACGACCTCGATATCTGCGATGAAATCGATCCCTCGCACGGGTATGTCTGCTGAAGAGCATTTGATCGTTGACGCAGGGAATCGGATCCGGTTTGCCGACGAGCGAATGCCGGCGATCCTGGCCACCCCTTGGCTTGTGGCCCACCTGGAGTATGCCGCACGCGCGGCGATCGCGCCTTGTCTCGAGGACAATGAGAGGAGCGTCGGGACGTTCATCGAAGTCGAGCACCTCGCCCCCACCCCCGAGGGCTCAGCGGTGGTCTGTCGAGCCCGGGTGATTCACGTCGATGGAGCTGTCGTGACATTCCAGGTCGAAGCCCACGACGAGGTTGAGCTGATCGCCCGCGGCTTGCATCGTCGCCGGGTCATTGATGTCGATCGGTTCGCGCGCCGGGTCGCCCGCAAACAGACCAAGAAATAACAATCTGATCTATTATAGGTCGGATCGCCCACATCCTGCGCAGCCAGACTCATCCCCAGGGAAGCGTATCCAGGCGGAGCAGATCATCGAAACCAGTAGGACGGCCGGCCCGGCCGTAATTCCCTTGGTCCCCTGATGGCCCTTTGGAGTCGCGTTCACTCAAAACGAATCACGGCCTGGGGGGTGGGCTAATTTTCCCGTAGGGTGGGCACGGCCTACCATCTTAACCTCTGCTTTGGCAAGGAGATAGGGATGGTGGGCCGTGCCCACCCTACGGGAGAAATCTAATTCTGGCCGCTGATCAATCGTAAATCGTTGATAATTTCATAACTGGTTAGGCGAAGCTTTGCAGGCCCACCATATTAACCTCGCCCTGCGCAAAGAGATCGGGATGGTGGGCCGTGCCCACCCTACGGGAAGCGTCGATCCCGGCCGCAAATCAATCGCGAGTGGAGTCGGATTTCACGAAGCTCGTGCTCACCCGCTCGGGCGACCGACAACATCACCGATCGATCGCCGCGCAACGAAAAACGCCCCGACCCTTCCGTGAGGAAGAATCGGGGCGTTTTTGAAGGATTCCGGCGATCACCGACTTTCGCGCCAAAGGCACTATCATGGGCCTGACGGGCTTAACGGCCGTGTTCGGAATGGGAACGGGTGGGACCCCGTCAGTATGTTCGCCGGAAAAGCAATCGGCAGGCGATCAAACCCGCCGGTTACGTTGTGCTCAAGCTTCACAGTGGTCGTCACGCAAGATCCTACCGCCACTTCGATGGGCATGACCAACCGACTTCGAGTCTCTTCACGACGCGTGGTCCCCGTTATTGGATGGGAATACGTCGCCGTGTGATCGATCGAATGCGATCGGTGAATGATGCAACCCTGATTCCTGTCCGTGTCGAATCCCCAAAGGGAGCCGGCGGACGGATCGGGGTGGTCAAGCGATCGGCTGTTAGGACCGGTCGGCTGCGGCGATCACTGCCGTGCACTCCGGCCTATCGACCTGGTCGTCTTCCAGGAGCCTTCGCACTTGCGTGCTGGAAACCTCGTCTTGAAGAGGGCTTCGCGCTAGATGCCTTCAGCGCTATCCTTTCCCGACCTAGCTACTCGGCGATGCCCTGAGCAGAACAGCCGATACACCAGAGGTCGGTCCTCCCAATCCTCTCGTACTAGGGAGACCCTTCGCAAGTTTCCTACGCCCACGGCAGATAGGGACCGACCTGTCTCACGACGGTCTGAACCCAGCTCGCGTACCGCTTTCATTGGCGAACAGCCAAACCTTGGGACCTTCTCCAGCCCCAGGATGCGATGAGCCGACATCGAGGTGCCAAACCTCCCGCCGCTATGGACGCTCGGGGGAGATCAGCCTGTTATCCCCGGAGTACCTTTTATCTGTTGAGCGACGGCCTTTCCATCCAGCACCGCCGGATCACTAACGCCGACTTTCGTCCCTGCTCGACTGATGGGTCTCGCAGTCAGGCACCCTTCTACGTTTGCGCTCATGTTGCCAGATTGCCGACCTGGCCGAGGGTACCATTGCACTCCTCCGTTACTCTTTGGGAGGAGACCGCCCCAGTCAAACTGCCCGATGAGCATGGTCCCGGTCCGGGCTACGGACCGGTGAGGATCAGAGTCATTTCAGGGTGGTATTTCACCGATGGCTCCCCGACGGCTGGCGCCGCCGGATCACGGCCTCCCACCTATGCTACACAGAAAGGACGCTGACCCAATGCCAACCTGCAGTAAAGGTTCACGGGGTCTTTCCGTCTGACCGCGGGTACGTGGCATCTTCACCACGGCTACAGTTTCACCGGGTCCCTCGTGGAGACAGTGCTCCAGTCGTTACGCCATTCATGCAGGTCGGAACTTACCCGACAAGGAACTTCGCTACCTTAGGACCGTCATAGTTACGGCCGCCGTTTATCGGGGCTTCGGTCGCCAACTTCAGCTTACGCCTCATCGGCTCCCTTAACCTACCGACACCGAGCAGGCGTCAGACTCTATACGTCCTCTTGCGAGTTGGCAGAGTCCTGTGTTTTTGATAAACAGTCGCTAGAGCCGATTCTCTGCGGCTCTCCTTGCGGAGAGCACCCCTTGTACCGAAGGTACGGGGTCATTTTGCCGAGTTCCTTCACGAGGGTTCTCCCGAACGCCTTCGGATACTCGCCTAGCACACCTGTGTCGGATTGCGGTACGGGCCAGATGGTTCGTCCCGACAGGGCTTTTCGTGGCCGGCTTGTCATCAGGCTTCCAGATCGAATGCTGTCGGCCTTGCGGCACGGGGTAATCTAACACCCCGACCTGACTGAAACCGGCGTCCTCTGTCGTTCAACCTTACCATCGGGTGGCGGAATATTAACCGTCTGTCCATCGGCTACGCCCTTGGGCCTCGCCTTAGGTCCCGACTGACCCTGGGCGGATTGACCTTCCCCAGGAAACCTTGTGCTTTCGGCGGACAGGCTTCCCACCTGTCTTGTCGTTACTCGTTCCGGCATTCGCACTCGCCCGCGCTCCACTGGTCGTTTCCATCCAGCTTCATTGCGGCGGGCGACGCTCTCCTACCATCAGTTTAACCTGATCCGCGACTGCGGCACGACGCTTAGTCCCCGTCATTTTCGGCGCGGGATGGCTCGACCGGTAAGCTGTTACGCACTTTGAAATGATGGCTGCTTCTAGCCAACATCCTGGCTGTCACCGCGATCCACTTCCTTTGCCACTGAGCGTCGATTTGGGGCCTTGGTCGGCGGTCTGGGTTGTTTCCTTTGAACGTGAAGCTTATCCCCACGTTCTGACTCCGGGGTCCGTCGTGCGGTATTCGGAGTTGGGTTTCGGAGGGTAGGCGGAAGCCCCCTACCGAATTCCGTCGCTCTACCCCGCACGATATGTCCTGAGGCTGGCCCTAAAGCCATTTCGGAGAGAACGAGCTATCTCCAGGTTTGATAAGACTTTCACTCCTCCCACGGGTCCTCCCCAGTTTTTCAACACTGGTGGGTTCGGTCCTCCACGACCGGTTAGGGTCGCTTCAACCTGCCCATGGGTAGTTCACCTGGTTTCGCGTCTACTGCACCCGACTATGGCGCCTGATGAAGACTCGCTTTCGCTACGGCTCCCCTGAAGGGGTTAACCTGGGGCCGGATACAGTAACTCGCCGGATCATTATGCAAAGGCACGCGGTCACGCGGCCCGAAGGCATCGCGCTCCCACCGCTTGTAGGCACGGGGTTTCAGGTTCAGTCTCTCCCTAATCAGGGTTCTTCCCACCGTTCGGTCGCCCTACTGGGTTCGCTATCGGTCGTCATCGAGTGCTTAGCCTTGCGGATGGTCCCCGCCGATTCAGGCCGGGTTTCACGTGCCCGACCCTACTCGGGTACCGAAGAGGGAGTTTGCATCGTCGCTTACGGGGCTATCACCCGCTCTGGCGCTCCGTTCCAGGAGGCTTCAGCTGACGCTCACTCATCCCATGTTATCGGCCCACGACCCCGAGTGGTGTCCCACTCGGTTTAGGCTGATCCCCGTTCGCTCGCCGCTACTGAGGGAGTCTCGGTTGATTTCCTTTCCTCCGGGTACTGAGATGTTTCAGTTCCCCGGGTCTCTACAGGCATTCCAGGATCGACGTTCGTTGGGCAACTCCCCTGGACTTATCGCAGCCTTCCACGCCTGTCTCTCTGATGACGCCTAGGCATCCCCCCCGTGCCCTTAGGAGCTTGACCACGCCGATCCGGACGCCGCGGTTCCTCGAAAGAAACTCGACAGCCAGAAAGGCGAGGGGTCAGTCCCCGATCTCTCTCTTCGATCGAGTGCCCAGTGTCTCGCGACACAGGACCACTCTCACTTGGGTAACGATCCCAATGTGAGGCCGGTTGCTTCACAGCAAGCGACTCTCACGCATCCGTAAGGGTTCCACTGTATTGTGGAGAGATTCTTCTACTTGGTCTGCCACGACCATTTGTTTGCGGTTCTCACTTGCGTGACCTAACCACCGGATTGTGAAAGAGCAACCGAACCCCAACGACAGACCCTCCGGCCGAAACCGGAGAGCATCCATCTTCGAGATCCGCACTGGCCGCTGGCCAGGGGGCAACGCCGCGAACGGCCCTGCCCCGCACCCAGCAGTGCAACCAACAAGCAAACGAAATTAGCCAAGAAGACAGCCCCTCGGATGAGGGGCCTCTTCATCGATCGATCGTGTTCGTGGTCAGAGAACCTTCGTGGGAAGCCGGCGTAAATACCATCTGATCAAGGAGACGGTGCCGATGCGGCCCTTCTTACTGGTCTTCACGGGCATGAAGCTCGATCCGAACCAGTTCAGAGCCGAGATTTTCTAAGAAAAATCCTTAGAAAGGAGGTGATCCAACCGCAGGTTCCCCTACGGTTACCTTGTTACGACTTAGTCCCCATCACGGGTTTCATCTTCGGCGCCTGCCTTGCGGCTCCGGCGACTTCGGATGCCCCCCGCTTTGGTGGCTTGACGGGCGGTGTGTACAAGGCTCAGGAACACATTCACCGCGGCATGCTGATCCGCGATTACTAGCGATTCCAGCTTCATGCGGGCGGGTTGCAGCCCGCAATCCGAACTGAGGAACGGTTTTTGCGATTAGCGTGACTTTGCAGCCTAGCAACGCTCTGTCCGCCCCATTGTAGTACGTGTGCAGCCCCAAGCATAAGGGCCATGAGGACTTGACGTCATCCCCGCCTTCCTCCGGCTTAACGCCGGCGGTCTGTCTAGAGTTCCCACCATTACGTGCTGGCAACTAGACACAGGGGTTTCGCTCGTTAGGGGACTTAACCCAACACCTCACGGCACGAGCTGACGACAGCCATGCAGCACCTGTGCACGTTGTACCTTGCGGCCTCACCGACGTTTCCGCCGGCTAATCCGTGCATGTCAAGCCTGGGATAAGGTTTTGCGCGTAGCCTCGAATTAAGCCACATACTCCACCGCTTGTGTGAGCCCCCGTCAATTCCTTTGAGTTTCAGCCTTGCGACCATACTCCCCAGGCGGGGTACTTCACGGTTTCCCTACGACAGGGAGCCCATCGGCGAGCCCCCTATCCAGTACCCATCGTTTACGGCCAGGACTACCGGGGTATCTAATCCCGTTCGCTCCCCTGGCTTTCGCGTCTCAGCGTCAGTAGGCATCCAGGACCTCGCTTTCGCCACGGGCGTTCCTTCCGATCTCAACGCATTTCACCGCTCCACCGGAAGTTCCAGGTCCCCCTATGCCCCTCCAGACTCGTCGTATCCGCGCCACTTCCCCGGTTGAGCCGGGGGATTTCAACGACAGACGCACGAATCCGCCTACACGCGCTTTAAGCCCAATGATTCCGAATAACGTTCGCACGGTTCGTCTTACCGCGGCTGCTGGCACGAACTTAGCCCGTGCTTCCTCCAGGGATCAATCAAGGTCTTACGACCCTTTTTCCCCCTCGACAGGAGTTTACAACCCGAAGGCCTTCATCCTCCACGCGGCGTCGCTCGGTCAGGCTTGCGCCCATTGCCGAAGATTCTCGACTGCAGCCTCCCGTAGGAGTCTGGGCAGTGTCTCAGTCCCAGTGTGCCGGGCCACGCTCGCACGCCCGGTAGGCATCGCAGCCTTGGTGGGCCATTACCCCGCCAACAAGCTAATACCACGACAGCCCGTCCCAAGACGCCGAAGCTTTGGCAAAACACCGATGCCGGTGTCGTTGCGTCGCTGGGGATTACCCGCGGTTTCCCGCGGCTATACCCAATCTTGGGGTTGGTTACCGTCGCCTTACTCACCCTTGCGCCACTGGCCTTGCGGCCCGTTCGACTTGCATGCCTAATCCACGCCGCCAACGTTCATTCTGAGCCAGGATCAAACCCTTCGAGATTGGTCGTCTCCCCTGCTCCGAGGAGCAAGAGATCCGGTCCTCACCTTCAAAAGGGTTGAGGAATTTGCTAACTGGTCGCAGCTCGAGTTCGCCGGAGCAAGCCCCTGCTCGCTCGTGCTGTTGGCTGTTGGATCCGTCTCCGTCGCGATTCGACCTCCAACCAAACGGGGTCGAGACGACTCAAACGGCTCCACGCCGGCTTCCCTCAAAGGTTCTCTTCAACCACAAGAACCACGATCGACCGGATTGTCAAAGAACGAACATGCTGCCGAAGCAATTGGCCGGAGCGACTTGCCCTTGAAGGCGTGTCACGCCGGCCCACCTACCGACAACATCGCGGCCCGCTGTCATGGTGAGCGGTTTCCCGTTCCCAGGTCAGCCGGCCGTTTCGTTGTCACCCGTGGTGACACAGGCGACAAGGGAGATAATACCAGGTTCGCTCCGAAGGTCAACAGTTGAGTGGTCGCCAGCTTCCCTTTTTCTTGGCAACCCTGCTCGACCCGCTGGAGTTCGGGTCCTGCTCTATCCTTATAGTGGGAACCCGGGATTCCTTTTAATCTCGTCGTGGAGGTTTGCCACTCACCACCCCCCGAATGCGTGCATGGCCTTTAGCTTACATGAGCTCGAGGACTCGGTAAGTGGCCCTTTCTTCCACTTTGATTCTTTGCCTTGGCGACGAATTCTTGGAGGACGAGGAGCCCGGCAAGCGAAGAGGGGACAGCCCCGGGTCCCGTAGTTCATGCAGCCCAAGTGGTGGGGGAGCCTGCATCTCTGCAGGGCCCCCACCTGGATCTGTAACCTAGGGGCAATCGCCTGGGTTAGTGTCCGTGGTTGTTCGAGTGTCCGGCAGCCGCGACTCCCGACTCATCCTCAGAGCCTACATGCTGGGCTCCGTTTTCCGATTCGGCTCGGGGCTTGTTGAATCCGAGGAACCACTTGAGGGCCGTCTGTACGAGGCCGCCCTCCTGTCGCTTGGCCGCGAATTGGTTCGCAAGTTTACTCGCCATGCCCGCGTAGGTCGGATAGGTGTGGGTCGTCGAGGCGAGATCGCCCAGAGTGAGACCATTCTCCATGGCCACAACGAATTCTTGGAGAATCAGGCTCGCCTGCTCACCGACAATGGTTGCGCCGAGGATCTTGCCCGCGGGGGTCGCCATGACCTTGGCGAAGCCAACGGTCCGGCCATCGATCCGGGCGCGATCGAGCGAGTCGAAGTTGGCACGAAAGACTCGGACGTCCGGATGCTGTTCGAGTGCAACGGCTTCCGTGAGGCCGACAGTGGCCACTTCAGGATCCACGAACGTGGCCCAGGGTAAAGCGGTGTAGTCGATTTTCTTGGAGAGGCGAAGGACCGCGTTCTGGAAGACCACCGCGGCCTCGCGCTCGGCTGCGTGCGTGAACTCGTACTGTTGCAGCACATCACCGATCGCATAGATTCGCGACGAGCGAGTCTGAAGAAATTCGTCGACCTCGATCCCATGCTCGGGGTCGGCATGAATCCCGACGGCGTCCAGGTTCAGCCCCTCGATGTTCGCCAGCCGGCCTGTGGCGACAAGCAGGTGGCTCCCTGACACTTCGCCGGTCGCTCCCCCCGCATTTTTTCGCCAGGAGCAAACGGTCAGGCCATCGCGTTTGGTGACCTTGGTCACCTCAACCCCGGTGTGGAACTCAATCCCTTCGGCGGTGAGCTTCGACTGAACGGAGTCGGAGACCTCGTGGTCCTCGCGCGGGAGGATGTGATCGGTGTTGGCCAGGACCGTCACCTTGCTCCCGAGTCGGGCGAACGCCTGGGCCAATTCCATTCCACTCGGTCCCGCGCCGATCACAATCAGCGTCTCGGGGCGCTCCGTCAGATTCCAGAGCGAGACGTTATCGAGGTGGCCGACTTCGTCCAGGCCGGGAATTTTCGGCACGTCGGCGCGTGAGCCGGTAGCAATGACGAATCGCTGGCCGTTGATCCGAGTCTTGCCGTCGAGAAGGACGGTGTCATACGCCTCAAAGGAGGGAGAGCCTCGAAAAACGTCGATCCCCATGGCTTTGAGCGAGTCGCCGCTACCGCTCCCCGCGAAGTCGTCGACCACAGCACGGACGCGTGCCATGACCGCCGAGAAATCGACATCGGGAGAGGCGACGCGAATCCCAAATCGGTCTGCGGACCGGATCGTGTGGACGAGGCGGGCTGCTTCGATCAACGCCTTGCTCGGCACGCAGGCCGAATGGGTGCATTCCCCGCCCAGTTCGTTCTTCTCGATCAGGGCAACCTTGGCGCCAAATTGCGCGGCCGCGGTAGCCACGCTCAGGCCGCCGGAGCCTCCCCCCAAAACCACGAGGTCATACATCGGTTGCTCTCGAAATCCAGGGTGATCTCTGGCTGGTGGCCAGTAGTCATTGAAGACCCAGCAATATACACTCTCATCAATTCAGTGACCACTCCCGACCTCTCCAACACGGTGAAACGCGGTCATGTCCAAGAAAGTGGCGGTGTTCTGGCCGGGCGACTATCGCGCGAAACCGAACGAATGGGCTTTGCCGCAGTCGCAAGAAACGACCGGGCAACTGGTCGCGGCCCTGAAGAAGCTCGGACGCACCCCCTACTTGGTCGAAGGCTACCTGACCCGGCCCGACCAATCGATTGCCAAGCTCGGCCCGATCGACGACCCGATGGTCGGGGTCTACGTCCACTGGACCTATGCCCCGCACACGGTCGATGGCGTGGTCGGCAAGGACAACCCCCTTCTGCTCGCCTCCAACTTCTCGGGGACCTGGCCGGGCCTCGTCGCCCTCCTGAACACCGGGGCTTCGCTCGAATCCGTCGGCCGTGAGTCTTCCCGGGTCTGGACCGACGCCCCGGACTGGACCGCCGACGCCGGCTTCATGGAACGGCTCGACGAGTGGTGCTCCACCGGCCGGATCGCCTATGATTCCAGCGAAATCCACGACGGCCCCGCCGTGCCCGCCGCTGCCACGGCAACCTCGGAGCGGGTGCTGGCGGAGATCCGCCGCAAGCGGATTCTCGCCCTGATGCTCGGTGACACCTCGATGGGCATGATCAACGGCTACTTCGGCCCGAGACTGCTTTATCCGATCGGGTTCAGCGAGCACAAGGTCGACCAGGCCTGGCTCATCGAACGCACCATGAAGGTCAGCCAGCAGCGAGTCGATGACGCCTTCCGATTCGTCCAGGATCGGGGCGTCACGTTCCACTGGGGAGGCCCGGACGCCGCGGACTTCACCCCCGATTCGACGCGTGAGCAACTCCGCGGATACCTCGCCGTGCTCGACCTCCTGGATGAGTTCCAGGCGGACTGCCTGGGCTGGCAGTATCAGCTCGGGCTCTTGAACCTTCTGCCCCCCAGTGACTTCGCCGAAGGCTTGCTGAACTCGCACGCTCGCCCCGAGGGGAACGGCCACGTCGTCATCACGAGCACCGAGGCCGACCAGGGGAACCTGGTGCCGATGGAGTTGATGAAGCGCGTCCTCGAAGCGAAAGGTCTGGCGGGCTCCGTCCTGTTCCACGACGTGCGCTGGGGGGCCGAGCACGAGGGACGCTGGCTCTGGGTGCTGCTCAACTCCGGCAGTTGCGGGGCCTATGCCTTCAATCAGGATGTCTCGAGCCTGAACGGAGTCCACAGTTATCGTCAGCCAGCCGGCTACTTCCCGGTCGCCGGCGGCACGTTCGCGGGTGAAAGTCTCCCTGGCCCGATCACCTGGGCCCGAACCTGGATCGATCACCATGGCGAGCTCGTCATGGATCTCGGTCGTGGCGAGTCGGTCGCGCTTCCCAACGACGTCCGCGAAGCGTGGTGGGGTGGAACCACTCGCCAGTGGCCCTTCATGGCGGCCGACCTCGGTTGCTCGAAGGAGACGATCATGGCTCACTACATGAGCAACCACATCGCTGTGGCCTATGGAGATATCTTCAGCGAAATGGTCGCGCTCAGCCGGTCCCTCGGGTTCAAGATCCGCGTCCTGTCGACGGGTCAACCGGCCTGAGCCGGCTAGCACTCAGGCCGTGGGTGCGGCCGAACTGGCCGCACCCGAATGCGGGGGGAGCCGCGGACGGTCTCAACATCGTTCGAAACTCGGGAAACGAAAGAACCCGTTGGCCGCTTCCTTCGTACACCTAGGAGTGTTAAACTCGACCTGCCCCTTAAGAACCAAGAACAGTCACCTTTTGTTTTCGAGAGCCGCGCACGGGGGGGGGGAATTCCGACGATGGGACCCGTGGTCGTGACATGTGATGGGTGCGGCGTTCGAATTCGCATCCCGAAGCCCGAAACCGCCCTCGATCGGCAATGTCCGCGCTGCTCGACGCCGCTGGTTTCCGCTCTCACGAAAATCCTGGAAGCCGAGTCGCCTCGAGATCCAATCCTCGGGATTGAACTCGACGTTTCGTCGGAAACGCCGCGGCTTGCTGACGCTCAACCGAAGTCGTCGGGCTTTGGATTACTCGTCGCCTGCGCCTTGGTTTTCCTGGGGTCAGCCCTCATGCTGGGGCTCTGGCTCGCCCGGGAGGGCGAGTTAGCCATCGTGGCCGCTCCGGAACCGAGTCGCCCCAAGGCGGTTGCCGTGAGCGTTCGGAATCCCCTGGAGCCGATGCCCGCTCCTTCTGAGGAATCCGAGGTTCCGCCGGCCGCGAATGAGGCTACTGTTGCAACGGTGCCTCGAGAATCGGAGGCGAACGAAGCGAAGGACGCCGTCGCGCCCATCGCAGTCCCGTCCACCTTCAATCCCATGAGTGACGTGCTCGCGTCGCCCGTCGCAACTCGCGAACCCATCGAGCCACAATTCAAGCCGCCGGTCAAACCGGCCCCTCCGCCGCCGCCTCGTACCGACCCGGCCCCGGCTTCCGTGCCGCCCACACCTGCTCCTGCGCCTGCCAAACGTGAGGAGAAACGGGTCAGGATTCGCACCAAGACCGGCGAGACCGTGGTGGCCCGCGTCCATGGGCAAGCCGACGGAAAGACCTGCGTGTTGTTGCCCAACGGAGAGATTGGATTCACTAACGGGTTGGCCGAGACCGACGAGCCCTTCCATCCAGCAACTCGCGAGCAAATCCGGACGGAATTGACTCAAGCCGGCCCCTTCGCCGACTTCAAGTTTCTTCAATCCGACCATTACCTGGTCCTCTATCAATCTTCGACCCCGTTTGCCGAAGCCAGCATCAAGCTCCTTGAGAGCCTGTACGAGAACCTGTCGGACGCCTTTCACAAACGAGAACTCCCGATCCACGAGACGGAGTTCCCGCTGGTGGCGATCATCTTCCGGACCGAAAAGCAGTTTCGTGCCCATCAGCCGGTCGACGCCGACGTTCAGGCCTATTATGAGATTCTCTCGAACCGGATTTACCTCTACGAACAGTCAGATCGCGACCAGCAGGCCCCTGAAGTCGCCGCGCTTCGCAAGCCTCAGACGGTCGCCCACGAAGGAACGCACCAGATCCTTCAAAACATTGGCATTCATCCTCGCCTGGCCGCCTGGCCCCTCTGGCTCGTCGAAGGCTTCGCCGAGTATTGCTCCCCTCCCACTATGACCCGCCGCGGGGCCGCCTGGGGCGGACTCGGACAGGTCAACCCGATGCACATGGCGACGATTCACGACCTGGATGATCCCGCCTCGCTCTACGTCAACGGGGCCGAGCGGCAACGCCTCGGTCGCGATCGCCGCAAACCGCTGGTCGAGTACCTCGTCACCCGGTCGGCTCTGACTCCCACCGACTACGCGCTCTCCTGGGCCCTGACCCATTACCTGGCCATGCAGCGAGGCACCGAGTTCCTCACTTTCATCCGGCAGATGAGCCAACTTCCGCCACTCGAAGAGCAAACGCCCGAACAGCACCTGGCCACGTTCCGTGACGCATTCGGAACCGACCTGGCGAAGTTGGATAAGAAGGTCGCCGGATACCTTGCCAAGCTCAAGTTCGACCCCCTCCCCTATTACGCCGTCGTTTTCGAGCAACCGATCCCCGGCAACCAGATCCGTCGCGCGACCATCGTCAGCCAATCTCCATCAATGATCCGTCAGTGGCTCAACCAGGTCAGCGACGCCAACGGCGGCCAGACCTCCTGGGAAGTCTTCCCTCACCCCACCCGAGCCCGTGCCCAGATGGCCGCCGAACAATGGATCAGTAATCACTAACGCGACCTGATTTCGACACCTGACAATTGTCACGGAAAAACGATCAATAAAGCCGTGCAGGACGTCTAGCCAACACCTCGGTTGCTGTGTACTATAGGGGCGTCTGAGAGATTGGCCAGTCGATCGCGACCCTCGTATCAGCAAGGACGCGATGGCCCACCTGTGGACAACCACGGGGACGTAGCTCAATTGGGAGAGCGCCTGGTTTGCAACCAGGAGGTTGAGGGTTCGATCCCCTTCGTCTCCATTCGACGTAAGTCAAAGCCTGAACAGAATTTGCCCACCTGCCATCCCCGGTCAAAAGATCCCCTAAATCCTTGAAGCTGTAGTACCAGATACTCGCTTTGAGTAAGGAAGGGATCTTTGTACCCGTTCCCGATCGCACTCTGAAGTACCGCCATTTCAAGCCGAAGTATCTCGATGTCGTCCGAATCGCAGGACGTGACATTTTCCTTGGCGGATGCATGCTTCAGGTGTCGTTTTCATTTCCGCTTCGGGACCTCTAACCCGGGGTAGTTTCGTTCACCGTTCGCGTACCGATTGCCGAAGCAACTCTCCCCGCGGGTGGAGGTGGCAAGCAATCCTGGCGTAGAGCTTGGCTTCAGAATTGTCGTGGCCGGCTTACCGCAAGTGACCATTCTACGAAAGCGAAGCAAAGACACGCTTCCTTCGAGAAGGGCGGGAGTCCCGATTCTCTTCGCCCTCGTTTCTCCGACGCGTCTCTACTGTGACGCCGACCGGCGGCCAGGCTATTACCCTGGAAAAGATCGGGATTCTTGGTAATCCATCAGGGGCGGCGGCATTCTGGTCAGTTCCCCTAAATCCCCCGAGCCTCCCCTTTGAAGGGCCTGACCATCACTGCCTACTTGATCGGCGATCGCGTCACCGGCAGCATCTTCCCGAGTAGATCTGTACCGCCGGGCGATGAACCTGCCCGACGGATTATCTCGACGGGAATGACTCATGGCCAGGCGAAGGGGCGTGGGGAAGCGGACGCCAGGCGAGATGCCATCGGTCGGGGACGCCACCGCCACGGCAACTCCGCCCCGCTCTTTCACCAAGGAGTTGCTCCAGCGCCTCCTGATCGCCGCGTTCTGCATCGGCGGCGGCTACGCGCTCTGGGACATGGGCCGGCATATCCTCAGGACGGGCGAGTACAACTACACGCTGGAGACCTCCAACGGCGAGCGCGGCGCGCACCGCCGAGTGACCCGCGAGACGGTCCACGCCACCGGGGACTGGGCGCGGGAGCAGGCCGCCGGCTTCCAGGCGGCGGGCGCGACGCTGGCCTACTGGGGCGTGCTCATGCTCCTGGGCTCGTCCGGGCCGTTCACCAACCCACTGGTCTGGACCCCTTCGCGCCTCGCGATGCTGGCCGTCTCGCTGGCCGGATGCCTGGCCGCGGTGATCGCCTTCTTCCCACCCTGGCGCATCGGCCGGTCGATGAGCAGCAATGCCTTCTACATCGTCATCGCGTGCTGCCTCTACCTGGGGACTATCCGGGACCGGTCGCGGCTCAAGGCGCACAGCCTGAAGGTCTTCCCGGCGCTGATCTGCTCAGCCGTGGTGATCGGCGACTTCTCGTCCGGATATGCGGTCGGGATCATCCTGGGGATCTTCGCCGCGCTGGTGCTCGCCTTCCACATCCTGATGCTGATCCCCGCGGCCCGCGCCGAGCTGATGAAGCCGGAGTAGTGACCGGACGCGGAAGCCCGCTTGCGCCGCCGGGCCTGCCGGGAGATAATGACGGGATGCTCGGCATCCACCCGATGGAGGTGATGCGGATGGAGGGAGACAAGGCGTTAGTGGCGCTTCGCGGAGATGGCGTGCGGTAGATCAGGCGGCTGAGCTACCTCCGCGACGCGATGTTCCTTGGACTGGCCGAGCCGACCCCCTATTTCGAGCAGGGGCGGGGGCGGCGAGAGACTTGCGGCTGTCTCACATGGTCGGCGTGGGGGTCTTCTTGGCGTGCTCCTCGCCCTTCGTCGACCCTGCCTGCGTGGCCTTGACCGCCTGGGCCACAACCTTCGAGCTGGGCTGCTTCAAGGTCCCCGTCTCTGGGTCCGTGTAGGAAATGGCCGCGAGTTTGGTCGCGAGCTGCGAATCCGTCGGACGCCCAGTCTTCGAGGCCTTGCGTTGCGTCTCGTGGACGACCAACTCGTCCAGGTAGTCGATGAACAGGTTGATGTAATCCTCGACGGCGCTCTCGAAGGCCAGGGTCGTCGCGTCCAGCTTGGCCTGGTCCGCCCCGAGGTTCCCGGTGGATGCGATGTGGAACTTCCACTTTACTCCCACGTCGCTGCAGAGCGATGTGAGCAGGCTCTTGTCGGCGAGGGCGTTCCGCGCACCGACGTGCCCGTACTCGTGTTGGCGTACAGTGCGCGTCTCCTTATCGCTCGTGCTGTCGGCCGTCTTGCGATCTCCGTAGAAGATCTCGTGCCTCGAGATCTCGAAATCAAGATGGACGGTGCAATCCGCGCCGTTGGTCACGTTCGCCACGTCGGTGTGGGCGCCGACCGTGGTGGTCGTCTTGGTCACAGCGTCGCCGGGACTCAGCCCGCCACCCACCGACTCAACAACTACCGTCATCGCGACGGTACTGGTTTTTCTCACAGGCATCAGAACCTCCGGCCACGAATCGGGTGAACACTGCCCAATAGCACTTATCCGACGACTCCAGAAAGTCCCCTCGCTGAGCATACTAGCCTCCACGCCTCGAAGCGAGCATGATCTTGCAGTCCTTCGACACAACGCCTACCCCACTCGTGCCAATCGCTAGCTAGCTTCGTTTGAGCCTGCGAAACGGAAGGGCAGCAATGAGATGGACCTGCTGGTCACCACCAAAGATGATAAAGCCACTCGTGGCGGCTTTGGGCGAGGACAAGATGAAGTGGATCGTGGACCTACTGTGGTGAGGGACGGTCTTTCGGATCGCCTACTACATGGTCGGGCACAAAGGGCGAGTCCGAGGAAAGTGGGCCTTCGGCCACTTCGCCCCCATCATGACGCCGGAAGACCTGGTCGCGATCATCCAGCGCATGAGGGCTCGGGGATGGTTGCCAGGGGAGGACTTCGGCGGAGTCGCTGGGGGTGAGACTGATGTGAGTTGACGCTTTCCACGAGCCCTCGTTTGACAGGCATTTTCCCGTGTTGGATCTCGCCCCAAGCAAGACTCGTGACCCAAAACTTAGCGCTGGACCCGAATTTACTGCAATCCTGGCATTCAATCATTTTCGCATATCTTGACTATTGTATCACGCCACACCTGCCGTTGCCGCGCCCTCCCGACCGCGCGTGCACCACATATCACGCAGCCAAACTCTTCCTCCTGATAGCGGAAGGCTGGATTCTTCCGAAACGTGCGGCCATTGCCTATCTTCGCCTCATCCTTGAAAACAACGAGCCGGCCGCGACTTTCGCCGGAAGACGGTCAAACACGCCAGCCACGCGAGCACCGTGACAACCAAGCCGTATTCCGGATGAATGGGGGCGGCGATAACCCACAGGGCGCCGACAGCCGCAAGGGCTTGCCCAACCCCGACCGTTCGGAAGTAGGTTCGCCGCCGGCTCGCTCTCGTCATCCAGGGGTTAGTGGTAAGGGGCAGCACCAGCGACAAAAGAAGAATCGCCGCGAGCGAGAACCCTCGGAGCGGGTCCATGGCGCTCGCTTCCGTCAGCCAGGCGTTGACAGTGAGGGGCAGGACCATCGACAACAGCACGATGGCCGCGAGTGAGAATCCCCGAAGTCGATCCATGCACCGTCCCTTTCATCAGATGAAGAGTTGAGATCCCAGTATCCGCCGTCATGACAATTGCAGCAGACACGGTCGGGGTTCAACAAAGACCTCGGCTTAGCGTTTCGGCAGCGGCGACCGGCATCCTCGATAAGAACTTGCCCCGGTATCGGATCGAACGGGAGGGATGACATCTGCCGCAGTTTGCCCCCTGATAACGAAGGTTTTGCCCCGAGCCCACCGACATCGGGATTGCCGTACGGGGAGAACTCGATGGACGCGCGGGCAGACGGGATGTCGACAAGGTCAGGCCGTAACCGGCCCCGACTTCGTGTATTTGCCGGGCGAGCGGAACGATTTCAATGCGACGTTCGCGGGGCATCCTCGAACCGACAACCAATATTCCTCCCGCACGTCCTCATCGATCTCAATGACCTGTGGATAGAGGCTGTCACAGCCATCCTTACGACAACCCGAGATCCAGAACCAAGCCCCGGACTCCACTTCGGAGTAATTCGCCTTGTAGCCCTGGCCCGAGAGCGACTGGAAGGCCTTGCCGCGATAATAGAGCGTGCGGCCGGTCTGAGAAAAAGTGACGCGGCCGATTGAAGCCGGACCGGTGAGGCCACTCGCCTTATCCTCGACATACATGATGCGACTCTGCATGGCTCGTTCCTTCCGGACGGCTCGGGCTAGCAGACTGATGGGGCTCATCACTCCGGTCGGTCAACCCGACCGGAGTTGGCCAGGTTATTCTCGCACCTGCCGGCCGAAGTGTACCAGTCCTCTGATCTGCCAAATCGAAGCGCGACGATCAATCCTGTGATCACAACCAATTTGAAGGCTGGAGATCCGGTGGCCCCTGATCGAAACACCCGGTCAATTTGCTACAGTTTCACTGCATTGATTCATCAGGTGGCAGAAACGATGAGGCAAAAGGGAGCGCATCCTCAATGACAAAGGATCAGGTCAAATCCACACTAGCCCTGACGCTGGAAGATCAACAGCTTTCACGGTCGGAGCGTGAAGCGTTGCGGCAGGTGTTTGAGCCCCTCCGCGATGCGGTTGGGCCGCTCGAACTTCGCCGGCTCGCCTTTGAGGTCGCTCGCGAGGCGGTTCGCGACCCTGGGGATGGTGGGATCCTCGAATGGCTCGAAGCGCTTCTCAAGCTGGTCGATCGATTGGAGCCGAAGCCCGATGGCCTGGTGGCGGAGGCCTATTTCAGCCCTCAGGATGAGTGTTGGCGACAGATCGTCCTCAGGCTCGACGGAGCGAGTCAGCGCGTCGATATCTGCGTGTTCACGATCACCGACGATCGGTTGTCCGACGCCATCATCGCGGCCCATCGCCGGGGCGTGGTCGTGCGCGTGATTACCGATGATGAGAAGGCCGAGAATGAGGGGTCGGACATCGATCGATTACACCAGGCGGGAATCCCGCTCCGGACCGATCGGACCAGGCACCACATGCATCACAAGTTCGCCATCTTCGACAACGGCCTGCTTCTCAACGGCAGTTATAACTGGACCCGAGGCGCCTCACTTTACAACGAAGAGAACTTCATCGTCACGGATGAACGGCGGTTGATCTCCGCCTACTCCAAGGCGTTCGAGCAACTCTGGAACCAGTTGGGCTGAACATTCGGCGCCCTTATTCTGAAAAAAGTCGAGATGGTTCGACGGCGCCTCCTCTCTTAAAGGGTCGGACGGGAAGTGAGACGTCTGAGGGAGGCCAGCGCATGGCGAGAGCGGTATTGGGAACGGCCTTCGAGCATCTCCGCTACATCTTCGGGGTCGGCTCGATCGCCGGGCTGGGGGACAGGGAACTGCTGGTCCGCTACTCCGGCTCAAAGGACGAGGTGGCGTTCGAGGCCTTGGTGAATCGGCACGGACCGATGGTCCTGGCAACGTGCCGGGCCATCCTCCGGAACGAGCACGACGTCGAGGACGCCTTCCAGGCCACGTTCTTGATCCTCACCAGAAAAGCCGGCTCGATTCGAGGGGGCGACGCCCTCGGGGGTTGGCTGCACCGAGTTGCCTATCGGGCGAGCGTACAGGCCAGCGTTGAGGCGATGCGACGACGCCGGAAGGAGGCGGAAGCCTCGGTGATGAATCCCCATGACGGATCTTGTCCCGGACCCGAGACCGACCACGAGTGGAAGCCGATCCTGCACGAGGAAATCGACCGTCTCCCCGAAGGTCATCGCCTCCCGGTCGTGCTCTGCGACCTGGAAGGCCTCACCTACGAGCAGGCGGCCGAGCAACTCGGCTGGACGTTGCCGACGCTTCGCTGTCGGTTGGCCAAGGCCCGGCAGCGATTGAGGCGTCGCTTGACCCATCGGGGCGTCACCGCCCTGGGAGCGGGGAGCCTGCTGGCCCCGCGAGGGGCCACGGCCTCGCCGACCACGACGGTCGTCCCCCCCACGCTGGTGCGGGCGACGCTCGTCATGGCGATGGGCGGGCCGGCTTCAAACGGCGCGATGCTCCTCACCCAAACCCTTCTTCGGGGGATGCTCATGACCAAGATCAAACTGGTCGCGACGGCCGCCGGCCTGGCCGTTCTCGCCCTCACCGCGGCAAGCGTTATCGCCGCCGGAGGAGGCCCACCGGAGCCCCCTATACCAAAGTTGAAACCAAAAGCACCGGCTCCACAAGCCACTCAGACGGAGCCGGCGCCCTCAAAGCCAGCCGAGACGGTTGAGGTCCGGGGCGTTGTCGTCGCCCCCGACGGTCACCCCGTCGCCGGAGCGGCCGTGCGGGGGGCCTTCTTCGATCGCAAGTCCGCCACACCCCAGGCAACAAGCGGACCCGACGGCCGATTCACCATCCATCTACCGAAGCCTGGCCGGGAGATCGCCGGGTATACGGCCATTTACCCCTGGATCATCGCCTCGGCTCCCGGCTTCGGAATCGGCTGGGCCAAGGGAGTCCTCCGGACCGACCGCCCAGCCGAGCAGGTAGTGCCACTCATTCCGGAAGGTCCGCCGATCGAGGGGCGGGTCATCGACCTTGAGGGACGGCCCGTCGTCGCGGCCCGGGTCAAGCTCACTCGGATCTTGTTCGACGAGAAAAACGACCTGACCGGCTGGATCGCCCGGGCCCGCAACGGCGCCGAGGGAAATCTCTGGCAAAGCCTCGGGACCCTCACACTCGAAAAGGTCCTGGCGATTGAGGCTGTCACCGGGCCCGACGGCCGGTTCACGCTGACCGGAGTCGGTCGAGACCGGATCGTCGACATGCTCATTACCGGCCCAGGCATCGCCACGACTCCGATCCATGCACTGAGCCGGGCCGAGCCGGAGCTCCGCCTGACCGATCGAGGGATGATGACGCCAATCGCGCTCGTCGTCCATGCCCCGAAGTTCCAGGTCGCCCTCTCACCGACAAAACGAGTCGAGGGTATCGCCCGCGACAAGGACTCCGGCGCCCCCATCGCCGGTTTGAAGATCAGGGCGGCCGTCTATGATGAAAGTAGTCTGATTGATGCCGAAGGGATCGAAGCCACAACGGATGCCGAGGGGCGCTACCGCCTTGACGGCCTGCCCAAAGCGGCGGCTTATCGCTTGTTCTTAGAGCCGGGTAAAGGCCTCCCCTACCTGATTACCACGATGAAGGCCCCCGCCGACACACCCGCTTTCGAGCCCGTGGTCTTCGATTTTCGGCTCAAACGAGGGATTTTCGTCCGGGGAAGGGTCACCGATAAGGTTTCTGGGCGGCCGGTCGTCGGTTACGCAAATTACGATGCCTTCGCCGACAATCCTCACCTCCGCGACTACGCCGGCTTGTCGCCGGCTCACCGACAAACCGCCAATTTTGACGAACAGGGGCGATACGAACTCGTGGCCCTCCCCGGCCGAGGGCTAATCGCCGTCCAGGACGAGGAGAGTCGGTTTCTGCCGGCCACAGGGTATGAGGAGATCAAGGGGTATGACCCGCGGGTCCAAGCGTTTCGGACCACCCGCTATATCCACGCCCGCAGCCACGCCGTGATCGCCGAAATCGACCTGGCTCCGGATGCCTCCGAGACGATCCGCGACTTCCAGGCCGACCCAGGTCGATCGGTGGTCGTCGAGGTGGTCGGACCCGACGGCCAGCCGGTCGGAGGGACGAAGGTCAAAGGGATGACCGAGATGTTCGTGACGGTCCCCTTCCCCCAGGAATCCGCCCGCTTCGAGATCCACGCACTGGACCCGAAGCGACCAAGGCGGGTGGTGGTCGCCCAGGAAGATCGCAAGCTGATTGGCTCGGTGCTCCTCAAGGGGGACGAGACCGGCCCGATTATCATCAAGCTCCAGCCCTGGGGAATCCTCACTGGCCGGATCGTTGACGACGAAGGACACCCCCGCAAGGCGATGTTCCTCGGGAGTCCCACCGGCTCCGAGAACCCGTTCCCCGAGACCGACGATATCCTCCCGGGGAGCGATTGGAACGCAGGCATCCGGGCCGATGACGACGGGCGATTCCTGGTCGAAGGCCTGGTCCCGGGGCTCCGTTATGGCGCGGTCAGTCGGACCGGATTTGAAGCCTTCGGCGAGCTCTTCAAGGATGTGATCGTTGCCCCCGGTGAGGTCACGGACCTGGACGACCTCAAAGTTCAGCCCCCCAAGCAGCAGGAGAACTGACCGCCAGGAACTTCGAGTTCGCCCGTCGGACTCAGAACCCTATCAGTGATGCCATCTCGAGGGTTGATAGGGAAAGTTGTCCGATTGGGTTGAGGAGGCTCCCCCCTGGAGCCTCCCCAATTTGACTGGCGAAGTCTCATCTGACCTTTGAGTTCGGCGCAGGGGGCATGTCAACGATCGCACGTGGTACCCACTTCGAGTCGGTCAGCGGCGGGGTGACGGATTCGGATGGCCCACGCATGGGATGGGCCGCCAGGGAAGGAGCGGGTTTGCCGAAACTTCGCTCCATGAGGATCTGTTCGGCCGCACGCTCTCTCGAGGTGACGCCCGGCTGTGGGTAGAGGCCACCGGCCAGGATCAGGAGGGAGAGGTCAGGACCGCGATTCGTTCTCTCAGGCCAATGCCCAACGAAACGGTCGACAGGTGCCGCGTTCCGGTGAAGAGCAAGAAATAGGCACGCATCACGGCAATCCCGTTGAGCGCAGCGGCGGCAATCACCGCGATGCCGACGTAGGAACTGACCTCGACGGCGCCGTCCACCAGCAGTTCGGTCGAGATGAAACCGATCGTGCAAGGGAAGCCGACGCTGGCCAGACCGGTCAGAAGGAAGCAGACGGCGAGTGTGGGGGAGTGTTCGTAAAGGCCGTGGTAGTGGTTGAGCGAGAGTCGACCGAAGCGGGCTTCGATCGCGCGAAGGGTCAGGCCAAACCCGCCGAGCGAGAGGATCACCGAGAACCAGAGACAGAGCGATCCGGTCAGGGAGATGGCGGTGTGCAACTCGAGGCCGATTAACACGAGCGACGCGTGGCTCAAAAACAGGTGAGCGAAAAAGCGGCGGGCTTCCGTCTGGATGGTCGCCATCCCCGCGGAATAAATTGCCGACGCGAGCGCGAAGAGTCCGACGAGCGTCAGGATCGAATCCGAGGCAATCGGCATGAGCAGCCGGACGGCGGCGTAGACACCGCTGAGAGGTGCCACATATAGCAAAGCAATTCCGAGCGAGGCGTGCTCGAACCAGTCGGTCAGCCAGCAATGGGCAGGGACCGCCGCACAATGGATCAGAATCGCGGCAAGAAGCGGCAGCGTCGCCCACCACGCTGCGGGTGCCTTGGAGGGAATGGGCCCGCCGACGATGCTCCAGCCGAGAACCAGCAGGCCGATGAAAAGAGCCATATGGATGACGTAAAGTCGAGTCGGCCGGCCACGATGGAGCAGTTCCACAAACGGAGGCACGGTCGAAATGGACAAGAGGCCAATCAGGATCCAGGGCTCCTTGCAACTGAAGGTCGCCAGTCGGATCGCCTCGGCCGCCAGCGACCATGAAAATGAAAACCGCCGCATGTGATTACGGGACATGGCCATGGCAGCCAGAAAGTGGAGCAGCGCGATCGACGGAATCAGCGGCGCGCTCAACTCATCCATCCCCAGGATCTGGCGACCGAAAAGGGCGGGCTGAACGCTCCAGCGACGGAGCATTTCGGGGGCCACCCCCACATAAAAGGCGAGCCAGGCCAGGAGCGTGCAAGCAAAGGAGAGACCGGTGAAGACCAGGCCCCATTGGTAGGCGCGGTTGGGATTTCTCAACCGGCTGACGAACGGAGAACCGATCAGCGTGATCGCGATCGCCAGTTCGAGCCAGGGGAGATGGAGAATATTCATAATTGTTCTTCAATGGTTCCAAAGTGCGGCTTGACCTGGTCAGACTCACGCGACGCCACACCGGAGAGAAAGTCGGTCCAGCGGCGTTCGAGCGCATCGCACCACCGAAACGCGTGAACGAACGGGGAGACCACATAAGTGGACAAGAGGGAATCGAGCTCTCCTCGATCGAGGGCGAATCGGTAAAGCCAGTCATGCTTGGGACTGGTCCGCGACAGCCCCCAGACCATCCCTGCCCTCGGCAAGCGGTTGCCGATCGCGTTCTCGAGCGTCCGGTAATCCTGAAGCAACGTCGGAGCTCTCACAAATTGAAGCGTCCGCAACGAGGCGTGGCCAAGCAGGTGGATCAGGGCGACGTAACGGAATCCGAATCCAATCTCGGCAACGATGATCCCCACCTGCGAGAGCGAGGCGAACGATAAGGCAGATTTGATGTCGGTCTGCACGCTCCCGACTAAATAGGCGTAGACGGCGGTCCCCAGTCCCAGGATCACGACCACCGTGGATAAGGCCATCGAGAGGTCGAGCAGCGGGCTGACGCGAAGTAGCAAAAACGCGCCCAGGTGAACGGAAAGCGCCCCGTAAAAGACCGCGCTCGACGGCGTGGGCCCCTCCATGGCTCTCGGGAGCCAGCCCGAAAACGGGATCAAGGCGGATTTTCCAGCCGCGGCGATCAGCAGGAGCAGACCGACCATGAGGGCCTGGCTCGCGGCGACCGACGAATGCTCATAGGGCCAAAGTCCCGTTCCCAGGAGCTTGTCGAAATCTCCTTCGCCACGCAGATGGTGCATCACCACGGCCGCCAACAGCAGCGCGGCGTCGGAGACGCGATAGATCGTCCAGACCCAGAGCCCGTTCCGCGAGGGCGCGGGCCGCTCATGGAAGAACGCGACCAGAAGCGCGGAGGAGAGGCCGACCAGTTCCCAGCCGGCGAAGAGGGTCTCGATCGTACCGGCCAGCGCAGTCACCACCATCCCGAGCACGAAGATCGCGTAGAGCACGAAGAAGCGGTTGAAGCCCCGCTCGCGGTGCATGTACTTGACCGCGAAGGCTCCGATCGTCCCCGAGAGAACGAACGAGAGGATGGCGAATGGCACCGAGAGCCGGTCGAAGACAAACTTCACGGAAAAGTGGTAATGCCGAGGGATCGCGACCCAGTCCCCAAGCGGGATGGCAACATCACGCGTTCCTAGCGCTAGCATCAACCCCAGGACGGCGATTGCCGCCAGAAGGCCGGACACGATCGCGAGATGCACCAGCTTGGATGTCGTCTCTTCGGCCAGCGTCCAGTTCAGCAAGGACGAGACCCCGAGAACGATCGTCAGCAAAAGGGGCGCGGCGACGACGACCAGTCCCAAAATCATCAGCAACTGCTGGTAATCCAACATCGTTTCCCACCTCGATTCGAAGGATCAAGCTTCAGGCCGACGGCTGGATGGCGGCGAACTCGAGATGGTCGCGCCAGCCACGATACCAGTCGACGGAGGAGGGCGCCGTGGGCAAGGCCAACGACTGGGGTTTATAGAGGTGGAACGCGCCATTCTCGAAGACATGGACCTGGCGTGAGTCCGGGTCGATCACCGTGAGCTGGATCCAGCCATTCCGGCAAAGCCTACCGATCGATTCGTTGCGTTCGATGATCCGGAGCATCGACTCGGGCCTCGTTTCGATGATGAACAGGGAACGGACCGGCTCGTGGACCTCGACCATCTGCCAAGGGAGGCCGGTCCTGAGGTCGCTTGCCGCGCCATCCATGACTCCCAGAAGAGCCGCCAGGTTGTGCGGCAGCTTACTTCCGGCCCCATAGCCGTTATTGTCAACGTGGGAGAAGTAATACTCGAGGTTGATGCCACCGCAGACGGGGAACACGGCCTGGAGGACGCGCGTCAGAATCGTGCACTCCGCGTCGTCCTCCGTCGGGTCGTATGAGGTGAGGAAGGCCCGTCGGTCGAGAAAGAGACCACGGGACCATTCTCGCCTCCCAACGATGGTGATCGCGTTGGTCGCGTGCCCGAGTTCGGGCCGGGTTTGCGCCAGGTCCTCGGAACGCTCCTCAACGTGCTCGCGAGCGGCCGTGAACGAGAGCGAGAGCGGTGCCGACATGAACCGACGGCAGCGTTCATGGGCATTCCGGTTGCACGTATCCTCAATAATCTTGCGAACCGACTCGAACTCCTGCTTATGTGAGTCGGGAAGGAGGTCGACATCGAAATAGATGACCGACTCATTGCAGGTATTGTGATATCCGCCGACGACCACCGTTTCATCGGGAAGTGCAAGGCCACGTATGGCCATCCCCTCGCGAACTCGGGGGTCATTCAAGATCTGCGCCAGGGCCCGGGCGTTCGGCCCTCCGGCCGCACCACCGCAAGCGCCGCAATTGTAGGCCGAGTTGTGCGGGTTGTTCAGGCTATCTGAGCCATGCCCGAGCAGGATCACCAGCCTGGCAAACCCAGAAGTTAAACCCATGTCCTGAAGCTGCTTTTCACCCGCGATGATCATTTCTTCGAGCGTATAGCCGACCTGACCATTCTCGGATCCAGCCTCCGGTTCGACGCGTTCCAGTTGAAGCCTGGTGATCGGCGGAGTCCGGACGATCCGGCCAAACAGGTGGCGGATCCTTGCGGTGAGCCGCGGGAAGAGGATGCGAGCCACCAGCGGAAACGTGGCCAGAACGCCGACGGCTCCCGACAGTAATGCTCCCAAGGCAAAGCTTCGGCTGCCGACATGGAACTGATGCGAGGCCGTCCCCAGCGCACGCCGCGTCAACGCGCGCCGGCGATGGGACTTCCCAAGCTTGTCCCCCACCGCTTCCGTGACCCAATGCTGGGGCCGAATCACGACCGGGCAGAGCGGCACGAAGTGGGCGTCAGCCGCCCCCCGATAGTACATCGCCATGCCGTAGAAGCCGGCCGCGCCAAACGTCTCCACCGACGGGGCCAACTCTTCGAGGTGACGGCGGAACGATTCCTCACGCTCGTCCAGGCAACACACAACCTGAAACGCAGGTGACGCCGGACGACCGAACGACTGCCCCGCGTGCACGGTCACGGCGTCGAGAGTTTGGGTCCGGAATCGCTGTTCGTACGCCAGGTGAAAGATTCGGCGGCGTTCGACGCTTGAGAACGCTTCGATCTCTTCAAGAAGGATCGCCCATTCCGCCTCATTCATCCGAGAGAAGACGTCGGGGGAAAGGCCGATGACCTGCGCCAGTTGAAAAACGAGGAAGGCCCGCTGTTCCACACTCGGAGGCCAGTGAACCTTCAACCGGCTTCGGGCCGCCTCACGCAGGGCGCTCAAGGGTCCGCTGAAGTCGAGGGCATCCTTCGCGATGTAAGCCAGAGCATAGCGGTCGAGGATCAGCCTCACGGCCAGAAATTCGATCAGGCTCCCCGCGGGAATCGGGTGAACGGCTCGATCCCCGCGTTGCTCGAGTTGAAGGATCATGCCGCCCCAACCACGAAGCGCAAGCAGAGTTTCCGAAAGAAAGGGGTCCCACTCCTCGTCGGTCACACCGAGAATGTCGAGCGATTCCTGGATCGATTCCAGAGGTCCAACCCCTTGATCCACCAGACGCCCCAACTCCTGAGCCAGACCCCGGAGCCAACGATCGGGCGGTCCCTTCGGCTGACGATAGAGAAGACAGAACGCACGATAGAAACCGTCGGCACGCATGGGCAGTTGCCAATGTGCCAGCCCTTGATCCAAGAACGCGGCGCAGTAGCGGATCAATATCTCGTGAACGAGCGAGTCGGCATCCGCACCTGAAGCTTCGAGCAGAAGGTCGCGATGGCGAACCGACGGAATCGGCGGCGGCGTAAACGGGGGCAGGTTCCTCACACCATCGCAGCAGACCCTCCAGAGTGCTTGAAGTGTGAACCCTTCCCAATCATCGTCACTCCAGTTTTCAATCGTCGACTCACCGAAGCGGTCGAGAAGCTCCTTGAGGCTGGGCGAAACGCGGCCATGCGGTGAACCGATCGCGCTTCCGCCTCGACTCGGATCGCTCCCGGTTCGGAGGTCGCGCACCACCCACCGTCTTGTTTCCGCGATCAAGCGATCACGTACCGCCGAGGAAGCCTCCCGCCTGACACGTCTCAGGGCGTTGGCCTCGGCGACGTACCAGACAAGCTCTTCGGTCGGGCCCGTTCGAAGCGGGTACTGAAGCATCGCCAGGTGCAAATCAAGCAGAGTGCCAAAGCAGGGGATCGGAGTCTCGGCCCGGTCTCCCAGGTCGCGTTCGAGCACCTCGCGCAAGTCGGAAAACCGTATCCGACCTCGACTCAGCTCGTGGCGATACCGCTCCTTGGAAAGGTAAGGGTGACATCCAAACACATGAGCTGCCTTCTTGACAGCTTCATGGAACGACAGGTCCTCGAACGCGTGCAGCGTATTGTGGTGAATGAAGACCGTAATCGGCCCCTGTGCCGGAAGCAGGTGCGAGGCATGCTCGATGACCTCGCCCAGATGATTCAGGCGAGGACTCCGATCCCGATAATCCTGCGACGTCTCGCCATGAGCAATTGAGGCATGCATAGCCACCAGCGCACTCACTTGTTCCTGAGGTCAGATAGAACGGGTGGAATGACCTAGCGGGCGGGAAGCGACAGGAGACCTAATCGACCGAAATACAGCGGAATCGCCCGTTGTGGGTCCGTCCACGGCCGACCGTACGTGCAATCGGGGGGGGAGGGGAGAACGGAGTGCCACTCAGTTTGCGATGAGGATGTCTCTGCGCGGCTTCCGCCGTCCTCTCGGAGATCTGACTCTCTCAAGCAAAAGACGAACACTCGAGAACCGACTCAAACGCTGACGGCCCGAGATCCATCGGCCATTCAGAGTGTTGCCAGCAGTCAACCAGGAGGGGGGAATTGTGGTCGAGCCAGCAAGCTCATGAAGAGGATAATAAGGAACTTTGCTCGACCTGGCAAGTCGGGGTGACGAGATCAGCAAAGTTTCTAAGTGCCGCCAAAGCCGCACCACCTCGACACTTGAGAGCGGCTGACCTTTATTTTACGCGGATTCGGCCCCTGTCTCTCGGTCTATCGCGAAGTCAGACGAAGACAGGACGGCGACTCGCACGGATCTGGATAACCCAAAGGTCAAGGATTACCAACATCCCCGTCTGATTTCCCAAAATATACTTTTGCGCAATGGCCAGCACACCGGCCGAATTTGAGTGTGGATCCGGCAGGCCACGTCCCCCATTGGGCACCAGTCTGAACAGCACGCCCATCAGCTCCCCCCAACCTTCTCATTGCCCAGTAATGAGCCAGATCCTTCTATATTTTCCACATGTCTTGATTGCGCAGTGACATCCTTCGAAAAGGTAGCCCGAACGGGTGTATCGTTTCAACGCATCCCAATAGTTCTTCAGGTAACCGATCGCGGCTCGACGAACTCGCCGGCGAGCATGGGTGTTGCAACCCAGCTCCACCACGTCGCCGCCACCAACGGTTCAACCTTTGCAAATCGATGTGGGTCTCATTACAAGCGATTTCTGAGACAAGAAGCTCCGCACAAATCCTCGGTATCAGCGATGCTGATCCGTAGGAGAGTTTGCGCCCGCCTCACGAATCGGCGAAGTCCAATGTCTGGCACAGATCTTGAGCAAGAGGTCCATTGCGGCCATCGTCCGACCTTTCGGGCCGCACACCCCAGAGTTCGCCCCTCCTGACCGCATGGATGCTCCCCCTCATCCCAGGCTCATTGGATTCACTCAATAAAAGTTCAAGACGTCTCTTTGTTTAAAGAAAAGAATTCGGCGGGGGCAGTGGACGAACGCCATTTTTCAAACTAAGCTCGATTGTTCGTTCATCTTTCTAGACAGAACGCCAAACGAATCTCCTGGCGTTCGAGAATCGCGACCGGTTCGATTAATTAGGCCTTCCCCAACTTGCCTTCAGGGATTTTCCCCTGAGCGGACCAAGGACACATTGATGCTTTGGGAATACCACCGTCTCTCCGTTGATGGACCCAACGTCGAGAATGCCTTGCAAAATCTTGGCCAAGAAGGGTGGGAACTCGTCGCGGTCATTCCCGAGACGAGGATCTTTTTCGGATTTCAGTGCTTCTTCAAACGTCCGATCGCCACCAACACGCCTCAACAACCTCAGCCTCCTGAGCGAAACACGGAGGCAAAGCGACTGGATCCCTACAGTTCGGTGCGGACGAACCCGTTGGGACGGAGTAGCCGGGAGGGGGATTCGCATTCGCCCGAGAGTCTGGCGCGGTTGAGCTGGAAGCGCTGAGCACAGGCCGATTGGGTTTGATTTTCGGCGAGCCGCCAAGCCAAGCCCCTTGTTCGAGCGTAGGGCCTCTCCTTTCATCTTTCTCCCAATGGCCTTCGGCTGGTGAAGCCGAACGGCTCCTTTCGCACGGACCTGTAACGCAAATCCCCCAATCTGGCCACCGCGCCCGCTCCATTGGGATGGGCGACGGGCTCATCCGCATTTGATGACCTGGCCCCGATTTCAAGGATGCCTCGCCGGGTCGTCGGCCAGGACGCGTTGCAATCCTCCATGAGCCGGAGGATACTGGAAATCTCGACTTCGCGGCCCCAATTCCAGGTTGAGGCCCGGGAGAGACCTTCCCAAGTGAGCTGAGAGAGGACCATCTGTGTCGAAGAAGCCCCCTCGGACGAGCCTCGAGCCGGTCCAGAACCATGATGCATCGGGTCGAACCACAAGGTCGTGGGTAGGTACCGGCGTGGCGGTCGGGTTGGTCCTCATCTTGATCGCGACGTTCACAGCCGCCTCATGGCGCCGGAGTTCGCGAACGGACAACGGTCAAGTGAACGGCCCGCGCTCAGACAAGCCCCCCGGAGTGGCACCGGAAGGAATGGTCTGGGTCCCCGGCGGCGATTTCGCCATGGGAACGGACGACGAATCGATGTCTGATGCCAGGCCGGTCCACCGCGTCTCCCTCGACGGTTTCTGGATGGACCGAACCGAGGTGACCAACCGGCAATTCGAACGGTTCGTGCGTGAAACTGGTTACACCACGGTGGCCGAGCAAGCGCCCGACCCCAAGGACTTTCCCGGAGCGCCCAAGGAACTGCTCGTACCGGGATCGCTCGTCTTCTCGCCTCCGGTGGGCCGTGTCTCCTTGGAGGATCACCTGGCCTGGTGGCGCTACGTCCCGGGCGCGAACTGGAAGCACCCAACCGGCCCCGACAGCACGATCCAGGGACTCGAAGACCACCCGGTGGTCCAGGTCTGTTTTGACGACGCAGTCGCCTACGCAAAATGGGCAGGGAAGCGCCTGCCTACCGAAGCCGAGTGGGAGTACGCCGCTCGGGGAGGCCTCGACGGTAAGCGCTACTGCTGGGGCGACGACCTCAAAATCGGCGGCAAGTGGCAGGTGAACAACTGGCAAGGGCTCTTTCCCAACGAAAACATGAAGGAAGACGGATTCGATGGGACCGCCCCCGCCGGTTCGTTCGCAACCAATGGCTACGGGCTGAGCGACATGGCCGGCAATGTCTGGGAATGGTGCGCGGACTGGTATCAGCCCGGCTACGATCCTTCCCAGTCGCGAAATCCGCAAGGACCCGACTCCAGTCACGACCCGGCCGAGCCTGGCATCCCCAAGCGCGTTCAGCGTGGCGGTTCGTATCTTTGCAGCGACTTGTATTGCGTCCGATATCTTCCGGGAGCGCGAGGCAAGGGGGCCACGGACAGCGGCGCATCGCACATCGGCTTCCGCTGCGTCCTCACGCCCAAGGCAAAGTCTTGATCGGCCTCAAAGCCTGACCTGAAATCAAATCGCCAGACCGTGGCCTCCTTTCCAAAGGAAGCGTCCCCTGACCAGTCAGGAGACGCTTCCTTTGGTCACTCCATGCCATTGGCCCCAAGTCTAATCCCACCGGGAGTTCACGGCTGTTGTCTCACTTCTACGAGTCGAATCTGTTCTGGCTGTCCTCGCAGCTCTTGACGACTCTGGGCTTCGTTCTCGGCATCATCCTGGTCGCTCACTTGCTCAGGTCGCGACGATCGACCTCAAGCACAATGGCCTGGCTGCTGATCATCGTCCTGGTTCCCTACCTGGGCGTTCCCCTGTATCTGATGATCGGTGGCCGGAAGATGCAGCGTCGAGCGGAGAGTAAGGAGCAGGTTTACCATCGTCGGCGGAAGCCCTCCTCGGAAACGTCAGGCGGACCCGCCGAGCGGATCCTTCAATCCTTTGGCATTCCGCCGGCCACTCTGGGAAACATGGTCGAACCGGTCACCAGTGGGGAGGAAGCCTACCGGTTGCTGCTGGAGTTGATCGACAAGGCCGAACAATCAATTCACATTACCACATACATTTTAGGCCGAGACCCTGTCGGCGCGGCGATCATCGAGCGGCTGGCAAAACGCGCGGCCGATGGAGTGAGTGTCAGACTCCTGCTCGACGATGTCGGATCCTGGCGGGTCGGCCGAAGATTTGTATCCCCCTTGACCGCGGCCGGAGCCAAGGTCGCGTTCTTCATGCCGATGCTCCACTTGCCATTCCGGGGACGCACCAACCTGCGGAATCATCGCAAGATCGTTGTCATCGATGGCCAATACGCATTAACCGGAGGCATGAATCTCGCCAGCGAATATATGGGGCCGACTCCAAATCCGCAGCGATGGCACGACTTCTCGCTGGTTATCTCAGGACCGGCCGTCGCCGATCTCGCCGACCTGTTCCGATCCGACTGGAAATTCGCGACCGGGGAGACCATTGCCAAGGAAGAAATGAGCCCCCTCCCGACCGTGCCCGAAGGCTCGATCACCCAGGTCGTCGCGAGCGGTCCCGACGTCTCCGGTGATCCACTCTACGAATCGCTCGTCTCCGTGATGTTCGCCGCGCAGCGACGAATCTGGGTCGTCACCCCCTACTTTGTCCCCGACGAAACCCTGGCGCGCGCACTCGAGCTTGCCGCCCGGCGCGGGGTTGAGGTGCGCGTCCTTGTTCCCGACCACTCGAACCATGCGATGGCCGACCTGGCCCGGGTCAGTTACCTGCGTCAAATCCAGACGGCCGGCGGGCAAGTGCTGCTCTACCAGCCTGGGATGGTTCACGGCAAGGTCGTCTTGATCGACCACGACCTGGCGATTGTCGGATCGGCCAACATGGATATGCGGAGCCTTTTCCTGAACTACGAGGTGGCCGTCTTCTGCTACTCACAGCCCCAGGTCGACGCAACGGCGAAATGGATCGAGACGCTCATGGCTCAGAGCCAGCGAGGTCTCTCCGAACGTGGCCGGCTCACCCAACTCGCCGAGGACGTCGTTCGGCTGCTTTCCCCCCTGCTCTAATATCCAAGGCTGTACTTTCCGAGCCTCTGTGCCTACCGACTGCTGCCGTCCAGGCGTAAAAGAAGGGCGCGGTATCTCGCGGCTACATTGCCATAGATATCCCCATATGATTCGCCACCGAAACCGTAGCGTCCGAAGTTTTCGAGCATTTTGAGGATGCCCTCGCGGAGCATCGGTCCGACGCTGGCGGTTTCGGCCGGCTCGTATTGCAGTCGGAACTCGATGAGGTCGCAGAATGAGCTGACCTCGCCAGCGGCGTTGTCCGCCTCCTCGCTCAAGAGGTAGTTGATGGCGGCGGGAACGTAGAAGGCGAATGCTTTCGGCCCCATCCACATAAGGTCTTCCTGGAAATGGCGAAAGTTTTCGGCGAAGAGGGACCGCGCCTGCTCCAGGTCCTTGCCGAGGAAATTCTTGACGGCGCATCGCTCGTCCAGCGAGTCGAAGACATTGATTTCCTCCGCGGTTGGCAGGCGGGGGGCCATACGTGCAAATCTCCCGAACTCGCATTGGGTAGCCGGAGACTGGTCTGACCGGGGCGATGGCTGTTACCACGCGGCCTGACACCCCGAGCAAAGCCGACCCCCAATGACATCCTCGCATTCGACACCCTCTCCGTGCCAGTGGTTCCCATGGCTCGCCGCCGCTCTGGCCCTGCGACACCGCCGTCGCGGCGGCCGGCAAGCGGGCCGACCGCATCGCCCGACGCCTCTTAGCCGAGGTGATCGGGCCTCGGCTCAAGGGGGCCACCCGACTGCCCCTCGTCCTGGACGACACCCCGACGAAGCGGCTCGGCTCATTTTTCCCTGAACCATCCCGCTCCGCCGCCAATCCCGATTGTTGCTCCCCAACACGCCCATTGGGTAGGATTCAATCGAGAAGGACCAGGTCAAGGCTTGCCGACACCAATGGCGCGAACATGTGTAATCGCTATCTCCACGTTCCGTGGATCCTGGCCTCGCTGATCGGGCCATTCTCCGGCTGCGATCTCGCCTCCACGCCCCCACGAGCCAAGCAGCCGCACATAAAGCTCATTGTCTCCGATCGAACACAGCCGATCGCCCTGGCGAACATACCCGCCTCGGAACCAACACCGCACGTCCCGGAACCTTCGCCAAGCGAGCCGGTCAAAGCGGTTCTGGCCCTTCGTCCGGCGAACATCTCGCCCGGAACCAAGGCAGAACTCCTTGTCACCGTTCGCATCGCCAAGGCCCACTACCTTCACCCCGAAGCTGACCATGGCGGTACGTTCACGCCTCTCAAGATGAATGCGATGTTGCCGGCTGGAGTTGAATTCGTTGGAGACTGGAACTTTCCCCCGCCGGAAGAAGGGCGGGCCGGCGTGCCCATCTACCGCAATTCGGTGCAGATACGACGCGCCGTGAAAGTGACCTCCCTGTCGCCAGAGACGCTGAACGTGACCGGCGTGCTCCATTATCAGGCCTGCAATGATGAGCTGTGCTGGCCTCCCGGCAAGTTGGAACTGTCAACACAACTCACGATCCAAGCCGAGGCATCCCAATGAAAATGGCTCCAGTGATCGTCGCTGCCCTGTTTTTCGGGCTGATGGCGAATGGATTGACCCATGCCGCAGAACTCGCGGAAATCAAAGTCCTCTTCGTCGGCTCGGAACGCGCCTCCGAGTACGTCACGTTCCTGAAGGGGAAGGTGGCGCAGGTGGAAGCAAAAAGCCTTGCGTCTTTCCAGGTCAAGGACGCGGGAAGCTTCGACGTTGTCCTCTTGGACTGGCCGCAGGGCGAAGAGACGCGCGAGATGCGGAAGCTCAGATCGCCCCTCGGCACGCGGGAAGCGTGGAACAAGCCGACGGTCCTGCTGGGGAGCGCGGGGTTGAACCTCGCCGTCTGCTGGAAGTTGAAAGGTGGCTCGGGTTGTACCTGTCTTGACCCGCTCGCCTTCGATTTGCGAGAGCATGAGATCTTCGAGAGTCCGTTCCCGATCGACCGGAGCAAAATGGTCTCGATCCGGACCCCGGCCGACTTCAGCGACGAACTCAAGGATGCCAAAATCAAGGTCCTACCGCTTGTTGCTGATTTCCATCGGAAGTGGAAAGCCGGCTGGTGCACGCACGCCCTGGATTTCGCACGGCTACCGGACGTTGAGTTCTTCTGCGGCGGCGTCAACACCCAGACGCCGACCTCGGCCGGCCTGTGGCGACAGGGCAATTTGCTTCATTTCGGGTTCGAGCAATCGCCCGCCGAGATGAACGAATCGGGCCAACGGCTCCTGCTCAACTCCATTGCCTATATCAGCCGATTCACCGAAGACCGCCCGATTGCGGTCACACCGTCGGTTTTTGGAGGTCCCGCCGCCCGCTCCCGCTCAACTCTAGGCCGATGGTTGCGGAATCCGGACTACCCGTCGATTTCGCCAAGGGTCTCTTGGCACCGGAGTTGTGGGAGCAGCTTTCCGGACTGGCCAACCGCGAGGCGATGGTGAAATGGGCGGACGATCACTCTCGGTTTCTCTATCCGGATGACGCCAAGCAGTTGGCGATCGACGAAGACCTCGTAGCGCTGAACATTGCCTTCGACCAGCCGGAATTTTTCGACAAAATTCTCCCTGATCTGCGTTCGACGGACACAGCGACCCGAGCTCGCGCCGTGCGCTTGTTGAATCGTTACGTCCCGATGGCCCCCAAGGGTGACACAGCCGAAGCCTGCGACCTTTGGTGGCAGGAAAACCAGGCATTCGCTTTCGCATCCGACGCGGGCGACTATCGGTGGTATCTCGATCCCCTGGCAAAGAAACGCGGCGTTCCCGTCAGCAAACTGCGTGGCCCCTTGCGAGCGGATCCCTGATAACTGGCTGGAGGAAATGACGAGCAACGGTGACGTGCCGAAGATGGCCTAGCAACAATGAGATCAGGAACGATGGCGGGTCGAATGCAGTCCCACCGGTCCCGGCTTCACTCACCGGGACCGGTTTCCCGCTCTATAAAGCCGTCCTGCGACCCCATCCCGCTCATCCCCCAAGTATCGCCTCCATCGTCCGAAACTTCTCGCGGGATCACTCACGTTCTTCGACAGAGATAGCGATCCGAGCGAGCGGACTGAGCCTGCTCAACCTCGCCGAAGCTGGCCGCCGTCGCGAGAGCCCGCTCGATCGGCGCTAGTTTCGCCCTACTCTCGTGCACGGACCACGGGGAAACGACTTTGGCGCTCTCGAAGTCGCGTGAGGCGAGGGATCTCGGCGGTCAGAACGGGGCCCAGCTCTCCCTTCAGGGTCGTGGCGAACGGCCCCGTGGTACGGCGTCACTTCGTCCCCCCTCACCAGACGTTTCGCCGCCATGCGTCTACGAGCCCACTCATCAATCCGGGAGAATCGTGATGAGGTTCGGACTTGGCGAGGATATTAACCCTGGAGGATACGAGTTGTGGACACCGCTCCGACGACGAGGCCGAGCCTCTTGATTCGACTTCGCGACCCCGCCGACGAGCGTGCGTGGGCCGAATTCGTCGACATCTACGGACCGCTCATTCAACGGCTGGCGCAGGGGCGTGGGTTACAGCACGCCGACGCCGAGGACCTGGTCCAGGACGTCTTCCGCGTGGTGGCTGGGGCCATCGAGGGGGGGCGCTACGATCCGTCGCGCGGATCCTTCCGCGGCTGGCTGTTCCGCATCGCCCGCAATCTCACGCTCAAGGCGCTCACAGCGCAAGGGCGGCAGCCTCGGGGAAGCGGCGACACGGGTGTGCTCAATTTCCTGGAGGAGCAGCCGGCCCCGGCGCTGGAAGACTCCGCACAGTTCGAGGCCGCGTATCGGCGGCGGATGCTCGAATGGGCGGCTCGGAAAGTTCGGGGCGAATTCTCCGAAACGGCTTGGCGCGCCTTCCTCGCGACTGGCGTCGAGGCCAGGCCGGCCGCTGACGTCGCTCGCGAGTTGGGGATCAAAGTGGGCTCGGTCTACAACCTGAAGTGCCGGGTCATGGCCCGACTCCGCAGCGAGATCGAGCAGGTTCAGGACGCGGAAAACACGGGTTTTTGAGAAAGCGGTTTCAATATGATTGAACACGTTTCCGGGTGTGAAGTGAATCGGCTGAAGGGACTCCTGGGCGGCCGGCTGGCCGGGGACGATGTGGCTGCGCTCGAGGAGCACCTGAGCGCTTGCCCACACTGTCGCGAGACCCTCGAAGCACTGGCCTCCGATCGATCGTGGTGGGATCACCTTGCCTGCCTCGACCCCCGTGAGGTCGAGCGGGTTGGTGAGAACGCCACCGAGGAGGGGTTGCCGCTCGCCTTCCTCGAACCTTCGGACCTCGTGGGATCGCTCGGCCGACTCGGCCCCTACGAGGTCCACTCCGTGATCGGCCAAGGTGGGATGGGGATGGTGCTGAAGGGGTTCGACCCGGCGTTGAACCGTCCGGTGGCAATCAAGGTGATCTCTCCGCTGGTCGCCACGAATGCGGCGGCGCGCCGCCGGTTCGCCCGCGAGGCGCGTGCGGCCGCGGCCGTCTCCCACGACCACATCATCGCCATCCATGCCGTCGCCGAGTCGGCCACTGGCCTCCCCTATCTCGTCATGCCCTTGGTCTCGGGCCGCTCGCTCCAGGAGCGGCTCGACCGCGATGGGCCGCTCGACGTGGCCGAAATCCTCCGTATCGGCATGCAGACCGCCGCCGGTCTGGCCGCAGCACACGCTCAAGGTTTGGTCCATCGCGACGTGAAGCCGGCCAACCTGCTGCTGGAAAACGGTGTCGAGCGAGTCAAGATCACCGACTTCGGCCTCGCCCGTGCCGCGGACGACGCCAGCCTCAGCCACAGCGTCGTCATTGCTGGAACACCCCAGTACATGGCCCCCGAGCAGGCCTCGGGCGGCCCTATTGATCACCGCTCTGACCTGTTCAGCCTGGGCACGGTCCTTTACGCCGCCGCCACGGGCCACTCACCATTCCGCGCCTCGACCACGATGGCCGTACTCAAGCGGGTCTGCGAAGACCGGCCTCGGGCGGTCCGTGAGATCAATCCGTCGGTCCCCGGCTGGCTCGAGGCGATCATCGACCGGCTCCTCGAGAAGGACCCGGACCGCCGCTTCCAGTCAGCGGCCGAGGTGGCCGACCTGCTCCGCCAGGGCATGGCCCACCTCGAATTTCCGAACATGGAGCCCCCCCCACAGTCGGCGAAGCGACTCGCCGCTGCCGGCCGAAGTCGGCACCGGCCAAGGCTCGTGGTGATGACGCTCGTCCTGATCCTCGGCCTCTCCGCGTTCGGAGCCGCCGGCGCCGGCGGCATTCCAACCGTCCTGAACCTGTTCGCCACGATCCTCCGCATCCGAACTCCCGAGGGGACGTTGGTCGTGGAGGTCGACGACCCCAAGATCAAGCTCCAGATCGACAACGATGACCTTGTGATCCGGGGGGCTGGCCCCCAGGAGATCCGCCTCGCCGTGGGAAAGCACCGCCTCTCCGCGAGTAAGGACGGCAAGCGCGTCCGCGAAGAGCTCGTCACAATTAGCCGCGATCAGAAGAAGACGGTGGTCGTCCGGCTCGAACCCAACGAGCCAACGCCGGAGCCGGAGCGCATCGCGACGTCCAATCCCCTCGCACCCTACCCTGCCGCCGTCCCACCCAGCTTTCCGGGTCTTGAGCAGGAGCCACCGCGTGTCGAGCCCGACGAGCCTCCCGCCGTGCCGGAACTGACCAAGTCGGTCATCCTGGAACCGTTCGGAGGCCAGCCTTGCTGGTTTGCGCTCTTCTCACGCGACGGCGAGACCCTCTCCGCGAGCACCAACTGGAGCGGCAACATCAAGGTCTACGACGTCGAAACACAGCAACAAGTGGGGCGTATGAATGGGGAAGCCAATACGGCGGGCTCCTGTGCCGCCTTCTCCCCGGACGGCAACTTGCTGGCAACGAGCGGCGCCTACCAGATCCTCATCTGGGACTTCTCCAAGCACCAACTTCTCACTCGATTCCAGGCCCATACCAAATCGGTCCGCTCCTTGCAGTTCTCGCCCGACGGCAAGTGCCTTGTCTCGGCGGGAGACGACGGGACCGCGAAGTTCTGGGAGGTCGGAAGCTGGAAGCAACGGAACTGGGACGCCGGGACCCCGCAGGAGCGACCCGCGATGTTGACCTCCACCGACCCCTACTTCGCCGCCGCCTTCTCGCCCAACGGCAAGACGCTGGCCCTCGCCTCGGGCGATTACCGTAAGGAACGCCCGCCTGTTGTGACACTTTACGATTACGACGCGAGCTCGGGCTCGGTGAAACTACGACTCAAGCTGGCCGTCGGAAACCGAGGGCCAGCCTGGTCCGTCGCCTTCTCGCCCGACGGCAATACGCTGGCGTCTTGCAGCTTCGACTCGGTGATCAGGCTCTGGGACGTGAGTTCGGGGCGCCAACTCGGTTTTCTGCCATTGCAGGGAAAAAAGTCCGGGGCGCGTGGTCTGTCATTTTCCCCCGATGGAAGGACTTTGGCGGCAGGCTTGTTCGACAGCAGCATCGGGGTGTGGGACGTCGTCTCACGCCGGAAGACTCTGTCGCTCAAGGGACACAAAGACCATGCCTTCACCGTCGAGTTCTCCCCGGACGGCAAAACCCTGGCCAGCGCGAGCAAGGACGGAACCGTCAGACTGTGGGAACTGTCCGAAAACCGGCCTTAGCCCGAGGTGTGGGATGTTCTCAGCATCACGACCCTTTGTCGATTCGTCCGGCCAGACTTCCGCGAGAGAGGACGAGCCTGACGCCGACAATCCAGTCGGCGTCCCTTGCCGTGTCAAGGTTGTCACGCGTGGTCTGGCGTTCCTGTTGATCGTGATGCTCGTCGGGCTCGATTGCCTGTCGCAGGCATCACGGCGGTCACCGGCAGCCTTCGCAACCTGCGACCGGTTTAGCGGCTCCGTCAAGGCAATGTCCCTCCAGGCCGCCGACGGGTTGCTCCACGGCTGCATTGCCGAAGGCAAACTCACCGTCTGGAATCCTGACTTGTCCGGAGTCCAGGTCGGCGGCTCCCAGGGTGTCGCGATCGATCAGGCCGCAATGTCTCCCGACGGTACGACGCTGGGCGTGGCCGATGCCAAAGGCGTCGTCAGTGTCTGGGACCTGAGCAACTGGCGACGGCGGGCCGAAATCCCGCCCCGGACCGCGCGATCCAGTTCGCTGATTTTCAGTCAGGACAGTATCACCCTGGCCACGGCCGACAGCCTCGGCGTCCGGCTCTGGGATGTATCGACGGCGAACCCGATTGCCGGGCCGCGGCTCGATCTCCCGGGTGTCTCGGGCCTGGCGTTCGACGCCGATGATCGGTGTCTGGCCGTCGGGACCAAGGACGGAGCAGTCCGGCTCTGGGACGTTGCCCAAGGGAGCCAATCCGCATCGTTTCGGGCGCATCCGGTTCGGGTTAGCTCACTGGCGTTTTCGCAGGACGGCCGCGTGCTGGTGACATCCAGTAACCTCGATCAATTCGCTCGTCTTTGGGATATCACAACGGGCCGTCTCCTCAGAGAGTTGGATGCCCGATCGCAAATCCAGGAGGTGGCGTTCGCTCCCGGTGACCGTGAGCTGGCCACCGCGGCGTTCGACGGGTCTGTGCGGCTCTGGAATGTCGCGACGGGAGAGACTCGCTGTGTCTTCTCAGAGGGGGATGGACCGGTAACGGCACTGGCCTTCTCGGCTGAGGGCGCGACCCTGGCTTGCGGCGGCATCGGTGTGATTCGATTGTATCGGCACGACGAGTCCTCACGGACGACCTCTCGGTCGCGGCAAGCCAGTTCGACGAAGCGGGCAGCCGGGGACCGCACGAACGGTAAAATGGCCGACACTTATTCTCAAATTGATTAACTGCAATCAAAAGCCACCATTACTAATCGACTTTGAACATAAAAATATACCAATTCGCGTTCGTCCGTCCACGAGTTCGACCATTTTACACAGCAGATGCGTGGTGGCTGCAGTTCGACCCATGACAATCGAAACGCCGGTTGACGCCTCGGGGCAGATCAACCGACACTACCGCGGACGGGACCATGGCCAGCCTCCCCGTTGCCAGACTCCCGTAGCGCTTCGTCGGCCGACATGAGGCAGCGGCCCCTCGACTTCGTGGTACGGGCCTTGCTGAGTACTTATACTCCTGAGGAGAATTCGGGACCAATGAGAGCACCACAAACCCGAGGGGCCGCTACCCCATGTCACTCTCCCCCGACGCCCCCCCTCCCCTCGCCGCCAAGCTGGCCCCAAGGCTTCACGCCCTGGCCGATCAGGGGATCCACTTCGGCACGAGCTCGTGGAAATACCCCGGTTGGCTCGGCTCGATCTACAGTCCCGAACGGTATGTAACGCGTTCCAAGTTTTCCCAGAAGAAGTTCGATGAGCACTGCCTGACCGAGTATGCGGAGACGTTCACCACCGCCTGCGGCGACTTCGCGTTCTACCAGTTTCCGTCAACTGACTTTTGGGCCAAACTGTTCGGGGCCGTGCCGTCCGGCTTCGTCTTCGGCTTCAAGGTGCCCGAACATATCACCGTCATTCGCTGGCCGAAGCACGCTCGCTATGGAGTGCAAGCCGGCCAGGACAACGAGTCGTTCCTCGACGTGGGGCTGCTCAGCAAGCGATTTCTCGATCGCCTCGAGCCCTACGCCGATCGCGTCGGCCCGCTCATCTTTGAATTCGCGACGTTCAATAAAGGCCAGTTCCCCGCGACGGCCAACTTCTACAACAGGCTCGAGGAGTTCCTCTCGGCCCTTCCCAAGGGCTGGCGTTATGCCGTTGAACTTCGCAATCCCGAGTACCTGAGCCCCGACTATTTCGATCTCCTGAGAGGCTACGGCGTGGCGCACGTCCTCAACGCCTGGACTCGCATGCCGCCGCTCGAGGAGCAGATCGAATTGCCCGGAGTCACCACGGCGAATTTTGTCGTGGCCCGGGCCTTGCTCGCGAAAGGGAAAAAGTACGAGGAGTCCGTGAAAGACTTCGCACCGTTTGACAGGATTCAAGAGGTTCAGGAAGAGGCCCGAACCGCCCTGGTTCAGATCGCTCAGCGAGCCAAAAAGCGAAAAGCACCCGCATTTCTCTTCGTGAACAACCGACTCGAAGGTAACGCGCCGCTCACCATCGAGGCCGTCGTGAATCGACTTGGCGTGTGAATGCGAATACGGGTTAGCTACGATCACATCGGCATTATTAGGCCAACACTGATCCCATGGACGATCGCGTTGAAGTAGGGAAAAGCGGATTCGGCGAAGCGTTACGTGGGAGAGGGTTGTGACCCCGTTCACTGGGCCATCGTCCCAGTGTCACAGACTCCGCCTCCAAGCATGAAATTAACTCACACGTAAATCACTCTGCGACGCGGACATCCATTAGAAACCCAAGCAAAACCGTGCCCCTGTGGTTCGCCTGGCCAACGCGTGATCAGAGCCACGAACGGGGAGACGCCAAGCTAATCCCGGCAAATCATCAAGGGCGAGCGGAAATAAATCCGCTCGCCCTTGAATGCGATCAACGATGGTGAACCAAGCCAGCTCATACCCGGGATCGATCGTGGGATGCGCTCCCGAGCGATCGCGTTCGTGTCCGGTTCGCACGCAGCCGGCGCTTAATTGACGGGCTCCAAGAGCAGCAAGTCGCGATCAATAGCGTCGTCCGCCGCCTCCGCCGTACCCGCCGCCACCACCACCGTAGCCGCCGCCACCACCGCCACCGTAGCCGCCTCCGCCGCCACGACCACCACGGCTACCACCGCCGCCACCGTATCCGCCGCCACCACCACCGCGGTCTTCGCGCGGCTTGGCTTCGTTAACGGTCAGGCGCCGGCCCCCGTGCTCCTGGTCGTGCAGTCCGTCGATGGCGGCTTGGGCCTCGGCGTCGCTATCCATTTCGACAAAACCGAATCCCTTGCTACGGCCGGTATCGCGGTCCTGGATGACCTGGGCACTCTGAACCGTACCGAACTCGCCAAACAACTGTTCCAGGTCGGTGTTGCTGACGGTATAGGCCAGGTTTCCGACGTAAAGCTTCTTGCCCACCATCCAGCTCCTTGAAAAGGAGGTCATGACCCGCCAGACACTTTCCGGGTCAACGAGAAAGGGGCCAACCTGGCGGCCCAACAGGTGGGAAGGACGAGAGAGGATGGCGAATGCCGATTCTTCGAGAATCAGCGTCGCGTGCTCGATCGGCGAACCTACCGGTCAGGAGTATAATCCTGAGGATCGATGAAATATACAACTTTTCCACGAAATAGCGCAAGGGTCATCACTGGTCCGTCAAGACCAGGATGCCCCTTCTAATAAAAGCAGTCAGACTTACCCAATCGAACGAAACGGCGGCATTCATTGAGGCAGATGAATACCGACATGTTTGAGCAGTGAGCGAATCTGGTTTCCGGCGTTCTGAGACTCCTCATACTGCTTGACGAGTTCTTCAATCCGCCGTTGCGCCTCCGCAAGTTCCGCCTCAACGGCGCTCCTTGCTTCCGAAGTTGCCTGTAACTCGGCTGCAAGCCGATCGGCCCGTTCGGTTGCGGTCTGGAGGGTCGTCTCGACCTCGGCAACGCGCCGCTCAGCCTCGCCCGTCACCCGTTCGAGTTGGGCAGCCGCTTCGGTGCGAACGGTATCAAGCTTGTGGCGGACCGACGTCGTGGCCTGAACCAAGGCCTGACGCTCGTCTTGATAGTCGCGCTGGAGCCTCTCGCTCTCGGCTCGAAGCTCGCGGACTTCGCCCGCCAAGGCGTCACCACGCTCGGCCGCGACACCGGTTTGCCGACGGCTCTCCTCGAGTTGAGTGTTGAGTTGGGTCAGCTGATCGCGATGAGTCTCTTCCGCTTCGCGATGTGCGGACTCCGCCTCGTCGAGCCGCGACGCCAGACGAGTGCGTTCCTCGCCCAAACGCTGGTGCTGGCGACGAATCTCGTCGGCTTCTCCGGACAGTCGGGCCGCCTCTGCCTCGTGTGCCTGCCCTGCGTCCTGGTGAGCGACTTGCAGTTCCTCAAACTCGCCAGCCAGTTGATCGCGTTCCTGGGTCAGTGTGGCATAAGCCGTACGAGCGCTCTCGAGCTCGAGATGCAATTCGTCAAGCTGAACTTCAAGGCGCTGGCGTTCTGTCTTCGACTCCGTCCCCGCCTGATCGAATCGACGTTGCAGAGCCTCGAGTTGCTCCTGAGCGTGCTGACGCTCGGTCGCCGCCCGCTGACGCTCCTCGAGAAGCCGTTGCTCGGACTCCTCGACCAGCGTCTCCCGCTCCGTCTTCCAGAGGTTGCGTGCCTCCTCGAACTGCCGCTTTTCCGCTTCGAGGGCCACCTCGGACTGGGTCTTTGCCTCCTGCAGAGCTTGAGAGCTCGACTCCCATTGATCGCGTTCGACGCGAACCGTCGCGATCTCCTCACGAAGCAGCCCGATCGCCTCCGACTCCCGGGCGGCACTCTCTGAACGAACCTGCTCGACTTCCTCGCGAAGCTGATCCCGCTCCGACCGGATCTCGTCCCGCTCCCTGACCAGCGCCTCGCGGGCCGCATCCCACTCAGACGCGGCCGCCGACTCCCGGGCGGCACTCTCTGAACGAACCTGCTCGACTTCCTCGTGAAGCCGATCCCGCTCCGACCGAGCCTCATCCAGCTCCCTGGCCAGCGACTCACGCCCCGCCGTCAACCCGGCCAATTCTTCCTGAGAAAGCCCTTCCGAACGGGCCCGATCCAACTCCTCGCGGAGCCCATCCCGCTCCGACCGGACCTCAGCCAGCTCCCTGGTCAGCGATTCTCGCTCCGCCGCTAGCTCGCCCCCCTGCTCCTGGGAAAGACTCTCCGAGCGGACTCGCTCCAACTCCTCGCGGAGCCGATCCCGCTCGGACCGGACCTCGTCCAGCTCCCTGGTCAGCGACTCGCGAGCCGACGCTAGCTCGGCCCCCGTCTCCCGGGAAAGACTCTCCGAACGGGCTCGCTCCAACTCCTCACGGAGCCCATCCCGTTCGGACCGGATCTCGTCCCGCTCCTTCGCCACGGCATCGCGCGCCGCGTCACGCTCGGCTGCCGCCTCCGACTCCCGAGCCAGCCCCTCCGAGCGAATCTGCTCCAACTCCTCGCGCAGGCGATCCCGCGCGGAGCAAACCGCTTCGAGTTCTTTGGTCGGAACGTCCTGAGCCGCCACTAACTCTTCCCGAGCCCGCTCCAACTCACTCTTGAGCTGATCGCGATCTTGGGTGACACGTTCCAGCTCCTCGCGGAACGAGGCCTCTCCTCCAACCGACTCGTCCCCCGGCTCGGCGAACCCGGAAGTAGCATCCTCCGGAGCTTGAATGACAAACGTGTGTTCGCAGCGTTTACAACTGACCTTCTTCCCGATGTACTCGACACGGGCTCTCAGGCTCTCTTGGCATCTTGGGCAACGAATCTGAATATGAGTCGACATGTCGGAGGCAACTCCGCGTGGTTCGCAACCCGGCCGACCAGGCCGACGCCGTTTACCTATCTTACCAAACCAAAGCGAAACCTCAATTCACTCGGGGAAGAAAATCATGGAGGGGAGGAAAAGGGACGCCTGAGCGGGGTGCTCAGGCGTAGAGTCGCTCACCATTCTCACGAACGTTGGCCCCGTTTTCATAGAGAAACTCGAGGCATCGTCGCGGGAGCCGGCATTGCAGGAGGACGCGATCCTCTTCGTCGTAGACCCGGTTGAGGATCTGCGCATGTTGGGCCAGGTAAGCAAGGACCCGCCCGTTTTCCACACCCGTTTCAATCTCCGCATCCAGGGACCGCTCGTGGAGCGATTCGCGAACTGCCTGTTCGAGACGGTCGATTCCATCGCCCTGAGCTGCGCTGATGGTGATCGTATCGTGATGATGAGCCTTGAGCACATCGAGGAACGAGCGATCCGGGACGCGATCCGCCTTGTTCAGAACGAGAATCGTCGGTTGTTCGGCCAATCCGAGTTCTTCGAGGACGCTCTTGACCGCGCGGATCTGCATTTCCGCTTCCGGGCTCGAGGCGTCGACCACATGCAGCAGCAGGTCGGCCTGACGGGCCTCTTCCAGCGTGGCTTTGAACGAGGCCACCAAGGTGTGGGGCAGGTTTCGGATGAAACCGACCGTGTCGGAGAGGAGGACCTGTCCTCCCCCGCCGAGTCGCCAGCGACGAGTGCGCGTGTCGAGCGTGGCGAAGAGTTTGTCCTCGACGAAGACCCCGGCGTCGGTCAGGGCATTCATCAACGTGCTCTTGCCGGCGTTCGTGTAACCGACGAGCGAGACGCTGGGGGTATCGTTTCGGCCGGCGACTTCGCGTTCCTTGCGGGCCTGAACTTTCCCCAGTTTGGCTTTCAGATCCTGGATCCGGTGCACGACCAGTCGCCGGTCTTCCTCGAGTTGCTTTTCGCCGGGACCACGAACACCGATCCCGCCTTTGTAGCGAGAGAGGTGGGTCCACATTCGCTTGAGCCTCGGCATCGCGTATTCGAGCTGAGCGAGTTCCACCTGGAGGTGAGCCTCGTGGGTCCGGGCGCGGGTGGCGAAGATGTCGAGGATGACCTCGGTTCGGTCGATCACCTTGACGCCCAGGATCCGCTCCAGGTTCCTCGTTTGCGCGGGGCCGAGGTCATTGTCGAAGACGACGAGATCCGCCTCGTGGGCCTCGACGAGTTCCTTGAGTTCGGCCACCTTGCCCGAGCCGATGTACGTGGCGATATCCACATGCTGCCGCTTTTGGAGCATGCTCCCGACCACGACCAGCCCGGCCGTCTTGGCCAACCCCCGGATTTCATCCAGTGGGTCATCGTGGGAATACTCGCCGTCGGAAAGGAGGACTCCGACGAGAATTGTTTTCTCACGACGATCGAGACGCTCGGTGCTTTTGAGTTCGCCCAAGGTGGAGATTGACCTCTCGAATGAGTGGGGAAGTGAGGCAGGGTCAAGAACGCCAAATTCTAGATCCAGGCCCTCACCGCGTCAACGACGACAGCACGACCCGATCAGCGGACACGCCCAGCGTATTATAGGTTCGTCGTCCGCGACCGTTGGGTTCAATCGGATCATCTCGATTCCCATTTCCGAACCTCAGACCGTCGCGAGCACGCGGCGGGGCACAATCGAGCCCGACTCGAGGAGCACCTCGGCGATGGCGGCCAGTTCGCCGTCCGGCCCGATCAACGCGACCTCGCCGGCCAAGTGCGCTGTCTCGGAAAAAGACGCCAGGCTCAGCGCCCGCCCCTGGAGCAGCTCGGCGACTTGAGCTTCGCTGATCGCCAGGCTGGGTAGAGCCGAAACGGCCTCGGAAGCGGACCGGAGCGCGCCCGGAAGCGTCTCTGGGGTGAGCGTCATCGGATCCAACGCCTCCTCGATGCGGAACTCCCCGATCCGGGTCCGGACGAGCACTTCGACCAGGCCGCCGCAACCGAGCGCCTCGCCCACGTCGCGGGCGATTGACCGAACGTAAGTTCCACTACCACAAGCGATTTCGAGCTCGAGGCGGGGCCACTCATACCGCAAGAGATCAATCCGATCAATTCGGACCAAACGCGGCTCGAGCGTCACGACCTGGCCGGCTCGGACCAGGTCGTAGGCTCGCTTCCCCCCCACTTTCAGAGCCGAGACCTCGGGAGGCTTCTGGAGCACGCTCCCGATCAAGGGGACCAACGCCGCGCGAATCTCGGGCTCGCTCGGCTGGCGAGGCGCCTCAACCTCAACAACCTCACCGTCGGCGTCGAGCGTGTTGCTCACAGCCCCGAGACGGACGGTCGTTCGATAAGTCTTGGGCATCCGCTGCACGTACTCGATCAGCCGTGTCGCCTTGCCCAAACAGACGACCAGAACCCCCGACGCCAGGGGATCCAGAGTACCGGCGTGACCGACCTTCATCCCCCTCCGTTGGCGGGAGATGATATTGACGACATCGCGTGAGGTCATGCCCCCTGGTTTGTTGAGATTGAGCAGACCAGACTCCGCACGCTTCGATTCAGCCTTCGCCACGACCCTGTAACCTCCCTGAAAACCCAGTTCGCTACCCGTCCAGCCCGCCCTTGACCTGGGTCTCGACGCCCATTCTCTTGCAAACGAATCATGGCGACTGATCCACCGATCCCCGCTTCCCACCGGTTCCATCGGCCGATCGACGTTGACCGTGACCGGCCCTCGCTCGATGATAACAAAGAAGCTCGACCCGACGAGACTCGGCCTGGTTCGCTGTGATCTCATGTCCTCGAGAAATGCGAGACGTTGGCTCTCAAGGAAGCGCGAAACCATGCCTATTCTTCCTGCCGAACCCGATCTCTTTCCCGCAAACCTCTGGGAAGCGGACTCGACCAACTTTCGGAATGGCCGACACTGGTGGTGCCTTCACACCAAACCCCGCCAGGAAAAGGCCGCGGCGCGTGACTTGAGGTCAAAGCAGATCGCCTACTTCCTGCCGCAGGTCGTCCACGAAGACCGAACTCCCCAAGGCAGAAAAACCCGTTCCATCGTCCCCCTGTTCACAAGCTACCTCTTTCTCCTCGGCGATGAACAGGAGCGAAACGAGGCATTCAAAGGGAATCGCCTCGCCAACGTGCTCGACGTCCCCGACCAGGAGAACCTGGCCCATGACCTCCACCAGATCCACCAAATGCTCTCGTCGGGCCTGAACGTCGTCCCTGAACCCATCATGCCGGTGGGCGCCCAGGTTCGGATCAAAACCGGGCCCCTTGCCGGTATCGAAGGCAAGGTCATCAAAAGAGGGAAGCGCGACCAGTTCATCGCGATCGTGCAATTCCTCGGGCGAGGCGCCGCCGTCGACCTGGAGGACTGGCAAGTCGATCAGGTCGATAGCGAACACTGAGCGAAACGCCCCCAACCCGATCCCGATCCCGATCCCCGCGAACCCGAACGAGCGTCGCCCGACGATCACCCGCCAGCGATCCGCCCATTCCTTCCAAACTCACTCGGGCAACGCAGACCGCTCGCTCCCCGCTCAATCCCGACAATTTCGCTGACTCTTGCAATAAAAAAACGGCCGCTCTGGGCTTGCCGAAGCAGAGACCCCGCATACAATTCATGCATGCAATCGAAACATCGCTTTCGTTCGACTACCGGCTGAGCGATCCCGGTTTGAGTGGCCAAGGCTGGCCGGAAGCTTGTGTCAATCGATGGAATCAGCAGCCTCGAACTCTGAGAAACGCATTCCAGAATTTTTGAATCATTGAGAAGAGGGGTCTTCTCGGATATAAAAGCGTGTGGGTCTGATCGATCAATGCGGATCGGTCGTGCGCGTTCGATATTGCGAGTATCGAACCGCACCGCTCGGCGGCGTCTCCCTGCCCTGGACAACCTTTGATGACAGAAACGCCTACCTTCAAACGATTGGAGCGTACGGTCAACCTGATCGCGCGCCACCCGTTCTACCCGGGGAAATCCGAGGCCGTCCACGACTGTTTGGATGACCTTGAGGAACGGTATCGCGACGGATCGCTCACCCACGAACAGAAATCGGTACTGGTCTCGCTCCTGACCTCCGAGGATTCGAACTCGATCGAACCGTCCAAGGCGGAGCGTTCCCTCCGAACCCATCGCTCATCTTGAACGTGGGCGATGGATTTCTGGTTGAGAAGGCCGTTCCTCCCGTCCTCTTCGCATCCGATCGCGGGCCCGCCGGCACGCGAAGAGTGCCTGATCCCTTGAAGGCATCAGGGTACGGAAAGTTGCTGAAAGAGAAAGGTCCACTTATCGGCTTCTTCCTCGATCCGTTTGGCGAGGGGCTTGCCCGCGCCATGGCCTGCTTTGGATTCGACCCGAAGGTAGATCGGACGATCGGACGCCGTACCGGCCTGAAGTCGCGCGGCCATCTTGTAGGCGTGCATCGGCTCGACCCGGGTGTCGCTCTCCCCGGTCAGGAGTAATACGGCCGGAAAGTTCTCCCCGTTCTTGACGTTGTGGTAGGGAGAGTAGGCCCTCAGCCAGGCGAACGCCTCACGATCGTCGGCCGAGCCGTATTCCGGGATCCAGTTTCGCGCAATCGAGAAGCGATGGTAGCGGAGCATGTCGCAAAGCGGCACCGCACAGATCACTGCGCGGAACAGGTCGGGACGCTGGGTCAGACAGGCCGAGACGAGCAAGCCGCCATTGGACCCCCCTTCGATGGCGAGTTTCGAGGGGTTGGTGTATCCCGACTTGATCAGGTACTCACCAGCCGCGATGAAGTCATCGAAGACGTTCTGCTTCTTGCCGAGCCGGCCGGCCGCGTGCCACTCGCGTCCGAGTTCACCACCGCCGCGCAGGTTGGCGATGGCGTAGACTCCCCCCTTATCGAGCCAGATCCGGAGGTCGGCGTCATAGGCCGGGCTCAGGCTGATGTCGAATCCTCCGTAGCCATAGAGCAAGGTGGGGGCCTTCGATTGCGGCTCGAGCCCCTTCTTGCTCAGCACGAACATCGGCACCTCCGTCCCGTCCTTCGAGGGATAGGTGACCTGCTTGACGTCGTAATCCGCGGGGTCAACTTTCGCGGTCGAGCGGTCGATGACGACCGGTTCACCCCCTTGGACGTCGAGCCGGAAGACGGTCGCGGGATAAAGAAACGACTGAAACGAGTAAAAGAGCTCTTTCCCGTCCCATTCCCCGTTCAGGCCACTCACCGTACCGAGCGACGGTAAGGGGATCTCTCGAAGCTTGCGCCCTTCAAGGTCGTGAAGCGCAAGTGACGAGACGGCCCGCCGGCTCGTGAGCACCGCGATCTTCCGGTCGACGATCCAGATCGCTTCGATCACTCCGCCGTCTTGCTCCGGGATGATCTCTTTCCAATCCGCGGGCGCCAGACGCGCCACATCCGTGGCCAGGACCTGAAACCGGGGCGTCTTCGCGTTGGTCCGGATGATGACTTTTCCATCGAAGATGGCAACTTCCACCTGGCCTTCGAGCCCGACCGCCAGGGGAACAATGGGGGTGTCGTCCCCCAACCGCTTCAGGTAAAGGTCATTCTTGATCCAGTCGGTGGAGGAGGAGATGACAGCGTACTGTCCGTCCTCGCTCTCCGAAACGCCGAGCCAGTCGATCTTGGAGCGCCCTTGGCCGAACATCATCGGGTCGGACTCGGGGTTGGTCCCGAGGACGTGGCGAAAGATCTTGCGGTTGTACATCTCATCGCCGGCCGGAACGGTCCCCTTCTCGGGATACCGGACATACCAGAAGGCTTGTCCCGAGGGCTCCCAGGCCACGGTGCAGGCCCTGGTGCGCGAGATCGTATCGGGCAAGTGCTCGCCGTTGGCGACGTTGAGAACCTTGAGCGTGCTCATCTCCGACCCGTTCGGGCTCGAGCCGTAAGCCAGGAGCGAGCCGTCGGGCGAGGGAAACATCCAGTCGAGCGCGACCGTTCCGTCCTGGCTGAACCCGTTCGGGTCGAGCACGACTCGCGCCTCGGCCTGGGCGTTCCCTTCGCGAACGTAGACGATCGGCTGGTTCTTGAGCCCTTCGCGGCGTGTGAAGAAGTAGCGCTTGCCGCGGACGATCGGGGCGCTCGTAGTCTGATAGTCGTAGAGCGTCCGCAGTCGCTCGACCAACGCCGGGCGCTGGGTATCCGCATCGAGCGCTGACCGGGTCAACTTGGTCTGGGCAGCAGACCAGGCGCGGACCTCGGGATCATTCACGTCCTCGAGCCAACGAAAGGGGTCCACGATCTCGACGCCATGGTAGAGGTCACTCGCGGGCCGCGAGGGGGTTTCCGGGTAGACCGGCCGCTTCACTTCGTCCCCTCGCGCCATCATCAAAGTCCCCCCGAGTACCATCATGCCCGCGCCCAGCCCAATCCTTCGCGATGAGATCATCTCGAGCCCTTTCCTGGGTTCACGTCCCCTCGGACGTTACGGGAATCAGAACGTCTCACCGCTTCAACGACCTCCGCCCAAGGGCACCCGAACCGACAGCGAGGCGGGCGCCAGACAGGCGTTGTCGTTGCAGGCCTGGTAGCGAATCTCGAACTTCAGGGCATCGGGCGTTTGCTTCGCCTCCGCCTCGAGGCGAACGCGGACCTTCAGCGTGACCGTCCCTTCGTACAAGGGGACGGGAGCGCCACCGGGTTCAAGCACCTTGGCTTCACCGACCGGGTATTCGACTTTCTCAAGCTTCGCGGGCTGGTTCCGGGCCAGGGTGACGGTGGTCGGGATCAGGTTCTCCGACCCCGCCGGGTTGGCGTTCAAGTGCCAGCCTTCCTTGACTTTGACGGTGAGGCTGACCGCAAGTTCTTCGCCGGGCGCGATCGTGGAGCTTGCCACGACGGCCCCCTTCGCGGTGACCATGGCATCGGGGTCAACCGGTGCTTCAGGAGTCGACGCCGCGACGGCCCCCGCGGGTCGGGCATCCAGATATTCGCCGAGAGCGACGACCAGCAACGGAAGCGCTCCGGGATTCTGGGCCAAGGTCGAGCTGAAGGCGTCGAGCGCCTTGTTTGCCTGATCGAGATAGCGGACATCGCCGGTCGCCGAGGCGAGCGCGACGAGGTTGCGGATCGCCACGCTGTTCCCGCTCGGCAAGGCTCCATCGTAGGGATCCTTGGGGCGGGCGAGGAGCGACTCATGGCCGTCCGCGGTGTAGAAGAAGCCCCCCTCCTTGGTATCGCTGAAGTCGGCGATCATTCGGTCGGTCAGTTCACGAGCCTGTGCCAGCCGTTTGGGATTGCCGGTGGCGGCATGGAGGCGGAGCAGGCCGTGGACCAGGAACGCGTAGTCCTCGAGGTAGGCGCCCAGCTTCGCCCGGCCCGAGCGGTACGTCCGCAGGAGCCGGCCGTCGGGAGTTCGCATCTTGGCCAGGATGAAGTCGGCGGCCTTGTCGGCGGCCTGACGGTACATCGGCTCGTGCAAAATCCGAAACCCATCAGCGTAGGCCGCGATCATGAGGCCGTTCCAGGAGGTCAGGACCTTGTCGTCGAGCAACGGCGCGGGACGGCGTTCGCGGACGGCCAGCAGCTTCGCCCGGAGAGGGGCGACGGTGGCCTCGAGGGCTTCGGGTGTCGTCTTGAGCGTCGTGGCCTGTTCGGCGCGGGATCGCGGTTCGAGCAGAACGTATCGTTCTTTCTCGAAGTTGGATTCGCGCTTGAGGCCGTAGACCTGAGCAAACGCTTCGTAGTCCGGCCCTGCGCCCAGTGTCTTCTCGATCTGCTCCCGGGTCCAGACGTAATATTGCCCCTCGTCGCCGTCCGTTTCCGCGTCGATGGCCGAGTAAAAGCCCCCCTCCGGCGCGGTCATCGACCGTGCGATGAACGCAAACGTAGACTCGGCCTCGAGACGCCAGCGCGGGTCAGCCGTCAGCTCGAAGGCGAGCAGATGCGTCGATGCAAGTTGGGCATTGTCATAAAGCATCTTTTCGAAGTGCGGGACGATCCAGTACCGGCTGGTCGCATAGCGATGATAGCCACCAGCGAGTTGGTCGCGAATGCCCCCGCGCGCCATCTGGTCGAGCGTCTTGAGGACCATCGCCAGCGGGTTGGCTGGCGATTCCTGGGCCTCTTTCTTGCCAGGCCCGGCCCCCGACGCGGCTTCACGACGGTGCTCGTCGAGCAAGAAGACGAGATTCGCCGGTTCGGGAAACTTGGGACGGCGGGCATTCTCCGGATTGAAGCCAAAGCCGCCGTACTCCGGGTCAAACTGCTCGGCTAACTCTTTGCGGCCCTGTGCGGCGAGTGCCCGGGTCAACGGCGCGTGACGATTTTCGTTCGATTTTGCGAGCGAGCGACGTACCAGATCGGTGAGGCGGTCGGCCGACTCCTCGATCTGGGCCTTCTCATCACGCCAAGCATCGGCCACCCCGGTGAGAACGGTGGGAAAGCCGCGAATTCCGTTGCGGTCCTTGGGAGGGAAGTAGGTGCCGCCGTAGAATGGGCGACCGTCCGGGGTCAGGAACATCGACATCGGCCAGCCGCCGTTGCCGAACGCCTGGAGCGCGGCCATGTAGATCTGATCAATGTCGGGCCGTTCCTCACGGTCGACCTTGATGCAGACGAACTTCTGGTTCATCAATTTCGCGATCTGCGGATCCTTGAAGCACTCGCGTTCCATGACGTGGCACCAGTAGCACGAGCTGTAGCCGATCGACAGGAAGATCGGCTTCTTCTCGGCCTTCGCCTTGGCGAACGCTTCGGGCCCCCAGGGATACCAGTCGACCGGGTTGTGGGCGTGTAAGAGGAGGTAGGGGCTCGTTTCCTTGGCCAACCGGTTGGCGGGAGCTTTGGGCTCCGGGTCGGCCAGGGCCTCGGCACCGCTCGCAAGCGCCGCGAAGACCGTTCCGATCAGGAGAAAAAGTCTGGCGTGATGGGAGAGCGGGGCGCTACGTTGCATCGCGGTGTCCTTCGCCAGGGTGTGCCACTCGATTGCGAGGAGCGTGGCTGATCGGTGGCCGTCAGGGAACGTGCCGGAGGGGACAGGCCTTCCTTGAGCCACCGATTCTACGCGAGAAAGCCGCGGGAACCAACCGCCCGTCATCGGGGCGCAGCCTGAGTCCAAGGCCGGCCCGCCGCATTGGGGATGAGCCGCCGGGCCGGCTCCCCCGACGGGGCTACTTTCCGACGGCCTGGGTCACCCTGACCTTTTCCATGTCTTCGACGGGTTGCTCGACATCGTCGTGCATCACGAAGATCCGGCAGGTGGCCAATCCGATCTTGAGCGCCTCCACCTGGACCCCAAGGACGATCTCTTGCCCGACGTCCAGTCGTTCGATCTCCGGAAAGAGGAATCCGCCGTTGTCCGGCTTACCAGCGGCGTCTTGCTTGTAGCGGGCAGGCTCCTCGGTCCCCGCCGTCTTCTTGATAAGGACTTCCGGCGAATGCCGGCCGCTGACGAGAATTTTCGTGGCCGCCTTCGACCCTTTGTTCTTGACCGAGATGGTGAAGGTCGTGAGCTGACCGACGTCGATCACACGTCGGTCTTCCGTGATCTCAAGGGCGAGGTCGGCCAGGGCGATGACATCCGTGCTGGTGATCTCCTTGGCGCTCAGACCTTGGTCACCTACCGCCTGGACGGTGAGTTCGTAGAGGCGTGGACCGCCCATGCGAACTTCAAACCCAAGATTCACCTTCTCCTTCTCACCGGGCTCGACCGGGAAGGCATCCCAGGTCAGCCGTCGCGACTGAATATCGAACTTTGCGCCCGAGGGGAGCTTCACGAGCTGAGCATTCACCGGCAAGGTCACCTGCACCCGGACGTTACGGGCGGTAGCACTTCCCGGGTTCGTGACCGTGACCGCGTAGGCGGCGATGGTGTCGGTATAACGTTCCTTGGGACCAACCAGGGTCACCGCCAGCTTCGGTTCGATGACCGTCACCACCTTCTCACTCCTCGACTCCTCGGCTCCTGGCGCAACATCAGGGCTGGTAACGTCGACCTTGCACCACTGTTCGCCCCCGAGCACGGCATCGGTAACCAGAGGCTCAAGCGGGACGTGCTGACCAGGAAGCAGATCACCCAGCGACAGTTCGAAGAGGTTTTGGTCACTCGATCCGCCGGCATCCTCCGCGCGGAGGCCGGGGCTCAGCTTGGCCCGGACGATCACGTCCCTGGCCGGGCCATCGCCCGTGTTGGTCACGGAGATCCGATACTCGACAGTCTGACCTTTGAGGACCTTGGCCGTGGTGACGATCTGCTCGACCTTCAGTTTCGGCTCATAGACCGTCGTGCGCGACTTCGCCCCCGACCGCATGGTGACCGTCGCCGCATGGTCGAACTGACCCTTCTTGGTCGGCTTGACCTTGAGGAGAATCTCCTGCTTGCTCCCCGCGCGGACCGTCCCTAGGTGCCAGACCAAGAGCGTATCGGGACCGCGTTGTTCGCTGGGCTGACTCGAGAGGAATTCGAGTTCAGGAGGAAGCGCATCGCGGACGACGACGCCGATGGCGTCGGCCGTGCCGGGATTGCTGACGATGATCTTGTATGTGGCAGGCGTATTCAGGTTGAGCGTAGCCGGGCCCTTGACCTCAACCGACAACCCCACGGATTGCACCCCCGTGCGCAGGCGGTCCGGCGAAAGCACCAGCTCGTCGGCCTCGTTGGGCGCAATGCTCGCCGACGACTGGCCGGGGGGTTCTTTCGCGGCGGGCAACGGATTCTGCTCCGCGCCTGAAGGGGTCGGCAAGGCGCCGGGACTGGCCCCTAGCGGAGCCTGCGAGCGCTCGACGTTCGGGTCCCGCGGGGGAACGGGCATTTCGCCCGGCTCGGACGGACTGGACGCGGGGAGCGGATCCTTCGATCCGGCATCGAGCAGATCTGGAGCCGTTCCTGGATCACCCGGAGTGGGAACGGCGGGCATCGTGCCATCACCGACCGCTAATTCCTTGGCGACCGACGGATCAAATTCCTCAGCAGGCGCCGGTACCGGTGCCGACGGAGCTTGTGCTTGTGCTTGAGCCCCCTTCAGCTTCAGTCCCGGTGCCTTCTTGGCCGGGGTACCGGCGGCACCACCCGGTGGAGTGGCTGAAGCCGGCAATTCCGACGGTGGCGACGCCAACGACGGGGGAGGCAGCTCGGGCGGAGCCGGCAAGGACTCGACCGGCGGCTGAGAAGCTGGAGCTTCGCCCTGCGCCGGTGCCATCCGCGCACCGAAGCTAACGGTCAGCCCAAGAACTACAAGATAGATGAGTCGCCGGCCCATGGGAATCGGTCCCCTCCTTGGGAACGCCCCGGTCGTCGCCGCTGACGGCCATTTCCTTTTCCAACCCAAATCATCAGCGCAGTCCGATGACGGAATCAGAGAGGCAAGGTTAGATAACAGATCCGGAAAGTTCGAGGAAGATCAGTTTTCCACCGCAATCAGGAGCTGCGCCAGCCGATCGGCGGTCCTTTCGGAGGCTTCACCGTCGGGAACGGGCCAGCTCCGAACCTCGGCCAGGCCCCGAAACCAGGTCGATTGCCGTTTGGCGAATTGCCGGGTCCGGGCCTTGATGCACTCGACAGCCCGGTCGAGCGGCAGCCGGCCTTCGAGGTGTTCGATCACCTCGCGATATCCCACCCCCTGCGCCGGGACAGGACCAAGAGGCTGGGGACCCGATTGGAGCCCCCGCACCTCCTCAACCAAGCCGTCCTGAATCATTTGCTCCACCCGCAGGTTGATTCGAGCGTGGATTTCGGGCCGCGGCCGTTCGATGGCAAAGACAGGAACGGTCGCAGGGGCGGGATGTTCGTGTTCCGTCTGGAGCGAGCTCAAGGGCTGGCCCATGGTCGCGCTCACTTCCAGCGCCCGGACGATCCGGAGTCGGTCATTGGGGTGGAGCCGGCGTGCCGTCACCGGATCGATCGACTCGAGCCGTGCATGGAGCGCCGCACCGCCGAGCCGCCGATACTCGTCCTCGAGCGCGTCCCTGAGTTCGCGGTTCGTCCCGGTCGACTCAAAAAGACCTCGCAAGAGCGCTTTCAGATAGAGGGCCGTGCCGCCGACGAATAAGGCACGCTTCCCCCGACTCTCGATGTCGGCGACCACCTTGATCGCCCAGCCGCGATAGTCGGCCACGCTGGCCGCCTGCCAAGGATCGAGTACGTTGATCAGGTGGTGTGCCACCCCCCCCTGCTCTTCGCGCGTCGGTTTGGCCGTGCCGATGTCCATGCCGCGGTAGAGGGTCATCGAGTCCATGGCGATGACCTCGGCATCGAGCCGCTGGGCCAAGGCCACGCCAACCCCTGTTTTTCCCGATGCAGTCGGACCGGTCAGGTAGATCGCACGATGCAGCGAAGCGGGCGAGCTCGGATCAGTTGTTATTGGCATCGTACCGGTCAACTTGTCTCATCAAAAACCTGGATTCCGAGAGGAAACACAATTCTCGTCGTTGAAGCAAACCCGCCCGTTATGTTCTAATCTTCTTCTGAGCGTGGTCGACGTCTCTCCTCATAGATTGTCACCAGGCTTGGCTCAATCGGCAAGGAGAGGTTCGCCAGCAAAAACGCCTGCCTGCTTCATTCACACTGAAGTCCCCGCCCGAAATGCCGATAATAGGGGTGAGGTTCCCAAGGTTGACGATCTCCTCTGAGTTTGTTACCTAAACATCCCTCACGCGATCGCAAAGCATTCCTGCCGATTCCCAGCTCTCAACTGGGTCTCGAGACGACCTTGCCAAGGATCTCACGTTATCGCCACTTCCGGTCCGGCAGTTGCTACCCACTTCTCTGATCGTCTTCCCCGTCGGAACGACAGCCTCTGAAGCTCGCCACGGGACATGGTGTCCCGAGGTCTTTTCCCGTTCGTTGCGGATCATCTGATTCTCCCTATGCAAACCAATTCCGTCCCCGAAATCGAACAGTCCGACCTGCAAGCCGCCCGCAATTTCCTGACATCCCTTCGCGACGAGGATCGGCCCGCTCGCCCCGCGCAGACCCCCAGTCCCAACAATGCCGCTCGGGGTACCGTCACCGTGCGGAACGGCATTACTCGGGCGCGAACCCGTTCAGCCGCCAAGACCTCGGCCTGATCTGATTCAGAGACGGCAGAGATGCCGGCCTGCTGATGAACCACGCTGTCCGGCCACGAATCCGGACGGCGTACCTTTGCGCGCCCCGCGAATCAAGGTGGTGGACAGCCCGCAATCGCTCAAGCTCGGGCGAGGCCGCTGGATGCCACGGGTTGGACCCAATCCTTGGCATCAACGAACTTGAGGGATGCACCACGGAGGGGATGGCCCGGTCTGCCCCTGGAAACCGTTAGCTCCTTGCCATCGCCGCGTGGTTCTGGTGGAGTAAAAGTTGTCGGGCATACACGGTGTCGGGTCCCCTTCGTTGCGGTTTCCGCGAGGGTCGTCACGAACGCTGGAATGCGTGTTGCGGAACTGCTGTCTGCCGTGGTGCTCGCTCTTTGAGGCACACCATGTCATCCACTACCTCCGTGGTCGAGACATTCCCCGTCCGTGACGGGGCCACGTCCTCTCCCGCTTCGGTGAACGACCTGGCGATTCGCGTCGGAACCGTCAATGGTTCGGGCAGCCAGTCCGCAAACCTGGTTCTCCTCCGCGCGCTCTACGGTATGGGCATCCCGTGCAGCGGCAAGAACGTCTTCCCGTCGAACATCGAAGGCCTGCCCACCTGGTTCCACATTCGGGCGTCCGCCAAGGGGTATGTGGGGCATCGGCTCGACACACCGATCCTCGTCTGCATGAACGCCCATACGGCGGCCGACGACGTCCGTCAGCTTCAGCCCGGCTCGATCGTCATCTACCGCGATGACTTCGACCTGGACGCCGTTCGCGACGACGTCCAGTACTTTCCCGTTCCGTTCCAGAAGCTGGTCGAGGAGGCGTACCCGGCCGACAGCAAGGACAAGGGATATCGCGACAAGCTTCGTAAAGTCATCAACATGGTTTACGTAGGGGTCGTCGCCTACGTCACTGGAATCGAGATGGGCGATGTTGAAGCCGCGATTCGCCGCGAATTTCCAGGACGTAAGGCGAAGGCTGCCGACATCAATATCAACGCCGCCCGCACCGGTTTCGCCTGGGCCGCGACTCATCTGCCCACCGATCTCCCGTTCCGGGTCCAGCGGATCGACGGCCTGGGAAACAAGGTCCTGATCGAGGGCAACAAGGCCGCCGCCCTGGGCGCGGTCTTCGGTGGAACCAGTGTGCTCACCTGGTATCCGATCACGCCGTCGAGCAGCCTGGCCGAGTACACCGAGGAGTTCCTCAAAAAGTACCGCACCGACAACGACGGAAAACACACGTTCGCCGTCGTTCAGGCCGAGGATGAACTGGCCGCCATCGGTATGGCCATCGGCGCGGGGTGGGCGGGAGCCCGCTCCTTGACGGCGACCTCAGGGCCCGGCATCTCGCTGATGACCGAGTTCGTCGGTCTGGCCTACTTTGCCGAGATCCCGGTTGTCATCGTCGACGTCCAGCGGATGGGACCGAGCACCGGTCTGCCCACCCGAACGAGCCAGGGAGACATCACGAAGCTTCACATGCTCGGGCATGGCGATTGCCGACATATCGTTTTGATCCCAGGTTCGGTCGGCGAATGCTTCAGCTTTGCCGTCGAGGCGCTCGACCTCGCCCAGCAGTTCCAGACGCCCGTCTTCATGGCGACCGACCTCGACATGGGAATGAACCTCTGGCTGTCCGACCCGTTCACCTATCCTGAAAAACCGATTCATCGGGGCAAGCTGCTCAACGCGGCCGACCTCGAACGACTCGGCCAATTCGAGCGCTACCGCGACGTGGACGGCGACGGGATCTGCTACCGCACCATCCCGGGGACCGAGCACCCACTGGCGGCCTACTTCACCCGCGGGACAGGGCATAACGAGAAGTCAGGCTACAGCGAGCGACCGGAAGATTGGAAGAAAAACCTCGATCGCTTGGCGCTCAAACTCGAAACCGCTCGCCGCAAACTGCCTCCTCCCGTCATCGAGGGGGACGCAAGCGCTCGGGTGGGCTTGATCGCCTACGGGTCGAGCCACTGGGCGATGGTCGAAGCGCGTGACCTGCTTACCGAGCAGGGGATTCCCACGGAGTACTGCCGGATCCGCGCCTTGCCCGTCTCCGACGCCGTGACCCGTTTCATCAGCCGACACGAACGTGTCTATGTCGTCGAACAGAACCGAGACGGTCAAGTCGCCGCCCTGCTGCGTTCGTCGCTCTCCGGAACCTTGGCTGACCGCCTGGTGTCGGTCCCCCACTACAACGGCACCCCGCTCGCCGCCGTGAACATCATCCGGCCGATCCTTGGCTGGGAGAAAAACCCCTCAGGGCCCGGCTGGCCCACGGGAAACGTCGAAGCCGACAATCCCCGCGTCCCGCACGAGCCCGAACTTTCCCCTGAATGATCGCGATCGATCAAACGGGGACGGGCCGACTCCGCGGCCGATCCCCGAACTTTTTCATCCATCCGCCTCGTTCTTGGCGAGGCTCGTTCCAGACAACTGACGACGTGCCAATGACTGCCCCACTCTCTGGCTCTCCCCCCAAGAGGCGATCGACTCATCATGGCCACCGACTCAATGATCCTCATCGAGAGTGAGGGACGACGAATGTCCCTCCCGACCCTGGCATTTCAGGGTCTTCCTTCCACACTCTGCAAGGGTTGTGGGCACAACAGCATCACCAGTTACCTCGTCGAGGCCTGCAAGTCCGTCGGGGTTAACCCCTATAAGACCGTCAAGTTCAGCGGCATCGGCTGCTCGAGTAAGACCCCCGCCTACTTCCTCCAGTACAGTCACGGCTTCAACGCGTTGCACGGTCGGATGCCATCGGTCGCCACCGGGGCCGCGGTCGCCAATCGGAGCTTGCTGAACATCGGCATCAGCGGCGATGGCGATACGGCAAATATCGGCATGGGCCAGTTCAAGCATGCCTGCCGGCGCAACTTGCCCTTGGTCTACGTCGTCGAGGACAACGGCTGCTATGGTCTAACCAAAGGCCAGTTCTCGGCGACCGCCGACTTGCATGCTCACCTGCGCCGGGAGACCGGCGAAGAGAACACGATCCCGCCGTTCGACCTCTGCATGGAAGCCGTCACCGCCGGCGCCACGTTTGTTGCCCGCTCGTTTGCAGGCGACAAAAAACAGCTCGTCCCGCTCTTGAAAGCCGCCCTGAACCACCAAGGGCTCGCGGTGCTCGATATCATCAGCCCATGCGTCACCTTTAACGACTTCGCCAGCTCAACCAAGAGCTGGGAATGGGCCCGGGAGCACGAGGAACCGCTTCACGACGTCGGTTTCGTCCCTCGGCTCGCTGAGATCGAAGTCGAGCAGAAAGTCGGCGAAACCACCCGGGTCCAGCTCCATGACGGGTCCTGGATCGTGCTTCGCGCCTTGCGGCACGACGAGCACAAGGTGACGGACCGGGCCTCGGCCATCCGGCTCCTGATCGAAAGCCAGGAACGGCACGAGTTCCTCACCGGCCTGATCTACCTCGCCCCCGACCGCCCCGACTTCGTCACCATGCAAGGGATGACCGAAATGCCGCTCGCCCACCTGCCCGACGAGTCGCTCCGGCCTTCGCGGGAAACGCTCGAGGCGATCATGCAGACAATCTGACCGGACGCAAAAAAATCGGGAGCGGAGGGAATTCCAAAGCGGAATCCACCTTGAGGAATCATTGGCTCAATTCTCTCCGCTCCCTTTGGTACCGCCGAATCGCACAAAAACAGCAAAATCCGTCTGAGGCGTGGCCACGGGCCGAGGGAGATACGGCCAAGCCGAAATTCCACCGCGATTCTCGCCCAGTTGGTGTGGGAAAGGAACGCCCTGGTTAGATCTCCCAGACTCGCCGGCCACCGAGGTACATGGTCAGGTAGCCATCTTCGCTGACTTTGAGCACGGGACCGTGATACGACGCGGCGATGGCGGCCAGGGTTCTCGCCCCCTCGACAGCGCGGGCGATCTTGAGCGCTTCGGGATCGATCTTGAGAATGGCGCCGAAGGTGAGAAGGCGGCCATCGAGGTCGGTCACCACGGCTCCGTCAATTCCGGCCAGGGCTTCGAGCACGGTCGGATCGAGGTCGGCAAGCGTCTGATTGCGAGCGACGTGATGGAGCGACTGCTTCGCCATGCGGGGCGAGAGATTTTCGGGGTCGTGGGGATCGTCGGCGGCCACTTCTTCGACGATCCGGTCGGTGGGCGCGATCAGTTGCGGGATCGACGAGCCTGGATCGCGGAGCACGACGAACAAGGCGCCTTTTCGATCCTCGGCCAGGTTCAAGGCGGCCTGAAAGATCCTCACGGAAAGGTCGCTCGGACACGACTTGCCGATCGCCTTACACCAGGCCGCGAACTTGGTCGGGATGTCGAGGAGCCGCCAACGGGCATCACTGAAGGCGAACGTTAAGACCCCTCCGGCGAACACCTTGATTTCTTGTGACGGGGTCAGCACCAGGCAGATGTGGCCGCCTGACCGGGTCGCCTTGGCATGATTGACGTAGGCGCGAGGACAAGGGGTCACGAGCGGCGCGGACCCTTGCACCTTCTCGGCCCAGCGGCCGATGTCCACGGTGCGGGTCAACTCCCCCTGCTGATCGACGAGGAATAATGTCTGCACGCCATCACAGAGGCGATGAAAACCTTTGATCGCGGTCAGGCGCGTATTGAACCGGGGGGCCCCCTCGGGATTGACCCAATCGGGGGCGGCCGGGTCGAACGGAGTCCCGAGCAGGAGCGTGCCCAGCGAAACGCGGCGGTTTTCATACGTCGAGAGCGCCGCGACTCGGAGCGCCTCCAAGGCGGCCGGGATCCGAAAGTGGTCGTCACCGCCGAGGAAGTCAGAGATAATCAGGTCTTCGCTGGCATAATGGAACCGTTCGATCCGGTTGGCCACATCCAGGTCGAACAAGCCTCGAAATCGAAGATCGAGGGCTTCGAGGATCACTTCGATCAGACGCCGCTCCGCGGGCAGGAACGGGGCAGGACTGCCGGGGAGGTAGAGGTAGCGCGTCCGAAACCATTCGATCTCGACTCCAAGTCCGTCGGGATCATCATTGACCTCGTAATGGTCCTCGAGCGACTGGCCATCCCACTCAATGAAGCTGCGGTCCCCGGCCGCCTCCAAAATCCCATCAGGGAAAAAGTGCTCGAGACTCCGCCTCAGCAGTGTCTGATACAGGCCAACGACTTTCGAGATGGGCCCCGGCGATCGTTCGCGGAGGACGACCGGCTCATTATTCATTCGCCCTACCCCTGCCCTCTGACCGGAAGTCACTAAGTTTTCGAGGACGTTGCCCCTCTTTGGAAGCGATTGCCCGCACGATTCTACGGTCAGGCCAATGAAATTCTACTGGTCGCGGCCAAGCCCCCGAGGTCCCAATCGATGGTGTCGTCAGCGTGAAACCGCCGACTCACTCTCCTCGAGCGGACTCTGAACCACCTTCCGAGCCGACGAAGGGGGCCGTGGCTTGTCGAAAGGAAACGGAACGGTCTGACGAACGCAGTGAAACAGGCGAACCTTACGGATCGGCGTCCCGGCTCGTTTGACCTCGAATTCCCCGATCAGATCGATCTGGGAAAAGTAGCGGTCAAAACAGTGGGGCTCGACCGAACGCCCGTTCATGGAGATGAGGATCCCATCCTGGCCCACCCAGTCGCTTGGCTTGCTCCAGTAGGTAAAGCTTCGGGCATCACCTGCACTGTAGCAGGCGACTGGCATCGGGGAATTCCGGGTCGCGAACGCAACGTGCCCGCTGTAGTACCAGTTACTCGTAAACAGGAAGGTGTTGGGCCGGTCAAGCAGCCCACGTCGCTCCAGCTCGCGGCCCACCTCGTCCCAACCATAAAGGTCAAGCGTGGGATCACGCGAGACCTTGACGAGTCCAAGCGTGCCCTTCCCCTTGCTGGAGCACGCCCGTCCTGGTTTGAACCAGGACCACCGTGGCGGCGAGGAGCAAGAGCGCCGAGAGGCCAATCACCCGGCGCGGGAGTCGCTCTGGCTCGTCCGCCCACTTTCGGCCGAGCAAGGGGAAAATCGAGAGAAAACCGACCAGGGTCCAGTGCGGCAAGACGGACCGGGTGCAGGCCACCGCCATGAATACCGAGAGCGGAGCGATGGCCTGACAGAGCAAGAACCGCTCGGCCGGCCCGGATTCGACCTGAGAGAAGAGCCGGCGTCCGTTCCGGAGCAGGATCGTCACGAGCGCCAACCAGATCCAGGGGAACAGGTAGAGCGCCTGCCCCAGCACGGCCGCGGCCAATGTCTCGGGCCGAAACCTCAACGAGCCGACCGCGCGCCCTGAAAGGCAAAGGAAGCCCAGCCATGATTGGCATTCCACCAGATCACGGGCGAAAACAGGGCGAGCCCGATCGCCGTGGCCACATAAGGTCCGGAACGCCGAAGCCAGTGCCGGGCCGAAGGTTCGAGCACGAGATAAAGAAACGTTCCCACGGGAAGAAAGATCGCGTGATACTTGCTGAGCATCGCCGCGCCCCAGGCGAACCCCACCCCGAGCCAGGGCGTGAGCCTGCCCCCGGAATCGAGGGCCACCGCAAGTCGGTCGAGCGTCAGGAGCCAGAAGAAGAGGAGTGGACCGTCGGGAAGCACAAAAGTCCCCGCCGCCACGCTGTGATAGGCCGTGACGTTCAGGGCGAACGCCGCCAGCAATCCCGCCCAAGGACCGTAAAATCGCTCGGTCAGACGCGCCATCAACCAGGTTGAGCCCGCGAACAGCAGAATAAAGCCGATTCGCAAGCGGAAGGCCGAGGCGACGCCCCCGGAAAGGACGATCCCCAATCGCTCCACCAGCGCCACCATGGGGGGGTGATCGAAATAGCTCCAGTCGGGATGGGTCGCGAAGAGATAGTGGTACGCTTCATCATTGCCCAGGTCGAGCGAAGCGGCCCAGACAAGCCTGAGGGAAGCCGAAATCAGAATCAGGAGCCACAGCAAGCGTCGCGACGTCATCCTTGACCTCGGCGTTAAGATCATTCTCTTCGCAGTCGAAAGCGGCGCTGATCTTAAACCGATCTCCAGGCTGAGGCGATGCCAAAGTCAGTTGCACGAGCGTTGCCTTTGGAGATTGCGATCGCAACGACCGATAAGGTTCGAATGAGGCAGGTTCCGCCGGTTTGACTTCCCTTGCCGGTCGATCGGGGGTCTGCTACGATCCCCCGCCCCCCGCCTGGAACGGAATCCTTGCCTCGTACCGGAGTGTTCTCCTCATGGTCAGCCGACGCAAATGGATTCGCCGCGGATTGGTGGGCGCTCTGGGATGCTTGACGGCTCAGCAAGTCTGGAGGCACGGCCACGACTACGTCTTCGCCGACAAGTTCGCCGTCGTCGAGCCTGGCAAGATCTATCGTGGTGCCTGGCAACAGCCTTGGCCGATGCGACGCATGGTCGAAAACTACAAGGTGAAGACAGTCCTGGCTTTGGCCCATCCGCCCACCCATCCCCTGGCGATCCGTGAAAAGAAAATGGCGGGGGAACTGGGATATCGCTGGGTTCATATTCCCATCGTCGACCAGCGCGGGCTTGGGGACTGGCGGGTGATCTCCGACCTCCTCGAAGAAGCCGCCGCCGTCGTGGCGGACCCCAAGAATCAACCGGTCTACTTCCATTGCCATCATGGCATCAATCGCGCTTCGATGGTTCAGATCGCCTACCGCACCAAGTATTGCGGCTGGACGTTGGAGAAGGCGACCGCCGAAATCGCCCAGACGTTCGGGCTCGTGGAAGTGTCTCACGGCCCCGACTATCGGCACATGGAATCGTTCTACCGCGAGCGCGTGCTTCCCTATCGCCAAGCACAGAGCAAACAGGCCGCCATCGCGGCCCCTCGCCAGGAACCCACCCGCCAATTCTAAGCAGGTGGGACTGAGCTCTCCCTCGAATTGCGCGCGGCCTTGGGTAGTCCCAACCGCGGCACCAACTCGATTTGCATAGGCTGCGGCCACGGACCAGATCATCAAGGAAAACCGTGGCCAGCCGCTTAATATCCGTGTCTCGACCGGCACGACATTGACTCTAACATCCTGAGAACTTACAATACTCCGTTCGCCCGCGAGTGACTGAAGCGTGCGGTAACTCGTCGGGTCATGGCAAGAACACCCGGGGTCAAAGCCGGGGTTTGGGGGGATTCCTCGATTGAACATTCGTCCCGCGCGAGTTGGCGACGTGCCCGCCATTCAAGAACTGATTCGCACGTTCGCCGATCGAAAACTGATGATCCGCCGGTCGTTGGGAGAACTCTATGAATCGATTCGAGAGTTTCTCGTGGCCACTGACGACAACGGTCAGATCCTTGGTTGTGTTGCCCTGCACGTGTTCTGGGAAGACCTCGCCGAGCTGAAATGCCTGGCCGTCTCCGAACATGCCCATGGGCGTGGCGTGGGGCGAGCACTCCTTGAGTCTTGCTGGGAGGCCGCCTGCCTCCTCGAGATCAAGACAGTGTTTACGCTCACCTATGTCGCCGATTTCTTCGAGAAATGCGGCTATCATCGGATTGAGAAGGCCGACCTGCCGCACAAGATCTGGAATGAGTGCGTGCGGTGTCCGCTCTTTCCCAACTGCAATGAGATCGCGCTGATTCGTTCCGTCGCCACCGAGTGGCAAACCGTCAACGGCGAATTGGCGACTGTCTCCGTGTAAAAGGGGTCAGGAGCCGAGGTCCCGCGGAATTGATGCGGCAATCGAGTCGAGGGGCCTTCGCGGCCCCTCCTGTCGTTTCCACGAGGTGGCTGTGAGCGGACCGGAATCTCCCCCCCCCAACCGCTGGCGCCTCCGGGCCTGGGGGTTGGCCGTCGCTGCATCGACCCTCCTCCTGATGATCGCCACCGAGCCCCAACTCTCGATCGTCTTTGATGAAGGATACACCTTAGGCCGTGAGGCACGGATCCGCGACTGGTTTCGTGCGCTCCGCGATCCCGAGCGGTTCGCGGCCACCTGGCAGCCGCCGGGCCGGGAAATGATCGAGAAAGATCGCTACCCCGCCCCCCGCCCCGACCAGATTCGCACCCGCGCCCAGCTCTTCGACAAGGACGTGCTCGCCTGGTTCTGGCCGTTTGCGCGTGAAGAGCCTCATGGCCATCCACCCTTCTATGCGATCGTTGGCCTGGCCGGAGACTTCCTGACTCCGTCCTGGCAACTGCTTCCCCGCGCTCGGCTTGGTCCGATGCTCCTCTTCAGCCTCACGGCCGGTGCACTCTGGAGCTTCATCGCCTCACAGTGGGGGAGATGGGCGGCGACTCTGGCCGCGGGCGCCTGGATCCTCCAGCCGAACCTGTTTGCCAACGGGCACTACGCAACGGTCGATGCCATTCTCGCAAGCCTCTGGGTCCTTGCCTTGATCGCGTTTGCCAAGGCGGTCCTCCCTCGAACGACCACGGGGATCGAAAGCCGGTCGCCGAAGTGGGGATGGGTCATTCTCTTCGGACTTCTCGCCGGATGGGCGGCCGACAGCAAGCTGACGGGGTGGTTCCTCCCACTCCCGTTCCTGGCCTGGACCGTCATTGCACGCAGCCGCCGAGGCTTCCTGACCTTGCTCGTCGGCGGTCTCATCGGCGGCTTGACACTCTACGCGTTCAACCCGAGTTGGTGGAACGACCCGATCGATGGGGTGCGCCGCTTTCTGGAGTCGAACCTGACGCGAGGCCGGACGATACCGATCCCGGTGCTCTTTCTCGGGCAGGTCTACGACACTCCCAGAGATTCGCTGCCATGGTACAACACCCTGGCCTGGACCTTGTTTGTGACGCCGGTCGGGTTCCTCGCGCTGGCGATCGTTGGAGCAGGACAAGCGGTCCGCAGGGTCCGGAGCCAACCGTTCGGGTTCCTGGCGGTCCTCCATTGGAGCTTCCTCCTCGCACTCCGCGCCATGCCGCATACTCCCGGACACGACGGCGTGCGCCAGTTCTTGCCCGCGTTTGGAATGCTGGCGGTCGTCGCCGGCCTTGGAGCGGCGGCTCTCCTCGAACGATTTGGCCGCTGGGGCAAGCTGATCGTGGCTTCGGCTCTGGTCGAGGGAGCGATCAGCCTTGCCTTGATCATGCCGGTCCCCCTCTCCTATTTCAGCCCGATCATCGGAGGACTTCCCGGCGCAGCCAAGCTTGGGCTCGAGCCGACCTATTTCTGGGACGCGCTGACGGGAGAGGCGATCGACTGGCTCAATGAGCACACGCCGCCGAACCAGCGGGTCGGGTTTGTGAGCTACCCCACCTCCTGGCTCTATCTCCACGACTCAGGCCGACTGAAACCCGATGTCTTGCCCGATCCGCGACGTCCGTGTGCCTGGTTCGTGATTCAGAACCGGCCCGGCGTTCTAGAGTCTTGGGACCGCGATCTGATTGCGAACGGCCACCCTGCCTACGTCGTCTCGAAGTGGGGGGTTCCCCTCGTCTGGATCTACCCCTACCACGAACGTGAGTCGACGCTCCCAGGGCAGGCCAGCGCCACTCAATAGCGGCGGATGCCTTCCGACTTGCTCGTCATCGCATCGCCGAGGATGCGGTCGAGGCGAGCCAGCGTGACGGGGGTGGCTCCCTGATCGCGCCAGACGATCCGTCCTTGGCGATCGACGAGGATCAGCGTGGGGTAAGCCTGCACCTTCAATGCTTCTTGAAGCGGGCAAGGTCCGTCCATGCCGCTCAGCAAGACCGGATAGTTGATCCCCAAGCGGCGAACTTCCTGAGCCACCAACTTGGCGCGCTCGGCTCGCGGACCTTGCTCACAGGCGATGCCAACCACTTTGAGCTTACTGGGTCCCATGCGCTTCTGGAGGTCGACCAGGTGGGGGACTGACCGCAAGCAAGGCTGACACCACGTTCCCCAGAAGTCGATCAGCACGAGGTCCGCATCCAGATCCTGGAAACGAACCGGCCTGCCTTCGAGGTCGGGCAGGCGGAAATCATTGATTTTTCGGTGTTTGGCGTCGTAGTCACAGAACGCGACGCCGACGTCAGCTTGTGTCGGTGTCGGAGCCGCTCGCGAACTCGTTTGGATCGCCGGAGGCTGCTCCATCAAGAAGGCATGGGCCGCGGGCTTGATCGGAGACGAGCCGGCGGAAGCGCCCCCCTTGCTCTTGTCGACAGGCGAGGGAGATGCCTTGGGAGCCAGTGAAGCCAGGTCTTTCCAGGTCGGACGCTTTCGCGTGTCAGGGGGAGCGGACGGCGTGGCATCCGAGCCTTCCTCGAAAATCGACTGATCTGCCGCCACGGCCATCGCGGGCGCAGACGACGGAGCCGGATCGAAATTGGGCGTCTCGAACGGAGACTCCGCGGCAAATACGTTCGTCCCTGGAGGCGGCCCAACCGCGGGGAGATTGTCGGCTGCCGGCTTCACCTCCGAAGGGGCTGCCTCGACCGGGGACGGCAGATCGTTCAGAAACGAAGGAACCGTCTCACTCAGAGCGAGCAAATCAGTGGTGGCTGCTGGTGGTTGCTGTTCAACGGGCACGGAAGCCGGCTCCGGAGTCGCCGTCTGGTTGGCCTCCACAGCCGACGGAAGCGAGGCCAGGTCGGATGCCGCGGGCGAGTTCGTTGCGAGTTCCGGCTCAAGTTCGGGCGGAGGGAGCGGGTTTGCTTCGGCCGAAGACACGTCTCCCTCCTGACCTGTCTCGAGCGCCGGGGGCAGCGGATTGGTTTCGGACGAAGCGGGCTCTGATTCGGGCTCCACCTCAGGTGTCTGGGCCGGCGGACGCGGCTTCTTCCTGGCCCCCTCCGAGACGGACATCTGCCCTGGCTCGCGAGCCGGCGGCAGCGGATCTTCGTCGTCACCTGAACTGGGCGAGCGCTTTGGTTTGCGAGTCCGAGGAGGCGAATCGAGGTCACGAGCGGGGGACGCCTGCCCCGGTTCAAGGGCCGGAGGAAGCGGGTTCGGCCCCTCGCCCTCTTCCGGCGAATTCGAGGCGATAATGCCCACCTCGCGGGTCTCCGGATCCTGGAGCGCGGGACCAACGCTGGCGGCAGACTCGGTCGCCGGACTCGCTTCCCGTCTCGTGACTCCATCCGCGCCGACTCGTCGCCAACGGACTCGACTAGGTGCAGGCGCCGGACCCACGGGAGTCCGTGCGCTGGCGGGCGTCTCGTAGGATTCGGCCTCGCGTGCCGGAGGCAAATCCTCAACATTCACCCGAGGCTTCCGGGACGAGACCCGGGGGACCTCGATTCCCTCCTCATCGAGCAATTCTTCATCCTCGTCCGAAGGCGAGGACTTTTCCGATACGGGACTGATTCGGTTCGGTCGAATCGGTGCGCTGGCGGTCTTGGATTCGGTGCCGGACGGAGCAAGCGTGATCCGGACATCCGTGTCGGGTGCGTTCACCACACTCCGACCGGTCAGATATTCCTGATCATCCTCCCACTCGGCAATCACAGTGTGAGCCGAGCCGGCGCGGACCCCGTTCAGGGTGAACGCTCCGGTCCGATCGGTGGTGGCGCTGATGACTTGTCCGCCGGGTGCGTTCCCCACCGCGAGCCGCACGCGAACGTCTGGAAGCGGTTCTCCGGTCTCGTCGACGACGCGGCCGGAGATTCGACCCTTCGAACGCACGGACGGCTGTGGCGTCTCGACATCGGCCACAACTGAGGCTCCCGGCTCGCCGGTGACCACAGGGAATGTCTTGTCTCCGACGGACGCGACCGTCTTCGCCTTGGAGGGCACGCCCGTCGTGCTGGCGCAGCCGGCCAGACATAAAAGAGGAAGGAGCAGCAGACTCGCTGAAATTCTCAAGGTGTGCATAGCGGGGATTCCTCCTCCTGACGAGCAAACCGGGTCAGCGAGGTCATGCCCCGAAGGGTCACGCCGGGAATGAGGAGCTCCGCCCTTCATCCCGCAGGTCCGTTACCGAACAATCCTCACCGTGACCGACAGCACGACAACCCGCCAAGGAGTCGCCGTACTCTCGTCTTCGGCACTTGAGGAAAAGAACTTGATTCTTTCTCAAAAGATTTTCGAGAAAAAGATGGGAACGGCCGGCCGATCAGTTCCAGGTCGCAACTTCGCGCCTTGCGGCCCGAAGCAAGGCGCGAACCACTTCGGCATCCTCGGCCGGTGGTTGAGAGTCGAGATAGAACTGTAACGGGGTAATCGAGTCGGCCGGGCGATCGAGTTGCAAACAGAGCATCCCCAGGTCGCGTTGTTCGTCGGAATCATTCGGGTTCAGCGCAGCCAATCGTCTCTGGACGGATAATGCTGTCTGAAAGTCATGATTCCGAAAATAGATCGCTTTGAGATTCCGGAGCATGCGTGCCACCACCGGCTCATGGCCACATGGCGCAAGTTGCAAATCGGTCAACTCGACGGGCTTTCCCAGGATTTCGGCGACCGTGCGCCCACACCCCTCGCGATCGAGCAACGTCCCACCATTGAACGGGTCGACGAAGATCGTCGAATCCGCCCGGCCAATCCGCAGCATGAAATGCCAGGGAAGATTCACCCCCGCCATTGCAAGCCCCAGCCGTTCGGCAAGCGTCCAGTAGAGAACTGACAGGCTGATCGGGATTCCCGTCTTCCGGTCGACCACCTCGTTCACATAACTATTCCGCGGGTCGTAATAGTCATCCACATTCCCCTGGTACCCCTCCTCCACGAAGAGGACCCAGTTGATCTGGCCGAGAACCTGCCTTGGTTTCGCCCCCGCCGGACAGCGATCGCGAATCCGAACCGCGAGCGATTCGATCTTTTCGAGGTATCGCTCCGCCTCGAGTTCCGGGTACGCATCCCGCGCGATCTCCAGCGCGATCCGGATCAGGTCGGAAGGGGCCTCGCGACGCAACAGACGCTGAAATTCCGGGCTTTCGGCAAACGGAGACAACACGCGAAAACCTCCGACTCGCGTTCCCAACATCCGACTCTTTAGAAAGATACGCAACTTACCAGTTCGCGGCAACCGCACCCGGCGCCCGACAAGTGTTCAAGGTCGAGGCAACACCTGATTTCGAAGACGCACAAAGGAACATGAGCCCCCTCAGCGGCGGCCGATTCGGCGGTGCAATCCAGCGAATGGGCGATTCTTCAAGCCGAACTGAAATGCGCCAGTCGTATGGTCTCAGGCGCCAGGACGCAGATTTTTTCGGCAGAATGGACTCTTCGGGCCTCCTCGTGACATTGATTGATGATCGTAGACACGTTGGCTCGCTGAGGAGAAGGCATGAGCAAGGGGCAACACGATACGGCCTCGCGGCACGTCCGCATGCTGTTCAACGTCGGGACGGTCGGGGGCCTGACGGACGGACAACTGCTGGAACAGTTCACGTCGCAGGGCGTTGAGACGGCCGAGCTCGCCTTTACGGCCTTGATCGAGCGGCACGGGCCGATGGTGCTCCGTGTCTGTGGGTCGATCCTGCGCGATCCCGACCAGGCACACGACGCCTTCCAGGCAACCTTCCTGGTCCTCGTGCGCCGGGCCGGCTCACTCTGGGTGCGGGACTCGCTGGGTCCCTGGCTCCATCAGGTGGCATACCGCGTCGCCTCCTGTGCCCGCTCGGCCGCGACCCGGCGGCGGCGGCACGAGCGGCGGGCGGCCGAGATGGCCAGCCCTGGTATACGCGAGGAGGCCCAGGACGATCTGGGAGTGGTCCTCCACGACGAGGTGAATCGGCTGTCTGGAGGCTGCCGGGCGGCCGTGGTGCTCTGCTATTTCGAGGGCCTGTCTCCAGCGCAGGCGGCGCGGCAACTGGGCTGTCCGGTCGGAACGATCCAGAGTCGGCTGGCGCGGGGAAGGGAGCGGCTCCGGTCCCGTCTGACGCGGCGGGGCTTCGCCCCAGCGTTGGGGGCGATTGGCGTGGGAGTTACCGCAGAAGCGGCGCCGGCATCGCTACCAGCCACGCTCGTGGAGATGACGGTCCGAGCCGTGCTGCCGCTCTCGGGAGCCGAGGTGGCTACGGGATCCGTGATCCAACTCACCCAAGGAGTGCTCAGATCCATGTTAATCATCAAGTTGCGGACGGTTGCGGCCACCCTCATCACGATCGCCACCTTGACCACCGGCGCCTATTCGATGCTGCAAAAGGCGCCGGCTCCCCAACCCCAGTCCAACCCGGACCAGATTCAGGCCCCCTTGGAGGCACAAGGCGGCGACGACGCAGGCCAACGCACGCCCCCCTCCGAAACGGGCCCTCCCCCCTTGAATCTGACCTGGACCGAGATCGCCCCCACCGAGCGGCTGCAAATCATCGAACAGCTTGCGACACAATCAAAAGGCAACTACGAGAAGATCAAGACATGGCAGGGGACCTACTCATACGTCTTGCGTCAACGCTTGAACGAGAGGTTCGTCACCGAACTTCTCGCCGGCGCTCAACGCCTCGCCCAGAAGCCCCCGCCGCCGGCCAAGGCCGAGGCACTGATGCAGGAATTCGACTCGGTCCTCACGTTCGCGATTGATCTCGGGTCGGACGCCATCTATCGGGACCTCGCGACCAAGCGGATGCGTTTCCTCAGGATTGGGACGGACGAGGAGGTCAAGATCCCGAACGTGGGGACATCGGACCACCGCTCGATCGTCACGCCAAAGTCTTATTTCGTATTCCCGCCGAAGGAGCGAGCCACATCGGCATTTCTGCCGGATCATCCCGAGGCCCAGATGAAGCGCCGCGCCGAACACTTTCCCGTGCAAGAGGCCCGATCGCGGGAGGCCGGAGTCCCCGATCCTCGCGCTTTCTTCAAGTTCGATGCCGGCAATTCCTTCTGGACGCTCCAAGAACTGTACGCGCGGGCATTCCGGGGTGAATTAGGGGCCGAGCAGAAAAAGGGCGTCGAGCAGAGGCTGAATGTCGGCCAGGCTGACGGGCCCGGCGGTCGTTGGTATCGACAGCAGATGGGCCTTGGCGATCAGAACGGGGCCATGCTCTGGATCACAACGCTGTGGAGTCCCCAGGCGGGATACAATCCGGTCAGCATGGTGGTGGCACTCGATCAACCCGACGGCAAGCTCCAATCCCGGATCGAATGGACATGGAAGTTGCTCGACGGCATCTATGTACCCGCGACGATCAAGGAGTTGGTGTATGAGTCCGGCGGACTGTCCAAAGACCAACAGACAACGCTGAAGGAGTGTGCGTTAAATCGGCCCCTCGCCCCCCATCAGTTCGATGAGAGGGGCCTCGGCCTGAGCGACGGCGATTTGGTCCTCAATCACCTTGAGCGCGTGGCCTATATCATCAAAGGCGGCGAGCCGGTGAAGCTGGCGAATTTCGGCGAGCCGTCCGTCCTCCGTCCCGCCCGTGCAAAGCCAGCGCCCACGCCCACGGGACAGCCCCGCCCCCAACCGGCGGACCGAATCTATACAACGGCGAGCCTCGAGACCGACGCCGCCGGCCGGCCGATCCGCTCGGTCGTCGCCGTCAACCCGGAGAGTGGGGACGTGACGAAGGTCTTCGACAACTCTCCGGGGCGACTGCGAATCTCTCCGGATGGGCGCAGTATGGCGTACGTCGCCGGCGAACCGTCGGCGAACCTACCTCCGTCCGAGCGGATGCGACAGTCGTTATGGACCCGTCCCCTTGCCAGCAGTGCCGACCCGAAACGGGTCGCCCGCCTGGACGGCGCCACAGGCGGTGAGATGCCAATCTGGTCTCCCGATAGCAAGCAGATCATCCTCAACATAAGTACCCGCGACGAGTCCCGCAAACAGTGGGTCTTCGAGACGTTTCGGATCAACGCCGATGGCACGGGCCGGGTACCCCTCAATATCCCCGCCCAGGACAGCGTGCAAGACTGGTCGTCCGACGGCGCCTGGATCGTGACAGCCTCCAGCCGAAACGCCAAGATCGGCTGGCAACTCTATCTCATGCGGCCCGACGGCAAAGATCAACGCCAGCTCACCGAAGGCGGGAATCCGTTCTACGTGCGATTCTCCCCGGACGGTCGTCGTCTACTCTACAGCGACGGCCCGGCGGAGCAGCGGCGGGGCATCTGGGTCGTCGATCTCGACGGAAAGGATCGCCGTCGCATCCTCCCGACCGGCAAGGGAACGGCCTCAGCCTGCTGGTCGCCCGATGGCCAGCGGATCGCGGTCGCGATCAGTGGCTCCCAACCTGAAGAACATGGGCGGCTCGAGATCGTCAATCTCGACGGCACGCATCACACGCTCCTGACATTGCCCAGCCAAGAAATCGCAAATATGCCTGATTGGCGATGACCCGGCCGCTTCCTGACGTTCCCCGATCGCGTTCCCCGCGAATCAAGGAGCCCGTCACCAAACGGGTCACCACAGCGCAGAGCCAGGCCTTCTTCAGAGCCTACTTTCCAGCCGATCTCATCGGCATTGGCGTCGCGCACTCGCGTGTGATTCCAGACCTCCTCTTTATCTGGTCGGTGCGGCTCGGGCATTGCCGCCCGAGCCCCTCACAGACCCGGACATGCGTAGGGTAGGCGGCTGACGAGTTACCTTGGCAGGCACTTTTCCAACCGCCCCTCTCCGAACTGATCGTGACCGTTTCCGTGTCAATCAGCTCTCCAGTTCAGGCGAGGTCCACTCGGTTCAGGTTGTCGTACATCTCGAACCCTTCCCCTTTTCAAACGTCACCCGACCTGTCTTCCTTCGCCCTGTGATCGACTCTCCCGATCGCCGAGTACTACGAAAACTCCGTGCCCCTGGGACTCGCGTCCATTGTGCCATCCCGCGTTCCGTTGATCTTGAACGCGTCGACTGATGGTCCCCCTTGGCCTCGATGTCGCTCAACGAGCGACGGAGCCGAGAAGTCCCTCCTTTACTTCTACATCGAAGGACTCACAGTGAACTCAGTCGATCGCGATCGGCATCAATGTCGAGGGCATGGCATCGGGGTCAAAGGGTATACCAGCCCAATGGCCCACAGTCGCTCGCGTAGAGTTGCGGCAGGGCTTCGTAAAGCTTCGCCGAACCCGTTTTTCCCTACTTCAACGCGATCGGCCATGGCATCATCGGCGGCCTAGCAATTCCCGTAGGGTGGGGGACTTTCTCAGCGAGGGTGGACAAGCGCGGACAGTTTCAGTAGTGGTCGCGTAGGCAGTAGGTGGCGCAGAAGTCCTTTTCCGGCAGAGCCTTGCTTCGGCTCCTCGGGCTGCCTTGGCCGCCCAGAGTGTCCGCGCTGTCCACTGGTCCTGGCATCGGCGGTGAGAAAGTCCCTAGGGTGGGCACGGCCCACCATCTTAACCTCCGATTCGGCAAGGAGATAGGGATGGTGGGCCGTGCCCACCCTACGGGAGAAATCTGATTCTGGCCGCCGATCAATCGCAAATCGTTGATAAGTTCATAACACAAGAGGAAGACGGTGCCCATGCACCCAATCAGGGCAAACCAGGAGGCTTGAGCAAACTACCAAGACTCGAGGACAGATTTGCAGTTTTGGCAAATCCCCCAGATCTCCCAACTAAAGTGCATGGCCACTGAAGATCTCCCGCCCGCTCCCGGTAGACGTGTTCCTTGGTGCGGTCGACCTGCCGCCAGCGTGAGCCATCGGTCAGTTCGTAGATCCGCCCGCCCTCGTATCCCTCGAACCGCCCAGCGATGTGACCTTCCCAGATCGTTTCCATGGCGGTCCTCCTGGAGGAAGGATCGCAGAATGGAAGGAATCTGCCCAGGCGTCCACAGGATTCAGAAGGACACCGTCCTGCCACCGCCTCAAAACAGCCTCGCCTGCACCTGCTTTCCTTCCCTTTGCTTCGCTTCGCCACTACTCGCTGATAACCGGTTTCAATTTCTAGGTGATTCGGATTTTCTTGCACTGGATGCCATTCACTCCCGATCGTTGCGCGAAGGGCCGAGGCTCTGGCTGCGCGAAACCGTTCCGATCCACCGTGCGAGCGCGGAATTCATAGAAGCCGGGTTTCATCCCTTTCAGTGATGCCGACCACGGGGCGATGCTGAATCGCATTGGCCATTCTTTCGGCCTGCCATCCGGTCCAAATCCCCAGATCCGTCTGGGATCGACTTCCGGGGGCAGCTCGGCCGCGAGAGAAGAGGGTGGCGGATCAACCCGGCAAAGTTGCCACTGAGCCGTTGCCCAGGCGGGGTCATCGTCAGGCAGGACGTCGATGGGCTTTTCCACCGGTCTCAGCCAATACTCGATGCGCTCCAGGCCGGGCCAGCCCACCATCGCACTTCCCCTAATAACGACCGGCTTGCCCAAGGAGTAGGTCGCCTCGGAGGATCGTCGAGGTAAGTGGCTGTCTTCAGGTATGACTCCGGGTCGTTGTTGGCAAGGGCGTAGGTATCGTTGGCCTGATAATCGTTCGTCAGCATGATCTGCTGAAGCCATTTCACCGACTTGAACCCATGCGACCAGGGCACGACCATCCGCACCGGTCCGCCGCGTTCCAAAGGAATCGGTCCGCCGTTGAGTCGGTAGGCAATGAACGGTGGCAACTCTCCTGGCGGTGTGTCGAGCACCTGATTAATGGCCAGCGATGAACGGAAAAGTTGACTCGGGTCGTTGTTGTGAAATCCCCAGTAATAGACGCGGCGGACCTGTTTCATCTTCCCGGCCAAGCGGAGTACGTCGCGCAGTGGCACTCCCTCCCAGAGGCCTTGCCCCAACGGTAGGGCAATGTTGTTACACTGCATGGCTTTGAGGAAAAGAACGCCTTTTACACTGCCAAGCTTGAGCAGCGAAGCCAAATCGATCGCAGTGCCGTCAGACTGACGAAGAGGCTTGGCGAGTTCGGCCTTCCCCTCGGAAGTAACTTCCAGTCGCCATGTCTCTGGAGTCAATCGTGCATTGACCAGAGCCTCACCCTCGAGCGTATGAGGGATCGGTTTGCCTCGGCTGACATCCGTGAATTCGTCACCTGGCGTGAGGTAAGGTCGGCGCGGATCATCGTCGTCCGCTTGCTCGCGCGCCGCGAGATCCGAAGGCGCGAATCCAGTTGCAGCTCCCAGCGCGAGGCTGGTCCCGAGTCGGAGAGAATCGCGGCGTGAGAGCAGTCCCATGAATTGGCGTCCTTTAAGAAGAAATCTCCCGCTGTCGAAAACGCCGCCGGAGCAAATCTGCAAGCAGGATTACCTCCTCGGCACTCCGTACCGCCGCAAGCGCGTCCTTCGACTCGATTGTTGCAAATCGGCACGCTAAAACAATCTCCGACAGCGTGCGTCCACTGCGACGTCATCGACCCAAGCATAGCGGTTCCACCCCTCCGACAAGCCGACTCGCCCTGCGACCGAACCGTCGAGATAGGCGAGGAAAACCGCCTCGTTGGGGAGATTCTGGTAGTCGGACAAGCCCTCATCGGCATAGGATTTCTCGTAAGGGGAGACCGGAACAACCTCGTAGTGGATGACGCCATCCTCGGCGAAGAGTCTCAACTCCGACTCCACCAGGAACGAATCATCGAGTTTGCGGGCATCCCCAACGGTCAACTCATCAAGTGCTTTAACCACCAAACCCATAAAATCTCTCTTGATCCCATGCGTAGGTCTTCGTCGAATGTGCTGCAATCGGGGTCGGTTGTGTGTGTCTCACGCTAGTAGCTGTCCTGAGTTAGAAATTCGCTCGCAAACTCTTTTCAACTGGTCCAGGATCAAATCCGCGCTGGCGGTCCAAACAAACGGCTTGGGGTTTTCATTATGGGCGGCCAAGAATTCCATGATCGCCTTCTCCAACGCGGCCACGCTACGGAAGACCCACGGCGAATCTGCTTCTCGTGATCTTGGCGAAGAACCGCTCGATTTGGTTCAGCCACGAACCGCTGGTTGGCGTGAAATGGAGGTGGTACTCGGGATGCCGATCGAACCAACGCTTCACGGCCGGAGTCTTGTGCGTGGCGTAGTTGTCCAGGACGACGTGGATCTCAACGCCCGGTTCGCGGACGAGTTGAGCGTCAATCTCGTTGAGAAACTTGAGGAACTCTTGCGCCCGGTGCCGCCGGTAACACTTGCCGATCACGTGCCCGGTGGCGACGTCCAGGGCCGCGAACAGCGAGGTCGTCCCGTTGCGGACGTAATCGGGAGTCCTCCGCTCGGCCTGCCCAGGCGTCATCGGCAACAGCGGTTGGGTGCGGTCCAGGGCCTGAATCTGGCTCTTTTCGTCGATCGACAGGACGATAGCGTTCTCCGGCGGGCTCATGTACAGGCCGACGACGTCGCGGACCTTCTCGACGAAGTACGGGTCGGTCGAGAGCTTGAAGGTCTCGCTCTGGTGGGGCTTCAGCCCAAAAACGTTCCAGATCCGGACGATTGCACTCTGCGACATCCCCACGGACTTGGCCATGTCGCGGGTGCTCCAGTGAGTGGCCCCTTTGGGCTTCTCCTCCAGGGTCTTGGTGACGACCCGCTCGACGAGCACGTCGGTGATCGCACGCGGTGCGCCGGGGCGAGGTTCGTCGTTCAAGCCTTCGAGGCGATTGGCCAGGAAACGCTTCCGCCATTTGCCGACGGTCACCGTGTTGACGCGGAGCCGGGCGGCGACCTCTTTGTTGTCCAGGCCCTCGGCGCAGGCCAAGACGATCCGGGCACGGGTGGCGAGCCGCAGGGTGCTTTTGGGCCGATTCGCCCAGGTTTCAAGCTTCTGCCGCTCGTCGTCACACAGGGGTAGTGCGGTTTTGGGGCGACCACCTTTGCTCATTTTATGCCTCCTTCACAGTAAGATCTGAGCATAAAAACGATCGCGCAAGGTTAATTAGCGAATTTCCAACTCAAGACATCTACTAGATTTCAACGAGGCGTTTCGTAACGCATTGGCGAACTGGAATCAAATCTTTGATATGTTACGTTGATAGCACACCGAATTCCGACGGAATGTACCGAAGCAGCAAAGGGGGACATAGCGGAATGCCACGAAGATATCGCACAAATCGTGAGTTGGGAACAAGTTGTCAATTATTGAGCACAGGAGAGACGTTCGGCATCCTCGTGGTTGATTACAACGCCACTCGGGTCCTGATCGGAGCCCTCCCATGCCACTGCGTATGTTATCCAGTAACCAATACAAGACCGACACCCTCTGCGACCTCGACGGCATCGTAATAAGCCGTCCAACCTCGTACCCGCTCTCTGGCGATCTTGATGCACGTCAACGATGTATCGCACCCGACGATCGCCACGGCGGTCGGCACCGTCCCTGCCCCCACGAATAGGTCACCGATCAGCGACCCATGGCGGAGCGCTTCCCACCCTCAAGGAGGCTTGCCGCTCGTAGTTCGAGTACATCAAGATTTTCTACAATCGCGAGCGCCTTCATTCAACGCTTGGCGATCGCAGCACGGTCGATTACGAGGTATGCTTCGCATTTTGACACTTCCCAATCGCCCACGATTCGTGGGGAAGGTCACAGACCGCGTGTCTGGCCGACCCCCCAATTCGCCATCCCATAGCGGTTGGCATAGGCTTCCGCATGGCCGTGGTCACAGTCGGCCGAAACCTTCGTGCAGCCGATCTAGGAATGAAAGCGTGATCCGTCTACTAGATTCCTGAATTTGCCCCTACATCACCTCTCTTCCGGTCCCATGACGCAGGCAACGAGAAGTGATTGCCATCGACTGGACGCCGCCTGCGTGAAAGAACCATAAGTGTGGAGAGAGAATGCCGAGGGCGTCCGCCAGCCCTACCGCCCCCGTCTGCTCGCGCAAGCGTTCTCTTGCGAACAGCACACCGTTCGGCGAGACTCGGGAATCAGATCGCGACTCCCGAGAGACCTACGGAGCAGCCCATGTCCGCCCAGCCCAACCCCGATCGGCTCGAGTGGTACAGCGGGCCGGGGAACAACTACAGCCACGCCTGCGGTTGCGGAAGGACGACGACCGTATCGACTCCGCAGGCCGGCTCGGACGTCAAATGCGAGTGCGGACGTGAGTTGAAAGTGCCCAGCCTGAGTCGACTGCGAATGCTCACGGGTAGGGATGGCTACGAGTCAGGCGTCATCGACGAGATCAGGCGGCTGATTCGTGACCGAGGACTCCCATCGATGAGCATCTGCGCACTCTCAAAGCGTCCAACCGAGGACACCGTGACCGTGAGCATCACCGTTCCTAGGTTCTTCAAGAACCCGGAAAAAGACGACTGGAAGCTTGTCCTGGTGGCGGGATGGGTCGGGGTCTTTTTCGTCAACGCCTTTCGGAAGCCGGTCTTCGAAGAAGAAGGTTCGATGACGATCGAGATGCAGCTTCGGGTCGCGTCAAACCAGCAAGCAAAGACGCGGGAAATGAGCCAGAGTCGGCTGCGGAAACTGTTACGGATCGAGCCGCTCTACGCCCGGCTTCTCGAGGAGAATCCTCACTGTCGGATCACGATCCTGGAATAATTGCCCGCCCCGGACGACAGCATACGGCCCCGCAAGGTGCAGGCGGCTTCCCATTTTTCTCGCCAACGCCATAGCCGTTTTCTGCCCTGTGGGGCACGTTTTTTGCTTCAAACCCAGGTAACAGCGTCGTTGCAACCCGCAAGATCAAGGACGATCCCATCAGGGTCCTCTGACGCAGTGCGGTACGTCCATGACGGACGGAGCCGCACTTTTCTTGCGCCATAAAACGGCACCTATTTCGCCGTCTTCTTCCCGGACCGCTTCGATTTGGCTGCCTGCTCCTCAACGCCGGTCTTCTCACGCAACTCCTCGATCTTCATCGAAGCCTCGGCCTTGGTCATCTCGTTCGGCACCTCCACGCCCGCCTTGCAGGCCAGCGTATGAACGTAGGACTCCTGCTCGCCGGTCATCGGCTCCTCGCCCGTGGTCCACTCTGCCGGGTCTTTGATCGCACCATTGTCGTTGTTGTTCTGGTCGCTCATCGTCGGATCTCGTTTCCAATCCGGGAAGCACGCCGCGCCCCGCCTCCGCGAGGCTATCGAGGGTAGCGCAAGTGGACGAATGCCCCGAAAAATGCGTGCCAGTAGAGTCGAGCCGGAAGCGAGTTGAAAAGGGCTCCGAACCGAGCAACATACGCTCAGAAATCGTCCCCGGAATTCGCCTCATAAACAGAACCAAACCCAATCTGGCAACGTATTTAAGGAAGGAAACGAGGGCGAGAAAAAAACGGCCGGAATGGCCGGATTCGATAGGGGAATGAAATGCTCCGAAGGCTCGAAAACTACATCAATAAGTACGGCCCTGAGGTCGGGCCGAAGCTCTACCACCTGCTTCAGAGTCAGGCCGCGCACGCAGGTGTCAGCGCACGGCTCCGCCGCAAGCTCGACGTGCTGGAGGGACGGACCCCGGCCCCGGTGAAGCGTGCGGATGACAAGCCGCTACCCCTCTTCCCGGAAGTCGAGAACGAGCCGGTGTCAGCCGATCTGGTCGCCTGCGCCTGAGCCGCGTGCGAAATACGGTGTGAAATAACCCCCGTGGCCACGGATGGTCCGGGGGTTCTTTCATGCGCAGCGGGGGCTGCTGTGTGTGGCGCGATGAGGGCTCCCTGAAAACAGAGGCCCATGGCACGCCTGGCAGACGGTCTTTTACATTCGGCCATCTACATTATTTCGGACGAGGCGCTCGCCATTCGAGTACAACGAGGTTTTCTACAATCGCAAGCGTCTTTATTCGACGCTTGACTATCGCAGTCCGGTCGATTACGAGGTACGCTTCGCATCTTGACACCTCTCGAGTGCCCACGATTCGTGGGGAAGGTCACCCACCCGGCGGTGGCGGATCGACGGTGTGTAAGGGATAACTTGGGGTCGTTCACAGCGTTGAACGCCATGCATTGAGAAGCCGCCTACGGAGGTTAGAAAATGCCGCCAGATCCGCCTCGAATCGATGGGTTCGCCAAAGTGCGGGGCGAGAAGGTTTACGCACGCGACCTCCGTGCTCACGATATGGCGGGCTGGCCTCGAAAGACCCATCACGCCCTGCTATTGAGGGCTGGGACCGCTGAGCATAAAGTCAACTTTATGCCGTCAGCGGTGAAGCAGCTACCAACGCCGCCGTTGACGACCGTTACGGCCAGCGATATCAAATTGAATGCCATTCTGCCATTCGTGAAGACCAAAGCGTTCGGCAAGTCCTGGTTCGTGCCCGATGGCGCAGTTCCTGACCACGCCGCACAACCTGTCGCAATGCTTATATTCGAAACGGCCGAGGCGCTTCGTGATGCACTAGAGTGGCTGGTCGCCGGAAACTCACTGTTCCGCTTGGGGGATAGGGTTTCGACTCGTGAGCAGGATGTCAGGCGGCTGATCGATCCACTGCTCGCCGTCCAGCAACGCGAGGAGGATACGGCATATGCGTCTATCAACTATGTCCGCATTGGGTATACCCCAGTCGACAAGTTCTCGCATGTGAAGAACGGCCCACACAACCCAGCCGACGTTGGGCCGACTCCTTTAGATGATAAGCGCAACCTCGAAACTAACATCGAGGCTCTCCAGGCACGCGACGCCATCGAAAAGGAGATTGCCGAGACCGGTTGGACGGTCATCTCACGCAACTTCGCCACGCAAACAACCGACCCGATGTTCATGGAGCCCGAAGCTGGGATCGGCTGGTGGGACCGTGATGGGAAAGAGTTGCACTTGGTGGTTGGCACCCAGTCACCCAGCGACGACCGAAGCGACGTCAAGGAGATCTTTAGCGAACCAGGATGCCCCCTCGACGACGTGCGCATTGTTTTGCACGCCTGCTTCCCTGGCGGCGGATTTGGCGGGAGGGACAAATCCAGCTTCCCGATCTATCTGGCGTTGGCGGCCGCGTTCTCGAAGCTGCCTGTCCGCCTGGCCTACGATAGGTTCGAGCAATTTCTCTGTGGCATCAAACGCCATGCCTCAGCCATTCAGGCCAGCGTAGCGTACGACAAGGACGGAACGCCGCAGGCCATGCAGTCGACTATCATAATGGACGGCGGCGGGGAGGCGAACTTAACGGGAGCGGTCGTAGGACTTGCAGCCCTCCACGCCGCTGGCCCGTATCGCATCCCTCGAACGGTAATCAGCGCTCGCGGGGTCCACACGACGGCTGCGCCAGCCGGATCGATGCGCGGCTTTGGTATCCCGCAGGCTACGCTGGCGATCGAGAGCTTGATCGACGAGATTGCCGGGCGACTTGGAGTCGACCCCATCGAATACCGGATCAGGCACTGCCTGAATCAAGGTGAGCGGGATGTTACAGGTATGACCTTGGATCACCATCTGGCCAACGTCAAGTTATGCGAGATGGCGCAGAAGGAACCGCTCTGGGTGCAAAGAAACGCCGAGAAGGCCAGGCGTGACCGAAAAGACTTAGTTAGCTACGGTGTGGGTTTTGCCTGCTGTATGGAGGCGTACGGCACTTCGAGCGATGCCGCCCTGACAGAAGTCGTCCTGAACTCCGATGGATCGATCCAGCTGAATTCGTCCAGCGTCGACATGGGACAGGGTAGCGCGACCTCGATCGCGATTGAAGCGATCGGAACCCTCGGTCGGGCAGCCGACACAGTCAGAATGGGCGAATCCGAAATTTTCGAAGTACTCGAGCTGGTGAAGGGTCTACCTTCCAGCGACACAGGGAATGTGTTCCTAACGCCCAAGATCGTTAACTCGTCGAGCGCCTCGGTTACGGCGTTCCACCACCTGCATGCCGTGGACGAAGCGTGTAAGGTGGTGTTCGACCATGGCATACTCCGCGCGGCGTATGACATTTGGGGAACGCACCCTGGGGAGACCAACTGGCGAGACGGAGAGTTGACCGCCGACGGCCTCAAGCCCATTCCTTTGAAGGACCTTGCCCAGCAAGCTCACCGATCTGGCTACGTAGTCGGCGCGATGGTTCACACCTTCTTCCAACACTCATTCGCGACGGCGAAATTCACCATCGATGGAAGCAAGGTCGAGCGTGCAATCGATGCCCTTGCGATCACTCGAGGCGGGTCTCCGAAGAGGGACCGGCAAAACCGCGAGGAAGCGTCCTTTCCTTCAAGCGCCGTGAAAAACTATCGTCGAACGCTCTACGCGTCGGCTGGGCATTTGGTGGCGGTGCAGGTTCATCTGCCGACCGGGCGCGTCCGCGTTCTTGAAGTCGTCAATCTCCTCGACGCTGGCGACGTTCATCACCAAGCTTTACTGGCGGGCCAAGTCGAGGGCGGGTTCGCCATGGGGCTTGGATACGCCCTCCTGGAGGAACTTCCGCCAGCTCCCATGGGGGTGGATGGCAGTTGGAACCTCCATCGGTACCAGGTCCCGCGCGCGAAGCATATGCCGCTAGAAAAATTCGAATTCAAACTCGTCCCGTTGGGCTCTGCCTCCGTTCTGGGGAGCGGACCGCCGATGCGGAAAAAGGGAATTGCCGAGGCGACGATGACGACGGTGGCGCCTGCCGTTGTAAACGCGGTCGCCCACGCGATTGGAGTCCGCATCAACTCCCTGCCGATTACCCCGCCCAAGGTTCTCGAAGCCCTGAGGTCCCTATGAGTGGAATTGTTCGCGAGAAAATCAAGCAGTTTGTGCTTACCGTTAATGGCAAGGAGTATGAACGAACGGACGCCAGGGCGGATGAATTGCTGATCGATTTCCTGCACGAGGAATGCGAACTTACCGGGACCAAGTTCAGCTGTGGCGTTGGAGCATGCGGTTCTTGCAAAGTAGCAGTTCAGGTGACCAAGGACGCCCCGATGGTGCCGGTGCTCGCCTGTTACGCTCGCTTGAAGTCCGTGGTAGGGATGTATGTAACGACGGTTGAAGGGCTGGAGGCCCAGGGCAACCTCCATCCTTTGCAAAAGGCGTTCTTGGAAGAACATTCGTTCCAGTGCGGGTATTCGACTCCCGGCTTCCTGATGGCAGCTCGGATCCTGATGAACGATCTGGAGCGGTCGCCTGTATATCGTGACCGGCTCGATGACGTGATTCTAGAGGCCATCGGTGGCCATATCTGCCGGTGTACAGGCTATCTTCGCTATATCAAGGCCATTCGGCGGGTCATCCTGGCCACACCGGGGCTCGTGATCACTGGTACGACCCCCACCATCACCTCCACGCCTTCGGTTATCTCGTTTCAGATTTCGAAGCAGTCCACCAACGACTTGCTCCCCGAAACACTCGTCGGACGATTCGATGATCCGGAGGGCGGTGTTGAGTTCGTCGGTGATTTCGACTGGAGCGCCTGCCGCCGGGCATGGGTCAAAGTAAGCCCTTCGAGCATCCGCACGGGGGTTCGCGTGCGCGATTTAAATCTAGGTATGTTCTTCTTTCAGCCGTATCAACCGAATGAGGAAGACCTCGACAGCCTGCGATTCGAATTGACATCCGCGCGTGAGATCGACTCAAGGCAGCCGCTGGCGGCGGCAGCTTGGGGCGTGCCAGTGCCAGTGAGCTTCCGCGGCGAAATGAGCTTCGGCGCGATGAGGGTGCCTGTCCAGGCGAACCTTCTGGCTCGTTTGCTCTCGCGAACCCATATGCGGCTGACTTCGCAGGAACCGCTCGCAGTGGACATGCGCGACCTCGCCTTCCCGATAGAGTCCTTCTCCAGTGAGTTTGGGCTAAACCTTAGCTTCATTGTCCAGATAAACGTAGACGTAATCGTCCCATACGAAGTGCATTAACAAACGCTACTCGCGTCAAACTCCCGAGCGAAGCGATGGCGGCTTCCAACCGATGTTCTCGAAAATGAATTTCGGAAACCTGCCCGGTTCGTCAAAACCCCTCGCTTTACCCATAAAAGCAACAAGAACTTACGCGATTAACCCAATTCGGTTATCGAGTTTCTTGGGTGCTTCACCAAGCAGGTGCGTTGCCTGGAGCGGGGCTTGCCCCGCTCCCGCCAAATCTCCCCCTCACAAATCCTCGCTGATGCAAATCGTGGTGTGCCCCCGGCCAGGCACGGTGTTGATCCAGATACGCTCGTCGTCGATCAGGTAGCTCGACCGGATCTCGTGTCCACCCACTACGCCGTGGACGTTCTTCAGCTTCTGCTCGGTAAGCGATTGAAATAACCAGTCTTGTGCTGCCTGATCGCCTGGAAGACGGACCATATTGCTCGTCCTCCGGAGTCAGACGATGCCACGTGTCGCCAATTCTGCCCTCCCAGTCCTCTGGCGTCGGCGACTGCAACAGGAGTCCGACAGCGGGCTCAGCATCGGCCGGTTCTACCAAGGCCAAGGGATCTCGACCGCGTCTTTCCACGCTTGGAAGCGACGCCTCGCCTCAGATTCGCCTTGCCCTGCCCCCTCCCCGGCTCGCGAACCGGCATTCGTGCCGGTCATCCTCGCCGCCGCGACCGAGTCGCGTTCTGGCGATTCCACCGAGTTCCTCACCATCCGACTCACCGACGGCAAATCGCAGAATGGATCGAAGGTCGTGAACCATCGCTCTTTTCTTTCCAAGCTCTCCCTGGCTTCCTTGGGTGAATTCTTCCAAAGTGAAATGGTGGTTTGACCTGGCGTCATCCGGAGAAGTCCATGAATCGCACCAAGGCTTCCATCCCTGTTCTGGCCCTGGCACTTGTTGGAGTCGGGACGTTCGTCGCCGTTCGGGCGCAAGCGCCTGACTCTGGCCCCGGACCGGCCAAAGTCCTGGCTTCGAAGGCGATCGACCTGACCTATGCCCTCGATAAGGATTCCGTCTACTGGCCGACCGACGAGTCGTTCCAGTGGGAACGGACGAGTTGGGGTCCGGCCGCGAAGGGCTACTGGTATGCCTCAGCCAAGTTTTCGGCCAGCGAACACGGCGGTACCCACCTCGATAGCCCCATCCATTTTGGTGAGGGGCAGGCGACGGCCGATCAGATCCCACTCACGAAGCTGATCGGTCCGGCCGTCGTGGTGGACGTCCAGAAGGCATGCGCTCGCGACCGTGACTATCAACTCCGCACCGAGGACCTCGAAGCCTGGGAACGGTCCCATGGCCGCATTCCCGAGGGGGCAATCGTTGTGATGCGTTCGGGTTGGGGTCGGTTCTGGCCCAACCAGAAGGCCTACCTGGGTAGTGATAAGCCGGGCGACACGGCCAACTTGCACTTCCCAGGCGTCTCGCGAGGAGCGGCGGAATGGCTGGTCGCTCATCGAAAGGTCTCGGGGGTCGGGGTCGACACGGCGAGTCTCGACCCCGGCCCCTCACGCGACTTCATGGCTCACCGCGTCCTCAACGGGGCCGGGATCTACGGCCTGGAGAACGTGGCGAACCTGGATCAGGTTCCCGAAGCCGGGGCCACCTTGATTGCCCTCCCGATGAAAATCAAAGGGGGAAGCGGTGGCCCGACCCGGATCATCGCGATCCTTCCTTGACGGTCCCCCCTTCGTTGGCCGGCTTCGACGACGACTCTTTCTGTTGCAAGAGGTAGGCGAGCAGGTCGTAGAACTCCGGCTCGGTGATCTGGTCGGAAAGGTTGGCCGGCATCGGCGAGAGCTGCGAAGTCGTCCGCTCCTCGACCGTCTCCTTGGGGACGCGGACCTCTTTGCCCTGGGCGTCGGCGAAGACGAGGATCTCCCCCTCTTCCTTGAGGAGGAGACCGGAGACAAGCTGACCGTCGCGCTGGGCGACGTTGGTCACGCGGAACGCCTGGTCGACGTTGCGGTTCGGGTCAAGAACGTCTTCGAGGAGCCGATCGATCCCACGAGTACCGATGCCATCGAGCTGCGGGCCGATCCGCTGCCCTTTGCCCGCGATCTGGTGACAGGCGACGCAATTCTTCTCGAACACGGCCGCACCTCGAGCCACGTCTCGCGGAGCCGTGCCGAAGCCGTCGTGGCGCTGTTTCACGAGATCACGCAGCCGCGCATCGGCGGGGGGAAGGTCCTTCAAGAGGGTGGCGACCCGCTCTTTGATCCGGTCGATCTCTTGGTTTCCGAGCAGGAGGGCAACGCGCGGTTCTTGGAGGAGCCGAGCAGACGCCTTACCCTCGCCAATCGTCTTCAAGAGCAGCTCAGCGCCCGGCTTCCGCGCGGCCAGGCCCGTGGCGATCGTCGCCTGTAACCGCTCGGGCGCCGTGGGCAGGACTTTGAGAAGCACTTCGGTCGACCCAGCCTGATTGATCAGGGCAAGTGCCGACGCCGCCTTATCCCGCAGTTCGAACGGCTCGGAGGAATCGCCCAGGACCTGCCCCAGCAGGGTGACGGATTTCTCGGGGGCCATCACCACGACGGCCGTCATCGCCTCGATCCGCAGGGGAATTTCGGATTTCGCGTTCCGGACTCGACTCTCGAGCGGCCCACGCAGTTCCGTGAGCTTGAATGACTTGACCAGATCGATCCCGAGAAGAAGCTCGTCCTTCTTGGGGGAGTCGACGAGCCGCCTGGTCAGTTTCAAGGCCATCTCCTGACCTTCACCCGACAGGGTGGCTCCCCGTTCCTGGGTTCCTTGCAAGACGGCTTTCAGGAAGGAGGCGAGCTGCGCCGGGCTGGGCTCGGACCGATTCCGGAGGAAGGCCAGCATGGCCCGGACCGAGTCCTCATTCCCATACCGGGCGATGTGGTGCAGGTAGCGGACCAGGGTGCCGTCCGGCTCCGCATAGCGTTCGACGTGGCTGATCAGGTATTTCGCCGACTCGGCCGTGGGAATGCCGGGAGCGACATCCGCAAGGTCGCGGGCATCGCGCTCGCTCAGCGATGCCGACGCGAGGGCATTCCAGGCGGACGCGGTGAGGAACTGGTCGCGAAGCGCCATCCGTACCACATGAATCAGATGCGTGTCTTCCGACGGAGCCGACTGCCGCAACGCCAGGAGCGGACGCACGTTGGCGAAGTCGGGATGACGGCCCAGCGCTTCGGCCGCGGACCGTTGGACCAAGGCGTCCTGGTCGGTCAGGGCCTCGCGGGCTCGTTTCGAGAGTGAGTCAACCAGGCTCGGTCGTTCGGCGATCACGCGCATGGCATGAACCCGAAGCTCGCGAGCCGGCTCGGCGGCCGCGCGATCCAAGGTCGCATCATCAAGGTGGCCGCGGCGTTGGAGCACCCAGAGGGCATGCACTTTGCGCCAAACGTCGGAGTCCGAAGCCACCACGGAGGTGAGCTGGGAGTCGAGATCCTCGCTCTTGCGCGTGCTCAGTTGATTGGCGGCCTTGGTCCGAACGACGAGGTTGGGATGCCCCAGGTCCGCGATCAGTTCGTCGTTCGTCGCCTTGGTCCAATCACCGCGAGTGGTCACGGAACCATTCTCTTTTTTCGGGCCACGGTAGACGATCCGCCAGATTCGACCGTGATCGTGGTCGCGTCCCGGGTGAGTCAAAGGCACTTCGTAGTGGCCGATGATCCGGTTGTAGAAGTCGGCGACATAGAGCGCTCCATCAGGGCCGAGCTCGATGTCGACAGGTCGGAACCAGTTGTCCTCACTCCAGAGAAAGTCGGGCTGCTCGATGGCCTTGGGCGATGAGCCGCGAAACTCAAGGCGGTCGTGGTTGATCCGGTTCGTGAGCACGTTGCCTGTGAAGATGGTGTCGCGATACGCAGGGGGAAACTGGTTCGCCGCGTAGTAGGTCGCACCGTCGATGGCGGTCGAACCATGATCGTGCGACATCATCTCCGGACCGAAGCCAAGGCCGTCGTCAGGCTTGCCGAAGCTGGGATAGTACGCCCCCCGCAAGAGCTGATAGATCGGCCTCGAATGGCAGTCGGAGGAATAGAGGTTTCCGAGCGGGTCGAACGTCAGGCCGAACGGATTGACCTGCCCATGGGTGACGTACTCGGCGCGCGAGCCATCAAGCTTCATGCGGTACACGTTTCCCGAGGCCATCTGGATCGGCTTATCATCGGTCCCCTCCACCTTCGACGTGTTCGAGAACCCATGGCAGGCATAGATCCAGCCGTCGAACCCCCAGGTAAACGAGCCGGTCATCCCGTGGGTGTCTTGGTGGCCGTATTCGCGGTAGAGCGTGGCGCGACGATCGGCTCGGCCGTCGCCATCGGTGTCCGAGTGGCGGTCGACCGTCGGAATCGAGTACACGAGCGCCCCGGTACTATCCGGCAAGGGCATCAGCCCGATCGGGATATTCAAGCCTTCGGCAAAGGTCGTGATCTTGCCGGCGCGGCCGTCCGGCTGGAAGTCTTCGAGGATCTTGACCGTGTCTCGCGGCTTCGTCCCGTCCTTGGCCGGGTAGGGATATTCGACGGTGCCTGTGACCCAAAGCCTCCCCTTATCGTCGAACGCGATGTTCATCGGCTTCTGGATCGCGGGCTCGGCGGCGACGAGTTGAACCTCGAACCCTTCGGGAACGTGAAGTGCCTTCCGTTCCTCGAACGCCGAACGAGGGGGGAACGACGAGACATTCTCGACCGGCGCGGGTGACTGCGTCAGGGCCGAAAGACAGAGTGAAAGCACGAACTGCATCAGATCCTCCGGAGAGCGGCGATCGAGACGCCAGGGTATGGACCGGGCTTCGGCATGAGGTTATTCAAGGCTTTCGAGGAATGTTCGCCACGGATTCTGGCCGGAACACCAGGAAGGTGGGCAACCCGTTACCTTGACGAGTCTGAGAAGTCGAGTCAAGAGTCGAGCATGAATGGGGCACCATCGCCCTCAAACTCGTGGCCGAACTCCCGGTAGCGACTCGACTTCGCAAGTCGGCCACGGCCCGCCCGAGTAGCAGCGAATGGCGGATCGGGCCTGCGATTCACCAACAGTTTGCACCGAGAATGGTCTGGCGAGCCGATTTGAAGCGAAATTCTTTCTCCCGCTCCGCTTCCGAAACGAGCGCTCCGCGCCGGATCCATTGACTCGGTACGGGTTCAGGCCCGTGGATCAGATCGTCACTGCGCAACTGTCGATGGGCACTAAGACTAAGGAAATCCTAACCCATGACCCAAACCTGTTGCCAAACGACTCATCGCCAGATCCGATCGGGAAGCTGTCCTTGGTGCAATTCGCCATTGCCTGAGAACCAAGCCGATCGCAACCCGACTTCCCATATCCTTGACGCAACTTGGTGGGATGTTTCTAGAATGTCAGTGGATTTGGGCAACGAGGCATGCAAGGAAGTGCGATTGACAACGGCCGCAAATCTCGCGGATCATCTTGAGAGCCTCGAAGAGGCACTTCCTGCCCTACGTAAGGCAGTAAATGACCCTCTCGAGGAGGTTCGAGAACTAGCTCAACAAGCCTTCTATCGACTTTGTTCCAGCGTAGGAATCGAACAGATACCCCACTATGAGAGAGAACTTCGCCGAGACCCTGACGACCTCGTAATATTACGAATTGTTCTTGTTTTATATTTTATACACTATTCACAATCGGACGAGGTTACCACAAACCGTCAACGGCAAGTATTGCAGATTATCTCTACAATCCCTGGCTCGGAATTCGCGGCTCCTCCCTTGGTATCGCTCTCCCTCACTTCGACGCTGTTGTTTTCGATCAAGCAAGAGCTTTATGGATCAATCAGGTCGACAGACACGCTCATAGCACATCTGTACTTAGTAATGCAGCGAAATTCTTTGCATTATATGATCCTTCCCTCTCCGAAGGGTGGTATCGTAGGTGCATTAGCCTTGATCCCGAGAATCCTGAGTGGTATTGGCACCTCGGCAACCTCCACAAGCGGATGAAGCGGCCCCAATCGTCCGAGTCCGGACCGGACTGGTTTACCGTGAGCCTTTCCGAATTTGAGAAGGCTCTGGAACTGGCCCCCGAGAATTCCAAGTGGTCAACTATTGCATTGCCTAGCGTGGCCAAGGCTGCTTTCGACGCCGGGGAGAACCAGAAAGCCCAATTCTACGCAGAAGAACTCGTCTCGCGTGGTTGCCAACAATTTGAGTTCAGGGCAAACAAGAACAACGTGATGCGCGGATACTTTATCCATCAAGGGAACCTCCTCTTGGGCCGACTAGCCTTGGGCAGAGGCGATATCGAAGAGGCCAAGCGACATTTGATGCTGGCAATCACTCCGCCAGATTGCAATCCATTGATTCTAATTCCTCCAAGCGGACCTAACGCTTCCCTTGCAAAGGCTTTATTGCAAATCGGTGAACGTGATTGCGTGATCCAGTATTTTCAACAGTGCGCCCAATTGTGGCTTACAGGCAGAGATGTTTTGGCGCGTTGGATTTCCGATATTCAAAATAAAAAGATGCCCAATTTCGGGGGAAACTTGTTTTACTGACTGACGCAACTACCGCCTGGACGGCGGTGGCTTCAACATTCGGCGGAAAGCCCGACCAACGATCGGACAGCCCCGAAGTGCTATGGGATGTTCAGCAGCATTCATGCCGCACCAAGAATCCGGTTCCTGGTTGACAAACGATCACATCACGACACAAGTTCAACGGGTCGAAGTTGAAGTCCACGCCACCGCCGATTCCGGCGCTCGCGCCGAGAGCCCCGAGAACCGTAGCCATCCCTGGCGCCGAGCCTGATTCGGTCTGTTGTGCCGCCATGGCGTAGGCCGCAGGCGAGAATGGAACGCCATAAACTCAGTTCCTGGGGCCCGCCACCCTCTCTCCCGCTCCGCGAGCAACGGCCCAGTCAGGCGGGCGCTCCGGTCGAGCTCGGACTTCCCCAAAGGCCAACGGCTCGGCCTCCGCGGACTTACAGGTGATCGCGTCCAATTCGACTCCGCCAGCCTGCTTTACGAGAGGCTATGGTGCGAGTCGCCGGGACGTCCGGTAGGATTCATCCTACTGATGATCGTTCACCAGGTTCGTTGACCAAGGAGACCGCATCATGTTCGACTTATTGAAGCAGAGTATCTTCGCCACGATCGGGGTGGCTGCGCTGACCAGAGAGAAGGTCACGGAACTAGCCGCCGAGGTCGCCGCGCGCTCCAAGCTGACGGAGCAGCAGGCCGCCGAGTTCGAAGCGGATCTCTCGAGCCGGGCGGACAAAGCCCGCCAAGAGCTCGAGGCCGAGATCGATCGTCGCATCGATCACGCATTCATCCAGTTAGGAATCATCAAGGCTGGTCTGAAACGCAACATTGAGGCGGTCGATTCCAGCAGCCGGGCCACGATCGACGACGCCATCGAACGCGTCATCGACCGGCTCGGAGTGGCGCGAGCTGACGACCTGAAGGCATTGTCGATCCGGCTCGACGCCCTGGAGGCGCGAGTGAACAAGCCGTAATCCCAAAGCGTTCGTCGGCAACCCTCGGTTTCTTGGATTTCCCAACGTTCCGCGACCGAGCTAGAGAACCGAAGATTCGTGGGGTTTCCGCCCCGGGTTGGTTTGCAGTCGCACGGCCGGCCCGGCTGAGCCCCGGATTCGACCGGGTCAGAAATCCATCATGATTCTCGCCCACTCGCGGATCGTTGTTTTCATCACGCCGTTTCCCATTCGGGAAGCGTGCCCCGTAGCAGCCAAGTTCGCCAGACTGATTGCGAGGCCACCTCGACCCCGCCTTGCACTCACGGCCGGGGGGGGATCGGTGGCTCCAACCACGAGAAGAGAGTGATCGGAGTGCCTTCACAATCGAGGAGGCTCACGCTTCGATACGCCTCGGCGCGATTGTCGCTCGCGGGTCCGACATCGCCCCCTCGAGCAATCAGACGGTCGCGTTCCGCATCGACGTCGCTGACCCGGAAGACCAGCCGAACGTTCGAAGTCTCGCCAACCTCGCCCGGCCCTGCTTTCAGCGCGAGCCGGCTTCCCCCCGCCTCCAACAACGCGAATTGGTGGACGACGTCCTCCAAGACCAGGCGCAGACCCAGGACCTCGACGTACCAGCGGACCGTGCGCGGCCAATCGACGACCCGAATCTCGGGAAAGGCGAGCTCGATGGGACCCATTTCCTCGTCCTTACCTGGCATTCTCACACGGTGCTCATCGGGATGTGAGGGAGCCCCCCGGACGTTTGGCGTTGACCAAAGTCGGTGGTTGAATACAATTTGGCTCAAGTTTGCCTCATTTTTCTCTCTGACGAAATGCAAGGTTTGCTGATGTCGGACGACGCGCCCGAGGGGCTTGAAGCGGTCAGGCTAGATAAACTGCGGAAGATCGAGGCGTTGGGACTCGACCCCTGGGGTACGCGGTTCGACGGCCAGCAAGCCATCGCCGACGTGCGTCAACTGCCCGTGGCGGAGGGGCCTCACCAGAGTGAGAACCCCGGGCCCGCGGTGCGCGTGGCAGGTCGGATCATGCTTCGCCGCGACGGCGGCCGAGTCAACTTCCTCGAGATTCGCGACTGGACCGAGCGGATCCAGATCTTCCTGGGCAAGAAGCAGGTGGGCGACCTGGGATGGAGCCTGGCCGAGTTGCTCGACCTGGGCGATCTGCTGGGAGTCGACGGAACCCTCGGATACACCAAGACCGGTGAACTGACCGTCTTCGCGACCGCGCTCACGTTTCTGGGCAAGAGCCTTGCTCCCCCGCCCGAGAAGTGGCACGGCTTGACCGACCTTGAGCAACGTCACCGCCAACGTTACGTCGACCTGTTCAGCAATCCTGAGTCGCTGGCCACGTTCCTGGGCCGCTCGAAGATCGTCGCCGCGTTCCGGAACGTGATGGCCGGGCAAGGGTTCATCGAAGTCGAAACGCCCACCATGCAGTCGATCGCCGGTGGCGCGGCGGCTCGCCCATTCATCACGCACCACAACACGCTCGACCTCGATCTCTTCTTGCGGATCGCCCCCGAGCTTTATTTGAAGCGTCTGCTGGTCGGCGGCCTCGAGCGCGTTTTCGAGATCGGTCGGGTCTACCGAAACGAGGGGATCAGCCCGAAGCATAATCCCGAGTTCACGATGATGGAGGCCTATCAGGCCTACGGCGACTATCACTCGATGATGGATCTGACCGAGTCGTTGATCTGCGGGGCGATTGAATCACTCGGTGGCGGTCTGCAACGCCCCTGGGGCGAGGCCACCATCGACTTCACGCCTCCTTGGCCGCGCCGGACGTACGCCGAGCTCATCCTCGAGCACGCGGGCATCGACGCTACCGACCTCGAGGCCGTCTTCGCCAAGGCTGCCTCGCTTGGGATCACCACGGCGGGCAAGGACCCCGACGTCGTGACCAACCAGATCTTCGAAGAGCTGGTGGAAGACAAGCTCGAAGGGCCGATCTTCGTGATCGACTATCCGGCGGCGATCTGCCCCCTGACCAAGCGTAAGGCCAGCAACCCGGCGGTGGCGGAGCGGTTCGAGCTCTTCGTCAAGGGGATGGAACTGGCCAACGCCTACACCGAGTTGAACGACCCGCTCTTGCAGGAATCGCTCTTCCGCACCCAACTGGCCGGTCAGAAGGAAGAGGATTCCATGGCGAAGATGGATGACGACTTCATCCGCGCCTTGAAGCACGGGATGCCGCCGGCCGGAGGCCTTGGCATCGGCATCGACCGGCTCTGCATGCTCCTCATGAATCGGGCAAGTATCCGCGATGTGATCCTGTTCCCGTTGATGAGGCCGCAGTCGTCCTAAAAAAAAGGGCGCCCGCGCAGCGCCGACCCGACAACCGGCGTGCCGAGCACGCCTGATCGCGGCGAACACGTGTCGAACCCGAAGGCGAACGGAGGCGCCTGACATGTATAAATATCTGCTTTGCTGGCGGTATCTGCGCACCAGGTACATTGCGCTGGCGAGCGTCATCAGCGTGATGCTGGGCGTCGCCACGATGATCGTGGTCAACTCCGTCATGGCCGGCTTCTCCGAGAAGATGCGCGACCGGCTCCACGGAGTTCTGGCCGACATCGTCGTCGAGTCGGAATATGACATGAACGGGTTCTACAACTCCGACGAGGTGATGGCCCGGATCAAGTCGGTCACTGGCGATCAGGTCGAGGCAATGGCGCCCGCCATGGAAACCTACGGCTTGATGCAGTTCTACTACGGCGGCCAGAAGTTCACCCGACAGGTCCAGATCTTCGGTGTCAGGCCCGAGGAGCGCGCCCGCACCGGTGACTTTGCCGAGTTCCTCGTCAACGAGAAGGGGGACTCGATCAAGCCGGCGTTCGACGTGCCGGAATCGCTTCGAATGGCGGCGGCCCCCGCCGGGCAGGTCATCGAAGGGGACCCCGACAGCCTGATCAACCAGGCGCTTCTCGCCGACGCGCACACCCAGGTCAGCGATGATGGCGCGATCATCGGCTGGGCCATGGGCACGGTGCATCGGGGCGGCAAGGACGACTTCATCCTCCAGCGTGGAGATCAGATCCGGCTGATCTATCCCCGGGCGAGCAAGACTCCCGAACCTGGGGCCGACACGTTCACCGTGGTCGGCTATTTCAAGAGCGGGATGAGCGAGAACGACTCAACTCACATTTACGTCCCCCTCGAGCGGTTCCAGAAGGTCCGGCTCATGGTCGACGAAAATGAGCGAGGCGCGGTCAACCAAATCCAGATCAAGGTCAAGGAGGGCGTCGATCTTGACGCCTTGAAAGCGACGATCGCGACGGCTCTCGAAGAGCTGCGCCCGATGTATTTCCGGGTCTCGACCTGGGAGCAAAAGCAGGGGCCACTCCTCTCCGCCGTTGCCGTTGAGCAGAGCATCCTCAACATGCTGCTCTTCTTCATCATCGCGGTGGCCGGCTTCGGGATCCTGGCCATCTTCTCGATGATCGTCGTGGAGAAGACGCGCGACATCGGCGTGTTGAAAGCGCTGGGGGCGTCGACTTCGGGCGTCCGGGGGATCTTCCTGGGCTACGGCCTGCTCCTGGGAGCGGTGGGAAGCGGGGTCGGCATGGCGGGCGGCCTCCTGTTCGTCCACTACATCAACACGATCGAAAAGTGGCTCAGCAAGGTGACCGGCCGGAAAGTGTTTGACGACTCGATCTATTACTTCAATGAAATCCCGACCATGGTCGAGCCCTGGACCGTCTTCTGGATCGTGGGTGGGGCCCTCTTCATCGCGGCGGCCGCGAGCGTCTGGCCAGCTCAACGAGCTTCCAAACTGCACCCCGTTCGCGCCCTTCGCTTCGAGTGAGAATCCGACTTACTTTTTCTTTCCAGGGGAATCAAAGGATGGCGACTCATCTCTCGGCCGTCGGGGTAGAAAAAAGTTATCGGAAGGGGAAGAACCAGGTCCCCGTGCTCCACGGCGTCGACATGGATGTCGAGCACGGCGAGCTGGTCGCGATCGTCGGCGCCAGCGGCTCGGGCAAGAGCACACTCATGCACGTCATGGGTCTGCTCGACTCGCCCGACGCCGGTTCGGTCACCCTGGACGGGCAGCGCATCGACAACCAGTCCGATCGCCGTCGCGACGATCTGCGCAATCGGACCTTCGGGTTCATCTTTCAGTTCTATCACCTGCTTCCCGAGCTCTCGGCGCTCGAAAACGTGATGATGCCCCAGATGATCCGCCACGGTCTCTGGTCGTATCTGGGGCAACGGGACCGCATTCGCCGGGAGGCGACCGCCCTCCTGGAACGGGTCGGCCTGGGACACCGCCTTCACCACTTGCCGACGGAGCTTTCCGGCGGCGAGATGCAGCGGACGGCGATCGCGCGCGCCCTGGCCGGGAACCCCGAAGTGCTCCTGGCCGACGAGCCGACCGGCAACCTCGACGCGGCGACCGGTCAGGGGGTTCTTGAGTTGCTCCGCGACTTGAACCGCGAACGCGGACTCACTATGATCATGGTCACCCACGACCATCAGATTGCCCTGCAAGCCGATCGGGTCGTTCGGCTCGCCCAGGGGCGAATCGAGGAATGGGCCCCCGCTTTAGCCTGAGACCGAGGCGCGGGGGCCCCCTATTTTTGCTTTCCAAGGATCGGTCTTTGAGACGTGCCTTGGCGGGAGTGCCATCCGGATGAGCCTCAGAATTTATATCAGCGGCAAGCTCTACGACAAGGCCGACGCCAAGATCAGCGTCTACGATCACGGCTTGCTCTACGGCGATGGCGTCTTCGAGGGCATTCGTGCCTACTCAGGACATGTCTTTCGCCTGACGCAGCACGTCGAACGACTCTATGAATCGGCGCGATCGATTCACCTCGAGATCCCGATCTCGCGTGAGGAGATGGCCAAGGCCATCGTCGACACCGTGGCGGCCAATGGGCTCAGCGATGCCTACGTCCGCGCCGTCGTCACCCGAGGTGCGGGCAGCCTTGGGCTCGACCCGCGGAAGACGACCGATCCCCAGATCATCATCATCGCCGACGCGATCAGCCTCTACCCGGCCGAGCTCTACGAACACGGCCTGAAAATCATCACCGCGGGGACCCAGCGCAACCACCCGAGCGCTCTCAACCCTCGGATCAAATCGCTCAACTATCTCAACAATATCCTGGCCAAGATCGAAGGCACGAACGCCGGTTGCCTCGAAGCCCTCATGCTCAACCATAAGGGTGAAGTCGCCGAGTGCACCGGCGACAACATCTTCATCGTCCGCCGTGGGCAGCTCCTGACTCCTGGAATCGACTCCGGGATTCTCGAGGGGATCACCCGCGACGCGGTGATCGAACTGGCGCGGGCCGCCGGCATCACCGTGGTCGAACGCTCCATGGACCGGCACGATATCTACACGGCCGATGAATGCTTCCTCACGGGAACTGCCGCTGAGGTCATTCCCGTGGTCGAATGCGATGGTCGTTCCATCGGCTCGGGCAAGCCCGGTCCGATCACGCTCGACCTGTTGCGCCGGTTCCACATCCTGGTTCGCGAAGAACCGTAAAACAAAAAAAAACCGAGGATCCAACCCGTGATTGAGATCCGATCGATCCTGGCTCCCACCGACTTTAGCAAGCATGCCGAAAAGGCGGTCCGGTATGCTTGCCTCCTCGCCGAGCGGCTAGGCGCGGAGATCCACCTGCTCCACGTGCTGTCCGACATCGTGCCCGTCGGACCCGACCCGATGCTGACCCCTGTCCTCCCTCCCGAATATTACACGGAGGCCAAGGAGCAGGCACTCGCAGCGCTCTCCAAGACGCTCCAACCTGACTGGGGCCATCCCCCGGCCGTCAAAACTTCGGCCTGTTGGGGAGAACCGGTCGAGGAGATCGTGACCTATGCTCGCGATGAAGCCATCGACCTCATCGTGGTCGCCACCCACGGTCGAACCGGGCTGAAACACGTCTTGCTCGGCTCGGTGGCCGAACGGATCGTCCGAGAGGCCCCCTGCCCCGTCCTGACAATCCGCGAGCGAGAAGGGCTCTGAGTAGCCGCACTTCCTGGTCAGGAAGGCTCAAGCTGGGCGATGCCTGACAGGGATCGCCTACGGCTCAAAAGACCTGAGAGGCCGCCCCCAATCGTGGGCAGCGGCCCGCTCAGGCTTGTCCGGTCAGCTTCCGCCTGCCATCACCTCGAGACAGGGATCGGTTGAAGCTCTGACTCTCCAAGATTTATGACGGGTCGGCCACTCCGCCTCTGCCATCGGGCAGGCTGTCCGAAACAACCCGATGAGATTCCATTGCGCGGCTCGACCGGAGGTCCAGTCATGTCAGGTCCACTGCCCCTACCCCCAGCCCGCAAACTGATTTATCAGGGTCGAAAGATCGACCTGGCGCTCCAGGAGGTACAGCTCGCCGACGGCTCAAAGGCCGAGCGTGAAGTGGTCGTCCACCGGGGGGCGGTCGCGCTCATACCAATGGTCGACGCCGAGCACGTCTGTCTGGTGAAGAACGATCGCTATGCGGTCGGAATGACGTTACTCGAGGTGCCCGCGGGAACAATCGACCTCGGGGAGTCACCCGATCAGACCGCGCCTCGGGAATTGAGCGAGGAGACCGGCTATCGCGCGGGCAAAATCACCCGGATCGCCGATTGGTTCGTCTCGCCGGGCGTCATGACCGAGCGGATGTACCTCTATCTCTGCGAGGACCTCGTGCCAGGCCCCACACAACACCAGCCGGATGAGCGTCTGGAACCGGTGGTTGTTGCGTGGAGTGAGGCGTTGGAGATGGTGCGCGACGGGCGGATCGTCGATGCCAAGTCGATGTTGGCCATTCTGTTCTACACCCAGCTCAACCAAAGAGGATCGGCAAGTCGTTGAAGCCGACCCCCTCTCACCTCGCGACTCTCACCGATCGGTGTAGGGGAAAAGGCTGGGAATGAGAGCCGCGTCATTGGCGTTCACCCCGGGGCCGGGGCGGTGATCTTCGTTCAGGAAAATGTCAGGATCGAACGGGCTGACCTGCCGCGTTGTGTGCCAAGAAATATGGCCGTCGGAGAACAGGACGTTCTGGCCTCGGCCACCGTGGTTCGGGCTGTTCCCTTCCAGAATGACTCCCGCCTCATGAGCAGGCTGGTCGGCCAGCAGCGGAACGTGGGCCGAGTGACTGGCGAGGACAGGGCCGGCTCGCCCTGACTGGTTGCGATAGCCAACGTGGTAGGCATAATCGCCGTCGAGCATCCTGCGATAAGACTCGGGAGAACGGGGCTTGGGGCTGGCCTCTTCGCATCGCCCATTGCAGGGACAGTCGAGCGCCTTGAGGTCCTGCAGCATACCGGAATCCTGCAAGGTCACCGCGTACGTCCCGGCGACCGCGTTCGGCCGGTCGGTCGGACCATACGGATACTGATGATGCAGCCCGGCATACTGAGCCAGGCCGACCCCCAATTGCTGAAGGTTGAACCCGCAGCCAGCCTGGGCCATCCGGTCCTTAGAACGCTGCAACGCGGGAACCAGCGTAAGGAGTCCCGCCAGGAAGATTCCGGCCGCGACGGCAATGTCCGCCCAGCGGAACGGGACGGTCGTGGGCACGAAATCGAGAATCGTCCGTCGCCGCCCATGTTCGGCAACGAAGGTGCGGGTCCGCACCAGCAGGTAGGTTGGAACCTTGATCGTGTCCCCGTCGTCGTCAAGGAGTTGGTGGACCGCCCGGCCAAGGCGTTCGAGTACCTCCGCCAGGTGCGGGTCGGTAGCCACCTCGGCCTCGGCCTGCTCGCGGGTGGGCCCCTCGAGTTGGCCGAGCACGTAATCAAGTTGGTCTGAAGCGTTCATAGGTTTAGCTACTTCCGTCTCGATTCGCTGCCTTCGCCATCTGTTGAAGCTTGGCGAGTGCTGCGTGCAGTCTGGACTTGACGGTGCCAACCGGGATGTCGAGGATTTCGGCGATTTCGCGATACTTCAGATCTTGGTGGTAGGCCAGAGTCAGCGTTTCCCGCAGTGTGTCAGGGAGACGGGCCACGCTCTGGCGAACCCATTCCGCCCGTTCCTGACCCTGAAGTTCCGCCAACGGCCCCAAATCTTCGCCAACCAGCAAATCCACCAGGCTCCCCGCTTCGTTCTCACTCGACGCAACGCGCTGATCCAAGCTCACCGTCGGGTGACGGCCCACTTTTCGCAACGCATCAACGGCTTGGTGGGTGGCGATCGCATAGAGCCAGGGGCGGACGGGACGGCCATCTTCGTAAAGCGATTTCTTCAGGTGGACCTGCAAGAACGTGTTCTGAAATACGTCCTCGGCCAAAGCCGAATCACCCAGGTAACGCACCAGGTAACGGTAGAGTTCGTTCTGATAACGGTGAACGAGCGCATCGAAGTCCCCGGCCTGCCCCGTCTCGCGGTATCGGCTGAGAAGTTCCTCGTCCGTCGTGAGGGCGAGGTCTTCCACGGTCTCAGTACCAGGTGCCTTCATCATCGTTACGGTCCGCCGCGCCGAAAGGTTCGGACTCGCGGTTCAAAAAACATTCGGGCGGTTCCAGAACCAATCCTCGTCCGAGCAATCCTGCGCAAGACGTTGTCGCATCTAGTCTAAACGCCACTCCGAGCGTGTCAACCCGTTCATCAATTCACGAGTTGGGACCGGAGTGAAAAATCGTCGTAACAGGGCGGATTCACAAATCACCTGACCTTCAAATTTCGTCATAAGACGCAGTTGTGATCGTCGCGACTTGGGAAATCCGCCCCTCGATCGAAGCAAGGCCGTTGCGCTCAAACCCCGGGCTGCATGGCACGTTCCAAGGCGCGGGCCAGGTCTTCGGGAAGCTGGCTCCCGATCAATAACTTGGTCCCGTCGACCAGATCGATTCGAACACCAAGGTTTCCCCGTGCATTGAGAACACGAACACCATCGCGGCCAAGTCGGATCCCCCACCCCCCGTAGTCAGCCAGGGGGCGGTAGGTCACAACCTCAATTTTCTGGATCGAGCTGATTGGAACGATCCGACGATAGGTCGGAATCCAGCCAAACCAGACCCGGAGGTCAGTCGGACAGACCTCGGTCGTCATCCGAAGCAGGCCGACGACCAGAATGACGGGCAAGACCAGGCCGACGAGGAAACCAACGGCCAGCAGGGGTGACGCATCGGTGTCGCGTACGCCCGGATTGGGACCGACCACGTAGGAGCAAAACAGGGCGAGCCAGAGTAGCCCCTCCGCCACGGCAATGAAGGCGTACACTCGCCAGTCGAAGTTCTGTTCCTCGCGATAGACGACGACCGGAGGTGGAAATGCCGCCAAGGCCACGCTCAGGACCCTCCCCTCGCTGGATCTTCCTGACCCAAACTCCCCAGCACCCGGGTCAGTGCCTGGTAACCCGCATCGGCAACCCGATCGGCGGGAATCTGCCAGAGCTGGGGGTTGAGCACTTCCAGGGAGACATGGCCCGCGTAACCGATCCGCTCCAGATGCTCGAGGATCGGCCCGATCTGGAAGTCCCCTTCGCCGGGCAAAATCCGATCACCGTCGCCGGCAAGTTCGCGCGGAGTGCCACTGAGGTCACAGACCTGCACCCAGCCCAGGTTCTCGAGGGTCAGGTAAGCGAGGTCCTCGAACTTGCTCGGGCCGGTGTAATAGTGGAAGAGGTCGAGGCAAACCCCCAACCCCTCGGAACCGCATTGCGCGATCAGGGCGAGCGTGGTATCCAGACTGGCGCAGAAGGACGCTCCTTTTTGGAACTCCAGCGCCAGCCTCACACCAAATCCGCGTGCCAGCTCGTTCGCCTCGATCAACGACTCGATGGCCCGGCTGTAATCCTCGGCGCCCATCTCCCTCACGAAGTCGGGCACGACGATCAGGACCGGAACGCGAAGCTCCTGGAGGAGAGCCAGCCGGCGCCGGAAGTGGTCCCAATGGACCTCACGTTCCGGGCCGCGGGCCAGCAGAAGTCCCCCTTGCGAAGCCGCGGCCACCGGCTCGAGTTGCTCCTTCTCGAGGAGCGCACGGACCTCGGCGACTGAGTGGGTCAGCAAGTAGTTCTCCAGCTTCGTCAGCCAGAGTTCCACGGCCGTCCAGCCCGATCGCCCGTACGCTTTCAGGTCGGCTTCGAAGGAGGTGCTCAGGGTGGTCGCTTGGCTAATGCAGGGTTTCATGTCGCGTCGCTCTCCTCGGCGGGGCGGTCGGTCGACGGCACCGGTCCCCCTTCCAGCAAGTCGCGAACCGCCTGAACGACGCCCGCCAAGGGAACACGCCACTGCCGGCAACTGTCGCGGTCGCGAAATGTGACCGTATCATCGGTGAGCGTCTGGCCGTCCACCGTGATCCCGAACGGGGTCCCTGCCTCGTCCTGCCTACGGTAGCGCCGGCCGATCGCCCCCTTCTCGTCGAAGAAGACGGGAAAGTGGCGCTGCAGCTCGCGGTAGATGGCCTCAGCCTTTTCGGGCATGCCGTCCTTCTTGACCAAGGGGAAGACCGCCGCTTTGATCGGGGCGAGTCTGGGATGAAACTTCAGGACGTTGCGAACTTCTCCTCCCACCTCATCCTCATTGTACGCTTCGCAGAGGAAGGCGAGCGTGGCCCGATCCGCCCCCGCCGACGGTTCGATGACGTGGGGGATGTATTGGTACGGATATCCCGGCTTCTCCTCCCCCGCGCGCTGCTTCACGTACTCCTTGAACGAAGTCAGCCCCAGCCCTGCCTTATCGCGTTCCCAGCGTTCCTCATCGAAATAGCTCAGATCCTTGCCACTGAACTTCTGATGCTGACTCAGGTCGTAAGCCCCGCGATTGGCGATGCCTTCCAGCTCACTCACACCGAAGGGGAAGCTGTACTCGATGTCCGCCGTCCCGGTGGAGTAGAAGGCCAGCTCCTTCGGATCGTGCTCACGGAGCCGAAGCCGGTCGCTGCGGAGCCCATGACGGACATACCACTGGAACCGCTGGTCACGCCAGTACTGATACCATTTCTCCGACTCTTCGGGATGGCAGAAGAATTCAATCTCCATCTGCTCAAATTCCCGAGAACGGAAGATGAAGTTCCGGGGATTAATTTCGTTCCGGAAGCTTTTGCCAATCTGGCCGATGCCGAACGGCGTCTTGACCCGCCCGGTGTCGACCACGTTCTTGAAGTTGGCAAAAATTCCCTGGGCCGTTTCGGGGCGGAGGTAGGCCTTGCTCGTCGCGTCTTCGAGCGCCCCCACGTTGGTCTCGAACATCAGGTTGAAGGAGCGGGGCCGCGTCAGCGTTCCTCGCGCCTTGCAGGACGGGCAGGGAACGAGCGCATAGAGCTCGTCGGTGATCGCCACGTTGTCGAGCCGGATGACGTCGGGGTCGCTCGACTCCGCCTGCGCCGCATTCGTTTTTTTGAACTTCTCGATCGCTTTGGCGTTCTCGCGCTCGACATCCTCTCGCTCCCCGATCGCGCTGAACACGAGGGGACGAGGATTGGTCGCGCCTTGCGGGCCGGAGCGATCGGTGAACACCAGGGCCGTCATCTGATCAGCCCGGAACCGTCCTTTGCACTCGCGGCAATCCACCATCGGGTCGCTGAAGCCGCCAACGTGCCCCGAGGCCTCCCAGACCTTGGGGTGCATGATGATCGAGCAGTCGAGGCCGACCATGTCGTCGCGCATCTGGACGTTGTCGCGCCACCAGGCTTCCTTGATGTTCCGCTTGAGCTCGACGCCAAGGGGTCCGTAGTCCCAGAAGCCATTGATGCCGCCGTAAATCTCACTCGAGGGAAAGATAAACCCCCGGCGCTTACAGAGCGAAACCAGCTTGTCCATGTCCATCGCGTCGTCGTCCTATATAGTCGCGGCGGAAACCCGATGCGGGTCCACCGATCATGTCTCATTCAGTTGATCGTGAATAGGGTGCGAACCGGCAGCTCAGGCCTTGATTGAGGCCCCACCGGGTCAAGACCCCGGATGGGTCGCCACAATCCGAAGCGGGTCGCGGAGCAGCTCGGCGGTGACCTGGTAGCCGGAGCGATTCAGGTTGGCCGCGTCGTCAATGTCAGCCGCCAAGCCCAACTCCAGGACGCGGCGGCCGCCGCGGCCTCGGCTCAGGTAGCGCACCAGCGGGCTACTTTCCACGTCGGATTCACCGCTCTTGAACCAGAGCGAGTTATGAATTTTCGACCAGGCCCCCGCGGCGATCTCCGCCTCGTCATTCCTGAGTCCCGACCCCATATCCTTGAGATGTTGCGCAAAGGCGCCCGCGAGAAGACTGTCCTCGAAGCTGATGCAACCATCGGTCCCCGAGCAGACCACATGGACGTCGCGACTCTCGAGGTGCAACGCCTGAACGGTCGCGGCAAAGTTCGGGAATGAGCCGATCAAGACACGCTCGGCCTCCCGGCTCGCGAGAATCGCGCGGGTGCCATTGGTCGTGGTCATGACCAGAGTCTTGCCCCGACAGATCTCAGGCGTGAACGACTTGGGAGAGTTGCCGAGGTCGAACCCCTCAATGGGCAGCCCTTCTCGCTCCCCCGCGAGGAGCACCGAGCCGGTCGGGAACCCGTCGGCCTTGCGACGCGCCTCGTCGATTTCGCCGCAAGGAATCACCGCCGCGCAGCCGGCCGCCAGGGCATGGACCATGGCGGTAGTCGCCCGGAGTACGTCCACGACCACCGCCACCCCTCCCCTCAAGGCTCCCGGAGGAATCAGGCTCGGTAAGAAATGGACGAAGACTTCGGGCTGCTCGGTCTCGGGCATGGACGAAGATCCTCTCGCAAGTCCCTTATATTTCGTTCGCTCGTTCGGAATGCCGCTACGATTATGGCATGTCACCCGCCCCGTTGTGGAGACCTCCTTCCACTGGAGCGTGAGGGCGTGAGCTGGACGGCTTCGAACAGCCTGCGATTGCGTGGCGGACAATCGCCAACGTTCGCCTTCCCAAGGCTGACCCTTTTCGGTAGTCTTCGCCCCTCTAGGCGACTCGATTTCCCATCACGGGTCGCGCAGGGATCGAGGCAGCCGATTCAGCCTGGGCGAGGTGCATGGATGCACGAGCCGAAGGGAAGGATTCTCCCACTTAGCGGGCCCAGACGATTTATTATCGATCTGGTGCATTTCGCGCGTCAGGTTCCATCGACACCCGTTAGTCGAGTTGTCAACGTTTCGGCGTTGATGGAACCACGCGAGCACCATCCGTCTCGACCTTCGTGGGCACTCTTGTTCATGAAGGCGTACGCGTTGGTCGGGGTGCAACACCCGCCGTTGAGGCGGGCGTTGCTGGAATTTCCATGGCCACGAATTTACGAACATCCCTGGATGAACTGCGCACTCGCCATCGAGCGCTCGTTCCAAGGGGACGACGGTGTCTTCGTGGGACTGTTCCGGGCCCCTGAGCAGCAGTCGATCTGCCAGCTTCAGGAAGCCCTGAGGTTCTACAAAAATCAACCACTCGAGGGGGTGGGGGTCTATCGCCGAGCACTTGCGTTCAGTCGAGTGCCCCGGCCGATTCGCCGCCTCTTCTGGTGGAGCACCCTGAATGTTTCAGGGTTCAAGCGGGCCAAACGGTTCGGCACATTCGGCCTCACGAGTTACGGCGCTCTGGGGGCGGAATCCCTTCATCCCATTTCGCCGCTAACGACCACGCTGACGTTCGGGCCGATTTCGGCAACCGGCGACGTCGTGGTGAAGCTGATCTACGATCACCGTGTCCTTGATGGCGCCTACGTCGCCCGTCGGCTCCGCGATATCGATGACGCTCTGCAAGGAGCGATCCTCGACGAATTGCGCGATGGACCCTTTCCTGAAAGGGTCCAACCGACTCCGTCGTCAGCCATCCCGGCGCCAATCTCTCTGAAACTGCACCGGCCGGGAGGGATCGACACCCCGGCCGAGATCCGATCGCGTGAGGATTGCTCCTCGCCTCCCGGACACGCGATTTAATTCAAAAAAAGAGAGCGGCTGAACCTCGGATCAGCCACGTCTGGGGCGATGGCAAAACGTTGTCCCAGACCACCGAGAAGTCAGCCGATCGAACCACTAAAACGCAAGAACCCGGCTCCTTTTCAGGAGCCGGGTTTTTTTGCTTCCCCTCCACCCGATCTCGACCCGAGCGACACCCACTTCGCTCAACTCAAACCGGGGCGAGTCAGGACTAAGCGACCTCTTGGTCGGTCGTGACGCGAACCTCGAGCCGGCTCATCATCCGCTTGAGCCCTTCCTCTTTCGAGTTGATGAACAGCACGTTTTCCAGCACGATCGCTTTTCGTTCCTCGGTCACGTGCAAGACGAGCTTGCCCGCCCCCAGGAAGAGAAACTCGAAGATGTCGGGAATCTCTTTGTCGAACTTGAGGTTGAGAGTCGGATAGCGTTCCAGGTCGCTGAGTGGACCGTGGTGATGAAGAATCTCGTTGGGAAGGATTTCCCAGTAATCGAGATAGCGTGTCACATAAATGACCGCAAAGTTGAGTGCGAGGATCGCCGCGACCATGAAGTAGAAGCCGGAGTTGGCAACGACGTAGATGCCGCCTACCAGGACCCGAGCCGGTTTGAGCAGGTCGGCATCGAAGTAGGCCGCAATCCAGAGCAAGAAGAAGAGTCCGAGCAAGACAAGAAGAATGATCGCGATGACCGTGAATCGCGGGAAGTCGATCGCCATCATCAACAGGTTAAACGCAAAGATCCCGAGAAAGAGGATGCCCAGCAGGTTCTGTGAGGTCATGAACCGTTCGTGCTTCAGCGTCATGGGCGCCGGAACCTTGACCGGTTCTCCCGCGGCCGCTTTAGCCTTAACTTCCGCTTTCTCTTGCTGGATCGGATCGTTGGTCCTATCCCCGATCAGTTCCATCCCAATCCCGCAGATCAAGGCAACGATCATGGTCGGGAAGATAAAGATGAGTTTCGGGTAAGTGAAGATTCGTATCCCTTGGTCGCGCGGTTTGACCAGGGTGCTTGGGGGCGTGGATGCCGCTTTCGGGTCCGAGGCCATGGGGGAAGATCTCCAGAACCGGACGTCGCGAACGAACAAAACTCCCAACGGTCACTCGCCGCGGGGTTCGTCTCAACGTCAATGCGTTCGGCTGAGGGCATCGTAACGCCCGGGCAGCCCTCGGTAAAGTCCCCGACCCCAAGGGGATCGGTATCGAGACTCGGCCGGATCCCATTTCGATTCCGAAGAGTGGTTCGTTCGATCCCCCGATTCATTGCGTGCAATCCGGAGCGGTGTGTTCGGTCACGTGAGAACCGTTCCACTCGACAAACCGGGCGTCCCCGCGCACTTGGTACACTCCAGCCGGTGCTCACGAGCCCCCGCTCGTTTTCGAGTGTCCGCCAGTCGCATCCGCCATCTCAAGAGCAGCCGCTGAAGTTCAGCGACTCCCCTCGACCACATTCCGTCCCCAAAAGACGCCGAGCAACCGATTGAAACTCGCTCTCGCAGCGGAAACCACGTCACCCCATTTCCGTCTGAAGCGAAACAGCACACGTTTCGAGCGGGCTGCATCGATTGTCTTTTGCGATGCGCACAGCGGAGAAAAAGTAGTGGGCTGGCTCCCGGCCCGCTGATCCCCTCTTTTTTTTCGTGCTGGATGTGAAGCAATCTCCACTTGAGGTAGCCAACAATGACAGACGTTGAACTTGCAATACATGAAACAATTACCACTGGACAAACCGCCACACACGACGTAAGTTCAAAACGTTCTCACGTTCGACTTCTGTCGCCACCATGAAGGGAGATAAAAGCGATGATCTTATCGTCTCGATTGGTCACGGTTGGAATGAGCGTCGTCTCGATCTTATGCTTGGGCATGATCCCGGTGACAGCGCAAGAGGCGCCTCCCTCGACCTCCACCACAACTTCGTCCACGAAGACCGAAGCTCCAACGGCCAAGCCCACCAGCACGTCGCTACGCCGAGTTCCAACCTATTTCGGGCAAATCGGCCTCACGCGGGAGCAGAAGGACTCGATCTATCAGGTCGTGGCCAAACACCAGTCGAGAATTGAAGAACTGAAGAAAGAACTCGCCGAAGCGAACGCCAAGATGGTTCAAGAGTGTGAAACCTTGCTGGACGACGCGCAGAAGAAATCGCTCGAATCCCGCCGGCGCTCAGCGGCGGACGCAGCCAAAGCCAAAGCTTCCGCCAAGGCCTCGCAACCGAAAGAGGACAAGAAGACAGACTAAAGGAGGATCAAGTGATCCGCCTCGAGCCTGCCAGGGATGGCCCACCGGCCAGGCATGCCACCGAGATCGGAGAGGATTCAGGCCCCAAGGGCGGCGCGAAGTTCCGCCGCCAAGTGGTCGGCCCGCGGATAACGATCGTCGGGCCGCTTCGCGAGCGTTCGCAGACAGACTCGCTCCAATCGCTCCGAGACAGCCCCATCGATCGACCGAAGGGATGGGGCCACTTGGCCGATGATTTGCTCCCGCAACTCGATGGCAGTGCCTGCCTTGAAGGGACGGCGACCGGTCAGCAACTCGAATAAGACCACGCCGAGGCCGTAGAGATCCGCGCGGTGGTCGATGGGTCCAAGCGCTTCCGTCAGTTGCTCAGGAGCCATGTAGGGGAGCGTGCCGACGCCGCCTTGGTTCCGCTGGAGGTCTTCCTCAAGGACGGCAATCCCGAAGTCGGTCAGATAGGCCTTGCCTTGCAGGTCGATCAGGATATTCGCCGGCTTGATGTCGCGATGGACGAAGCCGGCCCGATGCGCATGGTCAAGGGCGTCGGCCACCTCGGCCACGATGCGGGCTGACGTGGCGTGGTCAGGCTGTCCCGTCTTGATCCAGAGCGCCAGGTTGGTCCCCTCGATCCAATCACCGACGATGAAGCACGAAGTCCCGTCGCGCCCGACGTCATGTACCGGGACAATGTTCGGATGGCGAAGCTGGGCCACCTTGCGTGCTTCGAGGCGGCACTGGTCCACCTCCCCCGAGGTAACCGGCCGGTCCACTCTCGGAATTTTCACAGCGACCACGCGTTCGAGCCAGGTGTCAAACCCCTTGTAGACCCGCCCAAAGCCCCCCTCACCCACCAAGGAGTCGAGCCGGTAACGGTCGGCCAACAAACGGGGCAAGCCAGGGTCGTCCGGCGTCAACCGAGCGAATGCGGTGGCCAATCCCGAGATCGGGGTTTCGCTTTCCACGGAATCGTTCAGCCAATCCACCTGCTCGAGTTTCGCAACCTGCCGGCGGAAACCAGTGAGGAGTTGCGGGCAATCGCGGCACAGTTCCTCGGGCGCGAGGGCCTCACCCTGGGCCTTGCCTTCCTCCCAACGCACGATTAAATCGAGCATCTTCTCCCGGTCGCTTTCCATCATCGTTGGAGCCTCATTCTCCTTCAGGTGAATCACCATGGAGGGCATCGCGAATCAAGAGCCGGGCGGAGGCCCACCGCCGTTGCACCGTCTTGGTCGCAACTCCGAGCGACTCAGCGGTCTGAGCGTGGCTCATCCCCTGATACCAGACCCGATCCATGACCTGTCGTTCCGGCTCGGGCAACTGGTTCACAACCTCGTGAAAGGCCGCCCAACCCTCGAGCGTCTCGGGCCGCTCCGCTCCGCAGTCGATCCCGGCCAGCCGAGAACCAGGGTTGCCCCCGTCGGTATGGTGATGGGCTCCTTTTCCCTCGGGCCCATAGTCTCGACGCGCCAGGTCGATCAACTCCCGACGAATCTGGGCTGCCGCCAGATTGTCGAAGTGGGATACCCCCTCGGGGCGGACCGCGGCGAGACTGCGGTGGAGCCGCAAAAGCGCCGCCTGGAGCAAGTCGTCAGTCTGCTCCCAACGCGCCACATGCGGATAGCGCCTGAGCATCGCACGGGCGAGAGCCACAAACCGCTTCTGGGCCAGGGCCACTAACGATTCCCGAGCGGAATCGTCACCATTCCGGAGCCGGTCCAGCAGGTCGCCTGCCTCGGTGGTCTGGCCCATGGTCAGGTCAACCCTCCACTTCCGCGTTCGCTACGTGCCCTTCGCCGGCCCCTCTTTTGACTCGCTCCATTCTAGCGCAGGGCATCAAGCCGGCCAGCCTACCCCATCAATCGGGGCGTTCTTGCCCGGTTCTTTGTCCACCTCGACCATTCGCTCTCGCATTCTCTTCGGGTGCAAGGTTGATCGGTTTCGACGAATCGGATCGACCGCTCCCCTCGCTATATTTTTTGAAATCACAAAAAAAATAGAACCAAGGACGTGGATGATGACCCAAGAGATCAACCAATCCCAGTACGAGCCCGAGATTCTGAGTTCCCCGGTTCCCGTGCTCCTCGACATCTACGGCGCACATTGCGGACCTTGCCGTCAGCTCGCCCCGGTCATCGACCGCTTGGCCACCGACTACAGCGGTCGTGCCAGAGTCTTCAAAGTCGATGCAGGCGCCAATCAGGAACTGGCGGGCAGCCTGATGATCTCGGCCGTCCCCACCGTCGTGGCCTTCCGCGACGGCCAAGAAGTCGGGCGACTCGTCGGCCTCCGGCCCGAGTCGGCCTACCGTAAACTGCTGGAATCCGCGGGAGTCCCCTGACCCCTCGCGTGACGTGACACGATTTCGACGGCGAGTCCGGAACCAGAACGATTCCGAGGCGGATGAAATGACGGTGTTTGCCGACACAACGTCCGCCTCGGCCCTCCCCTGATTCTGGGGTCTCCAATCAACCGAATCCTGATCGTAACTCTTTTGCATGATGGATGTATCGGCAATCAGACGACCCGAGTCCTTTGCCCTTTTGAGCCCTCGGGGGCGTGGAGTGAACCGGGCCCTGCCCTCTCCAATCTCGGAATCACTCCCTCGTTTTGGGAAACCGACTAGAAGCGGAACTCGGTTCCCGGTAAGATGGGGACCCCAACGAACTGAAAGGCCAAACCAGAAGGCATCGCCTGGGGTTTGGAGCGCCAGTCGGATCACCTTCGAGAATTTGCCAGCACGAACTTGTGGCATAATTTCTTGGGTCGGGGTTCAGCAGAGTATGACGGAGAGGTGACCGAGAGGCCGAAGGTGCAGCACTGGAAATGCTGTGTACTGTCACAGGTACCGAGGGTTCGAATCCCTCCCTCTCCGCTCTAGATAGTAGGCCAGAAGTCCAGGGTTCCTGAATTCAACCTGGGCGTAGGCGAGTTCGAGCCTCGGAATGGAAATTTCCGATCGCCCGGGCTCAGGACCAAGTGGCCATCATGAGACGACGATGACCTTCCCTCCCGGTAATTACGGGACGGAAGGTCATTTTCATTTTGAAAGACTTCGTTCTTGCTGAGGAGAACGCAGTCCTACAAGGCTCCCATGATCGTCCCGGAAGTTCGTCGGTTTCGTGGGGCTCCCTTTGCTCGCTCCGAGATCCTGGAGAGCCCCGAATCGCCCCCTTGTTCGTGTCAACTTGCCCGAAGAAGGAGTGCGCTGCATGATGGCCCAACGACGAGACTTGAGCTTCGCCCGCCTCGACGAGGTCATGCCCGACGTGGAACACCTCCTGGAAGGCCATATTACGGTCGGCCGGTGGTCCCTCGGACAAATCCTCCATCACCTCGCGACGGCAATCGCCCTCACGATGGAAGGAGAGCCCGACACTTCGGAACCGACCCGGGTGCAAGGGATTGCGTACCGTCGCTTCTTCAGGTCGGGCTTCTTTCCCGAAGGACAGCATGCGTCGCACCCGACCCTGATCCCACCCCGCAGCCTCGACACTTCCGCCGAAGCCCAGTCTCTGAGCGACGCGATCCAGCAATTTTCGGCAAGTAACGGCCCGTTCCCCTCTCATCCCAAGCTCGGACCGCTTCGGCGGGGCGAATGGACCCGATTTCACTGCATGCACTGCGCCCATCACCTTGGCTACGTCTTACAGACGACCCCCAAGGCGACAAGACTGGTGCGAAAACCGACCCCGTCCGGGGAAATTTTGGGGCCGATCGGCGAGAATTGACAAATTTCTTGAAAAAAGTCAAGACTTTTGGTATGTTGATTTATGCTTTCTCAGAATACCAACAATTTCTGACTCGCAGGAGTTCTCAATGGCTTCCCAATGGTTCATCAACCGAGTCGGCGCAAAGAGCTCCGGCCCCTTCACCTCGCAGAAACTCAAGGAACTTGCATCATCGGGTGGCGTGCTGGCCAGCGACATGATTCGCAAGGAGGGGGTCGACAAAGCCGTGAAGGCTGGGAAACTGAAAGCCTTGTTCCCCCGGACGTCCCTGTAACGAACGCACGTTTGAGATCAAGTCTTTCACACCTGTCATCGTTTGAGTTCGAGATTTCAACCGAGCCTTGGGCTTTCTTTCCGTGATTGGCACGAGTTCCGCGGTTCTGCTTGTTCCATCAACTATTGAATGACCGCATCGGGCTTGAATCGATTCAGGCCCCGCGGTCTCTTACCCACCGGCTCGACGACGCCCCAATTCAGGTCAGGCGCCACGCATAAAGCTCCTTCGTGAGTGGATCCGACGATTCCGATTCGTCATTCCGAAAGGGCGAGGGCCGTCGTCGCCACGATTGTCGTTCGCAATCATTGCGGGTCGGGAACCACTTCTCGGTGATTGCAACGATAACCCCAGCCCCGATCAGACGAACTCGATCCAAACCTGACTCAAGGTTGCTTGGAACCCGCTGATTCAGGAACGGATTCCACCGGAACAGGCTCGAGATGAGTCGGCGCTTCCTCCACATGCTTTCGGAAACCTCTTCGGACGGACAAGACCACCCCCGGTGATCTCTCTTGCTCCTGCTCCAAGGCGGTGCTGATCGACTTCCACCCCTCGAGTGCGACTTCTACCTTTTGGAGTCTTGCACGGAGCGTCTCCACTTCCTGGGTCAGCGACTTGATCTGAGCTTCGGCCTTCTGACGACTCTGCTGATGGAACGTTTTCAGGTCGTCCATCGGGTCGCCCGCTTGCCGTGGTTTGGTCGCGGAAGCTCCCGCGAGCGGAGGTAGGTTCTGGGTTTCATCAACCCCAAGTAGCGTTTCGGTCAGTGGCAATGGAACGGATGGAGGCTGAGTTTCATCCGGCAAAGGAAGTGGTGGTGGAACCACCACTGGCAACGGGGCCACTACCGCACTTGGCGGCGAGGGAGGTGCCTCCGCCCCCTCGACGGCTGTCGCGCCGAGCCGCTGTGCCATGAACGCGATTCCGCCAACCAGCCCCAATCCAAGGAACACCGTCAACAGAGTTTGGCGTTGCATCTTGACCTCCGTGGCGAATTGTCACATCCGTATTATCAGACAACGAGCATAGCGAACACGTTTCATTTCTCTCAACCTGAAAAAAAAGCAGCGACCAAGAGACTCAAGGCGTGTCGCCGGTGATCTGCAATGATCGTTTGACTCTATCCACCCCTCGCCCGAAAGTCATCAGCATCCCACCGCCCTTCCTCGGCCCGCAATTCGGTTTTGTTGCAAGACGAAGGCCTCGCATTCCCTTTCTCCCGATTTGACGAGACAACTTCAGACTTCGCAATCCAGATCCACATCTCATTGGCTTCGGCGACTGTTCAATCGCAGACTCGAAGATCAAGGTTCGCCGCGTCACACCTCGCCGGCCACTTCCCGAGAAACGCCGCATGTCGAAAGCAGATCGCTTGCCCCTCGCTCTGGTCATCGCCCCGGCATGGTTTATGATCCATCAAACGCCCTGCCTTGCCCAGACTTCGATCTCCGAGGAAGGAGCCCTCGTCTTGGAGACTACGGCTTCCGTCTACGGAGACCCGCTGGTCACGATGGAGCTCACGCGCCGAGTGAACGATTGGACCTCTTCCTTTGAAGACCAGACTCTCTGGGACCGACGACCTCCAGCGTGCCCTGGTCACGGCCATCGGCCTCCGCGCAAACCGGCTCCAGGACGTGGTGTCCCCGTACGCACTCAAAGGATCAAGAGGGTCAGCGGCTCTCGGGCAAACACCAGTACGTGATTCATTTCCCCAAATCAGTCGCTCGGGGAGGTCGGAACTGTGCGAACGAAATCAAGGCTGTTGCAAGCGGCGGGCGGCAAGTTCGGCTACCTGCTCCTCGCCCTCATCGCTTTGAAGTTCTCGGCGCCTGTGACCGCCGAAAGTCGCGTCTGGACGACCGTACTCGCCATTCTCACGAGTGGCACCCTCGTGGCCGCCCTCTACGCTGCTCGCCCCGGCAGACGGTCGTTGGTCCTTGGCTCGACTCTGACCGGCCTCGACGTCATCATCGGGCGACTGAGCAACCTTGATGAAGCCCAGTGGCTCCTCTACCTTCAGTTCACCATCTGGCTGGCCACGCTGGCCTACGTGAGCTTAACGGTGATCGAAGTGGTCCTCGAAAGCGATGTCGTGTCCCTGGAAACCATGCAAGCGGCCCTTTGTGTGTACCTGCTCCTGGGACTGATATGGACCTACATTTTCGTATTTATCGAGATCTCATTGCCTGGCTCGTTCCAATCGCATCAAGGCCCCCGAATCGTTTGGACCGACAGCCTTTCGCGACGCGTCGGGTTCGCGCGTCTCCTGATCCTCAGCGACTCCACCCTGACCTCGACAGGCCTGGGCGACCTGACCCCATCCACCGGCCCGGCGATCATGGCGGCGAACCTGGAGGCTTTCACCGCCCAGGTCTATCTCGCCATCGTCGTCGCTCGGATCGTTGCGGCGGGGATCGCTCAAAAGCCGACCGGCCAACCCGACGCAACCGACCGAGAACCCGGCTAACGAAGGATTGATGCGCGGTTGAAAGGAAGACCGAGGAGCAGAAGGCTCTGTGGACCACCCCCCGCGTGAGGAATCGCAGTCCTGGAGATTGATCTTAATTCGGAGGGCCTCTTAATGACCGAACCACCCATTGCGAGCGAGCAGTTTGACGCGATCCTACCGTTCCTCGCCCTTTTCGACACGAAAGGATATTGCTACGGTGGATGGCACACCCCCAGGGGAGAGTTTGGATACTATTCCTATTCTGAAGACGTCTCGTCCTTTATCCAGGTCTTGTACAAACAGGGATGGGTTGTATCGTTCGACTGGCCGCAATGGCAGGAAGAGGCCGAGCGGCTCGTCGAATCGCCCACGGACTTGGCCCGCGCCGATGCGGCGACAATCCGCAGGCTGTTGACGCTCCATGTCAGAAAGGACCGATTCTGCGAGGGGCACCTGGCTGAGATGCTGAAGAACGGCCACATCCTCGCCTTGCTCTATCGGCTCCGTGAGATCCGGGACGAGGTTTCTTACTAACCGGGTCGAGTGAATTCTGACGGGAGACCTCGACCGGATTGAACCTGCCAGAGCAAAGCTCGATCTTGTTGAGTTCGGTCATGAATCGCTCAATCGCGTGCCATGATGGCTTGACGTCTCGTCATCCATCCACCGCAATCGCCCCTCCCCTGGAATACCGCAACGCACCGCCGGTACTCCGGGTGTTAGCGCGACGTGAGCCAGGACATCGACAAACACATGATGACACTACTTTTAACATCGCATCTACAATCATAATGAACACAATGCAGCCCGATTCAGGACGCCGTCCGGGCTGTGTGCGATATGAAAGTCAAATATAGCGTTGATGCCATATTCGTTTTTCGACAATAAGGATCACCGACGTCGTGACGAACCCTTCGAACCGAAGCTTGAGGTGGCACCGACGATTGGGCGCAAAGGGGGTTTCGTCCACCATCCGGTCGACCTCGTGATCGCCCTGATCGTAACAGACATCAAGAAGCCGATCCCCATTCGAGGCCAGCCGGCGCGCCAGTTCCTCGATGTCACGTCTACGATAGATCACAGCGCCACCCGTCTCGATCGTTCGATCATTGGAGTCGCAGTTGAACTCCGTCGTGTGGACGGCGACGCCCCCGGGCCATATATGATTCATCGAATTCATGACGAAGTCGATCCCGGCCTCAAGTGAGCCGAGGTGCTCCATCGAGCACGAGCTCCAAAGGAACCGGAACATGCCCAGGTCTCCGGGGATGTCGGTCATGTCCACCGGTCGGAACCGCACCAGCCGATCGAACCATTTTGGCTTGGCCAGACCTCGGGCATTGAGCGACTCCAAACCCCGACAGAGTTGCCCGTTGCACCAATTCGCAGCGGCTTCCGCGGTCTCCGGCTGATCGGTTGCCAAAATCTCGCAGCCGTAGCCAGCGAACAAAGACGGAAGCGGCTCATCGCCCACGGCGAACCCGACCCCATGCCCCCCACGGGCGAGAAGTCCCCGCTCATGTAGGGCGTGGGCGATCGCGACGAACTCCCATTGCCTGCGATGAAGGTGAAATCCCTCCCGTAGCCGGACGAGTTGGTCGCGATACCAGGGTTGCTCGAAGTCGTGGAACGTGCAAAGCCTCGAGGTTGTCATCGATTGGCTACCCGCTTAATAGACGCCGGCGGAGACTGAGAGACCTCACCCGACAAAGGCCCCCCCCTGCCCTCCTCGACATGGTGACTATGATGGTCGCTCACTGGGACCAGGACGAATCGCTGCTTCCCAGGGATCACGATCGAGGAGACGTGGAGCTTCATCGACGCGGGACGTGCATGCCCAATAACCCAGCAGGGAAACTGCGAGAAAATCACGGGTTGAAGGCCTCCAGCAATCGCGCCGGCCCCCCCTTGTATCGCATCTCGACGCGAAGCTTCGTTGTCCTGAAATGAGGACGCGCATGGACGGCCATCGCTCGCGAGTTCGCCGGCGTCGACGTGACCATCGGCAGCACGACCTGTCCCCCCATCACCCCCATGCTGACGATGCATTCAACGCCGTCGCGATTCATCTCGACAAACAGATAAACGTCCTCGATCGATTCATTTCCAAGCAGACCAAAATCCTATCAATACAATTACTCATTTATACAACAAATATGACTACGCAGTCTTTTCAGCCGATAGCGAAACAGAGCCGCACCCAACAAAGATAGGACGATGAAATAAAGCATAGACAATCTCAGCGACCAGATCAGGTCGTCGAACGGAGCCGACCAATAATACCGCAGATCGAGACCCGGAATCGTGAACTGCCCGAAACGATCTCCCCTCAGGATGTCGGACGCGACGCTCCTCCGTGGGTCCACGATCAGCGGTCGGACGTTGCCGGATGAATCCACCTCGAATTGGTCGCTTAGTGAGAGGTCGCCTTCCCCGACCAGTAGATGGAGATCGTCCCCCATGCTCCTCAAGGTCGGGAGCCTGAGATGATACGTAGATCGATCAAAGAAATTGGAAACGCCCCAGAGAGTCGTAAATGCGAGAGTCATCCCGACCGAGAAAATCAAGCCCCATTCGAGAATCGTGCGTTTCATCGAGGCTCCCCGTGTCCGGTCACTTTGCCCGACGATCCATCCCGAGGACGGATTCCTTTCGCCTCTCATCTTACAGCAGTAATAGAGGCGGAGGGTTAGTGTCTACCAGAGTTGGTTTAGGTTTGACATCAATCCGAGGTGGCACACCTCATAGGGAACAACGATCCGCGACAGAGCTCAAGAACCGATGATTCTTGCGGTTTCCGCAACGGGTGGGTTTACAGCCGCACGGCCGGGCCGGAAATCCATCAAGATTCCCTGAACAGGGCCTGAGGCCAGAGCAAGCGGTTGGCCATCAGGATTTCGACGATCGCCCCCAAAGGGAATTCGCCTTCCCAGGGGACGACCCGATCGATGGTCCCGGCGAGGTCCAGCGGATCGAAGTCGTGAGTGATGGCGGGCAAGGCGCCAACGATCTGGGTCTGGAATTCGGTCGAGGGCTCCATGGTGTGGCTCCTGGCGATCGGAACACTTGCACAGGATTGCCAGGAGAGCCGCACTGCTGCTAGCCCCCCCGTCTCAAACCTTCTCAGAGGGGTGCGGAATGTGAGTGTTTAGCCCCCTTTGGGTTTGCAAGCCAGGAGACGATGGTAGCCGGGGATGTCAGGGGCAAACGACAGATACTTGTTGGACTCCGGTGAGGTCTGGACGTGGAGCCGACCACAGGATTCACACTCTGTGATCGAGAGGACGTAGGGATTTTGTGCCCGAGTCAGGAGATCGGAAATCACTTCCGCATCAGAACAGTCCATGGGGTAGTTCGTCCCGAATTGCTCGACAAGCCACGCTTCTCTACAGTGATCACGTACTGCTACAAGAAAATTTTCAACTTGCGACTGGAAGCTCATCTCGACAAACTCGAGATCTTGTTCGCCGATTACCATGGCCTCGGTCGGGCAGGGATAAACAAAGTCAGAGAGGATGTTCCCGCACTCACAGCCCATCTTGCTCATTGGGAATTCCCCGCATCGCTCAATGGCTCGTCTTGATGACTTGCCGCCTCGTCACCCCCGTCAACCGCACTCGACCCCTGGATCACCTTTTTCGGGTTCGTTGACAACGATTCTGCATTCGCCGGACTCTGATTTCCAGGGAGGATACGACCGTCGACACCTTTCGATCGAGAAATACGTCTTGTTGGGATTGCCCGACGACCGCCGCAGAGAACGTCCGTGACCTTGCTTGAATAATCGTCCCGCAAAAGGTCATGGCCGCGCCACCAATCGAGCCACTCCTCGCGTGGCTCGAGCAGAACGACACGCTCGAACCTTGCCTGGAGGCTGTCGGGTACGTTCACCAATTGGAGTTCAGACAGATGGCCGGTTCGTTTCTGAAGACCATTCCGCTGCTTCGGATCTTCGACGTGGGAAAGGCGAAGGACTTCTATGTGAACTTCCTCGGCTTCTCCATCGATTGGGAGCATCGATTCGACGACGACTCGCCCATGTACATCCAAATATCGATAGGAAACCTCGTTTTGCACCTGACCGAGCACCATGGCGATTGCTGCCCTGGCTCAACGGTGTTCGTCTGGATGACCGGGCTCGAGGAATTCCATCGGAAAGTCACATCGAAAGGCTACAAGTTCATGCGGCCCGGCATCGAGACAACTTTCTACTACACCAGGAGCGTCGAGGTCATCGATCCGTTCGGGAATCGCATCCGGTTCAATGAGCGACTGACGCCAGGGGGAACTTCGTAGGGGTGTCGGTGGCCACGCACCTAGAGAGGATAAGGCGGAGAACCTGGAAAACCCACCGAGGTGAGCGACTGGATACCCATCCCCACTGAATTGCTCAGATCTCGCCAATGAAGTGCCTGGCTGCTCTTGCCTTCGAACCGGCGGCTGAGCCAACGAATCATCGTGCCGAGCGGTCGTTCCGGTGGGCGGTGCAAGCGCGAAAGCTGTCGTGCGGCAACAAAACGGAGGCCGGCGCCCGGTGCTTCGAGGTCTTAGCCAGTTTGGCCCGAACCTGCGTGCAGCGAGGCTATGATGTGATCTCCTATCTGGCCGCGTGCCTACCACTGAATACGACCGCTTAGCCAATCCCACCACCGCGTCCGGAGGAGACGGTGTGATCAGCAACGAGGAAAACGCCCGTCCGTCCGATCCGATCCTCGTCACGTGGAGACTCAGCGGGGACGAGGTGAGGCCTAGGACGAGCAAAAGGACCGGAGACTCCCGGCCGTTGGAGTCACTGCTCGGCTTGTGGACAGGCCGTGCCGACCCACCCCCGCTAAACACGCACTCAACAATTGTCGATAATCGTTAAGTCCCCCTGTTTTCATTCACCACCCCAATTTGCAGGGTCAGGCGCGGTCACATGACGTGGAGATTGGCCAGACACACCCGCAGCTCCTCAGGCACGCGCCATTGCCGGATCTTCACAGTCAGCCCGAGAAGTCCCTTTCCCGGCCTCCGATTCGATGGTTGACCGCACCCGCCCGCAATGTAGACTGGGATCGCCGGGGAAACCGGCCCGCATTCCGCGATCGAACACCAGAAGGAGAGGAGCAACGGCCATGGCTGATGGCTCACAGAACCTTTCTCGCCGGGATATGATGCGGCTCGGGGCAACAGGAGTGGCCGCGGCAAGCATCGCCAGCCTGCCGGTGCTGGCGGTTGAGCAGGTCGCCGCCGACAAACTGCCGAAGCGGCGTTACGGTCGTACCGGCCTCGAAATCGGCTGGCTCGTGGGAGCGTCCGACTGGCCCAAGGAGCTCATTCCACGGGCAGTGAGCGTCGGGGTCAATTACTGGCACAAGGCCCATAGGTGGACCGCCGACACGCTCCCGCCGGCCCTCAAGGCCCTGCCAAGGGAGGCCTATTACCTCGAGTGCGTCGTCGACCGCGTGAACGGGGACCACACGCGCGGCAAGATCGATGAAGAGCAGCATTACCAGTTCGTCAAGGCGCGTCTGAAGGAAGCGGGCGTCGGATATTACGACGTCTTCAAGTTCCATTTCGGTTATCACTCCGTGGAGGAGGCGAAGCAGAACTCGGGCATGGTCCGGGCGTTCGAGCGGTTGAAAAAGGAGGGGCTGGTCAAGCACCTGGCCATCTCCCAACACCACTACAACTCGATCAAAGGGGACATGGCCTGGGAGATTCTGGACTACCTGGCGGACAATCGACCCTACGAGGCGACCCAATTCTTCTACACCTACAACGATCGCAAGGAGGTGCAGGAATGGATCGACGTGGCGAAGAAGAAGGACATCGCGACCATCGCCATGAAGACGATGGGCGGCGTGGGGCGTGCGGCGAACGATAAGAAGTTCCAGAAGCTCCTGGCGGATCCAAAATTCGAGGGCAGTACGCCCGGCGCGGCTATGGTCAAATGGCTGAGGTCGAACGAAAACCTCACCGGGGCAGTGATTGCGATCAAGAATTTCGATCAACTCCGAGAGAATGCGGGCGCGGCCTCCGGCCTGGCCATGGGGAATCAGGACCGTGCGGCGCTCACCCTGTTGGCTGGCTACAACAAGGGACTGACCTGCCTGCTGTGTGCCCAGTGCGTCTCCGCTTGCCCAGAACACATCGGAATCTCGGACATCTTCCGGTACGAGCGGTATGCCCGAGACTATCACGACCTCAACCGGGCGAGGAAGGAATACGCGGCCCTGACGCAGAACGGAACTTCCTGCGTCGGTTGCGGCGATTGCCTGCCCACCTGCTCGCAGGAAATCGATATCGCCGCCAAATTGAAGGAAGTCCACCGGCTTCTGGGATGAGCTACAGATATCTTGAAACCACCCGGCAGCCGTTCTGGGGCGGCGATTCGGGCTAACCCCGGGACCCCGACGGGCTGGATTAAGACGGGAGGTCCGAGCCGGCGAGGAGTTCGGCGGCGATCGCGCGCCGCCCTTCCGCGTCGACGTCATCGAACCGATTCGACGCCGGGCTGGCGAGGTCGAGGACACCGAACAGCCGCCCCTCCCACAGCAGCGGCACCACGAACTCCGACCGGGACGCCGGTCAGAAAGAGGACATCCATAGCGGAATGCCATAAAGATAAGGCACAAGCTTTTGACACAAAACGGCTTGCGAGCACTACCCAGCGACCCCTTTTTCGGCTCGGCCCGCACATCCCGTTCTTGGTGCCGCTTGCCCCATCGGGATGCCTCTCGAACCAGTTGTCGAGGTGGAACGATTTGCGCGGAGCGACGATGAGGGCCGACGCGATCTCGCCGGTGCACATCTGGAGCCGCCAGCGATATCACTCGTAGGTATCTGAGACCCGCTGGTCGCGGCAGTAGGTGAGGAGTTGGTCGAGGATCTCAACCAGCAGAGGCGAAGTCGTCCGCGTCGGCAAAGCTTGGGACTGCTCTGTGCCTTCCGCCATCAGTTTGTGATAGAGAGCGGTGCGTAGCCTTCTCGCCACGTTCCATCGGGCTTCGCGGCCCTGGACAGAGACCAGGACTCCAAGCATTGTGTTCTTACGAACACCACAACACGCTCGTTGCCGCTATGTATCCGCTCTATGGCTTATTTAAAACGACTTCGTAGAACGACAAGCCAGTTTTAAGGAACTCGTTTTGGGCGAGCTCAGTCCAACAAAAAACCCCTGGATTTCCAGGGGTTATTGCGTCAGTACACCCGAGAGGATTCGAACCTCTAACCTTCGGTTCCGTAGACCGATGCTCTATCCAATTGAGCTACGGGTGCGTGTTTGATTCGGCTCCATGGCCGACACGAGATATACTAGCGAGGTCGGGGGTCGGGAGAAATCCCAAAACCCGAGAAAATCTGGTTTTCATTGAAACCGGCCCAAATAACCCGCACAGTTTCACTTTGGATCGCCCGGGAGTCGGATCAACTGACCTGCTTCGGCCGAGGAGTAGCCGGCCCAGACGACCTCCATAGTTTTGAGGTTGTCGGCTCCGCTGGTCTCGTGGGGAGTGGCTTGAAGCAAGCCTTCGACGAAGTGGGATTGGGCCTGGGAGTAACCGTCGACATACACTCGGTCGGCGGACTTCATCGGGACCAGCTTCCGCTCGCTCGTTCCGTCGAGGCCGATCCGCAGGAGCGAGCCGTCGGCCTGGATCTTCAGAAGGCCTTCGGTCCCCTCAACGGCCGTCTCGTTGAGGGCCCACTCTGGGCGTGCCACGTCGGCAGGCGCACACCAAGTCATGTCCAGCAAGGCAATCGCTCCGCTGGTGAAACCGAGGGAGAGAGTCGCGAGATCTTCACCGATGTGGCCTGAACCAAATCGGCCCAAGGTCGCCGACACGGTTTCAACCTCACCCAACAGGTAGCGGGCGGTGTCGACCAGGTGGCAACCCATCTCAAGGAGGATCAAGCGAGGCATCGTCGCGAAGTAAGGCTGATCGCAAAATCCGTCAGGACGCAAGGCACGCGTGTCGCGGTGCGCGAGGCGAAGGCGGATCGGACGGCCGATGGTGCCGGCCTCGATCTCCCGCTTGAGCGCACGATACCAGGGGCGGAACCGCCAGTTCTCGTGGATCATCAGACGAACCGACGCCAAGGCGCATGACCGAATCATCGCCTGCAGGTCCGAACGGATGACGGCCGATGGCTTTTGGCAGAGGACATGGGCTCCATGTCGGGCCGCCAGCTCGACGAGCTCACGATGCGAGTCAGGCCCCGTGCAGATTTCGACGAAGTCGAGTGTCTCGCGACTCAGCAGGTCGGCCGCATCGCGGTACGCCTTGCCCGGGATGATCCGCCCCGCACGTTCGAGACGTTCGGGATCGAGGTCGCAGAGGGCCACGATGCGCGCGTTGGCGACGGCCTTCCAGGCCTCGAGGTGATACTGCGACACGAAACCGCAGCCGATCAGCCCCCCACGAAGTGGGGACGAGAGACTCATTCGATGCGTCCTCGAGCCCGATCCGGAAGAAAAAAAAAAGGACGCGGCGGGCGAACCCTGGAACACGTGTCCCCGTAGAACGAAATGATCCCGGCTCGACGGATTAGACCGGCCGCCGCGGACTTCGTCCAAACATTTCGCGGAAAAATCGACGACTTGCCGTGGAAACCAGCCGGATGGAGACGGGAGAAGTGGGAAGGGTCGTGCTGGTTGCGTCGCGCTATCATGCCGCGCATAATGAGGGGCGATTAAGCCCCCCTGCCCGACGCGGGAAGTGGAGCAAGTGAAAAGCCCCAGTTTCGTCGTGCGACGAGCGCAACACTCGGTCGCCCGGGGTCGCTCCGCTGAAATCATCACGAGTGGTTTGAAGAGGTAGTTGAGGCATGTCCACTCCCTTAATGATCGAAGCCCAAGGGCTTTCCAAGCAATATGGTACGTTTCTGGCCGTCCGCGATGTGACGTTCTCGATCCCTCGCGGGCAAGTGGTGGCGTTTCTCGGCCCCAACGGGGCGGGCAAGACCACCACGATGCGGCTCCTGACCGGCTTCGTCGCCCCCACGAAAGGGACGGCTCGGATCGCCGGAATCGACGTCCAGGCCGACCGGATCGAGGCGGCCCAGCACATCGGCTACCTGCCCGAAAACGGCCCGCTCTATCCCGACATGACCCCCCAGAGCCTGCTCGACTTCTTCGGTCAGGCGCGTGGGCTCTCCGGGACCTATCTCCGCAGCCGGATCGAGGCGGTCCTGGCTCAATGCTCCCTCGAGTCGGTCGCGCACAAGCCCATCGGCAAGCTCTCGAAGGGATACCGCCAGCGGGTCTCGATGGCCGCGGCGATGGTCCATGACCCCGAAGTCCTGATCATGGATGAGCCGACCAGCGGCCTCGATCCCAATCAGATTCGCGGTGTCCGAACCTTGATTCGTGAGTTGGGTAAGTCGAAAACGGTGCTCGTCTCGACCCACATTCTCCAAGAGGTCGAACCGGTCGCGGACCGCGTCCTGTTCATTCACGACGGCAAGATCGTCTTCGACGGCGAACCGGCCGAGTTGAGGGCCGAGGGCAAGTCGCTCGAGGATCAATTCCATCGTCTGACCGCACAACCGGTCTGAGGCCAACACAGGATTCCTTCGCAGATCAATCCGCTATTCCGCACACAGGACCGATACGGTGACCACGCTCCATAAGAATTCAACCAAGCCGACCCCCTCAAGGGCGAACCAAGGAGTCCGCGGGTCGTCGCCGTTCCGCTTGTCTGTGATCCGGGCGATCTTCAAGCGGAACTTTTTGAGCTATTTCAGCAACCCCGCTGGTTATGTCTTTATTACCTTGTTCGTCTTCGTCAGCTCCTGGGTCGCATTCTGGCAGCCGGTTTTCTTCACGAACAACCTGGCCAACCTCGCGCCCTTGAACGACTGGATGCCGTACCTGCTCTTGTTCTTCATTCCAGCCATCACGATGAACACGTGGGCTGAGGAACGGCGGCTAGGGACCGACGAGCTTTTATTCACGCTCCCCGCTCATGACGTCGACGTGGTGCTGGGCAAGTACCTGGCCGCCGTCGGCATCTATACGGTCGCCCTGGTGTTTTCACTGACCCAGGTGGCGATCCTGAAGTGGCTCGGCTCGCCCGACCTAGGGATCATGTTCGCGACCTACCTCGGCTACTGGCTGATGGGAGTGATGCTGATCGCCTTGGGCATGGTGGGCTCGCTCTTGTCGGCCAACGTCACGGTCGCCTTTATCATGGGCGCGGTCTTCTGCGCGGTCCCCGTCTTCCTCGGGCTGCTCGGCTCTCCCCTGGGAGGTGTCCTTCGCCGCCAGTTCGAGGACCTGTCGGTCCCCGCGCAGTTTCATGACTTCGGCACGGGAGTCGTGCCACTGGCCGGCCTCTTCTACTTCGTCTCACTGGCCGCGGCCTTTCTTTACGTGAACATGGTTTTGCTCGGGCGGCGGCATTGGGCGGGTGGCCAGGCGAGCAACGGTCGCTGGGGCCATTCACTGGCGCGGGTGGTTGCGGTCGTCATGGCTCTCGCCAGCCTGAACGTCCTGGTGGCGCGTGCGGGGGTCCGGGCGGACACCAGCGCGGCCAGACTGCACACCCTCTCTCCCGAGACCTTGGCCACGCTCAAGCAGATCCCCAAGGATCGGCCCGTCTTCATTCAGGCCTACTACAGCCCTGACGTGCCTCGTGAATTCGTCGAAACCAAGGCCGACATGATCGGCCTGCTCAAAGAGTTTGCCGCCAAAGGCGGAGACAAGGTCCGTCTGAACCTGGTTGAGACCGAGCTTTATTCTCCCCAGGCTCGCGACGCCGAGAAGCGATTCGGCATCGAGCCGCGCCGGGTGATGACCGCCGACGAAGCGAGACAGACTTCGACCGAAGTCTTCCTCGGCGTCGCGTTCAACTCGGGCCTGGAAGAGGTCATCATCCCCTTCTTCGACCGGGGCCTGCCGGTCGAGTACGAGCTGACCCGCTCGCTCCGCGTCGTCTCACGCAGCGGCCGGAAGAGCGTCGGGATCTTGAATACCGACGCCAAATTGATGGGGAATTTCGACTTCCGCTCCATGGGCCAGAGCCCCGAGTGGTCGATCGTCACCGAGCTCAAGAAGCAGTACAACGTCAGCTCGGTCTCTCCCGACGCCACGCTGCCCACGGACCTCGACGTCTTGCTCGTCGCACAGCCCTCTTCTTTGACTCAGAAGCAGATCGACAACCTCACGGCCTACGTCCGCCAAGGGGGGCCGGTGCTCCTCTTCCTCGACCCCTTGCCCTACGAGAATCCTCAGATCTCCCCCGAAGTGCCTCGCGCTCCGGCCGGGGGACCGTTCGGCGGTGGCCAGCCACCGGAGCCGAAGGGGGACCTGCGGCCCTTGCTCGAGTTGATCGGGATCGACTGGCCAACCACCGAGATCGTCTGGAACCCGTACAACCCGCACCCCAACCTGGCCGACCTGCCTCCCGAAGTCGTTTTCATCAGCAAGAACAGCGGTGCTGAAGACGCGTTCAACCCCAGCCAGGCGGTCAGCTCCGGCTTGCAGGAAGTGGTCACGCTCTTCCCCGGCTTGCTCCGTCAGCGCGGAGGGGCCGGACTCGACTTCACCCCCTTGCTGCGGACCAACCAGTCGGGTGGCACCTTGCCGTTCAGCGAAGTGATGCAGCAGAGCTTCATGGGTCCGTCGGGGATCAACCCGAACCGGCCCCACTTCCCCACCGGTCTGGCCTACTCCTTGGCCGCCCGCGTGCAAGGGAAGCCCGCGGCCGAAGCCGACAAGGCAAAGGAACCGGAGAAAGCGGAAGAGAAGACCAAGGAAGCAGCGAAGAAGCCGGCCGAGATCGATGTGATCGCGATCGCCGACCTCGACGTGATCTCTGAGCAGTTCTTCATGCTCCGCAGGCAACGGGCCGAGAACCTCGAACTCGACAACGTGACATTCGTGCTCAACTGCGTCGACGTCCTGGCCGGTGACGACGCGTTCGTCACGCTTCGTAAGCGTCGTCCCGAGCACCGAACCCTCTCGCTGCTCGAGGCCAAGAACAAGACGTTCATCGAGATCCGCCAGAACGAGACCAAGGCGGCCGAGGACGAGGCCAAGCAACTGCTCGACAAACTCCAAAAGCGACTCGACAAGGAAGTCGAAGCCGTTCGTTCGAGCAAAGACATGGATGAGCGGACCAAGGAAATCCGGGTCCTTCAACTTCAGGAGATCGCCAACCGCCGACTCGACGTCGACAAGGCCAACATCGACGACCAGAAGCGGAAGAAGATCCTTGAGATCAAGGGAGATACCGAGCAGGAGATCCGCCGGACGCAAAACGAGGTTCGCGCGGTGGCGATCATGCTGCCCCCGCTCCCTCCTCTGATTCTCGGTCTCTTCGTGTTCGCCACTCGGCTCCGACGTGAGAACCAAGGGGCCAACCCGAATCGGCTCGCCTGAGCAACCCGTGGTTGTGGGGGTGGGGACCGTCAACCCACCCTCATGCCTTCATTGGATTCGCGAGACGACGCCGGCGGTTCCCCACCTCCTCATCCCGAAATCATCCTCACCCGAGGTAAGCAGAGACAATGAAAGAGACGACCAAGACATTCGTATTCGTCGCCGTGGCGCTGCTGCTCACTGGCGCGGCCTTCTTGAGAGTCCCTGATCGATCGGCTCAAGACATCGCGTTCGTCGACGCGGGACAGCCCTTCTTTCCTGAGTTCAAAGATCCGTTCGCTTGCACCGACCTCCAGGTGGTGGACTACGAGCCCACGACGGCGACCTCCTCGGAGTTTGAGGTCAAGTTCAAGGACGGCAAGTGGGTGATCCCGTCCCACTACGACTATCCGGCCGACGCCAAGGACCGGCTCGCCAAGACCGCCTCCAGCGTGATGGACCTGAACAAGGACACGATCCGCTCCGACCGGGTGGAAGACCAGGAAGAGATGGGCGTGGTCGACCCCCTCGACACCAAGGTGACGAGCCTCAAAGGCCGAGGCAAGCGGGTCACCCTCCGCGACGCCTCCGAAAAAGTTCTCGCCGACCTGATCATCGGCAACGAGGTTCGCAAGGACAAGGACGCGCCCGAGGGCGAACAAGCCACCACAGGCCAGCGCTACGTTCGAGTTCCCGGCCAGAAGCGGATCTACGGAGTCAACGTCAAGGCCGACCTCTCGACCAAGTTCGCCGACTGGATCGAGACGAACCTGCTCAAGCTCGACGCCAGCAAGGTCCGCAAAGTGGTCGTCGACCACCACAAGGTGGATCCCGAGCGCGGTACGATCGTCCCGGGTGACGTTTTGACCCTCGAGCGGAAGGACGCCAGCGGCCCCTGGACCACCGACGGGGTGCCCGCCGGCAAGGAACTCGATGCCGAGAAGCTGACGGCGATGACCACCGCGCTGAGTGACCTCAAGATCGTCGGCGTGCGTCCCAAGCCGGACGGACTCAGCCGCGAGTTGAAGGTGGCCACCGGAGGCGAGGTCAAGCCAACGACCCGGCAGGCCCTGAGCTCACTCGTCACCAAGGGGTTCTACCCGACGGCCAAGGGGCTCTACTCCAACCAAGGAGAAGTGACGGTGAGCACCGACGAAGGCGTGGTCTACACGCTTCGATACGGTGAGGTCGTCATCGCCAGTGGCCTGGATCTGACGGCGGGGAGCGATGAGTCGGCAGCCGCCAAGGACAAAGCCAAACAGCCCGAAGGGGCCGCCGAGAACCGGTACCTCATGGTCACCGTCTCCTTCGACCCCACCTTGATTCCCCAACCCGCCCCCGCCGTCGAGCCGACGGCACCGTTGGCGCTTCCCGAGGATCCGTTCCAGAAGGCGCCCGACGACCCCAAGCGGATCGCCGAGGAGAAGGAAGCCAAGGAGAAGGTCGACCGCGAGAAAGCCGACCAGGAGCGCAAGATCGCCGATGGCCAGAAGCGGGCCAACGAGCTGACCGAGCGGTTCGCCGGCTGGTACTACGTCACCCCGGGCGACAGCTTCAAGTCGATCTCGCTCAACCGGGAAACTTTGATCCAGGATCCCAAGCCCAAGGCAGAAGCCCCCGGTGGGATGCCGCCTGGCATGGGAGGCTTTCCCCATCAGGGGATTCCCGGCTTCCCCGGTCAATAATCGAAGCGTCGCTCGCCTCAGAAGTTCTGAAACCGAATCGCCGGCTCGAGCCGGCGATTTTTTATTGCGTTCGGCCTCGTCGATGCGAACGCGAGCGGGCCTCGAACTGTCTCGTTGAGCGTGGCTCGGGGCGTGTCGGCCGTCGACTCCGCCCCCGTGACCCCGTGCTCGAGTCATCTCGACCCCCTTGCGAGGGCGAGACGGGGGGAGTACATTTATTGTTTCCGCGGTTCGTACCAGCGTGTTGCGCGGCATGGGGCGAACGCCTGAGACTGAGGGGGTTCGATTCGCGATGGGGGCTGAGGCGACAACGACGAGCACAGGTTCAGGAACCGCGGTGCGAGGAACGGGACGAATGCGGCATGTTCTCTCAGCGCTGGTGCAAAATCAGCCGGGCGTCCTGGCGCACGTTTCGGGGATGTTTGCCTCGCGCGGGTTTAATATTGATAGTCTGGCAGTGGGCGAGACCGAAGATCCCCACCTCTCCCGAATCACTGTCGTGGTGATGGGAGACGATCGCCTTCTGGAGCAGGTGCGAAAGCAACTCGAGAAGATCGTCACGGTTGTCAAAGTCCTCGACATCTCGCGCGAAGACTTCGTCGAACGCGACCTGATCTTGATCCAGATCGACGCCACCCCCGACCGCCGCGCCGAGATCAAGGCGCTGGTCGACAGCTACCGGGGTCGCATCGTCGACATCGGACCTGAGCAGTTGATGATCGAAATCTCCGGCCAGGAGAAGAAGATCGAGGCATTCATCGAGGCCGTCCGCCCCTACGGGATTCGCGAACTCGCGCGAACCGGCCGAATTGCCTTGGTTCGTGGTAGCCGTCCGGTCAATCTCGAGGAGACCACGGCTCCTGACGCCGACGAGAGCACGCCGACCGTCCTGGGACATTCCAATTTGTAATGAGTTCCTGGTGGTAATCGGTTCGTGGCTCGTTCGTTAACGATCGCCCTGGGCATTGGCCGCGTGAAATATCATTTCACGCGATCGGTGTCGGAGCGTTTTTTTCCGCGGGCGAGCCATGCTCCGCAAGCCAACAGTAACTCTCCTTGCTTGAAGGGGAGCCGCCGATGCCGGCCACGATGTTTTACGACCAGGACGCCGACCTGGGTCTGTTGAAGGGCAAAACGATCGCGATTATTGGCTACGGAAGCCAAGGGCACGCCCAGGCCCAAAATCTCCGTGACTCGGGTTGCAACGTCGTCGTAGGACAGCGTCCCGGATCGGCCAACTACGACCTGGCGGTCGAACACGGCTTCAAGCCGGTCTCCGCCGCGGAAGCCGCCGAGGCTGGCGACCTGGTCAACATCCTTCTGCCCGACGAAGTCCAGGGTGACATTTACGCCCAGGACATCAAGCCCAAGCTTCGTCCCGGCAACCTCCTGCTCTGCTCCCACGGGTTCAACATCCACTTCGGCCAGGTTGTCCCCCCCCAAGGGGTCGACAGCGGCCTAGTGGCCCCCAAAGGCCCCGGACACCTCGTCCGGAGCGAGTTCGTCAAGGGGGGCGGCGTCCCCTGCCTGATCGCCACCGGCGAAGGCACTTCGGCCGCCGGCAAGGCGCTCGCCCTGGCTTATGCCAAGGGGATCGGCGGAACCCGCGGTGGCGTGCTTCAGACCACGTTCGCCGAGGAAACCGAGACCGACCTCTTCGGTGAGCAGGTCGTCCTCTGCGGTGGCGTCAGCGCCCTGGTCAAGATGGGCTTCGAGACCCTGATCGAAGCCGGCTACCAGCCGGAAAGCGCCTACTTCGAGTGCCTCCACGAGCTGAAGCTGATCGTCGACCTGATGTATCAGGGCGGCCTCAACTACATGCGCTACAGCATCTCGAACACGGCGGAATTCGGCGACTACACCCGCGGCCCGCGCATCATCAACGAGCAGACCCGGGTCGAGATGAAGAAGATTCTCAAGGAGATCCAGTCGGGCGAGTTCGCTCGCGAGTGGATCATGGAGAATAAGGTCGGCCGCCCCGTCTTCAACGCGGTGCGCCGGCTCGAGCGTGATCACCCGGTCGAACAGGTCGGCAAGCGACTCCGCAGCCTGATGACCTGGATCGATGCCAAGTCGGTTTGATCCCACCTGAACAGACTCGACTAGCCGGAAGGAAACGAGACGAGCGCCCGCCCTCAAAAGCGGGCGCCGTCCGCCAGCAATGGCCGACAAGAGCCAGAAAGTTCCCGAAAACGTGGCTGGCAGCTTCTACGTCGATGTCACGTGCATTGACTGCGACCTCTGCCGTGAGACCGCCCCGTTGAACTTCGTCCGCCACGACGCGGTGGGGTACAGTTTCGTCGTGCGCCAGCCTGAAGACCCGGCGGAGCTCGCCGCCTGCATGGCCGCCATGGAAGAATGCCCCGTCGAAGCCATCGGCAACGACGGTGAATTGGAGTGATCGGTGAGACGGGTTCCTCCGGTCTCACCGATCAAAGCATGGACGACGACCGGTTCCGAACCAGCATTGCGTCCACACTTCTGCCTCCGTTGTCATCGAACGGCTCACCGACCACTTACCCGCGATAAGCCGAGGCCAACTGCCTTTTTGTTGGCTCTCCAAACCGGCGAGAACGCCCCCTTCCGGGAAGCCTCCGCATCAGCTCGTGCGATGCATTGCGAGTGAGAAGGGGACTGGTGAGACGGACTCCGCCCGCCTCACCAATCAAGGCATGGGCACAACCAGTTCCGAACCGGCTGCGTGCCCACGCCTCTGACTCCGTGACTAAGTGAATCGCCGTTGGCTCCCGACAACAGGGAAACGGCCCTTGCACTTCGTCTGCTCGATCCAAACAAATCAGGGAGCGAGTTGACGCTCCCTAACCGTACGGCTCGCCGTGACGAGTCGAAATCAAAAAAAAGAAGTGATCGGTGGGACGAGTTCCGTTAGTCCCACCGACCAAGGCATGGACGTCGACCAGTTCCAAACAAGGGATTGCGTCCACGCCCCTAAAGTACGATCAAGAAGTCAAATCAACAGGTGCATGCCATCAGGAGCCCGCCTGCCCGACCAGGGTACGGGCCCCGGTGTGCGGCTGCGGCTTGCGTTCGGGCTTGGGCGGGGTGGTTTTGAGGAACCGGATCACCTCGTTCACAACGTCATCGATCTCCTTGGGCTGAACGACGAGAAGATCGCCCGGCTTGAGGGCGCGAAGCGCCTGGTCGATGGCCGTCGGCTCGTCGGGAGCCTCGATGATGTCAGAAAGCCGGTTCGCCGTGGCGAACCCTTCTCGGAGTAGGCCCAGGATCTCGCCAGGAGCACGTCCCCTGCGGTTGGGATATTCGTAAAGGATGACGCTGTCGAACGCGTCGCCGAGGATTTCGGTCTGACGCACGATGTCCTCGTCGCGTCGATCCCCTTCGGCCGAGAAGATGATGGTGCGTCGCTGTTGCGGGAACATCTCGAGCGCTTCGACCAGGGCGGTCACGGCGGACGGGTTGTGCCCATAGTCGATGATGACGGCTGCCCCGTTGGCTTCGAGGACGTTGAACCGGCCGGGGGTCACCTGGGCGCTGCTGGTAAAGGTGGCCAACCCCATCCGGATCAGGTCGAGCGGAACCCCGGCCGACCACGCGGCGGCAGCGGCGGCCAAGGCATTCTCGACCTGGAAGGCGACGCGGCCGTCATAAGTCAGCGGGATCCGCGACAAGGGAGCCAGGGAAATCTCATTCTCCCCCTCGGCCAGGATCACGACCTCGTCGCGGACGAACGCCACGCGTCCCCCCTGCTCTCGCTTCGCCTGAATCACCGGATGGTGGGGGTCCCGGCAGAAGAAGAGGACCGAGCCCGGGCACTTGGGTGCCATCTGTTCAACCCAAGGATCGTCGGCCTTGAGCACGGCCACGCCGGTCGGCTGAACGACGTCGACGATCGTCCGCTTGACGAGGGCCAGCTTCTCGAGTGTTTCGATACCCGAGAGACCAAGGTGATCCCCTTCGCCGATGTTCGTCACGACGGCGACGTCGCACTTATCAAAGCCGAGTCCCTCGCGGAGGATTCCCCCTCGAGCGGCCTCCAGCACCGCCACTTCGACCTTGGGATTGAGCAGGATCGCGCGGGCACTCTGCGGGCCACTGCAATCACCGGCCTCGATCCGACGGTTATCAATATAGATACCGTCGCTATTGGTCATTCCCACCGTCTTACCGGTGCCCCGCATAATGTGGGCAATCAACCGGGTGGTGGTCGTCTTGCCGTTGACGCCGGTCACGGCAATCAGCGGGATCCGGCCATTGTCCCCCTCGGGGAACATCATGTTGATGATCGCCTCGCCGACCGGTCGGGGCGAGCCCGACGACGGTTCAAGGTGCATCCGGAGCCCAGGTCCGGCATTGACCTCGACGACCACCCCCCCTTGCTCTTCGAGCGGGCGGCTGATGTCCAGGGCGACGATATCCACGCCGGCGATGTCGAGACCGATCACGCGAGCCGCGTCGATCGATCGTGCGACGACGTCGGGATGGACCTCGTCGGTCACGTCGGAGGCCGTCCCCCCCGTGCTCAGGTTCGCGTTCCGGCGGATCAAGACCCGCTCACCCTTCTGGGGGATCGAGTCGGGCGTGGTCCCTTGCTCGCTCAACACCTCCAGGGCGATCGGATCGAGAACGATCTTGCTGAGCGCGGTGGCGTGATGGTTGGAGCGTCTCGGATCGGTGTTTACTTCTTCGACGAGCTGAGCGATCGTCCGCTGGCCATCGCCGATGACGTGGGCCGGTTCGCGGCGGGACGCGGCCACCACTTTACCGTCGATCACCAAGATCCGGTAGTCGGCGCCCGGTGCAAAGCGTTCGACAACCACCTCATCACCCTGCTCGCGAGCGTTCTGGTAGGCCGTCACGACCTGCTCGCGAGTGGAGAGATTGGTGGCGACGCCTCGCCCTTGATTGCCGAAGCGAGGCTTGACGACGACCGGATGGCCGATGCTTTGGGCAGCTTCCCATGCATCCTCGGCGTCGGTCACGGGCCTCCCCTCGGGCACGGGCACGCCGACCGCGCTGAGCAGGGTCCGGGTGAGGTCTTTGTCCTGGGCGATCGACTCGGCGATCGCGCCGGTACGGTCGGTCTCGGCGGTCAAAATGCGCCTTTGCCTCACCCCTTGCCCGAGCTGAATCAGGCTTCCGGAATTGAGTCGGCGATGGGGAATCCCGCGTGTTTTGGCAGCCGCGACGATCGCGGCCGTGCTCGGTCCGAGCGAAACTTCGTGAGCCAGCTCACGGAGCCGCTGAACCTCGGCATTCACGTCGAACGGACGGTCGGCAATCGCCGCCAGGACAAGTTCCCGGGCCGCGAACAGGCAGGCGCGGCCCACCGTTTCTTCGCGGTACTGGACGACGACTTTGTAGACGCTCGAATCTTCCTTCATCTCTCGGGCGCGGCCGTACTTGACCGGCATTCCGAGTAGCTCCTGGAGCTCGAGCGTCACGTGCTCCAGGATGTGCGCCGGGTAGGTCCCCTCGCGTAGCCGCTGGAAGAACCCTCCCCGCACTCCTTCGCTACACTGATGCTCAATCATCGTCGGGAGCCAGCTCATGAGCCGGTCGTTGAGGCCAGGAATCGAGGTGGAGGGCGAATCCTTCAACGCCCCCAGATCGACCCATGCCTCCAGCACGGGAAAATTCGCCCACATATTCGGCCCACGCAGGGCAAGGACCTTCAGAAACTCCATGGACCCGAACCTCCCAGACGGAATTGGCATCGCGGCTGTGTAGATGTTGTGCCGACCCGAAGGAGCCATGATCGTCGGTTGATACCTCGACAACCTCACGCAGGCGCGAGCCATCCACGCGAGGGAAGTACCAGTTCTCTCTATTGCACCTGGCGTCTGCTGCTCATGAAGCAATGCGACTGGATCGAACGCCTTCTGAGAGTCCCGGCCTGGGTCTTCGAAGCTCGTGGTAATCGAAGGACCGGCCTCTGATTCGCTCGACTACCGTAAGTACGGAGAAATCGGGCCGAGCGTTGGGACGATGTCAGAAGCGATTCGGAGTTTCTTGAATAAGGAACTCAGTGGCGGAGAGAGAACACTCCCCGAGCGAGAGAAATCGGGAGGACAGGCCTCCCAAATCGCACAGCCTCGCGCACGAACCAAGGCTGTGTCATCGCGATTGCGCTGAGCCGCCACCGAAGTAGCGGGACCGCGATAGAGACGAAGCGAGGTAGTTTGCACCTCGCAGTGAACGTTCCGAATCAAGTGACCCCCAAGGCTCCAAAAGCGAGGCCGAGCCAGTCCATTGACTCAACTGTTTCCCATGAACCTAGGTAACCAAGAACATGCCCCGCTTGAAATGAAGTGCTTTACTTTAGGCGTCCGGCCCCACAAAAATCAACTCGGCACCAGGAAAGTTTCAAATCTAAAGATCGAAGGGCGTTGCCACCCCCCACTTCAAATTCTCATTGGACCCCGTCGATGTCTCTGCCTCCACTTCCCTCAATCCGAGCAGCCGAAAGGTTTTCCGAATTCGCAAATGCTTGTTTAACACAATCCTGACCGTAAGGGTGACCCGAGCCCAACGAAATGATCGCCCTATCCAAAGTGGATTCGACCCTTAGAATGATTTGTCCGTACTCTGGAGTAAGGACTGTCCAAATCAGAACGGACAGGACCAGGTCGATTCGCGACGGTCGAGCCGCGGGCTTGAGGAAGGTCGTTTGGTGATCCCCAACGAGGAAGTTGTGAATGATGGTCTCGGCCCTCTGCCAGGGACCTGGGGTGGGGAACTCGAGACACAATTGGGACCGGAGGAAAGACCGCTCGCCTGGTTCTCTCCCGACCTCGATCGCCGCCTGCACTACGGGACGAATCTGCTCGTCCTGACCGATCGACGCTTGCTCCACGGTGAACCCACCCCCTCCACATCGGGGAAAGGGGGCGGTTCGCCCTCCTGGCAATCGTGGCCGATCACCGAAGCCTTGACGCTCCGAACCCGCGACCGGGCCGGCCTCGGCACGCTCGAGTTGGTCGATTCCACGGGTCGGCTGGCCTACTGGCGTTACACGATCGGCCGAAGCCAATCCGCTCATCGATTCATCAATCGATTCGAGGCCCTGGTGCGCGACGGCCGCGACGGGCCCGACTCAGCCTCCGAAACCGCCTGCCCCTCTTGTGGGGCGGTGCTTGCCTCCTCGCAGTCGACCTGCTCGGCCTGTTCCCCCCCTTCGGCCTCCAAAGCAGCCTCCGCGCTCCTGAGACTCTCTCAGTTCGCACGCCCTCGGGGATGGATGATTGCTCTCGGCTTTGTGCTGACGCTGGCCAGTACGGCGGCGAGCCTGGTGCCGGCCGCGTTGACCGAACCGCTGGTCGACCAAGTTCTGATCCCTTACGAGAAGAACGGGACCGGTAGTTTTGGCCTCGTCGGCTACTATCTCTTTTGGATGACTGCCGCCTACGTTGCGGCCTGGCTATTGGGTTGGGCGCGGACTTACGTCCTGGCCTGGGTGAGCGAGCGAGTCAGCGCCGACTTGCGGAATCAGACTTACTCGCACCTTCATAAGCTCTCCCTCGAGTTCTTTGGCGGGAAGCGAACGGGCGACCTGATGTCGCGCTTGACCAGTGACACCGACCGGATCTGTAACTTCCTCTCGATCAACCTGCTCGACTTCGCCACCGACGTCATCATGATCTCGATGACGGTGGCCTTGCTCGGTTACCGTGATCCGCTATTGGCCGTCGCCGCGCTCGTGCCCTTCCCGATCATCATGTGGCTGGTCCAGTTTGTCCGCTACAAGATGCTTCGGGCGCTCCAACAGGGGAGTCGGGCCTGGGCGGCGATGTCGAGTGTCCTGGCCGACACCATCCCCGGGATCCGGGTCGTCAAGGCGTTCGCCCAGGAGCGCCGGGAGGTCGAGCGGTTCCATCAGACCAACGACCATGTCCTGGCCGTCAACGACCGGGTCAACACGATCTGGTCGTTCTTCGGCCCGATGACCACCTTCCTGACCCAAGCAGGCTTGCTCATCGTCTGGGGCGTCGGCGCCTGGATGATCTTTGAAGACAACCGGATCACGGTGGGGGCGTTGACGATGTTCCTCACCTTGATTGCTCGTTTCTATACGCGTCTCGAGGCCATGCTCCGGATGGTCCAGGCCACGCAACGCGCGGGGGTCAGCGCTCAGCGGATCTTCGAGATTCTCGACCGGGCGCCAAGCGTGGCCGAACCGGCGCGGCCGATTCATCCCGACCGGATCGAAGGGGAGATCGAACTTCGCCAGGTCGCGTTCCGCCACGGCAGCCGCTCGATCCTGGGAGGCATCGATCTGTCGATTCGACCAGGGGAGATGATTGGCCTGGTCGGAGCCAGTGGCGCGGGCAAGAGCACACTGGTGAACTTGGTCTGCCGATTCTACGACGTCACCGACGGCGCGATCCTGGTCGACGGTGTCGACATTCGCTCCTATGCCGTCTCGGAGTATCGTCGGCACATCGGCATCGTGCTCCAGGAGCCGTTCCTCTTTTACGGAACAATCGCGGAGAACATCGCGTACGGCCGCCCGGATGCGGATCGCGGCGAGATCATCGCGGCCGCCCGCGCCGCCCGAGCACACGACTTCATCCTCCGGCTCCCCGACGGTTACGACTCGATCGTGGGCGAACGGGGACAGGCTCTCTCGGGAGGCGAACGCCAGCGAATCTCCATCGCGCGGGCGATCCTGATCGATCCGCGGATCCTGATCCTTGATGAAGCAACCTCATCGGTGGATACCGAGACCGAGCGGGAGATCCAGGAAGCGCTCGACAACCTGATCCGCGGGCGCACCACCATCGCGATCGCCCACCGGCTGAGCACGCTCCGCCGCGCTGATCGCCTGGTCGTCCTCGAACACGGACGGATCGCCGAGGTCGGCCCCCCCAATGAGCTTCTCAAACGACCAGGAGCGTATTCAAGGCTTCACCGCGCCCAGATGGAACTGGTCGCGGGACAGGCAAGTCACTGAGAAATCCTCCTTCACTGAACGTCTAACGAGCAAGGTCACCCCGTGGCAACCGTTCCCGCTTCCGACCCTTCGAAAGCCTCGCTCCGTCCGTTCGGGCTCAGTCAGGACGCCTGGGGCCGGCTCGTGCTGATCGACGCCGATGGCAAGCGCCACGTCGGGGTCGAGCCGGTCCGAGCCTTCCCGATCACCGACCCGGGGCTCTGGATCTCGCTCTGCGACACCCATGGCCGCGAGATCCTCTGTATCGAGTCGCTCGAAGAACTCTCCCCCTCCATCCGCCAGCTCTTGGAGGGGGAGCTCGCACTCCGCGAGTTCGTCCCGGTGATCAAGCGCATCCTCCGCCTCTCGGGCGAGATCTCGCCCTCCGATTGGGACGTCGAGACCGATCGAGGAGCGACACGATTCACCCTCGACAGCGAGGACGACGTCCGCCGGATCTCTGCCCATCGCGTCCTGATCACCGACTCTCAAAAACTCCGCTATCAGGTTCCCGACCTTCGCCTTCTCGACCTCTCCAGTCGCCGAATCCTCGAGCGATTCCTCTGAGCTGAGATCAGGCTTCACCGAATCCCCTTTTTTCCCGGCGTCGCCGCGATCGGCCTTGGCGTCATCGTGGGGCCGAACGATTCTCGAGGGGGGGCTCTGTCCACCCTTCCTGATTTGGACCCCGACCATGGTCCCAGGGCATTCCAAAGCGCAGCCTCAATCGGGCTGCCGACGGCTTGACGTTCGTGGCCAAAAACCCGGTTCCTGGCCAAATTCACGCTCATTGTTGTACATTGGAGAGTGAGGGGCGACGAGGAAGTCCGTCTCTAATGACGACGAGGAACCGCGTTCCATGCTTCGGATCTCCCTGAACTACCAGAACGCTCAGACTCAGTTTGTGCACGAGAGCGGCCCGATCGAATTTGGCCGTGGTCCCCAGCGCGACGTGCCAAGAAGGGTTCTGCTCGATCCGTCGGTTTCGGGAGACCAACTCCGGATCGAGGAAGCTCCGTTCCGACGGCTCCGGCTCCAGAACCTGAGCAAACGATTCCCGGTCTGGCTCTCCGGCGGGCAAATGATCGTTCCGGGAGGCCAGTGCGAGGTCGCCCTTCCCGCCCGACTCACGATCGGCGAAACGCTCCTCAAAGCCGAAGCGGGCGGTGATCACGGAGAAGGGACCTATTTCGAGAGCATGCGCACGGTCGAGAGACCGTTCCGGCTCGGTGAGTCGAACTTCCTCACCGGATTGCCCAAGGAAGAAGGCATTGACGCGGCGACCCTGGCACGCTGGTTCGAGGCGGTGGTCTCGGTCCAACGGGCATCGGTCTCCTCGGGGGAGTTTTATAAGCAAACAGCGCGGGCCGTTGTGGAGTTGATCGGGCTGGACCGAGGTCTCGTCATTCTGAAACGGGGCGAAGATTGGGAGGTCATCGCCCATCACGATGCGGATGCGAGTGACAGCACCGGGGCCGGTTTCAGCCGTGGCGTCCTCCAACGCGTTTGTCAGGACAAACGGACCTTCTACCAGGACCTCGCCGACGACGCCCCATCAGCCAGCCTGCTCGAGATCAGTGCCGTGGTCGCCGCACCGATCCTGAACGATGACAGCGAGGTGGTGGGCATCGTCTACGGGGCTCGCCTGCTGAAACCGGGGTCGTTAAAGCTCGCCATCCGGCCGCTGGAAGCGCAACTGGTTCAGGTCCTTGCCACCGCGGTCGAGGCCGGACTCGCGCGGGCGGAAAGCGAAGCCCAGGCCTCGCGAAGGCGAATCCAGTTCGAGCAGTTCTTCTCTACCGAACTGGCGCGCGAGCTCGACCGGGATCCGAGCTTGCTGGAAGGGCGTGAGCGGGAGATCACCATCCTGTTCAGTGATATCCGTGGCTTCTCGCGCGTTTCCGAGAAGCTGACCCCGAGCGAGACCTGTCAGCTGGCCGGCGACGTGATGGAGCGTTTGACCGTCCGCGTGCTCGAGTTCAAGGGGGTCGTCGTCAGCTACAGCGGCGACGGCATGCTCGCCATGTGGAATGCGCCCGCGGACCAGCCGGACCACGCGATCCTGGCCTGCAAGGCGGCGATCGCGATGTTCGCCGAGCTGCCGGCCCTCGACGACCTCTGGCGAGAACGGATCGGCGGACCGCTTGGGATCGGGATCGGGATCAACACAGGGCGAGCCCTCGTCGGTAATACCGGCAGCCGGACCAAATTCATGTACGGCCCCCAGGGACACGCGGTGAACCTGGCGAGCCGAGTCGAGGGCGCGACCAAACACCTCGGGGTCCCTGTGCTGATGACGGGATCCACCCACGAGAAACTTCGCGGCGAACTCCCCGCGAGAAAGCTCTGCCGCGTCCGGGTTGCGGGCATCGACGGCGCCGCCGACATTTATGAGCTCCACACAGGCAGCGTCGATGCCGCCTGGCAATCGCTCCGCGACGCTTATGAGTCAGCACTCGCGCATTACGAGCAGGGCCGGTTCGCCGAAGCCTGCCGCACCTTGTATCCCCTCGTCTCCGGTCCCGAAGGCCAGTACGACCTCCCCTCCCTGACACTCGTGGGCCGGTGCATCGAGTGTCTCAAGACCCCTCATAAATCGTTCGACCCCGTCGTCGAGCTCGTCCAAAAGTGAGTCTCCCCGGCCGAAACTGCGGGATTGAACCACCCGTTCACTGATCAACTCCATGTTGATCCGGGATCGCCACTCCTGGGGGGCCACCTGCCCCCCCCCTGGGACCGCGGGCGTCCCGCCCGCTTCCGCATCACATTAAACCGAATTCATTAACATATCTACAATTACACGGCTACTCTTCATCCACGCCGCTACCGCCGGTATCATGGCAACAACAAGGAGGGAACCATGCCTGAAACGATCACGTTGTCCGAAGCCGCCCTGTCCCTGTTCCGCCTGCACATCGAGCGGCACGGCCAGATCGATGTCAACGACTCTACCCGCGAGCTGTACCGCGAGTTGGCGAGAGCCGGCCTGATGCGATCCGGCAGCACGTTCCGCGACGGGCCGGAATCGATCTACAGGCTGACGCAGGAAGGGTTCGACCGGAAGGCTGAACTTGCGGGTTGCGCGAAAGGTAGCGAGCAATAGGATGTGTGCGGGTTTCGGCGACTTTGCGTCGACAGCAGTGCCGTCTTGGCTGTCGCGGGCACTTCCTGCAACTACACCGCAACCAATCTCCCCATCGCCTTTAAGATTCGCCTCGCCCCGTCCGTGGCCGACAACTCCGTCTGTGCGTCACGCGTCAGCGCCGCCTCGTGAGTTCCTTACCGGTCCTCCTCGTACTCGTGGGCGATGATCGCGTCAATCCGGTCTCGTAGGGTCGCTCCGGCATAGACACGGGCTCCCGGCTTTCCCTTCAAGAGCTGCGGATTCAGGCAACCAGAATTGACGGCGATCCCTTCCAGTAAGCTGCCGCCCGGCGGTCGCGCACGATGAACGCCGTCCAGTGTCCGTCGCCTTACAGGTCGCGTGTGCCGTGCAGACGTTCGGGGATGCCCAGTTCCGCCATGCGCACCGCACAATAGGCGACGAGATCGTAGGCATAGCGGTGGGCGAAGTCCTCGGCGTGATCGGCTGGGTCTGGGGGCGGAGTGTCGAACATTGAGAGAGATAGCGCGATGGGTGTTGGGACGCAAGGAACTTGGATCATGGGGTGCAGAAACGGGGACGGGGGTGCAGATACGGGGCAGCAGCTAGTTTTGACGTCCGCCATTCCGACGCCAAAACTAGCTGCTGCCCTGTTTCCTTCCCCAAAAAGGGACGAAAAAAGGGGCGGAGAGAATTCCCGATCAGAATGGAGTTGAGGACGGTCTGCCAGAATTCCCTCCGTCCCCTTTGATTTTTCCCGATCGGACAGTTCAGTGAATGTTGGTGGCCGTCATCATCGGTCGGTCCAGCTCGGGGATCGCCCGCTTCTGGAGACGTCGGAGAATTCTCTGCTTGCGTTGCTGGGACTTCTTGTGGACAGTAGGAGTCACTCGAAAGCATCTTTTGGGTCTAGAAATTATGATGTCTCGACAACTTCATTACCCCTGAAAACAAGGAGGCTTTCGAGTTTTTTCTGCAAAATCGGCCGAAACTCCTAACCAATTACGCTTGGTTCAGGACTAGAGCAGTGCGAACACCGGTCATCGGCAGACAAATGTGCTGGTCGTGCGGGCATCGGACTGGCACCGCCGCGAAGCATGCCCATTTCCCAGGTTCCGGCATGTCGCGAAGGGACGGAGAACTTGCTGGCTCGGGTTTGTCCTCGGGATTGCCGCTCACATCGTCATGAACCTCGATACGGAGCGACCGCCTCTGATGGGTATCACCACTTCGGAACACGAAGGCGACCGACCGACGTCCGCCCTCACCCCGTCCCGTCGACCGCGATGGCTCGCCTTCAACGTGCGGGCGCTGATGGTTCTCGTCCTGCTCACGGGATGCGGGTTCGGGTGGATTGTCCACCATGTCCGCGTCCAGCGAAACGCCGTGGCAGCGATCCGGCAGGCCGGGGGCCGGGTGATCTACGACTGGGAAGCGACGCCCGTACGCGGCCCGTACGCCGACGAGCTGCGGCTGAAACCCAACGGCCGGCCCAAGTGGCCGAAGTGGCTCGTCGAGCGCCTCGGCCCCGACTATTTCGGCACCGTCATCAGCGTCGGGACGGGACGCCGCGATGCCGACGCGGTCATGGCTCATGTCGGGCGCCTGACTCGCCTCCAAGAGTTGGTCTTGAGCGTGATACCCCTGACAGACGCCGGGATGGTCCACCTGCGCGAGTTGACCCAACTCAAGAACCTCCACCTGGGGGCCGCGGCCCGGATCACAGGCGTGGGTCTCAAGAATGTTGAAGGACTGACCCGGCTTCAACGCCTGACGCTCCGGAATCTCGCCCTCGCCGACGCTGACCTGGTCTCATTACGGCGGTTGACCGACCTCCGGATCCTGGAGATCAGCAGCCCGCGACTTACAGACGCGGGCATGAGGCACCTGAAGGACCTGGTCAAGCTGAATCGTCTGGTGCTTACAGGCAGCGGGGTGACGTCCGCCGGACTCGCCTACGTCGGTGGCATGACGGGGCTGCATGAGCTCCAGCTCTCCCGGACCAAGGTCGAGGATCTGGCGCCGATCGGTCGCCTGACTGGGCTGCGCACCCTCGATCTCATCGACACCCAGATCGACGACGCCGGGCTGGCTCCAGTCGCCGGGTTCACCGGACTGCAAAGGGTCTGGCTGAACGGGACGCGCGTGTCCGACGCGGGACTGAAACACCTGCATGGTCTGCCGAGCTTAATCTACCTCGATTTGAGTGGGACTCGCATCACGGACGTCGGGGCGGCTGACTTCGAAAAACTGCCCGTCCTCAAGTTCCTCTTCCTCGACAAGACAGTCGTAACGGACGCGGCCGTCGAGCGCTTGAGCGAGCACGTTTCACTGGGGGGGCTGAGCGTCAGGGGGAGTCGGGTGTCTGCTGCCGGGATCACGGCGTTACACAAGGCGCGGCCCGAGATGCGGGTCCGCGACTGAGGGAACCGGATAGCTCGCGATCGCCCCGCCGAGCCAGGCGATGCCGACGACCTGGCCGCGATCGTCGATTTCACCCTTGGATCGTCTGGAGTGGTCAGGAGATGGCCAGAAATGCTCTTCGGGAGCTTCGAGATCGGGCGCACGACATGGCTTGAGTAACAAATGTTCAGAATGATCGAGATCCCACCCTGACTTGTAGCCCGGAAGCGAGTGCCCGGTAACCGACGCGGGCTTGCCCACAATCACGCCTCCAGGGAAAGCGACGTGGTTGGGGACGAACGGCTGCGAGACCAAAAGCCCCGCCCCACGTAGACGGTCGAGATGCCGTTCGGGAATCGTCGCCATCGGGCCCCCGCCGCCTAACTCCTAATCGGCCTCGGCCGTCGCGGGGGGAATTCCCCCGTGGCATTGTGCCAATGGTAGATCCGCGACTCCTCGTTACGCCGCAGCACCCGCGTCACCACGCGGGAGATCTCGTCCAGACTGGGCGGCAGGTCGCGGAGCAGCCTGGCCAGGATGTGTCGCGCCTGCGGCACGGTCATCGCCGGGGTTTTCCCCCCCGACATGCCGTCGCTCCAGACACAGGAACCACAACACCACCAGCGACAGCGTCATGTGGTGGTGCCAGCCCACCCAGCTCCTCACCTCGGAGTGGTCCAGCCCTAACCCACCGTTGCCCGCCGCGCACATCTCCTCGACCCGATGTCACTGGCGCTGGGCTCGCACCACTTCGGCCAGCGAGACTTCGGGACCGGCGTTGGTCAGGGCGTGGTCGATCCGCGACTCGCCCACGGGGCGGATCACAATGAGCCGCTCCTCCGGCCTGATCCGGCCGTCCTGCTTGGCCCCGAGCCGGACAGCATCGGGGGTGACCACGGCATCGGTCAGGATGGCCTGCGCTTCGGGATGATCCAGGAGCGACATCGGGAGCCCTCCGGGCGGCGATCGTAACCTCCACGCGTATTATGATATCGGGACGGACCGGGAACGCCGGAAAAATCGGCTACAGAAGAACTCGCTCCACACATTAAAACAACCAACTAACCATAATTATCCACAATAATAAACAAACAAAAACTCACCATACATCGTATTTTTCTCAACTTCAACTGTTGAAAATCTCCTCCGCCCCTCTTTCTTGCCCCATCAAGGAACGAACAGCGGGATATACAAAGGCAGTTGGTTCGCCATGGGGGACGGAGAAGGGGCGACCTTGGGGACCATGACCGCGGCGCTGTAGGGGCCGGCTGAGCCATCGCCATAGATCAAGGGGCCATTCGGAGTTTGGGTGGCGGGGCCATAGAGGAGTTGTTGACGGAACAGTTGAGTGTTCCGGACGGCTTGGCGTTGGATCGCGAGCGATTCCTCCGCACGTTGCTCACTTCGCAGAGATTGTTGAGCGATTTGCTGATCCCGGGCCATACGTTGCTGAGCCTCGATGACAGGGGCCATCTTGAGCGTATGGGCTTCCTGCTGGAGAACTTTTAGACGGGCGTTATAGGCGAGCTTCGCTTTGTTCTGCTTTTTCTTAAACGCAGTTTGCTTCGTCTTGGACAGGGATGGATCCACGGGCTGAGTCGCGAAAGCTTTGAGCTGGACGAGTTGGGGATCACTGAAAACGTCCTTCTCAGGGGACGGCTGCGAGGGAGATTGCAGGACGAGGGCCAGCGATAAGAGGAGGGTAGGTGACATGGGGATCTTTCAGTCAGGTATTCGACAGAGATTGTTACGCATCTGGAATCGATCCTTGTGTTTAATACGTACACGGATTTCGTACTGGACACAATAAATTTAGTCCCTCCGTCGATTTTTTCCCCCGAGCGGTTAGCGATCCCGCTCATTCGCAAGGCTTCAGGAAGACAAGGGAGCGTAAGCCCATGAACCCGCCATTGAGCGATTGATTCGTCAACAGGATTTTGCATTTCAGTCAGAGGTGGGAAGGCGAGTCACCGGTTCGAGGCAATTCGACTGGAGCGATCGGCGCAATCGAACCCAACAGGTCGTGTCCGAGCCGCTTTGGACTGAACGCGGCGCTCGCCCATGTCGATTCAGACTATCATTGCCTCGGCCATTCGTGACGACGTTGCCAATCCAACCGATTCCGTCGACAAAGTTCGCGCCATCCCCTTCTTCAAACACCTTTTCTCGGACGGACGGAGTCCCTTTGCATGCGAGCTCTGAAGGGGGAGATGGCCCGGTGATCCTGCCCTTGCTCGTCATCCTCGCATGCGTCGCGGGAGCAACGCGTGTCTCGGCCGCCGATCCGTTGGCCCGGCCGATCGCGTTGACGCAAGCCAATTGGGGAGCGGGACGTTGCTCGTCGACCGCCTGTCATGGCAGTCCGACCCCGGTCTATGGTTCTCGGATCTTTCGCAACGAGCACACGGTCTGGGCCTCGCGCGATCGGCACGCCGGTGCGTTTCAGACGCTCTACTCCGACTTGTCCCGATCGATCGCAAAAAAGCTGGGACAAGGCGCCGGACGCACGATCCCGGCGCATCAGGACGGCCGATGCCTCGCCTGTCATTCGACGCCCGGTCCCGCCGTGAACCCGGAACTCGCGGCGACGATCCGACAGGATGGAGTGGGCTGCGAGTCGTGTCACGGCTCGTCCGGCTCCTGGCTCGCGCTGCACACAACCTATGATTGGGATTTGCTCACACCGCGCGATAAGGAAGAGCGATTTGGTAAGGTCCGGCTCGACGACCTGACCGTAAGGGCCGAGCGGTGCGCGGCCTGCCATGTCGGAGTTCCGGCGCGCGATGGCCGGCCGGCCCGCGAGGTGGATCACGACCTGATCGCGGCCGGTCATCCTCGACTGAACTTCGAGTTTTCCTCGTTTCTCGCCAACCTCCCTGCACACTGGATGGAGACCGGCCGGAACGCAGCCAGCGACTTCCCTGCACGAGCCTGGGCGGTCGGTCAACTCGTCTCGGGCAGGACCGCCCTGGAATTGCTGGAAAGCCGGGCCAAGGAAGCCGCCGGGGCCGGCCCGAACGGGCCCAGTCGCTGGCCCGAGTTTTCCGAATACGACTGTGCCTCCTGCCACCAGGATCTCCGCGCCCGCCCCTCGGGAACAAGGAATGTCGGCCCGGCCTCGATCCCAGGGGTCCCCGCCTGGGGGACCTGGTACTTTCCATTGGTCTCGAAATTGGCCGATCTCAGCCGAGGGGAGGAACCGTTGGCCATGACGGCCGACGCTTGTCTCGATCGACTTCGCGCGTCCATGAACGTGCCCCTGCCCGACTCGCACCGTGTCGCCGGAGAGGCGGGCCAGGCAGCCCAGGCCCTCGAGCGCTGGCTGACGACTGTCCGGCAAGAGAGCTTCGATCCGCCGAAGTCCGAGTCCTTGCTCCGCAACCTTCGGGCGAATGAGATCCAACGAGTCGAGCCGGCGGGGCCTGGCTGGGATCTCGAGGCCCAGGTCTACCTCGGCTTGGTCCCACTTCGCCAGTCATTGGGTCAGGCCTGGCAGAACGATCCTGGATTACTCAACGAGCTACGTGACCGTCGAAAGCAACTGATGGCCCCGTACGTACCGGATCGAGCGGCGTCGGGAGCCGTCTCACCTGTTGACGGCTCACCTCATCGCTGAGGACCGTCTTCCGAAGTCCTCTCTACCGACCCATACTGTGTTCGTCCAGGTCGTCACCAAAGGGTCTCCGGATCAGGAATGATCCCGTGATATCGCGACGAGGAGACAAGATTGATGGCGGCGTCCCAACGATACCGACTGCTGACCTTCTCGGGTCTGATCGTAGCCCTGCTGACCTCCCTCCCCTCCGCCCAGGGCCAAGTGCAAGCGCGACAAGCGGGGGCGGCTTCCGACCTCGACGGCCCGACCCCCTTGATCTTCGGTGAGCGCTATTGCGCGCAGTGTCACGCTCACCCCGAGAACTACAAGGTGGAGTCGGTCGTCTGCCGGATGAATGAAGCGACGATCTGGAGCACCAAGGACAAGCACAAGAACGCCTTCGCCGTGTTGTCCGCCCCGCGCGGGACGCAGATGGGCAAGATCCTCGGGATTGACGTCACCACGCATCGCTCCTGCCTGGGCTGCCACAGCGTTACCGACCGATCGCCCGTAGTCGCCGCGGCCGGGGAACCTGCCAGGCCGGCGATCCGCTCTCAGCAGTTTGACCGCAAGGGAGACGGCGTCAGTTGCGTGGCCTGCCACGGAGCCTTCCGCGACTGGGTGTTCGAGCACACCACGTTCGAGGATCCGAAGTGGAGGAGCCTGAGCCGGAAGGAAAAGGAAAGCCGGTATGGCATGGTCGACCTCTGGGATCCGGTCACGCGAACCAAACGGTGTCTCTCTTGCCACGTCGGGAACTACGAGGAAGGGAACGTACTGACCCACGCAATGTATGCGGCGGGCCACCCCCCCCTGCCCGGGATCGAGATCTCGACCTTCAGCGAGTCGATGCCCTATCACTGGGAGTACCTGAGCGAGAAACGGCAAGGAAGACGCCCGGAAGTTCGCAAGGCGCTCGAATCGATGCTCAACCTCGATAAACTCGAGCACACCGAACTCGTGGCGGTGAGTGGACTCGTTCCGCTCCGCGAGACCCTCCAACTCTTCGCCTCGCAGGCGGAAAAGGACGAGCTCGGGGATATCCCCGGCACCCGGTGGCCCGATTTCGCTCGGTTCGATTGCTACGCCTGCCACCACGAGGTGAATCGGCCGAACTGGCGACAGGCGCGGGGCTTCCCGGGCGTCCCCGGCCGCCCGCCCGCTCCGAGCTGGCCCATTGCGTTGGTCGGGCTTGGCATCGAAGCCGCGAATCCCCAGCAAGCCAAACCGCGGCTCGAGCAATTCGATCGCCGGATCAAAGAGTTCCACGCAGCGCTCTCGGCCCGGCCGTTCGGAAACAAGGACCAAGCGGTCGCGTCGGCCCGATCGCTGGCCGGCTGGATCGACGAAGTCCTGGGTGACCTCGGCAAAACCACGATCGATCGTGAGGTCGCCATCCGACTCCTCGACCGAGTCTGCCAGGCATCCCGAGGGGAAATCCCCGACTACGACTCGGCGCGCCAACTCTTCTGGGCGTTCCGAACGATCTACAATGAGATTGAGCCCAAGGCCGGACCCGATGCGCCGATCGCGAAGATCCTTCGTCGGACCGACGAGGAACTTGGTTTCAGCCTCCCCTCGGCCGGCACCCAGGAACCGATCGAGGCGACGCTCGCCAAGCGGCTCAAGTCGGTCACCGACTTCGACCCCGCGATCTTCCAGGCGCGGTTTGCCGAACTGACCGGGTTGCTGCCCCGACTCTGAGCACACGCCGGGTCGGCCGTTCGATTGCGTTCGGTCTAAGTCTGAGCTATAAATATAAGGTCGTTATGCGACGATTATTTTCTGTGCCCGTGGGGGCATTGTTAGTGCGTGGTGGAGCCTCTCTTTGCTGATTGATTCACGTCAGAAGGGCTGGTTCCTGGCCACAGTTGCCCTGGCACTCTTGGCGGCGATTGTCTACGCCTGGGTCGACTACCACACGCCTGGCGGCTTCAATGGTGGAAGCGTCATCGGGATGTGGTACGGGATCATCGGCGCGGCGCTGATGGTTTACGCGGGGCTCCTGTCGACGCTCCGGAAAGTGCCGTCGCTCTGGTGGCTCGGCTCGAGAAAGGTCTGGCTCAAGGGACACATCTGGCTGGGCCTCCTGAGCGAGCTGATCATCTTGTTCCACAGCGGTTTTCGCTGGGGTGGGCCCCTCGAACAGGTGCTCTGGGTCGTCCTCACGCTCACGATCGTGACGGGGGTGATCGGCCTTGCCTTTCAGCAATTTCTGCCGACGATGATCGCCCGGCGGATTACCTGCGAAGTCCCTTACGAGCAGATCCCTCATCTTTGCTCTCTGCTCCGCCGTAAATCCGACCTCTTGATCGATGCTCTCTGCGGGCCCTACGACGCGAAGCTCGAGGAGGCAAGTGCCGATTCGCCCCGTGCTCAGCTCCGCCGGCTCTACGAGCACGAGGTGCGTCCCTTTCTCTGCGAACCCTTTCCGCGCAAGTCGCCGCTGGCGACTCCCGGCGTGCTGGCGGGCGAGTTCGCCGCGATCTCGGCGCTCTCGTGGACGTCGGACGTCGACGGCCCCTTGAAGTCGCTGGAAGCGATCTGTGAAGAGCGCCGGCTTCTCGGCGAGCAGGAACGGCTCCATCACCTGCTTCACGGTTGGCTCATGCTCCACATCCCGCTCTCGGTGGCCTTGCTCGTGCTTGGTTTGGCCCACGCGGCTCTCTCGATGTACTATTAGGCGAGGTCCTCCGCGCATGCTGCCGTCCCAACGCGATGCGAAGTCCGCATCCGAATATCCCAAGTCGCTCTCAAACTGGCTCGAGCTCGACTATTTTCGCAGGCCGAGGCGGCTCAAGCGAGTGCGGGGCCTCCTCACCTGGGTCGTCTTGCTCGGCTCCTCGGCGCTGATCGCCGCGATCACCTGGCTCCCGGGCAATCGCCAGATCTACCAGGCCGCCTCGGTCTCCACAGCACATGCGCTGTTCAACGAAGACTGCCAAGCCTGTCACGATGCCAAGTTCGGGACCGCCAAGCGTCTCCTCAGTGGTGACAATGCCGTGCGGTCGGTGACCGACGAAGCCTGCTTGCGCTGCCATGCCGGTGACGTCCATCATGTTCGGCAGGTCGGCAAATCCGCATGCGTTAGCTGCCACCACGAGCATCAAGGTCTCAAGGCCATGGCTCGGGTCCAGGACAGCCACTGCACATCATGTCATGCTGACTTGAAGAGCCATACCGACACGACCAAGCCCGGCGATGCCGATCGCCCCTTCCGTGACGTGACGACCTTTCTGGGGGGAGACCGCCCTCATCCTCCCTTCTTCCTCTCGGAGAATCCCCAGGACGAAGGCACGATCCGGTTCAATCACCAGGCCCACATGAATCCCGACGGCTTGCTCGTCGCCGGATCGCTCGAACGAAAGACGCTCCGCTGCACCGACTGTCATCAGACCGACGATGCGGGACGGTACATGAGGCCGATCAACTATCCGATCCATTGCCGCGATTGCCACCCGCTGAATGTCCAGGTCTTCGGCTCGATCACCGAGCTCGCCGCGAGTGAGGAAGCCGATCGCTTCCGCAACGAACCGGCAGCTCATCCGAACGGTCCTCGAGAAGGTCCCGAAACGGTGCGCGCGATCCTCCGCGATCGCTTCATCCGGTTCGCCCTGCAGTTCCCTTCGGTGCATACAGGGCGCACTCGATCGGAGAAGTCGCACCCGCTTCCGGGCCGACCGAAACCTGTCGCGGCTGCAAATCCGGGGCGTTCAGCCGCGGACTGGGCCGAGCAGCAACTGGGCGAAGCCAGCCGGCTCCTGTTCGAGGGGGCGGGCGGATGTCGCTACTGCCATCGCGTGTCGGCCGAATCGAGTGGCGAAGCCGATCGGCTCCCCAAGTTCGAGCTCCCGAACATCAACACCCGCTGGTTCCCTCACAGCGTCTTCAGCCACGAACGCCACCGCTCGCTCGACTGCCGCCAGTGCCACGCTCAGTCCGCGGAGAGCCGCTTGACCAGCGACGTGCTCATGCCCACGATCCAGTCGTGCCAGCAATGCCATAACGGCAAAACTCAGGGGGCGCGGACCGACTGCGTCGAGTGCCACGCCTATCACGCTCCCCACGAGACCCGAGACTCCCCCCGCAACCTGGCGATCCAGGACTTTTTGAGAGGCCAGGCTCACCCCTCCTCCGCCAAGGCCCATCAGGTGGCGCCGCAGTTGAAAACACCCTTGAACGATTAATCGGACCCGTTTCTTCTCTGGAAGGATGTCTCCATGGCCAGGAGCGTCAACCTCACCGCGGATCTGGAGCCTCGTGACACCGATGTCGCGATCCCCGATCTTCTCTTTCCCAAGATTCCCCCGTTCTCCGACCTGAAATCAACCGCCAAGCTGGCCAACTTTCCGGGTGCGGTGATCCTTCGACGATTCCGTAAAGGCGAGGTGATCTGCCGCCAGGGAGATCCCGGATGGACGGCCTTTTATATCCCCACCTCCAGCGAACTCGAAGCGGTGCGAGCGGCCCCTCGAACGCAAAGGACGGTGGCCGAGGGCGACTTAGCCAAGGCCGAGACCAAGCTCACTGACCTCGAGAAGCAACTCGTCGAGGCCGAGGGCGACGCCAAGAAATCCGACAGTTTGAAGGGGAAGGTGGCCGAAGCCAAGGAGCAGGTCGTCGACCTCAAGGAGCGCGTCGCGATCCTTCGCTCGGCGACTCCGTCCATGGAGAAGTCGATCAACACTGCCGCTCCGGACGAGGAATCGGCCGCTCTTCTGGCCGCGGGGGATGCGGCGATGACAGGCCTGCGCCAGGCCATGCAGCAGGCCGAAGCGCTGGGCGACGAAGAGGGAAGTGCCCGGCTTCGAAGTCTGATCGAAGCAGATACCGCGAGGAAACGCACGCAAGCCTACGAGATCGCCTCGGCCGATCCGCAACTTGCCGTCTGGCTGAACGATATTGCCGATGCCGAGATCGCACGCAAGGTCGCCTCGGTACACCTGACGATTCAACTCCCCCGCGCCAAGGCCCCGAAGACTCTCCTCTCGCGAATCGGCGGGGTCTTCTCCAGGAAACGGAAAAAGAAATCGAGGCGAAGACCGTCCACGATCCCGATCGACGGCCCCCGCGACCTCGACTATGAAACGCGTGAAGGTGTGCTCAACGAAGGAGAGCTCTTCGGCGAAATGAGCTGTCTGTATCGAGCGCCCCGATCCGCGACGGTGACGGCCTCCCGCGATTGCTACATGCTCGAGATGCTCAGAAACGTCCTCGAAGCCATGAACCGGGACGCCGGCTTCAAATCGCGACTCGATCAGCTCTATCGTGAACGCGTGCTCCGGCTGCAACTGCGCAACCTGCCGATGCTTCTGGAACTTGATGAACGGCTGCTGGAGCGACTGCGGCAGTCGGCCGAGCTCGTCGAAGTGCCCAGCGGGGCACTCCTCTACGACGAGAACGAACCGTCCGACAGCATGCTGTTGATCCGCGGCGGCATCATCAAGGTGATGCAAGACGCCTCGTTTCTGATCGGCGAGGCGGACGTGACCGATTGGCCCTCACTCAGCGCGGAGCTGTCCGCGGGATCCGACCCGGCCTCGGGATTGAAACATCAGGTTTGGAAGCTCTTGCCTCGCCACATTCAGCAGGCCCTCACAACAATCGGCGATGAAGCGTTCGAATCCGAATCGAAGCGACTCGTCCTGGACGGGCTGAACGAGTTGATCAAGAACCCTGGATTTGATAGCGCCGCGGGGCTGGAAGCGCTCGCGCTGACGCAACGGATCGGCCGGAAGGCCTGGCTGCGTCTTGCCGACCCCTCGCGGACGTCGGAGCAGGACATGCACCGTTGCCAGCGTCTTCTCATTGATTCGATCTATGGGAACAAGCTTTCGGAATGGAAAGCCGACGAAGCGGCGGATGAGCCGTCGTACGAGTATCGCGCGACAGACATCAAGGACTGGAAAGCCACCGCGACCGCGCTGGCGGAGGGGAGCACCAAGCCAGGCGAACCGAAGGGCCGGATCTGGCAACGACTCGGCGAACCGGCCCAGGCCATCCTGGTGACGGCCAAAGCCGGCGGCGAGCCCCCGAGCGAGGGCAAGCAAACGGTGATCGACGCGCTGAACGCCGTCGTCCGGACACGCCCACTGATCCTTGAATCGGAATTCCAAGATTACGTGAAGTCAAAAAAACCGGCCAAGCTCATCATGGAATTCCTGCCGAGCAAGGGCTGGGAAGAGTACGACTATCACCGCGGTTCCCGCGCCTACAACCGCTTCTTGCTCGACCTCATCGCCCCCAAAGGGCTCGGCACCTCACGACGGCCGGAAGGCCCCCCAAGGGTCCTGGCCTATCGGTCGCGTGGCGAGACCATCGGGGAAACGTCGCTGCTGGAGGGAAAACCACGCTCGGCCACGTGTGTGGCCTACGGCCACCCCGATAACGATCCGGATCGTGAGGGGGGAGCGATCCAACTCGTTCGGATCAGCCGCGAGCTCTTTCAGGAGCTCAAGGAATCGTCACGCTCGTTCCTTCGCTACCTCGAGAACCTGATCGCCGAACGGAAAGCGAAGCATAGCGCTGAGACGTTGAGACTGAAAGCCGAGCGGAACGCCACCACCACCGCGACTCGGCCGGGGCGCACCGAGGAACTAGGGCTGCTTCAAGGCAAGCGGCTGATGCTGATCGATCTCGAACGCTGCACCCGTTGCGACGAGTGCGTTCAGGCCTGCGTGAATACGCACGACGACGGCCGCAGCCGACTCTTCCTCGATGGCCCTCGATTCGGCAAGTACCTGGTGCCGACGACCTGCCGCTCGTGCCTCGACCCCGTCTGCATGATCGGCTGCCCCGTGGGCTCAATTCACCGCGGGAACAACGGTGAAATCCTCATCGAAGACTGGTGCATCGGCTGCGAAGCCTGCGCCAGCCAGTGCCCGTATGGGGCGATCCAGATGCACAAGGACGGGATCATTCCCGAGTCCTCCTTCGGTTGGCGGTACGCGCTGGCATCGACACTTTCCAACGACTGGCCCAAGAGCGGAGGCCGTGACCGCGACTGGCAAATCGGCAGTGCCCCGTTCGTCTACGACCGTGAGTTCCGGTCGTCGCTCGATCCGACCGGAAAGCGTACCGATTCTCCATTCGCCCCCATCGCGTTTCGCTATGACTTCGACGTCGAACGCGAGCTCCTTGGCCCCGAAACTGAGTTCATCCTGAGCCTGACCTCGATGGACGAAGGGGTCAGCGTCTGGATCAACGGCAAGCCCGTGGTCGCGTCCGCCGAACAGGCCGCTCCCACCGGCGTGATCTCGGTCGCTCGAAAAAAGTCGCGAGACAACGGCTGGTGGGAAATCGACGTGCAGATGCTCCCGACTCTCTTGAAGGCGGGCAAAAATTCAGTGGCATTGCAGGTCACTCCCTCCTCGGGAGGGTCAGACAGGTTGCTCGATCTCCGACTTGACCGTGAGGAAGGGGCCACGGTCAAACTCGTGGAGCAGAAGGCCGTCGTCTGTGACCTCTGTAGCGCCCAGGCCGGTCAACGCCCCGCTTGCGTCACCGCCTGCCCGCACGAGGCCGCCATCCGGATCGACGCCCTCACTCAGATCTCCACGCTCTAGCCTCTCTCGGTTGAAGAAACGTACGTACCCTGACGCGAGTTCTGCCTCGACCATGCGACATCTCCGTAGCCGACTCAACGAATGGATCAGATCCGCACGGAGCCCCGTCCGAGGCGGAGCCCTGCTGCTGTTGGGCTCGTGCCTCGGCCTGGCCTGCCTCACCGCGATCGTGGCCCAGGAGGTCGCTCCTCAGGGCTCGTCCCGCCGCGACGGCAACGTGGGCCGGATCGAGGCGGTGGGCGTCTCCTCGTGCGCCTCGTTCGCCTGCCATGGCGGGAACGGGGGCGAGGGGGACCACCGCAGCGCCTACACGATCTGGATGGCCCTCGACCCGCACTCGCGGGCCGAGTCGGTCCTCAAGGACAAGCGTTCGATCGAGATCGAGGATCGACTGGCCATCTTCTCGGGTCGCGAAGCCCGCAGCGCGGAGACCGACGCGCGCTGTCTGGGCTGCCACGTCAGCCCGGGACCGAACCCGAAGCGACCGGCCTTCGTCTCAGCGCCTGAGGGTGTCGGCTGCGAGAGTTGTCATGGTCCCGCATCAAAGTGGCTGAAACCCCATTCTTTGGCGTCCTGGAAGCAGCTCTCCCAATCGAAGAAGGTCGAGCTGGGCATGACGCCAACGAACGAGCTCGAAGCCAGGGTGAACCTCTGCGTCGGTTGCCACGTCGGTCAAGCAGGGCGCGACGTCGATCACGACCTCATCGCCGCGGGTCACCCCCGACTCGATTTTGAATTCTTCTCCTACCTCGCGGCCCTTCCCAAACATTGGGACGATTCCAAAGAGCGACGCGAACAGCCCGACCTCGACGCACGAACCTGGGCAATCGGTCAGGTCGTCTCGGCGCGCGAGGCGCTGGGGTTGCTCAGCCTCCGTGCCCATGCCGCCCAGGAACGGCAAGTCAAAAAACCGCTCGAGCGGTCGCCCATCGGCATCTGGCCCGAATTCGCGGAATACGCCTGCAACTCCTGCCATCATCCGCTCGCGGAGACCACTCTCCCTTCGACCCGCGACGCCAAGACCGGGCTCGTGACTCTCCCCTGGGGAAGCTGGTACTTCTCGATCGCTCCCGCGTTACTAACACCAGAACATGAAGGCATAAATGATGACGAGAGCAGTCCTCTCGCCAGCCTGCGGCGTTTGATGGAGTCGATTGATCCCCAGCCAAAAGACGCGGAACGGCTCGCACTCGAAGCAAAGTCTCAGGTGGGGAAATTACTCGGCGCAACGCGAGCTCAGTTTAACCTTCGCCAGGTCCAGCAGCTTCTTGCTCGGCTGGTCGCGGACGAACCCGGCTCTCCCCCCTTGAGCTGGGAAACCGCCACCCAGCTCTACGTCGGCATCGCAGCCTTGAATGGAACGCTCGAGCGTCTCGGTCAACCCCCGACCACAAGCATGAAAACAGCGCTCGACGAGTTGAGACGCCAGGTCGAAGCCCCCTCCCTGAACGGACCGTCAGGGCGATGGACCGCCGATGTGTTCAAAAAGGCAATGGAGCGTTATCGAAGCGAGCTCTCGAAGGCGCCTGTCAACTCAGAACGATAGATCAACTGCCGAGTCAAGGTTCACGTAAGTCATACCCATCGCACTGCCGGGCTCGTGCCCTGTCGTGATGCTTCACGCCCTGATCTCCCTCGACACCGCGACCGTACGTGTGCGTCCGGCGGGCCACGTCCCCCCCTTCGGCGCCTGGCCTCGGGTCCCTGATCGCCGTGGTGAACGTCGGTCGGCCCCCTGCGCGTTATCAAGGTCCGCCCCAGCAGGCGAGGCAGGCTCTCGAACCCGGGTCGAGCCTGGCCCGAACACCACGGTGGGAACGTGCCGCGCCAGGAACGCCGGCTGAAAGAGTCGTCAGCTCGGGGAACCGTCAGCGATGAGCCCCTCTCGAGCCGCCGGAAGATCGGCGGTCTGGAGCGGCGTCTCGCGTTCGAGGAATAAGTCGGTCAGTTTTTCCCTGGGAAGGACCGGCAGACGTCCTTGCAAGGTCCGATCGCCGCGAAGCTTACGGCGACGAAGGATCGCCCCACGGTCGCGCCACAACGCGTCCGGCGTTTGAGGTAACAAAATTATCGTGTGCCGGGTGAGACGATTGGGACACGAATCTCGCATTGTACGGTAGACCGGACTGGAAGGCACAATCTCGCGGCCGAGGAAAATCGACACGACACCCATTGTTCCCCGAGTTTCCGTACCGCATCGCGATGACGCGACCCAGGACGCCCCACGATCGGGCGCGAAGAAGACATCGTCGTGCGATCGAACGCCATGGCAACTTGCAGGACCAACACCGGAGGCGACCGCGCTCGCCGCTCCAAGGCGACCAGGTCGATCAACACAGCTTATGAATGTTTCGTCATCGGGCCCGATCGTGGCCTCGTGGAGACTGCACGGCCCCCCTCGACCAAGATGAAGCCCGACCACCTGGCGGAGCACACCGCGAGTGCTCCACACCGATCCATGGCGAAGGCTGGCAATCTCGACGCCGAGATTGCTCACTTGTTGAAGCCGTGATGCCGCATGTAACGAGATAAGAGGCCCCCCTCGCCGTCCGAGGGTTCCGCATCGAAGACGTGCTCCCCGGTCCGCACCTAGGCCGGGGGATGAGACCTCCCAGCAGGACAGAGCACCCCCATGGCCCGCACTCCCTGGAACCTCGATCGCATGCCGCGTTGCAAACTCCCGAAGCGTCGCCGCCTGAGCCCGTCGCTGGGGCCGGATTGCTGGGGAAATCGGATGTTCATGGACAGCAACACGAACTCCGCCACGGCCGGTGAGATCGCGCGAGGCGAGACCATCGGCGACGGCACCACAGGACGGATGCACTGGGCGACGTGAGGTGACCCCGACGACCGACGATGTTCCTGGTTGATGCTGAAAATTACCTCAATGAGAACTCTTCTGCGTTGCTGAGGCACCGCACGATCAATCTGAGCGTCGACTCGCATCGGGTGAGGACTTTTGATGGTCCCTCCCGTCCTTTCCTCCCTTCCCCCGGAGTCTGTGGGCCATGTCGTCGGATTCTTGGCTGCGCTTCCTCAAGACCAACTCGCGCCGCACACCGTTAGGAACCGCCCTCCGATGGCGTGCCAGGGGGGGGAAAACTCCGCGTCAAGCCAATCCCAGACTCGAACTCCTCGAGGATCGGGTGGCCCCGACGATCAACGTGATCGCCAGCGCCGGCAATTACGCCCGGGTCGGAGGCGACAGCGGCAACAATACGATCACGGTGAGCCGGGTGGTGAATGTCCCGACCCAGGTCGTGGTTCAAGAGGGGTTGACGCGGTACACATTCGACATCACAGGCAGTAGCTTCACCGCTTCCGTCTACGGCCTAGCCGGCAACGACGCCATCCGGGTCGACGAGACCAACGGGAGCTTCGCCAGTTACTACCAAGCCAGCACGAACACGTACGTCCCACAGATCTCCGTGCAATTCTACGGCGAAGACGGTAACGATACCCTGGTCGGCGGCGGCGGCGGCGACTACCTCTACGGCGGGGCCAACGACGATACCCTGGTCGGCGGCGGCGGCGGCGACTACCTAAACGGCGGGGCCGGCAATGACACATACGACGGCGGCGACGGCTACGACACGCTCCAGGAGAGCCTGAGCGACGAGCCCGGATCGATAACCGGCGGCTTCGTTCTGACCCCCTCCGATATCCGCGTGACCGTCAACTCCGACACCAGGCTAGCCACCTCGGCGCTGAACATCGAGCGGGCGGACTTGTACGGCAACAACGCCGCGAATACCCTCGACGCGTCGACGTTCGCCGGCTACGTCTACATGTCCGCTAATGGCGGAAACGACATACTGAAGGCCGGCAGCGGGGGGAGCAACCTCTACGGCGGGGCCGGCAACGACACATACGACGGCGGCGAGGGCGTCGACACGCTCCAGGAGAACCTGGCCGAAGAGTCCGGAACGCAAACGGGGAACCTTGTCCTGACGGACACCGCCCTTACCGTCACCGTCGGCCTCACCACGACCACGGGCACCGTCCTGAGCATCGAGCAGGCGACGCTGTTGGGCAACAACCTGGCCAACACGATCGATGCCACGGGTTTCTCCGGGATCACTCAGCTCTACGGCCAGAACGGCAACGACACTCTGAGGGGAGGCCCGGGCGATTCCCTGGACGGAGGGGCCGGGATCAACACCGGGTTCCTCCTCGCGACGAGCGGAAACGACACGATCACGGTCGGCTCCTACTACGTGACCATCAACAACCTGACGGGCAATTACTCGAGCATCAACGCACTCACGATCGACGCCGGCAACGGCGTGGACTGGGCCACGATCAGTGGCACGATCCCGAACACCCAGCTCACGTTCCTGAACCTCGAACCCAACGTCCAGCCCGGCGGCGCCGCGACCGTAACCGAGGGCTCCGCCCTGACCCGCGGGGGCTCCTTCAGCGACCCGGGCGCGACGAGTTGGACGGCCACGGTGGACTACGGTGATGGTGCCGGGGCACAGACCCTGGCCCTGGCCGCTGACCAGACCTTTGTCCTCAGTCACGTCTACCCGGACGACGGCGCCCGGACTGTCACCGTCACCGTCACCAACAACAACGGCGTGACGGGGACCGCACAGTTCGCGGTGACGGTCACCAACTTCGCCCCGCGGACACTGCTCACCGGTGCGGACCGGGTGGACGAGGGCAGCACCTATTCCCTGAACCTCGGTCAGGTCATCGACACCGGAACCGACACCGTCACGAAGTACACCGTCCGGTGGGGGGACGGGACGTTGGAGGAGTACGCCCCAGCCGCACTACCGGCCGACCGCATTCTCACCCACGTGTACGCCGACGGGACCCAGTCGCGCACGATCACCATCACCCTGACCGACGAGGACGGCGAGCACGCCGGGGCAGGCGTCAAGACGGTCCTCGTCGCCAACGTCGCCCCGACCCTCACCCCGAGTGGGACGTCGTCAGTGGATGAGGGCTCGGCCTACAGCCTGACGCTCGGGACGATCGTTGATCCAGGGCAAGATACGGTGAACCGCTATCGGATCCACTGGGGTGACGGATCGAGCACCACCGTCGAAGCCACCGACCTGCCGGCCAACCGCACGATTTCTCACGTCTACAACGATGGCCCCGGGACCCGCACCGTAACGGTCGACCTGGTCGACGAGGACGCATTGGTCGTCGGGGCCACCTACGCGTTGGACACCGGCTTCGGCACCGAGGGCGTGGGCCGGACCGACTTCCTCGTCTCCGGATATGAGGAGGGCCGGGGCGTGGCCTCGGCCCACGGGCTCGACGGCAAGGTGGTGGTGCTGGGGACCACCAACCTGGGGTGGAGCTTCGTGCGGTACGCCGCCGACGGCTCGCTCGACACCGGCTTCGGCACCGGCGGCCGGGTGGCCCTCGCCTTCCCCAGCAACTTTAGCTTCTCAGGCAATGGAAGCCTGGCGATCGATGCCGAGGGGCGGATGCTCGTCGCCGGCTACGTCTACGACTACAGCGGCGGGACGACCGGGTATGACTTCGCAGTCGCCCGGTTCGCCGCCGACGGCTCGCTCGACACCGGCTTCGGCACCGGCGGCCGGGTGACCATCGATCTCGGGTACTCGGATGAATTCGGGTACGGCCTGACCACCGACCACACCGGCCGCATCCTCATCACGGGACAAGTGTACAACACGTCCACCTCAAACTACGACCTCGGACTGGCCCGGTTGCTGACCGACGGCTCCCCGGACGCCGACTACGGCACCGGCGGCAAAGTGGTGACCGACTTCGGAGCCCACGAGTACGGCTACCAGGTGGTCGCCGCGCCGGGCGGCGCGGCGGTAGTGCTGGCAAGCACCAGCCTGGGGTTGAGCTTCGTGCGGTATACCGCCGATGGCTCGCTCGACACCGGCTTCGGCACCGGCGGCCGGGTGGCCCTCGCCTTCCCCAGCGGCTTTAGCTTCTCGGGTAACGGCAGCCTGGCGATCGACGCCGAGGGGCGGATGCTCGTCGCCGGCTACGTCTACACCGGCGGGGCGACCGGGTATGACTTCGCAGTCGCCCGGTTCGCCGCCGACGGCTCGCTCGACAACGACTTCGGCACCGGCGGCCGGGCGACCATCGATCTCGGGGCCTCTGATGATCGCGCGTTCGGCCTGACCACCGACCACGCCGGCCGCGTCCTCATCACCGGCCGCAGCTACGACACCGGCAACAATAATTACGATTTGGCGCTCGTCCGCCTGTTGGCCACCTACGCGTTGGACACCGGCTTCGGGACCGAGGGCGTAGTCCGGACCGACTTCATCGCCTCCGGGTCCGAGGAGGGCTGGGGCGTGGCCTCGGCTCACGGGCTCGACGGCAAGGTGGTGGTGCTGGGGACCACCAACCAGGGGTGGAGCTTCGTGCGGTACGCCGCCGATGGCTCACTCGACACCGGCTTCGGCACCGGCGGCCGGGTGGCCCTCGCCTTCCCCAGCGGCTTTGGCTTCTCGGGCAACGGAAGCCTGGTGATCGACGCCGAGGGGCGGATGCTCGTCGCCGGCTACGTCTACACCGGCGGGGCGACCAGGTATGAGTTCGCAGTCGCCCGGTTCGCCGCCGACGGCTCGCTCGACACCGACTTCGGCAACGGCGGCCGGGCGACCGTCAATCTCGGGGCCTCTGATGATCTCGGGTTCGGCCTCACCACCGACCACGCCGGCCGCATCCTCATCACGGGACGTGTGTACAACACGTCCACCTCGAACTACGACCTCGGGCTGGCCCGACTGCTGACCGACGGCTCCCCGGACGCCGACTACGGCACCGGCGGCAAAGTGGTGACCGACTTCGGAAGCTACGAGTACGGCTACCAGGTGGTCGCCGCGCCGGGCGGCGCGGCGGTAGTGCTGGCAGGCACCAGCCTGGGGTGGAGCTTCGTGCGGTATACCGCCGATGGCTCGCTCGATACCGGCTTCGGCACCGGCGGCCGGGTGGCCCTCGCCCTTCCCAACGACTTTGGCTTCTCGGGCAACGGAAGCCTGGCGATCGACGCCGAGGGGCGGATGCTCGTCGCCGGCAACGTCTACAGCGGCGGGGCGACCGGGTATGACTTCGCAGTCGCCCGGTTCGCCGCCGACGGCTCGCTCGACACTGGCTTCGGCACCGGCGGCCGGGTGACCATCGATCTCGGAGCCTATGAAGAATACGGTTACGGACTGACCACTGACCACGCCGGCCGCGTCCTCATCACCGGCCGCAGCTTCAACACCGGCAACAATACTTACGATTTGGCGCTCGCCCGCCTGGTCCCTGTCGTCCAGGAGTCGGTTTTTGAGGCCGCGGGCACGACCACCGTCGAGGTGGCTAACGTGGCCCCAACGGCAACGCTCTCAACCAATAGTCAGATCCAATACGGGACCGAGGCGACCGCCTCCCTCTCCAACCCCCTAGATCCCTCCAGCACCGACACCGCCGCAGGCTTCCGTTACGTTTTCTCGATCGACACCAACACCACAGGATCGGCCACTTATGCCACCAGCGGCATGAGCAGTTCGGTGAATTTCGGAGTTCTCAACGCCGGCACACACACGGTCTATTCCCGCATCATCGACAAGGACGACGGCTTTACGGAATACACGACGACGCTGTTGGTGAACAAGGCCGACGCAGTCATCACCGTCAATGGATACAGCGGCACATATAACGCTCTGGCACATAGCGCCACCGGGTCGGCCACCGGTGTCGGAGGCGTGGACCTCAACTCGGGCCTGAACCTGGGATCGAGCTTCACCGATGCTCCAGGCGGCACGGCTAGCTGGACCTTCAACGGCGGCACAAACTACAACGACCAAAGCGGTGATGTCAGCATCAGCATCGCCAAGGCTAACGCAGTGGTCACCGTCAACGGCTACAGCGGCACATATAACGCACTGGCACACGGTGCCACCGGGTCGGCCACCGGCGTTGGAGGCGTGGACCTCAGCGCGACCCTGAACCTGGGATCGAGCTTCACCGACGCTCCTGGCGGCACGGCCAGCTGGACCTTCAACGGCGGCACAAACTACAACGACCAAAGCGGTGATGTCAGCATCGTCATCGCCAAGGCCGATGCAGTGGTCACCGTCAACGGCTACAGCGAAACATATGACGCGGCATCGCACGGTGCCACCGGGTCGGCCACCGGTGTCGGAGGCGTGGACCTCAACTCGGGCCTGAACCTGGGCTCGAGCTTCACCAACGCTCCTGGCGGTACGGCCAACTGGACCTTCAACGGCGGTACCAACTACAACGATCAAAGCGGTGATGTCAGCATCATCATTGCCAAGGCTGACGCAGTGGTCACCGTCAACGGCTACAGCGGCACATATAACGCACTGGCACACGGTGCCACCGGGTCGGCCACTGGTGTCGGAGGCGTGGACCTCAACTCGGGCCTGAACCTGGGATCGAGCTTCACCGACGCTCCAGGCGGCACGGCTAGCTGGACTTTCACCGGCGGTATCAACTACAACGACCAAAGCGGTGATGTCATCATCATCATCGCCAAGGCCGATGCAGTGGTCACCGTCAATGGACACAACGGCACTTATGACGCTGCAGCGCACGGCGCCACCGGGTCGGCCACCGGTGTCGGAGGCGTGGACCTCAGCACGGGCCTGAACCTGGGATCAAGCTTCACCAACGCTCCCGGTGGAACAGCTAGCTGGACCTTCACCGGAGGCACCAACTACAACGACCAAAGCGGCACCGCGGCCATCGTCATCGCCAAGGCCGATGCCCTGGTCACCGTCAACGGCCACAGCGGCACATATGACGCTCTGGAACACGGCGCCACCGGGTCGGCCACCGGTGTTGGAGGCATGGACCTCAACTCGGGCCTGAACCTGGGATCGAGCTTCACCGACGCTCCAGGCGGCACGGCTAGCTGGACTTTCACCGGCGGTATCAACTACAACGACCAAAGCGGTGATGTCAGCATCGTCATCGCCAAGGCCGATGCCCTGGTCACCGTCAACGGCCACAGCGGCACATATGACGCTCTGGAACACGGCGCCACCGGGTCGGCCACCGGTGTCGGAGGCGTGGACCTCAGCACAGGCCTGTACCTGGGATCAAGCTTCACCAACGCTCCAGGCGGCACGGCTAGCTGGACTTTCACCGGCGGTATCAACTACAACGACCAAAGCGGTGATGTCAGCATCGTCATCGCCAAGGCCGATGCCCTGGTCACCGTCAACGGCCACAGCGGCACATATGACGCTCTGGAACACGGCGCCACCGGGTCGGCCGCCGGTGTCGGAGGCGTGGACCTCAGCGCGACCCTGAACCTGGGATCGAGCTTCACCGATGCTCCAGGCGGCACGGCCAGCTGGACCTTCATCGGCGGTACCAACTACAACGACCAAAGCGGCACTGCGGCCATTGTCATCGCCAAGGCCGACGCAGTGATCACCGTCAACGGCCACAGCGGCACATATGACGCTCTGGAACACAGCGCCACCGGGTCGGCCACCGGTGTCGGAGGCGTCGACCTCACCACGGGCCTGAACCTGGGATCGAGCTTCACCAACGCTCCAGGCGGTACCGCTAGCTGGGCTTTCAACGGCGGTATCAACTACAACGACCAAAGCGGTGATGTCAGCATCGTCATCGCCAAGGCCGATGCAGTGGTCACCGTCAATGGATACGGCGGCACATATGACGCGGCAGCGCACGGCGCCACCGGGTCGGCCGCCGGTGTCGGAGGCGTGGACCTCAGCACGGGCCTGTACCTGGGATCGAGCTTCACCGATGCTCCCGGTGGAACGGCTAGCTGGACCTTCACCGGAGGCACCAACTACAACGACCAAAGCGGCACCGCGGCCATCGTCATCGCCAAGGCCGATGCCCTGGTCACCGTCAATGGACACAACGGCACATATGACGCACTGGCGCACGGCGCCACCGGGTCGGCCACCGGTGTCGGAGGCGTGGACCTCAGCACGGGCCTGTACCTGGGATCGAGCTTCACCGATGCTCCCGGTGGAACGGCTAGCTGGACCTTCACCGGAGGCACCAACTACAACGACCAAAGCGGCACCGCGGCCATCGTCATCGCCAAGGCAAACGCCACGATCGTTGTCACGCCTTACCACGTGACCTACAACGCCGCTGCTCACACGGCCATCGGCTCGGCCACCGGCATCGGCAACGTGGACCTCTCCGCCGGGCTGATGATCGGCGGCACGACCCACACCAATGCCGGCAACTACAACGGCGACATCTGGACCTTCGCTGGTGGCACCAATTACAACGAGGCGAGTGGCACGGTCAGCAACCAGATCGATAAGGCGGTATTGAAGGTCACTGCCGACAGCCTGTCACGTCCTTACGGCCAGGCCAATCCGACACTCTCCGGCACCATCGTGGGGATCCAGAACAACGACGCAATCGTAGCGACATACTCAACCACCGCCACTGCCAACAGCGCAGTCGGCACCTACACGATCACCATCTCCCTCGCCGATCCCGACGGCAAGCTCAGCAACTACGAAGTCCTCACCACCCTCGGCACGCTTACTGTCACACCCCCGCCCAACGAGGTTCCCCGGATCGGGTTACTCACCAACACCTCGCCCAATGGGCGAGTGGCGGAAGGAGAGTTGGTACTCGTTGCAGGACTCTTCAGCGACTCCGACTGGCGCGACAGGCACACGGCCGTCATCAACTGGGGCGATGGCTCCACGACGACCGCAGGCATCCTCGAACTCTTCGGCGTCGGCGCCTTGGCCGGCTCCCACAGCTATGCCAACGGCGGGATCTACACGATCACGGTCAGCCTTTCCGACGACTGGAGTTCGGTCTCCATGTCGACCCAGGCCGTGGTCGCGGGTGCGAGGATCCAGGACAGAGTCCTCTACGTGATCGGCTCCAATGACGACGACAACGTCAACGTCAAACAGCCGACCAGCAATCAGACCCAGGTTCAGGCGAACTTCCTCCGCGGCCAGTCAAAAACATTTTCCCCAACCCTCTACGACTCGATCGTCATCCTCCTGGGCGACGGCGACGACAAGGCGACGATCGCCAGTAACATCGTCAAGCCCGCCGTCATCCGAGGCGAAGACGGAGACGACCAACTCACCGGTGGCGGTGGCAACAACATTCTGCTTGGCGGTGACGGCAACGACATCCTCAAAGGTGGGTTGGCGAGTGATTTCCTGATCGGCGGCGTCGGGGCCGACCAGCTCACGGGCAATGCGGGCGACGACATCCTGATCGGGGGGTTCACCGCTTACGACCTCAATGATGCGGCCTTGGCGGAGATCCTCTCCGAGTGGACCTCGTCTCGCTCCTATGCAACGCGGGTCGCGAATCTGAGAGGTTTGGGCGGCGAACCGCGTAACAATGGCAACAGGTTCCTGTTCACGGACGGGGCGTCGAAGACCGTGTTCGACGATGGCGCGGTGGATGTCCTGGTCGGCTCGGCCGGCCTGGACTGGTTCATCTTCAACCTGGACGGCGACGGCAACAACAAGAAGAAGGACAAGGCCAGCGATCGGACGGGTTTGGAGATCGAAACCGACATCGACCAGGTGAGCTAGCCGCCGGGATTCTCAGGACCGATCAAGGCGAATCGCACGCCCAGGGAAGACACCTACCTGGGCGTGCGATCTTTGCGCTGGCACTGGCAGCTTCGTGGTGCAGTTGGCAAATCACCTGAGGCCGGGGTGACCAGACACTTGACCGGGCAACGGGGCAGTAATCATTCCGCCCCTCGGCAAGATATTTCTCAAGTACCTACGCTCCCGGGCCGATTTTTCAGATTATGCGGATTGCGCCGCGCGCACGATTGCGTTCGGTGTCGACAGGCCGCCACGAGCACGGCCCAGGGAAGTGTGACATGCGCCGAGTCCTAGAACTGGACGCCCTGCGAGGAATTGCCGCCCTCATGGTGGTGAGCCTGCACATGGGCCTGGGGACCGACTATGCGGTGCTCGGCTCGGCCGTGGACATGTTCTTCGTCTTGTCCGGCTATCTGATCACGCGGATCATCCTGAGTCACGAGACCGGCCCTCGCTTTCTGATCCCGTTCTATGCCCGTCGCGTCCTGCGGATCTGGCCGATTTACTATGCCGTGCTCATCGGCTTCGTCGTGGTCAATCCGTTACTGACCTACCGGCAGAGGACGACCGGCCTTCCGTACTATCTGACCTTCACCCAGTTCCTCCCCCGCTATTGGTCGGCGCGACCGCCAGCGTTCAGTATTTACTTCGCACACACCTGGACTCTGGCGGCCGAGGAGCAATTCTATCTGCTCTGGCCCTTGGTCGCCGTGCTCCTGGGCCGCCGTGTCCTCCTCGCGTCGATCCCACTCCTGGTGGGGTCCGCATTCGTGGCCAGGCTCTGGCTTTGGCCCATGCTGTTGGTGACGAACTGGGATGGGTTTGCCTTGGGAGCCCTGCTGGCCTGGATGATGGGCGAACCGGGATCGCCCCGATCGCGTCGGCCGATCGTGGTCTGGAGTTTGGTGATCCTCGGCGCCGGGATGCTCGCCTACCCACTGGCGGCGGGGTCGGTCGAACGACTCGGGGCGGCCTGGACGAGCGACGTGCCGAAACTCGCCTTCTCCCTGAACGCGAGCCGGCTGGGCCTGCTCTATTTCTCCATCGTCGGGCTGGTGATCGCGTTCGCCGGCCACCCCCTCCTCCGTCCCCTCCGCGACCCGAGCCTCTGCTATCTTGGAACAATCAGCTATGGAATCTATCTTTATCACTTGCCTCTTTTTGCCCTGATGTCGCCGTTGCATTTCACAAACCTATGCCATGATCCGATGTGGCTCGACGCCTTGAAACTGGCGACGACCTTCGTTCTGGCCGTTGTCTCGTGGCAGTTCATCGAGAAGCCGATCCTCCGCCTCAAGGACCGATTCCCCTACCCTGTCCCCAGGCTTGGGGAGCCCGAGTCGAACGACCAAACAGACACGCTCCCCCCCCGTCCGCACTGGCTCCCGCAGCCTTGGAGAGACCGAATCAGACCGGGGGTGATGAGACCCTCCAAGAACGACCTCTGACTTCGGCACGATTGTCTGGCGAGAGCGTCGATAAGATCGTGTCCGCTGCTACAGCGGATTTCCCTCGAGTCGCTCAGGTCATCGTGGTTGTCGTCGGGGTCACGGATCCCGGCGAAAACGTTGGTTCAGTCGCGATAATCCGTGGGTAAACCGCTGGAAACACGGGCAGGACTTTTCTGAACTCGCCCTGGGCAACTCACCCCGATCGACACCGACCTTACACTTTCGACAGCAAGAGGCCTGAGATGCAAACCAGGTGGAGCTTCGCGTTGGGAATGGCCCTCGGAGTGCTCGGGACCGTGTTTGCGGCTGGGTATCACGGCGGGCTTGCCATCGCTCGTCAAGAGACGCCATCCAGGTCCGATCGACCTGACAATGAAGAGTTGGCCAAGCTCTACGCGGCCGATCAGGGGGACCGGAAACCCGAGGATGGCCAACCGATCGACGCCGAAGTCATCATCGCCCGGGACAAGCAACGCGAGAATCGCATCAAACAGCTTTATGAGGCAAGTGAGATTCGGACAGGCCAAGACTACTATCGGGCCGCGATGATCTTGCAGCACGCCCGCAATCCCGAGGACTATCTACTGGCTCACGAGTTTTGCCTCGTGGCTCTGGCCAAGGGGGAGCAGAACGCCCGGTGGCTGGCCGCCGCCACCGAGGACCGATTCCTGATGAACATCGGACGTCCCCAACGTTTCGGGACCCAATATCACTCGAACAACAATGAACCGATGAAGCTCTATGTCGTCGGACCGGGAGTCACAGACGGCCTTCGCAGGGAATTGAAAGTGCCGTCGCTTGCCGAGGCCAAGACGCGCGAGGCGGAGATGGGGAGGCTTTTCAAGGTCAAATGAGCCGGCTCGGAACGCGTCGAAGTCGAAAGCCGATGGTCAAAGAGCCCTGGGTTCCTCTGCTGCGGCTTGGCTCCATTTTTCTTCAACGATCCGCCATAGAGCTAAGATTCACCCTCGTTCCCACGGTCCCCCGTGGGAATGCCGTCCCCGACGCTCCGCGTCGTCTGGCCTTCGACAGCCGAGGACGCAGAGCATCCAAGACTTCATTCCCACGGAGGACCGTGGGAACGAGTAGCGAGAGGCTTTCTAAATAGCCCTGTATCGGGTCGTTGTTTTTCTTCGTAACATCGCCGGGACGGCTTGGTCTCGTTGATGAGAGACCAAGCGGCCCCGGGCGTTCAAATCCACTTTCAAGCCGTTTCTAATATCTTCAGAATAAGCCCGAAGATTCAGGCCTGGCCCAGGTCCCAGTAGAAGTCGGCCGTCCAGCGGGCGATACTGGTCCAGCTAAAGAAGTGCTCCACCCGCTCACGGGATCGAATGCCCATTTCTCGAAGTCGGGCGGGATCGTCGAGCAAGCGATTGATCGCGGCTGCAAGCTCGTGGACAAACCGCGCGGGGTCTTTGGGCTCGAAGTCGGTCGGGCCAACCGGCTCGAACGGCACCAGGATCCCGGTTTTCCCAGGGACGACGACCTCCTTGATCCCGCCGACGGCCGACGCCACGACGGGGGTCTCGCAGGCCATCGCCTCGAGGTTGATGATCCCGAACGGTTCGTAGACGGACGGGCAGACGAAGAGGGAGGCGTGCGTGTAGAGCGCGATCACTTCGTCCTTGGGGAGGATTTGCGGGATCCAGACGATGGGATTCAAAGACTCGCGACGCGCTCGCTCGACGGCCTCGTTCATTTCCTGGCCAATTTCCACCGTGTCCGGAGCGCCCGCGCAGAGGACGACCTGGACCCCCGGCCTGATCTCCTTGATCGCATTGACCAGGTGAATGATCCCCTTCTGCCGGGTGATCCGGCCGACGAAGAGCACAAAGGGTTGATCAGGGTTGATGTTGTATCGGGCCAGAACTTCGGGATTGCGCGTCGGCCGGTAGTGATCGAGGTCGATCCCGTTATGGATCACGCGAATCTTATCGAGCGGCACACCGTAGAGTTGATGGACGTCGTTGCGCATCGAGTCGGAGACCGCGATCACGCCGTCGGCATTCTGGTAGGCAGTCTGCTCGACCCACGAACTGGCATTGTACGCCGTCCCCAGTTGCTCGACCTTCCACGGTCGGTGAGGCTCGAGCGAGTGGGTCGTCAAGACCAGCCGGGCCCCCGTCAGTTGCTTGATGAGGCACCCGGCCAGGTGGGTGTACCAGGTGTGGCAGTGGACGACATCCACCCCACCGATCATTCCTGACATCACCAGGTTCTTGAGCATCGTATCCAAGAACTTGTCGTGCTTGGGCTCATACGACGGCACAGGGAACTCAGGATTAATTCCCTGGACGCGCAGGTTTTCATTATCGATCTTCTGATCGCCGAAACAGATGACCTCAACCGAGCCTTGCCCTTTCCCCAGGTGCGTGAGCTCCCGCGTCAGGTACTCAACGTGGACCCCCGCGCCTCCGTAGACATTCGGCGGATACTCATTGGTCAAAATCGCGATCCGCATCCGTCGTTCCTCCGCTCGATCGAGGTCAACTCCCGCCCTTCGAGATTCGGCAAGCTTCATCAACGCACCGAGACCGTCTTCTCATCGCCGAGGTCGAGGGCATTGAAGAGCAGGCCGGCCACGGCTCCACCGAGGAAGTCGGCCACCAGGAAAATCCAGATATTCGCAGGGGCCGAGAGCTTCAACAGCGTCACTCCCACCGCAACGGCCGGATTGAACGCACCACCGGAGATGGATCCGACGGCAAAGGCGCCGGTCATGACCGTGAAGCCGATCGCCAGGCCGTAGTTCGAGTTCCCGGCAGTCCCCTTCGCCGTCGCCGTATTCAGCACAACATAGCAAAGGGCGAAGGTGAAGAGGAATTCCGCCACCAGAGCCGCGGCGACGTTCGGTGTCGAAGGACTGGGAAGCGTGGGGTTCCCTTTGAGGAACAGCACAGTGAACGCGGCCGCCACAGCGCCCAGCACTTGCACGATCATGTAGGCGGGCATCTCGGCCGTCGTGCACTTGCCCCGTAGCCAGACGGCCAAGGTCACGGCCGGGTTGTAGTGACCACCGGAAATGTGGCCGCCAGCGTAGATCATCACCATCAAGGCCGAGCCGATGGCCAGAGGCGCCAAGGCGGCCGCCGCGGAGTCGGGCTTCGCGCCCACGACTGTCTGTCCGACCGTCAAAACCAGGAAGAAGGTGCCAATAAACTCGACGATCAGTTTCCTCGACATCATACGTCCTCCCATGCTACGGACGGAATTGGTCTTTTTTCAGTCTTAAAATTAGGCAACGCACCGGCTGACCGATCGCGTGAGTCTCGTCGGACCGGGCGGAAGCCTCGAAACAAGACAGCCTTAGAAATTCTCAATTCAGGAGCGACCGGCCCGGGTCCCGACAACGACCAGGCATTTCTCATGTCGGGAGTGAGGTCTCGGTTTGATTCAACGCCCCGTGACACGACCCTCTACAGTGCGAAAACTGCCGTCTTTCTTGCGGCAACATCCGCTCTCAAGGTTCGTCAGGTCATTGACCTGATTCGCAAGCCCCAGCGTCACATTCGCCCATGTAAAGCCTTTCGAGAGTTGACCTTTGATTGGGTTCGTTCTCGATCTTGCGCAACACTCGCAGATTGTCTACCAATCCTCCCTGGGTGGCAACCCCCCGCTTACTCCAGGTGCCCGGCTGAAGGGTGCGAACCCGCTCAACACCGATCCAATCAGCATAGGCGACCGGTTTCATGCCAAGCGGCGGGGTCGGGATCAGCGGAAGGTCACGTCGGAAATCCTGACCGGGCCTGTCGGCTTATCCCCAAGTTTGATCGAGAGGACGTTCTGAATGATCGTGACCTTGCCGGGGATCTTGACCCCTCGCCACTGGAGGAAACCGAAACCGAGTCCGCCCGCGGAAAACTGGCCACCCGTCATGATGCCGCTATTCGTGGCGTCGTTCATGACCCGCGGATCATGAGGAAGAGACGAGCCCCGATTGGGACGATGAATGGAGAGCCGGCTGTGTTGCGGCGGCGGAGAGATAATCCGCTGGGCGGACGGGACTCCTGGCACCTGATCGAGCGCCCCACTGTTGAAGGTGATGTTTGAGATCGAGATCGGCCCCGTCTTGCCTCCCACCGTGCTGTCCTCTTGGCTGTCCGCCGACAGGTCCACCGACAGGGTGTTGTGGACCACCGCGACCCGACCGGCCACCTGAACATTTCGCCACTGCAAGCCGAGGTCACCGAAGCCGCCGTCACTGAACTGGTTGTGTGAGAGAATTCCACTATTGTTCGAGGAGTCCCGGATGATGGGGGCAACGGCCAAAGCCCGCGCCGCCGCGGGTGGAGTCGAGGTCTCAGTCCCCTCTCCAAGGGACAAACGCGGGACTCGGCCCGGGAAACGAATGTCCTCTAGCGTCAGGTCGCCCGAATCGGGTCCGAGGTCGTGAATCTTGATCACGTTCTGGATCAGCACCAGTCCACGCGGGGTCACGACGCCGTTCCACTGGAGGAAGACGTCCGTACCGTCCGGGTTGACCACTTGCTGGTTGCGGAGCCATCGGTCATTGGCCTTCCCATTGTCATCGTCCGCTCGCTCGGCGCTGACCCGAACGCTTCCTCCTGAACTTGCGGGAGAAATCACCAGAGTCGGCAGCACCGAAAGCTCGCGACTGGCCCTGGGCGCGATTGGAAGGCCGAACGAGACGTTGGAGACGTTGACCCCAAGCAGATCGGATCCTCGCGATCGCACCGAGAGGGAGTTGTGCACAAGATCAACGCTCTCGCCAACCCGAACATTCAACCACTGGAGCCCGAGGTCGCCAAAGCCGCCCGCGTTGAACTGCCCCGCGCGGATCACACCGCTATTGGTGGCGGCATCCACAAACGGGACCTGATCGCGACTCGCCGTGAGTTCCGGATCGAAGAACGGGTCGAGCGGGTTCGTCGGAGTTGGAAGCTTCCGCCCCAATAGCTGGCCATCACGCCGGACCACTCGGGGGGTCGGCGACAGCATACGGAGCGCCTGCTTGGGCGAAGGCGTCGTGAGAGAAGGGGTGGCGGGGAACTCGAGGTTCTCGACCGTAATCACGCCCTGCCCTGAATTCTCGGGCTCGACGCTCAACGAGTTATGAACCGCATTAACACCATTGCGTACTTTGACGCGACGCCATTGGAGCCCGATATCGCCGAAGCCGCCATCGTTGAACTGCGCCCCGGCGATCCGACCGCTATTGGTCGCGTCATTCACGATCGAGACGCTGTTCTCCAGGGCCGTTCGAGTCTTGGAACCATCGCTCAACGCGGAGGATTTCCTGTCCGAAGTTTCCGTGGCATTCGCAAAAGCTTGCGCAACGGACTTACCTGAGGCCAAATCTTGACCGAAAACCAGGTCGCTGAAGGTGAGCGGCCCGAGTTGATTTTGCCTCGGCCTGATATCGAGCGTATTGGTTGAGGTCGCGACTCGCCCCCCCACGGCCACGTTCGACCACTGGAACCCAAGGTCGCCGAAACCGCCGTCGTTGAACTGAGAGTGGCGGATCCGACCTGTGTTGGTGATCGCGTCGCGACGGTCAGAGTCCCCTGGCGCAAGAGTATCAGCCACCGGAGGCAAAGCGGATTCAACGCCCCCTGGCCCGGCCGGTTGATAAACGATGTCCTCGAGCCCGACATGGACTGGGCCTCGGACACGAACTTTACGCCATTGAAAGCCGATCCGGCCCCGATTTCCGCGCGAGCCAAAGCCACCGTCGTTGAACTGGGAGTTCAGGATGAGGTTCGTGTTAGGCGAAGCCTGGCGCGACTCATCCCCCACGGCGGACGTCGATTCGCTTTTGATCTCCGGAGTGTCGAATCCACGGATCGTGAGTCCTCTGCCCAAGCGGGACTGCTTGAGTTGCATCCCCACGGTGGAGAACCCGCCGCCATTGAACTGGCTGAACCCGATCAGCCCGGAGTTGATGATGGGATCGATTCCGGAAGGCGTGTTCGCAGACACCGAGCGCGTTGACGGGTCTGTCAGATCGATCTTCAGCGGCCCCCCCAGCGCCAGGTCTGAAGCTTGGAGGCCGACGGCCGTCGTGAACCGAGAAGGTTCGTACTGACTGACAATGACTTCTCCGACGTTGCCGGGTAACTCCGGCGCGGAGAGAGCCAGACGAGCCTCGAGGTTTTCCACTCGAAGTCTTCGCTCCTGGCTACGAACTCCCTGGCTCATCGTTCACCTTGACCGTTGGAGCAACTCTACCGAATTTGCCAATGAAGCCGCCTGAAATCCACCGAGGAACGGCCACGATCGGAAACGTTGAGGACTCGATGCCCCCCTCCCGTTGCGATCAGCATTCGGCCGAACGAAGAGGTTCAAAATAGGATCGCCGCTCAAGTTCTCCCGGTGGAGGGCCGTCTGGGAGGGCCCAATGGGCTGGAAGGATTCAACGGTCTCTCGGACACTCCAATCGCGCAAGGGCGCAGGCTGACCTTCGCAACACCGAAAACAATGACCTGTGGCATTGCGGCCAGTTCGGCATTAAGGTCAGTGGACCGGCTTTCCAACGAGGAAGCCGATCACCTGCGATCGCTAAGGTTTAGAGGTCTCGATTATGGTCAAACGATACTGGTTGACAGCCGCTCTCACGGTCTCGGCAGGCCTTGTCGGGGCCTTCCAGGTCGAGGCGAAAGAACCAGAGACGCCGGTCTCTTGGAAAAAGACGGTGATCGAGGGCAAGTTTCGGGCGGAAGGGGTCGCCATCGCCGACGTCAACAAGGACGGCAAGCCCGACGTGCTCATTGGTGACTCCTGGTACGAAGCACCGGCCTGGACCAAGCACGACATTCGCAAGCCCGGCGAGTTTGGGGACGGTCTGCGAAGCTATAGCGAATGCATGACCTGCTGGACCGACGATATCAACGGCGATGGCTGGGCCGACCAGATCGTGGTCGGGTTTCCGGGAAAAGCGGCCTACTGGTACGAGAACCCGAAGGGCAAACCCGGGTACTGGCCGCGACACGAGATCAGCCCGAGCGCCTGCAATGAAACGCCGCTCTACACCGACCTCTTCAAAGACGGCCATCGCGTACTGGTGATGGGCACACAGCCCATGGGCAAGGAAAAAGAAGGCCAAATGGCCTGGTTCACGCCAGGCAGCGACCCGACCCAGCTCTGGGAGAAGCATGCGGTCAGCGAGCCAAGCCGCCCGGACAAGGAAATCCCGGGAACGCAACGTTACTCGCACGGCCTGGGTGTCGGAGACCTGAACGGTGACGGCCGTCAGGATGTGATCTGCACCGCTGGCTGGTGGGAACAGCCCGAGTCCGGCCGCCCGGCCACCACCGCCTGGGCGTTCCACCCCGCCTCACTGGGGGACGCCGTGGCGGACATGATCGCCTACGACGTCAATCACGACGGCAAGGCGGATGTGATCAACAGCTCGGCTCACCGTTACGGAATCGCCTGGTTCGAACAAGGAGCGAAGAAGGAGGGCTCGCCGGTCTTCACCAAGCACGACCTCTTTCCCGACCTCGTGTCAGAGACTCACGCCCTGATCGCCGTGGACATCAACGGTGACGGCCTGAAAGATCTCGTCACCGGGAAGCGGTTCTGGTCGCACGGCAGGAGCGAGCCGGGCTCCGACAAGCCCGCTCACCTCTACTGGTTTGAAGCCAAACGGGGCGCTGATGGCCTGACCAGCTTCACCCCGCGCGAGATCGACGACCAGAGCGGAATCGGCACGCAGTTCGTCGTCGAGGACTTCAACGCCGACGGGCTGCTGGATATCGTCACCGCCAACAAGAAGGGGGTCTTCCTCTTCGAACAGGCCCGCGCTGCGAAGTGACCTCAAGTCAGGGACGAGCCAAGGCGCAGGACCGTGGACGCGGGTAAGGAACAAGCGAAGGCGGCCACGGCTTCCACCCCCGGACGGAAGCCGTGGCTCCTCAAATGCACTCATTCCCTGGGTTCAAATCGGGCTACAGCTACAGACGGAGAGTCGATCTCCAACTGTGACAACAAGGAATCAACATGCGCCATCTCTGTTGGCTCGCGATCGCCCTGATGGGCCTGGCCTCGTCCGTTCAGGCGGACGAGCCGGCCAAACCGTATCAGATTATCACCATCAAGGACGACGGCATCATCGCCACGGGCATCAATGCTCGTGGTGAGGTCGTTGGCTTCGAGTGGCTTGAGGAGAAGGAACGCCCCGGCGTCCTCTATCAAGCGCCCTTTTATGCGAAAGGCAAGCAACTCACCTATCTGCCGCTCCTCGATGGCTACACGGCCACGTTCCCGGCCGCCGTGAGCGACGATGGCCTTGTGGTTGGCCGGGTGGGCAAACCCGCCCCCCCCGGAGTTCGCGTCCACTTTCGAAATCAGGCCTTCGTCTGGGAAGCGGCTCGCGGCATTCAGGGGCTCGGAGCCCTCAAAGAGGACATCGCCTCGTTCGCGTGCGATGTCTCGAGCGACGGTCGGCGCATCAGTGGTTTCAGCGTGGGAGACAACCGGATTCGCGCCTGCGTCTGGGACCGAGACGGCGATCGTTGGCAGGCAACCGCCATGCCCCACGAGACGCGGCTCGGGTCCAACGTCGTCGCCATCAGCGACAACGGGAAATACGTCACAGCCGTCGATGGCGTTGTGCCCTGCCTCTGGTCTCAAAGTCCTTCCGGAGAATGGACACGAGAGGCCATCGGAGAGGCCAGTTCCCTCGTCCCACGCGCCGTCAACAACACCGCCACTGTGGTTGGAGTTCGTTTCACGGGAGATGGCCTGACGCACGCCGTCCGCTGGAACCGCGATGAGGGCGTAAAGCTACTGGAGAAGCCCAAGGGCTATGTGCGCTCCGAAGCCAGCGCCGTGAATAACAACGGGCTCATCGTCGGAATGGTCGACGGCCCGCATGGCTCAAAGATCGGGCCGAACGCATTCGCGTACCAAAACGGCCAATTGCATCTGATCAACGAGGGAGGTCCCTCCTTCACCGCCGCCACCTGCGTCAACGACCGAGGCCAGCTGGCTGGCGTTGTCGAAGCGGAAGAAGAGGACCAGGAGCCGAAGACAGAGGGACTCCCGACAAAGAAACCCGCGCCTTGAAGACCTGCCCGGATTCTCCAAGAAAGAGGGAAATTCCCAACGCCCTCCGGAAAGACGCCCGACCGGCGACCGAGGGATCACCCCATGGGTTGCCTCCCGACATTGTGAGACACACGGCCAACTCCGAATCAATTCGGACAGAAAGCTACCGAAGTAAACCGCAACGGCCGGGCTGGCGCCGACACCAAAAAAACGACCCGCATGATTTCTCTCTCGAAGCGTGATTGCCGGCCCGGTCCTCAACATGATTCGAGGAACGGTCGATCCTAGAAGAAAGGTCTCCTCGCTCGCTGGACAAGGCGGCGAGGATGCGTTAATAATTAAGCTGCACTCACCGCCTTGTATGATCCCGCCTGTGCGAATTTGACGATTTTGCGGCCAAGCCGCCTGTAATACCCCAGCGGGACAAGAATTCGACCCTCCAACCTGCCAGAGCCTCCCCCCCTGATCACCCGCCTGACGCGAATACCCTACACACGTAATCCCCTTGCTGCCGTCAAACCTATGTTTTACAATAAAATAACATCGTGCGACGTGCCATTGCTGAGGCTTTTGTACAGCCTCGATGGCCGATTGAAGGACGCGGGCATCCTACCCCGTTTGCGATTCTTCACGTTGAGAGTGACTCCCATGGCAAGGAAGTCTCTGCCCTAGCGAGAGCGGGCATGGGTCAGGATCGACGTTGCTCCGGAAGTCCGGGGCGAATTCGGACAGGGTTCGTGGTGACGAACCGCGGTTGGGGAGATTCCTCGATGCAGAGGCAGAAACGACGGCGGCAATACGGCTGGATCGGCGTTGGGTTGCTCGGTGTGTTCGCAACTCTGGGCTTCGTGTACCCGACAATGACCAGGGTTGCGAAGCAACGGCAGCGGCCTGTCCTGAATCGGCTGTCGACCGCGACCGTCCGTCGCGCTGATCTCTGGGGAACGGTGACGGCCTCGGGAACGGTCGGCAGTTCGAACCAGACGAACATCGAGTGCGAGCTTCAAAGTCTCTCCGCCGGCGTCCGCGGGATGAGCATGGGAACCAGTGGAGCCTCGACGATCTTATCGGTGGCTCCTGCCGGGACACTCGTCAAGAAAGACCAGGTCCTCTGCGAGCTCGACTCCTCCGCCTATGTGGAATTGGTCCGACAGCAGCAAATGACCGTCGAGCGGGCCCGTGCCGACCATCTTCAGACAAAACTCGACTACGAGGTCGCCGAGATGGCGATCACCCAGTACCGCGAAGGGATTTTGATCCAGACGCAGAAATCGCTGCACGGTCAAATCTCGCTGGCGAAGGCGGATCTGGAGCGAACCGCCGACCGCCTGGCCTGGTCTCGACGCATGCACCAGAAGGGGTATGCTTCGATTGGCCAGGTCTCGAACGATGAGGTCACACTCAGCCGTCAGACGTTCAACCTCGAGCAGTCGCTCCTTGGTCTGAAAATTTATGAACGGTATGAAGTTCCGGGCACACTCCGCCAGCTCGAGAATCGAGTCCTTTCGACCAAGCGAAATTATGATTATCAAACCATCCGCTTGAATCGCCACGTCGACAGCCTGGCCCAATTCGAGCGTCAGGTGGAGCGCTGCACGATCCGGGCCCCTCACGACGGTTTCTTGATCTACGCGAACGACCCCTACCGCAACCTCGTCATCGAAGCCGGGCTCGATGTCCGCCAGAATCAGACCCTGTTCTACTTGCCCGACCTGGCGAATATGGAAGTCAAAGCGCTCCTCCATGAGTCGATCGTCCAGAAGGTTCGAGACGGAATGCGATCCAAGGTCCGGATCGAAGGGCTGCCCAATCATCAACTCGAGGGGCATGTCGTCTCGGTCGCCGCGCTTCCCACGCGAAACTTCTTCAGCGAAGTCACCTACTACGTCGGCCAGATCAAGCTGGACAACGTTCCGCGGGGCCTCTTGCCAGGAATGTCCGCCCAGGTCGAGATTTCGACCGTCCATCGACCCGACGTCTTGACCATCCCTTCCCAGGCCATGACCGTCGAGGACGGCATGGACGTGTGCTACGTCACCGATGGCAACAACGGGCTCGAACGGCGTGAGGTCAAGCTGGGCCAGGCCTCGCACGACCGCCTGGAAGTGACTGAAGGACTCAGCGAAGGCGAGCAGGTGGTCTTGGACCCGTCGAGCATCGACACCGAGGTCATGGCCGAGCTCGGCGCCTCGTCACCGTCCCTGGTCGAACCCGAGCCGACCGAACTCTCCGAAGTCCCCGTGGCGACGGTGACTCACTGAGCCGACCCGAGGCCAGGCCTCGACGCTCCCCCCTTGATCGCACGGGCACCGGACAGTTTGATAAGTCTTGACGCCATCGTTGTCGTCTCGTCTTCCGACCCGCGCGATGGCCTTCGCCGTTTCTCACCCAGGAATCAAACCGATGTCCACCGAGAAACCCAAACCTTACACCGATGAGGAAGTTCAAACAAAGCTCAATGAGCTCGGACTCACCGGGTGGATTCTCGAGGACGGCTGGATCCGACGGAAGTATTCGACCGACGGGTGGCCAACGACCCTGATGCTCGTCAATGCAATCGGCTACCTCTGCGAAGCCGCCTGGCATCACGCCGACTTATCGGTCACCTGGGGAAAGGTGTGGTGCAAGCTGAAAACCCACTCGGCAGGTGGAATCACCGACAAGGACTTCGCCCTGGCGCGGAAGATCGAGGAAGTCGCCCTCTGGCGCCCCGAAGCGGGAAGTCCCCTGGAAGGGACACCCAACAAGTTCGTGCATAGCAAGTAAGCCAGCCACTCCACCAATCGTCGCTCGTCAACCGCTCGAATCAGGTGGAGTCGCCTGGTTTGCGGCCACGGTGGGGGTTGCTGCGCGGGCGGAGGTCACCGGCTTCGATGCCGAGGCCCAAACTGCGACAGGTCTCCCGCAATGTCGCTTCGTCAAAATGGTTTTCGTTGAAACCACGAACCAGGAACCGATAGGCGGAATCGCAGAGAAGTCGGCGGGCTTCAACGAGTTCCCGATGCGGCACCCGCCGCGGTGGAGTGGCGGTCGTGGTCGTTTCGCGCGGATCGTCGAGCAGGTACTCCACCGTTCCGTGGTTGGCGACATAGGTCGTTTGAGCTCGCTTCAATCGCTCAAATCGCTGCGGATAGCCATCGATCACGCCAAGGCAGTGGCGGACCTCACCCATCCAGAATTTCAGATTCGCCATCTGCCCGGCCAGTTGATGACGGTTCACCGTGATGAACCTTGATAACTGGTCGGTCAGGAGTTTCGCCACATCGGCGGAATAAGCCATGAGAAGCTCCAAAGTCTGGGCCGACGTTGACGAACGTGATTTCCGCGTCGAAAGACACGGCCCAGTCATCAGAAGTTCGTGATGTCGGCGTGACCACTCCACGAATCAACAGATTCATCCGCAGAATCGATCAAAATTTTCGGACTTGATTCCTTAACCTCGCAGGCCATCCCAGATCGTGCCCGAGGCTTTCGTCAGTTCAAGCGATGCGACGAGTCCGGCATGACGGCCGCCGGCCAGGCCATCGGCGAGGAGGGCTGCGCCTTGGGCCGCATGTTTGACCCAGGCTCCCGGGAGGGAATGGAGCGGAATCACCGCGCCGAGGGGCTCGAGCGCGGCGAGGGCCAGGGTCGCAAGGTCAGGTCGGTCGGCCGAGGCGCCTGAAAGGTAGATCCGATCGAAGGGAGTGACCGCCTTCAGACCGGCGACGTGTTTGGTCAGCGACTCGCGAAAGGCAGCCGGCCCCTCGGGACCGAGATCGACCAGGCCACCTCGGAAGAGACTGTCCTTGGTGAGCGGAGAGCGCCAGTAGGCGACCTCACCGTCCCAGCAACCGCCGGACCGGACTCCGATCGGCCCGCGGGTTCCCGCCGCGGCGTCGACGAGCCGGCCCCGAGCGACGACCAACACGGCCGAGAACGCTGAGCCAAGCTCGACCACGGCGAAGGTCGACTCGGAGTAGCCCACGCCCCGCTCCATGGAGTCGGCATGAAGTGCCAACGCGGTGACGGCGACTTTATCAGCGGTCCCCAGGTCGATCGTATTGGCCTTGCGATGAGCGGGGATCGAGGGGAGGTGAACGCCTCCCGGCAGAAAAAGGACGGGCAAGCCCGAACCCGCCAGGGCGCGCACCCAGGAGCGAAAGCCGAGGACGCCCGCATCGATTCCCCGTTGATCGGGGCGGACCAGCGACATCTCTTCAAGGTGTCGCTCGGTCAGGTCTTCACCGCGAACCAGCGGGAGCCCGTAGCCTGAAGGACCGGCGATCAGGTCGATCGGCAACCAGGCGCGGAGCAGCGAGACGAGCGCGTCAGGATCGCCTTGGAGTGTCCCCGGACTCAGGCGTTCCTGGCCAACAACCAGACCGTCGGCCAACAAGAGAAGGTCGAGACTGCTCGTGCCGGGATCGGTACCGACGACACGGATCACTCGCTCACCCCAGGGTCGTCCGACCAAGCTCGAAGATCTGTTCGGCGTCAAGGACCTTGTCGTTTGCCGTGAACAATTCCTGGAGTGCTTTCTTGTGGATTTTCATTTTGGTACCACCGACCCCAAGCGCTCCCCAGGCTCGAACACCGCCACGATCGATCCCCTTGTCGGTCGCCGAAACCCCTTCGATCCCCAGCGGGGGGACCGCATTCAGGTCGATGGCCACCTTGAGGCTGGACAGTGTCCGGCGGACCTTCTCCGGAAGGAGAGTCGCCCCCGCGGCCCCCGCGGCAATCACGATCTGAACACCGGCGAGTCCGTTCGCCAGTGAGTCTTCATCCGATGTGGAGAAGGGTGTAAACTGGCCGCCGTTGGCCTGCCCCAACATTTCAACGGTGGCTTGCGCCCGATCGAGCCGCCTCGAACCGAGGGCGACCCTGGCGCCAAGTCGGCCGAGGAGCCGTGACACGCGCTGACCGACCGGTCCCGTGCCGGCCAAAACGGCCGTGGACACGCCATTCAAGGCCCCGCCTGCCCCTTCCAGGGCGGCCAGAACGGCTGCGGCCGCCGTGGTATTGCAACCGTTGGCGTCGAAGAGAACGGAGACCCGGAAATTCGCGAAGAACGTCTTGGTGACCTCTTTGAGGATGGCCTCGCCGACCGCGACGTCCGACCCACCCACGAAGATCGCAGTCCGCTGAAGATCAGCCGGGCCTCGCGTGAACAGGGCTCCATAGACCAGGTCGCGCACGACGTCCGGCCGAACCCCACCATGCCGGAACAGATGTTCCACTCCCGAATCGACCGCCACGACACCGTCGAAGACGCTCGGTTGCGGATCACTATCGAGTTGGATCAGGATGGATGGCTTTGGGGTGGGCATCAGCGTTGACGATCCTCTGTCCCAAGGTACGAGTAAGGCGCCGCTCCCCCGTGTGGCTTGGGGTCGGGGCAAGCGGTGCCTGGCTTCGACTCGTTGGTCAGGCAAACGGGTGCTTGACCGTATCCTTCTGACCCGTGATCTCGGAGATCGACGGCAGATTCTTCATGGCACGCTCGATGGAGAGCTTGGTCGCCTCATAGTTGAACTTGAGGATCTTGGCGTTGTCTTCGGCGGCGGGGTGGATGAAGACGCCGCAAACGATGACGAGGTTCTCGGCCTCGGAGCTGGGGATGGTCCCCTCGGCGACGCAGTCGGCCACGGCCTTGGCGACCGCGTACTGGGCGGGGCCGAACATCTGCACGGCCTGCTTCATGCCTTTGATGGTGACCTTGGTGATCAGCACCGTGGCGGGCTTGGCGAGCAGGTTGGGGGTCAGCACGGCAAGCAGGTTGCTGTGACCGGCCGACTGGTTGGCCAGGGCGTTGGCGAAGGCCGTGCCCACGGGGCCGGTCTTGGTCCCGATCAGCAGGTCGATATGTGCAATTTCATTACCTTCACCGACCAGGGCTTCACCAATGTTCATCGTCAAATCGCTGGCCATGGGGACTGATCTCCGCTGTGTCTGAATAATTGAGAGGGTTGCCCAAAAACCAATTCACGTTGGCACCGTGGCAACCGGGTCCATGGCCCCGAATCATAACACCCCGACCGTCAACCGCAACCCCTTCAATTGTTAAGCAATTGGAAAAAAAAGCTTGTCCGCCGATGTATGAACTGTTTCAATAACCCGTCACGCACGGAATCGTGCCGCTCTGTGCCGGCGACCGCGGGCGGTCGCCCATCCCTCCTTTGCTTCCGCTTTATGGAGACCGATCGATGCGCAAAATGTTTCCGCTGCTGGCCGTGGCCGTTCTGTTCTCCGGTCTGACCCTCGCGTGGGCCGCCGAAGAAGTCACCATCACCGGTGACGCCGTCTGTGCCAAGTGCGCTCTGAAAGAGACGCCCAAGTGCCAGAACACGATCACGGCCGATGAGAAGGGCAAGAAGGTCACCTACTACCTTGCCAAGAACGCCGTGAGCAACAAGGCCCACCAAGGCCTGAGCATCTGCGGTGCGACCAAGGATGCCCCCGTCAAGGTCAAGGCCACCGGCGAAGTCAAAGAAGAAGAGGGCAAGAAGGTCCTCACCGCCACCAAGATCGAAGCCGTTGATTGATTGCGGCGCAATCCTGGCGGGCGTTCAGCGCCCGCTAGGGTTACTCCTTTCCCCTCCGATTCTCTCGTCGCGATTCCGTTCCGCTCACCTCCCCTCGGCACCACCTTGGACCTCCTCATCCTCGGGGCCAGCGCCCGAGCGGCCGCGTACTCCGCGCGTCGCGCACAGCTTCGACCTCGCGCGATCGACCTCTTCGCAGACGCCGATCTGACCGCCCTCTGTCCCGCCCGGCAGATCGCTCCCGAAGATTATCCCCACCGTCTGGCGGACCTCGCCCTCGAATCTCCTCCAGGCCCGTGGCTCTACACCGGGGCGCTCGAAAACCAGCCAGACTTGATCGATCGGATCGCCACAAACCGGCCCCTCTGGGGCAACGACGGCACCGTCCTCCGGGCGGTCCGCGACCCCTTCGCCTGGTCCGCGGCGCTCCGCCAGGCCGGACTCCCCTGCCCCTCCGTCCGCTCGAGTGCGACCGGCCTTCCCCGCGACGGGAGTTGGCTGGTCAAGCCAATCGCCTCAGCCGGGGGAATGCGGATCCACCGCCTCGTCGCGGAGACGATGCAGCCGGACTGGCCCTGCTTCTATCAGGAGCGGATCGATGGGTTGACGCTTTCGGCCCTATTCATAGGCCGACCTGACGAAACCCTCTTTGCCGGCGTCACCGGCCAGTTACTCGGATATCCCAAGGCCGACTACGCCTATGTCGGAAGCGTCGGCCCGTGGCCCATCACTCCCGTCGAAGCGAGCCGGATCAGAGCGCTCGGCGATGTTCTCGCGAGGTCGTTCGGTCTGCGCGGCCTATTCGGCGTCGACTTCATCCTCGCCGACGGCCACCCCTGGCCCGTGGAGATTAATCCCCGCTATACCGCGTCGGTCGAGGTGCTCGAACTGGCACTCGGCGATTCTCTGCTCTCCGCTCATCGTGCGGTCTTCGATCCCACGGCCCTCGCAATCCGCTCCACTCCGACACCACGACCGCGCCGCACCGTGGGCAAGTTGATCCTCTTCGCGCCCGCCGAGTGCCACTTTCCCAGGACATCCCGATGTCGTCCCGCCGACAATGATGTCTTCACAATCCCGACGCTCGGCGACCGGCCTCAACCCGGAATCCGCTTCGAGCCGGGAGAACCGATTGTGACCCTCTTCGAGCACGCCGATCAGGTGGAAACCTGTCTCGCCCGGCTCAAGCGACGACAAGCCCGCTGGGAGCAGCGTTTGACCACGAAAAGCTGAACCAAGGAATTCACGGAAAATCAGAAATGAATCCACAAAGCTTTACGGCATCTGATCAACTTCCAAGAGCAACCATTTTTATGATTTCCCTTGCTCCTCAGTGATGCTTGGCTTCTTGCGCTCGGCCCAACCCTCGCATTCTCATCCAATGATCCGCAACAGCGCAAACGGCCCAAAGATTTGAGTTTGTCACAAGGACACCGGGCCGTCTGTCTGCCCCGGAGGCCGAAATTCGCGGGAGAAACTCGTTCCCCCGCTCTGCGTGGAAACGAGATCCCATTATCCTTGCAATTGTCTCAAAGATTTTCGCGGTTTCCGCAACGGGTTGGTTTGCGGCAGGACGGCCGGCCCGGCCGTCATTTCAGCGGGGCCGGAATTCCATCGCGGTTCTCGCCCTGTCGCGGATCATTGTTCTCAAAGGCTCTTGAGGTAGGCGATCAGGTCGTCCGTCTCGCCCTCGCTGAGCGTCCCCAGGGCCGAAACGGTCTCCGGGCTATGCGGGTCGGCCAGCGCCTCGCGGAGGCTCTTCGAGCGGCCGTCGTGCAAGAACGGATCCTTGTCGTAGACGCCGCGGAGCGAAGGAGGGTTGTATCCTTCGTAGGCGTCGTCCCGTTCCTCCAGGCCGACGATGTGGATCTTGCCGTCGGTCAACTCGGGGCCTGAATGACACTTGTTACAGGCGGTCTTGGAGGACCGGAAGATCGCTTCACCGCGCTGCGCCGCGGGCGAAAGGCTGCCATCGGGATTGCGAAATGGATTACGCGGGAATTCGAGCGTGTTCAGATAGGCGACCAGCGCCTTGACCTCATCGTCGGACGGCCTCGGGCCTTGCATGCTCTTGGTGAACGACTCGATCGTGGCATCTTCGAGACTCGTCTGCCAGCCATGCCAGGTCCAAGGGCCCGTCTGGCTGACACGTCGAAGCGTCGGGACTTTCTTGCGGCTTCGCAGGTGCGCAGTGCTCAGGTCCTGACGGCCATCGTTGAGTGTGTCGAAGTGGAGACCGTTGGTATGACCGTCGCTGTGGCAGGTGTTGCAGCTGTACCACTGGTTGAAGGACCGCTCGGCCGCGTGGAAGATCATTTCGCCACGGCGGACCTCCGAGAGTTCCTTGGGGCCGCCCAGCGCGATGGTTCGGGTCAACTTGCCCCCCTCGGCATCCACAACTTGGATGGAATCACCGAGATAGTTGGCCACGTAGAGCGTCTTGCCATCCGCCGCGAAGGCCAACTCGGTCGGGCGACCACCGACCTCGATCCGTCGAAAGCGGCCGTCGTCTTTGAGGAGCGAGGGATCGATCATGTCGCGTGAGCTCGACGATCGCCAGGGGAGCGTCGCCAGGTCGGTCCGGAAGATCATGACCTCATGGGTCCCTCCGGAACTGATGGCGAGAAACAGGCCGTCGCGGCCGGCCGCCATGCCATGGACGTCGGCAGCCGCCTTGCCTTGCGCATCGAGCGTCAGGGTGGCAAAGGGCTCGGATCCGTCGATCGCGACGCGCGTCAGGCATTGACCGAGCACCCAGCCCAGATCAATGTTGTTACGCGTGGTGGCGAATCCTTTATTCCGCAGGTTGGCCACGTAACCCGTCGAGCCGTCACCGCTGAAGGTGACCTGCCTGAGGTTATCTCCCTTGATCGGCAAAGTCCGCTCGACCGTCCATGAGCCGACGGAGATCAACGAGAGGCTCTGCGATCGCGTATTACCGACCAGCAAATGTGCCCCATCGGGCGAGAGTGCCAGGCCGCGCGGTTCGCGACCGACCTCCAGCCGACCCGTGACCTCACAGGCGTCCAGGTCGACGCGAACGACCTCGTTGCTGACCCCCACCGCCACATACGCGGTCTTGCCATCGTCGCCGATCACCACCCCGCGCGGTTCGGGGCCGACGGCAATCCGGCCGACGACTTCGAGTGAGTCGGTCCCCACGGCCAGCACGGCCAGGTCGTAGCCATACCAGTGGGTGACCGCTCCGCGGCGTCCGTCCTTCGCGAGCGCAACCCCCGCCGGCTTGTCCCCCGTGGCGACCTCGGCCAGAACCCGGCCGGCCGCGGTGTCCACCAGCGAAACCGTGCCCGAGGTCTGGTTGGCCGTCAGGAGCCTTGTTCCGTCCGCCCCCAGCGCCAGGGCGGTCGGCGATCGATGGGGTTCCGGTTCCTGAGCAGGCTTTGGCGGATCGTCCGACAAGGCGAACGGCACATACGTCAACAGCACGAGGGCGACCAAGGCCAGGGCCGAGGCCAGTCCCATCCGGACGCGAGGGCGGTTCTTCATCGAGACGCTCCGCAAAAAACCAAAAGGTAGGGCGACGAACCCGCCGATTGGCAAGGCTCGCTTGAAAGCGCCGCTACATCCGATCGACAACCTCGATTCCAAGCAAGTCGAGCCCGAATTTCAAGGTTCTCGCCGTGATATCGGCCAGTGCCAGCCGACTATTGCGACGTTCGGTCGACTCCGCCTTCAGGACCGGACACTCTTCAAAGAAGGAGCTGAAGGCGTTGGCAAGGTCAAATAGGTAATCGGTCAGGACGTTTGGCTTGAGTTCCAGGGCGGCAAGTTCGAGCGTCTCGGGAAGTCGGAGCAAGCGGACTCCCAAGGCACGTTCGGCGGGGTGGCTGAGGGCAATCGTCGGAGACTGGAGGCGAAGCGACTCCGGGGTGATTTCCCCTTTGCGGAAAATGCTCTGGATCCGGGCGTACGCATACTGTAGGTAAGCGCCGGTGTTCCCGTTCATGGCCAGCATTTTTTTCCAGTCGAACACGTAGTCGCTCTGCCGGTTCTGGGAGAGGTCGGCATACTTGATCGAGCCCAGGCCCACAACTTCCGCAACCCGCTGGTGCTGCTCGGGTTCGAGGTCCGGGCTAATCTCTTGCACCACCTTCAGGGCTTCGGCGACCCCTTCGTCCAACAGTGACTCCAGGCCCACGACGTCGCCATCGCGCGTTTTGAACGGCTTCCGGTCGGTGCCAAGGATCGTCCCGAAAGCGACGTGCTCGAGGTCGGTCCGCTCATAGCCCCAGCGGCGAGCGACGGCGAACAAGAGTTTGAAGTGGTCCCCTTGGCGATGGTCGACGACGTAGAGGACTTCGTCGGGCTTCCAGGTCTCCTCGCGATATTTGATCGTCGCCAGGTCGGTCGTTGCGTAGTTGTACGCCCCGTCGCTCTTGCGCACGATCAAGGGAGCCTTGGTCCCTTCAACGAAGACGACCGTGGCCCCCTCGCTGACCTGCGCGATCCCCTTCGACTCGAGGTCCGCGACCACGCCGGCGAGCATCGGGTCGTAAAAGCTCTCGCCGAGCTCGACGTCGAACTTGACGCCCAGGCGGTCGTAAACGTCCTTCAGCGCAGCCAGGCAATAAGGCATGAACCGCTCCCAGAGGGCGCGATTCTCGGCATCACCGGCGTGGAGCTTGGCGGTCTCGACGCGAGTGGCGTCCTCGATGTTCGGCTCTTTTGCTTTGATCTTCGACTGGGCGAGCCGATAGAGCCGGGCCAGCTCGGCCACGGGTTGTGCGGCGAACGCGGCCTCGTCGCGATGGTTCTTCCAGCCCCAGAGGATCATCCCAAACTGCGAGCCCCAATCACCCAGGTGGTTGTCCCTGATGACCTGATGACCCAACGCCGCGAAGATCCGCGCCAGGCTCTCACCGATCACGGTAGAGCGGATATGCCCGACGTGCATCGGCTTGGCGACGTTCGGCGAGGAATAGTCAACGACGACCGTCTTGGGCCGGGCCGGCGGTGCGATGCCGAGCGCCTCGTCGGCGATCAGCGTCTCGAGCGTTCGGGCCACCCAAGCATCGTCGAGCCGAACGTTGAGGAAGCCGGGGCCGGCCACTTCGGGAGTCGCGGCGAGCGGAGCCAGATCGACCGACTCCGCCACCCGGTTCGCCAGCTCGCGCGGGTTCTTCTGAAGCGTCTTGGCCAGGGCCATGCAGCCGTTGGCCTGATAGTCGCCGAACTTGGAGTCGGTACTCGGGCGGACGGCGGCGGCAAAGGCGGTCGCGTCTCCCCCTTCGGGTGTGGCGGCGGCGAAGGACTGGCGCAGACGTTCGAGGACGTTCATGATCTTGCGTTCTGGCCGAATAATAAACCTTGAAGGAGTGAGGCGCACACCGAGCCCAGCAATCTCATTGAGACGAGAGAGACGGGCCAGTCTCTCTGGTTCTCGATGAAAAGTCGAGCCTCTCGAACCGGGTGACGGTGGTCAGAGGGTTTCCTCGACCTGATCGGTCTCGGTCTCGGCCTCGGTCTCGGTCTCAGGAGCGGTTTCCAGCTTGCCCTTGGTCCGCGAGGCGGGGCGAACGCGATCGGGGTCTTGCCAGTCGAGGCGCGGGGCGTCCCCCCAGATATCTTCCAGGGCGTAGTACGAGCGGGCCTCCCCCGAGAAGACGTGGACGACGAAGTCGCCGTAGTCAATCAGGACCCACCGCCCTTCTTCCGACCCTTCGAGCCCCAGTTTGAAATCTTTTAGCCGCTTCATTTCCTGGTCGATCTCGGTCGCGATCGCATTGCCTTGCCGCCGTGAGCTGGCCGTGGCAATCACGAAGAAATCGACGAGCGGGGTCGCTTCGCGGAGGTCGAGCACCATAATATCTTTGGCCCGATTGTCGTCGGCAATCCGGGCACAGATTCGGGCATGCTCGAGCGCTCGGGCCATCCGATCGGGCTGGCTCCGTCCCGCGGCATTGAACGGGACATCATCCTGCGGTTCATGATCGGGACGTCGAGGCTTGAGTTCGGGATTGGGGGCCGCTTGGTCGTCATTCGTCGGCGGAGAAACCTCGGTGTCGTTGATTTCGGCCATCGCAGCTCAGCTCGTCCGGGGAGACAGGGAAACAGTGGCGGTTCGAATCCACCCCACATTTTCCCCGAGTATTCAGCAGTTGAACGCTCGCGTGTCAGACACCTTACCCACATCACAAGGAGCGGACACGCTTGGAATTTTCCAGGTTCAGGGAACGCTCATACAGTTTACCCACATACAAACGCAATGCCTATCGCAGAAATTGTCGACCAAATCTCCAGCCCGGGGAGTCTTCGGCCATGCTGCAATTCCGTCGACCGATTTCCCTGGCAAGAGGCAGCCTTGCCGTTCTCGTCGTGGCTCTCGCCTTCGCCTGGATCAGTCCTTGGCAACTCGCCCTTTCACTCTCGGTCGGAATCCTGGTCCCAATCTTCGTTTCGGGACTTCGCTGGATTGAGATTGGGACCATCGTCGCCACCACGGTCATTGCCGGACTACTGACATTGCCGCCCGCATCCAACAGCGACCACATCAAGAGTCGGAATCGGATTGCCCAGGCGGAGGCCGTCAGGGCTGGCCCGATGAGCGCTGCCCCGGCCAAGCCATCGCCAGGGGCGCCGTAGGATTCGACACGAAGAGGGGTCGTGCGCCGAACTTGTCGCTTCACTCGGCACGCAATCGATTCGAGACATGGCATGAGCCGACCACCCGGCGTCGCTGAAGGTGGACGGATCGATCACGCCTTTGCATCTCGCCTCCACTCGCCGTGCTCTCGTCGAAACGGCTCATTCCCACATTCGATACTCCTGCTTCTTGAAATCGCAGATCAACCACAAAGTTTCAGCACATCACGATATTTCAACTTATCAGCAAAACCAATTTTTTTTCGATCTGGCAATCGGATCCTTTGCTCTACACCCCATGGGCTGGGTGACTCCGCTGCTTGGTGACGACCGATTCACTGGACTTGGCGTCGTGCCGCCGCGATCCGATCAAGCGAGGCCGGATCGCGACGCCAATCAATATTGAACCACAAGCATCGCAACATCCATTCTCCCACTTAATTTCCAGCAATACTGACGAATGCCCTTATTTTGCGACTTCGGATGGGGTGTCTCTCCATTTTCGGTGAAAACCAATCCCTGGAAAATCAGGCCACGATATTCGAGTGGGGGTCGGCGAATCGATGGTCTTGGGCACGTTGATATCAAGGGTCTTGGCGAGTCCAAGGGTTCCGTGTCTAATAAAAAGGAAGGTCATGTCAACAAGAGGGAAAGGGATCGCGATCCCGATCCCATTTCCAAGGACGGTCGAGAATTCGCCGAGGGAGAACTGGGCGAATCGCTCCGATTCGAGAGTTCGGCTGGGACGAGGATCGGGGTGACCGTTGATCTCCCCTCGTTCGGTCGGTCGCAGGCTCAGCGTCAAACACCTCGATCAATTCAAGATCCTGCAACAGCAAAGGGGAAGGCCGTGGACCGAACCGCGTACGAGAGCCACCTCAAAAATCTCCACTCGTGGGCCAGGCATCTCGAAGCCACTATCGAGACGGCCATCCCCCAGACCATCGTGGAACTCGGCCCCGCGGGGGAGGAAATGCCGCGGGACCTCAGGAATGCCGCGGAAACCCTGCGGGACGTGGCCAGGAACCTCGACGACGTGATGAACGCCTACGACTCCCTGCTCGAATCGGCGGGCCGACCGCGCCGCTACGACGAATTTCTCCAACGCATCGAGCTCGGCAGCGACACCACCGAGGACGCCGACGAAGATCTCGAACTCGAGACGCCCGAGATCAACCGTGTTCGCTTCACCCGGCTCTCCGGGGAACTGCAATTCGATGCGGGCTGGCTGCTTGGAGCCATCCATGGCGCCTTGATCAGCCACTCCGAAGACAACATCGATGAACACATTGACAGTATCGCAACGGGTATTGAGGAATTGATGATCTCCTATGACCGGCTCCAGGACCTGATCGGCGTCCTGCCGGCCCGCCATTGTGCATTCGTCGACCACATGGTCGTGCTCGAGGAAGCGGGAAGACGCCACCCCCGCGATCGTCGCGGCCGCTCCTGACCAGAAATGCTTGCGCCATGATCTTGCGAACCTGAGGACCCGTCAGCAAATCGCTCAAAATCACTCCGGCTCGCAAGAATACCCCTGGACAATCCATGACTCTGGATGTATCATTATGTTAGTGGGCAACCGATCCCTTGGGATCGTACGGCGTTTATAACGGCGGGATCGAATCGCCGTTTGCCGGTGCCGAATACCCGTCGGGCCTTGAGCCTCGGCACGGTCCACCAGAGATGCCGCCAGCATCGCGCGGTCGCCGGTTGTGGCCTTTGATCGATGAGGGTGTCCAGCCTCCTCATCCCTCGACTTCCGGCTCCATCGACGACGCTACCGACGATACTGGCGGTCTCTCCTTTTTTTTGTCGCTTCACGTTCATGGACGGCAATCACCGCTCCCGTGACAAGACTTCCGATTCTGGCCGGACGAACGGCTGATCGCGATCGAGCATGCCTTTGAGTTCCGAGGGGTCGACGGGCTTGACGAGGTGGCAGTCGAACCCTGCTTCGGACGATCGGCGGCGATCTTCACCTTGGCCGTATCCTGTCAGCGCGACCAGTAAGGTGTGCTCGAAACCCGCCTCCCCGCGCAAGGCCTGCGCAATCTGGTAACCGTTCATCCCGGGCAGACCGATATCGAGGAAAACGACGTCGAACGGCTGCTGTTCACGGGCCAGCTCGATGGCCGTGTGTCCGTCGTGAGCGACTGCGAGTTGATGGCCCCAGCCCCTGAGGAGGCGGGCCAGCATCAACGCGCCATCGACGTTGTCGTCCACAACGAGAATTTTCTTCGGCGATGATTCGCCCGCCACTTCGGATCGGCGAGGCATCGGCTCGGGCCGCGGCGAGTCGGAGATGACCGCTTCCCCGTTCCGTCGCGGCAGGCGGACGATGAACTCGCTCCCCTTGCCAAGCCCTTCGCTACGAACCTCGACGCTTCCACCGTGCATCTCAACCAGGTTGCGGACGAGGGTCAGGCCAATTCCGAGCCCTCCTTGCGAGCGATCGAGCGAGCGAGTGTCCTGAGTGAAGAGGTCGAAGACTCGGGGCAGCAGTTCCGGGGCGATGCCAATGCCGGTGTCGCAGACCCGGATTTCCAGATTTTTGCCGCGGCCCTCGACGGCGAGTGAGATCTGGCCCCCCTCCTCGGTGTACTTGGCGGCATTGTTCAAGAGGTTGGCCATCACCTGCTCGATTCGAGCCGCATCGGCCTCGAGGGGGAGTGGTTCCTGGGGCAAGGTGACAGTGAGGTGATGGCCGCGGAGCTGGATCAACAAACGCGAGGTCTCGACGGCGCGGTTCACCGCGTCGGCCAGTTCGATCGATTCTTTGCGCAGTTGGATCTTCCCGGAGCTGATCCGCGAGACGTCGAGCAAGTCGTCGACGAGTCGGGCGAGGTGACGGACCTGCCTTTCGGCAATCTCACGCGCCTGTTCCACGGCCGAAACGTCGAGCGTCTCCGCACGCATGTAGTGGATCGCGTTGAGGATCGGGGCGAGCGGATTGCGGAGTTCGTGGGCAAGCATCGCCAGGAACTCGTCCTTGCGGCGGTCGGCCTCACAGATCTGGCGGTAGTGCCGCGCGTACTCGATGAACTCGGCCGCCTGCCGTCCGTAAAGCTCCACCAGTCTGGTCTCACGATCGGACGGGCGATGCGACCGATCGAAGTAGGTGGTGATCGTTCCGACGAACTCGCCGACCACGGTCAGAAGCGGAGTGCTACAGACCGCTCGACAGCCCGCGTTCAAGGCCGCCGCGAGGTGAGGAACGAAGACCGGGTCGGACTCGAGATCCTCCACGACGAACCCGCGGCTGATGATCGCGGAAACGGTGCCGGTCTCTTGCAGGCTGGTCGTCATCCGTTCGGCGGCGTGCAACGGCCCTTCACTGAAGCCGACGCTGGCCGCCGTCGACATCAAGTCCAGGTCGCGGTCGTAAAGCATCAGCACACCACGATCGGTCCCTTGCAGGCTCGTGACCGCGGCGAGGACCTGCTCGAGAACCGTCGGGAGCTCGAGGCTATTGGAGAGCCGAGCGCTCAGCGCATGCAACCGAGTCATGTCCGCGAGCTGGACGGCAAGCTCATCCTTGATCCGGGAGAGTTCCTGCTCGTCGCGTTTGCGTTGGATTGCCGTGGCCAGCACGTGCGCCAGCGCCTGGAGGAAGTTGGCGTCGTCCGGCGTGAATGGCCTCTGGCTGCGGGCAAACGCTTCGAGAGTTCCGAAGGAACGGCCCCGCCCGTGAATGTTGACGCTAATGCCACTGACCACGCCGTGCCGACGGAGAAACGGGGGCACCTCGAAGCGGCTCTCCTGGCGAAGATCGTCGACGACGAGCGGGTCGGCCGAGAGCAGACTGAAGCCGGAGAACGAGCGGGTGCCGACTCCCACCGGAATCGTGTCCGTGGCGTCCTCAACCCATCCCGTCCCCGCCTTCATGCTCACGAAATCCCCCTGGGGAGAAAGCTCGGTGATCCGAGCGAATTCCACCTCGAGGTTTCGGACCACGGCCTCGACCGCCTCATCCAACAGGGTCGGCAGGATAATGCCTTCCAGAGCGCGCTGACCGAGTTGGGCGACGATCGCTTGTTGGTGGGCGCGGCGGCGAAGTTGTTCCTCCGCACGGGCCCGCTCGGCGATCGTTTGCGCCAGTTCCTCAGTTCTCCGAAGCAAGGCCTCGGCGATTTTCTTCTCCTGGGCGGTCTCTTCGCGGAGCCGATCAAGTTCCCAGCGGCGCTTCTCCTCGACCAGCTCACGCTCGTGCTCTTTGCGCTGGTTGTCGACCAGGAGCTCGGACTGCCGCCTGACCTGCTCCGTCATTTGAAAGAGCTCGACGAAGACGCTGACCTTGGAGCGAAGCACGGCAGGCACGACCGGCTTGGAGAGGTAGTCGACGGCTCCGAGCGAATACCCTTTGAAGACCTGCAGATCGCTACTCTCGAACGCCGTGAGAAACAGGATCGGCGTGTGTTTCGATCGATCTCGCTCGCGGATCAAGGCGGCCGTCTCGAAGCCATCCATGCCGGGCATCTGAACATCCATTAATATCGCGGCGAAATCGTGATCAAGAATGCGCATCAGCGCCTCTTCGCCCGACCCCGCCCTGACCAGCGTCCGATCCGCCCCCTCGAGCATGGCTTCCAGGGCGAACAGGTTGTTCGGCTGGTCGTCCACCAGAAGGATGTTGACCTTCACCTCGCCTTGCATCTCGTCATCCCTCGAGACCAGCGACCCGTGTTTCACCGGGTCGCCCCGCCACGCTCCGGGCCAATCAACTTAGCCTGGGTCGGTTCCCGACCGACCAGTCAGCCACTCCTCCCCAATGGCCGTGCCAGACACTAATCTTCGACTTCGCCCGCCTCAACCTGTTCTCGGGGCCGATCAACGTGGCGGTGAATCCAGACACGAAGCATCGAGCTGAGCTGATCACCGGCAACCGGCTTCGCCAGGTAGTCCGACGCCCCCGCGTCGAGACACTTCTGCCGGTCGCCTCGCATGGCTTTGGCCGTGAGTGCGATAATCGGCAGATCCTTGTAGTCGTCCAACGCCCGGATCGCCTTCATGGTTTCGTACCCGTCCATCTCGGGCATCATAATATCCATCAGGATAATGTCGATCCCAGGGGACTTCTCGAGCAAGGCCAGGGCTTGCCGTCCGTTCTCGGCTCGAAACACATCCATCTTCCAACGTTCGAGCTTGCTCGTCATCGCAAAAATATTTCGGAGGTCATCGTCGACGATCAGGACCTTCTTCCCTGCGAGCACGCCGTCTTCCTTGTGGATCTGTTCGATCGACTGGCGAGCCGACGGCCGCAAGTGGGCATCGACTCGGTGCAGGAAGAGGGTGGTCTTCTCGAGCAAATGCTCGAGTGAGCGGAGATCCTTGACGATCGTGGTTTCGGCCGTCTCCTCCAGGCGTGCTTCCTCGGCGGGGGTCAAGTCTCTGCCGGTGTAGATGACGATCCGTAAGTCGTGGAATTTCGGGTTGCGACGAACCTGCTCCAGCAGGTCGAAGCCGTTCATGTCGGGCAAGCCAAGGTCGAGCACCAAGCAGTCGAAGGGCTGAGACTCGAGTGCCACGAGGGCTTCGGATGCGGTCGCGACCGCGGTGGTTTCCACATCCCCGCCCCCGATCGCCTCGACGATCGCCGTGCGCTCGAGGTCGTTGTCTTCGACCACGAGCAGGGATCGCATCGAACGCTCGACGAAATTCTTGATGCTGCTGAAGGCGAGGTCGAGCGACCGCCGGTCCACCGGCTTCTTCAAGTAGGCAAATGCCCCCAGTCTGACCCCCCGTTGCCAGCTATCGTCCACGGAAATGATGTGAACCGGGATATGCCGTGTCTCGGGGTCGTGCTTCAAACGATCCAGGACCACCCAGCCGTCCATATCGGGAAGCCGGAGGTCCAGCGTGATGGCGTCGGGCTTCAGTTCGTGGGCCAACGTCAGGCCCATCTCCCCCCAGGTTGTCGTCACCGCCTTGAAGCCAACCTCGTGGGCTTTATCGACGAGCAGGTCGAGAAACTTCGAGTCATGTTCAATAATCAGAACAACACGGTCGCCGGACCGGATCGAACTGCGCGGGTCACCGCCGATTTCCGCTTTCGGAAACGAGAACGGGATCGCCTCGCGGACCGTGGACCAGGCCTCGGCCGAGCGTGGACCGATCTCAGGGGGCTCGACGATGAGACCGCCCGGCTGTCGTGGAACGACGGGGACGTAATTCCTGGGGAGGTAGAGCGTGAAATGGCTCCCCTCGCCGACAGTGCTCCGGACCCGGATCTCGCCACCGAGCAGCCGGGCGATCTCGCGGCTAATCGACAATCCGAGGCCGGTTCCCCCGTACTTTCGGCTCGTTCCCGTATCCGCCTGCTGGAACGGTTCGAAGATGATCCTCAGCTTATCCGAAGGAATCCCGATCCCGGTGTCGGACACCGTGAACGCGACCACCTCCGCGGCATGGTCGAGGACCGGGTGCTCGGGACTCCACCCTTCCCGGGCCAGGTCGACCCGCAGCTTGACCGTCCCCGACTCGGTGAACTTGAACGCGTTGGAAATCAAGTTCCGAAGCACTTGCTGCAGCCGCTTGAAGTCGGTCGCCACCCCCGCGGGGAGACTGTTGACCAGGTCGATCACGAACGACAGATTCTTGGTTTCGGCCACCGGCTGGAACGTCCGCTCGACGTAGTCGCGCAACTCTTGAAATGAGACCTCGCCGACTTCGATCGCCATCGTTCCCGACTCGATCTTGGCCATGTCGAGAATGTCGTTGATCAACGAGAGCAAGTCGGAACCCGCGGCGTAGATCGTCTGGGCGAAACCCTTCTGCTTGGCAGACAGATTTCCGTCCGTGTTCTCCGACAGCATCTCGGCCAAGATCAAAAGACTGTTCAGAGGTGTGCGCAACTCGTGCGACATGTTGGCCAAGAATTCCGACTTGTACTTGGAAGTCAGGGCGAGCTGCTCGGCCTTCTCCTGCAGCGAGAGCTGGGCCAGCTCGATCTCGCGGTTCTTGCCTTCGACCTGTGACTTCTGTTTCGAGAGTTGACCCGCCTTCGTCTCGAGCTGTTCGTTGGCCTGCTTCAGTTCGTCTTGCCGACTCTTGAGCAACTCCTCAGAGGCCTGGAGTGAGGCAGCCTGCTTCTCGAGCCTTGTGTTGGTCTGGCGAAGTTCTTCCTGCTGGCTCTGAAGCTCATAGGCCAAGCTCTGCGACTGGCTCAGCAACGATTCGGTCCGCATGTTGGCCTCGATCGTATTGAGGACGATCGCGATCGTCTCGGTCAATTGATCGAGCAGGTTGAGATGGATCTCCTTGAACAGGTTGAACGAGGCGAGCTCGATGACCGCCTTGACCTCCCCCTCGAAGATCACAGGGAGGACCACGATGTTCAGCGGAGGAGCCTCGCCGAGCCCCGAGTTGATCCGAATGTAGTCACCCGGCACGTCGCCGACGAGGATCCGCTCCTTCTCGAACGCACACTGCCCGACCAGGCCCTCGCCGATCATGAATCCGTTGCGCAGGCTCTTTCGCTCGCGGTAGGCGTAGGTACTCGTCAGCTTCAGGAAGGGCTCGCCCCCCGACAGATCCATCATGTAGAAGACGCCGTGCTGCGCAGAGACGACGGGCGCGAGATCCGAGAGGATCAGCTTGGTGACCGAGAGCAGGTCGCGCTGGCCTTGCAGTCGGCGGGTGAACTTGGCCAGGTTCGTCTTCAGCCAGTCCTGCTCGTTGTTCTTCTGGGTCGTGTCCTTGAGGTTGCGAATCATTTCATTGATGTTGTCCTTCAGCGCGGCCACTTCACCTTGCGCTTCGACGGTGATCGAGCGGGTCAAGTCCCCCTTCGTCACGGCCGTGGCGACCTCGGCGATCGCACGCACCTGGGTGGTCAGGTTGGCCGCGAGCTGATTCACATTCTCGGTCAAACCCTTCCAGGTTCCCGCCGCCCCGGGGACTTTCGCCTGGCCGCCGAGCTGCCCTTCGACACCGACCTCGCGAGCGACCGTGGTCACCTGCTCGGCGAAGGTGGCCAGGGTGTCGGTCATCTCGTTGATCGTGTCCGAGAGCGACGCGATCTCTCCCTTCGCCTCGACGATCAGCTTCCGCTTCAGGTCGCCGTTGGCGACTGCGGTGACGACCTTGGCAATTCCGCGCACCTGGCTGGTCAGGTTGCCAGCCATCGAGTTCACGCTGTCCGTCAACTCCTTCCAGACACCCGCCACACCACGGACCTGCGCCTGGCCCCCCAACTGCCCCTCGGTCCCCACCTCGCGGGCGACACGAGTCACTTCCGAGGCAAACGAGTTGAGCTGGTCGACCATCGCATTGATCGTGTTCTTGAGCTGAAGGATCTCCCCCTTCACGTCCACCGTGATCTTCTTCGACAGGTCGCCGTTGGCCACCGAGGTCGTCACCTCGGCGATGTTCCGCACCTGGTCGGTGAGGTTGCCGGCCATCGAGTTCACGTTGTCCGTCAGGTCCTTCCAGACGCCCGCCACACCACGGACCTGGGCCTGCCCGCCGAGCCGCCCCTCGGTGCCGACCTCGCGGGCGACGCGGGTCACTTCCGAGGCGAACGAGTTGAGCTGATCGACCATCGCGTTGATCGTGTTCTTGAGCTCGAGGATCTCCCCACGGACGTCGACGGTCACCTTCTTGGTCAGGTCGCCGTTGGCGACGGCCGTGGTCACCTCGGCGATGTTCCGCACCTGGCCGGTGAGGTTGCCGGCCATCGAGTTCACGCTGTCCGTCAGGTCCTTCCAGACGCCGGCGACCCCTTGCACCTGGGCCTGCCCGCCGAGCCGCCCTTCGGTGCCGACCTCGCGGGCGACGCGGGTCACTTCCGAGGCGAACGAGTTGAGCTGGTCGACCATCGCGTTGATCGTGTTCTTGAGCTGGGAGATTTCCCCTTTCACATCCACGGTGACCTTCTTGCGAAGGTCGCCATTGGCGACGGCCGTGGTCACCTCGGCGATGTTCCGCACTTGCGCGGTGAGGTTGCCGGCCATCGAGTTCACACTATCCGTCAAGTCCTTCCAGACGCCTGCCACGCCACGGACCTGGGCTTGCCCGCCGAGCTTCCCTTCCGACCCCACCTCGAGTGCCACGCGAGTCACTTCCGAGGCAAAGGAGTTGAGCTGGTCGACCGTGGTGTTGATCGTATTCTTGAGCTCGAGGATCTCCCCCTTCACGTCCACTGTGATCTTCTTCGACAGGTCCCCCTTGGCGATCGCGGTGGAGACTTCGGCGATGTTTCGCACCTGGCCGGTCAGGTTGCTCGCCATCAGATTCACGTTATCGGTCAGGTCCTTCCAGGTTCCCGCAACTCCTTGCACCTGGGCCTGGCCGCCGAGTCGCCCTTCCGAGCCGACCTCGCGGGCGACGCGAGTCACTTCCGAGGCGAACGAGTTGAGCTGGTCGACCATCGTGTTGATCGTATCTTTGAGCTCGAGGATCTCCCCCTTCACGTCCACCGTGATCTTCTTCGACAGGTCGCCGTTGGCCACTGACGTCGTCACCTCGGCGATGTTCCGCACCTGACCGGTGAGGTTGCCGGCCATCGAGTTCACGCTGTCCGTCAGGTCCTTCCAGACGCCCGCCACTCCACGGACCTGCGCTTGCCCCCCCAACTGCCCCTCGGTCCCCACCTCGCGGGCGACGCGAGTCACTTCCGAGGCGAACGAGTTGAGCTGGTCGACCATCGTGTTGATCGTGTCTTTGAGCTCGAGGATCTCTCCACGCACGTCGACCGTGATCTTCTTCGTCAAGTTGCCGTTGGCGACAGCGGTCGTGACCTCGGCGATATTCCGCACCTGGCCGGTGAGGTTGCCGGCCATCGAGTTCACGCTGTCCGTCAGGTCCTTCCAGGTTCCCGCGACCCCTTGCACCTGGGCCTGGCCGCCAAGTCGCCCCTCGGTGCCGACCTCGCGGGCGACGCGAGTCACTTCCGAGGCGAACGAGTTGAGCTGATCGACCATCGTGTTGATCGTATCTTTGAGCTCGAGGATCTCCCCCTTCACGTCCACCGTGATCTTCTTCGACAGGTCGCCGTTGGCCACCGACGTCGTCACCTCGGCAATGTTCCGCACCTGGCTCGTCAGGTTACCGGCCATCGAGTTCACGCTGTCCGTTAACTCCTTCCACACACCCGCCACACCACGGACCTGCGCCTGGCCCCCCAACTGCCCCTCGGTCCCCACCTCGCGGGCGACGCGGGTCACTTCCGAGGCGAACGAGTTGAGCTGGTCGACCATCGTGTTGATCGTGTTCTTGAGCTGAAGGATCTCCCCCTTCACGTCCACCGTGATCTTCTTCGACAGGTCACCGTTGGCCACCGAGGTCGTGACTTCGGCGATGTTCCGCACCTGGTCGGTGAGGTTACCGGCCATCGAGTTCACGCTGTCCGTCAGGTCCTTCCAGACGCCGCCGACCCCACGGACCAGGGCTTGCCCCCCCAGCCGACCCTCCGAGCCGACCTCGCGGGCGACGCGGGTCACTTCCGAGGCGAACGAGCCGAGCTGATCGACCATCGTGTTGATCGTATCTTTGAGCTCGAGGATTTCCCCTTTCACGTCGACCGTGATCTTCTTCGACAGGTCGCCGTTGGCCACGGCGGTGGTCACCTGCGCGATGTTCCGCACCTGCGCGGTGAGGTTGCCGGCCATCGAGTTCACGCTGTCCGTCAGGTCTTTCCAGGTCCCAGCCACATCCTGGACCATCGCCTGCCCGCCCAGCTTCCCTTCCGAGCCGACCTCGCGGGCGACGCGGGTCACTTCCGAAGCGAACGAGCCGAGCTGATCGACCATCGTGTTGACGGTCTTGCCGATCCGGAGGAATTCCCCCTTGAGCGGGCTCCCTTCGATCTCCAGGGGAATCCGTTGCTCGAGGTCCCCTTTCGCCACCGCGCCGATGACGCGGGCGACTTCCTCGGTGGGCTGGACCAGATCACCGATCATCGTGTTAATCGAGTCGACCCAGGCGCCCCAGGATCCGGACGCGCCACCGAGCGACGCGCGCTGAGAGATCCGCCCTTCCTTGCCGACGACCGTGCCGATCCGGGCGAACTCTCTGGTGCTGTTCTCGAGCAGATCGGCCACGTCGTTGAACGCGTCCGCGATCGCAGCGCCTACGACCGTGTTGTCGAGGGCGATCCGAACGCCGAAATCGCCCCTCTTGAGGCTTTTCAAGGCCCCCAATAACGCCTTCGAATCGAATGCTCCGTAAGTCGACCCATTGCCCGTACCGGTGCCACCATTATCCGAAGGCACCGCGACCGGCGTCGAACCGACGACGGAACCCGAAGAAGGCTTCTTGGCCATCGGACAATCCTCAAGGAGGCAAGCTCGAAAGAAGCGATCCCCCGGGGCCGGCAAGGGAACAGCCGGGGGAACCAGCGCAAGCTCTAACGCATGAGCCTAATGGAGCGTCTATTCTTGCAGATCAACTGAAGCTTTGCGAGTCATTCCGCCAAATCGGGTTAGGAAAACCCGCCATGAGCCATCGTCCTCAAGCAACACAATGCTTCGTCGCGAATCTCCGTTCCCAGAGGCCAGCCTCGACCCCGGATTCACCAACTCTCGCAATTACAAGGAAACCACCAAATAAACCGGCGACACGCTTTTCTCCCAATATAACGGCTCCAAACAAAAGGACCGTGGCGGCACTCCATTCCTCCAATACCGAATCATACAAAACAAAACATATAACTACTCTCTATTGTTTTAAGCGGAATTACAGCACCCGAGCGGGCATCTGCTCGCACTGCATCCAGAGGGCGAGAATCGAGGAAACCGGCATTGGTTTCGTCCCGAAGCGCTGTTCGATACCAGTCTAAGGGACAACGCCCAGCCCCTTGCTTTCAGTCCCAATGAGCGGCCCTGGCCAGTTGATCACGAGGATCAGACGCGCGGAGATGAGAAGGCGGCCATGCCGTTTACTTTCGCTTGCCGTGAAAGGCCTCGGCACCTTGCCCCCATCCCGGATAACGGCCGGTCGCGACGGCATACCCGGCCGGGAGGCCGATGACGACGAAACAGCAGAGGCCGTACGCTACGGCCGGCACGCCGCTCCTGGGGGCGTGCTGGGCCCGCGCCATCGGGTCCCGCATCGTGCTTGCCAGGTAGGCCAGGCACAGGAGGAAGACCGTTGCCCCGATGATCCGAATCGTGACGGGATGACTGCCTGTCGAAAAGCAGGCCAAGGCCGCGATCCCGCAGAAGACGGCGACGGGGATCATCAGATGCGCCCAAGGCGGGGGCCATCGCCAGAAAGCAAACGGCACAGAAGAGGAGGAACCCACCGAGTAAGATCCGGGCCCCACGGCTCATCGCATTATTCTCTCATAAGACGTGGATCAATCATCGTCGGGCACGGGTTGTCGCGTCTTCGTCCCGCACTGTGCCGTGCCCCTCTCGGGTTCATCTCCGGGGCTCGGCGAAGATCAGGCTCCAGAAGGGTATCCCCTTCTCGCTCAGCGCATAGCCAACGCCCACGTCCCTGACGTCTCCCATGAGGCTCTCCCGGTTCGATGGCTCGTCCAACCAGGCCTGCGCGGCTTCTGCCGCGGTCGGCGGGCCTTGCAGGCTTGCCTGACCGATACGTTTGTAGCGATAGCCGGCCTTCTCGACGAGATCGAACGGAGTCAGGTCATCATCGAGTTTGGCGCGAAACTCGCTGTGTTCGGCCATGGTCCGAGCATGGCGTTGCGCGACGGTCGCCAGCCTGGGCTCGTTCTTGAGAGGAGGCTTGGCGACCTGCTTTCGCTCCTGGTCGAACAGGCGCACCACATCGGCCGCGGCCTTCTCGGGGTCGAGTCGAGGCATCGGTTTGCCGAACTCTGCGCTCCAGAAGGGAGTCCCATCCTCCCCTTTCACGAGGGCGAACCCCACCTCGGTGAAATCCCCCAGGATGTTCTTTTTGTGGGGCGGGCTCTCCATCCAGAGCCGCATCACCTCGGGCACGCGCTTCGCGCCATACGCCACGTTCTCGGCCAGGCCAAGACCGTGGTACCCCTGGAGTTCGATCCGTTGTTTGGGAGTCGAGCCATCGCTCCCCTCATGCGTCATTTTGTCATGAATCGCCATGTCGCGGGCGTGGGCCAGCGCGGCCGCCTCGAGCTTGGGATTGGCGGTCAACGGGTCCAAGTTCTCGGCCGCGCGCTCGCGATTGTGCGCTTTGAGGAGAGCGGGGACATCCGCGAGGTTCTTGGCCTCCTCCTGGGCGACCGCCCCCAGGCCGGACACCAAGACCAACGCAATCACCAGGCTCGGGACACCGCGTGGGCTGGTTCGCATCGGTCCCCTCGGGAATCCGGTCGGAGTCAAACCCGCGCGGTGGTGGCCCCCCAAAAAAGGGTCCGCAGCCACCGCGCGGGTTCAGACGAACAAGCGAATCGTCTTGAATCGTCCGACCCAAATGGGAGTGGGCTATGAGGCGAGGACAAGCTTCGAGCGGGCCGCGGCCGCGGCCAGCGACTTGCCGAAGGTGGTCCCGATCGTGTCGTGCAGACTGGCCCAGAGGTCGTCGTGGAGCACGTCGCGGTCCTCGACCAGGGCGAGCAGGTTGGCGAACGGATGTTCCCCTTCGGCCAGGCGCTCCGTCTCGGGGGGAAGATCCGACCACGACCCGCCGGAGATCGCGTCGCGCAATGTTCTGGCCTGGTCCTGGCAATCACGGAGCGGGGCGAACTCATGATCGCCCGAGTGGGTCAGGGTGAGGACCCGATCGAGGATGGAGACAGCGCGACGCCTGCTCTCTTCCGACTTGACCTGGCGAATCTCGGACTCGACAACGAGATCGAGGACCGCGGTCAGCCCTTGGATCGTGTCGAGCGTCTCGGCCGCGGGGAGTGCGATCTGCAACGCCTCAGCGCGCTCCTTGGTGCGGTCGCGGAGGCCGACAAACTCGCGCCGGGCCTGCCCGAGTTCTTCGATCAGCCCCTCGGGCGGAGGTGCGCCCGGCGAATGGAGTTGACGGGCCGCGCCAAGCAGTCGCTCGCCCAGACTGGAGAAAACATCGGAAATTTTCAGAACTTCTTGCGATAGGTCATTACTGCCATGATCACTCATTCAATCGCTCCTGGCGGCTTCGCCATTCGGGGAGACTGGTGCGCGGTCGAGAGTCTGTTGGGGGACGTCCGGCGGTCAACCATCCGCGAGTCCTCCGCGGATGGCGTTCAATACTGGCGTCCTTGCCACAGCAGACGGAATGAGCCTCTCCCCCCGCCCTCCCTGAACCAAGGCCTTCGAGGGGAAAAAAGGCTCAGCCTTTTCAGAGCTGGACGATTTTCGACCGGGCCACCGCCACCGAGAGAGCCTTGCCGAATGCCGCCTCGACGGACTCCAGCGAACTCGCCCAAAGGTCATCGCTCAGTCCGTCCCCCTCCACCAAGGTCAGCAGCGCATGATAGGGATGATCCCCTTCGGCCAGCTGGGTCGCCTCGTCGGGAAGCTCGAGCACGGGGGCGTCCGCAATCGCGGCTCGCTCCGCCCTGGCCTTCGCCTGACACTCGGCCAGCGGGGCCAACTCTTTCCCATCGGCGGCGGCTAGCGTGAGCACGCGATCGAGCCTCGCCAACGCCTGAGCACGGATCGCCCCAAGTTGGGCCTGCCGCCCTTCGGCCTCGCTCAGAGTCTGAAGGAGATTGGCGATCTCCTCCAGGTTCGTCAACGAACTCGGCTCGACGGCCGCCCCCAGAGAGTCGGCCAACCGGACGACCTCGCTTCGCAGCTGCTCGAACTCGCGCCCGCAGACGTCGAGTTCTTCGATCAAGGTCGGCGTGGGGGGCGCTCCCCCCGCCTTCCAATCTTCCGCTTCCTGGGCGAGCCGCTCCCCCACTCGGGCGAACTGAGCCGCGAGCGTCTCCTGCCGGCCGACCAATTCCTCCCGGGGCCGAGCCTCGACGCCGCCCACCTCCGATCGCGGAACGACTGGTTCAGGCTCTGCTTGCCTCGGCTCAATCCGGTCGGCCGAAGGTTCCCAGGCCTGCGGACTGGCGGTTTCCTCCCGCGTCTCCTCGGTGCCCACGGGGGCCGTCATCGCCGGCGGTTCCTGAAAAACCGACTCGATGGGCGCGGGCGGGGCAATCGGCTCGACGGCCGGTGGCTCAGCCGGAACATCAACCGGAGCGGACGCAGAAACGGCGGGCGCGGCGGCCACGGCCTCGGCGACAGGAGCCAGCGGCGGGCTGGCCGACGACGGATCCGCGACCAGGCGTTCGGCTCCATCCCAATCCTGCTTCGCTCGCAAGAGTTGCTCGAGACTGTTCAGGGTCGAGGTCGTTTTGGGGTGATTGCTGCCGAGCACGTCCCAGCGAATGTCGAGCGCCTGGCGCATCAGTGGTTCGGCGCCGTCCAGATCGCCTCGCGCCCAAAGCAGGCCGGCCAGACTGCTCAGGTTCGTGGCATAGTCGGGATGCCGCTCGCCAAGAGCCTCCTTGCGAATCTCGAGAGCCTGCCTCAGCAACGGCTCAGACCGGTCCGGGTCGCCATGCATGATCATGAGCATAGCGAGTTGGTTCAGCCCCGTGGCGTAATCCGGGTGATGCTCCCCAACGGCCTGCTTCTGTAGCTCTAGCCGCTGGCGTGCACTTACCACCGCCTCGTTCTCACGCATAATTTCAGCCTGGGTTGCTTTGGTCGCGTGACTCAATCGGTCATCATCCTTCGGAATCAAGGGGCTTGGAGTCGGCTCTGCTGAGTCCTGAACTACGGATCCGGCAGGAGATGAATATTTTTCTGCCCTCGCCTTGACACTGTGCCTGCGAGACATCGAATACCCCTCTTCTGAAACCGGCCAAGGTGCTCACAGATTACGGCGTCCCAACACAAGCAAACATGACATGTTCACATTGATCACCCCCCAGAACAACACGTTCGCAAGAAACAAAAATACCGAATAGTGGAGTCTGTCGCAAGGAAACCGGGCCCTCTGTCTGCCCCGGAGGCTGAAATTCGCGGGAGAAACTCGTTTCCACGCTCTGCGTGGGAATGCCGTTCTGGCCGCTCTGCGGCCCTACCCGCCGGGGAAGACGACGCGGAGCGTTGCAGGCGGCATTCCCACGCAGAGCGTGGGAACGAGATCCCGGTATCCTTGCGACAGTCTCGAAAAGAGAGACGACATTCCAGCCGCGCACGACGATCGTCCTCGGGACGCAAGTCGATACTGAAAAGCAGGCGATTGCGGAAAGAGACTCTCCAAAAGGAGTTGGCCTCGGCCGGTCCTCGTGTGGCCGCATTTCTCGTCACTAAGCATTTTCGCACAATGGCCAAAAGCTTCCTTAGCCAAACTTCGCTGCCCATGCACGCGTCGCGAGGACTTTGCCCCCATAATCGCTATTTCCAGAAAATTCCGCGACATTCCGCCATTTGAAACCTAGGGAAGATGATCGTGGGAGCAAGCGACCGAGCCAGCAACTTGCCCCAGGCTTCGCAAACAGACCAACCTCGCCAATCAAATAACTTCCTCTTGTCAGACCGACTCCCGCGGATGTTCCTTCATGACAACGCTCTGATGAACTCTAGGATAGGATAGGCCAGGCAATCAACCCAGGACGGCTCCGAACATCCCGTTCCAAAAAAAAGATTGCTTCGGATGTCCGCCTGGTTCGGTCAGTTGGGATCAAACCAGGCCGTTATTCTCTCCGGTCGCATGTCGCTCGGCTCTTGGCCCTCAGGTTGATCTCCACAGTCCCAACGCCAACCGCAACGGCTTGGTCGGCACGAGTGAGCCTCTCAAAAGAACCCAACGAGTTCCCGCTCATACCCCCGGCGAATGCTTCGGGAGGCCGCTGCGCAATCAACCGATGGCCCCCGGTGCCGGTCCATTGGGCGCCCCACCCGGGGCGTGCGGAAATTTGATTGAGACAGTTGTCCTTTGGGTCGAAGAACGGCGTACAATATCGCCCTATCCCTCACATCGACCTCAATCTTTCGGGCCTGGTTCACTCATGAACGAGCGATTGAAATCGGTCTACCGACCGGCAGTCGGTCCCAAGCTCCAGCCCTGGCTGTGGGTCGTCCAGGTCGGATTCGCGGCGCTCGCCGCGAATGGAGTCTATCTCGCCTCCGTGTCGGCGATGACCTGGTGGCTGGGAACCACGCAACAAACTCCATTTTACATGCTGATGGTTTTTCTCCATCTGCTTCTCGGCTTCTTGATCATCGCTCCTTTCCTTGGATTTGGGCTGGTTCATCTGGCAACCTCGTGGAAACGGCCGAACGTCCAGGCCGTGCGGTATGGACTCTTACTGTTCGCCACCGCCCTCGCCATTTTGATCTCAGGGCTGGTCCTGCTCCGGTTCGACGCCATCGCGATTCGCGACCCGGCCCTCCGATCGATCGCCTACTGGCTCCATCTGTTCGCCCCCCTGGTGGCGATCGGGCTCTACGTCAAGCACCGCTTGGCAGGGCCGCGAATTCGTTGGGAGTGGGCGCGGCGAGGCGGGGTGATCGTGGCCGGTTTCATCGTGGCCATGACCTTGCTCCACTCCCACGACCCGAGAACCTACGGGGTCAAGGGGCCACGGCAGGGCAAACGTTATTTTTTCCCGTCCGAAGCGGTCACGGCCGATGGTCGGTTCATCCCGGCCGAGACCCTCATGATGGACCAGTATTGCCTCAAGTGCCATGAGGATGCTTACAAGGGTTGGTTCCACTCCGCGCACCACTTCAGCTCGTTCAATAACAAAGCCTACCTGGCCAGCGTGCGCGAGACCCGAGAAGTCGCCATCAAGCGAGACGGCAACACGCAGGCCGCGCGCTGGTGCGCCGGCTGCCACGACCCGGTCCCTTTCTTTTCGGGTGAATTTGATAACCCCAAGTATGACGACGTTAATACGGCATCGAGCCAGGCGGGGATCACCTGCGTTGTCTGCCACTCGATCACCAACGTAAACAGCACCCGGGGCAACGCCGACTACACCATCGAAGCCCCCAGCATTATCCGTTTGCCAGCAGCGAAAACCAGCTCCTCCAGTGGGTCAATTCGACGCTGATCAAAGCCAAGCCCGAGATGCACAAGAAAACCTTCTTGAAGCCGGTCATCAAGGGTTCGGAGTTTTGCTCGACGTGTCACAAGGTGAGCCTCCCGTACGCCTTGAATCATTACAAAGACTTCCTCCGCGGCCAGAACCACTACGACACGTTCCTGCTCTCGGGCGTTTCGGGCCATGGCGCCCGTAGCTTTTACTACCCACCCGTGGCGAAAAGCCGCTGCGTCGACTGCCACATGAACTTGCAGCCTTCCCGCGACTTCGGTGCGCGCGACTTCGATGGCAAGGGGGGGCGTGAGATCCACAACCACCTCTTCCTCGGCGCCAACACCGGCCTGGCAGCCATTCGAGGAAATCTGGAGACGGCCGCGGCCCAGGCAAAGTTCCTCCAGGATCAGAAGGTCCGGATCGACCTCTTCGCACTTCGGGAAGGGGGTGGAATCGACGGCCGACTCCTCGGGCCGCTCCGCCCCGACCTGCCATCGCTCAAACCCGGCCAGCCTTATCTCGTGGAAGTGGTCGTGCGGACTCTCGGGCTGGGCCATCCGTTGAGTCAGGGAACGGCCGACTCGAATGAGATCTGGGTGGAGTTGATTGCCAAAGCCGGAGATCGGGTGATCGGCCGCTCCGGAGCCATTGACGACAACGGCGAGGTCGACCCGTACGCCCACTTCATCAATGTCTTCATGCTTGATCGCCACGGAAAGCGAATCGATCGCCGCAATCCGCAAGACATTTTCGTCCCGCTTTACAATAAGCAGGTGCCCCCGGGCGCTGGGCAGGTGGTCCATTTCGGGCTCACGGTGCCCGATAAGATGGATGGCCCCCTCACGCTCGAAGCGAAGGTGAACTACCGCAAGTTCGACCGCACCTATATGGATTTTATCTTCGGGAAAGGAAAGGGGCCGGCGCTGCCGACCGTCGTGATGGCGGCCGACTCGGTCCAGCTTCCCGTCAACGGCAAGGCTCCAGGAACAATCGAAGCTTCCCCCATCAAAGAGGTCTGGCAGCGCTGGAACGACTACGGCATCGGTCTCCTCCTCGAAGGGGGGGACAAGGGGGGCCAGAAGGGCGAACTCAAACAGGCGGAGCCGATCTTCCGCAAAGTGGCCGAGCTCGGCCGGATCGACGGGTGGGTCAACCTGGCCCGTCTCTACCTCAAGGAAGGGCGGATCGGTGAGGCCCGCGACGCGATCGAGAAAGCAGCCACCCAACCGCAGCCGCCGGCCCCCTGGGTGATCCACTGGCTCACCGGTCAGATCAACGAGCGGAACGGACGGCTCGACGAGGCGATCGCCAGCTACGAGGCGATCCTGGGGACAACGGTCCCCGAGCGTGGATTTGACTTCAGCCTGGATTACGAGGTCGTCAATGCGCTGGGGGGAGCGTCTTACGCACGAGCCCGCCTCGAGCCCGTGGCGAGCGAGGAGCGTCTGACCTACCTCCGCAAGTCGATCGCCGCCTATCGGCGCACGCTCGCCATCGACACCGAGAACGTCGCGGCCCACTACGGCCTCGGCCTGGCCTATGCCGATCCGTCCTGGAACGTCGCTCCGGCAAACCTGCCCAAGGCGGAGCAAGAATCCGAAAAGCCGGCGAGTGAAATCACCGACGAGATCCTTGCAAAAACGGAACGAACCGCCCAAGCGTCGATCTCCGCCCGATCGCGAGCCGCCCACGCACTCGGATTGGCCGAATCGATTGCGCAGCTCGTGAAACGACCACGTCCCGAATTCGGATCGCGGCTCGATCCCTTGTTCGAGGTGATTCAACAGCTTGGACCGGTCTGGGAACGCGAGACCGATCCCTCGGCCCGGTTCGCCCTATCGAGTGCGCTCAAGGGGGCTCACAAGACCATGCATCAGCTCTTGAAGCCCGACGAAACGGCGGAAGGTCTGGCCGTCGCGATCGCCCGGCAAAATTCCACGGCCGCCGACCAGAACGCGCAATCGATCGTCATCCACTCGCTCCATCGTGTCGAGGTTCCTCGCCTCGATCCCGGCAACCTAACCGACCAGAAACCGTCGGCCAGTCCGATAAGGACGAAACCATGAGTCGATACTCTCGCTTTCGGGAACCATCCCTCGAATTTCGCGAGGGATCGCTCAGGAGTCTCGTCGGTCTCGTCTTGATTTCGAGCAGCCTTACAGGGTGCGGCGAGCAGGCCCTCCCTCCGGCCATCATCGCCCCGACGGCTCCCGCCAAGCCGGACACGATCGAAGCCAACGTCCTGCCCCGGGTCAAGTTCCTCGACATCACCGAAGCCGCCGGACTGCACTTCGTTCACCACAACGGAGCGCAAGGGGAAAAGCTCCTCCCCGAGACGATGGGTTCCGGGGTCGCCTTCCTCGACTATGACGGCGATGGCGATGCCGACCTGTTCCTGGTCAACTCGGACCAGTGGCCAGGCGCGGCGGCGGACTCGCGATCGACCCAGGCCCTCTACCGTAACGACGGGACAGGGCGATTCGATGACGTCACCGCCCAGGTCGGACTCAATGTGCGGCTCTACGGCATGGGAGTCGCGGTGGGAGACTACGACAATGATGGCGACCCGGACCTCTACCTGACCGCACTCGGGGGCGGGCACCTGTTTCGCAACGATGATGCCGGGAGCAGGTTCGTGGATGTCACGGCCGCGACGAATGCCCAGGCCCCGGCCGATTGGCTGACGAGTGCGGCGTTCTTCGACCTGGAAAACGATGGCGACCTTGACCTATTCATTTGCGGATATATCAACTGGTCGGCCAAGGTCGATCGCAGCCAGAACTTCCAGCTCACTGGCACGGGGCAAGGGCGAGCCTACGGTCCCCCGACCGCGTTCGGCGGAGCTCGCTGCATCCTGCTCCGCAATGATGGAGGCAAGTTCTCGGACGTGAGCGCTGAGGCAGGCATCGCGATTCGCACGGCCGACTTGAAGGTCCCGATGGCCAAGTCGCTCGGGGTCGCGCCTTACGACGTCGATGGCGACGGCCTGGTCGATCTGGCCGTCGCGAATGACACTGTGCCTAACTTCTTCTTCCATAATCGGGGCGGAGGCCGATTCGACGAGATCGGGATCAGCGCGGGCATTGCGCTCGACCGCGACGGCACAGCACGTGCGGGCATGGGGATCGACTGGGCCCAATTCAAGAACGACGGTTCACTCGGTCTGGCGATCGGCAACTTCGCCAATGAGATGACGGCCCTCTACGTCACCGACGAACGAGCCAGCCTTCAGTTCTCCGACCTCGCCAATCTCTACGGGCTCGGAGCGCCGACCCAACCCCCTTTGACCTTCGGCCTCTTCTTCTTCGACTACGACCTCGACGGCCGTCTGGACTTGCTCTCCACGAACGGTCACCTCGAAAGCGACATTGCCAAGGTCCAGGCGACGGCAACCTATGCCCAGTCCGCCCAACTTTTCTGGAACACGGGCCGCCCCGGACGCTCCCTGTTCGTCGCAATCGGACCGGAGGTCGCCGGCCCCGACCTGTTTCGGCCCATCGTCGGCCGCGGCAGCGCCTATGCCGACATCGACGGAGACGGCGATCTCGACGTCGTCATGACCTCCAACGGCGGCCCCGCTCGCCTCTTTCGGAACGAAGGCGGATCGAATCAGCACTGGCTCCGCCTCACCCTGAACGGCAAGGCCTCCAACCGAGACGCGATTGGGGCCGAGGTCACGGTGAAGGCCGACAGCTTGGTTCAGACCCGGCAACTGTTCACAGCCAAGGGCTACCTCTCCTCGGTCGAGCGGCCACTAACCTTTGGCCTGGGATCACGCAACCATGTCGACGTGCTGACCGTACGTTGGCCGTCGGGGAAAGTGCTCGAGCTCAAAGACCTCAAGGCCGACCGGGTTTACCTCGTCGATGAAGACGAGGGTATCCGCTAGGAGTGTCACAAACGCGAGGCCGCGAATCTCCCAGAGACAAAAAAGGGAGAAATCCGCGAGTTTGCAACGAACCTGACCGGGAGTTTTCCTCCTTCCCCTTGTCCCGTTCTTGTGTGTGATATAATCGTCTTTCAGAGGGGGTGCGAGAGGAGTCTTACATCCCCTTCCGGACCGGTGAAGGAAAGGCATCTGACGCTTCGGCGTTGTCTTTATCCGTTACCGCGCCCGCTAATCATTGAGCAGCCCCATCGAATGGCAACCATGGAGCGGTGTGCGGACGGATCATGAGGCCCCGGTACGGTTCGGCGATCGATCACCCTGACGAATCCTTGCGGCGGCTGTGCCTTCAGTCGTAACGCGCGGCCCCCCCTCGTCTTCGGCTCGAGAGCCCTCCGACCTCGCCTGACGGTCCCCTCGGACACGCTCCGGAGTCGGAGGATCGTCGGCGATGCGACCCATGGTTTCATGCCGAGCGGCCTGGTTTTTCCTGGCAGCGATTGCCTGGATAAGCCCGCCGGTCGCGTGGTCGGCCCCTCCTTTGGAGTCGCCCCAGCCCCAGCCTCAAGTTTCCGCGGACGCCACGGCGTCGGACTCGCAACACGACCCGAAAGCGGCTCTCCAGCGCGCCCTCGAATTCGAGCGTCAGAAGAACTGGCAAGCTGCAATTCACGCCTATTCCGATGCCCTCGAGATCTGGCCCGCCGATCGCGACTTCGTTCATCGCCGCCGCCTCTGCGAAACGCACTACAAGCTGGTGCGACGCTACCAGGACCAGAGCTTCCGCAACGTCCTGCTGCGACTCCCTCAGGAAAAGTCGCTGGCGCTTTACGACGAGCTGCTCGAACGGATCGAAACCCATTATGTCGATCCCGTCCCGTTCGAGCCCATGGTTCGCCGCGGTTTCGATAACCTCGAAGTAGCTCTCCGCGATCCCGAGTTCCTCCGGACCAACGCCGGCTCCGTCCAGACTGATCGCGTCAACTGGCTCCGTGAGGCGCTCAGCGCCCGACGCGCTCGGATCTTGACCCCAGACCGGATGTCGGCCCAGACCGAAGTCCTCGCCGCTTGCGAGCTGGCGGCCAAGGCGCTTCATCTCGCCGCCTCTTCGGTGATCCTCGAGTTCACCTACGGGGCTTGTGACTCGCTGGACGACTATACCAGCTACCTCACCCCCGATAAGCTCGACGATCTTTATGCGATGATCGACGGGAATTTCGTCGGCCTCGGCATCGAGTTGAAGCTCGATACCGAGGGTCTTCGACTCGTCGGCGTGATCCGAGGCGGTCCCGCCTCCGAAGCGGGGCTGAAGGTGGGCGACCAGATCACTCGCGTTGGCGAGAAGGCCGTGCGTGGTCTCAGTCTCGATGAAGCGGCCGGACAGCTTCAAGGCACGGAAGGGACGCCTGTCGATCTCCAGATCTTGCGGGCCGACGGGTCGACCAGGGCATTCCGGATCGTCCGACGGCATGTCGAGGTCGAGAGTGTCGCGCAGTCCAAGATCGTCGACCAGGCGACTGGGATCGGCTACCTCCAACTGGTCGGGTTCCAGAAGAACTCCACCGAGGAACTCGATCGAGCGATCACGGCACTTCGGCGCCAAGGAATGCGATCGCTCGTGATCGACCTCCGAGGCAACCCCGGCGGACTCCTGAACGTGGCGGTCGAGATGGCCGAGCGATTCATCGATCGCGGGGTCATCGTCTCCACCAGAGGGCGTGCCCCCGGGCAGAGCCAGGTCTACAAGGCCAGCGCCAAGGCGCTCTGGACCATGCCCTTGACGGTCTTGATCGACCATGACAGTGCCAGTGCCAGCGAGATCCTCGCCGGTGCCTTGAAGGATCACAACCGGGCGGTGATCGTCGGCGAGCGGAGCTACGGCAAGGGTTCGGTGCAGAGCATCTTCGCCCTGCGGACCGCACCGGCCGGCTTGAAGCTCACCACCGCGAAGTTCTACTCGCCCAAGGACCAGCCGTACAGCGAGCAAGGCGTGTCCCCCGACATCGAGGTGCACGTCGCCGCGAAGCCGGCTGCCGATTCCATCGATTCCCGAACCAACGCTCCCCAGCTCGAAGAAATCCCAGGGGACCCGCTCCACGACACCGCACTCGGCAAAGCCATGGAGCTGGCCAAACGACGGTTGAACGCCGCTCGTTAGGCCAAACCGTCGTAGGGACGAGAATCGCTCATCTACGGGATCGACGATGCCCGAAATTTCCGGTCGGCAGCAGACTCGGATCGATCCCGTTCCGGCCTGGACGGTTCATACCGATGCCCCGCTCAAGGGGATGGCCCTGGCCCGCGAGGCCGGGACCATCCTCGCCTGGGACGAGCGGGGGCAACTCTATTTGCTCGACCTGCTCGGCAATCACCGCTCCGTCTCGCGGGCGCCGGATCGAGTCGTCACCGGTGCCATCAGTGACACCGGCGGCTTCATCGCTCTGCTCGGGGAAGGGTCGCGGCTCTGGTTTCTCGGGGCCGATCTCGACCTGATTGCCGATCGCCCGGCGCCTCCCGATGCGACGAATCTGGCCATCGACCCGCACGGACGCTATCTCGCGGTCGGTTCACGGATCAACATGATCCAGTTCTACAATCGACACGGAAAGCAGGCGGGGCGGCTCGACACCCGCCATGCGATGGCCCATCTCGTGTTCGTTCCGGATCGCCCCTTCCTGCTCGGAGCGGCAACTTATGGGATGCTGGTGGGAATCGAGCTCGAACCCGGCACCACGGCCGGGAAGCTCGCCGCGGAAGTCGCCTGGGAAGAGTCGCTGATGTCGAACGTCGGCCGGCTGACCACCACGGGCGACGGCGGGATGATCCTGGCGAGCTGCTATACCTACGGGATCCAGCGCTTCGATATGCGCGGGGGCAACGAAGGGGCCTACCACCTGGGAGGCACCGCCGCGCACGCCGTCCCCGACTTCGCGGGTCGGATGATCGCGGTCTCGACCCTGGAAGGAGAACTGGCCGTCCTGAGCTCCTCGGGAGGCGTGCGCTGGAAGACAACGCTGTCTCGCCCCGCGATCGCCCTGGAGGCCGACCCCCTGGGCCGTTACCTGATTCATGGCCACGCCACGGGCGAAATCGTCCGGCTCGACCTCTACGGCTCGACGCGAGCGACGGCTCGGCCCCCCGTGGAGCTCGCCTCGATGCCCCGCGCTGGTGCGTCCCCAATGCGCGAGCCGGCCTGGTCGATCCCCGTGGCCTCGTCCGACGAACAGGCCGAGGCCGCCGTGTTGACCGTGATCGACGATCCGGCCCGGATCGGGCTCATGACCAACTCCAACCGGCTGCAAATCTTCTCGACCCAGGGAGAAAACCTGGGGCAATCGCCCGAACTCCTCGGCATCGGACGGATCCTGCGGACCGCGCCCGGCTGGATCGCGGCGGCAACCGATCGACATGTGATGCTCTACGATGCGCGTCGAAGCAACGTTCAGCGCCTCGACCTGAGCCTGGTGGAAATCACTCACCTGGCGATCAACCCCGATTCCTATGGCTTGGGCGTGGTGCAAGAGCGGGATCGGATCGGCCGCGCCACCCTCGCGGGACGCTGGATCTGGAAGCGAGAATTGACCTCCTCGGTGGAAGATTTCGCGATCAGCCCCGACGGGTTCACGGCAGTCACCACGACCGACGGCCGCCTGCAAGTCTTCGACCCGGCCGGTGAACCCGTCGGAGGCGACCCGGGCAACCCGGCCGAGCCCCTCTTTCTGATCGAGGCCCCCGAGGGGTCCCCAGCTCAGGTGGTCTGGCTGACGCTGGCCCGCCGCGCCCAGGTCCTCCGCGGTCACGACCGCAAGGGAAAGATTCAGTGGCAGTCGCCGATCCCCTGGGAAGGGTGGCAACTCCATCGGCTGGGTTCGATCGCCATGGTCGCAGCCCCCGACGGTCGTACCATGGCATTCGATGGCGCGGGCCATCTCCGCGGCCAGAGCCGCGCATCGGACGCCCCTCATGATGTCTTCGGCGCCGGCCCTCAGGGCCAGGCCTGGCGCGTCTCCCGCCAGGGGGTTCACCTGATCTGCACCGACCTCTCAGGTCGTGTGATCTGGCGTGCCGTGGCGGATCAACCCCTCGGCCCCGTCGCCATTGGCCGCTCAGGCGTCGCCGTCCTGATCGGCCGCTCACTCGCCTGGTTCCCAACCACCGGATCGTGAGAGCGAGCCCCCCCTCCCCTTCGCATCCGACCGAGTGCGCCGACTCGACGTGAAGTCAAAATTCCGGAAGCCAACCCTGTCATCACGGCACTGGAATTGCGAAAGAAATACTCGTTCCCGTTTGAACCGGTGACGTGACTGGAGACCGTTCCCAAAGGCCACCCCAGCCTCTGGGGAACGGCGTGCGGGGATCCACAAACGCATCAATTTTTGGCGATCCCTCCCATGGTCGAAACTCGGTTTAAAAAGAAGCCGGTCCTCAACTCACTCGTCCCCCTCCTTTCGGCCGATATCTCCCCAGACGAGAGTCAACGAACCCAAAAAGCATGGGGGCGGTCTCGGATTTCTCGATTTTTGGGGTTTTGCGTCCCACGGGGTTTTGGGAGACGTAGAATTTATGAGAGGGGGAGCCCGATTCCAGGCAACGGATCTTCCTCGTGAGCGTAAATCGCTTGACTGAGCCGAGATGGGTCTGGAGCCCGACGATGTCGAAACGCGGGTTCATTTGAGCGAATCGTCTTGCGAGCTATCAGCCCTTCGGATAAGATCACGAGACTTTACAGAAGCGGAAACGATTCAATGAGTTCGTCTCTAGGAATAAATAACTAACTTCGCGACCCTTGAGGGAATCGTAAGCAACGGAGTTTTCCTCTTAAGGATCGACCGAGTGAAAGCCGACTAGTGCGTTGATCCAAATTCATTGAACTGAGATCCGACAAGAGATCCATCCGGAGGTCTCAATGAGTCAATGTAGTTTGTCCGTCATTCACGCCGTCCGGCCGAGTGTTCGCTTGAGCGTTCACGATTGTGGCGAGGTGGAAGCCCAACGTCACAAGTGGATCGAGAGCGAGAAGGCGGGGCGAGACCTCGGTGAGTGGGCCATCCGCTGTTGGGTCCGCGAACACTGGAACGGTTTCCTCCGGGACCGTTGGCTCGAGCATCTTCAGGGGCGGACCTTCTGGATTGAGCTCGACCACAACGACTTCGGACTTTTGCAACAGGCCTTCCAAGACTCATTGCTGATCGATGAAATCCTCGACCAGTTGAAGTCCGGCCGAGAGAACCTCGACATCCTCAACTGGGCGATCGATAACGATCTGGCCATGGAAGAGGTACTCGAAATCCTCGAGGCGCTCGACATCAACAGCCGGAGGATTGAATGCCTCCTGGCCTCGCGACTCGCGCATGCCGGTTAGCACCCCACCCTCCTTGCTTGTTGATCCTTCTTCGCAAAAGATCAGACCAGCCTCAGTGAACGATCACTGCTTGCGCAGTGACGCTTCCACCAGCGCCACCAGGGTCCGTACGAAGCAACCGGTCCCGCCGGCGTCACGAGTGGCCGAGTCGGAGTCAGCCCAGCTCGGCCCGGCGATATCGAGGTGGACCCACGGGGTCTGACCGACGAACTGTTCGAGGAACTTGGCTGCGGTGCAAGCACCGCCCCACTTTCCTCCCACGTTTTTCAGGTCGGCGACCTGGCTCTTGATCGCATCCCTGAAGTCGTCGTCGAGCGGCAACCGCCAGGTTCGCTCGCCCGTCTGGCGGCCTGCGTCCAGCACCTCCTGGGCGAATTGATCGTCGTTACTGAACAGGCCGGCGATCTTGGTCCCCAGCGCAACCAAGCAGGCGCCGGTGAGGGTGGCGAGGTTGAGCACGCGATCGGGCTTCTGCTCGACGGCGTAGCTCAGGGCGTCGGCCAGAATCAGCCGTCCCTCCGCGTCGGTGTTGAGCACCTCAACGGTCTTCCCGTTGCGAATCGAGAGCACGTCCCCCAGCTTCATCGCTTTCCCGCCGGTCATGTTCTCGGTCATGACCATGTAGCCCACGAGATTCACGGGCAGCTTGAGTTGGGCCACGGCCGTCATCGTCGCCAGCACGACCGCCGCGCCCGTCATGTCGCTCTTCATGTCCTCCATCGAAGCGCTCGGCTTGAGGGAGAGACCGCCGGAGTCGAACGTGACTCCCTTCCCGATCAAGGCCAGGGTGGGACGATCTCCCCCTTGGCGATAGTCGAGCATGACGAACGCAGGCGGCTCCTCCGAGCCGGCCGCAACGCCCAATAGCCCCCCGAACCGTTCCTCAAGAATCTTGGGTTCATCCCAGACCGTAACACCGAGCCCGACGGTCGCGGCCACCTCAGCGGCACGGGCGGCCAACTTGGCTGGTGGCTTCTCGGAGGGAGGGGTATTCGTCAGCTCACGCGCCAGGTTGACCGCCTGACCGACGATCTCTCCGCGCTTGACCGCCGCGGCCAGGTCGGGGCCCTCCGCCCCGTCCGGGTTCGCTGGCGAGATCAACTGCAAACGGCCGAAGGGGTGCCGGCTCGGTTCGGACTTTCGCAAGCCCGGTCCCTGGGTGCCGACAATCAGGCCTTCGACCAGGGCCGACGCAATGACGTCGGACCGTTCGGACTCGGGCAAAACCACCGCCAGGGTTTCCCTGGCCTTGCCGGCCAGCCGCTTACCGACGGCCACCCCCGCAGCGAAGGCGGCGCCGGCATCGAACCGCTTTTTCGGTCCCAGGCCGAAGACCAGGACGCCGTCGGTCGCCGGCGTATGAGGACCGAGCAACGGGGTCAAGTCACCGAGAGCACCCGGCAGATCCTTCGCGGCGAGGAGGCGGCCGATCCACTCGCCCAGCGCGAGGTCCCGGACCGCGATCGGAGGTTCGGAGTCGTCTTCGAAGATCCCGAGCGCAAGCCAAGGGGTCTCGATGGTGTTGAGTGGCCGACTGATCAACTGGACGTTCATGGAGGTCGCAACTCGTCGGGGTAATAAGCCTGTCAGCGAAGAAGAATGAGGACCAACGTCGGGCCAAGCGGCCCCATTCTCGCACTGGCTCGGAACCGCGCCAAGCCGCCTTGCCGGGTCTGGGACGAGTCGCTACAATCCGCCGCCACTCAAGTCTTGCGCAATGAAGTCGGGTCGTTCGTTTCATTTCGACCCGCACGCTCCCTGGGAATTCTCGAATTTGGCGAACCGCGTCGGTCAAGGACCAACGGGGACATGTCAGTTGATTTCGATCGACCGGCGCGCCCGCTCGGACCGCGACCCCGCCGGTACAGGAGAGCCAAAGGATGGTCGACCTCCGCAACCCAGGGCGTTTGCTGCCCCTCGTTCTGTTGCTTACGGGCCTTGGCAGTCTCAGTGGCTGCGTTGAGCGACGTTACACGGTCAGGACCAACCCCCCGGGCGCCCTCCTCGTCGCGAATGACGAGGAAATCGGGGCAACCCCGGCCTCACGCAGCTTCACCTACTACGGCGATCGTAAGTTCAAGCTCATGCTTGACGGTCACGAAACCCAGACGGTGATCCAGCCAATCAAGTCTCCCTGGTGGGATAACTATCTGACGGAATTCTTCACCGAGAACTTGATCCCCTACACGTTCCGCGACGAACGTGAATTTGTTTATGACATGGTGCCTTCAAGCGAACCGAACGTCGACAATCTGCTCGAGAACGGACAAGCCTTGCGGATGCAGGCCCAGGCCCCTCCTCCGCCACGCCGGGGCGGCTTCTTTGGCAGGCTCGGTTTCTGAGTAGGCCAACGGTTCCCTGAATTTCGCTCGCCTTTAAAAAGCGAGCGAAGACCAACGACCAAGAGACGACACCGAACGTGGCTCCCTGGATTTTGGGGCTTCGCATGGACTGATTCGCCCAGTCGCAGATCGTTGCAGTAATAGACATACCAGGGGTCATAAACCCTGGCGTCCCAATGCCCTCGGCCGGTGCTCCGCCTGCAAAGAAGGGGATTTCGCATCCCCGCCCCGGGTTTGCGCGCGATTCAATGGTTGCCCCTTCAAGGCTGCTCACAAAACTCGCCTCAACACGATGATCCTTTGCCCCGGGCTGAAGGATCATTCCGCATTGCGCTTTCACGCAAATCTGAAAATCCCAATATTTTGCAATAATTCGTTCAACTTATCCGAGGATTCGAACGCGCCGATCCCTCGAATTGAAAGAACTGCCATTGTCGGCATTTTCAGCATGTTTTATTAACTCATTTTCACACACGGGGTGAATTTTTCTGGGTCGGCATGAGGCTCAGCCACGGACGATCGTGCTTCTCACCAGGCTCAGGTGAGTCCGGCGTCTTCGAAAAGGTGAACGATGACTTCCAGTTCGTGGCGACGGTGGATGAATCAGCGATCCCTCCCCACTCTGGGCGAGCGCCCGCTCCGCCAGCGCCAACCTGCCAGGCACTGGGAAGGGTGCGAGTCGCGTCAGCTCCTGTCCGTCACGATCAGTAACGTGACATTGATCGAGCCCCCCTCGGGAACGGCGGACGCCGTCTTCACCGTCTCGCTCGACCGGCCGAACCAGAATGAGTCGGTGAAAGTCGACTTCGCCACCCAGGATGCCACTGCCAAGGCGGGCCAGGACTACCAGGCTGTCCGCGGTACCTTGACCTTCGCACCCGGCGAGACCGCCAAGAAGATCGCCGTCCCGATCATTGGCGGACTGGCCCGCGGGCCTCACGACGCGTTCACCGTGAACCTGACGAACCCGGTGAACGAGACGCTCCACCCGAGCCTCAAAGTGGGCATGGGGACCATCCTCCCCACCCCTTGGCTGTCGATCGGCGATGTCAGCGTGGTCGAGGGAGAGGCGGGAACGACCAACGCCGTTTTCAAAATCACGCTCGACCCGCCGAACCACGATCAAATCGTCTCGGTCCAGTACGACACGTCAGACGGCACTGCCAAGGCCGGTTCCGACTATCAGGCGACCCGCGGCACCTTGACCTTCGCGCCCGGTGAGACTTCCAAGTCGATCACAGTCCCGATCAACCACGGGACTGCCGTCGAATCGGTCGAGTCCTTCTCCGTTGACTTGAAGTCGCCCAAGAATGCCGTCGTGCGCGACGGTCAAGGGATCGGGACGATCACCAATCCTATCAAGGCGGGAACACTTGATTTCAAGGCCCCCACCAACCGCGCGGAGGCTGAGGCCGGCACCGCCTCCATCACGGTGACCCGGACCGGGGGAACCGCCAGCGCAGTCGGAATCAACTATTCCACCCAAGGGGGCTCGGCCGTCGCAGGCACCGACTACACGCCCGTTTCGGGGACGCTCACTTTCGCCGCCGATCAGACGAGCCAGACGATCACCGTACCGATCCTCGCCAACCCCCAGCGCAAGAGTGATCAAACGGTCGACCTCGTCTTGAGCAACCCGACCGGCGGCGGATCGCTCGGATCCAACCGCCGCACCACGCTGACTCTCGCCGCGCCAAGTCATTCGACCGACGAACCGAGCACGCCTACGCCCGCTCCGAGTACGCCTACGCCCACTCCGAGCACGCCTACGCCCGCCCCGAGTACGCCTACGCCCACTCCCAGTACGCCTACGCCGGGCACCCCGAAGCCAGCCGGATCAATTCCGGACGACAATGGGGCGCCGAGCCAGCCCGCTCCCGTCGTTTCCATCCCTCGATCAACGATTGTCACGACCACCGAGGACAGTGGCCCCGGGTCGCTCCGCCAGGCCATTCTGAATGCCAACGCCAACCCCGGCCCGGACACGATCCGGTTCGACGTCTCAGGGGAAGGCCCGCGCTCGATTCGTCCGACATCCGCCCTGCCGACGATCACCGATCCGGTGACCATCGATGGCACTTCTCCGCAAGGCCGCCAGAAGGCTCCGCGGATCGAGCTCACAGGCACTGACGCGGGGGCCCGGGCGAATGGTCTGACCATCACCGCGGGAGGAAGCACCGTCCGTGGGCTGGCGATCAACGGGTTCACCGGCTCGGGGATTCTGCTCGAAGGAGGCGGCGGAAATCACGTCGAAAGCAACGCGATCGGAACGAGCGTCGACGGTGAGTCCGCCAAGGGGAATGGCCTCGCCGGGATCTTGATCCACCAGTCGTCCAACAACACGATCGGGGGACCAGAGTCGACGGCGGGAAACCTCGTCTCGGGCAACTTCGGGTCGGGAATCATCCTCTCGGGTACGTCGACGAAGCATAACCTCGTTCAAGGGAACCACATAGGCACAGACGTCGATGGGGACGATCCGCTTGGCAATCAACTCGACGGCATTGTCCTCGACAACGCGCCCGAAAACAGGATCGGCGGAGTCGAGCAGGGACGAGGAAACCTGATTTCGGGCAACCGCCTCACGGGCCTCCGGATCCTCGGCTCGGGAGCCGCCGACAACGTCATCCAAGGCAACGAAATCGGTACCGACCGGACCGGGACCCGCGCGATCGGCAACGCGTTCGACGGCATCTTCAACAGCGGAGCGCCCGGCAATACGATCGGCGGCACCGCGGCGAACGCAGGCAACTTGATCTCGGGGAACGGCGGGGTCGGCATCCAGCTCCATTCGCGAGGGGCGAATGCGAACCAGGTCCAAGGGAACCTCATCGGCACCGACGCGACGGGAACGCATCCGATCGGGAACGCTCACGGCGGCGTCTTCCTCAACAACGCCCGCGGAAACACGATCGGCGGCACGTCCCAGGGCGCCCGCAACGTCATCTCGGGCAACCCACTGGTCGGGGTCCAACTCGCCGGCCGGACGGCCACGGGAAACGTCGTGCAGGGGAACCTGATCGGCACTGACATTCAAGGCGTGCCGCGTCTGGGGAACACCGTGGGCCTTTTCCTGGGAGGAACGACCGGAAACACGATTGGTGGATCCGGCCCCGCAGACAATACCGTCAGGGGAAACACCCAGGCGGAAGTGGCCACGAAGCCGATTCCGGTCGCACGCTCCGCCGGCACCGGCCGCCGTCAGGCTCACGCAACGGGGCCTTCGATTACGGGGATCACCAAGAACCTCAATGGGTCGGAGCTGACCTCGCTCGTTGTGAAGTTCAGCGAACCCGTCGATCGTTCCCGGGCTGAGGATATCGGCAACTATCGGTTGCGACTTCCAGGACGAGACCACAGCTTCAGCGCCAACGACGCGATCGCCGTGCCGGTCCGCTCCGCGAGCTACAACGCCTCCACAACGAGCGTCACCCTCACCCTCGCCACCCCGCTGCGATCCAGCGGCCCCGTCCAGTTCCGAGTGAGCGGACAGCCCGGCCGGGGAATCGCCAACCTGGCTGGCCATTACCTTGTCGGCAGTGGCCAAGGCCAAGCGAAAAACGACGTCATCTCGATCCTGAGGCTGACGTCGTGACCCTCGCTCCTTCTGGCGGAGTCGAACGCATGGGTCTCAGGAACATGGATCTACAAGACGGCGGCCGATCGCGATGACACTCTCGACAGTTAATCCCGGAAGCCCTGATCCCCGCGGAGCGGTCATGAACTCGATCCACTCCCTGGTTCTCGTTGGTGCGTGGGCTTTGCTGGCGACCACGCCCACGCCCACCCGAGCCGACGCCCCCCAGGGAGCCTCGGTCGACGCTCGATCAGCCCACTCAACGCACTACGCCAAGCGAATGACCGTGCCCGATTGCCCGCACTGCCGCCCGACAGTGCGTCTTGCGGAGTCGACCAAGCCCACGCCCGCCGGGACCACAATCGCCGCCGTTGCCGTGCCGAAGACCGCGATTTCGCTCCCGGAAGCAGCTCTTGGCGATCCAGGTGTCAGGCAGGCCCAGATCCTCTCGACGCCGAACTCCCCTGGCCCATCGATTCCCGAGATTCCGACCGAGAGTTCCGCATCAAACTTCGCCATCCCCATGATCCCCACGGACGAACTGGCCAAACCCACGATCGAATCCCCGTATCCGAATATCGAAGACGCTCTGATTACTTTACGGCCTTCCACGCCCGCATTTCCGATCCAGCGGCCACAGCGAACGCCGGCCCCAAGTCTGTCTCCGTTAGGGGCCAACACCGAAGTCGCAATCCCCGCGTTCCCCGCGCTCAACCCGGTTGCGACCTCCCCAGTGGTGAGTCGAACCTCAACGGCTCCCCTCACTGCATCGGCCGAAATTGGAGAGCCCAAGCTTCCCGAACTGCCGGATGACCTGAAAGGTCCCGATCCTCGGGGCATGTCCGGGGCGCGGAGTTCGTCAGAACCGACCGTGACCACCCCCTCGCCGATACCACGGCCCGCCTTCTTACCCCCGGCGGACGTTGCAGAATCCGCATTGGTCGCGGCGGCATCGGATCCGACTCCTTTATTTCCAAGCACCACGAAACCAGACCTGGCAGTCCCTTTCCTTCTCGGCTCCAATCCCGCGCCGGCGATTGCCGCCGCCTCGGGGCAAGGACCGAGCGTCCGGATCCTGACCACGACGCCCTTGAATTCGACGCTGGCCATGCCAGCCCCCGCGGCGGGATCGTTAGGCCTTGCGCCTCCTGAAGCGACCTTCGACAGCGTCGCCGCGCCGACTCCGATCGAGGTTCCCGGGGACGACGGTTCGTCCTCGAATGGCTTTAGCGCACTCCCGGTCATGATCGGCGACCAGTCCCCCGCATCCCTGCTGACGGGAATGGCCGTGCGCAGACCGATGCGGCCCGGCCAGCCGCCGACGCCCCCCTCTCCCTTCGCGAGGACGGCCCAGGGGGCGACTCTCGTTCCTTGGGCTCGCGGGTTCAAGATCGCGGACAACCAAAGTCCGATGCCTCAAGATCGAGTCTTCTACTCGTTTAATTACTTCAACAACATGAATGGCGACGTGAATCGTCGGCTCGGCTCGCCGATCAGCGACATGCAGGTGTATCGCCAGCTCCTTGGGCTCGAGAAGACATTCTGGAGAGGGAACGCCTCGGTTGGTGTCCGCTTGCCAATCGATACGCTCTGGACCAACAGCGCCGATCCGTCGCTACGCAACAACAGCACGTCCGTCGGCGACGTCACGTTCTTCACCAAGTTCTTGCTTTACGACAACCCCGCGGTGGGGAGCCTGCTTTCCGGCGGGCTGGCCGTGACCGCGCCGACCGGCCCGGCCTCATTCGCGGGTTCCTCCTCGGCCTTCGGCTTCCGCAACACCCAGATCCAGCCGTTCCTCGGCTATATCCTCCGCCGAGGTGACTTCTACCTTCAGGGCTTCTCGGCGATCGACGTCCCGACCGACTCGCGCGACGTCACGATGTGGTACAACGACCTGGCCCTGGGCTACTTCGTCTACGAGAGCGCCGACCCTTCGTCGTTCCTCTCGGCCGTGGTCCCCACATTCGAGCTTCACCTGAACGATCCGCTGAACCACCGCGGAGCGCTTCGGCCCAACGATCCGGCCGGCACCCCAGATGTGCTCGACCTGACCTTCGGGACCAGCTTCATCATCCGGAAGCGGCTTGTCGCCACCGTCGGCTGTTCGTTCCCGGTCACCGGTCCGCGCCCGTTCGACGTCGAAGCCGTCGCTCTCTTGAACTTCTATTACGGCCGCTATGGGATGGCCCAGCCCTGGCCCATGCCGCCCGTCAGCCGTTGAAATCCCTGGCCCGCTCGCACATCTCTCTCAAAGCGAAATTGCCACGAATCCGACTCCTTTTCGGCAAAGAGGTCGGGAGGTCGGGCTGGGCCCACAATGGCCTGCTGACGAAGTCATTTCGATACGTCGTCAAATTACTCATATTTATGTGCCTTTTTCGCCCCCAGCAGCCGATATCCCCGCGGATCCAGTTGAAATAGAAGAGAAATGAACACAACAGCATGATTTTGTAGGGCAAGACGCTTGATTCGTAGCTCGTAAGCGCCAGCCCACTTTGCTTGAGGTTGTTAACGCACTGAATGCGTCGAGCCGCCTGGATCGCAGGTAAAAGCAAGACGATCAGGACGGCGATGATCGCGATCACTACGAGCAGTTCGATCAGGGTGAAGCCGCGTCGGCCCGACTCGAGTCGCCGCATTCCGGAAGACTTCTTGGCAAGGTTGGCGGGAACGTTAGCCCGGGCCCACGGGTCATTGTTCACGGACCGTCAGATCGTCGAAATACGATTGCGCATCCGCCTTGGACCACAGGCCCACCATTCCGGCCGCCGTGAAGGTCGGGTCGTCGGCTTCGAGAAATGGCTTGCCGTCGAGGTCGCAAGTGATCTTCGACCCGATCATGGTCGCTCGGAGGGTATGCCACCGATCGTCGCCAGGGACCTTGGCGTCGGCGAGTTGCGTGCGCTTGCCTTCGACCACCTTGTAAAGCCGGTAATTGTCCTCGAGGGGGTTGTAGCGGCAGATGTAGTAGTTGGCCTTATCCTTGGCCCGCCAGACCAGGCCGCCCCCCTGGTCGATCTCGCCGGCCACGGCCTTCACCCGCACGCTCAGGTCGACGTCTTTGCAGTTCGTGGGTCGGACGAGTGCCACGTTGTAGATCGCATTCTCGTTCTTCGCCTTCTGGTGAAGGACACGGTTCCCGCTATCCTTGACCACCTCCCAAACCCCCACTTCGCTCTGAAAATCCTTGGCAGCCCTGCCAGGTTCGTCGCTCTCGAAGTTCCAGGTTCTCGCACCGTTTTGGCGGGCCATGACCGGCATCGCGATCAACGCAATAGCGGCCAGGAGCGTAGATCCTCGAAACAGCATGTCAACTATTTTCCTATTTCTTGTATTCATCATTTTTTCTCTACCCGAGGAAGAGAGACTCGACGCCCCCGATGACCGCTTACATCGCGATTCAAACAACTTTAATGTTTTCTGATTAACAAAAGCTGTTAACGTCGCCGACTTGAGTTGCAGATCGATTCTCCCACGCTCGCTCTGGCGGGAACGTCCCTCCGCGGCCACCGCGCTCCACCGAAATCAATGGAGATCCGCTTGCCCCACTGACCGAATGGGCATTGCAATTGCTACGGCGAGCCCTTTGGGCGATCGAAGAGCGTTTCCGAGCGATCAGAAACAAGAAAGGCCCAACCTCGTCAGTCTGACAACCGCAAAACAGGTGACGGTCTCGGACTTGAAGGTCACGCGGGCCGTCGTGGCGTGCTTGCCGCTGTAGACCACTCTCCCATCTCGCTCCAGAAGGGCACGTTCCCACTCGCCCTGCAGTTGTTCCCAGTCATTGGGGGGGAGTGGGCCATCGTCGAGAACGCGGCCCTTCTCAAACGCGCGATCGAATTGCCATGATCCGCGAGCGACCCGATGGTAATCCGCCGTAATGAGAGCACTTCTCAGCCGGCGAACTCGTCGGCGAGGAAGGCGGCAACCCGGTCCCAGAGTTTCGCAGCGGCCTCGAAGTCGACCTCCATCGCGTGGACCGTCTTGGGCGTCTCGACGCGAGCCTTCGCGGTTGTACTCTTCAAGAGAGGGATCTGCGCGCTCGGTCCGGTCGCCAGCGCAGACTCAACCTCGGGGCTGAGCAGATAATCCGCCAGCGCCTCTGCCTCTTTGCGATGCGGGGCACCCTTGATGATGGCGAGTGTGTTGGGAATGAACAGCGTGCCGAGGCCGTCGGGACTGCGGTCCGGATAGACGATCGCCACCGGATTGCCCGCGTCGATCTCGCCGATCGCGTCGTCGGTGTCTGTCAGCCCGAAAGCAATCTGCCCCGAGCCGACAGCCTGGGCCACTTGCTTGTTTCCCGAGAGCACTTGCACTCCATTGGCTTTGAGGCCCCGGAAGTAGGCCTTGGCCTTCTCCTCTCCCAGGTTTGCGAACAGACAGGCGGCATGGGTCGCCGTCGTGCCGAAGAGCGGCTTGGCGATGCCGATCTTTCCCTTCCATTTCGGATCGAGCAGGTCCTTGATCCCTTTGGGACGGGCAGCCTCGGCCACGAGTTTCGTATTGACCAGAATGATCCGGGCGCGGGCCGCGAAGCCGTACCAGGTCCCGTCCTTGGCGCGGAAGGTCGCCGGCAGGTCGCCAACTCGTGAGGGATGATAGGGTGTAAGCAATCCCTTATCTTTGAGTCGGATCGTATTGAGAATCTCGTTGTTCCAGAACAGATCGCACCGGGTTCGCACCGACTCGGCCATAATCAGGTTCGTCAGGCCCACCGTCTTGGTGCTCTCGACATCAAACTTGGGCACGACCCGAACGCTAGCCCGCTTCGAAAACGCGTCGAGGATCGGTTCCGAGAACTCACGGTCGAGCGCCGTGTAAACAACCACGGAATCGGCCGCCACTACCTGGGCCGCTCCCCGATCGGCGAGAAGCATCGCGAGCGCCAACGTCAGCGCCGTGCCCATCGTTAATGATTTTAACATCTGAGGTCTCCCTGGTGCCAAGGTCGCTGGTGATACTACGACGATTGTCATGCCAGGGCAAGTCTCAAACTGAGAAAATTAAGAGACAATGTTCTTCGGTCTCGACGACTCGGCTAAGCAGGTGGACATGGTCTTCCATAACATTGAATGATGTGCAAGTCCTGGGTGCCACGGGTTGTACTCAACCCGTGAGCCTAAAACCTGCGCAATCGTTCACGGGTTGAGTACAACCCGTGGCACCCAACGGCCTTTGCATTCCCACGGTCACCCATCAGAAAATCAAAGAAAACCGAGACCAACGGCTTAGGAGTCCTCAATCGCCCCCTCCAGACGGTTGGTTGCGGTCATCGCCACCACGATCAACGACCGGCGCAATCAGTAAGCTTGCATGGCAATGAAGTCGTAATCGGAGCGGTGGATTGTTCGGCAAAAGCACATCCGCTACCCTCTCGGGACGAGAGCGGATCTCGCCCCCCTTTTTTCAATGATCGATGACGGGGCGAGAAGCTCGATGGATTTCCGGCCCGATCGAATCAGTAGCACGGCCGGCCCGGCCGTGTCCCCCTCGGCCCAGGGCCAGTCCTCAGACTCGCGCCGACCCCGAGGGAATTACGGCCGGGCCGGCCGTGCTACTGCAAACAACCCGTTGCGGTAACCGCAAGAATCATCGGTTCTTTCGCTCGGTCGCGGATCGTCGTTTTCTTTGCCTGCATAGGAATCCGAGATGGAATACCTTGAAATCAAGGAACGCCGGGATCTACTTGGCAAAGAGTTGATCGGACGTCTCTACTTTCTCCCCAAGTTAAAACGGATCATCTTGGCCCCGGTCTATCTCAATTCCGCAAGCCTCGATTTCGAACAGGATCAGGTCGAGATCATGCCGATCGACGGCCCGATCGGCTGCGAAGAGCTCGGGCGAAAAGCTTACGAGACTCTTCTGCGTTGCGATCGGAAAGACCTCAATCTCAGTGGTCACAAAGCGAGTGACTGGGAGGTTTACCGAGCTTCGGGTGCCAAGAGCCTACGTCAGTTTGCGCAGCAATCGATCCGAATCGAGCTGAGGACCCTGCCTGTCTTCATCGAGGTCCAAGCTTGGCCCCCCCAGAGCGAAGTCCGGAACATCTATGAGTTGGGGATACAGGTTCGGGCCTTCGTCAATCTGGTGGGAGCGGACCACGAACTTGGCACACTGATCCTGCGTCTCGTGCGTTGCTGTCAGAGGCTCCATTCCGATGGCCTTGCCTGAAGGGAAAGCTTTCGGCCCCGCCTCGAATCGCTTCCCGAGAGTCTAAGCATTCCCCAAAAGACCAGGGGCGGTGAGCATGGAAGGCCGAAGGGGGAACGTTGGACACCGCCTTCGTCAACCGGCTTTGGAGGCCCACGAACCACAAACGCTTACCCAAACAAGACGACATAAAAAAACGGCCCGAGACGGGCGGCTCCCTGAGGTGGAGCCGCCCGTCTCGGGCCTGTTGTCAAGGCTTGTTCATTTCTGAAACAAGTGAGTCAAGCGTCGAGAGCCGAGACTCAGGCCACCGACGCATCACGCCGCTTGCCGGCCTCGGGCTTGCCAGTCGCTTTGGGCTTCACGCCACGTGTGAGCAAGGCGAACGGACTATCCACATCCGTCTTCTTGCTTTTCACGTAGAGATAGTTTTCATAGTCACACGGGTAGACCGTGAGGCTGCCGTGATCGACCTCGATCACCTTGTTGGCGACGGCCCGGATGAAGTGTTCATCGTGGGAGATGAAGCAGAGGGTCCCTTGATAGGTTTGCAGCGCCTCTTCAAGGATGTCGCGACTGGCGATATCAAGGTGGTTAGTCGGCTCGTCCATCATGATGAAGTTGTGGGCAACGGTCAGGATCCGGGCCAGGCAGAGCCGGGTCTTCTCTCCACCGGAGAGCGCCCCGACCGGTTTCTCGACGGTCTCACCGCTGAAGAGGAAGGCGCCGAGCATGTGCCGCAAGGCACCTTCGCTCGCCCCTGGATGGACGGAGCGGAGGCTCGCCAGCACGGTTCCCTTGAGGTCGAGCGCCTCGACCCGGTGCTGAGCGAAGTAGGTCGGGAAGACGTTGGTTCCCAGAATCCGTTCGCCCTGGGACGGTTCGAGCAGTCCGACAAACAGCTTCATCAAGGTCGTCTTGCCGGCGCCGTTGGGTCCGACCAGGACAACCCGATCCCCGCGGTCGATTTCGAGATTGAGGCCGTCGTAAACCTTCTTTTCGCCGTAGGAGAAGCCAAGGTTGCTCAGCTTGGCCACGACCTGGCCGCTCCGCGGGGGATCCGGCAGCTTGATTCGCATCGCCGAGGTGTCGGTCTGAGGCGCCTCGATCCGATCCATCTTCTCGATCGCCTTCATTCGGCTCTGCGCTCGCGCGGCCGTCGAAGCGTTAGCGCGGTTCCGATCGACGAAGTCCTGCATTTGGCGGAGCTTCTTTTGCTGGCCGTCAAATGACGCCTGCTGGACCGCGAGCCGATGCTCCTTCTGGGGCAGATGCGCCGAGTAGTTGCCCGGATACGCATGCAGCTTGCCCATATCGAGCTCAAACGTCTTCGTGATCACCCGGTCGAGAAAGTCACGGTCGTGGCAGGTGATCAAGATGGCGCCCGAGTAGGACTGGAGAAAGTCCTCGAACCACTTCACGCTGAGAAGATCCAGGTGGTTCGTCGGTTCGTCGAGCAGGAGGAGGTCATGCTGGAAGGCCAGCAGGCCGCCGAGCGCCAGTCGCATCGCCCACCCGCCGGAGAGCGTCTTGACGGGGGAGTCGAGTTGAGCGACGGAGAATCCGAGGCCGAGCAAGATGGCCTTGGCCCGCGCTTCCATCTCGTAGCCACCGGCGACGTCAAACGCCTCCATCGCGTCATCATACGAGTCGAGTGCCTTGGGATCTCCGTCCTCCAGGCCCTTCATGACTTCCTTGAGCTTGAGATCGGCTTCGGTCCAGGGGCCCAGGTGGGCCAGCATGTTCTCGAAAACGCTCCCCGTCTTGAGCGGGTGAATCTCCTGCGGCAGGTAGCCGATCGAGCCTTTGCGGTCCCGATTCAGGCTCCCCGCGTCCAGATGCTCCAGGCCCATCAAGATTTTAAAAAATGTCGACTTGCCCGAACCGTTCTTCCCCAGCAGGCCGATTCGCTCGCCCCGTACGATTGACGCATCGATGCCGTCATAGAGGGTCTGGCGGCCGAAATTCTTCTGCGCATCGATCAGGCGTATCATGACGAGGGAGATCTCGAGGGTCGCGGGATGTTGGGAAACGAGCTAAGGTGTGTCCACTGGAACCGGAGAGGCATGATGCCAACCAAAACGCCGCGCAATCGGGGTCAGCCCAACCTCAATCAACAGTCGGAGGGCCAACAACCAGACCGGGGCACAGTATTATAGAACGATTCCCAGTCCTCCGCAAGATCTTGCAATCAGTTGCGAAGACAGCAGGAAAATTTTGCAGGTTTCTCCAAACATATCTGATCCTGTGGCGAATCAAGGGTGAGGACCGCTTCGATTTGACATAGAACGATTCCGGACGTATCGATTCAGTACCGTTCCCGCAGCGAACGAACGATTCCCAGCGACAATGATCGTCGCGAGAAACGAGTTCTCGAAGGAGGCGCGGGCGATGGACGGAGAATTCTTGAGAATTGGGTTTCATTCGACGATGACGACGAAGCAAAAAGAAACCTTCGACCCGGCCACTCTGGCGGCTTCAGTGCGCAACGTCGCCTTTGAGGCGAGGCGAATCCTCAACGATTCGGCTCGAAGCCCCTACGAAGTGGGAGCGCTGACAAGGCGCATCAACGACTTACGAAATCAGGTGCCAAGCCGCTCCAGCAGCGAACTGTCACGGTGGCTCAAAAGCCTTTCCTGTAAAGTGGAATCGGACCCCAAAAGACATCAAAAGGTCACGGTGTGAAAGGATCGATCCACCGGATGAAATGGGGATGATCCGCTTCTCGTAACCCCAAGAATGACGTGAGCCGTCAGACCCAAATCACGATCCCAAGATCGTCACCGTTGTGACGAACGGCCCCATTTCGCCGGCTTGAGCGCGGGTTTGCGACCGCGCTGTTTTGCTTTCGAAGCTTGGGCTCTCGGCATCGGCTTGGAGGCGGCCGGCTCAGGCCACACTTGATCCTCAAAATCGCTCGAGGATCGGAGAGTCCCGCGACCGGAAAGGTCCCGTCGATCGCGGGTTGGAAATCGAGTTTCGTGACCGGGGGGCCCCGGCGTCGGGCCATTCATCCCGGCGTAGCCAACGGGACCGCTCATGATGGCGTCCATTCCGCTGCCGTTGCCAAGCCCGCCACCACTCACCGCCGCGGGGATTTGGTAGAGGGAAAAGCCCTCGATCTCGGTGAATTGCGGAACGACTCCCAGTCGCACATAGCGGCGATCGTGTGAGACAATGGGGGTTGCGGAGAGAACCGCACCGTCGGGAAAACGGCCGACATTGGGAAAAAATCCCACGGCCTGGCCGCACGCGGTCGCCGGTTCGCTCAGCCCAAAGACCCCGACGACCACGATCCAGGTCTGCCATCGAGTCATGATCGGTCCTCCTCTGGCCCAGGGCACGACGCGGACTTCGTGATCGGCACCATGCGGTCTGCCCATGATTATGGGCAGAGCCTACGATGCGTTGGAAGGGGCCTCGCTCACCAATGCATCACATAACCGCCGTCGACGTTGATCGTCTGGCCCGTGACGTTCTTGGCGCGTGGCGAGGCGAGAAAGACGGTCATTGCGGCGATATCGTCTGCGTCTTGCCAGCGGCCCAACGGCACCAGCCGTTGGATCTTTTCGGCCGACCATGCCTCATATGAGAGACGCTCTTCGGCGGGAACCCGAGCGGCCCAGGCCTCGTAGACCGACCTGTTCAGGGCCGTCTTGACCATGCCGGGGCAGAGCGTGTTGACCCGGACTCCGGACGGTGCCAGGTCCTTCGCCGCGCACTGGGCAAAGTTGATGAGCCCCGCCTTCGAGGCACTATAAGGCGGGTCGGTCTGCGACCCGATCTGGCCGGCCACGGACGCCAGAAACAGGAGCGTTCCCGCTCGGGCCGCCGCCATATTCGGGGCGAACGCGTGCGCGGTATTGACCGCCCCGAGCAGGTTGACCTGGAGGACTTGCCCCCAATCGGCCGGTTCGAGTCCCCAGAACGGCATCCCGAATTTTCCGGAACCGACCGCGGCCGCATAGACAACGTGATCGCAGCGCCCAAATCGGCCCCGGATCTCCTCCTCAGCCCCGCGCATCGCGGCCAGGTCGGTCGCATCCACAACAAGTGACACGCTTCGAGCGAGTCGCCCCTCCCCGATTCCCGACGAGTCAACGCGCTCGACCTCGAGGTCACGATCCAAGACGACGGCCGAGCAACCCTCGGCGAGGAACGCCTCAGCGATGGCGCGCCCCATCCCGCGCGCTCCTCCAACGACCACGGCGACCTGGCCCGAAAGTTGAAGATCCATATGCCCAGCACTCCTGCCACCAACCTGATGCGACCCGAGAGTAAACCGCTCTCCAGACATTCGCCTCATTATCCAACCAGGCTCCCCGGCTTCAACCTTTCCGTGGATCACGAGGGAACAATGTCGCCTGCACACCAGGCCTTGCAATCCACAAGCTCCGCAAAGCCGTTTCAGTTTATCGTCTCCGCGTGACGATCAAAGGGAACAAGACTCTGCGCTGGCGGAGCAGGAGACGCACGGATGCTGAATCGATCAGGAATTGTCCGAAATGGAGCGATGCTGCTCCTCCTGGTCGCGTCCGGCTGCGCTCATTTGCAGGGTGACCGGTCCGGTTGCTGTGGCCCATTGCCTGGGGATGCGCCCGCCCTGACGATTCCGCCGGTCGTGGAACGAGGGACGATCAGCCCCGATCTCTCTCAGCTCGCCTCCTTCGAGACGCTCGAAAACGCTCTGAGCCAGGAGCGGGGCGCCGTTTCAACCTACCGCGCGCTCTCGGCCCGCGACTGCCAGTGCCTCGCGGCCCGATCGTCGAGCGTCGGCAATCTTCTCGATCAGCGGGCGAACGGTTGCCTCGAGCAGGCCAGGGGGACGGGTCCGCTGCGCGACGAGGTCAATCGAACCACGCTCGTTCATGAAGGAATGTTGCGCGACGCCGCGCTCGAGGCACGCAACCGATCGGCCGGCGCGGCCCTCGAACTCTTCTTCAAGCTGGCCGAAGCCGAGGGGCGGCTCGACGTCCTCAAGCAGAGCCTCGTCGAGATCGAGGAAACCCTCGCCAGTGGCGAGCGGATGAAAGCAAAGGGAATGCAGCTCGGCGACGATTTCGAGATCCTCCGCCGTCAGCGCGTCGCGACTCTCAATAGCAACATCGAGCTCGACCTGGCAATCGAACGACTCAACACCGAGCTCCAGCATCAGCTCAAGCTCGGTCCGACCGGGGAGCGCTGGCGAATCTGGCCCGTTGTGGAGGAGAGCGTCATCGCCGATCCCATCGATGTCACGGCGGCCGTCACACTCGGTTGGGAACACAGAGCCGACCTGGCGCTACTCCGACGGCTCGGCCAATCGCTCGATCGAGAGAACGCACCGCTCATCCGCGGGGTTCTCGGCCAGATTCATGCCCTTCTTGAACTCTCGAGCCAGGATGAGCTGACCGCGGGCAAAGTGCTCCTCAGCTTGTTCAAACGCCCACAAGCCAGCGATCGCGAGGTTCAGGAACTCTGCCGCCAGCTCCAGGCGTATCGGATCGAGCGCGAGCTCGCCGTTGCCGAGGAGATCCGCCAAGATGTCATGGTCGTGGCGGCCCGGCTTCGTCAGGTGGCGGTGGCCCGTGAAGAGGTTGACGGGTGGGATCGCCGGCTCGATGAGCTGAAGGCGAAGTCCGAACGAGGGATCAGCACCTTCCCCGAACGGACGACCGTGCAACTGAGGCGATTCGAGGCGCAAGGCGCGCTGATCGAACGGGTCATGGCCTGGCACATCGCCCGAGTCCACCTGGCTGAGCACCAGGGAATCCTCAGTGAGGGTTGCGGTCCAACCGCCTGCCCCTTGGCAACCTCTCCCAACCCGGGATGATCGGCCACCAGGAGCAACCGCCGCCCAATCGGGAACCACCAGCATTTGCCTCACTCTCTGCCGCAAAAGTCCCTCGCTCGTCTTTCGCGGCTCCCCTTTGAAGCAGTTCCACCGTCATTCTCAACACAGGGCCAAGGACGCTCCCCCCGGAAAACCAGCCCACCACCCGCACCGTCGGCACCCGGCAATCCCTGGCCCGCACCCAGGCATTCCCCTAGATCGCACGTAATTTTCAGACCTATGATCTTTCTAGATGAGAGGTTTCTCCCGATCCTCTTCGGGTCGCTCATTCAATGATTTGATTCAATAAATAACTATATTTTAATTCAGCCGACACGCCATCCAAAGAGTCGAAATCGTGGTGAGGCAGCCCGACCGATCCTGTGTGATCGGCCGGAGAAGCTCGCTTTCCGCAACGGTATCGGAGTTAGCCTGGAGCGACGCCGCGATCGGCCTTGTCGGCTAGGAAAAGCCAATGGGGTTCGGACAGGCGTCTTCGGCTGACCGCTTTTCCAATGGCAAAATCGGCCGGGATCGGAAATGGTTTCATGACGAAACGAAGACGATCCCATGACGGCCAGCGGAGCATATCTTTCTTGCCCGAAACAGCCTTCGAGAGTCAACCGAGGACGGCACACTCGTCCGAGAATCCGTTTCAGAGCCAACGGCGCAGGGTCGCGCGTCGCACCGACCGACTGTTCGCGGCGCTGCTCATAATCCAGTGGCTCGTCGTGGTCGCGACCGCGCTGCTCGGTTCACCTCGGGCATCGGCCGGACAGGCGGCTGCCCAAACTTCGCTTCATATCTGGGCCCTGATTGTCCTCGGCGGGGTGATCGCGAGCCTGCCCATCGCGTTGTCATTGGTGCGTGACATCGCTGAACGGAGGGAGGCCGATGAATGGCAAGCCCGCCTGGTAACGATTCTGGAGGCGACCACCGATTTCGTGGGTGTCGCCGACCGGAATGGGCGGGTCCTCTACGTGAACGGGGCAGGTCAGCGCATGGTTGGCATAAGGCAGGAGGAGGTCTTGCAGACCAACATCCCCGATTACCTGACCAACGAGGCCAAGAACACTGTCGAGAACGAGGGACTCGCCATCGCGAATCGAGAAGGCGTTTGGTCGGGTGAGGCCGTCTTCCAACGGCGCGACGGTAGCGAGATCCCGATCTCGCTGGTCATCCTCGCCCATAAAAATCCGCATGGAGTAGTCGAAAGCTTCTCCACAATCGCCCGGGACATTACGGAACGGAAGCGGGCGGAAAAGGCTCTGCTCCTGGTACGTGATGAGTTGGAGGTTCGGGTTGCGGAACGAACCGCCGAACTGAGCCGGGCGAACCAGGAACTGGTGCGTGAAGTCGCGGAGCGGAAGCGGGCAGAGAAAGCGCAGGCCCGCATGGTCGCGATCCTGGATGCGACGACCGACTTCGTGGGCATCGCGGACATGAAGGGACGGCCCCTGTACGTGAACGAGGCCGGTTTGCGGATGGTCGGATTGAAGGCCGAGGACCTCCCGCACGCCACCATCGCGGACTTTCATCCCGACTGGGTGATGGAACTCATCCGGAATGAGTCGATGCCCGCCTCAATCCGCGATGGGGTCTGGTCCGGTGAAGTCGCGCTGCTCCGGCGGGACGGGAGCGAATTCCCCGTCTCGATGGTCAGCCTCGCCCATAAAGATCCGCACGGGGATGTCGAGTTCACTTCCATTATCGCCCGCGACGTCACCGAGCGAAACCGGACGGAGCAGGAGATCCGCCTGCTGAACTCACAACTGAAAAACCGCCTGTACAGGCTGAAATCGCACCGCGAGATCGACAAGGCCATTACCGCCAGACTCGACCTGGGAATCACCTTCGACATCCTGCTCGATCAGGTCACGTCCCAACTTGGGGTCGATGCCGCAGACGTCCTCTTGATCGACTCGGACGCCCGAGAATTGCGTTACGCGAAGAGCAAAGGGTTTCAGACCGATTCCATGTTCAAGGTGCCTCTGGAGCTGGACCGAAGCATTCCGGGCCTGGTGGCCTTGGAAGCCCGGGCGCTCCACTTCGCGAACCTGAGCCAAGGGTCCCCGCAGTTTGTCCGGGCTGAGGCCATGCTTGAAGAAGGTTTCGTCGCCTATTCGGCTGTGCCGCTGATCTTCCAGGGGAAGGTCAAGGGCGTACTGGAAGTCTTCCACCGCGCACCTCTGGAATTGAATGAGGAGTGGCTCGATTTCTTTGGGGCCTTTGCAGGGCAGGCCGCCATCGCCATCGAGAACGCCACCCTGTTCGAGGACCTCCAGCGCACGAACGCCGAACTTACGGTGGCTTATGACGCGACCATCGAAGGCTGGTCCCGCGCCCTCGACCTCCGAGACAAGGAGACGGAGGGGCACACCCGGCGGGTGACCGAGATGTCCGTCCGGCTCGCTCGTGCCATGGGGATGGGCGGGGCCGATCTGATCAACGTACGGCGGGGGGCACTCCTCCACGACGTCGGCAAGTTAGGCATCCCCGACGAGGTTCTCTTGAAGCCGGGAGCGTTGACCGACGAAGAGTGGGCGCTGATGCGACGCCACCCGACCTACGCTTACGAATGGCTGGCGCCGATCGCGTTCCTCCGCCCCGCGCTGGAGATCCCATACTGCCACCACGAAAAGCTCGATGGAACCGGTTATCCGCGCGGCCTCAAAGGGGATGAAATTCCGCTGGCCGCCCGAATCTTCACGGTGGTCGATATCTGGGATGCGCTCCGTTCTGACCGTCCTTACCGCGCGGGGTGGCCAGAGGAACGAGTGCTCGCGTACATCAACGCACTCTCAGGTAGCCATCTCGATCCTCGTGTTGTTCAAGCCTTTTTCGAATGTCGGGCCACTGACCGAATGGACGCGGCGGAAGACTTCCCGCGTATGGCTGCCACCGAGTCAGTCGTCGGCAATCTCCCGGCTCGCCCGACCGTTCACAAGCCTGGCCACTTCCCGGCTGAACCCAAAGTCGAGAATCCCTTCGCGGCCCCCTCGGGCTTGACGATTTTGGTCGCCGAGAACAATCAACCGCATGGCCACATCTTGAATCGCACTTTAAAGTCGATGGGCCACGAAGTCCTCCTGGCTGCCGACGGTGAAGAAGCGTGGCGTGCCATCGTGCAAGGCCGGCCCCGGGTGGTGATCGCCGACTGGGTGTTGCCGCGACTCAACGGGCTCGCCCTTTGCCGCCGGATCCGGAACCGGACAGGGTTGCCATATACCTACGTCATCCTCGTCAATGGCCCGAGCGATGGCCAGAACCGAACGAAGGCGCTGAATGCCGGGGCTGACGATTTCCTCACCAAGCCGCTCGATCTCCAACAGTTGACTGCCAGCCTGGCGGTCGCCAGGCGCTTCCTCAACGTCCGCGGCGACCTAGCAAAAAGAAAAATTTACCCAGACCTGTTCACATTCGTGTCGCTTCCATCGTTGTAGCCGGGGTCTGTGACCCCGGGGCGAATGCCAGGACCGGGGTCACAGACCTCACCTACAAAAACGGTTTCGGTCGCTATGATCCGCGAGCGACCCGGTGGTAAACCGCTGGAGTTACCCACTGCGAAGATCGACTCGACACATCTTCCCGTGATACGCAGGCCGAGTTCCGCGCGTAAGCAGTTCGGTGAGGCGGTCAAACGCGGGCCGAAGCGGACTGGTAGACCCGCCTGACCTGCTCCTTGAAGGGAGGGCTCGCCTCGGTTGCGGCGTTGAAATCGTCTTTACCGAGTGCATAAAGTTCGAGCGGGCCGACTGCCTTGACGGTCGCCGAACGGGGCTGATCGAGCAGCAGGGCCATCTCGCCGAAGAACTCCCCTTTGCCAAGAATACGGACGCGGTGCGAGGGCGATTCGCCGTCGACGAAGACCTCGACCTCTCCCTCTTTGATCAGAAAGAACTTGTCCCCGCGATCCCCCTGCCCGATCACCCGCGTTCCGGCCGAGTACGATTCTCGCGTCATCTTGTCGGCGACCTCGCGTAACTCTTCAGGCGTGAGATTCGCGAAAACGCGGCATTGTTTGAGGAACTCGCAGATCTCGACCGCCTGCTTGATGTCGATATCAGAAATAATGCGGCCCGCCTCCATTGTGACGATCCGATCGGCGATGTCGAGAATTTGCGGGTCATGGGTCACCAGCATGATCGTGCAGCCGTTCGACTTGGCGTGTTCCTTGAGGATCGTCGCCACGACCCGCCCGTTCTCCTCGTCGAGCGATGCGGTCGGCTCGTCGGCCAGGATCAGCTCGGGCCGGTTGACCAGGGCGCGTGCGATCGCAACTCGCTGACGCTGGCCTCCTGACAACGCATTGGGCTTGTTGTCGCAACGTTCGTGGAGGCCGAGGAGAGCGAGCAGACTCCGGGGCAGGTCGTTCTTGCACGGCTCCACTTCGAGCCGGCTTTGAATCCGGGCTCGGTCGGCGACGAACGCCCTCAGGCCGGCCCGCTTTGCATCGAGCTTTTTCCCTCGGAGCCGCTCGGCCTCGGGCCCGTGGCCCTGCTCGAGATCGGCCAGCCTCTTTTCGAAAAGGGCGCGGATCGTCCCATCCCACTGATTGAGCTCGTCAAGTTGTGCGCGAACCGCTGGGCCCGTCGCCGCGTCCTGGCCGAGCGCGACGTTCCGCCAAGCGGTCAAGGATTCGAAAAGGTTGTGTCTCTGGAAGATGAACCCGATCCGCCGGCGAACATCGACGAGTTGCCGGTTATTCATCCCCCCCAGCTCACGTCCCAGCACCTCGAGCGTGCCATGCTGAACGCGTCTCAGGGCCCCGATCAGGGTTAACAACGTCGTCTTGCCCGCTCCCGCCCGGCCCACCATGATCACGATCTCACCTCGCTTTAAGGCGAGGTTATTGCCGTGGAGGATTTTGATCGGTTCATCCCCTGCCCTGGGGAAGAAATGATCGACGTCGCGGACCTGAACCGAGTAGTCGGTCGTCATCAGAAGAGCCCCGCCGGATCGGCCGAAAGCAGTTTGCGCATCGCGAAGAGCCCCGAGCCGAGACACATCACGACGGTCAGTCCGAGCACCATCAGAGCGCGGCCGGGCGTGAGGTTCATGAGCAGGCCCGTGTACCAGGCGAGCCCGCGGTAGAGCCCACTACTGATCAGAAGCCCCGGGACGAACCCGACAACCGACAAGATCAAGGCCTCGGCCATGACCACCTCCACCAGGAAGCGATTGGCGTAGCCCATCGCCTTCAGAGTTGCGTACTCGGCAAGATGGTCGGCGATGTCGCTGGAGAGAATCTGGTAGCAGATGACCGCCCCCACGACCAGGCCCAGCAGCGCTCCCACCGAGAAGATCGTCCCGATCGGTGTCCGCACGTCCCAGAATTCCCGCTCACGAGCCAGGAACTGATCCTTGGTAAAAATGCTGACCCCACGCGGTCCCAGTTCCTCCTCGAGCCACCGTCGCACCTGCACGGCATCCGCGCCCGGCGCAAGCCGGACCAGCCCTAGCTCGACCGACCGGAGCTCCGGCTCTCGGAACCGCCGGTCAGGAAAGTATCTCAAAAAGTTCTGATCGCTCATGATCAGGTTGCCGTCGTTGACCAGGTCGGTTCCCAGGCGGAACGTGCCGACGATCCGGAGCGGCCGCTGGGCCAGGCTGGCCTCGTGGCCGGCCGTGAACCGCCCGATCGCCTGGTTCGACTTCTCATCGTAGAGCGCAGTCTCCTCCTCATCGAGCTCCGCCGACTTGGCGGCCACCTCGGGAAGAAAGAACACATGATCGCGCGGGTTATAAGCCAGAACCCGGATCTTGCGGGCCGTCGCCTTCCGGGTCAATCGGTCTCGCGAGCGATCACCGGTGGGTCGGCCCGAGACTGGGTTCCTCAGCGCCGAGAAGCGGGTTTCAATATAGAGAGGACACGCCTCTTCGACTTCGCGAAAGCTCAAGGCCTCCTGAAGAATTCTCCGGTTGAACGGGGCGCTCGAAACCAGCGTGCTCTTGCTCTTGCTAACGATCACAAGGTCGGTGTCGAGCAGGCGGACGATCTCAACCATGCTGTCGAGGAGAGCAAACCGAAAGCCGAGCTCCATCGTCATGAGCACCACGGCGAACGAGACCCCGGCCATCGACACCACCAGTCGGCGCTTGTCGTGGACCAGGTTCAGCCAGGCCAGGGTTGCCATCCGCGTCATCGTCATGCGAAAAGTTCGGCGGGATCCGCCCTCCTGACCTTGCCGACCGATAAAAGGGCCGAAATCATGCAGATCAACGTCGACGCGATGTAGACCCCGATGGCATCGGACAATGTCAGCTCGATCGGCATCCGGGTCGCGAGGCTCACCAGCTTGTCAAGGATCGCCGCGACGATCAGGCCGGGGAAGAAACCGGCATGACAGAGGACCAGGGCCTGCTTGATCACCAGGCCGGAAACGACCCGGTCGGGATATCCCATCGCCTTGAGGGTTGCGAATTCGCTGAAGCGTTTCGTGATGTCGCTCGAGAGGATCTGATAAACAAAGACCACCCCCACCGCGCACGCAACCACGATCCCAAGTCCGAAAATAATTCCGATCGGCTTCTCGCGAATCCAGTATCTCGTCTCCTGCTCGAGGATCTCGGCCCTGGTGAAGACGCGAACATCCTCGGAGGGCAGAATGCGTTCCAGGGCGGTCGCCACGTGTTCCGGGTCTGAGGTGGTCCGGATCAGACCGATGCTCACTTCGTTCATGGAGCGTCCGCCGAAGAGTCGGCTAAAATTCTCATCCCCTACCAGGAGCGCTCCATCAGCCCCGAACCCGATCGCCAGGTCGAAACTGCCAACCACCTCAACCTCGCGCTGACCGACGATCGCCCGGGCCGGTCGACTCGCGAGCCCGCTTGACGGAGGTCTTTGCCCGGCGGACTCGTGGCAAGGGTCGAGGAGTTCGATCGCTCCGAAATCGGGATGCGAGTCGCGGTCGAACAGAATGGTGTCGGGCCGCTTGAGGACGTTCAGATCCTCAGGACCGCCGACCGATCGGCAGCCCGCTCCATCAGCGCCGGAAAGGACTCGCATTTTCAGGCCGGGGACCGCGTCACGGCGGAACGGCTGATCGGCCAGGTTATATCCGAGCACGAAGATCGCGCGGAGTGAGACGGGCAAGTCTTCGGTCCCGCTTCCCGAGCCAAGGCTTGCCGACTCACCTCCGCCCGGCCTCGACCACGTGTTGAAACCGACCTGAAGCGGAACGGCCCCCTTCACCCCGGAGACCGACCGGGCCTGCTCGAGCCGGATTCTTGGAAAGGAGCCGGTGTCATAGAAGTAAAGATACGTCGGCGAAGCGAGCATGATGTCGAAGTCGAGCTTATCGAGAATTGTGGTCGCCGTGTTGCGAACCGCTCCGAGAAACCCAAGCTGCATAAACATCAGAATCGCCGAGAATGCCACGCCAAGCACCCCCAGGGCCGTTTGGCGGGTGTCGTGGGTCAGGCTGTACCAGACCAACGGGATCTTGACGACCCGCGCCGAGCCGACCTTGCGAGCCGGGACACCGCTCACTTCGAGGGTCCCGCGACGGGACCGGGTTCCGCCGAATGGTCCAGGGCAATGTCAACGTTTACTTGAAGGTGCGTGCGATCGCGCAGCTCGTCGCACGGCTCGTCGACCTTGATCTTGACCTCGACGACGCGTGCATAGGCCGCGGCGGTCGGGTCGAGTCCGAGGATGTCATTCCTGGCGACCATCAAGGCCCAGGACTCGACGACCCCGGTGTAGGGACGACTCCCGGAATGAGCTCGGATCGTGGCTTTCTGATTCTTTCGGATGTACGGAATCTGATCCTCATCGACCTCGGCGACCACATTCATCCGCCGCGTATCACCGAGCTCGAAGACAGGCTTGGGACCGGCGGCCTCGCCCGGCTTGGCAAGAATCGACAGGATCCGGCCCGCCCGAGGGGCCCGGATCACCGTTTGCTTGACCTGTTCCTGGGCCAGTTCGAGTTGCTTCTCGAGAGATTTCACCGGAATCGCCTGGCTCCCCCTCAGCGCGGTGAGCTTCGCCTTGCGAAGCTGAATCTCCAACTTCGTGAGCTGTAACTTGCGATTCAGCACGAACTTCTCGAGCTCGGCCCGAGCGTTCCGCAGTGTGGCCTCATCCTGGCTCACCAGCAGGTGCTGACGTTCGATTTCCTGAGCGGAGATCGTCGCCCGCTTCTCTTTGTTCAGCTCCACGAGATGCTCATAATCGGTTCGCGAGCTCTTCGCCTTCTCGGCGAGCACCTCGATGTTCGCCTCCTGCGTTTTCGCTCCGGCCCTTCGAGCATCGCCATGCTTTCCCGCTCAAACGCGGCTTCCTGGTCGAGAATCGCGACGTATTCTTGCTCCGACTTCCATTGCTCGCGGGCCTCGGCAAGCTGGGTTGCAATCAAAGCGACCTGCGCGGTGCGTTCGGCATGGCCATCCACGTAGCCGAGTTTCTGCCCCTCCTGAACGTCCTGCCCGAGCTCAACCAAGATCCGATCAATCCGTACTCCCGCCGGCGAACCCACCGGGTAGAGTCCCCCCGACGGTTCGACCCGCCCGAGGGCATGAACGGAATGGAGCGGTGCCCGAGTAGGGGTGTCCCGAGGGCTGCCAGCGATCTCGCCTGCCTGGCCACGACTCTCGGAATCATCGCCCGACCGGGCCGCCGTAAGTACCCCGCCACCATTCATCCATCGTGGGCCTAGAAACAGACCTGCCGCCAGGCAGATCACCCCACGACGAGACTCGTCAGGATCGTCTTCATCGGCTCTCTTCCTGAAGGAACAAAATTCGCTTCTCAAAGGCCGGAGACGACATGGGGAGGAGGTTAGACGAGGCATTCAAACCACGTGCTTCTCTTGATTTACGATCGGTTCGATTATGATTCTCAATCCACCTTGGGGCAAGGACGATCCCGAGAATCGGCGTCCCTGATCGGGCCTCATGGCAACGCGTTGAAGCATTCAGAAGCCTGAATTGACCACGGCGAGAGAATGCCAAAAAAAGGGAGAGAACGTTGCGAGCCGGCCGCTTCCCAGGGAATAATGAGGCTGGGATCGGCTCGGCTCGACGCACGGGATCGCTTGACAGGAGCGGATCCAGAAGACGCCGCGCATCTTGCAAGTCGGTGGCTCCGGCTCAAAAAAAGTATGGGTCGGCGATGTGAGGCTCGTTCGGTATGAAGATCCCGACCAACCCGGAGGACGAATCAAGGCTCCCGCCTGAGGACGAGGATACCGAACCGTCTTGCGACGGCTCGAATCCAGTCGACGACAGCGATCCGACTCTCGCTCAAATCGGCACACGGCAGGCCGAGGAAGGCGACGGAGCTCCCCTCTCGGCGACGGCGGATGAGACCGAAGCGATCTCGGCCTCGAAGGCTCGTGAAGCGAGTCAGCGAAGCCGTAGGGTCCCTCAAATTCCCCACTATGAAATCAACAGGTTCCTGGGTTCCGGGACATTCGGCGAGGTCTGGCTGGCCCGGGACAGGCGGACCGGAATTCAGGTCGCGATCAAGTTCTTCATCCACGGCTCGGGGGGCCATTGGGGACTGCTCCAGGCCGAGGTCCAGCAACTGGCTGAACTCCACTCCGACCCCGGGATCGTGCAACTGATCGATGTCGAGCCGAACGCCGCTCCGCCTTACTACGTCATGGCGTTCGTTCAGAACGGTTCCCTCGCCCAGCGCCTCGAACAGGGTCCCCTGCCCGTTCGCGAGGCGCTCGAGATTTTCCGACAGATCGCCGAAGCCCTGGCCTACGTTCATGCCAAAGGAATCCGCCACTGCGACTTGAAACCGAGCAACATCCTGCTTGATATCCGCGGGCGGGCGAAAATCGCCGACTTCGGGCAGGCGCACCTCTCGAGCGACGCCTCACCTGCCCTGGGCACCTTCTTCTACATGGCGCCCGAGCAGGCCGACCTCAACGAGCAGATCGCCGACACGCGATGGGACGTCTACGCGCTCGGCGCCATCCTCTTTGCCATGCTGACGGGCCACCCCCCTCGTGAGGATCCAAAGCTTCGTGCAGAGATCCGAGGGACCGCGGATCTCTCGCATCGGCTCCGGCGTTATCGCGACTGGGTGCAACAGGCCCCCGTTCCTCGCGAGCATCGCCGGGTCAAAGGAATCGACCGGCTTCTGGTCGCCATCATCGACCGTTGCCTGGAGACCGACCCCTCCCGCCGCCTCCGGGACGCGGGCGCCGTGCTGGAAGCCCTCGAACGCCGCCGCCGGACCCTTCGCCAACGAGCGATGCTGGGATTCGGCCTGATCGCCCCCGTGGTCCTGATGCTGACGATGGCGGCATTCACGTTGAGCGGTGCCAACCGCGCGATCCTCGCCTCACAGAACGCGATGGTCGAGCAGCTTGGCCGGAGCGATTCGGTGAGCGCCCGCCTGGCCGCACACGTCGTCGAGGAGGAGATCGTCAATCGGCTCGAGTTACTCAAGGCTCGTGCCGCCGATCCCAGGCTCGCCGCGGTCGTGAAGGGGGGAGACCAGAAGACCATGCGCGCCTTGATGGCCGATTACGGTAAGGACGCCGAGATCGGAAGAATCAAAATCATGCGTTGGACGATTACCGACGCGGTAGGAACGACGCAAGCCAACTACCCGTGGGAACCCCTGGTCTGCGACAAGAACTGGTCCTGGCGCGACTGGTTCAACGGCCAAGGGGACCATCATGACGGTAAGAATCGACGGCACCCGCCCATCGATCGGCCCCATATTTCCCAGCCGTTCGTAGGTAAGACCAAGGAACGTAAGAAAGGGGTCGTCCTGTCGGCCCCTGTGTTCGACCCGTCCGCATCTGCGAGCGAGCCCACGATCCTGGGCGTGCTGGCGTTGACGATCGAGCTCGAGAAAGTGGAAACCTGGCTCAAGAGCGTGCGGCTCAACGATGGCTTCGCCGTCCTGTTCGACAGCCGATACCACGGCCTGCTCCACAACCGCCAGGACCGGATTAGCCCCCGTCCCGACGAAAATCCGCCCGTCTGGCCCTGCCCGATCTATCGGAACGTGATCGAGAACCAGGAGTCGGGCCACACCCTCTCGTATCGCGACCCGGTCGACCAAAAAGTCTACCTGGCGGGGTATGCTTCGTTACCCAGGATCGGCTGGGGGGTGATCGTGCAGCACGACCGCGAACGGGTGCTCGACCAGATCGCCTCGGTAACCTACCGGCTGATGCGTCTCAGCCGAGTTGCGTTCATCGCGGCAGGCGTGCTCATCTCGGCCCTCTGGGGATGGCAATTCTGGACCTTACGCCACGTACAACGGATGGCCGATGCCTGAACTCGTCGCTCGTGGCAATGACCCGAAGAACCAGTGGCGACGGCCGTTGCCGGACGGACTGGTGATTCTCGGCCGGAGCGTGACCCGGAGCGATTGGAGCGTCCCTTGGGACTCCTTGATCTCCAAGGTCCATGCCACCCTCGGCTGGAGCGAAGGCCGTCTGACCGTCCGCAAATGGCCGCAAGCGAAAAACGCCATCTTCGTCCAGGGAGAGGCACGCGATGAATTCAATGTGGGGATCGGCGACACTTTCGTCATCGGCGAGACCTTGTTCCTCGTCCAGGAGACCGAGACCGCCGCGGCTCCGGACCTGCCCCCCCCCTTTTCCGAACTGACCTGTAGCCGCGGAGAACTCGAGCAGCATCGCTACACCGACGCCCACGAGCGACTCGACGTTCTCGCCGCGCTGCCGGCGATCATCCGCGACTCGCCGAGCGACGCCGACCTCGAGGCGCGGGTCATTGAGGTTCTCCTCAAGGGAATCCCCCGCGCCGAGATCGCCGCCGTCGTCCGCTGGAGCCTGCACAACGCGTCCGGCGAGCCCGTGGTCGAGGTCCGGCACTTCAGCCGCCGCTCGCTCCTGGACGCCGATCGGGAGTTCCGCCCCAGCCGTCGCCTGGTCGGCGACGCCGTCCTCCGGCGACGTCAGAGCGTGATGCACCTGTGGCAGAGCGGCGACTTACGGCCCGAGTTCACCATCAACCCGGGGTTCGACTGGTCACTCTGCGTCCCCTTGCCCGACGACCCCGAACCAGGCTGGGCACTCTATATCTCGGGGCGACTCCCCGCCGGGCCGCGCGACGGCGAGGCCAGCCAGCGCGATGTCATGCTCAAGAGCGACCTGAAATTTGCCGAGCTCGTGGCCGACGTCTTCGGAGCCTTTCGCCACGTTCGCGACCTCCAGCATCGCCAGTCGCGGCTCGCCCGCTTCCTCTCCCGCCAGGTCCTGGCCGCACTCAGCGGGCACGACATGGACGAGGTGCTCAAGCCCAGGGAAGCGGAGGTCACCGTGCTCTTCTGCGACCTCCGCTCTTCCTCGAGGCTCGCCGAGGAGAGTCGCCACGAATTACCCCGCCTCTGGGAACGCGTTAACCAGGCCCTCGGCATCATCACCAGCGCCATCTGCGACCAGGACGGCGTGATCGGTGACTTTCAAGGGGATGCCGCGATGGGCTTCTGGGGCTGGCCCCTCGACGCCGACGACCAGATCGAACGCGCCGCCCGCGCGGCCCTGGCGATCCGCCGCCGCTTCGACCACCTGGCCCAGCAGCGTGACCACCCCTTGGCCGGCTTCGCCTGCGGCGTCGGCATTGCCAATGGCCCGGCGATCGCGGGGCGGCTCGGCACCTATGACCAGTTCAAGGTGGGGGTCTTCGGCCCCGTCGTCAATCTTGCCTCGCGACTCGAGTCCATGACCAAGCGGTTCCACGCTTCGATCCTGGTCGACGAACGGATCGCCGAGCGACTGGCCAACCCACGTCATTCGAACTGGGTCCGCTGTCGACGCATGGCGAAGGTCCTTCCCCACGGCCTGACCTTGCCGGTCGTCGTGAGTGAGCTCCTTCCCCCCGCCGTGGAGTCGGGAACCCTCACCGATCGGCACTGCCGCGACTACGAGGCGGCCCTCGACGCCTTCCTCGCCGGCCGCTGGAACGACGCCCGCCGACTCCTCGAACGCCTCCCCAACGACGCGGCCGGCGACGTCCTCAAGCAGTTCATGGACCGAACTTCACAAGGCCCCCCCGACCCCTGGGACGGCGTGATCCCGCTTGACTCGAAATAAACGAACGGCGCACTCTTGAATCCAAAAGAATGAAATTGGTGCGGGCGCGTCTCCCACGGTCCCAAGAATCGCGGCTCGGCCGCACGCGTCCGGGTTGGTCGTTCCCTCCGGCGGCTCTGGTCAGGTTGGCCCCTGACCTGACAGGCCACGCCCCAGGACGATGGCTCCGATCAGACAAGGGATCAGCCCGAAGGTCGTCAGGACCGTTCCGGGGTCGAAGGCATTACCCAGGAGCAAACGACCCGTCGTGGCGGAAAGAAAGATGGCCGCCATCGCCGAGAAGCCGGCCATCATGAGTACGGCCGCGGTTCGATTGCTCGACCACCTGGAGGCGACGACCAGGAGCAGGGCGACGACGATGTCGGAGACGAGGAAGGCGTGGACGAACCTGCCATTGCGAGCGTTCCACCCTTGCCAGCCGAGCACCGCTAATCCCAAGATGAGAGCCGTCCATCGAGCCAGGCGCATCATCCGCGTCTCGTCTTGTAGCCGATGGCTTTCAGAGCATTCTCGACGGTTGTGACGTGGTCCCCTTGAATCTCGACCAGGCCCTCCTTGACCGTCCCTCCCGAACCACACTTCGCTTTCAATTTCGCGGCGAGTTCGGCAAGGTCATTCCCTTCGGCGGAGAGGTTGGCCACGACCGTGACGACCTTCCCCTTCACGCGTTTCTCCAGGCGGACCCGAGCGGTCTGCTGCTCCGGAGCAATGCGGACCGGCTCGATGGTCGGCGGGGGGCACTCACACTCCGATTCCAGCCGTCCGCAGCGTTCGCAGGACGGAGGCCGATCGAAAGGGGTCCCAGCGAACAGACGTTGCATGTTGGGTCGCTCCTGGACGATGTCAGCAGACGGCTGGCGGCAATTTTAACAAATCCAACCAGAGTCGTCCGCCGGTACCGCTTGGTTTCTGCTTGTGAAAATTCCAATTGCTTTCGCATGGATTCGTGCTGATCGCGATCGCGTTCAGAGGCACTGAAAAAAAGTTACAGTTGCAGACGGCGGTAATACGGAAGGTGTCCATATTTAAGGAGACTGTGGCCACGTTGCCGAGGGCTCTTGGTCAGCCCAAAGGCAGGGAACTGACGCTCTCTGCTCGCCTTTGGAAGGCGAGCGAAGACCAACAACCAAAGGATGACATCGATCGTGGTTACATGGATTTCGCTCGCCTTCCAAAGGCGAGCGGGGAGCGTCAGCGCCCTATCTTCGGACCATCGAATGGGCTGGCTCGTTTGGCACCCTGGCAACGGCACCGGATTGACGGACCCGGGCGGAAAACCCGGTAACGTGGCGATAGTGTCTCTTCAAGCAACCTGCATATCCTGGAACACCAAAGCGTGGTTGATTCACAATACGCGAGCTGGCAATGATGGATTGATGAACGATGAATGCGGACAACACCCAAACAAGAACGCGACATTCATGGTATCACAACATGCTGCATTGTCAAAACCGTTGCTAACTCCCAATTTGTTAGTTGAACAAATAACAGGAAAAGTTAATTTGACTCTTTTCTGGCCGATGGCAATGGATTATAAAACAACGATCCGCGACTGTGCTGGAATCTCGCTGGATTTCCGGCCCGGTCGAATCTGTAGTACGGCCGGCCCAGCCGTACTCCTGCAAACCCACCCGTTGCGGAAACGGCAAGAATCATCGGTTCTTTCGCTCGGTCGCGGATCGTTGTTATAAAAAGCTTCCAGTTCTCCAGCCCTGCCAGGAATTACGGCCTCCGGTCCTGGCAATGGAGGCGATCCTGCCGCAGTCCAATCAGAAATCACTCCTGACAGCCGAGGTGAAGGCCAGCGACAAGGACGTCAACATCACATGAGTTCAGTCTGACGAATTCCCTCGTGGAGAAATGACACCACGCCACGTTCGTGGCGGTGCGGTCCGATCCGGTCTCGGCCTCATCGCTAGGATTGCTGGATATGTTGCTTGTTTTCGGACTTCTTAGACTTAGGGAGGATCGATTATGAGGAAACAGCGTGTCGGTTTCACTCTCATTGAACTGCTTGTTGTGATCGCGATTATCGCCGTGCTGATCGCCCTGCTACTCCCGGCCGTGCAGTCGGCCCGCGAGGCGGCCCGCCGCTCGCAGTGCGTCAACAACCTGAAGCAGATCGGGTTGGCGATGCACAACTACGAAAGCAGTAACAGTTGCCTGCCCCCCGGCCAGAAGTCGTGTTGTTGGGGGACCTGGCTCGTGTTTATTCTGCCCCAGGTGGAACAGCAAGCGCTCTTCAACGCCTGGAATTTCGGAGGCGACCTGGTCTACTACCAGATGGGGAGCCAGTACGACGCGCCCTTGCGCTACGGCGGAGTGGCCAACGGCACGGTGTCGGCGTCGCGGGTCAATGCCTACATGTGCCCAAGTGATGGCACCGGCACCAGTTTGTCGGGCATCGGCCCGACGGTAAACGGAATCAAGTACAACGTAACGTCACAGAATTACGTCGTTAACTACGGGAACCTGCAGACTTCGCAGGCAGCCAATTTTTCCTTTGGAGGGATCACATTTGCGTTCGGTGGAGCCCCGTTCACCGATATGAACGCGGGCGCCGCGGGCATGGGGGGGCAAAAGGTGATTGGATTTTCGGGGATTTCCGATGGGCTGAGTAATACCTTGCTCGTGTCGGAAATCGTGGTCGGAACCGGAAAGGGGGGCCAGTATAACGCGTCCTACGATCTCCGGGGCTTTTCGTGGTGGGGGAGCGCCGCGAGCTTCACGAGTTGGTTGGCCCCCAACTCCTCCCAGCCCGACGTGACCGAGAGCTCGGCCTATTGCGTGTACCCCTACCAGTCGAATCCGCCCTGTGTGGAACCGACCGCCACCCTGTCCCGGCTCAATGGCGTTCGAAGCCGGCATTCGGGTGGAGTGAATGCCACGATGGGCGACGGCTCGGTCCGCTTCGTCAAGAATTCGGTCAGCATCCCCGTCTGGCGCGCCCTCTCAACCACCAGAGGCTCTGAGGTCCTCAGTTCCGACGCCTACTGAGCCGGTTGGCGGCCTGTTTGATCGCTCCGACACCGACCGGGTTCGCTGGGGTCGGAGCGAAGCAATGTTCGCGGACTGTCTCACCGCCTGAAGCACGAGGGGGGACAGGTCGTGCTTCAGGTATTACGTTCGCTTCCCGCCGGCGGACGCGAATCGGTGCGCAAGGCCGCACGGCGAGGTCATGGGTCACTTCACGACTCATGTCCATACAATTGGCTTCACGAGTCACTTGCACGCCCTGTTTGCCAGCGGGGAGGAACAGTGGAATGCCTACTGGCATTCTGGCCGAAACGGAACGAACGCTCCACCCACGGAAGTGATACCTCCCTCGCCCCCCCCTTATGCCGATCACTGGTCGATGACGCTGGCCATGGCATCGATCGGTATCTGAGGTATCTGATATCGGGGCCGGTTTTGGCTTGACGGTTTCTCGAAATCCACATAGGGTCCGAGTTGGTTCCCTGGTTTTCGAGGAATTCAAAGGGAGTAGGCCATGAGAAAACTCGTCGTCTTGTCGGTTTTCCTGCTGGGTGGAATGGCTGTCGTGAACGCCGATGAGCCTATCATTGACCCCGAGGCAGTGCTTCAAAGCTGAAGACCGAGGACGCCCAACTTGAAAAGGAAATCAAGGGGTTACGGGACAGATTGGATGTTCTTGAACAAAGAATTATCAATAATAAACAGAGACAATTGGAGCACAAGGCTAGACATGAATGGCAGAAGAATGTCAGGAAGCACTATTTGCAGGATCTTGAAAAGGCGAACGAGAAAGCCCAGGCAAAGGCGAACGAGAAAGCCCGGGCAACAGAGTTCCGAACTGTTACCGATTGATCTACAACCGTCCTTTTGTGGCGTTGTAGGCGGCTTCAAGGAGCACTGTCTATTGAAATGACAGTGCCCTTCATCTTGCATTCCGTCTCGCCATAAGCTCCTCGCCGAAAAACGTTTTACTTTATCGTCTGAGCAGCTCCCGGTAATCCTCGAACTCGTTCTTCCAGTCGCCGTAGCAGGCGGTAAGGCCGCACTCCAGACATCGGCAGCCGATATAGAGCCATCGGACATCATCACTGCCGTCGTACAACGCCACCCCGACGGTAATCTCGAAGGTTCCACGCCCGCACGGGCATTCGCACTCTTCGAGTTCAGCATCGGCCAGGTACTCATCGCTGTCGCCGATCGGATGTTCGGCACCGCAGATCGTGCAGACCCGAACAGCCACCCCCTGGGTATCATCAACGCACAGGCGGAAGGTATGCGATCCGCACGTGCAGACCGCCTCAGCAAAGTGCTGGGCAAGGTAATTTTTCTTGCTGTAGCGGATCAACTCACCCTGGATGTCCGCTTGGGCATCTCCGTGCCAGTACTTACCTCTCTTGACCAGAGCCATTGCTTCTCTCCAGGCAGCCAACGAAAGAATCGAGCATGATAGCCCTGGAACTCTCCTTCGACTTTCTCGTCGTGTGGTTGGTGCGATAGGGCTTGGGCACGACGCGATCACGGAGAGAGAGCACGGAATTGTGCCGGGGTCGGCGGAAATAGGTCTATTCCAAGTTTCAAATCACGGTTACTGCTCGCCTGAATATCGAGATTCGATCGAGCGGCTCAACTGCTTTTTGGCCCAGATTCCAAAAATAAATTTCCCAGAGACTTGGAGGGACACTGATCCGACCGACCATTTTAGGATACAGTGGTCTACGAAGTCGTGAGCAATCCTCAGAGGGAGCATCAAGCCGTGAAACGGTTGCGAGTAAAAACACTGATGGTCGTCGTGCTTTTCGCGGCCATCGATTTGGCCTCGTATCACACCATGATAACCGATGGCTCAGCCTGGGCCGTCGTGGTGTTCCTGGTCATGAACGTAATGATGCCCATGGTGGCTGTGATGGTTGGTCTCTTTTTGGCTATCAGACGGATTTGGAGAGATCATACCAGCACGACTCTATACTGATGATCGTAGCAGTTCAGAGTGGGCCATCCAGTTTTCTGAATCTATATCTAATCATATTAACCCTTCATCGATATAGCGAAGTCAGACGGAGAGACCCAGGACGACGAATCCAGTCACGAAGAGTCCCCGAATTTGCCACTCATGCTCCGGACCTCATGCTACGGCGAGCACATTGGTAGGAATCGATAATAGAACGCTCTTGTCTGTTCCGGTGGTAGTTGCTGTCGATCCACGAGACGAGCCAAACAATTACGGCAGATCAATTGATTGCTAAACTGGCACGCTTCCGCCGGATGAACCGATTCCTCGCAGATTAACACGGGGGACCAGCATGTTCGAGAAGGGGACGATTGTTACAATCAACAATCAAGTTGGCGTGGTAGTTCTCACCGGCGAGGATCTGGGCGGTGATCTTGAGGATCACACGGCGGTGTGGTTTGGTCCCAGCGAGAGCGAAATCCCTGAAGTGTGGACGATACCTACCGACTATTTGTCACGGGGACCGCAGCCGGTTCTCAAGCATTGAAACTGACGTAGCGCACGGTCATAAATCGGGACTTTGCACCGAGCTTCTGGCCCGACAGCACGGCCACTACAATCGATGGCTACTGCAAGCAGGACCGAGGTTCGACCGACGAACTGCGTCCAAGGCTCGATTCCAGTTCCATACCAACTGATGACATGAGAACTATCGGCCCGTGGTTCATGGGGCCTTGGAGCGGGTGTTCAGAAAATGCGACCCGCATACCGCAGGTCGTGAGGCAGGGAGCAGATCCGGGCAGAGCTAACGATCAACCCCGAGTTCCGGAGACGCTCGGGATTGATCGCCAACTCGCATCAACACATATCATCAATCACTTAATGAACAGCATTTCCTGGTAGGTCGGCAGCGGCCAGAGGTCGTCGGGGACGATACCTTCGAGCTTATCGGCGGCGGCGCGGACGGCGGCCATCCCGGGGATGATCACGTCGAGGGAATACTTGGCGTGGGCGAGGCTATCACCGCTCACGTGGGCTTCGACCACTTTGGACAGGTCGTGGGTCTTCGTCAACAGCTCATCGATCGTCGCCGAGAGGTCGTTGAGCAGTTCGACCTGGGCCTTGGGGGCCGAGGCGCCCGCGGCTTTCAGGTTGCCGATCGACTGGGCGAGCTCGCTCTGAAACCGCAGGGCGGCGGGAAGGATCTGCCGGTTGGCCATCTGAATCGTGAGCTGCGACTCGATGTTGATCGTCTTCTTGTAGTTCTCGAGCAAGATCTCGTAGCGAGAGTGGATTTCACGCTCCGAGAAGACGCCGTACTTGCCGAACAGGGCCACCGACTTGGGGGTGATCAGGTCGGGAAGGCTGTCGACCGTGGTCTTGCGGTTGGGCAAGCCGCGCTTCTCAGCCTCTTTGTGCCAGGCTTCGGTGTAGCCGTCGCCGTTGAAGATGACGTGCTTGCTCTCGGCGATCAACTGGGGCAAGAGGATCTGGATCTCGGTGTTGAGGTCCTTGCCGGCCGCGACGGCCTTTTCCAGGTGAGTGGCAATCTCGTCGATGCTTTCGGCGGCAATCGTGTTGAGCACCACGTTCGGCCCACCGATCGACTGGCTCGAGCCCACGGCGCGGAACTCGAACTTGTTGCCGGTGAAGGCGAACGGGCTGGTCCGGTTGCGGTCGCCGGCATCGCGGGGAAGGGTCGGCATGGTGGTCACACCGACGGTCATCGTTCCGCCCGACTTGGTGCTCTTGGCTCCCCCCTTTTCGATCTGCTCGACGATGTCCTGCAGCATGTCGCCGAGGAAGATCGAGATGATCGCGGGCGGGGCTTCGTTGGCCCCCAGGCGGTGGTCGTTGGACGCGGTGGCAATCGACACGCGGAGGAGATCGCCGTGGCGGGCGACAGCGCGGATGACGGCGGCCAGGAAGAGGAGGAACTGGGCGTTCTCGTGCGGGGTCTCGCCCGGCTTGAGCAGGTTATTCCCCTCGTCGTCGGCCATCGACCAGTTCAGGTGCTTGCCCGAGCCGTTGACACCGGCGAACGGCTTCTCATGGAGGAGCATTTGCAGACCGTAGCGGCCGGCCACGCGCTTCAGGGTCTCCATGACCAGCATGTTGTGGTCGGTGGCGACGTTGGCGTTCTCAAACAAGGGGGCGATTTCATACTGCGCCGGGGCAACTTCGTTGTGCCGCGTCTTGACCGGCACGCCCAGCTTGTAGAGTTCCAGCTCCCCTTCGAGCATGCAGGCCAGAATCCGCTCGGGAATGGCGCCGAAGTAGTGGTCCTCCATCTCCTGCCCCTTGGGGGGCTTGGCACCGAAGAGGGAGCGGCCGGCGTTCATCAGGTCGGGCCGGGCGTAGTAGAAGTTCTGATCGATGAGGAAGTATTCCTGCTCGGGCCCGCAGGTGGTGTGAACCCGGGCGGCTTTGCTGCCAAACAGCTTGAGGATGCGGAGCGCCTGCTTCGACAGGGCTTCCATCGAGCGGAGCAGCGGGGTCTTCTTGTCGAGTGCCTCGCCGGTCCACGAGCAGAACGCGGTCGGGATGCAGAGGGTGGTGCCGTTGGGGTTCTCGAGGATGAAGGCGGGGCTGGTCGGGTCCCAGGCGGTGTAGCCGCGGGCCTCGAACGTGGCACGGATGCCGCCCGAGGGGAAGCTGGACGCGTCGGGCTCACCGCGAACCAGCTCGCTGCCGCTGAACTCGGCGATCGCGCTGCCGTTGTCGGTCGGGGCGAGGAACGAGTCGTGCTTCTCGGCCGTCAGGCCGGTCATCGGCTGGAACCAGTGGGTGTAGTGGGTCGCCCCCTTCTCGATGGCCCACTCCTTCATCACGGTCGCCACGACGTCAGCGATGCTGGAATCGAGCGGAGCACCCTTCTTGATCGTGTTCTTGATCGCTTTGAAGACGTGCTCCGGCAGGCGGGCTCGCATGACTTCTTCGGAGAAGACGTTCGTGCCGAAGAGTTGGCGAACGGGGGTCTCTTTGAAGTTGATCCGAGTACCGTTCGACTGCCACCCGGTGACGGCCGCGATAGCGCTCTCACGTGCGGAACAATGATCCATGGGAAAGCTCCAACGAAAATGAAGACAGGGGGCGTGATGCGCTGAACCCAAACCTCGACCGGCCGGTTGTTGCCGTTCGAAGTTGTCGAGGGAAGGCGCGGGGCAAAGTCCTCGAGGGCCGTGGAAACGGATCGGGGCCGTGCCTGCGCACGGGACGCGGAGCCTGGGAGCACCTAGTCCGAGGGAAAAGCCGACTCTTCGGGTCCGCCTCCCGCCAATCACAACGCGCTCAACCGTTCCATCCTAGAACGGGGGGACGAGTGCGTGAAATCAGTGGCAGACGGCTGAGAATTCGGCTTGCGGTTCGGCTGTCAACTCGATTCAAGGGAACGGTCACTTCCCGATCGAAGGGAAATCGCCCGATTACCGTGACTCGAGGCTGGAGCCAGCCACCGCCTCAGCGGGAGAGAACGCCGGTCCTGCATTTCGGTCTGAAACCGTCCCTTCCTTTAAGAAAAGGTTGGAACGGTTTCGCTATCCCATACTCGCTTGCGATGTGATTATAGCGGGGCCATTGGCGCGATGCCAGACCCCGCTTGAAGGGTCACTTCACTTCTTGAGTTTGGCGACGACTTCCTTGGGATTCGACTTCACTTCGTTGTTGCAACCCCCACAGCAGATGAGGAAGGTTTTCCCCTCGGCGGTGACCTTCACGGGGGCATCCATCGAACCCAGGTTCTCGCCGCTGACCGGGCAAACGATCTGCTTCAACGCCAGCGCCTTGTCCGCCGGCGAGAGCATGGCGAGCACGGCGAGCTCTTCCTCGGTCAAGGAGGATTTAGCGGCTGCCTCGTCCTTTTTCGCCTCGTCCTTCTTCTCGGCTCCTTCCTCCTTGGCGGCCGGAGGAGTCAGCGCCGGCGGATCGAGCTTCAAATCCCCGGCGTCCTTCGGTGCCTCGACCTTCGGCACGACCTCCTTGGGGAGCTCGGCCTCGGGCATCGCGTCCTTCGGCTTTTCCACGGCCGGTTCGGCCGAAGGTGTCGGCGCGGGGGCGGCGGAGTCGGGGCTAGTCGGGGGGGGAGGAGGAGGGTTGTCGACGGTCGGTTCTTCGTGGGTACAGCCGATGAAGACGGTCAGAAGCAACGTCGCCCACCAGGCTTTGCGAATGGCGATCATGAAGGTTGTCTCATTAACAAAGGAAAAGCGTGGAGGTCCTCCCCAACGTGCGAACGTGTTCGAGCGTCGGGAGCCATTCGCATTGTAAGCACGACCCGCCCAACCCGCCAGAGTCCAGGCGGTCGTTGATCGAACGGGCAGGCGGAACGCGGCGATGCTCGAAAGAGCGGCCGGCCCCTTGTTCCACGCCCTCTCAGATTTGTTCCGCAAGCGTATGCTGGTCAATCACCTGGCCGAATCAGGCCAGCTCGTTCAAGTCATGATCCACGGGGGCTTCGCGGGGAATTCCCTTGTAGAGCCGGCGATTGTCGAGCGCATAGACCTTGTCGGTGAATTCCCCTTCGTTGATCGAATTCAGTCGTTGCCGGGCGGCGATGTTCATCTTCGCGTCGAGATCGTCCACGTACGAAACCAGGAGCGCCTCGAGCGTTTGCGGAACGATGGGCGCTCCGTAGTCGCGTTTGCCATGATGCGCGAGAATGGCATGCTCCAGGAGGAGCAACGTTTCCTCGGGAAACCCTTCGATCTTTCTCGCCGTTTCGCGAACGAGGTCCCGGCCCATCAGCACGTGACCGATCAGGCAGCCTTCCTTCGTGTACTTCGTCTCGACCGGGTGGTACTCGAGCTCGCGGAGCTTGCCGATGTCGTGGAGAATCGTCGCGGCGACGATCAACCCCTTATTCAACGGGGGATTGAGCTGTTCATAATAGTTGCCGTAGTGGTCGGCCAAGAACGCGGCCACCCGGGTCATGCTCCAGACGTGTTCCAGCAGACCGGCGGTATAGCTGTGGTGGAAACTCTGCGCAGCGGGCATCTTCTTGAAGAGGTCACCGTGCTCGCTCAGAATCTCCTGAACGAGCCGCTTCAGGCACGGGTCATCAATGCAACGCTCGATCTTGTCGTGGATCGACGCCAGCAAGGTTTCGGGGTCGTAGTCGGTGCTCTCGACCAGGTCGTAAAAATCATAGCCTTCGGCCGCGTCGTCGTCGCATGCGGGCCGGATCTCGATGATGTCGAGCTGGAGCCCGTACTTGACCTTCCAGTCGCCCCGAACCCGCAACCGGTAGGCGATCCCGTCCGTCCAGGTCTCCGCCTGAATCCGGAGCGCATTGTCGGACCAGAGGGGAGCGACGGCCGTCGATCGCTTATCGCGAAAGTGGCACTTCATGAACGGATTACCGTGCTTGTCGACGCCCCGATCCTTCTTGATCAGGGCGGCGAAGCACGTCGCCTCCTGACCGTGCGCCAGATCCGAAAGCCTGACCACCGCGGTGTCTGTGCCGGCCATGGGCCGCTGCCCCTTTCCGCGAACTCGTTGGTCTGGTTCGCGTTACGACTCGATCAGTTCCACTTTGTCGTATCGTCACGGCAGAGGTCTGACCTTGAACTCGTCAGATGACACCTAGGGTTCAAGATAATAGGATGTTCGTCTGTTCCCTACAATCGTGTCCAAAAGTTCACATCGAGAAACAAAGAGGACGCGCCGCGAGCATCTTGATCCAATATACTTGACGGATTCTTGCGGGGGCGGATTCACAGCGAAGGGGGGCAGGCCAGATGGTATTTCGAGAGCAAACGAGAACGGACGAAACGCTCGGAATCCTCGAACTCCCCGCGCCCGTGGCGGAGCTCTCCGCGCGGACCTGGGATGCGATCGTGGTGGGGGCGGGCCATAACGGCCTGACCTGCGCGGCCTATCTGGCTCGAGCCGGCAAGCGTGTTCTCGTGCTCGAGGCGAGAAAGCGGGTGGGGGGAGCCTGCACGATTGAGGCGGTCTGGCCTGGTTATCGGATTTCGCCCTGCGCCTATCTGGCGGGATTGCTCCACCCGCTCGTGATCGAGGAGCTGGACCTGCCCGGCCATGGTTTCGAGTGGATTCCGGCCACCGCGGGCATGTTCGTGCCGTTTGACGACGGCCAGTGCATTCAACTCTGGGATGATGAAGCGCGTTGCGACGAAGAGATCCATCGCTTCTCGCCTCGGGACCTCGCCGGCTGGCACGCGATGGGGGACGTGAAGCGACGGCTCCGCGATGCGATCCGGCCCCCGGGACCGCGCGACCTCTGGGTCGGCCGCGCTCCCAGCCGTGAGGAGATCGAGGAGCGGCTCGACGGCGATGAGGACGCGCGGAAGCTGCTCTTCGAGTGGTCGATGGTCGAGTTCGTCGAACGCTACCTGAGCGACGAGCGGCTCCAGTCGGCGATGCTCGGTCAGGGGGTGATCGGGACCAACGCCAGCCCCCATGACCCAGGGACGGCCTCGATCCACTTTCACCACGCCTCCGGTCGGATGGGAGGAGCCCCCGGCCTCTGGGGTTACGTGAAGGGGGGGATGGGGACGATCTCGTTCCTGCTCTGCGACATCGCCCGCGAGGCCGGGGCCGTGGTCGCCGCGGGTCTGCCCGTGGCCCGAATCGTACCGGGCCGCGGAGTCGAGCTCGAAGGGGGAGAGCGGATTGATGCCCCTTGCGTCGTGTCGAACGCCGACCCTCAGTCCACGCTCCGGATGCTCGGCAATCAGGCTGACCCGGCATGGCAGGCCCGCGTCGAGGAGATCCCGATTGTCGGCTGCACGGTCAAACTGAACGTCGCCCTGCGAGAGCTGCCGAGCTTTCGGGCCCGTCCGGGAACGAGACAGCCACACCATCTTGGGCAGATCAATACTCCCTTATCCAAGACAGAGTGGCAGGTCGCCCATCAGGCCGCGCGTGCGGGGAAGCTCCCCGAGCGACTCTGGACCGAACTCTACTTTCAGACCGCACATGACTCGAGCATTGCCCCGGAAGGCGTTCACACGATGAGCGTCTTCGCGCAATACGTGCCTTATTCCTTCGCCGAAGGAAGCTGGGAGACCCGACGTGACGAAGTCGCCGCGCTGGCCTTGGGGTCGATTGCCCGCCACTGCGAAAACTTGCCCAAAGCAGTCCTGGCAATGGAGGTACTCGGCCCGCCCGACATCGAAAAGGCCGTCGGCCTGACCGGTGGTCACATTTTCCAAGGGGAATGCCTTCCCCCTTACATGTGGAACCAGCGCCTCGAATCGCGCACCCCGATGCCCGGTCTCTTCCTCTGCGGCGCCTGTACTCATCCCGGGGGCAGTGTGATCGCAATCAACGGACGAAACGCCGCGATGGAAATTCTGGGCGCTCATCCGCCTCGCTGAATGGCCTTGGCACTCTTACGGGATCGATGGTCGTCACGCGAAGGTCGAAGAATTCAAGCCATCAAAGAATCGTGGCATGCCTTTTGCGAAATATCTCCCCGTGGACACGTGGCGAAGGCCACGACTCAAACTCGAAAACCACCACAACACCAAGGGGAGAACAACGATGGCCAATTCTCAGGAAACACGCGAGAAGATTGTTGAGGCCGATCCGAATCTCGACCCGATTAGCGGCGAGCCCGGCGCCCATCCGGTTGGCGTTGGCCTCGGCGCGGCTGTGGGAGGCGCGACGGCCGGGATTCTTGGGGGAATGGCGGCGGGGGCCGTCAGTGGCACAGCGGCGGGACCGATTGGGACGGTCGTGGGCGCGGTTGTGGGCGGCGTGGCGGGAGGACTGGCCGGCAAGGGGATTGCCGAGTCCATTGATCCGACGATCGAAGACGCCTATTGGCGTGAGCACCACACGGCCCGACCGTACTACGACCCGTCGACCACTTACGACGACTATGAGCCCGCCTATCGGACTGGCTGGGAAGCACGCTCGAAGTGGTCGGATAAGAGCTTCGACGACATTGAACCCGACCTACGACGCGACTGGGAGGCGCGACAGGCCAAGCCCAGCAGCATGACCTGGGAGAAGGCGAGGCCCGCGACTCGCGACGCCTGGGATCGTCTGACTGAGCGATAAACGCGTGACGCCGTGATGATTTCCCATTTCCGGAAATCAAATCGATTGGCACGCGCCGAACGCCGAAGTCTCAAAAACGATCACGAAATCCCCCGCCAGTTGTCTCGAAAACGAACCCGGGGGGCCCGCCTTCAGACACCCATCCCAATGGGCAGGGACTTCGCGCGCGGATCGAACCGCCCGGGGGTCCCGGCCCATTTCTGAGTGGATGGGCGGGAGGGCTATCGATCTTGAAGGCGTGATTCGGGCGGGGAGCGTTCCGGCGACGCAGGACCGCGTGGTTAGCGTTCCCGGTAGATGATCCGCCCCTTGGTCAGGTCGTACGGTGTGATTTCGATCGTCACTCGGTCTCCCGGGACGATTCGGATGAAATTCTTGCGCATCTTCCCGGCGATGTGCGCCAGGATGCGGTGTCCGCTCTCCAGCTCCACCATGAACTGTGTATTGGGCAGGGCCTCAACAATGCGGCCCTCGGTCCGAATCGGTTCCTCTTTGGCCACGCGGATCTCCTGCGACGACCGGCATCACCCTAGGTCGTGATCTGGGGGCATATCCATCCGGAATGAAGGGACGGCCAACTCGGGCAACGGACCCGTCGAAGATAATCTTCGTGGGTCCGGTGACGCGAGCGTGTGGCTCTGAACTCGTTCCCCTCGCCGGAACCATTGCGATTGCTGCGAGGACGCCGGTCGCTCGAACGTAGGCCGATGCCGATCGGAGGCGATCGCAATCAGCGGTTCGTCCTCATCGAGCGAACGCAGCGTCTTGACACGCGGTCGTAAGGATACTCGATCCCCGCCGTCTTGACTAGCAGTGAACTCGGGTAATCCTCCCGAGTCTCCCAAAGCGAGCGAACGCGGGGGCAAACTCAGGCTGGGCTGGGTTCACCCGCCAGTTCCTCGACCCCGATCCGAAGGCAGTAGTCGCCAAACGTTTCTTCGGCGAGCCGCTCAGCCTTAAAGCGGGCAAACACGACGGCGAGTTCGGGAACGACCCGATCGAACGGCACGTAATCCTTGAACTCGAGGTTGAGCCGATCGCCCAAGGTCCGGCCGGCAAGGAAGATTGTGTAGGTCCCAGGCCCAGGGGTACCGTCGGGATTCTTGCTCGCCGAGCGGCCCACCAGGCCGATGTCAGAGTTGTACGGCCGGGCACAGCCGTTCGGACACCCGGTCATCCGGACCGTGAACCGCTCGTCCTCGAGACCGAGTTTGGCGAGTTCGACCTCGAGCTGGTCCATGATCGTCGGCAAGGCGCGTTCGGACTCGGTGACGGCCAGGCCGCAGGTCGGCAGCGCCGGGCAGGCCATCGACCAGCGTCGGACGGTGGAAATCTGCTCGACCGTGGCGATCCCGTACTCTGCCAGGGTGGCCTCGATCTCAGCCCGCCAGGCTGGGTCGAGGTCGATCAGCATGATCGACTGCTGGCAGGTAAGCCGCCCCGGCACCTGGTATTTCGAGAACAAGGCGCGGAGGCCGCTGGCCAGGCGCAACGATCCTTCATCCTTGATCCGGCCGTTTTCCACCGGGAGACCGAGGAAGAGTTTGCCGTCCCCTTGCTCGTTCCAACCAAGGTGGTCGTCCACGTCCGTGATCGGCGCGTTCTTCGGGTCGGCGAGCGGCCGCCCGAAATATTCTTCGACCTTGGCCCGGAAGGCCGGGACCCCCCAGTCGTGAATGATGTACTTGAGCCGCGCCCGTTTGCGGTCGGACCGGTTGCCGTAGTCGCGGAAAACTTTGATGACGGACTCACCAAGCCGGATCATGTCGGCCCGATCGATGTAGCCGATCGGGACCGCCAGAAACGGGAACGTCTTCTGGGCGCTGGGCGTGGTGCCCATACCACCGCCGGCCAGGACGTTGTATCCGACCAGGGTTCCGTTCTCGACGATCGCCAGCAGTCCCAGATCGTTCGCCTGAACATCCGTACAGTTGTCGTCAGGAAAGGCAAACGCCGTCTTGAACTTGCGCGGTAGGAAGGCCTTACCGTAGATCGGCTCGGTGGGATCGTCGCCGGGGGTCGGCACCTGAATCGGCCCGGCGGGAGGCAGGAGCGGATTGCTGATCTTCTCGCCGTTGAACCAGATGTCCCAGTAGCTCGACGCACGCGGAGCGCAATGGGAAGCCCAGCTATCGGCGTCGGCCTGCATCGCCTCGTGGGCTGTGTCCCGGATTGGCGCGGGGCAACAGAGCACGTTGCGCTCGACGTCGCCGCAAGCTGCCAGCGTCGAGAGCAGCGACTCGTTGATTGTCCGAATGGTTGAGGGGAGATCCTGCTTCGCGACGCCGTGAAGCTGGAATTCCTGCCGCGTCGTGATCCGGATCGTGTTGTTGCCCACCGTCGTGGCGAGCTTGTCGATCGCCAGATATTGCTGGGCCGTGATCTTCCCCCCCACGACCCGGGTCCGGACCATGAACTGGAAACCCTTCTCCTTGCCCTCCCGCTTGAACTGCGTGCGATGGTCGCGATCGTCTTGCTGGTACGACCCGTGGAACTTGAGGACCGCCGCCGCATTTTCGCTGAAGTGAGTCTGCCCGTCGTGGACTTCCTCGGCGAGATAGGACTTCAAATACTGGCTGGCGATCTTGATCGCCTCGGACTTACTCGGCTTGGCTCCGCCGCTCGGCTCCATCGCGATCATTCTCCTCGACACCGGCCCGATCGTCTCTTGCTCTGGGGATGGTCGGGAAAGGTCAGTTTCTTAGTGAAGATAGTCAAGTACGATTCTATCCCTCGACCCGCTGTAAATCAACGGTTCTACGCTTCTGGTTCCGGGACGACAAGACGCGCCGGGATGGTTACGCTGAAGAGTCGTGAGGACAACATGATTTCCCCGCGACTGGATCGACGGGGGGCCTGCCTTCAATGATAACGCCGATGGCCGAGTATTCGCTGGAGGGTCCCAAGCCGGCGCGAATGTACGAAGTGATCTTGCCCAAGAAGCTGGGTTACTTTGGCAAGGTCCAGGAGGTTCTCGAGGACCTCTTCGACGAAGAGGCCATTCGCGCCATTCCGTTCGTCAAGCAGACGATCGCTCGCAACCGCGAGCACGATCCGACGTTCGACGAGGATTCGTGGATCAAAACGTTACGTCTCGCTTCTCGAGGCTACTCGATCTACGAGATGGATGGCCGTTATCTCTCTGCCAAAGCGGGACCAGTGGATGAGCGTGTTCTCGTGATTCGCTTCATCTTCCATAATCCAGGCGGTGTTGCCGACCCCAAAACCGACTTCCTCGCGGTGTCGCTCGAAGTGATCAATCACCTCGTGGCCCACCGCTTTGCCACCGAACTCGGTGTTGAGGAAGAGATCTGGTTCCTTGAGTACAACCACACCCAGCTTGCGATCTGGCGCAAGCGACAATCCGAGAATACAATCGAGGAGAATGGATCTTGAGCGACCCTACGTCTGTGATCGACCGCTACGCCGAAGGGGGTCCTTTGCTTCAGTATGCCACCGCGGGGTTCCCCTCGGAACAGGAAGCGACGCGGGTTGAGCCGGGACTTTGGAGCCTCTCCGAACTCGTGGCCCACTTGCTCGACGCCGACCTGGTCCTTGCCGACCGGATGAAACGGGTGATCGCCGAGAAGGACCCCGTGCTCCTGGCCTTCGACGAAAATGCCTGGATCGAACGGCTCGACTCCCGGTCGATGCCGATTGAGGAGGCCGCCGCTCTCTTCGCGGCGAACCGACGCTGGATGACCCGGATCCTCCACAACTGCGCGGAGGCCGACTTCGCGCGAACCGGCCAGCATTCGGAGGCCGGACGCATGACTCTCGCTGAACTGGTCGCCAAAACGATCAGTCACCTCGATCACCACCTCACCTTCCTCTATGCCAAGAGGGCGGCACTGGGGTCAGCCGTTCTCCCTCGATACACAGCGCGGTGATCCTCATTCGTCGAGCCAGGTGCGGCGAATCAACTCGAGCTTGTTGGCCACGGTTCGCAACGAGCATCCGAGCTTCAGGCGGATTTCTTCGTTGGTGTAACCTTCCATTTTCCAGATGGCGATCCGGCGGAGCGTTTCGTCACCCAGGAGGTTGAGGAGCCGACGGTGCTCGTCGGCGACCATGACGGCAAACTCCGGGCTCGGTTCGGAACCGACCATCTGGTCGAGGCCACCGAGCCCCTCGTCGGCGATGGGGCCGGCAAGGGTCGATTCGCCGACAACCCGGCCGCCGCCCCGCTTTTGGCGTCCCTCCCGCTGCATCTGGTCCACTGCTTTTCGCGCCGTGATCACGACGAGGAGCTTCCAGAGGTCGTCCCGGTCGGCGAGTTGCGGGAACCGGCCGAGTGCGGCCCCGGCGCAGAGGCTGTCGAAAGCACTCAGAGCGGCGTCTTCCTCATCTTCGATGATTCCAGGTCGACGCGACGCGCGAAGCTTGGCGCGGGCCACGTGGACCAGTTTATCGAAATAGCGGTCCCAGAGCTTTTGCGCCGCGGCTTGATCGCCCGCCTTGAGGTTGCCAACCCAGATAGAAACCGACCCCTTATCCTCTGTAGTCATGCGATCTCTCTCAACTTCCCGCCCCTGCCACGCCAACAATGAGAACGGTCGTGACCGAAGCGGATACGCTCTGGATTTCTCAGGGTGACGCTGATGGCTCGCCCTCGTTTGGGGGCAAAGAGAGGGTGATGGTCTCAACATCCGAATCGTCGATGGTTTCGGAGAGGACTCCTTGGGGCGCCGCGGGCTGGCGACGTGCGTGTTCGACGGCGACCGCGGCCGAGGCTGCCAGAGAGGCAAGCACTTCTTCGTCAACGACTTCGAAGGCGCCCCCTCGCTTGTTGAGGACCTGGAAGACGCCGAGGATCCGGCCGTTCTGGCCGGTCATCGGGAAGGTCAAAAGGTTCCTCGTGCGATATCCGCTGCGCTTATCGATCTCGGGGTTGAAGCGAGGATCGGCGTAGGCGTCGGGGATGTGGATCGTTTCCCCGGTGACCGCGACCGTCCCGGCGATCCCGACGCCCAGGGGGACGCGGATCTCGCCGACTGTCGAGTCGATGGTGAGCTTGGACCAGAGCTCGCCACGTTCGCGATCGATCAGGTAGATCGTGGCAAGCTCGGCGTTGGCGACCCGACAGGCGGTTTCACCGAGCAGGAACAGTAACTTATCCACGTCGTTGATCGTCATGAGCCGACGCGTCATCTCGCCCAGAAGATGAAGCCGCTCCGCATGCCGTTCGGCGGAGAGTTGCTGCTGAGCCAACTCCCGCAAGGCCGACTGGAGCCGCGCATGGTGCCAGGAGCCTCCCGCGAGCAGTCCAAGGACGGCGACGGCGCTGACGACCAGGGCATTCGAGGCCCAGACGCCCACCAAGAGCCCGATCGTGGCCACGGTCCCTGACCCAGCGAGCACGGCCCGCACCGGTTGCCGTCGGCTCCACCGCATCGCCCGTTCGAGCCGGCCGGCGGGCTGGGCGGCGATCGGCGCTCCCCCCAGGAACGCGTGCAGGTCGTCGGCCAACGCCTCGGCGCTCTGGTATCGACGTGCCGGTGCTTTCTCGAGACATTTCAGGCAAATGGTTTCGATGTCCCGGGGCAGCTTGGTCCGCAGGCGTCCGGGGGGAACCGGGTCCTGGTTCAAGGACAGGAGCAGCGTTTCCAGCGCCGTGGCGGCCAGGAACGGCGGCACTCCGGTAAGCATCTCGTAGAGGGTGGCGCCCAGAGCATAGACGTCGGCGAGCGGGCCGAGTTCGCGGCCATCGCCTCGGGCCTGTTCCGGAGCCATGTAGGCCGGAGTGCCGACCAGGGTTTCGGACCGCGATGGATTCACCGAGCTGACTCCGGTGACGATCTTGGCCAAACCGAAATCCGTGATCTTGGGCTCGCCGCTGTGAGTCAGAAGGATATTGGCTGGTTTGATATCACGATGGACAATTCCACGTTCATGGGCCACATGGGTGGCGCGTGCCAGGGTCTCGATGATCTGGGCGGCCTGCCGGACGGGGAGAGGGCCGCCGCCGAGCTTCCGGGCCAGGCTCCCTCCCTCGACGAACTCCATCGAGAAGTAGGGGAAGCCATCACGTTCGCCGATTTCATAGATCTGAACGAAGTTCGGATGCGAAAGTCGGGCCACGGCCTGGGCCTCGGTCCGAAAGCGCGCCAATGACTTGGGGTTGGTATGCGACTCGGCGAGAATCATCTTGAGCGCGACGATCCGGTCGAGCTTGACTTGCCGGGCTCGATAAACGACTCCCATCCCCCCGCGGCCAATCTCCTCGAGGATCTCGAGTTCGTCCCCCGCGTGGGGGACCTGGGACCCGGGAACGGGCTGGGCGAGCGTCTTGGAACGAATGGTCAGATCCTTGTTCGGTACCTGGCCTTCGGTATCTTTGTGGGCATAGTGCTCCAGGAGCGCAGCGAGTTCGGCGCGGAGGGTGGCTCGTTCTTCGCCCGAGGTCTCGCCGAGATAATCATCGATTGGTGGCGTCTCGCCCGCGCGCAAGAGATCCTCGAACCGGTCGCACACCGCGATCATACGCCGGAACTGCGAAAGCGGCAGAGCGGGACGGGCCGCTGGGTCGGCCGGGTTCATGTTGAAAAATCTCGAGGCTGACAATCGGACCGAAGCGGAGCGGGCCACCAACGATGGCAGGTCATGACTGATACTTAAGAACGTACCGTCCTCCACCCCGGATGTCGATGAGACGCCTTGAACAGAGCCACGGGCGAACCATCCTCGGCCACTTCCGACAAGCGCCCTGGCAAAGTCAACCTCGTTTCCGCAGTCGGATGAATGAGGTTGCATGGGGAACGAGGGATTGCTACCATTCTCGCTCGATCATTTGTATTGGGGGATTGTTCTCTCCTATCCCGCCTCGTCTTGTTTCTCGCCTTAAGTTCTCTGCCAACCCGTCCGCTCGAGCCGTCTCGGCCTCCCCTCGGGCGGGTGATTCACCCCCGCGACGGCACTGGTTACGTCCCGCTCGCTTCGCCAGGTCGACGGGATGGCACGACGCACCCTCGTGGAAAGGCATCCATGCTGAATTTCAACATTAATCTTACCAGCCTTGCCATTATCCTTTGGTCGGGAATGCTGATCATCGCGGGATCGATCTGGGTTCTGGCATCTCAGGTGAGAAAACTGGCCGATTTGTTTGAAGATCAGGGACGTGTAACCTCGACCACAGCCACAGCCACGACCACCCAACTCGTAGAGTCCGCTTACGAGACGAGGCTGGCGGGAACGGCGGCTCGGACAACGAGGCGAGGCACCTCCGTCGGCATTCGGAGCGCGGGGCGGACCGGTGTTGCGGGCGTGCGCGGCCAGTCACAGTTGGCGTCGGTCCGTCGCGAGGCGAATGTCCTGAGCCGGGTCATCGCCACGGAAGTGCCGGACGAACGCACGAATTCGTGAGCGAAACCAGCTCGACGCAGGGATCGCAGTCGGGTCGATCGGTGTGATCAGTTGCCGGCCACCTTACAATAGAGCCGTCACCGGGCTGGACAATCTCGTCCTCTCGCTCAAGTGCTCCACGATCTGGGGACGGCACCATGGGAATCGACCCGCAAATCGCCGAGCCGGGGCTCCGGAGCCTCGACTGGCGAAAGCGACTTGATGTCATCGTTGAGACGATGCGCGAGATGAGCCTTCAGACCGATCCGCAGGCCATGGTTCGCGCCTATGCGAAGCGGATCCGCCAGCTCATGCCCGCCGATCGTCGGGTCGCATTGAGTCGACGGGGCCTCGAGGCCCCTCAGTATCGGATCACCCGGGCCAGCCAGTGGACCGAGGAGATCAACCCCTGGACGGAGAAGCACCGGCTGCCGCTCCTGGAAGGGGGACTGCTCGGCGAGCTGCTCTACAGCGATCAACCGCAAATCATCGACGACCTGCAGGTTGATCCCGACGATCCGGCCGCCAGCTATTTGATGGGGCAGCGGTCGCTGATGGCCATCCCCCATTATGACGGGGGGACGGCGCTCAACATGATCGTGTTGATGCGTCCCTCCCCGAACGCATTCGATCGGGATGATTTTCCCGAGCAGGTCTGGATGAGCAACCTGTTCGGCCGGGCAACGCAAAACCTCGTCTTGGCTGAGGAACTCAAGCGCGCCTACGGCGTTGTCGACCGGGAACTGAAGCTGGTTGCCGACATTCAACGCTCGCTTCTCCCGAAGACGATTCCGCCCATTCCGGGTCTTGGCCTGGCCGCGTCCTACCAGACCTCGCAGTGGGCCGGCGGCGACTATTACGACTTCTTCCCTCTGTCCGACAACCGTTGGGGGATCTTGATCGCCGACGTCAGCGGCCATGGCACTCCCGCCGCGGTCATGATGGCGATCACCCATAGTATCGCCCACGCCGTTCCCAACTTCCCCGATCCCCCCGCCACCATGCTCCAACACGTCAACCAGCAGTTGGCGACGCTCTACACGACCAACAACGAAGCCTTTGTCACCGCCTTTTACGGAATCTACGACCCGGCCAAGCGCACCCTCACCTACGCCAACGCGGGGCACAACCCGCCCCGCCTCAAGCGGTGCGAGGACGGTTCGGTCATCGCGCTCGATAATGTCGGCAACCTTCCCCTCGGCGTCATGACCGATGTGGCCTACGATCAATTCACCCAGGCGCTCCGCCCTGGCGACCAGATCGTCTTCTACACCGACGGAATTACCGAAGCCACGAATCCGGCGGGCAAGATGTTCGATACCGAGCGTCTCGACGAAGCCCTGGCCAATTGCCACCTCGATGCCAACGGCCTGATCGAAGCAGTCCTCGACGCCGTCGAACGATTCACGGCCGGCGAACCCGCGGCCGACGATCGCACACTTCTTGTCGCCAAGGTCTCCTAGATCCGGCCGATCCGGATGCATCTACGAATAAACTAATGCTATCTTTTCAAGACAGGCATGGTTGCTGATCAATCAGCCGACAGAATCCGATTTTTCTCGTAGGGTGGGCACGGCCCACCATCCCGATCTCCTTGTTCAAAAGGAGGTTAAGATGGTGGGCCGTGCCCACCCTAGAATTTTTAGGCCGAAGATGATGCCATGGCCGATCGCGTTGACGTAGGGAGAAACGGGTTCGGCAAAGCTTTACTAGGGAATTACGACCGGGCCGGAAATCCAACGCGATTCTCGCCCAGTCGCGGATCGTTGATTATTTTTTCATGGCAGGTAGGCGTTCGCCTGCCTCTCCCGTTGAGAGAGTGGCAGGTTGAAGCCGACCCTCCGAAAATCGGATGATCAGTCCGCGTCCGCCGCGAGGCGCTTGGCCAGGGAATGGAATGCCGCGATCGTTTCTTTGGGGACGTCGGGAAAGCTTTCCCAGAGGAAGGCTTTGAACGCGGCATCACCCGAGCGATCGAAGAACTGGAACGAATAGGTCGCGGTGGTGGTGTCGTGGCCCCACTTCTCGATGGCGAAGACATCGGCGATTTCTTCGTGGAGGATGTGCATGTCGAGCGTGTCGGTCTGCACGTTGAAAAAGGGACCGGCGTCGGAGAAACCGCCGAACGTGCCGACCGACTCAATGACCGCGGCGCGACTGCGGACGAAGACGCGCATCGTCCCAAGCGCCGGGAGTGCTTCCAACAACTCGCGGAACACCCCCTCGCGGAGCCGGACGATCGGCCATTGGCCGACCAGGGCGTCGACCACGGACTTTTCGGTGACGCCGAACTTACGGGCCGCCATCATGGTCATCCGCGACCGGTCCTTTTGGAAGTAGTCGCGAATTGATTCGGTGACGTCGGCTGTCGGCTCTGAAGTCGCGTCCATGGCAGGAATCTCTCGATGGGGTGGAATCCCGCAGAACCATTGCGAGAATGCTCGCGAGGTTCAGCGGGTTCTTCCTTCACCCTACTGAGATCGGCCGTCATTCGTCCAGATCGTCTTCGTCGGCCATCTGGCGGATGTACTCCAGGGCTTCCGAGACCTCGCAGACCACCGCGCCGGGCTGGCGGCCCTTACTGTCGAGCTCACGAAGGAGCATGAGGTCCTCGAAATCCTCGGATTGCTGGAGCCGGACGCGTTTGCGGGCACCGAGGGTCCCGTTCACATACGCCAGAGCGTCCATGTGATGGGCAATCAGAGTTTCAGTGCGCTCGGAAATCGTGCCTTCGAGGGCTTGCAGGCCGGCCAGCACATGGTCGCCGGGGTCGATCGCCTTGCCGACGTCGTGCAAGAGTGCGGCGAGCAGGAACTCCTCATCATACGATCGCTCCTGACGGGCCAACTCGAAGACTTGCAGGCTGTGATAGAGCGCGTCCCCCTCGGGGTGATATCGCGGATTCTGCTTGACCCCTTCCAGCGGGAGGAGCAAGAGCCGATAAAGCTCGAACCGGTCGAGATGATCCTCCACCCGCTCGACTTCGCGGTCCAGGTCGAGTTCGGGGTTCTCCGAGCGCAGGAAGGCCTCGAGCTCGGCGATCGAGGCACGCTCGATCGCCTGGCCGGTGATCGAGCTCTTGAAAACGTAGTGGGCCTTGTCCTCGGGATAGAGCGTGAGCTCGTACGGGTAACGATCGTCAATGTGAATATGAGTAAAGAGGCGTTCTTCACCGTATTTCACAATACGCTTGCGCTCGACCTCGTAGGGTAACGCGAGGTCGTCGAGGGTGTCGGTCACGATCGATTGGCTGTCGGCAAAGATGTGAATATCGATGTCGGAACCGTGGCGGACGTGCCCGGTCCAGACGCTTCCGATCAGGCGAGGCCGGAAGCGGGTGAGCTTGCGCATCAGGCGAAGCGCTTCGATCCGCATGTCGAGCAAGTGCTCGAGGCGTTTCTCCCCCTCGTGCATCCGGGCCATCGCCTGGATCTGGTCGCGAATCTCGCGGTTCGACGGCAGGTCGGCCGGCCGGTATCGATATTCGACACCGAGCTGCCGGGCGGCTTTGCGTTTGGCGGTGAAGTACTCGGTTTCGAACCGCTGATACATGAGCTGGGCGGCAAGAAAGGCGATTTGCCGCCGGATCCGATCATCAGCCATGGTGAGATGGTGCGCCGTTTTGGCCCATCAATGCGGCGCTGGGCTGGGGCCGGGCAAGCCAGTTGCCGCCGACCCTGCTTTCTCTTCGCAAAACAAGAAAAACGGAAACCGAGTCCAACATAGCATCGGCCAATGTAACAGGTCAACCCGAACGCGTCCGCCCTGTCTTCTTGCTGATCCGGTGGATTCGCTAGGCCTCTCATCCTCCGTCTCGAAGGTGCCTGGCCGGCCGCCCCCACCCTTGTCAAATGTCGATTTCATCGTTGAACTGGAACCGAGTTCAAGCTGAAGTTCGAGTTATCGCTGAATGACGGACTTCGATTCCCCGGTCTCTGCTCGACACGTCCTCAAGTTTGGATAGCAATTCATGAAACGTTACGCATTCATTTACTATTCTAATGAGACGTCACTGGGGCTTCGGCGGCGACAACTCGTCGCGGAGCGAATCGAGCAACTTCGGCTAAGCGGCGAGGAACTTGCCAACGCTATTGCGGATCGGGTTGAGGGGGATTTGCTCACTTTCCCCCAGACAACTTACCGACAGGTTGTCGAAATCGAGCGATTATTACGCGATCAAGGTGTCGCGGCTCACCTTGCCGGGGCCGTCGTTTTCCATAACGAAACGGCAAGTTGCGGATGGTATGAGGTCTTGCGTGCAGGCGAATACCAGTCCTCCAAAGAACCCTTCCGTGGTGCGACGGCGAACCATGAGTTGCTCGAAGCAAGCCCGCTCTCCAGCCCGATCGCTTTGAGCGCCGCCCTTGGCGAGGTAGCCAGACATTTCCTGCCCTCAGATCACGAATTCATTCTGATAACGCGGTCGCACGGCACCGATGTCATGGCGATCACACCGGCTCTCATCGAGGCCACACTCGACCGAGCCATCGCTGGGAACGCGAAGCCGGACGGGACGCTCGACGATTCGACCGAGCCGCTCCCGCTCGATTCGGATTCAAGCAACCTTGGGGTGTACGATTTGGGGCGGTATTTTTTAGGCGCATTCTACGGAATCGGCGGGAAAGGCATGGTTCTGGGCGGGCCAGATGAGGCCAAGGTGGGCGTCGGCATTACCAAGGAGAAGTATCTGGACCTCCTTGAGGATTCCGGGAACGATCTTGCGATGCACTACAGCCTGGTGTTCATGGATAGCTGCGGGAGCGAGATTCCTCGCGAACTCTCCCGCGAGGTTCCGCGAAACATCCGGCACCTCTACGGCTCAACTCAGGAGGGACTTCGATACGAAGCTCCCGAATATGCCCTGCTCGGGACGGAGATTGAGGTCGGGGGCCAGCCGAACGGTATCGTCGCGGCGATGCAACACCTGCTGGAGCGAACGCCCAACGTGACACGTTTCGTTCTTGGCGAGGGAACCGAGCGACGCAGGTCGCTTTGAGGCCGGGGATCGCTCGCATTGATCGAGAGGGCGATCGCAAATGATCGCCTTCTCCACATGTGTCAAAAGAACCAGCCGATGCGAAGTTCCAAAGACAGACGAAAAACCCCCGGTAGCGTGGCGACAGTCTCCCTGTTTTCAGCAACAATCAAATCGCAAATACATCGCAGCCAATAATCATAAATCATCTTTTCGAGTGACTTCTACTATCCACAAGAGGTCCCAGCAACGCAAACAGCGCATCCGCAGAGACCTCCAGAATCCGCTGGAGGTTCCCGGCCATGCGGCTTGAGGCAACGACCAGCCGGTGAGTCACCCGATCGCAAGCTCGGGGTTTCTCACGCCGGCGGCTCGCGGAGCACATTGCGGGATCCGGGCTGACTTCGTAGAGTGAGAGTTCCTGGGCAAGAGGGCTCTGAGCAGACCTGAATTGCCCCACCACTCACTAAAACTTCAGAGCTTCATGAAAAGCCGGACATGCGCAACCCACATGTCTCGTGCTTCCATAATATCAAAGAGATTGAATTCATGAGTGCGGCACTGACGGAACGAGTTGAGTCTCCCCCTGGTCCGAAGGGAAATTGGCTATCCGGCAACTTGCCGGCGTTTCGTCGCGATCGGCTCGGCTTCTTGACCGAGTGTGCTCGGACCTATGGCGACGTCGTGGCGTTTCGGCTCGGGCCAAGGAAGATGATGATCGTCAATCATCCGGACCTGGTCGAGGAGGTCTTGGTCACGAATAATCGCCACTACATCAAGCACTTTTCGCTCCGGATGACCGAGAAAACGCTGGGCAATGGTCTTCTCACCAGCGAGGGGGACTTCTGGCGCCGTCAGCGTCGGCTGGCACAGCCGGCGTTCCACCGCGAGCGGATCGCCGCGCACGCGGAGGTCATGGTCGCGTTCACCGAGCGGATGCTACAGCATTGGCACGACGGTGCGGTCTACGACGTCCAGGAAGAGATGATGCGGTTGACCCTGGAGATTATTGCCAAGACCCTGTTCGACGCCGATGTCTCCGGTTCGTCGGCCGATCTCAGCGCGGCGATGGAGACGGTTCTTCGCTGCTTTACCGCACGTGTCAATACGCTGATTCGCCTGCCTTACTTTATCCCAACTCCCAACAACGTTCGGCTCGCTCGCGCGGTCAAGCGACTCGACGCGATCATCTTTGAGATCATCGCCCGCCGGCGTGCCTCGGGTGAAGACCGGGGGGATCTCCTCTCGATGCTCCTGAACGCCCAGGACGAGAACGACGGCGATCGGATGACCGACCGTCAGCTTCGCGATGAGGCGATGACTCTCTTCATGGCGGGCCACGAGACGACCGCCAACACGCTGACATGGGCCTGGTACCTGCTCGCGCAACACCCCGAATCCGAGGCTCGGCTCCATGAGGAACTCGACCAGGTACTTGGCGATCGGGCACCCACGCTGGCGGATCTCCCGCGTCTGCCATTCGCCGAGCATGTGATCACCGAGTCGTTGCGGGTCCATCCGACAGTCTGGCTCGTTGGCCGGGAGGCGATCGTGCCGACCGTGGTCGGGGGATATCGGGTGCCGGTCGGGACGACCGTTTACATGAGCCAATGGGTCGTGCACAGGGATCCGCGGTTCTTCGATGATCCCGAGTCGTTCCGGCCCGAGCGCTGGCAGGACGGGCTCATGAAGCGGATTCCCCGCTACGCCTATTTTCCGTTCGGCGGTGGGCCGAGGATCTGCATCGGCAACAACTTCGCCATGATGGAGTCTGTCCTTCTCCTGGCAACGATTGCGCAACGGTTCCGGTTGGGATTGCAGCCGGGGACGAAGGCCAAGCTCATGGCCACGATGACGCTCCGAGCCGACGGTGGGCTTCCGATGGTGGTTTCGTCCCGACGCGGATTGAGCACCTGAGCTCTCGTCAATCGAAGAAGGAGAGTTGCTTGGCCCCCGGCTTCCGGAACGACTCGGTCGAGAGGGGCGTGCTCCGTCCCTCGAGGCCGGCCTTGCGGCAGGCGAGCGCGAACATCTGGGCGATCATCTCGGCGAACTCGCCCTGGCCACGCATCCGAGTCCCGAACTGAGGGTCGTTCAGCCGCCCGCCACGAAGCCCTCTGATCCGCTGGAGGACCTTTTCCTTGCGGTCGGGGAAGTGGCGTGTGAGCCAGTCTTCGAAGAGTGGGCCGACCCCGAGCGGGAGCCGGATCGGAGTGAAGCCGGCGAACTGGGCACCGGCCTGGGCCGCGGCGGCGACGATCGCCGGCAGTTCGTGGTCGGTCAGCCCTGGGATGACCGGGGCGACGAGCACCCCCACGGGGACGCCGGCCGCGGCCAGTTTCGCGATCGCCGACAACCGAAACTCAGGAATCGAAGCGCGAGGCTCGAGCGCTCGGGCCAGTCCGGCATCGAGCGTGGTGACCGAGAGGAAGACGGCCGCCGCGCGGTGCCTGGCTAACTCGGCCAAGAGGTCGAGGTCGCGGGTCACCAATCGGTTCTTGGTGACGATCACGACCGGATTGCGAAACTCCACGAGCACTTCCAGGCAGCGTCTGGTGAGCCGGAGCCGACGCTCGACCGGCTGGTACGCATCGGTCACGCCGCTGAGAGCGATCGGCTTGGGCTTCCATCGCGGTGAGGAAAGCTCGCGGCGGAGCAGCGCAGGCGCATCCTCCTTGACCAGGATCTTGGTCTCAAAGTCGAGACCCGCCGAAAACCCAAGAAACTCATGAGTTGGCCTGGCATAGCAATAAATACAGCCATGTTCACATCCACGATATGGATTGAGGCTGGCATCGAAGCCGATGTCGGGGCTGTCGTTGGCGGCAATGATCGTCCGGGACGCGTCTTTCAAAAGCTGGGTACTCGGAGCCGGGATCTCATCGAGATCCCCCTCGGTCGGCTCGACCTCGTGCCAGCACGTCTCGAACCGGTTGGGTGGGTTATCGACAGCTCCTCGACCGTGGAGCGTCGGTCGCTCTTGGTGGTGCATCGTCTTGACTCCTCTCCTCAGCCGATCATACCATACAAAAGTACAGAGAGAAGTCGATCGAGGGGAGATTCGCAACAGTCGGTGAGGCCTCGGTGGAGGGGCGTTGCTGGATTCGCCGGAGCCAGGGGATCGCATCTGGTTTGAGGGTCGAAGTGGCTTGAAACTCGGCCTGTTCCAAGACTGGCGTCTTGTGACAGACGTGGCTAAAGTTTAGTTTTGATCAGTGGTCGCCGATCGATCGGCAGGCGGCGCACTCTGCTGCGCGAACAGAGAATTGGGTTGGTCGAGGCACGCGAGCGCTGAGGGGCAAACATGGCATCACGAGAATTGCGCGCCGGCCCCGCGCGCCGAACCTGGGTGGCCGGTTTCGCCGTGATGACTGTGGTCCTGCTGGTTGGAGGCCACTGGTACTACCGGCAGGAAACGGAACGAATCCACCAGGCAGAGTACCAGGCGCTCGCCGCCATCGGCGAACTGAAGTCCGGGCAGATTCGGCATTGGAGGAATGAGCGTCTCGCTGATGCCACGGTGTTGGCAAGGGACCCATTCCTGATCGAGACGGTACGCGCGTCGTCTCGAGATCCTGCTACTCCGCTTCCGCTCGCTCGACTCCAGGCCATCCTCGATATCAGAGTCAAGGTTTATGGGCATTCCGACGCCCTCTTACTGGCTCCGAATGGGAAGGTCCTGGTCGCGGTCAAGAAGGCCCAAGTGCCGACAAGCGAGGCGAGACGGCGGGCCATCGCATTGGCCCTCGACAGTCAGGGGCCTGTGCTGTCCGACCTTTACCTTGGCTCCGACGAGTTGGTTTCGATCGACGCTACCCAAGCGGTGCGGGATGCCGAGGGGACCCCGCTGGCGATCGTCATTCTCTGCACCAACGCACAAACTCACCTGTATCCGCTGATCGAGGCTTGGCCGACGTCGCGCCGAAGTGCCGAGTCGCTTCTGATCCAGCGGGATGGCAAGGATGTTCTCTACCTGAACGAACTGCGTCTTCAACCTCACAAGCCCTTGACTTTACGCGTGCCTTGGGCCCGCAAAGAGGTTCTCTCCGCGAATGCGACGGCCGGCCAAACGCTCGAGTTTCAGGGCAAAGACTACCGCGGCGATGTTGAGGTGCTGGCCAACCTGCGTCCCATTCCCGGATCACCTTGGTTCCTGGTGACCAAGGTCGATGTGGACGAAATCCTCACCGAAGCGCATTACCGGGCCTTCGTCATCAATCTCACCGTGGCCCTCTTGATCCTGCTGGCAGCGGCAGGGACAGCGTTTTTGAATCGGCGAAGACAGGCACGCGTCTACCAGGTTCTCTATGAGTCGGAGCACCGGCAGCGGGAGGACCAGGAAGCCTTTCGTACGGTTCTCTATAGCATCGGCGACGCCGTCGTCACCACGGATCACTGGTGTCGAGTGCGAGGGATGAACCGGGTGGCGGAACGACTCACCGGTTGGACCGAGACGGAAGCGCGAGGCAAACCCCTTGAGGAGGTTTTTCGGACGATTGACGAGTCCACTCGTGTGGCCGCGGAAAACCTGGTGATTTCGGCGCATCGCAACGGCCAGTCGGTGGGATTGTCCCAGCGAACCTTGCTCATCGCCCGCGACGGGACGGAACGACCCATCGCGGAGAGCGCTGCGCCGATACGCGATGACAACGGTGCTGTCGGCGGCATGGTGCTCGTCTTCAGTGATAAGACCGCGGAGCACGCGGCCCTGAAGGCGCTGCGCGAGAGCGAAGAGCTCTTTCGCATGGCCCTAGAGAACTCCCCAATCGTCATCTTTCAGCAAGACCGGGAGTTGCGCTACACCAATATTTTCAACCCGACCCCCGGCGTGTCCGCTCAAACGTTGGGGAAAACCGACGAAGATCTCTTCATCCCGGAAGATGCCGCCCGCCTTACCGCAATCAAACGGAAGGTGCTGACCACCGGGATTTCGTTTCGTGATTCCTTGCTGGCCACCATTGATGGCAAAAGTTACTTCTTTGATACGTCAGTGGAGCCGCTTCGAGATGCCGCGGGGCGAATTCTCGGCATCACGGGCACCTCGATGGATGTCACGGAACGGAAGCTGGCGGAGATCCGGCTCGCCGAGAGCGAGCAAAGCTACCGTGATCTCTTCGAGAACTCGGTCACGGGCATCTCGCAGGCACTACCGGACGGGCGGCTGCAACGAGTCAACCGAGCGTGTTCGCTGATGTATGGCTACGCGAGCTCGGAGCAGATGATTCGTGAAGTGGTCGATATCGGCCGGCAACTCTACGCGTATCCGGAAGAGCGGACCGAAATGATGAGGATTCTCGCCGTGGAAGGTGAGATGAAACCTCGCGAGTTCCTCATGGTCCGCCGCGACGGAACGCGTTTCTTTGTCCTTCTCGCCGCACGACAACTGAAGGATGCCTACGGTCGGCTCATCTGCCTCCAGCATGTGCATATTGACATTTCCGAACAAAAGCAGGTCGAGGCCGAATTGCGGGCGAGGCAGGACCAACTTCACCACGCCCATCAGATTCTTGATTCTCACATCCAAAACTCGCCTCTGGCGGCAGTGGAGTGGGATCGTGACTTTCGAGTCATCCGCTGGTTTGGCCGGGCCGAGCGGTACTTCGGCTGGACGGAGTCGGAGGTGTTGGGGAAACGTCCGGACGAATGGAAGTTTATCCATGAGGATGATGCGGCCGCCGTCGCGAAAATGTTCGAAGGGCTTGTTGCCGGCACCGTGCCTCGGATTGTGTCTCTCAATCGAAACTACACACGGAGCGGCGCAATCATCGAATGCGAGTGGTATAACTCCTCGCTGTTCGACGAACATGGCCAACTTGTCTCGATTCTTTCACTGGTCCTTGACGTCACGGAGCGGCAACGGGCGGAGCGGGGGCTTCGTGAGTTATCGGGCCGGCTCCTGCATCTTCAGGACGCGGAACGCCGCCGGATTGCCCGCGAGTTGCACGACAACACAGCTCAAAATCTCGCCGCGATCCACATGAACCTGGGAATCCTGGAACGGGGGGCGGCGTCTGATGACGCACGGCGTCTGCGTTTGTTAGCCAACTGCGAAAACCTGATCACCCTGAGTATCCAGGAAATCCGGACCCTGTCCTACTTGCTCCACCCCCCCCTGCTCGATGACTTTGGCCTTGTCCACGCAATGCGCGAGTACGTCGAGGGATTCGCGGAGCGGAGTGGGATTCAGGTGGCCTTGGACGCGACCGAAGCCTCAATCAGGCTCCCGAAGCCATCGAGACGGCGCTGTTCCGCGTGCTTCAAGAAAGCCTGGGCAACGTGCATCGCCACTCGGGCAGCTCTGTGGTGAGCGTTCGCCTCGTACGTGACGAAGAGCAAGTCTGTCTGGAAATCCGGGACGAGGGGCGTGGACTGCCGGCCAACTTGGTGACCGCCGCGGGTACTCTTGTGGGCGGCGCGGGCGTGGGGCTGCCTGGCATGAGGGAACGCATGCAGCAATTGGGTGGACGCCTGGAGCTCGCATCGGGCTTGCCTGGGACGCTGGTTCGGGTCACGCTCCCGATCAAGCCACCTGGGCCGCCGGATCTCCATCACACATTTTGAAATCTCGATTTTCAAATTCCTCAAATCAAGAAAAAGAGGCGAGGCAGAGAGCTGACGCGCTCCGCTCGCCTTGAAGTCTTGGACGCTCTCTGCGTCCTCGGCTTTCGAGGGCCAGACGACGCGGAGCGTCGGGGACGGCATTCCCACGGGGGACCGTGGGAACGAGGGGGATTGCTTAGTTCCATGGCGGGTTTCTGACGGAGGATTTGCGACGATCAGCGAGCCGCGGGGGGTTGTTGGCCGGCAAGCCAGCGGGCGATCACGGGGTAGGTCTGTTCGCGGGAATTGAGGCCGACGAGGCTGTCATCATGGCCGGCGTTGATCGGGAGCCCTTGCGACTTGCCAAAGATGAAGAGTGTCTTGTCGGCCGAGCCAATGTGGTCGTATAGGTAGCGCTGAACGATCGGCGGAGCAAAACTGTCCTGCTCACCGCAACTGATGAAGACGGGAACCTTGACGTTCCCAATGGCACGGGCGTAGTTGAATTGCCCCTTTGCATCAACGAGCTCCCCTTTATTAGCCAGGAGCATGTACTGCTGCATCAGGCCAATGGCTGGGACGTCGGTGGCCCAGCCGGTCAGGGCTTCGTAGATTTTCGGGTGGACGTTCTGCGAGTTGAAGAAGAGGTTGTTCACGCTCGTCCGCGTCTGGGTCATCACTTCCTTGCTGTTCCACTGGCCGGCGAGCTGGAGCTGGCGTTTGGTGAGCATCTCGGTGAGAAACTGAATCGCGACCTGCCCCTCGGGCATGGTCACCTGGCTCCCGACCGTCACGAGCCGCCCGATCCCTGGGTTCTGGTATCGGGCGAGGCAGCCCAGAGCGACGATGCCTCCCATCGAATGGCCAACCCACGCAACCTCGGCCGCACCGGTGTGGCGGCGGACCAACTTGACCAACGCGGGGACGTCGTAGGCGATGTGATGGTCCATCGTCCAGTTGGCGTACTTCGGTTCCAGCGTGGCGAAGCCGGTCGCGCCGAGCTGACCAGGGTTCAGCCGGCGCATGGCGGAGCCAATCAGGGTGGCCGGAGCGTCGTCCAGGTTCCAGACCCATTTATGGCTGAGGCCGGAGCCCCGTAGGTTCACCGCCCAGACGTCGAAGCCGAGCTGCGACAGGTATTGCGCAAAGCTGCACGAGGGGTCGAGGTCCCAGAACTGGGCGTTATAGGTCAGGCCGTGGCAGAGGATGACCGGCAAGACGCCGGGGCGTGGCGCCCCGGTCGGCTTGTAGCGATGGGCCACGAGCGACCAGCCATCGGCCGTTTTGACGACGAAAGGCTCACCCGCCTGGGCCGTGGGAGAGGGAGGAGTAAAGGGGGTCGTCAGGGCTCGTTGCAGGTTTTTCGGCGCGACCACTTGGCGGAGTCGGTCCCCCGCGGCGCGTTCGAGGAACTTACCCAGGTCGTCGGCCCGGCCCTGGGACGACGCGGCGAGTACACCAACTACTACCCAGAACGCGCGGAGTTGCCCTGGCATCGCGATGCCTCCTTGTATCTCCTCGGGGAACCGTCCCAATGATTCCCGGTTCGCGCTCCTGGCTGAGATTCCCGAGCGCGAGCGACGTAATACCAGATTTCTCAAGTTTGCGACAGGCGGTTTGAAGCGCGGTGGAACGATACGGGGCGGACGCGGCGGGTTCGAGGTCATTTCTGGCCCGTGGGGATATCAACGAACCTGCGGTGTTGTTCTCCCCGAAGTTGCCATTCCGTCTTGGGAAAGCTTTAATGGACCATGGACCGCCCTCATCCGCCTCGGCGGCCTCCCCCATTGTTGATTGCGATCGTACCTCCTACCGGATTCTCGAAACTTCGGAGATCGGACCCGCGATGACCGTTCATGCGATGCCGGTGATGCTTGGCGTCCTGGCCATCTTGGCCGTGGCCTACCGCTACTATAGCGCCTTCCTGGCAGCACGAGTCGCGGCACTCGACGACTCGCGGACGACCCCCGCGCATCTCCAATACGACGGCCAAAACTTCCACCCCACCAATCGCTGGGTCCTCTTCGGCCACCACTTCGCGGCCATCTCCGGAGCAGGTCCGCTGATCGGGCCGGTCCTGGCGATCCAGTTCGGCTATATGCCGGGCCTGATCTGGCTGATCGTCGGCGTCTGCCTGGCGGGGGCGGTGCAGGACATGATGGTGCTGACCGCGTCCGTTCGTAGCGGCGGCCAGAGCCTCGCCGGCATCGCGCGGGCGCAGATCGGCCCGGTCGCCGGCGCGGCCACCACGATCGCGATTCTCTATATCATCATCATCGCCCTGGCCGGCCTGGGCATTGTGGTCGTCAAGGCACTCGGCGGCGAAGAGGTGCCCATGAAGGCCGGCACCAAGCTGGTCTATCCCGCCGACGCGGCGTTCATCAAAGAAATCAAGCAAGGGCAGCCGACGATCTACCCCGTCCCCCCGAAATCGACCTACCGGTTCGGCGAGACAGCCGACGAGGAGATGACCTTCCAGGAGCCATTCCGCCTCGCGGTTCCCTCCGGCTCCTGGCTCACGGGCGATCCCAACGGGGGCGGCTACGTCTTGCCCAAGGATACCAAACGGCTCGTGCCGGGCAGTTCCTGGGGAACGTTCACGATCGCCTGCACGATCCCGATCGCCCTCTTCGTGGGCTGGTATATGTACCGCTTCCGAAAGGGAAAAGTCGTGGAGGCCTCGATCGTCGGCGCGATCGCGGTCCTGGCCGCCACCGTCGCCGGGGCCTGGATCCCCGAGTCCAATCTCCGCCCTTTCTTTGAGCTCTCCCGCAATCAGACCATCGGCGCGATCGCCGCGTACGGGTTCATCGCCTCGGTCTTGCCCGTCTGGCTCCTGCTCTGCCCGCGCGATTACCTTTCCAGCTTCTTGAAGATCGGCACGATCGGCTTGCTCGTGATCGGCGTCGTCGTCGCCAACCCGACGCTGGAAGCGCCGATGGTGAACACTCACTTCCAGAACGGCGGCGGCCCCTACTTCGATGGGCCGATCTTCCCGTACGTCTTCATCTGTATCATGTGCGGCGCCATCTCGGGCTTCCATGCCCTCGTTTCCTCGGGCACCACGCCCAAGATGATCGACCGGGAATCCGATATCCGGATGATCGGTTATGGCGCCATGCTCATGGAAGGGCTCGTAGGCATCGTTGCCCTGATCGCCGCGGCGGCCCTGCCGAACTCAATGTATTACGACATCAACATTGACCTCGCCAAACGTCCCCAGTTCGCGCAACAACTCAAAGCGATGGAGGTCGATCATCATGGCCATGGCGGCGACTCAAGTGAGCTCGTCACCATGGAAAAGAACGTGCAAGAGTCGCTCCACGGCCGGACCGGCGGGGCCGTGACCCTGGCCGTCGGCATGGCCCGGATCTTCTCGCGGGCGATCCCGAACATGGATTGGCTGATCAAGTACTGGTATCACTTCGCGATCATGTTCGAGGCCCTCTTCATCCTGACCACGATCGACACCGGGACCCGGATCGGCCGATTCCTGGTGCAGGAGTTCCTCGGCAAACTCTGGAAGCCGCTGGGAGACCTTGACTGGCTTCCCGCCTCGATGCTGGCAACGTCGTTGGTCGTCTTCGGCTGGGGTTACTTCATCTGGTCGGGTTCGGTCGAGACAATCTGGCCGATGTTCGGCATGGCGAACCAACTCCTGGCGGTCATTGCGTTGGCAATCGCCACCACGGTGCTCGTCAACTCGGGCCGAAGCCGCTACGTCCCGGTGACCTTGCTCCCGCTCCTGTTCGTGGCGATCACCACGACGTCGGCGGGGTATTACGAGATCACAGGCAAGTTCTACAAGATGATCGAGTCCGGCGCGGTGCTCCGAGGCTGGCTCAACATCGGCCTGACGCTGATGCTGCTCGCCTGCGTTTCGGTCATCCTCATCTCGGCGATGATCCGGTGCGTCTCGGGCGTGAAACCCGTGAAAGCCGAGGCTGAAGTGGAGGTCTGAGGAGAACGGGTGCAAAGGCAGGGCGGCAGGCCGACTCGCTCGGAAATTCTCGCTCGCCCTGATCAAGGCGAGCGGGGAGCCTGGGCTCCCTGTTTTTTTCGATGATCCGCAGCAGGGCGAGGATCGCCAGGAATTTCCGGGCCGGTCGAATCCGTAGCACGACCGGTCCGGTCCTATTCCCTCGGACCATGGCACACCCTCGGATTCTTCCCCGGCGGGTGGGGCCGCAGAGCGGCCAGAACGGCATTCCCACGCAGAGCATGGGAACGAGTTTCTCCCGCGAATTTCGGCCTCCGAGGCAGACAGACGGCCCGGTTTTCTTGCGGCAGACTCAAAATCTTCGGGGCTTTCGCACTGTCGCGGAGCGTTGTTTTATTGGGTGCACGGCCTAGCCGATGGACCGAAGACAGGGAGCTCACGCTCCGCTCGCCTCGGAGATCCCTTCACTTCGATCCGCAAGGCGCGGATCGAAGGAAGGATGAGACTCCAAAGAGTCAGACCAGTTCGTTGTCCACGGAAACCGTGACGGGTTTTTCTTGGCCGAGCCGGCTGTGGTGCATTCCATACAGGAAGTAAATCGCCAGGCCGAGCCCCATCCAGACGATCAGGCGGATCCAGGTATCCAGCGGCAATCCCGCCATCAGGACGAGGGCGAACAAAGCCCCCAGGGGAGCCGTGACCCAGACGAGCGGCGTCTTGAACGGGCGCTCGATGTCCGGCTGGGTGATCCGCAGAACGAGGACGCCCACACAGACGACGGCGAATGCGAACAGCGTCCCGATCGAGACGAGTTCACCCACGATACTGATCGGCAGAACGGCCGAGGCGACCATGACCACCATGCCGGTAATAATCGTCGTGATGTAAGGGTGCCGTACTTGGGGTGGAGCCTCGACACAAACTCTGGCAGCAGGCCGTCACGCGACATCGAGTAGAAAATCCGCGGCTGGCTCAACAGCATGACCAAAATCACCGAGCTGAGTCCGGCGATTGCGCCGAGCTTCACGAGCGGCGAGAGCCACTTGAGGCCAATCGCATCCACGCCGACGGCGATCGGATCCGGTACGTTGAGCTGCTTATAGTTCACAACCCCCGTCAGCACGAACGAGACCAGGATATAGAGAATCGTACAAATCACCAAAGACCCGAGAATGCCGATCGGCATGTCACGCTGCGGGTTCTTGGCCTCCTGGGCCGTGGTCGACACCGCATCGAACCCGATGAAGGCAAAGAAGACGACCCCCGCACCGCGGAGGATGCCACTCCAGCCGTAGACCCCAGGGCCTTCGTTGGGGGGAATGAACGAGCCACCCCAGTTGTCCGTCGAGACGAATCCGATCCCGGCGGCGATGAACAGGAGGACGATGCCGACCTTGATCACCACGATCACGTTGTTGACGCGGGCCGACTCCTTGATCCCGAACACGAGCAACGTCGTCACCGCCGCGACGATCAACATCGCGGGAACGTTGAGATACGCAGTGGATTGGGCGAACGAACTCCAGTCCACCTTGTTTACTTTGAGGACGTTCTCGACCCCGGTGAGCGACGTCCACCCCGAAGCCAAGTGCAACTTGGCGGCAATCGCGTCGGGGATGTTGATCATCTTGGTCCCGGGCGCATTGGCAAAGTGCGGGGGAATGTTGATGCCGATGTTGTGGAGAAAACTGACAACGTATCCCGACCAGCCGATCGCCACGGTGGTGGCGCCTAGCGAGTATTCGAGAATGAGGTCCCAGCCGATCAGCCAAGCAATGAATTCGCCCATCGTTGCATAAGCGTATGTATAGGCCGATCCACCAATCGGGACAGTGGAGGCCATTTCGGCATAGCAAAGCCCGGCGAAGGCGCAGGCCACCCCCCCCAGGACGAACGAGAGCGCGATCGCCGGTCCGGCATTGGTCGCCGCCGCGGTCCCGGTCAACACGAAGATCCCTGCCCCGATGATCGCGCCAATGCCGAGCATGGTCAGGTCGAATGCCGTCAGCGACCGCTTCGGTCCCTCCTTATCGCTCGCCTCCGCTTCGGCCTTGAGGGAGGCCATCGATTTTCGGACAAACAGATTCGCCATCATCACCTCTTCAAAGAATTGCGTCGCGTTCCGAAACTGGCTCTCCCCTTCGGGACGAGCGACGGGCAATCCCGCGCTCGCCCAAAGTGCTCCCCATCATAATCGCTTTTCGATGACCGATCACTTCGAGTCGGGCAGTTCCATGACCTCAACCTTGCGAATCGTCACCTTGCTCCCCGGGTCGTGCTGCTGGAAAGCAAAGTGGCCCTCTTTCCAGCTCCGGTTGTGGTCGAGGAACTCATAAAGCACCTCGCCATTGACCGAAACCTTGATCGACGTGACGATTTTGCCCCGGTAATCCTTGTCCACCACCTCCACCTCCTGGGTGAAGAACGTGTCGGGGCGAACAAGCTCCTTATACACATGCACAAACGTATAAACCGAGCCGGTCTTGATCGGATCTTTATGGGTACTGTTGACCTGGATCTCGTATCCCTTGGAGAACGTTGATTCCTTGGGGGTCCGGACATACATGCCCGAGTTGCCCTGGTCGTTGATCTTCAGTTCCGCGCGATAACGGAAGTTCTTGTAGTGCCCCTTGGGGCTGAAGAGCATCGACTGCGCGCCCGAACCCTCGATTGCGCCGTCCTTAACCACCCAGTGGCTCGTCCCCTTGCCGGCAAGCTCCAGCGCGGTCCAACCTTCGATTGACTTGCCGTCGAAGAGCGAGACCCATTCCGCTTCACCAGCGCAGGCGAAGCCCGGCGCAATCAGACCCAGGACTAACCAGCAGCTACTCCGAAGCAGTCGGTTCATGCAAGGCGTCCCTTCAAATAAACGGGTGGAGGCCGTAAATTCCAACAGCGGAACGCATCCCACTCGATCTCGGACGGGATCAGCGGAACGTTCCCCCAGGCAAGGCGAATCTTAAGCGCCGAAGGTGGCGTGTGGCTAGGGGTTAGTGGTGAAATGGGGGACGAGTCAGGTTTGGATTTCGGTGCGAAGAGTTGAGCGTCGTTCCCATGGATATCGAAACAGGGCCGTTGGTCCTCGAAGTGATTGCCCGGCGGCGAACGGTTCGCCGCTTCGATCCGGCGCGCCCATTGGCCGACGACCTTGTGAGGCAAATTCTCCACGCGGCGACGCTCGCCCCCTCGGATGGCAACTTACAGCCCTGGCGTTTCCTGGTCGTCCGGAGCGAATCCAATCGACGCAAGCTTCGCGGCTGTGCCTTCCAGCATCCGCGCGTGGCCGAGGCCCCTGTCGTGGTGATCGTCCTGGGCTACCACCATCCCCACCGCAGCCATCTCGACGCGATGCTTGCTCGTCAACTCGCCCTGGGAGCGATCACCCTTGCGGAGCAAGCCGAGATGCGTGCCAGGACGGCGCGGGCGATGGATCGAAGGGACGACTTGCCTCACTGGGCGACCCGCTCGACGATGCTCGCCGTGGCCACGCTCTTGATGGCCGCCGAGTCGTTGGGGGTTGGCTCAGCGCTCATGGAGGCGTTTGAGGCAGACAAGCTCAGGGACGCGTTCGGGATCCCGGACGACCACACGGTTTGCGGCCTGGTGGCGCTCGGCTATGCCGCCCGAGAAGAGTCGTTTCCCGGACGCTTCGAGTTGCCGGAGGTCTGCTTCGAGGAGCATTTCGGCCAGCCCTGGACGATCGACGAACCTTGACGTGCGCGGTCGCTGGACCGGGCCCGACGCGCCGAGTAGGATGGCGGGCCTGTTGGCGGACCCGGCAACGGTCCTTGGCTCATTCTTCCCTCTTGTCGTCTCGGAAAGGTTCGCGATATGCACAGGCTTGCAGGCAGCCTGAGGAATCGATCACTCGTTCTGGCGCTCACGCTGGCGCTGACCGCCGTCGTTGCGGGACAGACAGCACAGGCGCAGGCCACCGCAGAATCAACGACCACTCCCGCGCCGCGCGCCGGGTCCTGGATGCAGCGACACAAGGCGTTTCTCGATCGCGCCAAACAGGGAAACATCGACCTGCTCTTCCTTGGCGACTCCATCACCAATGGTTGGAGCGGAAAAGGAGCAAGCGACGTCTGGGATCGGCACTACGGCCCCCGCAACGCGGCCAATTTTGGCATCGGCGGCGATCGAACCCAACACGTCCTCTGGCGCATCGAGAACGGCGAAATCGACGGCATCAGCCCCAAGCTGGCGATGCTGATGATCGGCACGAACAATGCCAGCGCCAATACTTCGGATGAAATCGCCGAGGGGATCGAGGCGATCGTCAAGTCGCTCCGCCAGCGGCTCCCCAAGACCAAGATCCTCTTGCTCGCCGTCTTCCCCCGAGGCGAGAAGCCAGGCCCTGTTCGCGAAAAGCTGGCTGCCGTCAACGAGCGGATCGCGAAGCTCGACGATGGCCAGATGGTCAAGTACCTCGACATCGGCCCGAAGTTTCTCAATGAAGACGGCACGATCTCGAAGGAGATCATGCCCGACTTCCTTCACCTGAAGCCAAAGGGCTACCGGATCTGGGCCGACGCCGTCGAGCCAACGGTCTGGGCGATGCTCGACGAAGAGTCGGTCAAGCCCAGCGAAGTCAACGGCGCGAAGACCAAGCCTTGATTCCTTGGTCCATCCTCTTTTTCTTTTTCCTGGGGCCGCGGGTGAGTCGCTCGCGGTCCCGGAGCGAATCCCCGACGAACTCGGGTCATGAGTGACAAGTTCGTTGAGACGGTTCCAACGCGTCGGCATTGACGACTCGCCAAACCAGCCGCGACTCACCCCGCCTGGTTCGCTTGACCGTCCGACGTGTTAGCCTGTAAGATGCCGTGGGGTCTGGCCTTTCAGAATTCAACAAGGATATTCTCCGTCGCTCATTCGGGGAATAAATAGAGGCTGAGGATGAAAGACGAGCCGCGATTGCCGTTGAAGCACGAACATGAACACGCGGTCCCGACCGTCATTCACCACCCCGAGGAGGATCTCCCCCTACTCGCGCGCTGGCTGACTCACGCGATGGAGAACCAGACGCGGTTCTGGAGCCTTCTGATCGGCCTGGTCGTGGTCGTGGTGGGGCTCTCGCTGCTGAGTACCGGCTTGATGTCGGGCCGCGCCGCCTCGAATGACGCTTGGACCGAGCTGGATACCGCCAAGACAGCGGCCGAGCGGGTCGATATTGCCAACAAATACCCCAACACCGCCGCCGAACGATGGGCACTCCTCCAGGCGGCCACCGAGTATTACAACACGGGGTTCGCCGACCTACCGGCCAACCGCGACGCGGCACTCCCTCAGTTGAAACTGGCGCTCAAATACTTTGAGCAGGTCGCCAGGAGTCGCCGAAGGACGCCCCGCAAGCGCGTGCCGCTGCGTTCGGTGTCGCGCGGACTCACGAGGCTCGCAACGAGATCGAGAAGGCCGTCGAGCAATACCAGTCGGTCGCCAAGTCGTGGCCTGATACCGAGGAAGGACGCGAAGCCAAGAAGCTGGCGGAGCTGCTCCAGAAGCCCGAAAGCGTGGCCTTCTATAAAGAGCTGTACGCCTTCAAGCCGGTGGAAACGACCCTACCGCCCCTCGGTCAGGAATCCATCCCGCTCCCCCCCGGCATTCTCAATCCCGGTGGTAGCGGCAGTGGCGCCGGTTCACTGCTCCTTCCCCCGCCTCCGCCCAGCATCGACGATAAACCCCAACTGCCCGCCGTTGGAGACACGCCCAAGGCGAGCCCCGCGACCAAGTTACCCGAGGACGTTTTTGCGCCGTCGGCCACCACCCCCGAGCCGAAGAAGGAAGAGCCGAAGCCTTGATCTTCGACCACGAAGGTTGCGAATCGGCCTGAGCGCAGAATGCCTCCTGAACTCTCCAGCACCCCTTGCGATTTTCAGGTCAAGGCCCGGATGGTGGGCAAGCGGATCGACGCGTACCTCGCGAGCCGCTACCCCGACTATTCCCGGAGCGTGATCCAGAAGGTTATCGACGCCAAGGCGGTCCTCATCAATGGGCAACCGACCAAGGCGTCGTACAAGGTCCGCCTCGACGACGAGATCCGCGTCTGGCTTCCCGAACTGGCCGATGAAGCGCCGATCCCTGAAGAGATCCCACTTCAGGTCGTCTACGAAGACAAGGCGCTCACGGTCGTCAACAAGCCTCCGCGGATGGTCGTTCACCCGGCCAAAGGGCACTGGAGCGGCACCCTCGTGAATGCCCTCCAGTTCCACTACGACACCCTTTCGACCGTGGCCGGTGAGAACCGGCCCGGGATCGTTCATCGCCTCGACCGCGATACGACAGGGCTCTTGCTCGTTGCCAAGGACGACCTCGCCCACCGCAACATCGCGAAACAATTCGAGCAACGAACCGTCCGCAAAGAATATCTCGCCATCGTCTCGGGCGTCCCTTCGCGCGACAGCGACTATATCGAGAAGCCGATCGGCTTCCACCCGACCAACCGCGAGAAGATGGCGATCCGGCTCCCCGAAGATGGCGCCAAAGAAGCGGTCACCTTCTACGAAGTCCTCGAACGATTCGACGGTTACGCCTACGTTCGCTGCAAACCGAGGACCGGGCGCACCCACCAGATCCGCGTCCATCTCGCCCACATCGGCCACCCGATCGTGGCCGACAAGGCGTACTCAGGCCGCGATCACCTGACCTTGGGCGACCTTATTGGTGCCGGAGCCGAAGGCGCCGATCAAGTCCTGATCGATCGCCAGGCGCTGCACGCCCACAACCTGTTCATCCAGCACCCGCTCTCGGGCGAAGATCTCGCTCTGAATGCTCCCTTGCCCGACGACATGGCCAAGGTGCTCGCGGCGCTTCGGTTGCATCGGCCCAAAACGACTCAAGGCCCCCATCGCTAGCGAAGCCAGACCCGACGCCTTGGTAGAAAAGCTTCGCCGAACCCGTCATGAGCTTATCAGCGATTTACGATGGTTCAGCGGCCAGAATCCGATTTTCCCCGTAAGGGTGAGCACGGCCCACCATCCCTATCTCCTTGCCAAAGCGAAGGTTAAGATGGTGGGCCGTGCCCACCCTAGGGACTTTCTCACCGCCGATGCCAGGACCAGTGGACAGCGCGGACACTTTGGGCGGCCAAGGCAGCCCGAGGAGCCGAAGCAAGGCTCTGCCGGAGAAGGACTTCTGCGCCACCTACTGGCTACGCGACCACTGCTGTAACTGTCCGCGCTTGTCCACCCTCGCTGAGAAAGTCCCCCACCCTACGGGAATTATTAGGCCGACGATAATGTCATGGCCGAGCGCGTTGACGTAAGGTGAAACGGGTTCGGCAAAGCGTTACACACGGCAGACTCTCCAGCTCAGGCAACGACGCCCTGAACAACCTTCCCCTTCACGTCGGTCAGGCGCATCTCGCGGCCGGCGTACCGGTAGGTCAGTTTTTCATGGTCCAGCCCGAGGAGATACAGGATCGTCGCGTGCCAGTCGTGAACGTGGACGGCGTTTTCAACGGCCTCATAGCCATATTCGTCGGTCTTGCCATACGCCAGGCCGCCGCGAACGCCTCCTCCCGCCATCCAGATGCTGTATCCCTTGTGGTTGTGGTCGCGGCCATCGTTCCGCTGCGCATAGGGGGTCCGCCCGAATTCGCCGCCCCAAACCACAAGCGTGTCTTCAAGCAGGCCACGCGTCTTCAGGTCGGTGAGTAAACCGGCAATCGGCCGGTCGATCGCCAGCGCGTTGCTGGCATGGGCCTGTTTCAGGTTGAAGTGCTGGTCCCAGCCGCCGTGACAAATCTCGACGAACCGCACTCCGGCTTCGGCGAACCGCCGGGCCAACAAGCATTGTCGGCCGAAGTCGTCGGTCGCCGTCTCACCAATTCCGTAGAGCTTCCGGGTGGCTTCCGACTCCTGCGTGAGGTTCATCAGATCGGGCAGCTCGCCCTGCATCCGGAAGGCGAGCTCATAGGATTCGATCACGCCGTCGATCGCCGGATTCACCTGGTCCCGCTCGAGCGTTTCCCGGTTGAGCGTCTGGACCAGATCGAGTTGCCTGCGCTGGTCGGCCGCCGGACGCTTCGGGTTTTTCAGGTTGCTGACCACCGCATCGGCAACCGGCATCCCGCTATATCCGATCCGAGTCCCTTGATAGATGGCCGGCAAGAACGAACTGCCGTAGTTGGCCGAGCCACCATTGTTGATGGGGGGACAGATCGTCACGAACCCGGGAAGGTTTTCATTCTCGGTGCCGAGCCCGTACTGCAACCAGGACCCCATCGAGGGGCGAGGAAACTGGAAGATCCCCGTGTGCATCTGTTGAAAGGCTTGGGGATGGTTCGGCAGGTCGGTCTGCATGCTGTTGACGAGACAGAGGTCGTCCGCGCACCGGCTGACCTCCGGGAACAACTCGGAGATCCAGAGCCCACTCTGCCCGCGCTGGCGAAACTCCCAAGGGGATCCGAGCAGCTTGGCCCCGGCCGCACGCCCCTTACCGAAGGTCTGGCCGTCGTCGCTGGAGAGCTTCGGCTTGTAGTCGAAGGTATCGACATGCGACGGTCCCCCCTCCATGCAGAGGAAAATGACCCGTTTGGCACGCGCGGGAAAGTGCGTGGGCTTCGGCCTTAGAGGGCTCGCCTCTTTCTCCGCGGCCCAGGTAGAAAGCCCCGCGAAGGCCAGGTAGCCGAACCCCGACGACGCCGCCTTGAGCAAGCTGCGCCGGGACAGAATCGAAGCGTGAGGGTCCTGGTTCATCCGAGATCGTCTCCTTCACGAGAATCTGTGTACCGGGGATCTGTTCGCAAGATCAGGTGATCAGCTTCGATAAAGGAACTCAGCGCTGGCGAAGAGGGCCTGGCAGAACGCCGCCCAACCGGCACGACCCGGCGTGGAGCTCGCGGTCCGACGTGCCGCCTCGCCGCGCGATTCACCTTCCAAGAAGGCCTGGGCCGCCCCTTTCTCCTTGTCGGTGGGGGGCCGGCCGAAAGTCCGCAGGTAGGCCTCATTGATCCGATCACCGTCGTTGTCGACGTCGCGGATCAACCGATCGGCGAGGGCCTCGGCCTGGCGAATCACAAACGGGCTATTCAGCAGGTACAGGCCCTGCGCCGGGACGGTGGTTGTGGCTCGTTCGGCGACCACCAGGCTCGGGTCGGCGAAATCGAAAAGCGCGAGTGATTCCAGAAAGTGATTGCGAATCACGGGCAGATAGACGGAACGGCAGGTGAGCCGCAAGTCATAGGCCCCCCCGAACCGTTGCAACGGAGTGGTGTTTCCTTCGCCTGCGCGAGCGACCGGAGATCCCTTGGGAGGATCGAGAGTGAGCTGGCCGCTGATCGCCAGCATCGCATCGCGAAGCGCCTCCCCTTCGAGCCTTCGCTTGCTCATCCGCCAGACCAGGACGTTGTCAGGGTCGGCCTCGTTGTTGGTTGCGTCGAAGCCCGATCCCATCTGATAGGCACGGGTAAGCACCAGTTGACGGATCAGTCGTTTGACCGACCAGCCCTCTTCCATGAACGAAACCGCGAGGGTGTCGAGCAATTCCGGGTGACTTGGCGGCTGTCCGGCCGCACCGAAGTTATCGGGGGTCGGAACGAGGCCGCGCCCGAACAGGTGAAGCCAGACCCGATTGACGAACACACGAGCCGTCAGGGGATTCTTCGGAGACGCCAGCCACTCCGCCAGTTCGAGACGGCCGCTCCCTTGGCGGACGTCGGAAATCTCCCGGCTCACTACCCGCACAAGCCCGCGCGGAACGACGTCGCCGGGCTTGTCGATCTCTCCGCGTTGATAGAGCGGGCTGTCGACCGCTGAGGCCCGATCTCGGACCCCCATGGCACGGGACTTCGGGGTTCCGTCGGCCTCAAAGGAGTTCAAGCGGCTCTGGAGTAAAGCGAGCCGGATCGTGGTCATCAGCCCTTGCTGATTGCCGAACAGGTTTCCCTTCCTGAGCAGGTCGGCCCGAGTCTTCTTGAGCTGGTCGATTTGCCGCTGAAGCTGGGCCCGCGCTCCGTCCGTCAGGGGTTCCTGGGCGTCCAACTGGCCCGAATCTTTCGGGAGCGTCAGAAGATCGGCCGCGTTCGGATTCTGGATGATCCGGACCGTCCCGTAACAGGTTTCCGTGCTCCGAAAGATTCCTGCAAGGGCGTAATAATCGCTCTGGGGGATGGGATCGAACTTGTGGTCATGGCAACGAGCACAGGCGACCGTCAAACCAAGGAACGCCTGCGAGGTCGCGTCGATCTGTTCGTCGATCAGATCCATCCGGAATTGCAACGGGTTGCGCTCGACATGCGACTTCGGGCCGATCGCGAGAAAGCCCGTGGCGATCTGCTGCTCGGCGCGTTGCCGGCCCTCGGCGGCCGGCAGCAGGTCCCCTGCCACATTTTCCCGGATGAAGCGGTCGAACGGCTTGTCGTTATTCAAGGCCGCAATGACATAATCACGATAACGCCATGCGTTTGGATAGTTAATATTCACTTGCTTCCCACTTGACTCGGCGAAGCGGGCCACGTCGAGCCAGTGCCGTCCCCATCGCTCACCGAACCGAGGCGAGGCGAGCAGTCGGTCGACGACGCTCTCGAAAGCAGCCGGAGACTGATCGTCGAGGAAGGCCGCGACTTCCGCAGCGGTGGGAGGCAGGCCGATCAAGTCGAAAGAGACCCGGCGGATCAGCGTGCGTTTGTCCGCATCGATGATGGGCTCGAGCCCTTTCGCCTCGAGCCTGGCCAGGAGAAAGCGGTCGATCGGGGAGCGCGGCCAGGCCTCGTCTTTGACCTTGGGCGCATCGGCTTTCTTCGGAGGTTGGAACGCCCAGAACTGGCGTCCCCCTTCGACGTCGATCTCCTTCGCCGCCACGGACGACGTGCCGTCGCGTGGGTCGGGGGCTCCCATTTCGATCCAACGCTCGAAATCATGGATGACCTCGTCGGGGAGCTTCTTCTTGGGCGGCATCTTCAAGTCGTCGTCGGTGTAGCGGATCGCCTGCAAGAGCAGGCTCTCGTCGTCCGGTGCGGCAGCGACGGCGGGGCCACTGTCCCCTCCCCTGCGAATCCCCTCTCGGGTGTCGAGAACCAGTCCTCCCTTGATCGTCTTCGCCGAGGAGGCATGGCATTCGTAGCAGTAGGTCACAAGCGCCGGGCGAATCTTGGTCTCGAAGAAGGCCAATTGTTGCGGCGTGATTGGCCTTTGCCCCTGCCCTTGTCCTTGGGCGTCGCGGGGTTTGGCCACCGCTTGCTTCATCTTCGGACGTGCAGCCTTCTTCATGAGCCCTGGAGCGGCCTGACGAAGCGTTCCCAACTTCGCAAGTTCGCGAACCGTCAGGGAACCGTTCCGATCGGCGTCAAGCCGGGCGAAGACCGGGTCAATCAGCGCGGGCCGTGCCTTGAACTGCGGTCGACCAGCCATGAGCGTACGAAACTCATCCCGGCTGAGCGCATCGTCCCCATCGAGATCGCCATAGAGCAGTGCGTACTGAGCGCGGGCCTCAGCTTCATCAGCCTCGTCATCGGCTGCGAGCGCCAGGCCCAGCAGGACACTGAACATCAGCAGGCCGACCGAGGCCCCCGTGATCGCGTTGCGGTTCATCACGTACGCCCTTCCCCATTGTCCGTCCCGGAGCCTCGGCCCTCGATCCGATCGGCCTTGTAGTAAGCGCCGATTCGGCACCAAGGCCGATCTTGTAGCCGGAACCAGGCGCTCACTGTTGGGTCGAAACATCAGTACCGAAAGGATCCCCTGCCGCGGCATCGCGACCTGAGCCTAACGGGACTAAACCAGGAGCTCAGAAAGAAGTGTCTCTCATGCTGAAAGTTTTCCGAAATCATGGGGTGCGGCTTCCTGTAGTCGGCCTCGGACGCGAGCGACCGAAACGGGACGCTCCCGCTCGCCCCTCCTCTTCTTCAAAATCTCCAGCATGCATGCGGCCTCCTTTGGAGCAACGCGACGGCCAGACCGAGCCGCTTGGATCGACGCAGACACTCAAGTCCCAAAATCCTTGGTCGAATCAGAGCCCCCATCTCAAACGGAGCTCGAGGAACCAGACCGGCTGGCTGACTTTCTCAATCGACTCAGACGAATTACAAGAGACTCATCTCCTTTCTTGATTCTTTCACTAGGCTCACGGCCATCGGAAAGAATCGGCAAATCCTCCCCAAATCGAGGCCGGTGTTCGCGTTCGGGACTCCAACGTTCGGAACCAGCGTCCGCTCTTATCAAACATGCTTGTCCGCACTCCGCCGGCAATTTTTTTGAAGACACCTCTTGACGGCAGAGGTGGGGACCCGGTTTAGTATTATGAATTCCGATATCTCATTCAGCGCAGTATCAGCGAAATGCCGATAGGCAAGATGTAGGGCATGCAGCTCGAATCGATCAAGGTTTTTTGCGACGTGGTCCGTTGGGCCAGCTTCTCGCGTGGCGCAGCGGAGAATCAGATCTCCCAGTCGTCGGCGAGCCAGGTCGTTCATCAACTTGAGGTGCGTTTGGGTGTGAAGCTGATCGATCGGTCGAAGCGTCCTTTGGTCCTGACTCCGCACGGGAAGGTTTATTACGAGGGCTGTAAAGAGTTGGTGGGTCGCTACCTGGAAATCGAGAACCGGGTCAAGGCACTGGAAGACGACCACAACCTGGTCGGCACGGTGCGGCTCGCCTCGATTTATTCCATTGGTCTGCACCACATGAGTCAGTATGTCCGGACGTTTGGGGAGCTCTACCCGGGCGCGAATGTGCAGCTCGAATATCTCCACCCGACGCGGGTGGTGGAAAGTGTTCTGGCGGAAGAGGTGGAGCTCGGCCTGATCTCGTTTCCTCGCAAGTGGACCGACCTCACGGTCACCCCTTGGCGTGAGGAAGAAATGGTCTTGGCGGTTCATCCGAGCCACCGGTTCGCCGGGCTCACGAGCGTTGCGGTCGCCGACCTTGATGGCGAAACGTTCGTTGGTTTTGACGCCGATTTGGCGATCCGCCGGGCCATTGACCGGTTCCTTCGCCATCACAACGTTCAGGTCCGGGTTGCGGTGGAGTTCGACAACATCGAGAACATCAAGCGGGCTGTCGAAATCCCGGCCGGCGTGGCCATTCTTCCCGTCCCCACGCTGGCACGCGAAGTCGCTGCGGGCTCGCTCGCCGCGGTTCGGCTTGATGGTCAAGACCCGTCTCATCGTCTGACACGTCCGCTGGCAATCATTCGCCGGCGGAGTCATCAACTCAGTTTGACGGCGTCGCGGTTTCTGAAACTGCTGACAGCCACCGAAGAGTGTGTTCCGGCGGCGGCCGGTGCTAGCTCGGCCGAACGCGTCGACGCGAAATCTTGAAGCAGACGCGTTGGGAAGGATCCCGGGGAAGCCGACCCTCACCCCCGAAAGGTGAGGCGGTGTCCGCCGGATCGCCTTGATTTGTTTGATCGACAAGTAAGCAGTGCAGTTGATCCCGATCGTTCCAGTTCACGGATAGCGCCGTGAGGGGTGAGTCATCATGAGTTCAGGGTCTCCGAAGCAACAAGGCCTATATGACCCGCAGTACGAGCATGACAGCTGCGGCGTCGGCTTCGTGGTCGACCTCAAGGGGCGGAAAACGCATAGGCTGGTCCACGACGGTCTGACGGCGTTGATCAACCTGAACCATCGCGGCGCTTGCGGGTGCGAGGATAACACGGGCGACGGCGCGGGAATTCTGATTCAGATCCCGCACGAATTTCTCGTCGCTCGCTGCCGTGACGCGGGCATCGAACTACCGGGTCCCGAAGAGTACGGCGTCGGCGCTTTCTTCACTTCGCCCGATCCCGCGCAACAGGCCTTCGGAATGGACCTGTTCGAGCAGATCGTCGCGGAAGAAGGCCAAACGTTCCTCGGCTGGCGTAAGATCAAGACCGACAACTCGCTGCTGGGCGAAGGGGCGCGGTCCGTCGAACCGACGATGTATCATGCCTTGATCGGTCGTGGACCGAACATGACCGACGCCGATCGGTTCGAACGCAAGCTCTTCGTCATCCGCAAGGTCTTCGAGACCCGGCTCGAGCGCTCGGGGCTCGATGACCATAAGTTCTTCTACTTCTCGAGCCTCTCCTGCCGCACGGTGGTGTACAAGGGGATGCTCACCCCCGACCAGGTCGGCCCTTATTTCGCCGACGACTTGGACGATCCGCTCCTGAGCAGTTCTCTCTGCCTCTTCCATTCGCGGTTCAGCACCAATACGTTCCCGAGCTGGGAGCTAGCGCACCCCTACCGGATGATCTCGCACAACGGTGAAATCAACACCTTGCGAGGGAATATCAACTGGATGCGGGCCCGCGAAGCCCTCTTCGAGTCGGATCTCTACGAGCCGGGCGACGTCAAGAAGCTCTTGCCCATCATTCGTGAAGGACTGAGCGACACCGCATGCCTCGACAATGCGGTCGAGTTGCTCGTCAAGTCAGGCTTCAGCCTGCCTCACGCGATGATGATGCTGATCCCAGAAGCCTGGGAAAACCATGAGACCATGTCTCAGGTCAAGAAGGACTTCTACGCCTACCACACCTGCTTGATGGAAGCCTGGGACGGCCCCGCCTCGATCGGCTTCACCGACGGCAAGAACATCGGCGCGGTCCTCGATCGCAACGGCTTGCGACCCAGTCGCTACGTCGTCACGAAAGACGGCCTGGTGATCATGGCCTCCGAGGTCGGCGCCCTGGACATCGCCCCCGAAGACGTTGTCCTCAAGGGACGGCTTGAACCCGGCAAGATGTTCCTCGTCAACCTCGAGGAAGGCCGGATCGTCGACGACGAAGAGCTCAAGCACTCGATCGCTTCCGCCAAGCCTTACGGCAAGTGGCTCCGCGAGTACATGGTCCCGCTCGCCGAGGTGCCCCCGGCGCCTCTCGTGCCCGGCCCCGACCACGAAACCTTGCTCCATCGCCAGTTGGCGTTCGGATACACCCTCGAGGACCTCAAGTTCATCCTCGGCCCGATGAGCAACAACGGCGAGGAATCGCTCGGCTCGATGGGGACGGACACCCCTTTGGCCGTCCTTTCCGATCGGTCCCAGCCGCTGTTCAACTACTTCAAGCAGCTCTTTGCTCAGGTGACCAACCCACCGCTCGACGCCATTCGCGAAGAGCTGGTCACCTCGGTCCTGACCGGAGCGGGAGGAGAGGAGAATCTTCTCCAACCCACCCCCGAGAGCTGCCGCCAGATCGCCCTGGACTTGCCGGTCCTCGACAACGACGACCTCGCGAAGCTGAAGCAGCTCGAAGGCTGGCGTGGATTCAAGTCGGCCGTGTTGCCGATCCTCTTTCCCGCCGCCGAAGGAGCGGCCGGGCTGGAGCGTTCGCTCGACGAGATGTTCGAGAAGGCCGTCGAGGCGATCGAGTCGGGAGCCAACCTGCTCATCCTCTCCGACCGTGGAGTTGATGCGAACAACGCGCCGATCCCTTCGCTCCTGGCCTGTGCCGGGCTGCACCATCACCTGGTGCGCAAAGGGTTGCGGTCCCGCGCCGGCGTGGTGATGGAATGCGGAGACGCCCGCGAAATTCACCACTTCGCGCTTTTGCTCGGCTACGGAGCAGGGTCAATCAACCCGTATGTGGCCTTCGAGACGCTTGACGACATGATCAATCAGGGTCTGATCCGACCCGAGATCAATCATGCCGAGGCGGTCTATCGCTACCGTAAGGCGATCAAGAAGGGGGTGGTGAAGGTGATGTCCAAGATGGGCATCAGCACCATCCAGAGCTATCGAGGCGCCCAGATTTTCGAGGCGATCGGTCTGAACAAGGCGTTCATTGACCGCTACTTCGAGAAGACCGCGTCGCGGATCGGCGGCGTCGGACTCGAGGAGATCACCCGCGAGACGCTGACGCACCACCGCGTCGCTTACAACGCTCGCGAAATCGGGCCGACGATCCTGGAAGAAGGGGGCCAGTACCAGTGGCGCCGGGATGGTGAATTCCACCTGTTCAATCCCGAGACCGTCTACCGGCTCCAGCATGCCACTCAGGCAGGCCGATTCGACATCTTTAAGAAGTACACGTCGCTGGTTGATGACCAGAACGAGCGACTCTGCACGCTCCGTGGACTCTTTCGCTTCAAATTCGACGACCGCACCCCGATTCCCATCGAGGAAGTCGAGCCGATCGAGGCGATCCTCAAGCGGTTCGCCAGCGGAGCGATGTCTTACGGCTCGATCAGTGGCGAGGCCCACGAGACCTTGGCCATCGCCATGAACCGCCTCGGAGGCAAGAGCAACACCGGCGAAGGAGGCGAAGACTCCGCCCGGTTCACCCCCTTGCCCAATGGCGATAGCAAGCGAAGCTCCATCAAGCAGGTCGCCTCGGGCCGCTTCGGTGTGACGAGCGAATACCTCGTCAACGCCGATGAGATTCAGATCAAGATGGCGCAAGGGGCCAAGCCCGGAGAAGGGGGACAGCTCCCCGGGCACAAGGTCTACCCTTGGATCGCCAAGGTCCGGCACTCGACGCCAGGCGTCGGCCTGATCAGCCCGCCACCGCACCACGATATCTACTCGATCGAAGACCTGGCGCAGCTCATCCACGACCTCAAGAACTCGAACCCGAGAGCCCGGATCAGCGTCAAGCTCGTGGCCGAGGTTGGCGTCGGCACGGTCGCCGCCGGCGTGGCCAAGGCACACAGCGACGTGGTCCTGATCAGCGGTTTCGACGGAGGAACCGGGGCCAGCCCGCTCACCTCGCTCAAACATGCCGGGATCCCCTGGGAACTCGGGCTAGCGGAGACGCAGCAGACGCTCGTCCTCAACCGGCTCCGTGACCGGATCGTCGTTCAGGCCGACGGCCAGATGAAAACCGGCCGCGACGTCGTGATCGCCGCGCTGCTGGGAGCCGAGGAGTATGGATTCGCGACCGCCCCCTTGGTCGTGATGGGTTGCATCATGATGCGGGTCTGTCACCTCGACACCTGCCCGGTCGGCATCGCGACCCAGAATCCGAAGCTCCGTGAGAAGTTCGCCGGCAAGGCTGAGCATGTGGTCAACTTCTTCAAGTACATCGCTGAAGAAGTCCGCGAGCTGATGGCCCAGCTTGGTTTCCGCACCCTTGATGAGATGATCGGGCGGAGCGACCTGCTCGACATGAAGCCGGCCATCGACCATTACAAGACGCGCGGACTCGACTTCAGCAACATCTTCTACCGGCCGCCGATGGGCCCCGACGTCGCGGTTCGCAAGATCCACGATCAGGACCACGGCCTCGACAAGGCCCTCGACCAGGAGCTGCTCGTGCTGGCCGCGCCTGCCTTGGAGTCAGGCAAGCCGGTCGAGCTCACCCTGCCGATCCGTAACGTCAATCGCACCGTGGGCACGATCCTCGGCAGCGAGCTGACTCGCAAGTATGGGGCGGCCGGACTGCCCGACGACACGATCAAGATCAAGTTCAACGGGTCCGCCGGCCAGAGCTTTGGCGCCTTCGTTCCTCGCGGAATGACGATGACCATCGAAGGCGATGCCAACGACTACGTCGGCAAGGGTCTCTCGGGCGGTAAGCTGATTCTTTATCCCCCCAAGACCGCGAGCTTCGTGCCCGAGGACAATGTCCTGATCGGCAACGTCGCGCTCTACGGGGCAACCGCCGGCCTCGCCTTCTTCCGCGGCCGCGCGGGCGAACGATTCTGCGTCCGCAATAGCGGAGCCAGGGCCGTCGTGGAAGGGACCGGCGATCACGCCTGTGAGTATATGACCGGGGGCGTCGCCGTCGTCATCGGCCCGACCGGCCGGAACTTCGCCGCCGGTATGAGCGGAGGTGCGGCGTTCATCTTCGACGAGGCGGGGGATTTCCCGCAGCGGTGCAACCTCGAAATGGTCGACCTCGAGCCGCTTCGTGAGTCGGAAGATATCGAGATCATCCGCGACTTGCTGCTCTCACATGCAGGGTACACCGGCAGCAAAGTGGCCGCTCGGCTCCTTGGCAACTGGGACTGGGCCGTCGAGAAGTTCGTGAAAGTCATGCCCGTCGACTATCGCCGGGTGCTCGCAGAACAGAAGAAACTGGCCGAAGCCAAGCGACTGGACGAGCTGCAATTGGAGGTGAAAGGTGGGTAAGCCGACCGGTTTCATGGAGATTTCTCGCGAGTTGCCGACCCGGCGGCCGATCCCCGATCGGGTCAATGACTACCTCGAGGTCTATAACCCATTCTCCGAAGACAAGCTCCGGGCCCAAGGGGCCCGGTGCATGGATTGCGGGATCCCGTTCTGCCACCAGGGTTGCCCGCTCGGCAACCTGATCCCGGACTGGAACGACCTGGTCTACCGCGACCAGTGGCGGAATGCGCTCGAGCGTCTGCACGCGACCAACAACTTCCCCGAGTTCACCGGCAAGCTCTGCCCGGCTCCTTGCGAAGCCTCGTGCGTGCTCGGGATCAACAGCGACCCGGTGACGATCAAGCAGGTCGAAGCGAACATCATCGAGAAAGCCTGGGCAGAAGGCTGGGTCGTTCCCCTGCCCCCCAAGGTTCTGACCGGCAAAACCGTGGCCGTTGTTGGCTCCGGCCCCGCCGGACTGGCCGCCGCCCAGCAGCTGGCCCGCGCAGGGCATACGGTCACGGTTTTCGAGCGCGACAACCGGATCGGCGGACTGCTCCGCTACGGCATTCCCGACTTCAAAATGGAAAAGCGGCACGTCGATCGCCGCATTGCCCAGATGGAAGCTGAGGGCGTGATCTTCCGGGCCGGGGTCAACGTGGGCGTCGATATCACGGCCGAGCAACTGCTCGCCGAGTTCGATGCAATCTGCCTGTGCGGCGGGTCGACCGTCGGGCGTGACCTCCCGATCGAAGGCCGTGAACTCGATGGCATCCACTTTGCCATGACGTTCCTGCCGCTCCAGAACAAGCGGGTCGCGGGCGACGTCATCGACGATGCCGACTTCATTTCCGCCAAAGGAAAGGACGTCATCATCATCGGCGGCGGCGACACAGGCGCTGACTGCTTGGGGACCGTCCTCCGCCACGGTTGCAAGAGTGTCCATCAGTTCGAGATCGTCCCCCGTCCCCCCGAGACGCGCACCCCGACCAACCCTTGGCCGCAGTGGTCGAACGTTTTCCGGGTTTCCTCCGCACACGAGGAGGGGGGCATCCGCGAATACGCCATCAACACCAAGCGGTTCCTCGGCGAAAATGGTCATGTGACCACCTTGGAAACCGTTCGTGTCGAGATGAAGGTCGAGAACGGGCGGCCGCAGTTCGTCGAGATTCCGGGCAGCGAAAAGCAATACCCCGCGGATCTGGTCTTGCTGGCCATGGGCTTCGTCGGCCCCCAACGCAGCGGCCTCCTCGACCAACTGAACGTCGAACTCGACCGCATGGGCAACGTCAAGGCCAGCGCTGATAAGCGCACGAGCGTCGATAAGGTCTTCACCGCGGGCGACATGACCCGCGGGCAGAGCCTGATCGTCTGGGCGATCGCCGAGGGGCGGCAAGCCGCCCATTCGATCGATGAGTACCTGATGGGGCAGTCGCTCCTGCCCAAGCCCCTCGAATACGGCAACTCCGCTCGACCGTTCGCCTGAGCAAAGCGCAAGGGTAAAGGGGGAGGGAAACCCGCCCCCTTTCCCTTTTGTCTGTCGAGCGCGAGTCGTCCCAACAGGCGCACCCAAGACGCTCGAATCCCTCAGAAGCCAAAGCCCTGTCAGAGCGGCCGAATACCTACGGTCGCTCTGACAGGGCTCGTCTCTTGATTGCCTGAGGGTTCCTGAGGCGTTGCCTCGGACCACTCACCGCTTCATGAGCGAATTGCAAGCAAACTCCATTGGCGTACGGCCTCGGCAATGGTGGTGACTTCCGCCATGGCACCGAGGCCGATGTCTCCACAGGCGAGCCGCTTGGCCTGCGGTGGGACGAGGACGAGCCGCGGCGTCTGTCTGGCGAAGACCTCGGCCGCCTCGTTGAGATCCCAGCCTTCTTCGACCGGCCCGTCGCCACGATCCGCGAGCAGTTGGCGAAGGTGGCGCAACGTCACCGGGCTCTGCCACATCAACGTGTTCATCGCAGGTGCCAGGATCACGGGCTTGGTGAAATCCCAGGCCCGAAACAGGCAGGTCAGAAAGTTATCCGAGAACCCGAGCGAGAATTTAGCCAGCGTGTTGGCGTCGAGCGGGGCCACGATCAAAAGGTCGGCCCACTGCCGAAACGCGATGTGTAGGACCGGGTCATCACGTTGGTAGCGCTTGCCCGTACCAGTCGTCCACTCGTCGACATCACGAAAGAGCGGACCTCCCAGCGGGTCCGACTCGTCCCGCGCGAGCTCCTCAGGATCGAAAAAGTGGAGCGCAGGTTCCGTCGAAACCACGCGCACCTGGTGACCCGAGGCACGGAGCGATGCGTAGAGCGCGGGGGTCCGCACGGCGGCAACCGAGCCGGTCACGCCCAAAACGATTCGCGATACGGGAAGGGGATTCATAGGACTCGCGAGTCCAGCTCGCTCGGTATGAGCGAGCTAGGCTATCAAGAGATGGGACATCACTTTATAAAAAAAAGACACCGGCCCGTTAGCGCCGATCCGCCGAGAGCGGTTCGACGGCGTCGTTGACGGCCTGGGTCAAATTGTTCCAGAGGGTGCGACGAAGTTGCTGAGTCTCACGACGGGTCAGAAGCAGGCGTTCTCCCGCCCGTTCCACCAGCGCCGAGACAATGACCTTCAAATCTGTCTGGAGCAACCCCGACAAGTCTTCGAACTCGTTCGGCAGTTCCAGAGAGCGTAGCGGAGTCTTCGAGTTGCATATGGCCATCGAAACCCTCCATGGCTGGGGATCACCACTGTTGCGCGGACTCCTCCCGGGCGAACTCAAGCTAAACCGTGGTCCTATCCCCAGTCAAGTTTATTTCGTCCTCACTTTTGCGTTCACTGTGAGCCCGGGTCCATCGCGAAGGGTACACGCGGTCGCATACTCCTCCCCTACGGACCTGTGCAAGTATCGCGCCATCTTCTTGATTCCACTCACGGACATGGTTTAGATATCGATGATATCGTGATTTTTTTGAAAATCAAAACCAGACCGGCTCAGGTTCTCGAGACGCACCGGGTCCGATGGCATCGTGAACCAGTTCGACCAGTCGGGGACCGTCAATCAATTCGATCGGGTGTTCGGCGACGAACTTTTCGGCCGCCAGTGAGAACGTGCGCGTCGTGACAAAGAAACCTTTGTGGCTGCGTGTGTGGTGAATCGTGCCGAGAAACTTCTGAAGTTCAGGCGAGCCAACGACTCCGCGGCTCTGGTACTTGCACTGCACGACCGCAAGCAGGCCGTCGCGTTTCACACGCAGGTCGGCCCCTTGGTCGCCGGTGCCACCGACAATCTCCACCTCGTAACCGAGAGCTTCAAAGACCTCGGCAACGAACTCCTCAAAACCCTCGGGAGTCAACGTTCCGAGCTGTGCGAGCTTCAGGTCGGCCCGCTTGGCCTGGAGCCGAAGTCGCTCGGCACGTTCCCGGGCCTCGCGCACCTCATCGCGGACCTCGTGCAAGGCATGCTCAACTTCTTTGCGTTCATTGCCTTCAAGACGGTCAACGTAGCGTTCGATCTTGAACAGGGCATTCCGGATCGTATTGTCGAGCCGAGCCCGTTCGGCCCGGGTCAACTGATTCTGATACCTGCGGAACACGGCATAGTGCAGATGCTCGAATGCTCCGGCGAGTTCGTCGGCCGAGCGAATCGCAGGCGCATCATCCTGATACGCGAGGCTCGTCCAGAGCAATCCCTGGCGATTTCCGGACGAGGACGAAGTCGACTCCGCCCCCGGCTGCTTGAGAGGCGTCGACGACTGACTCCGCTCTTTGAGCCACTCCAGCAACATCGAGGCACATTGCGGCCCGAGACACTCCATCGCCCTGCCCTCTCCTTAGAATTGGCTGTCCGAGCAGAGAAGCCCGGCCCTTTTGGCAACGAGCCGGATCAACTCCACTCACCTCACGTTCCTTCAGCATCTCCTGAGCCAACCGACCGGGCAAACAAATTCGCCGGGCTCTCGTTCGATCCCTCACCCAAGGGTCGTTCTCGTTGACAACGTGGCCTTCCGGGGCCAACATTCAAGGTCTCGGGTCGGAATCGAACCCGACCTCCGAAGTCAAAAGGGGTCGACCGAATGGGTAAATTTGCCGTCATTCTTCCGGCCGCCGGGCGTTCGACGCGGTTCGGCAACGCGAAGCAGAAGAAGGTCTTCGCCGAGCTCGACGGCCGCGCTGTCTGGCTCCGCGCCGCCGAGCCGTTCGTCAATCGCGACGACGTCGCTCAGACCATCGTCGTGATCGCCCCCGAAGATCGCGAACTCTTCGAGTTGCGGTTTCGGGCCAGCGTCGCCTTCTTGAACATCCGCGTCATCGATGGAGGCGCGGAGCGGTCCGACTCAATCGCCAGGGCCCTGGAAATCCTTGAACCTGATTGCGAGTTCGTGGCGATTCACGACGCGGCACGCCCCTGCGTGACCGCCGACCAGATCGACGCGGTCTTCGGGGCGGCCCGGGACCACGGCGCCGCCCTGCTGGCCGTCCCGGTCGCCGACACGATCAAGCGAGTCGGCCCCGACCGGCTCACCACCGAAACCGTGCCGAGGCGCGACCTCTACCTGGCGCAAACCCCGCAGGTCTTCCGTCGCGACCTCCTCCTACGGGCCTACGCCAATCGGGAGCGGTTAGGGGCCGATGTGACGGACGATACCCAACTCGTCGAAGCCATCGGCCAATCGTGCGCAGTGGTCGAGAGCACGTCCCTCAACCTCAAGATCACGTCCCAGGCCGACCTCCGGCTCGCCTCGGCTGTCCTCCAGGCGCTCCCGAAGCCGAAACGGGACAGCCCCGCGCACCCGTTCTCCGACGAGCGAGCGATGTGGTAAGGACTGATTTCTGGGGCAAGCGGGGAATTCAAGGGGCCCCTCTCCAAGCTCGGCGAGCAAATCCTCATCCCGCCTGTCCGAGCTCCGCAAGTCTCGCGAGCATCTGACATTTCCCCCTTTTTTTGCCGGGTGAAATGGACTCCTCGTGGATCGGCACGGGGTTGAGGTCATGGAGCCGCTCGCGAACTCGCCCGCACAGTGTCCTTCGGTCTCGTTGGCGGTGAGCGCAAAAAAAGATCTCCGTCGCGTGTCGATCGGCCCCCGGCCCGTTCGACTACGGGTAGACCGGATGGCCGGCGCCTTTAGGATGGGGCTGGCCGAAGCATGACGCAAGTTCATGAGAGAACCTATGTCTCGACAGAAGATCACCCCCTGCTTGTGGTTCGACGGAAAGGCCGAGGAGGCCGCCACCTACTACGTCTCGATCTTCCCGGACTCCGCCATCACGGACGTCACTCCGGGCCCGAACGGAGCGGCGCTGGTGGTCTCGTTCCGGCTCGCGGGGCTCCAGTATCTCGCTTTGAACGGCGGACCATATTTTCAGTTCAACGAGGCGATCTCACTCTCCATCGACTGCCAGTCGCAGGCCGAAGTCGACGAGCTGTGGGAGAAGCTCTCATCCGGCGGGTCGAAGGGCCAGTGCGGGTGGCTCAAGGACAAGTACGGCCTGTCATGGCAGGTGGTCCCTTCCGTGCTATCGCAACTCCTCTCGGACCCCGACCGTGCGAAGACCGCCCGTGTGATTGAGGCAATGATGGGGATGACGAAGCTCGACATCCAGGTACTTCGCAACGCGGCCGACGAAAAATAGGCCGGGACCTGATTTCGGTATCCGGGAGAGGGGCAAGATGAAATACATGCTGCTGATGTACGGGGCCGAGGGCCGCTGGACCGAGAGCGAGCGCACCGCCTGCATGGTCGAGTCCATGCAGATCTGCGACCAGCTCGCCGCCCAGGGAAAATACGTTGCCTCATCGCCGCTCGAATCGGTGACGACGGCCGTGACCGTCCGCGTGCGGAACGGAAAGACGCTCGTCACCGACGGCCCGTTTGCGGAAACGACAGAGCAACTCGGCGGCTACTACATCCTGGAGCTCGAACATCTTGACGAGGCGATCGCCCTCGCCTCGATGCTTCCGCCCGTCACGAAGGGAACCGTCGAGATCCGCCCGCTGTTTCCCCTCGACGGTTTGCCGCCGCGGCAAGCGCACCCGGCCGAAACGAAGATGGGGGCGGGCCGCCCGTTCATGCTCCTCTGCTACGACGACGAGTCGGCGTGGCGGGCCGCCGGTCCGAATGCGCGGCAGGAGGCCATGGCGGAGGCTGCGGCACTCACCAGGGAGTTGGATGACGCCGGCCGGTACGTGAGCGCGTCGCCGCTCCATCCCGCGGAAACGGCCACGTGCGTGCGGGTGCGGGACGGAAAGCGGCTCACCACCGACGGCCCGTTCGCCGAGACTCGTGAGGTCCTGGGCGGGTACTACGTGATCGTTGCCGAAACGCGCGAGGAGGCCGCCCGCGTCGCCGCTCGGCACCCCGGCGCGCAGCTCGGTGCGGTCGAGGTCCGGCCGCTCTTCGAGGTCTCGAGGCTTCGAAAATCGGCGCCGGCTTCGTGATCGCTGTCGATTTCCAAGCCAGCCGATCGACTACAAGAGGAGTGTGGCCGACGCACGAAGGCGACACATCAGTCCGCACGGAAAACGACCAACCCAAAATGGAGCGAGCATGACTGGAATCGCCATTACCCCTTACTTGTTCTTCGGTGGTCGCTGCGAGGAGGCCCTCGAGTTCTACCGCGAAGCACTCGGCGCTGAGGTCGAGAGAGTCGTGCGGTTCGACGAGAGCCCGGAATCGCCCCCGCCCGGAATGCTCCAGGCGGGCTTCGAGAAAAAAATCATGCATGCTTCGTTTCGCGTGCGCGGCGTCCCGCTCATGGCGTCCGACGGGTGCGATGACCACTCGAAGTTCGACGGGCTCAACCTGGCGCTCACCGTCCCGACCGAGGCCGACGCTCACAAGGCATTCGACGCCCTGGCCGATGGGGGCACCGTCCAGATGCCGCTCACGAAGACCTTCTGGTCGCCATGCTACGGGATGGTGACCGATCGTTTCGGCCTCGGGTGGATGGTGATGGTCCCCGGCGAGGTAAGCTGACCACTTCAAGCCGCTCGATGCCGGGCTTCCGATCCCGGCATCGGCTTACTCCGATCAGCGGACGAGGTTACTTGAGCGGCTGAAATAGGGTTTGCTCGGCCGTGCGCGTGAGCATCCAGTCCCGGTCTTCGGGGGTTAGGAAGTCGAGCCGTGTGCGAATCAGGTCGACGCTGTCGCTGTACTTGTCCCGGTCGACCTGGAACGGACAGTCTGTCTCCCACATGCAGCGCTTGGCGCCGAACGCGTGAACGACCGACTTGATCAAGGGGGCGAGGTCGAGATACGGGGGCGTTTTCTTCCCCAAGGCATAGAACGCCCCGACTTTGACCAGCACTTTGGGATGCTTGGCCAGCGCACAGAGGGCATCGACCTCGTCGGCCTTGATCGTGCCATCAACCCCGATCCTGCCCAGGTGATCGATGATCACCGTCGTGTCAGGGAACTTGGAGCACATCCGGTCGACTTCGGGAAAGCCGTCGGGATTGATCAGGCAGCTCAAGGCCTGCTTCGTTTCCGCGGCGGCGGCGAACATCGCAGTGTAGCCAGCGGGTTCCAACCAGCGTGCGGGGGGCAGCTTGCTGTAGTTCGGGGCGATCCGAAAAGCACGGACGCCTTTGGGGAGCAATGCCCGCATCGCCGTATCAGGCTTCGGCGCGAGAGGATCAACGATTCCCGTACCGACGAAGCGGTCCGGGTAAAGTTTGATCATGTCGAGCATGTACGAGTTGTCGAACTCGTAGTAGCTCATCTGGATGAGGTTGACCCGCCCGACTCCGGCCGGCCGGCATTGGGCGAGCAACTCCTCGGCCGTGAACGAACGCGGTTGCATGTCGGCGACCGTGAACCCTTTGGCCAGCGGATAGTGCGCGACGTCGGGCGTCCAGATATGTGAGTGGGCGTCGATGTACGGTTCCAAAGCCATCCCCGAGCTCTCCAATTTTCGCGAAGCCAGCCCCATCGCCCACTCAGGCGAGCACCTCGGTCACGACCTCACTGTCAGGCATGAGGGCCATCGGACGCCCTTGCTTATCGACGAGCATGGTTTCGGGGTCAACCCCCATCAGGTGGTAAATCGTGGCGAGAATATCCTTGGGAGACACCTTGCGCTCGACCGGATCGCTGGCGATCTTGTCGGAACGGCCGACGACGCGCCCGCGTGCCACCCCACCCCCCGCCATCAAGACCGAGTAGCACCTCGACCAGTGGTCGCGGCCTCCCCCCCTGCCCTTGCTCAGAATCGGCGTCCGCCCATGCTCGCTGAGACAAACGACAAGTGTCTCGTCGAGCATGCCACGACCGTCGAGGTCGAGCAAGAGACCGGAGAGCGTCTGGTCGAGCCCGGGCAGGAGCTCATCCTTCATCCGAGGAAAGTGGTCCCAGTGAGTGTCCCAGCCGGTTCCCGCCAGGCCATACTCGTCCCAGAAGGCCGTGATGAACCGGCCCCCCGCCTCGACCAGGCGTCGTGACGTCAGGGCGGCCTGGCCGAACAGGGTCATGCCGTAGAGCTCGCGGGTAGCGACGGTCTCCTGGTCGAGATCGAACGCATTTCGAAGTCGATCGGAGCCGAGCAGGTTGTAGGCCATCGCGCGATAGTGCTCGATGCCCGAGTTTTTCGTCCCTGCGTCGAGCTCGCGACGGGTCTGCTCGAACTGTTCGAGCAGGTTCCGACGGCGGTCGAGCCGGTCGAACGTCAGATCGGGGCCGAGACTCGAAACCGCGCCGAGCTGGAACCGGCTCTCGGGGGTGACCCCCCGGTACGGCTCGAGGTCGTTCCAGGTCTTGTCCGCAAGCGTCTTCGAGGCCTTCTTGGTGGCCTTGCCGACAAATTCGGCCGAAACGGGGTCGTAGGATTGGCCCAGGAAACCGCCGTACGGACCCGCGCGAGCGACTTCGCCAACGCGCTGGCTGCTGAACGCCCAGGGGAGCACGAGGTTGTTCGGCACGTCGGGCTGGGCCGTCCCCGCCCTGGAGCGCTCGACGTAATCGATGACGGATCCGATGTACGGCCAGTGCCCCTCGCCTCTCGGGTTCAGCTCCATGGGAGCATCGATCCGAGGGATCCCGGTCGTCGCATAGGCCACCCCGTGAAGCGGGTACGGGTGGGAGACCGACCGGATCACGGTCACCTTATCCATGACCTTCGCCATCCGAGGCAAAAGTTCACAGACGTCGAGTCCCGGAACGCTCGAGGGAATCGACTTCAGCTCGCCCCGAATTTCTTCAGGGGCGTCGGGCTTGGGGTCGAACGTCTCGAGTTGACTGGGGGACCCATAAAGAAAGAGGAAGATACACGCCTTGGCCTGACCGAATTGACCGGCCCCGGCCAACGGCGCGGCCGATGCCGAGCGGGCGGAGCCTCTTCCCGCAAGACCCAGCCCCATCAGCCCGAGCGAACTGACCTGGAGCAGGTCGCGACGCGTCATTCCATTGCAGAAGCGCTTCGGACCACCAAGAACGCGAAGCATGTCCACCTCGGATCAGGGACCGCTAGCGGAAGGAGGGAACCAGGCTGCCTGATAGCAACAGCCTGGTCAGCATCCGGTTTGAGACGTTGCGTCGTCGATTATGCCAGTTCAAGGAGAGTTAAACAACCGAGGACTCCGGCACCCTTTTGCCCCGCCTCTCATCGGCGGCACGACTCAGCGGGCCTTGACCACCAAGGTTCCGGCAATCATGTCGTGAAGCGCCTGCTTGCGTTCGGTGAACGCCGCCATGATGTAGCCAATCATGAAGATGATGGCGGACAAGATCTTGGCGAACTCACGTCCAAGGGCACGTCCGAAGCTGATCCGACGTCCCGCGAGGTCGGTCACCTTGAGGCCCATCATGATCTTTCCGTAGGACGCCTGCTTCTCGGAGCTGACCATGAGCGGGTAATAGCAGATCTGGATGACGATTGAGAGCAGGCTGGAGACCAGCGCCCCGATGGCGGGATCCAGCTTGGCGGCCGCCCCGAGAAGCTGGATCGAGAAGCCGACCACAAAGTTGATAACAAAGACAATCAGCCCGTCAATCACCAACGCCACAAAGCGAACCCAAAATCCCGCGTATTCCACAGGAGCCTGAGTGGCACTCCCGTACCCCCCAGGTGCCGCTTTGGGTGCTGCGTAGGGATTAAAATCAGCGTCATTGACATAGCTCATCGCATGACTCTCCGTGCTTATGGCTCTCAAATTCAGCCGTTCGTGTGACGTCCCACCGCATGCTTTAGCTTGGTTCCCCACCAATCACAAAGACGCGAGCACAAGGGTGGCAAGGGTACCATAGCATGATGTTTCATTTGTAAGAGACAAAGAAAAAAAACACGAACACTCGCATCAATCGGAAAAACGACTGTCGGACTGAGCCAGACGTTCGCGATTTCCGTTTGGCTCCCCCACAAAACGTGGACTATCGGTGGGTGGCCAGATCAACAAGTTATTCAGGTGGCGAAGCCACGAGCGGCCTACGAGAAGCCTCCGTCATCGAACGGACATCCCGAGCCCACGGCAGGTCTCGTGTCGGCTCGCGACCACGCTCATAAAACGACGCGGGACTGGGAGGCGTTTGAAACGGCGGGGCCAAGAAGAGATGCCAGAAGAGGCCGGGCGAGAAAGGTCGATCGCAACGTTGAGATGGATGGCGCATCAATGCTTTGGGGGACCGCGGCACTGATGGCCGTGGCCCCCCAGAGAAAGAGCAAAAGGACGCCCCGTCCGTCCCCCCCCTTACTTAACTTATCGCACGACCGCCTTGAACGTCACAAACCCCTCGACTCCCGGAGCGAGTGAGCCGGGGAGATCCCAGCGGAGCTCGGTCGAGCCGGCCTTGTTCTCGCCGGCGGTGAAGACAGTGCCTTTCGGCCCCTCGGAGCTGCCCGTGACGTAGCCGAATCGCGGCAGGAGGCTGTCGACCACTGAGACCGAGCTGATCGGTGTATTCCCCATGTTGCGGAACTGGATGACGAACGTGAGCGTGTCACCCTGCTCGGCCTCGCCCGAGCTTACGCGTTTGATCACAGCCAGGCCCGGCTTGTTCGGGGGCTCCTCGACGCCCACCGTCTCGCGCGGGGTCCAGGTCATGACCGTCTGGCCCGCTCCTTCCACGATCCCGGTCACCACGGCACTCTCGGCCGTCTTGATTCCGAGCGCGGGAATTTCTTCGCGAAGATTGATCGTCTTCTGCCGGTTGCTCGACTGCTCGGGGCCTTGAACCAGGCGAGCCCCCGAGAGATGGGTCATGATGCTGAAACCGTTGAGCACGCGAATCTCGGAGTGCGCTCCGGCGAAGACGCGGCTGGCGATGCCCGAGGCTCGGGCTCGATGCCGGCTGACCTCGGCCATATCATTCTTGACGAGCCGCTTTGATTCCTGTCGGGCGAGCAAGGAGACCTGGCCCTCTACAAGCTCGGCGCGACGGGGTCCCTCGATGGCCAAGGCCTCATTCGGCCCGACGCTGAGCCGGACCTCGGCAAACCGAGGCGCGTAGACGCAGACCATGTTGGTCGGCAAGATCCGCGGCCGCTTGGTATCCGAGAACTGGATGACCGCATCCCGCGGGTCGATGCCGAGCAGACCACCGTCGCCACCGAAGTGGGCCGGCTCGGCGTGGTCGCCACCGTCACAGAGGTATTCGTCGCGGGGAATCCAGGGGCGGCCGGGAGGCGGAGGAGTTCCCCGCACCGGACCACAAGGGAGCTTGCAGGCTCCGCCGTCGGAACCGGAGAACGGACAGTGTTCCGGGCCCGCCGGGACCATTCCGGGGCCGAGAATTCGCTCGCCGTTCAGCTCCTCGATCGACGGCTTGCGGCCACCGATCCTCAAGATCGCCATGACTCGCCCCAGGGCCGCGCCCACGCGAAGCGGGTCCTCGGACGGGGTGAGCGTCACGATCGGGATCTCCCCCTTGGGCAAGCTGATCGGGAGCGCCTGATCGGGGTCTTCGAGGTAGACGACCTGGGTGACGAGCCGGCCATGGTCGACGGCATCAAGGAAGTCATCTTCACTGAAGTGGACCTGGATCGGAAACTTGAGCGGATCCATGCCCGTCGGCCGATGGAGATGGCCCACGATCTCAACGACGGGAAAAAGTTCCGCGTCGGGCCGGCCGGGTAAATCCCAGAGCCGGAGTCGGTAACCGACACCCACCTTCAACCCGACTAGTCCTTCCACCGACCCCGCGGCCGAGGTGAACTGGATCGGTTCGGGAGCGGGGCCGAGCACTTCGACATGCGCCCCCTCGGGCACCTGAAAGCGAACGACCTGAACGTGGGAAGGGAGGACGGGGACACCCACGCCAGCTTCGAGCACGACCGTGCCGGGTGCGCTCGAGGTTTCCCCAGCGGGCGTCGGCGCGGCTGAAACCGGGGGCGTCGGCGCAGTCGAAGCGGGAGGCATGGGCGCGGACGAGGACGGGGGCGTCGGCGTGAACGACTGGGCCTCGCCCCGAGCCGGGCCGAAGGCAATGGCGACCGCAACCCCGAGCGGCCATGCAAGGCGCGCCGTCCGGCTGCCGGTGCGGCGGATTGTTCCCTGAAGGCTCATCTCTTCATTTCCTTGATTCGTTGGACCAGGGGATCGCGATCTCCCGAGTCGCGAAGGCGCACCTTTTCGGTGCCGGGGTGTCTCTCGGCGGCTTGGTCCGCTTCCGGGTAAGGCGGCCCGTTGAGCGGCGTACGTCCTCGCCGAGGCGTGCGAAAAACCCCGGCGGATCGCGGTTCGAGCACGCGACCGCCGGGGCGATGGTGAGTCACGAGGGTTGGAGCCGAAGCTCCTCACCCCGATCAGGGATTGGCGGGCGGAGGAACCGAGTCGGCCGGAGGAGCCGGAGGAGCCGACGGGGCCGGCGGCGGCACCGTGCCTCCGTTCACCGGGGCCGGTGAGACCGGAGCCGCTTCCAGCGGCACGCTCTCAATGGCCGGCGGCGCCACAATCCCCGAGGGAAGCGTGCCGGGCGGAAGCGAACCAGGAGGCAAGACGCTTCCGGGGGCCGCGACTTCGCTACCGATCACGTTCGAAGGCACCGTGGATCCCGCGCCGGGCATCTCCAGGTCGATCGCACCGACCCGGACGATCAGGAGGATGGTCCCTCGCTTATCGGCCTCCAAGATCGGGTCGACACCAGGCTCCAGCCGCGTCGAGACCAGAGTCTCAACCCCTGCGATCGCCAGTTCCTGGAACTTGGGATCCGGAAGGTAGATGACCTTGGTCACGAAGTTCCCGCCGTCGACCACCTGGTCGAAATCCTCGGCCGTGAACTGAACCGGAATCGGGTTGTGGGTCAGATAGGCGTCGGTCTGCGGCGTCGAGGGAGCAACCTCGAGCGTCGGGTAGAGCTGAACGCCGGGTCGGCCCGGGATATCCGTCAACTTCAGGCGGTAGATATACCCCTGCATGAAGTTGTAACGAGCCGGAACCGTGAGCTGGGCCGGGACGTAGACCCGATCGGGCCCGCCAGTGCCGGTCTGCCAGCCGATCTTCATGGTGTCGGGGTCAAGGAAGTAGATCTGGCTCCGAACGTTGGGGAACCGCCGTCCTGCCTGAGCACCGGGACCACCCGGTCCGCCGGGTCCGCCGGGCCCACCGCCGGGTCCACCGGGGCCCATGCAGCTCTGGCCGCCATCACAACCGGGATGGCCGTGGGCGCATCCCATTCCTGCACCACCCTGGCCAATCATGCCGCCCGGAGGGGGCGGGCCGTGCATGACCACGTGAGGACGGAAGAGCTTCTTCAAGCCCACATTGGGTTTACTGTAGCCATATCCGTCCCCGGCGGTCGCCGCCGCCAGGATCAGCAAACCGATCGTATGCATGGATATTCTCCAACATCCGCGACCGAGGCCGGCCGTCGCCAAAGCAAGGGCGAACGCCGATCGGGGAAATACTCACCATCGTTCCGGGAACAACCGCAGCCACCTCTCCCGTTGACGAAGACCGTCGCGAGGGAGGCAGGCCGGCCACTCGGGAATGCGAAGGTACAGCTCCGCCGTACGTCTCTCGCACCCTTCGGCCGGACTTGCGTCGTATGACGCCTAGCGATATGATCGGGCATTCCTTTCCGACCCTTGAGGAAAAGCCCTACATCCCTACCATGCCCAAAAACCGGATCATCCCCGCGACCGTGCTCGCGGTCGCTCTCTCGGGACTATTCCAGACGCATGGGCAGCAGCCCCAGCCCGCGTTGAACGCGGCCGGTGGACCCCCCATCGGTGCCGCGGCCAAGCCGGCCAAGGCTGAGCCACCGACCGAAGCCGAGCTTCTGCTCGACGAAGCCATTGCAAAGGTCAAAGCGATCGATTCGGTCACGGCCGAGATTCACGAAAAGGTCGAGATGCTCGACCAGAAATTCGTGATCAAGGGCCACTATCGCAAGGCCCCCAAAGATCGACTCGCTTTCAAACTCGAAGTCCACGACCTACCCGATGCCTCCGGCCTCATGCAGCAGGTTTGCGATGGCACAACTTTTTGGGAATACCAGAAAGTTTTCGACACGCAGATCGTTCGCAAACTCGAGGCAGGGACGATCCTGGCCAAGCTGAGAGAAGTGGATCTCCCCCAAGAAGTTCGCGACACGATCCAGATCCAGCTCGGCTTTGCCGGCCCCGATGCCCTCCTGGTCGGGCTCCGCAAGACGATCAAATTCAACCAGAAAACCAAGGGAACTCTTGACGGACGCCCAGTCTGGATCATCCGGGGTGTCTGGGAGAACCGCGAAGGCCTTTTTGGTCCCAATTTACAGCCACTCGGCCCCGTCGCAAATTTGCCCTCGTATGTGCCGAGCCTGGTCACGCTCTATCTCGGTGAAGAGGATTACTGGCCTTACAAGGTCATGCTCGCCGGGCAGAAAGCCTCGATCATGGAGGACAACCGGCGAATGGGCCCCAATGGAAAACGGATCGGCAGTCTCAAAGACATTCAGCAGCCACTCGTGACCCGGATCGAGCTGATTTATTCCAACGTCAAGCTCAACACACCCGTGTCCGATCAGGAATTCGCCTTCACGCCCCCGAAAGACGTCCAGGCCGACGACAAGACGAAAGTGATCCTCGACGGTCTGGAACAAGCCGCGGCGAACCACGCCGCGAACAAGAGAGCTGAAGCCGCCAAGGGGGAGGACCCCCTTCTCAATGAGACGATCGCGGTCCCCAAGTCAACCGCTCCCGGCGAGTTGGCCCCTCTGCCCGCTTTAGGCACACCGCCAGCGCCGAAGTAACTCAATGGCAACGAAGCCGCGAATCCGGGGAGGGCTGCGTTCGCGGCCCCTTCCCGTAAATCGCTGCTGAGATCGATCCCTTTTCTTGCTTCCCCCTCGTTTTTAAAACAACGACCCGGTACAGGGCTAGAAAGCCTCGCGCTACTCGTTCCCACGGTCCCCGGTGGGAACGAAGTCTGGGACGCTCTACGTGCTCGGCTTTCGAGCGCCAGACGACGCGGAGCATCGGGGACGGCATCCCCGCGGGGGACCGTGGGAACGAGGGGGATTCCTCGCGCTATGGCGGGTCATTGTTTTAAAACGCGTCCGGGTCCTGTGCTCCCCCTTCGGGCAAGAAGGGCTGGAGGGGACAGCGCTCGCATTTGGCAACGCTCGGCTTGCAAAATTCGCGGCCGATCCGCTCGAACCAACCGGAGAACCGGTGGAGAGACTCCGGATCGTCGTGGCCGGATCGCTCGATGACCGAGCGGGCCTCATCGTACTCAGCCGTCGCGTCGAGCCAACCGTGCCGGACCAGGATTCGATAAGTCGCCCGGTCGACGGGGTAAACTCCCCGATGGCCCGCCAGGAGCAGAATCTCGTCGGCCGTGGCCGGGCCGATCCCCGTCAAGCCGCGAAGTTCTTCGCGCAGCTCGCCGGTCGCGATCGATTCATCGCGGAGAGGGTCGGGCGAACTTTCCTGCCGGCTCACCACCCAGGCCGCCAGCCGTCGCACCGGGCTGATGACGCGGGCCGGCGTTGAGACGCCGAACGCCTTGAGCGTATCGACGATCTCGGCAGGATCAGCCTCGGCCAGCGCCTGCGGCTCGAGGAGCCCGGCTTCCGCCAGGGCCGCGAGTCCTTTGGCCACCTTCTTGGCGTCGATGGATTGCCCGAGAATCACAGCGACGGCCGCGGCAAAGGAATCGCCAAGCCCCTCAACGACCGACTCGGGTCGTCCGAATCGTTCGTCGAGGGCAAGTTCGATCGAGAAAGCGCACTCGTCGAAGGTCGGCATCGCCGATCCCAATCCAATCAAGACGAGGGGATTGGGAGGGTCGGCCCCCTCCCGATCTCAAACAACGAGCCAGACCGCCAGGGTCAGGCGGTGGCTTTCGCCTTGGCAAGCGCCGCCTTGTAGTCGCGAGCCAACCGGCTCTTACGACGAGCCGCCGTGTTGGGATGGAGGACGCGGCGCACGCCGGCCTTGTCAATCTTGGCGGTGGCGAGCCGGAAGTCGGCCTCGGCCTTGTCAAAATCCTTGGCGACCACGGACGCCAGGGTCCGCTTCACGTAGGTCTTGATGATCTTCTTCGCGATCCGGTTGTGCATCCTGCGCTTGACGCTTTGCTTCAGTCGTTTGATCGCGGAAGGCGTATTCGGCATGACTTGTTCCAAAAGGCTTAATCGGTACGGTCCGGACACGCCCGGTTAGTTGGGCGTGGCGGTAACGACCTTGGCCCCAGTCGGAGGTTCCAGTTTCGTCGAAACGGCAAGGATAGCACGAACCGGGCGATCAATTCAAGTTCTGAAGTCGTTGCGCAACGTCGAGATAATTGTAGTCGTTCGCGGCGACCTCATTGTAATGCTCTTCGGCCACCTGCGGATTGCTCTGGGCTTCGGCCACCCGGCCCAGCCGATAGTGTAAGGCGTTGGTGGTCCCGAGGTCGGTGGGATCGGCGGCCTTCAAGGCGTCCTGGTACATTCGCTCGGCCAGTTTCAATGACCCTTCGCTTCAAAACTCAGTCCGCTCTGGTGGAGCGCCTGAACCTTGTGATCGGCGCTGGCCCGCGCTTGCTGGAAGGCGGCGATCGCTTCGTCATGCTTGCCGGCTCGGGCCAGCCTGATTCCCAGTTCGAGCTGAATCGCCATGTCGTCGGGCTGGAGCGTGAGCCGTCGCCGGAACTCTTTGATCTGATAGTCGTTAAGCAGGGTGGTGAATTCTTCGAGCTTCGCCTTGGCCTTCTCGTCGTCCGGCTTCTCGCTGAGCCTGCGGTTGCAGCGATCGATGGCGCCCTGGATCCGGCTGATCTGGATCTCGGCATGGGCGAAGGCCAGGTCCCGATTGCCGGGGTTTGCCTTGAGGCCGCGGGCCATGATCTTTTCGGCCTCTTCGAGCTGCCCGCGCAATTTGAACAGATCCGCCAGTTGGAGGTAGGAGGAAATCCGTGTCGGCTCTTCCAGGATCTCTTTCTGGTAGCGTTCCTCGGGGGTCAGCTTCTGGGCCTTCATCTCTTCGAGCTCGGCCTCGCCCGGCCCGGGCGGAGCCTCTTCGTGCCGGTCGATCGCGTCGCTGATCCCTGACCGCTTGATCGACGCCTGGGCCGACAGACCATTGATCTGCCGGTTCGCGTTTTCATCGTTCGGGTCGAGCTTCTTGACCTTCTCCCAACAGGCAATCGCCTTCGCCCAGCTCTCGTTGATCTCGTGGATATGCCCCGCGAACCGGAAGAACTCGGCGTCGGTCGCCTGCATCTGGACCGCTTCGACCAACCACTGAGCGAGGCTATTGTAGCCCAGTTGCTCGGCGGCTTCGGCGGCATCCCGCGACACGGAGATATCCCACGGATTGTTGATGAACGCCTCTTCGCAGACCTCGAGAACGTTCTTCCAATTACTCTTGGCCTTGGAGGCCCGAGCACGGAGCCGGATCGGCTGGTTCTTCGCACCGGCCAGGCGACCGACCTTCGAGGGGTCGTTGCCAAACTTTTTTTTCTCAATGCCCCGGAGTGCCGAACGGTAGAGCAGATTTTCCACGTCGAGCTTGCACGCTTCCCGATACATCTGGATCGCGTACTCGAAGTTCTGCTTCATAGCGGCATCGTTGCCGTAATTGAAAAAAGTCTGGGCCTTGGTGAAATCCGATCCCGAGGACATCAGGGCGAACCCTCCGAAACCGAGACGTGGCGCATTACTGTCGGGAGCCCACGCGATGCTCCGAACAACCCCGCGGCAGCTTTGCGAGGCACGACCCGACCTTGATACTAGTGAAACCGCACACAACCTACGATGCAAGACCGAACTTCGGAACCAGGCCTATCGTCAGGGCGAATCCACTTTCAGGCCGTGGATTTGCGCTTCTCGTGAGCCCATGAACTGTGTTTTCTTGAAGAGACGGAGAAACCCTCGGTCGTCGAGCGGCTCCTCTCTAAATTGTGCAGGCTTCCGTGACCGCGGTCAACTCCGGATGACGGTTTACAGGAGGGTTAGAGCAATGAGTCTGATTTTGCGGGACGCGGGGTTATCCCAGCTCGTGGCCGAAGCCGAGCCCGAGGGTTTGGCCAGTGGGTTCGAGTTCACCGAGGGTCCGCTCTGGTCTCCTGACGGTTCCGTCCTGTTTCAAGACATCCGGAACGAGCGAACTTATCGCCTCTATCCCGATCAATCGGTGCAACTCGTTCGCGACCAGACAGGCGCCGCCAACGGTCAGACCTACGGCCCCGACTGCCGGATTTACTTTTGCGAGCAGAACGGCCGGCGGATCTCCGCCATGAATCCCGACGGCACCCACGTTCAGACGATCACGGAGACCTGGTCGGGCAAGCGGCTCAATAGCCCCAACGATATCGTGGCCCGCTCCGACGGGGGACTCTACTTCACCGATCCTCCCTACGGCGTTCTTCCCAAGGATCGGCAACTGCATTTCCAAGGGGTCTACCGGCTCGACAGCCACGGCGAGACCCAGTTGCTGGCGGACGACTTCGAGAAGCCGAACGGCCTGGCCTTTTCTCCCGACGAACGCACGCTCTACGTCTGCGACACCGCGCGGTATCACGTCCGCGCCTTCGACGTCGACCCCTCGGGAACGCTCCGCGTCGGCTCGAGCCGGGTGTTCGCCACCATGGATCCCGACCAGCCCGGCGGTCCTGACGGCATGAAGGTGGATCGCGACGGCCGGGTCTACGTCGCCGTCGCCCAAGGCGTCTGGGTTTACGAGGCGGGCGGCGGACTCCTCGGAATCATCGCCCTGCCAAAGCGCCCCGCCAACCTCGCCTGGTGCGAACCCGACGCCAAGACCCTGACCCTGACCGTTGTCGATACGGTTTATCGCGTGCGTCTGAACGTGGCCGGCATCCTGCCGCCGTTCACGCCGCGCGACCCGTCAGCCGGATGAGCCAAACCAAAGAGGAGCACGGCCGGGCCGGCCGTGCTTTTCGTGAGCGGCTTGGCGAGCCCGCGAAGGAGAAACTTGAGAGCCCCCCAAAAAAGCGGGGGTTCGTCGATTCGCGTTACTTCGCGTAATCCGCATCCAGGTGATAGAGCACGGTGCCGAGTGAACCTGGCGCCTGGTTCTGTTCCACCTTGAAATTGCCCGCGATGTACCGCAGCCCCGTGTGATAGTCGAGGGCGAGCGGCTCTTTCAGCTTGACCTGGATCATGTCGGTGAGTTTGGGCTGACCGCCGAAGCAACAGGTTCCGTTGTCGCGGCAGAGGACGAACTCCTTGATCCCGGTCGTCTGATCACTCGGGTACATATACCCCTTGATATACACCTTTTTGCCATCGAGTTCCTTGGCCGACGCGGGGATGATCTCCCCCCCCTTGGACTGTAGGGCCTCGTAAGTGATGGGGAGGCAACCCTCGGGCACCTCGTTCAGAGCCTGGTAGAGCAAGATTCCACCGCCGGTCGCCAGCGCCAGGACGGAAAGGGCGAGACCGGACTTCGCCGCTCCCCGACCCGCCATATCGTAGCGGCGCACGGCGGAGAGGCCGCGAGCCCCGGTCATCAGTCCGACCACGGAGGCGAAAATGAAGGTGGCCACCCCCAGGTCGTAGACCAGCGCGGCGGAGAGCAGGGCGAGCAAGCCTGTGACCACACTCACCGCGGCGGCCGGACTGATCGGACGGTAGGCGACGATCTCCTCGGGCAAGTCCATCACAGGCTCTCGAACGGTCATATTCTTCTCCATGGGTTCGTACTTCCGTCCCGTCTCTTTCAGCGGGGCCTTGGGATGATCAAGATTCTTCGGAAGATGATCAGGGCGCTGAGGCCAGCGCCTTGGCAACGTCGGTTCGGTAGGCGGTCATCGCCGGTAGATATCCGGCCAGGGCCGACAACAGGATCAGGGCCGGGACGAGCGCCAATTCCGCGGGGATCAACGGCGCGAATCCGATCACGACCCCGGTCCGGGCCGCGATCGCCGGGCTGAGCGCGGCGATCAAGGCGCGTCCGAGGATCCAACCCGCGAGGCCTCCCGTCAGCGACAACAGCATCGACTCGAGGAGCACGATCGTCCGCACCGTCGATCGCCGCGCGCCCAGGGCACGCATCACCGCGATCTCGCGGCGACGCTCACTCATCGAATTGTAGATACTGACCAAGATGCCAACCCCCGAAACCACCACGATCAGTCCCGTGAGCGCGAGCAGGACGGTCTCAATCGGTCCGACGATGACATCGAAGAGCCCGCGGATCTCCCGCACCGGCATCACGGCCTGAGCCGCCGACCCTTCGTTGATCAGGTTCGGCAGCCGAATCGAGGCGGCCGGCGAAGACGTCCGGACCAGCACCGCCGTCAATTCGCGTTGCTCCTCGGGGAGAGGAGTATGGCCATGTTCGTGATCGTGCTCGTGCTCGTGGTCATGGCCCTCATGCTCTTGATGGCCGCTGGTGCCGTTCGTCGTCCCCTTCGGATTGGCCGGATGCGAGGCGTCGACCGGCTTGGCATGGTTTTCGAGGAGATAGAAGCCCTCGATGTTGATGAACAAGGCGCGGTCGTTCGGCGTTCCGGTGGGCTCGAGGATGCCAACGACTTTGAAGGCGTCGTGTTCGTGCCCTTGCCCGTCGTCGCTCACGCCGTGGGTCGGCCGAAACGTGTCGCCGACTTTCAGCCCGGTTCGGGTGGCGGCCAGGGCACCGACGACCCCTTCGAAGAAGCCAGTCGCCTGAAAGTTCCGCCCCGCGCTGAAGGCGTATTTCCGCCCTGGTGCATACTGGGTCTCGGCAAACAGGGCGGGCACGGTCGCGACCACGCGTTGGCCGTCGTAATGATCGCCCAGACAGTAAGGGATCGCCCGGGTCACGTAGGGTTTGAGTTCGCCTTCGGTGAGGTCGTGGAAAACGGAATAAGGGATGTTCTCAACGGGGGTGCTCAAGTGATAGACCGTGTTGAGCACAAGCTGGAGCTTTCCCCCTTTGGCTCCGACGATCACGTCGTAGCCTCCCCCAGCGCCGCGCTGAAACGAGTCGGAAATGACGTGGTAGGCGACCAGCACCATGACCACCAGCGCCACCCCGAGGGCCATCGAGAGGCCGGTCAGCGCCGAGGCCAAGGCCCGCTGCGTGAGACTCCGCCAGGCAATCGCGATGAGACTCATGTGAGGGCCGCCACCTTGTTGAGGTTCTCGAGCTGCACGGTCCGTTCGAATCGGGCCGCAATCTCCGGGGCGTGCGTGACCAGGAGCAGGGCGACGCCCTCCTCCTCGCAGGTCTCGCGGATCAGGTCGATGACTTGCTGTTGATTCTTGGCGTCCACGCTCGCCGTCGGCTCGTCCGCGAGAAGAAGCCGAGGTCGGTTCGCCAGCGATCGGGCCACCGCCACCCGCTGTTGTTCGCCGATGGAGAGCTGTGCGGGCTTGTGCCGCTGGCGGTGAGCCAATCCGACCCGATCGAGCAGCTCGCGAGCGCGTGCGGTGTCGCGCCGACCTTGGCCGAACGCCATGCCGAGCAGCACGTTCTCGAGCGCCGAGAAACCGGCCAGCAGATTGAAAGACTGGAAAACGTAGCCGATGTTCTCCGCCCGGAACCGGTCACGCTCCGCCTCGTCGAGCCGCACGAGGTCGCGGCCATCCACCTGGATCTCGCCCGAGTCGGGCGTGCTGATCCCGGCGATCACATGCAAGAGTGTGGTCTTGCCACATCCGCTCCGTCCCACCAGCACGACCTGCTCGCCCGCGTCGACCTGGAACTCTTCAACGTCCAGGATCGGGAGCCGGCCTCCGCCTGGTTCCACGAACGATTTCTTCACATTCCTGAGCAGCAGCATTCGTTCATCCTGTGAAATCGAAACCACCGCAAGGTGGCCCCAAACCCTCGTAATTCAGTGTGTTCACCCGACCGACCGCCGGACCGACAGACCGGAATATCGGCCTGAGTCCTGAGAATCAGTGCCCCCTACCCGCTTCTTCTTCGCGATCGTTGGGTGGGGGCGTAACGAAAATGGGTGGCGCGGTCAGAGATGAGGTGGGGCTCTGGGCGAGGCGGGTCGAGAATCACAAGATGGGACAAATACGAATGCGCGGGGCGTAGTCTCAACGTCCAGGGCGAGGAACGCTCGCCCAGGAGTCGACGAAGGAATACCGGGGAGTTGCCCCTGAGCGAAGAAGTGGCAGAGCACGCAGTCATCCGCGGATGAGACGCCCGGAAGCTTCGCGAGCGCACTCAAACCCCGATCGAGGCCCGTGCCGTGGCCCTCGGCAAACCCAGGGTGCGTGCATAAAGAGAAAGAGGCAGAGTGCAGGCCAGCCCCAAAGGTGGCGACAACGCCGTGGAATACGACGAGCGAGGCAACCAGGAGAGAACGAAGGCGCGGCCGTTTCAAATCAAACCACCCGCTTAAGGTCATTCCAAAGGGGCAATCTCATCTAGCTTCAAGCCGACTCGATTCCACGTCAAGAGCGATCCTCTCATTCGCAACATGCGGGCCGCCCGTACGACTCGGCGGAAAGATGTTCCTTGACGGTCACCCGGCCGGAGGAATCTCAAACGTCAGCGGGGCATCTCCAACGGCCAGAACGGCCATCTTTCAAAAAAAAAGGCGCCGGAAGATCGCTGTGACGACGAAGAGAGACTTGGTGTTCGGTCGCGATCCAACCGATAAGAGTCAAGTCGTCGCAAATCCAAAGGGGTCCCGCTAAGGCCGCCAAGGACCACGTCGACCGAAATCTTTCTGGCGTGATGCAATGTACGAATCGGCACCTTACCCAGTAGATTTTCCGGGGGATTCGTCTCGGCGCGATTCGGCTTTGCGTTCAGGGATGAATAGAATAGACTCCCGCCAGGACCGTGGCGCCTGTTGAGGCGAGCGGCGAACGAAAGGGACCCCCAGGAGGAGGGAATCCACCATGCGACGGATCGCCTTATTGAATCAGAAAGGCGGGGTGGGTAAGACGACTTCGACCGTGAACCTCGCCGCCGCACTGGCAGCCGAGGGGCACCGAACGCTCGTGCTCGACCTCGACCCGCAGGCACACGCGACACTCCACCTCGGTCTCCTCCCGGGCCGCTCGGGACCGTCACTCTACGATGTCCTGACCCAGGGAATGCCCCTGGAAGAGGTTCGTCGCGAAGTCGCGCCTAACCTCTATATTTGCGGCAGCCATATCGACCTGGCCGGAGCGGAACTCGAGCTGATCAACATGGTCGGCCGCGAGACCATCCTTCGCGACCAGCTCGAAGCCGACACCGAATCGTTCGAATACGTCCTGATGGACTGCCCTCCGTCGCTGAGCATTTTGACGCTCAATGCGCTCTGTGCCGCGAAAGAGGTCTTGATTCCGTTGCAGGCCCACTTCCTGGCCTTGCACGGGCTCTCGAAGCTGCTGGAAACGATCAACCTGGTCGCCAAGCGGGTCAACCGCGAACTGCGAGTCGCCGGGGTACTGCTCTGCCTCTACGACGCGGGTACCCGGCTTGGTGGCGAAGTGATCGAGGACCTCGACCGCTTCTTCGACGGACGCCGCTCGGCGCCGATGCCCTGGTCGGATGCCCAGGTCTATCGCACCCGAATCCGGCGGAACATCCGCCTGGCCGAGTGTCCGAGCTTCGGCCAATCCATCTTCCAGTACGCTCCGAGCAGCCGAGGCGCCGAGGATTACGCCTCGCTGGCGGCCGAGCTCCAAGGGCGCGAGCCCGCCTCGCTCTGGATCGGTTCAGGGGCTCGGGCCCACGGTTCGGATGGAGCCCGCGAAGACGCACCGACGGCTCGTATCGCCTGATGGCAGGCAGGGAAGCATCCGCTCCCTTGCCATCGCGACTTCGAGAGGGGGACTGGGAGCGATCAGCGAGCTCCCCGCTCACCTCGCAAACGAGGGACGACCCACGTTGAGCGGGACACTCACGCGCTGGGTCGGTATCGACGAGGCGGGTTACGGACCGAACCTGGGTCCCCTCGTCATGACGGCGGTCATCGCCGAAGGCCCGAGTGCGAGTCCCCCCGACCTCTGGGGCGATCTCGCCTCGACGGTCGCCCGCGCGAAGGGCGCACCGGATCGACTCTGGGTCGACGACTCGAAGGCGATCCTCAAGGGCGGCCGGGGCCGGGAACGACTCGAAGCCGCCTGCCTCGCGACCTTGACGGCGGCCGGACGAGAACTCCCCCGCAGCTTCGGCAACCTCCTGAAAGCGATTGACGCCGGCACGCTTGCCGACGTCGAACTCGCTCTCTGGCTCGACGAGGATGACGACCCGCCCTGGCCTCGGGCCGAGTCGCGAGACCTGTATGATCGGTGCCTGAAAAATCCCCTCGCTGGGATCTCTTGGCGGATCGTCGGGGTCCAGACCGTGGTCGTCGGCCCCGCCCGTTTCAATGCGGGACTCGCAGCGTCGCCGTCGAAGGCCACAGTCCATTTCACCGCGTTCGCGCACCTGCTCCGATCGCTCTGGGAGCAAGCGAGCGATGGGATGAAAACGGCCGTCCGCTCGGACAAGCATGGCGGCCGTCATTTCTACATGGAGCCGCTCCAAGCCCACTTCGACGACGTCTGGATCGACCGCGGCCCCGAAGGCCCGGCACTCAGCCGCTACACGATCAAGAGCCCCGGCCGGCACCTCGACCTGAGCTTGGTCCCCCGGGCCGACGCCGACGACGGCCTCGTTGCGCTCGCTTCGATCGTGAGCAAGACCGTTCGCGAAGGCTGGATGGACGCCTTCAACGCCCACTGGCGAGCGCACTTCCCCGACCTCCACCCCACCGCCGGATACCCGAACGACGCCAAGCGGTTCCGCCAGGTCATCGAGCCCGCCTGCCTGGCACGTGGCCTGCCTTCCTCGCTCTGGTGGCGTGCGAAATAGGCCGGGCGCCAAGGCCGGCTCGACCCTGAATCAAGCAGAGTCGACCGGCTCGAATGGTGCGTCGTTCATCCCCCTCAGAGAGGAAGGAATTCGATGCCGTCGGGTTTGAGGTTGAATCGGCGAGCGCGGATGGCGCTGCCGCCCCCTTCGGTGTAGTAGATGATGAGGATGCTGTGATCCTTCAACTCGACGGTGGCGGGGTACGCGCCGATGCACGAGTCGATCAGATACGGCCCCCGCCACGTTTTGGCGTCGTCGCCGCTGACGTGGATCGACGTTTTCGGAAGGCGATGACCAAGGATGATCGACCCATCGCTCAGCCGGTTCAGGTGCGGAGCATGGGCCGGGAATCCGGCCTTCTTCGCCTCCGACCAGGACTTGGCCTCATCATCGCTGATCGCGAAGTACATATCGTCCGTGAAGGAACGCAACGCGGCGTACAGCCGGCCGTCGGCAAGGCGGATGACGTCGGTCTCGGCGTTGAGCCCGACTCCCGGCGGTGCCTTGATCGCGACGGGCGGTTCCCAAGTCCGACCGCGATCCGTCGAACGGGCGGTGCCGGCAATGCTGAGACCCGTGACGTCGTCTCCACGATAAAGGCCCAGCACGCAGACGCCGTTGGGAAGCTGGCGGACGGGAGCGGAACAAACCCAATCCGAGAAAAGTGAGCGGGGCTTCTTGTCCCACGTCTTGCCATTGTCGCGGCTGGTGACGATCTGGACGCCGGTGTCTTTCCTCACCTGCTCGAAGAGTTTCGGATCCTTGATCGTCTTCAGGCGGGTCTGATTCTTCTCGGCGGTGGAGAAGAACGTGCAGATAAGAGTGCCATCGTCGAGTTGTGCGAGGTGGGGGTCGCGATTGTCATCCGCATCGTCGAATAAGACGGCCGGCTCCGACCAGGTATGCCCCTCGTCGGAGGAGCGGACCATGCAGAGGCGGCCGCCGAGCGGAAAATCGTCGGCGGCGAGCGAGACGTGGGTGTAACCGGCGTAGAAAGCCGCGAGGATGTCGCCGTTCTTCAGCCGGCAGGCGTCAGGAAAGGCTTGATACCAATACGCTTCCTTGCCCTTGGAGATCACGATGGGGTCGGTCGACACTTGCGGCTTCGCCGAAACGGCCCCCGTGGCGGGCGTGGGCTCGGTCGCCTTCGTCGCCTCCCAATAGTCGGCCTGCATGCCCTTGACGTCGACATGGGTCCAGACGTGAAGCTTGGAGCCGTCGTGAACGACCTCCGTCAGCGTCGCCAGTTCCGGACGGAGGACGGCCTCGAACACCGCGATGTCCCAAAGGGTGCGATTGCGATCGTTGGGGGCGTGCGATTCCCAACGCTTGACCTGGAAGTCTCGCACTCCTCCTTTACCCTTGAAGTGAGCATCCACCTCAGCCTTGCTCCACTGGAATTGGCCGAGGGTGCTGTTGACCATCGCTTTCAGCTCGACACCGCTCTTGAGAAGATGGGCGGCGGCGTGCAGGTCACCCAGCGTGTTGAATTCATTGGGGGTGAGACGCTTGTCGTCGTAGCGGAATCCCATCACATGAACGGCCATCTTGTCTTTGATGCTCGGGTCCAGCAACAGCGCGGACGCCACGTTCGTGTAGCATCCGAGCACGAAGACCTGCAGCTTTTGCCCATTCGGCATCGCCTTGGCCTTGGCGATGATGTCGCGTGCGGCGGGGGAATCGACCGGTGTGGAGACCGCCGGCATCGGATTCAGCGCTCCGATCGGATGCGGAATGCGGTCCTCGAGCTTCAGGAGGCCGAGCACCTCCTCGTTCATCTTCTGGCTGGTTCGGGTGTTGGTCGGAAAGTCCGCCGTCTTCCCCCAGCCGGCTGAAGTCAAGCCGACGACGTGGAATTCCGGGGCGACGAGCGCCCGGTAGATCGCGAACGGGTCGTCGACCTCGTTCCCCGTGTCGGCGTCGATATAGACTTGGGGCTTCGTCGGTCCGCTCACGGCCTCCTTGACGATGGGAAGCAGGGCGCGAGCCTGCCGGTCCATCCCGATGTCGGTGAGGTGGACGCCGTCGACAGTCGCCTCGCCGTCGTCGCCGATCAGGTTCGTCCCCGGGACCAAGAACAGGCCCTTGACGCCCTCTTTCCGCAGGCTGAGCACCGCCGCCTCCTGCCCGAGGGTGGACTTCGTGGGATGAGCTTCCGGCCGCATCAGCGACTGGCCCACGAAGATGATGGGGGTGATGGGGTGCGCCTTGCGGATCGTATGCACGAGCCGAGAGACGTGATCCATGTACAACGCAGGGTCATCACTCATGTTCCAGATACAGTCGATCACGTAGGCCGCCGGGTCCAACTCGGCGAGCGGCTCCGCCACGGGCGGCTCCATCGTGCCCGCGGACGAGAACCCCAGGTTGATCACGGGACGATCCAGCATCCGGCCCAGGATGGCCGTCCAGACCATCCCTGGCCGAGATGCGCAGCCGCCCTGGGCGATCGAAGTCCCGTAGACCACGATCGGTTTGCGCAGGGCTTCGGGCCGCGGCGGCGGCATCTCCAGATGAGCGCCTGGCGGTACGCCGATCTCCAACGACTTCGTGCCGTTGTACACGGGCAGGTACAACAGGCACTCGCGCCCGGCCTTGGCGCCTCCGGGGAATTCGAACTTGCCGAGATTGCCGTCCTGCTTATGCGGCCGACCATTGCCGACGAATCGCCACTTACCATCGTCGGATCGGGCGTACAGATCTACGCCACTGACTCCGGTCGCGGCCATGTGAGGCATGGCGAGCGACGCGCTGGTGAGCGACCACCGCACGCTCACGGCCGCCGCGTCGGTGACGAACCGAATGCAGATTCCGGAGGTTTCCTTGCTCAGGTCCCAGGCCGTCGAGGAGACCTTGCTCCTGGCCGAATCCGGGAGCCGATCGAAGGGCCCCGCAGTCTTGGCCCACCCCTTCCCTTCGACCTCGAACGACGTGGCATCACGCCACTGCACCTCATCCGCCGAGGCACGGGCCGAAGGTAACCCACAGCCAACCACCAGGGCCAACGCAATCCGGTAGGAAAGTCTCATCGGCTTGCACATCCTCAAGGGAGTTCACCACGCCAGGCACGGCGGTTGACCACGGATTCCACGCCGACTGGAGGAGCAAAGGAAATCAAAAAAAGGGGGCATTGCTGAGGCCGGACCAGCCCCGCTCACAAGACACGGGCAATAGGACTCGCTGGCAAGAATAACAGAGCCGCCTGCTCACGTCGAATTCTCAAAAGCCACCCCGAACAACCGATCACAACGAATCAACGAACAGCACATCCTTAATCCTTAAATCCCAACAATCAGCTTATGAAAATCACGAAAACGACAAGGTTCGCCAACCCCTGTTTTTTCAGCGGCGCCATGATCGGCCCTGGCGTCATCGCGGCACGGCCCACCAGAGAGAGAATCGCTTGCGAATGGATGGCGACTTCATCACGAGTTCGGCGAAGCTTGCCACGAAGACAATTCTGAGTCCTGAAATTCGATGAGCTTGCGAGACAACGAAATGGAGGTCCAGCCAGGTCGAGGCGTACCGAACGAGCAGCCCTGAGCGGGCTTTCTCAGGCTCAGGAGCAACGCTTCGACATGGTTCATGGGCCTGATTCCGTGTTCACTTCCGAAAAATCGCAAAAAACCTGGATAAGCGCTGCCGAATCGTGGCTTTACTTGAGTGAAGTCACCAATCCCAAACTGGATTGATTCGGAGGCGGGCTTGTGGCAGGCGGTCGGCGAGGGCTCACCCAGAGGCAAATCCACACGCTCTTCGACGTGGGGCCGGTTGCCGGCTTGAGCGACGGTCAACTCCTCGAGCGGTTCGCGACCCGAAGCGGCGAAGGGGCCGAACTGGCCTTCGCCGCCCTGGTGGATCGCCACGGACCGATGGTTTTGCACGTCAGCCGAGCCATCGTGCGCGATGACCATGAGGCGATGGACGTCTTCCAGGCCACGTTTCTGGTCCTGGCCCGCAAGGGAAGAACGCTCTGGGTCCGTGACTCACTCGGCCCCTGGCTGCACAGGGTCGCTTGCCGGGCCGCGAGTCGAGCCAGACACGCGGCCGCCAGGCGCCGAAGGATCGAGGCAAGGAGGGCCGCGATGGCGGATCCGCGCGATTGCCAACACTGTGTCGGCGACGCCAAAGAACTCGCGGCAATCATCCATGAGGAGCTCAACCGACTCCCCGAGCGATTCCGCTCGCCGGTCGTGCTCTGCGACCTGGAGGGACACACCTGTGAGGAGGCGGCACGCCACCTGGGCTGCCCGGTCGGGACGGTCGCCAGTCGCCTGGCTCGGGCTCGGCAACGGCTTCGCGACCGTCTTCGCCGTCGCGGGCTCGCACCCAACACCAGCCTGATCGCCGCCGCAATGAGCCGGCAAGGCCCCAGTACCTCGATCTCGGCCGCTCTTGCTCGCTCGACAGCCAATGCCGCGGTTCAATTCGTTTCGATCGGGGCGGCCAATCAAGGGGCCGCCGTGTCACTTGCCCTGGAGCTTCTCCACGTCATGTCAATCTCACACTGGATCAAGGTCACATCACTCTTACTCGTCATGAGCGGCTCAGCGACCGGCCTCGTCGCCTTTGCCGTGAAGGACGCGGCGGTCGATAATCAGGTCGCTGACGCCCCTCCCAAGATCGTCGGAACAAACGAGATTCCCGGCCTCCAAGTCAAGCCGGGCCAGTTCAAGGTGCGTCCGGAACAGATAGGTAGGCTGGAGGCCTCTCAAACTGCGGAGGTGTTCAGTCTAGTGGAAGGTCAAACCAAGATTCTCTCGATCGTTCCGGAAGGAACTCGGCTCAAGAAGGGCGAAATCGTCTGCGAACTCGATTCCGCCGCGATACGCGATCATCTCACGAAACAGCAAGTTACCCAGCGGAGCACCGAAGCCGCTTACAACGAAGCGAAGCTGGCACGTGAGTTCGCCGAGCGTGGCCTGAAGGAATACGAGGAGCAAATCTATCCCCGGGAGCTTGAACTGGCTGAGAAGGAGATCTTGATGGCTGAGGAGAGGATCGAGATGGCCGACGAGCGAGTCAAGAGGGCTCGAAACGCCTCCGATCGCCTCAAGGAACTTCTCAATGAGCAAAAGGGGACGAAAACGGCCGCCGATATCATCGCATCGCTGGACCTCGATGACCGCGTCGACGACGCTCGCCTGAGACTTCAACGCGAGCGAAAGGCGTTAGACATCGGGCGGACGAACCGGTCCGTGCTCGAACGAACCACCAGGACGAGAACGATCAGGCAACTCCGCGACGAGGTTAAGACGGCCATCTCACGGGAACGCGCCGAGCACATCCGCTGGGAAGGAGTGCAGTCCAGAACGACGTTTCTCCAGCGACAGATCGAGAATTGCCGGATCCTTGCTCCCTCGGACGGCAGCGTCGTCTACGCGAATGACCCAAATCGGATCGCCAGTGGTGACCAGGCCCAGATCCAAAAAGGCGCAATCGTCCGCGAACGGCAGAAACTCTTCAGCATCCCCGAACTCGACGGACCCATGCGGGTGCTCGCCAGATTCCCCGAGGCGATCGTCGACAGGATCACGCCTGGACTCCCCGCCAAAGTCGAGGTTCACGCATTCCCCGATCAGCTCTTGGAGGGCGTCGTTGAAAATGTGGCACCGCTGCCCGACCCGAGTTCCTACTTCAACAAAGACAAGAAGGTATACACCACCTACATCAGCATCATGAAGGGTACCCCAGGACTACGCCCCGGCTTGACTGCCGATGTCAGCATTTCCCTCGCCGATCTTGAGAATGTGCTGACCGTGCCGAATCAGGCGGTGGTCCGCTACGAAAACCAAGACCACGTGGCGGTCAAGACGGCCGAGAGGGGGATCGAGTGGCGGGTCGTGACCTTGGGACTCTCTGATGGGAAGCGGGTCGAAGTCAAGGAGGGCCTCAACAGCGGAGAAACCATCGTGCCCGAACCGGCACCGCTCTTGAGTGATGAGCAAAAGGAAAAGATCTCCCGCGCCCCAAGCCAATCCCCGGCCCGCCGCAAGACTTCAACGAACCGTCCCACAATGCCCCCAGCGCTTCTGACGAAATTCCAGGCTCTCAGCCCTGAGGCTCGCCAGCAACTGGGAAACGCCAGTCCTCGCGATCGTGAGTTGATGTTGAAGAAGCTCGACTTCACTGACGTCGAGATCCGCCAGCTCAATCCGATCATTTCTCCCGCCAACCCGCCTCGCTGAACGAGCTCGACGCGTCTCTGGCGGCCAGGCTCAGCTTCCTGAGCCTGGCGTAGCCCCCCTTGACCAGCTCGGTCAACGGATCAGACAACGGTCCGAAAGTACTCAAGGGTCCGCTTCAGCCCCTCGGCTCGGTCGATGGTGGGATTCCAGCCGAGCAGAGTCTGAGCCCGAGTGATGTCGGGACGACGGCGCTTGGGGTCATCCTGGGGAAGCGGGTTGTAGATGATCTCGCTCTTGGTCCCCGGGACCATGGCGATGATCTCCTTCGCGAGCTCGAGCACGGTGAGCTCGGAGGGGTTGCCGATGTTGACCGGCTCGGAAAAATCGGCGTGGAGCAGCCGGTAGATGCCATCGACGAGGTCGGTGACATAGCAGAAGCTGCGGGTCTGGTCACCCTTGCCGAAGACGGTGAGCGACTCACCCCGGAGGACCTGGCCCATGAAGGCGGGGAGGACCCGGCCGTCGTTGAGCCGCATGCGAGGTCCGTAGGTGTTGAAGATCCGGACGATCCGTGTCTTCACGCTGTGATAACGATGGTAGGCCATCGTGATCGCCTCGGCGAACCGCTTGGCCTCGTCGTAGCAACCGCGAGGACCGATCGGATTGACGTTCCCCCAGTAATCCTCGCGCTGGGGGTGGATTTCGGGGTCGCCATAGACCTCCGAAGTGCTCGCCAGCAAGAACCGGGCGTCCTTCGCCTTGGCCAGCCCGAGGGCATTGTGAGTCCCCAAAGCCCCGACTTTGAGCGTCGGGATCGGGTGGGCCAGGTAGTCGGCCGGGCTCGCCGGGCTGGCGAAGTGGAGCACGTTATCGACCGGACCGTCCACCTGGAGCGGCTCGGAGATATTGTGCTCGATGAACTGGAACTTGGGATCGTTCATCAAGTGAACGATATTACGGCGATGCCCCGTCAGAAGGTTATCGACGCAGAGGACCTCGTCCCCTTCGGCCAAGAACCGCTCGCAGAGATGCGACCCCACGAAACCTGCACCGCCGGTGATCACCGTTCTCATCGCAACTCTTCCATCCGCTCTGGCGTCCGAAGACGAAGGTGGTAAGCCCTGGCTGTTGTTATCCGAAGGCGCCACCATACAGACTCAACCCCTGACTTGACAATGCAAGGTCCGTCGTCAGCCGGAAGGCCGGGACGCCCCGAACACGTAACGCCTGAGCTCGCGGAGCCAGTGGGAGAGCCCTCGCGTCGGAATCGAGGGCACATCGACCGGGGGGCGGGCGTAGTTTGTCGCCGCGGGAAAATGGCCGAAGGGCCGGCCTTCCACTCGATAGCCCGCGACGCGCAACTGCATGACCATCAAGTCGGCCGCGCCGGCGTTGTGGCTGTGCACGTAGAATCGTGTGGGGGTCAGGTGGGGATGAGCCTCCAGGCAAAGCCAGCGCACCACTTCCATCCCACAGTCTTCACGACCGCAATCGACGAACGTTTCTCCCCCGAGGTCATGATCGAGGTGGACTTCGTCCCACTCCTCCTCGAGCAGACGGAGGCACGCATCCACCGTGGCGACCCAGACGGCGTGCGGGACCTGCGCGAGGAAGATCGCGGCCCGATCCGGGTCATCGTCGAGAAAGAGGACTCGGATCCGCGACGGTTGCGCGGCGGGCCAGCTCATCGGCGACCGAGACTCGTCATATCGGGACATGAGTTTCATCCCCGAGACACCTCATCGGCGGCAACTCGACCTGAACGGCTCGATGGCTCGGTCTCAACCATGGCGTCCCTCTCCCCCTCGCTCTCCCCGTTTCCGTCGCTCTCAGCCGGCCCTTGCCAACGGGTCCGAAACTCGGGCAGCGGATACTCGACGATCGGCAGGTCGACCGACATGAGTTCCAGCAGGCGGAGATATCCCCGCGTGACCCGCGCTTCTTCGGCCGCCACGAATTCCGGGTCGAGCTCCGACTTCGCGAAGTATCCCTCGACCGACACGGGGGGGAAACTCTCTGCGACGATGAACTGGGCCAGGGAAGGGTTGCACGTGAGATGCCGTTCCGGCCTGACGTGGAGGGTCTCCGGGTCAACCTCGCCGAGGACATACCTCAGGTAGAGGTCGGACTGGGTGAGATCCTCAACATCCTGGCCGCAAACTTCGCAAAGATAGCCTTCATCGCACAGGGCCATAGCCGACAGCCTCCTTCAGTCTGAGGGAAGGCGGCCGATCAACCGAGCAGATCGGCCATCGTATAGAGCCGCGGCGGTTTGCCTGCCAAGAACTTGGCGGCGTCGAGTGCGCCCAGAGCGAACCCGTCTCGATTCAAGGCGCGGTGCGAAAGTTCCAGGCACTCGCCCATCAGCCCGAAAACGACGGTGTGCTCGCCGGGATTGTCCCCCGTCCGAAGCGCGTGAATTCCGATCTCGCCGCGAGGACGCTCGCCAACCTCTCCCTGCCTGCCGTGGACGAACTGGGACGACCCCACTGCCTCGCCGACGATCTCGGCCAAACGGAGCGCGGTCCCGCTAGGAGCGTCCTTCTTGAAATGATGGTGTCGCTCAACAATCTCGATGTCGGTCGAGTCGCCCAGGGCGCGGGCGGCCTCGCCTGCCAGCCGCATCAGCAAGTTGACTGCACGGCTCAGGTTGGGCGAGATCAGCAGGGCGATCTTGCCGCTCGCCTGCTCCATGGTCTTCCGTTGCTCCGGGTCAATCCCGGTGGTGCCAACGACCAAAGGGACGCCCAGTTCCGCGCACGCCTTGGTCATCGCCAAGGCTCCGGCGGGCAACGAAAAGTCGATCGCGACATCCACGGGACCAGCCAATGCCCCCGAGAGCGGCACACCCAGCGGGCCGAGGCCACAGAGCGTTCCGGCGTCCTCACCGAGCTTGGGATGGTCGGGTCGGTCCACGGCCGCGGCCAGCCGAAGTCCTGGATCAGCCTGGATCAACTGGATGAGCCGAATGCCCATCCGCCCCGTGGCCCCGTTGATGGCAACGTTCAGTGCAGGTGAACCCACAGTCGAAACGCCTCTTCTTCAGCCCACTAACGATCACGCTCGAGCCACACCAAACATGATAAAGAGCGGCGTCCCTCGACGCTACCTCGGATCAGCTCCGATCGCGATTCCCGCGGATCGCTCTCGAATTAATTGGGGGGGGAACAACGCACAAAACCATGTCGATCCGACAGGCGTTGCAAGATCGTGTTTTGTAGGTGGGCACGGCCCACCAGGTCTCGCCCCATCAGGAGCCGGGCACCCACACTCACGCCAAGCCGCCTGAAAAAGCATGGTGGGCCATACCCACCCTATCAAGATCCAAAATCCGAACCGCTCTTTGGAACGGCCGGCGAGTCATGCGGCCGCTTAAGAAAAGATAGCGAATCTGCGCCAAGAATCCCGATCGCATCGTTTTTCCTCAGCTATACTCCTGCAATAGAGTGGCGATTTGAGCGAGCACCCTCGAACGATTCAGGCTGTTTTGCCGTCGTGGGTGCCATCGCAATCCGGTGAGACCGATTGTAGGGGATGGCCGATGAGACGCGGTCTGATCGTAGGTGCCGTCTTGCTGGTGACCGTCGCCGCAATCGCCGGGATCACCTGGGCGTTCACCGAGGTGAACAGGCCGCCGATCCGGGTCGGCCTGCTGCATTCGCAGACTGGGCCCATGGCGATCAGCGAGCAATCGATGATCGACGCGGAACAACTCGCGATCGAGGAAATTAATCAGCAAGGCGGGCTCCTGGGCAGGCCCGTGATCGGGATCGTCGCCGACGGCAAGTCCGATCCGGCGACCTTCGCGCAGCAGGCGGAGCGGCTGATCAGCACTGAGAAGGTCGACATCATCGTAGGCTGCTGGACCTCGGCAAGCCGCAAGAGCGTGATGCCCGTGATCGAGCGGGCCGATCACCTGATGATCTACCCGATGGCCTATGAAGGGTTGGAGATCTCGCCCAACATCATCTACACCGGATCGGTGGCGACCCAGCAAGTCTTGCCGGCGCTGAGGTGGAGCTACGACACCTTGAAGGCCCGGAAATACTTCCTGATCGGCTCGGATTACGTCTGGCCGCATACGGTGAACGCGATCGCAAAGGATGCCCTGAAGGGGATGGGGGTCGAGACGGTCGGCGAGGAATACTGTGCCTTCGGCACCTCCGACGTCAAAGACATGGTGGCGAAGATCAAGCAGGTCAAGCCCGACGTCGTGATCAGCACGATCGCTGGAGAAACGAACCTCGCCTTCTACAGTCAGCTCCGACAGGCCGGGGTCACCCCCGACCAGATCCCGGTGATCTCGTGCAGCGTTGGTGAAAACGAGCTGCGTGCGATGGACCCCAAGGATCTGGCGGGCCACTACTCGGCCTGGGGGTACTTTCAGTCGGTCGACCGGCCGGAAAACAAGGAGTTCGTACGGAAGTTCCAGGCGAAGTTCGGCGCCGATCGGGTGATGAACGATGTGACGGTGGCTTCGTACAACAGCGTGCGACTATGGGCCCAGGCCGTCGAGGAAGGAAATTCGGTCGACCTCAAGACGGTCAAGCTCTTCCTCCTCCGGCAAAGTCTCGACGCACCGGAAGGAGTCATCTCGGTCGATCCCGAGACGCAGCACACGTGGCGACCGTTCTACCTGGCCAAGGCACGGCTGGACGGACAGTTCGACATCATCTGGTCGGTCGACAAACCGATTCGCCCCGTCCCGTATCCGATCACGCGAAGTCCAACGGATTGGAATAATTTCCTGCAAGAGATGTACACGCGATGGGGGGGAACCTGGGCCAACCCCAACGCGCCGGCACGCTCGGCCACTCCGGAATGACCGGAGGGCGGCCCGTAACCGACCCCAGGGAGGCGAGAACCGGCACGGAGGCTTCCGGTATCGAATCCAAAAAGCCCCCGATCTCGGCCACCCCGACACAGGTCCACCCGCGCATGAACCTTCGACTCCCCTCGCTCTCCAGCGCCAGCATCGCGAGCCGCCTGCTCTTCTGGTTCCTGGCGATCGCGCTCGTCCCGAGCATCATCCTGACCGCGGTCACGTCCTACCTGTCGCGGCGATCGGTCGAGATCTCGGTCCATGATCGCCTGATGGTCATCGCGGACGCCAAGACCACGCAGCTCGAGAACTTCATCAGGGAACGACGGGGAGACGTCGCCGTGCTGGGCCAGGCCCCCGCCGTCGTCACCGCGGTCACTCGGCTCAGCGAGCTCGTCAAGACGGGCAAACGCGATACCGACGAGTACCGCCGTGACGCCGAAGTGATGCGTACCGGCCTCGGGGTCTTCGCCCACTCTTATGGATATCCTAATATCTATATTTTCGACATCGAGGGCGTTCCCCTGGCCTCGTATCAGCGTGGGTTCGATACGGGGGAGAACCTCTTGACGGGCCCGATGAAGGGGACCGAATTCGCCGACGCGTTCGTTCGGGCCCGGACCTTGCTCCAGGCCGTGATGTCGGACTACCAACTCTACCCCGGTCGCAGCCAACCCTCGGCCTTCGTGGCCGGTCCCGTGATGCAAAACGGCATCTCCGTGGGCGTGGCGATCGTCGAGTTGGGCAACGCACAGGTTTTCCGCGTCTTTGAGGATTACTCCGGTCTGGGGAGTACCGGGGAGACCGTGGTCGCAATGCGTGCCGGCGAGGAAATGACCTTCGTGGCCCCCACCCGTTTCGACCGCACGTCGGCCTTCCGCCTCAAGATCCCGTTGGGAGGCGCGTCTTCGGAAGGCATGCAGCGTGCCGTCCGAGGCAAACGAGGGTACGGCGAGGGACGCGACTACCGTGGTCTGCCGGTCATCGCCGCCTGGTCGTACCTCCCCTCGTACCGCTGGGGGATGGTCGTGAAGCAGGATGTCGGCGAGGCCTTCGAGCTGATCCGGCAGCAAAGAATCGTCGTGGTGATCCTCCTCAGCTTGACCGTCGTGGCCGTGGGACTCGTGGCGATTCTCGTGGCCCGTTCGCTCTCACGGCCGATCCGTGACGCGGCCGACGTGGCCAATCGCGTGGCGGCCGGCGACCTCAGCGTACAGATCAAGACACGAGCCACGGGAGAGGCCGGGCAACTGCTCACCGCGGTGAAGAAGATGACGCTCGACCTCAAGACCTTGATCGGCAAGATCCAGAAGTCCAGCGTCGCGCTGATGTCGACGGCCACCGAGATCGCCGCGACCTCGCGACAGCAACAGGAGACCGTCAACGAATACGGGCCTCCACCAGCGAGGCGGCCGCCGCGGCCAAGCAGATCTCGGCGACCAGCCAGGAACTGCTCCGCACCATGAACGAGGTGAACGACGTTGCCGCGCAGACCGCCCAGATGGCCACCGAGGGACAAGGAAGCCTCTCCAACATGGGCCGATCGATGCGGAGCCTGGCCGACTCGACCGGATCGATCAGCTCCAAGCTCTCGGTCATCAGCGAGCGGGCCGCCAATATCAACCTGGTCGTCACCACGATCACGAAAGTCGCCGACCAGACCAACTTGCTCTCGATCAATGCGGCGATCGAAGCCGAGAAGGCCGGCGAATATGGCCTAGGCTTCCTGGTCGTCGCTCGCGAGATCCGCAGGCTCGCCGACATGACCGCCGTGGCCACCCTCGATATCGAGCGGATGGTCAAGGAGATGCAGTACAGCGTCTCCGCCGGAGTCATGGAGATGGACAAGTTCACCGACCAGGTCCGCCAGGGGGTCGGCGAGGTGGCCCACATCGGCGAACAACTCGGTTCGATCATCTCCGACGTTCAAGGCCTGACCGGCCGCTTCGAGCAGGTGACCGAAGGAATGAGAGTCCAGTCGCAAGGGGCCGACCAGATCCGCGAAGCCGTGGTCAGGCTCAGCGACGGAGCGCATCAGACCTCGGTCTCGCTCCGCGAGTTCAACAAGGCCACCGACCACCTCCGTGAAGCCATCTCCGAACTGAAGGAAGAAGTCTCTCGATTCACCATCGACCAATCCGAGCCAGCGGCCTTCCCCGGCTCATGACTCCCCTGGGTTCGAGATGCGATCGTGGGAGTCGAATCCAAGGGTTTTGAAACCCTTTCAGGCCAGGCGGACCGGAACGATGCTCCCGAGGCGGTTCTTATGCTACTCTTGACGTTCCGGGTTTCTCACGACCTGTACGCCGTGGCCGCCGAGCGCGTCGTCGAAGTCGTGCCGAGAATTGAGCTTCGGTCGATCCCTCATGCCCCGGAAGCGTTGGCCGGACTGTTCAACTACCGCGGGAAGGCCGTTCCCGTGATCGACCTCGGAATTCTCCTCGGTTCCACCGCCTGCCTCGAGCGACTCCATACTCGTGTCATCCTGGTCGATGAACCGGGCAGTCATGGCGAACGGCTGATCGGCCTGGTCGCCGAAAACGTGAGTGACGTCATGGTGGTCAAGGATGACCAGGTCGTCCTGGCTGCCATGAACCTGGAGCAGGCCCCCTATCTTGGGACCGTCGTGCGGACAGACATGGGACTCGTCCAGGTCATCTCGGTCGATAAGGTCTTGCCGAAGTCGCTCCGTGAAGGAATCTTCGGCCTTCCTGCGGAGGCCCAATGAGCGGGACGCGGAGCATCGATGAACTGCTGACCGAGCGAATTGGACTCGACCCCGAATCGGTCGGATCCAGCCTGGTCAGTCGCGGGCTCGAGGCAAGGATGTCCGCACTCGGCCTGAGCGATGCGAAAGAATATGAGCGTCATCTGATCCGCTCGGGCGAGGAGTTCCAGGCCTTGATTGAAGAGGTCGTCGTCCCCGAGAGCTGGTTCTTCCGGGACGACCGCCCGTTCACGTACCTCCAGGACCACGTCCGCTCCACATGGCTGGCCGAACCTGATCGCCCGCCGCTCCGCGTTCTGAGCCTCCCCTGTGCGGCCGGGGAAGAGCCCTACTCCATCGCCATGGCGCTACGAGACGCCGGCCTGCCATCGACCCGATTCCGCGTCGACGCCGTGGATGTGAGCGCTCGCTCGCTGGCGCGGGCACGCCTGGCGATCTATGGTCGAAACGCGTTCCGCGGAGCGGATCTTGCGTTTCGCTCCCGCCATTTCAAGGAACAGAACGGCCGCTTCGAGCTCGACGCCTCGGTGCGGAACGCGGTCCGCTTGATCCAGGGAAATCTCCTCGATCCGGGACTGCTCGCGAACGAGCCGGCCTATGACATCGTCTTTTGTCGCAATCTCCTGATCTATTTTACGGACGAAGCACGCACGCAAGCGTGGACAAATCTACTTCGGCTGCTGGCGGGTTCGGGTCTGCTTTTCTTGGGGCATGCCGATCGCCTCGATCTCGCGGGAGCTCGGCTCTGCCCTGTGGGAGACAAAGGAACCTTCGCCTACCGGCGGGCTCCGGCGAGCCTGCCCTCGCCGGTCCGTTGGAAATCCATCGAGCCTCCCTCGCGAACGGAACCGGCGCGACCGATAACACGCCTCAACACTTCCGAGGCCAATCGCAGTCGCCTTCAGGCCTCCGAAATCCGGCCGACGAGCCAGGCAGCACCCACTCCGGCCATCGTCAAGAGTTCGGCCCCATCGCCGCTCCTGGACCAGGCTGCCGAGCGGGCCGACCAGGGCCGGTACGACGAGGCGGCCGCTCTCTGCGAACAGGCGATGCGTGAATCCGGACCAACGGCCCGGGCCTACTTCCTCCTCGGAATGGTCCGCCAGGCCGCCGGCGACCGAAGCGCGGCTGAGTCCTCGTTTCAAAAAGCGGTCTATCTCGATGCCCAGCACGACGAAGCGTTGCTGGCCCTGGCCCTGCTCGCCCAGCGACGCGGCGATGAGACTTCGGCGATCGGCTATCGTCGTCGGGCGGAACGTGCACTCGCACGGAAAGGGGTCCAATGAACCTCAGCCTGCCCATCGCACAAACGGTCGACGATTGCTGGAACCGGATCGGTGTTGCCGGTGATCGGACCTGCCCCGAGCTCGAGACGCACATTCACTGTCGAAACTGCCCGGTCTTCTCTTCGGCCGCGCGAAGTTTCTTCGATCGACCCGCCCCATCCGGGTACCTGGCCGAATGGACGAAAATCCTCGCCGAACCGACGACGCAAACCAGCACCGACGATGTCAGCCTCTTGATCTTCCGGCTCCATGGCGAATGGTTGGCGCTCGGGACGAGGGCCGTCGCGGAAGTGACCAGCCCCCGCCCAGTCCACCGAATCCCCCATCGCTCGAATGGCGTCATCGATGGGCTGGTGAACCTCCGCGGCCAGTTGCAAATCTGTATCTCGCTTCATGAGTTGCTGGGGGTTGATCCCCTCCCCGAGGACGCCAAGACCCGAGCCCAGGAAGGCCGAGCGGGCAACCAACCGAGGCTCATCGTCATCCAGAAGGATTCCGAGACCTGGGCCTTCCCGGCCGACGAGGTTCCCGGAATCCATCGCCTCCCTCGCGGAGGACTACGCAACGTCCCCGCGACCCTGGCCAACCCGTCCACCAGCTTCAGCCAGGCCTTGTTCACCTGGCACGGCCATAGTATTGGCTATCTCGACGATCAACGCGTCTTCGCGGCGCTACGGAGCCTGGGGAAGTGAGCGACGACCTCAGCGGCTTCTCAATGATGGAGCTGTTCCGCACCGAAGCGGACAGCCAGACGGCCATCCTCTCTGAAGGACTCCTCGCCGTCGAAACTTCCGACGGCTCATCGGCCGTCTTCGAACCTCTCATGCGCGCCGCACACTCCCTCAAAGGGGCCGCGCGGATCGTCGGCGTCAACGCTGCCGTGCGGGTCGCCCATGCCATGGAGGACTGCCTCGTCGCGGCCCAGCATGGCAAAATCAAGATCCTTCCTCATCACATCGACATCCTCCTCCGCGCCGTCGACCTCCTCAGCCAGACGGCCCTCGTCCCCGAAGATCAGCTCAATGAGTGGGAAACAGCCCATGAAGAGACGATCGCAGGGATGGAAGCCGACCTGACCTCGATCCTGACCGGCGAGGCTCCCCCGCCCCCTACGCCTGCTCCTCCAGTCGCCGAGCCAAAGGTCGCGCCGGCCCCGCTCCTCGAACCACTCGCAACAAAGCCAAAAGCGGCGAGCGACGACCTCAGCGGCTTCTCGATGATAGAGCTGTTCCGCACCGAAGCGGACAGCCAGACGGCCATCCTCTCCGAAGGACTCCTCGCCGTCGAAACCTCCGACGGCTCATCGGCCGTCTTCGAACCTCTCATGCGCGCCGCACACTCCCTCAAAGGGGCCGCGCGGATCGTCGGCGTCAACGCTGCCGTGCGGGTCGCCCATGCCATGGAGGACTGCCTCGTCGCGGCCCAGCATGGCAAAATCAAGATCCTTCCTCATCACATCGACATCCTCCTCCGCGCCGTCGACCTCCTCAGCCAGACGGCCCTCGTCCCCGAAGATCAGCTCAATGAATGGGAAACGGCCCATGAAGAGACGATCGCAGGGATGGAAGCCGACCTGACCTCGATCCTGACCGGCGAGGCTCCCCCGACCCCTACGCCTGCTCCTCCAGTCGCCGAGCCAAAGGTCGAGCCGGCCCCGCTCCTCGAACCACTCGCAACAAAGCCAAAAGCGGCGAGCGACGACCTCAGCGGCTTCTCGATGATAGAGCTGTTCCGCACCGAAGCGGACAGCCAGACGGCCATCCTCTCCGAAGGACTCCTCGCCGTCGAAACTTCCGACGGCTCATCGGCCGTCTTCGAACCTCTCATGCGCGCCGCTCACTCCCTCAAAGGGGCCGCGCGAATCGTCGGCGTCAACGCCGCCGTGCGGGTCGCCCATGCCATGGAGGACTGCCTCGTCGCGGCCCAGCATGGCAAAATCAAGATCCTTCCTCATCACATCGACATCCTCCTCCGCGCCGTCGACCTCCTCAGCCAGACGGCCCTCGTCCCCGAAGATCAACTCAATGAATGGGAAACGGCCCATGAAGAGACGATCGCAGGGATGGAAGCCGACCTGAACTCGATCCTGACCGGGAAAGCCGCCGCAGGTCCGATCGCCCCCGAGGCGCCAACTCCCGTGGTGGCCGCGTCTCAAACTGCTGCCCCCTCGGTCCAAACTTCGAAGCCTCCGGCGGCTCCCACAAAAAGCGTCTCTTCCTCAAAGCCGAAGTCCGAGTCTCCCGTGAAGGTGGAGCGAACACCTCTCGCTGCGCCGGAACAGGCGGAACGTGTCGTCCGCGTGACCGCGGAGAGCCTGACTCGACTGATGGGTCTGGCGGGGGAATCGCTGGTCCAGACGCGTCAGCTTCGTCCGTTCGTCACGTCCCTGCTGACGCTCAAGGGCCGTCAGACCGCCCTGCTGGAGACGATCCAGTCGCTCGAAGACCGGCGCGAATCGGGACGGGGCCTGGATCCGGCCGTGCTCGCCGAGGTTCTGGCGAAGGCCAAGTTGCAGGCGAACGAGTGCCTCCAGGGGCTCGGCAAGAAGATGGAGGAGTTCGAGGAAATCGCGAGACGGAGCGAGGATCTTTCAGGCAGGCTCCACCACGAAGTCCTCACCAGCCGAATGCGGCCGATGGCGGACGGCGTGCGCGGGTTCCCCCGGATGGTCCGTGACGTGGCCAGGCAACTGGGAAAGTCGGTCCGGTTCGAGGTTCTCGGCGAGACCACGGGGGTCGACCGCGACATCCTCGACAAGCTCGAGGCCCCGCTCAATCACTTGATCCGCAACGCACTGGATCACGCCATCGAGTTCCCCGACCAACGGTTGGCCGCCGGCAAGGACCAGGTGGGCACGATCCGGATGGAAGCCCGACACCGCGCCGGGATGCTCCAAATCACCCTCACCGACGACGGCCAGGGCATCGATCCCGAGCGACTGCGCCTCAAAGTGGTCGAGCGCGGACTCGTCGGCGCCCGGATGGCCGAGCAACTGACCGAGCCGGAATTGCTCGAATTCCTCTTCCTCCCCGGCTTCTCGACCAAGGACGCCGTGACCGAACTTTCCGGGCGTGGCGTCGGCCTCGACGTCGTGCAAAACATGGTCAAGGCGGTCGGCGGAATCGTTCGCGTCAGTTCACAGGTCGGCAAGGGGACCCGCTTCTCCCTTCAGTTGCCGATCACGATGTCGGTCATCCGCGCCCTCCTGGTGCAGATCGCCGGCGAGCCTTATGCGTTCCCGCTCAATCGGATCGACCGGATCTTGCGGGTTCCCAGATCCGAGGTTCAAATCCTTGAGGGACGCCAACATTTCGCGATGGACGACCAACCGGTCGGTCTGGTCGAAGCCACGCAGGTGCTGAATTTTCCCCCGGTGGAAACGGCCAACGACTTTCTCTCCGTGGTGGTCGCCAGCGACCGAAGCCATCGGTTTGGAGTGGTGGTCGACGAGTTCCTCGGCGAGCGTGACCTGGAAGTTCGCCCCCTCGACGCGCGGCTGGGACGAGTTCCCAACATCAACAGTGCCTCTGTGCTCGAGGATGGCTGGCCGGTCCTGCTCATCGACGTCGAGGACATGGTCCGCTCGATCGACAACCTGCTCGGGGGCCGCCGGCTCAACCGAGTGGCCGAAGCCGCGGAGCAATCCTTGAGGCGCGGACCGAAGCGCATCCTCGTCGTCGACGACTCGATCACCGTCCGCGAACTGGAGCGGCAACTCCTGGAGAGCCGAGGTTACGTCGTGGATGTCGCCGTCGATGGCGTTGATGGCTGGAACACCGTCCGTGGGGGAGACTATCATCTAGTGATCAGCGACGTGGACATGCCCCGGATGGATGGGATCCAACTTGTCCAGCACATCAAGTCAGACGCTCGACTCAAGGGGATACCCGTCGTGATCGTCTCCTACAAAGATCGCGAGGAAGACCGAATGCGCGGCCTGGACGCCGGAGCCAACTGTTACCTGACCAAGAGCAGCTTTCACGACCGGACGTTCCTTGACACGGTGGTCGACCTGGTCGGCGAGGCCTTGGAATGAGGATCGGGATCGTCAACGATCTGGGCATGGCCCGCGAAGCGCTTCGGCGTGCCGTGCTTTCCGTGCCGGGACATCAGGTCGTCTGGATGGCTGGCGACGGGTCCGAGGCGATCGAAAAAGCCCGGCTCGACCTCCCCGACCTGATCCTGATGGACCTGGTCATGCCCGGGATCGACGGCGTCGAGGCGACCCGCCGGATCATGGCCGAGACCCCCTGCCCGATCCTCGTCGTTACGGCGACGGTCAGCGGCCACATGGGCCGGGTCTTCGACGCCATGGGTCATGGGGCTCTCGACACCGTCGACACCCCCACGCTCGGCCCGCGCGGAGAGGTTGCGGGCGCGACCCCGCTGATCGAGAAGATCGCCATCATCGCCAAATTGATCGGCAAGTCGGGGGAGTTCGGCTCCTCGGCCGACATCCCGATCCAGCCGTTGCCCTGGAACGGCCCGCTCATCCTCATCGGCTCGTCCACGGGAGGCCCCAATGCCCTGGCCCAGATCCTTGCCGACCTCCCGGTGCAGAGAGACGCCTGCACGATCATCGTTCAGCATGTGGACTCGGCCTTCGCCCCTGGGCTTGCGACCTGGCTCGGTGAAAAGACCGGCCGGCGTGTCGATTTGATCCAGCCGGGCGACCGCCCCGGCAAGGGGCAAATTCTTCTGGCCGCGACCAACGACCACCTCACCATGGACTCGAGTCATCGGCTCCGTTACACCCCCGAGCCGATCGCCCTCAGCTACCGGCCCTCCGTCGACGTCTTCTTCAATTGCGTGGCCACCCACTGGCCCAGGCCGGGGATCGCGGCCGTCCTGACCGGCATGGGACGTGACGGGGCCAAGGGCTTGCTGAAACTCCGCCAAGCCAAGTGGTTCACCATCGCGCAAGATCAAGCCACCAGCATCGTCTGGGGCATGCCTCGCGCAGCCGCTGAGGTGGGTGCCGCCATCGAGGTTCTTCCGATCGAACGCATCGGCAAAGGCATCGTCGAACACCTGCGCCGCTCACAAACTTCATGAACCGTCCGACCAGACCCTCCAAAAAATCAACGAATTCTTATTTTTACCGAAGGGCATCGCGTGGAACCCGGCCTGACGCAACACCAGATCACGGTCCTCTTGATCGACGACCAACCTATGATCGGCGAGGCCGTGCGACGAATGCTCGCCAGCGAGCAGGACATCGTCTTCCACTACTGTAAGGATGCGACCCGAGCCGTCGAGGAAGCGATCAAGGTCTCGCCCACCGTGATCCTTCAGGACCTGGTCATGCCGGAAATCGATGGCCTGACGCTCGTCAAGAAGTTCCGTGAAACCGAGGCGACCCGCGAGACGCCCATGATCGTGCTTTCTACCAAGGAAGAGCCAACGATCAAGGCCGAGGCGTTCGCACTCGGGGCCAACGACTACATCGTCAAGCTACCGGACCGCCTGGAGTTGCTAGCCCGGATCCGCTACCACTCCAAGGGCTATATCAACCTGCTCCAGCGCAATGAGGCCTATAAAGCGCTTCAGGAGAGCCAGCGGGTCATGGCCAAGGATGTGGCCGAAGCTGCCAAGTATGTGCAATCGCTCCTCCCGGAGAAGCTCAAAAAAGGGGTGATTCGGGCCGACTGGCGCTTCATCCCGTCCGCCGACCTGGGAGGTGACACGTTCGGTTACGACTGGCTCGACGACGAGCACTTCGCCTTCTATCTGCTCGACGTCAGCGGCCACGGCGTCGGTGCGGCCCTGCTCTCCGTCTCCGCCTTGAACGCCCTGCGTTCGCAGTCACTCCCGCAGACCGACTTCCGCAACCCGGGACAGGTTCTCACCGCGCTCAACCGCGCCTTCCAGATGGACCAGCAAAACGGCCTCTTCTTCACCATCTGGTACGGGATCTATCACAAGTCGACCCGCCAGATCGAATACGCCGGCGGCGGCCACCCGGCGGCCTTGCTCCGCACCGGCCCCACGGTCGAAGAAGCCAAGCTCCTCATGCTCGAGTCAGACGGCCCGATGGTGGGCGCGGTCCCCGACCTCGAATATCGAACCTCAAGCTGCCAGGTTGAAGCCTTCGGCATGCTCTCGCTCTACAGCGACGGCGTCTTCGAGGTCGAACGCTCCGACGGTTCCACCTGGCCCTATACCGACTTCATTAAATTCATGGGCGAAGCGCCCCTGACGGGCGAGCAGACCAGCATGGATCGGCTGATCGAGTACACCAAGGTCCTCGGCGGCTCGGACGAGTACATGGACGACTTCTCAATCGCCGAGTTGCAGTTCTTGCCGTCGGCGTGAGCCATGCGGCTTCGAACTCGCAATCCACCGAATCGCGGGCAACGCCGAGTGATCGCGATGGAAGAATCCCCAGAGCTCGAAGCCGCAACCCAAGCCGAGTATTCGCATCGGGACAAATTGATGACAGCCTCGGTGAAATGGGCGCCGCTCTTTCACCGAATTCACGGGATGAGCGTGATCGTCATCCCTGATTTTTCCCAATATATCGACCTGCCGTGGCATCGCGTCCTGATCCTCAAGATCATCATGCTCACGGTCAAAGACCGAGGGTCACAAATCTTGTTCGAGCCCTGCCGATCGAAAGACCCGGGGGATGAATCGGCGATCGACTTGAAGATAACGTATGAAGTCGACGGCAAGTCCTATGATCTTGTCCTCCTCCAGGCGAGATCTGGCCCTTGATGGTTCAAGAATTCGAAGCAATCGCCGGCCTGATTTCGTTCCGTCATCGCCTTGCGGCCTGGCTCCACAAGTTGGCGCATCGGATTGACGGACAGCCACTTCCACATCGAGAGGGGCACTTTCACTTACACGTCGGCGACGAGACAACGAAGGTCGAACTGGTCGCATGGCCCTCCGCCCTGGGCGAGCACATCGAGTTGACGATGCCCCCAGCTTCTGCGAGCCTTTCCCATCGAGTCCAGACAGAGATGCTTCAGCTCATCGAAACATCGGAATTGCGCAAACATAAAAACGACACGCCTCCGAAAATTCTGTAGCTTCCTTCCGGAGACTGTTGCCACGTTACCGGGGCTCTTCGTCAGCCCAAAGACAGGAGCTCACGCTCCCGCTCGCCTTTGGAAGGCGAGCGAGATCAACGCGATCGTGGTGCCATGGATTTCGCTCGCCTCTTAAAGGCGAGCGGGAGCGTGAGCTCCTGTTTTGGGCTTCGCATGGGCTGGCCCGTTTGGCACCGTGGTAATTGCGGGTTCTCGAGCGACCGGATCAGGCCCAAGTTCCGAATCCTTTCCCATCAACGCGATCGAGCCAGCACCAAGACGACCAGCAGCCTCATCACACAAAACCATATCAATATTTCATATTATATTGTGTCGGAAGTTCAACATAGATCGACGAGCGAAACGGCTTGGACGACATCAGCACGAACGCCCCCCATTGCGGCACGCTCGACGAAGGCCAACCCGCTCAATCAAGAGGGATTCTACGATGGATCTGGTGATTAAAGCACCTGACGAGCTGACCGTCGGGGATGCTCGCAAACTCGATGATTCGTACCTGGTGGAGTCCGAGCTGAGAGTCTTCGCCGAGGATGGCGTCATCCATTATGAGGTTGTCCCGGTCACTCCGTACGTGAAATCTTATGCCGACGACGGTGTGTCCGACTACCACCGACATGGCCCCGACGAGGCGGTTTTCCTCGCCTTTCTCGACGGCACGGTCGTGGGGCGGATCGTCTTGTCAGAGGGGTGGAACCGCTACGCCTGGATCGAAGACATCACAGTGGACGCACGCTGTCGACGGGCGGGAATCGGTCGGGCATTGATGGATCGCGCAATCGCCTGGGCGACTGAGCGAGGGTTGCCTGGGATCAGGCTCGAAACGCAAAGCAACAACGTCCCAGCTTGCATCTTTTACGAGAAATATGGGTTTGAACTCGGGGGATTCGACCGACACCTTTATCGGGGTCTGGACGAAGCAACCACGGAGATCGCCCTCTTCTGGTATCTTCCGATCCGAGCGATGTCATCGGACACAGAAGACTTCGAGTGACCTCTCGAATGGGGACGCAAGGTCAACTGAACAGGCAAGGCAGGCTCCTCTTCCTCATAGGCGACTCGCTCCCTGGAGGCTGGCCCGAGTGAGGTAGGAACCCGGGTGACGGTGTTCGCCGAGAGTCTCACCCGGATCGTATGGGACTCACCGTCGATCTCAGCGTCACGACCGTGACGGTCTTGCCCCAGGAACTTGGTCAGCGATCGGCCTCCAGGAGTTTTCGGTCCTCGTCCCCCCATCGATCGAGCACCCAGCGGGCGATGCGACGGAGTTCCCGCTCCCCGTCCGATTTCGGCTCCTGATAGCGTGCCTCGACCGCGTGAATCCGATCCAATGCCGCCCGATACTCACGACGCTTCGCGGGCGTCATCGTCCCGTCAGCCTTCATGGCCCGCACACGCTCCGGGCAGGTCAGGGGCGACGGCTGGCACCACGTCCGCTCTGCGGCGAAGACGGACTGAAGCTCCAGGAGGTCATCGACCGCTTGCGGAGTCGATGTGCCCCCGAAGACCTCTCGGCCAAGGATTTCCCTGTATCGCTCAATCTCCAGATCGGGATTGCGGCTGAACTCCCGGTAGGCGATCCGGTTGACTCGCATCAGCAACTCGTCATAGGGCGGATCGCCAGGGTCCAGCCAGCCGAACCCCAGGGGGACCTGACGCCGCCCCTTGAGCCACGACTGCCCCTCCTCGGCCACGGTGGCGACGAACGTGAACGCCTCCAACGAGGGGACATACCCGGTCATTTCCTCCCGCCTCGCACGCTGGGCATTGGCCCGGATCTCTTCCGGTCCCCTCCGGGCAGGTGAGTCGTCCCACCACAGGCGTCCCTTGGCCCGCCTGATCAGGGACGGCTCAGGGTGGGCGCTGTGCGGGGTGAAGATCAGGGTCCACCGCGAGTCGAAGGGGAGCCTCGCCGCGTTGACGCCGAGGCCAGGCACAACGGCCCCGCTGAAGTAATGCGGGTAGACCATGACCGTCGCCTCGGGCTTCCTCGCCCAGACCTCCTCCGAGATCTGCCGCACGAACGCGAACTCCTTCTCGAAGAAGCGCTCGCCGCAGTCCTTGCAGTGGCAGACGGCGTAGTCGGACGACTCGATCATCAGGCCGTCGGCATTCGAGTAGCGGGCGGTCATCTCCCGCACGTACTCCAGCATGAACCGTTGCGACTCGGGCCTCGAGGGGCAGAGGTTATAGCCCCAGCAGCCGATGCCGAAGGGGGCCACCGGCTTGCCATCCTTGCCGATCGCCTTGAGTTCGGGGTGCTCCAGCGGGTACTGGTTCACTCCGTCGTAGCCGAACGGCGTGAAGCCGAGCTGCACCTTGATCCCCTTTGTGTGGGCGTGATCGATCAATTCACGCACGAAATCGTGCCGGATGTTCTCGTGCTCGGCGTTGTACTTCCAGGTGACCGGGTATTTCTCGCTGCGGAACGCCCCGGCGACCCAGAGCAGAAGCGTGTTGCCGCCGTCGTCGTGGATGCCGTCCACAATGCGCTTCCAGTCGGCGAGGTCGTAGGTCGGCATCCTCATAAATGTGATGTAGTAACCCCGTTGAGCGAAGGGGCCGTCATCACGACGCTCGTCCTCGGCGGGAGTGGGCAGCGTCAGCAACGTCACGGCGACCAACATCGGGAACATCGACATCACGACCTCAACATGTCAGCCAGAGTGAACAGAAAGGGGCTCCACGGCCACGCCCCGCACATCGTAGCAGGCCGAAGCTCTCAGAGCGACGGGGCTCGACGATCAGGGTGTCTGGCATGGAATGGGCGACAGGAATAAGCTGGCCGTGATCCATTGTTGAGCCATCATCCCAAGGATTGGGAATGGCTCGGTTCCAGGACACTGTCGCCACGCTACCCGGTTTTCCGCCCGGGTCCATTGCCACGGAGTCAAACGAGCCAGCCCATGCAAAGGCCCAAAGACAGGGAACTCACGCTCCCCGCTCGCCTTCCAGGCGAGCGAAATCCAGGGAACCACGATCGGCGTCGTCCCTTGGGTGTTAGTCTTCGCTCGCCTTCCAAAGGTGAGCAGTAAGCACGAAACCGCAATCATGATAGCGTAGATAGAGACTCTTGACGCTGCCCCCAAAGGGGGGACTGGTGATGCAGAGTCCAATCAGAGATGCTGCAACTCATCGAGGTTTCAAAACCAAATTCGATTGCGGACCGCGCCGCTCCGAAAATCGACGACGAGCATAAAAACCGCCACCATGAAAGAATCGATTGCATCCATCTGCATTATTCTGAACCAATCCACGAAATCATCGCCCCTCTATCGCGACGTCGACGGAACCAGTGTGATCGACATCATCGGCAACTCCAATTATCAGAAACTATACGGGCATCTTAAACTTATTTACCTTGTGCTCATGTCCACAGTCAAGGATCGCGGAACGGCAATCCAATTCGAGCCGTACCATGGGGAAAGCGGAGGTAAATCCGGTACTTTTCTGAGAATGTTCACTGAGATCGATGGCAAGCTCTGGGAACTCGACCCTCCACCCCCCTGGCCTGTCTGGCGATCCATGGTCCGCGAATTCGAGGCGATGACCAGCCTCGCCTCGTTCCGCCATCGCCTGGCGGCCTGGATCCACCGCCTGGCGAGCCAGATCGATGGGCAACCTCGCCCGCGCCGAGAGGGACGGTTCCTCTTGCGGGCCGACGATGAGACGATCGCGGTCAAACTCGTCGCCTGGCCTTCGGATCAGGGCGAGCGAATTTTCCTGACTCTCGACCCAATTTCAGCCACTCTCTCCGAACGAGTGAGACTCGAGATGAAACGTCTCGACCTGCTCGTTGAAGCGGAAACAAGTGACGGCCGACGAGACGACACTGTAGACTCTGCTTGAGAAATGACCGAAGGGGCAGGACGCAAAGCGTTTTACTGTCGAACCGATTCTTTCCTATGCAATGCGGACTGCCCAGATCCAACTTCTCAAACAGAGCCAGCTCAAGGCCACAAGCATCTTAATAGGTCCGATGCCGAAGTCTTCGTCCTCGCACGACAGGCCGGTGATCCGCACACTCGACGAACGAGAGGTGATTCGCAAGCGTCCAGGCATCTACCCCGATTGCCCGCTGAGCGTCCGTAGTGAGCGCGGAGCCACGGCTCAGCTCGAGATCCTTGGCCGAATCTCGAGCGATCTCCCCTTGCGTCGCACACGGCGAAGGAAAGGCAGGTGCTCATCGATTCAGCGGCGTATGAAAACCGCTGATCGTTCAGCGGTCTCCTCGGTCACTTCCCCGCTTCGCCGGCCGGCCCTGAGTCGGAGTAAAGCGCGATCGTCCGGATGATATCGTCGAGGTCGTTGGGAACCACGACCGGCCGATTCGCAAACCCGGCGCGATGGACGCCTCGGCTGCCGAGCACCTTCTCGAAGTTCTCTTGGTCGGTGCCGTGATAGGCGACCGTCGCCGTCGGATCCTTGAGCTGGTGGCCGGTGAGGATGCAGACAACCCGGTCGGACGGGGCGATGATCCCCTCTTCGCGGAGCTTCTTCGCCCCCGCCACGCTCGCCGCACTGGCCGGTTCGCACCCAAGGCCTCCCGAGCCGACCCGCGCCTTGGCGTCCATGATCTCCTGGTCGCTCACCTGGCGGACGACCCCCTGGCAGAAGTCGAGCGCCCGGAGGCACTTTTTAAGGTTGACCGGGCGATTGATCTCGATGGCCGAGGCAATCGTCGACGCCTTCAAGTGCTTGGCGTCGAGCTCGTCATAATAGGTCTGGCTCGCCGCCATATCAGGGAGGCCATTGCACCAGGCCAGGTTGTGCTCGCTGACCAGGTACTCCAGGGTCCTGGCCCCCGCCGCGTTGATCACGGCCAGACGCGGGACGCGATCGATCAGGCCCAGGTGCTTCAGCTCGATGAACGCCTTGCCGAAGGCGCTCGAATTGCCCAGGTTGCCTCCCGGGACGACGATCCAGTCGGGAACTTCCCAGCCGAGCCCCTCGAGGACCCGGTACATGATCGTCTTCTGACCCTCGAGGCGGAACGGATTGACCGAATTCATCAAGTAGATACCCAGCCGGTCGGAAACCTGGCGGACGCGATGCATCGCGTCGTCGAAGTCACCGACAATCTGGATGGTCAATGCACCATGGTCGAGGGCCTGCGCGAGCTTGCCGTAGGCAATCTTTCCCGAGCCGATGAAGATGATCGCCTTGAAACCGAAGTCGGTGGCCGAGCAATAGACCGCCAGGGCCGCCGAGGTATTGCCCGTCGAGGCACAGGCCACGCGCCGCGCACCAACCATCCGAGCATGGGTGAAGGCGGCGGTCATGCCATTGTCTTTGAAGCTTCCGGACGGGTTCATCCCCTCATACTGAAGCTTCAAGTTACCGGCCGTCATCCCGACGTACTGGGCGACCTTGTCGGCCGTCTGGAGCAGGGTCTGCCCCTCACCAACGGTCACCACCATCTCGCGAGGAGCAAACGGGAGCAACTCGCGGAACCGCCAAACTCCCGAGAAGTTGAGCGGGTCGAGCCGGGTCGACCACTTGGCTTCGAACTCGTTCAGCCGGCTCGGGACCGGGAGCCGATCCCAATCGTAAACGACGTCCAGCAAGTCGCCGCACGAGGGGCAGGCGAAAATCGTCTGGTCAACCGCATATGTCGCCCGGCAAGCCGGGTTGATGCACTGTTGATAAGCCAGGTCGGTCTGCGTCATGGTGGTGAGCACGGACATCAGACGGAACTCTCAGCGCAAGAAGAACGCCGCCCGGCCCGGCCCAGCCCCGGCGGCGGCGACCGTAACGGGAAACTGTCCCCAATTCAATCCGCCTACTCTAACGGCTGACTCGCCCATGCGGCAAGCGTAAATCCACAACCCCCAGCCCGATTGACACGCCATCGAATCCCATCCCACCACAAACAGAATCCGCCGGCACTCTCAACAATTTATTCTGATTCATACAAACAAGAAACCCTGCGAATTCTCACAGGGAAGGGGTTGACGTCATCAGGCATGTTCCTAAATATACCCGAGGCTGTGACCATAGCCCCACGGACCGGGGCTTCACGCGAGCGCAGACTGGCCCATCCCCACAAAACTCGCTCGAGTCTTGAACGTCACCAATGGCTTAAGGAGTTTTATGCCCCCCACTTCGCCCAAGGTTTCCGCAGCTCCGAAAACGTCAAAAGCCCCCGCTTCCCGCGGCCTTCCGCCAAGATCAGGCGTGTGGCGGACTTGCTCAAGCAGGCCTCCGACCCCACACGGCTGCAAGTATTGATGCTTTTGAACGAGCAAGACCGGAATGTCTCCGAGCTTTGCGCCGAGTTGGGCACGCAGAGCCAGCCAGCGGTCAGCCACCATCTGGCCCTGCTCCGGCACGGTCGCCTGATTGAGCCGAAACGCCGGGGGAAGCAGAACATTTATGGTCTGACCGAGGGCGGTCGCGAACTCGTCGATGTGGTCAATTCGGTCATTGGCTAGGCGGCGAACCGTCCCAGGACGGGTCGCAACGGGCCAACGGACCGGGCCGCCATCCCGTTGCGAGGAGTGGCGGCCCTTGGTGGCAAGCCCTAACCAATTTCATTTCCGGAATGCCAAGGTGCCCCGATATCAGGGCTTGGCGGGAATCACACGGGCCGGCACGGTCCCCGTCGCGGTGGTCAACACCACAAGCTGATCGATGACCTTGGTCACTCCGACAGTGTCCTGGGTCAGTTGGACCGCCTTGACGCGGGCCACGGAGTCCTCCACCGATCCGGTCAAGACCGCAACGCCACCCTTCTGGACGTCGATCTCGACCTTGGAATTCACGAGCGCCTTGTCCCAGTGCAGGCGACCGTAAACTCGGGCCGCCACGCTCATATTGTGGACTCCGGCACGAGCCTTCTCGTACTGGTCGCGAATCGCATCGCCCGCGGAGCTCACACCTTTCTTGAGGCTCTGGACGGCGCTATCCACCTTCTCTCCCACCCTCTCACCCACGGGCGGGGTCGGCTTTTCCCCCGTGGCCGGCACCTGTGCAAGACAGGTTGAGGCAGCCAGAACACAGCCTACGAACGGAATAGCCAGACTCCATTGCTTGAGCGACATGGAAACTCTCCTCAGTAGATTGCCGACCGAAACTTTGAGGATTTCTCCTCAGCGACATCAGGAATCCTAGTGCAAATCATGGGCCATCGAATGCCCCATTGAGACAAGCGATGTCCTGATCATCCAGCCAGGCATTCGCGGAGCAAAGCCAGGCCCTGGGCAACGTCGCGAATTCGCCCGCTCTGGTCGCCCACTTCACGCTCGACGACGAGGGGGCCGGTATAGCCCACCGCCTTCAACGTCTTGATGAATCGGGGGATGTCGACTTCGCCCTGGCCCAAGGGCACTTCCTCGCCCCATTGGCCGCGGACCTTGGGCCGCCGGGCATCCTTGACGTGGACGCTGCGGATGTCCGGGCCGAGGATTTCGACGGCCTGGATCGGATCGCCCATGTCGTAGAGAAGCATGTTGGCGGGGTCGAAATTGACCTTGAGGTTAGGCGCCTTCAGGTCGTCCAGAGTGCGCCGCAAAAGCGAGGCGGTCTCCTGTCCGGTCTCAAACGCGAGCGTAATCCCCTTCTCGGCCGCGAGCTGGCCGGCCTGGCTCAAGGTGTCGAGCATCGCCGAGCGGCCCGGATCATCGACCTCGGGTAAGAAGCCGGCGTGGAGCATCAGGTCGGTCAGCCCCAGCTCCAGCGTGCGATCGAGCGCCCATCGGAGCCGTTCCAGCCGGGCCTGACGATCGGCCGGATTGCCGAAACCACCGGTCTCCTTGATGGTCTGCGGCGTGGTGTAATCTTCGCCGGGGAACCCGAGCATCGCACCAGTCATCACGATCCCCGAGGCTTTCGCCGCCTCGGGCATGGCGTCTCCCTCATCCCAGTTGGCATGGTGGGGGTCGCCGCAAGCCAACTGGGCCACGTTGACACCCAGATCGCCGAGTAATTTTTTCAACTCGGCGATGCTCTTTACCTGCAAGCTCCAACTGCAAACCCCCAGCGACAGGGGAGGAAACGCGGGCTGAGACGATGGCGACACGGCGGCACCTTTCGGGCTCGAGGGCGATCGATCTGGGGCCTCGCCGTCGACGGTTCCGGCGAGGCAGGCCCGATCATAGCCCGAAGTTCCCGCCGCTGGCGAATCAAATTTTGGAGACCGCGAGCGGCGCTCTTCCTAGAATGAACCGCCTGATTTCTCGTGTGATAAAGTCCGCTCTCACGACGGGTCAAACCGACTGTCCGCCGGAAGAATTCCCTCGTTTCCCAATTCAAATCGGCCCACAGACAGGGGCTCGAATCAAAAAAAAGGGAGCGACCGCCAATCGATGACGACCGCCGAGAAGATCGTACGGGTGGCCGAGACCGACACTTCCTTCGCGCGGAGAGGGGCGAACTGGGTCGGCAAGTGCTTGATCTGCAACGGCCCAATTGCCTTCGACGCCGCAACCGGCGAAGGGGCGACGCTTGAGCATATTCGTGCCCGGGCCCGAGGCGGTACCGAGGAACCGGAAAACCTCGGCGTGGTCCATGGCCGTTGCAACTGGGAGAAAGGGCGGCGATGGGACCCCAAACGGCGCCGACCTGACACGGAGTATGACGCGTTCATCACGCGGCTCCTCGAACGGCGTCGACAGCGCTGGCGCGAGGTTCCTCCCTCGTCTTCGCCACCATCAACCGAACGCGGGCCGGATCGATAAGCGAGCCAGTCGTCGTCTGTCGGCGACCGGCAGGCTATGATGTCCGCGTTGGTCTTTTTTTTCCACGAACGAGCCCCGACTTCGGAGTTGTCGCATGCCCTCGCAGCCTCCGCCCAAGGGACCGAAACGGCCTTCCACCACGACTGCTCCGGCTCCAGTACCAGCTCCGGCGCCGTCGACCGCTCGTCGGGCTACCGCCGCCGTACCGCTCCCCTCGATCCCGTCGATCACTCCGTCCGTGTCAGGTTCGGGGGATCTGGGCCTGGGCGTGGCCGTTGAGGGGGGGAGTGGCGGAACCGTCACCGCGCGTCGAGCGGGGGGACTCCGCGACCTGTCGCTGCAGGTCGACCCCGACGTCATTGGGATCAAAGGCGCTCTGCAGCACCTGGCCAAGGCCGTCAACATCGCCTTCCAGACCGACTACGGCGAAAACTTCCTCGAGTCGGTCTACCAGGCCGCACTCGTCCGCAATGGCGAGATCCAGATCGTCCACAAGGATTACTTCGGGTTTCGCGACTCCTGGTTCGGCCAGTTCGGCAAGCTGATTCGTTCGATGCAGTTGACGTTAGATGGTCCCGACCCCGCTTCTCCCGAGGGCCAGAAACGGATCGCCGAGAAGGGCCCGTCGACGATTCGAGGCCTCCTCAACCTGCTCGGCCGGAAGCTCGACCTCGTGGCCGAGTACGAGGACCGGGTCCCCACCTACGTCGAGCAGATGTTCGACCGCCTCGAAGCCTCGGGGATCATTGATGGGTGGGACCGGGATGACTGGGAGATCCGCACTACCCGGGTCGGACTCGACATCCGGATTGCCCCGCGAACCGTCGAAGGCTGAGGCCGCTCTCCGCACAAGTTCCGCGTTCTCCCAGCCTTCGGCCCGCGTCAATGTTGGTGAGAGACCTCCGCTCAGTCTCCCGCCAACGCCTTGATCCGCTCCGCGGCGGTCTTCGCCTCGGGTGTCCCGGCGTAGTCTTTCACAAGTTCGCGATAATACTGCAACGCCGCCTTCGTCTTCCCCGACTTTTCGAGGTTCTGAGCCAGGCGAAGTTGCGACGCCGCCTTCGAGACTTTCGGGGTGGGCTTCGACGGAGCCGGCTTGTCGTCGGCGGATTTGTCCTTGGCCGCGGCTCCCGCCGATTTTTCGGAGACCTTGCTCTTCCCCTTCTTGGGTTGGATCTCATCGTCCAGGCCATCGAAGGAACCATCGTCCCGACCGACCTTGGACGCGGGCTTGGTGGAGGTCTTGCTCCCACCCGGCGAGGTCATGAGGGACGCCTTTTTGACGTATTTCTCCGGGTCCTCGTTAAATTCGTCACGGCAACCGGAGCAACAGATCGGGTAGGACTTGCCCTGGTAGGTCACCGACATCGTGGAGGCTCCGCCGGTGAGGATGCACTTGGGCAGGTCGGCGGATTCTCCCCCCGCGGCGAACGAAACCCCCGCCTTCGTCAGCCCCACCTCGATCACCTTCGCGTACTGCGGAGCGCCTGTCTCTTGATGCTCGAAGTCCATCGTGTAGCGAATCAGATTCGTGTTGGGGCGAATCGTGATGCGATCCTTCCCCTGGCCCGCCGAGCCGACGCGGCCAAGCACCAAGGCGCGGCCCGCCTTATCCATGGCCCCGACAAACACGATCGCCTTCCCTTCCGGATCGGTCCCTTCGAGGCGATATTGCTTGGCGTCGTCCACATAACTGAGCTGGGCCTTGGCCAGCGACTTGTCGCCGGTGAATTCCAGGCTCATGCCGACAGGCTGGCCCTTGGAGAACCTCCAGGCCCACATGTGAGTTTCCGACCAGCCCTTCAGTCGATTCGCGAACGGGACCGCTGTGCCTTTCCAACTCCCGATCATGTGCTCGAACGGCACAAAAGGCGCAGGAATTTCGCGTTCTGGCGAGTCCGCCGCCACCGCCCACAACCCGCCGAGCACGAGACCGACCGCACCGATCAGAAATGGCAATGGCTTCATCGTTCGCCCCCAGGCCGACACAGTTCCCATCCGGATCCGCAAGTACCCCCGATCATTCACTATAGTCGCAAGTCGATTGAATGACAGCAGTCGTGCATCGACGAAGAGCCGCGCACCGGCCCGGCCAAATCTCGATGGGGTTAGCGCAAGTCTGAGGAATACAAGGAAGGGGACTCGACGACATTTGCGATTCTCGCCTTTGAGCGGGATTGGTTTCTTGGGAGGAGGAGTCCCGGAACCGGACGTTCAACGGGATTAGGATTGCAGCGTTTGACACCCCACGGTTTCAAAAACGCGGCTCTCCTTTTCGGAGGAAGTTGGAGTTTGGGGCCGTGGTGAAAAATTCGCCACCCAAGGACAATCGTTGGCCCTGAATTCCCCTAACACGATCTCCCCCAAACACCATAAGCTGTTTCATACAGAGGTTTTGAGTCTGGGCGATAGCAACGGCACTTCGATTGCATTGGTAGGGGGAGCCGGTGGTCGACGACGACCATGCGTACATGGCATGTCCCGACCTTCCTCCCACCAGGTCCCCGCCCCAATGAAACGCAACGGTTTCACCCTGATCGAACTCCTCGTCGTCATCGCGATCATCGCCGTCCTGATCGCCCTGTTGTTGCCCGCAGTCCAGGCCGCGCGCGAAGCTGCCCGGCGGATGCAATGCGTGAATAACCTGAAGCAACTCGGCCTGGCGCTGCACAATTACGAACAGGCGGCCAGTGCCTTGCCTCCAGCACTGGTGATCGCCGGGAGTGGAACGACGGTCACCTGGACGAACAGCTTCGGGGCCTATTCCCGCCTGCTGCCCTACATCGAAGGGGGGAACACTTACAACGCGGCCAACTTCATGGTCGACATGCAGACCCCGCCCAACGACACGGTCGTCCGCCAGGTGATCTCGGTCTTCATCTGCCCGAGCGAGACGCAGCCCGTGGCGCGGGCCCTCGCCGCGGGGGGCCAATACGGGATCGCCAATTACGGCTTCTTCGAGGGAGACTGGTTTGTCTGGGGTGGGATCGGGAGCACCAGCAAGAATCGCGGCACGTTCGGTGTGAACCAAAGCCGCTCGTTCGCGGAATTCACCGATGGCCTGAGCAACACCCTCTTCATGTCCGAGGGGAAGGGTTATCTCACCTACTTCAGGGACTGCTCTTCGTTCACCGCGACCAATATGAACGCCCCCCCGCCCCCCGATGCGGACCCGGCCACAGTCGCTCCCGAGTACAACGGCTCCGGCGGCTGTGCGGTCCGCGAAGCTGAGGGACGGACCCAGTGGTTCGAGTCGGGCGTGCACCACAACGGGATGACCACCGCCTGGCCGCCGAACAAGGCGACCCCTGGCAAATCCGGGGGAAAGACATACCCCGACGTCGATATCAATAGCAGCCGCGAGAAGCTCGGCAGGCCGTCGTTCGCCGCTGTCACCGCCCGAAGTTACCATTCCGGCGGCGTGAACGCACTGCTCGGCGACGGTTCGGTCCGCTTCGTCAAGAGCACGATCAATGGCTGGACATGGCGAGCCCTGGGTACGGTTGGAGGCGGCGAGGTCATCAGCGCCGATTCCTTCTGATACGGGCTCAAGGCCACTCAAAGCACAAAGCCAATCCGTTCCGACCGTGAATCATGGCGGCTTCCGCCGTTGTTATGCCTCCCCTGGGTTACCCGTTGAACAAGGCAAGCATCGGCCTGGCAAACCATGAGAGGCACGGTCTCACCTATCAGAATGAATGCCTATGTAGTCGCTAATGTGGGCACAGACGCGTCGGGTCGACAGCCAAGCTGTCGACTCAATTCCCAGGTCGTGGCCCACGGCAAAGCCGCGGTGTCTCTATTGATTGCGGACGATCTGAACCCTCGGCAGAGCCCACTTCAATTCACCGACCCCGTCATCGGTGAGATTGGTGTTGTTGATGTAAAGGGACCCGAGCCAGTTTAACTCTTCAAGGTGGACCAGGCCTCGATCGCTGACCCGGGTGTTGTCGAGGGACAGCGTTTGAAGACCGGTCAGCCCCATGAGGTGGGTCAAGCCTCGATCGCTGACCCGGGTGTTGTCGAGGGACAGAGAGCGAAGGCCGGTCAGCCCCTTGAGGTGGGTCAAGCCTCGATCATCAATCCGGGTGTGGGCAAGGGACAGCGAGTCGAGGCTGGTCAGCCCTTTGAGGTGGACCAGGCCTCGATCATCAATCCGGGTGTAGGCAAGGGACAGTGAGTCGAGGCCGGTCAGCCCTTTGAGGTGGATCAGGCCGTCCTCGGTCACCTGGGTATTGTCGAGTCTCAGCGTCCTCAGCCGACGGAGACGCCCGATATGAGCCATCAACGCGTCGTCGGTCTTCGACCTGTCACTCGTTCTCCGCTCCACGAGCCTCGCATACACAACATTACCGAAATAATCGATTCCGATGCGGTCGACCACCCATTTCAGCCAAGTGTGGTCGCCGATCTTCCCATCGTAGAGTTGCAGCGGACTCCACGAACTCAGGTAGGGATTAGAGGTTGCGTTTCGCCAGTCGATGTCGTAGATGACGCTGCCGTTCACGCTCCTGATCGCGGCGACCGCATCACGCTGGTCTCGGGCGGTTCGTACGATCCAACCGAACCCGGTCCCGATGGCCAGCACGAGAATCATCAGCACTCGCAACGAGAGGCGGGTCCGGCACAGTCGCCGACCGACCAAGCCGACAGGCCGGAGCAGAATCCGAGCGAGTGGGTCGAGTGTCGGGAATTGTCGGTCAATCGCGGAGGGCTGCATCGCGACTCCTCACTCCAGCGTCCGTCACGCCTCGCTCCGACCCCAGGCGTTCCATTTCCCAGTCGACTCGAGTGTCGAAGCGAAGAATAGTTCCTACAGTAAAGCATCTTCAAACCTTCCAAACGCTACAAATTCATCCCGTCTTTGCATAGGTTTCAGTCAGCTTCGTTGAAGTGCGAATCCGAGGCCGTCATGCGAACCTCAATGTTATGGCCGCGTAAAGCCCCCTCCGAATGAGCCAGTGTGTGCGGGTCGTGTGGTACACGCTGGTCACTACGGTGATCCTCCAGGCCTCGTGAACTCGCACGTAATCGCGTACGCGGAGAACTGTCACCGGTTGCGTCGAACGCCACGGGGGAAGGATCCGAGCGGTGGAATAGTTACCACTCCGCTCGGAGGACTTTCAGCCCAGCGGGCTGGATCGTGGCAACCACCGCAACGGGAGTTCCGGCGTCCTTCACGTGAACAACTGCGTAGACCTTGAAATCGGAGGCATATTGGGCTCCTCGCCCTTCTTCGCACAGAGGCGTATCGAATGTCCCTTGGCCTCAGTAGCCGGCCTGGGCGATTGTGGCGGCGTTGCAACCAACACCCAGAAGGAACTCGCGGCACTCAGAATTGATGTGCTCGTCGCAGCGTCGCACGAAGTAATCGACGTCTTGGATGACCTTCAGCACAGTCCCGCCCTTGTCCAAGACCTGGGGGGAAACGCGAGGTTGATCACAATTGTGGATGCAGTCGTGCCGTCTCTGAAAGATCGACCTGAACCTTTCCTCGAACTGGTCGATCGCAGCTTTCCTCGCATTGTTCTTGTCGCCAGGATTCATGGTCATATAGTCGGCGCGCGATACGCCGAACAGCCTGATCTTGGAATCCGCCCGCGCAATGCATGCGTCGAAGAGATCGCCGATGAATTTGTGACCAGGGCGAAAAAAACTTATTAAAGAGCTTTTGGATCGCAACAAGGCTGATGACGTTTTCTCGCTCCATCATCTTCCGGGCGGCCATCCTCCACCGCCAATTCGTGTAGTCGTAATGCTCGAGGACCGCCCTGATCGGGATCTTGATGTCATACGCCCATTCCGGAAGGGTGATCGCGGCCTGTCGGCTCTTCGATATGGCCATCGCGGCGACGACATCGGTGTAAGCGTCGCAGAAATAGGCATCCATTGCGCCAACAGCGAACATCCAAGAGCTGCGCAAAAGGTCGGAACGCAACAATTGCTCGGCGGCATTCGTGTGTGGAAGTGGGTCCGCATGGGCGTGGATCGCGCGGGCCCGGGCGATGTCCTCCTCGAAATGCTGAAGCGCGGTCGCTGGCAACGCGAGGCTCCGAACGAAGAAATCAGGTTGGCCACTCCGTCAATCCACGTATCCGACCATCTCCTCGTTGTAGTGGATCGATTTTGATTCCTCGTCGTACCACACGTTGCGATCTTCCGGGAAGACAACGTTCCACAGATCAACGATCTCTTCCGCCTCCAAGCTGCTCCGAATATGCCTGGCGATATCGCTCGCGACCGGCGTGTCGGCTGAGGTCTTCTCGGGGAAGATCTCGGCATAGATTTCCGGAAGGTCGGATGGCTTGGCCGTTTCCACTCGCCTGGCCAGCTTCTCGGCTGCTGCTTCTCTTGAAAGTGCAGGCATAGCAGAATCTCCACAACGTGAGCTTTCGGGCGCAAGCCTTCTTCTCATTCTACCTTCGCCCCGCGAGTCAGCCAATTCACGAGAAGTCAGCGGAGTGAAGTAAGCCGAGGCCGCTGACGGCCCTATCTCGATCCGCCTGCCCCCTGCGGATCGTGTTCCTTGGCCTTCGATGAACGGTCGAAGGATCCGAGCATGAAGACGATGATGTCCGACTCGACGAGAGGGTCTTCCACGCGGAACGGATCGGCGATCCAGCTCAGGAGGGCACATACCTCATCAAGTTCGACCCACCCGGTTTCCGCCTCACTCTAACTCTCGGAGGACGAGATCACCTGCGCCCGATCTCGACATGACGACGGCCTCCAATCGCTGAGATTGCAGGCCGCCGGAACGTCGAAGGTTATCCACCAGAGAGGTGCGGAACGTAGGTTAGTTCGCCGCGGCCGGGGCGGAATTCAAAGCGCGGAGGACGCGAATGAGTCGCACGGCCGGAGACGGCCGGTTGGCCGCGGCGGCTTTCTCCGGCTTCTCGGCAGAGGGCTTCTCGGCCGGGGGCTTCTCATCGATCGGCCCATCATCAACGCAGTCGAGATAGCCGATCATCATCTCCTCGAACGTCTGCTCACCCCAGGTCACCGCCTTGGAGGAGTCGGGATTGTAGGGGTTGCCCTTGGAGTTGTCATAATGGGCCAGGCAATCAATCTGGGTCCCCTTGGGCATGGGTAGAGGTTCCGCCAGGTTGTAGGAGGTCTGCCAGCCGAAGTCGTAGGCCGGTACGGAGAGCAACGTCTGCTTGCGGCCGTCGGGGAACGTGGCTTCATACCGGAAGCTCTTGCCTCGCAGATGCATGTGCGGCATGAAACTGAGCAGATGCGCGTCCCGAGAAAATTTGTAGGAAGCACGCACCGGGTGATTATCGGCCTCGGGGGGAATGATGAACCGAGTCTGGGCGATTCCCACGGTGCGCGCCTGATGCTCGACTGGTGTCTTGGCGAAGGTGAGCCCCACCTTGGATCGATCGGTTCGGACCTTGCCGTTGGGTGTGTAGTGAAGCTGGAACACGAGGTCGGACCCGGCCGGGATTTTCTTGGCAGTGCCGGGAGGGAAGACCGAAGGCATGTCGCCCGGGGCGAAGCCGCAGAGGTGCGCATCGCGCTCTCGGCCCTTCTCCTTGGCGTGGTCATCAACGTAGACGATAATGTGGTGGACCACCGAACGGTCACCCGGCATCGCCTCGGCCACCTGGATCCACTTGTCTTCGGTAAAGTGAGTCGGGACCCGCACATTGACGTAGTTCAGCACCCCTTGGGCGGCGACCACATAGGGCTCGGGAATCTCGAAAACGACGTCCGGCGTACCGACCGTCCATTCTTCCGGAAACGACTTGGCGGCCGGGATCTCGGCAGGATCTCCCAGCGGGGCTCCCTGATCGACCCAGGCCAGGAGCGTCGCTCGTTCGCGGTCCGAAAGCCGCCGGTCGTTTCGAAAGTGGCCGTACCGGGGATCCGCATGCCAGGGGGGCATGCGGTGGTCGTCAACCACCTCACGGATCATCGCGGCGCGACGCCGAGCATCGTCGTAGGTGAGTAGCGGAAACGGCCCAACTTGACCAGGTCGATGGCACGACTGGCAACGGTCGCGGAGAACGACGGCCACCTGGCTCGCGTAGGTGACCTGCCCCACGTCGATGGGAGTCGCCGGCTCCTTTTCCTTCAGGACGGCCACGATCTCAGGCGAGGCCGGGCGGATCCTGGGAGCGCTGGTCGACGTCACCGGTTTCGGCTCGAGACGGTCGAGCAAGCAACCGACCACCGCCGTCGCCGGGGTTGAAACCGGTTTCCCGGCCAGTACCTCATCGATCGCGTCACGCAGGTAGTGGTTTGCCGCCTCGGGCTTCCGCTTGCCGATTGCATACTGGTCGTCAATCGCACCGCGATAACGCAGCATTGCGCGACCGTCGAGCACGAGCACCTCGCACGTCCGCTCGGCCAAGGTCAGGTCGGCCACCAGGTTGACCGTGTCCTTCAGCACGGGAAAATCAAGGCCATAGGTCTTGGCGTGCTCGGCCACCTGATCGACCGTCTCCTGGGCGTTGGAATTGATGCCGAGGAAGACGACGCCCTTGTCTTGATAGGCCTTGCTGAGCTCGGCCAAACGAGGCGCATAAAGGTTGCCGACCGGACAATCCGTTCCCAAGAAGGCCAGGACGACCGCCTTTTTCCCGGCAAAGCCGTAAAGCGAGACCGACTGCCCCGAGACATCTTTGAGCGTGAAGTTGGCCATGCGCTGGCCGATTCCCCGATCCTGAGGGAGTTCGGCTCCCCTCGACTCGGCCGCCAAAACCAGCAGCAGCAGCAGGCCCACAAACCTCAATCCTCGGTGCAGGTTACAACGACTCGCCATGCCCAGATTCCTCTTGGGTTCGTTTCCCGAGGCTCTCCGGCTCGCCCCTCATCGGGCCAAGATTCAGAGCCGAAGCAGGTTGGAGACTCGAACGAAGGACGCCCCAGTCTTCCTTAGAATCCCTCTTCAAGCTAGATACCACGAGCCCTCGCCAAAGTTTCGTAAAACTCGAGGGAGACGCGTCATTTCCCCCTGTCGCATGACGACCGGACGCAGGCGGGGAACGGACCCCAGGCCCCCGTTCCCCGCGGAGCAGCCAGGATCGCGTTCCAATCGCTCTGGCCAAGGAGAGACTCTGGGGATAAGCTGAGATGCTATGCGATCGGGGAGCGTCAGTGGGCGTTTCACCGAATCGAGACTGATGCGTGAACGACGAGACGGGGTTCGCCATGCGCTTGGAGGCAGTGATCCTGCCCGACCTGGGAACCGGTCCGGACGTGCGGATTGTCGTGAGCCACTGGTTCGCTGCGCGGGGAGATGAAGTCTGGGAGGGAGATCGGCTCGTCGAGGTGCTCGTAGGCCCCGCGACGTTCGATGTGCCTGCGCCCACGACCGGCCGGCTGGCGGAAATCCGTGGATGGGAAGACGACCAGGTAACGCCGGGAGCGGTGCTTGGCCTGGTGGCGGCCCTTGAGGACGGCGACGGCGATGACCGGCCGTCGGAGCGACCGCCGTCATGACCACGATCCACGAGCGCTCCGCCGGTGTGATTCCGTATCAGGTGGATGGGGAACACGGGCTCGTGTTCCTCGTCCTCCACTCGGCCACGGTGCGCAATCCGCGTGCCAAGTGGGAGTTCCCCAAGGGGGGAATGGAAGCCGGGGAATCGAGCAGACAGACCGCCGCCCGTGAGTTTCACGAGGAGACCGGGCTGGTCGAATGGTCGTTCCGCGAAGGGTTCGAGAAGAGCCTCTCGTACACCTACATCCGCCGCGGCCGCAAGGTCATCAAAACGGTGACCTATTTCGTCGTCGAGGTCCACGACGTCGCGTCCTTGACCCCATCGGCCGAGCACGTCGAAGATCCGGCCGGCCACTGGCATCACTGGGGCTCGTTCGACCAGATCACACGACTGCTCTACCACGCCAAGATCCGCCAGGTCTTCGCCGAGGCCAACGCCTGGCTCGCAAGCGGCGCCGAGGCCATCCCCTCGGAAGTCCCCCCCCTCGACCAACCCTGACGGCCCGCCCTCCCCATCGCTCCCGCGCCAAACAGGTCTCACCACCGGTTCGAGTCCTTCCACGAATCGACTGCCACTCTTGCGCCGGGTGGCCCCAACCCACCACCATGAACCGGCCACAAAGCAAGGAAGCCACCCAAGCAAGCGGAGAGCGTCAGCTCCCGCCTTGCCTTGGCGGCACGGCTCCGCGCCCGCCCAGCGTTCCAATCCCCTCCAATCCGATCCGACCATCGCAATCCGATCGACCCACCCCTCAGCGAACGGCGGGTGGGACGCCCTCAACCTCAGAATTCATGAGGACAATTCGCAGGCCAACTTGACGTGACTAAAAAGTCACGTTACTATTCGGTTACCTAAGATGAGAGGTGAGATCGCGGAGTGGCGATGGTGGTTTCCGCGATCAGAACGGATTCTTGAACGGGAGCGTTGAAATGAATCTGGATGACCTGACGCTGGACATTTCGCAGGAACTTCAAATCAAGGCGACCACGAAAGTGGTGTTTCAAAGCCTGCTGAAGCGGCTTGCCGAGGAGAACAGCACGGACGATGGCAAGTCGTTGGCGATGGTGCTCGAGGCGTGGCCGGGCGGGCGTTGGTACCGCGATCTCGGTGACCAGCAAGGGCACCTGTGGGGGTTCGTGCAGGTCATCAAGCCTCCCACACTTCTGGAGATCCACGGGCCGATGTTCATGTCTTATCCGGCCACCGGTCACCTGCAGTTTCGAATCAAACAGGTCAGCGACGGTGCCATCCTGACCCTGCGACACCGGGTGCTCGGCCTCATCGACCCTGAACATCGCAAGGGGGTCACTTCCGGTTGGTCTCAGTTGCTGAATCAAGTGAAGAAACGCTCTGAAGTCTGATCCGTTGCACCCTCATGAAACACATCCAGAGTCTGCCGCAATTGCCAGAGGGCGAGCATGTCTGAGGAGTTAGACCGCGTCTGGAAAGCCCTCGCCGACGAGACGCGCCGCTCGATCCTCGACCTCTTGCGGAATGGCCCGCGAACCACCACGGAAATCGTGGCGCAATTCCCGAAGCTCTCGCGGTTCGGAGTGATGAAGCACATCGACGTGCTCCGTGAGGCGTCGTTGATCGTCACGCGAGAGCAAGGCCGGCAACGAATCAACAGCTTGAACGCGGTTCCCATTCAGCAGATCTACGAACGTTGGGTCAGTCGTTACGAGGGCTTCTGGGCGAGTGCGCTGCTGCGGATCAAGGACGACGCGGAACAAGGCGATTCTCCTCAGAGCCCAACCCGCTCCACCGATCCCGAGGATCGAGAGGTGGACGCGGAGCGATCCTAAGAAAAACTCATCGGACGTCCCTCAATCCCACGACTGCGCCGGGCCAGCAGTCCGGTTCGGCATGGAGAACCCAAGATGACGGAACACGCCATCGTTTCGCCCGAAGAATGGATCATCGCTCGCAAGGAATTGCTCAAAAAGGAAAAGGAACTGACCCGGCTGAATGATGAGCTGAGCCGCCAGCGCCGCCAGCTCCCCTGGGTCAAGGTCGAGAAGTCCTATCGGTTCGAAGGACCGGCTGGCACGGAGTCGTTGGCCGACCTCTTCGACGGACGCAGCCAGTTGATCGTCTATCACTTCATGTTTGCTCCCGGGTGGGCGGAAGGGTGTACGGGCTGCTCGTTCATCGCCGACCATATTGACGGAGCCAACTTGCACCTCGCGCCTCACGACGTGTCGCTCGTTGTGGTCTCGCGAGCACCCTTGGCCGAGTTCGAACCGTTCAAGACGCGGATGGGCTGGCGGTTCAAGTGGATCTCGTCCGTTGGCGGTGACTTCAATTACGACTATCACGTGTCGTTTACCAAGGAGGAAGTCGCGCGGGGCCAGGTCAACTACAACTACGGGATGAGCGACCACGCGGCCGAGGATCTCCACGGCATCAGCGTGTTCACCAAGGACGCGGCGGGCGACGTCTTCCACACCTACTCGTCCTATGCCCGTGGGTGCGACCTCTTGCTCGGCGCCCACAATTATCTCGACCTCACGCCGAAGGGCCGGAACGAGACCAGTACCATGAACTGGGTCCGGCACCACGACCGGTACGACGATGGCCGCCTGGTTCCCTTGACCGTGAATTCCGTCGCTCCGAATGCCTCGGGCTCCAGTTGCTGTTCCGCGGAGGACCACGCGTGAGCGCTCAACGTTGCTGCGAATTGGGTTCGAGCGGCACCGCCCGCAAGACGATTGCGCAGCGTGGTCTCGCCAGCGCCGGCTGGGTCGTTCCGGGCGCATTGCTGGCCTTTTTGCCAAAGTGCCCGACATGCCTGGCTGCCTACGTGGCGATTGGAACCGGAATCGGGCTTTCGGCAGCAACCGCAACGTCGCTACGGCTGATGCTCCTGATCCTCTGTGTGGGATCGCTGTTCTACCAGGTGGCCAGCCGCTTCCGGCGTCACCTCGTTCGGGCATCGATCGCGCAATCCTTCCCGATCCCCGGCATGACAAGGGCCAAGTAGCTAACGCTCACGCCCAAGCCGATTCCCCAATGAGGGGGGGGGCGTCCCCCCCCCTATATCGATCGTGAGGAAGCCAACACCCTGATCGGATCTCATTGGCTGAGCTTTCGTCGAGGGTCGTTCCCGGCTAAGATGGCCCGATGCCCTGGCACGATCCTTCAAATCCAAGCTCTGCGAGGGGCCTGTTCCTGGCCTTGGACGGCCCCGATGGCGGGGGCAAGTCGACCCAAGCGGCTGCGCTGGCCACCTGGCTCCGTGCGTCCGGACTTGATGTTGTGACCTGCCGCGATCCGGGAGGCACATCGCTCGGCGACCGCCTTCGCCAGATCCTCCTCGATCGCAATACGGTGAATCTCTCGCTGCGCGGAGATGCTCCTCTACATGGCCAGCCGAGCCCAGCTTGTCGAGGAAATCATCCGCCCGGCGCTGGCGAGTGGCCGGACCGTGGTTTCCGACCGCTATCTTCTCGCAAATATCGTCTATCAAGGCTACGCTGGCGGACTTCCGATCGAGGAGGTCGGACGCGTCGGGCTGGCGGCGACCGGGGCTCTGTTGCCCGACTTGACCCTGATCCTGGACGTTCCGCCAGATCTGGCGCGGCGTCGGGTCGGCGAGTCGCGTGATCGGATCGAAGACCGGCCCTTGGCGTACCATGCCAAAGTCCGTGAGGGTTTCCTGGCCGCCGCCCAAGCTTCGGCCAGCAATACCTGCTCGTACTACCCCGCACCCATCGTTGTGGTCGATGCCTCGGCCGAGCCCGAGGTCGTCTCATCCCGAATTCAAAGTGAGGTGGAGCGTGGCCTGGCACTCGGTCCGCGGTCATGACCGGGTCGTCGAGAGTCTGCGGAACAGCCTGACACAGGGTCGGTTTCCGCACGCTTTCCTCTTTGTCGGCCCCGACGGGATCGGCAAACGCACCTTCGCGCTGACCTTGGCTCAGGCCTTACTCTGTGAGCAGGCCGACCCGACGGCACTGAATCCCTGCCAGAAGTGCCCATCCTGTACCCAGGTCAAGGCGGGGAATCACCCGGACGTCTTGCAGGTTGCCCGCCCCGAAGACAAGCACGAGCTCCCGATCAAGGTGATCCGTGGCCTCTGCCTCGACCTTGGTCTGAAGCCCGCCCGCGGCGGACGGAAGCTCGCGATCGTTGACGATGCCGACGACATGAACGAGGAAGCGGCGAACGCCTTCCTGAAGACGCTGGAGGAGCCGCCGGACAAGTCGGTCCTGATCCTGATCGGAACTTCGGCCGAGCTCCAGCTCGAGACCATCATCTCCCGCTGCCGGGTCGTCCGCTTCGAACCGCTGCCCGAGACGGAGCTGGCCGCCCTGCTCCTGGAGCAGAACGTTGCGCATGACTCCACCGAAGCCACTCGGCTCGCCAAACTCGGCGAGGGAAGCGTCGCCCGCGCCCGAGGACTGGCCGACCCCGAGCTCGACCACTTCCGCCGTGCCCTGATCGACGACCTGGCGTCCCCTCGAGGGTTCGATCCCCCCGCCTCGGCGGCACGCCTCACGCTCTTTGTCAACGAGCTCAAGGAGTCGGTTGACAAGCGGGCCCGCGCCAGCCTTCTCATCGGTGAGCTCGCCCACTTCTTCCGGGGAATCCTCTGGCAGACCGCCGGCTTGGCTCCCCCCTGCCCCGATCCGAGCGACCGAGGCGCAGTGACGTCCCTGGCCAACCGACTCGATCCCGAATCCGTCCTCGTTCTGGCCGACCGCTGCATCGAGGCGGACTACCACATCCGTCGCAAAGTCAATCTGAACTTAATCTTCGACTCACTCATGCACGACCTGGGCGCCCTGATCAACCCGCGCGGTTGAGGCCTCTCAGAGTGAGAACGCAAGCGAGGCCAACGCGTGCCACCGCCCTGGCCAAGGGCGTCACTTGCCCTTGGCCACAACGGCCGACGATGAGGCCACGGCTCTCGCTCTTTTTTTATTTATTGCGGCGCGTGCCCAACAGTCCGGAGGAACCAGGAGCAGACCTCAGGCCCGAACGATGAGTCGGCTGCGGTGTGGCGGCCTGCTGGATCGCCCGGGGGAGCAGGGCTTGCCGCCTGGCGACCTGGAAGGTCGCGGCGAATTCGCCCCCCGGCTGGCCGTTGCCGGTCGCAAATGCCCCCCCGAACTCGCCGTCGAGCGCATTACCCGCGAGGTCACGCACCCCGGCGGCGAGAATTCGCAGCGTGTAGCGTCCATTCGCCAACGGCCGGCTCAGGCCGAGGAGTACCGACTTGCCGCCGTCGGTGATCGAAAGCGGCCAACTTGGAACCGTGTTCGCTCGCGAACGCACGAGCCGCTGGAGGCTCACCGGGTTCGAGGCCGCGGCTCCACGTGAATCCAGGCCCGCCAGATTGTCGCTGAGGTTCACCTGAATCTGGGCATTGAGCGCGTTGAGGGTCAGCCCGACGACACGAGGCCCCGTGGTGTCGACGACCAAGGGGCCCCCGGCGCTCCCCGTGGCGATCGCGACCGCCGAGAGCCGGCGACCATCGGCGGTGCTGATGTTCGCTGTGATCGCATATGTACCCTCGGCCAGAGGGAGCGAGGTGACCGACCAGCCCCCTTGCGCATCGGCCACACCCTGGCCAATCGGGAACGGGACGCCGCCGTCATGGCGCGTGGCGAAGAGCTGCACGTTGGCGTTGGGCGTCGCATTCCCCTGAAACCGGGGCTGCGTCGCCGAGGTGATCCCATCGAGGTTCGAGGCCCCGGTATCGCTGGCCGGGTCCAGCCCTCCGTTCAGAGTCAGAGCGGGGGTTGCCACGACCGTGCTGGTGACCGTCGTCGAGTCGCCGTCGGCCGCCACGATCGTGGTTCGGACGACGAAGGTCCCGGGCGTCAGATAGGTGTGTTCCCCAGCAACGGTGATTCCGTAGGGATGCCCCACCGCGCCGGGGACATAATCGATCGCGTAGGCGGCGATGAGCCCGGGGGTCGTGCTCCCGTCTCCCCAGTCGATCGTCGCCACGGCCGCAGAGCCGATCGCGTTGTTGGTCGTCGCCCGGGCCACCCGGAGGTGAGCCGTCTGACCCTGGGACACGTGCAACTCGGTCGTTTCCGGCGCCCAGGTCCGAGGGCCGGCGAAGGCCGCAAACGTGACAGCCTGATCGGCTCCGGCCCCGTTGACCGCCGGCGGTACACCGCTGATCCCGGTGGCCAGCAGTCGTCGCCCTTCGAGAACTTCAGGCGCGGGGCGGCAACGTCGAAAGTGCCGTTCCTTCGACCCTGATCGTGCCAGACACTTCCGGGTGGCCAACGCTCTCGAATCCGACAGGCTGAACATCAGCGAACTCCATTCTGCTGACACAGTCAATCGGCGCAGTCGTTCGTCGTTCCATCGGCGAAGTGACTCACCATGGTCGAGCTCCCCCTCTTGAGAAGCGACGCCGCACCGAATGACCCTCCTTGGTGCATCTCTAAAAAAAACGGGACGACATCATCCCTCGGATCAACCTGGCCCACTTCTTTAACCTATTTGGGCCAAGTGACTTCAGGCTCGTCCTTGAATCACGCTCGGGTCGTTCCGGGCGGGGCCCGAAACGACCGCGAGCGGGATGATCCCTCGAACTCAAACGAGCCGAGGCGGGGGCGATCATCCCGGTTCCCAAAACTTTCCACCCACCGTAGGCGTCAGATGATCCGCTCGCTCCTCAGATTGTCAACCCATGCTCCCTCGAAAGTTTCGAAATCAGGCGAGTTCTCGCGACAAGCCGAGCGTCAAACGGCCCCATTTGCTTTTTTCCAGCCAGCCCTCTCCTCCCCTTCGCGGAAGCGTTCAAAACCATCGAAGCGAATAGCATCCTGCAATCAGCCATACCTGAACGGAGCGGCCCACAATCGGAGAAACAAGGGCAGGCCCTGGCCCAATCCACCGTGTCATGGCAGCGAGATTGTTTAGAATGAATGGGAAGGGGAATGGATTGCCATCGGCTCCCGTCGGCCAGGCGGGATGCAATGGGGATCTGAAACGTGGAGCCGCTCCTCTGGGCCCATCGAAACGCACGACGCCTTCACTGTTATTTGCGTATGGGACCCTGGCCCCCGACGACCCGGGGGAAGTGGCCGCTCGTGGTTGGGTCGCCGACGAGGTCCGCGGCCGACTGTTCGACCTTGGTCCGTACCCGGCCCTCGTCGATCATGACGACAAGAGTGCCGGTTGGGTCGAAGGTTTTGTGCGCCCCGTCGATCCGATCGAACTAACACACGACCTCGATCCGTATGAAGGGGTGGACGAGGGACTCTACCAACGCGTTGCCGTGACCACACGGCGAGGCCTTTGGGCCTGGGTCTATATCTTTGCCCGACCACTTCCGCGCGAGGCACGCGGACCTTTGACGCGTTGGAGGGGTCGAAGGGCCCTCCCGGTCCCCGAGCACGATTCGAATGGAATCCTTCAAGCCCAGGAGACGACCGATGGCAACCTCGACGGCTCTGAACACAGCACGCGACGGAACCACGGATCCGGGGGTGCCGACGGTCGGCCAGTACCTGATCGATAGGCTCCACGCTCTGGGACTCGGGCATATCTTCGGCATCCCGGGCGACTACGTGCTGACGCTCTACAAGATGATCGAGGCAAGCCCGATCGAGCTGGTCGGTGTAACTCGCGAAGACAACGCGGGGTTCGCCGCCGACGCCTACGCTCGCGTCAGTGGACTCGGCTGTGTCTGCGTGACGTATTGCGCGGGGGGGCTGAGCCTCTGCAATAGCATCGCGGGGGCCTACGCCGAGAAGTCGCCGGTGATCGTTCTGAGTGGTTCGCCGGGGCTCTCCGAACGCGTTCACAACCCCCTGCTCCACCACAAGGTCAAGGGCTTCGAGACACAGTTCGAGGTCTTCGAAAAAATTACGGTCGCTTCGACCGTGCTTTCCGACCCGATCACCGCCTTCGGGGAGATCGACCGGGTTCTCGAGGCGGCCATGCGCTATAAGCGGCCGGTCTACCTCGAGATCCCTCGCGACATGGTGCTAGCGAAGCAGGTGGTCCCGCATCGACCGCCGGCAAGTCGGCCGTCGAGCGACCCGAATGCGCTTCGCGAAGCGCTGGACGAGACGGTAGCGATGCTGACAGCGGCCAAGCGGCCGATGATCCTGGCCGACGTCGAAATCCATCGGTTCGGGCTCCAGGACGAGCTCCTCACCCTGTCCGAGCAGACCGGGATGCCGATCGCCACGACGATCCTGGGCAAGAGCGTGATCTCGGAAGGGCACCCGCTGTTCGCCGGGGTCTACGAAGGGGCGATGGGCCGCGCCGAGGTCGCCGAGTACGTCGAGCAGGCGGATTGCCTCTTGATGCTGGGCTGCTTCATGACTGACATCAACCTGGGAATCTTCACAGCCAAGCTCGACCCCGCGCGTTGTATCGACGCCACGAGCGAAGACCTCCGGATCCGCCACCACCACTACAGCGACGTCCGGCTCGAGGATTTTCTCCGCGGCCTGATCGCACGGTCGCTGACGCTCGCCAAAGGGCCGCCTCCCCCGCGTTCCGACCAATTCGCCTCCACCTGGGTCGCCGACACCGACGCGCCGGTGACGACGAGTCGGCTCTTCGCCCGTCTGAATCGGATGCTCGACAAGTCGATGACCGTGATTGCGGATATCGGCGACTCGCTGTTCGGGGCGGCCGATCTGTCGATGGGTCGGGAAACCGAGTTCATCAGCCCCGCCTACTACACGTCGATGGGGTTTGCCGTCCCGGCGGCCCTCGGCGCGGGGATGGCCAATCCGGGCTCCCGGACGCTCGTCGTCGTTGGCGACGGCGCGTTCCAGATGACGGGAATGGAACTCTCGACGATCGTGCGCCAGGGGCTGAACCCGATCATCGTCGTCTTGAACAACCACGGGTACACCACCGAGCGGTTCCTCCTCGAAGGGCCGTTCAACGACATCCAGGAATGGGCCTTCCACAAGATTCCCGAAGTGTTCGGCACCGGCCTGGGCCTGGAGGTACGAACCGAGGGGGACCTCGACACGGCGCTCAAACAGGCCGTGGCCAACACGTCGAGCTTCAGCCTGCTCAACGTCCATCTCGACAAATACGACCGCAGCCCGGCCCTCGAGCGGCTGGCGCACCGGCTCTCCCAGATCGTCTGAGCCGGGCGCTGATTGGGTCCGAAGCACCGTACCGAGCTTTGTCCGCGCAGGAAAGAAAACCGGCCGAGCCCTCCCCAAGGAGAGCCCGGCCGGTTTGGTTTGGATCTCAGAGCGAACCCACTTCGCGGTTCTCAGGAAAACTTGGGATGCTTCCGACCCCGGGCCAGAAATCGCTCGGTCTGGCGATTGGTCGGGATGACCGGGTTATTGTGGGTGAACTCGATCGACTGGTTCTTGTGATACTTGCTTCGGGTGAAGACGCTCTTACTGAGCGTGAGAGGAAGCGGGCCCCGCAGGCTGTTTTGCGTCCCGGACGGAACTCGGCTCAGCTTCTGGGGGTGAGCGAAGTTGTAGAGCCGGAGTGCCCAGCCGCGTCCCGGCATGTATTGCTGGTAGGCCACGGCCCGGGGAATGGCTTTGTAGTTGAGCCGCGAGAGCGCCGAGGCGGGCGGAACGTAGTGGTCCGCGCCGAACTGGGGGGTAAAGGTCGTCTGGGGAATGAGTCCCAAGAGCACCCCGGTACCGGTGGTGCCCGTGGCCGGGGGATTGGGGTTCACACCACCACTGACCAAGATTTGCGCGGTGCCGCGGAACCCGACATTGGAGTTCGGGGCGGAGCTCAACGTATTCCCGGTGAGATTCAGAATCGTGACCGTGGAATTCAGGGCGAGCCGAGAACGGGGCGTGATCGTGACGATCGCGTCCGGAAGCTGGTCATCATTTCGGTCGACCGTATCCACCCTGATCGTGGCATCCGGATACGGCACCCCGTTCACCGCGATGGTTGTGGTGTCAATATCATCGAACGGAATGAATGGCGGTGAGATCGTGTTGTTGCTCAACACATAGATATCGAGCGCGGCCGGGTTCGTCGCATTGATGCTGAACGTTCCGAACGGCGGCAACCCGACCGGCGCGGAGCCGACGGCAATATCCGTCACGATCCGGGGATTGAGCGGAGCGACGACCGGATTGAAAGCCCCCTCGATGATAAACGCGCCACCGGCCCCGGATCGGCCGTTCTGGGTCACGCTGTAAGTCGGGGCTCCGAGGATGACGTCGGCCAGGACGTCGTTATCGGCCGTCGTCGTCTGATTCGAGCCGAGCAGTCGACCCGAGACCGCAGCCCCCAGGAAGGGCGGCGCATTCGGGGCGTTCGTGATCTGAATCAAGACCGCCGACAGCGGGGCTCCCTCGGCGGAGAGCAACTGCTGCGTGCCTTCCAGGAAGAATTGATTGGCGGGGATATAGTAGACCCCCCCCTGGTTCCCGTTCAGCCCCGGCGACCCGACCATGAAGTCATTACCCGTTGAGGCGGTAATGACCTTCCCGGAACGAGACAGGGAGTAGCCAGCCAACGAATTAGGGGCACCGACGAGGGCCAAGTTGGGCACCCCCACCGGGGGGCTGAAGACCGGGATCGTGCCGATCAGACTTGTGCCCTCGGAAGGCTGACCGTAGAAGACATTGGCCTGACCGGCATTGCTTCCGGCGGTGGGGGAACCGATCGCGATGTCGGCGAAGCGATTGCCGTCGTAATCACCAATCCCGGCAACCGCGTATCCGGTCCGCGAGAGTGATGACCCCTGGAAAACCGCACCGAAAATATCGGTGTCGCCCGTCCCGATCCCGATCCGGTCGGTCTGGATCATGTTCAGACCATTGACCGGCGTCCCGGCCGCGGGAAGCAGATTACCTCCGTAGATCAAGAACGCCTCGCCCGAGTTTCCATTGGCAAAGGGCGCACCGATGAGGAGGTCATCGATCCCGGGGGTCACGCCGACAGGGTCGCCGTCCACATTGCCGGCTCCGGCAACCGAGAACCCGATCGACTCGTTGTTGGCCGAGCCGGCGAAGATGACACCGCCCAGCCCATTGCCCACGGCGTTCACGTTGATCGGCCCCGCAGCGGGCGCGGCAAGCACCGAGCCCGGGATCACGTACACCGCACCATTGATGCTCAACCCGCCCACGGACGCGTTGGGCGCACCGATGGCGATGTCAGGAGAGGCCGAGTTGCTGGCAAAAAAGTTTCCCACGCTCGCCAGTGACCGGCCCACTCGCGAGTTCGCGATCAAGCTCCCGAAGGTGGTGACGGCCACCCCGGTGGAGGGTGCAAGATTGTCGAAGTCGACGGTGGGCGTCGGGACCGTCGACAGTGCGGCGCTTCCAAAGACCAGGTAGGCGCGGCCCGTCCCCGGATTGAGGTTGTTGAGGTCGTTCGCGCCCGGGGCACCGATCATAAAGTCGGCGAAGCCGTCGTTATTGACGTCGCCGGCGGCCGCGACCGCCGAGCCGAGCTGTGACGTGGTGTTCAAGCTCGTCAGGAACGTCAACCCAGCATACGCATTCGTGGTCGTGCCGCTGATCGGATTGGTCTGAATGGCGTTGTCCAACTGGCCGAGGTCGCCCACCCGCTGGCCCAGGTTGTCGAGCGTGAGCCAGTCGATGTTGCTCCCGTTCACCGTCTGCGAGCCGAACACAAGGAACGCCCGGCTATTGGTGCCGTTGCCCGGTTGAAGCAGACCGCCGACATTGGTCGCGGTGGGCGCACCGATCACGAAGTCTTCAAAGCCGTCGCCGTTGGTATCGCCCACAGCCGCCACGCTGAAGCCCGCGGCACCGCCGTTTTCCTGCCCTGGCATTGCCACACCAAACGGCGCGGTGGCGATATTGGGCTGACCGGGCGGAAGCACCCCTCCCAGGTCAATCGACATCAATTGTCGCTGTTCCAGCGACTGAATTTTGGGTTGGAAACCCCCGCGCCGCCGTGCAGCCAATGTCCGAGGTCCGCGATTGCCAAACAGCATCGGAGACTCCCTCCTCCAAGCCCTTATGTCGTCGCGCGTCCGCCGGGTATCCATAGCCCTGCGACTCGAGCGCCCCTCGGGAATCCGGCTCGAAGCTTTCGCTTCATTGAGACCGGCTCGGCGCGACGCCGCGTCCGCCAAGGGTAGCCAACTACCACTGCAATTTCGGCCGGTTGACGACCTTGGCTCCATCCAAACCATTCAGTCCACACGATGTAAGGAGTCAACGCTTTGCATTTTCGGCTCAACCCGCACGACCCCTACTTCCGATAAAGTTCGTAGACGGGGACACCCATGCCCCGTCGCTGCCATCTATTAAAGGGGTCATCCCGCCCCTCAATGGCCTCTGGTGGTCCCTGACCGGACCTCTCAGGTCGGAGCGGGCATTCGTGCCAATCGAACGTCGCCCGAGGCGAAGAAGCCATGACACTCAAAGCCCACCAGACGAGCCCATCGCGTCGTTCCCGAATCCGGGTTCCACTCCTGATTGTCCTCGCGTTGGGGACTCAGTCTGGATGCACCCGGGAATTTTTCCGGGAATGGGCCAACCAGGACGTCACCGAGGCTATCTTCGAGAAGAGTCGCGATCCGCGCTGGCGGATCGACCTCTTCTCGGTAGAACCGCCCGCGCTGTCGCGATTCGCTGACCCGTACGACCCCGACGCCCCCCCCGCTCCCCCTGACGACTATGCCGCCCAGGCGTTGTCACCCGCGCCCCAGTGGCCCGACAACCGCCTGATGGTCCCCCTGGAAGGGACCGGCTACCTCGACATGCTCGACACCTGGCAGCGTGAGAGCATGCAGGCTGGCGACGCCCCCCCTGCCACTCCCAGCCCGATCAAACCGAGACGGACACCGGCCCCCGCGCCCACGGACATCGAGCCGGCCCCCCCCGTGCCGTCCGGGACAATGTCGTCGCCCTTTGGTACCGGAGGGAATTCCGGGACGCCGCTCGAGGCGATACCGCCTAATTCTCTATCGGTGCCCCCACCTGCTGCGAATCCGCCCAGCGACGATGTCAATGCTCCCCAGGCCCGCGTCAAGTCGCGGGACCCGGGCCTGCGACTCGCCGCCTTCCAGCAGACGGGGATTCAAGAACCGACGACTCTCTCGCCCTCGACGACCCCGCCTCCCGGGTTGGAGGGTCCCCGACGTCCTGAGGTTCAGCCACCGCCGATCGGCATGGACCCTGCCCCGATCCAGTCGGATTTGTCGGCTCCGTTGACCCCAAGGCCCGACCTCACCCCTGAGCAATACCGTGAGTCCGAGGAAAAGGGGACGCGATTGCCGGGATGCTCATCCCTGACGAGATCAACTTCAATGAAGCGGAGGCCGCGGGCTTGCCCAGAAACAGCCGCCCATACATATTGACGATGGAGCAGGCTTTCAGACTCGCCCTGATCAACGCCCGCTTCTATCAGTTCCAACTGGAAAACGTTTACACAACCAGCCTGGCAGTGACACTCCAACGGTTCGCGTTCCAGCCGCAGTTCTACGCCGGCCTCACGCCGCTGACCGGCACCACGGCCGGAGGGATTCCCGCCCCGAACCCGATTAACCAGTTCATCTATCGGACCAGAGAAACGGGGACCCCGATCTCCTCGCTGAGCGTCGGAACCGTCGCCGGAGTCGGGAAGGTCTTCAACAGCGGTGGGCGGCTCCTGATGGGATTCGCCAACCAGGTCGTGTTCAACTTCCTCGGCCAGAACTCTCGCCAGCCCAGCGTCCAGTCGTTCTTGCCGCTCACACTCGTCCAGCCGTTCCTCCGAGGAGGCGGCCGTGCGGTGACCCTGGAGGCCCTGACTCAGGCCGAGCGTGACTTGCTCTACGCGATCCGCAGCTTTGCCAAGTTCCGTCAGGAGTTCGTGGTCGCCACCCTCGTGGGCGGAACCCCGATCACGAACTTCGGGTCGACCCTGCAGACCCCTGGGTTCTCCGGAGGAGGCAACTCCGACCCGACCGTCGGCTTCCTCAACGTGATTCAGGACATTCAGATCCTCGAGAACGACCGCAAAAACATCGCGGCCCTCGAACGCCTTTACATGATCTACACCGAGCTCATCAAAGGTGAAGCCTCCGGCCTCACCCAACTTCAGGTCGACCAGGTCGACCAGAGCTATCAGCAGGCCTTGCAACAGCTGGTGAACGACCGGACTCAGTTCCGCTCCCAACTCGACCAGTTCAAGATTCAGCTCGGGATGCCGCCGGACGTTCCCTTGATCCTCGATCGGACCCTCGCCTTGAAGTTCAAGCAGGTCTTCGACGGGATTGACGACTGGCAACGCGATCCCAAGCGGAATCTCACCGATCTCCCCCAGTACGCAGCGAACCTTCCTGACCTGGCAGACGTGAATATTGATGGCAGGTCGGTCCTTTCCGTGTACAATACCGGAAAAGATAACGAAGATGATCTGGAAGACCTGCTTCTGGCCGCCGAACGGGTGACGCTCGAGCATCGATTGGATTTGATGAACGAGCGGGCCAGGCTTTATGACGCCTGGCGGAAGATTCGGGTCTCAGCCAATGCGTTGAAGGGGATTTTCAACGTCACGCTCACCAACCAGTTTCTCACTCCCCCCGCAACCACGAACCCGTTTGCCTTCGTCGATCAAGCCAAGCAATTTTCGCTCGTGCTCAATGCAGAGCTCCCCTTGGTCCGCTTGAATGAGCGGAACCAGTTTCGAGCGACCTTGATCGGCTATGAACGTCAGCGTCGATCGCTGCAAGCCTTCGAGGACAACCTGAAGTATCAGATCCGAATTGACGTCAGGAATCTTCACCAGCAGTACTTGACTTATGAAATCAATCGCAAGAACTTCACCCTTGCCGTCCGCCTGAAAGACCAGGCGTTCGAGCAGATCATCGCACCGCCACAAGGGGCCGCGGCCGGGGGGGGTGGAACCGCCCAGGCAGCCAACGCGGCAACCCAGACGACCAACCTGATTAACTTCCAACGCCAGTTGCTCACCCAAGAAAACACCCTAATTACGAACTGGCTCGGCTACGAGACCGCCCGGCTCACACTTTACCGAGACCTCGGCACCTTGCCCTACGACGAATGGGAGGCTTACCGTGAACTTTTCCCTGCAAACTACGGAAGCGCCGGCACCGGCGGCGGAAGCCGAGCCATCCGCGCACCGGGAGCTCCCCGACCTGAAGAAGCCGGCCAGCCGTAAATCCAACGGCGGCAAGACGTTCTTGGTCGGCCTCGTGGTCGTCCTGATCGTCGCCGCCGGAATCGTGCTCGGGGTGCCGGGGATCACAAAGTCAGTCACCGGCCTGTTCGCCTCGAGCACCCGCGACATCATCAACTACGAGGTCCGACCGGCAACGCTGCCGGTCACAGTGACCGAACGCGGCACCTTGGAAAGCTCCAAGAACGAGGACGTCTTCTGCCAGGTGGAGGGATCCACGACGATCATCTCCATCGTCCCGGAAGGCAAACGCGTCACCAAGGGCGAGCTCGTCTGCGAGCTCGACTCGGCGGCCCTGAACGACCAGTTGACCAACCAGTACATTGCAACCTCGGGAGCCGAGGCGTCCTACCAGAACGCTAAACTGACCCGGGAAGTGGCCGAGATCGCCGTCACCGAGTACAAGGAAGGCGTCTACCTCCAGGAGTTGCAGACGGTCAAGGGAGAAATCGCCCTGGCCGAGGCGGAACGAAAACGCGCGGAGGACCGACTGGAATGGTCCACGCGCATGTTCGACAAAGGTTACGTCTCGTTGGCCCAGCGGATCGCCGACAAGGTCTCGCTCGACCAGAAGATCTTTGCCTTCGAACAGGCGACGACGAAGAAGTCCGTGCTCGAAAAGTTCACCTTTGATAAGACCATCAAAGAGCTGAAAAGCGACGTCGAGAAGGCCAAATCCGACGAGTTAGCCAAGGATCAGACCTGGGACCTGGAAAAGAAGAAGCAGGCGAAGCTCGAGACCCAGATCAAGAATTGTAAGCTCCTGGCGCCGGGCGACGGCCTGGTGGTCTACGCCAACGACCCGAGCCGGTTCGGCGGCAGTAGCCAGCCCCAGATCGAAGAAGGTGCGGTCGTTCGCGAGCGGCAGAAGATCTTCAGCCTGCCCGATACCGGGCACATGCGGGTCAACACCAAGGTCCACGAGTCGATGGTCGATCGCCTGGCCCCCGGCCTCCAGGCGCGGATCCGCGTCGACGCCTTTGCCGATCAGACGCTCAAAGGCACCGTCCTGGATGTCGCTCCGCTGCCCGACCCGAACAGCATGTTCAGCTCGGACGTGAAGGTCTACACCACCCACGTCACGATCGACAATGGCCTCTCGGGGCTGCGGCCGGGAATGACTGCCCAGGTGGAAATCCTGGTTGCCCAGATCGACAACGTCCTGAGCGTTCCCGTGGTCGCGATTCTCGAGTACCAGGGGAAAGACCATGTCGCCGTCAAGCGGGCCGACGGCACCTACGACTGGCGCACCGTCACCGTGGGCACCTCCAACGATAAGCTCGTCGAAATCCGCGAGGGCCTCAAAACAGGTGACCGCGTTGCACTCAGCCCCCTCCTTCTGATGTCCGAGGATGAGAAGCGCGAGGCGTTCGGGGAGTCGGGCAAGGCCGGCGAGGCCTCGAAGAAGGATTGGGGAACCACCCCCAAACCCCAGGTCGGAGCCGTCGCCACCGCCAGCCCCGACGGCAAGGCGGCCACGGATCCCGAGGCAAAGGCCAAGGCCAAGGGGAAGCGAACCGGCAAGGGCCAGCGAGGCGGCGGCTTCATGAGTAAGATGGATCCGGCCATCCGCGAGAAGTTCCAGAGCGCCAGTCCCGAAGAGAAGAAACAGATGATGATTGACGCGGGCGTCCCCGCGGAACGCGTCGACGCGATCCTGCAAGGTGGCGGCGGCGGTGGTGGTGGTGGTGGAGCCGGTGGCGGCTTTGGAGGCCCTCCCGGCGGTGGCAGTGGCGCGGGAGCGGGAGCAGGTGGCGGCGGAGGCGGTTTCGGGGGCGGCCGTGGGGGTCCGAATCAGTGAACATCGCGACGAAAGTGATCGTCCGCCTGGTTGACGTTCGCAAGACCTACGTGATGGGCCACGCCAGCGAAGGGGGCTTCTTCAGCCGCCGCAAAGGCACAACCCAGGCCGTGACGGTCCACGCCCTGAAGGGAGTCTCCGTTGACTTCCATCAGGGCGAATACATCGCCATCATGGGAGCCTCGGGGTCGGGCAAGAGCACCATGCTCAACCTGCTCGGCTGTCTCGATCGGCCGACCAGCGGTCAGTACATCCTGGGGGACAAGGACGTCGCCCAACTCAGCGACGACGAACTGTCGGAAGTGCGGAGCCGCTACATCGGCTTCATCTTCCAGTCATATAACTTGATCCAGCAGTACACCGTCACTGAGAACATTCAGCTCCCCCTGACGTACCAAGGGAGTGGCGAGATCACCGAGGAAGTCGAGCGCAGGACCCAGGAGCTCGCGCGAATGGTCGGCCTGCACGAACGCCTCGATCACCGCCCCAATCAACTCTCCGGCGGTCAACAACAGCGCGTCGCGATTGCCCGCTCGCTGATCAACGATCCGTACATCATTCTGGCCGACGAAGCGACCGGCAACCTCGACACCAAGACCAGCCACGAAATCATGGAGATGCTCGGCAAGCTCAACGACGGGGGCAAGACCATCATCATGGTCACCCACGAAGACGACATCGCCGAGCACGCCAAGCGGATCATCCGCATGCGCGACGGCCAGATCATCGACGATGGCCCGAGCCCCCGAATGCAGGCGCTCGCGGCGGCCAACGGCGTCAGTCACACCTGAAGCCAATCTCGGCGGCAGTGGGTTCGGCCCACTCTGTTCCTTCCTTTTCGAGACCTGTGGGCCAGCCCCACCGAACCGAAGAAGCCATCATGGGACGCATCCTACGGGGAATTCGACTCGGGCTCAAAAGCCTGCTCCTCCATAAGTTGCGCTCGGGACTCACCGTCCTGGGTATCGTCTTCGGCGTCGCCGCGGTGATCTCGATGCTGGCCATCGGCGAGGGGTCGAGCCGCGACGCGCAAAAGCGATTCGAGCAGCTTGGAGCCACCAACATCATCGTTCGCTCGGTCAAGCCGACCGACGAATCCCAGTCGACCGGCGGTCGACCGGCCCGAATCCTCGCCTACGGCCTCAAATTCGCCGACTTCGACCGGATCATGGCCACGGTGCCCACGATCAAGAAGGCGCTGCCGATTCGCGAGCTCCGCAAACAGATCCGGCACCTCAACCTGGAAATCGACGGCCGGGTCGTCGGGACGACCAGCGACTACGACAAGTTCAACCACCTCGAGATCGAGCGCGGGCGATTCCTCACCGAAAGCGATAACGCCCGCTACGAAAACGTCGCCGTGCTCGCCTCGGAGACCGCCAAAACCCTCTTTCCCTACGAAGACCCCATTCACCAGACCGTCAAACTCGGCGCCGACTACTACAAGGTCGTCGGTGTCACCCAGGAACGCGCGAGCACCGCGGGAATTGGCGGCAGTCTGGCCGCGCAGGAGTTCAACAAGGACGTCTACATCCCCCTGAACACCTGCAAGCTCCGGTTCGGCGAACGGATCATGAACAGCCGGGCTGGGTCGATGGAGTTCGAGGAGACCCAACTCTCCCAGGTCACACTCCAGGTGGGCAACCTCACCGAGGTGGGCCCCACCCACCCGATCGTCGAGGCCGCCGTCAATCCGTACCACCCCAAGAAGGATGTCTCCATCATCGTGCCGCTCGACCTGCTCAACGAAGCCAAACGGACGGCTCGGCAGTTCAGCATCATCCTCGGCACCATTGCCTCGATCTCACTCCTGGTCGGCGGCATCGGTATCATGAATATCATGCTCGCCACCGTGACCGAACGGACCCGAGAAATCGGCATCCGTCGCGCCCTGGGCGCCAAGCGACGCGACATCACCCAGCAGTTCCTCATCGAAACCGTCGTCCTCTCCGGTGTCGGCGGCCTGCTCGGAGTCAGCCTCGGGATCGCCATCCCCCAGTTGATCGTTTACTTTATTCCAGAACAGAAGGCGGTCGTGACCGGCTTCTCGGTGCTCCTCTCCTTCGGTATCTCCGTGGCCATCGGCATCCTCTTCGGGCTCTACCCAGCCCAGCGAGCCGCCATGATGGATCCTATTGACGCACTACGACATGAATAATCGCTCACACGCCTGGGCACTGCGTAAGTCCCCAGGCGACCAACCCCAGCCCATCACCTCATGCACGCGTGTCAGGCTTGGGGTTGCGTCCGGCGATCGTGGAGACTAGTCTGAATTGCGATATTGACCGCGGCACCGGGTCCACCCGGGCGCCGCGGTGTTTGCTTCTAGACTTCCAAGGGACTTCCCCACACCATTCCATAGACCACTGATGCGTTCCCGAGCGGCGTCCAATATTAAGCTCTAAGCCCTAATAAGCGCGACGCGGCCGCAGGACGATTGGGAGCAGATAGGCATGTCCACGGATCGAATTCCGATGTCGAAGGAAGGCTACGACCGACTCAAAGCCCAGCTCGACAAGATGAAAAATGAGGACATGCCCCGGATCGCCGAGCAGATTGCCACGGCCCGGGACTTCGGCGACCTTTCCGAGAACGCCGAATTCGACGCAGCCTGCGAGGCGCAGGGCATGCTTCAGGCGCGGATCAACGAACTTCAGGATAAGCTTGGCCGCGGGATGATTGTCGACAAGTCGACCCTACCCACCGACCGCGTCGTGTTCGGCTCGCGGGTTCGCGTCCTCGACCTGGATATGAACGACGAGGAAGACTTCATTCTGGTCGGGCCCGGCGATGAAGACTACGACCAGAACAAGATCTTGCTGACCAGTCCGATTGGGCAAGCGCTGGTCGGCAAAAAGCTGGATGAGGAGGTCGAGGTGCCCATTCCCGTAGGAACGTTACGACTCCGGATCGTTAAAATCGCGATAGAATAAGCCGCGGAAGGAGCGGTCACGGCCGGCGATCGAATGCGATCCAGGTGGAGCCGGCTATTCGACCTCGGGGATCGTCGGTTTGGGCAAGACGATCCCCTGCTCCGCCCAGGTGCCCGGCAACGGCGCGAGCAGGTCGAGAGTGGTGCCCAGCGTGGGGTGTCGGACCCGAAGCGACCTGGCGTGCAAGGCGATGCCTCGAGTAAAGGGCCGGCCGGAGCCATACGCCAGATCGCCCAGGATCGGCAGCCCGCGGTGGGCTGTCTGCGCCCGAAGCTGATGAGTCCGGCCCGTCTCCGGCCAAAGGCGGAGCCAGTTCGTGTTTTCCGGCAACCGCGTGGCAGCGCTCTTCCGAAATCGAGTGACGGCCAGGCGCGTCCCCGGCGCCTCGGTCTCGCTCGAATGAACGACCCCCGAACTGTCTGGGTCCGTCAACCAGTCATCCCAGCGCCCTTCGTCACCCCAACGGGCGGTCGTCCCTTCGACGATCGCCCAATACTCCTTGCGCGGCTCTCGGGCGGCGAACTGGGCCGCTAGCCGCCGCGCCGCCTTCAGGGTCTTGGCCCAGAGGATGACCCCCGAGACGGGTCGGTCCAGCCGATGCACCGTGCCAAGATACACCGAGCCCGGATCGTCGGGACGGAGGTAGCGACGAACCCTCGCCTCGAGCGTCGATTCCGGGCCCCCGATCGTCCCCTGGGTCAGCTCGCCCCCCGGCTTGACGACCGCCAGGCAATGCGCGTCCTCATAGAGGATGGTCAGAGACTCGTCCATGGCGAAATCGGGCCCACCAATACCGCTGGCATCATGCCGGTTGCGACGATTCTCGGTGGCGACCGACGCATTGGAGCGCGGGCCACCTCGAACCGCGACAACGGACTGATTATTGAGGCGCAGGGGCTGAACCCGGCAGATCGGTTCCTAGCGTGCCCGGAATCGTGGGGGCGGCCGGCGACGTAGCTGACGGAGCAGCCAAGGGGTCGGCTCCCATCTCCGGGGGAGGAGCCAGCGTCGAGGTACCCGGAGGTCCGTAGGCGTTAGCCGTCGGCGCCCCATACTTGTCGGACGCACCCGGTGCGGGCGTCCCGAACTGGCTGGCCGAATCTTGCGGCATTCCTGGGGGCGAGCCAGGACCACCCGGCAATGCCCCGGCCCCAGGGCCGGTGTTCGGATGCGGGTCGGAGCTGAATCCGACCGAGGGCTGGCTGCCTTCACTGGCAAACGGACGCCCTGGGGGAACTTCGGAGCGGAGGTTCCGACAACCCGAAGCCGTGAGAAGTGCGGCAAGGCCACAACCGGCCAGTGTCAATTTGAGCCGATCCATCGGCGAGTCTCCTCGTTCTTTGGAAAAAAGACGCGCTTCGCAACCTGCCCTGGAAAGGGCGAGCACGTCGCGGCATCGTGCCGAGGCGTCGAGATGTTCCATGGAACGAGGTGTTTGGCAAAGGGGCTAACGGAAACCGGACGCCGCCAAAAGAGAAGGACTTCCTCCCTCAGCGCGTCCGGATCATACCGAAATCCAGGTATTGGTCAAGCGAACCACAACGGGCCGGAAGTTCCCAAGGCCCGTGTGGAGTGGTCAACCCGTCGCTTGCAGTGGATCGGCACCTGAAAAATGGTTCTGTCAGGGCGTTCGTTACTTGGCCTTGGCCGCGTCGTACCGGCGTCCGATCTCTTCCCAGTTGAGCGTGTTCCACCAAGAGGCGAGGTAGTCGGGCCGGCGATTCTGGTAGTCGAGGTAGTAGGCGTGCTCCCAAACGTCGACGCCCAACAGCGGGGTCTGCCCTTCCATGATGGGGCTGTCCTGGTTGGCGGTCGAGGTCACGGCAAGTTTGCCGTCCTTGCCCACGACGAGCCAGGCCCAACCCGAGCCGAACCGGGTGGTTCCCGCCTTGTTGAGTGCCTCTTTGAACGAAGCAAACCCACCGAGTTCGCTGGTGATCGCCTGTCCGAGGGCTCCGGTCGGCTCGCCGCCGCCGCCCGGCTTCATGATCAGCCAGAACAAGGAGTGGTTGGCATGACCACCACCATTGTTGCGGACTGCGGTGCGGATCCCCTCAGGCAGAGCGTCAAGATTGGCGATCAGCTCCTCAATGGACTTGCCCTGGTGTGCGGGGTGATCCTTGAGGGCGGCGTTGACGTTGGTGACGTAGGCCTGATGATGCTTGTCGTGGTGGAACTGCATGGTCTTGGCGCTGATATGCGGCTCCAAGGCACTGTAGTCATACGGCAAAGGGGGCAGTGAATATTCAGCCATGACGTCGCTCCTTGGTTGGGCCTATCCCGAGGCGTCTCGCCTTGATCCCACAGGGTAGGCTCGCACTTAATAGTTCCGGTGCGACCACCCTACCATACGCTCAAGGACAGCTTCAATGGACCTAGACCCGCGGTCGAACCGCCCACAGCGCGAGCTGCCGATGGAGGGGACGCCGGACCTTGACAGAGGCTGTAGCCACCGCTCGCGCGTTCTTTGCCGAGACGATCAACGAATAGTTCGCATTTTCCGTTCCCGTTGCCGAACTGATCTGAACATAAAGCGATGTACGAGGTTTAAAAATCCGGATCGAAACATCGCCGGTGCCAGCCGCGAGTTGATTGCCGTACCCGTCGAAGATGCGAATGGCCGCGCCCGTCGCGGTCACGCGGTAGACGCCCGCCTTGCCATTCCGGAAGATGAAGTTATCCAGATCACTGGAGGTATCGAGTGTCAGATTGGCAACCGTGACCGCACCGGGGACAGCGCCGAGGTTGGTCGCCAGGGCGAACGTATTGTTTGACTCAAACCGATCCGGGCCCACCTTGCTCCCGATCACGGGGGGGGCGGTAATCATGCCGGGGGGGGTAACCTGCGGCGGCGTCACGGCCGGGTTGTTGGGTGACGTGCCGCCCGTGAACGCGACCTGAAGTTGATAGGCACCGATCGCGAAGGCATCGCTGGTCGCCCCGGTCACGGCAACAAAATAGCGCTGGCCCGGCACGATCTGGGCGGTAGTCACCGAGACATTATTGCTCCAGGCCGACGGATTCGCCGCGGCCCCGAGCAGGTTCCCCGCCCCGTCGTAAAGACTGATCTTGGGGCTGAGTAGACTCACGTTGCCGGCGGCCGCGGTGACTTGCAGGGTCGCCCCTGGAGTGCTGGGGGCGATCACGGTGAAATATTCGGTCGCGCCGATCGAGTTGAGCGCGACGTTTCCCACCGTCGTTTGTCGCACACTCCCCAGTCCGGCCGTGACGTCGATCGCGCTGGACCAGCCCAAGCCGAGCCCCCGAGCTTGGTACGCATCCAGGGTCCGGGGCCCGTAGATCGCCTGGATCCCGGCGATGTCCTCCGGCCGAAGCCCGGCTCGAACCCCCTCATAGTTCGCGAACATGACGGTGTTGGGGTTGAGCGAGTGGTCCAACCCAAGCGCATGGCCGGTCTCATGAAGCAGCACGCTGTAGAGGTCGTAGCCCCCTCCGCCCCCGATCGTAAAATTCTTGGTCGTATTGATTTCGAGGTCCCCGGCTTCGGTCGTCCCCTGGGGAGGAGGGTAGTAGCCAATGGCAAGGGTGGGATTGCTACTGTTTGAAAAAGGTGCCCCGCCGAGCCGGATGTCACCGAAGCGTGGGTCCCCCTGAGACTTGCCAAAGGTCCCGAACCCCAGCGCGGAGTCGGAGACCTGAGCAATATTGATGTTGGCGACGGACTGCCAGGTCGCCAGGGCCAAGGCGAACTGGCGCTGCCAGACCCCGTTGCCGAATTTGGCGTTAAAGGCCGCGTTGAGGTTGCTTGTGCCGTGATCCCAGAGTACGCCGTCGGGAGCGACGCTATACGTGATGTGGCTCGGGTTGACCCAACGAGTTCCGCTGAGAATGTAGTCGTACCCGACCGTCGCCAGGAGCATTCTCTCCTCAAGACATTCCCACTCCAACCGCCTGCGCGACGATTTCCAGCTTCCACCCACCTCGTGTCTCTTCGACCGATGACGCAACTGCAACATGGTGCCGGCTCCAAGATCCTGAATGCTCGTCAAGAGACGGGTCGCTCGGTGTGCGGTCCCACAGGTAACACCGAGAACCGATCAAACGCAACCCAAGCTCACTCCTTGACTTAGGCTCTTAACTCAAGGACCGCGCGACGTGTCCGTAAGGCCTATTTGAAGGCGTCGGCTTCAACGTAACCGTACCGAAGACACGGCATGATTGCGGTGCGACCACGATCCGAGAGTGGCCACGCCGCTTCCTTTCGTCGCTTATTCTAACGTAGTACGACTTTTTCGATATCTCCCAGTAGTCCCAATCTACCAATGACGCGGAACCGCTCTCAAAAGCTTACGTGGCCCGGAGATGGCTTCGGTTGGCGACTTTGGGAAATGATTGACCCCCAGGCGAATCGGTCGATAATAGAGGTGACTTGTCGTGGGTGGCGCACCTGACCGTCGAGTCTGTTTCGTGCCCGCGTTTGAGTTTTGAGAGGGAATTTTCATGTCATCGGATGAGCTTGCTTCGACTCCTCTCGCCATCCCTGATGAGCGTCGGCCATCCTGGCAGCGTTGGGCCTTTGCCGCGGTGGTCACCGGAGCAGTGGGAGCCGGAATTTTCGCGGCGATGCTTCGCCCCTCTCGGGTCTGGTCAAAGACCGCTCCTCCCCCAGAAACCGTGGAGGTCGACCGAGGGGACGTAGCCCTGGTCGTGACCGAGAACGGCACGCTCGAAAGCGCCAACAACGCGACGGTTCGCTGCGAGGTTGAGGCCCTGGTCGGAATGACCGGGGGGGCGGTAAGCAAAACCGCGGGAAACCGGGGTGGGGCGGGAGGGCAGGCGTCAGGCGGCGCCGCGCAGGCAGCCCCCGCATCACCGGCGAAGGCGGCCATGCAAGGCAAGGGGGCGGCGGCCGCCAAAGCCGGCGGCACCAAGGCCAGGGTGACTGGGGCCGGCGTCGCCTCGAAGACGCCAGTCCCCGCCGCAAGCGCAACGGCGGCTAGCTCCAGCGTCATGAAACGACCCGACATCCGTAGCTTTAACTACATTGTCGAGCCGCACATCCCGCTCCGCGGAGCCAAGCCGGTTTCCACCCAGGCGGCCGGCAAACAGCAAACGAACCTCATGATGGGCAGCAGCGGGGGACGAGGAGGAGGTGGTGGCGGCGGCGGACGAGGGGGGTCTGGTCCGACCGAAATGCCCGGCTCGACCAGAATTATCAACATTATCCCCGAGGGAACCCGCGTCGTCACCGGCGACATCGTCTGCGAACTGGATTCGGCGGCGTTTCGCGATGAACTCCAGGCCCAGCAAATTCGCTACGTCCAGGCGCAGTCCTGGGTCGAGCAAGCGAAATCGATCCTCGACGTCAACGAAATCTCCCTGCGTGAGTATCAGGAAGGCATCTATCCCCAGGACGTCCAGTTGATCCGTCAGTACATCATTGGCTGCCAGACCGAGCAGCGACGTACTCGACTCAACCTGGCATGGTCGCGGGATGCGGCCCAGAAAGGCTTCCGCGCCAACGCCCAGGTCAGGGCCGACGAGCTGGCCGACCTCCAAGCCTCTTTCGTTCTATCCGAGGCCGAGGGCATGGAGCACCGGCTCAAGAACTTCACGATGCCCCGCATCATGAAAGCCCGCCTGGCGAAGATCGAGGCCATCAAGTCCGACCTCTCCTCCCAAGAATCGGCGTTCGCGCTCGAGACCCAACGGCTCAAGCGACTCGAGTTGATGATCGCCAACTGCACGATGCGCGCCCCGCGGGACGGCATCATCGTCTATGCCAACCAGACGAATAGCTGGGGACGGGTCGAGGCCCAGATCCAGGAGGGCGTGACGGTGCGTCAGACGCAACCGATCTTCTACGTCCCCGACCCCAGGAACATGCGGGTGAAAGCCCGGGTCAACGAATCGAAGACGAGCCTGATCCACAAGGGTCAGCGCGTGATCATTCGGATCGACGCCTTCCCCGGCCGTCCCCTCCAGGGAACCGTTAACGAGATCACTCCCATCCCCGCGCCGGCCAGCATCTCGAACCTCGATGTCCAGGTTTACTACGCCACGGTCAACATCGATTCGGGCGGTTTCGACGAACTCCGCCCTGGCCTGAGCGCCGAGGTCAATTTCCTGATCGAGTCGCGCCGCGAAGCAACGCGAGTCCCCGTCCGTGCGATCCGCTGGGTCGACGGCCAGGCCTACTCCGCCCTCGCACGAAAGACCTCAACGGGAACGACCAGTTGGGAGTGGAAGGCGGTCACGCTCGGGGTCGCCGACTCCACCTACGTCGAAGTGCTCTCGGGACTCGAGCCGGGCGACCGCGTCTCCGCCAACCCCAGAACGCTCACTCCTCCCACAAAAACGGTGGCCGGCATCAGCACCGAAGCCAAATCGTTATCCCCGGGCTGAGGCTCAATGGACGGCGTCTGAACCAGGAACCAGGTCAGGCCGTTACGCTGACCACTTCTCTCACCTCCGTCTTGCCGGGATTCCATCAGCAAACCAAAAGGGGGACCGAAGCTCATGCTTCGGTCCCCCTCTTTTTTTTTGATTTTTCACAACGATCCGCGCCAGAGCTAAGGAACCATTGATTCTTGCGGTTTCCGCCACCGATTGGTTTGCAGTAGCACGACCGACCCGGCTGTAATTCCCTCGGGTCGGCGCAAACCCAAAGGAATGGCCCTGGGCCGAGGGGAATACGGCCGGGCCGGCCGTGCTACGGATTCGACCGGGGCGAAAATCCATCGAGATTCTCGCCCAGTTGCGGATCGTTGATTTTGTAGGGATTGTCGCGAGTCACGGCCGCCAATCAGAGTCAGGCGCCGGGTTCAAGTCACTTCGCCTCGGCCAGCGCTTTCTCGATCTCGCTGGTGACCTTGGCGGATTCGGGTGCGTCCTTCGGAAGGAAGCGAGCGATCACTTCTCCCTTGCGGTTGACCAGGAACTTGGCGAAGTTCCAGGAAATCGGGCCAGCGAACTTGGGGTTCGTCTCCGGCTCCGTCAGGAACTGGTAGACCGGGTGAATGCCTTCCCCCTTCACGACGATCTTGGAGAAAAGCGGGAACTTCACATTAAATTTTGAACTGCAAAAGGTTTTGATTTCGGCATCCGAACCCGGTTCCTGACGGCCGAACTCATTGGCCGGAAAGGCAAGAACCTCGAATCCCTGGCCCTTGTACTTCTCGTAGACCGCCTCGAGTCCTTCGTACTGCGGAGTGAATCCGCACTGGCTGGCGGTATTGACGATCAAGAGAACCTCTCCCTTGTACTTGGAGAGATCAACGGGTTTGCCGTCGATGTCGTTAACCTGAAACGAAAGCACTGAGGTGGGTTTTTTGGCAGGCTCGTCGGCGGAAACTACGCAAGTGACCGAGAGCATGGAGAGGGCGACCAACATCAAGGGCATCGTTCGGTCGAACACGGTGGGTTCCTGAAGTTAGAAAAAAGAAAGGGGGGTGGGACCGAGTGGCAGAGCGGTGGAGAGTCCGCAAGCGCCCGCGCATTGTCTTGGGTTGGAACTCTCAGGACAATGTCCTTATCATGGCAAGAGCCAAAGCGGAAATCAAGCGAGCCGGCGGCCAGAAGCAGCACGTTGGCTCGCTTGTGAACGCGCCCCGTCAAGATGGGCCTAGCCTTCCCGCAAACCGCCTGGGCAAGCCGCCGATCTGAAGTCGTCGGGCGCGTCGGCGAAACACCAATGCACGTCGCGATCGGTGATGGGCGACACGAACGTTGTCGCGTTTCGGTCCGCTTCCGACGACAACGAACGGATAGGATCAGGTCTCATGCAGGAAACGTTCACCGAGGGAGCGATTCGGGCCCTCGAGCGGGCAGTCAACCGGGCCCGCCATCGAGCCGCCAAAGCCGTGGAACCCACGGATCTTCTCGCCGCCCTGGTCGATGAGCCCGAGAGTCGCGCCGCCGAGATTCTGGTCCAGTTCGGCCTCGATCCGGCCCAGGTGTGGTCAGCGCTCGGCGTCGTCGCGACCCTCCCCGAACCCGTGGAGCCGGATCCGGGTGATGACTTGCCCCACTCGCCCGCCCTTCGCACCGCACTGAGTGACGCGAAATACCAGGCGAGAGCCTTTGATCGGACCCGACTCGTTGGCACCGAATACCTATTAGCAGGTCTGGTCTCCAGCGCGGGGCCGGCCGCCGACATCGTGGCGGCCGCCGGGATCGAACTGGAAGGCCTGCTGATTCTCCTCTCGCCCGAGTCGGTCGCGGAGGTGTTGCCGCTCCCCTTGGATTCGGAAATTCCCCCACTCGAGCTGACCGAACCGGGCCAGGGCGTCGACCTCGGGCGAATCCTCGACGCCTCCGCCAACCGGGCCCGCGAGGGCCTGCGGGTCGTCGAGGATTACGTCCGATTCGCTCTGGACGACGCGAGCCTCACCCGGCGGATCAAGGACGTGCGGCACCGCCTGGCCGCGGCCGTTCAGGGCCTGGACCTCGACACCTTGATCGGCGCTCGTGATACGCGGGGCGACGTCGGCACCCACATCATGACGGCCTCCGAGCAGGCCCGCGAAAACCCCCGCGCGGTTTTGACCGCCAACTTCAAACGCGCAGCCGAAGCCCTGCGCACGCTGGAGGAGTACACCAAACTCGTCGATGTCTGGCTCTCGGGCCGGTTCGAGGTGCTTCGGTACGACGTCTATACTCTGGAAAAACTGACCCTGACCGCCGCCGGATCGAAGCGAGCGTTGGGAGAGGCCCGCCTGATGGTCCTGGTCGGTGGCCTGCCGACCCTGGGCGACCTGACCTGGGTCGTCGGCGAAGCCCTGGCGGGCGGTGCCGACCTGATCCAGCTCCGCGAGAAAAATCTCCCCGACCGCGAGTGGCTCCAGCGGGCCCGCGAGGTCCGCATCCTGACCGCCCAGGCCCGGGCCCGTTTCCTCGTCAATGACCGCCCGGACCTGGCCCGGCTCGCAGGGGCCGACGGCGTCCACCTCGGCCAGGACGACGTCACCCTCCGAGACGCACGCCGGATCGTCGGACCACTCTCCCTGATCGGAGTCTCCACCCACGATCGCTCGCAACTCGAGCAGGCGATCCTCGCCGGCGCCGGCTATCTGGGCGTCGGCCCCGTTTTCACGAGCGACACCAAAGACTTCTCCGACCTCGCGGGCCTCGCCTTCGTCCGCCACGCCGCCGAGACCACGACCCTCCCTTGGTACGCCATCGGAGGCATCAACGAAGAGAATATCGATCAGGTCCTCGAAGCAGGAGCCCGCCGGGTCGCCGTCAGTTCGGCCGTCATCCGGGCCCCGAGTCCTCGCCGCGCCGCGGCCGCCCTCCGCGCTCGCCTCGAAGCATTCGACCCAAGTTCGGCGTCGGGCGTGCCCTGAGAAGCCCTCGATTTCCAGACGTCATGGGTTGTGAATCGAGTCTTCCCAAGCGGTTCCCTGTCGTCGAGCCACCGTTCCGCAAGAACGGCCAGCCGGGAGAATGTCTCGTTCCCTGCCCCTTGGGCAATCGCCCCCACATGGCCGTCTTCGTCAACCAACAAATGGAGCGGAAGGTTCGAGTCCGTCACCCCAAACGTCCGGCAGGTTTCCGACGACGCCAGATACACAGGCAAGCTCGACTTCGACTGACCGACGAGCGTGCGAACGCGCTCACTGGCATGGGCATCGACCGCCGCAGTGACCATCGAAAACCCGTGCCTGGATCCCAACCGGCCCCAAACTCGATCCAGTTGGGCGAACACGTCCGGGGTGTTCGTCGACCAAAAGGTGATCCAGACCACCCTGCCCCGCAACCCGACCAGGACAATCGGCTGTGCCGTGGTTGCGTCGAGCAACCGAAGCGGGGGCACAGTCGTTCCCACAGTCGGTGGTTCGACCGCCGTTTCGCTGCCAAACCGCAGCCAGACGGTCCAAGCCAGCGCCAAGCTCGTCACCAGCGCCATGACCGCGCTCGGCCAGTCGAACCCGTTTCCCTCCCGTTCACTTGTCACGCGGCCCTGCCCCTCCTCTCGCCTCAAGTCGATCGCTGACCTGGTCCGAGTTGCCGAATAAGGCCCCCCGGCTGAGATTCGCTCACCTCTCAATACCTCGGAATTCCCCAGAAGAGGAGTCGACTCACCCAACCTCGAGCCACCGAGCGTACCACCGTTTCGCAAACGGCGTAAGACCTCGCGAGATCCGTCCCCCAACCCAGGCCCACTCGCCAGTGACCATCGTCCCTGGTTCCAGAGTCCGAGAACTGGAGCCAGAGACGATGGCCATGAGTCATGAAGTCGACCCGCGTCATCAATGCCTCATGGACTCCCCCATGCCCCCTTCAAAAATGAATTAGCGATCAACCTGCCCTTGCATCGCACGATGGGACTCGTTAAGATCATCTCTCATTCGCCGCAAGGGACAAATCATCCCGGTGAGTGGGGATTAGTGTAACGGTAGCACGACTGCCTCTGGAGCAGTTAGTCTAGGTTCGAATCCTAGATCCCCAGTTCTCTTTTCTCTCCTCAGATTCTGCCACAAACCCCTCCCTAATCGCGACTTACACAAACACTCTCGCCTCGACGATTCCCCCATACCCTCACATTGGTGCCTCATAAGTGCCTCAACGGGCACTCCTGTGGTATCATGTTGCGATCGCGCCGAGGCACCGGTACCTCGGCCTCCTGGTAGTCCGAATCCTGCGTGGCGAGCCGATGGCGAATCTCGGCGTGAAGGGCGGCATCTACGTCGCCCGCTTCCGATACCAAGGCAAGGAATACAAGAAGTCGCTCAAGACGACGAGCCTGGTCGACGCCAAGGCGGCCATGCATGCCATCGAGCAAACAATTCACCGACTGACTACCGGGATGATTCAGGTCGCCGATGGCGTCGACCCCGGCGACTTCGTCCTGAGCGGCGGTACGGCCAGGCTCCCGGCCGCGAAGAGGAAAGAGGCCCCAGCGGTCGCCGCCCTGATCGACGACTACCTTGCCCACCAGTCGCACATCGCGTCGAGCTACCTGGCCACGCAAACCACCCACCTGCGAAACTTTCGAAAGCACCTGGGCGTCCGCGTCGGGCTGCCCTGCGATCGGATCGTCCGGCGCGACCTCGAGCAGTACCTCCAGGCCCGCCTCAAGGAACGGACGGCCGAAACGGTGGGCAAGGAGCGGTTCACACTCGTCAAGCTCTTCGAGTGGGCCGTGGCGCACGAGTACATTGAGGCCTCGCCCGCCGTCGCCTTAACCACGATCAAGGGCGATGCCGACAAGAAGGCATTCCGCACCGTCGCCGAGATCGACGCAATCCTCGAACGGGGTGGACTCAGCGAGACCGAAGCCGCGGAACTCTGGGACTGCCTCTACCTGACACCGCCCGAAATCGGCGACTTGCTCGTCCTGGTCCGAACACGGGCGAGCAAGGACTACGCTCCCCTGCTCCACGCCATCCCGGCCTATACGGGAATGCGCCGCGGCGAGATCCTGCGACTCCGATGGTCGGACGTCGAGATCGACCAGGACTCGATCATCGCCCGGAGCAGGAAGCAGTCCCGGCAAAAGTCTGAGACGGCTCGGCGGATCGATCTGCACCCGGAGTTGAAGGTCCTGCTCCTGGACTGGCGCGGGACGCGACCCCGGGGACAGTTCGTGATCTGCGAGCGTGAGGCGGACGGACCCATCACGGAGAAGACCGCGACACGCTACTTCTGCCAACCGCTGCGCGGCACTCCCTGGTGCCTGAGCAGCAAGAAACGATGGTTCAAGGTCGGCTTCCACACATACCGACACTCTTTCGCGTCCAACCTGGCGGCCCGAGGAGTCGATCAACGAATCATTGATGAGTGGATGGGACATCAAACCGAGTCAATGCGCAAGCGATATCGCCACCTGTTTCCCAAGGAGCGCAGATCGGCGATGAACTCATTCTCGTTCACCAACTGAGGTAGCGATCAGAGGTCATTTCAAGCTTCGACGGGCCGAAAAAAAACCAGGCAGACCCAGCTGCTGGCGCCAACCTTTCTCCATGATCTCGAGCCCGTCGCGAGGCGGGCGACCGCTTCGAGAACCGAGAGTGGCTCGCCCTGATCGTTGAGGATTTGGAAATCCTGACTCTAACGGATTGCAGGTAATTGAAGTGCCGGGTATCCGGTCAGCGACATCTTCGTCATCCTTTTCTTACCACGGAAGAGGACCTGAAGATGGACGCTCGACCGAAGACCCGGCGGCTCAATCGTGAACGAAACCCTCAATCGCCGCAAGCGACGCGCGGCGCCAAGCAGATCGTCATTCCCATGAGCCGTCGGCTCTATGACGAGATCTGGCACGATCCCGCCCGCCTGCGGGCTGCCGTCGACGGCTGGGCCCACTCGGCCCCGGAGCTGTTCCCACCGGGCTTCGACCGGGGCTATCGCCTGCACGGGTTCGGCCGCGAGTCCCGCAAGCTTCCCGGGCTGAAGCTGCGGAAGATCGTCACCGACGACGGCTCTTCCTACTGGCTCCGCCCCGGCTTCATCGTCGGCTACATGGCCGGGACCGTCGATGAGTTGGCCTATCCCTTGCTGCTCGCGGCCCATGGCGTCCCCCCCTGGCTGTTGAAGATCGGCTTCGGTCACAGCGAGATGTACTGGCATCGTGTCGTCGAACGGTTGGGTCGGAGCAGCCTGGTGGGGACCACCGTCCGCGACGCGGCCCGATTGCCCACGCATCTGGCGGCGGACGAGCATCACGCCGACTGGGCCGGCCAGAAGGGCTACGTCGCAACGACCGTGGGGGGTGGCTGTGTCCTGGGGGTCGCGCTGACGGCCTCGGCCGATGACGCCCATCTCCGGGAGGCCTACGGCGTCTTCGCGGCCGAGGCGCACGAGGTCGAACCCGATTACGCCCCCGAGACGGTCAACACCGACGGCTGGGCGGCGACACGGAATGCGTTCCAAGCGTGCTTTCCTGGGATCACGGTGGTCCTCTGTTTCTTGCACGGGTTCCTGAAGATCCGCAACCGCTGTCGCCAGGCCCACGAGCTGCACCGTAAGGTGTGGGAGATCTACCGGGCCGCGACCGCGGAGGAGTTCCGCCGCCGGATGGGCGAGTTTCAGCAGTGGTGTGCCACTCAAACGTGGACCGCCCCGGTGCGCGAGATGGTGACGAAGCTGGTGAACAAGACGGAGTCCTACGCGGTGGCTTACGACCATCCGGGATGCCACCGCACGAGCAACGCGATCGATCGGCCGATGAACCGGCTGTGTCGGCTGATGTACGCGGGCCGGGGCCTACATGGCCATCAGGAATCGTCCGAGTTGCGGCTGCGGGGCTGGGCGTTGCTGGCGAACTTCCGGCCGTACGCGCCGCGGGGTAAGTTCCCTCGGGCTTTCGAGAGTCCCGCCCATCGGCTCAACGGCAAGCGTTACCATGAACACTGGCTCCTCAACCTGATGGTCTCCACCTCGCGAATGGGTCTCAGAGATCCGAAACCTGCAATCCGGTAGAGTGAGGAGAAATCACAGGTGAGTGTGTCAAGATTGGGGCGATTCGCCCGGGGCCGAGACCTCGCGAAGGCGAAGGGAGTTCCGAAGTTGACACGGGGCGAGATAGTCTCTTTGATCCGGCTTCGGATGCCGTCGAGGTGCTAACGAGTCGTGCTCTGGTCCTTGAACTTCATATTATATCATGAGGCACGATTAATACGACCAATCTTTCATTAATCCGCCGGATTGTTCGTGTTCCCCAAGTTGGCCAGGGAAAGGGTAAGGGCGTGGAGTCCAACGGGAGATGAGAAAATGGAAATTCGTGCCTGGACTGGAGAACGTCTCGATCGAGAAGAGTTTGCGCTTGCGGTCTCTGCCGACAATACCACGGACGCGAGCCACGCTAAACCGGTGATCGCCTCAGCCAGTTCCGAAACGCACTGCTGTATGATCCCACCCGAGCGATTCAGCGAATTCCTTGCCGTTCATCGTGGCCTTGTGCTGATCTGCCATGATGCCCCCTCGCTCGCCCTGGCCGTGGACGCTTTCTTCCGCCAACTCGATGACGCTGCCGGATACGAAGCCTTCCGGGAGTTTTCTCGTTGGTGCCGCCTGCACGACGTCCGGTTGCTGGACCAACTCGTCCAGATTGCCGGGGACGGAGTCCATCCCGTCCCTCGAAAGCTTGCCGAACTGGTGACCCTCGACTCGAGCAGTCGAGCCGGCGATGGAGCTGAGGAGTCGCGGATTGCTCAAGAGGATATGGGCACCGCGAGGGACATCATCGACCGGCGACTCATTCTGGATACCGCCCTCAACGCCGCTGCAGCCCTCCAAGCCTATCGGGATCTGAGGAAGAAGGCCGATGCGATTATCCACGAGGGCCAAGTCCCAACCGAGACAGTCGAGCGATACGGCCCGCTCGCCGTCGGACTCCAGACACAAGGGGCGATCGCACTCCATCAAGCCAGTCGTAACGGACTGCTGAGCCATGTCGAGGCCCATGATCTCGAGTCCTCCTGGTCTCAAGTACTCAAGGCCGCATCGGACATCCTTCTACGGAACCAGGCGATTCGGCTCCCTTTCGACCTGGAAGGTAATTTGATCGCGATCAAGCGCAACGGCCACCTTTCCTACTCCGACTCGAGGATGCATAGGTGGCTCCATCGCATGAGCGATACGATCCTCGATATCGAGCGAGTGGCGATGGCTCGCCCGAAAACGATCCAAAATGAACTGGTTCTGGACTACGGCGTCTGGGCGGAGCACGCTCGATGCGATCCCTCGCTCAGGGCCTGGTTTGATCTGTCCGCCGCCGCAGATTTGAAGAGGTGCTTGACGAGGGCGTCGAGTGGACACTCTCGACAGCTCAACCCCAACTACGAGGTCGTCCCCAGGATCAGGTCGATTCGACCCCACCTCGAAGCGGTGGCACGCTTCGAGACGATCCAGACCTTCGGCCCGGCCGGCGGTGGCTCATTGATCGTCGGAACGCTGACGGACCTGGAGCTCCGCTGCCTCGCGGAACTCTCCGAACGCCAATTCGGTTCTTCCTATCTGGCAGGTCTCTTCAGGGATGGCATCGATCCCTCCCTCGTCGCCGCTTCCGACTGGTGCGGATTCGGTCGGGACTGGCGAAGTTTGATTGGGTTTCGGGAGGAGTACCCGGAAGCGTTCGGGAACGCCATGATGAGGGCCCGCGTCTTCCTCCCGGCGACGGTCCACGCCGTGGCGGCCCCCATACCAATGAGGATTCTCTCGCAGACAACCCACCTCGTGATCGACGGATTCCAGGCCCAGGGGTACATCCGTGTGTTGAGGACGAAGGTCTTCCCGGAAATCGCCGAGCTTTACTCTGTGGAAACTGTGGCGAATCCATCCGGCCGCATCCGCCGGGAGATGCCCTCTCGGGTCCAGGCATGGTCCGCCGCTTGCCTCGACCTGGCCGACGACGTGATGAAGGCGATCCTCTTCACCCTGTTCGACGCGGGCTACGATCTCGCCGGCTGCACGCAGAATCAGTTCGTACTCGAGGTCCGGAGGGGCATGGCGACGGGATCGGAGGGACAATCCGAACTGATCCCGAGGATTAACGACCTGGTGAAGGTCGCGGGTCGACGTCTCCTGGAGCATGTTCCGATCTCATGCAAGGTCGTCCCCGCGGAATCCTGGCGACCCGAGAAGTCCCCGGACCTGCCGGATATCGAGAAAATGTAGATTGCTGTATCGTTGACCGACTACCCCACTCGCCCTATACTGCTCCTGAGCAGGCAGAAGTCCCCGGGTGGGGACGAGGTTTACCGGACCGTTGCCTGCGGCCGATGACGGCCAGCGTCCTCGGCGTTTCCTCTTACTAAGCCGGTTGTTGTTCGGGACGGGCTGATCGACTCAGCCTGCGACCGTCTGCGCCAACCTTTGGCGACCAATAGCCAACCGGCGTCTCTTCTCTCTACCCTCGCGGCCGATTGATCCGCCCGATCCCGCTGACACCTTGGGACGCCAAGCGTGCTCCCCCTTCGCGTTCATCGCGTGAGAGAGCAGTTCGGCCTCTCCCAATCGTTTCCGGGAGATGTGCATCAATGAGCCGACATACCGAACCCTTCACGGTTCCCGATGTGAGCACCGGCGGAATTACCGTCGAGATCACACATGACCTCGTCCCGATGATTCGCAAGCTCCAGGTCGCCGTGGATGAAATCCGGGCGCAACTTGGCGGGATGCGGAAGGACTATTACACGGTCGAAGAGGTGGCGAGAGCAACCGGACGATCCAGCTACACCATTCGATCGTGGGTCCGTGCTGGTCGGATCCGGGCCATCCGGGTCGAGGGCACTGGTCCTCGCGGCCGCTTGCTCATCGCCCGCGAAGAGATGGAGAGGCTGGTCTACTCGGGATTGGCGGGCCAGGTCTCGGCCGCCGTTGTCAAGTAAAGACATTGCCATGCCCTTCGTTATGGCATTCGCTATCGCGTTCCTTGCAGAGGAGCTCGAGCGAATCGTCGTCGGATCCTGAACCTCCTCACGAACACCTCATTTGAGGTCTACGGTGGCAAGGAATCGAGCAAGTCGCGGACTCCGAGATCGAATGCGACGCGAGCGGGCCGCCTCCGCCACGGCCCCGCCCGCGGTGACCATCGCTCGCGAGTACCAGCGGCTCTACCTCGACAGGCCGTGCGACGAGGTGCTCGAATTCCTGGCGACCATCCGACACGTCCTCCGGGACGACGGGAAGTACGGCCATCGGGTCCATCGCATGACCGAGCCTCTCTGGGAGTGCTACATCAGGTTAGGTCCTTCGTCCTGCCTCGCAGGGCTCGAACCTGCCCTTATCCTCCCACCTACGAACCACTCGAGGGACCGGTGTCCCTCCAAAGGAGGCCACGAAACGGCCTCCTCTCTACCGACCCGCACACATGGCGTCTGGCTCGTGACCCCAGACGCCGGGTTCTTCCAAGAAACGATCGCATGGAAAGGGATTCGGCAACCATGCCCTGCAGCAACAGACTCGCATGCGAACATGGACCAGCTCCCCCGCTTCGGCCGCGGGATGAACTCCTGCACCTAACTCCCCTAGCTCGGGTGCTCTCTCGGCTCGACGAACTGGGGTTGGAATATCAGAAGACCGACCGCGGGTACGCCGGCCAGTGTCCGAAGCATCGCGGCGATCTCGGCAGGTTCAATTTCGAGATCGAGGAACTAGGCCAACCTGAACCGTCCCTGGGTGGGAGCGACCACCCGGCCGGGACGGTCTTGCTTCATTGTCAGGCCTATGGACATGTGCCCGACGGATGCACTCAGGAAGCCGTGATCCAGTCGCTCGGGCTCCTGCCTCGCGACCTGTTCCCAGGCGCCGCCGGTGGAGCTGCCGATTGGCCCTCACTGGTCGCACAGTTCGAAAACGCGATGCCTTTGGATCGCCTGGAACAACTGGCGAAGGCGCTCGGTCTCCCTGCCGAGGCGCTGATCCGATTCCACGTCGGTTGGCGTGCCCACGACAAGAAGATGGAAGGGGACCGGATCGTCAAGGCGCAGTGCTGGACGATTCCGATGCGCGACGGCCAAGGAAAAATCACGGGGATCAACCGCCGCTACGCGAATGGCGAGAAGCGGACCATGCGGGGTGGAAGCAAGGGCGTTTTCCTGCCCGACGGCTGGCGGGAACTCTCGGGGCCAATCCTCATCCCCGAGGGCTTCAGCGACGCAGCCGCCTTGGTGGCCATCGGAGCGTGCGGCTTCGGCCGACCCGATGTCGGATCCGGCGAACAAATCCTCGCCCAGTTGCTGGCCCACGACCGCCGAGAGGTGGTGATCGTCGGCGAGCGCGATCAGAAGCCCAATGGTTCGTGGCCAGGGCGTGACGGGGCGATCGAGTTGGCCCGTCGGCTGTCCGGCTCGTTGGGCCGGCCGGTGCGCCCGATCCTCCCCCCTGAGGGCTACAAAGATATGCGTGAGTTCATTATTGCTACGTGGAGAGCCGCCCATGCCGAATGATAATAGCCGGGAGGACGGCGCCAGCGGCGGGGGCGGAACTCTCCACCCGCCGAGCCGGAACGGCTTCAATCGGCTGTCCGGTGAGATGGCCCCGCCGCCTCAAGACAATGTCGTAGGGCCGCTCCGTCGGATGCCCCCGCCGGTTCGCGAAGGTGTGGTTCGGCCGCCACTTGAGATCGCCAACCCAGATAATTCGGCTGTCATCTTGCAGCTGAATGAATTGATCCAGGGGGCCGAAGTTGTTCATCCGGATGTCAGGGACGATGGGGCCGAGGCGGGGCCGAATGCGCTTCCCACGATCCATGAGGCGAATGACGACCCGCACCGGTTGGCCCGGCTCTTCCGCGAGCGGCAGTTCCACCATGTCGACGGAGCGACCCTGGTCCACCAGGGAGGTGAGTTCCTGGGTTGGGACGGGAGCCGCTACAAAGTCGTCCCCGATATTAAGGTGGACTTGAACGCGTCCATCCGCGCCGAGTTCGAGCGGATCAACCGTCAGGCGATCGTTGATCGCGGTGCTCCGCATATCCCGAAGGTCCAGAAATTCGGGACACGCTTGGTGAACGACGCCCTACAAGCCTTGGCTTCGATCACGAACATCCCGCACGACCAGCATCGCCCTTCCTGGCTGGGAGCGGCCGAATTTCCCGCGGCCGAGGTCTTGGCGTGCCGAAATGCGCTCCTCCACCTGCCAAGCCTGCTCGAAGAGCGCGATGGCCTGCTCGAAGAACCTGATGGCCTGCTCGAACCGACGCCTCGTTTTTTCTCGACCCACGCCCTCCCCTATAATCTCGATCCGACCGCACCACGTCCCGCGGAATGGCTGCGGTTCTTGAACCAGCTCTGGCCGGAGGATCCACGAGCGATCGAGGCTCTCCAAGAGTGGTTTGGGTATTGTTTGACGTCCGACACATCGCTCCAGAAGATCCTGATGATCGTGGGGCCGTCCCGCTCGGGTAAGGGCACGATCGCGCGAGTCCTCCGTGGCCTGATCGGCCCGGACAGCTTCGTCGGATCGACCCTGGCGAGCCTGGCGACGAACTTCGGCGTCGAACCACTGATCGACAAGATGGTGGCGGTCTTCCCGGATGCCCGGATTTCGGGCCGGCCGGACTACGGCATGGTCGTGGAGCGACTGCTTTCCATCTCCGGCGAGGACCATCTGACCATCGACCGCAAGCACCGGCTCGCCTGGAGCGGCCGACTCCCGACCAGACTGTTGTTCTTGACCAATGAACTTCCAAGGCTCCGGGACTCGAGTACTGCTCTTGCGGGACGGTTCATCATCCTCCGCTTGACCCATAACTTCGTAGGCCGCGAGGACCGCGGATTGACCGATCGGCTCCTCGAAGAGCTTCCGGGCATCCTGCTATGGGCCATCGAAGGTTGGGCTCGGCTCAATACCCGGGGTCGTTTCGACCCACCGCCGAGCGGCGACGACTTGACGCGAGAACTGGCGAACCTCAGCAGCCCCATGCGCCAGTTCCTGGACGAGACGTGCGTGGTGGAGACAGGTCAGTGGGTCCCCGTCGACGTGCTTTGGGGACTCTGGCAGCAATGGTGCCAGGATCAGGGACGGGACTTCACCGGTGACAAGACATCATTTGGTCGCGACCTGAGAACGGTGGTTCCCGATCTCGAGAATACGTCTCGCCGTGACCGAGGACGACAGGTCCGCGTCTACCTGGGCCTCCGACTCCGCTCAACTCCGCGTCAACCTGGGCCTCCGGCTATGGACCCAGGGTCCTAGCCTCCCTGCCACGAAGTAGAGTCCGAAAATCGGGGCGACCTCTTTACTGTTTACCCGGAAGGGTACCAGCGGAAGAGGTCGCCCCATCCGTTGTCGTAAGTCTTGCCAGTTTGCGATCGGCGCCCATGAGCAGCCGTCCTCCAAGGCGTTGCCCCAGTCGGACTCTGGCGTGGTGCCAAGTCCGTCGTGCTCGAACGGTCCTGGCCGGCGCCGCGGGGCAGTGGATCGTGGCCATCGCCTCCCACCTGGAGCGAAACGTCGGCGCGGTGCGACGCACCGGCCAGAGTTATTGCGACGGGGGGGGCCGGGCGTCCTCGATGAACCTCGTCGTCCGGGCGGGATTATCCCTCTCCAGCGACTCCAGATCGTTGAACTCGACTGCTTGGAGCTGGACGCCTTGGGGCTGCACATCACCCACGGGTCGAGCGGAGATCTGGCCCGACTGGCCGTCGTTGACGGCATCGTGAAGACGGGCAACCCTCGGCCCCCCGTCTGATCCACGACCGGGTCGACTTGCGGCCACCCCGCATGTGCTACTGGTGGACGACCCGCCTCGACCCGCTGTCCAAGACCCGCCTCGACCCGCTGTCCAAGACCCGCGAGGAGAAGCTCCCCTGACGCGACGGGAAGGCCGGGCGGCGGCTATGAAGTGTCACCGGTCGTCTGCGCCGATGAGATGCCCAACCTTTAATCGCCGGAGTGTCGACCGATCCGACGGTCGATCACGGGTTCGATCGAGCAGCGGGAGTTCGACTTCGTCCGGCAAGGTATCGCGAACCCCCTTGCCTTCCTGGTCGTCCACATTGGGCGTATGCGGGCCGTGGTCCTGGAGCAGAGCGAATCCCAACCCGGCCCTGGAGTTCCGCCGCAGGCACGGCCTCCTTCGGGGTGTCTCCCTGATCCGCGACGGAGGGCCGGGCCACATCGCCGCGGCGACGGCGGACTACTTCGCCGATTCGGCCTGCCCGCTCTTCCTGGCCACGGGGTGCTCCGGGACGAAGAGCCTGCGGCGTTTCAGGCGCTTCGAGCGGAGCAGCAGGAGGAGAACTCGAAGTAACTTACTGTCCTTATTTGCTTTACGTTCAGCGATTCAGGCGCTTCAGGTTATTTCCGAGCTATAGAGAACTCCAATGCTAATGGTAGCTAGAGAGTCTTAAGAGGGGGCTTGTACTAGAGGCTCGCAGTGGTTTGGAACCTGAAGCGCCTGAAGCGCCTCGATCGGGCATCACCCTCCCGGCGTGACCGGAGGAGCGGCTCGACCATTTCGATGACCAGGCAACGGCGATCCTTGCGGAACCCTTGCCGGCGGCCGCGGCCGCGGTGACGGTGGAGTGGGGACGGGGCTGGCCTTTGAGTTTTCTGTTGGGGGGATCCCCGGCGATGGTCCGAGGCCCCGGGCCGAGGCGACACCGATAGGGAAGACGAGCCGAGATGCGGGCCGATAGTAAAGCAGTCTCGTGAGGAGGGGGAACCGCCGGTACATCGCGGGCCTCATCAAGCGCGAGGAGGTCATCGGGGCCTGACTCTGATCGGGTGTCTGTCTGGCGTGACAACCGCCACCGTCCCGCTCGGGCCGGCCTCCATTTCTTCAAGGCTCGTTAGTCTGGGGAGTCCAGGGCGGTGGAGAAAATAGCTCGAGCCTTGATAGCAACTCACGGCGGAGGAACCTGGCTACACGGCTGCAGACGAACGGGAGTTGCGGTCCGCACTCGGGTCAGGTCACCCACGGTTCGGGGTGCCGGTTGCGGCCGTCGGCAAGTCAAACATGACGGCTCTGGTCACGTGGTATCCCGGCTGCTCGATGGGCCCGGGCGGGTGGCCGTCGTTCGCCCCGCCCGGTCGCGTTGTCCGGAACCGTGGCCTTACGGCTACCGAGTTCTTCAGCGGATTGGGGGCATTGGCGTGGCTGCGGACGTGGTCAGACCACGATGAGCATGTTGACCAAGCTGGAGCCGTAGCGGAGCAAGACAGTCGTGAAGGCGTCGCGGTTCATCGTTCGAGCTCATAAGCTCGCGAATGGCATGGTCCCAAGGCGCATGGATCACACGAGCCGTCCTTCGAATGTAGACCCTTCCCCTTAGCCAAGCCTCTGCGGCTCAAGTAAGTGGCCTGCCTTCAAGGATTCGACCCACCGACTTTGCGTCCGGTCGTTCACGGCGGATCGGCGGTTGCCGATGTCGATGATCGATCTGGGACATGAGCCACCCGGCTGACCATGAGCCGATCACGGGGAGAGCCCGTCGATTGTGGTATCGGGACGTCGTCGCACTTATTCCCGGATGCCGCCCTGGACCAACGATCCTGAATCAACATAAATGAGGCGTTCATGCTGTCCCTCCGGATCAGCGGCGATAGATTTCGGCTCCTCCATTGAGGCGAATCCTGGGGACTTGAAGTCGCGCGGAACCGATAAGTAGCTGCCGATCGAGCCGCCGAGGCACGATATAAACATTCGGATGCCATCAGGCTGGATCCTGCAAGATGATGCCGGACTTGTTCCTGCCATAGAGTCGAGGCGGCGGTCTTTCGGGATCTAATATAAGGCCACGGGCGAATTCCTCAATGATCACGGACTCTGGTCGTCGAAGCTGCTCCGGGGACTTCGGTCGTTACGGTTCACTGACGCAGCTGGCGATCCTGCTCCCCGAACGACAATTTCATACACCGCCGGATTATCAAAACAGCGTGTGTTCGAGCGTGTGTTCGAGCGTGGTAGAGGCTACGATCCTTTGCGCCGTTCAGGCCTCGATCCCTTGATGGCTTGACGTCCGCCGCAGAGCCCGAGGATCACGCCAGGGCCCTCACGACCGCCTGGCTGCCCCTCCCGCGGAGAATCCCAGGCGAAGGTGCGCTTACCGCCGCCCTGGTTCAGGGGCAGCCGCGACCCGTCGAACGACCGGCCTGTGAGCCTGCTGGGCACGGCCTTTATTGGCCCCAGCCCGATCCTCCCTGGTTCGATCGACACCGTCGGTCCACTCGAATCGCTGTCGATCCCGACGGGCAGTTCGACATCGAATCGAAGAACGGTATTGCCCGTGGTTCACGACCGTTGTGAACGCGACTTTGATGGAGCGGAAGCCGGTCTCATTTTGTTTGACGTGAAACAAAAAAATCCCGTTCCGCGCCGACTGCTCGACGCGTCTTGGCCATGGTTCGTACACCCATGGACGACTACACCGCCGGTGGGACTGACGATGGCCGCTTCCCTTCGGAAGCGTTTGGCGACCGAGCACGGGCGAGGATGCCGTGGTAGGTCGCAGTCACGACCGTCACTGAGTTGGCTGCCTCGGTCCTCCATCCGAGACCGATCGGGAAACAGGAAAAACGATATGCAGGAGATCGAGTTGGCGCCATCTCAACCGCAACGAAGGATCGAATGAGATTGGCTTGAGGAAGTCAGTGGATTGCGACTTCACGAATGGAGCGTTCGCCGAGGCTGCCCCCCCGAGGGGAAAATCGCGAAGGGAAATTCCGCTGAATAGAGCTCCCCGCGCGATCGAGGGGCACCCTTTGATTCGCTGAATCTCATCAAGCGAGATGCATCGGGCCTGGTTATGGCCTAGACCTTGTGCAGAGTGATCTCCGCTCAGGCGTCGATCGAGTTCCCGGACTGGTCAAGCTGCCGGGCCAACGGGGCCGGTGGTTTCGGCCGTTGCAATGCCCCACAAGGAGCAGCGAGCCAGCATGACGACCGCGTTGGAGGCGGAGGTCGTCGAGGTCATGAAAGACCTCGATGGGGCCGTGCACATTGCCCAGATTCAACGTGGGTTACGAAATCGGGGTGGGCGGCCCGTCTCCGAGGACCTGCTCCTTCGGCTTTGTCGACAAAGTCCCCGATTGCGCGAGGTGGCATCGGGCCGGTTTGCGTTACTCGCCCACCTCACCGAGGAGATGCTTGCGCCAACGGACAGCCCCCCATGCGACGAACCCGAAACCGGCCTCCCGCTGGTCGGTTTGAGTGCGGTCCGGGGCCGGAGCTACGTCACCTTCGATCTGGAGACGACCGGGACCGATCCCGTCGAGGACGCGATCATCCAGATCGGGGCCGTGCGGATCGATCAGGGTGAGGTCACAGGGATTTTCTTCGAGCCGGTCCACCCGGGTGACCGGACCATTCCGACTTCGCTCCGCCAGGTGCTCAAGATCGAGCTCGACGGGCCGATGGATCGACTCATCCGCCATGCGGAGCCCTGGGAGGTGGTCTGGCCCCGGTTCCGCGAGTTCGTCGGGGACCGGCCGCTCGTTGCCCACAATGCTCACCAACTCGACCTTCCGTTCCTCCAGAGCCGCGGGCTTGGGCCCGATCACCCGGTCCTCGACTCGCTGGAACTCGCGTGGCTGGTATTGCCCCATCTCGATCGGCACTCGCTCGAGTCGCTGGCCGAGATGATGGGCTTCGCCGAGGGAAGTCCGGAGGTCCTCGCACTGATCGAGAGCGAGACTCGGGTCACGGGCACCGGGCACCACAACGCCGTCTACGATGCGGCCGTGTTACAGGTAGTGCTCGTCCGGCTCCTCGAGCGTCTCGACGACCTCCTCGACGACGATCGGCGGGGTCCCGGCCTCCGGGCGCTACTGGCGGACATGCTCGGCGAGGTCCCGTCAGGGATCGACGAGGAGGGACTCGCGGCGATTCTCGTCCCGCGTGGTTTCCCCGAGGACCACGAGCGGCCCTCGGCGGGCCGCATTTTCAGCGGATCGGAGGAGGCGACCCGCGGGGCATTCGAGGGCCATGTTCGAACGAGCGGCCGACACATGCGGCCTGGCCAGGTTGAGATGGTCAGGCTGGTGGCGAAAACGTTGAATGAGGGAGGCGTTCGCGTGATCGAGGCACCGACGGGAACCGGAAAGTCGCTCGGCCTGGCATTTCCGGCGGTCCGACATGCATTGGCGACGGGACATCGGGTTCTGCTCTCGACGCACACGCGCCACCTTCAGGACCAGCTCGAGGACGACCTCGCCGGGTTGCGTCGCGATGGAGGGGTGGCCTTCCGGTACGCCGTGCTCAAGGGCCGAGGCAACTATCTTTGCGTCCGTGCTCTGGCCCGGCTCGCGTACGACACCGTCGCCGCGGGTCCTGACCCCTCCAGCCGTGCCACGCGTTACATGTTGGCCTGCCTGATCGGCTGGGCAGCCCACCAGGCGAGCGAGGGACTTGAAGGGGATCTGGAGTCGGTGCCGTTCGGGCTGCGAGAACGGTTCGCCTCAGCGCAACGGACGGTTGCGGCGGTCCGCGGTGAGCGGGGACGGTGCGACTCCGACCTCTGCCGAGGGACACGCGGCTGCTTCCGCGCCCAGGCCCGGGCGAAGGCGACTGCGGCCGACGTCGTGGTCATCAACCACGCGCTCTGGCTCTCACCCGCGGCCGACGACTTCCCCGAGTTTGCCGGCGTCTTGCTCGACGAGGCGCACGAACTCGAGGATGCCGCGACCTCGGCCTGGAGCGAGGAGGTCTCGAGGGCGGGCCTCGCCACCCTGCTGGCCGAAATCCTTGCTCCCGGTGACCGCGAGGGCCTCCTGCCGCGCGTCCTCAGGCGGACTGGGCCGGACGGCGGCGTACGCGACGCCGCCAGGGGCGCATTCGGAGCCGTGCGACAGGCACGGGCAGAAGTCATCGCGTTCGGCCGGGGGTTGGCCGCGTTCCTCCTCCACGTCGGGTTTGATCCCCGCCGCGATCACGGCGCTACCTGTCGGATCCGCGCCGATGGGCGTCGCGAGTATCCGACGCGCTGGACCTCGCTCGACCGCAGTTGGCGACTGCTCGACGCCGCACTGGACGAAGTCGAGCGGCGGTTACGAACCCTCGCCGCGGCGATCGACCACGAGCCGACCGAAGGCCTTGGCGAGGCCGAACCCCTCCTGCTGGCCGACCGCGTCCGCGAACTCCGTCGCACGCTGGCCGCTCCGTTCGGACGTCAAGAGCCGGCCTGGGTCGTCTGGTTCGAAGCCCAGGCCCGTCCCGAGGACGACAAGCTGGAACGACCGACCTGGGCGATCCGGCGTGCCCCGGTCCACGTTGCCGAGCGAATTGCTGACCGATTCGACACATCGGGTGGCATTGTCCTGACCTCGGCGACCCTGACCACCCGCGGCGGCGAATATGGCTTTTTCCTGGGCCGGCTTGGACTCGACCGGACTGTAGACGTGGAGCATCTGCACACACTCCCAGGTGCCTTCGACGGGCGCAACGCTTTGTTTCTGATCCCGCGCTATCTCCAGCATGCCCCCCGTGGCGCGAGCCTGCCGTTCTTCACTCGCGAGTTGGCCGCGGAGTTGGACACCCTGTTCGACTTTACTCGCGGCCGCGGGCTGGCGCTCTTCACCGCGCGGAAGCGGCTGGAAGAGGTCGCGACACACCTCGAGGAAACTCTGACACCCACCGGCATCGAGGTCCTCGTTCAGCGTCCCGGATTCTCGAAACGCCACCTACGCGAGCACTTTCGCGATGGCGAGCACTCGGTGCTTCTCGGCCTCAAGTCATTCTGGCAGGGGGTCGACGTCCCGGGGCCGTCCTGTTCGTTGGTCGTGATGGAGAAGCTGCCGTTTCCGCCCTACGGCGACCCGGTCGTGGATGCACGCCGCGAGGCGGTCGCCGCCAGGGGTGGCTCGGAGTTCGAGGACTACCTGCTGCCACTCGCACTGCTGGGGTTGAAGCAAGGCTTCGGCCGACTGCTTCGCTCGCCCGAGGACCGTGGTGCCGTCTTCCTGATGGATCGCCGGATCCATGAGCGGACCTACAAGGCCGACATCCTGAGGACCCTCCCGGGGCCTGCCCGGGCCCCGGCCTCCGAGATCTCACGATGTGACACCTATCGGGCCATCGCTGCACACCTGCCCGATCTGTTCGCCGGCCGGGACTTACCTTCGCTTCTGGCGGCGCTCCCCGCCGAACTCCTCTCCGAGATTGCCCGCGAAGTCGAGCGATGGGACCTCCCCCTGGCCTTGACCGATGCCCAGTACGACGAACAGCGGCCGGCGATCCTCGAGTTCCTGCGCCGAGTCTTCGGCCACGAGGGATTCCGGCTGGCCGAACAGGAAGAGATCGTCCGCGCCGTCTTGATGGGGCGGGACGTCCTCGGGCTGCTGCCGACAGGCTCGGGCAAGTCGCTGACGTTCCAACTCCCGGCGCTCTTACGCCGGGGCCTGACGCTGGTGATTTCCCCGTTGATTGCCCTGATGCGCGACCAGGTGGAAAAGCTCCGCGCCCTGCAGCTCGACATGGTGGACTCCCTGACCAGTCACCAGGACGCCGGCGAGCGCGAAGATGTGCTCCGTCGTGCGAAAGCAGGCCGATTGCGACTCCTTTACGTCAGCCCGGAACGGCTGCGCGACCCCCAACTCCTGGCGGCGCTCGAGGGATGCCAACTCGCCCAGCTGGTGGTCGACGAGGCCCACTGCATCTCGATGTGGGGCCCGACGTTTCGGCCCGATTACGTCGGCATCGCACCAATGGTCACCGCGCTGGCCCGCCGCCCGGCGATCGTGGCGCTGACCGCAACCGCCACGCCCGAGATTCAGGGCGACATCGAACGTCGTCTTGAGATGCGCGATCCGGTCATCATCCGAGGCGACTTTGACCGCCCGGAGATTACCTACATCGTCTACAACGCCCGGAGCCGGCCGTTCCGCGTCAAGAACCAGAACGACAAGTTTCGGATCGTCTACCTGCTGGCCCGCACGGCCGAGCGTCGGGGCGAGGTGATGATCGTCTACACCGCCACCACGCGCCGGGCCGAGGAGGTTGCCGGCAAGCTCGCCGCGCTGGGACTCTCGGCCCGCGCCTATCACGGGAAGATGGAGGCCGAGGAGCGGGCGGAGACGCAGGAGCTCTTCCTCGACGACCACATCCGCATCGTGGTCGCCACCAAAGCGTTCGGCATGGGGATTGACAAGCCCGATGTTCGCTATGTGATCCACTATGACGTGCCCGGCGACCTGGAATCCTATCTTCAGGAAACGGGTCGAGCCGGTCGGGACGGGCGCCCCGCCTGGGCCGTCATGCTCTTCCGCGAGGCCGATCGCAAGACGCAGGCCTACTTCATCGAGGCGCTGCGGATGGAGCCGGGCCGTGTCGAAAGGATTCTGGCTCGACTCCGCCCACTCGTTGCATCGCTCGAGCCCTTCGAATTGGGAGAACTCGCCGCGGAGACGGATGCCGACGAGTTATTCCTCCGGATCCTCCTCTTTCGCCTCGAGGAGTCGGGTTGGATCCGTCGTGAAACCGACGTCGTCACTCAGGCCTCGCTCGTCGTCCTGGCCGAGCCGGGCGAACTCCGCGAAGAGTTCGCTCGAGATCCGGAGGAGACCGGCGTCAGTTCGGCCCGAGTCCTCACCGCACTGGAAGCGATCCCGGCCTACCGGCGCGAGACCGTCGAGGTCCCTCGTTGGGCCGCGGAGATCGGCGTCGAGGCCGAGCAACTGGACCGAATCCTGGCGAGTCTCGCCGTGCGCGGCCACGTGAACTACCGGCCATTCGGACGCGCGTTGCGGTTCTCACCCGGACCGCACTTCGGTGCGACCCCCCCGCGTCTTCGGGCTGGCGATCCCCTGATCGACGGCAAATACGACAAACTCGACCAGATGCTGGCCTACGCGCGTTCGACCACGGGATGCCGCCGCCGGACGCTGCTCGAGTACCTGGGCCAAGCCATGCCCCTCGCCATGTCCGGTTGTGGGAGCTGCGACGCTTGCGGTGCGACGGGCGATGTCCCGTGGAAGGACGAGCGATTGGCCGATGTCCCCAACCCGTCCCTCCTGTTCGATCCGGAGCGGGTCGCTCTCGAATTGATCGAGGCGAACGTCGCCCGCGCTCGCGAGGAGAATCGCGCGCCCCTGAGCCGTCAGACGCTCCGGTCGATCCTGCTCGGCAATGCCTACGGGGTCCTCCGTCACGTCCGCGAGCCCTACCTTAGGGATTGGAAGGACCGCCGCCTCCGTTCCTTCCGTCAGTGGGGGCTGCTCGCCTCTTTACCGGGCCGAGGTGTCGCTATCGAGACACTCTTCGATCGCCTTGTTGGACTCGGCTGGGCGACGAACCAGAGCTTTGAGGGGGCCGATGCCGCGATGACCTACACTTATCTCGGCCTGACCGACATGGGGCTGCACCACGTGCTGTCGTCCACGACGACCGACTCTGATCTGAGGAACTCGAATGACACCGATTGAAGCCCGCGCTTGTATCGAACGCTTGGCCCGCCGCTATCACGATCGGCGAGAGCGCGATCCCGAGCTTTATCAAAGTTATACCGACATGCTTAAAATGCTGTCGGAGGAGATTTATAGCCAGGATTCGCATTTCGTCTACGAGTTAATCCAGAACGCGGAAGATAATTCCTACCCCGAGGGTTTGGGTGATCGGTTCGTCCATTTCGTCCTGGATGGCCACGACATAGTCGTCAGGAATAATGAAACTGGATTCAGCCCGGCGAACGTGGAGGCCATCTGTGCGGTGGCCCGGTCGACCAAGGTCGACCGGACGCGGGGTTACGTGGGCGAGAAGGGGATCGGGTTCAAGAGCGTCTTCAAGGTGACCGCCAGGCCCCAGGTCTACTCTGGCGCGTTTCATTTCCAGTTCGACGACGAATCGTTCGTCGTACCCTCGTGGTGCGAGCCGGCAGCCGGCCTGTCGATCGACCCGGCGACGACCACGATCGTCCTTCCACTCCGACCGGCGCTCCGCGACGACCTTGAGCATTCCCTCTGGTCGGACTTTCGCGAGCTGCCCGGCGAGACGTTGCTCTTCCTCAAGACGTTGAATCGGATCGTCGTCGAGGACCGAGTCAGCGGCGCAGTCCGTCGACTCCAGCGATCCGCCAGCCAGAACGGCGTGATCCAGATCGTCGATGGCGACAAGACGACAGGCTGGTTGGTCCATCGCCACGACGCTCAAGTTCCGGCCGACTTGGTGGAGAAGAAGCGACAGGGCGTCCAGGTCCGGGAGCTCGTCTTCGCATTTCACGCCGATGAGCACGGCCATTGCCTTCGGCTCAGCGATGCGTTCATTTATGCGTTTCTGCCTACGGGTCTCAAGCCCGGACTCCCCTTTCTCGTTCAGGCCGATTTCCTGACGACCGCCAACCGCGAGTCGATCCACGGTGACTCGGCCTGGAACAAGTGGCTCCGAGACCAACTCCCCCCCGCGTACCTCGCGGCCGTGAAGCATGGCGTCCGAACGAGCGAGTCATTTCGGCTCTCGTTCCTGCAAACCTTGCCATTACCCGACGAGATCAGCACGGGGTTCTTCAAGCCCGTCGCGAATCGAATTCTGGCGGCGATCGCGCGTGAACCCGTCTTTCCCGGTGAATCCGGTCGACTCCGTCCCCTCGGAGAGGTCTTCCGGGCCGACGAGAGGCTGCGTCGGCTCTTTCCCCCTTCGGCCCTGGCCGAGTTGCTCGGGTCCGACGTCGAGTATCTCGACTTCCGCTTCCAGGTCCCCGCGGCCGTGGCCCAGTGGCTGGACATCCCCGACGCTCAAACCCTCCTTGGCTCGTTGCTCGCCCGGCACGACTGGCTCTCCGGACGCGATGACGATTGGTTCATCGATCTGTACGGCTACCTCAACGATTACCCGGATCTCTTCGACGAGGACACGCTCAAGTCGCTTCCGATCATCCGCCTCGAAGGGGGCCGCCTCGTTGCCGCCGGGGAGGAGACGGTCTATCTCCCTCCATCGGAAGAGCGTGTCGTGGAGTCTTACGGCCTGAAGCGGTTCACGTTCCGGATCGTTTCGCATGCGATCATCCGGCGCAATCCATCCCCGCGGAAGGAGGAGGAGAAGCGGCTCAACCACCGGACCCAGGCCGCCCGGACGTTTCTCCTCGAACGGCTGGAAATCAAGCACCACCGTCCTCTCGAGATCGTCTGGAATCAGGTTCTCCCCTATCTGGAGGATCAGACCTACGAGTCGATCGAGGGGCTCCAGGCCGACTTCGGACTCTTGCTGTACATCAAGGAACACTGGTCTCAGATCCAGAAGGATGCAGATGAGACCGAGATGGACGTCACCGCCGCCTTCCGCAGTCTTCCCGTACCTGCTTCAGGACCGCGAAAGAAACGCACAGTCAAGGGTGTCCGCGAGGCCTATCTCCCCGCCGAGCTCGGGGGTAACCCGACTTTCGCTCGGCTTTTTCAAGGTGTCCCCGACGTCTGGTTCATCGACGCCGATTTGCTGGTCGAGTGGGACGGCACAAGGAAGAAACGAGAGCGCAAACTCAAGGAATGGCAGGGCTTCCTGACGGATCTTGGCGCACCGCGCAGCCTGCAACTCATCCGTCGATCGTGGCTCCTTCCTCAGGAATTTGAGGTCAAGATTCCGGATGTCTTCGGCCCGTCCGACAAGCTGACCAAGGTCACGAACTATTTGAAGATTGCTGACCTGATCAAGCTGTTCGAGTATCTGGCGGACAAGGTCAAGTCGACACGCGACGATCGAGGACGGCTCCTCCTGAAACTACTCGACGGTCAGTGGGGGGAGTGGGAAACCCGCTTCGGAGGGACCGCCGCAGCCAAGGCTCCGCTCTGGTGGCAATCGACTTACCATCACTATTCGAAGTGGAAGCGGAGCGGCCGCGAAGATACCAAGGTCCTCCCCTGCGAGTTCGTCCAGTTGCTGCATTCCGAGGCCTGGGTCCCGGTGCGTGGGGATGGACAACCTCGGCGTCCGGACGACGTCTGGCTCAGCAACGATGACGGGGGCCTTGGTTTCTCGTCAGGTCGCTGCCTCGCGATCCCGCTGGAGAACGAAGGACTGATCCAGGCACTCGGCCTGCGGATCCGCCTCTCAGTCGATGAGTTGCTCGTCGAACTGGACGCTCGTATCGAGCGTGGCGATTTCAACCTCAATGGCTATCGGGAACTCTACGGCCTTCTTGCGACCGCGTGGCAGGAGGAAGGCCACGGAGCCAGCCTGATCGCGAAGTTCAAGTCCTCCCGTTTTATCTTTCTGCCGCATCGTCCCGAATTCCCGTTCGCGGCGTCCGATGACCTGGTCTGGAAGGCTCCCAAGGGCCGCATCCCGCGCGGAACTCCCGCGATCGAACCCTTCTATCCCTCTCTCAAAGATTTCTTTCTGAGGCTGGAGGTTGCCGAGCAGGCGACGCCGAAATTCGCGATCGAGACCTTGAGGCAAGTCGCCCAGATTTACGACAACGAGGAATTCGCCTTCACCCAGTCTCTGGAGCGGGCCCGGATCTGGGAGGCGTACCTCACGCTCACGGAGGCCGACTTCGCACGTGACGGGGGCTCCGAGGCGCTCCAGGATTTCTTGGAGGAAGGGTCGCTCCTCGGCCACGACTTTGAATTCTATTCCTGCGCCGAGCTGGTGGCACCGGACGATCACGAACTGACCGCACTGTTCCGCAAGGAAGGTGCGGCGACGTTCCTCTGGCTCCCGGAGGGCCACGCCGAGCCCGAGGTTGCCCGCGCCGTCGCTCACCTCTTCGGCTTGCCCCGGGTGAGCGAGGCCCCACGTTCCGTCACGTTCGACGAGGTCGCCGCCGGTCCTGCCTGCGTCCGGATCGCCAGCCGGTTCCAAGCAATCCGGCGTGACCTCCTCGGCTACATCCGCAGGGTGGCGCGTTCGCGATTCGATGCGCTGGTCGAATCGGGCCAGGCCACGGCCCTGGCGGGGGCGCCGATCCGCTTTGCCAGCTCGATCCGGGTCCGGTATACGCTCGGCGAGCGAACGATCACCGACCCGAGAGAACCCGCGCTCGCCATCGACGCCGAGGGGATCGTCCTCCGCGCCGACCGCTGCGAGACGCTGCTCGACCTCGGGAACGACCTGGAATCCGTGCTCGGCGTCCCGGGACTCGCCTACGCCTTCTACACATTGATCACCGTCCCCAACGAGCAGAGGGCCGCCCATGCCGAGCGGCAAGGCTATCTCGTGCCGGAGGATGAGTGGAACCACCTCCACAACGGGCCAGCCCATCCGGTCGTCGAGGAGTTGCCCGATGATTCCGAGGAGGGTGGCACCGTCACCTCGAACCCGGAGCCGGCCGAGGACAAGACGCACGAATCGGACAGGCCTGGTGCCGGACGATCTTCTGACCCGGCTGAACGCGCCCCCGGCGATGCGCGCTCGAACGGGAGACGACGCGGGACGGATCCAGTCCGGAACAACGGCGAGGACATCGACGACGGGTCTCCGGTTCCGGACAAGGGCCTTCGGCCGAGATCGGGTCGCCCAAGAGAGTGGACACCTCCGGCGGTGGGCCTCGCGTATCGTGGGCCGACGCGTTTTCGCTCACCGAGGGGGAGCAACGCCCGACTCACCGAGCGGCTTGGGACTGCCCCCCGGCGTCGCGAGGTCCAGGAATACCTGGAAGGCTGCGAGGAGCCGCCTGCTCCGATTTCAGAGAGTGATGAAGCGATCTCGAACCGGATCCGGACCGCGCTCTACGCGGTCAACCTGGAGCACGGGTTCCTCCGATTTGCCCCCGCCGATCTCCGCCTCTTCGAGCCCGAGTGGCCGGCGGAGTTCGAGCTCATCGACGACGACGGTGAGCGAGTCCTGGTGGCCATCGACTACCGGGCGGGCATCGTCCACGGCAAAGGTCTGACCGCCTTCCTCGAGGCCCGCCACGATTGGCCCTACGGAACGGTGCTCTCGCTCGATGCGACGAGTGATCCCTGGTGCTACCATCTCCATGCGGAGTTCCTGGAAGAGCCGATCGACATCGGCACCGTCGAGTTCTTCGACTTCGACGACGACGGTTTTCCCGTGGTCCTGACCTGCCATCCCAAGCCGTTCACCGTGGCATTCGACGAGAAGGTCTACCGGCAGGAGCGGCGGTGGGAGAACCGGAGGGCCTATAACACACTTGTGGCGGCCCGGGGGACTGGGGTCCTGACCGAGGTCTACGAAACGCTGGAAGACTCCACGGCCCCAGCGACCGCGGCCGAGATCCACCGCAGCCTCTTGAAGAGCGGACGTCCCTGCTCGTACTTCTCGGTGCTCGCAACGCTCTACGGTTTTGCCTGCTTCGAGCCGACGGATGATCGTCGCTGGCGGCTGGTCCCGGACGAAGCGTCCGAATTGCGGGCCGGCTATCGTGCTCTGCTCGTAGTCGATTCGACCTCGGTGCCCGATCCCGATCGCCCGTCGCCTGACGACACGTGGAACGCGGAGAGCGCACCGGCGCGATGTCCGCTCGAACCTCACGAGGTGACGCAACTCACGGAGAAGCTCGAGATGCTGGCCCAGCCCGATCCGAGCCTCTGGCACGATGCGATCGATGACCTCATCGAGGAATTGAGCGAGCTCAAGGTTATTTATCGGCTAGGTAAGGTCATTGAGCCGGTCGCTGGAGCGCCGTCGGAGAAAGGATTTGTTGATAGGCCCTGCTTGAGAAATTGAACCTGAATGGCCTGGGGTGTTGAGCGGAAGTGGCCGGTCGGGAAGACACGTTGTGTCCCACCACTTCCGTTGGTTCGCAAGCATTGCGAAGTGCACCACTCAGGAACCATCAGCCGCGGAGGATGTGCCCCGAGACGAACGTGACGGAACCCTTGCTTTCAACGTCGATCTTCTGAGCTTCATCAAGGATCCCTCGGGCTTTACGCGGTTGGTGTTCGAGGTCGAGATAATCGATGTCCAGTGTGACGGAACCCTTGCCTTCAACGGCGATCTTCCGCTCTTCCTCAAGGATCACTCGGATTTCACGCCGTTGGAGTTCGCGGTCGAGATAAGCGACGGTCAGTTCGGCCGGCACGGCCGATGCGACCAGAGCGACACCGGAAATGCGGGCCGCCGGGTGAGGGAGCGCAAGGAGCTTCTCTCCGACCCACACCGCGACGATTTGATAGACCCGCAGACCGCCCTCTGCGACTACAAGTGCCACCGTGGGTGCGTCCTTGACGTCGCATCCGATTGCGGCGAGGCTGCTTGCCCCAGCCATTTGAATGAAAACACGTCTCGAAAGTTTGTCCTGCATCGACTGACCTCCACCTTGGGACTCCGACTTCGGTAATCATCCATCGACAGAACTCAGCGAACCGGCTCGCAGAGACTGCCCTCGCATGACCAAGCGGGCCGTTGCGGGCCGGATCTGCCATAGCAACGATATAATTAACATATCCAAAATTATTACGCATCCAAAAATTGCTAAACATGCCAGAACAATCTGTTTAGTTTCAAAATTAGTGTCTATGAAATGGGCATCGAGGGTGCTGCTTGTTTGCCATGAGGCAGTGAGTATGCCCGGGCGATCGCCGACTACGACGAGGCGGCGCGACTCGATCCCTCAGAACCCGCCGTACCGGGCGAGCGAGGCCTCTGCCATCAGGCGCTGGGTCGCATCACCGAGGCCGTGGCCGGCTGCGAGGAGGCCTTACGGCTAGCTTCAGCTGATCCGCAGAAGCTCCGGGAGTTGATCGCGGCGACACAGGACTCGGCGGACAAGGGCGATCTACGATCCTCGGACTCGGAAACGCGACGCCGGAAGACTCCCGCAATTTCGGTGACTGCCGTTCGACGAAGGTAGCCGCCGGATCCCTGACGGCTTCCAGTCTGACGGGCCGCGAACACGACGCGTCTCGCATCGCGATGATCGCGCCTGGCCGGTGGCGCCACGATCGAAAAATTCGCCGGAACTGATCACCGAACAGATCGGGCACAAGTCCAACTCGACAGCACCAGAATTTTGTTTGACGTAAAACAATTATTCGGGGTCTTCCGGGATCTGAACCGCGCGTTCGCAGTGCGAGAATGCGAGCGGTTCGGAACGCCCCCGGCGAGTCCTCGTTCACCCGCGGGTACGCGCTCACGGGCTGAGGGTGACAGTCGTTCAGAAGCGAACAAGGTTCGGCAGCATGAAAGCCGATCCAGCCGACGTGGGGTCAGAGGCAACCTCGAAGGACGCGTCGGTTGTGTCGGACCGAAGCGCGCAACTCGGCTGTCGGTTCCGAGTGGCGACTTGGTTTCTTCACAGGTGACTTATTCGTTCGGTGGTTGTGCGTGGTCATCAAGTGGTGATGGGCCTGTCCGCGAATACGATCAATTCTCCAGCAGAATCTCACGGGACGGCTTGAGCCGGTCCCGAAAACCGGCCCATACTTGGGCCGAATCTTGAGGTCGTTGAGGCGTCGAGAGCTTGGGGATAGAATCGAGACGGGTAGCTGCGAAACGCGTCCGAAGATCAAGTTGTGGCGCCGGGGGCACAACGCCGAGCGACCGCTCGACGCCCGGGGCGGCCCAACCCCTGGGGAGTTCGCCATGGACGTGGCCACGGGAAAACGGATCGGAAGCAACCCAGGGGTTCGCCGAGGCCCCGGCCCAGGTTGGAAAGCGGCCCGGCGTAATGAAGGCCGTGTCCGGAAACTACCCCGCCTCCCGGGCCGTTCTTCGTCGCGTTGCGAGGGACACCGGTGATGGGCAAGCAGGTACCGGGGGGGCGGCGCGGGGGTGGACCCGACGGCCTGTTTGCCGAGGATGTCATCCGCTCCTACGCCGACGACCCAAATCTTGTCCCGCGGGCTTGGCTCACCAGGTGCGTCGAGTTGCACCTCGCCGATCGCGATTGCCGGTTCGTCCTTCTCCAGGGGCCTTCCGGCGCCGGGAAGTCCACTGTGATGGCTTCGCTGGCGCGGGGCAACCCCGGGTGGCCCCGCTACTTCATTCGACGAGACAGTCGCGAGCCGCTTCACAGCGGAGACGCGAGATCATTCTTGTTCGCGATCGGCCACCAGCTTGCGGCAATTCGGCCGGCGATCTTTGCTCCCGACCGGCTCGAGGTCATCGTCAAACAGAGAGTGGGTAAGATTCGGCCCGGTGGTAAGGTCACGGGCATCACGATCCAAGAGTTGGGGGCCTCTCCGTTCTACAAGACGGCGTTGACCGTCGAGCAGGACGTCGCCGTGGTTTCCGGAGACTTGGAGGGCCTCTCGGTGCAGCGGTTCGTGGTCGAAGAGCGGTTGCTCGACCTTTCGAGCCTTCAATACATGGCGCTGATCGATCCTGCGAGGCTGCTCGCCGAGACCGAGCCCCACGCCCGAATCGTCGTGCTCGTGGACGCGCTCGACGAGCTCCGGTATCAAGCGAGCGGCGAGAGCATCCTCTCGTGGCTCGCCTCGGCGCCGCAACTCCCGGAGAACGTCCGGTTCGTGCTCGCGAGTCGCCCCGACTCCGAGCTCCTCGGGGCGTTCAAGGGCAAGAAGGCGAAGTGGCTACGCACGGCGGCCCTCGACCCCGCGAGCCGAGAGGTGTCGGACGACGTGGCTCTCTACGCGGCGAAGCTCGTCGCAGACCGAGTCGTCGCCCGCGCGGTCGCGTCGTGCAAGCTGAAGCCGGCCGACGTGGCCGCGGGCGTGGCCGAGAGGGCGGCGGGGAACTTCCAGTACGTCACCGCGTTCTTCCGCGGGGTCCGCGAGGCTTCCCGAGCCCAAGACAAGGGCGCGATCGAGACGCTGCTGGCGCGGGAAGGCGTGCCCGGCGACCTCGAAGATCTGTACGGGTTCTTCCTCACCTTGCTAAAGGACAGCGTTCGCTCAGAGGCGATGGCCGTCGCCCGAGGCGAAGGCCGCGACGAGGCGTCCGCGCCAGCGTGGCCCGCGATCTATCAGCCGGTGCTCGGGGTCCTGGCGGCCGCGTTCGAGCCGCTCTCGCTCGAGCAGGTCGCCCGGTTCATCGGCTCGCGGACGGGGCTGCGATGGGTGTGCGAGGCACTGCTTCGGATGGGGCAGTTCCTGGACGACGCCGAATTGGCGCGCAACAGGTATCGACTCTATCACAGCTCCATCTCGGAATTCATCTGCAGCCCGTCGGCGCGGGACCGCTACGCGGGACTCGTTTGCGACGCCCGCGAATGGCACCTCGGCATCGCCCGCTCGTACCGCGTGCCGACCGCCGCCGGCACGCCGTCCGGTGAGTGGGGCGAGGTCGATTGGAAAGCCGTCGACGAATATGGCCTCCGCCATCTTTCGGCGCACCTGGACCTTAGCGTCGGGGACCGACAGGGCTACGAGGATCTGCTGGCACTTGTCTGTCGACCGCTAATGGAGGAGAAGCGGCGGCGGTTCGGTTCAAGCGCCCTTCTCCTGGAGGACGCGGAGCGTGCCCTCCGCCGCGCGCCGGAGATGCTCCCGGCGGCGAGGGCGGGGATCTACCGCTGTTGCTTCGTGTACGCCACGTTGAGGTCGTTGAGCGCCAACGTCTCCGATGAGTTCGTCAGCGCCCTCGCCGCCGTGGGGCACGTCCGCCAGGCGCGGCTTCTACTGAATTTGCTGCCCGAGGAGCGGCGAGTTGCCGCCGCGTCGGCGTTGGCCGACATTCGCTGGCGAGCCGGGGATGCGGACGACGCTGCCGCCCTCGCGCGGTCGGCTTTGCGAGAATCCCGCGTGGAGAAGTACCCCAATAAGGGCGCCTTGACGAAAGCGGTGACGATCCTGACCCTGGCAGGCGATGCGAACGCCGCCGCGAAGGCCGCGCTGGGCCCGAGGCCGACCAACAATCGCTTCGGGGTCGTGCTCACCGCTGCGCAAAAGGTTGCAGGGGAAGGTCGGCACGATCTTGCCTTCACCCTTCTCAAGGTGCTGACGCGCGAAGCGCCGAGGCTAGACCGGGATTGGGAACTCGTGGACACCCTCGCTCGCCTGGTCGAGGCGGGGATGAACATCTGTCAGGCGGGGGCAACCGACGGGCCCAAGATCGAATTGTCAAGAATGCTGACGCGGTTTCGAGGGGCGAGGTTCGAGTTCTCCGAGACCGGCCGCCGCTTCCTGGAGCAATTGGTTTGGGCCTGGTGTCGTCTTGGGTCGCCCGAAAACGGAGTCGAATCGGTCGCGGGCGAGACGGACGAAATCGCGGCCGCCACACTGCTCGCTGTTGCCAAGCGGCTCCCGGCGGAACTTTCGAGAAAGTCCGCCAGGAATGTTCTGATCGATGCCGCGAAGCGGCGTGCCCGATCGGTTAAATCGGTTGGGCCGCGAACATCGATCGCTCGCGCCATGACAGGCGTCGGGCAACCTGCCTGCGCACGCATGCTCGTGAGACAAACGCTCCGCGATCTCCGGAAGGGTAAGCCCCTCACCTGGCAGACACACGAGGGTCTGGCGATGACGCTGGCCGGTGCCGGCGCATGGGACGAGCTCCTGGAGGTCCTAGAATCGCTTCCTGACGCGATCCGGAAGGGTGCGGACGAGATGCGAGCCCGCACACCCGAGTACGACGACCGGATCTCCGACTGGGAGTCGGAATCGCTGAGTCAGGTCGAGGTTCTGCAGTCGGCCGCAGGAGCGAAAACCCGGGCACGATCGGCGACGAAGGGCGGACCTGATTATCAGCCGGTCGCGGGAGTCATCGGCGAGTTGTTGCAGGCGGGCCAAGACGAGGCGGCGATGCGGGTCGTTCGCGGCCTGCCGGGCGGCCTCGACCGAGTCAGAGGGTCACTCCAGGTGGCGTCCGCACTTCAGAGCGAGTTTCGTGCAACTCAGGCCCGGGCCGCCCTGAGGGAGGCAATACGGGGCGTGAGACGGTGGAGGGATGACGGCGATGATCGTGGGTATGGGGGGACTGGGTATGGGGGGGGTGGGTACGGCGGGACCGAGTATGGGCGAAACGATCTGGACGAACTGCTCGATACGATTCTCCTCGAGGCGGGCCGCCTAGGCATAGCCGTGAGGGGCCTCAAGAAGGCTGAAGCCGGCCCTACAATTGAGGACTTGCTGAAATCATGCGACGAGATGCTCGATGCCAATTCGCGATCCGAGGCGCGCAAAGTCCTGGAGCGTGCCATGAGGCTTCGGGATTCCGGGCGGACCGGATCCGCAGCGAACGACGAGCTACTCTCAGCGATCTCCCTCCGGTTCGACCGGGCCGGCTACCGGAAGCGGGCGCTCCAAATTGCCCGGAACGCCTCCTCGGAATCCGAGAGATCCAGGGTATTGCTGGACCTCGCGGTTCGCCGCGCGGCCGCGCACGAGGACGCGGTGGACGAACTGCTGGAGGAGGTACGTCGCTCGCAAGAACGCGTCGAACCGTCCGAGGAGGAATCGTCATCTGAGATCAAGATCGCAGTCGCCCTTGCCCGGCACGGCCGCGACCAGCTGGCCGGCAGGATCGCGGATGCGGCCGTCGGCCCCGACGGCCGGCTCGAGCCCGAAGACGCGGCGAACCTCGCCGAGGTCTACCTTCGGCTCGGCCGACATCCGAACTATCGCGCGATCCTGGCCAAGGCGGCGGAACAGTATCAAGGGGAGGTCGTTGCGGTCCGCACCTACAGGGGGCTCCTGACGACGGGGCACTGGCGGCCCGCGCTCCGCCTGTCCAAGCACTTCACGGACGCCGGACGAGTCGACCTCTACTTCGACATCTCGGCAGGACTAGGCGACACAGATCCCAGATTAGCCGATGCGTTCGTGAACCACGCCGAGCGCTGGGCCAAACGGCAGTCCTCCGAGGGCGGGCGGCCTCAAAAAACGCTGTCGAGGACTTCCGAGAGGCTCGCGGCAAGGGGAGAATATCTGCGGGCCCTTCGGATCGCCGACCAACTGGAAAACCCGCTCCCGGCGAAGGCGCAGGTGGTGAGCCTGATGGTCGGGGCGAACGACGTTCGCGCCGCCTCCTCGCTCGTCGCGGAACTCTTCGCCGCGAGCCTGCCGGACACGGAGCGTCGTTCCGACGTGTGGTGGAAACTGGCCGGCGCGCTCAGGGCCGTCGGCAGGGTCCCTTGGGCGGTCGAGCTGATCGGCTCGATCGCGGAGCCTCTGGAGCGGGGCCGGGCGTTCTGCGACCTGGGCTGGGCCTTCTTGTGGGCGGGGGAATCCAATCAGTGCGCCGCGGTGGCGGAGCGGGCGCTGCATGTGCTTTCAAAGTGCGCGGACGGCGCGGGGGCGGACGATATCCGGATGACTGTCACAAGGCTGTTGGCTCGGGCTGGACGTCCCACACGCGCGAAGAAGGTTTGGGAGTCACTCAGCGAGCCAGGCCACCGCGAAAAGGCGACCGAGGATATCGTCCGGGCCCTCGGGGCGGACGGCCAAGTCAACGCGGCGATTGGCTTGCTAAACACGATAAGTGACTATCGGTCTTGGGAGGACGCAATCTTCGCGTTGATCCGGGCAGTCGCGCTGCGTGGAGACCTGAAGGTCGCCCGAACGATACTGAGCAAGGCCGAGAGCTTCCTGGGCGATAGTTACAGCGGCCAGCGGCGGGGAGCGTACTACAGCGAGCTACTCGGAGGAGGGAGCGACCGCCCATCATGGAATCTATTGTTCCAACCCGAGGAAATCGACTCCTCCCGAAGCAAGTACCACGAGCGGGTAGCCCGGTTCGCGGAATTCGTTGCCGAAACCGGCCAGATCGCGCGGGCTTCTGCTATTGTCGAGGACATCCCGGATGCGATCGACCGTGAGGAGGCGCGGCAATCGGTTGCAAGGATCGCGACCGCTCGCCTTGACACGGCGTCAATCGGCCGCTCCGAACAGGAACTCATCGCCTGGGCGAACATCGGAGCGACGCTGGTCCGCCAGGGATCGGTCGAACTCGGGGCGAGGATCGTCGAGCGCGTCGGCCGGCTCATGCGTGGTAAGGCCGTCCCGGGCGCCGAGCGGGTTTCGCAAGCCCTCGTCGAGCCACTGGGCCGCATCGGCCAAGCTCAGGAGGCAGCCACCCTCGCCGACCAGCTGATCCTCCGCTCGCGATTCGACGGCCCGGCGGCATTCCTTCACACCCTTGGCGACGTCGCCTCGTCGCTCGCCAAGCTTGACGACGGCAACACTCTCTCCGAGATCGCTAGCGGGATTCTCGATGCCCGTCAGTGGTGGCCCCGCGAGCTGGTGAACCCTTAGAAACTATGGTTCATCCGGCGAAAGCTCGCCGCCGTCGTGTCGACGCAAGTTGATGTGCGATAATGAGCTGGCGATCAACCGATCAGGGCATACTTCGTCTCGTGGATCGCCAGGATCTTCAGCTTGAAGAACTCCGGGTCCCGGAATCCGTACGACTGACGCTTCATCGTCTTGATCTTGTTGTTCGTCCCCTCCATCGGACCGCTTGTGATCATCGCGTCGTAGTACGCCAAGAGTCCGCTGCGGTGGCCTGCCAGTGTTTTCGCCATCTGCTTCAGCATCTTGATCCCCGACGCCTCCGCTCGCCGGATCCAATCTTTGAGGAACGCCGTCGCGAACCGCTTGCCCGGTTGCTCCCAGAACCGCCGAAGGTCCTCCTTCATGTAGTAGGCCACCGCCAGCGACTAGTTCAACGCCAGCGCCTCCTCCAACCGGGACTTCTCGTCCTTCTCCGCGTCGAGGTTCTCCGGGTTCTTCAGCAGCAACCATCGTGTCCCTTTGAGCACGTCCTTGTGCATCACCTCGGTCGCTTCGCGGTACAGGTCGCGGCGGAGTTGGGAGAGTTTGTCGTTGTACAGCTTGATGACATGGAAGCGGTCGAAGACGATCGTCGCCTTGGGAGGTGCGTTGTCACCGCCCCACGGTAGGCCGCCGACATGTCCATGGCGACCGCCTCAATCACAGCCTTGCTGGGCCGTAGCCGCTTCCAGAACGGCTTCAACGCATCGGCCCCCTTGCCGTCGCCGACGAACACGACGGCCCCACTCTCCAGGTCCATGACGACTGTCATGTAGCGGTGTCCCTTGGCGACGGCGATCTCGTCGATGGCGATCTGCCGCAGGTGTTTGAGCTTGGGCTTGGCATAGCGGCGTGACAAGTCGCGTTTCTGGATGTCCTTGATCACGTCCCAACTGACGCCCAAGTGCAGGGCCACATCACGGATGGTCATACGGCGACCCAACTCCAGTGCGTATCGCTCGAAGGACGAGGTGTAGCTGCGCCGCGGATCGGCGAAGGAGACCTCGACCTGTCGGACCAGGCCACAGACCTGGCATTCGACGCGCGGGATGGGCAAGACCACGAACTTGGGGCGGCTGCCGATCGGGACGGTTCGGAATCGCCGCTCGACACGGCCGCGCGAATGAACCTGGGGCGAGCCGCAGGCGGAGCAACGGCAAGACTCGGGAGGTTGGTGGATCGTGAAGATCGTTTGGCCTCCCTGGTAGTCGGTGCGGGTGTACTCGTAGCCGCGAACCCCGAAAGCGTGATACAACAGGCTGGTGGACATGCTGACCTCCCGGTTTGGAGTCTTGTAACGCAACTCCAAGTGGAATCAGCATGTCCACCATTTTCAACCCGGGCGCGCGCTTCCGCCGGAAGAACCTTAATGTTCGATTACCTGATGAGAAAGGAGATAGACCATGCCCCGCGCGCTGGCTGACGTCGCCCAGGAATACGTAGCAGGAGTCGGCGGCCTGTTCAGGCCTGCCGCCGATCGGGTTGAGCGGGCCGCCCGGGCGCTCGTGGCTGGGCCCGAACTCCAGAGCCGGGCGTCGGGCCTGCTCGTCGGGTCGGAGGAGTTCAACGCCGCGGGGGCGGCCGAGGTAAACGTCAGGGGCGGAATGACTCTCAGACGCCGCTACCAAGCAACAACAGCCGCTACGAGTTTGAGACTGCTATAGAGACAAAAACGATGAAGTCCTTGCAGGTGGATCAAGATGTCTCGAAGTGACTTGAGGTCCGTAATCAAGTACTCGGCCTACGTCGAAAGGGCCACGCAGGATTTTACAGGGCGAGGTTGGGTCTTCGAGACGATCAATGATTGGCTTGCCCTTCCCGAAGGCCCTCGCTTCTTTCTCCTCACAGGGGCACCTGGGAGCGGGAAGACGGCCATTGCCGGCCGCTTGCTGCAGTTCGCACAGGGCGACGTCCCGCCACCCGAGGGTCTGGGGGCCCTGGCCCGCGGCTTCGTGAGTGCCGTCCATTTCTGTTCAGACAGGCAGGGCGGGGCGAACCACCCTCTCCATTTCGTCCAGTCCTTGGCCGATCAGTTTATGCGGACACTCCCCTCCGCATACACGGAGGGCCTCGTCGGGAATCAGGACGTCCCAGCACCTGCCGTGAACGTCGGGCAGATTCAGGGCGGGGCCTCGGGGGCGCAAGTGATCGGGGTCTATATCGAGAACCTCGTCTTGTCGTCTATGTCGCCCGAAGAGGCCTTTCACCGCCTCATCTGGAACCCACTCGCGTCGCTCTTCTCCCGAGGCTTCGACAGACAGGTGGTCGTCCTCGTGGACGGCCTGGACGAGGCGCGCCGTTACAGCGGCCCCGTGGGCATCGCGAACCTCCTCGCCCGGGCGGACACGCTTCCAGCCGGTGTCCGCTTCCTTGTGACTTCTCGCCCGGACCCCTGGACCCTGCGCCCCCTGCAGCCGTCCCTCCCGGTCGAATGCTCGCTCTCTTCCGGGCATTCCCAATCCCAGCAGGACGTTGAGCAGTATGCCTTGCACATGTTGTTCAAGTATCCTCAACTGGGCAGCAACCTGGAGCCAGGCTACTCCGCGGCCGAATGTGCTCATGACGTCGTGGAGGAGTGCGGCGGGAGCTTTCTTCATGCGGTCTCGTGCTTGTCTGAATTGGCAGTCAGTGGAGTGCAGATAACTCGTGAGTCCTTGCGGGGGATGTCGCAGACCCTCGCCGGGTTCTATCGCAACTTGTTGGCGAGAGTAGCGGGCCGGGACGAGTACGTCTGGCTCGGGCAGTACCAAGTGCTGCTGGGAACCCTGGCCGTTGCCCGAGAGGCGCTGACAGAGGGCCAGTTGGCTGACTTCGTAGGCACGAGTGTGCTGCCCATACGAAGACGGTTAACCAACCTCCGCGAGATCTTGACGGTGGACGAATCCCTGCCGCCAGAACGGCGCAGCTGGTCGTTGTTCCATCACTCCTTCTCGGACTTTTTGGTGGATTCGACCCGCGCCGGTGAGTTCTATTGCGATACGAAGCATCAACACGCGCGCTTTGTCGCCTACTACCGACGCAAACTACGCCTTGAATAGCGGAGCTAGTCTTTCGCACACGGGACAGTAGCTCTGGGTGGAAGCGAGTTGCACCAATCCCAGGACCCTTGGTTCGGAAGGGTCACGTCCCCACTTCTACGTGCCTTCGACCACACTCAGGAGGTGAGCCGATGGTGAGTCGGCCCGGGACGGTCCCCACCAACCTCGAGCACTTCACCGGAAGGACCTGGCTGTTACCCCTGTTGTTGGGATGGCTCGGCCGTCGCAAAGAGCGGGTGGTTCTCCTCACCGGACACGCAGGGACCGGGAAGAGCACCGTTCTCTCATGGCTCGCCGGTGCCGGATCCGTGCCGGTCAAGCCGGACCATGCCTCGCAACTCGAGCACCTCGCTGCTCAGGTTGGGGCGACCCATTTTTGTGATGCTGCGGGGGGCGCCACAGACCCACGGGCGTTTGCGCGGAACGTGGCCCGGCAACTCTCGGACAACGTTCCTGGGTTTGGGAAGGCGCTGCGGACCGGCTTGGAGGACCGGGTGAGCATCACCGTCTATCAACAGGCCAGCAGTCTCGCGGAGGGCTCGCGCATGGTCGGCGTCCTCCTGGAGAACCTCAACCTCGACAAGTTGAGCGGCGAGGACAGTTTCAACCGCTTGTTCCGGGTGCCCCTCCAGACGTTGTACAACGAGGGCTACGATCAGCCCCTGATCTTGCTGGTGGACGCGCTGGATGAGGCACTCACATATACCGGCGACGTCACGCTCGTGGAACTCCTTGGGCGGCTGGCGGACCTTCCCGAGCAGGTGCGCCTCATTCTTACGACGCGACCGGACCCGCGGGTCCTGAAGTGGTACCCCGAGGCCAAGCCAATCAACCTCGTGGCAGATGCGCCTCCCGATTCCGACGACGTTCGAGACTACGTTTACCAACGGTTACAGACACTCAATCCCAGCGACCGGGAGCTGCTTACCGACCGAATCGCGCAGGCGGCACAGGGCATTTTCCTGTACGCCCGTCTCATCCTGGATGACCTCCTGCCGCGTCATTCCGGCACGATCGGCTTGGAGGCCCTTCGCCTCCCTCCCGGCTTGCCTGGACTCTATCATCAGTTCTTGAACCGCGAACTGGGCAGGAACGAGAACCGTTGGTATGACGTGTTCCAACCTTTGCTGGGCGTTCTAGCGGTTGCCCAGGGGGCTGGCCTCAGCCGGGAGCAGGTCGAGCGCGTCGTCCGGCAAGACGTGGAACTGGCCCTGCGCGTCGCCGCTCAGTATCTCAGTGGCTTTCCGAAGGGGCCGTTCCGCATCTTCCACAGATCGTTCGAGGAATTCCTGTTGGAAGACGCGGAAAACACGGATTATCACATCGACGCAGCGAGCATGCACCGCCGCATCGTGACATCCTATCAGCGCTCTTACCGGGACCGCTGGGGTGAAATCGACGAGTATGGGATCCAGCATCTCCTGCGACACCTTCTCCTGGTTGATCACGGAGGCCGACTCGGAACTATCAAGAATGACGAATACGCGATCCGACATCTGTTCTCCCACGTGTTAGCAGCCGGAACCCCGGAGGTGATTGGGGAAATCGTGGGCTTGGCAGACCCTTCGGACCCGCAGTCTCGGTAGGCTGTAGGGACCAGCGGGACAAACGTAATGGACCCCACGTGCTCGGGATCTGATTGCTTTCTTGGGTCAAAGGCGCTCGCCTTGTCTTGAGGAGTGGCCATGGTTGGCGGCAAGGTGATCGAATACCGTGACCTGATCACGAGGCTCACAGCCGGCTTCGTGGGTCGGTAGTGAGTGCGAGATGTCGTGGTCGCCAGAAGGCCCGCCACGAAATCGTGAATCACTCAGGGTGGTTTCCTGCCAATTGGTCGCTCGCCGAAGTGGAAGTAATCACCTCGGCGAGTTGAATCCCGGGCCCAAGCTTTACGAATTATAGTGGTCGGGTAGGCCGCCGGTGAGGTAATCTTACGATCCCTTTCCCTTCGGCCCCCCGCCAAACCGGACGTGACTCTTTCGATGTCATCCGGCTTTCCAGTCACTTGCTTCTTCGATCGCTACGTGCTTGCCACGATCTCGGATGATGCCCAGGACCGTCTCGGCATCACGCATCTCGCGTACCTCCTCAGTCTTGGACGTCGAAGTGACCTGTCTCCCTTCGCCCTGTGGCCGGCTCTCCCGGCCCCCGACTACTACGGAGACTCCGTTGCCCTGGGGGTCGCCCCCCGAGGGTCAATCTCGTGCTGCACGAACCCGGCACGTGGTAGCGCGGTGCAGGTCGTCCACTCATCCCTACGCTCCGACTCGTCGTCCGATGTCGCACTCGCGGGCCACGGCGTCCCTCGTTGTGGGACGTTGAGAGGCGGGGCCCAGGCCCCTCGCGTCGAGTGCCGTCACGTTAACCAGCGTTGTGACAGGGGAATTCTGACTCCGACCGGGATTGGACTTCAAGCAGTGTCGCCTTGACCATGCCGCGCGGGTCTCGCGGGGCGTGCGTCCCGCTGGCGGTCCGCCCCCCGCTTCTCCGGCAGGCTCTGTTCCCCTTGGCCTCATCGGTTACGGGTAAGCCGGATGACCCAGGACACGATTGCCCGAGTGTCCTCCTCTCTGAGAAAGGGATGCCGAGTCCGCTGTTCACGACGCACGACCCCAGATTTCGGACCACTCGGTAAGTTATCCTTGAGGGAGGTCTTATTGAGGGCAAAGCATGGGACAAATCCGCAAGCGACCCTCGGCGGCGTTCAAGGCGAAGGTCGCCTTGGAAGCCGCCAAGCAGGACAAGACGATCTCCGAACTGGCCAAGCAGCACCAGATCCACCCGGTGCAGATCAGCCAGTGGAAGAAGCAACTCCTGGACGGCCTGGAGGGCCTCTTCGAGAACGGGTCGGCCGCTCGCCGTCCCGACCACGAAAAGCTCCAGACCGAATTGTACGAGCAGATCGGGCGGCTCCAGATGGAGCTGGCCTGGGTGAAAAAAAAATCTCCCTTGTGAGGTCGAGGCCAAAAGAGCCTTTATCGAATCCACGCATCCTCAGTGGAGTGTTCGTCGCCAATGTGAGCTGCTGGGGCTCAATCGGTCGAGCTTCTACTACGAGCCGGCGACGGAGACCATCGAGAACCTGAACCTGATGAGGCGGATCGACGAGCAATATCTCAAGACGCCGTTCAACGGCAGCCGCCGCATGACGGCCTGGCTGACGAGACAGGGAGAGGAGGTCAACCGCAAACGCGTGAGTCGCCTGATGGAATTGATGGGGTTGGAAGCGATTCATCCCGGGCCTCGAACCACGACGCGGAACCCTGACCACAAGGTCTACCCGTACTTGCTTCGAGACGTGACGATCGAGCGACGCAATCAGGTCTGGTCCACCGACGTGACGTACCTCCCGCTCAACCAGGGCTTCATGTTCCTGGTGGCGGTGATCGACTGGCACAGCCGGTTCGTGCTCTCTTGGAGGCTATCGAACACGCTCGACGGCCGGTTCTGTCTGGAGGCGTTGGACGCGGCGTTGGAGGGAGGACGCCCCGAGATCTTCAACACCGACCAGGGCGTAAAGTTCACGGCGCGGGCCTTCACCGGCCGCCTTGAGGCGGAAGGGATCGCCGTGAGCATGGACGGACGCGGGAGGGCGTTGGACAACGTATTCGTCGAGCGGCTGTGGCGGTCACTTAAATACGAGTGCATTTATTTGAAAGCATATTGCAGTGTAAGAGATTTGGAAGCTGGCCTTGAAAGGTGGTTTGCGTTTTACAACCACGAGCGCTTGCACCAGAGCTTGGCCTATCGCACGCCCGCCGAGGTCTACCATGGTGCCGAGCCGGTCGGGCCTTGAGAGGGGAAAACTGGGCCGAAGCATAACTTAAAATCCGGGCCGAGTGGTCTGGACAATGGGGACCACTTCACCCAGTCTTTCCACGACTTCCCCTCAACCGTCACGCGACCAACCCAGAGGGCCTTCAGCTTGGAGGGGTTGGTGTCGACTGGACCAGGTTCGTCGTAGTCGTTCCACTTCCACTGGACTCCGCGACATAAGTTGCCTACGTTCCTGTTGGCCCCCGCCTCGTCACCCCGATGACGACGGCCTCGACGAGGTACACGCTCGCCAGGTTGCTAACCACTCGCGACACGAGCCAGATCGGCCGACCGCCCCAACTGTGGTTCCTCGATGGCTTATCAATCCGCTTTCATGGTGCTGGAGGAACATGGGGCAACCGGTGGGAATTGTCATGGACCGTAGTGGGATCATCAGGGTTCAAGCCAGTCATGGCATCGTCGCGACAACCTCATCGGGGACGACCTCAGCGCAGCCCTGAGCGACCCCATCACCGGTCAGGATCCCCTGGCTCGGCCCGCCCCGAGACAACGGCGGTCCAACCTTCATCCACTCCCTGCGGCCCGGCAGCCCGGCCCTAGACATCGGCTCCGTCGCCCTCGACTTCGCCGACGTCACGACCGACGAGCGTGGCGACGGCCAGGTTGACCTCGGCGCCGACCAGGTCCAGGTCCCGACCGTCCGAGCCGGCCAGGCGTTCCCGGCCACCTCGCTGCTGTTCCTCCAGCGGGGTTACTCGGCAGCCACCGTCCAGGCCGACACGCCCGATCCCGCCCAAGGGCTGAGCTTCGCGATCCCGGGGATCACCAACGGCCACGGCGCCCGGCCTGCATCGGACAACCTCCGGATCGACGCCCAGGGACGGGTCATCGTCGCCAGCACGCTCGGCGACGGCTTTGTTGTGACGGAGAAGGCCACCGTCGCCGGGTTCCGGCCCAGGGCGTCGATCCGGAGCTTATCGATCGTCCAGAGGCTCCTGGAAGCATGAGGCGGCATGGCTGTCCCGGAGGGCGGGATTCGAGACCGGATGACAGGTCTTCCGGGGACGTTGGAGCCTTGGGAAGAGCACCAATCTCTTCCTGGCATGTCAATCGGCGATCACACCCACCCCAGGACATGATCGCGGCGACCCGCGACTCTGCGGATAGGCGTCATCGCCGAGGCGAATTGCCTTGAACGTGACGGCGTCAAAGTCCTGCGATGGCGGTGGTCGAGGTTCGTCGATAGGGCGTCACCAGATCCCTGACAGCTCACAAACCGCCGGAAAGCGGACACAACGCTTGTCACGTCGCCCCGTTCTCGATTGGCCGGTGACTTCACGATCGGCAAGGTTGCCGGAACTTACCCCCGAACAGAGCGGGCACAAGTCGAAGTCGAGAGCACCGATATTTTGTTTGACGTAAAACAAAATGGTGGGGTCTTCCGGGATCTGAACCGCGCGTTCGCAGTGCGAGAATGCGAGCAGTTCGGAACGCCCCCGGCGAGTCCTCGTTCACGCGCGGGTACACGCTCACGGGCTGAGGGTGACAGTCGTTCAGAAGCGAACAAGCTTCGGCAGCATGAAAGCCGATCCAGCCGAAGCGGGGTCAGAGGCAACCTCGAAGGACGCGTCGGTTTAGTCGGACCGGAGTGTCCCTCGGGTCGCGACGCCGGTGCTCTCTCCGGACTTAATTCAAGGAGTCTGACATCAATTGTACTTACCCGGCATTTTGTTGACGGCGGCCCAACCGGTTGGATACCTTAAATCAGTCGCAGATTAGAACTTGCGTCCCACGCTGGTTTGGTACGTTGCACATTGTGATTGGTTTTAGACAGAAAATCCGGGCGATTCAGACGGATGAGATTCTGTCGAATCATCGTTAGGCCGCGATTGGGGGACCTTATGAGTACCGGAGATGACCGCGTGTCGAAGGACGAAGCCGTCCGCCGACTACGCGTTGCAGGGTACGTGGAGGAAGCGAACGAACTCGAGGCTTGGCGGGACGCCAATGGGAATAACTGGGGATGGGACGGTTGGATTCGAGGAAGGCACCCCCACGTCGTCGATAGAATCTGGTCGTAAGCTCACAGGGCCTAATCTCGCGCTACAGCGGACCCGGCCCTCTGAGCCATTTCGTTCGCCTGCGTGATTCGGTCTGATCGACCGAGGCGTGCAAGACAACACCAGTTTTCGAGACCGGCTCATCCCGTGCTCTCGTCGCCGGCCTGGAGTGAGCATCTGCCCGTGGTGGTCCGCCCGGTTCCGAGCTTCCCGGTTGACCTAGACGACCGCTCGCACGTTGTCTTGCGCGGGACCAAAGGCAGTCCCGTCGGGCTTGCCCGAGTGGAAATCAATCGGTCGCGTTATGCGGCGAGGAGCGGTGTCCCGGACGACGTGGCAGGTCTCGTATTGGGGTTGTTGCACACCGGAACGACGTCTGGTAAAAATTTATTCACACCTAAGACATCCAGCATCGGACGGAACGGTGCACGTGTCGGATTAAACATCGCAACTTGTCGGGGCTCTCGCATGACGATTCAAGGGGACGTCGTCCCTCCCCATTTCCTTGTCGTCGTCCCGGGAATCATGGGAAGCAGACTCCGAGATCGGCAGACCGGCCGGGTCGTCTGGGTGGACTTCTCGACTGTCCCGATCAATCCCCTGCAATGGAAGGCCTGGGTCGAGAACATGCTGGCGACCCTCGCCTACCCAAATCCGGACCTGGAGCCCGCGGGGATCATGGACGAGGTCGTTTTCGCTCCCCCTTGGGCCAAGCAGGAGCACTACGGGCGGCTCGTCGCGGCCTTGGAGGGGATGGGCTACCTGATCGATCCAGTGGAGCCCACGGGGGGACGGCCTGCCCTGTACACCTTCTCCTACGACTGGCGACAGGACAACCGCATCTCGGCGCAACATCTCGCGGCGGCCATCAACCAGTGGCAAGCCCGGCACCCGGGCGCCAAGGCGTGGATCCTCGCCCACAGCAACGGCGGCTTAGTGGCTCGCTGGTATATCGAGAAACTGGGAGGCAAGGGCCGCGTGGGACGGCTCTTCTTACTCGGCTCCCCGTGGGACGGCGCACCGCGGGCTCTGCAGATGCTCTTCCAGGGGCTCTACATCCTCTTCAGGAAGCGTTTCAACGTCTTTGACGTCCCCACGCTCACGCGGGCGGCGTTCCGTACCTTCCCGTGCAGCTACCAATTGCTGCCGTACCGGAATCCCTTCCTGCGGGACAACAACAACGAGCTGATCGATCTCTACGAAGGGGCGGGCTGGTTGCACGACGAAGGTCAGCGGCAACTCCTGCGCGACGGCCGTCGGTTCAATGAGGAACTGGGCACGACCACGAGCGTCGAGACGATTTGCCTGTTCGGCCGGAAGCGACCCACCCCGACCGGAGGTGTGGTGAGCCTGGCCGCGGGCGGGTCCTGGACCGACATCGCTTGGGCGACCCTGGACGCCGGCGACGGCACGGTCCCGGAGCGCAGTGCCGTCCATCCCGGAGCCCGGGAGAAGATCCCCGTCGTCGCCGATCACGGAGACATCTACGTCAACCCCTTCGCCCTGGAAGTCCTGCAATGGGAGCTGATGGACAAGTTCCGATTGCCGACCGAACGGGAGCGGGACGCGGCGGCCACGAGCCGCCTGACCATCACCTTCACGCCCGATCGGGACGCCTACAGTCCTGGCGAGCCGATCGCGCTGCGCGCCACGATCCACGGCAACGACGACGGCAACCCGGTCTCGGGTGCGGTGGTCCAGTCCCGGCTCATCTGGCGCGGGCCTCTCCCGGGATCGGGGCCGGCCGGGGCTGCGGCCGCGGCCCCGGTCGTGCGGCTCTGGGAGGACGAGGCGGCGGGGGGCCACTACTCGGCGGAAATGGTTGCTCCGGCGACCGAGGGCTATTATCAGCTCAAAGCCTTGGTCTCGCCTCCCGACGAGGCGGCCGTCGAGTTGGAGGAACTGATCGCCGTGGAGGACGCGGGAGGGGATTGAGAACTAGACGGACCAGGCGCATTGGAGTGTAGCATGCCAGACCGGCCGATGACCTACCGGAACATGGACTTGGAGATGACGGACCTCGGCGCCGACGGGGCGTTCCGGGTCCGCGTCGTGGGCCAGTCGCCCGGCGGCGAGATGCGGGCCGATGAGGCCGAGCGGCCAGTGTTCCGGGCCGGCGACTTCGAGGTGCTCAAGAAACTGGAGCGACGGAGAATCACCCGCGATGAGCTGATCACCGTCGGCGAGCGGCTTGCGGGATTGCTCCTGTCCGGCCGAGTCCGCGCGCTGTTCGACGCAGGCCTTCAGGCGCTCAAGGCGAACGAGGGGCTAAGGTTGCGGCTGCGCATCGAGCCCTTGCCCCTGGCGGCACTACCTTGGGAATTCGCCTTCGTACCCCGCACCGGCGGGGAAAAGGTCCCCCAGGACTTCCTCGCTCTGCGCCGCGAGATCTCGATCAGCCGCTACGAGACAATCGGCCCGCCTCTGAAGTCGCTGGGCCCCAAGGAAAAGTTCCGCATCGTCCTGGCACTGGCCAGCCCGACCGACGAGCAAGAACTCGAACTCGAGAAGGATGAATTGGCGATAACGGCCGCCGTCGCGCAGCTGAACGAGAAGGCGTCCGGTGGCCTGGATCTGGACATCCTGGAACACGCCACACGCGCCAGGCTGCTCGCCACGGTGAAAGGCTGCGACATCTTCCATTTCGCAGGCCACGGCATCTTCGAGGGCGCGGATCTGGCCGAGGATGGCAGGGTCCGGCGTCGAGGCAAGATCGTCCTGGAGAAGGAGGATGGCACAGGCGAGCGGGTCGGCAGCGAGGTCTTGGCGAACGAACTGGGCAACGCGGGGGTGCGCCTCGTTGTCCTCGGCGCATGCCAGTCGGCCGCCCGCGACGAGGGCGGCGCCTGGACGGGCGTGGCCTCGGCCCTGGTCCGCGAGCAGATCCCTGCCGTGGTCGCCATGCAGTACAAGGTACTGGATACGAACGCCTCCCTCCTAGCGGCCCACCTCTACCGCCGCGTGCTCGCGGGGGCCACGATCGACGAGGCCGTCTTCGAGGGGCGCCAGGCGATCTTCAACCTCGCCTCTCCCGAGGAGCGTGACTGGGGCGTCCCGGTGCTCTACCTGCGGGCCGAGGACGGGGTCTTGTTCCCCCCTCCCGGCGAGGATGCGCAGGCCGGTCGAACCCAGTCGGTGTTGGCCCGCGCCGTGATCAATGTCAAGGAAGTCGAGGGCAAGCTCACTGGGATCAAGGCCAAGAGGCTACGGGGCAACGCCGAAGCTACGATGAACCTGGGGACCGTCAAGTCCGGCGGCGAGGCGACGGGGATGGAATTCGACGAGATCGGCTGACTGGCCAGCAATGGCGCAATCGGTCGTCCATCTGCGAGGGAGCGACGTTCGTCCGGGCCGAGGCAGGGCCTCGATCGTCGGCGCCATGGATAGGCCGTTCGCGAACGACGGGACGCGATGGGGACCGTCGGGGGTAGGGACGGCGCCGGTGCTCAGATCGGGTCCGGCCGGGGTCTTATTGAATTGAATTGAGGGTATGATACGTCAGGGGCGGGGGTTACTTTAGCTTGAGGGGGCGAACTCCGATGGACTCTGCACCGCGACCGACGCAGGCGGCGGCATATCTGGAAGCCATTTCCGCGCTCAACGTGACAACCGGGGCAGGTGCCGCCGAGCGAGGTTTGTCCGTTCCAGCCGGGCCGGAGGACCTGTCCGAGCGGGCCCGGGTCGTTGTCGAGCGATCGGATGAGCTGGGTCGGTCGATCGCGACGCGGCTTGGCGACGACACCGAGCCCAGTGAGCGCGAGTTGGCGAGCCTCCAACTGCTGGCAGCAGCCGCTATCGACCTGGCTGTGGCCAGCGACCTGGCGACCGCCGCGGCGGACGGCGCCGCCGCAGGCGTCGAACGTGCGGCCACGCCGGGGATACTTACCGAGCTCCGCCCGATTCTCGAGGCGCCGGCCGGAGTCGGTTTGGAGGGCGTCACCGGTGCCGGGATGGGCGTCGAGCGACGGCCCCGATCCAGCGGGCCCGAGGAAGCCCGGCGCCTGCTCAGGGAGGATGCCGAGGCGACGTTGCAGTGCATCCGCGACGACGCCTCGGCGGCCGGCCGCGCGGCGCTGGTCGGCTTATTGCAGGTTCCGTCCCCGCCGCTCAAGGAGGCGGCAAACGTGGCTGCCCACGAGTTGCTCAAAGCCGTCGGCGATTCCTCATCGGCCCTGATACGAAAGGCGGTGGCGCTCGTCGCGCAGGCGTTGGACAAGATCCTTGCGGCGCTCGGACCCCAGCTCCGGGAGCGTGTCCGCGCTCAGGCCGCCGACTGGGTCGAGGGCTTGAAGCAGGCCGACGCGTTCGGATCGCTGCTTGATCGGGTCTACGAATTCGGCCGTCTCAAGGAGGAGGTGGTGGGCCGCGTCGACGTGGCCCCGGCCGGCGTAGACGTCGTCCGGCTCGACGAAGCGGCCAAGCAGCTCGAGGCACTCGGCGCGCGGTTTCACCAGCAGACGAACGTCCTATCGCAGGTCGTCAAGGGGCTGGCCTGGGGCCGTCCCTGGATCCTGGGCCTCGCACCCCCATGGGGCCCCCTGAGCCTCACGACCGCCTACGTCGCCCTCATCGGCTACACGGTCTACGCCGGCGGCGATTACCTCGACTGGTATCGCACCGGTGACTCGGGTCGAATGGACTTCGTCGTCGGGGTGCGCTCGGTCGTGCAACGGGCGATGGAGGTGTAATCCGACGGCAGTCTCGCAGTCGGGCTCGGCGGGCTCCGGGGCTGCCCGGGCGCGTGCGGCCGCCACGGCGCGGTTTCACGAGGCGCGGTCCGATGCGGGAAATCGCGATCGTCCGGGTGGTGCGGTCTCGGTGCCGGCCCCTCCTGTTGCTAGAGGGCCCGGCACTGGCAAGGACAAGCCTACCTCTGGGGTGGCTGCCATCGATTCAGAGGGAGGACGGTCTTGACCAGACGGAAGGCGATCCAATCATCCGGTCGCAGTTGCGAGCAGGTCTACCCCTCAGGGCTGGCGGAGGTCCTCGAGCGCCATGCCGACCTCACTTACGTGGTCGCCGGTCGGCACTGTGGGGCATCCGGCGACAACAGCCTGCACACGGATAGCAACGAGGAGACCTGGGAAAAGTTCCGGTGCCGTCAGATCCACGACACTCGACGCGTCACGCTGGAGAAGTTCCACCTTTTCGAGTGGTTCCCGCTGATCCCCGGCAAGTACCACACCGAGGATGGCCGTCGCCACCGCGAGGAAGCCGATCGGCAGGCCGACCTAATCATCGACGGCCGCGTCAGCTACAGCCCATACGGGAAGCTGCACATGCTCCTGGGTGGCGTCGGCTGTGTTCGCCTGCGACCGCGAGTCGTCTCCGTCGGCACGAGCAAGGGGGAGTACTATTTCATGACCGCGTCGTCCACCGGGGTCTGCCACGAGGGCTTCCCTGTCCTGCTGCCGCGGTCGATGTTCGGTAGGCTCATGCCACGCCTGCTCAAGGATGGGAGCGTCCCGGCCACCCTAGGCGGAGAGATGCGATATGTGGACGAGAACGCGGTGACGCTGTTCCGGTCGCACCGCGAGATTCCGCTCCTGTACCTTCACGTGGATAAGCTGACTCCGCATCGGAGTCCGCGCCAGGATGTCACTGAATACGCCGTCAGCGTGGCGGCCTCGTTCGAGGGGGTGGTCCAAGAACAGCATGGGATGTATGTCACCTACGATACGTTCGACCCGGCCAACAAGGATGGGGAGAGAAACGCGGCTGAGTGGATCCTGGAGGCTTACGTCGAGAAGGCACACGGCGGAACGGTGGTCACCGATTTCGATGAGGTCGTGCCGCAGTTTCCACGGGCCGAATTCGGGCTCCTGCCTCTGCTGGCCGGGCGGACGGACCTCCGGGGGGCCGTGGCGGACGTGCTCGGCCTTGGCCATGACGTCGCGCCGGAGTTCGTCGACCGCTACCGACGAGTCTTAATAGATACCCGCGGCGGACCGTGCATCGTCCAGAGTGTCGTCCAGAATGTCGGAACCATCGAAGCCGGGGGACAGGTCACGGGCATCGTGACGCGACGCGATCAGGGTGGGCGGCCGGGCGGGAATGGCTGAGCGGCCGACCGCGGCGCCGCGTCGGTATTATTGGTGTTTTCTTATAGCTGTTTGTTTATTAGATCGATTGCCGCTACCCTGAGGGCATGTGGGTCGTCATCCTCCGGTGATGTGCCCGTCGAAGTAGCGTTCTAGCCGATGCGGAAGGCCGGCGGTCGGGTCTGGCGGCCGGTCGCGCCCCGAGGACTCGTCAGGCCCGAGGAGTCCATGATGACGACACTGAGAGGGGCCGAGAGTCTGCCGTCCCTACGTCCGTCCCTCCGGGACGGGATCGCCCAGCGGGCGGGGGGCTTCGTCGGACGGGACTGGGTCCTGAAGCTGATCGAAGACTGGGCCGATCGGGGTCGCGACCGCTTCCTGATCCTCGCCGCCGAGCCCGGGTTCGGGAAGACTGCCCTCGCGGCGTGGATCGCCGGCGCCGGCCCGGTCCCGGACGACCTCACGGCGTGGGCGAGGCTCGACGGGGTGCGGAGTCGTTGGGGGGCGGTCCACTTCTGCGTCGGCAGGACTCAAATGAGCACGGTAGAGGCCGGGAACTTCCCCCTGGAATTGGCGCGCCAACTGCAACGCGCCTACCCCGAGTATGACGCGGCGATCCTCCGGCGGGAGGGGGTCTCGATTAGCGCGACTGTCAACGTTCAGACGGTCGAGAACGGTAACGTCACCGGTGTCCGGATCGGCAACCTCATCATCCCGGTCGAGGATCCCCAGCGGGTCTACGATCGGGCCGTTCGCCGGCCGTTGACCGCGCTGTGCGAGGAGTACCCGGGCCTGAGGGTCTTCATCCTCGTCGATGCGTTGGATGAGGCGCTGGCGGACAACCGGCCGACCATCGTCGACCTGATCGCTGGGTCGGAGGACTTCCCGACCGGGGTCCGGTTCCTCCTGACCTGCCGCCGGAATGACGCCCGAGTCCTGGACCATTTCCCCGGGGCACGCGTGGAGGACCTGTCGGATCCGGCGGTCGCCGATCAGAACGACCAGGACATCCGGGCGTACATCGAGAATCATCCGGCATGGCAGAGTTGGTGTGCCTCGCCCGGATCAGACCCCTCGACGCCTCTCGCCCAGCTGCTGCGAGCGGCCGACGGGAACTTCCTCTATCTCCGCTTCCTGTTGGACGAGGTAGAGGTCGGTACACGAAGCTTCGATCGTTTGGGCGGTCTCCCGAGCGGCCTATCGGGCCTGTACCGGACGTACCTCGATCGACTGATTCCCGACCGGGGGCGGGTCTCCGGTGCGCGCCGCTGGTTGAAGGAGTGCGAGCCCTTGTTGGGGCTGCTGTGCGTTGCTGAACCCGCCGCCCCTGACACGGTCCTACCCCAGTGGCTGGGGTGGACCAGGGCTAAGTTGACTGCTCATCTGCTGGAGGTGCGTCAGGTGACCGAGTACGTGCGCGACGACGGGGGCGGGCACCGGCTGTATCACCGATCGATGGTCGAATTCCTCACGTCGAGCGATCCCCGTGACCCGAACCCGTATTATGTCGAACCCGGCTCGCATCACTGGCATCTCGGGAGTCATTATCGGAAGCAGTTCTCCCGCGACTGGTCGGCCTGCGACCATTACGGCCTGCGCCGGCTCGTCCTACACTTGAAGCAGGCCGCCGAAGCCGCCGATCTCCCCGCAGAACGACGAGAGCGAAGTCGGGCCATGTACGAAGTCGTTCTCGACTCGAAGTTCCGTGCGAGTCAAATTGAGTCGCTCGGCGATTCGACGGCCACCCTCGCGGATCTTCGGCTCGCCCTGGAGCAATCGCTCGCCGACGGCGACGTCGTGGTAGCGCTCGAATGCATCAGGGGGCACTTTGAAACGGTGCGCGGCAGCGCCGTCTCGCAGGGCCTCTTCGCGGCGGCGAGTCGGAGGGACTATTCGACCGCCCTCCGGCGTGCCGAGCACTATGGGACGGCGTCGAGCTGGAACCGGGTCCTCCACAGTTATCTCGCCTGGCAAGCGGCCGGGGATGGCGACCGTGAGAGTGCCGAAAGGGCCGCGGAACTCTCGAGGCCACAGGCGGTCCGGTACGACGAACAGCACTTCGACATCCTTTGTTCGGCACTCCTCTGGCAGGCCGCGATGGCCCTCGGTGCGGATGGAATTGGGGCTGAGGAGGTGTTCGATCGCCTCGCCCCGTCAAGTCGGTGGGTCCTGGATCGGCTCAGGGTGCCTGCCGCCCGCCCCGACGAGGTGCCGGAGGCACTGGCGAACCTGCGGCGAGTGCTCACGCCGCACGATCCTGCCGTCTACGAACGGGAGGCGGCCTCCGTCGACAGGGATTTCGCCGACGCGGAGGTGATGGCGCGGGTCGCCTGGGAGTTACGGGATGCCCTCCTCCGCCTCGCGCCATACCCGGAGGGCCGCGCCGAAATCGAGAAGAGCCTGGAGGTCGTGGTCGGCAATCCATATCCGTTCTACCGGGATGTCGCCCTGAGTGCCCTGGCGACCGTGGGCGTGATGTCCTCCGAGTCGGACTGGGCGGCCAATTTGCTCCGCCGGGTACTCCAGGTTGCCTTCGATCGCGAGGGGGCCGTCTTCACGTTCGACGTGCCGACATTGTTTTCGGCGGACGCGCCGGCACGGGCTCCGGGCGCCCGCGCCATCCGATCTCGCCTCGAAGCGGCCGCCGAGGACCAGGGGCCCTGGGGCACCCGGATCCGCGCCCTGAGCGGACGGGCGGCACTGGCGTTCACTCGAGGTGACCGAGCGAACGCCTTCGCCGACCTGGAGGCCGCTGCGGAGATCCACCACGGTTTCGCCGGATTCTCCGTCCTCCACTTCCTGGCATTGGCGAGCCGGTGGGTGGAATTCGGCGAGTCGGCGCGGGCACGGACGGTCGTCGATCGGGCCGCGACCATCGCACCCCAAATCCAGAACTTCCAATTGAGAACCGAACGGGAGCACCTGGTCCGAGACTACCGCGGCTGGCTCGACGAGCCTGCAACTCGATTCGACTCCGTATCCACGCGTGCGGGGACGATGGTGGACCTTGCCATCAGGATGGCATACATCGACCTAGTCAGCGCCCGCTGGGTGAGCGAGGGGGGCCAAGACCAGGGCCGCAGCGTCGCCGCGCTGGTCCCGCTCGCTCTCGCGGATCGGACCACGCTGGACACGGTTCTCGGCCGATTCCTCCGGCTCGGTCCATCCCAGTGGTCGGCGACCCAATGGGGCGTCATCCTCCGATGGTGTCAAGATTGGCTGGAGGCCCCCCACCGCGGTGGGAGAGGCACCCGCCGAACAGCCGCGGCTCGCCCGAAGCGGGGTCGCCGTTGAGTCGGGCATCGGCCTCGAACGGGCATGGGCGACGACGCCGCTACGGACGATGGGGTGAGGATCAACAGGGCTGCCCCCCGACAAGGTGTCAAAACCGAACGGTGGGGTCGAACGCCGGGATCCCGATCCGAAGAATGAATTCCAGGGCGCGGCCGGGAAGTTGGCGGGCGGCCCCGTGTCCGGGGCGACACGCCAGGCCCCGGTCGTCTGAGTGTCAAGGGGGGAATCTGCGATGGAAGTCCGGCACGACTCGGCGATGCCTGGCCTGTTCTACGACGAACTGATCAGCTCCTACCTCGATGACCGATTTGTCGGTCGGCCCTGGCTGGCCGACCAACTCGACGCGGCGATCGCCGATCCCGAGTGTCGCTTCGTGCTCCTGACCGCTGCTCCCGGTGCCGGCAAGACGGCCTTTCTGGCTTGGCTGGCCCATGGGTGTCCCGATCGGCCGCGTTACTTCATCCGCCGAGACAGCCAGAACCCCCTGAGCAGAGGCTACGCCTCGGACTTCCTCTTCGCCATCGGCCATCAACTGGCGAGCCTCCGGCCCGACCTGTTCCGCCCGGAGAAGCTGGAAGTCGTCGTGACCCAGCAGGCCCGGGAGATCCGGCCCGGTGGCAAGGTCGTCGGCATCACGGTGGACGACCTCCGGGTCTCCCCCTTCTATCAGACGTCCCTCCGCGTTGAGCAGGACGTGGCGCTCGTCGCGGGGGAGCTCCAGGGCCTATCAGTCAAGCGGATGGTGACTGAGGAGCGCCTTCTGGAGTTGTCCCACCTGCAGCACCTGGCTCTCCTGGATCCGGCCCGGGTCCTCGGGCGGGACGATCCGACCGCCCGGATTGTGATCCTGCTGGACGCCCTAGACGAGCTCCGATACATCATCGGCCGCGACACCATCCTGGATTGGTTGGCCTCCTGCCCGGAGTTGCCCCCAAACGTCCGATTCGTCCTGACGGCGAGGCCTGACGAGGCGCTGCTCGACGCCTTCCGCAAGCGTCAGGGTAGGTGGCTGCGAGAAGTGGAGATCGACCCCCGGGACGAAGCGGTCCAATCCGACCTCCAGCGCTACGCTATGCTCGTAGTTTCCCGGGCACCCGTGGGCCGGGTCCTTACCGAGCATGCCCTCGACCCGGAGGCGTTCGCGGCCCGCGTGGCCGAGAAGGCGGATGGCAACTTCCTCTACTTGACCGCCCTGTTCCGGGGGATCGAGCAGGCGATGGGGCCGGGCAAAGGGCAGCCCCTCGATCGCCTCCTCCAACTGAAAGACTTGCCGAGCGGGCTCAAGGGTTTGTACGCCTTCTTCCTGAGCCTGATCCGGGACCAAGTCGCCGGGGAACTCGTCGAATTGGCCCCCCCAGAAAACGCTCCCTTCGCAGACTCGGGCAATCTCCCGGCCTGGGAAGGGCTCTATCTCCCAATCCTGGGCATCTTGGCGGTCGCGCGCGAGCCGCTGGCCCTCCATCAAATCAGGGGGCTCGGCGGCATCCAGACCGATGACGATTACGTGCGGGGGGCGCTTGGCCGTCTCAGCCAATTCCTGAGCGAGGCGGGCGGGCGCTACCGGCTGTATCACGGCACGTTCTCCGAGTTCCTCACGTCCCCAACGACGCGGTCGGGTCACCCCGACAGCTACGCAAACCCGGCCAAATGGCATCGCCGGGTGGCGGCCTACTACCGGGGTCGGGCGGCGTCCTGGCACGACGTGGCCTGGGATCGGTGCGACGATTATGGGCTGCAACACATCCCGGCCCACCTCCTTAGCGCGGCCCTCTGGGATGAACTCGCCGCGGCCTTGGCGGACTGTGGATTTATCATGGCCAGGTGTCGGGCCGGTTGGGTCGAGGACCTGCTCGCGGATTACAACGCGTCCCTACAGACCCCGGCCCGCGATCGGAGCGCCGAGCTTCGCGGTTGGGGGGCTTTCCTCCACAGGAATGGCCACCTCCTCCGCAGGGGAGATGATCACTGGCGCCCGGACCAGATCCTGCTGCAGTTAGCTGCCGAGGCGCCGGAGGCGGGGGTGGTCACTCGGGCCGTGGAGGCATGGCTGGGCGAAGGGCGGTGTGACTGGACCTGGCTCCGAAGTACCAGGCAGGAGCAGCGGTCGGGTGCAAACCGCTGCACCCGGGTCTTCGAGGGGCATCGTAGCTCGATCCTCGGTGTTCAGGTCTTGTCCGACACCCGACTCGTTTCGTTCTCCCGGGATGAGACGCTGAACGTCTGGGACGCCCACTCTGGAAAGTGCCTGGCCCGGCTAGAAGGGCATACCGGGCCAGTTACGGGTTGCCTGCCCCTGTCAGACCGGCGCCTAGTCTCGTGGTCGGACGACGGGACGCTCCGCTTGTGGGGCCTACGGCGCGGAGAGGGTCTGGCCACACTGAGTGGTCATCAGAGCGCCGTGAGGGGAGCCCGGATCCTATCCGGTGCGCGGATCCTCTCATGGTCTGACGACGCAACGCTCCGCCTGTGGGACGGAGAGGGAGGGGCATGCCTCGCGCATTTCGATATGGGTGCCGGTACGATCGGTTGCGTCGAGGTTCTTGCCGATGATCGTGTACTGGCCGTGGACGGAGAGAAGGCGGTCGTCTGGGACATCCGCTCCGGGGAGCAGCGGCGAATCACCCCGGAGACGGGCATTAAGTTCGCCACGCTCCTCCCGGATCAGCGCATCTTGTACTCTGCAGATGAACGGATTGTCCTCCAACCCACGCTGACTCTGGACGGGGAGATCCGGCGAGTCTACTCATTCTTCAAAGAGCGCCATCTTGGAGGGACCGACGGAGGCCTGCTCCTACACGACGGGGCGCTGGTGTCCTGGGGGGACCTGGATTATGCCCTTCGCGTGTGGGTAACCCTCCCCATGCCCCCACCCGCCTGGATGGAGTGCGTCGCGCAGCTCGAGGGTCACACTCGCCCGGTGACCGGTGCCCTCCACCTCCCAGACGGTCGGCTGGTTTCTTGGTCGAAGGACCATACATTGAGGCTGTGGGACACCACCCACTCTGCCGGTCGGCTGAGAGTGATCAAGGGCCACGGCATCCCGGGCTTGGCGGATACAGAGTGGTCTTCCATACTCGAGCTGCTGAAAGAACAGGGGGTAGCGGAGACGGATCTTCCATCCACCCAAAGCAGTTGGGAGAGCATGACGAGTTCCGTGGAGGATACGGTTCCTCCCACGTGCCTGGGCACGTTCGAGGGGCACGTCGGCCCTGTCAACGGGGCGCTCCTCTTGAGTGATGGCCGGCTCGTCTCGTGGTCGGATGACAGGACCATGCGTGTGTGGGACATCTCCTCGCAACGCTGCCAAATGGTGTTGGAGGGGCACTTCGAAACGATAGATTCAGTGGCCCCTGTCTCGGAGCGCCAGCTCCTTTCCTGGTCGCGCTACGAGCCAACTTTTCGATTGTGGGACCTCGGCGTTGAAGCCCCCCCGGATGTGCCCAGCCGTGCCGCTGCCCGGATACAGGGGGTCCGGCTGCTCCCCGGCAACCGTATGGTCTCCTGGTCCGAGGACAACCGCTTGCGGGTCTGGGATTCCAATTCCGGGACTTGCATCCGCACCATGGACGGTCATCGGAGCCCGGTGAAAGAAGTCCTCCCGCTGCCCGGTGATCGACTGGTCTCCTGGTCCAGGGACCGGGTGCTCAAGCTGTGGGATCTCGACGCGGGTAAGTGCCAAGCCACGCTGGAGGGGCACAACCGGAGTGTCAACGGGGCACTGCCCCTACCCGATGGCCGCTTGGTTACCTGGTCCGATGACCAGACCCTTCGCGTCTGGGACACCGATTCCGGCGCGGGTCTGGCGACACTGGCCGGTCACACCGAGCGGGTCACGGGGGCACGAGACTTGCCCGGCGGACGCCTCTTGTCCTGGTCCTGGGACGGCAGCCTCTGCGTCTGGTCCATTCTGCCGGGGAACGCGTGTGACGATTCGTCCGGCCGGGGGCTCCTGCCGCCTGGATCAAAATCCGTCGAAGGCAGCCCCTACCGGAAGCTCGTCACTCTGCTCGGCCATCAACGACCCGTCGAAGCTGTGCTCCTCCTCCCCGGAGATCGATTGCTGTCCTGGTCCTGGGATGGGACGCTCCGCCTGTGGAGCATCACCTCGGGGTCCTGTTTATCCACGCTCCAGGGGCATGGCGGCTCCGTCGACGGGGCTCTCTACCTGGGCGAGGACCGGGTCGTATCGTGGTCGGACGATGGCGCGCTACGCGTATGGGACCTCCGTTCGGGAGTGTGCCTCACCACTCTAACCGGCCATACGAAGGCCGTCCGTGGTGTAATCCCACTCGGGGGACCATTGCTCGTGTCGTGGGCCGATGACGGTATGCTCCGCTTGTGGGATGTGGAATCCGGTGATGGCCTGGCCGCTGCCGCCGCGGCGCCGGATGGCTTCGATCAGGTGCTCGCTTTAGCAAACGGTATGATCCTCTCCTGGTCTGAGACCGGACATCGGCTCTCTTACTGGGCCGGAGATTCCGAGATCACCGGAGGACAGGCTAGGTCGTTCGCCATCTCGGGCCGGTGTAGCTTATCTTCGGAAAGGACCATCTTTTGGTCTTGGGCCCGCGAGTTGGGCCTGTGGGATCTCCGGTCTGGTCGGTTCCTCACATCGGGATACGATAACCTAGAGGCGACCGGCGCCTGGAAAAGGGACCCGATCCTGCAATCGGCGAAGCTGGGGAGTCGGCAGGAAGGCCATCGCTATCTCCTGCCGGATGGGAGGTCGCTGGGCTGGTCGGTGTTGGGAAAACCCGTCATCTTAGATCCGTACAGGGCATCTGCCCGCGCGTTGACGCTCGAAGGTGCCCCATGGCAACCGCCCGGAGTGGAGACTCTCTGCTCGGAACCCCCGGGTGATTCACCGAAGGAGGGGCCGATTATGGCCATCTCTCTCGGATCGAAAGTCCAAATTCTCTCCTCGACATTCGAGGGGACGATCGTGTGGCACGCTGATGAGGGAATCCAACAAATTCACCACTTCCTTCCAGATGGGACCCTGGTGGTGTCCCTGGCCGGGGGTGGGCTCCGCTTCCTCAAGCACTACGCGGGCGGACGCCGGGCCGGTTGGGATGACCTCGCGAGAGGGGCCTCGGGCGGTTGACCCCTGGATCGCTACGGCGTATTCTCAATCGCAATCGAATACGAACGAAGTTCCTCGGAAGGACATGTCCCGGATTGACACCTTGGGTCTTGAACGGGGGCTAGCAATGGTGCGATTGGAATTGCCCGGTTCGATCGTCTCACAAGTTGAGGAGCGTGGGGGGGCAACGGCGGTCCGCCGTCTCGTTGAGGCGGCTATGAATCGGGTACTCGACGGTACCCGAGAGGAGCGCATGGCGATGATGCAGGCCGCACTCCGCCTCGGAACATCCGATCCTCGTGAGCTCGCGTGCCATGTGCCCAGCGAGCTCGGGCAGCAGGTCACGGACTTCTGCAAGCAGAAAAGCCTCCGATTCGACGTGCTCCTGACAGGCGCCCTTGTGGCGGAACTGGACAAGGAGGCCCTTCTGGACCTCCCGACCCCGCCAAGCTGCCTCGGGGTCCCGCACCCTGCCCCTTCGGAATCTCCCGTCGCTTCGAGTGTTGATGATATAATCTGAGGTCACACTCTGTTCTCAAGAAACAAGCGATAAATTTTGCGGCGAAACTTGTTTGTTCGTCGCAAACCGTACAGCCTGAAACAGCGTCCATTCCGCCTGCGCGCGGCGGAGGGGAGAGATCGGTCGTCGCCCTGCCTGGCGGCCTATCCTAGGATGACCTGGTCCGCGATCGCTTCCGCGCGCTCAATCTCTACCAGCAACTGCTCCGCAAGTTCGACGCTGTCCGCGCCAGCGGCAAGTAGGAAGAGGGGGATGATCAGGACCAGCCATGCGTGCATCGGACAGTGGCTAGGGCTATAGCTCGCCTGTTCCGTGACGGCCTCGACCACGCGCGGCGTCACGGTACGTGCCAGGTCTGGACTGCTGGATCGGCAAACCCGGGCGATGGCTTCCAATTCAAAGCTGTCGGCGCCGGGCGACCTGAGACAGTCGGCGGCTTCCAGCAGCAGGGAGCTGGCGCGACGATTGTCCCCTAGAAGCAGCAGAATCCGGCTGGCCTCGGCCAAGTCCTCTCCGAGCAACACAGGACCGCGATGGGCGTGAGAGATGTCCAAGGCCTGGTCGATCAACCGGAGCGAGGTGGCGACGTCCCAGTCCAGGCAGTCCTCGGCGATGAGCAATAGGTCATCCGCCTGCAACCACTTGTATGGGGCACGCTGGGCGTCCTCGATGGCCTCGTCGCGCAAAGCTGCCGCTCTGGTGGGATCGCTCCCGGTAAGCAACCTGGCCACTGCGGCATAGGCCCACGCCTTATAGCCGGACTTGAATGATCCTGCGCGGGAAAGAACATCCTGAGGTGCGAACTCGGCTCCGCCTCGCGCGACCACTGCCAGCCCCTCTTCGCGGTCGCCGTGCATGACCTTGGCAATGGCAAGGAGTGATCGATTCAGGAGCGTCTTCCCGCGCTGGGAATCGACCGCTCCGATCTGTGCGAGGGCGGTCCCGATGAGCTTCCGCTCACCCCACAGCTCACCCAGGACCCACTCGTAGAGAGCCGACGCCAGCGTGAGGTCATAGGATGCAAGGAGGCCGCTGGCCCGGGAGAGTGTGTTGCATTTGAGGTCCATGTAGGCGATGTATTTGTCCTTCAGTTCGGCTTTCCAGCGTGCCAGGAAAGCAAGCGCCTGAGCTGGACTGGTGCATTCCTCGCCCGATAAGACCTCATTTTTCGGTGCAGTCAAGATGGCCGGTAAAAGGCGGCAAACCGTCTCGATCTCGCCAGCCTCCGCGGCGGCCACAAAGAGTTCCGCTAGGGCGTCTGCGCGGTCTCGAGAATTCGTTAAGTCAGCCTGCTTCCACAGATCGATGGCTTTCGCAAGGTCCGTCTTCGCGAGCCGCGCAATGATTGCTGCCCGCGCCGTGGACCGGCCCGGCCCCTTGTCCGCGAGCTCCAGCGCTCGCGCCAAACTCGATGTGGCAATTTCTCCGGTCAGGACGCCATGGGCGGACGCGATCCAGTCACCCTTCGTGGTTCGAGCCGAGCGGCGGACGGCGGCCTTGACCAGTTCCAGCGCGGCGGCCCGCTCGCCGGCCGCGACGCAGCGCTGCACGAGTTCGTTCAGCTTGGGATAACCGGGATCAGAGGAGAGCGCTGCCTGGATCTGCCGGCGGAATCCCGGATCGGCCTTGGTCGGGGCGCTCGCTGGTTCGTGGAGTTCCAGGCTGATCTGCTGCGGATGCGGATGCGCCGGCGTGAGGCGGCCGGACGACACGTCCTCAATCCGCTGGCGCGACGTGAAGAGGACCTTCGTCGCCTCGGCACTCCAGTGATCCGCCTCGGCCTTGCCCAAGCCGATGAAGTCGACACAGGACTCGGCCTCCTGGATCAGTTCGATCGCCCTGGAGGGATCGTCCGGAGCCACGTGTACCGAGGCGCTCGCGAGCCCCAGGACCCTGCAGAAGTAGTCAAGGTTCTGACGAGAGCGATCGATCGCTGCCTCGTGGTCCAGCCAGGCGAGCTCACCGGCCGTCTCCCCGAATTGCTCGGCACGCCATTCGTCCATGCCCATCTGTTCCAGAGCGCTAAGGGCCTCGTGATAGACCCGGCACGCTTCCCCGGCCTCGGTGTCAACAAGAGACTGCGCGACCCGGCGTAACGCAAGGTAACGACTCTGGGGATCCATCTCCTGGCGAGCCAGCTTCAGCGCCTGCTTGAGCAACTCCTCTGCCCGCTCTGGTGCCAGGGATCCCAGCTCCTTAGACAGGTCCCACAGGAGGAGGCTTTGCCAGGACAGGTCCGAACTCGAGTGGATCATCGCCAGGACTTTCTCAAGGAAGGCCTGATGGGAGGCGAGCGCGCCGTCCCGCCGGAGCCTGGCCTTGAAGACCAGGCTCAGCGACTCCGCCTGGCTCTCGGGGGCGTCGGCGTGCTCGGCCACCTCTTCGGCCTTCTCGGAGTCGATTGGAGCCAACGAGGCCACGATCGACCTCAGCGTCACGTTCCGGCTCCAGTCGGTCTGGATTATCTCGGCTAGGTCGACGGCCCGGTCGATGGCTCCCGCCAGCGCGTACAGCGGCGCCAGGCCTTGGGCGTCGACCGACCCGACCCGCACGCGCAGGCCCGCGAGCACGAGGGCCATCCGCAGCAAAGCTGCAAGGTCGCCCGCCCTCTCGGCGCACTTGAGCCCCAACATCAGGTCGACGCGGACCGCGCGATAGTCATGGAACCGATGCACCTTCGCGGCGAGGAAGGCTCCGGAGAGGATCTGGACAACCTGAGCCGTGAGGCCCGCGCCCAGCACGTGATGGGGCAAGTGTCGCAGGCCGTACGAGTCCATCTGCGGCCAGTCCACGAGATCCCAGGTGTCAGCTGTTCGATAACACCCCACCACCGCACGGTGGCAATCGACCGGGTCCAAAAAGAAGGGGTTGAGGACAGGCATACTGCCCAGGTCCAGGTATTCAAGGCTGAGAAAGTCACGGAGCGATTGGTGAAAGATCGCATATGCAAACTCATGATGCTTGGAGCTTGCCTCATTCCCGATGGCAGTCCGGGGGATAGCTTTGAAGAAGGAACCGAAAAGTTCGAGACTGGCCCAGACGGCCAACCCCGGGCGTGCGCTCAAGTGCTGGAGCTGCGTCCGGCCCAGGGGCTCGCGCGCGACCGAGAGGGGCCCGAAGACCGCGGCGTAGTCGGCGGACCAGGTTCCTCCTCCCCGGTGCACGCGCCGCTGCAGCCCGTCGTAATAGTACCCCTGGAGCCCTGTAGGAAGGTCGTCGAGCGCATCGAATGACAGCAGATCCGCCGCCAGGTCTTCCAACAGAAGTACTAGATAGAGGAAGTTGCCGACGGCCTTCTCGGCAAGCGTCTTGACCGCCTTGTCGACGCTCTGCACCCGCTTGCTCAATCCCGCATCGCGCTCGAATCGCTGACGCACGTAACGGGCAACCTCCTCACGACTGTGCCGATCTCCTTCGCCGGCGGAAAGGGAGAGTTCAGTACGGTCCCGCAAACCCGCAAGGATGCGCGACTCCGGCCGGCTACAAACGAGGAAGCGCAAAGACGGCGGTGCGCCCGCGACCGCGCTCAGTAGATCGAGGATGGACGTGTCACGCGCGGTCAGGCTCTCGTCGAGCCCGTCCACCAACACCATCAAGGAAGGCAGCGGCCCACTGTCGTCCAACGCCATGGATTTCAACGGCTCGAGCACCGCCGCGGCGAAGGCCTGCGTCGCCGAAAGGCCGGATAGATCCATGTTCTGGATCTTCATGCCGATCACGTTGGTGCCAACCTGGACGTTTTGCTGAACGGACAGGTTGATGGCGCGATCGCCCGAGCGGACCAGCGCAGCCGCAAACCGCGGCTCCGCCTGCGCCAGTTGCAGAGACAGCGACCGCGCGAAGCTGCGGGCGTCGGTCGAGAGGGCTTCTGTCCCGGAACAGGAGTGGACGGCGAGGAGGCAGCCCTCCTTCAGGCCACTCCCTTCCGGCGCCGGCAACAAACCTAGCGAGACCTGTACCAGCTGATGGGCGATCGCCGACTTGCCGCTGCCGGGCTCGCCGGTCAGCAGGAAGAACCGCGGACCCTGGGGTTTGGCGATCCAGCCGTCAATCGCCTGGAAGACCCATTCACGGCCCACGAATGTCTCATCCACGCCGGAGGACGCCGGGACGGCCGCACGCTCGATGGAAGTCATCTCGGACATGAGCCGGTATTTCCCAGATGAACGTCGACCTCGCCGTCCCAGCCCTTGCCCAGGCTTTCTGAACACTCATTGGACTCGGGCCGAATGCCCGTGTCCATGGAATCATTGGAGAAAACGGGGCGTTCGGCGGCCGGGTGCTTGGCCGAGCGCCCCGACCAACTCCGCATGGTTCGATCCTCGACATGTCCCTCTTACCTCGCGGCGGACCCTCCCCGTCTTCCTCGGCCGCACCTCGCGCCCACCCGCCCGCGGCGAACGCTCATCTCGGGCTCGGCACCGCTCGTGGCCGAGCGATCCGCCCCAGGATGGTCGCGAACAACGCCCCCGGGGCACCGCCACCTCCGCCAGGTGGAACATCACCGCCCGGGCGTGGTGCATCAGCTTCGCCCTAACTTTTGATCAGCTCCTCCCGAAGCGTGGTCAGGCTCCAGGTCTGGGCCGACCGCTGTAGCGCCAAATGCCTCAGGAAGTCGGCCGGAATGTAGGCCAGGGCAAACACTTGCAGTCGAGCCTGATTGACCTTGAACCGGCGACACGACAGCCGCCTCCACTTCACCGCATTCTTCCACTCTTTGATCCAGCGCTCGCCCGTGCCCCGGCCGTTGTGGAACTTGATCACCCGCTTCGGGCTTCGCGTCAGGTCGGTCACCACGAAGCCGACGCGAGAGAACAATTCGCCCGTGTGCCACTCGACTACGCACCCCGCCGGCAATCTACGCCTACGATCTTGACGCGGAATTAGGGGTAACTGGCCTATTCCACGAGCCGACGGTACGGCGAGGCACCGGGAATTCCTCGCCGTATCGGATCATCGTCCGGTGGTGACAGAGACTCGACGTTCGATCAGTACTGGCCTCCGCCTTCGGCGTCCGGGAGACTCGTGCGATGAAACGACATACTCCGTCACCCACCACGTTGGCCCTGTTCGCAGCAGTGGTGGCACTCTGTCCCTCGGTCCATCGCTGCTCCTGGGCCGAAGGGTCGGAGGTGCGGGCCACTCTCCGATGGCCGACCGGCGACACCGTCTGGGGCCTGGCGTTCACTGCGGACGGCATGACGCTCACCGCGGGGAGTGGAGGCTCCAAGGGGTCGGGGGAAGTCAAGCTCTGGGACATAGCTACTGGCAAGGAGCGGGCCACTTTCAAGGGCCATACATCCTACGTCAGTTCCGTGGCGATCGCGGCGGACGGGACGACCCTGGCCTCGGGCAGCTGGGACAGGACGGTCAAGCTCTGGGACGTCGCCACGGGCAGGGAGCGGGCCAAACTCGAGGGCCACGACGATGCCGTGCTGGCCGTGGCCTTGACGGCCGACGGCGGGATGCTGGCCTCGGAGAGTGCGGACCGGACGGTTCGATTGTGGGATGTGGCCACAGCCAAGGAGCGAGTGATCCTCAAGGGGCATACGAGGCAGGTCCTCTGCGTGGCGATCGCGGCGGACGGGAGGATCCTGGCCTCGGGCGGTCGGGACGGGGCCGTCAAGGTCTGGGGGACGGCTACCGGCAAGGTGCAGACCACCCTCGACGCTCATAAAGGGCCGGTCGGGGCCGTGGGCCTCACGCCGGATGGCAAAACGTTGGCCTCGGGTGGCTGGGATAACACGGTGAAACTCTGGGATGTCGCCACGGGCGGGGAGCGGGCCACCCTCAAGCTCGACCGAGGACGAGTCCGAGCCGTGGGGTTCACGGCGGACGGAAGGATGCTGACCTCCGGGACCGACGACGGGACGATCTAGGTGTGGGACATGTCATCCCCCAAGCAAACGGATAAGTAGCCGGGGATCTCACGGGAGCGAATTCCGACCTTGGGGCGTGATCGAGTCCGCGAAAAACTCTGCAGGCAGGACAGTTAGTCATGTTGCCCTATTCCAAGGTCGGAGCAACACAGGCAACACTTGACGCCCCCATGCCGGATCCATCAGGTCACCGCCGTGCGTTATCTGCCAGAAGAGCACGACGCCTATATTGCCCACCTCTCTTCTCCCGATCGTGAGAGTCGAGCAGGTAGTCTCATTTCCAGATTCGTGGGACAATCGAAAGTTTGGCAAATTTGCCAAACCCTTTCCCCTGGTCGGGCCTCATCCCTTCGCTCCGTCGCTCGTGGCCTTCTTTCGTGGTTCTCGCCCGCCCGGCCGAGTCCGCTTCGCCGGCCCGCCAGTTGACGCCGGTGCCGCCGAATCCGTGCCTTCCACGGACAATCAATATCACCTTCGGTTCACCGTCCTGGCCGGCTACTCGCGCGTCTTCTATCTCACTCCCGGCCACCCGGCCCGGCCATTCGGTGGTGCCGCTTCCTCGTCCCGTCACCGGGAACGGTTGCCGACTTCCTCATTCCTGTCGTGAGCGAAAGATCGGCCTGACCCCCCGGCGAGTCCGCCTCACCCGGTTTTGTAACCTCTCCGTCATGGTCGGAGCGACGCTGGATTGTACTCGAGCCACGGCTGATGGCGTTTGGGACCCCGGGTAAACTCACCAAGTGATGGACCCGCCAATAGCTAAAGGAAAAAGTGGGCTCCTGGTGGAGTCGTTGCGATTGAGACTTGCGTCGCGATCCCGCCCATGCTCCGACCCGTGAGGGTGCAAAGCACGGACGGGATCAGCGCCGATCAGCGCCTCCCGGCCGCTGGCCGGATGTCGCCGCCATAAATGCCACAGAGAAGCGTGACCGCCAGAGTTGCGATAAATATGACCCAGCTCTGCGCGATCAGGCCGAGGACGGTCGCCACGAAGAGGAGCCGTTGAAATACGAGACGTTCAACTTGGTGCGGGCGTTGCCCATGGGATCCTCCGAAGGTTTGACGCTGGGAACTCAGGTGACGGACAACAGGATGGGGACAGCGGTCCAGGATCCGGCCGGTCGCGACCCCGGTGCCGACGTCGAAGGTCAGCCCTCGTCGATCGGCTCGAAGGCCAGCGCCTCGCGTTCCAGCTCGGTTGGCTGGTCACTCAGGAGGTTGCCGACGACCGTCCACAACTGCTTGATCTGGGACGGCGAGGTCGCTAGCCAGATCCTGTCCAGGAGGGTCTCGCGCTCGAGCTCCCACATGGCGATCTCCCGGCCGATCGGGTCGTCGGCTTCGAGCCGCTTCTGATGGGCGTCCTGGCGCGTGCGAATGGCGTCGGCCGCTTCCTGGGGCAAGGGCAGCTCGCTCCCGTAGTGAACGGGATAGTTGTCCCGCACCTCATCGATCGGCATCCCCCGGAGTGCGGCCAGCATCGCACGCTGCGCGGCTTTCTTGCGCCGTTCCAGCGTCCATTCCTCGGCACGGACCGCCGCCAGCTCGGCGTAGAAACCCGCCAGGCCGAGGGACTGGAGCGCCTGGTCGTGCGCCTCCCGTTTCAGCCGCTGGAACAGCGCGGGGTGCTGGGCCTGGATCGCTTCGATCCGCTTGCCGATCCGGGCAGCGATGCGTTCTTTCCAGAACGCTTTCTCGGTGATCGTCGGTCCGGGCATGATGGCCCTCCTCTTGGTTGATGAGTGAGTCGGTCAGACTTCCGATGCAGACGACGGGTGGTACGCGATCAGACCGCGTCGGCGACCTTGAGCTGGTCGATGAACCGGCTGGCATCGGCCAGGGACAGGTCCTCGGGCCGGGCGACGCCGTACTCGTCGCGGAGCAGGCCTTCCAGGTCGGCGTGCTGCCTCCGGGCGATCGTGACGATGGCGCGCACCTGGTTGGCCGTCGCCGGCTTCGAGGGGCGGCCACCGGCGCCATTGGTCCGAGGCGAGGCTCCGTTCGACTTCGACGTGGGCCCGTTGGGATGAGCCTCGGTTCCGTTGCGGTGGCCCGTGCCGTTGACCGCCGGAGCGGGAGACGCCCGTGACGTCAGGGCCGGGGCCTGGAGCCGGGCCAGCTCGTCGTTGACCGCCTGGTGGGCGGTGATGAACGCCCCGCGGATCTGCTCGTGCAGGCCATCGAGGTCGTTGTGGATCAACATCGGGGGATCTGCTCGTGCAGGCCATCGAGGTCGTTGTGGATCAACATCGGGTCGACCTCCAGCTCCAGATTGCAGCTCGCTCCGACGCTGGAGTATTCCGGCAAGCCGAGCTTCTTCGAGACTCCGACATTGAGTCGCAGAGGCATGAGGATCTCCTGGTTCGTGGTTCGTGATGGTTCATGGGTCAGGACACCGATCGATTGCTCGCCTAACAGGCGACGTCCTGGAGCTTGAGCACCCGGAGCGACGCCAGGGTCGAATTCACGAGCCGCTCGTGGCGACGATGCCGACGCAGGGCGACGACCAGCCGGCCGGCCCGCGCCCGGGCGTCCGTGAGCGTCTGGTGCAACGCCGCGGCCTCCTGGATCAGGGCTGCCAGTCCGGCGGCAGGTGCTTGACTCCCGGTCGCGGCGATGCCGCGGGTTGGCTCGTGAATCCTCGTGGTTGCTCCGGTCTTACTCATGGTGATCTTCGCTTCAGGTTGGACGTCCTCGCTGACGGACGTCGGGTTGATGATGGGGGTGGATTCGATCCGGATGGCGTCGTCGCCCGGAGCCAGCGCCGCTTCGTCGCTGACGGACGTCCGATTGACGATGGGAGGCAGAGGCGGTTCCGTTTCGTCGCTGACGGACGTCGGGATGATCGCGGGAGTAGATTCGATCCGGATGGCGTCGTCGCTCGGCGCGATCGCCGAATCCTTCGCCAGTGGCTGCCAGCAGAAGACGAGATCGTGGTCGCGACAGACGAGTGGCGACCCGGCGTCGATGATCGCGATCTCGGAGAAACCGAGCTGCAACGCCCGGTTCAGGAGCTCCCGGTTCGTGTTGAGCCGGACCGGGGCGCCGGTGTAGCCGGAACGAGCCAGCACCAACTCGGTCGCCTGCGCCTGATCCGCTCCCTGGGCCCGGATCGCCACCTTGCCGTTCAGTTCCAGCGTGACCGGTGATTCCGCGTCGGCGGCGCCGGGCAACCGGTCGAGCGCCCGGCCCAGGAAGCGGGCATCCTCGATATCGAGTCGCAAGCAAGTGGCAGTCGCCGTGGGATCGGGGATGACGTGGCCGAGTTCCGGGTATCGCCCCTCGGTCTGGATCTCCAGGAACAGCGTCCAGGGGCCGTCCCTGAGCACAACGTGCGTGTCGGTCCGGCTGACCGGGACCGACTGGTCGTGGGGCAGTCCCGGGCAGGAGAAGAGCAGCGAATCGCGAACCAGGAGATTCTCGGTCCAGGGGAAACGGAAGCCACCGCAGATCAGGAGCTGGTGGCCATCGGTGGCGGCGACCTCGCCGGGGCCGCCACGGAGCTGGATGCAGTTCAGGGCGTATCGGGTGGCATCCTCCGATGTTGTGTCGGACGCCTCGGACAGGGCCGTGAGGATCCCGGCCGGAAGCGTTGCCCAGTCGGCGGGCGGTACGGGGAACGGTTTCAGGGTGTCGACTGCCGGGACGGCGTACTCCCGCGTCTGCGGGACGCCATGGTCTGTCCAGCGGACGACGATCCGGTCGGCGGCCAGAGCCTCGAGAACCACGGCCGAGTCGTCGCGGCCCTCGAACTCGGCGAGGGCGTCGAGGGGCAGCGCGAGCGTCTCCTCCGAGGCGGATGCCAGGGACAGAGTCGACTCGATGGCGAGCGCGGTGTAGCGATATTGCGCCCGCAGTTGCGTCCCCTCGGCGCGAAGTACCAGGGGCGGAATCGAGCCGCGGTGGGTGATTCCCAGGACATGGCGGCGAAAGACTCCGCGCAGGCGACGGGCCTGGCGGCGAGTGATCGTGATCATGAGCGTAATCCCTCTCGGTTGATGCCTGGCTTAGATAATGTTGTCAATGGATCAAGACGCGAGCCGCCGTCGGACACGGTGTCCGATCTCGCACATCGGAACTCGTATCCGGGATGACCCGATTGGTTGATTCGAAGACCGCCGTGTCGTTCAGTCACGGCCTCGGGTCGTCGAGATGATCTCGGTGAACGTGATCGCGAAGTAGAGGTCGCAGGGCACGCATTCGGCCAGCGGGACCGAACCGTCACGAGTCGGACCGGGATACGAGACGGCGCGGCGACACGACGGGCAGATGACCGCCAGGACGAGGTCTTCGGGTTCCAGGTCGTCGCGATCGGTCGCGACGAGGCTGAAGCCGAGATCCTGGACGGGATCGAGAGTCTCGCCGGTGGCCTCGGCCACGGCGCTCTCCAGCTGACGCTGGGTCATGGGACGTTCCTTCCAGCGGAAGGCGAGTCGCGCCCGCGCAGCCCCTCGGGCCCCGCGGGTCGCAACGCGCGGGGTTTGTGGGTTGGCAGACGAGTGACGACGAATCACGGCGATGAGGACGAGCGAGGTAAGCGCCCGAGAACGGGTTCAGGAACCGGGCCAGAGCCAGGTTTCCTCGATCCAGGCCTGCTCCGCCTCGAGGGCCTCACCTCGTCGCTCGAACGGGCCGAGCACCGGTCCGTGCACGGGACGCAGGTCGGCGTGCCAGCGACCTTCGGAGTCGGGTTCGACATGGCTCGCGCGGCGGATCTCGGGCCGTCCCAGGGTCATCAGATCGATGACCTCGGTGTAGAGACAGCGAACTTCGCCCGCCGTCGTGACGACGAGCTGCATCACGACGCCTCCCGCGGCGCGGCGCGGCGGACGATCCGTCGCCGCGGTCGGTCTACCAGCAGGTCGTCCAGCGCCGACTGGACCCGCGTCAGATCCGAGGTGACCCGCTGACGGAGCGAGCCACTGTCCCTGAGCGCTTGCGGGCCGACGCCACGTACGATCTGCTGGGCCTCGGCCACCAGCGCGTCGAGTTGCTCGTTGGAGCGGACGTTGAGTTGCTGGAACCGCTGGAAAAACTCTGTCAGATTGCTGATCGCCGAGTCGCGAAACACCTTGGTCGTGCCGTCGTCGTTGCTGCCGCTGAGCCGTTCGCTCAGGTGGGCCACGAGCCGGCCGAACTCGGTCAGGAACGCCTCCTCGGCCAGCCTTACCGCCTCCTCGAACCGGGACGAGACGCGGGCCTGCTCCTGCTCGTAGAGCTGCGGGGAGAGGGCCCCGAGGTAAGCGGGAGGCTCGACGCTCGGGAAGTCGTAGGCGACCTCGAAGAGGCCCTCCAGGGTTGAGGGGTAGTCGTCGTTGTTGTAGAGCGAGCCGAGCCGCTGCCGGGCCGCCTGCTTGAGTTCGTCGAAGTGGCGGTCCAGCTCGGCGACGGCGTCGGTCAGCTCGACCCGGAGGTCGTCGATCTGGCGGGCAAAGGGCTCGAGCTGGTCCTGCTTGATCAGCCGCACGCCCGGCTCGGGGAACGGCAGGCTCTGCGCCTTCCAGACCTGGTCGATCTTGCCCCGGATCGCGGTGACGGCGCGGAACGCGGGATGCTTGGTGTCGATCAACTTCTTGGTTGCCGAGAGGAACGCGCCCTCGGCGTCGAAGCTCTCGGCGGCCTGCGCCTTCTGCTGGGGCGTGAGCGACTTCTGGACGCCGAACCAGACGAACGAGACGCGAACGGCCGCCATCGTGGTCCGGAGCCGGGTGTTGGCCGTGGTGAGAGATTGGGTCTCGGCCCGGTCGAGCAAGCTCGCAGTACTCATCATCATGGTCTCCAGTGAGTGAATAAGTGAACGCGGGGAAACGCGAAGGGGCCGGCAAGGGAGATCGCTCTCCCCCACCGGCCCCTTACGTGGTGATCGTGTTCTTGAGAAGTGGATCAGTTGACCGACGGATCGCTCCGGTTGACCTTGCGGCCCGACTTGCCCGCGACGTCGCCGCCGCGGGTGAACAGGCCCGGGCGATCGGCGCAGAGGCAGCGGCCCGACGCCCACTGCCGCAACCGCTCGATCGACTCGCCCGCCGTGACAGCGACCGGGACGATGTTCGTCGCTGCCTCGATCAGCGGGACGTCGAGCAGGGCCGCCAGCCGGCAACACGCCTTGATCTCGGCGCCCGTCCACGAGTCGTCTCGCGGCATCCGCTGGGTGGGGTCGAGCTCGAAGGTTTGCATGTAAATCTCCCAGATCGCTTTCTTCTCGTGGGGACCGGGGAGGTCGACGAAAAAGATCCCGTCCAAGCGTTCGGCCCTGGTGAACTCGGGGGGAAGCTTGGAGATGTCGTTGGCCGTGAAGATGAAGAACGACTCGCCCGGATGATCGGACATGTGGCCCAACAGACTCCCGAACTGGCCGGCGGAGACGCCGCCGTCGGACTGGCCGCTGGACTGGACCCCCGAGGCCATCTTCTCGATCTCGTCGAAGAAGGCGATGTTCCGCGCCGTGGCTGAGAGCTGACGCAGGGCCTGACGCGTCCTTCGTTCACTCTCGCCGACGAGGCTTCCCTTCAGGTGCCCGAGGTCGACGAGGATCGTGGGGAACCCCACCTCGTTGCCCAGCCTCTTGGCGAATTCCGACTTGCCCGTTCCGGGAACCCCCAGGATGAGTATTCCCCGCGGCTCGGCCTTGCGCGATCGACTCCGCAGCGCCCGCAGGCAGAACGACTTCATGTGCTCCAGGCCGCCCAGGCCGTGGAACGTCTCGGTCCCACGGTGCATCTCCAGGAGGCCGGACTTCTTGAGGCCCTGCACCTTCATGTCCCAGATCACGTCGGGAACGACCCGGCCGTGCCGGACCAGGGCCAGGCTGAGCGCATTCTCCGCCTCCATCCGGGTCATACCGGCGGCGGCCGTGAGGGTTCGTTCTAGCTGCTCTCCCTCGGGCAGCTCGCCCGGCTCGGTGGCGATGCCGCGGGCGATCCGGAGCAACTGGTCGCGGTCGGGGAGCTCGTGCTCGACGACGACGAGTTGCCGCTCCAGCTCGATTGGGATCTGGACGACCGGGGCGAGGATGACGACGAACGTCCGGTTCTGCTTGCCGGCGTTGATCTGCGAGTCGAGGGCCTGGACCACCTCGACCGAATTCAGGAACCGATGGAAATTCCTGAGCACGAGGATCGCCGTTCCGTCGGCCGTGGCCAGGGTGCCTAGGGCGCGGATCGCCGCCAGGGGGTCGGTCGCCGGGACGGCGGTGGTTGTCTCGTTCTGGCCGGCCAGGGCCAGTCCACGGTCGATGTCCCAGGTCGCCAGGCTCCAGACTTCCTGGCGACAGAGGCGAGCGATTTCGACGATCGCGTCGTCGTGCTCGAACGACTGGACGTAGATGCCGCTGAACGCGGCGCGTACCAGTTCCTGCAAACGCTCGCTGAGCGTCATGAGAGTCTCCTGGGTGGATGGGGGAATCGGGTGATCGCGAGATGAACGACAGGCGGGCGATCAGTTCGGGTTGGTAGCGTCGGGATCAAGCAGGGGTTCAATCTGGGGCCGGGAGCTCAAGAGCAAGAACGTCAACCAGTCATCGGGATAGCCCGACTCCAGTTCGATCAGGAAGCGGACCTGACGCTCCTCCCAGCCCTCCGAGGTCAGCCGACGCTGGGTAGCCTGGAGCAAAGTCAGTGAAACGAGATCGGGCGAGGCATCGGGACCGACGATATGGCGCACGATCACACGGGCCACCGCGCGGAACCCCCGATTCAAGGGATCGGCCCGCTCGGGCTGTCGCTGGCCGGGGTAGGCGTCGATCTCAACGCCCAGTTCGTTGCGGATGGCCGTGGCGATGAGTTCGATCAGCGCCAGGGTCGGGGGCGGGATGGCGGCATCGGGCATCGTCGGACTCCCTGAGGATGGGGACGAGCCGTTCGCGGTCGAGACGAGCGAATTGACACACGATTCGCCTACTGAGCCTGAGGAAGTGTCTGCTCCGCCGGCTGGCCCTGGTAGAACTCGGCGGTCTTGTGGTCGGTGGCGGTGACGCCGAGGGCCTGCTCCAGGAACTTGCTGGCCTGGAGACAGTCACCGCCGGTGTAGCCCTTGGTCTGCACGGTCGTCACGCCGCGTGGCGAGATCGTGACCTCGATGATCCGGGACATGCGAGATTTCTCCTGGGCGAGGATCGTGAGTCAGTTCGATTGAGTGGGGCGGACTTGAGTTGCGGTAGAGGAATTTGCCATCGGGGGAGTCAGCGAGCCTCGATGATCTGGAGCCTGATGCTACCGTCGTTGAGGGACTGCTCGCTGACCGAGTAGCCCTGCTTTCTCGCCACCAGCTTGGCCTTTTCCACAGCGTAGATTTGCAAGAAGCGATCGAGCTGTTTCGGGTCGCCCCACGAACCTTCAAAGTTGTCGTAGGCGAGCTGACCGGTGGCGATATCCACGACGACGGGGTAGACCCAGTCGGGCAGCCGGACGAGCAGGCCCGCGACATCGCCGCTGAAAAGCGTGGCGGTGCCATGGACCGGCTCGGGCAAGTTCAGCCGCTGGCATGCGGTGAGCACGGCGACGGGATCCTGGACTCTCGTGGCGATCGTGACGATGTGACTCATGGACGATTCTCCTTTCAAAAGTCTAAACCGGGGACGCTGGGATCGTGGAAGACCCGAATTGGTTCTTCCGGCATTCGACGACAAAATCATTGCGCCTGGCGAACCACTCCAATGGCTATTCGTATCAACTTATTGTGACACGTTTTTGCTCGATCTTTAGGCAACGGGGTCGTGTGTCGGAGTAGGCCGACCCGATATCGAGCTGAAAAGGGATTTGAGGGATCTCTGGCCTGTACCCGATCCAGCGCATGGGCACACCCTTTGAGATTGTTTCGGTTTACACGGGCACGGTTTTGCACTCGCCGCTGCCGCAAAGCATGGCCCTGTCCCTCGGCCCAAACGACTCGCAGGTCGCCCGCTGTCCGTGTCAGTGAGTGTGAAAGTGATGCACGCGTTGGTGAAGATTCCTGTAGCTCATCATTGCTTACGGCCTCATCGGTCTGCAAAATGAGCTATCCTCAAAGCAAGCGACTTCGTGCGAGTGGGTTATTCATCCAAAAAAGGACGACGATGGCAGTCGGTCCAACATCACCTCCGGAGACGGGGCAACTCGTCAGTGTCCGATCCCGCCGCTGGGTGGTTAGCGAGATCCGTGCGAGCACGCTCCCGCCCCCGCCGCTGAAGCCGGTCCCTCCGAGCCCCAGCATCTCGTCTCCCTGCTATCGGTCGAGGACGACGCCCTCGGCGAAGAGCTTCAGGTCGTCTGGCAGATCGAGCCGGGGGCCTCGGTCATCGAGAAGGTCGCCCTCCCCGAGCCGACCGGCTTCGATTCGCCGGACCGTCTCGACGCCTTCCTCGATGCGGTCCGCTGGGGGGCCGCCTCCACCGCCGACCTCAAGAATATCCAGTCCCCGTTCCGCTCGGGCATCGACATCGAGGACTACCAACTCGACCCCGTGGTCCGGGCCATCCAGATGCCTCGGGTCAACCTTTTGATCGCCGACGATGTGGGGCTCGGCAAGACGATCGAGTCGGGCCTCGTCGCCCTCGAACTGATTATCCGGCACCGGGCTCGGCGGGTGCTTGTCGTCTGCCCGGCCTCGCTCCAGGTCCAGTGGCGGGACCAGATGCGGGACAAGTTCGGGCTCGACTTCCGGATCGTCGATAGCGAACTGATGCGTGACCTGCGGCGGCGGCGGGGCATCCACGTCAACCCGTGGTCCCACTTCCCCCGGCTGATCACCTCGCTGGACTTCCTCAAGCGGGAGCGGCCCCTACGGCTGTTCAAGGAGACGCTGCCCGCTGAGGGGGAGTCGGTCTACCCCCGCCGCTACGACGTGCTGATCGTGGACGAGGCCCACAACTGCGCCCCGTCCGGCCGGGGCAAGTACGCCACCGACTCGCTCCGTACCGGGGCGATCCGCCTGCTGGCCCCGCACTTCGAGCACAAGCTCTTCCTGACCGCCACGCCCCACAACGGCTATTCGGAGAGCTTCACGGCCCTGCTGGAGCTTCTGGACAACCAACGGTTCGCCCGTGGGATGGACACCGGCACGAAGGAGTTCCACCGCCAGAAGGATGCGGTGATGGTCCGTCGCCTGAAAGCCGAACTGCCCAAGGACGACTTCGGCAACGACCGGTTCCCCAAGCGGGTGCTGGAGGCCCTTGAAGTCGAGTATCCCTCGGAGGAAAAGCGTATCCACGCTGCCCTCAAGCAGTACTCCGAACTCCGACAGGGGAATGCCCAAGACCACGCCGAGAAGTTCGCCACCGACTTTGTGCTCCTGACGCTCAAGAAGCGGCTCTTCTCCAGCCCCGCCGCCTTCCTTCGCACGCTGGAGCAGCACGAGAGTTCGCTCCGCAACGCCAAGAAACGGAAGGCTATCTCCAAGCCCACCCGAGGCGTCCTCCAGCGGCAGATCGACCGGGTGGACGAGGATTACTCGGTCGATGAGGAGGCCGACGAGGCGACCCACGAGGCCCTTGATGCCGCCAGCCTCCTCTTCCGGGAGCCGTCGCCCGAGGAGTTGTCGCTGCTGAAGGAGATGAAGTCGTGGGCGGAAAAAGCCACGTCCCAGCTTGACGCCAAGACCAAGGGGCTGACCCGCTGGCTCAACGAGCACATCCGGCCGGGCGGCAAGTGGTCGGACGAGCGGGTCATCATCTTCACCGAGTACCGGGCCACCCAGAACTGGCTACAAGGCGTCCTCGCCGCCGAGGGGCTCACCGGCAACGACCGGCTGATGACGATGTACGGCGGGATGGACTCGAAGGACCGGGAGCGAATCAAGGCGGCGTTCCAGACCGATCCGAGGCAGAGCCCCGTCCGCATCCTGCTGGCGACCGACGCCGCCTCCGAGGGGATCGACCTCCAGAACCACTGCTCCCGGATGGTCCATTTCGAGATCCCTTGGAACCCGAACCGCCTTGAGCAGCGCAACGGCCGCATCGACCGGCACGGGCAGAAGTCGCAGTCGGTCCGGATCTGTCACTTCGTCGGCAAGGGTACAACGATCGCGAGCGGAGCATGATCGACACGAAGGTCGGCGACCTCGACGCCGACCTCGAGTTCCTGATGCGGGCCGTCCGCAAGGTCGAGTCGATCCGGGAAGACCTCGGCAAAGTCGGCCCGGTGATCGCCGATCAGGTCCAAGAGGCGATGCTTGGGCGGCGATCCCGGCTGGACACGAAGCAGTCCGAGGCCGAGTCCGAGCCGGTGCGGAAGTTGTTCAAGTTTGAGCGGGATCTCGCCAAGCAGATCAAGGCTCTGACGGACAAGCTGCACGAGACCAAGCGGGAACTACGGCTCGACCCCGAGAACGTCCGGCAAGTCGTCGAGGTCGCCCTCGAACTGGCTGGTCAGCCGGGGTTGGAGGAGGCTAAGCTGCCCGGCCTCTGGCCCGACCCGAAGCGAAAGACGTGCCCGGTGTTCCGGCTCCCAGCTCTTTCGGGCAGTTGGGAATCCTGCGCCGATGGGCTGGCCGACCCTTACGATCAGAAGATCCGTCCTTTGGTCTTCGATCACAACCTGTCCAAAGGGAATCCCAATGTGGTGCTTGTCCACCTGAACCACCGGCTTGTGCAGATGAGCCTGCGGCTCCTGCGGGCCGAGGTCTGGTCGCCGGAAGGGCAGAAGAAGAAGCTGAACCGGGTGACGGCCCGTGTCGTGCCCGATTCGGCCCTGCAACACCTCGCCGTGGTTGCCCACGCCCGACTCGTGGTGATCGGCGGCGATAGCCAACGGTTGCACGAGGAAATCATCTCGGCGGGGGGCGAGATCCGGGAGGGGCGGTTCTCCCGGTTCGGCTCGTTCAAAGAGATGCAGGCCGCCCTCTCTGTCGCTACGAGTGAGGAGCCGTCCGAGGGGGTGAAGCGGAAGCTGCTCGACCTCTGGCCCAGGACGGCCGATGCGATCCATCAGGCCCTCGACACCCGCACGAGGGACCGGACGGACGGCCTCAAGAAGATGCTCGCCGAGCGGTCCGACAAGGAGGCCGCCGACATCACGACGATCCTGACCGAGTTGGAGACGGCGATCCGGGACCAATTGAACGACCCGTTCTATCGGGAGAACTTCCTGCCTGGCTTTGCCCCAGCCGAGCAGGAGCAATTCGAGCGGAACGTCGATGCCCTCCGTCGCCGGTTGGGCGAGATCCCCAACGAGGTTAAGAAGGAATCCGAGGCGATCCGAGCGCGGTTCACCGCGCCACAGGCCCGGATGTTCCCGGTGGCGGTTACGTTCTTGGTCCCCAAACGCATGTCTCAAACCTAGGAGAATTGTTTTGTCAACCGAGGAAGAGGCTCGAAAGGTCTATCGATACCTCATTGAGGGCGTTCTCATAAATGGCGAGGGAGCCAAGACAACGTATGGTCAAGTCGAGAAGGATACCGGTGTCCCGATGGGCGAACATGGCGGGCATATTGGCCGTGTGCTTGGGATTGTCCAAAGGGCCTGCGCAGATCGGAAACTACCTCCACTCTCGTCGATAGTCGTCAGGCCGGGGAACGATGAGATCCCCGGGCCGGGCTATTTCGATGACCTTGCAAACATCGCAGCCGAGGGCAATCCAGCGAATTGGAGAATCGACAAGGGAATCTTGTCCCAATGGGGCAGTCGAGCAAGGGGGGCGGGCATCGAAAAGACATCGAGCGGTGGCGCTACAAAGCCATGGTATTCGAGCATCAAACGCAAGTCTGGGCGCACCGGAATTGGCCTGCGTCGATCTGACCAACAGCCTTGATGTCTGATCCTTCGAGCGATCGCCCACGAGACCGATATGCCCTCCTCTCGCCACCACAACGAATGGCTCTCGCTGATCGAGGTCTCCGGACCGTTCCTCTCGGTCCCGGTGCTGGAGCGGGTGCTTCCGCAGGGGCTCGATGCCCACGACCCGGACCACAGCCGCCTGCTCAAGCTGGCCTTCGAGGAGTGGGAGGACGACCAGCAGGGCGAGAGGCCGAACCCGGCGATCCACCGGGAGTGGGTCAACTTCGTGCTGAAGCAGACCCTCGGCCTGCCGGATGAGGTGGTCGTCGAGGGGCAGGACATCCCGCAGACGCTCCGGGCGACGATTGCCGAGCACGGGGAGACACTGCGGCCGGATGTCGTGGTGAGGAACCCGGAGGGCGTGCCCGACGCCGGCAAGGCTCGCCTCCTCATCCAGACCTACCCGCCGACGCAAGACCTCGAAAAGCCGCTCCACGGGCGACACTGGAAGGCGTCACCGGCGACCCGGATGATGGAACTGCTCCACGCCACCGACACACGGCTGGGGCTCGTCACCAACGGGGAGCACTGGATGCTGGTCGATGCCCCCAAGGGGGAGACGACCGGTTTCGCCTCTTGGTACGGGAATCTCTGGTTCGAGGAACCGCTCACCCTCCGGGCTTTCCGCACCCTGCTCGGCGTCCACCGGTTCTTCTCGGCGGCGAATGACGAGACACTGGAGGCGATGCTCAAGGAGAGCGCCTCGAACCAGCAGGAAGTCACCGACCGGCTAGGGTATCAGGTTCGTGAAGCCGTCGAGGAGATCGTCCGGTCGCTCGACCGGCTCGACCAGGGCGAGGGGCGGCAACTGCTGGCGGGCGTCCCCGAGGCCAGCCTGTACGAAGCGGCCCTGACGGTCATGATGCGGCTGGTGTTCCTGTTCTCGGCCGAGGAGCGGGGCCTGCTGCTGTTGGGCGACCCGCTGTACGACGAGCACTACGCCGTCTCGACCCTCGTGGCGAAGCTCCAGGAAGCCGCCGACCAGCACGGCGAGGAGGTGCTGGAGCGACGGCACGATGCGTGGGTCCGGCTGCTCTCGACCTTCCGGGCGGTCTACGGCGGGGTGCGGCACGAGAGGCTCAAGCTCCTCCCCTACGGCGGGAAGCTGTTCGACCCCGACCAGTTCCCGTTCCTTGAAGGCCGAAGGCCGGGGACCACGTGGAAGGACGCCCCGGCCACGCCGCTACCGATCGACAACCGGACGGTGCTGCACCTGCTCCGGTCACTCCAGTACCTCGAAATGCGGGGCGAGGCCCGCAGACTGAGCTTCCGGGCACTCGACATCGAGCAGATCGGGCACGTCTATGAGGGCCTCCTCGACCACACCGCCAAACGGGCGACCGAGCCGATGCTCAGCCTGACCGCTGCCAAGGGGGACGAGCCCGAGGTCGCCGTCTCGGAACTGGAGCGGCTTCGGGACAAGGGGGAGACCGACCTCCTCAAGTTCCTCGCCAACAAAGACGTGACGGGCCGGTCGGAAAGCGCCCTCAAGAAAGCCTTGGTTTCTGCGGTCAGCGGGGCTGCTACCAAGACGCTTCTGGCGGCGTGCGGCAACGACGAGGGTTTGTTCAACCGGGTAAAGCCCTTCTGGGGTCTGGTCCGCAACGACACGTTCGACCGGCTCGTGGTCATCCGAAAGGGCTCGGTGTTCGTCACGGCGGGGACGGATCGCCGGTCCAGCGGCACGCACTACACGCCTCGCATCCTGACCGAGCCGATCGTCCAGTACACGCTGGAGCCGCTCGTGTACGTCGGCCCGGCCGAGGGCTGGCCCAAGGAGGAATGGAAGCTCCGGTCGGCCAAGGAACTCCTCGACCTCAAGATTTGCGACATGGCGTGCGGCTCCGGGGCGTTCCTCGTCCAAGTTTGTCGTTATCTGGCGGAACGGCTGGTCGAGGCGTGGGAGGACGCCGAGAAGCGGCACCCCGGCGTGCCAGGGATCACGCCCGAGGGGAAGGCCTCGACCGGGGCGGCGAACGAGCGACTGATCCCCAAGGATACGGACGAGCGGCTGGCCTACGCCCGTCGCATCGTGGCCCAGCGGTGCCTGTACGGCGTGGACAAGAACCCGCTGGCCGTCGAGATGGCGAAGCTCTCGCTCTGGCTTCTGACCTTGGGCAAGGACAAGCCGTTCACCTTCCTCGACCACGCCATCCGGTGCGGCGACTCGCTGGTCGGCGTCAACGCCGAGCAGTTGAAGACGTTCTCGCTCGACGGTAAGGGGCTCGGGATCTCGCTGCCGAACTTCCTCAACATGATCCCGAAGATCATGGAGGCGACCCGGTTGCTGCGGGTCCGTTTAGAGAAGATCGCCGACGACACGATCGGCAACATCGAAGAGAAGCAGCGGCTCTTCGACAACATCCGGTCCCAGACGAAGCGGCTCAACTACGCCGCCGACCGCTTGCTCGCAGCAAGTTGGGGACCGGCCAAGCCCGCCGAGCGGGTCGCCCTGTTGAGGAAGGCGTTACAGGAGGTGAACGACCGGATTCGGGACGTGCCGCCCGACACGCTGGAAGCCGATGGGCTTGCCGATCGGAAAGAGGCCGGGTGTCCTCGGCCGTTCCATTGGGCTCTGGAATTTCCCGAAGTCTTTCTCGATCGGGGCGGGTTCGACGCCTTCGTGTGCAACCCACCGTTTATGGGCGGGCAGAAAATATCTGGCCATCCAAGCATGGGTGATTCATACCGAGAGTATCTGATCGAGAATCTCGCAGAGGGAAAGCGTGGCAGTGCGGACCTTTGCGCCTATTTCTTCCTGCGTGCATTTGGGATGCTGCGAGAAGGTGGCCACTTTGGGTTTTTAGCGACGAATACTGTTTCTCAAGGCGATTCACGTTTAACAGGTCTAGATCAGATTGTAGCAAATGGAGGCGTGATCTACTGGGCTACTCCCTCCCATGTTTGGCCCGGAGCCGCCGCAGTTTATGTTGCAATTTGCCTAGTTTGCAAAGGAGGATGGGACGGAGAGTGCGTCCTTGATGGCAAAGCCGCACCCTCGATCTCTGCTCTCCTCGATGCGGAGTACCGGTCAGCAAATCCTTGCGTTCTCCAATCCAACGCCAACCAGAGCTTTAAAGGTATCGAAGTTTATGGAACAGGTTTTCTTCTGTCCGAAGAACAAGCCCTCTCCTTAATCAGAAAAAACGTTCGTCTGAAGAATGTACTGCGTCCTTATCTCGATGGTCAAACTGTTAATAGTTCTCCAGATCTAACAACCGATCGCTGGGTTATTGATTTCACCGGCCTGAGCTTAGAAGAGGCAATGGGGTATGAGGAATGTTTCAGGATTGTGGAGTCCTTGGTCAAGCCTCAGAGGCTCGCTCTCGCTTCAAGAAACTCCAGTGGGATATCAAGAGCAAAACTCTGGTGGAGGTTCAGCAGAGAGGTCAAAGATCTATACGACATTATTGCCTCTATGAACCGAGTGCTCGTTGTTGCTAGAGTCAGTCGGACACTTGCCTTCGCCTATGTAGATCCAAACCAAGTTTTGAATGAGATGCTCGTTGTCTTTGTTTCTCCCAGATCGTCAATTTTGTCCCTGCTTCAATCCTCACTTCACGCTGTTTGGTGCTGGACCTACTCTTCGACTTTGAAGGGGGATTTGCGTTATTCACAGACAGACTGCTTCGAGACCTTTCCGCTCCCATCGCCTTCAGAAGAACTCGATTTACTTGGTGAGAGCTATCACGAGTACCGCAGCGACATCATGCTTTCCCGTCAAGAGGGCCTAACAAAAACCTACAACCGCTTCCACGCCCCCGATGAGTCCGTCGCCGACATCCAGAAGCTCCGTGACCTCCACGTCGAGATGGACAAGGCCGTCGCCGCCGCCTACGGATGGGACGACCTCGACCTCTGCAACGGCTTCCACGAGACCAAGCAGGGCACCCGTTTTACGATCAGCGAGTCGGCACGCCAGGAAGTCCTCGCCCGCCTCCTGAAGCTCAACCACGAGCGGTACGCCGAGGAGGTTGCTCAGGGCCTCCACGACAAGAAGGGCAAGGCCAAGACGCCAAAGGCCGGGCGGGGACGCAAGTCCAAGGCGTCCTCGGGCGGTGCCACCCTCTTTGGAGACGACGAAGACGACCCCGACCCTGCCGACGCTCCCAACAATTACCCTTCCTCTGCACCGGAGCGTGAACCCACCCGAGCCGACCAGCGGGTGCAGCGGCCCCCCGCCGCCGAGCCGACACCCCGGCCGACGCCCATCGACCAGATCGAGACCGACGCCATCATGGCGGCGTTTCGTCAAGCCGCCCGAGGCCAAGGCTGGCTGGGCCGTGACGAACTTTTGAAAGAAGTCTCCCTCGCCCTCGGCTACCAGCGTCTCGGCCCCAAGATCGACGAGTCTCTCCGTGGCCACCTCCGGGCGGCAATCCGCCGCCGCATCATCGAAACAGACGGCCCTACCCTCGTCCGCACCGGCACCGCCACCATGGCCGACTACGAGCCCGACGAGCTTCTTGAGGTCTTCCGATCCGTCATGCGCAAGGGCACCCGCTACGACCGTGAGGAGGTCATCCCCGCCCTCGCCCACCACCTCGGCTTCGTCCGACTCACCGACTCCATCCAAGACCCGATCCGCAAGGCCATCACCCGAGCGATTCGCCACGGGTTACTCGGCTACGAGGGGAGCCTGATCTGGAGAGTTTAAAAACAATAATGCAAATTTGTCTAGATTTCTGTGGAAATCCATCTGACTCGTGGGTCGAGGTCGAACAATGGGGAATTCAACTTCTTCCGTTACGAAAATTGCTCAAATCATGGGTTCAGATACGAGGACGGCCCGACTTTTTTGCCGCAAGGTCCAGAGTCATTGCGCAATCGGTCCGTCCTATGCTTCCATCGCTAAGGTCCTCTCGAAGCACGGTTGGGATGGACTCTCGATGGAGGAAATCGCCAGACTCGCAAGCCGAGTTTATGCCCATGGGACCGATGAAGTCCCTGATTCACTACCTTCTGAGCCGTCCCCTACCGACGTTGTTGACACGGTTCAGCTTCAACCTGAATTAACCAGATCCGAAGACGACTTTCGAGCCACTTTGTCACGGGAATCTCCGATCCTTGCGGGGGTACACGAGAACAGTGAAATACGATCGATTCAAGAGGCCCTTGCCGAGTCAATATTTCAACACGTCCTGAGAAACTTTGTTGCCGAGTCGATCGAAGGAAAAGTCATCGGATTCACTGGTGACGGCCCTTATCAGCAATCGGACCTGGAATCGTTGGCCACGAAGTTGGGGGCTACACCCGACCAGTTTGACAGAGCATATACTGAATTGGATTGGGTCATAATAGGCAAAGCCGACTATGATGTGGATTATTTGGACGAGGCCGTGAAGACCGGGGATATCCAGTTCTTCACGCAGGAAGAATTCATTGGCGTGATCCTATTCGGGGAAGAGTCGCTTGCGAAGATTGCGATTCGCAAGGACACGAAGGAGCATGACGGAATCAGGCTTGTCGAAGATTTAATCGTTTACTCGAAAGTCGAATCCGTAAAAACTTCGATGAAGGGAGCGATTCAGACGGTTTGCCAGGCCGAGGACAAGCCGGTTAGGACCGAGACCGCCTGTATCCCTGGGAAAACGGTCACTACCTCGAAGACAAGTCCGGGCGCTCCGACGAACAAGCCGATCGAGGTACAATCAAAACGTTTCATCAACGTCGATAGCAGCGCTTCGGCTGAGGCCCTCCTTCGGTGGCCTACGTTCGACTCGGATGCCCCCCGCCATGAGCTTGACGAGGCGAATGGTTGGAGCGAGGAATCCGCTCTCAGGATGCTCGGTTACACCGTGGCAAAGGGTGTGAGTCTCAGACGGCGACAGTCCGCTCTGGAGTCAGGTGTTAGAACTCTCGGACTGAGGAGGGTCGTCGGACATCTTGCTTGGCTGATCCGTCTCCACAGCAAGAATTCAAGACGGCAGAGCGCTGTCTCGAACTGGGAGCACGACCTCGACTGGCTCAAATCTCGCTACGGGTCAACTTGAGTCTGGAGGTATAACCAACGTGATGTCCCCTTATTCTTGAACTCCTCGACGTGACAGGCCAGATCATGAACAGCCTCCTCCAGAGTGTCCCCTCCCCTATGAAGATCCGTGAGGAACTCGAACGGATGGTCGTCAAGGATCTTCTGGGGCCGGTCGGCGGACCCGAGGAGGAGATCGACGAGCCCAGCGTGCGGGACCGTTACCTCGTCGGGATGCTCGCCCCCAAGCGGCAAGAACTCTCCCCCGAGGAGTTCGACGAACTCCCCCAAGGAGGCAGCGGCCCGGCCGAAGACGGCACCGCCGAGAGCACGTCCCCCGCCAACAAGACGATGTTCCCCTCGTCGTTCGGGATGACCTTCTGCGTCTGTCTGGACACGGAGGCGCTCCAGATCACCGCCCGCTGGGGCCACTACCACCGGGACCGCAGCGAGACCCTCGCCACGCCAACCGGCGAGAAGAAGGTCGTGTGGAAGCGGTCGCAGCGTGAGGCCGTCTCCGAGCCGATCCCCCTGACGGCCGGTCGGCTCAACTGGACCCCCGACGCCGAGTTCCCCCAGGTCGAGGTGCAGGGGCTCGTCCGCAAGCGGGATCATTTCTGGAGCGTCACCCTGTTCCTCGTCAACGGACAGGTCGAACCCAAGAAGTTGCGGGACACGGCGTGGCTGTTCCAGCCCGAACTGGCCGTCGAGTCCCCCGACCACGGGCCGGTCTTCCAGAGCCACGCCCATAAGAAAGACCCCGGCAAGGCCGATCCAGTGGCGTTCGCCGAGGAGCAGGAGATGGCGATGCTCTACCGCCACCAAGTTGAGTTCGGCGTGGGGCACGGGGTGAGCCTCCACGCCGACTGCCCCGAGGGCGTCTGCGACAAGGCCCACCGGCTCTCGACCGTTGTCGTCCCCACCCACGAGGTGCCCCGCACCACGCCCCCCACCGCCGCCGACTGGCCCAAACTGGCCGGGCTGGTCGTGGACATGAAGGAGTTGGGCGAGACGCCGACCCCGGCCTTGGAGGCGAAGCTGCGGCCCCTGCTCACCGCCTATGCGGCGTGGATCGAGGACCGGCAGGCCGACCTCAAGAAGCCCGACATGGCCCCATACCAGACGCCGGGCCAGACCGCCTTGGGGCGTTGCCGGGAGGCCCTCAAACGCATCGAGGCCGGGTTGACTTTGCTGAGCGAGGACGAGCAAGCGGCCGAGGCGTTCCGGTTCGCCAACCTCGCCATGTGGCAGCAGCGGGTTCGCACAATCATCTCGCTCAGGAAGAGGCGGGACGAGCCGGTGGACGAGCGGGCCATCGACGTGCCCGCCAACCGGTCGTGGTATCCCTTCCAGTTGGCGTTCGTCCTGATCAACCTGCCGGGGATCACCAAGCTCGAACATAAGGACCGATCGGAAGACGCCGAGGCGGTCGCCGACCTCCTCTGGTTCCCCACAGGCGGCGGCAAGACCGAGGCGTACCTCGGCCTGTCGGCCTACACCATGGGCCTGCGGCGGCTCCAAGGCCCGGTCGCCGGTCGCTCGGGTGAGCAGGGCGTCGCCGTCCTGATGCGGTACACCCTGCGGCTGCTGACCATCCAGCAGTTCCAGCGGGCCACTGCCCTGATCTGTGCCTGCGAGGTGATCCGGCGTGGCGACGAGAAGAAGTGGGGCAAGGAGCCGTTCCGCATCGGCTTGTGGGTGGGCCAGAAGACGACCCCGAACACGACCGACCAGGCGGCCGAGGCGATCCAGCAGGAGCACGGCGGCAAGTACAAGGGCCGGGGGAGCGGCTCCCCGGCCCAGTTGACCAACTGCCCGTGGTGCGGCTCGAAGATCAACCCCGGCAAGGACATCAAGGTCGAGGTGTTCACGAAGGGGCGGTGCCGCACGATCTCCTCCTGCGGCGACGTCCTCGGCCGCTGCCCGTTCAGTGCCAAGAACTCGCCGCTGGAGGGCATCCCGGTCCTCGTGGTGGACGAGGAGATCTACCGCCGCCTGCCGACCCTGCTGATCGCCACCGTGGACAAGTTCGCCCAGATGCCGTGGAATGGCAAAGTCCAGATGCTCTTCGGCCAGGTCGATGGCTACTGCTCCCGCCACGGCTTCCGCTCGCCCGAGGTCGAGGACGCCGACTCGCACCCCAAGAAGGACAAGCACCCTCCGGCCAAGACCACGGCCCACCCGCTACTGCGGCCTCCCGACCTGATCATTCAGGACGAGCTTCACCTGATCTCGGGGCCGCTGGGGACACTCGTGGGCCTGTACGAGACGGCGGTGGACAAGCTCTGCTCGTGGGACGTGAACGGAACAACGGTGCGGCCCAAGCTGATCGCCTCGACGGCGACGATCCGCAAGGCCGGGGATCAGATCCACGCCACGTTCCTGCGGGATGTCCGGGTCTTCCCCCCGAACGGCCTCGACGTGCGGGACAACTTCTTCGCTCTCCAACGGCCCCCGAGCGAGGCTACGCCCGGTCGCCGCTACGTCGGGATCTGTGCCCCCGGCCGCAGGCTCAAGGTCGCCCTGATCCGGGCCTATGTCGCCCTGCTGTCCTCGGGCCAGTTCCTCTACGAGAAGAAGGGGTACGGCAAGGAGGTGGACGCCTGGATGACACTACTCGGGTACTTCAACTCGATGCGGGAACTGGGCGGGATGCGGCGGCTGGTCGATGACGACGTGCAGACCCGCCTCAAGAAGATGGATCAGCGAGGGCTGACCGTCCGGTTGCTCGGTTCGGTCGATGAACTGACCTCACGCAAGGATTCGACCGACATCCCCGACACGCTCGACCACCTGGAGGTGGCGTTCGACCCCCAGAACGAGGCCAGGCGGAAGGAGATGGCCAGGCGGGGCCGCCTCAAGGACATGCCGAAGCGGCCCCTGGACGTGCTACTGGCGACCAACATGGTCTCGGTCGGTGTGGACGTGCAGCGGCTTGGCCTGATGGTCGTGGCTGGCCAGCCCAAGACGACCGCCGAGTACATCCAGGCCACCAGCCGGGTTGGGCGAAAGTTTCCGGGGCTAGTCTTCACCACCTACAACTGGACCCGGCCCCGTGACCTGTCGCACTACGAGCGGTTCGAGCATTACCACTCGACCTTTTATAACCACGTTGAGGCCCTGTCCGTGACCCCGTTCGCCTCGGGGGCCTTGAGCCGGGGCCTGACCGCCCTCCTGGTCTCGTGCGTGCGGCTGCAAGGGACCGAGTTCAACGCCAACCAGAAGGCGAGCCGGATCGACCGCAACCACCCCTACGTCAAGGAGGCGGTGAAGACGATCCTGCGGCGAGCCGAACTGATCGGTTCGGGCGACGACCAGTTCCTCCCAAACCTGAAGGCCGAGTTGAACGAGCGGCTCGACCAGTGGCTGGCCGAGGCCCAGAAGACGGCGGGGGGCCGGGTGCTCGGTTACGACGAAAAGAAGGACGGAATCACGGTGGGACTGCTGCACCGGCCGGGCATGGACACGTGGGACGACTTCACATGCCTAAACTCGTTGCGAGACGTGGAGCCGAACGTCGGCCTGATCTTCCACGACGGGGGGCTCGACGCCGACCCCAGCTTCGTGACGGCTGTCGCCGAGGACGCTGAGGGCGGCGACGAGGAGGAAAGCTCTTGAGCGCTCCCACTTCGGATAAACGCAAGATCGGCGAGATCCGGCCCAGTCAGTTGCTCTACAACTACGGGGTCGGGGCGGTCGTCGAACTGCCAAACCTATCCGTCATGGTCATGGGGTTGGACGACTGGCCTGTCGAGCAAGGGGTGACGGAGATCAGCGAGCCCCGGCTCCTCAAAGCCGTCCAGTTCGAGTTGGGGCCGCAGGTCGCCAAGCTCCTCACCCCGCCCGTGTCTGGCGAGTCCACCGGCGTCACGCCCGGCCCTTTCGATGACACGGCGAACGTGGGCGTCCCGGTCGCCCCGTTCCCCCGCTGGCAGGTCTGCCCCTACTGCCGGTTGCTGGCCCCGATCCAGTCGGGGCTCTATGAGTTGCGGCTCGATCCCTACCGCAAGGACAAGAGCCGGTACGTCCACCGGATTTGCAAGAAGCCTGGCAAGCCGCCCACGGTGGTCCCCGCCCGGTTCCTCGTGGCCTGCGAGCACGGGCACCTCGACGACTTCCCGTGGGTTGAGTTCGTCCACCGGGGCAGCACCAACTGCCGGTATGAGCTTCGGCTCTACGAACTGGGGGCCTCGGGCGAAGTCGCTGACATTCAAGTGCAGTGCGTCAAGTGCGAGAATAAGAGGCGATTGAGCGAGGCGTTCAGCGACGAGGGTCGGGAAGAGCTCGCCAGATGCAAGGGCCGCTGGCCCCACTTGCGGAAGTTCGACGAGGACGCTTGCGAAGGGAGACAGCGGGCGATCCTGCTCGGGGCCTCGAACAGTTGGTTCCCGATCATGCTGTCCGTGTTGTCGATCCCGTCCACGACCGACAAGCTTGGCCAACTCGTCGAGTTGAACTGGGCCGAACTGGAGGAGTGCGAGAGCGTCCGTGAGGTGAAGCTGAAGCGAAAGCTGCTCAAGGGGCTCGCCGTCTACAACGAGGACCAGATCTGGGAGGCCGTGGTCAAGCGGAAGGAGGGCAGCGTTCAGGATGAGGGCGAGTTCCCCGACTTACGGGAGCCCGAGTGGGCCGTCTTGTCGGACCCCGACCCGAGCCTCAACAGCCGTGACTTCAAACTCCGGGTGGTCGAGCCGCCTAAATCCTATCGGAAGCTCTTGGAGAAGGTCGTCCTCGCCGAGCGGCTGCGTGAGGTCCGTGCCCTGACCGGGTTCACGAGAATCGAGTCCCCCGGCGACTACACTGAAATCGGCGACTTCCCCAAGGACCAGCGGGTGCCGCTGGGCCGTAAGCCCCCGAAGTGGGTGCCCACGTCCGAGATCCGGGGCGAGGGGGTCTTCCTCCAGTTCTCGGAGGACGCCATTGAGGCATGGGTCAAGAAGACTGGAGAGCGGGAAGGCGAGTTCTTCGAGGCTCACAAGCGGTGGCGGACGAACCGGGGTCTGGAGCCGAACGACGGATTCCCGACCATGCGGTACGTGCTCCTGCACTCGCTGGCTCACGCCCTGATTCGCCAGTTCGCCATCGAGTGCGGGTACACGACGGCGAGCATCCGGGAGCGGATCTACTCCCGGCCTCCGGGGGGAGACGGCAAGCCGATGGCGGGCGTCCTGCTCTACACCGCCGCCCCCGACAGCGAGGGGACGCTTGGGGGGCTGGTCGCCTTGGGCGACCCGAAGGCGTTGGGCCGACACTTGGATCAGGCCCTCGAAGGGATGAAACTCTGTGCATCGGATCCCCTCTGCGCCGAGCACCACCCGATCAAGGACGGCCTGACGCTTCACGGTGCGGCATGCCACGCCTGCTTATTCTTGCCCGAGACCTCGTGCGAGCGGGGCAACAAGTATCTCGACCGCTCTGTGTTGGTCTCCACCGTCGAGTCGGATGACTTGGCGTTCTTCACCGATTTCGTCGAGGCCGTCCCTGAAGGGATAATCGCCGCCCACACCGACGAGACAGTCAGTCCTCCCCAGCCGGTCCCATCGGCCCTGAGCAAAACTGACGAACTGGTGGACCTGTGCGACGAGCGATGTCAGAAGTTCGTCCGATCGTGGGCCGAGCAAATGCTCCCATGGCCCGAGGTTGGGTTCGAGCTTGCCGATGAGAAGGGACGGGTCTGTGCCCACGCAGAACTGGCGTGGCCGTCGAAAAAGGTTGTCGCTGTGCTCCCCGAAGGGGGCGACCTGCGGGCCGAGTTCGAGGGACGGGGCTGGACGGTCTGGGATGCGACCGCCCTTACGAACCATGAAACGGAATTGCGGTCGATTCTGGGGACGTGATTTCGATGCCCAAGGTCGCTCTATCCGACGTTTTCCTTGAGTCGCTGAATCGGCTCTCGGACGTGCCTCAGAAAAAAGTCCGAGAGTTCATCAAGAAGTTCGAGGCCGACTCAACCTCAAACGCCATCAACTACGAGCGGCTCCAAGGCCACAGGAACCATCACGTCAGGACGGTGCGGATCGACCAGAAGTACCGGGCCGTCGTCCTGCATCCTGACAAGGGCGATGTCTGCGTGATGATGTGGGTCGACAATCATGACGAGGCGATGGACTGGGCGAAGCGCCGGGCCTTTGAGGTGAATCCCCGCACCGGAGCCCTTCAGGTCTACTGCGTCGAGGAGGTGTCGCAAGCCGTCCCCGCCGAGACCGAGGGCACGGACCAGCCGGGGCTGCTGGAGTCGGTCAGGGACGATGACCTCCTCTCGCTGGGAATCCCCGAGATCCTGCTCCCCGCCGTGAGGGCGATCCGGGCGTCCGAGGGGCTCCTCGCCTTGGGCCAGCACCTACCCTCCGAAGCCGCCGAGGCCCTCTTCTGGCTGGCCGAAGGGGATTCCCCCGAGGCGGTGCGGGGCTACTTGGGCGGTGGCGTCGATCCAACGGGTGAAAAATCTCAATCGGCCCCTCAAGGCACAGGGTTCCGCCTCGCCGCCCGGAGCGGTCTCGTCCAGCAGCGGCTCGGCGGTCGAGTCGGCAAAAACGTGGACACGACGGATCTCGGGGCGGCTCTAAAACACCCGGATTCCCGCCGCCGCTTCGTCACGATCCATAGCGACGAAGAACTGAACTCGATCCTTGACGCCCCTCTGGAGAAGTGGCGGGTCTTCCTCCACCCCAGCCAAGACAAGCTCGTCGCCAAGTCGTTCAACGGCCCGGCCCGAGTCACCGGTGGGGCGGGGACGGGGAAGACCGTCGTGGCGATGCACCGGGCTCGCCATCTGGCCCGGACCCTGTGCCCGTCGCCGCAGGACAAGATCCTGTTCACGACCTACACGGCGACCCTCGCCCAGAACGTCGGCCAGAGCCTCGCCCACCTCTGCGGCCCCGAGAAGGACCGCATCGAGGTCGTCCACCTGCACGCTTGGGCCTCACGGTTCCTGCGGGATCAGGGCCGGAAGTTCGTGGTCGCCAGCCCCTCCGAACTCGAAACCTGCTGGGAGGAGGCGATCCACCGGTCGGGCGAGCGGGAGTTCGACCCCGGCTTCTTGGGTCAGGAGTGGGATCAGGTCGTTCAGGTCAACGAGATCCAGAACGCCGCCGAGTACCTGAAGGTGCCACGGATCGGGAGGGGACGGACCCTCACTCGCCTTCAGCGTCAGAAGGTCTGGAAGGTGATCGAGCATTACATGGAGGCCCTGCTCAGGAGGGGCAAGACCGAGTGGGGCACCGTGATCCGGGATGCCCGGAGCCTGCTCGAACTGAAGAAGCCGTCGCTCCCCTACAAGGCCGTCGTCGTGGACGAGGCCCAGGACTTCCACGCCGGGGAGTGGCGGCTGTTGCGGGCGATCGTCCCCACCGGCCCGAACGACCTGTTCCTCGTCGGGGACGCCCACCAGCGGCTCTACGGGCACAAGACCGCCCTTCGGTCATGCGGGGTCAACATCCAAGGCCGTTCCAGCCTTCTGAGGATCAATTACCGCACAACCGAAGAGATCAGGGCGTGGGCCATGGCGCTTCTGAAAGGGGTCGAGATCGACGACCTCGACGGTGGGAGGGAGGACGAGAACGGGTACAAGTCCCTCCTGACCGGCGTAAGGCCCGACGCCCTTCACTTCGGGACCAGACCCGAGGAGTTGGAATACGTCGGGGCTCGGATCAAGGAACTCGTCGGCCAGAGGCCCGCCGAGCATATCTGCCTCGTCGCCCGCACCAACAAGCTGCTGCGGGACGACTACCGGCCGATGCTCACGGGGCTGGGGATCGACTCGACCCTGCTCGACGAGACGCCCGAGGGGGGCGGGGTGCGGCTGGCGACGATGCACAGGGTCAAGGGGCTGGAGTTCCCCGTGATGGTCTTGGCGGGTGTCAACGCCAAGTTCATGCCGCTGCCGGTTCCCGGCTTGGAGGGCGACCCGGTGGCCGAGGCCGACCATGTGGACCGGGAGCGGTCCCTCCTCTTCGTGGCGGCGACCCGAGCACGTGACCTGCTGATCGTGACGGGCTGGGGCACGCCGAGCCCCTTCCTGCCGACCTCGTGAGGAGGGTACGACCGTGGGCGGCTACCATCTGATCGCCGAGGAAGCGTCCCGGCTGGCGAAGCTCCTGCCTCCCTCGGTGGTCGAGGCCGTTGCCGCCCGTCTCGAACGGGGCGATGGCTCCGACCGGGGGTCACTGCGGAGCCAGATCGCACAGGCCGTGCCCAGCCCACACCACCGGTCCCTCGTCGTCGCCTTCCTCGACCGGTGGGGATCGGAGGCCGGTGGTGTCCTCCCCCAGTCGGTCGCCGCAGCCCTGCTCACGGGGTCTCTGGCCGAGAAAGGCCACCGTGAGGGGCAGTCCGTCGAACTGGTCTGGACCGGCCCCGATGTCGGTGTCGTCCCATTCCGACGCACCGAGCAAGCTGTCTTGCAGGTTATCGACTCGGCCGGCTGGAGGCTCCTCGTCGTCAGCTACGCCGTCTACAACATCCCCCGGATCTGCGAGGCCCTGGTCCGGGCGGCGGCCCGGGGCGTCGTGTTGACGGTGGTGGTCGAGGCGGCCGAGAAATCCGCGGGTCGGGAGGCCTACAACACCTTGCGCGCCCTCGGCCCCGCCGTCGCCTCTCATTCCAGCGTCTATCTGTGGCCGCATGAGCATCGCCCCCGAGACGAGAACGGCAGGGCGGGCCTCCTGCACGTCAAGTGCGTGGCGGGCGACGGCCGGTGGCTGTTCGTCTCCAGTGCCAATCTGACCGAGTACGCTTTCACGACGAACATGGAACTGGGTGTGTTGATTACGGGAGGTGAACAGCCGGCTCAGGTCCAAGCACACTTCGAGAGATTGGTTGAAACCGGGGTCCTGGTGAAAGCCTGAGTCGCCGACTTTGCTCGAATACGGCGAAGAAGGCAGGGTTAAGCTAGGCGCTAACCACGGGGAGCATTGATGGCTACGACCCTCTTCAAAGAAGTTACTTACTCGCTGTCGAAACTCGTCGAGGACATCGAGATGGGGGAGATCGGCCTCCCCACATCCAGCGCCCCTTCGTCTGGAAGAACAACAAGGTGCGTGACCTGTTCGACTCGATGTTCCGGGGCTACCCGGTCGGCTACCTACTCTTCTGGGCCAACGGCGGGCTCGACGGCCACCGGCAGATCGGGACCGACACGAAACAGAATGTCGCCCGGCTGCTGATCGTGGATGGTCAGCAGCGGCTCACGTCGCTCTTCGCCGTCCTGAAAGGCGTACCCGTGGTGCGGGAGGACTTCCGCAAGGAGCGGATTCACATCGCCTTCCGGCCCAAGGACAGCCTCTTCGAGGTCGCCGACGCCGCCACCGGGCGTGACCCCGAGTACATTGCGGATGTCAGCGAACTCTGGGCCGGGTCCGTGACGCTCAATCGGTTCGTCAAGGACTTCCTCAAGCGGCTCCGTGAGCACCGGGAGGTCTCGGACGAGGAGGAGGATCACATCTCCGAGGCCATCGGCCGCCTCTTCAACCTCCAGGAATACCCGTTCACGGCGATGGAGCTTTCCTCCTCGATGAACGAGGAGCAGGTCTCCGAGGTCTTCGTGCGGATCAACAGCAAGGGGAAGTCGCTCAACCAGGCCGATTTCGTCCTCACCCTGATGTCCGTCTTCTGGGACGAGGGGCGGACCGAGATCGAGGAGTTCTGCCGCCTGTCCCGCCAGCCCTCGACGGGGGCCGCCTCACCTTTCAACCACTTCTTCAAGCCCGACGCCGACCACCTGTTGCGGGTCAGCGTGGCGGTTGGGTTCCGCCGAGCCCGCTTGCAGTACGTGTACTCGCTCCTGCGGGGCAAGGACCTCGACACCGGGGAGTTCTCGGACGCCCAGCGTGAGAAGCAGTTCGCCATCCTGCAGCAGGCCCAGTCCGGGACGCTCGACCTCCAGAACTGGCACGAATTTTTCAAGGTCCTGATTCGGGCCGGGTATCGGAGGGGCGACCTGATCTCGTCGCAGATCAACATGTTGTACTGCTACGCCTTGTTCCTCATCGGGAGGAAGGAGCTTGGCGTCGATCTCTACCGGCTACGGAACGTCATGGCACGCTGGTTCTTCATGTCTTCGCTGACGAGCAGGTACACCGGCTCGCCGGAGTCCGTGATGGAGCAGGACTTGGCGGGCCTCCGTGAGGTGCAGTCGGCCGACCAGTTCGTCGCCCATCTCGACCGGATCACGCACGACGCCCTGCCCGAGGATTACTGGGCCATCACGCTGCCGAACGAACTGGCCACGTCCTCGGCTCGCAGCCCGTCGTTGTTCGCCTACTATGCCGCCCTGAACCTCCTGGACGCCCGTGTGCTGTTCTCGAGGATGAAGGTGTCGGAGTTGCTCGACCCCGCCTCGCATGCCAACAAGTCGGCCATCGAGCGCCACCACCTCTTCGCCAAGAACTACCTGAAGTCGATCGGCGTCACCGAGACGAGGGACACGAACCAGATCGCCAACTACGCACTGGTCGAGTGGTCGGATAACATCGCCATCTCGGACGGTGCCCCGGCGAAATACTACCCGATGTACGCCGCACGCTATTCGGCCGAAGAATTGAAACAGATGTGCCTCTGGCACGCCCTGCCCGAGGGGTGGGAGGGCATGTCCTATCCCGACTTCCTCCACGAGCGACGAAGGCGGATCGCCATGGTCATCCGGGACGGTTACAAGGTGCTCTGCCAGGCATGATCACGGGTTCAAACTCACGCCTCCGGTCGAGTTCACGAGAGGTTGATCGGGTTCCGGGCCGACCATTTGGACGAGTCCGATGTCGCATTCGTCATGATGCGGTTCGGGCAGAGCGGGGCCGAAGTGATCTCCGAAACCTGCTCAAGCCCGTCAAAGGAAGTATCATGGCTTGGTCGGTTACAAACTGCCGGGGGACCCGAACTCACATCGGACGGTCCAAGATGCGGGCCAGGTCCGTCGCTACATCTACCAGCAGAGGGTCATCGATTTCCAGGCCCCCACGAACTCAAGGCGGCCTGAGGAGGCGAATCGTCCGTACCTCAACTCGGCGAGTCGATTGATTGATCGAGGTGGTTCATTGCTTCGGCGCGGTCCGACGTCGGGAAGGGACTTGGCCGTCGGGTTGAACGGCGCAGTGACACAACCCGACCGCCGATCCAGGGACCAAGACTGAAGGAAAGACACGAGGTAGCCATGTCTTCCCTTGGAGATCGATACGAAAACATTAAACCAGCCTATCTGGATAAACAATCAGTAATGTTAATTTTGCAGCTCCGAAGACATCAATTCACGCCGAGCCATTACTATGGTCACTCCAGGTGAAATTCATACGAGACCACGTCTTCTCCTAAACTAGGGTAATCGCCTGATGAGCCAGAATTTCCCACAAGCCGTTGGTGGTGTCACCGAGGGGCACCCCGACGAAGAGACAGCTGGTCCGAATGCCCAGGATGGAGCCCGATCAGCATCTTTCTCAGCTAAACTCTCACCAGACATGGCCGAAGCCCCGCCCGTCGTTGGTTCCGTTCCGACAGCGCAGGATTTCGAGAATCTGTTCTCGCTCGGCAAGCTCCGTACGACTTGCAACAGCATCAGGAAAGAGATCCGGCTCCTCCGGGCGAGGGATGCGGTAGATTGGCTCGACTGGTTCTTGACACTCGACGCGTCCCTTGAACAACTCCGGGAGCAGATCCTCGAAGGCGACTACACGCCGACCCCTCCGTCCCGCTACGAGTTGGGGAAGTCGAAGGGGGCTTTTCGCATTATCACATCGTTTAACATCTGCGATGCCCTCGTCTATCGGCACATTAGTGATGCAGCTCTGGAGGCGGCCCTCCCCCGCAAGGTTCAAGGGGCGTTCTTTTCGAGACGGCACTCGGCGACCCCGATCGGCAAGACCTTCTCGGTATCGGATGACGACGCCTACCTGAACTTCTTCCAGGTCTGGCTTCGCTACAACGAGTACCGCACCCATACGCTGTTGCAACAGCCCTATGAATGCCTCGTCGTCACGGACATTACGAATTTCTTCGAATCGATCCAGCACGACTTATTGATCGAGTACCTCGCTCCCCTCGGCCTTCCCCGGAAGGCGATGGGCCTTCTGGGCAGGCTGCTCGAAGCTTTCAAACCGCTCGCCGGGCACTCGCCCAATCCCCGAGTCGGACTGCCGGTCGATGAACTTGACTGCTCACGACAACTCGCTCACGTTTTCTTGTTCGAGCACGACCGGCGTATCGCCGACCAGTTTGGCGAGGACAATTATGTCCGGTGGATGGACGATCAGAACATCGGCGTCCGTACCGAGACCGAAGGTCGGCATGTTGTGAACGCCATGACGAGATCGCTCTCGTCCCAGCGCCTCACGCTCAATTCCGGCAAGACCAAGTTCCTCGCAATCGACCGGATGGTTGTCCACTTCCAACTCGATGCCAACAGGAAAATCAGCGAGTGGGACGAGAAGCACAAGAAGGTCACGGCGAAGAACGTGGAAGCCGCCCGGAGCGAGTTCGCCGAACTCTGGGCCCAGGTCAGCGACGGACCGCATGTCAACGACGGCAACTGGGATAAGATCCTGAAGCGGATGTACGGCCTGGCGGTGAAAGTCGACTCCGACCTCCTCGAAGATCGGGCTCTCGTGGACCTTGTTCATAACCCAGAGCTGGACGAGAAAATCTTCGCCTACTTTGCCAAGCGGAATCGATTCACCCAACTATTCTCGCTTTTTTCCTCTTACGGCGAGGCCGGGGAGAGCCTCTTCGAGGCCACGGAGGTTGCCTTCTTCGAGTCATCGCTCCTGCTCGACCCGGACGGCCGCTACACCAAGCTCTATCGGGAGCACGCCCTCCGCTTCGCCGAGGCGGGTGTGAAATCCGGTCAAAGCGGCCGTTGAGCATCGCCTCGGCGATTCTCTCGGTCTACTGGTTTGATGGCTCGATCCGCTCGCTCGTCGAGCTCTACCCGAAGAAGGCCGCCCACAGATTGCCGAAGGAGGTCGCACGGACCTGGATGGCCTGTGTGGCGGCCCTCAGCCCCGACCAACTCGGCGAGGTGCAGTCCGCCCTATTCGGCCATCCGTCCGATGACGTCGCCCGCCTCGGCCGGTTCCTCACGGAACTGCTCGCCGGGCGGGTAGAACATCTCGGCCACTACAAGAGCCAGAAACATCGATGGCCCCTTCCCGGTGATTATTACGATGCCCGGTCCTGGCTGATATTAGACGTCGCAGCATCCTCTCCCAGCGGACGGCTGCGTCTGAAGAATCGGAGGGATTACGTTGCCTTCGAGAAACTTGCCAGGACGTCACCCGAGGTCACCGTCTCGACTCGCATCTCGACTAAGCTGTTAATAGGGGTGGAACACGAAGTCGAGGAGACGTCGAGCAACCAAGCGAAGAGCACACGACGACCACGCAGGATCAAGAAACGGGCCGGGCCGTGAAGGACTACCTTGACGTGGTGCCTCGTTGATGAGCGATCCCTTCCTCCCGCCAGCGCCATCGCCGTCCGAACTCCGGTCGCTCCTGGGGGAGATAGTCGTCAAGAACTCCTCGAATCGGGCGACGATCTCGAGGAACTCATTGAGGGGACGAGGACCGGTATCACCACGCCTCTCGCCCTTTCACCTGGTTCGTTCAAGGGAGGTGCTGACTGATCGACCGAAGGGGGACTGAAGACGACGTCACTCAGCCCAGCTCGCGGCCGACGCAAAAGAGCGTTCCTGAATGTGCTTGTTATTTGGGTGGGCGCTTGCGGGTACTTTGGCGCGGGCCGCTCTTTGGCTTTGCCTTGGCTTCTTGCGATTGCGGCCGGGCCTTCTTTGCCGACTCGGGTGCCGCAGGCTTGGTCTTCACGGGCTTCTCGTCCCCGCGGATTGATTTCTCAATTTCCGTGGTCGAATGCTGGAGTTGCTTGGTGACCAAGGCGACCGACGCGCCGAGTGCTTCCAACGCGCTCTTTGTCTCCAGGATCTGCTGGAGTCGGGCTTGGCGCTCTTTTCGGGAGACTCGAGAGAGTTCCTTCAGCGGCGAATCCGGGCCGCCAACACCGGAGTCGACATAATAGCGTAACCATTGGTTGGACAGGTCAAGTATCTGCACCAGTGCAATTGGCGGGCTAGATGCCGGGGCGTGCCTCCGGCCTCCCGCCCTCCGGGGTGTCTCGTTCTTCGATCGATGCAGTCCCCTTGCTTTGATCTCCGTACGAAGCTTCCTGATGGGCCATGACTTCTTCGCGGCCTCTTCCTGGAGCGCCGTCCGCTTGACTTTGGATCTAACTTTGACCAAATCCTTGACCTGGTCCCATGCGAGAGGAAGCCCTCCAATCCGCAGCAGGAGCAAGGCTTCCAACTCGTCCTCGGTATATCTCGCCGCGAAGAGTCTCGCTTGACGGACTTCGGACCCACTGAGATTCTTCTCTGTGGCAAGTCGCTTGATCGTTTTGCCGTCATTCTTCGCTCCCTCGGGGATTGCAGCGAGGGCCTCCTTGCCGATCTTATAATAATCGCGGATCTTCTCCACGGCCCGCTGCACCTCCTCGTCCGAGGAGGATGGGCCAACCTCGCCTGGTTGATCAGTCGTTCGCCGCGGCTTCGCCATAAGGCCTTCTCATTCCGCTCATATCGGACGCATGGTGGCTGCCAAGGCGCGAACGGCATCGATCCACCGCCGAGCCGACCTGGACACTATGCCAGGGAAGTTTGTCATTATGAAGAGAATGGTCGGGCTTACTTGGCCGGTTCGTCCCAGGCCGAGCTCGACTCCTTCGATCAGGATCCATCAGTTCCCGCTCCCGGTCGAAACGCCGGCGTGCGGCCTCGAACCCGAGGGTCGCGTCGAGGATTCTGCCACCACGGTGTGTCCGACCCGGCCCGGGAGAGGGTGCTGAGAAATTCGTCGCCCCGATATACGCGGTGGTCAGTCACAGGCAAATCCACGCTGCTCGACGAGCGTTGGGTAGACGGAGGCTGGCCCTATCGAGACGATGACGGTTACCACGCCAGCCAGGCATGCGATCGGAGCCGAATCCCGATGGAAATGTCTCCAACCGACGCTCGCACGTACCGGTGGTTCTCCCAACTCGCTTCATTCGCTCGTTCGTCGATCCGTTCGCCCCCCGGCTTGCCTTCCTGTTTCTCGGATAACCCCGGCCCGCGGCCGGCGGACCGTCGGTGGATCCGGGCGACCAGGTCAGCTATCAGATTCGGCCCTGATAAACCGTCTTGGTAGCGGGCAGCAGGCGGGGCGGCCGGATCGACGATCGCCGGGTCGTGGGGCGATCGAACCGCTGGGGACAAGGGCCAATGGGCTGGCACTTGCCCCGGGACGAAGCCCCGCTCCAACGATATTGAGGCTCAATGGCCTGGGAGACGGAGCCCATCACGAACCGATCTTTGCCCCCGCAGGGTCGCCCTACTTCTCCGTTGTCCTGGGGTTTCTGGCGAGTACTACCGGGTACTATTTTTCCGGCGTGGTACTACGATTCTCTGCATGATTTCGCATCCCATTGCAACGGCTTGCAAACGAGCCGGATCTGCTGTAAAGTCAAAAAACACAATGGGATTCCGCGGTTATCGGCATGAGTGAATGGGAGCTTCCCGGGCTTGTGGTCGTCCTGACCCTCAACCCGTTCGCTCTGAGGACGCGCGACGCCGCTGCCGCTTTTCCTTCTGCCGCGCCGCCTTCCGTCGCGACTCGCCGAGACGGTGCTCCAGCACATGCTCCGGGTGGCTCGCAGCCTATCGGTCCGGCACCAAGGCCTCCAGGTCCACCTCACCCGCGCTCAACCGCAGCAACACGTCACGAAGATAAGCCCGCGGCTCCAGGCGTTGACCAGATTAAGAGAAACCAAGTCGGCGAGCTTCCTTGTCGAGGTTAAGTTGGGTCTGCCGGTGCACAGTGTCGAACGGCCGGTCTCGGTATTGAAGCCGTCCGCCACGACAAAGATCCCAACAGCGTACAAGCGGACCTTGGTGCCTCATAAGTGCCTCCATGTGGCCCAATACGACGACACACGATCCCACGTCAACCCCCCACCGCACTGCGACGCAACTCATTATTTACCATAGCCTTCCAGTCGCAAGTCTCCTTCCACAAAGAACTTGCGTTTTGGCGATGATATAGATTCGAATCCTAGATCCCCAGTTTTGCCACACGTCCTAAGCTCTATCATGCCAGGCACTTGCGGAACAACCGCAGGTGCCTTTTTCGTTTTCCCAGCCAGTCCCGGGTTCATTCTGGGTGCAACGTTGCCCCCGCGTTGGTCCGTATCGCTGGACCCGCCACCGAGAATCCCTCGGGAGGTGGCCCGATGGCCTGGATGGAAAAGCCATTCAACCGTGACCGCATGAGCGGCGCGAAGCAACAGGTGAAGTGGTCCCCATTGCCCGGACCACTCGACCCAGATTTTCAGCTATGCTTGGGCCCAGTTCTCCCCTCCAGGCCCGACCGGCTCGACATCATGGTAGACCTCGGAGGCCGCTCGATAAGCCAAGCTCTGGTGCGAGCGTTCGAGAACCATCAGTGGCCATGAACCATCAGCGACCACACGCCTCAATTGGGGAATCTGGGGAGTTTAGCAAAACCGCAAACCTGCCCACGAGTCTTGGCAGCCTACTCAAACCTCCTGGTCCACCCTATTTCGGTGCATGGCCACCGACTACCTCCCGACTCCTTGCAGGCATGGAACAAATAAACACTTTTCGGAGCTTCGGCGACCAAGGACCGCTACGGCCCCCCCCCGCCGCACGCACCTTCCCCCTGACCCCCGGCCCCGGGGTCCTCTGCTACCATCGCTCCCTCCAATTCAACCGATCCCGCGGGCCAATCCCGCGGGCCGATCCCGCGACGCCGGATCGGCCCGCAAACGGGTATAAACCTCGCGAAACACCCCTTGATAGGGATAACTGCTCGCCAGGTGAAACACCACGCGGCGCACACTGACCTTCACCCGCGCCGCCACCTTGAACAACTTCAGCCGGATCGTCCCCACCTGCGCTCGCGCCAGATCGGTCCCCCTAAGCGCCAGCCGACGTAAGGCCTGGACCAGCACGTACGCCGCCGAACTCAACAGCAGGCGAAACTGATTCGCCAACAGGCGATGACAACTCGTCCGATCCGCGAACAGGTCCAACTGCTGCTCCTTGATCCGGTTCTCCATCTCGCCTCGCTGACAATACACCTCCTCATAGAGGTCTTGGGGATCGCCCGGGACGTTGACCACCACGAACCGCGGGTTCGTCCCCTTGGCCGTGTGTTCGGCCTTGACGATCACACGCCGCGGTCGATCCCAGGTGCCCGCCCCGTACGAGAACGAGCCGAACACGCGTTGCGGTTGGCCACTGCGGCGGAACTGCCGCTCGGCCCGCTCGATCTCATCCCGCCCGGCACGCTTCAAGGCCGGGTTCTTGGCCAGGCCGAGCACGTAGCCGATCCCGTGAGAATCGCACCAGCGCATCAGCCGCCAGCGGCAGAATCCGCTGTCGCCCCGGATCGTGATCTTCACCCCCGGCCAGGCGGCGCGGAGCCGTCGGACCAGCAGCTTCAACACGGCGCGGGTGTGCTTGCAGGCGTCGATCTTGCTGGGGCGAAGGTAGGCCACCAGGAGTTCATCGCCGCAAAAGACGTACAATGGCAAGAAACAGTAATTATCATAATACGCGTGAAAATGACGCCCGTCCTGATGGCCGTGAATGGGGTCGTCGGTGGCGTCGAAATCGAGGATCAAGTGGTCGGGAGGCTCGAGATGGGAGGCAATGAATTGATCGACCAGAACCTTGGCGATGCGCACCAGGCTCGGTCGGTCGATGCGGTTTTCCAGACGGCAGAGGGTGGGGGGCGAAGCGAGCTTCGACTCCTCTTCGGGGGCCTGGCCCGCGGCGACCTGGAGGGCGGGGTCGGTGCGGAGAGTCCGATGGTCGTTGAGGTCCTCGTAGCCGGCGGCGAGGGCGATGATCCGCTGGGCGAGCATGGTCTTCTGGTCGTGGATGACGGTGGGAAGCCAGCGGGGGTCGGGGATGGCGCGGTCGAGGGCGTCGTAGAGTCCGAGTCGATGGCCGACCTCGCGGAGCAAGAGGATGCCGGCGTCGGAGGTGAGCCGCCCCCCCTGGAAATCGGCGACGACCGCTTGGGAGCCGAGGCTGGCAAAGTCGAGGGTCTCGCGGTTACAGTGTGTCATAGCGACGGCCTCGCATTTGGAGGTTATGGGGAGTTGTTAATCCATATTCTCCAATATGTTAGGCCGTCGCGCAACTAATTTGCTCGGAGTTCGGATGAAATATCCGGGTTAACGTCCTTCCGCCGGAGATCGCCCACTACTGGAACGGCATCTTGCCGCCAGCATGCGTTCCGATCCCCGAATATTGGACAATCACAATACATGCACATAAACATAAGTAGAAAGTTACAAACAAGAACTCAAGACAATTAAGACAGCAAATCACTTGGGAACGACGATTGAATCGAAGGAGGCAAACGATGGTCGCAGTCTTACGTGCCGATGGGACCCTGTTTGATCCCGAACAGTTCATCGCGGAGAGCAATCTCGAAGCCTGCAAACTCTATCGCAAGGATGAGCCGCTGTTCCCGAAGAGTAAGCCCGAGGGAAAGAAGCACTCAACCTCGGGAATCACGTTCATTGCCAGTAACGCTGACTTCCATGACTTCTGTGGGCAGATCGAAGAGGCAACATCATTTTTGGAAATCAACTGGAATGAACTTTCCCGACTCCGCGATTTCCCAGGCATCGAGAGCGTTACCTTGGACTTCGGGATTGCACAAAGGGACGTCATGGTCCAGTGTGATTTTCTTCCACCGTCGTTGATTCGTTTAGCTGGTGAACTCGGACTTGGCATCGAGATAACACAGTATCCGACCGGTGAGGACGAAGAAGAGTCGGGAACCGACTGAACTCCCGCCCGAAGAGATGGCATTGGCCGCCCTGAGGAAATTATTTAATGAAATAATTAAATGGCCACTATGACAATGCCATGATGACATATCATACATTCGCCATCGCTCTTCTTATTTTCAGCTTCCACTCACATGCTAACCGCATGGCTTATTTTATAAAAGAGGAACCGGTGGCCAGGAACCTGAACGGAGTAAACCAGGAGTCTTGAAAACTCTATTAAGAGTGCGAGCCAGAGCGAAGCCCCACCCAAACCTTTCAGACGGCCCCATTGAAATGCCTGACGTTGGCGTCTCCATCCCGACTGCCGGTCCACACTAATAGCTCGGATCTGATCTTTCTGCGGAACTCACGCGGGGTCTTGCGTTTGATCTTTTTTGCCAACGGTTCGCGATCTACGAACGATTTTCGAGTCCTTCGGATTGGGCGAGGATCAGGCAGGGCAAGCCAAACCTGACAACTGTAAGACATTCGGCTTGTCCCGACCACGAGGGAGTGATAGCATCGAGCGGGTGCCGACTCTCAATCCGACACGGAGTTCGCATCGGCGATTTCTGGTGAGCCGGCAGTATCCCTCGGAGAGACCAGACACAATGAGTTTACCGCTCGGTCTCACAAGAAGGACGAAGGTTCAATCCGTACTACTCGCGGCCCGTCTTCTCGTCGCCATGTCGGTAGGTGCATCGGCTTGGATCCTCGTGGCCGCACTTGCCATCATCGGCTTCTCACAACAGGTGACGTGGCGGCAATTCGAGATCGTGCAGAAAGAAACTCTCTGTTTCGCTTATGCGTTTGTCGTCGCCGGCACAATCACGGGAGTTGTCGCTTCGGCCACGTCTGGCCAGTGGCGATGGGCAATGGGGTCGTGCGCGATCAGCATCATTCTCTCCGCGCTTTCGATTCCAATCATCCGTTGGCTAATCTTCCGCGCCACCACCCCGGACATCCCATGGGGTAGACGAGTGTGGGATTCAGCCGTCGACTGCATGAGATTTGGCTCGATCCTTGGAGTCGTTTTTGGTCTCATCATGTCGAGTCTGGTTCTCGCGGCCGTCATCGTGGAACGGCGCACGAAGGCGTGGCAATTCGGCCTTTTGGTCGCTGTGAGTGTTGCTCTGATGGGGATGTGGGCACTCCCGGCCGTGATCTCTACTCTGTCCGATATGGTAGTCTTGTACGTTGGTGCCAACTATCGATACCTCTTCGACGAGTCGTTGCGTGGCGCCGGGACTGGAGCGGGAACGGGCTCGCTAGCTGGGGCAGTCGTCGCTGGTTTGACGGCTCGCTGGTACGGTGCGACTGAGCGGGGAATGTCCCCTATCGGATGGTTGCAGCAACCAGGTGTGCGCCCATAGAACGCTGACGGAATTTCCCCATGGTTCACCCAACCCGCACGATTCTTGGTTGCGGCTTCCGGGACCTGATAGATGTTATGCGGCCAGGCTGAGCAGCCTGTCGGCGGCGGCCTGAATTTTCGCCTCCGTCACCCCGGACCGAAAAACAGCACGAATCTCCACGCCACGCCACGCCACGCCACGCCACGCCACGCCACGCCACGCCACGCCACGCCACGCCACGCCACGCCACGCCACGCCACGCCACGCCACGCCACGCCACGCCACGCCACGCCACGCCACGCCACGCCACGCCACGCCACGCCACGCCACGCCACGCCAACCGTAGAGGATTAGCCCTGGATCAAGCGAATGGCCGCACGCTGCCGCAAGCCCTGATTGTCTGTCACAAGCGCCACGCGGCCATTCATCGCGAATGACCGAAGCGGCACCTGTTTCAGGCATGGACCGCTGGCGAACTGCTTGAATCGAAAGTGTGAAAAACAAAAAAAAGTCTGGTCCCGAATGGCGATTGAAGGCCAGTTTCGGTTACCGGATTGATCCGGCGTCAAAGCCAAATATGCACAAAACTTATTTATGTGAATCTGATTAGCATCATGGCTTTCCGAAGTCCTTCGAAAACGCTTCGGCATCCCGATTCATGGCATCCATCAACTCGCCGAAGATAAAGTCTTTCGAGTGAAGCCTGGCCTGAGTATCGGGAACCGACCACGGCTGATTCAGCGATTCGAATATGGAGCCTAGCGTTCGCTCGCCCAGGTACTTGTCCAGAGCTTCCATCATGGCCGTCTCATCCTTGCCCGGCAGGTTGGAACGGCGGATCACACAGTCTTCGACGTGATAGGAACCGAAGAACACCTTGAATCCGGCACCCAAGCCGATCTTCTCCGCCATATGGCGGATATCCAGGTAGTTCAGCTCCGTGTTGAAGTGGCATATGCGTCGCTTCAGTTCGTCGATATCCGCTGGCTTCTGAGAGGCTGCGAGATCCGGGTTGAGCTTCATCACCACACGCACGACGATTTTGAGCCGAGCCACGATAGCGTCAAGCGAGGGGTTCGGGCTCTCCCGGAGCAACTTCTTGAGTTCCTCCTCCCGGCTCAGGATTGGGTTCTTACCTTCTGCGATCACGGCGTCGTACGCGGCGTCGATGGCCCCACATCTCGTGTGGCCGAGGACGAGCACTGCAGTCAGTGGCTTTTCTTTCTCCGGTTTCGCCCCTCCCGGCTCGTCCTTACCTCCCACCGGTTTCTGTTCCTGCGGCGGTCGTCTCGCGTACTTGTTCAGAATGAACTCCAGACTCCCGCGTGCCTCTCCCCGCTCCAGCAGGATGTTGCCCGCCGTGCGGACGGCGAACATGTCGTTGGCCGCCTGGCCCGTGATGAGTTCCGGCGGGACTCGGGCATCGATGCAGCTCAGTACCGCTGCGTAGGGCTCTTGGTGCTCGATGTGGCTGTCATGCGTGCCGATCTGGTGCTTGTTCAGGAAGACGTGGAAAGTTTCCTCCGTGGGAACGCCCTCCGATTCCTTCTCGTACTTCTTGGCGACCTCTTTGGAGTGGCTGATGAAGTTCGCGTACAGGTTGTTGCCGAGCACCATGAGTTCGCCCACCTTGTCTGGGTGCATGGGCTTCGTCGGCATGCTCTGCGTAGGGTCGGGACGGCTAGAATCATTCGGAGCGACCGCAAAGCGAGCCGGTTCCTGATGCCCGGCGTCGAAGGTCATCGAGAGGGTGACCAGCGGTGCGGGCTTTTTGATTTCTTCGGGCTTAGACATGGGGGGGAAAGCCTCGCAGAGACAGTAGGGATTAACCGATCGAGAAATCAGATCTTACCGGAACGCAGAAGTCAAATCTGTGGGCGAGCATAAAATATCAAGCCTAGCTGACTGGTTGCAAGCAGGCATAATCGTCAGTTGCTTAAAACCCTGTATTCCTTCCTGCGCAGCCGCAGCGATCAGCGCATATCGGTGTCTGCTACCACATTGGAGAGACTGGATACGGTGCTTTATTCACGCCACGAGGACGCCCAAAGGGTTCCTCTACCCCCCAGATCGACTTCGAGTCAGGCCTCACTTGCGTTATCGACGCTCGTGGGACTTGCAAATCTACTCTGGTAGAGACCATTCGGTTCGCATTTGGGTGCGATCCTTCATCGGGTGGATATCCTCGTCAACCCAAGGAAATCCGGCGAGACAGAAAACCATATAAAACAAAATTTTATATCAGCCATCTTGGGGATGGCCGGGGCTGCAGCATGATCGAGGATCGTGGCACACACGGGGATTTCCAACTGGTATTATCAGTGGCCACACGCTTCAAATTGGGAATCTGGCGAGTTTAGCAAAACTGCAAACCTGTCCACAAGGCTTGGCAGATTATCCAAGTCTAATGATTCATCCTATTTAGGTGCCTGCCCACCGACTTCCGGTCCTGTCGTTATCTCCATCCCGAGCCGGTGAAGTCGAACTCTCGCCAGAATGTGACGCGGCGCGGGCAGGAGAAGGAGGCTCAGTTAAGGCCGATTTGATCCGCCCTTATCGGCTTATCACTGGCTTAAAGCTGACTCCTCATACCCCGCGAGTAAGTCGGAGGGATCGCGATAGATCGCGAAGCAGCCCGCCGCCCTCAACTCCTCCTCGAAAAACCCGCCGCAGAGCATCCCGATGGTGCGAAGATTCGCCTTCGAGGCGGCCTCGGCATCGTAAGGCGTATCGCCGATTACGACGACATCGCTGGGGGGCAAGGACCCTAGCTGCACCATCGCGGCCTCGAAGATATCCGGGTGGGGCTTCGACTTCTCGGCGTCGTCCGACGAGGTTTCGACCTCGCAGAGGCCGTCGATGTTTGCGATTTCCTTATAAGCTGCGAGTTCATCGCCCTTCGCCGAGGATGCAAGGGCGATCTTCTTGCCGTCAGCCTTGATCCGCTCGAACAGGTCGCGAACGCCGGGAAAGGCTCGAACCTGAGAAAGATATTCGCGTTTGAATAGGTCGGAGCGGTATTTTTCGATTTCTTCGCCGCGCCGTTCCACCATCTCCTTGGGCAAGAGGGCGGGCATCAGTTGATCCCCGCCCTTGCCGATCTGGTGACGCACGCGTTCGAAGGGAAGATCATGGCCGAAGTGCCTCAAGGCCTCCTGCCACGCCTTGGCATGCAGGTCGACGGAATCGATCAGCGTGCCGTCGATATCAAAGATCACCGCGCGAATCATTTGATCCCCTTGCATGCCGCCGCCAAGGTCTGTCAAGCGGCTTCGACGTTGATCGTGCTCTCGGCGAGTTCACTCAAAGCCTCGTCGGTTGCCTTTTCTTCGGCGAACGTCGCCTCAAGCAGCTTGACGACTTTGGTTTCCTTGAGGAGCTTGGCATAAGCCCTGACAGTGCCGTAGCCGGCCATCTCGTAGTGCTCGACGCGCTGAGCGGCGGCGATCAGAGCTGCATCCTTAACTTCAGGCTCAGCGTCCTCCTTGATCGTCTCTTCGCCCTCCTCGATCAATCCCTGCATGGCCTTGCATGCTTTCTTCTTCGCCTTCTCGCCGAGGTGCTCAAAGACCTGCTCGAGCCGCTCGACCTGGACCTTGGTCTCCGCGAGGTGCTTCTCGAACGCAGCCTTGAGTTCGGGCGAAGTGGCGGCCTTGGCCATCTTCGGCAGGGCCTTTGTGATACGGTTTTCGGCGTCGTAAAGATCCTGGAGCTGTTCAACGAGCAGATCACGGAGAGATTCGAGTTTCATGGATGTTAGCCCTGGGTAAATCGCCTGCAACCTGGTATTGAATCGAAACAAAACGAATCGAGAGCAAACGTTGTTCCCTGAATCCGCAATCGTGTCGAGGTTACGGCTTCAGCACGACCTTGATGCAGCCGTCCTGCTTGTCGCGGAAGGTCTTATACATCTCGGGGGCGTCTGCGAGTGGCCGCGTGTGGGTGATAACGAACGACGGGTCGATCTCCCCGCCTTCGATCCGCTTGAGAAGGGGTCCCAGGTATCGCTGCACGTGCGTCTGCCCCGCCTTCACGGTCAGCCCCTTGTTCATCAGGGCACCGAAGGGAACTTTATCCAGGAACCCGACATACACGCCGGGTACGGAGAGCGTCCCGCCCTTCCGGCAACACATGATCGCTTCCCGAAGGACATGTGCCCGGTCCGTGGCGAGCCCCACCGAGGCCTTAGCCTTGTCGACCACCGCATCGAAGCTGCCGCCGGCGTGAGCCTCGCACCCGACCGCGTCGATGCAGCGGTCCGGGCCTCGCCCCTTGGTCATCTCCATCAGCTTGTCGTAAACCTTGTCCTCGTCAAAGTTAATTGACTCGGCCTTGCCGTTCTTTCTGGCCATCTCCAGACGTTCGGGCACCCGGTCGATAGCGATCACACGCCCGGCACCGAGCATCCAGGCGCTTTGGATCGCGAATTGGGCGACCGGGCCGCATCCCCAGACCGCGACGGTGTCGCCCTGCTCGATTCCGGCGTTCTCGGCAGCCATGTAGCCAGTGGGAAAGATGTCCGAAAGGAACAAGACCATCTCATCAGGCAGGTCCGATTCGATCTTGATGGGGCCGACGTCCGCGAAGGGCACGCGGAGATACTCGGCCTGGCCGCCTGCATAGCCGCCGAGCATGTGAGAGAAGCCGAACAAACCGGCTGGGGACTGTCCCATCGCCTCACGGGCAATCTCAGCGTTAGGGTTCGAAGTGTCGCAGAGCGAGAATTCGGACCGCGTGCAGTACCAGCAGGAGCCGCAAGAGATGGTGAACGGGACGACGACGCGGTCGCCCTTCTTCAGATTGGTGACACCGGAACCGACCTCTTCGACGATCCCCATGGGCTCGTGGCCGAGGATGTCGCCTTTCTCCATGGTCGGCTGGTAGCCGTCGAGGAGGTGCAGATCGGAGCCGCAGATGGCCGTGGAAGTGATCCGCACGATGGCGTCGCGCGGATTCAGGATCTTGGGGTCGGGCACGGTATCGACGCGGACGTCGCCCTTGCCGTGCCAGCAAAGTGCCTTCATCAGGATGTTCCTTGGTGGATTCACGGAGTCTTCAGGGCTTTCGCGAGCAAACGATAAGCCGAGATTTGCGACTTGATCGAATTGGTTGGCCCGTCGTAATGGGATTTGCCAGTTCCAAGGAACAATCGTTCATCACCGCCCACCGATTGCTTGAACCAAGCTCTTCTCCGTGATTTTCCGTGCCGACAAGCTGCTCACCAACCTGCCCAAGCCCAAGCAACCCGACGCCAACGAGGCCGCCGCCGTCCAGGAGCCCAAGGGCCGCAAGGCGGGCGCGATATCCATCCTGATGAATAACTAATTCCAAACCATCAACTTACGTGACCGCGACAACTACCAGCCGTTCTCCAAGCTGGTCTCCGACTCCGATGGACTCAATGGGCAACTTCTGGAACGGGAGCTACGTCCACTCCAGCGGCTGCCTGAAGCTCAACCTTGCGAACAACTTCTTCCTGGAGCTGAACGCGCAGGCGATCAAGCTGAAGGTCTGCGAGACCACCAGCGGTCCGGCGGTGCGCGGCAGCACCCATGTCATCGCCTACGCCAAGGCGTGGGCAACGCGCTCGGGCAGCGGCGTCAGTGAGAGGCCACGAATTGGGAAGCCTGGGGGGGAGATTCAGCAAAACTGCAAACCTGACCACAAGTCCTAAGCACGTGGACCTGGTCTTTCTTTGCATTGAATCATGTGCAAATCATGGGTGCCACGGGTTGTACTCAACCCGTGAGCCAAAAACCCGGGCAATCGTTCACGGGTTGAGTACAACCCGTGGCACCCGACGGCGATTGCAGCACCTCGGTCACCTATCAGAAAATCAAAGAAAACCGAGACCAACGGCTTAGCAGCTCACCCAAGCCTCCCGGTTCGCCTTATTGAGAGCGCCAACCGTTTCTCTTGCGCCTGGGAAGAAGGGTTTCGCTTACGCATGGATAGAGTGGAATTGGCCCCAGGATGCGTCTCATGCGACCCTATTCCCAAGACCTTCGAGAGCGCATCCTCGAGACCGTGGCATGTGGCGAAGGCTCGTTGTGTCAGATTGCCCAACGGCATTCCATCATCGCTTACACAATCGCGCATCTCTTGAAGCAGTACTGACAGACCGGCTCCGCCGAGCCCAGATCGCACAACGGCGGGCGGCGTCCCGCTCTCGGCACCGACGACATCGAGCGACTCCGAGGTGTGATCCGGGAACAACCAGACGCCACGCTCGAGGAACTCCACAATCGCCTGGGAGTCGGTTGCAGTCGCAAGAGGAGCCGGTGGCCAGGCCCTAAGCGGAAACCTTTCAGTCGGCCCCATTGAAGTGCCTGGCGTTGGCGTCTACGTCTTCTTTCAGGCGAGCGCCTCCTTGCAGTACCGAACGCACTTGGCCACTTCCGCCACGGCACTCGAGCCTTCCGGGATCTTGTATTCAACCTCGATGTCGGCCGGAAAAGTCCACTTCTCCTTCTTCATGAGCTGCAAGACTTCCTTGATCGGAGTCTGCCCCTTGCCCCACGGCAGGTTCTCGCCTTCGACGGTCCTGTCCTTCAGGTGCAGGCTGACGATGCGGTCATGGTACTTCTCGAGCACGGGAAGCGGGGACAGCCCCTTGGTGCCCGCGAAATAGTGCCCGATATCGAAGTTGAAGCCGATGTACGGGCTATACGCCAGGATCGGGTCGGCCTTATCAAGCATCGGGTAGTTGTTAGTGTGATTGTGGAAGGCAACCCAGACCTTGTGCTTGTCAGCGAAGGGCGCGAGTTTCTTGGCCATCGGCTCCGATCGCTCCAGGGTAATCCCGACGCAACCCAACGCCTTGGCCACCTGGAAATTGAAGTCGATCGCTTCGTTCGACTGGCCAAAGGGGATCTTGTGAATGTGGATGTTGACGCCCGCATCGTTGTACATCTTGCGCAACTCAGCGCACTTGGCCAGTTGCGCGTGGCGCTGTTCTTCGGTCGGCTCGGGCTGCGGGCCGGCACCCCTGCGGCCGCCGCTGATGCCGGCATAGGACCGGATCGGCCCGTCCATCAGCTCGACCTCGCTGAGCCCGTCCTCAATGAGGGCCTTGAGGGTGTCCTCGGCCGAATCGATGGCACCGCGATAGCTGTAGGTAATGCACCCGATGCGCACGCCGTTGAAGACGGAGTTGGGCTTCGGTGCGGCGGCTCCCAGCACCCCCCGCGGCATCACGGCACACGCGGCGAACGTCGCCGCCCCGCCGAGGAATGCTCGCCGGGTCCCCATTCCGCCAATCATCTTTTCCATGTTCATATCTGCTCCTTGAATGAGCGGCTGGTGGTGAAGACTGCCAATTTCTGGTGTCAGCACCCCAGTGTTGGGCCGCGGCGGCCGCAGGTTCGTAAACCACGAGGATGGCGGGGATTTTACCCGGCGCGTCACCTGACGGAAAGGTTACGGCATTGCAAACCGCGCCGCGCCCTGCGACACTTGTCGGCGACCTGCTTCGTATGGGCGCCGACGCTCGGCGGGAGGTTCGTCGTGACGAATTCCGATTCCACCACGGGCCGCCGGGGATTCACGCTGATCGAGCTTCTGGTGATCATCACGGTCATCGTGCTGCTCATAGGCCTCCTCCTGACTGCCGTGCAGGGAGCCCGAGAAGCGGCCCGCCGCGCCGAGTGCACCAACAACCTCATGCAACTCGGCCTGGGCGTGATGAACTACGAAAGCACTTACGGCGTGCTACCCCCTGGTATGCTCGCGTCCCGCTCCGACACAGGGCCGGGCTTGGCGTGGGGCCTGAGTACTTTCGTCCGGATCCTGCCGTTCTTCGAGGCCAGCCCGCTGTACAACTCGGCCAACTTCTCGCTCCAGGCAATCACCACGGCAAACGCAACGGTCGCGTCAAACGGCCCCTCGATCTTCTGCTGTCCGAGCGATCCGTTCGTGTCCGAGCGCAACGTGGTTGATTTCGAGTATGGAGCGGCTGCCGGCACCGGCTTCAAGCAGAGCCACACGAGTTATGGCGGCTGTCAGGGCATGTGGAGCATCGAGATTCTGCCGACTCACCCGGCATACGCCGCGCAGATGGCGAACATGAACGGCGTGATCTTCAGTTGCTCCTCGGTCAGGCTTGCCGACATCACCGATGGCGGCGGCCAGACGATCCTTTTCGCGGAGACGCCTTATGGGAAGATCCCGAAGCCCAGCGAGCGACTGTCGGCACGCTGGTGGAACTCCGGCTTCGTCGCCAACTCAATGGTCGCGGCCTACTACCCGCTCAATGGCGTTTCCAGGGGCGTTCCCTATCGCGACGGCAACCACAAGAGGTGGATCATGGCCGCCGGAAGCTTCCATCCCGGCGGTGCCAACGTCGGCTTCTGCGACGGCTCGGTCCGGTTCGTCAAGGACACCGTCGATTCGGTCGCCTTCGACCCCACGACGGGGGACGTCCCTTCGTTCCTGCGTGACCCGGTCGCTGGAACTTACTCGATCGTGCCGGGAACTCGCCTGGGCGTCTGGCAGAAACTTTCGACTCGGAGCTCCGGCGAAGTGGAAGGTGACTCTTTTTGATATGAGTTGCAGATTTTGCGGAGTCCGGCGGGGGCCATGCGAAGTAGACCCTGGTAGGGCTCGGGCAGGTCCAGATCGCCCTGCTCGTGGGAGTAGACACCCGACCGAGCTTCCTTCCTGGCCTGGAACGGGGCGAGCCCAGTCGGCTGCATCCCACCGAGTTCGGTCATGATCCGAACCCACTCCATCTCGGCGAGCCATGTCCGGAATTCGGCGGGGGTCTCGAAGCAGCCTGGGTTCATGGCAGCCTCAGAGACACCTCACCCCTCCGGCTTCTTTCGCGTGAGTCCACAGTACTCAGCCTCGCCGTCTCCCAAGCAGGAACCCGGCGACGCCCCCACGACTGCGCCGAGCGGTCCCGACACAAAGGCCCCGGTCATCGCCGCCTCGACCGGTCCGTCGTGCGAGTTCGAGGATCGGGAGACCAGCAAGTAGCCTGCTACCGCCCCGAGGACGTAGCCGCCGATCGTCCCGAGGAAGCTGAAAACGAACCGTATCATAGGTCATCCTTGCCGCGTCAGTGACGGCCTGTCCCTTGTGATTCACACGCGTCGCGCATACCAGGCGCGGATGAGACCAGTCTGGAGAAACTGGACCGGCGAATCGAAGCCGCCGGCCGAGATGATCCCGCCGACCACCTCTGGAGGCAGAAGGGCCACGTCGCGGTCATGCGCCGCCCGCATTTTTTCGATGGCCTCGGGGGTGAGTTCCCCGGCCTGCATCATCCGGTACCATATCCCGCGCAAGCTCTGGTAGGCCGCCGGGCTCGTGTCGGATGACAGGTCCGCGTTCACCAGGAATCCGCCCAGGCGGAGCCGATCGGCAATCCCCCGGAAGAAGCCGGTGCGTGCCTCCCGATCGAGGAGGAACTGGGACACGAGGAGCGATGTGGCCGCGTCGAACTCCTCACCCGGCGGCAGCGACTCGAGATAGCCTTCGTGGAACTCGCAGCGGGCGGCGATACCGCGTTCCTCGGCCTTGCGTCGGCAGACGTCGAGCATCGGGGCCGAGGGCTCGACCGCGACAAATCGCCAGCCCGGGAACCGCTCGGCGAGGTAGATCAGCTCCGGGCCCGTCCCCGCGCCGACGCACAGGATCCGCGCATCGTCCCTAAGGTCCGAGAGCACGGCCCCGACGAGCAGATGCAAGGCTTCTCTCAGCGGGGCGATCTTCGACCACTGCTGGTCGTAGCCTGAGGCACATTTTTGGTCGAAGACCGCCTGCAGTTCTTCTCGGTCCATGAGTCTTCCGGGTCGCGAGCCGCCGATCTCAGTTTGGCCCTGCCCATCTTCGTCGAACGTCCCCGGGCCTGGCAATCCGCCCTCCCGGAATTCGGTTCACGCGTCCGGCGCGGGCCCGGCGTCACTCGGTCGGCTCCTCGTAGAACGGCTGAGGCTTCTTGAAAAGGCCGCTCTTGCTGACCGCGATCGGGAACGCGGCGGAGCACGCGGTACAGACCCACGCGAGAGTGTAGGCCGTGCCTTCGGTCGCGAACTCAACCACAACCTCTTGGTGCCGTTCCATGCGGCCGGAACATAGAGGACAGGTCGGGGACTTTTTCATAACACCCTCCGGCGATCGTTCGCGACTTCCGCATCCTGGTCAGGTCTTCAGACTCTCATTCGCGGTCTCCGGCGCCCACCAGATGATGGGGACGCCGATGCCGTAGATCAGCGCGCACAGGGCTCCGACACGGGGGTAGTCTCCTCCGAGGGCGGTGAAAAGCATCCCCGCCAGCACCACGCCGACGGCGGTGGCGAAGCGACCCGAGTTGTACGCCAGGCCGACGCCCGAGGCGCGCACGCGGGTGGGGAAGAGCTCCGGCAGATACAGGGCCAGCCAGCCGAAGAAGAGCGTGGCGACGAATCCCTGCGCGAAGACTACGGGATGGAACGACGGCCGCAGCGGCGCGGTGAGCTGGAACATCGCGAACGTCATCGCCGCCGAGCCGGCGCTGATGAGGACGTAACTCAGGCGCCTCCCCAGCCGGCTCGCGAGCTGTGCGCCGGCGAAGCAACCGAGGGTGGCGCCGAGGGCCCACCAGCCCTGGGTCTCGGCCTTGTATTGCGCGTTCGCCGAGCCGGCCACCTTGTCGGCCCAAGGGATCATCCACTTGCTGGCGGCCCACGCCCCGACCATCGGGATCGCGCTGAGGACGATGCCCGCGAGGGTGATGCGGAGGAGATCGGGCCGAAAGAGCTCCCGAAGGCGCGGCGGCCGACGTCCGGGCTCGCCTCGCGCCGCCAGCCACTTCGGCGATTCCGGCAACGCGACGAGCACGAGGACACCGAGGACGGCGGGTGCGCCGGAGAGCTTGAAGACCCACCTCCAGGAGTCGGAGGTGATCGGCCAGATCCGCGCCAGTTGCGAGAGCATGAGGATGCCTACATTCAGCCCGGCCGCCGTCACGCCGGAGACGAAGGACCTCGAGGCATCCGGCCAACACTCGGAGACCAAGGCGACGCCGTTGGGCCACATCCCCCCCACGCCCAACCCGACGATGAACCGCAGGATGAGCATCTGCTCTTGCGTCTCCGCCCACGCGCCGAGGGCGGCGAAGAGCGAGTAGCAGAGGATGCTCACCCCCATGGCCCGCGCGCGACCGATGCGATCGCCCAGGTGGCCCAGCGCGATCCCGCCCACCGCCGCGCCGAACATGAGGGCCGCGGTGAACCGCGCGAACCAAGTGCCGCCGAGCGTGGGCGTGAAGGCCTCGCCGAGGAGCGATTTGGAGACGGAGAGCGAGGCGACCGGCATGAGCCCGAGTTCGACGCCGTCGAAAAGGAGGCCCGCGAAAGCGGCCGCCAGGACCGCCGCGCGTGCCCTGGGAGAGAGAGACGCCCCGCTCATGGACTGGAACTCCTATAGACGTCGATGATCGCGCTGTTGTCGAGGTCGCCCCATCCCTCGGCCTCGGCGCGTTCCATCAGCCGACGATGAGTCTCGGAGAGCGGCAGCGACAGTCCCGCATCGGCCGCGGCGTCGAGCATCAGGCGGACGTCCTTGAGGTGCTGGGAGAGCCTTGCCTGCACGCTGAAGTCCCTCTCGATCATCTTTCGCCCCTTCACGTCCATCGCGCGCGAGTAGGCCATACTGCCCTTGAGCACCTCGAGCGCCGCCGCAGGCTCGAGGCCGATCGCCTCGGCGAAGGCCAGCCCTTCGGCGAGCGCCGCTCGGTTCAGGCCCAGCACGAGGTTGCTCGCCAACTTCATCCTCGCCGCGTCGCCCCATCCGCCGACGTGGAATACGTTCCGGCCAAGTACGGGCCACAAATCGGCGCAACCCTCGAACGCCTCGCGACCGCCGCCGACGATCACCGTCGCCTCGCCCCGGCGTGTCTGCTCGCTGGAGCCGGAGATGGGCGCGGCGAGATACGAGACGCCCCTGGCCGCCAATTGCGCTCCCATCGCCTCGCTCTGCGCGGGCTCGCCCGTCGTGGTGTCGACAAACACCTGGCCCGCGCGGAGATCAGGCAGGAGCGGGCCGACCACCATCGCGACGATGTCGCTCGAATAGAGGCAGATGACGACCCGGTCGCACTCCGTGGCCACCGCGTCGCTCCACACCGCGCCTCGCTCGACCAGCGGCGCGGCCTCCTCTTGGGTCCGGTTCCAGACCCGAACGGAATAGCCGTGCTCGAGGAGCCGTAGCGAGATCGCCGTCCCCATCAAGCCGAGGCCGATCACGCCGATCTTTCGTTCAACGCTCATGTCGGATTCCGGGGAGATGGCCAAGCATGTGGACCATGATCGAATCGTGCTCGACGCGGGCATCGGGGCGGCATCGTACCCCCTGCCCGCCCGCAGCGAAAGGCTCCTGCGGCCGGATGGTCAACGACATCCGGGACCAATGCCGGTGGCCAGGTACATCAAAAAAAGGTACTGAGGCCTTCCCTGAAGATCTCAAACCTCCCCAGTGAAGTGCCTGGGCTCTGAGACCTCCTCGTCGACGACCGAACTGGCGGCAACCCCTCGGGTTTTCCTCGTCGCTCGCAACCTGGGGAAGCAAAAACGAGACATTCGTCAATATTGCCACTGTTTGGGCAAACTGGAATGGCATTTGTGGACGGGTGTCATCACAGAACACGTCGAAGCCAAACACCATCTTGCCTACACTATGCAGATTGCGTCAAAATTGACGAATATCCCCAATAGTGTCACCCGATATAGTTGTTTATGATATCCATGTTCGTCAGCCGCTTCGCGTAGCCCATGGCGCTTTGAAACAAGACGAGGTCATTGTCAGTAATACCGCCATGGGTGAACGAGTAGTCGAAGTAGGAGCCGAAGGCGCGGTTCGCACACGCCGCGACGCCGGCCAGCACAGAAGTCATGACGAATGAGCGACGGGTGATCGGAACTGCCATGGGGGGTCCCTCTAACGAACGCCTAGATTCCCTACCAATTGCAGCCACCGAACAAATTCCACAGCATTCGCACCGGCCAAGTCAACTGGAAAACATGGATCTTGCGAATACGTCTCAGCTCCGTTGATGAGGAGCCGGCGGACCGGCTCCTCAACCAGGAGATGGGCCGCAACCGCGACGGGGACCGAGAGGACGGTAGCAATCAGCAGGGAGCAGCCCGAGTTCTACAGCAGCCAGATCACCGGGTAGCGCAGGATGTACAGGGAACCGGAAGCCAGGCACCTAAGCGGAGTAGGAGTCTGTCCCAGAAGGCGAATCCCACCGGGGTTTTTGACGATCTTCCGGGTGCCATGCGGTTCCGTACTCGGAACCCATGCGGGAATGCCTTGGCCTGGGGCACACGGGTTCCGAGTACGGAACCCGTGGCACCCAAATGTCCTTCATTTCCCAGCTCAGCCTGACCTTCCGAGACAGACTCTAAGCCAGAAGTCTTGGAAAGCCGACCGAGAGTGCGAGCCAGGGCGAAGCCACACCCAAACCTTCCAGACGGCCCCATTGAAGTGCCTACTGCTCGTCCTCCACATCGTAAACACCGAAATCTTCCGCCAGGATATGGCGAATATCCCGGGCGCCGTAGTACGCGCAGCACTTCAATCCCGTCCGCCAGCGGCAGGTAGTAGACCAGATCGTTTTTGAAGCGGGCGATGGGGATGAAGCGAAGCTCAGCCAGAGCGGGGTGTTCGGGAGCGTAGCGGGCGCCTAAGCCTGGCGAGGCAGCCAGTTGGCGAATCGTGGCTTCGGCCGCATCGAGAAAACGCAATGCGGCGAGAGGGTTTTGCTGGCGGATATGCATTCGGATCGCTGCTCCAAATCCTCCAGCACACGCGCGTGCTTGATGATCCGTTGCTTCATCAATGGCCCCGGAGGTCGGGGCTCCGCTCAAAATTTCGCTGCCGCAGGCCGTCCCAATCCGCATCGGTCAGCTCACTGGCCGGGCTCTGAAGCCCTTCCAGAAGCTTGGCATCCAAATCCTGCTTGGCTTGGCGTTTCTGCGCCTCGCGAATCAGGGCATGCAGATATTCGCTGGTCGAAGCATAGCCATGGGCCGCAATCTGCGTCTCGATAAAAGCTTTCATTTCGTCGGGCAGGGAAATGTTCATCGTGATCATAATCTGAGTCTCCTCAAAGAGCATCCTATTCTGCATGGTAAACTTTGCCAAGAAGAAAGAGGGAGTCTCGCATCCACACAATCGCACAGACCACCCTGTATACTGTGATGTAAAATCCGCATTCAACGGCACTTGAGACATTGGCCGTCGGCTCCTGCTCTGCTAAACCTATTAATCAATCACAGGCTGAGCTTCCCGAGGCTTAGGCTCAGGAGTTGGCATGATTGCACTTCCAGGAATACCCACTGGCTATTTGCGCATGCCTCGTTTTCACATTCAAACTTATGTCAAGAATAATTTTCTAAAGTCATGTTCATGACGTATAATGTGATTTTGGGAGTCGCCGAACGATGGCTGCTCCAAAGAAGCGGATGACGCTCCCGGAAAGGCTCCAGTTCTACAAAGAGCAGGCACGCGCCCGCAGAGAGGGCCGCGCAGCCGCCAAGGCGTCCGGCCGCAAGTATCGGCCCTCAACCCCGCCGCCCGGCTTCCACACTCCCTGTCGGATTTACTTCTAGCAACAGGTTGCGAATGGCCACATTCGCATCGGCCGCATCGTCTGGGGCAACCAGAACCCGCTGAAGATGCGGGGTCCTCACAATGCCCGCGCTCACTTGCTGGCCGTAATTGCCGCAGACACTGCACGTGAAGAGGAACCGGTGGCCAGGCACCTAAGCGGAGTAAGCCAGGAGTCTTGGGAAGTCGACCGAGAGTGCGAGCCAGGGCGAAGCCACACCCAAACCTTCCAGACGGCCCCATTGAAGTGCCTGGCGTTGGCGCCCACTTCCTGTATACATCCACTTACTTTTATAAAGAACGCGACATCAGGTTATCAAAGGAGCAGAGCAGTTGTGGCCAGGGACTTCAGCAGAGAAGCATGGGATGTGTAAAAAAAGAGCCATTTGAGGATCATTTCCAGCAAACCACTCAAAGCACCTGCCTTTTCCAGCCGAGGTGCCTGGCTCGCGATTGTTCCACTTGCCGGAGGCTCGAGAAACCGGGGGCCAATTTACTCGGGGCGGTCCCTCCACGGCCGGGCCGTGGAGGGACGCACGCATGAAATGCTCCTGTCAATCCGCTTTGCGCGGGCGATGAATTTCGACGCCGAACTGACCCCGGAGTCGCAATGGAATTCCGGTTCGCTTTCCACCGTCGCGGCTCCGCTTTCCGGAAGCGGTGGCGACTGTCGCCAGCGCCTCGTCGTGCGTCCGAAGAGCAGCCGACGGTTGCTTGACGAGGCCGGGCTGGCCCGGCGTTCCGGGCGACGCGTTGGGCGAGGCGGTCGTCGTGAACGGCTTCGGGGCCGAGACGCGGTTGTGAATCCGGTCGAGCCGCGCCGCGAAGTTACTGCCGGGGATGCCGTTTCCTGACGGGAAAGTGCCGTAGAACTCGCCATCAAGGGCATTCCCGGCGATGTCCTGGAGGCCTCGTGAGAGTACGGTCATGGCATATTGACCGCGGCGGAGCAGGCGACCACCGTTGACGACCACCGTGACCGTCTGTGGAGACGTTCCGGAAACGATCGGCGACACATTGAGGCGGGTGACCAGGAACCGGCCGGGACGCGCCCCCGCCTTGGTGAAAACGAAGTTCGCTCCGTCGTGCAGGCCGCGCTGATCGAGCCCCGAGCGGTTGTCCTGGAGGCCGACGAAAAGCTGGCCATGGAGCGGGTCGAACTGGAGGCTGGAGACCGTCGGTCCCACGGTGTCGATCACGAGCGGCGGAAGGACTGACGTCGCGGTGGTCACGCCGTTCTGGGCGACGGCCGTCGCGACGATCGAGTAAGTTCCGTCCGCCAACGGCGGGCTCGTGATTCGCCAGGAACCGGAAGCATCCGTGATCGTGGTTCCGATGGGAATGGTGACGGTCGGCTGGCCCGCGTTGACGGCGAAGAGCCGGACCGTCGAACCGGGCTGCGACGTTCCCACGAACGTGGGGGTCCGGACCTTGGTGATTCCGTCGGTCTGCGACACGCCGGAATCGCTCGAGGGATCGAGCCCGCCGGTCAGCGTCAGTGGGGTGTTGGAGACCGCGACGTTGATGGCCCCGTAGGCCGTCGTCCCGGCCCCGCCGTGTTCGTTGATGGTGACGCCGATCGTGAAGAGCCCGACTTCCAGGTACTTGTGCGTCCCGAGGACCCGGAACGTCGTTCCGTCGCTCACGATGATTCCGCCGACCAGTGGCGTGCCATCCCCCCAGTTGATCGTCGCGGAGTAGTGATCGACGCTCTCAGCCCCCCCTGCGTCCGTGAACGAGGCGACGGTCGCATTAACGAGTGCCACCCCTTGCGTGGCCGAGAGGGACGCGACCTGCGCCGTGAGCGGGGCATCGGCGACGGTGGCCGAGCCCGTGGCCACCGTGACGCTCCCACCAAGAGACGTGATCGTTACCTTGGTTGCATAGGAGCCTGCGTTCGCATAGGTGTGCGAGCCGTTGACGGTGTAGGTCGTGCCGAGCGGGCCCGCACCCACGGCGGTCACCGTGGTCGGTGGCGAGGTGGTGCCGTCGCCCCAGGCGATGACCACCGTATAGGATGCGGCGGGCTTGGCCCCGCCCGAATCCGTGAACGTGGCCACCAACCCGCTGAACGGCGTCCCCTCGACGGCCGAGACCGCGGCGCCCGTCGAGTTCAGGCTGGCGCTGAAGACGGTCGCCGAACCAGTCGCCAAGGCGCTGGCTCCGCCTTGGTCCCGGATGGTGACCGTCACGGTGTGGGGTGAGCCAATCGGAGTGAAGGCACCGTAGGTGTGGCTTCCGCTCACAAAGAACGTCCCGTTGGCGGCTTGCGAGATTGTTCCCGCCGAGATCGGCGAGCCGTCGCCCCAATCGATGGAGGCTGTGAAGTCCGCGGCGGTCGCAAGCGGGTTCGCGTCGGTAAAGGTGGCGACAGCGCCGTTGAATGGCTGCGACTCGGCGGCGGAGATCGCGAGGCCCGTTGCCGACAGAGCGGCATCGCCCACGGTCGCGGTCGCCGCGGCCAAGACGGTTCGGCCATCCTGGTCATGGATCGTGACGAATAGGGCGTAGGACCCGGCGTCGGCGTACGTATTCGTGCCCGAGACGGTGAAGACCCCGGGGTCAGTCTCAGTCACGGTGCCGAGCGACTGGTGGCCGTCGCCCCAGAGGATCGTGACGGTGAAGTCACTGGCCAACGACCCTGGATTCGCGTCGGTGAAGGTGGCGACCAGGCCCGTGAAAGTCTGGCCCTCGGTCGTGTTGACATTCACTCCGGTCGCGGAAAGCTTGGCGGCGTCGATGATGGCCTGGGCCGTGCCTGTTTGCGTGGTCGGACTGGGAAGCGTGGTGTCGGTGACCGAGACCCTGACGATGTAGGTCCCTTGCTGCCCCAGCGTGAACGCGGGGGCATTCACCAGGAAGCTACCCGCCGCCCCCCCCGCAACGATCGAGGCCGCCGGGACGCTGACGACGACCGTGTTGTTCGAGTCGACGATCTCGATCGTCGCGGTGTAATCACCGACCGGATGAACCCCTCCGGTATCCTGGAAGGTCGCGATCGCCCCCGCCGGAATCTCGATCCCCTGCGTCCCGGTGACCGAGAAGACGTTGACCACCAGCGGGGCGTTGGCCACGTTGACGTTGGCGGTAGTTGCGACGGGCCCGCTCGGTGGCGTGAGGGTCGTGACGGGCACGCCGTTCACGACCGTGGTTCCGGAACTGCCCGTCGAGACGATCGAGATCGCGGGGACGTACGTCCCCTGGAGGCCATAGGTATGTGTGCCCGTAATGTAAAAGAGGCTCGGGTCGCCGGCGTCCTGGGTGATCGTGCCCGCTGAAGTCGTGCCGTCGCCCCACGTGATGGTGGCGAGGAAATCGGCCGCCTTCGCCCCAGGGGCCGTACTCGTGAACGTGGCAAGGGTGGCGTCGATGATCGGCGTGCCCTCGACCCCCTGAAGCGTCTGGACCGGGCCGACGACGGGGGGAACAGGGGCGGAGTTGTTGATGGTGATCTGTTCAAAGTTGAGCGAGTCGAGCGTGCCAGAACCCGCCCGAGCAATGAGCACCTCGCCCGGACTTGCGCCCGCGGTGACGACGACGGAGGCCCCACCCGCGTCGTAAGTCAAGGTATCGAAGTTGGGGCCGCCGTCGACGATCGACGTGGTCTCCGCCGCGAGCCCAGGGCCATTGACACTCGTGGTGTCATTCCCCCCGGCCAGGTTGACTGACAACTCGACCGCGAGCGGCGCGGCGATGATGACCGCCTGATCGCTGCCGCCTTGGGTGTTGAGAGTCAGCGTTTCCAGCCCATCCGCGGCCGTCGGATTGTTGATCGTGAGGCTCGTCGCGGACTGTGCCCCTTCGATAGTGACGTTGGTCTTGTTCGCGAAGTTCATCAACTCGAACGTCGGCACGGCTCCGCTGTTGAACTGGGCGGTCTGGAAGCCGTTGAAGATCGGGCCGTCGACCAGGTTCAAGATGCTGGTGCCAGGGGGGGCCGAGAATACGAAGTCCACCACGTGGGTGACGTCATTGATCGGAAGTAAATTCGAGAAGAGAACGGCCGACGTATCAAGAAGAATGACGCCTGCTCCCGGAGCGAAGCCGAAATAGTCTTCAAGGGCAAACGTGCCTCCCTGAAGGTTCAGCGTGTTGCTTCCGTTGCCGCCGTCGTAGCCGAGGCTGTCTAAGGGAACGGGATTGCCGCCGGAGAAGTCGACGGTCAAGGTGTCGTCGCCGTCGCCGCCGTCAATGAGGAGGCTCTCCACCGCGCTGACCCGATACGAAATGGAGGCAGGCGCCATGCCCGTCAAGAAGGCGGCGACTCCGGCCCCCGCGAGCGTCGCACTCTGTCCCACGAGATCGGCGGAACCATCAACCCAGAGGTCAATCGCTCCCGGGCCGCCATCCACAGCGACGAAGCCGAGAATCGACTGGAGGCTGCCCGCGTCTCCGATGTTGACTTCATCCGAGCCTTGACCCACGATGCCGAGATGCGACGACGTACCAAGCACGCGGATCAAATTGGAGCCGGTGCCTGTCTTCACAAGAGTGAGGGCCGCCGCTCCGGTGTCCGTGATGGTCAGGAGATTCCCGCCCGAGCCGGCACTCACCTCGACGGCCGAGAACGACCCGAAATAGTGGATCGCCCCCGTAAACGAGTCGCTGCTGATCTGGGTGGCTGCCAGCGTGAGCGACGCGTCGGCGGCATTCGCCGAGTCGTCCACGATCAGGCTTCCGCCAACCGAGCCGCTCACATTGACGACCCCCTGGATTCCAGCGAGAATCCCCGCGTCGCCGACCGTTGTAACGTCCGCGACCCCCGCCTGTGTATCGGCGTTGACGGTCAGCCCGGCGTTCACGTTCCGCAGGTTGATGGAGTCGCTTCCCGCCCCGCTATTGACGCTGAGCGTGGTCAGACTGCTCGCGACCGACGCATCAACAGAGACGGCATCCTCGCCTGATCCGGCATTGATCGTCAGGGACGGCACGCCGACGCCGAATGTGATTGTCCCGGCGAGCCCCGAGACGGCGACCTGGACTCCCGTGACGTCATAGGTTCGGCCGATCCCGGAGTTCGAGTCGTCCACGATGAGCGCGGTTGTTCCTCCGGTGTCCGTCACGGAGACGCCGGCCTGAATCCCCGCCAGATTCCCGTTGCTTCCGACTCTGACGGAATTCGTACCGCCCTGGCCGTCGACCACCAGGGGGGCGGTATTGAGCGCGAGGACGTTGACCGTGTCGTCTCCACCGCCCGCGTTGACGGTGACATCCCCACTCGATGGGTCGTTGATCGCGAAGACGTTGCCGCCAAGTCCGCCGTCGAGCCTTAAATGGCTGAGATTGGAAAACGTGATGGTTCCGGGGATCAGGCCGGTGATCGTGCTCGCGCCGACGTTGACGGACCGAGCGACAGCATCCGCGGAATTATTGATATTAAGTGACGTCGATCCATTTGTGTTCGAGACGGTCAAGGCGGCCTGAACGCTCTGCGCGTTCCCGGCATTGCCGACGTTCACCGTATCGGCCCCATTCTGCCCGTTGATGGCGAGGAGACTGGTCGTCGCGAGAACGTTGACCGTGTCGCCGCCGGCGCCTGTGTTCAGCGTGGTAACGGCGGGCGTTGCGTTCACAGTCACCGTGTCAGCGCCGCTGCCGGTATCGACCCGCAGGCTCGACAGGTTGGCGTAGGTGAGCGTACTGTTCGTTAAGCCCGTGATCGCGCTCGCCCCGATGGCCACGACGCGGGCGCCCGCGCTGGCCGAGTCGTTCACCTCGAGCGCCATCGCTCCGCCGGTGTCGGAAACGCTTAACGAGCCGTTGATCCCCCCAACGCTTCCGGCATTGCCCACGACGGCTGAATCGGCGCCACCGTTTCCATCAACCGTGACCGTCCCCGACATTCCCCGAATGTTGAACGTGTCATTGTTCGATCCACCGACCAGATGGACGGGCTCCCCGGCAAAAGTCGAAACGAGGTTGAAAGTGTTGGCCGCGGTGCCCCCCTTGAGAGTGACGCCACCGTTGGCGAAGGCCGTCTCATTGAGCTGAAAGTTGGGCCCGGACAGGATGTAGTTCGGCCCGGTGTTCAGGGCAATGGAATAGGCGTTGGCCCCGGCCGCCTGGACAGTCCCGGTGCTATCGTCGACCGTGATCGTTCGGGTGGCTCCGACAGGACCCGCTAGATTCGTGAACCGGGTGCCCGCGAAACCACTCGCCGGCGACGCTGGCGTGCCGAGCGTGACATCGTGCGTGACCGCCCCAGCGCCAATAATAAAAGAGAGGGTCGTACCGGAGTTGGCCGCGAGGTGCTGGCTGCCGGGGGTCGCCGAGTCCCAATCGTACTGGTCCGCGAACTGACCGGCCCCGCCCCCGGTGTTGTCGTCGCCGGTGTGGGTCAACAAGTTCGTGGCCGTATCGTTGGCGATCACCAGCGAATCGGCATTATTGTTCCCCTGAATGCTCACCGTCCCGATAAATGCTCCGTTCACAACGTACGAACCTGGAATGGTCGAGTACGCGAGAAGCATTCGACCTTCGAGCCGCTCGATTGCGACCCGCGCCCGTCGCGCCTCCTTCACTGCCGTCCGTGAACCGCCATGCTTCCGCGGACGCCCCGGCACAAAGAAACCATTCATCGCCGTGTCTCCTGCATTCTTGATTCCGGGTCAAAACCCGTCGGATGGACGTTTCGGAATCCGGGTGCGTTCTTGTACGGCGACGAGTGAATTCCACAGTGGCACGCGATGATGTTCATCATCCGATCGACACATTTTCCCTGTAATTCGTCAGACGGCCATCGAACGACGGCACCGCCGAGCTTCCCGGCGGTACCTCTTCTCTCAGTGGCGTCAGGGTTCTGAGTCCGATCGCAATCGCTCACCGATTGGCCGTCATGCCACGGTGACGCGCACGACAGGCCATCGGAATCAGGAATGATCAACTTCGGTTGCACACGGCGTCGTGGTTCGCTGCCTGCCCAATTTGACTACCGCGAATTCTGAGTAATCTAGGTTAGATATAAGGCCTATTTCCTCGATGTCAACCAACAATGCAATGAATTAACGTTGGTCCACTTACTTATCGCCCTCACCAATGTCGCGAACCGGCCGAGCGGCTCTGAATACCGGCGCGAGGGCCCGGCTACCCAATCGACAAAATCCATCCAGGCCCATCTCGAAACTCGAAACGGGCGTTCCAAATCTCCATGCTTCCTCGGCACAACGACTCCCACACGTGCTCAAGTCGACGCGGGGTTCGCCGATGGGAAGCGGCCTGCGACCAGAAACGCAAGATTAACGCTTACTTAAGCAACAGACGAATCGACTCCGAGAGGGCCGAGCTCACGACACGGCAATCGCCCCACTTGCTGCCGAGTTCGCACGACGAACCGTCCTGGTTGCCGCCTTTGTTTTCTGCCATTCCTCTGCACATCTTGGCCGTGCCGCATGGGGACAGCCACAATGCCAATGGGTCTGACCTGATCGCAACCCAATTTCCAAAAACAACTTGCGACACCATTTCATCGCGGTGACGAGCCACGTCACCAACACCGGGGATCAGCCCCGACGTGAGCTCCCATCGCCGAGATGGAAGCAACAGGCTATGATCCCGGAACGCGCCCACTCTCCCCGGCCGACGTGGGCCGGAGAGGATGCCGAGGCCTCGCGAGCCATGGAGGGACGGGGACGATGTTTTGTCCGGAATGCGGGACGAAAGGCGGCGGCAAGTTCTGCGTGCAATGCGGGACCAAGCTGTCCCCGCCGGGAACAACGACGGCGGCCATGGACCACGTCCCTGAACCCGAACCTCGACCTGAGCCTGAACCCGCCGCCGACTGGTCGCGCGAGGTCCGCCATGATCTCCTGATCACCCACCCGGAAGTCCGAGCACTTCTCAAGGACGCCGCCAAGCGGTCCGGGACTCGGATCTCGGGCGAGCAGCTCATCAAGTTCCACGACAAGTACCTGGCCAAGTTCAACTACGGGATCGCCGTCGGCGACGTGGCTTCGATCGCCGCACCGCTATTCACTCGACTCGGCGTCAAGACGGGCAAGGCCCGTTCCGAGGTCATCCTCGCTCCGATCGGCCACGCGACGGTCGCAGCCCTCTGCTCGCTGACCGCGCACGGAATCACCATGAAGGATGTCGAGCAGGCGAGCGACGGCTGCGTGATCGAGGCCACTATCCCCCCGGATTTGCTAGTCTATGAAGGGACTCTGGTCGTCACCCTCGCCGACCTCGGCGACCGCTCCCGCGTGGACGCCTTGACCAAGATCGGCGGCCAATATTTCGACTGGGGAAAGAGCACCCGCCTGCTCGACCGCCTGTTCACCGATATCCGCGCCTTCCGGCCCTAGGCGCCTGTCCCCATTCTTTTTCAGACGGATAAGGGAGTGCCGCCTCACTCAAATCTGTGCCAGGCCTCCGTCGACAAAGAGTTCGATACCCGTGACATAACTGCTGTCGTCCGAGGCGAGGAAGGTAACGACCTTGGCGATCTCATCGGGAGTTCCCACCCGGCCCAAGGGCACCACGGCGGCGGTTGACTCCGCGTACTGATCGATCTGTTCCTGACTCATGCCCAGGGCGTTGCTGTAGCCGGGGGTTGGAATGGTGCCAGGACTGATGGCATTGACGCGGATCTTTCGGCTCTTCAGATCCACCGTCCAGGAACGTGCGAACGATCGAATCGCGGCCTTGCTCGCGCTGTAGACGCTGAACGCCTCCACGCCCTTGATCGAAACCATCGACGCATTCAGGATGATGGAGCCTCCATCCTGAAGCAACGGAAGCGCATTCTGGACCGTGAACAAAACCCCCTTCACATTGACATTGAAAGTCTTATCGAAGTGGGACTCCGTGATTTTCCCGAGGGGAGCAAATTCACCCAGGCCCGCGTTCGCGAAGAGGATGTCGATACGGCCCTTCTCCGCCTTCACCGTGGCATACAAGCGATCGAGATCGGCCAGATTCGCGACGTCTCCCTGCACGCCCGTGACATTCTTGCCCACTTGCTTGACCGCGGCATCAAGCTCTGCCTGGCGCCTGCCAGTGATGAAAACGTACGCTCCCTCGGCCACGAATCGCTGGGCCGTCGCGAGGCCGAGACCACTGCTCCCCCCGGTAATCACCGCAACCTTGCCCTCGAGCTTCGCCATCGGATCGCCTCCTTACTCCTGCACAATCGAGCCCTGGGTTCGCCTGACGGGGAGAATGATAGACCTTGCTTTCGACTCGGCAAGTACATACCTTTTGGTAAGTACCCAGCGCCGGGGAGGCAAGCGAATGAGCAGGCGGAGTTATGGTTGCGGGCTCGAAGCCGTCGTGGATGTCATCGGGGGAAAGTGGAAGCCGATCATCCTCTGGCACCTGGTCCCAGGCGCCCGCCGTTTCGGCGAATTGCGCCGCCTTGTGACGGATATCAGCGAAAAAATGCTGATTCAAAACCTGCGGGAGATGGACGCGGACGGAATCGTCGCCCGCAAGGATTTCCAGGAAGTGCCTCCTCGAGTCGAATACTCACTGACGGAGTTGGGCCTCTCTCTGACAAACGTCTTGAAACCGCTCTGCGCGTGGGGCACGGCGAACATGAACGAGATCGAGGCCAAGAAGCAGGCGCAACTCGAGACCGTCGGTCCAGGACGTGGCAAGTCCGCATCGTGAAAGTTTGACCATCACCATCTCAGGGTTTGGAGGATTCATGAAGCGTGCACTTCTTGTGATTGATGCCCAGAACGAATATTTCACGGGCCAGCTTCCGATCACGCATCCCCATGCCCACCTCGAAAATCTCCTGCGCGTGATGGACGCGTCGACGGAGGCTAAGGTGCCGGTCGTGGTCATCCAGCATACGTTCAAACAGCCGGAGCTCCCTTATTTCAAGAAAGGGACACCCGGTTGGGAGCTACACCCAGACGTGGCGGCTCGATCGCGCAGTCACTGGATCGAGAAGGGACTTCCGGGCAGCTTCACCGGAACGGACCTCGAGGCCTGGCTCCGTGAGCACAACATCGACACGGTGACGGTGGCCGGGTACATGACCCACATGTGCTGCGATACCACGGCGAGACAAGCCGCGCACCTCGGATTTGGCGTCGAGTTCCTCAGCGACGCGACCGGCACGCTCCCTTTGAGCAACTCCGCCGGCGAAGTCACGGCCGAAGAACTTCACCGCTCGATCTTGTGCGCTCAGCAAATGATGATCAGTGAGGTCGTGGATACCGATCACTGGCTCGCGCGGCTCTGAGCCTCGGGACTCATCCAACGGCCCCGCAACTCCTCCTCCTCTCGACCAAGGCTCACCCATGTCCGACTCTTCCGACCAAGTTGTGCTCGTCACGGGTGCCACGGGAAATACGGGCTTGGCGCTGTTGCGACGGCTCGAGGATCGAGAGGTGGCCGTGCGTGCCATGGTTCGGCGCGAGAGCGATCTTGCCCGCCTTGGCCCCACATCGGCCTCGGTCGTGGTCGCCGACTTCGACGATGCACGCTCGATACAGGCGGCCTTGCGCGGAATCAGCCGCGTCTACCTGGTAACCCCCTCCTCCGCCGAGGCCGAGACGCAGCAGGTTCGCTTCGCGGAGCAGGCCGCCGCGGCTGGCGTCGAACATCTCGTCAAGCTCTCGCAGCGCAGCGTCTTGCAGTTTGCCCGAGACTATGCCAGTGCGTTCCGCTCCGAGGCCTCCACTTCGACCTCATGATTCACCTCGAGTGAGCCCTGGCCTCTCGCCCTCCCAAATTGACCCGATCGCCCCTCGTCGCGGGCAGAGAGCCAACGCCCGCGACGGCTGCGATCCGCTCTGGGATTGGCCTTCTCGGCATCAAGACATTAGCGTAGGATGCCGCCGCTTTTTCGACCCGATCCAGGAGGGTTCGGGCCGCGTGGCAGTTGCCAAAAAAATGAACAAGGACGGCTCATGACTCCTCCAGGCGAAACAGCCCGACTCCGCATTGGTTGGGTCGTGGCGGGCGTCATGTTGACCCTGATTGCCCTGCCGTTGCTCCGTGGCCAGGTCTACGTCTACTGCGACCTCGCGTATGGCTTTCTGCCGATGCGATGGTTCTTCGCCGACTGCCTGGCCAAGGGGGAAGATCCCTCCTGGTGTCCGAACCTATTCGGCGGCTTCTTCCTGACCGGAGAAGGCGGGGGGACCGCCCATCCCTGGATCCGGTTGCTCTACAGCACGCTATCCCTCGGCCCCGCCCTGAATCTCGAGTTACTCGTGAGCTATCCGGCGCTTCTGGTCGGCTTTCTCGCGCTGACGATGCGGTGGGGAATCCGCCGTGACGCCGCCTTGTTCGGCGCCCTTGTCTTCGCGCTGGGCGGCTATAACATGCTGCATTTCATGCACATGAACGTCCTGGCGATGCTCGCCCACCTCCCCTGGTTGCTCCTTGCGATCGACGTGACCATGCGGGCGCAAGACCCACGCCAGGTGGCCCTGGCACGGGTCTTTCTGTCGCTCTTGACTGCCTCACAGCTCGTGCTCGGACACGTCCAATTCGCCTGGATCTCCGGGGTTAGCGAAGCAGCCTATGCCCTCGTCCTCGCCTGGCAGGTCCCCGGCTCAGCGCGGCGGTTGCCCGGCCTGGCCGTTTCGAAGGCCCTCGGAATTCTCGGGGGGGCCGTTCAGATTGCCCCGCTCTGGGACTCGTTCCGGGCGTCGAAGCGAGTGGCGCCCTCCGCGGCGTTCGTGGCGATGGGTTCACTCTCCCCCTGGAATCTGATCCAGTGGGTCGCCCCTTACCTGTCGGTCTCGCGGGTCATCACGCCGCCGATGGCGATCGATGGCGGCATCCTGCCGCCGGCCCCTTCCATGTTCGACTGGCGGGTCCACGAGTTCTCGATCTACTACGGCGCGGCGATCCCGGCATTGCTCATCTGGCTCGCCGGCAATCGCAAGGGGTACGGCCGGCTCCGCCCCCTGATCCTCTTCGCGGGGATCATGACGGTCCTGGGCTTCGTGCTGGGACTCGGTGACTACACGCCCTTGTTCCGGATCACGACGAAGATCCCGGTGGTCGGTGGGTTCCGGATCCCGGCCCGCTACCTGCTGCTCTTCCATCTCGGCGTGGCGATGCTGGCCGCAGTCGCCTTCAGCGGCCTCTGCGGAGTCTCGGAACGTGGGGAACGTCCGTCGTGGCGCAGACTCTGGCCCCTGGCCTTGCCGCCGGTCCTGAGCGTGCTGGCCTGCCTGGCCACGCGGTTGCCGGAAGGACTCTGGCCGTCCTACATGCGCGGCGAGTTCGTCGCGGCGACGCCGCTACTGCTCAGCGGCCCCGCCTTGGTTGCCGCGGGCACCGCGCTCGTGGCCTGCGCGGCCCGGGGCTCGCGGATGGCCTTGCTCGCTCTCTTCGTGTTCATCGGGGCCGACCAGACCGTCTACGCGTTCCATTTGAGAAACCTGATCCCGCCGCAAACCATTGCCGAGTACCTCGCCGCTCGGCCGGTCCCGCCCGGCGACACGTCGGTTCGGCTCAAATTCAACCAGCTCCGCGACACCTGGCATAATGCATACATGATGAAGGGTTTGCGAACGATTTCGGGATACGCCGCCATGATCCCCCGGCAGCGTCTCGACTACAACAAGCACGCGAGCTTGCGAGTCGCCGGAGTCGGCTGGGTCATGCCGTCGGACGACGAACGGGGCCAGCCCTGGATCCCCCTCTTCGGCCCCTTGCCGCGTGCCCGCCTCGTGACCCAGACCCAAACGACCGACGATCCGAACCGCGACATCGAAACCATCGACGTCGCGATGAAAGCGCTCGTCGGTCGCGACCTCCCCCTGCCCCCCGGCACGCCTGGTTCCGCGGACCTCGTCGGCGACCGGCCCGGCAAGATCGACGTCATGACCACCACCGAATCAAAGCAACTCCTGGTCCTCTCCGAAAGCAACCACCGCGGTTGGCGCGTGAAGATCGACGGCAAGACGCAGCCAATTCTCCGGGTCTATGGCGACTTCATGGGATGCGTCGTGCCTCAAGGGAGACACCACGTCCAGTTCCGGTTCCTCCCTTCGAGCCAGCGCGCTGGCCTCTGGCTCTCCGTACTCGGGCTCGTGCTGATGACGGTCGTCCCGTTCGCTCCGCTCTGGCCCCGAGCGCGTCCGACCCCACCAGGGGGCAAACCTCATCTCTTTGGAGTTCGGAAAGACCGTGAGGACGCCCCCGCCCCCACGGAACTCGCCGCCGGATCGCCCCCACTACCGGACCACCCTCAACCCGAGTCATAACCCCGCGTGGGCCGTGGCAGCGTTCGCTCGTTCCCCTGGCCGGCCGGGAATTTACGGGGGGGCCGGTGGTTGACCGGGCTTCGACTTTTCTGAAGAAGCCCCCTCGGCTCGTCGGCTCATTTCGACCGCAATCGCTTCTTTTCCTTCATAGATCGCGATCAAGGGAACATCAGGGGCCACGTTCAGGGTCTTGACGTAAACCGGCCTAGCATGGTCGAGCAGGAATTGCCCCAGAGTCTTCGCCGGGTATTGCAAGTGACCGGGACGGTTCATGAGGACGAACCAGCGTGCTTCCCGACCGCGGTAGGTCAATGGGTACGGTTTCAACAGGCCCCAATGATGGAGGTACTCGAACGTCACGGCCGGGAAGACGAACGCCAGCGTCCGGCCCGCCTCGGTATTCGCGTTCAACCAGTCACGAACCTCGGGGGTCACAGCCTCCCAGTAGTAGGTTGGCTCCAAGCCGGCCCGAGTGGCTCCCGAGAGTCCTCCAATCAACGAATTATAGTACGAGAGCTGCAACGGATGATAACGCCAGGTGCTCCAAGCGCCGGTGCCAACGACGACGGCCAGGACCACTGCCGCCAAGGGGCGGGCCAACCGCGGGCCGCCAACGGATCGCTCCAGCCTTCCTCTGATCGTTGCGAGTCCTATACCCGACAGACAGGCAAGGAACACGAAGGCCGCAAGGAACTGCCGTTCGCCATCGTGGCCAGGCGCGTTGGGCAACGCGCGGAGCACCATGAAGAAGAGCCAGCAGCCCAATAGTAAAGTCCCCACCCGATCGCGAAATCGCCCCACGACGACTCGTCCCACTCCCACCAGGGCCAGGCCCAGAATCGCCGGTGGGACCACGATTGCCGTCAAAACGAGCGTGTTATACCAGGGAAGCGAGAATAGATAGAGCCGGCTGAAAAAGAGGGTCGGGATCGGCAACAGTTGCTGCCTCGTGAGGTTCGACCGGAGAAAGATCCTCAGGCCCCCGACCGGGTCGGCCCACCAGGGGGGGGTCAACGCGTAAACGACCAGGGCCGCGACGAGTCCTCCCAGGATCAGGGTTCGAGCGCCCTGGCGGTCGCGGTAAAAGCCGACCCAGGCGGCCAGTGGGAACGGGATGAACCAGCCGGTGAACTTGGTTGTCGCCGCGCATCCCCAGGCCAATCCGAAGGCGATCGTCCAGCCCCAGAGCCGGCCCCCGCTCACCGGCGTTTCCACCGCTTGCAAAAAGGCGGCGACGGCGAGAAACCAAAGGCAGAGCGTCGGCGCATCGTACGAGGCCAGGTGGGCGTGGGCGAACATCCGAGGCATTGCCAGCAGTCCCAGCGAGGCCAACAACCCGGCTGGCCGGCCGTAATGCCGGGCCATCAGACCATAGACAGCGCCAAGGGTCAGGGCGAACAGAACCGCCGGACCGAACCGATAGGAGCCCGGCGGCGGCAGAAATTGATGGCTGACCGCCCAGCCGGCCAACCCCAGTAATGCATAAAACGGCGGGTGACCATTGGGCTCCTCACGCGCAAACTGCCAGTAATAATGAAGCGAGGCCCGGCTCCAGGGCGACCAAGCCGCCGGCCCCGCATTCCGTTGGTAGGCCGCCCGGGTCTCCAGTTTCGAAAGGCGGGGCGACCACGCCCGATTCGCTGGCGAAGAGTCACCCGCCACACGACCAAACCATTCCCGGAGCCGCTCCTCACGCTCGACGGTAAAACCCTCGTCCCAGGCCATCCCATAGTCGTTCAAAGTCGCCAAGAGCAGTGTCAGGGTGCCCAAGGCAATGAGAACGGCCACGAGCGTGTCGCCCCAACGCGCCAGCAAGCCCTTCCTATCCTCGGTCATGTTTCCCAAACCCCTGGCCTCCAACCAATCTACGCATCTCTCTTAACCCCAGGCGGGGTTCACAACACCACGCCTTCAGATCTTGAGAACGTCTTATTCCCTTGTCTACCACCCCGGGAAGCCTGACGACGATTTCGCCCACCTCAGAACCCCGAGGATCTGCCATCGCGGGTCGAGATAACCTCGACACAACCCCGAATGGACAAGATCTTCGCGTATTCCTAAATATCCTGACCCCTCACCTGAGTGAGCCGCAAGCGACAAGAACTCTAGGCCGTGCCGACCGACAACGGCTCTCGATTCGACCATCAAGTCAGGCCGTAACACACGCTGCCTGCAGAGGTTCCAACACAGGAAAGTGATCGACACACGAGCGCCGCCCCGAAAACGAAAGGATTCGGACATATCGGTGCAGCGGAACGTCATGGAACGATATTACCAAGCACCTCATCATTTCCATGCGTTTTTCGAACATATTGATCCGAAAATTTCCTTGACCCGGGCTATGCATACCCATTAGTTTTAGCGACTCCTCACTTCCTAATCCACCTGTGCGGACAGAACGTCTCATCGACCTCAAGGTTCATAAGCGGGAGGCATGCCCCATGTTGTCCTTATGGTTTCGTGCGCATCGATTCCGCGGATTCACGCTGATCGAACTGCTGGTGGTAATCGCGATCATCGCGGTCCTGATCGCGTTGCTATTGCCGGCGGTACAGGCAGCTCGGGAGGCGGCTCGCCGGTCGCAGTGCATCAATAACCTGAAGCAGATCGGCCTGGCGATGCACAACTATCATTCGACCAACGACGCGTTCCCAATGCTGGGCGGGATCCCCAGTACCGGATTTAACGGCAACTCCCAGAGCATCGGCCACGGGCCGAGCGTGCTGGTTTATCTGCTCGGCAGCATGGAACAAACGGCACTCTCGAATGCCTTCAACTTCAGTTGGGCCAACGTGACCTGCTGCGGGCCTGAAGTCACGAACACGACCGTGAGAAACTCGCAGGTCAAGTCATATCTCTGCCCATCCGAAACGGGGAGCAAGACTTTCCCAGCCGGGAGTAATTATGTTGCGAGCGTGGGACCACAGTTCAACCTGCTCCCGAGGGCGATCAGTAGCGCGGGGGTCGGAGTCGGGATGTGGGCCAGTCGTGTTTCTTTTGGCATGGCCGACTGCACCGATGGCACGAGCAACACGGTGGCCTTCGGCGAGGCGCTGATTGGCGACAACACGACGGCCACTACCAGCGGTGCCGAATTCTACAATTGTGTAGCCTGGCCAGGCAGTAGCGCCAGCGGATCCGGTGCAGACATGGTCATGCCAAACCCAAGTGCGATTGGATTTCTGCGAACCTATATCCAAACTTGCAATACGAAAAGCGGTGGCGAGCAAAGCTCCGCGCGGCAATACTGGGCCTCGCACCGCATTGGGGTGGGTCCGGTCGTCCCGATGCTGATGCCTCCGAACTCGAAAAACGTCGACTGCCAGAACACGAGTGACAATGGCAATCATGCGATGCGAAGCCGACACTCCGGGGGTGTCAATTCTCTGCTGGCCGACGGCAGCGTCCGGTTCATCAAAGACAGCATCGCCGAGAAGGTCTGGTGGGGACTCGGTACGAAGGCAGGAGGAGAAGTCATCTCCGCCGACTCCTTTTGAATGGACTTGCTGCTAAGTCAAGGGCCCCGGCCCGCTCTGAGAGCCGCCTTCACTCGTCTTGATTCCCAACGTGAAAACCGGCATGGGCGAAGTACCGGCGTAACCTTCTATGCTAGCCCGGGTCAACGCCAAGCCCCTTGTTTTTCAACGATCCGCGACTGGGCGAGAATCTCGCTGGATTTCCGGCCCGGTCGAATCCGTAGCACGGCCGGGCCGTATCCCTCTCGGCCCAGCCGGCCATTCCTCAGACTCGCGCCGCCCCCCAGGGAATTGAGGCCGGGCCGGCCGTGCTACTGCGAACCAATCCGTGGCGAAAACAGCAAGAATCATCGGTGCTTTCGCTCTGTGGCGGATCGTTGAAAAAAAATTATCCTGGCTGCCATGGCCACGAGTCGGACTATCTACCAATAGGATCATTAGACATGCGGACTCGTCGAAACCTCGGTCTTGCGGGCGTGCTTGTTCTGGCGATCGCCCTGCCGCTCACTCTCCCCGGTTGTGGAGGGGGCACGCCAGAGCTCGGCCCCGACGGCGGGGTCAAGTCGGCGCCAGGTGACGTTCAACTCGACAAAGAATTCGAACCCTCGGCGAAAAAGCCCAAATGACCATCCAGCCCCGTGGCCTGGTCGCATAAAAAAAATAGCAGTCATTGAGGTCCCGAAGTCGGGGCCTCAGCCTCCCTGTCGGATCAGTCGGCGTGATTCATTGAGCAGGACGTTCGCCGTCTCGCCCGTTCCGTGAACCGCTCCGTCGAATTCGTATCCGATGCCTGCCCGACGACGACTACGACGGTGGCTTGCTCGATGACGGCAAACAAATCGCCCCATGCAACTTTTCTCAGCTCATATGGACGACGGATAGCGGCCCTGGGACTGGCCCTCACTGCCTTCACGGCGCTCTTGCTCGCCGTCTTCCACCCCGCCCTCTTTCACGACCGCCAGTTTGCCTTCCAGGATGCAGGCCATTTCTATTACCCACTCCTGGAACGGGTCCAACAGGAGTGGGCAGCCGGACGCTGGCCGCTCTGGTCTCAGGAAGCCAGCGCGGGCACCCCGCTCCTGGGCAACCCGACGGCGGCCGTGCTCTACCCCGGCAAGATCGTCTTCTTCGTATGGCCTCACCCTTGGGCCGTGCGTTGTTATGTGATCGGCCACATAGCGCTGGCTTTTGTGGCGATGGGGACGTTGCTCCGCGGTTGGGGAATCTCGCCCGTTGGATCGATCCTCGGCGCCCTTGCCTACGCCTTCGGCGTGCCGGTGCTGAGCCAGACGAGCAACATGATCTTCCTGGTGGGCGCAGCCTGGGCACCGCTCGGGTTCTTTGCGGCTGACCGTTGGGTCCGGTGCGGCCAACGCCTGGGGATACCGAGCTTGACCATGGTCCTCGCGTTCCAGGTGCTCGGGGGCGACCCGGAAGCCGCCTATGTCACGTTGGCCTGCGCGGTCGGATACGCCGTGGGCATGGCGGCCACGCGAACTCCATCGGCAATCGGACGCCTGCTCCGCATCCTGGGCCTGGTTCTGATCCCGTTGTTTCTCGTGTTTCTGGCGCTTTCATGGTGGTCGGCCCGCGTGATCCACGACGTGGCGGTCGCCGCACCGGGAACGCCTCCGCCATGGAAGGCGCCAAGGGAAGCCGTTGTCATCCTGGCCTGGGGAATCGCCGCCGCGGTCTTGGCCCGGCGCGCACGGCGGGGACGAGACGGCCGCGGGTTCGCGACGATGGCGGCCGGGTTGATCGGCGGGGCGGCCCTGGCGCTGGCGGTCAGCGGGGCGCAGCTCTTGCCGATCCTCGAGTACACCGGGATGAGCTTCCGCGCGGCGGAATCCGAGGGGTTCCACGACATCTATCCCTACAGCGCTCACCCGCTCCAGCTCCTCGACGCCATCTGGCCCAACCTCTACGGGACGGTCGAAGGGGGCTATCGAACCTGGCTCAATGCTCTCCCGCCGAAGCCGGGCAGTCGGGTCTGGATGCCTTCGGTCTACCTGGGGGGTCTGACCGTCGTGCTCGCGGGGGTCGCGTTCGGAGTCCGAGGCGGTCCACCTGGGCGGGCCTGGCTGAGCCTGGTGGCGATCGTCAGCTTATTGGCGGCACTCGGGTATTACGCGAGTCCGCTCTTCTGGGCACGTTGTCTGCCAGGTTGGAGCGCCACGCTCGGGCCGCTGGAGCCTCCATTTTCCCAGCAGGTCCGCACCGACGGCTACCTCCGTGATGGCGACAGCGGGGTCTACTGGTTCCTCTCCTCGAGCTTGCCCGGCTTCGCTTCGTTCCGGTATCCGCCCAAATTGCTCGTCTTCTGGGCCCTGGCCGTCTCCGGGCTCGCGGGCATGGGCTGGGACCTGGTCGTGGCGGGCCGATCGCGGCGAGCCATGATCTTCGCGACGGGACTACTCGCGGCAAGCCTGATCGCTGCCGCGGCATCCTGGATCGGCGCCGGTCCAGTTCACGGCTGGTTCAATCGCCTCGCCGAGAGCCTGCGGACGTCGGACGAACCGCTGAACGTCGCCCGCGCTCTGGCTGATTTCCGCGGGGCGATCGGCCATGGGGCCATCGTCGCGGCGGCGACGGTCGGCCTCGCTCGACTCGCCCCGCGGCGTCCCTGGCTTGCCGGCGTTCTGGCCGTCGTGATACTCACACTCGACCTTGGGCTGGCGAATGCATACCACATCATCACCGTGCCCCAATCAGCCTTCGAGGGGACGCCAAAGGCCTTGGCATTGATTCAGGAAGCGGAACGAGTGAACCCGTCGCCGGGCCCGTTCCGCATCCAGCGGATCGGCCGCTGGTGGCCCGCTCGCTGGGCGCAAACCGGCCTGCCTCGCCAATTCGAAACGATCACGCGATGGGAACGCAACACGCTCCGGCCCAACTTCAACATGCCGCTGCGCATTCAATCGACATTTTATCACGACACGATTGAGCCGATGGACTTCGGGCTCTTCTTTCTCCCCTGGGGGCTTGATCCCGATCCAGAGTCAGCACGGATTCACGGTCTGAAACCAGACCAATCGGTGTGGTACTATCCGCGCAGGGGGTTCGACCTCTGGAATACCCGCTACTTCATCGTTCCCGGCCGGCTGATCTGGGACAACTCCATACGCGGTTACGCGTCGATCATTCCCAATTCCACCTATATTTACCCAGGTCCCGGATCGTTTCAAGGTCCCGAAGGCCCCGAGCGTCGCAAGCAATGGGGCGAGACCGAAGACTTCCGGATCCTCCGCAACGAGGCCGCCTTCCCGCGTGCCTGGATTGTCCACAGGGCCTACCTCGTTCCCCCAATCACCGGTCTCAGACTGGCCGATCGCAACAAAATCATGCACGAATTGCTCTACCAGGGTGACGAATTCTGGAAGATCCCGAATACCCCGGTGCGCGACCCACACACGGTCGCATGGGTCGAGACCGACCATCCCAAGGAGGTCGACAAGTTCCTCTCTCGAGACTTGCCCACCCCGGATGAGACCGCGACGATCACCCACGACTCCCCCCAGCGCGTCGAGGTAACCGCCGTGCTCCGTAGCCCTGGCCTCGTCGTCGTCTCCGACTTCTACTATCCCGGCTGGAACGTCACCGTGGACGGTCGCCCCGCCGAAATTCTCAAGACCAACCGAGCAATGCGCGGAGTGGCCCTCCCCGCCGGCACCCACCGACTCGTCTTTCGCTACGACCCCCTCTCGTTCCGCCTCGGGATCGCCCTTTCCCTCCTGGGACTCACCGCCGTTACCCTACTCATCATCTGGGGACTTCGAGGACCATCCCTCAATCATCGGGGCAATTTACGATCGAGCGCGTGACCGCGGCGACGCCGCTCGCGCCCCCAACGTCGAGCCATTGACGATGCTCCAGGAATAAACCAGGAACATCCCGACGACGCTAGCATTCAATTTCATGATTTCTACAGGCTATTATCCATCAAGCTCCCGATCCCAGAGGGAAGTTGCCTCGCCCTGGCTTGGTTTAGCCGACGGCCTCATCTCCTCGCCAGTCGTCGACAACAGCGGATCCGTCGAAGTGTCAAGTTGCTCTGCCCCACTGACCGACGGAGGAAACTCCCTCCAAGCCAGGCGAAACGGAATGGTGATCACCTCAGCGATGAATTCGAAGATGACCTCGAATATCAAGTCCGCGAGCATAGCGACTCTCCCCGAGTCGAGTGAACGCCCAATCTTATTCCCCGCCGGCGCCTTCCTCAACAGGCGTTTGTTCCCTATGGATGCTAAATTGATCGGAATTCCCGTCCCTTGACACATCACTTTGACCCAATTCCAATAAACGCATAAAGCAACAAACAATTACTTATCAACAACAAAGTTCGCATGTTCCGTCTTTACCAGGGCTCTTGAAGGCAAAGCAAGGCGAATGGAGAGAGCGTCCCTTTGCCCGTCTCATCCATCCAGGCCGATGGCTCAAGGACGAGACTGTGATAAAATTCGGCCGATCGTCCGAATAATCAGTTGTTAGGCGTTGGGAGAGCCCGCTTGGAACATACCACAATAGACGAGGCGTGCCGAATGGTCCGCAGCCTCATCGACAACCCGACCGCACGCCTCTTGATCGCCATCGAAACCGGACCAGACGAGGCATTCCTTGTCGGTACGTCCGACGCTTACCTACGGCTGGCGTTGGCGGCACTGGAGTTTGTCTCCGATGCCCAGGCCGGTCGTGCGCGGAGATTGACGGTCAACGGAATGACGGTAGCGGACACATCCTCATTCGGGGAGGCGATCGAACCCGGCGAGGTGGGGCTAGCGGGGGGTTGGCTGATGACATCGGCTGAAGAGGCACGGAAAGTGGCGGAATACATCCTGCGGTTGTCACCGCCCAGTAGTCACGACGCCTAACCACGCGCTTCATCGGACACAGGGTGCTGCCGTGGTGTTATCCCTACCCCTCACTGATTGCTCTACCATCATCTCCATGGCGTCTTTCGCCACTTCTGGGCGCTTCGCGATGGAGTGGAGCAAGGCTTGGAAGTCAAGCATGGCTCGCCGGCTCCGAACGAGTATCGGGTGGACCGAGGCCGGCCCGACCGGGACGATGGCGGTTACCAAGCCAGCCAGACACCCCCAGCGGCGCCGGCCCCCGATGACATCTTCTCACCCGCTGCCCCTATTGCCTATTGGAGACATCCCTAGATTCTTGACGCAGAGCGCACAAGCTAGACAAAATCATCCTGGCATAATACTACGCAATATCCCATACTGCCAAAACGGCGACAATATTAACGAATATCCCCAACAGCATTCTTAACGTAACCTGCAAGGTTTAGTGCCTGTCGAGTTGCGATTACGCCGCGAGAACACTTATCCTAAGCAGGTGTTCTCATACCGAAACAACACAAGGATGGCTCGCGATGGGACGATTCAAACTGGCGAAACGGCCTACCCGATTTGGCATTTCAACTTTGATGTTACTGGTTGCGGCATCGGGTATCGCTGTATTCTCGTATATTACGATAGCCGAGAAATTTGCAGATCTTGAACGCGTCAGAATTCTCTATACGTCGCAAGTTAATATCAATGCAACTCATCGCAAATATTTTGAGTCACACCTCAAGAATGAGACTTCTTTAGGCTTCAGATCCTTGCTGTCCGATCATGCCCAATATTATGCCAAGCTTGAGACAAAGTACGCAAATGCGGCTTTATTTCCATGGAAGGACGTTGAGCCCGACCCTCCATTGCCATCGTTCATACCAACCGAAGAGCAACTCAAACAAATGAGCGTATCTTCAGTCACATTAAAGCCATTCACTCCTGCAGAGAGTAAAGCAAAATATGGCGAAATCGAGATCCCAAGGGGAATTATAACTCCCGAGATTCAACCCTCGTATCTTCCTCAAAAATTGAGTGACCTCAAATCACTCTCGCCAAAATGACAGAGAAATCACGCTCCTCGTCGCCGGGACTCCCAGCCCCTCTCATCCAGGCCGAATCCAGCGTGGGCCGTCCGGACCCTACAAAATCCGTAAGGCCATGATTGCGAATCATTTTTGCCCGCCTTGCGCACGAAGAAGCCCCGCAACCCTCTGGCCAGGAGAGAATTGCGAGGCTTCTTGAACGCTTGGTTGATCGGAGAACGACGCCGCAAGGGTCGCCTCGTGCCGTGGATGTCCCGAACCCTTGTTGTTGAGGAGTCAGGTCCCAGGCGGTCTGGAGGAGACGCGTTATTTCACGCCGAGGAGTTCCACGTCGAAGAGCAGCGTGGCGTTCGGCGGAATCACGCCACCCGCCCCCTGCGAGCCGTAACCGAGGGACGCGGGGAGCAGAAGGAGTCGCTTGCCGCCGACTTTCATCGTCGCCACGCCCTCGTCCCAGCCCTTGATCACCTCGCCATTGCCAATCGCGAAGTCGAACGGGGTCCCTCGATCGAGCGAGCTATCGAACTTCTTCCCCTTTTTCCCATTCTCCCACAGCCACCCAGTGTAATGCATGACACAGGTCTGGCCCGGGGCGGGCGACTTGCCAGTGCCGGGCTTGCTGTCCTTGTAGTGCAGGCCACTGGCCGTCTTCGTCATCGTCGCGGGATCGATCTTCTCTTCGGCACGGGCAACCAGGGGAGCCGCCGCCAAACAGGCCGCGACGATCGCAAATTTCCACGTCATGATGCAGCATCCCTTCAGCAAAAGTCGCAGGGGCAAAGTGCCATCCGCTCACTGGACAAGATAACAAAGCACTCCCATTTCGGGGATTCCTCTGTAACCGAGTTTGCTCTCTCCGTCAATCGGAGAGGACGATCCTCAACCCGTGCTGATTTTGCTCGTTTCCTCAACTCAATATCATTGCAACTAAACACCCTCAATTCTTCACTCAATGAACCTATTGGATCCCCCACACAGCCAACCTCTTGAATCAAGTCGCCCCGTTCCAGAATTTCCGAAATAAATCGCCCGATTCATGGCGAACTGTTTCCTATTGCAATTACATCAATACATCATTTTTCTCAATTCAATTCTCGCCTCGAAGTGCCGGGTTGCTCCCTGGCCAAATCGATGGGATGCTGTCGGTCACAAGCAGAGGATAAGGCCATGAATCGTTCCCTGCTCGAGAGACAGAAGCCTCCGGTCCCTATCAGCCTTGGTAATCCCCTGTTATTCGGAGATTCAACCATGCCTTCCCGGCGAATTCCCTTGCTTGCGATCGCCGCGATCGTTTCGTCGTCGCTGCTTCGCTCGAGTCAGGCGGCCGAACCGGCGGTCAAGTTGCCGATCGGGGTCACGGTCGAAGAACAACCGGTATCGCCCGACGCGATCAAGATCGTGCTGATTGCCGGATCCAGTACGCACAAGCCCGGGGAACATGACTATCTCGCCGGCTGCGTCGTCTTGATGAACCTGCTCCGGCAAACGCCAGGGGTGGCTCCGGTCCTGGCCATCGACTGGCCGGAGAAACCAGAGACGCTCGAAGGCGCCAAGGCGATCGTGATGCTCTTCGACGGCGGCGACAAGCACGCCCTGCTCAAAGGGGATCGGCTCGACCTGATCCAGAAACTGGCGGATCAAGGGGTGGGGCTCGTCCAGTTGCACCAGGCCGCCGATTATCCCAAAGCGCAAGGGGATCGCGCTCGCAGACTCGTCGGCGGCGCCTGGGAACCCGGTTTTTCTCAAAGGGCCCACTGGATCGCAACGTTTCAAGCGTTCGCCGATCATCCGATCTTCCGGGGGGTCACTTCGTTCTCGGTCGATGACGGTTGGCTCACCCGGCTTCGGTTCACTCCGGAGAAAAAAGGGGTCACCCCCCTCCTCCGTACCGTCTCCCCCACAGACGCGAAAACGAAAGTGGTCGATGACGCGGCCATCGTCTCCTGGCTCTACGACCGGCCCGGCGGAGGTCGTTCGCTCACCTTCACAGGGGGCCACCTCCACAAGAGCTTTGCCGAGGAAGGATACCGCCGCTTCCTGGTCAACGGCATCCTCTGGACCGCTGGTGTCGCGATCCCCGCCTCGGGCGCTCCCGTCGCCCTGGATACAGGCGCCTTGCTCGAGCGGGCGAACGAGAAATAGCTCGGTGGTTCTCTTCTTCGGATCGTTCCTTACAATGGGGCTTCGTTTGCCGAGCCCGATCCTGATCGACCCGAGGAAATCCCTACCCGTGAAACGGTCACTCCTCACCACGCTCATCCTGTCCGCGTTCGCCGCCCTCGGCGCGGATGCTCCCCTACCCAGGACCAGGCCGCTCGAGCCGGCTGAAGCCCTCAAGTCCTTCCGAATTCTCGATGGTTTCCAGCTCGACCTGCTGGCCGCCGAGCCCCTGGTCATGGACCCGGTGGCCGCCGCTTATGACGAGGATGGGCGGCTCTTCGTCGTGGAGATGAGTGACTACCCGCACGTCGACCCCAAGAACGACAAGGCTTTCGCCGAAAACTTGGGCGACCCGCCGATCGGCCGCGTCCGCCTGCTGATCGACCGCGATGGCGACGGCCGGTTCGATGAAGGCAAGATCTTCGCCGACAAGCTCTCCTGGCCGACCGGCCTCGCCGTCTGGAAAGGGGGACTCTTCGTCGCCGCCACACCCGACCTCTGGTATCTCCGCGACACCGACGGCGATCTTCGCGCCGACGAGCGGCGACGCGTCTTCACCGGATTCCGCAAGTACAACGTCCAGGCAGTCATGAACAATCTTCAATGGGGCCTCGACCACCAGATCTATGGCGCGGGCTCGAGCAACGGCGGCAAAATTCATCCTGGCGACTCCAAAGACGCCGCCGGGGTCGATATCCTCCGCAAAGACTTCCGCTTCGATCCCCGCTCGGATCAATTCGAGGCGATCTCCGGAGGGGCTCGCTTCGGCAACACGTTCGACGACTGGGGCAATCGCTTCCTCTGCGATATTCGCAACCCGGCCCAACACGTCGTGCTTCCCGCCCGCGACATGGCGCGCAACCCCTTTCTGCCCGTCCCCCGCGCCCTCCACGACTCGGCCGACGCAGGCGACGCCATCAACCTGTTCCGGATCAGCCCCCCCGAACCCTGGCGAGAGCTCCGGGCCAGGCGCTGGGCCGCGGTCGGAAAAGCGATGCCGCGCAGCGAGTTGGTGGGTGCCGGCTACCTCACCTCGTCAAGCGGAGTGACCGACTACCGAGGCGATGCCTATCCCGAGTCCTTTCGAGGCAACCTGTTTCTCGGCGAAGTCGCCAACAACCTGATCCACCGGATGGCGGTCGAACCGCAAGGCGTGACCTTCCGGGCCCGTCGGGCCGATCCGAACGCAGAGTTCCTCGCGTCGACCGACACCTGGTTCCGGCCGGTCAACTTCGTGAATGCCCCGGACGGGACGCTGCACGTGCTCGACATGTACCGGGAGACGATCGAGCACCCCTGGTCGATCCCCGACGACATTCGATCCCTCCTCGACCTCCGGAGCGGCGAGGATCGAGGGCGGATCTATCGCCTCTCTCCTCCCAAGTTCCAGCGTCGCGGCACGCCTCGGCTGAGCCAAGCCACTATTCCCGAACTGGTGCAACTCCTGGAGCACCCGAACGCCTGGCACCGCGACACCGCCCACCGGCTCCTCTACGAACGCCAGGACAAGGCCGCGATCCCACTGTTGAAAGCGCTCCGCGGCGAGGCCAAGGATCCGCGGGCCCGGCTGCACGCCCTCTACTCGCTCGCCGGTCTCGACGCCCTGGCGGATGACGACCTCAAGGCCGCCGCTCTTGACCCGTCTTCCCACGTTCGCGAGCACGCGGTCCGACTTGCCAAGCCGAAGCTCAGCGCATCGCCAGATCTCCGCGCCGAGGTCTTGCGCCTGGCTGCCGATGCCGACTTGCGGGTCCGTTTTGAGGTCGCCCTCGCCCTCGGCGAATTCCCCGGCGACGACGCGGCAGCGGGACTCGCCACGATCGCCCGCCGCGATGCGGCCGACCCCTGGGTTCGGACGGCGGTCCTCAGCTCCGCGATCACCAACCCGGCCGGTCTGTTCGAACGTCTCTGGAGCGATCGCGAATTCGCGTCGAGCGCCGAGGGCTTGACCATGCTCCGTCCGCTCGCCCTGGTTGTCGGAGCACGCGCTCAACCCAAGGAGACCGGACGTCTGCTCAATGCGCTCGCCACGAGGGAGCCGGACGAGCCCGGAATCGAGGTAGCCCTCGGGTTCGGCGACGGGATCGCTCGAACCAAGCGTCGGCTCTCGGATCTTCGGGCGAGTGCCGCGCCCGTCGCGGCGACCTGGCTCGATCGCCTGTTCAAGGATGCCGCGAACCGGGCGCCCGACGCCTCAACCCCCACCGCCCAGCGAGTGAACGCGATCACGCTGCTCGGCCGGGGCGATTTCGAGGCGGCCCGGACGATTCTCCCCCCCCTGCTCGACCCACACCAACCGCTCGAGGTGCAAGGGGCTGCGCTTCGGGCGCTGGCCGGATTCGATCGACCCGAGGTGGCCAGCCTCTTGCTCGCCCCCTGGAAAGGGTACACTCCCCCGCTCCGGAGCGAGGTCGTCGGCTTCTTGCTCGGGCGTCGGACCTGGATCACTCCCCTGCTGAACGCCGTGAAAGAAGGGATTGTCCCGGCCGGTCAGATTCCGCCAATCCGTCGGGCGATCCTCTTGAACGATAGCGATCCGACGATCCTCAAGCTTGCTCAGACGCTCCTCGGGGCCGAAGCCCCCGGTCCTCGAACCGAGGCGATCGCGAAGTACAAGGCGGCGCTCGACCGCCCTGGGGATCCGGAGCGGGGCAAGGTCGTGTTCGAGCGTGAATGCTTCGCCTGCCACAAGCTGGGCGAGCGAGGATACGCCGTGGGACCGAACCTCGCGGGGGTCCGCAAACGAACCCCTGACGAGATCCTGGTGAACATCCTCGATCCGAACCGCGAAGTCTCCCCCGAGTTCCTCGAGTACAGCGTGGCCCTCGACGACGGTCGGGTCGTGACCGGCCTCGTCGCCTCGGAAACCCCTTCAGGCGTCACTCTCCGCGCCCGCGAAGGCGTCGAGCAGACGATCCTGCGCCGGAATGTCGAAGACATCGCGAGCACAGGCAAGTCACTCATGCCCGAGGGGTTAGAAAAAACGGTCGGCCCCGCGGAAATGGCCGACCTGATCGCCTTCCTGCTCAGAATTCAGGATTGATCAAGAATCGAATTGTCCTCTAGTGAATGCGTCAGCAGACGCGAGATGAGATGAGACCGATGATGATTCACCAACCCACTTCCAGACTGGCGATCCTCGCGCTGGCAGCCCTGATCGGGTCGGCCGCGACGACGGTCGCATTGGGTGCCGACCAGCCTCCGCCGCTCCCCCGTGAGTTCCGAGCGGCCTGGGTCGCGACCGTCGCGAATATCGATTGGCCCTCGAAACCAGGGCTTTCCACCGAAATCCAGAAACGCGAGGCGATCGCGATTCTCGATCGCTCTGTCGAGCTGAATCTGAACGCGATCGTCCTGCAAATCCGTACCTCGGCCGACGCGCTCTACGACTCGAAGCTCGAGACCTGGTCGGCATTCCTGACCGGCGAGCAGGGGAAGCGACCTGAGCCCTATTACGATCCGCTCCAGTTCTGGGTCGAGGAGGCCCATCAACGCGGCCTCCAACTCCACGCCTGGTTCAACCCCTTCCGTGCCCGGCTCCAAGGAGTCAAGTACAAAGAGTCAGCCGACCATATCAGCAAGACCCGTCCCGACCTCACCAAGGAATACGGCGGCTTCCTCTGGCTCGACCCGGGTGAGCCGGAGGCGCGAGAACACAGCTTGCGTGTCTTCATGGATGTGGTCAAACGGTACGACGTCGACGGAATCCATGTCGACGACTACTTCTATCCTTACCCGATTATCGATCCCGCGAATCCCAAGTCGAAGAAAGAGCTCGACTTTCCCGACGACCCGAGTTGGAAGAAGTACCAGGCCTCGGGAGGGAAGCTCACGCGCGGCGACTGGCGTCGCGACAACATGAACCAGCTCATCGAGCGGATCTACCAGGGGATCAAGGCGGAAAAGCCGGCCGTCCTGTTCGGCATCAGCCCGTTCGGAGTCCCAAGGCCAGGTCAGCCCAAGGGGGTCGTGGGCTTCGACCAGTATGAAAAGCTTTATGCCGACACCGTGCTCTGGCTCAATAAAGGCTGGTGCGACTACTTCTCACCCCAGTTGTACTGGAAGATCGACGCCCCCGGTCAGCCGTTCCGCCCGCTGCTGAACCACTGGGTTCAGGAGAACAAATCGAAGCGGCACATCTGGCCCGGCCTCTCATCGAGCCGGATCGGCAACGGCGAAAAGAGCTATGCCCCGGAGGAGCTTCTCGGCCAGGTCGAGATCATCCGCCAGACGCCGGGAGCGACCGGCGAGATCTTCTTCAGCATGCGCTCGCTGATCGAACCGAAGCGAGGCTTCGCCGACCGCCTCAAAAATGGCCTCTTCCACGAGCCCGCCCTGATTCCGGCTTCCCCCTGGCTCAAACTCCCCGCGCCCGGTCTTCCCCGCGTCGAAGTCCGCGTGGGCAAGGACAAGAACCAGGGCAAACTCGAACTCAAAGTCGAGGCCGGGCCGGGCGCATCGCCGTTCCTCTGGGCCGTCTCGACTCGCCACGGCCAACGCTGGTCCGTCTCGCTCCATCCCGCGGCGAACGGTCCGGTCGTTGTCGCTGACGACGCGAAAGAGCCGGCGGCCCAGATCGCCGTCACGGCCGTGAGCCGGGCGGGAGATGCCAGCGAGCCGGTCGTCTTGCCGGTCGCTCGCTAAAACGGCTCAGATGCCAGCGAGCCGGTCGTCTTGCCGGTCGCTCGCTAAAACGGCTCAAGAACCAGGCTTCAACCACGAATGACGCGAACCAGAGCAACAACGGAAAACTTCAAAGATCGACCATTGTCTTTTTAGTTTTCTTTTGTTTTCACTCGTATCATTCGTGGTGAGTCTTGTTCATTTCAATGAGCCGCGACAACGCGAGAATCGCGAGGGAATTACGGCCGGGCCGGCCGTGCTACTGCAAACCAACCCGGTGCGGAATCCGCGAAAATCCGAGACTGTAGCAAGGATACCGGGATCTCGTTCCCCTGCTCTGCGTGGTAATGCCGTCCGCGATGCTCCGCGTCTTCTTCCCCGGCGGGTGGGGCCGCGGAGCATGGGAACGAGTTTCTCCCGCGAATTTCGGCCTTCGGGACAGACAGACGGCCCGGTTTCCTTGCGGCAGACTCGAATACCCTCGGCGCATTCGCTCTGTCGCGGATCATTGTTTCATTTCATGTCAGGTCAGGATCGCCTCGATCGGTCTTCCCCCGTGGGCGATCGCGATCGGCCGGCCGGTGAGGTCGGGGAGCATGAGCTCGGGGTCGACACCCAGCAGATGATAGATCGTGGCCACGAGGTCACCGGGCGTCACCGGGTGATCGGAGGGATAGGCTCCGATCCTGTCGCTTCCGCCCAGGACGAATCCTTCCTTGACTCCGCCCCCCACCATCAGGGAAAAGCCGCACTTGGGCCAATGGTCGCGTCCGGCCGAACCATTCACCTTCGGCGCCCGCCCCATCTCCCCCATGATCACCACGAGCGTCGAGTCGAGCAACCCGCGGCGGTCGAGATCCTCGACCAGGGCCGTGCCGGTCTGATCGAGGTTGGGCAGGTTGAATGACTTGAGCATACCGAAGTTGTTGCTGTGCGAATCCCAGTGGCCCCCACCGCGCGACTCGGTGGTGACGGCAACGAATGTGACCCCTGCCTCGACCAGTCGCCGCGCAATCAAGGCGCTCGATCCGAAGAGTGAGGAACCGTACTGGTCGCGCACCGCCGCGGATTCAGTCGACAGGTCGAACGCGGCCCGGGTCCGGTTCGAGGTCAAGAGGGCGAGCGCCTTGCGCTGAAAGTGGTCGAGGTTCTTGGCGTCCCCTCGGGCCTCCAGTTGACCGGTGGCCAGGTCGATCTGCTGAAGCAACGTATGACGCTGGTGAAGCCGGTCGATCGTCACGCCGGGCAAGTCCTCGAGCGAGGGGAGCCTCGGAACCCCTTGGGGGGCAATCGGGTTGTAGAATTCCTTATCCTGGTTGAACTCCCGGTCGAACTTCGGGTCACAGACGGAGAAGACCGGGTCAAACCGCCGGCCCAGATAGCCGCCGTAAGGCCCCGCCCTGCGGAGGCCCTGGCTATAACCGGGGTGGGCCGGCAGGTAAACATGGCAGGGCATATCGGCCGCTTCCATGCCCAGGTACTGGCAGACCGAGCCGATCCCGGGATGGTCGCTCCGCTTGGTGAAGTAGTTCTCTTGGTCGTTGCCCCCAGTGAAGCCGGTCAGCACGGCATACGGGTTGTGGCTGTTGTAGGTGTGGGTGACCGACCGGATTAAGGTGGCCCGATGCATCCATTTCGCGATCCGGGGAAGATGCTCGCAGATGCTGAGCCCGGGGACCGAGGTCGCGATCGGCTGAAACTCACCGCGGATCTCGACCGGAGCGTCCGGCTTCATGTCGAACATGTCGAGATGGCTGGGGCCGCCAAACAAGTTGATCAGGATCACCGACCGGATCCGACCAGGCGGGCGGCCCGCGGGCCCTTCTGCCTCGGCGCGAAGCAACCGCGGAAGTGTCATGCTCCCGAAAAGCGAGAGGCCGCCGGCCCGGAGCAGTTCGCGGCGAGTCGCCCCCGCGCAGGTGGTCGTTCGCCCCCCCATGATCCGTAGCATGATCACCTCACCCTCGCTTGTGGAACCGCCGGGGTTTCTGATCGCACACCCCAAAATCCAACGATTCTCCAACATCGTAACGAGAACGGCCGAGCGCATCAATCAAAACCAATCGCGGCCGGGCAATGCTGTGGAAATGATCATTGAGAAGAGCTCGGGCGTCGCATCATCCTCCGACGGTCGATCGATCGCCTGGTCTCTCCCGCCCCCGGATCCGGAACGCTCGTTGGTGTACAATGGAAAAGTCCGAAGTCCGAGGGAATCCGCCCTCGGATTTGCGTTGGGAACACGGAAGTGACGTGAAGTGGAGAGCGAGCACGATCATGACCCGATCGGAACGAGCGGCCAGCAGTGCGGATGGCATCACCTGGGATCTGGGCGACCTCTATTCCGGGGTCGATGATTCCCGGATCGAGCGCGACCTGGATGTAGCGCTCCACCGCGCGCGGGCCTTCGAGACTTCGTACCGAGGTGAGATCGCCACCGAAGGGGGGCCCACGCCAACTCTGCTCCTGGCCGCGATCGTCGAGTTGGAAGAGCTCTCGGAGCAGATGGACCGACCGATCGTCTACGCGAGCCTGCTCCACGCCTCGAAGACCGATGACCCAAAACACGGAGCCTTGCTCGCGCGAACCAGGGAGCAACGGGTCGCGATCAACAAGCACCTGATCTTCTTCGACCTGGAGTTGATCCATCTACCCGAGGACGTGGTCGCCTCGCTCCTCAAGGCACCGGAACTGGCGCGGTATCGCCACTATCTCGAGCGGAAGCAAGCCTGGAGTCCCCACTACCTTGGTGAGGCGGAGGAGAAAGTCCTCGAGGAAAAGGATGTCACCGGTCGCGCGGCGTTCGTGCGGCTCTTTGAGGAGACCCTTTCGTCGCTGGCCTGCCCGTACGAACACAACGGCCAGGTTGAGTCGCTGAGCCTGCAGCAAGTCCTGGCCAAGCTCTACGACGCCGACCGCGAGGTCCGCAAGGCGGCCGCGGCCAGCCTGACAACGGGCCTGCAAGGTCACTCACGTCTGCTCACATTCATCTTCAATACGGTGGTCCTCGACCATAAGTCGAGCGGCGAGATCCGTCGCTTTTCGAGCCCGATGGCCTCACGCCACCTGGCCAACGAGATTGACGACGCGACGGTGGAAGCGCTCCTGAGCGCGGCCGAGCGGCACCACGGGACGGTCCACCGCTACTACCGGCTCAAGGCCAGGCTGCTGAAACTCGAAGATTTGAGCGATTATGACCGCTATGCCCCTCTCTTCTCCGACCTGCCGGGGTGCGACTGGCCGACCGCCCGCCAGACCGTCGAGGCGAGTTATGGCGCATTCAGTCCTCAAGCCGGAGCGATCATCCGCGAGTTCTTCGACAAGCGCTGGATCGATGCCGAGCTGCGGCCGGGCAAGCGGAGCGGCGCCTTCAGCAGCAGCGCGGTTCCGAGCGCTCACCCTTATATCCTGATGAATCACTCGGACAAGCTCCGGGACGTGACGACCCTGGCCCACGAGCTTGGCCACGGCCTCCATCAGTACCTCTCGCGCCAGGTCGGTTACCTCCAGTGCCACACCCCCCTGACGACCGCCGAGACCGCCAGCGTCTTCGGTGAAATGCTCACTTTCCAGCAACTGCTTGCGAACCATCCCGACCCGCGGACCCAGCTCGCCCTGCTCTGCGGAAAAATCGAGGACAGCTTCGCCACGGTCTTCCGCCAGGTGGTTCTCACCCGCTTCGAACAGGCCCTGCACCAGGCGCGTCGCGACCAGGGGGAGCTGACCACCGAGCAGGTCAACCAGATCTGGATGGCGGCCAACCGGCCGATGCATGGCGACGCAGTCCAGCTCACGGAGGGATACGGCTCGTGGTGGCTCTATATCGGCCACTTCATCCGGTCCCCGTTCTACTGCTATGCCTATGCCTTCGGAGAGCTCCTCGTCCTGGCGCTCTTCCGGAAATACCAGGAGGAAGGCCCCTCCTTTGTGCCCAAATACCTCGAGCTGCTCGCCGCCGGCGGGTCCGACTCGCCCGACCGGCTGCTCGCAAAGCTTGGAGTCAATGTGACCGACCCATCGTTCTGGGAGCTCGGAATGGGCCTCCTTGACGACATGGTGACCCAGGCGGAAACCCTCGCGGAACAGGTCATGAAGGAGTCGTAAGGCCGAGGCGAACCGTCCCCACTAAGGAACAAGGCCTGGATTCACGGCTCCATTGGCCACGGGCTCGTGGACGTTTTCAATATCGCCATTTACATCTGTCAGACAAAACAGGTATCCTCGCTCAATGGGATGTGATGCTTCCGCCGACAAGTCCTGAATTCCAGCGGACCGGCCGGGCGACGACTTGAACTCTCGCCTCGACTTCCATCGCCAACGAGCTCAGACGCTCCACAAGAACGTCCAAGGCACGTAGGTGGCGTATGGCAGCGTGAGGAAGGCGGGGAGGTTACGCTCCCCACTTGCCTTCTCGGGTCACTCGACGCAGGAACCTCGGGACGAAGGAGAGTGCGATGACGACTGGTTGCATGGAACGGCCACGCCACCGCGGCTTCACCTTGATCGAGCTCCTGGTTGTCATCGCCATCATTGGCCTGCTGATCGCCCTGCTCTTACCCGCCGTTCAGGCGGCGCGCGAGGGGGCCCGCCGTGCGCAGTGCGCGAATCAGCTCAAGCAGCTCGGACTTGCCGTCCATGGCTATTGCGATATCAACATCGCGCTGCCGCCCGCGGCGGCCACGGGACCCGAGTGGTCGAACAACTTCAGCATGAAGGCGCGGATCCTCCCCTTTCTCGAGCAGGCGGCATTGTTCGATTCACTGAACATGTCCTTCTTTCAGGAGTCCCCGCAGAATGCGACCAACTTGACGACGCTGGTCAGTGTCTTCCTCTGCCCGTCGGATGGGAACGTGCCGTGCGGAACCTACCCGGTCAGCGGACTCGCCCCGCGTCAGGTCGGCTATACCAGCTATCCCAACAACCTGGGCACGACCCCGACCAACAATGGCGGCCAGTTCGACGGCCCAGCCTATTTCATGGGAGCCGCCAGCCTCCCCAGTCTGGCTCGGCTCGCCCCGATTGTCACCCTGGCCGGGATCACCGACGGGACGGCCAACACCGCCCTCTGGAGCGAGATGGTCCGGGGGAAAAACGGGACCATGATCGAAGGTCCGAACCAGGTTTACCGCATGGCTCTCTCTCCGCCCGCGACGAATCTCTACGTCCCGCTTGACACCTATCTGAACGCGTGCAAGAACGCGACGACACTTGCCGAGTTCGACTACAAGGGACGAATCTGGGGCACCGATTTCGCCGCGCAAGGAGGCGGCTACTCTCATATCATGACGCCAAACTGGAAAGCGTGCCTGTTCCAAAGCCAGTCCCTGCCCCTGGAGTATTCGACAGTGTGCGTCGGCGCCAGCTCGTTCCATCCGGGCGGCGTGAACGTCGGCTTTCTCGACGGCTCAGTTCGCTTCATCAAAAACAGTGTCAACCCGCAAGCCTGGTGGGGCATCGCGACTAAGGCCGGCGGGGAAGTGATCGACCCCAGCGCACTCTGAGAGTTCCGATTCCCCCGTCGCGTTTGAGAAAGCCCCCCATCCTTCCTCAATCGCCCGTCCTCAACGAGCTTCCGCCCACCGCCCCTTGGGAGGTGAGAAGTGGCACACGAAGGCCAATCTCACGCTTTAAATGTCACGAGGGGTTTCCCGCAACTTGATCGGTCCCCACGGTCGTTCCCTCTTGGGAACATCAATTCGCGATCTCTTGTAAAAAGGTGATCCATATTCTAGCTTCTCTGGGGAGAATGCGACGCGATTGGGAAGAGAAGGTCCATTCGATCACGGCTCGCTGGTGGATCTTGTTTGCTCTGCAAACCGATCGGTTCATTGGTTACCACCGGAAAATCGGCTGATGGCGACCGAGAACCACAACCCTACCCAAGACGCCGTCCCCTCGCCTGGAGAACGGACGCCGAGCCTGCTGCGGTCGTTGTTGATTCAGGTCATCCTTCTCCCGTTGGCCCTCACGGCGACGCTCGCGGTCATCTTCTTGACGTCGACATTTTCGCTGCTCAACACCTCGAGGCGAGTTGAGCACATCGATCGCGTCGTCGACCAGGCCCATCTCGTCCAGATGCTCTTACTGGACATGGAGAACGGTCTGCGCGGCTACCTCATCACCGGCTGGGCCGATTTTCTCGAGCCTTACAAGTCCGCAAGCGGCGCCATCGACACCTCGCTGAACGGGCTGGCCCGGTTGGCTGCCGATGAACCGGTTTCGGCGAATCGCGTCGCGCGCCTCCGTGAACAGGCCAACCGATGGCGTCGTGACGCCGAAGAGATGATCGTCTTGAAGCAAGAGGGCGTGGGAACTCACCCAAAGAACGACCTGAGCCAAGAGGGCAAGGCGTTGATGGACGAGGTCCGCGGCCTCCTCAACGCGTGCATCGCCGACGCGAAGGCCCAGAGCAATCGCCATGGCCGTTCCACCCGCGCACTCGCGAGTGCCGGGCTGATCTTGACGGGAATCGCTGCGCTCATCTTGGGCGCGGTTCTGTTTATTATTACACGCAGACAACTATCAACGCTCTCCTCCGCCTATGAAGTCGCCCTGGCGACGCTCCGGGATCGCTCGAATTCACTCGCCAGGAGCGAGGCCATGTTCCAGGCGTTCATGGACCACAATCCGGCCGTGACGTTCATCAAGGATGACCGAGGTCGGTATCTCTACGGCAACCAGGCCTGGGCCCACCTCTTCGGCAAACCGACCGAAGAGTTGCTCGGCCGCAATGATGTGGAGCTGAGAGGGGAAGCGACGGCGGAACTGCTGACGAAGGGCGACCGTCTGGTTCTCGAGTCGCGTGCTCTCGTCAAAACCGACCTGGTGACCTGCGATCAGGTCGACCAACCTCGCCACTGGATCAGTCTGAAATATCCTCTCGACGACGGCTCGGGGCAAAATCTCATCGGTGGGATCGCGGTCGACGTCACCGAACTGCGGCGGGCAGAGCGGGATCTGCGGACCAGCGAGGAGCGATACACGCTGGCGATGCGCGGATCGAGCGCGGGGCTTTGGGACTGGAATCGTGACAGCAACGTCCTCTACCTCTCTCCACGCTTCAAGGAGCTCGTCGGGTACGCCGACCGTGAGGTGGAGAACACACTGGAAAGCTTTGTGTCCCTGCTTCACGACCAGGACATTGATCGGGTCATGTTCGCCTTCAGCGAGCATCTCATCAGACAGGTGCCCTATGACGTGGAGTATCGGCTCCGAAACAAGGCGGGAAACTATCAGTGGTTCCACGCCCGGGGCCAGGCGATCTGGGATGGAAACGGCAATGCGACGCGAATGTCGGGGTCGATCACCGACATCACCGCCAGGAAACTTGCGGAAGAGGAAGTCCTTGCCCTCAACGCCCGTCTCGAGCGGCGGCTGCAACGACTCGCCTCGCTCCGCAAAATCGACTCGGCGATCACAGCCGGGCTCGACCTCCAGATGATCCTCAGCCTCGTGCTCGATCAGGTCAAAGCCCAACTTCATGTCGATGCTTGCGATATTCTCTTGCTCACCCCGAAGACCCAGATGCTGGAAACCTCCGCGAGTTGGGGCTTCCATACGGAGTCGATGAAAGACGCGCACGTGCCCCTCTGCCGCCATGGGGGGGGCCGTGTGGCCCTGGAACATCGTTCCATGCATGTGGCGGATCTGAATCGATCCGACGAGACCTTCGTTCGCGCGGCGGAGTTTGCGCGGGAAGGATTCGTCACCTACAACGCCGTCCCGTTAATGGCCAAGGGGGAAGTCAAGGGAATCCTCGAAGTCTTCCACCGCGCTCCGTTCGAGATCGATCAAGAGTGGTCCGACTTCCTGGAACTCCTCGCGAGCCAGGCGGCCATCGCGGTGGAGAATGTGAACCTCTACGAGGGGCTGCGTCGCGCCAATACCGAGCTGACCCTCGCCTATGACGCCACGATCGAAGGCTGGTCGCACGCCTTGGACTTGCGTGACAAGGAGACCGAAGGGCATTGCCAGCGTGTCACCGAGATGACCGTTCGGCTCGCCCGCGCCATGGGCGTCGGCCCGGACGAGATCATCCAGATTCGCCGCGGAGCCCTTCTGCACGACATCGGCAAAATGGGCATCCCCGACCGCATCCTGCTCAAGCCCGGCCCGCTGACCGAGGAAGAGTGGCAGATCATGCGGCAACACCCGGAGTATGCCCGGGACTTGCTCTCACGAATCCAATTCCTCCGGCCGGCGATCGACATTCCTTACTGCCACCATGAGCGGTGGGATGGCAGCGGCTATCCTCAAGGCCTGGCCGGCGAGGAGATCCCGCTCGCCTCACGCATCTTCACCGTCGCCGACATCTGGGACGCGTTGAGCAATGACCGGCCCTATCGCAAGGCGTGGCCGCTCGGCCGTGTGATTGAATACATCGCCTCACTGGCGGATACCGCCCTCGATCCCAAGGTTGTGGAAACGTTCCTCCGCCTCCATGCGAACAGCCCGCACAGTGACCTGAACCGATCGGCCACCGAGTTGCTCCGCGCCATTCCGACCCGGTTGCCTCACGATAATGCCGCCGGTATCGATCATGAAGGCGCTCTCCTTCGCTCCTGGAACGGGCCGGCAACCAAGTCATTGGAGCGAACCAACTCCGCGGTTCCGATCTCGTTCCGTTTCAGCGGCTCGCCCCCCCACCCAGGGCTGACCGTTCTCATTGCCGAAGAAGATCCCGCCTCGGCGAACGATCTGAGAAAATGGCTCGAGGCGATGGGCCATGATACGGTCATTGCCCCCGACGGCCACGAGGCGTGGCAACGGATCCAAAAGGAGCGGGTCCAGGCCGTAATCGCCGACTCGAAGCTTCCCCTGATCGACGGGCTGGAACTCTGCCGGCGGATTCGCGGTGACACCGACCTGGCCTCAACCTACGTGATCCTCACCGGTGAACGGAACCATCATGAGCTCGGAGATCTGCCGGCCGACGCCGACGACTTCCTGGCCAAACCGATCGACACGCGCGACCTGACCGCGCGAATGACGGTGGCCCGCCGGTTCCTTACAGCCCAGGAAATGCTTCTCGATCGGACCGTCCAGGCCAAACGGATGTACGTCGAGCTCCGTGACCAGAACGAGCGGCTCGCCGAGCTGGTCGCGACCGATCCGCTGACCGGCCTGAGCAACCGCCGTCATCTCCTCGAGGTTCTGGAAGCCCAGGCGGCTCTGACCTTGCGGCAGGAACAGCCCTTGTCGCTGGCCATTCTCGACGTCGACTGGTTCAAGCAGTACAACGACGTCTACGGCCACCGCGCGGGCGACGAGGTGCTCTGCCGGATCGCCGACATTCTCCGCAGCAACGTTCGAGCCTGCGACCTCGTGGCGCGTTACGGCGGCGAAGAATTCGTCGTGGTCATGCCGATGACCCCCGTCGACGGAAGCCGGGAGGTCGCCGAGCGATTGCGAGCGGCCATCGCCGGCTGGGCCTGGCACCTCCGGCCAATCACGTCGAGCTTCGGGATCGCCACCATGATCCCCTCTTATCGAGACATCTCCAAGCTCGTGGACGCGGCCGATCAGGCCCTCTACCGATCGAAGCAACGCGGTCGCAACCGCGTGACCCACCGCGATGACCTCAACAACAACAGCAACAACGCCGACGACGGTGTGCTTCTCAAGCCCGCCTGATCCGGGACATCCTCACTTGACGGTCGAGCTCGAACTCGAGGGCCCGGTGGCCAAGCGTTGCGGCTCGAGCGCCAGCTTCAGCGCCAGGTCGCTTCGCATCGTTTTGGGGGCAAGCTTCGGGTCGACGTTGTGGAAATAAGGAAAGACGACGACCCTCGACGACGCGTCGGCCGCTTGATCCCGGGGAACTTGCAAATCCATCTCGAGTCGGCCGCCCGGTGGTAGGTCGTGCGGAAACATCAGGGCCACCTTTTCCTTGGGCGCTTCCCCCTGAAACGACTCGACCAGCATGAAGGCCGAGCCTTGCTCCGACGGGGCAATCCCCGGATGCGCGCGAGCCGAGCCCAGTTCCTTGTCCCGCGTCACGTGCGCCTGAATATAGTACGGGCTCTTGTTTTCGAGCGCCACGCGGAAATGGCCTGCAGCCAACGCGGTTCCTTCCAAGATCACCGTGTTGAGTGAAAGGTCAGGAGGAGCCGCGCCGAAGACCTGCCCGCTCGTGAGAAGCGTGGGGGACACGATGTAGGGCTTCGATGCGACCCGTTGCCCCTGATCGTCGAGGAAGACCAGTTCGTAAGAGCCGGCCGCTTTCGGGGTCTCGACACTGTAGGCAGGGATGTCCGGCCCGAAGACATGCTGATAGAGTCCCACGCAAGGCTTGCTCACCAGCGTCCCATCGAGCTTGGCCCAGGCCAGGGATATCCGTCGCGGCCGCAAGACCACCACCGTCCGATCGAGGTCCAGACGGCCGGTAATCCAGACCTGGGACGGCACAACGGCGGGAGCGGCTTGACGATCCTGGCCGACCAGGACACGCCTCAGGGAGGTGGTGGGGAACCTTGGTGTCTCGACGCCTGTTCGAAAGACCTGCCAGTCGCCAAGGTTCGCCTCGCGTTTCAGCCAGGGCAGCGAACCGATCCAGGGATGTTTCTCGAGATATTCGCGGTGGAACGCCAGGGTCTCGTAGCCCAGGGAAGTGATGAACTTCAACCCTTCCCGGTTCATCTCGCGGTAGGATGCGCCGAGAAGTTTCAAGTCGCCGTTGAGCAATTCCCAATCACAACCGTTGAGTGTCACATGCTGATGGCGCAGCCGGTAGCTGGCCATACCGAACCAGTAATCGTTGTCGATCGGAGAGAACGCGGCCAGCTTGACTTGCGGCGGCTGCTTGGCCAGCCAATCGACCCAGGCGGGCGTCTTGTCCGCGGTCCTGTCGCTCCAGACGGCGAGTGTTTGGGTGTGGTAGACATCATTCCCGACCAGGGCCAGCGCCGCCACCACGATCGTGGCACGAAGCAGCCGTGGCCTCAGGGAACGGGCCAGCGAGTGAAAGATCAAGGGGGCCGCCACACAACCGAGTGCCAGGGCCAGCTCGCCCGCCCTGCCGTACGCCCGAATCGACGGGATAAACCGGTAGAGAAAGAAGGAAGGGCCACCAGCCAGGCTGAGGCTGACCAGCAACGCGATCTGTCCCATGGCAAGGTCAAGGAACCCCTGCGCCTCGCAGAGTCGCGTTCCGCGAAGCCTCGCGATCGCGTAAACGGCGATACCTGCGAGCACCGTGAGCCCCGGGTAGTTCCACCCTTCGCCATAGTACCCGAACGGCTTGACCCCGAGCGCATCGGCGTATTGCTTCGCCCACAACGAGGTGGTCGGCACAAAGTACTGCCAGAGCTCCGAGCTGAACAGCCAGGTGTCCTTCATGGGACGCCGGGCATAGACATCGGCAAGGAGATAGCTCTTCGTCACAGCCAACGCGGGGAGGGTCATGGCCGCCGCGAGCGGAACGAACACCGCCAGGGCCGCCGCGGTCCCCGCGACGTTCCGCCGGTCAAACCGCCCGGCAACCAGACAACCCAACCACCATAGACCGAACGTCAGGGCCACGAAATACCCGAAATAGAACGATCCCTGAAGAACCAAGGCAACCGCCAACCCCAGCGCCGCGCCTCGCCGCCGGGACGGGGCCTCGAGGTAACGCCAGAACGCCCAGGTCGCCAGCAAAAACCACCCTAATTTAAAGAGATGGAGATGGCCTCTCATTCTGCCCGACACCTGGTCGTTCAACGTGATGAGCACGATCGAGGCCGCCGCCCAGAGTGTGGAGCGGGTCAGCCGGAAGGTCAGCCAACCGGCGATCCAGCCATTGATCGCGATCACGGACAGGACGAGAAAATGGTAGTTGGTAGGGCCGTTGAAGAAGAGGGCCGAGATCGTGGAGATCAGCAGCAGGTCGAAGCCTTCGAGAAGGTGGGGGTACTTGGCGATCTCGGACTGATAGGGCCAGCCCAGCAGCGGGTCGTCGGGGATCTTCCAGAATCGACCGCCGAGCTCGGCGACTCGGGACATCTGATATTCATAAAAAACCTGATCGCCATGAAGCTGCCAGGCGATCGACCCAGGTCCGGCGGGGAGATAATAGACCGCGAGTGCCACGATGATCGGCAGGGCGGCCAGTCCCACGATCAGAGGCCAGGACCGCCTCCCCACCTCCACCGTATCGGATCCGCAACGGTCGTTATCGCTCATCCGGATCGCTCTCCCATTCCGACGCAGGGCCGTTGATCTGCCGGCAATCGGCTGACGGTCATCTTCTCAAGCGGACAGCTTTTATCTCACCGAGAGAATCACGGCAAGGGAGAAATGAACATCTCGACCGACTGCCTATGCCCGCTGGGAGACCGAAACTCCATGAGGGGCGGGCAAATGCCGGGGAGACGACGCGGCCGATTCGGGCTTCTGGACCACGGCGAGTACGGTGAGCCCCCACGGAAGGCGGACCCATCGCAACAGCGCTGTTTCGAGCCGCTGGAACCGGATCAAGGCCGCGTTGATCAGGGGGGGAACGGGGATCAACTGGGCTTGCGGAGTCCCCGACGCCGGCGCCTTGCGCCGTAGCAGGCGGGTCAGAGCCATCGGCAGCAGGAACGAGAGTGCGTAGGTCAAGACCACCGGTCGAAAGCCCGCCTGCTCGACGCGACGGCGAAGCTCTTTGGCGACGTAGCGTCTCTTGTGCATCAAGGCCACGTCGTGCTCACTCCAGAGCGCCTGATACGCCGGGACTGCGATCACGGCGTGGCCGCCCGGCTTGAGCGTGCGGCGGAACTCGGCCAGAGCCGCCATGTCGTCGTCGAGGTGCTCCAGGATGTCGGCGGCCACAATCACATCGACGCTGTTGTCGTCGACCGGAAGCTCCTCCGCGGTCCCCAGCACCACCTCGGTCAGCCCGCGGCGCTCGCAACGCTCCAGCGCCAGCGGCGAAGCATCCACGCCGAACACACGACCGAACCGACGGAGCGCCACCGCAATCGCACCGGTGCCGCAGCCCACATCCAACAACCGCGCATCGGCCGGCAGAGGGAGCCGGCTTACCTGGTCGACAACCAACTCCCGGCGGCTGACAAACCACCAGTAATGGTCCTCGTTTTCAAACATGCGATCATACTCGGACGCGTTCATTTCTTAAGCTCCTGACCGCGTGATGGCGTTTCCGAACTCGCACCAGCGTGGAGAACATCCGGGCCGAATCGCGCAGCAAACGCACCTTCGACCCCTCACAGTGCCTCCACTCGACGGGGACCTCGGCGACTTCGTAACCGAGCCGAAGCGCCAGAAGGAGCACTTCGATATCGAATCCGAAGCCCTCTTCACTGATACGGTTAAATAAATCGCGGGCCACCGGGCCGAGAAATAATTTGAAGCCACACTGCGTGTCGACGATCCCAGGCGTGGCCATTCGCTGGGCCAACAAGTTAAAGCTCCGCCCGGCCAGCTCACGGTACCAGGGCTGGCGGACCTTGAGTTCCGAGCCCGCCACCATTCGCGAGCCGATGGCGACGTCAGCCCCTGCCATGATCCTCGCCAGGAGGGTTTCAACCTCCTCAATGGGAGTGGCCAGATCCGCATCAGAAAAAAGCACAAGATCATACGAGGCACGCAGCATCCCGGTCCGGACCGCATACCCCTTCCCCCGGTTCGGTTGATAGGCAATCAACTCGACCGAGTGATGGTCCACTGCGAACGCTTCGACGACCCGGACCGTCGCGTCCGTGGAACCATCGTCCACAACGATCAACTCGAAGGCAGAGAAACGCTGCGACAGGAAACTCCAGATCCGCGACAACGAGGCCTGGAGCCGCTGTTCCTCGTTGTAAGCAGGAACGATCACCGAGATCCCTGGCAGCGTTCCGCCAACACCTGCGGGACGGTCAGAGAGATGGGGCTTCCACACATTCTCCGCACCTTTGGCGTGCGATTGGTGAAATTCCCGACCAGATCCACGGTTCGATTCGACTCTCGCACGCATGGCTTCGGTCCTCTCCCATCGGGATACCGTTCGAGGCAAGGGTTGAGGAAAATGGGCCGCCATTGACAGCCACAACTTACCCAACCTTCCCGCTCTTCTTAGCCGCGGTGATTTCGAGTCGCGGCGCTCGGCAATCATCAACCGCAGATCTGAAGAGAGTCGGTATTGACCTATATCGGCCCGAGCCGCCCCCCAACAATCGCCATTTTAGGGATTACCCGAAAAATCCTTTCCGGGCGAACATTTGAAATCATCTTTGAAGTGCCAAGACCCGCTCCGACTTCCGAGGAATGGACCAGACGATCCGAGCGACTTTGGCCCGCCCTGTTGGAGCCGAAAACAAGGGGATCGCGGCTCATCCCTCGCGCGGAATTGGAGCGTTGCATGGGAATGGAACCAAAGCCGGTTTCGCCCCAATCCTTCACTTATGGGCAACCCGAGAGCTAACCGCTCGAAGGTCCTGGAAGGGCGTCCATTCCTGGCCGGGAGTGAAATTCCCGGCAAATCATCGATATACTTACACCTTAAGCCCCGGAAGGGCTGAACAACAAACTCAGCGGATTTGAGTATTGACGATTTCCAAAGGAGCATCTGTCCCTGGCCACGGACAATCCCCTTCCGAGCCTGCAGACTGAGCACATGACTTCGCGAATCTCCTCGAGGGACCTGAATCCCCAAAAGGAGGCCACAAGCTCCCTGTCCCCTCAGGTGGAACATTCGTCAGCGATCGAGGATTCTCGAAAAGGCCTCGAGCCCTTCCCATTTCCAATGGGTCAGACGCAAGGCCAGGCTTATCTCTCATCTGCCCCAAATTCGCAAGTGCTCTTCCGAGAGGACTGGACCGGATTGAAGTGAGCCCGGCCCTCAAGGACGCAGGGAGCGGTACGCTTGCGTGAGGCGTTCGATTTTATCCAACTCTTGATGCAACGAGCCCCAGTTGAAGATGGTGACCCCCGTCGCGGGAGGTCGGGTGCCATGATCAACCACGGCAGTCACCTGGCTCGCGGTGACTCGCTCGCCCCAGTCGGACAACTGAATGATTGGCCAGATTTGCAGCCGTTCCCCAGCCTTTCCTTCGATGCCCAGATGATGGCCCAGCCAGGTGACCTGACGCGAGATCCAGGCGGGGTCGTCCCGGTGGCCGAAGCGGGCGTGATAGGGCATCGGGCTGAGCACGTCGAGGTAAACGGCCTGCGCTTTCAGGTCGATGGCCAGCTTCTGCCGGAGCGCTCCTCCGAAATCCTCCTCGGACCACGGGCAGTGAAACGTCCCCAAGAGGGCCGAGGGCCGCGTTTCGTCGCGAATCGTGCGGAACTGGCGGACCCAGTCGGTGAAAACCCCGCAACGCCAGGTCACCCACTGTTCCTTCCAGGGCCCGAGGAGCTGCCGGGCTCGTTCCGAAGTGGTCCCTTCGGGGAGGTTGGATTTCGTGTCCCGTTCGAAAGCGTCCAGGCAGCGTTCGCAAAAGCAGGTATCGGGCAAGTTGGGGATGGCCTGCTCCCAGCTCGCGTGCGCATGGTGATAGTCGAGCCAGATCCCATCAATGGCATGGTCGGCCAAGACGCGGCGGAACGCCTCCATCTTGGCCGCTCGGTAGCCGGGGTGGGTTGGGCAGACTCCTTGCCAGCCATCAGGGGCCGGGCAAGGCTGACCGTCTGTCCCGACCGGTCGGGCATCCGGGTGATCCTTCAGGTACGACGCGTCGTGCATCGTATTGAACTCGGCGAAGACCTTGACCCCTTGCTTCCTGAGCGGCTCGATCCGCGTCGCCCCCAGGGCGCCCGAGCCAACCCAGACCGCGTTGATCCCGGACTCGGCGAGGGTCCGGCCACCGTCGAGTGGTTCGGCGGGAACGCCGCCGTAGACCCCTCGAATGGTGACTTGCGGTCGTTTCCCGAGTTCCTCGGCCGACGCGACTTGACCGGCGATCAGTCCGCCGAGGATCAGAGCAAGGTGGGTCCGCGACCTGGAGATTATGCGGTTCACGATGCCTCACCCCTCTTGTGAATCAGGCCCTGGGTTCCCAGGCCGATTCGTGGCCGGAGTCCCCGGACGAAGTCAGACCTTACCTTACGGAACGGATCGTCATGTTAAACAAGGGTCGGTTCGTGGTCAAACCAGAGCCGTGGTAAGGATGCGGAACTAAAAAAACAACGATCCGTGACTGGGCGAGAATCGCGCGGGATTTCCGGCCCGGTCGAATCCGTAGCACGGCCGGCCCGGCCGTATCCCCCTCGGCCCAGGGCCATTCCTTGGACTCGCTCCGACCCCGAGGGAATTACGGCCGGGCCGGCCGTGCTACTGCAAACCCACCCGTGGCGGAAATCGCAAGAATCATCGGATCTTCAGCCCTGGGGCGGACCATTGAAAAAAATGTGCCCGAAGTGGGACAGCTCCCACTACTTTCGGACTTCGGCGGGGTTGATACTTCACCTAGCCTGGTAAAGCGGTGGGTCGACCCCCTGCGCCCTTTCCATTGCGGAAGCGCGGTCGGCCCCAAGTCCGGGTGGTGAGCCATCCTGGCTCAGGTGGAGAAAGAATCGATGAAGGACCGACGAGCATTCCTGCGAACCCTCGCCTTGGGCCTTGTGGCCTTGTCCGTGGTTGTCGCCCCCGCGATTGCCGACGAGCTCTTCGGCGTGATCATCAAGGTCGACGCGCCCGCCAAGAAGATCGTCGTCCTCGAGAAGGGCACGGACAAAGAAGTTGAGGTCACGACCACCGACGAAACCGAGTACGTCACGAAGAAAGGGACGAGCAAGCTCGATCTCGAGAAGCTCTCGAAGAACGTCACGAAGCAAATCGACGCGGGCAAGAAGGGCGTTCGAGCCAAGGTGACCCACGAGAAGGGTGTCGCCTCGTCGATCTCGACCGTTGGCAAGAAGGCCGCCAACTAATCCCAAGGTCCTCGAAATGGACTCCCCTGACGATTGGGGAACGCAGCGGGATCCAACCACGGTCCTGAAGCCGACAGCGGCCCGCTCCCCTACAAAAGGAGCGGGCCGCCGTTGTTTGGTAGGTGCTGGAGTCGCTCCGGGCAGCCCGAGACTCCGACTTCTCGACAAAAAGAACAGAAAAACGCGGGCGGGTCGCCCGCGGCCCCAGAAGCATAACCACTCTCGAGGTCACTCGCGGCCCGCCACGCCGCTGGTTCCCTTGAGCGTCGTCATGACCTCTTGAACGGCCGTTTCCAACTGTCGATCACGGCCGGCGAGATTATCCTCGGGACTGTTTTCGACGACCAGATCGGGCTTGACCCCGCTATTCTCCATGTTGGTCCGCGCCTCGTCGGCCAGGAAGACGCCGACTCCGGGGGTCCGGATGCTCGAACCGTCGATGAGTTGATAGCTGCCCGTGCCGATGACCGCCCCCATAGTCTGAGTGCCGACCAGCTTGCCCAATCCCAAGGCGCGAAAGCCGGCTGGGAACATCTCGGCGTTCGACGCGCTCCGCCAGTTCTGAAGCACCACCTTCGGTCCATAGTAGCCCGCGAACGGACGGGACGTCGGTTCGGTGCCGCGCGGGTGCCAGACCCCATAGGGACGCTGAACCAGGATCGCCAGCAACTCCTGCTCAATGTTGCCGCCGCCGTTCCAGCGCTCGTCGATCACGAGCCCCTCCTTGTGACGAAACTCGGCCAGCTCCTTCTTGAACCGGGCCAGCGACGGGGGATCCATCGCCTTGATGTGCAGATAGCCAACCCGGCCGTCGGACAGCTTGTCGACCAGCTCTCGGCGTCCCTTCACCCAGCGATCGTAGCGAAGCTGACCGTAAGTCGTGAGCGAGATGGGCTCGTACTTGATCGTCCATGCCCCCTCGGCGGTGGGCTTGGTGTTGACCGTCAGCTCAACCTTCGGATTCAAGCGCCGGCCGAGCCGCTCCCAGTAGTTATCGCCCGCCTTGAGTGGCTTCCCATCAAGGGCAATCAGGTAATTCCCTTTTTCAATCTTGATCCAATCCTTATCCGCCGGCCCTTCTTCATAGACGTGGCTGACCACATAGTGGCCCGCGGCTTGATCCTCATCCAGCTCCAGGCCCAGGTGGCGAGTGGCGACGCTTCCTGATCCTCCCTGGGCTCCCTCGGCCGAGGCGCCGGTATGCGACGCATTCAGTTCGCCGATCATCTCGTTGATGATGTTGATCAGCTCGTGGCGACCGCCCACATACTGCACCAGCGGTTTGTACTTGGCCCGCATGGCGTCCCAGTCTTTGCTATGCATCTTTGGATCATAGAAGCGGTACTTCATCGTCCGCCAGGCATCGTCGAACATCTCCTCCCATTCCTTGGTCTTGTCGATCCGGACCGTCACATTGAAAGTGACCTTCTTCCGTGACCCGCCGCCAAGCGAAGCGCCCCCAGGCCGCCCGCCGCCGGGCGCACCACCACTGCCGCCACCGCCCGACATGGGAACGCTGTAGACAGACTCTCCCTCCTGGAAGTAGAGGGTGCGGCCATCCCGCGTGAGGTTGAGGTTGCCGGGTCCGCCGCCTCGGAATCCGCGCGGGCCGCGTGGGGTATCCCCCTCGGAATCTCCGGTTCCGGAAGAGCTCGAAGACAGCCGATTGAGCTTCTTGCCGTCATCCTGAATCGTGTAGATCGCGCGGGCCCCTCCCCGCCCCCCTTCTGTCTCCGAAGCGACGAAGACGAGGGTTTTGCCGTCGTTGGCCGGGATGAAACTCGAGACGGAACCCAACCGGGTGACCTGGCGAGTCCGCCGTTTCAAGCCGGACCAGTCGATGTTCGGCTCTTTCGGTGTGGCCCTTCGAGCGGTCGCGGCCTTCCGCATCTCGGCCCCCGCGTCGGCGGAGTTCGCTCGGCTCGACTTGGCGGCATCGGTCGCTTCGGGATCCTTCTCAATTTTTTCGAGCGGCGTGCAGAAAATCTGCGCGGCGGGCCGGTCCCCGGAGTCATCGTCCCCTTCGACCCGAAGGAAATAGAGCGACTTGGCGTCGGACGAAAACTTCGGGTTGGTCTCGTTGCCGGAGTCGAACGTGACCTTCTTCTCCTCACCCCCCGTGGCCGGGATGAGGTAAATGTCGCTCGAACGGGACACGTCGGGCCGCGAGTAGGCGATCCACTTGCCGTCGGGTGACCAGGCCGGCCGACTGAATCGCCCGAACTTGGATGAGACGAGCTCCTTGAGCTCTTTCCCCTCGGCCGTGATCGTGTAAAGCTTGCCGTCGGCGGTCGTGAAGGCAAGCGTCTTGGAGTCGGGCGACCAGAGGTAGGAGGACTTGAGCGCATCGAGGTCGGTCACTTGCTTGGCCTCGCCGGCCCCGTCGGCCGACATGACGTAAATCTCCTCCCGACCATTCTTGTCGGAGACGTAGGCCAGCCACTTACCATCGGGTGAATAAGTCACGTCTTGATCACGCGACTCGCCTTCGGTGATCTGGCGGAGTTCTCCCCCTTCGTCGGTGGGTGCGGTGAAGACCTCGCCGCGAACGGCGAAGACGATTCGCTCGCCATCCGGGGCGAGGTCATAGTCGCCGATCGTCGAGTTGAAGCTCTTGAACTCGGTCAGGCTCTCCTGGGTCTCGGCGGCAATCGTAAATGCGAGTGGCTTGACCTCCTTGGTGGTGAGGTCGAGCTTGACGATGCCGAAATCGCGTTCGAAGACGATCGTCTTGCCGTCGCTCGAAAGCGCGGGGAACCGGACGTCCCCCTCGTGGAAACTGGTCACACGGGTTGCCTCACCGCCACTTTCGGGCACCCGCCAGAGGTTCGCCTGAGCGTTGTCGTCGCGGTCTGAGACGAAGTAGATGTGGCCATCCTGGCTCCACATCGGCCAGGAATCGAGCCCGTCGTAGTCGGTGAGATCCTTGAAGGACTTGAGGGCCAAGTCCATGACCGTGACGTCGCTCTGGTAAGCGCCCCGGTAGTATTTACGCCAGTACGACTGCGTCTTTCGATTGATCGCGAGCCTGGTCCCGTCGGGCGAATAGCTGCCGGCCGTTCCCATGTCGGGGCCGGCGTTCCGCGCCATGCCGCCGTCGATGGAGACGGTGTAGAGCTTGCCCATGAAGTCCTCTCCGCGCTGGCTGGCGAACAGGACCGACTTGCTATCCGGGTTCCAGTTGAGCACCACGTCATCGGCCGAGTGGACGGTGAGCTGCTTCACCTCGCCCCCCGCGGCGGGAATCAGATAGACGTCGAGCCCCCCTTCACGATCACTGGAGAACGCGATCCATTTGCCGTCTGGGGAAAAACGCGGAAAGATATCGCGCGACTTGTTGGCCGTGAGCCGAACAATCTCGGTGCCGTCTTCCTTAGCGGTCCAGATATCGCCCAGATAGCTGAAAGCGACCTTGCCCTCGTGGTAATGAGGGTAGCGTGTGAGCTTCGCCTCACGCCCCAACGCCGAGCCGGCGATTCCAACGGAGAGTGCGAAGGCAAGAAACCCGAACCTGCTCATGGTGATGGCCTCGAATGAGGAAGAAGACTCGGGGTGCACCGAGCCGACGACTCAAGTGAGCGGATTCGCCCACGCGATATCCGAAAGGAGGATTGCCCCTACCCCTCTTTTTTAGAGCGACAAGCGGGTCCAGTCGGGCCGGCGCTCCCCGCGGAAAGGAATGCGAACGGGGCGAGAATATGGTAGCCCGTGGCCCATGAACGCCACAAGCGGGTCGAAATGACCACTCGATCCAAAGGTTTTTTTTCCACGGGCGGCTCGCTCGGGCATTCCCCGACGAGACTCTCCTCGTTACGCTTCTTGATTCGAGTGTTCACCTTGCCCCGGCCGATCGAAGAGTGATCGGCGCCATTTTTCTTCCGCTTCCCACTCGGGTTCGGTCACAGCCTCATTGCTCAGAGTGCTGGCGCTCGGGCCTAAACTCGCCCATTCAATCCGCGGAGTTCACCCAATGTTGCGTCAAGCGTGCCGGCGTTCCCCATCATGGATCGTACGGTCCAGCATCTTGTTGGTTCTCCCCTACCTCCTTCTGGCCCACGCCCAGGCAAAGTCTCCGAGCTCGACGTTCCCGTTCCGCAACGGCGATCGGGTCGCCTGGATCGGCAGTTCCTCGACCAAGATCGGCGTCTGGCCGCAGACGTTGGAATTCCTCCTGCACACCAGGCACCCAGAATTATCCCTTCAATTCAAAAAGTTCACGACGGGCAGCGGAACGTTTGCGACCGGTCTCGAACATCTTGACGAATGGCTCGGTGAGTTCAAGCCAACGCTCGTGTTCTTCAACTACGGCGGCAACGATGCCGGCGGCGGCGACGCGGGCGTCCCCAAGTTCCTTGAGAACATGGAGAAATGCGTCGCGAAGGTCGAACAAACGGGAGCGAGGGTGGTGATCATCACCCCTCAGGCCGCCGATGTCCGTAAATCGGGCGAGGCTCCGGCGGCAAAACGCCAAAAATATGCCGAAACGATGATTTCCCATGGCCAGAAAAAAGGCTGGGTCGTGGTCGACACTCATCATCCTCTGGCCGTCATGCAAACGGAGTCGCAAAAGGATGACCCCACGTACAGCATGCTCAAGGATAAGATCCATTTGACCACCCCCGCCTATATCGGCTGGGGCTACCTGCTCTACGACCTCCTCGCTCCCCCCGCCGTCGAGAGCGCGGCGACGATCAAGGCCGATGGCCACGTGACGGCAACCGCCAACTGCCAGCTTCTCGATGTGAGCTCCAGCGACGGCCTTCTCGCGTTCACTCGGGCCGACAAGGTCCTGCCCATCCTCCCCCCCGACCTGCTTCCCCCGCGCAAGCACGTGCCGATGGAAGCACGCTCACGATACATGCTCAAGGTCACGGGGCTCGCTCCCGGCAAGTACCAGTTGACCTGCGAAGGGCAAGCGATCGGCACGGTTGAGGCTGACGCACTCGGTCGCGGGGTCAACCTCAACTCCCTGCTCCTGGATGCCACTCTCACGGCCCCCTGGCAGTCACTCGCGGAGCAAGTCTGGCAAGGAACCGGCCTCGAGCAGGTCGGGACGACCCGTTGGCGATTCGAGATCCGCAAGAAGTGACGTCGGGGCGTCGGCCACGCCAGAACTTGCGTATACGAATGAGCAAATATCCAACGTCCAAGTACCAGGAATTCGCGCCGGCTGCTCCGCTCGCCCGGTTTGTGGTCTGCACGTGGACTCAGCAAACCGGCGAGGGAGAGCAGGATTATCATCAGCGCGTCTTGCCCGACGGTTGCACCGACGTCATCTGGACCGAGGAGACCCCTCCGCTCGTCGTCGGGCCGGCGACACGAGCGTTCGTGGCCCCCGTCCCCCCATGTTCGACCCTGATCGGTGTCCGGTTTCGACCAGGGTTGGCCCCGGTGCTGCTCGGAGCCCCCGCCAGGCTCATGCGCGATCGCCAGGTCCCCCTGGCCGATCTCTGGGGGCCGTCGGCAATTCGGCTCTCCGACCAGATCGCCGAACGGCAGACGACCCGCACCAGAATCAGACAGTTCGAGTCGACCCTGCTCGACCGGCTCGACCGCGCGGGGCCGGCCGACAACGTCATCATCAGGGCGGTGGCCTGGATCGCTCAGAAACCCTGCGGACGAATCTCAGAACTGAGCCGGGCGATCGGCATCAGCAGCCGCCAGTTGCATCGTCGATTTCACGACGCGGTCGGATACAGCCCCAAAACCCTTCAGCGCATTCTCCGCTTCCAACGACTTCTCGATCTCGCCCACAATGAACCTTCTCCTCGACTCGACCTGGCGGCCCTGGCGTTCAAGGCGGGATACGCCGATCAAGCGCACATGAGCCGCGATGTACGCGAACTCTCCGAAGGCACGCCGACTTCCGTCCTCCCCAACTCGGAAAGCACCCTCGCCATGGCCGATTTCTTCAAGACGGCGAGCACCGAGTCCCCTATGATCCACTTCGACTGACCGGTCGGAAACGATCAGCTCGGGGCGGGTTCACCAACGAGAACAGGAAATCATTCAAGAAGAGAGAGACTGGAGCGATCACACCGCGTGTTGCAACCCGTTCCGGGCCACCCGGCGTGAACGGCGAGCATCCGATACAATGGCGTACAACTGCTACGGGGTCAGGCGGAGCAGTCAGCCAAGCCTCGTGAGGAGCAGGGAACGTGAAAGTCATCCCGACGCCCCTCAACCCCCGAACTCAGTTTTGGGGACCGGCACTCCTGATGATGCCTCTGTGTTGGGTCGTCGGAACCGTATCGCTGATGGTCAGACAGGGGGAGACTTTCCCCCGATCTGCGGTTCTCGCCTCATTTGGGGCGTTCGGCGGCCTCCTCCTCTGGCTGACGTATCGCGCAGCAAGCCGACGCAGGGACGGCCTTGCAGCGTTCTTCATGGGGATGATCGTGGCCACGGCTCCACAGAAGCATGGGAGCCTGTGGGGGGAGCTGGGCGGTTGCGTCTTTCCGCTTGTGATCATGGCACTTGGGCTTTATGTCGTCGGCCTGTTTTTGCGTCAGAGAAGCAAGGCCAGCCCTCTGTCGAACGCCGATTCCGACCTTACTTGACCCCGGGCCCGCCCAGGCTATCAACCCGGTGTCCTTGCGACAGACTCAAAATCAGAGGAGAGATTACGATGGAGCAGAGAGTCAGCCTGATCACGCTTGGCGTCTCGGACCTGGCACGGGCACGTCGGTTCTACGAGGAGGGACTTGGGTGGCGGGCAGGCTTCGCGTCCGACGAAGTGGTCTTCTTCCAGATGCTGGGAACGGTCTTCGCACTCTTCTCCAGGACTGACCTCGCCGCGGACGCGGGCCTGCCCTTGGAAAAATTTGGTGTGGGATCGCCGGCGCTGGCTCAGAACCTCCGGAGCCGCGAGGAAGTGGACGCCGTCCTTCTCGAAGCCGCCTCCGCCGGGGCGACCATCCTCAAAGAGGCATCAGAAACCTCCTGGGGAGGCTATTCCGGCTACTTCGCCGATCCCGACGGGCATCCCTGGGAGATCGCCTGGAACCCCGGCTGGGGCATCAACGCCGACGGTGGAGTGAGCCTCAAGTAACCCTGGCCTCATGCAGCCAGCCAAGCCCATTCCGTGAGTTCCAGCCGACCGGCCCGGCCGTTGGCAGCATTCCAGCGGCCGGGCAACGGGAAGACTCTCAATCAATCCAAGGGCACATCACGAGAACCCCAGCACGGGATGGGGCACGTAGAGTTCCTCGAGGCGGGCGATCTCCTCGGGAGTAAGCGATACCGCGAGGGCACCGATCGCGTCCTCCAGGTGCTGAGGCTTCGTGGCCCCGATGATCGGCGACGTGACTCCGGGCTTGCTCAGCAGCCAGGCCAGGGCCAGTTGTGCCCGGGAAAGCCCTCGCGCTTCGGCGACTTCGCCAAGGCGGTCCACGACCGCTCGGTCGGCCTCCTCGGTCTTCGCATAGAGGGTTTTGCCGAACGCGTCGGTCTCGGCTCGTTCCGTGCTCCCCTTCTGGTCCCAGGGGCGAGCCAATCTCCCGCGGGCCAGCGGACTCCAGGGCAACAGACCGATCCCCTGGTCGCGGCAGAGCGGGATCATCTCCCGCTCCTCTTCGCGGTAGAGCAGGTTGTAGTGGTCCTGCATCGAGACGAAGCGGGTCCAGCCGTGGAGATCAGCCAGGTAGAGCGCCTTGCTGAACTGCCAGGCGTGCATTGACGAGGCGCCGATGTACCGAGCCTTGCCAGCCTTGACCACGTCGTGAAGCGCCTCGAGGGTCTCCTCAATCGGGGTCTCCTCGTCCCATCGATGGATTTGATAGAGATCGACATAGTCCGTCCCGAGCCGTTGCAGACTCGCGTCGATCTCCGTGAAGATCGCCTTTCGGGAAAGACCACGGCCGTTCGGTCCCGTTCTCGCCCGGTAATAGACCTTCGTGGCGATCACAATCTCATCCCGGCGGGCGAGGTCGCCAAGGACGCGGCCGATGATCTCCTCGCTCGTCCCGTCGGAATACGAGTTGGAGGTGTCGAATAAGTTGATCCCCGCTTCGAGGGCACGCTCAATCAAGGGCCGGCTCTTTGCCTCATCGAGCGTCCAGGGGTGTGCGCCGCGTTCGGGAACACCATAGCTCATGCACCCAAGGCAGAGCCGGGAAACCTTGAGTCCGGTTTTCCCCAGGTTCACGTATTCCATAAAATTATCCACTTATCCAGATTGATAATCGAACCGACCGCACGCCGAGTCGGACTGACGCCGATTGCGCACGGCGACCAGGCCGAGGATCGGTCGAGCGCTCGGGGATGATCGCCGGGCCGACTGCCGCCCCGATCCGCCTTTTCCCTACTTATACCGGATTTCCCAGATGCCCCCTACGCGTGACGGCTCGATTCCCGACGACGTGGGCGAGCAAAGTCGTCGCCGCCGCCGACAGCATGAATTTACTGCCCGGCCGTGCGACTGCAAACCAACCCGATGCGGAAACCGCAAGAATCATCGGCCCTCTAGTTCTGAATTCACCGCATTTATCTATTTAGATTTGATCTATCCATGTCCTCGACCGACAACCGCCGCTCCGCTCTCTCGCGTGGACAAGACGTTCAGCCGCGTGGCGAAGCTCGGGGTTACACCCGATCCCCCTGGATTCCGAGGAACGGGTTCGATCGACTGAGGAACGCGGTCCTCTCACCGGAGGGCCATGGACTCGGGCTCGGCTCGCTCGATGCGATCACGATCGCGATCGCGATCGCGTACCGGGCCCGTACCTGAATCTGTGCTCGTGGTGGTTTCGTCGGTGTGAAGCCGACCTCCAGGAATTGCCGGGGCCCCAGGGGCTGGGGTACCATCAACCGCAGTCGGGAAATCCGTGAATGGCCAGGTCGCGGATGGCTTCCCCGATCGTTCCTTGACCGCCGAGACCCCAACTTATGGAATCTGATTCGATCGCAGCGCCCAAGCCTTCCGAACGGCTCCTTTCCATCGACGCGCGCGGCTTCGACATGTTCTGGATCATTGGCGGCGAACGCCTTGCAAAAGCGCTGGCCAGGTGGTCGGATTCATCGGCCGGAAAGGTCGTGCAAGAGCAACTCGAGCATGCCGAATGGCACGGCTTCCGGTTGAATGACCTGATCTTCCCCCTCTTTCTGTTTCTGGTGGGCACGGTGCTGCCGTTCTCACTCGGCAAGCTTCAAGGGCAGGGCCGAGGAGCGGAGTACCGGCGAATCGCCCGCCGGACCTTGCTCTTATTCGGGCTCGGGATGCTCTGCAACGGCGTGCTCAAGTTCGATTGGGAAAATCTCCGGGTCGCGGGAGTCCTCCAGCGGATCGCGCTCTGCTACGGGCTGGCTGCCTTGATTTCGCTCTGGTTGTCGAGGCGGGGTGTGGCGATCCTGCTGGTGGTAATCCTGCTCGGTTACTGGGCCTTGCTGGCCAACGTCGGCGCGCCGGGACAGGCGGCGGGCGACTACTCGATCTCCGGCAATCTCGCCGGCTGGGTCGACCGCCAGTTCCTGCCGGGCAAGATCATGAAGCCGTATTACGGTTATGGCGACAACGAAGGGCTACTCACGACCATCCCGGCCGTGGGGACGGCGCTGCTCGGCGTGCTCGCGGGCTACTGGCTTCGCTCGCCACGCGGCCCCTGGCAGAAAGTGGGCGGCCTGATCGTGGCAGGAGTGCTGAGCCTTATCCTCGGCGTCGCGTGGGGAACGCGGTTCCCGATCAACAAGATCCTCTGGACCAGCCCCTTCGTGCTCGTCGCCGGCGGGCTGAGCCTCCTCCTACTTGCCCTCTTCTACGCCGTGATCGACGTGCTTCGGTTCCGCCGCTGGGCCTTCTTCTTCGTCGTCATCGGCGCCAATGCCATCACCATCTTCGTCGCCCCCCGATTCATCGACTTCGAGCATCTCACCACGTTCTTCCTCGGCGGCACCTATCGACTGACCGAGGCATACGTGTCCGTGAATGCCAGGCTCGTCCTCGCGGCGGCCGGAGTCCTGACGGCGAAGTGGCTGTTCCTGTTCTATCTCTATCGCAACCGGATTTTCCTCCGGGTCTGACGAAGACGCCCGGCCCCTCAATGAACGAAGCGGCCGAAGCCGCTTAATGGCTTCGGCCGCTTCGTCGATCTCAATCTCCGACAACCGGGGTCCTCAGGCAGGGGCGCCGAAGACCTGGGTGAAATAGAGCGAGCCCTTACTGTCCTTGATAACCGCAACGCCAATCTCGGTGACGCGGGAATCGAGGATGTTGGCGCGGTGCCCCGTCGAGCTCATCCAGCCGTTGACGACCGAATAGGCGTCGAAGTAGTTGTAGGCGATGTTCTCCGACAGCCAGGAGAAGCGGTAGCCGACGTACCGCTGTCGACTCTGAAGATCAGGCTGGGCCGCTTGCGGAATCGTATGCGCCATGATATTGAACTGGACCATGTTGCCCGACTCAATCTCGGCCATGGTGACCAGTTGCGCGTTGACCGTGAGCGGTGCCAGCCCGTTCTGAGCACGCATCTGGTTCGTCAGGGTCACGATCTCCTGCTCCATCGTCCCCAGGATCACACCCGTCGGAGCGGGGGTGCCCGGCGTCGTCGGAGGAGGCACTACGACCGGCGGGGGGACAACGACCGGAGGAGTGACGATCGGAGGAGGCACATAGACAGGAGGCTTCACATACACGGGAGGCTTGACGGGGGCCGGAGGGGGAGTCGCGGTCGCATTCGTGTCCGCAACCGTGACCGTCGTCGGTGGCGACCACCGTCCCACGCGCCGGATCACCACGCGATCGCCTTCCGACTTCTCAACCTCAATCGACTCGATCTGAGCGGCTTGGAAACGTCCCGCACCTTGAACCATGACCGTGCCACGAACTTCACCGCGAACGGCCCGCCCCTTCAAGTCGATGCGGATCACGTCTTTCGCGTTCGATCCCGACACATTCAGAACACCGTCTGCCAAAGTCGCCGTGATGCCCGTGAATACTGCGGGCAAATCGCGGCGGTCAAGATTCTCCAACTTCGGCTGATACCGAGTCTTCGTAGATCGCGTCATCAAGTTAGTCTCAACGTCGAATCGCCAGAAGTGCGGCGGAGATGGGCCAGCAACCAGAAACGCCGAAGCCTGTTTGCGTCCTCCTAGAACGCTAGCTCACATTGACGACCTCTTGGCCCACGACCGCATCATATAATCGTTTAATTCGTCACGAAAGTCATTCCGTGAGACAGATCTCCCCTCGCTCCAACCACTTACAACGCCCCGAAACCAACCCCGTCATGTTGATTTAAATCAACACGCAGTGGCAAACCAGTAAGTCTAGGTCTTTGAAGCAATTGATAACGGCCGTTCGCCGCACAGGGAACGGAGAGGCCGCAGGTGGTGGAATCGCATCGTCAGGGCTTTTCGTCAACCCAAGTTTCCGTTGTCTTGGCCGGGGCAGCCGATCATTCTGGACGGGTAGAACATCCCCAGCCGACCCGAACTGCCCCCCCTTGCATTGAAGATTTGCATCGGGCAAGGAACGGAGTTCAAGGTGGGGGACGTCGCTCATTGATCACTTTGTGCGATCGACTCCAATTTCCGCGGGGCGCGAAAGGCAATCCGTCAGATACCCCACGGCTAAAGCCGGGGGCTTGCAACTAGATTCCCCGAGGGTTTCAGCCTCGGATCAACACCTGCCGCTAAGTCAGGCCATCTGAGAGTGGCCCTATCCCGGATGTTCCGGGCTGCGTTTCGATCAGCGTTTTCGGAGTGACCGCAGTGCTTGCAAAGGAACTCGGCCTGATTCTTTCGGTTCGACTTCTCGCAATCCCCGCACACGTTGCAAGTGCGGCTGGTGTTGCGTGCGTCCACGGTGAGAACGGGGACTCCTGCGAGAGTTGCCTTGTAGGTCACGAATGCCAGGAGTTGGCCAAAAGCCCATCCAGAATGCTTCGCTCGGTCCTTCGCTCGAACCGTGATCCGATCGCGGATGTGCTTCAGGTCTTCCAACCCGATTCCGCGATCGGTGTCTTTGGCGAGGGCGACGAGCCTCTTGCTGATCACATGGTTTTCGTTGCGGCGGAAGTGGGCTTCCCGCTTGGCGATCTTCTTCAGTCTTCGCTTGGCCGACTTGGTGCCGGTCTTTTGGAACGAGCGTCGTGCCCCGTGGTTGCGCTGCCTGGTCTTCTCGACGGGTTCGCCCGTGTAGACGTTGCCGTCACTGTCGGTGGCCAGGTTAACGATGCCAAGGTCAACGCCAAGGAACCCTCTGATCTCGATGCCTGGATCTTCGGGGACCTTGATTGTCGCGTAGAGGTGGAATTGTCCGGCGTGATAGACCAAATCGACCTGGCCCTTGATCCGGTCGAACCGCGCGCCCTGGTATTCGCCGAACACCATTGCGATGACTTCGCGGCCGTCCAAGGTCGTCAGGCTGACCTTGTCCAGGCCTTTGAAGCTCAGGATGCGTTCGTCGTAGGTTACGGCGCCGCGAGACTTGAAGACGGGGCCAACGGTTTTATCCCGCCGGAACGTCTCAACGGCCTTGCCGATGGCGCGGACCGCAAGTTGAGCCGAGAGGCCGAACCGATCGCGGATCGCTCGGTAGGCCAACTTATGGATCGAGGGCTGAGAGTAAACCTTGGCCTCGAATGCGACCTGTGCGGCGAACGTGGCCGCCTCGTTGAACCGCTCCATCACGGCCAAAAGCTTGGCGGTTTGGGTGCCGTTCGGGAGTAGTCGCAAACGAAGGGTAAGGTTCATGCGTGCATTATCCGGAAGGTTTCCTTCCTAAGTCAAGAACACGCGGCTCCTCCCTTACGGATAAATCCGAGGGTTTCCGCCGCTAGGAGGTTTGATGAGTCCGATCATCCATAGACTGCTCGCACTCAGCGAGAAGCCCGCTCGGGTTGTGGTGGGCCTGATCTCAGGCACGAGCGCCGACTCGATCTCCGTCGCAATCTGTCGGATCAGGGGCGGAGGCGTTGCCATGCCCGGGAGCCCTGGGGCCACGGTGGAACTGATCTGTTATTACGAACACCCTTATGCGTCGTCAGTCAGGCGTCTGGTCTTCGGCGCGGCCAAGCTCGACGTGCGAACGATCGCCGAACTCCATGTTCAAGTTGGCGAACTTTTCGCAGAGGCGTGCTTGAATGCCATTCAGGCCGCGAAGTTGACGACCGAGGAGATCGACCTGATCGGCTCGCACGGTCAGACGCTCTACCACCATAGCTCGATGCCGGGGGTCCCCCGAGCGACCTTGCAGGTGGGTGACGGTGATCAGATCGCGGAACGGACCGGAATCTGTGTCGTCTCGGATTTCCGCGCCCGAGACATCGCGGCCGGAGGCGAGGGGGCACCATTGACCCCCTACTCCGACCTGATTCTCTATGCCGACCCAGTAGGCCTCGCCACGAACCGACGGCGTGTGATCCTCAATCTCGGCGGGATCGCCAACGTCACGGTCCTGGACCCGGACCCGAACCACGTCTTCGGCTTTGATACGGGACCGGCCAATTCGCTCCTCGATCGCCTCGCCTTCCAGCTTTCCGGAGGCGAGTTGACCTGCGACCTGGATGGCCGGCTCGCTCGGAGCGGGACGGTCAACGCGGTCCTGCTCGAGGATCTCCTCAAGTCCGACCCGTTTCTCAAACGACGGCCGCCCAAGTCAACCGGGTTCGAGATGTATGGAGATGCGTTCCTCGAGCGCGCCGCGGTTGCTCACGGACGTCGGGATCACGACCTGATGGCCACGCTCACGGAGTTCACGGCGCGATCCATCGCGATGGCCCTCGAGCACTTCGTGGCCGATCCCACCGTCGGCGAGATCATCGTGGCCGGGGGGGGATCGCGAAATCCGGCCCTCATGGAGCGGATCAGAGCCAACATGAGTCCCGTCCCGGTACGCGATTCCGAGGAGGTCGGGGTCTCCTCCTCCGCGCGAGAGGCGATGGCGTTCGCCCTGTTCGCAAACGAGGCTCTTCTCGGCCACCCCACATCACTGCCCAGCGTCACCGGGGCGCGAACTCCCGTGATCCTCGGTAAGTGGTCGTTCCCTTCCGCCTCCCCTGCCACACTCACAATCACTCTCCCGTAGGAGATCCAGGCCGAGGCTTCCCGAAGGGCGGGCACGGCCCACCATCTTAACTTCTGTTTTGGCAAAGAGATAGGAATGGTGAGCCGTGCCCACCCTACGGGAAACATCGAATTCTGACCGCTAATCAATCGTAATTCGTTGACAAATCCATAACGGGTTAGGCGAAGCTTTACAACCCGGAGGTGTGACCGTCAGAGCAAGACATGGGCACTTGACAGCCGCCGCGACATTCCCCAATCAAACATCAACATGTTCGCGTTCCGCTATTTTTAATCTACAAGCCTATCGGCAAACTTCCGCCACTTTGGGGCGATGAATGCGGACATGCTTTGCTTGAGTTTCTGTAGGAAGCTTGCACTTCCCGCGGCGCGTGAGAGAATAGCCGTGGGCCACGTGCGCGAAGACAGACTGTCCGATCCTTTGGCGCCTCAAAAAAAGGCCAGACCAATGGCGAAGCTTGTCGAGCGATCCTTTGACCCGGTCGCCAACCCGATCAGTCGCCGCACGGCGATCAGGCTGGGCGGAATCGGTCTCGGCGGGCTGACGCTGCCCGAACTTTTCCGGATGGAGAAGACCAGTCAGGCGGGCGTCTCGGCCCCGAAAGGCCGGGCCAAGTCGGTCATCATCCTGTTCTTGTCAGGGGGGCCGGCCCACCAGGACATGTGGGACCTGAAACCCGATGCGCCCGAGGAGGTCCGCGGCACTTTTCGGCCCATCGACACGAATGTCCCTGGGATCGCGATCAGCGAACATCTGCCGCGGATGGCAGGTCTTGCAGACAAATACGCGATTCTCCGATCGGTCCACCACCGCCAGTCGGGCCACCCGGCCGCGGCTTACTGGATGATGGTCGGCAGCCCGATCACCCGCCCGGTCCCCGACGCCTCATTCATGAGCCGATCGGACCGCCCCCATCCCGGATCGGCCGTGGCCAAGCTGATCGGTGGCCAGGCCCTGGTCCCCCCTTTTGTGATGGTTCCCGAGGCCATGGCCCCCAACGGCCCGGAGCGAGCGGGACAGCATGCCGGCTTCCTCGGCGGCACCTTCGACCCCTACCGCATCAACAGCGATCCGAACCTGCCCAACTTCACCCCCGGGGTTCTCTCTAGGCCCTTGGACTTGACGGCCGATCGACTCGAAGACCGCCGCGCCCTGCGCGAGCTGGTCGGAACACGGGCCTTCGACTTCGATCGCTCGCTCGCGACTCTCGATGTCGAAGGCAACTATGCCCGCGCGTTCGACCTGCTCGGTTCGCCGGCCACCCAGCAAGCCTTTAATATCCATGCCGAATCCGATTCGGTGCGAGACCGCTACGGCCGCCACGTCTTTGGCCAATCGGTCTTGCTCGCGCGTCGGATGGTCGAGGCGGGCGTCCGCCTGGTCCACGTCAACTGGGTCCGGCACGATGGCGGGACCGGCGGCGCTGGCTACGACACCCACAGCAACCACCTCGAATCGGCCCGGACCAAGCTTCTTCCACCGACCGACGCGGCCTTCGCTTCCTTGATCGAGGATCTCGACGCCCGCGGGCGGCTCGATGAGACGCTCGTCATCATGATGGGCGAGTTTGGTCGGACCCCCCGGTTCAACAAAGCGGGGGGACGGGACCACTGGCCCTACTGCTTCAGCGTGGTCATGGCGGGAGGCGGGATTCGCGGCGGCCAGGTCTTCGGCGCCTCGGACAAGATCGGCGCATATCCGGCGTCCGACCCCGTCCTCCCCGAAGCGATCGTCGCCACGCTCTATCACGCCCTCGGTATCGACCCGCAGACCCTGCTCCACGACCAGCAAGAACGCCCGTTTACCCTGGCAGAAGGCAATCCCATCCACGCCTTGCTCTGATCGCTCGATCCAAAGTCTCCGGATCTCTTGATCCCGCGCGAACCTCGATGGTGGCACCGGTGACTGCAACGGTGCTGCGTCGAGGACGTGTCATTTCGACCGTTCGGCCCACCAGCGACGAACGGGAGACGATCATGTTCCACTGGCTGGAGGACCATCAATTCCTCACAGGCGGGCTGACGCTCATGGTCGTCGGCGCGCTCATGACCACGTTGCGGGAGCTTCCTCGGACGATCTGGAATTGGATCCTCTGGGGCCTGATCATCTCCGTCGAGATCCCTGACCGCGACCCTGCGTTCCGCTGGCTGCGAAGGTGGGTGGCCGAGCATCGCTACGCGAGACGAGCGAGGCAACTGAGCCTGACGACGCAATGGTCGTCCCCCGATCCGATGGTCGAGGACCAGGAGGAGGACGAGGACTACTCGGGACAGGGCGATTGGAAAGCGCGATTCATCCTCAGCCCCGCGCCCGGGACCCATCTCATGACCTATCGAGGCCGCCTGCTCATCTTCCATCGCGATCGGCGCGCCCTGGAAAACGGCGGCGTGCATTCGTTTCAAGAAACCCTGACGGTTCAGCTACTCGGGGGGAATCGGGCGATGCTCGATGACCTGCTCAAAGAGGCCCACCAGATGGCCAAACCCCGAGTGCCGGGCGTCAACATCCTCACAGCCCAGTATGAAGACTGGTCGGTCAACTCCTTGAGGCCGAAGCGTCCCCTTGCTTCGATCGTGCTCGCCGACGACATGCTCGACGAGATCATTGCCGACATGCGAACCTTTCTCTCGTCCGGAAGCTGGTACTCGATGCGCGGCGTCCCGCACCGCCGGGGCTATCTTCTCGACGGCCCGCCGGGCAATGGCAAGACCACTCTCGTCGTCGCCGCCGCGGGAGAACTCGACCTCTCCGTCGCCGTCCTGAACCTGAATAGCAAGGTCATGACGGACGAAAGCCTTCGCACCCTGGTCGACGCGCTACCATACGGCACAATCCTCCTGATCGAAGATGTCGATTGCGCCTTCGGCACCAAGCGGGATGCGAAGGAAGTGATGGGCGTCACCTTGAGTGGCCTGCTCAACGCACTCGACGGAGTCAGTTCCCGGGAAGGCCGCATCCTCTTTCTCACAACCAATCACCCCGAACGGCTTGACCCCGCCTTGATTCGCCCGGGACGGATCGATCGGAGCTTCCACCTGGGTAACACCACGCCCGAGCAAGCCCGCCGCCTGTTCGCCTGGTTTTACAACGAAGAGGGAAACCAGAACGCTGAGATCGCGCGACTGGCCAATGAGTTCGCGGACAGAATTCCCGATGGGTCCATCTGTATGGCGGCGATCCAGGTGCATCTGCTTCGCTATCGCTCCGACCCCGTGGCGGCGGTCCGAAGATTCGACCTCAAGCAGCTTGAGTTCCAGACACCTCTCAGAGAAGACGACCCGCCCTGGTCCACCGCCGGCGAATCGGACGAACTCAGCTTGCCCTGCCCTGCCTCACACCCGTGTGAGGCCGAAGCGGCCATCGTCGGCTGAACCCGTCCGAGCCCCGTAAGGCTACGGTCCCTCGGACGATGGCCGAACTGGCGGCAATCCCACGGGTTCTCCTCGTCGCTCGCGCCCTGGGAGCCAAGGCAAAAGGACACCCGAAGGCTGACTGAGAGGTTCAGCGAAATCGGGCTGGGCCATGACCTCCAGGTCGGCCGCGGATCCTCAGTCCTGCGTGAACTGGAACGCGTAGAGCTTCGCCCGCTTCATCTGGAAATGGATGCGCACCGGCCGACCGGTGAGGGCCGACACGTCCGCGTTCCCCTTCCAGTAGACGGCCTGGTCCACAAAATTGCCGCCGATCTCCTCGCAGTCCGCGAGCGCGAAGCCGGGGATCGGCCTCCCCTCGCCGTCCTGGAGCTCGACGAAGGCCGTGCCCATTGCGCCTGTGTCGATGTTGAGCCGCAGCCGGTTACCGCGAAACGTGACTGAAGGCGTCCGCAGGTGTCCTCCCGCAGGGCCTGCATCCGCTGAGACAAATCCATCCAGCCGCTGCCGCACGACGCCCACCCCGCCGAGCTGCGTGGCGGACTCGTCGTACTCGGGGCGGAGGACGGCCGAATCATGCAGCCGCCCGGACGAGTAATAATACTGATGGATATAGTTGCCCCGTCGGGCCAGCCCAGGGCCCATCACCGCATACCAGCGGTCCCACTCGTCCGGCAAGCCGGGGGGCAGGTACGGCTCCCGGGTCGGCCGCGACCAGTTCACTCCGTCGCGACTGACGGCGAGTTGAACTTCGAGCATCCCGAAGTCCTCCCACTGGCCCTTGACGCGCGGCCGGACATAGGGGTTCCGCTGAGGCGAGAAATGCCGGAAATTGGTCGGGAACATCAGGTAGACGTCCTGCGCCCATGGGTAGATTGCAGACGCGTTGTAATACAGGTCGGAATGCGGATCGTCTTCCTTGTCGGCGGCGAGAACTACTTGCACATTCTCGGTGGAGAAGAACATGCGGTCGTTGGCCGTCTTCTTGTACGGCCATGGCTTGAGTAGGTCGTCAGTCTCGATCCGCCCGATCCGCCGCTGGTTCTCCGAGTCGTAAGAGAGGGCCCGGGTGTAGATGACGTATTTGCCGATCCGTCCGTCCCAGTGGGCAATCGGCGGGTTGTCGGTGAAGAACGGCAGGACTTGACCGACCTCGGTGAATTGCACGCCGTCGGCCGAGTAACTCGCGTAGACTCCGTGCTTCGCCGGGTCGAAGGGTTGGCCGAAGACCAGGCGGAACAGCTTGTATCGCCTGGCTGGGTCGCGTTCGTGAGGATCGAGAAAGATCGTCGGAAACACGCCACCGCTCAACTTCGCCCCAGTCCGCCGAAAGCGGAGCCCGTCGTCACTCTCCAGGACGGCGACGTCCTCAGCGCCGAGATAGAGGCGGATCTTACCGCCGTCCTCGATCACACGACTGACGTGCCCCTGGAGCGGTTCACCGTTCTCGTCACGCACCAGCCCGAACTTCTGCGTCGGGTTCGCACGGAGTTCGATGCGGTCGCGGTCGGCGATGAAGCGGCCGTCGATGAAGAGCTGCTTTCGATCTGCGACGTCGATCGAGTCCGGCGGAGCGGCGAGCAGAAGGAGTGAAAGCAGCGCGATGGCCATTGTCGTTGCGTCCTCAAAGGGGAGAATTCACCTCACGGCGATTACATCGCATGGGGGTTGGTGCGCCAAGAAATAACGCAGTGCGTCACCTGAGGATTCGTGATGTATCCGTCAAGTGCGTTGACGTTGAGAAAAAAGTCGTACGGCCGCCCCGGGCGTCCGCCTCCCGCTTCTGGGCGAGCTTGTGCGCTGGCCCTGTCAGGCGAAGCAGAGGATCGTGGCTGTGGTTGTCCTCGGGTTTCTCCGCCAGCGTTGACCGGTCGAACCGGCAGCGATGATGAACTCGAACGCCCTTTTCTCGCCCACCCTGAAAAAATCGTGCGCGACCAGGGTTTCACAAGGCTTATCCCTCTTGCTTCATTTCGGAACTCACCATAAATTTTATGTGTTCCCTTCATCAGTCGTCCATCAGAGCTGAATTCGAGCAAGGCGTTGACAGGTTGTAATCGTCTGCGGGCGAGTGACGGATCGGGTGGTAAGGCGCAACCATCCATTGATCGTGGCATAGAACTTGCCGAATGAGCTTCACTTCTTGATGGAAGGTCAATCGATCTGGTCAAGGGAACCATCCGCTGTGGTTGTGACGAGGGACGAGTTCGAGTCGAGGTGAGCAGAGGCCCCCAACATCTGTTTGCACGAAAGGAATTCCCAATGAGCACCGCCAAGAACGTGAAAAAGGCGTCGAAATCCCCGAAGAAGACCACGAAGCCGGCAGCCAGGAAAGCGGCAACGCCCACCGTGGAAAGCACCGCGGCCGCCGCGGCCCCCATCCCGGAACCGGCTCCGGCTCCGACTCCGGCTCCGGCCTCGGCTTCGTCAGCGAAGAAGACCGCGACGGCCGCGAAGAAGGTGACCAAGAAGGCGGCCAGCGATGACGCCACCAAGCCGGCAGTCGCGGCCAAACCGACCACCACAACGGCCAAGAAGTCCGCACCGAAAGCAACTGCACCAACGACAACGAAGAAGAAGGCCACCACCAGGAAGGCGAGTCCCAATCCCTGAACCCAGAGCCAGAGCCTTTGGGGGCCACGGATTCCGAGTCGCACCCAGCGCGCCGATGGATTTCCGCCCCGCTGAGACGAGCGCAGCGGCGCCTCCCGCATGACCTGAAATTCGACCGGGCTCCGGGTTGTGGCTCGGCCTTCCCAAATTTCAGGACTTGCGGGATGCACCAGCGAGCTCGGCCTGTTGGGGCGGGAATCCCTTCAAAAAAAATGGCTTGGTTTTAAGGCTCCGGGCATGACCGAGATCAGCACGCCGCACGATTCCGAGTCGCGGCGTTCTTGGTGCCCAGGTTCCCCCCGGCCGTTGATCCCGTAGAATACGGGCAAGAGCGAGCCTGGAGGTCCTCGCCCCCGGCTTTGACCGACTTCTGTGTTTCGAGGGAAGGGATTCTTACTCTTGGCCTTGCATCATCGGATCACGAGCCGGCTCCGATTCTTCCGCTATCGTGACGAGTGGAGCAAACGCACTCAGGCCAAGGCCAGCCCCGACACGGGGGAGACAACGCCGAGGCATCGCTCGTTACCCCGGCTTTATCGTGCGCTCTATTCGCTGCTGGCGGGACAACGTCGAGCCATTGCCCTGGCCCTGGCGACGCTCTCCATCGCGACGCTTCTGAGGCTCGTGCCTCCGGCCGCCACCAAGCTTGTGATCGACTACGTTCTGCTCGCCAAGCCACTGCCGAGCTCCCTTCCGGACTGGCTGCCGATCCCAGGCGAGCCCAAGACCCGGCTCATCGGGCTTGTCACGGGCGTTTTCCTCGTCTCGGTGATCGCGACGGCCCTCGGTCTCTGGGGACGATGGAGGGCGACCTTGGCATCGAAACGGATCCAGGTCAAGGTCCGCCGACAGGTGTTCGAACATGCGGTTCGACTCCCGTTGCATCGGGTCTATCAGCTCAAGTCGGGGGGTGCGGCCAGCCTGCTCCGCGAGGATGCCGGGGGCGTTGGCGAGCTGATCTTCAGCATGATCTACAACCCCTGGCGGGCCGTGGTCCAGCTTCTTGGCGGGCTCATCGTCCTGAGTTGGGTGGACTGGCGACTCTTGCTCGGCGCGATCGGCCTGGGCCCGGCGTTGTACTGGACCGACCGGCTCTGGAACCGCCGCCTTCGGCCCCTCTTCCGAGACATTCGCAAGCAGCGGCAAGAGATCGACGCGACGGCCGCGGAAGCGTTTGGCGGCATGCGAGTCGTACGGGCGTTCGGCCGACAGCGCCGCGAGAGCGCCCGCTTCGTCGGCGAAAATCACTTCATGAGTCGCCAGGAACTTTTCGCCTGGCGCTGGTCGCGCGGCATCGAGATCCTCTGGGACCTGCTCTTGCCCGCCTCCTCCGGCGCCCTCCTCCTTTACGGCGGCATCCGGGTCCTCGACGGCCGACTCTCGCTGGGAGACCTCATGATGTTCCTGGTCTACCTGGCGATGCTCCTGGAACCCGTGGCCGTGCTGGCGGCCAGCGTCACCCAGCTTCAAAACAACTTATCCGGTCTGGATCGCGTGCTCGACCTGCTGGAAGAGCCGCGCGAGATGGTCTCGAACGCGGGGACCTGGTCGATCGCAAAGCGCTCCGTCGCGGGCCGAATCAGCTTCGACGAAGTAAGCTTCGCCTATCCCAACACCGATCTGAAGGTGCTGCGCGACGTCAACCTCGAGGTCGAGGCGGGGGAGATCATCGCCCTGGTGGGCCGCAGTGGCGCGGGCAAAACCACGCTCTGCAACCTGATCGCACGATTCTACGACCCCAACACCGGGATCGTCCGACTCGACGGCGAGAACCTGCGCGACATCGAGGTGGAGAGCTACCGCCGCTTGCTGGGCATCGTCGAACAGGATGTGTTCCTCTTCGACGGAACGATCGGAGAAAACATCGCCTACGCCGATCGTCGCGCCACCCTGTCCCAGGTCGAACACGCCGCGCAGGTGGCCAATGCCGCCGAGTTCATCGCCCGGCTCCCCGATGGGTACGACACCTTGATCGGCGAGCGTGGAGTTCGCCTCAGCGGCGGACAACGCCAGCGCCTGGCCATCGCCCGCGCGGTGCTGGCCGACCCCCGGATCTTCATCCTCGACGAGGCGACGAGCAATCTCGACAGCGAAAGTGAGCATCTGATCCAGCAGAGCCTCGCCACCTTGATGCGCGGGCGAACCTCGTTCGTGATCGCGCATCGGCTCAGTACGATCCGACACGCCGATCGCATCCTCGTCCTCGAAGGGGGGGCGATCGCCCAGGTCGGCAGCCATACTGAACTCATGGCAGACAGCGGCCCCTATCGCGATATGGTCCTGCTTCAACAGCTCGAAACGACCTCGGGCTAGCTGTGGAGTGCCCACATCGCTCTTAATTTAAACTCCCGCGGGCTGACTGACGGAAAGCAGCTTCGCCAGGGCCTGGGCAAGACCGTCCAGCGAGCTAGCGTCGGGCAGGGTGACGGTCAGCCTTGGCTTGCCCGACGGATCCGCCTCCACGCAGGCCGACAGACCGGCCCGCAGGTTCGCCACCAGCGCTTCCGGAGGGGGTGTCGACTCGTGTTGCGACACGAGCTCTCCCAAGAACTTGAAGGCTGCGCCCAGGAGCTCGCCACCAGCCGACGCCACCCGCTCGCGATGAATCATCGCGAAGGACTGCGTGGCCGCTTCTTCCTTCTGTTTGACCGTCTCATCCAAAGGCGCCTCGGGGCGTGCGCCAAGCAGGATTTCCAGGCGGCTCTTGAGCTCCTGCATGCCGCTGGCGAGATCCACGCGATCGATCTCCGACTCCACGTCGAGCGCCGCCAGAGCGAGATCTTTCTTGGCGGCGAGCGTCGAGAGCAAGTTCTCTTCGAGGGTCCCCTCGGTCACAAGCACGAAGACCTGAACCGGCTGCACCTGCCCCATCCGGTGGGCGCGTGCGATCCGCTGCTCGAGGATCGCCGGATTCCACGGCAGGTCGACGTTGATCACCGTATTGGCGGCTTGAAGATTGAGGCCGGTCGAGCCTGCGTTCGTCGTCAGGAAGAGCTGGCAGCTCGCGTCGTTCTGAAAGCGATGAACCAGCTCGGCCCGTTGTTTCTGCGGCACGCTGCCATCGAGCCGCACGTACCCGTGACCGCGTTTCTTGAGCGGCCGCTCGATCAGGTCGAGCATCGTCGTCCACTCCGAGAAAAGGATGACCTTGCGTCCCTCCTCCTCAAAAATCCGCTCGAAAAGATCATCAAGATGGGCCAGCTTCGTCGAGTAACCCGGATCTTCCTTGTTGACGAGGGTCGTGCTGTCGGCGACCATTCGACACATCAGCAACGCCTTCTGCAGGCGGAGCAGGTCCATCTCGCTCAAGAACTTCTTGCGGGTAATGGCCGCGACGATTTGCAGGTGGCTCGCGTGGATCACGGCCTGCTCGTCACTCGGCGGGATCCGCACGATATCCATGGTGCGTGACGGGAGCTCAAGCTTCACGCTCTCGCGTGTCCGGCGCAAGAGGATCGGCTTGAGCCGATCGCGAAGCTCACCGAGGTTGCGATACCCCAGCACCTTCCCTTTCTCATCGACCATTCGGTGCTTGTTGAAGAAGCGGAAGCCAGGGCCGAGCCGGCGATCGTCGATGAACTGAACGATCGAATAGAGGTCATCGAGCCGATTCTCGAGCGGCGTCCCCGTCAACACCAGCGCAAATCGCGAGCGCAGGCTCTTGATCACGCCGCTCGTCTTGGACTCATAGTTTTTGATCCGTTGACCTTCATCCAAGATGATCAGGTCCCAGTTGATCCGTTCGATGTGGAGGATGTCGCGGAGCACTTGCTCGTAGTTGCAGATCGTGAAGAAACAATCATTCTGATACTGTTCACCCCTCTGTGCCGCCCCGCCCCCCACGAGCTGAACGTCTCGATCGCAGCAGCGATGAATTTCACTGCGCCACTGCGACTTGAGCGAAGCCGGACAGACGACCAGAACCTTCTTGATCTCGGCCTCGTTCGCCAGAAACTCCGCCGTCCCGATCCCCTGAATCGTCTTCCCCAGCCCCATCTCGTCGGCGAGGATCGCACGGCCGGCTCCCGCCGCGAACGCGACCCCGTCGAGCTGGTACGGGAGCAAAGGGATCTTGAGCATTCCGGTGCGGAGTGGATGCCGCGCCGGATTCGCGCGGATTTCCTCCGTCTTGCCGCGCAAGCGTGCCTGCAGCAGGCGTTGCTGGATGAATTCTTCCGCATCGGGATAGAGGTTCACGTCCCGGCCGAGCTTCTGCAACTTCGCCAAACGCTTGATGAGGTCATGAAGGTCGGTGATCGGTTTGTCCCGAAGTGGGGCAATGACCTTGGCAATCGCCTCGTCCACGCGTTCGGGAGTCAGCAATCGGAGCGTCACCTCGTCGCCGTCATATCGCAGGTGCAGCGCGAGGTGCTTGCGACGATAAGGCTTCCGGAGCGCATCCGCCTTGAACCGCCGCCGAACCTTGCCCAAAACATGCATTACGTGCTTACACGTCCCCAGCGTGTTCGTGCGAAAGTCAGGGCACGAACAAAAGGAATCGCCTGGCTCCGTCCCGCGCAACGCCACGCGATAGCTCTTGCCACTGAGCCGGTTGGTGACCATGTAGTCGGTCCAAGGCTGGGTCGGATCCGCGGCCTGGACGTTCATCTTCTCGGTCTTCGCGCGCTCCGCGCGATCGGCCAGGGCCCGTGCGATCAACTCGTCCTCGCCCAGGCTCTCGACGGGCGTGCGGGGCTCAGGCGGGGCGGCCGCGAGTCCAAGGGCGGTCTTCTCCTCGAGGATCAGCGAAAACGCCGCCCCCACGTGCTCGCAGACGCCTCGACAGCGATTGCAGTTCCAATGCAGGCGGTTGCGGGCCTCGGCCATCAACGTGATGGTCACGACGGTCGGACGGCTCTCATTGGATTCATGGGGAAGTTTGAGGCGAAAGAGGTCTCCTCCCAAGAACACGTCGTCCGCGATCGTGATGTCCCACTTATTCGCAGACTGCTGGATGAGCGACTTTCCCTCGGGTCCGAGGAGTTTGCAAGCCTCGAGGAAGGTCAACCGAGAGAGACGATCATGAAGTGAAAGACGCCCGCTGGGACGTGTGCTCGAGACCTGAGTCGCCATGACCAATCACTCCAGCCCGTTGCGAAATCGAATGAGGACCCGCGAAAAGAATCAACAGCGACGCGGAGTCAAAGCGATCAGTTTATTCGAAGCCGATACCCGCTTCAAACGATCGGCGCTTGTCGAGGGCCAGAAAAACGCGGTAGCCTGAATTCCTGCCGACAACCTTAGCTGTCGGCCCTCGTGCCTCGCCTTTTTATCTGGGGATCACTTCAATGGCGAATAATCCCTTGCCTCCCTGGCCGCAACGGACCCGAGCCCTCATGATCATGAGCGCGATCGGGCTGTTCGGGTCCGCGCCCGCCGAGCCTCCGGCGATCCCCATTCTGAACCAGAAAGTTGCCGAGTTCGCCGAATCCCAGCGGGGCAAAAAAGTGGGCAACGGAAGCTGCGTCACCCTCGCCGTGGAAGCCTTGCGGTCCGCGAACGCCAAGCGATTTCGCCTCAATCGCGCGGATGGCGACTACGTCTGGGGCCGTCGGGTCGACGACTTCAAGGACGCCTTACCAGGCGATATCCTTCAATTCCGCGACGCCGAGTTCAAGGGAAAAAAATATCTGACTCGAAGGCGATGGATCTCCTGGCACGAGTCCTATCCTCACCATACGGCCATCGTCTCGGAGGCCAGCGAAGGTGGGAAGGTCCTGACCGTCCTTCATCAAAACGTGGGACCGAAGGGGGCTGACGATGACGAGAAGCAGATCGTCCAGACGGGAACCCTTCGGATCGACTCGCTCCAGAAGGGAGGATGGGTGAGAATTTATCGCCCGATCGCCCCGTCCGGGATCGAGTCCGCGCCCCTCCCCTGAGAGCGGCCATCACCTCGAAAAAATCGGCGCAACGGCGGCCGCAAACTCTCGCCCGACTGAACGCCTGAGCCGATACCTCCCTAGCGGACATTTTGACCGGTCCGCTCGACCCGTCCACGCTCGAGGCGTTGAGGCCTGAAAGACACGTTCCCGTCCTCAAACAAGAACGTGCTCCCGACAGCCTTGATTTCTCTAGACGACCGGTCTAATATGAAGTTGTTGTGGAAACAAGAACTTCTTGAGATCCATAGGGTAGGTACGAGACCAGGGCCGTTATGAGCAAGGAAAAAACCAAAACCGTTCTGCTGGAAGCCGGCAAACGCGTTTTCCTGGAGAAAGGCTACAATCACGCAGGGATTGAAGCAATCATCCAGGCTGCCGGCGTGCCTAAAGGATCGTTCTATTACTATTTTACGAGTAAGGAAGATTTCGGGCTTCAGGTGCTCGACAGTTTTGCGGAGCAGTACAACGAAAACTTTGATCGCGACCTGGGCGACCTCTCGCTCAGTCCCCTCGACCGGCTTCGCCGCTACTTTGACTCCGCCTGTGAGCGAATCCAGTCCCAGGAGTGCCGTAATGGCTGCCTGGCCGGGAACTTGAGTCAGGAGATGGCGGCGCAGAGTGAAGCGTTTCGAGCCCGTCTGGAAGAAATCTTCGAGGGCTGGGTGAATCGCTATGCGGAGGTACTCGGCCAGGCCCAGCAGCTTGGCGAGATCCCCCCTCACGTCGATGTCCACGAACTCGCGGAGTTCTGGCTCAATAGCTGGCAAGGCGCGGTCCTGCGAGCCAAGACGATACGCAGTGTCGTTCCGCTACAGACATTTCTCAACGTGATGTTCGGATCGCTCCTCCACGTTCCGTCGTGAGATCCGGCCGTACGGTGTTCGATGAGATTGAAGCTCCAGGGCCCGAGAATTGCTTGACTGACTGGTCTATTACAAGTCTTGCGAGGCGGGCACCTGGATGAACACGCTCGGTTGATGGGTGGATGCGGCAAAAAGAAGGATGACGAACATGGCAGCACTCGACGTGGTTCTTGAATCAGCTTTGGATTCCGCCCAGCCGTCCAACCCCCCGGCGTCCGTTCGGCGTCTGGACGATGCGGCCAAGATGGAAATCGACCGCCTGTTCCGTCGTGGCGTCTCCCCCGATGCGCTCGCGGCTCGATTTCATCAAACGCGGTCGCGTGTCGATCGGCTCTTGACCGAGTTCCGGGCCAAGCGGATTATCGAGCATGTCCTCGATTTCATGCCCGATCCCAGCTTTGAAACGCCGGGTGTTGAGGCCGAAATCCTCGCCACGCCGCCCGAACCGGCCACCGGCAAGGCGCGTCGCTCCAAGCCTCCCGAAGGGCTGCCGCCGTATCTCGCAAGCTTGTATGACGTTCCGCTCTTGTCGCGGGAGCAGGAAGCCCACCTGTTCCGCAAAATGAACTACCTGAAGTTCCGCGTCAACCAGATGCGGGCAACGATCGATCCCACTCGCGTGAAACCGGCCGTGCTCGATGAGATCGAACGGCTGATGGAAGAGGCACTCGCGGTCAAGAACCAGATCATCCGCGCCAACCTCCGCCTGGTGGTCTCGATCGCCAAGAAGCACCTGGGACCGGCGAACAATTTCTTCGAACTGGTCTCCGACGGCAACATGTCGCTGATCCGGGCCGTTGAAAAATTCGACTACGCCCGTGGCAATAAATTCAGCACGTATGCTTCTTGGGCGATCATGCGGAACTACATTCGCTCAATCCCCGAGGAAAAGCACCGGCGCGATCGGTTCGTCACCGGGCACGAAGAAATGTTCGAGGCCGCCGCCGATCACAGGACCGACGAACACGAATACGAGGCCGCCCAGAAGCGAACGCGGGAGGCGGTCCAGGGGCTCCTCGGCCGACTGTCCGATCGCGAGCGGCGCGTGCTGACCAGCCGGTTCGGCCTGGAAGGAACCGTTGCCCACACGCTCGAGCAGCTCGGGCACGAACTCGGAGTGACCAAGGAGCGGGTGCGTCAAATCGAGTCACGCGCCCAGGAGAAGCTCCGTAAGATCGCGATCCAGGAAAACCTCGAGCTCCCGACGCTCTGAGCGGCCTGGTTCATCGACGGGGAGCATTTCTCGGGACGATCGACACCTGGTAGGACAATCGATTGATGAAAGCCTATCGGATTCACGAGTTCGGCGGAACCGATGGCCTTCGACTCGACGACCTGCCCACGCCCACCCCCGGGCCTGGGCAGGTTCTCGTTCGTGTGCGGGCCGCCTCCTTGAACTATCGAGATTTGCTCGTTCTCAAGGGGCTTTACAACAAGCACCTCCCCTTGCCCGCCGTCCCTCTTTCGGACGCCGCGGGCGAGGTGGTGGAAGTCGGTGCCGGGGTGACCCGAGTGAAAGCCGGCGACCGGGTTGCGCCGCTTTTCATGCAAACCTGGCTGGCCGGAGACTTGACGGAAGCTCACGGCAAGTCGGCTCTCGGAGGCTCCGCCGAAGGCGTTCTGGCCGAGTTTCTGGTCTTTCACGAATCGGGCCTGGTGCTTCTCCCCGATCATCTGAGCTTCGAAGAAGGGGCGACTCTCCCTTGCGCGGCGGTGACGGCCTGGAACGCCCTCTTCGTCGCCGGAAACCTCAAAGCGGGCGAGACAGTTCTGATCCAGGGCACAGGTGGGGTCTCACTTTTCGCCCTCCAGCTCGCCAAGCTGGCCGGCGCGAGCGTGATCGCCACCTCGAGTAGCGATGAGAAGCTCGAGCGCGTGCTCAACATGGGGGCCGTGGCCGGGATCAACTACAAGTCGACTCCCCAATGGGAGAAGCGCGTCCGCGAGCTGACGAACGGCCGAGGGGTCGATCATGTGGTCGAGGTCGGCGGAGCCGGCACCCTCTCGAAATCGCTCCAAGCGGTCCGAGCCGCGGGCCAGATCAGTCTGATCGGCCTGCTGGCGGGTGGGGCCGCGGAGATCAACACCCTGCCCATCCTGATGAAAGCCATCCAGGTCCACGGGATCTTCGTCGGTTCGCGCGCCATGTTCGAAGCCATGAACCGCGCCATCGGGGTTCACGAGCTTCGCCCGGTGATCGATCGGGTCTTTCCCTTCGCCGAAACGCCGGCGGCGTTCCGCCACATGGAGAGCGCCGCGCATTTCGGCAAGATCGTGATTCGCGTCTGAAGTCCTGGGCCTTGGATTTCGATCAATATTCGTACGAGGGCATCGCCGCCACGGCAAGGCCGACGGCGATCGCCACCGGGACGAGCACGGCCGTCGTGGCGACCACCACTCTGAGCCAAGGGGGGCGTCGGCGGATCGGCCCGATCTGAACCAACCAGAGCGCCGCGGGGGCCAGCGCGAAAAGCAAGACGCTTCCCGAAGGGAGTTCCGCGTAGAACCGATTGATCAACAACAGGCTCGCCAGGACCACCACCACGATGGGGGTCCCTCCGCGTGCAAGGCTGATCGAGGGAACCCGCCAGAAGGCAAGCCAACAGACCCCGACCACCGCCGAGAGGACACCTCCCAGAAGCGGCAGGACGATGCTTCCCGAAACCAGGAGAGCGACACTCGCTCCGCTGGTGACGACAAGCAAGGGCAGAAAAATGCCTGCTCCTGAGCAATGCTCAGCAACCGCTTCAAGATTTGCCCATGTCAGAACCAGACCGATCCCCACCAAGGTCCCACCAAGCAGGGTTGCGGGCGCCGACCACGTTTCTCCGAACGCCGGCCCCACGATCGCCGCGGTCGTGATCCCAGAGACGACGACCCGATTGCCCCAGGACAGCCAACGTCGGGCGGGGCCAACCACCTCGAGGGCTGCCGAGAGGATCGCGACAACCACGAGCAGGGGAATGCGGTCCGTCACCTCCGAGGGGGGCCATGCAGGCCAGGCCACTCCAAGATGCCCCGCCAGATCGCCCAACCCGAGCGCAAGCGCCACGGCCAGGGCCCCGCGAACTTTCACATCCCGAGGGCGGCCAGCCCGCCAGACCACGGCCAGGAGAGTCACTGTCACGAGCGCCGGGAGGAGGAATCCGAACAGAAAGGCGCTCAAGGGACTTGGCATCGTCACGCCCTCCGCAATAGAAAAGGCGAAGGCCCGCCGCGCCGTCCCCGCGGGGAACAACTCGTCGGGCCTTCAATCGATTCCTCTGGTTATTGACCACCCTCGACGCTCACAATAATCTTCACGTCGTCACCGATGCCTTCCAGCATCTTGTTCATCTTGAAGTCCGACCGCTTGATCGCGAATTCGGTCTCGAACCCGGCGACCGGCTTCCCCTTCATGTCCTTGCCAGCGCCGGTGCGAGTCACCGTCAAGGCCAACGGGTTGGTCACGCCGTGAAGCGTCAAGTCGCCATGGACCTGAAACGTGTCCGCCCCCGTCTTGGCCACCGACTTGCTCTTGAACGAGATCGTCTTGTACTGGACCGCGTTGAAGAAGTCGGGCCCCTTCAGGTGCTTGTCGCGGTTCGCGTTGGCGGTGTCGATGCTATCCGTCTTCACCACGATGTCGAGGTGGGACTTCTTGGGGTCGGTGTCGTCGAGGGCGAACTGGCCGGTGATGTCATTGAACCGGCCATAAGAGTAGCTCGTGTTCATGTGTTTGATGCGAAAGACCGTCGCCGAGTGGACCGTGTCCACCTTGTACGCCTGGGCCGCCGCCTGGTTCGCGTGACCGAGCGAAAGGCCCATCCCAGCAACGATTCCCGCCATGAGCGTGAGCTTGCGAACCTTCATCACGTCGTCTCCTTCTTGCGTTAAGAAAGACCGTTCTGAACCACCACGACCGACACGAGCGAGCGGAACGATGGGTCCGATCGCATTTTTTTCCAACACGGCCGGCCCGGCCGTGATTCCCTCCGAGAAGCGTATTCCAAGGATGAATGACGGCCTGGTCAGCCGGGCTACTGGCTCTCGGGTCGTCGCGCCTTGACAAGCAGGCGATTGAACTCGGTCATTTCCTCAGCCGTCAGGTGGCCAAGCTGCTTCTTATGGAGCGCGAGGACCGGTGCGTCGAGCTCGGATAGCACCGCCATCCCCTGCGTGGTGATCTTGATCAGCACGAGACGGCGGTCCTCCTGGGTCCGACACCGCTCGACCAACCCCCCCGCTTCCAGGCGATCAACCAGCCGAGTAATGTCGGGCAGATGCGAGATCATCCGGCTGGCCACCTCCAGGCATGGCAGTTCGGTTCCCGCCCCCCGGAGAATCCTGAGCACATTATACTGAGCCCCGCTGATCTGATGCTGCTTGAAGAGCCGGGCGAACTCCGCCTGAAGAAACTCGGTCGTCTTCACCAGGTTCAGCGACACTTCCTGCTCCGGAGCATCGAACGGGTTTCGCTTCTTGACTTCGTCCTGCAGCGGCGACGTCGCCATGTCCCTACTCCTCATTATGCTCCAATCATCTGTCAACACAAAATACCGCACCACAATCATTGTGTCAACAACTTCATTCGAAATCGATTTGCAGTTTCGGCCCGGCAAGCCCCACGCAAGTCCGAACAGTCTCGTGTATCCTCACCGCGAGGAGGATCTGACATGCGTATGAGAGTGGGCCTGGGGCCCGTGTTTGCGTACGAGTGGTTGGCGACTTCGAGGCGTTGGCAGGTTTATGCCATGCGTTCGCTGTTTGTCACGGTCTTGCTGACGAGCCTGGCGTTGGTCGGGACGACGACCGCTACTGCGCCCCTAAGGCGGCCGACCATTCAGCGTCAGGCCGAGGTGGGGCGGGCCTTTTACCAGGCGATCGTCGGCACTCAGCTCATCCTGCTCCTGCTCGCCGCCCCCGCGGCGACGGCCGGATCGGTCTGCCTGGACAAAGCTCGGGGGACGTTGACCCACCTCCTGCTGACAGACCTCTCCAATGCCGAGATCGTGCTAGGCAAGTTGGCCGCGCGGTTGATTCCGGTGCTCGGCCTGGTCGCCAGCGCCTTGCCGGCCCTGGCGTTGGGGACGCTCATGGGAGGGATCGATCCTCGCGCCTTGACCGGGGCTTTCCTGGTGAGCCTGGGGGTCGCGATACTCGGCTGCACCTTGGCCTTGCTGCTTTCGGTCTGGGGAACGAAGACGCATGAAGTGCTCATAGCCACATACGTCATTTTCCTTGTCTGGATCGTCGGCGCCCCGACCTGGTCCTATTTGAAGTGGGTCTTGGGCTGGGGATTCGGCCCCCCGCAATGGCTCAACTGGGTGAACCCATTCTGGCTCACGTTCGCCAGCTCGTGGCAACGAGGAACCGTGGATCTGGGGCCGAGCCTCCTCTTCCTGGCGGCCAGTTGCGGAATCTCGGCCGTGCTGACGGCGGTGGCGGTCGTTCGCGTCAGGGACGTCGCATCACGCCAGGCCGGCCACGCCCCACGGCGAAGGTGGTGGTTCTCCTCGAGTGGCCACGGCCGTTGGCGTCGCGATTGGTTCGGACCGCGACTCGATCCCAATCCGATCCTCTGGCGTGAGTGGCATCGCCGCCGGCCGTCGCGGTGGAGCCGAATTCTCTGGACGCTCTACAACGGGGGGGCGATCGCGATCAGCCTGATGATGGTGGCTCTCATCCTCCGGGGTACCTCGACCCAGAGTCAGTCCAGCGCTTTTTTCAACGGCGGTCAGGTCGCGGTCGGATTTCTCCTCCTGAGCATCCTATCCTCAACGTCACTGACTGAAGAGCGAGTTCGCGGAAGCCTCGATGTCCTTCTGGCGACCCCCATGTCGACTCGGGCGATCGTGCTCGGCAAGTGGTGGGGCGCGTACCAGAGCACCCTGCTTCTCGTCATCCTGCCGGGGATGGTGACTGTCGCGATCGCGTATCGCCACGGGCACTGGGAGGCCGTGCCCCTGGTTATCGGCCTGCTCCTCACCTTCGGCGCGGCGCTGACGAGCCTGGGACTGGCGCTAGCGACCTGGATCCCGCATCAGGGTCGAGTCATGGCCCTGACCGTCACGGCCTATGTCTTCGCGACGATCGGCTGGCCTTTCGTCATGGAACTCCTGTCAACAGGCACGAATGGCTCGGCTAGGCTTGGAATCGGATCCGCCAGTCCCTGGTTGGGAACGGTGATCCCGAACCTCTTGGTCCAGATCCTGAACAGTGACAACGAATGGTCGGAATTCGCCGCCTGGCTCATCGTCTGGTGTGTCGTCTACTCATTGATCGCCATCGGCTTACTGGCGGCCACGCTGGGGACGTTCGATCGTTGCCTGGGCCGCGTCTCCATCAGGTCCGCCGCGAATCCTCCACGGCCCCGGCCGAAACCAAAATGGGAGCCAGCCGCTCTCATGGATTGATCGGCAAACCTTCGCCGAACCCGTTTCTCCCTACGTCAGAGCGAGCAGCCATGGCATCATTGTCGGCCTCACAATTCCCGTAGGGTGGGCACGGCCCACCATCTTAACCTCCTCTCTGACAAGGAGATAGGAATAGCGAGCCGTACCCACCCTACGGGAAAAATCGAATTCTGACCGCCGCCCAACCATAATTCATTCATAAGCACATAATTTGCTAGACGAAGTTTTCCATCGATCGAGCCTCATGCCAAGGCCTCAAAAGGCCTTGAGCACCGAGGCGGCCCGCTCTGTGGGGTTACCGGCTGCGGGAATCCCATCCGAATGCGCCGACTTGGCCTCGGAGGAACTTCCGGCTTGAGCCGGAACAGCCGCTGTGGCCAGGGTCCCAGGCGCACACGCCTTCGGCTCCTCGAGCTTGGCCTTGGCCAGCTTCCGATCAAGGGCGTTCGGGTCAATATAAGGTGCGGGGGTCCACATCGCCCGCTCCGCGTATTCGATCTGCGCCTCGGGATCGAGTTGCTCTGCTTTCCGGTAGAGGATCCGGCATTCTTTGATCTTCAATGAGTCGGACTGGCTTCGTGACGAGGTCCGCCCCAGCTTGCCCACCGCGAGCAGTTGACTCGAGGCGGTGGGCTGGATCTCGGCCGAATTCGACCCATTGATGGTGAGCGTCCTCGATCCCTCGACCACTTCCTCAGCGCGAACGACCTCGTAGCCCCCGGGGAAATGCTGTTCCATCAGCTTGTCCGCATGTTTTCGATAATACTTCGGCCACTTCGAGGTATTGGCCGGCATTCCGATGACGCCCGAATGCCCGTCCTGGTAGACATAACGGACCTCGCGGGCCCCTGAACAGCCGAGAGTCCCGAATACGGCGATCGAAAGGAAGACGTACGTCCTGCGCCCGCCAAACATGATGACGACCTCATGTGGAGTCCGGTCGTCTCCTCGGACCGGAACTCCTGGAGAACGTGAGCCCTAATCGGCTAGGTCCCAACAAAGGGAGGCAGAACCCAGCGCGAAACCTGGAACATCCCTTGAAGTCAATTCCACGGGTGCGAATCAGCGATTGGAAAGACTTTCCACAAGACCCAATGTCAAGCCTTCCATGGTCGGGACGAGCCAACGCAAGGCGTCTCGTCGTCCCGAACGGTTCCCAGGTCTTGAGCGACCGGCCCGCGTTGGTTGTTCAAGATGTGATTTCAGGAGCAAAAGGCCACGCTCACCCACGATTATACGGCCCTCCCTCGCGCAGGAAAGACCCGACTCTGTTTCTTGAGTCGATCGTGGGAAGACTGGGACCGATTCCCCTTTCCAGAAACCCTGGCCGATCCCTAAGATCAGTCCGCAGACCGTCGCGGGAGGGCGCGACCGCCCACGCCCTTTTGGAGGGCGGGACGACGCAATCAAAAACGGATCGACCGATCGGAGACGCGTTGTGCTGGACTTCCAGATCACCGTTGATGCGGAAACAGGTGATGACATCGTCGAGGTTCCCCTGGCGGCCCTCTCGCTGCTGGACTGTCCGGTGTTCAACAAGGGGAGTGCCTTCCCCGATGACGAACGCGCGGAATTCGGGCTGCACGGGCTGCTCCCCCCGCACGTCGGCTCGATCGACGAGCAGCTCGAACGACGCTATGGCGACTTCTCGCAGAAGCGCACCGAACTGCAACAGCACATCTATCTCCGCGACCTCCAGGATCGCAACGAAGTCCTCTTCTATCGCCTGATGGCCGACCACATCACCGAGATGATGCCCTTGATCTATACGCCGGTGGTCGGCGAAGCCTGCCAGCACTTCAGCCGGACCTATCGACGCCCCCGGGGCCTGTTCGTTTCGTACGAGCACCGCGCCGATCTCGAGACGATCCTCGAGAACCGGCCGTACCGCGACGTGGACGTGATCGTCGTGACCGACGGCGAGCGGATTCTCGGCCTGGGCGACCTCGGCGTCGGCGGCATGGGAATTCCCGTCGGCAAGCTCTCGCTCTACACCCTCTGCGGCGGCATTCACCCCGCGCGCACCCTGCCGATCTTCCTCGACGCCGGGACGGACAACGAGGAGGCGCTCGCCGATCCGCTCTACCTCGGTTGGCGGCACCCGCGGATGCGTGGTGCGGAGTACGATGATTTCGTCGACCTTTTTGTCAGAGCGGTGACCCGGGTCTTACCAAACACGTTGCTCCAGTGGGAAGACTTTGCCTTGCCGAACGCCAGGCGGCTGCTCGACCGCTACCGCGACCGGCTCTGCACCTTCAACGACGATATTCAGGGGACCGCCGCCGTCAGCCTGGCGGCCATTTTGGCGGCGGGGCATGTCTCGGGGACGCGTCTGAGCGACCAGCGAGTGGCGATCTTGGGCGCCGGCTCCGCCGGAACCGGAATCGCGGACCAGATCGTGACCGCCATGATGGCCGAAGGACTGACGGAGCACGAAGCGCTCGCGCGGCTCTGGCTGGTCGATCGTCACGGTCTGCTTCACACCGCGATGACCGACCTCCAACCGTTTCAGCAACGGTTCGCTCAGCCTCTCGAGCGGCTCGAAGGATGGACGGTCGACGGCAGCGGGTACTCGCTCGGCGAGGTGGTCAGCAACGTCCATCCGACGGTCCTGATCGGAACTTCGGGAAGGCCCGGTACGTTCACCGAGGAAGTCGTCCGTGAAATGGCGCAACACGTCGAGCGACCAGCCATCTTTCCGCTCTCGAACCCGAACTCACGATGCGAGGCGACTCCCGCCGACGTCATCGCCTGGACCGACGGCCGGGCACTCGTGGCGACCGGGAGCCCGTTCCCCGATGTGATCCACAACGGCCGCCCCGTTGCGGTCGGCCAGTGCAATAATGCCTACATCTTTCCCGGACTCGGCCAGGGAGTCCTCGCATCGGGCGCGCGACGGATCCCCGATGACCTCCTCCTCGCCGCAGCCAGGGCCCTGGCCGCAGCCTCACCGGCGCGGACCACCTCAGGTGGCTCGCTCTTCCCTGCCCTGGAAGACATCGCCAACGTCTCGCGGCGGATTGCCCTCGCCGTGGCAAGCGAGGCCCGCCGGCTGGGCCTCACGGATCCAGGCACGCCCGAAGAACTCGAACAACGCATCGACGCGCGATGGTGGCACCCACGTTATGGCAAGCTTCGACGCCGGTGAGAAGCAGGAAGAAAGTTGGCCTTTCGAGCGACGAAGAATTTCACAACCGGAATTCGTCGTGGAATTTTCGGAAAAACCCCCAATGTTGACCTAATGTTGCAATAGAGCAACGTCCGTTCCATCCATCCATCCTCCACGACGACGTAAGGGACGATGATGAACACACGTGATCCCGGCCTCTCCGTGACCCTCTCTGAAAAGCTTTTCGACCGTCTGAATTCGGAGTCGGTCCATCTTTCCGTACCGCTCGAATGGCTCGTCGCATCGCTTCTCGTGGAGCTGGCAAGCGAAGATTCGCCCTCGAAGACCCTCCTCCAAACCGCCCTCCCCGTCTGACGACGGGCTCAATCTTGCCTCGACTCGACTCGCGAATGAGACGACGCGGTCCTCGCGAGTCGAGTAGTCGTTCGGCGATCCAAAATGGGAATTTGATTGAAGCCGGTGAGGAGCTCGTCCCGATCCGTATCTGATGACGAACCTCAACGGATAAGATCGGTGTGATGAATCCGATCCCCAGTTTCACGGAGGGAACCGACCGATGAGCCAAGACCAGGGCGCGTCCTCGATCGACCTGATCCGCTGGACCTTCCATATCAACTCGGCCCACCGCGCGGAGATCGAAGGGCACCTCAGCGATCTCGGGTTCGACGTCTACGTGCAAGACGACTCGATTTTCACGGTGACCTGGGAAGAGCCTGATCGAGAGGTCGACGAAATCATCGAGGAGATCTGGGCGCTGAACGGTGAAGCCTTCGAGGTCACCCAGGAGGCATTCCATCGACTCGAGATGCACACTCTCACCCAGGGAGAAGACGAGTCGAGCCAGGAAGCCGCCTGACCCGGCCGCTCTGGCATCGCCAGCCAGCGAGGCGAGCGGGATACCCAATCCCATGGGAAATCCAACTCAAAAGCCCCAAGCTTCCTCACCCGAGCGCAACGAAAACGGGGTCGTTTCTCAGTTCGAGAAGCGACCCCGCGTCAATCGGATCGTGGTGCATGGGGATCAGCCAACGCTTTCGACAAGGTCGTCAGCCAAGCGTTCAAGCACCTCTCGAGTCATCTGGCAAGTGGTCGGGTGGCGTTGTCGGGAAGCCTCGTCGACGGCGACGCGTGACAGCTTCACGGTGCCTTGATGATGGAGACGAACCTCGAAATAAGTACGCCGGTCGCCCCGCGAGGTCGGGACCTGGCTACGAAGTTCGACCTCGCCGCCGATTTTGTCGTGCTCCAGGACGACCAACGGTTCCATCAGATAGGTCACCCGGGAAGCGAGGCGATCGGCCCAGGCTTTCAGATCTTCGGAAGACCACTCTGACCGACGGTGAGTGGCGAAGTCGAGACGGTCGAACGCCATCCCGACGGGCCCGGAGGCCGTCAAGCCGAGGGTCAGACGATTGGGCTCATCCTCGACCGTGAGGTTGCACGGCAAGGCACCATTATCGGGGCGCGCGTCAAGCGCGGCGGCGATCTTTTGGCTCAGACTCATGGGTCGATCCTCCCAGGGGACGGATCGTGTGATCCGTCCCGTCAAATGACAACAAGGTATTCCGCCCATCGACAACGGTCTCGATATGAACGGGACGCGTCCAGAGGCGGTTGAGGTGGCGCAACGTATCCTGCGCATGGTCGAGCTTCAGATCGATCCCGAAGTGCTCGTGCTGCAGGTACAATTCACCACGATTCCGGAAGTTGCCGTCCTTGATCCGGATGATCGGCTGACCAAAGTTGGTCAATCCGAATAGCAGGCGATCTTTGATCTGTTTAAACTCGCGACTTTCGATCTCATAAGTTTCGTTCTGGTCATTGTGTTTGTAACTGAACATCTTGTAGCGTCGGCAGAAATCGGGCGTGAGAAAGGTGTCGACGAACGTCACGTCGTTGTGGATTCGGCGAACCTCGAAGATCTTCTCACGGCCGAGGCCCAGCTTCTTGTCCCAACGCTCGCGCACCTCGTAGTTATCGCAGTCGTCGTACTCGGCGCCAAACTGGCCCTTGTTCCAGCGTTCTTCGATATCGCGGAACAGCTCGATGCCAAGTTTGTACGGGTTCAGCCGCCCCGGCTGGGTGGCCATCGTGCCCGAATGATGGTCGGCGTAGTCCACGACCTCCGACGGGCTCAGGGTCCGGGTCGTCATGATCGTCGAGTGCCAGTACGACGCCCACCCTTCGTTCATGATCTTGGTCTGCCCCTGGGGAGCGAAGTAATAGGCCTCTTGGCGGATGATGCCGAGCACGTCGCGCTGCCAGGGCGAGAGCGGAGCATGCTCCAGGAGGAAGAGCAGGACGTCGCGTTCGGGTTGCTCGGGGAATTGCCGTGACTTTTGCCGCTCGACCTCGCGTTGCTTCGCCTGTTCCTTGAGGAGCCCGGGGGGGTTGACGAACGAATCCATGTACTCCTTGCTCTGGAACTTGGACGGGATGCTGGAGTCTTCGGAATCGTCCTGGCGGAAATCATAGCGATCGTGGCTATCGCGTCGCTTGATGAACGGAGAGTGGATATCGATCAGATTCTCGAGCGAGAGGCAGCTATCGATGAAGTTCTCGACGGCGTCTTCCCCCTGCCGCTCCATGTGAGAGCGAATCCGGTTGCCGTGATTGGCCGTCTCGTCCATCATCTTGCGGTTGGTACGGCTGAACCAGATATTGTTTTTGAAGAAATCGTTATGTCCGTAGACGTGCGCCATGACGAGTTTCTGGTCGACCCACTGGTTGCAGCGGAGCAGATAGGCATAGCAGGGGTCATTGTTGATGACCATCTCGTAGATCTTCTGGAGTCCGTAGCGATAGCCCTTGGAGAGCTGCTGGTACTCCATGCCGAACCGCCAGTGGGGATACCGGGTGGGAAATCCTCCCAGGGCGGCGATCTCGGAGAGCTCGTCGTAGTCGAGAACTTCGAAAATCGTGTCGTAGAAGTCGAGCCCGAACTCGCGTGCGTGCTGCTCGGTCTCGACCTGGAGGGCGGCGAGGTCGGGGGGAAGGTTGTGCTCGTTGCTCATGATCGACATGGCAGACACCTCCAGGCGGTCCCAGACTCGAGACCAGGAACATTTTGATTTTAGACTTGGGCCAACATCTTGCGGACCTCGCGCTCGAGCAGGTGCGTGCTGACGAGCCACGGCTTCTTGGTGAGCTCGATCTCCAGCTCAGGGGACCCCTCGACCGCGCGATACGAGCCGGCAAACTTACCGAGCGGCGTCGTGCCTTCAAAGTGGCCCTGCTGAGGCGTCCCCTCGTATCGACCATGCCGGCCCAGGGCGGTGGCGACTCGATGGAAAAGGGCCTGGCGATGCTCGGGATCTTCGGGATAAGGGACGCGAAACACAGCCATTGCAGTTCACCTCAACGATAACGGACCGCGCCGGGCCCGGGGGTTGGTCGGGTTAGCGGCCACGGCCCAGAAACTCCTTGATCGACTCGAAGATCCCATCCTTGTTACGGATCTCGGACAGCGCTAAGTTCGGCACGCTGTCGAACGCTTCTTCCAACTCTCGGTAAAATTCACCCGATCCGTAGGGGCTTTCCACTTGCCCGTACCCGAACAGGTTGCATTTGGGCAAGATCTGGTCGCGGAGCAAGGAGACGCATTGTCGGTTGTCTTCGCCCCAGTTGTCTCCATCGGAGAAGTGGAGCACGTAGATGTTCCAATCCATCGGCGGGTGCTCGGAGTCGATGATCCGATTCGCCAGGTTGTAGGCCGAGCTGATCCGGGTCCCGCCGCTTTCGCGGGTGTGGTAAAAGGTGTGCTGATCGACCTCCTTGGCGACGGCGTCGTGGATGATGTACCGGGTCGTCACTCCGTCGTACTGGCTCTTGAGCCAGGTGTCGATCCAGAACGCCTCGATCCGCACGATCTCCTTCTGGTCGTCGGTCATCGACCCGGAGACATCCATCAGGTAGAGGACCACGGCATTGGAGTGCGGCAGCGGAGTCGGGTTCCACGAACGATAGAGCTTGTCCTCGCGAACCGGGATCACCATCGGGTCCGACGGGTTATACGTACTTGAGGCAATCTGCCGCTTGAGCGCTTTCTTGTACGTCCGCTTGAAGTGACGCAGGCTCTCGGGACCGGCCTGGCGGATCCCGGTGTACTTGTCCTTCTCCTCAATGATGTTGGCCCGCCCCTTGGGCATGATGCGTGGCAAGGCCAGCCCTTCACCGAGAATCTCGGCCAGTTCGTTGAGCGTCAGCTCCACTTCGAGGATGTGGTGACCGGGCGCTTCGCCCGCGCCCCCGGGCGAGTCGCCTTCGCCAGTCCGACCGATCGGAGTGCCCACGTCCCCCGGCCCCTGCCCGACTCCTCCGCTGTTCTTCGGGCCGTAGCGAAACTCCGGGATATCAATCTGCGGCAGAGGGATCGAGACGAGCTCGCCCCCCGTCTTGCCGATCATCTCGCCATGAGTGATGTACTTCCGCAGGTCCGTCTTGATCTTACCGCGGACAATCTGCTTGAACCGATTCGCGTCACGCTCGATTTTTCGCACCACGGCCGTTGAACCCTCACCCTTGGGGGACAGCCGACTCGTGCCAGCCCTTTTGATGGTCAAAGGCGCCGCGCCGACCACTCCGTCTGCCCACCTCTGCCGCGGTTGGACCCAGACCGCCTTCCCTCTGCTCCGCTTCTTGAGAGAGATGAGCGCAGCACGTCGCACTCGCGGCCCTTGGGTCCGACCGCACAACCACATGGCAAAGATCAGGTCAGGCGATGGAAGAGAAAGACAGGCGGGTAGGATGCTCTGCTCAAGGAGGCGGCACTCAGGCCGGCCAGAATCTGCTGCGGATCGCCTGCACTATCCACGGCAAATTCTAGACCGGAGCAACATCAATATCCAATTACTCATCGAAAATTCTCGCGGCCACGACGTCCCGACCCCTCGTCGGACCGGGACGATCGAGCGCGCTTAGTGGGAACCGCGTTTGACGTCGCCACGGGCATAGATACTGGCGACGTAGTTGAGGACGTCCGTCGCCGAATCCTCGTCGTAGCCATAGTTTCGGATCAGGCGTCCCTTGACGATATCGATCTTCTCCTGAGTGTCCTTGTCCACGACGCTGGTGACAAGGCTCGTCAGCTTGATCGTATCCTTCTGGTCCTGGAAAAGTTTCAACTCGAGGGCTTTCTGCAACCGTTCGTTGGCCTTGTAGTCGAACTTCTTGCCGTCGAGCGAGAGGGCTCCAATGTAGTTCATGATCTCGCGGCGGAAGTCGTCCTTCCGGCTTTCGGGGATATCGATCTTCTCTTCGATCGATCGCATCAGCCGTTCATCGGGTTCTTCGGTCTGTCCCGTGTACTTGTTCTTGACCTTCTCTCGCTGGGTGTAGGCCTTGACGCTGTCGATGTAGTTGCCGCTGAGCCGCGCGAGCGAGTCTTCATCGGCCGCGATGGCGCGCTGGACCTCGTTCTTGACGATGTCTTCGTACTCTTCCTTCACGACGGCGAGCAGGTGCTTGTAATGTTTGCGAACATCTTCGCTGTTGATCAGCGAATGATGCTTGAGGCCCGCCTCGAGTTCATTGAGGACCATGAACGGATTGACCGATCGCTCGTTGGCGTGGGCGACCAGGGCGTTGGAAATCTTGTCTTGCACGTAGCGCGGGCTGATACCATGCATCCCTTCGCGTTCCGCCTCCTCGCGAAGCTCCTTGATGTTGTCCTCGGTGAAGCCAGGAAGCGTTTTGCCGTTATACAGCTTGAGCTTCTGGAGTAGGGTCAGGCCCGCGTTCTTGGGTTCCTCGAGGCGGGTCAGGACCGCCCACATCGCGGCGACTTCCAGGGTATGAGGCGCGATCGTCTTGCCCCGGACCTTGCGGGTGTTGTAGTCCTTCTGGTAAATCTGCACCTCATCGCTCAACCGAGTGACGTAGGGCACGTCAATCTTCACGGTCCGGTCGCGCAGCGCCTCCATGAACTCATTGGACTGGAGTTTCTTGTACTCCGGCTCATTGGTGTGCCCGACGATGACTTCGTCGATGTCCGTCTGCGCAAACTTCTTGGGCTTGATCTTGTGTTCCTGGCTGGCCCCCAGCAGGTCGTAGAGGAACGCCACGTCGAGCTTGAGAACCTCGATGAATTCAATGATGCCGCGATTGGCGATATTGAATTCGCCATCGAAATTGAAGGCGCGCGGGTCGCTCTCCGTGCCGTACTCGGCGATCTTCCGGTAGTTGATGTCCCCCGTCAGTTCGGTGGCATCCTGGTTCTTCTCGTCCTTGGGCTGGAAGGTGCCAATCCCGATCCGGTCTTGCTCGGAGAGGATCAGGCGGCGGACGCGAATGTCGCCGAGGACTTTCGACCAGTCGCCGTCGTAGCGTTCCATCCGCTCGTTGAACATCTGCCGGCAGTAGGGGCAGAGATCCCCCTCGATGGTGATCTGGAACTCATAGTCATCGGAAGCGGGCGAATTGTTCGTCCCCGCATTGAGCTGTTCGAGCAACGCCGTGCGGAACTCCGCCGGGATCAGGTGAAGCGGCTCCTCGTGCATCGGGCAGTCTTCGAACGACTCGCTCCCATCAAGGGATTCCTCCCTCCAGCCATAGGTGTAGAGCGCTCCATCGTCGGACTTCGAATAGAGCTCGAGGCCCTTTTTGAGCAACCGGGCGATCGTGCTCTTCGAACTGCCTACCGGGCCATGCAAGAGAAGCACACGGCGTTCGGTGCCGTAACGGTGTGCGGCACTCTTGAGAATATTGACCAGGTTCAATAACGTCCGGTCCAGACCGAAAATCGCGTCCTGGCCACCACATTCAAGGTCGTCGAAGAACTTGTAGCGGACCCCCTTTTCCTTGTTGACCATGATCTCCTCGGTCCCGTGACTGAGGATCATGTCATAGACTCGCTGGTAAGCTGTCCGAGTCACCTTGGGGTTCTGGCGAACGATGTCGAGATAGTCGGCAAACGAGCCGTGCCAGTGCTTCTTCTGGTAATCCGCCAGATTTTGGCGACTGGCAAGCGACGCGATCAGATCCGTTCCTGTGGACATTATCCTATTCCCTCCTGAAGGTGGATCCGTCGAGCAGGGCGCATCGCGGGACAAGGGATCGACCCGTGGTCAAGGCGCTCGCGGAGTCGCGCGCGCGGCGAGGTGTCCTCGAAACGAGGCTGTTCCAAATTGTCAACGCATCGTTGGGGAATACCTGGGTCGAGAATCGCCATCGGGTGGTTGCTGAAAACCCGAGGGAACAGCCGAAGGGGCCTCCATGGCAGGTGCGGCAGAGCAGATCCGGAGGAAGACCAGGCCGTCCCACTCATTACAACCCCGTAATCGCGTTCCTGTCAAGCGAACCAGACCATCGAACTCGGGTCCCCTCTGATCCCGTTGCCCTGGCTGCGGGCGCCTGGCGATCCCAAGATGCGGAGTCTCCCCGCGGTCGGAAAGTTCGCTGACTTCTCTATGACTACGAAGAAGCTCGGTCAAAGGTGCGATGGAAACGGCCTTCAGACCAAAATCGGATCCGCGACCACTTCGGTTTCGATCTCGGTCGCCAGCGCCGCCACGGGGAGCGAACGCTCTCCGAGCTCAACGAGACCCGCCAGGGTCACCAGACCGATCGGTAAAGTCGCGTAGTGGGCATAGCCATCAGCGGCCGAGAGGACCCAGGTCTGCGCAGGAAGCGACAGCACTATCATGTAAGCCATGGCCGAAAGCGTCCCGGCTGCAACCCCTGCCAAAATCAGCAACGCGGCCAGGTGCCCCCCCTCGGCCGCGAGCAAGCGGGAATACCCTCGCACTGCCCCAGCGACCGTGCCGCGGCTCCAGGCGACCACGCCGGCGATCCCAGTGACGACCAGGGCCGCGCCTTGGAGATCCGCCAGCCCCCAGTTCAACTGCCAGCGTACATACCGTCCCAGCAGGGAGTTCGTGGCCGAGCCGGGCATGTCGAGCGTCGCTAACAGCACGGCCGTCGCCAGGTAACGCGCGGGCAAGACCGCCAGACAGGTGAGCATGGCACCCGGCAACATCCGGACCACCTCATTCGTATCGAGAGCATCGTTGCCCGTATCCCCCAGGCCTGCGTTCCGCAGTTCGACGAGCACCCAGCTCAGAAGTGCGGCATCCAGCAGTAACATGAGCGCAGGGATGAGGATAACCTCGAGCAGCATGCAACCGCCCAACGGCAGGTCACCGCTCCCGGACGCCAGAGAAACGAGACGATACAACAGATAAAGCGCCCCACCCCCCCAGACAAGTTCACCCCAAAGCACTTGTCGATTCCGCTGAAGCGAAAGCGGAACATACGGCCCGCTCCAGCGTTCAGCCGACACTCGGAACAGGACGATCGTCGCGAGCATCAGTAGCGGGAAATTATCCGCCAATCCCACCAGGTCGCGCAAGGGAGTCAGAGCCGCGAAGATCCCCTGCTCGACCGCGAGTTCTCCCAGCCCTCGCGACTTGGTCAGAAGAATCAGGTCGTCCTTGCCCTGAGCCAGATGATAGGTCCGAATTTGGCCCACGGTCCAGGCCAAGACGGTCATTCCAATCGTCACCGCCACCACTCGACCCGAGCGGCGCAGCCGCGTCAGAGCAGAGGCACTGAGTCGGACGTGGCCAGGAAAGTCGAACAACTGACGCAGCGCCAGTTTCGGTCCCTGATACACCATCACCACGACCAAGAGCGTGGCCAGGCCCAGCAGCCATGGCCAGAGCCCGAACAGGCTTGGCACCGACTCCGGCGACGAGAGCGTCAGACTTGAGTACCAACGGCGTAACGACAGCAGAGCCAGCGAGTTGGCATTCGCGTTCGACGCCTGGGCCCAAACCATCGGTAGCCCGATCAACGCACCACCCCCGACTTCACGACAACTCGATTTCACCCGTTGCGGACCCGATTGTACTCGCGCGCCGCCCCTCGAGCCAGAACCGGCCACAACATTTGTCAGAGACACGGCAAATCGAAGGCGAATGCCAACTCATTCGCCTTTCAGTCTTGGACAAATCGATGAAATCGGATTAACAATCCACCATCACGGTTTCAAGCCACCAACATCAATTCATTTAAAAGTCAAATCCATCTCGCGAGTCTAAATCCTCGGATCTACCAATACAGGAGCTCGGCCGTAAATCCCTCGGTCCACTGATAGCCCTTTGGAGTCGCGTTCACCCACAACGAATCACGGCCGGGTCGGACGGGTTAATCTTCCCGTAGGGTGGGCACGGCCCACCATCTTAAACTGATCATGCACAAGGAGATCGGGATGGTGAGCCGTGCCCACGCCACGGGAGGGAAGCGGGCTGAAGATCCAGAGGCAACCGCGCAACGAAAAACGCCCCGACCCTTCCGTGAGGAAGAATCGGGGCGTCTTTGAAGGATTCCGGCGATCACCGACTTTCGCGCCAAAGGCACTATCATGGGCCTGACGGGCTTAACGGCCGTGTTCGGAATGGGAACGGGTGGGACCCCGTCAGTATGTTCGCCGGAAAAGCAACCGGCAGGCGATCAAACCCGCCGGTTACGTGTTGCTCAAACTTCACAGTGGTCGTCACGCAAGATCCTACCGCCACTTCGATGGGCATGACCAACCGACTTCGAGTCTCTTCACGACGCGTGGTCCCCGTTATTGGATGGGAATACGTCGCCGTGTGATCGATCGAATGCGATCGGTGAATGATGCAACCCTGATTCCTGTCCGTGTCGAATCCCCAAAGGGAGCCGGCGGACGGATCGGGGTGGTCAAGCGATCGGCTGTTAGGACCGGTCGGCTGCGGCGATCACTCGCCGTGCACTCCCGGCCTATCGACCTGGTCGTCTTCCAGGAGCCTTCGCACTTGCGTGCTGGAAACCTCGTCTTGAAGAGGGCTTCGCGCTTAGATGCCTTCAGCGCTTATCCTTTCCCGACCTAGCTACTCGGCGATGCCCTGAGCAGAACAGCCGATACACCAGAGGTCGGTCCTCCCCAATCCTCTCGTACTAGGGGAGACCCTTCGCAAGTTTCCTACGCCCACGGCAGATAGGGACCGACCTGTCTCACGACGGTCTGAACCCAGCTCGCGTACCGCTTTCATTGGCGAACAGCCAAACCCTTGGGACCTTCTCCAGCCCCAGGATGCGATGAGCCGACATCGAGGTGCCAAACCTCCCGCCGCTATGGACGCTCGGGGAGATCAGCCTGTTATCCCCGGAGTACCTTTTATCTGTTGAGCGACGGCCTTCCATCCAGCACCGCCGGATCACTAACGCCGACTTTCGTCCCTGCTCGACTGATGGGTCTCGCAGTCAGGCACCCTTCTACGTTTGCGCTCATGTTGCCAGATTGCCGACCTGGCCGAGGGTACCATTGCACTCCTCCGTTACTCTTTGGGAGGAGACCGCCCCAGTCAAACTGCCCGATGAGCATGGTCCCGGTCCGGGCTACGGACCGGTGAGGATCAGAGTCATTTCAGGTGGTATTTCACCGATGGCTCCCCGACGGCTGGCGCCGCCGGATCACGGCCTCCCACCTATGCTACACAGAAAGGACGCTGACCCAATGCCAACCTGCAGTAAAGGTTCACGGGTCTTTCCGTCTGACCGCGGGTACGTGGCATCTTCACCACGGCTACAGTTTCACTGGGTCCCTCGTGGAGACAGTGCTCCAGTCGTTACGCCATTCATGCAGGTCGGAACTTACCCGACAAGGAACTTCGCTACCTTAGGACCGTCATAGTTACGGCCGCCGTTTATCGGGGCTTCGGTCGCCAACTTCAGCTTGCGCCTCATCGGCTCCCTTAACCTACCGACACCGAGCAGGCGTCAGACTCTATACGTCCTCTTGCGAGTTGGCAGAGTCCTGTGTTTTTGATAAACAGTCGCTAGAGCCGATTCTCTGCGGCTCTCCTTACGGAGAGCACCCCTTGTACCGAAGGTACGGGGTCATTTTGCCGAGTTCCTTCACGAGGGTTCTCCCGAACGCCTTCGGATACTCGCCTAGCACACCTGTGTCGGATTGCGGTACGGGCCAGATGGTTCGTCCCCGCGGGGCTTTTCGTGGCCGAGAGTTCATCAGGCTTCCAGATCGAATGCTGTCGGCCTTGCGGCACGGGGTAATCTAACACCCCGACCTGACTCTCCTCGGCGTCCTCCGCGGTTCAACCTTACCATCGGGTGGCGGAATATTAACCGTCTGTCCATCGGCTACGCCCTTGGGCCTCGCCTTAGGTCCCGACTGACCCTGGGCGGATTGACCTTCCCCAGGAAACCTTGTGCTTTCGGCGGACAGGCTTCCCACCTGTCTTGTCGTTACTCGTTCCGGCATTCGCACTCGCCCGCGCTCCACTGGTCGTTTCCATCCAGCTTCATTGCGGCGGGCGACGCTCTCCTACCATCAGTTTAACCTGATCCGCGACTGCGGCACGACGCTTAGTCCCCGTCATTTTCGGCGCGGGATGGCTCGACCGGTAAGCTGTTACGCACTTTTGAAATGATGGCTGCTTCTAAGCCAACATCCCGGCTGTCACCGCGATCCCACTTCCTTTGCCACTGAGCGTCGATTTGGGGGCCTTGGTCGGCGGTCTGGGTTGTTTCCCTTTTGAACGTGAAGCTTATCCCCCACGTTCTGACTCCCGGGGTCCGTCGTGCGGTATTCGGAGTTGGGTTTCGGAGGGTAGGCGGGAAGCCCCCCTACCGAATTCCGTCGCTCTACCCCCGCACGATATGTCCCGAGGCTGGCCCTAAAGCCATTTCGGAGAGAACGAGCTATCTCCAGGTTTGATAAGACTTTCACTCCTCCCCACGGGTCCTCCCCCAGTTTTTCAACACTGGTGGGTTCGGTCCTCCACGACCGGTTAGGGTCGCTTCAACCTGCCCATGGGTAGTTCACCTGGTTTCGCGTCTACTGCACCCGACTAAATCGCCCGATGAAGACTCGCTTTCGCTACGGCTCCCCCCCTGAAGGGGTTAACCTGGGGCCGGATACAGTAACTCGCCGGATCATTATGCAAAAGGCACGCGGTCACGCGGCCCGAAGGCATCGCGCTCCCACCGCTTGTAGGCACGGGGTTTCAGGTTCAGTCTCCTCCCCTAATCGGGGTTCTTCCCACCGTTCGGTCGCCCTACTGGGTTCGCTATCGGTCGTCATCGAGTGCTTAGCCTTGCGGGATGGTCCCCGCCGATTCAGGCCGGGTTTCACGTGCCCGACCCTACTCGGGTACCGAAGAGGGGAGTTTGCATCGTCGCTTACGGGGCTATCACCCGCTCTGGCGCTCCGTTCCAGGAGGCTTCAGCTGACGCTCACTCATCCCATGTTATCGGCCCCACGACCCCGAGTGGTGTCCCACTCGGTTTAGGCTGATCCCCGTTCGCTCGCCGCTACTGAGGGAGTCTCGGTTGATTTCCTTTCCTCCGGGTACTGAGATGTTTCAGTTCCCCGGGTCTCTACAGGCATTCCAGGATCGACGTTCGTTGGGCAACTCCCTGGACTTATCGCAGCCTTCCACGCCTGTCTCTGATGACGCCTAGGCATCCCCCGTGCCCTTAGGAGCTTGACCACGCCGATCCGGACGCCGCGGTTCCTCGAAAGAAACTCAACAGCCAGAAAGGCGAGGGGTCAGTCCCCGATCTATCTCTTCGATCGAGTGCCCAGTGTCTCGCGACACAGGACCACTCTCACTTGGGTAACGATCCCAATGTGAGGCCGGTTGCTTCACAGCAAGCGACTCTCACGCATCCGTAAGGGTTCCACTGTATTGTGGAGAGATTCTTCTACTTGGTCTGCCACGACCATTTGTTTGCGGTTCTCACTTGCGTGACCTAACCACCGGATTGTGAAAGAGCAACCGAACCCCAACGACAGAACTTCCGGCCGAAACCGGAGAGCATCCATCTTCGAGATCCGCACTGGCCGCTGGCCAGGGGGCAACGCCGCGAACGGCCCTGCCCCGCACCCAGCAGTGCAAGCAAACGAATAGCGTGGGGAGGGGATGAGCCCACCCCACGCATTCAGGAATCTAACAATGGTCGATCGTGTTCGTGGTCAGAGAACCTTCGTGGGAAGCCGGCGTAAATACCATCTGATCAAGGAGACGGTGCCGATGCGGCCCTTCTTGAATCGGGTCGATGACCGAAGCCATGTCCCACGATCCTCAGAGCCGAGATTTTCTAAGAAAAATCCTTAGAAAGGAGGTGATCCAACCGCAGGTTCCCCTACGGTTACCTTGTTACGACTTAGTCCCCATCACGGGTTTCATCTTCGGCGCCTGCCTTGCGGCTCCGGCGACTTCGGATGCCCCCCGCTTTGGTGGCTTGACGGGCGGTGTGTACAAGGCTCAGGAACACATTCACCGCGGCATGCTGATCCGCGATTACTAGCGATTCCAGCTTCATGCGGGCGGGTTGCAGCCCGCAATCCGAACTGAGGAACGGTTTTTGCGATTAGCGTGACTTTGCAGCCTAGCAACGCTCTGTCCGCCCCATTGTAGTACGTGTGCAGCCCCAAGCATAAGGGCCATGAGGACTTGACGTCATCCCCGCCTTCCTCCGGCTTAACGCCGGCGGTCTGTCTAGAGTTCCCACCATTACGTGCTGGCAACTAGACACAGGGGTTTCGCTCGTTAGGGGACTTAACCCAACACCTCACGGCACGAGCTGACGACAGCCATGCAGCACCTGTGCACGTTGTACCTTGCGGCCTCACCGACGTTTCCGCCGGCTAATCCGTGCATGTCAAGCCTGGGATAAGGTTTTGCGCGTAGCCTCGAATTAAGCCACATACTCCACCGCTTGTGTGAGCCCCCGTCAATTCCTTTGAGTTTCAGCCTTGCGACCATACTCCCCAGGCGGGGTACTTCACGGTTTCCCTACGACAGGGAGCCCATCGGCGAGCCCCCTATCCAGTACCCATCGTTTACGGCCAGGACTACCGGGGTATCTAATCCCGTTCGCTCCCCTGGCTTTCGCGTCTCAGCGTCAGTAGGCATCCAGGACCTCGCTTTCGCCACGGGCGTTCCTTCCGATCTCAACGCATTTCACCGCTCCACCGGAAGTTCCAGGTCCCCCTATGCCCCTCCAGACTCGTCGTATCCGCGCCACTTCCCCGGTTGAGCCGGGGGATTTCAACGACAGACGCACGAATCCGCCTACACGCGCTTTAAGCCCAATGATTCCGAATAACGTTCGCACGGTTCGTCTTACCGCGGCTGCTGGCACGAACTTAGCCCGTGCTTCCTCCAGGGATCAATCAAGGTCTTACGACCCTTTTTCCCCCTCGACAGGAGTTTACAACCCGAAGGCCTTCATCCTCCACGCGGCGTCGCTCGGTCAGGCTTGCGCCCATTGCCGAAGATTCTCGACTGCAGCCTCCGTAGGAGTCTGGGCAGTGTCTCAGTCCCAGTGTGCCGGGCCACGCTCGCACGCCCGGTAGGCATCGCAGCCTTGGTGGGCCATTACCCCGCCAACAAGCTAATACCACGACAGCCCGTCCCAAGACGCCGAAGCTTTGGCAAAACACCGATGCCGGTGTCGTTGCGTCGCTGGGGATTACCCGCGGTTTCCCGCGGCTATACCCAATCTTGGGGTTGGTTACCGTCGCCTTACTCACCCTTGCGCCACTGGCCTTGCGGCCCGTTCGACTTGCATGCCTAATCCACGCCGCCAACGTTCATTCTGAGCCAGGATCAAACCCTTCGAGATTGGTCGTCTCCCCTGCTCCGAGGAGCAAGAGATCCGGTCCTCACCTTCAAAAGGGTTGAGGAATTTGCTAACTGGTCGCAGCTCGAGTTCGCCGGGGCAAGCCCCGTGTTCCCTCGTGCTGTTGGCTGTTGGATCCGTCTCCGTCGCGATTCGACCTCCAACCAAACGGGGTCGAGACGACTCAAACGGCTCCACGCCGGCTTCCCTCAAAGGTTCTCTTCAACCACAAGAACCACGATCGACCGGATTGTCAAAGAACGAAGGTGCTGCCGATGCAATTGGCCGGAGTGACTTGCCCTTGAAGGCGTGTCACGCCGGCCCACCTACCGACAACATCGCGGCCCGCTGTCATGGTGAGCGGTTTCCCGTTCCCAGGTCAGCCGGCCGTTTCGTTGTCACCCGTGGTGACACAGGCGACAAGGGAGATAATAGCAGGTTCGCTCCGAAGGTCAACAGGTCGATCCGGATTCCCTCCCTTTTTTTTGCGAACCGAAGCCACCGATACAATGTCATGTAGGGTCTTCATCGTAAGTCCCAGATCTCAATGGACTGATCTTCCACTGACTTCCCCCCTGGGCATAACGAGCCTCCATTCAGCCCCATGTGCAGGTCAGCTATCCTGATGGACCGCGAGTTGGGAGTAGCTGCAGGGATTTCGCTCGTGAGCGACGGCTTCCAGTCCTTCGGTACTGAGGCAGTCGCGAACGTTCACCAACGCCAGACGTGTCCGTTGGGCCATGCACACCCTACATGAGGGCGTGCCACGGCCATTGGTCTGGGTGGCGGAAATACGAAAGGTCATCAAGCAGACCAAGCCGGCACAACCACCAGAGAGAGGCCCTCATCCGGCCGAGCCGCGTGCGGGGGGGGTAACAGGGAGCGTTTCACCGTTTGCTAAGCCGGACAGTGAACGTCCGCTTCAGGAGCGATCGCGCGAGGGAGTTCGGGTGAATCGTCCCGCGGGGGGAGTCGCCAGTGGGGGGGGAGAGGTCGGCTCCTCATAGAGCCGGAGAAAGCGGTAATAGACTTCCAGGGTCAGGGTCGCCATGGCTGTGCAATAGATCCGGCCACCACGGGCTCCGTAATCGCTGTCGTCGGGGTCCCAACTTCCCGCGCGGTGGCCTTCGAGCTGCTGACGGCGCACAATCTGGTCGCGGACACGATCATTCCAGCGAGTCCAGGCTTCCCCTCCCTGCTGGTACATGGCCAGGGTGCCGTAGTACCAATAGTAAAGGTTATAGGAGTCGCGTCCCTTCTTCCCCGGCCCATTTTCGAGCAGGTAACTTGCCGCCTCGTTGCTGATCGGCCCTGGACCGCCGACTCCGAGGAACTGGCGGCAAACCCAGGCTTCAGCGGTCATGGTGGGGGTAGCGGGTTGGCCGGGCTGATAGCTGGCGAGGCCTCGTTCGGGTCCGCTGGCCACCTTATCAAGCCAGGCGAGCGTACCACTCTGGATCGAGGCGGAGATCGGGATGCCCGAGACCTTGGCCGACTTCAGGGCCATGACTACCCAGCCCAAGATACTCGTGTCACCCCGCTCGGCTCCGGGCAAGTAACGCCAGGAGAGGCCGTCGCGGGCGCGGGAACGGCTCAGAAAGCCGACCGCGCGCTCAACCGAACCGCGTAGTTGCACGTCCCCCGTCAGGGCGTAAGCCTCGCAGAGGGCGAGCGTCGCCATGGAGTGGCAATACATGCCCACGGATCGGCTATCGCCGCGGAGGTCGCCATCGGGTTTCTGGATCAGGCGAAGGAACTCAAGGCCCCGCCCGACCGCGTCGGCGTATTTTCCATCGGTGTGGGTATAGCCCGAGCCAAGAAAGGCCAGCAGTGCCAGCCCTGTCAGGGCGGTGTCGGCCTCCCAGTAAAGGCATTCGCCGGTACAGGGTTCCCCTGGGGGACAATGGACCGTGTAGTCATCATCTCCCTTGACGGGAGTACCGTCCGCGTGCCTCGCGATGCCGGCGTCCCAACGACCATCGGCGTCCTGGTGCCGAGACAGCCAGGCGAGCGCTCGTTCCACGGCTTGCTCACTCGCCGCGGTGGCTCCTGCCCGCTGCGCCAGCGAGGAGCGGTTGGGATCGAGGCGTGAGCGATAGACCTCGGGAACATCCTGTAACGGACGCCCGCCGATTGCCCCCTGGATTTCGGGGAGCCGGGGAAGGCCGTTCGGTGTCGCCCGCGACAGGGTCAGCGGCCCCACGGATTCGGCCAAGGATCGGACCGCGGGAGTCGGCAGGGTGGCCGGACGCTGGGTGCGGAGGAGTTGGCGAACGTCGGTCCCGGCCACATCGGCCGGCGGTGGAGCGACTGGAGAGCGGCGAGTCACCCGCGTTTCGACGCCCGATAACGCCGGATCGCCCGCAACCTCACCAGGTGCGGTCCCCGGGCGGGACGACGTAGCGGACTCTCGTCCCGGAGCGGCGATGAGGGCATTCTTCGTCTCGGCCCCCTCGGGCCGGGCAAGCGCCAGAGCATCGAGTGAAGGGACCGCTGGCATCGCGAGGGCGGGAGCGGAGGCTGGCGCGGCCAGCGTGAGTTCGCCCGACCGTTCTACCCTCGCGCTGGCCCTTCGATCAGCCTGGGCATCCTGCCCCGAACGAGTCCGCGCGGGAATCTGATCGAGAGGGGACGACACGTTGGCTTCGGGGGCTGTTACCTCGGTGAGAACGGGGGCCGCGATTTCACTGGGATCACTCGGAGCCGCCTGTGCCTGCGGCGGCTCCATCACGACCGAGTCAGCGACGGGGGGTGGTTCGGCAACCGCCGCGACGGGCGGCTTGACGTCGGGCACAGTCGGTGGCGGAGGCTCGGGCAGCACGTTGGGACGGACCGGCTCTGAAAGGGCGGCTTCAGGCCGAGGCGCGGCCACCTTCGTTTCGTTCAACGCCAGAACGTCCCGCGGCCGGTCCCACGGATCCTGAATCGGTTTGCCTCGTCCGACGGCCACAAACTTCCCAGGCCGGGACGGCCCTTCGGTCCAAGGGGTGATCCGGATCTGTTGAATCCGCTCGCGAGTGGATTCCCCCTTGGTCTTGGGGTGAAGCACCAGAAGCACTTGGGGCAAGGTGCTCCCATAGAAGCCCAGCACCAGGTGCGACGCGACCGAGAGCACCAGACACTTGCGCAAGACGCGACGTGAACCCCAGCTCGTCCAGGTCATCAAGGCAAGCAGCAGGGCGATGACCCCCAGGGTCGTCCAGACGCCGACATCGGCCCTGAGTAAGTGGAGGAAGCTTTCCAGGTTCAGGCCGGTCATCGCGTCATGCCTCGACAGGGATCCAGGGCCTTGGTCGGTTCATTAATTTGAGCGGATTCCATCGTACCGACTCTGCCGGCCAACGCACCGGATCGGTTCAGGCGTAGTCATTCTCGCGATCGACGGGCCGAAGATGAGTCTCGGGGATATCGACCCGGACCGAGTGAGGCGTCCGTCCGGCCCGAGGCTCCAGCGGTGTGTTCATCGCGATCGCATCGACGGTCTCGGTGCCGACTCGTTCGAGGTTTCCCACGATCGCGTCGACCCGGCCCACCAATCCGTCATAGGCGACCAAAGCCAGGATCGCCAGGGCAACTCCCGCGGTGAACGGGACGAGGGCCGAGCCGAGGACCGGAGCCCAGTCGGTTCGCGCGGTCGCCAGCGCCCGGGTGGTCGCCATCAGCGTTCCGAGCAAGCCAAGCAACGGGGCCAGGGCCGCGATTCGGCGGAGTGTCCCGACGTTGCGCCGAAGCCGCTCGGCCTCGATCCGGACCGTCATCGTGAGCGCCCGCTCCTGATCGGTCACGGGGCGATCCCAGCGGCGGACGACCCCCAGAGCCACGCGTGCCGCGGGACTGGGATTGAGTTCGCAGAAGTCGAGCGCCTTCCCCCGATCGAGCTTACCGTCCTGGAGCCGGACGATGAAGCGTGCATGGAAGTCACGTGGAATGATCCGTTTCGTCCGCAAGCGAACCAGGCGGCCGAGCAACACCAAAACGCCAAGTCCGGCGCAGGCCACCAAGCCTCCCCAGGTCACCCTATCCGTCGGCGGAGTCTTGTGATACCAGGCCACTGCCTGGCTCCAGGCCTGCCTGGCGGGTTGGGCGAGAAATTCCAGGTCCCCCCCCGCGCCGAGTCCTCCGTCAGCGCCTCCGGAAAACGCAAGGGCGAGCAGGGCGAGGGCGAGTCCGGCTCGGGCAGTTTCGCGGCCCCGGGTCGACGGTCGTTGCATGGACGAAATCCTTCTCGAGTCGTGGAAGGGACCCGCTCTCATCTTTATAAGGAAGCTCAGACAACCTCAACATCGCCGGCCGATTTCACGTCATCCGAGTCGAAGGCCGTCGACTGCATTCGGAACGATCGACGGCAGACGATCGAAAAATCGGAGCAATCAAAACGTCGTCAGCGAGTCTCGGTCTCCGAGGAAGCCTGAGCGTGCCTCCGCGCCGCCTCGAGCCGGGTCTTGGCCTCCGAGGCGCTTGGATCCTTGGGGAACTTGGAGCGGAGCTCTTCATAAGTTTCGGCGGCCACCGCCCACTGGTCGAGTCGTTCGTAAACTTTTCCCGCCTCGAGCAGCGCGGCGGCTTGCCAGGCTGGGGCGTCATAGAGAGTTGCGACGCGGAAATATTCGCGGAGCGCTTCCTTATATTGCTTCTGCCAGAAGTACGATTCTCCGCGCATCAGTTGGGCACGGGCGGCGAGATCCCCCCCCTTGCGGGCATCGATCACCGCCTGGTAGGCCGCCAGCGCCTCGTCGAACCGGGACAGTTGCTGCAAGGCCCGGCCGCGATCATACTCAACCTCGGCAACCAGCGGATCCTTCGCGGCAAACGACTTGAAATCGGCCGCCGCCTCGATCACCTTCTCCCATTGCTTCAGCGCAACCAAGCTCTGAATCCGTCCCCGGCGAACCGCAACGCCGAACCGTTCGGGATCGGTTTCGGCTGCGGGTTCGGAGGCGAGCGTCTCGAATCCAAGGGCGGCCGCCTCGGCGTCCCCCCCCTTCAGAGCGACATCGGCTCTCAAGAACCGCGCCTCACGGTGAAAGCGATCCTCGGGAAATTCCTTGAGCAAGCGGTCGATCACCTTGGCCGCCTCGTCCAGCTCCGCGCGTTTATCGCGAGCTCGGCCCATCAAAAAGAGGGCCGAGGGCAGGAGTCGCGGCGCGGTGCTCGCCCCTTCAGCCACGAGAGGAGTGAGCAGGCTCACAACTTCGTCATAGGTCTTGGCGTCATAGGCGGATTGGGCAAGGATGAGGCGGGCATCGGCGGCCCGGACACTTTCGGGATGTTCGCTCAAGAGGCGGCCGAAGACACGGTCGGCCTCGGCTGTCTTCTCGGCGTCGAGCAAGGCCCAGCCCCACTCAGCCAGCACAGCGTCGGGTTCGGCCCCCTTGGGAGCTTTCGCGGCACGGTCAGAATGATCGGTGAGGTAGCGCTGGAAGATCTCGGCCCCCTCGGCGGGCCGTTTGAGCTCGACCAGCATCCGGGCGCGAGCCAGGTCGGCCTGCACCGCCTGGTCGGTCTGCGGATACTTCTCGGCGAGAAGGGCGAACGCTTTCAGAGCGTCGTCAGGTTGCTTCGCCGATTGAAGCGCCTGGGCTCTACCCAGCGCGGCTTCGGGGGCCAGCTTATCGTCGGGCGCCGAGTCGAGTAGCGTGGCGAACTCCGCGGCGGCCTCGACAGGGCGTTCGCCCTCCAGTAAGGCCCAGGCGAGACGGAGGCGGGTCGAAGGCAACGTCTCAAACTTAGGAAAGCGTTGGGCCAAGCGGCCGAGCGCGGTGGAGGCCTCGTCGATCTGGCCGAGTTCCAGGCGAGACCAGACGATGTATGTCATGGCATTGGCAGCCACCTCGCCGTTGGAGTTGCCGGCGAGGTATTTCTCGAGCGCAGGGATGGCTTCGGCAAACCGCTTCGCCTCAAAGTGGCCCTGGCCCACGAGATACTGCGCATTGGCCGCCGCGGGAGCCGCGGGGGTCTTGGCGAGCGAGTCGAGCACCTCCTCCGCCTTGGCTTTCTGCCCATCCGCCCGATACGCCAGCCCCAAGTAGTAGAGAGCGGCCTGAGAGGTCTCGGGGGCGGGCTTCTCTTCGGCCAGCAACTGGCTGAGGATCTGGATCGCTTGCTTGGCTCCGCCCTCGTTGTAAGCCACCTGTCCTTCGATCAACTTCGCGTCGGCGCGGAGCGGGCTCTCGGGGAACTTGGTGACGAATGAGCCGGCCAGTGCCTTCGCAGCCGCCTTATCGCCCGATTCCAGGGCCAGCCGCGACGCCCGAATCAAGGCGTCGTCAGCCCAGGGGTGCTTCGGGTCCGATTCCGACGCCTTCTGGAACCGCGTCCGAGCTTCGTCCAGTTGGCCAAGCTTCTGCGCGGCTTCGCCCGCGCGGAAGATCAGAGCCGGTGCCAGCGCCGTCTTGATGAATTTCTCCGAGGCCTGATCGAATGTCGCAAGTCCTTCAGCCGCACGGCCCGCTTCCAGTTGCGAACTCCCCAGCGTGAACGACGCCTGCGCGGCCAGGTTTTGAGACGAGTCAGCCATCAGGCCGGCCAGGAGGGTCTCACCTTCTCCCCGACGGTCGAGCTGGATCAAAGCCTCAGCGCGGCCGAGTCGAGCTTCTCCGACCAGAGCACTCTTGGGTGCGACCCGCTCCAAGCTCTCGAACGCCTCCACGGCTTTGGCAAACTGCTTGGCCTCAAACTGGGATTGCCCGATCTGAAGCCAGGCGCGGTCCGACCAGTCCCCTCCGCCCTGCTCGGCCAGTTCCGAGAGAATCTTCACCGCCTCGGCCGACTTCCCTTGCAGTGCCAGGGTCCGCCCCAACCCAAATCGCGAGCGATCGGCCAGCCGCCCTTTCGGATGAAGCTGGAGCGCCTGCTCGTACGCCTGGGTCGCTCGTGGCAAGTCTTGCATCCGCAGGCAGACCTCGCCCAGATAAGGCCAGGCGGTCTCGAGATTACGATGCCCTTTGGCGTTGGCGGTAAACGACTCGAGAGCCCGTCGCGCCACGGGCAAGTCACCCAGCATGTAGGAGGTTTCACCGACACGATAGAGGGCCGTCAGCCGATTGGCATGCTGGGGAGCCGCCTCGAGAAAGGCCTCGAACTGACGGCGGGCCTTGTCGTACTGGCCCTGAAAGAGCCGGGCATTGGCCAGGCCAAATCGGGCCTCGTCGGCGTGAGCACCTTTGGGCGTTTCGTTCAGGAACCGCTCGTATTCCTCAGCCGCCAACTCGTAGCGGCGGTCACGGAAGAGTCCGTTGGCATAGTTCAAACCCTCGGGGACCGGTTCGGCCCGCGTCGACGAGGCTGCGCCGGAATTGCCCTTGGGAACTTCCTGAGCGTGAACCCAACCGGGCCAAACGGCGGAGAGTAAACCGAGTGCGAGTGTCGGCGCTAGCCGGTCGCGGCCCGACCGGGCCTGAGTCGGGTTGAGGGGCACGAGTCCGTCTCCCTGGACGTCGGCAACCACAAACGTCCACTTGAGAATTGAGTTGCGCCGAGCGACCAGACACGCCATTGTCGCCACTCACGGCATCCGCATTGTTATACCCGCTCTCGCTCGATCCACTCAAGGCCGAGAACTTCGGTCCCCCTCGACTGACTCAGAGTGCGTCATACTCACTTATCATCGGAATTCTTCCGTGGCCTTCCCGAGCCAGACTGAGGGAATTCGGAGAGTCCATAGACCCCGCCTTCCCTGACAAAATCGGCAAAACAGGCAAAAAAATCCAAAAAACAGGCACACGATCTGCCGTCATAATCGTCAAGGTCTGCGACCAACAACGACATCCGGCATATTCTTCTAAAAATCCGCAAAACACCCAGAGACCGCAATTATTTATCAAGTATAATAGAACAAACCCCAGCCGGATCGGGCTGTAGGTTTTTCGATCTCGGTCGCCGGTTGAGTTAGGCTTCGCACCCCATTGAGGAGACACAATTCATGAACTTCCGCCGCATGTTTGGTATCGCCGGCGCAACGCTGGCCTTCGGTCTGACCTCGTCGGCCATGGCACAAACCGCGCAGACTCCGGCCAAGGTTTTGCCTGAGCCCCAGGCTCCCGCGAAGGTGACCCCGGCTCCCGTGGCTCCCACGAAGGTTGCCCCCGCTCCCCAAGCTCCCTCGAAGGTTGAGCCCGCTCCTCAGGCCCCCTCGAAGGTTGCCCCTGTTCCCCAGGCTCCCTCGAAGGTAGCACCCGTTCCCCAGGCCCCCTCGAAGGTTGCCCCCGTCCCCCAGGCTCCTTCGAAGGTTGAGCCCGCTCCCCAGGCTCCTTCGAAGGTTGAGCCCGCTCCCCAGGCTCCCTCGAAGGTTGAGCCCGCTCCCCAGGCTCCCTCGAAGGTTTCTCCCGCTCCCCAGGCTCCTTCGAAGGTGGCCCCCGTTCCCCAGGCTCCCTCGAAGGTTTCTCCCGCTCCCCAAGCTCCCTCGAAGGTGACCCCCGCTCCGCTGCCGGTCCCGCAGGCCCCTGTCAAGGCAGCGCCCCAGGCTTGATTGAATCGTCCCCTCGATTCCTTCCCCGGCCGTTCCCACGGCCGGGTTTTTTTTTGTTGATCGGTCGGGAAACACATCTCCATCTTTCCCAAACCCGCCCCGACTCAACGCGCTCTCGTCCCGATTCCCCACGAGAACCAAAGTTATGGCCCCGTGGAGAACAGTGGCGCGACTTCATGGCCCTCTGGTCGCGTAGTACAGGGCCCCCGAGCTGACTCGAAGCTTGGTCTGAGGTGCGCACAGTCATTCACCGTGGCCCGCGGAGCGGAAGCCGGATGCCCCTGGCAGACCAGCCTCATATCCGTTAAACTGCCATGATTGCCGAGGTCGCGTGTGAGGGGTCGCGAAGTCGATTGTGGTGACGTAGCCCCGCCCCGAGCGCCTTCCGTTACAGTTTTTGTGGGTTGACCGCACGCCTGACCTGCCCCTCGGGTGGGGCCGCTGGTGCTTTCATGGTTGTTTTCGAGACGGGATCGCCTTGTTGACGTCAGGATGTGGGGTCGCGCTGACTCCCTCCTCCGGACGTTCGAGGACGTGTCTGGTCTCGATTGATGCTTTCCGTCGTCTCGCTTGAAGAGGAGTTGAAGCCCGTCATGATGATCTATGTCGGAAACTTGGATTACACTGTGACTTCAGACGATTTGCGGGCCTTGTTCGACCCGCTGGGCGCGGTGACGTTGGCCGAGGTGCAAGTCAAGTCGCGGACCGGTCAGTCTCGTGGATTCGGCATGGTGGAGATGCCTAGCGACTCGGAAGCCAAAGCGGCGATTGCAGCTTTGAACGGAGCCGAGCATCGTGATCGGAAGTTGACCGTCAATGAATCTCGCCCACGACGCACGGTGCGCGACTTGTACGCCGGTGGTGGTTGGTTCGGCGGGGGTGCCGGCTAAATCGCCTTGCACGGAACCTTCTGACAGACAAGAGAGAGCGGATGAGACAATCCGGCCGGCCCGCGAAATTCCTCGCACCGTGCCGGGTTGCGGCACAGAGGCTTCCGGCGTAAGTTGGGAAGTCCTTCCGCTCTTCCTCCCACTCCTCGTGGGCGAGCGGGAGTGAAAATTCGTCCCACGTGGCTGGGCTTTCGCATGCCGCGGGTAGTTGAGCGATTCATGTCAAAAACCGAGCGGGAACGCAGCCTCGCGGTCTTTGTGGACCTGGAAAACCTCGCCATGGGGTTTCAAAACCAGCGCAAGACCAAATTTGAAATCCAGAAGGTTCTCGAACGGTTGGTGGAAAAAGGGAAGCTGATCGTCAAAAAGGCTTACGCCGACTGGAACCGGTATCAAAACTACACGGCTCCCTTCCACGAAGCCGCGATCGAATTGATCGAAATCCCCAAGCGGAGCCAGACCGGCAAAAACTCGGCCGATATCCGACTGGTCGTCGATGCGATGGACCTGGCCTGGAGCAAGCCCCACATCGACACCTTCGTGATCGTCTCGGGCGATTCCGACTTCTCTCCGCTTGCATCCAAACTCAAAGAAAACGGCAAGCACGTCATCGGCCTGGGAATGAAGGGCTCGACGTCCAATCTGCTGCGCGACAACTGCGACGAGTTCATCTATTACGAAGATCTCGAGCGTCAGGAACAGGATGAGCAAGAACTGGCGGTGAATGTCTTCGCCGATATGCCGGAGCGAAACGCGAGGTTTATACGCTGCTGATCGAGGCCTGCAATGCGTTGAGACGCGAGAACCACGAGGTCCTCTACGCTTCGATGATCAAGGACACGATGAAGCGGAAGAAGCCATCGTTCGACGAAAGCTACTACGGCTATCGGAGTTTCACTCATCTCCTCGAAGAAGCTGACAACCAAGGCGTCGTCGACATCGAGCGCAACCCGAAGAGTGGCACCTACGTCGTCACCCGCTTCGGCGTCCGTGAACCCGCCAAGGATGCGATCGAAAAACCGCGTCATGTGCCCCGGCGACCGCGCGAAGCCTGAGACGATCGTTTCCACCTCTCCGGATTTGTCACGACACTCACACCCCGGAAGGTTCGATCCCATGGTGGGCCCTCTCAAAAATCGCGAGACACGCCCCACCGCCAGCCCGATCTGCACCGCCCCGTCGATCTCTGTGATCGCCGGGGTCTGCGTCTTGCTGGCGCTGATGGCGACCTGTGCGACGGACTCCCTGGCGGAGAACCCGGCCGCGACGCCGGCCGACTTGGGCAATTCCTCAGCTCGCTCAAGACAGAAATCGAACGCCTCTCGACCCGCATCCAGAAGCTCCAGGAACGGGTTACGATCGCCAAACCCAGCCCTGCCACCGAGCTGGACGCACTTCGAGCGCAAGTCGACGAACTCGCCAGATCGGCCGAGGCTCTGCCTGCCCTCGCCAAAAAAGTCGAGACCCTCGACGACCAGGCCGCCGCCGCCGACAAGCAAATCGCGAGTTTTCGCGAACGAGTCCTGGCCCTGAAAGCGAAGAAAAAGAGGGCCGCGGACTCCGCGCTGCCGACGGGAACAACCAATCCCCCGGAAACGCTCTCCGATGACGACCTCGCGCAAGGGCTTGATGCGTTCAAAGCAGCAAAGTACCAAGAGGCGAACGACCTTTTCCACGCACTCACGGTGTCCCGACCAAACGACGCCCGGGTCTGGTACTACGCGGCTCTGAGCCATGGCCTGGCAACGAACCAATGGAAAGACGAGACCATTCAGCTCTTCAATAAAGCGGTCGAACGCGAGAAGGCAGGCACGCCTGACAAGGCCAAGATTGACGCCAGCCTGATTCACGTGACCGAGCCGAGCGTCAAGAAGTGGGTCGACTACTTCCGCAGGGCCGCCCAGCGCTGAGTCATTGAGCCGCTCGAACGTGTTCCCTCACGAAAAATGAGAGTCTCAGGGATCAGGCCCAGACGACGAGCAAATCTTCGTAACACGTTTCTTTTCACGAGGTTGTATCTCTTCGCTCCACGGAGGGCTAAGATGGCGACGGGAGCCCGGGAACCCCACATGTCCGCTCCGACGAAGAGGCCGGAGGTGAGTTCCATGTCTCCGTTCCGGGTCCCTGGCTTATCGACTGCGCCTCCGCTCCTTGAGGCCTCGAACCTGACTGGATTCGGAAGGCTGGAGGCTCATCGTCGAGCCTCCGTTACGGAGCAGCGCGTTCCTCGGATCGAGCTGTCCCGTTCTTTTTCCGGCGAAGTCGCCTCCCCGATCAACCACCTCGAGGTTCGTCCCGCGGCGAGGAAAGTCCCACTCAGTTCCGCATCCCTGCTCGCCTGCAGGAGGCTCCGTCCTCGAGAAATTCTTCGGACGCCATCGCGGGTACGGTGGATTTCATCGTGCGATTGAGTGAACCATCAATCAATCATCAAGACCACGTGAAGAACCATGTCGACACCTCCAAAAGACCGACGAACGATGCCCCCTCTCCCGGCCGCGGGGGTGCGCCCCATGGCTCAGGACGAGTCTGCGTCGCCGTATGATTCGGGGCGGGACAAACCGACGGTTCCACCGCAGTCCGATCCTGGCGCCAGAGCGACCGCCGCCCCAAAGTCCAACGCCATCAACATGGCTCTGCTTGAACTCCAGGGCGATATCGACATCCCCGAAAGCCCAGTTCCTCCGCCTGGGCCGGCTCCTCGTGCCAGCGAGAAACCGCGGGAAGACGTGCCTTCGCAGCTTCAGCCGGAGGGAACGCCCGCGCCGAGGCCGGAAGCCCGGCTCGCCCCCCCACCGCCGGTCGAGCAGCCGGTCGCACCGGGGCGAGCGACCTCCCCTGAGCGAGAGAGCGTCGCGGCCGCTCACGAATCGACCGTGACGGCCCCCTCGTCAGGTCCGACGTCGGGTTCCATGTCGTCGACCCCTCCCATCGCCGGACGGCTCGAGCGGCCGAGCCAACGGCCGCCGAACGCAGGGGCCCCCGCGCCTCAACCGGCGGCCGTGAGCGCTCCCCCGCTCACCACCGTGCTGATTGCGGCGGCCGTGGTTTCGCTCATGGTCGGGTTCTTGGGGGCCTGGGCTTACAATCGGTTCGTCCGGGAGGATGAGTCGCCGACCGAACCGGCCGTGGCCTCCTCCTCCTCCGCGACCGACGCACCGGCTGAAGCCCCGCCAAGCCTGAGCACCGCGGAACTCGAGCCGCTGAAGACCCGGCTCGACGAGCTTGGCAAGCAGGTTAACGCGTTTGAGAAACAACTCGACGAAGCTTCAAAGCCCCCCGCAGCGCCCGACCTCTCGCCCATTCGCCAGCAGATCGACGGCGTCGCCAAAGCCCTTGCCACGATTGATCCAATCGCCAAACGACTCGATGGCATCAACACGCGGATGGAAGGCCTCGAGACGTCGGTCAATCTCCTCAAAGGAGACGTCGAAACGCTGGAAACGAAGCCGGCGGAACCCGAGAATCGGGAGGTCCCCGCTCCGTCGGCATCGCCCAACAGCAGCACCCCGGTTCCCGTTCCCGCGGCGGCCGCCCCCCTCGAGCCTGCCCCGCTGACCCTTGAAAACGCGGATGCGGGCCTCGCGGACAACGCCTTGGCGGGCGGAGTCGAACTCTTCAAACAGGGAAAGTATCAACAAGCCTACAACGTCTTCGAGAAGCTCGAGAAGTCGAACGAGAATGACGCGAGGGTCTGGTATTACGCCGCCTTGAGCTATGGCCTGGCCAGTGGAGACTGGGGCGAGACGACCGCGAATATGGCCAAAAAGGGGGTCGAACGCGAGAAGGCGGGAACTCCCAAATCCTCAGAGATCGACGCGATCTTTCGAGAACTGGACTCGGGCACCGGCAAGGAATGGCTGGCGTTCAAACGAAAAGATGTCGCCAAGTGACCGTTGTGTTGGATCACTCGGAATCGAGAGCCAACGGGGAATCTGAATGCCACGGGTTCCAGTCCCGGCTTCCGTGAGAGGTCGCGGGCACGACGGACGACGCGTGCCCTTTGGAGCCAGCCCCAAGGATTGTTGAGGAGCGACGCCGATGGCCGAAAACGACATCAAAACGGATCAGCAATGGCGTGAACAACTGACTCCCGAGCAATATCACGTGCTCCGAGAAAAGGGGACGGAACGCGCCTTCACGGGGGAATACTGGAACACCAAGACTCCGGGCGTCTACCGTTGCGCGGGCTGTGGCCAAGAGCTCTTTGCATCGGGGGTGAAGTTCGACTCGGGCTGCGGTTGGCCGAGCTTCTCCCAGGCCCTGGAAGCGGAACGCATTGATGAGCATCGCGATGTCAGCCACGGCATGATCCGGACGGAAGTCACATGCAGCCGTTGCGGCGGGCACCTCGGGCATGTCTTCAATGACGGACCGGCTCCCACTGGGCTGCGTTATTGCATCAACTCGGTCTCGATCCAACTCGAGACCCAATCCGCTCCCAGGGAAGCCAGCGGATCCTGACCCCTGTCTTTCCCTTGGATCCGCCCCCATGCGTGTTTTGATCGTGGACGACGAACCCAACATCCGGCGCACGCTCCGGGTGGCGCTTGAGGCAATGGGGCACGCCGTCGACGAGGCCGACTCGCCCTCCTCGGCCCTCCGCCATGTCGAACGTCATCCGTTCGACGCCGCCTTGCTCGACTTGCGGCTCGGCAGCGAGTCCGGGCTCGACCTGATCGTGCCGCTGTTGACCCAGTTGCCTCGCCTGGCGATCGTCGTGATCACGGCCCACGCCAGCGTCGATACCGCGGTCGATGCGATGCGCCGAGGTGCGTTCGACTACCTGCCCAAGCCCTTCACCCCCGCCCAGGTCCGCGGGGCTCTCGAACGGATCGCCAAGGTCCGCGGCTTACGCGATCAGGTGGCCGGCCTGACGGAACGGGTCCGTGCCGAAATCCCCGAGGTCGAGCTCGACAGCCCCGATCCCCAGATGAAGCGGCTTCAGGAACTCGCCCGCGTGGTGGCCTCCTCCGAAGCCGCCGTGTTGATCCGGGGCGAGAACGGCACCGGCAAAGGAGTGCTCGCCCGCACCTTGCATGCCTGGAGTCGACGCGTTCAAGAACCCTTCGTGACGGTCAGTTGCCCCAGCCTGAGCCCGGAACTGCTCGAAAGCGATTTGTTCGGCCACGCCAAAGGGGCCTTCACAGGCGCGGTCCGCGAGACCGCCGGCAAGGTCGCCGCCGCCGAGGGAGGAACCCTCTTCCTGGATGAAGTGGGGGACCTCCCCCCTGCCCTGCAACCGAAACTGCTGCGATTCCTCCAGGAGAAGCGCTACGAGCGAGTGGGTGAGTCAAAAACCCGGTCCGCCGACGTTCGGTTGCTCTCCGCGACCAACCGAGGGCTCGAAGAGGCCGTGGCCGCCGGGACCTTCCGCGAGGACTTGCTCTACCGCCTCAACGTGGTCGAACTGACGCTCCCTCCGCTCCGCTCACGGACGGACCTGCTCGCCTTGGCCGATCATCTGCTTGCTTTCTTCGCCCGCCAGACCAACCGCCACCTGACCGGCTTCGACGCCGCGGCGCGAACCGCCCTCACACGCCACACCTGGCCGGGCAACCTCCGCGAGCTCCGCAACGCCGTCGAGCGGGCCGCAATCCTCGCCTCCGGCCCCGAAGTGGGCCTGACCGACCTGCCGGAACGGATCGCACAGACCCGGTCGCAACTTGGCCCCGTGACTGCGATCCGGGTCGGCGCGGCGGTGAGCCTCGAGCAAGTGGAAATCGAGCACATCCGCCAGATCCTCGCCACCACGGCCAGTCTCGACGAGGCGGCTCAAATCCTGGGCATTGACGTCAGCACGCTCTACCGTAAGCGGAAACTCTACGGTCTTTCGGTCTGACCCACGCCATATCGTCTCCCTCCCGCCAAGGAGTGAGGCAGGCCCCGTTACAGTCCCTTCAAATCTCCGCCAGTCTCTCACTTTTTCCAATCAGAATCGTTCAAAGCGACATCTAGACCGATAAGTCCTTACTGAGAGATCCGGTTTTTTGCAGGCTCGTTTTCCCTGGGGAAACCTGAACAAGCCCGGCAGTTCGCCTGAGCCGGGTGTTCAAGTCGTCGAGAGCCGAGCATCCATAGTCGTGCCTGGATGCTCAATGATGCAAAAAAGACCATCTCCAACGGTCCCAATAGGATGGGGAGGCCGTAGCTACTCTGTGGCCAGCGTTCCGGGCCCCTGATGCCTGAGAGTGCATCCCTCTCAACGGGGACTTGCCAGATTGCGAACCGAATGCGTGCGAACTTCGTAAGAATCATAGATATGAAATCCCTCGATGGCCGGTTCTCCACGTCCGATCTGCTCAGTCCGGAACCTTGGCGAGTGATTCCGGCCCGGCCGCGCATCGAAGGTGACATGGGGGGGTGAATCCAATGATCCCACATAAGGTCGCCGCCACCATGGCGCTCACTCTGTTCAGCCCGGCCATTGCGAGGGCCGAGCCGAACGCGATTGGAACTGCTGACCGGGCGCAGTTGGCTTCCTACGCACGAGACACCTGGCGTTCGATCGAAGCGATCACGTCCGGAGTTGACCTGCCAGCCGACGCACTCCGACGCGAAGGGGACGTCTGGATTCCGACCGGGCTCACATCGCCCTCGAACGTCGCAGCCTATCTTTGGAGCACCTTGGCCGCGGAAAGCCTGGGCCTGATCACCCGGGACGAGGCGGGCCAGCGTCTCTCTCGAACTTTGGAGGCACTTGCGCGTCTCGAGCGTTCGAACGGCTTCTATTACAACTGGTATGACCCGGTCAGCGGAGCGAAATCGCTGACATGGCCGGGGGGAGGACTGGTCCGCCCTTTCCTCTCGAGCGTGGACAACGGCTGGTTGGCGGCCGCCCTGATGGTCATCAACAATGTCCGTCCCGATCTCCGACCTGCCGTCGATCCCCTCCTCGACCCCATGAATTTCGCCTTCTTTTATAACCCATACGACGCCGCCAACCCGATCGCGCACCCCGGTCTGCTTCGCGGCGGTTACTGGCCCGAAGATCAGATGTTCACCGAGTTTCATTATGGAACGTTGAACACCGAGCCTCGGATTGCCAGCTACGTGGGCATCGCCCGCGGTCAATTGCCCGGCGAGCACTACTACCGCATGCAACGCGCGGGGGTGTCGCCCGGGGCCCCGACGCGAATTCATGCCGGGGTTCCGGTGGTGCAAGGGACCCAGGAAGTGCGCGGGATCCGGCTCGTCCCCACCTGGGACGGCACCATGTTCGAAGCGTTGATGGTCACCCTGTTCGTCCCCGAAGCCGAGTGGGCCCCCGAAAGCTGGGGCATCAACCATCCGCTGTACGTGAAAGCCCAGATCGAATATGGGCAGAACGACCCGCGACTCGGTTTCTGGGGCGTTTCCGCCTCGTGCGATCCCGATGGAGGCTATCACGCCTTCGGCATCCCAGGCCTCGGTGCGTGGTCGCAGATGAACCCAGCAGCGCAAGCGCGCGAGGGAGTGGTCACTCCACACGCGTCGCTCCTGGCCCTACGGTACGCACCGGCCGAAGCCATGGCCAACCTGCGGGCTCTGGCAGAGCGGTTCCCCATCTATAACAACCACGGCTTCATGGACTCCGTGGACGTCATGACGGGGCGCGTCTCCGATCGCGTCTTGATCCTCGACCAGGGGATGATCCTGGCGGCGATCGCCAACGCGTTGAATGGTGACGTGCTGATCCGTGCCTTCAGCGATGGTGCGGTCGAAGCGGCGGTCCGCCCCTTGATCGCCCCCGAGCGGTTCGAGGCGGGACTCGCCCTCAAGACCACGCTGCGAACCCCCCAGGTCGTGCCCGTGCATGAGACGAATCCAAGCGTCATTGCCGCCGGCACCGAGTGGTTGAGCGACCTCGCCAGCGTTCCGCCAATCCCCTCGCCGCATCTCGGTCACGGCCGGAAAGCGACCAAAGTTCCCTTTGCTCTGAGAGACACGCCCGAAGCCACGATCGAAACGGGCCCAACTCAGCCTCAGAAGCGCCGGAGCCGCAAGGGACGTCGCACCAAGGAGCCCCAATCCGCCGACCAGGAACTCCTCGCGCAGGTTCCACTTCCCGATGGGAGCCTGGCGTAATCCACAGACACGTTCACGCCCGTGAGCCACGGGTTCAGTGCTCGGAACCCGTGGGCGAAGACCCCTGGCCGAGAACGCCAGCCGAAAGCAGGCCGGTTTAACGCGACTTACCCGCAGCCGAGAACTCGAGCATCTGCTCGGTCAAGTCGTTCGGGTAGGAGATCGTCACGTCGCGAATCGTGCCATTCTCTCCCGTAGTCGGCGTCAATCTTGGCATGACGTACCCGGTGTAAGAGGGCAGGTCGAGCTTCTTGACCCGGGCCAGGACCTCATCCCGAAGCATCGGATCGAAGTGGATCCCGTAAGTCTCGAAGAGCTTCTTGGCCGCCTCGTAGTCCCCTTCCGACTTGATCCGCTGGACTTCGGCCAAGAGTTTGCCGACTCCTTCATGAAACGCCTTGGCATCGATCATGACATAGTACGTCTTGCCCTCGCGCTGGCGGACTTCGATCGCCTTGGTGTGCTCCATCAGCCAGCGGACCACCATCTGGCGGTTCCGCATGTGGTCTTCCTCGATCTGCGCCCCCGTGGGGATCCGGCGCAGTTGGACCAAGCCGTTGCGCGTATAGTTCTCGTAGACGGCCTGGGTGACCTCGGCCTGGTCTTCGGCTTTGACCAATCCGAGTTCGGCCAGTCTGGGGTCGGGCATGAAGTAGAGCGCCACCAGATCGGCACGCCCCTCTTCCAGGGCCGAGTACTGCTCTTTGAGCAGGTCCTGGGGTTTTCCCTGGAGAGTCGGGGAGACCCGTCCCGAGGCGTGGCCGATCACCTCGTGCATATTGACCAAGAGCTCTCCGCCCAGCACGCTCCACTTCGTGGCTCGGGCCACTTCCTCGGGGGTCCAGGCGAACTCGGCCCGAAAGGTGGTCGGCGTCGACTTGTCACTCGCCTCCAGGACGTTCGAGAGCGAGACCGACTTGCTCCCGTAACGCTCGCGGACCTCCTGATCGTTCGGCAGGTTGATCCCGATCGGCGTAATCGGTCCGCAGTCGCCGGTCTCGATCACCACCTCAATGGCGTTGGCCGTGATCCCCTGGACGTTCGGCTTGCGATACTCCTTGATCCAGGGCATGTGGTCCTCAAACCACTGCGCATCAGCCGCAAGCTTGCGAATCTCCCCCGTCTTCTCCTGATTGACGAAGAAAACGACCGATTCCCACGAGCCTTTGACCCCTCGTGCATCCATATACACTTCAATAAACCCATTAATCGTATCGACGGGTGAATCCTTATCGCGAACCCAGGCGATGTCGTACTTCTCACGATCCTCGTTCGTACCCGTCCGATAGAATTGAACCAGCGCATGGAGGGCGTCCCGCATGGTCGCCGGCGCGTGCTTGGCCGCTTCCTCCAGATGCCCCACGATCCGCCTGATTTGCTCGCTATACTTGCCACCGATCCGGTAGGGCTCCTCCACCAGTCGGCCATCGCGATTGACCAGACGCGAATTCAACGCGTATTGCTCGCGGAACCCGTCGAGGTCCTTCATTTCGACCCCGACATAGAGGTTGTTCGCGCTCGTCGCGAGGATGTCCTTGCCCGGTCCCGGCGTCTTGTTGGTCACGATGGGCTCGAAGTTCGGATCGAAGAACGACGGCCGGAGCCGGTCGAGCAATGACTCCAGGGACTCACCCTTTTCCGAAGGAAACGTGGCCCCCGCCTTGGCGGCACTCTTGGCCGCGGCCGCGAACGCCTCGGGCGTGCACTTGAGGACGAACTTGCGTGCGGTCAGATGAGCATATGGCCCGCTGTTCAGCCAGAAGAGCTTGGTATAACGGCGAATCTCGTCGAGCGTCGCGGGATCAATTCCCTCGCTATGGGTCAGGATTGACTCGAGGATCTCGCGCATCGCAAGCGAGTGAACGTAGCGCTGATCGTAGTAGATGTCACGACCCGCGACCGCGGCCTGATAGAGGTGATAGAGCAGCACCTTCTGATCAAGCGGGAGCTTGGTGAATCCATCCGCATAAATTCTCGCGACAGCCGCTTCGTCGACGCGTTCGAGCAGGTAGGGCCGCTCGGCCTTCGGCTCGTCGGCAAGGACGGGAGCCACCAGGAGGGGAACGATGAAGGTTGCGAGCAACCAGGTAGTCGGGCGCATCCGTTTTCGACTCCTTGATTTTTTTGCGCGGGTGGAAGACAAACTCGATTCGCTTCGCCGGCTCGACGCTACGAGTTTTGGAGTGGTCGCCATGATAACAAGGGGACGGCCGCTCGGCATGGTCTTCTTCCTGATCGCTCGATTCCCTGAAAAACCACAAATATCGTGACCTCCTGGCTTATCCAAGCCAGCCCAGTGGTCGGTCTGAATTGTGACTGTTCCGGAACAGGACGGACTCATCGCCAGCGAGGCTGAGAATTCGCTCGCGACGGGCTACGCGGTCGGATCAGAACATTTTTTGTCGGCTTTACGGTATCATTAACGCCGCCCGGGGCGATCCGTGAAATCAGAGCGGAGTAGTCCATAGCATTACAAGTGTCTCTTGATGGTGGAGAATCGAGACGATGACGCAGGCCGCCCTATTTTTGATGCTGTCGCTGATTGCCGCCGAGCCTGCGACACAGCGATTCTTCACGATCGAAGTCGTCGACGAACAGACCGGCCGCGGCGTACCGCTGGTCGAACTCCGGACGGTCAACGACATCAGGCTCGTCACGGACAGCAACGGGATCGCGGCCTTCGAAGAACCGGGGTTGATGGACCAGCCGGTCTTCTTCCATGTCAGCAGTCACGGCTATGAATTCCCCAAGGACGGCTTCGGCTATCGTGGGAAGTCGCTTCCCGTTCGCGAAGGGGGTTCCGCCCAGTTGAAGCTCAAGCGGATTAACATCGCCGAGCGGCTCTACCGAGTCACCGGAGGAGGAATCTACCGCGATAGCGTGCTCGTGGGCCGCCCGAATCCGCTCCGGCAGCCGGTCATCAACGGCAAGGTCCTGGGCTCGGACAGCGTGATCAACGCTCTCTATCGCGGCAAGATCTACTGGTTCTGGGGCGACACGAACCGCCCCGCCTACCCCTTGGGAAACTTCAACGTCCCAGGCGCCACCTCGCTTCTCCCGGCCGACGGCGGACTCAACCCCAGGCAGGGCGTCAACCTCGAATACTTCGTGGGAGAGGACGGCTTTGCCCGCGCCGAGGCTCAGATGCCCGGAAGTGGGCCGACCTGGATCGACGGACTTGTCGTGCTCCGCGACGGAACCGGCCGCGACCGGATGTTTGCCGGCTACGCCAAGATCCGCAATCTTCTCGACGTCTATGAGCGAGGACTTGTCGAATTTGACGATGCGACTCAGCGTTTCAAGAAGGCTGCGACCTTCCCCTTGGACAGCCCGACTCTGCTCGGCGGTCACCCTTTTCTGAAGGTTGTCGACGGCGTGGAGTACGTCTATTTTGCAAAGCCGTATCCCCTGATCCGAGTCAAGGCCGACCCGGAATCCCTGGCGCAGCCCGAACGGTACGAGGCGTTCACCTGCCTGGTGAAGGGGAGCCGCCTGGACGCGCCGAAGATCGACCGCGCGGAGGATGGCTCACCCCACTATTCCTGGAAGACAAACACCCCGGCCCTCTTTGCCGCCGAGCAGGCAAAGCTCGTGCAACAGAATCTCCTCAAGCCGGACGAAGTCCTTCTCGCGTTGCAGGATGCCGACTCGGGCAAGGCAGTTTCCGCGCATGGCGGGTCCGTTTACTGGAACGACCATCTCAAGCGCTGGGTCATGATCACGGTCGAAGTCGGCGGCACTTCGTTTCTCGGCGAGGTCTGGTTCGCTACGGCCGACTCGCCGCTTGGCCCCTGGGTCTACGCCCGCAAGGTCGTCACCCACGACAATTACAGCTTCTACAACCCGAAGCAGCACCCGATGTGGAACGAAGAGGGGGGACGGAGCCTGTTCTTCGAGGGGACGTACACTCACACCTTCACGGACAACAAGGACGCGACTCCGCGTTACGACTATAACCAGGTCATGTATCGACTCGACCTCGCCGCCCCACAGCTCAATCTTCCGGTCGCCGTCTACCGGCACGGCGAAACGTTCGTCCTGGGCCAGCCGCACGGTAAGGGCACAGAGCCTTCCACCACGGCCGTTGCCTTTTTCGCCCTGGAGCGCCCGGAAGAAAAGTCTGTGCCGGTCTTTGCGACGAAGACCGAGGGCATCGCCAAGCTCGTTCTCGGCGCGGATCCCGACAACGAGAAGGCCTCCCCCTGTTTCCACGCCTTGCCGGCCGACGCGAAGCAGCCGCCGGCGACGACCGTGCCCCTCTTCGAATTCACGAGCCCCGACGGCAAGACACGGGTCTATTCCACGGCAACGACCTGGCCTGACCCCGGCTACCGCCGGGCCGAAGCCCCATTCTGCCGTGTCTGGCGGAACCCGACGCGCCTGAACTTGCCTCGGGAATAAACGCGCGGATCTCTTGAATTTCAGGCCCACGGCAATTCTTGATTTGAGCATTTTCCTTGCCCGCGGGGCTGTGCCACTGGCGACTGACGGTCGCCCCCCGCGGGACTGGAAAATGCGATCATGACCCGCTTCGTCTCCCGACTCCTGTATAATAATGGGAGTTCAAGCGGGCAGGCATCGGAGCCGTCACCCCTGCCGAAGCGTACGACCAACGAGGAGGAACCCGCGATGACTCGGCTTCCCAAGCAAATCCGGAACGCGACCCGAATCTTGGCGTTCGCGCTCCTGGTCCTGATCGTAACGGCGCCCCAGTCCCGCGCTCAGGTCGCCGGGTTCGGTGCCTATGGCTATCCTGGCTACGGTTACGGTTATGGCGTGCCCGGAGCCGTCGGCTTCGGATACGGCTATGGATATCCCCCGGTGGGCTACTACGGCTACGGAGGCGTTGTCGGTTTTGGCGTCGGCCTCGGATTCGGCTATTCCCCCACGAGCTACGGCTACTTCGGGAACGCGTATCCACCAGGGCTCCAGGCTCCCTTGATCTCCGGCGTCGGCGACACGAATCCTCTGATGGGGCTTGGCTTGACGCCCCTGGGAGTCCAGAGCGCCCTGTCCGAGGGAACCCTGCTCAGAGGCTCGCGTACACCGATCGCCGGCAGACCCGGCGCAGTCAATCCGCTTTCCGGAACCGGCCTGACCAAGCCGCCTCCTCCGCCGAGCGCGGCCAGCCAGTATTCCGGGACCGGCTCGGCTCGGCCACGTTGAGCTTTCGTGCCGGTCCTTTCACGGGCTGTCTCAGGCAAACTCAGTCGGTCGAAGCGGCTCCGTAACCGGGCTTGGGCGTGCCGTCTTTCTCGAGCTTGTCGCACGCCCAGAGGAGGCCGCGGGTCAGCATGTCGAGATAAACCTTATCGCGCATCGTCGTGTTGTTGTGCGCAAGGGTGGTGCCGAAAACGCGCCCTTTGCCAAAGGTATTGGTCCAGATGACCGCGTGATCCTTCTTGTTGTCGAGCGCGTAGGCCTGGGCCAGGGGCACGGCACCAGGCCAAACCTTCTCGATGGCATAGAGCTCTTCGTTCCCGGTGGTCCAGACGGCGGGAAAGCCTTTCATGATCGGATTGTCGGGAGCGAGGTTTTTGACCTCGAGCGGCTGCTGGGGCCCATGACGCCGCGTGGTAACGCCCACGCACTCACGCCATTCGTCGGTCTTCAGGTCACGAAAAGTGTGCATCGCACAATGGATCATGACCGCCGGGGTGCCCGCGTGATGCGCGGCCACCACCTGCTTGATGAAGTCGCGGTCGCCAACCCCGCTGAAGCATTCATTGTGGACCACCACGTCGTACTTCTTGGCCCAATCGGGATTCGAGTAGACGCTGATTTTATGATCATTCGAGGTGCCCCCTTCGTGGACAATCGTCCATTCGACCGGAGCTCGGGCACTGATGCCCTGGGAGATGATCACCTTCTGGGCGTCGTAGTCATGGCAGCAGCCCCCCGTGATGAGCAACGCACGCAGGGGTTTGCCCGGCGCGGAATCGTCGGCTCTTGCCGGTAATGACGGGGACAGAAACGCCCCCACGGCCACGGCCAACAGTGAGAGCCACCTTGGAAACAGACCCATCGTCACAGTCTCCTCGAAGTCGCTGGGAAACGCGGGAGAGAACGAGATCGGGAATCTCGCGTCCTACCCTATCCCAGCGGCGGACCGGACGATAGTTGGTAGCCTGGTCGCCGTTCTTCGAGGGATCACCCGACGTCAGAGGATCGAGGTCGTCGGCTCGAATTCGGTCGTTTCGAGGGGGAGCCGGATGATGAAGGTGGCTCCCTGGCCGAGTTCCGACTCGACGTCAATCGTCCCTCCATGAGCCCGGACGATGCCATAGCTGATCGACAGGCCCAGGCCCGTCCCTTCACCCACCGGCTTGGTCGTGAAGAACGGGTCAAAGATCTTGTGGCGGATCGCCGGATCGATCCCCTTGCCGGTGTCGGTCACATGAATCTCGACCCCCTCGTCGACCGCATGGGTCTTGATCGTCACCCGGCCTCCCGGGTTGGTGGCGTCGATCGCATTGGAGAGCAAGTTCAGGAGGACCTGGTTCAGCTCCCCTGGGTAGCAGGCCACGCTGGGCAGAGGGGCCAGGTCGGTCAGCAGATCCACCCCCTTGGTGCGGGCCCGGCCTCGGATGATGTTCACCGTGGATGCAATCCCGTCGTTGAGATTCACATTTTTGAAGTCCCTCTCATCGAGCCGAGCGAAGTCGCGCAGGTCTTTGACGATCTGCCTGATTCGCCTCAGCCCTTCGTTCGAGCGGTTGAGCAGCCCATCCAGGTTCTCGAGCATGAAGGGCAGATCCACCCGATCGGCACGTTCGCGGATCTTCGCAAGGAGTTCAGGGCGGTGAACGGCCAGGGTGTCGGAAGCTTCAAGGCAAAGCGTGAGCAAGTCGCGGAGGTGGCCCACTTCACGTTTGAGCACCGAGACGTCGCTGGTGACAAAGGCCAGTGGGTTATTGATTTCATGGGCGACCCCAGCCACAAGCTGCCCCAGAGCGCTGAGCTTTTCGGCATGGACGAGCTGGCTCTCCGCCCGCTTGAGCGCGTCGTGCGCCTGGCGTTCTGAGCAGATCGCCTCCTGGAGCAGCTCATTCTTGCGGAGCAGTTGTTCCTCGGTTAGCTTCCGATCGGTGATGTCGGTCGAGATCCCACCAACGCCCAGGGGCATGCCCAGCCCGGTCCGCAATGGAAATTTAATCGAGATATAGGTACGCATTCCTTCTTCGTAGTGAATCTCCTCCTCGAACGCGATCGGCCCCCCCTTGCGAAGGACATCCCGATCGTTGGCCCGCACCCGGTCGGCCTGTTCCCGCGGGAGAATCTCGTAATCAGTCTTGCCGAGGATCCATCCGTGGGGAATCTTGAACATTGTCTCATACCAACGATTTACGAGCACGAAGCGGCCATCGGCATCCTTGATGTAGATCACGGCCGTCGAGTTGTCGAGAATCGCCTGAAGTTGCTCCCGACTTTCCCGGAGCGCCTCCTCCGCTTCTTTCCGCGCCGAGACGTCGCGTGAGGCACACTGGATCTCGATGACCGCATTGGTGATCGGATCCCGAATCGTGCGGACCGTCGACTCCAACCAGATCAAGGAACCGTCCTTGCGGCGGGCACGAAAGGCGACCGTGGAGGTCTCGGGCGACAGGAGGGTCGTCTCGTGCGTCGAGGCGATTTCGGGCAGGTCGGCGGGATGAACGAAATCGTAGGGCGAGGTTCCGATCAGTTCCTCGGGTTCGTAACCGACGAGCGCGCGGCAGGCGGGCGAGGCATAGAGATACGTCCCGTCCGGATTGTGCCGCGAGATCATATCGGTGGAGTTCTCGGCGAGCAGGCGGTATTTCTCTTCGCTCTCCCGCTGCGCGAGTTCGGCCTTCTTCGACTGGCTGATGTCGCGGAACGCGACGACTACCACTTCGACCCGCCCCCCCTCGCCCTGCATCGGCGTCAGCATGGTTTGCCAGGTGCGAGTCACTCCCTGAGCCGTGAGCACGACCTCGCCGACAAGCGAGCGGCCCGTGTCGAAAACGGACTCGCGCTGAAGGCGCATGGCCTCGGTCGTAGCGAAGGGGAGGCCCAGTTCCTGCCAGGTCATTCCGAGGAGTTCGTCCCGCTCGCGGCCCCAGTGCAGGGCCCCCGGCACATTCACGTAGAGGATGGTCCCGGGGCGATCGCAGAGGTAGACGCAGTCAGGGGTCGCCGCGAGCACCGCGTCGAGCGTCCCGGCTCGCCAGTCAGGTCCCGCCGCCAGGTGGTTGTGGTGATCCCCGGTTCGGGCAAACTCCATGGTCGGAACTCCAAAGGGAGCCACAACGGCGCCCGGACTTGCCCGAAGCCATCCCCCGACCGGCGGGGTACTGGCAGGTCTTCCAGAGAAACCCGCGTAGCCATCGGGCTAGGGGAAAACCGACCCGTTCCGCTTGATGTCAGACGATGAATCGCGGCCACGGCCAATGACGTCGTGGAGTCCTTCCGCTAACCCGTTGATTTACGACGTTATCGTTCTGGATGCTACCAGGGGTCGGCAGGCCGGTCAATCGCGAGACATGAGGGCATACCGATGATTTTCTTCACGGGTCAGGTCAGGACGACACCCCCTCAATTCGGAGCAGAGGAAGGCTACGGAACGACGCGGAACGCCACAAGACGTTGTCGGCGGAGGGTGCAAATGCTAGGGTGAGACCTTGGAAATCGCCGTGGAATCCACGAGCGTCGCCGCCAGGGCGGATCGATTTGAAGGGCTGAGGGCACGCATGAGTTCACCGCGTTATCTCTGTATTCACGGTCATTTCTACCAGCCGCCCCGCGAAAACCCTTGGCTCGATGTGGTTGAGGTTCAGGACTCGGCTCAGCCGGATCATGACTGGAATGAGCGGATCACCCGCGAATGCTACGGCCCCAACACAAGGTCCCGCCTGCTCGATGACCAAGGCAGGATCCTCAATCTCTCGAACAACTACGCTCGGATGAGCTTCAACTTCGGGCCGACGCTCCTCTCCTGGCTAAAAACCTCGGCGCCCGATGTCCTCGCCGGCATCATCGAGGCCGACCGGCTCAGTCGCGAGCGTCGGGGGGGGCATGGCAATGCCCTGGCCCAGGTCTACAACCACATCATCCTCCCCCTGGCCAGCGCACACGATAAGCGGACGCAAGTGCTCTGGGGAATCGCCGACTTCCAACACTACTACGGCCACAAGCCCGAGGGCATGTGGCTGGCCGAGACGGCCGCCGACATCGCCTCGCTCGAGGCCCTCGCCGACGCCGGCATTCGGTTCACCGTACTCGCGCCGCACCAGGCGAAACGCTGGCGCCCCATCGGCAAGCAGGATTGGTCCGAGATCCCCGGCGGAATCGACCCCTCACGCGCTTATACGATCCGGCTCCCCTCGGGGAAATCGCTGGCGATCTTCTTCTACGATGGCAGCGTCTCCCGGCAGGTTGCGTTCGAACGGCTACTCGACAGTGGCGAGAAATTTCTCGATCGATTGCTCCGCGGATTCGACGACACCCGCCGCCACCCCCAGCTCATGCACATCGCCACCGACGGCGAATCGTACGGCCACCATCACCCCCACGGGGACATGGCCTTGGCCTACGTTCTCGACAGGCTGAGCCACGACCCGAACATCCGACTGACCAACTACGGCGAGTTCCTCGAACTCCATCCGCCGGAATGGGAAGTCGAGATCCACGACAAGAGCGCCTGGAGCTGCGCCCACGGCGTCGAGCGTTGGAACTCGGACTGCGGTTGCCGGACCCGGGGCGACTGGCACCAGAAATGGCGAGGACCGCTGCGCAAGGCATTCGACCAGCTCCGGGAGCAGATCGATCACCTGTTCGCGACGAGGGGCCGCGAGTGCTTCCCCGACCCCTGGGCGGCGCGCGACGCCTACATCGAGGTCATCCTTGATCGCAGCCCCCGCACGGTCCGCCACTTCCTCAAGGAACAGGGCCATCCCGACCTGGATGACACCCAGATTCGCGACGCCCTGCGACTCCTGGAAATGCAGCGCGACGGCATGCTGATGTATACGAGCTGTGGCTGGTTCTTCGACGAGATCAGCGGCATCGAGGCGACCCAGTGCCTCCACTACGCCGCCCGCGCCATGCACATGGCCAAGCACTTCCACCGCGACTTCGAAGGCAAGTTCGCCCAGGCGCTGAAGCCTGCCCTGAGCAACGTTCCTCAGTTCAAGACCGGACGCGGGGTCTGGGACCAGATCATCCGCCCCGCCGTGGTCGACCTCGATCGGGTGCTCGCCCACTACGCCGTGAGCCTGATCTTCCCGCCCCGCGAAACGAACACGCGGCTCTATTCGTTCAACCTCGACGTCCTCGACCAGGAAGTCCGCGGACGAGGCGCCAGCCACCTGGCCGTAGGCCGGCTTCGCGTCCGCTCGGACCAGACCTGGGACGAGGCCGAAACCGCATTCGTCGTCATCCACTACGGCGGCCTCGACTTCCACACGGTCCTACGACATACCGACTCCGTCAAGGAATATGAAAACTTCAAGCTCCGACTGATAAACGTCTACAAGACGGGCTCGATGGCCGACGTCACCACCCTGGTGGCCCGCGAGTTCGAGGGGAAGGTTCGCCGGCTCGACGACCTGTTCGTCGACGAGCAGAGACGGATCATCGGGATCGTCCTTCAGGACCGGATCGAAGACTATCAGCGAACCTTCGAGCGGCTCTCCTCACTCGACGACGACGTGCTCAACCGTCTTGGCCAGATGCACTACCCGATCCCGAAGCCGCTCCATGAGGCCGCGTCGTCCTACTTCGACCTCCAGTTGAAGCAGGAACTCTCGGAACTCCAGCCGGATGGCAGTCTCGCCCGGATCCAGGGGATTTACGAGCGAGGCCGGACCTGGGGCTATCAACCCGAGCGAGGGCCGCTGGAACAGACAATCTCGCAGGCCCTCAAACGGCTTCTCCGTGGTCTTGCCCCGGACGCCGACCTGACGGCGATCGTCGCCCACGCGGCGCTCCTGCTCGACGCGGCCACCTTCCTGAAACTCAGCCCCGACCTCTGGCAGGTACAGAACCAACTGCTCGACGTCTACGTCCAGCTCTCCGACTCGGAGGCAATGAATCCGTCGCTTCAAAATGTTTTCGCCAGCCTGGCCGTCAAGTTGAACATGAGCCAGCACTTGCTCGGCTGGCGTCCTTGATGGGTTGCAATCCCCCCTTTGATCCGTGATTCTGGTTGCGTGGTCCGTGGCCACCCGACACGAAGAAGAGACCGCCTTGCCCCAGCCAACCTCCAGTTGAGGGATCCGTTCGATGCCACTCCAGATCTTGCCAGCGACTCCGCCGTCAACATCAACCCGAGCCGATGAGGCCCGCCACGGCTCGCCGAGCCGCCGCGAGTTCCTGGCCGGACTGGCCGCAGGCGGAGCGTCTTTGCTGCTCGGGACGCCCGCCCGAAGCGCACCGAACGAGGATCCGGGGGCGTGGTACGCCTTGGTCTCCGACATCCACATCGCGGCCGATCCGTCGACCCGGTTGCGCGGGGAGGTCATGGCCGATAACCTTCGCGCCGTCGTGTCCGACATCCTCGCCGCGGACGCAGCGCCTCGCGCCGTCCTGATCGATGGCGACCTCGCCGTCCAGAAGGGGCAATCCGCCGATTACCGCACCGTCGTCTCGCTCCTGGACCCGCTCCGAAAGGCGAAGTTACCCATCTACCTGGGACTCGGCAATCACGACGATCGGACGAACTTCCGCGAGGTACTCCAGGGCGTCATCCCGCTCGAATCCAGGGTTGTCGACAAACAGGCCGAGGCGGTCGACGGCCCTGGGCTCCGGTTCGTCGTGCTCGACTCGCTCGACCAGTGCAACGTCACCCCCGGTAAACTCGGGAGCGCCCAGCTCGACTGGCTTACCGCCGAGCTGGATGCACAGCCCGAGAAACCGACCCTCGTGTTTGTCCATCACAATCCCGTACCGGTGCAACCCCCGCCGACGAGCTTGCTCGACACCGAAGCTTTTCTGGCCATTCTTCGCCCTCGACGCCAGGTCAAGGGAGTCGTCTTCGGCCACACCCACGTCTGGAACGTGCGCAAAGAGGAAGATCTCTACATGATCAACCTCCCCGCCGTGGCTTATTCGTTCGCGCCGGCGCAGCCGCTGGGCTGGTGCCGGTTCCGCCCCGAGCCGGGTGGCGGCCAGCTCGAGCTCCGCTGCATCGGAGGCAATCGCGAGGCCGACCGTCAGCGCATCGCCTTGCGTTGGCGTGAGGCGTAATCCTCGTGGAAAACGGCATGCCTGCCATGACACCCGGACTTGGCAAATCGGGGTGGTCATGGCAGAGTGTACAGTCAGGAGCAAACGCAGATGCAACCAACACCGATTGCTCAGACCGACGCTGCTGTCTTCGGACGGCTTATCAAGCCGAACCATGGCGATTTCTCGCCCACCGCGGCCCGTGAGATTCTGAGCCTCCAATTCGATGACGACGACAAAGCACGGATGCACCAGCTTTCCCTCAAGGCCCAGGAGGGAACGCTTACCCCCGATGAACAGGCCGAGATCGAGAGTTACCGGCGGGCTGGGTCCATGCTCGGCGTCCTCTGGTCGAAGGCACGGCTTTCCTTAATCCGTGCGGGCTTGGGCGTCGCCAATGGACACCATACTTGAACAACTTGTTTGGCGACGGGCCAAATCCCGTTGCGAATACTGCCAGCTTCCCAATGAATTCTCGCCCCTGACGTACGAAATCGACCACATCATCGCTCGTAAGCATCAGGGACCGACCACGGCCGAGAATTTGGCCCTCACCTGCTTCTTCTGCAACAGTTACAAGGGGCCAAATATCGCCGGGGTGGACCCAGAGTCCGGACGGATCGTGCGACTATTCCATCCCCGAAAGGACCGCTGGAAACGACATTTCGCATGGAATGGCCCGTTGCTGATCGGGCAGAGCCGCATCGGGCGAGCAACGATCGCGGTCCTGGAGATCAACCACCCTGAGTTCGTGGCCTGGCGAGAAGTTCTGATTCGCGAAGGGGCGTTTCCTCCTTAGCTCGATGGAGTGCCGGTTGGACCATGGGAGAGAGAAACGCAAAACATCAAGGCATAATCACGCGTCCAAGGCCAAACTGATCACCGTTGCGGACCGGCTTGGCTCCGGCGAAGTCGATCTCGAGCATCTTTTCGCTCTGCACGGCCGCGCCATGTTCGTCGGTCAGGCTGGCGATGATCTTCCGGGTTGCGGTCTCGATCACATCGCCGGTCGAGGGGTAGGCATAGCGGCCGTCGAGGGTGAAGGTCAACCAGCCCGGCTCGTCGCGGACCTTGAGGCTTTCGAGTTGTTTGGGGGGCTCGGTCGTGGCATCGAAGATGTGAACGTGCTCGTTGTGGGCGTCGACAACCCAGACTTCTTTCTCGTTGGGCGTCAGGCCAATCCCGTGGCTCGGGCAGCCATGCCGCTTGACCGGCCCCTGCTTGTACCCGGCCACCTCGACGCGATGGAGCGGCTTGCCCGTGGTCAGGTCTCCCACCTCGAAGCCAAGCAACTCATTCACGTTCACAAAGCAACGGGTCTGCCGGCCGTTGACCGTGAACGGGCGGATGCTCTGACTGAACGGGCCGACGGTCCGCTCGGCCTTGAGCGCCTTGGTGTCGGCGACGGTCAGGAGAGGCGACTTCAGTCCGGCCAGGTAAGCTTCCTTGCCATTCAGCCCCGCGACCGTGTTGTGCGCTCCGGAGCGGGGGACGATCTTGGCGAGCACGTCACCGTTGCGGGCATCGACCACGTGCCAGTGGTCTTTCTCGAACGAGGGGAGATAGATCGCCGAGCCGTCCGGGGTCATCGACATCCGGTCGCAACCTCCTTCGTAGGCTCGTTCCCAGAGGATTTTCTCGGTGACGAGGTCGAGGCACGTGAGCGTCTTGGTCGTGCTGATATAGATGCGCTGGGTCGCGGCATTGGCGCAGACCCCTTTGACGTTGTCGGGCTTCCCCTTCTCGTCGAGCCCCGCGATCGGGATCCGCTTCACGAACTTATGGCCGTGGTCGATGTCAAAGACGAGTAATCCGTGGCCGCCGTACTCGAGGTAATTGCGAATTCCGGGCACGGCCACGTAGAGCAACCGGCGTTCCTCGGCTTCCGCGGCCGAAGCCTGGCCGAGAAGGCCCGCATCAATCACGAGAAATGCGAGCGCGGCGAGGAGCCTGCGAAAGAACAAGGCGTGCTGACTCATCATGGGAGTTTCGCCTGATTTCGATCCACGTTGTGGGTTCGACTCGCAAGCGGCGGAGGGATTTCCGCCTCACGCGAGCGCCTGATTGGTCCGACGTCCCCAACAGTAACCCGCGCCGTCGGCCGCCACAACGCTCGACTTTCGACGAGTCGCTGTCCGTTTGTCTCGCCACCATCGGCCTCGCTTTGATAAGATACGGGGACCAGCCCCCTGGCAGTCGGGCGAGCCCGAGCCGGTGACTGGCTGTGGGAAGATTCGTCGTGGCCCCGAACGCAATCCACCCGGACCGTGTCTCATCAAGCGACGTCACGGTATCGGATCGGGCGTCGACGGGCGTGACGACCCGAAAGAGGAAAGGCAAACATGACGATCGTGCAGCGAATGCGGGCCAGCCTGACCGAGTCGATGAAAGCGCGCGACGCGACGCGAACGCAGTTCCTGCGTTACTGGATCGCCGGCCTGACGCTCGGGACCGGTGAGGAAATGCCCGACGCCGACGCGATCAAGAAGATGCGCGGCGTCCTGAAGGAAGCCAAAGGAGGGACCACCACCTTCACCCCCGAAGAACTCAGCTTGCTGCAAGACTGGGTCCCCCCGGCCATGACCCGGGAGCAGGTCAGCGAAGCCCTCGCTCCCATCGCCGAGCAGATCCGCAAAGCGCCGAAAGAGGGCATGGCCATCGGCATCGCCATGAAGACCCTGGCGGGCCAGCCCGCGGACAGCGACGACGTCAGGGCCGTGATCGCCGAACTGCGTCAGAGCGCCGAAGGCGCTTGAGGGATGATGGGTCGGATCTGACTACGCACTCAGAAAAACGCCACGTGCCTGGATCCGACGTCATTGACCTCGACACCGATCTGAACCCGATCGATTACTCCGGCGCTCGGACGCCGACGCCGGAGTAATCGCACGCCTCCGGCCCTCACACCTCAACATCCCTCGCGGGCAGCCGATCCGGCTCGACCTCGCGAGCTCGTGCCGGCCAAGCTGAAATACACACACCTCCCACTTCACTTCATTTGCAATCAACATTAAAAACGCGACAAAACAGAACGAGTCACGAAATTCCCGAATAAATCCACAAAATCATCACATAATCACACCCGAGACAGATCGCCCTGCAAGGTGTTTCCCTTCGTCGGTTATGACCTCGGATTGATGTGACTCGATCGACGCCGATCGTTGTCCCGCCGGGATGCGACTGTACACCGCCGCTATAATTCACTCGGTGCGCACGAAGGAATTCAGTAGGCTGGTCATGCCCAAGCCTACGTCACTGCCTCAGCGCCAGTCGTAGAGGTGGAGGTTCCATCGGCCCGGCGGCAGGGTGAGCTTTCGGAAGTCCCCGACTGCCAGATCGACCAAGCCGATCGAGCCTTCCTTGGTCGCGTGGTTAATCAGGCCCAGCGCCAAGTCCGACCCGTCTAGAGACCAGCAGAGGAGGGCAGACGTGTCGGACTCGAAGTTGACCGGGAGCTCGCGCCGATGCTTGCCCTCGATGTCCACGACGAAGAGCCGGGACTTCCGAACGCCCTTTTCGACTCTGACTTCGACGTAAGCGACGCTCCGGCTGTCCGGCGAGATCTTGAAGATGGAGAAGAGATTCTGCTTCGCCGATCCCTCCGTTAGGGTTCTTGACCCGGTCCCGTCCGGGTGGACGAGCGTGAGTCTCCCCCAATGATCCGACCCCTCCCCGAGGGTCCGCGTCGCGAGCCATGCGTCGTCGCGTGAACAATCGAGGACATAATCCTCATCTGGGATTGGCAAGCGAGTGCGGCCGGTGCCATCGGCGTCGATCAGCCAGGTCTCGAACTTCGAAACGTTCTTACCACCATCGGGTTTCTCGCTGACCTCGGCCGCGATGACAAGCTTGTCGCCGTCGTGTGACCACAACGGGTAACCCTTCCGAGGGAAGACCCGGCGCGGGGGCTTCTCGCCCTTCAGGTCGTAGACCCATATTCCGTCCTTCTTCTCGGCGAGGTCGGGGTGGAATTGCGAGACGAGCATGTACCTGCTGTCCGGAGAGAGGGGGCCGAACTCGGGCCCTTCGTACAGCGTCCGCCATCGCGCGGTTCGCGGGTCGATGGCAACCATCCCCATGAACCTGCGATCCGGGTTGCCGGGCGACATCTCAGAGGCCCGGACGATCAACTCGCCGCCCCCTCTTCGGCCCTCTCGGGGCTGGTCATCATTGGCCCGGGCGTAATGCGCTGCCACCGAGAGGGCAAGGCACCAAGCGATGCAGCCAGATGTCCTTATTGCCAGTCGTACGTGGGCCGTTCGCATGGTGTGTCCCTCAGTTGATGGGATCGAAAACTGTCGACTCTAACTCACCCTTTCCAAGTCCTTGTCGACGTAAGTCCGGACGGGGGAAGTTAGTGACGGGCGCTCTGATCCGGATATTGACCCGTCACAGTCTTACGGCCGTCGTAGAACCCGCTCGTACTCACGGGGTCCGCCTGCGATAAGCTGTGGCTGGCGGTCACACCCCCTTCGTCACTTCGTGGTCGGCGGGCGAGTAAACGTGCCCTGGCCCTGAATATCGAGATTCTCGACAACGACTCGAGCCGCTTTCCGACCCGGACCCACCCAGAACGTAACCCCGCTCGGACCGCCGGCCATTTCTCCTTCCGGCTGGTACACGAACACGTCGCGGTCCCGGTGCCGCAACGCAAATGAGTGCCTTTTCGGCCCGATCCGGAGGAAAAGCGCCCCATCTTGCTCCACCACTTCGAGGTTGCCGAAGTAGTCGTTGCGGTAGGTGCCGAGGTAGGTTTCCGAGGGCAATGGGGGCAACTTCGGTACGGGGGGCTTCGTATCGTCCGTCACCGTGCCGTAAGCGGGCTTGGCAATGGCGACGAAAGTCGGCCGGAACACCTCGAGCCAGTCGTTCTCGATCTTCCCTTTCAGCACCAGGTCGAGGAAACTCGCACTGATAGCCTCGGGCACGCCGATCGGCGCCGCGTTGGTAAGGACGACGATGCCAAGGCGCTCGGCCGGAAGTAACGTAACCGCCGTCGCCGCCCCCAGATCAAATGCGCCCGAGTGGCCCAAACGGACCCGGCCGTCGGCCTGATAATTCACGTTCCAACCGAGCCCGTAAAAGCCGGCCCGGTCGGTCGCCGAATCCTCCGGCGGGTGGCTGATGATCTGAGGCCGGTGTGTCTCAGCCAGGGCCTTGGCCGCGATGACTTGCTTACCTTCAAACTGGCCGCCGGCGAGATGCAGTCGCAGCCACCGGGCCAGGTCACGTACCGACGAGCTGGCTCCGCCAGCCGGGGACTGGGCATCGGGCTGGCGGGTGTACCGGGCGAACCACTCGCCGCCGACGCGGACGTGCAGGCGAGCCTGATTCTCGGCCGCCGCGTAGTCCGCGAAGCGAAAACTCGACGACTTCATACCCAGGGGACGGAGGAGCTTGTCGGCGGCGAGGTCCTCCCAGGCCGTCCCGGCCGCTCGCGCCCCGGCGACCCCTGCCTCCGTGTAGCCAAAGTTCGTATAGGCGAATTGCGAACGAAAGCGGTTCTCCGGTTTCACGAAGCGCAACCGTCGCAGCACCTCGGCCCGCTCGTAGCCCAAGTCTTCCAGCAGGTCGCCCGCGTGGTCCGGCAGGCCGCTCCGATGACAGAGCAGGTCGCGAAGCGTGACCTCGCGCGTGACGAAGGGATTGGCCAGGCGAAAGCCGGGGTCGTGGTCGATCACCCGGTCGTCCCAGTCGATCAGCCCCTCGCCGACCAGGACGGCCAGCACCGTCGAGGCCATCGGCTTTGACAGCGACGCGAGCTGGAAGACAGTGTCAGTATCGACCCGCGCCTCCTTGCCCACCTCCCGAACACCGAAGCCCTTGAGATGGATCACCTGATCCTGACATACGACGGCGATGGCCATGCCAGGCACGCCGGTTCGCTTCAAGGTTTGCTCCACGAGCCGATCCAGTTCGAGCAGCACTCCCTTGACACTCTGTGGGGTGACGTCCGCCGCCGGTGCCGCCTGGACCGCCAAGGGAACAAGAAAGAGAAGCACAGCCAAAGGACGCCAACCAACGGGTTTCATATGACCCTCTCCATAGAACGGCCGGGGATGCATCGGTTGACGTGGGGAGAAACGAGTTCGGCGAAGCGTTACATTTCGGAGACTGTCGCCACGTTACCGGGGGCATTTCGTCCGTCGGAAGACAGGGAGCTCACGCTCCCCGCTCGCCTTTGGACCTTCGCATGGGCTGGTTCTTTTGACACCATGGCAACGGCAAAGGGGTTGATGGATCTGGGCGGAAGACTCGGTGACGTGGCGACACGTGTCTCATTTCGTGTTGGATTTCTCCGCGGCGAGCAAGCGGCGATCAAGCTTACGTTGGGTGACGACGAGGAGGTAGTTGAAGAGGAAGGCAAACGTGATCGAGGGCGTGAGAGCGGCGAGTTGGATCGTATCGGCGCCGGGGAGCTTGCCCAGGCCCGAGGAGAGGGCGATTCCAGGCAAGGGGCTCAGGGCGAAGATCGCGACGTTGCGCGTCTGGTTGGTTCCTGTCATACCCAACATCGCCCCCACCAGCAACGGGACGAGCCAGACGAGAAAAAGGAAAAGGGTCGTGAGCATCAGGCCCGATGACCGGGTGCGGAGCGAAAAGTACTGGAGGGCGAAACCGACATAGGCCACCGTCAGGACGCCAATGGCGATCGGTCGCGAGAGCAACGCCTGCCTCGACGCCAGCCAGGCCTCGTCGGTCATCTCCTGGTTGCTGGTAAAGGCCGAGTGGTTGGCCCAGACGGAGTCGGCAACCTGATGCCGGCCAATCACGTGAACGACCGTGGTCGCCCCCACCATGACGAGACTGCAGAGGGCGAGGAGCGCGAGCCGATTGCTCCCCGCGTCCGACCAAAGACTCATCCGCCGACGGCCTTGTCGCGTGGCCCTACGCAGGCCCTTGACATACTCACCCGCATCGGGCGTGATCGCGATCGTCAGGACCATCGCAAGCAAGGAAAGGACATAGACCGACGCAATCATAAAATTATCAGTGTAAGTCGGCTCAATTGGCAGTTCGTCGGGCAGGATCCGCGCAAGGTTCCAGACTCCTCCGATGAGTAAGGTCGTCAAGGTCGCCATGCAGGCTACGGCTTGGGGCTTGGTGAGAGAATGCGCCCGCTCCGCCGCCATCTTCCGCGAAACCGCGAGCCCCACGAACCCGAGGATCGGCAACTCGACGATCAAGACCCAGGCGAGCCAGGGGATCATGAACCCGAATAAGTTCATTGGCCGGCTCTCATCCAACAGCCAGCGCGTCCCGAAATAGAAGCCGATCGATCCCAGGTAGCTGAAGAAGATCAACCCGATGACCGTCAGAATCGTCCCTTGGATCGATCCTCGCGGTTTTTTGCGCGTCATGCAACCGAGCATGGTGAACGCGTGAACGAGCCAGGTGCTCGTCAGCACGGCGACTTCCAGTTGCGCGGCCCAGGACAAGCCTTTCCATGGGTCTGATTCGTCCACGTGATAGGCGCTAAAGAGGGCAAACGGGAGCGTGATCGCGGCGAGCAAATACTCGCGAATGGGTGCCCCGAGGAAAAAACCAAGCGTCACCACGCTCGGTGGCAAGGGAGAAACCCGGTGAAAGTCAATGAGACCGGTTTCTCGGATCCCACCCAGCGACGTGTTGAGCTGGTTCGCCCCCCCGAACCAGAGAAGCAGGATCTGGATGCCAAGGACCAAGATCACGGCCGACTCGTTCCCAATCCATCGGTAAGATTGCCCCGCCCAAGCAATGCATGCGGCCAGAACAAGAATCATCACCGCCCAGGGCAACGCCTGCCCGGGCCGAAGCCGCGAGCGGCAGTGTTTGACCAAAATCGGGTTGTCGATGGTGACTTGAGCCAGACCCATTTTCGTTCGCCCCCAAATGCAATCCCACACCAAAGAAGGGAAGACAAGGCAAGTCGACGCCCTGGTTCTCGGCGAATCAAGAAAGCTCCTTGGCCCCCACCTTGAGAAAGAGCTCTTCCAGCCCCTCGCGCCGCCTTGAGAACGAGGCAACGCGAACTCCGCCCCGGACCAGCGCGGCCAGTAAGTCGCTCGTCTGTTCGGAATCGCCCCGGTAGCGAATCGAGAAGATGCCGTCGACTTGCTCGACCGACTCGGCCAGCGGGTCCGCCTCGACGATCGCGGTGAGCGTTCCCGGATCGCCCAGGACCTCGACCACCAGGACCGCTCCCCCCAGGACCCGTTCCTGAATCTCGGCAATCGTCCCACTGACAACCATCCGGCCCCGCTCCATGATCGCCACCGACGTACAGAACTCCGACATTTCGGAGAGGATGTGGGACGAGATCAGGACCGTTTTCTTCTCGGCAGCCAACGCCTTGACCACGTTCTTGAGGTCGATTCGCCCTTGCGGGTCGAGGCCGCTGGCCGGCTCGTCGAGCATCAACACCTGAGGGTCGGGGATCAGCGTCTTGGCCAGCATCAAACGTTGGCGCATCCCCCGCGAGAGCTCGACCACCATCGCACGCCGCTTTTCGGTCAGGCCGACCAGGGCCAAGGAACGGTCGATGACCAGGGGCCGCTCGGAGCGTGGAATGAAATAACTGGCGGCGAACAGGTCGAGGAACTCCCAGCACATCAGGTCGTCGTACATCGGCGGAAAGTCGGGCATGAACCCGACCACGCGGCAGGCGTCGCGTGGCCGCTCCCGCATGTCGACGCCCGCCAGCTCGATCTCACCATAGGTCGGCTCGATCAGGCCGAGCATCGCCTTCATCGTCGTCGTCTTGCCGGCCCCGTTCGGGCCGATCAGGCCGCAGACCTCCCCCGGCCCAACCTCCAGTGACAGATCGCTCACGGCGCAGATGGTGTCGTAATCAATGCGGAGGTCTCGCACCCGGATCATCGCCCCCCCTCCCCCTTGAGCCTGCCGCCATTCAAAGGATCCCGCCCCCGGCTCAGCCGAGACTCCCCCTGCACCTCAGTGTACGCGAGTGGTTCGCTCCGCAACGCGATTCATTGCCAAGCCAGGTTCGATTTCCCCAAGAATCCATAAGACTGTAGCAAGGATACCGGGATCTCGTTCCCATGCTCTGCGTGGGAATGCCGTCCGCGACGCTCCGCGTCGTCTTCCCCGGCGGGTGAGGCCGCAGAGCGGCCAGAACGGCATTCCCACGCAGAGCATGGGAACGAGTTTCTCACGCGAATTACGGCCTCCGAGGCAGACGGACGGCCCGGTTTCCTTGCGACAGACTCGAAAAAAATGGCGGTCGATGTTCTCGACATATCGTGCCCGCTCCGGGCACGGAAGCCGGAGCACGTGAACACATGTTCCCTCAAAAGCGGCCGGGCCGGCCGGGTTCCGAAGGCGGAGCCCGACCGGCCCGATGGATGGCCGCACGGTGAAAACCAGACGGCCGGGGTAGCCGCGCGACGAGAACGCGATCAATCCACGCCGGTGTTCTCGTGTGGCGGCGAACCCGTCTCGAGTCCTCGCAAATCTTCGTGGATCTGGGCGAGGATCAAGGCCCCGACCGACACCACGGTCTCACCCGCCTTCAGACCGTGGTCAACCACCACGTGATCATCTTTCTCCTGAGCGATGACGACCCGCCGTCGCTCATACTTCTCCGGCTGGTCCGGGCGGCGCACGAAGACACAGTAGCGGCCGTCGTCGACGATCAGAGCCGTTCGGGGAATCGTCGTTCGACCGGGCGTGGGGGGAATCTCCAGCATCCCGCGCACCAGCATGTCCGACTTGAGCTGATGGCCCTGGTTGGGGATCGAGGTGCGGATCCGGACGGCGTGCGAGTCCGGATCAACCCGATTCGAGATATATTCCACCTTGCCATGAATCTGATGCTCGAGGAATGGGAATCGGACCTCCCACGCCTGACCCAACTTCACGAGGTCGATGTCGCTTTCGAACACATTACCCCAGACCCAGAGGCGGTCCAGCGGGGCGATCACGAGCAGGGTATCGTTGTCGTCGTAGAGGTTTCCCGGGACCACGTCGCGTTCGATCACGAAGCCGTCGGTATTTGCGCGGAGCGTCACCCGAGCCTTACTGGCACCCGCCTCATCGTCTACCTTGTCGACCTCGGTTTCGGACAGCCCGTAGATCAAAAGTTTGTCGCGCGCCACCTCGTACTCGCGACGGCTTTTCATCTCGTTGTTCTTGGTCTCGTCGTACTGTTGCTGAGAGATCGCGCGTGACTTCAAGAGCGGTTCGCGGCTCTGGAGCAGGTTCTTATCATACAACCACTGAATCCGTTCGATCTGATAGGAGCTCTTGGCCTCGGCCAGATCCTTGCTATACAGTTCAATCAGCGGTTGCCCCTTTGTCACGGCCTGTCCCACCGAGACATGCACCTTATCGACCCGCCCCTTGAACATCGGGCGAACCTTGGTCAGAGTGTCGGTCATATAAGCGGTCGTCCCGAGTAACTCGAGGCGGATCGGCGTCGTCTGCGGCGAGACCTCGACCGTGGCCAAACCCAGCGATTTCCGGGCGCGGTCATTGATCGTGACCAGACCGTCCCAGCGCTCGAGTGACACGGGTTCAAACGACTCGAGTTGGACCGCCACCGGTTTCCCCGCGTTCCTGGACACGGTCTTCAAGACCGCCTGGACCCGCGACGGGTCAGACCAGCCGGCATAGGCCAGGCCGGCGAGGACGACTAAACCCCCGGAGACCAGGAGCCATGGACGTTTTCGGCGACCGCGCGGAGTGGTCGCCTCCGTTGCGAAAGGGCCGGCGGCGCTCGCCCTTGAGTCGTCGTTATTGATGCTCGGCGCTGATCGTGTCGGTGTCATGAGAGGTTCATAACTCCACGTCCGGCCGAGGTTCCGGGGCCGGGAACAGGGTGTAGAGGCTTGGGATCAAGAATTGAGGAAGGATCATGGCGACGATCATCCCGCCGACCACCACGATCGCCAGCGGCTTCTGCGCCTGCGAACCGACCGTGTCAGCCAGGGCCGCCGGCAACAACCCGAGGATCGCCGTCAGCGAGATCATGACCACCGGCCGGAGCAGCCGCCGCGATCCGGTGAGGACCGTCTCAGTGACGGAGATCCCCTGCGCCCGCATCTGGTTGAAGTCGTTGACGAGCAAGACGCCGTTCTGAACGACGACGCCAAAGATCGAGATGAATCCGACCGCCGCCGAGATGCTGAAGTTGGTCCTGGTCAGCATCAAGGCCCAGACCCCGCCCATCATCGCCGTGATGACTCCGGCCATGACCAGGAGGGCGTCCTTGAACGACTGGAACATCGTGTAGAGCAAGATCATAATCAGGCCGATCGAGAGCGGTACCATGACCGCCAGCCGGGCGTTCGCCTCCTGCATCTGGGCGAATTCCCCCGACCATTCCATGTGGTATCCCTCCGGAAGTTTTGCCCCGGTCTCAGGATCTTCGACCTTCCGGCGCGCCTCCTCAATGGCCGAAGCGAGGTCGCGTCCGCGCACGCTGAACTTGATCGGGATATAGCGTTGATTGTTCTCACGGTAGATATACGAAGCGCCCGACTTGTGCGGCACGATCTCGGCCAGATGCGACAAGGGGATCCGTGCCCCTCGCCCACCGTCGGCCTTGGGAACGTCGATTGGGATCCGGGCGATATCCTTCGGGTCGTCACGCAGGTCTCGGGGCAGCCTCAGCACGATATCGTAGAGCTTCTCCCCCTCAACCATCTGCGAGAAGGAACGGCCACCGATGGCCACCTCGATCACCGATTCGACGTCGGCGACGTTGAGCCCGTAACGGGCGCAGGCGCGGCGATCGATCCGGATTTCGAGGTTGGGCTGACCGACGATGTGGAACAAGCCGACGTTCTCGATTCCGGGGACCGAGCTCAGGACGTTGACGACCCGCCGACCGGTCTCCTCGAGCGTCTCCAGGTCGCCACCGAAAAGCTTGACCGAGTTGGCCCCCTTGATCCCCGAGAGCGCCTCGTCGATGTTGTCTCGAATGAGCTGCGAGAAGCTGAAGCTCAGGCCGGGGAAGTCCTCGAATTTGCGGGTCAGCTCGTCCTCGATCTTCTGGCGGGTCATCCCTTCCCGCCACTCCTCCATCGGGCGCAGAGGGACGTTGAACTCCAGGTTGAAGAAGCTGGTGACGTCCGTACCGTCGTCGGGACGCCCGACCTGGGACATGACGTCGCGCACCTCCGGGACCGACGCAATGACCTTGCGCAGCCGAGGGGCCATGCGTGCAGCCTCTTCAAACGAGACCGTGCGCGGCATGAGTGCCCGAATCCAGAGGTTGCCCTCCTCCAGCTCGGGCATGAACTCCGCCCCGAGTCCCGGCAGCAGAGTGACCGTGTAAACGAGCAGGCCCCCCATCACCGCGAGGGTCACCCAGCGCAGCCGCAACGAAACGCGAAGCATCCGCATGTAAACAGCGGTCATGACCCGGTCGATCAACGTCTCTTTCTCTTCCGTCTTGCCGTGGAAGAGGAACGAGCAGAGCACCGGAGCCAAGGTCACCGAGACCAGCAACGCCCCCAAGATCGAGAAGGCATAAGTCGCGGCCATCGGACCAAAAAGGGCTCCCGCCGGCCCGGTCATCGTGAACAAAGGGAGAAACGCACAAACAATAATCAAGGTCGAGAAGAAGATCGGCCGCTCGACCCCGCGCGAGGCCTCGGCAATCCGATCGACCAGCGGCACGGATCGATCAGCCCCAGGCTCGACGATCCGGCGATAAATCGTCTCCACGATGATGACCGAACTGTCCACGATGATCCCGAAATCTACCGCTCCAATCGACAGCAGGTTGGCCGACTGCCCCCGCAAGGACATCACCGTGATCGCAAAGAGCAAGGCGAGCGGAATCACGAGCGCGACGATCCCGGCACTCGCCAGGTCGCCCAGAAAAATGAGCAGGACGGCAATCACCAGCCCGACACCAACGAGCAGATTATGCATCACGTTGTGCGTGGTGACCTGGACCAGGTCGGTGCGTTGGTTGAAGACCGTGAGCTTCATTCCCTTGGGCAACAGCTTCGTGCGTTCGATCTCCTTCATCTTGGCCGCGACGGCGTTGGCTGTCGGCAATGATTTCTCATACTTGCGCATCATGACGATGCCTTCAACCACGTCCCCTTCGTCCCCTCGCCCGACCTTCCCCAGCCTCGGGCGATGCCCGACGATGACCTGGGCGACTTGCCGAACATAGATCGGTGTGCCGTCGGGCGAAGTGGCCACCACGACGTCACGAATGTCGTCGAGCTTCTCCGCCTCGATCGTCGCGGCCCGGCTGACGTTCGCCGGCTCGAGCGGGTCAATTCCCCCACCAAGCAGGCCGATGGCCCGGACGTTGTGCGACTGGGTGCCCAAGGTCAGGATGTCGCCGCCGACATTGGCGTTGGAGCGTTCGATCGCCTCCTCCACCTGCTGCATGGTCACGCCATATTGCTTCAAGAGCCGGGTGTCGAGCGAAACCTGGTACTGCTTGATCGTCCCTCCAAACCCGACGACGTCGATCACACCTGGAACCTGTTTCAAGGCCCGGTTGAGCACCCAGTCCTGCACGGCCTTGAGTTGGTTCGTGGTATAGCCAGGTCCGTCCAGGACGTAGCGGACGATCTCGCCGGTCGGACTCCAGGGAGAGAGTTCGGGGCGAACTCCCTTGGGCAACTCGACGGTATTGATCCGATTCAGCACGTCTTGCCTGGCGGCCCAATAGTCAGTGCCATAAGCGAACTGGCACTTAATATCATTGAGCCCGGCGATCGACGTACTGCGCAAGTCTTCCAGGCCCGGCATTCCATTCAGGGCTGTCTCCAGGGGAATGCCGACCAGCCGCTCCATCTCCTCGGGGCTGGCCCCCGAGTTCTGGCTGATGATCTCCACAATGGGAGGCGTCGGATCGGGATAGGCCTCGACGTTGAGGTTCAAGGCCGAGTGGACTCCGACGGCGATCAGCGCCAAGGCACCGAGGATGACGATGAGCCGATTGTGCAGGCTCCATTTAATCAACGCATGGACCATCGATATTGATCCTATTGCCAGCGGCAAAGCATATGGCTACAACGATTCTTGATTTACTGATAGATAACCGCGGCTCCGCGAAAGCCGCTGGGTGCCACCGATCGCACACAGCGGCTAGGACACAAATCCAAAGGAAGACCAGGTCCACCAGCCAAGGCGGCTCGGTGTAACCGGTGAGTCCCAAGACTTGCGTTCAATTCAAAATCAGATCACGGAACGACCGCTCATCCGGATCTCCGAATCGCGGCTTTCATGGCTTTTCGATGCCTCAAAGGAGTGACCGTCGATCGCCCAAGGCACGAGTCCTGTTAGGGAGATCAATGCCGCCAGAGAACGCCCTATCTCACGGCACAAACTCCTTCGATCGGGCGAAATTTCCGGCCGCCCGGCCTCAGTGAGTCGTGGCAGAACATTCCGTGAGACAATCGTGTCCCTGGGCGACCGACGGTCACCACTTTGAGACGAAACGAAAAGCAGGATGCTGTTTTCAACAACAGGTGATCAAGGATGCGCAGCGTTCCTGACGACCGGATGTTCCCGAGATGGTGGCAAGGTGGAGCGAGCCGGGATTGGCCGCCGAATCGCTCGACAAGAGCTCCCCTCGCCTCAGCCGAAGCTTCAGCGTGGACAGCGATCGCCGCACCGTCACACGGGGATTTTGATCGATCCTCAGCACGAACTGAGAGTGATGGGTGCGCCCGAGAGGCGCGCAAGGGAGAGGCGAGGTGGGTGCTTAAATCAGCAGTCGGCAAAGACTCAGAAAACGAGGCCGATCACTTCCGGAAAGGTAGCCTTCGCGAGCCAAGGGACGCTGAACGGTGTCCGGCCGAAGTACGTCGCCGACGCATTCGGACGCAATGACCGGGGACACGGGGTTGCTCTGAGGAAAGGCCTCTCTTGGCTCATCCCCCAGGTCATCCTCCGACTCTTCGGAGGCGTCGACCGCATCATTCAGCGTGAACGTCTTCTTGGATGAAAGCAGCGAATCGGCCCGAAGCGTCACCACTCGTGTGTGATCGGCCGTCCGCAAGCTCGCGAAATCGACTCGGCGTGAATGGAAATGCGAATGGGTCTTGAAGCGGCACACGGATGATGCGGAACACGCCTCGGACATGCCGAGGATCGCAAAAAGCGCTGCGATCAAAACGTAGTTTCGATGTCCGTTGAGCATGTTAAGTACGAGTGTTAGAGAATTGCTCGTCGTTGTGCAGACCCTTTGAGAATCAAACCGCCTCGTTCCAAAAAAAAGGGAATCCGGCATGAAATTCATCATACATCAGGGATCATTTTCCGCCAAGCCGAAAGTCGATCCCCTGCCTCTTGTACTCTCGTAATCAGAGACCTTGATGATTCTTGGACTCGGTTTCCCTCTGCGAAGTTCCAAATTCCACGAACAAGCAATCGTTGATGAGCCACGAAGGATTCCCGGATCGAGTGCAACGGCTCAGTTCGGCGAGTCGCTGGCGTGAAGCCGGTCGATGACGTCATGGAGTTCAGCGACTCGCTCACAGACGAAGTCGGCGCCGGCCTCGCGCAGCCGCTCGGGCCGAAACGCCGCCCAGAGGACGGCCGCGGTCTGAGCCCCTGCGTCTCCGCCCGCCTGGATATCCGCGGGAGAATCCCCCGCCATGAGAATGCCAGCGACCGGGACCCCGAGTTTTTCCGCAGCCTGGAACACCCCTTCCGAGTCAGGCTTCGGCCGGGTCACGTCGTCGCTGGAGACCAGATGCTCGACCCGATCCCAGAGACCCAACTCGACCAGAGTGAACCGCGCGGACCGCCTCCCCTTACCCGTGAAGACCCCGACTCTCCAGCCCAGCGAACGGGCGTGATCGATGACCTCGGCGATCCCCTGGACAAGCTGAACGTTCCGGCCAAGCTCCGCCTCGTAATACGAGTGGAACCGTTCCTCAGCCTCATCGAGGTCGGCGGCAGGCACCATCACGCCGATACAGTCGCGTTCGGCGGGCCCGAACGTCGCCTCCACCTCGGCGTCGGTCGGCGGCTTCGTCACCCACGGGCTGACAGCGTGGCGATAGGCATTGAAAATATGCGGCAAAGTGTCGGCAATCGTGCCGTCCAGATCCAGAAGCAAAGCCCTTGGTTGTTTCTCGGAAGTCATCGGTGCGAATCTTTCGAGGAGAGAGTCGAAGCCCAACGGGCATCCCGCCGCTGAAGGGCGCAAAGTCCTGACCTTTGGAAAGGTAATGGAGGACGCCCCGACCTGACAAGAGAACGTTGTCGAATCCCGGTCGGGACGACCAGAGGAACGTTCCTCCCCTGGCTATTGCCTACCTGGGTCAATTGTCACAAGATAGAGGAATCGCCGTGGCTGGCGCATCATTCGACGCGGCGGAATGCCAATCGAATCTATATACAACAATCCCATAATCAGCTATCATCAATACGGATCGGCGCCTGGCTGGGTGCCCTCCACGGCGAATCTCGCCTGCCCCTCGAGCTCATCAACCGCATCCACGACGGCCCCTTCGGCCCTTCTCATCTCCGCGCTCTGGCCGCGCGCCTGGCTCAAGCGAAGCACGGCCAACCGAGCCGTTCGCCAAGCGATTCCGTCACCGCGGCACTGGTCCGAAACCTGGCCCTCTATCCCGTCATCCTGGGGCATGGATTCCGACGTCTCTTGCCATTCTAAGCACGTGGACCTGGTCTTTCTTTGTATTGAATCATGTGCAAATCATGGGTGCCACGGGTTGTACTCAACCCGGGAGCCAAAAACCCGGGCAATCGTTCACGGGTTGAGTACAACCCGTGGCACCCGACGGCGATTGCAGCACCTCGGTCACCTATCAGAAAATCAAAGAAAACCGAGACCAACGGCTTAGAGCGGTTTGCGGATGCGTTGCGCACGGTGGTTGGTCTCAAGACTCAGGAGCACGTGCGGAAACGGGGACTGGCTACGGAGCGCAGCGGAGGTGCCTGTCCCCCTTTCCGCCGAGGCCGCCCGTGACGGCCCGGAAAATGGGGACAGGCACCCGGCCGCCAGGTCGTCCGGAAAAGCCGAGCATGGAGCGGGCCGGGAGCCAGTCCCCGTTTTCCTCCACCGTGCGCAATGCGATCGTAAACCGCTCTAAGCCGGGGAACTTGATTGGCTTGCAGACTCCCTGATATCCACCTCGACCAAGGAGAAGTCATCGGCGAGAAGGTGGGATTCCCCATATTCCTGGGCAAACCGCAAGACCGCGTCGGGACCGCTCGGGCCCGGGCTCGAGCCGAGGTAATCCATGAGCTCCTCGAGCTTCATCATGGAACCGCCCGGTTTCTTGATCTCGTAGACGCCGTCGCTGAAGACGAAAAGCTTGCTGCACCGATCCAGATCCACGACGCCGGCGTGAAATTCCGCGCCCGGAATGATCCCAATAGCGAAGTTTCCCACATTCAGGGCGACGGGTGAAATTCGATCGATCGACGGCCCCGAAAGCAGGAGCGGCGGGGGATGGCCACCGTTGGCATAGGTCAAGGTCTGCTTCTTACGGTCGTAGACGCCGTACCAGATCGTGAAATATTTCTCGCCATGCCGGTCCATCGGGAACGCATCGTTGAGGTGGGCCAACACCATCGCTGGGTCCAGGAAGTCGGTGTTGGGAAGCGACCGGGCACGCAAGGCGTTGGCCACCGAGATCGACAGCAAGGCGGCGCCAACGCCATGGCCGGAGACGTCGAGCAGGTAGAGGACCAGGTGGTCGGGATCGATCCAGTCGTAGCCGAAGAAGTCACCTCCCAGTTGCGAGGAGGGCTGGAACGCCCAACGGATCCGGATCTTACCGTCGAGCGGCTCGGGCAAGAGCGTCTGAACGTACTCCGCGGCCTGAGACAACTCGCGCATCAGATAGTGCTGGCTGGCGATCAGCTCTTGCTGAAGGTGAGCGACCTCCGTCAGGCCGAGCTCACGCTCGACAAGTTGTGCCATTTCCTTGAAGATCTCGAGTTGCGCCGGCTCGAGGTCTCTCGGCCGACGGTCGGCGATGCAGAGAGTGCCGACCTTCTGGCCTCCCGGCCCGGCGATCGGATAGCCCGCGTAGAATCGAACGAACGGGTCGCCCAGCACCAGCGGATTATCCCAGAACCGCTCGTCCTCGGTGGCGTCCGGAACCACCAGGGGCTCGTCCGAGAGGATGGCATGCCCGCAAAACGAGATCTCGCGGGGCGTTTCGGACGAGTTCAGCCCGCAAGAAGACTTGAACCACTGGCGGTCGGAGTCAACCAGTGAAATGTACGCCATGGGGACTTCCATGACGAGGCCCAAGACCTTGGTAATCCGGTCGAATCGCTCTTCGGGAGCCGTGTCGAGGAGGTCGAGAGAACGGAGCACCTCCAGGCGTTCGGCATCGTCCACGGGGATCGGTGCGGCGATCATCAAACCTCCTCAAGGGGACGCGAAGGCCAAGGCCCCTGGCTGGCTGGGCCCGCCTCTGGCCTCGCTGAGCTCCGACAGCGTTCATTCTAGCCGCACAAATCCCGTTCGTGAACGCGCCGGCGACCCAGGACCCTCCGTACGGGCCACTTACACCTCAACCTTGTAGTTCAAATCAATCTCATGGCCCGGGAGACCGCGAAAACCCCAGTTGTGCCGGGGCGTTTCCGTAATCGTCACCTCAACGTCTTGCGGGCTGGTCCCGATCTCCTGCGCGATCCGCTCGAAAAGCAGGCGGATCAGGTGGGTCTTGGCCTCCACCGATCGCCCCTCGAACATGCTGATTTCAATGATTGTATAGCGATCGGTGCGGCCGGCCGGCGAGTAGAAGTCTTCGGCTTCCATCGGAAAGAAACGATGAGCCCGCTTGTCGGGCGGAAAATGGAGCGCATCCACCACACAGGAGTGGATCACATCGGACAACCGCGCCTTCACGGGATTCAAGGCGTCCTTGATGCCGTAGATCTTGACCTGGGACAAATCAATCGACTCCTCTCGATAAAAACAATCGTCAAAGGCACAAAACCGTGCCCAGGATCGTTATTCCTGAGCAGGAATGGCCGCCCCTTCTACCCCACAAAACACAAAAATACACATCGACAACATCAATCGTTCGCAACCTCCGATCCGTGAAGTTGCCGGAGTCCATCCAGCCCGTCGATGCTTGTCCGATTCTTCTGCGCCTTATATTGTTCGAGGCTCTCTTTCCCTTTGGTTTCGGCGTAGACCGTCAACTGGTCGCGTTCCCCTTTGTACTCATAACGCGGGACGCCCCAACCGCACGAGTCTGCGATCCGCTCGATGTCCATGACGACCACCGAGCGAGTCGCTGGGTGAGGAGGGAAATTTGCCACCAGGTCGTCCCATCCCGGTTCACCCGGCTCGACCGCCCTTCCCTGCCCATACAGCCGCAAGATCAAAGGGCGTCCCTCAAAGGCGCAGAACATCAGGGTGAGCCGGCCGTTCTGTCGCAGGTGGGCCAGGGTCTCAATTCCACTGCCGACGAGGTCGAGGTAAGCGACCGTCTTCGGACCGAGAATCCGGAAGGTGTCCAGCCCTTTGGGAGAGAGGTTGAGCATCCCCTCCAGCGACGTTGGCGCGGTTCCAACGAAGAAGAGATGCTGGCGCTGGATGAACTGCACCAGGGTGTCGTCCAACTGCTCGTAGAGCTTTCCCATCCGAATCCTCTGGTTTCTCGATCGTGGGTAACCGTTCAGGGTCAGCTCGGCTTCCGGGCGGACAGGATCACGAGCGGGAAGGCGAAGCGGATTCGGCCATCCACCGGGTGAGCACCAACGCCCAGGCGGTCGACTCCCAGGTCCTGGGCAAAGATTCGGCGCACCTCGTCGGCATCGCCCGGATTCGGGAAGGAAATGCCGAGGAGTTCCTCCAAATCCACGCCGAGCTTGTCGAACGTGATCGTCGTCCCCTCCAGGCCCGCGTCGTCAAAGAGGCCCTCGAGTTCGTCGAGGCCCAAGGCCCGGACATGGGAGGGGTCACGAAGCCTCTCGACCTGATCGTACGCCTCAGCCTGGTCGGGACTCACCGTATAAACATCCACCACCACGACCCGCCCCCCTGGTTCACAGACCCGTACCATCTCGGCGAGAACCGTCTTGGGCTCGAGCAGATGATGAAAAGAATAGCGGGTGAAAACAAGGGAGAAGGAAGCGTCGGGGAACGGCAACGACCCGACGTCGCCGACGTGCCAGGCCAGGTTGGCCAGCCCTTTGGAGCGTTGCAAGGCCTGCGCCTGCTCGATCATCGCCGGAGTGAGGTCGATCCCGGTCACGTGAGCGGCCAGTTCGGCAAAGCTGCAAGCGGTCAGACCGGGGCCGCAAGCCAGGTCGAGCACACGATCCGAGGCGGAAACCTTGCAAGCCTCGAGGACGAGCCGGAAGGCATCCTCATTCGAGTGCGCGGGCATCTCTTGAAATGGAACGGCCTGACGGGTGAACTGATCGACAATCCGCTGACGATGGCCTTCGGTATCGCTCGCTCGACTCACAACTTCGCTCCCGTTTCTTGACTTGAGATCGTGGGTTCCGGCCTGACCCCGCCTGGACACACCCCATCGACCTGGGGTTCGCTCCAACGCCGCGAATCAAGGGTTCACGGATTGACGACGGGAAAGTCTCAGGAGACACTGGCGGTCCCATGAAAAGGCGTTGTTTCGATTCGGAACAGGCACCCATATTTCGTGGTAAGGCTCAGGAAACGAACCGGTTATGACGCTTACGGCTTTGGGCCTGATCCTTGCCGCGGCCGTGCTCCACGCCCTCTGGAACCTGCTCGCCAAACAGGCCGGCGGGGGCGTCATTCTGGTCTGGCTCTACGGTACGACTTCGGCGGTTTTGCTGACGCCCATCGCCATCGCACTGGCGATCATCGATCGTCCCGCGCTCAGCCTGACGGGCCTATCGTACACTCTGGCCAGCGTTCTGATCCACGTCGCTTACTTCGTCGTCCTCCAACGCGGATACAAGGTCGGCGACCTCTCCCTGATCTACCCCCTGGCGCGAGGCACCGGGCCGGTCCTGAGCATGATCGCCGCAATCGTGCTGCTCGGCGAGCGCCCGACCACGCTGGCTCTGCTCGGCGCGATCCTCATCGCGATGGGCGTCTTCGCCCTCGCGGCGCCGGCCCGCGGCCCGACGGGCGTCACCAAGCAGGCCGTCGCCCTGGGGTTGCTCACCGGCGTTCTGATCGCCGCATACACCATCTGCGACAAACAGGCCGTGAGCCGTTATCGCGTGCCGCCGCTGATTCAGCAGTGGGGAACGAGCGTCGGGCTCGCCGCCGTCCTCGCCCCATTGGCGATCCGCCGCCGCGCGGAGGTCCGTCACTGCTGGACCCACCACTGGCGAGCGGCGATTGCGATCGGCGTACTGGTTCCGACCGCCTACATCCTCGTTCTCGCCGCGATGAGCTTTACCCCGGTGAGCTACATCGCCCCGGCCCGAGAGGTGAGTATCCTGATCGCCACCCTCATGGGCACACATCTTCTGTCAGAGCGTCAGTCCTTCATGCGGATCGTCGCCGCCGCGACGATGGTCGTCGGCCTGGCGGCCCTGGCCATGGGTTGATCCGTCGGAAATCCCAAGGCAACTCCGCTCTGAAGCTCCTCCGCAACGCCGTATCACAAGACAACGCCAAAGCTCCGTCCCTTCGGATCCAGCGTGGTCCTTGGGCTCATCAGTCCAGCTCGCGTCCTCGATGATCAGCGATCTTCAAAAGGCTTACGATTCTTCACTTTAACATCAATCGGCTTATTTTCACGTACAGGCATTGATTCGTAATCACAGATGACCGCCGGATTGAGATCGATCAACAACCGTGGCGGTGAGGCGCCTGCCTTGAAGTCCTTCGGGCGTTTCTGACCAGGACCACTCAAGCCAATCAAGAGATGGCGTTTACCGAGCGAATAGATGCCGCGATAGGTCAATGGGGGTTTATCATTCGCGGTCATTGCGAGCATCAGATCAATCGTCGGCTGATTCGCTTCGACCCCCAGTTTCAAAGTGAATGCCTTCTCCTCAATGGTTCCCACCTTGATAGCCTGATCAAGCTTTGGCCCTCGAAAGAGGAGCTGATCGCCCTTAATGATGAGCTGGACTTGAGGTGGAATCCTGGCGGGTTTCCCGGAGGGAGGCGGGCCGCCGAGTTCCGTGATCGACCCAAACCAGGTCCCCTGAAGAAGTTGGAGGTCCAAATCCGGCGAACCAGTCACCTTCTTCGCAGCGATTTTCGTCGGTTGACTTTCATGAGCTTCGGCTCGCCTTGGTTTCGCTGGCCCCTCGAGAACTTCGGCCGTCACAACCTGCCCGCCCAGGCTGAGACCGACGAGCCCCGCCATGAGGACATAGGCCACGACAACCTTGATCTTGGACAGGGCGAGGGCCGTCAACACACTTTCCGCCAGGTAAATCACCTGAGCCGAAAGCAACTCCGTGGCCGCTCGTCCGCCGGTGAATGACCCCGCAGCCCTGGCCGTCGATCCCACCAATGCAAGAGGCAGGCTCGCCGAGTTTGCTTCCTGAGCCAATGCGAGCACCAGGGTTCCCACCGAAAGCCCCTGCCCATGGCGGTTCAGGCGCTGCGTAAGGAGGGCTCTTGCCCGTGAAAGTCGGCCCGAGAGCGTTCCGATCGGCCAGCCCAGTCGGCCAGCCGCCGCTTTATGGCTCTCCCCCTCGAGGTCGCAGAGAACAATGGGGACGCGATACTTCTCGGGCAGTCGGCTGAGCTCCTGATCGAGCCACGGGCCCAGGTCGTCCGTAAGGCTGGGCCGATGGGTTGGCGGTTCGGGCATCGTCATGACCTGCCTCTCACGCTCCCCTCGTTTCAAGATCAGGCTCCGCGCCTTGAGGGCCGTCTGCACCGCGACCCCGTACAACCAATTGGCGAGCCGCTCGCGCGGGACAATCGAGTCTCCCTTGCGGGCGAGCACCAGGAACGTCGCCTGGAACGCATCCTCCGCGTCATGATGACGATGCAAGACGCGTCGGCAGACGCCCCAGACCATCGGCCCGTGCCGGTTGACCAACTCTTCAAAGGCCGCTTCCTCCCGCCGAGCCAGGAAGAGGTCGAGCAGTTGGCCATCCGTGCAGCTTCCGAGCGCCCCAGCGCCGAACAAGGTCCGAAGGTCTCGGTACATCGTCTTCATCGGACTATGCTCCCTGGCGCCGGCCGCGCTGATCGCTCGTCGTGAGCCTCTCCTTATCCATCTATTTACCCGGTCACCCCTGGTTTCATACGACTTTTTCAGCCAAGGCCAAATCAAGCCTTGGCAATCGCCAGGAGGTCATCTGCCATGAAGCGATTGCAGGACTCCAAGCGTCTCGGAAACATGCCGGGCCGCCTGGAACTGTGAGGAGAAAAGGCTCCTGATGATCCCATCACGATCGATCAGGAACGTCGTTCGCCCTGGGATGAGTCCCAGCGTTTTCTTGACCCCGTAACGGGCCCGCACCTGCCCGTCGGCATCACTGAGCAGCAAAAACGGCAAGCGATGGCGATCCGCAAAGCGCTGGTGCGACTCCGCGGAATCGGAGCTGATGCCGATCACCTCTGCCCCCGCCTCTTGGAACGCTTCGTAGCTGTCGCGGAACGAGCAGGCTTCCTTGGTGCAGACCGCCGTTTCATCCTTGGGATAGAAGAACAAGACGACGTCGGCCTTCCCCCGATAGCTGGCGAGACTCACCAGCTCCCCCGACGCGGCTGGGAGCGTGAAGTCGGGCGCTGGATCTCCGACCCGAAGATCTTTTGTCTCTGCCATGGCGGTTCTCCCCTGTGATGAGCCCACCCGATCGTGTCGAAGCTCACCGATGCTTCGGTTCGCCGACCTCAATCACACCATGACTATCATGGTTCCGCCGTCCTTCACAATTCCAGAATCCTGGCGACCCGCCCGCCCGCATCAGCGATCAACTCGGTCAAGATCGGCTCGTCCCAACTCCAGCGCTGGCCACGACCAGCAACCCTCCTCAAGAAACGGCGATACGCACCCGAGCGTTCGATCCCGAGGAGCCGCGCAACGCAATCAAGGTGGTCCATTCTCCATCGAATCCAATGTAGACTAAATCGCGTTGTCCGAAGCTCGCGACCGCCTCTCAGGAGTCTCTTCGAGCCGATCGAGCGGCTTGGCAAGAAAATATCGCTCCTGATCGGACAGGTCATTGGGCAACGTCCCGAAAACCGTGAATCCGAGCCATTCGCATGATGTTGAGGATTTCTCATGAAGAGTACTGGGCACCTCACCCTGATCGACCTGCTGGCCGTTGTCGGTGCCACCGGGCTAGGTTTGGCCTGGGTGAAGTGGGTCGCCCCCCCCGATCGATCCGACGCTGCCCTGATTGTCCTTGGGCCAGTCGTGGGCATCCTCTGGCATCGGCTGCGCGGGGGACGGGGTATTCTCGGCGGGACCCTGGGCGGGGCAGCTTACGCGGGAATCTTTTTGCTCTACTTCTTCATGGGTCCGCAAGGCTCGAAATTGGCAGGCTGGACGTTTAAGATGAAAGCCATGTTTATTATTCTCATCTCCCTCAGCTGCGCTTTCACCGGCACGGTCCTGGGAGTCGCTGCATGGCTGATGGCCGCCGCGATGGGACGGCCACGCGCCCCCAAGCCGTCCGTGATGACCTCTGCCGTCCAGGCCGATCCCGACTCGAATTGAAACCAAACGACCCCGACCTTGTAAGGTGGGAGTACTTTGCACAATGCCCGGCACAACCCAATCCGTGTGGCTGCGAGTCCTGATCAGCACGACGATCGGCGTGGCGATGGCCGGGATCACATTCGAGAGCGCGTTTCGCGGGATGCGTGACGCGAGCGCATACGAGGATTCGCACAGGGAGGCGTTTCGGAACGTCACTTTGATAAGAGAATCTCTCGAAGCCTTTCGTAAGGAGAGTGGACGTTATCCCCGGAACTTGGCCGATCTCAAGGGCACGCGCTCCGATTCTCTTGAGACCGATTCATCGGGACGGGTTCTGGACCCCTGGAAGCACCCTTTTGAGTATTCGTCCGACGGGCAACGGTACACTCTCCGCTCGCTCGGGCTTGACGGCAAGCCGGGCGGACTGGGGCTGGCCAGGGACCTGGACGCTCGGGAAATCGTCCTGCGGGATAAGGTGTATGAGTTCCCGCGTCACGACTTCCGCCCGACGTTCTGGCAGTACACCTTCAACCTCAATACCACCACTCCGGTCAAGGTCGCTTGTGCCCTGGCGGGACTGTTCGCCGCCGTCGCTTGTTTCGTGACTCTGGGCAATCAGCACATCCGACGAGCCAACATGCTTGGCAGGCTATTCATCACCCTGCTGATGTGTTGCTTCATCACATCGATCATTACCGCCCTTCATACCCCGAGTCACCATTGACCTCACATGGCGTGCTTCCGATACCTACGTGACCCCCTGTTCCTTGGCTGTCTCTTCGTCTACTTCGTCAACCGATGGGCGCTGAAGCCGCACTGGAGCGGCGGGTTCATCCACGAACACCTCAACGACCTGATCTGCATACCCTTCTGGGTGCCAATCATGCTGTGGGTGCAGCGAAGGCTCGGCCTCCGTGCGTGGGACGATCCTCCGCTTGCCGGCGAGATCATAATCCCCCTGCTCGTATGGTCGTGGTTTTTCGAGATCGTACTTCCGCCGAGCGGGCTGGTGGGGATGCGTGCCGTCGCAGACCATTGGGATATCGTCTATTACTCGCTCGGCGCGGCGCTCGCGGCCTGCTTCTGGACCTGGTGGTACCGGCGTTAGGATCTGGGGCGACACCCCGCCGAAGGCAATTGCTCCTCTCGCGGACTCGTGTCTCACGAACGGTTGACCCCGGAGAAGTTCCCCAAGTTGATGGCATACTTGCCCAATCCGATCAGTCGGCGGGTGCGGACGCGCAATCATGGGGAACGCATCAACCGACTGTTCCGGTTCCTGGAGAAAGCGTCAGAGTGAGTCTCCCTCTTCCGCCCGTTCGAGCGGCTTGAAGAGAAAGTAGCGTTCCTGCCCGGCAGGATAATGGGGCAACGTTCCGAAGACCGTGAACCCGAGCCGCTCATAAAACGGGCGAGCCTGAAAGCTGAACGTGTCGACCCAGACATGATGGCAACCCCGGTCCAGCGCGAGCCGCTCCATCTCCCGGATCAAGCGGCTCCCCCAGCCTTGGCCGCGCAGGTCTTCCGACACCGCGAGGACGGTCAGATGAAGCCAGCCCCAGTTGGTCTCGCCGATCGCTCCCCCAACAATCCGGTCCTCGTCGTCTCGCAACACGAGCGCCAGCGGTTCCGGATGCCAGACGAAGCCCTGAGCCCGACTGAAGGCATCGAGCGGCGCAAGGATTGCCTCCCGTTCCATCAGGCTCGGCGCATCCAGCCGAACAATCTGCGGCATCACAAATCGCCTTATAGGCAAAACAACCTAATCCCAAAAACCGCATTCTCATAGCCGATTGGGTTTCGACGTCGCATCGGACTCGAACGCACAACAAGTGCCAATCGCGATCAGGCGATCGGCACCCCTGACGATTTTTCCAATAGTAAGCTAAAGCCCGGTACGGTCGACAGCAACGATAATCGCGGCCCGCCGATCAAGCCGTTCAAGAAAAATGACGCTTCAGCTTGGCCGAATTCCACCGCGACGAAAAGGCCCCATTCGGCCTTGAACACGATGAGGGGTCATCCCATTCGATCTCGAAACCAATAAAAGCAAAAAAGCCACTTGCGATGGATCGCAAGTGGCCATGAAATCGAATCAGTGGAGCGGATGGGGATCGAACCCACAACCTTTGCATTGCGAATGCTTTACCTTAGTTTCAGGTCTCGAATGATCGCGTTCATCTCGGTGACGTTCATGTTATCATGACCTTCCTCAAGGTTCCGGGGCCGCACCATTTTCTCGTTCGGTAGAGCGATGCACGACACCAATCCTTACGTGGCCCCCGAATCCACCATAGTCAATGTCCGGGCAAAGAGAGTTCCGTCGCAGACCTTGTCACGGGCGATTAAACACGGGGCTTGGCTAGGTCTCAAGTGGATGACGATCATCGTTGGCCCGGTGGCCAGTCTACTTCAATTGGCTAAACCCGATCTCGTCGTCTATAAGATCGAATATGCCCGGTCCATTCCTTCCGGTTTTGAAACTGGGGACATCGAGTTTGCCCCCTTTGGACTCTACTTATTCCTCTGTATGTGGGCGGTCGTCATTGGCGCGTTTCTCGCGTCAGTGAACTTTCTCTTTCGACGTAACCGGCCGAAGAAAGGCAATTAAGCGATTTCCCTCGCCTGACGAGGGGATGAGGCGGACCCCAGCCATTGGCCTACAGCATTCGTTGGTTACATCACCCACCTGACCCGCGGCGCGTCTGAGGAGCCACGGCCGGTGAACCTTCGCCGTGACCACGGCCGAAGCTGGAGGCGCGACGACGACGGGGCCTTGAGCCGACGGGGCCACCGACATTGTGATCGCCTGAGTCTGAGGCTGGGCATACACCTGCGGCTGCGGCTGCGGCGCCGGGGCTTGTTCGAAGACGTGCACCACACGCAGGATTTGGACTTGCGGCCCGGGTTGATCGGCTTGGATCGGTAGCGACTGCGCCGACGGCTGGATCGACGGCAAACGAAGTGTGACAGCTTGCTCCGGGGGCGCAGTCGCAGGTTGTTGCTTCGCGGCAGTGATCGAGGGTGGTGGCGGAACCGCCCCCTCCTGAGCTGACTGGCCCTCTCGCGGATAGTCACCCGCGAGCGCCAGCATAAGTACAAGAATTTTCATCACGTGCCTCTTTCTCAAGGGTGGTCTCGGTTGATCGGGGAGACAAGCCCGATGCCGAGACCACCCAAGGGCACCACCGAATCTATCGGCTGCCGGCCAAGCGCGCCTGTACAGTCGCCCAAAAATTCCATGTGATCCTCATACTTGAATTCACTCGCATCGTATGCCCGGTTGATCGGTAACAGAGCAAAATCCATGACTCATCTTCCATAAAAAAAAGTCGGGCACACCAAGTGCCCAGCCGAAACTGATCGCATTATGGGAAGAGTATAGGTCCCCTGCCCCACTCGGGCGCAGTAAAACGCCGAGCCCCCCGTCTCAAGGAACACAGCGTCTGTTTGGTGAAGTACTCGCTGGATCGGGGATCAATGGTGGGCGAAGCTATTCTGGTAAAGGTTGTGTCGGAAGCGAAGTCCAATTTCCAACAGGGGACACGGTAAGAGGGTCGGGTGTGCAAACCTTAAAAACAAACGCGCCCTCAGAAATACCTTTCACATCTCCAACTACCTTCAGACCAACTAGGCCCTTGCTCACGGATTTAAGATCCTTCGTTTCGGCCCTGATCGACTCGACGGTCATAGATTCAAAACCCGTTGCGCTCCGGACCAGCACCTGATCACCTACGACGAGGGCGAGTTCAGCATCGACGTAAACCCCCAGTACACCAATCCTTGGAAACAGCTTTACGACCTCGCCAACGTAAATGGAGCTTGGCGGATTGCAGGTGACATAGCCAACGCCTTTGAGCCCGTCACGAACTGGTGTCAGACGCCAGTTCTTATGACGAGCACCCGTGAAATATCGTGTCAGGTCAGAGGCGAAAACAAGAGACACTTCGCAGGATACTAGTAGCGTGTTGAGTTCGGCGTTCAGAGTTCTGTACGACTCTCGATAGGCGGGTTCAAGATGCTGCTGATGATTCACAATGCAGACGGCGTGTACTGGTTGGCTCTTAAACTCCACGCGGAGTTGTAGTAGTCGAACCATCACGGGTTTAAGATGCGAAAGTTCCAGCTCGCCATCAAGCTCGAGAAGGAAAACGATGGTCAACGCTCCGTCGAAGGGACACCTGAAGCGTTCCGGCATGACGCCAGGCAGAGGTTCCAGGCTTTCGATGTCCTGAATGACACGACTGGACTCACCAGCAAGTACAGCAAAGACGTCGGCGTCGTCAGCGAGCAGGCAAGCGAGTGACATCTTGGCGAATAGTGCAAAATCCTTCTCAGCACCGAAAAGAGCTCGACCATGCGATTCCCAGAGTAGGTCGCTTGCCATGGGCGTGCTATCTTCCTCTAAATATGGCGTTTTATCGTGCTCCACAACCCTCACACCACCTGCGACGTACTCGACATCAAAACATACATCACCCCTAAGCATACACTTAATACTACACATCTTAAATCGGTTCTTGCTGCTGCGTTCGTCATCTTCCAACCAGTCGAAAAGCCAGGTCATCGTTTCAACCGCCCGTAGCATGGGGCCACGGGAGTAAGGATTCATTTGATACCCCTCGTGGACGATCATGTGTCGTAATTTGCGAGTCTGGTTCAATTCGGCTCGAAGTCGCGTACCGTTGACATAGGGGACCCAGGACAGCATCGGACCTGGGATGGTACGACGGGTGAGGTGCAAATAGTTATTGAATCGTGTCGTGAACTTGGTCGCTGAAGATCGCAGCTTTTTCTGAATTTCCTGTTCAGTGTCTCCGTGTGACCTGAGAGCATTGGAATACTTCGCTTCGAGCAAGACTTCCAACGCGGAGACGAGGCCGCGGACCGAGTCACTATATCTCCCCGAGTAAAAGTATTTCCAAGCATCAAGGAGAATAGTTTCCCCGGGCGTCTCCGGAAGCGCCAGGAATTCCACCACCTCATGTCCTGTCGCAAGGTCAACTGCTTGATGCTCACCCTGCTCACTCGAAAGCACTAAGCGATGCTCTTGGTCTTCATAGGGAAAAACCGACACGCGAATGAAGTGATTTTGGTAGCGAAGATACCAGATCGGTGCAGTTGCCTCTGTGACCTCTTGGACAAAGGGGTCGTATGCTGCCCGGCGATAAGCCGTGATAAGGACGTTGACAATAGGCAGGTGCCCGATCACCATCGCTCGAAGGTATGAGAGTGCTTCTGAGATTTGAATTTCCGAACCCTGGATTCGCTCCAAGACACTCTGCAAAACCGTTGCTTGGATGATCAACGTCGTCCGTTGGGTGTGGACGGATGTACCGTCTGGGCTTCTGTCGAGAACTTGCTGGATTGGAACAGGGATATCCTCATCCGGGCAAGCGACAAAGACCGTAGAGACCCCGCTTTTCGAATGCCTGACCGAGCGATGAAGTTCATCACAGCCGTGAACAATTGACACTTTCAATAACGTTTCTTTATATACAACATCAAATGTCCCCGCTGGCATCATTAGCCAAAAAGGCAATTCTAGATAAAATTGCACAGGCACATACGGTGAAGACCAATCGATCGTGCTTCCTGGCCATACACTTACCCACTCATTCTCCGGGATCAAATGATTTCCAGGAGGACCATTACTCTCCGAAGTGGGTTTGTGCGCCTTGTCAACATTGCCGTGGGAAGGTGTCAGACCATCCGTCATCTCACATCTCCTAGGGGATAAATGGTCCACGACTTTGTGGGCGGCATTGTGGGGCCCAAACAAAAACACCCCCGTCCGGGCCTTCACCTCCGGACGAGGGCGATGAGTCGAGGCGCGGCAAGCCGGCCCCGAATCGGTTTGTAGCGTGGTGAAGGCACGCGATGGAGGGGAGTCTACCGCTGGCTGTTCTCACCTGCCAGATCAGTTGTCTGGGTGTGGATCGGTGAGGACTTCGGGGGTTTCCTCGTGGAGATTGGGGCCGATCGCGATATCCAGCTCGCCCAGCAGGGATTGTAGATCGGTGGGCGCTTGATCGGGGTTCGGCTTAAGCTTCAGGAGTTGGTCCCTAGCGCGAGCGGCTAACTCTTTGAGGTAAGTGATCTGCCATTTCAGCTTACGAATGTCGTGTGTGTAATCGCCTGTGAGCCTGGGCATCGTAGCGACTCCACGAAAACGAAAACACCCCCACCGGGCCATCACGCACCGGCAGGGGCGAAGAATCGGGAGCAAGCTCCCGAGTCGATTTGTTGCGTGGTGCTGGGCACGCGATAGAGGGGAGTCTAACACTGGCAGGGCTGGTGAACAAGTGGTCGCTTACGCGTCGGCATCAAACTCTTCAAGAATCCGATCACGATTGGTTGCGAAAGCTGCCTTCTCACGTTCGGACTTGCACTCGTTGATAACCCACTCAGTCGGGACGTAAGTTACTCCCTCATACTCAACAATGGAAGTGCCATCATTGATCGCTGTGAAAAGGGCTCTCGGCCCGAGAACGTTGATCGGCACATAAACTTCTCGTTCATTGGAAATGCCCGTGCGGGCCATCCATTTCTTGTAGCCCTTGGGACGGGGCTTGGGAACCTCGGCCTCGACCCACGCCACGATCCGTTTTGGCGAATCGCCTTCAAGTGGGGAGTCGAGCTCCTCACCAGGCTTATCCGAAGGATCCGGCTCTTGCGGTCCCAAGAAATAAGCAAGCTCGTCCTGGAGGAACTTGCTCTTGGGCTTTTTCGCCGGCCAGTAATGATCGAGGAGAGTGAGGAAGCCTTTAATCTCGACTCGGAGAACACCGCATTCACCGCAAAGCCTGATTGCAAGGGTGAGAAGCTCATCGATCTCTTCCGATGTGAGCCCCCGAGACTTCGCGCCGAGTAAATCCATGAGCCTCGCTTCGGCCACGTCCGGATCGATACGCTGGCGATTCGAGTGCCTCTCATCCATGGTCCGAACCCTCAAACGAAAACACCCCCACCCGGGCCGTAATCCTCGGTGAGGGCGCGGACCCAGGGCAAACCCTGGGTCGATTCGAAGCGTGATTACGGCACGCGATGGCCGAAGTGTATCGTGTACCGTTCAGGTGAACAAGAGATCCGATCGTTACGGAGAAATCGGATCGATCAGATTGTAAGGTGGGAACCCGAATGGGCTATCGCTTGTGAGAATGCAGACCGGCAGATAAACTAATCGCGGCAGTGGCCAATCAGCGGGTATAGCCGTGGAAAGTTTCACCCGACCGAGCGGCAGACCTCAGATATAGGACCTCGGCATGTCCAGCCTGGTATTGCGCCAGGGAGCTTCCTGCTCCCGCGGCGTCGCTCTTTCCGCGCGCCTTGCGGAACGCACAATTTATCCATTCCTCTTGGTTTCAGTCAAGGGACACGCTCCCGCGACCACGTCCCAAACCCCGTTCGCCACCCGGCGGAAAGCGGGGTGGTGACATGGCCATGGGCTCCACGAATGGACGCGGGCAAGGCGACTACCGTCCTCCCCTTCGCCACTTCGATCCCGACTCCCTGCCGTCGCACAATGTCGAGGCTGAGCAAGGTGTACTCGGCGCAATCCTGCTCGACAACAAGGTGCTCGAGATCGAGGAAGTCGCCCGGTTGACGATCAATGACTTCTTTCGTAGCAGTCATCAAGTCATCTTCACCGCGATCCGTCGGCTCGAAAAAGAGGGTTCGCCGATCGATGGTATCTCCCTCGGCCACGAGTTGAAGAGAGACGGCGTTTTTGACGAGGTCGATGGCGACCAAGGAATCAGCGAGCTCTATGAGAGCGTTCCTCACGCGCTTCATGCCAAGAAGCACGCGGATATCCTGCGTGAGATGACGATTTCGCGGATGCACGAAGAGCGAGCCAGGGACGACGCCCAGGATGCACGCTCCAACAGTTTCACATCCGAGGAATTGCTTCGCCGCTCGGCGGAGTGTGCGGCCCGGATCGAGGCAGTCTCCCGGGCCGAGGAGATCCAGTTCGAGCAACGCCCCTGGCCCGATGAGCCCGACCCCGCCATCTGGCACGGACTCGCGGGTGAGATTGTGCAAATGATCTCCCCGCACACCGAGGCCGATTCGATGGCAATTCTGGCGCAGCTGCTCGTCTGCTTCGGCTCGATCGTGGGTCGCAAGCTGCACTGGATGGTCGAGGCCTCACGCCACGGGTGCAACCTCTTCGTGGCGATTGTGGGCAACTCCAGCAAAGCCAGAAAAGGGACAAGCTACGACCAGGTCCGCAACCTCTTCGCCGAGTGCCAACCCGAGTGGGATGAGACCTGCATCAAGCGGGGGCTGGTCAGCGGCGAAGGGATGATCCACGAGGTCCGTGATCCAATCTTCAAACGGCAAAAATCCCTGATGCCGTTGCTTGGGGCAAATCCCTATGAAGAGGTGGAAATCGATCCCGGCATCGACGACAAACGAGCGCTGTTCGTGGAATCCGAAATCGGCTCGACACTCTCGGCGCTCAGTCGAGACGGCAACACTCTCTCCGGTTACGTCCGGCAGGCCTGGGATGGTCAGACGCTCCGTGCGGCCACCAAGAACAGCCCCACCAAATCGACGGGCGCGCACATCTCGATCATCGGTCACGTCACGACCGAGGAGCTGCATCGCCGGTTGAGCCACAATGACGCAGCCAATGGCTTCGCCAATCGCTTCCTCTGGATCTGCGCCCGTCGGAGCAAGTACCTGTCGCGCGGCGGCAATATCTCTTCCGTCGATTTCACCAGCGTTCATCGCAGGTTGAAGCAAGCGATCGACTTCGCGACTGACGACTTCCTCGGCACGGGACACGGCCGGAAGATCCACTTCGACCGGGCTGGGGGAAAGCTCTGGGACGAGGTCTATCCCAATCTGTCGGAGCCTCAAGCGGGCCTCCTCGGCTCGGTCACCAGTCGCGCCGAGACGCAGACGATGCGGCTGGCCTGCAACTACGCGTTGCTCGATGAGTCACCGACAATCGGCGTCGTCCATCTCCGGGCTGCCATCGCCCTCTGGCGTTACTGCGAACAGAGCGCGGCGTACATCTTCGGCGAGTCGATGGGGAACGCCAACGCGGAGAAGCTTCTCACGGCGCTGGAAGCGGCCGGTGAGGCTGGCCTGTCGCAGACGACGATCGTCCGGAAGGTATTCGGGGGCGGCGACAAAGCCGGGAAGCATGCCGAAGCCGCGTGCCGCCTTTTGGCCAAAGGAGGGGTCGCCGAACTCGTGGAAGTCTCCACCGGCGGCCGGAAGGCGAAGGTGTGGATCCTCACTCGAGGAAGTGGGGGTGTTGTAAAAACCGTAATAAGGGATGCCGAGTCGGCCTAACCTGTTCCGATTTTAGGAGTTAGACCGCCAAACTTATTACAGTTACAGCGCTTATTACGGCGGAGCGCTGTAATAAGTTCCAACCCTCAAAGCTTGACACCGTCTCGTCTTACGTAAACCGCATGACCCTTATTACGGTTTTTACAGCGCTAGTCATCCTAGCTTCACGTTTTGTGTCGTTTTGTTCACCTTGGAAGGGTTTCACCATGAGCGAGATCCAAGCCGAAACCGAGGGCCGGCTGGCCCCCCGTCGTCGCGCGGAGGAAACGAGTTGTCTTCGCCAGAGCCAGAGGGTGGCCCCAACCTTATGTCCTGAGCTGGTGGACCAGGGCGGCCGAGCGTTTGCCTTTCTCGTGGTCGATCAGGCGAGTTGGCTGTTCCACTTCGCTCGTTGTCCGGACTGCCTCGCGGCGGTCGGGGTTGCGACCGACCCCATGAACCAGAACGAGCCGGTCGTCTTCGACTCGCTCCGCCCGCCGGCGGTGGACGCCTGGGGGGAATGCGGAGTGATGATTCCCCATGTCTGTCAAGGGGACGAGCGGGTAGCCCCGAGCAAGCTCAGCGTTCCCAGTCCGAGAGAAACTGGATGCCGATCGTCTTGAGCGTGAGATCGTACAGCTTGTGGTTGTCCTGGCGGAGTTGCAGGAAGACCGTCAGCTTCTCGCAGGCGGCGATCATCAGCCGTTTCATCTCGGCGTTGGTGATCCGGCTGAGCGAAGGATCGTCCAGCAACGCCGTATGCTTCCCGGCGTGCAGGTCCTCGATCGGTCCGGCCCGGAACACCTGGTGGACGAGTGCGTTGGCCTCGTCGCGAACGGTGAACCCGCCCGGAAAGTATTTCGCCAGAAACTCCTCCGGGAAGTCGGTCAGGGGCGGACTTCCCTCGTCCGCGGGTTTCGATTTCTTCTTGGCCATGGCGGTTCCTTCCGTGGCGCATGAGACGGCCCTCGGGGAGACCGTGGAAGTTACCCCGAGGGCCGCGGACCTCATTCAGATTGTCGGGGTTAGCCGTGGAAAGTTTCCCCCAATGAATCTGCATCTGCTGACTGAACCCTACCCTAACACCATTGTGAGACGTTCCGATGAACATGTCAACAGTGATTCGCAGGCAGAGCGACACGCCAGTCCCTTGCGGGTCAGAGTGTCAGTGGAGCGGATGGGGATCGAACCCACAACCTTCGCATTGCGAACGCGATGCTCTCCCAATTGAGCTACCGCCCCAGTGGCTGACGGGTGTTAGATTAACTTCCCGAGGCCGCAGACGCAAGCCATTGTCCGGCAAACGAGAGGTCATTTCTCTGAGAATGCGTTGGGACGGCTGAACCCTGGACAAATGGTCGGGGCGCGGGGTATCATGCAGATTAAGGAACGCCTGGCGTTCGTCTTTTTCATGCGCGAATTTCAACGGGACCTGAACCTGTTCAGGATCGGATCATCATGGCCAATCGACGGCCCCCACGGCCGGAAGAACGGGGAAACAACGGTCCAGATCGCAGACCAAGGGCCGGTCGTCCCCCGCAACAGAGGCAGTCTCCCAATCCCCGAGCTGAGGGGCAGGAAACGCCGGCGGGTGTGGAGCGACTGCAAAAAATTCTCGCGCACGCCGGCATCGGTTCGCGACGCGCCTGCGAGGACGTCATCCGCCAAGGGCGGGTGACTGTGGACGGCAAAGTCGTCAAAGAGCTCGGAACCAAGGTGGATGCGCGACAGGCCAAGATCGCCGTCGACGGACAGTTAATCCATCTCGAGCGGATGGTCTATTACGCGGTCTCCAAGCCCAAAGGGTACGTTTCGACCAATAACGATCCGGCCGGCCGCCCGCGGGTGATCGACATCCTTCCTGAGATCCCCCAGCGCGTCTACACCGTCGGTCGACTCGACGAGATGAGCACGGGGCTGATTCTCCTGACCAACGACGGCGAGCTCGCCAATAAGTTGGCGCACCCCAAGTTCGGCGTCGAGAAACTCTACCGGGTCATCGTGGCCGGAACCCCCGATCGCGAGGCCCTCGACAAGCTGGTCGAAGGGGTCTGGCTGGCGGAAGGCAAGGTCCGGGCCAGGCGAGTTCGTGTGGTCGGCAAGAAGGGGCAAGCGACGATTCTGGAGATGGTCCTCGCTGAGGGGAAGAATCGCGAAGTGCGCCGGATGCTGGCACAGCTCGGGCACAAGGTCATGTCTCTGACCCGGATCGCGGTGGGCCCCATCACGCTCAAGGGCCTGGCCTTCGGCGAATACCGCCCGCTCTCGCAGAACGAAGTCGAGATGCTCCACCGGATCGCCTCGGGCCAGACCGTGGCCCCCACGCGATTCCAGAGCAGTCGGAGGCCGCAGCCGTCTCCAGGGCGAGGTAGGCCCTCGGACGCCTCGGAACCGCCGCGGGACCGCGACCGCGACTCGGCCGATTTCAACGCGGGGGGATATGGCTCCCGACCGCCGCAAGGGCGGCGAGAAGGACCGCCCTCTTCGGGTGGACCTCGGCGATCACCCTCGTACTCTCAAGGCCCTCGCGATCAGGCGGGCGGACCGCGTCGTCCGCCCCTCGGTTCGGGTTCGAGGCGGCCCGAATCCGGCGGCGGCTATGGATCACGGCCCCCGCGCCCCGATGGACCGCCGCCTTCGCAGCGGGGACCATTCTCAGGAACGGGCAGACCCGCCTACGGAGCTTCGGGATCGCGGCCCCCGCGCCCCGACGGACCGCCGCCTTCGCAGCGCCGGTCGGAATCCGGATCGGGACGGCCCGCCTATGGAGATTCGGGATCACGGCCGCCGCGGCCCGATGGACCGCCGCCCTCGCAGCGGGGATCGTTCTCAGGAACGGGTCGGCCCGCCTATGGAGATTCGGGATCGCGGCCGCCGCGGCCCGATGGACCACCGCCTTCGCAGCGGGGACCGTTCTCAGGAACGGGTCGGCCCGCCTATGGGGCTTCCTCCTCGGGATCACGGGGGCCCCGCCAGGATGGACCGCTCCCGCAGCGTCGCTCGTCCTCGGATTCGGGACGGCCTGACTCGGGCAGCTACGACTCACGGCCGCCACGCCCGGATGGACCGCCGCCTTCGCAGCGCCGGTCGGAATCCGGATCGGGACGGCCGGCTTATGGAGCGGGTTCGGGGCCACGGCCGCCGCGGCCGGGGGGAGGACCTCCCTCTTCCCAGCGCCGACCGACAGGCGGAGGGGCACCGAAGAAGACCGTGCGGTCCAAGCCGCCCAGCACTGAGCCGCCGCCCCGGCGGATCATCGGCATGGAAGGTGTGCCCAAGCGTGAGGGCCCGCCGCAGCCTCGTGATAAGCCGCACATCATCAAGCGGCGTCCCCCGCGCTCGGCACTCGGGCCGCGACAGCCTCGCCCGAAGCTGCCAGGCGACGAATGAGCCGGTTTGAGCAAGTTGACGGCTGGTTGAGCATTTGAATCAAAGCGGGGATCCGGGAGCCAGTCTCCCGGATCCCCGCTTCTCCAAATGCTCACGATTCACTCGCCTCGGACGATGTGAACCGACGCAAATCCGACTCCGAGATTGAGGGTCAGGCCTTTGGAAGCGGTTGCCCCGGCGTGTGTAGCCCAACGGACCGTGACCGTTCTTGAGAACGTCGCGGTCGCGCATGAGACGTTCCGGATCCGGCTCGACGATCCCGAGATGGCCCGGGTGATTCTTCCCGGCCAGTTCTTGATGATCCGAGGCACCCGCGGGTCCGACCCCTTGATGGGCCGGCCGTTCGCCGTTTATGACGTGGCTCGCGACGCGAGCGGAACGCCGACGGCGGTGGATGTTGTTTATCTTGTCATCGGTCGCGGCACCGCCGCGCTCGCCGCGCTTCGGGCGGGCGACCGCGTCACGATTTGGGGGCCGTTGGGACACGGCTTCGGGCCTCCTCCCGAGGGTCCCGTGGTCTTCGTGGCCGGCGGAATCGGCCAGACGCCCTTCCTGGCACTCGGAAAGTGGTGGCTCGGCCACGAGCCGTTCGGGCCCGCCGAGACAGTGAGCTCGGATTCTCCCCGACGGTCTGCCACCTCGGCCACCTTGCTTTACGGCGTGCGAACCGCCGCGCTGGCCGCCGGGGTCGACGACTTTGAGCGGGCGGGAATCGAGGTCGAGCTGGCGACGGACGACGGAACCGCGGGACACCACGGCTTCGTGACCCAGCTCCTGGAGCGCCGGCTCGAGCGGGGCGAACGCCCGGCGAAGGTCATTGGCTGCGGCCCGCCGCCGATGCTCGCGGTCTTATCAAAACTCGTCGCACGCTACGAGGTTCCTTGCGATCTCTCGCTCGAAAACCACATGGCGTGCGGCTTCGGCGCCTGTTTCAGTTGCGTCGCGCCGATTCGCCAGCCGGACGGCTCGATCGACCTGCGCCGGGTCTGCGTCGAGGGCCCGATCTTCCCCGCGGCCGACGTGGTCTGGTCCGTTTGATCGGATGGCCCGTCGGTTCGGCTCAGCTCACTTCACTTCACCGGGTCCGCGCGCGGATCTGGTCGCGGAGCCTGGCGGCGAGTTCGTAGTCTTCCTCGGCGACCGCGTCTTCGAGTTGCTCTCGCAGCGTTTTCTCGACGGCAAAGTTCTTGCGAATCTCTTGCTCGAGGACGCGGAGCTGCTCGATCAGGGGCTGGTTGGGAGTTTCGCTGTCACTGTGCTCCTCCGACCATCGGTTGTGATGCGTGGTGAGCCGATCGATCCCTTCACGAACCACGTCGATCGCTTCGTCGGGCTTGCGCCTTTCGAGGGCCAGGGCGGCGGCGGCCTGAGTTCGGTGGAACAGAACCAGGCCCCGGAACCGCTCGTGCGAGGCGATATAGTCGTCGTCGATCCCGTGCTTGCAGACGAAATCCATCAAGGCCAGGGTGTGGTCGGCGTCCAGCATCGCCTTGTCATAGCGCTGCAGGGTGAGCCAGGCGACCCGGCGATGATAGTATTGGACGAACTCGCGGTCGGCCTCGACACAGTGATCGGGCGACATCGTCCAGTGAGCGGCCCTCCCCGCCTCGGTCTGGCCACGCCCCGAGGCGCGATAGCGGAGGTAGTCAAGATAGCTGGGGAAGCCATGCGGCCGGGTGCCGTCGGGGCGTCCCCCAACCTCGAGCTGAAGGACCCCGAGTTCGACCCGGACCTGGACGACCATCCGGCCGTCACGAGCCCGCACCTCACGCGCGATCACTTCGCCGGGCTCCGGCTCGTACGGCCAACCTTGGATGGTGTCGTCCATATCGCGACGCATGACCTGATCCTGCGTAAGGCCCAGTCGACCGTCGATTTTTGCACCGATTGCCATTATATCCGACAGTGACCGCCGATCCTATCGCCCTGAGAGCCCTGTCTCAACTCGTGCCCGCATTGACAGTACTCCACGCGGGCTTCATGATGAGCCGTTCGAACCGAATTACCGCCTCTTCAACGAATGTGCACAGACCCCTCGAGCCAACGATGTTTACGAGCGAGCCCAGCCTGGCCCAGCGCATTGAACGAATGATCGCTGACACACCGATCATCGACCCACACACCCAGATCCGCTGCGACCAGCCCAATGCGCCCGACCTGGCGAGCTTGTTGAGCTACCACTGGGTCCAGACCGAACTCCGAGCCGTCGGAATGCCGGCTGCCGACCTCGCTTCCGAGTTGCCCGCCGACGAACGGGTTCGCCGCTCGATCCCCTACCTCCGCAAGATGCGCAACACGGCGACGGCATGGTGCCTCTACCGGATCTTCCGCGACCTCTACGACTTCTTCGACCCGGAGCTCACCGAGTCGAACTACCGCGACCTCTTCGACGCGGTGGCCAAGACCGGACAAGACCCCACCTGGGCCTCCACGGTGCTGGGCGAACGATGCCATATCGAGACCGTGGTGACCAGCCTCGGGAACCGGAGCGCGGACCCCGCCAAGAATCCGGCCAACGTCCTGTTCACGCTCGACGCCCACTACCTGTTCTGCCCGGGAACCGCCACCAACCTCGACCCGTTCTTCACCGGCCGGACGACCAAGGCGGCGTACTACGACGCCCTCGTCCAGCTCCTCGGCGAGCGCCCCGCGACCACCGAAGGCTTGTCGCGCCTGCTTCGCGACTGGCTCGACCGGACGATCACCGGGCCGGTCCGATTCACGAATACGTACCTGCCGATCGAGCAGCGGTTCCTGCCCCCCGACGAGCTCCAGACGCATCGCGTGCTCACCCAGGCCGCGAACAACGGCACGCTGACCGACCAGGACATTGACGTACTCGTCCGGTTCGTCACCTGGCAAATCCTGGGCTGGCACCACGACCACCAGAAGGCCTTCCAGATTGCAGTGGGGTCCGAGTCCTTCCTCTGCGACGGCAAGAGCATCCCGCGGTTCCAGGAGAACTGGACGAGCGAGATGGCCCGCGCCTTCCACCAGTTCGGCAATGCGCGGTTCGACCTGATGATGGCCTCCGACGTGCTGACCCACGAGACGGCCGTGCTGGCCCGCCAGTTCCCCAACGTTTATGCCTCGGGCTACTGGTGGCACAACTTCTTCCCGGCCACGATCGAAAAGATTTTCGGCATGCGGGTGGAGATGGTGCCCATGGCGAAGTTCGGCGGATTCCTGAGCGACGCCAACTCCGTCGAATGGACCTACGGCAAACTCCAAGTCGTCAAAAAGGCCATCGCCGCGTCCCTGTCCCACCTGGTCTCGTCGGGCTACTACGAGGAAGTCGACCTCCCGCCACTCCTCCACCAAGTCCTCCACGACACCCCGCGCGACCTGTACGGCCTCGGCCCCGCCTAACCCAAATCGCGGTGAATCCAGGCGGGGCCTCCACCGGAGTCCCCGCCGGTTCGCCGTCTCAAACGCCTTGCGCCTGCCTAAATACAGTCTAAACAAACATGATTGTCGCAAATCACGCTAAATTTAACTCCAAAAGTCGTCCACTGAGATTGTCTGCGAAACTCTGCCACTAGGGTCTTGATATCGCGGTCACTCTGTGGCATAATTCGACTCTCGGCCAGCAACGAGGGCCGCCTTCCTAGCTCAATTGGTAGAGCAGCTGACTCTTAATCAGCGGGTTGTAGGTTCGAGTCCTACGGGAGGCATTCTTGAAGCCCGTCTCATCATGAGACGGGCTTTTTTTTTGTTGATCCACTTCAAGCTCTATCATCTCAGGGCTTCGGCTCGAACCCGATCGAACCTGCTCCGTTGGCGAAGCCAACCACCGAGCATGACCTCGTCAAGAGTGCGACAGCCGATCAGAACCAGCCGACACTCTCAAATACCAGGACGGGACTGTCGGCTCATTAGCCTTCAGACGTGCGACTTCGAGCCAAGGACCTGGAGCCCAGGCCCCCGGCAATGGCGAAGAGGACCGTCAACACACAGTGGCCAATCCCATCGCGATTGGCCCAATGCATTGCAAACAGCATCGACCTCGAGCCCGAAGGCGATGAATCGTGTCTGGACATCGTGCCGGAAACGATTTCGAGGACCACGGAGGAGACGAGGTTCCTGTTCACCGCACGGAGTGGTTCCGTTAATGGTGGCGAACCGATCCAGGGTCCAAAGCCAACCACGAAGTAAGCCCAGCCCGCGACGGCAAAGCCATACCAGAATGCCCCGCGATACCTCGCTGCGATCGCGGCATAGACTAAAGCGAGGAAGGTGAGGCTGTAAGTCAACTTGAACCAGTCGTTCGATCCTGAACGCAAACCGGCGAAGATGACCCCAAAGAACAGGATCAGTCCCAGAAGCCTGGCTATCGTCAAGCGGTTCTCACGCATTTAACTTCTCCTCGGATATATTGGCTACTGTTTACTCCAAAGCAGGGGCGACGAACGCTCGCGTGAATTCGGAGCGCATTGGGACGATAGTGACAGATCGACTTGTGAATCACGGAAGGGACGCTGACGACAAGGCTGTTACAACGATTCCCGATCCGGATCTGGTTCTGCCAATTGGTCATCTTCACGGTCGCCGTAATACTCGGATTCGTCCTCGACCTTGATTCCTCACCTCGACTGGCGTGCCTCTGGGACCGACACGCATTAAACTTTTTTATTATTATCATTTACAAAAAATAGCATGTTTACGCTTACATAAATCCATTGCAATCGGCTTCGTGCTCGGTGCCACCATCGAGTCTCTGGTCTGGGACGTCCCTCAATCGCCTTATGACGATCGATCCGACGAGAATCACGAGATATCGTGCAATGCGGTTCACGGTGCGGCAAAGCATGACGATCGTGGCTGGGATCGCCGTGGCACTCTGGTGCCTCGACTCCTGCTTCTTCCTGGCCATTGGTGACGGGCACTACGATCTGGCCATCCGAGTTCGATCAATCTCGCAAGCCCCAATCCGAGCAGTAACTTGCGAAGCATTCTGGGATGAAAATCTCATAATAGAATGCCTCGAGCAACTTAGACCGCCCAGAGATTCGTTGCACGCGGATTCGGCCGACCCTTTTACCGGGCAGCAGATGCGTGTCAGAGTCGGGTTCAGCGAGACCGTTTCACACTCGGGGCGGCTACTCAGGGATGTTCAGTTTCGACGTTACTTGCTAGTCATCGTGACGTACGGTGATGGTCGGCGAATCGGGAAGTTGGTCCCAATCCCTCATCGAGACGTGACGCATGCCGTCAGCGTAAAATTCCCTTGAACGGCCTGGAACCCGGCCGACGCATTCCATCAGCCAGTTCAGGTTGTTCAAACTTGCCCTACCGGAACGCTCTTTTTCCCGTTGCTCCCAGTTCCGTGGCCTACTCTCCCATCGTCAGGACGACCCGAAAGCGAGCCTTCCCGCTCATCATTCGGTCGTAGGCTTCGGAGACACGTTCCAGCGGATAGATCTCGTTCATCGATCGCACCCCCGCCTGCACGCTGAAAGCAAGAGTGTCTTGCGAGTCGATCGAGGTCCCGGAATACCAGCCCTTGACGGATCGACACCCCGAGAGCAACGCGACGGGGGACACCTGCATCGACTCCGCGGCCCCGATGACTAGCATCGTACCATTCACCGCGAGACCGCCCTGGACCGCGCTCATCGCGTCGCCGTTGGTCACCGTCGCCAGGATAATCTTGGCACCGCCCAGTTTGTTGAGCTCCGCCGCCGGATCCTGCGACTGGCTGTCGATGTAGATCGATGCGCCCAACTGTCGGGCAAGCGCTTCCTTCTCTTTCCCCCGCGCGATACCGATCGTGCGGAAGCCCATCTTAGCGGCGTACTGGACGCCAAGGTGTCCGAGACCGCCCAATCCGAGCACGGCAACGACATCGCCCGCTCGTGCTCCGCTGTTTCGCAATGCGTTAAACGTGGTCAGACCGGCGCACATCAGCGGAGCCGCTTCATCAGGCGGCAATTCGGCCGGCATAAGCGCAACCGCACTGGCAGGGGCAACCAAATACTCCCCATACCCACCGTCATAGGTGATTCCAGTGAGCTGGCCCCGGATACAGGCGAAAAATTCTCCGCGGCGACACGGGTCGCAATAACCGCAATAGCCGCCGTTCCACCCGACTCCCACCCTTTGACCGGGCTCCCATCCCGCGACTCCAGGGCCGACGGCGTCAATCACTCCAGCCACTTCATGGCCGGGAACCCGCGGATATTGGATTCCCGGCAAGAGCCCGTCCTTGGTGAAGGAATCGCTGTGGCAGACTCCACACGCCTGCACCTTGATGCGCACCGAACCGGCCCCTGGCTCTGGGATCTCTCTTTCCACGATCTGAAAGGGACCTTTGGGGCCGGAGACTTCCGCAACACGCATCAGAGCCATGTGATTTTCCTCCGCGATCCATAAGTCTGGCCATCGTCTCAGTCAGTCGCGAGCCGCTCTGGCCGATTCTACCCACAGGTGCGAGACAGGAATATCGATAACTCAAACGGAGCAAGTGGTCAAAATGCACTCTCGCGTGCTGAGTCCTCTGCTGAATCAGCGCGATCAAAGACAGGCCTAAGATGGTGCGCCCGGCCCACGAGAATCGTTGGACCCACGCTGACGCCAAGGCCGATCACGTCGCCGTGTGGAAAACGGGCTCGGCGAAGCTCTACAAATCGAAGGGGTGAAACATGGCCCTTGGCTCCTCTGCATCAGGTCACAACAACAATGCACATTATTTAAATACGAAATTCCATGTCATCCCTAATTGGCCCAGGCCGACAGCCTGAAGGCGGCTGGTGGTAACGATTCGCCGCAGCGGGAAACCTCGGCGCCAAGCCGTCGAGATTCTCGGCAATTGTCGGCTGGGACAATGGAAAATAATCCCCTATAATTGACGGGCCACAACGAAAAATACAAATCGAACGCCTTGCGACGGGAGCAAGGCAACTGATCTTCTTCAAAGCCCAACCGACAGGGAATTCCCACATGGACCATCCGGCAGGATCCGCCGATCATTCCGAGTCTTCTCATCAGGCCAGTGGTCGAAAGAAGAAAGAATATCTAAAACATCGCCAGGATTTTGCGGTCTCGCTCGCCGCGATTCACAACCTGGTCGGCGAAGATAAATTCCGGAGCATGTGCACGCTCAGCGGGATCGAACTGGGCCCCGGCGGATCCGGTGGGACCGAACTGGGAGCGATCGCGGCCAACCTGGCGACCCCGGAAAACCGCCACAACATCAAAGAAGCGTCCAAAGTGAGTGCAAACGAACTTCGGGATCGCTTCAGCCATCCCCGATCCCTGGATCAGGGGACGTTCGACCGATTGGACCGGAGCCATGCTGAGTTGGAACGGCTGGAGAAAGAAGGAGTGACGGCCTAAGCCGTTGAAAGTCCTCGCCCTCGGCTTGCTTTCCGATCGCCGGAATCGCCCTGATCTGGATCGCCCAGTCATGGTCCGAGCATGGTTCCCTGCGTGATGCCGAGATTTCTCCCCTGGGACTGCGAACGCCCGGCCCGCATTTTCTCTTCGACTCAAGAGCGGGCGGACCGCCCGCAGTCTCGGGGCTGACGCAGTTCCCTGATGGGGGTCGACACCTCAATCAATGGCTGCGGCACATCGACCACCCAGAAATACCCACCCCAAAAAAAATCAAAAAAAAATTCTAAACAGGGGGCATGGCGACGAATTTGCCCAACCCGTGGCAGTCGTCGGCCCGGCGATACCGCGGGAACGCGATCACTTACGAGCCTCGTCAGATCCCGTTCGCGATCGCAATGGGCCCATTTTTTTTGTCACACCCGGCGCGCTCGCGACAATAGGGGGAAGAACGAGCGATGCCGAGCCGAGACCGAGGAATGGCCAGGTTCCAAGCTGTGTCCCCTGCCCCGTTGCGAGAGGATTGAGCTGCGACGCAACTCCAAGCCAGGTAAGGAGCTGCTGACCGGGAGGCATTCCGGAGGACCGCGTTGCCACCGAGACCCGTCTGCACACCGGAAACATCAACTGGGATTGGCCTGACATCGCAACGGGATCATCGTGCGTTGGCGGACGTTCGCGGTGCCACGCTCGAGATGCTGGTCCGAGACTATCAGGCCGGGGTGCGTGCTTTCATTCGGGCGTTGGGGGTGAACGAGGCCGGCGTGGATGACCTCGCTCAGGAGACCTTTCTCGTCGCCTACCGAAAGCTTGAGGACTGGGATCCCAGCCGTGATGCGGGGCGCTGGCTTCGGGGCATCGCACGGCACCTCGCCGCCAACGAACGTCGCAAGGCCGGACGGCGAACTCGACTGCTCGCAGGCGGGCTGGCCGATCTCCTGATCGATCGGGCCGAGCCGGAACTCGCGACGCCCGCGTCGGAATGGCTCGACGCCTTGCGTTCTTGCTTGCAAGAGTTGCCGGAAGCCGGCAGGGCGTTGCTCCTGCGGCGCTACGCCGATGGCGAACTCGCCGAAACGATGGCCACGCGAATGCAGACGCGTGCCGACACCCTGCGCCAGAGGCTGCTCCGCCTCCGGCTGCTCGTCAAGAGTTGTGTCGAGCGCAAAATGGGAGAGATGTGGGCATGACCGAGACGCGTTATCACGAACTGCTCGGCCAACTGCTCGATGGCTCCCTTTCCGAGGCGGACGCCGAGGAGCTTCGCTGGGAACTCGAACGCGATCCGGACCGATTACGCGACGTCCGCGGACATCTGATGTTCTCGGATCTCCTGGCCCAAGAGCATACGCCAGGGCGGTCGGCCGAGGCCTTTTGGCAAGGCATTCAATCGCGGCTGAGCGTCGAGACGGGCGTAACGGCCGAGGTGGATACGCCGCCTCTCCCGCCTCCCCTCGCCTTCGAACCGCCGGCCCGGCGCAAGTATAGAGGGTTGGCCGCGGTGATCGCCGCGGTCATTCTGCTGTCGACCGCACTCGTCTCCCAATGGCCCTCCTCAAGACGAGACGAAGCCAGGCCCCTGCTCCCCACTCTCAGCGTTTTGAGATCAGGCACGGCAGGGGCGACGCAGATTTCGCTCCGTGGGGTGGTCGTCTGCGTCCACTGCACGCTTCATGAGACCGAGAAATGTCAGCCGGCGGTCCGCATCCGCGAGGAGGGGCGTGAGGAAACGCTCTTTCTGGACGATAATGCGGTCCGTCGTGATTTCAATCGTACACAGGGATGCGGCCGCACTCCCCTCCCGGTTCTCGCCCAAGGGACCGTCCACACCGAGAACGGCCGGCCGCTCCTCGCAGCCACTCGTCTGGAGGTTCAGCGTTAGCGCGTTCCTCGTATCAACCCGTTCGTCCCCACTCCTTCCCCTCACGTTAGGGAAGATTCTCAACCCAAGGAGAGTTTGATGCGACATGCTTTTGCACTGGCCGTGGCCTTGGTCATCGGAGCCGGAACCGTTCAGGCCGCCGATCCGACCTACCCCGACATCACCCACGACGAGTTGGTCAAGGCCGTTGAATCCAAGAAGGTGACCCTGCTCGACGCGAACGGGTCGGACTCTTACAAGGCAGGCCACATCCCCACCGCGATCGATTTCGAGAAGACGGAAAAGGACCTGGCCTCGAAGCTCCCGGCCGACAAGTCCACCCTGATCGTCGCCTACTGCGCGAACGAACGCTGCACCGCGTACCGCTCGGCAGCCCGCGCCGCGAAAGAACTCGGGTACACCAACATCAAGCACTACTCCAAGGGCATCCTCGGCTGGAAGTCCGCTGGCGCCACGGTGGAAACCGCGAAGTAATCGCAGCTCTGATTCAGGTCATCATACGCTGACCCTCCGAGTGGGAACGACCGGGCAGCCGTCATCGGCTGCCCGGCTTCGCTTCGTCTCCTTGGTTGCCCAAGGCCAGCCGGCCTCAACCCAACTTCCAGTCCGAGCCGCCTCGAAAGGAAGGGCATGATCCAGCCAGCACGCGTTCACTTGCAGTTGTGGAGCATCGTGGCCTCGTGGGGGCGATCTTCCGTGCTCGTGCCCGTGCTCGCCTTGCTGAGTGTTGCCGCTCTCGGCCAGCCTACTCACGCAGTCGAACCGCTCGGTGTCAACAATCCGCTCCACGGTTACGACACGCTGCCCACACGGGATCGCTTCTCTCGCCTCAAGGCTGACCTCGACGCGGGCCGGGTGACTCTGGATGCCAGCGATGAGCTCACGTTGCTGCGGAGCCTGCTGCATGCGCTTGAGATCCCCGTTTCTTCGCAGATGCTTGTCACCTCGGCCACGAGCTTTCAGAAAACGATCATCTCGCCCCGGCGACCGCGGGCACTTTACTTCAACGATGACACGTATGTCGGCTTCGTGCCGGGCGGACAGCTCGAGGTGGTTTCGATCGACCCTGCGCTGGGCGCCATCTTCTCCCTCTTCGGCCGACCCTCGGCCGGGAAAGCGCCGCGGATCGTGCGGAGCGCCTCGTGTTTGACCTGCCACGCGACACCGCTAATGAACGAGATCCCGCAACTGGTGATCGAATCGGTCGTGCCGAGCATCACGGGTGGCGGTGAGAAAGCGTTCCGACGCGACCTGAGCGGGCACGGCGTGCCGTTGGACCAGCGCTTCGGCGGCTGGCTGCTGACCGGAGCGCCCGAGTTCACCCAGCACTGGGGTAACATCCTCATCGAGCGGACCAAGGCCGGCACGAAGGAAAGGCCGATGGAACCGGGCGAACTGTTCGACCTGAGCCGCTACCCCCTGCCGACCAGTGAACTTCTTCCGCAGCTCCTCCACGAACACCAGGTCGGATTCACCAACCGCGCCATCACCGCCACCTATCGCACGCGGGTGCTCCTCCACGACAATGCCGGCCGTATCGAGGCGATCAAACCCGACCTGGAATCGCTGGCGCGTGACCTTGTCCGATACCTGCTGTTCGCCGACGAGGTCCCACTTCCCCCAGGCGGCGTGTCGGGAACCAACGAGTTCAAGACCGACTTTCTGGCCAAGCGCCGGGTGGCCTCCAACGGCCACTCGCTTCGCGACCTGGACCTGCGCACCCGCCTCATGCGTTACCGCTGCTCGTACATGATCGACTCGCCGGCCTTCGCGGGGCTTCCCCAGCCGCTCAGACGCTTTGTTGATCTCGAGCTGGAACGGGCTCTCGATCCCGCAACATCGACGCAAGAATACGCCTACTTGCCCGCCGAGGAAAAGCAGGTCATTCGCACGATCCTTCGGGAACTGCCACCCCCCTCCGCTCAAGCGGATCCCCGCTGATCGACCTCATCGCCCCAAGGGCGGACGCCCCTCTCCATAAATCCCGCCGACGCTTCCCACCTCACCCCCCAGCATGCAGACCCGGGATTTCCTGGAACTGCGGGCGCCCTGCCCGCGGTCTCTGGGGGAGAGCCGAGAACACTGCACGCATGTCACCTCAGGCAGAATCTGATCACCCGATCGTGTATATTAGATCATGCCAGTCGAGCAAAGCCTGTAGACGATTTTTCCCGACGACGTTGGCCCGACTGGTTGTGATGGTGTCGGTGCATTCCCAGGGACAATGATCGTCCCAACTCACCCCGTAATCACAACCATCAAAGTGCCTTCGTCGTGCCGAGAGAGAGGCCGGAATGGAGTCGGCTGCCATCCCGCGAGAGGCTTCACGGGTAACGCGATGAGCGATGGCTCCTCCTCAAAGGGCGCTCGTTGAGGAGGTCTTGTGTCATACGACGCTATCGAAATGGAGTTTTCGAGTCGATGATTCGTGTCTGGTACTCCAATCATCTCGATCGGTTGGCCGAGATTCTGTCCGGGAACCTTGACGCCGCACAGAGCGACCCGGCGGCCGACCTGTTCGAGCGACCGCCCATCGTCGTCCCGAACCCGCAGATCGCGATCTATCTGAAATACGAGGTTGCGCGAAGGGCCGGCATCGCCGCGGGACTGTCGTTCCAGGTGACCGAGCAATTCCTGTCGGCGCTCTTGCCCCCCTCGAAACCGGCCACGCGGCTGCTCGATCGGGCCTCCCTGCGCGCCATGTTTCTCGAGGTGCTGGGCGCGGGGACCGAGTCTGATCGGCCGCTCCCCGCCCCCGTACAGACCTACCTCGACGCGGCCGGCGACGACCTCGCGGCGCGTGACCTCCGGCAGTTTCAACTCGCGACCCGGCTGGCGCGACTCGCCCGGCAGTATGGCGACACCCGCCCCGAACTCCTCCGAAACTGGGCCGTGGGGGACGCCGACCTGAGCGAGGGACCGCTCGCCGAAACCGAGGGGTGGCAGCGTGAGCTCTGGACACGGCTCGTTGGCGAGGAGGGAATTCTCAGCCGAGCCTGCGCCAATGGAGGCGACCAACTGATCCTCCCGCTGGAACTGTTCGGTCGGCTCGAGACACTCGACGGCTACCAGCCGCCCCCTCTGGTTCACATTTTCGGATTCTCCTACATCTGGACAGGCTTGCGTGAGATGCTCGAACACATCGGGCGATCTTCGGAAGTAAACGTCTACGTCCCTTCATCCTCGCGTGCTTTCTCCGAACGCTCGACGAAGAAGGGCGTGGTGGGTCACGACCTGGCCCGTGCCTGGGGCCGTCCCGGCGCGGAGTTCTCCAAGATGCTCGCCGGTCTCCGCGGAGTGAGCATCACCACCGAGTTCGTGGAGCCTGCCCCGGCAACCACGCTGGCAAGCCTCCAGAAGGCGATCCTCACGGGAACAGGAGCCGAGGGCCCCCCGCTCCTGCCCGATGGCAGCCTCCAGGTGCTGGCCTGCCCGGGCATCCGCCGCGAAGCGGAGGTGATCGCGGGTGAGATCTGGCGGCTCGTCCGCGAGGACGACATCGAGCAGGGAAATTCGCCCGACCGGCTCCGGTTCCGTGACATTGCCGTGCTGATCGCCGACTCCCGAAATCTGCAGAGCTATCAGGCCCACCTGCGGGCGGCGTTCGAGGAGTTGCACGACATTCCGTCCACCATGATCGACCTCCCGCTGTCCGGGGAGCGCCGGGGGGTGGAGGCGGTTCTCCGGCTCCTCGACCTGCCATTGGGCGAGTTCACCCGCCCCCAGCTTCTGCCCTTGCTCACCCACCCGGCCGTGCAGGCGAAGTTTCCCGGGGCCGACGCCGACCGCTGGCGCGCCTGGTGCCACCAGCTCGAGATCGTTCACGGCGCCGACCGGCTCGACCATGAAGATACGTACATTGACCGCGACCTGTTCCACTGGGACCAGGGTCTGCGCCGGCTCGTGCTGGGCGGGTTCATGACGGGGCCCCGGTGCGGTGACGATCGCGGCTTCCGCCTCGGCGATTCCGAATGGCTCCCCCACGATGAGCCGGTCGAAACGCAGGCCGACGCCGCGCGAATGCTCCTGCTCGTCCGCTCGCTCGTGGCCGATGCTCGGTTCGCCCGCTCCGCGCGGCTGACGTTCACCGAGTGGTCGGCCTTCTTCGCGAAGCTGATCTCCGCCTACCTCGCGGGCGACTCCGATCTCGAGCAGCGTGCGCTGGCGGCCTGCCTCCGCGAAGCGGCGGCCTTGAAGCGGCTCGACCTGAACGGCGCGGTCGTCGGCTATCGGGTCGCCTGCGAATGCCTTCGTGAAGCGGTCGAAGGGCTGACCGACGCCCGGGGGCACTATCTGGCCGACGGCGTGGCCATCGCGCCTTTGCTGGAGATGCGGGCCCTTCCGTTTCGCGTGGCGTTCGTCTGCGGCCTGGGCGAGGGATGCTTCCCCGCGGCCGAGGGTCCCGATCCCCTCGACCTCCTGGCCCACGCCCAGCGCCAGGCCGGCGATATCAGCCCTCGCGAGCGTGACCGTTACCTCTTTCTCGAGACCCTCACCTCGACCCACGACCGGCTCTACCTCTCGTACGTCGCCCGCGACGCCCAGACCGGAGAAGGCCTCGAACCTTCCTCCGTGATCCACGAATTGCTCCACCATCTCGCCCCTGAGGGACGCGCGGAAGAAGGCTGGATTCGCAAAGAGCCGCTCCGTCGCTTCGAGAACCTCGATCGAGCAACCGCACCGGTCGCTTCGCCCGCCGCGCGGCGGGAGGCACGGGCGCGAGAGCTCCGGGCATCATTCCGGGCCCACTGCGGTCCCGCCGCGACGATCACCCCCGAGCAAGCGTGGCGGCTCGGCGACGGGCTCCGCGACTGGTTGGGCCTCTGCCCCCCCTACCAGTCGAAAACAGCCACCGAGCCAGCCCGGCGAATCCAGGTCTCGCTCCGGGAAATTCGCCAGTTCCTCGAGTGCCCGCTCCAAAGCTGGGCGCGAATCATGCTCCGGATCCGGGAGAGCGGGGGCGAAGGTGAGGCTGACCGCGAGGACGAGCCATTCGCCACGACGACGCTCCACCAGACGACCCTGCTCCGCGACGTCTTTCTCGACGGGCTTCAATACCCCTCGCGAGATCTCTCACCGGCGCTGCTGGAAGCCATGTACGCTCCCCGAGCCGAGGTGATGGCGCGGTCCGGCCTGATGCCCGTCGGTCTCTTTCGGGAGTCCGACCGCCGTCGCCATCTCGCCTGCCTTGGCGCCTGGCACAACGGAGCGATCAACCGCGGCCTCCTCGATCGCGGTCCGTTCCGTGTTCAAAGGTTTGGCCGGGCCTCGGAGAACGAGCGTGTCGATGCGCTTCGTGACCCGATCCTTGTTGATGTTCCCCTGGCGGGTCCCGACGGCTCGACCCGACCCGTCCAGGTCGAAATCCACGGCCGAACCGAGATGGTCTCGGCAAACTTGCCCGGCTCGATCACCTGCGTGACCCGAGATAAAGCCAAACCGAAGGACTTCTTCGCCGGCTTCCTCGATGCCGTCGTCCTCAACCTCACGCCCGGACAAGCAACCAGGGACCAATATCAGGCCCACGTCTTGACCCAGTCGGCCAAAGGCGGCCCCGATCACGAACGCGTTTTTCAGGGGATCGATTCGACCAACTCTCGCGAATTCCTGACCAGCCTGCTCACCGAAATGTTCAGCGCTCCACACGCGTACCTGCTCCCTTGCGAGGCCGTGTTCGACTACCTCATGCAAGGGAAGCGCGTCTCGGAAAGCATCGAAGAAATCAAGGATGACGACCGCAAGTCCTGTAGCTCTCGCTATGGCCCCGTACCCAATTTCGACCGCTTCGACCCGCCCGCTGACGACCTTGCCGAAGCGATCATCGCCCGTCGCTTTGGCCTGTTCCAGAAATCCGGCGGGGTGAGCCAATGAGCGTTCATTACCCGAGACCGGCGATCCTCGATCGGATCCCGCACGACCGGCATACCGTGATCGAAGCGTCGGCCGGAACCGGCAAGACGTACACGATCGAACATCTGGTCATTGAGCTCATCCTGAGAGAGAAGGTCTCCATCGACCAACTCCTCGTGCTCACCTTCACCGAACGTGCCGCCGCCGAGCTTCGGCAGCGGATTCGAGCGATGATCGGCAAGATCCTCGGCGCATCGTGCGAAGGGGGACTCGAGTGTCGCTGCGACCGCTCGGGCACGTTCTGGCGCGTCGACGACGGGCGGCGAGAACAACTCAGGCAAGCTCTCTCCTCCCTCGACGGTGCCTCGATCGGCACGATCCACGGTTTCTTCGCCCGGGTGCTCAACGAACATGCCTTCGCCGGCGGTCGCCTCTTCGACGGGACCCTCGAAGATGGCCGGACCCGGTTCGGCCGCGCCTTCAAAACGGCCCTGCGCCGGGTCCTGGCCCGAGGCCCGAGCGATGCCGCCGACTTGCTCGCGCTCTGGATCGACGGGGGCAACGATGGCGTTGACGGCCTCGAGAAATTGCTCTACCAATGCCATTCCTCGCGGCGAGTGGTCCGGCCCTCCTTCGACCTCTCCGCCCTCCGTCTCGAACTCGAAATGAATCCACTCTTCGAGATCGATATCAATGACGAACTGAAAACGATCGAGAAATCCTTAAAGGGCCTGAAGGTTCACGCAAGCACGACCAAGGCAATTTGCACCAACCATCTCCCGTCCATCGCGACCAAAACGAGTGCGGGCGGCCGCTCTCTGAATCTCCTGGGGGACAAGGAGTTCGCCAAGTCGCTGGGCTACCTCGCCGAGCGGCTGGGCGATCTCTCGCTGGATGGCCCCACCGCCCGAATCCGCGACGCGGTCGTCGAGCTCGACGACCGGTTCGCCCCCCTCAAAGCCGCGGTGATCCATACCTGCTTGCTCCCGATCGTCGACGAACTGGAACGAATGACGGCAACCACCGGGGCCTTCGACTTCGACGGAATCCTCGCCGGAGCCGCCGCAGCGGTGAACGGGCCGGACGGCGAGTCGCTTGTGAATTCGCTGAGGGACCGCTTCCGGTTCGCGTTGATCGACGAGTCGCAGGACACCGACGAGCTTCAATGGGCCTTCTTCAAACGCGTTTTCGTCGAGAGCGATCGTGAAAACTTCGTTTACCTGATCGGTGACCCAAAGCAGTCGATTTATGGGTTCCGCGGCGCCGATGTGAAGGCGTTCCTCGCGGCCAGGGCGAGGATCGTCAAGGATCAGGAGCCGGCCACGCTCGGGAACAACCACCGATCGACCCCCGAGCTGATCGCCGCGTACAACCTCCTACTCGACGCGTCGGCCAGTCCGCCCTTTCTCGAAGGCGAGATCACGTATCAGATGCCCGTGATGCCGGGCCGAAAACTGGTTGCGCTCGATCGAGACGGTTCGACCTCGAGCCCGGTCCACGTCCTCGAGATTGTGCCGAAAGGTGAATCGCTCCCCAAGAATGAGCTCTTTCGAGGGCTGGCCCGCCAGATTGCGCGAGAGGCCGCTCGCCTCTGCACGGAGCGCACCGGCCTTCGGTTCGGCGAGCCTGGCCAGGAGCGGCCGATCCGGGCGGGGGACATCTTCATCCTGATCGCGTCGAACTCGGACGGCCCTCGCATCGCGGAGGCGCTTCGCGAGGCCGGCGTGCCGTTCGCCTTCTACAAGCAAGAGGGTTTGTTCCAGACTAGCGAGGCCGCGGCCGTTCGTGACCTGCTCGCGGCGATCGACGACCCCGCCAACCTCTCGAAACGCAGCCTCGCCTGGATCACCCCGTTCTTCTCGATTCCCCTCGACACCCTGCCCGACCTGTTCGAGCTGCCCGATTCCCACCCGCTCCTTCGAAGGCTGATCGACTGGAAAGACCTGGCCGACGCCCGGCGGTTCGAGGCCCTCTTCGCCCACATCCTTGATGAAAGCGGAATCGTCCGCCGCGAACTGCTCTTCAAGGATGACGAACGGTCCTTGACGAACTATCTTCACCTGTTTGAATTTCTTCTGGAAGAAGTCCACGCCACCGGCGGCGGGCTCGCCGAATTGGTGGCGACTCTCGACGCCTACCACCAGGGCGTTCGCGAACCGTCCGCCCAGGATGGCAACGTTCAGCGTCTGGAAAGCGACCGCGACGCCGTGCAGATCATGACCATCCACAAAAGCAAAGGTCTGGAAGCAGCCGTCGTGTTCCTCTACGGCGGCTTCACGTCGAATCCCTCGGACGGGCTTTACGCATACCACGACGACGAAGGCACGCGTGTCCTTGATGTCGATCCCGACGCCAAGGCCAAGGAGACTGCGAAACGCGAAAATGACGAGGAGCGACAACGGCTCTATTACGTTGCCCTGACCCGGGCCAAGGCTCGGCTCTACCTCCCGTTCGTGCCAAGCGAGCACATGAGTAAGTACTGGGTTGGTGGATACCGCCGCGTCAACGACCGGCTCGCGGCCGTGCTCGACTTGCCCGAGGCGTTGAGCTTGTTCCACCGCGTCCCTTTCCGTGACGAACCGATCCGGGCAACGGGCGACGGCCCGGGGCGTGCCCCCTCCTCGTGGCGTCCCCGACGGCTCGATCTCGACGAGGGCGACGACTCCAGCGAGTTCGCCGGGCTTCGCGACCGCCACCGAGCCTACGAGGTGACGTCGTACTCCCGGATGAAGCGCGACTGGGCCGACGACACCGAACCGATCGAACGCGACGAGCACCGCCGCGAACCTGGGCCGGTGGCAAGCTCCGACGCGCTGGCCGTGGGGGACCTGCCGGGGGGCCGGGCCGTCGGCACCTTCCTTCACGAGATCATCGAGGAGATTCCACTCGAGGAAACCGCCCAGGCCGAATCGCTCGACGCCTGGCGTGCACTCGAGAGCGTCGCACGGACCGTCGACGCCGCGATGGCGCGCAATGCGATCGAACCAATCTACCGCGCCCACGCCGAGGCGATGATTTATGAGGCCCTCACGGCTGATGTGCCCGTCGGTGGCGGGCGCCTGATTCCCGGCTTTTGCCGCTGCCGGCGGTCGGTCCGCGAGATGGAATTCCTGTTCCCGTTCCCGGAGGAAGCGCACCCAGGGCTCTCCGACCCCACGCCCGGCAAGCTCATCGTCGAACGTGGGTTCATCAAGGGATTCATGGATCTTGTCGTCGAAAACGATGGTCTGGCGTATGTCGCCGATTGGAAGGGAGACGTCCTGCCGTCCTACGACGCCGAATCCATCACGGCCCACGTCGCCAAGCACTACGAGCTTCAAGCGAAGCTCTACGCCCTGGCGCTCGTCAAGGCGCTTCGGATCCATTCGGAAGCAGAATACGAGAGTCGGTTCGGTGGCATGATCTATGTCTTCCTCCGGGCGTTGCGTCAGCCTGGGCTTGCCGGTCAGGGGCTCTATTACTCTCGACCAGCCTGGAGCGACGTGCTCCGTCATGAGGCGGAATTGATCCGATTCGGCGAACGACCCTTCGGAGGGATTCGATGAGACCGCTGAGCGAACTCTCTCCGTTTGGAACCGCACGCGCCGCGGTCAGTGCGGGCGCGTCCTCGAAGGGCGACGACGAGTCCGCGCTGCTCGCCTGGCTCCGGCCCGTCCGCGAGCGGCTCGCCTCGTCGTTCAACCTGGAGGAAGAGGTGGCGTTCCTCGCCTGGGAGCTAGGCCGACTGCCGGACGGCTTGAGCCGGGAGGAACGAGCCTCGCTGATTCTCATGGCCTTGACCGCCTTGGTCGCGCTTGGCCAGGGGAGTACCCGGATCCCGTTTCGCGATCCGGCCGTCCGGCTCGACACGGCCCGACAGCTCCTCCCGGCCGAAGACCTGATCCTCGGCCTGGACGCTGCGAAGGCCGTGGCGACGGCAGACGCATTGATTGCAGAAAGACGTGTCGACGCAATTGTCGGTGGTCCGGAAGACTTCAAGCCCTTGATCGTGGATGGCCCTTTTCTCTATCTCCAGAAGATGCGGGCGTTGGAGGAGCGATTCGCCGAGGCGTTGCGGCGGCGAATCAAGGGTGATGCAGACGGCGCAGGCTGGCCCGAGGCCGAGGTCTCGGCGGCGGTGCTCGACGTGGAGGGGCGTCCCGCCGTCCGCGACGGAAAGGCGCTCCCGCTCTCCCACGACCAGCTCGCCGCCGTCCGGGTCGCGGCAAGCCACCGGTTAGCGGTCATCTCCGGCGGGCCGGGGACGGGCAAGACGACGATCGTCGTTTCGATTCTCCGCGTGCTCCGCCGCCTGGGGCTCCCGCCCGAGGCGATGCTCCTGGCCGCCCCCACCGGCAAGGCCGCGCAACGGATGGGGCAAGCGATCCAGTCCGGCCTCCGGGCGATCGCCAAGCCGACACCCGAGGACCAGGACCTGGAGACCCTGCCCGAGCCACGGACGCTCCATCGTTTGCTCGGCTACTCGCCCTCGACCGGACGCTTCTTGCATCACGAGAACAATCGGCTCGCCGGGCGTGTGATCGTGGTGGACGAGGCGTCGATGATCGACCTGGTGCTGATGGAGCGACTCGCGCGGTCGCTCCGCGATGACAGTCGGCTCGTGCTGCTCGGCGACGACCACCAGCTCCCGTCGGTCGAGGCGGGCGCAGTGCTCCGCGACTTGCTGGTGGAAACCAACGACGGCCCTTCGCCACTCGGTCCTCGCGCGGTTCGGCTCACGGAGAGCCACCGGATGCGTCCCGACGACCCGGACGGCCGTAACATTCTGACCGTCTCGCAAGCGATCGACCGGGGCGAGCCTCCGAAGTTTGCCGCCCGGCGGACCAGCGACGACGTGATCGTGGCGCGAAGCTCATTCGCCGAGGTCGAGTTCCATTGCGGCGGGGTCGAACTCCTTGAAGCCCCCGAAGGCTCGGGCGTGATCGACGCCTGGCTCGATCGTTGGAATCGCGAGGTCGTCCGCTCGCTCCCCGACTTCGACCACCTGGTCGGTCGCCGCTACATCCTCGGTCGAGACGGGTTCCACGAAGCGGACCGAGTCCGGCTCGACCAGTTGTTCGACCACTTCGACCGGGCGCGAGTGCTCTGTCTGACCCGCGTGCTGCCGACAGGGGCCGATCGGATCAACGACCTGCTTCATGATCGAGCTCGTGCCGCCAGGCCCGCGGGCGCCTTCCGCGACGACGACCTGATTCCCGGTGAACCGGTGATGATGCAAGTCAATGATTACGGCCGCATGCTCTTCAATGGTGATCAGGGACTCGTCCTGCTCGTCTCCGAAGGGGGCCGCCCCTCACCGATGGTCGTCTTCCGCCGAGCCGACGGATTTGCCACCCACCGGATCGGTTCGCTCCGGTCAGTCCTGCGCCGGTCGTACGCCATGACGGTTCACAAGGCGCAAGGCTCGGAATTCGATCGCGTGGCCCTGATCCTCCCTCACGCCGACATTCCGCTCAACACCCGTGAGATTCTCTACACCGCTCTGACCCGGAGCCGGGCCGCAGTCACGTTGGTCGGCTCTCGCGAGATCCTGGCACGTGGAATCGCCCGAACCGCTCGCCGTTTTTCCGGCGTCGCCGAGCGTGTGCGAGGCCCAGGGCCAGCGCATATCAAACACGCTGTAGCGAAAGAACTTGTATAAGGTCGTCCGTATTAATCATGCAGGACAGCATCTTTCCGCGAAGGCTATCCTTGTCGGGATGACGCTTCAGGAGCGTCACGGCGAACCGCCGCAGCCAGCTCAAGTTGTTCCCCAAGGTCCGCTCGCGTGTGCGGTGCTCATCTTCGCGAAAGTTCACGTCCAGTACCCAGTGCATCGACTCGATGCCCCAGTGACCACGGACCGCTTCACCGAACCGCTTGCCTCTGAGATAGCGGCTGCTGAGATAGTAACGCACCTCGTCCGACTCCGTGCCATCTGCAAGCTGCGTGATCCGCACGGCATAGCCGATCGCCTTGCTCCACGGCCAGTCCTTGCCCGGAGCGAAATCACGCGGCACCTTGGCCAAAGCATAGGAGCGTTCGTCGATGCGACCGTGCCCGTCATCGCGGGTCTCGCGGCCGCGAGCTTCGGCTGGTTGTCCTTGACCGCGATGACGCAATCGCCCTTGCCGATAACGATCTGCTCGACGATGTCCTTCTGGCAGCCCATCGCGTCGATGGTGATGAGGGTCTCGGCCAGGTCGATCTGCTCCAGGAGTTGCGGGATGGCGGTGATCTCGTTCGACCTAAGCCGTTGGTCTCGGTTTTCTTTGATTTTCTGATAGGTGACCGAGGTACTGCAATCGCCGTCGGGTGCCACGGGTTGTACTCAACCCGTGAACGATTGCCCGGGTTTTTGGCTCACGGGTTGAGTACAACCCGTGGCACCCATAATTTGCACATGATTCAATACAAAGAAAGACCCGGTCCACGTGCTTAGTTTCGGTGGCCACCTGACCCAGCGCGATGCCCTGCTGCTCGCTGGCCCAGGCGCTGACGATGTGCACAGGTTGCCGAGGCCTTTGGCCGCATCGTGCGACCCGCGACAGGCCTTGCCATCGATGGCGACGAGTCGGCGGGGGTTCTTGGGGTCGGCGGGAATCGCGTCACAGATCCAGGCTTGGAAGCAGCGTTGGAAGGCTTCGGGCTTCAGCGCCATGAGCAAGCGGCGGATGCAGTCCCGCGAGGGGATGCCGTTGGGCAGGGCCAGATGCTGGGCCAGCCAGGAGGCGCGATTCTTGTCCCAGCGATGAATGGCGGTGGGTCCATCGCACCCGCAGATGACACCGCAGACGGCGATGATGGCGATATCGACCATCAAATGCTTGCGATTGCGCGTGTGGCGGGGGTCGGAGAGCGATTCGAAATAAGAGCCGATCGAGCCGACATCGACGATCTTCGCCGTAGGACGTATCCTTTGGATCGATCCGTGCCGGCCTCCGCACGCCGGAGTGCAGCAAGCCGATCACGAGGACCGAATCCAAGATATCGAGCCGCGGCTCGTCGTACCAGATCACCCAGATCGCACAGCTATGCGCGCTGGCCCTGGTTCGCTGCTACGTCGATTACATGCCAAATCCAGGAGAACCACCTAGAAACACACCATCAACAACTGACAATTTCTAGATTTCATACACGAACACCTACCAGCCAGATGGAATTAGTGTTCCCGTTGCGCCCGGACAATCAAATTGCACAATCACATACCAAATATGCTTACGCTAAAGCGAACAGGCAACCATAAATACAACGACCATTGCAGAAGAGAATCTGTTCTATGAGCAAGGCGGGGTTTTGGCCTCCGACACGCTCATCGACTGGCAAGTGGGAGCTCCTGCTACGTGGATTTTTTCGATCGATACTCTCCAGGACCACAGGGGGTTCGGTTATGATCCTACGCTATACACTAGCATCCCCTCTGGGTACTTGTTGATGTCGTATTGGCAGCGGAATCGGCTGAAATACCTTCGAGAGGATGGTAGCTGGGCCTATGCCTACGGCCAAACACGTCATTGGGGTAGAAAGAAAGTCACGAACTCCAGCGACCCGACTGGACTGAACTGGGAGCTTGTCGACTTAGGCCCCATGGGACTGACACCTCCCCCGGAATTCTGACGACTCTTTCACTGATTCGGCAACTTGGGCATGGTGGAACAATGGAGGGGTTTATGACTACGAGGCGAGTTGCGTTCTTCGCGATTTCCTTATCTCTCAGCCTTGGCTTGACCTTGGCCTTCGCGGCGAACCCACGAAAGAATGTGGTTCGCCCGAAAACAACGTATCGGACCAGCATGTCGGCCGGTCGCCCGATGAGGTTGTTGGACAGAAGAGCAGGCAATCTGCCCACGCGAGAGCAGCTTGTTGAACAAGCAACTCTCGCGTTCCGGAACAAGCCCTATCAGGGCACCTCGATCAAGCCAAATCTCAGGGCTACCGGGGATAGTCTGGAGTTTCAGCGCAAGATCGCGACGCTGATTACCAAAGCAGACTTCTTGCCTCAGGCACGTCTTGACCAGTTTACGTGGCTGAAGCAGCATCCGGAAATTCGGATAAATGGCTGGACCGGACTCATCCAGTCTGTGACGCCAACCTCCGGCGGTTGGTCTGTCAGGGTCGCCGTTCGGCCTGATCTCGATCACATGGGAGAGATGAGGATGATCTTCACGGGCGACTGCTTCTTCGAGACCTATTTATTCGACGGCCAAAATATTCGGTACGTCGCCGGTGAATCTCCTCCCGTCGTTGGGCAATCTCTTATCGTGGATTGATGGGCAAGGAGAAGCGAGACTGCGGGGGCCCGCCCCACACGTAGCGATACACGCGCCACAAACCCCGCAGCGATGGACGTGATGCTTTTCATGTTTGAGTGGAGTGAGGGCGTAGGCGTCCCACGCCTACGCCCTCGTTTCCATCAATTCTGGAACCCGGTGAACGCCCGCGTTGATTCGCCACGGAACAGGAAGCCAGTGGAAGTAGACTTCGTGCCATGAAAGACCAACGGCTCCGACATTCGCGAATGTCGGAGCCGATGGACGTGAACCCGCTTCTTTTACTTCGACTCCGTCGGCTTCACATCCTGATTCTGGGCTCCCAGGTATTCGATCAGGTCGACGAACTCCGAGGGAGCCAGGGTGGAGGCGGTGCCTTCGGGCATGCTGCTCTGGGTCCGGAGAGCACGCTCCTCGATATCCTTAACGAGAATCTTGCGCGTGGCCTTGCCGTCGAAAATCTCGACCTCCTTGTCGTTTTCGCTGACCAACAGGCCCGACGCGATCGTGCCATCCGACGTCGCGATCATGGTCGAGCGATACTTGGGATCGACATCGGCATTCGGGTCGATCACGGAGTGGATGATCTTGGCCCGAGGCATGCGCTTGGCCACACCAGCGAGGTTCGGACCGTACTCGCGGCCATCGCCGTTGCCCACCCGGTGACAGGCAGTGCAGGTTCGGACGAAGACTTCGCGACCACGGTTCTGATCCCCCCGCAACTGAGCCAGGCCGGTCATGGCCTTATCCCGTTCTTCGTCTGGCTTCGGTTCCTGGCTGAGCAAGGACTGCAGGAAGGGCAAGGCCGCCGCCCCCGCCTTCGAGGCCGACATCAACTGGGTCACCATCTCGGAGCCGCGCGGGCTGGACTTCGGGAGCCGCCCCGTCAGATAGTCAGCTCGCCAGACGCTTTCGTTGGCCCCGAGCGCCTGTTTGATGGTGTAGTCGCACCAGTAGTCGGCCGGCGCGACAGTCATGGCCAAGATCGCAGCGACGGCCTTGAGCTCGGGGAAGTAGCTGAGGCCACGGGCCACCTCGGTCCGGACCCGAGGATGAGCGTCCTTGGAGGCGGCCAGCAGCAGGTCGAGGGCCTGGGGAAGCGAATCCCGCTCGTCCGCGACGATCCGAGCGGCGGCGGCCCGCGCCTCAAACGTGGGGGAATCCTTCAGGACCTGGGTCAGCAGTTCGGCATCCAGGCGATGGTGCGACTCCAGGGTCCAGAGCGCCTCGCAACGGAGCCGATCGAACTCGGGGTCCTTGGGATCGAGCTTGGCCACCCAAGTCTTCACGGCGGCGACGACTTCGTTCGACGGGCGATCGCGCAGCTCGCGACGGGCTCGATAGCGGGTGCGCCACTCGTATTGCCGCAACTGGTCGAGGAGCTCGGGCACGGGCTTGCCGAACTGGGTCACCGGTTCCACTAGCGGCCGTCCCGGATAGACGAGTCGATAGATCCGTCCGCGCGTGTGGTCTCGATTCGGGTCGCGCTGACTGTACTGCATGTGACCGATCAACGCGTTCGCCCAATCGCCGAACCAGAGTGCTCCGTCAGGTCCGATCTGCGGATCCGCCGGGCGAAAGTGCTTGTCGGTCGAGCGGATCAGGTCATCGGGCTGGCCGTTGGGGAGCTTCAACCGGGCGCCATGGTAGCCTCCGCCGTCATCCTTGAGGCTGAACCGGGGCATCCCATTCATGTTGATGACGCAGGCATAGGTGAACTGCCCCTGAACGTCATCGGGGAAGTGTCGCGAGATCAGGAACTCGCTCCCCAAGGCGGGTCTCATCCCTTCGTTGTCGAAGACCATGTTCAGGCCGGTGCGACCGCGGTACTGGGCTCCGGAGAGGGGCGTGTCCCAGGCCTGATTGGCCGTCGTCCCATCGCCGACGATGCCCTGCCCCCAGCCGTTGAACACGTAGCACCACATATTGTACTGGCCGGGTAATGCGAACTGGCGAACCTTGAGGGTCCGGGGGTCCATCACATAGGCTCCCCCCGTCCCCTGGCTCCGATGCGGCCCCCAGGGAGTCTCGAGAGTTGTGCTCGTGGCGATGCCTTCGAGCATGTGCAACGCCCCGGCGTGATTCCACTCGAATGCGCCACAGGTGTGGTGGGTGTCGTCGGTAGCCCAGCCGTCGACAAGGTGAACGACCTGATCGGCCTTGTCATCACCGTCAGTGTCTTTCAGCCAGAGCAACCGCGGCTGGTCGACCACCAGGACGCCGCCGTTCCAGAACTCGAAGCCGGTCGGGCATTGCAGCTTGTCATAGAAGACCTTGCACTGATCCGCCTTCCCGTCCTTGTCGGTGTCCTCGAGGATGACCAGCTTATCGCTGGGCTTGCCGTCGCCCGGCTTCCATTGGGGATAGGTGGGCATACAAGCAACCCAGAGCCGTCCCTTGTTATCGAAATTCAACTGAACGGGCTTGGCCAATTCGGGAAACTTGGTCTCGTCGGCGAACGGCTCGATCGCGAACCCAGGGGGAACGGTGGTCGCCTTGACGAGTTGCTCGGGCGTCAAATACCGCAACGAATCGGCTTCCGAGTATTTCTGCCGGGGCTCACCGAACCGCGTATCCGGGACGATCAGGTCGCCGGTCGCGGAATCGTCGGGATGCTCGGGAACCGGCTTATTCTGAACGAGGTTCCAGATATACCGGTCGCGGACGTCCGCCATTTTCCGAATTTTCACATATTCACGGGGAAATGTCTCGGTATCCCAGGTCCGACGCCCGCCGTAAACATACCAACCATTCAGCATACGATAATCCTGGAGGTGGACCCAGGACTTGTCGTTGACAGCGGCGCGAAGCGTCTCGTAGGCGGGACTTCCCACGCTGGCCGACGAGGGAATCGTGAACATGGCTTCGTCGATCAAACGAGCCACTTCGCGATCACCACGCTCGTTGAGGTGGCAGCCGTTGATCGTCAGTTGCATGCCGGATTCGGCGGTCATCAGACCGGTCGACTTTTCCAGTAAGTCCACAAAGGCGATCCCCTTTTTCGCCGCCACCTCGGCCGAGGCTCGAGCGTAGAGGCTCAGTCGCTCGTTCTCCGCGCGACCGTCGGGCAAGAGCGGGTCGCCGGTCGGCTCGAACGCGATCGGGGAGATCACCACGAATCGAGGGGCAGCCTTCGTGTCGTCGCGGGGATACTGCGCGGCGATCGTGTCGAAGTACCGCAAGTAGTCGGCCTGAAACTTCTCGATCCCCGCGGCGCCTGCGAACGACTCATTGAAGCCGAAGAAGCAAAAATAGGTATCCGCTCCGAAAGCCGTCAGAGGATCGTCCAGGGCCGTGTAGTCGGCCGAACGCTGGCGGATGCCCACCTCATCGGCCGGCCTCGCGAAATTGCGAATCACCAGTTCCTTGTCAGGAAATCGCGTGTGAAGTAACGTTTCGAAGTGTCCGAACAAATTCATACGTTCGGCGAACGAGTTCCCGACGAAGGCGATCCGTTCGCCCTTGAGAAATTCGAGAGGCAACCGGCTGGGCGGCAACGCGGGGCGTTGTGGCCGTGGCGGCAAGGCCAGCAGTTTCTTGGCCAACTCCTTGGATGGTCCCTGAGCAATCGCCGGCTCCACCTGGCCGCAAGCCAGCAAGGAACCCAGAACGAGGAGAGCACGCTTCGCGTGAGTCATGGATCAAGGGCCTCGGCGTGGTGCACGATCAACTTCACACGGCTCAATAAAAAGAGGGCAAGCTCGCCCCTTCCGCCGATTGCTTCGGTAAAGCAGGCGGTGAAAGCCGCTGGAAGATTCCCACCGCAATCGTCCAGAGTAAACGGTCGGATCATGAGCGACAACCGCTGGCATGCGTCCTCCTTTCGTATTCGAATGAGCCTTTGCTCGACAACGACCCCGACTCACCCCGCGGCCCGAATACAGATACACGCAACTCGACTGCCGCCAAATTCGCCGTTTACGCTCCCGCTACGCCGCTTACGCCAGACACAGGCGAACCCCGCGAGCAATCCACAGGCAGTTTGCCCTGTGACTGCTTACGGGGTTCGCCCAATTTCGACGTAAAGCCTCGCCTAACCCGCCATGAACCCATCAATGATTCATGATTCATCGGCAGCCAGAATTGGATTTTCCCCGCAGGGTGGGCACGGCCCACCATCCCTATCTCCTTGCCAAAGCGGAGGTTAAGATGGTGGGCCGTGCCCACCCTACGGGGATCGTTGACGCCACGTCTGGTCGTTCGGAAATCTGGGTCAGATAAGGTTTACAACACGGTCGGCGAGCCCCTTATCACTGAGCACGACACTGAGCTTGCCGGTGGCGACCACCTTTTCGAGCACTTCGAGCTCGCGCAGCCGCATGAGCATCGGATGATCGACAAGGAGCTTCGCCGAGTTGGCCTGGCTGCGGAGCGCGGCCGTCTCTTCGCGACGGGTGATGAGGTTGGCCTCGGCGGCCTTCTTCGCCTCCGTCACCTTGTTCATCAGGTCCTTCATGTCCCCCGGGAGGATGAGATCCCGAATACCGAAGGCCGAAACCTGGAGCCCGAGCCCTTCGGCCCGAGGCGCCAACAGCGCGACAGCCTCATGGGCCACGGCTTCCTTATCCGCCAGCAGAGAATCGAGCTCACGGCCCCCGACGACCGCCCGGAGCACCAACTGGGCCTCACGGTAGAGAGCCTGCTTGTAGTCGTCCGTCGCGCAAACCGCCCGGCGCGGGTCGATCACGTGGTAGGTTGCCACGGCGTTCAGCCGCAGCGTGACCTTGTCCGCGCTCATGATCTCCTGGCCCGGCACGTCGAGCGTGACCTCTCGCAGGTCGACTTCCACGACACGGACGTCCGCCACCCCCTTCCAGAAGGCCCAAGGGCCTGGTTCAAGGATTTCGCTGAAGCGGCCATCGAGGAACAGGACCCCGACGCAACCACGGCTCACCGCCCCGATTTCCAGTTGCTCACGAGCCGTGGAGCTGCGAACAATGACCTTCAGGTCCTCGTGCTCGAACCGCGGCCGATGCAGGTCGACGATCTCGACGCGGACCGCCCGCTGGTCGGTCCAGTACGCATACTGACCGGGCGCACAGATCCGCGTGAACCGGCCCTCAATCCAAACCAGCGCACGCTGGCTGTCCTCGAGGTCGAAGACCTGGGCGTGCCCCTTCAACTCGCCCGACTTGACGATCAGGTCGAGCTTTTCGTGCTGCAGAAACGGCTGGCGCCGGGAGACGACCTCGACCTTGACACGATCGAGCGGGTCAAAGAACCAGTGCGTGCCAGGGCCGAGCAGTCCACAGAACTCACCTGCGCGAAAGCGGAGGCCCATCTCGAAGCTATGAATCCTGAATACCTTACAGAAGAACATAATGAAACCTCCCAGCCTCCGGCACGACACCTGGCAGGCCTACCTCGTAGATTTCTTCTATTTATCAACGCTTTATCAATTTCAACAACAGTCCGTCAGGGGACGGGACGACCGGTGGTCACGCGATGGGACACGGAGCCTCGCTTGAGTCGGCCCGGTCGACGGTTGCAGGAGGGCGTCCTCGAACGCCTGACACCGGGCGGGGTCAACCACTCGATGCCAGGGCGTCGCGTCAGCCTTCATTTGCCGCCGACCAAGAGCGACGGAATCCGCGTGCTACAGGGTGTCTGAATGCGTTGTCCTCGCCTTGGCATCTGCGTCCTCTCATGAAGATGTTTCCGCCTGAACGAAGACTGACCGGTCGGGCCGCCCATCCCCCTCGGGCAAAAGCGTGGTGGTCGAGATGTGATTAGCATCCCGGTTGCGGTCGTTCGGTTGGGAGCGACTGCAGCGTGCTGTTGTGGACGGGAGTCGAACCCGCGACTTCCAGGTTTGCAGCCTGGTGCTCTACCTCTGAGCTACCACGACCTGGCCCCGCCCCGGATTCGATTCCCTGCACGGAACACGCCCTTTCCGATCGTTCATCACGAGGCGAGCGCGCCGCGGGCCTGACGGGACCAGTCGCTTGCTTACAAAGAGACGCCGGTGGGAGTCGAACCCACTTCAAACCGGTCTGCAACCGGTCGCCTGGCCGTCTGGCTTCAGCGTCTTTGGGATGAAAAACAAAACCGCAACCAGCAAAACCGAGTGCCCTCGCCAGGAGTCGAACCTGAGCTTCGACCTTCGCAAAGTCGCGTGCCTCCCTCACACTCCGAGGACAAACTCAACAGCGCAACGCAAAGCGGCCCGGCGTCGCGTGACGCCGGGCCGCGGGAGACCAACCATGGGTCTGCGGTCAAGCATCAAGTGCGAATGTGCTGTCGGCAGTTCCGCAATATCGCCAGTTCTCCGGCAGGGCGGCCAGGCCCCTTGCGACCCGTACCTGATTGACGACACAACGTCCGCATCCCACCCTCCCCTACCCTTGACTTGCGTTTGCTTCGGCCTGCCACGTGAGCCACCTTGGCCTGTGTCGATTCTTCGTTCTTACCGAGGGAAGACGCCGAACGCCCGCGTGATGTTCGCGCTCCGGGAGAAGATTATTTCTCCACACCGGGAATCCTTCGCGGATTCCTTGCCACGAAATATACTGAATCCAGCTACATCTTTGAAACGCCTTAGCCCTGTCGATGAGACGGGGCTCCCGCATATTCCGCCAGGTGGGATTTCATCACGTCCATCCACAGGGCAAGCCCGCACCACTCTCCGAACGGCTCGTAATAAAGGGCAATCTGCTTGTCGCTCGCCAGTTCACCCCCGTTTCGCTCGCGGAACGAGGCGCGGCAGCTCGAGTCGAGCCCAAGGCGATCGAACGCCCCGAGCAGCCGGCACATGCTCCCGGCGGCGTACTCACCAAACCCTTTCAGGCCCCGGATCCGGCGGAACAGGTCGTCACTGGAGCTGCCTGGTTCGCGCCACGACTCGAGATCCAGCCCCTGCTCAACGATCGCCCTGGCGAGCTGGCTCAAGTAGGCGCTTCGATAGCCAGCGCGCACATGTTCGTTCAACGCATCGACGCTCAGGCTGGCGACCCGTTCAGGGGTCGGGAAGCTGTGCTCTCCCTCGCCGAACGGCTCGCCGAGGGTCGCCAGGCGGCGGCACATCTGCACCGTCGCCCCCCAGGTTGTGTTCGTGGTGAGTAGCGTCTTCGCCATGTCCTCCCAAACGGTCGGAGAGACGAGCATCCGTCCTGCACCCATCGTCTCGACCCACCGGTAATCCGGCCGACCTCGGGTCGAGCGGTAGAACGGTGCCAGGTCTCGACCTAAGTTCAGGCAGGTGCCCACCACGCGCACGACCTCCTCGCGGCGTTCGCGAACAAGCCGACCCTTGGCCCCCGCCTCAACGGTCACCTCGATCGCCCCTTCGTTCTCTCCCTGACCGATCCGGAGTCGCGCCACCCCGCCGTCGCGGAACTGGTGGATCCGCGTCAGACCTTGCCTCTCGTGGTCGTAGGAAAATGGGGGAAGCTGATACCAACCGTGGCTGAAGACCGTGGGAATGAACCGAAAGCCGGCCGGAACTGGTATGAGAATCGTTGCCATACAGGGCGGTTCCCACCTGTTGTGGTCAACCAGCCCGACCGGTGAAATCCGATCTGACTGGTCGGGTGATTTCGGCCAGGCGACCCGTCGGGGCCATATCCAACGGACAGGCCCGGTTGGTGGGCCACGGCACGACCGGAAACCCAACGGGCGGACCGCCTCTCGCCGGAAACAGGGAAGGTCCCTTATACCCTAATCACAGAGGTTATGACAATTCTGATGCGTAACGACCCCAATCTGGCGGTCGCCATGAGGCGAGAGTCACACCGCAAAGCGAATCACATAAAACAGTGTAGTCACGTTGTCGAATTTTCCGCCCGGGTCCGTCAACCCTGGGCCGTTGCCACGGTGTCAAACGAACCAGCCCATGCGAAGGCCCAAAGACAGGGAGTGCAAGCTCCCTGGCTTTGGGCTGACGAAGAGCCACCGGTAACGTGGCGGCAGTCTCAGAAATTCCGCCATTTTCTAGGCTGTAGCAATGATACCGGGATCTCGTTCCCATGCTCTGCGTGGGAATTCCGTCCGCAACGTCTTCCCCGGCGAATAGGGCCGCAGAGCGGCCAGGACGGCATTCCCACGCAGAGCGTGGGAACGAGTTTCTCTCGCGAATTTCGGCCTCCGGGGTAGACAGAGGGGTCCGGTTTCCTTGCGACAGACTCTATTTTCTCGGAGAGACGTGAGTCGAGACACTCAAGCCAAGTGAGACTTGCACGCGGAGCCACTCGTACCAGTCAGGAAGCCCGTCGCCCGTCGTGGCCGAAACGCGCAGGACGCGGAGGGAGGGATTGACCTGGCGGACCGAATCGAGAAACCGGGCCTCGTTGAACGGGACGTAGGGGAGTAGGTCGATCTTGTTGAGAAGCACGATCGTGCTGGCCCGGAACATGTGAGGATACTTGAGCGGCTTGTCGTCCCCTTCGGTGACGGAGGCGATGACAACTTTGGCCCGCTCGCCGAGGTCGAAGAGCGCCGGGCAGACCAGGTTGCCGACGTTCTCGATCATGACGAGGGAATGAAGTGGCGGGTTGAGTTCGTCCAGGCCGCGGGCCAGCATCGCGGCGTCGAGGTGGCAGCCCGTCCCGGTGTTGATCTGGACCACGCGGCAGCCGGTCGCCCGGATCCGCTCGGCATCGTTCAAGGTCTCTTGATCGCCTTCGATGACTGAAAGCGATAACTCACCGGACAGGTCGCGGATCGTCCGCTCGAGCAAGGTCGTCTTACCCGCTCCCGGCGAGCTGACCAGATTCAGAGCCAGGATATCGCGCCCGGCGAGCCATCCTCGGTTCCGCTCCGCCAATCGGTCGTTCTTGGCGAGGACCGCCGCTTCCACGGAAATCGTGGTGCCGGAATGAGCAGGGAGGTGATGATGGGCGTGCTCGTGGTGGTCGTGGTCACTTGCGTGAGAGTGGCCATGAGAATGGCTGTGATCGTGGGGATGAGGATGAGAATGGCTGTGTTCGTGACCTTGGGGGTCGTCGAGTGCGATCGTCAGGCCGGTTTCGAGGTTGGTGAGCTTCGGCCTCGAGCTGTCGGAGCATCCGCATGTGGCACACATCATTTCACCTCGAATTCCTTGATTTTCAGTTCCTCGCCGGAAAGCCATTCCAGGTCGGTGTTGCCGCACGCGCAACGGCCGAACGGGCGTTCGAGACTGACCTCGCCTCCGCACGCCCGGCATCGCGCCAGGCCGGGGGGCTCGAGAATCACCAGGGTCGCTCCTTCCACGGGGGTGCCTTCGACGCAAAGGTCGAAGCAAAACCGCACGGCGTCGGGCAAGACCGCCGAGAGCTTGCCGATCTCCAGGACGACGCGTGTGACGCGCGCTCCGCCCGAGCGATCGCAGATCATCGCAACGATCTCCTGCGCAATTCCGAGCTCATGCATCCGGCCGTCCTACATCGATTTGTTCCTGACGTATTGTCCCATCGATCCTACGGCAAAAAGGCTTCCGACAACCAGGATCACCAGCGTCACCATTCCCAACGCCAATCCGGCAAGCACTTCGAGCACTTTCATGGCCAATGACCTCCTCATCACCAGGAACCATCATGTTATCTCGCTTAATCCACACTCCAACGATCGTCAATCATTGCGAAGCCCCCACCCCACGACGTTCGCGGACCTGCACAACAAGCGACTCGACGAGGAGGACCGCATCATCCAGGGCCCGCTCGACCGGCGCACTCAGCCTCATCGTCGGGTCGTCCTCTTCAGTCAAGGGAGTCGGTTCGCAACCGACCAGCAAGACAGGCTTGGGACGCCCCCCAAGCGCGAGGACGAGGCGGAAGACCCGCACCGGGTCCAGGGAGTGCGTCTCGATCATCGTTCCCTCATGACGGGAACCTGCCAACGGGATCGCTTCCTCCCACTCGGGTTCGATCACGGAGAGGGTGCCAGGCGCGGCACCGCGAGGAAGCGCATCGACCAGAATGGCAACGTCAGTGGCTTCGTCGAGGAGAGCGAGCGCCAGGTCGAACCCTCGGATGCCGAAGTCGACCAGGCGAACCCCGTCGGGCCGGGGGCGGCCTGCCAGCCGTCGGGCCACCTCGGGGCCGAAGGCATCGTCACCCAGGAAGATGTTCCCGACGCAGGCGATGAGAACTTGCGGAACCAGGCTCATGAGGGACGCTCCGGCTCGTCACTGAGCGGCTCGACCTCTTCGGGCCGAAAAAAGAAGCGATGGCCCGGCTTTCCCGCGGCCCCCAGGTCGCGCCCAGGGTCATCGTCCACCGTCACGGCCAGGTGAATCCGATTCTCAAGGTCTTGCTCAATGGCCTCGATGACGGCCGTCTTGCCCTTCAAGGCCAGGTCCATGATGTCGGCCGCCCCGAGGGGCCAGAGCCGGACGGGGGCACCCAGCCGAAACTCGACCCCGGCGACACGAACGCTCTGGAGCTTCGGTGGCTCGCGGGTCGGATCCCACCTATCCATGATTCTCGCCCCCTCTCCCCGCCAGTGGTCGGACTTCCCGCATCACCCCATGCAGCTCCATGAGCTGTCCGCGGGCCAGTGACTCGGTCCGTTCCAGCAGAGCGCGGCCACGATCGTCGAGCTCAGTCATCGCCTGCTTCTCCTCGTCGCTGAGGGTCATGATCCGCAGCGTGAGGATCTCGTCGATCTCCAACGAGTCGAAGAGGTCGCCGGGGCTTTCCGGGGCGATCTGTGGATAGTCGTAGAGGATGATCGGCGAGGACAGCATCGTGTCGACGTCCCCTTCGGCCCCAACCAGCACCGGCCACGTCCCTTCGTTCCGGCAACTCGCCGTCAGCGCACGCAACGCCTCGGGAGGATCGAGCGACGAGATGAACTCCCCGTCCCGGATCCCGAGCGACGTATGCGACGACACCAAGGTGTGCATGAGCACCTCGTCACGGTCGTCGCTCAGCGCCCCGAACGGGGTCTGATTCTCGATCCGGACCGTGATCCGAAAGTGGTCCTCTCCCACGGGCTCCGCCGAGAGGGCGACCGCGCCTGTCATGCGTCTTTGCCGACGCTCGAGGAGCCCGACGATCCTTCCGGAGGAGTCACGCACCGGCTCTCGTTCCGATCCAGGGCCGAACTGAAACGCAAACAGGCGCGAATGGGCGGCAAGTCCCCCCAGATCCGAGTCATCCAGGCGGATCTCCCGTTCGACCGCCTCCTGCCAGGAGTGAATCAGAGAGTCGCCGACCCGGAGTGATTCGACGAAGCGGACCGGGGTCGACCCATCGACGGCCCCGTCGGTTACGGGGCCGGCAAGCTCGCCGACCCGACGCTCCACGAGGTGAAGGAATCGGACGGAGACAGTCAGAGTGGTGCGAGGAGAACCTCGCGCAAGGCATTGCGTCTGCATTGTGGAGGCGTCCGCCCCGGGGCGACCGGCGGTGTACGAGGGGGGATAGAGGCCGCCGAACGACCACCGCTGGCGGTTCTTCACCGACGGGCGGTAGGGGTACAACAGATAGCCCTCGTAGAGGAGAGCGCTGACGAGCCGGTCGACCAGGCTTTGATTCATGGTTCCACTCGCTCGCGGCAGGTGTCCAGGAGGCGTTCCATCGTCTGTTCCCAGGTCGGCAATCCGAGCCTGCTCTTGTACAGATAGAGTTGGTCGAACACATCTTGCCGCAAGCAAAGCCAGGCAGAGTTGGGATAATAGAGATCCATCATCGCCTTCCAAACCTGGACCGGGAGCCGATACTCGGCCTCTTTCTCCCAGGAGATCGGGCTGACTTGCAACGCCCCGCTCTCATCCTCAGCGTAGAAGATGGTCCCGCTGAAAAGCAGACTGAGCGAGACCTCACCATCTTCAAGGGCATAAAAATACTTGGTGGCGGCGACGTTGAAGTCATACGTGCAAGGCACGGGGAGATCCACAACGGTCCGGCCGGTGAACGGGGGAACGATCAGACTCGTATGGGTCCAGAGCATGCTCCGGAGCGTTTGTCCCCAGCGTGTCGGCTCGCCGAACAGGTCGAGCAGGCGGCCCTGCTCCGCCGGGGCGTACCGTCGCCGGGTCGGCTCGATCCGGATCTGGCAGCGCAGGGCCACGGCCGGGATCGGCAGGGCCTGGGCTCCGGCCGAGTCGCTGATCCGGAGCTTGAAGTTCAGTTGAGGCGCCACGGCGAACGAAAGCGGCGAGGCCCCCTCGACCTCAAAGTTCAGGTCGGGCATTGGGTGCGCCTCCGAACGGCCGGGACCGCTGCTTGAGCCCCGCAAAAAACGTAACGATCTCCGCCCAGGCGACCGTCCCCCCCGACAGGCCCCGCCAGTGGGTCCGGATCAGGCCGACCAGCTTGTAACACTCGTCGATGGAGACGCGATAATACTCATGGGACTCTCCCAATCGATTGACCAGAAGGGCCTCGACATCCGGCTCCATCGTCTCGAGGACCCGGTTCTCCCTGGCGAGTTGATCCCAGGTCTCCAAGGGGAGGAGCGACTCGGTGGCCCCCGCCGGGCTCGGAAAGTGGGCGAGCACGCGTCCGGCCGCGGTGCTTCGAACAAAGAAGGCCAGGTTAATCGGCAGATGCAGATCGTCCCAGCGCTCATCGCTCAGCTGAAAGCCATCGAGCCACTCCACAAGCGGAGGGACTCGACGATAGCGTGCCTCCTGACGCTGGCCACTGAACAGGATCGAGCACGCGTCGCAACAGCAATGGAGCTGCCGGGTGGCCGGCTCCAGCAGGTGAGGATGTTCGGCCGCCAAGCCGAGCCCACAGAGCTCACAGCGCTCGACTGGCGGCCGAGGCCGCACGAATTGGCGAAGTACGGCCCACGGTCGCTGTTCCGCCGGCGGGTCCGAAATCATCACGGCTCCTCTTTCAAGTCAGGACAGCGTCCACGGACCTCGTTTCAAGGCATCTCAATACGTCGCCCACCAGTGCCGGCCAGCGCCGGCTCCAGCGTCACGATCGGCAGCAGCAGAGAGGACTGGTTCGACGGTTCAACGTCCTCCTCGACCTCAATCGCGGCGACGTCGGGCGCGGTTCCGAAGATGGCCGACTCAATCGTCTGCTTCAGGGTGGCCGCCGAGGACGGACAGCCATGGCAGCTCCCCTGCAAGCGGAGCCGGACCACATTCCCATCAATGCCCAGGAGCTCGACATCCCCCCCGTGCGAGTGGAGCTGAGGGCGAACCTGGTCAAGGGCCTGCGCCACCCTCACATCAAGGTCGTAAGGATGAAGACCATGGAGCAGGAGCAGGTTCGAGGCCAATTCGTCCTGGGCGACCTGTTCCATGATGGCGCGACCTGGTAGGCCGGCCGCGATAATCTGCCCAATGAGATTCGCCAGGGCCGCGGCATGGAATTCGAGGAGGGCCTGAACAATCTCGCGGGCTTGCCCCTGCGCCACCGGATCGGCGAAACGCTCGATCTCATCGATCAGGGTTTCGATCCGGCCGATCCGGCTGCGGAAGTCATTGTCGGGAGCGTTCACGGGGGGTCACTCCGGTCGATGGGCACCGAACATGGGTGAGTGGTTGACCTGAAGGACCTTGCCGTTGCCCATAAACATGTGGACGCCGCACGGCAGGCAGGGGTCGAAGCTACGGACCGCCCTCATGATGTCGATCCCTTTGAACTTGTCGGGGCCGTTCTCCTCGAAGATCGGCGTGTTCTGGACTGCGTCCTCGTAAGGGCCGGGCGTCCCGTAGATGTCGCGAGGGCTGGCGTTCCAGGGGGTGGGAGGATAGGGGTGGTAGTTGGCGATCTTGCCCCCTCGGATCACGACGTGATGCGACAGGACCCCACGCACTGCCTCGTGGAATCCGCAGCCGATCGCCTCGTTGGGCACCTTGAAATCGGTCCATGTTTTGGTCCGACCAGCATGCAATTCCTTGAGCGCCTGCTCCGTGAAGTAAAGGGCCGCCGCGGCCGAGTAGGCCTGGAAATACGTCCGGGCCCGATCACGCTCGATGGCGTTGCTCCACTTCGGGATCTTCCACTCGAACTCGACTTCGGGCTTCGTGGCGGTCTTGGGCAGGTAGATCTTGACGCTCTGGCCGGTGGCCTTGATGTAGCCGATGTCAACGAGGCCGGCCAGTGCGGTGGCCCAGAAGCGGGCGAGCGGACCGCCCCCCGTGTCGAGTGCCAGGTAGTCGTTGGTCCGCGCATCGTACCAACGGGGCGACATCACCCAGGTGTACTTGTCCTTGAAGTCGCGCTTCTGCGGCTTCGGGTAGGTCGTCTGATTCCAGGGGTGGCGGGGATCGACCGGGTTGCCCAGCGGGTCGTTCTCGACGAACCTCTCTCCTCCTTGCCAGTCATCGTAGAACGAGCTGCCCAGGAGGATGCGAAGACCCAGGTTGATCTCCACCAGGTCGGTCGTCACGAGCTTGCCGTCAACGACCACACCGGGGGTGACGTACATCGCACGCCCCCACTCGGTCATGTTTCGATACGTATAGTCGCAAACATCAGGGTTCTGGAACGAGCCCCAACACCCCAGGAGAACGCGACGGCGGCCCACCTCTTCATAGCCCGGAAGCGCTTCGTAGAAGAAGTCGAACAGGTCGTCATGCAGGGGGACGACCTTTTTCATGAACTCGACATACTTCATCAGCCGAACCAGGTAGTCGGTGAAGAGCTGGACCGTCGGGACCGTGCCCACACCACCGGGATAAAGCGTTGAGGGGTGAACGTGCCGCCCTTCCATCAGGCAGAACATCTCCCGCGTCATCCGGCTCATCTGGAGGGCTTCCAGGTAGAAGGTCCCGGTGAACGGGTTGAGCGCCCGCATGATGTCGGCGATCGTGCGGAAGCCGTGCAGGTGAGCGTGCGGCGACTCGGTTCGCTCCGCCAGGGCCAGCACGCCTGGGTTGGTCTCCTTGACCATCGTCTCGCAGAAATCGACGCCGACCAGGTTATCCTGGAAAATATTGTGGTCGAACATATACTCGGCCGCCTCGCCGAGGTTGACGATGCACTCGGCCATATTCGGCGGGCGGATGCCGAAGGCCATGTTCTGGGCGTAGCAGGCGCACGTCGCGTGGTTGTCGCCGCAGATCCCACAGATCCGGCTGGTGATGAAGTGGGCGTCGCGTGGGTCCTTGCCCTTCATGAAGATGCTGTAACCGCGAAAGATCGACGACGTGCTGTAGCACTCGGCGACCCGGTGGTTGGTGAAGTCGATCTTGGTGTAAATGCCCAGACTCCCCACGATCCGGGTAATCGGGTCCCACGACATATCCACGAGATGTCCAGTCTCGGCATGAACATCTTTTTCGGGAGTCACAACTGTCGCCATCGTTAGGCTCCTTTACTTTTCACGGTTTGACGAGGGTTTGCGGGTGATACCCGGTGGTCAGTTCAGGACGACGATGACGCCACTTCGGCTCCTTGTTGGCCGTGTCCATGGTCCATCCTCGCAGTTTCCGGATAATCCGCCCGTAGAACCCGATGGCGACGGAGGAGAGTCGGGCGCCCGGAGGCTCATCCATGAACGGCATGAACTTGTCGGGGAATCCCGGCATGGTGCAACCGATGCAGATCCCGCCGACGTTGGGACAGCCACCGATGCCGGCCATCCAACCCCGTTTGGGCACGTTGCAATTGACCACGGGCCCCCAGCAACCGAGCTTCACCAAGCACTTGGGCGAGCCGTATTCGTGGGCGAAATCCGCCTGCTCGTAGTAACCCGCGCGGTCGCAGCCGTCGTGAACCGTTTTCCCGAAAAGCCAGGTGGGGCGCAGGCAATTGTCCAGCGGAATCATGGGCGCCAGGCCGGCCACCTGATAGAGCAGGTAGAGCAGCGTTTCCATGAAGTTGTCAGGCTGAACCGGACAGCCTGGCACGCAGACGATGGGCAACCCGGCCTTCGACTTCCAGTCCCAGCCCAAATAGTCGGGCAGGCCCATGCAGCCGGTGGGATTCCCCTCCATCGCGTGGATCCCGCCGTAAGTGGCACAGGTGCCGATCGCCACGACGGCCACCGCCTTGGGCGCGAGCCGGTCGATCCATTCGCAGGTCGTGATCGGCTGGCCGGTCCGCTTGTCGGTCCCGAGCGCAGCCCAGTATCCTTCCTGGTGCACCTTCTCGTTGGGAATCGATCCTTCGATGACGAGGACGAACGCCCCGAGGCGGTCTTCATCGGCGAGGTACCAGTACTTCATGAATTCATCACCGTTCTCGTAGGCGAGCACGGGATTATGCAAGTAGACCTTGGGAAGTCCGGGGATCGCCCCCCTCAGGACGTCCTCGATACTCGGCTGGGTGGCCGCGGTGATCGAGACCGTGTCTCCGTCACAGCCGAGCCCGGCGGTGATCCAGAGAACGTGGACTTCCTTGACCGCCGGCGCATGCTGCGTCTTCCGGCCGTAAGGCACTGTCGCTACCGCCATGGTCAGACTCCTCTCCGGTAGGTGTGACTCAACGGGTGTTTTGGCTCTCCTCGCGTCCACTCTTCCTTTCTTCAGCTTGAGGCGGAGGTGCCGTGCGTGGCCTGGGAACGATCAGCCTTCCCGACGCGGCCCGAATACAGGCGAGGCACCCGCGGCCCCAGGGAACGCGAAGCGTCCCCCGGATCGCCGCCTCGATCGACTCGCTCTTTGCCGGACGCACCACTCAGCAGATGCGCGGCAACTGTTCTCCCGAGAGCAGGGTGACGACCCGCTCGCCCCCCACAATCGAACGCAGGGTGACCATCCCCGGGTGCTCGGCCACGACCTGGCCGATGAGCGCGGCATTCCGACCGAGCGGGTGGGTACGCATCACGGCCACCAGTCGCTCGGCATCCTCGGAGGGGACGACGGCGATCAGTTTCCCTTCATTGGCCACGTAGAGCGGGTCGAGACCGAGCATTTCGCAAGCGCCCCGGACCTCGGCACAGACCGGGATGGCGGCCTCGTCGAGCCTGACGCCCACGCGTGACGCCTCAGCCAGTTCGTTCAAGGCGCTCGAAACGCCGCCGCGGGTCGGGTCGCGCATCGCCCTGATCGATGGGCAGGCGTCGAGCATGACCCGGACCAGGTCGGTCAGCGGAGCCGTATCGCTCTCGAGCACGGTCTCGAACTCGATTCCCTCACGAACCGACATGATCGCAATTCCATGATCGCCGATCGTCCCCGAGACCACGAGGCAATCGCCCGGCCGCGCCGACCGGATCGAAAGCGAACGCCCTTCGGGCACCAAGCCAAGGCCCGAGGTGGTGATGAAGACCTGATCGCCCTTGCCGCGATCAACAACCTTGGTATCTCCGGTTACCAGGACGACCCCCGCCTCGTCACAGGCCGAGCGCATCGAGGCGACGATCCGTTTCAGGTCGGCCAGCGGCATGCCCTCTTCAAGGATGAACGCCGCCGAGAGAAAGAGCGGCCGAGCGCCTCCAACCGCCAGGTCGTTCACCGTTCCATGCACGGCAAGCTTGCCGATATCTCCCCCCGGGAAGAACAGCGGACGCACGACAAAGGAATCGGTCGTGAAAGCAATTCGAGGCGCTTTCACGCCGTTGTCCGTCCCCAGCCGAAGCGTGGCTTGATCCTCGAGCGCCTCGAGCACATCATTGCGAAACGCAGGGACAAACAAGCGTTGGATCAGTTCGTTCGTCAGGAGTCCGCCACCACCATGGCCGAGCACAATCTGGTCGTAACGCGACTGGGGCACCGGGCAGGTACCCAAGAGTTCGGCGGGGATCAGGCCAGCGGGGTCACTCATCGAACGACCTCCTTGCTGGAACCGAGGGGAACCAGGCTTTCCAGGGGGACTATCGCGTCGCTCTGGTTCCTCTCGAGGTGACGGCCATATGCGTAGTAGGCGGCACACGCCCCTTCCGAGGAGACCATGGTCGCGCCGAGCGGGTTTTGCGGGGTACAGGTCAGGCCGAACGCCGGGCAGTCGTGCGGCTTCTTGAGCCCTTTGAGGATCTCCCCACTGATGCAGATCGCCGACTCCTGGGTCACGATCTCGGAGACGGCGAACCGCTGCTCGGCGTCGTGTTCCTGGTACTCGGGGCGGAGCTTGTAGCCGCTCCTGGGGATGAGACCGATCCCACGCCACTTGCGGTCGCAAACATCAAAGACATCTTCAATCAATGACTTCGATGCTTGGTTCCCTTCGGGTCGGACCGCGCGGGCATACTGGTTCTCTACCTCCGCACGCCCTGCTTCTAGTTGGCGGACCACCCGGAGCACCCCTTCGAGCAGGTCGAGCGGCTCGAAGCCCGTGATGACGATCGGCACCTGATACCGCTCGGCGATCGGCTCGTACTCCCCACACCCGACCACGGTGCAGACGTGCCCCGGCCCCAAGAACGCGCGAACGCGATTGCCGGGAGAGCGAAGGATGGCGGTCATGGCCGGCGGTACGAGCACGTGGGACACCAGGACGCTGAAATTCGACAGCCGGCGTTTTCGCGCCAGCCAGACAGCCATCGCGTTCGGCGGCGCCGTCGTCTCGAACCCGATCGCGAAGAAGACGATCTGTCGGGACGGGTTGGCCGCCGCAAGGTTCACGGCGTCGAGCGGCGAATAGACGATCCGGACATCCGCCCCTTGCGACTTGAGCTGCAGCAAGTCCCCGCGCGAGCCGGGCACGCGCAGCATGTCGCCGAACGAGCAGAAGATGACGTCGGGCTTGGACGCGATCGCGTGCGCCCGGTCGATCATTTCGAGCGACGTCACGCAGACCGGGCAGCCCGGCCCGTGAACCAACTCGACCTCGGCGGGCAAAATCCGGTCGATCCCATACTTGACGATGGTGTGGGTCTGCCCGCCGCAAACCTCCATGATCGTCCAGGGCCGGGTCACCGTCCGCGCAATCGCCGCCGCCAGCGTTCTCGCCCCGGCGCTGTCCCGATACTCATCGAGATATTTCATGGCGAATGCGCCTCCAGGTCGTCGAGTTGATTCATCTCCTCGAGAAACGCAAAGACCCGCTTTGCCTCAACCTCGTCAATCCGAGACAGGGCGAATCCTACATGAACAAGCACGTACTCGTCTTTCACAATATCGGGCACATGCTCCAGGCAGACTCGCTTATAGACCCCGCCGAACTCGACGCGGCCCATCAGGACGTCGTGCTCCGTGTAGGTCTCGACCACCCGTCCGGGGATTCCGAGGCACATCGGCAACTCCTCATCCAAGGACCAACCCCGACTCTTGCCAGGCCGCCGCGATCGCGAGTTGCCCCAGGCACAACCCGCCGTCATTCGGGGGAACGCGCTGATGGCGATAGACCCGGAACCCGTCCTCCGTCAGCCTGGCGACCGTCTCGGCCGTCAGCAAGACGTTCATGAACACGCCACCGCTCAAGACCACGGCACCGAGTCCGTTCTCAGCGGCCAGGCGGCCACAGACTTGCGCAATCAGGTCGACCAGGGTAGAGTGAAACCGACGACCGATCCTCGCCGCCTTGCAGCCGGCTCGCAGGTCGTCGACCACCGCGGCGATCAACGGCCTCGTATCAACCACGAGGCTCGGGCCGGGTTGGATCGCAAACGGATAGGCATGCTCGGCTGGCGTGCCCGAGGCGACTCCCTCGAGTGCGATCGCCGCCTCCCCCTCGAATCGAACCCGGTCACCGACACCGGCCAAGGCCGCCACGGCGTCGAAGAGTCGGCCCACGCTCGAGGTCATCGGGGCATTGAACCGACGCTCCAACTGCTGTTGCACGACTCGAAGAGCCGGCCTTTGGATCCGATCGAACCAGGCCGAGCCATCCTGTCCGGCATCGGCCAGATGGGCGCAAGCCATCCGCCAGGGTTCGCGAATCGCCTGCTCGCCGCCGGGCATCGCCACATACCGGAAGTGGGCCGCGCGGCGGAAGGCGCGAAAATCCCCCGTGAGAAACTCTCCTCCCCAGACCGCGCCGTCGGTTCCATAACCGGTCCCATCAAAGGCGACGCCGATGACGGGCTCGTCCAGGCCGTGCTCCGCCATGCAACTCGCAACGTGCGCATGGTGATGCTGGACCGCAAGGAGCGGGACCGACCGTCCGCGCTCGGCCGCGTACCGTGTCGACGCATAGTCTGGATGGAGGTCGTGCGCGATCAGTTCGGGTTCAAAGGCAAACAACCGCTCATAATGGGCGATCGCCTCGACGTAGGCGCGATAGGCCTCATAGTGGTCCAGGTCACCGAGGTGATGGCTCAGCACGGCGTATCGCCCTCGCCCCAGCGCGAACGTCGCCTTGAGTTGCCCGCCCAGCGCCAGCGTCGGCCTCCGACAGGCGACCGGCAGATTCAACGGCTGCGGAGCGTGGCCACGAGAGCGGCGGAGCGGCAACTCCTTCCCATCGACGATCCGCGTGACGGAGTCGTCACAACGCATATGAATCGGGCGATCGTGATTCAGGTAGAGGTCGGCGATCCCCGAGAGTCGCTCACGCGCATCATCGTCCTCAAAAGCGATCGGCTCGTCGGACCGGTTCCCGCTGGTCATCACCAGGGGCGTTGGCTCGAGCGATCGGAGTAAGAGGTGATGCAGCGGAGTATAGGGCAGCATCACGCCGAGATCGCGATTCCCGGGCGCAACGGCGTCGACCACGTCCGTCCCCGGACGTCTGCGAAGCAATACGATCGGCCGGCGCCTTGATTGCAGCAAGGCCTCTTCACTCGTGGAAATCTCTGCAATCCTGCATGCCCCAGCCAGGTCACCCACCATGAGGGCAAACGGCTTCGCATCTCGTTGCTTGCGCTCCCTCAGTTCCGCCACGGACCTCGCGTCGGTCGCGAGGCAAGCCAGGTGATATCCCCCCAGACCTTTGAGGGCGACGATCCTCCCTTGACGCAAGGCCGCAACCGCGGCGGCCAGGGAATCCTCACCCGAAGCGAACGATTCTCCATGGGCATCGACGGCCTGCAACCGAGGCCCGCACGTCGCGCAGGCGATCGGCTCGGCATGAAACCGACGGTTGTGCGGATCTTCATACTCCGCGCGACACTCGGCGCACATGACGAACGACTCCATGGTCGTCCGTTCACGGTCGTACGGAGCATTCCGGATAATCGTGAATCGCGGCCCACAGTTGGTGCAATTCAAGAACGGATACCGAAACCGCCGGTCCCGAGGATCGAACAGTTCGGCGAGACAATCGTCGCAGGTGGCGACGTCAGGCGAGGGAAAAATCAGGCTCGTGGCGTCGGCACTGCTCGATTCGATCCGAAAGCAAATGTCATTCCGAGGAAGACAAGATTTGCAGGTGACCTCCTCGAACTGCGCCAGCGGCGGAGGCCGGTTCATCAGCGAGACGAAGAATCCGTCGACGGACCGATCCTCCCCCTCCACTTCGATGAGGACGCCCCCCGTCTGATTCTTCACGAAGCCGCGAAGACCAAACTGTGACGCCAGCCCAAACACAAAGGGGCGGAGTCCCACTCCCTGGACGATCCCACTGATCGAGATCGCTCGGCGTTCCATAAGCGCGCATCTCCGGACGTATGGCTCGCCACGAAGATCAAGCCCCATCTCCTCAAGAAAGGAGAGACAGGCCGACCCTAGGGGAGCGATCCGCTCGAGAGAGAAGCCGTTACAGACAACCCTTGAACTTTCTTATTTCTTACAGCCTTTCACTCGTCCCATTCCTTTGTCAACAGCAAATTCCCCCTGCACCAGCCGCCCCACCAAATTCGCCTCCCCTTATTTTCGCATACATGAATTCAAGAGCCCCCTATCCAGCTTGCCCCCGAAGGCTGGGGACAGAGGATCGGACTCCCTTTGTTGACCGTGGCGAGGACAGAATGCCGACGCCCCTCGCATGCTTTCTTGCTGTGACACAGAACTAGCGGGAAGGGCGAGATGTCTCCCGGCCCGGGTCGGCAGAATCGGTCGGGACGACGCGGATGACGACGGACTTCGAGGCGGGGGTACGGCTGCCGTCGGCGAAGTCGTCGACCGGGACGAGCACGTTCGCTTCGGGGAAGTAAGTGGCCGTGCAGCCGCGGGGGATGTCGTACGGAACGACGATGAATCGAGGGGCCAGCCGACGCTCACCGCGGAACTCGCCGATCAGGTCGACCACCTGGCGATCGACCAGGCCGAGCGTTTGGATGTCGTGCGGGTTCATGAAGACAACTCGCCGTTCCTGGTAGACCCCTCGATAACGGTCATCCAGGCCGTAGACGGTCGTGTTGTACTGGTCGTGGCTCCGGATGGTCATCATCAGCAACTGGCCGGGGGCAAGTTCGATCCGAGGGATCGGCAAGACGCTGAACCGGGCCTTGCCGGTGGCCGTCACAAACCTGCGTTCGGCGGCCGCGTTCGGCAGAACGAATCCGTTGGGCTGGCGGACACGGTTGTTGAAGTCTTCAAACCCAGGAATCACCTGGGCAATCCCGTCGCGAATGCGGTCGTAGTCCGCCGCAAGCGCTTCCCATTCCACGGGAGAGTCGGGGCCGAAGACGGCCCGCGCGAGTCGCGCGACGATCGCCGGCTCGCTCAGCAGAAACGTGGAGGCCGGCGTCAGGCCCCCGCGCGAGCTATGGACTGCGCTCATGGAGTCTTCGACCGTCACGAACTGGAGCCCGCCCGCCTGGGTATCGAGTTCGGTCCGGCCGAGGCAAGGCAAAATCAGGGCCTGGCGGCCAGTGACCAGGTGCCCTCGATTCAACTTCGTCGAGACTTGCACCGTCAGTCGGCAACGGCGGAGGGCCTCGGCCGTGTAGGCGGTGTCTGGGGAGGCGGAATGGAAGTTACCGCCCATCGCGAAGAAGACATGGGCCCTGCCTTCGTGCATCGCCTTGATCGCGGCCACCACGTCGAAGCCATGGGCGCGAGGCGGCTCAAACCCGAAGGCACGGCCGAGGCGGTCGAGAAATTCGGTTGACGGGCGTTCATAGATGCCCATCGTCCGATCCCCTTGCACGTTGCTATGCCCCCGGACCGGGCACGCCCCCGCGCCTGGCCTGCCCAGGTTCCCCCGGAGCAAGAGCAGGTTGACGACCTCCTGAATGTTGGCGACCCCATTCTTGTGCTGGGTCAGCCCCATCGCCCAGCAAACGATCGTTCGTTCGGCCGCGACGTAAATCTGTGCGGCGCGGCGGATCAGGTCAAGCTCGACGCCGCTCTGCTCGATGATCTCGTCCCAAGGGGTGGCGTCGAGGGCCGCGGCGAACGCGTCGAAGCCGGACGTATGCTCGGCGATGAACGACCGATCGAGGACCTCGCCGGGACGTCGCCGTTCTTCCTCCAGGACCTCCTTCATGATCCCTTTCAGGAGGGCCACGTCACCATTGATCCGGACGGGGAGGAACAGCTCCGCAATGGCGGTGCCTCCCTTGAGCATATCGCTCACGTGTTGGGGATGAGCGAAGCGGTCGAGCGCCCGCTCGTGCAGCGGATTCACGCTGACGATGTGGCACCCGCGACGCGCGGCGGATTCGAGCGCCGAGAGCATTCGAGGGTGATTGGTACCGGGGTTCTGACCGATCACGAAGATCGCATCAGCCAGGTCGAAGTCGGCGAGTGAGACCGTCCCCTTGCCCACACCGATCGTATCGCCGAGGCCGACGCCGCTCGACTCATGGCACATATTCGAGCAGTCAGGGAGGTTATTGGTCCCGAACAGGCGCACGAAGAGCTGATAAAGGAACGCCGCCTCGTTGCTCGTCCGTCCCGAGGTATAAAAGATCGCCTCGTCGGGGGAGTCGAGTCCGCGGAGCTCGCTTGCGATCAGGTCGAAGGCCTCATCCCAGGTGATCGGTGTGTAGCGCGACGCTCCTTCGGTCAGGACCATCGGTTGGGTGAGCCGTCCTTGCGACTCGAGCCAGTAGTCCGACTGCTCGAGCAGGAGAGGCACCGACCATTCGTTGAAGAAGGCAGGCGTCACGCGCCTGGTCGTTGCCTCGGCCGCGACGGCCTTGGCCCCGTTCTCGCAGAACTCGGCATGAGAGCGATGATCGACGCCTGGCTCGGGCCAGGCACAGCCGGGGCAGTCGAAGCCGTGGGCCTGGTTGACCTTCAACAGAGTTGAGGCGCCCCGGAACATCCCCATCTCGTTCATCGTGTGCTTGACGGTACTCGCGATCGCTCCGAAACCGGCCGCGGGATGGTGGTAAGGCCGCACGTCAACCTGGGCCAACTCGGTGGGTTGGACGGTCGGCTCGTCGCGCGCCGGGTCCAGGGCCGTCGTCGATGACTTCCCGATCGGATCTGACATGGTCGCCTCTCCCCCTTCGGAACCGTCACCGCCGCGGGTCGATCCGATCGGCGTGGGTGTAGACATTGAAGCTCGGGCCGCGGAGGAAGCCCACCAGGGTGATTCCCAACCGCTCGGCCACGGAGACCGCGAGCGTGGAAGGGGCCGAGACCGCGCACACGATCGGGACCCCCGCGACGGCCGCCTTCTGAAGGATCTCGAAGCTGGTCCGCCCCGAAACGAGCAAGATTCGCCCCGAGAGCGGCAAGGCCCCATCCAGGAGAGCGCGACCGACCAGCTTATCGACCGCGTTGTGTCGCCCCACATCCTCTCTCAAGACGAGCAGGCGGCCGGAGACATCGAACAGGCCGGCGGCATGCAAGCCTCCGGTGCGGTCGAAGACGGTTTGCGCTCCCCGCAAGGCCTCGGGCAAGCCGATGAGAACCGAACGGCCGATCACCGGCCCCGCCTCGACCGGCGTGCAGCGCACCGCGATCTGCTCGAGAGTGGCCTTACCACAAACGCCACAACTCGAGGTCGCGAAAAAGTTTCGCTTCAGGGCCGAGCCATCGAACGGCCGCGACAGCGTTACTTCAATAATGTTGCAAGGGGTTCGGCCCCCCCTCTCATTCAGGGGCTCCGCGGTGACCACCTCCGCGTGAGAGGCAATCAGTCCCTCCGTGTAGAGAAAGCCGACGGCCAGCTCGGCGTCGGCTCCCGGAGTCCTCATGGTCACGGCCACACTGGTCGCTTTCTGACCGGGTCCGCTGGCCCGAATCTCCAGCGGTTCCTCGGCCACGATCCAGTCATTCCGCGCGAGCGCGCCCTCCGGCCCCATGACGATCACGTTCACGGAAGCGGCATCCCTGGGGACGGCCGGTTCCGCATCGAGGCGAGTGATGGGGAGACTCGAGGAGGGCTCAGGACTCATCATCGGTTCAGGCAATCAGCCGCCTTGCGGCAGTGAAACGAAAGCCTTGTCTATGCAACTCATCAAGACGCCGGCGCCGTTTGTAGGAAAAGCTCGACCGTCTCAGATTCTATGGAATTTTAGAGCAGAACGACAGGATGTAAACCCTCTGAGCTCGAGAAGGGTTCAGGTTTCGGCGTCCGTCAACCAGGAGGCGACCCCGTCCGCACCAAGGGTCTTCAAACCCAGATCTCTTAGAAAGCCAGACTAACACATGGGTATTGGGAAGTCTATTTCGAGACGGTTCGATCCCAAAATGGCCACCGGCCGAGCTTCCCGTAGGATGGCCCGGCCGGTGGGGATTCTACTCGGATTGATCCACGCACTCCATCGCGTGGTTCAGTTACCGGGTCGCGGGCTGACCACGCGCCAGGAGAGCACGTCGTAGAGGCGGTCCAGGGTCGCCTGGACCGAATTCCGCGTGCCCCAGCCGCCCCAGGCGAAGAGCACGCCACTCTCCACCCCCAGATAGGTCAGCTTGACCCGCACGCCGTCGACGCGCGGCTCGAGTGCCACGGCTGGGCGCGCCTGCCCACTCGGCGACCACTCCTCAACCGCGGCGACCAGTTCCGGCTCGGCTCTCAAGCTTGGGATCATAACGGTGTCCTTCGTCGTGCTCATCTGGATGGTTCCTGGCTCCTGCCGGGAGACCCAACGGTGCAAGGGCACGCGCCTACCAGAGGGCGTGGCTCACGGCCCAGGTCTACCCGATCACCTGATCGCATGTCAACCGACGTCTTTGGGGAGTTTTCGGCGAATCGACGGCCCGACTTGAGGCAGGCGACTCTTATTGTTCGGCAGGGAAAGCCTTCTGGATTCCCTCGGACCTCGATTTCTTCAGCGACTCGGTCGGGCGAATCAGTTTGTTCTGGTCATCCGGCGCAGCCCCAAGGGCCGTCGGCCGTGGAAGGCAGAGGCCGCTTACGAAGACAGGATTTGTGCGGATTGGTATGCTTGAGTAAAAGAACGTTCCCAGGTATACACGCCCAACTGCGCCAAGGAGTCAGGTTTTGGCGACTATCGCGATTTGTGTCTTCCCCACGCCCAGCGTGATCATGAATGCGATTGCGCTCGCGAAACGTCTCCGGCAGCGTGGGCACGAGGTCTGGATCATCAGCACGCCCGACGTCGAGGAGATGGTCCGGGCCGAGGAAGTCGAGTTCATGCCCGTGCTGGCGGACCTGTTCCGTTCCGGTTCCTTCAGCGCAGAGTTGCGATTGCTTGCAACGCTCTCGTGGTTTGCCAAATTTCGAGAGGTGCGCCGGCTCAATCGCGTTTACCGGTCGATCCTCAACCCCATGCTGGAGTCCCGGGACAACGAGATCGACCGTGCGTTCGATCGGATCGACCCCGACCTTGTCCTGGTCTACTCCGACGTCCCAACACTGGTTGTCATCCCCTTGATCGCGTTGCGTCGCGGCCTGAATTGCACCTATGTGACACCGTTATTCCATTCGTTTCGTGGTCCAGCGTCACCGCCGTTGCCGGTTGGGCTCGTGCCACGCCCCAGCTTTTGGAACCGTTGGGCGGTTCGCTGGGCCTGGACGCGATACCTCCTCCGACGAAACACATTCCGACACATTGACATTGCACTCGGCCTCGATGCAGATCTGCCTCGACTCGTGCGCAAACTCGCTCCCGAAAAAGGCGAGGCCGGCTGGCCAGTCCGCTGGGATTGCTTCCTCGCCCCAAAACTCTCGCTCCCCGAATTCTTCCTCGCGCCCCGCGAACTGGAGTTCGACTTCGAACCTCGGGCCGGAAGCCACTGGCTCGGCTGGTGCTTTGACGAAGGCCGGGCCGAGCCTACGATCATGGCCGAGCAGATCGACCCATCGCGACCGCTGATCTATTGCGCGATGGGGACCCTGTTCCATTCGTTCGTGCCCGCGCCTCGCCGGGTTGCCTTTTTCCAGGCCGTGCTCGACGCACTCAGAGCCCGCCCACACCTCCAACTTGCGCTGGCCACCGGAAACGCCTCTGAGTACGAAACCCTCGAAGTGAACGCGCCTGGCGCCCTCGTCCGGGAGCGTTTCCCTCAACTTCAGATGCTGAAACGGGCCCGAATCATGATCAGTCACTGCGGTTTACATTCGCTGATGGAGTGTTCCTCCCAAGGCGTTCCGATGATCGCGTTCCCGCTCGGGTTCGACCAACCTGGCAACGCCGCCCGCGTCGTTTATCATGGCCTCGGGCTGCGCGGCGATTTCCGACGGGCCACGGCGGAATCGATCGGTCGGCTCATTGATGAAGCGCTCGCAGATGAGGCCATGAGCCGCCGCTGTGTGGCCATGGCGGCCCGAGCAGGGAATCGCGGGGCTTACGAATCGGAAATGTCCGCACTGGAAGCGCTCGCGAGAACGTGATTGATGAAGTTTGGGGCCGCTCGCTGCCACCGTTGGCTTCCTCGAACGACTTGAGCTTCAATCCCCTCCCCCAGCACTCACCTCTTCCCCCCCCCTTATTTCCAACGACCCGATACAGGGCCAGGAAGCCTCTCGCTACTCGCTCCCACGGTCCCACGAGGGAACGAGGGTGATTCCTCGCTCTATGGCTGGGCGTTGCTTATTTTCAACGATCCGCGGCAGAGCGAAAGCCCCGATGATTCGTACGATTTCCGCAACGGGTTGGTTGCAGTAGCTCGCATCTCAAAGGAAGCGCGGGCGAGGTGCCCGCGCTCCCCACGGATGAAATGCGGGCGCTCCGGCGACCACTGAGCGATCCCACTCGCACACGCAATCCGGCCCCCAAACCAAACCCGCCTCAAACAAACGTCGGGTGCAAAACCTCCGACATGTCGAACACCTTGATCCCACTACCATAGTGCACGCATGAACCGTATTATTTTAGAAGAGAGCCCAGGAGATTTTCGACTTTTTTCGGGAGGATTCGCATCAATGCCCACGGCCAGTTCCCTTCCCAAGATTTTTTATTCCTTTGGCCACAAACGGGTTACGCAGCCAACACCACGACGGCTTCCCGGATCAAGCTCATAGAAAGTGAGGCATCGATCAAGACACAGTCAAATGTGATGAATTTGAGCCTTGAGGGTGAGGGCGCACGACGATGATGTTCCAAACCGCGGCGGGAGACGGCGTCTTCGCTACCCCCTGCCCTCGCCGCGCACCTCGATTGACCAACGTTCACGGCCGCAAGCGGCGCAACGCCCTTTGGCTGCACGCAACGACGACCGGCCTGTTCGATCCCGGCCAAAACCGGATTCGCCAGTACACCGCGAACGACCTCGCGGCCCTCTGGGCCGTGACGCCCAAGGCGGTCCGAAACGGCATCAAGGAAGCCCTGAAAGACCAGGAGAGGCTACTTGCTCATGTCGCAGGTTAAACCAGAGCCTTATCTCCCCGAGCCCGACCTCATCCTGATGGGGTGCCGCCCCTGGGATGCCCTGAAGCCGGCTCAGTGCCCGGTCTGCAAGAACGGAATTCGCCCAGGCGATGATGCAAGCTACTGCGCCCGCTGCGACTCGATGAGCCCCAAGCGGGAATCACAGGTTCGCGCGGCCCGTCTCGGCCAGCGGATGCGAACCGAGCGGGCGAGCGCCGAGCGGAACGCGAGGCTCGACCTCGAACGGCTCCGCAAGTCGTCCCCCATCCTGACCGAAGCCCAGCGGCGGAGGCTCTGGATGGGCTATAGCCAGAGCGGCATCGACTCGCGAAACCCCGAGGTCGCCAACCGCTCCAAGGCCGGGCGCGACTGGTTGATCGCGATCGGCCAGGAACCCGATTGGTCGATCGAGTTCGACGCCAAGGGACGGCCCAAGAAGTCCGTCGCCAACGCCAACTGACCAATGACCGACACCCGACGGCGTCTCGAAGAAAGCGTCGTCGGGGCCCTCTTCCCTCTCCACTTCCTCCACCACCACGAATCACGACCAGAGCCCGAGTTCGCTCTCGATCGCAGCCGGTCCGAGAGGAACCGCTCCACGTATCGCACCGCGCCCCCCTCCTCGGCGCGGTCCTCCCACGTCAGGGTCGGCAGCCTTTCCACGAGCGCCCAAGGGCGGGCGACTCGGTGTGCCGCTCGGCTTCGACGACCCGGCGTGGGAGTTCCCTCATCGCCAATCCGCGGCTCATTCAATCGCACCATACTCATCAAAAGGAACAAGTAGGAATGCCCGAACCGCTCCTGCCCCTCTACGAAGCCTACACCGCCTCCGCATCCGAGCTGATCGCCGCGCAGGCCAGGCACGACGCCGCCCGGGCCGCCTTGTTCTCGGCGATGCCCGAAGGGATCGAGTTCGCCACCACGCCCGACCATCCCCCGGTCATCAAGCGAGTCGGCGACCAGATCGAGACGGTGACGAAGCCCTTTCTCGGACACCCGTATCCGTACCCCAACGACTAGCAAGGAGCCGAACGTGGGTCAGACCCTCCCGCAGAAGTTCGAGACGGTCCATGCCGCCGACGAGGCAGGGAAGGCGGCGCTCGCCGACTTGCTCAACCCGGAAACCGGCGAAGCGATTGCGCCGGGGAGGCGGTGTTCGACGTGTCTTCCAAGCAGGTTTACACGAACGACAACGGCAGGCTCGTCCGCACCAAGCCCCGGATCATCCAGGCACCCAAGGCCGCGTCATGAGCAACGACATCAACAACATTAACGACAACGACCACAACAACGACGAGATCAACTTTCTCGACAGCCTCGACACCGAACCCACGGCGAAGGCCAGGTCCAGGACTCCGCCTCAAGTCAGCCAGGTCTCCCTTCCTCCCGCCTCTCCCGTCTTCCACAAGGTTCTCGAATTTGCCGGGATCGCCCTGATCTCGGCCGCGCTGACGGCGGGGCTGGTGGTCTGGAAGCTGGGGCCGCGCGAAGTCGCACCAGCGCCGAGTGTCAACGCCCTGAAACTCGGCCGGACGTTCGTCCCCAAGTTGGCCCACGCCCTGGCCGACGGGTTTGAGGCGGGGGCCGACGCCATCAAGGCCGGAAAATCGCTTGGCGAAGGAGACGCACTCATCAAGACAACCTTTCACGCCTCGCGAGCCAAGGCGTTCGACGACCACGCGAGCCAGGCGATCCACGAACTCGTCCCCGATGGCCAGGAGATCAAGGACGTGACCACGCGAAACGCCGTGGTCGACCTGTTCCGAGGCTTCGCCCAAGGGCTGAGGGAGGCTCAATGACCTTCGACCCGCAAAGTCTCTGTGGCTGGGTTGACGACCCCGCCCGACACCCGATGGCCGCGACATTCGCGCCGCCGCTGTCCCAGGTCGCCCCGCGACTGATGGGGGCCGACGAGAACGTCTACCTCTATCGGGCCTGGAAAGAGGCGCTCGGCGACTATCCCGCCTATGTGGCCCAACAGATCGGAGATTGCACCTCGTTCGGAAGCGGCCACGCCGTCGACCTGCTCCAGTGCGTCGAGATCACGATCGGCAAGGAGCCGATCACCTATCTGGAGACCTGCACCGAGTTCATCTACGGGGTCGGCCGCGAGATCGCCGGCATGCTCGGCGGTGGTGACGGCTGCTACGGCACGGCCGTCGCCAAGGCCCTGGTCGACGTCGGGGCGATCCCCCGCAAGCTGATCGGCCCATATGACGGCAACCGGGCCAAGCAGTGGGGCGCACGGGGGGTCCCGGCCGAGATGAAGACGGCCGCCGCTCCGTTCAAGGTCGGCTCGGCCGCACTCATCACGACCCTCGAGGAGCTCGACGCCTCGCTCGCCAATGGATACCCGTCGGCTGGGGGGTTCTCGCAGGGCTTCACGATGCGCCGTGACGCCAACGGCTGCTGCCAGCAGTCGGGACGCTGGGGCCATGAGCAATGTTGCACCGGACGTCGACGCCGCAACGGTCGGCGCGAGTATCTGCTCTGCCAGAGCTGGGGCCCGAATGTTCCCGACGGGCCGCTCACCGACGACCAGCCGAATTTCTCGTTCTGGATCGATGAGACTGCGATGGCCTCGATCCTCAGTCAGCGAGACTGGCTCACCTTCGCGAAATTCCCCGGCTTCGAGCGCCGGCCGCTGCCCGCCGCTTGGACCACCAAGGATTTCATCTGATTGCCCAGCGTGCCTCCAATCCACAAGGCCCCGTGCGGGAGGTGGTCTCCCCGATGAAAACCTACGTTGTCAACGCGCTCACCCTGTTCGGCCTCCTCTCCCTCGTCGTCTGGCTCGGCATGGCCGTCGGCGTCTGGCGGCTGACTCGCGACCGAGGCCACGACCCTCCCCTGGGTCCCGAGCCGATCGACGTCTCCCCGGTCGCCGAGCGCATTGCGGCGAAGTTCGCGCCGGCACTCCAGACGCTTGCCACCGAGAACAAAGAACAGGTTGTCGCGGCGTCGGGAGGCCTGGTTTCACGACTGGCGGTGCGAACCGTCTACCCGGCGGGAGTGAAGGTCATCCCTTATGCGACGCAGATCGGCTGCGATCGCGCCCTCTCGTACCTGGACGGCCTTTCGGTCTCGCAGTTGGTCGGAATGATGACCGAGCATGCGAGGGCGAAGGGACACCCGGTGCATCCTTCCCTGGCTCGACAGGCTGGCCTTCGATGACTGCCGTCCATCGCACCATCGCCGCCCTCCGCGTGCTCAGTCGCCTTCACGGCGATACGGGCCAGGTCCCGGTCGTCGAGCTCGAGGTCCTGATCGCTGAGCTCGATTCCGCGGAGGACGAGCGTCCTTCGCCGGGGTCGGGGTCCGACCCCGCACGGCGATCGGATCTGGAAATCAACCGGCACGGATACCCTCGCGGACTCGAACAACCATGAACATTAACGTCATCCTCAAGCAGATCGCCGCGTCTCTGGCAAGAGCGCAAGCGTTCGCCGGCTTGCACCGAACCGTGCTCGTGCTGGCCGCCGAGTTCGTCGGGGCTCTGCTCATTTTGTGGGGCCTGATCCATCACCCGCGAACCTGTATCGCCATCGCCGTGGCGACCTACCTGCTCTACCGCTACGGGCCCGAGCGGGTGCATGCGAAGGGGGAGTGAGTCGATGCCCTCCGTAAAGTCAACAATCGTCGTGGCCACCAAGAACGTCATTCGGTTCCTGGGTCCGGTTGCGAACGCGGTTCACGGTGAAATCTCCAAGCAAGAGACCGTTCGAGCCCTCACGAAAGCCATGGTCGTGGGCGCGGTCACCGAGCGTCCCTAGCCGCGACCATCCAGCAAGCAGACGTCTTGACCGATGTCGTCGTGCCGCTGGCGGCCGCCCTATTCACCGGAATCCTCGACGCCCTCTCGCGACTGCAACAAGGCGAGATGAAACCGCTCGCTCCTCCGGCCGAGGAAGCCGCTCCGTTTCCCTTGCCTAATCCGCCGAGTCCGTCACGCACATGACGAATGGAATCTCGCCCCTCTGCGCGGCCACCGCGGCCTTGATCGTGGCCTGCTTGCTCGTCCGGCTTGTGGGTCAGTTCGTGGTAGGACACACGTTCCGGGTGAGCCGCTGGCTTCGTGACCGATCCCGATAACCCTTCTCAGCCTACCTTTGAGAATCTGGGAGTCGACACACACGATGTCGCACGATATCCCCGCACAAACATCGATTTTTGCCACCAACGTGGCGGCCTCCGCCTGGTGGGTCGGCGACCTGCTCTATCGCCACGGGCCAAGCTGGCAGCTCGTCCCCCCGATCCTGATCGGTGCCGCCTCACTCATCGGCGCCATCCGCGGCTATGCCAATGATCGGCAGGCGCGACGGCATAAGGACGAACTCCATCGCATCGAGCTCGAGCGCCGGAAGGAGTCAACGTGAACCGTCCCACCGATTGCCTCCTGACCCTGCTCTTGCTCGCCCCTTGCCTGGTCGCCGGCGTCGTGGCCGCGGTCTTGCTCCGCCCGGCGCCACGGTCGTGGAGGTCGAGACGGCTGACGGATGAAGAGGTTCGAGCGTTGTACCGGATCACGTCCGAACGGGCCCGGCAAGGGCAGTGGAACTGACCTCCTTTTTTCCTCAGATCGGCCTATCAAGACCTCTTTTTCTTTGTTGAGAACGGTGATCGCTGTGTTCAAGTGGAGCGACGAACGGCGAACGGCCGCCCTCCTGCTCGCGGAGGGCAACCTGACGGACGCTCAAATCGCAACGCAGGCGGGCGTCTGCCGGCAAACCATCTGGAACTGGAAACAGATTCCCGAGTTTACCGCGACGATCGAAAGCCACCTCGAGGAGTTCCGCCAGGAAGTCCGTCGGCGTGGTCTTGCCAGTCGGGAACGTCGGATCCGGGCACTCAACGATCGCTGGGACCGGCTCCAACGCATCATGGAGGAACGAGCCGCCGACCCCAAAATGGCGGACGTTCCCGGAGGAAGCACCGGCCTGCTCCTCCACAATGTCAAAGGGGTCGGAGCGGGTGAGAAGGCGAAACTGCTCGACATCTATGCCGTCGATACCCGCTTGCTCAAGGAGCTCCGCGAGCTCGAGAAACAGGCGGCCCAGGAACTCGGCCAGTGGGTCGAGAGGCAAGAGGTCCGGCAACTCACCAAGGCTTATGTGACGGTCGGTCCCGACGACCTCTAACCACAATCCTCGCCAATCACGGCCATGAGCCGGCAAGAGAAAAAGACTTGGGCTGTGGCGTACAGAGTTCGCGTCCGAACTCCGCGGCAGCCAGATTTCACTTTGATTCATGCCGTTACATGATTCCCTTCAATCAGCGACCATACGAACCCTTCGGAGCGGCCCGGGCGCTCTGGTCGGACCACCGCGACGAAGTCTTGTTGTCGGGACCGGCGGGCACGGGGAAGTCGCGGGCCTGCCTCGAAAAAATGCATGCCGTCTGCCTCCGATGGCCGGGCGCTCGAGGCCTGATCGTCCGCAAGACACGTGAGAGCCTGACGGAAACCGCACTGGTGACCTGGGAAGAGAAAGTCCTGCCGGCGCAATCGCCGATCGTCACGGGTTCGCGCCGGAGCCACCGCCAATCTTATCTTTACCCGAACGGGTCCGTCGTCGTCGTCGGAGGTCTGGACCGGCCCGGCAAGGTGATGTCCACCGAGTACGACCTGATCTACATCCAGGAAGCCATCGAACTCTTTGAGGACGACTGGGAGAGCCTGACGACCCGACTCCGGAATGGCGTCGTTCCGTTCCAGCAGCTCATCGCCGACACAAACCCCGACCGCCCGACCCACTGGCTCAAGCGCAGGGTCGATCGCGGTGCGACGGCGATCCTCGAGTCGCGGCACGAGGACAACCCGACCCTCTGGGATCGAGACTTGAACGACTGGACGGAGAGTGGCCGAACCTATATCGGCAAGCTCGACCGGCTCACCGGAGCGCGAAAGCCAAGGCTCCGCTTCGGAAAGTGGGTCCAGGCCGAAGGGGTGGTGTACGACGAGTGGGATCGCCAGATCCACATTATCGACCCGTTCGTCATCCCCGCCTCGTGGCGACGGATCCGGGCGATTGACTTCGGCTACTCGAACCCGTTCGTCTGCCTCTGGATCGCAATCGACGACGACCGCCGGATGTACGTCTACCGCGAACTTTACTTCACCAAGCGCACGGTGAAAGTCCACGCGAAACAGATCAACGAACTCTCCAAAGGGGAAGTCTACGAGTTCAGCGTCGCCGACCACGACGCGGAAGACCGGGCCACGCTCCGGGAAAACGAGATCACGACGATCGCGGCTCGTAAGGAGGTGAACCCTGGCATCGAGGGGGTGCAAGAACGGCTCAAAAAGGCAGGGGACGGGCGGGCGCGACTCTACGTCTTTCGCAACTGCCTGGTCGAACGCGATCCCGCCCTCAGTGACGCGAAAAAGGCCTGCTCGATCCTCGAAGAGTTCGACAGCTACTCGTGGCCCAAAGCGCCTGACGGCAAAGCCAACAAGGAGTCACCTGAAAAACTGAACGACCACGCGATGGACGCGCTTCGCTATGCGGCGATGGCCATCGATCGCGGGATCACCGCGTTCGAGCCGGACCACATTCGCGAGGAACGTGAGCAGCGCGAGGCCGAGGAGGCCCACCGAACGCACATGGATATCAACAACCCGATCTGGTGGAACGAAGGAGGCCGATGGTGAACCCCTTTCCGGGCGGACGGCCCGTCAAACGCACTCACGAACCGGCCGAGGACCGTTTGCTCGATCGGCAGCCGCCCCCCGGCTTGCTTCGAAGCCGCGGCGGAGTCCCTTTGTTCTGCATGCCCGCGTCCTGGATCGTCAGCCGGGAGGACGCGTCGCTTGGCCTGATCGCCGCCCCGCTTGCGTCCGGCTTGCCCCTCTTTCAGACCACCTCGATCGGGACCATACCCACGTGCCACGCCTAAGCCGTCAACTGTCTGAATGGCTCCGCGTTGAGCGCTCGATCGAGAAGGCGCAGCCCTCCGTCGGAACCTCCTACGGATGGGGCGGCGGCCCGGCCTTCTCCGATGCGTTCCGGTTTCGCCGCGCCCCCTCGCTCCCCGCGTTGGCGGAGGCGTACAAGTCGCTCATTTTCACCTGCGTTCGGCTCAACTCCGACGCCGTCTCGCGAGTCCCGCTCCGGCTGTACCGGATCTCCCAGTCTCGCGGCGATCGGGCGACTCGGTGCGACGCCACGAGAGTTTCCCAGGGAGTCCGGCTCCGGCTCAAGTCGCTCACTCACACCGCCAAGGCCATGGCAGGCGCGGAGGAAGTTGAAGAAATCACGGGCGACTTCCCCCTGCTCCAGTTGATCCAGAACGTCAATCCGGCGATGGATCAATCGCAGCTCATCCACTACACCGTGATGAGCATGGATGTCGTCGGGACGGGCTTCTGGTGGCCGACCGAGTTCAACCTCGGTTGCCCTCGTGAGTTCTGGCCGCTCCCTCCTCACCTGGTCTCTCCGGCCATGGAAAACGGAGGACTCGTGCCAAGCGGGTACCACTTCGGCTCGATCCAATACAGGCCGGAAGATCTTCTCATCTTCAAGCATCTTTCGATGAAGAATCCGTACGGCCTCGGAATGTCTCCCACCCAGGCCGCGATCGAATACGCTCGGCTCGAAGACACGTTCGTGTCGATCCAGGACGACCTGCTGAGCAACGGCCCGCGTCCCTCGGTGATCGTGTCTCACAAGGACCCGAAAGGGAGCTTCGGCGCGGCCGAACGAAAACGGCTCGAGGAGGATATGGATCGGAAGGGGCGAGGCGGCCGATCAGGGGCCGCGTTCGTGGTGGATGGAGCCGTGGCGGTCACGCCGGTCTCGTGGGCTCCGGCCGATCTCGGCGCAGTCGCGATCAGCAAGTACGACCTGGAACGCACCTGCGGCTGCTTTGGTGTCCCGGTCTCGATGGTCACAAACGAGTCGAGCAACATGGCCGTGGCCAGGGAAGGCATGGAGCAGCACGCCCGGAATGCGGTCGACCCGCGTTGCAAAACGATCGCCTCAACCCTCACCCGATGGACGCACTCGCTCGACAGGAGCGGCAAACGGAACTGGCACAAGCTGTTCTGGGCCTTCGACAGCTGCGTGGCGGAAGACAAACTGGCCGAGGCTGACCTGCACGCCAAATACTTCGCCATGGGCTTACCCCTCAACGTCGCCTTGACCGAAGCTGGCTATGACGCGGTGGACGACGGCGATACGTCGTTCATTCCGAAGACACTCCAGCCGCTCTCCTCGGCCGCCAGAGATCACAACCCACCCGACGAAACCGAAATTCAGCCCAGGCGAAGACGTCGGAAGAAGTCGGGTCGGAAGCGAAAAAAACCGCTGGGGTGAATCCCAAAGGGGCCTGGAAATGACTCCCAAACGGCCGGACCGGCTGGGAAACAATCACAGCCGGGCCGGCTGGGAAACAATCACAGCCGGGCCGGCCGGGAAACAATCACGGCCGGGCCGGCCGTCCTACTGGAAACGAACCATGACGACTGCGACCGCTACCGCGGAGACTGCGATGTCGACCGAGCCATCGACTGAGGTCTTGTTCACGCTTACACGTAAGGTGTTCGAGCCGGTTGAGACTCATTTCACACCCGGCGAACGCTCGATGGTCGCCTGGATTTCGACGGACTGCGTCGACCACGAACGAGACGTCGTGGTGTCGTCGGGCGTCGACTACAAATCCTTTTTCCTTGGGAGAACGCCCGAGGAGGGAAATCCTTGCGTTCTGGCATTCCACGACTACGGTCGATGGCCCCTCGGGCGCTGCGAGTGGGTCAAGATCAAGCAGAGCCGTGAGTTCAACGGGCTCTACGCCAAGACGATTCTCGATGATGACCCGGAAACCGAGGCGGTCTGGCGCAAGATCAAGTCCCGCTCGCTCCGGGAATCTCGATCGGCTTCCGCCCTCCTGACGACCTGAAACCGGGCGAGTGGGGACCGCCGACGAGGGAAGAACTTGTGCGACGGCCCGACTGGAAAGGGGCCGAACGGATCATTCGCCGCTGCGTTCTCCTGGAATACAGCGTCTGCAGTCTTCCCATGAACCCTCAGGCACTCGTTGCCGCGGTTAATAAAGGTGTCCACCGGCCCGTCTTTTCACCACCCCCACCACCACCCCAGGCTCCCAGCATCCTCGATGCCGCCAGCCCTCCCGACGTCTCGGCCGGTCAAGCCGTCGAGAACAAGAGCGGCGTGACGGTATCGGCCCCCGCGGACCCGCCGACCGCCGGGAGCGGAACGGCCGAGGAGGATCTTGCGACGAGCGCGTCCGCGAGCCCCTCCGAGAGCGACCACGCCCCGAACGATGTCGAGAAAGCGGATGTGGACGTGGAGGAGGCAGGTGGGTTTCAGCGGTTCGATCACGTTCAGGTCACGGCGTCCCACTACAACGGCGTCGGTCGAATCGAGAGCTTCTCGACCCGAGGGCACGTTCCCGACGTGGCGGAAGACATGCTTGGCACGGCCGACAATCCGGCCGCCCGGATCCAATGCTACAAAGCCATGGGTGACGGCCACCTGCCGACCTGCGACCACATCGCCGCGCGACTTGCCAACCTGACAAAGCTGGCCGAGCCGATGCGACCGCCATCGCAAATCAAGTTGGCCAAGGGAACGCAAATGACGTCGAGAACCCGATCGGCCGACCCGCTCCCCCAAGTCGTGGTCCAGTCTGACCAGGAGGTCCGAGCGGAGTTGATCGCCAAGCTCAATGAGATGCTCAGTCCCGATGGATTTCGCAGAATCGCCCGCGAGGAAGCCGAGCGAGCCGCCGGGTTCGTCTGACCACGGCGGCCACCTGAGACCGCGGGCGCCCCCCTCTGCTCTCGAATGAAAATCGGATTGCGGGCAGAACGCCGGCCATCTCGTCAAAATCAGCACACATCACCAAGTAAATTCACTATTAATTAATAACCAGTAGCACGGCCGGCCCGGCCGTATCCCCCTCGGCAACTGTCAATTCCTCGGACTCGCGCCAACCCCAAGGGAATTACGGCCGGGCCGGCCGTGCTACTGCAAACCCGTTGCGGATCAGGTAAAAAGCGTCGGTTCTTTCGCTCTGTCGCGGATCATTGTTCTTAGGTTCCGATGAGTTTGCGTCCATTCAGGGCGACAACCGGCTGATCCCTCCCTCACACCCAGTATTGCGATCCCTCCCGATGCCCCAGGCAACGGGGATCTTCGTAAGAGCACGCTGAGAAGACCGATCGAACCGGTCGAGCCATCCTCAAGAGATGGACGGTGCCGGCGCGTTCGGAGCTGTCCGGCCCTCGCATTGGTTGTTTTCCTCTGACCAACCCCCCTTCAAGGGTCCAATCCCGATGCGTATCAAGTTTCTCAAGAATTATGACGAGCACCGCAAGGGGGCCGTCGTGCCCGTTGAAGAGCCGGCAGGCAAGCGTCTGATCGAGATCGGCATCGCCGAGCAGGCTCCCGAGGACGATCCGATCCTGAGCCTGGCCGACACGATCAAGACCGCCGTGGCGCAAGGCTTCGCGGCCGGGGCCGCGGAAGTCGTCAGCACGAAGGCGTACGGCGGCCAGCACCCGGCCAACGCGGACATCCGTCCCGGCGAGTCGGAGGCCGACCGGAGAAAGTGCCTGGCCGATCAGGTCAAGTGGATCACGATCGCCCAGTGCCACAACACCTACCCGGGACGTCAGCGCGAGGCCCAGGAGCACCTCGAAAAGGTCTACGGCTCGTCGTTCCGCGTGTTCGACAAGAAGGACCTGGCGGAGGGGTCGGGGACCACGGGAGGCTACACCGTGGCTCCCGACTACGGCAAGGAGCTGCTTCAGCTCGCTCGGGAAGAGTCGATCGTTCGGCCCTTCTCAAACAACAAGAAGCTGCCGGCACGGGAAGCGTATTATCCCATGCTCAATCAGACCTTCGTTCCCTCAGGGACGCAGGGCGCTCCGCAGTCGGCCTACTACGGCGGCGTGAAAATGACCTGGAGCGGCGAGGCCCAGCCCGGCACGCCGACCGAGCCCACCTTCAAGCAGGTCCACATCGTCACGAACGAGCTCCAGGGGCTCACGAAGATCAGCCGCTTTCTCCTCTCCGACTCGTTCATCTCACTCGATTCCGAGCTCAAGTCGTTGTTCTCCGGCGCAATCGCATACGCCGAAGACTATGCGTTCCTCGCCGGTGACGGCGTGGCCAAGCCGAAGGGCATCCTCCAGTCGCCCGCGACGATCACCTACGCCACTCGGGCCACGGCGAACCAGTTCAAACTCGTCGACGCCGCCAACGTGATGGGGGCAATGACCCCGCAATCGCGGCCCAAGTCGGTCTGGGTCATGACCAACAACCTGTTCAGCCAGCTCGTCCAACTGGTCGATGCGAGCGGTCGGGTGACCTACATCCCGAACGTCGGCACCGGCTACAACGAGGCCAAGCTCGCGATGGGGCAACTGCTCCTCTTCGGCCGCCCCGTCCTCTTCACCGAGAAGCTCCCTCCGCTCGGGACGACCGGTGACGTCCTCCTGGCCGACTTCTCCAAGTACATCACGGCCGACACCGGGTCGCTCGAGATCGCGGCCTCGGATCAGTATGCCTTCAACACCAACCAGATCACCTACCGGATCATCGAGCGGGTCGACGGTCAGGCCCAGATCGATGCCCCCTTCACCCAGCAGGACGGCACGACCAAGACCTCGCCGTTTGTGATCTTGAGCTCCTCGACCACCTGATGACTCGGGGCGAGCCGGCGTTCGTCGGCTCGCTTCGGACGCAGCTCACCTTCACCCTCACGATCCTTCCTCACGGATACACGATGTACACCGAACTCTTCACCGAAGCCCTGGCGGTCGCGGCCGACGGCATTCACTCGGCCAGCCAGTCCACTTCCGAGAAACTGACGGGTCCGATCGACCTGTCGAAGTTTCGGCAGGTGCTCTTTGTCATCGACTCGGGCACACTCGGCGCCTCGGGCACACTCGACTTCCAGGTCAAGGGAGCGACCACGGCAGCCGGAAGCTACGCTGCGATCAGCGGGTCCGCCATCACCCAGCTCGTGAAGGCCACTGACGACAACAAGTACGCGGTCGTCATGGTCACGGCCGAGAAGGTCCAGGCGCTCGGCTTGAACTACGCGTTCATCAAGGGCAGCCTCTTGCCCGGCACGGCCGCGGCCAACTCCGCGGTCGTCGTCCTTGGCGAACTCGCCCGGTTCGAGCCGACCTCGAGCAACAATGCCACGACGGTCGCCCAGACCGTTTCGCTCTGGCGATAACGAGTCAGTCTCACTCACGCCGCCCTCCTCAACGGCGGCGTGACCACCCTCAATTTCAGAGATCAAGATGCCGCCAACCGACAAAGCCAGGCCCACAAACCCGGCCTCGAAAGGCCCGCCCGGGCCGAACTCGATCGCCCCTTGCCTGCCTCCGCATCGCGCGGGCGCCATCGGCCAGATGACCGCCAAGGCCCGCGAGCTCCACGCCGAGCTCCGCGAGAACGCGGCCAAGGCCGACCAGATCGCCTTCCGCCAGGCCGCGATCCGCCGCGAACTGGCCGAGATCGACAAACAAGTCCGCGAGCATGCCTGGGACGGCCAGCCGCTCTCCTGAAACGACGGAACCACTCGTGCTGAACACCTACGCCACCAAGCTCATCCGTTCCTCGCCCTACGCCCCGTCTGCCGTCTGCCCGTTCTGCCGTCAGTCGGGACGCCTCGAGGTCGTCTACGTCCACGGCAAGGCCCGGCAGCGGGTCGTGGGGTGTCAGTGCGAGCGAGCCAAGGAGAACCGTTCGTGATCGATGCCACCCTCGACTTCAAGCCCGACAGCCTGACGCCCGAGAACATGGCCAACTACTTCAAGAAGGCCGTGCCGGAGTCGGAATTCGCCCTGCTGGTGGCCCAGAACAGCTACCAGGCTCAGCTCGCCTCGCACAAGGCTTTGCTCGACCAGCGCGACCGCCTGACGTCCAAGACCGCCTGACCAGGGACCGCCAATGCCCATCGTCGCGATCAACCTCAGTGATGCCGCTCTCGCCTCCAGCGTCAATGGGGCGTCCCCAGTGTCCGCCGGGCCAGGACTGCTCCCCACGTTCGACGTCAACAACTACTGGAACCCATCCACCCGGCAACGAAAACTGGTCGGCCAGGCGGCCGGCGTCGGTGGCGACCGGCACAGCATCCAGACGGCCAGCGGCGGCGACCTCATCAAGGTCGACCGCAACGGAACCCAGATCCACGACAACAGCCTCAACCCGACCGATCAACTGATCCAGTTCTGGTCGGATGACCCGTACTCATGCCACTACGGTTTTGGAATCGGGTCGTCACCCAGCTACGGCCCGGGCCCGCAGAAGAACGTCGTGTTCGGCTGGGGATACAACTATGCCGAGGGGGGGCCCAAGGATCCGTCTCAACCGAGTTGCTCCTACCGGATCGAGTCGAATTACTACCAGGGCGGTGCGCCGCGATTCGAGGTCCACGTCGGATCGGTGATTTATCCTGGCGGGCCGGAAATCCGGCCGATCACGATCGCGATCCTCAAGGACGGAAGCAACAAGGCCGACGTCGCGATGGGTGCCTCCACGGTCTATTTCAACGCAGAAAACCATTCCAATCAGCTCGCGAAACTCTATCGAACCGATGGCGGTTTGACCCGATTCTTTCTCTGCGATTCGACGGGCGATCCCGGGTTTTCTCTGGAGACGGTCGAGACCGGCACTCAACGCGACACGATGACGATCGGCCGAGCCATTTCCGCCCAGTTCGCATCAGTGGTCCTGAATTCGACCAGTTCCACGGCGTTCACCTTCAACTCAGGTGCAAACTCCGGCTTTCTTCGCCTCTTCGGCAACATCTTTCAGTGGTCGGGCGCGACCGGCGGCAGCATGGTCGTCAACACCAACACGCTCAGCCTGACCAACCAGGCGGTGACTCGGTTCATCATCCGGGGCTCCGACACCGGATCGGCAACGGCCATCGGCTTCCTCGGTGCGGCCCCGTCCACCCGAGTCACGATGGGCGCGGCGACGGCCGCCGCGAGCTATGGGGCCGCGGAGCAAGCCATGCTTCAAAAAGCATACGACGCTCTGAGAACCTTTGGTTTCGGGACATAATCGCATGAGCTGGGAAATCACGACAGTCGAGCCAGACGCCAGCCGAGTTGCGATCTCGGATGGGTCCGCCGCTGAAACCCTCCACTTCCCCGGCACGACCGACGAGGCGGGGCTGCGTGTCCTCGCCGGCGTGGAGTGTGCCCAGAGAAACTTTGACGCCCTGAGCGAGACCACCGATGGCTGACACAACCCTCCGCCTCCGGTATCCCACCGGGGCCAACCTGTATGCCCAGATCGAAGGGGGCAGCGGCGTCTGGAACGGGACCGACTATGTCACCTTCGCCAACCTGGATTGGACGTCCTACGCCACGGCGACTCCGGAGGCTCCGGCGTCCAGCGGGCGTTACGTCTGCCAGTTCCCGACGGTCTCACCGCCAGGCAACTACTCGTGGTCGGTCTATCTCCAGTCCGGTGGCTCACCGGCCGTCGGGGACGTGGCGATCGGGCAAGGCAGCGGGTACTGGGACGGCACGACGTTCGGCGGTGCGTCCAAGGTCACCGACGGAATCACGGTGGCCGACCTGCCCGACCCGGCCCCCCTCGGCTACGGCCCGATCGGGACGGGCTCGGTCACGGTCAACCAGGACTATCCGTTCGCGGACAACCTCACCTACCAGACCAGTGGCGGCCAAGGGATCGGTGGGGCGCTCGTCCGTGTTTACCTCGCTTCGGAATATGCCTCAAATCCGAACAACGCGACCATCCGGGGCGAAACGCTGACCCTCAGCAATGGGTCGTGGGCGAACAACATCGACCTCGACCCCGAGGCCTACTCGATCACGTTCAAGGCTGACGGCTACCAGTTGCTCGTCGTCCCCGTCACAGTCTCTTGATGCAAGAGGGGTGCTCACTTGCCCGCCGTCCCCATTCCGATCACCAACTCCGACCCGGTCGACCTGATCACGGGCGCCTATGCGACCAATGTCTTGCTCGCCGGCGGAGTCACGTTGACCACGGCGCAAGCCGCGATCCTTGGCAATTTGATCACCGCGGCCTCACGTGAGGTGATTCGCTACTGCTCACGTAAGTTCGGCGCCCAGACCTACAGCGAGATCGTCACGCCCGAGGGGTCACGGCAAGACCGCGGCGAGCCCGCCACGGCCAAGCTGTCCGCCTTCCCGGTGCAGTCGGTCACAAGTGTCATGACGGGGCGGTCGAGCGTCATGACCGTGACCAACCGCGACTCGACAACCAACCAGATCGCGAGCGTGGTCTTCAGCATGACCGGCGACGTGGAGTATCTCGACCTCACGTACACAGGCCTGAGCCTGTCACGAACCGCGAGCGGAGCCACGTGCACGGACACGCTGACCTTCGCGTCGCACGTCACTCTCGACGCACTCGCCACCGCGATCAATGCCCTGGGCAACGGATGGTCGGCCACGGTGAACGCGACGGGCGCGGCCCCGAATATCGGCCTCTTCCCGTCCGCCTCGCTGGTGGGGGTGCGCGAGCCGAAGAACGCCCTCGGCACGGGGGTTTGCCTCGGCCTCTTCACCACTCCGGCCTCTTCCTACGACATCGACCGCTCCACGGGCATCATGCGCTGCTATGGCTGGAGCGGAAATGCCTTTGGCGACCCCTTCGGAGCCCCGTGGGATGGACTTGGTGGCGATGGCGGGAGCTGGGGTTGGGGCCAGTACCAGGTCACCTACACAGCCGGCTGGGCGACCGTGCCCGAGAACCTGCAACAGGTTTGCGCAGAGGTCGTGAAGGGGATCTATGCGCGACTCGACGGCGATCCGAGCCTCAAGGGCGAGACCGCCGACAAGTACTCATGGACGGCCAAGGACGTGATGACCAACCTCCCCGAATGGGCCACGAGTGTGCTCGGCTTCTATAAAGACTGGAGCGTCTGAGCATGCGAAGCCCTTCCTCCCGCTGCCTCGTCAACCGGGTGTCCCTCTACCGCTTCGCCCCCACCCAGGATGCGGATGCGGGGGTGGCCGCCGACTCCTACGGCGACGCCTTCGCCACCGACATCCCTTGTTCGGTCCAGCCCGCCGCGCCCGCGCGGTTCCTGGACAACGACGCCGCCCGCCTGACCGAGAAGACCCACTTCGATGTGATGTTCGCCGCCAACTACGAGCTCGTCGCGGATGACAAGATCGTCTGGGTCGATGAGGCCGGCGTGAGTCACAACCTCTTCGTCCACGGCAACGCCGACCAGGCCGGACGCGGAGCGGCGTTCGTGGTCGGTTGCGAAGAAAGAAAATGACGGCCATCGTTCTCGCCTGGAGCCCTCATGTCCACACGTGGTTATCTCGAAATCTACCAGGCTCGACGCAACGGAAATCTCTACGCGCAGGCGGAGAGCTTCCTGCTCGTCAAGGCCATCCCGGACATCCGCAACGAGGACCCAGGAACGGCCAATCATGCCGCCCGGATCGCCTGGGCGGACGCCGCCGAAGCCTCCGAGGCCGGACTCGAATTGCAGGTGCGCCGCCTCCTGACCTTCCTCGTTCAGAATCCCACGATCGCGGCAGCGGCGGCCTCGGCGCAGCTCGCGGAGGATTCCGACGTGGAATACGTGGGCCTTCAAAATCTCGCCCCCCTCGTCGCCCTGAACGCCTGAGCCAAGGAGCGGACCGAAGATGCCCACCGTCACCCGCACCCAGACCCAGCGATCGCTCCGAACCCCCGCGTCGCTCGCCGTACTGGCGAGCAAGTCCGTCTCGGCCGTCACCCGCTCGGGAACCACGGCGACCGCGACGGCCACGAGCCACGGCTTCAGCATCGGCGACTGGGTGTTGATCCAGGGAAGCAACCTCCCCAATTACAACGGGCCGTTCCAGGTCGTCACGGTCGCCGACGCCAACACATTCACCTATACGATGGAGGCCGACCCCGGCGCTTCGTCGGCCGGCACGGTCACGGCCCAGAAGGGGCTGGCCGCCTCGATCTGGGGCAATGGAACCACCGTCGACGGAAATCTAACGGTCGGGGCTCTGGCGACAACCGACGAGGCGGAAGCGGTCGTCAGAATCGCGACCACGACGGCCCCGACCACCGCATGTCGCGTCACGCTCTTCACCAGCGATTCCGGACTGCCGGGGACCTGGAGAGAACGAAGGTCGATCGACGGGACATTGGTTGCGAACGACCAGAGCACGCACGGCCTCCGGGTTCCGTTCGGCAAGTTCGCGTTGCTGCTCTTCTGGCGGGTCGCCGGAACCGCGGTGATCGTGGACGCCATCGGCAACGAGATCACTTACGGGAGTTGATGCGTGGCCTACTTTGACGCCAAGCCAGACGACCCGGAGTGGCAGGATGACGAGGCCCCGGCCGGGTGCCGGCTCTACATGCCGCTCGTGGAGGGCTCGGGGAATACGGTCCGTGACTTCGCGGGATCCAATCACGGCTCCTTCGTCGGCTCGCCCAGCTGGCAATCCGGGCTGTACGGCCCGCAGATCGGCGGGTTCTCCACGAGCAATTATGTCGCGATTGACCCGCCGGCGCAATTGCTGGGGGCGACCTATCCGTTCTGGATGGCCGCGCTGACCGTGAAAACGGGGATCACCGCGGGATATTCCCTGGCGCAAGGCAACTCGGCGGGAACCCAATCCATGGGGATCTTGCACAACAGCGGCAACAGTAGCTTGCTGGCATGGCAAGTCCGCAACGACGCTGGGAATCTAAGGTCGGTCTCGGCCACCGTGGGGAATCAGAGTGATGGCCGACCGCATGTTGTTATGTGCGTGTCGCCAACCGCCTCAGTCCGCAATCTCTATTTCGATGGCCAACTGGTCGGCACGAACGCAGCGGCTCTTGGCGCGATCACTTGCGATACGTTGACGATCGGTGCCATTCGCAACGCGACGGTCACGAACGCCTTCACGGGATCGCTCCTCTGGGCCGGCTGCGGCAGCGGCTCCGTCCCCGACCCGCTGGCCCTGGCCAATGACCTGCTCTCGGGTCAGTTCTCGGCCATCCGGCCCCGGAGCCGCCCGGCCCTGCTGGCGGCGGGCACATCGGGGGGGACCACCAGCGTCGTATACGCCCGCCGTGGCCGTTCGTTCCGCACCGGCTCGAGAGGACTTTCCTGAGATGGGCTATCCCTTGAAGCAATCGCAGACCGCGCAGCCGCTGCTCTTTTTGCTCGTCGACTCGACCGACCACATCACCGGACAGACCGGTCTCTCGCCAACGGTCACCCTCAGCAAGAACGGGGGCACGTTCGCCACCCCGGCTGGGGCGGTCACCGAGCTTGCCAATGGCTGGTACAAGGTCGCCGGTAACGCGACGGACACGGCCACGCTCGGCCCGCTCCTCCTGCACGGCACCGCCACGGGCGCTGACCCTTGCGACGACCGGTATGACGTGGTGGCCTATGACCCGCAGTCGGCCAGCCTGGGGCTGACCCTGGCGAAGACGACGAACATCACGGGGTTCAACGATATCGCCGCGACGGCAGTCGTCTCGGGCGGAGCGATCACAACCAGCGGCGGGGCGGTCAGCACCGTGACGACGGTTGGCACGCTGACGACCTACACGGGGAACACCCCCCAAACGGGAGACAGCTTCGCACGGATCGGCGCGAACGGAGCCGGGCTGACCGCCCTCGGTGACACGCGGCTCGCCAACCTCGATGCCGCCGTCTCGACCCGGTCAACGTACGCCGGGGCGGACACCAGCGGAACGACCACGTTGCTGACGCGCCTTCCCGGCATTGTCGTCGCCCAGACCGGTGACGCTTATGCCCTGATCGGAGCGGCGGGTGCCGGGCTCACGGCGCTCGGCGACACGAGGTTGGCCAACCTGGACGCCGCGATCAGCACCCGCTCGACTTACGCGGGCGGCGCGGTGGCTTCGGTCACGGCGGCGGTGACCGTCGGGACCAATAACGACAAGTCGGGCTACTCGCTCAACCTCTCCCAAGCCCTGACCGACGTGAAGACCGCGACCGTCGGCGGAGCCTTGCACGGCGCCTGGGCCTCGGCCTGGGGCAAGATGGTCAAGGATGTCGCGGGGAAAACCTTGAAGCTCTTCGGCTACAACAGCCAATCCGTCGCAACCGTCACGTTCAACCTCGATGACGGAACCGACCCCACATCGAGGACGCCGCAATGAGCCTGCTCACCCCCGGTTTTTCGGTGGTCTTCGGACTCGAGTCTGCGCACTCCTCCGAAACCTATCCGGATTTGCCCGCCGCGATGATCGGGCATCTCCGGGCAACACCCGCGGTCGTCACGGCCTTTGGCGAGAACAGGGCCGCGCTGGCGACGACAAAGTTCTGGGCAGACTCCGCGCGGCGAGGCGTCATTCTGCCGTGGGCCGTCTACGAAGAGACAGACAGCGACATCACCTACATGACAACAACAGGAAGTGTTGCCCCTTCGATCGAGACCGGGCAGATCCGCTTCAAGGTCGTGTCGGACGAGAAGAAAATGGCTCGAGACCTGGGGCGGCTCCTGGCTGAGACGCTGAATGATGCGCCACTCGTCTTCGACGACGGTTTACTCATGAACCTTCGTGCCCGTACACCGTTCTCAGTCCCGATCGCGCACGTCTGCGCCGACCACCCGACCGCCTATGCTCGCGTGATCGTGTTCGATTACATGGTGAATCGGTCCTCCTGAGATGGCCTCCCCTGCCCTCCCTTGATTCTGTTTGCAACTCAACCCTCCCTTCCGCCAACACCAAGCCCCAAACGATGAGGTGGCCTCATGGCCGTCGTCACTGGAACCGTACAGCTTGTCACAGGCTTCAACCAGACGGTCACGTCGGGTCTCGTGACCACCCAGACGTTGCCCGCATCGATCTCGCTGACCACCCAGTACGCCAATGGCACAGGCGCGGGCCAGATCAACCTGATCTACGCCAAGCAGATCGCCCTGGTCGCGAGCACTCCGCAAACGATCGACCTCACGGCGCTCGCCGATCTGTCGGGAGCCACTGTCAACTTCGCCCGTATCCGCGAACTCGTCGTCCAGGTCGTGACGGCCACGAGCTCCTTCAACGTCGCCCTTGGGGCGGCCGCCGCGAATCCGTGGGCTCCGTTCTGGGGAACGACCGGCACCGATACCGTGTTCGCCGGCTCGATTCGTTACTTCACGGACCCAACGTCGGTCGGATCCGGTGTCGGCGCGGTGACCAGCGGGACGAGCAAGAACCTCAAGCTCGATCCAGGCAGCAACAATGTGACCATCAACCTGCTCATCGCGGGTTGTACCGCCGTCTCCTGACACGCTTCCTGCCCCTCCCCAACAAGCCCCGACAAACCCCTGAGGCGAACCGATGCCCAATACGTTCATCCACGGATACAAAGGCAAGTTCCTGATCGGCTCGACCGATTTCGCCGTCACCGACTTCAACCTCGATTGGGAGGTGGATGCGGATGACATCACTCATACCGGCGCGGGCGGGTCCCAGGTCGTTCTCGACGGCGTCGAGCGCTTCGAAGGGACGATCACGTTCATCTACGACACGACCAACAAGCCGACGGTCGCCCCCCAACAACTGAAGCCACGGACTTTCGCCGTCGCCCATCTGAAGCCCGACGGCACGGACGACTTCTCGGCCACGGTCCTCTGCTCCAAATTCTCGTTCAAAAGTGGCCCCAAGGCCGGGGCAGTCGCCGTGACCGTCAATGTGAAAAGTTCGAGCGCGATTACTTACCCGGTGAGCTAACGCGGTTCCTCGCCGGCAGTGCGGGAGGGGTGACCGTCAAGAATCAAGGGCTGACTCTGCCGGTCGCCCCTTGGAGTTTCAAAACGATTGCATCACAGAGGAACGCTGGAGTTAAAGACAGGAACACAAAAGCAGTTCCAATGGGGTCCACTTTCATGAATTTGCCCAGCGTCACCAACGCGCCGCGAGTGATCGTGCTCGACGGGGCGTCCTATCGTGCCCGCACGCTCACCCTCGCCCAGATCGGAGAGGTCCTGGCATGGCTCGAAGATCGGCTCCCGCGCGATGACGCTCGCGATGGGCCCCCTTTATTCTCTGGGGAAGCCTCCCGGCTCGCCCTGGCGACGACCGAGGGGCTGGCCGTCATTCTCCACCTGTCCCTCTTGTCGTGCCACCCCACGCTGACGCGTGACCGGGCGAGGACACTCGCGGCCACGATGACCGTCGAGGACGAATCGCGACTCCTCTCGACCGCATTCCGGCGCGGACTTGTCCTCGAGCGGACAGGCAATCGCCCTCCGAAGGACCTGACCGAGGTGAATTGGGGCGAGATCTTCGAGTCGCTCACGGACCATCGGGCAGACGCCTACGAAAGAGTGGCCGCGATCACGCTCGACCAGTTCGACAACTTCGTCAGCCGGGGTGAAGCAGGAGACGAAGGACTTCTGTCGCCAGCCGAGGTGCAAGCCTTGTGGGAGGCCGCGCCGGGACTGGAATCCCTCGTCACAGGAGACGCTTCCAATGCTTGATCCCGTTACCCTCGCCCGCGCCATTCTCGAAGCCGGCGCCAAGGGCGTTGACGAGGTGAACCAGGAAATTCGCGATCTCGAAGTCAGCCTCATCAAACTCGGTACGGCCTACGAACAGGGTCAATTCAAGATTACCGAGTACGCCCACAAGAGCGCTCGCCTCCGCGGAGAGATCGAGCGTCTGAAGGCGGGCCTCTCGGCGGCAGAGTCCGCACTCTCCCTGCCCGCGAATTCGACGGCGGGCCGAGACGGTCAAACCTTGATCCCGTCCGGTTTCCTGGCGCAAACCACCGTTGATCGTCCCACAGGTTACGAGAACGTCGAAGCGGCCAGGCAGAAGGAGGAAGCCGCCGACCGCGAGGCCAGCCGCCTCTCAAACGCTCTCGGGGCGTCCGTCGACAGCGCAATCCTCGACTCGGTCGAGAGGGGCGAGAACTCACTTCGATCGAGCGTCAGATCGGCCCTGGCAAAGGCCGGGGTTGCGGCCGAGGAGATCGGCGAGTTAACGACCCGAGTGGCGGACAAACTGTCGGCATGGGTCAACAACAACCTCAACGAGCGAGTCCTCAAGGTGGGGACCACCAACGCGGAGGCAAGGACGAATCGGGTCGAGGCCGCGACCGAGCCGAATCCAAAATCAAATCCACAATCCTCGAATACATCAACGATTGATTCCAAAGTCCTCTCTGACAAACAGTACCTCGACAGGATGCTGGTGGCCGGCTTCTCGAGTCCGGCCGAGCGAGACAAGATTCCGGCCCGGCAACTCGACGAACAGAAAAACACGAACAGGAAGCTCGAGAACCTGACCAGGGCGGTCATGGACAAGAACAGACAGGGCGACGTCGCCCGATTCGCTCGCGGGAGGACTTGATCCATGGCGACGACCATCAACGGCATTGTCTGTCAGGAGTTGCGTGAAGGCTTCAACGAGGGCATCCACCGGGAGGGGCCGGTCGCCACGAAGAAATTCCTCTGCGACTGGGCGGACCGCTACGCCGTGGCAAACGGCTTGCTCGGTCTCGTCACGCACTCGGGCGGCGTCGGTGGCACCACCACCCTCACAGCGCCCGCCCGCTATCCCGAAAGCCACAACATGTTCGCCCGCGAGATTTCCATCGAGGGAAAGGGCAAGGCCACGCAGGGCTCGTTGCAGATTCAGTTCGCGCAGGCGGTGATCACGGTCAACTACAACGTCCCTCAGTTCAACTACCTACCCAACCCCGACATCTCACTCGACCCCACCGCCCCCTACGTCTATGCGACCCAGGAGATCGACTTCGGCCGCGAGTTCGTCACCATCGAGAAGTCGGCGGTCACGCTGGCCAATGGGCACAAGTTGAAGGATCTGCCCTACGCGTTCCCGATCGCTCAGGCGGTCATGACGATCCAGTTGCATCAAGTCCCCTATCTGCCCGCCGCGCAGATCCTGGCGGCCATGCAGAAGCCGCTCAACGACGCGACCTTCCTGGGTGTCGCCCCTGGCTACCTGATGTTCAACGGCTGCAAGAGCCACACCGAGGCGAGCACGGACGCCACCTACACGCAGTCGTTGACGTATGTCTTTGCCTTCCGCCCGATCCTCCGCTGGGACGAGGTGTTCGACCCCAACGGCGTCGATGGCCCCCAGCAAGCCCGCTACAACGGCGCCGCCATCCTGTTGCGTTCCGACCTGTCGAGCCTGATTCCCTCGGCCTATCGAGGCTAAACCCCAGTGAAACTCCCTCGCGTCAAGCCGGGCGACCCGATCACCGACACCGACTTCAACCGGCTGATCGATGCCGCCAATCAGTGCAACCTCACCGTGGGCCAGGGCGGAAGCCTGAACATGATCGCAGACCCGGATGGCTACGTGCTCGACGCCGTGACCTCCGAGCCCATCTGGGGCAAGATCACAGGTCCTCTGGCAAGCGGGACGTACCCATTCACCGAGCAGTTCCCCGACTCCAGCGGGACCTGGACGGTGGGCACACTGACGGACGTCGCTTACGAAGCCGAAGGCAACCCGTCCGTCGCGTCGAACACGTACGTCCAGCTCTGGCGATCGGCGTCAGGCGACTGGCGATTCCTCGCGGGGACCTGCTGAGCCATGGCCAAACTCCCGCACGTCAAGCCCGGTGACCCGATCGAAGCCGACCTGTTCAATGCGATCGCCGAGAAGCTCGAGCAGTTCGCCAACCTTGCGGTGACCGGCCGATACCTCCGCCTCTGGTCCAGCCCGACCGGCAAGTGCCTGGCCCTGGCATTCCCTCAGCCCACGTGGGCGATGCTCTCGGGTTCGTCCTCCCCCTATTCCTTCCAGGAAGTTCGCGACGCCGCCGGCGGGACCTGGGAGGTCATGGTCAACGGAGACAGCGGAACCGCCAACGTCTACGAGCTCAACGACAAGCCGGGATTGGCCGGCAAGGTCGTGCCGATCACCTGGACGGCCGCCGGAGACTGGCGTTTCCAGTGGGTGGGATTGGGAACGTCAACCTGCGAGAGCGGCCGCATCTGCGTCACGATCGACAGCGACGGATGCTCGCCCGCAGCCCCCGTCTACGGCGCCACGGTGACGATCAACGACTCGGCCGATCCTCCGAACACCGTGGGCACCTGCCTCACCACCGGCACCCTCACCGACTTGTCTCTCTCCAACCCGGGCTCCGGCTACACCAACGGAACCGAATACCCCCTGGGCATCAGCGGCGATGGCAGCGGCGCCGCCGGAACCTTCGACGTCATCGGTGGCCAGATCACCAACCTGCTCTTAACGGACGGAGGTTCCGGCTACACCTCAGCCACCCTCACCTTCCCGGGCGCAGGCCCAGGCACGGACGCAGCGGCCTCGGCCACCGTGAAGGGTCAATGCTGCATCGAAATCCCCTCCGCCGGCACGTATCAAGTGACCGTCCAAGTCCCCGGAGCCACCGATCGCACCGCGACCGTCAATGCCGTCTGCAACCAGGACAACCACGTGTCCGTGACTTTCCCCAGCGCATCGCTGGGCACCGTCTGTTTCACATTCCTCCGATGCACCTCGTCCGGCACCGTGCCCGTCCCCGACGCCACCGTCTCAACCACTGGCACCGGCGTCGCCACCGGCACCGGCGATGCAAACGGCCTACTTTGCCTTCGAGTCGGCCACGGTTCCTACACCGCCACAGTCACGTATCCGTCAGGTGCAACGCGAACCCTTGATTTCGACGTCATAGCCTGCTCGACCACGAATGTAACGGTCACCTCGATCACATCAGTTTGCTTTGTAGCACGCACGAATGCTCCAGGGTGCACTGGAAATATCACAGTGACCAATGATGACGACGGTATGATCTTGGGAACAGGGTCGATTACCACGTCGTTTGATGGGCTGTACTACACTGGGCAAACCTGCATTACGATCAACGAGATATTCATCGGCAATTTTCCTACGTTTGGATACGATATTGACTGGCCGAAAATGTCGTACCACGCAATCGCCTTTGTGGCTTGTTACTCGATGTCAATTCCACTTAACGCCGATTCATCCGGCGACGGGTGCTAATGGAAATCAAAGTCGACATGCATGAATTTTGCAAGTCTTGCCCTCGTGTGGCCGCAAGATTGGCGATGCCGTGTCTTGGGCAGTATGTACTTGATGGGTCTTATTGCAAAAAAGCGATGACAACTGACCACGAGGCTATCATTAGGATTCTTGCTTGGGATCCGCCTGCACTTGAGGTCAGCTACAATGTCGATCGCCAGCCCCCCTTAGAGTCGTCCCAGCCGCTCAAGCCCGTGCACCATCGACCGGAAATCGCTGAAGCGTTATCGCAATTGCAGTCAATGAGATCATGCACGCATTGGCAACCTTCATCAAAATGCGGCTGCGGAGTCAACCTGTGCTCAGCCGGAAAGGGATCAAATGGAAAAGTGAGCCACCTGGATTGCTTCAAGTGTCTTCGCGAAGTTGACCCTGTCATTGCAAGGGACCGCCAACAGACTGAAGCATCTGACTCGTGATATCGTCGAGTCCAACGTGTTCCAAAAACGTATTAGTATCGTTTCTCAATAAATCCCTGAATTTAACGCTTTGAATGGTTCCGTCGCGGTTCGGATCTACTCGTCCAGCTTGATTCTCAATCAATAGGTTTGCCACGTTTGCATAAGCTGACGGCAATCCACTTAAATCCCGTACCGTGAAGTGGTCCCCAATGTCCAGACCACTCGGCCCGGTTTTTAAGTTATGCTTCGGCCCCGCTCTCCCCTCTCAAGGCCCGACCGGCTCGGCATGCAATCGGTGGCCGGAACGAACGCGGGACTCCACCCCGCTCTCCCCTCTCAAGGCCCGACCGGCTCGGCACCATGGTAGACCTCGGCGGGCGTGCGATAGGCCAAGCTCTGGTGCAAGCGCTCGTGGTTGTAAAACGCAAACCACCTTTCAAGGCCGGCTTTCAATTCTCTGGCACTGCAATATGCTTTCAAATAAATGTCCTCGTATTTCAGAGACCGCCACAGCCGCTCGACGAACACGTTGTCCAACGCCCTCCCGCGTCCGTCCATGCTCACCGCGATCCCTTCCGCCTCAAGCCGGCCGGTGAAGGCCCGCGCCGTGAATTGCACGCCTTGGTCGGTGTTGAAGATCTCGGGGCGTCCTCCCTCCAACGCCGCGTCCAACGCCTCCAGGCAGAACCGGCCGTCGAGCGTATTCGACAGCCGCCAAGAGAGCACGAACCGGCTGTGCCAGTCGATCACCGCCGCCAGGAACATGAAGCCCTGGTTGAGCGGGAGGTACGTCACGTCGGTGGACCAAACCTGATTGCGTCGCTCGATCGTCAGGTCTCGAAGCAAGTACGGGTAAACCTTGTGGTCAGGGTTTCGCGTCGTGGTTCGAGGCCCGGGATGAAGCGCCTCCAGACCCATCAATTCCATCAGGCGGCTCACGCGTTTGCGGTTGACCTCCTCTCCCTGCCTCGTCAGCCAGGCCGTCATGCGGCGGCTGCCGTAAAACGGCGTCTTGAGATATTGCTCGTCGATCCGCCTCATCAGGCTCAGGTTCTCGAGGGTCTCCGTCGCCGGCTCGTAGTAGAAGCTCGACCGATTGAGTCCCAGCAGCTCACATTGGCGACGAACACTCAAGTGAGGATGCGTGGATTCGATTAAGGCTCTTTTGGCCTCGACCTCACAAGGCAGATTTTTTTTTCACCCAGGCCAGCTCCATCTGGAGCCGCCCGATCTGCTCGTACAATTCGGTCTGGAGCTTCTCGTGGTCGGGCCGGCGGGCGGCCGACCCGTTCTCGAAGAGGCCCTCCAGGCCGTCCAGGAGTTGCTTCTTCCACTGGCTGATCTGCACCGGGTGAATCTGGTGCTGCTTGGCCAGTTCGGAGATCGTCTTGTCCTGCTTGGCGGCTTCCAAGGCGACCTTCGCCTTGAACGCCGCCGAGTGTCGCTTGCGGATTTGTCCCATGCTTCGCCCTCGGTAAGACCTCCCTCAATGATAACTTACCGAGTGGTCCGAAATCTGGGGGCCACTATACCGACTCTATGACGCCGCTTGCGAGTGGGAAAGAACTCCGATCATCAATGGCCCGGTAGTTGACGCCAAGTTGTGCCACACCAGGAAGCTTGTCCGGCCCACCCGAGAGGATGAGAAAACGGCTATAGTAGGCCCGTCGAACGAAGTAACCGGTATCGGTTCCAGTCGAGCGGTCCCAAAAGGTAATGTTAGAAGCAACCGTTCCAGTCGTAGCTATCGGATCAACCAAAGTCATAAAGTGGCCCATGAACAATCTCGCCGCACCGCTGATTTTACCACTGGCCGTACCATAGCCTGCCGGAACCGCATTGTTAAAACTGCTCCCCCACCATGCGGGGGCCAATAAGGTTTGATTGGGATCCAACGGGTTTTGCTCACGCGATTCATAGACGCTTGAGTAGGGCCCTGGCGTTCGACCAGCGGCGACATCGTCTGTTAGTTTGGCTAGATCTGGAAACCCTTTCTGGGTATCCGAGCGGAACAAGATCGGCCAGCGATAATACTGGAGTGGTTCCCCCCAAGCATCGACGAACTCAAGCAAACCATCCCCATCAGTATCCTGGACCTCCTTGCTCGTGAAATCGTTTGGGCCGAAACTGGCTCCAGACAGTCCGCCCCCCTCAACCAGGATTGCGTAAAGCATCTCACTTCGGGCGGTTTTGTGCTTGTGTCTCGCGAGTCTCTCTCTGATGACCACGACTTCGGCCACAGACAAATCCATTGCTCCTTCAAACATATCATCGATATACCCGTCTCCATTATTATCACTACCATCGTAACCCTTGGGGCAGTAGCCAAGCTGTTTGTATATACCGGCGGACACTTCGAACGCAGCGCCATACATTCCTCTGACCGGGATTCCTCCTGCATTGGCTCCGAGCGGCAACATGTAATCTGTTGCATTGCCGGCAACACCAAACGCAGCGCATGCGAAGTTCACCGGGTAAAACCCCGGGATGGCTACCGCCGTGGATCTGACAAAGAATACATCGGGAAACACAGACCGAAGGTAGTCAAATTGAGCAATGACCTGGGCACGTTCGACGCACTCAATCCGCTTTGAACCACGATGATGAAGTGCGGCCATGGTGTAATGCGCCGGAGTCGGTTCGGCCCGGTAGTTCGTCAGCGCGTCGACCCGGTCCGTCATTGCAGTTTCCAACTTGGCGATCAGGGCGATGGTCGCCTTCTCCTCTGCGCGGCGGACACCACCCATCGCGGCACGGAGGATCAATGCCATAAGGATTCCAATAATCACAATCACAATGATCAACTCAATCAGCGTGAACCCGCGACGTACCATGGTCCGGTCCTCTCGATTCAAGTTCGATAAGACGCCGACTCGCTTGGAAACAGGCGATGATTCCCACGGCCCGACTTTTCGGCTGATTCGCCAATCCTTCGATTCCTCTCGCCGCGAGGACGTTTCACGACAGAGAACCGACGTAACGGCAGATCCCGTTCATCGTGCTGCCTTTAATTTCATCACGTTCTGTTTCCGCAAATCACACCGCATGATCATCATCAGAACGTATGCCTGACTCAAATGTTAATCCAATTTTCCGTATCGCGTTGATTTTGCTCAACACGCTGGGGGGGACACTTCGCGAACAGAATGGCACTTTCCGCCCGATGACAAGACGCAAGCCCATCAGCGTAGCGATGAGCCGGAGCGTCGACCGCAGACTGCACCCGTTCAAGCACAGCACAAGCTGGGATGTGGTTATTGGCGATTTGAACCGGCGTCTCTTGAGGCGCAGTCATCCGGCCGTCAGTGGGGCTTCGGGTCGTCAGATGACCAATGCGCGAACGACAAGGGATAGGAGCCGCGAACGCGGTAGGGAGCGGGGACGTGTTCCAGACTCAAAGCAAAGGGGCAATCTGACCTGACGGCGTGAAAGGGGAGTGGAGTGGTAGGATCGTCTGGCTGTCGAAAGTGGACGGCTGCGAGAGGTTCGACCGCAAAGCCTTGCATCGTCAAGCTGTAAATGCAAAATCTCCTCTGCCCCCTCGGTGAGGGGGCAGAGGAGAAAGTTCAGTCACCAGAACGGCGATCTTTGCGATCTCGAAGCCGGGGCGATTACTGAAGTGGGCCGCCAATCGACTGAAGAGTCTGGCTCGTGATGTCGTCCTGGCTGTAGTATTCGAGCTGCGAGTTGGTATCGTTCCGGCCATTCGCGCTGAACGTGTTCAGTCTCCCGAGAGCACCACGGTTCAGGTCGACCTTGCCGCCCTGACTCTCGAGTAACAGAGCGGGCACCGAGATCGGAACGGCCGCCCCGCTGGCGTCGCGGGCATTTCCTGTCAACGCCCCAGGCCCGTTGACGACCCCCGTGGGCGTTTCAATGCTCGCGCGATCGTCGAGGGCGGAATAGATCGCCGGCACCTTGTCTTTGGGGTCGTACAACCGTGCGATTCCAACCTCCTTGTCTGGTCCCCCTGAAACGATGAGGAATCGACTGTAGTACGCGCGACGAGCGAAGATAGGCCCGGTTGCAGGGGGGTTAGGAGCGGACGAACGATCCCAAAAGGTTGTAGCGTTGGGCGAGCCAACGTTCAGTGCGATGGGGTCAACCAGGCATGGCCCGAAATGATCCATGAATGTCATCGCACCTCCGCTGATCGCCCCGCTGGCAGCCCCGATTCCTACAGGAACCGCATTATTGAATCGAGATCCCCACCACGCAGGAGCCAACAACGTCTGATTCGGATCCAGCGGGTTTTGTTCGCGCGAGTCGTAGGCGCCCATATAGGGGCCAGGCCTGTTCCCGTTCGCAAGATCCAAGGTGAGCTTGGCGACGTCAGGAAAGCCCTTCTGAACATCCGAGCGGTAGAGAATCGGCGAGCGATAGAACTGAAGCGGCTCGCCCCAGGCGTCCACGAACTCCAACAGGCCATCGCCGTCAGTATCCTGGACTTCTTTGCTGGTGAAATCGTCCTTATCGAACGAGCTGCCGTAGACCCCGCCGCCTTCGACGAGGATCGCATATAGCATCTCACTGCGAGCTGTCTTGTGCCTGTGGAGTCGGAGCCTGTTGTCGATCTGGGTAACCTCAGCAGGTGTCAAGCCGAGATTGCCTTCCGCGCGTTCGTCGACCAGCCCGTTGTTGTTATTGTCGCTCCCGTCGTAGCCTTTGGGGCCGTAGCCAAGTTGCTTGTAGATCCCGGCCGCGATCTCGTAGGACGCGCCGTATATTCCAGTCCCTGGTGAGAAATTCGCCGCAGTCCCATCCCACGACCCGCCGCTGCCAGTGGGCTGACTATTGCCAAGTGGAAGCTGGTACGCGAGGTCAGGGGGCGTGGTAGCCGGGCCGTACCTATTGCCTGCGAAGTTCAAGGGATAGTTGTCGTTATTTTGATCGTACGCGAAGACGTCCGGCAGCTGGGCTCGGATAAAATCGAATTGAGCGATTGCCTGGGCCCGCTGGACGTCTTCGATGGCTGAGCTCCCAGCGCTGTAAAGGGCGGCTAGGCCACGGTGGGCGAGCGTCGGATCAGCTCGGTAGGTCGTCAGCGCGTCCACTCGGTCGTTCATCGCCTGCTCGAGCTTGGCGACCAAAGCGATAGTCGCTTTCTCCTCAGCGCGACGGACGCCCCCCATGGCGGCCTTGAGGATGAAGGCGATGAGGATCCCGATGATCACCATGACGATCAGGAGTTCGATGAGCGTAAACCCGCGACGTCTCATGGTTCGGTCCTCATTCGACTAGGGGTAGCCGGATTCGCTGAACAGTCTCGTCTGGCTTGATGCACTCGCCGGGACACTCTTTCGACCGGATCCTCCGCCTGATGAAGTTGATTGGCGGCGGCTTCACAGGCGAAAATCTGATGTCAGATCCCGGAATGGAGAATGAAAGGATGATCTTGAACCCAGGGCCATCGTAAACGTCGTGACTCGGACGAAGGAGAATCCCCACCCACCGATCCCGACATTCCCGAATCCGTCCGCGTGAGCGTTTCTCCACAGGCCTCGACCCGTGGCGATGAAAGACTCACAAACCGACGAAAGCCATTGTGTTCATTAGGGTTAATCTGCGTGCATGCGCCAGTATACCGTACTCCGCCAGCGCAGGAAAAGAGATTGCCTGGATAGTCCTACGGACGACCCCAGGGAATTGTGACCGGACGTCATCCTGAATAACAAGAATGCTCGGCTCGTCGGACGTCGTAAGTGCGGCTGCCAGACATGCCCAACGACGCCGACCCGATCTCTCGCGACCGAGACAAACTGTTGCAACCCATTATATTCACAGGGCTTGCGCAACTAGATACTCGCGTTGACCGCCATTGGTTCTCTCGTGAGACATCGGCGCAACCAAGCTAATCTTCTCTCGAAAATCGGTCGGCCCGTTCCGTAACGGCTTGACCAATCCGCGCTGCGATCATTTGACAATCCGTCTCTCAGCCCGGCCCTTTGGAGACCAAGCGGATGACGACCGACCCTGCGCTCGATGCCGACGATGAACTCGTCGATGACGAAGACGGATCGCTCGATGACGACCTCCCGGACGTTTACGATGCGCAGACCGAACGACTCAAGGTCTACGCGACGCTCCTCCGCGTCACCGTTCCCAAGATAGGCGCCACGACTCGAGTCGAGTTTGGCAAGGAGGCCGAGATCGACCCCGACGTCTGCTCGGCTCGCAACCTGGCGATCATGGCGATCTTCGCCGACATCCGGCGGATCGCAGGGTTCGAGGAAATGAACCACCTTCCGAACGTGACTTGATCGGAACGGAAGCACGACACAACCTGGCTTCGGGTCGGTTTACAGAGCGTGGCGGGTGTGACAGGATGGGTCGTCGAGTCCCGAGTGCGACCGTTCGACACAGCAACGAGAATCACACGCGAGACGATAAGTTGGCTCATTCCTGAATGAGCATGAACAACACAAGTAGGCGTTCGCAGTGTCTCGCTCGTTCGCTCGCGCGACTTGCCCGGCGATCAATGGGTACGGATCACGCCCCTGAATAAGCCTCTGTTAGAGGATGCCACGCGCATGAGTCATCGACTCTCACGCCGTCAGTTCCTTGCCACCACGGGCGCCGCCGTGGTTTCCCTCGCCGGCGCGGCGCCTGGGAAATCCAGACGGATCCTGCTTCGCTCCTCGTGGCAGACGATTAACATCGGCGACATCGCCCATACGCCGGGGATGCTCACCCTGCTCGAAACGCACTTGCCCGAGGCAGAGGTCACGCTCTGGCCGTCGTCGATTGATAACGGTGTGGAGGAGATGCTCCGGGCTCGGTTTCCCAAACTCCGGATCGCCAAGTCGGCCGCCGAGAAGAACGCGGCGATTGAGGAGTGCGACACCTGCCTGCACGGGTCGGGGCCTGGCTTCGTCGCCGCGGCCGACATCGCCAGATGGCGAAAGACGGGTAAGCCGTACGTCATTGGCGGCATCACGCTCAATGATGCGGAGATCAAGAACAGACGCGACCTGCTCGCCGACGCAAGGTTCGTCTTCTGCCGTGACACCGACTCGCTGCAAGCCCTCGACGCCAGCAAGAATCCTTGCCCGCACAGGGAATTCGGGCCGGACGCGACGTTCTTCCTCGACCTCCGCGACGACTCGAAGGCCGACGCCTTCCTTCGCGAACACGCGCTGGAACCAGGGAAGTTCGCCTGCTTCGTCCCGCGACTGCGCTATACGCCCTACTGGAAGATCCGCAAGAGCGTTCAGCCCGATGAAGTGGCGAAACGGGAAGCCGTGAACGAGACTCACGCCGAGTCGGACCACGCCAAGCTCCGGGCCGCCATCATCGGCTGGGTGCGGACCACGGGAAACAAGGCCCTGCTCTGTCCGGAGATGACGTACCAGGTTGAACTGCTCCGCCCCCTGCTCTTCGATCGACTCCCCGAGGATGTGAAGCCGCACGTCGTCGTCCGCCCGGGCTACTGGCTGACGGACGAGGCCGCCTCAACCTACGCGCGGGCCGCCGCCGTCGTCAGTTGCGAGATGCACTCCCCCATCATCGCCATCGCCAACGGCACCCCGGCCATCCACGTCCGCCAGCCCACGGATACTCGCAAGGGACAAATGTGGCGCGATGTGGGGTTGGGCGACTGGCTTTTTGAGATCGAGGCCGCCAAGGGAGAAGAGATTTCGCTTCGCCTGCTGGACCTCGTTCGTGAATCCGAGAAAACCAAGGCCAAGATCACCAAGGCTCGCGAATTCATCGCAACCCGCGGCCGCGCGATGACGGACGCCGTCGCCACGGCCAGATGAAAGAAGCCCCACTGGGACCGCGGCCGCCCTGCCCGCTGTCCCAGAGAGGCAACTTCCGCTCGCCTTGAATTCAGGAACGAGTTGGCCACTCAAGCGGTCAGAGGATCGCCGCCTCGATGGTGACCGTGACTTCGTGCGCTCCGACGATGCCCCCGTTCACTCCGGACAGGCTCTTGAGCGTCCACCTGACCTGCCGGTCGTTGCCGCGGGCGGAGTCCATCGCAGCCTGGATCGCGGCATCGAGCGCTTCCTTGATGTCGCCTTTCTTCGATGTGCCCTTGAAGACCTGGCCGTTCCCAGGTTCATCGACCGCCTGGGTTTCTCCGGCGGCTGACGCGAGAACCATGCCCGAGGCCCCGGCGCCCAACACACTCAAAAAACTGCGTCGATCGTTCTCAGTCGCCATGGTATCGCCTTCCCCTTTTTTGGTTCACTGTCGAGGAGTCATACCACCGACGCCAGTCCACCGCTGGGACATGAAAACGGCAGGCGGTGGCCACCTTTACAATTCCCCTTTTGAGAGAGACCTGGGCAGGCCGAACTCCTTCGGCCCGCCCGGTCAAGGATTTGTGGCAGGCGCTCAGCGACCTGCCTTGACCGGCAACCCACCCAGGAGGTCGCCGTTGGGCTTGAAGCCGCCGCCGTCGACGTCCACGAAGATCGGGTTCGAGACAGCCACCGGCTTGTCCTTCGCATGGGTCGGCCCCATGACCGGTCCAAGCGTCGACTTCTCGCCGATGGCGGCGACGACGACGTGGGTATCGCGTTCCAGCCGAAGCGGAATCTCCTGGTCGAATTTCATGACCTGCTCAGAGAACCGGCCTGTGGAATTCTCACGTGTGAAGTTCAACGTTTCGGAAGGGCGGCCGTTGAGGAAGACTTGAACGCGATCGACGTCAAACCAGTTCGGGCACTGGACCCGGACCTTCAGCGTCGCTTCGCCGCCAGGGGCGGAGAGGTCGTTCCCGGGGATCGCTGCCGTGCCCGAGCTTCCCCCCGCGAGAAGTTCCACTTCGAGGAATGGTCCGCTCGTCATGACCAAATTCCCGCGCTCGGCGGTATGAACGATGTCGAGCGTTCGGATCTCGGCCGGGTCGTCCGTCGGACTCCGCAAGTAGTTTCTCAGAAATCCCGACCCGTGAAAGTTGTAGTGTGCGTCGGTGTTGACCGTGCCCGGGATACGTAGGCCCTGGTTCAGCAACTGGAGCCAGTTGACAACCCGGTTATTCCGAGTGACGCCGCCAGCTCGATCGGTCGGTTCGCCGAAGATCGTCGCAAGCGGATGAACCTCAACCACATCCATCTTCCCGCGCATGGCTGCGAATCCGGTGTCGACCGTGCCATCGCCGTTGCGGTCGTGGAACATCCAGCCCATGTCAGGGTGGTTGGCCTGAACGAGCTTGTCGCTCCCTCCATCCCAGAGGGCCAGCCGCTCGATCTGGATCTCGGGATCCGTGTCGGTCGTCGGTCCGCCATTGTCCTGAGTGTAGGGTCTGAGAATCAAAGGGAAGGCATTCTGGTGATTCAAGGGGAGCGGAAGGCCGGTCAGCTCCATCCCGACGCACGTGGCCATCCGCCGCTCAGCGCCGAGCCGCTTGAGGTGGGGTTCGTAGGTCGAGAGGCGATTATGTTCGGTGCAGGGGGCGAAATCGATTTGCTCACAGAGGAGGTTGAGCACGCGGCCGAACTGACTCCCCGTATTGTCGCCGGAGGGGCTGGAATGACTGTGAAAATCCGAGCTGATCCAACCGTCGGTCTTCACGGATCGGACCAGTTTTGCCTCCAGGAGCGTCTCCTGACCGCGCTTGGCCTCAAGCTTGGTGAAGACTGCGTCGTGTTCGGGCCCATAGCTGACGATCACGTCATAGGATCCCGGTTCCAGATCACGGCGAAAGCGACCGTCATGGCTATAGTAGGCATTCTTGACCGCGTGCTCGCCGCTGTCCGGGCCGAAGTCGGGACTCTTCGTCTCGTCGCGGCCGATGAACTGAACCTTGCAAGGGATGGCCTGTCCGTCAGCGTCGGTGATCCGGGCCACGACGGTTGCGGCCGCGGGCATTTCGACCACGAGCGACTCGGGGGAATCCGGAGCGAGCGTGACCTTTTTTGAGCCATGCCCGAGGGCCGAGACCGTCAATTCGCCCGGTTCCTGGGTGGCAGTCAGCAGGACCTCTCCCTTGTCGTCGGTGCGTCCCCAGGCGTACGGCTTGCCACTCAGAGCGAGTGCGACATCGGCCGCGGCCACAGGGCGGCCTGCTTCGTCTTTCACCGTGAGGCGAACGGGACGATCTTTCGACCCGGCCAGTTGGTTGGCGACGTGACGGACATCGAAAAGGTTCGCGCCAGGGATGACCCGTCGGGCAAAGCGATAGCTCGCGCCGGGGGCGATCCGGACGGTGGTCTTGCCGTCTTGATCACGATAGCGGAGGAGCAGTCGCCTGGCGTTGGCGGCCAGGATTTCATGCCCTTCGGCGACCACCCCGTAGGCTTGGCCGAAATACTTGTCATACGCCCAAAACAAGGGGGCCGGGGCCTCGGGGCTCGACTCGAAGGAGTGATCGGCCCGGATCGCGTCGAGCAGGTCGGCATCGATCGGCGTGGCCCCTCGGTTCGAGAACGTGGTGGTCACCAACACCGAAGGCCAGCCGTCCTCGAGGGTATACGACACCTCAACGTCGGGCTCCTTCTCCCTGGGCGTCGCAACGAGCTTGAGCGTGACGCGACGAGCCTGCACGAAGACTCGATCGAGCTCGGCGGCCTCGTACACTTTCGGAGCTTCCACCTCGATCCCGGCGAACTTGAGCTCACGAAGCTGCGCCCCGGGATAAAAGGCCGAAAGCTGGTCGCTCTGGAGATCGCGGCGCGTCAGGTCGATGAGCGAGCCGCCGACTTCGCGAACGCCCATGTTGGCGTTCCGGCCCCGCTTGGGCTGAGCGATCACCGCAACGAGCTGGTCGTTGGCCAGCGCGAAGTCGCCGAAGATGCCATCCACCTCCTTGCCCTGCGGGAGAAACCTATCGATGGTCTGCGGCGAAAGCGCGACCAGGTCCGCCCCCTGCGCCTGCAGGGCGAGGGTCGCCAGCAAAACAGGTGCAAGGAGCTTTCGATACATAACAGCACTCATCCCCGGTTCCTCCAAAGGTGGTCATCGACGCCCCCGAACTTCGTTGCAAGACCAAGTCGCGGTGAGCCAACAGTGTCCTCAGACGGTCGTTGTCTTACTCGAAGACCAGGGCTGACTGATAGTGAATTCCTGATGAAACCTCAATATGGGCCACGGAACACCCGCATCCGGTATGGCGTTCCGAAGCGAAATAATGAGGGGTTGAAGGGCCGTTCGGAATTCCAGCGACAGCACAATTGACAAGTCGCATGAAACCCTTCATAGTAAGTGTACGCAATAACACTAACACCCCGTGTCGCACCCATCTGAGAAGGGGCTGTCTGGGAGAGAATCGGAGCTCGGGTGAAGCTCGCAAACAAGGGCGTAGTCCAGAACGCGGACCAGGAGCATCCGGATTCAGAGGTTAGGGATGTGATGATTCAGACGGCCAGGGACGCCTGAGAGGTCAACATAAACGCTCAATCGAGCGGAGAACGATTTCGCAGATTCGGTCCTGTCCATACGTAGGTGTCGGAGCCCCGAGTATGATCGTCACCCTCAACCCACCTCCCCCTCCGCCTCCTTCCTCGCCATCCCCAGCGCCCGCCCCGCTCGACAAAGTGCGAGTCCGGTGCCGAATCCCTCTCTGGTTCCGGGTCGAGGTGGTCAAGCGGAATCGATTGACCGACGAGATCGTCGTCATCGAACTCATCTGGGGGACACGCAACCGCTGGGTCCAATGGGCGGCCGAGCACGAGACAAAAAAGCTGGAGGCCTTCGCGATCGGCCCGTTTGTCCTGGCGGTCGGCCTTGAATAAACAGGCGGAAGGTTCTTCACGTCGGCAATTGCCCGATTTCCCAGATTCCTCACCAGGCTGCCATCGGAAAAACAGCCCGATTGCGGTCACTGACATGAACCTGACGGCTCGGTAAGCCAGAGCGTTCCGAGGAGGCAAACTTTGCGTGGCACACGATTCGACCGGCGGACCAACGGTCAAGGGGACGACTTCCCCTTGCGTCCCCCTTTCCGCTTCGCCGGCTCCGATTCGCCCTGAGTTTCCTTCGGTTTGGTGCTCACGTCGTCGCGTGACTGGCGATTCTTTCGGGTGAGCTGGGCATTGTCACCATCGGTACGTTGGCGAATGCTTCCGGTCACCCACTGGGGATCCTCGCTCGACCCGGTCGAGGCGACTGGCTTGGGCTCGGGGGGCTCAGGAGTTGACTGGGAGGCTAAAACTTCGTCCCAGATTTCCTCGAAGTGCGCGATGTGAGGGGCAAGTTCCCGCGCCAGATCATCAGGATCCCGGTCCGCAGCCCAGAGTAGGAGCGCATTGATGATCGCGTCGTTGGACGTGTATCCCTTCTTGGACGAGAGCTCGTCCGTGGCGCGAAGCGCCCCCGTCAGGCGGTTATAAAACCCCCGCAACTTCGGCGTCGTCCGAAAGTAGATCTTGAGACCGTGATCTTTCGCCATTGGCACTATTGTTGCAATTCCGCCACGCGAGGTCCAGTGGCCCTCCCCAGCCTGAGATTATTCCAACAATTCCGTTAAATATGCTGCTTGACTCCTTCCGGAGAGGGACTAGGATGCCTTGGGTCAAGAATTGCAACAATTCCTTTAATTAATGACAAACGGTCCGTGGATTTCCGCGATCTCTTGAGGTCGTTCGTTCGTCGGTGTCATGGTGGGCGTGGGGAAAGGAGCCGGTCATGTCGAGCAAGCCGAAGAGGACGTCGCTGGTCATCGGCCCGCGTTGCGACCGATGCGGCAAGGTGATTGAGGGGGTCGCCATCCCCGCCGGTCTGAAAGACCGTTGCGTCTCCTGTTTTATGCGTCCCTTGGTCCTGATCCGGATCATGGAGCGGTTGAAGCGTCGGGAACGAGAGGAGGCGGCATCATGCTAAGTCTCGAAACACTCATTCTTCTCGATATGATTGCCGCCCATCAGAACACGCTCTCGCAGGTGCGAGCACTCGTCCCGGATCGGGACTCCGCCATCGCCGTCGCAGCCCGCCACGGGCACCTGGTCGCCCATCGCGATCTTGTCAACGCGCTCCATGAGTTCGCGCCCGGGCGGCGACTTGTCTTCCGCGATGGGCGGGGAGTGGCAGCCGACTCGGAAGGGGGACTCCACTGGATGTTGGGGGCCCGGCGACGGTTCGCTGCTGGGGAGGTGTACTCGTCGTCATGAGGCCGAATTCCGAACGGGAGCATCAAAGGCGAAACCTGTTTTTCCGAAAGCAGTTCCCCCTCAGTTGCCCATGTCTGGGGTGGCTGACCCTTGAAGGTGAGGGACGTTTTCTCCTTGTTCATCATCCACCGAGAGGAGGTTCCCATGCTGGCTGACCACCTCACTACCGCAGCAGCGCCCGCCGTTCCCTGCGCATGCTGCGGAACGACCGAGGGCTCGAAACGCAGCGGCGGCCAGTTCGTCCGTTATCGAGGCGAGCGGTTCGGACAAGCCGGAATGCTTTGCGCCACCTGTCGCGCGAGAGAACTTCGGCATCAGAAGGCGAGATCCCTGGGCTTCGAACCAGGCAAGGTGGGGCGGAGACCGTCCAAAGCCGACACCGGCCGAAACCGACGTTTCACGGACTCCCCTCGCGTCGCAGCTCCCGACGCGTCTTGCCGCACCAAGCTCTCGCCTGAGCAGGTCGCTGAGAATTTGCTGGCCATCCGCGAGGAAGCGGAGAGGAACGGACGCCGCCCTCGAACCGGAACTTCGCAGTCGGAAATCCGCCAACAGCGCTGGGCTGACCTGGCGGCGTCGGAGCGACAGCGCGTGGTGGAAGCGAGGCGGCAGGCGATGGCCCGGGTCTGAGAGCCGAGGCCAGGAGGCATGGCGTCGGTAATCCCAAATGGGAAAGGCGGAGAGACTTCCGACCTTTCCTCCTCCTAATCATCAGCGCCCAGCGAATCCGTCGGGCTCCGCCACACTACGACGTGCCGCTCATCACACGGTCGAGGCAGGGTCAGGACCGGCTTCGCTCGATCAAAGCAAACTTACGGATCGACTATCGTGTTGTGATGGAACACGCGATCGGTCACAATCGAGCGTATTGATCCAGAAATGTGGTCAACCGGAAACTCCGGTCGACCGCCCAGAAACTCTTCGGCTGAATCGTGCGCCTGATCTCGCATTATCGGGAAACCGATCACCGAATGGTCTGCATTAGGAAGATCGGGTCGACTCCGGTCAATGAAGCAATGAAGACAGTCTCCTTCCCAGCCGAAAATAGGCTTCGAAGGATTTTGTTCGAATTTGCGGGAAACGGTATTCCACCCGAAGTTCGAAATCGGAGAGTCGACCGACTCGGGCGGAGGATGTCTGGGATTTCCAGGCTCGCCGGTTTATCCTAGTTGACAGATAGTTAGGAATTCCTCTGCGACGGGCGGGGACTTCATTACCGGCCTCGCGGCTTCGCTGGAAGGGAACCATGACGCAAGAGAATGGCGGCCAGGACCAAGGACAGGGAATCGGGCGAGGACAGGGTCAAGAAGGGGCTCCGCCGACATTTTGCGACTTCTGCGGCCGGGCGACGACCGAAGTCGGTCCCATGGTCGAGGGGAATGCCCTGGTCTCGACCGGGGTTCGGAGCATGCCGTCGCACGTTTGCGGTCAATGCGTCACGGCCTGCGACTCGATCTTCTCCAAGCACGAACAGAAGCATGCCCTGGATGGGGAACTGCCTACCCCCCGCGAGCTCGTCGCCCACCTTGACACGTATATCATCGGCCAGGATCGGGTCAAGAAGACCCTGGCGGTCGCCGTCGTCAATCATTACAAGCGACTTCTGTCCTCCACCCGACAGATCGACGATCCCGCGTTGAAGGACGTGGAAGTCGCCAAGAGCAACGTCCTCCTGATCGGCCCGACCGGCTGCGGCAAAACGGCCCTGGCACAAACCCTGGCCCGTCGACTCAAAGTCCCCTTCGCCATTGGCGACGCCACCACGCTGACCGAAGCCGGGTACGTCGGCGAGGATGTCGAGAACCTCATCCTGAAGCTCGTCCGTGAGGCGGAGTTCGACGTTCCGCTGGCCGAGCGAGGAATCATCTATATCGACGAAATCGACAAGATCGGCAAAACCTCGCAAAACGTCTCGATCACCCGCGACGTCTCGGGCGAAGGGGTGCAGCAGGCACTCTTGAAACTGCTCGAAGGAACGATCGCCAACGTTCCTCCCCAGGGAGGGCGCAAACACCCCGAGCAGCAGTATCTTCAGGTCGATACCTCGAACATCCTCTTCATCTGCGGCGGAACGTTCGGGGGCCTGGAAGAGATCATCGGCAAGCGGCTCGGGCGGAAGATGATCGGCTTCGGCCACGCCGCCGGTCAGGACGCCGAATTCGAGCGTAACGAACTGATGGTCCAGGTGACTCCCGAAGACCTCGAACGGTTCGGCATGATCCCCGAACTGGTGGGCCGGTTACCCGTTATCAGCAGCCTGAACCAGCTCTCGGTCGATGATCTCGCGCGGATCCTGACCGAGCCGAAGGATGCCATCCTGAAGCAATACCAGGTTCTCTTCCACCACGACAAAGCCAAGCTCGAGTTCACCGACGAGGCCGTGCGGGAAATTGCCCGTCAGGCCAAGGCACGAGGGACAGGGGCACGAGCGCTGCGGTCCATCCTCGAACGCATGATGCTCGACATCATGTTCGAACTGCCCGAGCACCCTGAAGGGCACACCTACATCATCACCGAGAAGGTGGTCCGCGGGGAAGAAAGCCCGTTCGCCCACGCAGCCGCCTGAACCCCGAAAGGGCGGCCTCCGAGCAATCGGATCGGCTCGGGCCGCCCTACGGCGGCCCGAGCCGCCCTCTCATGTTTTTTGATTTATCTCAAACGAACACGTCTTCTGTCAGTCGACGACGACCGTCTCAACGACCGCAACCGCGACCGGCTCAGCGGAGTCGGGCTTCTTGGCTCTCGGCCTCGGCGGATCGGCTTGAAGCATCGCACACTGTGGATGGATGCCCGCGAGGGAGTAGACGGATTGGTGGCAAATCGGGCAGCGTTTGCGGGGCGGATTTGCGGTGATCGGCGTATGATAGTGTTTAGGGTTCATTTGTTTGGCCATGCCTAGATTTTTCAATGGTCGTAAAGTCGTGCGGCACAAGACCCAATAATAACCAATTCTGTCCAAAAAATCGATAACCAATAAAAAAGACGTGGCATATGAGTCCGATTTGACGCCACTCTTGGCTTCCGGACTGACGCCCTATTCTCCGAGAGCCCGGACCTCGGCAAGCTTTCGGCACCCTAGAGACGCAGCCTGCCGCAGTTCTCTTCACCGCCCGCCAAGCTCGGGGACGTGCATGTTAAGAAGGGTCCAGGGGACTGTCAGGGCAGAGGTCTTGCCGGATGCCCCTCGGCCCACCATGGCCTGTTTGAGGAGGAGAAAAGGCTTGGGGAGCGGTAAGCGGGGGATCTATCGCCCTCGTGGCGAAACCTGATGGGCGATGGACCATCCTGGAGCGGTCCGCGAATCAGTTGCACACAGCGAAGAAACCGACAGAGAGGGTCTGTTCTGGACGCAACCCCAAGGTAAACCGCTCGAGTGCAGGCCAGAACAAGAATCGCGCAGCCGCTTACAGCGCTCTCCAGGCGGGGGCTCGGCGACTCTGATGCGAGCATCCCGCACGCGAATTGGCAACGCCATGATGAGGCGGTCGCGTGCGCAGCCAGAGGTAAACCACTGCAGGTGCAGGAGCCGACTTCGATCCGCAACGAACTCGGAGGTGGGCCGCCTCAGGGCAAGACCGCTCTTGGCGAGCGAACGAAGGTGTCTCAGGCCCTGGCAGCGTCCTACGTAGGGCAATCTCCACGGGCAGTAAGTGGAGCCCTCGACGCGGAAGAAGCGTCGTCAATCAAGAAGAGATTGTGTGTTGGGGCACGGAAGACTTCAGGCGAGTCTGGGGAATGATTTCACTTCCTCGTTCTCGCCGTCGCTCTCCTCCGTCGCAGGCTCGGGATCGGGCTCAGCCGCAGGTTCCGGCAGTGATTTCAGGTCGATCTTGCGGACCTGCTCCTCCATCTCCTTCCCCGGCTTGAATGTCACGACATTCTTGGCGGGGATGTCGACCTTTTCACCGGTCCTCGGGTTGCGGGCCTTTCGCGGAGCGTGCCGCTTGATCTCAAAGACCCCGAAGTTCCGCAGTTCGATCCGTCCCTCAGCGACCAGCGTGCGCGTGATCTCGTCGAGGGTGCGCTGGACGATGTCCTTGGTCTGGAGTTGGGTCAGCCCCATTTCCTCGGAAATCATTCTGACGATTTCTTTCTTCGTCACGTTGGGGATTCCCTATGGGGCCCGGATCTGGAGATTGGCTTGGCTCAAGAGTAATGCTGCCTTGGAGTAATGTCAAGAAAACAGACGAGGGCCGGATCCAATTCGTCGATTCTATACCTCTTGTCTTCTCGATTCACGAACCGCGTTCTCCGGTCCGGGGCTCGGAGAGAAAAAAGGGCGAATCCGTCGTCAGTTCACCACGATGCAGCGCGAGGAGAATCGTGACCTCCTCGCTCGTGTCAACTCCCGAGCATGCCCCGGTTCGCCAGGAGTTCCGCAATTCCGACGAAGATTCTGGGACAACCTGGGATAACATGAACGCCAGCCAGGCAGCACAGACTTGAGGGGATGAGAGGACGCCGGGCGCATCGGGCTCCTGGGCCATCCTGAGCATTGACTGGATCTGTGCACCAGAAGGGTCCCACGGCATGGCTCGCGCGGCATCGCCATCGCTGATCCGACAGCTCGGCGCGCTCTTCGACGGTGGGTCGGCCGCCGGGCTTTCCGACCGTCAACTCCTCGAGCGGTTCGTCGCCCGCCGCGACGACGCAGGCGAGGCCGCCTTCGCCGCGCTCGTTGCCCGACACGGACCAATGGTGCTGGGCGTCTGCCGCCAGTTCCTCGGCGATCGCCATCATGCAGAGGACGCCTTCCAGGCGGTCTTCCTGGTGCTGGCCCGCAAGGCCCGATCGCTCCGCGAACCCGAGTTGCTGGGCAACTGGCTCTACGGCGTTGCGATCCGCACGGCCCGAAAGGCCCGTGGGCAACTCGCTCGCCGACGCAGAACCGAAGAGGAACGGTCCGCCCGTTCCGCGACAGAGTCGACCGAAGCACCGGCCGATCAGTCGATGCTCGAGCGTGAGCAAACCGAGGTCCTGCATCGCGAGATCAACCGATTGCCAGACGTCTTCCGCTCGGCGGTCGTGCTCTGTTACTTCGAGCGTCTCACGTTGGACGAGGCAGCGCATCGGTTGCGATGGCCTGTCGGCACGCTCCGCAGTCGGCTGGCCCGTGCCAGGGAAAAGCTCCGCCGCGGCCTGTCACGGCGCGGCGTCGCGTTCTCGGGTCCCGCGCTGATCTCGGCGCTGGCCCCCCGGTCCGCCTCGGCGTCCGTCTCACCCCTCCTGTGCAACACCACGACCCTGGCCGCGACCGCGTTCGTGGCCCGTCACGCCGCAAGCGGGGCCCGCTCCGCCTCGGCGACGACCCTGGCCCAGGAGGTCCTCCGTACCATGCTGCTCCACAAGCTCAGACTCACCGCGCTCTCCTTGCTGCTCGTGGCGGCCGTCGCCACCGGAGCCGGCTTGCTGCTCAACCACGGGCTAGCCGTTGGCGATGAACCCGTGAAGGCGCCAGCGAGGCCGGCGGCGAGCGCCGCACCGCCGAACTCGGCCAAGGTCCCCAATGCGGGCCGGATGACGGTGACCGGCCGCGTGTTGGACCCGCAGGGTAAGCCGGCGGCGAACGCACAGATCAGCATCATCGGTCGATCCCGCTCGCCGGAGTCGGGAATCGACGTACAGAAAAACCCATATATCCTGCTCGGTCAGGGCACGACCGACGGCGACGGCCAGTTTCGCGTTGAGGCCTCCCGCGTCTCCTCGGCGCGGTTCCATGAGGTCTATGCCCTGGCGGGTACCAGCCCGCGTTCCGGCTTCGGCAGTGTGAAACTCGATCCCGATGCCGAACACCCCGCGGCGGAATTCCGGCTCCGGCCCGAGCAAATCATTCGCGGCCGGCTGGTCGACGTCAACGGTCAGCCCGCCGCCGGGGTCGAGGTCCGGCTCAACGGGGTCTACAACGAGTCTCCTGCGACTGAGGGGAAGAATTTCGACAGCCTTGACTCCGGCCCCGGTTACACCTGGTCCGACGTGTTCGTGGCGCTACGCGCCATGCCTTCGGCCGTCAAGACCGACTCTCAGGGCCGGTTCCTCTTCGCCGGCATCGGTCGCGATCTCTCCGTCTCCTTGTCCGTCCGCGACCCCCGCTTTGCCCAGCAGAGATTCGACTTCATGGCCGGCGATCGAGACGCCACGAAAGAGGTTTCCCTGGCCCTCCATCCCGTGAAGATTATTGAGGGGCGTGCCCTGGCCGCCGACACCGGCCAACCCATCCCCAACGCCGTGATCTCCGTGCGAGCGAGCGCCGACCAGTTCGGCGCAATGGTCACGACCAAGTACCACGCGGACGACCACGGCCACTTCAATATCAACCCCTATGCAGGCAACTACTTCCGCATGCGTGCCTTCCCCCCCGAAGGCCAGCCTTACCTGGGCCGAGAACACGAATTGGAGTGGACCAAAGGGGCGGTGAAAAAGACGGTCGACATCACACTGCCTCGCGGCGTCTTGATCCGGGGCAAGGTGGCCGAGGTGGGGACCAGCCGGCCGGTGGCCGGGGCCAGTGTCCAATTCTTCCCGACGAATCCATCCGGGGACGTCGTCAACGGCTTCGAGGCGATCGTGACCAGCAAGGATGACGGCTCATTCAACGTCACCGTCCCGCCCGGCAAGGGACACCTGATGGTCCTGGCGCCAACCCTTGACTATCTCCCCAAGGAGATCGGAGGCGGAACGCTGTTCGGGAGCGGCCAGCGCGGCGGCAGGCGGTTCTACGCCCACGACGTCATCGCTTACGAGACCAAGGCTGGCGACAAGCCGAAAGAGCTCACCGCCACGCTCCGGCCGGGCAAGACACTCCGAGGCAGACTGCTTGGCCCGGAGGGGAAAGCGATCGAGGACGCAGTGATGCTCGCCCGACAACCGCTCGATCCCCTCAACCTTACGTGGCAGGACCATGACTTCGTTCACGCACGCGGCGGCCGCTTCGAACTGCATGGTCTCGAACCCGAGAAAGCAGTCCCGACCTACTTCCTCGACGCCCAACACGGCTGGGGTGCAACCGCCGAGCTTTCGGGCAAGCAGACGGGCGAAGATGTGACGGTGCGTCTTCAGCCCTGCGGCCAGGCCAAGGCGCGGTTCGTCGGGCCCAACGGCAAACCGCTCGCCAAGCGCGACATCGGGTTGAACGTCCAGTTCTTGATGACTCCCGGCGCAAGTCAAGAATTCTTCGTGGACAGGGGCGAGCGGTTGCAGGCCGACGCGGCGTACCTGTCCAATGTCGACCCCAAGCACTACGGCAAGGGCTTAGTTACCGACACCCAGGGCCGCGTCATCCTGCCCGCCCTGATCCCCGGCGCACCGTACCGGATCAGCGACGTCTCGACCAGGAACGTTCTGGAGAAGGGGGCCCAGATCCGCAAAGACTTCACCGTCAAGTCGGGCGAGACCGCTGACCTTGGCGATATCCTGGTCGAACTCCCGGAGTCTTGAGAGGCGTTCGCCGGGTTCCCCCTGGAATCCGGCTCCCAGGGAAAATGGCGAGGAGGCGTCTCGAGGGCCTTACTACAAAACCGGCCCCCTAAACCCGCTGTAAAGCTTCGCCGAACCCGTTTCGCCCTACGTCAACGCGAGCGGCCATGGCATTCTCGTCGGCCTAACAATTCCCGTAGGGTGGGCACGGCCTACCATCTTAACTTCTGCCTTGGCAAAGAGATAGAAATGGTGAGCCGTGCCCACCCTACGGGAAAAATCGGATTCTGGCCGCCAACACACAGAAATTCATTAACACAATCACAACCTAATACAAGAAGTTTCACCGGCCCACCATCCTGACCTCCTTTTGGGTAAGGTGATCGGAATGGTAGGCCGTGTCCACCTGACGGGATGGATTCGACACCTACAGTGAATCGCTCACAACCGCATGGCTTGTTCGATAAAGCTTCACAATCCGCTAAACGTAAGTCCCTTCTCAAAATGGCATTGCGAATATTCCTGACAAATCTCGGGATAATTCCACCGGCATTCTCACAGTAACTTTGCGTGGGGATGAATGGACGTCGGGTGCGGACGCACCGACTTGAACGACATCAGCAAACGAGAGAGCGATCGGCCATGGCACATACGGCAACCGGGTCCGTGGTCCGGCAACTCGAGTCGCTCTTCGAGGCGGGCTCCGTCGCCGGGTTGTCCGACCGCCAACTCCTGGAGCGATACATTACCGGCGGGCGCAACCCGGCCGGTGAGGCCGCCTTCGCCGCGTTGGTGGAGCGACACGGGCCGATGGTGCTGGGCGTCTGCCGCCAACTCCTCGGCGACGCTCAACATGCCGAGGATGCCTTCCAGGCCGTGTTCCTCGTCCTGGCCCAGAAAGCCCGGTCAATCCGCGACCCCGACTTGCTGGGTAACTGGCTATACGGGGTCGCACTCCGGACGGCGCGATGCGCCAAGCAGCAGATCGTCCACCGGCGCAAGCGGGAGGAGGGTGATACCATGAAGGTTTCCGGTCCGGGCTCATCCACCCCGGCTGACCAGCCGGCGATCGACCGCGAGCAGGCCGAGGCGATCCACGGCGAAATCGATCGCCTCCCGCGCGTCTTCCGACTGCCGTTGGTGCTCTGTTACTTCGAGGGCCTCACCCTTGACGAGGCCGCCAGACGGCTCCGCTGCCCTGCCGGCACCCTCCGCAGCCGACTGGCCCGGGCACGTGACAAACTCGGTCGCGGCCTAGCGCGACGCGGCGTGTCCCTCCCTGTCGCAGCCTTGGGTGCATTTCTAGCCCCCCAGTCCGCCTCGGCGTCCATCTCACCCCTCCTGTGCGATACCACAACCCGAGCCGCAACAGCGTTCGCGGCCCGCCACGCCGCAAGCGGTGCAATCTCCGCCTCGGCGACGCTCCTGGCCCAGGAGGTCCTCCGGACCATGCTATTCCAAAAGCTCAGGCTCACGGTGCTCTCCCTGCTCTTTGTGTCGGCCGTCGCCACCGGCGCCGGCTATGTCATCCGCTCAACGGCCAAGGGAGATGAATCCGAAAGTCCCCCGCCTTCGCCGGTCTCGGCAAAGTCGGATCCCATCATCCAACGACCAGCCCCGGGTCGAATGACAGTCGTCGGACGGGTCTTGGACCCGCAGGGCAAGCAGGTCCCGGGCGCGTTGGTGATGGTCTATGGGGAGACCAAACAAGGCGGGAGGACCGACCGGCCCGGGGCCATGGCACCGTCGGCGATCGGCCAGGCGGCGAGCGATGGCTCGGGCCTCTTCAGCCTCGACGCGCCCCGAATCTCTTCTTCGACCCATCATCATGTCTACGCCGCGGCCATCGCGCCCGGCTATGGTGTCGGCTGGCTCGACCTGGACCACGATGCCGATCAACCCGCCGCCGACATCACACTCCGACCGGAGCAAGTGATCCAGGGGCGGTTGTTCGACCTGCAAGGTCAGCCGGTGCAAGGCGTCCGAGTTTCGGTTGAAGGCATGGGCCACGCTCGCCAGGGCACGGAGCCCCTTCCCGAAGATCTCGATGGTCCCATTTTCTGGGGTGGGGCGTATGCGAAAACCCCACCGGCCTGGCCACGCCCGGCGATCAGCGACGCCGAGGGTCGCTATACCATCCACGGCATTGGCCAGGATCTTCGCGTCCTCCTCGTGGCCGAAGACTCGCGGTTCGCTCAGCAGCGGATCGTGGTCGATACCGACAGCCGGACCGAGTCGAAGAAGGTGACCATGGCCATGGAGCCGGCCAAGATCTTCACCGGCGTTGTCACATATGCCGATACCGGCAGGCCCGTTCCTCATGCGGTGGTCGCGATCCTGGCCTATCGGGGAGGTCCGGGCTACTCATCCCGATTCGAAACCGACGCCGAGGGCCGGTTCCGCGCCAATCCTCAATCCACCGAGAGGTACTATCTCGCGGTTTACTCCCCGGAAGGCCAACCCTATCTGAACTTCGGAACGGGGATCTTCCCATGGAAGAAGGGGGCCCTCAAGCATCAGATTGACGTGGCGTTGAGCCGGGGAAGATCGATCCACGGCAAGGTCACTGAGGCGGGCACGGGCAAACCCATCGCCGGGGCCTTGCTCGGATTTGTCGAGCGGCCGGCCCGGGGGGGAGAGGCCGGCGCCTGGAACAGCGGCGTGCAATCGGGCCCGGACGGCTCGTACCAGCTCGCGGTCTTACCCAAGGCGGGCACAATTGTCGTTCTGGGCCCCAGCGAGGACTACGTGCTCCAGGAGTCGAGCGAACGGATCATCCGAGAGGGCCAGCCGGGCGGACGACGCTGGTACGCTCACGCCTTCATCGACTGTGACCTGAAATCCGGCAATGACACCCAGGCAGTCGACATCGCGCTCCACCGCGGTATGCCCCTGAAGGCTCGAGTTATCGACCCGGACGGACAGCTCGTCAAAGAAGCCCATGTGTTCAGCAGGGCCATAACGCTCCCGCAGCCATCAGCATGGCGACATTGGTGGGGGGAATTTCACGGCAATGTCCGCAATGGACAGTGCGCGTTCCATGGGCTGGCTCCCAACGGCGAGATCCCCGTCTATTTCCTCGAGCCGAAGCGGGAGCTCGGGGCGACAGCCTACCTCTCGGGCAACGCTGCGGCCAATGGGCCGCCGACCGTCCGGCTCGAGCCCTGCGGCACGGCTAAAGGGCGGCTCGTCGACTCCACCGGAAAGCCACTCGCAGGATATCGCGACCCGTATCTCGTCTCGATGGTCGTCACCCCCGGCCCGTCCCTGTTGAGCCGCGACGCGGCAGACAAGGGCCGTCCGGCGGCCGATCAGGATTTCCTCTACCGGATTGACCCGGCCCACTACGCCGATGGCGTGATCGCCGATGCCAACGGCCGCATCACGCTCCCCGCCCTGATCCCGGGCGCGACCTATCGGGTCTACGACCGCTCCCAGGACGACACCATCGGTCTCCATCTTCGCGAGGAATTCGTTGCCCGGACCGGCGAGGCCATCGAACTGGGCGACATCGTGATCGAGAAACCGAAGTAGCCGGACAGGCCAAGTCGCCGGCGGGATAGGACGAGATCGTACCGACGACCGTAGCCGTGTACATCGCCAACGCAGGATGCTCCTACCACGCGAGGTGTGCCTTGATGAAATCGACAAACGCTTCCCCGTGGGCTCGATACGAACCTAGTGCCGACGACCCGTGGGATCTCCGCAAAGTCGCCCACCTGCACCGCCGCGCCGGCTTTGGCGCGACTCGCGCGGAATTACTCCGGGACGTAGAGGCCGGATCGGAGGCCAGCGTCAACCGGTTCTTCCAGGCATCCCCCCTGCCCCCTGGGGAAAACGAGGCGATCGCCGCTTTGCGTCAGACAGCGCAGACCTCGGCCAACCTCGACCTGCTCAAGGTCTGCTGGCTCAACCGAATCCTCCAGGGGACCGACCCGCTCCGCGAAAAGTTGACCCTGTTCTGGCACGGCCATTTTGCGACCAGCCACAAAAAGGTCGAGTCGGTCTCACTCATGGACCGGCAGAACGAGACGCTGCGTACGCACGCCCTGGGCGGGTTCGCCGCGTTCCTGGAGGCGATGGCTGACGACCCCGCGATGCTGGTCTGGCTCGACGGAGGGACGAGCAAAAAGAACAAGCCCAACGAGAACTTCGCCCGCGAGTTCCTCGAACTGTTCACCCTGGGCGCCGGGCATTATTCCGAGCGTGACGTCCGCGAGGCCGCTCGGGCCTTCACCGGCTGGGTCCGCCAGGATTCTCGGGGCGGCTTCCAAGAAACACCGGTGTTCGTCCGGGAGCCCGCGCAGATCGACGATGGCCCCAAGACGTTTCTCGGCCTCAACGGGCGCTGGGGACCGTCGGACATCGTCCGGATCACGCTTGAACGGCCCGAAGCGTCGCTTTTTCTGGCGAGAAAGCTCTACCGGTTCCTGGTCAGCGAGTTCGACGTGCCGGGCCCCGATCTCATCGAGCCACTGGCCGAAGTCGTGAAGCGAAACCAGTTCGACATCGGACCGATTGTCGGAATCATCCTCCGCTCACGGCACTTCTACTCCCGCGCCTCATATCGCCAGCGGATCAAATCGCCCGTGGAGTTCAGCGCCGGTCTGATCCGAACGCTCGAGGTACCGCGAGCGGCGATCAACCCGTTGGCGCTCTCGGCAGCCTGTGACGCGCAGGGCCAGGAGCTATTCGCCCCGCCCAACGTCGAGGGCTGGGTCGGCGGCTCGACCTGGATCAACAGCGGTACTCTCCTGGAACGGACCAACTGGGCCGCCGACGTCGTCTGGGGCCGCGCTGAGTACGGCTTGCCCCCCTTCGATCCGCGGGTGTGGGCCGCCCGCGCCATGCTCCCCGCTGACCTTACCATCGGGGCATTCCTGGATCTCCTGCTCCAAGGTGATGTCAGCGACGAGGCACGACGGCTCGTGCTCGACGCCGGCCGCGACGGCACCGCTGACGGACTCCGTAAAGGGCTTCAACGCCTCACCAACTGCCCTGAGTACCAGCTCGCTTGAGTCATGGCACCTGCTGGTCGACGACCATTCTCAGTCCCCTGATCCAATCATCTCAGTACTGAGCAAGGAGACCTCAATGCACCCGACTCGCCGCGAGATGCTTCGCCTGGGCCTGGGCTCGTCCGCGCTCTTGGCCTGCGGCCCGACAGTTCCGCTGTTCCTGGCACGCTCCGCGAACGCCCTGGCCAACGATCGGCCGGCCGCGAAGGGCCGAATCCTGGTCGTGGTCCAGCTCGACGGCGGCAACGACGGCCTGAACACCGTGGTGCCGTATCGCGACGACGAGTACCGCAAGCGGCGGCCAAAGCTCGCCATCCCCGCCGACGAGGTGAGGAAGGTCGACGATCAGGTGGGACTGCACCCAATGCTCGAGCCGTTCTCGCGGCTCCTCGAGCAAGATCGACTGGCGATCGTGCAAGGCGTGGGATACCCCAACCCGAACCGGTCGCACTTTGAGAGCATGGCGATCTGGCAGACCGCCAAGACCGACATGGACAAGTCTACGCCCGGCTGGCTGGCCCGCGCACTCGACCGACGCACCGGCCAGGACGGTGACGCGGCGGGACTGCATCTCCACGAGGCCTTCCCTCTGCCCAGGGCGCTTTCGGGCGGTCGGCAGGTGGTCCCGTCGATCGCCAGGCTCGAGCAGTTCCGCCGCCGACTGGGCATGACCGAGGGGACTGAGGCCGCCTCACAAATCGAAGCCCTCGATCGCCTGGCCCGGCAAGCTCGTGGCGAGCCGGGCTCGCCCCTCCAGTTCGTCGAGCGATGCAGCCTGATCACCTACGCCAGTAGCGCCCGCCTCGAACGAATCCAACAGGACCAACCCACCGCCAAGGCCGCCTATCCCGAGTTCTACCTGGCCCAGCGACTCCAGTGGATTGCCCAGTTGATCAAGGCCGACCTCACGACCGCGATCTACTACACCCACCTCGACGGCTTCGACACGCACAGTGGTCAACTCCCGCGGCACGCAGACCTCATGCGTGAGCTGGGAGCGTCACTCGGGGCCTTCCTCGACGACCTCAAAAAAGCCGGCGAATCCGAACGGGTGGTGGTGCTCGTCTTCTCCGAGTTCGGTCGGCGGCTGAACGAGAACGACAGCGGCGGGACCGATCACGGCACCGCTGCCCCTGTCTTCCTCCTCGGCGAGCAGGTCGAAGCCGGCCTGCACGGCCCCTACCCCGACCTCACCCGCCTCGAGGACGGCGATCCGATCCATGTCGTCGACTTCCGCCGGATCTACGCAACCGTACTCGACCAGTGGCTGGAAGTCCCCCACCGCGACATCCTCGGAACGGCCTTTGCGCCATTGCCGGTGCTGCGTGGCGGCTAATCTCGCAGTGGCCGCTCACGCAACGGCATCAGCAAAAGCGTACAAGCCTCCTCTCTGGACGACGATGAGATCAGGTCCGCTTCCCATCGCTGTGGCAGGCCAGGTCGATCACGACCGTCGCGGCCAGGATCAGGATGTCGTCCTCCTCATCCAAAACCTCGACGCCGTAGGTATCCGTCAGGGACAACCATGCTTTGGAAACGGTGGCCACCGGCTGGCCTCCCCGAGAAAACGTGTACTCATGATCGAGGAAATCCCCTTTGGCCTCCAGGTCGTCGGGGCCCGGAACGTCGATGGAGAACTTGCATTCGAACAGGGTCATAATTGCCTTCTTGACGACCGCTCGGAGTTGTCCCTGGCTATGGATCTCGTAGGTCGGCCCCCACGCCAACAGCCGCTGCTGAATCAAGGCCAGGTCGTTGCCATCCCTGTCCTGGAACGACAGCGTCTCCCGAATGGTGAATGCCTTACCATCCACGTAAAAGAGGTCATTTCCGTCGCTATCACGAATGATAAAGTCATCGCCCCACGAGAATAATTTCTGTCGCATCACATAACGCATCGCCCATTCTCCCAAGGACTTGTTTCAACAAGGCAATTCCGCGTCGCCGAACCCGCTTTCCCCTGTTTCAGCGCGATCGGCTGCGCCGTGATCGTGGGTCCAACGATCGCCGCAGGGCGGGCAAAACCATCATCTTAACCGCCGTTCTAGCCAGGAGATAAAAATGACGGGCCGTGCCCACTTACGGAAAAAAAACTGATCTAAAACACTCGAACCACTCGAGGAGGGAGAGTCGGGATCCTCGCCACCGGGTTCCCGGGCCGACTTTGCCGAGGGTGCCGGGACAAGTATGCTGGGGAAGCAGATTCGATTTTGCCAGCCCAAGACCACTCGAAACGCTTCCAGCTTCGTAAAGTCCACTCCTTTGAGCGGGTGATCAGGCCGTCGTGGGGATGTCGTTGCATACCAGAGCAGAGGGGAACAGCTTGATGATTCGGGGAATTCTTCGCATCCACCCTCTCCTGGCGATCCTCCTCGTCGGACTCGGGTCGGACGCCCCCCGTGGCGGGGCACCGCATGATGGCTCCAAAGGCCGAACGGCTGGAACAATGCCACCCCTGGCGCAACGAGTCGATGTGCCCGGGATCGAGAATCACTTTCGGCTCGGCCCAGAGCTCTACAGCGGTGCTCAGCCCGAGGGCCGGCAGGGATTCGAGTCGCTGAAGCGGCTCGGCGTCAAAACGATCCTCAGCGTCGACGGCGCCCGGCCCGATGTGGAACAGGCTCGACGACTCGGGCTGCGATACGTTCACCTCCCGGTCGGCTATGATGGAATCACTCAAGAACAGGTCGTACGGCTGGTCAAAACAGCCCAGAAGTTGCCTGGTCCACTGTTCGTCCACTGCCACCACGGCAAGCACAGGGGCCCCACCGCCGCGGCCCTCTGCGTCATGGCGACCGAGGGATGGGACCGGGGCCACGCTCGTGCCTGGCTCGAACAAGCGGGCACAGACCCGAAGTACAAAGGCTTATACGCCACGGTGGATCAATTCGTCACTCCTTCGCCCCAGGAACTCGAACAAGTCGGCCGTGAGGACCTGCCCGAGCACGCCGAGGTGCCTGGCCTTGTCGAAGCCATGGTCCGAATCGATGAATGTTGGGACAGGCTCACTGCCGCCCAGAAGTCTGGGTTCCACTCGCCCCCTGGCCAGCCTGAACTGGACCCGGTCCACGAATCAACGCTTCTGGCCGAGCACTTTCGTGAAGCGGCACGCCACAAGGAGACCAAGGAAAGAGGGGCGGAGTTCGCTCGGCTGATGACTGCGGCCGATCGAGACGCCGCCCACTTGGAGGTGGTGATTCAAGGAGTCCTGGCAACCCCTTCCGCCTCCAACAAGCAAGAAGCAGACGCGTCACTGATTCGGATACAGCGCCGCTGCGCGGAGTGCCACACTCGCTTCCGTGACCAGCAAAGCGGCCGCTGAGGCTGGGCAAACCACCGGAAAACCTGACTCTCCCGGGCGTGGAAGAACAAGACGGATCTGTTAGCGTTCGACGACCGACACCGGTTCGTGATCGAGTGCCAGACTCTTCGCGTCCGGCTTGAACTCGAGCCACGGGGCCCGGCCCGACTGCTTGAAGTCGGCAAGGGCGTCATAGATCGACTGAAGGGGCGGCGGATGGCGCAGGTTGAACGCTGCGTCAGCACGATCTCCTTTGACGTAGAACCGGAGAAATCCCCCGGCCACGACGGCCGCGGAGAGGGTGATCCCTCGGCCCCGCATGAGTCGATCAACGCAACCAGCGAATCCCGAAAGCGGACGTTCCCAACCATCGGCAATCGAGACGAACCAGCGTGGCCGACCCGTGAGCCGCGCGACGAGTTCCGCCTGCTCGCGATAGCTCAAGTAAGGGCCGACCACGGCAAACCGTCGCCCCGACTCTTGCGATTCCAGCGCCCGTTGGTGGGCCACGGCCAGTACATGGGCGTCAATCACAGGGATTCCCCCGGCCGGCAGAAAAGCCACCGGGGTCTTGGCCATTTCGATCAGGAGCCTGGTCGAGGTCGGTCGTGAATCCCTCGGCCCGATCACCATGCCCGGACAAAGCACGAGGGTTGAGAGCCGACCTCCGTGTCCGGCCAGAACCTCCCGCTCGGCTTCGCGTTTCGAATCCACATAAGGCGAACGGACCCGGTCGAGGTTCCATGGAGTCTCCTCGTCGGCAGGGCATTCCGCGCGGCCAGCGGCAAGCGTCTGGAGGGTCGACGTGTAGACAAACCGCTCCACCCTCGCCACGGTGCAGTCGGCCAGAAGCCCACGGGTTGCCTCCACATTGACCGCCCAGGCTTCGCCGTTGCGGTCCGAGACCAGGCTGACCCAGCCTCCGCAGTGTGCAACCCCCCAGGCTCCCTCAACGGCTCGCGCGCGGGCCTCGGGGTCGCGTAGGTCGCCAAACACCCACTCGACCGGAGGATCCGCGGGATCAACACGTGGCATGCGCCTAACAAGACCGCGAACTTGGTAGCCGGCAGCCGCCAAGGTTCGTGCAACATGCCCGCCCACAAAACCGCCGGCCCCCGTCACGAGAACGATCCGCTTCCCTCTCAAATTCGGAGGCGAGGCTCCGTCGGATCGACTCCGAATGTCGGAGACCGTAGTGGTCGAGTCGGAAACCGCGGGCTGACTCGCCTCGACGACATCGGGACGTCGGTCCATCGCCCCGACTCCTCATCATGTGGCCACTTGAATGAACCTCAGTCGGTTTTCTAGAAGACCGAGGCGATCAAAAACACAAGCAAAAGGGACGCCGATTCGATCATCCAGCCGTCAAGTTCTCGATCCGTGGTCACCACACCGTCCGCCTCCCGCAACCTCGGAAAACGTGCGGATACCAACACGCAAGCAAACCTTTCGGCCTCTAGGATTGGCCGCGAGTTGCAAGCTCTTTCTCTAACTGATCGATCACCACATTCAAGTAACTCCGCCACCCCGGAGCAATCCAGGCCAGCGGACCGCGACGCCACCGGCGAGCCTGATCGAGTTGGCTTCGAACGAAGCGGTTCGGTCCGGCATTGATCCGATGCGCATCAAGGGAAGCACGCTCCCTGTGCGACATCGCCTGATGCTGGGTCAACGTAATAAATAGGTGCTGCAGCGGACTTCTGATCCTTATTTCTCCGTCGAATCAAGGGGAAGAATACGCACCGACCGAGGCGATAAGCAAGGATCGACACGAGAAACCAGGCTCGAAATATGATCGTGATTCGGGAAGGCTAACGCGTTCTTTGGCGAGGGACAAGAGGAACACCCGTCTAAAACACCCAACTGCCATCTGGTGGCGTCTGCGACCGCGAAATCGACGCCACCCAGCAAATTCAGTCGGCAGGGATTTCCGCTTGATCGCAAAAAAACAGGGATCGGCTGGCCTGTGTCCGATCCCATTGGCGACTTTCCGGGGACGGTTACAAACGCAATGACGCTCATTGATGACGGAAAGCAAGGTAAGTCCTCTCGTTCGACACCTTGCCGAACCACCCGAGAAATTGTCCCCTCGAAATCATAACAAAGCGATTCTCGACCATCGGCGCAGGTAGTCCCCATCGGCATTTCCGACGAGGCTTCCCCATGAAAAGCTTTCTGTCCCTTTGATTGATGCCCTTGGTAATGTTCTCCCGCGGGAGATGGCAATGCGTATGCTGCGATCGGTGATTCGACTGGGCCTGACGACGTTGGTCATTTTGACGGGAGCGGCCATCCTGCTGGGGCGATACAATCCCGAGCCGTCCGATCGGCGCCAGGCCGCGTTTCCCCGCTATCGGCCAATCTGCGTCTCCTCATTCCCGAAGGTCGACAACGAATTCCGCCTGCTGAACGTCGAGACTGGCGTGACCGAGCGGATCAAGCTCAACGAAGCGGAACGCATCGACTACGCCACCTGCTCCCCTTGGCAAGACAACCAAGGGCGATCCCATGTTGTAGGCCTCTGGAAACGTTTCGAGGGGAACCAGGTTGACGAGATGGGACTGGCGCGGCTTGCGATCCCAGGAGGTGAAGTTCTCGATCGGGTTGCCCTCGACAACATTCCGGCAGGCTCTCCCTGCTGGGCTCCAGGCTTGTCGGCGAAGGTCCTTTTCTCGGGATGGGACGGTCAGCTCTACAGCTATTCCTTCGACGATCCGCCGACGGCGACCGAGGGGTCTTACGACGGTGACATGGTGAAGCCGGTCCCCTTGGTCTGGCGAAATCCCCCTCCCTGGGCCTATCGTCGCCTGCTCTGGGAACCAACCTGGCCGACCGACCCGAGACTGGGAGGCAAAGTCATCGTCTCGGTCTCGTTCCACGAGGTGCGTCAGAATCAGGAGGGCCGGACGAGGACGCAGCTCTGGTGGCTCAAGCTCGACAGCGCCGGGACGAGAATCGAAGACCTGGGACGCCTGATCGCATCAGGGCCGACCGACTCGATCATCGAGGAGCGATTCGCCAACGTCGCAGCCACGCCTGACGGTGGTCTGGCACTGGCCTACCTTGCCCGTCGGGACGAGGATCGCAGCCTCCATTTGCGGTTGGGGACGATGACAATCGACGCGGCGACCGGGAATCCGTCCGTCGACGAGGCCAGCAGCGTGGAGTTGCCCGGGCCGCGGATCGCCAACCAGCCGGCATTCTCGGCCGACGGCGGCTGGATCGATTCCGTCCTGAGCGACGCGAGGCCCAACGATGCTGTCGAGCGGTACTCGGTCGTTGCCGCTCTCGCTGGGCACCCCGGGTCGTCGGGGAGAAAGTCCGAGCCGGCGCGTGCCAAGCTTTCCGTGGCGTCCCCCGCCCGAGCGATTCACCACCGTCGTTTCTCACGGCTCGGTTTTTTGAAGAGCAACCCAGGTTGCCTCAAGAAGTCATGATTCGAACGCCCAGGCCCAAGAGCGGAGAGATCAGGTCTCGTCCGGATGCGCCTTGGCATGAGGCAACTCGATCGTGACGATCAGGCCGGGGTTTGCATTTCTCGCCACGACCTTTCCTCGATGCAGGTTGATGGCGCGTTGGGCGATCGACAGCCCTAATCCAACGCCGCCGCTGGTCCGGGCCCGGTCATCATCCACGCGAAAGAACGGTTTGAAGATCTGATCCAACCATTCGTCCGGGATTCCCGGTCCGCGGTCGCGCACGGTGATCGTGGCCACCTCGGCCACGAGCGTCATGACGACCTCGACGGTCGTTCCCTCCGGAGCGTAGTGGATCGCGTTGCGAAGCACGTTCTCGACGGCGCGTCGGATCAGTTCCCGCTCTCCGAGGAGAAACGCAGCCCCCTCGACGTTCAAGATCAGGCGGCGATGTCGGGCCTCGGCCTCCAGTACGCAATCCGCAACCAACGATCGCAGGAGTTCGCTCAAAGAGATGACATGGAGGTCTTGTGACGAAGGGTCTCCCTCGGCGCGAGTTAACTGAAGGAGTTCGTCGACCAGGTTGGCCAGTCGTTCCACGTCCTTGGCGATATGCGTCAGAGCCTCTTCACGATCGCCGTCGGTTCGTGCCAACTCCACGGCGAACCGGAGCCGCGCCAGGGGAGAACGGAGCTCGTGAGACACATCTTGCAAGAGCCGGCGCTCGGCGGTCAGCAACGTCTCGATCCGTTCGGCCATCCGGTCGAAAGCCCGCGACAGCCCCCCGATCTCATCCTTTCGAAGCGAACCGGTGCGGGCCGTCAGATCACCCCGGCCGAACTGCTCCACCGTGCGTCTCAGACTTCGCAACGGCCTGACCAGGTTGATCGCCACGAGGTAGCCGAGAACCGCGGTTCCCAACAGGGTCCAGAGATAGATCGGCAGGAACGCAGGCGCCTCCTGCGAAGGCAGGAAGAACGACGAGGTCGCCTTGAATGCGACGACCGACACCAGGCTCGTTCCCAGGAACCAGAGGAAGATCTTGCCGAACAGCGAGTTCATCGTTCGACTTCGCCTTCCCCGTCCCCTTCCGCCTCCGAGCAGAAGAGGTAGCCGATACCTCGGACGGTCCGGATCCGGTCGCCGTGACGCTTCAATTTCTTCCGGATGTGACTGATATGGACGTCAATGGAGCGATCGAACGGCGTGGCCCGACGCTGGTGGAGGGCGGTCGTCAGCGCGTCGCGTGAAAGCACCCGCCCCGCCAAACGCACAAGCTGTTCCAGGACATCGAACTCAATCGAAGTCAGACCGACGACCCGCCCCTCACAGTGGACTTCGCGAGCCCCGGGAATCAGCCGGATTGGACCGACCACGAGCGATTCGACCTCGCTGTGCCGGGTGTTGTCCATCCGTCGAAGCACAGCGCGGATCCGGGCGAGCAATTCTTCCGGACCGAAGGGCTTGGGCAAATAATCGTCGGCGCCGGCGTTGAGGCCGAGAATCCGGTCGGCCTGGGCGGTCCGCGCCGTCAGCATGATCACCGGGATCTGGCTCCGATGCCGTACCTGGCCGAGCAACTCGAACCCGTCGAGATTCGGCATCATGACGTCGAGCAAGACCAGGTCGTGAGCACCCGTCAAGGCTCGCGCCAGGCCACGATGGCTGTTATGAACGATCTCAACGCTCATCCCATGCCGCGCAAAGAATTTCTGCATTAAGCCACATAACTCGACGTCGTCGTCGATGAGCAAAATGGAGACCGACCCCGCCGCAGACTTCACCGGAGCCGCGTCGTCTCCCGGCATTATCATCGTTTGAGCGCCCTGAAGCAGCGGGAACGATTCCTGTGCATTCATCGGAACTGAACTCCCGCCCCCACCACCGCCACGTCGGAGATTCGCTCGTCTTCAGTCTCGGCGCGTCCTGCGCAAAGCGGTCCCGTCCCCATACGCCTCGCCGCGATTATAGACAACCACAACCCCTCCCAATCATTAAGATTCGTAAAATCAGAGCCGTTCACGACCAACCTCGCGGCGACGCTCAATCCAATCCGTCCCCCCCCAAGAAAAAGGAGCGTCGAGTACTGGGCCGAGGAGTTGACGTCCCTCGGCCTCTCCTCGACGCCCTCTCAAGGGGTTTGCCACGCTCAAGAGGTGGAAGCTGCCAGGCGTGAAGATTGAGCCCCGACTGGGATCAAAGTTCCCTGTCTCAGCGGCCTCTTCGGCCTCCGAACCGGCCGCCCATCCCGCCACCGTAGGGCGAACCACTGAACTGGGCTGACTGGCCGCCCATCCCACCGACCGTATACGAGGTGACGACCGGAGCTCCGCTGAACTGGCCACTCGCTTCGACGCCGCTGGCAGAGGAAACGCTAAACGAACCGAACTGGCCGCCGCCAGCCATGTTGACGGCCCCTTGCGAGACGCTAATCGGGCCGTGCATCCCGCCACCGATAGGCGAAACGGTGATCGGCAAGCCATTGAACTGGCCACCGCCATCCATCATGACACCGCCAGCCGAGGCAAAGTCGATCGGGAAAGCACTAAACGGGCCGCCCGGCGCACCACCGGCAAATGGAACAGCCATCGGGATTCCAGATTCGAATCCTCCGGTCAACCCGCTCATCAAGCTACCGACTGCGTCGCCCGTCGTCAGCGACACGGAAGGCATCGCTTCGGCATTGGAGTTGATTTCATTCTCGATGGCCTCCCGATCGGCTGCGATGGTCGCCAGGTCGTCAGCCGTGACGTGCGAGGCCGCGACCACGGCCTGGATATCGGCAACAGCCGTATCGATCAGCGTCTGGTCGGTGATGCCCTGGCTCTTGAGAACCGCGGTGAAGTCAGCCACGAGTTGAGCCTGCTGAACGTCGGTGGGAATTTGGCTGCCGATCGACTCAACCGTGGCGGCCAACGCTTTCACCGACTCCTGGTCGGGATCGGTCGTGGACGCCTCCTGGATCGCCTCGAAGTCGTTGCGGACGGCGGCCAGCAGCTTCGGCGTCACTTCCGACTTGTCCTGGATCGCCTGAAGATCGGTCTGGAGCTTCTCGAAATGGCTCTGCAACTCCTCGCTGGGCTCTGCCCTGATGCTAAGGTTGCCAGCCTGGGTTCCAGGCCCGTCAGCCTGCTGGCCGAGCGCCCCGTTGAAGCTCACCAACTCTCTGTTTTCAGCTCTGCCACCGAACCAGCCCCCGAGCGGCCCACTCGGCATCACACTAAAGGAACCACCACTCATCGTCGGAGCCCCCTGATCGGGCTGGGTCGTCGTCGGGGATCCGTTGGCCGGGTCGCCCTGGGCCGGCATGGTGAGCGTCTCCGGCGCCTCGGATGGAACGGTCGTGGTATTCGTGTCAACGACGGCGTTGAGGCCTGGAGTGGCGGGTTGATTCTGCAATCTCGCACGAGCCACCTGTCCATACCTCACGGCGACCCCGCCACGTCCCGCTCCGCCACCCATCGCGTTGCCATGCCCCCGAATATTCGCAAACGGCCCGGCTTGCGTGGAAACGGAGGATACGGCCGCTCCGCTCCCGAATCCTCCGGTATTTTGCCCGCCCATCGTGCCCCTTGTGAAAAACTGCCCACGCTGGGTGGTTGGGGAGGACGGCATCCCCATGTGTCCCCGGAGCAGGCCGGTCGTTGAGAGAAGTTGACGACCCTCAAGCGACTCGCAGCGCACGGCCGCGGTGGGCGAGCGACGGGGGGCGAGTTCCTGGCTCTTGATCCAGGTGGCGAGCAGGCGACGCAGCATCGATTCCATTTTCGGATTCCTCGAATTTCGGACAAGAAAACCCCAAGGGGCGCTGGCATCCTTCCAGGTTCGCCCCAGGTCCCTCGCTGGGCACCCGGTGTTTGCTCGTTGAGGCAGCCTCATGGCGATAGTAGATTGGCATTTTCGAGGTCTCATCCTGTAAAGAATCGTTAATTCAGGAAGAGTCGCACGTCGACGATCGGCGACCTACGGACGGTGACAAGACTCATGACTCACGGCTGAGGCTGCTTCCAACACGGGTACCCATTCCAAAAAAAGTGGCAGCGGTCCAGCGGTCCAGTGGCAAGACCGATCGTTGGCCGATGCGTCGGCGGTCTGGTATGATGGGAGGTCTTGGAGTTTGGGTCGCGACGGTATTACCTCGAAACGATTAGGGTCTCATGCTTCATCCCTGGCACGACGTCACTCCGGGCGAACACCTGCCCAAGGAGTTCAATGCGCTCGTCGAGATCCCGATGGGATCGAGCGTCAAGTACGAGTTGGATAAGCGCACGGGCCTGCTTCGGCTCGACCGGGTGCTCTATTCGGCCGTCTATTATCCAGCCAATTACGGGTTTATCCCCCAGACCTACGCGGAAGACGAGGACCCTCTCGACGTTCTGGTCCTCTGCCAGGAGGCCGTGGCGCCGATGACGCTGGTCACCGCGCGGGCAATCGGTCTGATGACCATGATCGACTGCGGCAAACGCGACCACAAAATCCTCGCCGTCGCGGTGGGTGACCCGGAATTCAATAGCTTCCACGACGCTCTGGATCTTCCTCCCCACCGGCTCACCATGCTTCGTCGCTTCTTCCAGGACTACAAGCAACTCGAGGGCAAGGACGTCGCAGTCGACGAGATCCAGTCGGCCGACCTCGCCTTGCCGATCATCGAAGAGTCGCTTCAGCGCTACAGCACGATCCGCCGCAAGGGGTTCAATTGAAATGAGCCACCGATCGACGGCCGCCGCCGTCCGGATGCGCGCGGTCGTGATCGGCGGTTCGGGACAGTTGGGCGGCTGGCTCCTCCGCGTGCTCGCCGAGCGAAATCACGACGCGTGGGGAACCTTCGCCACGACAGCTTTTCCCGGCTTGGTCCCGCTCGACGCCGCAAACCAGGCAGCCTCGGCTGCCTGGGTGCGCGACCAAAAAGCCGACGTGGTCTTCTATCCGGCCGGGTTCACCTGGGTCGACGGCTGCGAACGAGACCCAGGAAAAGCGCGGGCTGCGAACGTCGAGCAGCCTCTGAACCTGGCCCGAGCGGCCGCCGAAGTGGGGGCTCGCTTCGTCTACTTCTCCACCGATTACGTCTTCGACGGCCACAACGGTCCGTATGCCGAATCGGCTGAACCTCGCCCGCTTTCCATCTACGGGCAGGCCAAGCTTGAAGCCGAGCAGGTCCTGGCCGAAACACTGGGCGATCTCCTCTTGATCGCGCGAACCACTTGGGTCTATGGCCCCGAACGACAAGGGAAGAATTTCGCCTACCAACTCGCCAAGACGTTGCGCGAAGGGCGTGCCCTCCCCTGCCCTTCGGACCAGGTCTCGACCCCGAGCTACGGTCCCGACGTCGCGCAAGCGATTGTCAGATTGATTGAACAGGGGCGGTCGGGTCTCATCCACGTCGCCGGCCCCGATCTCATCGACCGGGTCACATTCGCCAGGAGCCTGGCCGAAGCCTTCGGGCTGAATTCGCAACTGATCCAGGCCAAGACGACCGCCGAACTCGGCCAAGGGGCACCCCGTCCCTTGAACAGCGGGCTACTTACCCCTCGGCTTGACGCCTGGCTTCCCGGGCTGATGCGCCCCTTGTCCGAATGCCTCCTCGACTTCCAGCTCAAGCTCGACGAGCCTGGTGGATGGGTCCGACCACTCACCGCAACATGAGCGTGGAAGGGCTGGCCTTTTTGAGGTGGGTTCGCCATGATTGATTTAAGAGATGACGCCCACGAACTTCCTCCCCGTCGTGGCGAAGCAATGAGCGGCCTCCCGGTCGAATCCTGACCTTCTGTTTTCCTTAATCCATCAAGATGACGAACACCATGACCCATGTTCTGTTGCGCATTCGTGATGCGGCGATCGACCGTCGAGCCCTCCTCGGAGCAGGCCTGCTCCTGTTGCTCGGGTTCGGCGCTTCGGCCCCTGCCGACGAACCCAAGGTAGGCGAGAAGCTGCCACGCCGGGGCGATGAGATCGTCGTCTGCGGCCAACTCTTCCACACCACCGCGCCAGTCGTCCTGTGGACCGATCCAGGTGGATACGACGCCTATCGCGTCGAGCGTCGGTTCGGGCCAATCGCGGATGTCCGGGAGAAAGCCAAGGTCCAGGAACGGAACGAGGTGACCATCGGGTTCGGGGTGCGCAAGGTGCCGCTCACGCCGGAGCAGAACGAACAGGTGCGCGGAGGTGGCTGGGACTTGACCTCGCTTCAGAACGTCGTCGATCAGTTCGTGATCCACTACGACGTCGCAGGGACAAGCCGGCGCTGCTTCCAGGTCCTCCATGACAGCCGAGGCCTGAGCGTCCAGTTCATGCTCGACCTCGACGGCACGATTTACCAGACCCTCGACCTGAAGGAAGGGGCCTGGCACGCAACCAAGGCCAACGGCCGCTCCATCGGGATCGAGATCGCCAACATGGGAGCCTACCCACTTGGCGGCACCGACACGTTCAACCGCTGGTATCGCCGCGACGCTGACGGCCAGGTCCAGATCATCCTGCCTGAAACCGAGTTGAACGCGGTACGCAAGCGGGCAACGGATCCCACGTGGGTGCCCCGACCGAGCCGCCCCGAGCCGGTCGTCGGGACGATCCACGGGCAAAAGCTTCAGCAATATGACCTGACCCCCGAGCAGTACGACTCCCTGACCAAATTGACCGCCACCCTCTGCACCGTCTTCCCCAAGATCAAGTGCGATTACCCGCGTGACGAAGCCGGAGCGCTTCTCACAAAGACGCTCCCCAACGACAAGTACGACCTCTTCCAAGGGATCGTGGGGCACTATCACGTCCAGACCAACAAGACCGACCCAGGTCCCGCCTTCCAGTGGGACAAAGTCATCGACGGCGCCCGGGCGCTGATGACGAAGTGACCTGATGGCGAAGTGAAAGGATCGACCAATGCGGATCGGTGTGACCGGAGCCACGGGGTTCCTCGGCCGTTATCTCGTTGCGAACCTGGCCAGAGCGGGGCATCAGCTCCGCTGCTGGCACCGCCCCTCGAGCCAGCAGGAGGGGCTGGAGATTTTCCAGGATTCGCTCACTTGGGTACCGGGCGAACTCGGTGAAGATCACGCCGCGCATGCTCTGGTCGAAGGCTGCGATGCCGTGGTTCACTCCGCACTCTACCATCCCTCAGGCGGCTTCATGGGGGGCGAGGGGACCTCATCCCGTTCGTGGAGACGAATGTGATGGGGACGCTCCGCTTGATCGAGGCCGCGCGAGCGGCCGGGGTCAAGCGGTTCATCTTCATCTCGACCTGTGCGGTCTACGACACCATCCTCGGCGACCGGCCGCTTGACGAGGCCCATCCACTTTGGCCGGCCAGCCACTACGGAGCCCACAAGGCGGCCCTCGAAGCCTTCGTCCATAGCTACGGCATGGGCCAGGGCTACCCGATCTGCGCACTCCGCCCGACCGGCATCTACGGCCTGGCACACCCTCCCCGCAAGAGCAAGTGGTTCGATCTGGTCTCCGCCGTGGCGCGAGGTGAGAAGGTTGAATGCCGCCGCGGCGGAAAGGAAGTCCACGCCGCCGACGTCGCCTGTGCTGTCGCCGTCCTGCTGACGGCCGAGACCAAGGCCATCTCCGGCCAGTCGTTCAACTGCTGCGACCGCTACGTTTCCGAACATGAAGTGGCCACGATCGCCCAGGAGCGATCGGGAGCCCGGGGCGCGATTCTCGGCACGCCCTCGGCCCCCAAAAACCAGATCGTCACGACCAAGCTGCAAGCCCTCGGCATGCAGTTCGGCGGCCGCCCCCTCCTGGAGCAAACCATCGACGAGATGCTCGTGGCAACCTCCTCGACTCAGGGTTGAAGCCAGGATCGATTCCCGAGAGTCCCCTCACCAATGTCGAAAAGCATCGAGTCTCCGCAGAGTTGAAGTCTCCTCAGAAACTGCAACGGTTCGGGAGAATGGCCGAAACCGACAGCGACATCGATGGGTATCGATAAAGGCCCCATTGAGGTCGATTGTCGACGCGGGGACTTCTGTCGAGGAAGGTTGGTCGCGCGGAGGCCCCGCATTGGCCATGGTCGAGGCGGTGAGCATGGGATCGCCGAACCGGGCCGGAGCCGCCACGGATGGACCGCGGTTCGGGCTCACCCTGATGCTCTGGGGAGCGCTCGTACTCGGGCTGAACGGCGTCATCTGGCTTGCGGGATTCCGGACGGGCGCACTGGCTGAGGGAGTCGAGCAAGGCGCGGCTCGGGTCGAGTCGCGCGGTATCGGCGAGGTAAGCGACGACCTGATCCGCCGGGCCATTCAAACACAGCACGACACACTCTCGTTCTGGACGACGCTGGCCTGGCTGGGGGATTTTCTGGTCGAACCACTGGCCCTGGCCGCGAGAGCGCTGGCGGCGGCGACCCTCTTTGCCTCAGTAGCGGCCCTGGTTGGTCGCCCCGTTCGGTATGAGCTGGCCCTGAACGAATGCGCCATCGCACAAGGAATTTGGGTGCTCGGTCTGGCGGTCCAGGTAGCCCTCATGGTTGCGCTGCGGCGGGGCGACATCGAAACCTCACCGACTCTCCTCTTACCCCAGGGAGTCTACCCGGCCGCCGCGTGGCTTGCCCTCCGGCAACTCGACCTGTTCGTGGTCCTGGGGTGGTCGGTCCTGGCGCACGGGGCCTGGCGACGGGGACAGGTCAATCTGACTGCCGCAGGGATGATCTGCATTGTTCTCTGGCTCGTCGAGGCGGTCATTCGGGTCGCCTTCGGCCTGGCGATCGGGGCCGGGGCGAGACTGGTGATCGCGCCAGGTTGAGGTGCGACCAAAGTCGAAACAAGAGAACCAATGATGTCCCGATTCGTCGTAGTGACAATCGCTCTGGGAATCCTGGTGGCAGTGCTCGCCGCCGCTAACCTTCGGCGCGATTCCGGCTCCCTTGAGATCGACTGGCGCCTGGCCTCACCGCCGACCCGCGAAGTCATCGTCGAGCCGCCGACCCGCGGACCGATCATTCAGACGGTCGCGGCCCCCGGCAAGGTCGAGGCCGTCGAAGAAGCCGAGATCGCCTCGCAACTCGTGGGACGAGTCCTGGCGGTGAAAGTCAAAGACGGAGATTCGGTCAAGGCGAACGATGTGCTCGTTCAGCTCGACGACACCGACGCCAAAGCCAGGCTCGACTCATCCAAGGCGCGAATCGAGCGGCTCCGCTCGGCGATCGAGCAAGCTGGATCGGACGTGGACAAGGCAAATCGCGACGCCAAGCAATCGGGCACGCTTGCAGGTCGCGGCTTCACGGCTCCGAATGAGTTGGCCGACGCCCGCACCGCCGTGGCCAAGTCTCAGGCCGCGCTGGCGATGAGCCGGCACGAGTTGATCGAGAGCGAAGCAATGCGACGGACCAGCCAGCAAGACCTGGACCGAACGACGATCAAGGCTCCCATCGACGGCGTGGTCGCCGGGGTCAACGTCGACGTCGGCGAGGTCGTCATCGCAGGGACGACGAACTTGCCGGGCTCGGTACTGATGACCATCAGCGACATGAACCGGATGCGTGTCCGGGCCGATGTCGACGAGACCGACGTCCCCCTGGTCCGCCGCGGCCAGCCGGCCCTGGTCTACCTCCAGGCCGACCAGCTCCACCCCATCGCGGGCACGATCGACTTGGTGGCTCCCAAGGGGAAGACCAAGGACGAAGTCGTGAGCTTCGAGACCCTGGTCAGCCTCGACGCGGCCGCCGACACCGCCCACTCATCGCTCCGGCCGGCGATGACCGCGACGGTCGAGATCGAGGTCCGCCGCGCCTCCGCCGCTCTGGGAGTGCCCGCCCAGGCCGTCGTCCACCGCCGTCGCAAAGATTTACCCAACACCCCAAGCGTCCGCGCCTGGGCCGAGCGCAACGCCCGATCGCCCGGCGAAAAAGCCCAGGAGGCCGAACTCCGCTACATCAAGATCGTCTTCGTCATCGAAGGTGGCATCGCCCGCGCCCGACCCGTCGAGACCGGCCTGAGCGACGAGCGCAAAGTCGAGATCCTCTCCGGCCTGAAACCGGACGAGCCAGTCGTCGTCGGCCCTTTCCGCACTCTCGACGAATTGAAAGATGGCGATCCGGTCAAGCCCGTCAAAACTCTCTCCGAAGCCGGGGACGCTCGATAAGGCCAAGCGGGCCGAATCTCTGTTCACAACCAAATGGCCAGAGGTTGCGAACCTTAATCAGAGAACCGAGCACCTCGGCCCTTGACATTTAGTCTCCCTTCGAGTGTAATTCGTCCGTGAGACGTGCCCGTAGCTCAATTGGATAGAGCGTTGGCCTCCGAAGCCAAAGGTTGCAGGTTCAACTCCTGCCGGGCACACTGATCTAAATCCTGCCGAGTGCTAACTTTAGCTCACCTGTCCTGGCGGACGGAGCGGCCCAAAAACTCCATCAAACCCGGTACACTACCGGATTTGGAGGCCGCCCCGATGCCAGTACGCACTCCGTCCTACCGGTTTCACAAACCATCCGGTCAGGCTGTCGTCACCTTGAATGGCCGAGATTTTTACCTCGGCAAACACGGCACACCCCAAAGCCTGGCCGAATACGATCGCCTGCTGGCCGAATGGCTGGTTAACGGGCGACACGCTGCCACTCGCGCCCGCGAAAACCCCACGTCAGGCTCCCCGGTCGCACCGGACGAACTGACCATCAGCGAAATGATCCTGGCGTACATTCGCTATGCTGAAGGGTACTACCGGAAAGGCGGAAAACCTACCGGCGAAGTCGCGCATATCAAATACGCCATGGGGCATCTCAGGCGGCTTTACGGCCACACTTCAGCCAAGAACTTCGGCCCCCTGGCATTGAAAACCGTTCGCCAACAGATCATCGATTCCGGCCTGTGCCACAACGAAGTCAATCGTCGGACGCGAATCATCGTCCGTGCCTTCAAGTGGGCAACCGAGAATGAACTGATTCCGCTTAGCATTCATCACGGCTTGCGAGCGGTTTCCGGTTTACGAAAAGGACGATCCGAGGCCCGGGAGAGCCTACCGGTCAAACCAGTCGCCGACACATTGGTAGACGCGATCGTCCCTTTTGTCTCCCGACAGGTTGGGGCAATGATTCAGCTTCAACGGCTCTCAGGCATGAGGCCCGGCGAAGTTTGCATGCTGCGTACGTGCGATCTCGACACGTCAGGCCGGGTCTGGATCTACACACCGGAAACGCACAAGACCGAGCATCACGGGCGTGATCGGCAGATTTACTTTGGGCCCGCCGCTCAAGTCGTGCTGCGCCAATGGATCCGACCCGACCCAATTGATTACCTGTTCCAACCCAAAGAAGTCGTTGAGGAGTCGCTTGCGGAACGTCGCCGAAACCGAAAGTCTCCTATGACTCCGTCTCAACAGGCACGTGCAAAGAAACCCTCCCCAAAAAAGGGTCCAGGGGCTTGCTATACGGCCGACTCCTACCGCGAAACCATTGTGAAAGCTTGCGCGGCCGCCTTTCCGCATCCTGTGTTGTCGAAGATCCCTAAGAAAGATCTTACCTCCGAGCAACGTCGGGAACTCAAGGATTGGCACCGCGCGCATCGCTGGCACCCCAACCAACTTCGCCACAACGCCGCGACGAAGCTACGCCGAGAGTTTGGGTTGGACGTAGCTCGCGTGATCCTGGGCCATTCCAGTTCGACCGTCACCGAAGTCTACGCCGAGGTCGACCGAGACAAGGCGATCGGGGTCATGGGCCAGATCGGCTGAGCATTACGGATCGCCCGTTCACTTGGGCAGCATATTCGATTACCATCAAGTCGCTCGGGACGGCCAGGCTGATTGCAAGCGGCCTGGCCAAGCGAATCGGACGATCTTTGAACCTCTACCCGTCGAGTCGTCTGGTCCGCCCCGAGCACTGGCAGAGGGAAAATTAAATGGCAAAATTCGTCTGGGTGAATCGCGAGGATGGTTTCGGGCAGGATGCCGTTGATCTCCATCAATGTCGAAGATTCCTGGTTAGTTGCCCAGATCCTAGCGAAGGAGGCAACTGGGATCACATTGTGTACTACCGCACGCAGAACGACTTTTGGATTAAGGAATCTTATGAGCAAGAGCTATCAGGATATCAAATTGTTTATTGCTACGAACACGCTGTAACTGTTGCGCATGATTTTCTGAAAAACTCACGAAAGTTGCCGTTAGAACTCGAACCTGCAAGGGAAATTGCATCAGCATTCGACACTTATGTTTCGTGGATGAGAGGAAACCAGGCCCACGCCGGAATTGTCACTTTGGTGTCCAAGCCTCGATGGGACCGGCGAGAGAGAACGCTCTACTTCGGTGAAGTGCTTTGCCGGAGTTTTGCGGCTAACGCTAAGAACCAGATGAGATTGCTCGATGCGTTTGAGAAAGAAAACTGGCCAACTAAGAGCATTAGCAGCCCATTTGGTATAGGTGGACCACTGAAGCAAACCGTTGATGATTTCAATGCCACAGTGTCAATTCAAGCGTCATTTCGCTTTTGCATGGACAATTTGCGCGTCGGCTGGAAGCGTGCTGGTCACTAAGATGAGGAACTCTCCTCTAACTCCTACCAACTCCCGTCAAGTCTCCTGCCGACCTTCCTAGTGATATTGCGTATACTTGCCTCAGTGACGCAAAACATCCGTTTTGTTGAGAGGCAACGCAAATGACTCACATCGCAGAAAGAGAGAAGACTCTTGCTCAGGCCGATCGAGTGACCTGGGAGGGCAACGGGCGAAGAATCCGCTTGGAATCACTATCTCCTCTTCTCGCAAGTTCCTGGCTTACTGCCTAAAAAGAGAGGGCGCAAGGTCAACCTCTCAACGATCCACAGATGGGCCTCTTATGGGTGCCGGGGCGTGAAACTCCGGTTCGCCATGATCGGGGGGAGCCGCTGCACCACCCGCGAGTGGATCGCCGAGTTCTTTGACGCTCTCACAGCCGCTCGCTCCGGTGCCCCCCTGGCCTCCCAAGCCGGCTCGCACGCCCTGCCTGCCGCATCAACCAGCCGCACATCTGCCGCTCGCCAGCGGGATCACCAGCGGGCTGAAAAGGCACTCGCTGAACTCGGCATCTAAGTCGGCCCGCCAATTCAGATTCCACGTACGGCCGCCCCCTGGCGGACCGCCGGTGGAAACTCCGCGCCTTGCTTTCGCGGCGGGCCGGATTTTCCGGCGGTCCGCTTAGAGTCGGAATGGTGATCGCAATCCTTGTTCACCAAATAGGTTGCACCCCAATCGGGCGTGGCTGTTTGGAGTGATTTTCACTGGCCCTATTAAGCATGAGGACTCCCGATGGGAGCAACAACACAAATCGAATCCCGATCGATTCGGCCGAAAACAGTTCGCCCGCCCCAAAGCCCGCCTAATGAAATCGACCAGTCCCCGGCCGATGGCGAATCGCCCTCAGCTGTCATCGGCCGGGGCTCACGGCAAGTTGTAGGTGGCAAGACTCGCCGAAAGAAGACAGGCGGGGGAATGGGCCAACTCGGGCGTTCCATCCTGATTCCAGCAGAGTTGGCCCATTCCAGGGGATATCGTTTCCCAATCGACAAGGCAACGAAGGATCAGATCCAGGCCCTGGATAAACTGATCAAGAAATATCTTCAGAAGCAATTTGTAATGATGTTTCCTCGCGTTGGCGCCAGGACTATTGCCGCTGCCTTGAACTGCGGTGACAGCACAGCCTTCGCCTTGATCAAAGACGCGACGGCCTCGGGCGACCCCTGGGAAGATTTGGTTGAGGTAGTCCTGCTCGGCATGCACAACAAGGTGTTCGCCGGGCCGCTTGGAACGCCCAAAAACGACACTACAAAGTGGCTGTTCGAGAAGATGCACCATTTTGGATCAAACAGGATCGCCAAGCAGGCGACTCACGAGGCTGCGGCACTCGGCCAGTTACTTGCGGCCTTCCGGGTGGACTTCTATGAGTGGCGAAAGGGCGGGTGAACGATGTCAAATCCACGAAAGTCAGTCGAACAACGGCCTGAATCTTCGGTAGTCGACCACATTCACATTGAAACTGAGGCCCGGACAGAGGCCGCCGAAGCCGTTGGGAATCTCTGGGGCCGGGCTAGAGAAGCGGCGTTTGCCGAACTGAGGCTTCCCATTGTGGCGGTTCGCGATAAAGCAGGGCTGAGAATGCTCGTCATCCACGAGGCGGACCTACTGGCCTTGCCTGAGTATGCGAACGCTTTGGCCGTCATGCTACGCAGGAACTGTGGCTAAGAAAGGCAAGAGCCATCGATGCAACTCGATGGCTCTTGCATGAATCCCAGGCCGAAGTCGGTGAAACCTCGGCAAGCATGACAGCCTACTGGAGAGGCAAATCATTTTTATGAGCATACAAAGTGACGACAGTCATCGTCAAGACCATACTTTCGATGTCACGCGAGTCTCAGCTTCCCCGATCAGTGCAACCGACCGAGACGGGGCACGCATGCTGGCGGCCACTCTTGATGGCCACCCCCCTAAACGTAAAGACCTGAAGGGTATTTCGGTCCATTGGCAAAACTCCATCATTTTTCTGATGGACACAGCGGGCCTCAATACGCTCGAACACCGACGAACGAGCCTCTTCCAATTCTGGAGCAATACGCTTGAAGGGCGATATCCGGAAGAAGTCGGGTTAATGCGTGCGGCTTTGGTTCAAGTCGAGCAAGAAGGGCCGGTTTCGGAAATCGCCAGAGCGGTCGATGCAGATACGGGGTACTCTCGGTCCGATCTTGGCAACGCGCAACGCTTTGTTGCTCTCTATGGTGATCGGGTTCGTTACTGCTATGAACAGTCGGCCTGGCTCGTCTCGAACGGGAAGCGATGGATCCGCGATCGAACGGGAGAGGTTGAACGCCTGGCTAAGAAATCGGTAGTGGCGATGGCCCATGAGGCGGCGAATATGACGCCGGCTGAACGAGACGATTTTCTCGCCTTTGCTCTCAGTTCACAGGATCGCAGGCGACTTGACGCCCTCATTGCCCTGGCGAGGAGCGAGGAAGGAATCGCGATCGAGACGGCCGATTTAGACCGGGATCCGATGCTCCTGAACGTCTTGAACGGGACCGTTGATCTTCGGACAGGGACGCTACGCCCTCATGACCCGCGAGATCTGATAACCAAGCTTGCCCCGGTGGCATTCGACCCGACCGCCAGACGTGAGCTTTGGATCAAGACCATCGATCGCACAATGGGCAACGATCAGGAGGTCATTGGGTTTCTTCAACGGTCCATCGGATATGCGGCGACCGGTGACATCTCCGAACACGCCATCTTCATCCTTTACGGCAAGGGTCGAAATGGTAAGTCAACGTTCCTGAATACGATCCTGGCAATCCTCGGCGACTACGCGACGACGATCGATGCCTCACTCCTTATGTCGAAAGCCCAGGACGATCACCCTACGGGTCTGACCGACCTGGAAGGACGCCGCTTTGTGCCAACCGCCGAGGCTGAAGACGGCAGGCGATTCGATGAAGCTCTGGTCAAGAAGTTGACCGGAGGCGAGCGGATCAAAGCCCGGCGGATGCGGCAGGACTTCTATGAGTTCATGCCGAGCCACAAGGTCTTTCTTGCTGTAAATCACAAGCCGCGAATCAAGGGCACCGACGAAGGGATCTGGTCGCGAATCAAGCTGATTCCGTTCAACGCCTTCATCCCGAAAGAGGAGCGGATCAAGGATCTCGACAAGCAACTTGCGGCCGAGGCCCCGGGGATTCTGGCTTGGATCGTCCAGGGCTGCGTCGAATGGCAACGCATCGGCTTGGCCGAGCCTAAATCGATCGAGGATGCAACAAACAGCTACCGCGACGAGATGGATAACATCGGTGATTTTTTACGCGATCGATGCCTTGTTCCAGAGCAGTCGCATCTTAAGGAGGTCGCCAAGGTCAAAGCTAGCGAACTCTATGGGGCCTACGTCGGATGGTGTAAGGGCACGGGAACCGAGCCAGTGGCGTCCCGAGCGTTCGGCAGCGAAATGGAACGGCGGGGCTTCGAACTCAAGAAATCCAACTCCCAAGCCTGGCGACTGGGCCTGACGCTGAACCAAGACGTCGACCCAGATCCCGTAGCCTACGAAATCCCCTGATTCGCTCTGGCTTTCAACAGAATCAGTACCTTAGTACCCGGCAGTACCTACGCCAGGTTTGGCCGGGTACTGTTTAGAAATCATTACGCCAAAACAAGTTAAGGAAACACAGTACCCAAGTACCCAGAAATCCCGTACCGGGCCCCTATGCGTACGCACGCAGGAGGAGTGAATACGGAGATTCGGGTACTTCGGGTACTAAGGTACTGCCCAGGAATCGCACTATGGCCACCACTTTTGGATTCGCCAACATCCGCGTGACTAACGATCTGGGATCATTCCTCTTGTCCAGGCTGGGGGCGCCGTCGCCGTCTGGGAATTGGCTGTGCCCGTTTCACGCGGATACAAACCCGAACCTGCACATAACACCGGATGGCGAACACTTCAAATGTTTTGCTTGCGATGCCACAGGGGATGTCGTTGATTTAGTCGCGAGGTTTGATGGCATCACTGTTCGTGAGGCCGTCAAGCGGCTGAGTAACCTCAATTTTCGCCCTGGCAACCACTGCAAGGCCTCCGTTCAACCTACCCAGGTTCAGGTCGCCAAACCGGCCGCCAAGTCCGCCTGGCAGGATCGCGACTGGCAGAAGGCGATAGACGGCGTCATTCGGTACGCGGAAGCACAATTGTGGGAGTCAGTCGGCCACCCTGCTTTGGACTGGCTCCGCGAACGGGGCCTGGAAGATTCGACAATCCGCCGATTCCGACTCGGCTTTGTCGCGTCGGAGCAATGGCATCGTCGGTTCCCGGTCTTGGGTCAAAACCGACAAGGGGAAGATCATAAGCTGTTTATCCCGAGGGGTATTACGATCCCTTGGGTTCGTCCTGGTTCGTGGTATGCAAGCACTGATGACGAGGTCGAAGATCCCGGCTCACGATGGGTCGGCTGCAACGTTCGTCGACTTTCGATCGGCGACATCACCACCCCTCTCTCGGAAGGGCCCAAGTACCAAGCGTTGAAGGGGTCTGAACGAGGTCACTGCTACCCGTTCAGCGATATGGTTCGCGGCCTTCCCGCACTCGTTACGGAAGGCGAGCTTGACGCCCTCCTTGCTTGGCAGGAAGCCGCCGCATTCGTGAATGTCCTAACCATCGGTGGGGTATCGCAGAGGCCTCAGCAGGACGCCATGAACGCTCTGGCGGAATGCCCAATTCACCTTCTCGCATTTGACCACGACGTGAACCACGCAGGGGATTTGGCCGCACAAAAGTTCAGCGAGTTGTCGGCCGGAAGAGCTCGTAGGCTCTGGCTACCAAGCCCTGCCAACGACTTAACGGACTTTCACCGCGCCTTAGGCAAGATCCCTGATTGGCTTGCGTCGGAATCGGCTCGTTTCGGTCAGCCCTGGCCGCCAACACAGTCCCATTCCTGATCTAGCGATTCAATCTCTCTTAAGCTGAAAGGGTCAATGTATGTATAGGATATGCATGCGACAAGTGCGGCGTCGTCATTAAGGAAAACCGTGACGTTGTACTGCTCGAAATCACCGAACTGAATAAGATCGGTACGTTTCGCAGACGCGAACTGTGCCAATCCTGTCATGAGCGACTAAAAACGTGGTTCGCTATCTCGCCGACTGAACTCGGACCGCTTAACACGGTGGGCCAGCCGGTATTCAGTGAGGAGCCGGCCGCGATTCCGGCAGCCGATGGACCAACCACAGCCCGACTTCGAGCGATGTCATGCGTCGAAAAGGGGAGAGCGTCGGACGATAGCTCTCTCTGGATTTTGGACGCTGTGCAAGATTTGATGGAAGGCAATGTGCACCCCACCACAGGTGACGCCAAATAGGCCCATTGGGCGTAGCTCTCAAGTGCCATTGCCCCCAAAGCAGGTCCCTGATGAGGCTTAAGTCGGCCTCCTTGGGTAGCATCTCCAAGCCATGCCGGCTGGCACATGCCAGAATATCATGAACACATGAATTCACGTCTGAGCATGCGATAACAGTCCACTGCCGGGTTGTCTTAGTTCAAGGGCTAGGCGATAGGACGCCAAGCAAGGCCGCTGGCATCGCCCGTGTCGCGTTTACGGACTTCGGTTAGCCGGATCCGCCAACGACATACACATGGCCATGCACAGGACGCACTGTCGGCCTTTCAGTTGAACCCTCCGGATCGCACGTCTTAACCCAGTTTCGCCCGCGTCACGTTGGCGCGGGCATCTCTCCCAAAGGATCTCCTCTTATGCCTCTCAACCGAAATGGCCTCGAACCCGCCGACCTTTCCGCCCCGGCTCTGGCCCCGGCCACCGAGCCTCCGTTGCCGACGGAAGTTTATGACCGTCTGGTTCGCATCGTAGATCGCTGCCTTGGCGAATTCGGCATGAACCCAACCGAAGTCTCTGACCTTGCCGTCCGGTCCGCTGTCGATTGCGGCTTCGCTTCGGACGATCCCGAAATCGAGCGATATCGCAAGGTGGCCGTTGATCTCGCCTGGCAACGGCGTTCCGGCAAGCCTGCGAGTTCCTGACCCTGCGTCAGCTGGGTGGCCATCCCCTTCACGCTCCGTGGCATTTGGCCACGGAGCATCACCCTTACTTATTGGAAATAACAAATGGCGGGCATCAATCTCGGTGGAATTTACGCCGATCTGGACATTCGCACGGGCAATCTCGATCAGGGTTTGGCTAAAGCACGGAATGCCCTCGACGCAGTGAACAAGGAGGTCAAGCAACTTCAGCAAGACTTTGCTGACGGAGCGATCACGGCGTCAGAACTCAGTAACCGCATGGCAGCCCTTGGCACCACTGCGGCCGAGTTGACTACTCGGATGAATGCTGCATATACGGCAACCACGACGCTCAGCACTGGCTTGGAAATCCTGAACGCCAATGCAAACAGCATGACACAGTCCTCCGCGCGTATGGGCCAGGCGCTCATGCAGCTTGGCTACATCGCGGACGACGTTCAGTACGGATTTTCGGGGGTCGTCAACAATATTGGCCCACTTGTTTATGGATTGGGCGCGACAGCTGGCGTTGCGGCTGCGGCTCAGGTTGCTGCCGTGGCGGTATACCAACTCTACACGCATATGGATCAATTCCAGGAACTTATCGGGATTGGCGCAACGAAGACTGAAGCCGAGGAGATGGAGCGATTGGCCAAGGCGACGAGCCGAACGGCCGACGAACAAGAGCGATTGAATAAGTACAAGGAGCAAGAGAAGAAGATTCAGCAGATGATGGGAGGCCAGTCCAAGGAAGAGGCTTCCACAGAAAAAGCCGTCCAGGATATCTATAACGAAGCCGGGGTAGGCAAGCTTACGGGAACGTTGGCCGCCAAGATGCAGGCACCAATGACCCCTGCCCAGGAGGCGGAACTAGGTGGCGCTCGACTGAGAATGCTGAGCATCAAGAAACATGCCTGGCTCATTCCTCAATCTGCCGAAGAGACCGGCCGCAAGGCTGATGCGGAATTTGACGCTGTCTCTAAAAAAATCGAGGACGCCCGCAACAAGGAAGCCGTCGAGCGTGCCCAAAAACTGATGGTTGCCGCCAAGCGGAACGACGCATCGGGAGACCAAGCCCGGCGGTCGATCATATCCAAATTAAGCGACCCGAGCGATCCTCTACACAGCGTAGCCTTGCAACTCGGAGACGCTGGCCCGGAAGCTAGGGCAAAGGCCGAAAAGGCGGCAGCCGACGCGGCGGCAAGAAATGAGGCGGCAAAGGCGGCCGAGGAACGAAGGATCGAGGCCGAGAAAGAGCGAAAGCGAGTCCAGGCTAAAGACGAGGCAGATCGACAACGGCAGGTCGGCCGTCTCGGATTCCTTGAAGAACAACATGTTCTCGGGCAGTCCAGCGAGGAAGAAGAGACGGAGATGCGTCGGCTTCAAGCCAAGGAAAAGGAACGCAAGGAGAAGGAAAAGGTTCGCCTCCAAGCCTCTGATGATGCGGATCGACAACGGCAGGTCGGCCGTCTCGGATTCCTTGAAGAACAGCACGTTCTTGGCCAGTCCAGCGAGGAAGAAGAAACCGAGTTGCGTCGGCTTCAAGGGCAGGACGAGAAAAGGAAGGGACGCGAGGCGAAGCAAGCCGAGCGGGAAAGCCTTCGGATCGGGAAAGAGGCCGCCCCTGGCGACATGAAGACCATCGCCGAAATGCTGGCGATGCAGGAGATTGGCGGGGCGATCGCTCCTGGCGTGGCTCGACTCCGAATCGCTGAAGAACTCATGCGGAACGGAGCAAACGCCGAACAAGCCGGCTTAGCCTCCAAGGAGATCGACAAGGATGCCAAGGGCGATATTCAAAAGGGACTCACGAACCGACTCTTGGAGCAAGAGAACAAAAAATCCGAAGTCTTCGATGCGTCCACACTGGCGGCCCGAATCCAGTCTTCCGTGGGCGGCAATGACAGAAAACAAGAACTCAGTTACCTCGAGTCAATGAAAAAGTCTCTCGAAGAAATGGCGCGAGCCGGCGTCTTGAATGTAAGGATCGAAAAACGCTAATGCCAAGGTAGCCCCTCTCCCCCGCGAATGGAATCGCGTCGGGGAGGATGCCCACCATCCCGCGATCGGTGAACCCACCCACCCGTCACAGCCGCCCTGGCTGAACCCACCCCCGGTCGAATCGATACCGAACTATCCGGGCCGATGACGCGACTCCAACCTAATGGCGGCCCCGGCCCACGCTGCCTCGAGCCGGGAGCCAGCCACCTCGATTGTCCTTGGGTAGCTTGAAGCACCACACTCCATGAGGCTCCCGATATGACCGCTACCAGCGTCCAACCTGGCACCTCCTCCTCATACGCCGTTTCCCCTGCCGCCATCTCAGACGATGTCATGGAAGGTCTGGCCGAGGGGATAGCCCAACTTGTCCGACAGGGCTTTGACGCCGAACTGATCGTCGAGCGAATCGACCGGGCCGCCGAGGCATTGGGACTGCCCGCAAGTCATCCGACGCGTCGAGCATTCCGGGAGGCTGCCAAGGCCAGGGCGGGTGAGGCTGTCGAGCGTGCCACGAAGCGACGGATTGCACGATCGATGAGGCAAGCGGGACACGCGCGGGACGCGTGGGTTAACCCGGCCGGCCTTGCCCTGGGAGAATGACGCGAGGGGCACGGAGGCCCCGCCCTCCTGGGTGGCGTCCTGGCTCCCCGTCCGTCCCGACCCGCCTGAGCCGAAATGAGCGGCAGTCACGAGTTAGCCACACTCGCGTCGGCGTAGCGATGCTGGCACGCCGACGAGAGTGTGGCAACGAGAGGGGACTTTCAGCGGCCCCTCCGGTATCGTCCCCAGCTCCGTACCACAATCCTTGTCAAATTAAAACGAAACAGCAAATTTATATGCTGGCTTGTTAAGTGGACATATCCGGCAACACTCACTGGCCATCACACCTCCTCAATCACCGGGCAGTGCTCCTTCAAGATCGGGCGCGAGGAGCGATGGAACGGGCCACTGGAATATGCGTTCCAGGCCGAGTCTTGTGGCATCGTTTTGCACAGCAGGATAAGATGTTTCTCGCCAGTGATACCCGATGAACGGTGGCCGACCCAATTAAGCCGCCCACGAGCCGCTTCAGGTGCCGCGTACGCACGGATGGAAAATGTTATGAATGAATTTTTCTTCATTGGTTGAAATAGGCTCTATGGTCCCGAATTCAGATTCCGATCAACACGCAGACGACACCGTCTTCGGCCAGCGTGATTGGCTCCAAATCACGCTCTCCTCCATCGGCGATGGTGTGATCACCGCCGACCGAGACGGCCGCGTGAACTACCTCAATCCCGTCGCCGAGAAGCTCACCGGCTGGACGCTCGCCGACGCGGTCGGGGTGGAGGTTGAGCAGGTCTTCGCATCATCAACGAGACGACGAGGGAGCCGGTCGCGCAGCCGGCCAGGAAGGTCATCGAGCGAGGGCTGACCGTGGGTTTGGGGAACCATACCCTGCTCATTGCCCGAGACGGCAGCGAGCGGCCCATCGACGATAGTGCGGCGGCGATCAAGGATGATCGCGGCAACGTCGTCGGCGTCGTGCTGATCTTTCGGGACATCACCGCACGGCGACAGGCCGAGTTGGCGATCGAGTCGGCCAAGGAATACGCCGAGAGCATCGTGACGACGGTGCGAGAGCCGCTCCTCGTCCTCGACTCGCAGCTCCACGTCAGGTCGGCGAATCGCTCGTTCTACGAGACGTTCCAGGTCAATCCCGACGAGACCGTGGGCCGATTCCTCTATGGTTTGGGGGACGGGCAATGGGACATCCCGGCGCTGAGGACGCTGCTTGAGGAAATCCTGCCGCGAAACCCATCATTCCATGATTTCGAGGTGAGCCACGACTTCGAGCATATCGGCCCGAGGACGATGCTCTTGAATGCTCGGTGCTTCCCGCCCGAGGGCCAATTCGAGCTGATTCTCCTCGCCATCGAGGACGTCACCGACCGGAGGCAGGCTGAGCGAGCGGTGGAGGAAGCCGAGAATCGCAAGGACGAGTTCATCGCCATCCTGGCTCACGAGCTCAGGAATCCGCTCTCGACCATCAGTCTGGCCGCCAATCTCTTGCAAACTGCGGCTTCGGAAGACGATCGCTCCTGGGCCCTCGGGGTCGTCGGCCACCAGGTCAAGAATCTCAACCGCTTGATCGAGGATCTGCTCGACGTCTCCCGCATCTCGCAAGGGAAGATCCACCTGCAGAAAGAGGACATCGACCTTGCCGCCGTCATCGCCCGGTCGGTCGAGTCCGTCACGGCCCTGGTCAAGGAGCGGGAGCACGAGCTGACGGTCTCCGTCCCCCACGAGCCGATGGAGGTTGTAGGCGACCCAACGAGGCTGGAACAAGTCTTCGGGAACCTCCTGACGAACGCCGCCAAATACACGGAGAAAGGTGGCCGCATCGCGGTCACTGCAACGGCCGAAGGGGGAAATTTCCTGGTCCGTGTACGGGATACCGGCGAGGGGATCTCTGACGAGATGATGCCCGGCTTGTTCGAGATGTTCACGCAGGTCGAATCGTCCACGCACCATTCTCGGGGCGGCCTCGGCATCGGCCTGTCGCTCGTGAAGACCCTCGTGGGGATGCACGGGGGGAGCGTGCAGGTGGCGAGCGACGGCGTCGGACTGGGGAGCGAATTCAGCGTCCGCTTGCCTGCCTTGGTTCAGTGAGATGTCTCAAGTCGTCGTTGCAATCGCCTGATGAGCCTGGCAAGCTAACCAGCCGAATCCATCGACCCCACGACAACCTAAGCCCCGCCACTCAGCATGATCGCGGGCCGGCGGGACTTTTCTGTGCGCGGAGGTTCTCGGGGTGCGTGCGGCGGCCACTGACCACCACATGGCAGTTTCATGCCAAGCGACCATCGCTCATCCCCTCGCCGGACGATCCAGCCCAGGGGATGAGCCCGGAGGGGAACCGGTTGACGTGGAATGCCACTCAAAGAAGTGGATGGCCTCAACAGAACGGGTAACCTCAGGCTCTATCGCCATAAGGCCGTCAAGCGCTCGCAGCTAATCGGCTGTTTAACGCCGAGCTACGGTGTATTTCCATGACGCAGCCGGCCATTTGCCTGTGGCAATGAAGGTTTCCCAATCTGCTCGAAGCCATACCCTCGTAGCCGTTCCGATTCGCGAGTGGGGTGGGGGAAAGTAGCCGCCCCCAATCCATTTGATGATCGCGGGGACCGTGACACAAAGCTCGCGGGCAATCTCGTGGCTGCGGATAAAAAGCGGCTTGGAATCGTGAACCTTCTTGGGCCGGCCTCGCTTGGCCTTGGGTAGCGTCTCTATCGTCTCAGGCTCCGTCGACACGATGATGGACTCCTTTTCAACCCGCGAACGCCTCACATCGTATGTCGGATTACGAGGCTCAGGAGCGCGCGGCGATTTTGGACGTCAAAACGACCTTGGCCCATATCGTCGGCGAAACGCCGGCCTCGGCCCCGCTTGACCCTCGGCGCGGGCGTCACGTTGATCTGCCACGACCAGGACGGCGGCCACGACTGATCGTACCGGCCACTTGCGCGATGCCGCCCAGGCAGCTAGGAGAAGCGAAGAGGCTTCCCGTCCGGCCGAATGATGGGCCGTTGGTCGCCTCGGGCTCGCGTGTCCTTTGGGCGGCCCTGGCGAGCGTATTCCATTGCTGGCGCAACCTCGCAGGATTCGAGAAAGGCCGCAATGTGATCGTCGCTAATTTGGATCTTGCCGGCCCCCTTGCGAATCCCAAGCCGCCGATGCCCTAGTCGCTTGGAAACGACCAAGGCGTAGACGGCAGTGACGTTCAGGCCAATCAAGGGGGCAGCCTCTTTGACGCTGTGCCAGTTCATCGGTGGTTCTCTCGGTTTTATGGGAAGTACGCGACTTCTTTGACTTCGACCGCTGGCCGGGCAGATCACGAGGCGACAGACCTACTCAGCTTCCTCGCCGGGACGCCCAACCATGTAGCTGAACCCTTCTGGCAAAAATTGAGGTGGCACGAGTCGTCCACGTGTCATCATCTCTTCTGCTACGATTCGGGACAATTCGTTCATCACTGGAGCCATTTCTTCTTCGAGCCAGCTAATTCCCTTGGACTCTATGGTTCGAGACATCCAAAGCATGAGCATGTTAATGCAAGTCTGGCTGGCCATCTTGTCTTGGTCCAGCATGCTCAATTTGCTTTTTGCCTTAAGGATCGCTAGGGCAACCTGGAATTGCCCCTTGATGTCTTGGTTGGTTTGCACAGCAAATTGATCGGGAAAATACCGGTTGAGATCTCGCCTTGTTTTTGATCCAGGCGACTTCTCTTTCGCCATGCTGTGATCTCGCTTTGCTCGGGAATTCAGAAATTGTCAGAAACCACGAGAGGCGACGTTTCATTCTCTCATGCAAATACAATGGTTACGTCTATATTCGTGGCGATCGCCTTGCCAGCAGGCGATCGAAACAAGCCACGAATGGAGCAAGAGCTTGAAAATCAACGCTCATCGAGCGTCTTCCAGGCGTCTTCGGGCCATAGACCGGATGACACGAATTCATCCCAATGGGCACGGAGCCAAAGCCGAGTGCATGCCCCAGGTCGGCATCGTTGGGGCGGAAAGTATTCTTCGGCCACCCACTTGTAGAGCGTGACCGTGTTGACCCCGCATTCGCGAGCCATTTCGGTGCCAGTAATGAACACCGTGGGCGCGGTTGAAACGACCTTTTTCGGTCGGCCGCGTCCTCGCTTGACCTTGGGCGGCGGTGCTTGAGGTGACTTGGTGGACATAATCATGCTGATGGACTCCCCTACGTGGGCAAACACCTAGCATCCCCGCTATCAGCGGCGCAAGGCGTGAGATCGTGCTGCCGCAGTGGACAACTTGCGACCTAAGTCCAAATTATCGAAAGAATGCCTGCTATACAACATAGAAATGAGAGCCGATTCACAAATTCAGAATTTATGAGAAATCATAGCTTTATGATCAATGCGATAAAACGAAAATGCAAATCGTTTCTAGCATAGCACTTACGTTCGGCGATTTCACCAAAGCGAGTCAACCGACAGCCAAATCGGGCAGCACAAAATAACTTTGGCCGGAATCTTTCCTCTCTTTTGAGACCCGGATTTTGATTTTATTTAAGTCTATGAGAGGCAATTTCACGGTCTAAAGGTGGGGTAGGTCTCCTTGCCTAGGGGAACGTCGCCTGCCCCGGCTTGCCAATAATCTCATTTGCCTTGGATGTTCAAAAAACCGGCGGCGGGCGGATTCACCGGACTTTCCTTCAAGGATGCTGAGGCCTAAACTGTTGTATCCTATTCGGTTGCCCACATGGAGTCCGCCCCATGGCCGATGTCCCGCGACGGGCGAAGACCATCCGCCCCCTGAAGAAGGCGATTCTCGACGGCCCGCCGATCGAAATGCGATTCCCGATTCCTCTGGAGCCTGCCCAACAGAAAGAGCTGGCCGAGCTGCTGCGACCCCTGCTTTCTCATGGGAAGCGGCGAGTTACCGTCACTGCCGACAAGGTTGTAATCGAGGGTGTGTTGGTCCGCGATTCCAAGCCCGCGAGAGACGCACTTGCGAGATTCAGGGAATCCGTCTGTCCGAAGCCGATTCGATTTAGGGGCCGCGACTGACCCGTCTCACCCGAAGACTTGGAGTGATCGATGCCTGAGAGCAAAGAATTGATCGCGTTCATGATGGGCGCGAAAGACTTAGACTTCTTGGTGTGGGCGATGGACTTCCTGAAGGGCGGCCCTCACGACGAAGAGAAACGGATCGCCTACTGGGAGGATCAATTCGTTGACGCTATGGCGAAACATTTCCCGGATTTCGAGCCGGGAGAAGATGTCGGCTAATGCACCTTCTCGCCGAGAATCTCCCGAGCATCGTTTTTAAGGATTTGACTGGGCAAAAAGCGATAGTCAGCGTGAATCAAGCTTTTCTTGATTTTGGAGCGAGGTAGGTTATGTCTCTGGCTGAAAGTATTTCGCTCGCCCGAGACCTGTTTGATCGGATCGTGAACGGCGATTCGCTTGCGATACTTCGCGCCATGGTTGAGGGCGAGCCGCGAGCTGTCGAGAGCGAGTGGTTGGAATTCAAGGCATTTCCTTGGAATGATTTCCTCGACCCGATGAAGGGTTACGATCCCAAGAACTTAAAAGAGAAGAAAAAGGATTTCATCAAAGAGACGTGGAGCCAAGTTCTGTCTGCTTTTGCTAACACGCAGGGCGGCGTTTTAATTTGGGGAATCCATGCTGCGAAACGCGATGGAGTCGATGAGGCGTTCTCGTTTCAGCTCGTGCCGAATCCTAAAGCGTTGGCTACGCGTCTGATGGAATTGCAGTGTGCGTCCGGCGGACCACGTCCCCCTTCGCAACTGGCCGAGGGGCCTCGGCCACTTTGGTGACCGTCGGTCGAAACCCTGCGCGGTGTCATGATCCGGCGTCAACAGACGCGACGCGCGCTCGAACCCGTGTCGAGCCTGGCCCGAACACCGCGGTGGGAGCGCGCCGCGTTTCGAGTGCCGGCGGGAGCCGTTGTCAGCTCGGGGAACCGTCGGCGATGGGACCCTCTGGGGTCGCCGCAGGATCGGCGGCTTGGGGAGGCGACCAACGGTCAGGGAGAAGGTCGGCCAGATTCTCTTTGGGAAGCACCGGCAATCGGGATAGCACGTCGCGCAGGTAGACGAACGGGTCATGACCGTGACGCTGGCAACTCGACACTACGCTGAACAGCACGGCCATGGTCTTCCCGCCGGTCTCACTCCCAGTGAAAAGCCAGTTTTTTCGTCCAGTCGCGATTGTCTTCATATGTTGCTCGGCTACGTTGTTATCGATCGACAGGTAGCCCGAACTGGTGTACCGTTTCAACGCCTCCCAGTGGTTCTTCATGTAACCGATCGCCCCTCCCATCGGACTCTTGGGGAGCACCTGCGGTCGCTCCTCCTTCAGCCACTTCTCGAGGCTCTCCCAAACTGGCACCGCCCGCTCCTGGCGCACCCGTAGCCGAATCGCGGCCCGTGTCGGCTCGTTGGCGTCCTCAGGCAGCTTGGCGAGCTCTGCTTTGATCTGCTTCTCGATCGCGTAGAGCTGGCGGTAGTAGGCCAGGGCCGTACTCGCTCTCGTTAGGTCCGTCTTCTGCGCCTCGACGAACTTGCGGCGGGCGTGGGCGTTGCAACCCACCTCCACGACGTTGCCGCCCGCGTAGATGCCGTCGTAGCCGCTGAAGGCATCAGCCTGCAAATAACCGCGAAACCCTGAGAAACAGACTCGGACCGTCTCGCTTATGGCTCCTCGTGAAATCAAAACATTGTAAGGATAAAGATGATCGCCGAAGTAGATCCAGAGCCGGGCCAAGGCCTTGATCTTTCGCTCCGAGTCCGCAGCTTCACCGACGTGTCGTCGGTGTGAATCGTGCCGCACAACAGGACCAATGTCTTCATCAGGTCGTAGAGCGGCTCGAGACTTTGGCGGCGCCGGCCATCCAGTCGCAGAGGGTTGAGCGTGACAGCTCCACCCTTGCCGGGCCAGGCGGCGTTCCTGGCGATGGAGTGGAATATGATCGGCATACTTTCCGTGATCACATGAGCTAGTAGTCCCGGTCCAGGCAAACCCTTGGGGATCGGCTGGGCTGGCTTGCCGGCGGTGACGACTTGACCTTCGCAGTGCGGGCAGGCGTAAGTGCAGCGCGTGCTCGACCACGAACAAGGTCGCCGGCACATAGTCGAGTTGCTCGCTGCGTTCTGCGCTGATCTGGGCTCGGGTCTCGCCGCATTGCGGACAGCGGCGTTCGGCTTCGGTCAATTCGTAGACCCGAGGCTCGCGGCGGAGGTTCTTGGGCAAGGGCCTGCGGCCGTGAGATCGATTCTTCTTCGCGGGGGCCGCACCCGGCTCGGGCTCGGGCTCGGGTGCGACCGCGTCGCCGGTGACCGAGGGTTCGGGTTCCGGGGCCAGCGGTTCGAAGGCGTCGGGGATAAGCAGCGGTTGATTGGGGTCGAAGCGTTCGGTGCGTGGGCCGTAGAGCCGCCGCAAAAGGAGGTCGAGGCGATGTTGCAATTCCTCGTTCTGACGCCGTGTTTCGCGAAGGGCGGCGAGCAGTTCGATGATCATCTGCTGGAGGAAGGCAGGATCACTGGGCAACGTCGCCGTGGGATCGGCAGGGTTTCAAAGGTGATGGGGCGGGCGTCTTCGCTCATGCACTTTAGACGCATGAGGTTCTTATATTATTCGATGATTCTTTGGAAAACGCGGCGGCCGGCCGGGACTCACACCGTGGCTCTGGGGACGGGTCGGTGATAGCGTTTGCCGCGTTTCACGCTCGAGAGGTCGATCCCTTCGAGGAGCATGACGAGGTCCGCGGCGCGGACCTCGACGCGGGGCTGAGCCTCCGGAGACGGCGGAAAGCGAAAGGTGCCGGCTTCCAATCGCTTGTACCAGATTGCGTACCCGTCCTCCTCCCAAATCAGGAGCTTGATGCGATCGGCGGCCCGGTTGCGGAAGACGAAGATGTCTCCCGAGAGCGGATCGCCCTGGAGCCCGTCGCGGACCAGGGCCGCCAAACTGTCGAACGATTTTCGCAGATCGACCGGCTGCGCCGCGAGCCAGATCCGGACGGTTGGAGACAAGCTCACCATGACCGTTCTCCGGCTTCGAGCAGTTCAACGACTTGCACGAGGGTCTGAGGGTCGAACCCGGCCCCGACCCGCAAGCAGCGTCCATTGGCCAGCACGACCTCGATGCTCCCGGCGGGCGACTCCGCCTTGTCGGCGAGCACATGCACAGGAAGAAACGCGGGCTTGGGCTGGTCGCGCCGCTGGAGTTCCCGCCGCCACCAATAAAACGACGGCGCACTCACGCCCTCGGCCAGGCAGAACGCCCGGACCGACAGTCCACTCCGCTTCCACCGGGCCAGAACCAGCCGCCAGTACGGCTCCCGCCCGTTTCTCGATCCTGCCACTCGGCCCATAGTTCACCCCCTTTCGGCCATGCACCGATCGTAGCATGGGCCGCAAGAAGGGGTTCACCGGACGCACACGAATTGCATCATGAAGCGACCGACCCTCCCTTGCCAGGCATACGGGTCGAGCCCTTCATTGATTCTGTTGACGGCAAGGGATTCGTCGTCTGCTACATCCCGCAGGGCGAGCATGTTCCTTATCGCGCCGAACACAACCAGAAACAATATTTTCTTCGCGTTGGGGATGATTCAATTGTTCCAAGCAGAGTGATCTTGCGCAGGCTTTTCTTTCCGCAAGTCCAACCGCGATTTGAAATTACAACCACGCTAGAGTATGAATGCGATGGGGAGCGATACGACAGCAGATTTAAATTAAGATGCCATGCCTTGATTGACAATACTGGTAGTGCCTCAGCCAAAAATGCGACAATTGCACTCCGCTGGAACCTTCCGGATTCAGTTGCGATCACAGCAGATTCTTTGTGGAAGCGTGTCGTCGGAAGCCGTCATGATCATGCGTTTGCAACTGGCTCAGATATTCATCCAGGCTTTTACTCCAATTTCTACGTGACGAAGCATTGGCCGACTGGCAAATTAATCGCGACACTCCCTGGTTCGGGTGCCAATGAATTTAGACCACGGTTCCCCGAACTGGAAATTGAGTACTTCGTGTTCGCCGAGAATTATGAACCCGAAAAACACCGGGTCGTCTTCTCCGATGAAGGTTTTCTCTTGGAGAAGGTCCAAAAGAAGAAGGGCGAGGTCATGATCCTGCGGGTCGGAAATTAAGAGATGGTCTAGTCCGACCCGTTACGTGCTCCTATAACGCTCCCCACTCCAGCGACTCCATGCCCGATCCTCAAGCGCACTTGATCGCGTTCACCTTGGCTAGCCGATTCGTTGAAGCCTACACATTCAAGTCACTCGCCGAGATCGTTGCAATTCGGCCAGAGCCATACCACGTCACGTCGTCCGTGTGGAAAAGTGACCGCCAGAACCCAACCGACTTCTGCCCGTACTTGAAGTCAATAACGGCGTTACCTCCTTTCACACGCACCTTTCCAGCCATCGCTCTTTTAACGTCGTCGAGCGTACGAAGTTGGGCATGCTGGAAAGCTCCGCCAACCTCAACGGAAACCGCGCCTAAGTCCCTTGATTTGGGCGGCCTTCCTTCAACGAAGTAGATGTTTCCAGACTGCGACCAATACATCATCATCGCTCCAGAACAACGATGAGTTCGTCGCGATTACCACCAACAAACCCTGGAATGCTGGCCGTGGTAGCGGCAATTACCCGCCAGCCTTGGCCAGCATAAGCATTCATGGCCTCCTCAAGTTTCGCCGGGTCAAATTTGCCCGAGAACCATTTATCTTTTTGTGTTAGCACCTTGTATTCCCACTTTTTATTCATTGGAGCCTCATTAACGGATCGCGAATCCTGGGGCAAAAATGGCGGCGCGTGATCTTCGACCGTCTTTAGGGAGTCAGGGAGGGCCCCGACGTCATCCATAGGCGGTGTTAGCTTGTCGGCGTTCTCCGCGACCAAATCAAGAATCAAGTCGGGTACGGGTTCGTCGATAAGCTTGTCAAAATCAGGAGGATCAAAAGGGGTTACCTCGAAGCGGCTGCCGCATTCGCCGCACTTGATACGTCTGCCCGCAAAGTGCTCGGGTATCTGGCCAGCTTTCGAGCAATTGGGGCAAGTCACGGAAAGCATTTTAAGACCACTCCATCGGGGTCTGTCGGCGAACGGTCACTTCGTTTGTAGTGATTGCCTGAACACTTACCCCACTACTATGGGGTTCAAGGTCGACCGATGCAAGCCGGAACTCGGATTCCGCCACTTGTCGCCCGTCAGACCGTTCCCGGATCGACTTCCTCTGAGCGGCGTGACTCTCGGGCGAAATCACGGTCCACGATGGGCCGAATCGCCTCCGTTAGATACTCAGCCAGAGTAAGGCCCCGCAGTTCTGCGACGAAACGGCCGCGAGCTACAACGGTTCGATCTAATTTGACCGATATGTCATCGCGGGCTGATTTGGGCCGCCCAGAGCCGGGGCGAGTGCCGCCATGACTTGATTTCTTGGCCACGGTTCTTTCCTCGCTTATCTCACGCACTGTATAGCCTCACGTATTGAGTCACTAGATTCTAGCTGCCAATTTACGACAGTGAAACAAGATTCATTTTAGCACCACAGTCACCAAAATCAAAAAATCTTGCGAGCAATCCTTGATTTTAGTGACTGGCAAGCTATACTTCAAGTGTCGAGGGAAGGAACGGCCGACCTGAGACGAAAACGGGGCCGCGAGTGCTAGTAACACTCCGGCCCCACGGGAAACCCTGCTGAAACAGGATCTCCAATGGCCATTATCGCACACGTCCTGCCGACCGACAAGCCCCGCACAATCAACGGCCGCTACGCCAGCCCGGCCGCTTCCTGGGGCATCCAAGAGGTTCTGATGCCGCTCGGGCAGCTTGCCTACCGCGTTGGCCCTGCCGGCAAAATCTACGCCGATAAGGCCGCCGCCGAACGGTTCGCCCTGGCCCGTCAGAATCGCTTGGTTCGCCCCAACTGAGGTCTCCCGAGGGGGCCGCCCAGCACGTGGCTGGGTGGCCTGGCTCGCCCCTTCGACTTGCCCAGGGAGACTCAGCCAGATGACGACCGCCACCCAAGAGCAGACCGCACGCCCCGGCCGCAGCACTCCAATCGACTCCCGCACGCTGCCTGCCATCGACGGTTCCGGTTTGACAATTCAAGAATGGTTTCGGGTCAACGGATGCCGGAATCGGGCCAAGGCCGCCTATGCCGTTGATAGCCCGATGGCCGAGCATGACGAGATTGAGTATGTCGGTCGCAAGGCCGCCCAGGACGAGCTACGCCGAACGCTGAAGGATCGGCCGGTGGCCCCGGAGCTCGCCAAGCCGGCCCCCGTCATCGAGACCCCGATCGTGATTCCGAACACCCACGACCGGGAGGCTCATCCGATGACGACCGCCGAATTGCTCGCCCGCCGCGAAGAACTGCAAGCCGAACTTACCACCGCTCCGGACTTCAAGCGTGAAACCCCGTGGTATCGCGATCGGGTGAACGCTCTGGAGCGGGTAGACCGTCAGCTTGCTCGCCTCGGACTCGCCCCGGCCGACCGCATCGAACTTGCCGCCCAGGCCGCCGCATGGAATGGCGATCGAACCGAGGGAGCCTCACAGCCCCACCGGCTTGAGGTTGTCCACGACGAAGACGATGAGCTTTGGTGGGGCGAGAACGGCCCGACTCGATTCGATCACTTCGCCTTGCACGCCGACTGAGCCAGGGCGATTGAAATCCACCCGGTCGCGCGAGGGGCGGAAATGCCCCTTGCCGCTTACCTTCGCTGCGGACGCCACCAAAACGCTTCGCATCCCAGACCCATGTTGCCTCTCGACCATCACCAAAGGAATTTCAGCATGACTACCGCAACCGCCAAGACCGCCGCCCAAGTGCCAGCCGCCGCCAAGCATACCTCCAAGGTCGCCTCATCGTCGTTCACATTCGGCGGTGAGACCCGGCCCCTGACGGCCGACGAGTTCAGCCACGCTCGGTTCGTTGTCCGCCGCTGGGATTCGGCCCGTGGGTTCGTCGCCAAGCAGTTCGGGCATGCCGATGAGACCGACGAGTTTCAGGCCGCCCGCAAACGGCTGGAATCTTTCGAGGGTGATGACCTGGCGTATTTGCGGGCCGCCAAAGGGGACCGGGATCTACTCCAGGCCGACCAACTTCAGAGCTACGCTCGATACTCGGCCCACATGTACGATCCCGAAAGCATCGAACGTGCGACGTGGATGATGCTTCGATCAGCCGAGGTCGACGTCATCAGGCTCGTTCACGCCCTGGCTGAATCCGCCGCGAGCACTATGCCGGGATTGTCGTTCGATGCCCCGGTTCTGATTCTCGACGGCCACCAGTTCTCGATTGCGTTCCTCGACGAAGACTACGACGTCTCTGACGCTCGCTTGATCGTCAAACCCCTGCCGGGAGCTAACCAGGGTGATCGCGAACCGTCGCTGAACTGATTACCCATCGCGAGCGTGGGAACAGACGAGAACGCCACACAGGGGATTGCCGCCGCCGCTGGCTCGCCTTGGGTGGCCTTCTCGTTGCGCCGAGCCCCCCTACCCCACTACCGGATAACTACCGGATTGCTACCGGGCGAGTCTCCCGTTACCGCAATTCTTCGCATGGTATTGCGCCGGTAGGTTAGCGTTTGCAAATGGAACGGCATTCGGTATAGTGTTCTAGAGATTGAACTTACTACGATTTCACTTGGTAATTTGGGCTGCCTCCGAAGCCAAAGGTTGCAGGTTCAACTCCTGCCGGGCACACTGAAACATAAACCCCTGGTTTCCTAGGGGTTTTTTGTTGGCCGAGTCTTATCAAAAACGAATTACTTAAAGGGCAATCAGCGTTCTACGTGTCATTCCAAAATAAGCTAGGGCTGGTCACCCACCCAATTGCTTTGTGAGAAATTCTTCGAGAAGGATTTCCAAACTGCTCACATCGAGAACCTGGTTTTCCCAGGATGCGTCAGCCTCTTCCAGTGCATCCTGGTAGCGGGCACGATTGCTGACAATCTGCTCCGGGATAGTGAGCTTACCCGGAGGAATGAAATTGAGACATCGGCAAAGTACGAGGTAAGACGCCGCGCGTGCGGTGCGTCCATTCCCACCAGCGAAAGGATGAATCCAGTTGAGCCGCCAGAGAACATAGGCCGAAACTTTAATTGCCCCCCATTCCTCATGCGTACTGGACTCCTCGCACATCTGATCGAGAAAGCCTTCGACGTAGAGAAACCTTGGGGGCTTATGCTTCGCCCCTTGGATCGTGACTGACCATTGCCTACAACTTCCCGCACAACTGTAAATATCCTTGATCGCAACTTCGTGGGGGCGTTCGATCTCAGATCGCGAAATGATTTGCGAGTGGGTGGGTGTTGCGAAGAGGCGTTTTACCTCATCAAACAAAAGAAGACCGTTTGTGGCCTCCTTTTGAATCTTCTCGGATTCGTTACTATAGAGCGGCTCGCCCAACTTGCTCTTACCACGAAGACACTAACGTGCTGAATAGCCACGCCTCAGTGACAGCGACGCACGTGCCACCACTTCCCGGGTGACCCTCTTGTCTTCGTAATTCGTATTCCCAAAGGCGAAGCTAATCCGTTGTTCTTCAATCTCAGCGGGAGTCATCTGGACTTGCCGCGCCTTCTCGATCAGCGCTAGCAATTTGTCAGACATCGCATCCCTCGCTTCTTTCCAAACAGCTCTGCATCCGATCTTAAGCAAGCAATTCTACCCGCGAATCGTATGCTGTAAATACGTTAAAACAAATAATACGTTCGACAAGTTGACTCGGCCTTCTTGGGCCGAGCGTCCGGACCCTCGGTCTTTATTCTAAGGTAGAGCCGACAAGGATTTCCGTCAAACTGTCCCAAGGGGAATTTTACCGTTCAGAGGAAGAACCGCCCGGATATTATCGTGATGACCGAGATAAAAATCAAACAAATCTAGTGCCAAATCGAAGCTTTCTCCACGCTTCTCGCCAGCAAGTCTGCTGACTTCATTGTTATTCCCTTTGGCTCATGAGGAAATCCAGGGTGGTGGCCCCATCAATTCGACCGCAAGTCGATTCCTGCCAACCAAATGACCAAGGGCGAACGGTGACCGTCCCAAAGTAAGGCAAAATGCATCGTGTACGAACTCGACGTCTTGCAGAACAAAGCAAGGCGTGGATTCGGGCAATTTTCACCAGACATCTTCATGCAATTGTGCCGACATTAAGCCAACAGTCCACTACTTAACAGTGCCAAGTTGCCGGGGGACTGGATGGGGACGATCCCTCGACCTGCTTGTGGCAAGCGAATGCAAAGCCTTTACTTCGGAGGGCTTAACCAGGGAACCCAACGCGGCTTCGATGCCGTAAGTCGCTACTCGCACAGTAGACAAAAAAATTACCACCTTGGAATAGTCAGCGAACTTGGCGGAGATGATCGTCACCAGCCACATGAGGAACTGATCGAGCGGAATGACCGAATGGCTTTTCTCGCGAGCCGACTCGTCGCGTACGTTCAGATTTCGCGACTCGCCCGGCGGGGGTCGACGTGATAACTCCTCGACCATGCCAAGGTCGCGCGTCAACCTTGACAAGGCCGATCAGAACAGTTCAGGGCGCACAACGCCTTCACCCGCGATCCGCATTGGCCGGCCGAGTCGGTCGGGGACGGTGGCGTCGGGGTCGATGCCGAGCAGGTGGAAGGCAGTTGCCAGGGTGTCTTTGGGAGAGACCGGCGTGTCGAGGACTTCGCCGCCGAGTCGGTCGGTTCGGCCGATGACCCGGCCCCCGGCCACTCCCCCGCCGGCGAAGGCGGTCGAATAGGCTCGAGACCAGTGGTGCCGCCCTGCTCCCTTCGGCTTCGAGTCGATCAGGGGGGTCCGGCCGTGCTCGCTCAGCCACATCACCAAGGTTTCGTCGAGCAAGCCGCGGCGTTCCAAGTCGAGGATCAGGCCCGAGAACGCCCGGTCGAACCCGGGGAGCAGGTAGTCCTTGAGTCTCGGGAAGTGGTTGGCGTGCGTATCCCAGGCGCACCCGGCGAAGATGCCGAAGGCATCCCAGAAGACGGTCACAAACCGACATCCCGCTTCGACCAACCGACGCGCCGCCAGGGCCGCCTGGCCGAACATCGTCATCCCGTAACTCTCGCGAACAGCCATCGGCTCGCGACGGATATCGAGCGCCTCACGGAAGGAAGGGTTAGTCAGCATCGAGAAAGCACGCCCCTGGTGCTTGTCGAAGGAGCGAGACGCCTCAGTCGCATCCACGCCAGCTCGCGCCTGGTCGAATTGTTCCAAGAGGCTCCTGCGCGATCGAAGGCGTCCCGGAGTGAGCTCCCCGGGGGCCTGTCCCTCGGCGGAAACGCCAAAGTGACCACCGGGTTCGACACCACAGTAGGGGTCGAGAAAAGTCCGGGTCTGTTGATCGCTGAGCATCGGCCCGAGGCCAGTCCCCTTACCGTCGAAGTCGCCCCAGACGGGGTCATACGCCTTGCCCAGGAACGCGGCATACGGGCCGGCCAGTGGAACCGTGTCGGCGCGGGAATTCAGGACCCAGGGCAAGCCGACGTTCCTCGGAACCGCCGACGAGGGCCCGCGCGGATCGTCGCGTTCCGCCATGTAGTCGACGACGGAACCGATGAAGGGCCAGTGCCTCGGATCGTGGGGCGCGGCCTCGAGGGCCGGCGTGTAGGACGGGATGCCGCTAACTGCGTAGGCCACTCCATGCACAGGGAAGTCGTGCGTCATCGAGCGGACCACCGTCACGCGATCCATGACCTGGGCGATTCTCGGCAGCCCTTCGCAGATGTGCAAACCGGGGACGACGGTCGAGATCGGCTTCATCTCACCGCGAAACTGCTCGGGGGCGTCGGGCTTGGGGTCGAACGTCTCATGCTGGGGGGGAGATCCGTAAGGGAAGAGCAAGATGCACGCCTTCGCCTTGCCGAACGACGAGGCCCGCGAGATCGCCGCGGCCTGGGCCTCGCCCAGCCGCAACGCATCGTCCAACGTCAAGCCCAGCGCCCCCAGGCCCCCGATGTGCAGCAAGTCGCGGCGCGTCAATCCATCACACAGGGTCTTCTCGGAACCGAGAATTCGCAGCATCCCGCTCCCCCTTCGTCCACCGGCCCGTTCGTCGGATGACCCGCCTACTATCCAACATTTGCGAATCATCAACAACGAATTTATCTCAGGAGGCCAATTCGTCAATTCGTGAGGACCACCGCCGTAACCATAAACGGCTGTAGCCACCACCAAAGCCGGGGAGAAAGCCACAACCGTTCCCGCGAAGGTGCCCCTCCCGATTGCCAGCGGTGAACGCGAATCGCTACATTATCGCCGTGGCGTGGCGGTCGCAGACCAGGCGTGTTATGCGATTCACTCGATGGTGACGCTTCCGCTTCGGGAACGTTCGACGGGATTCTGATCCGTTCCCGCACTCTGGCCCCGGGATGAATTCATGGCGATTCTTGTCGTTGGCGGTGCTGGCTATATCGGCAGTCATACAGTCCGCGAGCTTGAGAAGGCTGGCCAGCAGGTCTGGGTCTTCGATAACCTGAGCCAGGGACACGCCAGGGCGGCACGAAGCGATCGCTTGATCCAGGGCGACCTCCTCGACCGAGCGGCGCTCGACGAGGCGCTGCGCGGCCGGGGCATCGATGCGGTGATGCACTTCGCGGCATTCGCGTCGGTCCCTGAGAGTGTCGCTCAGCCGGCGAAATACTACCGCAACAACGTGGTCGGCACCCTCAACCTGCTCGACGCGATGCACGCCGCGGGGGTGAGCCGAATCGTGTTCTCGAGCACGGCCGCCGTCTACGGTGTCCCTGACGTCGTGCCGATCTCCGAGGAAAGTCCGACCCAGCCGATCAATCCCTATGGCTTCACCAAACTGGCCATCGAACGGGCGCTGGCCGACTATGCGCACGCCTACGGTCTGGGCTACGCGGTCCTCCGCTACTTCAACGCCTGCGGCGCCTCGAGCGATGCGACGATTGGCGAAGATCACACCCCCGAGACCCACCTGATCCCAATCATCCTGCAAGTCGCGCTCGGCCAGCGTGAGAGCCTCTCGATCTTCGGCGACGACTACCCCACGCCTGACGGAACCTGCATCCGCGACTACATCCACGTCGAAGACCTGGCTGACGCCCACGTACGTGCCCTGGCGAAGATCGAACCGGGCCGAGGGCTGACCTACAACGTCGGCACAGGCGTCGGCGCCAGCGTCCGCGGCGTGTTGGACGCAGCCTTGCGAATCACGGGGCGGCCGATCCCGGCGGTCGTGTTCCCCCGCCGTCCCGGCGATCCGCCCGCTCTGGTCGCTTCCTCCGATGCCATTCAGCGCGATCTGGGCTGGTCGCCTCGGTTCACGAGGATCGACGACATCGTGGCCTCGGCCTGGAAGTGGCACTCCACCCATCCCAACGGCTACGCATCCCGATGACAACCCCGAGGGAGACCCCTTGCGATGACCAAGCCGACCCCGGAACCGATCGACCCCATGAAGCTGGTGGATTTGGCCTTGGGCGTCATCAAGGCGGCCCGCTTCCCCATGCTCGCGACAATCGACGGTGACCAACCGCGAGTCCGGCCCGTCTCACCGGTCCGGACCGTGGGCTTCACCGTCTATGTGGCGAACTTGCGAAGCTACCACAAGACGGTCGAGATCGAGGCCAACCCCAACGTCGAACTCTGCTACCTCGACGAACACCACGATCAGGTCCGGATCACGGGCCTCGCCGAGGTGGTCACCGATCGCGACCTGCTCCAGTCAATCTGGGACTCCAACCCGCTCTTACGCCAATATCTCGGGGCGATCGACAACCCACAGTTCCTCCTCTACCGAATCCGACCGGCTCGCGTTCGGTACATGAAGGAGTGGGCGCTCGATTATCACGAGGTGGACTTCCAACCTTGAGCGTGTGTGAGATGGTCTCTCGTAAGGGTGGGCACGGCCCACCAGGTTTCACCTTCGCGGGGCAAAAGACCTGGTGGGCCGCGTCCACCCTACAAGAGTCAGACCGGCTTCTCGCAAGAGGCGAAGTGTGCAGTCGAGATCACTCGTGCCGCAGGGCGTCGATCGGGTTCAGGAGCGCGGCCTTGACGGCCGGAACGAGTCCGAAGACGACACCGGTGCTCCCCGAGATGCCGAATCCGAGGACGACAGCCCACCACGGAACGACCACATCGACCATCTGAGGGTGAAGGCTCGCGATCGCACAGAACGCGTGCCCGAGAGCAATACCGAGGCCCCCTCCGGCGACGCTCAAGGTCACAGCCTCGGTCAAGAACTGGATCAAGACGTCACGTCGTCGAGCGCCGACCGCCTTGCGCAAGCCGATTTCGCGGGTCCGCTCGGTCACGCTCACAAGCATCACGTTCATGATCCCGATGCCGCCGACCAGGAGCGAGATACCGACAATCCCGGCCAGTACGGCAGTCGCGACCAGGCTCAGGTTATTGAACGTCTCGAGGATCTCGTCCTGGGTCATGATATTGAAGTCATTCGGTTGATACGCAGCCAGACCATGACGGCGGCGGAGCAAGTTGACGATCTGCGCGCGAGCCTCAGGGACTCCTTGCTCCGAGACCGCCTGCGCGGTGAACGCGAGTTTGTGCCGCGAGGCCGGGTACATCTTCAGCGCGATCGTGTAAGGGATCAGCACGAGATTATCCTGGTTGTCACCAAGAAAACTCCCCTTCTCCTCGAGCACGCCGATCACGCGGAACCGCTGGCCGTCAAGCAGGAGGGTCTGGCCGACCAGCCCCTCATCAACATTCAGCTTGCGGAGCACCTCACGCCCGACAACGCAGACATGGTGGGCGCGCTCGACGTCGACCACCGCGAACGGCCTCCCCGAGCCGACCGGAAAGTTGCGAATGGCGTGGTAATCGGCCGCCGTCCCTTCCAGCGGAATGGAGAGCTCCTCGCGACCGTACCGCACAGTCGCCGCCGGTCGCCGCACCAGGGGAGAAACCCTTCGAAGCGCCGAACACCCGGCCTCGACGGCCGCCAGGTCGCGTTCGTCAAGTTCGATCCGCCCGAGCCGCTTGCCAGCCTCCCCCGCGGGACGCTGGGGCCAGACCCACATCGCGTTGGTGCCCAACCCCTGGAGGAACTCGGACACATAAGCCGTGAACCCCTGGATCACACCCACCACCGTGATCGTCGAGGTCACGGCAATCACAATCCCAAGCACGGTCAGCAGCGACCGCATTTTGTGCGACCAGAGCTGCTCCAAGGCGTTCGAGACGTTGGCGAACATGAGAGAGGTTGTTCCTCTGGAAGTTCATCGCCCGGCGTCGCAACGCCAGCGCCACGCTTGGCCCCTGCTGGATTCTGATTCTACCAGGACGACCGGCCCGATCGAGTCAGTGAAATCCACGGACATGGAGGGTTTTTACCACCCCACTTTAAGACCGAAGCCCTTGACTCAATCCAGTCCGGCCTCTATCTCTAAGTTCCTAAAGAGCGTGAGTGTGAACGAGTCTGGTAGAATGGCCACGGCTCACCCAACAAGAGCCGGATCGGGCCTCGCCCGCACGTTCTCAAGTCTCAGGTCGTAACTGCGTCGAGAAACGAGAGCAGCGGACGCAGAGGGGAGCGACGATGGCCAAGACGGGCGGAAAATCGGGCGACTGGCTGTTGATCCAGGAGCTCTTCGAGCGGGGCGATCCCGGGTTCGTTGACGCCTTGCGGGCGTTCGACGACGCGGAGGTCCTCGGGGCATTCGCCGCTCGCTGGTTCGCCGATCGGCGGCCCGAGGCGCGCAGCCTTCTGTTCGCCTATCTCGACCACCCATTGAATGCGTTTCGCCACGAAGCGTTGGTGAAGCGTCTGTTCAAGCTGGCCGAAACCGCCGGCGACGATGCGCTCATGGCCCGATTCCTCGTCGCCTTCGACCGCTCGATCCGGCGGGCCATGGGGAAACAGCCCCACTTCGAGTCCGAGGAGGTCAGCGACGAATCGGCCGCCAATGCGCTGGCGGCCTCCTGGCGCGACCGCGGGTTCGAGTCGGTCAGTGTCTGGCGGAACTGGCGACAGCGATACCAGGTCTCGGGCCGGTGGACTGCGCCCTGTTTGGTCTCCCCACGTGGCACCACGATGCCTCGTGGTGCGTTGAAGGAGACGTACGACCCCTATTCCTGGAACGCCAAACTCGGTCGATACCAGACTTTCTCCGTCCCCGACTGGGTATTCGCGCTCAAGCTCGATCCTCGCCAATTTCGCCAAGGGGGCTCCTTCCCGGAAGCGAGGCGCAAAGACCTGGCGCATTACCGGCTCTTCTCGGTCGTCACGCGACACTACCTTCGTCGTCGTGCCTGGAGATATTTCCGCCGCCTGGGCCGCAATACTCCTGAGCGTTACATCCCCGCCGTCAAGGAAGCGCTGCTCCAGTATCGCGACGTCGACGTCGACAACGGCCTGGCCCTGATCGACAATTGGGGCCTGATCCACATCTTGTTCCGGTTCAGCCCAGTCCTGGTCCCTGATGAACGTGGTTGGCGCGTGGCGCCGGAACGCTCGCTGGCCGAGTTGGAGCCGGCGCCTCGGTACAAGGCACTCTGGGGAGCGAACCCGCGCGTCTTCGTCGATCTGCTCATTCAGGGCCGCTGCCGTCCGGTCCGCGGCTGGGCGATCCGCACGATTCGCCGCAACCCCACAGCGATCCTGACCGTCTTTCCGCTCGAAGAACGGTTGGCCCTCCTTGAGGACGACGACCCCGAAGTCGTCGGGCTCGCGGCCGACCTGATCCGTGACGACCCCGGCCTGGCCGAGGTCCCAACGTCGCGGTGGCTTGCCCTGGTTGAAACCGCCAGCCCGGCCGCCCTCGACATCCTCTGCGGCCTGATCAAGAAGCTCGTCACGCCCGATCGTGTCACTCTGACCGAGGCGGTCCGCCTGGCCGGCGCTCGCCCCCTGCCCGTCGCCCAGCTCGGCCTGGACTGGCTCCGGACCAAGACACCAAACGACGAGGACGAGGGTCGAACCCTTCTCAACTTGCTCGAGGCCGGGGCCGATCCGCTCCGTGGCGAGATCCTCGGCTGGTTGCGACAGACCCTGGCGAGCTCACCGTGGCTACAGCCCGACTGGATCCTCCAATGGCTCGATAGCCGGCATGAGGACGTCCGCGCGGAAGGATGGCGGTGGCTCGAGTCGGACGCTCGGGTTCGCGACGACGTCGCCACCTGGCAGCGCCTGCTTGAGAGTCCGTACGACGACATCCGGCTCGCCCTGGTCGCCACGCTCGACGAGCGAACGCGGCAAGGGGACGCGATTCAGTGGAAACCAGGAAGGCTTGACCCCGACCTGCTCCGCCTGCTCTGGGCGTCGGTCCTTCTGAACGTTCATCGCGGCAGCCGAGCCAAGCCGAAGGTCGTCCAGCAACTGCTCCGGCGGGCCGAGGCCCATCCCGGCGACCTGCCGCGGCTGCTCCCTCTGCTCGCCGTGGCGCTCCGTTCGGTCCGCGGACCGGAGTGGCGAGCCGGGCTCTCGGCCGTGGTTCGCTTGGCCGAGCGAGACGACACATCGGCCGCACTGGTCGGCCAGGCGTTTCCGGAGTTGCAGTTCCAGACCGCCGGGCCAGGCCCATCGCGCAACCAATCGAAGGAGTCTCGATGAACCTGACTCTCGCCTACCGGGGCCGCAGCGCGATTGTCTCGAGGCCGGGCGGCCTGGCTGTCTCACTGGCCCCGAACCTCCGCCGCGACCGGGTCGCCTTCGACGCCGCCTTTCTTCAGCCGCTCCGGTTCCGCGAAGCCATCGGAGCGCTCCACGACGTCGTCGTCAGCGACCACCGCTACCACGCCAAGGACAATTCGGCCTACGAAAGCTACCTGGCCGAGCGAAACCAACGTGAGGCGGAACTCCGCCGCACGGTCGCCGGCCGAACCCGGACGGCGATCCTCAAAGAATCGGCCGGCATCGACCCCGTCGACGTCGCCGCTCTCGAGACCGACTATCGCCGGTTGCGCACGCAATACTGGGGCGCGCGTCAGAAATACTCGAACTACTTGAGCCGTCACGACCCCGAGCTCTGGCGGCTCCTGGTCCCCTGCGACCCGGTCGTCACGGTCGCCCCCGACTGCCTCTTCTTCGAGTGCTTCAGCGTCGACGAAAGCAGCTACGGCTGCCTCACGGTCGACCGTGGCGCCTTTTCAGGAGAGCGTGACGTCGCCCTCGGAACCACGAACGTCGACTACTCGTGGTCGCTTTATGAGCACTTCCAGACGCTCCGGAGCTATCGCGAGACCCGATTCCTCGTCGATCCAGGGGGGATCGAAGTGCAAGCTGGCGAGGAACCCGGCTATCGCGAGGAAAAGATCGACCTGCCGCCGAGCTGGCTCCGCGGGTTCATGCAGATCCAGGCGGCCATGAGCCTGCCGATGCGCCGGGTCTCGATCAGCCGCGAGGGTCTCTATAGCGTCCTCGCCTTCCTGAAGCGGCACCGGGCCTCGCGCAGTCCTCGCGCAGTCCGCTTCGAATTGATCCCGGGGCAGCCCGTGGCGATCATTCTGGAGCCTTGGGAGCGGCGGATCGTGCTCCACTCACACCCCTATGAAGGTCCTCGTTCCGAAGTGATTCGGGTCTGGGGTCGCGACCGCCTCCGACTCCTCGCCCGGCTTCTCCCACTGATGGACGAGGCCGAGGTCTATCTGCTCGGCACCGGCCTGCCGAGTTTTTGGTCGGTCCGGATGGGAGAAATGCGTCTGCTTCTGGGCCTCTCGGGATGGACGGCCAACGACTGGACCGGCTCCGGAGCCCTCGACCAGCTCGCCCCCCCCGCCGAACCGAGCGATGCGCTCCTGGGTGATATCGCGGCCACCTTCGAGGACAGCCCGGCAAAAACGTTCGACCAGATCCGCCAGCGGACCGGCGCGGCCCCCGCGTACGTCACCGCCGGCCTCAACCGGCTCGCTCTAATGGGTCAGTTGATCCACGATCTACACGCCGGTCTCTATCGCTGGCGACAGATCATGCCGGTGGCCCTGGCCCTCGACGCGATCGGTCCCGAGAACGCCGAGACGGCCGCCGCGCGTGAACTCGTCGCCCAGGGCAAGGTCAAGATCACTCGCGATGATCGCCGCGACGACGGCCTGCGCATCCTCGAGGGCGAAGTGCCCGACCGGCCCGTCACGCTCTTGCTCGACGCCGACGGCCGGATGCTCCGGGGCAAGTGCACCTGTTCGCACCACTTCACCGGCGGCCTGCGTCGGGGACCGTGCCGGCACTTGCAAGCGCTCCGCGACGGCACCCGTCCTGCCCATTCTCCCCGATCGCTCGACGCCTGGTTCGCGTCGCTGGGGATGTGATTCCACACAGCTTTCGCACGAACATTCATGAGTACGACACTTGACGCCTTTTTTTGTTGACATCCCGGTGCCGGCTCGGCAAAGTGGCCTCCAGGACGAGGCGGGCCGGGGCCCGAGACCAGCATGCTGCGGCGTTCCGCCGTGGCCGACTTTGCCCCCGAGACTGCTTCCCCAAGAGTGTTGTTCTTTTGGCCCGGGGCGGTAGCCGTACGCCGGGCTGAGTCAACCGTTGTTCCCGGCGTACGGCTACCGCCCCGGGCCTCGGTGAACACCCTTGGTCGTCGCTTCAGAGTCGGGCAACGGCCCGTCCCCGTCCTTCCTTCCCTTTGAATCACTCGGCCGGCGAAATGAATCTTTTCCATCGCCTCCTCCGGCTCCTCTTCGGTTCCGGAGCCCCCACGCGATCTGAGAATCGCCCTCGTTCGGCCCCTGCCCCCGCGCCTGCCTCGAGGCCTCCGACGACGTCGGATGTCCTCGCAACGCCGCTCGCCGAGCCGTTCAGGAAGCCGGCCGAGACAACCAGTCCCGTATCGCCAGGCCCCCTGCCCGAAGTCGCAGCAGATCCCTACTTCGCCACCACGGCCGACTCCAAACCCGTGGGCAAAAGTGACGGCAAGAAGTCGCTCGGTCTCGAGGCCAACGCCTACCTGCCGATCAGCCGCCAGGAGATCAAGAAGGCCGCCAAGGGGATGGATCGATTCGGAAATCCCTGGTTTGGCCGACGCGATCTGATTCCACCGGCCGACGACCCCCGGACGAACCTGATCGATCGGGCGATGGTGACTCAGGGCCTGCTCTCCCCCGAGCAGCTTCACGAGATTCACGACGTTGGCGCCCGGATGGATCAGGTCAAGCCGTCACTGGCGGCGATCGAGCACCAGGCGGCGCTTGAGGGGGGGGCAGCTGTCGCGGCCGACCGCGAGGCCCGCGCTCTGTTGAAGGCCCGCAAAAAGGCCGAGGCCGCCCAGCGCAAACAAAAGCGGGTCGACGAAGTCGCTCATCGCAAGGCGACGGACATCGTCTTCCTCGGCCGCGGAGTGAGCGCGGGCCTGGGTGACCGCCTGAGCGACCTCGAAGCCCTGACCACGGCCGGCTTGCCTCTTTTGAGCACACCCGCCGACCTGGCCGCGGCCCTGGCCTTGCCCATCTCGAAACTGCGCTGGCTAGCCTTTCATACCGAGGCGGCCACACGGACCCACTACGTCCAGTTCACCGTGCCGAAGAAGAGCGGCGGCCTGCGAACGCTCTCCGCCCCGCACCGGACGCTGGCCGAAGCGCAGCGCTGGATTTTCCAGGAGATCATCGCGAAGTTGCCGGTCGAGTCGTCCGCACACGGCTTCGTCGCCGGTCGGAGCATCGTCAGTAACGCCACGGCCCACTGCCGCCGGGCCATCGTCGTGAATATGGATCTCGAAGCCTTTTTCCCGAGCATCGGTTTCCCGAGGGTCCGCCGCGTCTTCCGAAGACTCGGCTACTCACCGGCCGTCGCCACGATCCTCGCGTTGCTGACCACCGAATGCCCCCGCCGCACCGTCGTCTACGCGGGAACAACCTACCACGTGGCCACCGGCCCGCGCGGCCTCCCGCAAGGGGCCTGCACCAGCCCAGGCCTCTCCAACCAGGTGGCGATCCGACTCGATCGTCGACTCGCCGGCCTGGCCCGCAAGTTCGATCTTTCCTACACCCGCTACGCCGATGACCTGACGCTCTCCGGCGACGCCACGCTCGAAGCTCGGGTCGGGTATCTGATGGCCCGACTCCGGCACATCGCCAGCGAAGAAGGCTTCGCCATCAACGAGGCCAAAAGCCGAGTCCTTCGCCAGGGGACCGCGCAAACGGTCACGGGCCTGGTGGTCAATGATCGCCCCGGCGTCCGCCGCGCCGAGGTCCGCCGGCTCAGGGCCATCCTCCATCGGGCGAAGTCCGAAGGCCTCGCGAGCCAGAACCGCGCCAACCACCCCGACTTCCTCGCCTGGCTCCGCGGCAAGATCGCCTTCGTGGCGATGGCCCGGCCCGAGGCAGGAGCCGCACTCCAGGCCGAACTCGACGCCCTCCTCCAGTAGAACGGCCGGCCCGGCCGTTTGGACAGCCCGGCCCAGCCGTTGAGGAAGTCCCTGTCGGTCCAACGATCAGGATACAACATCGGCCAATCCTTCTCATCACGATCGGAGCACGCCTCAATGCGACCCACGTATCCGTCTCCCGGGTCCGTCGCGATGGCCGTGAGCCTCCTCACCCTGATCGGGTCGACGGCAATGGCTCGAGAGCCGGAAGAAGCTGCGAAGGCGCTCGTCGTGACCACCGGGATCGCCGACGTGCGGCTGGAAAGCTTCGATCGCCTGATGACAAAGTTTCTGACCGAAAATAAGCTGCCTGGAGCGTCGCTGGCCGTGGCGAGAAACGGGCGTCTGATCTACGCTCGCGGCTTCGGCCTCAGCGACGTCGAGGCCAAAACGCCAGTCCAGCCCGACTCCCTTTTCCGAATCGCGAGCATCTCGAAACCGATCACCGCGGCCGCCGTCATCCAGCTCGTCGAGCGTGGTAAGCTCAAACTCGACGACCACCTCGTCGACCTCCTCGACGTTCGCCACAAGGGCAAGCCGGTACCGCCGGGCGACCCTCGCCTGAAAGACGTGACGGTCCGCCACCTGCTCCAGCATCGTGGGGGCTGGGACCGTGACAAGTCGTTCGACCCCATGTTTCGTTCAGTGATGTTTGCCAAGGAGTTGGGAACCGAGCCTCCCGCAACCTCCTGGCAGGTCATCACGGCCATGTGGTCGCGCCCGCTCGACTTCGCCCCGGGCGAGCGTTACAGCTACTGCAACTACGGCTATTGCCTGCTCGGCCGAATCATCGAGAAGGTTTCGGGCCTGCCCTACGAAGCCTACGTCCGCAAGGAAATCCTCGAACCGCTCGGGATCGACTCCATGCGGATCGGCAAGACCCTGATCGAAGATCGCGCCCCCGGCGAGGTGCGCTACGTCGTGGGGGCCAAAGGCAGAAAGAAGCAAGGGCCGGCCGTCCTCGGCCCGTCACTCGGCGAACCGATCGCGATGCCCTACGGCGGCTGGTATCTCGAAGCGATGGACGCCCACGGCGCCTGGCTCGCCTCGGCCTCCGATCTCGTCCGCTTCGCCGCCGCCTTCGACGCCCCTCGGCTCGGCACTCTCCTTAACGAATCAAGCGTTCGAACCATGTTCGCCCGCCCCGAAGGAAGCGCCGGACACAAGGCAGACGGTACCCCGACATCAACCTACTACGCATGTGGCTGGCACGTGCGCGACAAGCAGCCGGGTGATGGCATGAACACCTGGCACACCGGCTCTCTCGACGGCGCCACATGCCTCCTGGTCCGCCGCCACGACGGCCTGTCCTGGGCCGTCCTCTTCAACTCCGATTCGGGTTCCAACGGCAAGAGCGCGGCCGCCACGATCGACCCCTTGATCCACCAGGCCGCCAACGCGGTGAAGGAATGGCCCAACAAAGACATGTTCGAAAGGATTCAGACTCGCCTCACCATCTCACCGTAAGGTTGGGCCGCCCACCGGCCGTCGGTCCAGGGAGACCGGCAATGTTCGAGTCGGGAGCATTCCGGTAGACAGCCGGCTCGACCGCGGCTGCGTGGTCGAGCTTGTTCGAACCGAAACTACGGGCAAACTCCCAAGGGATCAACCGTTCAAGAGACGCCTGATCCGTCGGAAATCTCGGCGAGTTGAGCGTCGGTCGGGAAGTCCTCGACGCGATAGCGCTCGGGGTAAGCCCCCAGCGCGGTCATCAAGTGGCCGGCCACCTGGGTCACTCGGTCCCAATCGCCGCTCGCGACGACCTCGCCGTTCTGAGGTCCGCCTGGGCGAAAGAAGAAGACGCGGTCAGTCTCGGGCAGGAGGGTCGAGACCCCCTCGGCCCAGACGGAGTAGCTCATCGCCTCACCGCTTCGCGGGTTCTCCATGGCGCTGAAGCCCGCCAGGAAGGCGTCGTCGCCGGTCTTGCGATAGAGCTCGTTGAGCAGGCTCGCCTGCTCGGCGTAATCGCGAGCCAAGGACTTGATCCGAAGTCGTCGGAACGACCCCGCGGCGGGATGGTCGGGTTCGGGGAAGAAGGGGACCCAATCGTCATCCCTCAGGCAGAGCGGATAACCATGGAGCGGCCTCGGTTTCATCAAGGTCTCTTCGGCCAGGCTCGCCAGGGCCGCCAGTCCCGCGTCGTCTCCCGAACTGGTCAACAACAGCGTGTCTCGGTTCGGGATCATCGCGACAAGGTCACCGTCAACCTCGTCCCGATCGATCAGATCCGCGAGAATCAAGAGCCTCGAGGCGTCGTAGTGGTCGCCCCAAGGGGACGCCATGACACCTGGCGCGGGGGTTCGCCAGCGGTGCCGGCTGATTTCACGAAGGTTGCCACACGCGACTTCAAAGGCCTCGTCGAAGTCGGTCTCCCACGCATCAAGGTGCCGACCCTGGACCAGGATCATCGACTGAGGAAGGTCGTAGACCAGGCCGCCCGCATAGTGCTCGCCGACGACCCGGTGCGGCAACGCCAACGGGGGTGAGCCCGCAATCATCGCCTCGAGCCGACCCGACTCGTGAAACATCCGAGGACGGATCGTGGGCAGGAGGTCGGGACCAAGGTCCTCATAATTCTCGGGGATCTCCTTGTACCGATCGAACCAGCTCCGCACAAACGCGTGAAGGATGACCGGCCTGTGCCCTCGTGAAGCGGCGCGATACTCACCGTAGAGATTCCCGAGGTTCATGATGTTGGCGGATTCGCCCGCCGAGACCAGTCGGAATTCGCGCGAGTCGAACCGGATCGGGTTTGTTTCACCGGCCCGCCGGATCGCGTCGGCCAGCCGCCGGGCGAACCTCGCCTCGCTGGGCGGCCCGAAGAATCGATCGAGTATTCGCAAGGCAGAGCTCCGATTCACCGGCTCGGTTTTCCTCCCTCTTCCATTTCAACGGCTCCCCTCGCACATAGCCAGAGCTTCCGGCCAGCCTGGCGCAACTTGTGGCAGGCGAAGGAGTGTTGTGAGGTTGAAGTTGAGTGGGTCGATCAAGGTGGCTTTCAGATGCCTGGGCTCGAACCGGCCGACCGTCCAAGAGCGTGCGGCCGCGACATCCCGCCCGCTCTTCCATTTCAATGGGTTTGAATTTTTGAATTCAATCAACTGAGCTAGCGAGCCGGACGTCCACTGCCCCAAGGGGACGCAATTGAGGCGAAAACCGCCCTAATTTCCCGTTTCGAGGTCAGACTCTACCCGGCCGTCGCGGATCCTGACGATGCGATGACAACGCGCGGCGACCTCGGGCTCGTGGGTCACGATGACGATCGTCTGGCCCTCGCGATGGAGGTCGGCGAAGAGGTTGAGGATCTCCTCTCCGGTCTGCGAGTCGAGATTGCCAGTCGGTTCATCGGCCAGCAGCAAGGCCGGGCGCTGAACCAGGGCGCGGGCGATCGCCACCCGCTGCCGCTGCCCCCCCGACATCTGGTTGGGCCGGTGCCCCATCCGGTCGGCCAGCCCAACGCGCCGCAACGCCTCGGTCGCCCGCCCCCGGCGGTTCGGTCCCCCCGAGTAGGTCAAGGGAAGCTCGACATTGCGCAAGGCCGTCTGCCGCGGCAAGAGCTCGAACGTCTGAAAAACAAAGCCGATCTGCCCTCCACGCACCCGCGCCAGCTCCGACTGCGAAAGCCGCGCCACGTCGCGACCGTCCAGCCAGTACCGCCCCGCGCTTGGCACGTCGAGACAGCCGAGAATGTTCATCAGTGTCGACTTCCCCGACCCGGACGGCCCCATGATTGCGACCAGCTCATTGACCCCAATCGCCAGGTCGACCCCCTGGAGCGCGCGAACGATCTCGCCCCCCATCGGATATTCCTTGGTGATCCCCTCCAGCGTAATGAGCTCGCCCGGCCGATCAGGCATGGTTGCTGCTCCCTTTTTCTTTATGCTTTTGGTCGTTCCGCAAGCGAGCGTACCGGCGACCGCGGATGTTCCAAAACGAGTGTAACGGCAACGGCCCACGGAGCCTACCGACTCGACCTCGAACCGATCGACCTGGCTCACTTCACCGGCCCGAGGAACCTTTACAGGCCGCGCGGTAAAGCGGCGTTGTCTGTCGCGATCAACGTATCCAGAACCGGCGCCTCTCCCCGCCAGAACGGAAATCCACCCCGGCGACGAGCCAGCACCGCCGGCTCACCTGGAATTTCAACCACGCCGAACGAGTCGTAAATCCAGGAACCACCGAGACCAGTCGCCTGGCCGGCCCGGCCCTAATTTGCACCACGAGCGAGGTGGCCATGGTTTTCCTCGACTTTCGGATCCATCCAGGTGACCCCGGTTGAAAGCCACCGCCACCCCCCAGAAAATCAAAGTAAGCGGCAGCTCGCATCGGAATCCATTTGCTATCGCAACTCAGGAACCTCTCACAATGGCCATCTACGCCAATGCAACTCGTGAGCCAGGCAATAATGCCGGCAATTACTTGGGCGGTCCTTGGCGAATCGTCTGGCACACGACGGAGACGAACACCGCCCAGGAGGCGATCGCGCTGTTCCGGCAGCACAACTCCTGGCCCCACTTCACGCTCGACGAGAACCAGGTCTTCCAGCATGTCGACACCGACCAGGCCGCTCGGGCGTTGGAAAACGCCCCGGGAGGAGTCCAGACGAACCGCTGGCACGCCGTGCAGATCGAACTCGTGGCTCATGCCGCGCAGGCAAAACCGCCCGCCTTGCTGGTTCGGGCCGCGCGACTGGCTCGCTGGCTCGAGCGGACTCACGGCATTCCCCAGCTCTGGCCGAACGGCTTTCCCCTCCCCCCTCTCAACGGGAATGACCCAGGAGGTCACAATCGAGACGCCAACACCTGGCGCACCCAAGGGGGCCACTACGGCCACTGTCACGTGCCGGAAAACCACCATTGGGACCCAGGGTTGATCGATATCACCGCGCTCATGGCTCCGGATCCCGTGCTGGGCGACTTTCCACTGCCCCCGCCTGGAATCGGCTACGCCTGAGATTCTCGCTCTGCCCTTTCCCGATTCCCGTTCCGCGGTCAGAATAGGTGGCCGCCCCAATCACCCGTCTCGAGATAAGAGCGGGATTTCCCCGCAATCGCTTTGGATTCTCGATGATCGACAGCGACAAGGCCGTTCGTCCCGCTCTTTGGATGCTCCAAGGCGCCTTGGCGTTCGCTGCGATGGGGGCGATCACTTCGTCGCTCAGGACCCGTTGCGACTGGCTTGTGATCGCCCTGGTCCGGGTCGTCTTCATGTTCACGACCTCCCTGATGCTGGCCCGCGCATCGGGAGTCCGGCTCGTCTTCATCCGACCTCGGACCTTATGGCTCCGAAGCCTGGCCGGAAGCTTCAGCCTCGTCTGCAACTTCTTCGCGATGACCCGGCTCCCCCTGGGCGACGTGTTGACCCTGACCAACTCCTATCCCCTCTGGATCGTCTTGATGTCGGCGCTCCTGCTGCGTCAGATCCCCACCGTGGCCGAGGCGTTGGGGGTAGCCAGCGGCCTGATCGGCGTCGTCTTGATCCAGCGACCACAACTCGCCGGCGATCAGTTCGCCTCGTTCGTCGCGCTCTCGGCCTCGGTCGCCAGCGCCCTGGCCATGCTCGGCCTGCACCGACTCAAAGGGGTCGACCCCCGCGCCATCGTGGCCCACTTCTCCGGGGTGGCCAGCCTGATCGCCGGGACCTGGCTCGCCGTGCGCTGGGACTACGGTACGATCCGCCTGAGCCGGCCCGACTCAATGACCCTGCTGATGCTCTTGGGGGTCGGAATCACTGGAACCGTCGGCCAGTTCTTCCTCACCAAAGCCTACGCCGCCGGCGCCCCCGCACGCGTCTCGGTGATCAGCCTGGTTCAGGTCCCGTTCGGGATGCTCTTCGACCTGGCCATCTGGGGACGCTCGATGACCCCGCTCGGCTACCTCGGCTTCTGCCTGGTCCTGGCCCCCACCGCCTGGCTAACCGGTCGGGGCAACGAGAGCCCCAGCGAAGGCCTCCCCCCCATCGAATAGGACGAGACGCAGCGAAGCCCTATCGGGACACCCCCAAAAAAAGTTCCCACAACATTCAAGTTCCGAGTACCGATGACCGATAAACCACGACACCACACCATGAACGACAACTTTCGATGCCGGCCGAGGCTCTGAATCTCATGAACCAGCACGTGGGAGCCAGCTTCACCTTGAGCGTCCTGGTCGTCGTCTTCTTCGCGGTCATCCTCTACGAACCCGACCACGCTCGATCCGTCCCCCACCAGTCCCAATCCGCGACCGCCCCACCGAAGCGACCCAAGCCCCTCCGCCAACCCCCGCCGTACCGATCATTGAGTCCGCTGCCACGACCGCCCCCAACCCCGAGTCCCCTCCCCACTAACCGCCTCGCCTTCCCGCCCCAAAGAAGACGTCGCCTCACTCGATTCCGATCGTGCGGCCCCCAAAAATCACAGCTCTGCCCCTCGTACCCAGGCCTCTCCAACCTCCCAACGCCCTGCCCCGCCCGATCCCCCGGCCGTAATCCAGGTCGTCTCGCATCGACAATCCCCTCCCCCCGGCCGACACTCCGCCTTCACCCAAGTCGGCGTAGGAGAGTCGCTCTCCGATGTCGCTCTCCGAGTCTATGGAACCTCCGAAGCCACCATCGCCCTCTGGCGAGCCAACCGCGACATCATTGCTCACCGCGAAACCCCGCTTAATCCCGGCCTTCTCCTACGAACTCCCTGAACCTGAACTCACGAGCCGCCCCCTCTCCTCCTCGCTCGTTGAGCCTCCCAACTTCAACCTCTCACTCACACTACGGCATTCCTCAACCCAAGCAAAAGCGTCTGAATACTGCTCGCGTGCCCTCATCCCAACCAATACCAGATGCCCCCCACCAAACCTTCAAGATCGCCCCAAAACAGTCTTGCCCCCGCCCCACTCATGCGTTAAGCTCTTTCCTGAGTTCGACCTTCGGAAACATCCGACTGGCCGATTTAGCCCGGGCGGCTAACTCAGTGGTTAGAGTGCCATCCTCACACGGTGGAAGTCGCTGGTTCGAATCCAGCGCCGCCCATTTACTTAAGTTCCGCCGAACGCAAGACTTAGCGTACCTGCCCGCGTCGGGCAGTGCGGCCGCAACCTTGGCGTCAAACCGGTATCTACCGGATTTGGCCGTCGCAAGGAGGTGCGTCGCACATGCCCAAGCTGATTTCCCGAACCCCGTCCTACCGTCTCCACCGTCCCTCAGGCCAGGCTGTCGTGACCCTCAGCGGTCGCGATTTCTACCTCGGCCCTCACGGAACCAAAACAAGTAAAGCCGAGTACGACCGACTTGTCGGCGAGTGGCTGGCGCACGGCCGCCGGCTACCTTCCGCCTCAGCGGCCCAGGCTGACCTGACGGTTAACGAATTGCTGCTGGCCTACTGGAACCATGCCGAGGCCCACTACACCCGGGACGGCAAACCGACCCGCCACCTGGCCAACATTAGGGATGCGATCCGGCCGTTGCGGGCCCTGTACGGCCACACCCGGGCCGCCGATTTCGGGGCCGCGGCATTCAAGGCCGTCCGCAAGGCGATGATCGACGCCGGGCTCTGCCGCAACACGATCAACGGCCGCCTCGGCAAAGTCCGGTCGATGTTCCGATGGGCGACCGAGGAGCGGCTGGTTCCGGCTGACGTGCTCCACGAGCTGGCCTCGGTCAAGGCTCTGAAGCGAGGTCGCGATGGCGTGCGCGAGACGGAGCCGGTCGGTCCGGTTCCCGATAATCGCGTGGCGGCCGTCCTCCCACACGTCCCGGCCTCCGTCGCGGCCATGATCGAGGTGCAACGTTTGACCGGCATGCGTCCGGGCGAGGTTGCCGCGATGAGGGGGGGCGACCTGGACCGCTCGGCCGACGTCTGGAGCTACCTGCCCGCACGCCACAAGTCGGACCACCTCGGGAAAAGCCGCGTGATCTTCATCGGCCCAAAGGCGCAGGAAGTCCTGATGCCCTGGCTCAGAGCGGATTCGGACGCGTACCTGTTCAGCCCGATCGTAGCGGTCGAGGCCCGGAACACCTCGCGCCGAGCCGCACGCAAGACCCCCTTGACGCCGAGTCAGAGGGCGAGGAAACGCAAGCGGAATCCCAAGCGGCCACCTCGCCAGAGTTACGACAAGAACGCCTACTGCCAAGCGGTCGCCCGGGGCTGCCGGAAAGCGTTTCCGCATCAGGAGGAGGCGGCTCGCGAGGCCAAGGCGAAAGACAAGAGACTGACTCGGGAGCAACGCCGCGCGGCATACGAGGATCTACAGGCGTGGCGGATCGAGCATCGCGCCGACCTGGCCGAGTGGCACCGCCGGAACCGCTGGCATCCGAACCAACTGAGGCACTCAGCCGCCACGGCCATACGCCAGCGATTCGGCCTGGAGGCCGCCCAGACGGTCCTGGGTCATTCGCGGGCCGATGTGACCCAAGTCTACGCCGAACGGGACATGGCCAAGGCCTACGAGGTCGCGCGACTCGTCGGTTGAGAAGACCGACCTGGCGACTAGACAAAACGGCACTATAATAGTCGGAGCTTCGGGTGGGGGATGCGCCGGCCAGCGCCTCCCCCTAAGCGGCGGTCGGCTCTGCGTCCTCACCTTCGCTGAGCCGGCCGCCGGCCCGGTGCCAAAGGTGAGGACACTCCATGGATCGCTGTTTCTTGCCCATCGACGATGCGTTGATTCTTCACGCCCTCCTGAAGCCTGCCAGACGCATCCTGACAACCGCGCAAGCCTGGCATGAAGCCCCTGCCTTCCCTGATCCGGACGAGGCCGAGTTCCTCTTCGCCGACCTTCAAAGGGCGATCGCGGACGCCGCCGGGCCCTACGTCTGGCGGAACCACGTCGACTCCTGGGAGTGGAATCGGTTCCACAAAGCCAATCCCGCTGGCGCCGACGCAACGCTCGAGCTTGCTGCCGCCATTGCCGAACTGAGACCCGACCCGCCCGAGAATCCGCAGACGCAGCGGCTCCGCGATCCGGGCTGGATCGCCAACTACGCCGTAATTCTCTCCAGATTGGAAGAGGCGTTGGGCGAACCACCTACCTGGGACTGGATCGTTTCTACTCAATCAACGCTGAACGAAGCATTTGGATTGTTGAAGACCAACCCAGTGGGTCTCAAGAGTCGTAAGGACAAGGGATTGATCGAGTACGAGCGAAGATCAGATGGGCTCTTCGCTCTCCGCCACACCGACCTTAGAGAGCACAAGCGGATCAAAAAATTCGTCCAGACCCAGTGCGGACTATAACATCTTATAGTCTCTTATATTTCAGATCTGCAATTGTTGACTATTACAAAGAACTATCGAAAATCCTCTTAGCACAGCCACATTTGTGGACCTATGAGGATTTACGATGAGCAACCCGAGCGTCTTCGCGACCGTCAAACCGAAATACCGGCCCTTTTCACATTTGGCCTGTGAACTGGACCTCCACGTCGCCACGCTCATGCGATGGCACACCAAGGGGATTCACGGAGCCGATGGCGAACGTCATCGGCTCTGGGCCATCCGGCTCGGTGGCCGCTGGGTTTCCACCGACGAAGAGATCCAGCGATTTTTAGATCGCCTCAACCCTGGGTCCGAGGCCGAGTCGGGCTCTGCTGTGCGCAGCCCCGCAACCCGGTCTAAGGCGGCGACCGCCGCCGATCGTGAGCTCACGCGCCTGGGAATCTGATCCCCAGTCCGCGCATGAGATCGCCCGGGAGATTGACCCCTCCCGGGCGACCGAGTGATTCCGCGTCCAACATCAAGAGATATGCTGCCGTGCCACCGGCCGCATATCGCAACCCCATGAAGAGAAGCACATGGCAAAGTCTAATGCTAACAATCTGTCCAGATCGCGTCCAGATCCACGGATCGCAACCGTCGAGGAATCGATGGATGCGCTTAGGAGTGCATTACGACGAGGTCAACTCGACGTTGCACGCGCTAGGGCCGCATCCCTGACACGCCGTGGTCTGATACTCGTTCTCGATTGCGAGACCACGGAGGTACGGACCGATGCCCCGTAACCTTCGACCAGTGGTCGTCGACGAAGGGAGTCTGATCAGTATTGGGTTGGCCACTCAGCTTCGGGGTGAGCGCCCGTTTATCGTCAGGCAGTCTATTCTCTCGGGGATTCTGCCCTCAGTGAGGGTACCAGGCGGTTACATGGTCGACGTCCAAGAGGCGATTTCCAACTCCTCATCATCAAGGAGGTGGCGTCAATGAGCCATGATCTGACGGCCTCATGGACGCGTGTCGGACGAGATCGCCCTTGCCTGGTCTGCGGCAGAGTCGACTGGTGCCTTAGGGCATCGGATGACGGAGCGTCGATCTGTGCTCGTATTGCTGCAGGAGCGACTCGACAGGTCACCGCCGCCGGATGGCTGCATCAACACCGACAGACCGAGGCCCAGCCTCGGTCTGCGCGGCTCTCGGTCAAGGTGTCCTTGGCCAAATCACGATCCGATCTGGAGTCTTTGGCATCGGAATTCCGGCAGGCAGTAGATCCTGGCCACCTAGCATGCATGGCCTCGAGGTTGGGGTTATCGGCCGAAAGCCTGAAACGGCTCAGAATTGGCTGGTGCAAGCAGAGCAGTGCCTGGGCGTTTCCGATGGCCGACGTGACGGGAAGTGTTCGGGGGATCCGACTCCGAACTTGGAAGGGAAAGAAATTTGCGATCCGTGGAGGTCGTGAGGGCCTGTTCATCCCCTCAGATCTGGAGTCCGATAGCACACTCTTGATCGCCGAGGGACCGACAGACACGGCGGCTCTTCTCGACTTGGGCTTTTCGGCGATCGGCCGGCCCTCCTGCCATGGCGGCTCGGACTTGCTTGTTGACCTAGTCAGGCGAGACCGTCCGAAGGATGTGGTGATTGTCAGCGACAACGATAAGCCAGGACAGGATGGGAATCGGCCGGGACAGGATGGTGCATTGGCACTAGCGCTGCGGCTGGTGGCCTACGTGGCCCGCCTTCGGCTGATCACGCCTCCGTATCAGGTTAAGGATGCACGTGCGTGGCTACGCTCAGACGCCACGCACGAATCGGTTCTCCAGGTAATCGATTCCGCGGAGTGTTTCCGCGTCCGAGCACACGCATTCTCGATCCCCCGACGAACCGAAGGGGGGACGCATGGATGAAATCCGACTCGACCTCACTGCGATCCCGTCAGAACGCAAAGGATTCTTCGTCGTCACCGCGAAGATTGGCAATGAGACCATCCACGTCGACCAAATCGAGATCATCAAGTCTCAGGAGCGGGATCGATTTGTTGTCGATCTCGCCAAGCTGCGGCCCGGCCTGGAGGATTCCGGAGCGGCCGATCGACTTGCTCAATTGGCTGGTGAGCTGGCGATCGCCCGCGCGAGCCAACCGGAGCCGGAGACCCAGGCCAGGGCGCTCCTCCGGCTTGCGGAGGGAGCGGAACTGTTCCACACCGCCGATGGGCGCACGTATGCGTCGATTCCGGTCGATAGCCACCGAGAAGTCCACCTCATCCGTTCGACATCGTTTCGGAGATGGCTTGTCCGCGCCTTTTATGAGGAGCGTGAGAGCCCGCCGTCGACGGAGGCTATGCAGTCAACCCTCGGCGTTCTCGAGGCCAAAGCCCAATTCGATGGGCCGACCCAGGCTGTGTGGGTGCGTGTGGCGAACATCCCAAATCCTGCCGATCCCGATGACCCGTCGTATTTCCTCGACTTGGGCGACGAAGCATGGCGGGCGGTCAAGATCTCTCGCGCAGGCTGGGAACTGGTGAATGACCCACCGGTGCGATTCCGACGCCCGAAGGGGATGATGGCGCTGCCAGAGCCGGTCGGGGGCGGGTCGCTCGACGAGCTAAGGGGGTTCACCAACCTCGCGTCTGACCACGACTGGTACCTATTTGTCGCGTGCCTTTCTGCCGCCCTCAGGCCTCACGGTCCCTACCCGATCGTCGCGATCAACGGCGAGCAAGGCTCGGCAAAATCAACCTTCACGCGGGTTTCCAGGAAACTCATCGACCCGAACGCGACGCTCCTCCGCTGCGAGCCCAAAGAGGTCCGTGACTTAATGATCGCGGCGACAAATGCGTGGGTCGTCACACTCGATAATCTATCGAGCCTACATGTCTGGCTGGCTGACTCCCTCTGTCGCCTTGCGACAGGTGGCGGGTTCGCGACGAGAGTCCTGTACGAGGATGCCGAGGAGATGCTCTTCGACGCGATGCGGCCGGTGCTCCTCAACGGCATTGAAGACGTCGCGACCCGCCCCGACCTGCTCGATCGCAGCGTCGTCCTCTCACTTCCGACCATCCCCGAGGAGAAAAGACGCGAAGAAGGACCGTTCTGGCGGGCTTTCGACGAGGCACACCCAAGAATCCTTGGCGCTCTCCTCAATGCCGTGGCGGGCGGGCTCAGGCGGCTTCCCTCCGTGGAACTCAAGAAGCTACCCCGAATGGCTGACTTTGCCCGCTGGGGTGAGGCCGTAGGGCGAGGACTCGGCTGGACAAACGGCGCCTTCTTGGCGGCTTACGAGGTAAACAGGTCGTCGGCGAACGACCAAGCCCTGGAGGCGTCCCCCGTCGCGCCGGCCGTCATCGCCCTGATGGAGCGGACTCCGCATCTCGAGACGACTGCCGGCGAGCTCCTCCAGGAGTTGGCCGAACTTGCGGGGGAGCGGGTCGCCAAGGCCAAGGACTGGCCCTCATCCGCGCGCGGTCTCTCCGGGGCGATTCGCAGGGTGATGCCCGTGCTCCGGAGGGCCGGTATCGATGTCTCTTTCCGGTCCGAAAAAGGAGGAAAGAGACGCCGACTCATCCTCCTGGAGCGGACATCAGAGAAGTCAGGAAGCGAACCGTCCCAACCGTCTCCACCGTCCCAGACATTCGTGAACTCAAACGGAACTCTCGTGTGGGACAACGATTTACATCCAGGTCTGGATGGAGACGGTCGCGGGGACGGTTGCCCCTTGCCGGAGACGGTCGACCGTCTCCTCGCAATGAATCGTGCCACCCAACCGTCTCCAAGCCAGAATTGCCCTAATTCGCTAACTCCGCTTGAGTTGGAGCTTATTGCCGCCGGCCCCGTAGACGGTCAAGACGGTTGGGACGGTCAGCATCCTGTTCTTTCTCCTACCCCCAATGGTGACCGGGTGGAGGAGCTCCTATGAATTCTGCAGCCACGACCTTGGCAGAAGCCCGACGCCGAGGAGTCAATCTCGCCGAGAGTGAAGGCCGCCTGGCCGTCGACTCACCGCGCGAAGCGTTCACTCCGGAACTGCGTGAGGCGTTGATCGCCCACAAGGTCGAGATCCTGGGCCTGCTCAAGTCGGAGGCCAAGTCTCCCGCGGAGCGCCCGACCTCGTCGCTTGATGCCACCAACTCCGAGTCCCCTCAACAAAATGTACCGTTCCACTCCTGGCCGCCCCGGCCCAAACAGTTGGCCTCATGGCCCCTTAAGAAGCGGGAACGCTGGGGCCGCCGAGCCAATCAACTTGAGGACGAGGGTCTCGGTTGGCGGACCGCCGAGCACAAGGCCTACCTCGAGGTGGCCGCCGGCCGCGACGAGCCATAAACCCTGGAGAATGACTGATGCGCAAGCCAAGCGACCTGACGGCTCGATTCATCGCGGCCAAATGCCCGCCCTGCAAGGATTGTGGCTCCCGTCGTCTCAAGGAGGTCCGGATTAAACGCGGCCGCCATGCCGCCAAGGTGGTGTGCGACGGTTGCGACCGCTTCGTCGCCTGGATTCCCAAGGTCCGATTCGTCTCGTGCCCGCCGCCGGCAGAACTCCTCGATCGAGCGGTGAGGCTCGGACGTCCGGCGGCCCACCTTCGCGGCGAGTCCGACGAGCAGATCACCGGAGCCATCAGCGTCCGAGCCAAGATGTTCGCCCAGGCCAAGCGACGCCGTGACCTGGGACGGGCAATGGTCCTGCGGGCTATCGCGGATGCCGGCTGGTTCTGTGCGAATGCGCGAGCGGCGTACGACAAGATTGTCTGGCCTACACCGGACCAACTCGATTCGCCGGATGAGGTGGAGGCCCCGACCATCTTCACGCGTCCACCATCCGACCCCTTTGACTTCCTCAATAGCCTGAGGGAGTCCGAGGAAAGCCTTCTCGATACGGGCTGGTTCGCAGTCCTTGACGACCGGGACCTCGATCAAGGAGGAGCCGACTTACCGCGCCAGCTTGAGCTGGAGGCGGCCCCGCCAAATGACATCACGGAGTTCCCATCATGTTCACAATTTTGCGAGGGGCTGCAATGTATCAACACAATTCAGGCCCGATCTTCCCGTTGATCGAATTCGGAAAAGCTCCGTACCCCCAGCCATCGGCCGCGGTCCGCCATCCGCGACTGCTCGACATCGTCACCATCACCGACCTCGATGGCCAGACTGCGGATCGGCCGATCTCGTACATCTCCAATGACGCCAATCCCCGCCCCGCGCTTTCGGTTCAGGGACTCACGGGTTTGCGTTTACTGGACTGTGGCCGCATCCCCTATTCGGCCAGCGGGGCGCCGGGGAGCTGGCGATGGCCCGGCGTATTGCCCGCTCTGCGGCCGCAGGCCACGTGGCCGAATCGCCTGCCTCAACTGGATGACCTGGTTCTCGTTACCGATCTCAATGGTCGCCAGGCTAAGACTATTCGTCCACCTAGCCCGAACGATACCCAGCTTCGGCTACATGTTTACAAAACGCTGTCGAGCCTGCGATACGCTGCCTCCGATGGGGGAGCGCGGCCCTACTCGACCGCCCGAGTTCCCAACAGCTGGTCCTGGCCCGACGCTTGACCGCCTTCGTTGGGAGGACTGGTTCGGTAACGGGCCCTCCTTCACACCTGGAGAAGATCCGATGACGAACGATGGCGTGTGAGGACGTTGCGAGGGCCAGGGATCTTTGTGTTCACGGCGCTCGAGCTTGCCCCGATGAAGCGAGTAAATCGCGTATCACCCGCCCGACCTGATAGAGAGGCGGTAGCGTCGCCTCTTCCGAATACCCCTGGTTGATTGCTCGATTCATGCATTGAAACTTTGGCTGGAGAATCTCCCGATGAAAACGGTACGCAAGCAATCCCCGAAAAAGGTTCAAGCATTCATTGAAAAGATGAACTCGCTTGGTGAATTGATCCCCGGTGCGGCGACGAGGCTCTCGGAAATGGGGGCTGATATCCCCGATGCCGGCCAATGTCTCGGGGAGTTGATCGGATTCCTCCACAGCGATGGAGCGACTTTTCTGTCGGTCCGCGGCGAGGATGCATTGCATGAGCTGCCGCCACTCCAATTCTTGCTGGAGCGACTGCCGTTGAGAAAGGGCTCTGCGAATGAACTCACTGATCTGCTGGCTTCGGACCTCCTGGGGTTCAGTCCAGCGCAGCAGGCGAGAAAGGCCATGGACCGCCTCCGACAGCCAGGAATGAGGTATCACTTCGCCACTGACGGAGCACCCACGGTTTGGGAACAGCATACACGAGCAGTCCTTCACGTTTTCCGCGATTTGTTCCGCGGCGGCATAGACCTCGACGATTTGGCCGCACGATGGATGGAGGAGATCGGCCACCTGCCTTTCCATAAGGCATGCAAGCGAGTAGCCATGAAACTCGAGAAGCCGGAAATCGCCGCCGGTCTGACCGCCGATGGTGGCCCGATCGACTTTGACACGTTCGATCCGCTGTTTCAGCCTTTGGCACGAGATGAGGAAATCGACGTTGTCGAGCGGCTGATTGGTGAGGTCGAAGAACTCCGCTCGGCACCAGCTCGCGAGGCCAAAAGACTCAGGTCAGAGTTAGTGGCGGCTCAAAAGAAGTTAGCAGCGGCTCAGGCCGAGGGGCGTGCACTCGATGAGCGGCTCCGAGCTCGTGGGGCCAAAGTTTCTTCAAGTTGATAGCGGCAGCCGGAGGCGGACAAGGCGGGGCATCGAAGATTTGGTAGGGCAAAACACTGATGCCATGGAAGCGACGCGGGAACACCATTTATTACTATCGATCCGTCAGGGTCGGAAGTCGCGTCCGTTCGGTGTACAAGGGCGGCGGCGAAATCGGCGAGTTGTTCGCGGAGATTTCCGAGTTCAACCGGACAACTCGCCGTAAGCTCCGAGAGGCCGACCTTCATGACGTCGAGCACTTCCAGGAAGAGCAGCGTGAGCTGGGATTCGACTCATTCCACCGCAGAGTCGAGAACCTAGCCCGCGCCGCCCTCGAAGCCGCCGGCTACCGCCGACACAAGCGATCCGAGTGGAGGAAACGCCGCATGCCTCGATCGAAGGCAACAACGACCGCACCGGCCGTGGCCAGTTCATCGGCATCTGCTGGGGAGCAAAAGGGCGGCCAGGACTTTTCGCTGGCCGTCGCCGCTTCCACAGCAGCAACCGAGGAGACAAGGAACCGCCAGACCTTGACCGATTTCGTCACCATGCCCGAGGACGAGTTTCAGCAGCGGCTCGGACTCGCCAAGGAAGGGGACCTGGAGACCCTCGACTGGATGTACCGAGCGTTCTTGACAGATCCGGTCGGGAAACTAGCAGAGATTTACGGGGCCAGCGCGGCGAAGCAGACTGAGCGGATCCTCGTCTATCGCATCGCGGGAGACGACCAGGTGGCAAGGACATCACTCCTCGCCCAAGTCGAGCGGATGCGCATGGATCTCTCAGGACCCGAGCCGTCGGCACTGGAACGCGTCCTGGCAGGTCGAGTCGCGCTCTCCTGGTTGAGTCTCCATGCCCTTGAGCTGCAATTCGAGCGAGAGAAAAACACTCTCGGGCCGGCGCTGGCCGAGACGATGGAGCGTCGGATCGTGAGGACGACTCGTCAGTTCAACGAGGCGTGCAAGACCCTAGCGGTCGTGAGGCGGCTGGCGGTCCCGGCGATCCGGATGTTTGTGGCGGAGCGCCAAGTCAACGTTCTGGGTAGACCGCGTTCGAGTCTCCCCGGCAATACGAGCGTTGGTTCGAATCGGACGACTGAGAATGGTTAACCATAGAGCTGCCATTCGCAAGGCGACGGGAATTGCAAGCGTGTGCCGGCCGCCTCAATCTATTTTGGGCGAAGGACTTGCGGAATCACCAGTCCCCGCTGGTTGCAGTATGGTTGCACAGGAATGGCGGGAGTCGCGTTGGTCGCTAACTAGCTCCCTCTGGTGGCTTGCGGCACGAGGTGACGGCGAGTCTCGGGATGGGAGTTGGAGGCGAGGAGAATTGAACCCCCGTCGTGAGAAGACCGTCCGAAAAGCAACTTGCCGATCTTCGCCGCGGCGTCCTTGCGCGGCCGACCTCGCTTGCGGTCGAGGGGCGGGTTCTGGCGCGGCCACCGCCACTTCCAGCTCCGGCTCCGCGTGGAGCTCGCGCGGCGAAGAACGGCATCATGCTGGCGTCCAGGTATTCCGGGTAGTGCTCCAGCGCGATCCAGTTGCGCCGGGCCTCCGCCGATCTGGTTGTGGGGCTTCTGGATTTCGACTTTGAAGCCGTCCTTGAAAACCGCGTCGCCGCTCCTCACGTTCTTGCACTCGATTTGCAGCTCACGCCCCCGCGCCGTGATCGGGAAATCGGGCGGGCCGTCGGAATCCCGCCTTAACACCGACTCGATCACGCCGCGCCACTGTATCTCCGTCAGCTGCTTGTAGAGAAACCATTCGGCCAGCTTCCCCCTCGCGTCGACCTGGGCGCGGAAGACCCGCTTGATTGTGGAAAGGATGCCCCAGCCGATGCGTTAAATAGCTGCTCGATAACTTACTGGACGGGCACGCCGTTCTCGTAAAACAGCGGCGGCATCCCTGCTCCCTACGGAACATATGAGCACAGTCGGGCGCAACCCGTGAATCTAAAGCACCTTGCGCGAAATCTCCGCCGATCCGTCAGCCCGCGGGGGCTAGAGACACTTAACTTCCGATAAGATCGGCATTTCGGGGGACGGAACTCTACCGCCGCGGACCTGCTGGCAAATCCATGCATGGCGACGCCTTGGCGTGCCGATCCTATCGGAGAATGGGATCTCCAACGGCGAATCACTTTGCCGGGAGCCGGTTTTCACCGACGACCGCGCCGATTATCATCGTTGGTGCCACCATGCAGTCTGCCTTGCCATTAGAGGTGATCCGCCTTGGCCAAAAAAAAGAAAACCCCTCCGAAGCCGCAGCTCGAGGAAGTGCCGCAGCCGCAGCCGTTCACCCGGCCGCCGACGAACTACGAGCTGATCTACGGGGAAAGCTACACGCCGCTGGAACGGCTCCGAATATGGGACGAAGATAGATTCGAAGCGTATGTTCATGAATGGCTTTTTTCGCTAAAGCAGGCCGGGAAATATGGCAAGATCGTGTGGGCGCCGGGCTCGGGCGACAAGGGGCGGGATGTACGCGCGTACGTCACGGATGAGCAGGGCGAATGGCCGGGTCGCCCAGGGGGATTACTCCCCCCGGGCTCCCACTGATCCAGACGTGCGTGTTTCACGCATCTGGCTCGTCATGTCATGAACGCGCTACGGGACGACACACTGAGTGGATCGCCAGCGGTGGCGGGAGCGGGTGACGCTCCAGAAACCGATTGAACTGATCCCAGGCGATGTCACCATCACGGCGCCGCCGTGACAGGCTCCGCCTCCAGAGTCGGACCGCCCCACTCCGGAATCGAGAGCGCAACCGAATTGCCCGTGATCCCGTAGTAAGCAAAGTGGCCCGTCAGCTTCTGGCACAGGGTCTGGTGCTGGGCCGCCATGTCAAGGTGCCGGTGCTGCCGGAACCACTCCTTCAGCGACCGCAGCCCCCGGCTGAATCGACTCCGCGACGTCCTCCGCTTCACCACCGGGTTCCCCTTCAGCGAATAGGACCAGAAGTGCGTGAACCCCAGCAGGTCGAATGCCCCAGGGGGTTCACGAGGCGCTTCGGTCGGTTGCTGGGAGGCACGGTTGGGCCGCTCGAACGGCACCAGCCGCGTCTTATCAGGGTGGATCGTCAGGCCGTATTTCGCGAACCGCTTGGGAAGGACCGCCATCACCCGGCGGGCGTCTTCTTCACAGGCGAAGCCTATGACGAAGTCATCCGCATAGCGCGTCAGGAACGCCCCCTCCCTCAGACGCGGTCGGACCTCACGCGCGAACCAGTCGTCCAGCACGTAGTGCAGGAACAGATTCGAAAGGATGGGGCTGACCACCCCGCCCTGAGGGGAACCCATGGCCGGACGCGTAACGCTGCCAGCTTCGAGGACCCCCGCGTTCAGCCACTTGCCAATCAGTCGAAGCAGCACGCCATCTCGAATCCGACGCTTGAGAAAGGCCCGGAGATGGCCGTGGTCGATCGTGTCAAAAAATTGACGAACGTCCACATCCAAGATCCAGCCACCCCTCATCCCCATCGTCTGCCGCCACACGGCGTCCAACGCCTGAGTGCGCGAGCGGCCCGGCCGGAAGCCGTACGAACAATCCAAAAGTCTTGTTCGTAGATAGCTTCGAGGACCATGACCACCGCTCGCTGAAGTATCTTATCTTCAAGGTCGGTATCCCCAGCGGACGAGTCTCGGTGGTCGAGCCCGCCTTGGGATGTGAACCCGACGCACCGGAGCGCTTGGTATGTTCCGGACTTGGCTCGTTCCAGCAGCGACACAAGGTTGCCCCTCAGGTCCGCTGCGTAGTCCGCGGCCGTCTGTCCGTCGACACCTACGGCACCATCCTTGCGTGTTTTCTCGTACGCCTGAAGCAGCCAGTCGAAGTCGATGAGATGGGCCAAGGACGTGAATCCCATCACCGGACTTTGCCTCGCGAGTTGGGCGATCCGTTGTCGTTTCGTGGACACGTCCACGGGTTCCGATGCACCCGCCATGTTTCCCTCCAACGGTGTCATGACACGGTGCCCCCTTCCCTCCGCCGGGTCCCTTCGGAATCGGTTCCCCGGGTTCCGCGGTGTCGGGTCGGAGGAGGCGCGTCGAAACGCTGGCCTCCGTCCGCCGCTCAAACTGGACGTGCGGTTTTCCCGCATCCAGCTTTCACAAAGGCGCATCAATGGCGCAGGTGCAAAGAAGGAATCAGGTAGATCAGGCGCACGAGTCCCAATTCGCCGTACAGGTGACGCTCCGGAAGCTGTTTCCAACCTCGGCAGCGCCAACGTTTGAATCGCTGTGACCAGAGGCGACGCAGGATCCAACGGTCGAGTTGGGCGAAGAGCGTACGGATGTGGGCTTTGCAGTAATGCTGGCCCCATCCGCGGATGACCGGATTGAGTTCGGCGATGAGTGCCGGGTACTCACCGGAGCTTTGCGCCGAGTCCGCTGGCGAATCTGATCCTGAAGTGCTCGATCGACTTCTCCCGCGGGTACGCGTAGAGGTTGCCTTGACGGCAGCCCGTACGGATCTTGCCCGGAGCCAGCTTCAGAGGCCGGCGACCGCGTTTGATCTTGTATCCCAGGAACTCAAAGCCGGTCGTGACGTGTACGATCCGCGTCTTCTCGACGTTGAGCGTCACACCCAGTGCTTCCAGGATCTTGGTGGCCTCAGCCAATACCCGGCACGCTTCTGCCCGAGTGTGACACGTAACCACCCAATCGTCAGCATAGCGCGTCAGCCGAAAGCCTCGGCGACGCATCTCGCGGTCAAACGGAGTCAAAAGGATGTTACTCAACAGGGGGGAAACGATCCCACCCTGAGGAGTACCCTGCTCGGTCGGGAGGCGTTGGCCCTCGGACAGGACGCCGGCCTTGAGCATGCGCTCGATCAGCCGGAGCACTCGCCCGTCCGAGATTCGTTGGGCAACGAGTGTTAAGAGCTTTTCATGATTAACCGATCCAAAGAAATCTTTGAGGTCGGCGTCGATGATCCACTCGGCTCCTGTGCCCAACTCCTTCCAGATTTTTCGCATGGCATCCTTGGTCGATCTCCCTTTACGGTATCCGAAGCTGGCATCATCGAATACTGGTTCGAAGATCGGCTCCAGCCGGTTCAGTAGGGCCTGCTGACATACCCGGTCATAAATGGTCGGGATGCCGAGCGGGCGAAACTTGCCCGGCTGGCCGGCTTTGGGGATCAATTGTCGTCGCACCGGCAGGGGTTGATAAGTGTCGCTCTTGAGTTCCGCATGGAGTCGGTCCAGTTGCTCCTCGAGCACCTTCTCGAAATCCATCAAGGATTGCCCATCGACGCCACCGGCCCCGCCGTTGCCCTTGACCTTAAGCCAGGCATCCTCCAAGTTCCATCGCTTGTAAACCTTGTCCACTAGAGAATGGACCTTCTTGTCCCCAGTCGGGTTGAGCCAGTCCGCCAGTCTCCTCGGGCGATCGCGTACGGGTTTTTCACTCATGGAACTGATCCTCACGATAGCCCTTACTTGTCCGGCATCGTGTCTCGCGCCAACCACCTTTGCCGGCCGCCTTCCCCAGCCCACTCAGCTGCCGATCGCTCGGTCACGAGGCTTTCGCCTCGCTTCTGGTACTATTCGGCCGTCCGACGACTCGCCCGGCATCGCTCGCCACTTCGCCTTTCGGCTTATAGGGTCACTGATCCCGGTGCCACCCAGGAACCGAACGAGTCCTCCTGGGGTCACGTCTAGATCTTCCGTACCGTGCCGTCCGCAAACACCTTGATACGGTGGGTGAATGAGAACGCCTTCGCCCCCATAGTGCGGGCTCGACCTTGCCCCACCTTTGGCCGACCGGTTCATCATGGAGATGGCTCTCCTCGATTACGGCCCGGTACTTCTCCGCAAGCCTTTCGGATCCCGCCTCGCGGCGGACACCCTGCCCTCTGGTTGTCTTTGCGGACAGAGCGCGACAGTAGGTGCATCCCCTTGGCTGTATCCGTCGTTTCCGACTTCGTGCCCGTATAGGGTTCTCCATGGTTGCGTTCCCCAGCCGACGAGGCATTACCCCCGTCTTTGGATACACCGCCCCTCATTCGAGCGGCCAAGGGACTTGAACCCTCCGGATCTAAACGCTGCCCAGCACACACTATGGGGCACTCCGACTCCCCGCCATCCGTCTCGCCACGCGTCGTTGCCTTCGCGGGGCGATACCACCGTTGCATCGCAGGTTTGCTCCCCTCGGGCGGCGATGCGCGTCCCGGAGGCTCCGGGGAGTTGGTGTCCCGGTTCCCGAGCCGGAAATTGCGGTGGAGACGACGGGGTCTCCCAGGTTCCTGGGGAACCCTGATGGTCATCGCCCGTGCTCTCCGACCCCGGCAGGACCGACCGCGCTCTGCGGGACCAAGTGTAGCGCGACCGGCGCGGCCCCCGCATATGTCCACAACGAAGGCTCCCAGCGTCTTGACTTTTCGGGGCTCGATCACACGGCCTTTGACCTGGCTGTCTACGCTTCGCAGTGAGGGTCGCCCCTCCCCACGCAAGACTCGCTTCTGGCTGCTGGCCCGGCTCTGCCAGGCGGGATTGAATACCCGCAGGGTTCCGACGAAAGGTTTCTGAGTTCGAGGCTCTTCCTCCTCTCCCAAGCTTTCCTGGCGCAAGGACAATTATCAGTGCAAGCATTACAAGAGCGCCCTCGCCCCGGGCGACGTCTGGATCGAGCTGGGCAAGCTCTGCCTCTACACCTATCGCAAGGATTTCCGCGTGCCGCAGAAGTATTACTTCGTGGCCCCGTTCGACCTCGGCCCCGACCTGTCGACCCTGCTGGAAACGCCCGCCGACCTGAATGCCTTGCTGATCGCGGAATGGGAGAAGCCCACCAAAGCCGGCGTCGCGGCCAAACTGGTCCCGCTCGACGCCGGGTTGCGCGCCTACATCGAGGGCTTCGACTTCAGCATCGTCAGCTTCAAGCCGCAGAGGGAGATCATCGAGGAGATCACGGAAACCGAATTCTACAAACGGACGTTCGGATGCGGCGGGCTGGTGCGGCCGCCGCTCGACCCGATCCCCGATGCGCCCGCTCCCGAAGAGCTGAACTACGTCCAGGCGCTCCGCGTCGCGTTCGCCGAATTCCTCGGCATGCAGCACGCGGATACGACGGACGAGATCATCGGCGGAAACCCTGCCCTCAAAATCTTTTACAAAATTTCGCGGGAGTGTTTCTACAAGGCGGAGCAGCTCTATCGGTTCGGCCGCGACACGTTCCCGACCAGCCATTGTTTCGAGGACTTGCAGGACCAGGTGTACACGGGCATACTAGCGGCGGCCAGCGCCCGGTATGATCACGGCTACGCCAAAGCGCTGGCGGTGACGTCCGAGGCGGGCAAGCTCCAACTGGGCAACCACTTCCTGGTGGGGCTGAAGCTGGTCGAGGTGCGCGACTGTCACGGGATTTGCCATCAGATCGTCAACAGCAACGACGGGCGCCTGAGCTGGTCGGTAAAAACGCAGGAGCCGGCCAATGGGTGACAATCCGCGAAATTCGCCGAGCCCCTTCAATAGCGCCGTCGAGAGCGGGCTTCGCGCCATCGTGCTGCTCGCGGCCTCATCGCCGCGCGGATGCGACCTGAGGCGGCTCGTGGTCTACGACTACCTGCTGGTGCATTCCGACGACGCGCCGGACGGGCCGACCAGCCTCCACCCTCGCACCCCGCACCGTTCCGGCGAATTGCTCGTGCGCAGGAAGATGCTCCAGGACGGCCTGGTGCTCATGATCTCGCGCGAGCTGGTTGCGACCGATTATTCTGACGACGGCATCACCTTCCGAGCCACGGAATTGACGAACGGCTTCCTGCGGTATCTCCAGAGCGACTACGCCCGCGATCTGCAGGACCGGGCAGGCTGGGTGGTCGAGAATTTCGGCTCGTATTCGGACGAAGACCTCACCATCTTCGCCATGAGCCACCTGCGCGACTGGGGCGGGGAATTCGTCAACGAATCGCTGGTACGGCATCCCGAGGCGTGGACATGAAACGAATCACGCTCGCGATGCTGGAGGTTACCAACGGCAGCCTGCCGCCGGCGATTCTCGATTTTCAAGCGGGGCTGAACGTCCTGTCCGGCAAGGAAAACCGCGGCAAGAGCTACGCCTTTTCGTGCCTGGATTTCTTGTTCGGGGCCAAAGCCCCGCCGGAATCGAACCGCCATTCGACGGGCTATGAGAGGGCCACGCTGTATTTCTCGACCAGCGACCGCAAACGCGGGGTCATGAGGCGGGAATTCAAGGACGGCGGCGCGGAGATGCTGCCCTACCACCCACTCGATTCCGATGTCCCGGGGGACGGCTGGAAGAAGCTGACCAAAGGGCACAGCTCCAAGCGTGAGAGCCTGGCGGGATATTGGCTGGATGCGATGGGGATAACGCCGACGTCCCTTCGCGGCAACGCCTCGGGCTCGCTGAAAGCGCTGACGATCCGCTACATAGCGCATCTGATCTTGATAGATGAGCTGCGCATTATGGACAAGCGATCGCCCGCCAAGTCCAGCCAGGTGGTGGCTTGGCCGGCGGACATTGATGCCCTCGCTTACGTCATGAACGCCAGGCTCAATCCGCCCGAGGTGGCGGTGGCGGTGGTCCAGGCAATCAGCATGCCGCCCGGGGTACGGGAATGGATCATAACGGAAATCGCTCGCATCGACGTGCAGATCGAGGAGTCGGCGACCGAATCGAACCCGGGCGACGATGAGCTGACGCTGGTATCGCGGCGAGCTGAGGAATTCGCCGCCGCATCGGATTCGGCCGCCAGCGAGCTGCGGGAAGTGCTGGTTAAAATCACCGACGCCCAAACCTCGTTGACCGCGGCGCGCTCCCAGCAGACCGCATCGCGCGAGGTTTTGGAGCGGCTGAAACTTCTGCGAGAATACTACGAATCTGACCTTCGCCGCCTCGCCGCCGTAAACGAAACGGCCTTCCTGCTCGAACAATTGAACCAGGTGCCGTGCCCGACCTGCTTCCACCCATTCGACGCGGAGTCTTTGGCCGCTTCCGATGTAGCGAAGGATTATCTGCGTGACATACAACGCGGCACGAAAGCTGAGGCCAAGAAGATCGCGCGAATTCAGGCCGATCTTGACGAAACGCTGGCGTCTGCCCGGCAGGGCAATGAGCAGGCCCGGGGCAGCGAGCGTTTCTGGTCGGATGTCCTGGAATTCATGCGGTCGATGGCTGAAGGGCAAAGCAAGCGCGTCGCCCAGGCGCATGCCGAAGTGACGAAGACTTTTTCGGAGCTGGGCCGCCTGGCGCAGCGGAAATCGCTCAAGGACAGGCGAAACGAGCTGCTGGCGCAACTCGGCGAAATGCCAGCGGAAGAAGTGGAAGTCCCCGCGGATCGCGAGGACGGGAAGACGCAATTCGACCAGGCTGCCGTCGACGATTTCTGCGGAATCGTCGCCGCCATACTGGAGGCATGGAAATGGAATTACACGCCCCGGCCGATCGCCGTCGAGCTTGACCTATCCACGCTGGAGCTGAAGGTGTCCGGCTCGGCACGCAGCTCGTTCGGCAAGGCGGCCCGCGCGCTGCTGAGTTCAGCCTTCCTTATCGGGCTGATGGATTATTGCCTCGGCAAGGACCTGCCGCATCCGGGTTTCGTCGTGCTGGACTCGCCGCTGACGACCAAGCAGGATTCCCGCGTCGCATCCGATGCCGACGAGGTCGGGGCCGAGGTGTCTGACGACGTGCTGAACGCCTTCTTCGAACACCTCGCCCTCAACTATTCGGACCGGCAAGTTATCATCATAGATAACAAGGAACCGCCGCAGCACCTGATGCCGCGGATAAACCATATTCGCTTCGGTGACGACCGGCTCGCCACGAGGGCCGGGTTCTTCGGATAATAGTGATCAGCATGCCGGGGGATTCATGGCGAAAAAAAAGAGTGACGGCGCGAAGAAGGGACCACGTCCGGGGGTTAAACCGGTCGTGGATACCAATGAAGCGGAATCACGTCATGAAGCGGGGCATGCGGTTGCCGCTGTGCATTTTGGCTATATGGTGTTTGGTATCGACATAGTCCCCAAGATCGTACCCTGCACGGGGGCCAGATGGGAAAGGCCGAAGTCGATCTGGGCCTGCCCGAGCCGGAATTGCTGTTCGGGCGGGGGGAGGATGCCGATGACGGCGTCCTCGTCACGCTTTACGCCGGGTTTCAGGCGTAGAAAAAGGTCAACCCCAAGGCCGCGCTGGAACAGAACCACGAGGCATCCGACGGCGGGCGCGCCATGCGTTACGCATTAGCCGCTATGATCACGCCGGTCATCGAAAATGGGCGGATGGTCATGAAGGGCGAGGATCTTGACCGCAATATGGAGCGGATCAAGGCGTTCCTGAAACGTGCCGAGGACGAGGCTGCAGAACTGGTTGCTAAATACGAGAACGCAATCGACGCGCTGGCCGCGCTGCTGCGTAAAAGGGGAAGCATCCCCGGCGACGAGGTTGTACGGTTCCTGACAATATAGAACTAATACCTTGGCTCACTCAGTTGGCTCAGATGGAATGCTCGAGGGAAAAGGTCCCTAAGGTCGCGTCCGACATTTGACGGGCAGCATCATCGACCGAACTTTCTCAGCAGCCGGCCACAATAAAACGACCGTCACTCTGGAAGCGTGCATGGCCCCTGGTGCCATCCTCCCCCCCTTCGACGACCTGAGCAACTGGAAGCAGGGCGACCAACGCGCCCCGCACAAGCCCCTCCTCGTCCTCTACGCCCTCGGCCGGTGGCAGGCCGGTCAGAAGGACGTCTCGTTCCGCGAGGTCGAGCCCGACCTGTCACCCTGCTGCGCGAGTTCGGGCCGCCGCGGAAGTCGGACCACCCCGAGCAGCCGTTCTGGCGGCTTCAGCGTGACGGCGTCTGGACCATCCACGCTCCACCCGGTCTCACCCTGAAGACCGGCGACGATATCCCTCGCATCGGCGAGCTGCGGTCGCACGACGTGCGAGCCGAGTTCTCCCCTGACGTACAGGCCGCCCTCTCATCGGACCCCGCTCTCGCCAGCCGGATTCTCGAGCGTCACTTCCCCAAGTCGCTCCACCCGGACATCCTGAACGCGGTCGGCCTGACACTGGAGACGAACGCCACGCGTCGGAAACGCGACCCGACCTTCCGCCCGCGTGTGCTCAAGGCTTATGAGTACCGCTGCGCCGTCTGCGGCTTCGACGTGCGGCTCGGCTCGGTGTCCATCGCATTGGATGCTGCCCACATTCGATGGCACCAAGCGGGCGGTCCGGAGACCGAAGATAACGGCCTCGCCCTCTGCGTCCTGCATCACAAGACCTTCGATCTTGGGGCCTTTACCGTCCGGGAGGGCGTGCTACTCGTCTCCGACCAGGCGAACGGTACGACGGGTTTCCAAGAATCCCTTATGGCTCATCACGGTAAGCCGATTCAATAAGCCCAGCATCCCGACTGGCGGCCGCAGCCAAAGCATCTCGACTGGCACGGCCGCGAGGTGTTCAAGGGGGAAGCCAGGCATCGTAGATAACATAAACGACCCCGGGTGGTTACTCCAGGGTCGGCGGGATCATTTCGTTGACGTCACCATAATTATCGAGGTCGAGGTTAGACCACGGTGACGTCATTCTCCTCTTCGATGGCGTATCGATAGACGCCGACGAGGAACTGGTCCCGTCGACGCGCAGGGACGAGGGACATGCACCGCGGGAGTTCCCGGACGAACCAGGCGATGACCGTCGCATCGTCCCGCCGCATGATCGCGTCCTGCATGGCCTCGACCTTGCCGACGAAGGTCTCCTCATCGAAGTCTTCGTAGAGGAGGCCCGCGGCGGCCGCTGTCAGCTTGTAGCCGGCCCAGAGATAACCGTCCCGGTTGTCGCGTGAGGCATCTTGACAAGTCGCGCGGAAGAATGTGGGACACGCACCGCAAACCGTCTTCGTCTGAATCATGGCAGGCACCTTGGCTGGAGGGTCAAATTACCACATGCTCCATAGGAGCCCAAGCCATACCTCGCCAAGCCATGTGAGGGTGAGTGTACCGCTCCGTGCCGGGCCGTCGCAAGATCGAATCAGGGGCATCGTTTACCTTGTGCGGAGTAATCTGCAACGGTCACGCCGATCAGGGACAGCGATCCGGGGAATGAATGGTGCCTCCTGACCACACTTGGTCTGCGGAGCTGACTGCCTCACTTGTCCGGCCTCCTTCCCCGCGGTAGGCTCGATCAATCGCGAGCCTTAACCGCGACACAATCCGAACCAGGGATTCATCCCTGATTCTCAGCGCTCCGACCGGATGTTAAGGCCCGGGCGGAGCGTTTTCGTTTCTAGGATGTGATCATGATCGACGTCACATGTCGATGCGGGAAGCTGCTCAGAGCCAAGGACGAGGCGGCCGGCAAGTCGGCGAAATGTCCCAAGTGCGGCGAATCAATTGAGATCCCGATTCCGCCGAGAGTAAGCAATCAGGCGAACCGGATGGACTTGGGGATCGATTTGGCAGCCCAGCTCCCAGCCGAGCCTCCTTCGCGGCCGTTCTGGAAAGACCCTGTGTTCATCGTAGGGGCAACGGTCCCCGCTGTAGTGTTGCTGGCCTTCTTTGTCTATCTGGCCATCCAGCGTACGGGTCGCGTCCACAGGGAGCAGATCATAGCGATAAACACGAACGCCAACAGCGATCGCTTGGCCGGAAAAATTAAAGCAGCGTATGACAAGTATGGTCAGGCCATAAGTCTGTTCAAGCCAAAGGATTTGACAGACGAGACTGTTCGCGCGGCGATTGAAGAAGCGAAAGCGCACCGGCTGAAACTCGAACCCATCGTAACCGCCCAACTCGAACGAGAGCAGAAGGAACGAGAACGGCTCCAAGCCGAGGCGAAAGAGAAAGCCGAAGAAGCCGAGAGAGTCCAGGCGGCATTCGCACGAGATAAGGAAGAAGCGGAACGGTACGCGAAGGTTTCCGCTGACGTAACCGGTGGCGCCTGGATCGTAAATAAGCTGGGCAAGTCCGACATAATCCGAGGATTGAACGTTTATCTGATCAATCTCAAAATGCCTCGCGACGAATTATCGCGGCCAATCGAGGCGTTCGAGTTCATCACAAGGGAGCAAGCAAAGAAGACGCAGGACAGCCACTCAGCAGCTTTACCAGGCTCGCAGACCACTTCGCGGAGATGGGGCGACAACCTTCGACCGACAAGATCGACATGGCTTACTTCTACACCCTCGCAAGGCAAGCCGCCATCGGGGACGAATCGACCCGATCCAACAACGGCAAATTCAGGGCGATCACCCAAGATGACCTCTGGACTGTCCTGGTCCCAAAAGTTAGCGCGGCGAAGGCAATCTCGAACATTGATGGGAAGTACCAGTTCGAGAACGTACCAGGTGGTCGCTACTTTATTTACTCGCTCTATGCCACCGAACACGCCCTCGTTGAATGGGTCGTTCCCTTGGAGGTCGCGACCACATCGCCGATAGCGAAGGATTTGTTCAACGATAACGCAGTGCTGATCCTCAACAAGGACGGTGACTAGTGCCACAACGCGGAATGAACATTTTATGAGGGCACATAGCTCACTGGATTGCGTGAATTGCGTAGTTTGATGCGGTGATGAGGTGGAACGAAATGGAGGCGACGTTTCTTCGGGAGGGGTTTGCCGGTGTAGGTCCAGTTGAAGGGATGGGCCATGGTCTTGTTGTAATAAGAGATGAACTCACGAATTTGGGACTCGAGTTCGGGCACCGAAGTGAAGGTTGCGCCCCGCAGGCTTTTTCGGTGGAGGATGCCGAAGAAAATCTCGATCTGGTTGAGCCACGAACTGTGTTTGGGAAGGTAGACGAAGCGGATCCGGTGGTTAACGTCCGTGAGAAACTCACGTCGCGATTTCATGGACTCGAGAATCCCGCGAACGTTTTTTTCCCAGAGGATCGTCGTCGCCGCACTGTTTCGCGACCCATCGGACCAGGCTTTCCGAGGCATGGGTGTTCAGATTGTCAGCAATGAAAATCCACTCACCGGTGGAATCTTGGTTCACGGTTCGCGCAATGTGATCGACGAACTCCGCTTCGGTACGGGTCGCCTCCAGTGTGGGGGAAAGGATCTGGCCGGTCACAACGTCGAGGCCGGCGGTCAACGTGGTGGTGCCATGACGTGTGTACTCGAACTCCTGTTTGGCCACGCTGCCGGGTTGAACGGGCTTGTCCGGGGCATTGCGTTCGAGAGCTTGGAGCGACGTCGCCTCGTCCACGCTCACCGTGTGAACGCCGTCCGCCGCCGCCTTGCGTGGGGCGTCGAGATACGTCTGGCAGACCGTGGCGGCCTCGCGTTCGAAGGTCTCGGGATTCTTCTCCGTTGTGTTGAGCCACATCTTCGAGCGATGCGGCTGAAGCGCCGACTGCTTCAAATAGCGGCCCACCTGAGCGACGGAAAGGCTGTCCACGATCTTGCGTTTGACCACCTCGTCGCGCAGTTCTCGGTGCGTCCAACGAGCGATCGGACGGCCCGACAATTTCGGCGACTCGCACGCCACGGCCAAGATCTGCGCGACCTGCTCTGCGGTCACTTTCCCTGGAGATCCCGACCGCGGCGCGTCGGCCAACACGGCGAGGATGGCTTCGCGGAGCCGGTGCGGCTCGGTGCATTCCCAAACACACAGCGAATCCCAAGCCTCATGCCACCGCCGTCGCCAGACACCGACCTGCTGCCGGTTCAGCTCGACCTCCAACGCGATCTGGTCGTTGAGCAGCCCCTGGACGCCGCGTACCAAGATCAACGCCCGCTGCCCAATCCCCTTGGCCACGGTGCGCGACCGACTGAGCTCCTGCAAGATCGCCCACTGCCTCTCGCTCACCCTGACCTTTGCGGCTGTCCCTGGCATCAGTATCCTCCTTGCCTCACCAGCGAGGACTGGGAGAGATACGCAAATTCCCGGCTTCAAGAAAGCCCAGTTCCGTCTTACAGCACTAGGGCATGCCGCGATTGTGAGTGCAGGTTCACGAGGCTCCTAACCGCGTCGACGGTAATCGGCAACGGCGCGGCCGCCACTTCCGCATCCCGGGTCATCTTCGGCTTGCGAGGGCCGCCGTTCATGGCGACGAGAGAGCAGGCGTAGCGGAACAACTCGAAGTCGTCGACTTGGCGATGTGCGCCGCTGCCGATGGCGATCATTTTACTGGCGTCAGTAAAATGATCGAGAACTGGCGCACGTCGGTCACTGGGCCCCGGGGATCGACAGAAGCGCAGCTAATGCTCGCCTGCCAGCGCTGTTAGAATGCCAAATTAGGGACGGTCGAGTCGACGGATCGAGAGCCCCCTGTCTTTCGTCTCAGCAGGCCATGATCGGCCCGGGCATCTCCAGGCTGGTGGAGATCGTGTCGGACTGTGCCCGCTCGAGATTCGTGGCGTAGGAATTGGATGTGGGTGACGGAGAGCCGGACGGAGCAAGCCGATGATCACGGAGAGCATCAAGGGCATGCTCGAAGCATGCGAGACCGGGCACCCGGTTTTTCCACCGTCCGTCCTGTTCAACGAGGGCTGGCTGCTGCGCATCGTCCTCGACTGGTTCGAACACCACGGCGGTGATCGCTATCCGCTCTCGCCACGACCCGGCGCCCGCTGGTTCTCCGAGCCCTGGCTCCCCTCGGCCTTCCTCCCGCGCTACCGCGGCGATCGGCTGGCCGAGGCGCGATCGCATGCAGACGGCGTTCTCGGGCACTTCTCCATCGGCGACCCAGGCACGGCGGGCCTCACGCTCCAGCCCGATGCGATCCAAATCGTCGTCATTGAGGCCAGGCTCTTCGCCCGCCTCTCCACGGGTGTGAAGAACGCGCCCTACTTCGACCAGGCGGCTCGCAGCGTAGCCTGCATCGCCGAGGTTCTCCGCCGCGCCGGGCGCCAGGCGGAATCGATGGACGATCTCGCCCTGCTGATCCTCGCCCCCCAGGCCCGGGTCGATGACGGCGTTTTCGCCTGGTATGCCGCGCACGATGCCATCCGCCGCAAGGCCCGCCGACGAGTCGAGAATTATGCGGGGGAGCGCGACGCCTGGTTCCGCGACTGGTTCGAACCGACCTGGCGGCGGGTCGAGGTCCGTTGCCTCTGCTGGGAGGAAATCATCGAGGTAATCGCGTTCCATCGCCCGGAGGCGGGCCAAGTCATCGACAGCTTCTATGGGAGATGCTTGCACTACAATCGACCACGGTCTCGGGCCGCCTTTCCCGGAAGGCGCTTCGGCTCGGCCGGCGAACGAGGTGAAGCCGCGGGCATCGATCGCCCCGCGGACTTCAACCCTCCCGTCGCTGCGGGCGACCAGTTGGAGCGAAAATCGGGGACAAGAGGCGAAAGGGTGGAACCCAAGTCAGCCGGAGAAGTGCCCTACGTCACCGAGGGAGGAGACGGTGAGCCAACTTCAGATCTCGATCGGCGAGTCCCGGTGCCATTGGCGGCCGAAGGGCCCGCTACAGCAATTCGGGGATGATGACCATCCCCTCAGCGAGGTCGCCCACGACGTGGGTCCTCCCGTCTCGCCATAGTTGGGCGGTCAGGGCGCAGACCACCGCGACTAACTGGTGCTCCGACGTATTCGGGGGCCCCAGCCCCAGGACCAGGGGGCGGATCGCCAGAGAGAGGTCTCCCCGGCCTCGGGCCGTTTTCCTGCCGGCCGTGAGAAGCCCCCAACACCCGCAAAGTGGCGAAGGTGTAGACATTTGAGAGGTTCGTATCCCAAGTCGCGGATGGCCAGGGTGATCCGCCCACCCCGACTGGCGAGGACCTTCAGAAGGGCGGTCGCGAGCGTGGGGATGCGCATCCGGTCCAGATTCAGCTCCCATTGCCTGCTCCTCGTGCCGAGGTCGGTGTGGCAGGGGGAGTCGTCGTCCAGGCAGCAGCGGCCAGCCGGGCGGGTAAGTGAGGTACCCCAATTCGGGCTGCACCGTCGCGAGCGGAAGCAGGGCGCGTGGCGGGATCGATGGCGAATTCCGCAACTTCCTTGGGGGCTCGAGGTCTGAGAGGAGATGGTACCGATTCGAGAATCAGCTGGTCGATGGCTGAGAATTACACTTACGATGCGACTGGCTTTGCGATAGAAGTTCCTTGGAGGTTAAGGTGATGCCCTGTGGACAGAAGGACTCCCTCGCTCCCAAAGGGGCGACACCCCCCAATCGATTCGATGTGCCGCTCTTCCCATACGGCCAGCCAGGCCGGCAACTCCCCCGCAGGCAGCGGATGGCCGAGGAAGAACCCCTGAGCCAGGTCGCATCCCCACGACGCCAGCAGGTCTAGGGTCACCCTGTCTTCCACCCCCTCGGCCACGACTCGCAAGCCGAGGTTATGCCCCAGTTCGATCACCGATCGCACAATGCAGGCGTCCCGCTTGTTGACGGCCATATCCCGCACGAAAGTCCGGTCCACCTTCACCTCGTCGGCGGGCATGTCCTTGAGGTAGGCCAGCGACGAGTACCCGGTCCCGAAGTCGTCGATCGAAATGAGCACGCCCGCGCGATGCAGTCGGGCCAGGACCGCCTTCGCACGGGCCGGGTCGGCCATCATCGCGCCCTCGGTCACCTCGACGGTCAGCCGGCGTGACGGGACCTCGAATTCGTCCAGCAGCCGATCGATCGTGTCGCCCAACTGGTCATCCTGAAGATTCTCAGGTGAGAGGTTCACGGAGACCCGCAGATCCGATGCCTTGCCTCTCCAGGCGCGGCGTTGGTACAACGCCTCCCGCAACGCCCACAGGCCAAGTGGGCGGATCAGGCCGGTCTCCTCGGCGATCGGGACGAACTCGTCAGGCCCGAGCAGGCCATCTCGCGGATGCTGCCAGCGGACCAGTGCCTCGGCGCCGACCGGCATCATACTCCTGAGGTCGACGGTCGGCTGGTAGTAGAGCCGGAGCTGACCACCGTCGATCGCTCGCCGCAATTCCCCGACGAGCCTCAGGCGCCTCGGGGTGTGCTCGTCCCGTCCGCGCGTATAGATCGCCCGGCCAGCCCTCGCTCGCTTCGCCGAGTACATGGCGACGTCGGCGTGCTTCAGGAGCGTCACGGCATCCAGTCCGTGCTCGGGGTGGAGGGCGATGCCGATGCTCACCCCGACATCGAACGACTGCCCGTCCAGAACGATGGGCGGCACCAGGCCGGCCAGGATCCGGTCGGCCACCTCGATCGCCTGAAGCTCATCCGTACCGGGCAGGAGGATCCCGAACTCGTCGCCTCCCAGTCGTGCGACCATATCGTAAGCCCGGACGGAACCCAGCAGCAGGGGGCTCAGCTGGCGCAGGATGGCGTCGCCGTAATGGTGGCCGAATGTGTCGTTGATCTCCTTGAACCGGTCCAAGTCCAAGACGAGCAGCGCGAATGGAGTCTCCCCCTCGCAGGTCGAGGCGATACACCGCTCCAAATGTGCCAGGAGCATGGTCCGGTTGGGCAGAGCGGTCAGGGCGTCGTGCGAGGCCTGGTGGGCCAGATGTTCGTCAGCTCTTTTACGCTCGGTGATGTCGACGCAGGCGCCGGTCATATACAGCGGCTTGCCTTCCTCGTCGGGGACGATCTTGCCGCGGTCGTCTAGCCAGTGAATGCTGCCGTCGGGCCAGACGACGCGGAACTCCATGGTGAAGTCAAGTCCCTCCGAGACGGAGAGTTCGCAAAGTCGGACAATCGCCGCTCGGTCTTCGGGGTGGATCAGCTCGATGAACTCGTCCCTCGAACGGACGGTCCGTCCCGCGGGAAGGCCGAAGAGTCGATCCAGTTGTTCGTCCCATTTCACGGAGCCGGTACGGACGTCCCACCGGAAGGTACCGGCCCCCGATGCATGCAAGGCGGCCACGAGACGCTCGCGGTTCTCCAGTAGCGCCGCCTCGGCCCGCTCGACTCGGGTCAGGTCCATCATCGAGCCAATCATTCGCGTCGGTACGCCTTGTTCGTCGCGCTGCATAACGCCCCGATCGATGACCGAGGCAAAGGAGCCGTCTTTGCGACGAAACCGGTATTCGGTGGTCCATGTCTCCGCACCCTCGGCGATCGCCGTGTGGACGCTGGCGGCGACCCGCTCGCGGTCGTCGGGGTGGAGCAATTCGTACCAGCGGGCGGCCTCGTGCCCCATCTCGTCGAGGTTGTGCCCGAACAGCCTGGTCACCGACTCGTTCCACCAGACAACGTCAGTCCGTAGGTCCCAGTCCCGGATTGCGTCGTTGGTGGCCAGCGTCGCCAGGTGGTACCGCTCCTCGCTGAGCCGCAGAGCCGCCTCGGCTCGCACTCGCTCGGTCACGTCCCGTGAGGCGCCGTGGACTTCGAGGATGGCCCCCGAGTGAGGGTCGCGAACGAAACGGGTGGCCCCCTCGACCCAGAGATATCGACCGTCCTTGTGGCGGAGGCGGCACGTGGCGAGTTGCACCTCGGGCGAAGCCATGAGCGCCTCGCCGGCTCCGGCGACGGCGGTCAGGTCTTCCGGATGGATCAGGTCGTAGATTGGCCGGCCTATGAGCTCCGAGGGCTCGTATCCCAGCAGGCGGTGGCACGCAGGCGATGCGTCGAGGAAGACGCCGTGGGGGTCATACCGCGCGATCATGTCGTTGGAGTTCTCGGCCTGAAGCCTGTAACGCCGCTCGCTGGCGAGCAGGGCCTCCTCCGATTGCGCCCGGCGGATCGCGTCAGCCCGGAGCTCGATCTCCGTCATGGCAAAAGCAGCCAGGTCCTTGAGGATTTCCACCTCGGCTGGGCCCCACGACCTGGGTGACTCGCCATTGACGCACAGGACGCCAACACGTTGTCCTTTACCGTCGATCAGGGGCACACCCAGGCAGGCACCGCCCGATGCGACCTCGGCGAGTATCTCGGCCACGGGGGGATGGACTCGGGGATCATTGACTATCAAAGGCGACCCGCAGTCGAAGATGTACTGGCAGAGGCGGCGGCATGACTGCATTCGACTCGCCGAGTCCGAGGGCTCTCCCGGCCGGAGGTCGCGCTTGATAAACAGTCTGTCCCCGTCGACGAGCCAGATCAGAGCCGTGGAGGATTCCAAGACGGCGACGGCTAGACGAGCCAGTCGGTCGAAGGCGGGCTCAAGCGTGTTTTCCGGAACACCAAGCCGACGCGGGACCTCATGCCAGGCGGATTCGCCCCGGGAATTCAAGGCTTCGACCATTCTGGACTCCGAGACTAGTGCGTCTTCAAGTCTTAATTTTGGGGTAGAGCCGTTTCAGCTTCACGCGGGCGTTTTCGATGCGGAATTGCCAATCGACGCCGCGTTGTTTGGCGTTCGTCTTCTCGGACCAGACAGCTATCTCCGTTTGTAGTTCGGCCAGTTCGCCGATGCGACGTCCGCTTATGCATTGGCTCGTCAGACAACTCAGCTCGCATTCCGCGACATTCAGCCAACTCCCGTGTTTCGGGGTGTAGCAGAATCTGATCCGTTTCACGTACGTTCGCGCGACATTCGGCGATTGAACTGGAGCCATTTAGCAGACGGGTTCAAATTCGCCCGCATCGGTCGAATAGGTTGACCCCACGGGCCCAATCGCACCGCGTGACCTCCGGCCGCCATTCGGACTTTTATAATTACTGACCACGCAGTCACTATAGCGGTTTACTTGCGAGCAGCGCACAGCTATCGTGAGGGCGGGAGTGGGGCTTCTCAACCCCGGCTGCCCCACAGGACTCGAAGCCTCGGAAGCCTTCTTGGGTGGCCCGGACAACTTGTTGTCCGCGGTCGCGCAGCGACAAGAGGCGTTACGATCGCTCACGCCGTCGCTCGTCGACGAGGCTTTTCGCGAACTCTGCATCAGCGGACGTCCTCTCTGACAACTCGTTCGCCACGGCAGACAGTGGTTCGCCGCTGGCGAGCCAACTGCCAGCCCCGGTCAGATCCATCGACGGGACGCCTGGGCTTCCGTCCCGGCTCTTCCCTTGGGCGACGTCACACTTCCTCGGCCGCATCCCCGAGCCGGAGGAACTCCCGGCGGTTACAAATGTAGACGACCTCGGGCCGGAAGAGTTGGAGCGAGCCCACAACCGCTTCCATTGCTCCTCACACCCCTATGAAGTGGTCTCACGAAATCTCCCCCAGCGGTGAAGTCACTCTGGACTCGGGGGTGAGCACGGCCCCCCGTCCGGTCACCCCGTGGAACACCTCGGCGAACTCGACGAAGAGCTTGCCACCCTCCACGGAACCACGCCAAACGACCAATTCGACGGCGAGCGGACAGAGGAGGCAATCGCCAATGGCCGTGGCGCTCAAGCCCCAATGCGAGATGAGAAAGGCCACAGTCTGGGCCTCGGCGACCATGCTCATCCTTGAGACCGGCGTCCTTCCCGTGTGGAAGTAGAAGTCCATGAAAATGACGCACCGCGTGACCGTTTCTCGGAGCTGGCGTTCGGTAACGATCGTGATCTCCCATGCCGGTCCGTTTCCTCGGTTCCCGGCGTGTGCGTGTGGTTCAAAAGGCAGAGGGCGTCCGGCATTCTATAGCGATTCCACTACGCGAAGCGTACCCATCATTTCGATATGATGCGTATCGGGTGTATGGCGATCGAATCCAATGTCGAATCGGGTCGGTTTTACGTAAGCAGTGACGTTGCCGGACTTGCCCTCGATAGCCAGACCCGCCGGTACTTCTTCCATCGTCAGCATCTCGAGTAAGGCCCGGATGGTTGCCTTGTGGCCGTCCGGTCCGCTTGCTGGCGACATTCTGGCCGAGTGGGTAAGGCCAAATTCGATGCGAATTTTGATCGCGTGTTCCATGTGTTCGTCCTAATAAAACGTGATCGATCGATGGTTTATTCTCGGGATTCCTGGCGGGGCTTGAACGCCCGCGCCAGGCTTCCTCAGCGTTATCCCTGATCCGGATGAGCTTTCGAGGCTGCTGGACAAGCACGTCCTCCAGTTCAACCTTGCCTGCCGCCAACCGGAAAGGTGAGTCCGATCCCTTTCGGCTCATCCGAATCCCATCTTTTTCAAGACTTCGAGAACCTCATGCCATGTCGGGTACAAACGGCCGTTCGACTGATTATGTTCTTGCATGGCCCGCATAAACTCCAGCCTGGCCGAGCAATACTCGCGTTGGCCGATCGGCATACTCAATTCCTGGCTGCGAAGGCAGTGAGCAGGAGCCTGATTGGCCCAACACCCCCGCTCGCAATCTTTGTCATTCACCTGAATAGCAGGCAGGGTCGGTTTCGGGACCTTGTGAGGGCCGATGATCGACTTGAGCTTGGCGCGACCGCCCAGGGTGGCCTTGAATCGCTTGGACATTTGAGATCCTCCTTTAGGGCTACCGCCGCAAGTGGGGCAGTGTTGCTAAGAAACTATCTCAAAACCCGTTTTCTTCCCTTGTTTTCAAGGCGTTCAGAGGGATTTTGAGATAGTTACTAAGGGATCCTTCCCTCTGATGAGATTCCCCTAGACCATCTTGTGACTTCATTACTGAATTTTATGTCAAAGCCAAATAGGTGTTCGGGATTGCCAAGATCGATGGCAACGGTTCTTACTTTAAGCAGAACGCGGCCTATCTGCCAACGTATCATTAATTCCTGATTGCAATCGCATTTTGCTATTTTTCCCGCTTGAGTACGGGGCCAACCCAGCCCAATTTGGGGAAGTATTGTGCCAATGAAGGGCGAGCGTTTGCGGGGAGTTGTTCCCATTCGGCTTCGGTACAGAAATGGATTTCGCATATCGTCTCGCCGACCATGCACAATTCGATGGCCGGAGAAGACGCCGGAGAACGAAGGGGATGGGGTTTTATGTGGGTTCTTCGCATGGTGTTCTCGGGGGGAAGGGTGAGTCCTGCCCGAAAGGGCATGACAACACTGCGACACAAACGACCGGCCCGCTCCGATTCGCGCGAGCGAAAGGCGGCCTAGGAGATTAAATCGACGCCTCTCAGAACGGCGGCACGCGAGGAGGTACGTGAGGCAAAGACGTGCCGCGAGCCAGAAGCCGAACGCTACGGGAGAACAGTCAGGCCAGCGCGGCTGCGAGCCCCCCCCCTGAGGTAGCAAGCAAGGCAAATGGCTCCAGGATGCGGGTCGCCGAGCCAAGCAACTTCGGCGGCGCAGGAGCTCATGTCGCGGAGAGATCTTAAGCTGATTTCGCGAAGCCGCGAAATATTCGCCGTCGGAGTCACGCCGGGCCCCAGGAGAATGGCAGACCGGCCCCGGCCAGCCCCTTGAAGACATCGGCGAACTCATCGAAGATCCGGGAACTCTCCGGGTAGCCGAACCGGGAGATTATTTTGGCTTCGATTGGGCGGAGGAGGGAATCGACGAGTTCCTTGTCGCTCAATCCCCACTCTGTAACGAGATGTGCGGTGGCTTGAAGCTCGTCGGTTATCACTCGCTTCACCTGTGGCGTCTTCCCGCTGTGAACGTAGAAAAACAAGCCCGACAGGAAATCGGCGACAGCCCCTTGGACCTGACGTTCGGTAGCCATGATGACCCCCCTGTACTGGTGTGCCCCTTCGAACACCAGTGAGTGGCTTGAGGAGTGGCTGGTGTTCCAGGTCAGCCCCCCAACTTCTCATTCTGACTACACCATACAGCTTCTTAAGCTAGCCGATTAAATCGAACTGTGCAAATACTTTTTCCCTAGTTTTATGTTATGCAAAAAAACTCGCACACGTGTTGATAGGCTGGTATCGTCTCAGACCCGGGTAATCAGCGGCCATGCTTTTGTTTTGCGATTAAAATCACGCCGACTGCATGCTTCCGTCCTCCATGTGACGTCAACTTCAAATAATAAGTTTGCCTGCAAAAAGAGCATAGCCTGGGATTCACCCGGATCCGGTGTTGCGAGGCTGTTACGGCCTGACGAACTGCCCGCCCAATCGCAGGACGGCGTGACCGATCGGCACGCGGCAGAGAGTGATGTTCCACGAGTTCGGCTCGTCGCGTGGACCGAGCCGGGCTGGAGGATTGGCGTCCCACGGCCCCGACCATCTTCCCGAGATCATGAGAGACTCCCGGCCAATTCACGCCGTGGTCAAGGTGAGCACCGGACCAGTCCCGGCCAATCCGTTGAAGACCTCGGCAAATTCATTGGAGAGTTTGAGCCCCTCCACCGTGCCGTAGCGGACGACCAATTCGTCCTCGATCGGCCGGAGGAGGGAATCGCCGATCTCCGAGGCACCCAATCCCCACCCCGTGACGAGGAGGGCGACATCCTGAAACTCGGCAGTAATCGCGGTCTTGATGCCCCGCGACTTCCGGCTGTTGAAGTAGAAGACCATACAGGCCACGCACTGGGAAACCGTCTCTTGGACCTGGCGTTCGGTAGCCATGACGACCCTCCCACGTCGGTGACCCTCTTTGATCACCGGCGTGTGGCTCGAGGATTGAGGTGCGACCGGCGTACAGCCCGACCGCCCCCCAACCTGCCTCTTCAGGCACGTTGCCTGGTTTCGAACTGCGAGCATAGCCGTCTGAATCGAAAAACTGCAACATTTTTTTAAGTTTCATTCATGAAAACTCAGAACGCATAAATCTCAATAGTCATGCAAAGACATAAGGCATAGCATCGGACGAATCCATCGCGTCGAAGGAAGGATCTCGGTCAAGCCGGAACGTTCCCCGGCGTGGGGCGGCGCAGGAGGGAAGCGGGCTCGACGCAATCCCTCGCCCGGGGCCGCTCGACCTGGGAGTGAGCATCGGAGACGTTCCAGGAACCCGAGAGTCAGCGTGGAACGTCCGATAATGGTGGTCTAGAAGGTCGCCCTCGAGGCGCCGTGACCGCGATCGGGGTCTATTGCTTGGCGGGGCTTTGCAGATCCACTTCAGCCAACGAGAGACAGTGGGCGACGACGAATCTCACCACTATCCTTAGCGGGCGTACGCGGAGTCCTCTTTGGCAAGTTCGCGAAATGATTCCAGACACGCCTAGGGTCGGGCGTCATAAGATCCGGTCGCCCTGGCTGCCCCGACCATCTTCGTGACCTGATGTCAGGAAATCTTCCTGGAGAATTCACGCCGGGGGCGGAGCGGGCACCGGCCTGGATCCGGTCAATCCGTTGGAGCGGAAGAACCCGGCGAACTCCTGGGAGAGTTTGAGGCCCTCTGCGGGGCCGTAACGGGCGACCAATCCAGCCTCGATCGGGCCGAGAATGGATTCGTCGAGCTCCGAGTCGCTCACGCCACACCCCAAGACGAACGGTGTCGTCTCTTTCAGCTCGGCGGTCATCACGCGCTTAACCTGCGACATCCTCCCGCTGCTGACGTAGCAGACCATACAGGACACGCAACGCGCGGCCGTCTCACGGATCTGGGGTTCGGTAGCCATTGCAACCTCCCTCACCGGTGACTGCTTCGGGCGCCGGAGGGCCGTTCGAGGATTGCGGGCGGCCAATGCCGAAGCTGCCGCCCGCAAGAGGGTGCCTCTTCCTATAGGCACGTCGTACGGTGTCGTCACACTCGCCGGCGCGGCAGCTTCGGCACGCCGACGAGAGTGGCGCCGAGAAGGGACCGAGAACCGGTACCCACCCCCGGACGCCCGGCATCCCTTCCGGCATCGTCACCGACACTGTAGCAAAATAACCGTCAAATAAAAAGACAAGCGCGATTTTATATTACGTCCTGTTAAATGGCCACATCCAATGCCACTCACCGGCCATCACACATGCTCGGCCCCCGCCCCTAAATTTGCCTCCTGAGCTCCTACTGCGGCAGCGCCCTGCCCAGCAGCTCATTCGCACTGTGGTTCGCCTCTGACGCTCCAGCAGTCACAGCAAGTCGTGAATGTCATCGGCCAGATGGAGGCACCTCGACTGCGTTTTCCCCACCGGGGTCTTCCTCCGGATTCAGGTCGTCTTGATCGTGAGACGATCGCCATAGCCATCCGAGTCCTCCCCCGTCGTCCTGGACCTCGGCTGGCCACCACAGACGCCCCGATTATGAAAATCCTCGCGTTTCGGAGCCGGGAGTTAGCTTGCTTACCCGACGCGGGAATCGCCCGAATTTCAACTTTGGGGGTTGGCCAATGGGGTGGGTATTCCCCACATCCGGACAGAAAGCGAGGGAGGGGATTTGCGTTGAAGAACAACGCAATAACAACGCGGATCAACCGGGAGGAGACAGGGAGTCGGGTCGGTTGAGAACTTTGATTTCTCGATGGCTTTTCAAACAGGCGTCCGCGAAATCAAAAGCACAATCAAGGGCATAATCAAGTGGCCCTACTGTCAACCCATCGCCCGCGACGACCGACCGGGCAGATGGCCGCGAATCGCCTCTCGATCGCTGCGTTCACCTCGGGCATGCTCGTAAGCCTTGGGTCCTGCTTCCCGGGCCACCGGCCCCGTCGCGCCGCCTGAGCGCGGGACGACTTGGCTGATCAATGCGTGGGGCGGGCGGTGATGGTCCACGAGCTCGGCTCGTCGTGCGAAACGTCCGATCATGGATGCCATGTTCGTCTTAGCAAGAGCGAGAATGGGTATTGGCGGATGTAGCGGTCATCTCGGCACCAGCGAGGCCGTGGCTTAGCGGAGATGGCCATATCGCCAAGCGATCGAATCGCATGGCAAGGAGACAAGGCACGATCGCGAGGCGTCGGTTAGCCGAAATGGTTGAATCGGTCCCGCCCCTCCTCCTTCGCCTGATAGAGGGCCCGGTCCGCCCGAACCAGGATTTCGCTCACGAGGCCTCTCTGCGGGGGCAATATCGTCGAGCAGCCAATGCTCATCGAGACGAACGGCCCGGCACCCGAATCTGGATGCGGCAGTCGCTTGAGCCGGAGCCCCTCGACCACGAGGTTCGCCATGGCGAGCGATCCTGCGTGATCCGTCTCAGCCAGGATGACGGCGAACTCCTCCCCACCGTAGCGAGCCACGAGGTCCCCCGGCCGCCCGGCCGCCGATTGGATCGTCCGAGCGATCTCTTTAAGGCAGTCGTCCCCTGCGAGGTGGCCACACGAGTCGTTGTATCGCTTGAAATAATCGATATCGAGCAGCAGCAGGGAGAGCGGCGAGCGGGAGCGGGAGTGGCGTTTCCATTCCCGGGCCAGGGTCAGGTCGAAGTGGCGGCGGTTGGCCACGCCGGTCAGCCCGTCGGTCATCGCCTGCGCCCCGAGGAGTCGGTTGGCCTCGAGGAGTCGGATCTCGGTAAGCTTCTTCTCGGTGATGTTGTCGTGCGTGGCCACGACGTGGACTTCGGAGTCGATGACGAAGCGGGTCACCCGGACGCTAAACCACCGGTACTCGACCGTCGAGTGGCAGGGGTACTCGAGTTGGAAGTCCGGGACCCGGCCCTGGCTGACGGCCCGGATGCCGTGTGCGACGGCGTGCGCCTCCTCGGAACAGGGCCCGGATGCTCGCTCGCACACCTCCAGGTAGTTCGCCCCAGGACCGCAGATGCTCTCGACGAGTCCGTTGCGGGTCGCGAAGCTGTTCCACGCCGCGTTGACGGCGATGATGGTTCCGTTGGCCCTGAGGATGGCGACGTGCGCCAGGAGCGAGTCAAGGGTCAACTGAAAGAAGTCCGTAGGCTTGGCCCGCTCCGTCGGGACCTTCCCGGCCCCGGCTACGAGGTGGGTTTTCATCTCCGAGATGTCTCCTCGCGGCTTCAATTCGCGGGCTCTCATGACCCGCCTTATCGTAAGCATAGGTCAATGACAGCCCCCCCAGGGGGCGCAGCCCCAAGTCTGCGAAAAACTTGCGGCAAGGAACCCTTCAAGCCTCACCTCGTTGACCACCGGCCGGAAGAGTTGCGCGGGGCCGAGTCATCTAAATGGCTCCTCGCAACAGGGAAAGAAGCGGGGTGACGAAATTTCGTCACTTGCCGTAAGAGACTGAAACGTAGGACTTTCCCAATAGTGAGGAGCTATTTAGATCGTAGCTGATTTGGACGTCGCTGGTTGTCCGGTCGATCATTCTCGATGGCTCCGCACCGCGACCCAGATCGAGGACGGTCTCGGGAATCCGCGGGTCCGATTATAAGGGCATTGCCCCCCTTGGTCGACTCGAGTCGATCCGGCCACCGGTTGTCACTGGCCGCAGTCGGCTTCCAGGCACTCGAAGCAATCCTGGTGGTTCACGTACCCCCCGTCTCCTTTGCCGGCCAGGCACTGGTTGATGCCGCACCCGCAGTCCGAGCGACTCACCCAGGAAGGGCAGGCCTTCACTTGGGAGATCATGGCAAGTGATTCTTTGCACGATGGCCTCTCTGTAGAGAAGGCTTTCTTTGCGCGAATCAGGGAATGCCTGATGAGCATAGCCCGGAAGCCGTCTTCGCCAGGGCGGGCGGCTCGAGCACACATCCCGGAATCACGATAGCAGTTGAGTCCGGGATCGACCGGGCACGTGGAGCAGTGGTCGGTGTGAAGTTGGATCATGCCGAATAGGTCCAACGGGAAGACGCGGTGGGGCGGCCGGGCTCACCAATAAACACTGTGTCGCCGAGACCTCCTGTGACGGCGAAGGGATTGCACGTGTGGTTGCCCGGAGCCGTAGAAGTGCCTGGGCCTCCAGCGTAGAAGTTGATCGTGCTCCAGACTCCGTGCTCATCCTGAGAGATCCAGGTGATATAAGGGCCAAGGCAGGCTACCAGATACCGGGCGGTGATATGCTGGTGGGGTTCGCCGGGAGCGGGCGGTCCTACGTCGAGGTCAAAGGGCTCACTCCAATAGGTCGGGGCAGTGCCGAAGGCGGGCCACTGTGGCCCCAAGGTGAGTGTGGCGTCAGGAAACTTGACCTTGAAGACAAGGTTACCGCCACTGTCATATCGGTCATATCCATCATCGTATGACCAAGTGAGATATGCCGTCCTAGGCAGTACCGCACAGCCGTATCCGCAGGTTCCGCCACAAGCGTGATCTTCGTCTGGCAGAATTGAGACGGTCGTGGTTTGGCCGCAAAAGTGACCCACTGACGCGGAGTAAGTGGCGTAGCCTTCACCCTCGGTGGATGTGACGACAAGATCGTAGGTGCCGGCAGGAACCTCCAGGGTGCACTGCGCTCTTACAGTAGCACTCCCGGTGGCTCCAGACCCGCCTCCGCCAGAGAATCCTACCGTGGCCGACGTGTAGCCGTTGCCGCCGGCCGTGAGGATCAGGGCCCGAACGTTGAGCCTGACCATGGCTGCCGCGCCAGTCCCTGGACCTGCCGCACTGAAATTTGGGGTTGGTGGTGACGTGTAGCCGCTTCCTTGAGTGGTCAAACTAAAGCTACTTTGGACAGCCCCTCCTGAAACGGTAAAGGAGAAGGTGGCCCCGCTTCCCCCGCCCCCAGAGAAAGTGCCAACGTAAGAGCCGTCCGTGTAGCCGCTCCCACCTGAAGTACGAACGATGCTACCGACCTGCATGTTGGCAACGGCGCTGGCCGCCGAGCCGCTTCCGGAAATGGTGACCGTGGGAACGCTCGTGTAGTTCGCTCCGGTGGCCCCTCGGGTCACGGTGATGACCTGGCCTGTGGTGAAACAGATTGCGACTTCGACGCCGTCTTGGAACACCTGAACTACGGCATTAGAGAGAAGAGCATTGGTGCAACTGTTGCGAACGAGGATTGTCCAGAGGCATGCGCCGACGCCCACGTAATGGAACCGCCAGTCTCCCGAACTCAGTTCGTACTTGAGCTGGACCACCTTGCCGTTCAGCCCTGTTTTTTCCGTTGATTCGTAGGCGATCCCTGTCCGGCCTCCAGGCAGATCCGAGAATACTCCCGTGACTTTGTTGTAGACCTGCTGGACGAAGTCATACGGGTTACCCGAACCCGTGAGCTTACCCATGATCGTGGGAAGTAGGTCACACGAGAGATTGATCCCAGAGGCGGAATCTCGCATTCCCAATGGAGGAGTAACCGAGACTTTTCCCAGCCGTTGCACCTCGTCAACGATCCGGTTCAAGACTCGAGCCAAGGCCGCGCTGATCCGTAGCCTGCCCTGACTATCGCGCAAACCAATCATCTGGCCCGGCTTGAACTGAGGAAACTTGTCCATTAGCAGGGCCCCGCGGTGAAGAGCAACGCGCCGCTCATCGGATCGCGCCAAGCGGGATAGACCGGGCTGCCGGTTACTGGGACGCCGGTGTATCCGTTCGTCTCAACTGCGGGGTCATCGCTTATGGTCCCAGACTCTCCTCCCGGGTGGTCGATTGTGGTGCCTCCGGTGACTCCTTGCTGGCGAATCCAGCCGTATTTCCCCCCCGTCCCAGCCTCGGTCAGTTTGATCATCCACTGTTCGGCGGCGGCAAAACCGATAGCTCGGCCGCCGGCTCCATCTTGCAGCGTCAGAGGAGCCTGGACACTGAGTCTTCCCAGCCTTCCAACCTCCTCGGCGATCGCATTCATCACACGAGCAGAGAGGGTTTGGCCGGGACGAAATTTTACCGACGTAAACGGCATCGAAGTAAACCTCCTGGTGAACATCGCGATTCTAATAAATCAACAGCCGGCCTTTATCCTTCAGTATCCATACGTACGTCGTAGGTTGAGAGTAGCCGATCGCCCAAGTGCGGGAGAAAGTCACCGCTGTCGGCTCATATCACCGCTTCAGTCGATCAGATCTCTGGAGGTTCGGGGTGGCTGTGCTTCTTTGCCCATTCCGCCAGTGCCAGCCGAACGATCTGGACCTTAGGGATATGCGTCGATCGATGGATGCCGTCCAGCCATGCGACGTAGCTAGGTGACCCCTTCATGTGAATGACTGTCTCGCGTTCCTCTTGGCCTGCTGAGGACTTCAGGGGGCGACCCTTCGGGCGTGCCATCGAGCCGACTCCGATGCTCATTGTGGAGACTCCAAACCCAAGGGAAGAGGGTACACGCCCAATGCACCCAAATTCTAGTCATTGTCACCCGTACAGGCAAGCGAAAAGTATTTTTTATCACCCATTGACCCTGTGGGTGACAATGGGTACTATTCACCAGTCGGGTCGAACGGCGGCCCGCAAATCAAAAAACGGGAGCCGACCATGACTCGCGAACGAATTGAAAGCCAGCTTGCCGAGTTGAACGCCGAGCGGAGCGAGATCCGCGACCAGTTGTGGGCGATCACTGGCCTCCAGGCGAATGCGGATCGGCTCCGAGCCCTGGCAGCCGTCGACAAGCAAATTGACCGGATGTACTTCCGGATGGCCGAGCTAGAGCTGGCCAGCGTCTGAGCTTCGAAATGGAATGAGCCGAGCGGAACGGCAATCCCACTCGGCTCGGAAGAATCCCCCAAACCCCCGATCAAGAAGGTGAGTGATTCCAATGGCAACTGTTGCTCCCGTCCGTCGCCAAGTCAAGCCCCGCCACTTCGCCGTCACTCTCAGCTTGGAAATCACCGGCACGGCCTACAGCGTCGCTCCGATCACCGAAATCCAAGACGAGACAATCGAGAAGTCTTGGAGACTCGAGAAGTTCGGCAACCCCGATGCGATCTATGACGTCGCTCGTGGGACCGACGGCATTCTACAGTGCACCTGCCCGGACTACGAAGCGCGTCACCGCGGCCTCTCCCTCACGGGCTGCAAGCACTGCCGGGCTGTTGTGGCTATGGGCCTCCTTGAAGCGGCCAACCTCCTGCGGCCCACCCCTGAAGAGAGAGCGTTGCTGACCGCTCCGGTCGTCGAGGGCAACCATATTGCCGACGCTGGCAAAATGGTTGAGCCAGTCGCCTGCCGTCCCTCCACGGAAGAGATCCCGTGTGTGGCTTGCAGCACCTCGCCAACCCTGGGCGCCGCAACCATGGCTGCCCCCCTCTTCTCGGTTCTGCCAGAGGTCAACGGTGCCGGCCTAAGCCAGGACGAGCTGTTCCGCCTCAACCGGGCGGAGAACACCGCGCGTGCGGCCTACTCGGCGGACTGCCCCGATGCGGACATAACCGAGGTGTTCCGTGTTGGATCTGCAGCCCGAACAGATGCCCTGCGAACGGTGCTCAAGGATCGGCCGGTGGCATGCGTGACGGAAATCGTTACTCCTGGCCTGCCTGCTGGTGCTGATACTGAGTTGACCGAGCAAGAGCTTGAGATTCTCGCCGAGTTGAACGCAACGAATCCCGATGGTGCCATCGAGATTGAGTGTGAGCGGTTCCCAGCCCGTGCCGAGTGGCCAGCCAGTACGAGCAACTTCTACTGGACCGCCTGCGAGCCGGTTGAGCCCGAGGAAGAGCCTCGCATCTCGCTGGCCGCCTTGATCGAGAGCGAAGCGGCGGTTCTCCGTGCCCGTGGGCTGGCAGCATACGAGCTAATGGGCGATCACCTTGAGGACCTCGCGCGAATCGTGCGGAATGTCGATGCAGTCCACCCCAACCAAGTCTGGGCCAGGGTCGACGTCCTCGATCGCGACTTCACCGCGCATGCCGCCGCCTGGGAGTTGCCTGCACCAGAGCGAAACTCTTCCGGCCAATGGGCCTAAGTTGCCGGCTGGCACGAGAAGGCCGCGGAAAAGTGACACTCTACCAGCAGAGAAAGCTTAGCTGGTCACCCCGCCTAAACATCACAAGGCCGGGGCAGGCGCGTAGCCGCCCCGTGGATTTCACCCTATCGCGACTGTAGAGGAACAATCGTTGTGAACGAGTTCAATAGCAGTTCCGCACAGCCTTCTGATTCGCCTGGTGGGTCCGAATACCATGACTGGCGTGTTGACGATCGCGAATCCCGCCAGAGGCCCGGTCCTAGCGTAATCACCAACGGAATCGCGATGTTGGCAACTTACGACGCCACCTGGTCACCCGACCGGGTCATCGGCGACCTAACCGAGGCGTGCCGCCAGCAGATTTATGGCGGCCAAGACCTTGCGGTTTGGAGAGACGGCTACCTGCTAGCCATCGTCCGGCAGGTTCCCGACCGAGGACCTACAGTGACAGCCTTCGGCTGAGTCGGCACACATTGCCATAGAGTCGTCCACCATTCCTCACGTTCGGATTGGCTTAGTCCTTCACCGAATCCGTGACGAGATGGGGAAGCTGACCGAATCAAAATAGAATCCGATCCAAGCAACTCCCTACATGATCATCCTGCATGCCTTTACATCATCCGGAGATTGTCCGATGTCCAAACCACGCACCGTAGTTGCCAACACGCTAGCAACACCCTTGAGCCACCGCACAATCCTCACGACAACCAGCACAATCACCGCACTCGGTGGAGTTGCCCCCAGCCACCCAGCGGCCTCCCCCCGACTGAATGCCGCTCACGCTCGATTGATCAGTGCAGTCAAGCGTTATCGAGTTGCCGCAGCGAATTACAGCAGCGTCGAACCATGCAGCGACGAGTACTTCAACGCTACGGCCAATGAATACTTCACTGCCAGGCGTGCACTCGTCAAAGTCGTTCGTGCGGTCCATGGTCGACCTAAGCCTTCACCGCTTGGAAGACTTGTTGAGGAGAATGCCCCACAAGCTGTAGTCGTTCAGGGAACGTTGGTCGTCATTGCCCAGCCGGCGGATTCGGAGGATGGGCCGACGGTTCATCTGATGCCTCTGACTGATATCGCGGACCTAGTCTGAGGCTCCTCTAGGGGAAGATCTTTGACAATTCGGAATCAGACAATAATCCGATCGAACCGGAGGCTTTCCACGTCCCGGTTCGGTCGGATTCGCCTAAAAACAGGCTGCATTGCGTAATCTGTGGGACAATCTGCAAACTAGATAAAATCTGGTTTTCAGATTGAAATTTTCGAACTGACTGATTGTTCATCGGTATTGACTTGTTCGACTTTCCAAGCCAAGACTCACCACCTGGCTTAGAGAATTGAACGAAGTATCACCGGGGACATTCGACATGAGTGCGAAGATCATCGCGTTCGTGAATGCGAAGGGCGGCGTCGGGAGAACGACGCTCGTGGTCCGACTCGGTGGGTATCTGTCGGCGGCGGGGTTCCGTGTCCTTGTAGTCGACAATGATCCCAGATGCGGACTCACCGGCCAGCTCAGAATCAGAAAGCTCTCAGAAGAGGACGAGCCTTCGGTAAAGCAGGTTGATGTTCTTGCCTTATATGACTCCTATCCAGAACTGACGGGCAAGCGAGTCATTTGCAAAACGACATTCCAAAACTTGTTCCTCATCCCGTCGACTCCCTACCTCGTCTGGGCCGAGTTGCATGAAGACTCTTCAAGGTGGCCAACGAACCAGGGCCTGCAAAAGTATCTGGAGCAGGTTAGGCACGGTCTCGACTTTATCCTGATCGATTGTCCTTCCTGGATCGGTTCACTGACCAACGCGGCGTTGCTCGCTGCAGATGCAGCACTCATCCCGACCCAAGCTTGCGACATCGGGAACATTGGATTGATCGAGACGCTGGAGCGGGTAGAGCAGATGAAGACGAATTTCAATCCAGGGCTGCAGCTCACTGGGATAGTCATCACAATGCGCAATCGTAGGTCGGCGACGCAGGCTAAGTACGAAGCCCACCTTCGGTCGATTCTGGGGATAGATGTCTTCCCTGAGTCGGTTCCATCCCTCCTTGGCTTTGCCCAATCACCCACCATCGAGAACGAAGGCCGGATGAACTTCAAACCGACCGGCTGCCGCAGCCTGGGCCCGAGCATGGAGACCTTCTCAAACGAACTCCTGACTCGTATAGAGTCACAATTTAGGGTAACGCGAGGGAAACTCATCATCTTGGACACCGTCTCGCCGCAACAGTGTGACGAAGAGTTCGTTTTCGACGTCGGATGCTAGCGAAGATCGGCAAGGTCATCGCAATAGAGCGTAGCCGAAACTCCCGGCTTCCAGATTTGTAATCGCGATGGAGACGGTCGCCCCGAGCTGAATTATGCAACCGTCCCAGCAACCGTCTCCAGATCGAGATCGGCGTAAGTTCTTTTCAACAAAGGCACTTCAGCCCCTGCCGCATTGTCGTTGGGACGATCGAGACGGTTGAGACGGTCAATCGCTACCTCTTTCTGAAGCGGGCCGATATCTAGTGGAATCCCCTCCTGCCCTCCACACAACAACGGATTTTTGAGCGGAATTGGTTGGCCTGCCCCCCAAAATCTGGTCCAGGCTTAATGGGAATCGTATAACTGGCTGACCCAGCCAGGGAGCGACCCATGCGAAAGCGACCCAGACCCGACCAGATCGCCAAGATCCTCCGCGCGGTCCAGGCGGATCTCCAGGCCGGATTGAACATCAACCAGGCGTGCCGCAAGGGTGGCATCGGACTGACGACCTACTACCGTTGGAAGGCGCTCCAGGAGAACCCAGTATCGGGTGAACAAATCAAAATTTCCGAACTTGAAAATGAGAACGGGCGTCTCAAGGAACTCGTCGCCGAACTGGCGCTCGACCGCCGCATGCTCCAGGAGGCATTGAAAAAAAAGCCATGACCGCCGCACGTCGCCGCACGATCGTCGCCGAGTTGTGTGACGCCTTCGACGTCTCGCAGCGCCGCGCCTGTCGCGCCCTGGGGGTCAATCGCTCTGGCCTGCGTTACGCCCCCATGCACAGCGACGAGCGACTCGCGTTGGCACTCCGGATCGAGGTATTGGCCGGCGAGCACCCTCGATACGGCTACCGCCGGATCTGGGCGATGCTGCGTCGCGAGGGATGGTCCGTCAACAAGAAGGCCGTCCACCGGCTGTGGCGGCAGTCGGGCCTGAAGCTAGCCGGGCCGCGGGCCGTGCACAAGCCGAGGCGGCCGCACGGCCAGGACATCAATGGATGCCATCTCCGACCGTCGCTCGGAAAAGACGATGTATGGACATGTGATTTTATTTTCGACCGTACCAGCGACGGTCGGAGCTTGAAGTGGCTGAGTCTAATCGATGAGTATACTCGTGAATGCCTGTCGCTGGAGGCACGACGGGGCATGACGGCCGAGGAGATCCGGGAGATCCTCTCCGAGGTGGTGGCGAGGCGAGGTGCCCCGCCGCATCGGGTTCGCAGCGACAACGGGCCGGAGTTCGCGGCGGAGGCGGTGCGCTCGTACCTGGAGGAATCGGGCTCGGGAACGCTCTACGTGGCGCCCGGGAGCCCGTGGCAGAACGGGTTCGCGGAATCGTTCCACAGCAAGTTGCGCGACGAATTCCTCGAGTTGGAGGAGTTCGAGAGCGTGCCTCAAGCGCTGGCGTTGGCGGCGCTCTGGAAGGAGGATTACAATACGGAACGCCCACACAGTTCGTTAGGCTATCTGACACCAACCGAATTCTCGGCGACACGCGAGAGGTACATGCCTATCGAAGAAGAAGAGGAGCCCCATGACGCACCACCTACTGAACAACTGCGCGGATAGATTCCCATTAAGGCTGGACCAAGAAATGGGGAGCAGGCCAGGTGCTCCGATTGCACTACCGTTTTGTTACCGTTTTGCGCTCGAGTACCGCGTTTTTTTGCCGGTATTTGTACCGGTTTGACGGGTTTTGCAAATCTCAGCCGGTTGGCGTAAAATACTGCTGTCGCCAAGGTTCTGGTGAGAATGGCGGGATCTCTGAGCACCCTCACACGGTGGAAGTCGCTGGTTCGAATCCAGCGCCGCCCATTACTCCTAAAGCCCTTGGGAACTAAGGTTCTCAAGGGCTTTCTGCTGCGGTGTTGACGGTTCAAAACCGCTATTAACAGTCCGGTTGCACTGTTTATAAATAGCGGAATAACGCAAACCATGAGGCGGCCGGCCAAAGCGCTTTCCAGTGCAAAGTACGGTTGCTGGGTGACCGGTTCAGTCGGCGAGATGTGTCGGACGAAGTCCAGTAGGGCCAACCGGCCCCTTACCTCTGCTCACGGATCTGATCCACCCGCCAGGCGAGAAACAGGCCACCCAGGCCCAACTCCACCGGGGCTACGAACGCGTGATGACCTTGAAGGTCGCCGAGGGCTACATAATCTTCGGGCCGATCACGGAATTCGATCTGGAGGAAACCGAGAAGCTCTGTTGGCTCGGCAATTCAGAACAAGAGAGCATTCTCCAATCGCGGAAATCTGAACAGTGCGGGGCCTCGCATGAATTCACATGCGAATCAATTCCACATCCATAATCTTATCAATATTGCGACAACAACATTGAGAATGTCACAATTTCCTTTCGACGTACTGGAGACTGCCCGACGCATCGGATTGAGACCCTAGATCATCCTGGCCGCTTTGCTTTCGCCGGCTCTGCTTCCGGTTCCCAACGGCGTCATCGTCGGGGGTCAGCGTCCTCGGCGGGAGCGAGAGCGGGGGCAGGAGCGTCGGCCTCGGGAGTCCCCGTCTGGGACCTGAAGTTGCGGCGACGAACGACCTGGATCGTGGCGAGAGCCGGGAGGAGGGCCAGGCCGACGGCCGAGGCGGCCAGGCCGATCCGAAACGACCAGGGATCATAGACGAATACGAGCTTGTGTCGGCCGGTGGCGACGGCCGCCCCGCGCATCGTCCGATTGGCCCGGAGGATCGGGGCGGCTCGGCCGTCGATCGTCAGGCGCCAGCCGGGGTAGTGGGTGGCGGCCAGGATCACGAGGCCGGGGCTCGTCAGTCGCGCGTCGAGCTCGACGCGGAGTGGCTCGTCGCGGGTCACGGTCACCGACTCGGTCGATCCCGGCGGCTTCGGGCCCAGGACGCCCTGCAGCGCCTTGCGGTCGTTGGTCTCGATCCAGGCCATGGTGCGAGGGTCCGCGACCCGGCGACCGGGCTCCGACCAGAAGAAGTCGTTCGCGTAGGCGATCTCGTCGACGAGCCGGGTGCGAGAGTCGGGGTCGGTCGCGGGGGCGACGATTCGGGCGTGGTGGACGATCCAGGCGCGGGGGTAGGCGTCGTTGTTGCGGAGGAGCTGCCAGTCTTGCCGCTTGGCCCAGCCGGAGCGCCCTCCCGGGGTCTTCGCCAGGGCGGCGGCGGCGGGGGCGATGAGCTCGGTGTTGGGGACGAACGAGGCGTAGCCGCGAGCCTCGGTGTTCCAGCCGTCCTGCTTCACCGGCATGATGAAGTACCGCGTGCCCCAGAGATCGAAGCTGCGTCGGGGGGCGACGAGGACCGGATGGTCGGGCGTCACGCCGAGGGCCTTGACCGCCGCGCCGTGGGCGGGGAGGAGCCGAGGGTGAAAGTTGAGGAGGTGGTCGTCCAGTTCGAGGACGCCGGCGTGCACGGTCCGTTCGAGGCCGAGAGGAAGGCCGTAGAGCCCCTGCAGCGTGCCGCGTTCCCAGGCGGTGAGCTCGCTGAGCCGGTCGGGCGAGGACGCGGCCAGGAAGCGTTCGGGATGCCAGAGAGGGAGGCGATGGATGCGGAACGGCCCGGCCGCCGGTTGGGATCGTTCGGCGGCGGCGATGCGTGCGGCGACCTCGGGCGTGGCGTCGAAGATCGTGTTCGGGGCCGTCCAGACCAGCCGACCGTTGGCGGCTCCCAGGTCGGCGGTCGTGACCAAGAGCGCCAGGGCGCCCGCCAGCCGCGGCCGACGCGGCCCCCACCGGGCCAGCACCAGGCCAAGGGCCAGGACCACGGCGGCGTGAGCCAGCGCCCGTTGGGTCTCGATCCAGGCGCCGCGCGGGTCGGCGGGCCCGCTCAAGGCGTTGCCGGGGATTCGTCCGGTCAGGACGGCGACCGCCTGGTGTCTGAAGAGCAAGGCCAGAGCCAGGGCCCCGACGCTCAATGCCAGGGCGACGACGCAACGTCGAGTCAGCCGGCGATCCCGCCCGGCCGTCGCCTCATCCCAGCCGACGCCGGCCAGGACGGCCCACGCCGCGGCCGAAAAGGTGAACAGCTTGCTCGGATACCGAAAGAAGCCGTAGCCGGGAAAGGCCGCCGCCAACAGGGTGGAGACGCTGCCGTACCCATCGTCGACGAAGCCGTCGATCCGAGGCATGCTGTACAATGGGTCGTGAGCCCCGAGCATCGCCCCAGCGCCGGGGATAGCCCGGACCCACCAAAGTGGACTGGCGAATCGTCCGAAACCGGCCGCGAGGCCGACCACGACGATCGCCGTGAGCCAGGCTCGCCAGGGCGGACCGCGGCGAAGCCCGACCGCCCCCAGCCCGAGCAGCAGCGTCAGACCGCCGACGTAGAGCGAGTGGTGCCACAATTGCCGGTCGTTGTGGGGCGGAATCGCCTGGATCCAGCTTTGGTTCTCCGGGAGCCACAATCCGAAGACCGAGGGCCACAGACACTCGACCAGCCGCCAGGGCTCGACGCTGAACTTGGTGAACGCCAACGCCGAGCTCTCGCCCGTCCGATTGCTCGCCGCGGTGAACTCCGCGGTCGGAACGATCTGCACCGCCGAGACGAGCAGCGCCAGGCCGGCCGCCCCCGCGAGTTGGAGCAGGCGCGACGGGCCTCGGTCCGAGGATTCGCCCGCCGCCGAGCGGTCCGCGCGGGCGATCCTCCAGGTCCAGAGCCACCAGCCCACGCCCCCGGCCCAGGCCGCGGCGGCCGGGATCCAGATCGGATTGATCCAACCGCCGATGCTCCGTCGGCTCCAGGCCCCGACCAGGGTCGCCACGATCCAGAACCCGACGAGGGCCGAGGCCAGCAGCAGGCCGCGGCCCCCGCCAAGAAAGAGCCGCAGTCGTTCTCGCCAGGACGTCAGGGCGAGATACCCCAGGCCGCTGAGTACCGTCAGGTAGGCCGCCTGGGGATCGCCGCCCAGGACTTGAAGCGACAGGACCACGGCCAGCTCGAGCCACGCCCAGGGCCGTCCCTGCCGAACGATCCCGTCGACGGCGCAAAGGCCGAAAGGAAGCCAGGCCGCGCCGACGAGATAGATGGGATTGCTATAGAGGAGGAGAACCGGCGTTCCGAAGCCGTAGCTGAGCCCCGCCAGGCCGGCGCCGACGGGGCTGACCCCCAAAGCACGTGCCAGCCGATACATCCCCAGCCACGCCAGCACCGTGTGGGCGACCACGTAGAGGCGGGGGGCCCAGGAGGCCGAGAACGTCAAGTAGAGCAGCTTGCCCGGGTAAAAGACCGCGGCCGTCGGGCTGCCCAGCAGCGGCTGGCCCCCGTTCTGCCACGGATCCCAGAGCGGCCAACGCCCCGCGTTCCACTCTTGCGCCACGCGCTGATCGAGCGGACTGTAATAATGCGCCGCGTCGCGGAACGCAAACTGCTCCCCCTGGAACAGGGCCGCACGATCGGCGGCCGCCAGCAAGACCAAGGCGCATCCGAAACCAAACCACGAGAAAGGGATACGTCGCATGCCGATCACTCTCCACGGGCAAGGCTGCTGCTGAGCGAAGGACCACTCCGGCGCAAGAGGAAGCCCCCGCCGACGACGGCCCGGCCCGGCCCGGCCTGTCGGTGGGGAGCGTACGCTCGATCCAAGATCGCCTGGAACGCGTTCTTCACTTCGCAAGCTCAGGCGGCGGCCCCGCCTTCTGTCAGCCGAACAGGGCGGAAGCTACCACCGAACCCCAGGTTTCTCAAGAGGCGAACTGGTGGCCAGGCACCCAGCGAAGGCTAATCCATATTTCGCTGAAATTCACAGACGCGACGACTGAAGTGCCTGGCCACTCGGCCCGCGCCCGTTATTCGGGTCCCAGGCAGAGGCGGAAGATCACTTCGGTCAATTCTGGCCTGGATCGATGACGTCGATCCCGTCGAACGCCCGCCCGAGATTGGTTCTCCCTCGGCCAAGAAGAACATCTCGCCCGCCGAGAAGACGATGCTGCTACCCCACGGGCGTCATGCTCCGAGCGACGGTCGGCGAGCCGCAGCCTCCCCTCGGGGTCGATCAAGAACGTGACGGCGACCGTATCGCCACGCGTCTCCTCTTCACGGCTCTCGGCAAGCCACGAAAGTAGGTCATTTATCGATTCGATCCAGCTCCCTCCTGGTGATCCAACGGCACTCGATCAGATCGACTTCATTCCGACGTACTGATAGAGCTTGCTCCTCCTGTCGAATGAGCCCCGAGATCCTTCGGCCGTCATATCTCGATACAAAGCGATTCCTGCCAGAGGCCCAGATGCCCGACGCCGTGACCGCTTTTTACCGGCAGGACAACGATCTCCTGCCGCCCCGAGAGGACGAAATCAAGAAGGTCGTCGACAACAAGAAGGCGCATCAAGCACGGCGTCCGGTTCGCACCCCTGGGGGCGACATTTACCTGGAACCGCCGCCCACCCAACAGTGTCAAGGGTAAGTGGTCCACCTGGTAACCGGAGCCCGGCGACCGGAGAATAAGGGCTTACGGGCAGGACGAATTGCCCAAGCTTGAAGATGGCATTCACCGACACTCTAGCGCCTGGTGTGGAAGAAGGGTAATTCAGATGGAAGAGTCTCGGCTCTATGAGGTCCAACTCAGACGGCTGCGTTTGATCAGAGATGCAACCGCCGCAGGGCTGATTTGCTGGCAACGAAGTGAGGATGACCAGGACTATTTCAACAGCGTATCCGACCTGATCGCCACCTACATTCAGTTTCGATTCCCGTCGTACAACGACGATGTGGGCTCGGATCGGGATTACGTGAGGATCGGCGAAGATCGGTTTATGATCGGCACGCCCGGTTGGTGGCTAGTGGTGGAAATCCTCGCCGCCGGTCTCCCCGATTGGCGGAATCATTTGCAGTCGATTTTTGCACATTATGAGTTCGATATTCGGCGGCTTACGACGGCCTTGGAGCATCGTGGCACCTAACCGAATGAGGCACGTGTAACAACGGCGGGAGGCGGAAGCGACGTGTCAGATGATCACGGCAACCCCGCCACGCTCATCTCCCGCTACCGGGCGATCTCCACGCAGGACTGCGAGGAGCTTCATGCGACCAATCATATACTGATCCTATACGCATAGCGAACGCTCAAAGCGGGTAGCACTTGCCCGATCTTAGGCCACAGGAGACCTGCAAGGGCTCATCATCGGCGATCGACGATAACCTCGATCAGCACCACGGCCAGGAGGAGGCCAAGGGTCCTCAGCGTCGTCCGACGATCGACCCGGCCCTTCGCCTCGCCCAGCCCGAAGTGGGGGCCGAGGCCATGCCAGAGGAAGAGCCCGCTGGGCACGCAGATGAGGCCAAAGGCGATCAGAGTCCACCGGGCAGCCCCATAGCGTAACAGGTCACCTGCGTCCCCCACGCCCTCGAGCGACCCGACGCCCAGGTAGGCCCCGTTGGAAATCAAGCAGAACCCGGCGAAGAACCGGAGCAGGTAAGTTAAGCCGGGGCAGGCCAGTTTTGAGAGGGCCGAGACGCAGAGCGGCAAGAGCGTGCCAAAGATCGGACCGCCCCAGATGGTCAGCAGTGGGTGGTGATCGTGGGTTGCGTCGGTGCGGGAAATCGTCAGGGGATGGAGGACGACCCGATCGACCCTCTCTCCGCTGCCCCAGGCCGTCAGGACATGTCCGGTCTCGTGAACGACCTGCATGCCCAGCCAGCAGAGAGCCAGGGTCGAGACAATCAGCGTGATCTGGTAGAGACGAAACATCCCCACCCCGGCTCAGCGCCTTTGTGGAATCGATCGGCGTAGCCTCGGACCATCCGGCACCGAATCGATTGTGGGAGAGATCATTTCATCGTCGAGCCATTTTCCCCGATTCATCTCGCCGTCCAGGACCGCAGGGCGAACTCATCCTCACCGACCCTGACGAACGGAGATAACTCGCCGCTCTTTTCGATGTCCTTGTTGAGGGCTTTGCGAACACTGGACTCACTCGCCCGCCAGAGTTTCATTTCCATGATCTGCGATGCCAGCCAATAGCTGCTCTGGCCTTCCCTATGATCTTCGAGAATGTACCGACAGGCATCCAGAAGGGATTCTATCATTGGTTCACCCAAACCTGTTCACAGAATGCTGCAGCCTGACCTACGAAGTTTACACCCGACATGGCTGCTAACCTTAGTTTTGTGAGCATGGGTCCGTCAAGTTTCGTTCCTGATTCAGCCGTGCCATTCCATTCATTCGGGCGGGAGGGGAATTCTTGCGTCTCTGAGGCCCCTGGAAAGCCATCCCCACGAAGAACCGATCATCCAGGCCAGAGCACCTCCTTGAGCCGACAGGGTAACAGCGTTGAAGCCATGGTCGATTACGGGCGCACCGCCCCATAGCACGAGTGCTATTGCGAGAAACGTCAACGGATGACGCACTGCCCCCACGCCGACCGCCACGGAGACTGCGGCACCGACCAGGAAGTCAACCTGCTTGTTCCGTGGCGGGAACGGTTCCCAGATTTCCGAAGCAAGGACCGATGCGATCGCCACGATGACCACCCAGCCCATCAGCTGCCTCAACTTGTACCGCAAGCGTGGGAGCCGCATGGCTAGGGCCTCATTGGCGCAGATCGTCAAATCTCGTGGCTGTTCCATCCTTCACACTGCGGGATGGGACACCATTTCTGTAGTCCATCCCGGGTTCTGTCGCATTCGAGGCAATCGCCTTATTTTGCCTGAGCAACACGGTTAATGTCGAGCAGAACAATGACGAAGAAGACCGGAGGAACGAGGACCACAGGACGGAAGGATGAGACCCAACCGGCATCCTTCGAACAGTGGTTTCCCACCATCACCCGCTGGGTCACGCAGGAGGAGGGCTGGGTCGAGATCGGGGCCGACGACGACAGCCATTCGTTTGTCAGGGCTCTCTATGGAGGCGGAATGGTCTGGGAAGGGACGGATGTGTACGGGTCGCTCGACGAAGCATTGCGAGCGATGGAGGCGGGCATCGCCGCATGGCTGGAGAAGTATCGCCCCAAGGAACTACGTGGTCTTGGAACCCTGCCAGGAATCGGCGGATCTCGAACTCGAGCCGGTCAGGCGGGAACGTCAGCAAAGCTTGGAGCCGGGGAGCGCCCCAAGCCAAAACTTTCTCCTGGCACTCCCGATCGATCACGTCATGGAATGCATAAGTCTTCGAAGACGAAAGCACGGCCCAAAATCAATGTCCGAATGAAAGCAGACGCCGCCCCATCGGTCCCACGGCCGATCGCTGAGAAAGTTCGCAAATTGGAGGAAATTGCCGAGGCGCTCCGACAGAAGGAGCACTTCTCCATCACTCGGCTCACGACCCTCAAGGGGCTATGCAAAGACACCAAAGCCGCCGAGGCGTTCGCTCTGTTCCTGGCCCGCAAGATCCAGAAGAGGATGCGGGACAAGGAGGCTCCGAAACAATACCGAGCACTGGTCAATCGGGCCGTGAAGGAGATGAAGACCTACCTCGACGAGCCGGATGAGGAAGGCAAGAAACGTCTCTATTCCCTGCTTTGGGAGATCGCGGCGGAACAGGACGAGTACGAGGACATCCCGTGGGGAGTCGTTCGGATCGTCAAAAGCTTCGATCTCCTGGTAGTCGAGCACGCCCTAAAGGCCGTGCTCACGAGCCACGAGGCATCATACTGGCTCTACCATGCCGCTCGTGATTACACCGGGAAGACCGACAGGTTGGTGCCCAAATCGGCCCTGATGGTCGAAGAGATCGCATCGTTCTGGCGGAAGTTTTACGGCCTCAATCGGTGAACAGGGAACCGTGACGGACCGAATCATAGGGATGATGGCCCATTCTGGATCACCGCTGACCCATCGGAGGAAAAGTCCCAGGATCACGCCCAACTTCGACTCGTCGCCCGCCCCATGCCATACTCCCTGCTCGACGTGGCAAGGAAGTCAACGGTCGGCATCCGGGAAGCCTCCTGGATTGATGCTTCCTGCGACCGGCGAGAAGGCCCGATCCTGCAATTCCGTCCCAAGAACAGGCGATCATCGCACCTTCCTGAGGCGAAACGAGTGAACCGATGCGAGACATGTTTGCCCATCACCGATCAAGAGCAAGACTCAAGGTGGGGTGAACAGGCCAGGATTGCTTCCTCCAGTCGCTCTTCATCAACGTCCCACCAACCCCGGAGAGCGATCAGTTCCGGGTAGAGCCGAGGGTCGGCGATCAGTGAGGCGGCCTCGACCTCCATGCTCCAGACCGATTTCGATGACAGTGCCTCGAGGAGAGGCGAGATCACCCGCAGATCCTTTCGGCGGGCCAGACCGACCAGCGCCTCGCAGCGGGTATCGTCGTCCTCGTCGGTGAGCCGTTCGGCGAGGGCAGCTCGCAAATCCCGCGTGTCCACCTCGACCTGTGTCCCCAACGCAAAGCAGGCCCAGTCCCGGATGGAGGTTTCCTGGTCCCTGGTAAGTCCGATCAGGACCTCGATGGCGAGAGCGTCCTCATGCCCCATCATGGCGTGGACGACGCCCTCACGCACGTCAGGATCGGCATCGTCTCGGAATCTCGCCGCAGGCCCGATGGCCTCGGGCGATCCGAGGTGCGACAGCGCAAAAAGGATCGAACTGATGACGCCGTGGTCCTGCTCGGCCTCCAGCATGGCCAGGAGGATACCCAGGCATGGATCGGGGAACGTACGCTCCGGCAGACCGAGTTGCCCGAGGACGGCCGCCCCCAGTTTACGTTCGACGGGGCAGAAGCTCCGGCATAGCCCCGAGGACCGATCGAAGACCTCCCGAGTGCCTCGCCATCTCAGGACCCAGATGGCGTCCCAGGCGTGATCCTCATCGGGTTCGCTGAGGGCCGCCGAGATCAACTCGTCCACGGATCGGGGATCATCGTAAGGCGACTCCATCGAATTCCTCCGTCAGCAGGCTTGGAAAATTCAGACGTTCCAACCGTCGAGTCCCGGAGGCTTGGCGAGGAGGGTCGGGAGTTTCGCCACCCGGAGCGAGACGAGTTCCCGACTCTCGGGGAGGTCATTCTCCAGTCGTCTGGCCTTCTGCCACTCGGGCTCGCCCTCCAGCCGGGCCACGGCCTTCACGACCCGATCTTCCACGAATTCGGCGGTGAGGGTCTTGGAGAGGAAGTCGAGGTTCTCCGGCTTCCATCCCACGTCGGGGATCAGGCTGTCGTTCTCCCACAAACAGGGGCCGCCCCCACCTTGGCCCGGCGTCCATCGTCCGAACAGAGGGTTCTCCCCTTCGAGGTACATCAGTCCCGAGCAATACTGGAGGGCCGCCACGGCCCGACCGGGTGTGTCGAGCGTCCACCAAGGCTCCCAGAGCAGGTCGATCCCGGGCATGATCAAGCCGACCGAGTTGAACCGACTGATCCAGCCGTAGGCCGGTGTCTTTTCCCCCTCGTAGGCGAATCCTCGCTCGGCATCGAGCCGCTCCAGGAAACTGTCACGGATAAACTCGGAGATGGCATCCCGTTGCTGCGGAGTGACCATCTTCTCAAGGATGTTGCCCCTGAGTACGCCCTGATGGAACTCGGAGTCGCTATGCGAGCATTCCTGGTTCTGCATGAGCGAGGCATGCCAGTGCATCAAGCAGACCGGGAAGAGGTAGTTGAAGAGGTCTTGCTGGAGTTCGACGTAGGCGAGGTCAAGGTAATAATACCGCAAGTCACCGAAGTCGATTTGATCGTAGCGAGTCCTCGCCAACCGCTCCAACTGGTAGCTGGAGTCATCGAATTGGCGTTCCCACACGCTTTCGGGCGGCCTGGGATGATTGAAGATGCCCCTTGCCCGCTTCCAGGTAATCAGACTTTTGTTCGGTTGGCGAAATTTAAACACGTCCTAATCCCTTCCCAGGCTGGATGTCGATGCGAGATGCCCACTCGACGACCAGATCCAGGTACGCCTCCCGGACCTCGGAGAAGACCCTAACGTTCGGAACGTGGTTGACCTCCAGCAGGTGCCGGGAGCCGTCGGGGGCGACGATGTAGTCCACGCCGACGATCTCCAGGCCAAAGTGGGCGGCCAGGCGGCGACTGTCGTCGAGTAACTCAGGGTCGATCGGCATGAAGGCGGCGTCCTGGTGATGAATCGACTGTAGCCAGCCGTCGCCCGCCATGCGGACTTGCCAGGCACGCTCGCCGACCAGGACGATGCGGACGGCTTCCCCCTCGACGTATTCCTCGAACAGAGTGGGCTGGGTGGTGTTCCAGGAACCGGAGAAGCGGGTTTTATCCTCGCCGCAGTGCCAGTTGCCCCACTTGGCGACTCGCTCGGAATCAGTGACGACGATCGTGCCTCGGTCGGCATAGCCACGGGGAACATGGCCGAAGCGGGTGACGGCCATCGCTCGTACCAGCCCTGGCAGCCGGTGCCTCAGGTCCATCATGCCTCGGGCACCCGGCAGGCACGGCCCGCCCCACAAGGCCAACGCCGTGATGAAATCGAAATCGTCCTCGAAGATGGCGTGGAAGACGGCCCGCCCGATTGGGACGAACTGGTTCATCCGATGGGGATGCTCGACCATGAGCCGCCCTCGGTCCACCTGGATACGAGGCAGGGTCTCGAAGGCGAGGACCGGCTGGGCGCAGCGACCTCGGAGTTCGCTGGTCTCAGGTTCGTCCAGCCCGACGAGGAGGATCGATTCCACGGCCAACACCTCCGTCCAATCTGCCAGCGGTCGAGTTGAGTGCGACCCTACTCAGGATTGCGTTCGGTAATTAACTTGGATGCAGTCGTGAGCACCGAGGTTCGAAAGCGCCTAAAATCAAACGGGACAGACAGACCCACGGCCTCACCTGTTCAGCAGGCCACGGACAGCCGGGTTGTGCTGTCGACAATGTCGCTCCTTCCCGACTCCTTCACCACACACCAATGACTCCGGGAGTTGCAGACACCTCAGGTGGGAGGCCGGGGAGAACCAGCAAAAGAGGCACTCAGTCGCCGATCGAGATGAATTCGCCAATCCCTCCCTCTTGCCCGCTTTACGAGCCTGGCCACCAACCACCCTCTCTTCCGTTGTCTCGAAAGGAGAAACCGTAGAAAGCTGAGGTCTTTGCAATGGCATGTCTGGCACAGGATAAGCACGATGAGATGCTCTTTCAGACCGAGATCATACATGGCTATACGCGTCACCGCCCTTACCCTCGCGTCCTTGGCAATGCTGCTCTTCGCCGCGAGCGAACTGCTTGTTGCGATCCCTGTTCCCTGGTGGCTGTATGTGGCGGCTACGGCGATGTTCGCCGTCGGACTGCTGCGAAAAAGACCACCAGGGCAGCAGCTTGGGCGGCTCGTGATCTTGATCTCCATGTGTGTGGTCGCATCCGTCCTGCACCTCACGCCCTGGTCCAGCCGCAACGGCTTTCTCAAAGACCTTTACTCCATCCGGCCCGGAATGAGCGTGAGCGAAGTCAAAGCCATGATGGCGGGTTACATCGAAGGAACGGGCTGGCCGACGAACCCACTCACGAAGCCACCGGTTCCGCCTGGGGAGTTCACGATTCGAGGGGCCCTCGTATTCCGTCACTCCGAAGAGCCCGCCTACAATTCGGATTGGGGCATCGTGAATTTCAGGGATGGTCGAGTCACGGGGGTCGAGTTCAGCGCGGATTGATGTGCCCCTGTCAATGACAAATCGGGTATCACCGACAAGCCCTCAACAGCGAACCGCCGCCTCCCAACAAAAAATGGCTTATGCGTCCAGAATGAATCAAAGACGCCAGACAGGTGGCCGGCCGATCGGTTCTTGAAAAGGCCCTCTAGCCCATCCAGGAACCAGTTCTTCCAGTGACTGTTCTGCACCGGGTTGTTCAGGTGCGGCTTAGCCAACTCGGCGATTGTCCTGTCCTGCTGGGCGGCAATCAAGGCGACCTTCGCCTTGATTGCCGCCGAGTGCCGGTTGCGGATTCGTCCCATACCTCTCCCTCGGTAAGTCCTCCCTCAAGGACAACTTACCGAGGGGTCCGAAATCCGGGATCCACGACAGTTGCCCGAGGACCAACCAGTGCACTCAGCGAGATGAGTTCGAAGCCAGGCGGCCCTACCGACCGATAATGCATTTCACGGATCTCACCCACCTGACTCGGAACGAGTTGGCCACCGCGAGGCCCGGCTCCATCGGGAAGCCGAACGCCTGACAATTCGGCCAACTTAACAGGCATGGTCCTGTTCGGCTTACGCAAATTGTGCCAAGAGTCAGGATTACCCCCGAAAGTCCGAGCGCCTTGCCGTCGATGCCGACTGCAACGGGTCCCACTGGCTCGCGAACGATGAGGTTCAACGATGAGTCGCGTGCGTGTGCCGATCCCTCGCTCCCATTCCAGCGTCCCCAAGTCCATGACGAACAACGACCTGGCCGAGGCGTTCCCGGCCGGCACCGATCTATCCCCCTCGAATGGCTGTTAGCCCCCTGAATGAGCATCTGTTAATTGATAGTTCGATGAGGTGTTCGCCAACGGGCAACGCAATAAGACATAACCATAAAACGCATTCACGTTCCATCGCTGGCCGTATCGCTCCCCCCTCCTTATGACAGAGGTGCCGTCTTGAAATCGTTCCGCAGTCTGCTGGGACCGATCGGTCGAAGGCCCCGCGGGAACTCTTCCTGCTGCCGTCCGGTTCTGGAACCGGTCGAGGATCGCCTGGCCCCCGCGGTGCTGGTCGAGCCTCCGGTGATCAGCAGCCAGAACGGCACGCTCCAGACCACTCTGGAGGAGTTGGAGACGCCCGCGCTGATCGAGGGCCAAGCGGTCACCGGCACCATGACCTACAACGGCAGCTTCGCGGGCGTGACGCTGAAGGCCCATCCGGGGGACCTCCTCGACCTCAAGCTCGTGAACCGGCTGTCCGAGCAGACCAACCTGCACACTCACGGCTTGCATGTGTCTCCCGTGGGGAATGGAGACAACCCCTTACTCCAGATTGCCCCGGGGGAGTCCAACGATTACCGGATCCAGATTCCCGCCGATCATCCCCAGGGAATGTACTGGTATCACCCACACGAGCACGGCCTGGTCGATGACCAGATCAGGGCGGGGCTATCCGGCATGCTCGTCATCGGACGGGCCGACGGGGGAGCGCCCGAACTCGACGGTTACGAACAAGCACTCCTGGGGATCAAGACCATTTCGAGTTCCGGTGGCGCCCCACTCTTCAGCGGACTCGACACGCCTGCCTACTATTCGGTCAACGGCCAGATCAAGCCGACCATGACCATGGCTCCGGGCGAGATTCAGGTCTGGAACGTCGCCAACCTCAGCTTCGAAAGCTATTTCCGCCTCCAGTTGGACGGCCACCAGCTACACGTCGTAGCCCAGGACGGCAATCCACTGACGAGGGTCCAGACCGTCGACTTCATCGACCTGGTGCCGGGCAGCCGGGTCTCCTTCCTCGTTCAGGCCAGGACGACACCCGGCAGTTATGGCTTCCGGACCCTCGGGTACTTCAACGGCTTCAATAGTGCTTTCGCCGAAACCCTGACGACACTGGAGGTGAAGGGCACCCCGGTGGCCGCCTCGCTGCCCACGACGCTGACTCCGCCCGCGAACTATTACGAAGACCTGGGCGCGGCGATTCCCGCCGCCGAGCGTTCCATCCTGTTCCAGGAGGACAAGGCGAACCTCGTCTACTCCGTCAACGGGCAAACCTTCCCGAACGTCCCGGCAATTACGGCCCGGCTCAACACGGTGGAGGAATGGACCCTCCTCAACGACACCTCCGAACTCCACCCGTTCCACATCCACCAGAACGGCTTCCAGTTGATGTCGGTCAATGGCAGAGCGGTGCCCGCCGACGGCACACCGATGCTGATCAACGCGACGGCCCAGTACACCGAGGGATTCACGCCGGCCAGCGAGGCGGATACCCCGCCCCAGTCGGAACAGTTCATCGGCGGCAGCTTACTTGACACGGTGAATATCCCGGCCAAGGATCCGGTCACCGGCGAGCCTGGACGGGTCGTCATCCGATTACGCTTCACGGACTACGTCGGCACCGTCGTCTATCATTGCCATATCCTGTTCCACGAAGACCACGGCATGATGGGCCTGATCCGGCTGGCCCCCGAGGTGCCGACTTACGCCGTCGCGGCCAACGCCGGCAGCCTCCCCCGGGTGAATGTCATCGACCCCATCACGGGCCAAGTGGTTGGCGATTTTCTGGCCTACGAGCCCTCGTACCGGGGCGGCGTGAACGTGGCGATGGCCGACGTCAACGGTGACGGCGTGAACGACGTCATCACGGGGCGGGCCCGCGGCCTTCCCCAGGTCAAGGTGATCGACGGCAGGAAGCTGGGCTGGGTCAAGGCCGCCTCGCGGGTGATCCTGCCGGATGCCCTGCTCGGCGATTTCCTGGCGTTCGGCCCCCATGCCAAACACGGCGTTTCCGTGGCGGCCGGGTACCTTGACGGAGACGATAAAGCCGATATCGTCGTCGGCGAAGGGGATGGGGGAAGGCCCGGCATCCGGGTCGTCGATGCGACCAAGCTGGACCAGGTGGGCCGTAACCGGTTGATCCAGCCGTCAGCGCTACTCCACGACTTCCTGGCATTCGGCGCAGGGACGCGGTCCGGCGTGAGAGTCGCCACCGGAGACATCAACGGCGACGGCCGGTACGACCTGATCGCAGGCGCCGGCCCGGGGGCCGCGCCTTGGGTCAAGGTGTTCAGCGGGGCGGACTCGAGCCTGCTTGCCAGCGTCCTCGTCGACGACTCCAGCCACCGGGGCGGCGTATTCGTGGCCGCGGGCAACGTCAAGGGCTTCGGCTACACCGACGTCATTACAGGGGCCGGGCCGGGTAGCCAACCGCTCGTGAAGCTGTTCTCCTACGAGAGCGAAACGATGTCCCATGGCAGCCATGCCGCCGCCACCACCACCCACACGGCGACGAAATCAGGGCTGACCCAGGTGGATGCCTTCCTCGCCTATGGCCGGCGTTTCCGGGGCGGTGTCCGGGTCGCATCGCTGGCCGGAACGCGCCCCCTGGCGCCGTATGGCAGCAGCCGCGACGACATCGTGACCACTCATGCCGTGGGCAATGGATTGCGCCGAACCCTCTTCGCGACAGGCAGCATGAAACCAGGCTCGAGCACGCACGGATAGCAATCGCGCGACGCGGGCGACTTGGCTCCGAGCAAAGCGCCCGCGCCGTGACACCCCACCTCCGACTGGCATCCCATCCAGACACCAGCAATCTTCAATTCATCAACAAGCAAGCCCGAGGTGCGGGATCACGGCTGAGCGACCGGCCGGCATCAGCGTCAACGGAGACCCCACTGCCAACGTATGAGCAAGGGCGTCACTTACTTTTCAGGGATCCGCCCCCACTTCGGTCGACACTTTCCCCGCCAACAAGTCGAGGAGGTGTTGTTTTAGCATCGCGATATGAAGACGGAGATGGTAAAACTCCTTCATATAACTTAACGGCACATCGACGTGGGCCACTTGGTACTCGATATCTTTCAGACGCGCGAGTTCCTCGTTCAGTTCGAGGCCCGGCAGGCCGGGGATCAGTCTTCGGTCGATCTCTCGGAGGTCGGAATACCAGAGGTAGATCTTCCGTCTTGTCCGCCAGCGCATCAGCGGAGGAGTGACACGGAGCAACGGCATCATCAGCATGATCATCGGGATGAGCATCACCTTGGCCCGATCGACGAGCGATGCCTGCCAGAAGGGGAGTAGCCGCTGCAGCACGGGCGGGCCGGACCTGTAAAAGTGCCTCGCGTCCTCGCTCACGGAGAAATCGCAATACGATGCGGAGGGGAACTCGCCAGGATCGGAAACCGCATCCCCCTTGCCGTGAATGCGTCTCGCGGCCGTAAGCAAGAGGGGGACCAGAGCGGGGTGAATGTCGCTACGGACGACCAGCATGGCGGTTGGCGCCAGCAGGGCGATGTCCCGCCCCGGGATGTTCCGGCCCAGATCCACCAATCCTGCCGGCACGTTGACCGGGGAAAGGAATCGGAAGCGGCGATGATAGGCCTCGTGCTGGTCGAAGTTCAGCAGCCTTACACGAGCATCGCGCAGCAGGCTCTGGATGTAATCCGCCTCGAAGGCGGCCACGAAGAACGCGGCATCCAGTTTTCCCTCCGCCAAGGCCTTGGCGGCGACAGCGACATCCTCCTGGACCAGCACGGCCGGCGAATTCTGCTCGGGGGAACCGGAGTCGATCAGGCCGTTGGCGGCGAGCATCTGCTTGGCGATGGCGTAGGTTCCGCTGCCCGACGGACCGACACCGACGCGTTTGCCCGCGAGTTGGCTGAGCCGCCCAAGTTCCTTGTCGCCGCGGTAGAAGACCCACAAGGGCTCACGATACAGGCTGCCCAGGGAGTGAAAGCGTTCTAACTCCTCAGGATTGGCGAGGCCGCTCTGAACGATCGCGGCCACCACGCCCGAGCCGTCCTCCCCCAGCAAGCGCAAATTCTCCACCGAGCCCGCCGTCTCGCGCACCTCGACCGTCAGGCCCTCCTTCTTCATTTCCTCCGCATATTTCTGTGCGTAGTGGAAATAGGCTCCATTCTGGCCGCCACTCGCGATCACGATTTTGCGGGGAGGGGGCGGCTCGACAAAGATCATGTACGTCGCGACGAAGATCGCCAGACAAGAACCGAGCACCCAAAACCACACGGCGATCGCAGGCCTGCCGTGGCTGCGAGACCTTGACGTCATCACTGGGGACCAAGACAAGAAGGGCAAGACCTGAGCTCCTTGGGAGAAGATAAAAATGGATGGTCGTCCCGACGCCGAAACCTCCCAAACCTCGGACCGGCAGGAAGTTTGGGGATGCTCTGATTCTAATCCACTTCGCGTGCCGGCTCCAGAAATCGGCGGCAGGACAATTCTCCTAAACACACGAACACGCGTCCCCCGAACTGCAATCCTCCCCATGAGAGGGTCGCCACGCGGGAAACGGACGGGTAAGCCCCTATCGCCGGGCCGTGCGTGGAGTACGAAGGTGGCCACGTCCTTCACCGTCAGGTTGCGTTCTGATCCTGGATCGTTCTGTCTTTCACATGGCGACAATAAAATCGATGTCAACCAACTTGCCGACGGCTCAAAATTTGCATATCTAAATTCATAGACGCCGAAAGTCGAGCGACCTGTGAGGAGAGGCGTCTGGCAAACAAGGACCAAGAGGCCAAGATGTCACCAAAGGAGACAAGATAGGCCTCAGTCCGCGAACAAGAGTGCCTTCCAGAGGCCAGGAGACCGGCTTCCCAACGACACCAGACCGCGAGCGGAATGACTGCGCGGTTCCAAGCAAGCAAACAATATTCATCTCGAAACCGCTTGAGACGACTGCGGACAGGGACGTTCAAAGTTCGCGTCGAGACATAGAAGCCGAGTCGTGCCAACGCCCAATCGGTGCGGCAGAACCGCAAGCAAGGGCGAGCGACTCGCAGGCGTAGCGGGAAGGAGGCGGGCCAATGGTGCAGCGACTAACCGGCCTCGGCCTCGGCGTTGGTTTGATGTATTTCTTCGACCCTCGAGTCGGTCGGCGACGACGGGCCTTGCTGCGTGATCAGTGTATTCACAGCATGCACGAGATCGAAGCAATTCTCCACATCGTCTGGCACGACCTGAGAACCAGGGCCTCCAGGCTCTCCGCCGAGGCGAGGGCCATGTTCTCGGATGATTTCGCCCCTGACGACGTGATCGAGGCGCGAGCGCGGGCGGCCCTGGGACATGTTGTCTCACACCCGAGATCCCTCCGAGTCGTCGTGCGAGACGGACGAGCCATGCTTTCCGGCCCGATCCTGGCCCATGAGGTGGAAACCCTCATGGAAACAGTCAGAACGGTGCGTGGAGTGCTCGTCGTCGAGAACCAACTGGAGGTCCACCAGCAAGCCGGCGACCACCCCGCGTTGCAGGGCGGGTCGTTGCGGCCCCACATCCGCCGTGGAATCGCCGAAGAGTACGGGAGGCCTGCGACCACGGCTCTCATCGGCCTGGCCGGCGGAATGCTGATCGCGCAGGCGATCAAACACAAGCACCTGGCGAGCCTGGCCGTCGGCGCCTTATGCGTCGGCCTGACGGCTCGTGGTCTGGCCAATGCCTCCGCCGAAACTCAAAGCCGTTGCAGGGACGAGCGGGGGGGCGTACCCCGGGACAGTTCCAGTGGCGCAGGCGTGACCGGAATGATGGCAACTCGAGTCGGCCCCTGAATAGGGAGCGACCGAGAACGACCAGACACAGCGAGACTTTCACTGTAACAGCGATCACATCATGCACAAAAACCGCATGACCTCTGACTTTCAAGGCATGTTCAAAGCCAAGGAGATGGAATCATGCACAAGACTAAAGAAAGAGGAAACGGATCTGCGAAAAAGGGGAACGAGACCGAATTGCGGACGACCGATCGACTTGAGGGACGGCAATCGACCCTTGCTCCTCGAGCGATGACAACGGCATCTCCGTGGTTGGGCGACCCCTTTGCCGTCATGCACCGGTTTGCCGAGGAGATGGGCCGGGTCTTCGAGGGCTTCGGGGTCGGCCCCGGCGCGCTGATGCCTTGGTCGCCCGAACGTCGACCCGCGCCTCGGGGCGAGGGGTTCGACCTGGCTGGCTGGTCACCCGAGGTCGAGGTCTTCGAACGCGGCGACCGAATGGTGATCCGCGCCGACCTACCCGGCTTGAACAAGGACGACGTTCAGGTTGAAGTCACGGACGAGGCTGTGTCGATCCGAGGCGAGCGACGGAAGGAGTACGAGGAGCGTCGTGAGGGTTTCTTTCACACCGAGCGCTCGTACGGAAGCTTCTACCGCACGATTCCGCTGCCCGAGGGGGCGAAAATCGATCAGGCCGATGCAAGCTTCCGTGACGGAGTTCTCGAAGTCACCGTCCCTGCATCCCAGCGGGAGACGAACCCTGGCCGACGCCTTGAAATCAAAGGATGAGCGTCGGCATCGCCTTCGCCGAGGATGACGGCCAGCTCACCCCGACCACCAGGGCGTGAGCGAATCGCCTATCGTTTATAGGTCCCGATGAGTTCCGCATGGGCAAGGATGTGCCCCTGCATGGCCTGGATCAGGGCTCCCTTATCCAGCCCCCCTGCCGCTTGCAGTGGCGCATCGAGCGCGTAGAGGCGGAAGTGGTAGTGGTGAGTGCCATGGCCGCGGGGTGGAGCTGGGCCACGATAGCCGGCTCCGCCCCACGAATTCTTGCCTTGCAATGCGCCCGTGGGGGCGTTCGGCATCGGCGTCCGAGGCAAGCCCTCCGGGAGGGTGTGGATGCCCCCTGGAATCTTGTAAATGACCCAGTGAACCCAAGGCTCGGCCGTGGGTGCGTCGGGGTCGTCCACGATCAGTGCCAGCTCGCGGGTCCCGTCAGGCTGGCCCGACCAAGTCAGGGGCGGCGAGACGTCCTCACCATCCTCGCCATACCGGCGAGGGATCGCCTGCCCGTCGTCGAAAGCCTTGCTGCGGATCGTCATGTTCATCGACGGATCCCCTTTGCACTGCTCCACGGTCCAGGGTGGTTGATTCAACCTCACAAGACGTATGCGTGCGCAAGTTCAGGGCTGGACTCTGCGCGTCCCGTCCGTTCGGCGGCTCGGATCGCGCCGAACACCTCGATTGCCAGGGGGATGGTGGTCAGAACACCGACAAGCATGAGTGTCCAGCCGACGGACTTGCGCTGTCCCTCGGACAGGCGGTCCGCCAGCAGGAGACCGAACCCAGCGCCCAGCATCCCGCGCGTGCCGGCGATCAGGGCAAGTTCCGGCATGGTCATTCGGATCTCTCTCATGGCAAGCGTCTCCATCGAGTCGACCGGGTCCTCAGGTCCCGGAGTTCGTCGAATGGAAGGACAAGGCCGCAATTCTCGGGCCCGAGAGCCTCGTTTTGGCACGACGAAGCGACGGTCAAACCGAATGACGCCGCTCGACCTGGAATCCTTCCGGATCGAGACGGGCCTTGGTGGCCATCGCAAAGGGAGGGCGAGGCAGACGATCACCGCTCAGGCCGACGGAGAAGGGCTCGCCCTCTGAAAGGGGGATCGCGGATGGCTGCGTGACCTTCCTATCTCAAACCAGAAGGTCGTCGTCGTCTCGATCCGGCTCGGGCCTCGTCGCCTTTCTCACTTTCTTCACCCGACCCTCTCCATCCCCCGAAACCGTGGTTTCCGCCACGGTCCCATCCGGCTGAAAGTATTGCCCCAGGGTGGCCTGCACCTTGTCCAGCCGGTCCTTGCAGATCGTGTACGCCTTCATCGCCTTCTCGACCTTCGGGACGAGTTGATCGATGTCCGGTTCATTCTGTCCCGAGAGCCAGTCGGCGGTCTCCTTCAAAACCCGGTAGTTCTTGTTGAAGCTGGTGCTGTCCAGATCGCTGCTCATCAAACACCTTTCCTATCAAATTCTCGATTTGCGACCGGCACGTTCCCGTCGTGGAACTGCACGGTGAATTCCGCATTCCTCAGCGCAGCCTCCCGGCTCGTGATAGGCCGGTTTGCCGTGTCCCTGACGATCGAGAAACCTCTGCGGAGTGTAGCCTGAGGCCCCAGCCCGACGACGATCCGGGCGTAACTTTCCACGCCGTTCTTTGCGACCTCGGCCGTCGTGACAGCGCGTCGAGCCATCGAAGCGAGTGACTCTTCCAGATTGACCGAGGCTGCCTTGACCCAGCGGGCCGCGTCTCTGGCCACCTGATTTTGTCCGTGCTCAAGCTCGGAGGCCACCGCCTCGATCTTCGCCGTGGCCTGCAACGCGATGCTATTGGCAGCCTTCTCGATCGTCGCGGTTTGGGTTCCGAGTTGAAGCTGGGAGCGATGAGCGATCGTCTCCATGGATTGCCTGAGTTGGAATTCCGCCTCGCCGAGCGTTTGCTCGGCCTGGTCCACCAAACGGGTCCAGCCGACTTCCAGGGACTGGCTCGCCTCTCGCAACTGATAATGCGTGGCCGTTCGGACGACGGACATGAACTTCCGGTGGTCGTCCTCGGCTTGCTGCGTCATCGAACGGACCCCAGCCTCGAGCCGATCGGCCTGAGTGGCGAGGGCCGTGCGCTCTCGGGTGAGAATGCGAGCGACTTGCAGCTTGACCTGAGCGAGCGCCGTGATTGCCGCCAGGGCGTTGTCCCGGATCGTCGTCGTGAGGAACAGAGCGACCTTCGACGGCGTATCGAACCGGCGATGAGCGACCTCGTCCAGGATCGTCGAATCCCGCTCATGGCCGATGCCGGTCAGCACGGGAATCGGCGAACGACAGACGAGTTGAGCCAACTCGAGGTCATTGAGCCAGGCCAGGTCCGTGACCGACCCGCCACCCCGGATGATGACCAGAACGTCGAACGGTCGCTGGCGGTGGGCGCCGAGGGCCTCGTTGATGGCAACGCGGATCGAGGACGGGGCGTTCACCCCTTGAAACGTCGCCCCAAAGAAGAGAAAGTCGCAGAGCCCGGCATGTTGGAGCCGGTCGGTCTCGCGCCGGAAGTCGCCCAGGCCCGCCGAGCTCTCGGGGCTGATAACGGCGACCCGAACGAACTCGACAGGGGCGGGAAGGTCCTGGTTCCGTTCGTAAAGATCCGCCCTGACGAGCCATTCCCGGATCCGGGCAAGTTTGGCGGCAAGATCCCCAACCGTATAGGACGGATCCACGTCCTCGATGATCAGGTCCAGACCGAACAGCGGGTCGAACCGGACCTTGACCAGGCAAAGGATCTTGATGTCGGGCTTCAACCCCTCGCCGGTCGCCTCCGTGAACTTCTGCGTGATCGCCGCGGCTCGGCTCTTCCAGATGACCGACTTCGACTGGGCGAGAATGTCGCCCTGTTCGTTTCTCTGGGTCAACTTCGGATAGAGATTCCCGTTCTTGCCCGACAGCTCGCTAATCTCGGCCCGGACCCAGACCGCGACCGGCATCCCTTCCTCGATCACCCCTCGCACCTGACTCAATAAATTCGAGAGGGAAATACCCTTCTCGGATTCGACATCAGGGCTCGACACCAAGGTGGAAAGCGTCGGGGCCAGGAAGTCTTTGGGAACCCAGCGTTTGAGAGGATCAAGGTCGGCTCCTGGCGGGGCGTACCAGAGCTTCTTCTGGGAATCCCAGCGGGCACCAAGGGCCTTCGCGTCCTCCTTCTCGACGAAGGGGACCCGCAAATCGACACGAGGGTTGAAAGTCATGCGGATCGCTTTATGAGGCCAGGCTTCGCCACCCTGCGAAACACCGTCGCCATCGAAGCATAGACCCGCACACGGGTCAACGCGAACCGCGCAAAACAGGCCCACAGCGATTTTTTCGATCCCCCTCGCGTTACCCAAATTCCCTGAACGGAAAACTCTCTCCCATCCTGGAAGGGATTGTCACCAATTTTCGACGACCTGAGGCCGCTCGCTCACAAGAACAGCGGCTCGGGCCAATAGTCCGCAAGCGTTTTCGACCCGGCTATTGACGATCGGCCCTCAAGGCCGCAAAACAAGGAAGTCGACACCATTCTGCCCGCACAGAGGTCGCTCGGGTCGCCCCGAACACGCCCGATCGAGGCCGTGATCTTCTCGCCAGGAATGAGCCAATATCATGAACCCTTCTCCAAATCAAACGCCCATTGATCCCGGCGTCCGCATCGGCCACGTTCACCTGAAGGTCGCCGATCTGGAGCGGGCGCTCGGGTTTTACTGCGGTGTCCTTGGGTTTGAGTTGACGCAACGGTACGGCGGACAGGCGGCGTTCGTGTCTGCGGGGGGTTATCATCACCACATCGGCTTGAACACCTGGGAGAGCGAGGGGGGACCGCCGCCACCACGCGGCACAACCGGCCTGTTCCACCTCGCAATCCTCTACCCGACGAGGGCTGCGCTGGCGGATGCGTTAAGGCGTGTGCTGACGGCGGGGATCACGCTCGATGGAGCCAGCGACCACGGGGTGAGCGAGGCACTTTACCTCCGTGACCCGGACGAGAACGGCGTGGAGCTCTACTGGGACCGGCCGACGGAACAGTGGCCCCGGGATCCCGACGGAAACATAAACATGTTCACTCGACGTCTCGACCTGGAAGCGCTGTTGCGAGAAGCAACGACGCCCTGACAGCCGGTGCTGTGAACCGAGAGATCGGCGTTCGGCCAACCGATCTGGCGTCGCCCCACTCACTCCCTTTTCGAATGCCTTGAGTTAGAGCCTTCAAGACACACCCCAGATCCGGGCGGGGCGCCCACAGGCCCTAAGACTTAGGAAACGCAACCGATCCCAAAAACCGTCCGAACGCATCACAAACGCATGGCAGCAAGACCCGCTTCGGATCCGGTTCTCTGCGAATCAATCGTCCTTGAAAGCCGTCGATCGTGAACGGTCCAAGGCAGCGTCCCCAGGAGTCGCTTCCGCTTTCAATTCAAGAAGTTAGGTGGGGTCGAACCCGTCCGAAAATGGCCCGGGGAATGGATCCTCGAAGCTCAGTTCGAGTGGTGCTTTGAGACTTCTTAAGGAATTCACTTGCAATTGACACCAACCTTCGACGAAAGTAAGACGAATTCCAAAAAGTCGATCAAAAACATCTGATCGTGGCCAAGGTGAATCAGGTTGGCCAGCGGTGGCACTTTGATCCGTCGACTCCGACGATCGACGTGTCAAGAACCGATTGGGCAACAAGCACTAGCGCAATGGGGTGACATGAAAGTCGTACGTCTTACGATCATGACACTCTTATGGCTACCGGCACTCGTGCTCGGACAGGCCAAGGAGGACGAAGCCGACAAGGTCACGAACGACCGACCGGATCGTCCGCTCCAGATGCCGCCGGCTTCGAGCGAGGTGAAGGAAGCGTTCGATGATTACGAACGGTTCCGCAGGCGGGGGGCGTGGGAGCGGGCATTGAAGTCGCTCTACACGATCCCAGACGCCCAGGCGCTCCGCTTCGTCGACGGCCAGAAAGGCTTTATCATTCCGGTCGCCCGCAAGCGACGCGAAGTGCTGGGCGAACTCTCGCCCGAGGGCCAGGTGGCGTATCGCCTCTTTTACGACGACGAGGCGAAGAAGCTGTTCGAAGAGGCTGAGGGGCCGGCGGAACTGAAGACTCTGGAACGGATCTACTCCGCCTACTTTCCGACGAACGTCGGCGACAACGCGGCCGATCGCCTGGGCGACCTCTACTTCGAGATGGGACGGTTTGACCGGGCGGCCGACTGCTGGCTGGCGGTGCTCCGCGAACGCCCAGACACCGACCTCTCCCCTGCCCTGATCGCGGTCAAGGCGGCCCTGGCACTCTCCCGCGCGGGGCGACAGGCGGAGATCGTCGCGCTCCGGGGCGACCTGGCCGATCGTTACGCCGGGGAGAAGGTCACGATCGGCGGCCAAACCGCGCCGGCCGCCGAGCATCTGACCCGCTACCTGGGTAAGGAGAATTCGGAGATCCGAACGGCCAAAGAGGCCGGCTCCTCGGGGTCGGCCGGAAGCGCGGAGCCGGGGCCCGACCTCACCCGAACGGTCCCGGCCGCCTGGCAAATGCGCTTCAGTGAGTCGGTGATCGCCGGCATGACGCCCGCCGAACAGACCCAATGGCGTGCGAACCCGCTGAGCGGCGCGGTCCCGGCCGTGGCGGTCGAAGGGTCGAGGCTCTACGCCAACTACCTGGGGTACATCTTCGCGCTCGACCTCAAGACCGGCAAGCTGGTCTGGCGGTCCGCCTCGTTCCACAACCTGGATATCCCGGCCGCGCAAGATCAGGCCCGAATGATCAACCCGGCTCGCTTCACGATCGTGGCCTCGAAAAGCCATATCTGGACCCTGACCCGGGACCTGAAGGATCCGAACCAGATGGCCCCCTTCCGCCTGGTCTGTCGGCGGACGGACGGGGGAGACGTGGTCTGGCAGTCGACGGACCTGCCTGAGTACGCCCAGGTCGACCTGGTCGGCACACCGATCCTCGCTGGCGGCACACTCCTGGTCGTAGCCAAAACCCCGATGAATCAGCAACAGGGCCAGGCTCATCAGTATGTCTTGGCGATCAAGGCCAACGACGGCAAGCAACTCTGGAAGACAGAGATCGGCGTGTCTCGGCAAGAGCAACGGTACTCTTATTACGGAATGAGCGACACGACGCCCCAGCCCAGGCTGTTCCAGCAAGCCGGGGCGGTCTATGTCGACACGCACGTCGGCGTCCTCGCGCGGCTCGACGCCGAATCGGGCGACCTGGACTGGGGCTACGGCTACAAGACAGACCCGCCCGACTCCTCGAGCCGGTTCTTCTACCGGATGATGGAGACCGAGCCGACGACCGCCAGCGGCACGCCGCTCCGGTCGGGCGAGGCCTTGTTCGCCAAAGGGGCGAAGTCAGAGCATATCTACGCCCTGGATCCGGACCAGATGAAGGTGCTCTGGGACCGGCCGATCGCCAAGTCAGCGCGGATCGTGGGGGTCGACGACCAGGCCCTTTTCCTCGGCGGTCCCGAGCTCAGCGCGTTGGACCTGCAAACCCGTAAGCTCTTATGGGCAACGCGCGTACCCGGCGGCAGCGCGGAAGGACATGTCCTGGTCCGACCGGGAGGGCTCTGGCAGCTCACCCCCCGCGGTATCTTCGAGATCGACCCCAAGTCGGGCCAAGTCCGGCGGATCTTCCGGGGGGACGACACCGGATCGGACGGGGGCGATCTGTACTTGAACGGACCATTACTTCTGGCGGTCACCAACCGCACCATCTCGGCCTACCCCATCGCGACGACCGCGGCCGTGGCCGACGGTGGTGTCGACGCGGGTCCGGCGACCCCCAAGACGAGGATATCGGATGACTAGGTCGAGCATCGCGGTCATCGTCGTGGCGCTGGCCCTCACCGGGGCGTCGCGCCCGGCCTGGGCTCAGTACTTCCCCCAATCGGAGGGAAACCTTCAGGGGTTCGCCGTCACCGGCAAAGGGACGGCCTCGGCCAAGCCAAACCGCCTGGAGATCGACCTCGAGGTCTCGGCCTCCTCGGAACTGACCGCCGACGCGATCGTCAAGTACCGAGACGCCAAGCGACGGCTTCAGGACGCGTTCGTTGCCCTCAAACTCGACAACGTCACCGTGGAGGAACGGGGCTTGAACGTCGACCAGAAGGGGGCCCAGATGAGCCCTTACTTCTTCGACTCCCAGCCCAGCCGCAAGGCCAAGACGGAAGTCCAACTCACCCGAAAACTTATCGTTAAATGTTCTGACATTCGCAAGCTAGACGAGGAAGCCCTGTTGCAACTCGTCGCCAAGTTGCTCGATGTCGCCCAGGACGCGGGGGGGAAGGTCGGCGCCACTCAGGATCCTTACGCCGCCTATTATTACGGCCGCTACAATCAATCCAACGGGCTCGTCCGCTTCATCCTCGACGACTACGAGAAATTGGAAGAGGAGGCCTACGGCAAGGCGATCGCCGACGCCGAGGCACGGGCGCAACGCCTGGCGAAGCTGAGCCGCCTCAAGCTGGGACCGGTGGCCGGGGTCCGCGTGGCGACATCACCGGGTGATCGGGAGATTTCGCCCTACTCCTACGGCCCCTCCCAAGATGACGAGACGCCGCAACAACAAAAGCGGCTGGAGTCGTCGCGGTTCCAGGAGATCCCGGTGAAAGTCGTGCTGATGGTCCGCTTCGACTCAGCGCCGATGCCCGCGGAAAACGGGAGGGTCGCGAACCCATGAGTCTCCGAAACCAACCCGGAGCTTGGCGGCTGCCCCGTCGCGCCTTCTTGCAAGGTTGTGGCGCGACCCCCTTGGTCGGGGCGGGGTTGCTCGGGCTTGGCCCCCTCGCCGTCCGTTACCTCCTGGCCCAAGAGAAAGAAGTGCTCCCCAAGCACGTCACACCCGAAGCGTTGCAGGCCGTGAGCAAGGGGCTCGACTACCTCGCCGCCCAGCAGGCCGACGACGGGTCGTGGATCACCGGCGGCGGCCAGGCGTACCCGGTCGCCATGACCGGCCTGGCCGGAACCGCCTTCCTGGCCCACGGCAACTCGCCGACCCGGGGCAAATACTCGCGGAACCTGCAAGGGGCCGTCGAATACCTCGTCCGCTGCGCCACCCCCACCGGCCTGATCACCGGCCCGTCGCAAGACAACGGTCAGCCGATGCACGGGCATGGCTTCGCCTTGATGTTCCTGGCGTCGGTCTACGGGATGATCACCAAGGAGTCGCTCCGCCGCCAGGTCGGCGAGACCGTCCGCAAGGCGGTGACGCTCACCAGCCAGGGTCAGAGCGGCGCGGGGGGCTGGACCTATATTCCCGGCGGCGGGGACGAAGGGTCGGTCACGGTCACCCAGGTGCAAGCACTCCGGGCCGCGCAGAACTCGGGGTTCCTCGTCCCCAAGGCCGTGATCGATGAGGCCACGAACTACCTCGAAAAGTGCCGGACGCCCGAAGGAGGAATCCAGTACTCGCTCTCCGCCGGGGGAGGACCGCGGCTCGCCATCTCGGCGGCCGCCGTGGCGACGCTCTACAACGCCGGCCAGTTCGAGAGCCCGATCGCGACCGACTGCTTGAAATACGTCTGGGGCCAGTTCCGGGCCAGCGAAGGCTGGAACAAGGGAGGAGGGCACGCCTTTTACTCCCACCTCTACGCGGCCCAAGGGTTCTACATGGCCGGCGATGAGTATTGGGATCAATACTTTCCCGCCACCCGCGACCAGTTGATCGCCATGCAGGGGGGCGACGGCTCGTGGAACGGCGACGGGATCGGTCAAGTCTACGGGACCGCAATCGCCGTCGTCATCCTGCAACTTCCGTACAAATACTTACCTGTCTTCCAGCGCTGAGAAGGGGACGCGATCTTGAGTACCGCCACCGAGGATCTCGACCTCGCCGAACTGGACGAACTGCGCACCGCCCACCAACAGATCCGCCAGCAAATCGCCCGGCAGATCGTGGGCCAGGACGACGTCGTCGATCAACTCCTGATCGCCGTCTTCGCCCGCGGTCACTGTATCCTCGAAGGGGTGCCCGGCCTCGCCAAGACCTTGATGGTCAACTCCCTGGCCCGGTCGCTCTCCCTCGAGTTCAACCGGATCCAGTTCACGCCCGACCTGATGCCCAGCGACATCACCGGCACCGAGGTCCTCTACGAAGACCGGACCACGGGTGCCCGGGAATTGCGGTTCGTCCACGGGCCAATCTTCGCCAACCTGATCCTGGCGGACGAGATCAACCGGACGCCCCCGAAGACCCAGGCCGCCCTGCTCGAGGCGATGCAGGAACGGCAAGTGACCGTCGGCGGCCACCGCCACCCGCTCCCCGACCCCTTCTTCGTCCTGGCGACGCAGAACCCGATCGAACAGGAAGGGACCTATCCGCTCCCCGAGGCCCAACTCGACCGGTTCCTCTTCAAAATTTTCATCAACTACCCCACGCCCGACGAAGAGCGGCGGATCTACCGGATCACCACCGGCGTGGAGCAGCCGGAGATCACCCCATTGATCTCCGGCGAACGGATCGCGACCTTGCAACGCCTGGTCAGGCGGGTGCCAGTCTCGGATCAGTGCATCGACTATTCGATGGACCTGGTCCGGGCGACCCGCGGGCCTGAGCATGGCGGCCCCAAATATGTCGGCGACTGGGTTTCCTGGGGCGCAGGGCCCCGCGCGGGGCAATCGTTGATCCTCGCCTCGAAGGCAAGGGCCGCGTTGGCGGGTCGGCCCAGCGTCTCGATCGACGACATTCAGACCGTGGCCCGGCCGGTGCTCCGCCACCGGATCGTGATCAACTACAACGCGCAGGCCGCCGGCGAGTCGAGTGACTCGATCATCAAGCGACTCCTGGAAGACATCCCGGTCCGGAAGGGAGCCGCCGATGCCGCCGTCGCGGATGTATTCCGATCCTGACGCGATCGCCCAGATCGCCGACCTGACGCTCCGGTCGCGCCGGCTCGCCGAAGGGGGGATCAGCGGCCAGCACCGCAGCCCCTTCCACGGGTTCAACATCGAGTTCGCCTCGTACCGGGAGTACACCCCGGGAGACGATCTCCGGCGGCTCGACTGGCGCGTGTTCGCCCGGTCCGATCGTCACTACATCAAACAATATGAAGAAGAGAGCAATGCCCGGGTCACGTTCGTCGTCGACGCCAGCGCGTCGATGAACTACCGCGGCTCCCAGGCCGCCCTCTCGAAGTTCGACTATGGCGCCACTCTGGTCGTCACGCTGGCGATGCTCCTGGCCCGCCAGCAAGACCCGGTCGGCCTCGTCCTGTTCGACGAGGACGCGGGGACGGTGCTCCCCCCCAACGCCACCCAGTCGCAAGTCACCGTGATGTCGAGTCTGCTGGAAAACTGCGTACCCGCCCGGAAGACCGAACTCGGCGGCATGCTCCGCTCGCTCGCCGGGCGGATCCGCCGCCGCGGCCTGCTCGTCATCGTCTCCGACCTGTTCACGGATCTCGAGGCCGTGTACGACAGCCTCAATCGCTTGCGGTTCCAAGGCCATGAGGTGCTTGTCTTGCAAGTGCTCGACCGCGACGAAACCGACTTGCCGTTCGACGGCCCCACCCTCTTCCGCGACATCGAAGGGGACGAAGAACTGTACGCCGAGCCCGGGGCGTTTCGCCTGGCCTACCGCCGCGCGATGGAGGAATTTCTCAACGGCGTCAGCCAAGAATGTGGCGCCCGCGGCTACGACCACGTCCGGTTCTTCACCGACACACCCCTGAGCGTATCACTCAGCTCCTTCCTGCACGCGCGGCAAGACGCGGGCGGGACAGGCGGGCGGGCCTGAACCATGTTCACATTTTTGAGCCCACTTCTGATCTGGGGTACGCTGCTGGGCGTCATTCCCATCATCATCCATCTGCTGAACCGCCGACGGTTCCGCCGGGTGGAGTGGGCGCCGATGCGCTACCTGAAACTCACCATCCAGCGCAACCGGCGGCGGATCCAGATCGAACAGTTGCTCTTGCTGCTGCTTCGAATCGCCCTGCCCGTGCTCTTGTTTTTCTTCCTCGCCCGCCCGCTGGTCAACCCGACCGGTCTCGAGCGCTGGCTCGGCGGCGGGGGACGAACCAGCCATGTCATCCTGGTCGACGACTCGTTGAGCATGGGGTACGCCTCCGACGGGCCGCCCGCCTTCCACCGCGCCCGAGACGTGGCTGCCGCGCTCCTCGCCGCCACCCGGCCCGGTGACCGCTGCACGCTGATCGCCACTTCCGCCCCCCGAACCCCTGTCTTTCTCGAAGTCGAGGGCACGCGCCGCGAGGCCCTCTCCGGCGACGCGCTCTCACTCCCCCAGACAGAGACGCACACCGCCTGGCCGGGCGTGCTGGAAGGGGTCGACGGGGTCCTCCAATCGTGCACGTACCCCACCCGCCAACTCACGATCGTCACCGACCTCCGAAAAGCAGGGTGGGACGCGGGCGTTTCCGCGATCGCACGCCGCTGGAACGAACAAGGCGTTCACGTTCGCATCGTCGACGTCGGCGCGGACGAAGTGGCCAACGTCGCTCTGGAGTCTCTCGTCCCGCTTGACCGGACGATCCTGGCCGGCGCGGAGAGCCGCTGGGAGGCCCTCATCCGCAACGCCTCGCCGCGTCTGATCTCCGGGGCCAAGGCGATCCTTCGGGTCGACGACCGGCCCATCGAACTGACCTTGCCGGAGATCGCCCCTCGACAGGCCGCGAAGGTGCCGCTGACGGTTCGGTTTCCGGGGAGTGGACCGCACGACCTCTCGCTCCAGCTCCCCGAGGACGAACTGCCCGGCGACAACCAGCAGTGGGCCGCGATCCCGGTGAAGGATTCCCTCTTGATCCGCCTGGTGGACGGCGAGCCGTCGTCGGAACCATTCGGCTCCGAGGTCGATTACCTCGCCGCCCCGCTCTCGATCGGGGTGGGCGACGCCGAGGCCTGGCGCGTCGAGGTGGTTCAGGAGGAAGACTTCCTTTCGCCTCGATTCGAACCCGCCGATGTGCTTGTGCTCGCGAACGTCACGGCCCCCACGGCCGATCAGGCCAGCCAACTGGCCCGGCTCGTGCGAGGGGGGATGGGGCTCATGGTTTTCACCGGGGCCAAGCTCGATCACGGGCTCTACAACGACTTGCTCTATCGAACCGGCGAGAAGCTGCTCCCCTTTCCGCTGAAAGCCCAGCTCGACGGGGAGATCCGCGGCCTCTTTATCGAGCCCGTTCGGCCCTCACCGATCGAGAAGTTGCTGGAACTGCGGCCCTCCGCGCTGGAGCGAGTGACGGCCCGGCAGATCATGACGGTCGCGGAAGAAGCCGAGGAGGGAAAAGTCCGGGTGCTCGCCCGCTGGAACGACGTGGCCCGTTCGCCCGCGGTGATCGAGCGGATCGTCGGCGACGGCCGGGTCTTGCTCTGGACGAGTACGGCCGACCGCGTGGGGAACGACTGGCCGATCGAGCCAAGCTTCGTGCTGGCCGTCCGCGAGGCCGTCCGCGGGACCGCGCGGCCCACCTCGCTGGCGAACACGGTCTCCGCCGGCGATCGACCGCGCAAGGTCGTCCGATCGAGCCAGCAAATCGCGAACGTCAAGCTGACTCCGCCCGGTTCCGGCGAACCACAGAGCCTGTCGGCCGTCCCACTTGCCAGCCAAAAGGGAGACGACCTCGGGCCGGCCGTGGCGATCGACCTCCCCGACACGCGGCGGGCCGGGCTCTACCGGGTGACCTGGGACGAAGGGCCGCTCGGTACCCAGCACGACCTCTTCGCGGCGAACCCGGACCGTCGTGAGAGTGCGCTGGCCCGGATCCGCGAGAAGGATCTCAAGACGATGTTGCAACCCTTGAAGCTGGAGTTTGCCTCGGCTCGAGGCGATGGAATCGACGCATTCTCGGCGACCGGCCAGGAAGTCTGGCATCAGCTCGCCTGGGGGCTCCTCGGCCTTCTGATCCTGGAGCCGATCCTCGCGACCTGGGTCGGCCGATCGCGCTGACGCCGACGCGAACGAACGGCCACGGCATCCCGCTCACTTTCTTTCTCTCAGTCAGGCGGAGGGTTATGAGCAGCATCTGGAAGTGGCTCCTGGGAATCGACCGATCGCCCGGCGAGGTTGCGCCCGGAGGCAGCACCCGGCTGGAGCTCTCGGCCTTGCCGGATGGGAGCGCGGCCCTCGCGATCCTCCTGGCGGCGGTGGCGCTCTCGGCCCTCCTCTGGCAGCTCTACCGCCGCGAGCGTCGCGACCTCTCGCAGTCGAGGCGCACCCTGCTCGTCGGCCTCCGCCTGCTCGTCCTGACGGCGGTCGCGGTCATGCTGGTCGAGCCGGTCCTGATCACGATCCGCCGCGAGACCGTGCCGTCGCACTTGCCGGTGATCATCGACGACTCGGAAAGCATGCGGTTCGCCGACCCCTACACCGACGAAACGAAGGCGGCCGAGGTCGCCGCCGCGCTCCAGCTCCGGTCGGAAGGCGGGAAGTCGCCCATGGACCGGCTCCGCGAGACGCCAAGGCTCGACCTGATCAAAGCGTCGCTCCGGCCCAACCTTGCGAAGCTCGGGCGCGGTCGTGAGCTTTTCCTCTATGACCTGGAGTCGTCCGGGCCTCGGAGCGGAACCGCCGGTACGTCGCGGGGCCGGAAGCTTGACGACCTCAAGCCAAACCGTGGAGTCTCCCCCCTGGGAGACGCGCTCCGGGACGTGCTGGCGTCCCACCGAGGGCGGCCGGTGGCCGGAATCGTGCTGGTGACGGACGGGCGCTCCAACGCGGGAGAAGATCCCCTCCGGGCCGTGGAAGCGGCGATCCGCCAGGGCATCCCGGTCTTCCCGATCGCGGCAGGCGCCGAGGAAGGGCCAAGGAACGTCCGCCTCGCCGAAGTGGAAGCCAGCCCGGTTGTGTTTGCCCGCGACCCGATGACCTTGGGCGTTGTGATCGAGGCACGCGGGCTCAAGGACGCCGAGGGGACGGTGACCCTCGAACAACGGGTCAACGGTAACGACTGGGAACCGCTAGGCGACCAGCGGGTCGCCCTGGGCGAAGACGGAGTCCTCAAGCGAACGACGTTCCGGATCGTCCCCAAGGTGGTCGGCCAGTATGAGTTCCGCGCCCGGGTCGGCGATGCCGGCCCGGAGCTGACCCAGGAGGACAACGTCGCGACCGCCGCGGTCCGGGTCGTCCGTCAGCAGATCCGGATCCTCTTGATCGCCGGATCGCCGTCGCCGGAGTTTCAGTTCCTCCGCAACGCCCTCCAGCGCGACCAGCACGTTGAGTCCGGGATCTGGCTCCAGCACGCCGACCCGGGCTACAAGCAAGGCGGTGACCGGCCCATCCAGCGCCTGCCTGGCGACGCGGAAGAACTGGGCCGCTACGACGCCCTTCTCCTGGTCGATCCGGACATGCGGACCCTCGGCACACAATGGCCCGAGATGATCATGAACTTCGTCGGCAAGGAGGGCGGTGGCCTGATCTTCGTCCCCGGCGAGCTGTACTCCCAGCAACTCTTCGAAACCGACGACGCCGAGTCGGCAGGGGGGCAATGGACCCGCCTCCTGCCCGTCGTCCGCGAGCCCGGCCTGTTCCGGACCGAGGCGCAAGTCCGCCTGAGCACACAAACGACTTACCTCCTGGAGCTGACGCCCGAGGGCCGCGGCGATCCGATCTTCGAGTTCAACCCCGACCCGATCCGCAACCGAGCGATCCTGACGAGCCTGCCAGGCATGTACTGGAGTTTCCCCGTTACCCGGGCCCGCCCCGGGGCGACGGTCCTCGCCCGCCACGGCGACCCTCGAATGCAGAACCAGTACGGGCGGCACGTCTTGCTCGCCTCGCAACTTTACGGCCCGGGGCGGACGGTTTTCATCGGGTTTGATAGCACGTACCGCTGGCGCTATCTCTCGGAAGACTACTTCGACGGCTTCTGGGCGCGGCTGGTCGATCGCGTCGGCCGGAACAAGGCGCTCGGAGGTCGGTTCCCGTTCCAGGTGCACCTGGGCAAGTCGGCCTACCGGGTCGGCGATCAAGTGTCGGTCGGGGTCCGGTTTACCGAGGCCGCCGCGGTGGCCGAGGCGTCCGGCCTGGCCGCCGAACTCGAGATTGGCGACCAGCCCGCCGAGCCGATTCACTTCGAACGGGCGATCGACGACGCCGAGCTGCTCACCGCGACCTTCCCGGCCGAGAAGGCAGGATCGTACTCGTTGAAGATCACCCCGGCGACCGGAGCCGAGGAGGGATCGACGGTTCGGGTCTCGACCACCACCTTCCGCGTCGAGCCGCCTCGGCGCGAGATCGATGAGCCTTCGCTGAACCGGCCGCTCCTGGCGGACCTCGCCCGACTCACCAAAGGGAGGGTCTTCGACCTGCCGACGATCAGCAAGCTCGACGACGCGATCGCGATGCGTGAAGTGACCCGTACCCTGGAAGATCGCGAAGAACTGTGGGACGCCCCCCTGCTCTACGCCACGATCGTGCTCGGCCTGACCTCCGAGTGGGTGCTCCGCAAGATATTCCGGATGGTCTGAGCTCGCTGAGATCAAGCGTGGATCCCAAGGGGGACGGGATCCGACTGCCCCTCTCTTTTTTTTCTTATTTTTCTATCGAGACCACGAACCGTGACGACCGCGACCGACAACACGAGCCTGGGTTCGCTCCGCGAGGAGCAGACGCTTCTGCGGTCGCGCCTGGCACGCCTGCGCCGGCGGTTGCAACTCCAGATGGCCCTGGAATTCGCCCTCGACGCGGCGGCCGTCCTGGTGGCGACGGCAGCGGTCCTGGTCTTCCTCGACTGGTGGTTCCGGCTCGGCCTGCCCGCCCGCCTCCTTCTGCTGGCGGCCACCCTGCTCGGGGTCATTCCGTTGGCTTGCGTCCGGGCCCTCCGTGCCTGGCGAGCAGCGCGGCTCGATGACCTCTCCCTGGCGGTGACGCTCGACCGGTTCCGGCCGGGGACCGGGGGGCGAGTGGCCGACGTGCTCCAACTCCCCGACCAGCTCGGGGAGTCGGCGGAATCGGTCTCACCGGCGATGATCCGGCTGGCGGTTCGCCAGGCGACCGAGGCGCTGGCCGCTTCGGATTGGGCCGCGCTCTGGAACCGAGGGCGGACGGTCAAACGAAGCGCCGCCCTGATCGCCGCCCTCCTCGTTCCCACCCTGTTTGCCGTGCTCGCGCCCCAAGCGGCCCGGCTCAGCGTGGCCCGCTGGCTTCAAGGGTCCTCCGAGCGCTGGCCACAGCGGACTTATCTGACCGTGGTGGGCCTGGGCGACCGCAACCGGCTCCTGGCTCCCCGCGACGAGCCGTTTGCGTTGGAGGTCCGGTCCGACCTGGCATCGGCCGAGCCCCGCAAGGGATCGTGGGTCGTCCGAGGGCGAGGTGAGCCGTTGACCCTGCGGAGTCTGCCCAAAGCGCCTGAGGTACCCAAGGCGGTGCGCGTCCGGGAACGGACGGCCAAGGGGGCGGTGCGAGACGCCATCATGGTCGCGACCAGCCCCGCGGTTTTCCGTTACGAGCTCCCGCCATCGTCGACGTCGACCACGTTCGACCTGACCGGAGGAGACGACTGGCTCGGCCCGGTCAAGGTGGACCGCGTCGACCGGCCCTCGCTCGCGGCGACCAAACTGCGGGTCAAAGAGCCGGGCTCGCCCGGAAACGACTTCCGACTGGTGGATGCAAGCGCCCAGCACCCGGTCTTCCTCCCCGACACCGAGGTCGAGCTGACCCTGGTCGGCAGCGAGCCGATCGCCGACGCCCGTCTCACCGTTCACCCGGGCCAGCCGCCGAAGCTCACGCAAGTCGATGCACGGACGTTCGCCGCCCATTGGACGCTTCGCGAGGCGATCACGCTCGAGGTGCAACTCACCTCCCAGGCGACCGGCCTGACGTCGAAGCCTGCTTTCTTCTCGATCGGACTGCTAAAGGATCGGGAGCCGCGCGTCGCACTCCGAGCCCTCGGCGTCGGCGCTCACGTCACGCCCGTCGCCACCATCCCGCTCTCGCTGAACGCGACCGACGACCTGGGGCTTTCCCTCGTTCGGTTGCAGCTCGAGCGCACGACCAGCGCCGGTGACAAGGCCGAGCCGAGAACGACGAAGAAGACCGTCCCACTGCCGCTCGCCACCGACGGTGGCCGCGCGGTGCTCGATCATCAAGCCCGGCACGACGTCGAGCTTCAGGCCGACTCCCCCCCTCTCGGGACGATCCTCCGATTCGTGGCCGAGGCCGAAGACAAATGCGCCCGAGGGGTCCAGGTGGGCCGATCCGCCGCGCTCCAGTTTCAGGTCGTCCCTTCGGATGAACTCTTTTACGAGATCTTGATCCGCCAGCGGGCAGAACGAGCGAAGTTCGTCACGCTCTACGAGGCGGCGGAAAAGAGGGCCACGTCGCTGAGCCGTTCACCGACGCCCGACGACTACGCGACCGCCATGCGCGGCCTGAACGCAGGGTCGCGGCAACTCGACCTGATCGCCGGGCGGATTGCCGACACCCTCCAAGAAATGAAGCTGAACCAGGTCGGGTCGCCGAAGTCACACCGCCTGCTCCAGGAAGGAGTGATCGACCCGATCCGCGCCCTCAACGCCGGCGCGGTGAACGAGCTCCGCGGCGTCCTTCAGTCGCTCACAGGCACCGCCCCCAAGGCCGGCGCCAATGCCGAGTCGGCCAGCCGACTGCACGGAGAGGTCGTCACCGGAATGAAAACGATTCTCGATCAGATGTCTCAATGGGAAAGTTTTGTCGACGTCGTGAATCAGGTGGCCGAAGTCATCAAAATGCAGCAAAATGTTCTCCAGGCCGCCGAGAAAGCTCGGGAGTCGCGCACGCAGGAGGTTTTCGATGAAAAGCCCTAGCACGCATCGCCGCCCAGGAACGGCCGGCCGCCTGGCTCTCTTACTTCTGCTCGCCACGGCGATCACCGTCCTGCCGCGTCCGGCCTTCGCTCAGGCCACGGCCAAAGACAAGGACAAAGCCGCCGCGGTCTTCGACGACGAGGAGAAGACCGACGACAAGAAGAAGGCGGACGAAAAGCCGAAAGCCGACGAAAAATCGAAAGCTGACGTCAAGACGAAGGCCGACGACAAGAAGAAGGCTGACGACGAGAAAAAGGCCGACGAAAGGAAAAAGGCCGACGACGAGAAGAAAGCCAAGGAGAAGGAACAAGCCAAGAAAGCGACCGCCTCCGAACGCGACTCGATCGGCTTCACCCAGGAGAACGTCGCCGCACAGATGACCGAGTTGGAGGAACGGATGTTCCGGCTCTCCGAGGCCCTGCGCGGCCTCGAGCCGGAGAATGCCTCCCGGCTCCGCCTGGCTCTGAAATTCTCGCGTGAGGAGCAGATCCTCGACCAGATGCGCGAGACGCATAAATTCATGAAGGACGCCCAGCTCAGCAAGGCCGAGACGGAGGTCCGCGAACTCGTCGCGAAGCTCGAGCACCTCCGCAACCTGCTGCTGGCCGAAGACCTCGACTTCCAGCTCAAGGTCGCGCGGCTCCGCCAGATGCGTGAAACATTGAGCCAGCTCGACCGGATCGTCAAGGAAGAGCGGCGCGAGCTCGGCTGGTCCCGCTTCGCCATCGAGCAACGGAAGGGACTGGACCGGCTCGCCGCCCGTCGCCCCGACCTCGAGACGCTGGCCCACGACCAGAAGGCCGTGATCGCCGACACCAAGAATGCGCCTCCGAATGGCGATGCCGTGAAAGAGGCCCGAGCGGCGATCAAGGAACGCGAAGTCAAGATCCGGAACGCGGCCAATGCCCTCGCCACCGACCCGCTGTTCGCGGACCTTCAGCCCCCCCACCTCCGGCGGGCCGACACCCACCTGGGCGACGCGGTGAGCTCCCTGGACGGGACCGACATCGACGCGGCGGTCGCGGCGGAAGAGCAAGCGCTCGCCATGATCAACCAGGAGCTCACCCGGTTCGACGAACAGGTCACCCAATCCAAGCAGACGATCGCCGAGGGCGAGTTCAAGCGTCGCCAGGTGGATCAATCCAAGAACCGAGCCGCGACGGACACGCTGTCAGAGGTCTCAGCCCGCCTGGGCGATGCCGGGGTCGCTCTCCGGAAAGACCTGATTCGCGCGAGCGGGTCGATGCGGACCGCCGAGGAAGGCCTGAGCAAGACCACGGCCGAGCCGGCGGCCGACAACCAGTCGGCCGCGTTGGAGGTCCTGACGAAATCGCGTGAAGAGCTTGCGCAGTCCGTCGAGAAGCTGCTCGTCGAGCTCCGCAAAGAGCTCCAGGCCCGACTCGTTGCCGAGCTGACCGAGATGCACGAGATCCAGGCCGCGATCCGCGAGACGACCCAGGCGCAAGCCCCACGGGTCCTCCAGAAATCGCGGACGGCGCTGATCGCGGTTTCCGGCCTCTCGAAGAAAGAGGCCGAGTTGGGCGAGCGCACCGAGCACCTGCTCGCTCTGGTCGAGGAGACCGAGTTCGGCATCGCCCTGCCCACGACGCTCCGCGTTCTCTCCCGCGAGATGCGGAGCATCGAAGGCTGGTTGAAGGCGGGGGACGTCGCCGCCCGCACGATCGCCCTGGAAATCCGGGTCGAGGAAGACTTGCTCGGCTTGCTCCAGGCGATTCGCCGTCTCCCCCCCGGGACCCCACCGCCCCCCGGCTCGCCGCTCCCCTCAGACTTGCGAGAACGCGAGCGCGAGCTGAATCGGCTCGTCGCCGAGCTCAAGATGATCCGGATGCTCCAGTCCCGGCTCAATGACGATACGGTGGGGGTCGATAAGTCCCGGCCCGAGGCCTCGGATCTGCCGCCCGCCCTCCGTCGTGAAGTTGAGGCCCTGGAGTCCTCTCAGGATGAGATCCGCGAATCGCTCGCGAAAATCGCGGAGCGATTGGAAAACCCCGAAGACAACCCTTGATGCCCCGGCGGATCCGACATATTTGCCGGGTCTGCCCGCCCCACTCGAGAACGGATGTTCGAGTGGGCCTGACTGAGTGTGGATGTGATTCGACCTGACTTCACGAATTGACCTGACCCAAATCCCAAGATCCAAGACCAACGAGGTGATGATGAGACAGAACATTCGCATCCTGGGCGCCACGGCGCTGATGTCGTGTCTGCTCCAACCCGCCTTCGCGGCCGATCCGCCGGCCGCGGCGATCGCCCTCAAGATGGCCAACGTCACCGACGAGCTGAATCGGACGGAAACGGGCAAGCCGGTCCAGACCGAGCAAAAGGCCATCGTCCAGGACCTCGACGAGCTCATCGCCTCCCTGGAAAAGCAATGCATGGCCTGCAAAAACGGCATGAAACGCAACAACCCCAACAAAGGCATGGCCGACTCGACGATCAGCAACGGTACAGGAGGGATCGGAACTCTCCTGAACCCAAGCGATACCGGGAAAGACTGGGGCAAGCTCTCGGGCCGCGAGCGCGACCGGATCCTCCAGTCGATGTCCGAAGGGTTCCCGCCCGAGTATCGCACAGTGCTCGAACGCTACTATCGGCGCCTCGCCGAGGAGAAGAGCAGCTCGGCTCCCCAGGCGAAGACAGCGGATGAACAGAAAAAAGCGGTCGAGAACCCCTGACGAACAACCGTCCGAGGGCCGGGGTTGCAAAAAGCAACCCTGGCCACACTTCGCGAACGACTCAATCGGCATCCAACGCATTCATTCTTGTCGAAGCTTGAAGTGTGATTCCCACAGTAGCACGGCCGGCCCGGCCGTAATTCTCCAATGAGGCCGGAGACCGGGGGAGTTACAGCCGGGCCGGCCGGGAATGGGAATTACGGCCGGGCCGGCCGTGCTACTGAATGATTCCAACGTGTGGCCAGGACTTGCCGGCACATCGCGTAAATTTGCGATCCATTGCTACGGGTTCGTTTCAGAAATCCTGACTTCTTCGATTCGTCCAAGACCCAAGCCCGCCCGTTGCTCGGCCCCGTTCAGGGAGGTGGCCCGGCCCGCGGCGTTCATCGATCGAGGGCATGCGATGCACCGCCTGGTTCTACTTTGGGTCGGCCTCGTCACCGGCGACGTCCACGACTACACCCGGCCGCTCGACGCCAAAAAAATCGACCAGACGACGCTCGACGCCGAGACCTACGGAGAGAAGAAGCAGGTCAAGCGTGAGGACGACGGCCTGCACGTCACCCTCGCGCCCGGCGAAGCCGAGACCGGCTGGAAAACGCCGCAAGCGCTGAAGTTCGGCGGCGATTTCACGGTCACGGCCAACTTCGTGATTCGCAAGCTCCCCAAGCCTGCGCAAGATGATGGCGCGGCGGTCGGCCTGGCGATCGCCACCCAGAACGTCGATCAGCCCGACGCCACGCTCGTCCGCCTGATCGAGACCACCGGCGCAGACGTCTACCGCTCAATCAACAAGGCCAACAACGCCCAAGGCCAGCAGGCCATGCAAATGCAAATGCAGATGATGGCCATGCAGGGCATGGGGATGCCGCAGCCTGGAGGCAAGCCCAACAAGGCGCCTCGCCAGACCTTCCCAGCCAAGGGGGAGACGTTCCGTTTGGAGCTCAAGCGCGAGGGCTCGACCGTCCGTTATCACGTGCTCGACAGCGAATCCGGATCCGATCGCTACCTCGGGCAGCTCGAACTGGGCGCGGCCGACATCGCGGGAGTGAAGCTGTTCGCCGTCAACCGCAACGGCGCCGAGGCGCTGGACGTCGTCCTCCGTGACCTGACGATTCGCGCCGATCGAATCAATGGCCTCGGGACCGAGGTCCGCACCGTCTTCGGCGAGATCATTCACGGCGAACCCACCGCACTCGAAAACGGCAAGCTCGTTGTTGGCGGCCCACCTCCCACGCCCCCGCCCTCGCCCCCGACAACTCCCGCCCCGAAGGGAGCCAACCCTGGGGAGGCGCCGCAAAAAGGCAAAGAAAAGGACAGCGCCACACCGAAACCGGCGGGTGCCGATTCCCCGGCGCCAACCGAGGCGGCAAAGCCGGACCAGACCAAAACGGCGAAAGAGACTGGGTCGAAGGGGACGGAAGAAGCCGCGGCCAAAGACGACGCCACCGAGAAGGCGAAAGACGCCGACACCAAAGACAATGGCTCCGAAAAAGCGAAAGACTCCAGCATCAAGGAAGACACCAAGGACAAACCCAAAGACGCTAACGCCAAGGATGACAGCAAAGACAAAGACAGCAATCCCAAGGATGACACCAAGGACAAACCCAAAGACGCGAACGCCAAGGATGACACCAAAGACAAAGAAGCCAACACCAAGGACAAACCCAAAGACGCGAACGCCAAGGATGACGCCAAAGACAAAGAAGCCAACGCCAAGGACAAGCCCAAAGACGCCAAGGTCGACACCAAAGAGAAACCGAAGGACGCCAAGCCAACCCCACCGCCGAAGATCGAACCCAAGGCGCGGGTCCCGCTGGATGAGGTGGAAGGCATCGCGTTCGAGAAGGCCCTGACCCTTTCCGGGCGCGTCCTTGGCCAGCCGAACCTCGACTTCACCATGCCCGGTCTGGAAGCCCCCAAGGATGGAGAGGCAAAGACGGTCGCCAAGACCGACGATGTCCTCGCTCCGCCACCGGGGACGGTGGCCCCCGCGAAAATCCCCAAGCTTGAACCCAAGCCAAATGGGATCTGCGACCTGCATTTGACCCTCGCCAACTTGCGACCGGCGGTCATCAAGCAAGTCACGATCAACGCTCAGACCGATAAGGGCCCGACGGCCTGGCGGCTGGACACCACCGACTCTCGCGACTGGCCGCTGGTCGTCCGCCGCGCCGGGACCGAAACATGGGCCGACATGTTCCTTGAGCCCCCGGCCGGAGACCTCAACGGCAAGGACCTGACGGTCAACATCACCTACGCCGATGGCCAGAGCGGCAACGCCACCATCAAGTCAGACAAACGCTCTGACCCCAAACTCGCCGTCGACGCGAAGGCACCGCCCCCCTCGCTCGATGCACGCGTCTACCTGACAGGCGACGAGCAACTCTTCGGCAAGTTCGAGGGCCTGAGCGAAGAATCGTTACGTCTCCAAACTCCCTGGGGAGATCGCCTGACCGTGCCGCTGGCTCGCGTCGCCGGGATCTACATGGGACTTCCCGAGCACAAGGAGTCACCGGAGTCGTTCGCCAAACGACTCCGGACGCGAGGGACCGAGGACCTGCTGCTGGCAAGGTCCAAAGACGAAGAGATCGTGGCGATCCCGGGCATCGCCGAGGGGACGACGGAAGACAAGCTACTCTTTCACTTTCAGGACAAAACCCGGTCGCTGTCGCTGAAGCAGGTCGAGGGCCTCGTTCTCGCCGCGCGGCCGGAGCCCGAGCGGCCCGCCGGCTTGCGTCCCACCTTCTCGATGGCGGGCGGCATCGTCGTCTCGGGCCTCTGGAAGACCCTGGAAGCCAAGACCTGGAAGGTCGAGACCGCCTGGGGGCAGAGCCTCGACCTCCCCGCCGCCGAGATCCGCGGTGTCCGGTTCCGCGGGGGGCAAATGACCTACCTGTCCGACCTCGAGCCGAGCAAGGTCGAGGAGACCCCCTTCTTCGGCCGCCGCTCCCCCTGGCGCAAAGACGTCAGCCTCGCGGGGACGCCACTCAAGATGGACGGAATCACGTATGAGCACGGCCTGGCGGTCCACTCCCGATCTGCCCTGACCTACGACCTGGACGGTGGATACACCACGTTCGAGACCGTCGTCGGGTTTGATGAGTCGGCCAAAAAGCTGGGGCGGGTCGACTGCCGCGTCTACGCCGACGATAAGGAGGTCTACGCCAACCCCGACCTCCGGGCCGACGCCCCCCCCGTCAAGCTCTCCCTCCCCATCGCCAATGCCAAGCAACTCAAGCTCGTCATCGATTTCGGCCCTGACCAGGACACGGGCGACCGCGTCATCTGGGCGAACGCCCGCCTGTTCAGGAAGCCTCCGCCGAAGGCCGAGGCGTCCGCGACGAAGGCGGCTCCAGCGAGTCAAACGAAACCGGGTTCTGCCGAACCGCAAACCACGAATACGACCACGAAACCCGGGAGTGACAAATGAGTCGACCCATGCGTCAGTCTCTCGGCCGATCGTTCCGGCTCGCCCCCCTGCTCTTGCTCTGTCTAGGCGCGTCGTTGCCGACCGCCCGGGCGGAAGATGACAAGCCTCAGCCTGCCGTCGAGGTCTACGACTGGTCGATCTGGGTCAGCAGTCCGTCGCAGCTCACACTCAACGCGTCGCGGGTCTACAAGAATGCGATGCCCGGAGTTATCGGCACGAGCCGGCCGAAGCTCGACGGCAAGGAGTTGACCGGCAAGTTCCCGATCGCGCCCATCTCCGTCGTGCAGTTCTTCGGTGAGCCGAACCGTGACATCGACATCGACCTCCGCGTGAAAAAAGGGACGATCCTCGCCCATTGGCCGCCTGGGAGCGAACGCGCCGGCCGGATCCAATGGTTCAAGTCCGACCTCACCAAGGCCCCCGCGAAAGACATCCCCATGGGTTTTCTGCCGGAAGCCCACTGGCTCCCCGGCCTCCGCAAGCTCGAGTCCGCCCTCTACCATCAGCGCGAGTCGCGGGCCGAACGGTTCCTCGCCTACGACACCGAGCTGGCCGTCCCGATCCCGCTCAAACTCCGGGGCGGACCCGACGAGTACACCCTGCAAAACTTGACCGAGTACCGGCTGCTCGATGTCGCCGTGATCGCCCCCACGGACAACGGCTACCGCGTCGGCTGGCTCGACGAACTCCCCTCGGGAACCCCTGAAGGGAAGGATGAGACGTCGGTCAAGAAGACCAAGGAGAAGGAGGCGCTGGAGAAGAAAAAGAAGTCGAGCACCGAGAAGGCGGAAGATGTCTTCGAAAAGGCCGAGACGGATGCGAAGAAGGACAAAGAAAAAGAGAAGCAGGACGAGCCCAAACCGCTGCCGGCCGAAGGGGACGCGAATGTGAAGGCCCGCGTCGACCAGATCCTCAACCGCCCCATCACTGTGAACGTCGAGCAGGCCCCTCGCAAAGAAGTCCTTGACCTCGTCACGGGCCAGGCCCGGCTCCGCTATGAGCTGGACGAGAAGACCCTGGTCAAGGAAGAGGTCGACCTCGGAAAAACGATGAGCCTGAAAGCGGCCAACATCGCCGCTCGCGACGCCCTGGCCGAAGTGCTCGGAACCGTCGCGCTGAGCTACCGCGTCACCGAAGACGGAAGCCTCTTCATCACCACGGCCACCCGACTCGCCGAGGACTCCGGCAAGAAGGGAGCCGTGATCGAGGGTCCGCCGGTCAAGCTCACGCTCTCACAGCCGTTGAAGGCCGCAGACCCATCCTACCGCGAGCTCACCCGCGACTCGTACACCCGCCGACTGGCCGCGCAGGGGCTGCGTGAAGAGGTGATCGAGTCACTCCTCGGCCAGTATAGCGAGGCCCTCTTCGCGCCTGACGGACTGATCGTCCTGGCCCACTTCTCGCGCGACGCGATCGACGAGGCCGTGCTTCTGGATGTCTTCCCCGCTCCCAAGAAGTTTGTCCGCACCGCCGCCCTGGTCGTGCACGGCATCGACCCTCGCCTCCAGGACAAGGCCCGGGAACTCGTGCAGAAGCTGGGAGACGACCTCCCCAAGGCCCGCGAAACCGCGGAGATTCAGCTCTTCGAGTTGGGCCCCGTCGCCGTGCCGGTTCTCGAAGACGCCCTCAGAGACAAGGACATCGAGATCGTCTTTCGCGCAGAACGCCTGCTGCTCAAGCTCAACCGGCAGGTGCCGTGACGACCGGTCGCCGTCCGACTCGGAGTTGGCTCGAACAGTAGCGCGGCCGGCCGGCCGGTGGCAGAACGCCCGGCGTGCGTCCCGAGGGGAGGACCGCCGGGGTGATTCCCGTAAGACGGGAAAAAATGCTGGAGTCACCATGGCCTACTACCTCTACCGCCCTGACGCCAACGCCTATGCTGGGATCGGCGTCTCGTTAGCCGATGACGCCCGAGTCATGAACATCCACTTCCTGGATAGGTCCCTCACCTCAGGGTGGATTCCGATCCATTGCCATGGCTTCGATGAGAATCCCCACGCAGACGGAGATTTTCCCAGCCTCAGCAATTTCTGGAGGGTCCCGATCTTCAGCGAACGGGCGTGGGACAGCCTTCGCCCAGTCATTGGCGGTTACTGTGAGGCGTTGCCCATCGTCCATCCCAATGGAAAACCCCACTTCATTATCAATGTCAGGAAATTTATCGATTGTATTGACACCGAAAAATCCCAAATGCGTCGTTACACAGACGGCATGATCATGAAACTAATCAAATATAGCTTTAATTCAAATCTTGATCACAACTTTCATATTTTTAAGCTTCCGAGAGAGACCGCTGGCGAGCTGCTCGTCGATGAGGAGTTTCGCCGTGCCGTCGAGGCCAACGGCCTGAGAGGGCTGCTGTTCGAAGCTCTCCCGACAGTGGACGCAACCCGATCGCCCTGAAAACGTGTTTGAATCGCTACGGGCCGAGATCCCTACCGGCCTCCGCTTTCGCACTGGCGGCGCCCGCCTCTTCGGCATCGATCAGGCCGTCCTTGTCACGATCGAGGCGGTCGAACTGGGTGCGGGGGCCGAGGAATTCACGGTGGAGATGTCACCGTCGCGGTTGCGGTCCATCTGGCGGAACCAGTCGGGGCCGGCGGTGAGCGCGGCCGGTTTGGGTGAGACCAAGGACCCAATCGCTGGGTTGGCCACTCCAACCCCGGCGCCGGTCAGGCCGGTGAACTCACCGCGGGCGATGTTGACCTGAAAATGGTACGGGATCTCGTCGGCCGTGACGCGGCCGTCACCATCGCCGTCCCACGAGGTGATCCGATCGACGGTCCGCATCACTTCGCGGGCGCTGAGTCGACGGTCGCGATCCAGGTCGAGGATGCCGAAGATCGCCCGCCCTTGGTCCGAGGCCGTGAGAACCAACCGGCCTCGCGCTGCCTCGCTCTGCCGGTCGGCGAAGTCAATCAGCTCCTTCTCATACAGTTTGCCATCACCGTCACGGTCGATGACCTTGGTCAGGCCGGCGAGCGGGGAAACCTGGCCCTGAGCTTGCACCTGCACCTGGACATTCTCGGCGGGGAGTTCTTTGCCTTCGAGGTAGCCATCCTTGTTCGCATCAGCGGCCTTGAACTGCCTGAGATAGATGCGGCGGAGCGTCTCGGCCACCGTACCGCCCTGATCGACGTGCACATCCAGTCGAATCCGGCCGACCGCAATTTCGACGTCGCCATCGGGCAGTTGCCGGACTTGTGTGCCTTTGGGGAGCACTCCATCGCCGCGGACCCGGGTCGTCGCTCCGCCCGAGGCGTCGGGCAGGAGAGCAATCTCGAGGTCGAGGTCGATCGGAGCCCGGGCCAGGAATTTCCGCAACTCGTCGGTGCTGAGGGCCTCGTCGTGGTTCGTATCAACGCGGGCGAAGGCGTCGGGGTCGATGGAGAACTCTTCAGGCGACAGCTTGCTATCCGGCCTTCCCGGAACGTCGCCCCGCCCTTTATCGTATTTCTTGAGCAGAAGCCGGGCCATCCGAAGCGACGACTCACCCGCAACCAGCTCGATGACCGGCGGCACCGCGGTGAAGCGTGCCTGGCGATCGGCCGCATTCCCCGCCATGGCCATGGCCGTCGGGCTATTGAACGGCTCCAGTTCCGCGGGGCTGATCATTTCGTTATCGTCGAGGTCGAGCCGACGAAGCGACCCCGCGATCGTGGCCAGCTCGGTTCTGGTGAGTTCGCCGTCCTTGTCGCGGTCGAGATGGTCGAAGAGTGCATCCGTCCGGTTGATCGCGAGCCGACCGACCTGGACGTGGAACGGGCCGAGAACCGGTCGGAGGACTTCGGCCAATTCGTCGGTTGAGACGACACCGTCTTTTGGCGAAACGTCGAGCTCACCGCGGGGCAAAGTTGTGGCCCCGCCGGTCGCCAGGCGCACGAGTGCGGCAAGCGCGTCCTTGTTCGCCTCCTCGGTCGTGAGCTTGCCGTCACCATCGCGGTCGAGGCAGGCGTGGATGATCCGAATCGACTCGGGCCAGGCCGCGTCAAACGGCCGGTCGCCCGCCGTAACCTGGAGACGGAGGAAGACCGGCCGCTCCTCACCGAGAAAGACGAGAGTCCGTGCGGTGTCACCCACAGCTTCAGAGGCGTCATCCGCCGGATCGGGGGCGGCTGCGACCAGGGCAAGAGTGACGGCCAGGAAGTGGGTAGCAACCGTCATCCGAGGATTTCCTTGATCGGGTTGGCCTTCGGGTCAACGAGCCGGATCGGCCGGCCCGTGTCGACGACGTTCTGCTTCATCGGATCGATTCCCAAACTCCGAACGACGGTCGCGAGCAGGTCGGGCACCTGAACCGGCCGGTCCTTGGCTTGCTCCCCGTCGGCCCCCGTGTCGCCAATTACCTGGCCGCCTCGAATCCCGCCACCGGCCAGAACGGTCGACCAGGCGTTCGGAAAGTGGTCGCGGCCGGCGTTCTCGTTGATCTTCGGGGTCCGACCGAACTCGCCCATCCAGACAATCAGGGTCGAGTCGAGCAGGCCTCGAGCGCGGAGGTCGGTCATCAAGGTGGCCCAGCCCGCGTCGAGGACGCCGCTGAGCTTCTCGACGGCCTCGAAGTTCTGCTGGTGCGTGTCCCACCCGAACGCCATCGAACCATCGACGGACGAGAGCGTCACCTCGACGAACGGGACCCCACGCTCAACGAGCCGACGGGCCAGCAGACACCCTTGGCCGAACGGGTTCCGGCCATAAGCATCTTGAAGCGCAGCCGGTTCCTCATCCAGCTCGAACGCCTTGGCGGCCGACGACCTCATCATCTTGACGGCCCGCTGATAGGCGTCCTGATGGCTGAGCGCGGCGAGCCCGGGGCGGGAGGCAAGGAAGTCTCCCCCGAGCGTGTGCATCAACTGGAGCCGGTCGTCGGCCCGGGCGCGGCCGATGTCGCGCGGCGTCTCGAGATCTTCAACCCGCAACGAAGGCTGCGTGGCGGAGTCACCACCACCACCGACGGGCCGCTCCCCCACGATCAAGGGAGCGCATCTCGGGCCGAGGAACCCCGCCCCGAAGGCCGCCGGATTGAACGCACGGAACGGCGAGATACTCACGAACCCTGGTAACTCGGCCGACTTATCCTCGAACTCGTTGGCAACGAGTGAGCCGAGCGACGGGTGGCGGACCGGCCCCTGGGGGAGGTAACCCGTGCGGAGATAGTAAGTGGCGCGGCCGTGATCCCCTTCCTTCGAGCTCATCGAACGGATCAGGGCGAGGTCTTTCGCCTGGCGGGCGAGTTGCGGTAAATGCGGGCCGAGGAGCATCCCCGGCACCGTCGTCTCGATCGGCTTGAACGGACCGCTGTTGGCATGTCCCGGCTTGGGGTCGAACGTATCGGTCTGGCTCGGGCCCCCCGTCATCCAGAGCAAGATACAAGACTTGCGCCGGTTCGGATCGGTGGCCGTGTTGGCCGCCAGCGTCTCGATCCAGCCGGAGGAGGATGCCCCCAGGGCCCCCAACGCAGCCAACCGCAGCACCTGCCTTCGAGTCAGTGGCGGGACCTGGTGAGTCGAGCGCGGGCGATTCATGGCGGCATCCCCATTTTTTCTAGACGTGCCAAATCGAGACGCGGGTCACGGAGGACGAGCTCAATCCGGTCGATCGCGCGGATCCGACGATACCGGGCCCTTCCTCAATGATTGAGGTGAAACTCGGGTCCGTTCAGGATGGCCCAGAAGACGTCGGCGAGCGCCTTGGCACGATCCTCAGGGCTCTCCGATCGGTCCACGTAGCGGACCAGGAGCGACCGCTCCTCGGGCTTCGGTCGGCGCGTCAGGGTCGCGAGATAAAGGGTTTCGATCCGGCCCGGGGTGTCCAGGAACGGGGCCTTGGTCACGGCGCCAAGCACCGCGCCCGTCGCCGGGTTGGTGGCGTCCGCGATGTGACTGCCGTTCATCATCGTCAGGGCCTGGAGGATCGTGGTCTGCGCTTCGGTGGCCCGCTCTTCACGGTTGGCGAAGAGGTCGAGGAAACGAGCCCGAGCCTCCGCCGCATCAGCGCCCGTGGCCTGGCTGAGGCTGTCGAAAAGCTGGCCGGGAGAAAGGCCTCGAACGGGCATGTAAGCAAACAAGGGCGCCGTTGACTCACCGGGAGCCGCGACGCTGGAAAGGTTGTAGGCCCGCGTCGCCGTGAGAACGCGAATCAGGTATTTCAAGTTGTAATCATGGAGTCGGAATTGCACGGCCAACTCTTTGACCAGCTCGCCGAACTCCGGGTCGGACTCGAGGTCGAGGTCGTCCACCGGCTCGATCAGGCCGACGCCAAAGAAGCGGGCCCAGACGCGGTTGACAAGCGCCTTGGCGAAATACGGGTTCTCGGGCGCGATGATCCAGTCGGCCAGGACCTCGCGAGTCTCGGCCCGGGGCCGCCAGTCGGGCTTCGAGCCGTCGAGGTGAGCCGCCTTGACGACTTTCTTCGTCCCGGGGATCGTCAACTCGCGAAGCGCGGCGGCCTCGCGGGGCGCCCGGACCGCTGCAGCGACTTCGGGATTCTGGGAGGGAACGCCGGCGAAGAAGGCGGCGAAGCCCCAGAAATCGTCCCGCTTCCAGGAGGCGAACGGGTGGTTATGGCACTGGGCGCATTCCAGCCGGACGCCGAGAAAGACGCGGGCCGCGCCGGCGGCGAGGTTCTCGGGCTTGCCCTCCTTGGCCACGTAGTAGGCTGCCGGAGATGGATCGAGCCGACTGGCCATCGCCTCGGTATTGCGGTCGTTGAGCTTGGTGGTGAGGATCTCGCGGACAATCCGATCGTAGCCGGCCTCCTCGACTACCTTCCGCCGGAGCCAGGCCTCGAAGCTGCCCGCAACCACTCTGGCCTGGTCCTCGGTATCGGCCTCGGGCAGCAAGAGCTGCCGCCAGAGTTCCGTGGCCCGCGTGGTGTAAGCCGGGCTATCGAGCAGCCGTTCGACCAGCGCCTGCCGCTTCACCTGGCTCGGGTCGTCGAGGAAGTCGCGGGCCTCGGCGGCCGTCGGAATCTTGCCGATCAAATCGAGGCTGACCCGACGAAGGAACTCCCCGTCGTCCGCGACTGCGGCCGGCCGGATCTTGGCCTCGGCCCACCGCGCGGCCAGCACCGCATCGATCCGAGCGGCGAGCGTGTGGGCGTCTCGGACGGAGGCCACAGGCTCTCGAAGCCCACGCCCTGCGGGAACATCGGCCGCCCCGGAAGTTGGGCCCAAAGCGACCAAGCAGGCGACGGCAACCCAAGCTCTCCGGAAAAGCATGGCGATCCTCCCTCTCGCTCGATGTGGGCAACGACTACTACAACTATCGATGGCACCAATAAGCTGTCAACGATATTCTTCAGACAAATGTGACACGACCGGATCCCACCAGAGGATCGAAATCCAAACAGGTCCGTAAACGAAGTCCATAGTGGCTGGGGTTTCGGCCCCTGGGCGAAGGCCCATCGACCAAGGTCACAGATCAGAACGGTTCGAGCACGGCCCGGCCGTTGGAAAATTTCCCTCAGCGGCCCGCTTCCCCCTCGAAGCCATGGATTCACTGCCAATCTCGCACCCCCGGCAGCGAATGACTCGCGGGACCGCAAATCAAGATCATTGGGGGACTACAGCGGATGGGGATCTTCGGACCGAGCAAGGACAAGGTGTGGCGGCAACTCAGCGAGGAGATCGGGGCCGAGTTCGTCGAAGGCCGGTTCTGGTCGGGGAACCGGGTGCAGGCCCACGTGGCCCCCTGGACGATCACGCTCGACACTTACACGGTCTCCACCGGCCATAGCCACGTCACTTACACCCGGATGCGGGCGCCTTACGTCAATCCGGACGGATTGCGATTCACGCTCTACCGCAACGGGCTCTTCAGTGAATTGGGGAAGCTACTGGGAATGCAGGACATCGAGGTCGGCGTTCCTGAATTCGACGACGCATTCATCGTCAAGGGAACCGACGAGTACAAGGTCCGCGAGCTCTTCGCCGACGCCCGGATCCGGGCGCTTGCCCTGGCTCAGCCGACGATCCGGCTGTCGGTCAAGGATGACGAGGGCTGGTTTGGAGCCCATTTCCCCAAGGGGGTGGACGAGTTGCACTTCCAGGTCGTGGGAGTCCTCAAGGACGTGAAGCGACTGAAGGCCCTGTTCGACCTGTTCGCCCTCACTCTCGACCGACTCTGCCAGACTGGCTCGGGACGAATGGAGGAGCCGGGAGTGACATTATGAACCAAGGACCGGCTCTTGGTCCCTGCTCTCGGTTTGAGACAATCGCAAAAGCCCTCGGTGGCCAGAACCAGACCAGGCAGTGATGCCCGATCTGATCCGGTCTGTCCGAGGGCTTCAACTTCATCGGGGCCAGCACGATCCGTCCGACGGCCCGTCGTGCGGGTGTTCAGGAGCAGAAGGATCAGCCCCTATCGGCCTGGTGGGTGATCAATAACGACCACCGCCACCGCCGTAACCACCACCGCCGCCACCGCTACGACCACCGCCGCCGCCGCCGTAACCACCGCCGCCGCCCGAACGCGGCTCACGGGGCTTGGCTTCGTTGACCGTCAGGTTGCGACCATCGTGGTCGCGGTCGTTCAGCCCCTGAATCGCCGCCTGGGCCTGGGCATCCGTGTCCATCTCCACGAACCCAAACCCTTTCGAGCGGTTCGTGTCCCGGTCGATGATGATCTGGGCGCTCTGCACCGTGCCGAACGGTGTGAACAGCGCCTCCAGGTCGGACTCGTTCACGTTGTAGGTCAGGTTGCCCACATACAGTTTCTTACCCAAGGGTCAGACTCCGAATCAAAAGCATAACGACCCGCAAAACGCTTTCAGGGTCGAGAAGAAAGGGGCTTCCATTGAAACCCGTAGAGGCGGGAAAAGCGAGGAAAGCAGGCAAGGTCCGGATCGTGATGAACCGGCGATGTCACTTCGTCGTCAGACCAACCAACCAAAGCATAACAAATACCCAAATTCATTGATAGAACCTACCGGTCGATTCTTTGCAACGGTTCTTGAAGCACTCGAATCTTTTGGTCAATCTGGAGGATTGGCCCGGGCCGAGCTCAAGCGTCCGGTCAGGCTAAACGAAGGCAAATCAAGCGAAGATCAGGCGCCGCGGACTTCGGATGCGCGACTCCGTGTGAGGACGAAAAAGATCCTCGAAATTGACCCGCCACAGGGATGTTCGAGCTTCACCCGATGTCTGTTATAATCCAATAAGCCGACTCGGGGCGTGTTGCGGGCAGCTTCGACGCCGAACGCCCGCTGCCTTGCTGACAACGGGACAGACAGGTCATGATTAGCCCTGCTCGCACGCCTGCGCTGCGCTATGGCGGGGCGTTCCTCGCCGTCATCCTGGCGACGGCCACCCGCTTGGGACTGTACCCTCTTCTCGGGGGGCAGTTCCCGCTGTCGACCTTCTTTACCGCTCTCGTCTTCGCCGCCTGGTATGGCGGATTCGGCCCCTCGCTCCTGGCCTTGACCCTTTGCGGCCTCCTGATCAGCTTCTTCATCCTGCCCCCTTATGGCTCATTCCTCCTGGAAAGTCACGAGGGCCAGGTCAAGTTTGCGGCCTTCTTGATCGTCGGCCTGGTGATCTCCGTCATGGGGGGCTCGATTCGGGCTGCCCGGCGACGCGCCGAGCTCGCCGCCGAGGAGGATCGAGCCAAGCAACGTCAGTTGGAACGTGAAGTCATCGAACGCAGAGGGGTCGAGGCCGCCTTGAGGGTCGAGAAGGAACGGTTACGGGTGACGCTCGCCAGCATCGGCGATGCCGTCATCGTCACCGACGCCACGGGACGAGCGACCTTCCTCAACCCGATTGCCGAGGCCCTCACGGGCTGGCCCACCCACGAAGCTCGCGGACAGCCACTCGAGGCGCTCTTCCGCGTCATCAACCAGAGGACCGGCGAGCCCGTTGAGTGTCCTGCCCTCCAGGCTTTGAGGGAAGCAACGACCGTCGGTCTCGCCGACCATACCGCACTCATCGCCAGAGACGGCAGCGCGCGTCCCATCGACGACAGCGCCGCCCCGATCCGGAATGAGTTGGGCCAGATCGTCGGCGTCGTCCTCGTCTTTCGGGACGTAACCGAGCGCCGGCGAGCGGAAGAAGTCCGCAGCCACCTGGCCGCGATCGTCGAGTCGTCAGACGATGCCATCCTCGGCACGACCCTCGACGGCATCATCACCAGCGGAAACTCGGGGGCGCAACGGCTCTACGGTTACACCGCCATGGAGCTCGTCGGCCAGTCGGCCGCCCTCTTGATCCCCCTGGATCGGCTCGACGAATATCGGACCACCCTGGCTCGGATCCGGCAGGGCGTGAATACCGACCATTTCGAGTCGAAACGACGGCGGAAGGATGGCACCCTCATCGACGTCTCGATCAAGATTTCGCCGATCCGGGATGGGCTTGAAAACGTCGTCGGCGCCTCCACTGTCGCGCGAGACATCACCGTCCGCAAGCAGGCCGAGGAGCGGCTCAGGGAGAGCGAACAACGATTCTCGCGATTCATGCAGCACCTGCCCGGCCTGGCCTGGATCAAGGACCTGGAAGGGCGTTATCTGTACGCCAATGAGGCGGCCCTGAAAGCGTTCCAGCTCCCCTGGTCCATTCTCTCCGGCAAGGTCGATGAGGAAGTCTTTCCTCCCGAAACGGCGGTCATGTTCCGAGAAAACGACCGCAAGGCACTCGCCCGTGAGATGGGCGTTCAGAGGGTCGAGACGCTCCTGCAAGCCGACGGCATCGTCCACCACTCCCTGGTCAGTAAATTCCCCGTCTTGGGGCAGAACGGCAAGGCCACGCTGATCGGTGGGATCGCCATCGATATCACGGAACGGATGCAGATGGAGGAGTCGTTGCGGGAATCCGACCTCCGCAAGGACGAGTTTCTCGCCACGCTGGCCCACGAACTCCGCAACCCCCTGGCGCCAATCCGCAACGCCCTCCACCTGATGAAGCTCGCAAACCGGGACTACGACGACTCGGAACGAGAGCACGCGATGGCCGTGCGTCAGGTGACCCACCTCGCCCGGCTCGTCGATGACTTGATGGACATCTCTCGAATCAATCGAGGAAAGATCGAACTTCGCAAGGAAGTCGTGAACCTGGCCACCATCGTGGGTCGGGCGGCCGAAGCCGTGAAGTCGTCGCTCGAAGCACGAAGTCACACCTTGTGCGTCGCCCAGTCGGACGGTTCGATTTACCTGGAGGCCGACCCGACGAGGCTGGAACAAATCCTCGGAAATCTCCTTAACAACGCGATCAAGTACACCCAACCGGGCGGCCGGATCGCGATCGACGTCGAGCGTGATGAGATGGAGGTGGTGATCCGTGTTCGCGACACGGGCATCGGCATCGAGCCCGAGATGCTCCACCAAGTCTTCGGCATGTTCGTTCAGGCCGGACACCACACGGACCACTCCCACGGCGGACTCGGGATCGGCCTGAGCCTGGTCAAAAACCTGGTCGAGCTCCACGGGGGGACCATCCATGCCACGAGCCAAGGGCCGGGCACCGGCAGCGAGTTCGTCGTGCAACTGCCGATCCTGGCGAAGGCCCCCGACTCCGGGATCGTCGGTGCTCAGGAGGAAAGGCCGCGTCCCGACCAAAGGCCGACTCGCCGCCGAATCCTGGTGGTAGACGATAACCTTGACGCAGCCAACAGCCTGGCAAGGCTGCTGAGAAGGCTGCACGACCAGGAGGTCGAGGTCGCACACGACGGGCCATCCGCGCTCGAAGCCGCGGCCGCGTTCCGGCCAGGGCTGGTCCTGCTCGATATCGGCCTGCCCGGCATGGACGGCTACGAAGTGGCCAGAACTCTCCGAGAGTGGCCCGAATTCGCCACGACCCGGATCATCGCTCTGACCGGGTGGGGACAGGAAAGTGATCGCCAGAGGTCGAAAGAAGCGGGCTTCGATCTCCATCTCGTCAAGCCGGTCGACCCCGACTTACTGAGCGACATCTTGCGAGACTACGAAGCGACTCCGACCGCAATAACTTAACCCAATGCAGTTTCCAGGAACGGGTCGCACTCAACCAACCATCCTGACCAGCCGATCGAGCAATGTGAGAGTCGAGCGACCCTCCTGGGGTCATCGATCGGACATACAGACCGGAGCCAGGTCATGGCCAAACACGAGTCGTCCGACGGCAATGGAGTTTCACGCCGCTCCTTCCTGGTGCTTGCGGGTGCTCTGCCGCTCGGCCGATTCCCGCTCCCCCCGTTGGAGGAGGAGGACGGCGATGAGGATGGCTCCGCAACGTCCTGCGAAGTCAGGCGCCTGCTGCTCGCCCCGACGCGGTGGGGTCCCGACGACCGCAACTTGCTCTGGAGGGAGGTAAACCAGGCAGGCGAAGTGGTCGTGAAGTTTGGGATGCCCGAGTCCGACGAGGAGGTCGAAGAACTCGACGCGTTCGCAGCGGCGGCGGCGCAGGTCGACTGGGACAAGGTCATCATCGCCGACGTGCCATTTCCGAGGGCTGACCCGCCTCGTCAAGCTCACGCTGGAACGTCAAGAGATCACCGATGCCGCTCTCGCTCATCTCGCCGGGATGACCGAATTGGAGGAACTCTCCCTCGACAGCGTCGAAGGGATCGTCGGCCCTGGACTCGCCCACTTGGCGGGTCTGCCCCGGCTGCACACCCTCGACCTGAGCTGGTCCGGGGTGGCCGACCTGGCCGGAATCGCCGGACTAACCCGGATTATTCAAACTCGACTCAATAAAGAGGCCTCTGATTTCGTCTAATGTGTTACTACAACGACACATTCGACGCCACCAGAGGCCTCCCTATGAGTTTACACTCTGTTCCGCCGGTGTCATTGGATTTCTTGGCCTCGCGGCCTGTCGAAATCGAAGTCTCTTCCTCACCGCTTTCCAGTGATGCCGGACTGCTGCTCATACGCCAGTTCGACGAGCGAATTCACCTCACGGAACAGTTCGCTGCCGCCCTTCAGGACACTCGAAATCCTTCGCTCGCCCGCCAGTCCATTGCCACGATGGTCCGGCAGCGGATCTTGGAATCCTCGCCGATTACGAGGACCAGAACGACCACGACACTTTACGCTCCGATCCCGTCTTCAAACTCCTCGCCGGGCGTCTCCCGACGGCCTTGACCTCGCGAGTCAGCCAACGCTCGCGCTTCGAGAACGCGGTCTCGATCGCCGACCTCTGGAGGTTACGGGATGTGATGGTTGACCTCTTCATTCAGTCGTTCGATCGGCCGCCCAACCATCTCACCTTCGACATCGACGCGTTCGACGACCCCGCACATGGCCAGCAACAACTCACTATGTTTCATGGCTACTATGAACAGAATCAGTATTTGCCAATTGCCATAACGTGTGCAGAAAACGATATGGTTCTCCTCGTGGACTGAGGTATGGCACCTGTGCTGCATTCTTGGGGCCAACAACGATCTGCGATATCTGGTGGGGCGATTGCGGGCTGTCTGGCCTGACGTGCAGATCCATGTCCGAGGCGACAGTGGCTTTGGCGTTCCCCTAATGTATGACGTCTGCCAGGAATTGCGATTGAGCTATACCTGGGAATCGGCATGAACTCTCGGCTGCGGGCCATGAGTGACGCTCTCCTGAAGGACGCCCTTCAGCAATACGAAGAGACTGGCCAACCTCAACGGTTGTTCCTTTGCGTCGAGTATCAGGCCGACAGTTGGCTCGCCCCCAACCGGTCGTGATCAAGGTCGAGGTCCATGCCCAGGGACCAACCGGCGAGCCGTGGTCACCAACCGCCCTGGCTGTCGCGTTCTCCCACAGGCGATTTATGACGAGTACACCATGCGGCGAGAGCGAAACCGGAACAAAGAACTGAAGACCGAGTTGCTGGCCGACCGTCTGAGCGACCACCGGTTCATGGCGAATTACTTCCGTCTCTACCTGCACACGGCCGCCTTGAATCTGCTGGTGCGACTCCGTCAGGCGGTGGTTCAAACCCTGCCAACGTCGGCCGAGTTGAATCTGCCAGCCGATTTTCCGACAGAAGCGATCGACGAGCCGAATCGCAAGCGGTTCTTTAACAAACGTCGCGAGCGTGATCCGCTGGGAGGTGGTTTCGCCAGCACCTGGCGGACTCGTTTGATCAAGGTTTCGGCGGAAGTGATCACCCGCGCGAGGCGAGTCATTGTGCGACTATCCAGCAGTTGGCCTCACATAGATCACTTTATGGAGGTCAGTCGAGCGGTGAATATGCCCCCTCCCCAACCTTCCCCGGGATAAGCCGGATTGATCCACGTCGGGGAGCGTAAAGGCCGTTTGGAACGCTATGGGGAGGGGGAAGGTACGCCCTCGACTTGCACGATGCGATCCTGAAATTAGGCCAGGTGCGTTCTTGAACACCATATCATCGAATTCAGTCCCGTCAGTTCCCAAAATGGCCCGAAGCCTGACGGGTTTGAATAATCTGGGCTAATCCACCTGAAAACGCTCGACCTCGAACGAAGCCAGGTCACCGACGCTGGGATGGTGCATCTCGAAGCAATGAACCAGCTCGAGATATTGAAGCTCGGCGCTCTCCCGATTGGCGACGTCGGCTTGGCCTCAATCGGCAAGCTGACACGCCTCCGCGAATTGGAACTGGACCCATGCGACATCAGCCGCGTCACCGACGCCGGGGCCATTCACTTCCGGGGCCTTGCCCGCCTCGTCAAGCTCGACCTCACGTCCCAAGCTCTGACCGACGCCGGCCTCGCTTCCTTCACCGGGATGACCGACTTGGAGGAGCTCGACTTGAGCTATAACCAGGGAATCGTCGGCCCCGGGCTCGTCCACTTGAAGGACCTGCCGAAGTTGAAGCGTCTGAACCTGATCGGCACCAAGGTGTCGGACGCCGCCCTCCCCGTACTCGTGGTCCTCGCTTCACGCACTTACCTGGATTTGCGAAACACCAGGGTCACCGAGGACGGCCAGGCCCGGCTTGCGAATGCCCTGTTATGAACAACAAGGATCGTGATCGCATGGGTTTGATCCAGCAAGTCCTGCAGGATCTTGGCCGGGCCCCTCTATCAACAGATTCCCCGGATGCACCAGTAAGGGAGTCTTCCATATTGCATCGCTCCTCTGATCGTACTATAAGCTTAGGCGCCGCTGACGTTCGATTCAGGTCCGGATCCTGAGGCTTCCCCGCCCCATTTCATCGGAACATCGTCCATGCCAAGCATCTCACCCCAAGGGACAGGCCCGCTGGTCGAATTCTTCCGGCCCCTCCTACGTCTGTTCGGCTTCGATCCGCAGAAGGCCCAGCAAAAGGCATGGCTCCGGAAGATCGCCGTGGACCCCGAGAATCGGCCGCTGCGGCTGGCCTATGCGGACTGGCTGGTCGCCCAAGGTGATCCGCTCGGTGAGTTCATCCGGATCGACGACGAGCTCGAGGACATGGGACCCGATGACGAGAGGCGCAAGCCGCTCGACGATCGATGGGCGTGCCTTGCCGAGGAACACGCGAAGCGATGGCTGGCACCACTGAAGCAGTTGGGCCTCGAGCCGCTGATCGGCGGCCGGTTCTATCCCCACATCTGGATGCGTCATGGGATCGTCGAGGAGGTCTCGATCGACCTGCCGGGTATCCTCCCCGAACAAGCCGACCGCCTGTTCGATGCCGCTCCGGCCCTGCGGAAGATCGCCCTCCAGAGCACCCGGGTCGTCTCCACCCCGAACGGGACCGAGTTCATCGAATTCTACCCGGACTTCCCCACCATCGCGGGCTTGCCGCACCTGGAACAGATCCGCTCCCTCGAACTCACTTCGCAGCACGCGTTGACGGCCAAGGATGTCCGGTCGCTGGCCTCATCGCCCTACCTCCGGAATCTGACCGAGCTCGACCTGGGCTACAACTCCGAACTCGGGTCGGAAGCAGCGCGTGCCCTGGCCGAGTCGCAGACCTTGACCGGCTTGAAAGACCTCGGCCTGCAGAGCTGCTCGTTGGGCGAAGACGGGGCCAGGATCCTGGCCGATTCGGCCAACTTCGCTCAGCTCACCCGGTTGAAAGCGGGGGGGAACGAGATCGGCATCGGAGGAATGCAGGCGCTGGCGGCCTCTCCACATTTGAAGGGCCTCCGCGAGTTGGACGCCTCCGAGAACGAGGGCGGCCCGGAGGGGGCCCGGGCCCTGGCGGATTCGCCCAACTTCGCCGCGCTGACGGTTCTCGAGTTCGGAGAGAACGCAATCGGCGTGGAAGGGATGCGGGCCCTGGCCGCCTCGCCCAACCTGGCCCATTTAACCTCGCTGAGCCTCCCGAGGAATGACCTCGGTTCGGATGGGGCCCGGCTCCTGGCGGCATGCCCCCAATTGGCCCAGCTGACCGTGCTCAACCTCAACAGCAACGGGATCGAGGCCGAGGGGGCCGAGGCCCTGGCGGCCTCCGACCACCTGCGACGCCTCGACGATTTGAACCTCGCTTACAACCCCATCGGAGATGCCGGAGCCCGGGCCTTGGCGGCCTCGCCGATCCTCGCCGGCCTGACCCAGTTGGACTTGCGTCAGTGTGGCATCGGCGCGGACGGGATCGCGGCCTTGGCGGCCTCACCCGGCCTCTCCAAAATCACCATCTTGAACCTCGGAGACAACCCGTTCGGCCTGGAGGGGGCCCGAGCCCTGGCCGATTCGCCCCACCTCACCCGGCTCGATCTCCTCTTCCTGGATGACGTGTCGTTCGGAGAAGAGGGAAAAGAAATCCTGCGGTCGAGGTTCGGCAGCGTCGCCTCCTTCTAGCAATCGGACGCCCGACTTATCATGACGACACGTGTATGCACTGTATGTGGCGTCGTGGAGACCCGGGAGGGAGGAGGGCTGGGAGGGGACCTCTGCTGTCCGGCCTGTGGGCGGTCCCTGCCAACCGCGTCGGCCGCCCCCGACTTCCCCGCCGCCGCTCGATCGGGACTCACGACCGGAGCAGCGGCCGGGCACCGCCTCCCCTTGTCGCCCTCCATCATCGAACTCAGCAAGAGTCACCGGGTCACCGGGATGGCGCCCCCGCAACGGATCGTCTTCGCCCTCCTGGTGCGGACCTTGCAGAGTTACCGGAGCGACCGCTTCATGGTCGTCTTCGGGTTCGTCATGATGCCCTTCTTCGCCGGCGCCGGCTTTCTCGGCGGACTCTTCGCGATGACGGCCGCCCACGTCCTCCTGGCCGCGCTCAGCCGATGGGCCGACATCGAACTGGAATACGCCCTCTACGCCATCCCGTTGTTCATCCTCCTCTTTGCACACTGGCACAAGTCGCTGGAACGCGAGCGCGAGATCGTCTTCCACTTCGAGGGCGGGCAGGTCGATGGACTGGAACTGGGGCGGCTCCACGAGATCTTCGAGACGTCCGAGCCAAGCACCCTGGGCCTCTTCCTCGGCATCTGCTTCGGCGCCCAGATCGGCCTGCTCCAATTCACCCCCGATCACGCCGGACTGCCAATCCTCGGCGGTTTCGCGGAGTCGGCCCTCCTCACGCTCAACAACGCCTGCCACGGAATCTTCCTGGACACGTTCGAGTTGTACAACCTCGATTGGGGTAAGAAACCCGAGCACAACTACTGGTCGGCGACGATCTTCTATGTGTTCCGACTGGCCTTCGACGCCTTCGCCCTGCTCTACGTCTACGGCGCCTACCGCCGCTATCGACTCCGGCTCCTCTTCCAGGGATTCCCGAATGATCCACGGCGCGTCGACGAGTTCCTGGACTGGATCGAGGCGAGATGCGGGGACAAGCACCGATGGCCAAGGCATTACTTCGATGAATTCCTGTTCCTGACACTGGCCAAGGAATACCTTCGAGGCAACCTGGCCCTAGTGCGCCAGGTCAGCCTGCAATTCCCCAACCTCACCGTCTCCGACGACGTCCGCTCCGCATTCGTCGGCCCGAAAGGGGATGTGATCTTCCGGGGAATGGGAGCGCCGAAGCGCCCGGCCACCGTCACGACCAAAGGCAAAGTCGATCGAGACTCGCTCGACTGAGCCTCCACCATCGATATCAACTACGGAACACGTGAAAAATCACATACAAATTTCGATTCAATGAAATCATTATTACAACCTGACTCATTTTTCGAGTCTGTCGCAAGGAAACCGGGCCGTCTGTCTGCCCCGGAGGCCGAAATTCGCGGGAGAATCTCATTCCCACGCCCTTCTGCGTGGGAATGAGATCCCGGTATCCTTGCTACAGTCTCATTTTATCCGTGCTTTCCGTGGTGAAATTCCCCCGCTCCTACTTCGCGAATCGCTTGAAGAACGAGTCATCCTTCCAGCGCGGGCGTTCGTCCCGATTCGCGACCCGCTCCAGCAACTTCGCGACCAGGACGTCGAACTCCGCGGCCGCGATCTTGTCCACCGGCTGATCCAGGTCGTCCGAGGGGGCGTGGTAACGTTTCGTCAGCCATTCCTTCGCGATCCGCTCTTCCGGCGACCCTTTCTCGAAGCCCAACTTCAGTGCCAGTGACGGGACACCGACCCGGATAAAGCTGTACTGATCGCTCCGGATGAACACGTTCCGCTTCGGCTCGGGGTCGGGCTGAGACGCAACCCCCAATGACTTCGCCACCTCGGTGACGTCTTCGCCCAGGTCCGATTCGTGCAGGCCGTAGACCGTCAGCAGCTTGAGCGGAAAGAGCGGCAGGTACATGTCGACATTGATATCCGCGACAATCTTTCGGGCGTCGACCGTGGGACGGGTTGCGAAGTAGCGCGACCCGAGCAGGCCCTTCTCCTCGCCCGTGACCGCCACGAACAGGACCGAGCGTCGTAAGGCCGTCCCCGATTCCTTGAGCGTGGCCGCGATCTCGAGCATGGTGGCGATGCCCGCCGCGTTGTCCATCGCGCCGTTGTAGATGGCGTCGCCGTCGATCGGCTTGCCGACGCCGAGGTGATCGAGGTGCGCACTAAAGACGACGTACTCCTCCTTGAGCTTGGGATCGTTGCCCGGCAGCACGGCCGCGACATTCTGCGATTCCACGGCGGCCCGCTTGACGGCGGTCTTCGCTTGCAGCCGGGCCGGGATCGGGAAATGGGGCAACGGCTTCCCCGCGTCCGCCGCCTCGAGAATTTCCTGGAACGTGTAACCCGAACCGGCCAGCCACTTGTCCGCATGGGCCGGGTTGACGGCGATACCAATCTTGAGTCCATGGCTCTCATCCAGCGCGGGATCGGCCAGTTGCATTGCCGGCATCAACCGCGCGAGGGTCGAACGCTCCCAAGGAATATCCATATTCTTGGGATTCGGGATGGCGACCGTGCCGATCGCGCCCAGTCGGCTCAGCACGCTCGCTCGTTCGTGGGCCGACTGCATGTGGGCGGCCAGTGGCCCCGGAATGGACGGAGGGGGGCCGGAGAGATAGACGACCACCTTGCCACGAACGTCCAGGCCTTTGAAGTCGTCATAGTCGGCCTCGGGAATCGAGAGCCCGTAGCCTGCGAAGACGAGTTCCGCGTCCAGCGCCGGGGCAGGGTCGACGCGTAAGCCGATGTTTGCGTCCTCCCCAAGGGTCAGAGTCTCCGTGCCGGATTTACTCACCAAGACGAGGCTGGAGTGGCTCTCGTCGAGCTCGCTGGACTTGAGTTGGACCGGCTGAAAATAGCCGTCGGTGCCGGCTGGCTTGAGACCGGACTTCGCAAACTCCTTGGCGACATAGGCGGCCGCTTTACGATGGCCTTCCGTTCCGGTATTCCGCCCCTCGAGCGAGTCGTCGGCCAGGAACCGGACATGCGACCACCAGCGGGTCCCGTCCGGCTTACCCTCAGCTTCCGCCGAGGCGGCGACCGCCACCAGTGAGGCCATTGCCAAGCAAGTTGATTGCCAAAGTTTCATCAGTGAATCCGAAGGGGTCTTCCGTTGTGCCACGGTGGTGCTGGGCGACCGTCTCACCCGTTTCTTCCCGCTTTGGATTACACCTCATTACGATACCCAGGGCAACCCGCGTGTCCGATCACCCAGCAAGCTCGAACACCGCGGCCTGGAGCGAGCACGGGCTCGCGTCGGGCTCATGGCTCTGGTAGAACGAATTCATGGTTACCGTTTAAAAAGCAATGATCCGCGACAGAGTTAAAGGAACGATGATTTTCGCGGTTTCCGCAACAGGATCGTTTACAGCCGCGCGGCCGGGCCGGAATCCCATCGCGGTTCTCACCCTGTCGCGGATCCTTGTTAAAAAGCACTTTTAAACGAGGCTGCATGAATCCACAATCACCGAATTCGGCAGTCCTCGAACCCGTTCGCATCCTCGGTTCCCCGGGATTGACCGACTGGCTCCGCGACCAGCGGCTGAGCCTTGCCTTCACCACCTATCAATCGGGCAAGCTCTTCCTCGTCGGCCGCAAGCCCGACAATTCACTCGCGGTCTTTGAGCGAACGTTCAATCGCGCCATGGGGCTTTGGAGTGATGGCCAGACGATCTGGCTGTCATCAGCCTATCAACTCTGGCGGTTCGAGAACGGCCTGGCTCCGGGGCAAGTCGACGAGGGTTTCGATCGGTCCTACGTCCCCCGCGCCGGCTACACGACCGGCGACCTGGACATCCATGACGTTGCGCGGAATGTGGCGGGACAGGTGGTCTTCGTGAACACACGCTTCAGTTGTCTAGCGACACTTTCTGAGCAGCATAGTTTCACGTCGCTCTGGAAGCCCTGGTTCATTGATCGGCTGGCCCCCGATGACCGTTGCCACCTCAACGGCCTGGCGCTGGTCGACGGCCAACCGCGCTATGTGACGGCGTCGGCCTGCACGAATTACCCCGAGGGTTGGCGCGACCAACAAACCGACGGCGGAGTGGTCATCGACGTCTTGCGCGAACGGATTCTCGTGGACGGGTTGTCGATGCCCCACTCGCCCCGGTGGTATGGAGGCAAGCTCTGGCTTCTCGACTCCGGGAACGGAACGCTCGGCTGGGTGGATCCTGCCCGGCCCGAGTTCACTCCGATCGCCGTCTGCCCGGGATACGCGCGGGGCCTCGCCTTCGTGGATCATTACGCGGTCATCGGCCTCTCACGCCCAAGGCGCGGCGGGATCTTTGGAGGCCTCAACCTCGACGATCGTCTGAGTCGCGAGGGAATGTCACCCCGCTGCGGCCTGATCGTGGTGGATCTCGATTCCGGTGAAATCGTCCACGGCCTGGATATCCATGGCCCGATCGATGAACTCTACGACGTGGTAGCCCTTCCCGAAGTAGTCCGGCCGATGGCTTGGGGCTTCAAGAACGACGAGATCAGTTACACGGTGGCCACGGATGGACTCTCCAGCGTGCCCTGGAGAGCGAACTCTTGCCGGTGAACCGAACCGCCAGCCGTCGCGTCATCCGACGTGACGCCACGGGCTCGATTCCCACGGAACGCCGACCCCGTTTCTCCCTACGACCAACGCAATCGGCCAGGGCATCAACCTCGGCCCAACGCACGGCCCACCATCCCAAACTCCACTCTGACAAGGAGATAAGAATGGCGAACGGTGCCCACCCACCGAAAAAAGATCGGATTGGGACTCAGCTCACGCCGAGATGATCTCGGTGGTCTCGGCAACCGAAGCAGCGGACTTGCGGGCCTGACGCGCTCCCATGATCAGAAGGTAGACCACCCAGAGCCCGGCAGGCAGCAAGGTCATGACGAGCAGGAGCGTCGACGATTGCCCGGCCGCCTCACCCACCCACGCCATCAGGAAGCCGACCGGTACCGAGCCAACGACCAGGGCCAGCACGAACCGTCCGAAATGCATGTGGGCCGTGCCGGCGAGCAGGGTCATGACTTCAGGCACCACCGGAAAGGCGCGCGACGCGATGATCCCCGCCGTCCCCCACGAGTCGAAGAAATCGCGGAACTCCGCCAGTTCCTTCTCACTCGCCAGCAGTTCGATCCCACGACGCCCCAGCAGTCGAGCGACTCCGTATGCTGTGATGCCCGCGAGCACCGACCCAATCGCTCCGATCAGCCCCCCCAGCAGCGTGCCGTACATCACCCCCAACGACGCCATGATCGGGGAAGTCGGGATCGGCAAGACCAGGTCACCGATGATCAGTGCGATGGCGATGAGCCACGCATACGGCTTCGCCGAGATCAACCACTGTTGATAGGACTCGGAGGCGAAATAAGCGTCCATCCGGTCGTGCCAGAGGAAGTAGGGCGTCAAGATCAAGGCCACCAGGGCGACGATGAGGATGATCAACTTGTATTGGAATCGCATGAGCCGCTACTCTCCAACGAACGCCCGAGACCCAGCCAATCCGCTCATCATCGGCTCAAAGTCCCCGTTGACCTTAATGGAAACGAACTCAACTTGGTTGTCGTCGGACTGAATCGACCGGCGAAAATTCCGGCGGCGACGTAAGAGATCTTATCATCAACCCGGCCAACGCGGATCGCCGCTCCTGGGCCCGCACTCCCGTGGGAACGGGACGCAAAAACAATGATCCGCGACAGAGCTAAAGAACTGATGATTCTTGCGGTTTCAGTAGTACGGCCGGCCCGGCCGTAATTCCCAGATTTGTAGTAGCACGGCCGGCCCGGCCGTAATTCCCTGGGGTCGGCGCAAGTCGGAGGAATTGCCCTCGGCCGAGGGGGATACGGCCGGGCCGGCCGTGCTACTGATTCGAACGGAGCGGAAATCCAGCGTGATTCTCGCCCCGTCGCGAATCGTTGTAAAAAAAGAAGACACGGTGGCCGACAATGAGTCGGCCGCCGTGTCAGTGGGGGGGTTGAGGTTCAGAGCCAGTCGTCTGACGGGTCGGATCGGGTCAGGTCAGGCAAAGATCTCGCGGACGACATTGCCGGCGACGTCGGTGAGGCGGAAGTCTCGGCCCGCGTAGCGATAGGTCAGGCGCTCATGGTCGAGGCCCATCAGGGCGAGCAGGGTCGCATGCAGGTCATTGGTATGCATGCGTCCCGCGACGGCGGTCTGACCGTACTCGTCGGTGGCCCCGTAGGTGAAGCCCTTCTTGACCCCGGCGCCGGTCAGGATCATGGGATATCCGGTGATATTATGGTCGCGGCCGTCGGGCCCCTGCGCGGTCGGGAGGCGTCCGAACTCGCTGCCGAAGATCACGAGCGTGTCATCGAGCATGCCGCGCTGGCCCAGGTCGGTCAGCAGTGCCGAGGTCGCCTGGTCCACGGCCTTGCTGTTCTTGATCAGATCTTTATGCAGGTTGTTGTGCTGGTCCCAGCCTGGCTGGCAGATCTCGACGAACCGGACGCCGGCTTCGCTGAGGCGGCGGGCCATCAGGCACTGGCGGGCAAAGCTGCCTTCGGGACCGTCCTTCACGCCGTAGGCTTCGCGGACGTGCTCGGGTTCGCTGGCAATGTCGAGCAGCTCGGGGACCTTGCCTTGCATCTTGAAGGCGAGCTCGTAGGACTCGATGATGCCGTCGAGTTGTTCCGGAGCGCTGGGGTTGGTCCCCAGGTCGCGGTTCATCGACTGGAGGAAGTCCAACTGCTTGCGTTGGAGCTTCGTGGTGACCTGGGCCTTGAGGTTGGGCAGGTAGCCGGTATCGCTGATGCGCGTGCCCTGGAAGTGGGCGGGCAGGAAGGCGCTGCCGTAGTTGATCGCCCCGCCGAAGTTGGGCGAGGGGTTGATGGTGATGTAGCCGGGAAGGTCCTGATTCTCGGTCCCCAGGCCGTACATCAGCCAAGAGCCGATCGACGGCCGGGTGAGCGACGCCAAGGCGGCCCCGGTGTGAAGTTGGATGACGGCTTCGGGGTGCGCGGGGGTATCGGTGTGCAGCCCTTTGATGAAGCAGAAGTCATCCACATGCTTGGCGATGTTCGGCAAGAGCTCAGAGATCCAGGTCCCCGTCTGGCCGTATTGCTTGAACTTGAACTTGGAGGCGGTGAGGGTGCCTCCCCCCTGGCCGATCTTGCCGTCGTCCTTCTGAAGTTGGGGCTTGTACTCGAAGGTGTCCATCTGGCTCATGGCCCCTTGCATGAACAAGAAGATGACGCGCTTGGCCTTGGCCGGGAAGTGGGGGGCCTTGGGAGCGAGCGGGCCGGGGATGGCCGGGGAACTCTGGTCCGCCGCGCGGGCCGACTTCGGCACGGTCTGGCCGAGCAGGTCGGCCAGGGCCAGGTAGCCAAAGCCCGCGCTAACGCTTCTGAGAGCCTGGCGGCGTGAAAGCCGGCCCCCAGTGGGGCCGGGGGCGTACGGATTGAACATCGGCTGGTCCTTTGGTTCGATCAAACGATTAAAGGCGCGTGCACCTCAATAAAAACCGGCTTATTTGACGTAACGGAATTCGGCCGAGCCAATCAAGACCTGGCACAGGCTGGCCCAGGCGGCCGCCTTGGGGGTCGAAGCCCGAATGATTTCCTCGACCATCGGCGCCTCGGCCTCGATCACCTGGTCCGGGTCGATCACCGGGATGGGCTTCACCGGGGTCTTGTCGGCGGCCGTCTCGAGCTTGGGCTGGGGCGTTTCCTCGACCTTCGCGGGCTCAGGCGGAGCCGGCTCGGCGGCCACGGCGGCCTCGTACTCGGTCAGGTAGCCTTTGGCCTTCTGGAGTTCGGCGGCCGTGGGGGCCCGACCCAAGGTCAGACGGAAGGCCGTGGCCAGGCGGGCGTCTTCATCAAGCTCAGCGCGGGCCAGCAGGGTCTCCGCGAAGGCCAGCGAATTCTTGCGCACGAAGGGGTCGTTGAGCAAGTAAAGAGCCTGAGGGGGAACCGTGGTGTTCGCCCGGCTGCCGGTGACCATCCCTTGCTCGGCGAAGTCGAAGACTTCCAGCGAGGTCGGCGTCAGGCCGCGGAGCAGAGGGAGGTACACACTGCGGTGGCGGCTCTCACGCGCCTGGTCCAGCAGCTTGCGAGCGTCGACCCCGTTATTGCGGAGTTCGATTACCTTGAAGCCCTGGCCGAGCGAGCCCTCGAGGCGGTTGGCGGCCAGGGTGCCGGAGACCAGGAGGGTCGCATCACGAATCTCCTCGGCATCGAGCCGGCGGGGGGCGTGTCGCCAGACCAGCTTGTTCGCCGGGTCGACCGACTCATTGGCCGAGTTGGCGTCGGACTTGAGCCGGTAGACACGCGTCAGAACGATGGCTCGGACCAGCTTTTTGACCGACCACCCTTCCTGCACGAAGCGGTTCGCCAGGTGGTCGAGCAACTCGGGGTGTGACGGAACGTCTCCGGTCAAGCCAAAGTTATCGACGCTGGAAACGATCCCCCGGCCGAACAGATGCTGCCAGACTCGGTTGGCCATCACCCGCGAGGTCAACGGATTCGACGGTGAAGCGAGCCATTGGGCCAGTTCCAGGCGGCCGCTCTGCTCGCGATTCACGGTGGGCTGGCCGGGCAGTTCCAACAGGCTGAGGAAACCACGCGGGACGACCGGCCCAAGCTTCTCCGCCTCGCCGCGAACGCGAAGCTCAGTGTCACCGATCGTTTTGGAGTCGCGCACGCCCAGCACGATCTTGGCGCCATTGGCCGCGGGGTCGCTCAGGGCCACCAACTCGGCTTGCAGGCGGTTCATCTTCTGGCGGGCCATCTGCCGCTTGGGGCGGCCGTTCGGCCCGGGCTCGCCTCCCTTGGGATCGTCTCGAAGGATCTCGAATGCCTTCTTGGCCTCGGTGTGGGCTTTCTTGGCGGCCTCAACCTTCTGGCCAACGCCTCTGTGTCGACGCCCTTGCCGGTTTGGCCGTCAACGAGCAGCATCTGGGTGTCGTAGTAGTCGAGCCCGCCGCCGCCCATCTTGTTGCGGAGGCCGGCCAGGATATCGGTGCTCTTGAAAATCCCGGCCAGGGCGTAATAGTCCTTCTGCGGCACGGGGTCGAACTTGTGGTCGTGGCAGCGGGCGCAACTGGCGGTGACGCCGAGGAACGAGCGAGTCACGGCGTCGATCTGCTCATCCACGTTGTCCATGACATAACGGATCTTGAACCGTTGATTGACGTCCTTGACGCCCACGGCCAGGAATCCGGTGGCGACCAGGTGCTCCGAGCGTTCGAGCTCGTCCGAGTGGGGCAGGAGGTCGCCGGCCACTTGCTCCTTGAGGAACTGGTCGAAAGGCTTGTCTTTGTTGAAGGCGTCGATCACGTAGTCGCGATAACGCCAGGCGTGGGGCATGGGCAGGTTGCGCGACGCGCCGGTGGATTCGGCAAAGCGCGCGACGTCCAGCCAGTGCCGGCCCCAGCGCTCGCCGAAGGCGGTCGAGGCGAGCAGGCGGTCAACGACGGCCTCGTAGGCCCGCTCCGACGGGTCGTTGATGAACGCATCGACTTCGGCCGGGGTCGGGGGCAGGCCGGTCAGGTCGAAGGTGAGGCGACGGACCAAGGTCTCCCGGTCGGCGTCTCCCACGGGGGCAAGCCCATGCTTCTCGAGCCCGGCGAGAATGAACGAATCAATCAGGTCGGTCGGCCACGAGGCGTCGGCAACCTTGGGAGCTTCCGGCGACTTCAAGGGCTGCCAGGCCCAGTGCTCTTTCTTGAGCTGGTCGTACTTGGCGTTCGGCTTGCCCACGGTGACAGGCACGCCCACGCTCGGCCAGGCGGCCCCGTCCTTGATCCAATGCTTCAGGTCGGCCACCTGCTCGTCGGTCAGCTTCGACTTGGGAGGCATCTTGGGAGCGTCATCGCCGTGCGTCACGGCCTGGATGAGCAGGCTCTCCTCGGGATCTCCAGGCACAACGGCCGGGCCGCTGTTGCCGCCATCGACCAGGCCGTTTCGATCATCCACCCGCAGGCCGCCCTTGGAGTTGGTGTTGGCCGAGTGGCAGGAGTAACAGTTGGACACCAGGATCGGGCGGATCTTCTTCTCGAAGAACTCCACGGCCTCCGGCTTGGCGGTTGGCTCGTTCGCCCCACCGAAGGCCGATCCGACCGCGCCGAGTGCGAGCCAGAACGAGGCGAGCGCTCTTATTCTTGTTGAGTGGGAGGTCATGAACGTTCTTCCTTCAATCTGGCCTGACTTTGGCTTGGAAGGGAGGTCAAGGCCGAACGCCGGTTCGGCGCTTTCGTCTCTAAGGGTGCGTGTATGTGGGTGTGAACCGCGGTGGGGCATCATCGCTTGGACTTCAGAGCCAACTTCTTCGCGGTCCCCGCGGCGGGGCGCAGGTCATAGTCGAACTTGTTGTCGCCCCCCTGCGCCACGTCTGCAGCAAGACGCGAATTGATGTTGAACTGAGGGGGAATGACTTCCTTCTGCTCTGGAACAGGATTGCCAGGATCATCCGGGTTAGGCAAAATTCTGCCGGTCGCCTGCTTCGACCAGATGTCGACCCGGTGCGGTCCGAGACCCGGCCCTTCCTCGCGGGTCAATGAGAACTGACCGTCGAGGATCAGGCCGCTCACAACCAGCTCTCCCCCATTGGCGGGAGTGAATGTGATCAGGCCCTTCTCCAGGGGCTTACCATCGAACGTGACGGCTCCGTAAACGGGTTCACGCGGCGGGCCATCCGCCGCACCGCCGCAGCCGAAGGCGGCCACTGAAATGGCGATGGACAACGATCGGAAAACCAGTGCGCGGCGCAACATGTGAGGCTCCAACTCCCCTGACGAGATCTCGAAAGACGCAATGCGTGGCCCAGCCGAGTCCGTGAGAGAGGTCCCGCTCGCTTGGGGGGTGCGAGACCTCGGACTTGAGCCAGGCCCGTACGGGACAACTCAGAAGGCGTCGGCGGAAATGATCTCGCCTTGGGCTCGCGAGCCGAGCGCCCAGACCGTGGGCAGGGCCACGCTATCTTTGAGGAAGCGGACCGAGCCATCGGCCAGCAGGATGTTGGCACCGCCCGAGTGCAGGCTACTTAGGCCCCAAACGCCCGGGGTCTGAAGGGTACCGCTGGCGTGGGTTGAGCAATTGGGATACTTGGGGTTGGGGCCCAGGAGAACGTTGCCCAGCGAGTAGCCGACCAGGCCGAGCGACCAGTTCTGGGCGAGCGTGGTGCTCTTGCCGTAGTAGCCGTTCCTGTCCTTGGCCGCGGCACCGCACTGCGTGATCCACTGGAGGAATGAAGCGGACAGGCGGGGCATGGTCAACGAGCCGTCGTTACGCTGGGTGCCGGCGGGGAAGCTACCAATGAAGATGATGTCCGTGGGGATTGTCGTCACGCTGGGGCTTCCGCTGCCGGTCCGCCACTCGCCGAACGCAATCGTATTGCTGGTCCCGTCCGTGACTTCGGCAATCCCGTGGCTACGCCCCTTATCGCCGACGTATTCGAACACGCCGTTGGGAGGTCCACCGCTCTGCTGACCGGCGAATTCCATCGACGAACCGACCGAGGCGAAGTAATTCCCGCCCGGCGCTCGCACGGCGTTCAAGACGGCACCCGACGCCTGGTGGTTCCACGACGGGGTAGGCGATGACGGGCAGAGCATCACTGCGACACGGGCCGTCGTCGTGGTCGAGTTGACCCTATTGCCATAGGGATCGTCATTGAAGCACGCCAGGTTGAAGTTCGCGGCGTTGTAAAGCGCCGTTTGCTCGGAGAAGCCCAGCAGCCGGACATGGGCCGAGAAGTCACGGTTGTTGCCCAGGGTAAGGTCCGCGCTACGACCGAACAGGGCCCCGGGAGGGAATGAGTCAAAGGTGCTGTGATAGTTGTGCATGGCCAACCCGATCTGCTTCAGGTTGTTGGTGCACTGGGCACGCCTGGCGGCTTCGCGTGCGCTCTGGACGGCGGGCAGCAACAAGGCAATGAGTACCGCGATGATGGCGATGACGACCAGCAGCTCGATCAGCGTGAAGCCACGACAAACACGTGGCGAGTTCGCCGACCAGGAATGGTTTGATGCAGATTCGGTGGAATTTCCGGAAAACAATCGCGTTGGCGACACATGCGACTGAGTCAACATGAGAAAAACCGACTTTCTCTCTCGGAAACCTCCGGATGTCCGGTCGGTCGCGTACCGGTAGAGTGAGATATGCCTCTCGTTATCGAGTCGGCTCTATAAGCTAAAGGTCCTGGATGGCTAAGGGGTGGGTCTGCGTCAGCGGCGAAGTCGTTCTTTCTCAATCCGCTCGATCTGGACCACGACACCGTCCTGGATGATCACCCGCACCTCGCCGAATCGAATGCTCCCAATCGCCGCTTTGATGTGATCCAGCTCTTCGTCGCGTGAGACGGTCGTTTTGGACGCGGCTCGGTGGTCTTCGTGTTGGGTCATAACGTGTTCCAGCATGCTCACCTCGATCGGTCGCGAGAGGCCCAAAGAAACCGATTCGGACGACCCACGGCGGCAACGTCTGGGAGTTCCCAACTCAAGGGCTACGGACGCATTATTATTTCGCTCAGGCTCGTCGTCAAGAGCACCATCACAATCTCGATCAAATTTGTCGGCTTTAGTTTCGACTCGAGTCAATCCCGAGCGTTCGCATGCCCCTTTGGGATCGGGGGATAGGTTGAACGCGTTCTGAGCGTCGGTAATCAACGTCGGCAATGAAAGCGATGCCAATTAGAGATAAGGGGAGAGCAGTCGCGCGGCCCCGTCGCGAAGTTTGATCGGCAAGTTGCGGGCATTGAGCACATCGGAGGTCACAGGAACGGCGTCACGAAGTCGGTCCTGGAACAACTGGTGGAGGCGAGTGGCGAACTCAACTCCGTAGCATTCGAGGTTGAACTCGAAGTTGAGCCTGAGGCTGCGGGGGTCCAGGTTCGCTGAGCCGATGAAGGCCCAGCTCTGGTCCACAGTCATTAGCTTGGTGTGATCGAAGGGGGGCGGCGAGAACCAGACGCGGCACCCGACCTCAACGAGCGGCAAGAGCTGCGCCATACAGGCCCACTGGACTAGCTTGTGGTTGTTTTCGCTCGGCAGGAGGATGTCGACTTGCACGCCTCGAAGGGCGGCGACCTCCAGGGCCGAGATCAAGCGAGCATCGGGCAGAAAGTAGGGGGTCGCGATCTCCACCGTGGATTTCGCGCAAGCCAGGCCACCCAAGATGAGATTGAGCAGGTTGTCCCGATCGTCATCGGGGCCATCAATGACACCCCGGGCGAGAACCTCCCCGGCCGCTTCGATGGACGGGAACCAGCGATCACCTTCAAGGATCTCACCGCTGCAAAAGGCCCAATCGTCGGCGAAGACCTGTTGCAGGTGGGAGACGGCCGGGCCCCCGACCCGGAAATGCAGGTCGCGCTTCGGGGCGAGTGGACGCATTTCCCAGTGATATTCTTCAAGAATGTTCATGCCGCCGGTAAAACCGACGGTGCCGTCGACCACGAGGATTTTGCGGTGATTGCGAAGATTGAAGTAGGGCAACCAGACCGGGACAAGCGTGGGGAGAAACTCGGCGGTGGGCACCTGGACCTTTCTCAGGGAACGGGCCACCGACCGCCAGGAATACCGGGCCCCGACACCATCAATCAAGACCCGGACCTCGACACCACGGGCGACCGCCCGGGCCAGGGCGTCGACAAAGAGCCGCCCGGTCCGGTCGTTGTTGAAGATGTAGGTACACAGAGCGACCGACCGCGTTGCCGCCTCGATCGCTTGAATCATGGCGGGGTAGGCCTGGTCGCCGCCGTCGAAAATCTCGAACTCGTTCCCGGCAAGTAGCGGCCACTGCGTCACGCGATCGCCGAGTTGCACCAGGGAATCCAGCGGCGATCCCTCCAGGGACGGGATCGGGTCGAGGATGTCGGGGAGATAGGGGCCCACGGCATGCGTGACAAGCGACCCGCCTCCCCGGCGCATGTATTGGGCCCGACGATTGATCCGGTTGATCCCCAAGAGCACATAAACCACAGTGCCGAGAATGGGCGAAAGCCAGATCAGCCCAATCCAGCCGATCGCGGATTTCGTGTCTCGCTTATAGAGAATAACATGCACGGAGGCCACCACACTGACGACGATATCCACGCCGGTGATCAGAAAGGGCAGCAGAGAAGTGCGAAGGTCGAGCATAATCCTGACGGCCCAAAAAAAAGGGGGGAGACCGGAGTGTCTGTGTGCCAACGAGATCAAGCGACCTGCTTGACAAGGCGCTCTGGTTTAGAAGTATGTAGGATCGGAAGGATCGCGATTTTCGCGGAGATCGCGAATCGTCCTGCAACATCGATGCCCATTGTCGCAGGTTCGCATAATCGTGAGTTCGCCGCTCGTCTTGGACTCCCAAAAAGGTTGGCGAACGAAGGCCGGATGACACGAAGCTGCCGTGGACAATCAGAATCAGGGGAGGCGACATGACCGGAGAGGAAGCGAAAGGGCCCGGTTTGGCTCCGAACCTGGTCGTCCTACAATCGCGACGTCGGCCGCTCGACGCGATCTTCGCGCCGAGGACGATCGCAGTGGTCGGCGCCACCGAGCAGGCGGGAAGCGTCGGCCTGACAATCCTCGAAAACCTGATCGGCAATCCGTTCGGGCGAACGATCTTCCCGGTCAACCCGCATCGGTCTGAGGTGTTAGGGGTCACAGCCTACCCTCGGCTGGCGGACGTGCCCGAGCCGATCGATCTCGCGATCGTCGCGACCCCGGCCACAACGGTGCCGGAGGTGATCGGCGATTGCGCCTCGGCCGGGGTTCGCGGCGCGATCGTGGTCTCGGCCGGTTTCAAGGAGGTGGGGGCCGCGGGCGCGGAGCTCGAGCGTCAGGTCATGGAGCAGGCGCGGCGCGGGCAGGTCCGGCTCATCGGGCCGAACTGCCTCGGCGTGATGCGGCCCTTCAACGGGCTCAACGCCACGTTCACCAGGCGGATGGCGTTGCCAGGGGGCGTCGGGTTCCTCAGCCAGAGTGGCGCCTTGTGCGATGCGATCCTCGACTGGAGCCTGCGTGAGAACGTCGGTTTCAGCGCGTTCGTCTCGGTCGGCTCGATGATCGACATCGGATGGGGCGACTTGATCGACTACCTCGGTGACGACCCGCACACCCGCTGCATCGTGATCTACATGGAGTCGATCGGCGATGCCCGCGCGTTCCTCTCGGCGGCGCGTGAGGTGGCCCTGACCAAGCCGATCATCGTACTCAAGGCGGGCCGAAGCGAAGCGGCGGCACGGGCCGCGGCCTCACACACCGGCGCGATCACGGGGAACAACGACGTCCTCGACGCGGCCTTCCGCCGCTGTGGCGTGCTCCGCGTCGACACCTTGGCGGAGATGTTCGCGGTCGCGGAGATTCTCTCCAAGCAGCCGCGTCCCCGTGGCCCCCGCCTGGCGATCGTCACCAATGCCGGTGGCCCTGGCGTGCTTGCCGCCGACGCCCTGCTCAGTGCGGGCGGCGAACTCGCTCAGTTTTCGTCCGAGACCATGGAGACGCTGAACGCCTGTCTGCCGGCCCCCTGGAGCCATGGCAACCCGATTGACATCCTCGGCGACGCCAGTGCCGATCGCTACACCAAAGTCGTGGAAGCCGCGGTCCAAGACCGGGCCACCGACGGCCTGCTCGTGATCCTGACGCCCCAGGCGATGAGCGAGCCGACGCAGACCGCCGAGTCATTGAAGGCCTACGCCCGCGTGGAAGGAAAGCCGGTCCTGGCGAGTTGGATGGGCGGGGCCGACATCGCGTCGGGGGTGGAAATCCTCAACCGAGCCGGCATTCCCACCTTCGTCTACCCCGATACCGCCGCGCGGGTGTTCCACGCGATGTGGCGGTCGACCTACAACCTCCGCGGCCTCTACGAGACCCCGACCTCGGCCGACGATTCCCTTGATAACACCAAGGCCCGCGCCGCGGCCGAGGCGATCGGCACGGCGGTCCGCGGGGCCGGACGGACGATCCTCACCGAGTTCGAATCGAAAGAAGTGCTCGCCGCCTATGCGATCCCAACGGTCGAGACGAAGTTCGCGAAGGACGAGGACGAGGCGGTCGCGGCGGCCGACGCCCTCGGCTATCCAGTCGTGCTCAAGCTCGCCTCGGAGACGATCACGCACAAGGCCGCCGTCGGCGGGGTCCGTTTGGACCTTCCCGACGCCGTTGCCGTCCGCCGCGCCTTCGCCAAAATCGAGGCCTCGGCGCGCGAACAGACCGGGACGAGCGCAGACCGCGAACCCTTCCAGGGGGTGACCGTTCAGCCGATGATCCGCCGCGACGGCTACGAGTTGATCATCGGCAGCAGCCTCGACCCACAGTTCGGCCCGGTCCTGCTCTTTGGCTCGGGAGGCCGGCACGTGGAAGTCTTTCACGACTGGTCGCTGGCTCTACCGCCGCTCAACACGACCCTGGCACGGCGGATGATGGAGCCGACCCGAGCCTACGCGGCCTTGAAGGCTTCGCAAGGCGACGACGCGATCAACACCGCCCGGCTGGAGCAACTCCTGGTCCGGTTCAGCCGGCTCGTGGTCGAGCAGCCCTGGATCAAGGAGATCGACATCAACCCCCTGCTCGCTTCGCGCGAGGGATTCCTGGCGCTCGACGCGCGAGTCATCGCCCACGGCCCTGAGGTCCGTGAGGGCGAATGGCCACGTCTTGCGATCCGCCCTTACCCGACGCAATATGCCGTCCCCTGGACCGCCAAGGACGGAACCAACATGCTGATCCGTCCGATCCGCCCCGAGGATGAACCCTCATTCATCCAGTTTCATGAGCGACTCTCCGAGCAGAGCGTCTCGTTCCGCTACTTCCATGCGATGAAGCTGGGCCGGCGGGTGGCGCACGACCGCCTGACCCGAATCTGCTTCAACGACTACGACCGCGAGATGGCGCTGGTGGCCGACTATCAAGATCCCGCGACCGGAGCACGTGAGATCCTCGGCGTCAGCCGCCTGATGAAGCAGCATGGCCGCAACGAGGCCGAGTTCGCCCTCCTCGTCGTCGACCGCTTCCACGGCCGGGGCCTCGGCACGGAACTGCTTCGCCGCCTGGTGAAGGTCGGACGCGACGAGGGGCTCGATCGGATCAGCGCCGACATCCTCCCTCAAAACCGCCCGATGCAACTGGTCTGCAAGCATCTTGGCTTCCAACTGACACGAAAACCAGGAGACGATGTGGTTCGTGCCATCCTGGATCTTCGTGGTACCGACCCGGGCAGCAATCTGCCCATGGCTTGATCTCAAACCAGGCCGTCGAGCACGAGGACCGAAACGCCAAGAGTTGCCCCCAGAAAGGCTTCCCTTGGGACCGCGGGTGCCTCGACCACGGTCCCGGAAGCACGAACCAGGCTAAGGCCGGGATGCCGCGAGACGTCTTATGAGCTCATTTCGGGACGAACCTCCAGAACTCCGACGAACGTGCAAACCGCCGTGGCGTGCTACTTTGTCGTTCCGGCCGATCGAACCAGTTCAACGCCGCTGGCACGAATCGAGACCTCAGCACGAGAGGCCGGCCAGCCTGCGACTCAAAAGTCGATCCACCTTTTCCAACGTCGGGAAGGTCGTAAAGTCGAGCGTCTTTCCCGCCTCAGCGAGCGTCGCCGGGGGCCGAATCGGCTCGCCGGCTCCCTGAGCGAACGCCGCCAATGGAATCAGCCCCGTAACCAAGGCAAAGCCGCAGGCAAACGATTGAGTCGACCGGAGCCGGCAACCAAGTGAGGCCCGAGCGAAACCAAATATATTAATTTATTGACTCTTCAACATCATCTACCTTGATTATGCCGATCCCAGTCCACGGCCAACCCTTGCGTTTCGTCGACCTCTGTGCGATCTATTGAGCCGAAACGTGTGACCGCGGATTGCTGCCATTACGACGGCTGCGAATCATGTTCGCACACTCGACGTCGCGGTGCAGGTCATCAGCCGCTCATCACCAGGCCCCGGCTCGACATCGAAGCAAAATGCCGGAGCTGTTCCGTTAAGACGAATCACATAGTGGTTTGTGACCGATTGGTGCGCCGTTATGCGGAGGATTCTGATCGATGACCAACGTCCGTGATTTCGGGGCCGTCGGCGACGGTCGGGCCGACGACACCAAGGCGCTTCGGCATGCGGTCGAACAGGGCGGAGGCCAGCTCGACTTTCCCCGAGGGACGTATCGCCTGACCGCCCCCCTGGAGATCGACCTCGACCGTTCCGGGCCGATCGCGCTCTCCGGCCAGGGGGGGACCGCCCGCCTCCTGATGGACGGGCCAGGTCCGGCCGTCCGACTCGTTGGCACGCACGGTAAGTCAGCCGATCCGACGAGCTTCGAACCTCGGGTCTGGCAGCATCAGCGGATGCCGACCGTCAGCGGACTGGAGATCGTCGGCAATCATGACCAGGCCGATGGCATCGAGATCGAAGCGGTGATGCAGCCAACGATCTCCGGGGTCCTGATCCGCCGCTGCCGCTACGGCGTGCACCTGGTCAAGCGGAACCGCAACGTCCTCCTGGCCGACCTGCACATTTACGACGGCCGAGGCCCAGCCATCGGCGTCTACTTCGACGGCGTCAACGTTCACCAGGCGATCGTCACCGGATGCCACATCAGCTACTGCAAGCATGCTGGCATTAAAATTGCCCGAAGTGAGATCCGCAACATCCAGATCACGGGCTGCGACATCGAGTACAACTTCGACACCGGCAACCCCGAGTCGGCCGACGTCTGGATCGACGCCCGCGAGGCCACGGTCCGCGAGGGAACGATCGCCTCGAACACGATTCAGGCCAAGGGGAGCCCAAAAGGCGCCAACATCCGGATCGAAGGGGCCGAACGCGACGACTCCGGGGGCGCCGGCCTCTGGAACATCACGGGCAACGTTCTCCAGGACCAGCAGGTCAACGTCTGGCTCCGCTACTGCCGGGGGATCACCCTGACGGGTAATACGTTCGCAAGCGCCTATGAACGATCGCTCGTTCTCGAGCACTGCCGCGACATCGTCGTCGGGTCAAACGTCTTTGACAATAACCCGGACTACAAAGGCCCCCACATCAACGGCATCCGGGTCATCAAATCGGCCGGCATCAACCTCCAGAACCTCATCCTCGACGGCGCGCGGGCGGGAAGCACAGACGAAGGGGGGGCCATCGAGGTCGTCGATTCGAACGAAGTCCTGATTCTCGGCTGCCAGGTGCTCGACCCCGAGTTCCGCGGCGTCGACATCCGTAACTGCCGCAACACCAAAGTGAGCGAATGCAATATCATCGACCGCCGCGCCCGGCCCACAATGCGTGAACCGGTGCGCATCGTGGACGCTCACGGCAAGGCGGTTTCGACCCGCGAGAACCCGCCTCGTTAAATCCCTATCGCCTCCTCATTCTCCCAGGCGTGTGCCTCAAAACTTCGGCCGAGAGGGCTGGAGAATCCCTCATTCCCAGCGCCTCGGGAGAATTCGATCCAGCCAAAGGCAACCAATCTCCGTAACTGTTCACGGGGGTAGCTTCTGGCACGACCTCGACCGGCCGATTACAAACGATGGCATGAGTGTCGAGCCGCCTCTTCCTCAAACTCTCTAGGACAAGACCCCGTCCGACGTGCAGGCGGCCGTCCTTGCCTTGGTCCAGTCCTTGGAACGCCGCATCTCCGCATTGGAGGCCCGCCTGGGCCAGAATTCCTCCAACTCTTCCAAGCCACCTTCCATCGATCCGCCTCACATCATTTCAATCTCCATGCGACGACTCACCTCGCCTCTGGCCCAGCATCCATTGGTAGAGGTCGGGCATGGAGTAGGTCCGATCCCAGCAGTTGTGGTCGACGCCCGGATATTCGTGATACAGCGGCCGCCCGCCCGCTCCTTGCAGGGCCCTGATCATTGCGCGCGACTGTTCGGGGTGGATCATGCGGTCGGCATCTCCATGGAAGCACCAGCAAGGGATGTCTTTGATCTTCTGCGCCACGCCAGGGTCGCCCCCGCCGCAGATCGGGACGATGGCCGCCCAACGCTTCGGGTGGGCGGCGGCCAGGCTCCAAACGCCCTCGCCGCCCATCGACAGCCCCGTTAGATAAACGCGTCCGAGATCGACGGCGTAGTCGAGAGAAACGGCGTCGAGGATCGCCATCGCCCGCATGCCGTCGGCAGACCCGGCCTGCCAGCCCCCTTCCTGCGATTGCGGAAAGATCGTGAGGAATGGAAACTCGTCCTCGTGGTGCTTGATGGCGTCGGCCAAGGCACCGGTCAGTTGCTTGCGGCCGTCGCTTCCTACATAGCCCGAACCGTGTAGGAAGAGGATCGTCGGCGTCGGCGACTTGCCCTCGTAGCCGCGGGGGATGAAGATGCAGTACTTCGACTCGCGGCCGTCCGGAGAGCGATGAACCTTACCGATGAATCCGCGATTCGTGGGGGCGTCCTCGGAGACCTCGATCCTGGCGTACTCGGCCTGTGGGGGACTCGTCGATCGACGATTCATCATGGGATCGGCCTTCGGCGACGGCCCGCCGGCCGCTCGGGACAGAAGGCGTTCGATGGACGCCACCAAATCGTCGAGCGGCGGATTACCGATCCAGCGTTTGCGGACGACCCCTTCGTGGTCGAGCAGGTACAGAGTCGGATAGCCCACGACTTTCCACCGCTGGGAAATCTGACCCGGACCTTCGTCTCCGTTGCGGAAGGACCGCCAGGTGATCCCGTGCCGATCTACCGCCTCGCGGGCGGCTCGCAGGTCGGTGTCGCTGTTGACGCCGACGATGGCGAATCGATCCCGGTTGAAGCGTTCCGCAACCTCCTTCTCGTGCGGAATCATCTTCATGCACGGGAAGCACCAAGTGGCCCAGAATGAGACGAGCACGACCTTGCCATGATAGTCGTTCAACGATATCGGCCGGTCGTCCAGGTCGACGCCAACGATCTCCGGCGCGGTCTTGCCCAGGCCGTGCGAGCGGATGGTCGAAAGTTGCAGCTCGGCACTCCGCCGGTATACTTTCTCGATGCCCTGAGCGTGGTATTCGTGCTCGCCGTCGAACTCGGCCAGGAACTCTTGGTACAGCGTCTCTGCCTCGGGCTGCCTCGACTCGCCGGATGCCTGCACGAGCGACGCCAGCGCCATCTTGGCCCCGCAGCGCACGAAGCGGTCGTGGTTGGCCGCGAGAATACGACGCAGATGCGGCTCGAACGGCTGGGACCAGGGCGGGCTCTGGCCGCCTCCGCCGAGTCCGGCGATGCGTTCGACGAAGGTGACAATGTCCGGGCTGGTCGCGTAGCGTTCGGCGATCAGGTCGGCGACCTCCGCGAATTCAGGCGTCGCCTCGCCGGCGTCCGTGTCGGGGGCGACCAAGGAGCATGCCCTCGCGAGGACGCAGGCCGCCGACGGATCGTCCGGGTTTGCTTTCACCCGACGTACGAGCGCGGCCCCGAGCGGCCGCAGGCCGTCCACGCGCCCGACGGGGGTGGTGGCGAGCATCCTGCCCCAATGCTGCATGTCCGCCGTGACCGCGAGTTCCAGGAGCTTCGCGCGGGCCTGCTCTCCTTCCCGAGACTTCGGCCACAAGTTTCCCACGAGGTAATAGGCCGTCAGCTCGGCCTTTGTGCCCAGATTCTCGGCTGCGAGCGTCAGGCACCGGCCTCGGAGTTCGGCCTCTCTCGCTGAGAGCCGCTCCCTGGCTTGCTCGACGTCCCTCGGCGCTGCTCCCAAACGTCGGGATTGCTCGGCGAATATGGAACGCGCGCGCTGATACTCGTTCGGAACCTGGCTGAGTTCCCAATCGGCCCGAGTGCCCTGATAGAGGAAAGTGAAAAACAGGTAATCCCGAGCCAGGAACCCGACGACCGCCAGGAGGACGACGGCGAGCAGGCTGTTGCGTGTCCAACGTCGCAGAGCATTCCAACTCATCGGCGAGCCCTCGGGGATGAAGAGACCTACCCCGTGGTTCGCCGACAGCGACCCGATATTGTGAAACAGAGATGCAGGCTCATGCCCGAAAGGGTACATAGGGCCGACGCATTGCAGATTCGCAGCATCGCCCTCGCCGGTCGCGAAGCTCCCGAGACGGGGACCTTCGGCGCGCCACCGCGTCGTATATCGGGAAGTGTTACGTTGCAGACCCGCGGCACGTCACACAGTATTCAGTTGACCCTCCGTGAACGGTTACCAATCTCCATAAGGACCTAATCCTCCGGCCCCCTACAACCGACAAAACAAACAAGCCAGAAGTTCTCGCACCTTGGGTCGGAGGTGATCGTTCATGCGCAGGTCTCTCAGGTTCGTTCCCAACTCCTGGGATTCCCTGGAGATCCGCCTGGCTCTCAGTCACGCCACGGCGATCGCGCCGGGGCATGGCGAAATCCGCATCGCGGTTCCGCGTGGGTTTCGTCCTCAAGCTGCTCCGCGGCTCAAGCCGGTCGCGGTATTCAACCAAGAGCTCGACTCGTTTCGGTCGGACGTTCTGGGAGCAGCGATGGTCGCTGCGCAAGGCCGCTCCACGAACGCATCTGACGGGCCGTCGAGCCAGGCGACACCACCTCAAGGGAGCGATAACCCCGCCGCCGCCGGAGCCAACTACTCCAGCTTTGTCAGCACGCGGGCCCAGATCATGGCCCTTAACCTTCAGAACCTGACGACGAACTTCAGCACATCACCGGCCAAGCGGCCAGGTTCGGCCAAACCGCCTGGTAACCGCTCCCCCCTCCCGCGATACTCCCCGCAGTCGGGCGCCGCCGGATCGTCCGCCAATCTGGCAGCGGCGGTGCTGGCAATCCCTTTGCCCAGCCAACCGGGGCCGGAAGTCACGCGCTACAACGCCATAGTGGACCAAGCGATCGAGGCGTTCCGCACCGACGCCATCGGCGAAGTGAGGTCACTTTCCCTCGGAATCCCGACTCCCCCCCGACGTCGCCCCCCATCGCCCCCAAGCGTCGGCCGCTGAACGGCCGGTAGCATTTATTTCATGCCCGAGTTGCACGATTCGCTCTCGACGTACCAAAGAGGAATGGCCACGCCCAGGACTGGCGCCGGTCATTACGTCGACACGCGCGTGGTGGCCCAGCGCCGGAGCCGCGACAGGAGGAGAAAGAGGCCCGAGAGGCTGACGAGCACCCCGGCGGACGACGAGAGATCGGCCGGCCCTTGAAACGAGGTGGAAACGATCGCGAGGAAGACGATCGCTTCGACAAGAACGATCGAAGCGATCAGGGCCCATCGCCTTAGCGTCAAGCGTGCCGCATCCTCCCAATTCCAGTCCGCCGAAGCTGCGTTCAGCACAGGCCGACCGGTCTCGCTCCGAAGATCGATCTGGATGTCGCTCGTCGAAGGGTCTCGCGGTTGCTCAAGCCGGCTGAGCGACACGATGTGGGGGCGCGGGGGCATAACAAGCTCCGTTGGCGGCTCGGCTCAAAGACGTCGCAAGAATCAACCCCTCACAGCAACGGCGTCATCGCATCGACGGAACTCTGCCAGTCGTGATGAAGTCTCACCTCGAGCGTCCTTGCCTGCCAGCCACTGCAAGGATCCCTCAAAAGTGGGGCCAGAGCAAGCGGCTTGAGTGCGACGATTTTATGAACAGTCCCACAGGTCTTCGGGAGAGTGCTGGCTTACATCTGATCGTCGACAAACACTTTTCTCAAAGAGTATAGAGCGACGAATCTGGTCGGGAGTTCCAAAAAACAAGAAAAGCCCAAAGGAAGGGCGTCGACCTCGGCAGGCCCCCGCTTCCCCTTGGATTCGTCGAAGAGTCGGCGTCCGAGTCCCCACTGCCTCGGAGGAACCCGCCCGATTGATCACAACGGATCGATCCCATCCCATTTCGAGGGTCGGAAATGGCGAGACTCCCTCCCCTTACGACCCGGCGACCACCCCCACCTGTTGTACGCGGGCGTGAGGCAACGAATTCGCATCGATGGGCCAAGGTCGGCGCTCGGAATGGTGAGCTTACGTAACGTGGAAGGACGAGTTTTCAAAACCCTCGGGCCCGGGAAGGGACTCCCGGGCCCGAGGTCCAGGCATTCCGACGTGGACGGTGAACCACGACAAAAAGACCTTGAACATGGATCCCCCGATCGCCGACCGCCGCCAGCGTACAGCTCACGAGTGATCCCTGCCTCAAGAGTACGAACCAACCGACCTCGATCTAACGGGCACTGTCCGCGCGGGCCAATCTCACGTTCACTTGCATCGATCGCCGAGGCGGTGCGGATGTGAGTTCGGGCGCCGGAACCATGACCCAGCCTGTCGGCCATAAAGGTGCATCGTGGCCCTCCTTTTTTTGGAGAATCGTCGGCGTACCGCCCACCTCTGACAATACAGAGCGCGGACGGTCCCCAGGCGACCGTCTCGAAAACCAGGATGAGAGCCACCTCAAGGCAACCCGATCCGCTCCTGGCGCATCGAGACTCTGGTCCTCAGGAGCAGCCGATAGCCCTGCTCGACTCCCATGCTGGGGCCGGCAGCTTGATGCTCGGAGAGCGGGGAGGGATCGAACGAGACAAGCGATCGCTGAGGCTTATCGAGAACTTGAAGTGACCCCAGGCGGGTTGGTTCAGACCGACAACCGAGACAAACGTGGAGCGGAGATGCTGCCGCAAAACAAATCAAGGAGGGGGGGAATTTTAATCGTCAGAAGGTCGTGATCGAATCGGCCTCTTCGTCCAGTGACCCGAATCGAGGCCCTTTTCAGTCAATCGGCCGCTCGAGGCGAGCGTCCGTGCTCAAAACCGCGAGCGGCTGCTCCCGGCGTCGTAGTTGACAGCATCAATTCACCCAAGAACTCATTCAAGAGGTCATAGCCTGAACGACCTTGGCCAGGATTTCCCCTGAATCCGTCAGGCTATAGTAGTTATTCTTCCCCTGACGGCGCGGGACCACGATTCCCCCGTGACGCATCAGGGCAAGGTGGTGGCTCACCGCGGGCTGACTCTGGTTCAAGGATTCGCTCAGGTCACCAACATGGCGCTCCCCCTCGGCGAGGAGCAAGATGACCTGAAGGCGGGTCGCATCGCTGACGTGCTTCAGGAGAATCGAGGCCCGCTGCGCCCGCTTGAACCGCTGCTCGGCATCTTTTTTAACCCGAGCTTTCGCGGCCGCTGAACGAGCGCTTGGAATCAGAACTTCCGCACGAGTATCAGTCGTAGCCATCTCAGATGCCTCCCTGTTCGTGCCTCGACCTCGGCGAGACGGCGGAGACGCCTCCGCTTTGGATCCAGCTCAAGGTTCGAGGCCCAATCACAGATCACTCCCACATCATCGAAATCAGAACGCTGGCAATGGATGCCCGCAAACTTGCCCCCTGACCCGACGTTCACAGAGCGTCAGGCCGAGGATTCAACTTGCGTGAAACCTCAATCTATCATGACCTCGTCAGATAACACGATCCTTTTTTTCAAAAGTCAATGGATTGCTGCACTTTTATTATGAGTTTTACCTCGTACATGCAAGGTTCTACCAGCGCGTTTGCGGGCTGGGCCCAGCGAAAACTGGTGCAAATCCAAAGTGGCCAGACCGGTCGATCCGAGAAAAACCAAGAAACTGTCAAGCTCCGACCGAAGCCAGCCGAGTGGGCGATTGATTGCAAAGTTCACGTCCATCTGGAAAGTCTCCACTCAACTCTTAAGGCCGACTGTTCCGATCATAGCGGCAGGATTTGCTCACTGCGCGACTCCCGATGTTCAAGCGGGCTCGTGCGAGAAGCTCAGCGTCAGGAGACGTTCAATGGGAGCGACGGTGCCCCGTCACGCCTTGATTTTTCGAGTGCACCGGCTTGCCCTGGCCGGTATGACGGGAGCCTGGCTCATGGCCGGGATACTCGGAACGGCACCAGCCCGCGCTGGGGAACCGGGCGGAGCCCAAGCAAGCCCCGAGCCAGCCCGGGCGGACGCTTCCGTTCCGGTTGTCGCGGCCCCCAGATCGCGTCAGGCCTATCTCTTTTTTCCCGGTGACAGACGCGCTCCACAACGCCCAACGGCGGCGGCGGTCGCTCGAGCCACCCCCGCCCCCACCCTGTCCGCCGGCCCGCCCACCAGGTCCTACCTTTTCTTCACACCGGGGAAGAAGAGCGCCGCCCAGAAGCCCGCCTCCGTGGCCAGACAGGTTCCCCCGGCTCCAGCTTCCGGTGCAAATTCGAAGCCGGCGGTCGTGGGCGTTGAGGGCGCCACCGAAGGACTCCCGCTTGCACCGGCCCAACCCAGGCTGATCTTCTTTTCGCCAAAGCGCGGCCTGGCAAACTCGGGGCGGCCCCAAGGCCCCAAACAAGTGGCGCAAAGCGATCGCCGCAAGCCGACCTTGCTGGCCACGAACGAGCCAGTCCCGGTGCGTCTGCCAGGCCCCCTGACGCGATCGCCACAGCCTTACCTCATCTTCCAGCCGAAACAGGCCCGGGACCGGCGCTCCCCGACTCCAAAGGCCAAGGCAACGTCATCCACCACCACCACAACGACAACGCCGCCGAACCCGGACGTGACCACGGTCGTCCCCAAGCCAAAGCCTACGTCTCGGCCAGTCACGATGCCGACAGTAGCCCGCAGCGCGGCCCCTAACACGTCCCGGGGCAAGCTCGAGCCCACCGTCAATTTTGCCGACTTGCCTCCGCTCCCCCGGTTGAACCAACCCCTCCCGGGCTCGTCGATCGAAAAAGCCGAAAACCACCAGCGACTTCGCTTGAAATGATCGGCACGCACCAGTTGGATCGCAGCGATTCACACCCACTAGGCCAGCACACAAAGGCCAATGGCTCCGAGGCAAATATGCACAGGATAATGGGGATACTGGTTGTGCTTCTCTGCCCGGTCCTGCTGATCGGGGGCGAGCCCACTCCCGTGGCAAAGGCCGCAAACTTGATTCCCGACCCGGATTACTTGCCGAAGGTCGGCGATCGTGCGGTACTTTACTCGCTCGATTCCGAGAAGATCCCGTTCGACCTCTGGTGTGCCACCACGAGTGAGAATTGCCGCAACTTTATCAAAAGCATGTTTGCCACGGATGATCAAGGTGAGGAGGCCAATGATCCGTCCATCGAGGCGAAGATCGTTCACCTGACGCCGAAAACCGACGTTCAATTGTTGTCCGTCGAGACGGTCGAGGTTGAGGGGGGCAAAGATGGGGCACCGCTAAAATGCACCTACTTCGCGATCCGGGTGCTTTCCGGCCCGTTCCAAGGCCAGACACTCTACACCCTCGACTTCCATATCACTCGCCTGGTGGCACCGCCCGTGCCCCATGGGGCCGCGGACGGTGATAAAGCAGCCAAGTCGATCGCCCCTGGTTCAGCACCGACCCAGGTCCTATTCGACACCGCGAATGTTCCCGCCACGGAGCAAGAAGCGGCCAAACTCCCGGAACCCCCGGCTCCTGCTCCCGCTGCCGCTCCCGCCCTAATCGAGCTCGAAACCCCGGATGTTCTTGCCGCGAAGCAAGAAGCAGCCAAACGCCCGGAACCTCCCGCTCCCGCGCCGGCCCGAATCGAGCTCGAAACCCCGGACGATCTTACCTCGAAGCGAGAAGCAGCCAAACGCCCGGAACCCCCGGTTCCCGTGCCGGCCCGAATCGAGCTCGAAATCCCGGACGATCTTACCTCGAAGCAAGAAGCGGCCAAACTCCCAGAACCTCCCGCTCCCGCGCCGGCCCGAATCGAGCTCGAAACCCCGGACGTCCCCACCAAGCCCATCCAAGAAACGGCAGGGATTTCAGCGGTTGCCCCGTCAACGCTCCCCGAAGCCTCGTCACTGCCCGAACCCGTGGGACTCGAGTCGGCGGCCCCTGCTCAAGACGTCTCTTCATCTTCGGCCCCGTCGCCAAAGTCACATGTCGATATTCTGACGGCGGAGACTTCCCGGCGAGTGATCCCGGGCGTCGAGCCGCCCGCGTTGGCAGACTCCTCTCCCTCGTCTCGGCCAGCGAGCCTGGCGCAACCAACCCTTGCTTCGGCCTCGCCAGAACCTCCGGCAGCTCCCGCTCAGCTCTCGCTCCCGCTGACGCCGTTACCCGAGCCCGATATCGCGTCACGTGCGATCGTGCGGGAATCATCGGCCGGCCGGCCCCCGGCGGTGTCGTCGCCCCGAGCGCAAACGACCGGAATTTCGTCTCAGATCGACCGGCGAATGCTTTCGAATCCAGCGAGGGGAGTCGTGTCGGCTCCGGCGAAGCCACTCTCCGCTCCGGAAATGCTCACCGGAGCCCGAGCGCGGGATACGGCCGGCAAGACCGTCGAAGCCCTCGTGGCGTATCGGACCCTCGAACGCACACATCCAGGGTCGCGGGAGAGCCGGATCGCGATCGAACGGATCAAGGGCCTCACCGAAAAGTTACAAGTCGACGCCCAAGAGGTTCGCGCGGCCTCGGTGATGAAGCAAGCTCGTGAGATCGAGGCAGCGGGTAAGCGCACGCTGGCGTTGAGCTACTTCCAGCAGATCGTGAAGGTCTATCCGAAAACCCCCACGGCCCGACTGGCGTCCGAGCACATCAAGAGCATGGGGACGAGCTCCCCATCACCTGGAAACTGAGCCGACTGGTTCATCATCGAACACACACGCTCGGCCTGGCCGTTCGGACCGCTCCCCTACTTGTGCTGACAAGGGGGCCGGTCCGGCGGCGTTCTTACCCGGCCGTGACGTTCTCTAGCCCGCCATCGAAGAGAAGTCGACCTGTTCCCGCACACGGGCGACCGCCTTCCGCAACGCCTTCCGCGCAGCGACCGGCGAGTACCCCATCCGTCGTCCCATCTCCTCGAAGGTGCATTGCTCTCGGAACCTCATGCTCAGTAACTGGCGATCCCGCTCGGAGAGCTGCGTCAGCGCCTCCTGAAGCTCCTCACCCAGTTCCTTCTTCATCATCACGGAACTCGGCGAGGATCCACTGAGGACCAGGCTCCGATCATGGATTCCCGCGGCCTTCACCTGGTCAAGGGAAACCTCCACACTGACATTTCGCTTGATGGTCTTCCGATAAGTGCGAACCAGAAGTCTCAGGTTGTTGATAAAAATCTGCCGCAACCACGACTGCCATTCGGAACCAGTCCGGCCGGTGAAATTCCCGAAGTCGCGTGCCGCCTCGAGAAACGTCTCCTGCACCAGGTCCGAAACATCCCCCTTGGGGCGAAGATCGGGGGCTAACTCGTTCGTGGCGATTCGGACCAGGTACGGCCGGAAGGCCTCGAGGGCGTTCCCCAACGAATTCGGAGCACCGCCCCGCGCATCCTCCAGCAAGGATTCGACGGAGAGATCAATCATCACCTTGATTTCGTACGACTTCTCGTTGTCCATCACACCCCCCAACGCCATCCATTCTCATTGGCCAAAAATTCGCCGCTCGGCGCGAAGGTGAAATCCAACACTCCCCGGGCCTACCAACTCATCCATGTTTAATTACCTCCAAAGGGAGGGGCCGATTCTGTTTAATCATACAAGACGCTCGCCGAACGGTTAAGTCAATGGAATTCCTTCGCATGCAATTGAGAGGCGTGCCGACGCAATGAAAGAGAATTGAAGGCCGAACCCAACGAAATCACTCTGGCCACTCGAGCGGGTAAAATAAGGAAGGGATGGCACGGCAATAAAGCCACACCATCCCCCCACAAATTCAAAACCGATTCGCTTGGCTCAAGCTTAGAAAATGCCAAGGACCCGGAAGATGGGCAGGCGATTCAGGAAGTTGTTCGCGGCCAACGGGAAGTAGGGGGTCCCTACCGGCGGCGTAAAGAAGACGCCCCCCGCGACGCTGCTGACCTTCAAAAGAGCGCGCTGGCGGAAAACTTCCAGGGCGAAGGCCCGACGGGAGTTCGCTTCAGCCGAGAACGGGTTGGCCCGCAAGGACGCGGAGATCGGGGGATTGGGGTTCCTGAAATAGTTATTGAGGAACTGATTGACCTGCCTCTGATTGAGCGGCAGGGGAACCGAGCCAAAGCCCAAGTCCGGGCTCAGGTCCTGAGTCTGTCGTGCACGGACCATGGCGCGAAGCGCCTGGTTCTTTGCATTGGGGCGAGTCCTCGCCTCGGCGAAGGTGGGAGACAGGATCGACCACCCTCCAACGAGGACAGCCAAGCTCAAGACTTTGCGAGAAACAGTCATCGGCAGCCTCCTACAGAAAGTGATCGTTTCGTCAAGCCGGATTGAGTGGTTCACCAACCTCAGGTCGATCGTCTCATTTATCGTCGAACCAAAGGTGAGAATCAAGCCTCTTGTCCGATCGACCCACCGGCCTTCTTACTCCGCACCGACCGAGAAATCGTTAAGGTTGCGACAGGCCGGCAATCTTCTGCAGCTTGCCAGTGATGAGCGAACCTTCCCAATCTCCCATGACTTGGAAATTTTACACCTTCATAGTGTTCTGTCAAGCATCTGACAAAGGTTTTCTGTGGGCTTTTCGGAACATTCCCGAGAACTTAAGTTCTCACACTTTCTTACCAATCCCGAGATGATGACAAAGAGACTTTCCTGGGCCATCTCAGAAATAGGGGGGGGGGGATCGGAGAACTGGCATCGCTTCGGGAATGAGAACAACCGACCCGTTGCCCCCGGCAGTCACCCCAGCGGAGCTTGCTCAAGTGGTCCCCGCCCCGGTTCCTGGTCCCGCGATGCTCCGGTAAGGGCGCGGAGGATCCGTGACCAGTGCCCTTCCTGTTTTCGTTCGTAAGTGGCGAGAAACTGGCTGGCGATCGCCAGGCACTCCTTGGGATCACGTGGGACGCTGGCGACTTCACCTCTGGCAGGCTCCGGACTCACCTTGCCCGCGTTCCGAGCGGCGTCCGCGGCCACCGACTTGCGGGCCGGCGCGGGCAATACCGCCCCTGCGGCAGGTGCGGGCGCAGGTGAAGCCTCTTGAGGAACCGGGGCGAGAGCCGTCGCAGGCCCTTGACTGATCTCGACGCGCAAGGCGTGCATTTCCTCGGCGAGCCGACGGATCTCGGCCAGTTCGTCCTTGACCAGGTTCATGTGATCGCGATGCATCGTGCCCAGCATCTGCGCCAGCATCATCATCGCTTGCTGAGAGGGATCGTGTCCCGGCTCTCGCGAATTCCAGGTGGGATGGTGGGCCAATTCATCCCCGGCGGGGCTCGCCAACCAGGCCGATGCCAGGGGAACCGGTGTCTCCCCTGAGGTGGGCGTCGCCAGGTGTACGGATCGCCCCGCGGAATTCGCGATCTGCGGAATCGCCGGAGTCGGTGATGACCGAGGCCGATCGGACCGGTGCGGCGGGGCTGGGGCAAGCGTCCCGGCACAAAGCCGAAGCGTGAATGATCCCAGTTGGCAGACCGATCCCTCTTCGAGCCGCGCGGCACGCACGTAGGTCCCGTCGACCTCGACCCCTTCACGGGAGAGCAGATCGACAATCCAGAGGCCCGCGGGGGTCCGGACCAAGGCGGCGTGAAATTTCGAGATCGACGGGTTCATCAGCCGAACCTGGCAGGCGGTCGAGCGTCCGATCAGGGCGAGGGCTCGGCTCATCCGCCACCCATAGGTGTGCCCCACAACGCCGTCGATCTCCAGAACGGCTGATGGCAACTTTCGCGAATACTGGGCCGAGAGCGGATGCAATCGCAATCCCCCCCCGTCGCCACCGTGATCGTCCCCCGCCTGCCCCTGAAGGCGGAACGCCACCGGGCCAATTTGAAGCCGACTTGCGGGGGTGACCCAACCGAACCGCTGGAGCTCCCCATCGATGAAGACGCCCCCTTGGCTGTCCAGGTCGATGGAGACAAGGCGTCCCCCGATGATCTGCAAATAGCAATGCCGTGAGCTCACCTGCTCGCGGTCGAGCCTCAGGTCGGCGTCGGGGCTGCGGCCAACGACCAAGAAAGGCTGATCGAAAGTCCGTGGCGTCCCTAGACTGCCGTCGTCGTTGAGGACGTTCAATTGCAATGAGCCCGCGCCGCACGACTCGGAGAACGTCGAGTGGGTGTCGATCGAAGTCGGGTTCACCAACTCCTCCTGGCGACAGAAGCGCCTGTCCTCAGGCATAACGAGGAAATCGCGTCGGACGCTCTCCTCACAAACCGACTCGGATCCCAATGGACCCAACAACGTCCCAACGGACGATCTATTGTAACGCGTAAAATCTCACACAAGGGCCGGCGAGGAGGTCTCACTCGAATTCCGGCGTGCTCCCAACGCCATGATCCCCCCACTCCGTACACCTGGATCCCGCCCCGAAGTGCCACGTATCGGAGCCGAATTGGCCCGACCGCGAGCAGAACGCATCCATGCAAACCACGTTCCAAACCCAATAATTCGCAATTCCATCGCGTCACCGAGAGAATCCGCCAACGAGCTCCCATCCCCGTTTCAAGAGGGCCAGTCGCGTGTTGCCCCGGTTGTCGCAGAATCGGCATCACGACCAGGGCCACCGTCAGTCGAGATCATCTCTGACTCAGTTTTACAAGAGCCTGCCATGAATCGCAACTCCCCGACATCCACGCGTCAGCGCAGGTAGGTTGAGCAAATGGCCCAGTGGCCACTTCGGGAACGTCTCGGGCTGACGACGAAACCGGTGGCCAATCGACGCAGGTCGTGGGTGACATGCTCCCCAATGCCCGGCCGCTCTTTACCGCTCGGGAAATCGGATGGTACGATTCGGCTCCCTGCTTTTCGGAACGGAATGCTCGATCACAACGGCGATCCCGCAGCGTTTCCATGGGGCGTCCCGGACCAGAACAGCCGAGGGAGAATTCGCAAAAGGAAAGATGAGAGGGAGATCATCTGGTGACCGGCGAGCAAGCCCCGAAGGCCCAACAGAACATCCCAGCGTCACAGGGCGCAGTCCGGTTCGAGCGACCCACGGTCCCAGGAGGGAAACCGGCCGTCTTCCTCGACCGCGACGGGACGATTATCGAGCACGTCCACTATCTGTCCGACGTCCTCAAGGTCCGCCTCTTGCCAGGCGCGGCCGAGGCGATCGGCCGGCTCCGGGCCGCCGGCTTCGCTTGCGTGGTGGTCACGAACCAGTCGGCAATCGGCCGAGGGATGATCACCGAAGGTCAGCTCGACCTGATCCACGACGAGATGAACCGACAGCTCGCCGCCGCGGGAACCGCCGTGGACGCCATCGAGTTCTGCCCCGAAACTCCCGGGAGCGACGACCGGAGCCTGATCGAGCACATCGACCGCAAGCCAGGTCCCGGGATGCTCTTCAGGGCGACCGCTGCGCTCGGGCTCGATCTCGACGCGTCATGGATGATTGGGGATATGCTCAGCGATATTCTGGCAGGGGTCAACGCCGGCTGTCGCGGCAGTATCCTCGTGCAAACCGGCAAGGGCCTCGACGAGGCGGAGAAGGAAACGGCCAACGCCTACCATGTCACGGCGGACCTGCCCGCCGCCGCCGACCTGATCCTCGGTTTCGACGCGATGTCACCATCAGCGACCTCCGACAATCCGGCAGCCCGGCCTCTCAGCCCATCATGACGGGGCCGGCCCCGCGCTCTCCCCGGCACGAGGAGGCCCCACGCTCAGCCCGGGGTTCGAGTGCGAGAACGTCAGTGAGACGAGAACGCTGACGCCACTCAGCCCCAGGCCCACGCACCGAGCGCCGAGCATCGCCGGGGTCCCGATGGAATGGCCGATCAGGCGGAACAACTCGCCACTGACTTCCTCACCGACCCCGAGCGCCCCAAACGGCAGTGGCGCGATGGCCGTCAACAGGGTCAGGGGAATGACCACGAGGCTGGTGCCCAAGGGTGGTCTGATCGGGAACAGAGCACAGATCACCGCATAAAACGAGAAGGCATAGATCGAATGGCTGGTCATGGACATCGCCAGGGCCGCGGCCACGGCCATTGGCTGGTCTCGATACGCCGCCGCCGCATCCCATAGGGCCGCCAGTTTCACTTGCAGCCTCCCCTCCCCCAGAATCCGTCGCAAGAGGACAGCGGTGGCCGGCAGGAACAACGCAGCGAACCCGAGCACCCCCGCGCCTGTGACCACCCAGACGACCTCGATCAGCCTTCGAACGGCGACGGTCCCCGTTGACCATTGGAGCGTCCCCATCAGGCTGACTAGCAGGAACATGCCGAAAACCCCCGTGATCCGGTCGAACATGACCGACGCGATCACGGGCGCCCTCCTGCGATCCTGCCCTCGGCAGAAGGTGGCCACCTTGACCACGTCCCCCCCGAGTTGACCGGGCACGATCAACTCGGACGCATGGCCAAGAAAACCGATCTGAACGGCCTGGCGCAGGGTCAGTGGCACCCCCTGGGCGCGTGCCAGCAGATACCAGCGGGCAAAGGTGCTCAGCAAGGCGATTTCCCCCAGCGCAAAGGCCGCCGCCAGATAACGCAGGTTGGGCCTTCGCCCGATCACCTCCTGAACCGAGGCCTGATTCCTCCAGAGCGACCAACCCAGCAGACCGAACCCGAGCCCGTACGAGGCAATCCGCAAGAACCGCTTCAGTCCCCCACGTTTCGCCCTCGGAGCCCGGCCGGAACTCTCAGCGGATCGTAATGCCGGCCCCAGCCCGAGGATTGCGTCGTCAATCAAGGCGTGAATCTCCTTCCCGCAACACAGGCGGCCCGCCTAGCCAAAGAGAAATGTCAGCCGGCGGAGGCGGCGATCCGCTTGTAGTATTGGGCCAGGAGGTCAGCGACCTGGGCATTCGCATCGAGCGCGACCTTCTCCATCAGGCCGGGACCTCGGGTCAAAATGCAGGTGACCGCAGCCCCTGTATTCTTCTTGTCCAGCTTCATCGCCGCGAAGACAGCCTCTCGATCGGCGCCACACAAGACGCTTTCATAAGGCTGATACCAGGGTTTTAAGAGTTCGTCGATCGCATCGGCGGCCCCCGCCGGAGCCAGGGCAAGTTGCTCAGAGAAGAAAGTGGCCGTCGAAATGCCGAGCGACACGGCAATCCCATGGGGAATGCCATACTGAGTCGCCGACTCATACGCATGGCCAAAGGTATGGCCGTAGTTCAGCAAGTTCCGCTTCCCGGTGTCGAACTCGTCCTGCTCGATGAACGCTTTCTTGATCCGCAAGGCGTCCCAGACGAGTTGGCCGAGCCCTTCCCCGGTCTCCGCGTAGTGGGCGAGATGGGTTTTCAACCTCGCCAGTTCGTTCTCCCCGGCGACCAGATGGAGCTTGATAATTTCCCCCATCCCCGAGCGAATCTCATCGTGGGGGAGAGTCCGAAGCAGGTCAAACACGAGGTAAACCTGCTTCGGCGCGTGGAACGTGCCGAGCTGATTCTTGAACCGGCCGACATTGATCGAGCTCTTGCTCCCGATGCAACTGTCGCACTGAGCGAGTAGCGTCGACGGCACCAGCGACCAGGCGATGCCCCGGAACAAGACCGACGCGATGAAGCAGCCGATATCCTGAAGGACCCCGCCCCCGACCACGATCAAGGTGGAGTTTCGTTTGATCCCGGCCTGGATCAACGACTCGATGATCGGCTCGAGCGAGGAGTACGACTTGGCCTCTTCCGAGGCCTCGATCACGAAGAGTCGGCTCGGGTCGACGGCTTGCCGGAAGGCGTCGGGGTGGAGCGAGACCACCGTCGCGTCGGCCAGAACAAACGCGGCGCCGGCTGAGGCCTGGAGGGCCGATTCAATCGCCTCGGCGACCGTTCCCACCGCTTCAACCCGATAACTGCCTGAACTACTCAACACCTCGAGCATGGTCCCGTCCTCACTTCACTGGCAGGTGAAACCGCCGTCGATCACGAGGGATTGCCCGACCAAATAGGTATTGGCCGGCGAGCTGAGGAACGCGACGAACCGGGCGATTTCCTCGGGCTGCGCGAGCCGCCCCAAGGGAATGGTGCCTCGAATCACCTCGAGCTGCTCCGGCGTATTGTTGGCGCGGGTGAGCTCGGTCTCGACGTACCCCGGGCACACCGCGTTGACCAGGACGCCGTGAGGCGCGAGTTCCAAAGCCGTCGTCCGAGTCAGGCCGCTGAGCCCCGACTTGGTCGACGAATAAGGAGCACGCCCCGGCTTCGAGGCCACGGCCCAGATCGAGCTGATGTTGACCACCCTGCCCCACCCTGCCGATTTCATTCCCGGGCTGAACCCCTGGATCAACCGGAACGGCGCCGTCAGATTGACTTGCAACGTTCGGGCCCAGTCTTCCGCCGTCACGTCCTCGAGCGCGGCAATGGGATTGATCCCCGCGTTGTTGATCAGGATATCGACGCCATCCTCGCGGTGGATCTCGATGTACTGGTCGATCGAGGCGGGATCGAGCAGGTCGAGCTCCGATCGCGACGGCGCGATCACCTCGACCCCATCGCGCCGCAGCGAGATCGCGATCTCCGCGCCGATGCCCCGCGATCCGCCCGTGACAAGAGCCTTATGCTTATGCATGGCCTGGCCGATTCTTGTTCACCAGGTTGATGGATTCCTGGTAGCGCTTCTCCATCATGGCGAGCCGGCCGTCATCCTCACGGTGGATTGCACCGTAGTAGGCTTTCTTGTTGCGGAGCCAGAGCAGCTCGAACTCGACCGCCTTGAGAAACGCCTCTTCCGGATTCGCCAGCGCCCCGGGGCAACTGAAGATAACCTTGCGGGTCTCGAAGCGATCGAGGTGCCCTTCGGGGAAATCGCGAAAGAACGGAAGCGAATGCGCGGAGACGCCGCCGCCGACAACCACCGACTTCCCCGCCTCCTTGGCCAGCTTGGCCACTTGAAGCGACAGCTTGAGGATCTCGTCGCTGTTGATCTGATCGCGTCCCAGGCTCATCGACCCCGATAGATCGACCCGCCCGATCACAACGCCGTGGAGGCGGTCAATCTGGGGAATCCGGAGCATCGCCTCGAAGTTCTCGACCGAGGTCAAGGTCTCGATGTTGATCAGAAGCTCGACTTCATGGTCGTCGCCGAACGCCAGCTTCGCCGCCCCGAGAAACTTCTGGAGTGCGTAAGGCGTCTCGACCATCGGGGCGATGATCCGTTCGACGCCGAGGCTGATGGCGTCGAACATGTCCTTCAGCGCTTCGCAGCCGCCGATCTTGATGTTCATGCCCACACCGGCCTGGGCGCTGACGTCTTTCAAACGCATGGCCTCTTCCATGCGGGTCCCCTCGGCCTCGAACTCAGCCTTCACCCCGGTGACGTGATACCGCTCCCTGAGCTCCACCAACCGCTCGATCATCTGCTTTTCCAGCGAATTCATCCGGCTCTCCAAATAGGAAGCGAAAAGAGAAAAAAATGAGGGCCCGCCGAATCAGTCGGCCAGGGGCGGGATGATCATGTTCTCGGCGAATTCCTCACGGCTGAGCAGCGGAGTCAGGTCTTCCAAGGGGCGGAGACCATGCGGCCGTCGGCAAGCTTCTTCGACGCCAACTTCGGCGCAAACGCCTGGGCGAGGTCGAGCATGACCTCGCACACCTGAGGGCCCGGCCCTGCGAGGGTCGCCGCGACCGCGGCGGCGAGGTCGCGATGCCGCTCGACCCGACGGAACGGGATTCCATAAGCATTCGCCAAGCGGCCGAAGTCGGGGAAGGACAGTCCACTGTCGAGCCCACAGCCCACGATGTTGTCGGCGAAGTAGTTCTGCTGCGTCTGGCGGATCGAGTGATAGCCCTGGTTGTTCAACACGAAGAGCTTGATCGGCAAAGCCCGGCCGACAATGGTCTGGAGCTCCTGAAGATTCATCTGGATGCTGCCGTCGCCGGCCAAGCAGACGACCGGCCGCCCGCCACTGGCGAGACAGGCGCCGATGGCCGCCGGCAGGTCGTACCCCATCGAAGCACAGCCTGAATTGGTGTAGAGCCTCTGGTGCTCCTGAATCTTGGCGGCCTGAAACGTCACCACGCAGGCCGTGCCATCACCGGTCACGACGATCTGGTCGTCCGGGACTTGGCCGAACAGGACATCCACAAAGCAGTATGGGTTTATACCCGACTCGGTCTCCCAGTATTCGGGAAGGACGGCCGGATACCGCCGCGCCCGTTCGCGCCCCCAGGCGAGCCAGGTGGAATGCTTGGGAGCCGGCGGTTCATGCACAAGCGCGCGAAGCCGGGGCAGGAAGTCGGCCAGATCGGCGTGAATCGCCAAGGCGGGGCGAATCGTCGGCTTCTTGAGTTCGGTCGCGTCGACGTCGACCATGACCAGTTCGGCGGCGCGTGCGAACTTCTTCCAGTCGTAACTGATCTGGCGGATATTGAGCCGGCAGCCGAGAACGAGCAGGAAATCCGCATTCTGCACGGCGAAGTTGCCCGCCCGGTCGCCGATCGTGCCCGGCCGGCCCACGTAGCATGGGTGCTCATTCCAGATCACGTCGTGCGCGTTCCAGGAGGTCGTCACAGGGACGCCCAGGGCCTCGACGAGTTCGAGGAAATCCTCGCGCGCCCCCGCGAGCCGCACGCCCGAGCCGGCCATGATCACCGGCCGCTCCGCCTTTTTCAGTCGCGTGAGCACATCCAGACAGGCACTGTCGAGGTCGTTCGTCGCGGCGATCGGATCTTCGTTCGGGTCATAACCCGGCAAGCTCGACTCATCGACGAGAGCGCCTTGCACATTGATCGGCACGTCGAGCCAGACGGGGCCGGGGCGACCGGTCCGTGCCAGATGGAGGGCCCGCTCGAGGTGGTAGCGGATCGACGTCGGTTCGGTGACCATCACCGCGTACTTGGTGATCGGTTCGACCAGGCGGATGATATCCACCTCCTGGTCGCCCAGTTGCCTGAGCGGGAGGCCCGTGCTCCGAACGAGCGTCTCCCACTTGACCTGCCCCGAGACGACGACCATCCCGAGCGAGTCGGTCCAGGCACCGAAGACACCGGTGATCGCGTTCGTCCCTCCGGGCCCGGTCGTCACGTTGACCGCCGCCAGCCGGTTGGTCAGCCGGTAATAGCTGTCGGCCGCCATCGTGCAGGCCTGCTCGTGGTGGCAGCAGACGTACTTGAGCCCCTCACACCGGCCAATGGCGTCGTTGAGGTGCATGGCACCACCGCCGGTGACCATGAACACGTGCTCGATTCCGTGCTGAAAGAGGGTCCGTGCGATGTAATCGGCAACTCGAATCATGGCGAATTCCTGACGTCGGACTCTGCTCCAAGACACAACACGCGATGGCTCAACCCCATCTGGGAGATCCTGTCGGCAATCTCCCGCTCGTGCAGCGTACTTGTGATCAAAATGGGATGGGCCATGTTCCGAATCTGCTCGGGGGCAAGCACCGGCACACCGCGAATGGTCTTACCATGGTGAATCGGATTGCCGTCGACGAAGGCCGCGATCTCGGCCTGGCCGAGCGAAGTCTCGGCGAGTAACTTCATCGCCAACTGCCCGGCACCCCAGACCAGGATCGGCCCCGACTGCTCCAGGGCACGCTGAATTTTGAGGTCGATCGCCCCGAGCAGCCGTGAAGATCCCGCGATGTAGGCCTCGATCGCGGGCTTGAGAGTCCGATCCTTCGTCAGTCCGTCGCCCTCGGAACTCGTCACCGAGCCGACTCCGACCGCGTAAATCGCCGGATAAGGCATCCCGGGCGAGGTCGTCAGCATCCGCCGGCCCGACTCGATCGGCTCCAGACCGCACACGGCCAGCAGATTCGCCAGCGAGACCGGCGAAAAATGATTAATATGTTCTGTATTGAAATCTTGAAACGGTGCGAAGAGAAATTCCACGTACCGGGTCGCGTCGGGAACCTCGACGTAGAGGATGGCCCCGGGTTTCATCACCGCCCGGACCGCCTCGAGGGCCGGTCGGAGTTCCCGGACGTGCTCCATCACGTGTGAGAGCAGGACCGCGTCCACAGCGCCGACTTCTTCCGGGAGCCGGGTGAGCAATCCGGCGTAGGCCTCGATCCCGAGTTGATCACGCACATAGCGAGCACAACCGGGCGAAGGGTCGACCCCGCAGAGGTTCTCATAGCCTCGAGCCTTCAAGGCGGCGAGTAGGCCCCCGTTGGCACAGCCGATATCGACGATCCTCGCCGAGCGGTCCGGAACGAAGCGAGCGAGGTCCGCCGCCGTTTCCTCGAGCCGCTCGGCGTCCCAAGGGGTCACGCCGCTGCCGGTCGAGGTCGTATTGTCCTCGTACTTGGAGAACTTCGCGTAGAAGGCGTCGTAGTCTTCCTGATTCGCGGGCGTGGAGGCGTACACGAACCCGCAACGGCCGCAACAGACCACCTTGTAGCCGTTGCGGAGTGGGTGATCCTCCGGAAGCACAAAGCGTTGCGTGTGCATATCCGCACATTCGTCCCCCCCGCAAATCGGGCAAGGCCGATCCAGAGGGGCCGCGACGGCATCGCCCTGGAGACTCGATTGCGCCATGAAAATGGATCCTCCTTCTCGAAGCTCCGGGCTCCGCCCGCCCGACGTCAGGAGCCGGCCTTCTCCCAATCCAGCGGACCAGGGGTCGACGACCCGTTCTGAACCGCGTAAACGTACCGCCTGCGGTTGCCGTCGTTCGCGATCGAGTCGGGGGGCGGCCCGTCGAAATTGAGTCGCTCCTTCTCGATCACGAGGGGGCGTTTCTGGACCTGGGTGTGGATCGCTCCGATGTACTCGCCGATGATCCCGATGAAGAAGAGTTGCACCGACGAGAACAAGAAGAGGCTGATCAGAATCGGAGCCACACCGACGCTGAACCAGTTCCAGAAGAGCAGTTTGGCGATGAAGTAGCCGATGGCCATGAGTAAGCACAATGCCGACATGATGAATCCCGCGATCGTCGCCACGCGCAACGGAACCTTCGAGTGGTTCGTGATCCCGAGCATGGCGATGTCGTAGAGCGAATAGAAATTATTTTTCGTGATTCCACGCCGCCGCTGAGGCTGTCGATAGGGGATCTTGCAACAGTCGAGTCCGATGTCCGCGATCAGGCCGCGGAAATAGGGGTGAGGATCGTCGATCTCCCGGAGAATCTCGATCACGCGATGGTCGTACAGGCCAAAGCCGGTGACGTGCTGCATGAGCTCGATGTCCGCCAGCTTCGCGGCCAGTCCGTAGTACATCGAGCGCAGGGCGTACATCAAAGGCTGCTCGTCCGATTCAGCCTTGACCCCGATGATGATCTTCGACCCTTCCTCCCAGCGTTTGATGAAGTCCGGGATCATCGAGGGGGGATCCTGGAAGTCTGACGCCATGAGGACCGTCGCATCGCCGTCGGACTGGAGCATCGCGTGGAAGGGCGACCGGATGTGGCCGAAGTTCCTCGCGTTCACGATCACCTTGACGTTCGGATCGGCGTGCGCCAACTCACGGAGAATCTCGACGGTTCCGTCGGTCGACGCATTATCGATATACAGATGCGAGTAGCGATATTGCGGAAGCTCGGCGAAAACCTGCTTGATCGCCTCGTAAAGCTCCCGAACGTTCTCCACCTCGTTGTAGCAGGGAGACACGACACAGATATGTTTGCGCCGTCCTTGCGCTTCCGGATCCTGGTCAGCGTGCATGAATGCCTCACGTGGCGAAGGATGGAGAAGGGCGGTCCGCCAGGTTCCGATGCCAACGGACAGTCCGGGCGATCGCGTCGTCAAAGTCGATCGAACCAAGGAGGCCCAGCTCGTCCCGCGCCCGGGCGGTCGAGGGGACGTAGCGCGTGACCGGGGCCCCCGGAGTGACTTTCCCTTCTACGACCCAGGCGACGCCCTCGGACTCGGCGATCCGGCGAGCCACGTCGCCGATCGTGATGGACTCTTCGCTGCCGACGTTGTAAGGGCGGGCCGGAACCCCGCGCAACAAGATCGACCAGAGCCAGACCATCAAGTCCCCTGCATACTGATAAGAGCGATAGGGGGTACCGTCGCCGGCGACCCGGACCGGCCCACCGGCCAGGGCGTCGCGCACGAAGTTCCCGACCGCGAAGTGGATGTCGAGCGGCAGGTAGGGCCCAACGAACGCAAAGCAGCGGGCGATCATCGCGTCCAGGCCGTGGGCGTGATACTCGTGCGCCACGAGATGCTCGGCGACCCGCTTCCCTTCACCGTAGGCCGATCGAGGATCGGTCGGATCGGGGGCACCAAGGTAGTCCTCTCCGACGTGGGTCAGCTCGGCGGGCTGGCGGCCGTAGACCGCCCCCGAACTGGTGAGCAGGAACCGCGAGGCTCCCGACCGACGAGCCAGCTCCAATGTTCGTCGCGTTCCCTCGACAATCGTGTCGAACATGACCCGCGGCGCCTCGGCGTTCAGCGTGGCGCTCGCCTCGGTGGCCGCGTGGATCACGTGCGAGAACGTACCCTCGGGATCGGCGAAGCTGCGGACATCCCCTTCGTGAAGCCGAACCGCCCGATGCCCGGCCAGGTGCGGCACCTTGCGGGCGAACGCCTCAGGGGAGCGGGTCAGCACCACCAACTCGACCCCGAGCCGGCGCTGGGCGTCGGCCCAGAGCAGGCTCTCGAGCAGCCAGCAGCCGAAAAAGCCCGTCCCCCCGGTGATAAACAACCGCGCCCCGCGGAGTTCCTCCCAGAGCGGCCCCACCTGATCGAGCACGTGGTCAAGGTCGTCGGCAAGCGGATTAGCCATGAACGGCCTCGCGGCAGTAATCCTCGAACACCGCGATCATGGAGTCGATCATGTCCGGTGAGAGCCCCGGATAAACGCCCACCCAGAGCGCCTGGTTCATGACAAAGTCGGTGTTGACCAGGTCGCCGATCTTGCGATGCTCGATATCCACGTAGGCCGGCTGGCGAAGCAGGTTGCCCGCGAAAACCAGGCGGGTGGCGATCTTCCGCGCATTCAAGAAGTTCACCAGCTCTCGGCGACTGAACGGAGCGCCGGGCCGAACCGCCAAGGGGAAGCCAAACCAGCTCGGATCCGAGCCAGGGGTGGCCTCCGGCAGAACCAGGAATTCCTCGAGCCCCGCGAGTCCGGCTCGGAGCCGCGTATAGTTGTCCCGGCGGGCGGCCACGAACTGGTCGAGCTTGGCCAACTGCGCCACGCCCACGGCCGCCTGCATGTCAGTCAGCTTCAGGTTGTAGCCGATATGCGAGTAAATATATTTGTGATCATAGCCCGGAGGCAGGTCGCCGAGCTGCCAGTCGAACCGCTTGCCGCAGGTGTTGTCCATGCCGGGCGCACACCAGCAGTCGCGGCCCCAGTCGCGGAACGATTCGACGAGCGTTTTGAGGCGGGGCCGATCGGTCAGGACGGCCCCCCCCTCGCCCATCGTGATGTGATGCGCCGGGTAGAAGCTGACGGTGGCCAGGTCACCGAACGTGCCGACGTTCTTTCCGTCGTAGGTCGAGCCGACGGCGTCGCAGCAATCCTCGATCAGCCAGAGGTTGTGCTCGCGGGCGAACGCCGTAACAGCGTTGAGGTCGAACGGGTTGCCCAGGGTGTGGGCGATCATGATCGCCCGGGTCCGACTCGATAACGCAGGCTCGAGCTGGGTCGGGTCGATGTTATAGGTCGGGATCTGAACATCCACGAACACCGGCACAAGATTGTTCTGGATGATCGGGTTGACCGTGGTCGGGAAACCGGCGGCCACCGTGATCACCTCATCGCCCGGCTGAAGGCGACGCTCGCCCAGCTTGGGGGAGGTCAGGCACGAGAGGGCCACGAGATTGGCCGACGACCCCGAGTTCACGAGCAAGGCGTGTCGCACCCCGAACCGCGCGGCGAATTCGCGCTCGAACTGCTCGGCGAACCGGCCCGTCGTCAGCCAGAAGTCGAGCGAGGAGTCGACCAGATGGACCAGTTCCTCATCATCGAAGACCCGCCCCGCGCAGGGCAAGGCGCTCGCTCCCGGCTCAAACGGACGCGGCGGGAACGCGGTCGCGTGATAGCGGCGGACCAGATCGAGGATCTGGCGTCTCAGGCTTTCGCTCGACTCATTCTCATTCATGAGAGAAGAAATCCCTGTACCACCGGATGGTGCGTGCCATCCCCTCGTCCAGGTCGAACAGCGGCGTCCACGAGAGCTCGCGCCTCGCCTTGGCGGCACTCAGGTACTGATGAATGATCTCGTTGGAGACCTCGTTGCGAATCTCCGGCACCAGATCGCTGCCCATCGCCCGAAGGATGGCTTCGACGAGGTCGAGAACCGTGACCTGGATCTCGTTGGAGAAGTTGTACGCCTCGCCCGCCAGCTCGGGCCGGTCGGCCAGGGCCTCGGCCAGGACGAGGTACGCGTTCGCCCCGTCCTCGACGTAGAAGTAGTCGCGGACGAACTTGCCGTCAGACCGGATCACCGGCCGCTGACCGCGGATCACCGAGCGAATCGTCCCGGGGACGATCCGGTTCCAGTTCAGGTCGCCACCGCCGTAGAAGTTGCCGCACCGGGTGATCGCCACCGGCAACTTGTAGCTGACCGCATAGGTGTGGGCAATCAAATCCGCACACGACTTGCTCACATCATAGGGGTGTTGCCCCTGCAAAGGAGTCGTTTCGTCGTAGGGAAGCTGTTCCTGGTCGCCGTAAGCCTTGTCGGACGAGGCAAGCACCACCTGCTTGACCGCGGGCGAGCGTCTGCAAGCCTCGAGCAGCGCCCAGGTCCCCTGGATGTTCGACTCGAAGGTCGAAACCGGGTTGCGGTTGGCCGTACCCACGATCGTCTGGGCGGCCAGGTGAAAAACCGTGTTGATCTCGTGCTCACCCAGGGCCCGCTCCAGCAGCCCTTGATCGCGAATGTCGCCACGGACCACCTTGACCCGATCGATCAAACCCTCGCGAATCAGGCCGCTCTGGGGCACCCAGTCACGGACCAGGCACGTGACGTCCGCGCCCACTTCGAGCAAACGGGTCACCAGCCAACCGCCGACCAGTCCCGTCGCACCGGTGACCAGAGTCGGCCTATCCAGCCAAAACCGGCTCATTTACCCCAAACCTTCCACGGCGCCTGGCCGCTGTCCCACAGGTCGTTGAGCGCCTTGTATTCGCGGTACGTATCCATCGCGAAAAAGAAGCCCTCGTGTCGGTAGATCATCAGCTCCCCCTGCTGTGTGAGCCGTTCCAACGGTTCGCGTTCGAGGATGCAGGTGTCGCCCGTGAGATAATCCAGGAGTCGGCGGTTGAAGACGAAGAATCCCGCGCTCGACCATCCTTCAATTTGCGGCTTCTCCGCGAAGTTGACCACGCGGTCCGAGTCGTCGACCTCGAGGGCGCCGAAGCGGGAATAGGGGCGGATGGCGGTCACGGTCGCCATCCGGCCATGGCTCTGATGGAACTCGAGGAGCCGGGTGATATCGACGTTGGCGACCCCATCGCCGTAAGTCACCATGAACGTATCGCCGTCCAGGTAACGAGCCGCACGCTGAATCCGGCCGCCCGTCATCGTCTCCTCGCCGGTATCGGCCAGCGTGACGCGAAAGTCTTGCTCTTCGTGGGCGTCGTGCAGTGTGACGCTATGCCGCTGCCCCAGACAAATCGTGAAGTCATTATTCATGGCTTCATAATTCAAAAAATAGTCTTTGATCATCTTGCCACGATAGCCCAGGCAGAGCACAAACTCCCGAAACCCATGGTGGGCAAACAGTTTCATGATATGCCAGAGGATGGGACGCTGGCCGATTTCCACGAGCGGTTTGGGACGGAACTCGGTCTCCTCGCGGAGCCGCGTCCCCTGCCCGCCGCAAAGTATCAAGACCTTCATGAGGAATCCCTTCCCAAATCAACCCGCGCCAAGGAGAACTCGGGGCCGGTCGGTTCGTTTAACCCTCAGCTTCTCGAGCTCAGCCCCTATCGAACCGAGCGATTAGCCCGTTTCCCAAGGTCGAGGATTTGCGACCCTCACAGATCCGTTGCGCATCGCCATTTTTCGCACTATACGACTTTTGCCAGAATTGGGCAAAGTCAACTCCGTGGCCGCCATCGCAATGAATTCATTCGGAATTCAACCGCCGTCGGAGCCTCCTGCGGCAGGTGGGTCTTTCGCCCTGCGCAGGGGGAGTGCGAGCGGCGAGGTTCGCACTCTACCCGCGGCTCATGCCATGCCCAAAACACGTCTTGACAGCTCTTACAAGCGTGCCGTCTGTGAGGTTGCCCATCAGTCGCAGGGAAAGCCAGATGCCATCCGAAAAGGCTACTCACGAGTTTATGCAATCAAGACAGGCGAACCATAATAATATCCCGACAATCTTCTTGCTCTTGATATCGCGAGAATGATAAGCTTTCCACCCGGAAGGTTTGAGGCCGACTTCTCGAGAGGTGATTCCCCGTTCTGTTGCTCCTCGAACAAAGGCTGAGGCGCAGCTTCACCCGCCATCTACGTCTGATGACGGATCGGGCACGGGGCATCACCGAGCAGGGGGATCGAAGCCTCTGGGCCGGAGCCTGGTTCCAGGGGATGGGCCCGCCCTGCGCTCCTCGCCGGTGACTCGAAACAAAAAAGCGGCCGGGGGAATGGTGGGGCTTGCACCTGCCCGACGCCCGACTCAAACTCGTCTCGCCCCAAACTCGACGCCGTCTTGGGGTCCGGGAAAGCTACCGATACGGCTGCACCTTCGGGGGTCCAACTGACTTTCCGGCCACGGGTTCCGCTCAAGTCCTGATTCGTCTTGCGGGAACGAGACCTGTGGTGACGGATTGTCGCCTCCACGCGAAGCCACGCCGGGACCGGTCCCTCGTCGCTGCCGGGGCCGAGTCCTGCAAGTGCTCACGAGCCGATAGCACCTCCGAGTCGGTCACACCTATTGAGAGACGGAACAATGCGGTCCCACTCGAAGCTTCGTGACCAGAAGTCCTCGGCCGGTCGGACACGAGGAGGTCGCCGCGGCGGCCGGGGCCGGCCGTTGTTTCTGTTGCCGGAGTTCCTCGAGTTGGAGGATCGAGTCACCCCAAGTGGGGCCGGGTTCACGCTCGATGATCGAACCGGGGATGTGCTCGCCATCGACCTGTCAATGCTCCCGATCGCGCCCGCCGGCTCGGGAGCCACATACGCGATGACCGGCGCCAAGGTTCAGAACGATCTCACGGCCATCGCCCTCGAACTCAAGCAGGAAGCAGCGATCCCGAAGCTTTCCGTGGGGGATCTGGTACTGACAAACAGCACGGCCACGTACGGTCGGATCGTGCATTCCGACCGTGAGGGCGTAAGCGGCCGCACGTTTGCATCCTCCGGACTGTTGTACCTCGCGGTCACCAGTACAGACGCCCCCTCTGGAGTGTTGCTCCCCGGGGACAAGTCGGCCAGCGACCCCGGGTTCCAGGGCAAGCTCACGCTGGATTTCACACGAACCGTCGGCAGCACGACGACCCCGTTCAGCGTGACCGTCAATGTCGCGGCAGGCTTTTCAACCAGTGGTCCTGGAGCGGTAACATTCGATAACTCGACTTCCACCGTCGTGCATCTGATGCAGCTCCAGCAGCGGCTCGATTACTTCGGTTACACGGACGACAAAGGCAACCCGCTCCCAGTCAACGGGGTGCTCGACAATTCCAGCACCAACGCGATCGCGGTCTTCAATGGCGCCGTCGCCAGCAAGAGCGTAACGGTTTCCAATAACCCTAAAGCCGTCGCTACCGACTTGACTCCCCTGGCCCAGGGCTACATCAACTCGAGCCTTGCGCCCCGTTGGAAGCGGATCGCAGCGGGCACAGGCTGGGTCATGGATACCAAGGAAGAGCTAGCGATCGGCTCGTCTAAACCTACGAAGCCCGAGTGGGCCACCGACTGGGCCTACGAAGCCCTGGTTCGGGCCGGCGCACGCCTTCCTAATGGGTTGAATAACCTTCGAGTCACCTCGCTGAGCGTGGCCGGAGGAGGTAGGACGACCGCTCACAATGGTCATCAAACCGGCCTCGACCTGGACTTGGGCCTGACGACGGCGGGGATCTGGTTCGACGACGTTTCCGCGGCGACTGGCCTCGGCTTGAACTCGCCGATCTGGGTGCAAGTCGCCATCGAATCCAGCGGTGCCTACACCACGAACATTGCGCGCAATCAAATTGTGCCCTTCGCCGCCTGGGACCGCGAATTCGTGCTTGGGAGCAACACACCCGACATTGGCAATCTCGATCAGGCCCTCAATACGCTCTACGAACACCGTGACTTGAACGATGCATTCGCTCGTGCCGTTCGTTCGTTTGCCCCCGCGGGTGGACCAGCCAACGAGACGAACGGGGCCAAATTTGACCAAGGGTTCATGAGCCTGTTCGCACTCCGTTCGGGTTACGATCGCGCCAAGACAACCCAGCAAATCCTGGCGTTCAAGGACGACACGACCGTCAAGGTCTTCTTCAACGACCCGATTGTCCGGCAGAGGCTCAATGATCAGGCCTTCGGCAAGCCCGTCTCCTTCATCGCCGGGCACGCCAACCATTTCCACGTCACCATCCGACCGCCGAAGATTCAGTTCTCACCCGCGGTCCGGCAGAACCTGATCGACGGCCTCTCCACGTTCGCCGACGGCCTCGCCTCACTGAACGCGATCGGTCCGCTGGCTCAACCCCTGCCCTTGCTCGGCGCGGTGCCGACGACGGTCCCGAACTCCACCGTCCAGCTCCCGACCGGCCTCCCTGCCGACCTGAGCCAGCAATTCCGCCTCGGCAGTGCACTCGACCTCCAAGGCTGGTTCCGCTCGGCCTTGATTCAACCCACACTCACCTACTTCAACGGCTTTAACACGCCCCCCGGTTCGCCCGACAGCTTCGCCCTGGCCGACCTGGCCGACGATACGCCGACCGCGGTCGGCCTGATGGCCCAACTGCAAGCGGCCGCGAGCGCCTCGGGAGGCGGGTGGACCCTCGGCGGATTGCAGGTCACGAGCACCGAGGACGAGATCCGATTCGGACTGACGCTGACGGTGACGAAAACGGTCTCGCGCGAGCTCGACCTCGGGGCCGTGGCCCGACGGGCCGGCCTGGCGCTCGGCCAGTCCTCTCCGACGGTGGACGTGACACTCACCGCGACGATCCCGCTCCAGTTCGGCATCAAGACCGACGCCGATCTCGCGCCGGAGGACGCGATCTTCATCAAGGCAGACGCGACACAGATCGCGGCTTCCCTCCAGGCCACGAATCTCAATTTCGGGCTGGATGTGGGCTTCCTCAGTGGCCAGGTGGTCGGTGGCAACATCGCTTTCAATGCCTCGGCCGCCGTCGGATTTCCCTCGGCCGACCTGTCACTGACCCAACTCAGGGCCGCTCCGCTGTCAGCGCTGCTGGGTGTGACGGTGACCGGGAGTGGGGGCGGCTCCGTCAGCCTGCCGGTCCAGGCCTCGATCGGCGGCACGGCGCTCACGGCCTCGCCGATCCCGATCACCCTGTCCGTCGCCGATGCCTTCGCGGCGGTCCCACCGACCCTGGCGACGCTGCCCGACGCCCTCAAGGTGTTCACCAACCTGTCGGCCTCGGACGTCCTCCAGTCGCTCGGGCAACTGGGCACCTGGCTGGGCGACTTTCGCAACACCTCCAGCCTGACCGCAAGCCTCCCCTTCACCACGGGCACGAGCCTGGGAAACGCGCTGGATCTGCCCTCCGCGCTCGCGGCCCAGCTCACTGGCATGCTGCAGGCCGGGGCGGGGACACCGACGTTCGCCACCGCCCAGCAACTCGCCGGGGCCGCCGCCTCCATCAAAGGGGTTCACTACGATGCGGCTGAGCATGTCCTCTACTACGACGTGCAGTTCGTCCATTCGTTCGACCCCCTCTCGGACGGCCTCTCGCTCGCGGGGGGCTTGGGCAACCTCGCCGGGATCAACACCTCGGGGAACCTGTCGATCCAACGGCAGGTTCGCGCCCAGTTCAAGCTCGGGTTCGACCTCGACCTCCCGGATACGGGAGAGACGACCCCGCTCCTGATCGACCGCGTGTTCGTCGTCCCCGCGGCGGCCGGCACGCCGACGTTCTCCGCTGGCCTGGATCTGGCCGCAACCGCAATCAATGCGTCGGCCCGGCTCGGCCTTGTCGGCCTCAACATCGCCAACGGTACGGCCAGCGGACACGTTGGGATCGACGTCTCGCTCCGCGACCCTGGCGCCGTGCCCGACGGCCGGATCACGCTCCGGGAGTTGACGGACCACCTGCTGTCGCCCGCCGACCTGGTCGGCACGCTCCTCGCTCCGGCGTCGATGAACTTCGTCCTGCCGGTGGCGGTGTCCCCCGCCCTGCCCGGCCTCGGGCTCCCCGCCGATGCCCAGGTGACCGCCTCCTGGTCGACGACCGACCTGGCCACCGCGGCGGCCCGCACCCAGCTCGCCTATCCCAACGCGGCGTCGCTCCGGAACACGTCGAGCCTGAAGTTCGCCGACGTGACCGCGGCGCTGCGGAGCGTTGTCGACTACCTCGGTAGCATCGAGGGACTTTCATTCGTCGGCCGCAAGCTCCTGGGGCTGAACCTCAGCCCGTCCGAGCTCCTGCAGTTCCGCGACACCTTCAAGGGGGCCGTGGATCAGATCGCCGCCAACCCCGACGGGGTGGCGGGCACGTTGACGCTCCAGGACCTGACCACACTGCTTCAGAGTGAGTCCCTCAAACTCAGAGATGTCGCAGTCTCGGTCGATGGCAACGCCCTGAAACTGGTGCTCACGAAGTCGTTTGAAACGTCGCGCCAGGTCCCCCTGAACCTCGACCTCCAGGCGCTCAATAGCGGGGCCCTGGGCAACCTGATCAATACCCAAGCCACGGCCTCCGGACAACTCGCCGCCTCGGCGGGGGCCACACTGGGCATTGCGCTCGGAATCGACTTGAGTAACCCGTCGTCGCCTCGCCCCTTCCTGTATGACAGCACCAACCCCGGCGGCGGCACAGCGCTGACGTTGACCACCGCCGTGTCGGCGGCGAATCTCAACTTCTCATCCGCGGTCGGACCGCTGAGCGTGGCTGTCGCGGGCGGCACCTTTGCGCTGGACTCCGACGGCAACGGTCCCCTCACAACCCCGGCCACATTCGCCGTCACCCTCACCGGCGACAACGGCACTCACCGGCTCTATCTCGATCACTCGCTTCTGTCGCAAACCACGGTCGCCGTCACGGGCAAGCTGGACCTGCAACTGCCGGTCTCGTTCCTGGGCAACAACGCGTCGGTCAATCTCTCGACGACACTGAGCGCGGCCGCCGGGATCACGAACCATCCACTCCCCGACTTCGCCGCGGCCGTGAATGGGGGCTCATTCAACCTCGACGCGGAGTTCGGAGCGGTCGTCGATGGCATCGCCGGGGCATTCGACCGGCTCAACCAGGCGGTCCGCTCAGCCTTGGGCGCTCAAATCCCACTGGTTGGCGGTCAGCTTGGCAGCACCGTCCGGTTCATCAGCGACATGAAAGACCGCGTGCTCCAAGGGCTGGCCAATCTGGCTACCAACGAGCGGACCGTGGGAGCCGTCCGGCGGACGCTCTTCCAGGCCCTCGGGCCGGGCGGCCTGAACTGGCTCAAGCCCATTGGCCACACCGGCCCGGTCACGGAAAACGACATCCGAGTCAGCCCCGATCCGGCTCAGATCACCACGTCGACCGAAACCGTGACCTTCGACCTCCAGCTCGGCCAGGCCCTGACGGTCGATCATGACCCGCAGAACCCGCTCGAGATCAAACTTGGGCTACCGGCGCTCGGCCTCTCGATCACGGGCAGTCCCACGGTCATGCTCGGGTTCGATTTCGGCCTCCGTTTTGGGATCAGCAAGAGCCAAGGGTTCTTCCTCGACACCACCGCCTACGCCAAGGACCCGGCCAACGGCAACGCCCTGGCCATCGTCGGTGGCCTGCCGGCGGAACTGGCCATCCGGGTGGACGCCCGCCTCGGCGGCCTCAACGCCACCGGCACGCTCGGCTTCCTGCAGGTCCGGGCCACCGATAGCGCCCAGTACCCGTCGCAGGTCACCGCCACGTTCGGCGTGGACCTCCGTGACCTCAACAGTGATAACCGCCTGACTCTCAACGAGATCACCTCGGCCACCGACCTCGGCCGGATCTTCTTTGCCAGGCTCAACGCCTTGGCCGACGTCAACCTCCAACTGTCGGCCGGGTTCGCCTCGACCGACTTCCCGTCGATCGGCCTCGGGTTCCATCTCGGCTGGACGTTCATCGACACCGACCCGGCGGCCGGCGGCAACCGTTACGGAGACGCCCCGACGGTGTCGTTCACCGACGTGACCTTCAACCCCGGTCAGGTGATCGAGTCGTTCGTCGGCCGACTGCTCCGCCAGGTCGATCAGGTGCTGGACCCGATCCGGCCCGTGCTGGAGATCCTCAATACCCCGGTCCCTGTGATTTCCGACCTGGCCGGGACGGTGACCCTGCTCGACGTCGCCAGGCTGTTCGGCTATGTCTCCGAGGACACCACTCGATTCCTCAATGGGGTGCAGCGGCTGCTCGATCTGGAGGAAGATCTGGCGCAGTTCGCCAGCGGTCAGTTGAACCTGGTGAATATCGGCAGCGCCTTGGTGGGCGGCGACCTGCGGACCGCGGCGGGGCTCGACGCCCTGACGCCCCAGTTCAGCAACCCGACCCTCAACCCGCTCGATCAGCTCACACCTACCCAACGGGAGTTCGTCGACAGCGCCACGCAAAGTCCCGACGACGGCGGGGTGGGAATTCAGCTCCCCCTGTTCACCGACCCCAAGAGCATCTTCAAACTCCTCTTCGGCCAGGACGTCACCCTGTTCTCGCTCACCCTGCCGAAACTCGGCGTGGAGGCCCGCTATCACCAGGCCATCCCGATTTTCCCGCCCTTCCTGACGCTCATCCTGGATGGCCGGATCGGGATGTCGGGCGAGCTCTCGTTCGGCTACGACACGTATGGCCTGCGAAGGGCGGAGGCAGGCGGCAATGCCTTCGATGGGTTCTACATCGATGCCGCCTCGAACCTCAACCTCTACGGCCAATTCACGGCCGCCGCCGCGGCCGGCGTTGAGTTGGATTTCGGAGTCGGCTCCCTGTCCGTGTTGGCCGGGGTGGAGGGGGGGATTTATACCAACGTCCGCTTCAGTCCGCACGACCCGAATCACGACGGCAAGGTCCGGTTTAGCGAACTGGCCAACAGCATCGAGCACTTTGGCGTCGGAGGCATCTTCGATACCTCGGGGGACCTCCACGCGGGGCTCGACGCCTTCATCCGGGCCGTCCTCGAGATCGACCTGGGCATCACGTCCATCGTCATCACTCTGATCGACGAACGGCTCGAGTTGTTCAAGGTCACCCTGATCGACTTCTCGAACGGCCGCCAGGTCGGCCAGGACGTGACCCCGGAGCCACTGGCCAGGCTGTCCGGGGGCACGTTGACCCTGAACAACCTCTACCACGACTTCACCGTCACCCGAGGGGCCAACACCAACCAGATCCTGATCGGCTCGGGCGGCCGGGTCGAGACGTACGACGGCGTTGCGCGACTGGCGTTCGACGACCAATCCGGCAGCGCCTCGAACACGATCAGGGTCGACGCCGCGGTCGCACTGCCCGTGACCCTGATCGGCGGGTCCGGGGCGGACCGATTCTCCTACGCTGGCAGCGGGCCGGCCCGCCTTGTCGGCAACGGCGGCAATGACGAGCTTCAAGGGGGAACCGGCAACGACACGATCTCCGGGGGCGCGGGCGACAACAACCTCAGTGGCGGAGGAGGCGACGACGCCATCTCCGCGGATGACGGCAACAACACGATCAACGGCGGGCTCGGCAACGACACCATTTACGTCGTCAACGGACGAAACCTCATCTACGGCGGTGACGGCAACGACCGGATCAACGCCGGCAACGGCGGCAACCGGATCTATGGCGGCTTCGGCGACGATACCCTCATCTCCGGGGCGGGGGACGACTTCCTCGCGGGCCAGGGGGGCAACGACGCCATCTCCGGCGCGGGCGGCAATGACGAGATCTACGGCGACTACACCGCGGCCGACAAGCCCGAATCGCAGTCCAGCGTCGGCAACGACACTCTCTTCGGGGGCGAGGGCAACGACTACCTCGATGCGGGACCGGGCAACGACGTCGCTTATGGAGGAGCCGGCGATGACGTCGTCTACGGCGGGCTCGGCAGCGATGCGCTTTACGGCGACTTCTTCCCTGGCGAAGTCGTCATCGGCAGCGCAGGCAACGATCTGCTGATCGCCGGAACTTCGCCCCAAGGGGGCGACGTCGAGTCCCGAAACACTCTCGAAGGGGGGGCGGGCGACGATACCCTCTACGGCGACGTCGGCGCAGACTCCCTCTACGGCGACCTGCACCCTTCCCGTCCGCCGCTCAGCGCGCCTGGTAACAACACGATTTATGGCCTGGGTGGGTCGGACACCTTCTTCGGCGGCGAAGGAAGCGACACGATTTATGCCGGGACCAATGCCGCCGGGGCCGGGACGAATCCGGGCGACCGCCCCTTGATCCACGGCGACCCCGCCGCGGCCGTCGGCAGCGCCGACCTCATCTACGGGGGGGCCGGTGCCGAGACAATTTATGGCGGCGCCGGCGCCGACCGGATCGACGGGGGAGCCGGCAACGACGTGATCTTCGGCGGCGCCGGGAACGACACCCTGCGCGGCGGCGTCGGAGACGACTGGCTCGTCGGTGAAGCCGGGGACGACCTGCTCCTGGGCGAAGAGGGACGTGACGTCCTCTGGGGTGGCTTCGCCTCCTGGAATGGGAACAACCTGGCGGTCGCGGCCGACTTCCGGCGGGACGACCCCAGCTACTTCCTGGCTCCTCCGTCCGACAGCAGCGCCCCGTTGCCCGACCTGGCCGGGTTCCGCACCCCGATGCTCGTCCCGACCCCAACGGCGGGCGGCTCGGTGGATGGACTCGACGACGACGGCAACGACGTCCTGAGCGGGGGCGACGCCACCGACTGGCTATTCGGCGGCGGCGGAGCGGACACCCTCAGAGGCGATGCCGGCAGTGATTACGTCGATGGAGGCGCGGGCCGTGACTTCGTCTCCGGTGGGGATGGCGACGACGTGGCCCGAGGCGGCAAGGAAGACGACGTCATCCGCGGCGACGCGGGAATCGACCAGGTCAGAGGCGATGCTGGGGACGACCTCGTCTTTGGCGATGTCGGCTCGGTGGCCCTGGTGGGCACGGTGGCCGTGCCCGCCAACGGCCGCCTGAGTGATGTGGCCCAGTTCACCCTCACCGTTAATGGAGTCACCAAGACCGTGACTTTGCCGGCGGCGAATAACAACAGCATCGACGACCTGGTGACCCAACTGAATGCCTCGCTGACGGCCGCGGGCCTGGGCAGCCTGGTCTCCGCCCGCCGCACCGGGGTGAACCGCCTGGCGCTTGTGGTGAGCGCCGGGGCGGCCGCGGACACGATCCGCATCACCGCCACCAACGCCGTGACCCAAACGCAGCTCGGTTGGTCGGACAACCAGGCGGCCGGCAGCGTCCAGGAGGGGCAGCGGCTCTGGGGCGGAGCCGGTTTCGACACTCTTTACGCCTACGCCGCCAGCTTCGACCTGGCCCAGGAATCAACCCAGGTCGGCGATGAGCTCCACGGCGGGACCGACGGCGACAAGCTCTATGGCAACCTGAGGCAGGACCGGCTCTGGGGCGACGACGGCAACGACTACCTCAGCGGCGACTACCTCGCGGGTCCGAGCTACGCTGCGAACACCAACTCCGCGACGGTCGGCGCCAATGACATTCTCAACGGTGGCGCCGGGCAAGACCAACTCTACGCTGGTGGAGGCGACGACGTCCTCTACGGCGGTCGCGACACCGACTGGCTCGAGGGCCAGGATGGTCACGACACCCTCTACGGCGGCTCGGGGGTGGACATCCTCGTGGCCGACGTCGATTCCCGGTACGCGGCGCTCGGCGACACACTCGACGGGTTCGGCGGGAACGGGCCGGGAACCAACGACGTAAACGATAACGCGGTGGATGTCCTTCTGATCCAGGGCGACCGCACATTCAACGCCGACGGCACGGTGGCGATCAACGACACGATCACGCTAAGCGAGACAGAGTCCGGAGCGCTGCATGTCGACTACAGTGGCCGAACATTCGATATCACCTGGCGCGACACCGCGGGCAATCCCCTGGTCAAGCAGTTCCAGGTGAATGGCCTGATGGGCAACGATACCCTGAAAGCCAACCTGAGCGCGGCGACCGCGGCGCAGCTCGCGGCCACGGGGACCTGGCAGACCGTCCTGGAAGGGGGACCCGGCGACGACACCCTCGTCGGGTCGGCCGGGCCGGACCATCTCTCCGGTGGCCCGGGCAGCGACCTGCTCTCCGGCAATGCCGGCGACGACCGTTTGTGGGGGGATGTGGGGGATGGCAACCCGCTGACTGACACCGACACTCTGTATGCCGGAGCAGGCAACGACGACCTCATTGGCGGCGTCGGCGCCAACAATCTCTACGCCTGGTCGCAGCAGCCCATCGACCTGACGATCGGTACGGTCCACTACTACGGGGTCTACCGCTACGGCAACCGATCGACCGGCCCGGTCGTGCCACTGGCCGACTTCACGGCAGCCAATGGTGTACCGGCCGGCGCCTTCCTCGAAGACACCGGGTTGAACCGGATGCTCGGATCACCCAGTACTACGCGGGGCGACCACCTTTACGGCGGCACCGGACTCGACTTCCTTTACGGCAACGGCGGCCCGGACACGCTCTACACCAAGGACGGAGCTCCGTTCGGCAGCACCGCGGGGACCAGCAACGATTCCGCGGCCTGGAAGGAATACGCGAAACAGAGCAACAAAGTGTGGTATCTCGGCGGGACGGCCGGCGACGACACAATCACGGTCAGCTACATCACCAACCCCTACAATCCGCTCTATGGTCGGCATCTGGTGAGCTTCAGCACCAGTGGCGCATTCGACCCGAGGTTCAACGGGTTTGACTCGTTCGACGCCTTCACCACGGACGCGCAACAAAATCCCCGCTCGATTCACGGCAATTTGGACCAGTTCCTCGACGTCCAATCGACCTATTTCAACCAGGCCGATGGTGTGTCGCTGACCGAGGAGAACTCCCTGGGCCGCTTCGCCGCGCTGAACCTGAGCGCGGTCGACATCGTGCGGAAGGTGTTCGGTCCTGAAGCGGATTTCCAGGCCATCCTCATCGACGCCGGCGCCGGCAATGACAAGATCACCATCGATCAGACGGTTCAGAAAACGGTGTGGGTGGATGGCGGCGACGGCAACGACACGATCACCGTGCGACCGGCGTTGGCCTTCTTGCCCGATCGAACTGATCCGGTCAACCAGCGCAACGACGCACAGTTCGCCGATCCGACCAAGGGCATCGCTGGGGCCTATCCACTGGGCACGTTATCAGCGAGCCGATCGTTCACCGGGCTGACGATCGATAGCAACCGCGCCGACAAGCCGGACACCGATTGGTATCAGTTCACATTGTCGGCGGCTCCATCGCCGGGGGATGTACTCTCTGTTATCGCCGGACACGACATCGCCAACCTCGGCTTCAAGTTGACGGTGGCCGGCGCGGCCGGCGACCTGTTCAGCTCGTTCACGGGAAGTCTGGACCTGGGAAGCCTCGCGGCCAACACACTCTATTACCTCCGGGTCGAAACCTGGTTCAACAACGCCCCTTCCGGGATCCCGTCGGACTACCGACTCGACGTTTTCCTGGCCGCGGGAGCCGACCGGACCGAGCCTAATAACACGCTGACTACAGCCTACGCCCTTGAAGGTCTGCCCTCGGTGGGCCGACTGACGAACCTGACGCTCAGTAGCCCCACCGATCAGGACTGGTTCCGGTTCACGGCCTCCGCGGGAACGAAGCTCCAGTTCACCCTCAACAACCTGACGCCCTCCTCCGTCCTGAATCTGATCCTGCTCGACCCGACCGGGACCGCGGTCGTCCCGGTGTCCGTCATCCCCATCGGAGGCTCGACCCTCTACGAATTCCCTAACGCCGTGGCCGACCCCTCCGGCGTCGGCTACCTCTTGGGCGTTCGGTTCGCCACGGGTAATCCGGCATCGGCCACGGCCGCGCGGTATGAACTGCTCACCAACGTTGGCCAACCGGCGCCCTCGGGCAATACTTCGCAGGCCAGCGCCTACGTATTGCCGGGGCTCGACTACGTCCAGCCGGTGCGGCAGGCACTCCCGCTGGTTCCGGTTGGCACCACTCAGGACGGCGTCTGGTTCCGGTTCACAGTGGATGCCGTTGGCATCACCGGCAAGGGGTTCCGGCTCCGAGCGTTGGACGCTCAGGGGCGATTCGACCCATCCAAAACGCTCCAGCTCGATCTGTACAACGCCAACAAGGTGAGGCTTGAGTCAGTCTCGGCCGCGGCCGGAACGGGGACGCTGGACTTCACCGACCGAATCGATGGGACCTACTTCCTGCGCGTGACTAATCTCTCGGCCGATGCAGCGATCAATCCCGCCGCTTTCGAGCTGACCTCCGCGTCTTCGCCGGCCATCCGATCGGTGTTGGATCTGGGGCTGACAGACCGTGTCGTGTCAATGGCCGCCGGCCCGCTGCCTGACTTCCGCAACGTCCTCGTGGGCGGGGCGGGCAACGACACGCTGATCGGCGGATCGGGGGCGGACTGGATCTTCGGAGGCGACGGCAACGACGTGCTCGTCGGCGGGCTCGACCACCAGACCGGCGACCTGCTCTTCGGCGGCGCGGGGGACGACCTGTTCCAGATCCTTCCCGATGACCTGCCGGCCGACCCGGCCACCGGCCGCGGCCAAGACCCTGGATTCGGCGGGGCCGACCTCTTCGTCGGTGGCGGCGGCTACGACCGAGCCTACCTCCGGGGCAGCGGCGACAAGGAGGGTAGCGACGTCAATCCCGAGGATAGCGGGAACGACTTCATCGTTGTTGGCTACGACCGATTCCTCCAGCGCTATCGGGTCGGGGCCCTGGTCCGGGATTCGACCACCGGCCATTTCGTCTACGACGCCTCATCCGGGCTCTACGCGGTGCGATACGCCTACTTCCAAGCCCGCGACCTCTCCGGCACCCTGATCGACCTGCTGGGGGGCCAAGACGTGCTGCACATGGACGGCGGCTACATGCTGGGGGGTGAGTCGTGGGGGATCTCGCGCGGCGACCTCCAGGCGGGGGCCTCGGCGTTCGCCAGTACCGAGGTGCGGGCCACAGGGGTCAGCGGCGGCATCGCCTCCGGCATCAAGATCGTCTATGGCGGAGTTGGGAACGACGTGATCCAGGGGGGGAGCTCGGCGGATTACCTCGCTGGCGGCGAGGGCGACGATCACGTCCTGGGCAATGGCGGCGACGACAAGGTCTTCGGCGGAGTGATGGCCGTGGGTGTTGTGCCGGCCGCGTTGCTGGCCGGCACACCTGAGGTCACAGGCCCGCCGATAACGTCTAGCGCCCACTCCTACGATTTCGCCACCTACGCCGTCGGGGTCGCCGCCCCGACACGGAACTGGCAGTTCACCGGTACGACATTGCCCTTGGCGGGGCCGACACAGTCGGTAGTGTCCGTCGCCAACACTCAGGCACTCGAAGGCGCCGGGGCCGACAATCGTCTTGGCCAGGTGACGAGCATCGGCGACTTCAACGGTGACGGCGTTGCCGACTACCTGGTCAGCCCCAGTTATGACCCTTCCTCGCCGCGCCCCGCCGATAACTCCGGCGGCGGCTGGAACAGCTATATCCTCTTCGGTCCGATCGATCCCAATACGCTCTTTCGTGCCGATACGAAAATCCCAAACAACGGCCTTCCGGTCATGAGGGTGCGCGGCTCGAACTGGTCGTATTCGGAATCGGCCCAGCCCGACGACATCGCCCGACTGACTCCCTTGTACCGAGTACCGGGGCAGGCTCAGCTCATCTCCGACGCCGTGGGAGCGACAGCACTGGGGTTGCCGGCACGGTCGTTTGGTAACATCCTGAGCGACGCCGACAGCAAGGTCCGCAACGATCTGGTTTTTGTCAAGCCAGTGGCCAATGGCGCCGAGGTTCGCATCGTGCCCGGCACCGCCACTCCGGCTGGCAACCACCTCGACACCGGCACGCCCAACATCAAGCGCATCAATCTCGGAACCGCCGACTGGTCCCGGCCCGATCTCCAGGTGCAGGTCTTCGACTACGACGGCGATGGCCTGGATGACGTGCTGATCCTCAAGCCCGACAAAGGCGTGAGCGACAGCGGGCCGACCATCACCGTTGGCTATCTGTTCCTCGGCAAGAAGCTCAACGGTAGGACCGGTCCCTTTACCGCCGCCGACGCGGCACTGGCGCTGACACTCAATCCGGTGACGCAGCCGAACTGGTCGTTCCAGTCGGCCGTCGTCGGGGATGTTAATGCTGACAGGAAAATGGACCTTCTTGTCGTCGACGAGAAAACGCAAGTGTCGCTGCCAAACGGATCCGGGAACCTGGGCACGGCCTACCTGTTCCTCGGCGGCGCCTTGGCGATGAACGATGCGAGTACGACCGTCTACGACCTGTCCGGCTCGGCCAGCTACGGTTGGCGTGACTTCGGACTGGGCGCCGCCTACTCCGTCGGCGACCTCAACCGTGACGGCTACGACGACATCGCCTTCGGTCGCGTCTTCGAGAACTTCGCCGGCAGCCACGGCGCCGGCAGTGTGTTCGTCCTCAGCGGCTCGAGCGACTACAAGTCCAATGGCGCCAGCACGTCACCCTTCCTAAATACTCCTGGGTCTGTCCCGATTGGAACGACGAACGTTCTCCTGGTCTCGGTCAGTCGGAATCTGGTGTCAGGCTCAGGCGCCGTGGCCTGGGGGGCGTTATCGGTGACCGCAGGCGACTTCGACGGCGATGGAGTGACCGACCTGGCAGTCGGCACGCCGAACGTCACCGAGGGAACATCGCTGACCAACCGCGCCGCAGGGATGACCTCGGTCGACTACGCAGGCCGAGTCTATGTCTTCGCCGGCGTGGGTTCGGTCAAGTCTGTCGGCCCACCCAAGGCGTCCCGGCTCAGTGATGCAAACGCCTATCTTCAAGGCGAGACGGGCGCCGACGGCTTCGGGGTCCTCCCCACGTCGCCGCGACTCGACCTCGACGGCAACCGGGCTGACGAGTTGCTCGTGGGAGCTCCCTCGGCCACCGTCTCGACCGTCCAGACGACCGCGAATGCGGGCCGCATCTATGTCGTCTACGGCGGCCAGATCGGAACCGTACCGCTGCCCAACACCTTCGAGCCGATCGTCAACCACACGATCCCGGGCGGCGGCGGCGGCAGCTATCTGGTCGATCCGGGAACCGGCCAACCGATCTCGACCCTGGGAAGTCTCCGTGCCACTGGGCCGATCAACTTCACCGGCGCCACGCTCCAACCCGGTGTGGACCCTCTCGGCCTGAAGGCCATTAATCGCTCCGATTGGACGGTGCTCGACGTGGGTAGTACGCCCAACATGAACCGCCGCTATCGGGCCAGTTCAGGCGTGGACACCGACGCCCTGTCGTTGCTGATCGACTTCAACTCCCCCTCGGGGAGCCGCCTGGCCGATTCCTGGCGAGCCGAGGCGACTTTAAGGATTCAGTCCTTGCAGGGGAAGGTCGGCGCATTCCTCGTCTTTGACTACAAGGGACCGACGGACTACAAATACGCGGGCGTCCGCTTCGAGCCCCCTTCGGCAGACAATGGCAACCAGACGCGATACTACTGGGAAATCGGCGTCCGCAATGCGACCGGCTGGAACCATATGTCTCAGAGCGATGCCGACGTCTCAATCGGGCAGGACTATCGGCTCTGGCTCACGGGAGCCGGCGCGGCGGTTGAGCTGAGCGTCTACGATGCCTCCAACAACTCCTACAAGGTCAAGACTCGCTTCACCTTCCCGGACCGGGTGAATGCCGGCGAGGTCGGCATCGGCGTGCGCGGCGCCATGACCGTGGACTTCGACGACCTGAACTTGTCCGAGCTGGAACGCTGGTACCAGTTTACCACGCTGGGCGACGGTGCATCCGGCGAGCAGATTCGGTTGCGTACGCAACCGGGCACCGGTGGAGAGCAGGCTTCGCGACCTGCCCAGCGGACCCTCTACACCAGTTCGCCAACCGGGTCCGCCACCGCCGACACCTTGGTTTCGGCCAGTTCGATCTCCGACAGCTTCACCACCTACGCGCCCAACGGCAGCGGAGGATACTCGGAGGTGAACGTAGGGACCGCCCTGGGAATCGTGGGGGGGGATCAGTCGGCAGGCGCGACCCGGTTCACGATGATTCAGTTCAATTTCGCGACGCTCCTGGCACTCGTCGAGAATCCCACCCAGATTGAGTCGGCGATCTTTTACTTGCACCTGAGCAACCTGGGCACGAATAACACAGGGACCCTCAGCCTGGAGATCCTCGACCTGGAACCGAATGGGGCCGATGCAAACGCTACATCGAGTCGAACCGATCTCGGCACGCCGACCTCGAAGGTTTATACGAGCGACCCCGGCAGTAGTTTCACCTCTCAGTTCGACCTGGGCAACGCGATCCGGAAAGCCCTCGAACTCGGCCGGACACGAATCGGGCTGCGGCTGAAGTGGTCGAACACGACCACCCCGCTCATTCTGCTTGCGGATGGGACCAACCGCCTGGAGATCGTGACCAAGGAGCGGCCAGGCGTTGTGGCCGATGTGGTCAGCAGCACTGGTCGCCGGCTGGCGACTGCGGCCGGGGTCGTCGACACGCGCGACTTCTCCGCCGGGAAATACTACGTCCGCGTCTACGACCCACTGGCGAGCCGGGGCCTCTCGTCTTATTCACCGGAGAGTCGGAGTTTCACCCTGGAGATCGCCCCGCCAATGTGGGGCGCCGCGGATAAGCCGACCGACCGCGACGAGGTCCGCGGCGGCGAGGGGAACGACACAGTCGCCGGCAACGCCCAGCTCGATCGCTTGGTCGGCGACAGCGGCATCGACACTTTCATCGGCGAGTTGGTGGAGGTGGTCGACTTCGGCCCGACCGACAACCCCAATCTCTCCGCCCCGCCAGCGGCTGAACGGATCAGCACGGTCGCTCCCTCGCAGAATCCCGTGGTGTACCTCATGACTGCGGAGGCTACCACCCCAGCTCTAGACGTCGCCAAAGCGCTGGGCCTGACGGTAGCCGACTCGGACAAGAATCTGCATTTGTCGAGGTCGTTGTACGCGTCGGACCTGGCCCAACTTGTGGAGTTGTATCTCTCGCCGGTTGTGACCGACCTGACCGGGCTGGAGTACGCGACGAACCTGGAATACCTGGGTCTCAACTGGACGAAGCCGCATCTAGATGGCAATGGCAACCCAATCAAGCTCACCAATGGCTTGGCTCCTCTGGAAGTCGGAGTTCGCCACGACAGCGAGACAGGCGAGCAGCTTGGGACATCGCACCTCCGGTTCCTGGAAATGGACTTCGCCACCCTGCCGGAGTACGACAGTGAGATCAGCCCAACGGGGTCATCGGGCCGCACTCCGCTCGACGCCCTCAAGACCCTGACCAGCCTGGTCTACTTCAGTGCCGACAACCCTGGAGTGGCCGATACGGACTATGACCTGGCACCGCTGACGCCGGACTACGCCATCGGGACCACGTCGCCAGTGTTGACGGGCGGGGTGGGCGACCTGAAGTGGCTGAGCCTCAATAACATCATCCTCGGCACGACGACCTCCCTGGCCCCACTCCAGAAATTGGAGACGCTGCAATCGCTGGCCTTGAACAACACAGGTCTAAGTGACATCAGCGTCCTGCCCTGGTTGCCAGCGCTCACAAACCTCGAGTTGGCGGGTAATCAGATCAGGCGGGTGGACCGCCTGACCGGCATGGCGGTGGTGGACAATGCGGACGCGGGCTTCAGTCTCACAGGCACGGCCTGGGTGGGGGGGCCAAATCCTGGGGCATTCGGTGGCGACTACCGGTTGCTGCCGGCCTACGCCGATGCCGCCAATACCGCCACCTACAACGTGACCGGCCTGCTGCCGAACACCGAGTACGACCTGTATGTCACCTGGACCGAGGGCGAGGGCCGGACGGAGAAAGCCCGGTACAGCATCTCGGGTGGGGCAGCCGGCCTACTGGGGACCGTGGACGTCTCACAACAATACGCGCCAAGCGGATCGCAGTACGGCGGCCGGCCCTGGCAGAAGTTGGGGACGTTCACCACCGGTTCGGACGGGACGTTCCATGTCGTTCTGGCAAACGCCGGGACCGGACTGCTGTCGGCCGACGCACTGCGGTTCGAGCGGCCACTCACGTCCACCGGGACGCGGCTGGAGTTGCCGAACCTTACTTCGCTCGACCTCCAACGCAACCCACTGGGTAATGCGGCGTTCGCCGCGGACCTGACGGTGCTTCAGGCCCGGCTGGGGACCGGGTTGCGCTTCGACGCCAACCAGGCCCCCACCATGACGCCGCTGGGACCGGTGACGCTGAACTCCGGTCAGCAGATGGTCATCCCCTTGGCTGCCGCCGATCCAGAATACAACGTCATGCTCGTGGACGCGGCCGGCTCGATCCTGCGTTTCGACCGCCAATCCGGGGTTCCCGGTCAGCCGGTGACGCTGGTCGCTAATGCGGTTATCGCGGACCACGGTGCGGCAGTGCTCGGCCCGGACGGCAACGTTTATATCGCCGGGAGCAACGGGGGTAACATCTACCGCTACAGCGCCAAGACCGGCCAGCCGATGCCCGCACCTGGCCTTTCCGGTGCGTTGTTCTGGACCAATAACCTGGGATCGACGATCGGCGACCTCGTCTTCGGGGCTGATGGGCGGCTGTACGCCGGCAATAATGGCAAAATCCTGAGGTTCGACCAAGCTGGCGGCACCTTGCCGAGTACGTTCGTAACACTGACCGAGGGCATCCGCGGAATGACGCTGGGGCCAGACGGCCACCTCTACGTGACAACGTCGGAGGCCCACGTAATGCGCTTCGACGGACGGACTGGGGCCGCATTGCCCGCTCCCGGTCGATCCTCCGCGCTCTTCGTGCCAGGCGGGCTGATCAACCCATTCGGCCTCGCTTTCGGCCCGGACGGCAACCTGTACGTCGCCACTAATAACGGCAACCCAGGCGGTGAAAATCGAGTCAGACGGTACGATGGCTCGACTGGAGCTTACCTGAACGATTACCTATCGCTGCCAACCGACGCGGCCAGCAGACCCTACTGGTTACGGTTCGACCCGGCCGACGGCAGTCTGTATGTATCGATTTCCAACGCCATCGTTCGTTATACGTCTCCGACCTCGTCCCAGACGGTGGCGACCGTCCCGGGCGCGGTCACGCCGCGTGCCTTGTTCCTACCGTCGGTGACCTACACCGCAACCTCGAGCAATCCCAATGTGATGGCGACCGTGGTTGGTGACAAGCTCGTTCTCACGGCCGCTCCCAGCTTCGCTGGGGGCATCTATGTCACAGTCATCGCCACGGACGGGCCCAGCCTGTATGGGCCGGGCGGGCGGACAGCCAGACAAACGTTTGACGTGCTGGTTCATCAGATGGCCCTCCCACCGACGAACACTCCACCGGAGTTGGGCGAGGAATTTCGGGCCAACACCTTCAACTTGAGTGGTTCGTGGAATGAACCGCGTGTCGCCGAGCTTAGCGACGGCGGCTTCCTGATTACTTGGGACTCGAGCGGTCAGGACGGCAGCGACTTTGGTGTGTACGCGCAGCGATACCGGGCCGACAAGACACCGGTTGGCGGCGAATTCCGCGTCAACACCTTCACCAACAGCATCCAGTATCAACCAAGCGTGGCTGGCCTGAACGACGGCGGATTTCTCATCACCTGGGCTTCGTTAGGCCAGGACGGCAGCGACTTTGGTGTGTACGCGCAGCGATACCGGGCCGATGGGACACCGGCCGGCGGTGAGTTCCGCGTCAATACCTACACCAACCGCAGCCAAGATCAACCAAGCGTGGCTAGCCTGGCCGACGGCGGGTTCATCATCACTTGGTCCTCGGTAGACCAGGACGGCAACAGCTTCGGTGTGTATGCACAGCAATACAAGGCGGACGGCACACCGCTCCATGGGGAATTCCGCGTCAACTCGTATACCACCAACGTCCAGTATAATTCGAGCGTGGCTGGCCTGGCCGACGGCGGGTTCCTCATTACTTGGGAATCGTACGGCCAGGACGGCAGCGAGATCGGCGTGCACGCGCAGCAATATCGGGCAGACGGTACACCAGCCGGCAGCGAATTCCGCGTTAACACCTACACCAACAGCCTCCAATATCAACCAAGCGTGGCCAGCCTAACCGGCGGCGGGTTCCTCATTACTTGGTCCTCGGTAAACCAGGACGGTAACAGCACCGGTGTATACGCACAGCGATACCGGGCCGACGGGACACCGGTAGGCGGCGAATTCCGCGTTAACACCTACACCAACGACACCCAGAATCAACCGAGCGTGGCTGGCTTAGCAGACGGCGGATTTCTCATTACCTGGTCCTCATTAAACCAGGATGGCGGCCACGATGGTGTATATGCACAGCAATACCGGGCGAATGGGACACCGGTAGGCGGAGAATTCCGTGCCAACACCGACTCCCTCATCTCCGTCTACCCAAATCCGATCCAATTACATCCAGCTATTACCGGCTTGAGTGAGGGCGGATTCCTTATCATCTGGTCATGGTCAGGCGATAATGGCAACGGCGTTGGCATATACGCTCGGCCAGGGAATACGACCAACCAGGTTCCCGCTACACCAAATCACCTTACCGGGATTACCTTCAATGATCTCAACAAAAACGGCAATCAGGATGCAAATGAACCTGGGATCGAGGGAGTCACGATCTACCTCGATCTGAATAATAGTGGAGGTTTTGATCTCGGCGAACCGAGGACGATCACCGACGTCGACGGTCGCTACGCGTTTACTAATCTTCAACCAGGGACTTACCTTGTTGGAGAAATCAACCCACCTTCATGGGCTCACACGTTCACCGGAAGCACTTACGTGCTGATGCCGGCTCCAGAACTAGCAAATAGCACAAATCCGTATCCGTACACGCCTATCCCATTCAAAAATTCTCTCTATTTCGTAGACAACATGGGAGACGGCCGAGGTCAAGAATTGTGGCGATTCGACGGGGTCACGGCGACGCTGGTTGGTGACTTGAACCCTGGCGTCCTCGGGTCCAACCCTTGGGGCTTTACTATTTTTGAAAACAATCTCTACTTCTATGCAACCTGCAATCCGCAGGGCGGAAAAGGAGTCTGGCAGTACGATGGGACGACCCTTACCCAAATCACGGTGGGTACCACTGGGAGTCCGTTTGTCGGAAGCATTATTGGGCTTAGCATAACCACGAACAACGGCCTCTACTTTATCGGCGATGGAAATGACGGGGCGGGGCAGTCACTTTGGCAAATCCTGGGTACGACGACGACCCGAGTAGTGAGAGGCTCGACGCAGGGGTCCGGAGCGTTTCACCCAAACTCCGACAACGCCACAGTAAACAACGACCTCTATTTCACGAGCCAAGACTCCCCCGGCAGCAGTATGTATTTGTGGCGATACGACGGGGCGAACCTGACTCAGATCCTCGTAGGAACTCTGGAAGATCCCGTTTACTTGATTTACAACCTAGACATTATCAACGACACATTATATTTCAACGCAGATGGCCGCGATGGAACGGGGACGGAACTGTGGCAATACAACGGGACGACAGCAACGCGTGTGAGCGATATCGCCCCTGGAGAGAATAGCTCGTACCCTAACCACACGACAGAGATCACAGGTTCTGGAACCAACGTCTACTTCTCAGCACAGGACGGCCAGAGCCTGATTTGGGTCTGGCGATATGACGGGGCGACGGTGACGAAGGTTGCGACTGGGACCTCTCAGAATGGACTGGCGTCTCCCCGCTTATTGACGCTGATCGAGGGGACAACCTTTGTGGTTGCAGACGGTGGAGACGGGGCGGGGGAGGAACTATGGCGGATCATCGACTCGACCGCGACCCGACTCGCCGACATCAATCCGGGGGGGGGCAGTTCCAATCCGACAACCTTCACAAGCGTTGGATCTGACGTTTACTTCACGGCAATAGACCAATTCAATAATGGCCTGTATCGTTATTCCGGAGGAACCGTAACCAAGGTGACGGTCGGGTCCACCACCAATGGATTCTTGAACGTCGAAAAGCTATGGTCCGTCGACGGTGCCCTGTACATCTCGGGCGACGGCGGAGACGGGGCGGGAATGGAGCTTTGGCGGATCACCGGTTCGGCCGCAATCCGCTTGACTGACATCAATCCAAGGACCTACGGCTCCAATCCAACGCACCTCACAAGCATTAACGGCAATCTATACTATTACACAAGAGACGACACAAACACTAATAAATGGCGGAAAATCATTCCGTTCGTACCCGGGCGATTGGCGGTAACCTTGAAGGGGGGAGAGATCGCGCAGGGGATCGACCTGGGCAACGCTCAGGTCCTGTACGCCGGGCCGGACCTTGGGTTCAGCTCGCCTCGGCTGGAGAATGAGGCGGTCACGAGCCTGGTCAGTGTAAGCTTGCCGGAGGGCACGGCGTATACGATCGCCTGGACCGTTGCGGGGGGACCGATCGTTGGTGCTTCGAGCGGGACCAACAATCTTGTCGTGTTCACTCCGGGCGACAACGGTATCTACACGATCACGGTCACCGTCACGGTGGCCGGACAAACCTTCACGGACACGGTCGCGGTCCGCGTGACCAACGTCGCGCCGACGGCGAATGTGACTTTTGGCCCGGCCTCGCCAATCGAGGGGACGCCGATCACGCTTCATGCCAACGCGTCAGACCCTGGTGGTACCGACTTGACGGGCAACAGCTATGCCTGGACCGTCACCGCCTCGAACGGCCAGGTGGTGAATACAGCTGGCTGGGGGGCGAATCCCTCCTTCACACCGACCGATAACGGCATCTACACGATTTCTCTCACCGTCACCGATAAGGACGGCGCCTCGGTCAGCCCGAGCAGTGTCCTGATCAACGTGGCTAACGCCGACCCAATTCTCTCCGTGCCTCCTCCGACCGGGACCATCTTTGAAGGAAGCACGGTCAGCCTAACGCCGATGTTCTCAGACCCGGGTGCCGCGGATTCGACCGGCCTCACCGGGACCTGGACTGTGACCGGCCCGGGCAACTTCTTCGCCTCTGGAACGGCCGTCTCAGGAACACCGTTCAGCTTTATCCCGCCCCTGTTCACGCCGGCGGGCGGATCTTACATCGTCACCGTGACGGTGCCGGACAAGGACCTCGGGGTCACGACCGTCACCATCCCGATCGCAGTCGCCGCCGCGCCTCCGTCCGGGGTCACGCTCGTCGATCAGACCATCAATGTGGGAAACACGGCCCACTACCACGCGATCTTGGGAACGACATTCACCGATCCAGGCGGATTCAACAACTCGTATAGCTACCTGTGGCAAGTCTTCAAGGCCGACCAGACCACGCTCCAGACCAGCGGCAACGGCGCCGACTTCGCCTTCTCGGTGCTGACTACCGGCGTTTATTGGGTTCGGCTCACCGTCACCGACAACGCCAACCTCAGCGTCTACAACACCACCCTGGCTAGGCTTCAGTTCCGCAACCTGCCGCCGCACATCCTCGGGGTCACGGCCCCGGCCAACTCGCAGGAGGGATCGCCGGTCGTGCTCAACGGGACCTTCCTCGACCCCGGGCCGGACGAGACGGCGACTGTCACCTGGGTGGTCACCGGCCCGAACGGGTACTCGATCAGCGAAGTGATTCACTCGGCCGGGACGGCTTCCACTTTCACGTTCACCCCACCGGGCGAGGGCAACTACACAGTCCGGTTCCAGGTCAGCACCAACGGTGGTTCATCCTTCACCGAACGGACCGTCGCCGTCGCCAACGTGAAGCCGGTCATCACGACTCAACCGACGGCTCTCACGCTGGCCGAGGGGGCGTCGCTCACCGGCTCGGCCGCCTTCACCGACCCAGGCACCGATACCTGGACCGCCCTCATCGACTACGGCGACGGCACGGTCTTGCCGGCGACCGTCACAGGCCACGCTTTTTCGTTCGGCCACGCCTACGCCGACAATGGAACCTATCTGATCCGGGCCACGGTCTCCGACGGACTCGACGCGAGCGTCACCGTCAGCCTCATGACGGTGACCGTCACCAACGTTGCGCCGACGGCCGCGTTCGGTGCCTTGTCACCCGCCTCGCCCGGAGCCGCGACGGTCGGGTTCTCGAACCCGGCGGACCCGTCCCGTACGGATGCCTCCGCTGGATTCCGTTATAGTTACGACTTCAACAATGACGGCATCTGGGACCTTGGCGACGGCACCTTCGCCGGCGGTGTCCCCAGCGCATCCGCCGCGTTGCCGGTGACTCGCGTCGGCACATACACGATCAAGGGGCGCATCGTCGATAAGGATGGCGGCACGACCAACGCCACAGCCGACGTCATCGTTATCCCGGCCGCCGGGCAGGTCTCGACGCCGCAAAACACGCCGACTCAACTCGACCTGCGTGCTCTGTTGCAGTCGCAGCCGACGAACTGGCAAACGCTGAGCTTCAGCGTCGTTGGCGCCCCCGACGTCTCGGCCGTGCTCCTCGCCGACGGCCACACCGTCCAGTTCACTCCGCGAACCGGGTACACAGGGACCAAGTCGCTCGACTTCGCAGTCGAATTTCAGGCCGCCGGGCAGTCCGGCTCGCAGTCGACCACCGGCACGGTGGCGGTGACCGTCACGCCAAACCAGAACTCAGCCACGATCCAGGGCGTGGTCTTCAACGATGGCTCGACTCAGCCAGCGCCGATTACCTCGATCACCGTAACGCTCATCGGCACCGTGTTTCTCGAGCCAGGGGCGCTGCGGTTGACCCGGTTGAGCGACAACCTCGACATCGGTCTGCAAGTCGGCACCACCTACCAGAACGGGCAGACCGTCGCTCGCCTGACCTTCACCGGCCCGGGAGTGGTGCTCGGCGCCCTGGCAAACAACAACTACCAGCTCACGGTCGTCGCGGCTCACGTGCTCGACGGCCACGGGCAGGCCCTCGACGGCGACGGGAACGGCCAAGCCGGTGGCGACCGGCAATTCTCGCTGGTGGGCGACGCGACGCCCCCCACGGTGTCGTTCCTCGGCCAGCCGCCGGCCATTGATGGCTCGACGACGGCGACGTTCACCTTCAAGGGCACGGACGACCTGACGGCGGCCGGCAATCTGACCTACCAGGTAAGCTTTGATGGTGGCCCCTTTGTTCCGGCGACCAGCCCGAAGACTTATGCCGGCCTGTCCTCCGGAACGCACACCTTCCTGGTGAGGTCCATCGATCTGGCCGGCAACATCGGCGCCCCGATCAGTTACACCTGGACGGTGGCGAGCGCGGGGAGTACGCCGGTGGTCATCGACGATGGCGGCCCGGGGTACAGCGGGACCGGAACCTGGGTCAGTTTTGCCGGCGGGCATGGTGGTACGGCTCGCTTCGCGGCTCCGACCGCTGGCGCGGCCACGGCCACGGCCGCCTGGCTGCAAACGGGTCTGGCGGCCGGCCTTTATGAGGTGCAGGTGACCTGGCTTGCCGGCGGCAACCGCGCGACCAACGCACCGTATCGGATCTATGACGGCAACACACTGCTCAAGACCGTGCGAGTCGATCAACGCAGCACGCCCTTGGGGGGTCTGACATTGGGCGGTGTGGTGTTCCAAAGCCTGGGGACCGTCACCATCACCGGCGGCTCGCTCCGCGTCGAACTGGGCAATGACGCTGACGGCTACGTCATCGCCGACGCCGTGCGGCTCGCGGCCTCGGCCCCGGTGCTCCCGGCCCTCGTCGACGAAGGCCATCCAGGATACAGCGGCACCGGCCCTTGGGTGGGCTTCGCCGGCGGGCACGGCGGCACCGCCCGCTACATCACCCAAGGAGACGGCTCAGCCACAACCACCTGGATCCAATCGGGCCTCACGCCCGGTTCCTACGAAGTGCAGGTGACCTGGCTCCCCGGCGGCAACCGCGCCACCAACGCCCCTTACCGGATCTATGACGGAGCCACACTGCTCAAAATCGTCCGAATCAACCAGCGGCTGTCACCAGCCGGCGGCGCGACGACCAGCGGCGTGACGTTCCAGAGCCTGGGCGTGTTCGCAACCGCCAGCGGCTCGCTCCGTGTGGTCCTGGGCAACGACGCCGACGGCTATGTCATCGCCGACACCGCACGCATTGAGACTTCGGCCCCGGTGCTCCCGGCCGTCGTCGACGATGGGACCCCCTGGCACAGTCAGGCCGGGGCGTGGATCAACTTCACCGGCGGCTATAGTGACACGGCCCGCTACATCGCGCCCGGGGACGGCTCGGCCACCGCGGCCTGGCTCCAAGCAGGGCTCACGCCCGGCTCTTACGAAGTGCAAGTGACCTGGCTCCCCGGTGGCAACCGGGCCACCAACGCCCCCTACCGGATCTACGACGGCAACACCCTGATCAGTACCATCCGGCTCAATCAACGCAACGCACCGGCCGGAGGAGTGACAACCGGTGGCGTGACGTTCCAGAGCCTGGGCGTGTTCGCAACCGCCAGCGGCTCGCTCCGCGTGGTCCTGGGGAATGACGCCGACGGCTACGTCATCGCCGACGCCGTCCGGGTTGCCGTCCTCGCCCCGGTGCCCCCGGTCTTGCCGCTGGTCATCGACGACGGAGCGGGGCACAGCAAGGCCGGGCCTTGGGTGAGCTTCGCTGGCGGTTATGGCGGGACGGCCCACTACATCACCTCGGGCGACGGCTCAGCCACCGCCTCCTGGCAGCAAACCGGCCTCATCCCAGGCAGCTACGATGTGCAGGTCACCTGGCTCGCCGGCGGTAACCGGGCCAGCAATGCCCCCTATCGGATCTACGACGGAAATGTGTTGGTCGGCACGATCCGGATCGATCAGCGGACCGCGCCGTCCGGGCCTTTGGTGGGCGGCCTGGCATTCCAGAGCCTGGGCCTGTTCTCCATCCAAAGCGGAGTGCTCCGTGTCGTCCTGGCCAACGACGGCGACGGATTCGTCATCGCCGATGCCATGCGAATCAGCGAACCGCCCACCGGACCGATCGTCGTCATCGCCGACGACGGCCAGGCGGGGTCCAGCCAGACGGGTTCGTGGGTCAGCTTCGCCGGTGGATACGGCGGAACCGCACGATATATCGCCCCGGGCGACGGTTCGGCCATTGCTTCATGGCAGCAAACCGGCCTCACGCCGAGCAGCTATGACGTTCAGGTCACCTGGCTCGCCGGCGGCAACCGAGCTACCAACGCCCCCTACCGGATCTACGATGGCAACACCCTGATCAAGACCGTCCGAATCAATCAGCGCAACGCGCCGACGGGAGGGGTGGCGACCGGCGGGGTGGTCTTCCAAAGCCTGGGCACGGTCACCATCAACAGCGGCTCGCTCCGCGTCGAGCTGGCGAACGACGGCGACGGGTTCCTGATCGCCGACGCCGTCCGCATCGCCACCGCCAGTGCCTTGCAGGCCGAGGGCAGCCCGAGCGCCCAGGCCGGCGAAACATCGCTCTCTCTTGCCGACCTGATGCCCATCGCCGACGCCGCCATCGCACGCTGGCAGGCCGCGGGCATCGACGCCGCCCAACTGACGGTCCTGCGGGCCGCACGACTTCAGATCGCCGACCTCCCCGGCGACGAACTGGGCACGGCCGGGATCGATGGAATCGTGATCGACGCCGGCGCCGCCGGATACGGCTGGTTCCTCGATCCCTCCCCCGAGGAAGACTCCGAGTTCGCCCCGGACTCGACAATCCCGACCCCTGCCGGGATCGATTTGCTCACCGTCCTGGAACATGAGTTCGGCCATCTGCTGGGCCTTGGCCACGTCGGACCCACCGACTCCGACGACCTGATGGCCGAGTCGTTGCGGCCCGGGGTCAGGCGGGTCCCCCAGACGCTGGATCGAGTCGAACCAACAACGGCGGGCGAGGCACCCGCGAGGATTCTCCTCAACATCGCCACCGCATCGACGAAGGACTCGCCTTTTGCTTTTGCCTCGAGTCCCGTGACAGGTTCGACGCTGGGGCCGATCGGCCCCCAGACGGCGATCGGCGCACCCACCCAGCGGGTGACCGGACGTCCCCACCCCCGCCCCGTTCATCGGCTCCGTCCCCTCCGCCTGGCCGAGGGGACGGCCAACTCACTCGGGCGATCAAGGCGGGACGCGAGCGGCACTTTCCAGAAGGACTGAGAATCTTATGTTCGGGTGGCCGAGACAGGCAACGCCTTGTTTTGCTTGTCTCCGCTCCCGAACGTTCCTGCCAACGGAGATCACAAACAATCCAAAATCCTGTCATCGTGCAACATTAACATCTTCAGACTTCGCAATCCGCGACATAAAATCGTTGCTCACCCGGTTGCACGGCAAATCGAAATCATGGGACACCTAAACATTTGGCAACGAGCAACCTTTTCAAAACCAACACCTTAAGTACGACGGCATAAAACAAGATATCTCCTAACTTTCAAAAGCCCTCAACAGGCCCCAAAATAAGAGTTGCGATGGCGACGAGGTCTGCTCTAAACTCTTTTCATTGCGGATCGAATGATGGCTCACAATCGGCCATCTTAAATCCAACGTCGTGCTTTTTTAAGAAAATATCGGTACTCCGAAACTTGTGCGATCGGCATACGCCCTGATCACTCAAGCAATCGATCCCTATCCTGAGATCCTTCCCGATCGGGCCGAGGCCATGCCTTAAACCCGTTCAGGAATTCGACCACTTTTCCATCGCACAAACGATCAACATAACGATTCCGCACACAAGCATAGCCCAGATTAGTTCGAACTCGCTTAAAACGTCGTGTTAACATCTGCGAATGTTACTCCAAAAGCCTGGAGCGACCCAACGCGGCGTCAGCTTGGCAAATCAGCCGGAGCCTCGTGATGAATGACTCACACCAGGGACAGAGACGATCACGCCGCGTGCCGTTTGGCTCGAGACGCCGGCGCCTGATGCCGGCCGGTTTGGAGCGGCTCGAGGACCGGCTGGCCCCCTCCGGCGATCTCGGCTATGCGTTGAGCTTCGGCGGAAGCAGCCAAGACCAGGCGAATGAGGTCGCCACCGATAGCACGGGCAATATTTACGTAACGGGACAGTTTCAGGGGACGACCGATCTCGACCCCGACCCGGCCAACGCGGTCAACCTGACCAGCGCCGGGAGCACTGACGGCTTTCTGGCCAAGTTCAGCCCGTCCGGCTCGCTGCTCTGGGCTCGCAGCATGGGGGGAACCGGCGTCGACCGCGGCACCAGTCTGGCAGTGGATGCCGCGGGCGACATCGTCGTGGCCGGTGAATTCTCCGGCACCGCGAGCTTCGGCGTCTTGCCGAGCCTCACCAGCGCCGGATCCAATGATGCGTTTATCGCCAAGCTCGACTCGGCCGGCAACTTCCTCTGGGCGAAACGAGTGGGGGGCACCGGCGCGGACGTGGCCCGAGACCTCGCCGTGGATGCCCAGCGCAACATCGTCGTCATCGGTGACTTCACGGGAACGGCCGACTTCGACCCCAACGCCGGTACGGTCAACCGCAGTTCTCAGGGGAGTACTCAGTCCGACGTCTTCGTCCTGAAGCTCTCACTCAATGGGACCTACACCTGGGTCCAGAACTTCGGAGCCTCAAACGTCTCCGATCTGGGTCAAGGGATCGCCGTCGACGGCGCCGGGAACGTCTACGCCACGGGCGTGTATCGAGGAGGCACCAACGACTTCGACCCCGGCGCGGGGACCGTGACGCTCCCCTTCGGCGGAAATACCGATGCGTTCGTCTCGAGATTCAGCGCCACGGGTGATCTGGTCTGGGCCAAGGGCTTTGGCTCCATCCAGGCCGAGAACGCCTCAGCCATCGCCGTTGACGCCGCGGGCAACGTCTTCGTGGCCGGCACCTTCGCCGGTGCGGTCGACTTCAACCCGAACCCGACGGCCACCTTCAACCTGTCGAGCCAGGGGACCGAGACCAACGGCGCCCCGATCGCCGATATCTACATCACCAAACTGAACAACCTCGGTGACCTGGCCTGGGCCGGCCGGATTGGCGGCCTGGCAGGCGCGGAGACGGTCGGCGACCTGACCCTGGACGCCCTGGGCAACGTCTACCTGACCGGCACCTTCATCGTCCTGACCGACTTCGATCCCGACCCGGTTCAAGTCTACACGTTGACCGGTTCGATTACCGCCGGCCCTCCCGCCTCCGCGTCGACCGACGCCTATGTCCTCAAGCTGGGCAACGACGGCCACTTTCTCTGGGCACGCGACACCAGCGGCCTCGGCCTCGAACTTGCCCAAGGGATCACCACCGACGCCCTCGGCCACATCTACGTCGTGGGCGGGTACACCGGCACCAGCGACTTCGACCCCGACCCCGTGAATACCGCGTTGCGAACGAGTACGGGGAGCACGCTTGACGCCTTCTTGCTCCAATTCTCCTCCGGGACCGTCGTCCGCCGCCCCGCCACCGACGGCTACGCCATCGACGCCAACAACGATGGGACCTTCGAGTCGGTCGACACCATCGACAGCTTGATCTGGACCCGGGACGGGCTCTCGCCCAGTTGGCGAGGGTTGATGGAATACGACCTCACGGGACTCGACGCGGGACTCAGCGTCCGAGCGGCAACCCTGACGGTGAACACCGGAGTCCTCGAGTACAACAACATTCAGAACGGCGTCGACATTGGCATCTATGGCTATGCCGGCGATGGCACGCTCACGGCCGCTGATGCCACCACGCCGACGATTCTCCTGGGCCAAGCCTTCAACGTGGACCTCGGGACTCTCACGATCACGCTCGATGCCACGGCCCTGCAGACGCTCTTGACGAGCAGTTCGAAGCCGGGCCTGGTGGTCCGCTTGCTCCGTGGTGACGGAATTGCGCTGAACAGCTCGGAGTGGGGCTACAATCCCCCGCCGACGCTCGCACTGGAACTCGACTCGGCCGCGATCCAGTCGCCCCGGTCGCGCAACGACATCTACTACTTCAACGAGGACACCACGCTAGCCGTGCCCCTCTCGGCCGGCGTGCTCGACAACGACGACACCGACCGGGCTCCCCTCACGGCCACCCTCGTGACCGGCCCGCAACGCGGAACCCTGGTCTTCAACTCGAACGGGACGTTCAGTTTCACCCCACCCCTAAATTACAATAGTGCCCAGGATCCGAACCCCCTCACCACCTTCACCTACCGGACCAACGATGGGACAGCCGACGGCAATCTGGCCACCGTCTTCCTGTTCGTCGACCCGGTCAATGACGCGCCGGTCGCCGTCACCGACAGCTATACCACCAACGAAGACGTGCAGATCACATTCACGGCGCCCAGCGTCCTGCTCAACGACACGGACATCGACGCCCCGACGCCCCCCAACCTCACCGCCTCGCTTGTGTCGAATCCGTCGCACGGCACGCTGACCCTCTTCGCCGACGGCACGTTCTTCTACCGGCCGGCAGCCGACTACAACGGCCCCGACAGCTTCAGCTACCGTGCGTATGACGGCCAGGCCTTCAGCGATCCAGTCACCGTCAACATCACGGTCCTCGCAGTCAACGACGCGCCAGAGTTCATTCTGGTGAGCTCCACGGCGGCAGCCAGCGAGGACGCCGGCCCCCGATCCTTCCCGAATTACATCACCAGCATCCGCCCAGGGCCACTGACGGCCGTCGATGAAGCAGGTCAGCTTTTGCAATTCGAGGTGACGGTCACCGCCACCACCGGCGGGCTCACCTTCAGCCAGGCGCCCGCGATCGCGCCGGACGGCACGCTGACCTTCACCACGGCCGCCAACTCCAACGGCACCGCCACGATCCGAATCGTGCTGGTCGACAATGGAGGTACGGCCAATGGCGGAGTCGACCGGAGTACCGCGAGGACCGGCACCATCTCGATCTCCGCGGTCAACGATGCCCCGACGGCTGGCAACGACAGCTATAGTACGCCCGGGGGCACCCCGCTGACGGTCACGACCCCGGGCGTCTTGAGCAACGACACAGATGTCGAAGGCACCGCCTTAACCGCCATTCTTGTCACGGCGCCCGCACACGGCAGCCTGACTCTCTTGAGCAACGGCGGATTCACCTATACGCCCAATCCGAATTTCTCGGGCATCGATACTTTCACATACTCAGCCAAAGATAATCTGACATCAAGCAGCCCGGCCACGGTGACGATCGAGGTCATCCCCATCGCCACCTTCATCGATAATGGTCAGCCGGCCTACAGCCAGACCGGCCCCTGGACCGCAGCGGCGATCGGCGGTTACGGCGGGTCGGTCGCCTATACTGCCGGCGGCGGGAGCACGGCCACGGCCACCTGGGAACAAACGGGCCTCGCACCCGGCTCGTACGAAGTGCGGGTGACCTGGCTCGCCGGCACCAACCGCGCCTCCAACGCCCCCTACCGGATCTATGACGGCAACACCCTGATCAAAACCGTCAGGATCGACCAGCGCAACAACCCCGCCGGGGGCGTGACCGCGGGAGGAGCGGTCTTCCAGAACCTGGGTACCGTCGCCATCACCGGCAGTACCCTCCGCGTCGAGCTCGGTAATGATGCCGATGGCTACGTCATCGCCGATGCCGTGCGCCTGGGCGAACCGACCCCGTTCACGCCCGTCTTCGGCGACGACGGACAGCCGGGCTACAACCAGGCTGGACCTTGGGTGAGCTACTCGGGCGGGTACGGCGGCACGGCCCGCTACGTCGCATCCGGCGACGGATCGGCCACCGCATCCTGGCAACAAACCGGCCTCGCGCCCGGCTCATACGAAGTGCAGGTCACTTGGATCGCCGGCGGCAACCGGGCCTCCAACGCCCCCTACCGGATCTATGACGGCAACACCCTGATTAAAACCGTCAGGATCAATCAGCGCAACAACCCCGCCGGGGGCGTGACCTCAGGGGGAGCGGTCTTCCAAAGCCTCGGAACCGTCGCCATCACCGGCAGTACCCTTCGCGTCGAGCTCGGTAATGATGCCGACGGCTACGTCATCGCCGATGCCGTGCGCCTGGGCGAACCGACCCCGTTCTCGCCCGTCTTCGGCGATGACGGACAGCCGGGCTACAACCAGGCAGGCCCCTGGGTAAGCTACTCGGGCGGGTACGGCGGCACGGCCCGCTACGTCGCGTCCGGCGATGGATCGGCCACCGCATCCTGGCAACAAACCGGCCTCGCACCCGGCTCGTACGAAGTGCAGGTCACCTGGCTGGCTGGCGGCAACCGCGCCTCCAACGCCCCCTACCGGATCTATGACGGCAACACCCTGATTAAAACCGTCAGGATCAATCAGCGCAACAACCCCGCCGGGGGCGTGACCTCAGGGGGAGCGGTCTTCCAAAGCCTCGGAACCGTCGCCATCACCGGCAGTACCCTTCGCGTCGAGCTCGGTAATGATGCCGATGGCTACGTCATTGCCGACGCCATTCGCCTGGGCGAACCGACCCCGTTCTCGCCCGTCTTCGGCGATGACGGACAGCCGGGCTACAACCAGGCAGGCCCCTGGGTAAGCTACTCGGGCGGGTACGGTGGCACAGCCCGCTACGTCGCGTCCGGCGATGGATCGGCCACCGCATCCTGGCAACAAACCGGCCTCGCACCCGGCTCGTACGAAGTGCAGGTCACCTGGCTGGCTGGCAGCAACCGCGCCACCAACGCCCCCTACCGGATCTATGACGGCAACACCCTGATTAAAACCGTCCGAATCGACCAGCGCAACAACCCCGCGGGGGGCGAGACCTCAGGGGGAGTGGTCTTCCAGAGCCTCGGAACCGTCGCCATCACCGGCAGTACCCTCCGCGTCGAGCTCGGTAATGATGCCGACGGCTACGTCATCGCCGACGCCATGCGGATCTCGGCCGCCAGCCCGCTCCGCGCCGAGGGGGGGCCGAATCCGAATCCGCTGCCAACCGGACCTCAGCTCAAGCTCGACGACCTACCCCAGATCGTCGACGCGGCGCTCGCCCGCTGGCGGGACGCCGGCGCCGATGACGCTCGCATCGAGGCCCTCCGCTCCGTCCCGATCCGAATCGCAGACCTCGCGGGGGATGAACTCGGCTTCGCCGGCGCCGACGGGATCACGATCGACCGGGATGCCGCCGGCTACGGCTGGTTCGTCGACCCGACTCCCGACTCCGACTCCGAGTTCACCACCGGCGTGGCAGGCCCAGCCGCCGCCTTGATCGACCTGCTGAGTGTCCTGGAACATGAGTTCGGCCATCTGCTCGGCTTCGGCCATAGTGACCACGCGGGCCTGGACGACCTGATGGCCGAGGCCCTGCGACCCGGGGTCAGGCGGAGGGTTTGACTCTGAGTTGGGTGACCGAACGTCCCCGCCCGCGTCCCGTCCCTCGGCCCCGCCCTTTCAACCAGGGCATGGGAACCATCGGCTCAGAGGGGATTTCACGACGGATTCCGAATCAGCCGTGATTCCAGAGAAACTGAAGATGGCCTGATCCGGGTGGTTAAGGCGAGTTGTGCTTGGCTTGGCCACCCAATCCATCTGAAAAATTGTCGATCCCAGTCGCACATTAAGCGTTTCACTCCGTATAGCCAGTAACTTCTGAGCGAGTACCAAACGACGGAAGCTCACCGCTCAATCGGTCGCGCTGTCTCTCGAATTCGGTTGTCCCCGAACAGATCGGAGACAAGCAACTCCCTCAGAAGTAACACCTTAAACACGGTTGCAGGAAACAGCGACAGATGCTGGACTCCGAAAAGCCATTTCAGGCCCCAAAATTAGAGTTGCCATATCGACAACGGTTGCTCTAAACTCACTACCCTAGCAAATGATTGGATTGATCAAACCAATCATTTGAGCCCCAACCTCGTGCCTTTTAAAACGCAATAGACATACCGACAGCTCGCGAGGCCGACGTACGCCCTCATCTTCTTGGCAACGGTTCCAGCCCCGGAAGCCCATGGCGATCGTTATCATCACAGCACCTTCGAATTCAATAGTCCATCACCACATGATTTGACTCCATAAGCTCTCGATAACTATCATTGCTGACGCAACAGCGGCTTAGCGACTTCTGATCAAACCAACAACCAAGATCAAGCCATGCTCTGGCTCGCTAGTATCTCCTCGAATACTTGGGGAGATCCGATGCGGCATCAGCTTGGCGAAACAGCCGGAGCCTCCTAATGAGAGATTCTCACCAAGGTCGAAGTCGACCTCGCCGCTCGGCCGTTGGGACCAGACGCCGCCGTCTGATGCCGGCCAGCTTGGAGCAACTCGAGGACCGGCTGGCCCCCTCCGGCGATCTCGGCTATGCGTTGAGCTTCGGCGGAATCGTCTCCGACCAGGCAAATGAAGTTGCAACCGATAGCGCGGGCAATATTTACGTGGCCGGACAGTTCCAGGGTACACCCGATCTTGACCCGAACCCGGCGACCACGGTCAACCTGACCAGCGCGGGCGGCACTGATGCGTTTCTGGCCAAGTTCAGCCCGTCCGGCTCGCTGCTCTGGGCTCAGCGTATGGGGGGCACCGGCAACGACCGAGGTACCGGCCTGGCGGTGGATGTGGCGGGCGATATCGTCCTCGCCGGTGAGTTCAATGGCACCGCGAACTTTGGCGCCTTGCCCAGCCTCGTCAGCGCCGGCTCGACGGATGCGTTTGTCGCCAAGCTCGACTCGGCCGGCAACTTCCTCTGGGCGAAACGAGTGGGGGGCACCGGCGCGGACTCCGCCCGAGACGTCGCCGTGGACGCGCAGCGCAACGTCCTCGTCGTCGGCGACTTCACCGGGACGGCTGACTTCGATCCTGGCGCCGGCACGGCCAATCGCAGCTCTCAGGGGAGCACTCAGTCCGACGTCTTCGTCCTGAAGCTCGACTCCGCCGGGACCTACACCTGGGCCCAGAGCTTTGGGGCCTCGGGCGTTGCCGACCTGGGTCAAGGGATCGCCGTCGACGGCACCGGGAACGTCTACACCACCGGCATCTACCGAGGCGTCACCAACGACTTCGACCCCGGCGCGGGGACCGTGACGCTCCCCTTCGGCGGGATGTCGGATGTGTTTGCCTCGAAGCTCAGCAGCACCGGTGATCTGGTCTGGGCCAAAGGCTTCGGCGCCAGTCAGAATGAAACGGCCACGGCCATCGCCGTCGACGCCGCGGGCAATGCCTTTCTGACCGGTACGTTCGCCGGAACGGTCGACTTCAACCCCAACCCGGCAGCCACGTTCAACCTGGCGACCGAGGGGGTCGACACCAGCGGCGTTCCGATTCCGGACGTCTTCGTCGTCAAGTTGAACGCCAGTGGCGACCTGGCCTGGGCCGGCCAGATCGGCGGCCAGGCCGGGAACGAAACGGTCGCTGACCTGACCCTGGACATCGCGGGGAACGTCTACCTGACCGGCACCTTCATCGTGTATGCCGACTTCGATCCCGACCCGGCGCAAATCTACACCTTAACCGGCTCGCTCGCCGGCCCTCCCTCCGCCGTGTCGACCGACGCCTATGTCCTCAAGCTGGGCAACGACGGCCACTTTCTCTGGGCAAGCGACACCAGCGGTTTCGGCACCGAACTCCCGCAGGGGATCACCACCGACGCCTTCGGCCACGTCTACGTCGTGGGCGGGTTCATCGGCACCAGTGACTTCGACCCCGACCCGGTCAATACCGCGGAACTCACGAGCACACCGACGGCAGTCGGCGGGAACTCGCTCGACGCCTTCTTGCTCCAGTTCTCCTCCGGGACCGTCATCCGCCGCCCCGCCACCGACGGCTACGCCATCGACGTTGATAACAATGGGACCTTCGAGTCGGTCAACACCGCCGAAAACTTGATCTGGACCCGGGATAATATCTCGCCCAGTTGGCGAGGGTTGCTGGAATATGACCTGACGGGCCTCGACGCGGGACTCAGCGTCCTGTCGGCGACCCTGACGGTGAACATCAGACTCCTCGAGTTCAACAACATTCAGAACGGCGTCGACATTGGCATCTATGGCTATGCCGGCGATGGCACGCTCACGCCCGCGGATGCCACCACGTCGGCCATTCTCCTGGGCCAAGCCTTCGACGTGGACCTCGGAACTCTCACGATCACGCTCGATGCCACCGCCCTGCAGACACTCTTGGCGAGCAGTTCGAAGCCGGGCCTGGTGGTCCGGTTGCTCCGAGGTGACGGAATTGCGCTGGACAGCTCGGAGTGGGGCTTCAATCCCCCGCCGACGCTCGCACTGGAGTTCGGCTCGGCCGCGATCCAGTCGCCGCGGTCGCGCAACGACATCTACTACTTCAACGAAGACGCCACATCGAACGTGCCTCTCTCGGCCGGTGTGCTCGACAACGACGACACCGACCGGGCTCCCCTCACCGCCACCCTCGTGACCGGCCCGCAACGCGGAAACCTGGTCTTCAATTCGAACGGAACGTTCAGCTTCACACCACCCCTAAATTACAATAGCGCCGATGACCCGAACCCCCTCACCACCTTCACCTACCGGGCCAACGACGGGACGGCCGACGGCAATCTGGTCACCGTCTTCTTGCTCGTCAACCCGGTCAATGACGCGCCGGTCGCCGTCGCCGACAGCTATACCACCAACGAAGATGTGCAGATCACGTTCACGGCGCCCAGCGTCCTGACCAACGACACGGACATCGACACCCCGAAGCTCAACCTCACCGCCTCGCTTCTGACGAATCCGTCGCACGGCACGCTGAACCTCTTCGCTGACGGCACGTTCATCTACCGGCCGGCAGCCGACTACCACGGCCCCGACAGCTTCACCTACCGTGCGTATGATGGTCAGGCCTTCAGCGACCCAGTCACCGTCAGCATCACGGTGCGCCCAGTCAACGACGCGCCAGAGTTCATCCTGGTGAACGCCACAGCCACCTCCAGTGAGGACGCCGGCCCCAGCTCCTTCGCCAGCTACATCACCAGCATCCGCCCAGGACCCGTGACGGCCGTCGATGAAACTGGGCAAGTCTTGCACTTCGAGGTGACGGTCACCGCCACCACCGGCGGACTCACCTTCAGCCAGGCGCCCGCGATCGCGCCGGACGGCACACTGACCTTCACCACGGCCGCCAACGCCAACGGCACCGCCACGATCCGAATCGTGCTGGTGGACGATGGAGGCACGGCCAACGGCGGGGTCGACCGGAGTACCGCGCGGACCGGCGCCATCTCGGTCACCGCGGTCGACGATCCGCCGACGGCTGGCAACGACAGCTATAGCATGTCCGAGAACGCCTCGCTGACGGTCACGACCCCGGGCGTCGTGAGCAACGACACGGATTTCGATGGCACCGCCTTGACCGCCCTCCTCGTCACGGCGCCCGCACACGGCAGCCTGGCTCTCTTGAGCAACGGCGGATTCACCTACACGCCCGACCCGCATTTCTCGGGGTTTGATAGTTTCACATACTCGGCCAACGACGGCCTGACATCCAGCAGCCCGGCCACCGTGACGATCGAGGTCGTCACCATTGCCACGATTCTCGATAATGGTTCGGCGGCCTACAGCCAGACCGGGGCCTGGACCCCGCAGGTGACCGGCGGCTTCGGTGGGTCGGTCGCCTATACTGCCGGCAGCGGTAGCACGGCCACGGCCACGGCCACCTGGGAACAAACGGGCCTCGCACCCGGCTCGTACGAAGTGCGGGTGACCTGGCTCGCCGGCACCAACCGCGCCTCCAACGCCCCCTACCGGATCTATGACGGCAACACCCTGATTAAAACCGTCAGGATCGACCAGCGCAACAACCCCGCCGGAGTCGTGTTGGCGAGTGGAGCGGTCTTCCAGAACCTGGGAACCGTCGCCATCAACAACGGCACACTCCGCGTCGAGCTCGGCAATGACGCTGACGGCTTCGTCATCGCCGATGCCGTGCGCCTGGGTGATACCATCCCGTTCACGCCCGTCTTCGTCGACGACGGAAAGCCAGGCTACAACCAGGCAGGCCCCTGGGTGAGCGATTCGAGCGGCTACGGCGGCACGGCCCGCTACGTCGCATCCGGCGACGGATCGGCCATCGCCTCCTGGCAATACACTGGTCTCGTCCCCGGCTCGTCGCACGACGTGCAAGTCACCTGGATCGCTGGCACCAATCGCGCCTCCAACGCCCCCTACCGGATCTATGACGGCAACACCCTGATCAAAACCGTCAGGATCGACCAGCGCAACAACCCCTTCGGGGTCGTGACCGCGGGAGGAGCGGTCTTCCAGAACCTGGGAAGCGTCGCCGTCACCGGCACCACACTCCGCGTCGAGCTCGGCAATGATGCCGACGGCTACGTCATCGCCGATGCGATTCGCCTGAGTGAACCGGCCCCGTTCGCACCCTACTTCGGCGACGACGGACAGTTGGGCTACAACCAGGCAGGTCCCTGGGTGAACTACTCGAACGGGTACGGCGGCACGGGTCGCTACGTCGAGTCCGGCGACGGGTCGGCCATCGCCTCCTGGCAACACACCGGCCTCGTGCCCGGCTCGTACGAGGTGCAGGTGACCTGGATGGCCGGCACCAACCGGGCCACCAACGCCCCCTACCGGATCTATGACGGCAACACCCTGATCAAAACCGTCAGGATCGACCAGCGCAACAATCCCGCCGGAGCCGTGACCGCAGGGGGAGCCGTCTTCCAGACCCTGGGAACCGTCGCCATCACCGGCACCACGCTCCGCGTCGAGCTCGGCAACGACGCTGACGGCTTCGTCATCGCTGATGCCGTGCGCCTGAGTGAGCCCGTTCCATTCGCGCCCGTCTTGAGCGACGACGGACAGTCAGACTACAACCAGGCAGGCCCCTGGGTAAGCTATTCGGGCGGGTACGGCGGCACGGCCCGCTACGTCGCTCCGGGCGGCGGATCGGACACCGCCTCCTGGCAATACACCGGCCTCGTGCCCGGCTCGTACGAAGTGCAGGTGACCTGGATCGCCGGTACCAACCGCGCCTCCAACGCCCCCTACCGGATCTACGACGGCAACACCCTGATCACAACCGTCCGGATCGACCAGCGCAACAACCCCGCCGGAGGCACGACGGAGGGAGGCGTGGTCTTCCAGAGCCTGGGAACCGTCGTCATCACGGGCAATACCCTCCGCGTCGAGCTCGGCAACGACGCTGACGGCTTCGTCATCGCCGACGCCATGCGGATCTCGGCCGTGAGTCCGCTCCGCGCCGAGGGGGGGGCGAATCCGCTGCCTACCGGACCTCAGCTCAAGCTCGACGACCTACCCCAGATCGTCGACGCGGCGCTCGCCCGCTGGCGGGACGCTGGCGCCGATGACGCTCGCATCGAGGCCCTCCGCTCCGTCCCGATCCGAATCGCAGACCTCGCGGGGGATGAACTCGGCTTCGCCGGCGCCGACGGGATCACGATCGACCGGGATGCCGCCGGCTACGGCTGGTTCGTCGACCCGACTCCCGACTCCGACTCCGAGTTCACCACCGGCGTGGCAGGCCCAGCCGCTGCCTTGATCGACCTGCTGAGTGTCCTGGAACATGAGTTCGGCCATCTGCTCGGCTTCGGCCATAGTGACCACGCGGGCCTGGACGACCTGATGGCCGAGGCCCTGCGACCCGGGGTCAGGCGGACGGTTTGACTCTGAGTTAAGTCCAAGGGCCGGATCGCTCCGGGGAGCAATAATGCCCCCCGGACGCCGGCCGCTCCGGTCGGTCATCCCGAGCCGCTGGGAACCGGGACGACCGACGCTCCGAAACGGTTGGAGCTTGTGTCTGGATCGTCGCTCATCTTCGCGGCTTGATCAGGGTTGTTGCTTTACCTTTGCCCGGCTGACTGTAGAAGCCGCCACTTCGCATCCAGATTCCCCCGCCGCCCGGGCCGGGCCACTGGACTGGGCCGGTCGTCGAGAATCCGTCGATCGCGGCGACACGTCCAACCGTGGTATTCGCCTGGTAGTAGCCCTCGACAATCGCCGTGGCCTTGGCGTTGAGTGTCGAAAGAAACCCATCGAGAGTATTGGGCGAGACGATACCAGCCAAGCGGATCGTCGAGGACAGCACCGGGTTCGCGGCGATTTTTGCCTTGGCCCCGCCGTTGGTGATCTGAAGGTTCTGCAAGCTGAGAACGCCGTTGGCACGCATCCGGATGAACTCGCCATCGTCGACGATCTTGTCGGCCGACCAGATGATGTCTGAAAGATTGTAGAGGGCATCGTGAGAGCTCGGTCCGATCGACTCGAAGAATCGCCCGGAGGATTCACTGCGCAAACCTTGAACCGAGAAATAGGCCAGAGTGTGGGCGTTCAGATCCGTGCCGTTCCGGCCTAAGCCGCCGCCGAACAGCGAAAAGTTCGAGGCGTCCACGGTCACTCCACTCGCCCAGAACGAGGACTCGAGGTTGTAGGCGGAGTGAATCAGGTTGTTCGCAAACAAGCCGTCTCCGATGTAAAGCCCCGCCTGATACCACGTGGTTTCGCCCGGCTTCCACGCCCCTTCAATACTGATGTCGCGATAGACCCCCTGATCCACCTGCAACCCTGACTTGGGCTTGCCGATACGAATAGCCGTCACGCAACGCGTATTCTGGATAATGATCTTTTCAAAGACGTTGCGGGTGCTCGAGCGATAGGCCGTTGCGGGATCCCAGTAGTGCAAAATCGCGTCGTCAATCGACTCGTCGCGCCCGTTACCACGTATCAAGAAGTCATTAAACGTACTGTAAGCCACTCCATTCAGGTCGAGGACCGAGGTCATCTTGCCAACCGGGTAGAGCTGGCTCGATCCTCCGTCGCCGTGAAACTTCACGTACTGGGCGGAATAGATTTTTAGCGGCCTGGTGATCTTGTACTTACCCGAAGGGAGATAGATCGGGCCTTTGGCTTCGCGGACTTTCGTCTTCGAATCCGCCGAGCCAAGCGCAGCGTCGATACATGCCTGGATTGCGTCGGTGTCGTCGGCGATGGAGTCGCCCTTGGCTCCGTAGCTTCGAACGTTGAAGGCCGAGGAGCGGGGCGGGGATGCGAACAAGTCAGGTTCTTCACCGACCGCGCGGCTCGATTCCAGCACGACTCCTGTGAAGGCGATCCCGGACGGAACGCCAAGCAGCAATGAGAGTAAGAAAAGGCGATGGCGATTCATGGGATTCCTCGAAAGGTTGGATCACACCCGCGCCGACTGACATCAAATCCCTCAGGATGGTCATTCACAGCTTGAACTGAACGATGCCACTCAAGCTACTATACCGAAATCGTTCGCGGAACGTTGGGTTTCCTTGAGATCGGGCCGGAGACGCGTGCTTTCGCAGAAGTTCCTGGCTTGACCACGCCAAATCAAATACCAATATCCAAATTATTTCAAGCAGTCAATCACCCATGATATCTCTGGGTACGGAAAGGTGTCGCTCGGCTCGCGGCCAGCCGAGCGTACTGAAATCCCGATAAGCATTCGAGCATTTTTTATACAACCGTGTGATTATGGCCCCTCGTCCCCGATTACCAAGCACGCCGTGGAGGATCTGACGGAAGGGCCAGACAAGGAGACACAAAAAAAGCAACGATCCGCCACTGAGCGAGGAATCCCCCTCGTTCCCACGGGCCTCCGTGGGAACGAGTAGCGAGAGGCTTCCAAGCCCTAGATCGGGTCGTTAAAAAAAAAGAGGGGGGCAGGCCGTGCACGACCTACCCCCCTCGATGAATCGATCTTTTCCGTGGAATCGCCAGGCCCCGTGGTCCCGGCGAAGCCCAATCAGCGTTTGCTCCCCACCTTGTCCGTAACGGCGCCGATGGACGCCGCTTACGGCGTGGCAACGGCGTCGGCGAACACCGATTCGATCCTGCGCACACCCTCGAGCACGCTCAGATGCTCTTGGTAGTAGGCCCGGCCATTCGCTCCCAATTGCCGCCGCTCAGCCGGCTCCATGGCAAGCAGTCTGAGAATCGCTTGCTCGAGTGATTGGGAGTCTTCCGGGAGAAAGTCGACTCCCGCCTGCGCTCGACCGACCAGGTCTGCGGCGTCCCCCGGCACACCGCAGAGGATTGGCTTCCCGGCGCAGAGATAGGCCTGAATCTTGGACGGAATGGTGATCGCGAACAGCGGATCGAGTTTCAGATGAACAAGCAAGGCATCAGCCAGAGAATAGATCTCACTCATGGCCGACGGCGGTCGACGCGCCAGGAATTGCACGTTCGAGAGATCACCCGCCAGAGCTTTCAGCCGGTCCACCTCGACGCCGCCGCCGACGAACGTGAAGAAGACGTCCGGCCTACGGTCGCTCAGCCTTCGGGCACACTCGATGACCGGATCGAGGGCCTGCAATAGCCCCATTGTCCCGGCAAATACGATGTTGAAACGTCCATTGAACCCGAGCTCCCGCGCCAGGTTCGGGTCAGGAGGAGGAAGCTCCGCCTCCGACTGATCGTACCAATTGTAGATCACTTCAATCTTATCCTCGTCCACCCCTCGAGCGACGAGGTTCCGCTTGAAACCAGGTGAGTTGACCATCAGTCGATCGGAGCGGCGATACACCGCACAACACCATCGATTGAGGAGGCCGAGGATCGTGCGATTCCGCACCATGCCGGAGCCGGCCACCGATTCCGGCCACAAGTCCTGCACGTCGAGAACGGTCTTGCTCCCCCTGAACCAGCGGAGCAGCCGGGCGGCGAAGCCGAGCGTGATCAGGTTGTAGACATAGACGACATCCGGCTTCCGGACAAGCCAGGGACCGATCAAGCCCGCGCTGGCGCCAAAACTCAGATAATTGAGGAGGCGGCCAAGTCCGCTGGTGCCGTGGCTCGGGTAAAGAGCGACCCGGTTCACGCGGATCCCGTCCATCATTTCTCGGCGCATCGGGCGAACCCGATAACCCGGATAGAGCTTGCCACCGGGGTAATTCGGAAACCCTGTAAGGACTTCGACCTCGTGCCCACGATCGCGAAGGGCCTTCGCCAACGGCAGCCCTTTCAACATCGGCTCGGGCTGAAACCATTGGCTTAAAATCAAGATTCGCATGAAATCAATTCTCGTACCAGACGATGCGCCTCACGTCCTTGCAATTCAGAGACTGATCGCTTCGAAACGGACCGAGTCAATGCCGATCGACCGTCTCCAGGATCGTGTCATGCTTGCCCGGCTTAAGACAGAGGACGTTCAAGTTCAGTTGCTCGGGATCGGTCAAACGGGCGAGAGTATCGACACAATGAATCTGATACCCAGCCTCCTGCAAAAATTCAAAGATCTTCACTTGATTCTTTTTTTGGTTATGAACCTCAATAAGGAGAATGGGACTGTGCTCCCGCAGAAGGTTGACCGCCCCGAGGAGCACCTCGAACTCGAAGCCCTCGACATCAATCTTGATGCAACGCGGGATGGCTTGCGTCTCACTCAAGACCCCATCCAGGGTGATCACATCGACGGCGATCGCACTGATTTTCGGTTGCATGCGCGCCGCGGCCGCGTTGTCCTTGAGCATTTCGAAATCTTTGATGAAACTGCTGTTCTGGCCGGTCAAATCCTCAGCATACAATTCCAAGCTCCCCGGCTCGGCCGCCACGCCGGCTTCGACGATAAACGCCTGGGCCTTCTTCCCGAGGTTTTCCCGCAGATAGATCAAATTGCTCGGGTCGGGTTCGAACGCGTAGAGCCGCCCCTGCTCTCCCACCAGGCTCATCATGTAAAGGCTGATGTAACCGATGTTGGCTCCCACATCATAACCAACGTCGCCTGGGCGGAGGATCCGCCGAAACAGTTCCATCGTCGTGCGTTCGCGGTCCTTTCCAGAGCACCAGTAGTTCCGATGCTTGAACCGATCGAGCCGGACGGGATCACCAGTGTAGTGGTGCTTGATCGTGATGTCGCCACGTCCCACCTTGGAAAGAATGGGAAGGACGATGCGACGGACGAGCAAAGAGCTTCGGAGCGACTGGACGATTGCCTTGAGCATGTCGGGGCCTCGGAGTTCGACCACGCGTCGACGATGGTCGGAGAACTGGTGCTCATTCCCGTCGAGTTGAATACCCCACCAGTGAGAGACGGACCGGCGGAATCGCCGGTCAGGCGCAAAACACGGGGCAGACCGCCAAACGGCCTGCCCCCTCTCACTGTAAGCCGACAATAACCTCGAGGACGCCAGGTCCACGACAGCAGCGAAACCCGATCGCCCGTCGTTCCCAGCCTGTCGCTCGGTGCAGAGGAGAGCCACTCGCGATGAGCCAGGTGCAACGGCAAAGACCGATACAATCCGCCACGCCCCCCCTCGAGCATGCTCCCAAACTCTTGAATCGAAGGTCCGACCATGCTCAGCCAGTGGCCCCTGATCGGCCGGTGACCTGAGAAGCTCAAGCTCGTGTCTCCGGTCCCGAGCGGCCTTCGCGCCAACGATCCCCCTTTCCGCGTCGGCTCTGGCGTAAAGTCGACAACGTCCCGAGACTGACCAACAACTCAGCGCGATCACAGGGCGGCATCGTGCCCTTGTTCTCAGACCCTTTTTTTCAACGATCTGCGACAGAGCCAAAGAAACGAGGATTCTTGCGGTTTCCGCAACGGGTTAGTTTGCAGTCGCACGGCCGGCCCGGAAATCCAGCGCGATTTTCGCCCAGTCGCGGATCGTTGATTTATTTCGGAAACTGGCCGTCGCATCAACGCCTGCATGCACGGCCCTGGCGCAATGTCGAGAGGCATCGGCTTTTCAGCCCTGCGCAGGAGCATTGAGCATGCAATCAAATCTCGTGCCAGACGGTGCGTTTGACGTAGTTCGTGTAGCTCATGATGATCCGGACGACCTTTTCGGAAACGTTCGGCACGTCGTAGTCTCGCACGATTCGCAGAGCACGGGTCTCGCCTCGCGGTTGGTGCTCGAGAATTTTGAGCGCCTCGCGGATCAGGTCCCATTCCAGGCCCGTCATCATGACGGCGGCCTCTTCCATTCCTTCGGGACGCTCGTGGGCATTGCGAATATTGAGCGCCGGGAAGTTGAGGATCGAGGATTCCTCGCTGATCGTCCCGCTGTCGCTGAGCGTCGCCTTGGCGTGCTTCTGCAAGTGGACGTAGTCGCAGAGGCCGAGCGGCTTGAGGAGCTGGACCGAGGCGTGAACTTGCACGTCTTCGGCCTCCATCCGTTTCCGGGTCCGGGGGTGGGTCGAGACGATCACAGGTTGCCCATACGTCTCGGCGAGCCCGTTGAGGACGCGAATGAACTTGGCGAACTGGTCGGGAAAGTCGATATTTTCCTCGCGGTGGCAGCTCACCACGAAGTACTTGCCCTCGTCCAGCCGGAGCCGGGTCAACACATCACTTCGTTCGATCTTCGGCAGGTAGTGATGTAGGACCTCGTACATCGGACTCCCCGTCTTGATCGTCCGATCGGGGGGCAACCCTTCGCGGATCAGGTAATCGCGGGAGATCTCGCTGTAGGGGAGGTTGATATCGGCGATGTGGTCCACGATCTTCCGGTTGATCTCCTCGGGCACCCGCTGGTCGAAGCAGCGGTTCCCCGCCTCCATGTGGAAGACCGGGATCTTCTGTCGCTTCGCCGAGATGGCGCCCAGGCAGGAGTTGGTATCGCCGAGGATCAGGATCGCATCGGGCCGGATCTCGCGGAGCACCGCATCAACCTTGGCGATCACCAGGCCGATCGTCTCGGCCGGAGTCGCGCCGGCCGCGTTGAGATAGTGATCCGGATTGCGGATCTCCAGCTCATCGAAAAAGATTTGATTCAGTTCGTGGTCATAATTCTGCCCCGTATGAATGATGACATGCTCGACATAACGGTCGAGCGCGGCCATCACGCGGGACAGTCGGATGATCTCGGGGCGGGTCCCGACGATGGTAGCGACCTTCACGATGCGCCTCGCTGATCGACGGAAACAAAGTACGTGTCCGGCCGCTCCGGATCGAAAATCTCGCTAGCCCAGAACAAAGTGATCATCTCGGTCGCGCCGACGTTCGTGATCGAGTGCGTGTAACCAGGGGGGATCTCGACGACCCGGTAATCCTCGCCCCGTACCCGGTGCTCGATGACCTCATCGCGTTCAACGTGACGGAACTTGATGAGCCCTTCGCCCGCGATCACAAGGAACTTCTCGGTCTTCGTGTGATGAAAGTGGTTCCCCCGGGTGATCCCCGGATGCGTCCGCGAGATGAAGATCTGGCCGAACCAGGGGGACTTGATGAACTCCGCCAGGTTCCCTCGGTTGTCGCTCTTGATCTCGAGCCCGTACTCCCAGCGCCTCGGATCGACGTAAGAAAGATAGGTCGCGTAGAGCTGCTGATTGAATCGGAGCGAGAAGTCGGGGACACGGAGCGTCGGCTGCATCGCGTGAAACGAGCGAATCCGGTCGGCGAGGTCGCCGAGGGAAATGGTGTGAGACGGGATCGGGTCGGGCGTCACGATGACACCGGCTCGTGGTCCCGGCTGGTCCATCTCGTTCAGGATCGCGGCCACCACGTCGTCGACAAAGACGAGCTCGACTGCCCGGTCCGGGTCGTTGACCTGGATCGGCAGGTCGTGGGCGATATTGTGGCAGAACGTGGCGACCACGGAATTGTAGTTCGGCCGACACCATTTACCGAAAACGTTCTTGAGACGGAAGACGGCAACCTCGGCCCCGGTCTCGCGGGCGAATTGCGCAACGATTTCCTCGGAGCGCCGCTTGCTGAGACCGTACGGATTGTCGAACTCGGCCTGAATCGAGGAGCTGACGATCAGCCTGGGACGACGGCCCAGCTCGCGGAGGAGCCGACAGAGCGTCTCGGTGTACCCTGCATTGCCCGTCTCAAACTCGTCCGGCGTCTCCGGCCGGTTCACGCCGGCCAGGTGAACGATGACGTCGGCGCGAGCCAAGCCGTCGCGAAGCTCGGCCTCGGCGGTCTCACGATGAACCGCGATCAGGGTGACGTCTTCGCGGTGCTTCAATCGCGCCACGAGGTTGCGACCGACGAACCCGCCGGCGCCGGTGATGAGAACGGTCTTCACGGTCGGACTTCTCCCGCCTTTTGAGCGATCCCTAGTTCCACAACCCGCGTGAGTGCCGCGCCTCTGCCTCAGCCTGACCGGCCGGGCGCATGGATCGGCCGGGCCAGTTCCTGCTGGATGTAGGGCAGCTTCAAGAGCAACGCGATCATGCCCTCGACGTCGAGCAGGCCGGCGTTGTGTGAATGATAGTCCTCGATCGCGGACACGCGGCTCTCCCCTTCGGAGAAGTACTGGGCGTAGTTGAGGTCGCGGACATCGGCGGGAACCCGGAAGTAGTCGCCCAGGTCGACCGCACGGACGAGCTCCTCGCGTGTCATCAAGGTCTCGTACTGCTTCTCGCCGTGGCGGGTGCCGATCACCTGGATCGGGTTGTCGGCCTTGAAGATCCGCTTCACGGCCTCGGCCAGCGTACTGATGGTGGCCGAGGCCGCCTTCTGCACGAAGAGGTCACCCGGCCCGGCATTCTGAAACGCATAGAGCACCAGGTCGACGGCGTCATCCAGCGACATCATGAACCGGGTCATCTTCGGGTCGGTCAACGTCAATGGCAGGCCCTGGCGAAGCTGATCCACAAACAAGGGGATCACTGATCCCCGCGAGGCCATCACATTGCCGTAACGGGTCACGCAGAGCGTGCAACCCTTTTCGGCACCGACCCGTGCGCGGGAGATGGCCACCTTCTCCATCAGGCCCTTCGACATCCCCATCGCGTTGATCGGATAGGCCGCCTTATCGGTACTGAGCACGATCACGTTCTTGACGCCGGACTGGATGGCAGCCGTGATCACATGATCGGCACCAATCACGTTCGTCCGCACCGCCTCCATGGGATAGAACTCGCAGGAAGGGACCTGCTTGAGCGCAGCGGCGTGGAAGACGTAATCGACCCCCTCCATCGCGTCGCGGATGCTGCTCGGATCGCGGACGTCGCCGATGTAGAACTTCAGCTTCTCGTCGCGGTACTGGTGCCGCATCTCATCCTGCTTCTTCTCGTCACGGCTGAAGACGCGGATCTGGGCGATGTCGGTCTTGAGGAACCGTTGGAGCACGGCGTTCCCGAAGGAGCCCGTTCCCCCGGTGATCAGAAGCACTTTGTCCGAGAACACGAATCTCCTCCATTCAGGGCCGACTTCAACACAAATGGGATGCCAGCACCGCTCTTGAAACCATCCCCGCTCAAGCGAGAGATCACACGCAGATGAGCTGCTCGAGCCGATAGAGATCGGTCACACGATGTTGCGCCTGGTGGCCTTCGCTCGCGACCACGTTCGCGTACTCGCCCCCGTCCCTGAGCACCTGCACGGTCATCCAGCCAAGCGCGTTGGGGGCCACGAAATCCTTGAGCGGATTGTCGGCCACATAGATGCATTCGACCCCCGAACGCCCGGTCGCCTCCATGATTTTGAGGTAGGGCGCCGGACTCGGCTTCCAGCGTTCCCGACCCAGATCGTCCGTATAGACGATCGTCTGGAACCGGCCGGCGATGTCCAGGGCCGCCACCTTGTTCCGCTGGGTCGCCGCATACCCGTCGGTCAACAGACCCAGCGCCAACTTGGCACCGAAGTGGTCAAGTGCCCAGACAGCATCCTCGTGCAGGGCGATCCGCGGAGCGTGGCCGCGATAGACCTCGATCAGCGACTTGACCATCGCGTCCTCGGCGGCGAGCCCGACACGGGCCAGGGCCTCGTTGAAGATCGTCCCTCGGAGCCCCTCCTCAAACAAACCGGCCGCCTGATCGTAGAAGCCAGAGACCGAGTGCCGGGCCTCCAGCCAGTCGCTCGACGCACGGAACCCGCTCAGGACGAACGATCGCTCGGGGTAGAGGGTGTCGTCGAGGTCGAAGACCAAAAGTCGTCGCATAAACATTCCGGGTTAGTATAGATTGCATCATCATACCGAAGCATAACGACTCCATCCCGCCAGGCATCGAGCGCGATTGCGGGATCCCGGCCCAGTTCCATCTCGATGATCCAGCGCGGGAAGTCGGCCCCCGCCTCGGCGGAGAGCGGGAAGCCTCCTCCGAAGCGTGGATTGATCTCGATGAATTTGATCTCCCCGCTGGGAGTGAGAAAGCCTTGCACGGTGATACAACCGACGGCACCCGGAAGCGCCTCGACGACCCGCCGCCCCGCGTCGATCAGCGTCTCATTCTTGACCGTCAAACCCTTGCTGATCTCGCCGGCGCGGGTCTCGATCCGGAGCCGAGGGACGACGCAACGGACCTTGCCCTGGGCATCGGCGAGAATGTCGAGCGTGTACTCCTGACCGGTGATCAACTCCTGAACGATCGGATTCTTGATGTAGTCCAGGAAGAACTCCAGTTGCCGGGCGTTCTCGATCCGCGTGACACCCTGGCTCGAACTCCCCGTGGCCGGCTTCAGGAGAAACGGATAGTCGGCCCTGGGATCGGCGAGGATCGCCTGGGGATCGAGGATCGCGGGCGTCGGGATTCCCTTGCGCCGAAAGAACTCGTAAGTCACCCGCTTATCCAGGCAGAGGCCGGCCACTTCGGGCGAGGAGACGAGCAAGGTCGTACCGAAGGCTTGGAACTCATCCCGGTGGTCGGCCAGCGTGCCAAGCACGGTGTCGATCAAGGGGACGACCAGGCGGACCTGCCGGCGTCGGCAAATCTCCTTCAGCCGATCGATGAAGTGGGGGTCGGAGATGCGGGGGATATACTCGGGTCCATCGCCGGCGAAGTGGGCCGAGGCCGCTCCCTGGAGGTCGGCCGTGAGGAGCTTGCCTCGCAGGCCAAGAGTCTCGAGGGCGCGGCGGAAGAGGCGGATCAAAGCGACCCGGCGTCCGGCACAAACGAACAGGATATTGAAGTCATCGGTCATCGCGGGCGCTCGCTCCTCACGGATTCAAGGGGCCTGGCCTTCGGGTCGCCCGTCCTCGCCAACTCAGGTCCGTCACGTCGGGCTCGCCTCAACTGACCGCCCGGATCAGAACGAACGCCTCGGCCGCGTGGGCTCCGACGGTACTGCCTCGGAGCATGGCCAGGGCCCTGAGGGTCTCCAGCGATCGTTCGTTAGGGAACGGCTTGACCTGCGAGGAGAAGGCCTTCATGGCCGCCATCTTGAGATCCAGATACTCCGTGATGTCAAAGAAAGTGTTCGGCACGAAGCTCGGAGTGATGTAGGGGGCGTTCCAGTTGGTCTCGGAGAGTGTCTCATACGCGTAGATCCCGATCTTCCGGAGTGTACTGCCGGGCCGCACCGCCACCAGGGATGAAAGAAAGATCAGTTGATGATCAAGGTGGATGTCGCCGTTGAACGGAATGAAGAGCAGGTCGGGCTCGAACTCTTTCACCACGTCGACCAGGGCAGCGTTGACCGTGCGGTGGGGGATGCTATCCAGGCCCGCGGCGGGGAGGTCGAGGAATCGCGTTTCCTTGACTCCGAGGATCTGGTGCGCCTCCTTCGCCTCGCGCCGGGCTTGTTCGACGAAATCTTCGGTGAACAGGGGCGGCCCCCCCTTGGTGACGACCGCGACAAAGACGTCCGCGCCTTCGGCGGCAAACCGCGCCATCACGCCGCCGGCCCCCAACACCTCGTCGTCGGGATGAGGGGCAATCACCAGCACACGTTTCTTCATTCCGACAGCCTCCGCGCAATCGTGACGGCCCACTTGGCCCAATCCAGGCCGAGCTTCTCGTGATTCTTCAGCAGTTCGTTCGCCGCCACGTCATTTCCTTCGTAGGCGACCTGCACCAGGCGGACATGGTTCCGGTCGCCGCACTGGACCAAGACCCCCGAAGCGTCGATCGCCTGGACCTGGCCCGGAAGTCCCACATAGGGCGCCTGGCCGACGTAATCGGCCTCCCAGACGGTCAGTCGCTGCTCCTTCCGGAGCGTGAAGGCGCCCGGATACGGCTTGCCCACCGCGCGGATGAGTCGCCAGACGTCGGTCGCGGGCTGGGTCCAGTCGATCCAACCATCATCCGCCGTTCGCTTGGCACAATAATTGGCGAGGTGATGATCCTGGACGACGCGCGGGGCTTTCCCTGCCCGGAGCTGCGTCATCATCCCTTCCATGAGACGTTCAAGGGCATCGAGATGCGTCTGATAGAGCGTGGCCGCCGTCTCGGTCGGGCTGACGGGATAGCGCTCTTGAATCAGGATGTCTCCCGAGTCGACCCCCTCGTCGAGCCAGAACAAGGTCGATCCTGTCTCGGCCCGGTTCTGGAGGATGGTCCAGGGAATGACCGCACGCCCCCTGTCCTGCGGCAAAGGGGCGGGGTGGTATCCCACGCAGCCGAGTCGCGGCAGCCCGCGAAATTCCTCCCCGCAGATCTGGGACCAGCCGATCACCATGCAATAGTCCGGCTCCAGCGCACGCATCTTGGCGATCGCCGAAGCGTCATTCACGTTCCGGACCTCCACCAGCGGAACGCCTAGCGCCGCCGTGATCGGATGGAAGTCGACGAAGTCGGAATGACGCCCGCTGAGGGACCGGGGCAGTGTGACCAGGGCCACCGGCGGCGTCCCTCCCCGGACCAACGTTTCGAGGGCGATCCGCGTGCTATCAACCGCTCCGACGAGAATGATTCGCATAGGCGTTGGCTCGCTCCAGAGCATCACGGTTGGAATGTTCGCCACGAACGATGACGCCGAGCGTCTTCACCAGGATCTTCAGGTCGAAACCAGGGCTCCAGTGGTCGACGTACCAGACGTCCAGGGCGATCCGCTCGGGCCAGGTTAGCTCGGTGTTGCCATTGACCTGGGCCCAGCCCGTCATCCCCGGTCGGACCGCGAGCCGCCGCCGTTCGAATGCGTCGTAGCGTTCCACCGGGCCAGGGATCATCGGCCGAGGGCCGACAAGGCTCATGTCGCCCCGAAGCACGTTCCAGATCTGCGGCAACTCGTCGATCTTGAGCCGGCGGATGATCCGACCGATCGGTGTGACCAGGGCGTGATCCCCACGGACCGTCCCCACCGATTCGGCCGGTACGTCGTTGAGCCACATGCTCCTGAGCTTCAACAGATCGAATTCCACGAACCCCATGCCGACCCGCCGCTGCCTGAAAAAGATCGGCCCTCGATCCTGGGCGTAGATCGCCAGGGCCACGACGATCAGCAACGGCGCAACGACCAGGCCGAGTGCGGCAGCGACCACGAGGTCAAAGCATCGCTTTACGAATAATAAGCCATTCACGGTTGATAACATCAAGAAAGAAAAAAAAGAAAGACCGGGAAACCGGTCGGTGGATGCCTTGTTCTCACTTGCTCCCCGGAGCAACCGCGGGCCGGTGGTTCTCCGCCGCAAGACCAGCAGGACCTCGCCTCATTCGGGCGACGGGAGCTTCCTCGCGATGGCATAGTATCCGCCCGCGATCCGATCCACCTGCTTGCCGTTATAGAGGACACCATCGAGCCACTTGACCGGGTAGAAGAACAAGGCGAGCGCCCCCTTCACGTAGAGATAGACGCGGGGAAACGGACGAGAGAGGACCGTCGCGAAGAATTCGACCAGGATCCGATAGAAGCCCGTGCCGGGTCCGACCGTGACCGCCACACTCTCGCACAATAACCCGCCCTGCTCGACAAGCCTCTGGATCCCTTCCTTGGTGAACCGCCAGTAGTCGGTCGGTCCCGGGTGGTAGCCGATCACGAACGGAACCTGACAGTAGAAGACACCGCCCGGCCGCATGGTCCGGCAGATCTCGCGCACCGCCTCAAAGGGGTCCGCGACGTGCTCCAGCGTTTCTTGCGAGATCACGACCGAGAAGCTGTTGTCGGCGAACGGCAGCCGCTCGGCACGTCCCGTGCAGTCAATCGCAGGACCCGGCAGCAGGTCGTAGTTGATGATCGCCTGGTGGAGTCGGGTCGTGCCGGCCCCCACGTTCAACCCGATATCCCCATCCTGCAACTCACCGAGACAACGCCGGATTGCGTCCTGAACCGGCGCCGAGTCGTTGTGCGACGCGTAGATGGTTCGGACGAACTTCCATCTCAAGCTCTGGAGCAGGTTGGCCATCGTTCCCCCGTTGGCTACTGACTCGACACCACCAGAGACGAGCGAAAGCGGCGGCCGGCTTGAAACCCGCACCAGTTCCGCGTGAAATCGACCGTATGCAAACCGCCTTGAGCGAGATCGACGAAGACCACGTGCCGACCGTCGATCAGATTAGCAGCCCGCCCAAGCGAGTCAACCAATCACGGCCGATGCCCACTCCAGAACGACATCTCCCGAGTCCTAGCCCCATGGGGGAAAACGATCCGGAATCCCTCAAAGCGCCACCTTGGATCGATCTCGCGTCAACGCGATCCGCTTTTGCAACCTTGTGCACACGTAGTCAATCTGGGTATCGGTCATGTCGGTGAAGAACGGTAATGCGAGCGTGGACTGAGCGATTCTTTCGGTGACCGGATACTCCCCCGGCTGGTGACCGAACCGCTGCCGGTAGAGTGGCTGGAGGTGGAGCGGGACGAAATAAGGGCGGCTCGTGACTCCGTCCTGCTCCAGATCCGCGATCAGCCGGGTTCGATCCACCTTCTCATCGAGTCGGACCACATAGACGAACCAGCTCATCCGCGTGGTTTCGGGCGCCACCACAGGGGTCGAAATGCCTTCCACGTGGCGGAGCCGCTCGGTATATCGCATGGCGACGCGTTCGCGGCGATCCAGGATTTGATCGAGCCGACGCGTTTGCGAAAGCCCCAACGCCGCGCTCATTTCGTCAAGACGGTAATTGTAGCCCAACCGGATGTGGTTCATCCAAGTCCCGCTCTCGTCGCGTCCCTGGTTGCAAAGACTGCGGAGCACCTTGGCGTAATCCAGGTCATCAGTGACGACCATCCCGCCTTCGCCGGTCGTCATCTGCTTGTTGGGATAGAATGCGAACACCGCCGCCCTGCCCTGGGAACCGATCCGCACTCCGTTCCGCTCTGCCCCAATCGCCTCGCAGGAATCCTGAAAAAGGGTGAGGGAGTGCCGCCGCGCGATATCGACCAGGGCCTCCACCGCCGCCGGTTGGCCGAAGACATCAACCGCGATGATTGCCCGGGTCTGCTTCGTGATTCGGGCCTCGACGGCCTCGGGGTCGATGTTGAGGGTGACCGGATCGATGTCGGCGAAGACCGGCCGCGCCCCTTGGTAGAGCACGCAGTTGGCCGAAGCGACAAAGCTGAACGGAGTCGTGATGACCTCGTCACCCGGGCCGATTCCCTCCGCCTCCATGCAAAGGTGAAGCCCACTCGTACCACTGTTGACCGCGACCCCCTCGGCGACCCCGATATACTCGGCCATCGCCTGCTCGAATTCACGGACCTTCGGCCCCATGCTGAGATACGGAGTCCGCAGCACCGCAAGCACGGCGGCAATGTCGTCTTCGTCGATCGACGGCTGGGACATGGGCACACGGAGCTTCGCTGCGTCGTTAGCCAAGATCATTTGATCCTTCCTCAATCCTCGCCAGGACCCGGACGGCCCACCATCGGGGAGCGCAACGATCGGCACTCTCCACGGTCACGGCGAGCGTCAAATCTTAACGCCATTCTGCAAGATCAACAACGCGATCACGTTCACAAGCCCTGAAACTAGACCGGTTTACCCAGACGAGTCGCTCGCATCCGGGTGGCTCGAGTCTCTGACCTCGGCGCGAAGGCAGAACGACGAGGGGAGGGACCCAACGCATCCGCCCCGACGAAAATTGATCCAAACTCAGGACGGAGCACGGAACTCCCCCCAAAAAAATGAATCAGCCGCCCGTGACACTCCGCTCACCGACGGAAGCCGAGGCCAGCGTCTCGGGCGACCGGACCGGAGCGGCTGCCAACGATCGATAGAGTTCGGCGTACAGCCGAGCCACTTCTTCGGGCCGAAACCGCAGGCAATTCCGGAACCCGTTCTGTACGAGAGTCTCCCGGTAAGGTGCATCATTGATGACCTTGAGCAGGCCTTCCCGGATCGAGGCCACATCGAACGGATCGACCAGGTGCGCCGCGTCCCCCGCAACCTCGGGCATCGAGGCGACCTTGCTGGTGACCACCGGGCGACCGATCGTATTCGCCTCAATGATCGGCATCCCGAAGCCCTCGTATGTCGAGACGAAGGCGAGCACGTCACACTCGCCGTAATACTGGATCAAGACGTCCTCGCTGACGCCGTACGCGTTGCGGTAGTCGATCCCGCTGGCCTCAAGGAGCGCTCGCTGCTCGGTGGTGAGGACGCCGATGATCTGGAGCCGGCACGAGATCCCCGCCAGCGCCTCGACAAGTCGGCTAAGATTCTTGTTCTCCGTCGTCCCGATAGCGAGGATCGTGGGACACGAACGGTTGAACGGTTTGTCGATGCGGCGGAACGCGGTCGTGATGCAGATCGGGACCACGTGAACCTTATCGGGGTCGCAATGCGTCAGGTGGACGAGTCGATCCTTGGTAAACTCCGAAATCGCCGTGACCAGGGCCACTCTGCGAACCGGAATCACATACCATATCCATAGAAACATTAACTTCTTCAGTCCAGCATGTCTCGACTCGAACACACAATCAAGAACCGTCAAGACCGTCTTCCGCTTGCGAAGGAGCAGAGCCAGAAAATGGATGTCGCCGGTGATATGGTTCACATCGCCCTGACGGAACGCAGCCTCGATGATGTTATAAATTCGCTTCCACAGCCCCCTCGACATGAACCGGCTGACCACCGTCGTGGGATGCATGTCGGGTGGTAGATAGAGTTGCGAGGTCTCGAATGATTTCTCGAGACTGAAATTAACGTTCCGTACGGGTTTTCTTACGAAATAGGTAATCTTCATAGCAATTCTCAGTCCCCCACTTCATCGAATGGACCATTCAGTACGGCGTTCGAAACCGAGCATGGGATCCACATTTTCTTAGTTCCCAAAACGTTGCACACGATCCAGACATCCAACAACAAACAGTCCTATGTAACGGTTCCGGCCAGCGAGAGGATTCAGCGTTTCGCGGCTGGGAGCGTGGACGACCGGACCTCAGCCTGGCCGGTAGATTGGCCGCACTTGAGCAACCGATCACGATCGCGAGGAGTAACCACGAAGGTGGGTGGTATGCCACTTCCAGGCCGAGGCCACGGCGTCCTCGATCTTCGCGTACTTGGGCGACCAGCCCAGGTCGCGCTGAATGGCATCGGAGGAAGCGACCAGCGCGGGCGGATCGCCGGGACGGCGGGGGAAGACGACCGCCGGGATCGGCCGACCCGTGATTCGCAAGGCGGCGTCCAGCACGCCGCGGACGCTGGCGCCGACGCCTGTGCCGACGTTGTAGGTCAGCCCTCGGCCCGGTTCGATCTTCGCCAGGGCACGTACGTGGGCGTCGGCCAGGTCTTCGACGTGGATGTAGTCGCGGATGCAGGTGCCGTCAGGCGTGGGGTAGTCGTCGCCGAAGATCGAGAGGCTCTCACGCTGGCCGAGCGCGACTTGCAGGATGATTGGGATCAGGTGGGTCTCGGGGGTGTGATCTTCGCCAATCGTCGCATCGCTCGAGGCGCCGCAGGCGTTGAAGTAGCGGAGGACCGCGTAACCTAGACCGTATGCCTGTGAGTAATCGGCCAGCGCCCGTTCGATGGCCAGCTTGGTGAAGCCATAGGGATTGATCGGCTGGGTCGGGCTCCCTTCGGTGATCGGTATCACGTCAGGGACACCGTAGACGGCGGAGGTGCTCGAGAACACGATGCGGCTCACCCCCGCGGCGTGCATCGCGTCGAGCAGGTTGAGGGTGCCGACCACGTTGTTGCGGTAGTATTTCGCCGGCTGAGCGACACTCTCGGGAACCGACGCGAATGCCGCGAAGTGCATCACCGCGTCGATGCCCCGGCCGCGCAGCGCCTCGTCGAGCGCCGCTCGGTCGAGGAGGTCGCCCTGGATCAAGCGGTCGCCCCGTACGGCCTGAGCATGTCCCTGGCTCAGATTGTCGAAAACCCAGACGTCGTGCCCAGCCTTCTCGAGTTCGCGAACGGTGTGACTGCCGATATAACCCGCGCCGCCGACAACAAGAATCGACATAACGTGATCTCTAAGCCAGAGCGAGCGAAAATATGACGCCAGACGGCGAGCCGTCGATGACCACCGAGACCTTCCGGCCGACGGCCAGCGCGCCGAGGCCGTCGTGAACCCGTCGATTCAATGATCGGGCTTATAAGCGATCGCCACCAACTCCATGCTTCCCAGCAGCTCATCCGTGAGCGGTCCGATCAGATCTTTTGTGAGCGGGCGAGGCTGGTCAAGGGGAGCAAGCGGCGTGGTATCGACCCGCACCTTGGTGAACCCATGGGCCTCGAGATTCCGTTCAAAGAACTCGACCGTAAACGCCATGGTGTGCTTCTCGCCGAAGCCGAAAATCTTCTTACGGCCGAAGATCTCGGGGCGATCGATTCCGGTCGCATTCGGCACGTAAATCGCCAAAACGCCGCCCGGACGCAGCAGATGGTGAAAGAGATCAAACGTCTGCCGCAAGTCGGGGAGGTGCTCGAGAACATGACTCGTGTAGATCAGATCAAAACTGCCTTCCGGCAGCTTGGCCAATTCGGCCGGCTCGACGATCATCGGGACACCAAGGTTGTCTCGACCGTACGCCGCTCGATCTTGATCGATCTCGAACCCGACAACGTCGTATCCGGCCTGGGCAAACTGCCACGTCGTGTAGCCCCAAGATGCCCCGTAATCGAGCAAACGCCCCGAGCTTTTCAACTGTTTGAGAAGCGCGAGCCTCTCGGTGGCATCCCGATCCGTGCCCGCGAACTTGGTCTGGCGCATTTCCGCGAGTTCAACGGGCGAGGGAAGGTTGGTCGTGACCCCGTTGTCCTCGCGATAGAGTCCCGAATAAAACTTTCGATTGTCTTCGGCAAAATCCTTGGGCCAGCGAAAGAGAAGTTCGCATTGGGTGCATTTGCGGAGCTGCACGATCAGGTACTTCGTCCCGACTCGTACCGTCTCCGACGCCCCGCAATGGGGACAATTCTGATCTTGGCCGCTGAGGCGTTTCAGCACCACGGGTAAAACAAATTGAACTCGGCCCATTTCCAGGCTCCCGAGATGAATCAATGGTTTGAGGAACGGAAATGATCGGCCCCCCCATAGAGGGCCTTATCGACATTCGAGAAAGTCAGGTTGATCGGTCGTCGGGACTGAGCCTGAGTCGCTGCTTGGTCAGGTCTTCACCGCCGGTAGATCCTGCAAAGGGGAGAGTCGTTGCTTCGCCCCCTGCCCCGTCATATCAGGGCCAGCGCGCATTTTGCGTAGGCTTGGCAGTTTATGACGCTTGCGCTTTGGCCGATTTATTTGTATACATTCTCTGGGAGATTTTTACGGCTACGACGCACTTGGGTCAACCATGGCGAATATCAAGCAAAACGACATTGACGAAATCATTCAGCATTTCGCCGAGTTGGAGGACCCTCGCTCCACTATTAACCGCCAGCATCCTCTGAGTAGTGTGCTCGTCATTGCCTTGATGGCGGTCCTCGCTGGTGCCGCCGGGCCGACCGCGATCGCCAAGTGGGCCGCCATGAAGGAGGAGTTCCTCGTGAAGCTCCTGGACCTACCCCGTGGTGTCCCACGAAAGGATGTCTTTCGTCGCGTCCTGATGATCCTCAAGCCCGCCGCGTTTCAAGCCTGTTTCGCAAACTGGCTCCAATCTTTGCGCGATGCGGCCACTGCGGCGACCGGCGTCGAGCAACCGATCCTGGCGATTGATGGAAAAACGTTGCGGCGAAGTCACGATCACAAGAACGGTCTAGGGCTCTCCATTCGGTCAGCGTTTGGGCCAGCGAATTTGGCCTGTCGTTAGGGCAAGTGGCCTGCGCCGAGAAATCCAACGAGATCACGGCCATCCCGAGTTACTGCGGCTTGTGGACATCAAGGGCGATCATCACGATTGACGCGATGGGGACACAAAGGCGATCGCCTCGCAAATCGTTGAGGGCGAGGCGGATTATGTGCTGGCGTTGAAAGGAAACCAGGAGACGTTGCACCAGGCTGTTATGGGAGCGATCAACAAAGAATGGGAGAACGATTTCGCCGATGTCAAAGCGAGTCGGCTTCAGACCAGCGAGACGGCCCATGGGCGAGCCGAAACGCGTACGTACATTCAGATGGCTGTGCCAGAAAGTTTGCCAGGGCTCAAGCCATGGAAGGGCTGAAGTCGATCGGTGTCGTGGTCTCTGATTGTGTCCGGAACGGGAAAAAACGTCCAAGTGCGTTATTATATCAGCAGTCTTAATGTCGATGCGAAACGATTCGCCCACGCCGTCCGGAGCCATTGGGGCATCGAAAACGCCTGTCATTGGAGTCTCGATGTAACCTATCGCGAGGACGAGTCGCGAATCCGAGAGAAGCACTTGCGCGAGAATTTCGCATGGCTCAATCGCCTGACACTGTCGCTATTGAAGCAACATCCGGGCCGTGACAGTCTGGTGATGAAACGACGCAGTTGCGGTTGGAGTGACGACTTTCTTCTGCAAGTTCTTGCCGGATCAACACTTTAGTGTGCGCTGGCCCTGCCCGTCATATCGTTCAAGTATGAGCACGCTGATTGCGAATCCAGAATCCCTGGAGCGTTCGAAGCCGGCTTCCTTTGCAACGCGACAAGGTCGAAACTCTTCGGGGCTCCTCGTCGTCGCTATTTCCGGGCGAGCGCCCAGGAATGGAGACGAGTCCATGAGGCCATCGCGCGACGGGCCTGACCCGTTTTCGCTTCCGTGGCCCTCGAGAACAGAAAGGCATAGGCAACGATCAGGGCCAGCACCCCAAGGTAGAGCGCAATGCAATCGAACCGCGGTTGGAATCGTTCTCGAGGCAACAGGGTCGCCCTCAGGAAAACCAGGATCGGGAGATGAATCACATAGAGACTGTAGGAAAACCCGGAGAGCTGCCTGGCCAGGAACGGATAGAGACCGCCGGGGCTGGGCGAGGGGCGGAGTAATATCGCGATCAGGAGAGCGGCGAAAGCGCCCCCATTCAGAAAGTCGACGAGGTAAACATTCTCAAAAAGGGGCAGCCGCGAGCGGGTAAGAACCATGGAGGTTCCGAACCAGAGTACCGCCAGTTCCAGAACGCCGCGAGGCAATGATCGGCCCGACGTCCGCGGGGTCAAGCCGGTCGCGGCGATGCCCGCACCAAAGAGCCAGATCAAAAAATAAAACCATTTATCGCCATTCAACAGCGAGCTCACCACCGCCAACATGACCGCACAGGCAAACCGCTCGATTCGCCTCCCCCCCGGCGCCAGAAGGACGAGCGCCAGCGGGAAAATCAGGTAGTAGAAAACTTCATTGCATAAGCTCCAGAGCGCGGGGTTCGACCCCACGGTCGGGACGAAAATCGTCTGAAGGCAGAGCAAGTTGCCGACAATGATCGCCGGCAAGTGCCCGGTCTCGTAGAAGGTCGCGATCGGACTCTTGAAGAGGCCATGGTCATCCACGCCGAAGTAGATCTGTGATCGCGGGTAGACGCTCATCCCGAACAGGTCCCAGGCCACCGTCAGCAGGATCGCGGGGATCAGTACGATGTAGATCCGGGTCGAGCGATCGACGAGATACGTCCGCCAGGACCAGCGCCCTTCCCGTCGGGCGCGGAGGATACTGGACGAGATGAAATAGCCGCTGAGGACGAAGAAAACCATCACGGCTTCGTGACCAAATGCCGTGAAGAAATAAAAGAATTTCACAAACAGGCTCTTCGTGTGCGCCTCACCATAATTCACAAAAAAGAGACTTCGCCCATGGTTCATCAGAACGAGGAGCGCAGCCAGGCCCCGAGCAAAATCCAGGTGGACCGAAGGAGTGGAGATCGAGGACTCGACTTTCATGGGGCACCCAAGAGGAATAACAGTTCTGTTCGGCTCCGCGGGATCACGGCCGTTCCAGCGAGCTTCTGCCGGCCCGGCCGCGGTTCCTCTTCGCGGCGTTCCCCCTGAAGACCCAGGTGGCCACCTTTTGGCCGCGAACGGTTCGGCGAGTTGGCGATCGCCTCCCGAGAGGCACGCCGATCGCTACCACGAAGCGGTCCGAAGTGGCTCCGAGATCCACCGACAACCCGCCCCCTTCACTACTTTTAGACTTCACAAAAGGCCTCGGCGAGCACCCGTTCGAGGACTTTCTCGTTCTGAGTGGCGTTGGCAAGGCATCGTTCCCTGCCGGCCCTTGCGATCGCGCGCCGCTTCGGCTCATCGTCGAGCAACCGGCGGCAGACCTCGGCGCACTCCTCAGCGTTGGACCAGAAGACCGCCTCGTCCCAATCCTGATAGAGTCGCTCATGCTCCTCCGTCCGTTCGGCGCACAGCAGGCCGCCGAGCAACGGGATCTCCATCGTCCGCTGCGTGTGCAAGTCGCGGTTCCCCTTCGAAAGCAGGCCGAGGCAGACCTTGGCCCCCTGGATCCGCCAGGCATATTCGTCGTCGCTCGCGGTTCCCGGCCCCTTCCAGACCGATCTGAGGAGCGGCCACTCCTTCGCCTTTTTCCATTGGCCCCCGCGAATGCTCAGGGGAACGCCCTGCCGGATCAGTTCCGCCATGAACGGACCACGTTCCGGAAACCAGGTCCCCAGAAAGAGGACATCGCTCTCCCACTGCGCCCGCTCCGACTCCTCGACCACCCGAGGCGCGTGGGCCACCTCGTCAGCGCTCATATAAACGCGAAGCACCTTCCGAGCGCCCCGCGCCTCTGCTTCCGCGACGTTCTGCTCCCGCATCACAACGACAAGGTCGTACAAAGGTATGGTCGACCGATACAACGACCACATGATCCCGTCCCGAGAGCCCAGCGGATCGTCGTTGTTATAGTTGACCACACGGCCACACCGCCGTCGGATCTCGCCAACCAGCGAAGCATCAACATAGCGACACCAGTCGACCCACGCGAGGTCGTACCGCTCGTCCCCCATCGACTCGAGCACCCATTTGGTAACCCGACGCTTGACGAAGTACCCCCCCGTTTCCTTGTGGAGCTTCGGCCAGGGCTTCCGTTTCGACAGACAATGCTCGGGGTTAATGGCGTGGGTCTCGTGACCAAGCCGTTCGAGAGCCTTGCGGCGTTGATACGCTGTCCCTTGATTGGGTCCCACGAACAAGATCTTCACGAGGACCACTCCCCCACTTCAAGATCCGCAAACCCAACCCGCCCGGCCATCGTACTTTTCGGCGCGATCGAGATGAGGCTTGCCATATGAGTCACCAAGGCCGAAAAAAGTGGATCGTCAACGGCAAGGTCGATCCCCCTCGAGATCCGTCCAGGTCGAATCAGCGGGCCCCCGCCCCGACCGTTCAGGGCTTGAGGAGCCGAACACAGTTCCCCACAATGAGGAAGTCGTCCGGCACACAGATCCCGGCATACTTTTCCACAAGTTGCCCAAACCGGTCCGGATTCCTCTCCTTGAACTCAATCCCAGGCACACTCACGATCAAGATGATTTCATCGACGAGGAAACCTGCGTCCGTAAAATAACGAACATATTGATCTGTGGTTAGTTTGGAGAAGAGGTCCAGCTCGACGTAGCGACCGCCGCTCTGGAAATCCTCCTCCGAGGCGAGGTGTTCTTGGAAATAGCGACGATAGGCGTCGGCGTCGAGCAGGAGGTGGTTATAGACCGTGTCGCTGCCACCCCGGCCGGAAAAATGGTCGCCGCAGGCGGCATACCACATCGGACCGTAACTGGCGTAGAGGACGCCGCCCGGCTTGAGTACGCGGAACGATTCCCGAAGGACCGACGGAAGATCCTGGCAATGCTCAAACACCGCGTCGGAAGCGCAGAGATCGATCGAGCCATCCGGCAAGAACGAATGATCCTCGAGCGGGGCCTGGCGGAATTCCGTCTGGACCCGGTAACGGCCCTCGACGTATTGCTTGATCTCGGACCAGGAGTCTTGGAAATCGAAGAGGTCGGTGGCAATGATCGCGTGCGGCTTGAGCGGAGCCCAGGTCAGGACCTCCCAGCCCGTCCCTGTGCCCTGGATCAGGATCGTCGCGTCCTGGATTGGCGTCCGCCGGATGGCCCACTTCCGCCGGAACTCGACGGGAATCCCCCGCGCTCCCAGGACCAACGAGGGTTTGTGGGCGGAAAGCAGCGAAGGAGAGAGGTGACGCCGGTTGGACCGCGAGAGCCAGGGACGTGCCAGAGTATAAGCAAACTGCTTGACGACCCCACACCGGTGCTTCTCGGCCTCTTTCAGCCAATCATTCTTGAAGAAGGTCTTTTCCATCATCTCGCCTCCGATTGGGCACGTCTCAGTCGGCCTGCCGATCGAGGCCCGAGAGAGTGGCTCAGCTCACGAACCCGAAAATATCCTTGGAGCCTGTCAGATCGGGGGGCTCGAGCCTCGGCTTCGGGCCCCTGGATTGAAGGCGTAAACGCCTGGATCTCGGCGTCGAGATCGGAGCCACCGAATGGATCCAGAGCGAGAGGCGACGTCAGACACCGATTGCAGGCGATCTGACCGCGGCAGCGAGTTCGGTTTCCGATCAGGCGGTGAAATACGTTGGCTCAGCCCGAGACGCCCTCGGCCGGGAGAGTCTGGCGGAGCACCCGCGACAGTTGAGCGACCAGAAGGATGGTCGTCATCATGTACGCGACGAGTGAGGCGATGGCCGCGCCAACGATCCCGAACGGAGGCAAGAGAACGAGCAGGAGAACCAGCGTCATCACCAGGCCCACAACCTCAGCCACGAGCACGCCCATCGGCCGCCCCAATCCCTGCAAGCTTGCCTCGAAGGTGGAGTTCAGCGTGCTGAAGCCACTGGCCACCACCAGGATCAGCGCGGCGGGGATGGCCGCGTTGAATCGGCTTCCGAACAGGAGCGGGAAGACGAAGGGGGTGAGGATCAGGAGCACGATCGTGAGCACCACGACCGCGACCACCAGACGCCGGGCGATCCCGAGCATGGTCGCGCGTTGCTGCCGGTGGTCGCCGATGGCGCTCAGGTGGGGGAACAACACGGTCCCGACCGAACTCACCAACGGAGACAACATCCCGCTCCACGCGACGGCGATGACGTAGAGCCCGAGCAGAGTCGGCTCCAACGCAGCCGTCATCATCATTTGATCCAGCCTGAGGTTCAGGGTCTGAGGCAAAACGTTGAGCATCGAGGGGAGACCGTAGTGCACGAGCGGGCGGACGTATTCGCCTCGTGGGACGTACGGACCACAGGACTGTCGGCGCAGGACCAGGACCAAGGGGATGATGGTCACGAACGTCGTCGTGAGCGCCAACTTGCTGAGGATGATCGGGCTGGCCAGGCGTGGGGACAGAAAGGCTGCCAGCAACACCCCCATCCAAAGGAGGCTGGGCAACAGCCGAAAGAGATTCCAGGATCGCCAGGCGCCGAGCGCACGCAACATGTGGTGTGGCAGGCCCGCGATCGCGTAGAGCGCAATGATCGGCAGGAACAGCCGGGCCGCGTGGATAATCGCCGGGGATTGGGCGTGGAGCAGCCAGGGCATCAGCCACCAACCCGCAATCCCCATGGCGACCCCGGCTCCCAGGACCATGACGAGTGCGGTCGCGAGGTACTGGCCCGCCCGCTCACGCGACCGGCTGGCGAAATAGACCACGGCCTCGGGCATCCCGATCATCGCCAGCGACGCCAGCAGAAGTGGCCAGGTCTGGATCGACGCCAACTCGCCGCGTCCCTGGGGGCCCAGAAGTCGGGCGGCCGTCACCCCGGTTGCCAGACCGATCAGCCCTTGGGCGAGGTTGGCGACCGTGGTCAGGCCGACTCGCCCCCGGAATGAGCTCCCGGTGCTCGTCTCGCGAAGGAAACCCTTCAAGCGAGACAACCTGCCAGGGTCCAAGGAGACCGACAGGCTATCCGTGGTCGCCACGATTTCGTCCGGACCGGTTTGAACGCTCATTCTGAGAACGAGTCCATATGTCCTGGTGATTGGCGGAAGGAGATCGGCATGGCCCCCGTTCGCGTCCCACGCTCGGCGCAAAGCGCCGCGTCATTCCATCTTGTAACGCTGAGACCGATCATGCCGACCGGCTCGTCGACAGCCCCTCTCCGACCTGACGAGCGGCAAGTATTCTCTGATAGGTTGCCGCACTGCGCTGACCGTAGTCATCCCAGGTGTATCCCTGGCTGACCCGTCGCTTCGCCGCCTGGCCCATTGCGGCGCAGGCCTCTGGATTCTTGTACAACGCCAGAATCCGCTCCTTGAGGGCGTCCGTATCGCGGATCGGCAACACGAAGCCCTCTTCCCCCTCGTTGATCAGTTCTCCCCCCCCGGTGTTGGTCGTGCAGACGAGGGGCAAGCCGCAGGCCATCGCTTGAAGTTGGACCTGGGCCATGCCCTCCTGGATCGAGCTGATCACGAAGGCCGAACACTGGGAATAATACTCATGCAACGTGGCCTGGGGAACAGCTCCGAAATAGCGAAATGTCCCCTCGTACTTGCTGAAGAACGGGTCGATCTCCGGGTATTTCGCCCCGACCAACCACAGCTCGGCGTCGGGCAAACGAAGTTCGGAAAAGGCCTTGAGCAAGTAATGCACCCCCTTCTGGAGCGACATCCCGCCGACGTAGATGATGCGGAACACGTCGTCCTGCTTGGGAAGCTGGTGAAACTGCCCCAGGTTCACGCCGTAGGGGTTGACGATCACCTTCGCCCCGTCGATCCCTTTCTCGAGGAACGTCGACTTCACAAACTCGGTCGGCACGCTGATATAGTCGGTAATCTCATATTCGCGCAGTTCCTTCACGACGCTCCGGGGATCGACCCGGAACCCCTTCACCCCCCAATGGTCGAACTCTTCCGCGAGGATGTCACGCTGAAACTCGATGTGTGTCGAGCCCCGCTCAAGTACAGTGACCGCCCCCAGGCGCTTGGCCTCAATGAGTCCCCGCTCCGAAAAACTCGACACCCCGACGAAGATGTCGGTTTCCTTGGGAATATGCTTCCAGGCCGCACGCTCGAACCGTTCGGAAAACCACGGATCCAGATTCCAGTCGGGCTTGAGGGCGGCCGGCATCTTCCACCAAGCCCGCTTCGCAACCTCGTGCAGCAGCAGCGACCGGACCTTCTCACGCGGGACCCCAAACTCGACGGCCTTGAACTTGGGATAGCTCGTGATGAGCCTGCCAAGATGGCCAAGGCGGTGCAGCTGGCCCGCGAGGTCAAACGCATGGAATCGTGAATAAACCGAAACACAAACATTCATGAGCCGGCAATCCAATCGCCTTTGGCGGCATCTCATCGGGCGGGCCGAGGCACGATCGTACGGCATGCGCCACGGATCGGAACAAAGGGACAGGCGTTCCGAGCGTCGCCAAGCCTGGATTCCCGCGAGCGCCGGGCCGCCCACCCTTTGGGAATCAAAGAAACTTACTGACCACAATGTAATAGGCCAAACAGATCGGCACCGGAGCGACGCACGCAAGCACGAAGAAATCCTCGACACGAATCCCGATCAGGAGGCCGAAAAAGGCAAGGGGCAGCGCTCGAAAGTCGCTTACCTTCATTGAGGGAACGGCGACCTTGGTGATGCCCGCGTGAAGCAAGCCGATGTAGAGGCACCCGAGGATCAATGCCATCCATCCGCCGTTCCAGTACAGGTCGCCCCACATCCCCGGGCTGGTGTTGTTGGTCGCGTAGCCAGTGGCGATGAGGTTGAATTCATTGGACAAGCCGATCATCGGCTTGTTGGCCCAGAGAAATCGCGGAATTAGCGTATACGCGGCCACCCAGAGACTCTCGCCGGGATTGCCTCGATCGAAGGCGTCGATAGCAAATGCCTGCATCGGAGCGATTGTAAGCCGCATCCAACTCCACTGTACGTTCGTCGAATTCGGTTCGAATTCTCCGAAGCCGTGCGTAAGGTATTCACCGACGATTTCCAGCCGACCCGCCAACCCGGGGACCTCCCCCACCAGATGCGCCTCCGCTCGGCACCAAAGCGCGAACGGGGTGACGAGGATGTAAATGACGACCATCAGGCCGCTGGACGCGGCGAGGACCCTCACCGTCGGTCTCGCTGAGTACACCCCGAAGAAGATCATGATCAGAGCTTGAAAGAGGGCCAGTTTCGAAAAAAGCAGCAACTGCGTGAGGATTTCCACCGCCACGAACACACAAGAAAAGATCGTCATTGGCCGTCCGGCTCGGCCTGATGCGATCAAATAAACCAGAATAAATGTCGCAAAGTAGGTAAAATATCCACATGCCTGAATGCTGCCCGAGAGCACATAATCGGTCAACCCGAACGCTCGGGGCAAAATAAACAGATATTTTACGGGAAGCCCGATGAACAGAAAACAGAGCGCCAGCCACTTGAGCGAGCGCGAGTCCATGGGCCTCGGCCGAATGGTCAGCGACGCTGGCCACAAGTTGAGTGCCGTGTACCACGTCAAGCAGACCACCAGAATCCCCGCCGAATTTACGACACAGGCCTTCTGCAAAATTGCCATATCAACAGGGAAGAACGCGTCCATATAGGCCACGGTTTCAGGGTTGGCAAAATAGTACATCGTCGGCCCTACCCCAAAATAAGCGCTGCACGCCATAAGAAACCAGGGAAGGGGACTCCACAAATAAGATGTCGAATTCCAGACGACAAACATCGCGTTCAGGCCGCAAGTCACGATCGTCACCACAATCAGGCCCAGGGGCACCCAATCGAGATACGGGAAATCCGTAATATAATTATCAATCAAGAATGCGACCACAATATTAATAATGCTTCCCACGCAGGCGATCTTTACGGACGGAATCACCTCGCTCTCGGTATTTGGCCTCGCAACCGCGATCGGTTCTTGCACGTTCATCATCTCCTTGAGCAGGACCTACCTGTGACGCCCTTTTCCCGCTCGACTCCGGCCCGATCGGCGGGCGACCTCAATACCGCGTCCCGTCCATGGACACCGTGGCCCTGGCAATTGTCCGATTCGGGCGGTGAGAGTTCACAACGCTCTTGCCCGCCGGAAAATCCTCATTCCGTCGGAACCCCCGACCGCCCTCTTTGGCCGGCAACCGGAGGCGCGAGAGTTAGACCTCGTTGCCTCCGACGTCCGACGCAACACGTCTTTGCTCTGGGATCACTTGATGGCGACCACCAGAAAATTCTGACTGAAGATGTGTCCGTTCGCGTTCCCGGTCTCCGCGGCGACGTAGAACCGGAGACCAAGCCGGATCACCCGCCAGGCCAACGAGCGAATCGTACTCTTCAACCCATGTGGGATGGGCACGTCTTCAAAACAGGTGACTCGGCTAAATCGTGAGGCAATGAGCACCTGGTTGATCGATGACGTCGTAAACGCCTGCTCGTGGGTATAGTCGCCGTAGCGAATCGTGCCGAAAAAGGGAGACCCGGCGTTCGGAGTATGGATGATCCATCGCCCTCCCGGTTTGAGGGTTCTCCAAACCTCTTCGGCAAGCGTCAGAAGCTCTTGTTTTGTCAGGTGTTCGATCAAGTCAAACGCGATGATGGCATCTTGTGAGTCATCCGCCAGCGTTCGCAAGGTCTCCCGTACATCGCCCTGCACGACTCCGTTGATCCCCAATCGTTCCGCTTCCACAACCTGCTCGAACGACGTGTCGACGCCGATGGCATGGCGATAGCCGGCCCGATGGGCGAAATGCACAAGTGCGCCATGCCCGCACCCGAGGTCCATGATCGACGCGTCACGGTCTGGTGGGAAATGGCGTGTGATCACCTGATTCAGGTAGGGTTCCCGCGATCTGAACGCATCCAGGGTGAGCGGAATCTGGTTCTTGACGTGGGACGTGACATATCGATCGTAGAGTTGCTTTCGATAATCGTCGGCCATAATCACCCATCACTTCAAATTGACCAGACCGCTGGCGTCATGAGCCAGGGCATCATTCGGATTTTGAGAGGGTTTGCCACCTCGCACTGCCTCCCTGAAGAGGGCAAGCGTCATCTCGAGGACATTGGACGAGGCCGGCCATTGGCGGGCGAACGTGACGCAGGCCGACGACATTTCCTGATACCGGGCGTCGTCCATGTCAACACACTCCTGAAGCGTGCGCTGCCAGGCGGCCAAGTCGTCCACGGGAAGGTCCCAGCCCACATTCTTGGCGGGGAGGTCACGCCAGGGCGTCTGGTCGCTGAGCACGACCGGGCTCCCGGCCACGAACGACTCGAAAATCACGTGGCCGAAGTTCTCGTTGAGCGTCGGCAGCACCAGAAAATGGCTGGCTCCGAGCATTTCAACGACCTGCTCGTTGTCGATGATGCCTTGATAGGTGACTCGAATGTTCGCCGGCAGGGTCGCGATCAACTTTTCACACAACTGCCATTCGGCGGCCGAGTCGATCGGCCCATAAATCTCGAACGTGACATCGCCCCGGATCGCCCGGAGTGACTTCAGGGCGAACGACAGATTTTTCTTCGGCGCGATTCTCGAGAGGAAGACCAATCGCACGGTCCCCGCTCGCTTCGGTGGCCGGACGGCCTGGAGGCTCTCCACGGTGGCGCGGGGGAGATTCGGGGCCAGGCGCACCTCGACCCCCTGCCCCATGATGGCCTGGATCTCTCCCTGCTCATGAGGAGCAGTGGCTTGCCAAAGCAGGCCTTTATAGATTCCAAGCCGAGACATCAGGGCGATGTACAGCCACTTCTTGAGCCGCTTCAACTGAAGGACTCTCGCTCCCAATTCTCCGCGGGGGGCGATCACCACGGGGAGCTCGGAGAGCCGCTTGAACCGGCGGGCCATCAGAAACCGACGGCCCATCGGCGCGAAGTAACTGTTGAGATAAATCGCGGACGGATTGGCCTCGCCAATCAGGCGCCCGAGCAATGCGCTGTCGAGTCGCCTGGCTTCGGGGAGATAGAAGACCACGGCCTTGCCAACCTGATTCCATTGCCCCACGTCGACCCCCGCGTAGGGTACGGCATCGGTGAAGTCGCGATCTCGGGTGACGACCCAGAACTCGAACCGGTCGCTCAGAAGATCCACGATGTTGGCAACGGAGCGGACGGGCCCGCCGGACTTGAAACCAGGGCGGAAGTATTCGACGAATACAAGGATTCGCGGCCGTGAAGAATCCAAGGGCAAAAGCCTCTCTCCAGCGTTCCGGACAGTCGAGCGAAGTATCCGTCACATCCCGAAGCCCGTTGGGCTCAGGCACACGCGAACAGGATGAGGACGGGTCGGTTCGCTCAGACCGTCACGCGATGTTCCTCGAGCCAACGCTGCAACACGTAGAGACACCAGACCCGGCTCCAGGAGACTCGCCCCGCCTCGAACTGGCGCCAGAGCCTGGCCAGGCCGGCCGCCAGGAAGAGGGGGTTGCTCCTCCCACCGGTGCCGAGGAAGAACTCGCGCATTCGGTCCTGGAGCCCGCGGCGGAACCAGACTTCAAATGGCAACTCGAACCCCTGCTTGCGACGGTGAACGCACTTTGCGGGAAGCGCATCTCCCAGTGGCAGGGTCAGGAGAGGCTTTGGCTGTCCCGCCTTCAGCTTGAGTGAGCCGGGTAGGCTGAAAAGAAATTCGATGAGCAGGTGGTCGAGCAGCGGAACGCGAACCTCCAAGGCGTGCGCCATGCTCATCTGGTCAGTGTCTCGGAGGAGCGTGCTGAGCATGTATGTCTGAAGTTCCCAGGCCGAGGCCCGGTTCACGACGTCGTACCCCGCGATCGCGGTCGTCACCTCCGCGAACGCACCAGCTTCCCATGACGCCGGCGAGGCGAGCAGTGACTCCGGCACCAGGCTCCTGATCTGCGACTCATGGAAGAATTGACGGACCAGGAGATGGCTCGAATGAGGCCGCTTCAGAAGCAAGGCGGCTTTCCGCTGCGCCTCGTTTCGCGCCAAACCACTGACCAGGGGGGAGATCCCCGATCGGACCGCACCCGGCAGAAGGCCGACCAGTCTCCCCCAGCGGTCGGCCTGGAGGAAGCGGTGATAGCCGTCGTAACCGCCGAACAGCTCATCCCCTCCGACGCCGGACAGCGCCACAGTCAAACCGGCCTCGCGTGTCACCTGCGAGACGAAATACGTATTCAGCCCGTCCATGCTCGGCTGGTCGAACGAGCCCAGGGCGCGATCCAACGACTCCCGCACGATGCGGTCGGAGAGGTGGAGTTCCGCGTGCTGCGTCCCGATATGACGCGCCGCGGCCAGCGCGTACTCGCGTTCATCGTAGGACGCCTCGTCAAAGACCACGCAGAAGGTGCGGATGGGTTGGGTGCTCGCCCGCTGGGCAAGCGCCGCGATCGCCGTGCTGTCGATCCCGCCGGAGAGGAACGCCCCGACCGGTACGTCCGCGACCATCTGGATCCGGACCGCCTCGGACAGGAGCGAGGAGAGTTCGTCGAGAACGTCCGCCGAGCCCGTCGCGGACACCTGCTCGGCTTCAGGAAGTCGCCAGTAGCGGGATGTTTCGAGCTGGCCGTCGCGCCAGACCAGAGTATGCCCCGGCGGCAGCGACTGAACGCCCTGGACGAGCGTGTACGGCTCCTGAACCGACCCGTAGGCCAGGTAGGAACGGAGACCGAGCAGATCGAGGCGCCGTTCGACGAGGTCGGAGGCCAGCACCGCCCGGACCTCCGAGGCGAACACCAACGTGCCCCCCTCGAACCAGTAGTAGAGCGGCTTGACCCCAAGCTGGTCACGGGCCAGGAAGACCTCAAATCCCGACCCGTCGCCACCCCGCGACTCCGGCCGGAAAATCGCGAACGCAAAGATCCCGCGCAACTGCCGGACACAGTCCTCGCCCCAATGAGCGAACGCCTTCAGGATGACCTCGGTGTCCGTCGCGGTCCTGAACGTGTACCCCTCACGCTCCAGGATGAGGCGCAGTTCCCGGTAGTTGTAGATCTCACCGTTGAACGTAATCCAGGATCCCGACTCCGGATCAAGCATCGGCTGGTGCCCGGCCGGCGAGAGGTCGATGATGGCCAGTCGCCGGTGCCCGAAAACAACCGCAGGGGCGTCTTCGCGAACCACTTCCACACCACCGTCGTCAGGCCCTCGGTGCGCCTGCGCGGCAGCCATGGCTCGCACCCGCTCCAAGTTCCCCTGCGCCAGAGCCGAGGACGACACAATACCCGCAATTCCGCACATCGATCAGGTCGTCTCGGTTGAAGAGAAAGGGGGCCACAAAACTCGACGCTCCGTGGGCGAGAATCCAAACAAACCGCCGAGCGGGCTTCACACCCCCACAAACACGCCAAAATTAACACAAAAAGCGACAGATTCTGATCGCATCATCGCCACCCTGGCGCGCACTCCGTGCCCGTGGGTTGCAGACCGTCAGCCTCAGACGTCCGCAGACCAAAAAAAAATCGGCCGATTCGGCCTTGGACAACCACGTCAATCGGCAGTCCATCAATCCAGTCGCGCTTGCATTAACAACGATAGCTTACAAAACCAACGAAAACAATGCGAGAGTGCACCAGAGTGAGCTGATAGATTCAAACATTGAATTCAACAGGGCATCCTCCTGGGAGGAGGAGGATCCACTCACGTGGCGACTCCGAATAGTCTTATTTTATCGGTATCGCGGAAGGTCTGATTGAGCCCGAATACGCAGAGCCCAGAGATTGGATTGGTTGGAACGATCAACCTCATCGACGAGTCGGTTAAGGCACCTCAGAATCAGTCTCGGCTGCGCCGTAAGAGGCCGTGAGGCCAAGGGGAGTCAAGGCGAGCGATTACGTAATTTAAATCAGTTACAAAGACTCTGCGTCAGAGGGGTTAAATTATCACTTGAAGTATCGATACGCAAGAAAAAAAAACGCCGTTCACTTCCATCAATCGTGAACGAATCATGAAGGACTAGCGGCCTTCCAGGCCATGGTGACCGTCGGGCAGGTCCCGGCCTGATCGTACTTTGCTGGCGGAGCCTGAGTCCCCTACGACAAGGATGCGAGCGACTCGTGAGTGAACCGCTCGGGGTGATCCCGTGAGTGGATGCGGCAGGCCGCGGTGCGCTACGCTTCCCCGGCCTTCGAGGGCTTGGCCTCGGCTTCCCAGACGGGCAAACGGTCGGCTGAGATTGCCTGGAGACGTGGGGCTTCGCGGTCTTTCGCCGCCAGGATCGGAGACGCAACGGGCCACGGAATTGCCAAGGCGGGGTCATCCCACGCGACGCTTCCCTCGTCCTCAGGCCTGTAGAAGTCCGTACACTTGTACATAAACACCGCGAATTCGCTGGTCACAACGAACCCGTGGGCGAATCCCGGCGGAACATAGAGTTGCCGGAGATCGGTCGAGGAGAGGGTAACCCCCATCCATCGTCCGAACGTCGGGGAGCCGACCCGGATGTCCACGGCGACGTCGTAGACTTCGCCTTGGAGGACCATGACAAGCTTTCCCTGCGCGGCGGGATGCTGGTAGTGGAGGCCGCGGAGCACGCCCTTTTCGGAGTACGAAAGGTTATCCTGGACGAAATCCGACGGGATACCGGCGGCCTCGGATCGGGATCGATTCCAGGTTTCAAGGAAGTAGCCACGCTCGTCGCGGAAGATCCGGGGCTCGAGAATGACGGGACCTTGAAGGCTTGTCTCGCTGCGAATCATCGGCTCGCTCGCTGCATGAGAAGACTGAGAAGGTATCGTCCCTAACCCACTTTTCATTGGCGTAGCCAAACGCCGCAACGGCTCGGCCTGGCGAGAATCCATTCGGCCGGCGATCACTTCCGTGCCTGCTAATCCCAAGTTATCCTCCCGATTCCGCGCACACTCCGTGCTCGTGGGTTGCCAACCAAGCGGGTCGCCACCACCACCATCATCATGCTCGCTCAGGGTGCCCAACAGGAAATCAAGGAAAACCGTGACCAACTGCATAGAGGTCTTCATCGTCATCGACGCGAGCGTGACCTCGATATTTTTCCATTGATCCGCGACAGAGCGAACGAACCGAGGAGTTTCGCGATTTCCGCCACGGGTTGATTTGCAGACGCCCCAGCTCCGAATGTCTTCGGATTCGCTTACGAGCTCTCAAGGTCGGGGTGGTCTCGGGTCGGACGCCGAGTTCAGTGAGAACGGGCAGGGAAACAATTGCGGAATGCGGCCGGACGTCGCGACAAATCCGCTTGAATCGAAGCCAGACCAATCGGTCAAGCCATCATGCAATTATGCCCTGATCACAGAAGCATTCCCGGACTCTCCCAACGCGCTCCGCGTGGCTCCTCGGGTGTCCACGACCAGGCCGGCATGCGCCAGGATCAGATTCCAGTCGAAGGCGGAGTGGTCGGTGGCAATCAGAACGCAGTCTTGAGCGGCCAACATTTCGGGCGTAATCGGGACGCTTTCCAGTCGGATCGTACGACCGCGCATTGCGGGCAAGGCGGGAACGTACGGATCGCTGTACGACACGATCACTCCGCGTTCCTGAAGCAATTCCATCAACTCGATCGCGGGGCTTTCCCGACAGTCGTCCACGTTCGGCTTGTATGCCGCTCCCAGCACGAGGACCCGGCTCCCCTTCAAGGGCTTACTGCGCTCGTTGAGTGCCGTCATCACCCGATCGAGCACGTAAAGCGGCATCGAGGTATTGATCTCGCCGGCTAATTCAATGAAACGAGTATGGACTCCGTAACTCTGGGCAGCCCATGTCAAATAGAATGGGTCGATCGGAATACAGTTGTGGACGAACACACCGCCGCTGGTTGCAAATGTTTGTGTTCCAGGAACTTCCACGGAGTAGACCAATTCGTCCGCCTGATCGAAGTCCACCCCCACGACGGCGAGGCAGCGGTCACGAGTCCAACGGGTTGGCACACCGGGCGTTGCGGCCATGGCCTCGCGCGGGTCGGCAGGCGCACCGTGGGTCGTTCCGCTCGAGGCAACCTCGAACGCTTCCAGGCGTGGGAGCAAGTCGCCGGGCCTGAGTTGGCCCGCCTCACGGATGATCAGTTGATCTTCCTCGAGGATGAGCATCGGGTGTCGGCTCGTCGTCCGGAGCACCAGGCCGCCAGCCAGCCTGGTTTCGACCATCCGCCCCTGAAATCGGCGTTGAAAGAGATACGCGACGGCCTGCCATCCGGTGCCCCCGGTTTCCAGGTTGACCGAGAGCGTTTCCAGTCCCAAGGGCTCGACGACCTTGACGTCACCGAGTTGGAGCGAGTCCTGCTCGTTCTGAAAAAGCGAGAACAGTTCGGCCAGCGGCAGGATCGTGTCGAGCCCCCGCTCCGCGTGGCGGACTCGAGCCTGTTCACGTCCTGAGAGACAGTGGCCGCCCAACCCCGGCCCCGGGTAGAAGGCCTGAAAGCCGAACGGCTTGGTCTTGGCCGCGTCGATCACTTCCCAGACGTCGATCCCCATCCGTTCAAAGACCAGCTTCAACTCGTTGACGAGTGCGATATTGACCGCGCGATACGTGTTCTCGAGGATCTTGCACGCCTCGGCGACCTCGCACGACGTGACTGGCACCACCTCAGGCACGGCGGTGCGATAGAGGGCCTGAGCAAGCTGGCCGCTGGTCTCGTCGTAGCCGCCGACGACCTTGGGAATGGTCCCGGCCGAGAACTTGGGGTTCCCCGGGTCCTCGCGCTCGGGGCTGTACGCCAAGAAAAAGTCGCGACCCGCGACCAGCCCCCCCGCCTCGAGCTCGGGCTTCAACACGTCCCGAGTCGTCCCCGGGTACGTGGTGCTCTCCAGGATCACGAGTTGCCCTGGGCGCAGGTAACGGCCGATCGAGCGGCCGGTTTCGACGACCGCCGAAAGGTCAGGCTCGCGGTGCTTGCCTAGCGGAGTCGGCACGCAGATCAGGATCGCGTCGACCTCGGTCAGCCGCGAGAAGTCAGAGGTCGCCTCGAAGTGACCGCCGTCGCGCAGGGTCCGCACACGGTCGCTGGCGATGTGCCCGATGTAACTCTCGCCCGCCTGGAGTCGTTCGACCTTAGTGGCGTCGATGTCGAGGCCGAGTACGGCAAAGCCGCAACCGGCGAACAGCTCGACGAGTGGCAACCCGACGTAGCCAAGGCCGATGACGCCGATTCGAGCCGAATGAGCCGCAATGGCATCAGCAAGCGACCGGGATAAGCTCGAATCGGCACCATGGGTCTGCATAGTTCACCGCCACGATGGGGATCAGTCTTTGAGAATCCCTTGCGGCAGACCATTGGTCGGCTTGGAAGGTGACACGAACGCGGTGATCTCCTTGGGATCCGACGAGGCGATCGGACTGACCGGCTCCCGGCCATACGTCCCGTAGCCATAGCCGTAACCATAGCCATAACCGTAGCCGTACCCTTGGCCATAACCACTGGTGCCCTGGCGGTCCATGCCGTTGACGATGAAGCCGAGGACCGGGCTTTCCATCGTCTTGAGCAATTCCACCGTCCGCTCCGCATCGTGCCGTTTGGTGGCTTCGGGCCGAACCACGAGCACCACGCCATCGACCACGGCGCTCAGAATCGAGGGGTCGGTGACCGCCAACAGAGGCGAAGAATCGAAGACGACCATGTCGTAAATGTTCCGGATTTCCGCGACGAAGTCGGTGAGGTTCGCCGAGGCGAGCAACTCCGCCGGGTTGTCGACATCAGGCCCCGACGCGATGAAGTCGAGATTCTCGGTCTGGGTCTGCTGGACGACGCGTGAGAGCGGCAGCAGTTGGCGGAGGACATGGCTCAATCCCTGATCCCCCTTCAGCCCAAAAATCTTGTGCTGAGACGGTTTCCGGAGATCCGCATCGACGAGCAGGACCTTTCGCCCCGCCATGGCAAAGCTGATGGCGAGGTTACTCGCGGTGGTCGTCTTGCCGTCGCCGCTATGGGCGCTGGTCACCAGGATCACCTGAACCTGGCGACTCCGGCGGAGGAACTCGAGGCTCGTCCGGACCGAGCGGTAGGCCTCGGCCCAGACCGACCGCGGCATGGCGTGACTGACCAGGCCGATTTCACCCATGAGCGAGATCTGCTCGCCCCGCAACTTCGGAATCGTGCCGATCAGGGCAAAATTCAACACCTTCCGCACTTCATCAAGTGTACGGATCCGCGGATCGAGCCGATCGGCCAGCATGGCAAGCCCCATTCCCAACAGCAGGCCGCACATCATTGACAAGGCCAAGGTCACCTTGACGCGGGGCTGCACCGGATAGGACAAGGCAGTGGGAGGATCGACCACCTGGCAACTGATGCTGCTATAGTCGCTCACCAATTGCGCTTGTTTGAGCTGATCCAGGACCGTGTTGTAGAGCGCCTTCTGTCGCTCTAGATTGCCGTGAAGCCGCTCTTCCTCGAGCAATCCGAGTTCCGACTGTTTCGCGGTGATGAGATCTTCGTTGAGCTTGCTCTCATACTCCTCGCGCATGGTCCCGATCGATTTGAGACTGTGCTCGATCGAGGTCATCCGATCGCGAAGTTCGCTCTGGATGACATCCTTGCCGAGGCCCCCCAATTGCTCGGACGCCCGGTCCACTTGCAACTTGGCCTCGATCGTCTCGGGCGAATCGGCGCCAAGCTTCTTGACCAGCTCTTGGTGCCTCGACTTCAGATCCTCGATCGACTTTTCTTTCGCTTCTTTCAAAGTCTCGTACAAGGAATTTTCTTCGGCCTCGAGGGAGCTCAGCTCCGCCTCGGCTTTCTGGATCGCCAGATCGCCTTCGTCGGCCATCTCACGCGTCAGTTGCCGGAGGAGGAGCGGGCGCCGTTGGCGCCAGAGATCTTCGATCTCCGACTCGATCTCCTCTTTCCGTTCCAACGCGTATTTGAGCGACGGGTCGTTCGTATTCCGGGTCGCGCGCTTCGCGGTGTTGAAGCGGACCTGGGCCCGCTTCAAGTCACGATACAGTTCCGCGACGTAGGCATCGTTCTTGAACGAGCCCGCCACGTGATCTTCGGTGACCTTGGTCTCCGCCTCCGGCCGCGCCGCCTTGAGATTATCGACCAGGCGTTGGGTCATCGCCCGTTTCAGCTTGACGTCGGCAAGTTCCTTTTGAAGCTGCTCGTAGGAGCCGGTCGCCACCGCCATCCCTTGCGAGAGGTTGCCGGTGCCGGTGCTCAGGTTCGGGAACTGGCTCAATGCCAGAGCGATCGCGTTCCCTTGCGATCCGCTGTTCTCCATCTTCTTGATCAGGTCGAGCTGGGTCTTGAGCTGGATCATCAAGTTCGTCGTGTTGTTGATCCCCTGGCTCCACTGCTCGAGCTTCCGCATCGTCAGCGACTGGCCGTTCCCGCCAAGCGACAGCCCGGGGTTCGCCTTCCGAAACTTTTGATATTCGTCCTGGAGCGTATCGAGCTCCGACTTCAGCTCATCACGTGCGCTGCTGACCAGCGTGATGACCTCTTGGTTGTTCTTCTGATAGTTGGTTTCCAGAAGTTTCTTATAGCTCGCCACGATCGCATTGATCATATCGAGCGACTCTTGCGGAGAGGCCGACTGATACTGCACGACGATAATTTTGGTCAGTCGATCGGGACGCGAAACCTTCAGGCTGCCGCGGGCCGCCGCAACCGGATCGGATGACGCAGCCAGCGACGGGATTTTCTTGGGGCCGAGCGATTCGACGGCACTCTTGATGACAAGCGGGCTCCGAATCAGGACCATATGGGTCGGAACCGGATCTTCGATTCCCTCATTGGGCCGATTCGAGTCACTATACGTCGTCACGTTGAGCGGACGGCCGCCGTGCTGAATGACGAGAAGACTGGTCGAAGCCTGATACGCGCGTTTCGTTTTAGCCAGATAAATCGAGGCAAGGGTCAAGCAAACCAAAAAGCCGAAAATAACGAGTTTCCATCCGCGCTTCAAAACTTCCAATAACGTCACGAGATCGTTCTGGAGTGTCCGCGCAGGATACTCTCCCGAAACGGAGCCCGTAATGGATTGTTGGATTGACATGAACAGTCCCCATTAATCCTTCGATTCGCATGCATCCCGCGAATCAAGTGCCTCGCATCCATGCACTGTGCCAACACTCGAATCCAGAAGGAGTCCGCTCCTCCAGATTCCGAGAATATTAACGACGAACGACGGACGGAGCCGCATGGTTACCGTGTCGATGTCAGGTCAGGCGCAACACACGTACTGGATTTGTTATCGGAGAAAAACCGTCGCCTCTCTTCTCGTCTTAACAACAATGAGTGATATCTTAGGCAAAACGTGACAAATTGGTCAAGAATGCGAATTCATCACTCTACGGTGCCACGAGTTGTGGGACAACGCCAGATCCATCCTGGAGCTTTTCCAACGCCGACGACGGATTTCCAGAGACGCGGTTGTCTGGGCGGGAGGGTCACACGCCGACCGAAGCCACCTCGTGGTCTTGCTGACGGTGGAAGACGGCCGATTCGGGGTTCGTCGTGCGGTGTTCGGCGCGAGGGGGTGTGCCATAGCCCGGTACAAGCTGTTTCAACAGGGCGACAACCTCTTCACTCGCGCCGACCGCAGCTCGGCCCAGCGATTCAAACTGCGCCTTGAGGCGATCCGGCGAGCACGGTCGATGTTGAGCGGAAAAAATCTTCGGGTGGGGAGTCGCCAAGCGGGTCTCCGCTTCCTCGTACAGTTCCTCGTAGAGCTTCTCGCCTGGCCGCAGTCCGGTGAAGACGATCTCGATATCTCGCCCCTCGTGAAGGCCGGAGAGCCGAATCAGGTCTCGGGCCAGGTCGTGAACCCGGACCGGTTCCCCCATGTCCAGGACGAAGATTTCTCCTCCACGCCCCAACGTGGCGGCCTGGAGAACGAGTTGGGTGGCCTCGCTGATCGTCATGAAATAGCGAGTCATCGCCGGGTGGGTGACGGTTACGGGGCCACCCCGGGCAATTTGCTGCTTGAAGACCGGAATCACGCTCCCGTTGGATCCCAGCACGTTTCCGAAGCGTACGGTCACCATCCGCGTAGCGGACACACTCGAAAGTGACTGAACGTACATCTCGGCAAGTCGTTTGGTGGCCCCCATGACGCTGGTCGGGTTGACCGCCTTGTCGGTTGAGATCATCACAAACGCCTCGACCCCCGCCCGCACGGCTTCGTCGGCCACGGTCCGGGTCCCGAAGACGTTGTTCTTGACGGCCTCGCCGGGATTGGCTTCCATCATCGGCACGTGCTTATGTGCGGCCGCGTGGAAAACAAGGGCTGGTCGATAGGTCTCAAACTGAGTGCGGACCCGCTGGGCGTCCGCGATATCAGCCACTCGGATCACGATCTCCGTGTCGGATTCGGCGGCGATCGAAGCGAGTTCGCGTTCGAGGAAGAACAGGCCGTTTTCGTTGTGGTCAAGCATGACCAGACGCTCGGGCCGGAACGCCAAGGCCTGGCGGCAAATCTCCGAGCCAATGCTTCCGGCTGCGCCAGTGACCAGCACGACGCGTCCCCGAATCAACCGACCGATCGACTCGCCGTCGAGCTGGACGGGATCACGGCAGAGCAGGTCATGAATGTCAACGTCGCGAGGGTGGACCGACAGGCTGCCGTCCAGCAAGGCATGGAATCCAGGGACGACCTGCACCTTCAATCCGGCCGACGTGCAGTCGGCAACCAGGGCGCGAAGCTCGGGAATCGAGACGGTTGGAGTCTGAACCAGCACGGTCCCCGCCTTATGGCGAGCGGCCAGCAGCGCCACTTTCTCCGTGCGCCCCACCACCTTGATACCCGCTAGATTTCTGCCGTAAAGCTTGGGGTCTGCATCAATGAAGCCGACGACCTGCATCCCGAGACTGGCCTGCCCCTGAATCGCCCGCGCGAGGGCCACTCCGGATTCGCTCGCCCCCACCACCAGGACGCGCTTGGTCTTCTGGGTCGAAAGCATCGGGTAGTAGCGTTCGCGAAAGAGCCGCGTGCTCCCCCGAATCCCCCCCACGATGAGCAGCGTTCCCGCCCAGTCCATCACGATGATCGAACGGGGAACCTGGAAATCTGTCCAGTAGACCATGTCCGCAACCAAGATGGCAATCATCCCGAATGTCGTCGCCTCGAACAGAGCGATCAAATCGGCGAACGACGCATACTGCCACCAGCCCCGATGGCTTCCCATCACCAGGAAAACCGCCAGTTTCAACATCACGAGCAGGGTCACGCTCTTCCACGCCAGCGTCATCGCTGTCGGGGGAATGTTGCCATCGAATCGGATCAGGTAACTCAGCAAATAGATCCCCGCAAATGCGAGGATATGAAACAGAATGAGCACCGGAACCCGATGGCGAAGCACGACGTTCAACAAGCGAGCAGGCCGAGACCAGCCCGCCCCGCTCCTCGAATCGTGATCCGCTCCGTCAGGGAAAGACTGAGCTCCCTGGGCTGCTTGAGAATCAGAACCTGGCGCGACCCCGGAATTCTGGACAGTCTTCGATGTCATGGCAGGGGAGGCCAATTTTGGGCGTGACGTCGGGACCATGGAACAGCGTTCCTCGTCGTGGTTTGCGTGATCTGATGGACTCGATCAGCTCACAGCGACCGCCCCAAGGCGGCCTTCCCAACTTACAAGGGGGCGGAGGAGTGGGATCTTATCGATCAGAACAGGCCACATCGCGGAGACTTCAATCGGCTCCGCCAGCACTACTCGACTTCAGCGTCGTACTAACCGCATAACCGGGAAAGATCGAACCGAGTCGACCCAGCCGGTCATGTTTGGATCCTGTTTGATCTTCATCCGACAGGCAGAATCGTCACCGTAAGTGGACAAAAGAACAACCACTATCCCGATCACCCGAGTCGTTCTCGATAAAAGTGAGTGGTCCTCACGTTCGCGAACTAATCAAATCAAATGTTCCTCGCAGAATCGCTCTTCTGCCGGAATCGTGCTGTTTCGCACGCTATTTAGGATGCCCACATTCACGCACCCAAGCGAATAACATTATAGCTTTGCAACCAGTTGTCAAGGAGCCACAAAAAAAACAGCCTGAAGTTCGCAGAGTACCAGTGAGTCGCAAAGACTCTATTGTTCAATAATCGACAGGATGCCCAGCCGCCATCACGAAGAAAAAGAGAGAACGTATTTACCGTGGGCAAAGTTGCCAAAACGAATGAGATCAGGACCTTTTCGCACAAATTTCACCCAAAACGTTGTCATTGATCCCAGCCTCCGAGACTTCTCCACGCATCCCAAATCGTCGGGGAGGGTGCGGAATTGGTAACCAACGTGATGAAAGCTGTCGGTTCGAGACACGGGCATTGGCGTTCAACACATAAACGTCGAATTCCAGCGTTCGTACGTCGAATTCCAGCGTTCGTGACCACCGCGGCGATTACCAGCGAATTTCAGGCCATTGTCGGCTCAAATGTTCGCCTCATTGGCGAGAGAGGCTTGCAATCCCGGTTGCCACGCGGGGGAACGTTCGACCGTATCCGTGGCGATCGGGTTTCCCGATTCCCCCTTCGTTGACCTCGGCGGGGCCGGGAACCCGGCCAAGGTGGCCCGATCCGATCGTAGCGTGATTATGGTAGATTGAGTGCGAAGTCCGACGGTGGCGGTAGAGGCCTCCACCGCTCCGCCAATTCAATGGGGACGAAGGAGGACGATCTGAGGGCCGTTAGCGGGCCGGGATCGTCCGTTCGCGTCTCGCCGAGGGAAGACTCCATGTCGACGAAAACGCCGATCGACCGAGGCAAGTGGGTGATCACCGGAGGCGCCGGATTCATCGGCTGCCACGCCGCGGCGCGGCTACACGCGGCGGGACATCGCGTGGTCCTCGTCGACAATTTGTCGCGGCGGGGAGCCGACGCGAACCTGAACTGGCTCCAGTCGCAGGGGGTTGACCAATTCATCAAGGCTGATATCCGCGACGCCTCGGCGATGAAGGACGTCCTCGCTCGGCACGCCGATGCCGACGTCGTCCTCCATCTGGCCGGCCAGGTGGCCGTCACCACCAGCGTGGCCGACCCCCGCGCGGACTTTGAGGCCAACGCCCTGGGAACATTCAACGTCCTCGAGGCGGTGCGAACCGCGGCCGAGGGACGGCCTGCCGTCTTTTATAGTTCGACCAACAAGGTCTACGGCAACCTCGAGCACCTCGAGGTCGCCCTGCGCGATGGCCGCTACGCTTACGCCGATCGGCCCCTCGGCGTCGATGAGGACGAACGGCTCGACTTTCACAGCCCTTACGGCTGCTCCAAAGGGGCTGGCGACCAGTACGTCCGGGACTACGCCCGGATCTACGGGCTGAAGACCGTCGTGTTCCGACAGTCATGCATCTACGGAACGCGTCAATTCGGGATCGAAGACCAGGGATGGATTGCCTGGTTTTCGATTGCCGCGACTCTGGGCAAGCAATTCACCATCTTCGGCGATGGCAAGCAGATCCGCGACGCCCTTTGGGTGGAAGACCTGATCGCCCTCTACCAGCGTGCCTGGGAGCGAATCGATGTCGCCCAGGGGGAAGTCTTCAATGTAGGCGGCGGCCCGTCAAACACGCTCAGTCTTCTCGAACTCGTGACGGCGATCGAGGGGGCGGTAGGCCACCCACTCCATCCTGGTTTCGCCGACTGGCGCCCTGGCGATCAACGCGTCTTCGTCGCCGATATCCGCAAGGCAAAGCGACTGCTCGACTGGTCACCCGAAGTCTCAACGGCCATCGGAATCGAGCGACTGCTCCAATGGGTCCGTGACCACCGCGACCTCTTGAAGTCGGCTGGTCTCGCCTAGGCCATGGGGCACGGTTTTCCTTGATTCCCTTGATGAGCAACCGCGGCTCTGCAAAGGCCCCTGGGTAGCACGGCTTTGTGCTCAACCCGTGCGCAGAAGACCGGGGTTTGGGCTCATGGGGTTGATGATCCAAGAGCCGTTCGCATCTCCGGGCGGCCAGGGTCTCGGCCGCCGGAGCAAAAGCAAAAAAAAGACCGGGGTCAGAGACCCCGGCGACACAGCGAGCTCGGCCTGGGATTCGGGGCAACGACTACCACGCTCACCAGCCGCGCCCCTTTTTGGTTTCAGCGCGGGCCAGGGGCGCTCGGCATGCTGATTCCCCCGCCTCGACCAATGCGTTGGACCGCTAGATTCTGGTTGGGGCCGGCGTTGGGGCGTAAGGTCGGGTAATAGCGAGCCGCCCGGTTGTAATAAATCCCGGGAGCGTTACCGCGTTGCCTTGCGTTCGTCGTCGTCGTGGGATAGATGTGAGGCCGAATCAGACGTTCACGGCCGGATCGGGCGTAAGGACGAAGCGGGTCGGAATCATCTTCGGCAAAGGGATTGGTCGGGTCATAAAGTCCCGACCGATCCGCCGCGGCCGTGAACTGCCGGGCCGCCTGGACAGCGTTGATCGTATCCAGGGGGGTCGACTGCTGGGCGATGGCCGCCTGGTGCGGAAGATAGAATCCGAAATAGGCCTGGAACGGATCCGTCGGAAGCTGAGCGTGAGCAGGGCTCGCCGGCAACAGCAGGAATAATCCGAGTCCGAGCGCTAGACCAAGATATGGACGACCCATAGTCCGCGATCCTCCTGTAAGTTCGATCCGTCCGATTGGGCCGATCCTAACGCACTCTTGATTTTACGAAGGACACCCAAGCGAAGCAAGCGAATGAGACGCCATGTCTGGTGGTATTCGACCGAACGCCGGTCGCCCCTTGGAGGAAAAATCGGAATTTCGAGACGAAGACCACCACGGAGCCCGAAACTTCGGCACAGCCACTCGGTGCGGACCGGTTCCGCTGGAATCGAGCCACCTTTTCAAAAAGACGGCCGCGTTCATCGCACGAGTCGACGGAACGCGTCCTGCTGAATGGAGCATTCCAGGCGTTGGGGGACCGTTCCCGTGTCGAGGGCGTCCCTGATCAGGGAGAAGGTCTCGCGAGCGGCAAGGGCGGTCTGCTCGAGTTCGGCTGGCCCTTGCGCGGCGTTTAAATAAAATGAGGCGTAGCCATGGCACCCGCGCTTCGCCATCTCCTGGATGTAGAGCGTCGTGACCTCGCCCTTGAGCTCCGGGGCGTCGATCGCGAAATCGAGCGATGGATGAACGTCGACTCCCCGGCAGCGCACGTTGAGACCCGACTCGGCGGCGGCCCGGTCGAGAGTCCGTTTCAGCTCTGCGCCGAACCGCCACAACTGGCCGGAGACGTCGCGTCGCCGCGCCTCGCGAATCGTCGTCAAGGCGGCCCGCAGACCGATCGTATCGCTCCAGTAAGTGCTGGAAATGAACATCCGCGCCGACGGCTCCATCACGTCGCGCCGGCCGACGACGGCCGCCATCGGGTAGCCGTTGGAGAGTGACTTGGCAAACACCGCCATGTCGGGAATCACGCCAAGATATTGCTGCGCTCCCCCCATGCCGTAACGCAAGCCCGCGGAGACCTCGTCGAAGACGAGCAAGGCCCCCTGCTCTCTCGCGAGCTTGGCCACGCCTTGGAGATAGCCCGGGGGCGGGGCCTCGGACCGAATCGGCTCCATGATGACGGCCGCAACCTCCCCCCGGTGCCGATCGAGCAGCTCGCCGAGCGAGCTCAAGTCGCCATAGACAAACGGTAAGGCGGTCCCCGCCAGGCCGCGCGGAACGCCGATCGGCTCGATGCCCGAGAACAAGTGGGCGTTCAGGTGGGCATCGCCCGCCAGGTTGGCGGCCAGATACCAGTCGTGCCAGCCGTGGTAACCGCAAAAGAGGACCTTGTCCCGCCCGGTGACCCCGCGTGCGATCCGGATGGCGATGGCGCATGCTTCGCCGCCGCACTTCGCGTAGCGGACCATCTCGGCGCACGGGATGGTTTGCGCCAGCTCCTCGGCCAGTTCGATCTCGAGTTCATGGTTGACCGCGTAGATCGTTCCCAGGCCAATCTGCTCGCGGACGGCGTCATCGACGACCGGATCGGCATAACCGAGCAAGATCGCTCCGATGGCACTGATCCAGTCGATGTACTCGAATCCATCGACGTCCCAGAACCGCGCCCCGGCGGCCCGTGCCGCGTAGACGGGCGAGACCCCGTAAGCCACCCGGTTCGGCCGCCGACTGATCAGTTGTGTGGCCCCTGGAATCCGCTCCATTGCGCGTCGGTACAGGTCCATCGAACAAGGCACTCGTGATTGCGGCATCTTCTCTCCCGATCCCTTTGAGTCCTGAGGGTTCGCGATCGCCGTCGGGCAAGCCCGCCGATCGTAGCCGACGTTGGGCGTCCCCTCAATCGAAAGCACCGAGAACGATGAGGGCCAGGCCGAGCGTGCTCAAGGTTCGACTGGCCAGTCTCCGACCGGAACGAGTGGGTTCATCCCGAGCGTCGTCGAGAACGGCGGCTAGTTGACCTTCTTTGGAAATCCAGTCTAATGCCCATTGCGAGGAAGGAACGCACTTCTCCTCGTTTGGAAATCGGGGAGCGACTGACAGGGAGTTCCCCCATTGAGGGCGATCGACAGCCGAGTGGCACACACCAAAGGTGACTCAGTTCCACAACGCCATGCTCCCTGAACGATCAACCAAATCCTATAATTTCACACACCGGTGTCTGGGGCTCTTCCGGTGGCAAGCTCGGCGTGCCAATGACCGCGATGATCGTCCCGCTCAGCCGATTCACCTCATTTGATCGAGATTTCTCGACTTGAAGGCAAAAGCCCTGTGGATCAAGCGACACGTGAACCAAGTCATCCTTCCGATCGTGACGCTCCGGTCCTGGTGCTCATTCCACTGTTCAACGATTGGGAGGCGCTGGCCGAGGTGCTCCCCCGGCTCGACGCCGCTCTGGCCGCCCAAGGGATGGCCGCCGACATCCTCGTTGTGGACGACGCCTCGGTGGTCGACGCGAGCGCCAATCTGGTCCGCGAGCCGTTTCGCGTGCTTCGACGGCTCGAGATCCTGACCCTCCGGCGGAATCTGGGCCACCAGCGAGCGATTGCCATCGGACTCGCCTACGCGCAAGACCGCATGAACCATGAGGCGATCGTGGTCATGGACGGCGACGGCGAGGATGACCCGAACGATGTCCCGCGACTGCTCGAACGTCTGCGATCCGAGGGGGGGCAAAAGATCGTGTTCGCCGCAAGAACACGCCGCTCCGAAACCTTCACTTTTCGCCTATTCTATCTTCTTTATAAATTGATTCATTATGCTCTGATCGGCCAGGGCGTCCGCGTGGGAAACTTCAGCGCGATTCCAAGACGGCGTTTGAACAGCCTGGTCGTGGTCGCCGAGCTCTGGAATCACTATGCGGCGGCGACCTTCCGCTCTCGCCAGCCCTTCTGCACGATTCCCACGCGGCGGGCGAAGCGGCTCCGCGGTCGCTCGTCGATGAACTTCGTCGGCTTGGTCACGCACGGCCTCAGCGCGATCTCGGTCTACGGCGACATTGTCGGCGTCCGACTTCTGGCCCTGAGCGTTGTCCTGGCCCTCCTTTCACTGACCGGGATCTTTGCCGTGGTGGCTGTTCGGTTCACGACCGCGTGGGCCATCCCCGGGTGGGCAACGCTCGCCGCCGGGCTGTCGTTGATCATGCTCACTCACGCGATCATGATGGCGTTCGTCTTCAGCTTTGTTATCCTGGGGTCACGGCACAACCTGACATTTCTCCCGAGCCGAGATTATGGAATCTTCGTGGACGGGGTCAGGCCATTTCCTCAAGGCGATCGGGCCGCCATCCGTGCCACGGCGTCGGAGCCTGGCGTGTCTCAGAGTGGTGGCAAGACCAATGACAGCCAGTGAATTCAAGTACGTCGGTACGGAGCTGGACCTGTTCGCCGAAGCGACGATCTGGAAGTCGTACGTGCGCCGGCAGGTGTCCCCCTACCTCGGCCGTAAGGTTCTTGAAGTCGGAGCGGGGCACGGCGGAACGACCAGCTTCCTGATCCACGAGAACGCCGAGCGCTGGGTCTGCCTGGAGCCCGACCCCGCGCTGGCCGACCGCTTGGCCCAGTCGATCGCCCAGGGATCGCTCCCGGCCTGCTGCGAAGTCGTGGTCGGAACGCTCGACCAGATCGACGAAGATTCCGGGTTCGACACTCTATTGTACATGGACGTGCTCGAACATATCGAGGATGACCACGCCGAAATGGCTCGCGCGATGGCCCGGTTGCGCCCAGGGGGCCATGTGATCGTGCTCTCCCCGGCGCATCAGTGGCTCTACACTCCCTTCGACAAGGCCATCGGCCATTTCCGCCGTTACACCCGCCGGACCCTCCGCGCCACGGCCCCCCAGGGCCTTTCTCTCGTCAGGCTCTCCTATCTCGACTCGGTCGGCATGCTCGCCTCGCTCGGCAACCGCCTGGTGCTTCAAAGCGCCATGCCCAACGCTCGCCAGATCGCGTTCTGGGATAAGTTCGCAGTGCGGCTCTCCCGCGTAATCGATCCGATCCTCGGCTTCCATCTCGGCAAGTCGGTGCTCGGAATCTGGCGGAAAGACGAAGTATAGGTCGGTCGCAGTGCCGTTCGGTCGCCAATCTGCTACGCGTCCACGCCAGTTCGGTCCGATCAGTAGGCGTCGGCGCTGATAACCTCGCCGCCGGAGCAGGTGGACAGGGCCGGATAGACGCGCCACCGCTCGGCGTTTCCCTTGTAGGGCCCCTTCGGGTCGAAAGTCAAGCCGCGAGGCAGGCCGGTCGTCTGATCGTGGGGCCAGGTATCGATCGAGTCCTTGAGAAAGCGGACCGAGCCGTCGGCGAAGGCGAAGTTGCAGCCGCCGGCATGCAGGCTGGAGGCGCCGCTGATGTAGGCCGAGGTCCTGGCGTCGCCGCTGTTGCCGTAGATCGACGACGACTTGCCGAAGGGGTTCATCGGCCAGAGGGTACAGAAGAGCGTGTCACCGTAGTTGCCTGAGGTCCACCAGTGCCACGATCGGGCCGACTCCTCGTCGAGTAGGCTATGAGCGCGCTCGCCGAAGGCGAGCGTGTTGCTCGTGCCGTCGGTGATCTGAGCCAGGCTGACGGCGCTATTGATATGAAATAGGCCGTTCATGCTCCTCTGCGGGACGGCTTGCTGATCCCAAACGAGGAACCATGTCCCCGCGTTCCCGGCATAGCTCGTGTAGTGCATCGTGACCGCGCCGGGGTCCAAGAGGGTGCCGTCGGGCAGGGACTGGGCCTGGGAGACATTGAAGTCGCTGGGGCACCAGAGCGTACCGATCCCCGTGGCGGAGATCGTGAAATTCGGCGCGTTATACATGTTGAAATTAAAGTTAACCGCGCTGAAGACAGGCTGCTGCCCCATGTGGGGAAGCAAGGAAACGAAGAGGCTTCCCGATGTCGTGTGGGGCCAGCCCGAAGGGTTGGGGAACGACCGCTGGTCCATGAGGCCTTGGGGCAGTGCGTTATGGGCTGCGAGGTAGCTGTGCGCCGCCAACGCGATCTGCTTGAGGTTGTTGCTGCATTGCATGCGACGTGCCGCTTGGACGGCCGGGAGCAAGAGGGCGATCAGAATGGCGATGACCGCGATCACCACCAGCAACTCGATCAGGGTGAATCCGCGGCGACGTGCCTGGCGACATACATGCCCAATCATGGATGTGGACTCCCCAGGAAGGGATTCTCGTTAGTCAGTTTTCCGAACACGGTCCTTGACCGAAAATCTTGCGCCCGAGGGTAGGGATTCTCCGGGATGCTCGGCCTTGACTCAGGGAATCGGTGCGGCAATGGGACCGGGTTGGACGACCTTACCGGCGGGTTTGCTGGTGTGGATCGTGATCGTCCCCACGCCGTTCGACGAGCAGCTCAACCGGATCACGGCCAGGCAGAATGTGACAACGGCCAGCACGGCACCGGACCTCACTTTCTCTCTTCGTGTCAGTAACACGGCTTTGCCACCGCCTCTCCGATCCAGAGCGGAGTCGGGACAGCCGACCGCCACTCGTAACGAATGTCGACACGGTCTCTCGAGCGTCGGTCACGGAACAGTCGGAATGTGCGGGATGGGCCAGGGAGTCCCGTCCCAAATTCGCACGGTCCCGTCGCGGCTGGCTGAGACGAGCTGTCGGCCATCGGGACTGAACGCAACATCGCAGACCGGGGCCTTGTGCCCGCGCAACGTGAGCACTTCCTGGCCCGTGGGCACATCCCAGATTTTCACGGTCCCGTCGTCGCCCGCGGAGGCGAGACGTCCGCCATTGCGGTGGAAAGCGACCTGTCGGACCTGGCTGATATGCCCCTGGAGGACATTCATCTCCGCTCCAGATGCGAGACTCCAGAGCCTGACGGATCGAAAGCCGGCTGCGGCAAGGGTCTTCCCATCGGGACTAAACGCAAGGCCCATGACCGACCTCTGCCCGAAGGTGCGGATGCATTCGCCGGATCTGACATTCCAGACCATGACCCCATCGTTCGCCGCTGAAGCGAGGGATTGGCCATCAGGACTGAAGGCGACACTTGAGACTCCCCGGCTGTGACCACGAAGGCTGTGCAGCTCGGTCCACCTCCTCGTGAGCCCGTCGCATTTCCAGATCTTCAGTTCCACGAAGTCTTTTTGCAGGTCGCCTCCTCCAGCGGCGATCAACTGGCCATCGGGGCTGAACGCAACGCTCCAGACGACCGTCACGCGTGAGAGAAGGGTCAACGCCAATCGGCTCGTCGCCGAATCCCAGACCTCCACCCCACCCGGCGGTCCTGGCCGGTTCGAATCTCCACATGCCGATGCAATCAGTCCATTACGGTTGAATGCCAGACCCCAGATCGGGTCGTCATGCACGCGGGGGGTCCCTCGGACCCGGTAGTCGGATCGGTCCCAGATTGTGACCGTGCGGTCGAGATTCGCGGCAGCCAGGCGCCCGCCATCCCTACTGAAGGCAACGCGAGTAAACCAGTTGCGACCTGCTCCGCCGAGGATTCGGGCGAGAGGCGCCTGCGCCGCGTCCCAGATCTTCACCGTCTTGTCATCGCCGCCCGAGGCGATGTCCTTCCCATCAGGGCTATAGGCCACGCAGTTGACCATGTTCTCGTGACCCTTGAGGACGAGAAGAATCTCTTCGGTCTCGGTATCCCAGCCCCTCAAGGTGCCATCCTCACCGGCCGACACGAGTCGCTTGCCGTCGGGGCTGAACACCACGCCGACGACGAACTGAGTGTGTCCGCGGAGGGTAGAGAGCTCAACGCCCGTCTCCGTGTCCCAGATCCTCACGGTCCGGTCCGAACCGGCAGAGGCAAGCCGTCGGCTATCCGGTGAAAAGGCGACGGAGTTTACGCTGCCCGTGTGCTTCTTGAGCGTATGGACCACTTGCCAGGTTGAGGTGTCCCAGATCCTTACCACGCCGCGCGGTTTCTTGAGAGGAAACTCGTAACGGGTCCCGGTGGCTGCGGCGAGGTATCTCCCATCACGGCTGAAGGCGACGCTCGTGAATCCTTCCGTCTCATCCTTTAGCGTCTTGATCCCATCACCCGTTCCCAGGCTCCAGACTTGTACCGTTCCGTCCTCGCCCGCCGAGGCGATACGTCCTCCGTCGGAGCTGAACGCAATGGACCAGATGATTCCGACGTGAGCGGGAATGATGAGTTCTTTGCGCCCGGTCTCTGCGTTCCCGATCCAGAGCGCTCCCGGTTGCCCTTGCTTCCAGTCACCCGCGGCGAGTCGCTTGCCGTCGGGACTGAAGGCCACCGAGGTGACCGAACCGGTGAGTCCGTAAGGTCGTCCGAGTCGCTGCTGGGTCCTTGCATCCCAGACGATCACGCCATCGTGCATACTGGCGGCGGCGATCTTCCGGCCATCGGGGCTGAATGCGACACCGAAGACGGGGTTGTTGAATTCTGAGATCTCCTTGAACTCGGAGTGGCATACCCGCTTGAGATAATCCCATTCCCAGCCGCGGTACTCGGTCGGGATCCCGTCGAGAAGTTGTTCGGCCCGACCCGCATTGTTGTCCTGCAACTCGCGCTCCGCGAGGACCATCCGATGGAAGGAGTAGGCCCGCTCCAACCGCATGTTCATCACAGAGAAGGTCGCAACTCCGACCACGGCCAGTACGGCAATGCCGGTGGTCGCAAGCAAGCCGGCCGCCGCCGGGTTCCGCCGGCACCACCGCCAGGCTCGCTCCGGCAGCCGGCTCCGACGGGCCACGATCGGCTTGTCCGACAGGAAGTTCCTCAGGTCCGCCGCCAGCGCCTCCGCCGTCGCGTACCGCTCGCCGGGTTCCTTTGCGATGGCCTTCAGCACGATCGTTTCCAGGTCGCGGGGGACCTTGGGGTCGTGCCGGCGCGGCGGGGGTGCGGGGTCGTGGATCACTTGGTCGATCAGCTTCGCACGCGTCAGCGCGTCGTAGGCCGGATGCAGCGTGAGCAGCTCATAAAGGGTCATGCCCAGGCTGTACACGTCGCTGCGGCGATCGGACCACCCATCGAATCGCTCGGGAGCCATGTACCGCAAGGTGCCGACCACATCGCCGGTCTCGGTCGGGCCCTCGATACCTTCCAACTTGGCCAGGCCGAAGTCGGTAACCCAGACGTGGCCCTCGACATCCAGCAGCAGGTTGGACGGTTTGATGTCGCGATGCAGGACGCCTTGCTGATGGGCGTGGTCCAGTGCCTCGGCCACCTGGACCACCAGGCGGGCGACGGCGCGGTAGTAATCCGACGCCGTCGGATGCGAAAGCACCGACCCGTCACCCCGACCGGACGGGGGCCGGCTTGCGGAGCGGGCTGGCTCAGGGGAGGCCTGCCCCGCGCCGTCCCCGGCCGCGGTCACATCGCCCGGGTGCCCGTTCGCCGACGCATTGGCCTCCAACACCCCGTCTTGGGTCGTCACGAAACGTCCGGACAGGAGCGAACGTGCCACGGCGACTGAACCATTGTCCTCGCCCACAGCCCCGTTTCCGGCCGCCGGGGCGGATGCCAGCCCGCGGTCTCGCAGACGCCGCAGATCCGCGAGGATGGCATCGAGGCCATGCCCGGGGATGTATTGCATCGCATAATAGGGCACGCCCTCGTGTTCACCGACGGCGTAGATCGGCACGATGTGCGTGTGGTGCAGTCGTGCCGCTGAGCGTGCCTCCAACCGGAACCTCTCCATTTGGACCGCGTTGATCCGACCGTGTAAGGGCAGAATCTTCAAGGCGACGTGGCGGCCCAGCGACTCCTGCACAGCCTCACAAACCACGCCCATGCCGCCGCGTCCGATCTCGCGGAGGATGCGATATTCGCCCAGTTGCTCCAGCCGGGCCAAGCCGATACCGCTGACCTCGCGGTCGAACGAGCCGGTTTGCGCTTCGCCTTTGGGCTTGAGTCGTTCCATCACCAGCAGGGCAGGGAAGACCTCCTGAATACGTGCGGCCCACTGGGGATACTGCTTGAGGTATTCGGACATCGCGGGCCGATCACCGCGGCGTTGACGATCGACAAACTCTTCCGCAAGGCGTTCGACGGGGTCACGGTCTCCAGAGGAAGTCGAGTCAGGCATCGAGGGTCCCTCATGGGGGGGGACCACCAGCGGACATGGCGGTGGCCCTGAAAAGGGGGACGGATCAGTACTCGAGGAAGCCGGGAATGCTTGACAACGACTCCTTGAGACGAAGCAAGGCCCTCATGTAGCGATTGCTAGCCGCCGATTTGGAGAGGCCGAGCACCTGGGCAGTCTCGCCGTTGCTCAGTTCCTCGAAATGGCGGAGGGTCAGGACTTCGCGGTCGATGGGATCCAATGAATTGAGAACATCCTGGAGACGGACCTGCATTTCGGTCCGCCTCGCGGCGTGGGTCGGAGAGGTAAGCTGCCCCAGGAGCATTGCCGCCAGGGAAATCGAGCTGGCCTGCGGCAGCGAGCCTCGATGCAGCGAGACCTCCTGGCCGGCATTTCGTATCTGGGCGCCAAGATGCCTGCGATGTAGCGCGAGCAGCTTCTCGCCCGTGATCCAACGGAGCCATAGAAATACAGGCATCGCGGGTTTGCCCACGTACTCCTGTGCACGCCTGGCCACCTCAATGTAAGCCTCCTGGAGCACATCGGAGGGATCGAGCCGGCCCTGAAGCCTGCGATCGAGACGCAGCTTGATCATCAGCCGCAAACGGCCGCGATAACGCGCGAATAGCTCAGTCAGCGCGCGATCATCACCGCTTTCCACGCGTAGGATCAGTGCCTGAGTCTCACTCGAATCGCTCGCCATCGCTGGTTCCATGGAAACTGAACTGCGAGTCGGGGTCGATTGTCCACAAGCCGATCTTTTTTTTCCTGAGATGCATCGGCCGGATCGCTGCCGGCGACGGAGCGGTTCCAGCGGGGAGTCGGGGAGCGGGCCGCGATGACGGAGCGACTCCGGCTCTGATGCACATCCTCTCCTGAGGATGGGTGTCATCGCCGGCGATGCCCTGCCGTCCGAGGCTCACCCCACTCTACGTCAGACCCTTCTGAAAACCAAACATCTTGATTCCGCACATAGTTCGCGCGGCAGGCGTCTTGAAAGTTGGTGGAATCTTTGTGCAGCAGAGAGGAATCGGTGACTGCTGAGGAAAACCTGATGCCGGAACGGGAGCCCCACCATGCCCTCCGCACCCCTGCCACCTGAGCAGTAAGCCGAACTCGAACAGTTTACTCAAGCCATTCGCGAGGCTATCGACCACGCGTCGATTCCAAACCGCAGCGATCCTCGATCGGGCAGAGCCGGAGCGACTCCTCCAGGCCAGAGGAGACCGCCGGAGCGGCCACGCTCCCCGACTCGACGGCCTCGAGCGTTTCGACACGCCCCAGTTCCGCAACGTGTTCAATTCGCTGCTTGATCGAGGTGTGCTCACCCGCCTCCGGCACTGCCACCAGACCCGCCGCGAGCGAGTTCAGGGGCCTGGGAGAACGAGTGCAATGCGTGTCCTTGTCGTCAGACAGAGATATCGCTGTAGGATTAAGTTGTCACCGCGCACAGGGAATTCCGGCCGGGGCACGCTGAAAACGGCGCAGCCCAGAGTCGGCTCGATCCTCTTGGGACCAGGTTCCGGCCGATAATTCCGGACAACACGGTTCTGATGCCGGAGCCGTCCTGCGCGGGGAGATCGAGCGAAAGGTGGTTGAAACCGTCGTAGTGGAGCGAAGTTAGGCCGATCGTAGGCCGAATACGATTAGGGCGAACGACCTTACTGCCGCGGTGTTTGCTCCCTCGTTTTGATGACGAACCCGTACAATTGTGTTGCGAAGATTGCAACTCAAGGGTTCAACGGGCATGATTAAGTCCTGGTCTGTTTCCACTTCCGAGCGAGAATTGCGGGAAACCGAGTGACTCTTTGAGGCTTCAGGACCAAAGCTGAATTTGTTCGCCCAGAGAAATGGAGGTGCTTAATGGCCTTGGACTTCACTAAATTTGTCCGGCTTCTCGTGATCGCCAACCTGGCGACACTCATCGCGCCGACCTTGTCAAAGGCACAAGTTGACCCGACCGATCCGAGGGGCCTGTACGAATCCTACGGACCCTTGGAACGTCCCGCCTCGGTGCCGAAGGAGAATGAGTTCCGTCGCCGGATCCCGGAAAGCACAAAGTCTCGGTTCGCTCCCCATTTCCGTGGTTATATGGGAGAAACCGGAACGGAAGGGTTTGGTGACACACTCTCCGGCGTGAAAGGACGCGGCGGGTTGCGATCGTCTTATGATTTTGCAGACGGTCTCGAAAACGAGAATGAAAAAGGGTTCCAGTCAGCGCGGGTCTCGAGCCGGTTCGGTGACAAAGAACGCGACACGCGCCGCGATGCCTACCGAGAGTACTTGAAAGAACGTGATCCTGCGAAACGAGCCCAACTCTATCGTGAATACCTGGGAAAGAATTCCAACTCTCAGTCAACCGAAGACCGTTCCTTGCGCCGTGATACAACGAATTCTTCACAAGCTCCCTCGATGATCGAGCCTCCTGGCTTTGGCATGAACCGGGTCGGCTCGATCGGCAACAGAGCGGCCTCGTCCTCCACTTCGTCGAGCCTTCCAGCGCCCCGGGCCAGCCTTTTTTCTTCGTCGTCCCGTGGTGCGAAGACGCAGACCCCTGCGGGCCTCTTTCGGAGGAGTGATGAGCCGGCGACACAGAAATCGACCGGCTCCCCTTCGCGTCGACCGTCGCCCCGCTCCTCGGAAACTGGCGGACAAGGTTTTGAGAGCGATCGCGATCGCTGATCTTGAATTGAGTGGCTCAGAGCTTTCGCAGCCGCCCCCTCTCACTTCAAGGGCTGCGAAAGCTTCGGAACCTCCCAAGGGGAACCGCCCCCCCCCTCATCGAACGCCTCAGGACTTCAGGCCCATCTCCTGCCGGAGCGTCTTCGCGGCCTCGAGATAACGAGCGTAAGCGGCCTCGTCCCGGCGGCAACTGAGCCCTTTGAAGACCATGGCGAAGCTGCGACGATGGCGCGTCGCGGAACGGTTGGCGTCGGCTCGATGGATCGTGTCGCCGTGATGGATCACCACGTCTCCCGGCTGCAACGGCACGGCAACCTCGTCCGCCCGATCGGCGTCGCCGTAGTCGGCAACTTCCTGGGAGAAGCCAAGCGTCGAGGTCCGCCGATGAGGGCGGATCCCCCGGCGTTGGGAACCGCGGACGTACCGCAAGCAGCCGTTCTCCTCATCCACCGGGTCAAGCGCCAGCCAGACTGTCAGAACCTGTGGCGGCCGCAGGCAGAAATAGAAGTTATCTTGATGCGGCGGCGTGACGTGGTGGGTCCCGATCGGCTTGTTGAACCACTCGACCCCGTCGGCGTGGGCCGGTTCCCCGAGCAGCCCCTCGGCGATCGCCTTCCAGGCGGGGTGGTGGCGGTAGTCGGCGAAAAACGAGTCCTGCTCCATCCGCTGCAACTGCTTGAGGGTCTCGGGCCTGCTCCTGTCCTCGTAGAAGGCGTCGGCATCCGGCAACCCGGGGACAACCTCGCGGATGTAGCGATCGACATGATCTCTCAGTTCGGCGAACTCGCCGGGGGAGAGCCACTGACGCACCACCACGAACCCATCCTCATCATAACGAGACTTGTCAATCTCGGCGGTCATGGGGAACTCCCGAAGGGAAGTGGATCACCAGTCGCTCACGGGACGCCCTCGTGTCCCCTTGAAAACCAGGCCCCGTGAGGCATCCGGCGAGTTCGTGAGTGGACGTCGAGGGTCGAGCCGTGGGTTCAACGTGCCGCTCCGCCGAGCCGGGCCGGACGAAATCCCCAACTTCCAAGTGGGAATCCATCCGGCTGAACCAGCCCCACCGCGAATCAGGACTTGCCCAGAGAACCTGCTTCGCGTTGGGAAGCGGAGTTCGCAAACGCACGGGCCAGTTCGGCGGCCTCGGCGGCGATCCGGTTTTCAAAGGTGAATCCGAGGGGAGCGTAGTGTTCCTGAATCTGTTCGAGGCCCTTCTTGACCATGACAATGTCGGCCCCGTGGCAGAGGAACGTCGCTCCCAGATCCATCAGCATCTTGGTGTGTTCGGGCGTGCCGGTGACGGTCCCCCACCACTTGCCCGCGCTCCGAGCGGCGTCGGCGGTGCGGCGAATCGCATCGCCGATGATCGGATGGTCGAACTGGTAAGGGATCCCGGACAGCACGCTCAGGTCGCCCGGCCCGAGCATCAGCACATCCACCCCTGGCACGCGTGCGATCGCCTCGGCCTGATCCAGGGCCTGAAGCGATTCGAGTTGAACGATGATCAAGGTGTGTTCATTGGCCGCTTGGAGGTAAGGCGGCATCGGCATCCCGCAATATGGGGCATCGCCGTTGGCGCCATCCACTCCCCGTTCCCCTTGTGGCGCGAATTTGGCCCAGCGGACCACCTCGGCCGCTTCCTCCGCCGACTCGCAACGGGGATACATGATGCCCTGGGCACCGGCTTCGAGCAGCCGGGCCATTCGCATATATTCCCCCTTGGCCGGCCGTGCGATGATGTCGGACACTCCCACCCGCGCGGCACGCATCAGGTTCGAGGCCGTCTCATCGCTGGTCGCATGATGCTCCAGGTCGAGCCAGATGCCGTCGAAGCCGAGCAAGCTCGTCAGTTCATAGACGCTGGGGTCGATGAAGTGGCAGCAAGTGATGAGCGCGGGCTCGCCTCGCCGCAGTTTGGCTTTGACTCGACTGAACCGCATGAAATCGCATCCTTCCTAAAGATTCAAAGAACCGCAAACACTTGAAATCAAATAAATCCGTTGATCACAGATTCCTGAGCGTCTCCAAAGGTTCTGGACAGGAGAGACGCAGTCTCGAATCGGATCAAGATGCCCGCCCCTCGTCGTCCAGGGGAAACGATTGATTCAATGACTGCGACACCTCCCAGGCGTGCTGTCGGTAGCGTTCCTGCCAGAGTTTCGCGTCTTCAGGCGAGTAATCGTAGAAGCCGCGCCCATTCTGAATCCCCCGCGCCCCGGCATCGGCCAGCGTGCGCAACGAGGGTGAGAGTTCGTCGGCCTTGCTCAGCGTCGGGAGGACCGGTTCCATCGCACGGGCGTATAGTTCCGGGCCACCGCTAATATCGATCCAGCGGAGCGGCCCGCAGATCGAGGCCCAGAGTCCGAGCGCATTGCGCATCGAGCGGTCGATCGTTTCCGCGTCGGCCACCCCGGAGTCGAGCAGGTGCAGGGCTTCGCGATACATGGCATAGCCGATCCGGTTGACGATGAAGCCCGGCACATCCTTCTGACAGAGCGAAGGTTCCTTGCCGATCCGCCGCGCCAGCGCGGCCGTCGCCTGAAAAACAGACTCCGAGGTCAATTCGCCGCGAATTACTTCCATGAAGCGAGTGAGATGCGCAGGCTGCGCCCAGTGCATCCCGACGAACCGAGCGGGATGGGTTCGCCCCTGTTGCAACCGGGTGATCGGAATCGCGGAGGTGTTGCTCGCGATGATCACCCGAGGATCGACCACCGCCTCAAGGAGGTCGAACACTTGCTCCTTGGTCATGGCCTCTTCGGTCACGCTCTCAACCACGAATGAGCAGGCCTGCAAGTTCTCGAAGTTCACCGCGGGTAGATAGCGTGACGACCAGGCCTGGCGGAGGTCGGGATCGAAGCCGGCACGAGCGACGAGTTCCTCGATCGCCTGCTCGATCCCTTGACGGGCCGCGGCGTGCTGTTCGTCCGTTCGATCCACCGCCACGACCGTGAAGCCATGCGCGACGAAACAGGCCGCAATGCCTTGCCCTAAAAGGCCCAGCCCGACTACCCCAACGCGTTCGGCATCCATGTCCTGATTCTCCGCGGGTCCAGGCCGCGATCATCCCCTTGCGGTTGGCTCGTCAGCCACGAGGATGCCAGGGACCGACGAAGGGCATCCTACGTTGTACGAACCTTTGAAACAACCGGACGGCTTCACAAATCCCCAAAATCATCCGAGAGATCGCAAGTACTCTGTGATCCAACCTGCCATAGCTCAAGTACCTACCAAAGCCTCGCCATCACACGCGACTGCCGGCAACAACTAGGCGAGCGGGGAGAGTCTGCCCCCTGACTTCCGTGAGTGAGAGGAGGACGGAACGCGAGGACGACGAAGACATGGCCATAGACGTAGGGCGAGCCGGCCGGGCCGGGCGTCGGGTGATAAGATGTCATCGAGGGTCGGCTCCGCTCGGGATGTCAGGCAGTGTGGTAACCGCCATCGTCCCGGTCGGGCCAGCCCTCGTCCATCCCGCTCGGCTGGCGGAGGGGGCTCGGGTGTCGAGGTCTTCGGAAGACGTGTGGCGAGTCGTGCTCGACGGCTCGGGATGGCCCGCTCTCTGGTGCGCCGCGGCGTTGGGCGACCGCGACGCCGTCGGCCGCGAGTTGGCGGCCAGAGCCGATCCGAATGTTGTCGGCGATCAGGGCACTACGCCACTGCATGTGGCGGCCCAGAACGGCCATCAGGACGTGGTCGAGTTGTTACTCGATGCCGGGGCTGACGCGAACCAGGCGGACCCCCACGGCAACGGTCCGCTTTGGACCGCGGTGCATCAAGCGTGTCTCGCCCGTCGGACGGAAGGCAACCTCGCCATCGTGACCATGTTACTCGCGGGCGGGGCCGACCCGGACCATAAGAACCGTTACGGCCGCAGCCCTCGGGAAAGTGCCTCACTCAGGGACCAGGTCGTGGCGAAGTTGTTCGGGCATGGCGACCCGAAGAACTGACGGCGTGGCGATGGCCGCGAGTAAGGTTGGGTCCGCCGTGCCACTCCGAATTAATTAATTTCCAGAAAGTACAGTTTCGTGGGGAGCCGGGTGGAATCGCCAAGTGAGAGGCTTGGCGGCTCACTCGCCCCCCCGGTCGAACGGCCCCGGGGGGCGGAACCGGCAGTCGACCGGAAGTTCTCAGGACGGGCGAGAGGGACCGTCTAATCGCCTGCGTTCAAGAGCAGACCCGAAGCCGACTCGGCGTCCAGGACAGGCGGCGAGGGTTGAGCCGGTGCCCCTTCCGAGTGGGACGTCCCTCGGGCTGGTAACCACCGGTCTCGCAACCGCAGGGATGGAACCTCGACGAGTTTAGCCATGATGATGCCGGCAAGGATCGATCCGACGAGGTAGACTGAGACCTCGACCGCGAAGCCCAGCTTCCTCGCCACCAATCGTTCCAGGGCGGGCATGCCCCAAACAAGGACCGGCATGTGCCAGAGGTAGATCGAGTAAGAATAGGCGCCGATCATGCCGAGGGTGACGGTGACCCGATTCCTTGGCAGCTCGCAGAGCAAGACACCGGCGAGGATCGCCCCACCGCCGAGATAAAACAGGGTAAGCCCAGCGGTGAAGATGAACGGGGTCTTCTCGAGCTGAAAGAGGAATGCCGGCAATAGGGCGGCAATGCCACCCGCGATGAGCCAGCGGCGTCGCGGGCCCAGAGTTTCCACGAACCAGTCGTTGTGGAAGTGGTAGAGGTAGGCGATGAGCACGCCAAACAGCAGCGAGTCGAGACGGAGGTGGGTGGGGAAGAGGTTGCCTAAGTAAGAGAAGCTGTGGGTTGAATAATAAAGATAAGTTCGTAGCGAAAGCAAGGCCAGGGCTGTCAGAGCGACGACGCCGAAAAGTGGCTTGAATGGGTCAACTCGGCCCCGGCCAAGCCAGACCAGGCCGGCTAGCAGGGCGGGGAGCACCAGGTAAAAATGCTCCTCGACGGCGAGCGACCAGGTATGGTTCCAGCGCCCTTCCAGGTAGTTTTGCAGGAAACACAACTCGACGACATACTGCCACCGGGCAAGATTCCCACGGATTATGTCCACCAGCGCGGTGACCCCGATGAGGACCAGGAACGGGGGATAGATCTTCCAGCCCCGGCGGAAGTAGAAGCGGCCAACGGACAACTTACCCCTTTTGCGATAATCCGCGAATAAGAGCCCTGAGACCAGGAACCCGCTCAGGACGAAGAACAGGTCCACCCCCACCCAGCCCCCGCGCATCCAGACCGCGAAGACTAACCACACCGGGGTCGGTACTTGGGACCGGTCGAAAGTCATGTGTCGTCCGAGGACGAGAAAGATCGCGACCACCCGGAGTATGTCAAGGCCGAGGACCCGTGCCCCCGTGAATTTAAGCTTGGTTGCGCTGGTCATCGCCTGAGAACTCCGATCGCGTCGAATAATCTACCGAGCATCAATTACCCTCGTCCGCATCATATTTGGATGGTATTCTAGCCGCAATCAATCACGGATTCCACGTGAGTCTGAAGTCGCCATAAATTGACAATAGCGAATCGCTGGCCCCACTGTAATCGTCCAGGCCACCCGTCGATCCTGTCAAATATGGCCGAATTCCAGCACATTCCCGCCCGACTGATAGGGACTCGCGCGTCCCCCCGCGCAGGGCTCAAGGAGGGCTCACAGAGCTCAAACCAAGCACTCAACACACAGCTCAAGCCAAAAACTCGGTGATTTCAATTGACTTGTTAGTCGGCGAGGACTCAAGTCAGGCACTCAAGATGGGTTGTCCACCGTGATGCGGAAAATCCCCATGGTAATGATCTGACGGATTCACTAAGTCTCCCGTCTTACCGTCTCGAAGGTGCCTGTTCAGGTCCCCTACGGAGCATCCCGTGCCGAATGACAAGCACCCGTTCGACGTCGCTGCCGAACGGCTCGAAGCTCTCGCCGACAAACCAGTCGCAGGGCAGGACGCTTCACCTGACTACTGGGAACTCCGTTCCGCAACCGACGAGTCCGTCGGCGACTATCCTCAGGCGCTGCTGTGCGAACCGCACGACTGGGACGAATCCGAAGGACTCGGCCCCGACGGATTCCCGGCGGTCCCCATTCCAGAGCAACAACTGCAACCGACGGCCCGCTGGACGGACGTGTTATCGTCGAGCCTCTGGTCCGAGGGACATCTGCTTAACCAAACAGCTCTGGCCGTGTTCAAACAGTGCAACCTGGGCGATTTTCGCGAATACCCGGCGATCGTCAGCGACCATACGGGTTCCGCACGCCCGCTGACATATCTCCACGTCCGGAACGAGATCCCGCCGACAGCGATCGATTTCGAGCGATCCGAGTTCTACCTCGCCGAAATGCTCGGTCTTCCGAGAGGTCCGGTCGCCATCGACTCTTTCGAAGATTGGTTGGAGAAGCAGCGGAGGGCGTCCGCGGGAAAGCTGGACGGCTGCGAGCGATTCAGCAGGATCGCGTATAAGCGGCTGTTCTTCCGACGGGGCCATGGGCCCTTGGTCGATCTTTTCAGGCTCGCCCGACTGGGGATCACGGTTTACGTCTCCGCGCGTCTGAAAAACGCCATCGTGAGTTCCGGTATCAGCGGACTGGAGATCAAGCCTAACAAGAGATTGTTCGCTGATCGTTGAGCCAATGCCCGAGCCCGTCAGCCGCGACCTCTGGTTCTCGCTCCGCCACCGAGGGGGCGAGTCGAGTCGCCAGGCACTTCAAGTGGTTCATCTGGGAGAGATAGGCAGGACTGAGCCTGGGTCGCATTCCCGATGGACTCTCCAGGGCCCCTGCCCTACTTATTCTTGGGTGCCTGGCTATGAACACCCCTAACGCCGATTCAAGCTAATCGGGAATGATTTCCTCATAGCCATCAAAGCTCGGCAGAGTCGGTCGGAACTGTGCCCCACTTCCCCACGGCGGGCACCTTCGGCCCAAATTTGCCGGGGCGGTCGGCGACGACGCGGCGGCTGAACCAGTCGAGGGTAAGCACGACGGCGATCGGGCCGGCGGCCACGCAGCCGAGGAATCCCAGGAACGGGCTGAGATCATTGCCTCGGTGCTCGCCCGGACGTATAGACACAGCGGCGAGCCACACACACATGGGCACGAGTACGACATAGGCGAAACCAGCGACCAGCATCCCCAACAGGAGGGTACGCGCTCGATTGATCCCCGCTCCCACCCAGACCCGCATGCCGGATCGGCACGCCTTGACCAGGCCAGCGGCAGTCAACGCCGCCGACGTCGTCGCGCCGGCGAGCCAGAGCACCAATGCCGCGAGGAACGTTGAGGGGACGTCTGGCCTCCCCCCTGCTTTGACGTGGGCAATGATGATGAGAAACATCAGCGTGAAGGCGGCCATCCCGAGCTTCAATGCCCCCCAAGCCCAGGTGAACAGCAAGCAAATCCGGCCCCCTGCCTTATCGGGGATCGACCTCGCGATTCGTCGGCTGGCGCGGAAATCCGGCGCAGCGACCGCCAGGCAAACGGTCACAACCGACAAGACCGGGGTCAATAACCACGCCAAGGCGACCAGAACAGCAGTCGCCAGACCGTACTGACACCGGACAACGAATCCAGCGTCTTGCCCCGGCGCCGGAGTGGGGTCAGGGAAAAGCTCCCAGACGGGATCGCCAACCAGGCGGTCATCGGCTTCGATCATCGAAGGCTCAGCCCTCCGGCCGTTCGGCTTACCAAAGCCGAGTGGATCGCTAGCCCCCCCGAACGGCTTTCCAGCATAACGGAGCCGACGGTCCGATAGAATGGAGCTTGCGTCTCGAAGGTGCCTGGTCAGGTCCTTCGCAAGGGATTGGCCTGAACCGCCGTGAGGCCTACGCCTATGGGGATCGAACCGCAAGCCCTGAGATTCCAGGCTCCGAAGTGAGGACATGGTGAGCAGGTTCCGAATCAGCTATGCTCTCGTGATGGTTTCAGCGAAGCGAACACCGTCGCGATGATGCGGAGGTAAACCATGCGTATCCGTTGGGCTGTCGGGATCGCCGAGACCGGATTGGTAATTACGCTGCTGGTGATGCCAGCCCTGGCCCAAGATCGCGAAGCGCCCAAGGGGGAGAAGTACGCACTGTTGATCGGTGTGCGGCGGTACGATCCCAACCAGCTGCGATCCCTCCTCTACAGCGAGTCCGACGTCGTCGACCTGGCCGCGCCCCTCAAGGCTCAGGGATACAAGCCCACCAACGTCGTCGCCAGCCGCTCGTAATCTTGCGCCAACCGGCAGAAACGTGCCGCCCAGGCGAACGGGGGAGAGATAGGCAGGATTTCGCCTGGGTTGCATTCGCGAAGGACTGCCCAGGAGCCCTGTCCTACTCATCTCTTAAGGTGCCGGGCTCCTAGCACCGTTTCGTGATGACTTGAGCATGTTATATATTTTCCCAATTGTTTTCGCTACCGTAATTCTTGCTGCCGTTGCGCGGTGGATCCGTCCCGTCCGTCCGATCACCGCGTTCTTCCTCGCGCTGCTCACCGGGGCCTGGATCTGGGCGAATCTTCGGAATTCCGGCTGGCAGGAAGTGTGGGGCGAGGTCACTCCTGAGGGGTTGGCCCCAGTCACAAAGGCCATGTTCTGGCGCGGGTGGCCTGTCGCCCCCTGCATACTCTGCGTGATTCACGGCCTCAGATTCCGTCCCGGCGGCCACGAAGGAGTGGCGTTGCTCTTCGACGGGCTCGTTCTTTTCCTCGTCCTCTCTCTTGCGGGACTTGCGTGTGAACGAGGTTCTCACCTCCGAGACGGGCTTACGCGGGCTGCGAACTCCTTGTACCGCCGAGAGAGCTCTCGGGAAGAATGAACCAGCACACGACCACCACGGCCGTTGCTCGATGGTGCTCACTTCCGCTGTGCGGCTTCGAGCACCGATTTCGCGGACACGTTGGACCCGATTCCCCAATCCTCCCACAGGACGCGGATGGCGTTGGGCGAGCTCATGGGAACGAAGCGTTTGATCTTCCGAGTAAGCTTCCCGTTCGCGTCGAAGTGGAACGTGGCCCAGGTCTGCTCCCAGGACTCACCTGCCGGGCCATGCAGCGGTACGACGAGGTATAGGTAGGGCCGCTCGACCCATTTGCCGGACTCGAAAGACGTCAGCGAATAGGCCGCCGAGAGAAGGCTCCAGTCGGGACGCGGCAAGTCGAGCAGCCCCTCCGCCGGGATGCTTCGTCCAAACAAATCGCACTTCACGAGCAGGGTTTGCGGCTTGCCGCCCTCGGAATCGGCGTAAGCGATTCGCAAGGGGCCGAGGGGCTTGGGAGTCGCGTAGACTTTCTCCACTTTCACAAGCGGTGCGATCATATCTTCGTGGGCCCCCACGCGCGAGACCATGAGGAGGAACGCGATTAGTGTCGCGGCGATACGCATCGCTTTCAAACCATGAATCATCATACTCGTCTCCTCGCATTTGATCCCTTCGCCCGACCCGCTTCGTCGACGGTCTTGATGGACGCCACGTATCGGAGGGCATGCGCCATCTCATGAGCGGCGATGCTCTTCTCCTCGTCCTGGTCCTGGTGCTTGGCGAACCACATGCTGGAAAGGATGATCGTCCTGCTCTGCGTCTCGCCCTCCGAATCTTGTCACCGCGACACTAGAGCGATGCCGCAAGCAGCCAGGGCGGCGACGACCGAGGCAGCAAGTTTGGGCCGCAAGGTTGCATCCCTGAGAATGAGGGACCCGCTGCCGCCATCCGAGGTATTCGGTACGGACTGGCAGATCTCCCTGATTCGCAGGATTCGCGGTCGTATCGGCTCGTCGATACCTTCGCCGCCTAATGCTCACGGGCAGTCGGTGACCATGCCCCTGAATAGGATAAACCAGAAGACATGAGTAAGCGACCAAGACTCGCGGACAGATTTGCAGTTTTGCCATATTCCCATGGCCACTGACACGTTCCTGACACCGTCTTCGGACGTTAAGCGACCTCAAATCCCGATGATGCACGCCTCACCGGTTCTACGGTTCAAAACACGTCGAACAGAGCTGAGGGGTCGCGGGCAGGAGAGACGTTCCACGGGGCCAACGCGCCGCGTGGAACACCCAACAACAAACACCATAACCACTCATGCAAAAGCGAAACATATCCCTGCCGGATGCGCCAATAGTCTGTTTGTCGAGCTCCCAACGAACTTCGGAATCCGTTAGTGTGTGGGGTCCCCCAACACTCGCACTTGGTCTTGCGGCTCGGTGGGCTTCTTTTCAATACCGAGGTAAGACACTTTCTCCAGCGCGAGCACCTTCGGATCGAGGGTGAAGCTCGTATGCCAGACTGAGATGCCTTTCTGGATGCGCCCCTCGGAGCTTTCATTGCCTTGCTTGAACGGATAGCGATTACCCTCCGCATCGAAGGCGACAACTTGAAGTCCGGGAAAGTCTGACGAAGGCTCTCCTGGTGTGAAAGGCTCTCCCTGTGAGGCATGGACGATCAAGATCCGCAAGCTCCCGCTGGTAGGGTCCACGGTCGGGTCAGCCACGGTGTAGCTAACTTTGCTATGTATACAAAACCCTCCCATGGAGTCGGCCCCAAAAGACGTTGGTCTCACCAACCATACACAGCCGGGGGCATTGGCAAAGTGCGGCTGCTTTCCAGAAGCGACACGTGTTGTTTTAGTTGTCCCTTGAGGTCGGCGCGGCTCCTTGGCAGTCGGGGAAGTCGCGTTGCTCTTCCCCGGCAACCCTGGCTTCCCCACTCCGGAGGACGGCCTCTTTTCCGGAGGTTGCAACGGATCGTCGCCTGGAGCGGCCGAGTTTACGCTACCCGGGCCAGTCGCCCTCCCCTGGGGCGACTGGGCCAGCACTCCCGCCCCGGTCGCGACCGCCCCCGCGACCAAGCCCACCATCGCCAGCGTTTTCAGCTTCGTCAGAAACATGGCTCTGAGCACTCCTTCGGCGAGAACAGTGACCGAGGCGGAAATGATCGCCCCGGAAGTCGAGGGACTCGTCGCGAATCTCGTCGCGGCCTGAATCGTAGCCTCGGCCAGGGCCAAGGGCAGGACCGTGGCTTTGGCCTCGGCCGCCAGCGTGGCGCTGATCACGCCGGCCGACGAAGCCAGGCCTCGCCGAGCCAGCCTCACTCGCAGCCGTCGCCGCGCCTCGGCGAGCCGGCTCATGACCGTGCCGGGCGGACAGCCGAGCCGCCCGGCGGCTTCCACGTAAGTCATGCCTTCGAGGTCGCAGAGCGCGGCCACTCCCCGGAATCGCTCCGGCAGCCGCCCCAATTCCTCATGGATGACCCGGCCAAGATCGTCCGGCGGCTTGTCCACATACGTGGTCACGGCCCTCTCGGCATACCCTCGTTCGTGCCTCCGCCGTCGCGCCGCGGCCGAGCGACAGCCGCTCGCAACGCGATGGGCGACCCCGTGGAGATACGGCCCCAACGTATCGCGGCAGTAGATGGAACCGGCCTTCCTGGCGAGAACCAGGAAGGTCGCCTGAAAGGCGTCGGACGCGTCGTGCGAGTCGAGGATCTTGCTACAGACCCGCATCACCATCGGGCCGTGTCGCTCGACCAGGGCCGCGAACGCGAACTCGGCCGCCTCCCCGCGACGGGCGCTGAATCGCTCCAGGAGCTCACGATCGGATTGGCCCGCGACCGTTCCCACGCTGAAAAGGCCACGGAGGGATCGGTGTATTTCCGTGTTTCGAGCGTCCGCCACAACTTTGCACTCCGCTGGATCCTCGGTTCCAGAGAGTAATCTAACGGGCCGCCCGGTTTATTCGGAAATCATCAAAAAAAAACTCGCCTGGCTCATGTCCTCTCTTCTTATGCGACGGTCCGTCGTTGCCGTTGTTCGGAGAGTCAGGTCAAGTCGCCAGGCACTTCAAGTGGTTCGCCTGGGAGAGATGGGCAGGATTGGGCCTGGGTCGCATTCCCAATGGACTCCCCAGGAACCCTGTCGCACTCATCCACGACTTGAGTGCCTGGCTCCTCACGCTCTCGTCAGTTCGATGCGGGCGTCAGAGTGCCGAAAAGGCCATTCTCCTCATGATTGATGCCGGCGGTGAAATACAGGGTGTTGGGATTCCCCACATTCGTGCCGAACTTCAATCCCCAAAGGCCATCAATGGTAATCGGCTTCCTCGAAGAGGCGAGGAGTTGACCGTCGAAGTGATACCCTCCCGGAACCGGCCGGTACGCGTTGATACGACCATCGCCGAAATCGCCGATGAGCAAGTCGTTACTGAATCGTCCGAATCCAGCCGGGGCCAGGGCGACCCCCCACGGCGAATTGAGCGCGCCCCGGGTGGCGACACGACGGAGCAGAGCGCCGTTGGGATCGTAGACATCGACGAAGCCGTGGCCCCGCCCCGGCGCATCATCGACCTTCTCGTCATCCTGCAAGGCATAGGTCACGACCAGATTCCCTCCAATGTTCGCGATCCCAAAGGGAGCGTACCCCGCCGGGATACGGCTGTCGGTGAACGCGCCCGGGGAGAGCGAGACGGGGCTGAAGTTCTGATCGAACACGTCGACCGTGCCCTTGGAGAAGTTGGTGGCGTAGAGGCGGCTGGCAACAGCCGTACCGACGGCCGTATTAGCCAGGGCCAGCCCCTTGTAGACAGCGCCCGAGCCCGAGTTGTCCACCTTCACGACGGCACTCGTACCCGCGTTCCACGCGGCGATCGTGCCGTCCTCGGTGGCGAAGATGAACAAGGCCCGGGTGCCAGGGCCATTGACCAGGAAAGCCGTCGCTTGGGTATTGTCATTGAAAACGATCCCCGTGGGGGCCGAAGGCGCCGTGCCTGTCATCGGCGGCGGGATCGTGACGACGAGTGGTTGCGGGGTGCCGGACGCGTTATAGAGCGTGGAAACGCCCGTTTGGTTGTCGGAGACCCAGAACGGGGTGGTCGAGCCCGACGCAATCCCCCAGGGGTTTTTCAGGTTGGGGTCAGTGATCGGGGCCATCCCCTGGATATCCGAGACGAGATTGGTTTGCCTGTAGATCAGGGCAATCGGGGGATGGCCGTGGGCGGAACGGCCGTGGGCGGAATGCCCGTGAACGGCTGCGATGTGAAGCAGTCCCTTCGACATCAGCGATCGATCCTCCAGAGACTCGACCAGGGGACGCGAGACGGACATCCTCCTCAATCGCCCTCGCGCGGTCGTGACATCGTTCTGCGATCCCAGGTCACGTTGGGAACGCGAATTCGGGAAGCAGCGTAGACGCAGATTCTGGAACCACATGGGAGAGGCCCCGAGATGGGTGTGACGAGTCAAGACGCAAAAGAACTTGCGACGGGTTGACCTGACACGTGTCGTCGCCTCGCGGGCGGGCCCATCGGCGGCGACGCGGACAGCCGATCTCGATGATCGGGATGACCGCAAAGGGGGGGGAGTTGGACAAAAGAATCCTGGCTTACAACCCGATCTAGCCGCCATGCCTCCGGTGAGTCACACCGCGACCGGTTGCCCTCGCCATGCTTTTCAACTCTCTGCAATCGAACCCAAGTATCACAGCGGGACAATTAATCCGCAAGAGCTTTTCCAAAAGCAACATCAATGCGAACTGAAAAAGAAATGTCATCTCAAGACTTTACAAAACTTCACTTCACTATTTTATCAATCAATTTAATTTCATCGACCACTTATCATTTAAACAGCCCGCCTGCGATCGCGAGAGCTCCTCATCGTCTCTCGATGGCCAGGGACTGAGACGACTCAAGTCAGGCACTCAAGACGGGCTGTCTACTGTGATGCGAACCATCTACACAGCAATGATTTTGTGAATTCAGTAGGCCTCCCGTCTTGCCGCCTCAAAGGTGCCTGGCCAGGTCCCCTCGCAACAGCCAATTATCAAAGCATATTGCCACCAATACATTCTGATACGTCCTCTCGATTTCCCTCATTCTCGTGACACTCCCAGCCGTGCGGCGACCACGGGATCACCGACCAGGTAGACCGCTTCCCGAGGCGTGACCAGGCGGTCATACGGGATCGCCGCATTCGCTCGCTGCTCACCCACGAACCCGGAGATATCCTGGATGTCGAGTAGCCACTCCTTGGCATACTTGGCGAGGACTTTGCCCCTCAGCCCGAGTTGGATCGCCCTCCGTTCGACCGGGCTGCCGGACGGCCCGTGGTCGGGGTCCCATTGAAGCCGCACGTCAGAATCGGCGACGGCCTGCTTCCAACCCACCTGGCTTCCGTAAGAGTCGGAATCGAAAGACGAGTGTACCGCCAGCCGGTGAATCTCGTCGAATGCGTCTCGCTTGAGCCGGACGGCCAGTGTCACCTCCTGATTTTCCTTGGTGCCCCAGCCGGAGCGGTACATCATCCAGAGGAAGTTCGGCTTGATCCAAGTCATCCGGCTCGTGCTGAAGCCGCCGCCGAAGTAACCGTGCCTGGCGGCGAAGTGGCCGATTGCTTGGCTGTACGCCTGATAGACGACAACAGATTCGTCATCGAACTGGGCCAGGATATGGCGGCCAATCCTGGGCCATCGGTCCTTCTGAGCGAGGTAGGGCTCGGTGAGCAGGTTCATGATATTTCCCGATCGATGGAAACCACGGGTTCGGCAACACTTCACACCAACATCCAGGCAAACCTCTGCAACAAAACGACTTACATCATAGAGGCAGATCGAAGAACCATCCTCCCACTTACTAACCACGTACTAATTTGCTACTAGCGATCGAAAAATTAGTAGGACGAAGCCCCGTAAGGGTATACTAATTTACTACTAGCGATCGAAAAATTAGTAGGACGAAGCCCGCTCAAGATCGCCAACCCGCGTGGCTCGGCAGAAGGCGATATAATGGCTAAAAGTTGATAGGCATCAACATGAAAACTCCAACAACACCTCCTTCATTAAGCAAATTACTGAAGGGCATCGGGCCAGACAACCTTTTACAGCTTCTGGCTAAGGTCGCGGAACCCACCGTTTCCGGAGAGTATCTCCACTGGGACAAACTCCGTCACCGTACTCCCCCCTTCGATCTTTCATTAAGAGAGTGGTGGCTGGGCCTGAAGCTCCAACGCGGCACCCAGGCGAAACCAATCGCTCTGTCAGACAATTGCGGAACACCCTTCTCGTTCAACCTGGCCGATCCGATTCCAGAGAAGCTCCATGAAATCGACCTGAAGGCAGGCGGCGCAGTTCAAATGCCCGAGCCCGTCGTCAATCCGGAAAGCCGGAACAGTTACATCGTCCGCTCTTTGATGGAGGAGGCGATCACTTCCAGCCAATTGGAAGGAGCGGCCACGACGCGAGAAGTGGCCAAGGAAATGATCAGGCGAGGGATTACGCCCCGCGATCGCAGTGAACAAATGATCCTAAACAATTTTCAGACCATGGAACGAATCATCCAGGTCAAAAATGAACCCTTGACGGAGGACTTGATTTTCGAGATCCACCGGATGGTCACCGACAAGACGTTGGACAACAATTCGGCGGCGGGCCGGCTTCGACGTGATGACGAGAACTGTGTCGTGGGGGACGATTTCGGCGAAATCGATCACGTCCCACCCAATCCAATTGAACTTCCTGCTCGCATGGCGGCCATGATCGATTTCGCGAATGGCAAGACCCCCAGCTACTTCGTTCACCCCGCGATCAGATCGATCATCTTGCATTTTTGGCTTGCCTACGACCACCCCTTTATCGATGGGAACGGCCGAACGGCTCGTGCCCTCTTCTACTGGTCCATGCTGAGACACCATTACTGGCTCTTCGAGTTCGTCTCGATTTCGCGAATTTTCTTACGGGCGCCGGTGAAGTACGGACGAGCTTTTCTTTACACAGAAACTGATGACAATGATTTGACTTATTTCTTAATTTATCACCTTCAGGCCATCGATGAATCAATTCGTGATCTCTACAATTACATAAATCTCAAAACAAATCAGACCAAGGCACTCGGGCAGGAACTGAGTGGCATGGTGCTGTTGAACCATCGGCAACGTGATTTGATTAGCCACGCCCTCCGCCATCCTGGTTTTCTGTATTCGATCAAATCCCATCAGAATAGCCATTCGGTCGTCTACCAAACCGCTCGAAACGACCTGCTCGATCTGGTGAGCCGAGGGTTACTCACGAAAGAGGTTCGCGGGAAGTCGTTCTCTTTTAAACCCGCAAAAGATATCGCGGAGAAGCTCAGGGAACCAGGACCGTAGACCAACAAACGACACATCGCCCCGATAGCAAACCAAGGGCGATGGTCGATCCGACGAGGAAGGTGGCGGCAGTCGGTGGCCATACGCCTAAATAGGACAAACCAGGAGGCTTGAGCAAACGACCAAGACTCGCGGACAGATTTGCAGTTTTGCCATATCCCCCAACCTCCCCCATCAAAGTGCATGGCCACTGATGCGTAACTCGGTTGAGAGAGCATGTATCCTCGTCGTTCGCAAGTGAGTGGCAAAGGCACAATTGCCCGCGTACACTAACCTCGCACATGACTCGTGCAGGGATGGCAAGCCTGACGAGCAAGCGCACGGGTGCCACGGAGTTGTGGCGTTACGGCTCCGATTTGGAACCTCACCTCGAAGAGTCGCCAAATGCATTTCGACCGCGTTCGCATTCCGTTGATACTCCTGGGTGCCCTCGTTACCGGTGGATGCAACGCGCAGTCGCGTGTGGATTCACCGCCAAACGCCAGCCAGAGTCCTACCGGCAGTCCTGGTGCGACTGCGGCCGCGCCTGAGGTCGTGAAGTCATCGGGCGAACCCAGCCAGGCTGCCGCCGCTGGTTCTCCTTCGGATTCTCCCAAGGTCGCGAAGTCGTCCTCGGCGACCGACGATCCGGCCACCGTAGAGCCCCAGAAAGGCAATGGCCCGCAGGCGGCCGCTGGTCTCCCGTCCTCGAAGAGCGCCGTCCCGAAGGCGCCGGTCAAACCGTCGGCCGAGCAGATCGCCGGGTGGCGATTATCGGAATTCAATCCGTTGGCCTTGCTGGCATGTCGCGATGGGTTTGATGAGTCGGCCCTGCTTGAGATGGCCATCAGCTCGAGCGGAAAGCAGTTCGTGCTGGCCGGCTCGAAGCTCACGTTGTGGAACACAAGAGACGCTCAGCCCGCGGCCGATTTACTGGCGAATTCGAAGAGCCATGAAGTCGAGCGTCCGCTGCAGGCGGTGGCCATCTCGGACGACGAAAAGTGGGTCGCGGCCGGCGATCAGAAAGGGAGAGTTCGCATCTGGTCCCTCTCCGACCAACGCGAAACGCTCATGCTGCAGGCTCACCCCGGTCGGATCACTCAGCTTGCGTTCTCGCCCAATTCGCAACTCCTGGCGACGACGAGTTACTCGGGCGACGTGGCGCTTTGGAGCCTGCCCGATGGCAAAGCGTTGAAGGGACTCAAGATCAGCATGCGGGAGTTGACCCGCCTTGCGTTTCTTTCCGACGATGTGTTGGCCACGGCATCCAACGAGGTGAGCCTTTGGGAGGTCGCCAGCGGTACGAAGGCGACAACCTTGACGAACGAGAATGTTAGGTCGCCGGCCTTCGCCCTCTCACAAGATCGCCGCGTCCTGGCGTTCAACAATTCCGACGCGACCGTCCAACTCTGGGACGTGCCGAACGCGCGGCCGACGGGCGTGACTCTGCGAGGCGCGGGGGCGAGTCTCGCCGCCTTCTCACACAACGGCAAGTGGCTCGCCGCCTACTCGGGGGATCTCACGATCGGCATCTGGGATACCGTCACAGGGAGGCTCCTCCAGACGATCGACGCCGATGGCGATCGTACGACGGCCCTGGGATGGTTTCCCGGCGCGGACGTGCTGCTCGTCGGGTCATTGGGTGGACGAATTCGCATGTGGGGAAGCCCCGACGACGCGCGCAGCCTTGGGCTCGAACCGATGCGGCTGCCCGAGTTGCCGGCGATCGCCGCGGGCACGCACAAGTCGCTGAACTCAGGTCAGTTTCAGCGAGTCTTCGACGTACGCTCGTTTCCTCGGCTCCCCGGCGCTATCCCGCAATTCAGTACCTCCGGGATGTGTGCTTACAAGGCCCCCGGATCGCAAGACGAGGCCTCGCTCTTCTATCGCTACCTCCTCGAAAAATCGGGATGGTCGGAGTCGCCAGTCGCCGCGGCGCCGGGCATCCTGAACTTCCGCAAAGACGGGTGTGAACTCAACGTCGCGGTCACGGCGGCCGACACGGGCGGCGACAAGGACGTGCAAATCAGCCTGCAATTCGCGGGCAACTACGACGCACGGTGGCTCCCCAAGGCCTCCGCAATCGATTCGAAGAGCAGCTCGGCTTTCTTTTCGTCGGTCAACTACCGCACGAAGGCAAGCCTGGTCGACTTGGAGGTGGCGTTGCTCCGGCAGTTTCACGAGGCCGGCTGGACGGGCTACACGCGACTGGGGGCTTCGAGTATCGACGAACCCGACGCTCGGCACATCTCGCTCGTGCAGGGGGGAAGCCTCCTGACGGTCTTCGTGAGGCGTCCCGCCGACGCGCCCGAGGAGTTTGCTGTACAGACCAGCGTGAGCGTCTCGAACAAGTCGCTGCCGATTCCGCCCGACGCGGGATGGATCGAGTACGACGAATCCACCAACCTGCAACTGGTCATCAATACCAAGATGGACCTGGCGCACACCGCTCAGTTCTACGACGAAGCCATGCTCGCCGAGGGTTGGTTGGCTCGCGATGCGGGGAGACAGATCAAGGACGACAGAGGCTTTCTCCCCTACATTCGAGGACAGCAGGATGTGCTCATTCGTCTCGTCGCGCTCTCCGGAGGGGGAACTCGCGTCATCGTCGGCGATGCCGCCCGCTCATCCTGGCAGCTCAAGGCGTCAGTGGACCCGAAAAAGCCGGTGCCAATGGACAAGGCCGGCATCGAGGCGGCCGATGTTGCCTTGCCCACCGGAGCGACGGCCGTGAAATTCGCCGTCGATGAAAAGCAAATCCAGTTCGAATTGGCCGACACGACACCGACCAAGCTGGCAGGACAGATCGCCCCTCAGATGGAAGCGCTCGGGTGGAAGCGAACGAAATCGGGAGTCATGAGTGACGAATATGTCTTGATGATCTTTGAGAAGGGCAAGGCCGAAATCCAGCTCCGAGCTCGCGCGGACGCCAAGGCGACGACAGCGTCGATCAGCGGAGACGGGCTCTTATGGAACAAACCCTTGCCGGTCGCGCCGGTTCCGACCTCTTATGAGACCTGGTTGCGCCGCAACCAGAAAGACGCCACTCTCGACCGGCTCGATGAATTTGCGGCCGAGATGCATGCGATTCCAACCTCCAAGCCGCACAATTAGTTCAGGCCGGCGGCGAGGAATTGCCCAGCTCCCTGGCGAATGTCGAAATGGACAGACGAGATCGTCAGAGCGTGGGCCTCGAGGCCCGGAAATAAGCGCGGATCTATACAGCCCCTAGAGTGGACCCCGAAATTCGGACCATCAGTTATGCTACACTGGTGGCCCGGAGGAGGGGGAACGAATGGCGGGTAAGCGGAAAGTCCACACGGCAGCGTTCAAGGCTCAGGTCGCTCTGGCAGCCTTGAAGGGGGACCGCACGATCAACGAGTTGGCCGGTCAGTACGGTGTCCATCCCACACTGATCCACGGCTGGAAGAAGCAACTCGTCACTGGTGCCGAGGAGGTCTTCGGGAGCCCGGTCAAAGCGGCCTCGGCGGACGCCGAGGCTCGCCAGGCCGAGCTCTTCGAGCAGATCGGCCGGCTCAAGATGGAGCTCGAGTGGGTGAAAAAAGTCATCCCCTTCGGCTGAGGGCCGAAGGTCTCTGGTTGAGTTCGATCATCCCGATCTGAGCGTCCGTCGTCAGCGCGAAGGGCTCGGCCTGAGCCGATCGAGTCTCTTCTACCAGCCCACCGATGAGACGCCCGAGAACCTGCGGCTCACGGCAGAGGCCTCAAGGCCCAGTCGCCGCTTTCCGTTTGCCCGCCGGCTTGCCCGGCGTTTCCAGCGGAAAACCGGTGGCGCCTTGGATGCTGTACTCCTTGTCTTGACGCTGCCAGATCGCTTCGAGGGACTTCACTCGATCGGGGTGCCGGGAGGCAAGATTGTGCGACTCGGCACGGTCTCCGGCGAGGTTGTAGAGCTCCCATTGCCCCTCGGGGCCTTGAGAGACGATTTTCCAGTCGCCCACGCGCAGAGCGCGATTGCCCTGATGCTTGAAGAAGAGGAAGTCACGCTCGATCGTGACGTCGTTCGCGAGGGCGGGAACAAGGCTCTTACCGGGGAGCGGGGGCCGCTGCTCGTCGCGGACCGAGTTGGGCGCGGTGGCCTTGGCCAGTTCGAGCAGGGTCGGGACGATGTCGATGAGGTGTCCTGGCGTGTGGCGGAGCTCTCCCTTGGCCTTGATGCCCGCGGGCCAGTGGGCAATCAAGGGGGTGGAAATGCCCCCTTCGTGGTTCCAGATCTTATGCATCCGGAACGGCGTATTGGCCACGGTGGACCAACCGGGACCGACGCCGAGGTACGACTTGGCCGACCCGAGTGGAGCGGAGGGGTCGTGGCCGTCGCCACGGATGATCTGCTCCTGGCTGGCTCCGTTGTCGGCGAGAAAGAGGATCAACGTATTTTCGAAAGTCCCGGCCGTCTCGAGTTGTTTGATGACCCGGCCGATCTCACGATCCATCCGGTCGACCATCGCGGCGTGGATCGCCATCTTGGTTGCCTGGAACCGCTTCTGTTCCTCGGTCAGCGTGTCCCAGGGGACCGCGTACCGGGCTTCGCCGGGCCCGATTCGCGTCCGGAGCGCCTCTTCCGACAGATTCGAACGGCCGATCGCGTCCCGTTCGGGCGCCGGCAACTCGCCCGTGACGATCCCGAGTTTTTGAATTCGCCCCCAGCGGTCGTTGCGGATGCTGTCCCAGCCCGCCAGGTAGCGGTCGCGATAACGTGCGATGTCTTCCGGCAAGGCCTGGATCGGAAAATGCGGCGATGTGAATGCAAGGTAGAGGAAGAAGGGTTCGTCGTGGTGGTTCTTGTCATGGTCGGAAAGCCAGGAGACGGCGCGGTTGGCGATCGCTCGGGTGGCATAGTAACCCTCTTCGGGCTGGGGCTGGGGGAGCGGCCGATCGTCGAGCTGGTGATTCTTCGGAGCGAAGAATCGATCCTGGTCCACGACAAGGTAGGAATGCTCGAAGCCGGCCGCGAGCACGGGGCCGTCGACGTGCCACTTGCCCGAGTGATACGAGCGGTAGCCGGCCGGCCTGAGCAACTCCGGTAGCAAGGCGGCCCACTTCGGCCGTCGCGCGGCGGGGTCGCGATTGACCTGCTGGGCATAGTAGCCACTCAAAAGGGCGGCACGGGAGGGCCAGCACCGCGCCGTGTTGTAGAACTGCGTGAACCTGAGCCCTTGACCGGCAAGCCGGTCGAGATTCGGCGTCTCGATCTCGCCGCCGTAACAGCCGACGTCGGAAAACCCAAGGTCGTCGGCCAGGATCACGACGATGTTGGGAGTCGACGCACCGGACGCCGCTGAGATGGTTCCCAACCCGGTCACGAAAGCCAAGGCTGTCGTCAACACCATCGGCCGGGCACCAACAAACAACCATGGCTTCATCGATATCCTCACACGAACATAGTTAGCCAGAACGATTCTTCAACCGCTCAGCCGGACGTGAATCGGCAGAGTGGCCGGCGGTCTCAAAGTCGAGACGAGTCCGCCAGCCACCCGGATTCGACCAAGCCGAAAGCGATGCCCTTTTTCTGTTTATTCGCCCCAGGTTTGTCGGAGGGGCGGCGGCAGTCGGTGGCTATGCACCTTAATAGGGTAAACCAGGAGACTCGAGTAAGCCACCAAGACTCGCGGACAGATTTGCAATCTTGCTATCTTCTCAAGTCCCCCTATCAAAGTGCATCGCCACTGATGCACGTTCAATTCAAGAGTGGGCGGGACGCCCGTGCTCCCAGGAGGGGGGGAGGAACAATCGCCGTTCGCCTGAGACTTGATTTCACGCGGGACGGGGGAATAACCTCGGTTCCCGCGGATCGAACGGCCCGACTCGCTTCCCCTCGAAAAAAAATCCCGAAGACCGTGTGAGGCAGGCGCCTCGACCGGGCATTACAGAGGGATTCGATGAGGTCAGGGAGAGACAAGCCCCATGGCGAACGGACAGGCTGAGCTGCTCCGTCAGGTTCACCAACTATTCAGTGCAGGGAGAGTCGGCGGCTTGACGGACGCCGAACTACTGGCTCGGTTCGTCTCCCAGCGCGACGAGCCTGCCTTCGCGGCACTCGTCACGCGGCATGGTGCGATGGTCCTCCGCATCTGCCTGGGCGTACTTCATGACAATCACGCGGCCGAGGATGCATTCCAGGCGACGTTCCTCGTGCTTGCCCACAAGGCTCATGGCCTTCATGTGGGTGAAACCTTGAGCCATTGGCTCCACGGAGTGGCCTTGCGGGTCGCGAAGAAGGCGAAGTCGCAGAACGCGAGACGCCACCAACGCGAGCGCACCAGCGCGATGGCGACGGCCGGGGAGCCGAGCGTTGACCCCGACCGGTCTGACACCGAAGCCCTGCTCCATGAGGAGGTCGATCGGCTCCCCGAGTCGTACCGCTCGCCCATTGTCCTGTGCTATTTGCAAGGACTGAGCTACGAGATGGCGGCGAATCAACTGGGAATCAGCGAGGGGACGATCCGGGGACGGCTCGCTCGGGCGCGAGACCGTCTGAGGATCCGGCTGACGCGACGAGGCGTGGTCCTTCCGGCCGGATACCTGATCGCGGAAAACGCGTGGACCTCGGCCTCGGCCGCGTTGCCGACCGATCTGATCGATGCGGCGGTTCAGGGAGCGATGCAAACCGCCGCGGGCAAAGGAGCGGTCGCCGGGGCGGTCTCGGCGTCCGTCGCGGTCCTGACGAAAGGAGTCTTGCGAACGATGTTCCTGACCCAGTTCAAAATGATGGCGGCGACACTCCTATTGGCAATCGGTGGCCTTCTGGCCTCAATACCACTTCTCATCAATCCGCAGGTAAATGCGGCCCCTGCCTTAGAAAAGGCGACGCAAGCCGCGGGTCTCACGGCACCTGCCCCTCGACCGGCAGACCGCGACGACAACGATGAACCCACCTTGGACGTCGAGACGAATCCAAAACCGTGGGAGACCACTGTCCGCATCAAGGTCCACGGGAACGGCAATATCGGGTTCGGTTCCGGGACGGTAATCAAAAGCACGCCTGCGGAATCATTAATTCTGACGTGCGCTCATATCTTTGTCACCGAACATAAACCCAATGATCCCCCAAGGGAATTTCCGCACAGAGTGGCAGTCGATCTCTTCGACGGCGAACTCCACAAGACAAGCAAAGTCCAGTATTTAGAGACCGTCACCGCCGAGTTGGTGGACTACGACGTCGGCAGGGATGTCGGCCTGCTCCGTATCCGTCCCAAACGGACGCTGGCCGTTTCCCCGATCGTCCCGCTCTCGTGGGGGCCTCAAAAAGGGATGAAGATGACGACCGGCGGCTGCTCGGAGGGCAACTCGGCAACCTTCTGGACGACCCAGGTCACGAACCCAAAGGTGCTCCTATCCAGCGAAGCTCAATACTACGGAATTGAATGCAACTTTGCTCCGAAGCCGGGCCGTAGCGGTGGCGGCTTGTTCACTACGGATGGGTTCGTTGCCGGCGTCAGCAACTACGCCGAACCGCAAGGTAACCGTGGTTTCTACGCGGTCCCCGAGTCGATTTATCATTTACTGGCACGAAACGAACCGGCATCTCTAGAGAGCGAGAAGAAACCTCCGACGAAGTGGAACTGGAAACGACCGTCGTCCTCTCCGGTCCCGGACGAGGACGACCTGAATCGTTTGGTCCAGATCGCCGAGGACCAACTGAGGAATGGCGACCGCCAGGGCGCTCGCGCGACGACCGATCGTCTCAACAGTCAACTCCGTCGCCGGCAAGCAGTCTTGCAGTCGGAGATCAACCACCTTGACTCATTGGCACGCCGGAGCGATGAACTTCGACGTGCCGCTGACCAGATTAAGGCGCCTGACCTCGATCGATCATCGATCCTGGGTGGGCAGATCAACTCATCCCCGCCAGTCTCTCCCTCACAGCCGGCGCCGGCCGAATCCGGCCTCACCCCGCCCCCACCCGATCATGAACGGCGATTGCGCGACATCGAGAAGAAGTTGGAGCAACTCCTTGGTGAAAAGAAAGGATCGTCCTGATTCGCGGCTTCATTGCAGCCCCGGAGAAAAGACCGTTCCTACGGCGGTATACGTCGGATGGCGCACGGATCATGGAGACCGAAACCATTTTGTAGCCGGGGTCTGTGACCCGGTCTTGCGATTCACCCCGGGGTCACAGACCCCGGCTACAATGATGTAAGCGACTCGACGGTAAACCGCTGTAGCCTGACGCGAAGCCCCTGGAAAGCAATTCGCATATTTGCACACTTCAGCCCAGGCAGAGCGATGGTCAAGACCAGCCCTTGGCTCTTGACGGTCGCCCCGCCGGGGCTGCAAATCATGCGGGCTTCGTTTCAATCAGTACGTACTCAATCGCCCCAGGTTTGTCGGAGGAATCGCAGAAAGTTGCCGTGCATGACGCCGGCGATGTCGTCGGGCGAATAGCCGCGGCGGGCGAGCATGGCGGGCAAGTTCGTCAGGTCGGCGATGGTGTCCATGTCGGCGGGGGCCTGTTCGCGGCCGAAGCCGCCGTCGAGGTCGGTGCCGATCCCCACGTGGCGGGCGTTGCCCGCGAGTTGGCAGATGTGGTCGATGTGGTCGATCTCGCGTTCGAGTGTCGCGCCCACCTCCTGGGGAAGCGTCTTGCCGATCTTCCAGCCGGGAACGATCATCCAGGCATCGAGCGCCGCGCCGAAGATGGCCCCTCGCGCGATCAGCTCCTTGATCTGGGCGTCACTGAACTGGCGGTCGTCGGGGACCAAGGCGCGGCAGTTCTGATGGCTCGCCCAGACGGGGCCGTCGTAGAGGTCGAGGGCTTCCCAGAAGCTATCGTCGCAGAGGTGCGTGGCGTCGAGGATGATGTTCAGCCGGCGCATCTCCGCAAGGAGCTCGCGTCCGGCCGAAGTCAGGCCGCCGGTGGCGTGGGTCCCCTGGGCATACCGACCCGGCCCGTAGTGGGCCGGCCCGAGCGCCCGCAACCCTTGCGCATAGGCTTGTTCCAAATGACCGGGAGTCCGGATCGAGTCGGCTCCTTCCAGGCTCAGGATGTATCCGATCGGAGCGTCGGCCGGCGGGTCGTTCGTCCAGAGCTCGACATGCCGATCGAGCCCCTTGCGATCGACGATCGCCGTCATCTGCCCGGCCTCCTCCATCGCGCGATACCAGGACAACTGCCCCTGGGTCTGCGCCCACGCGATCTCAGGACTGTGCCAGCCGGGGAGCGGATTGTCGGGCGAGACATACCGCGCGATCTGGGTCGCGACGCACAGACCGACCCGACCCCGGCGCATCTCGGGGAGCGAGACCATGGCGTTGCCACGATCGGGCTTGTCCGTCTTGCCGGCCTCGCGGGCCCGGAGCTCGGCCACCGGACGTGTGAGGTCACGGTTCCATTCCAGGGCATTCATGCTCAGATCGAGATGGGCGTCAAATATCAACATCGTAAAATCTTCTCTGAGTCGTGAGAAATCGGTCCAAACCCTGATCTTTCAGAACAAATCGAAGCGAACACCTCATCGGGACGACCGGGCCCCGCGTGGAGCGGGGCCCAGGGTCTGACCGTCGCTCAGGCGGATCGGCATGACGAAGGTTTCGTTGGAGTCGAGCGGCAACTCGTGCCGCCTCATGCGGTCGAGCAACTCGACGGCCCGACGGCCGATCTCCGTCTCATCGACCGTCACCGACGTGATGCGGTGGAGCGTGGGACTACTGCGCACCGTGCCACCGAAGCCGACAAGCGAAATCTCCTCGGGGATCCGCAGGCCGAGCCGCAACAGCAGCAAATAGATCAATTCGGCGGCCGAGTCGAAGCTCGCAAAGATGGCGGTCGGTCGGTCAGGATGATTGACGACAGCCGAGAGCGCGGCGAGCAGCTCGGGTTCGTGGACCTCGGGGTCGGGCACGCTCTCAGGGCCGAAGATGATGCGGTGCTCCGCCGTGACACCCCCCGGGGGAAGCACGTCAAGCAGGCCCTCGAGATACCCAACGGCCGACTCCGACAGGTGAGGCGCGAAGAAGGCGACCCGGCGGTGGCCCCGTTCGACCAGTGCGCGGCCCGCGAGCCGCCCGACTTCGCGAAAGGGGATCGCCAGCAAAGGCGCCCTGACGCCCTCCACGCGACGGTGGCAGAAGACCACGGGGATCTCCGCCTTCTGGAGCTGGCGAATCTGGTAGACGGGGGTCGGCGGAGCCGTCACCGGGACGATCGCGACGCCGGCAACCTCCTTGTCGATGAGCTGGAGGATGACGTTGCCCTGCCGATCGAGGTTATTGTTCGACTGGCAGACCAGGATCTGGTTATGGACCCGTCCGGCCGCCTCGTCGAAACTGCGTTGGAGCGACGGGTAAAAGGCGGATTGCGTCTCCGGCAAGACCAAGGCGAAGACGTCAAGGTCGGGCCGCGAGCGCACGCGGGCGTCCTCATGAATGAACGTTCCCTTCCCCTGGATCCGCTGGATGAGTCCGTCGCGCTGAAGGGCCCCCAGGGCCTGACGCACCGTGCTCCGCGCGATCGCATACGTATCCGCCAGTTGCTGCTCGGTCGGGAGCATGTCACCCGGCTTCAACCGCCCCGCCAGGACCTCCTCGACGAAGTACTTCCTGAGCCGTTCGTATTTCGGCGTCTCGGGCGCTCCCGGTTCGCGTGCAGGGAGGTTCTGTTGATCGTGAATCGCCCTGGGCATTCAGTCCACCTCGCCGCGCGAGAGCCCGCCGGGGGCGGGACGACGGCCTTCTAACCACCGTCTCGATCGCTGCTCGCTCGCGCCTTGCATAAAATCGTCTTCCCGGCAGAAACCCGCATTTTCTTGAGTCTCAAAAGGAGAGAGAGACCGCGAGGACCGCTTCCGCGGGGCCGATCGCTCCTCCCCCTTGCCCTTCTCCCAGAAACGCAGCCAACGGCTTGGCGGCTCCCTGACAAGAACGGCCCCCATCGTATTGAATCCGCTCGCCGAGGTCCATGCGACGTCGGCCTTCGTACGCGTCGCAGTGACCAAGTCGAACGCGGCGGCCGAAATCAGGGGAGAACTGCGATTTTCGATTTCCAGGCCCGATCAAAAGTGCAGCCGAAAGAGGGAGTCAGGGATTGCAACGAAGTCCCTCTGCGCAGATCTTCGGAACAACGGAGGCCTGGCCTGGCCTCCTTCGGCACAGGAGTGTTCGCATGCAGTTGCCGTTTGAGATCACTGACCTCGATCGTCGGATCTGGCACGAAGAACTCGACGAATTCGTTCCCTCTCACCTGTTCGATGCGCATACGCACATTTACCGCTGGGCCTTCTACCAGCACCCGAACAAGCAAGAAACACCCTATTACGAGACCTTCGGACGCGACTTCCCCGAGGCGAGCTGGGCTCTGGCCGACGCCTGCGACGCAGCACTCTTTCCAGGCCGCAAGGTGCATCGCCTGGCCTTTCCGATGCCCTTCGCCTCGCACGTCGATTTCACCAGCTCGAATGCCTACCTCGCCGAGCAAGGCCGCCACGATCGACTCTCGGCCGGCTTGATGCTTGTCCATCCGGGCATGACCGGGGACGAGGTCGAGCGAGACATCGAGAAATATGGCTTTCTCGGCTTCAAACCGTACCGATTCTACGCCCGCTCGGGCGATGCCGCGAACTGCCGCATCACCGAGTTCATGCCCGAGCACCAGATCGAGGTGGCCAACCGCCACGGCCTGATCATCATGATGCATCTCTCCAAACCGGATGCGATCGCCGATCCCGAGAACCTGGCCGACCTCGAATCGCTGATCGATCGCTATCCGCGCGTCCGCTGGATCCTGGCCCATTGCGCCCGGAGCTACTCCTGCTGGGCGATCGAGAAGGCCGGCCCAGTCCTGCGCCGGCTTCCCCAACTCTGGTTCGACACGTCGAGTGTCTGCGAGTCGGATGCGTTCGACGCGTTATACTCGACCGTCGGCATCGAGCGGGTCATGTACGGCAGTGACGATATTCCGATCGGGTTGATGCGAGGGAAGTACGTCGCTTTTGGATTCGCCTGGGCCTTCCTGTCCCCCAAGAACCAGACGCTCAACCTCGCGCACTGCGACGGCCGAATGACCTTCACCCGCTACGAGCAGCTCCGCGCCATGCGACGGGCCGCGCAACGATTGGGGATCACGCCCGCCCAGAACCAGGCCTTGTTCTTCGACACCGCCATGAACCTCGTCCAATCCGTCCGGTCCGAACAGGCTCGCGACGAGACCTGATCGTCGTGGGCGAGCAATCGTGAAACAATAACGACTTTGGAAGCTATTCCGAACGCGTAATCTCGCCACAAACACACATTTTTCAATTTTATGCACTTTTTTTTCGCAAACCAACTCATGCCACTACAAATTACTTGTTCTCTTTCAATACCCAAACACATCCTCGGCAAGTGAGATGTCCATCCATGGGCGGTTAGAGCCAAATCCGTGGCCGCCAGCAACCGCGGATCAAGTCGGCGATTCGGCCGGTGGGTTCGATTCCGGTGCGTTCGTTCGCCGTCCTTGTCGATATTTCATCCCTTCGCCCCTCATGAGCCAGAGGGGGTCGACCCCCGTCAGCTCGATGAAACGCAAAAGGATCTGTGCAGGCATCGCTTCGCCGATCTCTTCATAATTCAGCCAGGACATCGGCGCGACCCCAATTTGATCACTGAGAATGTCGAGGCCTTGGTCACCAAAAACCTCAATGCGAACCGCGCGGAGGCGAGCGCCCAACGAATTCTCAGCCGTTGTCTCATCGTTCGAGTAAATGGTAACCCTCCTCGCAGTCGATGAAGAGAATTCAACGGATTCGAAAAGAACACAATCCCGATACGCCCGAGCAATCTGGCTGGTTCAAACACTTCATCGACTTTTGAACGTTGCCTGCGCCGTATCGCACAAATCTAAAGCGGGACGTTGACAATCGGCCGGCTTCCTTTGGGGTTCGGAGGGGGGGCGAACACTGCGGGCCTACCAACGGCCCCGTTGGCTCTCCAGTCTCACCCTCGGTTTATCCGATATTGGTAATTCCACGCCAAGATTTCTATTATGAAGGCTCTCGAGGACAGGTCGTCCGTCCTCGAGGGTTGAGATTGGATTGTGTTTTCCCATCGCCTTGTCTGCAAGGGGCTCTGAGTCGATGCTGATTCGACGATGCCAGTATGCTTCCGAGGCGATCCTGATCGCCATGGCCTGTCTGGCCCCCTGGGCCTTTGGCGCGGTTGAGGCCTGGGCGGAGTTCGTCCTCTTCCTGGGGATCTTTGTGCTGGCGATCCTATCGCTCGTGATCCGGGCCGGTACGGACCGAACACGAGCGTTGATTTGCCTGCCCAGCGTGGCGATGGGAGGGCTGATCCTGCTCGCCGCCTTGCAGGCCACGCCGTTGTCTCCCAGCATCCTCAAGCGGATCTCCCCCGCAACCGTCGCGTTGCGGGCCGATCTGACCCCGCCGGTGGCGGAGCGGGTCAGCGGAGACGAGGGGCAACCGGTCGCACTTCCCGCGTCCACGATCAGCCTCGATCCCGACGCGTCACGACGCGCCGCGATGCGGCTGGCCGCGGGGTGGGTCCTGTTCCAGGCCGTGTTGGGACTCGGGCTCGGGACGGCCTCGCTGCGCCGGTTCGGGATTGCGCTGACGGCCAATGCGGCATTGCTCTCGTTGTTCTCGCTGATCCAGATGCTCTCCTGGAATGGCCGGATCTACTGGGTCCGAGAATCACCGGCGGGCGGAAGCGGCCCGTTTATCAATCACAACCATCTGGCGGCCTATCTCAATCTCGGGCTCGGCTTTGCTCTGACCTTTCTGATGGCCCCTCGTCGCGATACCCGCAACGGTTATCGCCAGAGTGGCGATCAGCTCTGGGCCGCATATGCGACCGGATTGATCATCGTCGGCATCGTGGCCTCGCTGGCGCGAAGCGGGTTTGTGGCGATGCTCGTCGCGACGGGACTGGTCGTCATCCTGCTTCGTCCCCAGGCGAAGAAACTGGTGCTGAGCGTGGGAGTGATCGGCGTCCTTGTCGTCATCCTGCTGGTCGCCCTGGGGTCGTCGACCGGCTACCAGGAGCGGATCGCGTCGATCCTCGAGTCGGGTGCCTATGCCGATCGGCTCATGATCTGGCAGGCGACAGGGCGGCTCATTCCGAGCTACGCCATCTTCGGGACCGGCCTGGGAAGTTTTGTCGCGACGACGGCTCGGTTCTTCTCGATGGAACGGAACCTGATCTTCGAACATGCCGAGAACGAGTACATCGAATGGCTGCTGGAGGGGGGCGTCATCGGGCTTGGCCTGGTCTTGGCGGCCGTGGCCGGGGCCCTTGTTCTCGGGTGGCGTGCCTTGAAAGGGGCTTCAAGTCGAGTTGATTCGGCCTTGATCTGCGGGGCCCTCTTTGGAATTTCGAGCCTGATCGTTCAGAGCCTCGGCGACTTCGCGTTCCATGTGCCGGCCGTCTCCGTCGTCGCGGTGATCGTCGGTGCCTATCTCGTGAAGCTGGGGCTGGAGGCCCGGAACATCTCGTCGGCCGACCAGCCACTGCCGCTGTGGCGCCGGGGCAGTTCGGTGCTCGGGGCCATCGTCATGCTTGCCCTGAGTACGGCCGTGCTGGTCGAGGGCCTTCATCTGATGCAGATCGAAACGGCGATGTCCGAAGCCGGGTTCTACCTGCAAGGCTCCTCCAAGCCGGCGACCGGTGAATCCGACGCGGACATGGACGAACTCGAGCGAAAACTAGACGCCCTCGAACGCGTCACCCGGATCCGCCCCGACGGGGCCGACGGCCACTGGAAGCTGGGCCTGATCTTCCTTCGTCTCTACTCCACCAGCGCGGAGGAATCACTCCGCGACCTCGAGAAGGACAAGGAAAAACTGGCCAATCAGGCCAGCCCGTTCTGGCTGTTCAGCACCGTCCACACCGCGCCGGACGGCAAGCCGATCCCGATCGAGGACCTCCTGGAGATCGACCATATCCGCCTCTATCTCGTGCCGGCGGCCCGTTGCTTCCTCGAGGCAAGACGGTGCAGTCCGCTCTTGCCCGATCCCCACGTCCGACTCGCGACGCTCGACTACCTGCTCCAGGGCGGCGAGTCGCCCAGCGTCTACGCGAATCGTGCCCTGCGGCTTTCCGGCTCGAACCTGCAAGTGCTCGAACTCGTTCAGACCGTGGCACTTCAGGTGGGCGACCCTGACCTGCTCGCCCGCTGCTGGAAGAAGATTCTGACCGTCTCCCCCGATAGCACCGAGGCGATCGCCGATATCGCCAAGGAACTCTACGCGGTGGACCAGATCCTCAGCCGCATCATTCCTTCGGGCCAAGTCGCACTCCGGTTCGCCGCCCGTGCGTACAAGGCCCCCGAGGAGCGACCGGCCCAGGAGCTTCTCCTCCGCTCGGCGCTCAAACAACTGGGAGCCGACACGAGCCTCAAACCGGCCGACCGGTTCCAGGCCGAGGCGCACATCTGGTTCCTCATGAACGACCAAGAGCAGGCCAAGACCAGGATGGAGCAAGCGCTCTCCCTCAACCCCAAACGCACCGTCTGGCGGGCGCAGCTCATCGATTGGCTAATCGGTTGGGGACGAGTCCGCGAAGCCTACGACCAGGCCCTGATCGGCCTCTATTATTCGCCCAACGACGCCTCGATGCAGCAGGCCCACACTCGCGCGGCCGATGCACGCGCCAAAACCGATCGCTGAGCCGATCGGCCATCCTGGGTTCCCGCCGTGATGGAAAGCGGCCTCATGGCGGAAGATCGACCTGGGAAAGTCGGACGCGAGAATCGATAATCGGCTGCGGATCCACCAGGAGCGAGGGGCCCGAGCGGCTCCCCTGCACGGATCGAAACGGAAAACGAGCGGGGAGTGGATCGACCCAACCCGCCGCGTTGGCGGGCTGGTCGAATCGACTTTCCCGAGCCCCTCGAACCAAGACCATCACTTAAGGATTTCCTCACGTGAAGAATACTGGCCTGGTTGTGGTCACGGGGGGGGCCGGGTTCATCGGCTCGCACCTGGCCGAGGCGCTCATTGGCGAAGGGTTCCGGGTCCGGATCGTCGACAACCTCTCGACCGGGCATCGCCGCAATCTGGCCCACCTGGAGGGCCGCTACGACTGGCTGGAGGGAAGCGTTGCCGATTTCGAGGTCTGCCGCCGGGCCGTCGAAGGGGCCGATTACGTGTTTCACGAGGCGGCGATCCCGAGCGTTCCCCGATCGGTCCGTGAACCCCTCTCCTCACACGAGAGTGGGCCGACCGCCACGTTGAACATGCTCGAGGCGGCGCGACAGGCGGGGGTCAAACGCTTCATGTTCGCCGCCTCCAGCGCCGCCTACGGAGAGACGGTGGAATCGCCCAAGCACGAAGCGATTTATCCCCAACCGCTCAGTCCCTATGCCGCCGGCAAGCTGGCCGGTGAGCACTACGTCTCCGTCTATGCCAAGACGATGGGACTCGACGGCGTCAGCCTGCGATACTTCAACATCTTTGGCCCACGTCAGGATCCCTCCAGCCCGTACAGCGGCGTGATCTCGCTCTTCGCAAGCGCGATGTCCGAGGGTCGGCGGCCCACGATCTTCGGGGATGGCGGCCAGACCCGCGACTACACCTACGTGAGCAACGTCGTGGCCGCGAACCTGGCGGCCATGCGCTCGGAACGGCCGCTCGAAGGGGCGATCCTCAACGTCGGCATCGGCCGAAGCGTCAGCTTGCTCGACCTGGTCGGAGCGATCAACGGAATCCTCGGAACCCAGATCGAGCCGGAGTTCAAGCCCCCCCGCGAGGGCGACGTGCGCCATTCACTGGCCAACCTCGAGCGAATTCAGGCTGTGCTGGGCTATCGCCCGGAAGTCGATTTCGAGGAGGGGTTGAGACGGACCCTCGCCTGATCGCGCCCGCGGAGGATCGCGTTGAGCGAGGCTGAGAGCAACCCGCGAATCGAAGCCATTCGCGGGGCCGAAGCGCCTTTTCTTCGGCATGTTTGACCGAAAGCACGCGAAAGATGACGTTGACAGGCCGGCCCGCCTTGTCGATAGTGATCCCTCGACGGATTGGCCAACTCGATTGGTGAGTCAATCCGTCACCTTGCCAGAGTTCAGGTCAAGGATCCAGCCGACGCCGGACGAAGTCCCGGTTGCCGCCGCGCAGTGCATTCCCCCCATAGGATCGGCCGTAAGGATGAGGGCCTGGCGTTCTTGACCCGCCTCACTTTGTTGCCGCGACTCCACGAACACGCACCGCGACCCTGACGACTCCAGGCGCGTCAAGGGCCACCACGGATGGACACACCATGAAAATTCTCGTCACCGGCGGCGCCGGCTATGTTGGCTCGACCCTCGTCCCCATGCTCCTGGAACAAGGGCATCGCGTCCGGGTCTATGACTCACTCAAGTTCGGCGGCCAAGGTCTACTCCCCTGCTGTCAGAATCGCTTCTTCGAGTTGATGAAAGGGGACGTCACCGACGAGGCCGGAGTCAAGAAGGCCCTGGAGGGGATGGACGCCGTCGTTCACCTCGCCGCGATCGTGGGCTACCCGGCCTGCAAGAAGGAGCCGCAGCTGGCCCAGGCGACCAACGTCGACGGGACCCGCAACCTGCTGAGCCAGCGCAAGCCTGACCAGAAGGTCATCTTCGCCTCGACCGGCAGCATCTACGGCGCCGTGCCTGACTACATCTGCAACGAAAAGACCCCACGCGCTCCGATCACCCTCTACGGCGAGACCAAGTCCACGGCCGAGCAAATGGTGCTCGACGCGGGCAATGGCATCGCCTACCGCTACGCCACCGCCTTCGGCGTCAGCAACCGGATGCGGCTCGACCTGATGCCCAACGACTTCACCTACCAAGCGGTGAAGAACAAGAGCCTGATCGTCTATCAGGGGGGCTTCAAGCGAACCTTCGTCCATGTCCGTGACATGGCCCGCTCGATGATCTTCGCCCTGGAGAAGTGGGACACGGTCAAGGACGACGTTTACAACGTCGGCCACGAGACCATGAACTTCACCAAGGAAGACGTGGCGCGAAAGATTCTCGAGCATGTTGACTTCTACCTGCACTTCGCCGAATTCGGCAGCGACGCCGATCAGCGAAACTACGAGGTCTCGTACGAGAAGATCCGGGCCAAGGGTTTCGAGACCACGGTGGATCTGGACCGCGGCATCGCCGAACTCGTCCGCGCCGCCCAGTTGATCGAATTCCAGAACCCGTTCGCCAACGTCTGATTCCCCAGTCCAAGCGAGCCAGCCGCATACACTGGCCCGGCTCGTTCGGGCGGACGGAGTTCCCTCAGGCTCCCCTTTCTTTTTTTTTGCGTAACGCACCCGGCTTGAGACAGACGCAGAGGGTTGCTCCTCTTGATTTCGACGCTCAAGAACCAAGGCGAAGGGGAGAAGTGCATACTTCTCCCCTTCGCCTCAAATCATTCAGGGACCGAGCCGAACCACTGCTTCCGAATTCCGTTGGACCTCATCGGCCGAGCCGACTTCGCCCCCCATGAGCCAGCCACCGGATTACCTGATCACTTTCCCTGAATCAGGTCCGTCAAAAGCATCCCGCGATAAAACGCATCAGTGACCACACACCCTGACCAGAAAAACTGGAGAATCCAGCAAAACTACAAAGTGATCTGCGAGTCTTGGTAGCTTCATCAAGTTTTCTAGTTTACCCTATCTAGGCGCATGGCCATCGACTCAGGTGATGTACCGTCCACGCGATGCCGATGAGAGGTTCGACAATCATTCGGAACAGGAAGTCGGGTTAAACCCTGCCCCAGCATTTCGGTATCAGACGGACAATGACCACCGAACTTCGGAGTCCGTCCCACCTGAGTGCGTCTCCTGCGCAGGAACACGTACTCGGTCGTTAAGACTCGTTTAAAGCCGAGGCTTGGGGCCCCTGCGCGGCGGTGCAGGGGCCGCTGCACCGCAAGGTTAGGCGGCCTCACCGGGTCGTCTAGTGAACGAATGGTGACAATCCCGAGTCTCGCTTACTACCAGGCACGCCTTAGCCGAGCTGCTCGGCAAGCGCGACAATGATGCCCTCAGGCCCGCGGATGTAGGCTAGCCGGTACGTGTCCTCGTACTGCATTTCGCCAATGAGCTCTGCCCCGTGTGCGAGCATGCGAGCAACGACAGCGTCGATGCCATCGACGGCGAACATGACGCGACGGATGCCCAGCGTGTTCACCGGCGCGTCCACGGGGCCAAACCTGATCGCGTTGGGCGTGTGGAACTTGTCCAGCTCAATGCCCTGCCCATCGGGAGTCCGCATCATCGCGAGGGTGGCCCGGACATCCTTCAGCCCGATCAGGCTCCCTACCAAAGGCCCTTCGACAGTCGACTCGCCCTCGAGCTTGAGGCCCAGTTCGATGAAGAACGCCTTGGCGGCTTCGAGATCGTCGACAACGATGAGGACGTTGTCCATCCGTTTAAGCGTCATGTCCTTCCTTCCCTCGCTTCACTACTGATGCCCGTACTTGCCGCTCATGGAGTAGAACCTTGATTCGACGACCGAATCGTTGTGGGACATCACGACGAGGGCGTCGTCGAATCACGGGATGTTTGCATCATGAGCGGCCCAAGCCGGAGGAGCAAGCGGTTTCCTTCGCGAAGAAACGACTCCCAGGACATCATGGATCGCGACCCGACCCGCCGTAAAGTCTCGTTGCGACTTCACCCATGTCACTTTGCCGTCGACGTACGTCGGGAAACGAGCGAACAAACGCCGCCATTCCGTAGGCCAGAATGTCCCGTTACAGCTTTCGCGTCAGCTGATCTACAGATTTGCGTTTGCCAATTTCTGCGGTGATCGAGCACCGACCCGCTCCTCGACACTACACTTGGCGGTGGCCTGTGTCGCTGACGAAAGTCGCCGAAAGAGGCTTGTCGGAACTATTGCTCCGATGTGAAGTGAACGGAGGCCAGATGCCGGCGATGGCCTGAGATTCATACGAGCTTGTTGATTTTCCGATCCACTGCGAACGCCATCGCTAAGCTTGCCACGCCGATCATCAGCCCCGCGTTGTGAGTCGTGGGAGTTGCATGGGGACCTCGGCGGGTCATTCTGGTTGGTTCGGATTAAGATAATCGAAGCGACCGGGGGGCATGGCTCGGCGTGCGTCCACTGGGTGGCCTGCCCCTTGCTGACATCAGCCCACGAGGTTGGTCGGCTGTCAGTCCACGCCTCGGCAGCATAGCAGACAAATTGAAGCGGGCCGAGAAGTGTGATTCTCGGCCCGCTTCAATTTGTACACGAAAGCTAATTCGCCTTAGCGAATCGTCACTCGCTCTATACCTCCCACGGCACGTTGTCCCCTTTCCGTCTCTGGCTTCGCCAGCTCATCTAGATTGAGTCCGGTCGGGAACTCGTAGAGGAGACTTCGATCATATACCGCCCGCTTTCTAGATCGAGGCGCTCAGAGAAAGTAGGCTTCGCACTCTTCTCGCCTTGCAATGTGAACACTTGATCCCTGTATAATTTTTCGCTCAGAGTCTGTCTCCCATCCGGAGACTTCACCTTCAGCCCCCAGACATAGGAAATCCTTGGCCGAATATCGTAGATGCTCGCCACCATCTCGACCGACACATTATTTCCATCCACATCCGCCTTCATGCTAACGCGTTCGATTGACGCCAGATTGGGCCCAGGTATGGCATTCGGCTTGACCTTTTTATGTGCCGCAGGCTTTGAAGCGGCGGTTGTATACCTCAAGGCTTGGGCAGTTTTACCTGATTTCTTCTGAGCCATGAGGTTCGACGTGAATACCGCAGTCAAGACGGCTAGAACTGCAAGAGAGAACAGCCTGGACGATAATAACTTCATGATCTCTTCTCCACTAAGATTATAGCGATGGTTGGATGCGCTAAACAGCGACTGGAACTCCAACACGCGTTGGCCGATTATTCCAGGCACGGGAGCGGGAGATTTCCTTGGGATCGAATGGACTAACTCGGCGAAAGGCTCGCCCAGTTAGCGTCTCAGGCCCGTCCGCTGAGCCCCTCAGAGACATCAGGACTTGGTTGACGTTTTGCCGTAGGTCCAAAACATGCTAAAAGTCAGGCCCGCCGAGGAGTGCTGAGAAGCAGCATACTGGCAAAAGCGCCGTCGTTTACCTCTCGCAAGGTAAACGACGGCGCGGGAGAGCGGAGCTTGCCGTCAGGAGGATGACAAGCGACGGGATGCTATCAAGTCATGAGATTCACGTCAATATGGGCAGCTTTAACAGAGGAAGTGTGCGGTCACCGGAGGCATCGCGGCCCGCACTGCGGTGGTTGGCAAACGCTTCGTTCGGTGTCGTATCTCCCCAGACGGACGTCGGCAATGCCAGGCACTCCCGCTTAAAAAACACCGACATACTGTTCCCACGCAGATCATAAATTCTGACGCGATTACATAGTTTTTCGTCACAAAACGAATACAATATCACGGCCCCATCCCATACGAAGTTCTGGGTGATGGCCAGACCGCCGGGATTAGGCACCAGCGACATCGCCTGGTGACCTAAGAGGCTCCTGCCGTCGCTCGATATTGCGTCAAGCCAACGGACCTTACGATCGCCGCGGCCTGGTCTCCCGCCGCCCGCGTCCCACGCTCCGGCCGATTGGCAGGGAACGGGAAGCCAAGCTGGCTCAGCTCCGTGAGTTGATCGCCGGATTGCCGGAGGACGAGACGGTGGTCTTCCAGGACCAGGTAGACATCGATATCAACCTCAATATCGGCTCGATCGGGCCCAATACAAGGCCGATCCGATCGCCGGCCGCCTATCCCGAAAGACTGAGTGGTGCCCACTTGACACCCCTGAGACCGATTTGTAGATTCTTTTTGAGATTAAGTCTCAATCTCACTGAATCTGATTTCGTTGGGTTCTTCAGCCGGTTTGAGACGATCCTCGCTGAGCCGCAAGCTCCCCTGGAGCGATGTGCCTGGTCCGCCATCGCTCACTCCGCCGACTTTTGATGTCATTGCCTTAAAGCGAAGGCATCAGAGAAAGGTTCCCGATTCCATGTTTCGGTCTCTGTTCCGCGATGCGCGTCGCGTTCGTTCTGCGTTTACGCTCATCGAGCTTCTCGTTGTGATCGCGATCATCGGAGTTCTCGTCGGGCTCCTCTTGCCCGCGGTCCAGGCGGCCCGCGAGTCGGCCCGTCGGATGCAGTGCACGAATCAGTTGAAGCAACTCGCCTTGGGGATGCACAACTTCAACAACTCGTTCAATCGGTTCCCCCCGGGTGAGGTCTCGACGAAGGCCGCCGACATGGAGCGCTACGGGTCGTGGCCGACGAATGAATCGGCCATGCACCAGGTCCCGGCGATCCTCGTTTTGCCTTACGTGGAAGAGCCCGCCGTGGCCTCCCTTTGGGAGAAGTTCCGCCAGTACAAGCTGGACGGTGGGACATTGACTCAGGACACCTGGCCGGCCCCGCAACGTGAAGCCCTGGCCGCCCAGCCCGTGAACCACCTGAACTGCCCCTCCAGTACGGTCCCGCGGCTCTGCGAGTGGGACGGGGGCGTTTATTTCACCTCGTCGACGACTTATGGCTACAACTGGGGCACGACGATGAAGGGGCAGACGAACAGCACAGGTGCCTATGTTGCCGATGGCACATTCCACACTAACTCACGGACGAGCTTCGCCACCATCACGGACGGCTCCTCGAACACCTTGCTGGTCGGCGAACGCGATATCAGTGAGCGGAACTGGGGAGCGGTTTACGGCAGCACCGCCTACCGCGACCTTGGCGCTTGGGCTCAGTGCGGCAAAGGATTCGGCTGGACGTCGGGCCTGACGTACGCCCCTTTGAACTATCGGTTCACCGACTCCGTTAAGCTGAATCCCCCCACCGGCGCGGTCAAGACCGAGATGTCGAACAAGCGAATCCATGCCTTTGGATCGCAGCATCCGGGAGGAGCCAACTTCGCCTTTGGCGACGGCAGCGTCCGCTTCCTCCGCGACAGCATCAACCATGCCGTCTTCCAGTCGCTCTCCACTCGCGCGAAAGGGGAGATCAGTGAAACCAACTAACCTTCTCACGAGCGAGGCGGTGATGGAGCCCCCTCCCCTGCATTTGCTTTCACCCGAGACAGAGAGTCCCGCGCAGACTGCGACGCTGGACCGACCCGAACCCACAAAATCGACGCGGGCCGTCGTTCGCCCCCGGGTTACGGAGAGTCTCTTCCGCGTGATCTGGCGATGGCACTTTTATGCCGGCATGATTATTGCTCCCGTCCTGGTCGTGATGTCGATCACCGGCGGGCTCTACATCTTCAAGAGCGAGATCGAGGAGTTTGCCCGCGGCGACATCCTGTTTGTGAAACCGGGGACCTCGCGGGTGAGCTACCAGGCGCAGGTCGACGCCGCTCTCGCCGCGAGTCCCGGATTCGTACCTTCGCAAATCCAGATCCACAACGACGCGAACCGCGCCACGCTGGTGACGCTCCGACCGGCCGGCCCAGGACAAGACAAGGCGCCGCCGCGCGACAGGGGCCGCCGCTCACGCGTCGTCAGCGTCAATCCCTATGACGGCAAGATCGTGGGTGTTCTCTCGGGGAATTCGAACCTCAACACGTTCTTCACGACCATTCTCACGATCCACCGCACACTCTGGGCCGGCACGACCGGGCGCGTGATTACCGAGTTGACGACGAGTTGGAGCCTCGTTCTCCTGGCCACCGGGCTCTACCTCTGGTGGCCCCGCAAGAAGGCCAAGGCGGCCGGAGTCTGGACCGTCCGCTGGAAAACGAAGCTCTACACAAGGCTCCGTGACCTCCACTCGGTGGGCGGCTTCTACCTGCTACCGATCTGCGCTCTGATTGTCGGAACAGGCATGTTCTACACGCTGAGCCTCGGAACCGTAATTCACGAAGCGGCCGAAGTTTGGGTCGGTGGGGACGAGGAACCGCGAGACGCCGGACGTCGAGGGGAAAGTGCCACCGCCAAGGTCGCGGCCAAAGGTTTGGAAGGCGAACGAACAGGCCCCGAGGGAAGGCCGGCCGCCACGAAGGGGGAGCGAACTCGCTTGGCCCTCGGGGCCCAAGGAGGTGCCGGTCGGGCGGGCGCTGCCCAGGTCCAGGGGCCGAAAGCGTTGCCGCTGGACGACCTCCTGACCGTCATGAAAGCGAAGTACCCGGACCGGATCTTGTTCGCCACACTCGGCAACGGCGGCGGCCGACGCAGGCCGACGACTCGGCCAGCGCCCCAGAATTCCATGCAAGTCAGCGCGGGCAATGATTTCAATCGAACCTACGGCCCGATCATCAGCACCAACGTCACGCTGGACAAGAGCACCGGCAAGATTCTCAAGCAGAAGTCAAACTCCGAGGAACCGTTCTTCTGGCACGCGTGGACCTACCCGCTGCACGTCGGCAGCTTCTGGGGCCTGTCAACCAAGATTCCCTGGTTCATCGCCTGCGTGGTCCTCACCGCGCTGCCGATCACGGGGCTCTGGATGTGGTGGGAGCGGCGACCGAAAGGCAAGGTCGGCCTGCCTCGCAAGCCCGAGGTGCGGATGCCCTGGTGGCTCGGCGCCTTGATCGGCGTCCTCTGCATCATGCTGCCGATGATGGGAGCGAGCGTCGCTTTGATCCTGCTCGGAGAAGGCGTCGTTCGTCTGTTCCGGCGGTTCCGCCGACCGATCGCCACCGTCGCCTGAATCTGAGTAAGCCAAGAAGAGCAATGACCCGATAGCGAGCGAAAAACCGAGCGACTCGCCAACCTCGACTCGAGGATGACGAATTCGCCAGCGAGTGAGGAGTGTCAGTCCATAGCCATGGGTTAATTCTCATAAACAAGCAAGAAAAGGCAAGGGAGCTGCCCCCCCCCACTCGCCTGAGAACAAGTTTCTGATCGCTTCGAGCTCCGCTGGTCTCCCGCTTTGTCTCGGGGCATCGAGTGAAACACACAGGCCATCCACCCGCTCCTTGATTCATCCCATGCAAACACTACCAATATTCATGATCTCGATACGTTGCTGTTCCCTTTTGGTGGTCCCACTGCTCGCCCTCGGCTCACTGGCTGGCTGCTCGGGAACCTCGTTACCAGAAATGGCCAACGTCAGCGGAGTGATCCTGCTCGACGGCAAACCGCTTGAAGATGTCGAGGTCGTATTCGTCCCGGTACCTTCGACGGGGGGCCAGCCCAGCCCGGAAGCCACTGCCTTTTCGGACCCTGAGGGACGGTTCCGGCCACAGACAATGATCGAAGGGGCCTCGCACGACGCCGTTGTATTGGGGACTCATCGCGTGGTTCTTCGGGACCTCAAGACGATCGCAGACTCCGCACCTGATCCGAAGCAAGAGTACGCCGGCGAGACCACGGGGCGGCCCCGCAAGAGCCGCTTCTCGCCGGTCTTCGCCGCATCGCACACCTCGCCCTTGCCCGCCGTCACCATCGGCCGAGGTCCGCAAGAACTGGTACTCAAGCTCGACTCCAGGACGAAAACCGGCATCGCCGCCGTGACCCCAGCCTCCGGCGGCAGCTAACGTGCAATTCTCTTCATTCACTGTTTTTTGAAGGCGCGGCCGATTCACCCACTGCAAATCATCAATGAACCGCACCTGCGCCGGGATGGCGGCAATGCTTACTGCTCACCGCGCGCAGCTGTGCTTCCTGACCTCTTAATATCCCCCTGAGAACCGTGTCTCATCGCGCTCCGGGGAACACTTGCTGCCCTCGTTCGGTTACGAGATGTGCATCGGAGTCAACCAGCTTGATCTGGCCGTTCGAGAACTCATAGGTCTCGAGCACCTTATCAAAAAGAATTCCTCGACCAGGAGACTCGATCCATGGCCGGATCACGATCTGGATCAGCCAACTCCCTTTGTCCGCCTGCTTGACATCGACTACCGCGCCGTACCAGCCGACCACACGAGCGTTCCCTTCCTTAAACGCATCGGTATTGTTGAGCCAGAGAAAGTGATTCGTACGGTCAGGAGGCTGGGGATCACCCTTGGCAATGGCGACCGCAAAGTCTTTCTGAAGGATCAACATTTCGCCAGTGGCGTCAGCATCCGGAACAATCTTTGTGCCTCTGTTCTCGACAGGAGCGATCACAGTCGTCCGGGGACGTTGAAAGGTTGGCCCATAGCGAACAACCGGATAACGTCCGACTTTTGCAAGTTCCAAAGCTTCCTTCAACCGCTTGTCCTGGATCGCTCTGAGTTTGACCACCTGGGCCGGGCTTGGAGGACCATTTTTGGCGTACTCGGATCGCAATCTCGCCACTTCCTCTGCACTTCTTTCTGAGCGTAACTTGACATCGGCACCGTTTGCCTCTCGTGTTTGCCCCGAAGTCTCTGGAGACTGGGCGCCAACATCTCGCAACGCAAAGCTCAAAACGCTTGTCCCTGCCAACAACGCGACGGCGATACAGTATCGTGCGTTCATTGCAGTACATCCGCCTTTCGGGAACATCCGTTTTTCTTGCTTGCAATCTTGCATTTGACAGGCCCGGATTTAACACACTTCGCAGTTAGCGTAATGACCGAGAGCGGACCGTACTGCATACAAACATGCTCACAACATCTAATCCCAATTCCACTTGTCTATTTCCAAAACACGCAGTTAAGCAACCTATCAATATTTGCAATTTACCGTTTTTCGTCAGATATCATACCCCAACATTCCGTCGAGAGCCCATCTGCTCGCAGATTCACGTCAGGGGGCGAGTCGGTGGCCATGGACTCTTGGACCGCGGCATCGCCGAACTCGTCCGCGCCGCCCAGTTGATCGAGTTCCAGAACCCGTTCGCCAACGACTGATCCCCAGTCCGAGCGAGTCGACCGCACGCACTGGCCGGGCCCGTTCGGGCGGACGGAGTCCCCTCAGGCTCCCCTTCTTTTTTGTGTGGCTCACCCGGCTCGGGACAAACGCAGAGGGGTGCTCCGCTTGATTTCGACGCGCAAGCCCCAAGGCGAAGGGGGGGGGAAGTGCACACTTCCCCTCTTCGCCTCAAATCATTCCAGGGCCGGGCTGATTTTCAGAACGTACCGCTCCCGTGTGAGGAGAAGTACGAGACTCGAGAAAGCGGTAGGCAGAGCCACGGCGCACCAATTGCCTATGAACCTTATGAGTGCCATTCCTTAAAAAAAGAACCACAACGGCTCGGTTCGCTGATCAGAGTGAGGGTGGAGTGTCATGCCTTCCGCGAATCAAGATTTACATGGTAATGCCCCCGACAAGTCCCCGGTCGCCCTGCTCTTGATCGACGTGATCAACGACCTGGAATTTCCCGGCGGAGACCAACTACTCCGGTTCGCGGAACCAATGGCCCACCAGATCGCCCTCCTGAAACCGCTCGTTCGACGGGCCGGGATTCCAGTGATCTACGTCAACGATAACTTTGGCCGTTGGCGGTCCAATTTCCAGGCCTACGTCGATCATTGCCTGAACGACAACGTCCGAGGCCGCGTGCTCGCCCAACAACTCAAGCCCGACGAGGACGATTACTTCGTCCTGAAGCCGAAACATTCCGGCTTCTTCTCGACCACCCTGGAAATTCTTCTCCATTACCTTCAGGTCGAGACGGTGATCCTGACCGGAGTTGCCGGGAATATCTGCGTCTTATTCACCGCCAATGACGCATACATGCGTGACTTTCATCTGATCGTGCCAAGCGACTGCGTCGCTTCGAACAGCGCCCATGAAAATCAGCATGCCCTGACTGAGATGCGAACCATTCTCAAGGCCGACACCCGGCCCTCTAGCGAGCTTGACTGTGAAGCCCTGAAACGGGGCGAGTCTGGAGGCCGTTGGTAGCACTTTCTCCTCTACAGTCGCTTTTGCCACTTTTGGCAGTGCCTGGGTACGACGCTTTGCGGCTCGGCTTGGTGGGGGCGATTCCCACTTCGATTCGATGCGTCAGAGCTTCGTGCCGAACCGGCCGCCCCTGGCGGATGTCCGGCTCGGCCTGGTGGACTATTTCACGCTCCGCGGTCTCGCGGCGTCGGAGGCGTCAGCGCAGGCGAGTCGTCTGCTGACTCGGTTCACGCACGACTATGCCAAGGTCTTCGCCAACCAGTCGGCCTTCCAGATCCTCGCGCTGGTCCTGTCGTCAGCCGTTGTGTTGGCGATCTGCCTCAAGCCCCTGCCGCCGCAGGCGACTGGACCTCGCCGCGGCTGATCCATCGAGGCCCCCGCGGCTCACGGCTTGTTGCCGAACGGCGCGGTCGAGTCATAGGGTGGACGGACCAGCGAGGGGGGCGAACAGTCGCGGCCTGTCCGACGAGACGACTCGGGGCGTAGGGGGATCGGCCGCGTGGTTGTCGGCTGCGTCGGTTCACGGATTCCCAGGGAATATTCGTCATTATTGCGGTTGTTTGCGTAAAGTTGGGAGCGACTGCATAATTGTCCAAAATCTCATCATTCATAAAAGTGATTGCAATAATTCGGTTTCGCCTATTTCATGCAAACTGTGTCAAGATTGACGAATGCCCCTTTTTGGCCCCACATAGGCGGTATGTGCGCATGTCGAATTCATTGCAAAGCTTGCCCATTATGCAAAATTGGGATTGTCATAGCTGCAGCGATTGCTGCCGGATCGAGGCGGTGATCACCGACGAAGAGAAGCAACGTATCGAGGCACTGGATCTGGCAAACGACTCTGAGGTTGCTCCCAAGCCGTGGTTCGCGCCAGTAGCTCGGGGCTCCCAAAAATGGAAGCTGACACATCGGCCTGATGGGGGGTGCGTCTTTTTGACGACCGGCAACCGCTGCCGGATTCAAGAGCGTTACGGTGCCGACGCCAAACCATTCGTATGCCGCTTGTTTCCCTTTGTCCTCATACCCGCAGGTAATCACTGGCGCGTCGGCATGCGCTTCTCTTGCCCGTCGGTCGCAGCAAATTCCGGTCGCCCGGTGGCCGACGCTGAGAAAGACCTGGTGCACCTGTCGCACTTGTTGGAGCGACACGCAGGCAGGTCGGCGGACAGTGCGCCGCCTCCCTTGCTGCAGGCCGGTCAGCAGCTTTCGTGGCCGGATGTGTGTCGGGTAGTCCAAGTGCTGGTGGAGATCGTGCAAGACCGCGGCGATCGCCTGGAACGGCGGTTGCGCAAATGCTTGGCCGTGGCTCGCATTGGCGGCCAAACGCAGTTCGACAGCCTGCAAGGCAATCGTTTGAGTAAGTATTTGCAGGCGGTGCGTAACGCCGTGGAAACGGAAGTGCCCCGCGAAGTTGTGGACATGCCGCCGCCCGACCCGCTGCTCGGCAGAGTCCTGTTTCGCACCCATCTGGCCATTTTTGCCCGCAGGGATCGCGACGAGTACGGAGCCTCAAGCATTCGGCGACGGTTGGGCAGAGTGCTCGAAGGTTGGCGCTTCGTCAGGGGCAATGGCCCCGTGCCTCGAGTCAACGAGTTTCTTCCGAAAACCAGCTTCGAGGAGCTCGAAAGATGCAGCGGGATGTTGCCGGAGATGGATGAGACTTTGGAGCGTTATTATGTGGTCAAACTGAATTCGCTGCAATTCTGCGGACCGCCCAACTTCGACTTGCCGCTCTGGGCCGGGCTTGAATCGCTGGTCCTCACGCTGCCGATGATCCTGTGGCTGAGGCGTGCTTTTACTGACCAGTCTCCGGTGGACGCGGTGCAGCAAGCGATTCTGCTCGTTGACGATCATTTCGGGGGTAATCCGATGTTGGGCTTCCCCCATATTCAGTATTTGCTGCGTACCTTGGCCCAGCGCGGTGAGTTGGAAAAACTCGTGGCCTGGTATAGCCGCTGAGACCACCCGCTTCTGCGCTGCGGGGGACGATCATGTGACTGCCGCGCTTCCGAATCCGCACGCTCATGCTGGCCGTGGTCGTCGTCTCAAGACAGTCGCCAGTCCAACGGCACTTCCTCGTGGTTCTTGCTCAGGTGGAAGTGTTCGTGGACCTTCGCCACCCACTCCAGCGAGGTCGTGTGGTGCTGCCCGTCCGGGCTGTCGTGCTTCGCCAGCTTGATCGAATCGCCCTCGACGTGATCCACCTTGCCGATCTTCGTGCCGCATGAGGCGCAGACTTCCAGATGCACGCGGATATCCGCGATTGAATCGATCGGTCCGGCACTCTCTATAAGCAAGACTGCTGACTTGTTGGCATGTTCGTTCGCCATGTTGCCCTCCGTCGGTTCGAGGGTCACATTCCGGTTGGCAGGTCATATTCTCGTATCGGTAGCAACATGCGTGTATCAACGGTTGTAAGGCACGACTCAGCCGGTACGATGTGAACGACGGTCAGAATTCGTCGACGGCCACGAGATCGACATTCGCCGGCCCGTTAAGGACCTTGCCCAATCGGTCAAAACGGGAACCGTGGCAGGGGCAGTCCCACGTCTTCTCCGCATCATTCCAGGCCACGATGCAGCCAAGGTGCGGACAGATTGCCGTGCATTCGTGCACCTTTCCCTGGTCGTCGCGGTGGACCGCGATCAACGACAGGCCGCGCCGAACCACTGCTCCCGAGTTTCGTTGGACCTCATCGGCCGAGCCGACTTCGCCCCCCATGAGCCAGTCACCGTATTGCCTGGCCACATTGAGATTCTCTTTGGCAAACTCGCCCGCGGCCCTCAGCGTCCTTCGCGAAGGGTCATAAAGGGGGGTCCAAGGGTTGTTCCGCCCCTGAATCAGGTCCGTTAAGAGCATCCCCGCGATGGTGCCGTGGGTCATGCCCATCCCGCAATCTCCCGTCACAATGAAAACACCGGGCTCATCGCCTGGGTTTGGCCCGATGAACGCCAGTCCGTCGATCGTCTCCATCACCTGGCCCGACCAGCGAAATTCGACGGGTCCCATCATCGGGAAGCGGCTCCGCGCCCAATCCTCGAGGCGGGCATAACGCTCGGGTTGATCTTCGGCCTGCCCAGTTTTGTGGTCCTCTCCCCCAACGATGAGGATTTCGGTATCGGCCCCAAGCGGATTCGCCTCCACCGCATCATTTTGAGGCGCCTGCTGGAGCCGGACATAGTGGTAAGGGTCGAGCGTATCCCAGTAAAGTCCTTTGGCAACGGCCCCGCGAGGCACGTGTGCCCCGATCACATAGGATCGATAGGGAGCTTGTTTGGTGTGGATCGCCACCAGGTCATTGACGGGCGTGTTTGTAGCGACCACAACGGCATTGGCGGTGACCACCGGCCCGGCCGCAGTCTTCACCCGCGAAGGGAGTCCCCCCTCGATCGTCTGAACGTGCGTCCCTGTATAAATCCGGCCTCCGGCGCTTTGAAAGGCCCGGGCGAGACCCGCCAGATACTTCAGCGGGTGAAACTGTCCCTGGGCCGGAAACCGGAGACAGGGCCCGGTGTCATAGCAGGTCAGCGGAGCGCGAGCGAGTCCCTCCACGCTCGTCAGACCGGCTCGATGGGCCGCACTGAGCTCACGTTCGAGCAGATCCGACGTGTCTCCGGGGGGGAGAAAGAGATAGCCGTCAAGTCGCTCGAAATCACAGTCAATTTGCTCCAGTTGAACGATCGCCCCGATGCGTTCGATGGCTGCCGAGTGGCTTTCGGCAGCGAGCCGAGCGCCTTGCTGCCCATGGAGCCGCTCGATCTCGAAATAACGGTCGTCGAGAGCGTTACTCAAGTGGGCGGTGGTTCGCTGGGTCTCGCCCCCGGCAAGGGGACCGTCATCAAGCACAACGACCGACTTTCCCTCCCGGGTGAGCAGATATGCGGTCGTCATCCCCGCAATGCCGGCACCCACCACACATACGTCGGCTTTCGTGTCACTACCAAGCGCCGGATGGGGGGGCAAGACGGTGGTCGACGCCCAAAGTGAAATGCTTGGCCCAACGCGATCCCGATTCATCGTTCTCGCCTCCCGTTGGTTTCTGGCTCTGTTTGAAACGGTGGGCCTGGAAGTTCGCAAGCTTCTTGACGCATGAATCCGCAGTAAATGAAATGCGAATTCCTTTACATCTCAGAGGTCCGATCTCCGAAAATTATCCGAATATCCCCAGAAATCCGGGCGAGAGACCGCACGATTTCCTGGCTGCATTGAACGACAGAACGCGCAGCCAGCAGGCCTACCCACCCGAAGCCAACGAACCCATGGCCCGCCGCGTCCTGGCCTCCCGATCAATCTTCGTTGATCTCAACATCATGTTTCTTGGCGGCACGCTTGATCCGCTCCTTGATGGTCTTGACCTCAGCTTTGGCGTACTTGGCGGCATTATCCGCGTGGTGGATGTAGCTCCACGCCGCGCGAACATGCTCGGGGGTATCGATGGGGTACTTGTTGTTCACGGGGTCCGCGAACTCGACGTCCCCATATTCGTGCTCGCCCCGCTCGGGGTTGACATCATCTCGTCGTTTAATTCGCGCAACCATGGGATTGGCTCCCCTCGTACTGGCTCGAGCCGATCAGCGATTTCCCAAACGGACAGGCTTGGGAGCAAGATCGATCCTTTCCTCTTCAATTCATCACGCTCTTAGCCATCGCCTCTCTCTCATTCAGGAACAGCAATCAGCGCGCCATCAAAGCTCGGAATTGATTCGAAAGTTGGCCTCGCTTTCGTACGAGAATAGGGTCAGGGCCACGAGCATCGTCTTGGTCTGGCACTTGCACGAATGGCATTTCATTGGGCAGAGAGCCCTTGCGCGACAATTCGGCCTCGACGCACCCAACCGATCGATCCCTAGCCAGGGGCCAGAAACCTCAGTCGGAACCGAAGTTCGAAGCCGATATGTCGGGTCCAGAGCCCAATAAACGGAGACTGGGCCTGGATGCCGACGAGGCGTCCCACGGCAAAAAGCGGAGTAACCGCTACTCGGACAAGCATCATCTGCCGAGCAAGCAAAGCCCGATTTAGCGCGTTGCGGGAAAGCGTCTCGGGTTTCACCCCGAAAGCAAAAAAAAAAAGGCAGAAGCCGCGAAGATTAACCGAGCGTCTTGATCGGGGTCCCCTCGGAGAGTTTGCGGGGGATCTGCTGGAATTCGTCCCAGTATTCCCGACTGGGGGCGAGGCCCAGGTGATCGAGGATCGTCGCCGAGAGATCCGCGGGGGTGACCGGACTATCCTTCACGTAACCACCGAACTCGTTGGTTGCACCATGGACCTGGCCGCCTCGCACGCCTCCCCCCGCGACGAGGGCGGTGAAGGCATGCGGCCAGTGGTCGCGCCCCGTTTTCTCCGTCATCGCATTTTGAACGGTCTGGCCGATCTTCGGCGTCCGACCGAACTCGCCCGTGGCCACGACCAGAGTGGTCTCCAGCAGGCCACACCGTCCCAGGTCGTCAAGGAGGGCGGAAAAGGCCCGATCGAACCGGGGCGCAAGCCGATTCTTGAGCGACGGAAAATTGTGATTGTGCGTGTCCCAGAACGGGGAGACGGAATCCGTGCGTGTTTCGTCGTCCCAGTTGACCGTCACCAGCGGGATACCTGCTTCCACCAACCGACGCGACAGGAGCAAACTCTGAGCGAACTTGCCATCCCCATACAGTTCGCGAACCGACTGCGGTTCGCGAGACAGCTCGAAGGCTTCGGCGGCACGCGCATTGTTCAACATCGCAAACGCCGTTGTGTAGTCGTTGCCGAAAATCGCGTTGTGGGCGCCCAGGTGCGGAGCCTGCTTGCCGGCCGCGGATTCCAACTGCCCGAGGAGCGACCGGCGGACTCCGGCACGGTCTGGAGGAACGTTCTCCGGCAGCTTCAAGCCGGGGACCTGAAAATCGGGCCGGCTGGGGTCGCCGCTCACCAGGAAGGGCCGGAATGCCGCCCCCATCCGGCCCCCGGTCTGACCGGCGATCGGCTTATCCTGCCCTGCGAACTGCGTGTACCAGGGGAGCACGACCGACGGTGGCCAACCTTCGAGGTTCGGCCCGAACCGCATCACCATCGACGCCAACGACGGCCAATCCTCAGGCTTCGCCTGGTCGGTCGTGGGCGGCCCAAAGTAGGGCCGCCCACTGTAGATCTCGCTGCAAGCCGGCCCGTGCACCGGCATGTGGTGGGTCATCGACCTGATCAGGCTGAACTTGTCCATCCGCGCGGCTAGGAGTGGCAAATGCTCGCAGAGCTGGACGCCCGGCACCGTCGTCGCAATCGGCTTGAATTCGCCGCGGATCTCCGCAGGCGCTGAGGGCTTCATGTCCCAGAGATCAATATGGCTCGGGCCGCCGAACAGGAAGATGAAGATGCAAGAGTTGGCCCGAGGCTTGGCCGCCGGCCTCCCCTGCTCCGCCCGCGCCCGACGCCGATCGAGCTCTGCAACCGACAAACCCAATGTGCTCAGCCCGCCAACCCGCAACAGCTCGCGCCGGGTGATCCCACGCCCGCCCAAGGATAACTCGTCGCGCACGATCGAGAACATAGCCTTGACTCCGGGGATCGAGGATCACGGGCGATGTCAAAGGGCTTCGAGCTGGGGACACTTCACCTCATGCACATTCACCTTGGCTTCTTCAAAAGCAGGGCGTGAATCGACCACGTTGGGCAACGTGCCGGTCGACTCTTCAGCCAGCACGCCCCCTTCGGAATCGAGTCTCGACCGACAACGGCCGGGTCAGCTCGTGGAGAGCTTCGCCGCAAGCTGGGCGACGTGTCGCCCCTGAAAGCGGGCGATGGCCAGTTCGTTAGCCGTCGGGGTGCGTTCCCCGCGCGGGCCGGCGATGGTCGAGGCCCCATAGGGAGACCCGCCCGAGATCTCATCCAGGTTCAAGAGCTCCTTCGCCGCGTACGGCACGCCGGCGACCACCATTCCTTGATGGTAGAAGAACGTATGCATGTGGACAAGGGTCGTCTCCTGACCGCCGTGCTGGCTCGCGGTCGAGGTGAACGCGCTGCCCACCTTGCCGATGAGCGACCCTTTGGCCCAGTGGCCGCCGGTCGCGTCCAGGAACGCCTGCATCTGGGAGGTCGCGGCGCCGAAACGCGTGGGAGAGCCGAGGATGATCCCGTCCGCATCGGACAGGGCGTGCGGATCGGCGATCGGTACGTGGGCAAACGATTTCTTGGCGTTCACGGCCCCCATCTTTTCGAGCACCTCGGTGGGCAGCGTCTCGGCAACCTGGGCCAAGTGCACTTCCGTACCAGGAACTTCCTTCGCGCCCTCGACAATCGCCACGGCAAGTTGATAGACGTGGGTGTAGAGGCTATGGAACACGACCTGGATTTTCACGGGCATGGGACTCTTTCCTTGAGAAATCATGGAACGGATCGACGGAGTCTGTTCTACCGTATCGCATCGACGAGGCGAAAGTGCCCCCCTGCTTCGATTCCAGGCCCGGAATCGGCCTTGAGGGAGACTCTTCTCGCAGTCATGATCGTGGAGCCTCCCAGGGGTGCCACCTGGGGATGAGGCATGAGCACCCGTTCGCCTGGGCTGTGGACGCAAAGGATTGACGCGCGATGATCAAGGTCCTCTCGGTGATCGGCACACGGCCCGAGGCGATCAAAATGGGGCCGGTCATCCGGGCGCTGAGCGAGCGGCGGGAGACGTTTGAGTCGAAAGTCTGCGTGACGGGGCAACACAGGCAAATGCTGGACCAGGTGCTCAACCTGTTCCAAATCGTCCCTGACCACGACCTCGACCTTATGACCCCAGGTCAGACGCTGGCCCGCCTCACCACGTCGGTCATTGAGGGAATGGACCGGGTCCTCCACGTGGAGCGGCCGGACTGGGTCCTGGTTCAGGGCGACACCACGACGGTCATGGCCACGGCCCTGGCCGCCGCCTACCGCAAGGTGAAGGTCGGGCATGTCGAGGCCGGCCTGCGCACCTATGAGAAGAACCATCCCTTTCCCGAGGAGATCAACCGCCGCGTTGCCTCGGTGGTGGCCGACCTGCACTTCGCGCCGACGTCCCGGGCCGCGGAAAACTTGCTCCGCGAAGGAGTGCCTCCCGGCACCGTCCGGGTCACCGGCAATACCGTCATAGATGCCATCCAATGGGTCGCCGCGGGCGACCCGGAACCTTCGCAACGTCTGCATGAAAACCACGGTCTGGTGAAGCCAGTGCAACGGATCATCCTGGTCACGGCTCACCGTCGCGAGAGCTTCGGCCGAGGGATCGAACAGGTCTGCGAAGCGCTCCGCGAGATCGTCGCGAACCACCTCGACGTTGAGCTCATCTACCCGGTCCATCCCAACCCGAACGTTCATGAGCCGGTCTACCGGCTCCTCGACGGCGTTTCCGGGATCACGCTCCTGCCGCCACTCGACTATCTGTCATTCGTCCGGCTGATCCGCCGGAGCTTTTTCGTGATCACCGACTCCGGGGGCCTGCAAGAGGAAGCGCCCGGCCTGGGCAAGCCCGTCCTCGTGCTCCGTGAGACGACGGAACGCCCCGAGGGGGTCGATGCCGGGACGGTCCGGCTCGTGGGGACCGACCGCGCCCGGATCGTCGCGGAGGCCAGCCGCCTCCTGACCGACCCGGCCGCCTACGCGGCCATGGCCCGATCGATCAACCCCTATGGAGACGGCCACGCGGCGGGCCGAATCGTCGACGCGCTGCGATGGGCAACAATTGGGGGGTGAATGAATGGGTTGGTTACGGCGGGTCTGATTCCGCGAGATCCGCCTTCGACAACCGCACGACTCGTGGTAGAGTGCCGCCCCGTCGACGAACGGTTCCCTTCAATCCATGGATGGCCCCTGGCCGATCGTCATGCTCGACTCTGCCTCGACCCAGGACGGGCCGCCGGAAATCAGCGTCGTCGTCCCGTTGCACAACGAGCAAGAGACGCTCGTCGAGCTCTACCGCCGCCTGAGCCTGGCGCTGCGGTCGCTGGGCATGACCTATGAAATCCTCCTGGTCAACGACGGCAGCCGGGACGCCACGCCGGGGATGATCGCCCGGTTGCAGGAGTCGGACCCGAACCTCGCCGCGCTTCACCTGAGCCGGAACTTCGGCCATCAAGCCGCGGTCACGGCGGGCCTGGATCACGCGCGGGGCCTGGCCGTGGTGATCATGGACGGCGACCTGCAAGATCCCCCCGAGCTTCTCCCCGAGCTCGTCGCGCTCTGGCGCGAGGGAAACGACGTGGTCTACGCCGTCCGCCACCGGCGGCAGGAAGGCTTACTCAAGCGGCTCGGCTACTTCGCCTTCTATCGTCTCATGCGTTCCATGAGTGACCTCGACATTCCGCTCGACAGCGGCGACTTCTGCCTGATGGACCGGCAAGTCGTCGACGCGTTGAAGGGCCTCCCCGAGCGGCTCCGGTTCGTCCGCGGCCTGCGGAGCTTCGTCGGTTTCCGCCAGGTCGGCCTCCCCTACGACCGACCCGCACGCGAAGCCGGGACCTCCAAATACCCGCTCCGCCGCCTGGTCGCTCTGGCGGTCGACGGCCTGGTCAGCTTCAGCAGCCGCCCGCTTCGCATGGTGACCTACCTCGGGATCGCCTCGGCGACGGCCGCCGCCGCCCTGATGGTCTGGGCCCTGATCGACGCCTTCAGCACCCGGTCAGCCCCGCGCGGCTGGGCGAGCACGATTATCGTCGTGCTCTTCATGGGCTCGATCCAGCTCATCAGCCTGGGGATCATCGGTGAATACATCCGCATGATCTTCCTCGAGGCGAAGAAGCGGCCCACCTATCTCCTCATGAAACCACGTCCAACCCCGCCCCGCCGTTCTCGACCGAAGAAACGCTCGTTCACCGAACAGCATCCAGCCTTACGAGGCCCCCATCGCTTCCGAAGCGCCGAGCCCAGACCACAACCGAACCATCCCCGCCTCGACGTTGATAACACCGCCTGACCAACTCACGGCTGGTGTATTGATGACGTCGTCCCCATGCCAGGAAATCGAAAAGGCCGATGGCTCCCAGGGTTAGCTCGCCATACCGGCCCAACCCCAGGCCATTGTCGCAACCAGCCTCTGGATTCAGGACAATCAAGCGAGGCGACGAAATTCGATAGTGAGAAACAATCTCCTCGCCGCCCTCTCGGAGAGATCCCGATATTCTTCAGAGTGGTCGTACCCTGGATAATGACGGCCGACGACAGGGGCAGCAGATGCACCCTGCCAAGCATGCATGTTATGCGCACTTATCAAGGGGACGGTGATGTTTCAAGACGGTTGACTCGCCAAACTCGACCACGACACCTGATTGATTAGGCTTTTCCTATCCAATGTTCCCCTAACGCTCGATCGTTTCTAGATTCCGTCGATCGAACGCTTGTGCTCTGATTGACGGTCAGTTACAAAGTAACACTATATTCCTCGAAAAAAATGGAATCAGGACGCGGATTCTGGCAAGCCGCAAGGATCCACGCAATCACTTCATCCTTCTTTTGTCAGATGAGGTTTTGTCTTTGATGTGGAAGCACACAATTCGCAGTGCGAACGTCGCAGCGGCATTCCTTTTGCTGCAATTTCTCGTGGGCTGTAGTGGTGATTCGGACAATCTGCCCCGAGAAGGACTCTCTGGAACGGTCGCCGTAGAGGGCAAGCCGTTAGCCAAGGGCCTGATCACGTTTCTTCCGGATAGCGCCGAAGTCACAACTCAGGGTGGGTCAATCATCCTCGACGGCAAATATGACATTCCGCGTGGTCAGGGATTGGTCCCGGGCAAGTACAAGGTTGTCATTACCGCTCCTGATGACAAGGGGGGAGTGATTACCGACAAGACCAACAACGCCCCCGGCATGCCCCCGGTTATTCTGAAGGAAACCATTCCCCCCCAATATAATTCGGGATCGCTCTTGACCGCCGAAGTGAAGGCGGGGGCCAAGAACGTCTTCGAATTCAATCTGACGAACGCGACCATGTCGAAATAACCGGTGATTTCGGGTCGCCGGTCATCGATCCCATTCCTTGTTAGGCATGCGGACGGATTCTCTTTCGTATCATTTTTTTGAGTCTCTCCTGTTTTCTTCCACGTCTTTCCCAGGAGGAATGTGCATGAAGTCTCAGCGTCGCGGGTTCACTCTTATCGAACTCTTGGTGGTCATCGCGATCATCGCCGTCCTCATCGCTCTCTTGCTACCGGCTGTCCAGGCGGCCCGCGAAGCAGCAAGGCGGTCCCAGTGCGTCAATAATCTGAAGCAAATGGGACTGGCCATGCATAATTACGAGAGCACCAATGGGTCGCTTCCTCCCGGTATCAAAGGGTGCTGCTGGGGAACCTGGTTGGTCTTCCTCATGCCCGGCATGGAGCAGCAGTCTCTTTACAACGCCTGGAACATGGTTGGGAACGGTGCCAACCCGGCAACCGCTGAAGGGCTGTTTCGCTACAGCGGCGTGGCCAACATCACCGTCTCCTCGACCCGGGTCAACACCTACATGTGCCCGAGCGATGGCAGCGGCACCAGCGTGACGCCCATCGGCCAGACCCTTAACGGTTTGGTCATGAGGGTCACCTCGCAGAACTACGCCTTAAATTTCGGCAATCTCCACTCGGTCCAGCCGGCCTCGTTCGACTTCGGCGGAACCACGTTCACCTTCGGTGGTGCACCGTTCACCGACATGATCACTCCTGGCGCGGGCATGAGCAGCCAGCGGGTCGCAACCTTTGCCTCCATCTCGGATGGTCTGAGCAACACCATCGGCGCTTCGGAAGTCATCGTCGGCACGGGAAGCGGCGGCCAGTACAGTGCCGCTCAGGATCTCCGCGGCTTCTCGTGGTGGGGTAGCGGTGCCAGCTTCACGGCCTGGCAGACGCCCAATTCCACCCAGCCCGACGTCACCGAGGCCGCCTCGTACTGCGTCTACCCCTACCAGGCAAACCCGCCGTGCATCGCCGCGACGGCCACCCTGCCCAAGTTCAATACGGCGCGGAGCCGTCACTCGGGCGGTGTGAACTCCCTGATGCTCGATGGTTCGGTCCGGTTCATCAAGAACTCGATCAGCCCGATCACCTACCGTGCCATTTCGACGACACGGGGTGGAGAAGTCGTCAGCGCCGACTCTTACTGAGGTTGTGCCGAGAGTCGTGCACTCCAGCAGGGGAAGTTTCCAATGATCACCTGATCCGAAGTTCTTAACCTGCTGCGAGATGCGGCCCTCTTCCAAAACCTCGGATCGAACGAAAACTCCCGCTGGACGACCCGATTCACTCGGTCGTCCAGCGGGAGTTTTGCTTTGCGCAACGACTCAAACCCGGTTGATCACCACAAGGAAATCAGGGTGGTGGGCCCTGCCCACCACACAGGAGGAGTCGATCCTGGCCGTTACCAACACCGGTCAATCCTTCCGTAGGTAGATGCTTCCCCCAAACCGTTTGCCTCCACTGCAGTGTGGTGGTGGGTCCAACGCTTCCCGTAGGATGGGCACGGCCCACCGTAATTTCTCAATAACCCCGGGTGGTGCATTCGAACAGTGGTGAACTGCACTCACGTTTGCAGCGTCCGGATCGCCTTTTGAGGACCATTGAAGGCATCCGGGGTCCATAAGCAGCCGTCCCTGTTCATCAGTGAACAGATTGTTGCCCGGGGTAATTGAGAAGTTACGGTGGGCCGTGCCCACCCTACGGGAAGCGTCGATCCCGGCCGCAAATCGATCGCGAGCGGGATCGGGTTATACGAAGCTCGCGCACTCGCGGTCGGGCCGCCGGCAACGCCAGGGAACAACACCGCGCAACGAAAAACGCCCCGACCCTTCCGTGAGGAAGGATCGGGGCGTCTTTGAAGGATTCCGGCGATCACCGACTTTCGCGCCAAAGGCACTATCATGGGCCTGACGGGCTTAACGGCCGTGTTCGGAATGGGAACGGGTGGGACCCCGTCAGTATGTTCGCCGGAAAAGCAACCGGCAGGCGATCAAACCCGCCGGTTACGTTGTGCTCAAGCTTCACAGTGGTCGTCACGCAAGATCCTACCGCCACTTCGATGGGCATGACCAACCGACTTCGAGTCTCTTCACGACGCGTGGTCCCCGTTATTGGATGGGAATACGTCGCCGTGTGATCGATCGAATGCGATCGGTGAATGATGCAACCCTGATTCCTGTCCGTGTCGAATCCCCTAAGGGAGCCGGCGGACGGATCGGGGTGGTCAAGCGATCGGCTGTTAGGACCGGTCGGCTGCGGCGATCACTCGCCGTGCACTCCCGGCCTATCGACCTGGTCGTCTTCCAGGAGCCTTCGCACTTGCGTGCTGGAAACCTCGTCTTGAAGAGGGCTTCGCGCTTAGATGCCTTCAGCGCTTATCCTTTCCCGACCTAGCTACTCGGCGATGCCCTGAGCAGAACAGCCGATACACCAGAGGTCGGTCCTCCCCAATCCTCTCGTACTAGGGGAGACCCTTCGCAAGTTTCCTACGCCCACGGCAGATAGGGACCGACCTGTCTCACGACGGTCTGAACCCAGCTCGCGTACCGCTTTCATTGGCGAACAGCCAAACCCTTGGGACCTTCTCCAGCCCCAGGATGCGATGAGCCGACATCGAGGTGCCAAACCTCCCCGCCGCTATGGACGCTCGGGGGAGATCAGCCTGTTATCCCCGGAGTACCTTTTATCTGTTGAGCGACGGCCTTTCCATCCAGCACCGCCGGATCACTAACGCCGACTTTCGTCCCTGCTCGACTGATGGGTCTCGCAGTCAGGCACCCTTCTACGTTTGCGCTCATGTTGCCAGATTGCCGACCTGGCCGAGGGTACCATTGCACTCCTCCGTTACTCTTTGGGAGAGACCGCCCCAGTCAAACTGCCCGATGAGCATGGTCCCGGTCCGGGCTACGGACCGGTGAGGATCAGAGTCATTTCAGGGTGGTATTTCACCGATGGCTCCCTGACGGCTGGCGCGCCGGATCACGGCCTCCACCTATGCTACAGAAAGGACGCTGACCCAATGCCAACCTGCAGTAAAGGTTCACGGGTCTTTCCGTCTGACCGCGGGTACGTGGCATCTTCACCACGGCTACAGTTTCACCGGGTCCCTCGTGGAGACAGTGCTCCAGTCGTTACGCCATTCATGCAGGTCGGAACTTACCCGACAAGGAACTTCGCTACCTTAGGACCGTCATAGTTACGGCCGCCGTTTATCAGGGCTTCGGTCGCCAACTTCAGCTGCGCCTCATCGGCTCCTTAACCTACCGACACCGAGCAGGCGTCAGACTCTATACGTCCTCTTGCGAGTTGGCAGAGTCCTGTGTTTTGATAAACAGTCGCTAGAGCCGATTCTCTGCGGCTCTCCTTGCGGAGAGCACCCCTTGTACCGAAGGTACGGGGTCATTTTGCCGAGTTCCTTCACGAGGGTTCTCCCGAACGCCTTCGGATACTCGCCTAGCACACCTGTGTCGGATTGCGGTACGGGCCAGATGGTTCGTCCCCGCGGGGCTTTTCGTGGCCGAGAGTTCATCAGGCTTCCAGATCGAATGCTGTCGGCCTTGCGGCACGGGGTAATCTAACACCCCGACCTGACTCTCCTCGGCGTCCTCCGCGGTTCAACCTTACCATCGGGTGGCGGAATATTAACCGTCTGTCCATCGGCTACGCCCTTGGGCCTCGCCTTAGGTCCCGACTGACCCTGGGCGGATTGACCTTCCCCAGGAAACCTTGTGCTTTCGGCGGACAGGCTTCCCACCTGTCTTGTCGTTACTCGTTCCGGCATTCGCACTCGCCCGCGCTCCACTGGTCGTTTCCATCCAGCTTCATTGCGGCGGGCGACGCTCTCCTACCATCAGTTTAACCTGATCCGCGACTGCGGCACGACGCTTAGTCCCCGTCATTTTCGGCGCGGGATGGCTCGACCGGTAAGCTGTTACGCACTTTTGAAATGATGGCTGCTTCTAAGCCAACATCCCGGCTGTCACCGCGATCCCACTTCCTTTGCCACTGAGCGTCGATTTGGGGGCCTTGGTCGGCGGTCTGGGTTGTTTCCCTTTTGAACGTGAAGCTTATCCCCCACGTTCTGACTCCCGGGGTCCGTCGTGCGGTATTCGGAGTTGGGTTTCGGAGGGTAGGCGGGAAGCCCCCCTACCGAATTCCGTCGCTCTACCCCCGCACGATATGTCCCGAGGCTGGCCCTAAAGCCATTTCGGAGAGAACGAGCTATCTCCAGGTTTGATAAGACTTTCACTCCTCCCCACGGGTCCTCCCCAGTTTTCAACACTGGTGGGTTCGGTCCTCCACGACCGGTTAGGGTCGCTTCAACCTGCCCATGGGTAGTTCACCTGGTTTCGCGTCTACTGCACCCGACTATGGCGCCTGATGAAGACTCGCTTTCGCTACGGCTCCCCTGAAGGGTTAACCTGGGGCCGGATACAGTAACTCGCCGGATCATTATGCAAAGGCACGCGGTCACGCGGCCTGAAGGCATCGCGCTCCCACCGCTTGTAGGCACGGGGTTTCAGGTTCAGTCTCCTCCCTAATCGGGGTTCTTCCCACCGTTCGGTCGCCCTACTGGGTTCGCTATCGGTCGTCATCGAGTGCTTAGCCTTGCGGGATGGTCCCCGCCGATTCAGGCCGGGTTTCACGTGCCCGACCCTACTCGGGTACCGAAGAGGAGTTTGCATCGTCGCTTACGGGGCTATCACCCGCTCTGGCGCTCCGTTCCAGGAGGCTTCAGCTGACGCTCACTCATCCCATGTTATCGGCCCACGACCCCGAGTGGTGTCCCACTCGGTTTAGGCTGATCCCGTTCGCTCGCCGCTACTGGGGAGTCTCGGTTGATTCCTTTCCTCCGGGTACTGAGATGTTTCAGTTCCCCGGGTCTCTACAGGCATTCCAGGATCGACGTTCGTTGGGCAACTCCCTGGACTTATCGCAGCCTTCACGCCTGTCTCTCTGATGACGCCTAGGCATCCCCCGTGCCCTTAGGAGCTTGACCACGCCGATCCGGACGCCGCGGTTCCTCGAAAGAAACTCGACAGCCAGAAAGGCGAGGGTCAGTCCCGATCTCTCTTCGATCGAGTGCCCAGTGTCTCGCGACACAGGACCACTCTCACTTGGGTAACGATCCCAATGTGAGGCCGGTTGCTTCACAGCAAGCGACTCTCACGCATCCGTAAGGGTTCCACTGTATTGTGGAGATTCTTCTACTTGGTCTGCCACGACCATTTGTTTGCGGTTCTCACTTGCGTGACCTAACCACCGGATTGTGAAAGAGCAACCGAACCCCAACGACAGACCCTCCGGCCGAAACCGGGGAGCATCCATCTTCGAGATCCGCACTGGCCGCTGGCCAGGGGGCAACGCCGCGAACGGCCCTGCCCCGCACCCAGCAGTGCAAGCAAACGAATAGCGTGGGGAGGGGATGAGCCCACCCCACGCATTCAGGAATCTAACAATGGTCGATCGTGTTCGTGGTCAGAGAACCTTCGTGGGAAGCCGGCGTAAATACCATCTGATCAAGGAGACGGTGCCGATGCGGCCCTTCTTACTGGTCGTCACGGGCATGAAGCTCGATCCGAACCAGTTCAGAGCCGAGATTTTCTAAGAAAAATCCTTAGAAAGGAGGTGATCCAACCGCAGGTTCCCCTACGGTTACCTTGTTACGACTTAGTCCCCATCACGGGTTTCATCTTCGGCGCCTGCCTTGCGGCTCCGGCGACTTCGGATGCCCCCCGCTTTGGTGGCTTGACGGGCGGTGTGTACAAGGCTCAGGAACACATTCACCGCGGCATGCTGATCCGCGATTACTAGCGATTCCAGCTTCATGCGGGCGGGTTGCAGCCCGCAATCCGAACTGAGGAACGGTTTTGCGATTAGCGTGACTTTGCAGCCTAGCAACGCTCTGTCCGCCCCATTGTAGTACGTGTGCAGCCCCAAGCATAAGGGCCATGAGGACTTGACGTCATCCCGCCTTCCTCCGGCTTAACGCCGGCGGTCTGTCTAGAGTTCCCACCATTACGTGCTGGCAACTAGACACAGGGTTTCGCTCGTTAGGGACTTAACCCAACACCTCACGGCACGAGCTGACGACAGCCATGCAGCACCTGTGCACGTTGTACCTGCGGCCTCACCGACGTTTCCGCCGGCTAATCCGTGCATGTCAAGCCTGGGATAAGGTTTTGCGTAGCCTCGAATTAAGCCACATACTCCACCGCTTGTGGAGCCCCGTCAATTCCTTTGAGTTTCAGCCTTGCGACCATACTCCCCAGGCGGGTACTTCACGGTTTCCTACGACAGGAGCCCATCGGCGAGCCCCTATCCAGTACCCATCGTTTACGGCCAGGACTACCGGGTATCTAATCCTGTTCGCTCCCTGGCTTTCGCGTCTCAGCGTCAGTAGGCATCCAGGACCTCGCTTTCGCCACGGGCGTTCCTTCCGATCTCAACGCATTTCACCGCTCCACCGGAAGTTCCAGGTCCCCTATGCCCTCCAGACTCGTCGTATCCGCGCCACTTCCCGGTTGAGCCGGGGATTTCAACGACAGACGCACGAATCCGCCTACACGCTTTAAGCCCAATGATTCCGAATAACGTTCGCACGGTTCGTCTTACCGCGGCTGCTGGCACGAACTTAGCCCGTGCTTCCTCCAGGGATCAATCAAGGTCTTACGACCCTTTTCCCCTCGACAGGAGTTTACAACCCGAAGGCCTTCATCCTCCACGCGGCGTCGCTCGGTCAGGCTTGCGCCCATTGCCGAAGATTCTCGACTGCAGCCTCCCGTAGGAGTCTGGGCAGTGTCTCAGTCCCAGTGTGCCGGGCCACGCTCGCACGCCCGGTAGGCATCGCAGCCTTGGTGGGCCATTACCCGCCAACAAGCTAATACCACGACAGCCCGTCCCAAGACGCCGAAGCTTTGGCAAAACACCGATGCCGGTGTCGTTGCGTCGCTAGGGATTACCGCGGTTTCCCGCGGCTATACCTAATCTTGGGGTTGGTTACCGTCGCCTTACTCACCCTGCGCCACTGGCCTTGCGGCCCGTTCGACTTGCATGCCTAATCCACGCCGCCAACGTTCATTCTGAGCCAGGATCAAACCCTTCGAGATTGGTCGTCTCCCTGCTCCAAGGAGCAGAGATCCAGTCCTCACCTTCAAAGGGTTGAGGAATTTGCTAACTGGTCGCAGCTCGAGTTCGCCGGGGCAAGCCCCTGCTTACTCGTGCTGTTGGCTGTTGGATCCGTCTCCGTCGCGATTCGACCTCCAACCAAACGGGGTCGAGACGACTCAAACGGCTCCACGCCGGCTTCCCTCAAAGGTTCTCTTCAACCACAAGAACCACGATCGACCGGATTGTCAAAGAACGAACATGCTGCCGAAGCAATTGGCCGGAGTGACTTGCCTTGGAAGGCGTGTCACGCCGGCCCACCTACCGACAACATCGCGGCCCGCTGTCATGGTGAGCGGTTTCCCGTTCCCAGTCAGCCGGCCGTTTCGTTGTCACCCGTGGTGACACAGGCGACAAGGGAGATAATAGCAGGTTCGCTCTGAAGGTCAACAGTCGACTGCTGCCGGGTACGACTTTTCTTGGGATCTCTGGTCCACCCTCGGGAGATTGGATCCCGACCCTTCCTTATAGTGCGAACCTCAAGCTCCACGTTTCTCGTAATGGAAAGTTCCCACCGGGCCTCTTCATTGCGTGCTTGGCTTGCTGCTTACATGGTAGTGGGAACGGGGTTTCCACATGGACGACAGACCGGTTCGGTCATTCCACGATTCGTGGTTGGGCCTACCTGCCAGGCTCCACTTCACGCTTTCCGTTTATTCGCGGACACTCAACGCCAAGGATTCCTGGCAGATTTTCAGCTCCCAAGAACTCACACAGTTGCGGCCTGCGCGTTTCGCGGAATAGAGCTGCACATCGGCAAGGCGGATCAACTCCTCGGGCTCGAGTGGCTCATTCCTGACGACCGTGGCCACCCCCAGGCTGATCGTGACCCGGAAGGCGCGGCCCTCGAATTCGAACCGGTGGTTTTCCACAGCTCGCCGAAGCTGTTCGGCAATCGCGATGGCGTCTTTCCGGGAGGTCTCGCTCAGGACCGCGGCGAACTCCTCGCCGCCGTAACGAGCCAGGAGATCGTAGTTGCGAAGATTCGGCCTCAGGCAGTGTGAAAGCTCTCGAAGGGCCAGGTCGCCGGCCAGATGCCCCATGGAGTCGTTGATCGCTTTGAAGTGGTCAACGTCGATAAGGATCAGTGTGAGCGGCCGTTCGTAGCGAGTGGACCGGTCGATTTCACGTTCGAGGTGATCGAGCAAGTAGCGTTTGTTGTGCATCCCGGTCAGGCCGTCGAGGATCGCCATCCGGTACAGTTCTTCGTGGTATTCCGCCTCCACGTTACCGCCGGCCAGGAAGCGGAACAGGCAGGTGCCCAGGCGGAGGTAATCACCATCGGTCAACATGGTCCGGTTTGCCGGTACATCGTTGACGAACGTGCCGTTGGTGCTATTGAGGTCGGTGATCCGATAACCTCCACCGGTCGATTCCAAGCGCGAGTGACGCCGCGAAATTGACGGGTCGTGAACCGTAATGTCGCAATCGTCGTCACGACCGAGGATGGCATCCTTTTCGTTCAGCGGGTGGCGTGTTCCGATGGTCAGGCCGGTCGGATAGATCTGGATCAGGCAGGCGTCCCTATTGGAAGGGGAGATGGGCCGTTCCAAGACCACAGGCCTCGTCACCAATCGACTATCGATGAGATTACCACTGGCCACGATAAACCTCCTTCCACTCGCTCACCCCCTGAACCTGACATCATCTCCTGGCCAAGCGAAGTGGCGAACGATCCAGACGATTCACCTTGTCATCATAGAACATGAAAACGCGAGAAAGCCTCATGACGAGGCAGCCAAGGAAGATCCTGCCTATTTTGGATCACCGGATCGCGCGGCGACGGCGGCGGCCAAGATCGCGGTGAAGCGGGGATCCTGCCTGATGGCCTCCAGGTCGGGATCGGTTGCGGCCACTTGATCGGTTCCCAGGTCAAAAGCCCTCTTCAAGTGGTCGAGAGCCTTGTCGATCATCCGAGGATCAGGATTCACTTTCGCCGCCAGGGCGAAGACACAGGCGGCGGTGTAGACCGAATCGCCGGCCCCGGGCTGATGCTCCAGGCACCAGTCGACCTCGCGACTGGCCCGCTCGTGGTCTTTGAGCCGGGCCAGGACGATCGCGCGACCATGCCGAGCCTGCATGAAACGTGGGTCCGTAACGAGGACGCGATTGAAGAAATGAAGCGCCAGGTCGAGCTGGCCTCCCCTCATCGACAGCATGGCAAGGCCGTAGAGGGCTTGAGGATGATGCGGCTCATGGCGGAGGACTTCATCGAACGCAGCCTTAGCGGCCTCGGGCGTCCGATCGGCCACGGCGAAGCCATAGGTCCAGAGGAAGCGGGTGCGTTCTGCACCAGGGCCGGGTGCGACCCGCCGGAAGGCCTCGCGAAATTCGGAGTCGGCCTCGCCATGGCGGCCAAGCGCTTCCAGGGCGATTCCACGGCCCGCGCGAATGGCCGCGGTTCCCTTGGACAGGGCCAGGGCGGCGTCGAAATCGACCAGCGCGGGACCATACTGTCTGAGCTCGAGGCGAACGAGTCCCCGGTTGGTCAGGGCGCCAACGAACTTCGGGGCTCGCTCCAGCGCGGCGGTGTAATCCTCAATCGCCTCGACCTTCATCCCGCTCCGGTCGAGCACGTAGGCCCGATCGAAGTAGCTCCAGGGATGCTCCGGCCAGAGTCCGGTGCAAATCCCAAAGTCTCGGACGGCCAGAATGCCCTCCCCTAGCTCCATGTGACAGATACCGCGTTGCATCACCGACCAGTAGTGGCGCGGATTCAAACGCAGGGCCTCACCCAGCTCGGCCACCGCCTTCCGATATCCTCCGGGAGACCGCGTCCGGGCGTGCGAGATCGCCAGGAGATAGTGGTCGCGGGCCGAGTTCGGCTGGATCTGATCCGCCAGCCCCTGAGCGGCTTTCGCCCCGTCGTGGTTGCCGAGTTGATCGAGATAGGTCGCCCGGTCGAGCCAGAGCGCTTTGGACGGATTGAGGCTATCGAGGGCCTCCGCGTGGTCAAGTAGAGCCAGAGCCGCCCGCAACTCTCGAGGATCGCCCGAGGCCAGGCGGACCCGGGCTCCCGCCAGGAGGAGGAGTAACTCCCGACGATCTTCCGCAAGCTCGAGACGCTCGGCTGGGGCGAGATGGACCCAATCGGGATGCTCCTGAGCGGAACGCCCATCCGCGAGGGCGTAGAGAGCCAGAGTCCGCTCGCAAACGGCGATCCCCTGACGAATGTGCGACTCATCACCGAGGATCGTATTGATCAGCCCTTGGCACTGGAGAACCCCTGAGTCGTGGGCCCGTTTTCGTTCCCGTGCCTGGGCTTCCACCAGGCGCGTCCGGGTTTCGGCAAGGCGAGTTCGCGCTCCGAGAAACGCCCAGCCAACGGCCAGAAAAAGGGCCAATGCCACCGCCGAGACCGAGCTGAAGGTCAACAGTCGTGGATTCCGGCGGAAGAATTTCCGGATCCGCTCCACCCGACTCAGTTCGGGGGCGTACTTCAGCGGGCGGTCTTCGAGAAATTGATGCAGGTCTTCCGCCAGGTGGCTCGCATGCTGATAGCGCTTGGCCGGGTCGGGGTCGAGACAGCGACGGCCGATGCTCTCCAAGCTCCAAGCGACGTCCGACCGGACTTGCCTGATCGAGGGAACTTTCTTGCTACGGTCGGAAGCCATGGCCTCCAGTTGGGAAACGGGGACCGAGTAGCTCCCGTTATGCGTGAAGGGGCGTTCGCCGCTGAGCGATTCGACGAGAACCAATCCGAGCGAGTAGATATCCGACCGCCTGTCAACCGCCTGGAATTGATCGAGCGAGCCGAGCGCCAGGGCGAGCAAGTGCTCCGGCGCCGCATAGGCGACGGTCCCTCCCAAGAGCGCGTGGTCAGCATCGGACGTCGCATCGATCGAGACGTTGAAATCCAGCAGGAGCGGTTGCCCGTCCGCGCTGAGCAAGATGTTGGACGGTTTGATATCCCGGTGGATGACCCCGCGTTGATGGGCGTGTTCGAGGCCCTCGGCAAGCTGAGCCACAACCCAGGCGATGGCCTTGAAGTAACCGAGACTCCCCATCAGGGAGAACAGCGACGGGGGCTCGGCCGGTTGCTCCCGCGACGGATCTCGGCTGCCACCCCGGCTCCCGGGCGCCTCGCTCCAGGTCTCTGACGCTGGCGAGCCCACCGCTTTCAAGGCGGCGACCAACTGGGCCCCCCGGGTCGGCCGCTCCTCTCCGGACCAGAGTCTCTCCAGGACGCTCGAGAGACTGGCTCCGCCGAAGTACGGCATGCAGACGGCCCGGAGCCCAGCCCTGGGGTCCTCGTGGACCGAATAGATCGGCACGATGTTGGTGTGCTGCAAGCGTGACAGGGTCTGGGGCTCGATCCCCTCGATCCCCGAAACCTTGAGCACCACCGGCCGATCGGCCAGGTCGGCCTGCTGAGCCACGAAGACCCGCGCGAAGGCACCTTGGCCCAAGGGGTGACGGAGGCGAAATCCAAAGAGGACATCCCCCACTTTGATCCGCTCCAGCCGATCGCTGGCGCCCGGTGACCGGCCGCCTTGCGCCAGCGGCCTGATCGGCCTGGTGGCCCGCTCGTCATTTGCGGCAGCGCCCAACCCCGCCCCAACAACACCCGAATCGCCTTGCGGACGTGCGCGGAGTGTCGGGACCTCAGCCGCCGGTACGCGGACACACAAAGTTTGGGAATCAGACTGGTCACTCATGACGCTCTCACAAACGGCCCCGATCGCTCTCAGAGAGCCGGTCGTTTGCCGGTCTCCCCGCCGAGTGACGACCGGTTCAAACACCAAGGCCTGAGCCACTCCCACTGCCTGAAGTACATGAGGCTCGTGAGACTGGAGATCGCCAGTAAGGCCCAACCCACCTTCAGGGAGACATGTGACTCGTCCTGGTCTTCGGGCTCGGAGAGTGACACCGATGCCGTAACGGCCGGTCCGGTCTCTTCGGGGATGTCCCCAAAGCCGTCATCGGCCGATGCAGTGGGAGTGAGAGCGAGAGCGAGAGAGGGAAATGGAGTGGGAGAGGCGAAGGCCTTCGCTTCCTCCGTAACCTTGGGAACGACACCCCGCTCCAATTCCGGAGGTTGGCTCACCACCATGGCCACATTGAACTCATGAGGCCGACCTCCGGTTTCGCCTCCGACCACGGCCGGGCGAGCATCAAACTGATCGGGATCGGGGGCCCAGGGAACAACGGATTGAGGCACAATCCCCTTGAGGCCAGCGGGGGAAATGACAGTTGCGTTCGTCGGCTCAAGAGAAAAGGACGCGTTGGCGATCCCCATCTCGAGTAAAGGCGAGGGAGCAACTCCAACCAGAATCGGCGCCCCATAAACCAGACTCTGGCTCGCAAGGGGAACCCCAGACGTGACGCCCACCGCCCCCGACACAGTCGGCCTGGGTTGCGTTGCCGGTTCCTGCTCGGTCCGAGTTACGCCACCAACCGGCTGGAACGCCAGGACCGAGAGGTCGATGGAGGACGAAATTCCCGCCGGCTGCTCATTCTGAAACGGAGGTGTGAAGGATGACGCCTCCTCAACCTGCGGCACGCTCGACTCAAGAGACGGTCCAGAGTTAGCCGCCGGGATCGTCGGAGTGACGATCCTGATGCCACCACCCAAACCGGGGCGGTTCGGCAACCCCGGCACCGGAAGAGAGTTGGTCCCCGGGACCGTCGGAGTGTAGATCTGAACTCCGCCCCCCATGCCGGGCCGGCCCGGCAACCCCGGCGCATGCCCCGTGGGCGGTGGGCCAAGAATTACCGGAGCTCCAGGGGTCGATTCGAAGTCGTCAACCGAATCCGTCGGGAAAGCCTCGCTGGGTGGAGCAGGCTGGTTGCGGCTCAGAGGAGGGGCGTCCGCGGCAGTGGGGCTGACGAAGAGGTTCAAGACATAGGGGCCGACCTCGTAGCCATCTTCGTTGCTGTGCGAAACGCTCGGGTCGTACGACCAAGTCATTCTCGACGTCACGGCGATGTAATAATCCCCAGCCTCCAGGTTGCCGGCCATGGTGGCGTCGAACAACTGCGGCAGGAGGAGCCGGTCGGCGAAGGGGACAAGATTATACAGAAACATCGGAAAGTCGACGTTTTCAAGGTGCTGTGTTTCGGCATCGAGCCGGAAGAGAGACAAACTCGGGCTCAGGGAGGAGCCGATCCGACCACCGAAGACATCGGCCACGAACGCGGTCGTCCCCGGCCCGTTCACGCGAAAATGGTAGAGATCCACATCATTCCCGGGGTTAAACCTCCCCAATGGATCGAGAGGATCGAGCGCATTTGCCGGGTTGTAGAACGGGTCATCACCGATTGAGCCCTCGATCCGGACGGGCTCCAACGAGGTCAGATCGCCCAGGTCATAGGCCCCTGCCGCCGTGTCGTTGGCAGGAGCGGCAAGGTTCGTGCTTCCCTCAATCCCTCCGACCCGAAATGTATAGACGTGGTCTCGGCCTGCCGGATTCAGAGCGTCCGTTCCCAAGGGCGTCCCATCAATCCCGGCCAGAACGGACGACTCCAAATCGCCAGTGCCGGCGAGAACGACCCGGTAGGACCCCGGGGCAAGCGGAGACGCGGGGACCAACAGGAGCTCACCAGCGGAACCCGAAAAGTCCAGGGCGGCCAAAGGGACCGTTTGCCCTCCCCCAGCGCTGAACGTCCCGTCGAGGCTATAAATCAGTCGCACGGACTGGCCCGCTTCGATCGTGGACGGATCGAGAGGATGGCTCAGCTCGACCCGAATCACAAGCGGGGAGCTGACCAGCAACGCATCGGGGGCGGGATCACTGCTCAGGACCCAGGGCCCATCCGCCGGCTCGATCCCCGCTTCCAGGGCGCTGAGGCTCAGATCAAAGTCGCCGATCGAGCCTGGAAAACCGGAGTGGGCCACGACGGGGCTAAAGATCTCATTCCCGGCGCCACTGACGGCCAGACCGTAGGTGCCGGGGCCGATGACCCGATCAATCGCGGCGACACCGTCGGCGTGATCCGCAATGGCCAAATCCAGTCGCCGGAGACCTTGCAAGTTCGTGAAGTCCGCGATCCCAAAATCGCTACGAAACAGGCTGAGAACGCCCCGGAACGAAGAATCGGGCTGGGAGCTTTCGACCCTCAGGGTCACCCGAGCAGGGCGATCGAGCTCGAACCGATACCATTCCACATCCCCCGCGCCCGACTCCCCCGCGCCGAGGGAACCGTGCCTGTTGATCGCGGGGACAGCCCACACATCACCCAAGCTCAGGGCCTGATCGTAGGTCTCGTTCGGCGAATCCAGCGTCGGATCGCCAACGACCGGATCCCCGATCGTACTGAGCACTCGCCTGGTCTCGAGCGTCTCAAACCGCAGCGCCGTCGCGGCACCCCGTCGCCGACGTGACAGAGCCCGAAACCGGGCGTCACACAAACCTCTCGGTTTCGCCTGGCCGATGCTCATCAATGGAACCATCTTCCTTAAATAAGGTCAGGGTAAGGCACACGACTCACCTCAGAGCAACGTCGCTCAAACTCCCTCGGGCCGACAACAACGGCGGACCGAGCAGACGATGACGGCGCCCGCCCAACCATGGCAAGCCTGCTGATCGCGGGTCCGACAACCCCCAACCGACCGTCTCTACCAAGATATCTCATAACCCTCAAACTACGCAAACTATTCATTTCCACTTTTCTGCGAAGAACAGGAGTTCGCTCGCAAGCCACCGGAAGACGCGTTCCATAAACCTAGGATGCATATGATTGCGAGCAATACTATTCGTACACGTTCAGGACAAACCCGGTAAAATTACGCTCATCTCATGGCTTTTGTTAACCGGCCGTTGCGAATCACAGCGTCATCGGAAAACCGGTCAGGCTATGCGCTTCGGCATCAATCGCCCCAGTTGGGTTGGGCAGGCCGTCGCCTCTTCGAGATCCTGCCACCCAAGGGAGCATCCGATAATGTAGCCATGGCTCCATCCAATCTTTCGAGAACCGGAACGACGTCCGGGATTCTTTTGAGGAGAATGGGATTGGGGGGAGACGGTCTTCGTAGAATTGCCAGTCAGATCGTGACGTGGCATTCGATCGGCTGGCCTGGCAGACCCACAACTTGCCCCGATCCAACCAGCCTCAGCTCAAAAAGGGGGCTTGCCTGGCCCTAATGGGTCACGAATTTGCAATCGGCCTCATCGCGCCTGACCTGACTCATTCAACGTGAGGAAACCAGCCCATGCGCCGGGCCTTTGCCAGGAAGACCTGCCTGCTCGGGTTCATCACGCTCGCAGCCGTCCTGGCATTGGTTGGGGACGCCATGAGCCCCTGGCTATCACACCACCTCAGGTCAGCGAGATCAGTCCACTGGGGGTTCGGCGGGGCGTGGCGAACGAGTTAACGGCACCATTCTGCAATCAAAACCGGTGAATCACACGATCCAATTCACTCTCGACTCGATGAAACACCAGAGGTCAGTACGTCCATCGAGTTGATGGTCCTCGCCGATTCTTCGCGGAGATCGACCGAGTCGGCTTGGCGGAGGCCGTGCGTCCCAGAGCCGAGATCGGCGTCGTCGAAAGCCGCGAGACGATTGACAGGCCGACTCGTCGTCGGTCTCCTTGATCATGGTGAATCGTCGGTGGCGGGCAGGGATCTGAGAGACTCCATGTCATGAACACCTTCCCACGCTTATACTCTCATTCGCACATGATCCTTGGTCTCACGCTGACTTTCTCACTGCCCCTCGGCCTTGTCGGCTGCGCTCGGGCGCCGGCCAGTGCGCCGACCCCGGCGGCGCCCACTCCGGTCTCGGTCAGTCAGCCCATCGAGCGGGAAATCAATGACTACGCCGACTTCACCGGAAGGACGGCGGCGGTCGAAACGGTCGAGATCCGGGCGCGGGTCACGGGCTATCTGGACAAGATCCACTTCAAGGAAGGAATGCTGGTCAAGAAGGGAGACGTGCTCTACGAGATCGACCCGCGGATCTATCAGACGGCCCTGGCGTACGCGAAGGCCGAGGTCGAACGGCTCAAGTCTCAGCGTGATCTGGATGCGATCGAGCTTCATCGCTCCGAGGATCTGATGCGCCGAGGGGCCGAGACCAGGGAAAACTATGACCGGGCCGCGGCCAAGCGGAGCGGGTCCGGAGCCGCTCTGGTCGCCGCCGAGGCCCAGGTCCAGCGGGGCGATCTGGATGTCGGGTTCACCAAGGTCATCGCGCCGATCAGCGGGCGGATCGGCCGGACCCTTCTCACCGTGGGAAACCTGGTGCAGTCGGGTGACCAGGGGGGCGGCACGCTGCTCACGACACTCGTCTCGGTGGACCCGATGTACGTCTACTTCGACGTCGACGAGCACACCTTGCTGCACGTCCGCCAGTTGATCCGCGAGGGGAAGGCCAAGTCGGCCCGCGACGCCAAACTGCTGGTCTCGCTGGGGCTGGCCAACGAAACAGGCTATCCGCATCAGGGGACGATCGACTTCGTGGACAACCAGGTCAACCCGAGGACCGGCACCTTGCGGTTGCGCGGAGTCTTCTCCAACAAGGACGAGGTCCTCTCCCCCGGCCTGTTCGCACGGGTCCGGGTGCCGATCGGCGAGCCCCGTCGGGCCCTGCTCATCACCGAGCGGGCCATCGACACCGACCAGGGCCAGAAGATCGTCTATGTCGTCAACGAGAAGAACGAGGTGACTACCCGTCCCGTCCGTCTGGGGGCGCTCCACGACGGGCTCAGGGTGATCGAGGATGGTCTCCGACCGAGCGATCGGGTGATTGTTGTCGGCCTGCAACAGATCAGGCCCGGCGCCATCGTCGCGCCCAAGCTCGTCACAATGCCGGTTTCGAGAATCACGACTTCGCAAGGAACGGCCGGCGCAGTGAAGTCCGCGGACTGATCGATGGCACGACGACTGTCCCTTGACTCCCGATCTTGATCCGACTCGAGAGGACTTTCCCTTCATGCTGGCGCGATTCTTTATCGATCGGCCCGTGCTGGCCTGGGTCATCTCGATCGTGATCGTCCTCCTCGGTGGGATCGCGGCGGCCTTGCTGCCGATCGCCCAGTATCCGGATATCACGCCCCCGACCGTCCGGGTGTCGGGCAGTTACCCCGGAGCCAACGCCCAGGTCGTGGCGGACACCGTCGCGGCCCCGATCGAGCAGCAGGTGAACGGCGTCGAGAGGATGCTCTACATGTCGTCGCAGAGCAGTAACGACGGCTCATACTCCCTGGACGTGACCTTCGCCCTGGGGACCGACATCAACATGGCGCAGGTGCTGGTCCAGAACCGCGTCGCCATCGCCCAGCCGGCGCTCCCCGAGACCGTCCGTGCCATCGGCGTGACCGTCAAGAAGCGGTCTCCAGACATGCTCCTGGTCGTCAACCTCTACTCCGAAAACGACCCGGCGACGGGCCAGCCGCATTATGACCGGCTCTACCTGAGCAACTACGCCACGATCAACCTTCAAGACGCGCTGGCCCGGATGGACGGGGTGGGCGACATCTTCTCGTTTGGCGGCCAAGACTACAGCATGCGGATCTGGCTCGACGCCGACAAGCTGGCCTCGCGAAACCTCTCCGCCGGCGACGTGATCCAGGTCTTGCGCGAGCAGAACGTGCAGGTAGCGGCCGGGCAGATCGGCCAGCCCCCCGTCCCGCGCGGCCAGGACTTCCAGTACACGCTCAGCACCCTCGGCCGCCTGGTCGAGGCGGACCAGTTCGCGAACATCATCCTCAAGACCGACTCCCAGGGAGAAGTCACCTATTTGAAGGATGTCAGCCGGACCGAGTTGGGGGCGAAAAGTCAGGACCAGACCCTGACGCTGGACGGCAAGCCGTCGGTGGGGCTGGCCATCTTTCAGTTGCCCGGGTCGAACGCGTTGGACGTCGCCGACAGCGTCAAGGCTCGGATGCGTGAGTTGGAGAAACGCTTTCCCAAGGGGCTCAAATACACGATCGCGTACGACACAACTCCCTTTATTCGGGAGTCGGTGAGCGAAGTCTTCGTCACCTTGCGCGACGCGGTGATCCTGGTCGCGATCGTCGTTCTCTTGTTCCTTCAAGACTGGAAATCCCTACTCCTTCCGGTAATCGACGTCGGTGTCTCCCTGGTCGGCACGTTCGCCGTCATGGCGATGCTGGGATTCTCGCTCAACAACCTGACCCTGTTCGGCCTGGTACTGGCCATCGGCATCGTCGTGGACGACGCCATCGTGGTCCTGGAGAACATCGAACGCTGGCTCGACAAGGGCTTCCCCGTTCGCGAGGCCACGATTCACGCGATGAATGAGATCACCGGGCCGATCATCGCCATCACCTTGGTGCTGAGCTCGGTCTTTCTCCCTAGCGCCTTCCTCGGCGGGATCACCGGCCAGTTCTTCCGCCAGTTCGCCCTGACCATCTCAGCCTCGATGATCATCTCGGCCATCAACGCCATGACGATGACGCCGGCCCGGGCGGCCTCGATCTTCGCCGGGCGGACCTCCGGCGCGCACGGCCACCATGGCAAGGAAGCCCTCCCCTGGTGGAGCTTCGCCCTGCTCGGGGGACTCCTCACCGTCTGGTGGCTCACGCCCACGCTCGGCGTCTCCCTCGGTCTTCCCCCCGCGGGAGAACACGGCGACGAGTCGGCGCCCGGTGGGCTGGCAACGGCGTTGCTGGGGTGGGGGATTTCCTTCGTCCTCTTCCTCCCGGGCGCGGTCGTCGGAGGAGCGATTGGATGGTTCCTGATCCGACCGGTGAACTGGGCGCTGGGACGCGTCTTCCGGGGCTTCAACTGGGGCTTCGACCGGGTGACTGACGCCTACGGCGCGGTGGTGGGGTGGAGCCTCCGCCTCAGCCTGATCGTCCTCTTGATCTACGGCGGCCTGATCGTCCTGACGGGCTACGGCTTCACGCAGGTCCCCGCCGGATTCATCCCGAGCCAGGACAAAGGCCGACTGATCGTCAACATCCAACTCCCGGACTCGGCAGCGCTCGAACGCACCGCGGACGTGATCGAGAAAATCGGATCGATCGCCCTGGAGACGCCTGGGGTCGCGCACACGCTGGGCAACCCGGGCCGGTCGTTCGTCCTCAACGCCATCGGTTCGAACCTCGGCTCCGCGTTCATCACGCTCGAGCCGTTCCACGAACGGAGGGACCCGGCGCGGGGGGCGGACGCGATCATGGCCCGGCTCCGCGACCGGTTCAAACGTGAGATCCCCGAGGCTCGGGTCAATGTCTTCGGAGCGCCCGCGGTGGACGGCCTGGGCAACGCAGGCGGCTTCAAGCTCATGGTCGAAGCGATCGGCGACGTCAACTTCGCCTCGCTCCAGAGCCAAGCGGACAACCTCGTCACCAAGGGGAACCAGCAGCCCGGCCTCGTCGGCCTGTACAACGGATTCCGTGCCAGCACTCCTCAGCTCTATGTGGACGTGGACCGAACCAAGGTCAGGACGATGGGGGTCGCCCTCACCGACGTCTTCGACACGCTCCAAGTGTATCTGGGCGGTTTCTACGTCAATGACTTCAACCGGTTCGGCCGCACCTGGCAGGTCAAGCTCCAGGCTGATGCCTCGTTTCGCGTCGATGCCGAGGCCGTCAAGCAACTCAAGGTCCGCAACGCCGATGGCGACATGGTGCCGCTGGGCGCCGTGGTCGATATCAAGGATTCGATCGGCCCCCTCACGGTCACCCGTTATAATATGTTCCCGGCCGCGCCGATCAGCGGCGCCTCGCTGCCCGGGGTCAGCACCGGCGATGTCCTCACGATGATGGAGAACCTGTCGGAGAGGGAGTTGCCTCGTTCGATGACCTATGAGTGGACCGAGCTCAGCTACCTGCAGAAACAAGCGAGCAAGATCGAACGATTCCGCGACTTGCAGCAGAACCCGTTCAGCGCGTTTGCGCTGGGGGCCTTGCTCGTCTTCTTCGTGCTGGCGGGCCTGTACGAGAGTTGGTCGCTACCGCTGGCGGTGATCCTCGTCGTGCCGATGTGCCTGCTGAGTGCCCTGGCCGGGATTGCGATGGCCGGAATGGACGTCAACATCTTCGTCCAGGTCGGCTTCGTGGTACTCACCGGTCTGGCCTGCAAGAACGCCATTTTGATCGTCGAGTTCGCCCGCGATCGCCAGCATGAAGGGGTGTCCCGGAACGAGGCCGCCCTGGAGGCCGCCAAGGTCCGGCTCCGGCCCATCATCATGACCTCGCTCGCCTTCATCCTCGGCGTCTTCCCGCTCGTGATCGCCCAAGGGGCCGGAGCCGAGATGCGCCGGACACTGGGGACAGCGGTCTTCGCCGGCATGATTGGCGTGACCCTGTTCGGCATCTTCCTGACCCCGGTCTTCTATTCCGTGGTCCGCTGGTTCACCGACTCGAAATTCGCCAGCCCCAGCCATGAGTCCGGCGTGCATATCGCTGCCATGCCGGAAATCCAGCCCGCCCCCCCAGGATCGGCTCAAGGCTTTCCTCATCCTAACGGCGAGAGCGAGTGAGCCGGGCCAGCGCAGTCTCTGACAGACGCATTAATGCACATCATGTTTCGCTAAAGTGTTTTATCTCGAGACGTCTTCAGCCGCGTCCCAATGGTCCCCAAGCTCACCGCGAGCCAAGCTGACTTCGCGAGTAGGCTACTGGTATTACGTGACGCGATGGAAGCTCGGACCTGGCGATCGATAGCAAGACGAAGCCACGACCGCGGCAACAATCATTATACGAACACTAATATTCGCAACTCAATATCGATAAGTTTTCAGCCTATTCTTTCGACGCGAAACGATACTTTCTGGGTCTTCCGCTTTCGACTGAGAACCATCACAAGTTCCCGCTTGCCTACTTCTTGCCAGTGCCGTCGACCCCATCCAGGCGCCGGAGGAAGACCGCTCCGACGTTCCCCATCCCGCCGAGGACGTTGGCTACGAACAACCGGATGGCCCCGGCTTCGGGCCGGCCGGCGCAGGCGGCGACTGCGGCGATCTCGACCAGGAGGGCATGCCAGAGGACGGGGACCTGGCGACGGCCTTCGGCCAGGAATCGGCATGCCCGGTCGGACGCGACGGTGTCTCTGTCTCTACTCAACTCACGCATCAGTTCGAGCCACTCCAGGCAGAGCCGCCCCGCGTCGTGTTCCGGGAGCGCCCGCAGGTGGATCGAGCCGATCCCGCCACATGAGCCTGCGCCCGCGAGGATCACGGGGAGTTCGGCGAAAATCTGCACCCACATGGCATTGCAGAGGGCCGGGGGAAGGAGGTCAAGGCGGTCCCCACCCCAAGCGCCGGGGACGGGCAGTTCCGGGGCGGCCCGGCCGAGATAATCGAGCAGATGCACGGCGAGCCGGACAGCGTCCCCAGGGCGGCCGCGCCGAGCATCGACCCGTACGATGTTCTCGACGAGTTGGAGCTTGTGGAGGTGGAGGATCTTGTAGCCGTGATCCGACTCGAGACGGTCGTCGATGGCGACGCAGGCGCGGAGCCCTCTGATGGCAGCGGTGTAGGCCCCCGAGCGGTAGTCGAGATAGGCTTCGGCCGCACCGTTGAAGGCCGAGCCGATCGCTTTCGTCTCGTCCAAGAGCGATTCCGAATCGAGCGCGGCGCGTGCCCGCGCGAACCCATCGGCGGCGGTCCGGAGCCGTCCGAGGCGAGCGGCGAGCAGTGCGGCCTTGGAGCACCTCAGACTGCACCTCAAGGCCAGCCGCTCCGCCAGCGGCAGGCGGCCGCGGAGGGCCGCCTCGAGTTGGAGATCGAACGCCGCGCCAGAGGTTTCCGGGAGGGGCTCGGCAGGCCGAGCGGCCCCTTCCAAGGCACTGCGTCGGAGACGGTCGGGAATCGCCGAGCACGGCCAGGGGCCGGTCGTCAACGGGCCGCGGCCGCCGCCAACTCCCCGCTCGCGATCAGTGTCCGGGATGCCGCCTCGCCTTGACTGTTCAGCCGATGAACCGCGTAGTGCAACAGCAGGCGATCCTGGATGTTCCGCTTCGTGCTGGGACAAGGGTCAAGGCCCTCCTGCCATTTCTTGGGGCATGAACCCCCGCAGACCGGAAGCATCCGGCACGACGCGCACGGATATTCTCCACGGCCGATCTGCTCGTTGAAGTCACCTAAAAGTGAACGCTTGCCCGGGACCTCACCCCCGGCAACGGTGCCGATCGAGTAAACGTTGGGCGTGCCGTAGGTCGGCACATACGAGACCTCGGTGCAGTTGAACAACGACCCGTAGGCATCGACCAGATCCGCCTCGGGCATGGTCGCCAGACAGAGCACAGACTTTCGGGACGGGATCAGCCCTGGCCGAAATCCCAGCGTGATCATCTCCGCCAGCCAGCCGACCTCCAGGCTCGCAAACTCCTCCGGAGGGATCGCCAGTCGGTGGGCATCGTTGCCCCAGGAGTAGACCGAGGCGACGTAGAACGAGATCCGGTCCTGAAGCCCGGCCTCAGCCAGCGTTCGAATTAGAGGAGAGACTCCTTCGGCGTTGCGTCGGTCGACGTTGCAGCGGACGCTGACGTGGAGTTCTAGGTCGTCGCGCCGGGCCAAATCGAGCAGGTTAGTGAAAATCTTATCGAAGGTCGGCGTACCGTTCTTGCGGTGGCGCCGCCGGTCGTGGAACTCCGACGTGCCGTCGAGCGTGATCTCGATATGTTCGACGGCGTGCTCGGCGACGACCTCGCTCGCCACGTCGTGCGATAGCGCCAGTCCATTGGTCACCATCTTCGCCCCGTAGGAGATCCCGGAATCTCGCGCCAGGGCGCGGAACCGCGGGGTCAGCGACCGGATCACCGACAGGCCGGCGAGCGGCTCGCCGCCGAACCAGGCAACGAAGAATTTGCGGTAGACCCGGGCGCCGAGCTTGCCGCGAACTCGGTTGACCAGGTGGTCCTGATCCTCCTGGCTCAGCCGCATACTGGTGTGGCTCTGGCCGCAGTAGTCGCAACCGAGCTGGCACGACGCGCTCGGTTGCACGACCAGGTAGAGCTGGTCGTCGTCGGCGCAGGCCGCCACGTTCTGGCCCAGGATCGTCGCAAGTTCATCCTCCCAGTCGGGCACGAGGATCTCGGCGTCCACCAGGTCGTTGAGGTCCTTCTCGGGCAGCGCCTCGAGCCGCCCCCCCTCAAGGTCCCGCCAGCTCGCCTCGTCCAGCACGCGGACCTCGGAGGTCCGCGTCCCGAGGATGATCCGCCTGGCCCGCCCAGTCAACTCGTCGAGGAATACTTCCGATGCAACTAAATATTTCGAGATTTTCATTTTATCCTCATTTATCCATGACGGCCTCCGCGTCAGCCCCGGACTTGACGTTCAAGTACCCAACGAGTCACCCCTTTGCCTGGCGGGCTGGTAAATCCCAGCCGGGATCATATCCCCACTCACTCCCCCGATGTCATATGGGTTATGCGACGCCTCGGCACTCTTGGTATCTGGCGCCTCCAAAGCAGTGAGCGCAGCGACTAGCTTAGCCCGGGCCGCAAGCAGCAGGCTCCTGATCTCGCCGTCGTTTGTGTCTGCCATGGGCGGTTGTCCTCCGGACATACGCTTGCTGAGGAACGAGTGGCCAGATCATTGCTGGCAACCGCTTCCCCCACCGCCGCCACACGCCGTGTTCGGACCACACGACGTGTTCTTGTCGCAGCCGGCGTCGCCCATCAGGCGTGGGTCCCGATTCCCGGGGACGCTCTCCAGCGAACTCCTGACGCCACACGCGTCATTGTTGGGGGCAGCCTCCAGCGACCTTCTGACCCCGCACGCGTTATCGCTGAGGGCAGCCTCCTGCGAACCGCTGTCACCGCCGCGGCCGCAACCCGTATTGTGATCGCAGCCGGCGTCTCCCACCAGGCGGGGAATGCCTCTCGCGTGGACACTCTCCATTCCGGCGGCCTCCGGCAAACCGCCACCGGACCCGGAGGTAGGGCCGCACGATGTGTTCTTGTCGCAACCGGCGTCCCCTACCAAGCGGGGGCTAGCCGCTGCCGGGACCGCCTCCGCCCCGGTCCGCGTTTGGGTGCCGATTGAGGAAGGTGACCCGACACTCTCAGTCATCGCGTGTAGTGCAGCGTCAATCTTCATTTTGGCCGCTTGCAACAGTTCCCGCAGCGCAGCGTTGCTCAATTCTGCCATGGGAGGACGTCCTCCAGGGAAGTGACTCTTTAGATACGAAATACACCCCTTCAAAGCGACATGAGATGATGCGATGCCGCAGAAATAACGACACCGCACACATCATTCAGCGATGCAGTGGACTTACACAGCCTAATATGACTGACCTACCGCAATTAAAAACCAACGACGTCCCATGTCAAGCATAATCAGGAAGCTTTTTTCAGATTTACCAAGATCCGATACCCAGGGCGACCGCGGTCAACGGCTCTCGTCCCGCCACGCCTCGATGTTGTCGAAGACCTCCGCCGTGATGCGGGTCGCGGTGTTGCCGGTAATATCGCCATAGTTATGAATACCTACAGCGTATCGCCGCCCCGCCTGCCTGTAGAAAATGGGACAGCCGCTCTGTCCGCCAAACGTGCTGATGTCGTAGATAATTGTCCTCGGCAAGACCTGCTCAAGAATTCGATCGTGGCCCCAGAGGGTCCCCGGCGCTTTGTCGGTGGGGTAGCCATAGACGTTGACCAGCAATTCGGAGAGATCGTCGTCGTCGAGGACCCCATAACCGAAGTAGCCCAGCCCGGCAGTCGGCTCGGGGAGGATGATCGCCCCGTAATCACTCTCCGGGCTTTGTCGGTAAACCCAGCCCTTGACGCTCCGGAGGTCGGTCGAGCTGAAGTGGTAGGGGGCCAGAGGGCCGTTGCGCGCAGGGTAGACGTCGACCTGATCGGCCCATCCTCCCCGGCCATGAATGAAGACGCAATGCCCAGCGGTGATGACCAGTCTCGGGCTGGCTAACCAGCCGGTCCCCAGCCATTGGGTCCCGTCGGGGGCCGTGATGATCAACGAACAGATCCAGCGCCACGGTGGGACACGGGTCTCGGCAATCGCCTGCCGGTCATCACCGGAGGGAAGGATCGCCTCGATCGCCGCTTCGGCGACCCGGGGCTGGGACGCCAACTGGGAGACCGTAAACGCACCGGAATACGAGGCGTGCCAGGCGTCAAGAAGCCGGGCTTCGGTGTCGGGTGCCCGGGGCGCGGGCTTCCTCGACGTGGCCCGCCGAAAGGGAGATGTGAGCTCGGGCTCCCCCTGAACACCCGGCCTCGTAGTGGCCGACTCCCGCCTGGCACTCTGAGGCCTAGAGATCCGTTGATCATCGTTCTGAGCAATCGGCCCCGCTTCCTCCGGCCCCTCCTTCCCCGTGCCCCCACAGGCTCCCGCAGGAGTCGGGGCCGTTCCCTCATCAGGCTCGGAGATCTTCCTGGGCCTCGTCGGAACTTGAGCGACTGACGGTTCCTGAGCAGTCGTTCCTTGTCCACTGTCGTAGTAACTCATGGGATTAGCCCCACATCCTAAAGCCAATATCCTCGGCCCCTTTCTCATTTGCCGCTTTACTAGGCTTACCAATCTAACTGCTGCCAAATGCCAAGTCGACTCAAATGAACTCCATTTCCTTGATTTTTCAAAACGTCATCATGACCGATAAACCAATAGCTCCTAGGTATCGACAGCATACAAGTCCATGGCTATCACAGATTCATCAAGACGAGCCACTGGCAACCCCTTTCAAGCAAAACCTAAGCATCTCTCCATTCAACATGATCATCTACCAGAACAGTACCATGCTGGCCTGAAAGCAGGGCTCTCCGATCCTCCGACGGCCCAGAGAGTCTCATCGGGGCTGGATCTTCGTGCCAACGACTCTTACAACCAATGATCTTGGCACGACGTTTCCCACAGCGGTGCTCGTCCCAGGCTCGCAACACGGTTTCAAGAGTTCAAAGATCCCCCGCCAACGCGCAATAACGGCCGCCCTGCCGGCTGCGCAACCCCGTTCAATCAGAACGACTCCAGAAACTTCTTCACACTTTGGGCTGATCCACCCAATTTCTACATATTTCATGGGTATTCTGCTTCAGACTGTCGATGGGCATGATCTGCCAGTTTGAGTGCAGCAAGAACGGATCGTGAGATTGATTTACCTTGGAACGTACATGGCATGCACCGACCGACCGCGTTTGTTTACGGGTTTCTGTTTCATCCACAGGAAAAACGTGGAATTGGCACGCTTCAAGAGCTTTCTTCAACCGTTCACTCGGATGCTCATTCTTCGCCCATGATCCGGCATTGATATCCCCCGTGAGCTTCGCCCCTCCCGTCCCTCACGCTTCGTTCTCCCGGGACGGCCGCGGCGAAGAGGCGGATGCGTGCCTCAACGGCTCAGCGTCGAGATCGCGGGGCGATGACATACAAGGCCCTCCTCGGCCGACCAAGTCAGCCCTCAGACTTCAGTCGGCCATTGGCTCACACGACCACCAACGACGTTTTATCCCCCCTGTCGAGTTCGAGAGGATCGTCCCTGTGAAGTACCCATCAAGTGACCGAATCGCACGGTCAGCGTTCACCTTGATCGAGTTGCTCGTCGTCATCGCGATCATCGCAGTGCTCATCGCCCTTCTGCTGCCCGCAGTTCAGGCGGCTCGCGAGGCGGCTCGTCGCGCCCAGTGCACCAACAATCTGAAGCAGGTTGGCTTGGCCCTTCATAACTATGAGAGCAGCAACGGAGCTTTCCCCCCCGCCGGGCAAGGAACCAGCTTCACCACCACTCCCCCCTCCACGGTTTTCGCCGATGGCGAATGGGGCGTGCTCGCCCGCATTCTGAGCGCCATGGAGCAGAACGCGGCCTACAATGCGCTGAACTTCAGTCTCCCGTACACCCACAACACAGGCGCCAACTTCACCGGCTGCTCCACGGTCATCAGCTCGTACCTCTGCCCCTCCTCGGTTCGCGACGGGTCGGGCGGCCGCGATGCGATCGACCCGATGTCGCCTGTGGGAACGGCCCTCAAATTGGGCTACGGCGTCCAGGACTACGGTGCGCCCTGCTACACCGATATTGATGCGCAAGGCAAGACGGGCGGAGCCGGGTCGACCCCGGTCACGCCATACCGCAACAACAATCACCGTGCCGACGGCGTGCTCAAGGTGGGCAAGACGACGATCGCCGAGATCATCGACGGCACCAGCAACAGCATCATGATCGCCGAGGACGCGGGCCGGGACGCCCGGTTCATCGCCAACGTCAAAGGCAGTTTCGCCGATCAGTACGACCAGGGACTGCCCCGTCGCTTCTGGCGCTGGGCAGAGCCCGACGGGGCCTTCGGCGTCTCGGGCCAGGTCAACAACAAGTATCGCCCGGCCTGTGAACCCATGGTATGGCCGTCAGCCTCCGGCGCCACGACCACCAACAACAACGCCGGGAACAACGACGAGATCTTCTCGTACCATTCCGGCGGAGCCAACGTCCTGATGGGCGACGGCAGCGTCCGCTTCCTCAAAGAATCGCTCAGCGTGGTCGTCTTGCGGGGCCTGATCACTCCCAAGGGCGGAGAGGTCATCTCTTCCGACTCTTATTGAACCGGCTCCGCCATTCCTTGCCGTCAACGACCCGACCTGCCCCGCCCCGGTCATCGGCGTCTCCCGCCGACGGTCGGTCACGCCTGAATCGCGCTGGATCGGGCCCGGGGTCTTCGACCCCTGGCCTTTTTCATTCGTTTATCCGGGAGATTCGACTCCCGGAGCGAAGGACCGTGGCAAGGCGAATGGTTGCAGCGCAGTACAACACCTCTCATTTCATTCCCCGGAAAGCGAACATGAATCCCTCCCAACCTCGGACCTGCCTCGTCTACGGATTCGCCACCACCCTGATCGCCGCGCTGGCGGCCGGATGCACTGGCGGAGACACTGCAACGGCCCCGAAAATCTCCACCGTGCCGGCCACGGGGAAGGTAAGCGTCAACGGTAAGCCCGTGACCGAGGGGATCCTCACCCTGGAACCGCTCGTCGACGGCGGCAGCACCACTCAGGCGATGGGGCCAGTCAAAGCCGACGGCTCGTTCGCGGTCGCCTCGGCCGGTGGGCACGACGGCGCGATGCCGGGAAAGTACCGCGTCCTGCTCCAATCCGAGGCGACCAAACAGCGAAAGAAACGCATGGAAGAGGTGACGGTCGAGGTCAAGGAAGGCCAGGCGCTGGATATCAACCTCCCCTGACGGACCTCGTCGCCCCCCAAGGGCATCACTGCGACCCACTTTCGAGACGTTCCCGGCAACGTTGCTGAGATCAATGAGCCGGGGCGTCCCGACCGATCCACTCCACCAGGTTGAGTTGTGCCCGCAAGGCAGGGCGACGATGACACCGACTCGCCGGCGCAAAGTGACTCTTGCCGTGCAACGGCATCAGTGCCCCCCGATTCGGCGCGGCCACCGGCTCGTGGGCATTCTCGAAGACCCAGGGGCTCGGAGCACCAACGGGGATCAGAGTTGGTCTCGGCGGAGGGTCGCTTGCTCTCGGCTCGCCCGAAGCAGGTCGCAAACCTCTTCGTCGCTGGTCTGCGAGAAGTTCTCATACCAGAGGCCGACCGCATAGAACGGCTCGGGCGTCCGGGCACAGATGACCTCATCGACCTCGTCCTGGAACTCTTCGCAGACCGATGACGCCGCGATCGGCACGGCGACGACGGTCCGGGCCGGTCGCAACTGCCGCAGCGCAGCCACGGCCGCCCGCATGGTGGCCCCGGTGGCCAGGCCATCGTCGATCAAGAGGACCGTCTTGCCGTGGACCTCAGGCACCGGCCGGTTGCCGCGATAGGCGAGCTCGCGCCGTTCGAGTTCCTCACGCTCGAGCTTTGTAACCCGATCGATGACCTCGGCCGGGATCTGGTGGCGCCGAACGACCTCCTCGTTGAGCAGGCGGACACCACCGGTCGCGATCGCTCCCATCGCCAGTTCCTGCTGGCCCGGGACGCCCAGCTTGCGTACCAAGAAAACTTCAAGCGGAGCGTCGAGGGCCCGTGCCACCTCGTAGGCAACAGGCACGCCACCACGAGGGAGAGCGAGCACCACCACATCCAGCCGGCCAGCGTAGTGGGCCAGCTTCCCGACGAGTTGGCGGCCGGCATCGTACCGATCTTGGAATGGTCGGACCATGATCGTGCTCGCGTCGTCGGTCTCCCCTATTGCGGACGGACCCGACCAGCTTTGGTTGGGCCGTCCGCCGCCACAAATCAGACGCGATCCCCCGCCCAACCACGGGCTCACCCGGTGATGACTCAACGGCGGGGCATCGCCGGCTCACAAATGTCGTGGAGGACCTCGCCCGACCGCTCCCGATCGACGGTCTCCGTCGCCAGGTCGCCCAGCGAGATGATCCCCACCATCCGCTTGGCGCGGTTGAGAACCACAAGCCGGCGAACCTGTCGCTCCTGCATGGTCCGGGCCGCCTCATCCACGTCCTGATCCTCGAAACAGTAGATGATCTTCGTCTCGCTCATCGCCTCGCGAACCGTCGTCGTCTTCGGATCCTTCCCGTCGGCGATCGCCCGGATGACGATGTCACGGTCGGTGATCATGCCCGACAGTCGGTCGTTGTCACCGCAGACCGGCAGTGGTCCGACGTCGAGGTCGCGCATCCTCTTGGCCGCATCCTGAAGCGTGTCATTGGGCCGAATGCACTCAGCATTCGGCGTCATGATATCTTTGACTTGCATGGCTTGGCTCCTCTTAATGGGATGGTCACTCTTGGCGCGAAACGAGGTGAGCTCGCTGGCGCCAACGTCTCCTTGACCTTGCCTCGGAACGGCTTCCCATTTGCCATCCCTTTTTTTCTGGTCTCAATTCATGCTCGTTCCCCCGGGTAGAGACCGGCTCGCAGTCCCTCTCATACGATCTGGACTCAACCAGTGACCTCCGAATCCAAGGCGCTTTCCAAGAGAGAGATCCCGTTGGGGAATGCGAAGGTGCCTTGCCCTACTGATGGAGCGATCCCCTGAGCTTGCTTGCCCACGCCCGCGTCTCGTCAAACTGACGGTAATCGTGCCCCACCCACTCTCAAATAAACATGCACTTTTTGGGCCGAAATCCATTCAATCTCGATATCCAGGCACACCTCGCAATGACCGCCTGCAACGGCACCCTGGCCTCACGAACAATCGACGCGACGCCACCGACTTGAGACGATATCGACCTCGATCTCTTCTTGGATCGAGAGTGACGCTGCGATCACTCTCGGCAACGCCTCCTTGAGTCAAGTTGACGCCGCCACCTGAGAAAAAATCTGCGAGTTGATGATGAAACAACCCCACGAGCCAATCCTCATCCTGCTCATCCTCCTGGCGAATCCGCTGGCCGCGTTGAGTGCTGCACCACCGGTTGCCGCCACCAAGCTCAGGCCGCATCCCGACGCCCTGCCCAATACGCACCCGCCGGGCGAAGTGGATCGACCCGAGTTGGTTCCCTTCATTGTGGCGGATCCGGCCTCACTGTCCGGCATCGTGGTCGATGACACGGCCGCCACCCTGGTGGGGAAATGGCAATATTCCACGCATACACCGCCCTATGTGGGACTCGGCTACCTGCATGATCTCAAGGAGAACAAGGGCGAAAAGTCGGTAACCTTCACCCCTGAACTCCCCCACAACGGCTTCTACGAAGTGCGACTGGCGCATTGCTACAACATCCGCCGCGCCACCAATACACCGGTGACGATCCATCATGCCGACGGCGAGACGACACTCCGAATCAACCAGCAAGAGACACCGCCGCACAACCGGCTATTCCGCACCATCGGCACGTTCCGCTTCCAAGCCGGCCGCTCCGGCTGGGTGCGGATTTCCAACGGGGGAACCCCGGGCAAAAACGTCATTGCCGACGCCGTGCAATGGCTCCCCAGGGAGGCAAAGGCGAAGTAAAACCAGGCTCGATGCGTCACGCTGGAGCGGAAATCAAACGCCCTGGATGAGGACAGCCTGGGCAGACTCACATCGGATTACGGCCGAGCCGGCCGTGCTACTTTTTCCACAACATCAACGCACTTGCCGGGGACACAATAACAGAAACACACACTTTCATTTTTTGGCACAATCGAATATAAAGGGCGGGCGGGGGAATGGAGATGGATCTCTGGCCTTTTGGCGTGGGGCTTGGCAATATGTTGCGTCCGCGCTCTGGGCGGGCAGGGCGTCCGGTGTGCGGTCCCACCGAAACCCTGCGGCAGGAGTCTCCGATGAAAACGTTTGCGCTCACAGCAGGTGTGGTCTTGATCGCTTCGGTTTCGCTACTGGCCGGGGCGGACAATGAGGCCACGCCGAGCATCAAGCAAGTGATGGTCAAGCTCAATAAAGGGCCCAACTCTCCGCTCGCCAAGCTCAAGACGGATCTCGGTTCCTCGACGCCCGACTGGGACACCATCCAGCAGTCGGCCAAGGAGTTCGTGACCTTCGGGGCGGCGTTGGCGAAGAGCACCCCCACGAAGGGGGACAAGGCGTCCTGGGCCAAGCTCTCCGACCTCTACCTCAAAGACTCGAAGGCACTCGACAACGCCGCCAAGGACCACGACCTGGCGGCGGCCAAGGCCGCGCACCAACGACTCTCGGCCTCTTGCAAGGCCTGCCACGGAGCCCACAAAGGCAAGGCCTCCTGAGCCTCCTCATTCCCGATAAAAATTGGCCGGATCTCTCGTCAAACGTGGCCCACCACCTTCCCCTCCGGCGAGAGTCCCGCCGCCTCCCCTGCCCTGCTCTGGCCAGCCTGAAGACTGCTGCGGATCTCGATCGAGATCCGGCGCGGTCAAACCCGATCGGCCGGCCCGCGCGACTTGCCGAAGCCATCTATCGCCACGCTCACATTCCCACAATTCTGCATTTTCAAGCGTGACGGCCGAGGCCATAAAACGACCGGGCGGCCCTGTTGCCCCTTCACGGGATCGGCCATTTGCGTATAATCAGCACCATTGAGCCGACTGCCTCCGCAGCTCGGCCGTTTCTTTAGAGTCCCCAAACTACCGCATTACCAGACCTATTTCACCTATCTTTCCCACTTTACAAATCGTGCGTCGATGGACGGAGTGAATCGGACACGTCATTCATTGTCCACGCATGCACCCAAATTACTCCTTGACTCCCCTGCCCGATTGGTATCGGATCAGGGGGACAATCAGAACGTCAACCAAGCTCATTGCGATCCGAAGGGAAATCTGATGGACATCACGCTCAAGGGTGGGCCGCTCGACGGGGAAGTCGTTTCGATTACCGTTTCAAGCACGACCTACCGCACACAGATCGAGAATCGCCACGTCGTTTATGACCAAACCAACGAGCGAACCGAACGCGGCCAGCAAGTGTTTACCCATCGCGCCCCCGTGATCCAGAGCAAGGTCAACCCGTAACAACCCTCGGGATCAACGCGGCAACGAACAAGATCGGCCGTTGTAACGGGTATTCCAGAGCCTACAGCGGCTCTGGAACCCCCTGCTAGGGCTGCAGCCGATCGCCAAGCTGGATCTCAAGGGCGAGGACACAAGCTCCCGGGCATGGGTCGAGCCCGCATCTCCCACTTCCTTCTTTTTCTCTTGTGATGGGCCTCCTGAGCGGCTCCGCCATCCCGATTGCCAGTCCTGGTCACCCGCGGCCGTTGCATAGAATCGGGTGTGAGGGCCTTTGCGTCTCAAAGAGAAGGTGAAGTGAGATGGCCTCATCGCGTCGGCAGCAATCGACCTTGGCCAAAATCATGACCGTCAATGTGGTGCTCGCCGTCCTCCTTACGGCGTTTCGACTCGGCCCGGCAGCTCTGGCGCCCTACTGTTTGGCTCTCTTGTATGTGACGATTGGTCTGCTCCTCAGTTTGCTGATCACAGTCCCCCTCGACGCCATTCTCGGCATCCCATGTCCCTACTGCCAGAAGCGAACGCTAAGACGTCTGGCTCTCCCCTTCAACTTCGTCAGCTACTACCAATGTGCCGCCTGCAAAACGCGTTGCAAACGGGTTTTGCCGCTCTCTCGCTGGCGCGATGCGTCCGGTCCCGAGGATGACGCAAAGTATCGGCGGAAGTCTCCCGCGGGAAAATGGCTGGGATACGCCCTCCCCGTCGCCACGACCGATGACTCCACCTGCTCTGGCACACTGCTCCGGAGCAAAAGGCGCCGAACAGAAACCCCGAGGGCCGGGGAAATGCCACCGGAATCGTAGGACGGCTCAATCCGCGGACCGCCCGAATCCGGTCGCGTCGCCTCCAAACGATTACAGCCACCAGAGGCAGAAGCACCAGCGGCCACTGGCCGAGACCGCACTCTCGGAACTCCTCGCCCCTCAGCTCGACACGTCCCCAGCCAACCCAGGCCCTCCCCAATGGGCCGAGGCCTCAATCGAAACGCGCAACGTCCCACAACAAGCACCTTGACACAACATGCTTGCAAGATAGGATTGCCTTTGGCCCAGTCTTCCCTCTCTCGGAGGCCTCATGATGCTTGCGGCCCTTCTCACCAGTTCCGCTCTCGCTCTCATTCTCGCCGGACCTCCTACCGAGAACACCGAGGCGTCGGATCTGACGGCCTACGAGGCGGCCAGAGCAGGCATCGGACCCGACTCCGACGCCCATGTCCGGCTCGCTCTCTGGTGCGAAGCCCACGGACTCCAGGCCGAGCGGCTCAAGCATCTCGCCATTGCCGTCATTGCCAACCCGCGGCACTCGATGGCGCGCGGACTCATGGGGCTGGTCGAGTATCGCGGGCGATGGCAGCGACCCGAGACGATCAGCGAGAAGACGAAGGGCGATGTCCTGCTCGCGGAGTACCGAGACCGACGAGACCAGACCAAAGACGATCCCGACGCACAGTGGACACTCGCCCTTTGGTGTGACGAGCACGGCCTGAAAGACGAGGCCGCCGCCCACTTCACGGCCGTCGTCAAACGCGACCCCAAACGCGACGCCGCTTGGAGACGCCTCGGCTTCAAGAAACAAGGGCAGCGATGGGTGACCGACGCTCAGCTCACCGGTGAGAAAGCCGAGGCCGATCGCCAGAAGCAGGCCGACCGTCACTGGAGGCCGTTGCTCGAGAAGTGGCGGGACGGGCTCGACAGTAAGAGTGCCAAGCGGAGGGCCGAGTCGGAAACCGGGCTTGCCGGAATCACCGACCCCCGCGCCGTGCCGGTCCTCTGGGCGGTGTTCACCGGCAATGCCCAGCGACAAGCGGTGGCCGTGCCAGTTCTCGGGCAGATCGACGCGCCGGGGGCCTCGCGAGCTCTGGCCATGCTGGCCGCCTTCGGCGACTCACCCGAGATCCGACGGACCGCGACGGAGACCCTCAAACGACGCGACCCACGCGAGTTCGCCAACGTCTTGATCGGATTCTTGCGCGATCCGATCAAATATGAAGTGAAACCGGTCGGCGGACCCGGTTCCCCGGGCGAGCTCTTCATCGAGGGCACGCAGGCCAACGTCTCACGACGCTATTCCCCGCCGAAAAGTCCCGTGACCAACGCACTGCCAGGCGACCAGCTCGTCTACGACGGCAACGGCCTCCCGGTCATCCAACGCCCCATGGGAATCGTCGGTCGAACGCCCATGATCCCCGCTAGCAACCTCTTCTTCGCTTCATCGACGGGCACAATCGGCCAATCCCTGAGTGCCGCCAAAAAGCAAGAATTTCTGAACATGATGACAAGAAGCGGCCTCGGGGCGACTAAGGGGCAGCAGATCGGCCAAAGCATCCTTAACACCAATACCTCTTCATTTCCGATTGTGCCGGGCCTCTTCGTGGGCAATATCGATCCGACTCCCTACCAGGCCATGGCCCTCGGTTCACTTGCGGTGAGAGCGCCAGGGCCCACTACCGCGTTCAGCTTCGATATCGGGCAAATCGCCATGATCCCCGTCGGCCAGATGGAGCTCGAGGCCCAGAAGACGGCAGCGGTCGCGCAACAGCAGCTCAAAACGACGTCGAGACCCTGAACCGCTACAACGAGCCCATCAAGACACTCAACGAGCGGATCCTTCCCATCCTGAAGGAAGTCGCCGGCCAAGACGTCGGCGACACACAGGCAACCTGGCAAAAGTGGTGGGTCGACCAGATCGGCTATACCCTCATGCCCCAGAAAACGTCAGAAATTCCCACAATGATCGAAGAGGTGCCCCTCGCCTATCAGGCGCAGCCCGTCTCCATCGACACGATCACCGGCCCTGTCGGTTATCGGCGCATGAGCTGCTTCGGGGCCGGGACGCCGGTTCATACGCTCGCCGGCGTCCAGCCGATCGAATCCCTCAAGGAAGGGGACCGGGTGCTCACCCAGGACACCCAAACCGGCGCACTCGGCTACCAGCCGATCCTGGTCGTCCACCGCAACCCACCCAGCCCCACCTACCGCATCACGCTCGGCGACGAAACCGTCATCAGCAGCCATTTCCACCGCTTCTGGAAGGCCGGCCAAGGGTGGGTCATGGCGCGTGACCTGGCCCCGGGCGACACGATCCGGACCCTCGGCGGCCTCGTCCGGGTCGGATCGATCGACGCCGCCGACGTGCAGCCCGTCTTCAACCTCGACGTGGCCGGCAACGCCGATTTCTTCGTGGGACGCCAAGGGGCCCTGGTCCACGACAACACCCTGCCCGACCTGAGGCAAACCCCGTTCGACGCTCCGCCCCGCCTCGCGACCGCAAGTTCTGTTTCACAATAACGTTGCCGTGCGCTCAAAAGCAGGATGACCGGCCACCGGTTGGGCGTCTGAATTCTTGGCCTGCCTGATCTCCGACACCTTGCCGCGGCGGCTCTCAGCCGGGAAAATCCGGTCTGACACGTGCGAACGGTGACTGGGCGGAGAGGAAGGCTGGCCGATGAAAAAGCTGATCAACCGGCCGGAGGCGGCCGTCGAAGAGATGGTTGAGGGGCTGGTCGCGGTGTACCCCGGCCTGGCCCGCCTGCCCGGCCAGACGGTTATCGTGCGGGTCGATGCTCACGAGGTACGCGACCAAAGCGTGGCCTTGATCTCCGGGGGAGGGAGCGGTCACGAGCCCGCACATGCGGGGTACGTCGGGCGCGGAATGCTCAGCGCGGCGGTCCTCGGGGAAGTGTTCACCTCCCCCAGTCCCGACGCCGTGCTCGCGGCCATCCGCGCGGTGACCGGCCCACCGGGGGTCCTCCTCATCGTCAAGAACTACACGGGGGACCGCCTGAACTTCGGCCTGGCAGCCGAGATGGCCCGGGCGGAAGGGTACGCCGTCGCGATGGTCGTGGTGGCCGACGACGTCGCCCTGGCCGCGTCGGCCGACAACGCAGGGCGCCGGGGGCTGGCCGGAACGATCCTGGTCCACAAGATCGCGGGGGCCGCCGCCGAGGCGGGAGCGAATCTGGAGCAAGTCGCCGCCGAGGCCCGGGCCGCCGCCGAGGCGGTCGGCACGATGGGCGTCGCCCTGACCCCTTGCACCGTCCCGGCGGCGGGCCGCCCAAGCTTCTCGCTCGGCGACGACGAGATCGAGTTGGGCCTTGGCATTCACGGCGAGCCGGGCGTCCGTCGCGGAACGCTCGAGCCGGCCGACGACCTGGTCGACCACCTCGTCAACGCGATCCTCGCCGACGCCCCACCGACCCCTGGCGAACAGGTCGCCCTGCTCATCAACAACCTGGGGGCCACCCCCACAATGGAGTTGCTGATCGTCGCCCGCTCCGCCCTGGCCACGCTCGAGTCCCTCGAGGTCCGAGTCGAGCGTGTTTACCTCGGAACCTTCCTGTCCGCCCTCGAAATGGCGGGGGTCTCGCTCTCCGTCCTCCGGGTCGATGACGCGCGGTTGGCCCGGCTCGACGCGGCGACCGACGCCCCAGCCTGGCCCAGGACAATGGACTGGTCGAGGCCCCCCCAGGCCGCCGTCGCCCATGTCGGGAAAGCCAAGAAAAAGGCGAGCCTGCCCCGTTCGGCCTCGGAACCGCCCCAGACCGAGCTCGGCCGGGCCTTGGAGCACGCGATCCTCGCGGCCATGGTGGCCCTCATCGACGCCGAGCCGACCCTGACCGAACTCGACCGGGTCGTCGGCGACGGTGACCTCGGCCTCAGCCTAGAGCGGGGCGCCCGGGCCGTCCGCGAGGCACTCGGCACGGCCTCGTATCCGCTCGACGACCCCAGCGCGACCCTGCAAGCCCTGGGCCTGACGCTTCAAAAGGCGCTTGGCGGCACCTCGGGCGCACTCTACGCCCTGCTCTTCCTCCGCGCTTCGGCCCGGCTCCGCGACCTTGCGCCCACCTCCCCCAAGTCGTGGAGCGAGGCCTTCCGCACCGGCACCGAGGCGATCGGCGAACTCGGCGGCTCGCGTCCGGGAGACCGAACCATGCTGGACGCCCTGCTGCCCGCGCTCGACGCCCTCGAATCTTCGCTGGACGCCGGCGCTACGCCCGCAAAAGCCCTGGACGCAGCCGCGGAGGCCGCCGAAGCTGGGTCTGACGCCACGGCCAGAATGTCACCACGGCGGGGACGCTCCAGCTATCTCGGCGACCGCGTGCTCGGTTATCCCGACCCCGGGGCCATCGCGGTCGCGGTCTGGCTCAGGGCCGTCGCCTCGGCCCTATAAACCGATCGTCCGTATCCAGGCGTGTCACCCCCAGGGCACCACGGCTACCGAAGCCAGGAGCACCACCATCGACGGGCCGAGGCCGATCTTCCCGAACTTCTCGCCCCTCATCGACCTCGGCCCCGGCCCAACTGACGCCCTCCTCGCCGAGGCGGGCTAAAGCCCCGATCGAAACGCTTCGCTCCTATCGACAACGCTCTTGGCACCACATATTCACCAGGCATAATTTCCCCCGACCTGCCCTCTTTATGGCGTGCGGACTCATGGGGCTGGTCGAGTATCGCGGACCATGACAGAGACCCGAGACGTGCCCGTTCGCGAGCAATCAAGGCCTTTGACGGTTTCGATCTTGGCTTACCGAAGGCGCAGTAGAACAACTCACCGGGAGGGCCTCTGTCCGCGGCCAGCAGATGACCGTTCGAGCTGAGAATATCCGCATCGCGAGTGAAGTGGCCCCCATCGTCTAGACCAATAAACGCCGATCCTTTGCTACTCCCCATCAGGCCGTCGTGGCCCTGTTGCCACGGCAAACCGCCCCTGGAGTCAGATATCCCAGCGATTCGTGGAGCCGGTCTTCGCTATAGAAGCCAAAGTGACGCTTCAATTCTCACTGCAACTCAGGCACCGTCTTGTAGCCTTGAATGCAAATTCTCTCGTGTTCCACGGCCCCCCAGAGCCGCTCGACGAGTACGTTGCCCAACGCCCTCCCTCGGCCGTCCATGCTCACTGCCACACCGGCCGTCTCAAGCCTCCCGGTGAACGCCTCCGCCGCGAACTGCACCCTTGGTCCGCGTTGAACACCTCGGAGTCCCCTGTCCTCAAGGCGTCTTCCAAGCATCTCCAGGTAGAACGAGCCGCCCAGCGTGTTCGACAGCCGCCAGCCGATCACGTACCGACTGTACCAGTCGAGCACCGCCGCCAGGCACATGATGCCCCCTCTTATCGGCACATCGGTGACACATTAGGGAGGGGACGTGTGGCGTCTCACGTCTTCCTGTGGACCTTCAAGACAACCGAGGCATGGGTCTGGTTCCGCAAGGCGGACGAACTAGTGAAGCGCTCGAACTCGCCGTGGGACTCACCCTTGCGTCGCCCAAGCCATGACGACAAAGGTCGTGCGTGGGGCGTGCCGCTAGGCGAGAAAATTCGCGCGGTCCTCCGCGGGGGATAACCGAGGAGAGAGCCAGGCCGACACGGAAAGGCTGCTCAGCCTGGCGGCATCGCATGAGTGAAGCCTGGAAAAGCACAGATGGACGTACTCAATATCACTAAAAGCACAAGACGTTCACTTCAAGCCGTCCAAATCCGCCGACAAAACATCTTTCACATCAAGGGGATACGTCGACCACAAACCGCAGAATGTCTTCACCTCAAAACAAAACCCGGGCAGCACTATTGCAAGCCAATACATCGCCGATATAATCACGTCAACTTCAAGGATCCACCCCGTTCTAGGGCGACAAACCACCATATTTTGCAGACAACAAGTCTTCGTAAACCCTAAGGACTGTGGCACGCGAATCAACCTTAAATTCGCGCACAATCCGCCGAGATTATCTCCCCATAAAAAATCAGGGGAAGGGGAGGCAAATATCGCCGACAATCGCCACATCGGCAACTGTCCGAAATTTGACCGAACTATCAGCAGACTGCTGAGACCCTCGCATTCTACACTGCCGTAGCCTGGCCTCAACAGAATCAGCATAACTTCACGCTTGCTAATAAGCAGCATCCAATCCGCATGACTGATTGATTTTGCCTTCCGATTCAACGTCGACGTTACAACACAACAAGGCATTTACAAAGCGACGGACTTATGAAACTGAACCACGTCCTAACAACAGCAATACTCCTAATAACAGTAGTCGGATGCGACAAAAAGACTACCGTCGAACCAGGAACCAAGACCGAAAGCCGCAGCTCACTAAAGTGCGTAAGCGGGTCAAACTTTGGAATCGTCTGGGACAATTCAAACGTCCAGATACCTATTGTCTTAAAAAATACAAGAACCGCTTCACTGCAAATCGACGGATTTGATCACAGCTGCTCATGCACGTCCGTCTACCCTACGCACGCAACAATTAAACCAGGAGAGTCTAAGGCTTTCAATGTCATCGTCGACTTAACATCCACACGTATCGACACAAAAGGAATAGATCCTGTACCGAAGCAGGTCAAGATTAGGCCAATAACATCTGGAATTGGCCCTCAAGGATCATCTTGGATCTCGATGGAAGGCCAAGTCCGCAGAATGTTCACAATCGAGCCGGACCGAATCATTCTGAGCAAGAACGATGTGGACACACGTTCGGACGCAACAGTGATACTAAGCAGCAGAGTTCCCCTGAAGAAAGTCGAACTTGAATACGATCGAAGCCTGGCAATAGTTACAGCTGAGCGGTCAGCAAACCAAGCGAATCACCAATATTCAATAAAAATCAAGTCCATTAAATCTCCAACGCACGACACAGATTTCGACCTTAACATTAGCTGCCACGACGAATTAAACAATCACTCGACAAAGCGAGTGCGAGTGGCAATCGCAGCCAACCCAGAAGAAAAACCCGTGCAAATATTGCCTGAGAGAATCGCTTGGGGCAGAGCAATCCAGGGGACGACGCTAACCGAGCAGATAAGCCTTTTCTCACCGAAAGGGGTTTCATTTAGAGTGGTGGATGTAAAAAGCTCCATGCCAGATCTAAAAATCAGCAAACTTGAAAATTCTAACGCCTTGACAAGATCATACAAAGCGCAAACATCCGTCAAACAGTATGGCGCAATGCAAGGCACAATTGATTTTTGGGTTGAGCAGGAGGGAATAGTTACGAAACTTGCTCTGCCTGTTCGCTACTACGGAAGCGGTTCTTAACTCGCCCAGCAGAACCCACTGAATACAAATCATGCAACAAGCGAGATTTAAGTTATAGTGAGGAATTGCTAATGAATAAAAACACACTTGCCATAGCAAACACGAAGGTTCTGGCGTGGCCAATACAGCGTCCACTCTATCAGCCAACGATTCCTGTCGCAGTCGTCGATTCGCTATTCCGGGCAGATCGACTTGAGCCGCGTGTCCTGCAATCCCTAGCGGTGAGACTTAGAGTCGTACGCCAAGTTCTCCTGCAGGCCATCGAGCTTGTTCCCTGGGTTGGCGGCCTAGTCTGCCACCACCAGCTTGGCGTTAAGGGGCGAAACTATGCACAGAAGTACAATAATACTCGCATCCGCTGCCATCGGTCCTCGTGGTCTGCCACTGGCGTCGGTGATCACGTGATGCTGAACGTCAGGCTTGGACCACTCAAGGGGTAAAGGCCATATGTCTTACCCTCGTATGCCGCTCGTACGAGCCTGTTTTGGAACGGCACCGCGCCCCCGGTCTATCAGCGCGACGTCCCTCAGTTCCTCGAGTAACTTGTGGATCCTGCCTCAGGCCCCGTCTGCCTCCCAGCCCCCATGAACAATGATCCTCTTGTAACGTAAGTTTTGCTAGAGGACACACGGCGTATACTCAACCCTTTTTCAACTCTAGTCCAGTGGGAACATCAATCATGAAATTTAGCGGCGTGCCTCTGATCATACTATCCTTTGCCACAGTCGCGGCTAACATAGCTCCAAGTCCCGCACAAGGAGAAGACACCGATCAGCTAATGCGTTCGATCCGTACTGCTTGGTCAAACCGGCAGGAAAAAATCCTGACAGGCCATTTCGAGTGGTCGGAATCGTGCTTTTACCCTAAGGGATCTATGTCGAAAAGCATGATTGACATACCACATGGAACCGAAGTGCCCAAAACAGATACAAGCCTGACTGCGATCTGCACCATGACGTTCGACAAATCCAGAATGCATCATTCCGTCGAGGGTTCGATCTGGAGCTCGATCACCCTCGGGCACGTTAAACAAAAGGAAGACGCCGTCTTCGATGGTATTTCATTTCGAAAATGGATCAATGTCGAAAATGCAGAATACACAACAGGAATTATACCAAGGGACAAATACATGCCAAACGTAACACATTTAAAAAATTTAGCGTTAACACTGCATTTCAGGCCACTCGATTCGTTCTATGGATTCAATGATCTAGACAATTGCAAAGTCGACGCAAAACGCGTGCCATTTCGTGGAGTTGACTGCGTAAGACTACGGCGCACCCGAGAACTTGTAGAGGACATATGGTACTTGGATCCCAACAGAAACTTTGCAATAATTCGCGCCGAACAATCCATCGGCATTCACACAATTAGCTTTTACGATGTTGAGTACACAACAATAAATTCGGTGCTTGTCCCTTCCAAATGGAAAGGTGAAGCATTATACAAAAATGGAGACATGAAGTTTAGCTTTGAATCGAATATAACCGCATCAGATGTTAACAGCAAAATTGACACAGAGAAACTATCACAGGCATTCCCTGCAGGAACTGTCGTTTTTGATGCCACAAAGCCCGACACGGACAACAAACACTCTTATATTGCCAAGCAAGGGGGGGGAAAGCGATACATATCGCACGAGGAACGAGCACGTCAAGTTCCATATCGTGTTTTGTTAGCAAACGATGGCTCTTCTACTGGTCCAAAATCATTGCCTAGCCGACATCCGTTTCTACTTTCTCTGCTCATTTCCGCCACTGTCCTCGTTATCATGCTGTTTATAAAGGGAAACAAAAGGGCAACACACTTGCCAATGCGAACCTGAGCGAACTTCTCGTTGATCTCGACTGCTGCAATTTTTTATCGACCGCAAGTCACCTTGGCTTTCAGTCCTGCAGTGAAGGAGTCCAGAGTGGTTTGGCACCTCCCACAACCTACGGGCCTTCCATAAGCCGAGTTGGGCCCAATATTCAGGCGTTTCAAATCGATGCAACGGATTTTCATGCTATTTCTAAATAGTGCTGTACCCGTTGCCTGCCATAACTGGAGGGAATGCCCATAGAGCAACTGAGATGCCCCAGTGTCCGTGTGGTATCTGGCCTAACAATCAGGCTATCAATTGTTGTCACTATCGCCTTATCGGCGTAACGTTTCGGTCATTCAACACACAGTTTTTATTGGAGACATAAGCATGCGGAGATTCAGAATGAGGAGCGCAGCTGCGGTGGTAGTTGCCTTTGGATGGATTGGACTACTCATCCAATCTAATGCGGAGGCTTTTGAATGCGTTTATTCCTGCGTCAACATTACGTGCTTCATTAACAAGTTCGACATTTGCGTTACGTGGGAGCTGGATCAAGGTGGTTGTATGGCCAACACCAGCGCTGGCCTATCGCAGCACTTCAAGGATGTGCCAGGTGGAATGAACTGGTATAATTCCAGTGAGGAAGAAGTTTGCGAGAGAATTTGTGTGGGGACAGGTAGAGGCGCAGCAACCGGTTGCCCGGCATTCTCCAGTACCGGCGCCATGTTGGCAACGAAGGCACAATGCACCGCCAACGAGAACGATCCGTCTTGTTACTAACAACCCCAATTCACTTCTAGCGACGGTTGCTGCATAGTGTTGATCCGAGCCGGCTCACATAGCTCTGGGCTACCGGTTCGGATCAGCCCATTTCCAGAGCGAGAACACTGCGCAGCTCAATATAACGCTATCCGGATTAACACAATAATACCGAGTACAGACATAATGCGTGCTAAAACAAAAAACGTCAGCCAACAGATGACATGGTGTGCTGCGATGTTTGCCGCTTTACTTGGTTGTCGTAAAGAGGAGGCATTCAACCAATCTGCTTCTAGTTCGAGCGGGAGCAATCTTCCCGTCCTATCTGCCAAGCCCTTGAATCTCGGCGAAGTGTCAGCCGGCAAGAGTGTTGCCGGTTCCATCACTCTGACGAACAACTCTGGTGCGAGTGTAACGGTTACGACTTTCGACACAAGCTGTCCATGCCTTAAACTGACGCCGAAGCCTGTAATTGTAGAGTCCCATGGCACTAAGGTGCTCGATGTCTATTTCGACTCAGCGGAGGAGCCTGACTTCGCAGGAAAACTGTCTATTGAAGTGATCGGTAAAGACAAAAATGGATTCGCAATATTCAAGACTGATGTATTAGTCAGCGTAATTCGGATGCAGTCACAGCAAAGCACAAAGAGACACAACAACCAACCCAACGCATATTCCGTCATTTCTGCATTTCGCGGATTTCATGATTTGAAACCTGAAGCTTGTTTTTTCCAGAGCCAACACACAACAACTCAATAGCCTACAATCAAGGCTATTACGCTTAATTAGCCAGATTCTCCAAGGAGAATTCCGTCATGCTGTATTCCGGCAGGCCCAGATCAGCTTGCGGTCTGACTCTCATCGAGGTAATCATTGTTGTTTCCATAATTGGAGTGTTGTTCGCTCTACTGCTACCGGCCGTCCAATGGACTCGCGAGGCGGCACGGAGGTCCCAGTGCCAGAATAATCTTAAACAGATCGGGCTCGCGATCCATGCGTACGCTTCGGTTTTCAACATGTTTCCCGCAGGCCGAGGTCCAAGTCAGCAGTCTGCTCATACGGCGCTCTTGCCCTGGCTGGATCAGACGCCGCTTTTCAATTCCTTTAATTGGGATCTTCAGATTTCTGGCAAGGTCGCCAATCGTACGTCCCGTCGGACGCGGATCCTCGGGTTCCTCTGTCCCTCCGACGCAGCAACGAACGGGTCAGAGCATTTCCCACCAACGAGCTATGCGGCCAATCTCGGCGACGCCTTCAGCGGAAGGAGTTCCACGCCATCCAACGGATTGTTTCTCTCGGTCGGCAATGATTGGTCTGACCTCGCAAGGTCAAGGCACGTCGGACTTGAGGGTGTGCACGACGGTATGAGTCAGACTTCGGCCTTCTCTGAGTGGCTCATTGGAAGTGCGCAACTCCGAGACCCTCGTCGTTCGGTCTATGGACGGGCCACTGGATCATCGCTCCCGGCATGGGACCGGGAATTGTTCGCCACGCGATGTCGCTCGCTTGACGGGATGAAGTTCCTGGCCGGTTCGGATATAGACAAGGGATCCGACTGGGCTATAGGTGAGTGGCTCTCTACACTTTACGACCACTTTCTCCCACCCAACGCGCCGAGCTGCATCAATAGTCGGAACAGTTCCGACCTTTATGGCGCGGGGACGGCGGCCAGCGACCATTCCGGCGGGGTCCATTCGACGTTCGCGGACGGACACGTCCAATTTATCCGTGAAACAGTCGACATCTCGGTCTGGCGGGCTCTGGGTACCCGCGATCGGGGCGAGGTCATTTCATCGAGTGACTATTAAATACAGCAAAAAACGCTGCACCGATCCGCGAAAGAGCTAAAGAACCGAGGATTCTTGCGGTTTCCGCAACGGGTTGTTTGCAGCAAGCAAAGCTCCGCCTAACAAATCCCGAGGTTATCAACGTTTCATGATTATTCAGCGTCCAGAATCCGATTTTCCCCGTAGGGTGGGCACGGCCCACCATCCCTATCTCGCTGCCAGCTCGGAGGTTAAGTTGGTGGGCCGTGCCCACCCTACGGGAAATGTTAGGCCGACGATGATGCCATGACCGATCGCGTTTACGTCGGGAGAATCGGGTTCGGCGAAGTTCTACTGCAGGAGTACGGCCGGACCGGAAATACAGCGAGATTCTCGCCCAGTCGCGGATCGTTGTAAAATAGTCATGCAGAAAACCGCTGAACCGAGGGTAGGCGGCCTGAAGGCGAAGTTGCCAAGCTACCGTTTAGCGAGATCGTAGCGATTAGTGGTTCTGAAACTGGCGTGTGCGGCCGTCTGCTGGGCCTTTTCCAGAGTGCCATCGTGCTCGAGGGAGTTGGTGTTGCGCCGGTGGCCCGAAAGCTCTGGCAGCCGATCCCTTTGGTAGAGGCGATCGAGAGAAACAGAAGCCAAACGCAGGCTTAACAGCCCGTCGAAGTGACCCATCGGGCCCGCGATCCACACATCGGACCGAATCCGCTTTTTCGACGCCTTGACGTTTTTCGACGATCCGTCAATAATCCGCACATGGCCACAACGCCGCGGAAACAACGTGAGGTCCGTCAGCGCGAACTGCACCTGCTGGATGTGGCTCGCAAGATGCTTATTGCGCAGGGCTATGCGGGATTGAGCATGGATCGGCTCGCCGAGGCGACGGAGTACTCGAAGGGGACCGTTTACCAGCATTTCTCCACCAAGGAAGACCTGGTCATGGCCCTGGCGTCGCAATCGATGGAGCAGCGCGTCGCGCTGTTCGAGCGCGTCGCGGGTTTCCACGGTCGGCCCCGCGAGCGACTGCTTGGGCTCGGGATCGCGGATGAATTGTTCGCACGGCTCTATCCCCACGCCTTCCGCTCCGAGTTGATCATCAAGATGGCCAACCTCGAGGAACGTGCGTCGGCCGAGCGGACGGACGCCCTCCAGATCCGGGAGAGTCAGTGCACGGGTCTCGCCCGCAGCTTCGTCGAAGAAGCGATCGCCGTCGGCGATCTCGCGGCGACGGTGTCCGTCCCGCAGGTGATGTTCGCCCTGCTCACCCTGGTCCTGGGGACCCACACCGTCGTCTCCAACTTTCGCCTGCTCCTGACCGAGTCTCAGGTCACCGACCCTTACTCCTCCCTGCGGGAGAGCATCCAGGTCCTGCTCGACGGCTTCGGCTGGAAGCCTCTTTCGACCGAATGGGACTATGCCGAAACCTATCGCCGGATTACCCAGGAGGTCTTCGCTGATGAGTACCGACTCACCGACCCCGGCTCCCACTGAGCCCTCCCCTTTTTTTGCGCCAAAATCGACGAAACGTCGAAATTCGACGCTAGGTCTCGTCGGCCTGGTGCTGACAACGGCCGCGGCGCTGACGGGCCGTTGGCTGCTCGCCTCCTCGGCGGCGGCGCACGCGCCCAAGGCGGCCGAGCCCTTGCCGGTCTCGGTGCGGGTGCTTCCAGTCGTTGAGGAGGTAGTCTCGTCGGGCCTCCGCTATAGCGGCGTGGTCAAGGAGTTGAGGAAGGCAGAACTGTCGTTCCGGGTCTCGGGGACGGTGACCTACCTCCATCAAGTCGCCGCCCCGGGGGATCGGATGCGCGACATCCACGAGGGAGACACGCTGGCCAGGGGGGCGGTGATCGCCCGGCTGGATCCGGATGACTATGGTCGCGAACGCGGGCAGGCCGCCGAGCGGCTGGTGACGGCCCGCGCCCGGCTGGCCCAGGCCAAGGCGAATACCGAGCAAGCTCAGATTGAGTTTCGCCGCAACGAGCAACTCTCGCGGCGGAACTCGCTCAGTGTCTCCGAGCTCGATAACGCACGGACCAACCTGAAGGGGATGGTGGCGACCGAGGAGGCGGCTGAAGGGGACGTCGCCTCGGCCCGGATCGGCCTCGAGCAGGCTGAGGCCAACTTGCGGTATTGCTCGCTCAGCGTCCCGTTCGACCAGAGCACGATCGCCGCCCGCGTCATCGACAACAACGAGCGCGTGACGCCCAACCAGCGGACCTTCACGATCGTCGATATCTCCAGCGTCGTGATCGCCTTCAACGTCCCCGACACCCTGGTCGGCCGGCTCTCGATCGGCCAGGAGGTCGAGGTCACCACCGACGCCCTCACCGGCCAGCGGTTCGTCGGCGTGATGCACAAGATCGCCTCGTCGGCCGACAACATCACGCGGACCTACCCGATCGAAGTCCGCGTCGACGACCCGAAGGGCCTCCGGCCGGGAATGGTGGCCACAGTCGTCTTCCGCAAGGAAACCAAAGCCTACCTCCTGCCGCTGACCGCAGTGGCGGCGGGTCCCTCGGCACAATCCCTGAAGGTCTATCGGGTCGAGGACGAAGGGGGCAAGTCAGTCGTTCGGGAGGTGCCGATGGCGTTTGATGACGTCCTCGATAACAAGATCTCCCTCCGGATGGGTGTCGACAACAGCCTCCGTCCGGGAGACCGCGTCGTCGCCTCCGGCGTCCATCGCCTCCGCGACGGCCAAGCAGTCCGGGTCGTGGAATGAGACACTTGCTTGTGTGACGAGTCACAACTCGACACGCTTTCCCGTCACCGCGGTGATCCGGAATCTTGCGGGACACGACCTGGGTGGAGCCCGGCCCCACCGCCGACCGGCTCCCCGGGTATCACTGATTTCTCGCTGCCAGTCACATCCGCCAACGACAGCCTCACAACTCAAGTGATCCCAAAGAACGACCCAGCCCACCAATCGGGATCACCCCGGGGTAGGTAAGGACTCATGACCACATCGCAATATTTCGTCTATAAACGGCCGATCGCCTGGACCCTCCTGATCGCGACGATCCTCTGGGGGATCTACGCCTATCGATCGATGCCGCAGCGCCAGGATCCGCTGATCCAGATTCGGAGCGGGGTGGTACTGACCTGGTACCCGGGGGCTGTCGCCGTCGAGGTGGAGCAAGAGGTCAGCCGGAAGATTGAGAAGGTGATGACCGAGAATCCGGCCGTCGAGCACGTCCGCTCGCTCAGCCAGAAGGGACAGTCGATCGTCTTCATCGACCTCTACGAAACGATCAAGAACGCCGAGGCGATCTGGCAAGACCTGAGTAACAAGCTGGAGGCGATCACCGACCTGCCGACCGTCGCCGGGCAACCCTTGCGGCCCAAGCTCAACAAGGACTTCGGCGATACCGTCGCCACGATGCTCACGGTGAGCAGCCCACCGATCACCGACTTCGAGGTGGAGCAGCGGGCCGAATTGATCGTCCGGAAGCTGGAAGCAGCCCGAGCGGCTCGGCCCGAAGCCTTGCGCGACCGGCGGTACAGTGGCGTCCTGGTTCACCCCTCGTCGGTCTCACCCGACTTCATCGAGCGGATCGGCCGGTCCGCCCTCCAGCACCTAGTCGAGGCGGGCCTGGCCGAGGACGGCCAGTATCTCGCGATGCTCGGCGCCGGGGTGGTCGATTTTCGGCTGGCCGACGGCGCAAACGAGGCGAGACTTCACAGCGAGGTCAACCGCTGGGAGCGGGAGACCCTCGGCGCCGGCCTCGGGCACCCCGACATCTGGCCTGCCCTCTTGATCTGCGAGCCCCAGGCGCTGGCCGCCGAGATGAAGCGGCAGGTTCAAGAGGAGCCGGGGGGAGTCGCCCGCTACACCTACGAGGACTTGCACCGCTTCGCCGACCTGATCCAGGATCGGCTCCGGCAATCGCCCCGGGTCGGCAAGATCGAGCAGATCGGGGTCCAGGAGCAGGCGGTCTTCCTCTACTACAGCAATCGGCGTCTGAGTGCGCTCGGCATCGAGCCAATGGCCCTGGCGCAACAGCTCGCCTACCGCAACATCAACATGCCCGGCGGTTCCGTCGAACTCCCCGAGCAAACCCTCGCGGTCAAGCCGAGCGGCCCTTACCGCGACCGGCGGGAGATCGGCGAAACGGTCGTCGAAGTCCGTAACGGCTCTCCGCTCTACCTCCGCGACCTGGCCGAGGTCGTCCGGGGCTACGAGGACCCGGCGAGAACCCTGAACTTCCGCACGGTGAAGCACGACCCGCTCCATCCGCCGACGGCCCTCGATACGGCCGAGCCCGAATCGGAGGCAAAGGCAAAGGCAAAGGCGGAGGCGAAGGCAGACCATGACGAGGGTTCGCTCCCTGCCGGACCGGCTCAGCTCTGGACCACCCGCGCCGTCACGCTGGCGATCTGCCACGTCAAGGGGACGCAAATCGCCGATTTCGGCCGGGACGTCGACCGGACCCTCGCGTCACTCCAGGGCGTCTTGCCCGATGACTTGCAGGTGGAGCGCACCAGTGACGAGCCGCACGAAGTTCACCGCAAGATCGAGTTGTTCAAGGACTGCCTGATCGAGGCGATGGTCATCGTGATCGTTGTGACTCTCCTCTTCATGGAGTGGCGCAGTGCCCTGCTCGTCGCCCTCTCGATTCCGATTACCGTGGCGATGACCCTCGGCATGTGCGCGATGCTGGGGGTCGATATCCAGCAGATCTCGATCGCCGCCTTGATCATCGCCCTCGGCCTGCTCGTCGACGACCCGGTCGTGGCCGGCGACGCGATCAACCGGGAGCTGGCGCACGGGACACCCCGGGACGTGGCGGCCTGGCTCGGCCCTCAAAAGCTGGCCCGCGCAATCCTCTACGCTACTCTCACGAACATCGTGGCGTTCTTGCCCTTGCTCCTGGTCGGCGGCGGCGCGGGGGAGTTTATCCAATCGTTGCCGATCGTCGTGACGGCCTCGCTGGTGGCCAGCCGGATCGTCTCGATGACCTTCATCCCGATGCTCGGCTACTACATGCTCAAGGGCCAGAAGGGGCTCGAGTCGGGGTTGGCCGAGGGGGGCAAAGGCTCACGATTCGCCCGGATCTACAACGGCTTCTCCGAGCTCTGCATGGAGCACAAGTGGTCGGCCCTGGCCGCCTGCCTGGTCGTCCTGTTCGCGGCGGCGAGCCTGATCCCCAAGATCGGCACCAACTTCTTTCCAAAGGACCTGCACAACACGTTCACCGTGAACCTGTTTCTGCCCGAGGGGACGCCCATCCGCCAGACCAAGGCCGAGGCCATGAAGGCGATCGAGGCCATCGACAAGCTGGCCGGCTCCGAGGCCGAAGCGTACACCACCTTCGTCGGCGCGGGGGGGCCTCGGTTCTGGCTCTCGGTCGTCCCCGAGCAGCCGGCGTCGAACTACGCCCAGATCCTGGTCCACACCCGCGACGCCTTCGCCACCGCGGCCCTGGCCTCACGAATGAAGCGTGACCTGCCCCCCTCGTTCGCCACGGCACGGGTGACCGTCGAACAGCTCGAGTCCGGCCCACCGATCGGTACACCGATCCAGATTCGGCTCCAGGGGCCCGAATTGGCGACGCTCCGGCTCCTGGGGGACGAGGTCAAACGGCTGATGGTCGGTTTCCCGGGCACCGAGAACATCCACGATGACTGGGACCCCGAGTCGCTCCAGATCAACCTCAACATCGCCACCGACCGGGCGAACATGTCCGCCATCACCAACCAGGACGTGGCGATGATGACCAGCGCCGGGCTCTCCGGCTACACGGCGACCACGATCCGCGAGCGCGACCGGCAGGTCCCGGTCATCCTCCGGCTCCGCCCCGACGAACGGAGCCGGATGGAGGACTTGAACACCATGCAAGTCTTCAGTGCGCGGGCCAACACGAACGTCCCGCTCGAACAGGTCGGATCGTTCCGGACCGAGATGATCTCCCCCAAGATCGGCCGGCGAGACAACGAGCGTTGCATGACGGTCAAGTGCGACACCGTGCCCGGCGTCTTGCCCAGCCGCGTGGTCGATCAACTGGAGGCCAAGCTCGTCGAGGCGTCGAAGGCCTGGCCCCCCGGCTATCGCTTTGCCTTCGGTGGTGAGAAGGAAGAGCAGGCCAAGGGGTTCGCGTTCATGTCCGTGGCGATGGTCGCCTCGATCATCGGGATCTACCTGGCCTTGGTGCTCCAGTTCAACAGCCTCACCAAGCCGCTGCTCGTCTTCGCGGCGGTGCCGTTCGGGATGATCGGCGGGCTCATGGGCCTCTTGATCTTCAACGTTCCGCTCGGGTTCTTCGCGATGCTCGGCCTGTCATCACTCGCAGGGGTGATCATCAGTCACGTCATCGTCCTCTTCGAATACATCGAGGAGGCCCATGAGCGGGGCGAGCCGCTCCGGCGAGCGGTGATCGACGCGGCCCTGGTGCGGTTGCGGCCGGTCCTGGTAACGGTCCTGGCGACGGTGGGCGGACTCGTTCCGCTGGCCATGAAGGGGGGACCGCTCTGGGAGCCGCTCTGCTGCGTGCAGATCATCGGCCTTCTGGTCGCGACCCTGGTCACCAAGGTCGTCGTGCCCGTGCTCTACGTCCTGTTCGTCGAGGACTTCAAGTTGATCAAGTGGTCCGCACCCGGCGAACACGCCCTGGAAGGCCCGCCCGCCGAGTACCTGGTGCAGGCCCATGCCACCGAGAGGCCGCTGGCTATCCCGGTGATTTGATTCTCCGGCGGTCCGCCCATCCCAACGAGTGGTGTTCTGTGATCGATTCCAAGTCGGCGGGCGGGGAGCGTCAGATCCCCGCCTGCCTTGTCGAAATCGCAGCGGCCGGATTATGCGAACGCGCGGCGGATCAGGGCGGGGAGTTCCGCCGTGAACTGACTGCGAGCGAGCACAGGGTCGCAACCGGCCGAGCGGGCGTCGGCGAGGGCCGTGGTATCGACGTGGGAGCCGAACGCGATGAACGGGGTACCCTCGCCGGCCAGGGCCCGGTAGGCGAGGAGCGCCGGGATGGAAACGAGTTCGCCGGCCGAGAGGTCGACGAAGACGACGCGGGGCTTCCACTGCTCGATCATCGCCTGGGCAAGCGCCTGGTTGCCGGCCACCATCACACGGTGGCCGAGTTCACGGGCAGTGCCGGTGACCTTGGTCGTGAAGATCAGGTCACGGCTCAAGAGGAGGCCCGCTGGCTCCGTGCCTTCCGGGGACGGCACCGACGGCATGGTCGGGTCAGAGCTCATCGCGTTCGACCTCCTGAATTGCGGACGAACTGGGTTTCGATCCAGCCGGGGGTCAAATGATCCACGCCGGGCAAGACCGCGTCGGCTCCGGCCCCCTCGAGTTCGTCGGCCCGATACGTGTTGGAGACGCCGACGGCAAACATGCCCGCCCCCTTGGCCGAAGCGATGCCGGCCAGGCTGTCTTCGATCACAAGGCACTCGGCCGGATCCAGGTCGGGCACTCCTGCCCCCGGATCGTCGCGCAAGGCGGCGAGGGCGAGCAAATAACCCTGCGGATCGGGCTTACAGCGGCTCGTGTCCTCGGCCGAGACGATCGAACCGACCCGCTCGCGAGAGCCGATCAGGCCGAGGGCGAATTCGATCTCGGGGCGCAAGGCGCCCGAGTTGATGGCCAGGGGCCAACGGCCCGCCAGGGCAGCCAGACAGTCGGCCGCGCCGGGGAAGAACCGCAAGCCGGTCCCCGCTTCTTCCGCATAGCGAACGGCCTTGCGGGCGATCAAGCCGTCGAGCCGATCCTGATCGGCTGCCTGGCCGCCGTCGATCAGGGCGGCCTCAAAGCAACCGCGATCGTCGAGGCCCAGGTAACGCTCGTGGTAGTCGCGATCGGTGATCGTGACTCCCTCGGCCGCGAGAACTTCGCGAAACATGTCGAAATGAAGGTGCTCGTCGTCGACGAGCACACCGTTGAAGTCGAAAATCACCGCCCGGATCATGCCAAACCTATTCTCTTCCCGCTCAAGTGATTCGTGAGCCACCAAACCCTATTCAAAATCATCCCGATCAGGTCAGATCGCCTCGGGCCCACGCTCACCGGTTCGGATCCGGATACAGTCGTCCATGGGGAGGATGAAGATCTTACCGTCGCCAATCTTACCGTCAGGTCCACTGCGCCCCGCCTGAATGATCGCGTTGACGGTCGGCTCAACGAAATCCTCGTTGACCGCGATCTGGAGTTCGATCTTACGGAGCAAATTAACCGTAAATTCGTGCCCTCGATAGACTTCGGTATACCCCTTTTGCCGCCCAAACCCCTGGACGTCCATCACCGTCAGGCGAAACACCTCGACGTGCGAAAGGGCTTCCTTGACCGCCTCGAGTTTCGTGGGCTGAATCAACGCGATGATCAGTTTCATGGAGGTCCCGCTCATTCCGACACCCCGCCTCATGCCGTTGCATGAACCATGGCAGGACCTCGGACTCCTCAAGAAGTCATCCCCGAAGCACGTTCAGATTGACCGAGAATCAGGGTTGGCGTCAACAAAAAAGTTATGAACGAAGCGTCTCGGCCAGGAGTCCCGTGCCGCAGCACCCCGGGCGCGGGCGAAACAAAAAAAAGCCCCGCCCGAGTGACTCGGACGGGGCCTGGATTTTGCCGGGGCGAAACGGGTCCCGATCCGCTTTGGGAGGGGACGAGGTGTCTCAGAGCGGGGGAGCGGGAAGGCTGCCCACGCCATCCGGCACAGGCGGAGAGACTTCATTCGCGGCCGGGGGCACCGAGATCGCCCCGGCGGCCCCAGCCGGGGGCAGCGGCTCTGGAGTTGAGTCAGGGGTGCTCACCGCGGGCGGGGGCGCCGGAGCTTCGGTCGAGTTGGCCGAAGCCGGAACCGGAGCCGGTGGCAGCGCAACGCCGGGAGGAAGCACCGCCGGCGCACCTTGACCTGGGCCCACCATCGAAAATGCCCCAGGCGAAGTCGGCTGGTGGGACTGGGGACCACAATTGCCGCCGATGCATGGCGTGGGGAAGTCGTCACAGGTGTCACACTGCGCACATCCCACCGCCCCGGCTGACAGGGCCGCGGCCAACAGCGCGAGTTTGATCCGCAACATCGCCGGTATCCTTTCCGTAACGTGTTTTGGCCGTCATTTCTGCGGAACCCGGACCATTCCGTGGTCCACGGTCCTTTCGAGATCGCACTTGTCCCCATTGCTCTCAACGGGGCCGATCTCGCCTTTGGATCTAATCATCGGTCGCGTTGCGGCTCGACAATGAAACGAAACGATCCAAAGTTACCTCAACCCTTTGAATCCCCGACTCAACGAACGCTTCACATAGACCGGCAAGTCAACGCAAGCCCCCCATTCAACCTCATCCATGGCCTGTCAGATGACGGATCAGGAGGCCAGCCCATCGTCCATGAGGCTGGTCGCTCGCCTTGCCGGTACGATGATCACGTGATTCCCAAGCGAATCCGGTCCGACCCGAAGACTTCCTGCATGGTAGTGGCGATCGAACCAATCATCGCCGCGGGGACGACGATCCAATGGCAACCGGCCGAACAGGTTCCGTACTCCGACAGTTGCGAGTCCTCTTCGCGGCGGGGACGACAGCGGGGCTGACCGACAGTGAGCTTCTCGAGCGGTTCTCAGCGAACCGGGCCAAGTCGGCCGAAGCCGCCCTCGCTGCGGAAACGGCCTTCTCCATCTTGATGGACCGTCATGGGGCGATGGTCTGGGGGGTCTGCCGTCGCGTGCTCAGCGATCGCCACGAGGCGGAGGACGCGTTCCAGGCCACGTTCCTGGTACTCGTCCGCAAGGCGGAGTCGGTGCGGGTGGACGAGTCCCTCGGGCGCTGGCTCTACGGGGTCGCCCACCGTGTGGCCCTTCGGGCACGCTCCGAGGCTCGTCGGCGCGAGTCCCGGCCGGACCATGCACCTGACCGGTCCCCCGATGACCCGGCCGGCGTGGTGGAACTCAAGGAGTGCTGCCACGCCCTGGGCGAAGAAGTCGATCGGCTCCCGGCGAAATACCGGTGCCCGATCGAACTCTGCGACCTGCAAGGGCTGACGTACAACCAGGCCGCGCAACAGCTCAACTGGACAGTCACCACAGTCAAGGGCCGTCTGGTCAGAGGCCGGCTCAAATTGCGTGAGCGGTTGGAACGGCGAGGCCTGTCGCCCGTCGCGGTGGCGGGGTTCCAGGCGCTCTCCCGCGAAGCCCGGTTGGCCATCCCACCCATGCTCGTTCCTTCCACCGTACGCGCGGTGACTTCGCACGCCCCGGGTCTGTTTCCGGCGGCGGTCACCGCCCTAACCGAGGGGGTCTTAAGGATGATGATATGGGAAAAACTGAAACGAGTGGCCGCAGGTGCGCTCGTCGCTGCCGGCCTAACGGCCGGAGCCGTGGCGCAACAACAGCAACAGGGATCAAAGGATCGTGGCCCCGAGCCCCAACCTCCCAATGCCCGGGCGCATTCCCTCAAAGAACAGAACGAGAATACAGGAGTTGATCGCCGCTGGCTCAAGACCCTCCCCAGCGGCGTGACCATCGAAGTGGTGGGAGTCTCCTCCCACCCGTCGGGGCCGGGCACCTGGTGGCGTCCGGACGGAACACCGCTGGGCCAACCGCCGTGTGATCCGTCCCGCACGAGACAGAACTGGGACGAGAACCTCGTCCCCCGCGCGATCGTGGTCCGCATGACCGGGATTCCAGACGAGGCTGATCACCGGTGGTGGATCGACCAGGCCAATGGTGGCTCCCAAGAAGAGGCCAAGCGCGACGGCAAATCGATCCCCGGTCTGAGCGAGACGGTCACGTTCATGCCGAGGAACCTGGATTCGGGCACAATCCGGTTCGCGGTCGCCACCGGTCCCTGGCAGCATGTCCGGAAGTGGGGGAAGAGTCCGGGGGCTGCTGGTTCCCGGAACGCTCCCAGCTTCATCTTCAGCAAACCGATCGCCACCCAAACAGGGACGGCGCTCTCCGTGACTCACAACATCCAGGACGCCTCAGTCCGACTCCTCGCGATCGACGTCCGCGGCGAGGTATTCCGGGCTCAGGACCAGTCGGTGGGCGGGGTGGGGGGATTTCAACAGCTCACGGGTGAATTCGGCGTTTCCCCCGATAGAATCTCCGAATTCTGGATCGAGTCGCGGCCCTACGAGAAGGTCGAGATCGACGGGATCGCCCTAAAACCCAAGGGTTCGTGATCTTGCCACAGTGAGGGGCGGACGAACATTCGCGTTGGCGGGCTGGCGACCGGCGATGGAGGCCCACGCCAGCCCGCACGACGGAATCACTTGCTCAATTCCACGTCCTTTTTTTTCAGTGTGGTCTGGCCCACCCGAAAATCACCTCGGTTGAGCACGTTCCCAGCGGGAGATTGCCGTTGCCCGAACGGCTTTGGTTCTGTAAATTTGCTGACTGAGCGACTGGCCCAACGGCCGGCCGGCCATCCTTCTGCAGCATGCTTCATGTGTTAGAGAATCGATGAAAGCGAGCGATCATCCCCGGCATTTCCCCTGGGATTAAGAGGCTCAACACCGCGGCCTGTGACGGACCAGGCTCGGCCGCGATGGTTTCTCCCAGTTCGAGGCCCCTCCTCTCTCCACGATTTTTCCGCAAAAGCTCCCTCCGTTCTATGAATTCATCTCATCACGGCAACCTGACACCCCCCTGAGCCATCGCCCTTGAGGGCTTTGTTCGGCATGTCCGTCCCCCGCAAACGCTCCGCCCGCGGGACGGCCGAAGACCGTTCTTGCCGCTGACCCGCGAACCAACGCGTCGAGGCCACGCCCCAAAGCTTTGGGATCGCCTGGGGCACTTGGGTTTCGGACCTCGCAACGCGGTGATTCCTCGCTCACTCCCAACCTCACGAAATCAGCCCAGCCCCATGGGTGGGCTGGGCATTGGTGTTACGATTACAGGCAAATTCATGAACACTCAGCAACTGAAAGCCGAATGGTTTTCGAACGTTCCTCGTGACCTCCTGGCCGGCACAGTGGTGGCTCTGGCGCTCATTCCCGAGGCGATCGCCTTTTCGATCATCGCCGGCGTCGACCCGAAAGTCGGTCTCTATGCGTCGTTCTGCATCGCCGTCGTCACCGCGTTCGTCGGCGGGCGCCCCGCGATGATCTCGGCCGCCACGGGGGCGATGGCCCTGGTGATGGTTGAGCTCGTGAAGAGTCATGGACTGGAATACTTGCTCGCGGCCACGATTCTGACGGGCCTCCTGCAAATCTTGGCCGGTTTCCTCAAGCTCGGCGCCCTCATTCGCTTTGTCTCGCGATCGGTCATCACGGGATTCGTGAATGCCTTGGCCATCTTGATCTTCATGGCCCAGGTGCCCGAGCTGGTCGGCGGCACCTGGCACGTTTATCCGATGGTTGCGGCGGGGCTGGCGATCATCTATCTCCTGCCTCGGCTCACCAAGGCGGTTCCGTCCGCACTCGTCTGCATTATCGCCCTGACCGTGGTGGCGATGCTCACCGGCCTGCCGCTCCGCACGGTCGGCGACATGGGTCAGTTCCCTTCGGAATTCCCGGCCTTCCTGCTCCCGAAAGTCCCGCTGAACTTCGCCACCCTGCAAATCATCTTCCCTTACTCGGTGACGCTCGCGATTGTCGGACTCCTCGAGTCGATGATGACGGCCACGATCGTCGACGACATGACGGACACCTCGAGCGACAAGAACCGCGAGTGTGCGGGCCAGGGGATCGCCAATCTCGTCGCGGGATGCTTCGGCGGCATGGCAGGCTGCGCGATGATCGGCCAGTCGGTCATCAACGTCAAGTCCGGCGGCCGAGGGCGGCTCTCAACGCTGTTCGCGGGCCTGTTCCTGCTCTTCCTGATCCTCGTGCTGAGCGACTGGGTCAGGCAAATTCCGATGGCGGCCCTGGTTGCGGTGATGACCATGGTCTCCATCGGAACCTTCAACTGGGGCTCACTGGGAACCTTGCTCACGCACCCGAAAAGCTCCAGCTTCGTCATGGTCACCACGGTGGTGGTCGTCGTGATGACCCATGACCTCGCCAAGGGGGTGCTCGCGGGCGTCCTTCTGAGCACCCTTTTCTTCGCCATGAAAGTCGAGCGGATCGTTCATGTCCGAGCCGAATCCCGCAACGACGGGCGCGAACGAATTTATCACGTGAGCGGCCAACTGTTCTTTGTTTCTTCGGACGCGTTGATCCGTGGCTTTGATTTCACGGAGGCCGTGGAACGTGTGAAAGTCGATTTCACTCACGCCCACTTCTGGGACATTTCCGCGATCACGGCGCTGGATAAAGTCGTTTTGAAATTCCGCCGCAAGGGAACCGATGTCGAACTTATCGGTCTCAACGAAGCCAGCTCCACGTTGATTGACCAGTTGGGCACACACAACAAGCCGGGGTCATACGAACACGTGGCACAGCATTGATCGACGGCGCCGCTCATCACGCTGGGGGCGATCAAAGGCCGAAGTCAGAGCCACCAGCGACGATGAGTCGTAAAGCGTCGCCGAACCCGTTTCTCCCCACGTCAACGCGATCGGTCATGGCATCATCGTCGGCCTAATAATTCCCGTGGGGCGGGCACGGCCCGCCCCACGGGACATATCTGACTCTGGCCGCCTATCAATCGTTACTCGTTGATAAACTCGTAACATGTCAAACGAAGCTTCTCGATGTGCCATGGCTAAACCATTTTAGATTAAGAGCCCCTAACTTAATGAGCGTAGCTACCCTGATTTAGGACTGCTACGCTCATTCTGTTTTTGACTCTAAGGACTTGGCTTCGAGGCGGCCTCGACATCCACGGGGGTCTCCTCGGCGTTACCCCAGTCGGACCAGCCCAGATAGTAGTTCTTCGCCTTGAAGCCGAGCCGTTCAAGAACGAACGCGTTCACGGACGCGCGACCACCGCTCTGACAGTGGGTGATGACCGGTTCACCCGCTTTGACGCCGGCCTTCGCGAGCTTGCCGCGGAGGGCCGACTCCTCGAGAAAGCGACCGTCCTTGCCCACGAGGTCCGACCATTCGAGGTGGCAGGCCGCCGGGATGTGACCACCCCGTTTCGCCCGCTTTTCGATCCCGTCGTACTCCCCCCTGGTCCGGGCGTCGAGGATTAGAGCCGACTTCGATGCGATTGCGGCCAGCACCTCAGCGCGCGTGGCGTTCCAATCGTTGCGGAAGACGACTTCGCGTGCGCTCGGCTCGACCGTCGGCACTTCGGTGGTCACGGGCCGATTTTCGGCCACCCAGAGTGGAAAACTCCCGTTAATCAGCCCGGCGCGGTCGACCCCAAGGTATCCCAGGACCCACCAGAGCCGCGCGGCATCGAGCTGCCGGTTCGCGTCGTAGACGAGGACGTCAGTCTTCGGGCCGATACCGAGTGGGGCCATCCACGACTCCCAGGCCTTCCGGTCGGTGAGGACTCCTGGATTCTTCACGGCCATGGCCGCGACGGCCTTGGCGTCCACCCAGACGGCCCCCGGGATGTGCCCCTTGTCGTAGTCGGCCTTCGGGCGGGCGTCGAGTACGCGAAGGTTCGGCTCGCCGAGTCGTCGCTCCAACTCCGCGAACGACACCAGTTTTGCGGGCGGATTCTCCGCGGAACCCGCGGCCCAGCACGCAAGCGGAGCGAGAACGATCAGCGGAACGGTCAGCCAAGTTCGATTCATGACACTCACCATCACTTGCATGGGGGAGAAGTTCAATAGACTGGGACGCTGGTCGATCAGACTATAGCAACCGCAGTCTCATATAAAACGTTAGCCCGACGGCCGGATGCCCGTGGGGGAGGCATTCGGCCGTCGGGGTTGCTTCTTAATCGGATCGGAGGACGAGGTCCAGCCAATCTTCAAGGGGTCCAGCCGAGCGGCCAGTGCGGATTGAGGGTCGTGCCTTGGGGGAGGAGTTTCGACACCGGCCAGCCGCTCGGGGTCATCACCGCCGGCTGCTGCTCCGCGTGGTGGTGCCGAGCTTGTTCGTCGTGTACTTGGTGTACGCGCAGGCGATCCGCTGGCCGTCCGGCCGCCAGAGGGGTAACCGGAGCTCTTCCGTGACGGTCTGGGTCTTGCTCTTCGTGGTGATCGGCTTCGCCACCCACGTCATCACGCCCGGCGAATCGGCGTAGCACACCCAGATGCCGCAATTCCGCCCGTTGGCGTCGCGCGAGAAGTTGAGGATCTGGTCGCTGACTGGGCTCCAGTGGAGACTCGCAGCCCAGATGCTCGTCTCCCGGAGCGTGTCGAGGATGCGCGGGTGCGAGAGGGGATCGGTCGAGCCGGCGGCCATGATCTTTATGCGGATGGAGATCCGCCCCACCCCACCGGCATCCATCCAGGTGTCCAGATACGCCAGGCGGGTCCCTTCCGGGCTCCAGGTGTGCCCGTGGTTCTCCGCCCCGTTCGTCGGGTCGTCAACGACCAGGTGCAGGCGTGGGTCGTCGAACGAGGCCGGTGGGACGTAGTCGGGGGCCAGGGCTTGGTCCACCGTCACGTTCAACCTCCAGATCGTCGAGCGGCCCGCCCCATCCCGCGCCCGGAAGGAGAAGAAGCTGTCGTCCTGGGCGAGCTCGGGGTCCCCATATGGGTTCAGTCCCTCTCCCTCCAGGTCCGTCACCGGCCTGGTGATCACCTGGCCGTTCGACGCTCGGTAGACGAGCTGGATGTCGGCCGCCGGTGCCGAGTAGGGCTTCGCCTGGACCAGTGCCTGGCCGTTGCTCCCGGCGTGATTGAAGCGCGTCATGCCTGCGATCGAGCCCGATGGGTACTCCGAACCATAGAGCACCACTCGAGGCGTGCCCCCGTTCTCGTTCACCGCGTAGATGTTCCTGCTGTTCGGGTCGCCGGGGGTAGAGTAGTACAGCTCTCCCGCGTCGGAGCGGGCGGCCACGAGGCCCAGAAGCACCGCGAGCACCAGTCGTCGCATCATTCGTCTCCTTTCGATCGAATCAAGGAAGCAGGACGCGAGCCCTTCGGGCTGGCGCAACAGGGGAGCGGGGACATCGGCCGCCAGGCCCGTCCGCGCAGCACAGTGGGACGCTTAGGTTCGGTTAAGTGGGCGGGGCGCCGCCCAACAGGGATGCCGCCTCGGCGCGGATTCGCCTGAACATCGACGGCGGGGGATAGGTCAAATTGCCTCGCTTGACCCGGTCAGTCCACCGCGTCTCGTAGCCGGACAGCCAACGCTCGGCGCGATCGAACAACTCGCGGGACCTGGCCTTCTCACCGAGCTTCCAGCAGGTCATGGCCGCGATAAAGTCGCCCGCCCCGGCGAAGCTATCCACCCTCTCCAGGGCCTCGATGGAGCCCTTCCAGTCGCCTTCGCGGTATCGGGTCCAACCCAGTGATTGCTGGCAGATGCCCTCCCGCGGGCTGAGCTCGACCGCCCGTCGAGCCAGTTCACCGGCGAGCTTCGGATCGCGAATCGCCTCCGGCGCCGTGGTCAACAAGTCCGCCAGGACATGCAGGGTCATCGCACTGTCGTTCCCCCGACGCACCGCCTCTTTGAGCAGGGCCTTGAACCTCAGGAGATTGGCCTGGGCCCACGCCTCATCGCGAAGGCCCGAGGGGCCGGCTTCCGCTTCCGCCGCGTCTTCGAGCTGTGCCTCGCAAAGCTGCACGACCGGGCCGATGAGCGTCTCCGCGGTGAATTCGCTCAGGATCTGCCGCGCCCAGTCTTCTGCGGCCCGAGAGGCCGCCGCACGGTCGCCGACGGCGAGCTCGAGGTGCACCAACGGCATCAGGGAGTTGGCGTGAATGCCTCGGACGATACTCAATTCGGGATGCTCCTTCTGGAGCGTCTGCGCCCGGGCGGCGGCTTGCCGCATGATTCGCCCGGCTTCTCCGTACTCCCGACGTCGTCTCAGCTCCTTCGCCAACCCCGTCATGCTATCCAAGGCGCTCACCTCATATTCGGGCACATTGGGGTGGCGCCCGGCCAAGGCCTCCCGGATCGCCAGCGAGCGTCTGAAGAGCCCATCGACCTCGAGTTCCCGACCCGGGGCCTGAACGAGCACGGCGAGGTTGCGCAGGGCGGAGGCCAGGTCTTTCTGATGTTTGGGGAGATCCGGGAACTCGGCCGCCAGGCCCTCGAAAAGGGCAACCGCTCGCCGAGTCGCCTCTTCGGCATCGGTCCCCCGGCTCGTCTGATTGCAGATGACGGCGATGTTCATCAGGCCCCCCGCGAGGAGGGCCCGGTAGCGAGGATCCGAGGGGTGTTCCTTGCGAAGTTTCCGAAGCTCGGCTTCAGCCCGGCGATAGGCCTCCTCCGACTTCACACCCTGGCCATTCAGCCGCCCGAAATGGATCCCCAGCTCGACGAAGGCTTTCGCCAGGACGTAGCGAGACTCAGCCTCGGCGGGGTCGTCCTGGCTGAGCGATTCCCCGATCTCGATCGCCGCCCTCGCGGCGGACTCGGACTCCGGGATCTGGTGTGCCGAGCCGAATTCGCTGGCAAGCATGGTATAGGCTGCGGCAAGGCGCCGACGGAACTCGCCAGTCGCGGGCATGTTGGCCCTGAGTTTCGCCAACTCCTCGCCAGCCCGTCGGATCTCTCCTTCCGCTTCGGTCGCTCGGCTCTCAGGGGTCCCAGAGGTGAATTCGAGCGTTCCTCCTCCGAGTCCGACATGGCCGATGCCCACCCATTTGCGTTCCTGGAACGGATCTCCGGTTTCTCGGAACAAGACCGCGAGCTGGATCCGAGCCTCGGCGACTCCCAGGCGGAACTCGGGCCGCTCAGGGTGCCGGCGGACGAGGTCGGTGCCGAGGGCCACAGCTTGGCGACTGGCAGTCTCGGCCGCGACGTGCCGCCCGAGGGATCGCCGGATGCTACCCACCCGGTGCATCGCCCTCATCGCCTCGAATTCGGCCTGAGGGTCCGATCCCGACTCGGCGGCGAACTGCTCGTAGAAGACCAGGGCTTTCTCCAAAAACTCCCGCTGGATCGGGACCAGCCCCGGCTGTTGCGCAAGCCACTTCTCGGCCACCTGGGTGTACATCTCGTCGACGGCCTTGCGAGCCTGCGCGGAGAGGGCTTCGGCTCTCCGCCTGGCGCTCTTGGCCTCGACCGCCTGCCAGACGCTCACGCCGGTTCCCGCGGCGAGTGCCAGGGCGACGACGAGCCCCGCCACCAAGGCTGTTCGGTGCCGGCGACCGAATTTCGCGAACCGATACCATGCTGAGGGTGAGCAAGCCTCCACCGGCAGGTCGGCCATGTGTCGCATCAGGTCCGCGGCGAAGGCGTTGACCGTGTCGTACCTCCGTCTTCGATCCTTCTCCAACGCCTTCATCGCGATCCAGTCCAGCTCCCCTTGGACGGCTCGTCTCAGTTGCCGCAGGTCGGCCCCGCGGCTGGCCATGACGGTCGGGAGCGTCTCGGCGAGCGAGCTCAGGCGGGTGCTGGGACTCGGCGGCTCCTCCTCGCGGATGATCCGCCGCATCTCGTCGAAGGCGGCCGCACGCATCGCCTCGCGGTCGAACGGCGTCGACCCGGTCAGCAGCTCATACAGCAGCACGCCCAGGGAGTAGATGTCGCTCCGGGTGTCGACATCGACGCCCGAGATGTCGGCCTGCTCGGGGCTCATGTACAGCGGCGTACCGATCATCTGATGGAAGCCGGTATGCAGCGTGCGGTCGGTCAGGCTCGCCCCGGTGGCCTTGGCGACCCCGAAGTCGATGACCTTGGGTGCGGCGACACCGTCGATGACCGTGACCAGGACGTTCGAGGGCTTCAGGTCGCGGTGGATCACCCCCTTCTGGTGGGCGTGCTGCACGGCGCGGCAGACCAGGAGGAAGAGCTCCAGACGCTCGGCGATCGAGAGCCCCTCGCGGTCGCAATAGTCGGTGATCGGCATCCCGCGGACCAGCTCCATCACGAAGTAGGGGCGGCCCGCTTCGCTGGCCCCGCCATCCAGGACGCGAGCGATATTGGGGTGGTCCATCAGGGCCAAGGCCTGACGCTCCGCCTCAAACCGGGCGACCACCTGTCGGGAATCCATCCCCGGCTTGATGAGCTTGATCGCAACCTGGCGTCGGACCGGATGCTGCTGCTCGGCCAGGTAGACGGCCCCCATCCCGCCCTCCCCGATTGCCTCCACGAGCTTGTAGGGTCCGACGACCGAGCCGACCCCTTCGACGACGACGGGTTGCTCCGCGATGGGAGAGAAGAAGCCGATCGCGGGCACCCGGTCCAGCACGAAGCTGTCGCGGGTCCGGTGAGATCGGAGGAGGGCATCAACCCGATCCCGCAGGCCGTCGTCGTCGCCACACGCCCGTTGCAGATAAGCCTCCTGGTCGCGGGGATCGTCCAGCTCCAGGGCTTCGATGAAGAGGGATCGTTCGTTAATCGCGATGGCTCCCCCGCTTGGTGTGGCCTCGCCCACTCGGCCGCCGTAATCCAATGCGAGTTCCCGCGGGGTCGGACGCCAAGAACGCGGGGGATTTTTTCGCGGGACGCTCGGATTACGCGCCGAGCATCTCCTGATGCAACCAGGCTCGAGCATAGGACCAGCGGCGGTCGGCCGTCCTCGGGGAGATCCCGAGCGCCTCGGCCGCGTCGTCGTTGGAGAGGCCGGCGAAGTACCGAAGTTTCACCAGATTCGCCGAGACCGGGTCCTCCGCAGACAGCTTCTCAAGGGCTTCGTCCAAAGAGAGGAGATCCTCGGCAGGTCCCTCGATCGCGTCCGAGGCGAACTCGAGATCGACCCGCTGCCGATCGCCGCCGTGCTTCGGGCGATGCTTCCGGCGGGCACTATCGATCAGGATCCGACGCATGGCCTCGGCCGCTGCAGCGAAGAAGTGGCCACGGCCGTCCCAGCGCTGGACCTCGTCGGATCCGACCAAGCGGAGGTAGGCGTCATGGACCAAGGCGGTGGCCTGGAGCGTCTGACCGGGCGGCTCCTGCCTCAGGCGCTGGGCGGCGAGCTTGCGCAGCTCGTCGTAGACCAGCGGCAGGAGTTGCTCGGCGGCCTGCGGATCGCCATGCTCGATCGCCTCAAGGATGCGCGTGACGTCGTTCATCGGCGGGGGCACCCCTCCCATAGGCTCGGTCCACGCCCGGGCTCGATCGCTCGGAGACTCCCACGGCCTGGTCCTGGAAGATGAATTGTCCGTCTCCAAGTTAACGGCCTGACATCCGTGGGGGTAGACTTGCCCCCAGGGCTTGTCGTGATGTCTGCGTCATTCGCCCACAAAAGGCGCAGTCACCCCAGAGGCGGCTCCGGCTTTCACAGGCCGAAATCGGCGATTTCCCGGCAGAACAGGGCTCCATGAGACGCAGTCACAAAATCGGCACGTATTGAATCGCGAAGCGAAAGCTCCTCGCGGTATTGATGACGCAGAAATCAGGGGACTTTCAGCCGCCCCAGGCCCCACATAACTCGTACACTTACGAGTTTTCGGCTTGATTTCCTCACGATCGGCTAACAAAAGCATGTATCCTTTCCGCTCCGGCCACGCGGACGCACGCACCAGTGGCGGCCCCGCTTATCTCCTGACCGTCCCTCAGACAACTCATCGACAACCCGGCCTACCCAGTCACCAACTTCACAACAATCCTCATCGTGCACCTTGCCGGAACATTCGCGAAGCTTTCTAATATTGGCGAACGCGATCGAAAAATTGCCAGCCTCACACAAACTCTGGAGATTGAGGCCAAAAAACATGCACGCCTTTTGCAGCACCGAATGGGCGACTCCTCCTCGAAAAAAAATCCAAAAGAGACGCTAGAGCCCAGAGGACGAGGGGGCGTTCGAGACGCTTGGCCAGGAGACCCGCACGAGGGTGCGACTCGTGTCACGCGGTCCTTGACAAGCTGGTTCTCCGCCCCCAAGTCCCCACTCCCACCCCCACCCACTTGAAGCCAGAGGCCCTCAACCCCACTTGGAATGGCCGGACCGACTCTTCCCATCACCGACCCGGCTTTCAGGTGGTAGTCCGCCCTTGCAAGGAATGTCGAGCGTATGAACCCGATCGTCTTCGCCATGCGGCGGCCGCTGACTGTGATGGTGGCCGTCGTGGCCGTCGCTTTGGGGAGCGGGCTCGCCGTCATGCGGATGCCCATCGACATCTTCCCGAACCTGAATCTGCCCGTGGTCTACGTCTGCCAGCCCTACGGCGGCATGGACCCTGCCCAGATGGAGGGGCTCCTCACCAACTACTACGAATATCACTTTCTTTATATCGGTGGCATCCACCACGTCGAGTCGAAGAACATTCAGGGCATGGCCCTGATGAAGCTTTACTTCCACCCGGGCACGAACATGGCCCAGGCGATGGCCGAGACGATCGGCTACGTCACGCGGTCGCGGGCATTCATGCCCCCCGGCACCGTCTCCCCGTTCATCACGCGGTTCGACGCGGGGAGCGTCCCCGTCGGCTACCTCGTGCTTTCCAGCGAGACGAAGAGCATCGGCGAGATTCAAGACCAGGCCTTGTTCAAGGTCCGACCGATGTTCGCCAGCCTCCCCGGCGTCTCGGCCCCGCCACCGTTCGGCGGCAGCCAGCGGACCGTCGTCGTCCGGGTCGACCCCGACCGGCTCCGCTCTTACCGGATGTCGCCCGACGAGGTGATCAAAGCGCTCACGTCCGGGAACGCGATCAGCCCGTCGGGGAATATCAGGATCGGCGACGAGATGCCGATCGTCCCGGTCAACTCGCTCGTCAGGCAGGTGGATGATCTCAAAACGATCCCGATCCGACCGGGCGTGACCCCGACCGTCTACCTCCGCGACGTCGCGACCGTGCAGGACTCGTCGGACATCCCCACCGGCTACGCACTCGTCAACGGCCGGCGCGCGGTCTATATCCTCGTGACGAAACGAGCCGACGCATCAACAATATCCGTCGTGAATAACGTCAAGGACGCGATTCCGTCGATGCAGGCGGTCCTCCCCGACGACATCAAGGTCAGCTTCGAGTTCGACCAGTCGCCAACCGTCACGAACGCGATGACGAGTCTGGTCACCGAAGGTGTTCTGGGGGCGATTTTAACCGGCCTCATGGTGCTCCTCTTCCTGCGCGACTGGCGAAGCGTCATCGTCGTCGTCTTGAATATTCCGTTCGCGCTCTGCGGGGCGGTCGTCGCGCTCTGGCTGACCGGCCAGACTGTGAACTTGATGACGCTCGGCGGGCTCGCCCTGGCGATCGGCATCCTGGTCGATGAGGCGACCGTCGAGATCGAGAATATTCACGCGAAGATGGAGCAGACCGAGAACATCCCGCGCGCGGTCCGGCAAGGTAACCTCGACACGGCGGTCCCGCGGCTACTCGCAATGCTCTGCATCCTCGCCGTCTTCATCCCTTCGTTCTTCATGCAAGGGGCCGCCCAGGCCCTCTTCGTCCCGCTCTCGCTGGCCGTCGGCTTTGCGATGGTCTCGTCCTACTTGCTCTCGAGCACTTTCGTCCCGGTCCTCTCGGTCTGGCTGCTCAAGCACCACCGTCGGCCCGAGGGATCAGCCGCGAGACGTTCGCTCTTCGACAAGTTCCGCGACCTCTACGGCCGAGGTCTCAGGCCACTCATCCGCATTCGTTGGCTCGTTGTTCCGGGCTATCTCGCGGCGGCCGCGTTCATCACCTATGGGGTCGGGCGGCAACTCGGCCTGGAGATCTTTCCGAGGGTCGACGCCGGCCGGTTTCAGCTCCGGATCAAGGCGCCTGCCGGCACGCGCATCGAGAAGACCGAGACGATTGCCAAAGCGGCCCTTGAGGCGGTGCGAGCGGAGGTCGGCGATCAGGGGGTGGCCATCTCCGTCGGCTATGTTGGCCTCATCCCGTCGAGCTACCCGATCAACGCCATCTACCAGTGGACCGCCGGACCGGAGGAGGCTCTTTTGAGGGTCGCCCTGCGCCACGAGGCCAACGTTGACGTCGAGGCCCTCAAGAGGCGGCTGCGTGATCAACTGACTCGCCAGTTGCCGAAGGTCCAGTTCTCGTTCGAGCCGGCCGACATCGTGAGCGACGTCATGAGTTTCGGCTCGCCAACGCCCATCGAAGTCGCCATCAGCGGCCCGAACTACGCCGATGACCGTGCCTTTGCGGCGAAGGTCCGAGACGAGCTCGCCAAGGTCCCCTCGCTCCGCGACCTCCAGTACGCCCAGGCCCTCGACTACCCGACCGTGAGCGTGGACATCGACCGGGAGCGCGCCGGGCTCAGCGGAGTTACGGCCGAGGAGATCTCACGCTCGCTCGTCACCGCCACCTCGTCGAGCCGCTTCATCGTGCCCAACTACTGGCCCGACGCGAAGACCGGCATCGGCTATCAGGTGCAAGTGGAAATCCCGACCGCCGTCATGGACTCCATGAAGCAGGTTGAGACCATCCCGATCCAGCGCTCGGGCGGTCCCTCGCTCCTGCTTCGCGACGTGGCCAAAGTTCAACGCGGTACGATGCCGGGCGAATATGATCGCTACAACATGAAGCGATCGATCAGCCTCACCGCGAACATCGTCGGCGAAGACCTCGGCAGGGCGGCGAGTCGCGTTTCCGAAGCCCTGGAACGAGCAGGGACTCCGCCCAAAGGGGTGAACGTCGATATCCGCGGCCAGGTCGTCCCCATGCGAGAGATGCTCACCGGCCTCTCTATCGGGCTCGCCATGTCCATCGTGGTGATCCTGCTGCTGCTGACCGCGAACTTCCAATCGATCCGGCTCGCCCTGGTCACGATCTCGACGGCCCCTGCCGTGGTCGCGGGCGTGGTCGTCGCCTTGTGGCTCACCGGGACGACCATCAACATCGAGTCGTTCATGGGGGCGATCATGGCCATGGGCGTGGCGGTCGCCAACGCCATCCTGCTCGTCACCTTCGCCGAACGGCGACGACGTGAGGACGCCACCAAAGCGACCGACGCGGCCGTCTTCGGCGCCCAGGGGCGGTTACGACCCATTCTCATGACCAGTTGTGCGATGACGGCCGGGATGATCCCCATGGCCCTCGGCTGGGGCGAGGGGGGCGAGCAGACCGCCCCCTTGGGCCGGGCCGTCATCGGCGGCCTTGTCGCGGCGACCATCGCCACCCTCCTCTTTCTCCCGTCCGTCTTCGCGCTCGTGCAAGGCTGGACCGGCCGGAGCTCCGCGTCGTTGGATCCGGACGACCCGGAGAGCCGCTATTTCGACGAGCCGGGGGTCGGCCCCGTCACGGCCTCGGCCAATGGGAACGCCCACGAATCTCAAGAGATCGAGCTTCGCCCATGAGCTTCGAACGCCTCCGAAAGAGAAGAGCCATGTCACCTCTCGATAGGTATTGTCGCCTCCTCGGGCGCCATCGGTCTCGCAAAGTCAGCAAATATATCGATTCAATCAAACATCTCGAACAACATGTTGTCCGGGCCATCCAAATGCAGGAACCCCAGTGCGATGGCGACCGGACGTCGGAGCATGAGTCCGGCAAAACCGACCAGGCGGTATCACCGACCAGGCGGTCACAATCAAGCCTCGTAAAAGCAAGCCTCGCGACCTTCAGCCTGGTCGCGATTTTCATGGCAGGTTGCGGCGAGCCGACCGGCAAGGCAGCCGTGCACGCCGCGACGGCCAACGCTCCGTCCACGCCAGTGGCCCGAGTCACGACGGTCACTCCCGAGCGGATGACCATCCGGCGGATCAGCGAGCAACCGGGCCAGATCGAGGCGGTCGAAGTCACCCCCATGCACGCGAAGCTCGCCGGCTATTTGCAGACCGTCTCGGTAGATATCGGGGACCGGGTCAAAAAGGGCCAGGTGATGGCCGAACTGCGGGTGCCCGAAGTCGAGGCGGACCTCAAGCAGAAACGCGCGCTGATCGACCAGGCCCATGCCGAGCAGAAACAGGCCGACGCGACCGTCAACGTCGCGCTGGCCGGAGTCCTCAGCGCCGAGGCGAAGCTCAGCGAGACCAAGGCGGGCATCCGGAGATCCGAGGCGGACGTGGCCCGCTGGCGATCGGAGTTTAGCCGCGTGCAGCAACTCGCCCAGGAACGTGCCCTCACGGGGAGCCTCGTGGACGAGACTCGCAGCAAGGTGGGAGCCGCGGAAGCGAGTCGCGACGAGGTTCAGGCCCAAGTCAAATCCAATGAGGCCGCACTCGCCGAGGCGAAGGCCCGCCTCGACAAGGCCCGCTCCGACGTCCTGGCGGCCGCCTCACACGTCGAGGTCGCCCGCTTCGATGCCGAGCGTGCCGAGGCGATGGCGAGTTATCGGAAGATCGAGGCCCCCTATGACGGCGTTGTGATCCGCCGGAGGGCTGATACCGGCCAGTTGACCACGCCGGGGACCAGCGGCGAGCCGCTATTCGTCGTGGCCCGATCCGGCGTCGTCACCATCTCTGTCGGCGTTCCCGAGACCGACGCCCCGTTCGTGAATGCCGGAGACCCCGCCCACGTCCGCCTGCTCGCCCTCGACGGCAGGACGTTCGACGGCAAAGTCACGCGAACGGCCTGGGCCCTCGAGTCGGCGACGCGCACCCTTCTGACCGAAATCGACCTCCCCGACCCCGATGATGCGCTTCGCCCCGGGCTCTACGCCTATGTGACGGTGGTCGCGGAAGAGCACGCCAACGCCCTGACCTTGCCAACGACCGCGATCGTCAAGGACGGCGGCAAATCCTTCTGCGTCACCGTCGCGGACGGGCGAGCCACGCGGAACGAGATCAAGCTCGGACTCACCGAAGGAAAGCGGACCGAGGTTATCTCGGGCCTCCGCGAAGGCGAATGGGTCGTCGAAGCCAATGCCGGTTCACTGGCCGACGGGCAAGCCGTCGAGATCAACGAGCCGCAACCCAACCCCGCGAGCCCGAAAAGCTAACCCAACCGGCAACTTCAGTCCCACATCTCTCCTCCTCGGTGCGATCGGCTTACGCGAGACAACCCGCAAGTACGAGAATAAAGGCAGGTCTCGGTATCGCACGGCCAAGGAGGGCCCGATGAACCGCAAGATACCCGCCAGAAAATCCAGGTTCATCGGATCGGCGGTCGTGTTGCTCATCCTTGGAGCAGCCGACACCAGAGCCGAGACTCGGAGCCAGCCGGATCCCCTCCCGCCGGCACTTACCGACGAGAAACTACCTGAGAGCACGGCGATCGCGATGCCCCCCGGGTCCGGTCTCGGAGCGCCGCTGGTCCCTGGGCAGATGATCCAGCCGATCGACCTCCCGAGCGCGCTCCGGCTCGCGGGAGCCAATGACCTCGACATCGCCATCGCTCGCGAACAGGTTTCGCTCGCCATCGCCGAGTTGCAACAGGCGCAAGTCCAGTGGCTCCCGAGCCTCTACATCGGCCCGAATTGGATTCGACACGACGGCCAGGCCCAGGTCGTCGAGGGGCAGGTCCGCACCATCAGCAAAAGCTCCCTCTTCCTGGGCGCAACGGCCGCGGCCGGTTCGAGCGTCAGCGGCCCGGTGCCCGCCGGTGGCCCCGCGCAGGTTTCCGGCCTGACCTCAATCCTCCGGTTCTCGGATGCCCTGTTTGAACCGCTTGCTGCAAGGCAAGTCGTCGACGCCCGCCGCGCGGGGATTCAGGCGGCCACCAATGACGCTCTGCTCGGCGTCGCCGAAGCCTACATGGACGCGCAACTCGCGGCGGGCCGGCTCGCCATCGCTCGCGAGGCCGCAACGAACGCCGAGACCTTGTCGAACCTCACCGCCTCGTACGCGCGAACCGGGGCCGGACTCGACGCCGATTATCGCCGAAGCCTCGCCGAGCGGAACCGTCAGCGCAAGAACGTCGAAGTCGCCGTGGGCGAAATCGAGCTGGCGTCGACGGAGCTCATCCGCCGCACCCGGCTCGACCCCAGGCTCGTCGTCGCCCCCGTCGAACCGCCCGAGACGGTCCTCCGCCTCGTGCCCGAAACATGCTCGATTGACGCCTTGATCATCACTGCGCTCCGCAGCCGCCCCGAACTGGCCGAGGTCCAGGCGCTCGTCCAGGCGACCTTGATCCGCCTCAAGCAAGCGAAGCTCAGGCCGTTCATCCCGAGCCTCGCGTTCCGCTATTCCGGCGGTGGGTTCGGCGGAGGAGCCAACAGCTTCTTCGGCGACTTCAACAGCCGCAGTGATGCCGACGTGAACCTGTACTGGGAACTCCAAAACCTGGGATTCGCCGACCGGGCCATCGCCAAGCAAAGGGCCGCCCAGCAACGCACGGCGAACCTCGAGCTCTTGAAAGTGCAAGACCGAATCGCCGCCGAGGTTGTTCGGGCCGAGAAAGAGCGGATCGCCTCATCCCGGCAAATGGAAGAGGCTGGCCGAGCCCTCCCCGAAGCCCAAGAGTCACTCACGCTGAATCTCACGAATATCCGCCGAGGCGCTGGTCTCCCAGGCGCCCCCCGCCCCATTGAAGTGCTCCAGCCCATCCAGGCCCTCGCCCAGGCCCGGGCCGACTATCTCGACTCCGTCCTCGCCCATAACCGTGCCCAGTTCCGGCTCTACCGCGCCTTGGGCCGCCCCCCGAGCTTCGACTTATTCCCGCCTGCCCCGGTCGCTGTCCCCGCCCCCGCCCTTCCCTCCCCGATGACTGCTGCTGCTCGTCACAACCCGGGTTAACAAGATTCCTCGTTCGTGTTCAAGAGGGTCCGGCGGCGGGGATTCATCCGGAATTCCACCACAAATCTGCATGTGATCCACAACCTGTTTCTCAACAGGTGAACCATTCCAAGCGAGGAACCATGCGCACAGATCGCCATCTAAAGCACACGACAACCGGTGTTCAGGCGTCGACGATGTTGCAGGAATGATTCGCCAGAGGTCAATTCATAAAATTTTACAGACGCCGATTCGGTTTCATCTACGAAGAAGTTATCGACCAACACACGATGCAGGCATCCAACTTAGCTGAGTAAGCCCGCACAACGATCAGCAGCAGGAGCGCGACAGCATGGCCCCAGTATCAAGCAGAGACAAGAAAGTCAACTCGTCATTCCGTGACCGGGCCAGAAAGCCGCTTCGACACCAACGGCGGATCGGAATCCTGGAACAGTGCGAGAGTCGGACCCTACTCACGACGATGTTCGGCCTGACTGCGGCCTCGACGCTCGTCAAGTTCGACTCCGCGTTTCCCGCAATCATCCTCAAGTCGAATCCGATTACCAACATCGGGGCCGGCGAAACGATTCAGGGGATCGATTTCCGGCCCGCGAATCGTCAACTCTACGCACTCACGACCGACGCAAACCATACCGGCCGGCTCTATACGATTGATACCACGTCGGCAGCGGCCACGCTCGCGGCGACGATCGATGTTCCGGTGACCGGAACCAGCTTCGGACTCGACTTCAACCCGATCCCCGATCGGCTCCGAATCGTGAGCGACACCGACCTCAACTTGCGGGTCAACGTCGCCACGGGAGCCGCAACGGCCGATGGCACGCTGAGCTATCTCGCGGGCGATTCGTCTGCGGGCCAGGATCCGAACGTGGTCGGCTCGGCCTACAGCAATAACCTCTCGAGCGCCTCGGCGACGACGCTCTACCAGATCGACTCGCACCTCGACATCCTCGCGATCCAGAGTCCGCCGAATGACGGAACGCTGACTACCGTCGGCGCGCTCGGGGTCGACGCTTCGGCCGTTGCCGGATTCGATATCCAGACGGTCGGCGGCCAGAACGTCGGTTATACGACGCTCGTTGTCGACAACACCACCGGCCTCTACCAGATCAACCTGAGCACCGGGGCCGCGACCTTGATCGCGCCGGCCGGTGAGCCGCTCAGAGCGTTAGCGATCGCCCCCGATGGTTTTAGTTCGAAGGTCGAAGGCTCGACCGTCATCCTCACCGGAAGTGAGTCGACCGATACCCTGGTGATCGATCAGTCGGGGGGCCTGTTACGGAACAACCAGTTTGACCTCGGCGTGGCGGGATACAACAGCGCATTCGACTTTGACTCGAGTCTCCCTGGCGATCAGACGGTGAGTTCCACGGACGCCGCCGTGTCAGTGTTCGTGATCACGCGCGGTGGCAAAGATGCTGTCACGCTCGGGAGTGCCTCCGCGCCCTTCAGCAGCCTGTCTGCTTCGTTCAAAATCAACTTCCGAGACGGGCAAAACCATGCACTGAAACTCGATGACAGCGCCAGCCCAATCGCGCGAACCATCCAAGTCGCCTCCGCGATCGTCACCGGATCAGGAAGCATCGCGACGGTCGCGGGATTCGGCATCCCCGTAACGATCGACACTAACAACGGTGGTCCCACTTATCTCACGGTCATGGCAGGCAAAGGCAACGATGATTTCTATATTGTCGAAGACTTAGGCCTCTCCGCATTCGGAACCCACCTCGACGGTGGTGGTGGTTTGGATAGGCTGTTTGCCGATGCCGATGGGGCTTCGGTAAGCGTGACGCTGGAGAGCCTTCGCTTCCTCCCCTTCGAGACCTACTCGGTGTCCGTGAACTACGCGGAGATCGAACAGGTTAACGTGCTAAATGTTCAGGGCATGCGCCTTCAGCCGGTGCTCCCCACTGTGGTCCCGATCTCCCCCATCACCGCGGGAACCGAGTTCACCCATAGGCTCGTCGCCCAGTTCACCGACCCGGATCCCGGGGCCAAGGCGGCCGACTACCAGGTGACGATCCAATGGGGCGACGGAACCTCCTCAGCAGGAACCGTTGTCCAGGACACAAACGACCCCACGCACTTTTATGTCTATGGGGATCATCTCTATTCGGTCTCGGGCCACTTCACTGTCACCACGACGATCCACGACACGGGGGGAAAGTCCACTTTAGGCGGACCTGTCGTAGGGGTCCACCCTGTCGGATCGACCTGGGGCTCCACACCCCTACAAACAAATCCGTCTATCGCCATTTATTACCACAATTTATCCATGGTTACGGTCACCAGGACCTACCTGGCGGAGAGTCCCGTCACCATGAACTCCTCGATCCTGGTGATTGAGCCACCGATCGCGGTGACAGGTCGACTCGATGCCGCCAGCGACACCGGCGTTTCCAATCAGGACGGCATCACCAACGACAACACGCCCACATTCACCGGGATCTCATCACCTGGGGCCCTGATCCAGATCTTCAACGGCACCGATCCCGCCACCCGACAAAGGATTGCCTCGGCCGTCGCTGACGCCAATGGCGACTGGCAGGCGACCGTCCTCAACCCGCTCGCGGATGGACTTTACACCGGCCTCGTGCTTGAAGCGACCTCCGCCAATGGTCGGTCACAAGCGACCAGTTCGTTGGCCGGTCTCACGATCGACACGGTGGCCCCCACCGTGACGAATCTCGAGTTCCGTCGGATCAACGGACAGATCAACGCCACGTTCCAGGACGACCGGAGCGGGCTCGATCAAGCGGGGATCACCAACCAGGCCAACTACATCTTCACCGGGATCGGGCCGGTGGCCCTCCGCAACCGACGACTCCGGATCACGCAAGCCACGACAGCGCCCCAGAATAAACCCACGAATGCTCAAGTCGTGAATCTTGCGATCAACAACGGCAAGCCACTCCGCGCCGGCCGGTACAGCTTCGCTGCAAACGCCAGTGGAATCGCGGATCTGGCCGGCAACGCGCTCAACGGCGAGTTCACCGGCCGATTCCCCTCGGGCAACGCCCAGCCCGGAGGCCACTTCGTGGCCGGTCTTCGACCGCTCCGCAAAATCGTCCCCGTCTCCACCCCCAACGGAACCGGCGCAGCGAACCAGGCTGACCAACGACAGACGGCCCTCAAGAAGAACGCCGGCAACGCCCATCCGGCCGGCCCGAACCGGGGAGCTCAACTCGCAAATCACCCGCACGCCGCGGCCTTGTTCAAGGCTCAGGGTCGAAAAGCCGGACGATAACGGGCCGGAATCTCACGCTCCATGACATGGGCGTTCGTTTCCGAAATGGGCTTGTCGTCCGCGATCATCGCAGGCGGCAAGCCGATTCCTCATCCCTGCAACCGAGACGCTTCGCCCGGCGAGCGTGGTTGTCACCCTTCTCGTGGTCCGGACCGTTCGATCGCGCGCAACCGAGGGTGAAGCCTCTCGACAAGGGAATTTCGATGGATGCACTTTTCCAACACAGCAGCGACAGACGCTCTTCGATCGGGCAAATGGATGCTATTCTTGTTCAGCGATCGCCGAATCTTAACGCTTAAAAATATCGGCGACATGAAAGTTTCAAGAAAATAAATCAGGTTATGAATCGTGCGCGACCATCGTCACGACAACACGAACCGCTTCAGAGGGAGATTCACGACATGCCCCCCTTATTATGCGTCGGGCAAAAGAATGATCCCAATCATCCTCGCCGGACCAGAAAACCGATGCGTCGCCATCGGGCGATCGGTTCGCTGGAACAGTGCGAGGCGCGAACCCTCCTGACAACCCTCTACGGCGTGACGGCGGCCTCATCGCTCATCCAGTTCGACTCGGCCGCTCCCGCGATCATCTTGAGGTCGAATCCGATCACCAACATCGGGGCCGGCGAAACGATCCAAGGGATCGATTTCCGACCAGCGAACGGTCAACTCTACGCGCTCACGACCGACACAAATCATACCGGCCGGCTCTATACGATTGATACCACTTCGGCGGCGGCCACGCTCGCGGCGACGATCGATGTTCCGGTGACTGGAACCCGCTTCGGACTCGACTTCAACCCGATCCCCGATCGGCTCCGAATCGTGAGCGATACCGACCTCAACTTGCGGGTCAACGTCGCCACGGGAGCCGCAACGGCCGATGGCACGCTGAACTATCTCGCGGGCGATTCGTCTGCGGGCCAGGCCCCGAATGTGGTCGGCTCGGCCTACAGGAATAACTTCCCGGGTGCCTCGGCGACGACGCTCTACCAGATCGACTCGCACCTCGACATCCTCGCGATTCAGAGTCCGCCGAATGACGGAACGCTGGCCACCGTGGGCTCACTCGGTGTGGATGCAACATCGGTGGTCGGCTTCGACATTCTGACCACCGGCGAGAAGGCGAACCCCACCAACCAGGCGATCGCCGCGCTTCAGGTCGGCGGATCCACCGGTTTGTACACAGTGAACCTGGCTACCGGTTCCGCGACTCTCGTCGGTACGATCGGCGATGGCGCGACCCAAATTGTTGGAATGACTGTCGCGCCCGCCACTCAGGCCTTGGTAAACGCAGCCAACGCGTTCGGCATCGACGCCAGCAACAACAACCTGGTCCGTTTCAACACGCAAACGCCCGGAACGATCGTGAGCAGCCAGTTGATCACCGGGCTTCAACAGGGCGAGACCATCCTCGGCCTTGATGTCCAGCCAACCACCGGCGTGCTCTACGGTCTGGGAAGCACAAGTCGGCTCTACACGATCGATACGTTGACCGGCGTGGCCACCCCGGTCATCGATCGCGTGACCATCATGCCCTTCCCCCTGCCGATTCTACCTCCCTTTCCCAACAAGCCATTCGCGCCGGCACTGAGTGGGACCGAGTTCGGCTTCGACTTCGACCCGACCGGCACCCACATCCGCGTGGTCAGCAACACGGGACAAAGCCTCTGGCTCGACCCGTATCGCGGGCTTGTGAACTCGACGGGCGGACCGCTCACTTACAGTACGGGAGACCCGAATTTCGGGCAGAATCCCCATGTCAGCGGCGTGGCGTCCCTCAACAATGTCAGCGACGCCACAACCCCGACCTTGTATGCCATCGATACCACACTCGACGTCCTCGCGATCGAAGACCCAGCCCACTTGGGAACGCTCTCGACTGTCGGGGCACTCGGCATTGATGCCTCGGCGGTCGTCGGTTTCGATATCCGCACCGTCGACGGCCTGAACTACGGTTATGCGACGCTCGTCTCGGGAGGCACCACCAGCCTCTACCGGATCGACTTGACGACCGGGGCCGCGACCTTGATCGCGCCGGTCGGTGCGCCGCTCCGAGCGTTGGCGATCGCGCCCGAAGGCTTCCGCGCCAGGCTCGAAGGCTCGACTGTGATCCTCACCGGCAGCAGTACCGCCGATACTCTGGTGATCGACCAGACGGGGGGCCTGCTTCGTCACAACCAAGCGGCCCTAGGAGCACCTGGCTACCATAGCGAGTTCGACTTCGACACGACCCTGCCCGGCGATCAGACTCTGAGTTCCACAGACACCAACATCCTTGTGGTGGTCAACGCAGGGCAAGGGTTTGATAAGGTCACCCTCGGCAGTGAGTCGGCACCGCTCAGCAGCCTGGCCACGAGGTTCTCGGTCAACGGCGAAGAGGGGTACAATCAACTCACGCTCGATGACAGTGCGAGCGGCCTGCCTCGAAATATCGATATCTTACCCGGGTACATCACGGGATTCGGCAGCCCCGTCGCGTACAGCACGGCATTCAACACAAGCATTGGCGTATTCGTGAACGCCGGCACGCAGAATGATACTTTTAGCCTGGCGCCGTCGTTCGGCTTCACCGTCACCCGGCTTCGTATCAATGGTGGCCTTGGAATCGACACACTGAATGCCGACGCACAAGGGGCTCACCTCTTCACGACAGGGTCGAGTCTGATCTTCAGACCCAACCAGGCTTACTCCGCGGAAGTGGCCATCGAAGGCCTCGAGCACGTAAACCTGGCGAACGTGGCAGGCGAGCCTGTCACCCCGGTGACTCCCCCCAACCTCGCCATATCCCTCGCCGTTGCGGGCACCGAGTTCGCTGATAAAGTCGTCGCCCAATTCACAGACCTTGATCCCGGGGCCAAGGCGGCCGACTACCATGTAACAATCCAGTGGGGCGACGGAACATCCTCGCCCGGACGCGTCGTCCAGGTCTCAACTATTCCAGCACGTTTTTATATCCTCGGGACTCACCGCTACTCGACCGCGGGCCGCTTCACCGTCTCCTCGACGATCCGAGACACCGGGGGCAGCTTCACCGAGAGCGCCGGGAACGTCACGACCACCACGACTTACGAGGCGGAGGTTCCCGTCACCCTGCAATCCCCGATCCTGGTGACCGAGCCACCGATCATGGTGCAAGGGCAACTCGACGCGGCAAGCGACACCGGCGTGTCGAACCAGGATGGCATTACCAACGACAACACCCCCACTTTCACGGGCACCACAGCGCCAGGGGCCATCGTAAAGATCTACAACGGCACCGATCCCGCCACCCGACAACTCATCGCCACCGGCGTGGCCGACTCGCTTGGGGCCTGGCAGGCGACCGCCCTCAATCCTCTCGCGGACGGTCTCTACACCAACCTCGAGCTTGAAGCGACCTTCGTTAATGGCCAGGCCCAAGCCATCGCTTCACTGGCCAACCTCATGGTGGATACGGCGGGACCGACTGTAACCAAGCTCGAGTTCCGCCGGCTTCAAGGGCAGATCAACGCCAGTTTCCAGGACGATGGCAGCGGGCTCAATCAAGCGGGTCTCACAGACCTGGCCAATTACGTCTTTGCCGGCATCGGGCCGGTGGGCCTCCGTAACCGTCGGACCTCGATCACAACGGCCTCGACGACGCCTTCAGGAATCCCGGCAAATGCTCAAGTCGTGAATCTCTCCATCAATAATGGAAGACGACTGCGAGCCGGCCGATACACCTTCACCGCATATTCGGGCGGAATCGAGGATCTGGCCGGCAACGCGCTCGATGGTGAATTCATCGGACGATTCCCCTCGGGCAACGCTCGGCCCGGAGGCCACTTCGTCGCCGCGCTTCGACCGTTCCGCAAACTCGCCACCGGCTCCACACCCGACGGATCCGCCGCGACCAACGCGCCTGGGAACAGACAGGCCGCTCTCAGGAAGAACGGTGGGAACGCCCATCCGGCCGGGCCGAGTCAGCAGGCTCACCTCACGAATCGCCCGCACGCCGCCGCCTCGTTGAAATCTCAGGGCCGAACTTTCGGATAACGAACAATTCAGCACAGCTTTGCCCTTGAGTGGCGTCCCAGGGCTCGAACCTCAGTTCTCGCGAAGAGATTGCGGTTCGCGGTCACCGCGAACCGCAATCTCTCCGCGATCCCTGCAATCCGAAGACACTTTCCCTGCAAGTCAGACGCATCAAACTTTCCTCAAAAGAAGACAAATCCCCCGGCAACCCAATTCGGCTGGCACGGTTTCTCCAAGGACAGGGCAAATCAGCTCGCTTCGAACCGCCAAATCGGTGCTATTTTTATTCGGCAAGCGTCGAAATCCAAAGTACAAAGATGTCGCTTGAATAAAATTCATAAAATAAGAATCCATGGGTTGCGGCTTTCGACACAAGAGCGCGATCCGCTTCAGAAAGTGACTCACAACAATGCTCCCCCCGTTGTGCCTTGGGCCGAAGGTCGATCAACGAAACGCCCAACGACCCCGGAAGCCGGTGCGCCGCCATTGGCCGATCGGGAACCTGGAACAGTGTGAGAATCGAACACTCCTGACGACCCTGTTCGGTGTGACTCCAACCTCGGCGCTCATCCAGTTCGATTCGGCTGCTCCCGCATCCATCCTCAGCTCGGGGCCGATCACCGACATCTGGGCCGGCGAAACGATTCAGGGGATCGATTTCTGCCCGACGAATGGTCAACTCTTTGCGCTCACAACGGATGCGGACCATACCGGTCGGCTCTACACAATTGATCCTGCAACGGCGATCGCCACGCTCGCCGCGACGATCGATGCCCCGGTGACCGGGACAAGCTTTGGTGTCGGCTTTAATCCCATCTCCGACGAGCTCCGGGTTGCGAGCGATACCGATCTCGATTTGCGGATCAACGTCACCACGGGGGTCGCGACTTCCAACGGCCCGCTGGCTTATCTCACGGCTGACCCGTCCGCCGGCCAGGATCCGAATGTGGTTGGCTCGGCCTTTGACAATCTCGTTGCCGGCGCCACGGCGACGACGCTCTACCAGATCGACTCGAACCTCGACATCCTCGCGTTTCAGGAACCAGCGAATCAGGGAGCGCTGACAACGGTCGGCGCTCTCGGTGTTGATGCCTCGGCGGTCGTCGGTTTCGACATTTGGACAAGCGGTAGCCTGAACCTCGCTTATGCGTCGCTCGTCGTCGGGAGCACCACCAACCTCTACCAGATCGACTTGACCTCAGGGGCCGCGACCTTGATCGCGCCGATCGGCACCCCGCTGAAAGCGCTGGCATTCGCCCCCGAAGGTTACAGGTCGAAGGTGGACGGGCTCAGCGCAACCCTCACTGGAAGTCTCTACGACGATACACTCGTGATCGACCAGTCGGCGGGCCTACTTCGTCACAACCAGTTTGCCTTGGGCGTGCCCGGCTTTCAGAGTGCGTTCGACTTCGACACGACCCTGCCCGGCGATCAGACCCTGAGTTCGGCAGACCCCGCCGTCATCGTGATTATCGACACGGGCCTCGGAATCAACAAGGTGACCCTCGGCAGTACGTCGGCCCCATTGAGCCACATTGCCGCGGCATTCACGATCAACAGCCAAGGCCAAGGTCCAGGAAATGCCGCTCAACTCACTCTCGAGGACAGTACCAGCTCCACCGCCCGAAACATCTCGGTCGTCACCGGAAGGTCTTTCGAAGGGCTCGGCGGCCCCATCCGTTACACCACGGCGTTTGGCGCGCGGATGTTCGTGACTTTGAACGCCGGCACAGGCAATGACTTCTTTGATGTGTTAGATACCCCCGGCTTCACTCTCACTCAAGTTCATTTGAACGGTGGCGGTGGTGTAAACACACTGAATGCCCATTCCTACTCGTCCTTCATCACCGCGACGACAACGAGCATCAGCTTCAAGCTCTCCGTGAGTTCCCGATTACCTTACCTTGCTGTCGCGACCCTTGAAAACATCGAGACGGTCAATGCCACGAACGTTGCGGGCAATCCAATCACTTGGGGGCCCCCGGAAACCATCGCCGTGGCGGGACACGAATTCGTGGACAGGCTCGTCGCCCAGTTCATCAATCGCGATCCCGGAGCCAAGGCGTCCGACTACCAGGTGACGATCCAGTGGGGCGACGGGACATCCTCACCCGGGGTCGTCTCTCAAAACGCATTCGACCCGACCTACTATTATGTCCGCGGAAGCCACCGCTATTCGGCCCTGGGCCACTTTACCGTCACCACGACCATCCGCGACATGGGGGGGACCACCACGGTCAGCGGCCCCGGGTTTGGAACGGTCCTTAGCGAAGAGGCTGGAATCCCCATCGTTTGGTGGGGAGATCCAGGTATCCCCACCACGAGTCCCATCTACTATCCCTTCACAAACACAGTCGACTATCATATTTATGCCCATGGCGGCAATATCCAATATCAGTACGTACCCGCCACCGGGCCGACCGTCACGGTCACAAACACGTACCTGCCGGAAGCGCCCCTCAGCCTGGAATCCCCGATCCTGGTGATCGACCCGCCAATCACGGTGGACGGGGGACTCGTGACCACGAGCGACACCGGCTTTTCCGATCAGGACGGCATCACCAACGACAACACGCCCACGTTCACCGGCACCTCGGCGCCTGGCGCCGTGGTGCAGATCTTCAACGGCAGCGATCCCGCCACTCGACAGCTCATCGCCACCGGCGTTGCTGACTCCCTTGGGGCCTGGCAGGCCACGGCCCCCACTCCGCTCGCGGATGGTCTCTATCAGAGCCTCGTGCTCGAAGCGACCTCTGTCTTTGGCCAGTCACGAGCGACCAGCACCCTGGCCAATCTCATGGTGGATACGGTGGGCCCCACCGTAACCAATCTCCAGTTCCGTCTTCAGCACGGGCAGCTCAACGTCTCCATCCAGGACGACCGGAGCGGGCTCAATCAAGCGGGCATCACCGACCGAGCCAGCTACGACTTGACCGCTCGAGAGCCGAGGCCCCGCCGCAACCGTCTGTTCCCAATCACCGGCGTCACGACAACGCCCCAGGGAAACGCGCAAAGTGCTCAACTCCTGAATTTATCGATCAATAACGGCCGACGATTCCGAACCGGTCGGTTCACCTACATCTTCACGGCACGCTCGGGCGGAATCGCGGATCTGGCCGGCAACGCGTTCGATGGCGAGTTCACCGGCCGATTCCCCTCGGGTAACGCCCAGCCCGGAGGCAACTTCGTGGCCGCACTTCGCCCCCGCAACCGGATTGGCGCTGTCTCCTCTCGCCGCGGAGCAAGCGAGGTGAACCTGTCCGGCGGCAACTCCCATCCAGCGGGTCCGAACCCGGGGGCTCACTTCACGAATTTCCAATTCCTAAAGACCAAAGACATCGCTTGAATTAAGATTACGAAAGCTCAATATTTTCCAACTCTTTCAAGCATAAATTACCCTCGATCCCATTCTATAAAAAGGAGACCCACAACATGTCCCCCCTGTTGTGCGCGGGGCGAAAGTTCGGCCAGCGATTCGTTCGCCAGCCCCGGACGTCGGTTCGTCGTCATCGGCCGATCGGGATCCTGGAACGCTGCGAGAATCGAATCCTCCTGACAACCACGTTCGGCATGCCCGCGGCCTCCGCATTCATCACTCCGTTCGACTCGCCCACTCCCGCGACGTCGGTTGCCCCAACAGACGGTGCCCCGCCCAGAGCGTTGGCGATCGCGCCGGAGCCCGGCTACGGTTCGACCGTGGTCGGTTCGACGGCAACGTTGACCGCAAGCGTCCAGGGCGTTCCACTCGTGATCGACCAGCTTGGGGGCCTGCTTCGGCATAACCAGTTTGACCTGGGCACGCTTGGCTACCACAGCGAGTTCGACTTTGACTCAACCCTCCCCGGCGCTCAGACTTTGAGCTCCGCAGATTCCGCCATCACGGTGATCGTCAACGCAAGCCCAGGTGATGACCCAATTACGCTCGGCAGCGCATCGGCACCGCTGAGTAGCCTCGCCACCGCGTTCACGATCAATGGTCATGGCGGGAGCGATCACCTGACGCTCGACGATCGCGCCGATACGATCGCCCGGAGAATCACGGTCTCACCGAAACAAGTCACGGGGCTGGGCGGCGCCATTTCATTCCGCGGTTCATATGACAGCTACTTGCACCTTCAAGTGCTGGCCGGCCTGGCGAATGACACATTGAGTTTAGTCCAGTCGTTTGATTTTACCTATGTCCCTACAAGTCTCAACGGCGGTGGCGGCGTCGACACGCTGAATGCCGACGCCCAGAGGACGGAGACTTCCGTATCCACAACGCAAATCAAGTTTGAACTTCTACCGGCTCTTGAGCTACAAACGTTCATCGGCCTGAAGGATATCGAACAGGTCAACGTCACGAATGAACGGGGCTCTGCTGTCGTTCCGCTGACCCCGATTCCGCCGATCAACGCGTTCGCGGGTCACTCGTTCGTTGACGCGGTCGTGGCTCGATTCCAGGAGGGCGATCCCAGGGCCAGCGCCGCCGACTATCAGACCACGATCCAGTGGGGCGACGGGACATCTTCGACCGGACTCGTCATCCAGGACGTCAATCGACCAGGCCAATTTGTGGTTCTGGGAAACCATCGCTACTCGGCCGCGGGCCACTTCCCCATCACGACGACGATTGTCGACACGGGGGGCCGACTCACTTACAGTACCTCGAGATTCACGGTCACGACGACTTACGTGGCGGAGGAACCCGTCGCAACGACGGCTCAAGCCGTGGTGAGCACACCGCCGTTGGTGGTGGCAGGGCGACTCGACGCCGCCAGCGACACCGGCCTTTCCCAACAGGACGGCATCACCAACGACAATACGCCCACGTTTGCCGGGACCTCTGCGCCAGGGGCCGTGGTCAGGATCTTCAGAGGCACCGATCTTGCCACTCGCCAACTCATCGCGACCGGGTTCACCGACGCCAATGGAGTCTGGCAGGCGACCGTCCTCGATCCACTCGCGGATGGCCTCTATCACAGCCTCGTGGCCGAAGCGACCGCCGCCACGGATATCGGCCTCGCACCGGCGACAAGCGCATTAGCCTCCCTCATGGTGGATACGGCGGGCCCCACCGTGACCAACCTCCAGTTCCATCGGCTTCTCGGACAGATCAAGGTCTCCTTCCAGGACGATCGGAGCGGACTCAATCCCAGTCGTGTCGCGGACCGAGCCAGCTACGTTCTCACCGGCCGAGGACCAGGGTCCCACCGCAACCGGCTCTTTCCGATCACAGCCATCACGACGACACTCGCAGACTCACCAACAGGCATTCAAGTCTTCACTCTGACGAGCAACAACGGCCGACGACTTCAAGGCAGCCGGTTCACCTTCACCGCCCGCGCGGACGGAATCACCGATCTGGCCGGCAATTCGCTCGATGGTGAGTACACCGGACGATTCCCCTCGGGCAACGCCCAGCCCGGAGGCCACTTCGTAGTGAGGCTTCAACCTCCTCGTCGGATCGTCGCGGTCTCCGTTCCCCAGCGGCTCATTCGGCCGTCGCGCTCTTGGGGTTGAGCTTCGGCCGATCATCCGTTGAAATCGATCCCCCCTCGAACGCTGGGTCCGAGATCGACGCTCCCGAGCAGGTATCCAGGATGACTTCCTCGCGTAAGGACCAGCCGCTCTACGATGAGATTGGGGCCGCCTATGCGGTCAAGGTCGATACCTCGACGTACAACGCACTCTACGAACGGCCGGCGATGCTCGCGCTGCTGCCTCCGGTTCAAGGGCGTGACGTGCTCGATGCCGGTTGTGGGCCGGGTTGGTACAGCGAGCAACTTCTCGCCCGAGGCGCTCGCGTGACCGCGATGGATGCAAGTTCCACCATGGCGGCCTACACCCAGACGCGGGTGGGAGACCGGGCAGCCGTTCATGTGGCCGACCTCGCAGATCCGTTGCGGTTCGCGACCGACTCCCAGTTCGACGTGATCGTGGCGCCGCTGGTGCTGCACTACCTGCCCGTCTTGGCGCCGACGTTCCAGGAGTTCCATCGGGTGCTCCGCCCTGGCGGACACCTCGTCTTCTCCACGCATCACCCGGGCTCCGAGGCGGAGCGGCTCGGGGCCATCTCCTACTTCGAGACGGAGCAGGTCGAGGAAACGTGGGATGACGTGGGGCAGGTCCGGTTCTACCGACGGCCGCTCTCCGACATTTTTGAGGCCCTCGCCACCGCCGGCTTTCTCACCGAGCAAGTCGTCGAGCCACGCCCCTCAGCCGCCTTACGAACCGCTGACCCCGCAGCCTACAAGCGATTGCTCCAACGCCCTGCCTTCCTACTCGTGCGTGCGCGGTCATGTTAAGTTCGACGGTGATTGGCACGGTTTCTACAAAGCGATTTGGCACCATTCGCCGATAAACGGCCGATCCGTCGGCGGGCTGGTCGACTCGGCGCGATTGTGTTGCCAAGAGAGCATTCACGGCGATGACACAGCCTCCGCTCAGCGACCTCTCGGAGGCCGAGCGCGCCCCCGCGTTCGAGCGGTTTGATCTTCTCTGCCCGGGCTTGGAAGAGCGGGACCCGTTGGCCCGCAAACGGGGCATCGCCCTCCGCACCGCGCGTCGCTGGGCCGGTCAGTATCGCCGCGAAGGACCCTCCGGTCTGGCCCGACAGCATGCCCGAGTCGCTGGAGCAACTCGAGCTGCTACTGCTAACGGTTGCAAAGACGCGGCGCGTCCATCCGGACCGACCGCCGTGCGCCGGGGAATTCGGACGGCGGCCGGACACGAAGTGATTGACCGCTCGATGCGGCAACGCTAACGTGCACTAGTTCACTAGAGTTCTAATTCAGCATCGGTCGGGGGGGACGCGTGTTGATGATCGACCCGAAGAGCCATGTCCCGATCTACCTGCAGATCGTCGAGGGAATCCGGTCGGAGATCGGCAAGGGCCTGCGACGGCCCGGCGAGTCCTTGCCTTCACTGCGGGCCTTGGCCGTCGAATTGTTGGTCAATCCGAACACCATCCAGAGGGCTTATGAGGAGTTGGAGCGGCAAGGGCTGATCAGCCCCCGGCGGGGTGTCGGGATGTTTGTCGCGACGAAGTGCGAGGAGGCGACGCGGGGACCCGAGGAAGCGGCCGTCCTCGAGACATTTCGAAAAGGGATCGCCTCCGCTCGCGCGGCCCGGATTTCTACCGATCGCATCACGCAGCTCTTCGAGGCGGCTCTCGGCCGGGCGCGACGACGCGCTGGAGGGCAGTCATGATTAGGCGAGCCACGGCCGGCCCGGCGATCGAGCTAATGGACCTCACCAAACGGTACGGAGCTTCCGCCGTAGTCGACCGACTCTCACTGAGCGTCCCCCGTGGCAGCACATTCGGCCTGATCGGCCCCAACGGGGCGGGCAAGAGCACGACGATCAGGATGCTGATGGGCATGCTCGCCCCGACGTCTGGTTCTGCCCGCGTGCTCGGGATCGACGTCGCCTCACGGCCGAACGAGGTCCGGCGCAAGGTCGGATACGTTCCGGAGACGCACCAGATCTACCGATGGATGAGGGTCGGCGAGGTCATCGGATTCGTCAGACCGTTCTACGACTCGTGGGACGACCGGCTCTGCGAGGACCTCCTTGACCTGTTCGCACTCGATCGGAACAAACGGGTCAAGCACCTCTCGAAAGGGACCCTCGCCAAGCTTGGGCTACTGCTGGCGGTCGCCCACAAGCCGGAGCTCCTCGTGCTCGACGAGCCCGTCTCGGGCATGGACCCGATCATTCGGGAGGAGTTCCTCGAAGGGGTCCTCCGGACCGTCGCCGACGGCGGCCGCACGATTCTCTTCTCCAGCCATACACTCGACGATGTCCGACGGCTCGCTGATTCGGTCGGCATCCTCTGCGACGGCCGCCTCGTGGTCCACCGGGACGTCGACGCGCTGCTCGCCTCGACCAAACGTGTCACGGCGGTCCTCAAGGATGGATGCCTCCCGCGCCGGGTGCCGGAGGGCGTCGTCTGGCAGCGAGTCGCGAGGCGGGAATGGTCGTTGACGATCACCGACTTCTCCCCCGAGATCCTCGGCCGCCTCGAGTGTGAGAACCCGATCGACTCCGTCACGGTCTCGGACCTCGGCCTCGAAGAGGTCTTCAAGGACTACATCAAGGGCCGGAGGGCCGTCGAATGATGAGGCCGCTTCTCTGGAAGGACTTCCGCCTCAATTCCCTGATCTGGTGGATCGGCCTCGCGCTCGGGATCTTGCCATACGTTGGCGCCGTCGCGCTGGCGATGCTCCGGGGTGGCCCCTCCTGGCCCGGCGCGATGTTCTGGTCGGCGGTCCTCACGCAGGCCGCCCTCCTCAGCCTGGCGGGCTCGGAGTTGACCCTGGCCCTCCTGGGCGGGAACGCGATCGCGTGCGAGCGGGCCGACCGCTCCGCCGAGTTCCTCGCCTACTTGCCCCCCTCCAGGGCCCAGGTGCTCGGCAGCAAGACGCTGGTCGCACTCGGTGCGGCGGCGCTCATCTGGGTGCCCAACCTTTTCATCGCCGACGTCCTGGCGCCCGCCCTCCAGGACGGTTCGGTCGACGTCGCGGTACTCCGGCAGGCGTCGCTCCGCTGGGTGCTCGCGGCCACGGGCCTCCTCCTCTTCGGCGCCGGATGGCTGGGATCCGCCGTGGTCGACAGCCCGGCCGTCGCAGTCGGTTTCGGATTCGGAGTCTGGATCACGGTCATCGCCACGCTCGCGGCCTTCACGAACACGCTTGGTTGGCCGGACGCGGAACGGGTCATGGACTGGTACACCGCGACCGGCGCGGTCCTCGGCGTTTTCTGCTTCGGAATCGGGTCGTGTCTCTACCTCCGCCGCATCAGCCCCTGAAGCGCCGGTCTCGGGAGAACGTCCTGTCGGTTCCTCCTTTGCGTTTCTCACCATCCCACGACGAAAGGGGTTCAAAATGATCGATCGACTCCGCAGCATAACCCTCCGCCTGAGTATCGCGGCCTTGGCCATGCTGGCGAGTCAGGGCCATCGGGGGGCTTCGGGCCAGGATAAAACCGTCCCCCTGAGCGAAGGCAAGAAGGCCGCTGAGGGTGACCTTGGGCGGCTCCAGGGACGCTGGTCCTGCCGCACCGGCGCCGGCGACAAGCTCGTCGTGACCTGGGATTTTTCCGTCGGGAAGATTGTGATGACCGAAGACGCCAGCGCGCTCGGCGAGAACTATGGGAAGCAACTCCTCAACGGGACATACACCGTCCGGGAGGGGGCCGATCCCAAGGAAATCGACGTCACGTTCCAGTTGCCGGGGTCCGACGAGAAAGCCCCGCCACTCCGGGCGATCTACATCCTCGACGGGGACCGCCTGAAGCTCTGTTACGGACGCCCAGGCAGTGAGCGGCCAACCCGATTCCCAGAAGATCCCAAGACGGTCCGCCCTCAAGACGAGCCACGAAAACTCCTCGACTTGCGCCGCGTCACGGACAAAAACCAATAAACCCTAATCATGAAATCATAACAAGATAATTCGCAAATTTCGGGGAGGATCGCATGCGGTTCGTGCCTCGCCTCTACTGCGTGCCGGTGATCGCGATCTTGTGGGGGTCGAGCGCGTGGGCTGGAGTTGAGGCGGGAGGCCAAAAGGCTTACCTCGTGCCTCCTCCGGCCGTCATGGAGGCAGTCCTCGCCGCCCGGAAGGAACCCTTCGAGCGGGTCCTTCCGGACCCCACCGGGACGAGATATCTCGTGGTCCGCGACGCCGGGCTGCCCCCGCTCGCCCTCCTCGATCGCCCGATCGCAACCTGGGTCCATCTCAAGGTCGACATCAAGGCCCGCCGCAGCCTCTGGGAGCCGTTGCAGGCGGTCGAATCGCTCGCGATCCACGATTTCGAGGGTCGCCGGGTTCTCCTCAAAGCCCCGGAGGGCGTCCGGATCGGGCAGGCCCGATGGTCGCCCGACGGGCGATGGATTTCGTTCCTCGCCCATGCTGACGATGGAACGCGCCTCTTCGTCGCCGATCCCGCGACCGGAGCGTCCCGGCCGGTCTGCCCCTCGCCGTTGCTTTTGGTACGGCACGTCCGCTACGACTGGACCGCCGATGGCCGCAGCCTCGTCGCGCTCTTGTCCACAGACGCCGGGAGAAATCCCCCCTCGAAATCGCCCCACCCAATCGTTCGCCGGTCCAGACCCGCGAACCCACGACCGAGCCCGGCCGGGACGACGTCTCCGATGCCGTCCGACGTCGGGCTCTTCAGCCTCCTGAACACGGGACAGCTCACCGTCATCGACGTCGCCGGCGGAACGGAGCGAAGGGTCGGGAAGCCCGCGATGATCAGCTCCGTCCGACCGTCCCCGGACGCTTCATTCTTCCGCGTCACGATCCAGACGGAGTCCGAAGCCTCGAAGCCAGGCATCGGGATCGAAGAGGTGATTTGGGACGGCGAAGGGAAGAGCGTTTCGCGACTCCGGACTCTCGAAGCCGATGCCGAGGGCCGTCTCGGCGGCCGTGACGAGCCTTGGAATCCGCTGCTCCTCGCCGAATGGATGCCGGGCGGCCGGGCGATGAGCTACGTCACACCCTGGGGCGTGACGCACTGGGAACCCGACGAGAATCGTTCGGAGGTCGTCTGGAGGTCGACTGACGAGATCCGCGAGGTCTCCTATTCCGGTGACGGTCGGATCCTGTTCGCTCGGGTCAGCAATGGGGAGGGAGAAACCATCATCGCGGTTCACCTTGAGAATCCCAACAAAGTCCATGCTCTCACCCGGCAAGGGCCGGGAGATCTCCGCAACAAGTCTCCCCGCTTGCTCAACCGGAACCCGACCGGGAATCTCGCGGTGACAGTAGTCTCATCCGACCGCCGCCATGCCTACCTCGTCGGTCCTCGCGAGGCGCCGAGGGCTTTCCTGGACCGGGTCGAAATCGCCACGGGGAAGCGGGAGCGGATCTGGCAAGGTGCCAACGACACCTTCGACGAGTTGGTGGCGATCCTGGATGATGACGCCGACCGGATCCTGATCCAGAGCGAATCCCCGACGGATCCTCCCGACAGCTTCCTCCGGCATCGGTCTGGAGCGACGACCCGCCTCACGAGCAACGTCGATCCATCGCCTCGCATGTCGATATGCCACCGCGAAGATTTGACCGTCACACGAGCGGACGGCTTCCGCTTTCGGGTGCGCGTGACTCTTCCACGACAACACGCAGACGGCGCGCCGGCCCCGGCACTTTTCTGGCTCTACCCGGTCCCCTACCCCGACCAGGCGGCGTACGACGCATCCCGTCCCGACGCCGCGCGACGGCATGCCTTCCCCACCTACAACGCAACATCCCCGCGGATCATCACACAGGCGGGGTATGCAGCGGTCGAACTCGACTGCCCAATCGTCGGCCCCCCTGGCAAGGCTTACGACGGGTATGTGAAGAATCTCACTCAGAATCTCGACGCCACGGTGGACGAGTTGGCCTGTCGGGGACTGGTCGACCGCAACCGGCTCGCCATCGGCGGGCACAGCGGCGGGGCGACCGCCGCCGCGTGCGCCCTGGCCTACACCGATCACTTCAAGGCAGGCTTGGCGTGGTCAGGCTCGTACGACATGCTCCTGAACCCGACGGGCATGGGGTCAGGCCACGAGCGGCGACCGCTCTGGGAAGCACGCGACAATTACCTCGCCATGTCGGCTCTCCTGCACGCGGACCGCATCCGCGGGGCGCTGTTCCTCTCTCACGGGGCGGACGACACGAACCCGCTCACTCGCACCGTCAACGCCGAGGCGCTCTACCGGGGACTCGAGGCACTGGGCCGATCGACGACCTTCTGTCTCTACCCACTCGAAGATCACGATTTCGTGAGCCGTGAGACGATCCTGGACCAGTGGTCGAGATGGATCCGCTGGCTCGACGAGCAGGTCAGGTAAAATGTCAGAAAGCTTCGAAGAAACCGTGCCAAACACAGGCAAACTTAACAACATAAACGTTGCCATCGAAGCCAACTCGCCATCCCGGTCGCGAAACGCACCGGTCTCCCCACAGCCCATCTGCGCGAGACCGATCGATCCCCGACGGGAGATCCTGGAAAAAGTTGAAAGCGAAGCGGGTCCCCTCGGCACTATTCACCGAGCCAGCCAACACTCCGGGAGCGAGGATGGGACATCATGAAGGCGCAGGATGGTACGCTGCTCCGGTCGATCCGGACACTCTTCGGTGAGGGGACGACCGGCGGCCTGACCGATGCCCAACTGCTCGGTCGGTTCCTTTCGAGACGTGACCAGGCGGCGTTCGAGGCCCTGGTGGCCCGGCACGGCCCCATGGTGTTCGACGTCTGCCGGAACCTCCTGAGGAGCCCGCTCGATGCCGAGGATGCCTTTCAGGCGACTTTCCTCATCCTGGCCACCCAGGCGCGATCGATCCGACAACGGGATTCGCTGGGAAGCTGGCTCTTCGGAGTTGCCCGACGAGTCGCCACGCGAGCGAAATCCGAAGCCAGTCGACGTCGCCTCCATGAACGGCGAACCGCAATCGACATGGCTGCGAGCAATGACGGTGAGGCGAATCGGCAGGACATCTCGGCGCTCCACGAGGAGGTCAATAACCTGCCGGAGAAATACCGCGAGGCGATCGTCCTCTGTTACTTGGAGGAAATGACTCATGAAGCCGCGGCCCAACAACTTCGCTGCCCCGTCGGGACGGTCAGCGTTCGCCTGATGCGCGAAAGAGCGGCTCAAGGCTCGGCTCATTCGTCGCGGCTTGCAAACCTTCGCCGGTTCGCTCGCGGCCTGCGCGAGCATCTCGCCCAGAAGGAGCCTCGCGGCTCTCCCCGATTCCCTGGTGAAATCCACGGCACAGGCGGCCTTCGAGGCTTCCGCGAGCAAGGAGTTTGTGAGCATCGTCTCGGCGTCCGTCGCCAGAATGGTGGAGGGGGCGATGCACTCCTTGCGATGGAAAGCGATTGGACTCGAATCTCGATGGATTTCCGGCCCGGCTGTATCCCCCCTTGGCCCCGGGCAATTCCGCGGACTTGCGCCGAACCCAAAGGGATTACGGCCGGGCCGGCCGTGCTACTGGTGAGACAACGGACGGCCTTGCCACTTTCCGGATGGCATTTCAATTCACCCGATCGCGGACCATCAAGACAGTGAGCGTGCCCGATCGTACGATTGGGGAACGAGAGCCGTTTACGGGTTCAACGACCGACGAAGCTCGTGAACGGTGGCGATGATGTGCTCCTCAGTGCGTTCGCTCCAGCGGGTGGGATGGCTGCCCCACTTCATGGCATCGCCCGCTTCATAGCCCCTTCCTTCCAGACGCGAAGGCTCGGGATGTAGGTCATGACATCGTTCGAGTAGCCGGAGACCCAGACGATGGGGTCCTTGATTTCCTGTTTCAGGCGCAACGCGTAATCGACCACCACCTCGCCGCCCAGCGTGACCCAGGTGAGTTGATCGCCGAGTCGTGTGACCTGCACCGGGTACGGGTAGTCGGTGGCCAGGGTTCCGGCGTCCTTCAGACGGGTCAGCACCCGAGTGGCGTGGGCCGCATCGAGCGTGTTGCTCGACTTGGTCTGCGCCTCGAGTTGCTCGCGTGTGGGGATCGTGTCGTAGGCGAGTGGGATTTCGCGGTAGGCCGCGCGGATCTTGCCGCTCAGCGGCTTGAGTTGGGTCGTCAGGGCGGCTTCGACGGCGGTGGCGAGCGATCGGCCGTGGGCCTGGGCCAGTTCCATCGTGCGTCTTGGGTACGGATTCTGATCACCACTGCAACCGTTCATGAACATCGAGACGACTCCAGGATGCGCCTCCTGGAGGTATTGCTGGGCGTACCCTGCATAGTCGCCGCTGAACTTCTGATGCCCCAGGGTGGTGCAGTGGCAACTGTATCCAAAGACGAAGGTGAGTGCCTTTCCTGCTGCGTTTGCCACGCGGAGCACAGGTACGGACAAATCGACCGGCCCTTCGGGATTCGGGAAGTTGTTGTACCCCCCCTTGCCGTTGGGCATGCGCCTGTTCATGGCGAAGCCGCAACGTGCTTGGCCGTAGTCGAGGGAGGCGGGTTCGAGCTTGGTCTTGGCCTCGCCGATCAGTCGTAAGAGCGTGTTCTGAAGCTTGTTCGTGTACTCGGCAGCCGCGTCATAGTACTTGGCGGGATCACTCGTGGCGAAGGTACGGTCGGTCCGGAGCTCGGGGCCGCTGTGCGTGTGGGACGCATTCAGCACGAGACGGTCGTGCGCGATGCCATGCTGCTTTTCCGCTTGCTCGGCGACGAAGAGCCGGACGTTTCGCGGGACCCCAACGAGGTCCAAGGTAATCAGCGCCCATTGCGTACCGGCCTGATCCTCGATGACCAGGGCCTTCGCATACAGGTCTAACTCGACTCCTTCGGCAGGCTTGGTCCGCGCCGCATAACCCGCCATCCACATCTCAGTCTCCGGCGTGATCTTCGCACTCGCGGCGCCGGCTTTCCAGGTGGTGGATGAAGGGGTACCCGTGCCCTGTGCGTTGACCAAGCAGGGGTGCATCGCGACCAAGCTGGCCGCAAAAAGTGGAATCCAGCGCAGGATCGAAAGATGGCGATTCTTTGGCATTGGTGACTCGCTGTGCTGAGCAAAACAACGACTTAAAACATTAAAACTAAGCGATACTATTGCGGTCTCAGGAAGGCCTCACCGAGCTCGGCCGGCTACTTTTTCAAGAGCCAGAGTTCCGAGAGCCGTGATTGGTACCGCCAATTCACGTTCTCGACCGGCCGCTCGAACGTCAGGCTGAGCTCGCCGTCCACGAGGTGCCGCTTTGGAACGAGGAACTCCTTGAACTCGCCAATCCCCTTGTTGTCGACGGACGGCTGAACGCGTTCACCGTCGATCGAGAGCAAGCAGGTTCCCAGGCCGGTCGTGCGGACCACGTAGTCGGCATCGGGGTCAAGGTTGCTATAGAGCATGGCGAGCGGCCAGTTCATGACATCCATCCAGGCCGGTCGCTTACGACTCACTCCCTCTTCCCACCAGAGCACTTCCGGGATCGGAGGCCGCCCCACGCTCAACCCAAGAGTGGTCAAGTCGCCTTTGAGGACGTGCGGAGACTTGGCAATATTACCGACATCATCATAAAAGCTTCCAGGACCAGGATGCTCCCAAGTCTGGAGCTGTTTCAAACGGGCCAGCTTCTCCGGCTCCGAGGGGAGCTTGCCGATGGAAACGAACTCATCCTCGAGCCACCAGCGACTATTGAGAGGGTGGTCGACGAAATCGAGGATGCAGCCGCGCTCGGCGCCACTCGCTTGATGTTTCGTCTCGCTCGTCTGAAGCCCAATCGAGCGGAACAAGGCCTCGCACAGTTCGTCGATCCGCTGACGGAGCCTCGGAGCGACAGGCTCGTTGATCGTGCGCTGAAGGATCGCCAGAGCACGGTCCATCGCCTTCTGCGCCCCTTGATCGGGAGCGCCCGCCAGGGCCGCGTTCGCCTCCTCTTCCAGGGCCGACTCGGCAATCAGACGCTCCCGGGTATAGGCATCATAAACCGCACGAACCAGGCACATCTGCCATCGCCAGTTTTTCTCGAGCTGCGGTGACTTCTTTTCGAGTCCTTCCCAGAGCGCCAGCGTGGCCTCGACGCCACCGTTGTCACGGAGCGAGCCGATCCAGTTCTTCTCCAGGGCCAGGATCCCATCCGCGGCCGACTTCGCAATGTCCGGCGCGAAGAAGAATCGCGCGTATTCAATGAGGATCTCTCGCACCGGTGTTTCGGGGTCCCAGGCGAGCCCGTTCCAGACGATCTTGTTCACATCATCATGGACCCCGTCCGAGTACGAGAGGAATCCCACGGTGAGGGGGGCCAGGGCATTGTGAATTTCCGCGAATTGCAACGGCCGCGGGTTGATCGCCTCTCGTCCGAGCGTGTTGGCCAAGGCGGGGTCCCACCAGGGGATCGGGTATTGGGCGCGGACGTTGTGCGTGAGGTCGGGATAGTGCCGGATCGGATAACGCGGATCGAGTCGCTTGCGGGTCGACGCGATGGAAGGGCTGCTCGGGCCACAGACGATGCCACCGAACCAGTCGGGCTTCTCCTTGTCGAGATAGCGATAGACGTATTCGGCACGCTCGCCCCGGAAGCCTTGCAAGGACAGCCACACCTTGGCCTTCGGGTGCGACTGGGCGAGTCGAACGGAAAGGTCTTTCAGGAACGGGAGGACGAGTTCGGGGTCGTTCTCCCCCGGGTCGCCGCCGGGGACGAAGATCGCGTCGAGGCGGGGGCAGGCCCGATAAAGAGCCTCGTGCTCCTCGAGGGCTTTCGCTCGTTTCACGGAGTCCGCCAGGTCGAAGTCAGCCGGCACCCAGACCCAGTAATCCTGGTCGTAGCGCTGGCAGATCTCGCTCATCCGGACATTCATTTCCTGGCGAGGGACCGTCATCAGGGGGCCCGGAGTATCGTCCTGGAACGGGATGTTCTCGACGCAATTGGCGCCGAAGATCGCCAGTTCGCGGATGTAGCGGTCGAACTGCCGGACGTCCCAGGCATCCCACGAATTGGCGCGATTGCGGTAGCCGAGCTGATGGCCGCGGATCGGATAGGCGGGGGAGGTGACGACCCTCGTTTTCGAGTCGAGCTTCAACGCGCCCGGGGTCATCGTCATCGTCCTCAGCAATTTGCCCACACCGAAGAGGACGCCGCGGGCATTCGCCCCCACGATCCAGACGATCGGCCGGCCTACTCCTGGCTCTTTACTGACGCCAAGGACGAATCCTTCCGGCTTCAAGCCTGCTGCGCTCTGGCGAATCTCCGGGGGGACGTTGGGGCCCCCAGCAACCTCATCCAGCTTCGAGGTGGCCACGATGACCGCCCCCGATCCCGCGCCCGGCCAATCCGACCGGACAGCCAAGCGGACCCCGGTACGGCTCTCGGCCTCTTCGACCAGGACGTCGACGGCCGTCTTCTCCGCCTCGGCAACCGCGTTGCGGCTCACTACGATTGTGGCCTGGGAAAGGTCGAGCGGACCGGCGCCCTCCGGCACCGCGGACATGGTCACCAATAGCAACGCTAGATGGACGGCACTCATGGTAAGGTCCAACTCCGGAAGAAGGACACGGCGGCTCGGTCGGGTTGTTCTCGCAAAGATACCGGTCCCGAGTCACAAGCGATAGCAATCAGATTCCAGCGTCGGGCCCTCTGGACCAAGACCTGCGCTTGCCTTTTGCGGTAGAATACGACTCAGCAATTTTTCGGAACGGTAGGCACCAGCCTGGATCTTGAATTTCGTCGAGGCGATTCGCGGATCGTCACGGCGGGTTCTCCGCGAGTTCAGACTCAGCCGGCAAAGGTTGTGGAGTCGGAAAGGCACCTCATGACGCCCCCTCAGAAACACGCCCTCCTGATCGGCGTCGAGACCTACTGGGACAATGAACTTCTCCCCGACATCGCCTACGCCGAGGCCGACATCTCGGCGATGCGCAAGGCCCTGGTCCGGCTCGGATATCGCGAGGAGAACATCACCCGACTGGTGGGAGAAGAGGCGACCAAGGCCGCCATCGAGGAACACGTTCGCATCCTGGTCGAGACGCGGCTCGAGGCCGACGACACGCTCCTCTTCTTCTTCGTCGGGCACGGGCTTGCGGTGAAGCGGGCCAACTTTCTCCTCTGCTGGGACACGCGTTACCAAGACCTCCGCGGCACGGGTATCGATCTGAGCAGCTTGATCCGCGAGTTTCGACGGTCGCCCGGCACCCACATCCAGCTCTACTTGGATTGCACCCGCGGTGAGTTCGCGAACGCACCGCGGATGTCGGAAGCCACCTTGGAAAAGGCGATCGGAGACGCGGAGCACTGGGCCTGCTTCACCGCGAGCCAGTTCGATCAGACGTCCCATTCCAGCGGTCGCCTGAAGCGTGGGATCTGGGCCCACCACCTGGTCCAAGCGTTCTCCGGAGCGGCCCCGGAGATCCTCGTCGACAACCGGTTCCTCACGGCCGGCCACCTGCACGATTACCTCAACAACAAGACTCCCCTGACGATCCGGGACACTCTCAGTACGCGGAAGCTCCAGACCCCCTGGTACGCCAGCAGCCACGGCCCTGACTTCGTGATCGCCGACCTTTCGCCCGTCGTCAACCGAAAAGGGGCGGCCACTCCCGCGAAGTCGAACACGGCCAAAGAGTTCATCCTCCGGAGCGAGGATCGGATCCCCGTTCGCGGGCTGAGCGGCTTCAAGCAGGGCGTCCACCGCATCCCCAAGGTGCTCGACAGAAGAGCCGAGGATTGGGCCAACGATCTCGCCCAGGCCGACCTCGAGAGCGACCTTGCCGAGAAGCACAAAAGCATCCGCGCGAATATGAATTACACCCGGAAGCAGATCGAGGTCTTCCCCCCCAAGGAAGGCTTCGGCTCGATCCGGACCCCCGACTTCCAGTACACGATCTCGGTCGCCCTCGACGGTGACCCGGTCGAGGCGGTCTTCACCCGGGAAGTCTCCGACATCCGCCACCCCGACATCCTCCTGGATGATGGTTTCACCGCGATTTTCGACGCCACCTTCAAATCGATCCGGCTCTCCTTCGAGGAACGCATCAAGGTCGAAGACCTGATCGACAAGGCCGAGGCCCAGCAACTCCCGATCGACTACCCTCACGACTGCTCCAGTTGCAGCTTCAAGGTGCCGGATCGGGGCCAGATCCACGTAACCGAAGACCACCTGTCCCTGACCTACCCATCGGGAATGCCCCTCGAACAGTTGACCACGGCACTCGGTCAGGCCCTCCGAATGCTCCCCAAGTCCGACGACTCCAAGCCCCTGCCTCCGCCCACGCAAGGACAACTGGGATAAGCAACCCAAAGACAATTGAAGTGCTGGCTTCCCCCAGGAGATGACCGTAAAGCTTCGCCGAACTCGTTTCTCCCTACGTCAACGCGAGCGGCACGGGCATCATCGTCAGCCTAACAATTCCCGTGGGGCGGGCACGGCCCACTATCTTAACTTCTGCTTTAACAAGGAGATAAGATGGTGGGCCGTGCCCACCGTACGAGAAAAACAGGATTCGGGCCGCCGACTAATCACAAATCGCTGACAAGTTCATAACGGGTGAGGCGAAGCTTTACGGATAACATCAGGCTGAGATGTGCGATACATTACATCAAGGAGAACGGGTTTCGAGCCGGAAGCGGATAGAGGGAGGCGAGCATGGCAGGTCGTGCCCAACCCACGAGAAACGGGCCCCCTTGCGGCCGGATCCGCCGGCGGACCTTTCTGGCCGACGTCGGGAATGGACTTGCAGGATTGGCGCTCGGTTCCATGCTCTATCGTGACGGCGTGGTCCGAGCCGAAGAGCCCACGACCCCGGCCTGGTCGCCCCCTGATGGGCGTCCTCAATGGGATCCGAAGACGAAGAGCGTGATCTGGATCTTCCTCTCCGGCGGGGTCAGCCACCTGGAGACCTGGGACCCGAAACCGATCCTGAACAAGTACGCAGGCAAGACCTACGATGCGACCGGGCTTCCCAGTCCGTTCAAGTCCCCCTTGTTTCGCGAGCGGTCGCGGGCCGTGGTCGGTGAGGACCGAACCCATTCGGAGATCTTCCCGCTCCAGGTCGGGTTCAAGAAGCGCGGTCAGGTGGGGGTCGAGATCAGCGACTGGTGGCCTCAGCTCTCAACCTGCGTCGACGACATCGCCTTCGTCCGCTCGATGTACACCACCGACAACGACCACGCCGCCGAGTTCCAGATGCACCACGGCCGCCACAAGCTCGACGAGCGGCAGCCGGTGATCGGATCATGGATCAACTATGGCCTGGGGACCTTGAATGAGGACTTACCCCAGTTCGTCTTCCTCGGCCAGTACAAGGATCCTCGCGTTCGCGAGAACTTCAACGCCGACTACCTGGGGCCCCAGCACTCGGGAGTCGAGTTGTCACTCGACCCGAAGAACCCACTCCCCTTCGGCACGCGAGCGCCTGGGGTCCTTGCCGAAGAGCAGGCCAATGAATTCGCGTTGATCCGTGAGCTCAACCAGCTCTCGGCGGTCGAATACCCCGAAGACGACCAGTTGCGTGCCCGAATCAAGGCTTACGAATTGGCCTTCCGGATGCAGGGGTCGGTGCCCGAGGTCGTCGACCTCGCCCAGGAGTCGCCGGAAACGCAGCGCCTCTACGGGATCGATCAGGAGGGGACGGCGATCTACGGCCGCCGGCTCCTCGCCGCCCGCCGCCTGGCCGAGCGTGGGGTACGGTTCACCCTGGTCTATCTTAGCGACTACGGCGAGTGGGATTCACACTCGAAGCTCAAGGACTTACACGCGCAGTCATGTGCCCGTGTCGATCGACCGATCGCCGGCCTGCTCAAGGACCTGAAGCGGCGCGGCCTGACCGACGACGTCACGGTCGTCTGCTGCACCGAGTTCGGCCGGACGCCGGGCCTGGAAGTTCGCCCGGGCAACACCGCCGTCGCCACCGGCCGCGACCACCATCCGCACGCCTTCACCGTCTGGTTCGCCGGCGCGGGCATCAAAGGTGGCACCGTCCACGGCGCCACCGACGAACTCGGCTTCCACGCCGTCGAGAACCCCCACTACGTCACCGACGTCCACGCCACCCTCCTGCACCTGATGGGCCTCGACTCCCGCAAGCTCGACATCCCCGGCCGCAAACGCCTTGAGATCGACTACGGCCGGCCGATCCACGAAATCCTCACCTGACTGGCCCCAGCCCGGCCAGAGAGAAGGAGGTCGAGATGTTGGAACCAATCAACCCGGAGATTCATCGCCAAAAGCGATACTTGGTATCTTATCGTTAACAACGATCCGCGACAGATCTAAAGAACCGATGATTCTGACACTGTCACCACGTTACCGGGACTTTCGCCTGGATCCATCAATCCGTTGCCGTTGCCACAGGGTCACAAGAACCAGCTCATGCGAAGGCCCAAAGACAGGGAGCTCACGCTCCCCGCTCGCCTTCCAAAGGCGAGCGAAATCCAGGAAACTACGTTCGGTGCCGTCCCTTGATCGTTGGTCTTCGCTCGCCTTCCAAAGGCGAGCGGGGAGCGTGAGCTCCCTGTCTTCCGACGGACCAAGAGCCCCCTGGTAACGTGGCGACCGAATCACCCGTACGGAGCGATCTTTATAGCTGGTGTCTGTGATCCCGGTCTGGAGATTCGCCCCGGGGTCATAGTTCCAAGCTGCAACGACGTGAGCAACTCGAGGAAAAATCCAGCAAACAATCCACATGTCCCCTCAACCCAACATTAAAAAAAACACAATCAATTACAATTCCCAATCGACAGGCAAGTGTTTGTAGTTAGTACCCCCCTGTTCACTGCAACTCGCACTTAAACCCGAAGGCGCAATTATCGACCACGTCTCGGCGTCTGACTGCGAAACCTACGAGAAGGCGATGCATTGTGCGGGGATGCTGCTGTCGGCGATGGAGAAGGCAAAGGCGAAGCGGTAGAGTAAGGCTGCGAGCCGGTCCAGCCTTCGCCCAGTGCCACCGGATTGCTTGGAAAGCTCCAGTGGGCTGCCGGCTTCCTACCCGTCGCCCTCTGCCCGAAAAGGCATCAACGGAATCCACCACCCATCATACCCATCTGCTGAACCTGCTGCATCTGCTGCATCATGGGCAGCATCACCTGCTGTTCCTGATACAGCCGCTTGTTGAGTTCCGCGACCTTCTCTTTGATCTTATCGTAAGTCTTGCGCGCCGCGTCGGCCTTATCCCGTTGCGTTTCGTCGTTGCTCGCCGCAATATCAGCCGTGGCCAGAGCATTCACGGCGTCGCCGAGCGGTTCCTGCAACAGATTGACCTGAGCCTGAAGGAGCTGGACCTCGATCTTTGCCTTCTCGTATCTTTCAACGGCATCCTGCTTGTTGTCGGCTTCGGTCGTCTGGCTGGCACGCGCAGCGGCTGGGGCCCGCCTCCCCGCCGTCTGCTTGTCCGTCATTTCGGCGGCTCGCGCAGTCATCGCCTCCTTCTTCTTGGTGATGAAGTCACGCAACAGGGCGGTTTCTTCGGCAAACAGTTCTTTCTCCGCCTTTCCGCCGGGCACCGGCTTCATGCCCAATCGTGCCTGAGCCAATAACGCCTCCTTCAGAGCCGCCTTGTCGGCCTCCTGTTCCATCTGCATGATTTCGAGACCGATGCTCTCGGCCAGTGTCATGGGACGGGCGGCCACGCCGCCGCCCATGCCTCCGTACTGTGCTTTCGCCGGGGCGCAAAGGAGAACCAGAAGGGCAAACGTCGCGACGTGCTTCATTGGAGACTCCTGTTGGGGCTTGGGGATATCCCAATCTTACCAGTGCCAGAGGCTGGAGTCCTATGACCTTCGGTAGGGACAGGCGTGAGACCGGGGCGGTTCGCTGGGTGACTGACTCGTTTCCAGCGAGAAGGATGCGGAAGGTTCAGCCATCCCTGACGCAAGAGACAACAAGGACATGCATTGCACTCTGAGAGACAACAAGGACATGCATTGCACTCTGGATCCTGACATCAGGGCTCGAAGGTGCCTGGCCAGGTCTCCCCTTCCAAAGGGGTAGACTGGGTAAGTTCGGTGAACGGCTGATGCCTCACTGATATCCCACCGGGCCTGAGGTTTCGACGGTCAGATTCGCCAATCTGCCAGGATCGCTCCGTCGCAGGTGCCTGGCCAAATCCCCTCCCCAACTTACTTGTTCAATGCCTTATAGCGATGAGCGACACGGCTAAGAGCCGTCGCGACCACCTCTCGATAACTTCGGGGATGGGCCAACGCTGCGCCGAATCTGGGTGACCGCCCGGCTAATCCCGGCCGAGTATGGATCCGAATTGTGACCGGATCAGAAACGGCATACTCTCGAACTTGCGTCGTCGATGTGCCTCCTGTGGCGGCGATGCTCGCCGTGCCAATCTGGACGGAGTTCCCGGTGGTCGGGGTGATTGTGCCGGTCCCGTTCGACAGGTTGCCGCCACGCGCACTCTCGTCGGCGGTCCCGGTTTGGGTGAGCGTGCTCGAGGTTGCCCCGATCGTCCCGGTGGCTCCGGTAAATGCACCGGCCTGCGCGCCGAGGAGGGCATTTCCCGATTGGATGAAGCTCCCTGTCGATGCGCCGAGGATGCCCGTCTGCCCCGTGAGAGTGCCGGTCGAGCCGCTGAGAGATCCGCCCAGTAGGGAAATGCCGCCATTGATTTCGCCGATGGTGCCTGGCGTTTCTCCAACGGTGATAGACGTTCCCTCCGGAACTCTGAGCGTGCCGGTCAAGGCCGAGATCGTGCCACCCGCGGTTGTGATGCTGCCGTCGGAAAGCGTTAAAGTCGTTCCTGACGGTGTGGAAATGGCACCCGTGATCCCGCTTACGATTGTCCCGGCGTCGATCGAGATCGGACCGGAAAGTTCGTTGATCGTGCCATTCGGGTTGGCGACCGTGGCGGACAAGTTCGAGATTGTGCCGGCGTTGATGGTGAGAGTGCCGGAGAAGTTCGTGACCGTCGTGCCGTTGATCGTGAGGGCGGTGTTGAGCCCGGAAAGCAAGGCGGGGGCTGTCGTCACTTGCGAGGTCAAGGTGCCGCTGGCGGTTTCGAATGCAACGAGCGTGTTGGTATCTTTGCGGATCCGGCTCGGTACGCTGATCGTCGCGTTGAACTGACCGAGTCTGTTGGGGGTGACTGTGGCCAGAGGCTCGCCGTTATTGAGGATTTGGCCGTGAGCGTCGCTCGCGTAAATCGCGACACTGACCTCGAACCCGATTGGCGGCTGAGCGGTGCCAGTGACACGAATTCCCGTGGGCTGAGTGACTGTGAACTGGCCGTGACGGTATGCACGGACACTCGCCGAAGGTACGACGGTGAGCGTGGGCTTGGCGTTGAGTAAGAGGCTAAGGAGTGTGCGCGACTCGAGAGCCTCAGTTTGGAGCGGGCGAGGACGAATGGGCGGGTTTCGGTTGTATTCGCGCATGGGAGAAGAAGCTTCTTCGAGATGGCGTCGCATCCTGCGACCGCGTCCGAGTCCGTCCTGCCAGACTATGCGGTGATGACTGTGGGCCCGCACGAGTAAGTTTGTCGGCAATTCGTGGGCGGAATATCACAACGACTGTTTTCGGATCGTCGAGATCTCAGTCTCTCGCCCGAATATCGAGCAAAAACGCTTCGTTGGTCGGACGGACTGACTTCGTGTAATCGGGTTGAAGCTCGCCATCATGGCTCGCGCAGATCAGCAAGGACATGCATTGTATCGCTGGCCTGAGTGAAGTTATATTCTCGGAACGAACCTTGCGTCTCAAGATTTCAACCCGTTCTCACGTCGGGTTCCGGCGATTCGATCCCGCCTCAGGCCGGATTCGCGTTCCGGCTGCCGGACGCATGTCGCAGGGAACCACTGAGGGCGGGCGGGCCGAGCTGGCGCCCACACGCCTACAGTCGACACCAGGGAGGGACGAGAAATGAACCGATCAACTCCGAGTGGTTCCCCTACTCGGGGTTCGGGAGGGGGATGATGGCTGTGGACTCGCACGGCAAGCCGCCACGGCCTTATGTGCGGGCCGGACAACCCCCCAGGTTTGCGATGTGGTGCAGTCCCAGGTGGCCAGCCACCTCACGCAACCGCTGCCGACTCGAGGCGAAGAACCGCCCCAGCAGGTGGCCACGACCCAGCTTCAACAGCCGCGCTGACCACGACTCGCCATCGCTGCCCAGCCGAGCGAATACACCGGCTAGCTCGCCCGAGATCGACGCCTCGCCTTCCCGGAACAGCCGGCCCGTGTAGTCGACCAGGAGCAGATCACTTCCCAGCGTGAACCCTTCCATCATCCCTTCCCGCGTCGTGTCCACACCGCGGCGATCCTCGATCGGGCAGAGCCAGAGCGACTCCTCCAGGCCGGAGGAGACCGCCTGAGCGGCCACGCTCCCCGACTCGGCCGCCGGGAGCGTGTCGACTCGCCCCAGTTCCGCAACGTGTTCGACTCGCTGCTTGATCGAGGTGTGCTCACCTGCCTCCGGCACAGCCACCAGGCCCGCCGCGACCGGGTTCAAATCGATGTACGCGCACGTCGCCAGCAGCGCCTCTTCATCAAGGATCGCCACGCTCTTGTATCGGCCCTCGAAGAACGGCCCGACACAATACCCCCAAAATCGCAGATTGCCGATCAGGGGCTGATGCGGTAGTTGTCTCACTTACGGCGTTACAAAGGCTCGCCGCGTGGCGACGGCAACGTCAGCAGGGTGTCGAACACGAAACAGAGTCATGTTCATCAAAAATTCTGTCGGTGCCCCCCCCCGCGCAAAGCGTCGGCCAAACAGGTCGAACTGGCACGTCTGTGGACGGTGATGCCGGAACAGGTGCAGCGGAAGACGCTACGCTGCCTGGCGAGAATCGTTGTCGGTCACCTCGCGCGAAGGGAGGTGGCCGATGAGCGCCCTTGAACAGTCCCCAGTCCCGTCCCGCAAGGCTCGCAGTCCTGTCTCGACCACGGCCGTCCCACGGGGGTCATCCAAGACGAGGCCGTGCCACTTGCAACGCCAGGCCAATGTCTACATACGTCAGTCCAATCCCCGCCAGATGGTCGAAAACGGCGAGTCGCTCGCGCGGCAATACGCGCTGCGGGACCGCGCCGTGGACCTGGGCTGGCCGGCGTCAAACGTCGTGGTGATTGACCAAGACCTCGGGCTCAGCGGCCGCGGTTCGGAAGACCGCCACGGGTTCCAGCGGCTGTTGGCCGACGTGGCGCAGGACCGCGTGGGGCTGGTTCTGGCCCTGGAGATGAGCCGCCTGGCGCGGAACAGCCGGGACTGGCATAATCTCTTCGATCTCTGTGCTGTTCGCGACGTGTTGCTGGCCGACGAAGACGGCATCTATGATCCCAGTGACATTAACGATCGCTTGATTCTTGGAATGAAAGGTATTATGAGTGAAATGGAACTCCATGTGATGAAATTGAGGCTGGAGCGGGGCCGGCGAAACAAGGCGGAGCGCGGCGAGCTGTTTCATTCCGTGCCGTGGGGCTACGTGCTCTTGCCGGACGGCGCCGTCACGCTCGATCCTGACGAGCAAGTCCGTGCCGCGGTCCAACGGCTCTTCGATGCGTTCCTGGAGCTGGGAACCGCTTACGCCGTGGTGCGGGACCTGCGGCGGCACGACGTGAAACTGCCAAGGCGCGACAGCGCCGGCCAGCTCGCGTGGCGCCCGGCCACGGAGACAATCGTGAGCACGGCGCTGCATCATCCGCTTTACGCCGGTGCGTACTCATGGGGACGGCGCCAGACGCAGACCCACGTCGATCCCACGGGTCGGATGACCGAGAGCCGCCACCACTGTCCGTCCGAGGAATGGACCGTTCTGTTGCACGACCGCGTCGCGGCTTACATCACCTGGGAGCAGTATCAGGCGAACCAATCGCTGTTGCTCGAAAACCAGCGCCGGCCGACAACGAAGGAACGCCTGGCGGCGGCTCGCGCTGTTGGCCGGCTTGCTCTACTGTAGCGCTGCGGCCGCAAGATGCTGGTCGAATATCGAACGATCCGTCAAGGTCGCTACTCCTGCACGCGGCGGCGATTCGCGGCGACTGACGAAGTCTGTGGCGGTCTCCTCGCGGGGCCTCGACGAACTCGTCACCCAGCAGCTTCTGCAAGCGCTCTCGCCGGCAGCGATCGAGCTCAGCTTAGCGCCATCGAGCACGCGAGCGAGCAACGCCGGCAGCACGGGACGCAACTGCGGCAGAACCTGGAACGTGCCACCTACGAGGCGAAGCGTGCCGAGCGTCAATACCAGGCGGTCGAGCCAGAGAATCGGCTCGTGGCCCGCACCCTGGAAGCGAACTGGAAGCGGCCCTCAAGCACCAGAGCGCGGCCCAGGATGCTTGCGATCGGTTGGAGCACGAGGAGTTGATCAAGTTAGGGCTGTGGAGCGGTGCGTGCTGGAAGCGTTGAGTCACGATATCCCCATGCTCTGGCACGCGCGGAAACGACTGCTGGCGAACGGAAGGAGATGTTGCGCTGCCTGATCGAGCGGGTTGAGGTCACCAGGAGTGGCACGGGGCAGCAGACAGCAGTGGCGATCCGATGGGCGGGAGGCTTTGAGAGCCGGCACGAGCTATGCCGCGCAGTGTTTGCATATAAGCAACTCGACAATTATGAGGAATTGCTGGCTCGCCTTGGTGCGCTGCGCGGGGCCGGTTGGCGGGCGCCGCGGATCGCCGAGCAGCTCAATGCGGAAGGCTTCCGGACGCCGAAACAACGAGGAGCGTTCACGGCCGACGTGGTCCGCTCACTGTTTCCGCGTCTGGCGGGGCAGGCGGAAGGCGAAAACGCGTCGGGCCCACAACCGCCGCAATGGTCGGCGGACGCGCTGGCAGAGCGGCTGGGAATCCGAGTGAAGAAGTTGAAAGATTGGGTACGATGCGGATGGGTGCAGGCGCTTGAGCGGCCGTTTGACGGCGTTTGGATTCTTCACGCTGACGAACGGGAACTGAAACGACTCGAATGCAGAGTCGCGTTGAGTCGCAAGGGCCGGCACTATCCTGCAGACCTCGATGGAGAGCCCGTTTGAAGGCTGGAACTATTATCAGCATTCTTGAATGCTGTGATTACTCAATTCGGCCGATAGTTGTTTTGCCGTGGCGCGTCTCTGTGCCAGCCCGAGGCACTGGTGCCTTTCAATTCGTCAAACAAGGAGAATGGAGGTAGTATGAGCGACCCTTCAAGAACGCCCCACGCGCCCCCTTCTCGCGATTGACCAGCCGCGCCAGCGGTTCCTTGAGGCATTTCATGAACCAACTCAAGCTCTGCAAGCGCAGGCGTGCGGTGGCCACCCAGCCTACGTCCTTGAGCCGCCCCTCGACCCAGGCCTGGGAGACCTCGACTGGCTGTCGCGTCTGATCACGCGGTGGAAAGAGCCGCGCCCAGCGACGTACGACCTCTTCGTCGGACCAGGCGCCGGCGAGTTGCGGGTCGAGTCGGACCAAGACGTGGAGGTGGTTGTTGAGCACGGCGAAGCCGCCGACGGCGATAGAGAAGAGGCCGGCCAACTCTTGAAGCCGGTTTTCGATCCATTGTTTCCGGTCAGAGCCGCCTTCGCCGAGCAAGTAAGCCCGCCGGACGCATCACGTGACGCAGTGATACCATCGTGTGACGTCGGGGTCGACGAGATGAGCGAGAGCGATCGTCATTGCGGGAACTCCTGGGTGAATCTTGGAAATCTATCAAATTCTGATGCCAGGCCCCACAGTGCAATGCATGTCCTTGTCTTCCTCCCATCGCAGCCACAAATGCATTGTATTAATGGTTGCCTGCGTCGATCTCCTTCAGCAGTTTATTCACCGCCTCTTCTAACTTGTCGCCATGGATTTCTTTGTATCGGATCACCCCACTACGATCAAGGATGAACATGCTTGGAAAAGCGTTTATCCCCATCCGCATGCAGACAGGTCCACTGCCGGGGCCGTTCGGTCCGTGTTCGTACCAGCACCGCCACGTGATCTCTCTCGATTTGATCGCTTTGCGTAGTGGCTCCGCTTCTTCTTCAGCGTTGAAACTGAGGACCGCGAAGGGTTTGTCCTTCAGGCGTTCGACGAGGGATCGTTCTTCCGAATACATCGCCCGGCAAGGGCCGCACCAAGTACCCGAGAATGTTAGGAGAACGACGCGGCCGCGATAGTCGCTGAGTTTGAACCGCACGCCGTCAACGTCCTGGCCCTCGATTTCAGGGGCAACCTTGCCAACTGAGAGGTTGCGGGCCTCAAATAGCTCGCCCTTCGCTCTCGTCCCGAGACGATCTCCGCTTTGGGTCATAAGATCGGCATAATCTTCGACGATCTTCTCGAACAGTTGTTCGGACTCCTTAGCAAGGTCATTGGGGGCACGAGCGAGACTTTGCTCCACCTCTTTAACCCCGTAGGTCTCCCGATGCCACTCCAAGACCTTAGAATTCTCCTTCAAGGAGCGTACGAATTCCGCCCTATCTTTGAGGAAACCGGCCAGGTAGAAAGTCGTGAGTCCCTTCACTCGCCGATTTTGGCTCTTCACCATCACTTCACGCAAAAATCCTTCCACCAATGCGAAGTCAGGTCCCTGAGATCTTGAGGCATACAAGCAAGCCTTCAGGATATCGTCACTATTGATATAATCGCGAACGAGGATTTTTGACGCCTCCGCAGTTAACGACGGTGTCCTCAAACTCACGATCCAGGTAAGGACATCAATTGTTACAGGGGTCTTTGGTGCGGCTTGAGCCAACTTTAGGGCACGCGTGCCGAGTTCTTTCTTACGCTCCTGGTGCTGCTTCAAGACCGCCTTTCGCTCGTCTCCCTCACCTGCCCGAGCCATGGCCTGCCGTAGATCCTGCTGTGCTGCACCGTACTCGCTTTTAAGGTTGTTGAATTGATGTTCTAGTTGGTCCGGTCTGTCTGCTGCGATGGCCCCAAGGAAAGGGAAGAAAGCCAAGATTCCGAACAGCATGATTCGCATTGGTTCTTCCTAGATAGTGCCGAGAGCTTTCTCCAGCCACGCTGTCGGCCAGTCGGCCCCGCGTCCCAAGCTTGGAGAGAGGTAATCACCGCTTCCTTTGCCTACGGAGTCGGCATCCTGTCTCGAATCGTATCACATCTGTCAGGGCCGACTCAATCTTGGCGATCGACTTACTCCCCTCAGCAAATCAATCCACTGTCAGCAGCACGGACAATCGTTCTACTTTCAACGATGCGGCCATCGGCGAAGAGTCGTCTGCTGAGTGCTCAGAGGCATCGCCCTGTCGGCCTTTGGCGATGGCTCTACCCCGTTCAAGGGAACTCAACGCTGACGCTCTGCGTCACATCGCGATGAGGGATCGTCACGACCTTCCCGATTCGCCGACCATCACCGTAGGTGACGATGACCAGCAAAGAGCGGAACTGGAAATCGCTCACGATTCTGCCCAAGCCGGTACTACGAGTCGAGACGGGTACGTTGACGGACAACTCCTTCCCGGTGAATGGATCAGCCGAAGCCGCCCACGATGAAGATCCGGGCGGGATGAGTCGCTCCAGGCTTTCCTTTGCGTCGTTATCGCTTCCAAACGCCTCGCATGTCACCGCTCGGATCGAAGACCCCGAGGCAGAACGAACACGGACGGCCAGGTGGTAGCCACCGTCACCGACGGCGACCCCGGTGGAATCGACCAACCAGAGTGTTCCGGCGATCACGGCCACGATCACCATCATCTCCTTCACCGTGAGCCGCATCGCTGGGTCCCCTCGTGGCACCACGGACAGCGAATTTCCCTGCCCCTTAATCAGTGAACTCAAAGGATCAGCAAGGACATGCATTGTATCGCTGGCCTGAGTGAAGTTATATTCTCGGAACGAACCTTGCGTCTCAAGATTTCAACCCGTTTTCACGTCGGGTTCCGGCGATTCGATCCCGCCTCAGGCCGGATTCGCGTTCCGGCTGCCGGATACATATCGCAGGGAACCATTGAGGGCAGGCGGGTCGAGCTGGTGCCCACTCGGCTGCAGTCGACACCAGGGAGGGACGAGAAATGAACCGATCAACTCCGAGTGGTTCCCCCCTACTCGGGATTGGGGAGGGGGATGATGGCTGTGGACTCGCACGGCAAGCCGCCACGGCCTTATGTGCGGGCCGGACAACCCCCCAGGTTTGCGATGTGAGGCAGTCCCAGGTGGTCAGCCACCTCACGCAATCGCTGCCGACTCGAGGCGAAGTACCGCCCCAGCAGGTGGCCACGACCCAGCTTCAACAGCCGCGCCGACCACGACTCGCCATCGCTGCCCAGCCGAGCGAATACACCGGCTAGCTCGCCCGAGATCGACGCCTTGCCTTCCCGGAACAGCCGGCCCGTGTAGTCGACCAGGAGCAGATCACTTCCCAGCGTGAACCCTTCCATCATCCCTTCCCGCCTCGAGTCCAAACCGCGGCGATCCTCGATCGGGCAGAGCCAGAGCGACTCCTCCAGGCCAGAGGAGACCGCCTGAGCGGCCACGCTCCCCGACTCGGCCGCTTGGAGCGTGTCGACTCGCCCCCTGACACCAGGATCCAAAGTGCAATGCATGTCCTTGTATTCGATCAGATCGCGGGCGAGCTCGCCGCGCCTGTTCCTCACTCACTCTTTGCCCTCCTCATAGAGCAGCTTGTACTGAAACTGGACGCCGCGATAGGATCCTCGAGTTCTTTGGATCGGGATCGGCTGGCCGATGTCGCTCGGTACAATGAGGTCCGTGATCAGGTTGATCACCTGCAGGACGCCGGTCGCCCCGTCGCGCGTGACGAAAAGAAAAGTCGCCTCATTTTCGGGGTGGTACGTCCCCGTCTGGGGATCAAAGTCCATCAGTAGGTCGCCGGCTGGCCGCCCGAGCTCAGGTGCCCGATCTCCGCGAAGTTCCCCCTCGATCGTGTTGTATCGACGGTTGTCGATCTGCCATAGGTGGAGATTGAATCCCTGCAGAGCGTAGTAGGACTTGTCGGATCCCGGCGGGCGGTATTCGATCCCACGCAGGTCATAGCCCTCGCGCGCCGCCCAGATCGCAACGTCGTCCGGCTTCGCCTTCTCCGGGGCGGGCAGCTCGTCGGGCCATTTGATCGACCGACCGGCGTCCAGGTCCATGAACGTCCGAGCGTCGCGAACGGTCTGGGGGGGGCCGATGTTCATGTTGGTCCCGCTTCCAGCCCGGACCTTTGCGCCCGTCGGGAAGGGCTGGGCGGCCACGACGTCGCGGCCGGGTGGCTCAAGGAGGTTGGAAAGCTTCACCGTGTCGTAGGCCGGGTCGTCCATGAACCGGCGCCGATTCTTGATCCACCACATGGCCCAGCGTTCGGCGAGCTGCTGGAAGTGCTGGCGTTGGATCCGACGCTGCGGCGATCCGCCTGCGAGTGTGACGAAATTCAACTCGTCCTCGTTGAACTTCTGCCCGGTGATCGTGTGTAAGGCCCCGGTGATCTCACGAAACGGCCTGCCGAAAATAAAGTCCTGCCCGGTGTCCCCTGGGTCCAGGTCGTGCCGCTGCATAAACGCGAGCAGCTCTGCGTCGTCGAGGGTCAGGCCGAAGTCACTGACGGGTTCGAGAAGGGTGCGCGGGATCGCCCGGATCAGCGCCGAGACAGCCCGGGGGTCGCCGATCGCCCGCAAAGTAAAACCGAGCGTCCTCAGCGGCCATTGCTCAGTCGTCCGATCGAGTTCCTCGATAAGCGCAGGCACCGTCGGACGCCCGATCGCGACGAGGTCGCGGATGGCGCGTGCCCAGGGCGCCGTCACAGGATTCCCTATAACGTCGCCATACTTCGCAGCCCTCAAAACCGCGATCAATTCGGTGACACGTTTCGGCGATGGTTGTGCGCCTTCTCGGTCTTTCGGAGCTTGCGGTTGAACCGTGCTGCCCGCGTCCTTTTTCGTCTCGGCCGGCACTTTCGGAACCGTGTTCTTCGCGCCCGGCGGCTCATCGTCCGGGGCGACGTTCGCCGCATCGGTCAGACCGGTAACGGCAAACGCGAGCAGCAGGGTGGCAGCGACGCAGTTCCAGCCCCGCCTGATTGGCTTAAAATTAGCGATCATTATGATTCTTTCTTGTAAATCCTGTTGAGGCCCGAAGACGCCGACCAGCCCGGGCAACGGCCACGGCGAAACGAGCCGGCCCGCCATCTTCAGAATTGTTACGCCGTAGGCGTTTCGCCGCTCGCGCCCTAGCAGCCGGAGCACGTCGGCATCGCAGGCGAGTTCTCTGTCGGCTTGCATCCGCGCCGCCGCGAGCTGGACAGTGGGGTTGAACCAGTGGACGACGCGAGCGGCCGTCATCAGCCAATGCAGGCCTAGGTCACGCCGCCGAACGTGGGCGAGCTCATGCAGGAGGATGTGCTCGATGTCCTCTCGCGATGCTGAGGCCAGGACCGACTGCGGGACCAGAACACACGGCGCCCACAGTCCGGCGACTGCCGGGCCGAGGTCGTCGGGAGTTTCCCACAACACGACGGAGAACCGCACGCCGATCGTTGCCTGACACTCCGCGAACAGAGCCGCCAACCTTGGGTCGTCGGGCTTCCGCCATCCACTGCGGCGCCTCTGCAGTCGGGCTCCGCCGATGGTGGTTCGCACCGAAAGGAATAGCACGCCTGCCAGCCAGACAAAACCGGCGATTCGCACCGGTGTCCTTACGAGTTCGAAGGTGCCGTCCGCCCCCTTGGCTTGCGACCTGGTCGGCGCGCCCGCGATTCCGAGGAACCGGCCGGGTGCCTCCGACAGCACAGCCGGAGCGAGCGGCGGAGGTAGCGGTTGAGCACTGGCCGCCGTCGGAACCACGCGCGAAGGCTGCGAGAGCCGCATTCCGAAGGCATTGGCTCGAACCGGTCCCAAGTACGCCATAAACCGAAACAGACTCAGGGGACCCGAAGGCAACACAGGGACCAGCAGTCGCACGAGTACGACCCCCCAGAGCGCAAACCGCCAGACTGGTGCGAGCCGACTGCCAAGCATCGCCCTAATGACAAAGATCAGGGCGATCAGCACGCCAGCCTGCCACGTCGCCCGCCAAAGTAGCGGTACGACCCGGTCGAGGAATCCCAGCAATGGCATCATGATTTGTCCTCCGCCGTTTTCTCGTCGAGCATGCGTTTAAGCCGCTCTATATCCTCAGGCGGGATTCGCGCGTCCTTAGCGAAATGGACGATCAGCGAGGTCGCGTCGCCACCGAACACCTTGTTCAGAAAGGTCCGGCCCTCCTCCCGCACGCAACTGCGGCGGCTGACGGCTGCGCGGTAGATGGAGCGCGGCCCGTCCTCTTCGCGCCGCAGCGCCCCCTTGTCGATGAGCCGTGAGAGCAGCGTCCGAACCGTCCGATGGTTCCATCCCCGTCCCGTCGCGACCCTGTCGATGATCTCCGCCGGTGTCGAAGGCCCGCGCGCCCAGACGACCTCCATCACCTCCCACTCGGCGTCTGATATCTGCGGTTTGCTCTCGCCCATTCCACCAACCTCCAGTGCCATTCCCTATCATCAGCCCCCGACCACAGACATGGTGACCACAAACGTAGTCATCGTCAAGGGCTCCGCTCCGATTCTTGGTTCGGTTTGCGACCGGGAATGAGGCGCGGCCTGCCCGAGCGCAGACGCCGGATGTGACTGGGATTGCCGAGCGATTACGTCCTAATGGCAGCCTTGCCCCACTCTCGTGAGGTGTCTTCAGCGGGACCAATCATCGATTGGCTCCTTATCCGTTGCCACATCAATGAATCACTTACATACTGTCTTGCATACTTACTTAATTCCCAACTCGCTTACCTGCAAACATGCAGCTTTTTCACGACATTTATAGCGAGCCATATCATCGCGCACAGCGATATCCTCGCCTACTGACTTTGGCTGCGATTCAGCGCAAGCAGTGCCACAATAGCATTTTATACAAATAGCCTAATCTCGACACGATAAACCTAAAGAAAGACCCCGTCCGACGACCTCGCCTCCCGACGGGGCGTTCCAAACTGCCCCCCGGCGAGCAGGGCGTGTTCATCGAATCCACGCCCTGGGACGGCCTCGTGGCTACCTGATGTTACAGAGCTGTGACATACGCATCGGCCAATCGCCCGTAGGATACCTAACGAAGGCACGATGCCTGACACGAGGTGGCGAGCCTCGTCAATCGCGAGCCGCCGTGACACGGCCGAATGGGCCGGCGCACGCATTATCCCATTCCCAACAAGGAATCATCGATGCTGGCCAAGACCAAGCCAAGGGAGTTCGGGATCGTCACACTCATCACCTTTGTCGCGACCTTCGTGATGATGACGGTGGCTGAGCACCGCGGATTCGCGGCGGTTCAGGCCCCCGCCACTCCCAAGGAGGCCCCCAAATCCGCACGAGACGCTCAGACCCGCCGGCCCGCCAAGCAAGGGATTCTCGACCTGGAGGATCCGATCGCGCGGGCCGATTTGATCCTGGTCGTGAGACTGGCGGACATCACCGAGGCCAAGATCGTGCATGGGGGCAAGACCGAGGTCGTCACCCAGCAATTCCGGTTCGAGCCGGTGCGCACACTCAAGGGGATCTTCGCCCGCGACTCGATGTTGCTCACCGGACAGGACCTGGGAACCTCTCAGTTCGCCGCGGGATCCAGTGGGCTCGAACGCGGGCAGTTACTGCTCCTCCTGCTGGCTCGGCAAGGGGCGGGATACCTCAACTGCAACCAGGCCGGTTCGCTCGAGCAATCGATCCCTCGGCTCCGTGACCAGACTGATCCGCTCCTATCCGCGGTCGAGGCGCTCCTCGCCGTGACACAGACAGGGGACCGGGGAGCCAAGGTGGCCATGCTGCTCGATGCCTTGCGCAAGGCCAAGGACCGGGACGCCGCCCCGCTCTTGATCTCGCTCCGCCGTCGCGCGACGTTCGCGGCGCAGACGCCCGAGGCCACGGAAATCGTCACGCGGTTTCTGGGCGATCCTGCCTCCGAGATCCGCGAAGTCACGGCAAGAACCCTGGCCGCATTACTTGACACCGATTATCTCCGGCAGGAGCCGATCCGGGAGCAGGCCGTGAAGGCCATCGTCGCGGCACTTGACGCCGCCGGTCCTGACCTGAGCGTGCGAGTCGCCGGGCTCGACGCCCTGGGCGCTGCGGGTGAATCGGCCACTCGCATCGAGCCGGCACTTGCTTGGCTCCGAGCCGATCGCCCCGCGACCACCTTTGCCGAACACGCGGCGCGACTTCGCGCGGTGGGCCGAAGCGGACAGGCCGACCAGGGTCAGGTGGTGGCAACCTATCTCGAGCAACTACCGCTCGACGCCCCCGTTGAGGCCGAATTCGCCGCGGGGCGGGCCCTGGGGAGGCTCGATCCGAAGGCGGCGGCCCAACAACTCGCCAGGCGACTCGCAAACAAGTCGGATGCGGGGATGCCGATTGGCACCGCGCTCGCCCTGATCGCCGAGTTGCCGCGTGACGCGGCAGCCCCGGAGCTGGTTGCGGCGTTTGATCGGGTCGAGACGTACGACGAACAGCTCGCCTTTGCCACGGCCTGCGTGAAAGTGGCCGACCCTCGGCTCGTTGCCTCGTTGACGGTCTTGCTCGCCCCCCGCTTCCCCAACGTCCGCTGGCAGGCGGTCGAGGCGTTGCGGCGAATCGACACTGACGAGTCGGCCCGCGTCCTGTGGCCCCACCTGGGCCAAGAGGCGAACTTGCTCCGCAAGCTGCAACAGGCGGAATTCCTCGGCCGACACGGCTACCGCGGCGGCTATCCCTACGCGATCGAGCATATCACCGCGCCAGAGCTTCAGGATGCGGCCGTTGAGGCGCTGGCCGCCATCCAGGAGCCGAAGGCCGTTCCCGAACTGCGAAAGATCTGGGAGAGCAGCCACGACCTCGGCTGGAACGCCGCCGCGATCCGGGCGCTCGGCCGACTCGGTCAGGCCGATATCGCGCCTCGGTTACTGGAGTTGGCTCAACAGAAGAATCCACTGACCGCCCCTGCCCTGATCGCGCTGGGCGACCTGCACATCAACAAGGCGCTTCCTCTCGTTCTCGACAGCCTCGGGTCCCGGAACGACCTGGTTGTCGTCGCGGCCGCCCGGGCCGCCGCGAAGCTCCTGGCCGACCCCGAGGCCCGCTCTGACGAGGTCCGCGACCGGCTCGCCGCGCTCGTGGCCGACTCTGACTCCTCCCAGGCTGTCCGCAAGGAGGCTCTGGAGTCGTTGGTCGTGCTCAACGACCCGCGCCTGGCAACGACGCTCGTCGTCGCCGCACGAGACGGAGGTCTCGAGGGGAGTGAGCTCTTGCAGCGGGTCGAAGAGCTGCTGGCCACCCGAAAGATCAAGCTGTCGCCTAAATGACAACTAGACCAACCCACAATTTCAAACAAGCACATCCGCATGTTTTCAACTTCAATCCACAACGGAGAGACGACTCATGAAACGCATCCTGACGATCGTGGCGTTTGCGGGAGCCGGCTGGCTCGGACTCGTCGGAGCCGCGGAGGCGAAAGGACCGGCGGTCCAGATCGCCCTCTTGCTCGACACGAGCAACAGCATGGACGGTCTGATCGACCAGGCGAAAAGTCAGCTCTGGAGTGTTGTCAATGAGTTTATCCGCGCCAAGCGTGATGGCAAGCCCGCTTCGATCGAGGTCGCACTCTATGAGTACGGCAATGATAACTTGCCGGCCCAGGAAGGCTTCGTCCGCATGGTCGTGCCCTTGACTGACGACCTGGACACCGTCTCGGAGAAGCTGTTCGCCTTGAAGACACGAGGGGGAAGCGAGTTCTGCGGACAGGTGATCCGCGACGCCACCGGTCAGCTCACCTGGAGTCGGTCGAGTGGTGTCTACAAGGCGATCTTCATCGCGGGCAACGAGCCGTTCACCCAGGGATCAGTCGACTACGTTGCGGCCTGCCGCGGAGCGATCAAGAAAGGGATTATCGTCAACACGATCTTCTGCGGCCCGAACTCCGCGGGCGAACAGACCGGCTGGAGCGCAGGGGCCGTGCTGGCCGACGGCCGTTACATGAGCATCGACCACAACCACAAGGTCGTCTCCATCCCTTGCCCGCAGGACGGCGAGATCGCGCGGCTGGGCCTCGACTTGAACAAGACCTACATCCCTTATGGTAAACTGGGCCTTGAAGGCCAGTCGCGACAGTCGGCGCAGGACGCCAACGCAAGCACCGTATCTCCCAGCGCCCTCGCCTCGCGTGCGGTCTCGAAGAGTTCCTTGAACGTGTACTGCAACGACTCGTGGGACTTGATTGATGCCATCAAGACCGGCAAGTGCAAGCTCGATGACTTGAAGGACGACGACCTACCGGACGAACTTCGCAAGCTGAGTAAGTCCGAGCGTCTGGCCTGCGTCAACGACAAGAGCGCCCAGCGAGAGACGGTTCAGAAACGGATTCTCGCTCTCCACCGGGAGCGTGAGGCGTTCCTGGCCGCCGAGCGGACGAAAAGGGCGGCCACGAACGAGGAGACGCTCGACACGGTGATCCTCAAGGCCGTTCGCGAGCAAGCGGCCCGTGCCAACATCCGGTTCGAGTAGCCCATGAACCGCAAGACTGTAATGGTGATCGAGGATGATCCGGCGATCCGCCGGGGCCTGATCGACGCCCTGACGTTCGCCGGTTATGCCACGTTGGAGGCCGGCAACGGGCTCGCGGGGTGCCGCACAGCCCTCGACCCCGGTTGCGCCATCGATCTCCTCCTACTCGACCTCGTCCTGCCCGGGCGCGATGGGCTGGAGATCCTTCGCAAGGTCCGCCAGTGCCGGCCGACCCTGCTGGTCATCGTCCTGACCGCCCGTGCCTCGGAGGATGACCGCGTGCGAGGCCTCTCCTTGGGATCAGACGATTACATCATCAAGCCGTTCAGCATTCGGGAGTTGCTGGCAAGGGTCGAGGCCGTCCTGAGGCGGTCGCCGGGTCGACCGCCGGGCGGCCGCCGGGTCGCGTTCCACGGGGGCCTCGCCGATCTCGACCGACGCGAGGTCCGGTTCGCCGACGGCGAACGTATCGACCTTTCCGAGCGGGAGAATGAGTTGCTCCTCTACCTCGCCAGCCACACCGAGCGAGTCATCTCTCGCGAGGAGATCCTCGCCCAGGTCTGGGGACTCGACCCGGCCGGAATTACCACCCGGACAATCGACATGCATGTGGCCCGGCTTCGCGAAAAGCTGCGTGACGACTCGGAGCGGCCCCGGATCATCCTGACCGTGCGCGGACTCGGCTACATGCTCCGCGCCGGGGATGTGACCCGATGAGAAAGCATCTTGGTTGGATCTGGCTCGCGTTCGGCCTCTGCGTCACCCTGGCCGCACTCGCAATGACCCGGGTGGGCACGGTAGCCCTGGACCTGGAACGCGCCGAGTCGCGGATCCGGCGACAGGCAGCGCTCGACGAGAACCTGCAACTTGCGCTCTGGCGGATGGATTCCGCGCTGGCCCCACTGATCGCCGAAGAAGGGATGCGCCCCTACTTCACCTACACCTCGTTCTATCCGGCCGAGCGTGCTTATAACCACATGCTCGAGGTCCTGAATAAGGGGGATGTGCTCGTCGCTTCCCCCTTGCTCACCTACTCCTCGCCCCGGATCCGCCTGCACTTTCAATTCGGTCCCGACGGCCGTCTGAATTCCCCCCAAGTCCCCGAGGGCAACATGCGGGCCCTCGCCGATTCTCGGCTCCTTCCCACCAGCCAAATCGACGCCGCGGCCATCCAGCTCAACCAACTGAGAGGGCTGGTGAGCGAGCCCGCGATGGAACTCTGTTGCTCGCCAGAGCCAACCCTGTTCAGCGGCTCCAAGAACATTCTCGGTATGTTCCCGGCTCAGTCCGCCACCGACCAGTCGCGAGGGTCGATCGAATACATGATGCGTTCTCGAAACAAGGTGATGGCCCAGGCGGTCGCTCCCGAGCGGTCACTGGCCACCGAGGAGCCTGTCTTGCAAGCCGCAATGGAGGCCGCCTGGATCGGCGAGTCCCTGATTCTGGGGCGTCGGGTCCAGGTCGGGTCCAAGACCTTCCTCCAAGGCTGCTGGCTGAACTGGGAGGCCATTCGCGCCGAGTTGCTGGGGAGTGTCGCCGATCTGGTTCCGAACGCAATGCTCGAACCGGTGCAAGCCGACGATCAGGCGCCGACCCGTCGACTCGCCGCGTTACCCGCTCGGCTAGTGTTGCGGCCGGCCGAGGCGGACGTCCCGATGTCCTGGTCGCCGGTTCGGCTCTCGCTCGGAATCACCTGGGCCTGTCTGATCTTCACCACGGGAGCCGTCGCGCTCTTGCTCGGTGGGGCACTTGCTTTGAGCGAGCGGCGAGGGACGTTCGTCTCGGCCGTGACCCACGAACTGAGGACGCCGCTGACGACCTTCCAGCTTTATACCGAGATGCTCGCGGAGGGGATGGTCAGCGACCCCGAGACTCAGGCCAGTTACTTGCAGACCCTCCGCACCGAGTCCGAGCGGCTGGGCCACCTGGTCGAGAACGTCCTCGCCTTCGCCTGCATCGAGCGGGGAAGGGCCATCGAGCGCCGCGACGTCCTCGCCGTGGCGGATCTGATCGCTCGCGTTCAGCCGGCCCTGGCGGCCCGAGCCGATCGGGGCGGAATGAAACTGATCGTGGGTCATGACCTGCCCGACGTCCAGGTCAGGACCGATGTCTCGCTCGTCGAGCAGATCCTGACGAACCTCGTCGACAATGCCGCAAAGTACGCCAACAACGCCGGGGATCGGCGCATCGAACTGGAGTTCGCCGTCGCGCCATCGCATTCGAAGCTGACGATCTCCGTGCGTGATCACGGCCCGGGACTGCCGGAACGAGCGACCCGTCGCCTGTTCCGCCCGTTCTCAAAGTCGGCCCATGACGCCGCCCATTCCGCCCCTGGCGTCGGCCTGGGACTGGCGCTCAGCCGGCGCCTGGCTCGAGCGCTCGGGGGTGATTTGCGGCTCGGCCAGAACGGGCCGGACGGGGTCGGTTTCGTGCTGCTGCTCCCGATCGAGGCGTGACGACGGACGGTTGCCCGCCACGGCCTCGACGGGTAGGCTGACGAGGGCTTGCCCGCTCGGGCATGTCTACCGGCGAAATTCGCGGAATGAGGATGTCATTCTGATGCTTACCTTATCGCCCCTGGTGATGACCGTTTGCGCTCACTTCCTGTTCATCCGGATCGGCCCGGCGGGCGAGGCCGGGCGGTCGGCCGAGGTCTATTTCAGCGAGCAGGCTGAGGCGGGCGACCCGAAGTTCGTCAGTAAGGTCGCCGGCACAAAACTCTGGGTTCAGACGGCCCCCGGGTCGTTCCAGCCGCTCGAGGTGCGTGAAGGAGTCGACCGGCTCCGCGCTCCCTTGCCCGGCGCGGAGAACCTGTCGGTCGTGGGGTCATGCGAATACGGAGTTCTGGCCCGGCCCAAAGAGATCCCGTTCCTGCTCCGCTACTACCCCAAGGCGATCGCGGGCGATCCCGACGAACTCAACCGGATGACCCCGCGCGGGGAGATCCCACTCGAGATCATGGGCAAGGTCGAGGGGGACAAGCTGCGGCTGGTCCTGCTCAAGCAGGGCAAGCCCGTGCCGGGTGTCGTCTTCCACGCCGTGGATGCTGACCTGACCGAGTCGGAGGCCACGGCAGGGCCTGACGGAACGGCGGTCTGGACTCCTCCCGCCCCGGGTCCGTATTCGATCTACGCACGCGATTCGACCAAGCAGTCAGGAGAAGCCGGGGGCAAATCCTACGAAGAGATCCGCGCATTCGCGACCCTCGCCCTTGCCTGGCCGCTCGGCTCCCAGAAGGCCGACCCCGAGGCGGTCTCCCTCTTCGAGCAGGCCGTCGCTGCCCGAGCGAGCTGGAAGGATTTCCCAGGTTTCTCCGCCAAGCTGGCCGGCGAATCCAACGGCCGCCCTTACACCGGAACCGTCCGGTTCCTCGCGGACGGCAAGGTCGACTTGAAAGTCGACGACCCGGTCGCCAGTCCTTGGCTCAAGGACCAGTTCGAATCACTCGCCATGCACCGCCGCGCCGAGGCGGCCACTGGCCCCGAAGACAAACCGATTCTCCGCTTCGCCGACGATCGCGAAGACCATCCCCTCGGCCGGCTCCTGACCTTCGACGGCGGCCGGTTCGCGTCGAGCTATCGCATCAAGGGGCAGCAGATCATGGTGGTCAACCGCCGCATGGGGCCGAAGCATCTGACGATTACCGTCCTCGACAACGACCAGAACGCCGATGGCAAGTTCTTGCCCCACAGCTATGTCGTGCACCACTGGGACGCCACCACCGGCGCTCTCGACCGCGTCGAAACCGTCCAGGAACGCTGGCGGCGCGTCGGTTCGTGGGACTTGCCGGCCTCGCACACGACGAGCACCGCGTCGGGGGGTGGGTTCTCCGTCCGGAGCGTCACGCTTACCGATCACGAGTTGCTGAAGACAAACGACTAACGCAATAAATATCGATATAACATTTATTGCAGACCAGCTCAAATCACTGCAGTCACATCTTAACCGCTTCTTTAGCAAGGAGATCGGGATGGTGGGCACAGCCCACCATCTCAACGGGACGGACGCCACGTTACCGGGGCTCTTCGTCCGTCGAAAGACAGGGAGCTCACGCTCCCCGCTCGCCTTTGGAAGGCGAGCGAACACCAACGACCAAGGGCGGCGCCGATCGTGAGGCCATGAATTTCGCTCACCTCTGTAAGGCGAGCGGGGAGTGTGAGCTCCCTGTCTTTCGACCTTCCCCTGGGCTGGTTCTCTTGAGACTATGGCCACGGCAACGGGTTGCTGGATCCGGGTGGAATACACGGCAGCATGGCAACCGCATCCAGACCACGCAACATCATCATCCCCTGAATCACTGAAAATTTTCTACACAGTTGACTTACAATTCTTTTCTACGCTTATTATCTACGAGTGAATTCGCGACTTTTCCATCCGATTCCAAGCCTCTTATGCAAGGGTCTTGCCATGAACGATAAGGACCAGGCGAAGCGGGATCCCACGAAGCTTCCAATTTGTCCTATCAGCCTTTCGGGCCAGATGAATGGAATCTTCTACTGGTATGCGGAGGATTGCCCAACGCAAAACCCGTTCCTTGTTCAGTCTGAGGAAGAACTCCAAACGGGATGCCGCGACGACAACCTGGATTGCTCTCGCATCTTCTTAACCCGCGAGCCTAAGGGCGAGGATCATGACCCGGTGCATTGCTCCGACAATGACCCGGCGCATTGCTTCTTGAAGGACTCCAAGCTTCGTCAAACCGGCCTCTCCCGACGACTGCCTCCCAACGAGAATCTCTGGCTGGGACGCGAGGCGAAATTGCTCGAGCAACACGATTATGACCTCGAACACGATGGGATTCGGAAACGAATTCGGGTCTTTTTCATCAGCTATCACCCCCCGCACAATATCGACGACGCTGGCATGAATCGAGTGGTCAAGATTGGGATCGGCCAAGAATTGGATGAAGCGCCGGGGAATGGCGGGAGCGTCCTCGCCATCGAGGAACACTGCCAAGGCGACTGCTACTATAAACTCCGCTCTGGAGAGGGAGCTTCCGCCAAATACTTCCATGTTTTGGTGGTGAAATAACGAGCTACTTCTTGGTGATCGTCATATCAAGGAATCGCGGAGCCACGCTGCGAGCGCAACGGAACCCGAGCCCAGGTTGCTGCTGTTCTTGGCTATACACATGACGCCAACGAGGGCCTTTGGCGACTTCTCCGTCCTTCGGCGCTCCTTTAACGACCGAGGCCGGACCGCCACGGACAACACGCGTGTTTTGGTATCCAGGAAGCATGGTCGCGACGGCGCTGGGGTAGGCTGTTAGCCACGAGGTCGTCCACTCGGCAACGTTGGAATATAAGCCAAAAACGGGTGGGGCCGTGGCGGTGCGATCATAGGTTTGCGCACGGACTAATCCGAAGGACCACGGTCCTTGCTCAAGCGGACTTGGGGCGTCACCCCACGGGTATTGGCGGGTTCCTCCCATCGTGGCGGCAAATTCATATTCCGACTCGGTGGGCAGCCGCTTGCCAATCCTTTCGGCATAATCCAACGCTTGGCCATATTGCACGTAGGTTATGGGGAAAGAATCAACAGGCGGTTGGTCGCGTAGCTGGGGGGGAAGCCCCCCGGCGCCCCGTCGATAATCGCCAACGGTCGTTTCCGCCGTGTCGAGAAGGAAGGGATCGATCTTACGGACGTGGGGTGGAACCCATTTTATACGGTCCGTTCCCATCACGAACGACTCGCTTCCCTCAAACCGGGCCATCCCGACGGTGGCAGCCACGGCTGGAATCTCGATCGAAGGGAGTTCGACCGACCCGTTTCGCAGACGAATGGACCGGGCATGACGCAACGCGCCAGGCGTCTCACCCGGGTGAGGAACGTGGCGGAAGACTTCGTGAAATCCGAGGCCCACGATGCCAACCTCAACCAGGTAATCGCCGGGCGGTAGCGGCACGCGCACTGGGGTCATAGTCGTCGGGCGGATGGCGCGTTCCGGACGCGGTTCGCCGTCGGTCTGATCCAACGGCACGAACACGGCGCGCGCCCCCGGGGGGTTGGTATCCAAGAGGACCGTCGGGGTTGAGTCTGGGGCAGCGAGGGAAGTGTCCTGGGGAAGCTCGTTGCGTAGAGCGAAAACTCCTGCGCCGGCCAAGGCAATCCCCAAGGCCATGCCGTTGATCCCCCAGAGCGGGTGACGCTGCAGCCGACGAATCAGCCGGCGCGAAGCACTGGGGCGACGAGGTATGGGAAGTCGTCCTTCACGTGCGCGACCCCAGTCCTCTTGCATTTCGGCAGCGGAGTTGTAGCGATACCGGCGATCTGGCTCTAACGCTTTGAGGATGACCGGATACAAGCCGGCCGGCACCTGTGCGCCCCCTTTGCGAGCACGAATCGGTGGGGGGGACCGCGAATCAATCTGAGCTTGGCCGTAGGGGAGCTTGAATGTCAGCGCCTGATAAAGTGTCGCTCCCAGACCGAAGACATCGGCGCGGGCGTCGATGTCTTCCTGCCCCGCCCACTGTTCGGGAGCCATGAAGCCGGGCGTTCCGAGTTGCTGTCCCGAATTCGTGATCCGAGCCTCAGGACCGAGCCGAGCGAGGCCGAAGTCGGTAAGTCGAACCTCGCCACGGCGGTCGACGAGGATATTGGAGGGTTTAAGGTCGCGGTGGAGTACGCCGGCCGCGTGAACGGCGGCTACGGCAGCCACGGCCTGGTCGAGCAAGGGCAGCACGAAACGAAGGTAGCCATGCTCGTCCATGGGGCCACAGGGATGCCGGCCTTCCGGCGGTTCGCCACGCTGAACGGCCTGGCGATCCTCAAGAATCCGGGCCAGATCCCACCCATCCACATACGGCATCACCAGGATAAACGCCCCCTGGTTCTCCAGGATGTCGTACACCGGAAGAATCCGCGAATCGGACAGTCGTGCGGCGATCGCAGCCTCGGTGCGGAAGCGGTGCTGCCGCTCGGGTTCGGCGGCGAAGGCGGGGGGGAGGAGCTTCAGCGCGACGATACGGTCAAGGCTAAGCTGTCTGGCCTTGTAGACGACGCCCATTCCGCCTCGACCGATCACATCCAGGACTTCAAACCCGGGCAATTGAAAGGTAGGGCCATTCCTCCGCGGTTCCCGTTGCCCCTGCGGCGTCTCCTGACCAGACGCGAAGTCGGGTGTGGGAATATCGCCCAAGGATACATCCGAAGTCGCTCGCGAATCTTCGGACTCTTCGGCCTCTTCAACCCATTTATGGACCTCAAACTGGCGCCGAAGCAGCGACTCATACTGCGGGAATTCGCGTGCGTAGCTCTCCAGGTCGGGGCGGTCTCCCCGGGCTTCCCTGATCATATACTCAGACCAAATCAGGTCGAGCGCGGCCTCGGGGTCGGAATCCAATTCGGGAAAGGTTGCGAGATAGGAGTGGGCCCAGATTGGCTTCCCCGCTTGCCACCGGCCGAGCTGGTCGGTCCTCAACGTCTCGAGAAGCTGGACGGTGGAAAGGTCATCGACGCGGCCGGCGACTTGGGCACTCTCCGGCTCTAAGCCGGAACGCGATAGCAGCGCGAGTCGTAGCGCCGGATTCCACCCGAATTGAGGGGTGAACTTGCCCGACTCTGACGCATCAGCAAGGTCGTCAGGGAGGTCCATCATACCACCTCTCCCAGGCCAAGCTCCATTGCGACGCGACGGATCGCGCGAGAGTAACGCTGACGCAGAGAGGCCTCAGCCCCGCCAAGTTCCGTCGCAATGACCTGCCAGGGGATATCTTGTCGCCGCCGCTCCCAGAGGGCAAGCTCTTCCTCAGACAGCCGACTGCTGAATTCGGCGATGAAGTCACGGTGAAGGATTGGCTCGATCGGATTCTGATCGGCCGAGATCGGTTCGTAAGTTCCGAGCGAAGCCTCCCGTCGTTTGCGAGCCTTCTCGCGGATCTTATTCCGCGTCATCTCAAGCAGGAGTCTCATCACTCCGCCCGGCGAATTCAATTCGTACTGACCTGCGACGACTCGCACAAAGAAGCTGCCAAGGACTGATTGGCAAAGGTCCATCGAATCGAACATAGGCCGAAGCGAGGGACCTAAGCGGAGCCTGGCTTCACGGCGGATTGCCGGCTCGTATTGCCGAATCAACTGCTGCGTCGCTTCGGCGTCGCCAGAACGAATGCGGCGGACAAGTTCGGCGAACTCATCGCCTTCGGGCATGACTTGCCATCCTCCAAGATGCTTGCTTGGTTCTAAAGCCGGTCCCGCAACACCACGGGGGGCAAAAATAATCAGGGACGCCATGTCACAACGGTGTCTGCGGCGCAATCAATCTAGGTGTCAGGCCCGCGTGACATGCGGAGACGAGACCCTTGGACTCGCTGTCTATCTTAATCCACCGGTCTCGCGCAAGCATCACCCAACCAACACCTAGTTGGCCAACTTAAATAAATCAAAATCGAATGAAAATAAAATCTCTCTCTATTCGATGAATTTGGTATGCCGACCAGCTCAACGGAGCATCGAATGCGCCACTCATCGTGATCGGCATGCTTTTGCTTCTGGCTCAGTGAGCCGTGAAATGAAACTAAGAATTATTGGTTCTCTGACACGGATCGTTAAAAAAAAACACACACTTGCCCTGAAAGGGCCAGGAAGCCACGGTACGGTGGGCCAATGTACGTCCCACCGTATCGTGTGCCGCCTTCACATCTGGGGAGGATCGCTCTCCAGCAAGAGAAGTCTATGAGGCATAACAAGGGAATAACGGTTCACCAGAAGTCTTTGTGCGACGATGTTTTTGAGTCACAAACACCGTCTAGGGCGCAGAGATTCCACAAAACAATTAATAATGAACTTAATTTCAATTCCAAATAATTAACGGCGACAATTTAATAATAAGTAAAGCAAACTCAACCAAAAGCGTATTGCATCGTGTCGACAGGCGTCCGAGCCTACCCTGCGAGGCTTAAGTTGTGCGGTTCACGGATGAGCTGCACACAGCGGACGATCCGGGATCGAAAGACAGGGAGCTGACACTCACCCTTGTGGCGAGCGTCAGCTCCCTGTCAACGAGTCCGTCACGACCCCAGGTCACGGGATGACCTCGGTGTCGAGCCACCGAGGTCACCTTACCTCTTCCTATCTCCTACCTCACCTCGCCAGCATTGGGGGCGGACCGCCCACCGCGGGCAACGGAGCGGACGGCAAGGGGTCGGGCAGCGGAGCGAACGGATCGTTCCAGATCAAGTCGCGAGCTCGAAGCAAATTGCCGTGGTGCTGGGCGGTCGGATCATTCTCGGAATAATAGGCCATGGCCGACTTCAACTCGCCCTGAGACTCGTTCAAACGCCCCAGGTTGCTCTGCGCTCCCCAACGGAACATGTAGTAATAAGGCTGCCGAGGACCAGGGGCGGGAAGCACCTTGAGGGTGGCCTTTAAGAACAGCTCCGCCCGATGGAGGTGTTCCTTCTGATCAGGGCCAAGGTCGTCTTGCTCCAGATGAGCCAGACCCAGGAAATAGGTGGAGTACATATCCAGGGCCTGCTGGACCTCCTCCGGCATCGGCGTTTTCTTATCCATCAAGAGTGGCTTATCGACAAAGCGAAACGTCATATAGTCGTTCACGGCCTCGGACAGCTCACCCCGAAGTTGCTTCACCCGGGCGTAAAGCAAAGGAAACTCCGGCCGGAACAAGAACAGGGCGTGCTGGGTCGCCTTGACGAACTCGCCGTTGGTGAACAGCATCGTCTCGACCATCAGCGGCAAGGGCCAAGGGGCGACCTCTCCCGCGTGCGTTCCGAGAGCCTTGGTGAAGCGCTTGCTCTGATCGACCGGGTCGCGGTAGAGGACCGTCTGGTACTTGCCCGGAAGGCTCTTCTCCAGCAGGAGCATCCGAGGCGCGTAATAGCCGGGGCTCGAATCGATCAAGACGCCGATCTTGGTGGTGCTCGCCGCCAGTAACTCGTGCGCGGGACGATAGGCCGGAGCGCCTGAAACCGTGAGCCGGCCGAGCACTTCCGGGTCGGCCAGAGCGTCGTCGAGCGTGGCCACTCCCTTACCGTCGGGTCCGGGGATCTCGATGCCGAGTCGGGGATCGAAGAGGTAGAGCTTCCCATCAAGCAGGACGGCGCAGATCCAGGGGATCGGCACCTCGACGTCTTTCGGCTGGTAGGTCAACAGGCCAACGTCGATCCCAAGCTGCCGACAGAGGGACATGAACAGCCATCCCCGCTCGGACCAGCCTCCCTCCGCCTCGGTTGCCATCCCGCGCAGGAGCATGTCATAGGGACGGACCTGCGCCTGGGGGAGCCCAGGAGCGGCGAGCGAGCCGGCAGGCGCGAGTTGGACCTGGCGGATCATCCAGTCGAACACACGGCGGACCCGGATCAAATCGTCGCCGTTGCCGCCAATCCGGGTGGCGATCCCGTGATAAAGCATGCAGTCTTCGAGGTGCCGCGAGTCGGGCATCTCGAACGAGGTCCGCTCAAACCCGGCCATGACCTGATCGGGCAGTTTGGCCGCTTTCAGGTAGTCGCGAACCTCGGGCTGCAAGGCGAACTGGGACCGGGGAATGTCCTCGAAATACGTGTTCAACTTGAGCACGGCGAGCTTGAAATTGTCGCCGCCGGGCTTCAGAGCCGCCGTCTGAATCAGGCTAATCACGCTTTCGAGAATTGTCGGCTTCATGTTAATGAGGCCGGCATCGCTCGAAGAGTCGACCTGCTCGCTCTCGGTGTTCGTGCTGCTGATTGCGGCGGGGGGTAACTCGTTGGTGGAGTAGTCGCATCCGGCCCAGACCGGAGCCAGACAGGTGATGACAACCAGGAGACTGAGACGCCGCTTCAAGGGGATGACTCCTGATCCGTCGACAAGACTCGATCGTGGGGCGGTCGCTCGACGGAGGACAACAGCCCGGCCAGGCCAGATGACCGACGGACCGCCTGATCTGGAATAAAACCAATGACTCGGACAATCAAAAGGAGAGGAGAAAAGGATCCGAAACCCACTCAAGACTGTCCCATCGCTCCATTGTTGCGGATGAGCGGTAGGCGCGGCGAGACCGATACCGGTGGCACCGGCCATTTTTCTGAATACGTGCCCCAGCACGCCCCGGTTCGGCCGAACTGGCGAGAATTGTCCGGACCGAAATCCGGACCTCATCGGTCGGGTCAACAGACATTCAGGTGAGGACAGGTCAGTCGTCGACCGAGATGGCCTCGCGAATCCGCAAGCAGGTTCGAAGGAGACCGGCCAGGTCCTCGAGTCGTAACGCGTTCGGGCCGTCCGAAAGCGCCTCTTCCGGGCGGGGATGGACCTCCAGAAAGAGAGCATCGCACCCAGCGGCCACGGCGGCTTTGGCCAGATACGGCACCATCTCGCGCTCGCCCGAGGTCACGGTTCCGCCCCCCCCCGCGCTCGGCAGTTGCACCGAGTGGGTCGCGTCGAAAACCACAGGAGCGCCGGTCGCCTGCATCTGGGGAATCGCCCGGAAGTCGTTGACCAGCCGGCCGTAACCGAACGTCGTCCCCCGTTCGGTCAGGAGCACCCCCGAACTGCTCAGAGACGTGATCTTGGCCACGACGTTGGTCATGTCCCAGGGGGCCATGAACTGCCCCTTCTTGACGTTGATCGGCCGGCCGGTCGCCGCCGCCGCCTCCAGCAAGTCGGTCTGCCTTGCCAGGAAGGCAGGGATCTGAAGTAGGTCCACCACCTTGGCGATCGGCGCGGCCTGTTGCGACTCATGGACGTCGGTCGTGACCGGCAGCCCCGTCTCCGCCTTGACCCGCTCGAAGACCTTCAGCCCCTCGTCGATCCCAGGGCCTCGGAAGCTGGACTTCGAGGTCCGGTTCGCCTTGTCGAACGACGCCTTGAAGATCAAAGGGACACCCAGCTCGCCGCAGACCTCGACCAGCCGCCGCGCGATCACCAGAGTCAGGTCGTTCGGCTCCATCACGCAAGGACCACAAATCAGGGCCAAGGGGCGGCCCCGACCAATTTCGACCTGACCAACCGACACGGGGTTCAATGAGGCCACGGCACTCCCTCCCTGGGCTGGGGCGAAGGGACGGCGATCGTCCCTCCGACGCGCGGCGCAAAAATACAAAATATCAAGACCGGCGTCCGGGCCGATCTTATCGCGAACCGGCCCGGATGACGACCCGAACCAGGTCGCCTTCCCCTGTGGTACTTCGGCTCAACCACCCGCCGGCACAATGACCTCAATCGCGTTGGGGAGCACTTCAACCGTCCAGTCGCCCTCCGGGGAAACGCATCCCCCCGGGTCACCGTCAAGCTGAACCGGCACCGACTCGGCTGAAGTTACCACCAGGCGGCGGACCCGGCGGTGCTCCACCCCGTCGCGGTCGAGATGGATGCCCCGCAAGACCATCCACAAGTAGCGCAAGGACTGAAGTGGACCGGCATTCCGAAAGACGACCAGATCGAGCCAGCCATCATCGCCGCGAGCAGAGGGGGCGAATGGGAGGCCGAGCGCATAGCGGGGGAGGTTGAAGATGAAGGCGGTCGCGCCGACCAGGGTCTCTTCCGCACCCGGGTCGTTGATCGACAGGGTCAGCGGGGGGAAGCGATATTCCAGGCTCGACCGAAGTACCGACTCGACATAGGCGCCACGGTGGGTCGGCCGGGCCACTCCTGCTCGACCGACCCGGGTCAAGTGGTGCCGAGCGACGACATCGGCATCGAAGCCGATACCCGCCATCAAGGTAAATCGCCGCATCGCCGTGAGCCCGAGGTCGAGCTGAACGACCGAGCCCGCCGCAATGATCGAGGCGAGACGTGCGGGGTTGCGATCGAGTCGGAAATGGCGGGCAAACAGGTTCTCGGTCCCGGCAGGCAGGACCGTGATCGGCACGGTCGGGCACTCGTTGACCAGGGCGGCCACTGTGCCATCGCCGCCAACCGCGACCAGGCAACGGCAATGCGGATCGGCCGTCGACTGCGCCACCAAGGCCGATCGATCCACAAGCGACCAGGCCACTCGCGAGTTCAGACCAAACCGCTCGAGTTCAACCTGAAGCCGCTCCACTTGGCGTCGACCTCGGCCTCGCCCTGAGCCTGGGTTGGCCGCGATCCCGACCCAGGGTTGGACCGAACTCAAAGCATCGCCATCGAAGCGAACTTCACCCGACCGAGCCTCGTGCCCGAGACCAGGTCCAGGCTCAACGCCCTCGGTCATCCCGCCGCCTTCCCAAACAGACCCTGCTGAAACACCACGCCCGCGAGGGACTTTGCAGGCTAGCCACAGGTCCCCCCTGGCGTCAACTCGGTGCCACTTCCTTGAAACGAGGAGCAATGGGCCATCGCGCGGGATCCAAGGAAAGTTCGGGCCACTGATTCCAGCAGATTCAACGGACGAACGAGGCAGGTCGTCCGATCCGCCGTGTGTTGCTCTTGAGCATCCGTTCGACCACGGTTTTGTTCGACTCGAGGAGCGACTTGAATTCATCGCGAAGCTGGGTCAACTCATTCAAGAGCTCGGAGTTTGCAGCCTTGAGTTCATCAACGTTCTTCCTGGCTTCGGCCAGCCCCGCAGTCTCGTTCATCTGTTCCTTGGTTCGGTCATCGCGAGCGATTCCCGCTTTGGCAACCGCTTGCTTGAGCATCTCGAGCTGAACCTGGACGCCGGTCTGAAGCTGGATCGCCTCAGCTTTGGCACGCTCGACGTCGGCGACTCTGGAGCGAAGGGCGGCCTGTTGTTCTTCCGACGCCAACTGCTCCAGGGCGATCTGATCTTGGAGTTCCGCGATGGCGAGCTGGTTCTTGGCGACATCGCCTTCAAGAGTCTCGATCTGCTGTGTTTGCTTGGCCAGCGCCTGTGTCCACTCCATATTCAGAGTGGCGACCGCCGAGACCAGGATGATCCAGACGGGCAGGAGCAGTAAGACCAGAACGACTAGGACTTTCCCCGCTGTGGACATCGGACCTCTCCTGCCTTTCGCGGAGTCAAAATCTCGAACGGTTTCACGCCGCGCGGATGGCTCAGGGGCCGTTTTCAAAAAAATGGGAAGTGACGCATCGAATTACGTGCGCCGCGAGTCGACCGGCGCGACATACCCCAATATACCCCCTGTCTTTCCAAGTTGCCAAGTCTATCGAATCCAATCACCCAGCCTGCCACGCCAAATTCAGGGGCTGCACCTTTTTTACCACCCTCAATGATTGCACTACGTTTGACGCACTTCGGGCCAACTCCCTACAATCAGAGCCTGACAGCCCAGGGAACGACGCGGCAAAAATACGTCCGTGGATCACTCACGGATCGAACCTAAAGAGGACCTTGCCGATCATGCCTCCGACGTATCAGGTCACCGAACTGCTGGGCGATGGGATCGGCCCGGAGCTGTCACGCGCCATTCACACGTTGGGCGACGCGTTGCCGATCTGCCTTGAATTCGTCCCCGTCGACCTGACCTTGGAGAACCGAAGGACCCGGGGCCTTAAAATTTACGACGAGGCCGTCGAGGCCGTCACGACGAGCCGGGTGGCCTTGAAATATCCGACGGTGACGGCCGAGGAAAGTCCCAACGCCATCCTCCGCCGGCGGCTCGACCTCTCGGTCATCCACCGCCCGGTCTACACGATCCCCGGCGTTCCGACCAACTTCCGCCGCGAGCTCGACATCGACATCGTCCGGATCGCCACCGGTGGTACGTACGATGACCCCGGCCGCATGATTGGTGAAGACGGCGCAGTCAGCCTTCGGATCGTCGAGCGGCGGCCGGTCCGCGAGGCCGCCCGATATGCCTTCACCCTGGCGCGACGAACCGGCAACAAGCGAGTCACCAGCGCCTCGAAATACACGATCCAAAAGGCGACCGACGGCCTGTTCGAGAGCATCGCCAAGGAAGTGGCCGCTCAGTTTCCCGAGGTTCCGCACAATAGCGAGCTCTTCGACGCTCTCCTGGGCAAGGTCATCATGACCCCCGAGCGGTTCCAAATCGTGCTCGTGCTGAACGAGTACGGCGACTTTCTTTCCGACATGGCCTGCGGTCTCGCCGGCTCCTTGGGTATCGGCGCCAGCGCCAACCTCGCGTTCGACGCGGCCGCAGTCGTCCGTGTCGCCCTCTTCGACGCCGCGCACGGCACCGCGCCCGACATCGCCGGCAAGAATCTGGCCAATCCGACGGCCATCTTCCTGGCCCTCTCCATGCTTCTCTACCAGCTTGGCGAGACCGACCTTGGCCATACGGTCAAAACGACCACGCTCGACCTCCTTCGCCAAGGCGTTCGCACCCGTGACCTCGGAGGCGAGGAATCGACCGACTCCTTCACCGCGGCCGTCGCCGGCGAAGTGACGCGACGGCTCGCCGAGGCAAAGGATCTACCGACGCCCCCCCTGCCCTGATCCAGGCCAATCCGATGGTTGACAGCCGCTAAAAAAGAGTTGTCACCACCAACACAAACGAGCCCTGAAAGGTTAGCCTGATCACATCAGGCTAACCTTTCAGGGCTTCCATTTCTTAAACGTGGCCCGGTGGCCCCGGCCGTGGTGTGGATCCCCGTCGCGGGCGGAGCGCCTCGCCGTCAGACGCCCGGCGAACCAGAAACGGAACGCCAAGCGTGGGCCTTCGTGTTGACCAAGGCTCCCGAAGGGCGGGAGATGGCCCGCACCGGCATGGTCCTGGCGGCATCGAGCTCCACCAGCAGCCGTCGCCGTTCGCGGCGGGCAAAGAGCAGGCCACCCACAAGCACGGTCTCGACCGCAACAATCGGCGAGGCCGCCTCGAGCCTGCGAGCGAAGGAAACCGGGGTCGTTGATGCGGCCACACTCAGCAAGAGCGGGAAGGCGAGGATCAAACTGACAATCACTCGCCGGGCCCATTGATTACGCATGGTGAACCGCTCCTTCGACTGGGGACCTCCTGCCCAGTGTTCATCCTCGAGACGCAACGCGTCCTCACCTTCCACTCTAGGACATCTTTTCCGGACCGCAAGAAAAAGATGTTGCGTTTGGGAATCATTGATCCCTACGTTCCGTTTTCCTGGATCTGGCGGTGCTCAAAATCCCTGGCGGGCGCGTGGGAATTCTTCAAGATTCCCATGTGCGGGTGGGACGCCCACGGCCCGAACAAAGGCAGAGAAAAAATCGCGCACTTGGCCGGAAATTGAGCTCGGTCAGCCAGGTTCTCCGGGGGCCGGCGGCACGATAGCGCGTGCCCCGGCCAGTCGGGCATGACTTTCCTGATCGGTGTTATGGCCGATCCCAGGGGGCGGTCATGGTTGGCCGATTCACAAACCGCTTCATCGCAATTTTGAGTTGCGTGCCACTCCCCGGCGCCAGCCGGACCGTAAATCTGTTGTCATTGATCGGGGTCACGGTATCGCCTGATCCCGAGACGGCGAGGAACTGGTGTTCGGCGTAGGCCCCGGCCTGGACGACGAGTGTCCGCTCCACGACCTGGCTGGTGTTGACGAGGGAAAGCGTCACGCTGTCGCTCGTCATGGCTTCCACGAGCGCGGCGACGTCTTCGGGAACTCCGGCGCGGCGGGCGATCGGATCGAAGTAACGCAGTCGGCAATGCAAAACTGAGGCGCGCCGCGTGATGTGCAGCCCCCCTTGCATCAACTCGATCAAGGCGGTCACGCTCGCCGGGTTGTACTCCATCGGGTCGTCGGCAAGCCGGGTGTCGGGGGAGGTGGTGTCCTCGCGCATTCCCTCGACGCGCTGACGGATCCGCGAGAGGTCGCCACGCAAGGCGCGGACCGGGTAGTCGGCGTCTCCACCATCGAGGTAGTTGAGCCAGGGATCACCGGCCGTGGCCGCACGATCGGCAGGCTTCATCGACAGGTAGTAGATTTCCCGGGCATTCAACCGATAAGGCCCCGGCTCATAGGCGTACCAGCCGTCGTCGCCGTACATCCGGGGGGTCAACTGTTTACCCTCCTGCGTCTTGCCGTTCGCGTTGATCACCTCGGCCTGCTTGCGCCAGAGGTCGAGGTAGCGGTCGTTACCGGTCAGCAAATAGGCATTCATGAAACCGATGAATGACCAGTGGACTCGGTTGCGATGATCCTGAAGGCCGGTCTGCGGAACCCGCACGGTGAACGCCCAACCATAGGTTCCACCGTACCACTTGCCGTCGCTCGCCCCCCCGATCTTCCCGTCGAGGCCAATGTTGCTGGGAATGACGCCGCCGTTGGCTTCCATGCGCCCTGCCCAGGCGTCAACATACTCGAGCAGCCACCGCCGGTACTTCTCTTCGTGGGTGAGCATGTAGGCATTCAAGGCCAAACTCGTCGCCAAGAGATTCAGCGGGTGGTCGCCGACAATGTCAGTGTACTCCTGAAAATGCGCGAGCATCTCGTCATAGCTTCGCTCACCGTGGCCAAGTTTGAACCGACTCTCGACCTCGATCGGGTCACCGGCCCAATCCCTGGCCGTCGCCCTGCGGAGCAGAGGGCCGCGGCTCCCGTTAAAAAGGCTGCGGATGATCTTCTGCTCCGGGTCGTAATTCGGCGCTCCGGGATCTTCGTTCATGTAGAACCCGGCGAAGCGCCGGACACGGTGCCGGAACTTCACGTCTTCCGGGTCAGAAAGCCCCTGCAAGTTGAAGACGGAGAGTCCTTCCGCATTGTGCTGCCAGTCAAACATCACCGGGAATTCTTTGTAGTACATACCGTCGACAGCCAGCGGAACCTGTTTCGTCCTGGCCACGGTAAACTGCCGTAAGTGTCCCTCCCAGGCCTTCTTATACATTTGAAGGACCTTCTCAGGAGCGCCGAGGGCGTGGAGATGAGGCCAGTCGTTGCAGTTCTCGATCGCGTCGTCCGGACCGTCGTCTCCCCCCCAGCGCTCAACGCATTCCAGGTATCCCTTGTCGTCGAAGTACCGTGCAAAAAACTCCTCGCAGGCCGCCGTATTGGCTCGGAACAGCTCCCGCTCCAGAAGCGCCCATTCCGGAGGTGTGATCGGCGACGCAACGCGGATCGTGACCCCGCCCGCCCCAGGCAGCGGCAAAACCATCAGGAAAACCGCCAGGCTCCAGACCACGCGTCGTAAACGGCTCCTCATTGCATCTCCGCTTCTTCGCATAAATATTCCTGAATAATCGCGTATCAGACTGGTCGGACCAATACCCATCAAAAGCCAACTTCACCACCGCGAACCTGGGTCCGTGCCTCGGCGCCCCCCAGTCTAATCTCAAGGGCCTCTGTCGCGTGAGACGGATGGCCAGGCCTGACAATTTTGCATCGTGAACCGGGAGGCACCTCCGTCTTCACAAACCCACCAATCCATTCAGCTATCCCTCTTATTCACACGCCCAATCACGATGCATACAATGCCATCAGGAATCAAGAAAACCAGAGAGAGCCAGGGAGGTTCTCCGGCGACCGATCCCCCCAACCAGACCAATACGGAGCGGGATGACATGACGTGTAAATTAAGGACGATTGCGAAGGCGGGGGCATTTGCGGCCATCCTCTGGTTGGGTCCGCTGCCGGCTCACGGCCAGGTTTCATTCCGCGGTGCAGGATATTATGGAGGGGGCACTTACCTGGGAGGTGGCTATTCCTTCGAGCGATTCAGCGTCTATTCCTGGGGCAATCCGCTGAATTCTTCCGGCTACAACTATGGCATGCCCTATCGCTTTGGCTATGGTTATGGCGTGCCCTACGGCTACGGTTATGGCCTACCCTACGGCTTCGAACCTTCGCCGATTCCTTATCCCACCTTTACGCCGGCCTTGTACCCGTTCTTCACCTACGTCACATCGGCCCAGAACAGTCCGACTCCGAAAACGATTGAGCCGGCCAGGTCCACCCGTTATCCGTCCGAGAACATCCCCACCAGGAGCGGGCCGGTCGACGATTCCAGGTCTGAACTGGTCCCCTCGACCAGGCCACGCGAAACAGGCGTCCCCCGGCGACTCATCGTGTATCGGGCGGACAGTCCCCGCCAGGACGAAGCCAGGCGACCACCGCAAATGCAAACCGGCCAGTTGATCGTCACGCGATCGACAGCCCCCTGAGTGACGGAGAGAGCGAAGGCGCGATCGACGACCTTGGCCCTCCGTCAGATCGGCCCTACGGATCAAGGTCGAGTTCCAGGTCGGGATCGACCAGCCGACGGAGCAGGCGTCCCCACTTGCGAGGGACGCGGGTGCGGCCGAATTCGCTCAGTCGAGGGACGAACTGAGGCCAAGTCAGGACGGTCAGGCAGGAGGCGTCCTGGAGGATGGCGACCAGGACCCGCCCGCGGTAGACAGCCAGGACCGCGACGGCCCCGTTGTCGGCGTTCCGGCCAAGTCGGCGCGTGCGGCGGAGCGTCGCCCGCAGCGCCAACTCGGAATCGACCGGATCGCCCCCGAACCGTTCCTGGAACCGTTCGAGGGCGTGCCGGGTCAGTCGGATCGAACTGTAATCGCGCTGGCCCGAGGGGAGCATCGTTTTCCCTACGGAACGACGAGCGCAGAGGAGGCTTGCCCTCACTTCGAGGAAGCGTCCACCTGGCCGGTGGCCGCCCATTCGACCCCTCTCCGCATCCACTGCTGGTAATTCTTGTCCGACATCGCCTCGGTGTCGTGCCCCAGCGCGTTATTGAAGACACGCCCCTTGCCGTACTGGTTCACCCAGATCACAGCCTCATCGATCCCGGTGCCTTGCGGCTTCGTCGGATCGCAGTACGCGGTGGCCAGGACAAGGCTCCCGCGGGTCCGCATCGAGGCCGAGTAAAGCTCGTCGATGGTATGGTCGAACTTCGCCGGAGCGCCGTCGCTGATCGGGTGCTTGACCTCGGTCTTCTTGACGGGAAACTCATGCTTGGGGCCGTGATACCCCTGGGTTCGCCAGCCACCGGCAATCGCCTGCTCATACTCTTTCCAGTTCGGGTTGGCGAACGCCGCCGAGGCAAAGTGGTGGACGACCAGGCCCTTGCCCCCCTCCTTGACCGCCTTGAGGAACGCGGCTTTGTTGGCGTCCGACCAGCGGGATTCCTCGCTCCCCTGCGGCGTGTCCTTGTAGTTGAGCAGGAGCACGTCGTACTTGGCAAGGTTCTCGTCGTTGAGATCCTTGCTCGGTGCAGCCGTCACGTCGACCTTGAATCGCCCCCCCTCCGAGAGCAAGCCCTTGAGCGCCTGCGTCGTACCGGGCCAATCATGGCCTTTGACGTTGTCTCCCGTGATGATCAAGACCTTGATGGGCTCGGCCGCGGGAGTGGCGGCTGGAGCCGCGAAGGTGGCGGCCAGGGCCGCGCACGCCATCAAAAAACGAGTCATGATGCGAGTTCCTTGGGACAACAGGGAAAGCACAAGAGTTCCACAACCGCAACGGGGATCACTTCACTTCATCGAGCGCGATCGGGCCGAAGGCAGGCACGGCCATATCCAGGGCGTCGACCAGGTTGCAGTACGGATCAAGCCCGTAGCCGTACCAGAGTTTGGCTCCCTCGGGAATCGCGCCCGAGAGTTGAAGGATCACGGAGTCTTTCAAGGGGCCAACGGCCGCGTCGAAAATCAAAGGGATCTCGGTCCCGTCGTCCTTACGGATCGAAAACCCACCAATATGCCGCGCAGGCCGAAGGCCATCGATCGGTGCCGTGGCCGAATGCGTTGGGGAGGCCTCTCTCCCGTTGCGCTGCGGACCCGCCGCACGGGGGCTGCCAACGGCTCGGTTGACCCCTTTGAACTTGAGGACGAGGGTGTTGTTGGCCCGCTTGCTGACCCGATCGAGGGTGGGCGTGCTCGCTCCGATCTGCCCGAAAAGCTCGCGCTGGGCGATCCGGGCGAGGCGGCCGCCGAGCCGCTTCAAACCGGGCGTGCCGACGTGGATCAGGTCGTCGAGTTCCAGGTCGATTGCGGTGACAACGGCCGTGCCGGAAACACGGTCGGGGATCAAACGCTGGGCGTCCCGCACGACGTTCCAGCCCTGGGGGTCGGCTGAGGAGATGTACCGGCCGATCTGGACGTAGTAGAACGGCAGTTCAGGCTGCTCGAGATCCGCGCGGACGGCTCCGATGAAGTTGGTGAAGTTCTCGGCGAACTTGGCGGCGGCCGGTTGCATGGCGTCGCTCTCCCCTTGATACCAGAGGATTCCGCGAACTTTTCCACCGGCGAGCTTGATTTGTCGGAGCATCGAGCCGTAGAGGCTCTTTCCCCCTTCGCCCTTCTTGGCCGGATCCCACTGTTCCATGCTCGTGCCGCCATGGGCGCAAACGACCAGGCCGACCGGCACGTTGGTCGCGGCAGTCAGGGCGACACCAAACGGCAGGCCAAGCCCGGCCCCTTTGGTCCGGTCGCGGCGCTCGGCCTTGGAACGGGCCATACGATCGTCCGGGTTGCCCGAATGGACCGGGTCGGGGGAATCGACCAGCCAGTGGAGCGGCTCCTCGGCCTTGGCCCATTTGCCGTTCATGCCCAGCGCCAGGACGCGGTCCGAGGGGGGAGTCACGTCCGTCAGGTTGCCAACCCCTTGCATGTTCGACTGACCGGCCAGAACCCAGAGGTCGCCGACAAAGATCGGTCCGATCGTGGCCGTTCGGGCTCTGCTGAAACCTCGTTCCTGGTCGCGCTTTGTGCCGACCGTGATACTGATCTGGTACGGTCCCCCGATCGGGACATTCACGATCTTGCCGTCACGGTAAACCGCGGGCTGGGAGGGGCCGCTTATCCCACCGATCCTCGCGAAGACGACCTCGTCGTCGCCCACCTCTTCGCCCAGCACGATCGGAATGTCCGCGTGGTCGCCCTCACCTCGCTGGTAGACCTGCCAGGCAACCGGCTCCTTGACGGCGAGGTTCTGCCCGAACCTCCTCTGCCGGAGGAGTTCTCGCGGGGTCTCGCGAGGCTCCGCCTTCTCGGCGAGACCGTCCTTGCGAGACTCCGCGGGCTTGTCCTCGACCGCCTGAGCTTGCGACAAGGAAGCAGCGGGCCGGGACAGCATCAGCGAAAGCCCAAGTACTGGCAACAAAAGCAGCGCGAGCGAAGTGCGCCGAGGACGTGGAGAGTCGGAGCAGCTTATCAAGGTCGCATCTCCTGGGCAGAATCCACCTTAGCAAAAACCGAACCAGGGCCGGATGACGGCCGGGGAACGGGTTCGTGCCCCATACTATGACGGGAGTCGATGAGGGGAAAGAGCTTGGATCAGCGAGGAGTCCAGGATTCCCCTTGAGCTTGGCGAGATTGAGCGATGGCCGTGATCGGCGAGCTTGATCCTCGTTACTGAGGAGCACGGCCAACCTGCCTCCCGATTTGGAGAAGTGTCTCCGCCCAACCAACTCCAATTTCTCCCATGCGGATCGTCAGGGCCAGGTCACTGATTCGGTCGATCCGGACGTCGACATCTGAACCAATTCGCCAGTCGCCCCTTAATTAAGCAAAAAAAATCTCCCGGACGGCTGCCCTAAGTGAGGGCCAAAGTGTCGGAGAGAAGTAAGTGGGGCAAGAGGTCGCAGGCGTTGATCTTCAATGCACACGCGGATTGTCGCCTCGGTCATCCTGGTCAGCGAAGGCGTTGCCGCGTTCTGTGGGAGCCAGTGAAACGATCATTGACTTAACTCAAGCAATTATTGCAAGACAATCCAGCATTTCACTTGAATGGCACAGCCCCGCTTTTTATCACATAACATCAAGCCAGAACTTACTAAGCTATCAACCCAACACAAATATCACCAAAAAGTGGAAACGCCCACCTGACTTTATCCAAACCCTCAACGCGGATGACAAGAGGGTCGGCAAGAGCACTTTCCAGAGAGGCCGCCAACCAGTATATTCGCTCCGAATCCACACCCCATAATTCCAAGCTGACCAGCAAGTCCACCCCCTTGACACTTGCGGCCGCTGCGACCAAGGAGGCAGCCGGGGTCATGACCAATCCGGAAGGCAGCCAGACAACGTTAGCCTCCGCACCTCCCGCGAAAACCTCGACGCGAAGGAACTGGCTGACCTCGATCCTCCTTGGGCTTGCCCTCCTCGGTATATTCCTCGGAAATCGCCGGGCAACGATCGGCACATACGACACCATTCTGAACGAATGGCTCCCTTATACGATAATCCGTGGGGACGGTCCTTTCCTCGATCGATTCCGCACCGCACTCGCCGAGCCGGGCCAAAAGCTCCCGTTTTATGCCGCATTGAGCCGCACACACGTCGTGTCCCGGTATCCGATCGGGCCTGCGGTGCTGGCGACGTCGATCACCTGGCCTCAGGTCTGGTATCTGGATCGATATGTCCCGAGTTGGGACCACAACGGCAACACGTTCCTCTGGTATTGCACGAGGATGTCCAAGAACACATCGGCGGTCATCGCCGCATTGACCGGGATCGTGTTGTATCAGATCCTCTGCGGCCTCGGCTTGGGCCGCGTGGCGGTACCGACGGTGCTGGCCGCCGCGCTGGGCACGGATCTCTGGTCGGTCGCGAGCCAGGCTCCCTGGCAGCACGGTCCGGCATCGCTGGCCTTGAGCATGGCCATCTGGCTCCTGCTTCCCCAGCCGGTGCCCCGCTGGCGGCTTGCCATGGCCGGGCTTGCGACGGCTGCGATGGTCACCTTTCGCTCCATCGACGTCCTCTTCGCCATCATTGTTCTGCTCTGGGTACTCCGGACTCAGCCCCGCGGCCTCGGCTGGTTCTTGTTGACGGCGGTGCCGATTGCCGCGACGTTGCTCGGGTACAATCTCTGGTATTTCAGCAGGATCGAGGGAGGCCAGCCGGACATTGAGGCACTCCACCCCATATTTCACGGGGTCGAGGGGATCTGGACGGGAAACCTGCTGGAAGGATTGACCGGGACGCTCCTGAGCCCAGCCCGGGGCCTATTCGTCTTCTCCCCTTGGATCGCTCTCACAGTGCTGGCCTTGCCGGCAACCGCACGCCGAATCCGTACGCACTCCATCGTGGCCTGGCTACTGGTCGGGCTGATTCCCTACCTCCTGATGCTGTCCAAGTACTCGGTGTGGTGGGCCGGTCATTCCTTCGGTCCACGCTACTGGATCGACGCGACTCCCTTGTTCGCCATCCTCCTCGGCTTTACGCTCGACTGGGCCCGAGAGCGGTGTCGTCCGCTCCTCCTCGTGTTCGCCGCCGCCATCGCCTGGTCGATCGCGCTCCAGACCATCGGCGCGTTCTACTACCCGAGTTCCTGGAATCTGGGACCACCGAACGTTGACCTCCACCACGAACGACTCTGGGACTGGCGCAACAACGAACTGAGACGCTGCTTGCAAGAGGGTCGGAAGGGCTGGTAGTTCACCGGCCGGAGCAAGTGTCATGGCAACTACCTATGTGCGGCCGGCTGGCCCCCGGCCTGACTACCGCCTGGTACTGTCCTTCGCTTGGGGGGACGACGCCGATTGCGATACCGACGGGAACGCCCGGCACCCCGCCGATCGCGGATGGACCGAGTTGTACGCCCAGAACCGATCCCGCCCCGAAGAGACCTTCGACGTCATCGCTGCCTGCGAAGCCCCGTTGGTCCTCGAGGTTAAGTCCCCAGTCGAATGGCTCGCTGCGGCGGTAGCCCACTTGCTGGCCGTGGAGACGGCGGGAAGAGTCGCGACCGATCCGCACGGCCCCTTCACTCTGGCGAGCACCTTGCGGCCTCGCCTCGGCGATTTCGACGTGGAAGCGGCTTGGTCACGTTACTGGGGCAGCCCATTCCAAAGGGCCACGGCCGAGAATCCGTATCCCAACCTGAATCGATAAAATCCCGAAAAGCGCAGTCCTAGTCCAAGACGCGAATCCTGGTTGGTGAATCAAGCGAGCAGCGGACTGAGACGACAGCATGTCAGCACACGAAGTGTGTGCAACCAAATCTAGAATCCGGTTCGGCCCCTTCACGGAACGAGCATCGCCGCTCGCCTCAGAAGTTCTTGATGAGTTGGAAGATCGTCTGAGTCTCAAACGGCATTGGCCCCACCAATGGCACTTCCAGGCCGCCGAGCACGTACCACTCGTTCCCCAGGCCGAACCGAAACCCGGGCGTAATGCTGAAATAGGTGGAGTCGCCCCCCCCTAATTCCGTATGCAGGTTGGCCGCGGCGTAGTAGACGAAGTTCTTGAAGAAGCGCGCGTCGGCCGGGGTAATATAGTGTCCCACCGCCAACCGGGCATCGAAGGAGGTGAAGGGGCTCGGCGAGGCATTGAAGCCCGTCCAGGGGTTGTCCCGCTGCAACGTTGCGGCGGCCGACGAATAATTCGTGGGCACCGTCACGCCGACACCGCCCCGCACGACCCAGCGGTCGAACGGGTTGGCCCAGAACTCCAGGTCGGGCGAAAGGCTCGCCGCACCGTTGCCGTTGCGGGCGTTGCCGGTCGGCAGCCGGACGAACAGGTTGCTTGTCACGGTGTACCGACGATCCTCGGCCAGGAGGACGCGAGGCGCAATCGTCAGGTCGCCGAAATCGGTCCTGTTCCCTGCCCCTGTCGGCCGTGCGGCGTCGGGTGCCGATGTGACGAACGGCACGAACCAGCCGAGTTCGAACCGTCGGCTCAGCGGGGTGAAGAGGAAATAATTCCCGTTGTACGCGTCCCCACCCCCCGGCAAGTCACGGGCATAAGAGAACGAGAAGACGAACAGCCGGTAGAAAGCGCCATCGGCGTTATTGACCCAGGTCTGACGGGGGGCGTCCCCGGGGGCAGGTGCGTAGGGTTCATTCCATCCCTCGCTCAAGAGCGAGCCGACTCCGAGGGGCCTCCACGATCCGGGACGAAGCGGGCCGAAGAGCGAAGCGCCGGCCGTCTCCAAATACGATCGGGGCTCCTCCACACCGGCAGCCGCGTTCCCTTCCGCCGTCTGGATTCGCTCCTGGCCACGGACCGAACTTGAACACCAGAAGAGCTGGATCATGGCAAGGAATATCGCGATTCTCTCGAACACTCTAAAATTACCACATTCACATTTCCCGCCAGTATCAAATGACCTGATTTTCGCAGTCATCATGAGATCCGGATAAACGGGGGTTAGTCCACAGAAAAAGGAGGAGGAGGGGACGGCCTCATGAATCCCCTCCTCATTCAGCAACCCATAGAATATTCGGCATTATCGCCCATTCTCGTCGCTATTATTTGAGAGACCAGCCCAGAACGAGCAAGCACTGATACCTGGCTAGCGAAGGCGTCCGAGGCGGGCTCGGAGGCAAGATGAAGGTACACCTCCAGGCAAATCTGATAAATTGGGCGTCTTGCGTGCTCGTAACGGCAGCCATAGAATCTCTTTTCGATTTGCCTCCGTTGAGATTGCTTATTAGCCACCGAGCATCAGCATAATCGACATGCCACAATTCCATTTGCTCGCCAACTCTCACCATGCATATCAAAACCACTAACGCGATGGATAAACGCACGAAAAGGAGGGCGCATTTCAACCGGTCGCCTGATCCTCACGCCGCCCTGAGCTCGATGGGTTTTTGATATAAGAAATAGAATAAACGGACGGCTTCGCCTCTCATCTACATGGCGATGACGTTCCCAGCGGGAGGTTTGCATGGAGAGAGAATTCCACGCGGGAATCGGTCGGCGTAACAGAAAAGTGCGTCCGGCTCGCGGGCTTCAGCCGACGGCCTGGGTGGAGCGGCTCGAAGATAAAGCACTGCTGTCAACGGCGGTTAGCGTATTCCCAATCCCCCCGGCAGGCTCTATCAGCCCGCTGACATTGGGATCGGACGGCAATCTCTGGTATGAGCGAATCACGAGGTCCGGTGGAATCCTGAGCCTCCCGCTCACCGGGCGGATAGGACGGTCGACTTCATCCGGCCTGGTTTCCGAATACACGCTTCCTTCGGGCGGTTACCCCGTCAGCAACCTGACCGCCGGCCCGGACGGGAACCTCTGGTTCACGACGACCGTCAACGCCGACTTCGGGACTCCAATTTCAAGCTTCGTCGCTCGCGTCACCCCGTCCGGCGCGATCACCGAGTATCCGCTCTCCACAAGTGTCATTCGCACGAGCGATCTGATCGTCGGCCCCGATGGCAATCTCTGGTTTACCGAGTCGATTCCCAGCTCTGACGGGCTTTCCCCGCAGAGCCTGGTCGGCCGTGCGACCCCGTCGGGAGTCGTTTCCGAATTCGCTATACCCTCGGCCGCTAACGTAGGGAAGCTGACCGTCGGCTCCGATGGCAATCTCTGGTTTACCGGAACAGCCAACACATCTTCCGGTTCGCCATCGCCTGGACTCGTCGGCCGTGTGACACCAGCGGGTGTCGTTTCCGAATTCGCCCTGCCGCCGGCCGGATATATTAGCGATTTGACGCTTGGATCGGACGGAAACCTCTGGTTCACCGAAACGATTTATGAGTCTTCCGGGGCACCGACGTCGGGGTTGGTCGGCCGGGTGACACCAGCGGGCGTCGTTTCCGTGTACCCGCTCACCCCGGGCGGAATCGCGTCGACCCTCACGCTCGGATCGGACGGGAACCTCTGGTTCACCGAAACGGTTTATGGGCCTTCCCGGGGCCTCACATCGAGTCTCGTCGGCCATGTGACACCAGCGGGAGTCATTACCGAATACGCCCTTCCGTTGGTCGGTTATCTAAGCGATTTGACGGTCGGCTCGGATGGGAACTTCTGGTTCACCGAAACGGTTTATGGGCCTTCCGGCGCACTCTCGTCGAGTCTGGTTGGCCGCGTGACCCCGTCGGGAGTCGTTTCTGAATACCCGCTCGCCGTGAACAGCTATCCCACGAGCGATCTGACAATCGGCCCCGACGGTGATCTCTGGTTCATCGGGTTCGTTACCATGGCCGAGACGACCCCGGGGCTCTTCGTTGGTCGAGTGTCACCATCGGGCGCAATCTCCAGTTCCTTGGTCAGCGACGGCACCCCGCTACCGGAAGTCCAGGCCTCGACTCCGTGTACACGAGCCCGCTGACCGTCGGGTTGGATGGGAACCTCTGGTTCACGGTGACCGAGAACCATCGGTCCAGCCCGACCGCCTCGTTACCCCCAACCGGGTTTGCCATCGAGCGGGTCAACGTGGCCGCGTTCCCGATCCCTCAGCCGCTCTCGCCGACAGTCAGAAGCCTGCTCCGTACCGGCGTTCACACCCAGCCGACCCGCCTGGTGCTGACCTTCGACGCCGCAATGACTCCGAGCTCCGCGCAGAACACTCGAAACTACATCATCGTATTGAGCGGCCCCCGCGGTCGCGTCCGGCCGCACACTCGACCAGTCACAATCCGGCGGGCGAGTTATGACGCCGCATCCAACACTGTGACGCTGACGCCACGCCCCCGATTGCCGATCCACGGCTATTATCGCGTGATCGTCCGCGGAAGCCTCACCGGCACCAACGGAGCCCTCCTCGACGGCTCGGGCCACGGCCAGCCGGGAACCGATTACTCCGCCCTGCTTCACAAGTCAGGTCTAGTGACGCCATCCGCCGCCAAGCTACGGTCAGTCGCCCCGCGAGCAGTCCATTGAAGATCGAACATGAAACCGGTCAGCGGCCACGTCGGCTACCGCAAATCGTACCGGGGCAGGTTCTTGTCATGCGGAACGTGCCCCATTGGCGGAGCACGGTGATCCCGGCGCGGCTGCTGCTGACGTCCGGCGAGGCAGGCGTTACAATCGAACAATGAAGGTTCGGGGAACGCCGAATCCCCTCGTTTTTCTAGTCTTCAAGCGAGCTGCGCCCCAAATCATCACAAGATTCTCATATTTTACTTCATTTACTCACAAGGACTTAATGCGCAACTGATCTTGTATACAATGTGTTCCCGGGGCGATTTGCGGATGGGCGGAAATCCTTTGGGGCTTGAGTATCGCCGGCTGACAATAGAGAGAAATCCGATCCACACTGCACAAACATTCACAGAAAACTACGATTAAAGTGGGGACGTCATGAGCATCCTGGGCCATGGAATCTACAATCTCCCGGAGGCGGCGCGCCTGACCAGCCTCAAGCCGCAACGGGTCCGGGAATGGTTCCACGGGCGGTCAACGACGCAGGCCCTCAAGCCGGTATTTCGCAGCGATTACCAATCCGTGGGCGGCGATCGAGCAATCAGTTTCCACGATTTGATCGAGTTGTTCGTGGCGGGCCAGTTGCGCGATCGCGGCGTCTCTCTGCAATCCCTCCGGAAGGTCCATAAACGGCTTCAGACAGATTTGAAGACACGACATCCTTTCTGTCGGCAGGAGATCCTGACCAAGCACGGCCAGGTATTCACGCTTGGATTGGACGATCTGGGCCGAAGCGAAATGATCGAGGCGCTGACCCGCCAACGGGTATTCCCGGACATCCTTCTCCCCTTTCTGAAGCGGATCGACTACAACGAGGCCACCGCAATGGCACAGCGGTGGTGCATCGCTAATCTGGTTGTCATCGATCCGGCAATTTGCTTAGGCAAACCGATTGTCGAGGATATCGGTATCGCCACGGCCATCTTGGCCGCCTCTTACGATGCCAACGACAACAACACCGAATTGGTCGCGGACTTGTTCAGGGTCCACGCCAAACACGTTCTTGCCGCGGTCGAGTTCGAGCGAAGCATGGCGGCATGAGGTTCTTTTTCGACCGCAATATGTCGGCATTGCTGGCTCGCATGGTCGATGTATTTGATCGCCAGCATTCGGTTTTATCATACTACGATGACGGGCGTTTCACTCCGACGACACCTGACGTCGAGTGGATCAAGGTGCTCGCCGCCGATGATCCAACCTGGGTCGTCGTCAGCGGCGACGGCAGGATCTTGAAGAATAAGACTGAACTATCAGCTCTCAAAGAAGCAAAGCTCACATTCTTCTGCCTATCCAACCAGTGGATGCACATGAATTTCCAGAAAGAACAAGCCTGGAAATTCATCAAGGTGTGGCCCGACGTCGTAGAGAATGCGAAGGGCACAACGCCCAGAATCTATGAAATCTCAGGGGGCGCGGGATTAAAAATAGAGCGTAAGCATATCTAGAACACCGACTGCTACTCAGGTTCAATGGCCGCAAACCACCCATCGCGGTATCTTGGAGTCAGTCCCGAAGACGAGGGGGAGAACACGGACGATGATTCCAATCGACAAGAATTCCGAACCTTCCCACCTCAAGCCCGATGCCGTGCGTCCATCGCCTGAGATTGCCCCTGAGACACAGCGGGACCTTGGCTCTAGGCCTGATCGATCGCCTGCCGGAACACCCACTCTCGATCCGGAATTGGCCCGTATCTTCGAGGCCAGTTGGGCGCAGAATGAGGAAGCGTACCGGTTCCTGGGACGATGATGAGACCGACAAACGAGACGATCTACCTCACGTTCGATCGGGTGATCGCGTTGCATGCCGCGGTTTTGGAACGGACGGGATCGCCCCCTTGTCCGCTCCTCTTTTCCGAGAAGCTGGACTCGGCCTTGCACCGCCCGCTCAACGCCGCCCACTACAACCAGGCCGACCTGATCGAGCAGGCGATTATCCTGGGCGTCGCCATCAGCCAGTCCCAGGCCTTCGAGGACGGCAACAAGCGAGTGGGCTTTGCCGCGGCCGACTCGTTCCTCCGCCTCAACGGCCTTGTCTACGTCGGCCCGCCGATGGATCTGGCGGAGCGGCTGGTCGCCGTGGCCGATCCGGCGAGCAACGCCATTCGAGACGCCCGGATCGTGGAGTTCGCCGCCTGGGTACGGCCGTACGTCATCCAGGGCGAGGGCACCATGGCGGTCAAACGTTAGCGGGATCGGCGCCCGCACCGGTCGCGGCAAATCACACCGAGGCAAGGACCGATGAAGCGGCAGGTTCGCCATTGGCGAAGCCAAGCGATCTCGACGCGGCTGCTGCTGACGTCCGGCGCGGCGGGCGTTACAATCGGGCGATGAATGTCATTGTGGTCGTCTGCAACAGCTTGCATCTGGGCTTCCTCGGCGCGTACGGCAACGGCTGGATCGAAACACCCCACCTCGACCGCTTAGCGGCCGAAGGGGTCGTCTTCGACCACCACTTTCCCGAGAACTTGACGACGCTGCCCACCCGCCGCTCCTGGTGGACCGGCCGCTACGGGTTTCCCGACCCCGAGCAAGGCTGGACCCCGCTTCAGCCCGACGAGGCGATCCTCCCCGACCTCCTCTGGAATCAAGGGGTGCGAACCGCCCTGATCTCCGACGTCCCCCTGCTCCGCGACGCCGGGCAAGGGTATGGACGCGGATTCGATGAGGTCCGCTGGATCCGCGGGCAAGGGTACGACCCGCTCGTCCCGCCCGGCGACCCGCGTGCGGGTAAAGTCCGGATCAGCGAGGAGCCGGGGCTCCGGCTCCCGCCCAAGGATGACCCCGATTACGACCTCTGGAAGGGGCGCTGGGAGCAGCTCCTCAGAAACAGGGCCGTACTCCAGACCGACCGCGAGGAGAATACAGGAGTCGCCCGCACCGTCCGCTCGGCCATCGACTGGCTCGAGACGCAAGGAGCGAAGCCAGACCCGTTCCTGCTCTGGCTCGACTTGTTCAGTCCGCACGGCCCCTGGGATACGCCCGAGCCCTACCGCGACCAGTACGCGGCCGCCGAGCCCGACGAGTTCGAGGCCGGTGAGGAAGGAGACCTCGTCGAGGACGACAGCGACGAAGAGCTCGACCTGGAAGAGGTCCGCGCCCTGATCGACGTGCCCGCCGGCGCGGTTGGCGACGTGCTCGACGAAGCCGAGTTGCTCCGGCTCCGCAGGACCTATGCCGGGACGGTGACCCTGGTCGATCGCTGGCTCGGCGAGCTCTTCGACGCTCTGCGACGCCAAGGGCGAATGGATGACACCCTGATCATCTTCACCAGCGACCAGGGTGAGCCGCTCGGCGAGCACGGGCTCGTGCGGCGGTTCCGCCCCTGGCTCTACGAAGAGTTGATCCATACCCCCTTGATCGTCCGGATGCCCGGCGGCCGGTTCGGCGGGGGACGGCACAAGGCCCTGGTGCAGACGGTGGACCTGCTACCGACGATCCTCGGAGCGTTCGGGTTGCCGCCGAGCGAACAGGCCCATGGCCACGACTTGCTGCCGCTGATCCGAGGGGAGCAGACCAAGGTTCGCGACTACGCCTGCATGGGGATGGATGTCGAGGAGTTCGCCATCCGGACCCACATCTGGCACATGATCGTCCCGATCGAGACCGATCCCGACGATCCCCCGCGACCCCCGGAACTGTACCGGAAGCCCGAGGATCGGTGGGATCAGAACAACGTCATCGAGCGGTATCCCGAGGTGGCTGACCACCTGGAGTTAACGCTGCGACGGTTCGCCGAGGCGGTGGGTCGAGGCTCGCTCGACACCTTGCCCCCCTTGCGAGAGGTCGCCCGATTCTCGCCGGACTGAGTCGGGGTCGATGAAGGCCTGACCGGCCACCCGGACGCGACGGAGGAAGCGGGAGACCACCGTCGTTCGCCGGGCCGGGGTCGATTGGGCCTCGGTCCGCGCCATCGGCACGAGTTGCGCGTCTCGGACGGCTGGCTTCGCGGGCCGCCGGAAGGCGAGTTCGGAGACCCAGGTCGACGGACGATCCTGATCCTCCACCCGAGAAACCTGCGTTTGCGGCTGCCATCGCGGTCGGCCGGCGAGCACCAGGTCGTCGGGATGCTCCAGGACGAGTGTCTTGGCGGGCGGTGCCGTCGCGTCACCCACCGCCAGGTCAGGGCCCGCCAGAGGGATGTCGAGGGCGCCCGGAGGCGGCAATTGGCCGGTCAAGGCCGTCGGCAGCGTGGTGACGACCGCGGAAACGGGCACCACATTCCCCCTGCCTTCCCTGATATTGGTCGAGGTGACGGGCGGCCCCTGAAGCGCTGGCTGAGGCGCATTCCCCTTGGGCAAATCGCCCAGCGGGGGAGACGAGAATGAGAGCGTGCTCACGTCCGGACTGAGCATTCCGGGGGCATCCTCGTCCGTCGCGGGAGCGGTGGCGGGCGTCATCGAGGTGCGCACGCCGAGGAGGTCGGGCGATACGGTGTCCCACACGCTCCGAGCCACATCCCCCTCGAACAAGGGGAAGTAACGCACGACGCCGCCCGGAGCAGGGACCGCAACCGGCCGTGACGACGGCGGTGGCGGCGTTGTGGACGAAGGGAGCTGCGACTGCGGATGCGGCGGCGCAGTGCGCGAGGCGGTGGAGACCGCCGGCGCCATGGGCCGCGCCGCGACGGTCGGCACCAAGTTCGTTGATTGAGCCACGAACGGCAGCGACCGCGACGGTACCGATACATGGCAAGCGCAGCCCGGCCGGACCAGACTGGTCGGCCGCGGTGGGATTCCGCCGGTGGCCGGAAAATGCTGGTGTTGGTGGGTCCCGGCGCAGCCGGAAAGCCCCAAGACGAGCCCGAGGATTGCGATGGCTCTTGTCCGTCTCATGGCGACTCCCTCCGCCTTCGGCGTCAATCCTCGTTCCACGAGGAGTGCGACCGGAACATAACCGATCCCCTACCATGTGGTCATAGATCGGGCAGGCACGAAACGAACATCCGGCGAAATCCGGAAACGAGGAAGCCCGAGAAGCCGCAAATCCCAATCTTCGCTACAATCGTTTCAGACTCCCACCCTGGGCGCCTAAAATCCTGAATAGAACAGTGAGACGAGGTCGGACGACGTTTAGGGCGAGGGGTCGCTCTCGTCACGATCCGTCACCGATCCGAAAAAAAATGGAGGCTCGCCGATGGTCAAGGCCGACGTCGCCGAACAGTTCCTGGCCGCGCCTTTGCTGGTCGACGTCGATCTCGACGCAAGGCGCGCGTTGCTGGCGATTCTCGAGGAGAGCCACTCGCCCGCAAACGCGGTCCTGCTCGAACAAGGGGAGCCGAACGATCATCTCTCCTTCCTGATTGAGGGGAGCGCAGTCATCGAACGCTCACTACCAGGGGGTCGCAAGGAGACCTTGGCCCACCTCACCGCCCCCGCCGTCTTCGGCACGACTTCATTTTTCCGGCCCACTCCCCCGACCATCACCGTCCGTGCCGCCACCGACGTCTGCATCCTCACCATGGGTCACCCCGCGCACGAGAAGCTCCGCCGCGACAACCCGCGCACGGCCGAAGCGCTTGCCCTCGCCGTCGTCCGGGTCCTGGCCGAACGATTCGACTTGCTCGACAAACGGGTCTCCGATTTCCTCGCCCAGCACGCCGACGACCAACCCAAAACCACCGAGTGGTCCGGTTTCCGCGCCCGGCTGTTCGAGGATTCGAACATCTAGTGGTGAGCGCCAAGCCCCGTTGCTCTGGCTCGCGAGATCAACGGCGAATGAAAAAGCCGAGTCGATCTGAATCTGCCGCCCTTGAAGTTTGGGAGGGCCCGGACACCCTTCTTGATCCAGGCCCCCCAATCCAGCAGATCAGCTTCCTGCCTGGCAAAACCGACCGCGAACGCAAAAATCCCCCAAAGTTACCACATCGCCTTCCTCGCACGACTGGAACCTCCTGACCCCGGTTTCCCCGTTTGGCGGTCTGAAACCGGTCGAAGGCACCCCTCCCCACATCCTGCGCACCAAGGCGAGATCCAAACCCGCCCTCCTCCAAGGGATCGGACAAAGCCTCAGAACGATCATGGCTTGGAGTTGACGGCCCATGACTTGCCCCCCACAATAGGATCAGGGGAGTTCATCATGGTTCACCCTCGCGCGTGCACGCCCAGCCGGGTCCCTCCAGGCGACCGGGAAGCATGTTGCTTAGACTTTCGATCGAGATCGCCTCTCTTTGCGGCTTGAGCCGGGTTCTCGATGACGATCTGAGACGGAGCGAAGGGACAGTTCCGTCGGAGCATTTCTCAGGTCATGGCAAATACTCTGCTGTCCCCGGGCGGCACTCACTGGCAGCCCGATTTTGAACGATTGCTCGGCGCCGCGAAGGGGCGAGGCACTCACGGACACCTGAGCGATGTCCGAGAGTCGCTCCGGCAAGTCGTCGGTCGCGACCGCCCGCTGGTGATGCTTTGCCCTCATGCCGACGACGGCGCGATCAGCGCAGCCTGTCTGTTGCACGAATATGCCGTCCGTCGCGGCTTGCCCGTGATCGAAGTCCTGGTCTTCGCGGGCGAGCGGAACGTGGCGGCGCCCTGGCTCAACGACCAGAAGAAGGTCTCCGTCCGTGAGTCGGAATTCCGGCTCGAGTGTAGCGTGCTGGGCGCTGAGGCGGTTTGCTGGGATCTCGAAGCCTATCGAAGCCCCGGTTACCAGCCCTCGGCCAGCGACATCGACAAGATCGTCGAGTGGTTCATCCAGCGCCGGCCCGGTGCGATCATCCTGCCCCCGGCGACCGACGCCCACGTGGCGCACCGGATGACGCGGGCCCTGGCCTCCGTCGGCCTGGTCGGAGCGAAACTGAAGGACACGCTCGTCCTGACCGGTTGGACCCCGTGGGGCCCCCTGCCCCAGCCCAATGCCTACTTCAGCTATGACGGCGAGGCCGAACGCACCAAGGAATGGGCGATCCACTGCCATGCCTCTCAGGTCCTGCTGACCGACTACACCAAGTATTGCTCGCACCTGGGCCGAGCCTACGCCGCCTTGACCCGCGAGTGGGCCGAGGGACACAGCCTGACCGGTCGCGCAGCCCGGACCGACGATCGCTTCATCGGCGTCGAACTCTTCCAGATCGAGAAGTACGACCCTGAACTCGACGCCAATACCACCGACCCGCTCCAGATCGCCCTGGGCCTCCTGAACGGCCACATCGCCCCTGCCTCCGCAAAGCACGCGATCGCCACCACCGTCTAATTTTGACCTTGTGTGCCGACCTTGCGTGAGGCTTGGCCGCTGCCCTCAGGAGTTCCCGCGTCGATGTCCGCTCCCGCCCGTGTTCTCGAATTGGCCAGCGCCTCGGTCCTCGTCTTCCCCGATCGCGTGTCCGCCTGCGATGCCGCTGCCGAACGAGTGGCTCATGCCCTCCGTTCGGCCGTGGCCACCCGCGGCCGGGCGGTCCTCGGCCTGGCCACCGGCTCGACCCCCGAGCCGATCTACGCCCATCTCGTCAACCTCCACCGCGAGGGAACACTCTCCTTCGCCAACGTCGCGACCTACAATCTCGACGAGTACTATCCAATCAGCCCATTTGATCCAAACAGCTACCGGGCCTACATGCACCGGCACCTGTTCGGCGCCGTCGACCTTCCCGCAAACCAGGCTCACGTGCTTGACGGAACGGTCCCCGAGTCGGCCGCGGCCGAGCACGCGGCGCAGTTCGACCGCTGGATCGCCGACGACGGCGGTTTCGACTTCCAACTTCTCGGCCTCGGCCGGAACGGCCACATCGGCTTCAACGAGCCGAGTGACCTTTCCACCGAAGCAGCCCTGCGGCTGCCCACCCGCCTGGTCGACCTCCATCCGGTCACCCGGGCTGACGCCGCGAAGGATTTCGGCGGCGAGTCCCACGTGATCCCCCGTGCACTCACCGTCGGCGTGGCCTCGATCCTGGCCGCCCGCTCGATCCTGGTCGTCGCCTTCGGCCCCAACAAGGCCGAATCGGTCGCCCAATCGCTCCGTGGCCCGATCACGGCGCAAGTTCCCGGCTCGCTTTTGCAATCGGCCTCGGGCAAGGTCACCTGGATCCTCGACGAGGCGGCCGCCCAAGCCTTGTAGGACCGAGTCGATCTGCCCAGACGACCCGACGATTCCCGTCAGGTGGGCACGGCCCACCCGACGGGAAAATCGCTCTTTTCAAGCGTGCCTAGAGCGGTTTGCGGATGCGTTGCGCACGGTGGTTGGTCTCAAGACTCAGGAGCACGTGCGGAAACGGGGACTGGCTCCGGAGCGCAGCGGAGGTGCCTGTCCCCCTTTCCGCCGTGTCCCCCTTTCCGCCGAGGCCGCCCGTGACGGCCCGGAAAATGGGGACAGGCACCCGGCCGCCAGGTCGTCCGGAAAAGCCGAGAGTGGAGCGGGCCGGGAGCCAGTCCCCGTTTTCCTCCAACGTGCGCAATGCGATCGTAAACCGCTCTATCTACTTCTTGATCGCAAACGGGCTTATCGTCCGACGCGATTGATAAGGCCTCGCCCCCGCGGCGTGATTCGTCAGGTCGTGAATCCGACCGATCTCCGGCACCGCCTCACGAATCACCGCATCGACACCGTGCCTCAGGGTGACGTCGGCAAGTCCGCACCCCTGGCAACCTCCCGACATCCGTAGATACACGACGTTGTCGATCAGATCGACGAGGTCGACTCCGCCGCCGTGGCTCGCCACCACGGGGTTGACCTGCTCCTCAAGCACGTCGCCTACCCGCTGGCGAAGCTGCTCGGAAGTGGGCATTGAGGCGATCAGGGCGGGGGCCAACGCGACTTGCCCCGAATCAAGGTGGGCGCGGAGGACCTTGGCCACCTCTTTTCCCAGGGTCTTCCAATCGATCGGGGCACGAGCGGTCGTGTCGCCAAGGACACGGCGGACCATCCGGACGTAGGGGCCGACCAGGGGGAGACCGGGGTTGCCCGATCGCGTGACCACAATCAAGTCGTGCGCGACCAGCACCGCAGCCACCCCCTCGACCGCGAACAAGGCCTCGGCCAAGGGGGAGCCGTGCGCGGATTGGCGATCGGCTGCATACGCCCATTGCTCAGGGGCGACCGGTCGGCTCACGACGAAGACACAACGCGGGCCGGTCAAGGGTTCCGCCGTGATCGAAATCTCTGGCATCACACCCGCTCTCAGAGTCTCGAGATTGGCTCACGCATTGATTGTAGCCTCCTCAGGACGCGAACCAAGGGAACTCATTCTTCCTCTTGCAAACGGAACGCCACGAACGCATCGCCCGCCTTCGTTCGCAGTTTGCCCGCGCCCCCGGCCGCGATGACGACGTACTGTTGGCCGTTCACCTGATAGGTCGACGGGGTCGCGTAGCCTCCGGCCGGGAGGGGATGCTCCCAGAGCAGTCGGCCGGACTGCTTGTCAAACGCATGGATCCGTTCATCCTTGGTGCCGGCAATGAACACCAGACCGCCCGCAGTCACAATCGAGCCGCCGAACGTTTCCGTGCCGGTTCGCGGAATGCCACGGGCGGTCAGCTCGACGTGTTCGCCGAGAGGAACCTGCCAGGCGAATTCCCCCGTGTTGAGGTTGATCGCGTTCAAGACGCCCCAGGGGGGCTTGATTGCCGGGTACCCTTCGTGGTCGTGAAACGGCAGATAGCCCGTGTGTTCGTAAGGGCCGTACCTCGGGGTGTCGCCTGCTTTCCCTTCCACAAGCGTGATGATATTGGGAACGTTGTTCGAGTTGACGTAGAGCAAGCCGGTCGTCGGGTCGAACGAGGCCCCCGACCAGTTTGCGCCGCCGTGAAAACCGGGGATGACGACGGTTCCCTGAAGGCTGGGCGGGTTGTAGGCCGGTCCCCCTCGAATTGTCCGCAGCCGGGCGAGCACCGACGCGCGGTTGGCTTCGCCGATGTTGGTGACATTCGTCTCATCGAGAAACTGAGCCGAGAAGGGCAATGGTTTCACCGGGATCGGCTGCGTCAGCGCGGCCTGTTCGCCGGGGATGTCCGAGGCGGGAACCGGTTGCTCCTTGACGTCGAAGAGTGGCTTGCCCGTCTCGCGGTCGAACAGAAAGACATGGCCCGTCTTCGTCACCTGCGCCACGGCGTCGATCGACTTACCGGCGTGCGTGACCGTGACCAGGTTGGGATAGACCGGCAGATCGTGATCCCACAGGTCATGACGTAAGGTCTGGTAGTGCCATACCCGCTTGCCCGTCTTTGCGTCGAGCGCTATTGTGCAGTTCGCGAACAAATTGTCGCCGTGCCGGTCGCCGCCGTAGAAGTCGAAGGCCGCCGATCCGAGTCCGGCAAAGACCAGGCCGCGATCCGGGTCAATGGTGAAGCCGCCCCAGGCGTTCGCCGCGCCTCGCCCCTTCCAGGAATCACCTTTCCAGGTTTCATGTCCGAACTCTCCCGGTTGGGGCACGGTATGAAATCGCCAGACCTGCTCGCCGGTCCGGACATCAAACGCCCGGATGTCCCCCGGCGCGGCGATGCCTGGGCCTTCTCCGCACGAGACCCCGACAATAATCGTATTCTTCCAGATGGCCGGGGCGGACGTCGGTCCGTAGCCAAGCTTGGCGACATTCGGCTCGAGTTCTTTCCGAAGGTTGCGGATCCCACCGTCGGCAAACTTGGGGTCGAGCTTGCCGGTCTTCGCATTCAGCGAAAACAGGCGCCCGTCCGCCGTGCCGTGAATAATCCGTCGCTCGCCGTCAGGCTGGCCGTCCGACCAGTAAGCGCAGCCTCGGTTGACGCCGCCAGACGTCGGCTGGTGCTCGAACGGATGATCCTTGAGAGGATCGAACTGCCAGAGCTCCTTGCCGGTCGCCGCGTCGAGGGCCACGACTCGGAGATATCCGGTGACAATGTACATCACACCATCGATCACGATCGGCGTGCATTCGATCGTCTTGCCGGTGCGGCCTTCGAGCTCCCGCGTGTGGTACGTCCAGACCGGTTTGAGCCGTGTCACGTTCTCACGGTTGATCTGATCCAGCTTGGAATACCGCGTGCCACCAGAGTCGTTCCCCACGACCGGCCAGTCGACCCTGGGCGGAGATTGCCCCGGAGCCTGACTGGTCGTGGCCAGAAGACAAACAACGAACATTACACATAATCGCATTTCGAATATCCCATATTGAACGACGAAGTACGAGCTCACAGTATACCGCCGGCAAACCCGGGAAAGGAGAACCGGCCCGGCTCGGGGCGGCTCCAAGTCCTGAACCCGGCCGCTTGGGCCTCTGACGGCACCTTGGCGGAGTGATTCTCGGAAAGTTGTGGCTTCTCGGTCCTCCATCTCATCTGGTGTAATCGATGGAGGCCCGAAGGCGAGCGCCTCCGCAGGCCGTGACCGGCTCCGTCTTCGGAAAAGACGCCCCCGAAACCTGATGGTCGCCCAAGACGATGCCAAGAGCCCAACCCGGACCATCGCCCGTGGCCGCGCCCGTCGGGTCCCACTGCCCGCTCTGCCACGTCGCGATGCGGGAGAAGTTCCGGGGTATTGCGGCCGAGGAGACGGGGGAGACATTCCAGGTAGACGAGTGCCCTCAGTGTGGTTTGGGGCAAACACGACCGGTGCCGGCCGACCTGACCCCGTACTACGACGCGGGGTATTACGGAAAACGACACGGCCCAACGGGCAGGATCTGCAACCGCCGCCGTTTGGGATTCGTTCGCCACTGGGCGGGACCGGGAATGGGGCGTTCCCTGCTGGATTTCGGCTGCGGCGAAGGAGATTTTTTGCGAGCGGCCCGGACGCAGGGCTGGAACGGCTGCGGCGTCGAGCGAAGCAGGGCGGCATCCGAGCCGGGCGACCTGACCGTGGTGGCCAGCCTGGATGAACTGGGGGACCGGACGCGATTCGACTGCGCCACGTTCTGGCATGTTCTGGAACACCTCAACGACCCGGTCGGCACGCTCGACGCGTTGCGGGATCACCTCGAGCCGGATGGCCTCGTGCTGGCGGCGGTCCCCAACTTCGGGTCCTGGCAAGCCCAGGTCACCGGAGCGTCCTGGCTTCCGCTGGATATTCCCCGTCACCTGTTCCACTTCACGGCGCACGCGATCGTGAAACTGTTCGCCGCGAGCGGTTTCCAGGTCGATCACATCGCCTACGGAGAGTGGGAGTACGACGTGATCGGCTGGTCGCAAAGTTTACTGAACCGCGGCCTCGGGGGTCGCAACGAGTTCTTCAAGATCGTGTCCGGACGGCCGAACAGTGGGTCGCTTCCCCGCAAGGCGTTCCAGGTTGTTGCAGGCCTGGGGATTTCGCTGTTGACGGCCGGACCGGCCTGGGGCGAGAGCCGGCTTGGCCGGGGCGGAACCCTGATCGCAGTCGCCCGACCCGTCAAAACGTGGGCATCTGGCCATGCATAATCATAAGAAAATTGTTGTCGTGATGCCCGCTTATAACGCCGAGGCCACACTGGTCCGGACCTATCAAGAGATCGACCGCGAGTTGGTCGACGAGGTCATCCTGGTGGATGATGATAGCCGCGACCAAACGGTGGCCATCGCGCGGCAACTGGGGCTGCACGTGCTGGTTCACCCCAAAAACCGAGGCTACGGAGGGAACCAGAAAACCTGTTATGGCGAGGCGCTTCGGCTCGGGGCCGACATCGTCGTCATGGTCCACCCCGACTATCAATACACACCGCTGCTCATTCCCGCGATGGTCTCGATGATCTCCAGCGGCGTCTACGACTGCGTGATCGGCAGCCGGATCCTGGGAGGCCAGGCGCGTTCCGGTGGCATGCCGCTCTACAAGTATTACGCCAACCGCCTCCTCACCGTCGCCCAGAACCTCTTAATGGGTTCGAAGCTCTCCGAGTTCCATACCGGATACCGGGCCTTCTCGCGGCAGGTCCTCGAACAACTTCCCCTCGAAGAGAACTCCGACGACTTCGTCTTCGACAACCAGATGCTCGCCCAGGTGATCGCCTCCGAGTTTCGGATCGGCGAGATTTCCTGCCCGACACGCTACTTCGCGGAAGCTTCTTCGATCGGCCTCAGGCGCTCGGTGACCTATGGCTTCGGCGTGCTCGAAACGGCCCTCCGTTACCGCCTCCATCGATGGGGCGTTCGCCACGATCGGCTCTTCGATGCCAACGGTCGGCGGCTCGCCCCCAGTCGTGGCCCTGATGTGCCCGGAGACATTCTCGAATCCAGTGAAAGTCATTGACGAGAGGAACATAACTCTCTCAATCCCCGCAAACTTATCTACTTATTTTTCCACCAAATCTTCTCCGGATGTGAGGCGGCATGTCGCGGATTGTGCTTCTCATCGTGATCGCGATCTTTCTTTGTTTTCGGCTTCCCCCGGTACTCTGCCAGGCGGGCGGCCCTGACGAAGAGTGGTACGCCATTCCTGGGCTGACGATCGCTCGCGAGGGAGTGCCGCGGGTCCCTTACTCGCGTGCGACGGAGTCCGACAGCGTGTTCCTGGGTGCGGAGCGGCTCCTGTTCGCAATGCCGCCGCTCTCATTTTACGCGCAGGCCCCCTTCTTCCTGATCATGCCGCCGACCTACGCGACGGCTCGGCTTGCGTCCCTCGCCGCCGCTTGCCTCGCGATTCTCCTCGTCCACGCGATCGCACGATCCCTCTGGGACGACCAGGCCACGGCGCTCTGGGCGGCCGGAATCTACTCGATGTGCCGACTGCTCTACTTTCCGGCGATGCTGGCCCGTCCCGACATGCTCTGTGGCACCCTCGGGCTGGCGGCCGTCTGGGCGATGTGTCACTGGAGCCGCCGTGAGCGGCAGCGACGATGGCTGGCGTTGGCGGGGGTGTTCCTGGGGCTGGCTGGGCTCTCTCATCCGTTTGCGATTGTGTTCGCCTTGCAACTTGGGATCTGGGCCGCGCTGGCACCTGGAGCGGTCCCGGCGCGTCTGCTCCGGCCGGTCGGTTTGGCGGCCACGGCGCTTGCCACCTTTTCCGTCTGGCTGATCCTGATCGTCCGCTCGCCGGAGCTGTTCCGGTTGCAGTTCATTGGCAACATCCTCGAACCCGCGGGGCCAGGGCTGGTCTCCCGTCTGCTTTTCCCGTGGCAAGACCTCGTCGGGCATCTCCCGCTGGTGATCGAGCGTGCCGGAATCTCGCAGGCCGCCTTTCTGGCGACCTGCCTGGCGGTCGTCACCGGCTTGGCGTGGCGACGTCACGACCGGACTCTCGGGCTGGTTTCGGCACTCGGATGGTCGGCGGTCTACCTCTTAATTGCCTTGCAAGGAAGTCACCCCTTGCAAGGTTACTGGTGTTATCCCGTGGCCTTCTTCGCGATGGCGGCGGGCTGGTGCGCCGTGCGCTGCTTTGCCAAGTGCCGCGAACGGGTGGGTGTGGCAACCGCCAGAGTACTGGCGAGTTGCCTACTCCTTCTCGTGTTTCTGCCCGGCAGTGGTCTCAGGACCACCTGGGCCTGCGTTCGGAACTGGAACAGGATCGAGTACAACCCACATCAGTTCACGCGCTCAATTCTGGCCGACCTTCCGGCCGAGGCCCAACTGACCGTGGGGGCGGAGTACGCTCTGGACGCATACGGACTGAATCGCCGGGTTCTCCTTGGCATCCGTTATTACAACTATTTCGATGCCACGAAATACCATTATGATTATGCAATCATGGGTCGGGCGGGAATGAAGGAAGGACTCGATCGGGCCATGAACGCACGGATCGTGCGCACCTACGGCAACCCGAACGACCCATTCTCCTGCTACGCCGTGCTCCTCGCGCCGGACCGGCGCACCGGCGAGAGCATCCCACGTCAACATGATCGGCCATAGCATCAGCGTCGGCCTAACAATTCCCGTAGGGCGGCATCAGCAACTTCGGTTTTGGCTACCTCACGATCGTCGACTCCTCCATCAGCGGAAACCGAGGGCCATCATTCTTTGGTGGCGGTATTTATAACAGCGTGAGCAGTACGCTAGCGATCTATCGCTCCACCCTCAGCGGGAATGACTCAGACACGATGGGGACGAGCCATGGCGGCGGCGTCCTCAACAATGGACTGATGGGGTCACCAAAATCTAGTGAGGAAGCCCCCGGCTTTAGAGATCGTCCCGCTTTCTAGGAAAAATAGGGGGCTTGAACGGCTCGTTGGGGCGTGTTTTCGTGGCCGATCCCTGGGTCGGACCGATATCATAGGTTCAGGGCCGCTGCGTAAGTCCTTGTGGCACAACGCGCGGAAAGCGGGACGATCTCTTTAGCCGTGGGGAGGAATCGCGTAAATCTTGCCCTTGCATGTGAGATCTCCATGCGAGATATTTGAACGCATGCACACCGTCCGGACGATCGTCTGCAAGCTGACGCCCACCCCCGAGCAACGCGTCGAGATTGACGCCACGCTCAAAGCGTTCGCGTTGGCTTGCGACTTCGCCGCCGAGTCAGCCCGGTCGCTCGGCTTCACCAACAAGGTCAAGGTCCAGCACGCCTGCTACCGGGAGATCCGCGAAACCTTCGGCCTTTCGTCCAACCTCGCGATCCGGGCCATCGCCCGCGCCTGTGCCGCCCTTAAGGTCTCCGCGAAAATGCACTCGGCGTTCGCGCCGACATCGATCGACTACGACGCGAGGATCTTCTCGTTCCACGAATGGAACTGGAACTTCGGCCTGACGCTCCTGTCGAGGCGGGTCAAGCTCACCACCAAGCTCGGCGAGCGACAGAAAGCGGCACTCAAGGGCCGCAAGCCGACATCCGCTGTCCTGGTCAAGCGTCGCGACGGTGCCTACTTCCTCCACGTCCAGTTGACCGACGAAGCTCCCGAGTCGATCGAGACAAAGGGGACCATCGGGGTCGACATGGGGGTAAAAAACCTCGCCACTACGGATGACGGTGAGAACTTCTCGGGGGCCGATGTTGACGCCTGTCGCCGGAAGTACAGCCAAGCGAGGAAGACCTGTCAGCGAAAAGGCACCAAGTCCGCTAAGCGGAAACTCAAGAAGATCAGCAAGAGAGAGGCCCGGTTCCGGGCCAACGAGAACCACGTCATCAGCAAGCGGATCGTTGCCAAGGCTAAAGACACCGCCAGCGCCATCGCCGTCGAGGATCTCGGCGGCATTGGCCAGCGGACAACGGCCAGGAAAGCCGATCGATCTCGCATGAAGGGTTGGGCGTTCTACCAGCTCAGGCAGTTCATCGCCAACAAGGCCCTCGCCGAAGGCATCCCGGTCATTCCGGTTGACCCGCGCAACACGTCTCGGACATGCTCCGAGTGCGGGCATTGCGAAATGGCTAACCGGAAATCGCGGAATGAATTCGTGTGCAAGCATTGTGGATTTGAACTCGCCGCGGACTGGAACGCGGCCCGAAACATTCGTGACCGGGGCAAAGTCATGTGCCCTAATGTCGGCGTTGTTGACACCGGAGGTCGAATCCCGGTCGAGACGACTGGCAAGCCTGTTTTGGCAAGCCCCCGCCGTTAGGCGTGGGGTTCATGACAAACTCCACCATCAGTGGAAACACGCCCCTGGGCAGCGGAGGGGGCATTTTCAACAGCGGCACGCTGGCGGTCATCAGCTCGACCAAAAGCGGCAACGCAGCCTTCGACTACCGAGGCCTTGGCAGTGGTGGCGGGATCGCCAACATTGATTTCCTGAATTTTGCACGCGCTGGAGCCCCTGCGGCCATTACTTTAGGGGGGGCGGCAGTCTGAAATTAGCGAGCGAAATAGGAATTTATTCGTGGCGCAAGATTCCGCAAGAAAGGCCCAGCAGCAACTCTGCACGCTGTTCACGAGCGGAGCGGTCGGCGGGCTGAGCGACGATGAGTTGCTGAGGCGTTTCCTGCGTCAGAGCGGTTGCGACGCCGAGACCGCGTTCCATGTGCTGGTGGAGCGACATGGGCCAATGGTCATGGGAGTCTGCCGGCGGATCCTCTCCGACTACCATGCTGCGGAAGATGCCTTCCAGGCGACTTTTCTCGTGCTGGCTCGACGGGCAGACGCCGCGTCTCGGCAGGAAAAGCTGGCGAACTGGCTCTATGGTGTCGCCGTCCGCGCAGCGAAGGAGTTAAGGCGGTCTGAGGCGAGGCGGCATGCGAGGGAGCGGGCGTCAATGAGCCAGCACCCGGTTGAGCTCGCGTCCGACCAAGGTCTCGGCCAGGTCGATTTGTACTCGGTCCTCGACGAGGAACTGAGCCGACTGCCCGGGCGATACCGCGCCGCGCTGGTGGCGTGCGAGCTGGAAGGGATGTCACGGCGAGAGGCAGCGCTTCAGCTTGGGGTGCCGGAGGGGACGCTTTCGAGCCATTTGGTGCGAGGCCGGAGACTCTTGAAAGAGCGACTCGGACGTCGTGGTTTCGGTGCGACGGCTTGGCCGTTAGGAGGGCTCGCTCAAGTGGGTGGGCTGGGCTCGGTCTCGGTCTCGGAGATGCTGGCGAGGTCCTCGGTTCGGACGGCTCTGAGCGCACTGTCCGGAGATGCCGGGAGTGTTCCGACATCCGTTGTCCTGCTGATGAACTCCATGTGGAGGACGAAGCTCGTGAGCAAGTTAGTTATGGCCGTCGGGACCGGCGTTTCGCTCGGAGTCCTGGCGATGGTCGGAGTGGTGCTGGCTCAGTCCGATCAAGGTTCCGCGGCCCAAACGCTTCCACTCGGGGTGGCGGCGAATGCTCCCAAGCCGCCGCGTGTCACCTCGTCGATCGAGGGTGACAAGCTGCAGATGAAGGTCGAAGTTCCTCTCGACCTGGTCGTTCCCGACACGCTGATCCTCCGTGGGCAAGGCCGGGAAGTCGAGATCTCAGTCGGGCCGCGGCTACTCCGGTCGATGGAGGGGCACACCGGGTCGGTCTTCACGGTGGCGTTCTCCCCCGATGGCACGAAAATCCTCTCGGGGAGCGGCTGGCCCTGGGGCGATCGGACGCTCCGGCTTTGGGACGTGGCCAGCGGGGCGGAGATCCGCCGGTTCCTGGCGGCTACCGACGACCCCGGCCCCAGCACGCATGGCCCGCGCGAAGTCCCGGGCGAAGTGCATAGTCTCGCCTTCACCCCGGATGGCCGCCAGGCGCTCTCCGGTGGCACCGGCGGCATCGTTCAGCTCTGGGACGTGGAGACTGGCAATGAGATCCGCCGCCTCTCAGGGCACACGGGCACAATCTACGAACTGGCGATCTCAACCGACGGCCGACGCGCCCTGACGGGGAGCCGGGACAAGACGGCCCGGCTCTGGGACCTTGCCACCGGCCGGGAGATCCTCGTCCTCAAGGGCCACACCAACTGGGTCCGCTCGGTCGCCTTCTCGCCCGACGGCCGTCGCGCGTTGACGGGGTCCGGCCCCAAGGATCATACGATGCGGCTCTGGGACCTTGAAACGGGCCGCGAGTTGAAGTCACTCGAGCAGGATGGGATCGTGCGGGGCCTGGCATTCACCCCGGACGGAGCCCACGCGATCGCGGGGATCAACCCAGAGAGGCCGAACACCCCCGGCGCAATCCATCTCTGGGATCTGGATCGCGGTGTCGAGGTCCGTCGGTTCGACGGGCATGGATTCGCGGTTACCAGCATCGCGATGGCCCCCGATGGCCGGCAGTTCCTATCGTCGAGTTACGATGGTACGGTTCGGCTTTGGGACATCGCCAACGGTCGAGAACTCTATCGGATGACCGGGCATAAGGAATGGGTCTGGACCGTTGCCTACAGCCCCCGCGGCGACCTCGCCGTCTCGGGCGGCGGAGCGTCCGGCGGCGCCCAGAACGTCGCCCCGGGCCACGACTTCGCTTTGCGGTTGTGGGACCTCTCGGGCAAGGCCGAGATCAAGCGCAGCGCCCTCCTGGACCGGCCTTGATCGGGATGGACCGCGAGGAACCTTTGAAGCGAAGTGTCGGCTTGCCGCGGATAACCCTCGATCTGCGCCGTCGGGCCGGTCCTGACTCTCGGTCGGACCGGCCGGGCCATTTTCACGGAATCAACGCGCAACTTTCCCCTCTCTCCCCGCGGAAATGACCGGGAACAACACGTTGACCAAGGCGAGCCCGTAGCGCCCCTGAGTGAATTTCTGGATTCCCGGTCGGCCGGCCACGGGCCTGATTTTATCGACGGACTGGTCTCTTTACATCGCCTTGGCGATCACCCGGAGTGCCCCCTGTGGAACCTCGGTTCACGAGAGGTGAGTATTGGCTGCTGGAAACCGTCGTTGAGGGAGGGCGACCGGTCCTGTTTCTTCGCTCGCCCTGGATCGAAGCGATCTTCAACAAGCCGGGGCACGGCATGGATCGCCAGTCTTTGGTTGAGGCCCTGGAACGACTTTTCCGGATGGGGCTGATCGCCGCCTCAAAGCTGAGCGAGGGGGATGTTCCGGCCCCTTCGGCCTTCGGCTAAGTCGCCAGGAGATCGAAGCCGCGCTCGACGAGACTCGGGAGGAGGAGCGAGACCTTGACCCGGCTCGCGACGAGACTTACTACGGATTAACCCCCGAGGGCGGGCGGCAATGGGAGGCATTCGCAGCCCCGAACTGGGATCGGTACCTCGAACGATACGAGCGACCGTCCCGCTCCGAGCGTTGGAAGATCAGCGTCCTCATCTCGCCCCAGCGAGACCTGGTCGAACGTGTGCTTGAAGGTGCCCGCTACCTGGGACATGCCGTCGATCACAAACATCTTCATCGAAAACGAATTCGACCCTGGCAAGCGACTTACTGGAAACAACTCCCGCAGGGATATCTGGTGAGCTACCGGTACGATGAAGTCGAACAGAACTGGGAGGACAACCCTCACTGGGTCATGGAACTCATTGAGAACCGTCGATGGTGCCGTTGGATCTGACTGTTCCGGCGTTCTTAACTGACTTTCTAATCACGTGCAGACGCAAACACTTTTCCCAGGCAATCGACCCGCTGAAAAGTGACCAGGTCGTGCGTGGCGGCCCCGCCTGGTGCTCCATCGAGGGCTCGCCGAACCTTCGCCAGTCGCACGGCCGGCCACGCTCCTGACCAATAGTCAATCAAACCAAAACCATGATCCGGCCGCTCTCACTTATTCGGCCTCGGTCTTACGGAAGATGGCCAGGTCCTGGAACTTCACCGTGAGGGGAACCTCGGACGAACTGACGCCGACGATCCCGAGTTGGATCGTTTGGGGCAGCGCCACTTCGATTGGTTCATAAGACGTCCAGTGGATGCCGTCAGGGCTCGTGGCGTTGAACACCTTGTCGCCTCGCCGTTCCAGCCGCAGGTAGGTGTCCTGATCCGGGATCTCGATCTCATAGCGCGAAATGGCCAGATCGCCGTCCTTGCGCAGCTCGAAGTTCGCGTAGTGGCGCATCCGGTCGTTGATATAAACGCATCCTCGGTGTAGGCTGACATAATTATCCTTGTCACTAACGATAAGAAGGCCAGCGCCGTGGTAAGCGAGGCGGCCAGCGATGGTACTTGTGGCACCCGGCTTGAATTCGCCTGTGACCTTGACTTGGGCGATGAAGTCCCCCTTCAATTCTTGGAGAACGCGGGGCGCATTCTGCATCATGAGCTCGGAGGCAAAGTCATGAGACTTGGCGGGGATCTTGAACTCGACTGCGTTCTCTTTGTAGGTGATGTCGCAGTCCCGGTCCGTGTCGGAGACCTGGCCCCACCCTTTCAGGATCGGGGAAGCTTGGTCCTTGTCGTCGGCCCTGATCGGTAAGGCCATGAGCAACGCGACGGCACAACTCCCCATGAGCAACGCGACGGCTTTCGGGTGGATCAAAGACATGGTCCTTTACCCTCCTTCGACGAGTACGGGGGACAATCGAACGGCCGCCGAGTATGACGTTTGTCAAACGACAAGGAAAGAGCCTGCTAACCTTAGCCACTATCTACCTGCAATCCCTCGCCCATCGATCCCCCGCCGCCTCGGTCTTCTCAGCCGGACTCAAACATGAGCAAGCAGACAGAACAGAATAGTGGCCATGCACCTAAAAAGGGTAAAGAGCGGAACCTGGGTAAACTGTCCAGATCTGCGACTGCCTATTCATATTTACTGAAACTCCCAGATATCCCAAGTAAAGTACCTGGCTACTCAAACTCAAACTCCCCCCTCAAACTCCCTCATTGAGAACTCGCCGAAAGAACCTGAAAAACAAAGAAAAGGGGGGCAACAGGCGATGCGATCATCGTCTGCTGCCCCCCCCTGTTCTTCGCTTCGAGCGAACCGCAGTTCACCCTCGCAACCGGACGACCGAAGTTCAGGCCCCTGCCCCGGGGCGGCCGATGACCTCACGGGGGTGGTCACGTTCACGGCGGGTGGCGATGGCGTTCACGGCGTTCAGGTAGGCTTCGGCCGAGGCTTCGATGATGTCGGTCGAGGCCGCGCGGCCGCGGAACGTGCGGTCGTCGCTCTCAACTTCGAGTTCCAACGACACTTCGCCCTGGGCATCCTTGCCGCCGGTGACGCCCCGGACACCGAACTCGCGGAGGTTGGCCGTGATGCCGGTCACCCGTTCGACGGCCTTGAAGATGGCATCGACCGGGCCGTCGCCAATCGCGGCGTCTTGAACGAGCTGGCCGTCGGGGCGGCGGATGCAGACGGTGGCCGTCGGGGTCACGCTGGTGCCGGCCGTGGTGTGCAGGCTGACCAAGGTCCAGTGCGCGGCGACGTCCTGGATATGCTTCTCGATCAGAACGACCAGGTCCTCGTCGTACACTTCCTTCTTCTTGTCGGCCAGCGTCTTGAAATCCTCGAACAAGATTTCGAGCTGGGCGTCGTTCAGGTGATAGCCCAGTTCGGTCACCCGATCGCGGAGCGCATGGCGGCCGGAGTGCTTGCCCAGCACGAGGTCGGTCTTGGGGACGCCGACCTCCTCGGGACGCATGATCTCATAAGTTGACCGCTCCTTGAGCATGCCGTCCTGATGGATCCCCGCTTCGTGAGCGAACGCGTTGCGGCCGACGATCGCCTTGTTGCGCTGGACGGTCAGGCCGGTCACGGTCGAGACCATCCGGCTGACCGGATAGAGGCGTTCGGTCTTGATACCGGTGGTCAGGCCGTAGTAGTCGAACCGGGTCTTCAGCGCCATGACGATTTCCTCGAGTGCGGCGTTACCGGCGCGTTCGCCGATCCCGTTGATCGTGCACTCGACCTGGCGTGCCCCAACCTCACAGGCGGCCAGGCTGTTGGCGACGGCCAGACCCAGGTCGTTATGGCAGTGGACGCTGATGACGGCCTGGCCGATGTTGGGCACGCGCTCGCGGAGGGCGGTGATGACAGCGGCGTACTGGGTGGGGGTGGCATAACCCACGGTGTCCGGGATGTTGACGGTGGTCGCGCCGGCGGCGATGGCGGCCTCGACCACTTCACAGAGGAAATCCACCTCGGTCCGCGCGGCATCCTCGGGGCTGAATTCGATGTCGCTGCAGTACCCTTTGGCGCGGCGAACGCTGGCCACCGCACGCTCGACGACCTGCTCGCGGGTCATTTTGAGCTTGTGCTCGCGATGGATCGCCGAGGTCGCCAGGAAGACATGGATCCGCGGACTCTGCGCGTACTTCAAGGCCTCCCAGGCGCGGTCGATATCCCGATCATTGCACCGGGCCAGGCCGCAGACGGTGGTGCCGGCGACTTCGGCTGCAATCGCGCGGACCGCCTCGAAGTCGCCCTGGGAGGCGATGGGGAACCCGGCCTCGATGATATCGACGCCAAGCGCGGCCAAGGCCCGGGCCACTTCCACCTTCTCGACGATGTTCATGCTTGCGCCGGGGGATTGCTCACCGTCACGCAAGGTCGTGTCGAAGATCCGGATTCGATTCGCGTCGGCCATGGCTGAAACTCTTCCTGCTGAAGGGTGTTGAGGAAACGAAGTTCGCAGGTATCGGACGCATCGACCGGGAGAAACGGAGAAAGCCCCGAGACTCGCCGGTCAGGGGCGGGTCTCGGGGCTTCGTAAGTCACGCGAGAGGCGCTGCGGCGACGAACCCTAAGACTCCACCCGGCCAAGTCGAAGGCCAAGAATTCGTTGAAGTCGTAGATTCGTCGTCAAGGATCGCATCCAGGGAGGCTCCGGGCGCATCCGCCTATCGTCCATCTGCCCCAATCATATCGGTGGAACCGAGCTCAGGTCAAGCGATCCGTCGGCCAGAACACGAAAATTGCCTTGTCTCCTGGCCACGCTCCGAGGGAGCCCCGGACGGCGAAGGCTCGGTCGTGGCACGCGATAAGTTCCCTCCACATTCCCCGGTCGTGATGCGGCCGTCTCCATCTTGCAGCCAACCAACGACAACTGTCTAATGAATAAAGAGACAGTTGTCAGAGAAAATCCATTCAAGGAGGTCGTCGATGGAGATCGAGCAGGGCGCCCGTGCGAAGGGGGCCGAGAGTGGATCGACCTCCTGGGGAGACGATCGGCTACTTGGGGGCTTGGTGATCGCGGTCTTGCTCTGCCTGATTCTGGGCGCGGTGTTGCTGTCGCTCCGGGATCCGCTGGCTGCGCTCATCGTGCTCACGAGCGTGGCTCTGGCCGTGGTGGGCCTGACGCTAGTCACGGGCCGGTGGGTGAGCCAGCGCGACGCCTTGCTCCAGACCTTGGCGATCGCCGTGGAACACGGAATGCCGCTTGGCGCGGCGATCGAGGGGCTGGGAGACACGCAACGCGGCCGATCGCGGCGGCGACTCCTGACCCTGGCACGTTTGCTTCAGGAGGGGGCACCGCTCCCCCAGGCCCTGCAGTTGGTGCCAGGGGTCTTGCCGCGTGACGCCGAGCTTTCGATCGGCATGGGCTGGGCGTCTGACCGACTGGCGGGGGCGCTCCGCGAGGCGGCGGATCCCAAAACACCGGAGCGAGTCGTGCGGGCCGCGTACGTCCCCCGGATCGCCTACCTGGTTGCCGTTCTCTTGATCACAAAACTCATCTTGTGCTTTGTTCTTTATTTCATTTTCCCCAAGTTCGAGGCCATCTTCGCCGACTTCGGTATCGAGCTGCCCCGGTTTACCGTGGACGTCCTCGTGGCGAGCCACTGGTTCATCAGGTGGGGTTGGCCCATCCTCGTGTTGATGACGGTCTTTGAATTGACGTTGGCGGTGATTCTTCCGCTTTCGTTGACCGGCTGGCTGGAGCCCAACTTCTTCTGGCTCGACCGCTTGTTCCGGTCGAGGCATACCGCGCCAGTGCTTCGGGCCTTGGCCTGGGTCGTCGAGGGGGGGAAGTCGCTCTCCTCCGGGATCGCCATTCTCATTCGGTACTATCCCGCGGGGTGGGTGCGAAACCGCCTGGAACGCACGCTCCACGACCTCGGCAACGGGACCGACTGCTGGGAGTCGCTGAGAAACCAGGGACTGATCAGTCCGGCCGATGCGGCGATCCTCGAATCGGCCAGCCGGGTGGGCAACTTGCCCTGGGCCTTGAGAGAGACGGCCGCCGGAGCTGCGCGGCGGTCGGCGCTCCGCCTTCAAAGGTGGATCGACATCCTCTCGACCCTGGTCTATTTGGCCTTGGGCGTCTTTGTGCTCGTGATCGCCGCGGCCTTCTTCACACCACTGATCACGCTGATCGAGCGCCTCGCCTGATCACATGCCGCGGCGCGAGCGCAAACAAACAATGATCCGTGACCGAGCGAAAGAACCGATGGTTTCGATTCTTGCCGCCACGGGTTAGTTTGCAGGAGCACGACCGGCCCGGAAATCCAGCGAGATTCCCGCCCAGTCGCGGATCGTTGCAAACAAAAGAAATGCGGGGGAACGAGAACGGCGGGGACCGAGTTCCATCAACGCAAGCAGCCCCGGAAAGAAGGCAGTCACTTGGACTGCTCCTTCTTCCCGGGGCTGGGATCGTTCTCGTCGCCGACCGAAACCCAGGAGCGGGACGCTCACGGGCTCTCACGTGGCGTTCAGCGAGACAAAGCCTTGCGGTTGCGGCGGGCCAAGCCCACACCGGCGAGACCGATCGCGAAGATGGCGAGGGTGCTCGGCTCGGGGATTTCCTGGCCAGCCAGCAAGGGGCCGACATAGGCGAACAACTGGGTCGAGCCGCCGTTGATCCCGCTGGGGGCGAGCTGCACGGGGCCGATCACCTGGAAGTTGCTCAGCGTGAAGGGCAAGGGGGTGCTGCCATCCTGAGAGACCGATGTGAAGGCCAAGAGCACGTCCGAGAACACGTTTCCGGTGATGGTCCCGTTCAGGACACCGGTGACCGCAACGTGGCTCCAGGGGAAGGCTCCGCCGGGTCCGCTCGGGAAGGCGACGTCAAGCGAGAACGGAACGGCGTTGATCACCTGAGTCGTGCCGGACGGCAAGGCGGCGATATTCAGGCTTCCCAGGTTGATGACGCCTGGCGTCAGCACCACGCCGGTGTTGCCAGTGAAGCTGATGGGGCCGGCGCCGCTGCCGATGAAGCCGGTCGTCCCGTATTCGAGGGGTTGCGAGATGGGGGCCGCCTCGGTCGTCGTGGCGATCCATCCGCCGAGCGTCAGAGCCAACATCAGGGTGTGAAGTCTGGACAGTCGCAAGGTGAAGCTCCTGGAAATCCGATGTTCAAATAGGGTCGGAAACACGTAATGCGAACGCCCGCGAGCGGGGGTCGATCGCGATGACTGGTTTGCCTGAACGGCACCCCACGCGGGGCCGACGGGCTACGTCCAGTCCGATCTGCTGCGCCATGGACACGGCGGCCGTGGCAGGTTCAGCGACGGCATTCCTCTTGTGAAAACGGATCATGCGACCCTCTTCGGTCGAGGTGGATGCCTGGCTCGAAACACCCTCGTTGTCGATGGCATCGAGCGGGAGAAACGATCCGTCAGCAAGCGAAACGAAGCAACGGCCGGTCTGCGTCACCGGGCCGTTTGCTTCAACGGGTTCGAGGGTCTCAAGCGAGGTCGATCCGAAACCATCGAAGCAGATCGGGACGGCGAACGTCGGCGAGAAGCAGTCGTTGGTGTGGAGCAAGATGCGACACATAATCGGATCTCACGGTGCTTGAGCGAGTCGGTTGGGAGGAAAAAGCCCCTCGAACAAGAGGGGCTGCGGGACCTTTGCTCTAGTAGGCACGTGGCAAGCGGCGATCAAGCAGCCCGCCGGGTGCGAACCCGGTGACGAACTCCCAGGCCGGCCAAGGTGGTCAGGAAGAGAGCGATCGAGGTCGGCTCGGGAACGCGGGTCTCGGTGGTCAGGTAAGCCTGGGCCGAAGCGTGACCACTGTTGGTCGTCGAAGGCACCAGCGACAGCGGATTGTCGGTGAAGCTCAACGTGTTGAGGAAATTACCGGTGATGAATGTGGGATTCGTGAGCGGATCGAATTTGGCCACCACGGACGACTGGCTGGCACCGGTGATGGTTCCGTTCAGTGTGCCACTGATCTGGAACGGCGTATCGTTGGGGCTAGGAACCTCGCCATCAACCGAGTTGGCCAGGAACGTAATGTGGAAGGGGGTATTCACATAGGTCGTCGACCCACCGGATGGCAACGCAGCCACCTGGAAATCGCCAAGGCTGAACGCCGAAGGCGAATTGAACTGGTTGGAGGTCACCGGAATGAAGCTAATCACGCCGGGGCCGGACACTCCGGTCGAATCGATCGAGCCCGAGGTGCTGTAGTTGATAAGCGTATCCGCTTGCCCACTCTTTCCCCCGAAGCTGATCAGAGCCAGAGCCAAAACACCAGCCCGCAACCCGGTCGACTGACATGACATGCGCATCATTATCCTCCTGAATTGATTGTCGCGCTCGAGCGACCTCGCCGAACTCAGAACCGGGCCACCATCGCTCGACGGTTCGTCCCAACCATTTGGGACGATGCCCTGCACCGAGGTCTCCTACGTGGGATTGACACGTCCGAATCCATCACTTCGCTCGGCCCGAGAACAACTCGAGCCCGACCGTTCCCTAACGCCCAAAGAAGGCGCACGGGTCAGGTCCGCGGGTAATGGTCGGTTGCGTGACCGAACCCAAGGGACGACGACATGTGGGTTTTGAGGATGATGAGTGCAAGAGGTGTGTTCATTACCCGGCCTCCGTGCCTGGTCATGTCAGGCGTGCCCTTAGTTTCTTTGCAGGAAACCTTGGAGCGATTCCGAACGAGAGGGAATTTAACCCAACCCCTCCCGGCTGTAAACCGGAATATTTGGGAAATGGCCGAATTACGCTCAAGTTCGTCGCCAAGAAACCAGATGGGCGAAAACCAGTCGATTTCGCCTTCCCAAGACGCCCAGACCCTCAAAGCAGATTGACCGGATCAACATCGATCGCCAACTCCACTTCACCCGGCGGCGAGATACTCGGCGCAACCGCCTGCAAAAGCACCTGAAGCGGACGAGGCGATTCACCCCGCAGCCGGAGATGATAGCGATAGAGGTTGCGAATCTTGGAGATCGGCGTGGGGGCCGGGCCATGCATCGTCACCCCGGGCGGAGCGGCGGCCTTCAATGTCTCCAGCAACTCATTCATAAATGTCCGAACCTGAGGCTCGTCGGGACCGCGGCCGATCAATCGCACCAGGCGACCGTACGGCGGCATCCCCGACTGCTGCCGTTGGGGCAGTTCGCAGGCCACGAACCCTTCGTAATCGTGTCGTGAGGCGCAGTCGATGGCGTAATGGTCGGGGACGAAAGTCTGCACCAGCACCCGACCGGGGCGATCCCCCCGCCCCGTCCGACCGGCCACCTGGGCCACGAGCTGAAACGTCCGCTCAGCCGCCCGGAAGTCGGGCATGTGCAACGCGGTGTCGGCGTTGACCACGCCCACCAAGGTCACGTTCGGAAAGTCGAGCCCCTTGGCGATCATCTGTGTCCCGAGCAAGATCCGGATCTCTCCCGAACGGAACGCCGCGAGCACCTGCTCGTGGCTTCCCGGCATCCGCATCGTGTCCGAGTCCATCCGTCGCGAGACGTATTCGGGAAAGGCCGTCTCGACCTCGCGTTCCAGCCGTTCGGTGCCAATCCCTCCGTAATGCAAGTTGGGGGCCTGGCAACTCGGGCAAGCCGGCGGCCGCTGGCGCTCGGCATCGCAGGTATGACAGACCAAGAGCCGGCGCCCCTTGTGATAAGTCAGGGCGACGTCGCAGGCATGGCACTTGAGGACCTGGTTACAGCGTGGGTTCGGACAAATCACGAAAGTATGGAACCCGCGGCGATTGAGCAGAAGCATGACCTGGCCGTCGTCCTTGAGCGCGGCGAGCATCGCCTGGCGGAGCGGCTCGCTCAGCCCTCCCAAGGGAAGTCGTTCGTGGCTCAGGTCGATCAATTCGACCTTGGGCATCGGCCTTGCCCCCACCCGTTCCATCATCGGCAGGCGGAGATAGCGGCCCAGCTCGGCGTTCCGCCAGGTCTCCAGGGCCGGCGTGGCCGAGCCCAGAAGGATCGGAATCCGTTCGAGCTGGGCGCGCTTCACGGCCACGTCTCGGGCGTGATACCGCGGGGTCGTCTCCTGCTTGAAAGTGCTCTCGTGCTCTTCATCAATGACGATCAGACCGAGCCGGCGGGCCGGCGCAAAGACGGCCGAGCGGGCGCCGACGATCACCTGAACCTCGCCCGCGGCGATGCTCCGCCAATGCCGGTGCCGCTCCGCATCGCTCAGGTGACTGTGGAGCACGGCGATCTTGCCGAACCGACGGCGAAACCGGCGGATCGTCTGGGGCGTCAGGCTGATCTCGGGGACCAGCACAATCGCCTCGCGTCCCCGAGCCACAACGCGCTCGATGGCACTCAGGTAGACTTCGGTCTTGCCGCTGCCGGTGACGCCGTGGATCAGGAAGGTCGCGAACTCGTTCCCCTCGAGCGCGGGGGTCATGGCGGTCATCACCGCCGTTTGCTCGCTGGTGAGAGTGGGAACCGGCTTCGCGTCCGAGTCGACCTCGGGCGCGGCCGACGACGAAGCGTCGAACGCTTCCTTGGAGAGCCGACGCCTGACCGTGTGGATGTACCCCCGCTGACGCAGGGCCGTGATCGGGCCGGACGCACATTTCGCCAGCCGGCAAAGGTCCGCAATCGTCAGCGGCTCGACCGACCGGCACAGCACGGCCAGCGCCTCGGCCTGCTTGGTGGGCAGTTGCAGCGTCTCGAGTGAATTGCGAATCTCGTCGGGGACCGTCAGGAAGGTGCCCACCCGCGTCCCCGCCTGATTCTTGACCCCGGCCGGCACCACCGCATCGAGGGCCTGACCCCACGAACATGCATAATAGCCGGCCATCCACCGGGTCAGCTCGAGCATCGCCGTATTGATCAGCGGCGGGTCGTCGAGGACATCGATGACCTCCTTGACCCGGCGCGGATCAAATCCCGAGGGGGCCTCGGTATCAATCCGGACACAGTAACCGACCGCCGGCTTGTTGCCCCGCCCCAAGGGAACCCGGACTCGTTGGCCCGGCCGCACCACCTCTTCCAGACGAGCAGGCACCCGGTAACTGAAGATCTGATCGATCGGCCGGTTGAAAACAATGCCCGCGTACGGGCCGTCGGCATCAGTGCCCGCCTCGTCGGCGAACCAGTCCGCCTGGCGTTTGCCGTTGACAAGGCTCATCGGCGCATCCTAACGTCTCGAGAATCGACCATCACCACTTCACCCAATTTCTGCACGCCTGTCCACAAAATACCAGCGGACCCGCGATCCCAAAAAGGTCATTCAACGATGCGACTAGGGCTGTTCGGAGGGACATTTGACCCGATCCACTTGGGGCATCTGATCCTGGCGGAGAAATGCCGTGAAGCGTGCCAACTCGACCGCGTCTGGTTCGTGGTCGCCGGAGCTCCGCCTCACAAGCTGGGCGATCGGACAACCGTCGCCCACCGTCTGGAGATGGCCCGGATCGCCGTGGCCGGCCACCCCGCCTTCGAGGTCTCTGAAATCGAGGCCAACCGACCCGGCCCCCACTATAGCGTTGAGACCCTCGAGGCCGTCCACGCGGAACGCCCCGGCGACGATCTCTTCTTCCTGATCGGAGCGGACAGCCTCGCCGACCTCCCCCACTGGCGCGAACCCGCGCGGATTGCGCGGCTGGCGACCGTGGTCGTGGTCAACCGTCCCGGCATCGACCTGGGTATCGACGCAGGTCCCCCAGACTTCGGTCCCGAGGCAAAGCCGTTGGTCTCGGTGACGATCCCGCCCATCGGCATCGCCTCGAACGACCTGCGCCGAAGCCGGGCCGAAGGCAGGAGCATTCGCTATCAGGTCCCCCGCGGAGTCGAGGCCTACATCGAAGCCCAAAGGCTTTACCCCCCCGCGGCCACGCCCCAATCATGATCGGAAGCGGCCCGCCGATTCCACCCGGTTGGCCCCTTCGCACTATCCTCTGCAATTGGGAACGGCCGCCATGAGTCCCCCAGACTCGAGGACTGCCGCAAAAAAAAGAGGAGTGATCGTCTCCCCCGATCGCGAGGATCCATCGATGGCGGAGGACAGAGTCCAGGGGCGGGGTGACAGCGGGCCGAAGCAGCACAGGCATGAGACACCGAGAGGCTGCGTCCGAATCGCCCGGCTGCGTAGCTTAGGGCATTAGAGGCCGATCCGGAGCGTTAAGTAAGGCTCGCGAAGTGTGGCGCCCGGGCAGGCTAAACCGGTCGTTTGAGGCTCAAATCGCCGTCCTATCCTACCTCGATCGCCCCGATCCCAGGCGAGTTGAGAACCGTCATTTTGGGCCTCATCCCCGCCGCGAAACCGGTCGATACGGGAATGGTAAGCCGGTTACGGATGGCCAGGAAGACTTGGTTTTGAGGATGAACATGGCGCCAGCAACAACACACCAGACGCCGGCCGCTGTCTCGGAAGAGGTTGAGGCCCTACGCCGCCAGTTGGTCGCGTTGCAGAGGGTGAGCAGCCTCGGGGTCTTGGCCGGTGGGATCTGCCACGAGTTGAACAACGCGCTCACGCCGATTCTTAACTATGCCAAGCTCGGCCTCCGCAACCCTGACCCCGCGTTTCGGCAGCGGGCCTTCGAGAAGATCCTCGAGGCCGGTCAGAGGGCGTCGGCCATTTCCGGCGGCGTGCTTGGCGTGGCCCGGCCTCGAGCCGATCGCCGCGAGCCGACCGACCTGGTCCGCTTGACCAAGGAGGTGACCCTCCTCGTGGCCAAGGACTTATCTCGCCACAGGGTCCACCTCGATTTCCAGGCCGTCGGCCATCCGCACGCCCGCGTCAACCCTGCGCAGATCCAACAGGTTCTCCTGAACTTGATGATCAACGCGCGACAGGCGATGCCTGAAGGGGGGACGCTTCGGGTCCGGGTCGGCGAGGACGCCTCGGGCCGGATTGCCGAGTTGAGCGTGGCCGATACCGGCATTGGGATCGCCCCGACCAACTTGCGGCGGATCTTCGAGCCCTTCTTCACCACCAAGTCCGGGCCCGACGCCTCGGGCCAAGGGGGGACCGGCCTCGGCCTCTCCGTCTGCCGCGATATCGTCGAGTCTCACCACGGCCGGCTCCGCGCGGAGAGCCGGATCGGCCAGGGGACGAGCTTCACCCTTCGCCTCCCGGTCTGCCCCGCACCCGCCAAACAAGGGGCCGCCTGATCGACGGCTCACGCCCTTGCGATGAAGCAATTCCATCCGACTATTGATTGCTGATAAGTTTCTCGAGACCCTCCAAGTCAATCAAAGTCGGTGAGATGCTCGACTCCAACTGCGTCGTGCCGAGATGAAAAGAACGATCCGCGACAGAGCGAACGAACCGACGATTTTTACGGTTTCCCCACCGGGTTGGTTTGCAAGCGCAAGGCCGGGCCGGAATTCCCTCGCGGTTCTCGCCCGGCCGCGGATTGTTCAATAAATGGGCCCCTCTGCCTCGTCGACCCTGGCCTCGGTCAGACAATCTCGGTAGCCTGGGGGCCTGGCCTAACGGCTTGGCTTTCCGGGTAACTGGCAGTGGAGGTTCGAAGTGCGCTGGGTGACCGTTTTGACCGAGCACGGCCCGCGGGCCTGCGGGGTATGGCAGGGTGAATACGTCGACGTCAACGCGGCCGCCCCTGATGCGCCGTCGAGCGTCAGGGGATTGCTGGAGCTCGGGCTGGCCGGACAGCAGCGAGTGTGGGAAGCCTTGGAGCGCGGAACCAAGCGCTACAACCCGGCGCAGGCTACGCTGCTGGCTCCCATCCCCGATCCCCGCAAGATCATTTGCCTGGGTCTGAACTATCGCGACCACGCGATCGAGAGCGGGATGGACATCCCGACCGAGCCGATCCTGTTCAGCAAGTACCCGTCGGCGCTGATCGGCCACCAGGCCGAGATCGTCCTGCCCGCGGTCAGCGATCAGGTCGACTACGAGGCGGAGATGGTGATCGTGGTCGGCCGGAAAGGCCGGCACATCCCGACCGAGCAGGCCATGGAGTACGTGGCCGGCTACGCCGTCGGGCACGACGTCTCCGCACGCGACTGGCAGTTGAACAAGCCCGGGAAGCAGTGGATGGTCGGCAAGACCTTCGACACCTTCGCGCCTGTCGGTCCGGAGTTGGTGATGCGTGACGAGGTCCCCGACCCGCACGCCCTGGGGATCCGGCTCCGCTTGAACGGCCAGACGATGCAGGACTCGAGCACGAGCCAGTTGATCTTCCGGGTCGATGAAACGATCGCCTACCTCTCGAAGATCTTCACTCTCGAGCCGGGCGACCTGATCTTCACCGGCACGCCGCCGGGTGTGGGAATGGCCAGAAAGCCCCCCGTCTGGCTCAAGGCTGGCGACGTGGTCGAGGTCGAGATCGACGGCCTGGGAACGCTCCGCAACACGGTCAAGGCCGATTCGCAGGCATAAGAACGGGCGATCGCCCTTTCGTCGGATTCGCCACGCGGGCGAGTGGAGTGGGAAGCGTCTGCCCCTCTTGACGGCTTCTCTCCGCTCACCTTGGCCAAGGAAAGCCAAATGATCCGCCGGGCGGGATCGGCTCGAGCCGGGTTCCGCCGGGCGGATCAACGCGATTAACGCCTCAGCCGTTCCGTCAGGCTGCGGGCTTCGGGATCGTTGGGGGCGAGCGCCAAGGCGTGCTGGGCCGCATTGAGGGCCTCGCCCGCCTTGTGGTCGGCGTTCAGGGCCAGGGCAAGTTGGTAGAAGACGTCGGGGCGATTGGGAAGGTTTTGCGAGGCGATCCGCAAGTCAGCGACCGCCAGCGCCGGCTGATTCAGAACGAGGTGCGCCTGGCCTCGCTGAAAGTGAGCTTCGGGATTGCCGGGGGTCAGCTCGAGCACCTGGTCGAGCCGGGTGAGCGCCTGCTCCGGCTCACGGCGACCGAGCTGGAGAGTGGCGATCCGGAGAATGACGGGAGCGGAACTCGGGTCGAGTTCAAGGGTCCGGAAGTAGGCGGCAAGCGCCTCATCAGACCGGCCGGCCGCCTCGAGGATCCGGCCGCGGGCGAAATGGGCCTCCGCCTTCTGCGGGTCGAGTTCGATGGCCGACTCGAGCCGTTTGAGCGCAGGCTCCGCCTGGCCGAGCCGGTCTTCGATTTCGCCCAGGCCAATCAGGGCCCCGACGTATTCGGAATCGATCTCCAACGCCTTGCGATAGGCACGTTTCGCCTCATCGAACTGGTTCTGAACGTGGAAGACCCGGCCAAGTCGATGGTGGGCCTCCGCCGAGCGCGGCGACTCGGCCACGAGCCGCTCGAGGTCGGCCCGCGCCTGATTGTAATCGTGGCGGTCAATGGCGGCCTGGGCCGTCTGGCTCAACTGCTGAACCAAGGCAGATTGGGCCGCCGAGGGGACGTCTCGATCACCACGTGAGCGGATCGTCGCGCAGCCGGCAAACGCCAGCAGGACGAATCCACACCCGGCGATGAGGCCCCAACGCCGCATGCTTCCCCTCCTTGGGGCGGCCTCCAGGAACCAGGTCACAGAGGATTTACCTCTGTCGCCGGCTCTCCATCAGGCTATCGACACAATCAGGAACAAGGGTTGAGCCGACCGGGGCAACGAATGGCCCCGTCGACTCGACTTGCGATGGGAACTTCTGGAAGCACGGCACCTTACGCACGAACGGGAATCCGGTCAATCCCGATCCAGGGGGGGCGTGTGGTCAACAGACCCATCACATCCCGAACGCCTCAACTTCCGCAACTTTCCAGCAAGCACCACGCCTCCGAGCGCGATCAAGGCGCCGAGGCTCGCATGGTTGAACGTATCGACCGTCCTCGCGAGATAATCGTCGCCCAACAAGTCCTCGGTCCAGTACTCGGGGATTTGCCGCAAAGCGATCGTCCCTCGGAGGTATCCCAGCCCTCCCCCAAGCACCGTACCGAAGGCCAAGACCACCCAGGCCCGTCGCATCGGACGCCTCCTCTGCGACAAGGCCGTCTCAGGCGTGTCGTCGACCTTGGTATCTCAGCAAGCTGATTCTCAGCCCACCCCGCACGCCTCACGCGCCCGGTCAAGGACGATTCGGGCCGTCTTTCGAGCACGCTCGGCGGCCGCGGCGCGAACTTCGGCAACTCGAGTCGGATGGGCAGCCAGATCAGCGCGACGTTCGCGGGCCGGTGTGAAAGTGGCGATGATCGCCTCAGCCAGTCGATTCTTCACTTCGCCGTAGCCGATCCCCCCCTGCCGATAGCGTTGCTCGACCTCGGCACGCTCCTCCTCGGCCGCGAACAGCTTGAACAGGCCGTAGACCGGGCACGTCTCCGGATCCTTGGGGGCTTCGACCGGGGTACTATCGGTGACGATCTTCTTGCACTTCTTTCGGATCACGGCCGGGTCGTCGAAGATCTCAATGGTGTTGCTATAACTCTTCGACATCTTCCGTCCGTCCACGCCCGGCACCACGGCGACCGCGTCGAGGATGTGCGGCTTGGGAAGCCGGAAGACCTCGCTTCCCTTGCCGTAGACGTGGTTAAACCGCTCGGCGATGTCCCGGGTGATCTCGAGGTGCTGCTTCTGATCCTGGCCGACCGGCACCACGTCCGCATCATAAAGCAGGATGTCGGCCGCCTGGAGGACCGGGTAGGCAAAGAGTCCGTGCTCGGCGGGAATCCCCTGCTGCACCTTATCCTTATAGCTGACGCACTTCTCCAGCCACCCCATCGGAGTCACGCTGGTCAAGAGCCAGGCCAGTTCCGTGGTCTCGGGCACGTCCGACTGCACGAACAAGGTCGCTCGCTCAGGGTCGATCCCCAGCGACAGCAAGTCCACGATCACGTCGAACACATAGCCCCGGAGCCGGTCCGCGTCGCGGACGCTCGTCAGCGCATGATAGTCGGCCACGAAGTAGAACGCGTCGTTCCCTTCCTGGAGCGCAATGTACTGGCGGATCGCGCCGAAGTAATTGCCAATGTGCAAAGCACCTGAAGGCTGGATTCCCGACAGAACACGCATGGTCAAATCGACTCACAAAGCGTGGGCGAGACATTGGGTCTTGGTTTCGGAATCCGGCGCCCATCCCGCCGAAACGATCCGAACACTGTATCAGTTCGAGGGAGCCGTTCCAATCCAGAGGACAGACAGGCCACCCCTGCCTCTCACTCCCCCCAATCGTAGACGCAGGTCAATCGGATTCGGTTCGCAAACGAGGTCGAATCGGCCTCAGTCGATCCGTCCATCACCCCCGAAGACCCCGTGTTGGCGGTCTTGAAGCGGAATGTTACGATGGGCGAAGCGTCAGGACAGCGGGCCTGGGGAACGTGGATGCGACCGGCGATTGAGGCATAACATGGCGGAAACATACGAAGACCACGGCATCCGCTTCCAGTATCCGGCCGACTGGGAAATGGAAGTCACCGACGACGGCCAGGTCACAACGGTCTCGATCCAGTCGCCAAGCGGGCTGGCGTTCGCGATTGTGACGACCGACGAAACCTGCCCCGCGCCGGCCGAGGTCGCCGACGAGGCGCTCGAGGCGATGCGTGAAGAGTATCCGGGGCTCGATGCAACCCCCGCGTTGGAGACGATCGCCAGCCACGGCGCGGCGGGCCATGACGTCGAGTTCCTCAGCCTCGACATGACCAACTCCTGCGAGATCCGCTGCTTCCGCACCCCGAGACGAACCATCTTTCTCTTCGGCCAGTGGTCGGACCTCGACACTGAGGAAAACGCGGCTTACTTTGGCGATATCAAGCGTTCGCTTGGCGAGACGGACGGTTGAGCGATCGGTCACGGTCTCGACTCAGGCGTGCCGCTCAGCGGCTCTTGGCCTGATCCAGGAATGCGACGATACGATCGAGCAGGTCGGGGCCGCCCATCTCGATGACGTTGCCGTGTCCTGCGCCTTGGACTTCGATCAGGGTCGCCGGGTGTGGGAACGCGGCGGCCAGGCGATGCGCATCGCCATCGGGGACGAGCGTGTCGCGGCGGCCGTGGACGATCAGGGTCGGCGCGTTGATCCGGGGGGCGAGTTCGATCGGCCGAGGACGACTCAAGGAGACGCCCGCCAGCCGGGCGGCCCGGCGTACGATCCGGGGAGCGAGCAGATTCGGCAGCGGAGTGCGAACGCGGCGAAGCCAGCCGGCCACGACGGTTTCAAGCCGGGCGTAGGGAGACTCGAGTAAGAGGGCCGCGATCCTCGGCTCATCGGCCGCGGCCCGCAACGCGATCGCCGCTCCCATCGAGCGTCCCCAGACCGCCACGGACATCTCGGGACCGACCCGCCCGGCCACGATGTCGACCCAGGCGCGGAGATCCTCCCCTTCGCGTCCGCCGAAGGAAGCGCGATCCCCCCCGCTCCGTCCGTACCCGCGCATGTCCAGCCGCGCGACGTTCCAGCCGCGGGCCGTCAGGAACTCGGCCCGCCCCTTCATCGCGTCGCGCGTCTCGGCGAAGCCGTGGACCAGGAGGACGGTGCGACTGGTCGGGGCCGTGGCGGCCGGATACCAGACCCCCGCGAGCCGGGTGCCATCACGAGCCGTCGCCTCGATCGACACACAGCCGGCGAGGCCGTTCCCACAGTCATCGCCAGGGTCCACCGCGCTCAGCCGCCGCCCCGGCATGATCAGGGTCCAGGCCCCCCACTCGCTGACCAGCATGACGAAGCAAGTCAGGAGACCCGCCACAAACCCGCCGACCGTCACCAGACCCGTCGTCCATCCCGGCCCGGGCACGATCATCGCCGACACGTCGTGCTCGAGAAACAAGGCCCACACCATCGCTTACCTTTGCCCTTTCGAGATTTCCCCACAGGTCGTCAACCGCCCTGGAGATGATCCGGCAAGGGAGCGATTCGTGCAAGGTTTTCGACTCATCAATGCGTCTTGCCCTGTCCTCCGGCCGCCGGATTCCGCGGCTGCGTCGCCGCCAGGTACTGACTCAAGGTCTCGAGGTTCCGACTGAACAGCGTGCTCGAAAGATACAGGCTGCCAGGCGCGAACTTCGGCTGCCCCACCAACGGCTCGCCCGCATACCGGCTGACCCATCGCCCCTGATCGTCGAGGTCCATAATGATCTGGCGAACCTCACGTTCCAGATCGGCCACGCTCCGCGCAGTCGTCGGCTCGCGCCCCCCCGCCTTCAGCGTCTTGTATCTCGCCTCAATGGCGGCCAGCCGCGAGTCAACCTTCCAGCCATAGTGGGCGGGCAAGTCCGAATCGTCGTACGTGAGCGTGTAGTCCTTACCTCGGCGAATCATATAGAGCGGCTTATTCGTCTGCAGTTCGTAGTAGCGCGCGAGCCGACCGTCGGGCAGGAGCGAACGCTGCAAGTAGGCCAAGGCTCGCGGAATCGGTTCGAGATACTTTGCCTCGCCTGTCAGTTGGAAGATTCTCAAGAGGGTTTCCAGAACATCCTGAGACTCCCCTCCCGTGACGGCGGCCGGCTCAAACCTTCGAGCCCAGATCGGGCGCATGTCGTCCCCGTACTGCTGCGCCCAGGCAGGCTGAGGCTCGGGCATCTGGGCGAGAATCAGAAAGTTTCCCAGCCGGCTCAACGCCGCTTTGTACCGGACGTCCTGAGTCAACTCGAACGCGTTCGACAGCGTCTCCGTAACGGTCCCGGCGAGACCGTCGTTGAGCGTGTACTTGTTCCAGTAATCTTTGATTTTACCTTCCGTGCGCCAGTCGATCTCGGGATACGACGCCTTCAGAACGGGCCGACTGGGCACCGGGCCCGTCCAGACTTGCGGGAAGCCTCCGTTGGGGAACTGCGCCTTGAGAAGCGCCGAGATCGCGACCTGGGCCGACTCGTGGATCGCTTTGTCCGTCGAGCCGAGCGTCTGATCGAGCCGCATCATGAAGCGAATCGCCGCCTGGGAGATCCCGTCGTCGAGCGTGGAATTGTTGGCGCCTCGGCTTCGGCCCCGGCTGGTTCGGTAGCGGGCCACCTTCTCTCCCTTGGGATCGAAGTCGATCGAGTTCGTCCACCCTCCGGAGACAAGTTGCCCGTAGCGCAGGGCCTCGCCTGCCTCCTTGGCGGCGTCGAGATAGAATTGGTCCCCCGTCGCCTCATAAGCCTTCAAATAGGTCAGGCCGACCGTGGGAGTTCCCGGAGGCTGCACCCAGATCTGGTCGATGGTCGCCTTCCCCTCACCCCAGCGCTGCCCCAAGTCAACCGAATAGTGATAGACATATCCGCCATGCGATGCCACCTTGTGACGGTAGAATGAGGCCGCCAGGCGCATGGCCCTCGTGACCTCGCCCCTGAGAACTTCATAACTCTGACCATCACCAGGTGGAGCGGGGCGATCGTCGAATCCGAGTGCGAGAGTCGACGATCCAGCCAGGGTGAACGCGACAATGATCCCACAGGGCATCTTCATGCGAATCGCTCCGGTCGCTCATCGTTTGGTGAGGTCTCGACAGGATGGCTATGCCAATACGGCTCGGTAAGACCATAAACGAAACGACGACCACTCTGGTAGTCATTCCCTGAAAACGCGTATTCCAATTCCAAGCCAAATCATGTTCTTGTTATTTAAAACTTTAAAGCAAGAGTGGGCGGGGCGCCCGCGGTCCCAGAGGCTCTGCTTCCTGGCTGGAACCGACACTCATGTAGCTCCGCGGCTCCGGCCAACTGCAACATGCGTGATTGACGCGGGATCGGCCGATCACCGCGTCGGCCGCTTTTTTCTTGGCTTCGTTTTCTCGGGAGCACGCGGCGGCGGGATCGATTTTCCCGTCAGCCGCTGAAAGAACTCCCGGAGCCATTCCGGCCCGGTCCGTCGGGGCAGGTCATCAGGATGTTCGTCCGCCCATTCCATGGCCAGGATGAGGGGGACCCAGCGGGTAAGCTCGGTGGCGGGGTCGCGGCCCATCCGGGTCAAGGCCGTGGAAACCTTGGCGGCCAGCGTCACGCGGCGGACCGTCTCGGGGGTCGGGCGGGTGCAATTCTCCGCAGGCGAGGTGACCAGGTATTCGCGGCAGACGACCGGGCGTTCCTCGTAGATCGAGCATGACTCGTCTTCGAGGAAGGGGCAAGGAATCCCTTGAGCGAAGTAGTCGAGTGCCACGGGAACGAGCTCGTCGTCGGAGACCGTTTCACAGTGCTGAAGCCGCTCGAGCAAGCCGGCCTCCTCGAGCCGGCGTCTCGCCTCGGCGAACCGGGCCAGGACGCGTGCCCGACGCGGCTCGGGCCACGCCTCAACCATGGCCTGGATCAGGCGGGCCTCCACCTCGGAGATCGGCACCAGTTGCCGGCAGCAGGCCCCGCAGCCGCTCCGGCACGAGACCGAGAATCCCTTCGCGGAGTCGGCCTTCACCGCCTCACCGATGATCGCCTCGGAGAGCGACCGGACGGTGGGCAAGAATTGCCGAAGCTCGAACACGTGGGTGGGAACCGTGATCTCCGCTCGCAACGGTGTGCCCGCAAGATTCAAGGCCACGTTCGCCGTGATCGTCTCGGCTCGAGCGTTGGGTTCCGGAGCCATTGGGTTCTCCAATCCTGGGGCACCTACCTGCGTTGGCTTGGCATTTCATTATCCAGTATTGCTCGATACGAGCGATAAACGCATCCGTGACCAGCCAGAGATGCGTCGAGCTGCGAAGCGTTCCTCGTTCCGATTTTTCAGTAAAAGTTGCAACCAAAGCCTCGGCCACGACCATTACTCTGTACGCAACGCAACGCCAAAAGCGGTCCGAGGATCAAACCCGTGGCGACCAGGAAGGACAAGACCCTCCGACCTCAGCTCATCACGCTCTTCAACCTGGGAGTGATCCGCGAGCTGACGGACGGACAACTGCTGGAACGGTTCGTGACGGATCGGGGCGAAATGGCCGAACTCGCGTTCGCCGCCCTGGTCGAGCGGCATAGCGCCATGGTCATGCGCGTCTGCCGCGCCCGGTTATCCAGCTCCCATGACGCTCAAGACGCCTTCCAGGCCACGTTCCTCCTCCTGGTCAAGAAGGCCCGCACCCTCTGGGTGCAGGATTCACTGGGGCCCTGGCTGCACCAGGTGGCCCTCCGGACGGCCACCTGTTCCCGCAAGGATGCGGCCCGGCGTCAACGGCTCGAACGCCATGCCGCCGAACTCGCGGAAAGTGTCGACCAACCGGCTCCGGAAATTGACTCGGAGCTGGGAGCCCTGCTTCACGAAGCGATCAACCGATTGCCCGAGCGCTACCGGATCCCGATCATCCTCTGCGACCTGGAAGGGCGAACCTGCGAAGAAGCGGCCCGGCGGATGGGGCGGCCGGTCGGGACGGTCAAAAGCTGGCGAGCTCGTGGGCGTGAACGATTGCGCGTTCAACTGATCCGGGACGGCCTGGCCCCCTCAGCCACCTTGGAAGCGACCCTTGCGGCAGATCTGACTCGCGGTGCCATTCCCAAACCGGAGGCGGAGACCGTTCGGGCCGCCGCTCGAATCCAGGCCAACTCGAAGGCGACCGGGGACGTCCCGGCGTCGGTCGGCCTGCTCATCAAGGGAGTGATGAAAGCCATGCTGCTCAGCAAATTAAGGGCGACGGTGACGATCCTCTGCGCATTGTCCCTATTCGCCGCCGGGCTCGGAACAATGGCACGAGTCGCCGCCGACGATGCGAAGGACACGCCTACCAAGCCATTGAACGAAGCCCCGCCTCCGGCCTCAATCCTGAAGCCACGGTTACCCTCCCCAATTCCCAAAGTACCGGGCGGTGAGCCCTGGCCACTCACTCTGGGCGAGGCGCTCCACATCGGTCTGGATAACTCCGAAGTGATTCGACTGCTCGGAGCTTCCGACGATCGCTACGAGATCATCCCCCTGAACCCCGCCCTGAACATCTATCGGTTCCAGTCCGAGGTCATGGCGCACGTCCGCTCGATCGAACAGCAGTACTGGAGCCTTGCACTGCAGCACGTCCAACTCTGGAGCAGCGAGAAGGCGGTCGAACTGGCCGAGGAGTTCAAGAAACGTAAAGAGTCTGAGCGGAAAAACGGGACCGGAATCGTTGCCGACGTCGCCAAGGCAAGCCAGCGGCTCGAGCAGTTCCGGCTCGACGCCAGGACCAAGATCTCCGACATCATCACAACCGAGCGACGGCTTCGCAACGCCCTCGGTCTGCCGAAGGCTGACGGACGGCGGATCGTCCCGGTCAGCCAACTCAAAACGGAGAAAGTGTCGCCCGACTGGAATACGAGCCTCGCAAACATGCTGGAGAAGCAGCCCGACGTCGCCCATGTAATATCGGAACTGGAGGCATCAAAAGGACAGAACGCCGCGGCCAACTGCAACTTAATGCTCGACTCGCTGCTTCGAGCCCTCCGCGGTCAGGGGGAACTCGTTCCCTCACCCGATGAGGTCGATGCTCACCTGAGCTTGTTTCTGAAAGAGAACCCCTCGCTTCAGGAAGTCATCCATCAGACGACGGAATCGCTAGCCCGTTCTTTCCTCGAAATCAACACAAACTACAAGCAATTGCACAAGGCATCAGAAATTCGTTCCAACGCCGCAAAGTGGTTGGAGGCTCAGCGAGCGTTTTACGAGGAAGGCCGGATCGCACGCGACCGCTACCTGGACGGGATCAGTCAGTACGCGGCTGCAGTGGCACAGGAGGCCCAGTTCAAGTCGAGCTACTATAACTCCCGGATCGCGTTGGAAGAGGCCCAAGGAACACTTCTGGAGCATGAGAAGATCACTGTAGGCAACCGTCCGAGCGGGGCCACTGCCATCTATGTCAAACGAGACCCTGCGACGATGCCCGCATGGAATACGAACCGAGCCTTCGTCTCTCCCTTGGATGGGAACGGACCACAGCCACACCCGATTCTCCCCGCCCCCGTCCAGGCGGAATCCAAGAGCCCGAAGCCGAGCCCACTGACAAGTCGCTCTCGTTCGAGATGACGATCGCCATCGGCTCCAAGCCCATCACCCTCAAGGGCTCAATCACGATCAAACCGCCCTCAGCGAGCGCCCCCCCCCGGAAGCCCCGTGACTTCGGCCGAGCCGGCAACGCGGACCCATTCCAAAACGGACCTCCTCCCCCCTGCGTTCGCGGGCGGGGGGAGGTCCGTTTTGCTGACTTGCTTGTGGTGGGCGGAATCACCACAATGCCTCGATGCAAAAGGCCGTCTTCGAATCACGTGGCTTCAAGACGCCCGAATCGTCCTGCTCACTGCCCCAGAGAGACGCCCCATGGCGGAACAGCCGTTGAAAATCCTGATTATTGGCGCCCACCCGGACGACGCCGACATCAAGGCCGGTGGAACGGCGGCCAAGTGGACGGCCCTCGGCCATGACGTCCGGCTCGTGAGCTTGACCGACGGTCGAGCCGGTCATCAGACGGTCCACGGGCCGGTCCTCGCCCAGCGGCGACGAGCCGAGGCAGACGCGGCCGCCGCGTCGATCAGCGCCTCCTACGAGATTTTCGACATCCCCGATGGCGAGCTCGACGATCGCCTCGAGTACCGGCACCGGGTCATCCGGCTCATTCGCGGCTTTCAGCCCGACCTGATCATCACCCACCGCTCGACCGATTATCACCCGGACCACCGGTTCACGGGCCTGCTCGTCCAGGACGCCTCGTACCTGCTCACCGTGCCCGCCGTCTGCCCGGACACGCCCCACCTCGCCCAATGCCCGGTGATCCTCTACTTCTCCGACGCGTTCAAGAAGCCTTGCCCCTTCGAGCCCAACATCGCCGTCGAGATCGAAGGCGAGTTCGACCGGCTGGTCGGGATGCTCCACCGCCACCAGTCGCAATTCTACGAGTGGCTCCCCTACAACGCCGGCATCCCCGACCAGGTCCCCGCGACCGACGTCGAGCGCCTGGACTGGCTGGCCGGACGAATCCGCGAACGGCTCCGGCCGCTGGCCGACCGCTTCCGCGAGCTGGTCGTCCGAACCTATGGTGCAAAGGCCGGCGGGCGGATCGGATTGATCGAAGCGTTCGAGGTCTCGGAATACGGCGCCCCACTTAATGCAGAGGCCGGAGCCCGCCTGTTCCCGTTCCTCCCCGCCGCCTGGCTCGCGAGCCTGTCCGACTCCCGAAAAGAGTGGGCCGATGTACCCGAAACCGAGGTCGTCAAACCCAAGACCGTGAAAGCCAAGGCAGTCAAACCCAAGGCCCCCGAAGCCGAGGTCATCAAGGCCAAGGTTCCCGACGTTGATCCCACCAAAGAGAACGAGGGGTCGGAAAACGGACCTCCCTGGACAGGCAAAAACATGTTCAAAAACTAAAAGCACAAAGATCTCGTACCAAGTCCTCCCCCACCGCCAGGCCGGCCTGAAGTTCTCCATGGGCGCGGCGACGTTGTGCTCTATGGCACGCCGCCGCTTTCCAAATTCAACGATTCCACCGAGACTGTCGCCACGTTACCGGGTTTTCCGCCCGGGTCCGTCAACCCGGTGCCGTTGCCACGGTGTCAAACGAGCCAGCCCATGCGAAGGCCTGAAGACAGGGAGCTTATGCTCCCCGCTCGCCTTCCCGGCGAGCGAAATCCAGGGAACCACGTTCGGTGCCGTCCCTTGGTTGTTGGTCTTCGCTCGCCTTCCAAAGGCGAGCGGGGAGCATAAGCTCCCTGTCTTCCGACAGACGAAGCCCCCCCGGTAACGTGACAACACGTATCCGTTTTCTCATCTTGATTTCTAGGGGAGATCAAGCGAGAAAATCCACATTCATCGGGTTAGCGACCGCGTTCGCTCCCTTCTCTCATCGTCAGCATCAGCCAACCGGCCAGACCGAGAAGGAAGCCGGCCAGACCGACCAGTCCCCGCGGCCAGAACAAGGCTATCAGGGCGAAGTTCGCCCCCAAGCGAGAAGTGGTCGATCGGGATTCCGAAGGGTTTTCGTCGAGGAATCCGCGTGCCGCCAGGTGATCCGGCTCCCAGCGGAGCCGGATCGCCCCCCGCTGCCAGGTGCGTAGCAGGGGAATGTCACGCGGTCCGAGAGCCTCCAACGGGTCGTGCGTGCCCACGGCGGGCGGGCGCTGGCTGACGACGACCAGGTCGGGACGGGCCCAGGTGTAGAGGGCCTCGGGGTTGGCCGAGCGGCCGCCGTGATGAGGGGCCAGGATGGCGCCGAGCGGGAAGGCCGGGCGATCGAGCAGTCGGGTCAGACCCTCTTGCTCCAGGTCGCCGGTCAGGAGAAGGTGGCGGCCGGCGGATTCCACGGCGAGCACGATGCTGCGCGCGTTGTCGCTCGACGCTGGGGAAAACGACTCGGGAGGATGCCAGACCGATAACCGGGCTCCCGCCGACTCCCATTGTTCCCCTTCAGCCATTACGCGGATCGGCACGCCGTGAGTCCGGACCGTCTCCAGCAGTTGCACGGCGCCCGGGTTGGCCGGGCTGGCGAAACCGGGAGGCACTCGAACCTCGGCGATCGTGAACCGCTCGAGGAGGTCGGGGAGACCATTGTAATGATCCGAATCCGCATGTGATAAAACCACCGCATCAATATGCGATACACCGCGGGCCCAGAGGGCGGGGGCGACGATCCTGCGGCCGACGCTTGGGTCGTGCATGCGGCCGCAGTCGTAGAGGATCGTCCCGCCCGCCTCGGTTTGAATGATGACGGCCAAGCCGTGGCCGACGGCAAGAATTTCGGCTTCCAACCGTCCTTCGCGGCGAGGGTGCCAGGGCAGGACGAGGCCGAGCACGACCCAGCCGGCGAGCAGACTCCAAGCGGTGCGCCGGAGGGGCCAGCGGCGGATTCCAACGACAGTAGCGAACGCGAGCAGCCCGTAGACGATCAGCACCCAAGCCTGCGATGGCCCCGGGACGAACGCGTGCCCCCATGACTGCGACGCCCCCCAGCGCACGAGGAATTCGGTCGCGGCCAGGGTCATCGCGCAGACCCAAGCGGCGGGTCCACCGAGTGGCCCCCAGATCGCGGACAGTCCCAAGCTCAGGCCCGAGGCAATCAAGGCCAGCGAGGTCAGAGGGATCAGCGGAATGTTCAGCAGGACGCCGATCGGCGAGACGATATGGAATCGAAGCGCAACCAGAGGCAAGGCCGCGAGCCATACGACCGTCGAGACGATCAGGCCCGGAGTCACAAGCAACGGCCACCGCCGCATCTGCGCCAGCCACCACGGCTCGAGCGACCGCTCCAGGACATCGAGCGGACTGCCCGGCCCTTGGATGCGGAAAGTCAAGGCGTAATAAGTGTGCCGGAGCAGGTTCGTCGTCGGCGTAACGCCCCAGAAAATGGCTGCGATCGCCAGAAACGAGAGTTGGCAGCCCACATCGAAGAGGTCGGTCGGGTTCATCCAAAGTGTTATTAAAGCGGCCAGGGCCAGGTTATTCGCGGACCGGACCGGGCGGTCGAAGAGCCCTGCGCCACAGACCGCGACGGTCATCGCAGCCGAGCGTACGACCGAGGGAGCGAGGCCGACCAGCAACGCATAGGCAACCGTCACCAAGGCCAGCGCGGCGAACGCACCACGCCGACCCAGGCCGAGGGAGCGGAACACAAACCAGAGAACGCCAGCCAGCACTTGCAGGTGAAGTCCGGAGATGGCCAGCAAATGGGTGGTCCCGGTTCGGGCGAAGGCATCGTTGATGTCCGGATCCACTCCTTCACGCCGACCCAGCAGCAACGCGGCCGCCAGGGGCGCCACCTTCGGATTCAGGTCGGCGACCAGCCGGTCGTAGCTCCAGGCCCGCACCCGACCCAGCCAGTTGGTCCAGATCCAGAGGGGGGCCGCGGGATCCGCCCAGACCTCATCGGGTCCATCAACCGCGAGCCGAAGCCGAATCCCTTGAGCTCGCAAATAGTTGCGATAGTCGAACTCACCCGGGTTGAGTGGCCCCGCGATGGCGGACATGACCCCCACCGCCTCAACCCCATGCCCCGGCACAATGTCGGACCGGTCCCCAACCACGATCAACTGGGCTCGTCCTTGGGCCGGTCGCCAGATGCGACCGTCGCAGATACCGGTCACAGCAATCACCGCCCGCGTCGTGGCCGAACTCCCGAGTCGTTCGCCCGCCCGAGGTCCCCGCACATCCCAGAGCACCCCGCGAACCCACATCGGCCTGGGCACGCCTGTGACACCCCGCGCCAGATCGTCGGACGCGAGGTCTGACCAGTACGCGTGATGACTCCCTCCTCCCAGCCCCACAATCGCGATGACGAGTCCAGCAACGGCTGGGACCTTTCGATCCCGCCCCCAAGCGGCAATCGTGGCTCCGACCAGCGCAAGTCCTGCCCAGACCTCGGTTCCCCAAAGTTCGAACGCACGATCAAGAACGATCCCAACGACATACGCCAGGGCCACGGGGACCAATGGCGAAAGTAGAACCCTCGACCGTCGATCGGGTTCGTGGTTCATCGCGGATCCAGTCCCGCCGAACGCGATCTGACGAGCTTGCCACAATGCCCCATCTTACAGGCATCCCAACAGAACCAGCACGCGTTCAACATTGGGATTCATGCAGGCGACACCTCAAGGACACGCGGCGCAATTTTGAGAATTTTTCCGCGTTCCGCTGCGCACCCGGCATCACAATCCTATTCCGCGATCGACCGCAGGCATAGTACGACCCTGCCCCCCTTATGTAAACGAGCACGGCTGAGGCCTCGAGCCCTTCCTTTCAAGAATTGCGAATATGGCACCTCAGTTGCGTTGTTGCGAAGCGACCTCTTTCGTTTCGACAAGCCACGCAACAAGAGTCAACAAGTCGATTCCTTTCCCTCCGGAAGGATCGACCAGTCGGCTCCGATGAGGACGCACGCGTATGTTCCACAAGATGAAAAAAGCCCTACGTCGGGTGATCTCGGGAGAATGGCGTCGCGGCCGTCGACGCTGCGCGCCGGTCATCAATGCGCTTGAGGACCGGCAATTGCTGTCAGGACCTGGGTCAGAAAACACAACCCTCGTCCCCATGGTCGTTGGCCGAGCAAACCTGTCAGCACAGGCCAACACGACGACTGACCCCTCGGTTTTTGTGACCGGTCTGTACAACTCGATCCTCTCCCGCGCCCCTCAACCGAATGAGTTGAACTACTGGGTAGGGCGTCTGGAGTCCGGCGTCAGCGAACAGCGGGTCCGGCGTCTGATCACAAACTCCTCCGAAGCCAGGGGAAATCCCCCCCTTCCCGGTGGAGGAGGTGGCGGTGGCAGCGCCAAAGCGTTCGTCGACTCGCTGTATTCAACGATCCTGAATCGCCAACCCGATGCCGCGGGTGAAGCCTACTGGATCCAGCGAATCCGGTCCGGCACCAGCCGTCGTCAAGTCCGTCAAGCGTTCTTGAACGCGGCGGAACTCACCCCGACTCCAACCCCCGTCCCCACACCGACCCCAACGCCGACACCGACGCCAACAACTCCGACGCCTACGACTCCAACGCCAACAACACCGACTCCGACTCCGACTCCGACCCCGACTACTCCGACGCCAACGACTCCGACCCCAACAACGCCGACACCAACGACGCCGACTCCGACAACACCGACACCAACAACTCCGACACCTACAACTCCGACGCCGACGCCGACCACACCGACCCCGACCACACCGACCCCGACCACACCGACCCCGACAACACCGACACCAACAACTCCGACCCCGACTACTCCGACCCCAACAACGCCGACCCCGACCACACCGACCCCAACAACGCCGACCCCGACCACACCGACCCCAACAACGCCGACCCCGACTACTCCGACGCCAACAACACCGACTCCGACAACACCGACACCAACAACTCCGACCCCGACTACTCCGACCCCAACGACTCCGACCCCAACAACGCCGACCCCAACCACTCCGACCCCAACAACGCCGACCCCGACTACTCCGACCCCAACGACTCCGACCCCAACAACGCCGACCCCAACGACGCCGACCCCAACAACGCCGACCCCGACTACTCCGACGCCAACAACGCCGACTCCAACAACGCCGACTCCGACAACACCGACACCAACAACTCCGACGCCAACGACTCCGACGCCAACGACTCCGACCCCAACGACTCCGACCCCAACAACGCCGACCCCAACAACGCCGACCCCAACGACGCCGACTCCGACAACTCCGACACCTACAACTCCGACGCCAACGACTCCGACCCCGACCACACCGACCCCAACGACTCCGACGCCAACAACGCCGACCCCGACCACACCGACCCGACTACTCCGACGCCAACAACGCCGACCCCGACTACTCCGACACCAACAACGCCGACCCCAACGACTCCGACACCAACAACGCCGACTCCAACAACGCCGACTCCGACAACACCGACACCAACAACTCCGACGCCAACAACTCCGACCCCGACAACTCCGACGCCGACAACACCGACCCCGACAACACCGACGCCAACAACGCCTACTCCGACGCCAACAACACCAATCACACAGTCGCCAACAACCCCATAAGGTCCAGAAGTTGCGACAAGGTGTGAGTTCAGCCATCGTCTGCAAGTGTTGGCCGGCCTTCTGGCCGGCTGACACCTGCCAAATCAAACAAATTTCAAAGCGATCTCGTCGCTTCAATGGACTTCGATCAGGCTATCGTCCGGGAACGACCAGCATGACGACTGGAATGCCCCAAGCCAGCGAATCAGCTACGGTCTCCGTTCCCGCGTTTGAATCCGATTTTCGCCCCAGACTTCAAGGGGGGAGGGACGCGCTTGCCCGTTTCCGCGGCTCGGGTCAAGATAGGGGGCGCGTTCCACATCGACGACAAGCGATCCCCAAGGGAGAGATTTATGGATCGACCACGGCTTGAGATTGGGATCTATCAGCTCGTCGACGATTCCATGCTTAAGCAGAACCGGACGGACGGGACAGGGTGGGACTGGAGTTGGGCGGACTGGCAGCGAGACTGGATGGACGCCACTCCAAGCCGCTATGCCTACCGCTGCCTTCCCTTGACGATCGTCAACCAGACGGGGTGGTGGATCATGAACCCCGTCGGGTTCTCGGCAGTCTGGCGGGGACATGACGCATCGGGGGTATCGAGTTCTTGTTCGACAGCGAACCGGAACTCTGGAAGCAGTGGATCAACAACCAATTCGGGGCAGGGATCATCACCTGGAACACACCGTTCCTCTTCCGCACCAAACCTCAAGGTTCGCGACTTCTGATCTGCGGACCGGCGAACCATTTCAAGGCCAATGCGCATCCCCTCACCGCGTTGATCGAGAGCGACTGGATGACCATGTCGTTCACGATGAATTACAAGTTGATGATCCCCAACTTCCCCGTTCGGTTCGAGGTCGGGGAGCCCTTGTTCCAGGCGATTCCACTGGCCAGCAACACCTGCGCAGATCTGGAGACGGCAACGGTTACCTACCAAAAACTGGAAGAGGACCCCGAGGTCAATCACTCCTATCGAGAATGGGACGAAGGCCGGCGGCGGTTCCACCAGCAGAAGGCCAAGGGCGAAGTCAAGGCGGACGACTGGCAGAAGGATTATTTTCAAGGCCGAGACGCGATCGGCCGGGAAGCTCCCTCTGACCATATGACCAAAGTGAGACCTCCCCGAATCCAGTTCAGTCCGACGACGAAGGCCCCTCAGTAGTTCCACGGGGGCTCACGGAATGACTCTCTGGGGCCTCCTCACATGAAGACAAACCAAGAGTTCACTTCATTCCTCCAGCCCACTTTTCCAGCCATGCAACCATCGAAAACCGAACCACTACCGGAATCAAAGGCCACCCAGGTCAGCCTTGCCCCCTCGGCAATGGGCTCGAACCTGAACCCGGACAGCCTCATCGATCCGGCGCCTGGCCGGGTCGACGACGAATGGCGTCGCTGGATTGCGGAAAACCTGACGCTTGAACTGCCCCCCGAAAGCATCATCGAGTCAATGATTGCTGATGGAATCCCTCGCGAGGAGGCGACTCGCGAGGTCGACCTGGCCGCACAAAGCCCCTATTTAAAGGGGACCCTCCTCATACGTAATCGTCTCAAGAAGCGAGAGTGGCAACTTAGCAACTACCGTAAGCTCAACCGTCTCCACAGGGCATCGGGAACCATTGAGCGACGACACAAACTCTCTCGCGGAGAATTTCTCGATCAGTACTACAGCACCAACCGCGCGGTGATCATCACCGGCATGATGGACGACTGGCCGGCCATGCGGAAGTGGAATCTCGACTATTTCTCGCAGACCTTCGGTGACCGCGAAATCGAGGTCCAGTTCGGCCGCACCGCGGGCGAGAATTATGAGATTGAACGCGAGAAATATACCCGCAAACTCAGAATGGCCGACTTCGTCGAGATGGTTCGCAACGCAGAAAACACCAACGACTTCTATCTGACGGCCAACAACAATTCCAACAACAAGAATGTGTTGTCCGAACTCTGGGACGATATCGTGCAGATTCCCGAATATCTCGGGGAACAGAGCAACCAGAGTCAGGGGCGACTCAGCGGCTTCTTCTGGATGGGTCCGGCCGGCACGATCACGCCGTTCCACCACGATCTCACCAACAACTTCATGGCCCAGGTGATTGGCCGCAAGCGAGTCAAAATTGCGCCCTCCTGGGATATCCCGTTGATGAGCAATCACTTCCATTGCTACTCGAAGCGCGATGGCCGCTTCATGGCCCCGACGCCCGACGCGGCGTTCGACGAGCCGCAGATCCACGAATGCATCCTCGAACGGGGCGAGATCCTCTTTCTTCCCGTCGGCTGCATGCACTTCGTGGAAGGAATCGACATCTCCGTGACCGTCTCTTTTATCAGCTTCGTCTTCGACAACGACTTCTCCAGCTTCTACACGACCTATCACGCGGTCTGAGCAAAGAAACCTGCAAGGGACCGAGGAATAATATTGCCGCCATGACCATCTCTAAACGATCTCGCTTTTCAAACCCGACTCTTCTATTGTTGGGAACCTGCCTTGCTCTGGTAGCCACCGGACCAGCCCCGGCCGGGCCGGAAGTCGCGTCGCCCCCCTACCCTCCTACCGACCGCTACGAGATGAGGCGGGTCGAAGGTTGGCCGGTCCTGGTCAGTAAGGACCTGATCCAAAACGAACCCGAGCTCGCCGAACGAACGCTGATGTTGTTGCGACATCAACTTTTCCAGGTTGCGCGAAGAGTCCCGGCCAAGGCGGTTGAGCAGCTTCAGCGGATCCGCATCTGGGTCGAGGAGCGTGAGTCCCATACCCCTTGTATGGCTTACCACCCCGACGCCAACTGGCTCCGCGAACACGGGATGAATCCCGAGAAGGCAGGTTGCGTCGAGCTATCCAACGCTCGCAATTTTCTTTCATGGACACTCGATCAGCCTTGGATGGTCCTCCATGAGCTGGCCCACGGCTACCACCACCAGTTCCTCGACCACGGCTTTGACAACGACGAGATCAAAACTCTCTACGAACAGGCGAAAACGGCCCAGATCTATCAGTCCGTGCTCCGAATCAACGGTAAGGACGACAAGGCTTATGCAGCCACCAACCCGATGGAATACTTCGCCGAGAGTAGTGAAGCATTCTTCGGCACCAACGACTTCTATCCCTATGTGCGCTCGGAGTTGAGTCGGCATGACCCCAAGATGTTCGGGCTGCTCGCAACACTCTGGGGAGGCGAGTAGGTCTTTATGGGACGAATCCCACCGGGTGCCCCGCAACTCCGGGACGTGCCTGAACTGACCAATGCCGCAGTCGAATCCGCCCGAGCGAATCCGGGAATCGGCTGCCTGATCGATCGGGTCTATCCCGGACGTCCCCTCCTCATCAGCTTTGGATTCAACGACTGGAACCGCGTACCGAACTTTGAGTTCTTCGGGCGAACGAAGCGGCTGGAAGCGCGATTCGGAATCCGGTTCAATCGACTGCTGATCCGCGACGTTGCGAATGCGTGGTATCACCGTGGCGTCCCCGGCTTGGGTGCGCATGTGGATGAGGTCGCGGCCACCCTTCGGTCCTTGATCCGCTCGATCGGCCCAAGCGAGGTCATCACCATCGGCCAGTCGATGGGGGGCTATGCGGCGATCATGTTCGGCATGCTCCTGGCCACGGATCGAATTGTTGCGTTCGGGCCGCTGTCCCACCTGAACCCATCGGAAGCCATTCTCTACGGCGATCGCCGGTTCCTGCCGGTGATGGAAGCCTTGCAGGCCGATCCCCCCAAGTCGGCCTACCTCGACCTCCCGCAGCTCGGCGAGGCGCTCCATTACCAGGGGGAACTGCACGTCATCTTCGGCACACATCCCGGACGCGACGACGGCGTCTCCGGCAACCTCGACGCGATCCACGCCTTGAGGCTGGCCCGGCTCCCGAGCGTCACTCTGTTCCCTTACCCCGAGTCGGACCACCCCGTCGTCCATTGGCTGATCGAGCACCACCAAATCGATGACCTGCTCGCCAGCCGGCTCGTACCCGATCCGCCGGTCAACGAGCCCATGCCCGCGGCCTCGACCGCAGGAACGTCATGATCGAACTCGCTACGTCGCTCGCAACACCTCGGCGATCGACTCGTGGGTCAACCGCTCTAATGAGTGAAGCGACAGAAACGGGTGGCTTGCCCCGTTGTCGAGAATTCCGAAGGAGGGGGCGAGATGGACCAGCATCGTGAACGGACTTGGACCGAAGGGAGAACCGCTCGAGGCGGACCGCTCGTGATCGTATTCGGCCAATCCCAGACGCCGGGCGAACCGCTCGATCATGCCAATCTCTTCGAGCGGATCGCCCAAAATCGCGGTCGTCCGTTCGGCCACATTCTCCTTCAAGATCGAGGCCGAGCAGGTTTCTACCGCGGCGCAACTGGGCTGGGTGATTCCATCGAGACGACGAGTTCGGCTCTGCAATCGATGATCGTCGAGTTCGCGCCGAGCGAAGTCATCACTTTTGGCGAAGGGGTCGGCGGCCACGCCGCCCTTGTCTTTGGCGTCCTCCTCGGCGCGAGCCGGATCGTGGCCCTCGAACCTCCGGCTCACCTCATCGCCGACGAACTGCAACGGTATCACGACCGGCGCTGGCAACACGAATTGAACGAGCTCCCCGACCTGATTACGGCCAGGAAATACGATGTCCCCCGCCTGATCGAAGACAGAGGATTCAACGGCCGCGCGTACATCCTCTTCGGCACCCAGCCCGGCAACGACCACTACGACGCCGTCCACCTCAACACGATTCATGCCCACCGACTGGCCCTCGCCGATCAGGTGACGCTCTGCCCATTCCCCGACATCCAGCAAGGCGTTCTGAAGGGGTTGGTCGCTCACGGCGACGTCACCAACGTCCTCTCGCACTACCTCTTCGAAGACGTAGAGCCTCTCCCTCACACGCGCCAATCGACTCGCCCGGACGCGGAAAAACTCAACAAGATCACCACGAAACTCTACCGACCTTTCGAACTCCATACAATCAACACATTGAATCCCGAGAACCATGAAACGCAAGTCATCTCTTATACAGTAGTAGGCCCCAATCACGTAAAACCGGTCCATCGAGTGGACGACGAATGGCGGTGCTGGATCGCCGAGAACCTGATCCTTGGCGCTTCGGCTGTCGAGCTCGAAGACGTGCTGATCGCCCGGGGTATCTCCGAAAACGAAGCCTCTCTCGAAATCTCGCGTGCGATTCAGAGTCCCTATTTTTGGGGAACCCAGCGGTTACGGAATCGGCTCAAGAAACGCGATTGGCTGCTCGCCAGTTATCGCAAGCTCCAGCGGCTTCGCCCGGAATCCGGCACGATCGAGCGGCAACATCAACTCACGCGCGGTGATTGGCTCGAGCGATACTTCAGCACGAATCGTCCCGTCATCATCACCGGCATGATGGAGGACTGGCCGGCGCTCCGGAGCTGGAGTCTTGACTCCTTCTCGGAGCGGTTCGGCGACCGGCATATCGAAGTTGAGCTTGGCCGCGATCTCGGCGACGACCGCGAGCTCGCTCGTCCTGCCAAGCGGCAACACATGCCCATGGTCGACTACCTCGCGATGCTTCGCCAAGGCGACAGGGCCGATGGCTCCGTTCTCTCGGCCGACGTGGGCTCCTCCAACATGACGGCGCTGGCCGAGCTCAGGAATGACATCGGCGCAATCCCCGAATATCTAGATCCCTGCGAATCCAATTCGGTATCGTTCCGGCTTGGCGGCGTCGGCGCCATCATTCCCCCTCAACGCAATCCGGTCAACCGCTTCCTGGCCCAGGTGCTGGGGCAAACGCAGATCACGTTCGCCCATTCGTGGGATCTCCCGCTGATTCAGGACCACAAGGGCCGCTTCGTACAGCCCGACGGCACGAGTAGGCCCCCCGCATCCTCACTTTCATCGGATGAGCCTCAAATCCACGATGTTCTCCTCGTTCCCGGAGAAATCCTGTTCTTGCCCGTCGGCGCGTGGTTCCAGTGCGAGGGACTCGGCATCTCGGCCACCGTGATGTTCGACCACCTCCCCTTCCACAACGCGTTTGACGCCGCCCCGGAAGATCTCGAAAGGTAAGGACGGAGCGAACGAGCGGATTGATATGGCGGGGCTCATTTCGCGATCGGTTTCAAGCCGGCTGGACGAGCCGAAGCGAACCGGAGCGGCGTTGCACCGGCAAACTTGGCGGTCGGGCCGAGCTCGTCCTCGATCCGCAGGAGGCGGTTATACTTGGCAAGCCGCTCGGAGCGTGCGACCGAGCCGATCTTGATCTGGCCGGCGGCGGTGGCGACGGCCAGGTCGGCGATGGTCGTGTCCTCCGTTTCGCCCGAACGGGCCGAGACGATGGTCCGGTAGCCGTGTCGTCGCGCGAGCAAGATTGCGTCGAACGTTTCCGAGAGGGTGCCCACCTGGTTGACCTTGATCAGGATCGCGTTGCCCGCATGGCGCTCGATGCCCTGGCGGAGCCGCCCGGTCTGGGTTGCGAACAGGTCGTCGCCGATCAACTGGACCGAGTCACCGAGGATCCCGGTCAAGCTCGACCAGCCGTTCCAGTCGTCCTCGGCCAGGCCGTCCTCGATCGAAACGATCGGGTAAAGTTTGGCCCAGTGGGCGAGCATCGCGGTCATCCCGGCCGAGTCGAGGACGTCGTCGCCCGCCGCGGTCAGGTGGTAGGTGGCCGTCTCGGGGTCGTAAAAGTGGCTGGCCGCGACGTCCAGCGCGATCGCGACGTCGCGCCCCGGCTCCAGGCCGCAAGCGAGCACGGCCTCGAGAATCAGATCCACGGCCTGTGCGTTGGTGGAGAGCTTCGGCCCGTATCCCCCCTCGTCGCCGACCAAGGCCCCTTCCATGTCCTTCTCTCGAAGCACCGCGCCCACGGCGCGGTAGATGGCCGCCGTCATTTCGAGGGCTTCCGAATAGCTCGGGGCACCCCCCGGAATCATCAAGAAATCCTGAAAGTCCAGATTCGCACCGGCGTGCAGGCCCCCCGAGATCAGATTGACCATCGGCATCGGCAAGACAGGCTCGGCGAACTCTCCCGGCTCGAGACGGCTGCGCCAGAGCCGGTTGAGGTGAACGTATAAAGGTACGCCACGGCCCGAGGCCGCGGCATGCGCGACGGCCAGAGAGACGCCCAGGATCGCGTTGGCACCGAGCCTCCCCTTGTTGGCCGTACCGTCAAGCGCCACCAGGGCGGCATCGATCCCGGCCTGATCCTCAAGGTCCATACCTTGGATCGCCGCGGCGATCTCGCCATTGACATGGCCGACCGCACGGAGCACTCCCATGCCGCCGTGTCGCCGGTTCTCAGGGTCGCGAAGCTCGATTGCCTCGTGCCGTCCGGTACTCGCCCCCGACGGCACAATGGCCCGGCCCACCTCGCCGTTGGAACCGGCGACCTCGACCTCCACGGTCGGCCGACCTCGTGAGTCGAGGACTTCGCGACCTTTGAGCTTCATTACTGTGAGCATGAGCAAGTTCTCAAAAGCAAGGCCGGGCGGTTCGTGAAATTTCGTGACGAAGGTGGGCACTAATCCAAAAGGGCTGGTCGCATTTCTCGTGCCAGCAGTTGGAGCGTCTCGTCCCAGGTCGCGGGCTGTTCGCGGAGCGCCGCGCGGGCAAACCGACGGACGGACGCCTGACTCGGGGCATCGAGATAGTCGACCGGGCTGGTGCCATCGACGCGAGCCAGTGAGCAAGCCGCCGCATGGAGGCAAGCGCGGGGGACAAGCCCCGTATCGAGCCGAGCACCCACCCGTTCGAGGTAGGCGTCGTGAAAGACCCGCGTTAATGCCAGAAGCGAGCCATCAGCCGGGGCGGCCCGGACGCCCTTCAAAAGCAGGTGGCTCAGGACGAAGCCCAGGTCGTAGGCAGGGTCGCCCGCATGCGCTGTCTCGAAGTCGACCAGCGTCAACCCAGTCGAATGGACGAGTATGTTCTTGGGGCTGAAGTCAGCATGTACGAACGTACGCACAACAGGCATGGCCAATGATTCAATGAGTGAGTGAATCTCGGGGGCGAGGTCGGGGTGAGCGCGGACAATTGTCCGGTAAAACGGATCGACCCGCAACTGCTCAAAAACGACGGTCTCGGCAAGCGACCCGTCCTGGAGTGCGGGATGGCCGAGCGTTTCCACATGAATGGAACCAAGGATCGAGGCCGCGGCCCGGGCCACCGCCACGTCGGCCTCGCCGGCGAGGAGTCGCTCTTTCCAGACGACCGAGTCGTCCGGAGCGCAGGTCATCGCAAAGAGAAAGTCGTCGGGTTCGGCAAAGAGGACGCGGGGGGTCACTCCGTCCGGCAAAACAAGGCCGAGCAGGTCGAGGGCGGCTCGTTCGGTCCAGATCCGTTCGAGCCGGCTGATCCAGAGGGCCTTGGTCCGTAGCCGCTCGCGCGCCTGCTTGAGCACAAACGGCGGTTCGCCCGCGACGTCCACTCGCATGACGACGTTGGAGACCCCCCATCCCAGCGCCTGCACCCGGACGTCGCGACCGTCGGGCACGCGACCCCGCTCGCGGAGATATTCGGCGGCGGTCTCGGGGGTCACTTCGCGCATCGGGGCCCTCCCGGTCGATCGAACTCAAAAAAAGACGGGGGCGAGTAGGCAGTGGCAACCGGCCGCCCCGCAGAAGAGAATAGCAGCCAATCGGATTGCGTCGAAGTCGCCTCTCTCTCAAAAAAGCGAACGGTCACGAAACCCAATGAGTCGATTGTCCGATATTCTCGTCATCGGCGGTGGCGCGATCGGTGGGGCAATCGCCTGGTCCCTGGTCAAGCGCGGGCTGACGGTCACACTGGTTGAGGCGGGTCGAGTCGGCCGCGGGGCCAGTTGGGCCGCCGCGGGAGTGCTCGCCCCCGACTGGAGCGGCCACGACCCCGCGGCGCTCACCGTCATGGCCGAAGCGGGCCTCGCGGCCTGGCCCGACTGGGTGGCCGAGATCGAGGACCGCACCGGCCTGGGACTCAGTTTTCGGAGGGACGGCCTGCTCAACGTCTGGGTCGATCCCGACGTCCCCCACCTGCCCCACGACCTAGCCACGGAACCACTCCCACCGGCCGCGGGCCAGCGACTGAGCGCGGCCGAGGCCCGGGAACTCGAGCCAAGCTTGACCGGACCGATCCTGGGCGGAGCGCTCGCACCGGCCGATGCCCAGGTGGACAACCCCCGACTCGCCCCCGCCTTGATCCAGGCGGCGGCCGACCAGGGACTTCGCGTCCTGCTCAACACGCCGGTCACGGCCCTGCTCGGTTCCGGGGGAGTCTGTCGAGGAGTCCGCACCGCTTCGGGCACGGAGATCGCCGCAGGCGCCGTCGTGCTGGCCGCCGGCGCCTGGTCGGGACCGCTGGCGGCGAGCTCGGGCATCCACCTGCCGGTTGAACCCTGGCGTGGGCAGATGCTCGCCTTCGATACCCCGGCTCGGCCTCTCCGGCACATCGTCTTCTGCGGCGAGCTCGTCCTGATCCCGCGTCCACACGGCCCACTGCTCGTCGGCACGACGCTGGAGCACGTGGGGTTCGACTCGCGAGTGACCATGGCCGGCCTGCACCAGATCCTCGCGCGGGCCGAACGGATCGTCCCCGGCCTGGGGGATCTCCCCCTGGCGCGGACCTGGGCGGGCCTTCGCCCCGGCACCCCCGACAACCTCCCCTACCTCGGCCCTATCCCTGGCTGGGAGGGCCTTTATGTCGCGGCTGGGCACGGCCGCAAAGGCATCATCCTGGCCCCCATCACCGGCGAGTTGATGACTCGGCTGATTCTCAATCATGACCTCGACCCCATGATGGAGCCGTGTCTGCCCCAGCGCGTGGTTGATTGACTCGCCGGGCGGCCGCGGATCATTGTCGTTGTAACTTCGCTCTGAGCCTGGCAGAATGACATCTACGACCTGGTTCTTCGACGGCTCAGCGCCGCGATCGATCAACCCACCCACCTACCCATGCCCATTGTCCCCACGGAGAAGCCCTCCATGCGCGACTCTCACCCCTCGCGGCGCACGTTCGTGAAGCAGTCGGCCGCCGCGGTGGCCGCAAGCTCGGCGGCCCAGTTCGCCCTCCACACGAACGCCCACGCTGCGGGAAGCGATATCATCAAGGTCGGCCTGGTCGGATGTGGAGGACGAGGCACCGGCGCAGCCGTGCAGGCCCTCACCGCCGATTCGAACGTCAAGCTCGTCGCCATGGCTGATGCCTTCGAAAACAGGCTCGAAGGGAGCCTGTCGACCTTGAAGGGGTCCACCGTCGCCGACCGGGTCGACGTGCCCCCCGATCGGCAGTACATCGGTTTCGACGCCTACAAGAACGTGATCGACCAGGTCGACGTCGTCCTGCTGACGACCACCCCCCACTTCCGCCCGATCCACATGGCCTACGCCGTGGAAAAGGGCAAGCACATGTTCGTCGAGAAGCCGGTCGCCACCGACGCCCCCGGCGTCAGGTCCGTGCTCCAGACCTGTGAGGAAGCCAAGAAGAAGAACCTCTCGGTCGTCTCCGGCCTCTGCTGGCGCTATTACGAGCCGCGACGCGAAGCCATGAAGCGGGTTCACGGTGGCGACATCGGCAACATCGTCGCCGTCCAGACCACTTATAACTCCGGTGGCGTCTGGGAGCCCGTGGTCACTCGCGACGAAGTCAAGTCGGACATGGAGTACCAGATGCGCAACTGGTACTACTACACCTGGCTTAGCGGCGACCACATCGTCGAGCAGGCTGTCCACGGCATCGACACCATGGCCTGGGCCCTGGGCGACGAGCCCCCCATCAAGTGCTGGGGATCGGGCGGACGCCAGGTGCGCACCGAACCGAAGTATGGCAATATCTTCGATCACTTCTCGATCGTTTACGAATACCCCAACAACGTCCGGGGCTACCACACCTGCCGCCACTGGCGCGGTTCGGCCCAGCAGGTCAAGGACTACGTCCTGGGGGCCAAGGGAACCTGCGACGTGTTCGGCGAAACCTCGGGCCCCCGGATCACCGGCGAGAAGCCCTGGCGCTACCGCGGCTCAAAGCCCGACATGTATCAGTCCGAGCACAACGAAATGTTCGCCGCGATCCGCGCGGGCAAGCCGATCAATAACGGCGAGTACGCGGCCCGGAGCACCCTGCTGGCCATCATGGGCCGGATGACCTGCTACACCGGCGAGGTCATCACCTGGGAACAGGCGCTCAATTCCAAAGAGAATCTGTCACCGGCCGCCTATGTCTGGGGCGATGCCCCGCAACATCCCATCGCCCGGCCTGGTGTCACCAAGTTCGTCTGAGCGAGCTCGCCGCTTCGCCAGCCACACGCAAGGCTCCCCCGCTCTCGAACTTCGAGGGCGCGGGGGGCCTCTTTTTTTTTCTCAACGATCTGCGAGTGGGCGAGAATCAGCCTGCATTTCCGGCCCGGTAGAATTCCCCGCGGCCCAGGGCAATTCCTCGGGTTTGCGCCGACCCGAGAGAATTACGGCCGGGCCGGCCGTGCTACTGCAAATTCACCCATGGCGGAAACCGCAAGAATCCTCGGTACTTTCGCTCGGTCGCGGATCGTCGCTTTTTGCTTGGCCACGCGGGGCACGGCCCAAGCACACTCCCGAGACTCCGGCACAAGCGGGGCCCGCAAAATGCCGATGTTGAAAAACAGGTGCTTGTGATCCGCCATTTGCTGACGCATACTAGCGTTGAACAATCCTGACGGCAGTGCGAACTGTCAGGATTATCCCTCCATTGACAGCCGTTGACCACGGGATCGAACGTCCCGTGGCGTCCTCAACGTGAGATTGGGCGTCAGTCGCTCCCCTGGCCACGGGACACGCAAAACGTGCACCCGTTTAGCCATTTTCATCAGAACCTATGCATTCTCGGCGATCCGCGTGATCATCGTTCGGGTGCCGATCGTTCTGCGCCGTCGCTCGCGACGGTGCGACTTGTCAGTCCGACCGTGACCCCGAGGAGGGACAACGCATGCTGAACATCGGCGGCGGTGCACGAGGCAAGTACTGTGACGGCGTCAGCCGACGCGATTTCCTCAAGATCGGCGGATTGGCCTTGGGGGGACTCTCACTCCCAGGGATCTTGCGAGCGGAGGCGCAGGCCTCAATCGCCTCGTCCAACAAGGCCATCATCATGGTCTTCCTGGCCGGCGGTCCCCCGCACCAGGACATGTTCGATCTGAAGATGAATGCGCCGGCCGAGATTCGGGGCGAGTACCGGCCGATCGCGACCAATGTACCAGGCCTCGAAATCTGCGAGCACATGCCCCGGCTTGCCACCATGATGGATAAAGTGGCGGTCATCCGCACCATGGTCGGCGCCCACGGCGACCACTCGGCCGGCCAGTGCCTCACCGGCTACACCGACACGATCAGCAAGGTCCAGGGGGGCCGACCCAGCCTGGGGGCAATCCTCTCCAAGCTCAGAGGGCCGGTCGAACCGTCGGTCCCGCCGTTTGTCGGCCTCTCACCGAAGACGAGCCATCAGCCCTGGAGCAATCCCGGCGAACCCGGCTACCTCGGCATGGCCCACTCGCCGTTCAGCCCATTCCGCGCCGAGGCGGTCGCCTCCGCCGAGCCAACCTTCAACCTCGACCAGGGCCGGCTCGGCGGCCGCCGAACCCTTCTGGGCGAACTCGACTCGCTCCGCCGTCACCTCGAGTCCGACGAGGCCATCGGTGGGTTGGACTCGTTCACTCACCGTGCCTTCGACATTCTCAGCTCGGGCAAACTCTTCCAGGCGCTTGACGTCACCAGGGAAGACCCGAAGCTCCGCGCCAAGTACGGCTACGGCGACATGACCAACGAAGCCGACGGTCCCCCGTGCTGTAACGACCAGTTCTTGATGGCCCGGCGACTCGTCGAAGCCGGAGCCCGTTGCGTGACGATCTCGTTCGGACGCTGGGATACACATAGCGACAACTTCGCATCCTGCGCCCAACGAATCCCCAAGCTCGACGCGGCCCTCTCCACCTTGATCGAAGACCTGCACATGCGTGGTCTCGACAAGGACGTCTCCGTCGTCGTCTGGGGCGAGTTCGGCCGGACCCCGAAGATCAACAAGGCGGCCGGCCGCGACCACTGGCCGCAGGTTTCCTTCGCGCTCCTCGCCGGCGGCGGAATGCGGACCGGGCAAGTCATCGGCTCGACCGACCGCAATGGCGAAGGCCCCAGGGACCGCCCCGTCACCTTCCAGAGCGTGTTCGCGACCCTCTACCACAACCTCGGCATCGCCCCCGATACCTCCGTCCCCGACCGCAACGGCCGGCCCATGTACCTGCTCGACAACTTCGAACCGATCCGTGAAGTGATCTGAGGGAACGAGCCGCGGATTCAGTCACCCAGCCCTGTTCCCTCTCAAGCGATGGCCCTCGCGTCAGGTTCAAGGACTGGGAGGCGCCGGCAATTACAACCGCTGCAGAACAAGAACCCCATTCGCGGGGATTTTGAGCTCGATCCGGCCACCGTTACAAGGAATAGCGGCGCCGTAATTGCCGACGTTTCCTCCCCCGTAGATGCCGGCGTCACTATTGAACGTCTCCAGCCAGAGCCCCGACGGCAAGCGATCCGACCCCGTCTGGATAACGTACCCCTGCTCGAACGGGCGGTTGTTCAGGCTCGCGACGATCAGCAGTTGATGGCTCCCCTGCCTGCGAGTGAAGGCAATCACACGGTTGGCGCCAAGGACGTGGACGACGTCGATGGAGTGCGAGCGGACGGCGGGATTCGCCCGGCGAAGGCGGATGAGGTCCTGGTAATAGCGGAACATTTTCGCCCCATTGCCGGTCCGCTCGCCCTTGAGGTCTTCCTTGCTCGTGGCGATATTATCGAACTTGCAACGCTTCTGGGCGACGACCTCCTCGCCCATGAAAAACATCGGGGTCGCCGCGGAAAGGATCGAGAGGGCCGCGGCAACCCGGCTCCGAGCCTCCGCGAAGGTCCGGGTTGCGCCGAAGAGTGCCGCGTCGTTCACCGCGACCCGGCTCGTGCGAAGGCTGCCATCGGCGTTTCCCGCTTCGTCATGCGACTCGTGGTAAGCGACCTTGGCGAACTGGCTCGCCCAGAGCCGCCCGGCGAAGTCCTCCATCGCGAGCGGGCCGTCATGGCCAAAGCCGGCCTCGTGGAGGAGCCGCGCGGCCCCGTCAGCCATGTTTGAATCGCCGATGAGATGGTGATAGAACTCGGCGAACCAGGTCGTGTCGAAGCCGAGGCCGCCCACGTTCGGCAGCTTCGTCACCGCGTCCCAGCCGGTGTGGTCCTCGGCGACGAGCATTACCGCCGGCCGGATCATCCGGAGTGTCCGGCTCCACTCGCGGAGAAATTTCTGCCCGAACAGGTTCGCGTTCCGGACACTCCACCCATTCGCCTTCAATCGGTTGTCGCGATGAATCGCCTGAGTGAGATCAACGCGGAGCCCGTCGACGTGGAATTCCTCGATGAACTCAGCGGCGCTACTGATGAACATCTGCCGGACTGGCTCTTCCCAAAATCGAGGGGTGAACCCGGACGATCCGTTGTCCAGGTAGCCGCCGGCCGGAAACGGATGGTCGGTGCTCCGGCCTTCGTACCAGTAGTAAATGTTCTCCTCGGGTTTGGTCGAGTCGTAGGCCCACTCCGCCCGCTCGGCCTCCTGGTCGAAGTGGTTGTAGACGACGTCCTGGATCACGGCGATGCCGCGGCGGTGACAGGCGCGGACGAAGTGCTTGTACTTGTCTCGCCCCCCGGCGCTCGACTCGATGACAAAGTGGTGCGTATCGCCGTAGCCCCAGCCCAGGTTGCCGGAAAACTCCGAGATCGGAAGCAACTCAACGGCGTTAACCCCGAGGTCCGAAAGGTAATCGAGCAGGTCCATGGCGTCGGCGAGCGTGCCGGGGCCTCTCCCGGGATAGCCGAGCGAGCCGATGTGCAGCTCATAGATGACAAGATCCTGGATCTCGGTTGGTCCGAGAAGACCGTGCGGGTAGTCGATCGCCCAGAAATCCTGGTCGCTGATCTGATGGGGAGGCGAGGTCGCCGGCTCGAACTCCTTCCGCACGATGTCTTGATCGATGATCACACTGCAACTCACGGTCCCGTCGAGCGTGTCGGGATTGCCGTCCCAGCTCGTCTTCACCGGGTTCCTGTCCCCACGCCCGAGCTGCCAGCGAGAATGAATATCTGTACGATAAACGATATTGCCCTGGGCATTCTCAATCCGAAACATGTAGGGAAGACCGACATACCCGGAGAAGCCGCTCACCGGCGCACTCTCCCAGAGGCCGTCGGTCCCCCGGGCGAGGGCGATCCGAGGTTTTGCAGGGTCGATTCCCACTCCACCATCCGTGATGTACCCATTGTCAAGCCTGCCGAAGACAACCTCAACCGACCTGGCATTCGGAGCCCAGACCGCGAACTTCAGATCGGGTGGCTCCGAGCCGACCGCGTAGGTTTTCTGCGCCCCCAGGCGACGACTATCGGTGAAGTAGTACCGCGCTTCAGCCGAGCCGCCCGGGCCCGGAAGCGTGACGGTGCGGAAGCGATCCTGCGACTCGCCATCAGACACCTCAAGGTTGATCGCCCACATGTTCGCCCCTCCGGGGCCGTCGAACCGCACGCCCCAGCGGTGCTCCCGGCCCGCTTCGGAGTCATTGAACTCGACCGTCGCCGTGAACCCGGGGCACCCGTCCTCGGCCCTGATCTCCGTCATCGGTAGTTCAGCCCAGCCGTTCCAGCTCCCGGCGAGCCGGGCGTTACGAAAGATCCTCCGCTTCAAGCCGGTTAGGTAGGTGAATCGGACGGAGATCATCGGGTCCACTCCGGTGGCCTGTGCATGGGGAATCAATCAAGTGCGAGCGCAAGCGGCTCTCTCCCTCACAGAGCGGCGATCACCCAATCCGCATTTTCTTATCACCCCACGGATCGCCCTGGGCACAGACGCCCCTGTCAATTCACCGCGTGCTCACACGACTCACTTTACAATATTAATCCGACGAGTCTAGCCAGCGCATCGGCGAATGGCCACCTCCAAACGAATGGGGGGAGCAACAATCGGGTGGCCGCCCCCTGAGGGCGCTCCATCGATCTCAACAAGATCGGTTGATCCGCGACAGAGCGAAAGCACCGAGGATTATCGCGGTTATTGCACCCAGTTGATTTGTAGTAGAACGGCCGGCCCGGCCGTATTTCCCTCGGGTTCGGCGCGAGCCCGAGGAATTGCGACCGGCCGAGAGGATACGACCATTCCAACCGAACCAGCCCCCCATTTCCCCTTCGTTGGGTGCAACTCCAAGGAGAGCTGATGGAGTCGGGGCGCAGCCCACCATCCCAACCTCCCTTCATGATCAAGGAGATAGGGACAGTGAACTGTGCTTACCTACGGGAGGAATCCGCCCCCCCAACTGCAAACCAATTCAACAAACATAACTGCTTACACTTCGGCATAGCCTAACCTTACTGCCCGCCTCTTTCCTGGCTTCACGTGGGAAACGCTCACGGCAACGTCGAATAGATCACGATGTTCGTGGCAATCCTGAGAGCGCTCTCAGGGACGTACCCTTTGCAGTCAAGTCCTTGATGACGCTCCAGGGCGCAGCCAATATCGTATTTCGAGTAGATGACGGCCCAGTGGCCATCGATCTTGATCCCTTCGAGTTGAGGAACGTCACGGCCGCCCCCGGCCGCTTTGGTGTACTGGACGTCGGAGAGGTCGAAGCCTACCTTTTTCGTGTAGATCTCGTCGTCCCGAGGGATCGGAACGAGCGGGTGGTTGGGGAGCATGGTGGCGACGAACTTGCGGAAGCTTGCGTCGAAGGCAGGGCTGCCGCAGGCGGCGTCGGCGAAAAGCGTTCCACCTCCCGGATCCAGATGCATTCGGATCTTATCCATATCCTCTTTGGAAAACGTGAATCCAGCGCGGCCGTGGTGGTAGATCAGAGGATAGTGGACGATGTTCGGGTCGCTGGGAAAGAGTTCCTTGTGGTTGACCACTACATCGAGACCGAGCTTCTGCCTCAATGAGATCGTGAGGTTCGGGATCGCCAGGGGGGCGATGTTCCAGTCTCCGGCATGACGAAGCTTGGCAATGTGCAAGGCCCCGCGCTGGGGAGTCTCCGGCTTGAAGTCTCGGACTTCGCGCGCCGCCAATTTGTCGGCGGGGAGCTCGCGGCCGGTGGCATAGTCCACCACGTTCTGGCCGACCCGCTGAGCCTTGATCACGCTCGGATTCGCGGGGCTATTCTCCGCCTGGTTCCAGTAGCACGACAGGTCTCCCGGCGAGTAGATCACCACGGTCCGGCAGCCATGCTCGATTCCCCAGAGCGGATGAACGTCGGGGCTCAGCACGTGCCGGGCGCGCCAGACCGCATGCTCCTCGGCTAGCGGATGAAGGGCGTAACCCTCGTCGGGAAAAATTTCCTTCATCAGCGTTTTGAATCCCCGGTCGAACTCCTCCCTGCCGCAGCAGGCCTCGGCAAAGATGAATCCCCCTTGCTCGACGTAGGAGCGAAGGTTCTGCTTCCCTTCCGCAGTCAATTCGGGAGCTTGATGGCCGTTGAAGTAAACAATCGGTGCTTGCAGCATATCCTCAACGGTGGCCAGGTCGGGATCGACCACTTGCCAGGTCAGAACCCGCCCGCCGAGGATGTCTTTCCAGTCGCGTGAGACGACACTGACGAGGTTACGGATATCGTCAACATCATTGTTCCAGTCGTTGCCCGGGCCGTGGCGGAGCTTGTTGATCAGGACCGGCGAACGCCCCTTGGCCAGGTACAAGACCGCGAAACTGGAGGTAACGATGAACTGCGAATTCTCGACGGGGCCATTCCCCTGCCAGTATCCCTGGACCGGATCCTGGTCGCGAACCAGGCGTTCGGCCCCCTCGCGATACCAGTCATGGTTGCCGAAGAAACGCTGGCCTGTGAGCCTCCCTGCGCGTTCCAAACCGTAGAGGTAGTAATAGCGCCAGGTCAAACCGTTGCCGAAGTTCTCGTTCACCCGGAAGTGGCTGGCCATCCAGTCGAGACCGCGCTGAAGGTTGACATTGATGCCCCCCTTCCCACAGTTAGCGATCTCGTCCCCCTCGAGAGTCTCCTGTCCCTGGAACCGTTGCAGGCCGGTAATGATCAGGCTCGAGATCCCCGCGCAGGTCATGCTGCCGGTGGAGCCCTGTGCGTCGCCGGCGATATAGGGCCAGCCCCCATCGGCGCGCTGGCATTCTTCCCAGTAACGGCGGGCCAGCGTCCAAACCTGCGGTGAAACCGGTACGCCAACCTCGCTCGCCGCGTTGAGCCCCAGGAGTGCGTACTGGCTGTTCGAATTGTCGCCCCGTTGGGACTTCGTCGCGGTATACGTCCATGAACCGGGCCAGGGGACACGATCGCCCGGTTTGATCTGAGCCTTCTCGAGCCATGCAACATTCGCCGTGATCTTCACAAGATCCTGCTGCGGATCGGCGGCGGCCAGGGCCATCGTGTGGAGTGAAACGGCGTAGGTGTTGTTCAGTTGATCAGGGCCGAAGTCACGCAGATACGTCAGCGCTCGCGTGATGGTGGGCGAGTTGGCCGGCTCCCCCGCCGTCAAAAGTGCCAGTGTGATCAGGCTGGTGGTGCCGCTCGGGGCGTCGCCCACCGCGTCGCTCCACGAGCCATCGGCCCGTTGCTGGCTCTTCAGGTAGCGAACCCCATTGCGAAGGGCCCGCTCGACCTCCTCCCGCGTGACGGCCGCGTTGGCGATCGTGGCCTGCCCAATTGCGATCACGACCAGGGTGAGGACCGCCGTCACGAACCAGGAGCGAGACAGCCGCCGCGGCAAGCCGGCATTCGAACAATCGCCTTGAAACAGCACGACGCACTGACCTTTCCGGATCGGGCCGAAGCGGAAGCCCGAGAAACGCAGCGCGAAGGCGAAGATCCTTCAGATCCGCCCCCGGACGCCGCCCAATCCCTACGCCCCATGACCCCATCTTACCCGGACAGATCCCGCGCCCGCGACACGCCTTGGTTTAGCTTTCCCTCTTGGCCGCTCATGACGGACCAAGAAAAAAAAAGGACACCCGATTCCTTGACGACCACGGTAGCCTCTCGGCCAAAAGTCGCCATCGATAACACTGCAAATTCAATCGGCCTACTTCAAAACCTAACAGATCCACCCTACAATCACCATGGTTCCACGCATTCATGGCCGATTCGGTCCCACCGTCCGACTGTTACGACCAACCCCGTTTGGTCTTTTTTTTAAAGGTCTTGACACCAATGCTAATGAGCACTTCTCCCTGGAATATCGCGTCCCTCGCTCTTGCCGTCGCCGCCGCCGCGGCACTGGTCCTCGTCAGGTGAGCGAGCTTACCCCCTTCTCAATATGAGGTTTCGCCCGAACCTCTGGAGATGTTCACACGCACGGCCGAACACGCAGACAATAACCACATGAGCAAAAACGCCATCATCATTGGCGGAGGCATCGGCGGGTTGGCCGCGGCGATTGGGCTTCGGCGAGCGGGCTTTGCGGTCGAGATTTTCGAGCGCTCGCCGGAACTGAAAGAGGTGGGCTCCGGGATCTCGCTCTGGAGAAACGCCCTCGTGGCACTCGACCGCCTGGGCGTACTCGACGTGGCCAAATCGCGGGGCGTGGCAGGACAAAAGGGCGGGTTCCGCACCCCCGACGGCAAAATGCTCCTCGAGATGAAGGCGGGAGCTCACGGCGACACAACGGCCGAAGGGATCATCTTGCTCCTGCACCGGGCGGAGCTTCTCAGCTTGCTCCTGGACGCGGTCGGACGAGACACCGTGACCGTCGGCACGCGTTGCGTCGGCATCGACCAGACGGAGCGAGGCGTGACCGCACGGTTCGAGAACGGTCGTGAGGTTTCCGGCGACCTCCTGATCGGTGCCGACGGCCTTCGCTCCGTGGTCCGCGAGTCGCTGTTCGGCCCCGCGAAGCCCAACTACGCAGGCTATACCACCTGGCGGGCGATTGTACCGTTCGACATCTCTCGACTCTCCCCGGGCGAGACGTGGGGGCGCGGCAAACGATTCGGCCAATGGGGCATGGCCAACGACCGCGCCTACTGGTACGCGACTCAGACCGCGTCCGAAGGACAAGGCGACCCACCGCACGGACGCAAACAGGGCTTGCTCGACCTGTTTCGGTGCTGGCATCCGCCCGTTGAGGATCTGATCGAGGCAACCGACGAATCGGCGATCCTTCACAATGATGTTTACGACCGCCCTGCCCTTTCGCGCTGGAGCGTCGGCCACGCCAGCCTCCTCGGCGATGCCGCACACCCCATGACGCCCGACATGGGCCAAGGCGCCTGCCAGGCCATTGAAGACGCTGTCATCCTGGCTGACTGCCTGCAGGCAAACTCCGACATTCCACAAGCCCTCCGAGACTACGAGGTCCGCCGAATCCCCCGCACCAGTCGAGTCGTCCGCGAGTCGCGCAGGGCGGCCTGGATCGCCCAGTGGTCCAACCCATTGGCCTGCCGTTTCCGCGCGGCCCTGCTCCGCTCACACTACGTCGCACGCGAGCAAGCGAAGCAAATGGCCTGGATGATCACACCGCAAGTTTAACCCTCCATCCGCCCGTGGTCACGGCGATCGACCGGTTCCGTGAAGCGGTGAGACCTCGGTCCACGATCCCCGGCCTCTGCTTCATTTCAGGAACGCCACAACTTCGCTCAAGACCTCCTTGGCGATCAGGATGCGACGGTGGCCGTACCGCTGCGTGATCAGGGCGCGTGCCCCCGGCCAGGCCGCCGCGATCGCCAGGCCGTCTTCCACCGGGATGTCCTCGTCTCCCTGGTCATGGACGACGAGCACCGGATGATTCATTTCTGCGGCGAGCCGTGTGATATCGAGAGCCTCGATCGACTCCCCCACCTGGCGTTCGACCAGGCGGACGAACGCCGGGATCTCCGACTCGGCCAAGTAATGATGACGTCCCCATGCTTCGATCACCGAGACCAAGGACGCGGGCCCACTGATCAGGGCCGCCCGATCGGCCTTCAACCCTCGGTGCAAGGCAATCGCAACGGCCCCAGCGCCAAACGAATGACCGATGACCCCGGCCAGCGGGCCAAGCTCTCCGCCCACTCGGACGAGCGCCTGGCTGTATGCGAATACGTTCGTCTGATGCCCCGGCGAGTCTCCATGCGCGGGGGCATCGACGGCGACCGCCCGGAGGCCGGCATCGACCAGGGCATTGATGAAGGCCCCCCAATGCGTCCTTCGACTGTTCCAGCCGTGGGCGAGCAGCACAGTCGGCCCCTCGCCCCACGAGCTGGCCGCCAATCCGCACGCCAAGTCGAGCGCCATGCCTTGGCGGAGAAGCGCCTCATCCCGCGGAGTCAACGGGCTTGGCCGAGGGGTCAGGAACCGGTTGACCGCTTCGATCAAGGGATCGCCAACCTCGAAGACGTCCGTGGCGTTGTCCTGCTCTGGCACGACATCCTCCTCTTACGGAATCGACGGGAAAAGAGTCGAGACAACGCGCGGCCCACACGCTTTTGCACTTCGTCGAACCGCCTGTGGAGCCACGGTTCATTCCTCGAGCCTCCCCAGGCCAAGCCGGGAAGCGATCTGGCGGAGTGCCGTCACTCCGCTCTCTCCGATCAACCGTTTCGCTTCGGCCTGGGCCTGCTCCCACGCCGGCTGGGCCCTACGCAGGAGCTTCATCCCTTCGGGAGTGACCCGAATCGTCTGGTTCCGCCCCCCGCTCGGCGGCTCTGACGCCAGCCAACCTTCGCGTTTCATGAGTTCCACGTCGCGGCTCAGCGTCGACTTCTCAATCCGCAGCAGCCGGCAGACCTCCGCCGGCTTCACCTCACCCCGATGAGCCACGGCAACCAGGATATTTCCTTGGCTGACCCGCAGCCCATGCGGCCTCAGCGCTTCGTCGTACAACCCCGTAATCACCCGGTTGATCAGGCGAACCCGCACGGCAATGCACTCGCCCGCGACCCGATCCAGTTCTGAAAAATCGGCCGGTGCTCGTTCCATACCCACGTTGTATCTACAACCAAAAACGCCGTCAAGAGGAGCCGATCGCCTTGGGATCCACCGACTTCGTGGGACAGAGGGGAGCGGAGCACGATAACTTGACGATCTTCCCTGTTTGTGGTTCAAGGCGGTTTTGCAAGAGGCCACATTATCCCAAAAGGGATCGAGGTCGCTCCACGATCGGGATGGTGGCGGATTCAGGAGGTCTGCTTTGAGCGCCGAGAAGTCGACCCCTACTTTCACTCCCGGCCCGAACCCAAACAGCGTCCGCGCCGCGGACGGTCGCGTTCTGAGCATCCCGGAGGGTTGGGCTCTCCTTCCACCGGGAGACGCCGGACTGACTCGTCGGGTCAAGTTGGCCGGGGACCACTGGATCGTCCAGGAGAAGCAGGGACGGAGGGTTTTCTCCCGAGGTGTGTGGGCGCCCGAGGCGACCATCGCCCGGATTCGTGCGGAGTTGGAGGCCGAACGATCCACCGAGCAATATGCCAGGCGCAAGGAATCCGACGCCCACCGTCGTGATCGAGCGCAGGCCGAATATGTCGAGGATTTCTTCGGGGCGGTGGTGTCATTCCTCGCCTTCCTCCCCGAGCACGCCGAGCTCGCCGGCCTGCTGGCCCGAGCCGTCGCCGATCACGCCACCCCGGTCGGGAGCGGCACAGTTGCTCGGACCAAGCGGATCCCGGTCGAGCAGCGTGCCGAGGCGGCCGTTATCGCATGGATGCGGCACCAGACGACCGCCTATGACTCGATGGCCATTCCCAAGGTCAAAGGCAAGCGGCGAGAGGTCCGGCGCCAGCTTGCTCAGCGATCCCAGGAAGTACTGGCCCGCTACCGCCGTGAGCAGTCTGCCCCCGAAGCCTGTCCGCTCAAGAAGGCCTTGGCGGTCGACCACTAGGTGGTGCACCTCGCAACATATGCAACCCCTCATTGCACTCCGACCGCAAGCTGTTAAGATAGGTAAAAGTTGCTGGCCTGCTAATCCATTGAGGCCCCCATGCCATGACACGATCGAACTCCGCGAAAGCTTCACGGTCACATTCCAGGCGGGAGAGTGACAGCCAGGAAAACCTCGGGAAGGATACGAAGCCGATCAAGAAAATTGATGCCGCCAAAGCCGCGATCCACGAGGGATTCGACTCACCCCAACGCGCTGTGGCTTACATTGCCAAGCGTTATGGTATCGAGATAGACCCTCAGCACTTCTCGTCCATCAAGAGCCAGTTGAAGAAGAAGCTGGAAGCGACCCAGTCCGAGATGGAAACCGGGTCGAAGGCCAGTGGAGCGGTCGAAGGCTATCTGGCCCCGCCACCGAGCCCACGGCCGGCGACGGGTGAACCCGACCTGCTGGATGCCATGCAATCGATCAAAACGCTGATCGCCGAACTCGGGGCAGACAAGGTCAAGCGGATCGTCGACCTCCTCGGGTAAGCCGAGCTCGTGCGGAACGAGAGGATTCTTCCCGGCTCCTTTGCCATCGCGGCCCGGGAGCCTGGGATGACCCCGCCTGCCCGAGCGTGAACGACTCGAGGCGAGAGGCATTCATCTCCTCGGCTGAACCTATCCTCAATTTCTCAAGGATTGACGCCGGGGCTGGCCTCGGCTCGAGACCGGAATCGTCCGGACCGCTCCGTCGTCGGTCCCCAACTCACTCTCGCCTCACCATCCCCCAAAAAAGGCTCGAGGGCCGGTTGACCGAAACGGGGCTTGCCCTGAGAGGATTTTACGCCGATCATAAGAAGTGAGGAACGAAGACGAATGCGCTGACGCTGAATTATCGATAGAAAAGAAGAGAAAGGTGGCCGATGGCCGCGGGACCACTGGAACTGATGGCCAAGGCCCGTGCGGGTGAAACCGACGCACTGGGGGAACTCTGTGCGCTCTATCGGAATTACCTGCGAATGGTAGTGCGAACGGGGCTGGGTCCGAGGCTCCGTGAGCGCGTCGAACTGTCGGATGTGGTGCAAGAAGCGCTCGTCGAGGTGGTCCGGCAGTTCCCGCAGTTCACGGGCCAGAACGAGGCAGCGCTGGTCGGCTGGCTCCGTCGCCTGGTGGGCCAGAAACTGGCCGACCTGGCCCGGTATCACAACCGGGCCAAACGTTCCTCGGGGGGACCACTCATGCCGCTCGACGCTCCCTGGGGAGTGGAGGGGGGCGGTGGGGCCGAACCGGGCCAGGGCGGGGGAGGTCGGCTACTCGATATGCTCTCACTCAGCCAGACCAGTCCCAGCGAGGCGGCCAGCAAGCGTGAGTTGACGGTACTGCTGGCCGATGCCCTGTCCGACCTGGCCGAGACCGACGCCGAGGTGCTCTGGTTGTACTATGCCGATGGACTCTCGTTTGAGGCGATCGGCGACCGCATGGGACTGAGCCGTAAGTCGATCCGAGGAATCTGGGCCCGCGGCCTGAAAGCCGTGAAACGCTCGATCGACGGACCCCCAGGGGGTCCGATGAGGTATCACGATGGTCCGCCGTATTGAGACCGATCCGATCGACCGCGACGAACGACTGGGCGAGGCCGTCGAGGCCTATCTCAACCTGGCCGAAGAAGGGGCGCCGCCCGATCCGGATGAATTCGCCGCACGCTATCCCGACCTGAGCGAGGACCTCCGAGCCGCCTTGGAAGGGCTCGCCTTGATCCGAGGGTTGGTGGGCGAGTCGTCGGGACCAGGCAATCGGCTCGAGTCGGGACGGCGGATCGCCGGTTACCGGATCGTCCGCGAGCTCGGCCGAGGAGGGATGGGGACGGTCTACGAAGCGGTCCACGTCGGACTCGACCGCCCGGTGGCCCTGAAAGTGCTCGGCACACACGCCGCGCCCAACTCGAACGGACGCCGCCGGTTCTTGAATGAGGCGAGAACCGCCGCCGGTTTGCACCACACCCACATCGTCCCGGTCTTCGACGTCGGCCAGGTCGGCGGCCTCTGCTACTATGCGATGCAGCGGATCGAGGGGAGCGGGCTCGACCAGGTGCTCCGCCACCTCCGCCGCGATCGCTCGATTGCCGCCGGGTCGAGCACGGGAGGAACAACGCCCGCATCGCGCAGTCGGGCGACGAGCGAGACCAGCCCGCCTTCTCAAAGGGTGGAAGACGACACGGTAACCTGGATGGGGCAGAGCGGCGGCGACCTCGGCGCCGGGCGTGCCCTCGGCAGAGAACGCGACCATGACGAGCGGCCCCCCTACGATCCGCCGATCGGGTCGGCCTACTATCGCTGGGTCGCCGAGGTGGGACGCGAGGCAGCCGAAGCGCTCTCGCACGCGCATCGCCGTGGAATCATTCACCGCGACGTGAAGCCGTCGAACCTCCTGGTCGACGCGCGGGGGATTGTCTGGGTTGCTGACTTCGGACTGGCCCGACGCCTGGCCGACCCGGGCCTGACCCATCACGATAGCTTGCTAGGTACCCCACGTTACATGAGCCCAGAACAGGCGCGAATCGGCCCGATCGATGGCCGAACCGACGTCTATAGCCTGGGAGCGACGCTCTACGAACTGCTCACGCTCCGCCCACCATTCGAGGGACAGACCGCCGCCGAGCTAGTCGAGCAGATCCGCGATCGTGACCCGGTCTCCCCTCGCCAGTTCGACCGTCGGATCCCCCGCGACCTGGAAACCATCGTCTTGAAGTCGCTGGCGAAGCGCCCGGCGGACCGCTACGCCTCGGCGCTGGAACTGGCCGAAGACCTCGAGCGGTTCCTTCATCGCGAGCCGGTCCGGGCGCGACGGATCAGCCCCCTGGGACGGGCCTGGCGCTACGCACGCCGGCACCCGGGGGGAACGGCCATCGCCACCGTGGCGACGGCAACCGTGCTGGCGGTAGCGACCACGGCCTACGTCCGCGTCATCCATGAACGCGACCAGGCGCGTGACGAACGGCAGAAAACCGAGATCGCCAACAACAATACCCTCGGCGCCTTGCGCGAAGTCCAAACCAGCAACCGCAAGTGGCTGGCCGATTTGCGAAAACGCTACCTGAGCGAGGCGACCGTGGTCCGCCACTCCAACCTCCCGAACCGCCGGGCGAAGGGCCTGGACCTGCTCAGTAAAGCCGCGGCGCTCGACCCCGATCCCGAACTCAAGGTCAAACTCCGTGATGAGGCCATCGAGTTCCTGGTGATCCGTGACGTCGAAGCACGTCCCGAGTTCGTCACCGGCGCGACCCGTGGGATCGCTTTCGGGTCCGAGGGGGCTCGGCTCGCCGCACTCTCCGAGAACGGCGAGGAGTTCAGCCTCTGGAACGTGGCCGATCGCAAACGTCTGGAACGGCATCGGCTGATCCCGCAAGAGGACGAGCCCGCCGGCACCACGTCCGCGACCGCGGGCCGGCCCGCGGGTGCCACCCGTTTTCGAGGCGGGCATTCCGCCGGCCTCGCGGTGGCGGGCGACTGCGTGATTGTCAGCCTGCCCAATGGCAAAGGACTCCGCCTCTTCGACCTGGCGACGGGCACCCCGATCCGCGACTGGGAGACGGACGGACGTCGTGTTCTCTCCCTGCTCGCGGCACCTGGCGGGCATCGGCTGGTGACCACCGAACTGACCAGCACCGACAACGGCCCCCGCGACAATTCCTCGCGAGGCGACATGCCGCGCATGGAATTCCAGATCCGGCTCTACGACCTCAACTCGATCGGCCAGCCGATCGCCACCCTGGCAAGCTGGAAGGCGGCCGGCTTCCCCATCCGTGACGATTCGCTGATCGCGATCTCTCCCGACGGTGATACGATCGCCACAGCCCGGAGCCGCGAAACGACCGTGTCGCTCTGGTCGGCCGAGGACGGCCAGGCACTCGGTCAGCCCATTGAGGCTCAAACCGAACTAACCGCCTTGGCCCTGGGCCCCGACGAGCTTCTCGCGGCCGCCGGTGGGGGGCAAATCCGATTCTGGGAGATCAGCTCACGGACCCCGCTTCCCCCCTTGACCCCATTCCAAAGCTACGTCCGACAACTGCGGTTCAACCCCAATGGGACGTTGTTGGCCGCGGCGGGAGCGCCGGGGTCGGGCGTCGAGATCTGGGACCCCGCGTCTCATACCGCCTTGGCGGTCTTGCCCGTCCCGAACCTGGTGGAAGACCTGGCCTTTTCCGCCGACGGACGAACTCTGGCCGCCGCCAGCTCGACCGCATCCACCTCGGTCTGGGCCGTTGTTGACCCGGTGGTTCGGTCCCAGATCAGCGGGTTCGATACGCTGCCGACCTCACTGGCGTTCGGATCCGATCAGCGACTGGCCATCGGTTCCGTCAAAGGGACAATCCGGGTTTGGCACCCTGGTCACTGTCCATCCACAACCCAGCAGGTCAAGGCGGACCCCCTTCCAGGCGCGACGGACGACTACGTCCCGGCGGATCGGGCGGCCACCCTGATCTTCAACGAGAAGGACCGCCTGATCGCCGTCGATCCGGATGCGATCCCGTATCGCCACTACGGCCCCCGACGTTCACAGCCCAGAATGTTCCCGACTTCCGTGGCTTCGACCCCGTACGGGCAGACCCTGTTTGTGGCGCGAGGCCATCAGATCATGGTCTGGAACGCCCCGACCGAGCCGCTCCGTTGGTCTACTCAGGAGATCCCTCGGCCTCGTTCCCCAGAATTAGCGAAGATTTTCGACCGCTCCTGGCGAAACTCTGACCCCTGGCGGCAACTGGCGACAAGTCCGGTCGGTGATCGGCTCTACCTGCTCGACAACGACTCGAACATTCATGCCGTGGCGCTGAATGGTGGCCGAGCGCAGAACCTGGAATGGCAACTCCCGGGTGAGATCAACCGCCTGAGCCTGAGCCCCGACGGCAAGACGTTGGCCATCGGCGATAAAATGGGGAACGTGATGCTGGTCGACACGGCCTACGGGACGGTCCGATCCGAGCTCCCGCTCCCCTCCAGCGAGTCCGAAGGGCAAGGGGTCTGGTCGCTCACCTTCTCGCCGAACGGCCAAGAACTCGCCGTCGGCCTCCAGCAAGGTCACATCGACCTCTGGTCGCTCGGCAACCCGACCTCCCCCCTGCTCCGCCTTCCCGGCCACCGCGGGTTCGTCAGCACACTCGCCTCCGACCCCCAGGGCCGCTTCCTCGCCAGCGCCGGGAGCGATAAACTCGTCGACATCTGGGACCTTGACCACGTCCGAAGCGAGTTCAAGCGGCTCGGACTCAGCTGGTAAGCAGGCGGGTAAGGCTTCGCCGAACCCGTTTCTCCCGCCGTCAACGTGATCGGGCATGGAATCATCGTCGACCTAACGATTCCCGTAGGGTGGGCACAGCCCACCATCTTAACCTCCAATTTGGCACGGAGATAAGGATGGTGAGCCGTGCCCACCCTACGGGAGAAATCGGATTCCGGCCATCGATCAATCGTAAATCGTTGATGAATTCATAACGGGTTAGGCGAAGCTTTACGCGGCCAGCATCGGATTCCCGAAGCACGGGCTCAGGCGGGTTCTTCCTGATCGAGAACCTCGGCGGAAGAGTCCGCGGCCCGGGCATCCGGCTCCTCCCCCTCGGCATCATCATCATCGCGATCGTCATCGCTCGACTCGAGAGCCGGGCTCCCGGGTGTTTGATAGAAGATGAGAAGGGTGTTTCCGAAGCGGTTCTGCCGGGTCTCCTGGAGCTCGCCAAGGTCGAGCTTCACGTACTCTTTCGGATCAATCTGGACGATCACAAGTCCAGGCTCCTCAGTCCCTTCGGATCCCTCGGTGGGACGACGGAGCAGCGTCGGCCGATCGGCGATCCGGCGCATCGCGTCCACCCAAAGGTTTTTGTACTGAGGGGGGGCCACATAAATCAGATCATATTGCTGATCTGTCGAATTCAAGAATTTCAAGGCATCGACGCGCCGGACGACGGCCTGGTCAGCCAGGCCCGTGTGGGCAAGATTCTTCTTGATCGTGGTGACCGCGGCGTGCGCGAGGTCGGTAAACGTGCAGAACGAGGCGCCTTGGCTCAACGCCTCGATCCCAACACTCCCGCTGCCGGCGAACAGATCGAGCATCGTCATGCCCGGTATCCGCGGACGCAGGATATCGAAAAGAGCGGTTTTTACACGATCGAGGATCGGACGCGTCCCATCGCCTGGAACTACGAGCAGTGTTCTCCCTTTCGCCGTCCCCGAAACCACGCGCATCAGCGATCCCCTCGTCACAATGTCGATTCGAAGAAAAAGAAGAACTCGATCACCCCAGCCCACCACTCGACTCACGATAAGCGATCTCAGGCCCGAATGCCTGGGCTGCCGAATGGCACCGTCTCTCCCCAACTCTGATCATACCGGTTCCGAAGAATTTCGTGAGGAAATCCTTCGACTCACCCATTCGATCGAGACAGCGGACCCTTGGCCGGTGTGCCCAAACTTGATCGAGGCGGGCTGATCACTGACACGGCCTCGGCTGCCCCATTTCACATGATGGCAGAAGAATCTACTCTTTCGGAGATCGTTACAAACGAGATTCTTCTTGTCCTCTCACCCACTTTCATGGCGCATCCGAAAGAAGTACGTAGTCGGCTTGGATGGGAGCACATTTCCATCAACACGGTCACACACGACTTCATGCAACGTCTCTATCTCAGGAGGTCCCGTGCATGGCAAACAAACCGATTATGAAGTACCCGAAGAACCCACTCGCCAAATGGCCGCCGACCGGTGGGATTCCGTACCCAGCATCCGCGTTTGCGTCGTGGTGGACGGCGGCCGAGGCCTGTAGTCGGGATAACGTTTGGGATGTGATCTATTTCAACTTCCAGACGACCGACGGGGCCGAGGTCAACTATTACATGGCCAACCTGCTTGGCTGCAACGTGTTGACCAAGAACAAGAAGGACTTTAAATTCGCACGCAAGGATGCGATGCCGATCACCATCTACTTACCGCCCCCAGGGTGGCAAATGGATCCAAGCGTCGGCGTCCCGCCCAAGCCGCAACGGCCCCCGATGGGATTCGGCGATGTGGCCGCGGCTCAAATCGTGCTCTCGACTCTCGGGAGTGCCCCCATGGGCTGGATTAATTTCCACATCGGCCCCTACCACATCAATACTCTGGAATTCCGCAAAATTGCCGACCGGATTCGCTCAGGCACGTTTGCCGTCTACCGGCTCCCCGGTGACGCCGAGAAGGCGGAATATGACCCGGAAGCGAATGCCCTCCATATCCGGTTCGGGTGGGACATCGTCGATAAGGCCAACATCGTTCACGAAGCTGTTCATGCGATCTTCGACCTGAAGAAAGCCTGCAACATCTTCACGCTCGATGACGAAGCGGCGGCCTACCTGGCGGAGAGCCTTTATGCTCAGGCGTACGTCCTGCCCAGCGACCGACGGCAACTGGTCGGGAGATACGAGGAAGACCAGGCGATTTTCATGCAAAGCTACTTGCTTGCGAGGAGCGTGCTGGAAGGCGCAGAGCTAGGTGACGCCGACTTCGATCCACTCCGGAACGCGATCGCCAACCATTCGGAATACAAGGCCGGCTCCCGTGGCGTCGCCGCCTACGACGGAGTTTACGAAATGGGCCCCGTGCACTAGCCCAAGGCTCGGGCGAGTCGTGCCGCGGGATCGCTCCGTTCGATTTCTGGGCCGTCGGAGGGGCGCCGCAGACCGTTCGCGAAGGCGAATCTCGCCTTCGCGAACGATCCTGTGTGGGTTTCGGGCGGGGCATCCACGGTTCCGAAGGGAACGTGGACGTCGATGGGAAAGCGGTTTTAAAGCAGGCTCTCGAGCAAGAGCTTGAGCTTGCGAACCTCGACCTCGACCTCGAAGTTATTCTCGGGCATGTCGAGGATGGAGACGGTCAGAGCTCGGTCGTAACCGCATCGCACGAGTTGGTTGACGACCCGGTTGTACTCGATCTCGCCTTGGCCGACGCGGACCTGGAACTCGCCCGGGTTCTTGCCGGTGTCGCGGAGGTGGACGCTCTGGACGTAGGGGTAAACCTCGTCGAAGTCGGCCCCGTTGTGCGGGCCTTGGATGTAGTGGCTGGGGTCGAGGGTCAAACCGAGACCGGGGACAGCCTTGCAGAGTTCAACGGCCTGCTTCGGGTCGGCGGTCAAGGTCTTCGAGTGGGTCTCGACGGCCAGGACCAGGCCCTCGCGCATCGCGTAGCCGGCGAGCGTCGAGAGCCGCTTCACCTCGTCGTCGAACGAGGTGCCCAGCGGGGCGGCCGGAATGGTCAAAACGGCCACGGTGAGCGGCTTGGCCAGACGGCACATCGCCTCGAACCGTTTCCGGAGCAAGGGGGCCGTGAGGTCTCCCTCGCCGAAGTCGAGTCCGAGCGTGGCGGGGGTCAGGCTGGGCCCTCGCCGCAGCCGGTGCAAGGCGGCCTCGGGGTTCTCGGCCACCTCCGACGGGCGCAAGTGGGGACTATTCTCGACGATCGCCAGTTCGATCTTGTCGAATTCTAACTCGGCGATATGACGCAGGGCCGACTCCAGCGGCTCATTCGAAAAGCAGAGCGTGTTGCAGGCGACGAACACCCGACCCCTCCTCATCCTCCCTAGGGGGTTCCCGTCCCGGGCGGCCGGGTCTCCCGACCCGTAGCGCGAACGCTCGGCCCAGGACGGACCACGGTTCGGGCACGATCTTACCGCAGCAGGCTGTTGGACGGTAGGGCAGTCGCCTTGCCCGTGCGAATCATCTCGGAATGGTCGGTCGTGGCCGGATCGGCCGCTCTCACCGCCACGGATGAGGAGGAGCGGGCCCAGTGCGAACCGGCAAGGCGAGCGAACTCGGCATATTGCTTCTTGCGGTAAGCGTGGAGCGCGGCCAGGAGCACCCGCCGGGTGTTCTCACGCTCCGGTTCCGTCGGCACCGTGCCCGAGACTCGGAGGTCGTCGACCCAAAGGCTACCGGGGGTGAGCAATTCGAACCGGATCCGGGCGGCGGCGAGTCCGTCGGCCGGAAGCTCCGAGCCACGGACGGCATGCGCCACCCAGTCGGGCTGCACCGTGAGCTCCGACCAGCGGCGATAGGGCTGCCCTCCCCCCTCGCCTTCGATCCAGAGCCGGACTTTCGCATCAGCGTGGTCAGATCGGAACCAGGCCTGCACCGTCAAAGCAGCGTACCCCTTGGCGGGAAAGCCGTCGCTGAGGATGGCCGCGGGAGGCGAATCCGCATCCAGGCGAAGACTGCCACGTCCCGTGTGGGGCTGCTCGGAATCAATCTCGGCCGCGCCGGTCTCGTTGTCGAGGAGCCGCCATCCCCCGGGAGGCGTGGGCTCGTGTACCCCGGCCAACTGGACCACGGGGGTCGTGCCCGGTTCGAAGCCCGGATTGGCAGGCCCGGCGACGACTCCACCGGGTGGAGTTCGGCTCAGCCGCGAGAGTTGGGCCGAGATCTCGTCGTACCGTGCTTGCATCCCAGCCAGAACGGCCTCGGACGGATAAGGGGTCACCGGCCCAACCTTGACCTGAGGCGATCCGACCCGAATTGCGGCGACGCCGAAGGGGCGCAGATCCAGAACCAGCCGGCTCCCCCCCCCAACCGCCTCGGGGGCCAGGCGAAGCGATCGACCGAGGTCGTCGACCGTGGCGGAACGACTTCCCAGCATCGTCTCAACCCGAACCGGGTAAGGCGTATCATTCGCCAGTGAGACATAGGTTGAGGGCCCCGACCGCAAGGTCCGGACCGCCACGCCGAACGGCTGCCGGTCCAGGGACGCAGAGGAGGCCGCCGAGGCGGGCAGAGCTCGAAACACGCGGGCGAACTGGCGAACTCGTTCCTCATGCCCGGCGACGGCCGACGAAGCGAGCATCACCCACCGCGCGTCGAGAGCGGCCAAGGCATGCCCCATCAACTCGTCTCCCGTCGCTCCCTCGGGCAACGGCATGGCGGTCAGCCGCAACCCACGACTTCCCCCGCCTCTGGCCTGAGAGGCGGCTTGCCGCAAGTCTCCGGTGCGCAGGCCTGGTTCGTCAAGCCCGATGAGCACCCCTCGCCCAGCGCGGGCGATGACCGGAGCATCGAGTTCGGGGCTGGTCGCCAGATCGTGTGACAACTCGTCGGCCGAGAGGCCCACGCCGCGGAGAACGACCGGAACGTCTTCGCCCGTGGGCCAGGTCTCGAGGTCGAATCCGACAGCGCGCCAGGCGTGGCTGGGAGCGAGGCCGGCCAGGTCGACCCGCCGGGCCTCAACACCGGCCGGGCCCTCATCCAGGCCGGGAGTGGCCACGGCCAGGATCGCGCCGGGGGCGGTGCGACGGACGGTCGCGTTCAACTCAGTGTAGAGCGCCCCGATTCCTCGGGAACGCCAGGTCAACCAAGGCATCCGGCCCGGCCCGGCCAGAAACTGGGATCGGGCTTCGAACCGGCCCGGAGCCGTTGTCCCGAGCCCGGGGATATCGCGAGTGGTCTCGGGGCCGAAGGTCTCGTGGACGAACCGGGCGAACGTCAAGTCATCCAGTCCGGTATCCGGTCCCCCCAGCAACGTCGGCCCAGGCCCCAGGCGAATCAGAAGGCCGGCCAGGGCGGGTCGCGTCTTCCGGAGGGAGACCGTCTGGGCGACGCGCCGTTTCAAGGCTTCGCGGACTTCAGGATTGAGGGGATGGTAGGTCGAGCCGTCGGCCAGGCCACGGCGGTCGACCCGCACCAGGCCCTTCGCCAGCGCCTCGGGCGAGTCGGGGGAAGGGAGGCCGGGCAATGGGCCTTCCGTCGCCAGTTCCAACCACGCGGTGAGTCCCTGGCGGTCCAGGATCCGCAACAGCAGATCGAGACGGTCGGGACCGATCGGATCCTCACTGGCCTGACCGTCGAGGGCGCGGCGTTGCGACCGGTCGGCGAGGTCCTCAGGCATGATAATGCTCGAGGCACCACAGTAAGCGAGGTAGCGCGCCACGTTCAGGGAGAGGGCCAGCGGATCACCGGGGACCGACCCACCGCCGAATCGGTCGAGTAGTTCCGGACCCGCCAGGTACAGACCGAGTCCGCGGCCGGGAGAACCGGGAGGCGCGAGGATGGCCGGCGGCGCGGGAAGACCGGGAAGTTCCCTCAGCGAGACGGACCCGAGTTGCACCGGCGCGACCGCATCGCGATTGACCAGCACCAGGACGGGATCGGCGTCGTCGGGCCAGACCAGCCAGGAGAACGAAGCGACCGGCGTCCCCTCGAGGATCGGCGGCCCCGAAGCACAGGCATCGAGTAGAACCCGTGGGCGGCCTTGCCCCCCCCCGGAATCGACAAGCGCCACGCCAAGTGCGGAGGGATGGCCGCCGGTGACCGTGACCGACAACCGGTGCGGGCGGCCCGGGTTTGGAACTTTCAATCCCAGCGCCGACCAGGCCAGTCCGGCCGGAGTCGAGGGGGGCAAAACCGCCGTCTCCGACCCTGCCCGGGTGATCCAACCGCGCAGCCGATCGCGGCGCGTCGCTTCCACCAAGGCCGCCTCGGGCACCGACCAGGCCACTCCCCCCGGAACCAGGACAGGGGCTCGCCCCGAGGCCGACGCCCGCTCTCCACGGAGTCGCGCCAGGTCGATCGATTCCACCTCGAGTTCGGCCGTTCCCACCACGCCAGCGTCCCACTTCGCGGGCTGCGAGCCGACCACCGTCAGCGCCACTCTTCGAACCGCAGAGGTCGCCGCTACCGGATTTCTCCGTCGGCGAATCCAGCGTCCAAGCCGGCTGCTTTCGAGATTGGCAAGCGGCTCCCACGATGTGCGAACCTCGAGGATGTACGTCCCTTCGGCCGGCGGAGCGGTCAGATTCCAGACCTTGCCGGGTGGGGCGACAACGTTGGTGGCCACAACGTCGTGCAACTCTTGCCGCCAGACCGCGGCTCCCCCACGATAAGGAATGAGTTCGGCCGAGCACTTCAGTGCCACCTCGGTCGGCTCGGGCGTCAGCACATTGAACCCGATCGAAACCGGGATCGTCGCCCCGGGCGCGGCCGTACCGTCCCCCTGGTCGAGGTTGACGGCAATCGCGTCCCAGGCAAGCCGCTCCACCGCGATCTCAACGGAAGGCTGCGCGGCAAGTCGTTGTGGACCATCGAGGATGGACAGAACCGGGAGCCGGATCACCTGGCCGTTCGCCCGGAAGAGCAAGCTGGCGTTGAGCGGAGCTTCGATCCGAGCGCGGATTCGGCCGTTCGATTCATTCCCAAGCCGCCAGCCGTTGGCGCGCGGAGCGGGGCCCCCCCGGGTTCGCGCCGGCCAAGCCAGCGCTTCGATGACCCGCCCCTCGGACAACTCAAGTTCAAGTCCAGGGTTCTCGACGGGCGGCGAAGACGGAGGCACCTTCCAGGCGACCTCGACCGTCATACGCACCGCGGCTCCCCCAGGCGGGAGGGGCGGATTGGGTGGCGCGGCTACGGCGATCGTTCCCAGGAGGAACCACCCTAAGCCCGCCAATACCTTGCGCCATCCATTGCGCATGCAGAAAAACCAAGTCCCTTGAGGTTCATTCAGAGCAGGCCTGGGTCAACGATCCTTGTCAGCCCGGTTCCGGCTCCGACACCTCTGAATCCGCAACATGAACAACCCACGCAACTTCACACCGATATAGGCTTCGACCGCTCGTCCCGCAAACTGAAGCTAAATCCCCAAAAAAAAAGAAAAATCGTTGCATCCCGATCCCCCCGTTCGCGGATAAGCACCTATCCCGGGACCAGAGAAGACGGCCCATCGGTACATTAGACAGGATGGGGAAGTCAACAAATTCCGCCCAAACGTACTTGGAACGAAAAAAGTCACCTATAAAGGATGCTATCTTTGTCTTGAGAAAGTCGGTTGGCCGAGGGCGTCAGACAACGGCGTGCACCACTCGATGTGTAAAAACATACAGGTGTTTCGGGTTGCGAAATTCGGAGGCGAGGTCGATAATAACTCCCTTGCTTTTTTCCGAGACCTCGGACTGATCCTTTTGAGTACAAATACCGCTATCCGTCGTCTCGCCGATTTTCAACGCCCGGATCCGAATGGTCGAACCCTGGGCGTCGATTCCCCCCAAATGGGCCTCCGATGCCTCCTTTCCCTCGGGATTTCGCATCGCTGCTCAACATAGAGGATAACTTCCATGTGGACCTTCGTGTGGTGCGTTACGGTGCTGTTCAACGGCCACGACGGCAAAGAACCGACGGATCGGCTCATTCCCGCACACTGGCAGGGTAATCCCTGGGGACCCGAGGCCACCCGCGCTCGGGCTAGCGGAGAAATCTCGCCGATCCCGATGAGCCCGCTGATGTTGCAGTGGGACAAATGGGGCAAGCAAGTGCTCCGCGATGGCGATATCGTGTTCCGTCGCGCCGATGCTCGGCTGCTCCTCGGCCGGTTCCCGTTCAGCCGGTTCACCGCTAACGTGAGCGGAAGTGAGTACTCGCACACCGGGATCGTAGCCATTGAGGATGGGCAGCCGGTCGTCTATGACACAACCAAGGCGGGTGTCCGGCGACAGCCGTTCGCCGTCTGGATCCTCGACAACGTCGGCCCGTTCGGGGTCAAGCGACTCCGGCCCCAGTTGAAGTCACACGCGGCCGGGGCCATCCGGTTCTGTCGCGAGTCCTATCAGCGCCAGGTCCCCTTCGACTTCGAGCTCAGCCCAGACGATCAGGCCCTCTATTGTGTGGAGATGACCGAAAAGGCGTACCGTGCCAGCGGGCTGCCACTGGCCGAGCCCGTCCGGCTTGGCGACATGGAGAACGTGACGAAGTACCCGATCTGCGTCTTCATGTTCCTTCAGTTCTCGAACCTGACGCTCGACCAGACCGTCTTCTTCCCCGGCAACGAGCGGCACGGCATCTGGTCGTCCCCCAGCCTGGTGACGATCTACCCGGCGGCTCCCCACTCCTCGACCGCGGGTCAGTCGCAACCCAAACCCTCGGGGACGGGTACGGGAGCGAAAACAGCCGCCCGCGAGCGATCGACCTCGTCCTGAAGCTGGCATTGACTTTCGGTGGGACTTGGTCAGACTGACGATCATCCCGGTCCAATGGATTGGCCGGGATCCCGCCTTTTGGTCATTGAGAGCCCGCCTGCCATGCCACGCTTGCCACGGATCGGCATACTCGGCTTCGGGATCGTCTTGACCGCTTCCGCAACCCTGGCGTTCGGAGGCGAAACGCGACTCCAGAGCCTGGCGACGAACGAAGCGTATCCCCACAAATCAGTCGTGCGGCAGGAGTTCGGCGCGGGGGCCACCTCCTACTGGCTTTTTGAACCTGCCGAACCCACACCCAAGTCGGCACCCGTCGTGGTCTTCAATCACGGCTGGCTCGCCGTGAACCCAGGGGCGTATGGAGCGTGGATCGACCACCTGGTTCGAAGCGGCCGGATCGTCATCTTTCCCCGCTACCAGGCCGACGTGGCCACCCTTCCGTCCGACTTTCTCTCGAATGCGCTGGTCGCCATCCGCGATGCGTTCGATGTGCTCGAGACTTCGCCCAAGCATATCCGGCCCGACCGTGAGCAGTTCGCCCTGATTGGCCACTCGGCCGGCGGCAACCTCTCAGCGCAGCTTGCAGCGGTGGCTCGGGAGAATTTCCTCCCCGTACCTCGCGCCGTCATCGCCATGATGCCGGGCCAGGTGCAAACGATCCGCGGCCCAAGCCTCGCCCAAATCCCGTCGACGACCTTGCTGGTCGTCACCGCCGCCGAGGACGACCTCATCGTGGGAGACGCCCGAGCCCGCCAAATCTTTGCCGGGGCAACCTCGATCCCCAACGACCGTAAGAAGTTCGTCCTCTACCTGAGCGACCTGCACGGTTCCCCGAAACTGATCGCCGACCACCTGGCACCGACCGCCGCATTACCCGGTTTCGACACCGGTGACGGGGTCCTGAGCGACCTCCAGATGAACCGGGCCCAGCTCAACGTCTTCGACTATGCCGGCTTCTGGCGACTGGCCGATATCACCCTCTCGGCCGCCTTCTCCGGCAAGACCCTCGACGAAGCCACCAACCGCGGCGAGTTGTTCCGCCACCTCGGCTACTGGAGCGACGGGCGCGTCGTCGAACGGCCGATCGTCGGCGACGACCTCTCGATCATTCCTCGTGTTTTTCTCACCAACGGTCTGCGACTCATCAAGCTAGGGGCAAAGGACACACTCACGTCCTCGGCGACGGTCCAGAAGTAGCCTCTGGCTCGCTCGCCCGATTCATGTCGACGAAATCCCGCGCCGCCTTACACAGCGACGGAGTTACGGAACGAACACTGGACCTGCAATCGCGAGTCGGCGAGGGGGTCCAGTCTGCTTTACCTGCCCTTCCTGTCTGGCTGACGGCCTGATGAACCTGGTGCTCCCCATCGGCACTCACCCACGGCGGGAGTCTCTCTCCGCGGCCTGAGGGAGAGACTGCGACCCGCAAAGGTTCTCCATCAACGCTCGATATTTGGAGCCGGCTGCTACGAGCGAAATCGGCCAGGGACTTTTCCCTTATTTAAAATACGATATCACAAAAATCGCAAACATCACAATATCTTCATTAACCAAGATTACGCATCTTTTTCCTGAAGACGACGCTAAGGGATAACCTTGGCGATTCGTTGATTCGTCTGATCGCCAAGGGATGATCAGGCCTTATGAAGTTCCAAACTGTCGCCACGTGACCGGGGCTCTTCGTCCGTCGGAAGACAGGGAGTTTACGCTCTTAGCTCGCCTTTAGAAGGCGAGCTAAGAGCAACAACCAAGGGACGACTCCGATCGTGGTTCCCTGGATCTCGCTCGCCTGGAAGGCGAGCGGGGAGCGTAAACTCCCTGTCTTCGGGCCTTCGCATGGGCTGGCTCGTATAACACTATGCTTACCACGTCGGCCTCGATCCAGGCGACTCCGGCGGCAAGCATAGCTTGAGGAAACCGTTCTTCCTCGAAGTGGAATCTCTTTGTTGGCTTGCATTCATTCATGGAATGCTCTCCTCAATCAAGCCGTGACTACTTTATCGACCACGTCAGGAATCGTGGCCATGACGCCAATCCCCTCGTCCTCGCCCTAAACAATCACCACGTTTCTCTTAAGACGTTAGTCAAGCCGCAGTCACGCGAGCCGATCCCGCACCAAAGCATGAGCAGTTCAGGCGAATATTGGGAACATGAAAATCCGACAACTGTCTATTTCATTTTATTGAATTAGGGCGCGTTGCATTTCGATTTCTAGTGGCGTAAGCTCTCTTGAAATGACGGCCAACTCGAGGTTTAAGGCTTGCCGTCAGTCCACATTTCCTTTGATTCAAACCAATAACACAGTCTTCCAAGCTCGGGGTCGCCCGGCGTGCGATCCGCGAAGGCGAGTGTGGGACGTTGCCAACGAGAATTCCGTTGGAACCCAGAAAGGAGCCTCGACCTTAACTCAACTCAACTCGTTGATATTTCGGCACATTTCAACTTAACTAACTAGTCCAGTCGAGCGAATTGCCACGCTTCGACGCTGACAATTTAAGCGACGGTTTCCCTTCGACGCGACTCAGACCTCCACATGCAGGGGGCGAGATCCAACCCCCATGAATCGACACCCCAACCGTTGCCGTCAGGGATTGTGACTGCGCCGTGCGGGCTCTCCGCAGGGAAAGACAACGGAACGGTTGTGCGGCTCACACAGTTCACACCAGTGCTGCTTTCACGTTCCATGTGTTTCACAGGGGCATTTTCATGTCCAATCGACGTGGATTCACTCTGATCGAATTGCTCGTCGTTATCGCGATCATCGCGGTTCTCATCGCACTGTTGTTACCTGCCGTCCAGGCGGCACGCGAAGCGGGACGCCGGGCGCAATGCGTGAACAATCTGAAGCAATTCGGACTCGCCCTTCATAACTATCATGACACTAACGGGTCGTTTCCGATCGGCGTGAGTCTCAACGTGGCAACCGGCTCCTCGTCGAGCTTCTCGCCGCAGACTCGTCTGCTTTCGTTCTTGGAGCAGACGGCCCTGTATAACGCGATCAACTTCAGCCAAGCCACCACCGCCGCGCCGAACTCGACAGCCTTGGTGACATCGATCAACATCTTCCTCTGCCCATCGGACTCGCAGAATCAACTCCCCGTGGGCTATGCCGGCATCACGTATCGGGTCAATTGCGGGACAAGCATCGTCAATGCGTTCGGCCCGCAAGACAGGGCGAGCGTGAACACGACCATGCCAGCTCCTAACGGCCTGATCTTCGGCGACTTCAACATCAAGATCGCCGACGTGATCGACGGCACGAGCAATACGGCCGCCTTTAGCGAGCACGTCAAGGGCGACTACAGCAACTTGATCTCCACGGAAATCTCCGACACGTATCAGCCCGGGACCTATCCCGCCAGTGCGGATGAAGCCCTCCAGATGTGCCGGGCGGTGGACATTCGCGATCTCACCAAACAGGGAAATTCCAACGCCGGAGCGCCTTGGATGTCCGACGGTCACACGACGACCAAGTACTACCACGGCAGTCCGCCGGATTCGCGGTCGTGCATGTTCCCGCCGCAACGAATCAGCACCACGGCCAACAGCCGCCACCCCGGTGGCGTCAATGTCTGCATGGCCGATGGATCGGTCAAGTTCGTCAAGACGTCGATCAACCTCGGTACCTGGCGTGCCCTGGGAACCCGCAACGGCGGCGAAATCATTAGCAGCGACAGCTTCTAGGCAAATCACTCGGCGCAATGGAATCGACTGATGTATCGGCATCCATTTTGACGACGAAAGAGGATCTCTGCCATGCGCAAGAACGCAGCCCTGGCCATGGGTTTGCTGTTGGCGTCGGTCGGCCCTCTCAGGGCGGATGAGCCTCGGCCCGTGCCACTCACCCGGCCCGAAATGAAGCAGTTGCTCGAAGATATGAAGCTTCGACACCCCCGCTTTCAGCTCCCGGAACTGAGCGCCGAGGAGAAGGCAAAGCTGGGCGAACGTGAAAGTGGCTATGAGAGTCGCCTCCGCAAGCTCTATCTCCATCCCAGCGAGGGAGTTCGCTTCGGAGGAGGGAATGCGCAGGCGGCGCCGGCCGTTGATTTGAAGGGAGGAACCGCCGCAGAGCCGGGAATTCGACGCAACACCGATCCCAACATGTCGCTGGATTACCCCTTCAAAACCCAGATGTTCTGGGTCGTCTCGCGGACCAACAACTGCCAGTATTGCCTGGGACACCAGGAGTCCAAGCTCCTGGGGGCCGGCTTGAAGGAAGAAGAGATCGCCGCCCTGGACGGCGATTGGCTGGAATTCAATCCGGCCCAGCGCGCGGCGTTCGCCTTCGCGCGAAAGCTGACTTACGAACCCCACAGACTGAATGATGCTGATATTGATGAACTGCGAAAGTCCTACAAAGACTTGCAAATCCTTGAGATGATCCTCTCGATCGCCGGCAACAACGCGATCAATCGGTGGAAAGAGGGGGCAGGTATCCCCCAATCCAAGGACGGCGGCAATTTCAGAAGGCGAACGGAAAACGGCGCGACTCCTGCGCCTGCCCTGGCCCCGGATGCCACGGCACCCGCCCAATCCTACCTGACACCGACACCAGAAAAGTTCAGGACGACCATCACCAAGGTCGCGCCGATCCAGGTTGATCGAATCTCGGGCGAACCGAGCCGACAGACGATTTGCGAACGCCCCGCGCTCGAATCACGCGAGGAGGTAGAGCGAGCACTCGAACTCTGCCGAAATCGAAAGCCGCGTTTGCCACTCCTTGATGAAGCCAAGGCACGCGAAGTCCTTTCGGAGAACGGCCCCAGTGGCCCGCTCCCCCAGTGGATTCGGCTCCTTGCCAACTTCCCCCGCGATGGTGTAAGCCGGGTCATCAGCTTGCAGTCGGCCGAGGAGAAGGGGGATCTGACGCCCTTACTCAAGGCCCAGGTGAGCTGGATCATCGCACGCCAGGACCGGGCTTGGTATGCCGTGGGTCACGCCAAGAAACGCCTCGAGCAACTTGGCCAGTCGCAAGAGCAAATCGATAAGCTCGACGGCCCTTGGTCTGAATTCACGATGTCTGAGCGTGCCCTCTTCACCGTGGCCCGCAAACTGGCAGCCTCGCCCGTCGTGCTTACAGACGAGGACGTGGCCAACGCGGTCAAATTCGCCGGCCCCCGTGATGTCGTTCAACTCATCAGCTACACGACCAACCGAGCGTCGTTCGACCGCATCACAGAGGCCGCTGGCCTGCAACTGGAGCGGTAAAGCAAGGGGGGATCTGAAGCGGCTGCCTCCAGCCTGGTGATCTGAACCCCACGTGCTTATAGATTGAGGTCCACTGGCAAACCGCTGCCTCCCCTTGCAGCGGTTTACCAGTGGGCTGCGCACGCGCAAACAAATCAATCATAGTCAATCTCTGTTTATCCACATAAACTTCAGTGTCCGTTGGGCGGGCATCCGCACTCATGGCGACGAAAAAACCCCACCGCCTCACAAGGCGACGGGGTCCAAAGCCGAGAGCGTACAAGAGGAAATTACGGCCGGGCCGGCCGTGCTACTGCAAACCAACCCGGGGCGGAAACCGCAAGAATTATCAACGATCCGCCATAGAGCTAAGATTCACCCTCGTTCCCACGGTCCCCCGTGGGAATGCCGTCCCCGACGCTCCGCGTCGTCTGGCCCTCGAAAGCCGAGGACGCAGAGCGTCCAAGACTTCATTCCCACGGAGGACTGTGGGAACGAGTAGCGAGAGGCTTTCTAGTCCTGTATCGGGTCGTTGAGAATTATCGGTTCTTGAGCTCTGTCACGGATCGTTGATGAAACAGCAGCCGGACCAACCGTGCCACTCCTTCAACTCTCGGCTCACGCTTCGATGAGATCAAAACTTGCCGGTTGCACCACTTAGCTCTGGGGGGACGCCTGGCTCGAGGGAGCGGGGGCGGGAGCCGGGGTCGTCGGCACCGGGACATAAGTCGTGCACGGCACCTGGCGAACCACCTGCCGCGGGACGCAGGTCATCACGGTCACCGGAACCTGCACAGGGACCTGCACGGCCACTTGTCGGGTTGCGTTCTCGGTCACCTGACGCGTCTGCGTCGTGTACGTCGTCACCGGAACCTGCACGGGGACCTGCACGGCCACTTGTCGGGTTGCGTTCTCGGTCACCTGACGCGTCTGCGTCGTGTACGTCGTCACCGGAACCTGCACGGGGACCTGCACGGCCACTTGCCGGGTCGTGTTCTCGGTCACCTGACGCGTCTGCGTCGTGTACGTCGTCACCGGAACCTGCACAGGAACCTGCACGGCCACTTGCCGGGTCGTGTTCTCGGTCACCTGACGCGTCTGCGTCGTGTACGTCGTCACCGGAACCTGCACAGGAACCTGGCGGACGGTCATCACGGTCACGTTTCGGGACTGCACAGTCGGCACGAACTCGGTCCGGGTTTCGGGAACCGTGATGGTCTGAGTGACGGGAACCCGGTCGGTCACTTGCTGCGCGACGATGGTGGTCACCGGTACGCAGACCTCGGTCACGCGTTCTTCAGGCACAGCGCGGGTGACCGGAACAGGAATCATCCGGGTCTGCTGCACGGGAACCTGAACGGTCTGCTGAACCGGAACCAAACGGGTCTGGGTCTGGCAGACATACTGGGTTTCGGTCACGTCGCGCACAACCTGCTGGGGTGCGGGAGCGGCCGACTGCGGGCTGGGCGACTGCTGGCTGGAGGCCACGGCCGGGGCCGGAGCCTCGACCCACTCAACCACCTGCCGAGTCGTCGTAACCGGCTGGTTAACGGTGTAGGTCTGGGGGACCATCGTCGTCTGGACCCGGCACTCCAAGACGGTCACCGTCTGGGGTTGCATGACCGTCTCGGTCACATTGCGATAGACGACGTCACGCCGCTGCTGGCGTTGAATGGTCGTCACCGGCTGCGACACGGTGCGCACCTGATCCTGATACGTGATCACCTGTTTCGGTACGTTCACCGTCACGGTGCGCGGGACGTTGACCGTCTCGTTCACCACCTGGGTCACTGGCACCTGCTCGGTGCGGTACTGCGTCTGCATCTGCGTGACCGGAACCGTTTCGCAGACCGTCCGGGTGACCGGGACCGTCTCCGTCTTGATGTCGGTGCGGTACTGCGTCTGCATCTGCGTAACCGGAACCGTCTCGCAGACCGTCCGGGTGACCGGGACCGTCTCCGTCTTGATGTCGGTGCGGTACTGCGTCTGCATCTGCGTGACCGGAACCGTATCGTAGACCGTCCGGGTGACCGGGACCGTCTCCGTCTTGATGTCGGTGCGGTACTGCGTCTGCATCTGCGTGACTGGAACCGTCTCGCAGACCGTCCGGGTGACCGGGACCGTCTCGGTCCGGTACTCGGTGCGATACTGCGTCTGTGTCTGCGTGACCGGAACCTGCTCGTAGACCGTTTCAATCACGGACTGGTAAGTGGTCTGCGGGACGAGCGTCGTCCCACCACACGCGTCTCCCGACGTCGGTGCAACCACCGAGCCGTCCCCACCGCAGGGGGAGCAGGCCACAACATTCTTGTGTCGGCTGCTAAAGAGGCCGGCGGCCTCGGCCGAGATGGCCGAGACATTCAACAGAGCCGTGCCCATCGCAACCGCCAACGCAAGCCGACGTACCGTCGCCAACTTCCTCTTCCCCTTCGGGCGTCTCATGATGATGCGTTCTCCCTTGGAGCCTGTTCCGGCAGACGTCTACTCTGGGATAGAAACAGTCCGCCCTGTTTGCTGACAAACCGGTGGATCGAACCCGCCTGATTGCCTGGAAGCCCCTATCATCAACTTTCGCACTGTTGATGATTTGGATTTCTGATTCTTGATCTCAGTCGAGAATCCGTTTTGTTCTCAGCGTGTGAACCGCGGATTGAAGACGAGCCGAAGCGTTCAGAAAAATGCTCCCAGTGGATTCCCAGGCGCTCGGTATCACCCCTGACGTCACCGCTGCACCACTTCCAGCAAATCGGCGGCCATCGGCTGACAATATAGGAGTTCTACGAGCACCACAGAGAAAATCCAGCCTAAGAAGTTTAGGCTAACAATTCCGTATGCGTAGGCAACTGTAAAATCTCCTGATTTTCACGAGTCTAGCTAAATTCCGCTGACCACCGATCCCGTTTTGAAGCCGTGGCTTACAACGAGATTAGGCACAGAGAAGGCGCTGCGAAGAATTGAGGTCGATCTTATTAAGGCAGACATGAGACGCTCAAATCGATCGCACGGGGCGGCTTGACGCCACCGATCGCCGCGTTGATAATTAAAAAGCTTGGGTCCTCCCCTTTGCGTGTTCGAGGGGCGAATGGAGCGTGGAACCGCCTATGTCTCTCCGCGGTTGGCGACAACGACGAGAAAGACGCGGCCTGGGGATCATTTTCCTGATCTTCAGCCTCGTCCATACTCCGTTGCCGCAACCTGACTTCCACAACATTCGCCACCATGACGCGCCCGGAGAAATCTGCGACCATCACGACCACCTGCTCCGCTGGCATCCCGCCGCGGGGCTCGCTCAGGACGTGGCGACGTTGCACTGGCACTGGTTCTTGCCCACGGAAGACGGAGCCGGTTCGGCCCTGCCGGAGCAAGGGCCAGCGCTGCACGCGCACGTCGCCGACTGGCTCGCATCGACCTGGGACGATGGCCCTCGGTTCGTGCCGGACACGCATTCGCAAGTCCTCGTGCGAACCTCGCTCTGTCCCCAGGCAACGCTTCCTCCCGACCTGATCGATCCCTGGTTCTCGGTCCTCGGGCCATGCCGCGGTTTCCCCTACTTCAGCGCCACCACTGCGCGCCCCACCTCCCCGATCGTCCTGCTCGAACGCTGGCTCTGCTGAGTCGACCTTGCCACCTCTCGATCGAGAGCGGCAACACGCCCCACCGTGGGCCTGTGCGCGCCTCCTTCAGAGATCCCACCATCCCCAACGTGGCCTAGTCGATTCCAAAGCGGATTGCGCAAGCGATCCCTTCTCCGGGTACCGCATCCCCTCCACCAATCAAGTGAAGGGATGTGGCCATCGGAGAAGTCGGTGGAAAATGGGAGGCATCCCCACATGTCCGTTGCATTGCCGAACCGTCGGTCGTTGAAGAGCATATTGCCCTGGGTCGCCCTCACCCTCTGCCTAATTCTCCTGATCGCAAGTTTTATCTTGCACGACACGCTGTTCCACGGGCGGTCCCTGCAGGCTTCCTCGGCACGCCCCGAGGCGGCAGACGTGCCAGTGACCGAGGCGGTCACAACCGTCACCCTGGCGGAGGGAAAGTTGAAGGCGGCCGGGATTCGAATCGAGCCGGTGAATCAGATCTCACTTCCCTCCGAGGTGACGGTCGCGGGGAAGGTCGCGGCGAATCCCGACCGCCGAGTCGAAATCCGTCCTCGCGCCGCGGGGGTCGTTCGCGAGGTGCTGGTCAACCTGGGTCGTACGGTCCGGAAAGGTGAGCTCCTGGCCGTCCTCGACAGCCCCGACATTGGCACCGCCCGCCTCAACCTGAGGGGCCGGCAGATCGAGCTGGCAACCGCGCGGAAGGAGTTTGAGTGGAAGCAGCAGGTTGCCAACAACGTCGCTCGGCTGATCCCGGCGATCCGCAAGCGGGAGCCGGCCGCCACGATTCAGAAGGAATACGCCGACCGACCGCTCGGTGCCGACCGCGCGCTCTTGCTCCAGGCTTACGCCGAATTCGAGATCGCCTCCCACGAGGCGGAGAAGACCAGCGCTCTGTTCAAAGATCAGATCATCGGCGAGCACCCCGCGGCCGTCGCCCTGCATACCTTCGAGGGAAACCAGGCCAAGCTGGGGGCGGTCCTGGAACAGGTCCGGTTCGACGCGTCCCAGGAGCAAACCCTGGCCGACCAGAAAGTCCGCCTGGCCGAGGCGGCTGTCATCGACGCGGCGCAACGGCTGCGGATCCTCGGAGTCCAGGAGGACATTACCCAGTTGCTCGCTCACGCCAGCGACGTCGCCGCCTCCCGATCCTCGTCGTCCGAAGACGTGACGGCCTGCCAGGTCACCGCGCCATTCGACGGCACCATCATCACCAAGACGGCCGTGCCCAGCCAGAAGGCCGACCCCACCGATATCCTCTTCGTACTGGCCGACCTAAAAACGGTCTGGGTGATGGCCAACATCACCGAGTCCGACCTCGCCGTTCTGCCGGCCCTTAAGGCCGAACGGATCCGGATGACCGCCCCGGCCTACCCCGGCCGGACCTTTCCAGCCAAGCTCCTCTCCGTCGGATCCACGGTCGACCCCACCACGCGGACCGTTCCCCTCCTGGCCGAGACCGACAATGCCGACGGCCTCCTCAAGCTGGAGATGTTCACGCGGATCATGCTCGACAGCCCCACGACCCAGAACGCCCTGACGATCCCGACCGCCGCCATCGTCGAGATCGAGGAACAGGAGGGGGTATTCATCCCTTCCGGCCAGAACGGACACACCTTCACCTTCCAGCCGATCAAGCTCGGCCGCGAGATGGACGGCCGCCGAGCCGTCCTCGCCGGACTCACCGAGGGCCAGCCCGTCGTCTCCGCGGGTGCCTACCTGCTCAAAAGCGAATTGATCCTCCAGAACGAAAGCGGGGAGGATTGAAGTTGGGACGATCCACGGATCGAGGCCCACTCAAAAACTAACATGCTTAATTCGCTTATTGCATCAGCCCTTGCCAACCGCTTCCTCGTACTGACGGGGACCCTCTTGGTCGCGGTCCTCGGGGTCTACTCGGCGCTCCATCTTCCGATCGACGCGGTCCCCGACCTGACGAACGTTCAAGTCCAGGTGATCACCGAAGCCTCCGCACTGAGTCCCCTGGAAGTCGAGACCTTACTCTCGTTCCCGGTCGAAGGGGCGATGAGCGGGCTCCCCAACGTCGAGCAGATCCGCTCGATCTCCAAGTTCGGGATCTCGGTGGTGACGATCGTCTTCCACGAGGGGACCGACCTCTACCGCGCCCGGCAGCTCGTGGGCGAGCGGCTCGCCCGAGCGCAGGAGGCGATCCCCGCGGGCTACGGCAAGCCAACCCTGGGGCCGATCACGACGGCGCTCGGGGAGGTTTACCAGTTCCAGGTCAAGGCGGCCAAGGGGTCGGGCGTGTCGGCGATGGAGCTGCGGACGATCCTCGATTGGTTCGTCGCCTACCAGTTGCGCGGGGTACCCGGCGTCACCGAGATCAACTCGCACGGCGGCGAGCTCAAGACGTACCAGGTCGAGCTCGATCCCGACAAGCTGGCCACCTATCGCATGTCGATGACCCAGGTCTTCGACGCCTTGCGAAGCAACAACGCCAACGTCGGCGGCGGCTACCTCGTCCACGAGGGGGAGGCTCGCTACATCCGCGGCGAGAGCCAGACGCACGACGTGGCCGACATCGCCGCGATCGTCATCGACGAGCGCAACGGCGTTCCCGTGACGATCGCCAACGTCGCCAACGTCCACCCCGCGCCGATGATCCGCGCCGGCCTGGCGACCCGCGACGGCGAGGGGGAGATCGTCACCGGCCTGGTCATGATGCTGATCGGCGAGAACTCGCGGACGGTGGTCGAGCGAGTCAAGCATGAGATCGCCAGACTCCAGAAGAGCCTGCCCCCCGGGGTGACGATCGAACCCCTCTATGACCGGACTCACTTGATCGACCAGACCCTGGACACGGTGCTGCACAACCTGGCCGAGGGCGGGGCCCTGGTGGTCGTGATCCTGCTATTCCTGCTAGGCAACATCCGGGGCGGCCTGATCGTGGCGTTGGCGATCCCGCTGTCGATGCTCTTCGCGGCCAACGTGATGCTCGCCACGGGGGTCACGGCCAGCCTGATGAGCCTCGGCGCAATCGACTTCGGTCTGATCGTCGATTCGAGCGTCATCATGATCGAGAACTGTGTCCGCCGCCTGGGGCACGAGGGGGGGACGCGGCCCAAGCTCGAAATCATTCGCGACGCCGCCGTCGAGGTCCGCAAGCCGACGATGTTCGGCGAGTTGATCATCGCGATCGTCTACCTGCCGATCCTGGCGCTCGAGGGGACCGAGGGCAAGCTGTTTCGGCCCATGGCCCTGACGATTATCTTCGCCCTGGCCGGCTCAATGGTGCTCTCGCTGACCTTGATGCCGGTGCTCGCCTCGCTCGTCCTGTCCTCCAAAGCCGAAGAAAAGGAGGTCTGGCTCGTCCGCCTGCTCAAGCGAGTCTACGTGCCCGGGCTCGACGCCGTGATCCGCCGCCCGGTGATCGCAACCCTGCTGGCGCTCGGCCTGGTGGTCTCGAGCGTGCCGGTGGCGCTCGGACTCGGCGGTGAGTTCATGCCCCGGCTCAATGAAGGTGATCTGCTGATCGAGGCCGTGCGGATCCCATCGGCCTCGCTCGAAGGGGCCGTGGCCGCTTCGACACAGATCGAGAACATCCTCAAAAAGTTCCCCGAGGTCCGCTTGGTCTACAGCAAGACCGGCCGCCCCGAGATCGCGAACGACGTGATGGGAGTGCATCAGACCGACATCTGGACCCTGCTCAAGCCGCCGGCGGAGTGGCGCCCTGGCCTGACCCGGGACGCCCTGATTCAGGCGATGGACCGAGAGCTGAATGAGAACGTTCCCGGCGTCAAGTTCGGCTTCAGCCAGCCGATCGAGATGCGGGTCAACGAACTCGTCGCGGGCGTCAAGAGCGACGTGGCCGTCCTGCTCTACGGCCCCGAGCTCGAGGTCCTCCGCCGCAAGTCAGGGGAAATTGAGCGTGCCCTGGCAAAAGTCCGGGGAGCGACCGGAATCAAGACGCCAACCTCGGGCCGGTTGCCGATGCTCCGGATTTCGGTCCGCCGCGACCAACTCGCACGCTATGGAATCAAAGGGGCCGACGTCCTGGAGGCGGTCGCCGCCCTGGGAGGGACGACCGTGGGCACTGTCTTCGAGGGGCAGTACCGGCACCCGATCCAGGTCCGCCTCCCCGAAGCCTGGCGAAACGATCCCGAGAAGATCCGGTCGATCCGGATCGTCGATCCCCAGGGACGGCCGATCGCCCTCCGTGACCTGGCCGACGTTCGCTTCGAGGAAGGCCCCAGCGAGATCGAACGCGAGAACGTCCAGCGCAGGGCGGTCGTCGGCGTCAACGTCCGGGGCCGCGACATCGCCAGCTTCGTCGCCGAGGCCCAAGCGGCGATCCAGGCCAAGGTACAGCTCCCTCCCGGCTATATCCTCCGCTGGGGCGGACAGTTCGAGCACCTGCAATCCGCCACCCAACGGCTCATGATCGTCGTGCCGATCGCCCTGGCCCTGATCTTCCTGCTCTTGTTCAGTACCTTTCACTCACTGCGGCTGGCCGCCTTGATCTACCTGGCCGTGCCGATGGCGGCGACCGGCGGGATCTTCGCCCTGGCCGCCCGTGACCTGCCGTTCTCGATCTCGGCGGGGGTCGGCTTCATCGCCTTGTTTGGCGTGGCCGTGCTCAACGGTCTGGTCTGGGTCAGCGCCGTCGAACAACTTCGCCTCGAGGGCATTGAACCTCACCAAGCCGCCCGCGAAGCCGCCGTCGTCCGCCTCCGGCCGATCTTGATGACCGCCCTCGTCGCCGGCTTCGGCTTCATTCCGATGGCCCTGGCCACCACCCCCGGCGCCGAGCTTCAACGTCCCCTGGCCACTGTCGTTATCGGCGGCCTCATCACCTCAACCCTGCTGACCACCCTGGTCCTCCCGGCGATCTACCCTTGGTTTGTCGAACGCCCCAAATCGATCGAGCTCTAACCGGTGCATCCGCCAGGTTCGTTGATCGCAATGATTGAGTCCAACCCGTAGCCCGGCCGGCCGGGCTACGGGTTGTGGCTCGCTTTGCCTCGCCTGAAAATGAGAATTTGCCAGTTAAATCACATCAGTTTTTTCCCAGGGACGATGAAACCATTTGACATCCACCCCTGTTGCGAGATTTGATGAACTTGATTCATTCGACGTTTCAGACATGCAGGACTTATGTCAACGATGACAAACAGTCTACCCTGGTTCCCGACGATCCTTAACAGCATTGCCGACGCCGTCATCGTCGGTGACATGGATGGTCGCGTCACGTTCATGAATCCTGCGGCCGAGACCCTCACGGGGAGTTCACTCTGTCAGGCGAAGGGAAAACCGGTCTCCGAAATCTTTCCTCTCCTCGACGAGGAATCGGGAACGGCGATCGAGCCGTTCCCGCGGATGGCCGCATTGGATCCAAGCCGGATGGACCTGCCGAAGCGGCCACTTCTGCGAACAAGACTCGGATTCTTGGTCCCGATCGAGCACACGACCTCCCCCATCGAAGAGAATGGAAAGACTGTCGGAACCGTCGTTGTGTTCCGCGATGTGAGCGTTCAGCGACGTCACGAGGAGTCGCTCCGGCGGCGCAACGAGCGACTTCAAATTCTGTCCGAGGCCACCGGCAAGCTCCTCGCCACCGACCAACCCGAGGCCATGGTCACCCGACTCTTCGAGACCGTCTCGAAGCATCTCGGGCTCGACGCCTATTTCAACGTCATGCTGGACTCTGAGGCCGATGGCCTGCAACTCGACGCTTGCGCCGGAATTTCCGAGCCCGAGGCCCAGGGCATCAAACTCCGGAAGCTTGGGGAGGCAGTCTGCGACCCCATCGACCTTCCCGAACCATCCCTCGTTGCGTCTGAAATTCAGAACTCCGATGACGAGCGAGTTCAGGCCGTCAACGGCTTCGGCCCTCGTGCCTCCGCCTACAATGCTCTCAAGGCTGGCGACCGCCTGCTCGACACGCTCTCGTTTGCCACCAGGAATCGCGACCGTTTCAGTGAAGATGAGCTCGAATTCCTCAAGGCGGTCTGCCACTACGTCGCTCTCGCCAAAGAGCGGCAAAGGCTCTTGAATGAAGAAAGAGAGCGGGTGGACCGTCTGGAACGGAGCGCGGAGGCGCTCAGCCAGAGTGAGTATGAGCTTCGCTACGCGCTTGAGGTCGGCCGGCTCGGGAGCTGGCACCTTGAGTTTCCCAGCAATGATTTGCGGTGCTCGGCACAGTGCAGGGCCGACTTCGGACGCGCGGCGAACGAATCATTCACTTACAACGACTTTCTCCATGCGCTCCATGACGACGACCGAGAATCGGTCAGCGAACGGATCGAAAGGGCCTTCAGCACCGGCGAAGATTATGAGGCGGAATACCGCGTCTACTGGCCTGACGGCAGCCTGCATTGGATCTTCGCTCGAGGCCGTCCGATCTACCATGCCGTCGAGTCGACCCTGGGGCTAGTTGGGCTGACGCTCGATGTCACCAGCCGCAAGCAAAACGAAGCCCTCCTCGAACAGCAAAAACATATTCTCGAATTAGTGGTCCTCGACTCGAGCCTCTCCGAAGTGCTCGACGCCCTCTGCCGGATGATCGAGAAGCAGTTTGAAGAGGAGGAGATGCACGCGTCGATTCTGCTGCTCGACCCGGACGGCGTGCACCTCCGGCACGGTGGGGCGCCGACGCTTCCAACAGCCTACGTTCAGGCGATCGATGGCACCGCCATCGGCCCCGCCGTCGGCTCCTGCGGCACAGCGGCCTTTCAGAAAAAACCGATCTACGTGAGCGATATCGCCAACGACCCGCTGTGGGCCGACTACGCGGACCTGGCTCTGTCACACGGACTCCGCGCGTGCTGGTCGCACCCGATTCTCTCCAGCAGTGGCGCGGTGCTCGGTTCGGTCGCGATGTATTATCACCGCCCACGACAGCCGAGCCCGAATGATCTCCGACTGATCGACATCGTCACGCGCACGGCGACCATCGCCATCGAGCGAAAGCGGTTCGAGATCGAGCTGCACCAGCGAAACGAGCAACTGATCGATGCGGACCGGCGCAAGAACGAATTTCTGGCCATGCTCGCTCACGAACTGAGAAATCCGCTTTCGTCGATCGGCAACGCCGCTGAGCTCCTCAAGCAGGACAAGACCGGCGAGCATCACGTCTGGGCCAACGAGGTCCTCGACCGCCAGGTGAAGCATCTCGCTCGCCTCATCGACGACCTGCTCGACATCTCACGGTTGACGCATGGAAAAATCGAGTTGCAGCGTGAGACAATAGACGCTTCCAAGATCTTGGGACAGGCCGTGGCGGCCGTCAGGCCGACCGCCGAACTGCGCAGGCAGAAGCTCACCGTATCCTCGACTCGCGGAGCTTCCCTGGTCCACGCCGATCCGTTACGCCTTGAACAGATCCTCACAAACTTGCTCACGAATGCCGTGAAATACACCCCGGAGGGGGGCCAGATCTCCGTGGCCATTGCGCACGAGGATGAAAACATCATTCTTTCCGTGAAGGACGATGGTGTCGGCATTGCTCCCGAACGCATCCCTCAGATGTTCGAGTTGTTCACCCAGGGCGATCGAACCCTCGCTCGTTCGGAAGGGGGGCTTGGAATCGGGCTCACCATCGTGAAGACCCTGGTTGAGATGCACGGTGGAACCGTCACGGCGGCGAGCGCCGGTCCGGGCCAGGGAAGCATGTTCCGTGTCACTCTTCCCTCCCTTGCCCAGGAAATCCGGCCGGCTCGGGCTCCTGCGACGCCCAAGTCGGACCGGAAGACTCAACTCCGTCGCCTTCTGATCGTCGACGACAACGAAGACACGGTGAAGTGCATGGCACGGCTGCTGCGGCTCAAAGGCCACGAAGTCGCCACCGCCTCGACCGGCCTCGAAGCCGTCGAACGGGTCAGCGACTTCAAGCCGGAGATCGTGCTTCTCGACATCGGACTCCCGGGCATGGACGGCTATCAGGTCGCCCAGAAACTCCGAGCCGAGAAAGCGTGCAAAGACCTCCTCATCATCGCCATCTCGGGTTACGGCCAGGAGGAAGACCGCAGGCGATCGACGAGTTCAGGCTTCGACCACCACCTGGTGAAACCGATTGACCACGACGCGCTGCTCTCACTCATCGACGGGCCTTGCTAACGCAATCCGATGATGGCGAAACCCACTCCCATTACTTACAATTTCACCCCCCAGCGGTTTGCATCCGGCGGGCGCACGGACCAAAGGGACCGGGCCCCGGCCGTAGAGCCTGGCGATCAACGATAAAAGGGCTTACCAGGCCGCTGGCCAGTTCCCTTTTTCGCCCTCGCTGGAGGCATCGCAAAGAAAAACCGCTGTAAGCCCAAGACTGTCCGTCTTCGACCGATGGCTTTCGGTTCCTTGGCTGGCATCCGCGCGGGATCGGCAGATCGGCACTTTCGCCCAAATCAACCTTGACGGCCGATCGGAGATCGACCATCTTTTCATGAGGCCCATTGGCTTAGTCCAGCGAGTCATCATCTAAAGAAAGCACCGATCATGGAGCGATCGATTCTCAGCGGGTTTACTCCTCACTTCTGTCTCACCCTAACGCTGCTCGGGGCCACCCTCTCGACGGCTCGCGCCGACAACATCCCAGCCTACACCGTCACCGATCTGGGGACGGGAAAACCCGAGATTTCCACCGACATAGACGGCAACGGGATCGTCATCGCCCCCGATGGCCAGAGAGCCTATACCTTCCCGAACACAAACAATCATCTCTCCGATCTGCAATCCGTTCTACCGCTGATCCCCCCCTTGAATAACGCGCCCATCCACAGCCCCATGACTTATGGGGATCCCAACAATGCTTACAGCCGAGTTGACGATGGATTCCTCAACGAGAACGGCCTGTTTGTCGGCAGGAATATCGTCGGTGTCGCCGGCCACATTGCAGGGGCAGGCAGCTTGGTTTTTGCATCACAGCGTCAAGCTGATGGTTCGTTTGGTGCTCTGACTCCCCTCTGGAGTTCGCCCAACAACTATTCCACCAGTGGGCAAATCGCCGAAGCCAAATTCCTTAATAATCAGGATCAAATCCTCGGTGTAGGTGGAATCACCAGCGGGCCCAGCAGCTACAATTCAAAGGATTTCTATCTTTTTGATATGAAATCGAACACCAGGACGGACCTGAAGGACTTCTTGCCAGGTTGGCACCTGGAGTCCGCACTCGGCCTCGACGATCAGGGGCGGATGCTCCTGTCCGCCTACAAATGGGATAGTCAATCGGGGACGCAATTTCACTCCTTCCTCCTGACTCCCTCCCACCTGGTGCTTTCCGAGCCCGTCACGGTCCCCGAACCCACGTCGCTGGCCACGCTCTTGCTCGGCCTGGGTTACCTGGCCCTCCATCGCTCCCGGCGTCGTGAGAGCAGCGGATCGCGATGAGCCGTGAGGGATTGCTGACGAGCGCAACCGAATTCTGAAGTTGCCGTTCTTCAAGGTCTGATCGGCAACTCCTGTTGACGCTTGCGCTCGCCGCGGATCAGCTTCGCCCCTTCGCCGGTCAGCCGCAGGTACCAGTCAGCTGGCAGCCCGTCGTAGGTGGCGAACGGAGCCTGCGTGGGCGGTTGCTGACCTTGAATCTCGCCGTCGCCTCATCCACCTCATCGAACATGGCGACGTAGGCCATGTCGATTCCGAGGTCGGTGGCCGTGAACAGGTGGGCTTGCCGCCCGTCCGGGTCAGTGAAACCGGGGGCCGGGAACTTCTCGCCGTCGTTGGCTTCCGACAGATCGGGCCACATCTCGAACGTCAGGCTCTGGGGAGTGATCCGCGACGAGTCGCGGCTCCAGTGTCGCCAGCCCTCGCCCGCCGGGTCGCCCGGAGCCCGGAACCACCCCTGATAGCCACAGAGGACTTTGTGCCTCAGGCTCGTGGCATCGATCACCGGCAACGGGACGGCCTGCTCGTCGCCCCACGAGACGCCGAACAGCCAGGCCACCAGCACCCCGGTCCCGATCGCTTTCCCACTTCGTTTCACGGCGTTCCCCCTCGACGGCCCGCCTCATCGATCTGGATTGATCTCGGCCTCGACGTCTCCACTTCGACGAACGCCTGGTATTATGAGCGAAAGACGCCACGCAAAGAGAGGCAGGAACCATGTCGAACAATTGGGCATTCGCGGAATCCCAGACCCACGCCGTTGTCACTCTCAAGCAGATCACCGAGGGCGAAGCCCCGATTCTGCTGGTCTATCACGAAAAGGGCGACGGTGACTGGCTGTTCCTGGATGGCGGCCCCTTCTCCGTCGAAGAGGCGTCGCTCGTCCCCCTTCAGATGATCGCAACGCTCGATCCCAGCATCGCTGAGCTCGCCACCCTCCCCCCCGGTTGGACCGCCAGACGCTCGGCTCGAGACATGCCCTGGCAGCGTTCCCCGTCGAAAGAACTGCCGGAAGCCTAACCTCTGCTTTGGCAAAGGGATAAGAATGGTGGGCCGTGCCCACCCTACGGGAAAAATCGGATTCTAACCCCTACCTCCAACCAATGCGGAAGTGGTGGCTTGACTCACAGACGTGAGGGGACTAGATCGCCAATTCGATCACAGCTCCGGAGAGGCCCATCAGGAAAGCACGGACCCCAAGGTCTGAATGGCGGACCTGGATCTGCGACTTGAGGCGAGAGGCGACTTCGGCGTGCGCCAGGGCCTCGAGTTCTTCACTCTCCCAGGCGGCGAAACCGAGCAGTTTCAGGTAGGCTCCGCACTGGCGATGCTCGAGAATGTAAATTTCTCTGATATCGTGCAGCTCTCTGGCAATATCGACGTGGTCCCAGAACGTTTGCCCCCAGTGGGGCAAGCCGTCGTAGCATGCCCCCAAAGATGCGCCGGCGAGGATGACGTGATCATAGCGGTTGATCATCCCGATGCCGTCCATGAACGCCACGGTTTCGTCGAGGAGCCGAAGATCCATGCAACTGAGCAGGAGGACGTTATGCGGCGGAGCATACGGGGAGTTCGGGATCATCATGACGTCACTCCCGTAATGGGCTGAAGGGATTCCACCGCCCCGCCTGGGCGTGGGCCTAAACCGGCGGTGAGTTCGAGCAGGTCGCGTTCGATCGTCTCGCAGAACCGCTCCAGCGGGAGGTCGTTCTCATCCAGTCCGAACGGGTTCTCAATCTCGACGCCGATCTCCTCGATCCCGAAGAAGGTGTAGGCGACCAGCAACGTCGCGGGGATGGCCCACCAGCCGTAGGGATCGACGAGAGCAAACGGAAGGGTGAAGCAGTAGAGCACCAAGGCACGTCTGAGGTGGACGACGTAGACGAAGGGGAGCGGCGTCTTGTGGATCCGCTCGCACGCGCCGAAGTAGTCGATCAGGAGTTGAACGTTCTGGTCGAGGGACATGGCGACGTAGTCGGAGATGATCCCGCGATCGCGCGCCCGCACCAGCCGTTCGCTAATCTGAACGGCGACGGCCAAGGGGAGGTTACCGGACCGGAGCACCCCCTCAACCTCGGCGATGGGCAGCCGCTGCGCCGTTGCGCCCAACCCTGACGATCCCCGGAGTGAGTTCATCGCGGCCTGGGGAAAGGCGATCGTCCAGAGCATAATCTCGTCAAGGAGATTGCGATCGCCACTCAAGTAAGTCCGGGAGGCCCGGCCGAGGTTGCGCGTCTCGTTGATGATGCAACCCCACTGCCGTCTCCCCTCCCAATAGCGGTCGTAGGAGGCGTTGGTGCGGAAGACGAGCAGAAGCCCGAGCGCCACGCCAACCAGCATGTGGGTTGTGGGCTGGATCTCCATGGACTTGATCAGGTGATGGACCGCGACCACCGCCACCGCCCAGACCGCGCACGCGGAGACGCGGCCGCTGATCTCGCGAACCATCGACCCGCGGATCGAGAACAGGCTGCGAGTCCACTCTCGCTTATTATAATCAATCATATCCCCAATGATCTCGAGCTTCCCGGAATTCGGCACGCGGTCCGAACCACATCGTCATCAACCCGCGTAGCGGCCTGATGAAGATAAGGCTCCGGAAGCAACGGATCAAGACATCGTGGTACCCGCTTCCCAAAGCGGGCCCACTCCAGAGAGCGGGAAGCCTCGTCAGTGAAACTTCCCGCTTTCCGGAACGTCTCAGGAAGCCGGCGGCTCAGGCCGTTCCATTGGCCGCGCCATGAGCGGCCGGAGCCCAGTTCGCCTCGGCACGGAGAAGCGCGGACACACCGCCGACGGCCGCGAACGGATCCACCTTGGTGCCATTGCCCTTGAAAAGGCGGACGGGCACGCGATGGCGCATCGCCATCCGGAGGATTTCCTGGGCGGCGTTAACCGGCCGGCACATCCCCTGACAGTAGGGGCAGACCCCGGTCGCCGCGCCCAGCCGATAGTGACAATCGCGGCAAATCGCCCCGGACAAGTCACGACGGCGGCCCATGAGGATCTGCGTCGCCCTTCCTTGCTGAAGCGCATCAAGGACGTCGGTCGTGCCATTGGCCACGAGATGCTTTTGCTTCCACCGATCCCGAAGCTCGGAGAGACTCTGAGTCTCCCGCGCAATCCTGTCACTTTCGATGAGCCGGCTCACATCGTCAGCCAGATCCTCGGGACGCGCCGTCATCGCATGGGCCGCCTCGCCCGTCACGCTCGCCTCCAGCTCGCGAGGGAGCAGCCGGCGCAGCGGTTGGGTGATTGAGGAATGCCCCAGCAGAATGAGCCCCGTGAATGGCCCGCCCCTGGCATGCTCGACGATGGCACTCGCGACGAGGTGGAGGAACTTGTCCTGTTCCGTCCCGTGCAAATGCTCGTGGTCGGTCTTCGAAAACCGTTTCTTGTAGGTGAAGCGTGGTTTGTCTCGCTGGATCTGCTCGTGAGCATCCTCGCGGTGGAGGTCGCGGACCGGCTCGGGCAGGCCGTGATGGGCCTCGAACAGATGGGCCTGGTCCGAGTCGACCAGAACGATCAAGTAGTTAGGCTCGGCGTACCAGCACTCGAGCAAGGGGAGGACGAAGGGCTCCTCGTCAATGATCAGGCGATTCTCGACCGGAAAGCCGAGCGGCACGACGTGACGCAGGCCCTGGTCAACGCTGGAAAAGACCGCCAGGCTCTTGGCCGAATGGTCGGCAGCGGCAATGGCCTTGCGAATCACCTCGATGTTGGCCTCGAGGCTCTTTCGAGCGTCGGCCTTGCCGAGGGCGACCTCGGCGGCCCTCGCCTGGTTACGAAGGTGCGTTTCGACGTGTCGCGAGAAGCCGTCCTGGACGGTCATATCAGCGTACGCGCTAACGACGTAGTGCCGTTGCTTCGGGGAATCGAGCAGTACCTCGATCTCCTGGCGCGTCAAGGTCATCATGAAGAACTGCCTCCCGTTATATCCTGAACGCCGCGGCAAGCGGCGCGAAGCTAGGGAGGGGAGCGTTCTCGAACGAGAACTTCCCCTCCTCCTTGGAATCGTCCTTCGCCGGAGATTCCATGACCATCGAAACGAACAAACAATAATACAGTGCAACAACGATGCCATCGAGCCGAAGAGGCAACCAATGTTTCCTGGCTTCGCGGACTTTCCAGAACCCATCGATCGAGACACGCCAACCCTACGCCCGGTTCGACGTGCTGTGATGCGGCAGGATTGGAGTTTTCTCCTTTTTCTCCACTGGGAGATTCCGGCGGAGCGACTCCGCCCCCTCTTGCCCCCCGGCCTGGAACTCGACCTCTACGACGGCAAAGCCTACGTCGGACTCGTTCCGTTCACCATGAGCGGCGTCCGACCCGTCGGTGTCCCGGCGGTTCCCTACCTGTCACGATTCCATGAGACAAACGTCCGAACTTACGTCCACGTCGAAGGGCGGGACCCGGGAGTCTGGTTCTTCAGCCTGGATGCAGCCAACCCTCTGGCCGTCGTCACCGCGCGGGCCTGGTTCCACCTTCCATATCATCACGCTTGGATGCGCCTGACCCGAGAATCTCCCGGCTCGGGGACAACTTCCGGAGCAATCTCCTATTCTTCGGAACGGCTCTGGCCCGGCCCGAAGCCTGCCTCCTGCACCATCCGGTGCGTGCCGCAGGCGGCGATCGCCCCTGCCACGCCAGGCACTCTGGAGCACTTCCTGGCCGAGCGTTACCTGTTGTACGCCGCCCACCGGGGCCGCCTCTATCGCGGCCAGGTCCACCACACTCCTTATCCACTTCAAGTGGCCGACGTCACCGCACTCGATGAATCGCTGCTCTCCGCCGCCGGTCTCACTCGCCCCGACGCCCCCCCCCTTGCCCACTTCTCCCAAGGTGTGCGCGTCGAGGTCTTCCCGCTCACAATCCTCCCGTAAAGTCAAGTACGGCCCCCCTCCCCATTCGTTCCCAAGACGGGTCGGAGGGGCAGACCTGAAAGACGCCAGCCATTCACGTAAGCACTCTTATATGCGCGCCTGCAATTATCACTTCAATCCAATCATCTCTACAATTCAATTCGCATAATCGACAGATTTCGCCGGCTTCCCACTCGTCGCCACTTACCGATTCCAAAAAGGAATCGGCCGTTTTCCCATTCCCGGTTCCGCCGTTTTATTTTCCGTTGCCGAAGAAAAGGGTTGCATTCCCAGAAGAACAATCCCATTCTAGCAATGCAACACGGGAAGCTACGGGAGAGGACCAGTGGTAACGCCACTTGTGGTCTGGCCCCGTAGCGGGGGAAATCGGTGGCTGCGCTGGAGCAGTCGCGACCCGTGTGCATCCAAAAGGAGTTTGTCCATTGCCGTTTGCCACCCTTCTGAAGATGAGCACCGTGCTTCCGTTCGGAATTCTCGGCCTCGCAATGGCGGCGACGCAGCCGGCCCAAGCCCAGCAAGCCGCTCCCGCAACCGCAGCCGTCGCCAGACCTGCCCAGACCGCGCCGGTTGCCCCGGCCGGTGATCCTTACGGGTTCACCGCTTGGCTGAACGCCACTCGAGCGAGCTATGGACTCCCCCCGGTCGGCTACGACCCGAACCTGACGAACTGGGCGTCCGCGAACAACGGCCAACAACAGGCACGCGGCATGGGCCATCACGTCATGGGCCCCGCCCGTCGGCAGAACGCCGCCATGGGTCAGTACGCCAGCATCGGAGCCATGTGGATGAATTCCCCGGCCCACCGCGCGGCTCTGCTCGACCCCTCGATCCGATGGATCGGGATCGCCGGCCTGGGTGCCTACTGGACCTTCAACGCCTATTGAAGCCGTCTCTCCTGAAGACATCCTGCTTGAGGACCGAGGCGCGACAACGCCTTGGAGAGTCGACAACCCGGCAGGATCGTCCCTTTTTTTTCAGGCTGATCAAACGCAGATCGACGATCGAACCCAGGGAGGGGCTCGATCGTCGATCGCGATTTTCGTGAATCCGAAGCGGGTGAACCGCCCGTCCTACCGACAGAATGGCTCTCGGCCTGGTTGCTTGCCTTACAAGAACAGGGCCTCGCGGATCCGCTGGAGAATCACCTGCTCCAGTTTCGAGTCCCGATTCAAGCGGATCCAGCCATTGGGAACCGGGACCGGGCCGACGATTTCGCGGCTTCGGTTCACCGGGAAGTCGTTGTTGAACACGGAGCGTCCCGCGGCCGAGCGCTCGGGCCTGGCCAGGTCTTCCAGCTCCTTGTGAACTTCAATCTTGACGACATAGCCTCCGCCAGGCGCCTGGGTGATCGTCGCCCGAGCGAACCGGCGAATCGTCTGCATCGTGGATTCCAACCGCTCGCCAAACCCGACCGAGTCCCCATTCCAGGGCTCGAGCAGAGTCGCCCCACTCTTGGGCTGAGTCACAATCGTGTGCGAGAGTCGGTTCTCCGTGGCAATGTCGAAGTACTCGTCGAGAACCGCGACTGTCGTTTTCCAGACCGTCTCGTAGTCGGCCGAGGGAACGAGCAGAGGGTTCTCCGCGACCGGACGAGGCGCAACGATCGAACAACCGGCCTGCCCGATTGCGGCGGCCGCCACGAGGCTGGCCGCGAACATCCTGAGACGCATGATCATCATTTCGTCCCCTGGGACGCATCCTACGGCCAAGACGGGATCGATTGGAGAGGCCGGACCAGCCAAATCGTGCGACGTGTGGGGGCATAAATGCCCCAGATTTTTGGCCGGCCGGGCATCTTGTCCATTTTCGACAACTCTGGCAAGGCCGATTCTTCCGCGGGTTCCTCCTGACTCCTTTCCCCTTGCGTTATCGAAGTCCGACACCCCGCCTCTCAGCTCAAACGGGGTGACTGAGGAGCTGCGGCCCGACGACCCTGTAAGTCCCGCCTGCTCGTTTCCAACTCCTCAGCATCGCGGGCTATTCCACCTCGCGAACGAGCAAGGCGTTGTGGGTCGGGTTGCCGGGCATCGTTCCTGAGACCAGGACGATGCGATCTCCACGAGTGACGAGATTGCGAGCGCGGGCCCACGCCAGGGCATGGTCGAGGGCGTGTTCGGCGTCGGTCAGCTCGGGGTCATAGATCGGAGTCACTCCCCAGAAGAGGGCCATGGCGCGAGCGGTCTCGGGGGCGTCGGCCAGGGCAAGCGTGGGGGTGGGGTGCCGCTGCTTGGAGAGTGCCAGGGCGGTGCGGCCTGAGTGGGTCGCCACCACCAACAACGTGGCCCCCACACGTCGGCTGAGCACGCTGGCCGCTTCGACAACCCCTTCGGTGATCGGCGAAACCCAGCCGGCTCGACCGCGTACCGGGTTCTGCGGCAGGTACGGCGGAACCGCTCCAGCCGAGTTCGCGCCCTGAAAAAGGAGCGACTCGGCCTCGGCCGCGATCCGGCTCATCGCCGACACCGCCTCGATCGGGTACTTGCCGACGGCCGACTCGCCCGAGAGCATCACGGCGTCGGTGCCGTCGAGCACGGCGTTGAAGACGTCGCTCGCCTCAGCGCGGGTCGGCCGGCTCGACTGCTCCATACTGTTGAGCATCTGGGTCGCCGTGATCACAGGGACCCGCGCCCGGTTGCAGGCGGCGATCACCTGCTTCTGGATCGCAGGCACGCGGGCCACGTCGATCTCGACGCCAAGGTCGCCGCGGGCGACCATCACCGCGTCGGACTCGGCGATGATCGCATCCAAATCCTCGAGCGCCTGCGGCTTCTCGATCTTGGCGACGATCCGTGCCCGGCTCCCGCGACGATGAAGCTCTTCGCGGAGCGTCACCACGTCGGACGCCCGCCGCACGAACGAGAGGCCGACGTACTCGACCTCGCTCCGCGCCGTCCATTCCAGATCGCGCAAATCTTTCTCGGTCAAGGCGTTGAGACTGAGCGCAGCCCCCGGCAGGTTCACTCCTTGGTGCGACCGGAGCAAGCCCGGCAGAGTCACCTTGAGCCGGGCTCCGTGCTCGTCGCCGGCGATGACGAGCATCGCCACCGTGCCGTCGGCGAACAGGACCAGATCATCAGGCTTGAGGTCGCGGGGCAGGTCGCGATAGGTACAGGTGAGTTGATGGGGGTCGTCGGAGGTCCGTTCGACGACCAGGGTGAACTCGTCGCCCAGGCAGCATTCGACCGCGTCGCCCGAGATCGGCCCCAGGCGGATCTTGGGCCCCCCCAGGTCTTGCAAGACCGCCAGCCGCCGCCCCAACTCATCACCAACCGCGCGCACATCGGCGAGCGCTTCGCTGTGGTCGTCGTGCGTGCCGTGCGAGAAGTTGAGCCGAAAGACGTCGACCCCCGCCTCGACGAGTTGGCGGATCATGGCTTTCCCACGCGTCGCCGGACCAAGCGTCGCCACGATCTTGGTCCTCACCTTGCCCAGCGGCTCGAGAAACGGAGTCGACATAATGGAGTGATTCCTCATTCTTCCCGTTGGCAAGGGAGATCGTCGCGGTTCGATGATCCTCAATTTGACCTCGAGAGAGGCCAAGGCCCCGGGTAGTCTACCGCCCCACCGGGCTCCGAGGGAATCAGGCCCGCGGGCTGACACTCGCAGGAAAATTCCGCCCAGTTTCCCGAATTCCCCAAAAAGACCCAGATTTTCAGTCTGTAGAGCCGATAATTCTCCTGAGGACCGAGGAAACGGTGTTTCCCGCTTCTCCACGCCTCAACCCACCGACTATCGGAAACTCCAGTCGGCCAAGACCTTGCAACCTGAATTGACGAGCCGGCTCTACGGCCGGATAATAATGACGATGGGATGGAAGCTGTGGGGGTCTCCGGCGGGACAAGGTCCACCGATCGTCCTTTTTGATCTCGCGAATGATCGGATCGTCGCGTTCCAGCCATCGGCTCGACCGGGGACTCCTCACCGATGAAGCGTACCTTTGCCGTCGTCGCCCTGCTGGCCGCACTTGGGGTTCTGTTCAAGCTCTCCACGAAGGAGCTTCCTGAACGCCCGGGCTCGCGATCGGCCCCCTCCCTCGCGGTCGCGACCGTGAACCCGACGGCGGCCGACCTGGAGGCGGAGCTGCTGGCTCGCTACCCACGGCCCTCCGATCGTGAGTTGGCCGAACGGGTCTTGCACCGGTATCGCCAGACGGCCCTGGCGATCGAGCGGACCGACGGCCTTCGCGGCCTGACCCTGCTGGATCGGCTCGACCTCGAAGCCATCTTCCTCTATGAAAAGCACCCCAATGACTTCCGCCGATTGAGCGAGAGTCTGAGCGACGACGCGGCGGCCGATCTCCTCCTGCACTGGCGCGAGTATTTCGGCCTGAAACGGGCCGATGACACGGACCGGGGGATCTTGATCGCCGAGATCGGCCGGCTCACTCCGTCCCAACGTCGACTCGCCTCGCGATACCCCAGCGCCTTGCCGCTCCTCCTGGTCGATCCGGCGGCCGTGACCGAGCTCCTCGAACGCTGGTCGGGAGATCCCAAGGATCTCGAAGACGCATTGGTGATCCTCGACTTCGTCAGTCTCGACCGCGGCGCGGCCGACCTTCGCGCGGCCCTGCGGACGATCGACGACCACGGCATTGTGGCGCTCGACGCGTTCCGACAGCAGGGGCTAGGCGGATTCGCCCTGGCGAGCCTGTACGGCCCGGTGCTGCACGCCTTGGGGGACGCGATGCCCCTGGATCAAACTCTGATTCTGCTCCGAGTCAACAGCGACTACGTGGATGAGCTGCTGCAGACGCACCCGGCCGAGACCGTGGCGGGGCACCTGCGGCACGTGGCCGCGGCCGGGCTGGTCGAGGCCGTCGGCGGCAGCCCGCACGCCTTGCGACTGGTCGTCGAGTTCGGCGAACGCGGCGAACTCGCCCTGACCCAGGCCGGAGCGGACGCGGCCGACGTGGTCTACGACGGCTACTCGGAGCCGACCCTGCGCAACCAGGCAGTCGAGGCCATGGCCGAGCATGGCACAATGGCCCTGGCGATGCTCGACAAGTACGCCACCGACTCGGACTTCCGGGAAATCCTCCGCACCTACGGCGCGGCGATCATCCCGCCGATCGCGGTGACGGATTCGGGTCCCGAAACCCTCGCTTACCTCCGATCCAAGCCAAAGCGTTCGTTCACGGAATCGGTGGCGGCCTCGGTCCTGTTCCTCTCGGGCGACAACGGCCAGGCGACCATCAAGACGATCAAGAAGGATGGCATTGAGCGGGTCGCCGAGTTGAACTCGTCCGAGCTGAAGTTCTACCAGTTCCTCCCCTTGTACGACCTGCTCCACCTGGGACGGGTCGTTGGTCAGGGGCATGCGCCGACCTCCAGCGAGATGACCTGGGCCCTGGTCGACGGCTGCTTCGTAGTGGTCGACGCCCTGAGTCTGGTCGCCCTCCAGCCCGAAGGGGTCGTCGTCGCCGAAGCGGCCCGCGCCGAGCTCCGAACCGTAACCCGCGAAGTCGTCAAGGGCGTCGGACGCGAGGCCGTTCAGGAAGGGACCGAATCCGCCGGCCGTGCCATCGCCCGCCGCGCGGTCGAGCAAGGGGTCGAGACGAGCACGGAGCGGCTCTCACGCTGGTGGACCGTCCGCCTCGCCGGCGGCACCTACCGTGTCCTCCGCCGCCTCCCCGAAGCCCTCCCCCGCCTGAGCGTCACCGAGATCGCCGACCTCGGCCGCCCTCTCTGCGCCAAGGCCGGGTTCCGGCTCAGCACCTGGGCCCCCTTGCGACTCCTCAAGGACGGCCAGGAGATCCTCCTTCGCATCCCCCCCGAACGCGGCCTGAAATACCTCGGCGCCCAGGCCACTCAGGCCAGTGTGGGGATCGTTGCGTTCCACAAGATGGAAGAGCACCTGGCCTCACGACGACCGCAAAATCGGGCTGAGTAAGGAATTACATCTCCCATAACTCCCACCCTTTTCTGCCATTTACGTCGACCACCGACTAATTCCCTGTAGCAAATCTGCACGATCGGTTGTTTATGCTCTGGCCCAATGTGACCGTATCCGCTCGGCAATCAGCGGCTTGATCGATCGCTTCCCAGGAGCCTGTAATGGATGGTGCGAGTGCACCTGAGCGGCAGCAAGCCCGCCAGGTTGCGCCGCGGCCATCCGCTGGCATCCATGAGGGCGCGGAGTTCGTCGGCGATCATGCGGCCTCGTTCGTCACCTCGGTTCACTGAAGTTGACGGCACATTGCCCATCAACTTATTCCTAACCGGGCGAATCGACCGGGATACCCAATCGCGTGTCCTGGTTGGTGACAGGCGGGGACGCAAGCGTGAGGCGCCGTTCCAGAGGGTCGACCATTGGGTTCAGGACCAGCCCGAATCGCGGTGGAACGGATCACCGTCCGCAATAGCGAAAAGGGTCCGCTCGAGATGGACACGATGACGGTTCGGGTCCGTGCCAAGCAAGAAAACCGGATCGGGCCGGAGCAGCGGTTGGTGGTGATTCGATCAGTCGGTGAGTCGCGGGCCGACCATGCGTTAACAAACACGAACATCAAGATTCCATTGTGAGAGATAGTCCGCGCCCAGCGTCAATGGCACCGGATCGAGGAGGTCTTCGAGGCCGGCAACAGTGAGGCCGATCACCCACGAGGACGCAGAGCATCGTACCGGCAGCCACCTCGTGGCGTTGGCAACGGCACCTGATACAGACCTTCCGGTAAGTCAGCGGGCGAGAGAGATTCTTCGGGTGATGGAGCGTAGCTGGCAACAAAGCTGACTGCCGCTTCGGTAAGCCGATACGCAGACTCATCCCCGCCGGTGAACGTATGCAGCGGAATCGCCAGCCCGGACGCGGCCAACTCTCGATAGAGCGGGCGGTTTTCGTCGGTGACTTCCACCCGCTGGCCGGTGAGCCTCACCCGCAGCAGCGACAGGGCAGTTTCCGAGAGCGTGGTATTCATGGCAGGGTTGTAGCCGGACGCGGGGATCGCGTAAATCTCCCCTCACCTGATCGCCCCACTCCTACCGCATCGCCCCAGGGTCCGAGTGCAGGTAGGTCTTGAGCAACATCTTTAAAATCCGTATGACCCAGCTGGATCGCCACGAGCGCCGGGTTCATTCCCCGGTCGTTGATCGCCCCCAACAACCGTCTGGAAGCGCACGTTGGATGAAGCGTCGGAGCGAAAACATGTCGGCCGTTACCGAGAGCCCGGGGCCGTTGCGGGCTGGTGGCTCGAACCGAACACCTCGGGGTGATTCTTGACGTAGTCCCGGATGCTCGTCGCGAGCCGTCCTGTGATCGCCTCGAAGTCGCGGGTGAACCGATCGTACCGGTTGTCAGCGTGAAGTTTGGCCATGGTCAGCATGTGGCTGAAGACGTGATCCGGCAATCCACGTGAGCGAAGCTCTCGGTCACGCCATTCCTCAAAAGGCACATCGACGTAAGTGATGGTCCGGCCGAGGGCTTCGGAATACTCCGCCGCCACGGCCCGCATGTCTTCCGACTTCGGCCCGGTCAATTCATAGATCTTGCCGACATGAGCCTCCGGACGTTCCAGGACCGTCGCGACCACCTCCGCCACATCGCGAGCGTCGATCGGCGACGTGAGGGCGGCGCCGAACGGCAGGCGGATCGTATCGTCCCTGGCGATCGATTCCGCGGCCCATGGTGAAAAGAAGAGGTGCTGGAGGAAGACCGTCGACCTGACATGCACGACGGGCAGACCGGACCAGTTCAGGGCCTGCTCGCCCAGCCAATGCATGCGCTGCTGGTGAGAGTCGGTCATCGCTGTCAGGCTCATCTGGGAGACGGTCAACTGGGAGATATTGACGAACACCTCAAGGTCGCCACGCTGGCGGGCCACCGCGGCGGCGACGATGGTCGCCTCAAGATAGGCCGCGGACACACTCATGCCGAAGTAGATCCGTCGGCAGCCTTCCATCGCACGCACGACGTCTTCCGGTTGAGTAAGGTCGCCGACAATCACCTCGGCCCCGGTCGAGCGCAGTGCCTCGGCCCGATCATCTTCTCTGTGAACGAGGGCCCGAACGGGCAAACCTCGCTGTCGCAGGATCTCTACGACCTCTCGACCCACTCCCCCAATACCTCCCGCAGCGCCCGTAACGAGAATCGGTGCGTTGTTCGACATGGAGCCAACTCCTCGTTCTCGAAAGATTCCGGCCGGAGCCGGCATGACGGTGCTCAGACCGCCTTGCCGGCGCGCTCGGCCAGTCGTGCCGGAAAGTGACGCGGGTTCCTACCTCTCTCTAGAGAGATGACCTGATCTGTTGCCGGGCTCTCGCTTACACCGGCTCGATTCGCTTTACCAGGGCAGCGTGTCACCCAGATGGAAGAAACCGCCGGTGGGGCCGTCGTCGGGCAGGGTCGCCAGCAGCACGCTCGTCTTTCCCCCCTCGGAGACTTCCATCGGGGCCCCCGAGCCGCCCATGTCCGTCTTCACCCAGCCAGGATGGGCCGAATTCACCTTGATCGGCGTCCCGTGAAGCTCCTGAGCGAGGTGAACGGTGAAGGCGTTGAGCGCTGTCTTCGACGCGTCGTAGGCAAATGCCTTCATGCCGTAGATGGGCGACTTCGGGCTGGCGTGAAGTGTCAGCGACGCGAGGATGCTCGATAGGTTGACGATCCGCCCGGCCGAGGACTTGCGGAGGAGCGGCAGCAATTCCTGCGTGAGTGCGACGACGGCGAAAAAGTTCGTCTCGAACGTCTTCTGGAGGAGGGCGGGCGTGACCGTGGAGGTGGTGTTGAACCCGCCTTGCCCCTCCATGTCAACGACATCGAGCATGACGCCCGCGTTGTTCACCAGGATGTCGAGCTTGCCGTATCGATCTTCCAGGTGCCGGGCGATCGCTTGGTAATCCGCGGGCTTGGTCACATCGAACCGAACGGCCTCGACGTTCTTGATGCCCTCGGCCTGCAACTGCTCAACGGCGGCGCGGCCCTTCGCCTCATCGCGGCTTCCGATGACGACGGTGATCCCCAATTGCCCGAGCCCCCGCGCCGTCTCCAGGCCGATCCCCTTGTTCGCCCCGGTGATGAACGCGACTTTGTCTTGCGATGCCATTGGTCTTGCTCCTCTCGCAGAAGGGTCCCGATCCGGTGCGGTGAGAGACGGGATGGCCCCGTCCCCTTGACTCGAAGATTTCACCTGCATATACAGATAGTATGGAAGACGTCAACCAGAAGACCCCTGGAAATCACCAACCCGTCGCGACACCGTGCCTCTGCGCGGCTCTCCGGCAAGCTTCCCGCGCCGTGACCAGAGTCTATGACGCAGAGTTCCGAAAAACCGGAATGCGATCCACTCAGCACTTCCTATTGAGGCTACTCGTCCGAGCGGGAGAGGTGCGCAAGGGCGATCTCGGCGAGATGGCGTCCCTCGACGAAACGACCTTGACCCGGAGCCTCCGCCTCCTGGAAAAGAGCGGCTGGGTGTCGATCCGTCCCGGTACCGACCGCCGAGAAAAATGGGTGGCGATCACGCCGGCGGGGAAGGAAAAGGTCGAGCAGGTCCGCCCGGCGTGGCTGAGGGCCCAGGATCGGATGCGGCGATCGCTGCCGGCAGGGACCTGGGAAAAACTCGATTCCGCGTTGCCGGAAATTGTGCACGCCGCCTCGAAAACGGCTTCGGAAGACACGTCCCGACCGACCTCATGATCACTTCGGGTTGATCAATCGGAGGCTCCCAGATGGACCGTGACGAGCAAGTGATTCATCAACTTTACAATAGTTTTAATGCTCGAGACATGGAAGGTGTCTTCGCCCTGCTCACCGATGACGTGGCGTGGGCGAACGGCATGGAAGGCACCTATGTTCACGGAAAGGACGCAATCCGGGACTATTGGACTCATCAATGGTCGGTTATCGACCCTCACGTCGAGCCGCTGACGATTGCCAAAGCCGCCGACGGTTCCCTGGTCGTTGACGTGCACCAGGTCGTCAAAAACCTCGAAGGGCAGACGCTCATCGATGAAACGGTGAAACATGCATTCCGCCTCCACTGCGGTCGCGTGCAACGGTTCGACATCCAGAGCGACACTCAACTGACCGGCATCCACTCAGCAACTTGAAACCGAGCCTTGCAAACTCTGACAACCCCGGTAATTCCATCGGTGGTTGGTGCCGTAGACTCAATCGTCCGAATCCCACTGTACGTTTGTTGACTTTCTGCCGATAAATGGTTCCAATCCCCGAAGCTGGGATCTTCTCGGGGTAATGACAGGGGGACCGCAAGGCGTTGCCTTCACACTCGCCGGCGGCAAGTTGAGGAGAGCGGACATGAGCAAGATGACCATTTGCCTGTGGTTCGACTGCGGCAAGGCCCGCGAGGCGGCCGAGTTCTATGCGAGCGTGTTCCCCGACAGCCATGTAGGGAAAGCTCACGCCTCCGCTGTGGACAATCCGTCTGCGAAGATGGGCGAGGATCTCACCGTCGAATTCACCGTAATGGGACAGGCATACATCGGCCTGAATGGCGGGCCAAATTTCAAGCCGAACGAGGCGGTCAGCTTCATGGTCCTGACCGACAATCAGGAAGAGACCGACCGTTACTGGGACGCGATCGTGGGCAACGGCGGCAAGGAAAGCGCCTGCGGCTGGTGCAAGGATCGCTGGGGCTTCTCCTGGCAGATCACGCCGCGCGTCCTGCTCGAGGCGACGACCGACCCGGATCGCGCCGCCGCGAAGCGCGCAATGGAAGCCATGATGTCGATGAGGAAGATCGACATCGCCGCGATCGAGGCCGCGCGCCGGGGCGAAGGCTAACCCGGATTATTCAAACTCGACTCAATAAAGAGGCCTCTGATTTCGTCTAATGTGTTACTACAACGACACATTCGACGCCACCAGAGGCCTCCCTATGAGTTTACACTCTGTTCCGCCGGTGTCATTGGATTTCTTGGCCTCGCGGCCTGTCGAAATCGAAGTCTCTTCCTCACCGCTTTCCAGTGATGCCGGACTGCTGCTCATACGCCAGTTCGACGAGCGAATTCACCTCACGGAACAGTTCGCTGCCGCCCTTCAGGACACTCGAAATCCTTCGCTCGCCCGCCAGTCCATTGCCACGATGGTCCGGCAGCGGATCTTTGGAATCCTCGCCGATTACGAGGACCAGAACGACCACGACACTTTACGCTCCGATCCCGTCTTCAAACTCCTCGCCGGGCGTCTCCCCGACGGCCTTGACCTCGCGAGTCAGCCAACGCTCTCGCGCTTCGAGAACGCGGTCTCGATCGCCGACCTCTGGAGGTTACGGGATGTGATGGTTGACCTCTTCATTCAGTCGTTCGATCGGCCGCCCAACCATCTCACCTTCGACATCGACGCGTTCGACGACCCGCACATGGCCAGCAACAACTCACTATGTTTCATGGCTACTATGAACAGAATCAGTATTTGCCAATTGCCATAACGTGTGCAGAAAACGATATGGTTCTCCTCGTGGACTGAGGTATGGCACCTGTGCTGCATTCTTGGGGCCAACAACGATCTGCGATATCTGGTGGGGCGATTGCGGGCTGTCTGGCCTGACGTGCAGATCCATGTCCGAGGCGACAGTGGCTTTGGCGTTCCCTAATGTATGACGTCTGCCAGGAATTGCGATTGAGCTATACCTTGGGAATCGGCATGAACTCTCGGCTGCGGGCCATGAGTGACGCTCTCCTGAAGGACGCCCTTCAGCAATACGAAGAGACTGGCCAACCTCAACGGTTGTTCCTTTGCGTCGAGTATCAGGCCGACAGTTGGCTCGCCCCAACCGGTCGTGATCAAGGTCGAGGTCCATGCCCAGGGACCAACCGGCGAGCCGTGGTCACCAACCGCCCTGGCTGTCGCGTTCTCCCACAGGCGATTTATGACGAGTACACCATGCGGCGAGAGCGAAACCGGAACAAAGAACTGAAGACCGAGTTGCTGGCCGACCGTCTGAGCGACCACCGGTTCATGGCGAATTACTTCCGTCTCTACCTGCACACGGCCGCCTTGAATCTGCTGGTGCGACTCCGTCAGGCGGTGGTTCAAACCCTGCCAACGTCGGCCGAGTTGAATCTGCCAGCCGATTTTCCGACAGAAGCGATCGACGAGCCGAATCGCAAGCGGTTCTTTAACAAACGTCGCGAGCGTGATCCGCTGGGAGGTGGTTTCGCCAGCACCTGGCGGACTCGTTTGATCAAGGTTTCGGCGGAAGTGATCACCCGCGCGAGGCGAGTCATTGTGCGACTATCCAGCAGTTGGCCTCACATAGATCACTTTATGGAGGTCAGTCGAGCGGTGAATATGCCCCCTCCCCAACCTTCCCCGGGATAAGCCGGATTGATCCACGTCGGGGAGCGTAAAGGCCGTTTGGAACGCTATGGGGAGGGGGAAGGTACGCCCTCGACTTGCACGATGCGATCCTGAAATTAGGCCAGGTGCGTTCTTGAACACCATATCATCGAATTCAGTCCCGTCAGTTCCCAAAATGGCCCGAAGCCTGACGGGTTTGAATAATCTGGGCTAAGGAGGAAGACCACGGGCGGCCCAGCGATCCTTCGCCGTCATCCACTTCTCACGCAGCGATTCCTTCTCTGGGTGCTGTGCAACGACATCATGCGTTCAGCCAGTCCGCCACCTGAGCGCAGATGGTGGAGCGAGTCAGCTTGTCGAGCTCGTCGGCGGAGAGCGATTTGGTCTTGATGACGAGCGTGGTGAGGAGCTGCGCCTCGACGTTGCCGGTGTCCCAAAGATGGATCGCCAGTTCGTGATCGGTCTTAATCCTCCTGGCCATCGCACGGATGTCGCCGAGCTTCACTCCGAACTGGTTGTCAGGCGTGCCGGCCTTCGTGCTGTGGGCACGCCGGACGTCGTCGCCGAGAGACTCGAGCGGTGCGAGGATCTCTTTGACGGCCATGGCGGCGATGATACCCGCAACTCCAATCCAGGCAAGCACGACCGTCGTTCCTGACCACCCAGAAGCCTACTTCTCGCCCACTGCCTCGACGCTCGGGATCAGAAGCGAGGAGATGACCTGCGCATAGACGCGGTGGCCGAAGTCGTTGGGATGGTTCACGCCGTTGCCGGTCTGATCCCAGTCCTTCTTGAGCTTGAGGAACTCACCCCAGACCGAGGTGACATCGGCCAGCGCCACCCCCGGCCCGCACTGATTCGCGAGGGCGTCTCGGTATTGCGGGAAGAGCTCCTGCTTGAGTGCGACCCAGTCCGGGTTGCCGACCATTGTGGCGACGAGGATGAACTCGGCCTTGGGCCGCTTCTCCTGGATGCCCCTCACTGTCGCGGCGATCTTGTCCTGGAAGTCCTTGGCGGGCCTGCTGCCGGAATCGTTCATGCCGAAGGCGAGGAGGACGAGGTCCGGCTCGGCCTCGACCACCTTCTCGACCATGGTCAGGCCCCACGCCGAGTCCATCCCGCCGACGGACAGGTTGGCGACCTCCACCCGACCTTTGTGCCGCTCGTGCAGGATCCTGCTCACGAGTTCCGGGTAGGCCGGCTGGAACGGCTTTCCGTCCGCCCAGCCCGATGCGTTGCACCCCGTGGAGATGCTGTCCCCGAGCACGACGATCTTCAGGGGTTCTCGCTTCTGAAGCTTGTCGATCGTAAGCGGAAGGGCCTTCGGATCGAACTTCGGCACCGGCGAAGTCCAGAGGCCGGGTGCGTGCGAGTAACTGATGATGGTCTGAAGCTCGTGGTACTCGAGCTTCCCACCGAAATAGATCTCCCCGTTCCCGTCCCGGTGCGTGAGCTGATAGGGCTGACTCTTCGCGGGCCGGCGGAGTGCCTCGGGTGTGGAGGACGTGATCCGCGAGCCCGGCGGGACCACGATCTCTCTCGAGCCCGCCTTCCAGATGTAGTCCCGGCCCTCCTCGAACTGGACTTCGCCCGTCGAACTGCGGACGGAGAGGACTTTCCGGATCGGGAAGAGCACCGATGCGCGGGCCTCGCCCGACTTCTCGTCCTTGATGAACAGGACGGACTCACCCTCCATGACTTCACCCAACCAGAAGGGGCGGAGCTGCTCCCCTGAGTAGGTCCACTCGGGCTTGGCAGCCTCTTGAGCCTGTACGCCGCCGGCAACGGCCAAGTTGGAACCGATCACAGCGAGGAAACAGGTGGCGATTCTGATTCGGGAGAGCATCGACTGCCCCATGGACCTTCACCGGGAAGAGGATAAAGGACGGTAGGCCCCCAAGCTTACCCTCGCTCGGCGACAAAGGCGAGAATCCGCTTGCGCGAGCGGCGGGACTGGGCTACGGATGTTACCAAGATTGATTACAAACAAGGGCTCCAGATCGGCGATCGAGAGGGCGAAGTGGCACCGTGGACGGCCGTCGCAGGCCAAAGCTCAATCGACCTTCACGGTGGAGAAAGCCACGGTCACATAGGGGAACGTCACCAGGTCCTTGCCGATCAGTTCCGGCGCTGTGGCAATCAATGCCCTGACCTGATCCTCGATCGTCGCCCGCTCTTCGGGAGCGAGAGCTGCGATAAAGCTCGTCGACCTTACCCGGTGGATAATCACGTCTTCGGGTGTGCCGATGTGGCCGTGGGGGAAATGGTGCTCGAATAACGGGCCAAATCCTGGAAATGGAAGCAATTCTCGCCAGGCACCCGACTGATAGCGAGGCGTGTCGCCCTCGACCTGCTTCATGATTTGATCGAGATGTGCGACCCAGCCAACGCGCTCATCTTTCATGTTCCAAACCAGTCCGAGTCTGCCGGCCGGCTTCAGCACGCGATCAATTTCGGCGAGCGCCTCGCGGGTGGCGAACCAGTGAAACGCCTGGGCGCAGACGACGGCGTCGACTGATGCGTCGGGCAACGGGAGTGACTCCGCCGTGGCGGCGAGTGCTTCGACTTGGGGCCATGCAGCGGCCAACTTACTGAGCATCTCCGCAATCGGTTCGACGGCAATCACCCTCGCCCCTGTCTCCACCAGGCGAGGCGTGAATTTCCCGGTACCGGCGCCGAGATCCACGACGGTCGCTCCCGAATGGAGGCCAATTTGATCGCGCAACCAGTCGACGATCTCAGGTGGATAGTCCGGCCGACCGCGCACGTAGTCTTCGGCCGCTCTTGGAAAACCGTCAGCCGCCGCACGGTGGATCGCATTCTCTGAATTCTTCATCGCCGCTCTCCGCACGGATCAGATTTTCCGGCATATCTCGGGCCATTCGCAATCGAAAAGACCTCTACATGGCTCGCCGCCGACAGGCCCTGGCCCGTTCGTTGAGCGTCTGCACACCGCCGGCAATTGGCCGTCGCCAAGCCTCAACTCATCGGTTTCCTCCTCAAGCCCCGGTCATTGCCGGGCCGATCATCGCCGCTCAGGACTGCCCTCAGCAGTCCCGGCGACGTTACGACCGGTGGAGACCTTTGTCCCCATCCAAATCCTGGACGAGGTTGGTTTCGCCGCCTCGCGCGGGCCTCAGTCTCGTGGTGGCGTGGTGCCAAGCGGCTCCACTCCGAATCCAGGACCGGTCGGGACTTCAACCCGTCCCTCGTGGAACGCGATGGGCGGAGTGACGGAGGACGCTTCGTAGAACAAGGCGGCCATCAGGTCACAGGCGTAGCGTTCGACCGGGAAGACGGTCAGGCTGGAGGCGAGGCAGGCCATCGCGGCCTGGCCGAGGTCGGTCTCGAGGTTCGACCCGATCGCGCAGGCCTTTCCTGCCGCATGGACTTGTTTCGCCATGGCGAGCGAGTGGGTAAACCCACCGTTCTTGCCCGGATAGATCGAGAGGACGTCGAAGGCGTCGCGGTCGAGCGCCTCCCTGAGGTGGTCGGGGGTGAAGACCGCCTCGTCGGCGAGGATCGGCACCGAGACCCGCTTGCGGACCTCGGCCAGGAGGCCGATCCGATCCCGTGGCGTGGGCTGCTCGGCGAGCGAGAGGTTGAAGGGGGTCAGCGACTCGATCGATCGGACCGCCTCGTCGGCGGTCGCGTGGGCACCGTTGTAGTCGATGGTGAAAACCGGCTCGGAACCAAGTCGGTCCCGGACCGCCCGCAGCCGCGCCACATCGTCGATTCCAGGCTTGCCCGTTTTGAACTTGAGAGTGCGGACCCCCGCCTCCCAGAACTCGACGGCGAGCTGCACGGTTTCTTCCGGTGGGTAGCAGCCGATACTGACGCGCGTCGGGATCAGTTTGACCGGTTCACGGTCGGCGACCAGGCTCGCGACTGAGACCCCTTGCGAGCGTGCCCAGAGATCCCAGAGGGCGATGTCGACGGCCGACTTGATGAACGAGTTGCCGTGCAGGCTGCGATCGAGGATCGCAACGGCCTCCGACGGGTGGTCGAACCGGGCGCCGACGAGTTGGGGAGCGATGTAGTTTTCGAGCATCCAGACCGCGGTCTCGGCCGCCTCGCCGCTCCAGATCGGGGCGGTCGCCGCTTCGGCATAGCCGTGCTGGCCGTCGTCTCCCGTGACGGTCAGGGTGACGTAGTGAGAGGCCTCGTGCCGTCCCAGAAAGGAGACAATGGCCCCCTTCGAGCGAACAGGATGATCCACAACCTTGGCGGTGATTCGACGAACAAGCAAGCTCATGAATTCGCTTCCGATACCATGGGAGACGGTCTCTTTTTAAGTCCCGTTCTCCTCGAACCGAGGCCTCAACCACTGGAAACGCGAAGAGACGCTCCCGGCCCCAAGGCGGCGATCCCGAGGAAGGTCGACGATTCTCCCACTTCGGCCAAGCGAACCTCAAGCCCCTGAAGCCATTCGCCAAAAAAGAGCCTGAGGATCCGACCCTCTGCCCTGCAAGAGTTGAAGAAAGAAACCGAGACGTGCAGGAGAAGAATGAGGCCCACGGCCTTGGTTACGCCCAAAGCGAAAGAGTGGCGGTCGGGCAACCGTATCGTTTTAATGTCAGCAACTCGTACGCTCGAAAACGAGGTCCGGCAAGAATGTGCTCCTTGAGGTCGACCTCAAAGGCGGCCGGCGCGTCATTGTGGGCCTGGCTGAGCACCAGACAGAGGAGACGCAGAGGACGCATGCAGCCTGCAACCGATGATTCAAAGCGCATGGAGTGGATCCGAAAGTCCCTCCACGTCGCGGCCGTCTGCGACATTCTCGATGACCTCGGGTATCGCCGACAGGCCATGCATCAGCGGCTTCGACCGCTCGATCCCGACCAATCCCTGATCGTCGGCCGCGCCCGGACCTTCCGCTGGATGGAGACCGACTACGTCGTCGAGGACGACCCGTACGGCCTCGAGATCGACGCGATGGACTCGCTGAAGCCAGGGGACGTCGTCGTCCACTCGACCGACCCCGGGGGTACGAACGCCCCCTGGGGCGAACTCATGAGCACCCTGGCCAAGCGCCAAGGGGTCGCCGGTTGCGTCTGCGACAGCCTGATCCGCGACTGCCGGCAGATCATCGCCATGAAGTTCCCGGTCTTCCACGCCGGAATCCGGCCCGTCGACAGCAAAGGACGCGGGCGTGTGATGGCCTACGACGTCCCCGTGCGGTGCGGCGACGTCCTCGTCAACCCTGGCGAACTCGTCTTCGCCGACTTCGACGGCGTTGTCGTCATCCCACGCCCGATTGAGGACGAGGTGATCAAGCTCGCGGCCGACAAGATCGGCAAGGAAAATGACTCGCGGCGCGAGCTGCTCAACGGGCGGAGCCTGCGTGATGTCTTCGACGAATTCGGGGTCCTTTGACTCTCCAAACCGACGCGACGCGTGGAGTGAGTTTGCCGATGAAGGTCATCAAGAACGGCGGGCACAGGCTCTTCGAGAACGATCAGGAAACCGCGAAAGTCGTCTCCGAGATGCTCCTCGACCTCGAACGCGGCGGCATGGACTCGGTCCGCAAATACAGTCAGCGGTTCGATGACTGGAACCCAGATCAGTTCGAGCTCGACGATCGCGAAGTGAACTCGATTCTCGCAAAGTTACCGGAACGCCTGATCGAAGACACCGACTATTGCCAAGGGAACGTCCGCAAGTTCGCCCAGGCACAGCTCGCCACGATGCTCCCGCTCGAGGTCGAGATCCGGCCGGGCGTGATCCTGGGGCATCGGCACATCCCGATCAACTCGGTCGGCAGCTACATCCCGGGCGGGCGCTACCCGATGTTCGGCTCGGCCCAGATGAGCATCATTCCGGCGAAGGTCGCCGGGGTCAAAACGGTGGTCGCGTGCACGCCCCCGGTCAAAGGGGAGGGGTACTATCCCGCCACGATCAACGCCATGAAAAAGGCAGGGGCGGATCGAATTTTCATCCTGGGTGGCGTTCCCGCCCTGGCAATGATGGCGTTCGGCCTCGGCGGAGTCGAGCCGGTCGACATGCTCGTCGGCGCGGGGAACCGGTTCGTCGCCGAGGCGAAGCGGCAGTTGTTCGGCCGTTGCGGGATCGACCTGCTCGCCGGCCCGACCGAGATCGCGATCATCGCCGATGACTCGGCCGACCCGGCCCTGGTCGCTTGCGACCTCCTGGGCCAGGCCGAGCACGACCCGAACAGCGGGATCTACTTGATCTGCATGAGCGAGGATTTTGCCCAGCAGACCATCGCCGAGGTCGAGAAGCAGCTCGCCGTGCTGCCGACCCGCGAGATCGCCGCTCTCTCCTGGCGCGACAACGGGATCGTCACCGTGGCGGATAGCCCGGCCGAAGCCGTCGCCCTCAGCGACGACTATGCCCCCGAGCACCTCGAGCTTCACCTGGAAGATCCCGAGTACGCCCTCGCGAACCTCTCCAACTACGGCTCGTTGTTCATCGGCGAAGAAACGACTGTCGCCTACGGTGACAAGTCGATCGGCACCAACCACATTCTGCCCACGAGCCGGGCCGCGCGCTATACCGGCGGGGTCTGGGTGGGAAAGTTCCTCAAAACGTGCACCTATCAGCGGATGACCCCCGAGGCGAGCCGTGAAGTGGGGGCGGTCACCGAACGCCAGTGCGAGATCGAGCGGATGCTGGCCCACGCGATCACAGCGCGGGTCCGCGTGGATCGTTACTCGGTCTGACAAGGCACGTGAGAGTGACTACGGGGCTCTGGCCCCTGCCCTCTCGAGTAACCAGCAAAGCCGGTGGGACGCTCCTTTGCCTGTCGGATGCAAAGCCAGGGAGCTGACGCGTTCCCTGCACGGCTTCGGAACCAAGGAGTGTCACGGCGAAACTGGCCGGCCGGACACTCATGCGGTATAATAGAGCTGTGATGGTTTGCGCGGCGAGGATCTTCAACGAAGTGGGCCGGACCCTCCACGAGAAGGCGGGATACGACCCTCGCGCCGGATCTCGAAGATTGAGTCCGAACCACGCGATCTGACAAGCCAAAGGAGAGAGACTGGCGATTGTTGGAGGGCGTTCCAACTCGTGCGAAGAGAGGGGAAGGAACCCCGCAAACTCAGTTTCTCCAGCCACTTGCGCTTCGACATCTCTCCCAAGAGCCTCCCCTTCGCAACTGGCCCCGACAGCCTCGATCGATCGCGACAGCCGATCCGATTCCCCGTTCTCGTCGAATAAATTCGCTCCAAAATACGAATGATACTGGTGAACCGCGGCGGGGCGCCTCCCTGCACGGCCGAAGATAAAAGAGGACTTCCACGATGTCTCTCACCCGCAAACGTCACCGACCAACGATGCCCTTCCTGGCATTCGTTGTGATTTCGTTCGTGGCGACATTAGCCCCCCTCCAATCCGCACAGGCGGGCAAACTTTCCTGGCTCGACGAGATCGTCCAGGAGGTCGTGCTCGAAGCGAAGGCCGGGGGGCGAGTCGCCGCGGGGGCCGAAGCGACCGCGACCCGGAGCGCCGGCCGACTGTTCGCCCATGAGGCCGACGAGGGGCTCGAGATCGTAGCCCGGCGGTACGACGATCTTGCCCGGGTCGGCCGGCGGGTGGACCAACCCTCCGAGGCCCTGCTCCGTACCAAGTTCGCCCGGCTCCTGCCCCACGACCCCGAGGCCGCGCGCACCTTCTCCGCACTCGCCCCGGCCGAGAAGCGGCTGGTCGTCGAGATGGGAGAGACCGCCCAGCGGCTCGCCCGCCGCTACCCCGACCAGGCTGAAACGATGATCCGCCGCCTCGGCACCGAGGGCCTCTCCGCCGTTCGCGTCTACGGAGACGACGTCGCCGAAGTTCTCGCCAAGGAAGGACCGGAGAGCCTGGGGGTCCTGCGGAAGACCGGACGGGGAGGCTGGACGTTCTTCACCGACACGGTTCTGCCGCACAAGAAAAAGCTGCTCGCCGCGGGCGTCCTCGGTGCATTCCTGGCCGATCCGGATCAATTCGTCGACTACGCCGGCCGCGCCACGGAGTTCGCCGTCCAGGAGTTCGCCAAAGCGGGCGTCCAGCTCGCCAGCGCCCTGGGAGGGGGAGCGGCCCGCGGCCTCGAGTCGACGATCGGCCAGGCCCTTGCCACCTACGGCCTGAACGCCCCCCTGCTCCGCAAGCTCGGCATGGTGGCCGCCGGCCTGGTCGTCGTCCTGGCCGTGATGGTCATCCTCGGCCTGCCCACCCGCTGGCTATTCCGGCCATTGACCTGGCCGATCCGCTTGGTCCGGAATCGGAAACGATCCGCGCGAGCGGTGTGAACGCCAGGCCGCAGGAGTTTCCCGGCTGGAATCGCGAAGGGTCAAGATCTCGCGGCGGATGGAATCGATCGTAAAGTCCGACATAAGAAGTAGCACGTCGTCTGATTGTGTGAATCCTGGCTGGCGGAGCGAGCAGCGAACGGATTGAGGGCAAGGAAGGGAACCATGGCGAACCGTCGCAAGACTCATCTTGATGCCCTGGAGCGTCGGCTGACCGGTCCGAAGCGGATCGGTTTGTTCGGCCACCGGAACGTGGGCAAGACGACGCTCTTGGCGATGTTCTATCGCCAGGCCTCGACCGGGCAGGTGCCGGGCTTGCGGATGGCGGCGGCCAACCCGGCGAGCGCGGAGTATCTGGCCGAGAAGATCGGGCAGATCGAGTCGGGGGAACCACCGGCGGGGACCCTGGCCGAGACCGAGCTGAGGTTGCACCTCTATCAGGGGGCGGCCCGGTTCGACCTGATCGTCAAGGACTACCAAGGGGAACACGTCACGCTCGGCTCCGACGAGCCGATCCAGGCGTTCTTTGCCGACTGTGACGCCGTGCTGCTCTGCCTCGACCCTGACGGACCGGCCAGTCCTGCCGAACGTCAGCGCAGGCAGCAGGAGATCGAGAACTTGCTGGAGCGGTACATCGACCGTTCCGAGGACGGGACCACCGGCCGCCCCGTCGCGCTGTTGCTCACCAAGTTCGACCGGGTCCTGGCGAGCGTCCAGGGGGGGCAGACCGGTCAGCAAGGCCCCGGTTCGAGCGACGACCCCGCGACCTGGGGAGTCGAGCGGCTCGTCGAGGCGCGATACGGGATGACCCGGCACGCCCTGGCGCAGCACGCGCCTGGGGGAGCGATCTTCGCGGTCAGCTCTTACGGCCGAGGCGCCGAAGGGGGACGCCCCCCCGCGGAGCTCCACCCGCTCGGACTGGAACGCCCCCTCGGCTGGCTCGCCGAGCAGCTCGAAGCCGTCGACCGCGATCAGCTCGAATGGCTCTGGGACCTCGTCCCCGACGACTTCCCTCGCCTCGCCCGGTGCGTGGACGCCTTCGGTCGGCGCTATCCGAAGTCCAGCAGCGCGGTCGAGTTCCGAGCTCGGCTCAAAACGCTCCGCCGCCGTCGATTCCGCCGGCTCGTCTTCCGGTCGACGGCCGCCGCGGCGTTTGGTGCCGTGGCCCTGGCCGGCTACGATGCGTTCGGCTTCCGCAACGCCCTGGCCTTCGAGCGCAGTCAACCCGCGCCGGCGGTGGCCCGCCGCTGGACCGAGCTCCTCGCCTGGCACCCCACGCTCCCCTGGATCTGGCCCGGCCTCGACCGCCGGGCCCGCCTCAAGGAAGCCGAGTGGACGGTCAAGGCGGCCGAGGTCCAGGTCGCGCTCGGCACCGACGGCCCCGAGCTCCGAAGTAAATTGGCCAGTGTGAAGGAACGGGCCCCTCAGCTCGTATCGGCCATCCGCAAGGTGGAGCACGCCCAGGACCAGGTGCGGCACGACCGGCTCTGGGATGAAATCAGGGCCGAAGCGCTCGCGCCTGGGGACGAATTGGAGAAGCCGCTGACCGCTCTCCGTACGTTCCTTCGCGACTTCGCCGACACCCCCCACCGCGAGGAAGCCCAGGTCCTGGCCGACTCGCTGAAGGCCCGCATCACCGCGCGGGAGTCGGCGGCCGACCGCCATTTCCTCGACGACCTGACCCGTTCCGAAGTTCTTCCCAACGCCGACTTCCGCGACCTGATCGACCGCGCCCGACAGTTCCTGGCCGATCACCCCCGGAGCGAGTGGCGGGGCGACGTCGAGCACCGGCTGGATGGCTACGTCGCCCGGCTCGACAGCCGCGACATCGACCGCGCCCGGCAATACTCCCAGCAATATCCGACGAACTTCGCGACCCGGATCGAGCGCTACCAGGATTACCTCAAAGCGCACCAGACCGGCGGCCGGTACATCAGCGAGGCGACCGAAGCACGCGACCGGGTCCTCCGCGAGTGGGACACCTACACCTACCGCCAAGCGTACGACCACCTGCTCGCCCACCCGGACGACGTGGCCGAGGTCGCCCGTCGGCTCCGCACCTACCTGCGCGACCATCGCGAGGGCCGCTACGCGACCGACGCCCGCCAGTACCTCGCCTGGTGGGACAAGGTCTCGGTCCCCGGCGAGTATCGCGTCACCCTGCGCCGGGGCGTGGTCGAGCCCGACGTCGGCAAATATCTCAGTGGCGGACCCGACCTCGGGGTCGTCATCGAGGTCGCCGGAATCACTTACGGTCCCTCCCCGGTCGTCCGCAACTCCCACCAGCCGATCTGGGACTACACCTTCTCACGCCCGATCCGCTGGAAGCTGGGCGACCCGGTCACCGTCCGGATCATCGACCATGACTGGTCCGACTCCACCGTCTTCACGCTCAACAGTCGCAAAGGGGACCCCCTCGCGATGCGCAACCTCACGGGCACTCTCAAGCCGGCCAAGGGGGGCAAAACCAGCCTCGTCTTCACCTCGAGCTTCCAGATGCCCCGCTTGAGCAAGCCTGATTGAAACGCGATTTCCGGGCCTCTCGTAAAGGGGCTTGGCGGGCATTGGTGCCTGTTCACCTTCGGGGGCAAAACCTGGTGGGCCGTGCCCACCCTACAAGTGGGCAGATTCCCATATCACCATTCCCTGATTGCGTTGGGAGCGAGACGACGATCGCGAACCTGTTGACCAGACCCGTTGAAATCCGTTACGAGCAGGCGGTCTACGGCAGCTTCCCGTTCTGGGACCGGGGATATGCCATCCTGGCGCATTCGCCAGGATGCCAGCCAGAGTGGCTGGTGAGCCTCCGCGCAGCCTGCCAGCACTTTGGCGAGCGGCCCCCCGGAGCGAGCGAAGCCAACGCCTTGTTCGCGCTCAAGCTCGATGCAGGCCCCTGGCTGATCGTGGGCGTCAACCCCCAGGGGGAGGACGACCGCGGCCGACCGGGCGCTCTGGCGTTCCATGCGCTTTTCCTCGCCCCAGACGACTATCGTCGGGCGGGCGGAAATCCGTTCGACTTCGCCTCCTTCCTGCGGAATGACTGGACCGCCGAGACCCAGACACTGCCAACCGGCATCGGGCTGGTTGAACCGGCCGAGCCCTCGCCACCGCCGGCTGGGAGTCAGGCCGAGTCAATCGCCGCGATCCTGGGGCGGGGAGGGCGCGTGGCGCTCCAGACTCCCGCCCCGATCGACGCGCTGGCCCGGCAGGTCTGGAGCCTGCTGCCGCTCTCCGTCCGCGGCCGTGCCTCGGTGGCCACCTGGGCCTTCGGCAATGGCAATCAGTTCGACCTCGTCGCCCTGCCCCGTCTGACCGGAGTCGAGTTCGACGCCTCCTACGTCGACCTCACGCGGTTCGACGCCACCCCGGGAAAAGTACCGGCCAACCATCACCAGACCGGGCGTGGGATCACTCTGCTCAAACGTGCGATGCCGATCCTCGGGCTGGCCGCCCTCCTGCTAGGCGCGGCTCTCGGGATCGTCCTCCGCCCGGAACACCACGAGGCCGCCCCGATGACCGACGGGCCGGCCACCGCCTCGCTCGCCGGCACGGCGCCCGACGCTTCGAGTTATCAAGCCGAAGCCACCTCCCCGGACGAGATGAACCGAGTGGCCGAGGGGCTGGTCATCCTGGCCGAGCAATTCGGAATCAAGGTTGCGGGAGACCCAGCGAGCCAGGATCCGGCCGCCCTGATGACGACGCTGGCCGATCGCCTCCGCTATCGAGGCCCTTGGCTCTCGTCGGCCGAGCTGGCCGAGCTCCAGGATGAGTCCGCTCCCGGCTCAAGCCGCGATCGGGGCTTAGCCTTGGAGTGGCATATGCAGACGCGTCGTTTCGCACCTGATCGCGCATTGCCGGCCGGCTTCCAGAACGGACCACTACGCTGGCAGCTCGATACCCTCGCCTGGTCGTTCCACCTCGACGACGAATCGACCGCCCTGCGCCGCTCCCCGGCCGAGATCCCTCACGCCCTGGCCCACGCCCTGGCCGTGGATTTCTCCCTCCGCGAAACACCCCTGGTTGCGAACCATCCCGCGCTGGCCGACTATCGCAAATTCCTCAGCCGAATCCCAAGACGCTGACCGATCTCTGAGTCTTCAGCCCCGCGCCGATCCAATCTGGCCGACTGACAATGAGGTGAAAACCGGCATGGCCGCAAGCGCCTTGGGGGACCCGAAAATGACTTTCCTGACGGGCTAGTGCGGGCTCACCAGGTTCCGATTACAATACCCGGTATGGCGACCATGACCCGACTTCCGCGAGCGATTCGACTTCTCTGGCTGATTCCCCTGCTCGCCTTTGCGGGTTGTAATGGTGGCGAGGAAGTCACGAAGCAGTCGATCGCCAAGGCGCGGAAGGTCTGGTCGCAAGCGGGAATCGATGACTACGACCTCGATTGGACGAGCGCGGGTACGAATAACGCCTACTACCGCGTCACGGTAAGAAACGGCCGGGTCCGGAGACTCGAGCAGGTGCTCCCTGATGGCCGAACCGTCGAGCTCCATCCCGGTAAGCCTGAGTATTTCGGGGTCGACGGCCTCTTTCTGACCATGGCCGAGGAACATGCCCAACTGGGGACCGACCGACCGTTCGGCCAGGCGAAAGGATCGAAGGCGGTACTCCTGTTTACTCCTGATCTCAAGTACGGATACCCCCGGAGCTACCGCCGAGATATTGTCGGCGCAACGCTTCCGGTCGCCATCGACGTTGTTCGCTTCGTCCCCAATCCACCACGCTCCAAGCCTTCTCTCCAATAAAACCACCCAGGGAATCAGGCCCGATCGATCGACCGATCAATCGACCGGCCTCGCTCCCTCGGAGAACTCTCTGTCCCGTGCAAAATACTCAGGATCAGGATCGCCAGTGGAGCCGCCACGCAGCGCGGTATGACGAATTGTTTCTCGACGCGCTCAACCCGTCCGTCGAGAACCCGATCTGGGCCGCTCTGGACGCGGTGCCCGATCCCCAGTCGCGGACGGTGGCGGATCTCGGTTGTGGGACCGGCCCACTCCTACCCCGGTTGGTCGACCAGTTCGGCCGGGTGGTCGCGCTCGACTTCGCCCCCGCCATGATCGCGCGCGCCCGCACTCGGGTCGAAGACCGTGCCGACACGGTGACCTTCGAGACGCGCGCCATGCACGACCTCGACGACTACGCCGGCCAGTTCGACGTGGTGGTCGCGATCAACTCGCTGGTCATGCCCGACGTCCGGGAGATCGACCGCACCCTGCGCGCCATCCGCGCCAGCCTCCGACCGGGAGGCCAATTCCTCGGCGTTCTCCCGTCGATGGACGCGATCCACTATCATACAATGCTCTTGATGGATCAGGCCCTCGACCGTGGTCTCGAGATCGAGGAGGCCGAACGGTCCGCCGCGTTCCACGCCGAGCACCAGTACTACGAGTTCGCCTTCGGTCGATTCCAGTTCCTTGGCCTGCGGCAAAAGTTCTGGCAACCGTTCGAGATCCGGCATCGGATGGCCAAGGCTGGATTCTCCTCGGTTGAGCTCGGCCAGGTCCTTTACCCATGGGACGAAAGCATGGCTGGCGGCACCGATTTTGCCGATCATCCGAGAAGCTGGGATTGGTCGTTCGTGGCCCGTCCCTAGTCGCCTGAACCCGGTACCTCAACCGAACCGAACCGCTTCACCGCAAAGGAGGCCGAATGGCCCCCCAAGCCCCGCGCGAGCAGGAACAATCGATCAAGGCGCGGAAGCGCGAGATCTTTGAAGAGGAACAGAGTTTCGGCCCTCGGAAACCGTTCGCCGACTACCTGGCGACGACCGAGCCCACTCCGCTATCGACCGGCCAGAAGGCCACGCTCTGGGCGGTGGGTGCGCTCGTGGTGCTCCTCCTCATGGCTGCCTTGTTGACGATGCCCGGCCCGAGGAGCGGACCTCGCACTTCCTCCGAGACCAAGGACGGGGCACCTGCTGCGACCGGCCGTTGAGCCGGTTCAGGCACCTCGCTTCGATCGCGGCTTGGCCGGAGTCGCCGTGACGGTCGCCGGTCCCGCGTCGTTGACGTCCGGCAGCGTGCGGCTCCAGTTCTCGACCGACATCCGGATGTGCCGTGACATCGCCCGGACCGAAGCCTTGCGGTCCTCGGCCAGGAGCGCCTCGACGATCGCCAGGTGTTCGTGGGCCTCGGCTTCGAACCGGCCCGAGCTAAAGCGCGACCCGTCCCGGGCGTAAGTCACGTCGCGGAAGGCGCGGAAGAGAATTTTCAGCCGGCCCAGCTCATGGGCCAAAAAGCTGTTGCGGCACGATGAGGCGATCAGGTCGTGCAGCCGGCTGTCGACGGCCCCCGCCTCATCGAGAAAGCCGGGGCCAGGCGCGATCGCCTTGGCCAGCAGTTCCTTGAGGGCGCCGGAAAGCGATCGCAAGTCGGCAGGCGCAATCCAGCCGCAGGCACTGCGCGTGGCCTCGCATTCCAGGACCCGGCGGACCTGACAGATCTCGCCCACTTCCTCCATCGTGACCCGGCGGATCACCGCCCCCCGATTGGGGAGCAGGTCGACGATGCCAATTCCCTCGAGCGCCACCAGGGCCTCGCGAATCGGCGTCGGACTCACCCCAAAGCGGTCGGCCAACTCCTGAGTGACCAGGTGCTGCCCTGCGCGAAGCCGCCCCTGGAACACCTCGACCAACAACGACTGCACGATCACCCGGCGACGAAGGCCGTGATCGCACTTCAAAGACTTGTTCCCATCGGATGTCGACATGAGCGGAATGACAACCAGGGCTCTGAGGTCGCGAAGCGACGCGATGGGATCATGAAGAGGACGAAAGTCGAAGTCAACCCTCAACTCGCCCGAACCTTCTGAATCTCGCCTCATCTCGAGAGTACGACAGGACTCATCTTAATCGGGCTCGGCCAAGAAGATCAACGGGACGATTCTGTAGAATCCACGATTATTATATAGACACAACGTTCAGCCCCTTCTATGATCAACGCGAGTTCCGCCTCCTATCACACATTGATTTCATTGCGAGCGACAGAACGAGCCGCGGGGTTGCGGAGGACAACGTCTTCGTCCTCACTGCCCTTCCGGCTGTGGAAACGGATCTCGATCCGTTCGATGGTTTTCCCGTCCCAGCCATTCCACGAGGTTGATGACAATGCTGCCAAGCGTTTATCGGCCGATGAGGCTCACGGTTCTGGCCCTCTGCCTCCTGGGTGTTTCCGGGTGTAACGAGGACAACGAGCAGAATCTCACAGCGACGTCGGGGCCGGGGTCGGCACCCCCTGGGGCCAAGGCCAATTCCGAGGAATTGCCCCCGCCTCCCAAGGCAAAATGAGCGCCTGACCCCGGCCTTTTTTTTGATCACCCCCAGGGCTTGTGCGATCCGCCCAGGGCCGTCCGCCCAAGGAGTCGCGAGTCTCCCGAATTGCGGGTCGGTCCCCGACCAATGGCGAAAGTCTGAGCCAGAAGGGAATCCACCCGGCACGCCCTCGCGTTCGTCTTTCCGTCATCCGTGTGGACTTGCGAGCCGAAAGGGATCGTCCCTCGAAAACAAAAGGCGCTTTCGAGGCGTCGCTGAACTCACGTCTTCATGCAGGTGGGCGAACGATTCGATTAATTTCCTTGGCCCGTTCTGGATCGATCATATGCCTATCATTCGGCGCGGTTTTACCCTGATTGAATTGCTGGTCGTGATTGCGATCATCGCCGTCTTGATCGCGCTGCTCTTGCCTGCCGTCCAGGCGGCACGTGAGGCGGCCCGCCGCTCTCAGTGCGTCAACAACCTGAAGCAGATGGCCCTGGCCGTCCAGAACTACAACGACGCGGGCGGAGCGCTCCCCCCTTCAGGGGCGTACGTCTCGGGGGCGCTCGGCACTCAGACCATCTCGTTCAAGGCCCGGATTCTTCCGTTCCTGGAGCAGCAGGCGATCTTCAACTGCATCAACTTCTCCTTCGGCGCCACAACCTCGGACACCGCGGGCGGCACGGCAGATCCAAGTTCCACCAACAGAACGCTCCTCCACATCACGGTCAGCACGTTTCTCTGCCCGTCGGACGGAAACACGCCCAACGCCGCCTACACCTCGGCCAACTACGTCGAAAACCTGGGCCCGCCCCTCGTCAACCATGGCAACATGCTGCTGGGCCCCACCTACTATCAGGGCGTCAGCCGGATGAAGCTTTGCAATCCCACCACCGTCGACAACGGGGCCACCTCGACCGTGACCCTCGCCTCGATTACCGACGGGACGAGCAATACGGCAATGGTCTCCGAGACGGTCAAGGGCCGTGGCAGTCTGACTCAGGATGGGCTGCACATGATCTATGGACTCACCGATCGGTGCGCGGGGTTCTCGCAACCTTCCCCCGACCTCGCGCTGAGCCAGATTTGTCAGAAGAGCGCGACGTTCGCCGACGACTCAAAAGGCATGCAGTGGATCCGGACTCCCATCGGTCGAGGCGGCGGCTACGTCCACGCATCGCCGCCCAACATGAAGTCCTGCACGCTGAACAAGACCATCAGCTCGGAACTCTACGATGGGTTCGTCTCCGTCAGCTCCTACCACCCGGGAGGGGCGAACGTCTCGTTCCTTGACGGCTCGGTCCGATTCGTCAAGAGCTCCGTGAATTTCGCGACCTGGTACGGCATTGGCACCCGGAACGGCGGCGAGATCATCTCGGCCGATGCGCTCTGAGTGGGCGAAGCTCGAGAAAATCAGGTCAAGGGACCTCGGCTCACCTCTTATGTCGGTGAGCGAGGCCCTTTGATTCCCTTGAGCTCGGCCTGCACCCGTTCAGAGGGGCAGGAGCGTCTACGAACGACGACGACGAAATCAAAATCAAAACCGGGCCAGCGCGGCCTTGTCGTCGTCAAAGACCTCGAGAAGCCGGTCGAGCTGGCTGGCCCGGAGCACCTCTCGAAGCGTCGGATTCAGTCCGCAGATCCTGACCCGTCCCTTGGTCTTGGCGAGCCTCTTGTGCAGCTTCATCACCTGGGCGAGCATCGAGCTGGAGACGAACCGAACTCCTTCGAAGGTGAGGAGCACCTTGGTGCATTCCCATTTCTCAACCAGCCCGAGGAGTTCCGAACCAACCGTCTCGATGACATCTTCGTCTTGAAGGTAGTGGGTCGTGATACTAATGATCGCGACGCCGTTGAGGAACGTGAGTTGGAGGTGATCGGTAATATCTTGAGACATGGAAGCGGCTCCGGTCGGGTCAAACTCGCAAGGAACGAGATACGGCCGATTCTCGACCGCGACTCTATCCGAGCCCGACTCACCGATCCATCTCATTTCCATACATCTCAAAAACCGAAATTCGCTGACTCTAAAGTCATCAGCATTCTTCGGGCCACGTCCCCTCACGAGGATTCGGCATCAGCTTGTTTTGATTTTCGCGGGTTTTCCGTCCGACTGGGCTTCGAGACGATCGGACTCGCGAGGCAGAACCCACATTTTCACCGTATCGTCGTTGCCGCCGGAGATCAGGGTCGTCCCATCGGGAGACATCGCCAAGGCTTTAACCCCTCCTTTGTGACCGCGAAGGGTGAACCTGGGCAGAATCTCGGCGTGAGTGACGCTCCAGAAGGCGATGGAGCCATCCAAACCCGACGAAGCCAGGCTGAGGCCGTCAGGCAGAAAGCGAACCGCCGTCACTCTTCCCTGGGGACACTTACAGGTTTGCGATCGGCCGGTCGCAAGCTCATGAAGGGTGATGCACCCAACCCCACCGACGGCCAGAAGTCGACCGTCATGTGTGAAGGCCAGGGACGAGAGCATGCCGGCGTTCGCCTGAAGCCGTTTGCGGATGCAGCCGGTGCCGAGATCCCAGAGGAACACCCCGTCCTCGATCCCCGCCGTGGCCAGGGTTTGGCCGTCGGGAGCGAAGGCCAGACTCGCGACCAGCCCGGTGTGCCCCCGAAGTACCAAGGGCTGCCGGCCTGAACGGAGATTCCAGATCCGAATCACCCCATCATCCCCCCCCGCCGCCAAGGAGGCCCCATCGGGAGAGAACTTGACATCCCTGACTGCCCCATCGGACTGAGCGAGCAAGGCCAAGGTCGCCCCGGTGGCGACATCCAGGATCATGACGCCATCGGACAGCCCCCCCACAGCCACGGAGGCCCCATCGGGAGCGAACGCGACGCTCGAGAACCCAGCCATGGTCCGCGCGACGACCCGGCGCGCGCGTCGCGAAGCCAGGTCCCAGATCATCACCGCCCCATCGCGACTGGCCGAGACCGCCGTCCGCCCGTCGGGCGCAACGGCCACCCCTTCGACCGGCGACGCATGGAAGCCCAACTCAGCGCGCTGGCCTTCCTGCTCGGCCTCAGCCTGCCCCGAGAGCGAAAGACCAACCGCCAGGATCACGACAATCGCCCCGATGACGCATAACTCCGGCGAGAGGAAACCCCTCGGCCGGAACCCACCCCCACCGAACAGACTCGCCCCGCGAATCCCTCGACCCCGTAGGGTCACCGCGGAAGCGTCGGTCCCCGGTCCCATGGCCGCCACCTCGATCACGCGAATAGTGTTAGGGAAGTGATCAGGCCGCCATCCATGCCGGCCGCGAATGGTGGGGTGGAAGCCTCTTTATTTTTTTGAGGCTCTCTTCCGCCAACGGGAACTCGCCAACCGTCCCCAGAACCCAGCGCGCAATCTGAGAAAGTTCGAGTCGATCCCCGAAATTCCCCCCGCCAGGCCCGCATCCCACCTCTTGAGCTCTCCGCCAACGTCACGAATGCGAACCGTTACGAACTCAAGAGGTGTTGTTAAACACTTGCGGGCCCGCGGCAGAGGGGGCCGAGGCGGCTTTCCACGTGGAGGGGGCGGGCCAAGGGCCGTGTGCGGGCGTTTCGGCATTCCTCGCACAGAGGCACAAACCGTAACCAAGGGAATTACGGCCGGGCCGGCCGTGCGACTGCAAACCAACCCGTTGCGAAAACCGCAGGAATCCTCGGTTCTTTCGCTCCTTCTCGGATCGTTGAAAAAAACGATGAGGGCAGGAGCGGGTGCGATCACCGGCTCCTGCCCCTTTTGGCGGTCTCAAACCTCGGCGAGATGGCCGCTCCGCGAGCGTCGCGGACTCATCAAAGTCGGATCGCTCCTGGTGAGCGGAACCTCAGAACGAGTCGGCCGAGATGATTTCGCCACCGTTACGTGATCCGAGCGCCCAGAACGCGTTGATGTTCGTGCTGTCCTTGAGGAACCGGACCGAGCCGTCCCCCAGCACGATGTTGGCTCCGCCGGGGTGACGACTGGCAAGTCCGTAGGCGCCCGGGGAATTCTGCGTGCCCGGCTGTGCTGTCATGCAGACAGGATATTTCGAATTCGGCGGCAAGACCGTGTTGCCAATGCTATAGGCCGGCAGGTTGAACGCCCAAGCCTGACCGAGTTGGGCACTACCGGCGTTCCGGGTCGCGGACCCCGGCGCCGCCTGGTCTCGGCAACTCTGAAGCCAGGTGAATAGGTTGTTGTTGGCATTCGCCAGGGGGAGGCTCATCGTCGCCGTGTTGCGGGTCACTCCGGCCGGGAACGAGGTCATCCAGATGATATCCGAGGGGATCGAAAGGACGTTCTGATTGCCGCTGCCGATGATCCACTCACCGAAGGCAATCGTGTTGCTCGTTCCATCGGTAACGTCACTGAAGCCGTACACCCCGCCATACTTGAACACGCCGTTGGGTGGCCCACCGGTCTGCCTTCCATCGTGCTCCAGCGTCGACCCGGTCGAGGTAAAGTAGTTCGTCCCAGGCGCGCGGAAGCTCTGGCCCTTGATTCGGTTCACGGTGTAGTTTGGCGGCGTGTCGGACGGGCAGAGGAACACACTCAGGCGTTTATCGGTCGCCGTCGCATTGGCCGCATTACCATAACTATCAACAGAATTGAAGCATCCGTAACTAAAATTCATCGAGTTAAAAATGGCTCCCTGTTCGATGAACTGGAGCAGCCGCGCCTGGGCACTGTAGCTGGCATTGTGAAGGATCACGGAGGTGGTCGCCGACCAGACCGGAAGACCGGCCGGCGGAAAGCTGCCATAAGTGCTTTCATAATTATGCAGGGCCAAGCCAATCTGCTTCAGGTTGTTCGAGCACTGCATCCGTCTCGCCGCCTCGCGGGCCGCCTGCACGGCCGGCAGCAACAGGCCGATCAAGACCGCGATAATGGCGATGACCACCAACAATTCGATGAGAGTGAACCCGCTCCGTCCCCGTGCGACCGAGACGCGACGGTGAACACCTGAGACGTGGTTTCGCGGCGAAATCAGGTCGGCGGGATGAGAAACCCACTCGGGCCGAATCTTCTGACGCAGCAATGGCATACGCGACTCCAAGATCTTCGCGCACCTCTGGTTGCACCAGTCGGCGCCACGAAAAAAGAAAAAAAGGAGATCAACGTGCCTCTCGTGGAACGAGTCAGCCGCTTTTTATCGTTCGGGATCAAGTGCCAGTGTTGAGTCGATCGACCGACCGTCACCAGGTCTGGTTCGTGACGTGGTCACTGTTCTTTCTTCAACACGTTCGCACTCACGACCCCAATCTCGCGATCAGGAAGAAAAGGGTGTCAGCAACTCCGCATCTTCCTTGCGAACTGCCGCCATTATTTCCAGATTGCGTTCCGGGTCAAGACCATTCATCATTTTCTCGATCGGTTTTGTCAAGTTACAGAAATATCGTGAAGGTATCCGCGAATTGAACGGCTGCGGCAAGGTGGTTTCAGGGACGCAACCGACCGCAATCCCTAGGGTCAGGGGCGGCGATTGGATATCATTGATTCCTTAGGCCTTGATCCAAAGCACGCTTCGATCCGGAAGCAGATACGATCCGCATGGCCGGCTCGCTTGAACCGGGAGAATCAAAGAACCGATTGATGCGAGGTCGGGACCGAGGAGGTGAACTCCAATGCGACCGCAAGACCTCGTGGGCCTGGACGTCCTCGTCGGCCTGACCTATCTCGACACCGAAGGACAAGTCTCACGGCAGGAGCAATTCCATGGCGTGATCGAGCGAACGGATGGCACCACCACCTGGGTCCGTCTCGACGACGACGGTGACGGTGAGCTGCGTTGGGTCCCCACCGACATGGCGGCATTTCGCCCCGCCCCCAGTGGCACTTACCGCCTGGAATCGACCGGGCAGGTCGTGACCGACCCGCTGCTCCTGACGTCCTGGATGCTCACGGTCTTGCAAGGCGAGGAGGGGGAGACTTACTACGAGGCCGAGCCAAACTTCGCCCCGCTGACGAATTCTCGAGTCCCCCGGGAGTGGGAACTCACCTACCGCCTCGACGAGGCTCGGATCCGCTGGACGATCGAGGTCTTCGGAGATCAGTACATCGGCCGAACCCTGCTGCTGGGCATCACGTACCTCACGCAGAGTGGCCAATTGCAACGCCAGGAGCAAGTCGTCGGAACAATCATGGTGGTTGACTTCAACGAGGGAATCGTCGTCAGTTGCGATCCCGATGGACGTCAACTGGTCCTTCCCGGCGACCCCTCCTGGCTAGAGAAGGCCCCACAAGCCGAGTACCGCCTCCGCTCGACCGGGCAGGTCGTCACCAATCCCGACTACATCGCCAAGTTAGCCAAGCGATCTCCCTGACCAGTCGTTCGGGCCCACGGAGCCCTGGAATCGATCGGTGAGGACGACCTACCCAAACCGTTGAACTGCGAACGGGATCAACCGACCAGTCGCGAGAGGCGAAAAAGTCTCCATCCCAGGGAATTGCCCGGCCAACCGGCCCAAGATCTTGGCACGAGCAACGAAGAACTTCGGAATTCGTTCGGATACCCCGTCCCACTGATGTCATTTTATCGCCAATGATCCTCATCCGACGGAACCAAATCGAACTGTCATGATCGTAACTTCTTCATCTCGTCGTGGGTGTTTCCAGCGAGGGGCTGCGTTTTCGACGTCGTTTGGAATTGGTACGGTCCTGGGAGTTTGCGGCGGATCGCTGGAGGCCTTAGAATGAGCCCACCCTTTCGATCCGGCCGATTCACGAGGATGGAGTCGATGCCCCGATTGTCATCCGCGAACGCGAGTGCGAATTCGATCACACATTGCATTGGAATGCTCAAGCGGGGTGACCACGGGGCCGCCGAGCGGCTCTGGACGACCTACATCCAACGCCTGGTCGGTCTCGCGCGGGCCAAGATCGGTGGAGCACCGCGAGGCGCGGCGGACGAAGAAGACGTGGCGCTCAGCGCATTCGACAGCTTCTGCAGGCGGGCCGAGCAGGGGCAGTTCGCCCGGCTCTCGGATCGCGACGACCTCTGGCAAGTCTTGGTCGTCATCACCGAACGCAAGGCCATCAACCTGATGCGCCGCGAGGGGCGAAAGTCACGCGGCGAAGGGAAAGTCCTCAGTTTCTCCGACGGTTCGGGGGCCGCCTCCCACGAGGCGTACGATCCGGGTCCGGGTCCGGAATTTGCCGCGCAGGCCGCCGAGGAATTCCGACGGCTGTTGGGCCTCCTGGGTGACGACTCCTTGCGTGAAGTCGCGCTCTGGAAGATGGAAGGGTACACCAACAAGCAGATCGCCGAGCGGCTGGGCTGTATCGAGCAAACGGTCGAGCGCAAACTCCGCTCGATCCGCCTGATCTGGACCGGAGGAACGACGTTGTGATCGAGCCGGCTTCACCCGACTTCACGCCCACGTCTCCCTCGAAGGTCGGCCGCCTCGAGCGTGTCTGTGACCGGTTCGAGGAGGCCTGGAAGGCGGGCCAACGGCCGGCGGTCGAGAATTACCTGAGCGACCAGGAGAGACGGGATCACCCGTTCATGCTCCGGGAGTTGCTCGTCATCGACCTCGCCTATCGCCGACGGGCCGGTGATCGGCCGGCCCCCGAGGATTACTTACGGCACTTCCCGGCCGACGCGGCGTTGATCGTCTCGGCCTTTGAGGAGGCGCCGGAGTTGAAGGAGTGCAAGACTCCCTCGTTCACCGGCTTCCCGGGTCCAGTGCCGGCGATTCCCGGTTACACGGTCCTCTGCGAGTTGGGTCGGGGAGGGATGGGGGTCGTCTTCAAGGCGCGTCAGCAAGGGCTCAACCGGCTCGTCGCCCTCAAGATGATTTTGGCCGGAGACCTCGCCGGGCCCGAGGCCGCGGCGCGGTTTCTGGCCGAGGCTGAGGCGGTCGCCCAGCTCCAGCACCCGCAAGTCGTCCAGATCTACCGCATCGGCGATCACGGCGGCCGGCCCTTTCTCGAGATGGAATATGTGCCCGGGGGAAGCTTGGCGGACCGCCTCGACGGCACCCCCTGGCCCGCCCGCGATGCCGCCCGACTCGTGGAGTCGCTGGCGCGTGCCGTGCAGCACGCGCACAGTTTCGGCATCGTTCATCGCGACCTGAAGCCGGCCAATATCCTCTTAACGGTGGAGGGACTGCCGAAGCTCACCGATTTCGGCCTGGCCAAGAGCCTGGGCGCGGACGTCGGCCTGACACAGACCGGCTCGATCATCGGCTCGCCGAGCTACATGGCCCCCGAGCAGGCCGAGGGGGGAAAGCGCGCGGTCGGGCCGGCGGTCGACGTCTACGCGCTGGGGGCGGTGCTCTACGAGCAGTTGACCGGCCGCCCGCCATTCAAGGCGGCCACGGTGCTCCAGACGCTGGAGCAGGTCCGCTCGGCCGAGCCGGCGGCCCCTTCGAAGCTTCAGCCGGGGCTCGCCCTCGACATCGAAACGATCGTCTTGAAATGCCTCCAGAAGGATCCGCAGCGACGCTATGCCGAGGCCGAGGCACTGGCGGAGGATCTGCGTCGATTCTCGGCCGGCGAGCCCATCCTCGCCCGTCCGGTGGGCGCGATCGAACGCGGGTTCAAGTGGGCCCGGCGGCGTCCTTTGATCGCGGCCCTGTCGGCGGCCAGCGTCCTGTCGACGGTTCTTCTCACGGTCGTCCTGGCGATCACCAACGTCATCATCAGTCAGGAACGCCAGCAGATTCTCGAGTCGTTGGGTCGCGAACGATTCGACAAGGAAGAGCTCGTCCTGACCAACGAGCGGATCGCCCGGCAACAGCGGCTGACCGAAGCGGCGCTCCAAGGAAAAATCAAGGCACTCGAGGAGCGGACCGACGACCTCTTTCGCGAGCGGCAATCCGCCTACTACCAGCGCATCGCGCTGGCGGAGGACGAGCACCGGAGCGGTCGGATCGGCCGCGCCGAGCAGGTCCTGGACGCCTGCCCCCCCGACCTCCGCGGCTGGGAGTGGCACTATCTCAAACGATTCCTCAACGTGGGACCAATCACCCTCCGGGGCCACTCCGGCGAGGTCTGGGACGCCGCGTTCAGCCACGACGGCCGGACCGTCGCCTCGGCGAGCTTCGACCTCACCGCCAAGATCTGGGACACCACCACGGGGCGGGAACGACACACGCTCCACGGACACACGGCCCGGCTCTACAGTGTGGCGTTCAGTCCCGACGCGGCGCGTCTGGTGACCGCGAGCGCGGATCGAACGGCGATCGTCTGGGACGCGGCCAGCGGACGGATCATCCATGTCCTCAAGGGGCATACGGACAACGTTCGCTGCGCGAGGTTCAGCCCGAACGGGCGCTGGATCGCCACCGGAAGTTGGGACGACACGCTCAGGATCTGGGACGCGCAGACCGGAGCGACCGTCCGCGTGATCCCGACGGGCGCCGGCCAGATTACGCGGCTCACGTTCAGTCCCGACGGAAGCAGGATCGCCGTGGGGGGAACGTCGAGTGTGGCCGAGGTCTGGGAATTCACGACCGGCCGGTTGATCCAATCGTTCCGCGGACACAGCGAGCACGTGCTCAGCGTTTCCTTCAGCCCGGACGGCCGACGCGTCGCCTCGACCAGCGGCTCCCCCGGCGGCGGCTCAGGAGTGGTCAAGGTCTGGGACGTTGTCAGCGGCCGGGAAGTCCTGGCGATCGACCACCCCCCCGGTATCCTCGAGCGGGTAGTGTTCAGCCCCGACGGCCTGCGACTCGCCACCTCGGGCTGGGATGGAACCGTCAAGCTCTGGGAGGCGGAGACTGGCCTGGAAATCATCAGCCTCAACAGCCACGCCGGCCGAGTCTGGGGAGTCGCCTTCAGCCACGACGGCGGAGCCCTGATTTCAGCCGCCGCCGATGGGACGGTCGTGATCTGGGACGCCAATCCGCCAGAGCGCGGCAAGCCCCGCAACGCCAGTGTGGCTGTCGGAGAATAACGGGGAACAACTCGCCCAGGTGAGCGCCCGCCGCGAAAGGCGCAAGCCGGTCGAAGTGACCTGCTCCCTCATGGACAGTAAACGGAGTAGAACCCCGCCCAACCGCCACCGCGATTGCAATAGAGCATGGCCACCGCCGTCACGAAGAACCCCGCCGCTCCGCAGCCGGCCAGCCAATCCTTGCGCCTCACGGCACATCCGATCTCCCGCAGAAATGGCACGGTCGAGAGGACCTGCGATAAAAGCGAAACATCACTGACGCCCCGGTAGACGTCCAAGGCGACGAGCAGTCCGGCAAAGGACGCCAGACTGGCACTGTAGTAGTCGCCCCCGCTGCCTCCCCCATCCTTCGACCCCACTCCGGGAGCAGGAAACCGACAGGCAGCAGCGATGGCAAGCAAAGTGACAGACGTCCCCCCGACGCACAGGAAGGACCCCGCGCTCACCGGAGCATAATGGTCAGTGATTGCCCCATAGGCGATGCCGATCAGCAGCGACAAAGACATCGCAAGACATGACCGAAACGTCGCCTTCATCCCCCGTCAACTCCCAACCTGGATTCGGGGATGTGCCTGAGAGCCGGCCTTCAGACGAAGGCCTCTTTGAGGTTTTCGGGCTTCTTCGAACCGGCCATGGCGCGGACGAGCCTCCGGAGTCTCAGAACGCCCCCGATCGAACCGGCGAGCGCGAGCACAGTCCAGGCCAATACCGTCATCACAACCACGGGTTCGTCGACCTCAAAAAGCAACAGCGTGGGACCGAAAACGAGAGTTCCCCAGAGGGCAAGCAGAAAACCGATTCGAAAAAGCTTCACCACCAGGGGAAAAGACCTGTGGATTTGCCGGGGAACGCACACGAAGGGGAACCAGATCGCCCCCTTGATCGCCCTCAGCAGGGCGGAATCCACAGAATCGATCACGCTCCACTCCTCGCTACTGGAAGTCGCCATGTTGGCCCCTCCGAATCTCCGTCCCGGCGACATGCCCCTTTCGGGGTAATTCGTCGCCCGATTCCGATTATTGGAGTCCGATGAAACTTCACCCCGAGGTCTTCGCCTTCTTTGCCCAGGGCGATGCCCACGCCTGCCGCTTCCTGGGCGGACCTTTTCAACGCGTTGGCTGATTTATAGCTGGGGGCTGTGACCCCGGTCCTGGCATTCGCCCGGAGTCACAGACCCCGGCTACAACGAGATAAGCGACGCGAACGGTAATGGGGGCGGCCGGAAAATCTACATCTGCGGTTTCGCCGCAGGTTCGGGGCCAACCGCCGACTCGACGAGTTGCCGGCAGGCCGCGAGAATCCGGTCCGAGAGCGCGTCGTCGGCCACGGCCCTGGCCAGGGTCATTCCACCGACCATGACCGCGATCAATGCCAAGGCCTGATCGGAAGCGGCCCCGTCATCATGCCCGGGAAGGTGCGGGGCCAAGGCCGAGACCATCTCACCAAGCACATCCTCGAACGCCTGTCGGGCGGATTCCCCCGCACGGGGCAGTTCGGAGAGCAAGGGAGGCATTGCGCATCCCTGTTCGATCGCTCGACGATGACTCGAATTCAGGTATTTGGCGACGATCGACCGGATCCGCTCGGCCCCCGAGAGGTCCTCGTCCTGGAGCCCGGTGAGCACCCGAGACTGGCGGATCGACTCGACCAACGTCTCCGCGAACAGGGCTTCCTTCGAGGCAAAGTGCGAGTAAAAGCCCCCCGCCGTCAGGCCCGCCTCCCCCATGATGGTGTCGACACTCCCCGCCCGCAGCCCTTGCCGCCGAAAGACGATGGCCGCGGCGTTGAGAATTCGTTGTCGGGTCTTCTGCTTCTGGTCGGCAGGGTATCGCATAACCCACTTATATTACGGTCATAATTCTAAATCAAGGTGCGCCCGTCCCACTCGGCCGTTCACGGTCAGGCGTCCGGCTCGCCTTGGGAGGGCGTGCGACGGCGATTGTCGGTCTGCTTTCGAAAAGGGCGCGGGAGCCCGTCCCGGCGTCCCCCGCGTTTTGCGTGGGGGACGCCGGGACGGGCCCGGAAAGAAGAAGTAGGGGGGCGACATGGGAGGCCCCCGATGGCGGCCGACTCGCTCAGGTGCCGAATTCGGGGCGGCGGGTGGAGAGTTGCGACTGGAGGCGCTGAATGATCGATGAGTGCATCTGGGAAACGCGCGACTCGCTCAGGTCGAGCGTGGCGCCGATTTCTTTCATCGTGAGTTCTTCATAGTAGTAGAGAATGATAATCAGGCGTTCGTTGCGATTCAGGCCCTTGGTCACCATGCGCATCAGGTCTTTGCGCTGGAGCCGGCGGGTGGGGTCTTCCCCCTTCTTGTCCTCGAGAATGTCGATCTCGCGGACGTCCTTGTAGCTGTCGGTCTCGTACCACTTCTTGTTCAGGCTGATGAGGCCGACGGCGTTGGCATCCATCGCCATCTTCTCATATTCTTCGGGGGGCAGACCGAGTCGTTCGGCGAGTTCGGCATCGGTCGGGGGCCGACCGTGCTGGGCCTCGAGCGACTTGCGGGCCTCCTCCATCTTCGTGTGCTTGGAGCGGACGAGTCGGGGGACCCAGTCCATCGTCCTCAGCTCATCGAGCATCGCCCCGCGGATTCGAGGGACACAGTAGGTCTCGAACTTGACCCCGCGGGTCAGGTCGAACGCGTCGATCGCGTCCATCAGGCCGAAGACGCCAGCCGAGATCAGGTCGTCGAGATCGACCCCTTCGGGCAGGCGCTGCCAGATCCGCTCGGCGTTGTACTTGACCAATGGCAAGTACCGTTCCACCAGGCGGTTGCGCAAGGGCGTGGTGGGCTGTTCCTTGAACTCTCGCCAGAGCTCTGTCACGTCCACGTCCAGCTTGGTTGACATCCTTGACCTCCATGTCGGCTGCGCGAAGGGGGGCACATCCATGTGCATCGAGCGAGACAATGAGCCGGGCTGCGGTCGCGGCGTCGCGAGAGCACAGCCAAGGTCCCCGATGGAAAGTCTCGAGAACCCGTCCCACCCCATGACCCTTCACGGTCCAAGGAACCGGATCTATCTTACTTATCGGCCAATCGACAGAATCAGCTTGAGCGTCATCGTCGAAACTTTCTTCACAATCAGCACGGCCGCACGGTCGATGGTCCGCCCCGTCGCCTCTTTGGGAAACGAACAGGTCTCAGCGGGCGACCCGGCTCAAAGCCCAGCGCGCCGCCAAGGCGGAAAAGAAGCCGGGGCGGAGGCTCCTGGGCTGATGTTCTTCGATCAGGTCGCGAGCCAGGCGACGAACTCCTCGTGAGGCAATCGAGCCGGGGTAAGCGAGTACGAACGGCCGGCGCATCCGGACGGCCAGTGGCACGTGGGGGTCGGACCTGACGTGCCCGAGTCCCGTCACTACCGTCCCGAGAAACTGCCGGCTCGAAGCGCTGAGGCGGGACTGAACGTCCGAGGCCTCGGCCGACGAGACGGCCTGATTGATCACGGTCCGCAGTCGCGACGGACCCGCCAGCCGGCGGAACCGACCGATGACGGCATGGGCGTCGGCCACGGAAGTGGGCTCGGGAGTCGTGACGATGACGACCTGCTCGGCCGCCGCCGCCAAGGTGGCGATCCCCGGGCCAAGGCCCGAGCCGGCGTCGACCAGGAGAAAGTCCGCCCCTGCCTCGAGCTCCGCCAGTTCGGCGACGAGCCGGGCCGGGCCATCGCCAAGGACGTCGAGCAAGGTCCGCATCCCGTGCGCTCCGGGAACGATCCGGATCTCGCCAGGCCCTGTCATGACCGCGTCGGCCAGGGAGCAATCCCCGACGAGCACGTCGCCCAGGTCACTCGAAGGAGCCAGGCCACACAAGAGGTCGATGTTCGCCAGCCCGAGGTCGGCGTCCACCAGGACCACGCGACGGCCGTACTCCCCCAGGGCGATCGCCAGGTTCAGAGCGAGGTTCGACGTGCCAACCCCCCCCTTGCCACTGGTGAAAACCAGCGACCGGGTCCTCACCGGCAGCTCGAGGCTCCGGCAAGGTTCAGGAGGGTCGGCCAGGGCCGTCGCCCCCGACCGCGCCTGGACTAACTGTCTCAGTCCATCAGCTTGATCGGACATGAATCCCTCAACGTTCCTCGATACGTGGACGACACCTACCCGGAAAAAGGCTGGTGACCAACGACGAGCCAAGGCTCATCGACCGTCAACCATTTTTCAATCGTGCGAGACCGGCGGACGAGTCTTGTCGGTGAAATCATTACTAAAAACGTTCACCTGTTTCTCTCTCGCCTCTCGCTCGTCTTGGTAATGAAAGTTCCCCTGGCGGTCGCGACTGCCCTCGAACTCAAGCGCCCCCGTGGTGGCCAGAAAACGCGTCGTTCCGATCATGTCACGGCCTCGTGCCCGAGGATCAACCGGGCTAGCCGCGTGCGATTCGCCGGCTCGATATCGTCGGGAACCGCCTGACCGGTCGTCAGGTAACTGACGGGACGGTCGGCCTGGCCAAGCACCGAGAGCACACCGCCGAGTCCGTCGGCCTCGTCGAGCTTGGTGAGGATCAGGCGGTCGGCCTGAACCAAGGCAAACCGTTCGACGGCCGCACGCAGGCTACGTTCGCTTGCGGTGGCACTCAAAACCAGGTGGACCTCGTCGGGCTGGGCGGCGGCCAGGAAGTCGGCCAACTCACGAATCTTGACCTCGTCGCGAGGACTTCGGCCCGCCGTGTCGATGAGCACGAGATCCACATCTCCGAGCTCGTCGATCGCCCGGCGCATCTCGCTCGGGGCGTTGGCCACGGCCAGGGGAAGACTGATAATCTCGGCATACGTTCTTAGCTGCTCGACGGCCGCGATCCGGTACGTGTCGACCGTCACCAGACCGGGCCGGAACCCGTGTGCAAGTTTGAAGTTGGCCGCGAGCTTGGCCACCGTCGTCGTCTTCCCCACCCCGGTCGGCCCCACCAGGGCCACGACCCGGCGGGTACCGGAGACCGCGGCGATCGGAGGCGCGATCGGCACGCACGATTCGACCGCGTCGCACAACGCGTCACGAACCATCTCGGGCCGGTGGATCTGTTCGGGTTCGAGCCGCTCGGCCACGTAGCGAACCAGGCGGCGGGCCAGGACCTCGGGCAACTCGGCCTCGAGCAGCTGGGCGTACGTCGGCACGAGTTCGCTGGGCAAGTCAGGGAGCAGATGATCGATCCGGCCGTGTTTGCTCAAGTCTTCAACCATCGCATGGAGCCGGCTCAATTGCTCGCCGAACTGGGCCTGGAGCGCCCCCGAGGGCGAGGCGGTCGAATTGGGAACCGTCACCGAGGCCGCCGCCGCGTCGCTCGAGGCGGTCACCTCGATGAGTTCACGAGACCCAAGCCCGAACAGACGACGCCGGCGCACCTCGCGGGTGCCAAGGATCACGGCGCTGCCGCCAAGATCCCGACGCACCTGGGCCAGGGCCTCCTTCATCGTTCCCGCTCGGTAGGTTCTTAAGCTCATGCCCACTCAATCCCCTGACTGTGACATCGACCCATCGCGACGAGCGACCTGGTCAGACTAAGCTATAAACTTACGATTCATTCGTCATCACCAAATCATTCAATTTCTTCACTTCCTGGTTTCGACGATTATTCCCTCTCAATTGACCGTGACAGCCGTGGAGATTGCCGCCAGGACCGACGACTCCTCCTCGTCCACGATGCCGAGAGTCTCGACGGGCGTGTCGCGGGGAATCTCACGCTGGCTGAGTACGACGAGCCGCGGCAGATCCGCGCGGGTGAGGTCCTTGAGGACGGGCCGGGCCTCGGCCGATCCCAGCACGATCGGTGGCAGACTCGCCTCGATCAGCGGGCCAACCGCCTGGGCGACCGCCCGGACGACGCTTCGCGCCGCCTCGGCCCCGAGGATCGCGGCAGGTCGCGTGTCGGGCTGACCACCAGCCGCCGCGAGTCGGTCGTCGAGCAGCCGCGAGAGCGACACCACCCGAAGCCGGCCATCGGTTCCTTTGTATTGTTCGGTGATCCGCCGAGCCAGGCCGCACCGGACGTGCTCGGTCAGGAGATCGATATCCTTGACCCGCCCCGCGTGAACGGCCACGGTCTCCAGGATCGTCTCCAGGTCGCGGATACTCACCCGCTCTCGCAGGAGGTTCTGAAGCACGCGTTGGAGTTCGCCGGCACGAAGCAGGCCCGGCACGACCTCGTCAACCAGGGCCGGCGCAGTGGCCCGTGCCCGTTCGAGGAGCCGCCCCGTCTGCTCGCGGGTCATCAACTCGTCGGCATGCCCGAGTACGATCTCGCCAAAGTGTCCGGCCAGGGCCGCCGAGGCTTCGAGAATCCGGCAACCTGCCAGCTCGGCGACCTCACGGCCATCGGCATGAATCCAGACCGCCGGCTGCCCGGTGACCGGCTCCACGCCGTCGCGGCCATCGGGGCGAGCGACCAAGCCTGCCGGGGGAACCGCCAGGAGCCGTCCCACGTAGGCGATCCCCTGCCCCACCACCGTCCCTCGAATCTTGAGCCGATACTCGTGCGGCCCCAGGCCGATCTCGTCGCGGATCCGCACCTGTGGCACGATCAGACCGAGGTCGCGAGCGACCCGGTGGCGGACCGTGCGGAGCCGGTCGAGCAGATCCCCGCCTCGGGTCGGATCCGCCAGCGCGATCAGCCGGTAGCCGATCTCCAGTTCGAGCGGATCGACGTGGAGCAGGTCTTCCATCCGGTCGGTCGCATGCTCAGCCGCGGGAGCCGCCTCGGCCGGTTCGTCGGTTCCCGAGTCGTCGCTCTCCGTGGCCTCCGCGGACTGATTTCCCATCAGGAACGCCGCGCCACCGAGGGCACCCGCCAGGGCCAGGAGCGGAAGCTTCGGCAACGGCGTCAGGGCGAGCAAGCCGAGGAAGGCCGCCGAGGTCGCCAGGACGCTTCGATGGCCGAACAACTGCCTGACCACGTCCTTGCCCAGGTCGGTCTCCGACGACGACCGGGTCACGATCAGGCCGGCAGCCAGCGAGATCAAGAACGCGGGGATCTGGCTCACCAGTCCATCGCCGATCGTCAGCTTGGTGTAGACGTTGATCGCTTCGCCGAGGGGCATGCCATGGTTGAACATGCCAAGGAACAGACCCGCGCCAATGTTGATGGCGATGATGATCACGCCCGCAACGGCATCACCCCGGACAAACTTGCCGGCACCATCCATGGCTCCGAAGAAGTCCGCCTGGCGATAGACCGTATCCCGGCGGCGGTGAGCTTCGTGCTGGTCGATCAGTCCGGCGTGCAAGTCGGCGTCGATCGCCATCTGCCGCCCGGGCAGGCCGTCGAGCATGAACCGAGCGGCCACCTCACTGATGCGGGTGGCCCCCTTGGTAATCACGACGAACTGAATGACGACCAGGATGCCGAAGATAATCGCCCCGACCATCACCTGATCTCTGGCAACGAACTCACCGAACTCCCGAATCACTCCCCCCGCCGCATCGAGGCCGTCCGTTCCCCCTTTGGTGAGGATCAACCGGGTCGTCGCGACGTTCAGAACCAAACGGGTCAAAGTCGTGGTCAGCAGAAGGGTCGGGAAGACACTGAATTCCTGCGGAGTCCGGATCGTCAGCGTCGTCAGGAGCACGAGCACCGCGAGCGTCAGATTGGCCGCAAGCAGCAGGTCGAGCACCACCGGCGGCACCGGGACCACGAAGACGAGGATCGCCCCCACGATCGTGACAGGCATGATCACGTCGGTCAGACGAGACCACCCCGTGGCGTCGGCTCTCGAGATTGGTGTGGGAGGCATCCCTTCCCCTCCACGACGTTTAAAAAAGGGTCAACGGCCAGGATCAGGTCCCGCGAAATCGCGGAGATGGCGAGCATCCATGCTCGACCGGTCCCCACTTTTTATGCTCGCGTTTTCCCGCAATCCCGGGCCGATCGCACTCTGTTTTCAGCGACGGCAGCCATCGGGTGATGAGCCTCGGACGTGTGGCGGGACGATACCCCCGATCGGTCCGAGTGTCCAGACCGAAACAAGCCAAGCGGAGAGTATCGGCCCTTTGCCCACCGTGAGGAGAGAGAAGCGAGAAGATTGTCGGGCCGAGCTCCCCCGAAAAGGCGGGAAATCGAGGGAGAGTGAACTCACACCCCCTGGAAGTGCGAGGGCCACGCCCACCTTTGACTCAGATGAAATTCAAATTCTTTGAATTGAATGAAAGGTGTGGGGCGACCGCGGTCCCAAGGGGGAGGTGGGAGGAAGCGGGCCGCGCTGTCTCCAGGGCCCTGGTAACGCAAACGGGGCCAGGACGCTCGTCCTGGCCCCGGACAGAATGCCCTCGAAATGCGGGCGTCCCGGATTGGGCAGACCGGATTCGATCCACCCAGGCGGGCTCGAGGCCGTTGGCACGGCCCCGCGTCCCTACTTGGAAAGGACCAGCCTCCGCAGCCGCGAAAGGAATAGGGCCAGTCCGGATAAGACCAGGACAAGCCATTGCTCCTGCCGCACAAGACTCGAATCGCCGGGTCTCAAGGCGAGAGCCGCGGCCAGGCCGACCACCGTGAGCACCATCAAAAGGTCGATGGCATGATCTCGGTATCGCTCGTAGTCCTCCCAACTTGTAGGCCAGGTAGGAAACGTTCGGTGCTCGCGCGAAGTTGATACGATTGCCATGGGTGAGTTCCTCCCATCGGCTCGTTGAGTCAGAACATAAAGTCCAGGGAGTTTTCTTAAACCTGGCACAGGCAAACCGTACAGCGCTCCAGGCATCCTGATACGGATTCCCTTTTCAAGAGCATCTCCCCTACTTACTCATTCGACACAATTCGCGGTTCGGTTCGCGGAATAACCTGCAAGGACATGGAGAATGCTCGAAGGATCCGGCTTTGACCGTGCCTCGCAAACGGCAAACAGCTCGTTTCGCCGGCCGGATCGTCCGCCCTGCGAAAGAGTTAAGCCACTGGCAAAAATGCGTTTCCCGTAGCATCAAGACTTTTTGACTAAACCGGCCTATCCGACGCGCGATCGGTGGGCCAGATCGAGGCGAGTTCCGCGAGCGCTTCGGCCGGCAGCGGAAGTGCGGGGGCGCGGCGCCCGATCAAGCGGCGAGCGAGGTCTGGGGCCGCAATCTGCGGGAGCTTGGCCGCTTCGGCCGCCATTCGCAGGTGCAGCCCCGACGCCCCTTGGACGGCGGAGCGGAGCGAGACCGATCGGGGCGGCGGCCCTCCCGCCAGGACGAGCGTCAAGCCACTGGGGCCGGTCAAAACGAGCGAGGCCCCCGTGAGCAGCTCGGGCGAGTCGCCGCGCCAGGCTTTCACGAGCCGTCGCCGCTTCGATCGCAGCGCAGGGTCTCCCTCAGCCGACCGCTGGTCCTCGCGATGCTCTTCGGAGGTCGTCCGTAAGAGATCCTCATAACGCCGCAACTGGAGTGCGAAGTCGATCAGGCCAAGCACGAAAGTTGTGGTCGCAAGCCAGGTCGCCAGGAGCCAGAGCGTCCCGCCAACGGACCGGGCCAGAGTCGGCGTGTCCATTGCGCCGAACTGCTGGAAGTCGAGCCAGCCGCGCCGGATCGACCAGGCGGCCACGGCCACGATCGCAATCGCCTTGATCAACGACCAGAGCCCACGGCCGCCACGAGTAACGATCCCTTGGCCTTGCCCGAGGGTCCAGAGTCGAGTCGGGTCAGGCGCGAGCAGACCCGGTACCCAGAGCCCCTGCACTTGCGCCTGGTGTGCCCCGATCGCCGCCAGGACGAAGCTGCCCACGACGGGGATCAGCGGCCAGATCACCCCGAGTGCGAGCTGGCGGAGCCGCATGACGACTTCGGAGGGATCGGCGGTGATGCTCGGCGCTCCGAGCAAAGGCTCGCGCAAGAGCGTGACCAGGCTCGTCGTAATGTCGTTGCCGCGAAACCCGAGCATGACCACCGCCGCCAGCAACCCGACCGAGCCGGTCAACTCGGCGCTATGCGCGACCTGACCGCGCTCGCGGGCCTGCTGTCTTCGAAGCTTCGACGGCTCCTGGGTCCGGTCTTCCGACATCGAATCACCACCCTCCGGGCCAGACGCCCCAGGCCGCTGACAGGGTTGAGATCAAGGTGAGCATACCGAGGCCGACCAGGAGCAGGCCAAGCGCCGACCGGATCGGCAACGACAGGGTGACAAGCTGCAGCGAGGGAGCCGCACGTCCCAGCAAACCAAACGCCATCCCCGCCAGGCAGAGGGCCAGGGCCGGGGGCGCGGCGGCGCGAAGCGTCAGGGCCAGGGCCTGCCCCACCCGGCTGAAAGCCTGGTTCACGGTCTCGACCGAGAGGCTCGCCGTTCCGGCGGGCACCACCTGATAGCTCTCGATCAGCGCCTTGACCAGCACGATCGGGCCGTCGAGGGCCAGGAAGGTCGCAAGCGCCAGCATGCCGTAGAGGTGGCCCAACGGGGTCATCTCGTCCCCTGCATCGGGGTCGAACAGGGCCGCGGGGGAGAGCCCGGACTGCACGCCGACGATCTCGCCGGCCTGCCTCGCCCCCGCCACGATCAGGGCGGCCGACCAGCCCAACGCGGCCCCAATGGCCGCCTCGGCCAGGCAGACTCGCCCGAGATCCAACCATCGGGCCGGCGCCACGATCTCGCCGACAACCACCGGAACGATGATCCCCCCCAGGACGGCAACCAGGCCGACGCGGAACCGCCAGTCCAGGCCGGACGACGCCAGAGACGGAGCCGTCCAGGCCAGCCCGAGCACTCGCGCCAGGACCAGGGCCACCGCCCCGCCATGTCCCAGAAGCCAGACCGCGTCGCTCGACGTCATCGACACAAGGCCCCGCCGGAAGAAAGATGAGAAAATGAGAGGTAGTGGGTCGGACTCAAAGCATCCCAGGGATCGACTCGATCAAGGTGGTCTCAAACGAGACCCAACGACCCAACAACCAGGGCAGAATCACGAGGAAAGCGAGCATCACCGCCACCAGGCGAGGTACCATGCCCACCACCGGCTCGTGCAACTGGGTGAGCGTCTGCCCGATCCCAATCACCAGGCCGACCACCAGAGCCACCCCCAGGAGCGGCCCCCCCAGTTGCAGAGAAAGACGAATCGCCTCGCGCGACCAGTCGATCACTTGTGACAGCTCCATCGACGGCCCCCGCTCTTTGAGAAGTGGGCTTGGCCCACCGGACTTCAGTCGCTTCGTTCAAAGCAAGACAAGAGATGTTCAACTTGCAAAACTTTGCAAGAGCATCGACGCGACGAGCAGCCACCCATCGGCCAGCACGAACAGAATCAGCTTCAGCGGCAACGCGATCAACGACGGGGGGAGCATGAACAGGCCCATCGCCGCCAGCACCGATGAGACAACCAGGTCGATCACCAGGAACGGGAGGTAGATGTAGAAGCCGATCACGAGCGCGGTGGTCAGTTCGCTCAGGAGGAATGCCGGCGCCACCACCTGGAGCGGAAAATCCTCCCGTTGACCGGGTCGGGCTGGTTGGCCGACCCGGTGGTCGAAAGGTCGTAGAGCTGCCAGAGGTAGTCCTGGTGGTTGGTCCGCTCGATCTGCTTGATCATGAACGCCTTGATCGGCTTCGTGCCTGCCTCCCAGGCCGCGACGGCCGGCAAACGGCCCGAGGCGTACGGTTCGATCCCCTGGGTATAGGCCACCTCGGCGACGGGCCGCATCACGAGCGCGGTGAGGAGCAGGGCCAAGGCGGAGAGGACCTGGTTGCCCGGGACCTGCGGACTCCCCAGCGCCTGTCGCAAAAGGATCAGGACGATATTGATCCGGACGAACGCCGTGAACATCAGCACGGCCGCGGGCACCAGCATGATCAACAAAGGCGCGGCCATCCGGAGGCCCGAGATGACCTGCCCCGGTTCCGGAGGCGCCAGGAGATTGGCCGATGGGGCCGGAGCCGAGATCGAGGGCTCGGCCGACTTCAGAGCCGGCCCAGCGTCCTCCTGGAGTAAATCAGTCGTAATCGGAGCCACCGGTCGGTTCGCCATCACCGCCGGGCGAGGCCCCGCCGAAGTCGCCGCCGAAGCCGAACGAGACGGTGAACCTGGGCCGCGACTCCCCGGCGGGGCGGCGCCGAGCGTCAGCAGGGTGGTAGCAAAGCCAACGACCAGGAGGGCCGGCTTGATCAACCTTGCATTCATTCGTCGTCTCCAACCCGGCGGTCGAACCGGCCAGCCGAGGGGACTGGTCCGATCGGTACGGAGACGGCCGCGCCCCGGGACGAGGGCGTGAGAAAGGCGTCACGCTCGGCGGGGTCCGTCAGCTCACCCAGGAGCGCGGGGGCCCCTTGGGCACCCGTGCCGACGATCAGGACGCGTTGGCCCACCTCGAGGAGGTAGACGGAATGCTTGGGAGAAAGCACCGTGCGACCGACCACACGCATCGGGCTTGCGCCGTTCCGCGAGGGAAGATAACGTTTCGAGGCCACGCTAATCCCGCCGCAAAGGGCCAGGGTAAGCGCGATTCCGCCGGTCCCGAGCCACCATCCGGTCGAACCTTCGGGGCCTTTCGATCCGCGCCGGCCGGAAGCACCTCGAGGCGCGAACGGTTGGCGATCGGATGCGGTTGCGGATGCCGATACGGATGTGGAAGGGGCGTTGATCGAGGCCGTGGGGGGGGCGTGGTCGGCCCGAGCCCGAGGGAGAAAAAACACCGAGGCCAGTGGTCCTAAGACCACGATGGCCCCGGCGTAAATGTGTTGGCGAAATCTCGCGCTCGGCATCCGCAAATCCTTTGCGAAATGGCCCCTGGGTCTGGCTCGCCCGAAAATCCTCGCGATCTCCCGTCCTGGGTCGCTCTGGATTCTCACGGTTGAGTCCTCCCCGCCCCACGAGGCCCGCCGAACCGGCGAATCTCATGCGGAGGAGTGGACTCGGCCTAGGCTACCATATCTTCAGGATCGTCAAAGGCGACTTGCCCAGCCCGACTGAGTCGACAGAGGGCGTCGACCAGAGCACGCTGGGCGTTCTTCGCCGATTCAAACGAGACGGTCCCGTATGCGTTGATCTGGGCCTCGAGCTGAACCGCCGAGGAGGAAGAAAGCTTGGTCAGCAGCAGTCGCCTCAGGCCGGGCGGAGTGCCCGCCATCGCCGACAAGAGCTGCTCGGTAGAAACTTGGTCGAGGACCGCGCGTAGGTCGGATCCGTCAAGATCCCGCAGGTCTTCGAAGTCGACGAGGTCAGACAAGGATGGCCTCCTGACCGTTGGGGTCGGGAAGGGTGAGTCGTCCGTGGTCATGGAGACGCCGAAGCCGCTCGGCAACGTCCATCTGGGCAGCTTCGGCATCGTCGAGCCGGAAAGGGCCCAACTGATCCAAGGCCCGACTGAGACCGCCGGCCGCAAGTGCCGACAGCGCTCGGAGGACCTTGGCGCGAACCGGACGAGCCGCGCCACCAAGGGCCAAAGCCCAGGTCGCAACGTCCTCGTCGTGGTACGCCTCCCTGATGTCTGTATCGTCCATCTTGACCAAGTCTTCGAACACAAAGCGGAGCCTTCGTAGACCCAAGCCGTAAAATTCCTCAAGGACAGCCTGCTGTTCCGCCGGCGCAATCCGCTCGAGCCGTGCGATCTCCAAAGTCACCGCCTCGACGGCCGATCGATCGAGTTGCGCCAATAATTGCGAGGCTAGCGGTTGCTCCAAACTCACCAGTAGTATGGCCGCCTTCCGGATCGGAGCCGACTCGTCGGTATGGCCGGCGTCCTGGTCGTTGGCGACCGCCGCGGCCACTCCCAGAGCGGAGGCTAAAGCCGGTGCTGCGCGAGGCGTTTCCAGACGTGTCATGCCGCGTGTCCTCCCTGGCCGATCCAGCGATTCAGAACGCTTGCGGCAGCCTCGGGATTATGACGGATCAACTCACGGACCCGCTCCGAGGCGCCCGGGGTCGTTTCGGAATCAGCTTCCACGGCAAACCGGATCCGCGCGGGCTCGGCCGCCAGGGCCCGACGCGGTCGCCTCGTCGCGAGCAGGCGAAGTCCGACGATCAGGAGCAGCCCAGCCACTCCTCCTCCCACTCCGGCCGGAATCCACCAGGACGGGATCCGCCTCGTCTCGGGCACCGCGGGCGCGACCAGCGGGTCCCGGAGGACCACCTCGTCGGGAATCGTGTCGACCAGAAGCTCGAACGTGCCGGTGGGCAGCACATACCCCACGGCGGTTTTGATGGTCGCTTCCGTCCGTACCTGGATCGCCTGGAGATCCTCCTGTGAGGGACTCCGGCTCGGCATCGCCTTGCGATAGTAGAAACTGCGCGGAACTCTGACCCAGATCCGTGCAAAGTTGGTCTCGACGGGCGATTTCGGCTCGGCGGAGGGGGCCTGCTCGGCGGGGGGAGGCGACGCCGATTCCGTATCCAGGGGTTGGTTCACCCCCACGCTCGGCTCGGCGACCGGGATCGGCGCCTCAGCCACGGCGACCGGCTCCGGCGCGGGGGGGGCGACCATCTGGACGGTGACCCCCACTCCCTTGATCCAATCGAGTTGTTGTGAGATCTCTTGCTTGAGTTCTTCTTCACGAGCCTGGGTTCGCGAGATCACATCCAGCAAGGGCTTGCTCGGATCGAGATACCGGTTGCCTTCCCGGTCCCAGACCGACACGGCGTCCTCCTTCAGGGAGGGCTCTTTGCTCACCACGATGCCTTTGATGCTCTGGACGATCTTGGGACCGATCTTCCGCGAGTCTTTGGTCTCGAGCAAAACGAAGGCAGTCGTCGTCGTCGTGGGACGCCCCGCCGTCTTCGTTTGAGTCCGATCGATATCCACGTAGGCCGAGACGATCTCTTCGAGGTCGCCGATGATCGCCTCGAGGATCTCCGCCTTGGCGCGAAGTTCGCGCTGCTCCTTATCCTTCGGGGTCTCCCACCAAAGGCTCGAGGCCTGAAAATCCTTGCGGATTTCGGGGATGGAGCGTGTATTGACGTCGAGTTTGGACAAGACATCCGTGGCTTCTTCGTAGCGGTCGGTCGCGACGCCGATCCGGCGATCTTCGACGCGATACTCGATATGCGCCACGTCGAGGGCGCGGGTGATGCTGTTGATGGCGTCGGCTGAGTACTGGCGCCCTTCGCCCAGGTTTTTGCCCGGCGAAGGAATGGCCGCCAAATAAACAAACAGGCCGATCGCAGCCACAATGCCGAGGACCGCGACCCAGCGCACGACGGGGCCTCGGGCCCAGACTGAGCGTTTGGCCACGGCCAACCGGCTCAAGATCCGTTTGACCGTCGGAGCAACTGAGGGAGGACTCTCGGTCCGCATCGACTCTCCTCCGAGCGACCCGATCGCACCGAGGCCCGGGCCATTGGCGATCGCCACGCAGACGGTACGCGCCGGGCAAACCCGATACGAACCAACAGCGGGAAACCAGACCGACCGGCCCACAACGGCGCGATAGCAAGCAGCGAGGACGGGGAAAGCGGACGGGATAGACCCGAACGGCCATCAAGGCGGAGCGCACGAGTGGATCGAGTCCCCACGGCCCTACGCAAATGAGGCCGTCATCCCTTCCATGGGATCACGGAGTCTGTCGCATCCTGCGAGGGGAGTGTTATCCACAATCGACGAGGTTTGTCAATCGCGTGTGGCGCGGTGAACAACACGCACCAAAGGGCCGAGGCTCCGACCTCTCCCTGGCTACTCATCAACGGCGCCCGGCCCGATTGTTGAAGGCGAATCATTCGAACAAAAAAAAAACGGCCCGCACATCCGAGGATGTACGGGCCGCTGGGTGTCTGGACTCAATCGTTTGTGGCGATTGGTCTCAGATTAAGCGTCGAGAGCCAGCTCAGTTACCCGAGGGGGTCGAGAAGAGCAGGCTGCTCTGGGGGGCGTTGGCCGGAGCCGGGGGAACCGGAGCCGCTTCGGGAGCCGCTTCGGGAGCAACAGCCGGGGCGGGCGGGGCTTCGTCGCCAGCCGGGGCCGGGGTCACAACCGAGGTCGCCTGGGGAGCGGAGTAGGCCTGGGGAGCAGAGTAGGCCTGGCCGCTACCGTAAGCCTGGGGGCTGCTGTAGCTCTGGGGGCTGCTGTAACCCTGGGGGCTGGCGTAACCCTGGGCCGAGGGGAAAACCGTCGGGCCGCAGGTGTCGCAGCTCGGGGTGCTGCAGGCGTTGCTCTTGTGACCCCAAACGCGCTTCTTCTTCAGGACCCACTCGTAGCTGTAAACCTTGGGCTTGTGCAGGCCGCTGAAGAGATTCTTCAGGCCGCAGCTCTTGGGGGCCGGTGCACAACCAACGTCGCAACCGGTGTCACACTGGGCCGAAGCGACGACGGGAGCGTACTGGGGGCTGGGGGCCACACCCTGGGGCGAGGCAAGGCCAGTGTCGTGTCCGAACAGGCCAGCCTGGCTCACGCTACCAAAACCAAGGGCGAGGGCGAGACCGAGGCTCAAAGTCAAGGGCTTCAACATGGGAGACAGATCTCCTTGGCAATCGTTTCGATCAAGAGAAGGCGAATCCGGCCGGCCGGTCCACTCTTCTGCTTTATTGTTTGGGCGAGTCACGGTATCTCCTGTCAGCGGGCTTTCCCGAGCCCGAGGCCTTTCGGCCCAACCTTTCAGGGGACACCTCCCATTCGGTGCTCCCGAGTCCTCGCCGTGGCTAACCTTGGCGAGCCAACCTTTGTATCGTCATGACAGGGTTCTCCCTTGAGGTCGCTTCACGTTTTGCAGCAACGAGTTATGACGATCGTCCTTGCCGGTCGTCCCGGTCGGGCAATCCTGGCAATCTGCGAAAAAGGGTGGGGCCGCCCATTCCGGATAATCCGCAATGTCACGCCGGGCCTAATTTTCCCAATGCGCACGGTTTACCCGATTGGCACGGTCAAGGCGGTCATCCGCGGACCAACGGCTTCGAAAGAAAATCGCCCGAGGGGGGCCGACATCGTCGGCCCCCCTCGGGCAGCGGGATTTGAACAGGTTAGGCAAAATAAGCCGGCGACTCGAGGTTCTCACCCCTGGTATTCCGGATCCGTGGCCCGCGTTTGAGCGCCTCCGGAACCGCCAGCATCGGTCCGAGTCGAGGCATCATCGCACCTCAACCCTTGGGGACGGCTCCATCACGAAGTCCGGTCGGCTAGCGTCGACGGGCCTCGTCGGGCTGGGTGGCGATGCTCGCGGCCTGAGTGGCGCGGAGCAAGACGAGCTCGTTGCGGACCAGGCCCTCCTCGGTGAAGGCAGGGGTGGCCAGCCCAGCCAGGGCCGGGGCGAACGCGTCGTACAGTTTCTTACGGATCAAGACATAAGGCGAAGTCCGATCAGGAGAGGTCATCCACGCGACGAGCAGTTTCTTCTCGGCCTCTTGCCGCTTGAGCGGGTCGAGCTCGAGCTGTCCGTTGCGGAAATCATGGTCGAGGTCGAACCCCTTGTTGTAGCGGGGCTGGCTCCCCGGCACGGGGACGAGAGAGCGGTCGCTCAGGTAGAACCAGAGCCCCTCGTCGAGCTCCTCGAAGAACATGATCGTCCGCTCGCTCGGCGGCAAGATTTTCTCGAGCGAGGCGGCCAGGGCGCGGTGACTGCGGGCCGCGTTATGACGGGGGGCGAGCTCGCCGTAGATGATCAGGACGCCGAACGCCCAGGCCCCGACCAACGGCGCCAAGGCACCGGCATCGGCCCCGCGCCGCCAGATCCAGGCGCTCAGCACCACGGCAACCATGGCCGCGAGGGAGAAGAACGCGATCGGCGCAAAGTACGTAGGAGCGACCTGCCGCGCGATCACGGGGGCAATGGCCGCCGCCACGAACATCCCTACCCAATGAACTTGCAGGAACCGCCGGGCCCCGACCCGCTTCGACTCGAGGTCGCGAGCCGCCTTCGACAGGCGGACCCACTCCACTCCCACCAAGAGCGCCACGCCTGGCAGGCAAGGCAGATAATAGTTCGGCTTGGCGACCGACCAGAGGCAGAACATCGCCAGGTTGCCAACCGCCCAGGACCAGGGGAACCAGATCTGCGGCCGATACCGTCGTCCTCGGGGCAGGAATGGGAGGAGCAAACCGGTGGTGGCAAGTACGACCCAGGGGGCGGTCATCATCGGCCACTCGACGGCCAGGATCTCATGATGCCGGTGGTGCGTGACCCCGGCCGTCCCCGCCTTCTGGCCCATCTCCAGATACCAGACTCGCGCGGCGAGCGGGTCATTGAGCAAGACCGGCACCGGCCAGCTCAAAGCCAGCACCAGGAACACCAGCACACCCCGCCAATCGGTCAGCAGACCGAGGCCCTCGCGGAACCGGCCCGAGACCACCAGATAAGGGGCCAGCGCCAGGGCGACCAGGATCAGGATGATCGGCCCCTTGGTCAGGAACCCAAGCCCCAGCGCCGCGTAGAGCAACAGATTCCAGTTCCGCCCCCCCACCGGCGACCCGACGGTTTCGACCTCAGCGTCGGCCTCAATCCCTGTCGAAGCCAGCGTGAGATCCTCGCCCATCCCCCATGCATTCCCGTTCAACCGCCGCCAGGCCGCGTACAAGGCCAGCGTCGTGAAGAAGGCGAGCGGACCGTCGTTGCCCGCCTGACGGAGCTCGCTGATGAAAAAGCCGATCGACGTGAGGACCAGGCCCGCCGAGAGACCGACCGCGCGGCCACCCAGCCGGCAGCCCAAGCCGTAGACCAAGCCCACCGTCCCAATCGCCGCCAGGGCGCTGGGCAGGCGGATGATCCATTCGTCGCGCCGGCCGGTCAAGGTGATCAACGACGCGATCGTCCAGCGCGGCAGCGGGGGCTTCTCCAGCCGAGGCCGCCCCTGGATCTGTGCGATCCGCCAGTGGTTGTGGTCGACCGTGTCGAGCGCTTCGGCCGAGGCGCGTTGCTCACGCTTGCCCCAGATGTCCACCGCGCCAAGGCAGCCCATGAATACCAGGCCCGCCAGGACGGCCAGCACGGCCTCCATCCCCCAGCGCTGTGCCCACCCCTTTATGGCCAACGTCGGCATCGTCCCCTCCCTGAGAATCGCCTCGCCTCGCAGCTTTGGGCCGACGGTTTCGCACTCCATTGCGGCACCATCTCGGTTGAGACGGCGCGGGAAAATACCCGAGATGGCCCGATCCGACAAGCCGAGGCCTCATTAGCTCCGATCGCTACGACTTGCCGCGGGGCCGACTCCACCACCGCCAGACAAAGGCCAAGCCCACCAACCAGGCCATCAACATGGCGCGGAAAAGCTCGCGGCGACGCACCTCTCCATAGGTCAAGGTCGAGGAACAGCCACTCAGGCCGAGCAAGGTCAGGCCCAACGCCGCCATTAGGAAGGGGACGATCCTGGAGTCGAAGAAGTAGCCCCGCCACGCCTCGGTGATCGCCCAGAAGCTGCCGAAGAGCGATCCGACGAACGCCAACGCTCCCCCCAGGCCGCGCTCGATCACCCGGCGGCACCGCCCCAGCCGCCGCGCACGGCGGATCGCCGCCCACGCCACGAACAACCAGCCATATCCAGCCACGCCAACCAAGCCAATCAGCCCAGCCCACGTGAAAAGCCCCCACCACCACGTCCGCAACCAGTGAGACGGGATGGATGGCCTGACTCTCGGCAGCAGCTCGTCCGCATGCCCGATCACAAAGAAGAGAGCGGCCAAGACCAGGAACCCCGACCAGGGACCAATTCCCACCCAGACCGCGCGACGGGACAGCCACCCCCGTAACCCTCGACGTCCCGGCTCATCCGGGAGGTCGAGTGTGGCCCCCGCGAGAAAGCCATAACCCAAGAGCGGCCCCGCCAGGAGAACCCAGGTGGGCCAGTCCCAGTCGCGAGGGTCAGGCCCTCCCCCAGAGGCAAACGAGAAATGACAGGTCTCGTAATAGGTGCGGCCCAGGAAGGCCGGCACCAGCGGAAAGAGAAACCAGGCGAACGCGACTCCGAGTCCTCCGGCATGCGGTCGGATCATGGTTGGCCCTCGCCCGAGCGGTGCGGACTCGACCTCAAAACGATGGCGAGTCGGCTTTCCGCTACTCGCAGAATAAGCGGTTTGTCGTTGATCCACGAGCGAATTTGCCTCCATTCTCGGGGGAGCCGCAGGCTCTGAGATCCCCTCGAAACCAGCCTCGCGGGGTTCGATCATTCGCGTTGACAGTTCCTCGGAAGATCGGGTATACCCTGGCGTCCACTGAGGGAGGGGGGGCTCCGAAGCTTATAAGAGCAACGAAGTCAACGCCTTCTCCTTGGTCTGACGAATTCCATTGACGCTTAGCGGAAATATGTAGCGAAACAGGGATGTCGCGGCCGCCGCGGGGGGGCAACTGGCTCAAGGATGGGCTAGCCCCCGCACTCAAGATCCGGGTCGATTCCTCCCCGGCGATCCACGTCCTCCCTGGTTTGCCGCGAATCGAGACCCGCCGCAGGTTGTCCGGCCCGTCGCTTTGGTAGCGATCGTCGCCGACTGCAACCGATCCGGCATGCCACAAACGAAGGGGCTGGCGCATGCGGCCTGAGACTCAACGCGCGACCGCCTTGCGGCCCACACCTCATCGCCAGTACAACGCGCCGGAACCAGGGGCCAATCCGGCCCCCGCCGAGCAAGCTCGGCCCGGGCTCTATCCCGGTGAACCGGAGACCTGCCGGCGCGACTTTCGGCAGTTCCTGCCGATCCTCGCCCATCTCGGCCTCTTTCTGGCGGTGTTCAAGGTCTTTCGTGTCGAGGGACGGGCGTTCCAACTCCTCGTCGCCCTCTCCTTGGTCGCCCTCCCCGTTCACTACCTGCTCCCTTATCGCTGGAAGAAGCCGCTCTTCGTCGCCGTCTCGATCGCCGGCCTCGCCCTCGTCTTCGGCCCCCTGGCCGCCACCTACGTCGTGACCCTGGCGCTGTTGCTGATCGGCGTCTGCCGCCTCCCGATCCCCTGGTGGACTCGTGCCACGACGCTTGCGGTCGTGGCCGTCGCCATTGCCCGGATCCGCCCTGAGAGCCTGGCCGCGGCGGTCCCTGAGAGCGTCTGGCCGGTCCTGGCCACCATGTTCATGTTCCGGATCCTGATCTATCTCTATGAACTGAAGCACGCCAAGGCCCCCGAGACGGTTGTCGATACGCTCAGCTACTTCTTCCTCTTGCCCAACTACTGCTTCCTTCACTTTCCGGTGGTCGACTACCGCACCTTGCACCGCGGCTATTTTTCCAAGGAGATCCACACCACTCAGCGTGCCGGGCTCCAGATGATCTTCGACGGCACGATTCACCTCCTTCTCTACCGCCTGGTCTACCACGAGTGGCTGATCCCGGCCGAGGAGGTCCACGGCGTCGCCACTCTGACACGGTATCTGGTCTGCAACTACCTGCTCTATCTCCGGGTCTCGGGTCAGTTCCACATGGCCTGCGGGATGCTTCACCTGTTCGGGTTCCAGCTTCCGCCCACGCATCACCACTACTTGCTGGCGACCGGTTTCACCGACTACTGGCGTCGGATCAACATTTACTGGAAGGACTTCATGGTCCGTCTGGTGTTCAACCCGGTGGTGTTCCGGCTGAAGCGCTGGCCGCAGCCGGCGGCGTTGGCGATCGCGACGGTGGTGGTGTTCGTGGCGACCTGGGCGTTGCACGCGTATCAATCGTTCTGGCTGCGGGGTTCGTGGGGAATCAGCGGTCCGGATGCCCTGTTCTGGGGGATCCTGGGGGCGTTGGTGTTGGTCAACGTGCAGCTGGACGCCCGGCGGTCGCGGGTCCGCAATCGTGCGGGCAAGGGTCCGATGACCGTGCTGGGCCATCTGGTGCGTGGGGCGAAGGTCGCGGCCACGTTCACGACGATCGCGTTGCTCTGGTCGCTCTGGTCGAGCCCGACCATCGAGTCGTGGGTGGACCTGATGCGTCGCGGGACCGGAATCTGAGCCCTTGACCGACGAACTGTTCGAGAGGTAAGTGTATCATGGCTCGTTGCTCGTCGCAGACAGTTCAGATCGTGGCGACAGCGGCGATCCTCGCCTGGGGATTGGCGCCCGGTCGTCTCGCGTTGGGGACGCCGGGACGTCTCCGCGAGACTCTGCGCAACGACCAGCTGAGCCAGGCCGATTACGAAAAGATGGAACGAGGCTATTACGAGCAGATCCTCGACGCGGGACGAAAGCTCGGCGCTTCGGATGCGGTGGAACCCGAGTCGGCGCGGCGAGGGCGATCTCAGACCAAGGCCGTGCCGTTCGAGGGAGGACCGCTGGCGCAGGGCGTTGACGACCTCCGGGAATTCGTACTGAAGCCGAATCTGTCGGTCGACCATGCCGGGGCGCGGTGGACGACCAATGCCCTCGGAATGCGTGACCGCCCCTATGAATCCACCAAACCGCCGAACACGTTCCGGATCGCGTTCGTGGGTGACTCGATCGGAGCCGGCTGGGGGGTCGGCGACGGCCAGGCCTTCGAATCCGTCCTGGAGCGTCAACTCGACGAACGGTCGAAAGCGGCCGGGGGACCGTCGGTGGAAATCCTCAACTTCGCGATCCCGGGCCACGGACCGGGCCAACGTTGGGAGCATTTCCGTCGCGTCGGCTGGGCCACCGAACCCGACCTGGTTCTCTTTGAATCGACGCAGGCCGACTCGGGCTGGGACGAACGGCGGCTCCGCGGGCTCTTGCCGCGAGGAATCGGCTGGGACTCGCCGATGTATCGCGACGTCCTCACACGGATCCACGCCCGGCCGGGCGGGACGACGGAGAGTTACAAGCACGTGCTTCGCCCCTACCGTGAAGAGTTCGCGGCCGGCGTCTTCCGAACCGCCGCCGCCGACTGCCGCGCCCGTGGCATTCCGATCGCCTTGGTCATGGTCCCTCGGGTGGGCAAAACGGCCGACGCGGCCGAGATTCAGCGTCTGATCGGGCTGGCTCGCCACGCCGGATTCACGGCGATCATCGACCTCTCGAACACGTATGACGGGATCGAGCCCAAAGCATTGGCGGTCGGCCCGAACGATTACCACCCCAATGCCAAGGGCCATAACATGCTGGCCCAACGGCTCGACACGGCCTTGCGGCAGCAGACCAACTTGCTTCGACCCCCGAAGCTCGAACTCGGGGAGAGAGGCGGCCGACAATGACGAGCAACCACTCCGCGATGCACGCCACGCGAACCTGTTTTGCGAAGACACTCGCCATCCTGCTGCTCGGCCTGATCCCACTGCCCGTCGGGTGGGTCCGCGCACGATCCGCGGTCGATAGCGCACGATCCAACGAGATGAATCGGACCGACCGTGAGATCAACGCCGGCGGTTATTACGAAGGCCTGATCGGAACCGACGCGCCGCAAGGCGGGCCGAGCGAGCTGACGCTCTGCCTCATCGGCAAGCCGCGCGGGTGGGGACGCCCCCGCGCTTCGGACATTAAGCGGAGCCTGGATGGTGACGTCCTCATGTTCGAGCTCAAGCCGAATGTGAGCCAAACCCTCTTCGGCGAGCCCTTTGTCACCAATGCGTTCGGCATGCGCGGTCGACCTTATCAATTCAAAAAACCTCCGGAGACCTTCCGGATCGCCGTGCTCGGCTCATCCATCGATATGGGCTGGGGGGTTGGCACCGAAACTACCTATGTCAATGAGCTCGAGAACTGGCTCAATGACCACGCTCTCAAAATCGGCCTCAAGAAGCGGTTCGAGGTTCTCAACTTCGCGGTCCCGGCCTACAGCCCGATGCAGCGCCTCGAGACATTTCGCCGCAAGGCCATCGAGTTCGATCCCGACCTGGTGCTCTACTCGGCCACGATGCTCGACACCCGATTGATCGAGATCCATCTCTGCGACATGTTTCAGTCCCGAGTGGACTTGACCTACGACTTCCTCCGCCAGGCAGTGGCCAAGGCGGGGATCACCAATCGTGACCTCCGCCTCAATGCCAACGAGAAGCTGCGTGACAAGAACGCGCTCAAAGCGAAGTTGCGGCCTCACTACTGGTCGATCTACGACGCAACCATGAACGCTCTGGCCACGGAGTGCAGTTCGGCGGGCATCCCGCTGGCGAGCATGATTATCCCCCGGGTCGGCAAAGCCGACGCCCCCAACACGCGTGACGAGGCCGTCGCGGCGCTGCATGCGGTCCTCGCTCCGCACACCCAGACGCTGTTCGACCTGTCGGGCACGTTCGACGACCTCGACCCGGCCGACCTCGAAATCGGCCCTCTCGACGACCATCCCAACGCCTTGGGCCATCATCGCCTGTTCCGGGCACTGGCCCGCGCTTTGGTCAACGACGACTTGTATGAAACTCTCTTCGATTCGGCCCGACCTCCCGATCTTGACGATCGCGGACCCGTCGGCCTGCCGCCCCGGCCAACCCCTCCGAACGACGTTGGTGACAACCAACCCTGAAGAACGACATCGATTTCGAGCACAACCATGGATGGAAACCACCTCAGCCAGTTGCTTGATGAGGCCGCCACGAGGCGCCCCGATCACACGGCCGTTGAAGACGAGCTCGGCCGAACACTGACCTATGCGGAACTGGCCCGAGCCGCCGACCGCCTCGCCACTCGCCTGGCGCGTTGGGGCGTCAGCCGAGGCGACCGGGTGGGCCTCTTTCTGCCCAAAGGGCTCGAGGCCGTCGCGGCGATCCACGGAATCCTCCGCGCGGGGGCGGCCTACGTCCCGGTCGATCCCACCGCGCCCGTCACGCGAGGAGCCGGCATCTTCGCCAGCGGCGGCGTGAAAGCCGTGATCGTCGCCGCCGAGTTCGCCAGTGCCCTCCACCAGGCATGGCCAGGACCCGGCCCTTCGCCGCGCCTGATCGTGGTGGGAGCCGAGACCGCGGGATCGGACCCGGCCGACGCGTCCTGGGACGAGGTCAACCAGGACGACACCCCGACTCCGCTTCCCCCTCCCCGCGCCGCGGATGATCTCGCCTACATCCTCTATACCTCGGGTTCGACCGGTCAGCCGAAGGGGGTGATGCTCTCGCACGCCAACGCATTCACATTCCTCGACTGGTGCGATCACGACCTCGACACCACCACCAACGACCGGTTCTCTTCGCACGCCCCCTTCCACTTCGACTTGTCCGTCTTCGACCTCTTCGTCTCGTGCCAGAACGCGGCGACCTTGGTCGTGATCGGCGAGACGCTCGGCAAGGAGCCCGCGAGGCTGGGGGCGTTCATCGCCGACCGCAAGATTAGCGTCTGGTACTCCGCTCCCTCGATCCTGACCCTGCTGGTCAGGCACGGCGGCATCGAGACCGCCGGCTACCCGGCCCCTCGGCTCGTCCTCTTTGCCGGCGAGGTCTTCCCGATCACCCCGTTGCGGCTGCTGAGAGAATGCTGGCCGGACGCGACCCTCTGGAACCTTTACGGACCGACCGAAACCAACGTCTGCACCGCTCATCGGATCCCGGCGACCATCCCCGACGACCGCACCGGGCCGTTCCCGATCGGCAACGTCTGCCCGCCGCTCCGGGCGCGGGTGGTCGACGAGCAAGGGAACGACGTCGCTCCGGGATCGGTCGGCGAACTGGTGATCGCCGGCCCTGGCGTGATGCGTGGCTACTTCGGTCAACCCGAGCTCACCCGACAGGCCTTCCTCCAGTGCGATGGCGGCGAGGCCTGGTATCACACGGGCGACCTCGTGGTTGATGACGGGAACGGCTGCTTCGCCTTCCACGGCCGCCGCGACCGGATGGTCAAGAAGCGGGGCTACCGGATCGAGCTGGGGGAAATCGAGTCCGCGCTCTACCGCCACGAGGGCGTCGATCGCGCGGCGGTGATTGCCAAGGCCGACGACGCCGGGGTCACGATCGCCGCGTTCATCGCCATGAAGCCGACCGAGAAGAAGTCGATCATCGCCATGAAGCGGCACTGCACCACCCACCTTCCCCACTACATGGTGCCCGACTCGATCACGTTCGTCTCGGCCCTGCCGACGACCTCGACCGACAAGGTGGATTACCAGGGCTTGAAACAACTGGCCACCGCCAATGCTTGAAGCCTGGCTGACCTCAGCCCACTCGACAAGCCGGGACGAATGGTTCCAAATCGTCTTGTAGGGTGGGCACGGCCCATCAAGCAGAAAAGTGGCTTGGGAGCGAGAGGCGGGGAACGCAGAAAGTCGAAGTTGGTGGGACGTGCCCACCTGACACGAACGAAAACGATCGATCGCGATTCCATCAGCATACGCCGACCAAGGCCGTCTTCCTCCGTCCTCGGAGCCATCGTGACTTTCCGCCACCTGCTGAGCTGGAAGACCTGCTTCTACGAGATGCTCCTGCCGACGCTCCGCCGTCTCGGCCCAGCGCGTTGCGACGCGATCCTCGGCGGCCTGGGGCGGCTGTCGGCCGCGGCCTGGCCCCCTCGGCGCAAGGAACTCGCCAAGGCAATCGATCGCGCGGGGACCGCACTCCGCGCCGACTGGAATCCCAAGGTGGTCCGCCCTGCCCTGGCGGCCAACACGCTCCGGTTCGCAGCCCGCGACTACCCGCTCGACGCGGCCCCGGACAAGGAAATTCTCGCCCGGTTCGACGTCAAGGGCTTCGAGGGCCTGCAAACCGCGCTCGACGGCGGCCGGGGAGCGATCGTGGTGGGCTGCCACCTGGGGGGCCACATCGCGGCCTTGCACTGGCTCTACCGCCAAGGAGTTCCGCTCCGGCTCCTGGTCCAGCGACCGCGGCACGTCTCGCGCGAGCTGGACCGTCGGTTCGACCGCGACGACCCCCATCCGCAATCCGAGTTCTTCCTGCGCCGGGACTTGTCCCCCGCCTTGGCGGCCGAGCGGTTGCTCCACGCTCGAGCCGCGCTTCGCGGCGGTCTGGCCGTATACCTTTCGGGCGATATCCCGTGGAACGGCCCGAACACCCGTTCCGGTCAGTTGCTCGGTAGCACGCGACCGTTCTTGTCGGTCTGGGCCGACCTGGCCGTCCTGACCCGCGTCCCGGTCTTCCTCCTCTTCTGCACTCATCGCCCCGGCGGCCGCTACGCCCTGACGATCGAGCCCCCCTGGACGCTCGCCGCGGGTGAGGAGTCGGCCGCTCTGACCCGCTACCTCGCCCGCCTCGAAGCCGAGATCAAGGCCCACCCCGCCGATGCCGTCGCCCACCTTCTCTGGCCATGCTACGGCCCTCCGTCGCCCGCCTCAGCCTCCAGCAACAGCACGGCCCGCCCCAGCCGGCGAACGGCGGCGGTTCGCTAGTCGTTGATTGTCAGCGGATCCCACTCTTGCAATTCCCGAAAGCGTAATCGACGATCGCAGAGCCTTGTGACGTGCCACAAGAGCGGGCTGCCAAGCCCGGAATAAAAAGATCCGCTCCCTCGTTCGCGCGAAGGAATCTTGATCAATGAGAATCCACCGATCGGGTTCGATCACCAGATTTCTGGCAGGTTGGGCCCTGGTCCTGTTCGCCGGCCCGACCTCCTGGGCCGATGCGCAGCCACCAAAACAGGGTTCAAAACCGAATGTTCTGTTCATTGCCGTGGATGACCTCCGGCCTGAGTTCGGAGCTTACGGGCATCCCGAAGTCAAAAGCCCCAACCTGGATCGGCTCGCCGCGCGCGGCTTGACGTTCCAGCGGGCCTACTGCCAGCAGGCGGTCTGCTCGCCGTCGCGAACGAGCTTACTGACCGGAGCGCGGCCGGACACGACCAAGGTTTATGACCTTGTCACTCACTTCCGCAAGGCGATGCCCGAGACGGTCACCCTGCCCCAGTTCTTCAAAGCGCAGGGTTATTTCGTGCAAGGGCTGGGCAAGATCTATCATCCCGGCTTCAACGACCCGCCCTCATGGTCGGTTCCCTGGGAGACGGCAACCCCTCAGGCGCGACCGTACGCCCTGGCCGAGAGCCGAGCCCTGGCCCAGAAGAATCGCCAGGCGACAGCCCCCGCAAAGGCAAAGGCGAAAAAGAAGGCCGCCGCGAAACAAGGGAGCCGGGGGCCTGCGTTCGAGTCGGCCGACGTACCCGATGACGCCTACCTCGATGGGGCGGTCGCGAACATGGCCGTGAAGACCTTGCAATCGCTCAAAGCGAAAGAGGAACCCTTCTTCCTCGCCGTTGGGTTCGCGAAACCGCACCTGCCATTCGTGGCCCCCAAGCGGTACTGGGACCTGTACGACCCGGCGAAGATCGCGCTCGCGAGCAATCCGTACCGGCCCAAGGGAGCGCCGGAGTACGCCGTACAGCCGGGAGGCGAGCTCCGATCTTATGCGAATATCCCGACGGGACACGTACCGGACGAACTCGCCCGCACGCTCAAACATGGCTACTATGCGGCGATCAGCTTCATGGACGCGCAGGTTGGCAAGTTACTCGACGAGCTCGACCGACTCTCGTTGCGTGATAACACGATCATCGTCCTCTGGGGCGATCACGGCTGGAAACTCGGGGAACACGATGCTTGGTGCAAACACTCGAACGTCGAGTTGGATACCCACGTGCCCTTGATCGTCGTCGCGCCCGGCCAGGCGGAACCAGGCAAGCAGTCCAAGGCCCTCGTTGAGTTCGTGGATCTCTATCCGTCGCTGGCGGAACTGGCCGGACTGACACCGCCCGCCCATGTCGAGGGAACCAGTTTCCTTCCCGTCCTGAAATCGCCCGATCGGCCCTGGAAGTCGGCCGCGTTCAGCCAGTATCCCCGGCAAGTCGAGGGGCGATCGTTGATGGGATATTCAATGCGGACCGACCGCTACCGATTCACTCGCTGGGTTGAACGTGATGATCCGACCAAGGTGACAGCCGTCGAGTTGTATGACCATGAAACGGATCCGCAAGAAAATCAGAACATCGCCGATGATCCGGCCAACACCGCACTCGTGGCCAAGCTCACGAAGCAATGGCAGGCTGGCTGGCAAGGGACCAAGGCCGAACTGAGCGCCAGCCGCCCCTAATCAAAAATTAGAGGCGACGGCCAATGGTCGCGATCACAACGTCTTGAGAAAGGCGGTCAGATCGGACACTTCTTCCGGCGTCAGCTCGGTTTCTTGAGGGTGCTTGTGCTGGAGAAACACATTCTCGAGTGACTTGGCGCGGCCATCGTGAAGCAACGGCTCACGATGGCTGACGCCGAGCAACGAAGGCGGGTTGAACTTGCGGTTACCGGCCTCATCTTCAAGCCCCACATCGTACATGCTCTTAGATGTGTAAGTGGGGGGCGTGTGGCACTTCGCGCAGCCCTGAGCACGAAAGAGGCCGCGACCGCGTTCGATGGTCTCCTTCTGGTCGGCCGGCACGATCGCCCGAGGAGGCGGCAATGAGCTCAGGTAGGCGGTCAACGCCTCGACCTGATCGCCGGTCAGCACCGGTCCACGCATCGTCCTCTGGACCGACTTTTGAATCTGGTCCTCGAGCCGATCGATCGAGCCGGTCCAGGTCCACGGTCCCGTCAGGTGAGCTCCTCGAAGCGAAGGGACCCGCTTGGGTGCGCCGTAGGCCCCATCTCCCAGGGTGTCGCCGAGCTGGCCGTTGCTGTGGCCGTCGGTGTGGCAACTGTGGCAGCTCATCCAGCCATGGAGGGAAAGCGTCGCGTCGTGGAACAACCGTTCGCCCTTCTCGACCGGTGTCGGATCCGGACGCGGGCCCAGCCCGATCGTCTTGATCGTCTTGCCGGTGAGGACCTCGACCATAACCACCTGATCGCTGTTCGCGTCCGCGACATAGACAGCATTCCCCTCGGGCGTTAAGGCCAGGGCTGAGGGGCGACCACCCACGCCGTACTTCCGAAATTGGCCCAGTCGGCTTCGTTCGACGGCAATCTCACCAACGCCCCCCAGCGCCACCACCACGGAGCCGGAGGGGCCGCAGACGAGGCTGGCCGGGTCGCCGGCCCCGCTGTAGGGCTCGCCCAGATTCATGAGGTCGCTGCCCCGGAGCAGTTCCTCGTCAGATCCGTTCGAGAGCACGGCGTCGAGGCTCAGGTAACGGACGTGACTCGTCACGAACCGCCCCCAGAACACATCCTCGAAGTCGGTCCGGGCCTGGCGATTGAGCCTCTGGTGCGCGACGAGCAGGCTACGGCCGTCGGTCGTCAGGGCGAACCCTCGAATATTGTGCGCGGGCAGGTTGCGGACCGAATCCAACGTTCCCCGCTCCCGGTCGACCACGGCGAGCTTGCCGCCGAACGCGTCGGCCACGATCAACCTGGAGCCGGCGTTCACCAGGACCATGTTGCGGGGACTGAAGGGCAGGTTCAGGGTTCGCTCGCCGAGAATTCGACGGTCCCCGTTTCCCTCACGACCGGGCAACTCGAAAAAGGTCAACCGGCGCGACTCGAGTGAAGCCACGACACACGAGCCGCCGTCGGGTGCGACGACAAGGCCGACCGGATCGGGCGCAACCGCCTGGCGCACGACGACCCGGATCGTGTCTCCGCTCACTTCGAGCAAGAGCAACGCGTGACCCTCCCGGTCGACGGCCAGCAAATTCCCGTCGGGAAGCGCCGTGACGTCGGCCAAGCCGCGGCCCACCTGCGACTCCGCCACCACTCGACTTGACTTCGTCGCGATGATCGAGAGACTACCGCTCCGCCGATTGGCGACGAACAGGCGGCTGCCGTCCGGGGAAAGGCTGAGGCCGGCAGGTTGGCGAACCTGGGAGCGGAGCGGTTGTTGAGGTTCAGGTTCAGGCGCTGCGCCCCGCACCACTCCGTCGGCGATGGAGAGGATCAGCAGTGTCAGCCCGGTGAGCCACCATGACGGACAAACCATTGAAGGCTTTATGTTCATCGAAGCAACTCGTCGAGTGGGCTGGCGTTCGAAATCCAGAGGGTACGGTTCGGAATGGTCGCCCCGAGCGCTCGGGAGAGGGCGTCTCCTGCGTCAACAGACCTCGAGAATCCCATCGCAACCTCTCACCGTTCCCGATGAGACGGCAGCAACGGCCCCGCAATTGTATCACCTGACACCGGGGATCAGTATAACTTAAGGTAAGGGACGGCCATTTGAGGAATTGAGGATCGAGTCCCTTGCTTTGCTGCCCTGAGAAGAGATGTCGGCCCCAGGAAATGCAACCCAATCAAGACATGCAGCCTGGCCAGGTGACGGCTGTTCTGCCAATCGGCCCACCACGACCACAACCTCACTCGCAACCAGAACAGCCTTCAAAGCGAAGCATGAGCACACTTACACCGATCACTCTCGTCGTGACAGCCGACGCATGACCGCGATCCTCGGACTCTCCGCGTTCTATCACGACTCGGCCGCCGCCTTGGTGGTGGACGGCCGGATCGTGGCCGCCGCGCAGGAGGAACGGTTCAGCCGCAAGAAGCATGACGCCAGCTTCCCCACCGGCGCTGTCGACTATTGCCTGGCCGCCGCGGGTTTAACTCCGTCCGACCTCGACTGGGTGGGATTCTACGACAAGCCGCTCCTGAAATTTGAGCGGTTACTCGAGACGTACCTCGCCTATGCCCCGCGCGGGTTTCGGTCGTTCCGCCAGGCGATCCCCGACTGGCTCCGCACCAAGCTCTTCCTCCCGAAGGTGATGGCCCGCGGGCTCAACGGCTACCGCCGTCGCTTTGTCTTCGCCGAGCACCACGAGTCACACGCGGCCAGCGCGTACTTTCCGTCACCGTTCGAAGAGGCCGCGATCCTGACCGTCGACGGCGTCGGCGAGTGGACGACCGCCAGCTTCGGCATGGGCCAGGGCCACCGGATCGCCTTGACGCACCAGCTCCGCTTCCCCCACTCGCTCGGCCTGCTCTATTCGGCCATGGCTTATTACTTGGGGTTCCGCGTCAATAGCGGCGAACACAAGGTCATGGGCCTGGCTCCCTACGGCCGGCCCGTCTACGCGGACCTCTTTTTCAAGCACCTGCTCGACCTGAAGGACGACGGCTCGTTCCGCATGGGCATGTCGTACTTCAACTATGCCCAAGGGCTGACGATGACCTCGGCGAAGTTCCACCGGCTCTTCGGCGGACCGCCCCGGCGTCCTGAGGCGCCGGTCACCCAGCGCGAGATGGATCTGGCCGCGTCGCTCCAGACCGTCACCGAGGAGATTCTCCTCCGCATGGTTCGACACGTTCACAAAACGACCGGCGCAAAGAATCTTTGCCTGGCCGGCGGCGTGGCCTTGAACTGCGTCGCCAACGGGCGGATCCTCCGCGAAGGGCCGTTCGACGACCTCTGGATCCAGCCCGCGGCCGGCGACGCGGGAGGTGCTCTCGGGATCGCCCTGTTCATCGAGCATCAACTGCTCGGGCACCCCAGGAACCCTCAGCCGACGGACTCGCAACAAGGGTCGTTGCTCGGCCCCGGCTTCTCCGACGACACCATCGAGCGGTTCCTCCAACAGCAGGGGACGGAATACACCCGGTACGAGTCGGACGAAGACCTCTGCGCCGCAGTCGCCGAAGCCCTGGCCGGCGGGCAAGTCGCCGGCTGGTTTCAGGGACGGATGGAGTTCGGCCCGCGAGCGCTGGGTGATCGGAGCCTGCTGGGCGACCCCCGCAATCCCGAGATGCAGGCGGTCATGAACCTCAAGGTCAAGTTCCGCGAGGCGTTTCGCCCGTTCGGCCCCGCCGTGCTCCACGACCGGGCCGCCGAACGATTCGAGATTCAACAAGGGCATGAAAGCCCTTACATGCTTCTGACCTTCCCGGTTCGCTCCGATGCCGAGCTCGCCGCCGTCACTCACGTCGACCGGTCGGCGCGAATCCAGACGGTCGATCCCGGGAGGAACCCGCTCTTCCACCAACTCCTCCGCACTTTCGAGAGTCAAACCGGCTGTCCGGCACTCATCAACACCAGTTTCAACGTCCGCGGCGAACCGGTCGTCTGCACGCCGGCTGACGCCTACCGCGGCTTCCTGGCCACTCACATCGACCTGCTGGCCCTGGGCCGTTGCGTGGTCCGGAAGGCCGGCCAGCGTCCGCTGACCGAGGCGGAGGTCGTCGCCCACCTGGCGCAGTTTCCCCTCGACTAAAGTAGAAAACCAAAAACGAGGAACCTCGCGGAATGTCCCTGACCCCGATCGATTGGCGGCCCGATTCGACGAAGTTAGCCCAGTTCTCCACGCTCACGATGTGCTTCCTGGGGATGCTCGCCGCCCCGCTGGCCTACCTGCGTGACCGGCCCACGCTCGCGGCTTGCTTCGGGATCGCCGCATTGACCTGCCGACTCCTCGGCGCCTGGCGGCCGACCGCGTTGAGGCCGGTCTATCTTGGCCTGAGCTTGGCCACCTGGCCGATCGGCTGGGGCGTCTCGCACCTCGCCCTGGCCATCGTCTATTATGGAGTCATCACGCCGATGGCCCTCGTCTTCCGCCTGCTCGGCCGCGACGCCATGACCAGGCGATTCGACCGCGACGCCACAACCTACTGGGAGCCGACTCCCCCTGATCGCAGCCTTGATCGATACTTGCGTCAATTTTAAAGTCTCGCAACATCAATCATGTCGACCTTTCATCAGGAAAAGACGATGCCAAACGGCCGACAAGAAACTCCGAAAACCGACAGCCTCGACGCGATGGCCGACTCCTCACAACCGAGCCTGGCGGCCGAGCTGTTCGATTTCATGAAGTCCAACAAAAAGTGGTGGCTGCTGCCGATCCTGCTGGTGCTCGGCATGTTCGGCGTCCTGCTGGCGCTTGCGTCCACCGCGGCGGCACCGTTCATCTATACGATGTATTGAGGCAAGAGAAATCTCATGGTTCGCTGACGGATGTCTCCGTCAAGTTCAGGGTAATACGGCCGGGCCGGCCGAGCGACCTGGTTTTGGCTTGCCTCGCCCGAAATTGAGAGCCCTGAGAAAACGGGGACGCGTTCGGAGAAAAGTTGGAATCGCCCGCCTGCGTCCCGGCACTATGTATTGGCAGAAGCGAGGGGACGGGAGGGGATCGACCGATGGGCGAATCAACCGACGGCATCGTGCTGAAGCATCTCCAAACGCTCTACAGCGCCGGGGCGATCGGGGGATTGTCGGACGGTCAGCTCGGGGACCGCGTCCTGCCCGGACGAGACGACGCCACCGAGGCCGCCTTCACGATTCTGGCCGAGCGGCACGGACCGATGGTCCTTCGCGTCTGCCGGCAAATGCTCTGCGATCGCCATGAGGCTGAGGATGCGTTTCAGGCCACCTTCCTCGTCCTGGCCAGCAAAGTGCATGCGATTCGCAACCGAGACTCGATGGCCGGCTGGCTCCACGGCGTCGCCCGACGCGTGGCGCAGAGGGCCAAGGCCGACGCCGGCCGACGCCGGAACAAGGAACGCCGGGCCGCGATCCTGGCCAGCGTCCATTCTCCTGAGGACAGCCAAGGCCCGAGCGAATCCTGGCCGGAACTCCACGAGGAGATCGCTCAGTTGCCCGAGCGCTACCGCGAGCCGATCGTGCTCTGCTACCTCGAAGGGCTGACCACCGAGGCGGCCGCGCAACGGCTGGGGTGCCCCAAAGGAACGGTCCTTTCCCGGCTATCTCGGGCCAAGGAACGTTTGCGAAAGAGTTTGATCCGCCGCGGCGTGGTGGTGCCCACCGGCTTGCTCGCGGCGGAGTGGGGCGTGGACGTGGCGTTGGCGATGCCGACGGCCTTGCTCGAGACGACGGTACGAGCGTCTCTGGATTTCACAGCGCGACAAGCAGGCGGGACAACTCTGGCCTCGACCACAGCGGTCGGGCTGGCACGGGGGGTACTTTACGCCATGACTCTCTCGCAATGGAAAACCTTCGGCGCGGCGACTCTCGCCTGCGTCCTCGCCATGGGAAGCCTGCGGGCCTTCGCTCAGTTCGGCGGCATCGGTGCGGCCGACGAGCCCCCGGCGGTGGAGCAGGCCGACAACGATCACCAGGCGGCCCTGAGCCAATCCGTCAAGAAGATCCAGGCCCAGTTGGACAAGGCGGCCCGACGAAATACCGAGTTGGGAAACCAGTTGCAAGCGATCCAGGCCGAGCTGAAGTCGCTCCTGGCCAGTTCAACCCCTGCAAAAACCAAGGGCACCAAGCCCGAGGAGGGCGCAACATCCAGGTCGATCGAACCCGCCACCAAAGAATCATCGATTGAGGTCACTCCGATGGTCGGTCTGGGTTCCGCGGCCCTGCTCCTCAAGGGTCCGAATATCACCCGGATCGCCGCCGCCCGCTCCCTCACCGGTCGCTGGATCACATGCGACCTGCGCGAACCCGTCAACGGAGTCGCATCACCGATTGTCGGTAAGAACGTGGTAGTTTACCGCCTCGGCCGATATGTCTATGCCTTCAGTTCCGGAGTTCAACGTTGGGACATCCTGGAACTGCCCAAAGGCTTCGACAGTTCTTCAGGGCTGCATGGCGAGGCCGAATCCTACATGGTCTACGGCCACATGTACTCGTTCGACCAGACTCTTGGCAAATGGAAGGACCTCAATTTCAACGCCATTCTCAAAGAATCGCCTGAGAACCACAAAGAGGAAGACGCGACGACGGCTCCCCCTCGGAGCCGCTCCCAACCTGACCCCACTCCACAACCTTCGCCTTCGTCCCCTTCCCCCGAGACTTCCGAGCCAGGCCCCTCCGCCCATTGATATCCACCACCTCCATGGCTGGGAGCCTCTGCCCCCAGTGCGCAGGCCCAGGGACCAGTACCGATGATTCTTGCGGTTTCCGCAACGGGTTGTTTGCAGTAGCACGGCCGGCCCGGCCGTAATTTGCAGTCGTACGGCCGGCCCGGCCGTAATTCCCTCGGGGTCGGCGCGAGCGAGTCTGAGGAATGGCCCTGGGCCAAGGGGGATACGGCCGGGCCGGCCGTGCTACTCATTCGACCGGGCCGGAAATCCCGCGAGATTCTTACTCAGTCACGGGTCGTTGCTTTTTATTCGTCGTCCCCCACCAGGAAATAGACTTCACTCGACACGCCCTCACCGACTCCGGAATCGGCAGCGAAGGTCACATTGAGGCGGTAATGTCCGGGCTTCGTGAGGTCGAACCAATCGTTGAGGTCAAGCCGCATGGCCTCGAAGGTTTCGAGTGGAGCGAGCAAGCGTGCCCCCTCGCCCGGGTCGAAATGAGCGACGCGTTTCGGCTCGACCATCTCGTTGGGAGAGACTTGGCCCAGGGCTGTCCTCGAGCCTCGCGACGGAAAATGCCAGAGCGTGAGGTTGACCCCATTCCGCAACGCGGGCTTGCCGTCAGGGCCAGGGCGGACGAACTCGGTCGGGCTCGAGTGGGCGACTCCGTGCCGGTTCTGAAGCTGCAGCCCCACCAGGATCGGTCGACCCGGCTCGTACCCGATCGTGCGCGGCTCGACCTGTGCCATGGAGGCGGCCAGGCCCCCTTTCAGGTTGGGCTCGTACTGGCGTCCGAACTCGATCTCGGAAGCCGGGGCACGGGCGATGATGTGGTGGCCCACAAAGCCATAGAAGCGTTCCCACCCATCCCCCTTGCGAACCTCCTCGGCCTGCCAGACATAGCCGTCGGTCTCGTAGTCACGGGTGGTCGTGCCATTCAGGTCGGTCCGATCGACCGGCCTGTCCTTCAGGGTGACCCAGCGGGCCTGCTGCGGGAATCTCGGCAGATTCGCCAGCCGAGTCTCCCCTTGCCCTTCGAGCGAGAAGATCGCCCGAGCTGAGGCCACGTCATCGAGCGTTGCCGGCTTCCCGAGGGTCGGAAATTTCAAGTGAGCCTTTGCGCCGGTGAAGTTGCGCACGCCGGAAGGGTCCTCGGCCGTGAGCAGGGGGCCGAACCGCTTCAAAAAGGTGGCGCAGGCAGCCACGGCTTCGTCGCGGCGGGCTTCAGACCAGAAGAAGTCGAACCGGGGACAGCCTTGGAGGCCCGAGAGTTTCCAGGCGAGATAGTCGCCATTCCGGAATGGGTATTTCACCCCGGCGACACCCCCCTCCACGTCGAAACCGGTGGAGCGACTGAAGGTCGTTATCGAGGGACTTTTATTAAATTTGAGACGAATCTCCCCGTTCTCGCCCCGCTCGACGCTCCCGAGCGGGGTCTTGTCGGCCAGCCCGGCCAGAACACCCTCGCGAAAGCCGGCGACGACCATGAGCGTCGATGCGAAGAGGTTCTGCCAGTGCGAAAACGGCTCTCCTCGGGCTTCGGGATGGAGTGGGACCCACGGGGACCTCGGGTCGTTGAACAGCCAGCGCGACGCCGAGGCGAGAGCGGGGTGATCGGGCTGGGCCAGCAGCGGCTGCAACGCGTCGAATATGCCGTATTCCAGCATCCTCGGGGTGGTTGTCCGGAGCCAGCCGGCATACTCGTCGAGGGCCTCGACGTCGCCAAGTCGAACGCGAATCTGCGTGAATCGGGCCAAGGTCGCCGCAAGATTCTGGTCGGCGTTTGGCGATTGCGGTTGGTTGCGCCAGCGGTCGGACCGCGTGCGGCACTTCTTGCTGAAATCCTTGAGAAGAGGGAGCGCCTCCTTCTCATCCCAGGTGGCCAGAATCGTTCCCAACTGGCAGGCGGCCCTGAATCCCAGGTCCTCGGACGCCAGGGGATTACCCAGCCGCTCGAGCTGCCCGGCACGGCGAAGCATCAGAGCGGTGACGCTCGGGTCTCGCCCGGTCCGCAACGGCTCCCCTTTCAGCGGTCGGGTGCCGGGCTTGGGGACCGGCATGCCCTCTGCCACGTCCGAAGACACGATCCCAGCGGCGGCCTCCAGCCAGCCTGCCTGGCCGGCCGAGTCGTCGGCCAAGGTCCGATACCAGCGCTCGGGCAACGAGATCGATCGCGTCTTCTCCCAGAACTGCCGGATCGAACCCGCGAGGGCCTTCCGCGCGGCGAGGTCAAGCGACTTCCAGCCGTACAATCGCTGGTCGGCGAACGCTTGCGTCTTGAGGATACCGATCAGGGCAGCGAACGCCGCTTCGGAAACCGGATGCACGAATTGGTTGGTCGGAAAACTTCCTCGGCCGTTGCTGACCGAACGTGTGAGCCGGTTGTCGGACTCGAGCACCGCAAGCAGAGGCGCGACGGCCGGGTCCCCCTCGCCCACCAGGTCGCCCACCAGCGACGAGGAGCCGGGAGAGGCCGAGGCAGTCGACATCATTTGTCGATCGTTAATCAGATCGAGGTCACGAATTAGGGCCGCGATTCGGGCCGAGGCGTCGCCTCCCTTCTTGGGGATTGACCCCCGAACCGGCATCTTGGCTCTCCGCTCATGGTCGCGGAGCAGCTCGTCGAGTTGGGTGAGGAAGGAAAAGCGGCGGCTGGGCTCATTCTTTTCTCGATTCCGCCGCTCCGGGAAGGGAAATCCGAGGGCATCGGCCTGGGCTGAGGCCAGATCGCGAAAGTTCGCCAACCTTCGAGCCGTGTCGAGGGCGATCACGTCGTCGCCCCTCATGTGGACCTCCATCAATCGCTCATAGGCCGCGTTAGCCCAGTCGGTGGCCAGGGTCAGATAGCTGATCCCGTAATTCGTCAGGTCACGCGTCCGGGGCTTGGGCGTCCAGGCCGTCCCGGCGGCGAAGAGGGTCTCGGCCAGGTCGGCGCGACCGTAGCAAAGCAATAAGCAGATTTTGATCGGCGACGGATTCATCACGCCCGCCACGCCAAAGGAATTCTGACCTTCCTGGGGGAATCCCCAATACCCCCCCCGTCTGTACCGCGGCGGGGCTTGCCGCATTCGCTCCAGGCTGGCGGCCAGATCCCGGATGTCGCGGTCGAGGTCGGCCGGCTCACCGACGGTCAGGGCGGGATAGACCTGACCATCCCAGCAGACAACGAATCGGCCGGGAGTATCGGTCTGTTCGGGCAAGACAAACCCATGCGCTTCCACAGTCGCATAGCTACTGATTTCGACAGAGCGGTAGTCGCACCCTCGTGGGTCGGCCACTCCTTGCTCAAACAGTAAGGCCGTCGCAGTGACAAGAAAGGTCGGCAGCGTCGTCGCGGGGGCCGTCCAGGGCTGCCCCTGGGCTGGGGGATCGGGGATCCGTTTCCCCTCGAAAATCGAGGCCGGCCGGAATTGCTGGGTCCCCTGCATGGCCCCCAATCCCGTCAGGACCACCACCAACCCCGGCAGCGCCAACCATAAAGAGCGAGCGGGGCGTCTCCAGACCAGGCGGCCCACGCTTGGCAACGATTCAACGTTCATTGAAAGATTCTCCCTATCGATTCCGTCCGACCTGGATCACCTCGCATGTGTCCGCCCCTGATTTATTCATCCCAGCGGAACGGTTGAATCTGATCTCCAACCCGACCGGCTTCCCTCGGCCTCGCCTCGCTGGGAAAGCCAAGGATCAGGGCGGCAGCCAGGCGAAGCTGAGCCTCAAGGCTGGCGGCCGTGAAGGCGTCGGCCTTGTGCCCTGGCTTACGAGCCGCATCGGGCAAGGCTTGAAGCATCGGGACGATCGCTCGAGGGTCGTAGACGGCCAGGCTTTTGAAAAGAGTCGCCGTGGTGGATCGGTATCTCTCGATCGAGTCGACGAGCAAGTCCGGGAAACGCTCGAGCACAGGGGTGGCGAACACAACGGCGATCGCTCGATCGTAGCGGGCGACCAGCATCGGCAAGGTCAACTCGCCCTCGACTTCCTGGGTATTCGGCTCCAGAATCGACGGGGCCCGCGAAGCCGCGACCAGCCAGATCCGTTCGGTGAGCCGTTCCGGGTCGAGCCGCTCGACGACCGGGAGCAACTCCGCCATCAGGGTGGCGACGGTGGTATCCCTTCCCTGGCCGCTGTTCCGCTTGACCGCGAGTTGGCGGAGGCCGACGAACGCCTCGTCCAGCAGCCGTCGGGCCTCGACCGGGTTCGTGCTAAATCGGCCGTCGGCAAGCCATCCGAGTCCGAACGGGACGAGCGAGGAATTGGCCGTCATGTCGGAATCGCGCTGGTCATCGATGGTCTCGAGCACGCGCCGGGCTCTGGCCAGGTCGAGCTTCGCCATCGCGCGGGTCGCCTTCAGAACAACCCCAGGCCGGTCGTAAAAATACAAGGAAGGAGGGGCGATCAGCCGTTCGGCCTGAGCGGGGTCGATCCTCGCAAGCCGGATCGCGGCCTGACCGTTGTGCCGGTTGAGCGTCGCCGGATCCGTGGGCGAGACATTCGTCCGTCCTTGCCGCTTGAACAGCGCGACGGCGGCCGGGAGGTCGATCGCGGCAAGAACTTCGGCGAACGCCTCGGACTCGGACAACCAGTTCTCTTTGGGCCAGGCAGCCACAACCTCCTGGCCCTCGAGCAAGATCGGCCGAGCCCGTTCGATCGCGCCTCGGTCGAGCCAGCGGTCGGCGATCTGGCCGAGGAGATTGACCTTCAGGCCGACGGACGCGGTCTGTCGTGCGTCCGTGAGGGCACGCTCGAGGAAGTTCTCCCGGCGCACTCGATCGGGCGGCGGGCGAAAGTCCTCCAGTGCGAGCCAGCCGATCGCCCTCGTGCCAGGGTCGAGGTCGGCCTCCACCGTCGCGATCGCCAAGGCAGGGTCATCCTCAAACTGGCCGAGCGCCACCTGGATCAAGGCCCTGGTCGGCTCGACGACCACACGGTTCTCGATCATCTCGAGGACTTGTCCGGGGGCGACCCGCGCCAGGGTCGGAATCACCGAAGCGTTGGCGATCCCGAGTGTGCCCGACCAAGCCAGCGGCAGCACTGGCCCGAGCAGTTCCCGGGCCAGTGCGCGTTCTTCAGCCCTGGAGAGCGGAGAGGGGAGCGTTTTGAGGTGCGCAATCGGTGGCTCGGTCAGCCGGGCCAGGCGAATTTCAATCGGTTCGGCCTCGCCTCCGACGATCGCGCCCCCGAATCGGAACTCGGGAGCTTCGGCACAGACGAGGGCCGCTCCGCTCGCGACACCGGAGAGTCGGAAACGGCCGTCTGCGTCGACCTTGGCGGACGTCCACTTGGGCCCGTCGCCCGCCTGCGAGACCAACGCCCCCGGCACCGGCTGGCCGGCGCGGTCGATGACGCGTCCCGTGACCACCCGAACGCCCCGCACCCGCTTGAGGGAGAGGTCGGGGAGTGTGAGCAGGTCCGTCTCGGGCAAAGGGGTCCAGTCCGTCCTGGCGGGAAAGTATCCCGGTGCCGTTACTTCGGCCCGAAATTCCGTGGCTTTCCGCTCCAGCTCTTTCGGGGTCCGGAAGGTGCCATCGGGACCGGTCCTGATCTCTTGGTTATCCTCGAACCGGGCCTGTTCGGTGTGGCCTAGGGAGTTGTCTCTCGCGACCCGAAACTGCACCTTGACGGGAAGTTCGGCCAGCGGCGCTCCGCCCGGCCCGACCACGCGCCCGGCGACCGCGAGCACCGGCGTCGGGACGATCGTGACCGTCAGCGGGTTCAATTCGCCCGCTTGAACCTTGAGCGGGCTCTTGGTCTGCCGATCCCGGAGCCTGGCATTGATCGTCACGGTCGAGTCCGGGCCGAGGCCTTCGAGGACGAAGCCCCCCTTGGCGTCGGCCTTGGTCTGGATCGCCCCGCTGCTGGAGCCGCTCGCTCCGGCGAGCATCCACGTGGCCTGAATCGAAGCGTCTGGGACGGCCTGACCGGCCTCATCGACGACCTGGCCCCGGAGCGGCGGGGCCGCCGGAAGTAGCTCCCGCGTTGCCAGCTCGATCACCTTGGGGGGATCGGGGACGGTAAAATCCTCCCAGCCCTGGCTGGGGGCCAGGACGTGCGTCGGGGGAAACGTGAAATGACCGACCCGGACCCGCCCGGGGAGGCTCTGAAAGGTATAACGCCCCCGTTCGTCGGTCTTGGCGTTCAGGCTCCCATTCCGGTTCCGATCGAGGTAAATCAAGACGACCGAGACGCCCGGCACGGGCTTGCCGGTGCCCTGCTCCAGAAACAGGCCGGTGACGGTGGCCGTCTTCTTGAGCGGGATGTCCACCACCAAATCGTCCTGTCCTTCGCGCACAGCCAAGGCCTGGGGAGGGTCCGCCACCACGGCCAGGTCGCCCGGAGGCTTCAAGTTGAGTTGAAGATTTCCCAGCGCGATCGGGGCGAGCGTGAATCGGCCCTCGTCGTCGGTCGTCGTCACCACATAGCCGGTGGTCTCGGGCGCCGCGGTGGGATCGCCGCCGACCCGGGACCAGGCCCGGACACGCCAGCCTCGGGCATTTTTGAGGTCTTCGGACGAGAGTCGCCCCTTCCAGGTCGAGACCGGCCGCATCGCGATGACCGTCGGCTTGCCGGGCTCGGGGGTAATCGGCCGCCCCTGAATCCCGAACTCACGGGAATGAACGTCGACATAGGCGAGTTCGGCCGGAGAGACGGCGTTGATGACCGCCAGGCCGTCGGGGCCAGTTGTGGCCGCGATCAGTTCGGCAACGACATCGGGGGGGACCGTGAAGTGGGTTTTGAGCCGCTCGGGAAGGACCCGGGCGCCGGCCAACGGTCGACCGTCCGGCCCCACAACGCGAACTTCCGTTCTGGCCGGCGGCTCCAAGGCGATCCGGACCGGCTCATCTGGCTTCGGCAGCGCTTCCGGGAACCGAGTCACCGAGACCCTGAAGCCCGACTTGACCGCCCAGAGGATGGGTGCCCGTTGCGGGTGATGGTCTCCTGCCAGGGCGGTCGGCCGATCGAGTGTGAATCGCCCCCCCTCACCCGACTGCCCCCGCGCCACGACCGGGGGATCGTAGCTCGGCAGACCCACGAGGATCAGGTCGGCCCCAACCACCGGCTTGCCCTCCGGGTCGACGACCGTGCCCGTCATCGGCGTCATCGGAACCTGCGCAAGCATGACCCAGACCAGAGGCACGATGAACATTCGCGAGGCCCTCCATGGGATCGGCGGTGATGTGTCAGCGCCAGGGGCCTCGCCCCGGCCTCAGCTCCATCCATTGATGGTACGCTGACTTCTCGATAAGGCCAAGTCTCTTTTCGAGAACATCGGGGTCCGAACCCTGGGGATGGACTCGCCCGTCACCTCGGAGAACGAGCGTTCCTCGATTTCTGAACTCAGGGTGGGGACGCGTTTGGAATTAAGTTGGAATAGCCCGCCTGCTTCCCGGCACTATGTCATGAAGCAGCCAATCCACGAAGGAGAGCGAGCGATGGGCGAATCGACCGACGGCCTCGTCTTGAAACACCTCCAAACGCTTTACAGCGTGGGGGCGATCGGAGGGCTGTCGGACGGCCAGCTCGGCGATCGAGTCGTCAACCGGCGGGACGAAGCCGCCGAGGCCGCCTTCACGATCCTGGCCGACCGGCACGGACCGATGGTCCTTCGCGTCTGTCGGCAAATGCTCAGCGATCGCCACGAGGCCGAGGATGCGTTTCAGGCCACTTTCCTCGTCCTGGCCAGCAAAGCCCATTCGATCCGCAACCGAGACTCGGTGGCCGGCTGGCTTCACGGCGTCGCCCGCCGCGTGGCGCTGAGGGCCAAGGCCGACGCGGCCCGCCGCCGGATCAAGGAGCGTCGGGCCGCGCTCCTGGCCATGGCCAAGTCCCCCATGGACGACGACGGAAGCCCGAGCGAATCCTGGCCGGAGCTCCACGAGGAGATCGCTCGACTGCCCGAGCGATATCGGGAGCCGATCGTGCTCTGTTACCTCGAAGGACTGACCACCGAGGCGGCTTCGCAACGGCTCGGCTGTCCTCAAGGAACGATCCTCTCCCGGCTCTCCCGGGCGAGGGAACGTTTGCGAATGAGTTTGACCCGCCGCGGCGTGGTGGTGCCCACCGGCCTGCTCGCGGCAGAGTGGGGCGCGGACACGGCACTCGCGGTGCCGACGGCCTTGCTCGAAACGACGGTGCGGGCGTCTTTGAATTTCACGGCGCGACAGGCGGTCGGGGCCAATTTGGCCTCGACCACAGCGGTCGGCCTGGCACAGGGGGTACTTTACGCCATGACTCTCTCACAATGGAAAACCTTCGGCGCGGCGACTCTCGCCTGCGTCCTCGCCATGGGAAGCCTGCGGGCGTTCGCTCAACTCGGTGGGACCGGCGCAACCGACCAGCCCCCCGCGGTGAAGCCGGCCGACGACGATCGCCAGGCGGCCCTGAGCCGAGCCGTGAGAAAACTCCAGGCGGAGCTGGATGCGGCGAACCAGAAGAGTGCCGAACTGCAAAAGCAGTTGCAAGCGATTCAGGCCGAGTTGAAGCCACCACAGGAGGCCACGTCGCCGCCGCCAGCCAAGGAGACTCTGCCAGAAGTCACTCCGAACCGCGAGGCGGCCAGACCCAGCCCGAGCCCCAGGAGGAAGGGCGGTCGCGAAATGCCGCTCAGAGCCATCCCAGGCTTCCAAACCAGTCCTGCAGGCCAATATCAGCATTACGCTCAAGACAATACCGTATTGGTCGTGGCTCCGGTCGGAGGCAAAGTCAAAATCCATAACGCAAGGACCCATAAAACCCAGTCATTTCAACTGTCTTCGGCGAAAGACCTTAAGCTTGAGGTCGTTCCGATCGGAGGTCCCGCCGTGACCGCCCTTTTGTTGGATGGATCCAAGATCACAGGGATAGCGGCATCTCGCGCCTTCGATCAACCCTGGGTCATGCAGAAACTGCGCGAGCCCCACGACGGAAGGGTCACACCGATAGTCGGCCCTAACATCGCGATCTACATGATTGGCCGATACATCTATGGATTCAGCCCCAAAATGAATCGATGGGATGTGGTCGAGATGCCGAAAGAGCCCGAGACAATGGCAACGGTCGGGCCCGGAATCGCCTCCCTCAAGAACGACGGCCACGTATACACCTTCGAGGACGCCACCGGAAAATGGACCGATGTCGATCTCCGCGCCATCATGGACGCGCCCGATGACAAGGAACCGAGCGAGCCCGAGGTAGACCCCAGCCATCCCGCCCGTAAGTCCACTCGCGTCCGCCACGATTCTCGGCCAAATTGCTCAGATCAGACGCGACGGGTAGAATGAGGCGACATTGCGAGCCAGACAGAGAGCCCGTCCCGGAAGCTTCGCCTCATGACCAGGTTGTCACTGTTTGACCTCGGCGACGATGAACCGACTGGGCCGCCGCTCGAAACGGTGTCGGAGCTCACGGGAAGGATCAAGTCGACCCTGGAGCGCCGATTCGCCGAGGTCGCGGTGCGGGCCGAGGTCTCCAACGTCGCGCGGCCGAGGTCGGGGCATATTTACCTCGTGCTCAAGGACGACGGAGCGCAGGTGCGTGCGGTGTTGTGGAAGGCCGAAGCCCAGCAGCTCGTCTTCGACCTGGTCGACGGCCTGGCCGTCACGGTCTGGGGCAAGCTGGCGGTCTACGCCCCCCGGGGCGAATACCAGGTCACGATCCGCAAGATCGAGCCCGAGGGGATCGGGGCCCTCGAGCTGGCGTTCCGCCAGACGATGGCCCGGCTCGCGGCCGAAGGACTGTTCGATCCCGAGCGAAAGCGCCCCCTGCCCCGCTTTCCGCGACGGATCGTCGTCGTCACCAGCCCGAGCGGCGCGGCGGTCCGCGACCTGCTGCAAGTCATCAGCCGGCGCTGGCGGGCCTCCGACATCCTGATCGCGCCGACACGCGTGCAGGGCGTCGGCGCGGCCGAAGAGGTCGCCGAGGCGATCGCCCTGGCGAATCGGGTCGCCGGTGCCGATCTGGTCATCCTCGCCCGAGGAGGCGGGAGCCTCGAGGATCTCTGGGCGTTCAATGAAGAGATCGTGGCGCGAGCGATCGTCGGGTCTGCCCTGCCGGTCATGACGGCCATCGGCCACGAGGTCGACCTCACCATCGCCGACCTCGCCGCCGACCGCCGCGCCCTGACGCCCAGCGAGGCGGGCGAGCTCTGCGTGCCCGATGCCCTCGAGATTCGCCGGACGCTCAGCCTCCTGGCGGAACGGATCGCCTCGTCGGGCCGGATCCGACTGCAAGAGGCCCGCTCCCGGGTGGATGCCGCAACCAAGGAGCTCGATCGCGCGGTTCGCCGCGACCTCGATGGACGCCGGCACCGGCTGGGCCGGCTCGCCACCGCGCTCGAAGCCCTCAGTCCCCTCGCCGTCCTTGCCCGCGGCTATAGCCTGACCTTCCAGGCCGACGGCGTCCGCCTGGTGCGATCGGCTGACGACGTCCAGGTCGGTGACCTCATCGAGACCCGGCTCGCCTCCGGCCAACACCTCACCAGCCGTGTCGAAGGGAGATCCTGATCGTGGAACCCGAGTTGGAATTCGAAGCCGCCCTGAACGAGCTCGAGCGGATCGTCGGCAACCTCGAAGGCGGCGAGCCCGCCCTGGCCGACGCCCTGGCCAAGTACGAACGTGGGATCCACCTCGTGGCCCGCTGCCAAAACTTGCTCGATGGCGCCGATCGGACCGTCGCCTTGCTCTCGGGCGTCGACGCCAACGGCCAACCCCTCACCACCCCGTTTGACACCACCGCCACCGCCGACCGCGACCGGGCCGACTCTCCCGCCCCCAAAACACCCAAAACCCCCAAGCTAAATGATGGGATTCCCTTCTAACCACCCCCTCACTTTGCGTTGCAAAGTTTTTGACGGAGCCATGTGGACAATCTCGAAAAGTTTGTCAACAATGAGCACTGTCCGACTTAGTGGCCCCCGTGGTGGGATGTTCAGGGGTGCGCATGGACGGCGTGCCGCCCCGCCATCGGCTTGCTGCTCGAAATCACTTGCCCATGATGACTTCCAAGTCAATCGAGAGTTCCCCGGCCGCCTCGTTCATCGAGGAGGCTCGGCGTCAGGTCGACGAAGCACTAAAGGGTTACCTACCGGCCAGTGAGGACGCGGGTGCCCTCTGTCCCCCTCGGCTCGCCGAGGCGATGCGATACAGCGTGCTTGGCGGCGGCAAGCGGCTCCGGCCGATCTTCTGCCTGCTGGCAGCCGAAGCTTGCGGCGCCGATCCTGTGGCTGCAATGCCCGCGGCCTGCGCCCTCGAACTCGTACATACCTACTCACTGATCCACGACGATCTGCCGGCGATGGACGACGATGACTTGCGGCGCGGTCGACCGACCTGCCACAAGGCATTCGACGAAGCGACGGCGGTCCTGGCGGGGGATGGCCTCCTGACCTTGGCCTTCGAACTCCTGGCCCTGCACGTCCGGCCCGCCGAAGCGGCGGTCGCCTGCGTACGGGCCCTGGCTGAAGGGTCGGGGCCGAGCGGGATGGTCGGGGGCCAGATGGCCGACCTCGAAGCCGAGGGGCGGGACGACGCCAGCCTCGAGGCCCTGGAGGCGATCCACCGTCGCAAGACGGGGGCCCTGCTCCGCGCCTCGCTCCGCATGGGGGGCCTGGTCGCCGGCGCCGACGCGACGAGCCTACACGCCCTTGATGTCTATGGATATGCGGTGGGCTTGGCGTTTCAAATCATTGATGACCTGCTCGACGTCCAAGGGGACGAAACCAAGCTGGGCAAGCGGGTCGGCAAAGATTCCGGGTTAGGAAAGTGGACTTATCCCGGTTTATTAGGAATCGAGGGGAGTCGCCAGCGAGCCAGGCAACTGGCCGATGAGGCCGTCGCGGCCCTGGCCCCCTTGGGCGCAAGCGGTGATCGGTTGCGGGCGTTGGCCCTGGATCTATTGGAAAGGGACTGCTGATGAGCAGCACGATGTTGCCCAAGATCAAGTCGCCGGCCGACCTGCACTCACTCTCCGAGAAGGACCTCGAGAGGCTGGCGGCGGAGATGCGCGAGGAGTTGATCGGCATTGTCGGCCGACGCTCCGCCCACTTCGCGAGTAACCTCGGCGTGGTCGAGCTCTGCCTGGCGCTCCACCTGGCGTTCGACTTTTCCCAGGATCGCCTGATCTGGGATACCGGGCACCAGATCTATCCCCATAAGCTGATCACCGGCCGCGCGGACGAGCTCCACTCGATCCGGACCAAGGGGGGCCTGATGGGCTACCCCAACCCGGCCGAGAGCCTTTACGACCTGTTCATGACCGGCCACGCCGGCTGCGCACCGTCGACCGCCCTGGGGCTGAAGGCGGGGGACGACCTGGTCGGCCACCCCGAGCGGCACTCGGTCGCGGTCATCGGCGATGGCGCCTTCCCCTCGGGCATCGTCTTCGAGGCCCTGAACAACGCGGGGGGGCTCCGCAAGAAGTTCCTGGTCGTCCTGAATGACAATCAGATGTCGATCTGCCCACGGGTCGGCGGTCTGGGCTATTACTTCGATAAAGCCCGGATGACCCCGATGTACAGCGACTGGAACCGGCGGGTCCGCAAGCTCCTGCCGTCGATCCCGCTGGTCGGCGACCAGGCTGACCGCTGGCTCCAGCAGATGAAGGACGCGATCAAGGCCTCGGTCCACGGCGGCATGCTCTTCGAGGAGCTCGGCTTCACCTACATCGGCCCGATCGACGGCCACGACCTGAAGACCTTGCGAACGTATCTCGATAAGGTCAAGGCGATGGACGGCCCGGTCCTGCTCCACGTCCTGACCGACAAGGGGCACGGGTTCGAGCCGGCCGTCAAGGACCCGGTCAAGTACCACGCCCCCGCCCCCTTCCAGCGGGTCGAGGACGGGATCATCCCGCTCAAGACGTCGACGCACAAGGCATTCACCGACGCCGTCAGCGCGGCCCTCTACACCGCCATGGAGCGCGACCCCAAGGTGGCCGTCCTCACCGCCGCGATGTGCGAGGGGAACAAGCTTCAAAAGATCCGCGAGAACTTTCCCGACCGGTTCTTCGACACCGGGATCTGCGAGAGCCACGCCGTCGCCTTCGCCGCCGGAATGGCCAAGGCCGGGGCCCGGCCGGTTGTAGATATCTACAGCACATTCCTGCAGCGATCGTTCGACCAGATCTTCCAGGAGGTCTCGCTCCAGAACCTGCCGGTCATCTTCACGCTCGACCGCGCCGGCCTGGTCGGTTCCGACGGACCGACGCACCACGGGTCTTATGATCTGGCCTACATGCGTATGTTCCCGAACATGGTCGTCATGGCCCCGGGCGACGAGAAAGACGTCGCCCCGATGATCGAGTTCGCGCTCGGGCACGACGCGCCGGTCTCGATTCGCTACCCCAAGGCGAACCTCGAGACGATCGATCGCGAGGCCCAACCGATCGAGCTGGGACAGGCCGAAGTCCTCGAGTGGGAGACCGACGGGATCTTCCTGGCCTGCGGAACCCTGGTCAGCTCCTGCCTGCGAGCGGCCGAGCGACTCCGCCAGCAGTACGGCCTCCGAATCGGCGTGGTCAACGCCCGATTCGCCAAGCCGCTCGACAAGACGGTCGTGCTCAAGGCGGTCGAGGAATGCGGCTTCGTCATCACCGTTGAGGAAGGGTGCCTGGCGGGCGGCTTCGGCTCGGCGGTCCTCGAAGTGGCCAGCGACGCCGGCCTCTCGACGGCCAACGTACGACGGCTCGGCCTCCCCGACCACTATATCCTCCACGCCGAGCGTGACGAGCAGCTCGCCGAGGTCGGCCTCGACGTCGATGGGATCGTTCGGGCCGCGCTCGAACTGGCCCGTGCGGCCGGCCTGCCTGCCGTGCTTGCCGAGAACGGCCAGGCTTGCGCTACCTGACGCATCGCACCGCGTCGCATCGCCCGGCCAAGGGGCTCCTACTTCTCCGTAACGGGCAAACAAAAGGCCATTTTTATGGAGAATCACGCCTCCTCGCCGGGAACGCCTGCGAGCCCCTTGTCCTTGCCCGCGTTGAACGTGGTGATCCTGGGTAACGGCACCAAGCCGGAGGTCCACACCGAGGCGAGGCGTCTGGCCGACGCGATCGAGCAGCACCCGACGCTCCACCTGACCGGTCTCGACCTAGCGTCGGACACCGACCTATCCGGCCTCTCGGCGGACGTGGCCCTGGTTCTGGGCGGAGACGGCACGGTCCTGCACACGGCCCGACGCATGGGGGATCGGCCCACGCCGGTGCTCGGCATCAACGTGGGCCGGCTCGGCTTCCTGGCCGAGCTGACCCCGGCGGCGTTCCTGGAACGGCTCGGCGACCTGGCCGAGCGGCGGTACACGGTCGAAGGCCTGATGACCCTGGCCTGCACGCTGGCGCCTCGGTCGGGCCCGACGCGCGAGTTCCGGGGCCTCAATGACGTGGTGCTCCGGGCCGCGCCGGTGTTTCACCTCCTCGAAATCGGCCTCTCGATCGACGGCGAGAGCGTCATGACCTACCGGGGCGATGGCCTGATCCTCGCCACGCCGGTCGGCTCGACCGGGCACAGCCTGTCGGCGGGGGGGCCCATCCTCCCTCCGAACGCCCACATGTTCGTGGTGACGCCGCTCTGCGCGCACACCCTGACGCAACGTCCGCTGGTCGACAGCACCCACAAGGTCTACGAGATGATCCCATTGGCCGCCGGGGTCGCGACCGTCCTGGTCATCGACGGCCAGGTGCAAATTCCCGTAAGCAGCGGCGACCGCGTGATTGTCCGCCGCGGCCAGACTCCGTTCCCGATGGTCCGCCTCCCCGGCCACAGCTTCTACCGCACCCTCCGCGACAAGCTCGGCTGGGGGGCCGCTCCCCCCGGTGACCGAGGCGTCCACCCCTGATCCTCGGCGACGAAGGGCAAGTCCAAGGCCTCGTCCCAAAGATAGAGGCGAACCGCGAGCTCACGCCCTCATTTTTTCAATTTCGATGCTACCGCACCTCGGATTCGTCCCGTTTGTTTCGGCCTTTGCCGATCGACATCGAGCGGACGCTGTCGGTGACGCTGGGAAGTGGAGTGATATCGAACTTCGGGAAGGCGAGTGGGCCTCGGACGCTGACGACGAAGAGCTGGCCGCTCGCTTCGCGAATGGCTTCGCTCAGGAAGGGCACATGAAATCGGTCGCGGCCAGCTAAAGGATTGAGTTTCAGGTTGAGGTGCCCCTGAACGTCCATCGTCCCTTTGCCTTTGAAGCTGATGACGTTGCCGATCAACTTGATCGAGTCGAGCACCGACTCGCCGTTATGGATCTTCAACGAGACGTCGGCCTCGTCGAACAGAGCCTTACTCCCCGGTGAGACCTTCAGCGACTTGAGTGAGTCCACCAGCTTGAACACGAACGGCAGCTCGCCGAGGTTCCCCCGCTCAACGTGCGCCACGCCATCGCCTCGCAGGGTCCGCAGGTCGTTCCCCATGCCGTTCAGCGAGAGGCGTCCGGAGACGAGGCCGCGGTAGGTCTGATGGCCGTTGAGGGTCTCGGCATAGCGCTGGAGGTCGGCCCCCTGGAGGGTGAGTTGGGTGTCATATCTGGGGGTGTCGTCGAGGGTGACGCCGAATCGACCGCTCACGACGCCGTCAAGCAGGTTGCCGCGAATACTTCGGAGCTCGGCCTTTCCCTGGCCCACCTCGAACGGCGACTCGAGCTTGGTAATCTGCTGACCGAGCAGGCTGACGCTGGCGAGGTTCAAGGCACCGCTCACCTCGAGGCTCTGGCCATCGAACCGACCATGGACATTGTCGAGTTGCCCCTGGAGGTGCTCCAGGGGGATCCCGGCCTTGATCGTGTTGTCGTTAAGGATCACGAGCACGTTATTCCAGTCGCAGAGGACCGACTCGTGGGACTTGCCCGACCAGCTCAGCCCGAGATCCCCGCTCATCTTTGCAATCGGCCGCCCTTGATCGAGGCGTCGGGCGAATTCCTTCATCACCGGCGGCATGATCGTGACCAGCTCTTCGTGGTCGAGCCGGAGCTTCTCGACCGCGACCTTTTCGACGTTGAGCTGGAACTGACCGCTGTCCTCGACCAAGACCCGGCCGTGCGCAAATTTCACGGGCGAGCCGTAAAACATGAAGCTCACGTCCTCCATGTTGACCACGCCGTTGTCGGAGACGAACCTCCCTTTGACCTTATCCATCCGGAGCGTGAAGATCCCGCTGGTATCCTTCCCCCCCGGCTGGCGGGGTGGGCCGAACTTGAGCTGAACGGTCGTCTCGGGCCGGGGATCGATGACCAGATGGTACTGCTCGCGCTGATCGGGGCGTACGTGGATCTCCGCCTCTACATTGCTCGATCCGTTCGGATTGAGGGTCTGCCACGACTTCTGCCAGGCCGGCTGAAGCGCATCGTACAACTGCTCATCGAACGGGAGCTTCTCCGCTCGCATGCTCAGGTCGACGGCCAACCGATCGCCGGGTCCGGGGCCGGGCAGCTTCTCGACGACCCCGCTGCCGGTGAGCTCCGCTTGCCCGTTGCGCCCTTTCATATTCCGGAAGATCCATTTATCCGGGTGAAGCTCGAGCTGGCCGGTCAGGTTCGACACGGGATAAGGCAGGCCGTCCCACTTGATCGAGCAGTTCTCGTTGAGGTCGAGAAACGCGTGGATCGCCACCTTGCCCTGGGGAGGATCGTCCGGGCTGGTGCGGCGGGTCCGCTCGATGGAGGCCTTGCCTCGGACCGAGCCGGTGGGATGGAACTCGCCGACCACTTTATTGATCTCGGGAGGCATCGCGTCGAAGAGGGCTTTGTCGATCGGCATTGCCTCCCCCTCGAAGTGAAGCTGAACGTGAGCGTCCTCACCGGGATTATCGATCGTTCCGGTCGCCGTCAGCGGCTTTCCACCGACCAGGGTCTGGAGGTTGACGTGGATCTGATTATTCTCGCAAGTCAATCTTCCTCTGACATGATCGAGTGGGTACTTGAAAAAACGATAGACCATCGCAACGTCGAGACAATCGACGGTCCAGCCGAAACCGAGTGGCCCGCCCTCACGATCGCGGACGAGCTTGACCGCGCCTTTGACCCGCCCCGATGGTGAGAAGTCGTGCCAAAGCGGGAGAAACTTGGGCGGAGTCCAGGCGCGAAGCCGCTTATCAAGTTCGAGTTCGTTGACGTAGAGCAAAAGACTGAGCGGAGCGCGTTCGAAATCGCCCAGCACAACCCAGCTCTCCTCGATGCGGACCGTCGTCGGCCCGTTAACCCCCGTAGCCCGCTCGATCTGAATGACGCCGTCGCGGATCGCGAGGCTGGCGGAGAGGTCGTTGATCGTGAAAGGAAGGTGGGGACAGTCCCAAATCCCCGAGCGGATCTGAATCCCGAGGTCGTAACGAATCGCCGGGCTGGCTTTCGGGTTGTAGGACACCTGGCCGATCCGGAGATCGATCTCACCGCCGGTCATCCCAACCTGGTCGGCAACCGAGCGAAGTTCGGCGGGGAGCCGGCTGCGGAGAGTCGCCGAGATCGCAAGCCGGGCGACATCACCGTTGAGCTCGATGAGCCTGCCGGAACCGAGGTCGAACTTCCCCTTGAGGGCGAGCCGGTTGAACGCATCGCCTTTGGCCGAGCCCTCGAACTTCACGATTTTGCTGCCGGCCGACTCGATCTCGATTGTCACGTCGCTGAGGATCTCGGGGGACCGGCTGGCGTCGCTGTCGACCAGCTCGACCGTCCCGTTCTGGATCAAGATCGGCGGAGTCTTCATCATCGGGCCGGGCCACGGGTCGGCGAGCAAGCCCTGGAGGTTCCAGGTCCCATCCTTCCGCTGGCGGAGCCGCAACCTTGGTTGCGAGATCACCACCTTGACCGGTTCGAACTTTCCCTTGAACATCGCGCGGGCATTGTACTGGATCAGCATCCAGGGGAGCCGAAGCGTCTGGAACGGCCCCGTATCGATCGTCTGATTGATTTGAAGGTGGCTCAGCTTGATCTCGCCCAGGAGCGGCCGGATCCGCGCTCGCCCCACGATGACGTCGGAGCCCGGCAGGAATCGCTTGCTCTCGGAGTTGATCAGCGCAGCCACGGTCTCGCTGTCCGTCGCGTACCAGTAGGCAAATCCGATCACTCCGCCCAGACAGGTCAGAATGAAGAAGGTTCCCCAAAAAAGAGCCTTCCAAACGCGATGTCGAGTGAGCATGAGCCATGCCTCCTTCCTTGGAGGAGCCGCAAGCGAGCGGCTGATCGACCGACCTTCCCGATCCGTGGTAAACGGCGCCACGCCCACCACTCAACCCAATGACGACGGATCAGCCTCTCCTGATCGACCTCGATCAAGACGGTGGCTCAGCCTCTGAACGCCAATCGCAGCCAGTGCCATGGCCGGCATCTCGACAGGAATTCGGTAGCGCATCGAGCTGGCAAAGACCATGTGCAAGCCACAAAAATAGAGCAAAGGGCCAGCCAGAATGACCAGAGCGCGGGGATCACGACGGCGGTCCCAAAGGCCAAGGCCCATCAACATAAACAAAGGAATCGTGAACGAGGCACTGGTCAGCGCGATGAGCGGCGAGTGGAATGACTCGGCGTTGGGCCAAGGACTCCAGTAACGCGCAAATTTGACGACCGCCAGCCAGAGCGCCCGGCCCGGCCGAGCGCGTGCGAATGCCAAGGCGCGATCGCGAAGCAGGGCGTCCTGCGTCTCCTCGTCGAGCGGCCAAAGCTCGGGGTCGTTCATAAAGTCCATGTCGCTGGCCCCGGTCGCCCCGGGATTGAGCCCGTCGTAGAGACTGGCCCCCGTCCAGATCGCCGTCGGCACGAACCGCCCGAAGAGGCGTTCGTTGCGCACCCACCAAGGAGCCATGACGACCACGATGCCCAGCACCACCAGCACCGCCCCTCGGGCCGCCGCAACCCGCCGGCCGCGGCCACTCGCAACGCACCAGGCCAGGAGCGCCACGGGCGGGAACAAGGCCCAGGAAGGACGCACCAGAATCGCGGCCCCCCAGGCCAAGCCGGCCCCCAGCGCCCAGGCCCATTGGCGTCTGCTCGGGTCCGCGTCGTCGCCTGCCCAGAGCACAGCCAACGCCCAGAGTCCGAACAGCATCAACGGCAGGAACACCGCCTCGGTCAAAATCAGCGCCGAGGTCACGAGGAAGTAGGGATGGAACGCCACCAGGGCCGCCGCCACCAGAGGGGGCGTCCACCTCCGCCGCTCCGCTCCAAGCTTGGCCCGCTCGGGCACCAACTGTCCGGTCAGCCGGTAGACCAGCCAGACGCAGAGCACCCCGAGCCCCGCCTGAACCAGCCGGACCGCGAGCGGACGATCGCCGAACAAGAAGCGGCAGACCGCCAGAAAGAGCGGATAGCCCGGCGTTCTCAGTGCGAAGTGAGGAATCTCCCCCCAGTCGAGCACCTCGTACGGCTCTCCATCGCGGATCGTCCCGGCGAGGAACCAGTAGACTTTGGTGTCGGGGAAGACGCACAGAACCCCCTTGCGCTGGGTGTACCACTGCACCAGATCGGCCGTCAGCACACGCAGCCCCAGGGCCCATTCCAGGATCAGGGCCAGCGACGCAAATCGTTCAATCGCCCTGGGTTCTGCCATGAGACGCCGAAAAGAACGGAGATCGAACAGGGGGACGGTTCCGAGGGGCGCCGGATGGTACGCCAAAGCCGCCGGTAGGGTCAATCGCAACCTCGTTCGACCCGCCCGGCGGCATTGGTCTCCCACTTCAGCCCGACCGTCCGACCCGTCGGTGAGGTCAGGCGGACCCGGTGGGCAATCCGATGGCCGACCACCCAGACGATTCCGAGGCGATCACAGACGAGCGGGATCCGCCCCCGCGCCTCACGAGGGACGCGACGGCCGCGGAAGAAGTCATTCAAAGGAGTCGTCTGCTCCCCCATGCCGAGCGGCTGGAACCGGTCGCCCGGCAAGGGAGCGCGGACCGAGAGCGGGCCGACAAGCCGGTCGAGGTCCAGGGTCTCGTCGCGCGGGACGTCAGGATCCAAGGTCGTGACAACCCGGCCATCGATCCAAGCGGCCGAGCCGGGCAGGTCGAGCGGCACGACGGCATCGAGAATCGGTACGAAGGGAGTTCCGCCGGACGCCCCTCGACGCCTCAGGACCAGGGTCCGCGAGGCAACCTGGATCTCGATCCCATTCAGGATCGAGCGCGGCGCATCGGGCCGCAGAACCAGGTCGGCCAGCCGTCGCCAGCGCTCAGCGCTCATGCCGGCCTCCGGCCACCGGGCCCGACGCCAAGCCATCCGGAGCACTTCCGTGCGGTCGAACTTCGAAAATTGCCCCAGGGCCTCACGGTCCAGGGACACTTCGTCGGCGCTGGCCTCGAGCGTGGCGATCCGCACCATCTCGAGCACGCGGCGGCGGTCACTCCGATCGGCGGCCGCGGCCAGTTCTCCCAGGCGAACCAGGGCCTCCGCCACCTTCGGGTTATAGTCGGCCGCGAGCTTGGGGAGCAGGTCGTGGCGAATCCGAGCCCGGGTTCGCGACTGGTCATTGTTGCTGGCGTCGTCGCGATAAGGCTGGCCAAGCTCCGCAAGCGAAGCGCGAATCTCCTCGCGGGCCACCTTCAGAAAAGGACGGACGAGCGTGATCCCGGCCGCCAGGGGGCGCCGCGACGGGATGCCCGCCAGGCCGCGGGGACCCGTCCCGCGCACGATCCGATGGAGGATCGTCTCGGCCTGATCGTCGCGGCTGTGGCCGACCGCCACGACCGACGCCCCTCGAGCCTGCGCGACCTCGGCCAGCCAGGCGTAACGCGCCCCCCTGGCATCGGCCTCGAAGTGCCCCGGCCGACTCGGACTCCACTGCCCCAGGTCCACCGGCAGACCCAACGTCCCGGCAAGTTCCGCGACGAATTCGGCATCCCGCCGCCCCGCCTCACCTCGAACTCCATGGTCGAGGTGCGCGACCGAAAGCCGGAGCCCCAGCTCGGGCCCGAACCGGTGCAGGACTCGAAGCAGGCCCACACTGTCCCCCCCCCCGGAAACGGCGACGACCCAGCCGGTCCCGAGCCCGGAGCCAATCCAATCCGCCAGCAGGCGCTGCACTCGCTCTTGCCACTCTGCCGACACACCCCCTCCTTTCGACCCCGCTAACCGCCAAAATCGGCACCGCATTTGCCGACATTAATCACTTGGATGCTTGTGTCTTTAACCATCGAGAGAGAAAAAAATGTAGGGAGAGAATCCCCATGGCCACGAATCCACCCGTGGGCGACGGCCACCGGAAGGGAGCCGTCCGCAAGCGATCTCAGGTCTCAAACCCTCTGACCGAACGCTTCACCAAGCGAGACACCGAGACGGGCCGGTTCATTGCTCAGAAAAAGGATGGTGAGCCTTTCAAGGGGGTCCGCAAAGAGTCCCAGACCTAAAAAAACAACGACCCGCGACTGGGCGAGAATCTCGCTGGATTTCCGGCCCGGTCGAATGAGTCGTACGGCCGGCCCGGCCGTATCCCCCTCGGCCCAGGGCCATTCCTCAGACTCGCGCCGACCCCGAGGGAGTTACGGCCGGGCTACTGCAAACCAACTCGTTGCGGAAACCGCAAGAATCCTCGGTTATTTCGCTCTTTCGCGGGTCGTCGAAAAAAAACAGTTCCTGGGATCCGAGCCAAGTGCCCCCACTTCCATTCCTGGGTTCAACGTCTCGAATCCCGCATCGCAGGAAAATCTTGAGGGCCAAGCGACGGTCGATAGAACGCCCCTCGATCTCCTGATTTTAGCACGGGCGGGCCTTCTTCTGTCACCCGGGCGTTCAAGAGCGTGACGCTCGGTCGAGCGCTCGTTAGAATGGTTCGATGAACGCCGCCCTGCTGAACATTCTCCGTTGCCCAGGCTGCCGTGAACCACTCGAAACCTCGGGTGAGCCGCCCGAATTGCGGTGCCAGGGGTGTGGCAAGAACTACCCTCTGATCCGAGGGATTCCTCGATTCACCGAGGAGTCGTACGCCGCCAGTTTCGGGAGGCAGTGGAACCGCTACGACGTCGCGCGGGACGACGAGGACGAAGCGACCTTCCTGGTCAAGACCGGGATCGCCCCGGCCTCGCTCGCGGGCCTGCTCGTGCTCGATGCCGGCTGCGGCGGCGGACGCTATGCCAGGCTCGCGGGCCGACATGGAGCCACGGTGGTCGGCGTCGACCTCAGCTCGGCCGTCGAGAAGGCGGCCGAACTCTGCGCGGACCTGCCCGACGTCTCGATCATCCAGGGCGATCTGCTGGATCTCCCGCTGGCCGAACGGCAGTTCGACCTCGCGTTCTCGATTGGGGTCATGCACCACAGCCCCGACCCGCGCCGGGCGTTCGCCCAGGTGGCCGCCCGCGTCAAGCCGGGAGGCCGCCTTGCAGTCTGGCTCTATCGCAAGAACATCCCGCCCCAGGAGTGGATCAACTCCACCCTCCGCGCCGCGACCACGCGTCTACCGGCCCGCGTCCTCGAGCCGTGCTGCGTGGCCCTGGGCGTGCTCGGCGGCATCCCGGTCCTCAACCGGACCCTGAACAAGGTGGCCAACTTCTCCAATCACCCCGACTGGACGCTCCGCGTCTGTGACAGCTTCGACTGGTACGCCCCCCGCTATCAGTCGCACCACACTGTCGAAGAACTCCAGGGCTGGTTCGCCGAAGAGGGGTTTGCCGACCTCGTCGTCCTCCCCCCCGCCCGGTCCGGCAAACTCTACGATTGGGCCTATCACCACGACCTCGTCATCGGCAGCGGCGTCAACGTGGCCGGTACCAAGCGGCGCTGAGCACAAGGGCGAAGAGAGGGACAGGGAGTCATATAATCTCGCTGGTTACAGTAGAATTAGAGCGTTTTGGCACTCTACGCACAAGCGTGCATGACGTTTCCTGCCTGCGATACCCGTTTAACATATTGACATAAAAAACACATTCCCCGTTTTCGTGCGTTGCTGGCATGTGAACGAGCAACCGCTGCGTTATCCAACGCATGTGAATGTCGTCGCCGAGTGTCGGACGAAACGTCTTTTCTGAGGAATTCGTTAGATTCTAAAGATGGGACCGTCCCCGCGTGGTCGTCGAGTCCGATGCGGGCGAACCGCCCCTGGTCCAGTAAGTCGCCGCACTCGAGCGCGGCCCGCTGCAGCCGGACGGACTCGGTCTATCGCTGGCCGAGGCCAAGAATCTGCTCCGCGGGGTCCACGAGTCGATGGTTGCCCACCAAGTGGCCGAGTTCGTCTCTCAGCAGGTGTGCTGCCCCGACTGCGGTCGGCCGCGGCTCCGCAAGGGCCGGCATCAGCTTTTCTATCGGACGCTCTTCGGCAAACTGCGGCTGGGCAGCCAGAGCCAGCCTCGGAGGAGGCTACGTAGCCCCCGGTTTGTCCTGGTCTCCTACAAGGAACCTGATATGAGCTGGCCCTGGCCTGCCAACCTTTCGCTTTGAACTCACCAGGATCTTTTGCACAGAATTATTATTTAAGAATATCACTAATCCAAGCGTCATCCACGGTGATGGACAATCTTTGTCCGTTGCGTTCGAGGATGATCGCCCCGGTGAGAGACTTCACTCCGTTGCCTTTCCGGTCGCGGATTTTCAGGATCGGACGATCGCGATCATCCTTCACTGTGACGTTCTTGAAGTGGAGATTGCCGGCCGGGACACTGTCCGTCTCGAGGCCCTGCAGGTAGAGCGGCGGGAAGAAGGAGTCCTTGAGGGCGCAATCGCGAAAGATCGAGTCTTCCAGCTCGATGCGCACCGCGTTCCACGGGTTGAACTGCACCGAGAGGCCGGCCATCCCGTCGTCCTCCGCGAGGAACCGCGTGATCCGCAGCTGCCCGACGGGAGGGGCCTTCGGCGCGCTGCACAGGTGAATGGCATGCTGCCGATTGCCGCGGGAAACGCACTGATCGAGGTGGATTGAGATGGGGCGAGAGCTGCTGTTCAGGTATTGCGGGCAGATCTGGAAGCCGGTTCCCGCGTTGCCCTCGGCGGTGCAGCGGCGCACCACGCAGCGGATCAGGGAATCCGCGGGATGATTCGGCTCGAAATCAATGCCGGCCCGCGGGTCTGTTCCGTCGGTGTGGCGCAGCCGGCAGTCCTCGATCAGCAGGTCTTCCGCGCTGATGACGCTGATGCCCTGCCGGTGGTTGGCGTTGCAGTCGACGCGCCGGATCGTCACCTGCCGGTTCGGGATCTGCTTCGGCGCCGAGCCCAGGTAGATGCCGTCGCCTCCCGTCTGCTCGATTGCGAGGTCTTGGACCAACACGTTGCGGCAACCGAAGAAGGCGAGCCCATGCCGCCATTCGGATTTTTCGTAGGAGGCCGATTGATAGTCCTGCTTGTGCATGCGGATGCGGGCAGGCTCGGCGCCCTCCGCCCGTTCGCCCCGCAGGACGACGTCCTCGCATTCGTGGAACGAGAGCAGACAATCGCCCCTGGCCCGGAAGGCGCCTTTCAAGGCCACGAGCTCGGTCCCGGCCTCGAACACGATTTCCTGGCCGCTCACGCCGGTCAATGGCCGCGTGATCCAGGCCGACGGCTGCCGGTCCAGGATCAGCCGCTCGACTCGCGAGTTGATGGCATCCTGCAGATGCGTCGTGGAATCCTCGGGGTCGAAACCCCACCAGGACACGCGGGCTTCATGCCGCCGGCCCGCCAAGACTTCACGGACCAACTGCGGTTCGGCGCAGCGCTCCGCCAAGGGCGATGCCGTCAGCGTCTTGACGAGGAAGGCGTCGAACGCATGCCGATCCTTCCAACCGAGCTGGCAGCGCACCGTCTTGCCCTGGGGCGTGACGAGCGTGTGGCCCCGGTCGTCCACGGCGAGCGTCCGAGGCTCGATCCGGGCGTAGTCCTCGGAAGCGGCCAGGTAAACCGCCGCGGTGTCGTAGAGGATGCTGCTGGCATCCCGAGGGTGGTTGCTCCGATAGTCCCAGAGATCGTAGTTTTCGATGACGATGCGGGCGAGTCGGTGAGGCGAAGCCGCCACGGTCGCGAAGGAGTCGCCGCGAAGCACCAGTTCCTCGGAGGCGTCCAGCGGCGAGGTGGTGATCGACCAGGGCGCCGCGACCATCGCACGCCAGGACGCGGCGTCGGCGCGAACATTCCAGTCCGCCGGGGGTGTTCCGCCGTTCTCGAAGCCTTTGTCGATCCTGCCGCCGGTGCAGACGATGCGGGCCTTGGTGGCGATCCCCGGGGCTCGGCGGAGGGCCTCCTTGATATTGGGGACGGGGCCGATGGTGATGAGCGTGATCGGTCCCTGCTGCGCGTTGATGGTATCAATCAGCGCCGCGACGCCGTCGGCATGGACCTTTCCCGGATAGGCCCCCAGGTCGAAATCGCCCACCCAGCGCCGCTGCGCGAGGGGATCGTTCCCGGTCTTGGTCCCCGTGCCGATGGGGATGTCCGTGCGGCCGGCGCGTTGCAGGATCTTGGCCACGAGCCGAGTGCGTTCCGGGGTGTTACCGTAATCGGTGACGACGAGCTTGACGTCCAACTCGGGCATGCCCAGGAGCATCGCCAGGGCCCACGTATCGTCCATGTCGTCGCCGATGTCCGTGTCCAGGATCACGGGGATGGACGCTCCGTGCCCCGCGGCGACGAACGAGCAGAAGACCAGGCTGGCGAGGAGGACGATTCGAATTTCTGTTCGCAACTTACTCATATAGACACCCTATCTTTCGATTGTCGCAACCGGAAGGGGCCTCCGCCGGCCGGGAGCCGGTGGGTTGATAGCGCGACCGTCGATCTCAGGGCGGCTCCCCGCCACTCGGAGGACGCCGGCCTCCCTTGTGACGTCCCGCGTCCGGATGGCCTCAGTGTTCGCCTGGTCCGCGACCGGGGCGAGGGCGGACGGCGACCCACACCCATTGGCGGCGTGCTCGGCCCCGTGACCGGCGTCCTCGCGAGTCCGATGGTCACAGGCTGTATTGCGATTCAGGGTTTCGTCGTCCTTCATCGAGGACAAGTGGGCGTACTAGCCGGGGACGGTCATCTTCATCGCGTCGATGACGTTGATTGTCGGCCTGCGCCCGCGGAGGATGGCGTCGATGAAGTCATCGCCGAGGTAGCCGTGCGAGCCGCCGTGTCCGCCGGGGCTGACTCCCGGCGGGAGGGCAGGGTTCTTGAGTTGCAGGCCTTGGCGAAGGCCTCGTCGTAACGCTTCTTGCCGGTCTCGTCGCCGACGCACGCCCGATTGTACCCGGCGTATTCGCCGCGAACCAGCCCCGCCTCCAGGTACTCGCCCTGCGACGTGCAGATGATCATGCGGGCGGTGCCGCCCTCCGCCGTCCGGAACAGACCCACCTCCGAGTTGAAGACGTTCCCGATCGGGTTGGAGACCCGATGCGCCGGGTCGACCATCAGTGGCCATGCACTTCAATTGGGAAATCTGAGGAATTCAGCAAAACTGTAAAGTTGTCCGCGAGTTTTGGTAGCCTGCTCAAGCCTCCTGGTTTGCCCAATTCAAGTGTATGGCCACCGACTGCACCCCGTATGATCTAACGGAGTAGTATTAGGCTAGGTGGCGAAACAGGTGGTAGTTCACCAGGCGCAGCCAATAGCGTCGATCGTCACTAAACCCGAAAATGCCAAACGGGTGGGGAAGCAGCAACTCCCCCACCCCGTTTACAAAAATTCAGCAGGAATCTTCTACTCACTCCAAGATCAGCATCGGAGGGAGTGAGTTCCCAGAGCCGCTGACATATTTCAAACCTTGATTGGAAAGCTCGTAGACCTCATTAAACGCCGAAGCCGTCTTGTGAGAACCCTCGGGACTGGCCAGAATGGGCTTGAAGGTGACATTAATCACATAGCCACCTTCGATGGCATCCGCCTTTGTGAGAATCCCATCCCACCCATTGCATCGGAGGTCAGGGACAGCCTTCAGCCAATCAAAGTAGGCGAGGCGATCGGGCGATTTCCAATCGGCTTTCCTCAGCAGTCCGGCGACGTCAACCGGCAACTTAAACTGGGGATCGATCGCGATTTGGGTGCCGACGTAATTCACGTATTGATACGTTAGCGACGCCTCTACGATCAGCACCTTTTGATTCGCGGCCTGCGCATATTTGACCTGAAAGGGAGTTGGCTTGCGTAAACCACCAGCCTTGGTCTTGGTCGAAGAGGGTTTACTAGGACGATCGGCAGCAAATACCAAGGTCGCCATCATCACCATTGCAAATACGACTAGAGTGTTCTTCATCTTATCCCTTCAATTAAGGCGCCGCTGTAATGTCGATCGAGTAACCAGGCGTTGCTCTTTTGGTGTAAACCAGGTCGAAATCTCCGAGCACTGGTGACGACACTAAAACACCATCGCCTCTCATGTATTGGGCCATCAGTGGCCATGCACTTCAATTGGGAAATCTGAGGGATTTAGTAAAACTGCAGACCTGTCCGCGAGTCTTAGTAGCTTACTCAAGTCTCCTGGCATGCCTAATTTAGGTGCATAGCCACCGACTGAAGATCCGGCTTTAGTATACAAGATGGAGGTCGACCAGAAATTCGCCCCAGGTGAGGCTTATTGAGAAACAGGCACATAAAAATAGGAGGTCTGAAGCAAGAACAATCCTCAATGGAATGCTGGACGCCACAGACCTTTCAATTCGGTGGGCGTATTCAGATCGAATCACAAGCGTACCCGGCCCAGAACGCACAAGCAACCGCCAGTGCCTACAAAATAGGGGCGAGCATGGACCGAATTGAAACTAGGCGATTCAATATTTTTGACTACATCACAGTCATATTTGCATTCACATGTTTCATTTACGCGATCATAGAAACTTCTGATGTCGCAACTACAAAGTTTCCTGGGCACTCGAGTTCCTTACTGTTTCGAGTTTTAGGCATTGCGGGCACTGCCGTGGAGATCGCGTGTTGCGGATCAGTTTTCCCCATAGCCCTACTAATCCTTTGGTTTCGACGACCGCGTGTGTGCCTGCGAATCCTCATCCGCAAGCCAGGCTTTTCCGCATGTTTGATTTGGTCCCTTTCAATCGCTTTTTTTTTCATTGCAAAACTATCTTCATTACTCATCCAAGCACGGGAGAAGATGAACCCAGTCGATTTCGAGGACATCGCGAAAACGCCTGTTAAGTTCTGCGTTGAATACATGGAGTGGCATTTTATCTCCCTCGCGTATTCCTTGGCAGTCGTGTGGCTCTTTCAGCGTCTTGCTGGCATATGGGAGCCGGAAGCATCTTGGATTGACCGCGTTGGACGCTTGTTTGGATTCTATACTATTTTTGTTTTAATTCTGAGAATGTTCACATTCACCTAACTCTGAATAAAATTCCATCGGCAGCCAGGCGCCCAGGCTAGGCATGGCAGGGGCTCTGGGCAATTCGCTATGGACAGCAGCCTTGCGGCTATTTTCCCATGTATCCCAAGTCTCCCGTGTAAAGTGCCTGGCGACGACGGGCCTCCTTTTTTGTTAGGGTCTCATGCATTCTGTGTGGGGAACACAATAACGGAGAATTCCTGATGGCCGCCAGACGATCAATCAGCTCAATTCGATTACTGATGATTTCTCTTAATTTATTCATTACGGCATGCAGTAAACCGTCACCCAGGCGCCAATACCAGAACCAATAAATACATTATCCATGTCCATTATTTTGTATAATGATTCTGGCGATCAGATTGTTTCTCAGTGTGTCGTCAAGGACCGTGTAACGGTACAACAGATTTACGACTGCCTGATCCCACATGAACACTCGAAGATTGCCATGGACCTATTAGGTTCGGGACCGGTCATCGGCAAGCTTGGGTTCCAAGTTGCGAACGGGACAACATGGGTCGAATTCGTCGACGCCGGGATGAATTCGCTCTGCTTTCAAGTCAGAGAAGTGGCCTATATCAGGGGTGGAGCGGGCTACCAGAGCTATCGGTCAGATCACAAGCGACTTTACGGAATCGACTCGGCACGAGTCGCTGAGGGGATGGTCTTCCACGAAAAATTATCCCAAATTTGCAAAAAACAACAGGAGTAATGCAGTCCGAGCATGTCGCAACGGTTTTTCATGTAACAGGCGGAAAGGCAAAATGGGCCGGGTCGCCGAAAGAAATTACTCCCCCCGGACTCGAATGGCACGAGGTTAAGAGCAGTGGGGAGACCTGGCCACGCACCTTCGAACCGGTAAGACGGGAGGCCTAGTAGATCCACAAGATCATGCCATGTGGATTTCCCGCATCACCGTGGACACCAGATCACATCCTCCGTAGATTCGCCGGGACCGAGGAGCAGCTTGAGTGCTTGGCTTCCGGGAGCCAGCTTCCCAGTCTCTCCAGCTTGAGTGCGTGGCTTCCTGGCGTTCCCCTATTGAGGCAATGAGTGTTCATGAACCTAAGTTATTGGTTAACCCACCCGACTCTCATCTTGGCCCGCGCCCGGTATTGGGCGTGGGAACGGATGAACTCGGACAAGCCATGGCTATGCCCGAGCAGTGTCCGGTTTTGTGATCGAAACTTGACGCAATCCATGCGTGGTCTGGAGTTCGGGAGCGGTCGCAGTACCGCGTGGTTCGCCACGAAGCTCGGGCGACTGGCCAGTGTCGAACACCATGCGGGCTGGCACGAGCAGGTTCAAACCATGCTGACGACCCGCCACCCAGCCAACGTGGACTACCGGTTGATCCCGCTCGATCACGTCGAGTCGGAACCCGAACAGGCCGAGTACAACCCCCTCCCGCGGTACGTTGCAGTCGTGGACGAGTTCCCCGACGAGTCGCTGGACCTGGTCGTCGTGGACGGTCACTATCGTTCGACCTGCATCCGTCGGTGCGTTGGGAAACTGCGACCAGGTGGCCTGCTCCTGGTGGACGACTTGAACCTGTGGCCGACCCGCGACCAGATCCCCGTCCCCGGTCACTGGCCGATGGCGGATCTCGGCTCGAACGGGCTCAAGCAAACGGGCATCTGGAAGAAACCATCGTGACATGAAGACGAAGCAGCTTGAGTGCCTGGGTTCTGGGCTCCAAGGCACGACCACCAAAAACGCACTATAATACGCATTCCACTTGATCGCCGCTGGATTTCTCCATAGACTCTTGTTGGGAGCGCACTGGAATGCGCTTTCTGGCTGCCAGAGAGAAGAGCCATGAAAGCCAGACCGAAAAAACGCACTATAATGCGCATGAACGGCAGGAGGTTACTCTGACGAACCAAGAAATTGGGGAGAAACTCCGCTTTCGGCGGAAGAAACTCCGTCTTCGTCAGCGTGACCTCGCCGAACTCGCCGGAGTTACGCTCCGTGGTCTGACCGACCTCGAAAATGGTAGGGCGAACCCCACGATCAATCAGCTCGCCAAGATCGCGGAGGTGCTGGGCCTGGAACTCCGCCTGACGGAGAAGTCGCTCAATGCGTCGAGCTAAGGTGCACTGCCGGGGAGTCTTCGCGGGTGTGCTGAGCAAGGACCAGGCCGGCACCTACCGTTTCCAGTACGCGCCGGAGTACCTGAACAATCCGAAGTGCCCGGCCATCAGCCTCTCCTTTCCTAAACAAGAGGCCCCCTTTGAGTCGCCCCTGCTGTTCCCATTCTTTTTCGGCCTGTTGGCGGAAGGGGAGGACAAGACGCTTCAATGCCGCGTGCTGAAAATCGACGAGAGCGACCATTTCACGCGGCTGCTGAGGACCTGCGAAGCTGAAACCATCGGGGGAGTGACCATCAAGGAGGCCGGCTCGCCATGACGCGTTGCCCAGGTTGCTTCAAACCCGAACAAGCGACCTACTGCGGGGCCTGCCGGAAGCGGCTGTTCGGGGTCAAGAAGGTCCCCTTCATCCTTCCCTTTTCTCGCCCGGCTTACGACCAGGTGAAGCTCGGAGTCACCACCGACCGGATGTCGATCTCCGGCATCCAGACCAAGATCTCCCTCGCGTTGAACGCGGGGCGGTTGGAAATGGTGATGTCGGGCGGGCAGTACATCCTAAAGCCCAGGCCGCATGGGACCTTCAAGCGGTTGGATATGGTCCCGATCAATGAACACCTGACGATGCAGATCGCCCGGCAGGTCTTCAAGATCGAAGTGGCTGAAAACGCCTTGGTCGCGTTCGAGGATGGGGAACTCGCGTATCTCGTCCGCCGCTTCGACGTACAACCCGACGGCCAACGCTCACTCCAGGAGGACTTCGCCCAGATCGCCGCCAGAACCGAAGAAGCCCATGGGATGAACTACAAGTACGACAGCTCGTACGAGGAGATCGGTCAGCTAATCCGCCGGCACGTGGCCGCTTCGCCAGTGGACTTGGAGCGGTTCTTCACGCTCGTAGCGTTCAACTACCTCGTTAACAATGGTGACGCCCACCTAAAAAACTTCTCGCTTATCAAGAACGAGCAGGCCGACGAGTACAACCTGACCCCCGCCTACGACTTGCTGAACACTCGCCTCCACCTGCCGGACGAGACGCAGACCGCCCTCGAATTGTTCAAAGACGGCTTCGAGACGGAGAGCTACAAGGCTAACGCCTACTACGCCTATGACGACTTCGTAGAGTTCGCCCAGAGGCTAGGGCTTGTCGAAAGACGCTACAAGAGAATTCTGGAGATGTTCATCTCCAAACAAGAAGCCGTATTTTCGCTGATCGAATGCTCGATGCTATCGGAAGAGTGTAAAAATTTATACAAAAAACACGTGAATGACCGGATAAGCGCCTTCTCCTACTCCCTCGCCGGCTTGCGAATATGAGTTTCCTGGCTTCCAAGCGGCGCTGAGCACAAGGGCGAAGAGAGGGACAGGGAGTCACATAAGCTCCCTGTCCTCCTGAGTAAGCCCGAAGAGGGCTTGTTCAGCAGGACTACGGCGGCCTGATCATCAGGGTCGATCTGGGGGGCGGCAGCCTCCAATGCGTCGGAGGTCTGCAGCGGGTACCGCGCCTGGACGCACCGGCCGCAACCACAGCAACAGCCCACGTAGACGTTGAGCCGGCGCTAAAGCTTCGCCTAACCCGCTACAGTTACTTCAACAATTAACGACATTTCAGCCATCAGAATTCAAGGTCCCCGTAGATGGGGATGAAAGCCTGTTGCTCCTGCCGCGACACGATCGCGGGGTTTACCCTGGAGGAGTAGAACCCCATCCCACAGAGCGGAGCAACAGGCCATGTCCAAGGTAACCATCTACGTCGGCCTCGACTACCACAAGGCTTCGATTCAAGTGTGCGTCATGGACACCACCGGCAAGATCCTCGCGAATCGGCCCTGCACCAACCAGGCTGAGGCCCTGGTCAAGCTGGTCGCACCCTTCGGTCACGACGTTAGGGCGGCGATCGAGGCCTGCCCCGGCGCCGCCAACCTCACCGACGAACTGGCCACCCGGCACGGCTGGAGCATCAACCTCGCTCACCCCGGCTATGTTGCGCGGATGAAGCAGACTCCTGACAAGACCGATTGGGCCGATGCACGCGTGATCGCCGACTTGGTCCGCGTCGGTTATTTGCCCAAGGTCTGGTTGGCTCCCGAGGACGTCCGCCAACTCCGCGCCCTGACCCGCTATCGTCAGCAGCTAGCCAACCGCCGCCGCGACACCAAGCTTCGCATCACCGCGTTGCTCCGCGACACCCGCGTCGTCGAACCCAAGTCGCGGCGATGGGGCCGTGCCTGGATGGACTGGTTTCAGACCGCCGAGGGACTCGGGAGCGAAGGCCGCTGGATCGCCGATCGCCTGATCGAGGATCTCCGCGACATCGCCGACGCGATCCTCAAAGTGGAACACCGCTTGGCTCAGGTGACTTCCGAGGATCCGGTCGTCAGCCAACTGATCTTGCTCGCCGGAGTCGGGCTGGTGACGGCCTGGGCCTTGCGAGCTGAGATCGGCCGATTCGATCGGTTCACCACCGGCAAGCAGATGGCGCGGTACTGCGGGTTGTCGCCTCGCAACGCCTCCAGCGGCCAGCGTCAGGCCGACGCCGGCCTGATCAAGGCGGGCAACGAGCACTTGCGTACCCTGATCATCGAAGCCGCCCATCGTCTGATCCGCTACGATCCCCGCTGGAAGGCGTTGGCCGCGTCGATGCGGCAGGCCGGCAAGCCCGCGTGCGTGGTCGCCGCGGCGGTCGGCAACCGTTGGGTCCGTTGGCTATTCCATCAAGTCGCGGGAGGACCGATCACGCTGAAGCAAGCTGCATGACCTTTCACGCTTTCATATTGTGATACTTGGTATTGTATGATTCACCGTTGCGTCCCGTGTTGAAGGGGGCGACTCGACCCACCCTTGGGCTTGATGCTCGTCCGTAGATGGGGTCGTCCCCTTCGACCGTCTCGAAACACCCATTGGGGCTAGGCCCTCGGGCTGACGCTCGGATAGAAGAGTGGGACGAGCAGCGGCGAGACATCCAGACGATCAATCGCGGGCGAGTTGAAACCCGCGTGGGCTCCTAGACGAAAGCGAATCGTTTATATTTTGATTTCGAGCAGCTGAAAGCGACGGATCAGTCGAACGCCGGACTCCGCTCCGGCTCGACAGGAGGTTCCCTCCGCCTTCACCGTCACATCGCCCGGTACCCTTGAGGGCGATGCGACGGTGAAGGCGGAGGGAGACGAGAAACTACGTAAACACCAATCAGTTCGACGCCTGTCTTCCCCAATTGTCCTGAGTGGGAGCGAATCCTGGAAAAAATGCGACAGACGCCTTGACGAGCGGTGGGTTTATAGAGGTGGGCACGGCCCACCATCCCGATCTTCTTGCCAAAGAGAAGTTAAGATGGTGGGCCGTGCCCACCTACGGGGAATTCAAATCAACTACTGAAAACATTCGTTACATTTCAGGCCCCAGCTCCGAATTTTAGCGAGTACAGGTCGGCATCGCGCAGGCTGACGTGAAGGCGAATCGGCTTGCCGGCGAGCGCACTGACGTCGGGGTTTCCGTGCCAAGAAACCTCCCGGTCGAGGGTGTCACCGAAGACCTCGTCGCAATCGGTGGTCGTGAACCCGGGGAGCGGCCCGCCCGCTTGATCTTGCAGCTCGACGCGAATTGAGCCGGCGGCCGAGGTCGCGAAGTTGAGTCGCAGCCGGCTCCCCTCGAACGTCAAGGGCTTGGTGACGAGTTCGCCGCCGCTCATCGGCGCACGGAGGGAGACGAAGCCATCGACGCGCAAGGTGTAGCGGCGAAGGACGCTGCTCGTGCCGGTCCAGTAGCTCTCGGTGGCATAGAGTGAGAGTTCCCCGGGCGCGGCATCGTGGGCCGATTTCGTCTCGACGAGGTGCCAGCCGATGTACTGGTGCCCGTAGTTCCAGGTCCCGTCGCCTTCGATCCCAGGGCGAAGGAACGACTCATTCCAGCGCCGGAACTTCACACCGTCGCGGCTCGCCATGAGGAGCGCGTCGGTCACGGCCGTCCCGTACCGCGTTGACGCCCCTGCTCGGTTTTCGCGGTTCTCTCGCTCGGGCAGGGCCTTCATGGAAGGGGACCAACCCCGGTCGGTGTACCGCGTCGGGAACCCGATTAAGAGGTGGGGGGCCCGCTCATACGGCTTCACCTGGTTCGTGTAGAGTTCCTCGGGCGGCGAGTCGACATAGGTGAGGTCGGCCTGCTCGTCCCAGTGGAGAAAGTCCTTCGAGGTCGCGGTCCGGATCGCGCGGATGCTCCGCCCCTTGCCGACGCCCGTGAAGATCCGCCAGTAGGCCCGGTAGGCGCCAAGGATCGGGTCCCAGAACGCGAGATTCTGGGAGTCGAACGCCCCCGCGGTGATCACCGGCCCATCGCTCATCGGCGACCAGTGGAGACCGTCGGCCGACTTGAACGGGAGGAGTCCGTTCGGCTTGGGACAACGGACGAACGCCTTGTAACGCTCATCGGCGGACGCGGCGGGATTACTATCCTTGAACACGGCGGGGTGCCCCCCGTCGACCTCGAGTTTGCCCCACTTTCCACTCGCGATCACGATGTTGTTGGCCTTCGACCCGCGAAACTCGAACAGCCCCAACTCCGGCTTACGCCAGTGGATCCCGTCCTCGCTCTCGGCATAACAGCAATAGAGCGGGTGCCCGTCCGTCTTGACCTTCTTCGGCGACACGTCGAGGTGCCAGGCCTTGTAGTACATTCGGTACAGCGGACCGTCCTGGAAGATGCTGTGATAGCCGCTGCCACTCCCCTCCCAGGGGGCGTCGTGGACGAGCACGACTTCCTTCGGCGCGGGTGGTGCAGCCGCATCTCGGCCTTGCCGGAGAGACGATCGACCAGGAAGTCGTCGACGAACAGCTCTCGCCTCGACCCGATCGCAACGGGCTCGCCCTGACTCTGGTCGTTCTGAGCGGCTTGTGCCACGACGCTCGGGCCAAGCCCGCAGGCAGCGGCCGCGGCGAAAGTCTGCCCGACAAAACCGCGGCGGGAGAGAAGGCCTGTCTCTGGCAGCATAGACGTTGTCCTCTTTTTTTTAGACCGTCGTGGGGCGAGAACGTGAACCGGTGGGAAGGTGAGCATAGCCCAGAAGAACAACACCGGCAACGCCCCTGCACAGTCCGCCATTCCCCCCGAAACTACCGAGACGTCAAATTGGGACGACAGCGTGCATCCAGGTAGGGCACGAAAGCTAGAGAAGAAGCGATTCCGGACCGATACGAAACAGAGGTTTCTTATGGAATGAGCAAAAAAAATGGCTCGGACCCGTGGTAGGACAAACGATGTCTCCGAAGCGAGAGATGCGTCCGCAAGTGGAAATGATGGATTCCCGGGTTCTGCTCTCGGGCTTCCAACCGGTGCAGCGCAAGTTCGTGGATCTGACCGGGCCGTTGATGAGGCACGATGCCTGGTCGGCCCCCAAGTCCACCGGTCGCTCGGCGTACGTATACAACTTCCAGGGCTCTGGCGGGCTCGCGGCGATGGGGGCGGTTGAGACCAGCGGCAGCGTGACCGACACGGTTCGCGCCGGTACCCATTCGTACCGGGGCAACCTCACCCTGGCAAACAACCAGGGGTCGGTCAGAATCACGATCCGCGCCAGTTCCTACAAGATCAACGGCGGCACCGGCGTCTTCAAAGGGGCCACGGGGATAGGAGGCGTCGCGTTCGGCACCAGAAGCAACGGCGAGCTCGCCGGCCTCGCCCTCAACGCGGACATGTAATCGGGCGAACCAGAACCACGGCACATACAGAATTGCACAAAAATGCAGCCATCTGCGGCAAAGCGATTCACGCCTTTTCATTTGCCAACGGAAGAATACTCATACGCTGCTTTCTTTTGTGCTCTCGAGGTGTTCCGTGGTTAGATTTCCCGCCACCAACGGCTCGCCCGCCCCTGGTCCCACTCCCCCGCGCACGCGCATTCGCCGAGCGCCCGTTCCAGGCTCTCGGCGTCGGAGAACCTGTCGGCCGGATCTTTGGCCAGACACCGGAGCACAACGCGATCAACGTCCTCGGGGATGCCGGCGCGAACCTGCGACGGGGGGATCACGGGGTCGCGGGCGTGCGCAATGATCACTCCGAGATCGTCCCCAACGTCGAACGGGGGCCGACCGGTCAACAGGAAATAGGCCACCGCGCCCAGCGAGTAGATGTCACTTCGCTCATCCAGCTCCTGGCCGCCCCGGGCCTGCTCGGGTGACATGAACAGCGGCGTACCGAGGATCTGTCCCTCCCGGCTCAGCGAGGAGGTGCGCGGGGTCGCCACCGCCACCGCCACCGCCACCGCCGGCCGGACGAGACCGAAGTCGAGCAGCTTGGCCACGTCGTCGGCCCCCCCGCGGCGGGCGGCGAAGATGTTCGACGGCTTGACGTCCCGATGGATCAGGCCGACCCCATGCGCCTCGCGAAGCGCCAGGCAGACCTGCCGCAGCAGGTAGATGGCCCGTTCGGGCGGAACCGAGCCATGCCGCTCGACCAGCTCCGCCAGGCTCAGACCCGGCAAATACTCCATCACATAATAATAAGTCCCGTCTTCGGTCCGGCCGTAGTCGTAGACCTCCACCGTGTTCGGATGCGAGAGCGTGGCGGTGAGCTGAACCTCGCGTTCGAACCGCGCCAGGGTGTGAGGGTCGTCCCCAGCCTCCGGCCGAATCAGCTTGAGGGCGCAAGGGCGTTTCAGGAATTGGTGTTCGGCGAGATAGACTTCGCCCATTCCGCCGGAGCCGATCTGCTGCCGCAGGCGATACTGGCCGAGTTGCCGCGCCTCGGCGACCTGCCGGCGCAGCCGGGAAATCGTGCGGGCTCCGAACGTGGCGCCGACGGCCAGAATGCACAGAACGGTCGCGTCGAAGCTGAACAGCCAGATCCGATGGGTCGTGCTCTTCCGCCACCCTTCCCAGAGCCACCCCATCGCCACCGGATACTGCACGGCGAGTAAAAAGAGTACGGCGAAGGGCAAGAGCGCGAGCGGCCCCACCACCAATGAGGTCCGCCGCCAGCTCTTGGGGACGTAAATCCCATAAGTGAGAATCAGGATCGAGGTGAGGAGGACGATGTTCTTCATCGTGAGCTGCGCCATCATCCGGTCGTCGTGCAGCGAGAACTCGAGCATCAGCCGATACTGGACGATGGCAAGGCGGCCCGCGAGCATCACGATCATGCCCATCTCCAGGGCCTTCAGCCAGGCGAGCGAGAGGGGCCGCCGGCTCGAGAGCAAGGCGATGATGCTCCCAAGGGCCACGATAACGATCACGTCGAGGGAATGAATCGCCAGATCATCATTCCCTGCGAAAACGGTACTTCGCCAGATGGTCGCCATCCCCAGGATGAGGATGAAGATGATCGGCAGTTCGCGGAGCCGGGCGCGCACCACCGAGCGTGCCTCGGAGATCGGGGGCAGCCCGATCCCCTCGACGATGGCCGCCTTGGGAGTGAATCCACCTGGGTCGTCAACACGCTCTGTCTTGAATCGATCAAGCAAGTGAAGCTCTTTCGACGAAAGTGCTTCGGCACAAGGGGGCCAGCATCCCGTCCGATCGAGAGATCGGGGCGCTGACTCGGGGGGCGGCAGGAACGCATTGCGAGCCGCCCGCTCGTCCTGGGCGAGAAGGCGATCGACCTCGGCTCGAAGGTCATCGTCTTCGCCGCAAGTCTGCCGGAGCCAGGCGTCTCGCTCGGGGGGGGCGAGTTGGAGCGAGGCGTCGAAGAGGTCACCAATCTGACGCCAGCGGTCCGGAGTCATTCCATTTCCCCCTCCCTAAGCTGGCCCTGGAGCCAGGCCCGCGCAAGCCGCCAATCCCGTTCGACGGTGACCACCGAGACGCCGAGCGCCTGGGCGATCTCAGCCACGGTGAGACCGCCAAAATATCTCAGGGTCATGATTTGCCCCTGGCGCTCGTTCCGCGCGGCCAACCGGTCGAGGGCCTCGTGGACCGCAACGACATCCAACCCCTGGTCCGCGAAGTAGTCCACCCGATGGTCCAGCGGCTTGCGCTGCCAACCCCCTCCACGCCGGTCGGCGGCCCGCCGCCGTGCGTGGTCGATGAGCACCTCGCGCATCGCTCGTGCGGCCGAAGCGAACAGATAGTTCCGATCCACAGCCTTGTCGAAGACCGCATCGCCGAGAAGTCGCAACACAGCCTCGTGGACCACGGCGGTGGGGGGAAGCGTATGGCCAGCCCGCTCCCGGCGCATCAGATGCGAGGCTACGTGGCGCAGCTCGTCATAGACCAGCGTGAGAAGTTCGCCTTTGGCGTGCTCGTCCCCGGCCCGGGCACGCCCCAGGAGGAGTGTCAATTCACACCGTAACTCAGCCGCCATCCCCACTCCCCTTCCCAAAAACAATGAAGGGTTCCCTCGGCATTATTCGCAGGTCTCATAGGGGGGCAAGGAGCGAAGGCCCCAAGAACCTGCCCGAAAGGCGCAAGCGGCCCGCCAGACACAGGGGGCTTTGGATGCACTCAACTCAAAGTCTGGTCGCCGCCCCGATGAGGGGGGCCGCGGAAGGAGACGTGTGGATGCTTACTCTCATAATGTGGTCCCTCGGGCTGGCACTCATGCCCCTGGCACTCGGTCTCGTCCAAGCGCTCCTCGCCGGCGCCCGACGCTTGGTCAGCTTCAGCCCGTCGCTTACGTTCGATGAGTTCGAGGAAAGACGCGACCTCTGCGGCCTGAACTCCGCCCTTTCTTCACACCAAGCCGCGATCGTCGGCAGGATTTCTCCCACCAGCGGCCAATCAGTCTCCGCGTCTCGCCACTGACAGCGCCTCCTGAGACTGACCTCTGGACTCCGTCTCAGGAAAGCCGGAAACTCGATCACGCCCTGTTTCCCGAAAAAAAAGAAAGGAGATTCCCATGGCCGACTTTCAACGCAGGGATTTTCTGGCAGGGGCCGCCGCATTCGCCGCCGCCACGACGGCGGCTCTGGTCGGGACCAAGCAGGCCGAAGCGGGCGATCCGAGCTTCATGAACAACGTGCCCGACCCTCTGCTGGCCAACGAGGAACTGCCAACCTTCAAGTTCGCGTTGGAGAAGTCGACTGGCAAGGTGATCGGCAACAGTTTCGGCAAGGAAGCCACCGTCAAGCAGTTGCCGATCTCCAAGGGAATCGCGGGCGTCTCCATGAGACTCGAGCCAGGGGCCATGCGGGAACTGCACTGGCACGCCACCGCGGCCGAGTGGGCGTTCGTGATCGACGGACGGGTCCGGACGACGGTCATCGACCCGCAGGGGAACTCCGAGACCAATGACTTCAACTCGGGAGATGTGTGGTACTTTCCTCGCGGCCACGGTCACATGCTCGAATGCTTAGGCCAGGAACCCACGCACTTCATCCTGATCTTCGACAATGGCTACTTCTCGGAGTTCGGCACGTTCAGCATCACCGACTGGCTTGGCCACGTACCAAAGTCGCTCCTGGCCAAGAATTTCGGCCTCCCCGAGTCGGCCTTCGACGGATTCCCGAAGGAGGAAGTGTACTTCGCCCGCGGCAGCGTGCCCGCGGAAACGCCGGTCACCCCACTCCAAGGACGCACGCTACCACCGCTGACACACAAGTATGAACTGCTTTCACAAACCCCGCACGGCATCTTCAAAGGGGGTCGGGAGTGGCGGGTCGATTCCAGCCGGTTCCCCATCTCGAAGACGGTCACGGGGGTCATCCTCGACCTCGATCCGGGGGCGTTGCGCGAACTCCACTGGCATCCGACTGCGGACGAGTGGCAGTACATCATCAAGGGCAAGGTCAGCGTGACGCTGTTCGGTTCGCACGGTCGATACCGGACCGAGATCCTCGAAGCGGGAGACGTCGGCTACATCCCGCAAGGGTACGGGCACTCGATCGAAAACGTCGGCGACACCCCGTCCCGCGCTCTCCTCGGGTTCAATACCGGCGAGTACGCGACCATCGACCTGTCACAATGGATCGCCGGCAACCCGGTCGACGTGCTGGCCACCAACTTCAGCAAGCCAGCCTCCTTGTTCGAGAAGTTCCCCCACCGGGACGTGTTCATCACAGACAAGGACGGCGCCGAGAAATCCGAATCTCAATCGCGTTAATGGGCCTCGACAAAAAATAGTGTGGGGGAGAAAAGGTGGGCAGCTCCGCCCACCTCCGCAGAAGCCAGCAATCGGACACCATGTCTTTCCTTGTCAATCCTACGAAATCCACCAGTCTCTTGAAACCAAACGACTTCGCAAACGCTGACGTCCCCTTCACCTGGCCTGGCGAAAACGGGTAAGTCCGCCCCCACTCGACAAAGCGGATGATTCCACGAACCCACCGGCCTCCAGTCAGGACTCGATTCACCTCATCGAAACAATTCTAAACTCATTATGCTGATGGGGAGTTTGGTGATGGATAACACACATTCTCACCCCGAGAAATTGGCAGTCGAGCCCGCTGTCGGCTGTGGTCCCAACGTCGACGGCGAATTCTCACAGCACGACTACACGCATCCCGCGGCCGCCTGGGGGGCGGCGAAAAGTGTCGGCCTGACCCTGATCCAACAAGGAGAGATCCTCAACGGGGTCAAAGCCATCTTCCGAATGAACCACGAGAATGGGGGCTACGACTGCCCCGGCTGCGCCTGGCCCGACGACCGCAAGGGCCTGCGTATGGACATCTGCGAAAATGGAATCAAGCATGCCACCTGGGAGATGACGCGCAAACGGGTCGACCGCGAGTTCTTCGCCACCCACACGGTCAGCCAGCTCATGGAGTGGTCCGACTTCGCGCTGGAAGACGTCGGCCGACTGACCGAGCCCTTGTCCTACGATTCAGCCTCCGACAAGTATATTCCGATTTCGTGGGACGACGCTTTCCAGACGGCGGGCCGGCACTTGCGGGCGTTATCGAGCCCCCACCAGGCGTCGTTCTACACCTCGGGGCGATTGGGGAACGAGGCGACCTTTCTGTATCAGTGGTTCGCCCGTGAGTTTGGCACCAACAACCTGCCCGACTGTTCGAATATGTGCCACGAGGCGAGCGGCCGGGCACTGAACGCCTCGATCGGGACGGGAAAGGGGACGGTCGACCTGGTCGACTGGCAGAAGGCCGACGCCATCTTCGTCATGGGCGTGAATGCAGCGTCGAACGCGCCTCGGATGCTGACCGCCTTGGCGGATGGAGTCAAAGAACGCGGCTTGAAGATCGTGCATGTGAATCCGCTGATCGAGGCCGCGGCGACCCGCGTGATCACGCCGCACGAGATCCTCGACATGGCCCTCTTTCGGGCCACGCCCACCAGTTCGCTGAACCTCCAGCCGCGCATCGGCGGCGACATGGCCCTGATGCGAGGCATCGCCAAGTACTTGATCGAAGAGGCAGACACCAACCCGAAGGCGCTCGACCGGCTGTTCATCGAACGCTTCACCTCGGGCTTCGAGGCGTATCGAGCCGTCTGCCAGGCCACACCGTGGGATGAGCTGGTGCGTCAATCCGGCCTGACGCTCGAAGCGATTCGGGCCGCCGCAAAGATCTACAGCGAATCCCGATCCTGCATCATCAGTTGGTGCCTGGGGCTGTCGCAGCAAGAGAACGGGGTCGACACGATCCGCGAGATCATGAACGTCCTGCTGCTCCGCGGGAACATCGGCCGCGAAGGGGCAGGCCCATGTCCCATTCGAGGTCACTCCAACGTCCAGGGGAACCGGACCTGCGGCGTCGATCACCGGCCGACGGAGGAGTGGCTCAGCCGGTTGGAGGCCGCGTGCAAGATCAGGGCCCCGCGCGAGCCAGGGCTGGACACCGTCCGCACGATCGCGGCAATGGCGAAGGGAGAGGTCAAGGTCTTCCTGGGGATGGGAGGCAACTTCGCCATGGCCGTCCCGGATCGCAACCTCACCTTCGAGGCGCTCCGCCGCTGCGACCTCACGATGCACGTGAGCACCAAGCTGAATCGGAGCCATCTGGTCCATGGCCGGGAGGCCCTGATCCTTCCTTGCATCGGCCGGACCGAGATCGATCACCAGCAATCCGGGCCCCAGGGCATCACCGTCGAAGACTCGATGAGCATGGTGCATCTCTCCTACGGCATGAACGAGCCGGGCTCCCCGGAACTCCGGTCCGAGCCCGCAATCATCGCCGGAATCGCCCAAGCGGCCTTGCCCCACACCAAAACCCCCTGGCAAGACTACGTCGCCGACTACGACCGGATCCGCGACACGATGGCCGACGCACTCATCGGCTTCGAGGACTTCAACCGCCGGGTCCGCCAGCCGCTCGGATTCCGGCTGCATCAGCCCGCGCGTGAATTGATCTTTCAAACAACAACCGGCAAAGCCACCTTCTCGTCCGCCCCACTGGCCGACGCCATCCCGCCCGCGGGCAAGCTCATCCTTAGCACGATGCGATCCCACGACCAGTGGAACACGACGATCTATTCGGATAACGACCGCTATCGAGGCGTCAAGAACCTCCGCACCCTGATCTTTCTGAACGCCAAGGATATGGAAGAACGAAACCTCGAGCCGTTTGCACTCATCAATATCACGAGCTTTGCCAAGGATGGAACGACGCGCACGCTCGAGGGTTATCGAGCGGTGCGCTACAATATCCCTCGAGGAAACGCAGCCGGTTATATGCCGGAGTTGAATGCGCTCTGCCCACTCGGAGATTTCAGTCCCCAGAGTGACCAGCCTCTGATGAAGCAACTCCTCGTCGAGATCGTCGCGTGCCGATCCCCTCGGGCCGGCCGCCACGCAAAAGCCTGAGCAATCGGCCCTCCGGATTGGTCTTTCCCTGGGAGCGCGAAACCAGCAACGCAGAATCGCGACTTCTACAATTCAACAAACAATCCTATTCCGAGTTACTTCATCGGCACGAGGAAGATTCCACCCCGTACCACAAAAAAACAACGATCCACGCCTGGGCGAGAATCTCGCTGGATTTCCGGCCCGGTCGAATGAGTAGAACGGCCGGCCCGGCCGTATCCCCTCGGACCAGGGCCATTCCTCAGACTCGCGCCGACCCCGAGGGAATTACGGCCGGGCCGGCCGTGCTACTGCAAACTACCCGTTGCGGAACTTAGAGTCTGTCTCGTAAGTTCAGGGAAACCGAAAATTGAAGGCCGTTTGGGTGCCACGGGTTCCGTACTCGGAACCCGTGCTCGCCAGGCCAAGGCATTCCCGCATGGGTTCCGAGTACGGAACCGCATGGCACCCAGCAGATCATTCAAAAGCTCCCGTGGGATTCACCTTCTGGGACAGACTCTTAGCTCTTTTGCGAATCGTTGCAAAAATAGAAAAAAGGGGGGAGTGAAGCCCCGATGCACCGCCCTGCTCTCGTCCTTGGAGTCATCGGCTTGGGGCTGACCGCGTTGGCGGGCTGCCAGCGCTCGTCGACGGCGGTCGCTCCCCCGCAGCCGCCCATCATCCCGGTCAGCCGGCCGGTCGAACGCGAGGTCACGGAATACGCGGACTTCACCGGCCAGACCGACGCGGTCCAAGCAGTCGACATCCGCCCGCGGGTTACCGGCTACCTGGTCGAAATGCCGTTCAAGGAAGGGGCGGACGTCAAGACAGGGGACACCTTGTTCGTAATCGATCCTCGCCCCTACAAGGCTCAGCTCGACCAGGCGAGTGGCCAGGTCAACCTTTACCGGGCTCAACTCAAACTGGCCAAGGTCGTGTATGCGCGAGACCTGGCGATCAACGCCAGGGTGCCCAACTCCATCAGCCAGGAGCATCTCGACCAGGATCTCGCGTCGGTGGAAGAGGCCGATGCCAGGGTCAAGGCTTTCGAGAAAAACATGGAGGCTTACAAGCTCAATCACGATTTCACAAAAGTGACATCCCCAATCGACGGCCACGTCAGCCGCTACTACCTGACGCTCGGTAACCTGGTCAATCAGGATCAGACGTTGTTGACCACGGTCGTCTCCCAGGACCCAATCTACGCCTATTTTGATGTGGATGAGCCGACCCTGTTGCGGCTCCGGCGGGCGATCAACCAGGGGAAGCTCAACCCACCCCAACCCGGCGTGGACCTGCCGGTCCTCATGGGACTCCAGGGGGAAGATGGCTTTCCGCACCAGGGAGTCCTCAACTTCGTCAACAACCAGGTGAACCCGACCACGGGGAGCATCTCGGTGCGCGGGGTCGTCCCGAATCCATTGCCCCCCAAAGGCATCCGGCTGTTGTCACCCGGCATGTTCGTGCGAATCCGCCTGCCAATTGGGAAGCCGCATCCGGCCATCCTGGTCATCGACCGGGCGATTGCCTCGGACCAAGGCCTGAAGTATGTCTACATAATCGACTCCAAGAACAACATCCAGTACCGCCGCGTCACCACGGGCCCGCTCCAGGCTGACGGCCTGCGCGTGATCGCCGACGGGCTCAAACGAAGCGACTGGGTGGTTGTCGGTGGCTTGCAGCAAGTCAGCCCGCGGATGCGGATCCAGCCCGAGCGGATCCCGATGCCGTTGCTCGGCCAGCCCACCGAGGAGAATGCGCCGGCGACTCAACCAAGTGTTCCGACAACGCACCCGGCCAGACCAAGCCCCGAAGCGAGGGAACGATAAGCTCCCCGCTCGCCTCAAAATTTCGGGGATCGTTTTCCCAAAAAAAAATAACGGGAGGGGGGCTCATCGATGATCTCTCGCTTCTTCATCGACCGGCCCATCTTCGCGTCGGTTCTCTCGATCATCATCGTCCTGACCGGCGCGATCTCGCTGCTGACTCTCCCGATCGCGCAATACCCCCCGATCACCCCGCCCTCGGTCCAGGTTTCGATCAGTTACCCAGGCGCCAGCGCCCAGGTGGTGGCGGACACGGTCGCCGCGCCGATCGAGCAGCAAGTCAACGGCGTCGAGGGCATGCTTTATATGTCCTCACAGATGGGCAACGACGGTTCCTACACCTTGACGGTCACCTTCGATATCGGTACCGACCTGAACACGGCGCTCGTCATGGTCCAGAACCGCGTGGCGCTGGCCCTGCCTCAGTTGCCGAACTCCGTCCAGCAGCAAGGGATCACGATCAAAAAAAAGACTCCAGATTTGTTGATGATCGTTAGCTTCCGCTCGCCTGACGGACGTTACGACGACCTCTACCTGAGCAACTTCGCCACGATCTACGTCAGGGACGAGCTGCTGCGACTGGATGGGGTCTCGGACATCACCTACCTCGGCCAGCGCGACTACAGTATCCGCGCCTGGCTCGATCCCCAGAAACTGGCGGCGCGCAACATGACCGCCCTCGAGGTGGCGAACGCGATCCGGAGCCAGAACGTGGAGTCGGCCATCGGACAGATCGGCCAGCCACCGGCCGCGGCATCCCAGTCCTTCCAATGGCCGGTCGACACCCTGGGCCGGCTCACCGACCCGGACCAGTTTGGCGCAATCATCGTCAAGGTCGGCTTGAGCCCCCCCGCCCTGCCCTCCGCCGGAAGCCTGGCGCCTTCCCAGGGCAGCATCAGCGTGCCCACCGCTGTCATCCCGAGGCTCTCTCCCATTGTCGGGACGACCGGGGCGGGACCGTCGGCCAACGCAAACGTGCCCAGCCGCCTCGCTCCTCCAGGAGGAGCGACAACCGGACTCGACCCCACAACCAGTCAGATCCTGGTTTCCAATAGCCTGTTCGCAACGACGAACAGCGTGATCTCAGGATACGAACCGTTGAGCGTCTCCCCATTCGGAACCGGAGTCTTGGGAGGCGGGACCACCGGCGGAGGCGGGACCACCGGTGGAGGCGGAACCACCGGCGGGGGCGGGACCACCGGCGGAGGCGGGACCACCGGCGGCGGGTTGAGCGGGCTCTCGATCAGCACGGGGACGAGCCAGAACGCGATGGGCTCCGGGGCCGTCAACGGCACGATGATCGCCCCCGGACCACAGAGTCCGTCGACCAGCATCGTCCGGCTCCGCGACGTGGCGCGTGTCGAGATGGGGGCCCAAAACTACAATCAGTCTTGCACCCTGGACGGCCGGCCGTCGGTGGGCCTCGCCGTCCGCCAACTCCCGGGGACGAACGCGCTCGACATCGCCGAACGAGTGCGGCAGAAGATGGATGAGCTCAAGTCGCGGTTCCCGGACGGAGTCGAATACGGGATCTCCTACGACACCACACCGTTCATCCGGCAGTCGGTCGAGGAGGTGGTGCAAACCCTGCTCGAGGCGGTGGTGCTGGTCGGGTTGGTGGTGCTGGCATTCCTCCAGAATTGGCGGGCCGCGCTGATCCCGCTGGTCGCCGTGCCCGTCGCCATCGTCGGCACCTTCGCCGTCATGGCCGTAATCGGATTCTCATTGAATAACATCTCCCTGTTCGGCCTGGTGCTGGCGATCGGGATCGTGGTCGACGACGCCATCGTGGTCGTCGAAAACGTCGAGCGATGGCTAGAACAAGGCCTGTCGCCCCGCGAGGCCACGCGCAAAGCGATGGACGAGGTGACCGGCCCGGTCGTCGCGGTGGCCCTCGTGCTCTGCGCGGTGTTCGTCCCTTGCGCATTCATCAGCGGGATCACCGGCCAGTTCTTCCGGCAGTTCGCAGTCACGATCGCCGTCTCGACCGTCTTCTCGGCCTTCAACTCGCTGACGCTCAGCCCGGCCCTGGCCGCGATCCTGCTGAAGCCGCATGACGCCCCCAAGGACCCTCTGAGCCGAGTCCTGGACGCCCTGCTCGGCGGGTTCTTCCGACTGTTCAACCAGGTCTTCAGCGCCGCGACTGCCGGGTACTCCTGGGCGGTCGGCAAGCTCTTGCGGGTCAGCATGCTCGTCCTGCTCGCCTATGGCGGGCTGGTCGGCTTGACCTGCTGGGTCTTTCTCCATGCCCCCACCGGGTTCATCCCGGACCAGGACCAGGGGCGGCTCATCATCAACATCCAGCTCCCTGATTCCGCATCACTCCAGCGCACCGAAGCCGCCATGGCGCAGATCGAGAAGATCACCCGAGAGTCGCCGGGCGTGGCGCATACGATCAGCATCTCGGGCATGTCGTTCGTACTCTCGGCCACCGGCTCCAACTTCGGCTCGATGTTCGTCATCCTCGACCCGTTCGAGGCGCGGAAGAACCCCGACCGGCGCGATACGGCGATCATGGCCCGGCTGCGAAAGCGTTGGGCCCGAGAAGTCAAGGACGCCCAGGTCACCGTGTTCGGGGCGCCTCCGATCCCGGGCCTCAGCGTCGCCGGAGGCTTCAAGCTGATGGTCGAGGACCGGGGCGGCCTCGGTCTCCCGGACCTCCAGCGCAACACCGACCACCTGATCCGCCTGTTGCGGACCCGACCCGGTCTGGCCGGGATCTCGAGTCAGTTCCGCTCCAACACGCCGCAGCTTTATATGGACATTGACCGGACCAAGGTGGAATCCCTGGGAGTGTCGCTCAACGACGTGAATCAGACGCTCCAGATCTATCTGGGGTCGCTCTACGTCAACAGCTTCAACGAATTCGGCCGCTACTGGCAGGTGACCATCCAGGCGGAGGGCGACTACCGGGCCCAGGTCGAAAACATCAACCTGCTCAAGGTCCGCAACAAGTGGGGCGAGATGGTCCCGCTGGGCACCCTGGTCGCGGTCCGCGAGGTCGGCGGCCCCGTCTTCGTCACCCGCTACAACCTCGCCACCGCCGCGCCCATCACGGGCAACATCCTGCCCGGAACAAGCTCCGGTGACGCCATCAAACTGATGGACAACCTGGCTCTCGACGCTCTGCCTCGATCCATGAAGACGGAATGGACAGAATTGATGTTCATGCAAATCAGGGCAGGCAACACCGCGATGTACGTTTTCGGATTGGCGGTCGTCTGCGTCTTCCTGGCCCTGGCGGCGCTCTACGAGAGTTGGTCGCTGCCGCTGGCCGTGATCTTGGTGGTGCCGCTCTGCCTGCTCTGCTCGGTGGTCGGCGTGCTGTTGACTCACAACGCGGTCAACATCTTCGTGCAGATCGGCCTGGTCGTCCTTGTCGGCCTGGCCTGCAAGAACGCCATCTTGATCGTGGAGTTTGCCAGAAAGATGCAGCAGGAGGGCCGCCCTCGGTTCGAGGCGACCCAGGAGGCGTCGCGGCTCCGGCTCCGGCCCATCATGATGACGTCACTGGCGTTCATCCTCGGGGTCGTCCCCTTGGTGATCGCCGAAGGGGCCGGCGCGGAGATGCGCCGATCGCTGGGAACGGCCGTCTTTAGCGGCATGCTCGGCGTGACCCTGTTCGGCATCTTCCTCACGCCGATCTTCTTCTACGTCATTCAAGGGGTCGGCGAGACCCAGCTATTCGCGACCGGCCTAACGCGTGGGAACGTCTCCGCGGTGCTGGGCGGCCTGGGCTGCCTGGCTCTCATCCTTTTGCTCGGGCATCTCAATGTCGTTCGACCGACCTGGGCCCCCTTGGTGGGCGGCGGAGCGGGAATCCTTGCCGCGCTCCTGGTGCTCGAAAGACAGCGAAGGAACCGGATGACGCGACGCGCCCGAGGCCAAAGCCAAGGCCCTGCCGCGACTCCTGAGGTTGGGACACCGAGTGGAGGTCCACGGCCATGATCTCTCGCTTCTTCATCGACCGGCCGATCTTCGCCTCCGTCCTGTCGATCATCTTCGTGTTGGCGGGGGGCGTGGCGGTGTTCACGCTTCCGGTGGCCCAATATCCCGACGTCACCCCCCCGACGGTCCTGGTAACGGCCCTCTACCCGGGAGCCAATTCACAGACCGTGCGGGACACCGTGGCCGCCCCCATCGAGGCGCAGGTCAGCGGCGTCGAGGGCATGATGTACATGTCGTCGCAGTGCACCAATGACGGCGCCTATAACCTGACCGTGACCTTCAAGCTGGGCATGAACTCGGACATGGCCCAGGTCCTGGTGCAGAACCGGGTCTCGCTGGCGCAGCCGGTGATCCCGGCGTTGGTCCAGAGCGAAGGCATCAACGTCAAGAAGATGTCCCCGAACACGATGATGATCGTCAACCTGATCTCACCGGACGGCCGGTACGACAGCACCTTTCTCAGCAACTATGCGACGATCTACATCAAGGATGAGCTGGGCCGCCTCCCCGGCATCGCCGGGATCACCTACCTCGGTCAGCGCGACTACAGCCTGCGTGCCTGGCTTGACCCCGACAAGCTCGCAGCGCTCAATCTCAGCGCCGCCGACGTGGTCAACGCCATCAACCAGCAGAACCTCCAAGTCGCCGCCGGACAGATCGGTCAGCAGCCCGTCCCCAGGGGCCAGCAATTCCAGTTGACCATCAACACGCTGGGCCGGCTCACCGAGCCGGAGCAGTTCGCCGACATCATCCTCAAGGCCGGCCCGAGCATGCCAAGGACGCAGACGACCCTCGGTGTCTCAAACGGCCAGGTCGGCACTACCACTTCCGGCGAGCAACCGGCCCTGGGAGTCCCCCAGGCGGTGACGACGGGCATCGTCAGGCTCCGCGACGTGGCCCGCGTCGAATTGGGCTCGCAGCAGTACGACCAGTCTTGCACCCTGGACGGCCAGCCTTCCGTGGCGCTTTCGGTTTATCAACTCCCCGGTTCGAATGCCCTGGACACGGCCGCCGGGGTCTACGCCAAGGTGAAGGAGCTCAAGACCCGGTTCCCCGATGGGATGGATTATCGAATCGTATACGACACCACCCCTTTTATCAGCGAGTCTGTTTATGAGGTTTTCAACACGCTCCGTGACGCGGTGATCCTGGTGGCCATCGTGGTGCTGGTCTTCCTCCAGAACTGGCGAGCCGCCCTGATCCCCCTGATCGCCGTCCCGGTCGCGATCGTGGGCACGTTCGCCATCATGGCGGCCCTCGGCTATTCGCTGAACAATCTATCGCTGTTTGGCCTGGTGCTAGCGATCGGGATCGTGGTGGACGACGCCATCGTCGTCGTGGAGAACGTCGAGCGATGGCTCGAGCAGGGGCTGTCGCCACGCGACGCCGCCTATCGGGCCATGGAGGAGGTGACCGGGCCGGTCATCGCGGTCGCCCTGGTGCTCTGCGCCGTGTTCGTCCCCTGCGCCTTTCTCGGCGGGATCACCGGCCAGTTCTTCCGGCAGTTCGCGGTGACGATCGCCGTCTCGACCGTGATCTCCGCCTTCAACTCGCTGACGCTCAGCCCGGCCCTGGCCGCGATCTTGCTCCAGCCGGGCCACGCCCGCAGGGATCCCTTGACCCGGCTCCTCAACCTGCTGCTCGGCTGGTTCTTCCGCCTGTTCAACGCCGCTCTCGGTGCCGGCACGGCGTGGTACACGCGCCTGGTCAGTGGCCTGCTCCGGATGAGCGTCATTGCCCTGCTCGTCTACGGCGGCCTGCTCTTGGTGACATACTGGGAGTTCAAGCAGGCCCCGACGGGCTTCATCCCGCAACAGGACAAAGGGTATCTCCTCCTCAACGTGCAGTTGCCCGATTCCGCCTCGGTCGAGCGGACCCAGCAAGTCATGGCCCATATCGAAGCGCTGGCGCACGACACACCGGGGGTCGGCCACACGGTGGGCATCTCCGGCCAGTCGCTGATTCTGAACGCCAACGCGCCCAACCTGGGCTCACTGTACATCATGCTGAAGGAGTTCGCTCAGCGGCGAGGCCCCACATTGACGGCTGACGCCATCGCCGCGACCTTGCGTGAGCGCTGCGGGCGTGAGGTTCGCGGGGCCGTCGTGTCGGCGTTCGGAGCGCCCCCGATCGACGGCCTGGGCACGACCGGCGGCTTCAAGCTGATCATTGAAGATCGCGGCAATCTCGGTTTGGGGACCTTGCAGCGGGTCAGCGACCAGATCGTCGCGCGAGGCAACAAGACCCCAGGCTTACAGGGCCTCTTCAACAGCTCCCGGACCGATACCCCCTGGCTCTACCTCGACATCGACCGGACCAAGTGCGAAGCCCTCGGCCTGTCGGTCAGCGACGTCTTCAGCACCTTGCAGTTCTATCTAGGATCCTATTATGTCAATAATTTCAACGAGTTCGGCCGGACCTGGCAGGTGAATGTCCAGGCCGATCAGCAGTTCCGCGCGGGGGTTCAAGATATCCGCCAACTCCAGGTGCGGAGTTCTCAAGGGCAGATGGTCCGGCTCGGCACGCTCCTGTCCGCGCGCAACATCAGTGGGCCGGTGTCCGTGTTGCGATACAACATGTACTCCGCCACCGCCATCATCGGCAACACCGCGCCGGGGACCAGTTCAGGACAGGCGATCGCGCTCATGCAGGAGATTGCCGACAAGGAATTGCCCCGGTCGATGGCGTTCGACTGGACCGAGCTGACCTACTTGCAACTCCAGGCGGGCAATACCGCGATGTTCGTCTTCGCGCTCGCGGTCGTCCTCGTCTTCCTGGTGCTGGCGGCGCAGTACGAGAGCTGGTCGCTGCCGTTGGCCGTCATCCTGGTCGTGCCGATGTGCCTGCTCTGCTCGATCGTCGGGTTGAGCCTGGCGAAGATGGAAGTGAACATCTTCACCCAGATCGGCTTCGTGGTGCTGGTCGGCCTGGCCAGCAAGAACGCCATCCTCATCGTCGAATTCGCCAAGCAGAGGCAGGAGGCTGGTGAGCCGCGTTGCGAGGCCACCCTGGAGGCCGCCCGCCTGCGACTCCGGCCGATCCTGATGACCTCGCTCGCCTTCATCCTCGGCGTCGTCCCACTCGTCCTGGCCCAAGGCGCAGGCGCCGAGATGCGTCGGGCCCTGGGCCAAGCCGTCTTCAGCGGCATGCTCGGCGTGACCGCCTTCGGCATCTTCCTGACACCGGTCTTCTTCTACGTCATCCAAGGGTTTGGTGGCGTGAAAAACGAAAGCTCCACTTCCAATGCAAGCAAGCCAACGCCTTGAAGCGAGCCTTCTAAACTAACACATCATTCCAACACGTCTTACTCACAGGTAACATTTGTCGGCATAAGCTCTGTTGTTTGACCTGCCGCTTCTGCTCCCTTTCGAAGCTCTCCTGCCCAGTATGCACAACGACCCCGAGCGATTTCGCTCGGGGTCGCTTCGTTTCAGGATCCACCGACTCTCCGCTCAGCGGGGAATGAAAATCGGAGGGCGGCCGTCGCCAGGCCGGTTGTAGACGAATCCGCCACGGTTGAACCCGCCCGGATAGAAGCCCCCGCCCCACCCTGGGCGATAGCCACCGTACCCGTATCCCGGGCGGAACCCGCCAAAGTTGTGGCCGGGCCGAAAGCCATTGTTGTGATGGCCCCCGTTATGCCCACCCTGGTTGTGGTGCCCCGAATTGTGGCTTCCGCGGAACTCCCCCGCCTTCAGATCGGTCGCCACACCAAGGCAACCCACCGCGATCGCCATCACACCGAACATTTGGGCCGCCTTCTTCATGGCACGCATCGGATTCGACTCCTCGGTCAGCCTGCTCACTCGACTCGGGCGACTCGTCGTTCGATCGCCTCGTCACCCTTCTATCCGCAACGGGTCGGTCGAGCGTGCAACGGCTAGCCTGAGATTGGCAAAGCCGACGGCCTGCCCCTCGCATTGATCGGGTCTGAACCTGACCAGAGACTGATACCCCCTCCCCAGCACCAAGAGTCTGAGCGGGGAGAAGGGGACGATTCTCTTGCGTGACATCACCTCTCCGGCCAGTTGCCGCCCTCGTCCCTGGAATTCGGGTCCCGTCGCCTCGGCCGGCCGGTTGGACCGAGGCGGTGCGCTCCGTGACTCATCTCTTCTCTTGACTTACCATGGTTTCCGGCTCCGCATAGGGAGTCCGCTTGAGGCTTGCTGGATCGACCTCGTAGGACTGAATCTTCTGAACGTGCTGAAGTCGACCTTCTGAGACAAAGAGATCGCTTTCGGTCTCCACGGCGCCTGGTTTGGTCTTGTCCCCAGCCGCGAATAAATCATCGTAGCCGACCGTCGACTGCTTGATTTTCAGCCTGTCGCCTTCCAGCTTTACCTGGACAAAGTCCGCCCGTCCGCTCGAATCCTTCAGCGAATTCGTAATCACAGAACAGTAGCCGAGCAACTCTCCAGTGCTGGTTCGTTCCCGGATCTCGAATCGCTCAACGAGGGAACGATCTTTCGCAATGCTCGTCCCCTTTCTTGCCCCACTCTCATCAAGATCATAGTTGGCCTGCTTGATGTCGATGAGGAGATCGAACTTGAAGCCCCGCTCCGTTGTGGTGACGTTCGCGAACTTCAATGTGCGGGAGAAGTCCACTTCGAGCTTGCCGTTGTCAATCTTCGAGACGCTATGGTGGACCAGCGATTTCCCGAGCACTTCTCGCTTCAGGAAATCCAAGATTTTTGATCGCGCCCCGAGTGCGCCGTCGTCCGCGCGAGTTTGCTCGGACGAGACAGCAGCGATGGTCAGGACCAGAACCGCGAGCAGAGACTTCCGCATTCGCCACCCCCAACTAACGGCCGACTTTTTGAGATCACTCAGCGAGCCACGCCGCCCGAGCGGCAATGAATCCGAAACCGAATCCACCGCTACGGAGTGAGCCCGCTGCCAACTGAGATTGACCTTCCCCTCCGCCGGTTAGACCGACCCCGGGGAAAATCGTCGCCGCAACTCGTTGTTTATCCACACACTCGGGGGCAGTTCCTTGCGGGACGTCTGCCGAGTGGAGGAAGCTTGAAACACTCTGCGTAGAACTCAGGCCGCTCGATTGCCCGCTTCAGTCGGGGAGGATCGGCTCCGACTTGAGCTCGGAGTTGAACAGTTCCCCGACTGGCTGCGAAAAATCGGGAATCGGCAGGATATCTCCCTCGGGGCCCTTGGCCAATTGGTAGCCCTGATGGCGGATCGTCTGGACCAACCGGTTTCCCTCTTGTTTGAGCTTTCTCCTGGAGAGGAAGGCGCCAGGAAAAAGCTCGCCCCCTTGGCGAAAGAAGTTGTCGGTCCCTAAGCCGACGAGTTCAATGCCGTCAGCCAACCAGTTGACCCGACCGCGAAAGTAGGGTCGGTCGCGAAACTCCGGATCACTGTGACTCAACATGATGGTGTCGAAGAACCAGTCACCAGAGAGAGAACGCCTCAAATAGTATCGCATTGTCGAGTGATTCTGGAGCTCCCTCGACAGCGTCCGTTTCCCCCCCTCGCTCGAGTCGTAGATGGTTCGTTGCAGGCTCTCGATCGAGTCAAAGGTGATCAAGTCGCCCGAACGGACGGGGACTCCGTAAGTCATTATTCCTTTGCGGACGACAATGATCGGTTTCCCTGATTCCGGAGTCATCTGGGTCTCGTCGTCGTAGACGAACCGCCACTGTCGATTGTTATTCTTCAGGAAACGGCCCAAGAGTTTCTCCAATCGAACTTGGCCGTCGTCAACGGATTGCGGATTGCTGCCCTCCTCCTTGGCGTCTTGCACTTTATCTTGCACGCGTTGATAGACAGCGACTATGTTTCCCTCATCCTTGAGGTTGCTGGGCCGTTCCGTTTTCCGCTTCTCCGGATCCGCGAGAATCGCCAGACGCATCCCATCGACACCCATTTCATAAATCCCGACAACACATACGCCAGCGTCGTCAACCAAATCGATTTGCTTGGGCGTCTTCAGCGGATCGATCGTGATTTTTCGCTTGCTGAAGAATGTGCCACCTCTGGTGATCTCCTGAATTCCATTTTTTCTGACGATCAGAAAGTTCGCCCTGACTTCCTCCTCGTTGGGCTTCCCGTTTTCGATGTACCGGGTCAATCTCCACGTTCCATCAACCTCGGTCGCTGCAACCTTCTCGTGGCCGGCCCCTGCAAGGAATGGCATTGTGGTCAGGACCACTCCGACAAAGACCAATAGGGGTACTTCACGCATAAGCAATCCTCCTCACAATCGCCAACCAAACAAACACCAATCAACACAAAAATTCAATCTTAACCACATCGCCTCTCAGGGCTCGCTTGAGAAGCCTGACGAAGGGGAAACCTCAGCGACAGCGTTTCCAGACGAACCAGCCTGCCCGACTGTGGGAAAGACGTGTTCAGATCGCTACGGCAAACCGTGAATTGCCCCGCAAACGTGAGAGTGTTTTTCACGTCTCCAAAGCTTTGGTTGGTGGGGCAAGTCACCGGGCAATATCGGCGTTCACACAAAGTGATTCAAGGATACGCGGCGTCGAGCGAAGCAATGACTGATAGCGGCATGACCCATCTGAGCCTCGCGGTTTCATGCGGTGAAAATCGTGTGCTGTAGACATGCCCAAGAAGTAAGTTCTGCAGGGATCGGAAATTCGTAACAGGAATTTAGAAAGAATCGCGGCTTACGGGGTGAACTCGACCCACCTACCTGGGGTTGCCACTTTGCCGAGTGAACGCAAGTACCGACAGACGCACGAGATAGGCTCCCAGATTGCGCATCAGCCACCAAATTCGCACCTATTCCTCAGAATTGTGTGACCTTTCTAACCTGCGCGGCAGAACTAGATTTGAGTTATCAAGGATTGGGCGGTGCCGGCTTAAAACCTCAAGCTAGCGTTTCTCAGCGATACGGGTGCCACCGAGCGATGGCGACGGACGCCTGGGAATCATCAATTTGCCAATCTCCCACCTTAAAAGCGATACGTTCATTGCACTTTTGACCTTAGCACAGCAAACCAACCCTGCCGCATGCGCATACTTAAGCCATAGACCGACACATTACCAAATCTCAACGCGATCGACCGTGGAGTACAAGCGGCTGCCCCAACATAAAAAGCGCCTCGTGTCGAACTGCTCAATACATAATCCCACCTGTATTCATAATGCAAATTCAGCCTACCTGAGGGATGTCGCGTTCTCTTCCCGCCCACGTTGCCAGATCACGTAACATCCTCGTTCAGTTGTCGAATTCCGTCGAATCGTGGTTCTCTTTTTCGTTATTCGGTCAATATGACCGTTGATTCGGGAGGAATGTCGGGCAATGAGACTGATTATCTACGCTGCAGCGCTGAGCATTCTTGTTCTCTCGCCTCAGGAAATCAGCGCGGAGGATTCGAAATCAGGACCGAATGAACTCAAAGGCTCATGGAAGCTGAAATCCATGCACCGAAACGGCGACAAGCTGGAAGATAAACCGCTCGTTGTCACTTTCGACGATTGCAAGTTCGAGACAAGGTCGAACGGCAAATCGGTTGAGTCAGGTACAATCGAGATCGATATCAGGACAAAGGCAAGAAATTATGACGTGACGATCACAGGCGACTTCAAAGAAAAAGGCAATACCTACCACGGAATTTACAAAATCGCTGGCGATACTCTTCAAACATGCGTGAACATAAACCCCGGCAAAGATCGCCCCAGGGAGTTCGTAACAACGCCGGGATCAGGTCATCAGCTTATCATTTGGGAGAGAGTAAAGCCTTAACGTTCCTTGTGCACATGGTCGGCCGACGATATTGAACGGGGCTCAGCATCACGAAGTTCAGGCCCTATCCCCTCTGCGTTGGCCGCGGATACACGGTTCGATTCGGGTTTCGGCCTCGCGGACGAACTCACCTCGAGCAGTTTCATTGGGACTTGAGACACTGTCACCACGTTGCCTGGTTCTCCGCCCGGGCCCGTCAACCCGGTGCCGTTGCCACGGTGTCAATCGAGGTGGCGACAGTCTCGAACATTGCAGCTTCAAGCGGTCCCCCCCCCCCTCACAGAGAGCCAAACGGTGGATCCTGACATAACCACGTCCCCATCAAATACGAAAGCGAAGGCCGGAGGCGCGATGCCGACGGCGACCCTCGGGACGAGCGATCCAGCGCCAGAACTGGTCCGTGAGCTCGGCCTGACTGACGCCACGATGATCGTCATGGGTTCGATGATCGGGTCGGGCATTTTCATCACATCAGCGGAGTCGGCTCGTCTGATCGGTTCCCCGGGCTGGCTCCTGGTGGCCTGGCTCTTGGCCGGCCTGATGACGATCACTGGCTGCCTCTGCTGCGGTGAACTCGCGGCAATGATGCCCAAGGCCGGGGGCCAGTACGTCTTCCTCCGCGAAGCTTACGGTCCCTCGTTCGGTTTCCTCTTTGGCTGGGCCACGTTCCTGGTCGTTCAGACGGGGACGATCGCCGCCGTCGCGGTGGCGTTCGCCAAGTTCCTCGGCGTACTCGCGCCGGTCGTCGCATCGGACAATTACCTGATCTCGCCGCACTCCTGGGGCAACTATGCGATCAGCCTTTCGACGCAACAACTGGTTGCGATCGCCTTGATCATCGCGTTGACTGCGACAAACACCCGCGGCCTCAATGCGGGCAAGCTGATCCAGAACACATTCACTTTCACCAAGACGGCCGCCCTGCTCGGGTTGATCGTGATCGGCCTGACCATCGGCCTTAACCCCAAGGCAGCGGTCTGGACAGCGTCCTGGTGGCACCCGGCGCAGAATGGTTGGGATCCTGCGAAGGCTCAGCCTGGTTTCCGGGCCACGGGCGGCATCGCCCTGGCAATGCTCTTGGGGCGGGCAATGATCGGCCCGTTGTTCTCGCAGTCGGCCTGGAACAATGTCACGTTTACCGGGGGAGAAGTACGCAATCCCGGCCGCAACCTTCCTCGAGCTCTCATCATTGGCTGCGGAACGGTCGTCTTACTCTATCTGCTGGCCAACGTCGCCTATCTGGCCACGCTGCCGCTCGACCAGATTCAACGAGCACCCCAGGATCGTGTCGGAACCGCGGTCATGCATGCCGTCTTCGGCAGGGCGGGAACAATCGCGATGGCTGTCGCGATTCTGATCTCCACCTTCGGGTGCGTCAACGGACTCATCCTCGCCGGCGCCCGAGTCTACTACGCGATGGCTCGCGACGGCCTCTTCTTCGACCGGATCGGCACGACCAATCGCCACCACGTCCCGGCCGTCGCGCTAGTCGCACAATGCATTTGGGCCTGCCTGCTCGCACTTCCGGTTACCGTCACGATGAACCATGCCACCAACACACGCACATACGGCAATCTATACAGCCAATTACTCGAGTACCTCATTGCGGTCGACCTGATCTTTTACGCCCTGATGGTTGGTGCGGTCATCGCGCTGAGACGAAGAATCCCGGAGGCCGAACGACCATACCGCACGTTTGGATACCCGTTGCCTGCCCTCATCTATATCGGCCTGGCTGTGCTCATCGTGCTCGACCTGATCGTATTGGCCCCCGAAACCTCGGGCATCGGGGCACTGATCGTCCTGGCGGGCATCCCCGTTTATTTTGTGTGGTCGCGGACCGGCGGTAGTAGCCCGGCTATATAGCTCGCTGCAGCCGGAAACGCGACTTATGCAGCAATCTTGTAGATCAAGCAACCCTCTCACTCGTGTGGCACTTCGCGTTATCACAGATCACATGGATCTTGGTGTAGCGACGGAACCGAGGCCGGAGGGCGTCGAGGTAAGCCAGGAATTAGGCTGGGGCTCACCCCTATTGGGAACGTCCCTCAGGGCGCATCGCAAATCCGACCAGGTGATGGCCCCTGGACATGATGGGGCTGAACCTCGATTAGACAGGCAGGAATTTCACTTTCGCATCTTGAGAGCAATCTAATGCGTTTCCCCCGTTCGCTCCTCCCTGATAGCTCCAAGTCTCCCCGATCCCGGCGCGTGGGTCGTCAGCCGTCACTAGAGATCCTCGAAACCCGGGAACTGTTAGCCCTGACCCTCCAAGTCGACTACTCTCTCGATAAGACCGGGTTCTTCCAGGACACGAGCCGAAGAACCTTACTGGAAGGAACGCTCGGCGCCATCGTCGCTCGCCTTGGCGACACCCTCGCCGCCGTGCCCTCGAACACCTATTCGTTCGCGTACGGATCGGGCAAGACACCTTCGGTAACGACCAGTGTCGCCGCGAACACGTTGAAGCTCTATGCTTATGGCGCCCCGTTAGCCGCCAACACGGCCGGCACCGGCGGACCTCATTACTCGACTGGCGGGAATAAGTACCGGGGCCAGGCGAACGCCAACGATTTTGCGCCGAACCTGTCGTTTATGGAGTTCGACAACGACGGTTCCACCTCGTGGTTCTTCGGGTCAACGACCACGGGGGTGGACGATCGCGGTCGACCGGCCACGCTGATCGGCTCCGATCTCCTCGACTTCGTGTCGGTCGCCCGGCACGAATTCTTGCATGGGCTCGGGGTAGTCCGCGGGCAGCCGACCTACGACCGTCTGGTCAGCGGCACATCGTTCGTCGGCGCAAACGCGAAGCAGGCGAACCGCGGCAATTCGGTGCCTCTCTCCCCGAAGAGCCTCGGGCACGTCGCCGACAGTCTTCCCTCGCTGATGAACGTAGCCACGACCGCAGGCACCCGACCGGAGATGACGAACCTGGAGTGGGGAATTCTCAAGGACCTCGGCTGGAATGTCGTCGATCCGCCCGGCTTCTACCGGAATTGGGACCTATTTACCCAGGGTGCCGGTGGCGACGTGACGGTCCGGGTCATCCCGTCGCGCGGGGTCTACCTGATGGCCGTCGACGCCCTGGCGGGGGACGACCTCGAGATCCAGACGCGCGATGGCACGGCCTCGAGCGAGAAGGGAGTCGACACCTACCTCAAGCTCTTCGACTCCCAGGGCCGACTGCTGGTCCAGAACGACGATTCCGGCTCGTCGACCAAGTCGAAGCTGACCTGGCACTTCGATCGCGGCGGAACGTTCTACATCGGTGCGGGGACCTTCTCCCAGCGTAACTACACGCTCACGGCACCGCCTACGGTCACAGCCCCGAGCCAGGCATTCTACCTGACCGCCAAGCTCACCGGCCCGGCCGATGCCGAGCCCAACAACATCGTGACCGCGACCAAGCCGGTCGCGATCGGGCCCGGCGGTTTCGTGACGACGACGACCTTGCAAGATTTCGGCGACACCGATTTCTACGCCTTCGATGCAACCCAGGGCCACATCTACAACGCGAGGAGCTTCCTGCCCGCGGGTGGGGGCCTGGCCGGGGCCGCCATCCTCTCTTTCTACGACGCCTCCGGCAACAAGCTAGCGGGCATGCCTGGTGGGGATGACGACTCCGGCGGGGGCAGCCAATTCGGGCACACGGCCTTCACTGCGCCTCGGACGGCACGCTATTACCTGGCCGTTTCGCACTACGCCGGGGAGAGCACCATCGAGCCCAACGCCGGGAGTATCAGCGGCGGTTGGGGCGTCGCGACGTCCAATGGGGAGTATTCCGCGAGCGGCGAGCGCGAAGGCGGCAGCGACTACGCCCTACATCTGACCACTACCCCCCCGAGTAGCGGCGGTGGCGGCGGCGGTGGCGGCAGCGGTGGCGGTGGCGGTGGCGGTGGCGGTGGCGGTGGCGGTGGCGGTGGCGGTGGCGGTGGCGGTGGCGGTGGCGGTGGCGGTGGCGGCGGTGGCGGTGGCGGTGGCGGTGGCGGTGGCGGCGGCGGCGGCGGCGGTGGCGGCGTGGTCGGCACCGAGCCGATGGTTATCAGCACGGCTGTCACAAAATCGAGGAAGAAGGGACTGACGGCGATCCTCCTCCGCTCCAATGTCGATCTCGATGCGTCGTCGGCTGCGAGCCTCAGCCACTACTCCCTGAAGCAGGCCGGCAGAGACAGGAAGTTCGGGACCAGGGACGATAGGCCGGTCGGCCTGAGATCCGCCCACTACGACCTCGCGTCCCGCAGCATCATCGTGACGCTGGCCAGGGGCTACAAGACGAAGCAGAAGCTGCAGTTGTCCGTCACCACGCTGGTTAGTGCATTGGGAGTCGTCCAGCAAGGGAGCTTCACCGCCCGGTTCTGATCTCCCGGACTTTGCCCAATCACGACTGCACCCCGCTCCGGCGCGGCCGTCATCCAACGGCCTCGCCGATCGGGGACAAGGCAGGAAAGGGGTCAGGAGCCATAATGGTCATATCGGTTCCTGACCCCCTTTCATAGCCAATGCCACCCCATTGAAACCGCACCGCTAACCAAGAATTTCCAAACTGCCCCCACCTCCATAGCGCAAATCCCTTAAGGAGAACCAGACGAGAAGCCAGACACAAAAGGAGCATCGCTACAAACCAGAAAACATGCGGAATTGCATACCATCAAAATCACCAACTCCATTAAACTCAAAAATTTCATTACAATTATGCAATTCATTAATGCACATGAAAATTTCATTAATTTTAATTATTCAACAATCAGATTCAAAGCCGGGCCAATAATACCGGTTCGGCCTTAAGAGACAAGAGCGACTCGTCCGACCTGGCCAAGCTTGAGGACTTGTCGGATGAGCCACCAGATCCAAGACACGCCCACTATTGTTGAGCACCATCCGGAGCAGACGAACCATGTCCAGCATTATTCCCCGTTGGCGTCCGATTCATCCTCGTGAGCGCACCACCCCAAGATCCCGCCGTAAGTTCACGCTTCGGGACATGGAAGGGTTGGAGGTTCGCGTACTCCTGGCGATCTCCATCGCCGATGTTCCTACAAAACTAGTCGACCTGGGGACTCAACTCGAGAACCTTGCGAACCAGGCAACGTACGATCCACATCAATACACAATTGAGTTCAAGAAGGGAATCACGGAAGTTCTACTTCAACCTACCGCGAACTTCATTGACCAGTACAACCCTATCCCGGACGGCGTTCAAGACTTCCTCAACACTGATGTGCATCCAATCAAGGCAATCTTCACTGCCTCGGGCCAGGGTAACCTGAGCGCAGCCCCAGCCGATCTCATTAAAATCAACGGTCAAACGTTGCGCGATACACTGGGAATCTTTCTGGACACGGCCGAACTCAAGAACGAGGTCAACAAGGCTCTTGAGTCCGAAACGAATGCGGCATTCGACAGCCTCTTTAATATCGTTGAAAACACATTCAGCATTAACCTCCCACTCCTCGATATGTTCCCGGGCGACTCGATCCCGAAGGCTCAAGCCCAGAGCCTCGCGGCGATTCTGAAAACCGGTAAGTTGCCCGACAACACTCCTTTCGGGAGCTATGTCAGCTATGCACTGACATCCGGCGGTGAGACAACGGTATTCTCAACACCCGAGATCCCGGTTCCCGGGCTGGCAATCGATCTGGGGGTTGCCAAAGGCGGTCTTTTCCTTCAAGGGGATATCAAGGCCAGCTACGCAGCAAGTGTTGTCATTAACTTGGACATGTCTGGCCTCTATTTTACTCCGCAGAAGGATTCGAACGGCAACTCTGTCCCTCTGCTCACACTTGGCCTGCCAATCTCGATCTCGGGAAAGGCCAAGATCGATTTTCTCAACCTCGCAAACGTAAGTTTCGCCTCGGCTACGCTCTCGATCACTGGCTCGGCGTCCATGAATCTCGTGGACCCCGATTCCGACGGAAAAATCACCGCTCAGGAGATTCTAGGGGCGGGTTGTTTCTACGATGTTACGGGAAGCCTTAACTGGGGTCTCAGCGCATCTGTTGACAACCCAACATACGTTGACACCTATTTCGGAAGATACGGAATCGGCCCCGACCCGCTCTGGAGCAGTTCTGCCGGTGGCAATCTGTTTCAATTCGAGTTGGCCTCGTGCGATCCCGCCGTCCAGAAGCAAGCGCAGGTCGCATTCCTCTCCAATGGCATTCTGACCATTGACGGAACGGATTCGGACGACGTAATCGCGGTAACACAAACCGCCGACAAATTCTATGTCTCCAAGCTCAAGGTTGGCAACGTCCAAGCTCAGGTTGTCAGCTTCAACCTGACTGACGTGGTCGGCATCAAGATCAACGCAAAGAAGGGGAACGACCTCGTCTCGATCGCGGCCAACATTGTCATTCCGGCGTCGGTACAAGGAGGTGCGGGGAACGACTCAATCTACGGAGGCAGCGGCAACGACCTGCTGATGGGTTTTAGTGATCAGGAGTCAGATACGACTTCCGACCGTGACTATATTTCCGGCGGGCTGGGAGATGACATCCTCATCGGAGGCGGTGACTCAGACACGCTCCTGGGCGGCGGAGGCAATGACCTACTCCAAGGCGACGACGGAGATGACTATCTCGATGGCGGCGACGGCAATGACGTCTTAATCGGTGGTGACGGCAATGACTCCCTGATCGGCGACACGGGGAGTGACAGCCTCCTCGGCAACGATGGCGACGATACACTTCTCGGAGGCGACGGCGACGACACGCTCGACGGAGGAGCAAACACCGACTCCCTCGTCGGCGGCGACGGCAACGACTCGATCAAGGGCGGCGCGGCTACCGACACGACCAACGATACCCTGCTCGGTGGAGACGGCAACGATACGCTCGTCGGCACGGCAGGGGACAATTTCCTCAATGGCGGGGAGGGCGACGATAGCCTCCTCGGCAATGACGGCAACGATACGCTCGAAGGAAATGCAGGCAACGATACCCTCATCGGAGGCAACGGTACCGATAGCCTCGTCGGAGGGGCGGGGAACGACCGGCTCATAGCGGGAGTCGGCGTCAGCGACATCACCGCCGACAACGATACGCTTGTCGGAGAAGCGGGCAACGACGTCCTCATCGGGAACGGCGGCAATAACCTGCTCGACGGCGGGGACGGAGACGACACTCTGTCTGGCGGTTCCGGCAACGACCGCCTCATCTCAGGCACCGGCATCAACTTTATCAGCGACGGCGAAGGTGATGACCTCATTGACTACACCCTGAACGCCGTTGCCGTTGTCTTCACAAGTCAAGGAGGCAATGACACAATCCTCGGCACCGCATTCGACGATACTCTCACCGGCAGCGAGGGTAACGACCGGATCGAAGGACGAGGCGGTAGAGACACAATTACAGGTGGATCCGGCCACGATACTCTGCTCGGCGGCGATGGCTCCGACACCTTCGTCTGGAACCATTCCGACAACAACGGACTTATTGAGTTTGATATCATCGAGGGCGGCGAAGGGACCGACATCGCCGTCATCAACGGCGCGGCGGTCGGCGACGCATTCACAGTTAACCCCAACGGGGCACGCGTCAAGTTCGATCGCACGAACCTCGTCCCGTTCACACTCGATATCGCAGGTATCGAGCAGATGAACATCAACTCGGGTACCGGGGCCGATACGATCGCCGTGGCCGACCTGACCGGGACCGAGCTCAAGTCCTTGAAGCTCGACCTGGGGACCGGCGACGGCGTTCAGGACATCGTCAAGATCGACGGCTCAAGCCTCGCCAACGACATCGCGATTACCCAGGCCGGCCCGGCGCTCGACGTCAGTGGCCTGTTCGCTCGGTTCTCGATCACCGGTTCAGCGGCGGGAAGCGACGTCCTTCAGGTCCGCGGACTCGGCGGCGATGACCGGATCAAGGCCGATTCGGGGGTCGAGAACTCCATCGGCATTCAGCTCGAAGGGGGAGCGGGGAACGACTTTCTCTCGGCCGACGCTACCTTGCTCGGCGGGATCGGCGATGACACGCTGATCGGGGGCATCGGCCCCGACGTCCTCCTGGGCGGCGCAGGCAACGACTCGATCGTCGGCGGGGAAGGTGATGACCTGCTGCTGGGTGACGCCGACGGTACGGGCGTGGGCGCCTCGTTCGCGGTCGTCGCGATCGCCAGCGGCCACGGCAACGACACGATCGACGGCGGCGTGGGCAACGATACGCTCAACGGCGACCTCGGCAATGACAGCCTGCTCGGTGGCGACGGCAATGACCTCCTCGGGCCGGTCACGGTTGGCGGCGTCGCCTTCGCCGACCCCGGCAACGACACGATGAGTGGCGGGAACGGCAACGACACGATCAATGGGGACGCGGGTGACGACTCGCTCTTCGGCGATGCAGGTGATGACTCGCTGCTCGGGGGAATTGGCAACGACTCCCTCTTCGGCGGGGACGGCGGCGACACCCTCTTCGGCGAAGCCGGCAACGACTATCTCGTGGGTGAGGTGGGCAACGACTCTCTCGACGGCGGCGACGACGACGATGCCCTCGACGGCGGCGACGGCGAGGACACCCTGCGCGGCCAGGCGGGCAACGACCTGATCCTCGGTCGGGGCGGTAATGACCTGATCGTCGGGGCCGATGGCAACGACACCCTCTCCGGAGGCGACGGCAACGACACGATCAACGGCGGCGCGGGGAACGATTACCTCGCCGGCGACGCCGGGAACGACGCGCTCGACGGGGGGGAAGACGCCGATACCCTCGACGGCGGCGACGGGCAAGATACGCTGCTCGGCCAGGGGGGCAATGACCTGCTCCTGGGCATGGCCGGCAACGACTCGCTCCTCGGAGGCGACGGCAACGATACGCTCAATGGCGGGGCCGGCCAGGACACGCTGCTCGGCCAGGCAGGCAATGACCTGCTCCTGGGCATGGCCGGCAACGATAGCCTCAACGGGGGAACCGGCAACGACTCGCTCCTCGGAGGCGACGGCGCTGATACGCTGGTCGGCGAGCTCGGCAATGACGTGCTCCTGGGCGAGGCGGGCAACGACCTCCTCGTGGGCGACAACGGTGACGACTATCTCAACGGAGGCGACGACAACGACTCGCTCTACGGCGGCCTCGGGAACGACTCACTCCAGGGGAGCCGGGGCGACGACCTGCTCCATGGCGGCGATGGCAACGACATCTTGACCGGCGATGACGGCAACGACGCCCTCTTCGGTGATGCGGGCGACGACCACGTCTACGGCGGCGATGGCAACGACACGATCCGCGGCGGCGACGGCAATGACACGCTCGTCGGTGACGCGGGCGACGACCAGATCCTCGGCGAAGCGGGCCATGACTTCCTCCTGGGCATGGCCGGCAATGACTCGCTCGACGGGAGCGCGGGCAACGACACAATCTCGGGAGGCACCGGCAACGATACGATCACGGGCGGAGACGGTGACGACCGACTCCTCGGCGACGAAGACGATGACGTCATCCTCGCGGGGGCCGGCAACGACACCGCACAAGGCGGGGCGGGCAATGACCAGATCTGGGGCGACGCGGGCGATGACTTCCTCTACGGCGACGACGGCAACGACACGATCGTGGGCGGCGACGGCAACGAGGTCATCCAAGGCGGGGCCGGCAACGACCTCCTCTTCGGAAACGCCGGCAACGACCAGATCCTCGGCGGCTTCGGCGACGATTCGATCTACGGCGGAACCGGCGACGACACGCTTCACGGCGGGAACGGGATCCCGAACGTTCCCCACAGCGTCCGCGACACCACCCTGCCCGACGACGGAGCCGACGTGATCCTCGGGGGCGATGGCTTCGACCAGGTCGACGGCGGCACCGGGAATAACCTCCTGGATGCCGGCGACGACGGCATCGCCGAAACGGTGCTGGCGGGCCACGGCAACGACATCGCCTTCGGCCACTGGGATCACGACGGTAACCGTGACACCGCCGGGCTCGACGGCGGCTACAACCGCATCTATGTGCAAGGGAGCCTCATTGAGCCGGACCTGCCGGCCGAGACGACCGCGGTAGCGACATTCACCGTGTTCATCCAGCCACCGACGGGCCGTTACATCGAACAGCCCGGCGACGGACGGACGTACCTCAACAATCCGCTTCCCCCCACCGCCGTCAAGCGGATCACTCAACCGCCCCGGTTCACGGGTCGTGGAGCCTTACTTCGCAAACTTGCCGCCCAGGCAGCCAGGACAAACCAGATCGTGGGGCAAAGGTTGACCAAGTAAGGACTGACTTACTGGCCCCACTCTCGACATAAGTCCGAGAGAAACTCAACGATCACCACGGGACTCGTACCGCCCCAAGCCCTTGTTTCAGGGAATTCCCCTGCTCCAAGTCGGCTTGGGGCGATCGCGATGGAGCCTCGGCAGGACGGGGCGGTAATCAGGCACGTCGACGGTCCAATCCGAGCGAATTTTTCAAGGCGGGTGTCAGTTCCCTGTCTGCTTGGAGAGAATAGTCGACGATCATGGGCCGTGCCCGTTTTACAACACCGGAGAGGCGGATTGACACCCACCCCACAAAAACCACAAATCCACCAACTCCAATAATATACTTTCACAATTAAGCATCCAAGGCATTTGGCGTCTTTTTAATGAATATCATCTTCACCCACCAGAACTTTCCAGCTCAGTTCGGCCACATCGCCCGGCACCTCGTTCGCAAGTTGGGATGGAGTTGCACGTTTCTCTCGAAGGTCGCGCCCGGCGAGGACTCGGGGATCCGGAAGATCCAATACCAGACAGCGGGGGGTGCCCGGGGGACGAACCACTATTGCAGCCGCACGTTTGAAAACGCGATCTGGAGCAGTCACGGCGTCTATGACGCGTGCAAGGCCCACCCGGATCTCCGGCCCGACCTGATCGTCGGACATAGTGGGTTCGGCTCGACCTTGTTCCTCTCCGAGCTCTACCCCGGCGTCCCTATTATCAATTATTTCGAATATTTCTATCATTCGCACGGTTCCGACCTGGACTTCCGGCCGGAATCGCCGCCAGGGGAACTCGATCGGTTACGCTCTCAGGCACGTAACGCGATGATTCTGCTCGACCTCGTCAATTGCAAGGCCGGGTATAGCCCGACGGAGTTTCAACGCAGCCTCTTCCCGAGCGAGCTACGATCGAAGATCGACGTGATTTTCGATGGCATCGAGACCGATCTCTACTGCCGCCGCGAGGGGGCGCCGCGCCGGATCGGCGGCCGGGAGATCCCCGCATCGACCCGGATCGTCACCTACGTCAGCCGCGGGTTTGAATCGATGCGCGGGTTCGATATTTTCATGCGGGCCGCCAAGCGAATTTATGAGTCGTACCCCGACGTCTTGTTCATCGTCGTCGGCAGCGACCGGATCTGCTATGGCGGCGATGAGAAACGAATCAAGCACAAGAGTTTTCGCGAGCATGTGCTTGCCCAGGAAAACTACGACCTTTCCAAATTCGTGTTCACCGGGCTCGTCCCCGCGTCAACGTTGGTCGATATTCTCAGCCTGAGCGACCTTCATCTCTATCTGACCGTGCCTTTCGTCCTCTCCTGGTCGCTCATGAACGCCTTGGCCTGCGGTTGCACGATCCTGGCCTCGGACACCGCCCCGGTCCGCGAGATGATCGTCGATGGAGAGACCGGCCTGCTTGAGGATTTCTTCGACGTGGACGGCTTCGCGGCACGAGCGCTCGACGTCCTTCGTGATCCCGCTTCCTATCGCCACCTCGGCCTGCAAGGCACCGATTTGATCCGCCGCCGCTATGCGCTGGACGTCACGCTCCCTCGCCTCGTGGAATTATTCGAGCGGGTGACCAACAGACCCCCTTGATGCCACCCGCTCGGCATCGACGGCGTCTGCCCACGGAGCCCGGCAAGTGGGCTCCTGATGAACCGACGATATTCGTCCCATCGTCGGTTCAGGCCAATGGGCGGTCGTCAGCGCGGGGGCCAGAGGTGATGGCCGGTCATCGTGGTCTCGATCCGGTAGAGGCTCTTGCCGGCTGTGATGTAGAGGGTCTTTCGCTCAGGGCCGCCGAACTCGACGTTCGAGGGGGCCTCGGGGGTGGGGATGAACCCGGCCGGCTTACCGGCGGGGGTCAAGATATAAACGCCCCCCTTGGGCCCGTTGCCGGCCGTGACGACGAGCCGACCATCGGTCGTCACGGTCAGGCCGTCGATGCCCCGGCCATCGCCAAAGTCGTGGAGGACGCGAGGAGGGCCGACGCTGCCGTCCTCGCCGAGATCAAGCGCCAGCAGGGCGCGTCGGGAGGGGCCGGTGTCGGCGACGTACAAGATCTTGCCGTCGGGGCTGATCGCCAGGCCGTTCGGCTTGCGGGCCGTCGTTTCCAGCCGGACGACCCGGCCGTCGGGATCGATCCGGAACACGGCCTCGAAGTCGAGTTCGCGGGGCTCGTCTCCGACGTAACGGGGGTCGGAGACGTAGACCCGCCCCTTGCCATCGACGGCCACGTCGTTCGGGCTGTTGAATCGCTTCCCCTGGTAGCCGTCGGCCAGCGTGCGGATCTTGCCGTCGCGCTCGGTGATCGAGACCCGCCGCCCACCGCCGGTATTCGCCCCCTCGGCAACGATCAACCGCCCTTGAGGATCGAAGATCAGACCGTTGGACCGGCCGCTCGGGTCGCGGAAGGCCGTGACGGCCTTCGTCGCAGGGTCGAACCGCATGATCCGGTCGCCGATGTCGGAGAACAGGATTGACCCGTCCTGGGTCAGTGCTCCCCCTTCGGTGAAGCTCCCTTGGTCCCAGAGCTTCTCGAGCGTCGCCCCCGGCGCAACAACGCCGGAGGTCGTTTCGGGGGCGGCCGATATCGTGAGGGCCAGCGTCAGCAAGGTTGGAAACATAAGGCCAAGGCTCCAGGATTCGGAGGGGGACAAGAACGGCTCAGAATGTTGGCAACGCCCGCTTGCTCTTGAGGAAGGGCAGACTCAGCAACGAGAGCTCATTTCGAGACTCGAGCCGGCACCCGAAGTCCCCGCACCAGAGGCGCCACGACGAACTGATCATCCACCTGAGGCGCACGGAACACAAACCGATCGTCGACCTGGGGCGCCTCAATCACACAGCGGTCGGTGGGCCTGAGATCCTCCGGAACAGACAGGATCGGAGCGTTCGGTCTCAGGGGGGACTGAACCGCGACAGGCCGGGGACCTCCGACGATGGCCACACGCCTTGCAGGCCCGGGTTGGAAGAGCAGGGTGATTCCTCCCAGAGCCCCCGCAATCGCGAGCAGGCCCAAGGCATGGTGAGGCCGATGCCGGTACCATTGCTCAGAAAAGGATTTCTTCATTGCCCCCTCCCATCGATTGAGTTCGAGGTCGTTGACTAACACCCAGAATAGCAAGCGAGACGTATTGAATCGAGTGCGATGAAGTTTTACTGGATGCGGCCACCACTATACAAAAGGCCAGAAAAAATACATTTCTCGAGTCGAGCGTGTCGTTCCATGTGGTTCCCCTGCAACATCTTTCGATGGAATGGCGTTGAGTCTCCCGATTTCCGGCCCGATTTCGTAGGCTCTTTTCGTCTGGCGATCTATGCTTGAGCCAAGGGAGAGACTCCGTCCGGTACGAATTGGCCGTGGTTTGGTATTTCGATTGAGCTTGGGATGGAATCGCGCGTGCCAAGGCATTCGGAATCGGCCCCTTGCTTGAAGGTAGGGTGCAGGTCTTGAAACTTAACAGAACTTCGGCTCGCCCCTGTTTGGGTCCGAGACGCGGAACCGCCGCGGTCGAGCTGGCACTGACTTTGCCGCTCTTGCTCACGCTCCTGATGGGTGTTTGGGACATGGGGTGCCTCATCGACGCCACCCAGATCCTCAACAACGCCGCGCGCGAGGGAGGTCGTTGCGCTTCGACCGGCCAGCTCAGCGTTGCGGAAGTTCAGCAGGCCGTCCTCAACTACTTGACCCAGGCCGGGATCAGGACGGCCGGTGCGACCGTCACCGTGACCAACCTGACGACCGCCGCCAATACCGATCCCAGGACGGCCGATCAGCTCGACCAGTTCCAGATCACCGCGACAATACCATCCAATAGCGTACGATGGATTGTGATGAATAACCTTATTGGCTCAAATACACTCACGGCCACCTGTTTCTGGAGCTCGATGCGGGACATTCCCTTGACCGTGCCGACGTCGATCCCGATCAACTGACTCAGCTTCAATCTCCCTCCCCCTCACGCTCCCACCTTCAGAGACCGCGACGGCATCAGACGCTTCAGGCAACCGGGGTCGCTCCCAGATCGCGCACACAAAAAAAAGGAGCCGAGACCGCCCTCATGACAGACGAAAGACATCACCCTATCTTCAAACAAAGGCCCAGCTTCCGCTTTACCTCCAAGTCAGCGCGACGCCGCGGAGCGGTATTGGTCGAAGCCAGCATTGTTCTCCCCATCTTCTTGATGATGCTTTTCGGTATCTTCGAGTACAGCCGGTTCGCCATGATGAAGAACCTCATGGATCACGCGGCCCGTGAAGGAGCCCGCTACGCCGTCGTCCATGCGTACGACAAGACGACCGCGGAAATCCAGACCTTTGTCCGCGGCAAGCTCGCGGGCCAAGAGAGGCAGTTGAGCTCCGGGAATCCCACGATCCAGGTCTTCAGGGTCAACCCGACCACAGGCGCCAACCTGGGCCTCTGGACCGACGCCCGCTTCGGCGACTGGGTCATGGTGCAAATCACAGGCACGTACACTTCCGCAGCGCCTCGCCTCCTACTGATGAACAGTACATTCCAAGTGCGCGCCCAGGCGATGATGCGGTGCGAAGCCAACTGATCTGATCTGACCTGACACAACCCGATCGGATCCGCCTCGAGCCGTTCTCGTGCGAGCGGATCAGAGGCCGAGCGCTCTGTGTCGCCGGTACCTCTGCCCCGTTCTTTGGGCCATCGCCTCGGGGTCACATCGTCGGTCCACGGCGCTAATAGTCGGTCGTCGCGAAGCTCCGGACCGCCGCCGCGAAGATCAAGCCGGCGGCCACAAGGGAACTCAGAACCGACAAGATAGGGTGGAACCGGTGGATCCGCTGCACGGTCTCGAACTCGGGGACGGCGGTGAAGTGGTGTTCCGCATCGATGGCTCGGCTCAGGATGATGCTGAGATCGGCCGGCTTGGGCAAAGCCCAGTATCCCACCTCGACGGTGCCTCGAAGCCACGGGGAGAGCGGCGCGATCTCACGGTTGAGTTCGGGCAAGGCAACGGCCGCGTGCCGGCCGTAGTTCGTTCCCCAGCAGAGGAACCAGAAGAGGAACGAGCCGAGCAGACAGGCCACAGTGCGCCGCCGGTTCGCCGCAATCAGCGCAGAGACGCTGAAGAAGATGGCAAACTGGAGCACGAGCAGCGGGATTCCCCACAGGTAGCTCGAATCCCAGATCCCGGTGCGAATCCCAAGCGCGGTCCAGGTGCCCAGGAAAAAGACCGTCGCCTGGAACGCGACGAAGGTGAGCACTCCCAGAGCTTTGCCCAGGAGCAGGAAACCGCGAGGAACGGGCTTGGCCAGCAGCACCGTGACCGCCCCCGGCGCGAGAAAGGCGGGTAAAAACCCGGCGGTCCAGACCAGGGCCAAGAGCAAGCCGACCGTGTCCGCCGCGCCGGCGGCCAGGACGAGTTGGATGAAGTGAACCGCGTCCTGGGAGTCGCGGCCCAGAGGAATCCGGAACGCGCCGAAGGCGAGGGTCAACGAGCCGTTGGCGATGTCCACACCGTCGCGAGGGGCCAACGCCCGCTCCGCGTCCGAGGCAGTTCGCGGAAGGAAGTCGGGCCGTTCGTCCGGCCGATGCAAGGGTGCGCCCCCTTGGACGTCGATGCTCAGGCAGGTCAGAACGCCCAGGCCACTCAGCGCCAGCATCATCCAGAAGACCCTTGATTCCAGCGACTGCCGAAACGTGTCGCGGATCAACCAGGCGGCGGTCCGGAGCATGTCGAAACGGCTCATACCGCGGGTCTCCGACAGAGATCGCTCAAGGCTTGCTCCAAAGACCGGGGCGGGCCCGATTCCGGGGCCCGCTTCAAGTCGGCGAGCGAACCGTCGTAAACCTTCCGCCCTTCAACGAGCACCGCGACACGGTCGCACAGGTGCTCGACATCGCTCAGGGCATGGGAGATCAAGAGGACCGTCCGTCCGCGCTCGCGTTGCTCGAGAACGATGTCGCGGACGAGTTGCCGCCCTCCCAGGTCGAGTCCCTCGGTCGGCTCGTCCAGGACGAGAAGGTCGGGCTCGTTCAAGAGGGCCTGAGCCAACCCGAGCCGCTGAGTCATCCCTTTGCTGTAGCCGCCGATGGGCTCTCGGACCCGATCGGCAAGGCCGACGCGCTCGAGCAAGGCGGGAATGCGCTGGCGGAGCTCGGCAGTCGGCACCAGCGACAAGGCCCCGTAATACTTGAGAAGGCCGACGGCGTTCAGGTCACGGGGAAAGGCGGGGGCCTCGTGAACGTAGCCAACGCGGGCCAGGGTCCGGCGGACCTCCACCGGACGATCGAAGCGGAGGACCTCCCCCTCGCTCGGTCGGCAGAGCGAGAGCAAGAGCTTGGCCAGGGTCGTCTTACCGGCCCGGTTGGGGCCGAGCAGGCCAAAGACCTGGCCCGGTTCGATTCGAAGGTCCACGTTGCGGACCGCCCAGGCGCCGGCCCCGCGAGGGCTGAGATAGTGCTTACCTACGTTTCTGAATTCCGCAACCGCGGCAGCCGGCGATAACACCGAAGCCTGCGCTCCTTTCCCTGGAGAGCTCACTCGATCAATGACACCTGGACTCCGTCTTGCATGATGGCGCTGAACGCCTGACGGATCTTGTCGGCGCGCTGTTGCGACGTCCCGGTGATGATCTTATATGACGCCAGCGGAGTCGATGCTGACGCCTGAGTACCGCCAATGTACTGGATGTTCTGCAACAGGTCGAGTGCCGCATCGCGTTGGCTGCTGCTCGTGCTCGGATCGAAGATGGGGCCCAAGCCCATGCAATGAATCAGAACCGGCTTCCGCGTGGTGGAATAGCCCGGAGAACTGGCGGTCTCGAGCGCACAGATCTGGTTCACCACCGAATAGATCTGCGTGGTGACCGTGCCCGAGTTGGTCGGGTACTCCCCCGGCTGGCGTACTTTATAATAAGAGTTATTCGCTCCTGCATTCGTCAACGTGGCCGAGGCCGCGGTATTGGCCATGCCGTCGGTCTCGAGAATCACCAGCCGCTGGGCGCCTTTGCGTCCGAGTCCGCCGGCCTCGCCGGCAGGCGCAGGGGAAGGGGCGTAGGTGCGAAGCGACGAGTTGCCGCTGAACTGGTTGTAGGCGAGCATGAACCCCATGACGGTCGTGGTCCCGCCGAAGGCGCGGGGCACGTCAAGGTTGTCATCGTCGTAGGGGCGGATCTCGGTGCCCGGCGTGTCGATGGTTGATGGTGGGAACCAGAGCGTGTCGCTCAACCGAGCATAGTCGCGACCGAGGGGCACACGGACCCGGTTGAAGCTCCCGCTTCCGCTGGCCGAGTACTTCGGCGTGCTGAAGTACATGAGCGAGACGAAGTCGTTGGGGTGATTATTCCTGATGTCTTGCAAGGCGGATTGTACGCCAAGCTTACAGGCCCAGAGCGGCCCCTCGTGGCAATTGCCCGGCCAGTAGGGATTCCAGTTGGCGTACTGGCTCCACATGTTGTAATTGCCCAGGAAGTCGATCATCGTCATCGGCCCGAACCAGAAATGGAGCTTGGGCCGCTCGGGATTATCACTATAGTTCATGTAGTTCGCGTTGCCCGTACCCGTCGGCTTCGCGCTAATCTTCATCGTCCCCCACGTATAGTCGTCACCGTAGCCCGTATACTTCGTGACCACGTCCCAGGATGACGAGGTTTTCTGGTAAAGCCCGATGACGTAGTCAATGTACTCCTTCCAGAAGCGCTGGTTCAGATCGGAGGGGGGGTACGATGACGTGCTGATCGTGCTCGGGATCGCGTCGTAGTAAAGGATCCGACCAGCCCGAAGCTTGGTGGGAAACGGATTCGGCGTTTGCTTGATCCAGGCCAGGATGGCCGTGTAGTTGATGGAGTAGGTTGTGGAACTGGGGACTCTCCAATTGCCCGAGGTATCCCAGAGCTTAGTATTGTCGTTGGTGCCGAAGAATTTCTGCCGCCAATCGTTGGCGGTGCGGGGATCGGGAGGCCAGAGGAAGAACGTCTTGCCCCAGTAACGCGGCCCTCGGGTATAGCCTTTGAACTCGGGGACCGCCGGCCCTGTGTAGCCGGTGAACGGAATCGGCGTATAGCCGTTGAAGGTGGCCCCGTTGGTGATCTGCTGGACCGTCTGACCATAGGTGGTGGCGCGGTATTTCACCAGCGGCGTGTCGCCATCCGGATCGGTCGCGTAGCTATCCGGCGCAGGGGTGAAAGCGGGGATCGGTGTGGCCCCCAACGCGTTCTGATAGAAGTCCCCCACGATCGGGTTGCCCGCATCGGTCGCCACGGTGATATTGGCAAGACCGACGGTATCGCTGCCGATGACGTCGGGACCGGTCGTGTTCTGCAAGCCCGGCAACGATGAGTAATGGCCAAACCGAGGAAAGACCGACTCAGGGTTGTTCGACTGAGTGCGCGTGCCTGAGTAGGGAGCGCCCAACAAGCTGTCAAACCGCATCGACCCGGACAGGTCCAAGATGATCGCCACGTCACGCGGCCGGTGCACGGCCGTCGCCGTCGAGCTGAGGTTGAACGCCGCACTCCCCAGCAGGCGACCAAAAACATTCTTACCCGTCGCGCTGACTGTCGACTTCACCAGGTTCGGCGTATCCGTCGAAAGGGACGGGATGTTGGGCGAGAACTTTGCCTGAGCGTAACTATACGTATAAGAACCAACTTTAATATCAATCTGCGATTTCGGAACCCCCTTGGCGTGAATCGTACTCGACATCGCGACGTTCAACGCCTGGGTCTTCGCGCCGGCCTCGTTGTAACCGCCATCGGTGTCGCCGTTCAGCGCACGTGCTCCGGCCATGGCCGCCGAGTCCGCCGCGTTCTGGCTTTGAGTACGGGCAACGGCAATCATGCCGATATCGATCGCCAACGCAATGAACCCCATCAGCGCGACCATGGCCACGGCCAAGATCGGGATAATCAGACCTCGTGAGCGGGAGGTTTCGTGATCCATCTTCATGGGCTTCGTCGCGTATTGGGGGATGTGCTTCAATCTTCCCGGAGGATGGACACAGCCCAATCGCACTGCGCGGCTCTCCCAGCCCGTTGCCCAGGCTTCAGCCGGCCGGCTTCCAGAGTACGGGCAGGCGGAAGCCGACCTGATGCTCGAGAGCAAAAGAGAGCGAGCCGAGCCAACGGAACGCTGCACTCGATCCACGATAGAGAGCTGTCTGGAGTGTCCAACTCAACGTTAGGCCACCGTTCCGGCAACGGCCAATCAAACGGACGAATCCGCCGAAAAAATCTCGTAAACCAATCGCAGTCGACCACTCAGGCCAGGATATCCCGAATCACCTGGCCATGAACATCGGTCAATCGTCGATCGATGCCATTGTGGCGAAAAATCAACCGAGTGTGGTCGATACCGAGCAGGTGCAACGCGGTGGCATGCAAGTCGTAGCAGGAAAGAGGATCGCCGACCGCTTTATACGACCATTCGTCGCTGGCGCCGAAGGTCGTTCCACCTTTGATACCGCCGCCGGCCAGCCATGAGGTGAAGGTGAACGGGTTGTGGTCGCGGCCCTTTCCCCCTTGGCTGCAAGGCATCCGGCCGAACTCGGTGGTCCAGATCACGAGGGTGTCGTCCAGGAGCCCCCGTGACTTCAGGTCCTTGAGCAAGGCGGCGGCGGGGCGATCCATGCTCAGGCCCATGGCGCCATGGTCGCGGGCGAGGTCTTCGTGCGAATCCCAGTTGCGGCGGGGAAACCCGTTGTCGGCACCGCTCCAGACCTGCACGAACCGGACGCCCCGCTCGAGCAACCGCCGCGCGATCAGGCAGTTGCGACCGAAGTCGGCTGTCGGTTCCTCGTCGAGCCCGTAAAGCGAACGAGTCGCCCGGCTCTCGCCCGTGAGATCGAGCACCTCGGGCGCACTCAGTTGGAGCCGAGCCGCCAGCTCGTACGAGGCGATCCGCGCATCGAGCCGCGAGTCTCCCTCGCGCCCCGCGCGATGCGATCGGTTCATGGCGTTCAAGAGTTCCAAGCCGTCGCGTTCTCCCTCGGGGGTGAGCGCGGCGTCCTCGGGAGGAAAGAGATCGAAGATCGGGCTCTTGGAGCCGGCGCGAACCATCGTCCCCTGGAACGAGGCCGGCAAGAACCCCGCGCCCCAGTTCGCCGGCCCGTTGGGTGCAAACCCGCGCGAGTCGGGCAGGACGACAAACGCAGGGAGGTCGTCCGACAGGCTCCCGAGCCCGTACGAGACCCAGGCCCCCATGCTGGGGAACCCAGGGAGCACGAACCCCGTGTTCTGCATGAACGTCGCCGGCCCATGCACGTTCGACTTGGAGACCATCGACGGCAGGAAGGCCATGTCGTCGACACAGTCGGCCAGGTGGGGCACCAACCCGCTCATCCACTTGCCGCACTCGCCATGCCGCGACCACGACCAGGGACTCTTCATCACCGCGCCGGGCGTGCTCTGAAAGAGCTCGACCTTGCCGCCGGGGTCGAACGGCTCCCCATGCTTGCGAATCAAGAGCGGCTTGTAGTCGAACGTATCGCACTGGCTGGCCGCGCCCGACATGAACAGTTGCACCACCCTGCGGGCCTTGGCCCGGTGGTGCAAGCCACCGCCGAATTCCCCCCTGCCCTTCGCGTCGAGAGTTTCGGCAAGCAATCCCTCCGCGCCCAGCAGGTGCGCCAGCGCAACGCCCCCGAGTCCGCCTCCCGCACTCCAGAGGAAGCTGCGGCGATCGAGTTGGCTCGGCGTCATGACTTCTCCTTAAGCAAAGACGTTTCTTTACGCGAGGGCTTCGCCTCTTTACGCTCGCCGGGTTTCATCGGTTTCTCACCCAGTGCGATCGCGGCCAGGTCCTGGGCCATCGCGTCGACGCGTGTCCCCTCGACGTTGCTCAGGACGATGACGCAGACCTCATCATCGGGGAATCGCAAGATGTGCGTGACGAACCCGTTGATTCCCCCGCCATGGGCGACGGTCCGCCGACCATACTTCTTCGCGATGCTCCAACCGTAACCATAGTCCTTCTTGTCGGGCGTGAACATCGCCTCGCGCGCCGCTTTGGGCAGCAGCGTCTCCGTCAAGAGCGCCTGATCCCAGAGATAGAGATCGTCCACCGTCGAGTAGAGGGCACCGGCGGCGTGGGGAATTGTCATATCAATGAAAGAGGCGTTAACACGAAACGGCCCACGTGCGGCATAACCCGAGGCGCGATGCTTCAGGACCGGGATCGGGTTGTCGTAGCCCGTCTCCTTCATCCCGAGCGGGTCGAAGATCGATTCCTGAAGAACAGTCGCGTAGGGTTTCCCAGAAACCTTTTCAATCAAGAAGCCGAGCAAGACGTATCCCGAGTTGCTGTACGCAAACCGATCGCCCGGCTGGAACTCGAGTGCCTTGTCCTTGAAACTACCGACCAGGCTCTCCAGCGCCATGTGCCGCCGCATCATGCTCGGATAGTCGGCAAAGCCGGTGAAGCTCGGAATCCCCGACGTATGGGTCAGCAGGTGCCGCACCGTGATCTCGTCCCACGCCGCCGGAGAGTCAGGCATGTATTTTTTGATCTTCTCATGGACGTCGATCTTGCCCTGTTCCTGCAAGATCATGACCGCCATCGCCGTGAACTGCTTGGTGATCGAGCCCAATCGAAACTTGGTCTCGGGCGAGTTCGGGACACCATGCTCGAGGCTGGCCATTCCATAGCCCCGCCGCACCAGCACCTTGCCGTCGCGGGCCACCAAGATCGACCCGCTGAAGCGATCCTGCTGGACGCGGGCCTCCAGGAACTCCTCGACCTTCGAGGCCAGGTCCTGCGCCCGAGCCGTGACAACCAGGCCGCTCGAAGGAACGAACAGAAGAGCCAGCGGAACCAGAGCCGATATCCAGGGCCGATCTCGTCTCATGACAGCGATTCTCCGTCATTGAAATCCACACCGACTCGGAAAGTACGGCACGGCCGGAAGCGCACTGAGGGAGGGGGATCTCAATGGTTTCCCGCGACTTCGGGCATGTCCTGCACGCCACGGCCGATTCCTGGTGGGCCGTGCCCACCCGACAAGACACAAGTCAGTCGGTCCGCGGCGCACATCCTCTCAACGGCAATCTCGCGGCGAGAGGCACGAACTCCTTCGTATTGAACAGGAGTCGGCAGCCCCCGGCAAGGCCGCACTTCGAGGCAGAAGTTTCAACCGAAAAAAATATTGGCCGGCCGTTGCACGTTCGAGCGGCCCCTTGCGGATAGTGAGGTAGCGGGGTGATCGAAGTCGAGTCGCCCGAGACCGTGAAGTGCCTGGCTAACGAAAAAAAAAGGAGTCGGATCCCATGCGTATCACCAAGATGGCGGCCCAACTGTTCGGCATGGTGGCGGTCGCGGTGGGTTGCTTGGCCACCAGTGAGGCGAAGGCGGATCATCCCTACGGCGGCGGATATGGGGGCAGCCACTACGGCGGCCACCGGGGCGGGCACGGTGGTGGGTACGGCGGGGGCTACCGCGGCGGATACGGCGGATATCGCGGTGGGTACGGCGACGGTTATCGCGGCGGGTTCATCTACAATCGACCGGGGGATGGTTTGCCCCCCTTGCCTGTCTACCGCACACCTGGCGGCGGCCTGGTGGCGAATCGGCCCGGCGACGGCATCCCTCCGATCTACATCCGCCGCCCTCAGCCCTGGTGACTCATCAGCAGCGGGAACACGAAGCGGCCCCGGACGAGCGAGTCCGGGGCCGCTTGCATTTCGTGAAGCTCGATCCACGGGAATTCAATTCTAGTCAACAAAAACAAATTCATTTGTATTGAAGAGCAGCCGGCAAGCGTTGGCAAGGCCATGCTTCTCGGCGAATGCGACTAGAACCGCGCGTTCGTCGGAGCGAGGCGGACGGCCGAGCGTCAGGTGGTACGCTTCGTCGATCCGCAGCGCCGGGTCATCGCTCAGGGCTTCGAGCCGTTGGGCAAACGCCCGTGACTGCTGGATCATGAACCGGTCGTTGAGCAGGGCCAGGGCCTGCAAGGGGCTGATGGTGGCCGCGCGGACCGGGGTGTTGATGTTCGGGTCAGCGCAGTCGAGCGACTCGAGGAACGGGTGGGGGACGCTCCGGACGATGAACCGGTAGATCGTTCGCCGTCGGGTCTCGGGGCTATCCGTCCGGTCGGGGTCGCCATGGTCGTAGATCGGTGAATGGTCGTCCTTGAACCGGAAGGGCTCGAAGCCAGGCCCCCCCATCTTCGAGTCGAGTGTGCCGCTGACGGCGAGCACACCATCGCGGATCGACTCGGCATCGAGCTTGGTTCGATTCATCCGCCAGAGCCAGCGGTTATCCGCGTCCTGGGCGGCCGCGTTCGGCTCATGCCGCGATGACTGGCGGTAGGTCGCGCTGCGGACGATCGACCGATGTAGGCCCTTGAGCGATTGGCCGTTCTCGAGGAGCTCGACCGCCAGCCAGTCGAGGAGCTCGGGATGGGACGGCGTGGATCCGTTGCGGCCGAAGTCGTTGGGCGTATCGACCAGGCCCCGGCCAAAATGGCCGTGCCAGAGCCGGTTGGCGATGGAACGCCAGGTCAGGACATTGCGAGGGTTGCCGATCCATTCGGCGAGCGCCGCGCGACGAGCCCCCTCCCCCTTGGTGGCGGTCGAGCTGAAGTCGGAATCGAGGCCTGGCAGACACGACAGAGCACCGGGGCTAAGGACCTCGCCGGGCTGTTCGACATCGCCCCGGTTGAGCAAGTGGATCGTTCGCGGGTCGCGAGCAACCACGGCGTAGACCCGGTCGGCCGCCAGGATCGTTTTGACTTGCCCGTCGAGCGAGGAAAGGTCCGCGACAGTCCGATCGATCCCGTCGCGAATCCCGGTGTCGACCTCCGACTCCTTCAGGGCCTCGTAGCGCCGTTGGGTCTCCTGCACCTGGTACTGTAACTCGAGCCGTTCGCGGGCCACGGGATCGGCAAGTTCATCGAGCCGAGAGCGGCTATCGAAGCCATCGACAAGCCGAGCGCGGCCCCAGCGGCCTCCTTCGATCGAGTCGAGCGCCGTGACGGCGGCCACCGCGGCAAGGCGGCCACCGGAGATCACCTCCAACTCGCCGAGCGCGAAGACATAGTCGTCGCTCCGCTTCCAGAGCCGGCTGGCCGTGATCCGGAGGAATCGCGCGGAGGCTGGAGCGGGACCGGGACGGACGATGTAGGGGGCAAGGCCCGGATTGGCGAAATCGGCCATCGACTGGTCGGCGATGACCACCGGGCGGGCGAACGTCTCGTCATCGGCCAGTTCGACCCGGAACCGGACGGGGAAACCGAACCCCGGGGTATCCGCGAAGTCAGTCGGCCGCGCCGGGATCAGGCGGACCTCGGCGATCGGAACCGGGCGGCCGAGATCCACCTGGACCCACTTCACAACGTCAGGCGCGGGGGCAATGCCACTGTGGTATCCGTTCGACGGGCTCGGGATCGCGGCCGTCGGGCCGGGCAAAGCGGCGAGTTGCCTGCGAAGTGTCCCGAGCTCGTCACCAAGCCGGACGAGTTCCGGGCTGGTCGCCGCGTCGGCCTTGGCCTTGAGGCCGGCGAGGCGGGCGGTGAGTTCCACTTTGCGTTCATCGAGTGCAGCTCGCTTGGCGGCCGAGTCGCGGCCGAGAAAAGGCCGGTCGCCACGTTCGACCCCGGCAAAGACGGCCTGGAGGCGATAGTAGTCCTTTTGCGGGATCGGGTCGAACTTGTGATCGTGGCAGCGGGCGCAGTGGACGGTCAGGCTCTGAAAGGTCGACATCGTGCTGGCGAGCATGTCGTCGCGATCGTTGAGGCGGGCCTTCTCCTTGTCGACAGTCCCTTCGCGAAGTTCGACGTGCCCGACGAAATCCCAAGGGCCGGCCGCGACGAAGCCGGTAGCGATGACACCACGAGGATCCGCCGGCCAGAGCACATCGCCGGCAATCTGCTCCTGGATAAAGCGTGAGTAAGGAAGATCGACGTTGAGGGACTGGATGACGTAGTCGCGATAGGGCCAGGCATGGTCGCGCCGCTTGTCCTTGTCGTAGCCGTGAGTGTCACCGTAGTGGACGACGTCGAGCCAGTGCCGTCCCCACCGCTCGCCGTATCGGGGCGATGCGAGCAGGCGGTCGACCAGCCTCTCATAGGCGTCGGGCCGCGGGTCACCCACGAAAGAGTCGACCTCCTGGGGCGTGGGCGGGAGCCCGTGCAGGTCGAAGGTCAGGCGGCGAATCAGGGTACGGCGGTCGGCCTCGGGGCTCGGGACCAGCCCTTTTTCTTCCAGGCGGCGGAGAATGAACGCATCGATCGGCGTACGCGACCAATCTCGCCGCACGACCTCGGGAATCTTGGGCCGAGCCAAGGGACGGACCGCCCACCAGGGGCCGGCCTCGGGACGTTTGGCTTGCAGCGTCAACCCGTCGGGCCAATGCGCCCCCTGGGCAATCCAGGCCCGAACGCTGGCCACTTGCGTTGGCTCGAGTGGCCCTCCGGTCTTGGGCATCTCCGGCGGCTCGCCCGCGATCGAGTCCAGCAGCAGGCTCTCCTCGGGCCGCCCCGGCACCACCGCCGCACCACTCTCACCCCCGGCCTCCAACCCTTTGGCCGTCGCGAGCGAAAGCTTCGCCTTGGGCGAAGGACCACTGTGGCAGCCCACGCAGCGAGCCTCCAACACCGGCGCGACCTGCTCGCGAAAGAGGCGATCGTCTGCCCCATTCGCCGCAACCGGCCCGGCCAGTATCGCCCCGAGCAAGGCCACCACGCGGTATCCCATGATCATCCCGTTTCGCATCGTGATCCTCTGCCATCCTGGAGAGCGGTGTACCGCCGGGCGGCCGCGGGCTTGAACTTGAAGCGGAGCCATCCCGCTTTCTCCCCTGGGAGAACAGGTCAGCAATGGTCCACGGGGTCGATCCGATCGGTGGGATCATTGTAGCCCCAACGGAGCGACCGTTCCTAGCCAGTCGAGTCCCACACTGAGACGAGCGTTCCCGCCCCGGTTTTCCTTGTCATTATCTTTTGCGGGATGACCGCGGTCTCGTCGCCAGCCTGCGGTATCGGCCTCGCCTCTCCCACGACACATGTCATTGAAGAAATCAGGAAGGACCGAGTAGAGTGCATGTGAGGGCTGATTTTGATAACGCCGTCGGAACCTGTCTTGAAGTGAGGTAAGTTCCATGTCCGACACGACCGGGGATCGGCTGGCCGATCGGATCCAGGCGCTGCTGAGATCGGCCGTGTTGCTGTTCTGCCTGGCGGCCATCCTCGTCGGCTGCTACACCCTGGTCCTCCCAACGCGATGGTCGACGTGGGGGAGGTCGATCCTGCTTTCGGGCGCGGGCGGTCTCGCATTGATGCTCGGCTGGCCATCTCGACGGGCCGACATCCGCTCGAGAACGGCCGACGAGATCGCTTTGATGTGGGGCGTCCTCTCCATGGTCCTTGGCATCGCCGCCGCGATGCTCATCGCTTACGGGGTCGCCCTGCAGATCACCGAGGAACGGGTCAGTCCGCAGACCTTGATCTATCGGATGACCCACCCCTCGCAGTTGGTGGCACTCCTCCAATTCGCGTCGCCTGCCGCATGCACCGGGATCATTGGGTTGGGCATCGCCCGAAGGCGAGGTCGGGCGGCCGGCCGCGTCACGATGGCGAAATCGGCCGCGCGATTCTCGACCATCGGGCTCGGGCTCGCCGCCCTCATCGCGGCAACGGTGGCCGCCGCGGCGCTCTACCGCTGGCAGGTGTGGGGATAATCCGACTCGTGGTTCCCGCCGCTCTCCGCCCGGTCCGATCAACTTGCGACGGTCAAGACGGGTTGATGAGGTTGGCGCAATCCCTCGGGATGAAATTGCGTCGCTCGGTGAGACCGGTCACTCCCTCGGCGCGGTTCCAGTGCATAACGTGATGGCGTTGGCGATCGTTGGAAACGACAGAGCAGCCCAAGAATTGGCCGACCATATGCGGCAATGCGACCTTGACTTCGTCGTCTGACATTGGATCCACGCAAATAAAGCTTCCATATCTCTCCAATATTCCCGAAGGGCGAGTGCGATCGGTCCAGTACCAGGGCATGAAGAAGACATTGATCTCAGCGTCCGGATCAGCTCCGACCTCGATCTTGTCCCACTCGCGATGAGGCTTGCGGGTACTGCCATTCCGCTGTTCAAGAATCACCTGATAAACGTTGGTATTCACTTGAACGTCCAGGGCTCGCGTCTTCTTGAAGCGGACGTTGGCTTGCAACTGAAAGATTTTATTCAACTCGAGGTGCAAATCATCGGCGACGAAAGAGGGGCGTTTCGTCTTCTCGAAGATATCGTCGGTCACAAACTGAAAGGCGATATTGAGAGGCCGTTCATCCTTGACGCTCACCTGGAGCCGCGCCACGGGGCGCTGCGATTTGGAGTCAAGAACCTCGAGGAAAGTCTCCCCCGGACTCGCGCCCGTGATCCAGAACTCACGCCGATCCGCACTGAGAGACGACATTTCCTGAAATGTCGCGATATTAGGGTTGCGGATCTGAACGGTTAGCCCTGCGCCATTCACCAAGAACACGCTACTCAAGGAAGTTTGCCCAACCATGAGCCAACGCGGTGTGGCTTCTGGATCAAATCCGGACTCGTCAACCGGCCCTTCGGTTTCAAAGCGAGGAATAGGGGTCGCCACCGTGATCCACCTCGTTGCGTTCTTGGCGGCCGTCCCACCATGCTTGGGCGGGCCTTGATGCCGCTCGCCGTCCAGAATCGCCCGCCGACCACCGACAGGCTCCCTCCAAGCAACATCCGCAAACGGAAACCATCACGTGCAACACACCGGAAAAATTGACAGATTTCATTACGATTACTGGATGGCCGGAGTTGCGCTGTGGCAACCGGCCGTGGCCGGCATTGCGCGGGGCGTTGGCTCTGACGCCAGCGAACGTTACGCTTGAAGGAGCCGCGAACGTCTCTCCACAAGATTCAGTGAGAAGGGAATATGGATAGCCGAGTGAGCCCCGGCGAAGCGGCGGATCCCCCTGCCCCCTCGATTCTCCTCATCGATGACGATGTTGAGCTCTGCGAGCTCTTGCGCGAGTTCTTCGCCGAGCAAGACATCCTGATCGAGTCCGTTCACGATGGCCCGCGGGGGCTGAGCCGGGCCCTGGGCGGAGGCTATGACCTCTTGTTGCTCGACGTGATGATGCCCGGATTGGACGGCTTCGCGCTCTTGCGCCAGATGCGGCGACAGAGCCAGCTCCCTGTGATCATGCTGACCGCGCGCACGGCGAAGGCGGACCGGCTCGCGGGGCTCGACGCCGGCGCGGATGACTACGTCCCCAAACCGTTCGATCCCGACGAACTGCTGGCCCGCATCCGTGCCGTGCTCCGCCGATCCGGGCGCGCACCGAACTGCGGCGAACTGCTCGAAATTGAGGAACTCAAGCTCATCACCGCGGCCCGCGAAGTCTGGTGCGCAGGGACGGCCATCCCGATGACCACGATCGAGTATGACATCCTGGAGTTCCTGGCCCGCGCGGCGGGCAGGGTGGTCTCGCGCGACGAGTTGATGTCGGCCCTCTACCAGCGCCGGGCTTCGCCATACGACCGCGCCATCGACGTCCACGTCAGCCGCCTGAGAAAGAAGTTGGGGATGTACGGCAGTCGGATTGTGACCGTCCGGGGCGTGGGCTACCTCTATCGTTCCGGCCCAACCGGCGAGGACGCCCGATGAGGTCGATTTTCACCAAGATCCTCCTCTGGGCCATCGGCACGACTCTCGTGTCCCTGGTCGGGTTCGCCCTGACGACTCGGCTGATCTGGGAGCTTCTCCCCGGGCGGATCACCCTGATCGCCAAGATCCAGATCCTCCAACTGGAGGACGCTCGTTCGGCTTACGAACAAGGGGGCCCCGCGCAACTCGCACGCTACCTGGAGCGGTTGGACGACCTCTTCGAGGCGAAGCATTTCCTGATTGACGCAAACGGCCGGGATCAGGTCGACGGCCGCGATCGGTCCGCCCTGCTGTCGCACGCTTCCACCTTTCCCAATCCCCCCAAACCGGTGGGCAATGAATTCGTCCTGGCCAGCGCTCCGACGGGTGGGTCTCGACTCCTGATCTTGATCCATTCGAAGTTCAATCCGTGGGGCTTATTACCCTATTACCTCTGGATCTTCCTGCTGATCGCGGCACTCGGCTACGCCCTGGCGATCTACCTGGGAAGGCCCCTGCTCGACCTGCGCCGGGCGGTGGAACGGTTCGGCCGGGGCAACTTGACGACTCGCACCGGCTCGACCCGCCGCGACGAAATCGGCGAGCTGGCGCGGGCCTTCGACCTCATGGCCGAGCGGATCGAAACCCTCATGACGGCCCAGCGCAGGCTCCTGCAGGACGTCTCGCACGAGTTCCGAACCCCCTTATCACGGCTCCTCCTCAAAGTCCGACTCGCTCGTACCAGCGATGACCGTGAAACGGCTCTCGATCGCATCAAGCACGAAGTGGACCGCCTCTCCAACCTCGTCGACGAATTGCTCCAGGTGTCCGCGGCCGAGGAGGATCCTCAGTCTTGCGACCACGAGGAGATTCGACTGGACGGCCTGCTAAAGTGCCTCGTCGATGAAGCCATGATCGAGGCGACGGCCAAGGGATGCCGGTTCGCACTCCTGGAGAACGAACCCGCCACCGTCATCGGCGATCGAGAGCTGCTCCGTCGAGCCGTCGAGAATGTGCTCCGCAACGCAGCCCGCCACGCCCCTGATGGCACCGAGGTCGCGGTCGCCCTGCGGCGGCAAGGCAGCACCGCGGCGATCACCGTCCGAGACCTCGGAACCGGTGTGCCCGAGGACGCGATCACGACCATTTTCGAGCCCTTCTATCGAGTCGGTGGCGCCCGGAGCCGATCCGACGGGGGCGTGGGGCTCGGACTCTCCATTTCAAGGCGAGCCATCGCCCTCCACGGCGGGAAGATCGTCGCCAGCAACGCGAGTCCAGGCCTCAGCGTCACGATCGAATTGCCCGCAGTCGCACACACCGCTCAATCGGGCTCGAACCTGGACCTGAGAGGCCGCGACAGTCGGTGACGTCGTGCCTGGAGTTGTGGTTCATTCGGGCGAATCAGACAGCGAGCAGTCCGGGCGGCTAGAGTCTCGAGACCCCAGCCGCCCGGAGGTGCGACTATCGGCCGGGCAGCGACAAGGGGCCGATCTGCTTGATGTTCTTATTGACCTGCACGCCATTGCGTCCGTCGACGGGCCGGGGGGACGAGATGATGTCGACGTTGGAGCGTCTGGGGATCTCGGCGTGGCCGAAGGGCTGACCGATGAGGACCGAGTCGGCCGCACGATGGATCTTGGCCAGGTTGATGAAGCCGGCAACGTTGAACACCAGGCCCGTGGCATCCTTGGCGCGGAGCGACTGAACGTTGCCCTGGACGTCGATCAGGGCCGAGTTGGCCAGGTCGGGGCGGAACGACTCGCTCAGGCCGGTGAGCGGGTTCGGATTGTTGAGCTTGAGGGTTCCGTTCGACGCCAGGGTCTGCGGGTTGAGCAAAGCCACAACGTTCTTGCCGTCGGCGACGCCGGTGACCAGGGCGAGGCTCTGGTCCACGCTCCCCAGGACCTGCGGGGGCTGGCTATCCACCGACCCTTCGGGACCGGCGTTCACGAAATCGCCGTTGACCTTGAGCGGGGTCCGCGCCGTCTCGGCCAGTTGGTCATCGGCCGTATTGAGGGAGAGCACCCCGTACTGAACGAGGTTGGGCTGGAAGGTATCGAAATGGGCGGCCCCGGTCGCATACATCGTCTGGGAGGCGGGAACACTCGCCAGGCCCCCCGAGAGCTCGAACTGACGCTCGGGGGTGAACGGGTCGCCCATCGCGACGGCATGGCCCGTGGCCAGGCTGGCGGTAACGTCGATCCGCAGCGCGAGGCCCCCCGCGCCCGCCGTCGAGTCGGAGATCACAGTCCGGGTGTCGGTCGAACCGATCCCGTCGATGCTCGTCAGGCCGAGCGACCCGAGGTTGGTCGTGGTAAATTGCCCGACGGGGTCACCGGTGATGACGTCGAAGGCCCGGATGCTGGAGTCATCGCCGACCAGGGCGACGAGCCGGCCCGCGTTGCGGCCGAGGGCGACCCCTGTGTTCGGCGGTCCCATCCCGGTCAGCGGGATCGTCTGAAGCACGGCCCCCGTGGCCGCGTCGAAGCGGATCAGCGTGTGAGCCGTGGAATCGAGACCGAAAACCTCCGGATTCTCGATCCCGGACGTGCTTCGCGGAGCGCCTTTGATGTGGTTGATCACGGCGACGACCCCGGGAGGGGCCGGCGGCGGCCCCGGGTTCACACCGATGGTGCTGTCCCCTCCGGTCGGGATATTGTTGGCGATCGCGTTGAAGTCAGGGATGAACTGCCCCCCCACGCTCGTCAGCGTGCTCGCCCCGAGCAGGCTGGTGACGAACGCCAGGTCCACGCCGTTCGAGGAGGTCGAGGTGGGCGTCGTGCCGTCATTGGTGAGGAACTCGATCGGTTCCTCGCGGAGGTTGATCTGGGTGTTCCGGCCGACCGAGTTGAGGTAGAGCGAGTGGACCCCGCCAGTCAAGTTGATCCGACCGTTGTTAACCAGGTCGAAGTCCTTGAAGTTCACCACGTTAAGCAGGCTGCTCCCGATCCCGCTGAGGTCATCGGGATTGAGGTCCTTGTGGTGGATGCTCCTCAAGGTGGCGCGACGGGTCCCCCCCGAGACCTTGGCGACGATACCCGTCTGAGGGCCGGTCTCGCTGAACACCACGTTCAAGGCGCCGTCGGGATCGACGGTCGAGCCGGCCAGGCTGCCCACTCCATAAAGCGTGACGATGACGCGGGTGCCCTGGGGAGTCGTGTACGACATCCGCCGGTCCTGGATCGAGATCCCATTCTGGCGGTTGAGCAACCGCGCGTTGGCGGGCACAAGGTTCGCAGCCGCGGTCACGCTCGTCGCCTGTAGCGTCCGACCCTCAAGGCTCTCCAGCGAGGGCCGGACTTTCCGAGGAGGTCGCGTCATTGACTCATTCATCGCAGACTCCCAAAACTCGGCTCGACCGGCAGGCGCCATCCTAATTGGCGGGAGAGCCTGACCTCCGGCAACGCGATCGGTGGGCGGAGTCCGTTGACCAACTCAGCCCAACCACTGAGGATTATCGGCACAATCCGTCCCAGAATTTGTCCGAACGAGCCGGGAACACCGAATTCTCTCACTGGGAGGCCACTTCTCCTCGCCCGAACTCGGCGGCAGGCCGCCATTTCTCTGGCAAAAACGACGGGATTCGCACAGGCAGCCAGCCTGCATCGGCTCCCCTTTCACGTCAAATCGGAATGTGATTCGCCACCGGTCTCGATGGAGCCATCGAAACGCCCACGACCTCACCAAAGGTGACGGAGGGGAGCGCATTTCGGGCGAAAACCAGTTGAAAAGACTGGGTCTTCACCACTTTCGCCACGGGACCGGTCTCGATGACCTGGCACTAGGACCGGATGACCGTTACACTCGGCGAATCCCGGCCCACAGGGCACGGAGTGAGGATGATCCTCCGAACACTATCTCGATTTTCAGGAGATTCTCTGGTGCGCCGTTTCGCCACGCTCGCGCTGTCGCTCTCCCTGGTGCTCGGTCTGACGGCAACAGGTCGCATGTTGTTTGCTCAGGACCCCGAGAAGAAAGACGCTTCGACGCCTGAGGTCAAGCAGGCGGAGACCCCCAAGGAAGACGTCAAGAAAGCTGACGCTCCCAAGGACGAAGCGAAGAAGCCGGAAGCTCCCAAGGACGAGACCCCCGCTCCGATTCCCCCGGAGGTCGAAGCCAAACTCGAGGCCGCTCGTCGCGCCGTGGCCGAGGCGATCGTTGCCGCCCAGGATGCCGGCTTGGTCCAGACCTCGATCGACCCGCCCCCGATCCTCGACATCCTGATCACGGGCCGCGCCACCGACGAGAAGGCGATCAAAGATCGCACCGGCGTGAGCACCGAGGTCTTCGGCGCCTGGTTCACCAACTACGGTAAGCCGATCGAAGGAATCAACGCGCAAAAGGACGTCCGGATCCATCCCCCCACCAAGGGCCTTCAGACGTTCTACGACCTCCGCGCGAGCATCCTGAACAAGCACATCAAGGCCGTTCGCGATGCCCAGGCGGCTGCTAAGCCGAAAGAAGAGCCCAAGAAGGCCGAAGAGCCCGCCAAAAAAGAAGAGATGAAGAAGGAAGAGCCCAAGCCCGCTCCGGCCGAAGAGCCCAAGAAGGAAGAAGCCAAGAAGGAAGAGCCCAAGAAGGAAGAAGCCAAGAAGGAAGAGGCCAAGCCCGCTCCGGCCGAAGAGTCCAAGAAGGAAGAGGCCAAGCCCGCTCCGGCTGAAGAGCCCAAGAAGGAAGAGGCCAAGCCCGCTCCGGCTGAAGAGTCCAAGAAGGAAGAGGCCAAGCCCGAAGAGCCCAAGAAGGAAGAGGCCAAGGTCGAAGAGCCCAAGAAGGAAGAGGCCAAGGTCGAAGAGCCCAAGAAGGAAGAAGCCAAGTAATCTTCGAGTCTGAATCCCCGAGAGAAGGGATACCCCGCCCTCTCCGCCGCCCGGCGTCCGATGGACCCAGGGAATGCGGAGGGGGCGGATTTTTCTTGAGGAACAAGCCAAACCTGACCAGACCAGAACGGAGCGGCGATTTTCGATCGCTCACGGAGGCCCCAGGTCTCCTCGCTCCGAGCGATGGCTGGCGATCTCAATTCGGGGCCTCCCTTCTGCCAGCCGAGTGGCTCGCGCCAGGCGACCCGAATCGAGTGACGATCCCTGTTTGCTTCGAACGCGTGAAAGAGAATGACCGCGGCCCCGGCCCTTCTTTTCTCTTGATTCTATTCCGAACCGACGTCCTTCGCTGAGTGAGGCCGCCTCCGTGACGCCGACCGCCCTGAATAAGGCGACGACGATTCTCTTGACCCTGGCCTGCGAAGCGGCCAGCCGTTTGGGAACGATGGGGATCCTGATCCTCCCCGAAGGCCCGATGAACTGGGAGGCGATCGCCGCCCTGGGCAACGGCTGCCGGATCATGATCGCGGAATCCTCGGAACGGCACCTCAAGGCGATCACCGAATCCGGCATGATCGCGATCGAGGTGGATGAAGCCTCCGAGTCCGCCATCACCGAGCGGATCACCCTGGCCCTGATCGAGGCGGTGGCCAACGACCAACTCACGGCCGGAGCCCGCGTGGTCGTCGCCTACTCGGGTTTCGAATCCGAGACGCTCGACTCGATCACCGTCGTTCGGCTCGGCGAGCACCTCGAACAGCTCAGCTCGCGCGACCTCCGAGCGCTGGAGACCTCCGTCCCGTTCGAGACGCTCAAGGCGGTCGTCGACGTGGCCGTTGAGATCGGTCGTGAGGGGCGCGAAGGCAAGACCGTCGGCACCCTCATCGTCGTCGGCGACGTCCGCAACGTCCTGAGCCGCACCCGCGCCCTCGGGTTCGACCCGTTCAAGGGCTACAAACGCAAGGAACGCAACCTCCGCGACCCCCGCGTTCGCGAGGCGATCAAGGAGATCGCCCAGATGGACGGCGGCTTCATCGTGGGCCGCGACGGCACCGTCGAGTCCGCCTGTCGGATCATCGACGCCCCCAACTCCGGCCTCACCCTTCCCAAGGGCCTGGGCACCCGCCACTGGGCCGCCGCCGCGATCACCAACGTCACCAACGCCCTGGCCGTCGTCGTCAGCCAGTCCACCGGCACCGTCCGCCTCTTCCAAAAAGGCGAGGTCATCCTCCGAATCGCCCCGATGCAACACGCCCGCGCCATGAAGTGGCAAGACGCCGAGACCGAACCCGGTCCCGGCCGGCTCGAAAAGTCGAGTTGAGCGGATATTGCTGTTGTGACTGGAATCGAGGTGCGTGAAGGTAAGTACAAAGCCGGCGACCGAGGGCCGTGCGTTGCCTGTCGATCCACTGGCAAGATTCTTGACGGAGGCAACACGGAGGGAATTCTCCTTGTCGCTGGTCACCTGGAAGAAACCGCCCGGTCAAGAGAGCCTCTGGTCTCGTAACAATTCGGGTTCACTAACCTCGTAACGATTCGGGGCCATTGATAAACGTCTTCGCCGATCTGGGGCTTGAGGATGCCGATGAGCTTTACGCTCGGGCACAATTGGGATTCCACGTCCACAAGCTGCTTGCGGCCAGGGAGCTTAAGCAACGGGAAATCGCGTCCCTGCTCGGCATCAAGCAGCCGGAAGTGTCGCATCTGATGAACGGCCATTTCAGCCGGTTTACCACAGCCAAGCTGCTGGAGTTCCTGAAGCGGCTCGATCAAACCGTTTCGATCCGCATCCGCCGGCACCGGCCGGGGGAGCCGTATCAGGAAGTCGGCTTCGGGTTGTAAACGGCACCCTGAAGACCCCATCCAGTCGTGCATCCATTCCGAATTCGCGGCTGCTCGATCTTGCGGAACGGCTGGAAGGGGAAGCCAATGGATGAAGGCGAGGAAGGGTCGATGCATTGCCCCTATTGAAACGTTGAGCCTTTTGGCTTAACTTGGGGTAATGTCCCCCTAGGCCAATGCATGTTCCGTAAGCATTCAAATACAAGTAAAATGCCAATACCATTACCAAAGCGTGAGTTCACCAAGAGCAAGATGTCGATGTATCTCCGCACGCTTTGTGAACGTGAACTCTATTTATCGCTCTTCTCAAATAACCCTAGCGCGTTGGAGAAAGCAGGTATTCCAGTGCCGTTGAAGTCACGCCCTGGCGTGCAGCTTATCACGGCTTCTGGACGCGAGTTCGAATACGAACAATTCAATGTGCTGTGCAGCGCCCTGCCGAGCAATGTATTCGCCAAGAATAGCGGGACAGCGCCAGTCGATCTCTCGGAAGCGTTATCCACGATTACCGCGCCGACGCTGATCCTGCAGCCTCAGATCGAACCGGAACATTTTCGCGATCTTGCTCTTACTAATATTGGCGTCGCGAAGGATGATCTGAAGTACATTCCGAAAATGTCTGGCTTGCGTCCGGACGTTATCTTCGCCGACGTTCGGCGTGATAACGAATGCGAAATTATGCCAAATGGAACGCGTCGTCAACTTGCGGACGATGACAAGCGCATGGCGTTGTCTGTGATCGACCTGAAAAACATCACGGAGGCAAATGCCAGTTATTCCGCCGAGGTCTGCCTTTACGCGATCTTCGTCGCCAACTGGCTGCACAATGAAGGCAAGACATTTCTGGGGAAATACTTCGTATCCGAGCGCATTTACCTATGGCGACATATCGAAATGCCAAACTTCACGAAGATTCTGAGCACGAAGGAAGGTGGAAATCATGCCAATCGCTTGAAAGCACTGCGTCAAGACTTGGACGATGGTAGTGTGCCTTTCCTGATTTACATGCCCAGCGTGCGAAAGTTCTTCTGCGAAGATTTGCCTCGTGTCGTGCGGCTTGGTGATTCCGAGGGCTGGAATGCCGTTCCATACCATGTGAATCCACGATGCAGTTCATGCGATTGGCTTGGAAACCGAGTCTGGCTATCGGATGATGATCGCAAGCACTTCGATGCACACAAGGACAACTACTGCACACCTGCAGCGGAGAAATCCGACCATCTTTCAAAGATGGCGTCCCTAACGAAAGGCGCAAGCGGCGTTTTATTTACCGGTGGTCATCAGAAGGTGGCCAGTTTGGTTGGCATTAAGGCGGAAGCGCCGGTTCTGCGCAAGCACTCGCTGCTGAAACAAGACCGTGGGCAGATTTCACATCGCGCTGAATCGATCAGCACCGGCAAAGTGACGGTTGATGGCGTCTCGAAAGTCGGAGGCCTCGCAAAGTGGCTTGGCGCCGAGTTCGACATCATCGTCAATTTTGATTCGGGTTCGGGATTTCTGACGGGCATTGCTATTCGTGGAACGCTTTTTTCACCTTACGGCTCGAAGTTTCCGGCCACGGAAGGCAAGGAGTCCTCGTCGGTCAAACCACTGGGAGAGGATGCGTTTGTCATCAACAAGGATACCGCTGTTGCCGAGTGGGCAGCGATTCTGTCGTTCATTGAACGCTTGGCGGATTGGATCGAGGAAGGCGGCAAACAATTCACTGCAAACGGATTTGGCACACTGCACACCCAGATTTGCTTCTGGGAAGTTCGCCAATATGAAGAGCTTTGTAACGCGTTTGGCAGGCACTTGCTGGACATCCTCGACCTACAAAATCGTTATCAACGGGCATTGGCGTGGCTCTTTCCACCAGATGAGCTATTAGAAAAAACTGATCACCTTTGTCCGAATATTGTCTTCATTCGTGACATCATTAGTGGCTCCGTGCGATTGCCGCAGTTTTTCGCCACCACGCTTCTCGGCACGGCGGAGCATTACCACCATGCGCGGTTGCAACCACGTAAGGTGGATAACTACTATTTTGAGCCTCTCGGCGACGCAATTCCGCGCGAACGCATATTCGAGATTTGGAAATCCACCACGGGCACAGTCCGTATCTTCGGGAAAACTAGACCGATCAATGAAGCAATTACACGTTACGGCAATGTCCTCCAGGCTCACGCCTGGGCCCTTGGAAGTGTAACTGCACGCCTACGCATTGATCTCAAAGCCGCCATCAGCGGTAATGCGCCGGAACTGTCCATGACCATTCCCTCCGGCATGACAGGCGTTGCTTACGACTCGAAGCTGTGGGACCGCTGGTCGCAGGTTTCAGCGGCGGTCGCGAAGACCGAAGCACTGGGTTCGTTCATTGCTCGGGCTGAATCGCTTGAAGCCGCCTACAAGGCAATCGTTCTTACAAGACTGATCAAGGATCACGGAAATAATACGTTCGAGTTTGCAGTCAGCGAGGATTCATCCGAGGCCAAAATCGAAGAAGGCGATAGTTGCACCGTGGGCATTGTCAGTTGGCCAGGGTTCCCCTTGGCCAATGGCAAATCACTCAACCTGGAGCTTGAGCCAAATCTGTCCTTCATTCCGATGCACAAAGTAATAGCTGCTTACATCAATAGTTTTGATCGGGTGAAAAAGCGGCTGATAGTGACGCTGAGCGCAAAGTGGCACGGCGTTGACGCACAATTCAACGCTGTTATGTCTAACGGAGTGCTTCCTATTGGCACGGAGCCCATTTATCTGCTCGAAGGCTTACCTTTCGACGACTCGAAAACCGTTACGGCCATATTGAAAACAATCGGTACTCCACGGTGTTCGATTGCGGCCCCTGAGGCACTGACCGCCATGGGCACCTCTGCCGCAAAAAGAATCCCAAAGGGCACCGATCCAGACACCCCAGTTGCTGAACTGCTTTGGCAGGCGAATAAGCTGGCAGCCAAAGTGCTCAGAACCAATCAAGATGTCGAGGCCATCGTTACTTTCGCCAAAACGGCCAACAAGCACCCACTCAATCCTAGTCAGATTGACGCTGTCCGGTCGTGTGCCAAGCACCACCTGACGATTGTCTGGGGTCCCCCCGGAACCGGCAAGACGGATACACTCGTAGCTTTCGTACACTCGGTCATCCGTCAAAAAAAGGCAAAGAAGATCCTGATTGCCGGTCCAAACTACCGGACGGTTGAAGAGTTGTCGGAGCGTCTGGTCAAGAACCTTGAAGATGATGCTGCAGCCGCATGCGATTACTATTGTCTTTACTCGAAATCACGCGAACCAAAACCCCTCAAAACGCATGCAGAACACCTGAACCTTAAGAGTCAAAAACAGAATGAGCGTAGCAGTCCTAAATCAGGGTAGCTACGCTCATTAAGTTAGGGGCTCTAAGGCGATTGTTCGAGATGATGATAATCCTGATTACCAAGAATTGGTCACGAACCTTCGCGACGGCAGCAAGCTGACAGTGATTTCAACAACAGCCCACATTGTACACCAGGTGACGAAGTCCGCGGGCACGAAAGATTCAATGGTGGATGAAATCTTCGATCTTGTTGTACTGGACGAGAGTTCGCAGATCCCGGTCACGCTTGCATTGAAGCCTTTGGCTGCACTGAAGCCTGATGCCCAGATTATTATCGCCGGCGACCACAAACAGATGCCGCCAATCCAGCATCTCGAACCGCCAAAAGGCGCCGAGCACCTGGTGGGCAGCATTCAGTCGTATCTCATACGGCGGTTCGGCATCAAAGCGGTGCCCTTACTGCTAAATTATCGATCCAACAAAGATCTCGTCGAATATGCCCGCATGTTGGGTTATCCGTCGGACCTGCAAGCAGCATTTCCAACCCGCGATCTTCAGTTGCTGCAGCCTCTTGAGACAGTGACCACGGCTATGCCCCCCGGCGTTCCAGCGACAAATGCTTATAGCGAACTTCTAAGGCCTGAGCGGCGCGTTAGCGCGTTTATCCATGAGGACGCGACGTCGTCGCAGGCCAACGAGCTAGAGGCTGGGCTTGTAGCGGGACTCGCTTACGCGACGCGTCAAGTCATGGCAAAGGAACTCAACGAGGGCAAAAACACGACAAAGTCCGCCTATACGGATGATGATTTTTTTAAGTCTGGAATCGGGATCGTAACGCCACACAAGGCGCAGAAAGCACTTGTGATTCGAAAGCTCATCGAACTTTTTCCAAAGGCAAATCCAGAGGCCGTATTCGAAGCCGTCGATACTGTTGAGCGATTCCAAGGTAGCGAGCGAGACACCATTATCGTCTCGTATGGAGTCGGTGACACCGACATCATCGAAGGTGAAGAGGAATTCTTGCTTCAGTTCGAGCGTACCAATGTTGCCATTTCGAGAGCCCGCGCCAAGTGCATCGTCCTGATGCCCAAATCACTCGCGTATCACCTTCCTTCCGACGAAAAGGCTGCGGAAACATCCATCGCGATCAAATCGTATCTCGAGGAATACTGCGGCCATCGGCAACCGATTAGTGTCGAATTTGATGGTGAGAAACGAAATGGCGAAGCACGCTGGCACTGATTTGACAAATGAACATGCATGAGAATTAAAAAACATGTTCGCGTACCGAAAAGAATTTGCATTTAATGCGATCTGCCCGTATTACACGATGTTTCCGCTGGAATTTCCCATGCATCACTTGAGCAAGCACAAGGCGCAGTTGCCGACCGTGTATGATCCGTTCTGCGGACGTGGAACAACGATTTACGCCGCCCGCAAGTTGGGTTTGCGCTCATATGGCCTCGACATATCTCCAATCGCTGCTGCTATAGCGCAAGCTAAACTCGCCAGTGCCAAATGGGAGAACGTCGTAGCGCTGGCGGAGAAGTTAGTCGCCAGAACCCCTAAGAATGTCCCAGAAAGCCCGTTCTTTGGACAAGCCTTTTCCAAGAAGACGCTGTTGCAGATTTGCAGCCTTCGTGAAGGCCTGCGTGTAGAGAAGGAAGTAACAGCTGAGTCCGCCATCCTAAGAGCCGCCGCCTTAGGCTGCTTGCACGGGCCCTTGCCGACTGGTGACGGAACCCCAAGCTACTTCTCCAGCCAAATGCCGCGAACCTTTGCAACCAAACCCGATTATTCTGTCAGGTATTGGCGTGACCGTGACATGTCGCCTCCGAACGTGTCAGTTGTCGGAGTGCTTACGAAGAAGCTCAAGCGGATAACGGATTTGAATGCCGAATCACCCAGCCATTTTCGGAACGTAAAATGCCTGGATGCACGTAAGGCAACGTCATTCGGCAGGATTAGAGGCCCAATTGTCACTATAACATCTCCCCCTTATTATGGTATGCGTACATACGTACAGGACCAATGGCTGCGAATGTGGTTTTTGGGCGGCGAAGATGAGGTAGACTACGAAAATCAGAACCAGCTTTGCCACAGTGGCCACGAACGCTTTATCAAAGATTTGGCCAAGGTTTGGGCCAACATCGGGAAGCGTGCGCAAGACGAGGCACATCTGTACGTTCGCTTCGGCAGCATTCCGTCAGTTAAGAGCGACGCGAAAAAGTTACTGAATGCATCTCTGGAAGAAGCAGGTTATTGGAAAGTAGTTTCCGTCCGAAATGCGCAAACATCACATTCCGGCAAGCGTCAGGCCGACTACATGGGGCGTGATTCCGATCCCGCCATTGAGTTTGACTTCCACGCGGTGCTCAACTGAGTTCGCACTAAGCGAGAAATAATTATCTGACCATTGAGTGTGCGTCCGGTGAACCCCTTCTTGCGGCCCATGTTACGATCGGAGCATGGCCGAAAGGGGGTGAACTATGGGCCGAGTGGCAGGTTCGGGCAAGGGTCGGGAGCCGTACTGGCGACTGGTTCTGGCCCGGTGGAAGCAGGGTGGACTGTCCGTCCGGGCGTTCTGCCTGGCTGAGGGCGTGAGCGTACCGTCGTTTTATTGGTGGCGGCGGGAACTTCAGCGGCGTGATCAGCCCAAGCCCGCATTTCTCCCCGTACATGTGCTCGCCGACAAGACTGAGTCGCCCGCCGGGAGCATCGAGATCGTGCTGGCCAACGGACGCTGCTTGCGGGTCGGGGCCGGGTTCGACCCTCAGACCCTCGTGCAAGTCGTTGAACTGCTCGAAGCCGGAGAATGGTCATGGTGAGCTTGTCTCCAACCGTCCGGTTCTGGCTCGCGGCGCAGCCGGTCGATCTGCGAAAATCGTTCGACAGTTTGGCGGCCCTGGTCCGCGAAGGGCTCCAGGGCGATCCGCTCTCGGGAGACGTCTTCGTCTTCCGCAACAAGGCCGCCGACCGCATCAAGCTCTTGATCTGGGAGGAGGACGGATATGCGATCTGGTACAAACGATTGGAAGTCGGCACCTTCCGCTTTCCGCCGTCTCCGGAGGCTCAGCCCCGCGTCGAGGTCCGCGCTGCGGACCTCGTCATGCTCCTCGAAGGGATCGATCTTTCGAGTGTGAAACGCGGCAAACGCTATCACCGACCCGTCCCCAGAGCCACGGTGTGAGTCTCCGGCCGACCGCCGCGTTTTTCCAAAGAATCATCGAATAACATGAGAACCTCATGCGTCTAAAAGTGCATGAGCGAAGACGCCCGCCTCATCACCTCTGAGACCCCTGCCGATCCCACGGCGACGTTGCCCAGTGATCCCGCCTTCCTCCAGCAGATGATCATCGAACTGCTCGCCGCCCTCCGCGAAACACGGCGCCAGAACGAGGAATTGCAGCATCGCCTCGACCTCCTTTTGCGGCGGCTCTACGGCCCACGCACCGAACGCTTCGACCCCAATCAACCGCTGCTTATCCCCGACGCCTTCGAACCGCTGGCCCCGGAATCCGAACCCTCGGTCACCGGCGACGCGGTCGCACCTGAGCCCGAGCCGGGTGCGGCCCCCGCGAAGAAGACACGATCTCACGGCCGCAGACCCTTGCCCAAGAACCTCCGCCGCGAGCCTCGGGGCTATGAGTTGACCGAAGCCGAGCGCCGCTGTCCGCAATGCGGCGAGACCCGAGCCCAGATCAGCGCAGAACGCAGCGAGCAACTTGACTATGTGCCGGCGACCTTGTTCGTGGTCGAGCACGTGCGCTGCACTTACGCCTGCCCGCACTGCGAAGGTCAAGTCGTCACCGCCGGCAAGCCAGCCCAGCCGATCCCCAAGGGCTTGCCTGGACCGGGACTGCTCGCTCATGTGATCACGGAAAAGTATGCCGATCATATTCCACTCCATCGCCAGGAACGCCGCCTAGCCCGGCAAGGGGTGGAGCTATCACGCTCAACCCTCTGCGACTGGATGGCCGGCGCCGCCCAAAGTCTCGAGCCGCTCTACGACCTGATGAAGACATTGGTCCTGTTGTGCGGCACGATTCACACCGACGACACGTCGGTGAAGCTGCGGGACTCGGAGCGAAAGATCAAGGCCTTGGCCCGGCTCTGGATCTACTTCGGCGATTATCTGTATCCTTACAATGTTTTTGATTTCACGAGGAGCCATAAGCGAGACGGCCCGAGTCTGTTTCTCAAGGGTTTTCGCGGTTATTTGCAGGCTGATGCCTTCAGCGGCTACGACGGCATCTACGCGGGCGGCAACGTCGTGGAGGTGGGTTGCAACGCCCACGCCCGCCGCAAGTTCGTCGAGGCGCAGAAGACGGACCTAACGCGAGCGAGTACGGCCCTGGCCTACTACCGCCAGCTCTACGCGATCGAGAAGCAGATCAAAACAGAGCTCGCCAAGCTGCCTGAGGACGCCAACGAGCCGACACGGGCCGCGATTCGGCTACGGGTGCGCCAGGAGCGGGCGGTGCCAGTTTGGGAGAGCCTCGAGAAGTGGCTGAAGGAGGAGCGACCGCAGGTGCTCCCCAAGAGTCCGATGGGAGGGGCGATCGGTTACATGAAGAACCACTGGGAGGCGTTGAAACTGTACACCAGTTCGGGCTACCTGTCGATCGATCACAACGTAGCCGAGCAACATATGAAGACAATCGCGACTGGACGAAAAAACTGGCTTTTCACTGGGAGTGAGACCGGCGGGAAGACCATGGCCGTGCTGTTCAGCGTCGTGTCGAGTTGCCAGCGTCACGGTCATGACCCGTTCGTCTACCTGCGCGACGTGCTATCCCGATTGCCGGTGCTTCCCAAAGAGAATCTGTCCGACCTTCTCCCCGACCGTTGGTCGCCTCCCCAAGCCGCCGATCCTGCGGCGACCCCAGAGGGTCCCATCGCCGACGGTTCCCCGAGCTGACAACGGCTCCCGCCGGCACTCGAAACGCGGCGCGCTCCCACCGCGGTGTTCGGGCCAGGCTCGACACGGGTTCGAGAGCGCGTCGCGTCTGTTGATGCCGGATCATGACACTGCGTAGGATCCCGACTGACGGCCACCACAGTAGCCGAGGCCCCTCGGCCAATTGCCAAGGGGGACGTGGTCCGCCGGACGCACACAGATCGATCGCCGAGCCGCCCACCCGATCATCGGCTCTCCGCCCTTCCATCCTCAGCGGCCCCGGGCTGGATTCGATCAACAACCCAGGTTCGCCGAGGCCAAAGGCCACTGATGTCAACTCTACCCTGCTCCCGGCGAGAACAAACCGTTTAAAAGAGCTTGACGAAGGGTTTCATCTGAGCGCATGCTTGGGGCCAATCCCATCGTTAAAACTGGCCATCAGGACAGAGGTTTGTGATGACCATCCTTTCCTATCACAAGGTGTTGGCCGTTCGACCCGACTCATCCGGGGGGCCTTCAACACCGGGCCGAAGCGGCTCGATCGGCACGAGGGCCGCGCTCTTGGGGCTCATCGTCGTTCTGGTGGCAAGTCTTCAACCCGGCCCTGACGTGGGGGCCGACGAGACGGCGGGGGGGGCAAGAGCCGTCGAGCGGTGGGTCGACGCGTTGAAGGGACAGGATCCGAAGGCGCGTGCCGAGGCAGCCCAAGCACTCGGACTCATGGGTCCGCCGGCCAAGGCCGCGGCGCCGGCGTTGGTCGAGGCCTTGGGGGACAGGGATGTGCGGGTCCGGGTCCGCGCGGCCTCGGCGCTGGCCCGGATCGGCGGCCCCTTGAAATTGGCCCTGCCGGTGCTTTTGGAGGCGCGCAACGTCGACGACGATCAGGTCCGGGGAGACGCCGAGTCGGCCTGGGAGCAAATCAGCCCCGGCATTCGGGCGACCGTACGTTCCATGCCCGATCTGCCTCAGCGGAATAACGTTCAGGGGCACCGGAAGGTCGTCGTTGCACTCGCCAAGCACGGTCTGAATGCGGTTCCGTCGCTGGTCGATGCTCTCGAGCTCGAGCACACGTCCCGATCGGGCTCGGGAATCCCCCTGACTCCGGCCCCCGGCTTCAATAGTTTTTCCCCATTCTCAGTGAACAATTCCGCCAGGCTTCAGACCAACACGCAGGTCCGCGCCGTCGCGATCGAGGCGCTTGGCAAACAGGGTCCGGACGTGCTCCCCACCCTGCTGGCGGCCTTGCAGGATCGGAACCCGTCCGTCCGTGAAGGGGCCACGCAGGCCCTCGGCCTGCTCAAGCCCCTCGAGCAAGCGGCGATCTCCGCCCTCGTGCGGGCCCTTCAGGATCGGGACGCCTGGGTCCGCCAGGAAGCGGTTGAAGCCCTCGCCAAGGCCGGCAAATCGTCGCCGGTCGCATTGGCGGCGCTGGGCGAGGCGCTCGGACACAAGGACACCATGGTCCGCCGCGCGGTCGTGCAGACCCTGGCGCCGACTCGTGGCGATCCGTCGGAAACCACTTACTTCGGGAGTGGGATGATGGTCATGACCAAGATGGCCGCCCTCCCGGTGAATCCGGCGATCCCGCCGCTGGGCGCAAGCCTGGGCTTGATCCAGCCCTCGATCGTCCCCGCATTGATCGCGGCCCTGGACGACCCGGACTCCTACGTCCGCCTGAAGGCGGCCGAAGCTCTCGCCCGGGTGTCCCCGCCAGTCCAGGGGAGCTTGCCGGCGCTGCTGTCGCATCTGACGGATCGGGACGAGAGCAGCCGCCAGATGGCCGGGCACAGCCTGGAGAGTCTGGGCCCCCGGGCCAGGGAAATCGCCCCGGCCTTGCGCGAACTCTTATCGGCGAAGGCCCCAGCCGTTCGCATCAGTGCCGCCCGCGTGCTCGCCCGCGTCGACCCCGAGGCAAAGGCGGTGGCACTCCAGACACTCCGCGAGGTGCTCGACGACGATGAAAAGGAGACAGTGTCCCAGCTCAAAGCCGCCGAGAGCCTCTGGGACCTGGGGCATGCGGACGTGGCCATCCCCGTGCTCGTGACCGCGCTCAGCGACGGCAACGGGTCGAGCAATGTCAGCAACCAGGCCCGGCAGATCCTCCAGCGGATCGGGCCGGCGAATAAAGAGGCGATTCCCGCACTTCTCGAAGCTCTCAAGGAAGCTTCCCCGAACACCGGCAGTCAAGTCCTCCAGATCCTTCAGCGGTTGGGCTCCGCCGCTCGCGATGCGGCCCCGGACCTCATCGCGCTGACGACGTCGAAAAACTTCAATCTTCGCGAGCAGGTCTTGCAGACCCTCCGGCAACTCGGCCCCCTCCCCAAGAAGGTCGTCCCCCAGATTCTCGCGGCCATCAAGGAGAGTGACCCCAACTTCCGCAGCCAGCTCATTCCGCTGCTCGGCCAGTTGGGTACCGAGTCGAAGGCCACGATCCCCGCCCTGGTCGCGATGCTGAAAGAGCCGGCCCAGAATGTCCGGCTCCAGGTCCTCCAGGTTTTGCAGCAGATCGCCCCGCAGGCGCCCAAGGAGACGGCCACGGCATTGGTCGAAGCGGTGAAGGGCAAGGACGCCAACGTCAGCACCCAGGCCACACGAATGCTTGAACAATTGGGTGCCAATGGGGAGACGACGGCCACGGCGGTGGTCGAGTTGCTGAAGGATCCGCTTCCCGCCAACCGCCTCCAGGCCACACGAATCCTCAGCCAAATCGGCCCCGCGGCAAAGTCGGCAACCCCCGCGTTGATCGACGCCCTTCGCGATAAGGACAACTCGGTTCGCGCCGGGGCCGTCCAGGCGCTGGGAAAGATGGGCCCGGAGGTGGTGGCGGGACTGGCCTCGTCGCTGAAAGAACTCCTCGAAGATGCCGATCCCACGGTGCGGATCAATGCGCTCACGATCCTGACGACAAACCTCGGGAGCAAAGCGACGATCAGCGACCCCTCGTACCTCGAGTTCGCGAAGGTTCCTGAGTTGAACCTCGGCGAGGCACCCATCGAGCTATCGGACGACTCCCATCCGGACGTCCGCCTCCAGGCCATCCAGACCCTCGTCCGACTCGGCCGCGACCGGGCGATCGTCGCCGCGTTGATGGACCGATTGGATGACTCCGATCGGCTTGTCCGGCTCCGGGCGGCCCAGGCCCTCGCCTTCGCTCCGGACGGCTCGGACGAGGCCAAGGCTGGCCTCCGGGTGCTGGTCTCGTTATTGAAAGAAAATCACCCTGACATCCGGTCCCAGGCGGCGGGAACTCTGGGGCATCTGGGGACGCGGGCCAGCGCAGAGATCCCGGCGCTGACGGAGCGACTGAAGGACTCAGAGCTTGCGGTCCGCTACCAGGTCGCATTGGCCCTCTGCCAGATGGGTACGGTGGGGCGGAAGACGGCGACCCCGGTGCTGATCGAGGCCGCCAAACAGGGCGAACCGAGCGTCCGCCTCGGCGCCATCACGGCGCTTCGGCGGATGGGCGCGGCTGAGAGCAAGTTGACCCTCGCGACGCTCCTGGATCTGCTCAGGTCTTCCGACTTTTCTCTCTCCAGCCAGGCCGGCGACCTCCTCGCCCAGCTCGGTCCGCTGGCGAACGCGGCGATCCCCGAACTGACCGAGATGCTCAAGGACGAGAACCCAAGTTTCCGCTCCCAGGCCGCGCGAGTGCTCAGCCGTCTGGGTCCGGCGGGAACGAAGGCCGCTGCCTCCCCCCTCGTCCAGATGCTCGGGGAGGACGACGCAAACAGCCGGAACCAGGCCATCGGAATGATCCAGAGTCTGTCGGGAGCCGACCTGAGTCCGGCCGTTCCGTTCCTCATTGAGATGATTGGCACGTCCGATCAAAACGCCCAGAGCCAGGCGGCCCAGGCGCTTGGGCAGATCGGCCCCGCGTCGAAGGCAGCGATTCCCGCGTTGAGGGAGATGCTGGAGAACGCCCAATCCGTCTACCGCCTCCAGGCGGCCCAGGCCATCGTGCGAATCACTCCCGGCCAGGACGAGCCGTTCCTCCTCGACATCCTGGTGGGGTTACTCCACGACAGCCAGGCGTACGTTCGCCTCCAGGCGGCCAATACGCTGATTCAGATGGGACCGGCCGGGTTCAAGCGAGGCCTGCCAAGCCTGCTCGAGATGCTGCAATCTTCCCAGCCATCGTCCTACTACCCTTCGCTCCAAAGCCTGGGACAACTGAGAGGCGCCGAGGCCAAGCAGGTCGTTCCGACGCTCATCGCCCTCCTCGACTACCCCGATGCCACGCTCCGAAACCAGGCTGCCAACACGCTCGGGCAGATCGGCGCCGAGGCGAAACCGGCGATCCCCGCACTCGCCGCTCAGCTAGCGAAGACCAGCGATCCGTCATTCGGCCCCACCCTCGCACGGACGCTCGGACTCCTCGGTTCCGAGTCCGTGCCGGCGTTGACCGCGGCATTGAAAACCACCACGGGAACGACCCAGATCCTGGTCATCCACACCCTCGGGCGGATCGGGCCCGCGGCCGGCCCCGCGGCCCCGGCGCTCATCGACCTACTCGGCAACGACGACGCTTCCCTCAGAGCCGCCGCCTTCACCTCCCTGACGGCGATCGGACTCGACGCTGTCGCCCCCTTGGCCGCTCGCCTGGGCGACGACGACGCGCCTGGCCGCCTGCTCGTCGTTAAGTGCCTCGGCCGGCTTGGATCCGGCGCGAAGGAGGCTGTCCCCGCCCTGACCCTCGCCCTGAAAGACAAGGAGCCACTCGTTCGCGCGGCCGCGGCCGGCTCCCTCGACCTGATCGACGGCGACCGGCAGTCTGCCATCATCGGTCCGGTCCTGGCCGCGTGCCTCACGGACGACAACGTCAGCGTGCGCCGGGCCGCGGTCGCGGTCCTCGCCCGGCTCGACCCGCTCCCCCCTGCTCTCGTCCCCGACCTCGCCGCGGCCCTCAAGAACGAGGACGGCTTGACCCGGTTGCACGCGGCCACAGCCCTCGCCCGCCTGCCCGAGCAATCGGACCAGGCGGTCGCCGCGCTCGCCGACTTGCTGGACGATCCCCTCGTCCGCCTTCGCTCACTCGCCGCGCTCGACCAACTCGGCCCGGCGGCGAAGGGAGCGGCCCCCAGGTTGATCGAGCGGCTGAATGAAGCAAACGACGGCCCCACCGCCGGAAAAATCGCGAGCACCCTGGCCCGAATCGCCGGCAACTCGGCGGTCGACCCCTTACTCAAGACGTATGCGGAAAGCGACTTGGGGTATCAACCGACGATCATCGCAGCCCTGTCCCAGACCGGCGCGGCGGGGGTCGCCCCCCTCACCCGCATGCTCGCCGACGGCAAGGCCGAGATCCGAGAACAGGCCGTCCGATCCCTCGGGACGATCGCCCAAGACGTCGAGGCCGCAAGGCCCGCACTTCAGGAGGCTCTCAACGACAAGGAACCTGCCGTTCGAGTGGAGGCCGCGATCGGACTGGCAAAGTTGGGAGGCGAGACCGGCGCATCGGCGCTTCCGACTCTCCTCGCCACGGCCAAGGCCCACTCGGATCCCGACCGCCTCCGCGCCATCGAGGCGCTCGGAAACCTCGGCCCCGCGGCCGTCCCCACACTCACCCTGGCTCTGAAGGAACGCGGTCTCGTCCGCCTCCGCGCGGCCGAGGCCCTGGGCCGGATCGGCTCACCGGCCGAGAAGGCCGGCCCGGACCTCGAGCAGGTCCTGAACGATCCCAATCCCCAGACCCAGGCCCGAGCCGCGATCGCGCTCTGGGAAGTGGCTGGTGACGCCAAGGCGGCCGTCCCGGTGCTCATCGAGGCCCTTCGCACACCGGCCCTCCGCCCTCCCATACTCCCAAACACCCTCGCCTCCTCCTTACGCAGTTTCACATTCGACGTTACCACTACCGTCTGGACCAACCCCGGCCAAGCGGCACTTCTCCCCGTCCCCCCCTTGCTCCGCCTCGAGATCATCCAGGCCCTCGGCCGGATGAAGAGTCAGGCGAGCGAGGCCGTCCCCGCGCTCCGCGAGGCCACGAAGGAGGCGTCCCCCGCGCTCCGCCAGGCGGCCGCCGAAGCGATCAAGACGATTGAGCCGGCCGGCACGACCGGTCAGGAGGTTCGATGACGATGCGACTGTCCCCCCTGGAAGGACTCGACCCGGCCGAAGCCTGGGCTCCTTGGACACCATCGCCCAGCGATCCTTGGGACCGCAAGTGGGCCGGACATCTCTACCGCCGCGCCGCCTTCGGCGTCTCCTGGCCCGAGCTTCAGACCGCCGTGGAGAGCGGGCCCGAAGTCACGATCGATCGGCTCCTCAACGGGCGTGAAGGGCACGACGACTTCGACCAGCTCATGGACGAGCTCGGTCCCGACAACTCCCGGTTCCAGGTCCAAAACGGCAGCGAAGCGGAACTCCAGGCCTGGTGGCTCCATCGGATGGTCCACACGATGCATCCGCTCCGCGAGCGCCTGGTCCTCTTCTGGCACAACCATTTCGCGACCAGCATCCTCAAGGTCCGCCGTTCTGCCCTGATGATACAGCAGAACGTCCTGATCCGCCGGAACGCCCTCGGCAAGTTCGCCCCTTTCCTCCTGGAGATGAGCCGCGACCCGGCCATGTTGATCTGGCTCGACGGCAACAGCAACGCTCGCGGCAAGCCGAACGAGAACTACGCCCGCGAAGTGATGGAGCTGTTCACCCTTGGGGTCGGCCACTACAACGAGACAGACGTTCGCGAAGCGGCCCGGGCGTTCACGGGCTGGCACACCGACGGCCGGAAGTTCGTCTTCAACCGCTTCCAGCACGACGACGGCAAGAAGACGTTGCTCGGCCAGACGGGCGACTGGGACGGCCCGGACGTCGTCCGGATCGTGCTCGAGCAGCCGGCCTCGGCTCGCTTTCTCGTCCGCAAGCTCTACCGATTTCTCATCAGCGAGGGCGAGCCGCCTTCCGACGCCTTGCTGGAGCCACTGGCCGCGCGGTATCGCGCCTCGGGCTACGACACCGCCGAGCTCGTGGGGACCATGCTTCGCTCACGGCTCTTCTTCTCGGAGCACGCCTACCGCCAGCGGATCAAGAGCCCCGTCGAGTACGTCGTCGGGATGCTCCGCAGCCTGGAGGCGAAGGCGGAGACTCCGTCCGATTTTGTGCTGCGACGCCAGCAGCCCCGGCTGATGGACGGGCTCGGTCAGGCCCTCTTCGCCCCTCCCAATGTCAAAGGGTGGGCCGGGGGCGAGGCCTGGCTGAACTCGGCCACACTCCTGGCCCGCCACAACCTCGCCTGGAAAATTATCCAGGGCACGCAGGGCCCGTTGGGAATCAAGACCAACCCGCCGGCCCTCGTCCGCAAGTACACATCCTCCTCGTCACGCGACGCCAAGGGGGAGGTCAGCTTCCTGCTCGGCCTCCTGCTCCAACCGGCGGAGGGGGAAGTGGACGAACGGGTGAACCGGAAACTCGTCGAGTTCCTCGCCCAAGACAAACCGAACGCCGCGCCCTCCGAGCGTCGCGTCCGCGAAACCATCCATGCGATCCTGCTGATGCCCGAATATCAACTTTCTTAAATCATAAAGACCGGAGCCACAGCCATGTTGACCCGTCGACGATTCCTCGAGCGAACCCTGCAAGGTTCGTCGCTCGTCGCCCTTGGACCGACGGTCCCCGGCTTCCTCGCGTCGGCGGCCCAGGCGGCGGAGCCCGGGAAGGACAACATCCTGGTGGTTGTCGAAATGACCGGCGGCAACGACGGTCTGAACACGGTCATCCCCTACGCCGACGACCTCTACCACGCCGCGCGTCCGACGCTCCGACTTTCCAAGGAGCAAGTCGTCCGCGTCGACGATCACATCGGCCTGAACCCGGGGATGCGGAGCTTCGAGAAGTTGCTGTCCGACGGCCGCCTCGCGATCGTGCAAGGGGTCGGATACCCCAACCCCGACCGGTCGCACTTCGAGTCGATGGACATCTGGCAGATGGCCGACCCCCAGCGGAAAACCGGCGGCGGCTGGCTCGGCCGGAGCCTCGACTCGGTCCGGGTCCCGGCTGGCCAGATTCCCGGCATCCACGTCGGGACCCAGCAGCTCCCGCTGGCCATGCGAGGCTCGGCGACCGGGGTGCCCACGATCCACCCGAGCAAGCCTTACGACCTCGAACTCGCCCTCCAGCTTTCGAATCCCTACGGCTTAGGCTCTATTGAGGTTACTACCACGCGACTCGGCCGTTCCGCTGAGCCCGTCCCCGATAAACATCAGGCCGAACGCCGGGCGCTGATCGAGGACCTCGCGAAGCTCTCCCCGGCCCGCGACGACATCCATCAGTTCGTCCGTCGGACCTCGCTGCAGACGTACGCCACGATCGAGGATTTGCGAAAGGTCACCAGCAGCGACCGCACCAACAGCCAGCCCAGCTTCAACATGGGAAACCGCAACGCGGAGTTGGCGAGCAACCTCACCCTGGTCGGCAACTTGATCGCGGCAGGGTTCGGCACCCGGATCTTCTACCTCTCCCTCAGCGGTTTCGACACCCACGCCAGCCAACTCCAAGAGCACCAGCAACTGCTCCAGCAACTGGCCGACGCCGTCACCGCCTTCTTCACCCAGCTCGACCGCTCGGGGCACTCGAAACGCGTCGTGCTTATGACCTTTTCCGAGTTTGGTCGCCGCGTGCAGGAGAACGGCAGCCAGGGGACCGACCATGGCGCAGGCTCGTGCCTGTTCGTGGCCGGACCAGGCGTCAAGGGGGGCGTCGTCGGCGCCCACCCGAGCCTGGCCGCCGACCAACTCGACGCGGGCGACCTGAAACATCACACCGACTTCCGCCGGGTCTACGCCTCGCTGCTCGGCGACTGGCTCGCGTGTGACAGCGCCGCAGTTCTCGGCGGAACCTTCGAGCCGCTCCCCCTCCTCAAGGGAATCTGATGGTCCGAGCGCCATTCGAACTGCCAGGCTCAAATCCGGAGAAGAGAATCGATCGTCAGGTCCGAGTGCCGTAACCGGCACTCGGCCTGACGGTGCAATGTTGACATGATGATCCAAGCCGTGAATGGGTGGGCCGTGGTCGTGCCCGCCCGGCTTCGGATGCCTCCTTGCCGCCTCCGGCGTTCCCTCTCGTACGCAGGCGATGCCGGAATCTTTCGTTGGCATCGCATTCGTGCGTGAATCGCGAGGCAAACGGGGCCGAGCATGTTCCCACCCCACCCCACTTAACCATACTTCTGCTTCCACTCCGCCTTCATTCGCGCGTAGGCGGGTTTCGCCTCGGCACGCTTCCAGGCGTCATAGAAAATGGTGGCGCTCAGCGCCTTTTGGGGGTCGCCGGTCCCCTTCTCGAGCTGGTGTTTGTCGCTGAGATCATACTTCCGGCCCCCTTTGTAATTGGCATAGCGTCTGGCTCGCGTGAAGCCCATTTGCAGGAACTTCCGTGCCATATCCGCACCGACGAAATCTCCTTGCCTGAGGTATTTCAGGAATAGCTTGTAGATGGCTCTGCTGCTGGCCCTGGCGATCTCGGGGGTCTTGAACCTCCAATGGCCCACCAGCTCGCCCTTATAGGGTTCACAGATCAGAACACCCTGCTCACCTTTGCCGACGCAGTATTTCTCGGGGTTCTCCCGATAGTCCACATTCTCCCGCCATCGATATCTCGACCGATCGAAGTCGTGATCGCTCGCTTTGTCCATGCTCGTCTCCCCTGAAGGCCCAAGCTAGCAACTCCTGAGCCGACGTTTACGGGCGAGATGGGTTCGGGATCACCGCCGATTTGGCGCACTGTTTGCCTTGTTCCTTCCTCTCCGGAACGAGATTCCTTCCACACGAAATTCCTTCGGAATCGACCCACCCAGGGAGAGGCGACTCGCATGGCCAAGCGGAAAGATGACTCACGCAAGCCGGCATCAAGTGCCGCGGTTGGCGCCGAGGTGACTATCGGCAAAGGAGGCGAGACTCACCAGACGGCGGGCGGCGATAGGCCGGTGCTCACGACGCAGCAAGGCATCCCCGTCGCCGACGACCAGAACTCTCTCAGGGCCGGTGTCCGCGGCCCGACCCTCCTGGAAGACTTCCACCTCCGCGAAAAGATCTTCCACTTCGACCATGAGCGCATTCCCGAGCGAGTCGTCCACGCTCGGGGTTTCGGGGCTCACGGCTACTTTGAGAATTACAAGTCGCTCGCCAACGTCACCCAGGCCGACCTCTTCCAGCGAGCAGGCGAGAAGACCCCCCTCTTCGTCCGGTTCTCGACCGTCGCCGGCAGCAAGGGATCGCCCGACCTCGCTCGGGACGTCCGTGGCTTCGCTGTGAAGTTCTACACCCAGCAAGGAAACTGGGACCTCGTCGGCAACAATATCCCCGTCTTCTTTATCCAGGATGCCATCAAGTTCCCCGACTTGATCCACGCCGCCAAGCCCGAGCCGGATCGCGGCTTTCCCCAGGCACAGACCGCCCACGACAATTTCTGGGACTTCATTTCGCTTTCGCCGGAAAGCATGCACATGATCATGTGGATCATGTCAGACCGGACGATTCCTCGGTCGTTCCGGTTCATGGAAGGGTTCGGCGTCCACACATTCCGGCTCGTGAACGCCGAAGGGAAATCGACCTTCGTCAAGTTTCACTGGAAACCGAAGCAGGGTCTTCAGTCGGTGGTCTGGAATGAGGCGGTCAAGATCAACGGGGCCGACCCCGACTTTCACCGCCGTGACCTCTGGGACGCCATCGGGGCTGGCGACTTCCCTGAATGGGAGCTTGGTCTCCAGCTCTTCGACGAGGCGTTTGCCGAGAAGTTCGAGTTCGACATCCTCGATGCCACCAAGATAATCCCCGAGGAACAGGTACCGATCACGCCCGTCGGCCGGATGGTCCTCGATCGCCGGGTCGACAACTTCTTCGCCGAAACCGAGCAAGTGGCCTTCTGCACGCAGAACATCGTCCCCGGGATCGATTTCAGCAACGACCCGCTCCTCCAGGGGCGAAACTTCTCCTATCTCGACACCCAGATCAAGCGACTCGGCAGCCCAAACTTCACGCACATCCCGATCAACGCCCCGAAGTGCCCGTTCGCCCACTTCCAGCAGGACGGCCACATGGCCATGCACAACCCCAAGGGTCGGGTCAACTACGAGCCCAACTCCTGGAGCGGCGGTGGCCCGCGCGAATCCCCTCAGGGCTTCCAGTCTTATCCAGAGCCAGTGGAAGGCCCGAAGGTCCGCGCTCGCTCCGAAACGTTCGCCGACCACTACAGCCAGGCGCGGCAGTTCTACATCAGCCAGGCCCCTATCGAGCAGCAGCATATTGGGAACGCCCTGACGTTCGAGTTGAGCAAGGTGGAGACTCCGGCAATCCGCGAGCGAATGGTCTCGCACCTGCTGAACATCGACGCCGGCCTCGCCGAGGTCGTGGCCAAGGGCCTCCGGTTGAAGGCGATGCCCAAACCGGCCACGGCCGCAAAACCGACCCGCCAAGACCTGAAGCCGTCGACGAAGTTGAGCATCATCAAGAACGGCCCCAAGAGCTTCGCCGGCCGCAAGGTCGGGGCCCTCGTCACCGATGGCGTCGACGCCGAGATCCTCGCGGCCCTGGGCCAGGCACTGAAGGCCGAGGGGGTCACGCTCAAGCTGATCGCGCCAGAGGTCGGCGGCGTGAAAGACTCGGCCGGAACCTGGCACGATGCGGACGAGAAGCTCGAAGGGGGCCCCTCCGTGCTCTTTGACGCCGTGGCAATCCTCCCGTCCAAGGAAGGGGCTGCGCTGCTGACCACACTCCCCGCTGCCCGCGATTTCGTTGCGGACGCGACCGCGCACCGAAAGTTCATCGCCTATGCAGCCTCCGCCTCACCGCTCCTGGAGAAGGCGGGCGTTGCCCTCGACGAGGGATTTATCCCGCTGAAGACCGCCGCTGACTGCGCTGGTTTCGTGTCCGCCTGCGGCAAAATCCGGTTCTGGGACCGAGACGCCGCCGAGCGGTAAGCCATTGGGCCGGGGGCCGAAAACCCCCGGCCCTCTTCCGCATTTCGGACGCCCAGTCGAAGGATCCATCATGATGAAACCGACTCGACGATCCATCCTCTCCGCGATCGGCGTCACGCTTCCATTCGGCCTTGGCGCCACAATTCCGTTCGGCCTTGGACCCAGCGCTCGCGCTTCGACGATCCCGGCGGCGCCGGTGCTCCGGTTCCGCTCGTTCGAGGAGGCCGTACGCGAGGCCTTCGCGGGCGGAACTCCTGCGAAGGCCGGGGTCGGCCAGCCTTTCCCCTCGCGTCGGATCGAAATCGGTCATTCCGAGCAAGTCCGAGCCGGGGTCCAGGGGTGCCACAATGACCGGCCTTTCGGGGGCTTCCCCGCGGGCCATCTGAGAGTCATCCGGACCGGGTCCGAGCCGGGGCCCATCTGGCAAGGAGTCCGGCTCTATGTCTCGACGGTCGACGTCGCCCTCACCGGCGGACTTCGCCCAGGCGAGCCCAGCCGGCCCCTCGATTTTGCCTCGTTGCCCCCCGCGCCGACATTTTCGTGAGCCGTCTGGCTCGGTATCAATCGTCTGGAGGCAATCACCTCTGAAGCCGGCGTACACTGGTGCAATCGCCCGCAAACCTTCGCCCAACAAATTCCCGCATTAACTAATGGTCTACAGACATATTCCTGATTAAAGCATAATCGCCATTCACAAAACGCGTGCATACCGATTCTCTCCCGCTCTCCGACCTGATGCGGGAAGTTCGGCGTAAAGTCCTCGAGCCCCGCCAGGTAGTTGGCGGGTTCCGATGAGAGAACGCCGAAATCCGGCAACAGGTCGGCCACCGGAAGGCGATGCACGCTCGGGCCGAGCGACTCGAAGTCGAACAGCTGCGCGTCGAGAATCGCCCGCTCCAAGACCGACACTTCGGTCGAAGGAGCGAAAAAGGGTTGGGCCAGGAACGGTCCCATCGTCTCGGAGGCGATTCCCCGCCGCTCAAGCGGGGACAGCGGATGGATCGGCCCGGTCCAATTCGGTGGGAATACAGCCACTTGCCAACACGGTCGCCACGTTACCGGGTCTTCCGCCCGGATCTATCAACCCCACAGTGTCAAAAGAACCAGCCCATGCAATGGTCCAAAGACAGGGAGCTCACGCTCAATGGCACTTACTTTGGTTTTCTAGTAGGTTCTTTTGCTTTCTGTTTCATGAACTTGGTTGACTTTGCTCGGCGGGGGTGTGCTTGGCGGGGGTGACTACGCCCGGGTCGGTTCGGGAGTACGGAATTGGCGGCCGATCGCAAGGCTTTTTCGTATCGCTCCAGCCACTCGGACGCCGAGCACGGGGTTCGCTGCAGGAGGTAGATCTTCATCGTCGTCCAAGTCCCTGTGAAACTCAGACGACGCGGCTTGACTCCCGCGAGCTTCGCCGCCTCGCGACGCAATTCCACCACCAAATTGTAAGCAACCACACTGCACAAGAGTTCTTTTTGAACCATCTCGTCGCTTTTTGCACGAATATTCTCGATACCCATTGAGATCTTCATGTCTCGAATGTCATGCTCGACATCGTAACGACGGCGGTAAAGTTCTCCGGCCGCTTGACTCGCGATTTCCAGGGTTGTTACCAAATACAAGGGCTCGCCGGTTTCCAATTTCACTTCGTGAAGTTCGATCATCACGCTTGCATCGGCCGGCAGATCCGGGTTCGTTTTGTGCTCCTTCGCCGAAGGAGTCCATTTCAGGCGGTATCGCATGCCGTGGGCCGTCTGACTGATGATTTTGGCACGACGACGCATCGACTCGAAGCGGGTTTTGGTCAAGCGGAACAGGATGTCATGACCGGCAAGAACCATCGCGTGCGCGACCTGAAAGATCCCAAAGCCCGCATCCGCCATAACGATCGAACCGGTGGGGATTCTGAGACCGATCGCGGCGGCTTGGCGAGCTTCCGAGGTGTTGTTCGGGCCATACTTGGCCCCGAGTTCGGGAATCAGGGCACAGCCGCTTTGCAGCTCATGAGCGACCATCAACATCAGAATCGGCCAGACCGATTCGCCGTGCTGGTTGGTGGCCGGCGGATAGGCGTCCAGCAGCGGACTCGTGGGCGAGAGCGTCATGGTCGTGCCGTCAATGAGAAAGGTGCGGCGGCCCGCAAACCCTGCCGGGGACGACTCAATCAAGGACAGGCTGACGCGCTCGGCGAAGGCTCGGACAGTCTCCAAAGGCAAACGCTTCCGTGCATGACTGTAGGCACCAGATCGTTCGGAAAGCGTGCCTTCGCGAACCCGCTTGTTTGCGGGCAGGAGATCTTTGTGGTTGGTGAGCACCTCCTTGATGACGGAAGCCATCGAGGTGCCGCCCCCGAGTCGCTGGAGCGTGAGCATCCAGAGAGTGACCAGGGTGGTGTAGACCGTGGCTGGGGAGACGTCGAGTGAATAGGCGGGGAAATCGTCCTTGGGGATGAGTCGATGGAGGAGTTCAACGGCGGAGGTCAATTCCGACTCGGTCAGCGGCGTTTGAACGGGTTCCATGGGAGATCGGTCCTGACACTTTGGCAGTCATGAGCAAATGGTCAGGATTGAAGCGCAAATATCATGCCAAAATGAGGGGGTTGCACAAAATAGAGAAAGAAAGCACCATTGAGCTCACGCTCCCCGCTCGCCTTTAAGAGGCGAGCGAAATCCAGGGCACCACGATCGGGCCGCCGGTTGCGACGGCGGAGATAAGCGATGATACGGTGCCTAGTCACTTACAGATTAGGATTATCACTGTTGTCCAAGATCATCAACTGGATGTCGCTGTTGATCGTCTCACCCGGGTTGTCATCCGTGCTCGCCTTGGGCAAGCTGATCCAGTGCAGGCGAAGTTCCCGCACTACTCGGCGAGTTTGTCGCGATTTGTGCGGAGGCGGTCAATCTTGGTCCAGTGCAATCCAAACTTTCTGCTCCGGATACCAACTCCGCACCCGTGCCATAAACCGACAGATCTGCTTGGAGGCGGTGGCCGGGGAGAAGGCCCATCGAGTCCGGCCGCTATTGACTTCATACAGGAGAAACAAACAAAATAATCCACGCATTTTTTGCTGGCAAGGGAGCACCAGTTTTCGGGCCGAGGTATAGCGTCGGCCCCCACACGTCTTGACCGCGATCGGCTTGACATCGAAGAACAACAGAACGCCGTTACGCGGCAAATGCCGCCAGATCAGCCGGAGACGACACAGGATCGCCCGCCGTTGCGGGTCGTGACTGATCAGTTTTCGCTGGACGCGACGGAAGCGAAGCCCCTTTATTCCAGCACCCGCCGCAGATGCTCACGGCTAATTCGCTTCAACACTTGGTATTGGATCAGGTACTCTCGGAGCTTGGCCAAGGACCAACGACTGTAGGGCAAGCCCAACTCGTAGAGAGGCACCTCGGCCAGTCGCACAATCTCCTCCCACTGTTCGGTCGTCAGACGCGGCGGGGCTCCCAGGCAACGACTCTGGCGTACCGACGCCAAGCCCTCTCGCTCAAAGGCGTGAAGATCGGCGTAGACCGTTGTGAACGTGGACCTCCAAGAACGTAGCAATGTCCATGGCGTTGTGCCCGGCGGCGTAAAGCAGAAGAGTCTCCGCACGACGTCTCTGCCATGCCGATAGTCCCCCCTCAAGGAGCGAGGCATGGTCGAACCTCCCTACACGCAAGTCTCAACCATCCTAATAAAACTTTCGTGACTATGTGACATAACGGCCAAGGCCGACTTGGGGAGACTTGTGGTGGAGAAGAAATCGGTCCGCTTGAAAATCCGAAACGGTCGTCGCTGGGAGACGAAGGAGATCGAAATCCCTACGGAGAAGGAAATCCGAACTCTCGCAGACAAGCTGCACGCTGCCCGGCAAGCCCATCGTGAACAAGTCGGCGATCTGGTGGTGAAATATACCCCTTCCAAGCCGCTCGAATACACAGCACAGGAAGTCGATCCATTTGAGCGGGCAGTAATCTCATCACGCAATGAGCATCTCACTGCTCCAGCAATGTTCGAAATCCGCCATGGGGAATGGCTCAATCATGTCTGGCAGGTTACGGCCGCCTGGGTTGACGGCGATGACAAGCCACCCTTTTGGAGCCGTGATGAAAAGAAACTGCTGCCACCGGTCAATGCAGTGCCTCAAAGCCTTTTTTCCGAGCCTGCCGATACGGACCAAGTGCCAGTCAAATTCACCCAACCGCTGCTTGAGGGAGATACCTACCAGATCGAAGCCAATAAATACGAACGAAACCCAGAAGCTCGCCGCCGGTGCATCGAGCATTATGGGCCGCGTTGCCTCGCCTGTGGCTTCGACTTCAACGCCACCTATGGGCCAGTGGCAAATGGCTTCATCCATATTCACCATCTGGTGCCGATCTCGAACATCGGCGAGGAATACGTGGTCGATCCTATCGCCGACCTGAACCCCCTCTGCCCGAATTGTCACGCAGTCGCTCATCTGCGCAGGCCGCCTTATAGCATCGAAGAATTGAAATCCATCCTTCGGACCGGCGCCCGGCGGTAAGCCTTCACGCTCAAAATGGCCCGTATTCCGGGCGGCACAGGACGCCCCCCTTCCCACAATGCCCCATCGTTTTCGACCCGGCAGCGCGATTGGGCTAACGACACGGCCGAATGAATCCCAGCTGACAAACTGACTCCTAACACGTTAACTTATAGCCATATGAAGCACAGATGTCGAATAGCAGGAGAGGTGAAGCCCCAGGACAGCGATAACGGCCTGGTCGAAGCAACAAAACTCGACTCAGCGTGATCGCTCCGTCCGCGACCCCCTCAGCCACCGCCTTGCGGGCATGGTGCCGATCGCCTCCCGTGCGCGACACCCGGTTTTCCGCTTCCAGCCCCAGCCCGCATTCGAGCCGCCATTGCTCAGGGCAATCGACGTAACAGGCCAATTCCACAGCGGTAATTAGATCTTCTGGCCGATTTCGTCGATTTCTCCGCATCATAAGCAATGCCCTTCCTCTGCCAGCATCGCCCACAGCGGACGACCTGTCCAGCCGTCCACAAACTTCGGCTTGAAAAAACAGGAAAAATGCAATATGATCTAATTCGATCCTTTTACGAGCAGGAGTACCGCCGCATGAATCTTAACCGTGACATCCACCCGCTGACCGACTTCAAGCACCACACCCCGGAATTCGTGCAGCAACTCAAAACGACGGGGGAACCGATCGTACTGACCATCAACGGCAAACCCGCCCTGGTCGTGCAGGATGCGGCGTCCTATCAGAAATTGCTCGATCTGGCCGACGAATCCCGCGTGCTTGAAGGCATCCGGCAGGGCCTTGAAGACATGCGTGCCGGGCGTGGCCGACCGGCCGAAGAGGTTTTTGCCGACATCCGCCGAGACCTCAGCATTCCGCACGACGCATGACCTATCGCGTCATCATCGAGCCGACGGCGGATCGTGGTATCCGCGAAGCCTTCCGCTGGATCACCGAAAACCGGTCACCCGCCGCCGCCGTCAAATGGTATCTCGCCCTTGAAAAGAAGGTGCAGACACTCAAATCCCATCCGCTCCGATGCCCGGTCGCTGCAGAGAATGACAAATTCCCCGAAGAAATCCGCGAAATGCTTCACGGCCCCCGGCGACAGCGCTATCGGATCATATTCACAATCCGTCAGGATGCTGTGCACGTGATCTATGTCCGGCACGGAGCACAGGACGAGATTGAGCCTTGATGCCAGCCACCTAGACCGCGGCGCTGTCGCATGCCTTGGCCCGCCAGCACCGCCCCGGCGACCAGCCACGACATTCTGTTATCTGGCGAACACCAGTAACAGGAGAAATCCCGGCCCATTACCAGCGTCTTCACCCACTCGTCTATCGCCTCACGCTTGTCAACTGGCGGGAAAACCGGCACATTCTGCTGGCATATTTTTGAGCAGACTCAAAGAAATCCAGGCACCACGATCGGTGCCGTCCCTTGATCGTTGGTCTTCGCTCGCCTTCCAAAGGCGAGCGGGGAGTGTAAGCTCCCTGTCTTTCGACGAACGAAGGGCCCTCGACAACGCGACAACATGATTAATATTGCCAATATTTATATTCATCAAACTTCGATTCAGAGACAGACTTTGACGGATTGAGGAAGGCCATCCTCCAGCCACCCCCCCCTTTTTGCTCCGCCTTCAGCCCGGTAGCCCGCCGTTTCTCCTGGACTTCAGATCGGTCGGGTGCGATCATGTGGATCAGGAGCGTATCGAAACACACCGTGTGTCCGCCGAATTCAGGTTAGGCGTCATCCAATGCAATTTCCTAGCACCGTCGTCCTGCGTCCCGGCCGCCTGAAATGGGCTGGCATTGGCTTGTTCTGCCTTCTGTTCACCGTGGTGGGTGTTTGGCTTGGCTTGAAAGGCGACAAAATTGGGTGGGGGTGCGCAATCATCTTTGGTCTTGGAGTCCTTATCTCTACCGTTTGCCTGCTTCCCAATGCAACATACCTAAGGCTCACGGATGACGGCTTCACAATCTGCTCCATGTACCGAACCCATACATACCGCTGGCAGGAGGTTACGGGGTTTGCAGTGGGGCGAGTATTCAGGAACAAAATGGTGCTGTTCAACTTCGAGCCAACGTATCAGCGCACCCCTGGCCTCCGATCGATCAATGTCGGCATGGTTGGTTACGAAGCTGGCCTTCCGGATACCTATGGGCTAACCCACGAGGCGCTCGCAGAAATGCTCAATCAATTCAAGGCGTCGTCCCATGGCGCCCGATGATTTGAAGGATTGGCCGTTTTTTTTCACCTTCCCCGCTTGAGGTGCCTGGTCACCGACCGTTCGCTAACGCACATATCAAGGCTTCAACTCGATATTGGAGATCCCTCGGACGCCGGGGTGAAACAGGTTGTTCGAGAAGTGCAGTCCGACGGGCGCGCTGGGGCCGGATTCGACCAGGACGGCGTAGCGGTATCGGGGAGGGACGACCTCGGGTTTTCCCTCCTTGATCAACGTGTCGCGGCCGGTGTCGTACACCAGATTCCCCTGAATGATGACGTCGACCAGAGGGGGATTTTCGGGAACCTGGCCATGATCGAACCGGATCGGGCAGCCGACGTTTTCCTCTCCCCAGATCCAACGTGTCTGGCCGAGGCCGAAATCGGTGATGATGTTGTTGGCGATGATCGAGCCGCCGTCGACGTTCGCCGCGCGGGCCGGCTGGCCCCCTTGAGCGGCACGGGAGGGAAGTGAGGAGGCACCGGGCATCATTCCGATGCTCCAGAGCGTATTCTTGATGAATTGATTACCGGTGACGATCACATGTTTCGAACCGTGCATTGCCTTCATGCCGACCAAAGCATCATTGACGATGTTCTGAGACAGGATCACATGGTCGGCATGGATGTCGAATCCTTGGCCCGCGCGTTCGACGAGGTTGCCGATCACCTGGGTGTTATCGGTCGTTTCCGGTGAACCCACATGAATGGCCGTCCCTTGCATCCAGTTGTCGGTCTCGCCTCGATCCCAATCGCGTTGGCTGGCGATTCGGCCCCGAACGGCGTTCTTCTTGATGATCTGGCCAAGGCCGTGTTGCCGCTTCACCTCGGGCGTGGCGACAAGCCGATCCTCGCGGACCCGGTTCCCCTGAATCAAGGTCCCCTGGCATTCTCTGATCAGGATCCCCGTTCCGATGATGCAACGAAAGGCGAACCCTTGGTCGGGAGTCGCCGTCCGGTCGTCGACCGCGACCCGCTGATAGTTCTGGACCAAACAATTGCGGATCTGACCATCCACGCAGTTCCTCAACTCGATGGCGGCGCCTCGGGTCTGGTTGTCGATGACCCGCAAATCCACAAGGGCCAGGTCGTGCGTGTCGGTGGCGATCACCGCCTCGGACTCCGTCTCCCGACGCCCTTCGGGCCGGGTCAGGGTGAGGCCGCGGAGAGTGGCTCCGGAAGCATGATCGATCCGAACGATCGGTCGCGCAGGGTCCATCTGGATGATCCGGCCGGAGCCGACGAGCCCACCCCCCGCGGTCACGATCCGGATTGTGTCGTGGATTTCATGGATGCCCGGAGCGACCTCGACGACCTTGCCGGGATTGGCGTCGAGCGCGGCCTGAATCGAGGGATACCGGCTCGAGGAGATGTCGGAATCGACTCCGGCCCAACCTGCGCTCGGCCCCACTCCCAGGATAAGCAGGCAAGAGATCCAGACTCCACGCAAATGCTTGATCACGGTGCTTATCCTTGCTTTGACTCAGTGAGCCGGTTTGTGGCCCCATGGTAGGTGATCCGCTGGGCCCCCTCAAGGAGTCGACGGACGCCAGGTCAGTAGCCCGGTTCTCGAGAACTGAGCCGAGTTTCCGCGCCTCCAGGCGGCCATTCCTCTCGCATTCGCGATCGTCGAGAAACAAGACTCCAGCCGGGACCGAGACGGCGAAGGCGTCGGGGGCAAAGACCAGGGCGATCGCCTCCGCGTCGACGGATTCACGACGGCGACGACGGTGACGACGCGCGGCATCGGCCCTTGCCCGCGAGGCGACTCGAGTGGCGGCGCCGTGGAGCCAGGGGCCAACCGCCCCGAAGCCAGTCGCACGGTCGTTTTCCCAAGCACGGCCAGGCCGGGCGTGTTTTCCTCAAGCTGCTGACGAAGCGAACGCCCCCGGGGACGAAGCCACTCCCTGTCGCGAGAAGCTCCGGGGCTGGCCTTGAGCACGGCCGGGCCATAGACTTGGTGAAGAGACCAATCACCAAATGGGTTTGGTTTGGCACCGAGCGTCCGGATTTACTCAGATTCCTTGTATGGAAATGCTCTATTCGACCCTGGTAAAAGGGGCCTTCCGCTCCTGGTACGGCGAGCCGCCCGACCTCTCGGCAGAGCACGAAGGCCAAGGCCTGGTGCTGGTCGCCGACGGTGTGGGCGGACTGGACCTGTGCGGAACGGCCCTCCGGTATGTGATGGGATCGCTCGGGGTGAAGCACACCGTGCGGGTCGTGGCCTGGGGGCACGGCTTCGGCCGCTGGCATGCCGACCTGACCAACGTCCGCAACCGGGACTCCCGAGCTAGCGAGATCGCCGCCGAGGTCACCGCCTTCCGCGAGCGAGTGCCGGGCGCCCCTGTCTTCCTCGTCGGCAAGTCGGGGGGGACAGGGCTGGTGGTCAAGGCGCTCGAGCACCTGCCCGAGGGGGCCGTGGAAGCGGTTGTCCTGCTCTCGCCGGCGCTTTCGCCGACCTACGACCTGTCGCAGGCCCTCCGTGCCGTCAGGCGGGAAATGGTTGTCTTCTGGTCCCCCCTCGACGTGATCGTCCTGGGGCTGGGGACACGGATCTTCGGCACGATCGACCGGATCAAGTCGGTCAGCGCGGGGCTGGTCGGGTTCCGCCTGAGAGAGCCTCGGGACGAGGCGAAGCGGCTCCAGTACGCCAAGCTCCGCCAGATCCGCTGGACTCCGGCCATGGCGCGGACCGGCTATCTCGGGGGTCATGTTGGCCCGGACAATCCGGCCTTTCTCAGAAAATACGTTGTGCCGCTATTGCGGGTCGCAGACCCCGAGCATTGTTGAATCGGTCTGGGGGTCAAGCCGGCCGGGTCTCGCGCCGATAACCTAATGGCCCGGGGGTGGCGATGCCCATCGCCGCCGGCCGAAACGGACACCTGGCGACGAGCCAGGTTCGGGCAAGCAAGTGTCTCTCAAGGAGAGCGCAAGGGCCATGACCCAACCCGAAATGGGTCACAGCCCGTGCGCTCTCCTCTGTCAGGTGAGCGTCCTCAAGAACTGGCACCGTGAGGCCTCAACGCGCGGCGGTCTCCACCCCATCTTCTAGGAGCTTGCTCCTAACCTGTCCGCACAATCATGCGGGGTGGGGCCGCCACGCGCTTGACCTTTTCCTCGGTCTGTCCGACCGCTCGCCAAGCCGGCTCACACCGGCTTGGCTTGACCTCGGGCCTGAGAAATTGATACGAAGAGGGGTGAATCGTCGCCCCATCATGCCGGAATCGGCCATGCGGAGCCACGTCCGGCAGGTTGGGCGGGATCATTCCCGTTGGCGACGTCCTCTTACTTTTCGGGATCAATCGACCTCTGCCCGTCCCGTACCTTTTTTTGTTGAGGAGTTCTGACGCAACGATGAGCACGCACCCCGCCCCGATCGCCGCCGTCCGCGGTCGCGAGATCCTGGACAGCCGCGGCAATCCCACCGTCGAGGTCGACGTGATCCTGGCCGACGGAACGCTCGGCCGCGCCGCCGTTCCCTCAGGCGCCAGCACCGGAGCCCATGAGGCCGTCGAGCTCCGCGACGGCGACAAGAATCGCTACCTCGGCAAGGGGGTCACCCAGGCCGTCGCCAACGTCAACACCGAACTGGCCAAGGCGGTCATCGGCCGCGACGCCGGCGACCAGTCGGGCCTCGACGCCGCTTTGCTCGCCGCCGATGGCACCGAAAACAAGGGCAAGCTCGGCGCCAATGCGATCCTAGGGGTCTCGATGGCCGCCGCCAAGGCCGCCGCCAAGGCCCACGGACTGCCGCTCTACCGCTACCTCGGCGGAGTCGACGCCCGCGTCCTGCCCGTGCCGATGATGAATATTCTCAACGGCGGCGCGCATGCCGACAATAACGTCGACGTCCAGGAATTCATGGTCATGCCCACCGGCGCGACCAGCTTCCGCGAGGCGCTGCGGTGCGGGGCCGAGATTTTCCATAGCCTCAAGGCCGTCCTCAAAGGCAAGGGCCTGAACACCTCCGTCGGCGACGAAGGCGGGTTCGCCCCCAACCTCAAGAGCAACGAAGAGGCCATCGAGGTCATCCTCCAGGCGATCGACAAGGCCGGCTACAAGGCGGGCACCGACGTCTTCCTCGCCCTCGACGTCGCCTCGACCGAGTTCTTCAAGAACGGGGTGTATACCCTCGAGAACGAGAAAGAGCCCAAGAAGACCCCCGAGCAAATGGTCGAGTTCCTCGCCTCCTGGGTCCGCCAGTACCCGATCAAGTCGATCGAGGACGGCTGCTCCGAGGACGACTGGCACGGCTGGAAGCTGCTGACCGAGACCGTGGGCAAAGACGTCCAGCTCGTGGGCGACGACCTCTTCGTCACCAACACCAAGCGGCTCCAGTTCGGGATCGACGGCGGCGTCGCCAACAGCATCCTGGTCAAGGTCAACCAGATCGGCACGCTGACGGAGACCCTCGACGCCGTCAAGCTCGCCCAGCGGAACCGCTACTCGGCCGTCATCAGCCATCGCTCAGGCGAGACCGAGGACTCGACGATCGCTGACATCGCCGTCGCCACCAATGCCGGCCAGATCAAGACCGGCAGCGCCTCGCGGTCGGACCGGATCGCCAAGTACAACCAGCTCCTCCGCATCGAAGAAGAGCTCGGGGCGAACGCACGTTACGGCCTGAAGTGAGCCGGGCGCGCAGCCAAGAATAAGAGCACAGGCGGGGCCCGATCGCCCCGCCTGTTTCGATTTCGAACGATGGCCCCAATGATTACAAATGCGGCCCTGCGTCATGGCGTTGCCAACCCCCCAGCGGAGAAGGCTCGCCAAGCCGGTGGACCGAGCTTCCTCAGAATTGCATGCAAAGCCCCAACCGCACAGGCTCGAGTCCCTTTCCACGCGGGTGACTCCCAGTCCGATCACTGGTTGTCGCCAGGGCCTGTGACCCCTTCATTTTTCAATGATCCGCGCCCGCGAGAGAATCGCGATGGAATTCCGGGCCGGCCGAATCCCTCGGACTTGCGCCGACCTCGATGGAAATACGGCCGGGCCGGCCGTGCTACTGCAAACCAACCCGTTGCGGTAACCGCAAGAATCATCGGTGCTTTCGCTCTTTCGCAGATCATTGAAAAAAACCAAAGGCGGGGCACAATCGCCCCGCCTTTGGTTCCAGACGGTCTGCCCGAAGCTAAGCCTAACAAGCCATCGGCCTCCGCCTCAGGACTTGCCCGACTTCGACTTGACGTCGTATTCGAGCGCGTTGTCCCCGGCCGTGACCTCCGCCTGGAATTCTCCCCCCGGCTTCCCTGCTTTGGCCGCCTGCTTGGCCGGGTTGATCCCGAGCGACTCCAGGGCCATCCGGCGCTGTTCTTCGTCCTCGTACTTGGCCTTCTGAGAGGCTTCCTCTTCCTCGCTCGGCTTCACGGAAACAATCACCTTGTACTTGCCGAGTGGAAGGCCGGAACGTCCCATGCTGGCGATCTTGAAGGTTCCCTCGGGGCCGGTCACGTCATTGCCGGCGGATATGGCGACATTCGATGGGTCGGGAACGAACTCCACCGTGGCATTGGGATAGGGCTTGCCGTTCAGCGTGATGATGCCGTGCACAGGGTAACGTTTGGCTTCGCCACCGCCACAACCGATCACCCCAGCCGCCAACAAAGCAAGCGATGTCAAACAATGTGCACGCTTCATGAATATCCTGTCCGGAATCCGCGGAGATGGAGCGACGGGTGCCCCGCCCGATCGAGAACGGGCGAGGTGTCCCATCAAGTCTGGCTACCGAGAAACGAGAAGGAGGAAACGAGCCTCACTCAATAGGCGTCGGAACTGATGACCTCGCCCCCGGCGATCGTCTGGATCGCATACCAGGTCGCCGGGTTGATTGTATCCTTGATGAATCGAACGCTTCCATCACCAAAGAGCATATTCATGCCGCCAGGGTGTTTGCTCCCCATGGTCCAGGCGTACGGCAATTTCTGGGTGTTGGCAGCATTGTTGTACTTGCCATTCGGCAAGTATTGGGGATAGCTGGTGCTGGTCGGTGGCAGAACCAAACCGTGAACCGCGGTGTGAATACCGGCTCCCCACCAGGTTCCCCAGTTCGCACTGTACGTCCGCTGAAACGACTCGCCGACGGCAGCCGTGTTGCTCGAACCATCCTTGATGCCGCTAAGGCCCACGGATAAGTCGGAATAGAACAATCCGCGGATCCCCGGGTTGGGAGCCGCTGACGCGGCGCAATACGAGTCGCTGTACTGCGAGACGCAGAACTTGTAGTTGCTCCGCCGCGCATTCATTCGCCAGCCCGAGCCCGCCGTGGAAACGTTATCAACCGGCATCTGTTCATCGGAGGGGCACTGGAACGAGCCGATCATCGTGCCGACGACCGTCGTATTCGCATAGGCACTCCCAACGAGGACATTGTTCACCGAATTGTTGGCATTCACCGACTCGGACGACGGCTGGCTGAAGTTGTACGCATTATACAAAGACATCTGCTCGATCTGGCCCAGCATCATGGTAAAGCCGGTGGTGTTGAGCACCTGACCGGGCACCGGACCGTTCGGGGCGTTGATCGTGGTGCAGCTCCCCGTATAAAGCCGGGGAGGCGGGAACGCCCCCTGAACATCGTGATAGTTATGCATCGCGATGCCGATCTGTTTCATATTATTGACGCACTGCGAGCGTCGGGCCGCCTCGCGGGCTGCCTGGACGGCCGGCAGCAACAAGGCGATCAGAACGGCGATGATCGCGATGACCACCAGCAGTTCAATCAGTGTGAAGCCTCCCTGGCATGCAGGTCGTCTTGCCGAACGGCGAATACGAGAAGAGGTCATGTCTGCCTTTCTGAGAGTTGATGATCAAGGAGAGACGAATAAAAGAAAGACGCGCGTTCCCACGAACGAGAACGCCCCTTGACGTCGCATCAATCAAAGGCAATTCGCAGTCAAGGAAGGATGACTTGCCGAGAACATACTCAAGCAACAGACGCATAGCCTGTTACGAACGAGTCCGACAAATCCGAATGCAAAAACAAGAATCATTGCCGTAAAGGGGTGAGAATCGCACCCTTTACTTCGCAAAACCTAACTGTGTGTGCGTGTGGTCAGGCTCTAACGAGATCGACAGTCTGATCATCGATCATTTGCAATTTTAAAATGAAGGGAACGACTGAATTCGGATGTTACGAACCCCTCGCCATCAAGTCAAGTGTGTAACAATCTGGAAAAATCAGGTTTGAGAACCCTCTTCCATGGGAGGATTCGCTGGAGCGTTTGGAGCCGAGGCCACGCCGCGAATCCTCAACTCTTCCAGGACGAGCAACGGCGCAGAGGCCAGGTGTTAGACATGAAAGGATTCCGCTACGGCGGTCAGGAGACGTTCTAACCTGCGCAAAAAAAAGAACAACGATCCGCGACCGAGCTAAAGAACTGATGATTCTTGCGGTTTCAGTAGCACGGGCGGCCCGTCCGCAATTCCCTCGGGGCCGGAGCGAGTCCGAGGAATGACCCTGGGCCGAGGGGGATCCGGCAGGCCCGGCCGGGCTGGGCTGGAAATCCATCGCGATTCTCGCCCAGTCGCGAATCGTTGAAAAAAAAAAAAAAGGCGGGGCACAATCGCCCCGCCTTGGTTCCAGCGGCCTGCCCAAAGATATGTCTCAACAAGCCATCGGCCTCCGCCTCAGGACTTGCCCGACTTCGCCTTGACGTCGTATTCGAGCGCGTTGTCCCCGGCCGTGATCTCCGCCTTGAATTCTCCCCCCGGCTTCCCCGCCTTGGCCGCCTGCTTGGCCGGGTTGATCCCGAGCGATTCCAGGGCCATCCGGCGCTGTTCTTCGTCCTCGTACTTGGACTTCTGAGAGGCCTCCTCTTCCGCGGTCGGCTTCACGGAAACAATCACCCTGTACTTGCCGAGCGGAAGGCCGGCATGCCCCATGCTGGTGATCTTGAAGTTCCCCTCGGGACCGGTCACATCGTTGCCTTCAGAGATGGCGACATTCGCGGGGTCGGGGACGAACTCCACCGTGGCATTGGGATAGGGCTTGCCGTTCAGCGTGATGGTGCCGTGCACTGGATAGCGCTTGGCTTCACCACTGCCGCAGCCCATGAACCCGGCCGTCAGCAGAACAAGCATCGCGAATTGTGTTGGTCTCATCCGGTGTATCCTCTTCAAAAATGAGCGACGGGAATGAAACGACAAGGTGCCCCACCCGACGACAGACGAGTGGGGCACCGCATGAGATCAAGCCTGAATCTTGCGGAATCGAAAAGCGAAGAGGAGGGCCTCAGTAAGAGTCGGAACTGATGACCTCACCGCCGGCGATCGTCTGGAGCGCATACCACGTCACCGGGCTGATCGAATTTTTGATGAATCGAACGCTTCCATCACCAAAAAGCATATTGATGCCGCCTGAGTGCTTGCTCCCCATCGCCCAGGCGTACTGCAACTTCTCGGTGTTGGCGGGGAGCTCGTACTTCCCGTTGGGCAGGTACCGGGTGTAGCCGGCAGAGGTCGGCGGGACGACGATACCGTGAACCGAGGTGTGATTGCCCGCGCCCCACCAGGTTCCCCAGTTCACGCTGTAGGTCCGCTGGGGCGCCTCGCCGATGGCGACCGTGTTGCTGGAGCCGTCCGTGATGTTATTCAAGCCCGTGGACAGGTCGGAGAAAAACATGCCGCGGACAGTCGCGACCGGAAACCCGGCCGACGCGGCGCACGTGGAGTCGCTGTACTGCGAGACGCAGAACTTGTAGTTGCTCCGCCGCGCGTTGATGCGCATGTAGTTGCCGGCCGCGGGGACATTCTCCACGGGCATCTCTTCGTCCGAAGGGCACTGGAACGTCGAAATCTTCGCCCCGACGACGGTCGAATTCGCGTAGCAGCTCCCGATCAGCAGGGTGTTCGGCGAGCCGTTGACACCCGTGCCGTCGGCCGACGGCTGGCTGAAATTGTACGCATTGTACATGGCCGTCTGCTCCATCTGGCCGAGCATCATGGTGAAGCCGGTGGTGTTGAGCACCTGACCAATCGGAGCATTCTTGCTGGTGCAGCTCCCCGTGTTCAACCGGGGGGGCGGGAACGCGCCCTGAACATCGTGATAGTTATGCATCGCGATGCCCATCTGCTTCATGTTGTTGACGCACTGCGAGCGGCGAGCCGCCTCGCGGGCCGCCTGGACGGCCGGCAGCAACAACGCAATAAGAACGGCGATGATGGCGATGACCACCAACAACTCAATCAACGTGAACCCTGCACCGCTGGCACGGCGTCGTGCGGAATGGCGAATACGCGAACGAATCATGAGCAACCTTTCCAAGAATCCAAAAATCAAGAACCGATAACCTGAATGAGAGGCCAACTGAGGCGACCGAAGGCTTCGTCGCCCGAAAATCGCTGACCGTTGCGTTGAGACGGCTTCGGCCAGGATCGCCCCATCCGCAAAAGACGAAAACGACAAGGGGAATGATCAGTCTCAAGGCTCGAGCGAATCTTCCGTCGCGGCAGAGCGGGGAAAGCACATCAACCCATTCCGCGACAGAACCAGCGTAGCGACCTGTGCCGACGGGATCGACCGCAAGCAAGGCACATATCTTCACGTAGAAGAAGGCAGGAGCGATATTGTCATAATATTAAAAATTCTGCGTAGCAAAGTCAAGCCGGGAGCATGCCAGCCTCAGCGATTGCACGCTCGCTCTCAATCAATGTGTAAAAAAAAGCGAGTCTCCGGTGAAGCTTCCGGCAGGTCGTGGGAGCGGCCTCCGGGCTGGCGGCCATTGATTTTGGCCGAATCTGGCGACGAACCGATCCCGATCGACAAGAGCGAACGGAAGGAGGCGGTTCGGGAACGGGCGGGGAATTCTGAGGTCAGGAGCTTCGCCTCTACCCAGCCGCGTGAACGGCCGGTCTGCCGGGCTTTTACCAGGCAGCTCGTCAAAGAGCCACGACTTCGTCTCAGTCCGGGAAGTGCCCCACAGTCTGTTCCCGAATCGATCGTGCGGCCGTTCGACTGCCGAGCCCCTGAAGGAGAGTGATGCGCCCGGATTCCGAGGGGACGGCAACGGGTCGAGCCTATTTTTTCTCAAACCGCTTGATCAAGGTCACCTCGTTGCCTTTGTCGTTATAGCGAAACTCGTCGACAAGGCCTTTGGCGAGCATGATGCCGAAGCCCCCCTCGCGAATCCCGAGTTCGTTGCGGACGTCGAGGTGACCGATCGGGTCTTCATCCGAGGCGGCGTGAGGAACCTGCGACGGGTTGAAGCCGGGGCCTTGGTCGTGAATGATCAGGGTCACGGCTTCCGGATCGATTCGGTAGGTGATCAGCAGCACCAAATCCGCGTTCTTGCGGTGCCCCCACTCGATCGCGTTGCCCCCCATCTCCAGAACGACCTGCTTCAGATCCTTGATCTGACGCTCGTTCAGCGGCGTGTGCGCAAACAGGTCGGCCAGCATGTCGTTGGCCTGCTGGAGGTAAGTGGCCTCGCTCCGAATATTGAAGCTGATCTCGCCGTGGGTGCCGCGCGTCTCATGCTCGTGCCGCCAGGCCAAGGCCTTGTCGATCTCCTCGAACAACTGATCGGGAGTGAATGGCTTGGTCAGGTAACCGTTGGCGCCGACACGGACCCCGGCCGCGCGATGACCGGCATCATGGAGAGCGGTCACCATGATGATCGGTATCAGGTTCGTCTCGCGATCCCGTTTCAACTGGTCGCAAATGGCGAACCCGTCGATGTCAGGGAGCATCAGGTCGAGCAAGATCAGGCTGGGCGCATGGCCGCGCACGGCGGCGGCGACCTGAGAACCCCCGAACAACTGGACAGGCTCGAAGTCGCGGGACCGGACCAAGCTGGCCAGAATGTCGTTGGTGTCGCGCTCATCGTCGACGATCAGCACGGTGCGCGGCATGGGCAAAAACTCAGGGGGACAACGGCAAATCTCTTGTCGCGATCGGCAAACTCTTCCGAGGCATTGTCGCGCGCCGAGACGCGGCTGGCAAGGCATTGGAATGGAGTCAAGCCGGCGCCCTTGCACGACCCATCATGACCACGGAATAATAACTACGGTCGAGCTCCCGAGTTCGGGACGCCCCACCCCTCGTTTTTCTTTGCGGTCAACCGTCCATTCGTTCGACCGAGACCCGTCTATGCAAGTCACGCAGATCATCGACACCTTCGGCTATGTCATCTACGCCGCTCTCGCGTTACTCGCCGTCTGGGGCGTCTATAATGCGATCCTGCTCTATCGCAGTCTCAACAAAAAGTCGATCGCCGAACCCGAAGCGTTGCTGCAACAAATTCGCGAATTGAGCTTGGCCAACAAATCTGACGCCGCGATCGCGGCCTGCCAAGGCCCACCCTACTGGCATACCGCCCTGGCTCAATTAATGGCTGTCGCCCTCAAGAACCGTAACAAAGGTGTCGCCAAAATCAAACAGCTTCTGGTGATGGAGTTTCACACCGAAGTCATCGCCGGCATGGAAAACCGCCTGGCCACGATCTCAACCATCGTCCGGATGGGCCCTTTGCTCGGGCTGCTGGGGACCGTCGCCAGCATGATCGGAGCCTTCGGCCGGATCGGCGGCTCCGAGAAGGTGAACCCCACCGACCTCGCCAATGACATCAGCCTGGCGCTCTGGGCCACCGGCGCGGGCCTGCTCATCGCCACGCCGATGATGATTTTAGGCAACGACATCCACGCCAAGCTCCGTCGCCTCCGAGATCGAACCGAGCGACAGCTTCAAGACTTCCTGGAAATTCTCGAACAAATCGAAAATCAGGGCCCGCGCAGTTCGTCGAGCTCGCGTTCGGGGACCGTTCGTGCCGTGCTGCCGCGCGGATGATCCCCCGCACGAATCCGGACCACGAACCGCGAATTACCGCCCGCGTCTCGCCCAGTGAAACCGATCGGTCACCCGTCACGGGTTAATATCTATGCTTCTCCGCCGACAAGGCAGCGAAGAACGCGACGAGCACATCGACATGACGCCGATGGTCGACGTCGTTTTCCAGCTCATGACGTTCATGCTCTTCTCGGTGCAGATGACCGGTGGAGAGAAGGTGGAAGTCCCCATCGCGCGGCACGGAGTGGGGGTCGAAGAGTCGACCGCAACCTTCTTGACGCTCCTCAAACCCGAGGCCCCAGGCGCCGAGCCCAAGCTCCTCATCGGGAACGGCGAGGGGGCGACCGCAACCATGGAGCAAGCCCGTAAAGCCGTGGCCGATGGGATCAAGGAGGGCCGCCGCAAGGTCGTCCTCCAGGCCGATGGTGGCGTCCCCCACGGCGAGGTCCTCAAAGTGGCCGGCGCCGTCAGCGAGGTCGAGGGCATCACCCTCCATATCGGCGTCCAAGAAGCGGAACGCTAACCCAATACAAATCACAATGATTCAATATCAACTCATTTGATTCGAGAGGGAGAGGGCGAAATTGGCGACCTGGGATGTCTTCCACGGCGATCGGTTGGAAGTCGAGCGAGCGCTCACGATCGAGAGCGTCCGCCAGGCGCTGGCGCGGGGCGACCTCCGCGATGACGACCTGATCCGCCCCGCCGGTACGACCGTGGCCTGGGTCAGGCTGGCCGACTTCCCCGCGTTGCTCGCCGCCCCAGGTCCCGCCCCCGAAGCTGAGGCACCCGTCCCCGAAGCCAGGCCAGCGCCGACCCCGAGCGAGATCGCCCCCGACCCTCATGAAAGAGTGAACGACGACCGGGCCATCGACTCCGTCGCGGACGAGAACCCGCTTGCCTTTCCCGACTTCGATGACTTCGAGCTCCTCGACGACGACAGCCAAGAGGCCTTGCCGGTCGGCACGGAAGAGGACAGCGCCAGGATCGGTGACCCGATCACGGACGAAGAGGAGTTCGACGTCCCGAGCTTCGATGACTTCGACGACGACAGCCAAGAGGCCTTGCCGGTCACCAGGGAAGCGTCCGAGGACCTCGAGTTCCTCGACGACGACAGCCAAGAGGCCTTGCCGGTCGGCGAGTCAGCCTGGAACGAAGAGGACGAGGAGTACGACCCTCAGGATGAAGACGAAGCGATTGCCGAGTTCACCCTGTCGCGCGGGTCGGCCGAAACCGTCGAGGAGCTGGATCTCGCGGCGATGGTTGACGTGGCCTTCCAGCTCGTCCTGTTCTTCCTGGTGACGGCAACCACCGTGCTCTACAAGAGCCTGGAGGTCCCCAAGCCGAACCCCGACAGCCCTGCCGCGGCGGCCGCGCAAGGGCACTCGCGTTCCCTCGAAGACCTGAAGGACGATTACATTCTCGTCGAGATCGACCCGGCCGGCCTGATGAAGATCGATCGGGAGCCGGTCCGAGCCGACATGGCAGGCCTGATCGAGCGGCTCCGCGACACCCGGGAGAAAACGGGACGCAAAGCCATGCTCCTCTCGGCCGACTTCGCGACCCCACACCGCAACGCCGTACTCGCCTACGACGCCGCCAACGAGATCGGCCTGGGAATCGCCATCGCGCGTCCCACAGGCAACGAGCCCCCGGCCAACCCACCCGCCGCCGCGAAAAAGGCCGCCCAGAGCTGAGACCCGAGGCAAGCCAGGCCAACAAATCCGCCTTTTTCGATTACCCGAATCATTCAAGCTGCAACGTCAAGTCGACCGATAACCAGAAAGGTCGGTGACGCGGTCTGTCCCAGCTCCACTCACCGGTTCCTCAATTCACTTCAGGTTCCGAAATGCTTGCCAGACCACTTCAACCGCGAGTCAAGCAGTTCTTGAACCAGGCGGCTGAGCCGAGACACCCGGAGCGCACGGCATTGGCCGAGCAATGGCCGATCCCGTATGAAAAATCGGATTTTGGCCGCGGATCAATCGCAAATCGTTGATCAATTTACAACAAGTTAGGCAAAGCTTTACGTCTGGGTCCGCGCCCCTAGAAGCTCCCGGACTATCCCGTTCTCCACGGACCGTGAAATCCTCTGGGGACAAGGGTGAACGGCCGAAGTCTCGAGTTCGAGGGGTGGCCGGCTCTTCACCATTCTTCAAATCCGCCAACGCTTTGGTCGCAATTTGCCGATTACACAAGGTGATCGCGTTCCACGGACGCCGAGTCTGTTCGTCTCGATTCTTCAATCTAAGAAATACAGCCCAGATCGGCGTGGACTGGGGATAAATCTCCGCGGCTCCGCGGAGCGGGAAGAACCCGGTCGAGTGGCGAGGAGCGAGGCATGACGGCGGTGCGAAGCGCGGTTTTTCTCGGTTCAGCATTATTCACGCTCTTGACCTTGCTCATTTTCAGCCCCACCGCCAACGCTCAAGGGAATCCGCCGAAGGGGGACGAGAGCCCACCACCGCGCGACAGGTTCACCACCCCGGCCTCGAACGGTTCACTGCCGGCTCCTGCCACCCCGAGCCCCGTTGCTCCCGCGGCTCTTCTCCCAGCATCGGCAAGCACGCGTGAGGAAGATCTGGAAAACCGGCTCCGCGCGATGGAAGCACTCAACCGCCGCTTGGCCGACCGCGTCGATCTCCTGATCAACGAGGTCAAGGACCTGCGGCAACAATCCGCTGGTTCCACGAAAGCTTCGGAAAATCCCACGGCAGCATCGAATCCAGGATTCGGCACATCCGCGTCATCGAGCGCAACCCCCGGCTCAAACGCCTCCGGCCGCGATCCATCGATACCGAGCTACAACGTGGTGTCAGGAACCAGAGCTCGCCCCAAAGCCATTCTCGTGCCGAGCTTCGGCCCCGGGTTCCAGTTGGAAAGCGAAAATCAGGAGTATCAACTTCAGTTCCATCAAGAGACCCAGGTTGACTATCGCGAGTTCGACCCCAACGGCGAGGAGTTTGCCCGCTCCGGGTTCTACGTGCCCCGCCTACGAGCCTTCTTCAACGGCCGAGTGACCAAACAAGTCGACTATATGTTTTCGGTCAACAAAGGCTTCGGCGAATTCAACGTACTCGACGCCTGGGTCAACTTCCACAACGATGAACGACTCCAGCTCAAGATCGGCCGATACATGACGCCGTTCAACTACGAGCAATTCGCCATTCAAAACATGTGGCTGACAACACCTGAGCGATCCCTCTTCACTCAGAACTTGGGGCTGAACCGTCAGATCGGGGCCACCCTCTGGGGCTATCTCTTCGACAATCGACTCGACTATGCACTGGCGATCTTTGACGGGCCGCGGAACTCGTTCCAGGACTACAATGAATCAAAAGACATTTTCACTTACCTGAATATTCGACCGTTCCAGAAGAATCCCGAAGGGTCGCTACTGCGCAACCTGAACATCGGCGGATCGGCCATCTACGGCGACCAGGATAATCCCCTCAGGCCCAATCGATTCCGAGTTGCGGCCAACGCGTCGAACGACGCAGCCGCCGATCAGCCCGCGCCTCCCTTCCTGTCCTTTGTGGATAACGTCAGAGAGCGTGGTCAGCGCACCTTCTGGTCGGGCCACGTTTCTTACTTCTACAAGAGCCTCTCCCTCCTGGCCGACTATAACGGCGCAATTCTCCACTACGGCTTGCCGAACAAGCCCGCGATCAGTCTGCCAGCCAGTGGCTACTCGGTCACCGCGGGGTATTTCGTCACCGGCGAACAGATGGAGAAACGCACGACCATCGACCCGCTTCGGACGTTCAGCCTGAAGAAGGGGAGTTTCGGATTAGGGGCCATCGAACTGGTTGGTCGGTACAACACGTTTGAAATCGACAACACGATCTTTTCGTCCGGACTCTCCGACCCCGACCTCTGGAGCAACCGGGCCTGGTCGACCAACATTGGCTTCAACTGGTATCCAAACCGCTACTTGAAGTTCTACTTCGATTGGCAACACTCCGAATTTGGGAACCCTGTCAAGTATGCAGAGGGTCGTAAAGCGTTGAGCAACGACCTCTACTGGATCCGAACCCAGTTCTACTTCTAAATCAGACGACCATCCCAAAACCGGCCTGCTCAGCCAACTCTCGGCCGGATCGTCCATTGCCCGGCAAGTGCCCAGTCTGTTACCACTGGCCGTGGGAACGGTCGCGGTGTCGCTCTCCTTCCGGGCATCCTTTGCACGGTCGAATGATTCTCTCTGTGGGGTTGCCATGGAAGTCCGTCGCAGACGTAGGCTGATCGCGATCGTCGTCGTTGGTCTGATGTTGGGAGGTGTGGGGACCTGGCGGTATCTTTTCCAGATCGACGGGCCGGGGTACCGTCCCAAGTCTGCGGGGGGAGGCTTCCTGGTTGCCCCCTACGTGCAGCTTGGCGATGAGCCTCGGTTTGGGACGACCGAGAGCCTCACGATCCTCTGGCAGGCCGAGGATCGAGCCACCGAGTGGTCGGTCGAGGCGAGAGACGCACCCGGCGGAGCCTGGCGAGCGGGGGGGAAGGCCACCTGGCGAACGGACACACGACCCGGTGTCGGCCCGCGGCGATATTATCGCGCTACGGTCGCCGAGTTGGCCCCAGGCGCGGAGTTCACCTACCGCGTCAGACGCAACGGCAAGGCCCTGTTCGAGTCAACGGCGCGCGCCCGCAAGGGCCCTGGGCAGCCGCACCGGTTCGTCGCTTTCGGCGACGGCGGCGCGAATAGCTGGGGGCAAATGGGGATCGCCTACCGCACCGCCCTGGCCCGCCCCGATTTCGTGATGGTCGCCGGCGACCTGGTCTACTCCAAGGGGCGACTCTTCGAGTACCTCGACAAGTTCTTTCCTATCTACAACAGTGACCAGTTCGCGCCGGGAGCGGGCGCTCCACTCTTGCGTTCAACGCCGATGCTGGTCGCCCCCGGCAACCACGACCTGCTCGAACGCAACCTTGACTCCTATCCCGACGCCCTCGCATACTTCCTGGTCTGGTCGATGCCCCTGAACGGGCCGCTCTCCCAGGTCGGGGCAAGCCACACGCCGGCCTTGTTCGGCACCAAGGCACAACAGCAAGCCTTCGTCGACCTCGCCGGCCCCGCCTATCCGAGGATGGCGAACTACGCCTTCGACTACGGCGACGCCCACTGGACCATCCTCGACACCAACCTCTACGCCGACTGGAACGACCCCAAACTTCGCGACTGGCTCGAGGCCGACCTCGCCGCGGCCCAGGATGCCCCTTGGCGGTTTGTCGCGTTTCACCAGCCCCCGTTCCACTCCTCCATTTCTCACGGCGATGAGCAACAGACGCGAATCCTGGCGGAGATTCTCGAGAAATATCGGGTCGACATTGTTTTTAGCGGTCATATCCACAACTACCAGCGTTCGCACCCGCTCCGGTTCGTGCCGGAACGAGACGCCAGCGGCCGACCGATCGAGAAACTAGGGCGGGTCAACGGGCGCTGGACGCTCGATACCCGCTTCGATGGCAAGTCCCGAACCCGGCCCGACGGCGTCATCTACCTCGTCACAGGCGCCGGCGGCGCGCGACTCTACGACGCCAACCAGCACGGTGACGATTCCTCCTTCCAGGAGTTCACCGCCCGGTTCGTCTCGAACACCCATTCGCTGACGGTCGTCGACGTCGACGCCACCAAGCTGACCGTCCGGCAAGTCACCGCCGACGGCGAAGAAGTCGACCGCTTCGTGATCACACGCTAGCAAGTGCCGATCATGCTCTCCCACGATCAATTCGGAGGGGAGGGACACCTACGGTCGAATTGGCATGGGGCAAGTGGATGTCCGACCAGTCGGGATGGCGGATCAACCACCAGGCGATCGTCGCGCGGCAGACCGGTCAGATCGTCTGGTCGATGCCGTTCAACCCGAGCCGGTGGCAAGAACGCGGCCCACGGAAGGTTCTCGACACCGGCCGACTCATCGCCCTGGCCGCGGAGAAGGGACGCTACCCAGACCAAAAGGGCTGAGGATGGCCAAAACTTCCCCGCTGAAGTTCCTGGCGACTTGCTCCCTACAGGACTTCGCCCGGCACTCCGACTCGAAGACAACGAGGAGGTATGACCGCAACCGTCGGGGCCTCGCCGGGTCGATGGCCAAGCTCATCGTCGAGGAGAAAGGTCAGCACTCCGCAGGCTTGGCTAAGTTAGTCGATCCACTGGGTGTAGTTCATCAGCCCGACGGGAAGGATCGCCTTGGCTGTCTCCTTGCCAACCAAGCTGGGCACCAGGTCGATAACGATCTCACGGATCGACCCGCGGGCGGGGAAGAACGTCCCCTCCAGGCCTTTGGCCAGAGCCCGGGCGCGGGCTTCGCCGCGAAGCCCCTCGGTCGAGCGGATCAGGGCGCGGCCGTACCGGTCGCCAATCACCTCGCGAACCCGGACGTTCGGCCGGAACGCGCCACCACACGACACTTCGTAGGGGTTCGGCATGTCGAACTCAAAGATCCGGTGCAGGGCGTAATACAGGGCAACCTCGCCACTCGATTCTGCTTCGCCCTCCGTAATCCGGCGCCGGACCATCGCAATCGTGGCCGCGTCGAGCGGGACGAAGTCGCCGCGGTCGAATCGGGTTCGCGTTGGTTGCGCATCGAGCACGGCCGCCAGCGTGCGGAGCGCCCGGCGGTCCTCCCCGGCCAGCACCTCGCCCGCCGCGCGGAGCACCATCGCCTCCTGGAAGGATTCGCCGCGGAGCTTCACTCGGTCAATCATCGTATCGACTGCCGCCGGGTCGATCGCGCCGCTACGAAGGTCCAGGTCGGCCTGAAACTCGTCAAGCGCTCTGCGGCCGTCGAGAAAGCCAAGGTAGCCGGTCGGATCCAACAGTGCGGCCGCCCGCAGTGCGGCGACTTGTTCACCGTAGAACCGGGGAACGAACCGCGGGTCGACCTCGGCAAGCCCGTCGGCCAGCGCCTCAGCTCGCTCCCGACCTTGGAGCGTCTCCGCCCGGGTCAATGCCTCGCTGAGCCGCCGACCCCGCTCACGGAGCGGTTCAAGATACTTCCAGTACGCCTCAGGGGTCTGAATCGCCTCGCGGTATGTCGTCCGTGCATAGGGACGGCCGTCGGGCGTTGCCAGGACAACCGTCGGGAACGTCGTGATCCCGTACCGCTTCTGGAGCTTCTCATAACGCTGCTTCCTGTCGGCCGAGATCGGGATACGATTGGTCATGGGCAGATCAATGTCGACGAGCACAAACTCTCGGCCTGCCCGCTCGACGAACTCCGGCTTGGAGAAGACACGGTCCTTGAGCCATCGACAGGGCAGACACCAATCGCTCCCCCCGAAGTCGATCAGCATGTCCTTTCCTTGGGCCTTTGCAGCGGCTTGACTCTCCTCGAACTCCAGAGACCATGCCTCGCCACCAAGTACTGGCGGTGGGGTCAGCCACGTCAGAGCGACAAGCATGGCTGAGAAGACAATGAACTTCATGGTGACCTCCCGGTATCGAACAGCGGACGCATGCCCCGAGCGACGTCCGTCCTGCCGACCTAAGCTAATTTTGGCCGGCGGTATCGTTGCTTGCCATTACCATCTGGTCGTCTGGCAAATGCAATCATTCAGTTCGTTTGCCAGCGCATGCTATCACGCTCCAGGCTATGGTTGTGAAAGGGCGATGATGGCCAGGCACCTAAAATTCCTAAAAGGAGCAAACCAGAATTCATGCACATAACACATCATCATGCGCCCACTTTATCGTTTCACACCCCCCCCAAACCTTTCCTGTTAAAGTGCCTGGCGGCTTGCTCCCTTTCAAACTTTCCCACTGAAGCGCCCAGCGACTTGCTCTACTTCTGAACGAGCGTAGACGAGCGAAAACTAGGGTCTCGGGCCCATCGGTGCGCCGCCTCCCACCGAGGTTGTGAACCTGTAGCCTGGGCCGATTCGGATGACGGGATAGCCGTCTGGCCCGGTGGACCGGAAGCCGAAGCCTGCATCCAACTGCCTCCCGTCCGCGAGGTCCGCCGTGACCGCGAATTGATCGTACCGCCCGAACCGGCCACGATGGGACGGGTAAGTTCCCGTGACCGTTGCGCCGGCCGGTATGGACCTTAGCGGAATCGTCTCGCCCAAGACGATTAGGTCCAGACGCGGAATCGGGAACCCCGATTGGTTCACGACCATGACCTTGCGGGGACTCGCGTCATGGTGCTCGGGGCGCAGGGCAAGCACTCCCGCGGTCAGCGCGAGCGCCACCGCCGCAACGACCATCATCAACCGCCGCGTTGTGAATCGAAGTCGCATAGTGACCACCCATCAATCTAACGCCGGCGGGTTAGCAGACCGCCTTGGACGTCGTGCCCCCACAGCCAGTCGACACCGTGCGGCCTTGTCGACCCAATACATATGGACCGCGAGCGTAGGATGCTTCGCCGTCACTGTCGACTCGGCTTGCGTGGCCGATCTCACGTCCCTGGTGCAATGCAAGCGGCTTGCGGCCCATCGGGCTTGGGCTCGCTCTCCTGGGCAATTCATCGGATCATGCAACCCAATAATCATATCGCAAAAACTTCCCAAAGTTCCCCGCTGAAGCGCCTGGCGACTTGCTCTACTTCCCGGGTCGCAATTTCCTGAATCCGACACTACAGGATTGCTACCCCGACTGATGCGTGCGAGATTAATCGGTGAAATTACAATGTCATTCTTGTTTCATCTCAGGCCTTTTCTTAGGATTGGAGAACTGATGGCAAGCACGGTTTGGAAAGTCAGACTTCAAATGCATTGCCCCGCCGGCAAAGCTCACTTTATCGCTGACGGCGCGGCAGCAATCGCGGACATAGCATTGACTCCCGCGGGAATGCCCGCGTGTACAATCGAGGAATGCAGCCCTTCCCGTATCTCCGTCAGTAACACGCTGCTCGATCAAGGTGCCGCGGCCTCGGATCAACTCGGGTGGAACCTCGATGTAGCAGTCAGTGCGGGCGGTTCGCTCGAAATCAAATGCGACGGTTCAGCCTCTGGATGGTTTGAGGTCGAGGGATTACCGGGCCGGTATGCATGTCCGCCTGCGGGCGCCGACGAACCAGTGGGGCTGCGGCTCACAGACGATAACAGCACGACGCAAGCGATCTATCACGCTTAACCGGAAACAGTTTCATCGCGCGACTCGCCCCCACCCACATGGGCCGATGATGGCCAAGGGTGTCGTTCCGGCAGGCTTGCAGACGGAAGGCCGGTGATAGCCAGGCACCTAAGATGCCTAAAATGAGCAAGGCAGGACTCCTGGGCAATTCATCGAAACAGGCGACCAAACAAGCATGCCTCCCAAACGCCCCAAACCTCCCCACTGAAGTGCCTGGCAACTTACTCCTCAAACTTCCCCGCTGAAATGCCTGACGACCTGCTCGACACCTATTCCGAGCACGCCAACAAGCCTTATTTAGACAGCTGCATAAGAGGAAAATCATGCAGGTCCGGTTCAGACTCCGCACGGTATTGCTTGCAGTGGCCTTGGTCGCATTCGCCGGGGCGGGCGTCCGATGGGGTGTGGCGATGAGGCATCGATCGCGGGCATACCAGACGGATGCGATCTATCACGACCTCTCGCAGCAGATCGCGACGTTCAGGCTCGATGACGATCTCTTCCCCAAGAGAAAGCAGGAGGCGGCACGTAAGTCGGCGGCATGGCACGCGAAAAGGCGTGATATCTATCTGGAGGCGGCCTCTCGACCTTGGCGTCATGTACCCCCGGTTGCCGAGCCGAAAAGCCGATGATGGCCAGGCACCTAAAATGCCTAAAAGGAGCAAGGCAGGACGTCTGAGTAATTCATCTGGGCAGGCGACCAAACAAGCATGTCACCCAAACGACTCAAACCTCCCCGCTGAAGTGCCTGGCGACTTGCTTCGACTTGCTTCCGGACCCCAGCCACCCAGACGTGAGCCACTCGAGGGTAAACCGCTGTCGACCGCGAAAGCCCGAACGCTTGCAAGATACTCCATGGGTTGAGCCGTCAACAGTGAGGAGGATCGCGGCACGAATACCCTCGCGCCGGCCGTGCTGGTACAATACGCCTGGGATGATCGTCGTTTGCCGGAGCGGAGGAAACCCATGGCGACCGTAACTCCACAGACGCCTGATGTTGCGCCGACAATTCCGGTCGATGGCGACTCCCTGTACGAAGTGGTCGATGGTCAGGTCGTGGAGAAAGCGACGATAGGGGCTTACCCGACCTGGCTCGCATCGCTACTGGCCCAAGCGATGGGGGGCTTCACGACCGAGCACAAACGCGGAAGAGTTGTGGTCGAGATGCTCTTCCGGCTCGGTAAAGACCTCCAGCGCCGACCTGACGTGGCATTTGTCTCGCACGATCGGTGGCCCCACGGACGTCAGGTTCCCCACGAGGCGGCCTGGGACGTGGTGCCCGACCTGGCCATTGAGATCGTCAGCCCCACGAACACGGCCGACGAGATCATGACCAAGGTTGACGGATACTTTCTGGCGGGAGTCCAGCGCGTCTGGGTCGTCTATCCGAAAGCACGGGCCGTCTACCTCTATGAGTCGCCGAACCAGGTCGAGATCCTTCGGGTCGGCGACACCCTCGACGGCGCCCCGCTCTTGCCCGGCTTCCACATGCCCCTGGCCGCGCTCTTCGAGGAGCAGGCCGAGTGACACCTGAGTCCACGGCATATTCCTCATTTCGCAAAGAGAAAAGAGGCGGGAACCCCATGGCGACTGTCACCCCACCACGATCCGATGTTGTGCCCGCACCTCCGATCGCTGACGATACCCTCTATGAAGTGGTCGACGGTCAGGTCATAGAGAAAGCCGCGATGGGCGTGTATGAAGGAGAGCTTGCCTCGCTGCTTGTGGCTTATCTCCTCACCTTCGCCAGGACACACAAGCTGGGCAAGGTCGTGTGCGAAGTCCTTTTCCTGATCGATCGCACCCGGAACCTCCAACGTCGGCCCGATGTGGCATTCGTCTCGGACGCCCGCTGGCCCTACAATCGCAGCGTCCCCCGGACGGCCGCATGGGACATCATCCCCGACCTCGCGATTGAGGTGAACAGCCCCACGAATACGGGCAATGAGATCATTGCCAAGGTTGATGAATACTTCCGGGCGGGAGTCCAGCGTGTCTGGGTCGTCTACTCCAACGCGCGAACCGTCTCCCTCTACGAGTCGCCGAACCAGGTCAAGATCCTTCAGGTCGGCGACACACTCGACGGCGCACCGCTCTTGCCCGGCTTCCACCTACCCCTGGCCATGCTCTTCGAGGAGCAGGCCGATTGACACCCGAGCGGAGCACCGCCCACTCATGACGATGACGACGACCGACCGCCCCGAACCGTCCCGCGATGAGGTTGCGGCCGTCGCTGCGTTGGGTGAAGACTATCGCCGGCTCCGGGCCGAGATCGGCAAGGTGATCATCGGCCAGGACCATGTGGTCGACGAGTTGCTGATCGGGTTCTTCGCCCGCGGTCACGTCCTGCTCGTGGGGGTGCCGGGGCTGGCCAAGACTCTGCTCGTCAGCACGGTGGCACGAATCTTGAGCCTGTCGTTCCGACGGATCCAGTTCACCCCCGACATGATGCCGTCGGACATCACCGGGACCGACATCCTTCAGGATGACCCCGAGACCGGCCGACGCCGGTTCACGTTCATCGCCGGCCCGATCTTCGCCAACATCGTCCTGGCCGACGAAATCAACCGGACCCCGCCCAAAACACAGGCTGCACTCCTCGAGGCGATGCAGGAACGGCACGTCACGGCAGGTGGGTCGAGCTATCCGCTTCCCGACCCCTTCTTCGTCCTGGCCACCCAGAACCCGATCGAGCAGGAGGGGACCTATCCGCTCCCCGAGGCGCAGCTCGACCGGTTCATGCTCAACGTGATGGTCCCCTACCCGACCGCCGCCGAGGAACTCGAGATCCTCAGGCGCACGACCGGAGACGAGACCCCGGAGACCACGGTCACGCTCTCGGCCGAGCAGATTGTCACCTTGCAGCATCTGGTACGGCGGGTGCCCGTTCCTGAGCATGTCTTTATTTACGCCCGCGACCTGGTTCGGGCAAGCCGGCCCAACGAACCCGAGGCGTCGGCCATGGTCCGCAAGTGCGTTTCGTGGGGCGCGGGGCCGCGGGCCGGCCAGTCATTGATCCTCGCCGCCAAGGCCCGGGCCGTGCTCCAGGGGCGGCTCCACGCGGGGATCGACGACATCCGCCAGGTGGCCAAGCCCGTCCTTCGCCATCGGATCGTCACGACGTTCCACGCTGAGGCGGACGGGATCGACTCCGACAAGGTGATCGAGCAACTCTTACAAGACATCGCCACGCCAGGGAGTTCAAAAGTTTACAACGATCCGCGACAGGGCTAGAATCGCGGGGGAATTCCGGCCGGGCCGGCTACAACCCTCTTGCGGAAGCCGCGAAGAACCAGCCCATGCGAAGGCCCAATGTCCCTGGGCCGAGGAGAGATACGGCCGGGCCGGCCGTGCTACTGATTCGACCGGGCCAGAAATTCAGCGAGATTCTTGCCCGGTCGCGGAACATTGATAATCTTCGGTGCTTTCGCTCTGCCGCGGATCGCCGAAAGCTTAACCACGCAGGCCACAAGTAAAATAAACGCAATTAAACAGCAGCAAATATCCCCCAAAGACGTTCGCTTTCAAGCCTAATGCGTGACACCGCCGTTCCTCCTCTTGACGTGGGACCCTCCGTTGCCAACGCCCACCAACCCTCAAGAACCGGATGCCGAGCTCGCGGGGCTTGATCCGACCGCCCTGGCTCGCTTCGGCCGGCTCGAGTTGATCGCTCGGCTGGTGGTCGAGGGGGTCATGTCGGGGCTCCATCGGAGCCCATTCAAAGGGTTCTCGGTCGAGTTCGCGGAGCACCGCCAATATGGGCCCGGCGACGAGATCCGGCACATCGACTGGCGGGCCTACGGCAAGAGTGATCGCTACTACGTCAAGGAATATGAGGAAGAGACGAACCTCAAGGCCTACCTCATTGTTGACTCATCAGGGAGCATGGCCTACGCCGGGCGAACGGTCTCGAAGTTCGAGCACGCACGGAGACTCGCCGCGGCACTCGCCTACTTGATGATCAGCCAGCGCGACGCCGTGGGCCTGGTTACGTTCGACAGCACAGTCCGGGCGATGATCCCCGCGCGATCGGCACCTGGCCATTTCTCGGTCGTCTGCAACGCGCTGGAAAAGACGAACACCGGCGGCGAAACCCCCTTGAGCGGCATCCTCAACGCCCTGGCCGAGCGGATCCGCCGCCGCGGCTTGATCGTGATCCTCTCTGATGGGTTCGACGCCATCGATCCCCTGACCGAAGCACTCAGGCACTTGCGGCATCGCCACCACGAGGTCCTCTTCTTCCACACGCTCGCCCCCGAGGAGGAGGAGTTTCCGTTTCGCCGCCCAGCGCGGTTCCGAAACCTCGAGCGGCTCGACCACAGCCAGCGAGTCGACCCGGCCTCGCTTCGCGCCACCTACCTGGAGCGATTCAACGCCTTCCGCACGACCTTGAAGGAACGCATCCGAGGGATGAACGCCGACTATCACGAGGCGTCGACCGCCAAGTCCGTCGAAACGACGCTGCTCGACTACTTGTCGTCGCGGTCACGGCGAGGAGGCGGTCGCACGTGAGTGGTGGAGTCCTCAACGCGACGATGCTCCTGGGCCTGCTCGGCGCAGCGGTCCCGGTGGTCATCCACCTGCTCAACCGCCGCCGCGAGCCGGTGGTGGACTGGGGGGCGATGCAGTTCCTCGACCTGGGCCCGCGTGACCGCCAGAAGCTCCGGCTGACCGAGTGGCTGCTGATGCTCGCCCGGATCGCTCTCCTGGCGCTCGTGGCCCTGGCCCTGGCGCGGCCCTTCTGGTCGGGTGCGCCGGCAGTCGGCGGCGGTTTCGGCGGATCGGCCCCCCCGCGCGACGTCGTTCTCGTCATTGACGGCTCGGCGAGCATGGGTCGCACGCTGGCGAGCTCGACCCCGCACAACCTGGCCATCCAGTGGGCTCGCACCCTCGTGACCCAGCTCCGGCCGGGAGACTCGGTGGCCGTCCTGGTTGCCGGCGATCGGGTCCGTGGCCTGGTCGACCCACCCAGCTTCGACCGGGCCAAAGTCGACGCCGCGCTGGCGAGCCTCAAACCAGGGCGAGGCGTCAGCGACCTACCCACCTCCCTGGCCGAGGCATTCCGGATCCTCGAGCGAACCGGCAATCCGGGTCGAGATGTGATCGCATTAACGGACGGCCAGCGGTTCGCCTGGAGACCCGGCGAATCAGGGCGATGGGCCCTCCTTCGCGACCTCCAACGGCGGCTCCCCGTCCCCCCCCGAGTCTGGTCGATCCCGTTCGGCGCGGGGGCCGCGTCCGAGGCTCCCAACGGCTCGATCGGCCCACTCTCCGTCTCCCGGACCCTGGTCACACCGGGCTTGCCGGTCGTGGTCTCGACCACGCTCTCCAACGCAGGCCCAGGGCCCTTGACCCGCACCGCCGAGTTGCTCGTCGACGGCCGCCCCGTCCCTGGCACCGCGCAAGCCGCCGGGCCGGTCCCGGCCGGCGGAAAGACCCGGCTCTCGTTCCGCACCACGCTGCCGACCCCCGGCGCCCACTTGCTCGCCGTCCGACTCGTCGGCGGTGACGACGCCCTGGCCGCCGACGACGAATCGGCTATCCCCATCGAGGTCGCCTCCGCCCTGCCCGTCCTGCTCGTCGACGGCGAACCCGGCCTCGAGCCATTCGACGGCGAGACCGACTTCCTCCGCGCGGCCCTCGCCCCGACCGGCGACGACACCCCCTTGGTCCGAGCACAGGCAGTGACGCTCGACACGTTCACACCCGAGTCACTGGCAGGCCAGCGCGTGGCCGTCCTGGCGAACGTCGAGCGACTCACCCCGGAGCAAGCGGCCGCCATCAGCCGCTTCCTCGACTCGGGCGGAGGCCTGCTCGTCGCCCCCGGCGACCGAACGGATATCGACATCTTCAATAATCAACCCTGGATCCCGGCGCGGCTGGAGGACCTCAAGGGGGAGCCTGGTTCGCGAGCCACGCTGGCCCACCCCGCCCCCCGAACGTTCGCCGGCCCGGTGATGGGACCGTTCGCCCAAGGGGAGACACCCGCGCTGGCCGAGGCCGACCTCTTCGTCTATCGCGTACTGACCCCAGCGCCCGGGGCCTCGGTATCCGCCCGGCTCGATTCAGGCGACCCCTGGGTCGTCGAGCGTCCCCAAGGCAAGGGCCGGGTGATCTTGCTGGCTGCGCCCCTCGACGCCGAGGCCGGCACCCTCCCGGTCAACCCCGACTTCGTTCCGTTGATCCACGAGTGGGTCTTCCATCTGGCCGGTGGCCGGGAACCTCGGACGCTACATCCCGGCGAGCCCTGGGTCGTCGATTTCGCCTCCCCCGAGCGGGTCGATTTGACGGCGCTGACGCTTCAGACACCGGCGGGAACGACTGTCGACCTGCCGGTCATTCGCGCCTCGGGTTCAGCCCGGGTCCGCTTCAATGACACGAGTGAGTCCGGGGTTTATCGTCTTACCCTGCCCAACCCGCCCGGCGGCTTCGCCTTTGCCTCGGTCCTCGCCGACGGCCGCGAGGCGGACCCGGCCTTGCTCGAGCCGGCCGAGGCGGCCACGCTCGCCAAGGGTTGGCCGCTCGTCTTCGAACCGAGCCCGGCGCGGCTCACGTCTCGACTTCTCGAAGCTGAGCGCGGAGGGCGCCGCGAAGCCTGGCGCGGCCTCATTCTCGCAGCGCTCGCCGGCCTCTGCCTCGAGGTCTACCTGACCCGCCGCCTCGTCCGGAGCCAGGGGGTAGGCCACGATGGTGCTTGACCTGTTCGGAAGCCGACGACTACTGCTGGCGGGGGCGAGCCAGGGCTGGCTCTGGGTCGCTGCCGGGGGGATCGCCCTGGTCTTGCTGCTGGCGCTCTATCGCGAGGAGCGGCAGCTCGTCTCACGCCGAACGGGGCTCGGCCTGCTCGGCCTGCGGCTCACCGCGGCGGCCGTCCTGGTCCTCGCCCTGTTCGAGCCGATCGCATCACGTTCCTATCGCGAGACGACCAAGGGGCGGGTGATCGTCGCCCTGGATGTTTCCGAGAGCATGGCGACGGCCGATCCAGGCCGCCCAGCCAGGGACCGCCAGCTCCTGGCCAAGACCTTGCGGATGAGCCCGGGCGAGTCGGTCGAGAACCTCTCGCGCCGGGAGATTGCCCGCCGGCTTCTGGAACCAAAGGGATCGCCGATCGAGCGGATCGCGAGCGCCCACGAGATCGAGGCGGTCGCCTTCGCCCGTGAGTCCGCGCCGGCGACCTTGCCCGCCCTGGCCGAGACGCTCAAACATCCGGGCAAGCCCGACGACCCGGCCACCTCGACGACCGACTGGCAATCCGTTCTGACCGGGGCGCTCCGCGACGGCGATGCCCCGGTGCTCGGCGTCGTCCTGCTGACCGACGGCCTGCAGAACGCCCCCGGAGACTCGGCCGCGACGGCCGATCGCCTGGCGGCCCGCGGCATTCCGGTCTACCCGATCTTGATCGGCTCAACGGCCCCCCCGCGCGATGCGGCCATCGCGGCAGTCCGGGCTCCCGAGCGGGTGTATCAGGGGGACGTCGCCAGCATCGAGGCAACCTTGAAGCTCGACGGCTACGCCGGGCGCGAAGTAGCCGTCACGCTCGAACGCCCGGGCGCATCGCCGTTACAGCGGCTGCTCCGCGCTCCCGATGGGACAACGACGGGCGACGCCAGGCCGGTTGTCAGCTTCGCCGTGCCGATGGCGGAGGCGGGTCTCGTCCCCATGACGATCGCCATCAGGCCACTCGACGGCGACGTCCGCCCCGACAACGATCGCCGCACCGTCACGGTTCAGGTGTCCGACGACAAGGCGGCCGTCTTGCTGGTGGATGGCGAAGCACGTTGGGAGTTCCGCTACCTCCGCAATGCCCTGGCCCGCGACCTCCAGGTCAAGGTCGAGGCCGTGGTCTTCCACCAGCCCGAAGCCACCGGCGTCTCTGCGCACACCACCTACGGCATCACACTCCCCCCCCGGCCCGAGCCCGGCTCAGCGGCCGACCTCGCCGACCCGCTCGGCGCCTTCGACGTCATCGTCATCGGCGACGTCGACCCGGCCGACCTCACGCCCGACACATGGACCCGTCTTGAAGCCTATGTTTCCGAGCGGGGGGGAACCTTGATCCTCAGTCCGGGGCCTCGCTTCTGGCCCTCCCTTTCGGGCCATGAGACCCCCCGCAAGCTGTTGCCGGTGCTCGACCCGCGGCCCGTGACGATCGACCCGGGCCAGTCCAGCCTCGCCTCCCCAAGTCTTCCCCCGGGCGCGAGCGTCCTGCCGACGCTCTCCGCGAGTGGGGATGCCGCCGCCTGGCCGATGCTTCAGTTCGCCTCCGCCCCCGAGCAGAGCCGCCTCCTCTGGGCCGGCCTGCCCCGGCTTCCTGGGCCCTGGCCGGCAAGCCGAAGCCGGGCGCAACGGCCCTGGCCCTGGCCGGCGACGAGTCGGCGGCCGTCATCGCCGCACACGCGTATGGCCTGGGCAAGGTCCTCTGGGTCGGCACCGACGGCACCTGGCGATGGCGATACCGGGTGGGCGACACTTACCATCACCGGTTCTGGGGCCAGACCGTGCGCTGGGCGGCCTCGAGTAAGTTGGCGGCAGGCAACGCCTTCGTCCGGTTCGGCCCGGTCCGCCCCAGGATCGCGGAAGGGGAAGAGGTCCACCTCGAGGCGAGGATCGCCGACGGCATCCTCGGCGCCGGGCCTGATCTCCTGATCGCGGCCCGCATCTTCAAGGCCGGAACGACCTCGAACGAGGCGACAAACGAGGCGACAAACGAGGCCGTCGCCGTGGTCCCACTTCGCCCCATCCTCGGCCAGCCCCGCGCTTATGAAGGCCATGCCCCCGCGCTCCCGCTCGGCCAGTACGTCATCCGCCTCGACGTCCCCGAGCTCACCGAGGCCCTGCATCTGGGCGATGGCGGCAAGGCCCCGCAATCCCTCCTCGACGTCGTCACGCGCGAGACCTCCGAGCGCGTGGAATTGGCCGTCGCTCGCGAACCGGCCACCCGCCTCGCCGCCGCCACCGGCGGCCGCGTCCTCGCCGACTTCGAGGCCGACACCCTCCCCTCCCTGCTCCGTTCCCGTACCCGCCAGACCGTCCGCACCGAGGAGACTCCGCTCTGGGACCACCCCGCGGCCTTGGTGCTCTTCTTCACCATCGTGACCTGCGAGTGGATCGTGAGAAAACGAGTCGGTCTGCCCTGAGAACCATGGCGAGCACGACAAACCAAAAGAGGGCCGAGCCATTCCCGTTGTTGTCCTGAAGCCTTGCCCCACGACCCCGCAAAATTCGTCACAACCAGTTAACGACAAAGGTGATGCCTGCCCCAGCCAGCAACGCCCAAAAATTCAATCGCAACAACATCATACAATATCATAACACGAACAAATATTTGCTTTGCGAATCAATCAGGTCAGGATGTCATGGCGTCGCTATAATTTGCTTGATGCTCGAGGAATTTTTGTTTTGCATCCGCGTGAGTGTCGAATATACTGCGATGACTTCAGCGAGACTGATCTCGCTCGTCTCGTAGGTTCTTCGATCTCGCCTACCTCACTGAGTCGCATTCTATTTCAAAATCCTGCTTAATCCGCTAGTTCTCTGCACTCCCTCTCCTCTCCCGCGAGAGAGTGCTGCCGACTCCGCTCGTTTCGCACCTTCCCTTTCTTCTCCCGAGAGAGGGTGCCGCCAACCCTTAGCTTGCGATTTCCCTTTCCTCAATCACGGGAAACGGGGCCGCCAAGCCGTTTGAAAGACCGGCAGACTTCATTCCATTCCTCGTTCGCAGGAACTTGTTCTCATGCGCGCACGTCGCGGATTCACGCTCATCGAATTGCTCGTGGTGATTGCCATCATCGCCGTCCTGATTGCCCTGTTGTTGCCAGCCGTTCAGGCAGCCCGCGAGGCGGCCCGACGGTCCCAGTGCATCAATAACCTGAAGCAGCTCGGCCTCGCACTCCATAATTACGAGAGCACTCACGCAGCGTTCACCTTCGCCGGGGCAAATTACGGCTGGTGCAACGCGGGCACGCCGATTCCCAACCACAGAGGCGAGAGCCTGATGAACTTGAACGGCATCGCCACGCTTCTGCCGTACATGGAACAGACGGCCATCTTCAATACGGTCAACTTCTCGCTGCCGGCGTCCGATCTGGCGGCAGGCAACGGCGGAGCCACGACAACTCAGGCCGTCGTTCCCGGTTCGGCCGCGGCCAACTCCACGGCGGCGACGACGCTGATCTCCATCCTGATCTGCCCGAGCGATGCCGGAGAGAAGCTGTCGAAGGCCGGCAACTTCTACTCTCCGGTCACCGGCAGCACGGTTCGCGGGTTCAAGACCAGCTATGACTTCGCGAACTACGCCACGTACACCTGCAACCAGTGGGCCGGCGCTCCTCCCCAAAGCCGGATGATGTTCGGCGAGAATAGCAACGCCACCATCGCCTCGGTCAAAGACGGCACGTCTAACACGATCGCCATGATGGAGAAGACGTTCGACGTCTACAACGGCGACTCCTCGGCATGGTTCTATCGCGGTTGGGTCGAGACCGGTGTAGACCCCTCCATGGGAATCAATAAGTGGACATACCCCAGCACGCCGTCGTCACGGTTGATTGGCCGGCTCGGCTCCTGGGGCTGGGCGGGCAGCCTGCATCCCGGTGGGGCCAACGCGCTTCGCGGCGACGGTAGCGTGGTCTTCTTGAAGGAATCCGCTGACATTGTCCTGCTGTCCAAGCTATCGCTCATGGCCGATGGCGGCATCGTTTCATCCGACAGCTACTGATACGGAGACAAGGGACATCATGAGACGCGCAACCAACCATCGCGCCGCCCGACGGTTCCGGGCGGCGGTGTGGACCATGGGCTTGTTGTTGCTGGGAGCGATCGGCTGCGGCGACAAGGGACAGAAGTCGACCTTGCCGCTGACGATTACCTCGGGCAAAGTGACCCTGAACGGCAAGCCGCTGCCCGAGGCCGAGTTGGAATTCATCCCCGTTGGAGATACCAAGGGACAGGGAGGAGCGGCCGTCACCAATGAAGACGGCCGCTACATGGCCACAACCCCCTTCGGTGAGGAAGGCTTGATCGCCGGCGACTACAAGGTCATCGTTTCCAAGCGGGTGCTCCCCGAGGGCGTTCACTTCGACACCCCTCCCGACAAGACGCTTCCCCCCGCCGACAACCCCTACCAGGAGATCCTTCCGCCGAAGTACTCGGACCGGATGAGCACGACGCTGACGATGAAAGTTTCATCCAGCGGCGACTCGATGAACAACTTCCTTCTCGAAACCAAGAAGAAGTAGCGAGTTCCGTCTCCAGGTTCTCGGCCAATCCCCCAAGGCAAGGGCGTTGCTCCCAGAGCGACGCCCTTGTCCGTCCGTAACGCGGGGAGCGCGAATAAGTTCGCCCACCGACTCCCTCCCCATCGCATCCGCCCACAAGACAATTGCATAAATGCCGACGAGTCGGCTTGCTTGGGGAGATCCCCGAGCAAGCCGACTCGTCGCTCGATCATTGCTGGTGACAGGTTCACCGGCTTGCACGAACAGCTTTAGGCCGCGGCGATCGAGTCCAGGCCGATCTGGCGGCGACGCAGAGCGCGTTGGCGGAAGAAGAGACCAAAGATGCCACCGCCGAGCAAAACGATCGCCGAGGGCTCGGGCACGGCGGCCGTCGTGATCTTGAAGGTGATCCCGTTATTGAAGAAATGGCAGTCCGGATCGAACCCGAGTGCGATGTCCTTGCCGTTGGCCACGTAGCTGTTCAAGGCCTTCAATTGATCGGCCGTGAAGTTGTAAACGAAGTCCGTCGGCGTGGTCGAGAACGACTTCGAAGTCAGGAAGGTATCAGCCGTCCCCTTGGCGACCAGCCAGTTGCTCTGGCTGTGGTAACGCGTGTTCACAAAATCATCAATGATCTGCGATGTCGGAACGGGGGTCGCATTACTGGGGTCGTCGACGAACGAGCGGACTCCGCTCCCCTTGGCCGTGTCGAGCAAGTGAATGAAGAGCTTGTTCGGGTTCGTGTCCCAGTTAGCAATCGACTTGATCGAAATCGAAGCCGCGGTGATCACGTTGCTCCCCAGGTTAATATTGTCGATCCGCCAGGTGTAGACCTGATGATGATCAAGGTCGTTCAGGTCGACAGGGTTGGGCTGATACGACGTCACGGCGGCATTCGCAATCGACGTCGCGGAGAGCACCAGGACCAGCGAACAAACCCCAAACAACTTTGCCATAAGTACCCTTTATGCTCGATGAGCCATTCCTTGCCTCGGCCTAACCGACCCGCCGCCGGAAGTTGCCAGGCCTCAGGAATGTGACCGCATCCGCTAGGAAGGCGACATGGTCAAATTAAGGCAGGTTTTCCAATACGACGCGATATCATGTGCCAAGCTGTCGGTTTCGAGAACCGCAACGCTGTTTTTTTAAAACATTCTGGCGTGGCGATTCAACATGATTCGGGTTTACTCTGATCGGCCTTGCATTAACAAAAAGCAAAAAGAGTCGGAAGACTACCAGACCCCTCGTTGATCAGCGGAGCCATTGGCTTACATCGGCAGAACGGTAAGACCGACACTCTTGTTGACGTAATTTGCCCTTGTTAATCTGTTAAAGATGGGCGAAGTGCGCAGGCACGCCTCGTCAAAGGCAGTGGGGGAGGTTCCCCCGAGTTCGAGACCGAAAGGGGAGTCAACATCCGATGAGTACAGCATTCCGGACGGGAGCAGTCATCGTCCTCGCGATCGGTGGGTTGGTCGGGGTAGGCGCTCGCGACGCCCAGGCCCAGGGGGTCCCCTACGGCCCTTATTCCATGACCCGAAGTCAGTTCAATCAGTTCGCCCCCGTCTATTATCCGAGGCTCAACACGAACTTCGGGGTTGGCTACTACGGACTGCCCCGCTTCTATGGTGGCAACAGGTACCGCAACTACGGTTTCTACCGCGGCGGCTACGGCTTCAATCGCGGCGGCTACGGCTTCAATCGTGGCTTCAGACGGCGCTGAGGCAAGTCAGGGACCGGAATCCTCTTTCCATTCAACGCGACGCAACCGATGGCTCCGCGCGGTGACGAGAAGTTCGTGACCGCGCGACCACCAGTCAAGGCATCCCCCGGCTCAGGAATCATTCGCATCCGAATCCGGTCCCAACCCACCTGGCCCTTCGGGCCGCGGGGCCGTTAACTTGAACGGGCAACGGGCAACACACGATCACAACCTCCCAAGGAATTCGTCTCGAATTCGACCGCCACGTCGAGTTTCGGCCTCACCTCTTCTCGCCAACAACCCAAGCGATCCGCCCCGCCCAGGGCCAATTGCACCACCAAGCACGCGGTCCCTGCGGGCCTCGACGCACGGCGAGACTGCCCCTCTCTCCCCAACGGCCTGGGTATCGACCTCATCCAGGCGGCAATAGAGCTCGGCTCGAAGAAAGGGCCCGGGCTTTGACCTCAGGAGAGAATGTCGAAGCAGGCAGAAGCAGATCCCCCATCTCCGGACCACGACCGGCAAGTCGTCGGTGCTCGGGCTGAGGAGGACAAGCATTTAGGAGAGAATGCGCGCGAGGGGCGGAATCAAGGTCGACGAGTTCGGAACGAAACCCTCCCCACCGGGTTGATGCTCCCTCATATCACCCGCCCACGGAGAAATCACTCCCCCATGCCAACAAGGGGGTATCCACACCTTTCTGCGTTTATTATTCTGTCGTTGACAATTGCCACACATCTTCTCGTTATCGTTACGATCTTCTGAATCTGTGTGCCGGTCTCCGCGCCGGCCTGAGTCCCCCCGTACCTTTTTGCCCGCAAAACCGGGCAGGGAGACGTCCATGAGACGGTTGCGCCGTTCGGCCTTCACGCTCATCGAGCTTTTGGTGGTGATTGCGATCATCGCCGTCCTCATCGCTTTGCTTTTGCCCGCCGTCCAGGCGGCACGCGAGGCCGCCCGGCGAATCCAGTGCGTCAATAACATGAAGCAACTTGGACTCGCCATACATAACTACAATTCGGTTCATAGTTGCATTCCGCCGGGTCGCGTTTGGGGTCCGAGGCCGGGGAAGGCGGCGACCGACTTCCCGAAAGTGTTCCAGGGAGCTCCGAATACGACCTGGTTCTGCTTGATGCTGCCCCAGATCGAACAAGGCAACCTGGCGAATGCGTTCAACTACAGCCTGGGTTCGGAAGGATGGGCGGGACCGGGCCTGGCCGCTGTCGACGGCTTCTTCGCCAATTCGACCGTGTCAGCCTCGAAGATTTCGTCGTTTCAGTGTCCGAGCGACCGCCAGAACCAGTTCCAGATTATTGCCAGTTACCAGGGCGGCATGTTGAGCAAGCCGATCATGAGCAAGGGCAATTATGCGGCGAGTTGGGGAAACACCAACTGGGGCGCGGCCCGCGACGGTAGTCTCGGTTTGCAATACCGCCGCTCGGCGTTTGGCCACGACGGGGATACGACTTTTGCCTCAATCACGGACGGCACCAGTAACACGGTCTTCGTCGGCGAAGTCATGCAAGGTGCGACGAACGACATCCGAGGAGCCATGTGGACGACCGTTCCGGGGGGTTGCTCGTTCATGACGCGATACGCGCCGAATTCCACCAAGGATTATCTGGGACTCCGAACCGGCGGTGACTTCCTCAATAATAACGAAGGCCTCTTTTGCACCAGTGAACCCGTCCAACAACTTCCGTGCGACTTTGGCGCCAGCGACAGCGAAGCCTTCGCGGGCTCACGCAGCCGACACGCCGGCGGTGTCAACGTGTTGCTCGGAGACGGCTCCGTGCGGTTCGTGAAGAACTCGGTAAACCAGGCGGTATGGCAGGGTCTCAACACCATCAACTCGGGAGAGATTATTAGCTCCGACGCGTTCTAGCAGACAGGGAGCGAGCGAGAAGAGAAAATACGATGGAGGACCGTTTCCGACCCGATCGAGTCCTCCGTCGCCCCGTTCGTTCCATGGCGCAGGAGCAGTAATCGGGTTTGCCTACCTTTTATTTGCGGAGCCTTCTCGATGTCGATGACGCAACGCGGGCTTTACTCCTCGCTTCTGACGCTGACCATCGCGGTGGGCTGGGCTCTCCCCGCGCGGGCCGGGCTTGACGACTACGTCAAGAAGGCCGACCCAGCCTACGCCTGGAACTTCGTGTCGTCGAAGACGACCGACGGAACAACGATCCATTGGATCAAACTGACGTCACAGGTCTGGCAGGGGATCACCTGGTCTCACAACCTCTCCATTATTGAGCCGAAAGAATTGGCCTATCCCGACGCGGCCGTCCTCTTCATCACGGGGGGAAAGGTGGGGGATGGTCCCCGCGACGGTGATCTGGGCATCGGACTCGCCATTGCCAAAGCCTGCCAGGCCCGAGTGATCGTGCTTCCGCAAGTGCCCAACCAACCGTTGCTCGGCGGCAAGAACGAGGACACCCTGATCGCCGAGACGTTCGTTCGCTACCTCGAGACCAAGGACGAAGAATGGCCCCTGCTCTTCCCCATGGTCAAGAGCGCGGTGAAGGCCATGGACGCCGCACAGGCGTTCGCCAAGGAGCAGGGCAAGCCCCTGACTCGCTTCGTCGTCACCGGCGCCTCCAAGCGAGGCTGGACGACCTGGCTGACCGGAGCGTCCGACTCCCGGGTCAGGGCGATCGCGCCGATGGTCATTCCCACCCTGAACCTCGACGCCCAGAACAAGCATCAGCTCGAGAACTTCGGGGGTAAATTCAGCGAACAGATCCGGGATTACACCGACCGTGGCTTGATCGGGAGCGAGAGCAAGCCCAATGCCAAAGAACTGCTCGCGATGGTTGATCCCTACACCTATCGCAGCCGGCTGAGCTTGCCCAAGCTCCAGATCAACGGGACCAACGACCCGTACTGGACGCTCGACTCGTTGAACCTGTACTGGGACGAACTCGTGGGCCCAAAGTGGGTCGTTTACTTGCCCAACGCGGGCCACGGCCTCGACAAGCACCGCGAATACGCCATGAATGCCGTCGGCGCATTGTTCCGTCACGCGATCGGCGAAAAGCCGTTCCCCACGGTGTCATGGAAACATGACGACCATGAAGGAATGTTGCGGCTCGTCGTGGATTCGTCCCCGGCCCCCAAGTCGATCCTTGTCTGGGACGCGACTTCGGAGAGCCTCGACTTCCGCGAGTCGCCATGGACCTCCTCCCCCATGGAGTCGAAGGAGAAGCTGACCATCGTCAAGCAGCGTCCCACATCAGGGAACCTCGCCTTCTTCGCCGACCTGGAGTACGAGATCGACGGCCTTCCTTACCACCTCTCCACCCAGATCCGCCAGACCAACGTCAAGCCGTCTCAGTGATCGCGTGAGAAGCAACGGCAAGACTCCTTGCAAGCCCTTGAAGTTCGGCCGGGCGGGCCATGCAACCCGCCTGACCGCGACTCAAGGGCTTTCCCGGATCCAACCACTAAAGGACGCCCGGGATCGGCTCACCTTCCGGGAGGACGGCGAGGGGGCGGCCCTGGCGGTCGTGGAGCATGGTGTCAGCGCGGATGCCGAGGGCCTGATAGATCGTGGCGGCGACATCGGCCGGGGAATAACCGCGGCCGGTCGGGCTCCCGCCTTGTTTGTCGGTGGCGCCGATGACTTGCCCGGCCCCGGCCCCACCCCCGGCGAAGAAGAGGGAGCCGGCCCGGCCCCAGTGGTCGCGGCCGCCGCCAGCGTTGATCTTGGGGGTGCGACCGAACTCGGTCAGGAAGACAACCAGGGTCGAGTCGAGCCGCCCCCGCGCGGCCAGATCGGCGATCAAGGCGGCGAAGGCCCGATCCATGCCCGCGAGGTGGTACGGACGGAGCGCCATCTCGCCGATCGGCGGGAATCGCTGCGCGGCCACGTTGTGGTTGTCCCAAAGGTTGCCGTAGTCGGGATCGTAGCCGTAGTCCACCATCACGAAGGGCGCTCCGGCCTCGATCAGCCGCCGGGCCAGCAAACAGCGCCCACCGATCTTGGTGCGGCCGTACGCAGTCCTGATCGCATCGGACTCCTCCCGCAAGTCAAACGCACGGCGCACCTCGGGCGAGTTCAGCAACCGGAAAGCGCCCGCATAGTGGCTCTCGACCGCGCCAAGCAGGCCCCGCCGATCGGCGTCGCGAAGCGCCTGCTCCATCAGGCCACGAAGCCCAGCGCGTCGGGTCAGGCGAGCGGCGTCGAGCCCTTCGGGCAAGGTCAAGGCCTCGGGCCTCAGGCTGTCCTCGAGAAGGGAGGTGGGGTTGGCCGGCTTATCACTCAAACCGGCGGTAAAGTCGGGCTGCTTGGGCTCGCCACCAACGGCAAACGGGGCGTGAGCCTCGCCCAGCCAGCCGGACACAAAGAGATTGAGCGGCGGGGGGCCGGGACGCGTGATCCCCGGGACCGTGATGTAGCCCGGCAGGTCGTGCCGGGACCCTCGCAGTGATGAGACCACCGCCCCCACATTCGGCTCGGTCGTCAACTGGGTCATCCCGACCTTGCGACCCGAGAGCGCGTACGCCTGACTCAGAAAGTGGTCGTTGTTGTCGTGGGAGTAACTGCGGAGCACGGTCAGGCGGTCGGCCTGCCGCGCCAGCCCAGGCAGGCACTCGGCAAACCGGACTCCCGGCACCGCCGTGGCGATCGTCCCGAGGGTGCCCCGAATCAACTCGGGGGCGTCGGGCTTGGGGTCGAACGAGTCGATATGCGTCACGCCGCCGGCCATCCAGAGAATCAGGACCGACTCAGCCGTCCCCGAAGTCGAACCCGACACCGAAGCGGCCGTGGCCCCGCCCGGCAACAGCGACCCCGCCAACGCCAATGAGCCCACCCGTAGCAGGTCACGTCGACCCCACGGACCAGCCCCAGGAAACTGCGATGGCTCCCGTCCTTCGGACCGTTCCATGCGACAACCCCCCGGTGAAATCGCTCTAATAGCCCACCGCCCGAGGCAGTCTACTCGGTCCCGATCCTTCTGGGAAACACATTTGTTGAAGACAAATTCAAACCAAGAGCGTGTCTTCGCCCCCCACGCGGAGCAACCATCCCGAGGCACCTCGGCGCGGCGTTGTTGGGGTTCCCGGCGACACACTTACGCCAAGGGTTCGGCCCGTTGTAAGATGTGGGCCGATCGATCGCACACGTGGGGAGTGCCAGGTCGTTGGCCCCAAGGCTTCTCCGACCATTGGCACCTCGCTCTTTGCGCGTTCGCAACCCAGACACAGAATCCGAAATAACGAGCCTCAAGCGATGCACGACAAACGGACTGTCCGGGCCTTACTCGGAGCGGTATTCCTCCTCTCAATCGCTGGTCTGGCCCGAGCCGACGATGCTGAGGAGAGCGCGATCCGAGAGTCGGTCGTGAAAGTCTCCGCGACGATGCGGCTTCCCGAAATCGTCAAGCCTTGGGCCAAGCAGAGCCCACGCGACGTCAGCGGCACCGGCGTGGTCATCGAGGGGAAGCGGATCCTGACCAACGCACATGTCGTGCTCTACGCCAGCCAGTTGTTCGTCGAGTCGCACCAGTCGAGCGATAAGCTGGTCGCAACCGTCGAAGCGATCAGCACAGGCATGGACCTCGCGGTGCTCAAGCTCGAGGATGAGTCGTTCTTCGACAAGCGGCCCCCGTTGACCCGGACGGAGACGTTGCCCGAGGTCAAGGAGTCGGTCCTGGTCTACGGCTATCCCCAAGGGGGAACCAGCCTCTCGGTGACCAAGGGAATCGTCTCACGGATCGAGTTCGCCGGCTACAACGAGCAGACCGCGGGGGTCCGGATCCAGGTGGATGCCGCCATCAACCCGGGCAACAGCGGCGGGCCGGCCCTGGTCGACAACAAGCTCATCGGTCTGATCTTCAGCCGGCTGAACCAGTCGGACAACATCGGTTACATCATCCCGAGCGAGGAAATCGACCTGTTCCTCAAGGACGTCGCCGATGGAAATTACGACGGTAAGCCGGCGATGTACGACTCACTGCAGACCTTGGAAAACGACGCGCTCCGCAGCATGCTCAAGGTCGACAAGAAGGTCACGGGCATGGTCGTCCACAGGCCCGACCGCGACGAGGAGTCGTACCCGCTCAAAGCGTGGGACCTGATCACCAAGATCGGCGACCAAGAGGTCGACAACGTGGGCATGATCAAGGTTCGCGACAACCTTCGGCTCCGGTTCCAGTACCTGATCCAGAAGCTCGCCAAGGACGGCAACGTCCCCATGACCGTGATCCGGGACGGTAAGCCGATCGCCATCGAACTCCCTGTCAGCCCGACGCACAGGATGTTGATCGAGCCGCTCCGCGGGCGCTATCCCCAGTACTTCGTCTTCGGCCCCTTGGTCTTCTCTCCCGTCTCTTCGGAGATCCTCACCGGCTTAGGGGATCGGACCGCCGCGCTCTTCAGCTTCATCGGCAGCCCGATGGCGACGCGACGAGGGGACAAGCCCAAGTTCGAGGGCGAAGAACTCGTCGTGGTTGCCGCGCCGATGTTTCCGCACCCGACCAGCAAGGGTTATTCGAACCCGTTCATGAAAGTGATCAAGGAAATCAACGGGACCCACGTCCGCAATATCCGTCACCTCGTCGAGCTCATCCGCGATGCCACCGACAAGTACATCACGATCAGCTTCGATGACCGCGCTTCCGAGTCCATCGTCTTCAACCGCGAGGAGGCCCTCCGCGCCACCGAGGACATCCTCAACGACAACGGACTGCGGCAGCAGGCGTCCGATGAGTTGAAGGCCGTCTGGTCCGAGAAGAAATGAGCCGGGAGGAACCTGTGGACGAGGAGCTCGCCCCGCGCTGTCGACCGTTCACGCTGGGCGCCGCGATGAGCTTGGAGTTCGGGCAAATGCTCCCCTCCAAGCTCCCCACGCATTCTGAGGGGGGTGCCGTTCGCGCAACGGCTCGGCGTGGCGGCCTGGCAATCGCCGAGAGCTCGGACCGATGTGGCCGTCGATCGGGTGATGATGGCCCTCACGGTGCTCGATTCGCTCGTGGTCGACTTGACCCTGGTCTCCCTGATCGTGCGGGTCTGTCATCTCCCTCGCCAGCTCTGGCTCCAGCCAGGGATGGCGGCCTGCCTCGCCCAGGTTGCGGGGTGGGGCCTCGTCGCGAGCCGTCTGGTTTATCCATGGGTGTCCGGACTGGTCGTGAGTCTTGCCTCCGACGCCGCGATCCCGATGGCGTGGGCGGCTCTGGCCCTCACCGGCCGCTGACGTCGCAAACCAGGCTGGATCGAAAGCCCGGGCCTCCTGTTGGGCGGCTCCGTGATCGTTCGGAACGGGGCGGGAACGATCCTGCTCTTCTTTGGATCTCGTCGTGAGGAGAGCAAGGCTGATCCCTTTTTCCGGTTCCGAACGGGTATCCGTTCCTCGCCAGAGGTGAAACCTATGGTAAATTTTCGACATAATTGTGTATCGTCGCCCCGGAGTGGTGACCGTCTCCCGTAAGACTGCCACGTTTACGGTCGGCCTTCCGAGGCCGCACCAAAAAACTTCACTTATGCGTTCATCGGTCCCATGGTCGTGCGGCCCTGGCTGGGAACGATTGCCCCTTCGGGGCTGCAAAATGCGGACATGACTTTTCTAACCTCCCATAAGAGGTTTCGGATCGGACCGGGCATGATCTTCTCCTTATTCGAAACGGCCGCAAGAGGATTTGACGCAAACCCAACAACATCAACAGCTTAGAACTTTAACAAAAATTGCCGCCCCAAAAAAATTCGCGACATTTCCTGCAATTCCTGCAAATAAATCCCCGGATTTTTCGCAGATTTTCCGTGAACAAACGTACAGGAATGGCCGCTTTGTGAGCGGCCTTGTGGGTAATATTTCCTGTCATTGCTGCAAATGATCCCTCCGTTTCAAGAGACTCAAAAACCCACCCGTTCGATAGTGGCATTTCCCGCTATTGCAGGAAATCCATTGATCGCTAACAATGGTCTGAACGAGCGGCGAAACTGGTAACACGTTGCCTGGGTCGAAATGGAAAAATTCCCCCTTCTAATAGGGGGTTCCCGGCGGAATATATAGAGGCATGAGCCATGAACACAAAAGTTGATCTTCCTGCAAACGGAAACGAGATCCGAACCGAAGTCATTAGGCGTCTGGCTCCATCGCTCGCAAGTTCGCGAATCGGCAAACCGACGAATGCCGAGATGCAGACCGTCCGGCGGTACAACCTCGCAATCCATCGCCTCGTTCACGGAAAGGGGTCGTCGACCGAAGAGATCGCGATACTGACCGGGTTGTCTCCTAAGGCAATCGAACGGCGACTTTACCGCGCGTCAAAAGCTTGCTCCGGCGAGGAATTGAACGCGGAATCAGGAGTGTTGTCGGCAAGGGAACGAGAATACCTCTCGAAACGATACGCCGACATGAACGATCCGGCCGTCAAATCGTTCGTGCAAGGCGTTTGCCACGTTGAACGAAACTGAACACCACGCCTACCCGGAGCCGGCCGCGCAGATCGGCGGTCGGCAGGGTACACCCAACAACCTCGCGGGCGGAATCGCCCTTAAATTCTTGATCCCGGAAGTACGAATTTCATGACCGGCAAGATACCCGTGAGTTTGTTGCGGCCCTCTCAATGCTTGGCTCGGCTCGTGTTGGTTGAAGTCCTGCTTAGTCCGCTTTTGCATCTTTTGATCGGAATGGGATGTCTGCTCTGGCTTGGTTCTTAAAATCTCTGGTTGTATCTACAACGAAGCTCATTTTTTCGGTGCCGACGCTACCACGGCGAATCAGTCTGAAGCTCTGGGAAAACCTCTGGTGGAACGGATTATTCAGAGGGTTAACGCTCGCCTCACTTTTCTGGATTGCTCTGATTTTGGTTTCTCTGCTGGTCGCGTTTGCCGTTCGGAAGCGTCATGAAAAAGTATCTGTTTGTCTTCCTGTTAATCCCTGCGCTGGCCCTTGCCCAAACCCCGGACCATCGCGGCGAAGCTGTCACGAAGTCGACCATGTATCGCGGCGTGAAAGCTGACGCCCCGATTCCTGGACACCTGCACTTTCACAACGAAGGGGGCAGCGACGGCCAGGGGCTCTGTGTGATCTGTAGCGTGATCATCAATGGCCGCTATCAAAAGGTGCCTGGCCTGGCCGGAGGCAAGGATTCCGACTTGTGGCGGGCCGCCAAGGCCGCGCCCGGAGGCTACTCCGACGACAAGCTAAAGCGACTCATTCAACGAGTTATGCCCGGCGAGAAATACGCCAGCTACGTTGGAACCGGCTCCCCGAAAGATCGGGAGTTGCTTGAACGAGTCAGTAAAGCTGGCTACCCAATCGGCGTCACGATGAACACGGGCCAACTCTACGGTTATCGCCCGATTCATCATATGGTGAGCCTGATTTACTACCGCCGTGGCGGCTGGGCTTGCATTGTCGACAACAACCGGCCCGGCTTTTACTCGTGGATGCCGGCTGACGAATTTGACCGCCGATGGGTCGATCAGGGCATGGTTTGGGCATGGTGGTGGACTCGGCTGCCAGTCCTTCTCGTGGGCGGCTTCACGCTTTTCTTTGTTGCGGGCGCGATCTTTCTCGCTATCGAGTTCGAGGTCGAACGCCGCCAAATTCTAGAGACTGAATCATGATTTCAACTTTAATTCTTGCGGCAGCCTTGAGTGGCCAAATCGGTGCATACGATGGGCCGCCCCGTCAGTGGGTTCAAGGCGTCGTGAACGGGAAAACAACTTGGCTTTGGGGGTGGACCGATCCTGTTAGTGGATGGGTAAAATTCCACAAGCCGGAGAACCCGCAAGCGTTCCCCGAATATCGGCCGGCGGCCAAGCCGCCTGTCTCCCCAGCCAATCCGGCTGGCGTGAACCTTGGCGCGGGCATGGTTCTTGAAGCCAATGGAACCATTAACAGCGGCGTGAACATGCAGGCCGCCCATGCGACTGGCATGATCGACACCAATGATCCCGACTTGGGCAGCAAGCTCGCGATCGGCGACAATTGCCCCAACGATCCATCCGACCCCGACTTGCAGGACGCGGACAAGCCAACCGACCAAGCCGCCTGGCTCATCATCGGCGCGGCCATCCTGATCGTGATCATTCTCAAGAAATAATCAGGCTCGTTTTCTGGAATCATTGGCACTTAAACAGAGAAATATGGAATGCCTCCTGTTATCCAAGACAACCTTGGCCTAATTTTTGTCACGGCCGTCATCGTCTACGGTATCTGGCGACTGAAAGGCAAGCCCAAACTTGTCCCGAGCCAGGCCCCTGCCCCGGTCTACATTCAAGCTCCGGCCGCCCCTGAACGCAAACTGCTCGACTTGCACATCGAGTACGACGACGACCGAAACCGGGAAATCAAACGCGAGGCGGCCAAGCGACGACTCGATCAAGCGGCCCTCGATCGCGAGGTCTTGCTTAAGATCGCTGAGGTCATGACCCCGCCCAAGATTGACCCAAAACCGTAAAGCGGGCGGCCCTCGCCCCTTGGTTCATCTGCACTCGGAAACCCCGAAAGGAATCCTGACTTGCTTTCCCTTCTCCGCGCCGTGTTCGGGCCAACCTTCAACGCTCTCCGCTCCGCTCCCTCGCTCTCCCCGAGCCGGATCGGCCGCCCAAGCTCGACACGCAGGTTTCGTTGGTCGCGGTCGATGCTGACGCCTGGACCATCAAGGTAGGCGTTCCACCCTACGACCTGGCAAGCCATAACCTCTTGGCCGAAGTCCGGGTCTACCTGCTCGCGCCTGGCTCTGGGCAGCCAGGAACCGCAAGCGAATATCTGGACTCGCCGTACCCCTACGCGGTCGTCGATCTGCGAGAGTCACGCGGCGGCATCGAGGTTGTCTTGCCGCTCCCCGAAGTCGAGCCGGCCGACTACTTCGGTCAGATCGTCTTGCTGTTCGATGACTCAGCAGTCGAGCCCGAGCCGCCCAGCGAGGACGCCGCGACAAGCTGACCTGCGGTTGGCCAACTTGGCTAATCCGTCTCACGAAAGTTCGAAGTCTCTTCCCGAGCCGGCCAAGTGGTCGGCTCGTTTCGTATCCCGACCACGCCACCCAAGGAGTAAGCCATGAGCGTTTGCGTCGATAGCGCGATGTTCCCGGAGTTGGTTGAGCGGCAAGTGCGTGTCGAGCAAGAGCAAGCGATCACGAATCGACTGTACGCTCTGGCCGAGATCATGGCGACTCGGCCCGGCATCCCGATTCGTGATGGCGTGCCTGACGAGAAGTGTTTCAACGCCTGGCGAAACGTGTTCCTCGGAACGTCGGATGCGATTTGCGAGATTGCCGAAGCGTCCGTCAACTGGGCTAGCGAGAACCGCAATCCCAAGGAAGACTGACCGTTTGTCACAGTGTCACAGGCAACTCAGGCAATTCCTAATTGTTGGCTGCATACAAAATGGCCCCCCTAATTATTTATTAAGAGACTTTTTCTACTGGGACTAGAATAGAAATTGCCTGTGACAGAGGCAATTTCACCTAGGATTTTGGACGTAAATAGGGCTACCTCATAGACTTAATTTGTCACAGGCAAAATTGCCAATGATCCTGTGACAACCCTTGGCATGCCACTTGCTTCGCACGCGCATATACACGCACGCTATGTACGCACGCGCTACGCGAGCAACTTAGAATTGCCTGTGACGCCTGTGACAAAATCACCAGCCATTCCCTAAGTTCCTTCCTGACATCACTTTAATTTTGTCACAGGCAAATCACCCCGGAGCGTTCCCCCTTGCCTACCGAAGTTCTCGATATCCACGATCTCACCGAAGATCCCCAGAACGCCAGAATCCACCCCGAATCGAATCGCTCGGCCATCCGAGCCAGCCTTGGACGGTTCGGCCCGGCTCGCTCAATCGTCCTGGACGCCGACAACGTTGTTCGCGCCGGCAACGGTACGATCGAAGCCGCTCGGCTCGAAGGTTTCCGGGAAGTCCTCGTGGTCGATCCCGAGCCGGGCCAACTTGTGGCCGTTCGCCGCTCGGATTGGAGCGATAGCCAGGCCAGCGCCTACGCCCTCGCTGACAACCGAACAGCCGAGTCGGCCCAATGGAATGACCAGCGAGTCGCCGAGACGCTTGCCGCGATCTCTGATACCGACGAACGCCGCGCCACAGGCTTCTCTGATGCCGACGTGGCGGCCTTGCTCGAATCTCTAGCCCAATCGGCCGCCGGTCCCCTCGGAAGCGACACAAGCGATTCTAGCGGCCTTCCTGCAAACACAGGAAACGCGGCCGAGCCTGCTCCATCCCTGGGTAGCATTCCCGAGCCGGCCGCGCCCGATCGACATGCCGAGTTAGTTGCAAAGTGGCGAACTGAATCCGGCCAAGTGTGGCTGATTTTAAGTCCCAAAAAACCGGACGCCCCCCATCGACTTGTCATCGGGGATTGCTCCGATCCGTCCGTCGTTCGGCTGGCTTGCCCGGATCGCGTTCAGGGTATCGTGACTAGTCCACCCTACGCCGAACAACGCAAGGGCCAGTATCGGGGCGTTCCGGCCGATGACTATGTTGACTGGTGGCGCGACATCCAGGCCAACATGCGAAGCGTTCTACGGCCCGATGGTTCTCTATTCGTGAACATCAAGCCTCATTGCGAGGGTGGGCAACGGCATCTGTACTGCGACGATCTCAAAGCGGCAATGGTTCGCCAATGGGATTGGGCTTACGTCGATGAATTCGTGTGGATTCGCACCGGGCCGCCGGGGAGTTGGCCCAATCGGCTGAAGAATGGATTCGAGCCGATCCACCATTTCAGCATAAACAATCAAATAAAATTCAATCCGTTGAACGTCGCGACGATCGGCGAAGGCTCGCTAATCGGTGTCTCGGGTGATCGCGATTACCGAGCGACCGGAAGCGGATTCGCGTGCAAGCCGGAATCGGCGAAGCAACTCGGGCCAGTCCTGCCAAGCAATGTCATCTACGTCAACGTTGGCGAGCACGTCAAGGGTCATTCGGCCACATTCCCAGTCGGCCTACCGGAGTTCTTCGTTAAAGCATTCTCCGATCCTGGCGACACTTGGCTTGACCCCTTCGTGGGATCGGGAACCACAATTTTGGCATGCGAACGAAACGACCGCATAGGCGTGGGGATTGAGGAGCTTCCCACCCATGCGGCCGTCATTCTTCAAAGGCTAGAAGACTCTGGCTTAACCCCAGTGTTGGCCTAATTCTGTCAAGATGCGTCGGCTGTCGGTTCGGCCGGCTTCGGCTTAAACTTAGCCTCATGTTCCATTTTCTCCAGAGCTTTGCGAGCGGCCCCTCGTGGTGTACGCATGTTTGGACCCTCGGGCGCTTCCCATTTTTGCCACGTTCTGATATGTACGCCAATATAATCTGAAGCTTCGGCCAAGGTCATTCCTAGTTTCTGCCGAATCGCCTTCACCCGTTGGGGGGTCAATTCAGACCCCCCTGTTTTCGATGCGCTCATACTGTCACGCCTTTCTTCGGTGCGTGGTAGTGATTCTTGGGGGAAGAGTACCCCAGTTTCGTCACTCGGTTCCAGAATCGCGTGGGGCTAACTCCGGCCTCAGCGGCCAGCACGCTACGGCTCTCGCCCGCCGCGTAACGTCGTCCGAACGAGTCCCAGTTGATCGTATCACTGATCGGTTTGCGGCCCGGCTTGCGGCGAACTGGCTTGCCCTTTTCTGCGTCCGTGGCGTCATCGGCCAATTCGGCGACGGCCAAGGCCAGCCCCGCGTGCGTCTCCTCGTGGGCAGCCTCAACAACCTCAACAGTCTTCGGCTCGCTTGCTGTCCAGGGGGTCACGTTCTCGATCAGGCTCAGACTCACAAGGCTACGGACATGCTTGCATCCGTCGCTATAGGGCAGGTCCGCATGTCGTCGCTGATAGTCCGGGCAAGTGCAGGTCGTCCGGTCCCACCCCTGCTCGACATCGTAGGACGTTCCATCGATCTTGCTGAGGCGAACAACCTTGTTCAAGGTGGTCTCGGCCAAGAAGGTCTCGACGCCGTAGTTGGTCCCCTTGATCTCGACTGTCAGAAATGCGATCGTGTTGGCCATGGCTCAATCCTCGTCATCTGAGGTTTGGGTCTAGGGGCCGTTAAGTGTTACCAGCACTTGGCGGCCCCGTTTCGTTCGCTCCACACTTAGACTATACGCCCAATGGGCGTATCTGTCAAATCCTTTTTTCAGACATTCTGAAATTCGTCGCCGGCCATCGCCAACGCGCGGGCAGACGACTCGAATCGCCTTTCGGCCTCAGTCGCGTCGTCCATGCCGTCAAGCTCGACTCGGCCATTGGGATAGCACAGGACGATCGTGTAGCGATTCTGATTGGCGCTGGCTGGATATTCACGCTTGACGAGGAAGGCCGCGCCGTGGTCGCAGATATAGCCTTGATCGAATGCCCCGCCCTGGCGGATCGACTCGATGACAGGCAGAGCTTTGTTGACCCATTCGCGCGGCCCGGTTTTGCGGACGGTGGTCGAGTAGCCTGCGGGCCGTTCGGTCGTCTTGACTGAGGGGGCGGTTTGCGTCAAAGTGGCCATCGGTTCGTTCCTTGTGCTTCGCGGTTCGGGGTTCGTTCCAATCAGGCCGTCAGGAGGCTCAATTCCTGGCGGCCTTTCACTTGCCCAACTATACGCCCATTGGGCATGTCCGTCAATCATATTTCCTGGAATTGCAGGAAATCAAAGGCCAGCCAAAAGTCCAATTTTCGTGAGTCGGTCGGCGCTAAGCTCAGAGCCATCCAGCCGTGTGATGGTCAAGATTTCGCGATAGGCGTAAACCAGCCCGTTATAGTCGTTGGCCTCCTCGATGATGCCGCTAGCGAACTGGCCATCCTCCTCAGTCCAATACGTCCCGATCTCGCCGAGCACGTCACCCAGGGTCATCGGCTCATTCGAGTAGTCGACGCAGGGCGAGTCAGACGTCAGCGACCAAATCACCTTGGTTGCGAGGTACTTCGCGGGACGGACAGCCGAGCGGCGGGTCTTGACGGTTTTGGCGGGGGCGGTCAAAGTGGCCATTGGATTGTTCCCGTTCTTCGCGGTTCGTGGTTCGGTCCAAAGGGCCGGTGAGAATCTCACCTCTCATCGGCCCCCTTCTGATCTAACTATACGCCCAATGGGCGTTGTCGTCAACCGTTATTTTCCGCAATTGCAGGAAATGACCTGCGGTCGGCAACGGGCGTTTTAAGACCTCTTTTTGCTGAGCTTGAAGTCTCGGGTTGCTTCGACGACTCGCAAGAGATGCTTGACGGATTCGGTCGGCTTTAGGTCGTGATCGTGGGCCACACTGCGGGCCGCATTCTGAACCATTTTCGCACTAACGTAGTCATCGGCAATGATGCGTAGCAGTTCGGCCATACCCACTCGATTCGGATCATGCAGGCTATCGGCAAGATCGCTCAAGACTCGATGGATCTCGGCATCGGCTAACTGAATCTTGAGAGGGTCAACGATCGGAGCGGCCGGAGTGAGGATTGCGGTTTTCTTGCTGGCTCGGGGCTTGCGGGTTTTGATCGTGTTCATGGTTTGAATCCTTGATTTGGGGTTTGGTTGATGTGATCGTCTCACGTATTCAACTATACGCCCAATGGGCACAACAAGCAATAGAATTTGCCGCATTTGCAGGAAATAAATCAGGCGGCTTCACATTCGGTTTCGTCGATACGGCAAACCATTACCCTGTTGCCCGCGCGGCTTACTTCGTAAGAGTAGTCGTCGCCACCGATTGCGTAGGTACCGGCCGGCATGCTGAACAGCGAAGCAATGGCGGCCTCCACGCTATCGGCATAGCTCACAACCTTAGCCTGGCCACACGACCAGATGGGATACTCGCCGTTACCCATGCTCGCCTGGCCGCTCGCCTCGTTGGCTAACTCGATCTCGGCCATCGCATAGCGAACCTGATCAATCTGGCGATCGAGTCTCATCAACTGGTTCTCACGATCAACCTGCGGTTGGCCACCAGCGACCGCGTACAGTTCGGCCCGGATCTCTTCCCGCTTCGCCTGGAGCGATGCCAGTTCGGTTTCGAGGTTGGCCAGAGTTGCGTTTGCGTTCAAGGTTGCGGTTGCCATCGTTCGGCCTCGTCTCGGGGTTTTGTTCGCGTCTCTTCCTTACCCACTCAATAATACGCCCAATGGGCATATCGGTCAAGTCGGTTTCCCGCATTTCCTGCAAATACTTTCCGGGCGACCGAAAGGCCATCGAGCGAAACCGCCCTGCCCTGCCATCGCCGATTGTTACGCAAAGGTTGAATCGTCTAGATTTCTAGAGGCTAGACTATGCGGGCATACGATACGAGTCCGCGACCGAGTGAGCGTATATTACTGGTTGGTTATATAGTCGAACGGTAAAGTACGGATGGGGAGGGTCGAGATTTGGCTATCGTGGCCTCTTGAATGCCCTTCACGATACAGGCTCCGCATGGGCCAGACTCGACCAACGTCGGCATGCCGCACTGGGGGCAACGGAACCGATTGGCCGGTTTGGTGGCCGGAAATGATCCTTCCCCATCGCATTCGCAGCACACGCCAGAGCCATCGCACGCAGAGCAATTGCCCTCGTCATCGTGGTTGTCCTCGGATCGTCCAGAGCCTTCGCAGTCCCAGCAGTCACCGATTCCGTTGCATGCCTCGCACTCCGTTGGTTCCGGGCAGTTGGCCTCAATCTTTGCGATCTCTTGCCGCGCGTCCGCAAGGCAGCGATCGAGATTAGCCAGGTCACCCGCCGTCGTCCAAGATGGGAGATTGCCGGCCGCAACCTCTCGTTCGTTCCGGGCGACGATGGCGAGTTTCTTGGCCTCGCACCACGCGATGAACGATTCGTGCTTGGCCAGTGGGGCCAGAGCGTCAGAGGCGGCAGTGGCGTGCGTCGTCTCGTGGGCAGCTTGATCGATAGACATTGGTTGATCCTTTGTGGGTTAGAGGGCGGTTTTCATTTCCCGCTTTTGCAGGAAATTACAGGGCCGCAAAAAGCTTGCGAAGCTCCCGCGTGCTCATCTCGGCCAGGTCGCTCGGGTCGTACTCGCTGCACAGGTCGTCGATGAGGTTTTCTCGCTCGATCTCGGCCTCTTGCTCGGCCGTCAGCTCCTCTTCGGGCAGACCATCGGGGTTCTCGATCTCATCGGCGTGGGCGTTGGCCGCCCAATAGGTGGGATAGTTGGCCAGCAATTCGCCCTCTTCGTTCCGCACGTCGAAGCCGCCCGTTTTGAAGTTCTTGGCGATGCTGGTCATGGTCCCGCCCCTTTCGTGTTTAGCGTCCGTTTGCCTTACACTTTAAATATACGCCCATTGGGCGTAAACGTCAAGAACTCTTTCCTGCAATTCCTGGAAATAGTTTCGGGCAGTCTGGGCCACGAAAAATAAAGGCCGCTACCCTGCGAATGAAGGATAGGCGGCCTTGGGTTCGGAAAGAGTACGGAGAAGGTTCGGCGTATCGGGCTGGTCGGCTATAGAACGGGAAGGCCAAGGGCGCGGCGTGCAAGCCGAGTCGCTTGAAGTTTGGCATCGGGATCGTGGGCCGAGAGAACACGGCATGCGTCCAAGGCGGCCACAAGTTGGCGTTGGTCGGCCTCTACTTGAGCGAGGAACGTTGTAACCCGATGGATTTCGTCGTCCACGCCTTCCAGCGAGTCCAGGTCAGCGTAGGCTCGGTGGATGCCAAGGGCACGCGCGATGTCGGCCGTTGCCGTTGCCAGGCTAATCCGGGCCGTTGGCGCGTCCTCCGGTGTTGGTTCGCTGGCAGGAATGTAGGCGTGACAATCTCGGCACTTTATCCGGTCTGGAGCATCGAGCACTTCGTCGACGTTGGCGGATCGACAGATGGGGCAAAAGGCAGGCATGGTTTAGTATCCTTTAGGTTCGCCGTAGCTGGCGAGCACTTCTTTGGCCATCCTCTTTGCTCTGGAGACTTCCTTGTCGTTGGTCGCTTCGGATAGAACGTGGCATACCCTGATGGCTTCGAGGTATCGTTTATCGGCGGCCTCCACTTGAGCGATGAAGGCGAACACGCGGGACTGGGCTTCTTTGATGTCTTGTCGATACTGGGACATACGCTTGTTGCCTACGTCCTTATAAGCGTTATCGCTTTCGCTGTACTCGGTCCATCCGCCGAAAGCGTTCTCGATATCGACCTTGGCGGCCGAGAGGCGGACTCGGGCAGTCGAGGCTGTTGGCTCCGGCCGTGCGTACGGGATGCAGAGGCCGGGGTTATGAAAGTTGATAGCTCGGGCGCAATCCGTACAGTAAAGACGATCAGTGCCCGTATTGTAGTGGGTCAACGATATGCTCGGGCAGACCGTTCGGCCGCACTTGACTTGATTGGCTATCTGAAGGTCGCGGAGGCGGTTCGTCAGTCGTGGGGAGTCGGGCAGTTGGCTCGCTTCCGGCTTGGCTTGATTGGATCGAGCGGCGTTGCTGCGAATGCTTCCAGTCGAGCGGCCACCAACTTGGGCAATCAGCCCAGAGGGGTTTGCGGGGACTTCCGATTTCGGCTCGCGTTGGTCCGAATTCCAACGGCAAGAGTTGCAATACCAGGTAAGGTCGAACGAGTCAGCCGACCGGGTTATTTTCTTCGATCCACATTTGGGGCAGGTTTGCATCGGGTCAAGCTCCGTTGGAGTGCGAGGGGGAAATGGACGCGGCTTCCTGGCTCAACCGCCACCATTGACGTACCAGACCATGGGTCCGCCAACATCATCCACGTTGACAACTTGGGGCATCACCCCGTCAAATTCCAGGCTGCCATGATTGCCCGGCCCGATATAATCAAGCTTTATCATCGCCTCTTCGTCGTCCTTGGCTAGCACGACAATCATGCCGGCCATTGGGTCGCAGAGGACGTTTTCCCACACGTAGAGTTTGGGACGATCGGCCTCCCTGGCTCGAAGCCGAGTAACCTCGTCAATCAGGGCCTGGACAACGTTGGCCGAGTGGGGCTTATCGAGTCGCCTGAGCATGCCAGGGATCGTGCTGGCATCGTTCATTTGAATGTCGGGCATCGGCGTGGACGTTGCGGCCATCGGTCAAGCTCCTATTAGGCGTGGGTTAATCCAGCGATTTCCAGTCCTGATACGGGTTTTCAGCGATCCAGGTTGCCGAACCATATTCTCCATCTCTAACCGACTTGTCTTCTCTGTATTCGTACGTCGAAAGCTCGGCTACGAAGCATGTTTCGCGAAAGTCGTAATAGACATGTTCGATGGTTGCTTCGGACGGATCGTCATCCTTTGGCCTGTCTTGCAAGCCAATTATGCTTAGGCCGACGTAAGGCGCGACCGGCAAAAAGATAAGTCTGGAAAAGTGGGCGAACTCCCCATTGGAGCTTTTGACTGTCTGGATCATTTTGACTCGCATGTCATCCCCTCATATCCTTGATTCGAGCGTCCCATGCCAAACGATACGCCCAATGGCCCAGCCAGTCAAGCAGGAATTGCAGGAAATGCGGCAAATACTTTCCGGCTCCTGCGGAGGGCCTAGAATGCCCGCTATGCGATCGGTGACGTTCCTCGTGCGATTGGACGTTAAGCCAACAAGAAAGGCCGCCCAGAGTGAGCCAGGCGGCCGGTGTCGAGCGTCTAGGGTTCATGCGGGATTGAATTCGCCGAACCCAACAGCATCGGCCCACTTGGAGAAATCGGCCTTTGGGGGCGTGGCTGGTTCGTCGTTGACCAACTCGGCCAAGATGTTCTCTCTGGCCTTCCTGTTGGCTTCTCGTTTGGCGTGGAAGACGGCCTTAGCCTCGTCTCGCGTGACAGGTTTGCGGGCAGTAAGCTCGGCCGTTCCCTCTTGCCAGGCTCGGTAGTCGTCCTGGTCAGTAACCACAATGAGGTTGAGCTTGCCGAAGCGAACGCAGGCACCTGGCTTCATGCCCTCGTAACGCATCTCGCTATCGGCGTCCTCTGCGATGAGTTCGTTTAGCCGCCCAAGTTGAGAGACTGGCATCATGACGACTAAGTCAATATCCGAATCCTCGTGGGGCGTTCCATAAATGTGCGATCCCGTAAGGAAGGCATTCATTTGCGTATCTCCCAATGGGTCAAGGTGGAGGAAACCGCCCGAATCAACCGGGCGGCTCGATGTCTCAACGATGTCTCGATTCAGGCGGCCCGCGTGAAGAACGCCCACACTCGCGATCGGGGTTTGGTAATGCCCAACGGGTTGATCTTGTAGAACAGGCTCAAGAATTCCCGCTTGGCCTTGCGTGGCGACCATGGCCGAATCCGGCCGGGCAAGAGGTCATATTTCAGGTGCCAGTTCTTCGTGACCGGCCACATGAGGTCGCGGGCTTCGGTGGCCATGAGGGTGTTGTCAGCAACCTTGACGATTGCGGGCAAGGGGTTCTCGAATCGAAACACCACGGCAAGGCATAACATCAGATAATCTTCGGTTTCCCGATAGATTGCGAATTCGGGCAGATGCTTGATCGGGCGTGGAACATCCCCAAGGTACGATTCACTCGCATCGTGCATGAGGGCGGCATAGACGTAATCGCCTGGCCGAAGAATCCTGGGGGAAGGGCGAATGGTCGCACCGAACTCTGGCCACTTGGGACGGTAGTCGGTCCGCTCGGCCACAAACCGGGCGACCCTTACCGAGTGCTCGGCGACCGAGTAGAACTTGGAGACATGCCCCGCGAATCGGCAGGTGTTGGCCAGAGCGTGGGCGATGTCCGAAATCACGAAGTCTTTCGGGCGCGGGTCGAGTAGGTGGAACTTGACCCCCGATCGGGTTTGTATCCAGTCGCCGACACGTGCTTGCCCCCACGGTTCGCTGGGGGCGTCTGGAATCGTCTCGGTGGCGTTCATGGCGGGTGAAGCTCCGATGAGTTGAGAGATGAGAACGAGAGGAAGGCGGGCCGCCTCGTGCTGTCCTGGGCGGCCTCACCTGAGATGTTGTGACGGGATGATTCGGGCGGGTCAGGCGTTCTTGCGGGCGACGGACTCTAACGTCTCTTGGAAGTCCCTTATTCGTGCCGTCCAAGTTGTGAGGTTGACAACCTTGCCAGTGCGATCGCCTCCCCACTCTTCTACCATGCTCCGGCCGGCCGACATGACCGTAACAAGGTCTTGGCGAAGGTCACGCAACTCGGCCCCAATGCTCGCGACTTCTAACGGAACGAGCCTGGCCGCTCGCTTCTCCCGTTCCGCCCAGAACCCGCGAATCGTGTTGGCCTGATTCTCGTTGGCCTGGCGAAGCTCCGTAATCTCGGGGCGAAGTTCGGCGATCCGGTTGTTTAACTGATGGATTGTCTGGCCCCGTTGGCGGAACTTGGCCCGAGCCTTGGTCAACTCGGCTTCAAGCTGGATGATCCGCTCCGACTCGCCTGCGGATGGCTTGGCCAGGGGCACGACGGCGGAATGCCCCGCGACACGAATGGCTATGAGGCGATTAATCGTCGCGTCGAATTCGTCGAATTCGACATCATCGTCCGGCCACTGGTTGATGACGTCGCTGATGACCTCGTCAAGTTCCGCGAACCACTCGGCGTCGACTCGGCGACTCTCGGGCCACTCGGCGGCTACGGTGGGCTTGAGCACTTCGCCGCAAGCTTCATCGAACGAGGGGTCAATCACGTCGTCGGATTCCGGCTTCCCCTCCAAGGCGTCCTTGAGCAAATTTCCGGCGTAAAGCTTGGCATTCTGCCATCCCTTCCCAATCGGGTCAAGCGATGGACAAGTCAGCATGAACTTGCAAGCATGAATCGCCGCTTCTCGCAGTGGAATCACCTGCTCCGCAATCAACTTCTCGGCCAGTTCCTTCGTCTGTTCGCGGATGGGGCCAACGTCGAGCGTGAGGGGCAATACGGGCAGGACAGCCCGGCGAAGGGAAACCTTCTCGCCTTCCAACTGGTCGATTCTGGCCTGGAATGCCGCGATAGTGTCGTTGCGCCTGGATAGCTCGGTGCGAAGTTGCCCAGTCTCGCGACGTTGGGCGATGTTGTTCATGGCGGAATCGTGCAGGCGACGAGCAAGGTGGTTTTTAGTCTCGGTCATCTTCGCCAACTCGTTCTTGAGCCAGGCGACATCTTCCGCCGGGAACGGGTCGTTTTCGGGCAGGGCATCAAGGGCGTGGCTAAGGTTGGCCCATTTTCCTCCCCAATCCAAGCCCAGCATTCCGGCTTGCTTGCCGAGTGATTTGGCCGCCGCGTACAACCGCCGATAGTTCCCATGCAGAATTGCGGCGTCCATGTCGGCCGAAAGCGTGTCGGCGTACTCTGGCCCGGCCGAGATTTCGCAGACCTCTTGGCCTTCCTTAAGGATCGCCTTGAGATCCATCATCAATAGATGGAATTCTGGGGCGAACATGTTGTTGTGCGGCCAGTTGCCGGCGATCTTCTCAGCGATGGTTCGGAACCGTATGAACCATTCGTGGTCGGGCGGCACTTCGGCGATCAGGTTGGATTCGGCCGGCTTGTCCGCTCCGTTATCGTCCCATTCGGCAACCGGGCTTGCAGTCGCGTTCCAACGGCCGAATGTGATCGATGAGCCGTTCTCAAAAATGACTTCTCCTGAGTGGCCCGACATGACCTTAGGCGCGGGCCGCGTGGCCGCAACGAAGGCGGGGAAGTCGGGATGCTCGCCGCAGAAATCCTCGGGATAGACGGTCACGCCCGCCTTGGCCGTAACGAGATCCTTGCGGCAATTCCCCATGCGTCCCTCGTATGACGCCGGCGGGGCCAGCCAGTACGCACACGTCGCACACGTCGGCCGCTCGGGCGTCGTCGTGCCCTCATCCTGGGTAGCTTCACGATTCGTCGCAATCATGTTCGTTCTCCGATAGGTGTTCAGGTTGAAAACAGGCGGGAATCTGAAGTTCAGAACATAAGGCCGGCAAGAAACCCCAGAACGCCCACGCCCACGACGAAGCCGAGCCATTGGGGCGAAATATTGGCGACAAGGTGATACTCGTGGATATGCCTCGTGGCCTGGCACTCATCTTGATGGTTCATTGCTGCTCTCCGACCAGTTGTAAGATTGTGGGTGGGACAAGGGGAACCAGAACGATTCCCCCGATGGGCTCGTGGTCAGAAGGCCGCCAATAGCAGGAACGGCCAGAACGCCCCGATCGTAAGCCCGACGCCGATCGCCTTGGGCCAGGCGAGGCCGCGATGCTTCCGTTCGATATGAACGAAGATTCCCCCGATCATCAGGGCGATGATGAGGTACACAATCAACCCTGCCAGTATTGGCATTCCCATGTTATACTCCTTGCAGGTGTTTGAAATGACTGATGGGAAAACTGTACGATTATCCATTTCCTGCGTCAACGGCAATTGCCGCAATTGCAGGAAATGGATTCGATGGAAAAATAGCTCGGGTTTCGTTCAGGAGGTTGCGCCGGCGGCCTCGGGGATGCCCGCAAGTTCGCCGATCATGACAAAGGCGTTGTCGATCAAGGCGTTCTCGGCGGCCTTGGTTTCGGGCGTGGCGTCAACAATGTTGTTGTAGTCCAGGTTGCTCTTTATGGCTTGGTCGCCAACGACGAATGGGGCGGCCTTAAGAGCGTCTCGAAGTTTGCCGGCAATGATGTCCGCCTTGCGAAGATCCCTTTCGGGGCTTGTGCCAGCCTTCTTGGCGGTCCCGATCGTGAACAACAGAAGTTGCAGCATGTCTGTACATTCAGCGAATTCCGCTTTGGTCGTTATCGGCGGGCAATCAGGAATCACGATTTCGTCGGCTTCAGTGGCTTCGGTGGTCATTTCAGGTTCCTGTGTGGTCCTAGAATCGATCGCAGAATCAACACGGGCAAACACTCATCCCCTTGGCCTCGCGGCCCGAGCGGGTCAAACCTCTTCGTGCCAGGTCAGTTCAAACGTGATCGGCCAGCATTGCCGTTTGGCGTCCCAACGTGCGAGCCACGCGGCAACCTCCGGCGGCGTCATGGCGATGTACCGTTCATGCTCGACGCCCCCGCCGGCTACGGGCCGACTGATGGTAAACGCGATATCGACCGTCGACACACGGACGCGGCGGGAGAACGGGATTGCTCGCTTGGTTGCGAACCCTACCGGGTCGATCCAGACATTCCCCCGCACTCCGGCAAGGATGTCCGCATAGGTAAGCGTGACAGTGACCGAGCGAGCAACCATGACAGGTTCCTCGTCTTCGCCGATCCTGACGGACGACAAGTCAAGGCCGGTCGCTTCGTCGATTGCCCGCTCATTGGCGACGACCTTGAGCATGGCTTGGGGTTGAATGGCCCATGCGTCCTGCGTCTCGCCAGTGGGCAGCATTGCTTGGAGAGTGCTCATGGAAATGCTCCTTGTGATGGCTCGTATCAAATCCGTCTCATGCTTGCGATGTGACAATAATAACTTCACGCCGTGCGGCGACAAGAGCAATTTGCAGTATTTGCAGGAAATACTTTTTCTCGCGTTGCCCGACATCATCTCGTGACGCATAAAGTCGCGACTAATAGGGGGTTTGCGACGTAATATGTAGGTGCTTTCATTTTTATTTGACCCTGCAAAATGGCTTAATTTATGGCAAAGCGGAAGACTTACCCCGACGATATCGAGCGAATTGAAGACGACCCGAACTTGAAAGCGTGGAACCGTAGGCCAAGAGAGTCGGCCCGAGCTTTCGCGATCTTCAAGGCATATTGCATGCTTGGCGCGGGCCGCTCGGCCGTTCTCTTGAAGCGTCGGCTCGGAGTCTCCGAGAACTATGTCAAGAAACTGTCGGCTCGATGGGATTGGGTGGAACGGGCTCGGCACTACGATTCACAGATCGCCGACGCCGAACAGGCCGCGCGTGAGAAGGTGGCGGCCCAGACCGCTGAGAAGTGGGCAAGGCGTCGAATGGAGTCGGCAGAGGAGAATTGGGAGACTGCCCAGATCGTGGGCCGCAAAGCACGCGAGATGTTCAACGGCAACCTCTATTCTCAAGAGGTTGATAAGGACGGCATGACGATCGTCATCGAGCCGGCCAAGTGGACAATGGCGACGGCCGGTGCGTTACTCAAACTTTCTGCCGAGTTGCGGGCAGCGGCTCTCGGCGAAGCTCTCGGTGAGACTGAGGATGACTTTGACCCGAGCAAGGCGACTCCCGAAGAGTGCCGGGCTTTCTTGCGAAAAGAGGGCGTTCTAAAGGCCCTGCCGGCTCCCGAGAAGAAAGAGGAGTGACCATGGCGTTCGATAATCACTATCCGAATCGTAAGGACTGGCGGCGACCATACCGTGGGTCTAAAGCGTTCGATAGCACTTGCCGAAACCAAGGCGGGTGTCCCTGGTGCGCGGACGGTCGCAAGCACCGCGAACGCCGACAGACGCCTATTGTTGAGAGGGCAGGCAGAGAGGAGAAGCGATGAGCGAGGCACCAAAAGTCACAATGCGAGAGGCGGCCCATAGCCTCTACGATCTATTCCGATGCGGTGATGGCATGCACCCCTATATCGCGTGCATCGGAGAGGGGGCCGACACTATCCATGTCATGCTCGTCCGTAAGCCCATGCACCACGAACGCCAGATCCCGAGCGAATGGGAAGGGTGGCCGGTTCAAACCAAGGTTACTGGTCGGATGAGGTTGTGTTAATGGTCCGCTCGTTTGAAGCTCTAAGATTGCCGGCCTTCCCGGACGTGATTCTCTGCCCGCATTGCCTATTTCGAGTTGAAATGCCTGCCGGATGGAAACACCTGGCTTGCTGCCCGATTTGCTACCTGGGCGGGCATAGCGTTGGGAAGGCTATGGAGTGCAAGGCGTGCGATACTCTTGGGCGGCTTCCTGCTGAAACCACTCAAATCGAAACATGCTGATAGCTCGCGTCTGCAAAGTTCAGGTAATCCGTGATCTCGTCCAAATCCTTTCTTTCCGAGTAAGTGCCGCAAAGCAGAACGTGAATTCGCCGAGTCCCCCGCACGTTATGAACGGACGAAATTATCGTTGTTTTGCGGGGATTTAAGGCGTGATGCTTGATGTAGACTTGGGCTTGGGCGTGGCTTCCGGCGAGAACATAAACCATTGTTTGCCTCCTTTCAAAAAAGCCCGGTCGCCTCTTGGAAAGACGGCCGGGCCAGAGGATTCGAGATGGACGACCGAAGTTATGTGCCACCGAACAATACGAAGGTGACGTTGGCAGGCTCAGGCTAAAACGTAGGCGACAAAGCCACGCGCCTGAGCGAATCAACCAACAGCCGCAAGGCCCACGTTCGGCTAACAGCCTTGCAGCTAGAGCGAATGGCGGGAGTCGAACCCGCTAGCGTTATTGTGGTCTTTACGCCCCACGTCCACACCAAGTTCAGGCTACCCGCCTGATTGCATTCGCATGAGTCTACTTAGTTCGATACGTCACCCACCCGTTGGCTAGACCATACTCGAAATCTGCATTGCCGGTTTCTTCGTCGAAGACATATCGCCCAAAGCCGTGCCGAGTAATCGCTAGCCGTTCCTCCCGTTGGCCTTTGTTCATTCCATCGTACTTGCCAGCAAAGTAGCCAGCAGCAAATCCGACGGCCAACATGAGCGATAAACCTAAAACAACTTCTTTCATGTTTTTCCTTATTGGAGTAGATGCGTCCCAACCCGACTCCGCAGCGTAGTAAGCCATTCGGCCAACGAGGCGAATGACAACGAAGCCGAGTTGAAACGCATTATGGACACGCCGGGTTTCGATCCCGGCCACCTACACGCCGAAAAGCCTCGGTGCCTGCGCCAACAGGCGTGTCCGTTTGCCCGTCTTTCCGGGCTGTCATCGATTCGGTCTAACCCACCATCGAATAGGGGTCGATTAAAGGTGGCACGTTTAAGCCTCCGTCGCTCGGCACGCGACACGCTTGGAAAGGACAACCCTGCTGGCCTCGAACCAGCTTTTCCTCCACGCGGGGGAGGCGTCCTACCTGATTAGACGAAGGGTTCAGTTGCCCCTCATTAGCACAAGGGGCGGGTGTCGTGGTGGCTGTTATCCACGCATTACCAAGTCCGGTTGCCTTCTGGCGAATTACTTCCGAAGGTCAAGCGGTCTCACTTGCCATCTATCCCAATAATAACGCGAATCAATTTCCTGTCAACCCTGCAATTGCAGGAAATCTAAAATCCCATGAAACTACTGTCTCGGCCCACGAAAAAGGGGCTATCTCATAAAGCAAAGATGGCCGCCGCAATCCTGGCTCTTGAGATCGCAGAGCAAGAGGCTGCCCAGAGAGCCGCGACCGAGGCCGAAGCTTGGACGCCCGATCCCGGCCCCCAGACAGCGGCCTACAACTCCCTAGCCGACGTGATTGGCTATGGGGGCGCGGCCGGCGGTGGCAAGAGCGACTTAATTATCGGGCTTGCCGCAACACAGCATCATAAGTCGATTATTTTCCGTCGCGAGTATCCGCAGATTCGCGATATCATTGCTCGCGCGAAGGAAATCACGGCAAGCTACCGGGTCGGATTCAACGGCTCATCGGGCATGCTGACGCTGCCCGAGGGGGCCACGATCGAGTTTGGGTCAATGAAAGACCCCGACAGTTGGGAGAATTACAAAGGCCGCCCGCACGACCTGAAAGCCTATGACGAGGCGACGGAGTTTCTTGAGTCCCAAGTCCGTTCCACGATGGGCTGGCTGAGAACCGTCCGCGAGGGGCAACGCACACGCGTGCTCATGACTTTCAACCCCCCGACCAACACGGCTGGCATGTGGGTTGTCAGATTCTTCTCGCCTTGGCTTGACCCAGACCATCCGCGACCGGCCAAGCCCGGCGAGTTGCGATGGTACGCGATGATCGACGGCCAAGAGGTTGAATGCGAGGACGGCGAAACGTTCGCCCATTTCGGCGAAGAGATTCAGCCGACGAGCCGAACATTCTTCCCGGCGAGATTGGCCGACAACCCGCGACTTATGAAGACCGGCTATGGCCGTCAACTCAACTCGCTGCCCGAGCCGCTACGCTCTCAGCTCCTCTACGGCGACTTCCGGGCAGGCATGGGCGTCGATCCCTGGCAGATGCTGCCGTCCGCGTGGGTCGAGGCTGCCCAGGCTCGCTGGGTAGCTTTGAAGGCCGCCGGTTATCAGCCTGGCCCAATGGATGTTCTCGGGTTTGACGTGGCCCACGGCGGCAAGGATAAGACCGCGTTCGCCCCTCGGCATGGCGTCTGGTTCGCTCCGGTGAAGTCCTACGCGGGCAAGGAAACCCCGGACGGCATGTCGGCCGCCAAGATCGCCATGCGGATTCTCCGCGATGGGGCATATACCAATGTTGACGCAATCGGCTACGGGGCATCGGCCCAAGAACGGCTTGCGGACATGCCCCCTGACGGCTATGGAGTTCGCGCCCAAGCGATCAACGTAGGTTGCCGGTCAGAGTTCCGCGACAAGAGCAAGAAATTCCGATGCGTCAACGTTCGGGCCGAAATGTACTGGCGGTTGAGAGAGCTACTTGACCCCGAAAACGGCCACGAGCCGGCCTTGCCCCCTGGCGCGAACCTCAAGGCCGAGCTTTGCGCCGGCCGCTACGAGATCACCCCGCAAGGCATCAAGTTCGAGAGCAAGGACGACATCAAGGAACGACTCGGCCACTCGCCAGACGAGGCCGACGCGGTTGCCCTGGCAATGCTCCCGGACGGAACCTCGCAACGCGGTGCCGTGGGCGGCCCGATCACTCCATTCCAGCAAATCCCATCCATGACGATGGCCCCGCCTCCGAAGGGGATTCCCGGCTCTCTGCGTTGAAATTCTTTTCGTAATAGGGGGTTTACGGCGGAATACATGTAGCCTTCACTCTTTCACGGCTTCGAGCGATTATGTCTTACTTCGGCTCAACAGTTTATACTACGGGTTATTCCGAAGGGTCGCCGGTTATCGGCGAACCCATCAAGAATCCCCGGCCGGAGCAAGAATACATCGCGGCGGGACCGGGCCGACTGACGCCCGCCATCCCGCAGATCCTAGGTAAAGAGTTCGACGACGTAACGCGAAACTTCGGGAGCCACCCTTATGAAGTAATGCTTACCGACCCGGCGGTCTACTCTTCGTACTTGGCCCTAAAATTGGCCATCCTTTCTGGACCGATTCAGATTCAGCCGAGAATCAAACCTCTGGGCTACCGCTATTCGCCGCCAGCAACCCGCAAACAACGTCCCGCAAAGCCGGGCAAGGTGTTGTCGGGCGACGAAGCACAAGCCCAAGAGGTTGCCGATTTCTGCGAACGCGAGCTTGCACGACTCCGAACCCCGATCAAAGCCACGCTTCTTCAGATGTACGATTGCATGGGGATGGGGAGCAAGCTGGCCGAGCCGACCCGCGAGCTTTGCGAGTCTGGACCTGATAAGGGTCGGCTCGGCCTGAAGTCGGTCAAGGTTAAGCCCGAATGGGCCTGGCAGTACGTAGTTGATGCCTTCATGAACGTGGTCGGAATTATCACGTTCGTACCGTCCGGCGTTAAGGGGAGCGAGTCGGGTTTCCTGATTTTGCCTCCCGAAAAATTCGCAATCATGACCTGGCTGCCCAAGGATAATGATCCTCGTGGCACGTCCGCACTGAGGGCCGCCTATGATTGGTGGAATCTCAAACAGCAAGTCAAGCCGTACTATTACGCACATCTTCAAAGGTTTGGCTCGCCAAGCCTGGATGGGGTTCTCTCTGAGAATGACACGGCACCGGGGCCAGCGGTTGACTCGGTTACGGGCCAAGAAATCCCCGGCAAGATCGTCTCCCCCGGCCAACGCTACGCCAGTCAGTTAGTGGCGTTCGCGAATAACACGGTTGTCGTTCGTCCGGCCGGTTCGGAACTCCACGTTATCGAGCCGAAATCGAACGGCGAAGCATTCCTGAATGGGTTCAACCTGTTTGATCAACAGATTTGCTTAGCTATCGGCCTGCAAACGCGGGCCAGCCTCGAAGCGAAACACGGCTCCAAGGCCGACTCTGAGACGGCCGAGAACACACGCGGGCTTGTGATCGACTACGGTCGTGAGGCCGGAAGCGACTGGCTAGAAAAGCAGTTGCTTTACGATTCGGTCGCTCTGAACTTCGGCAAAGACGTGGCCGACGCCCTGATGCCGATCGTGATCATCAGTCAGACCGAACAGCAAGATTTGCCCGCGAAGTGGACGGCCGCCGCAAGCGTTGGATACACGCTTGGCGAGAGCCAACTTGAAGAGATGGACGCCGACCTGGGCTTGCCTGAGCGAGACATGGAGGCAGACAAGGCCGCCGCAGACGAGGCCGCCCAAAAAGCCGCCGACCTGGCCGCCAAGATGGCTCCTCCAGGGGGGCCGCCCGAGAGCGGAGAGAAGGGAAGCAAGGGAACGCCGCCCAAGGCTAAGCCGAGTGGCAAGCCTGCGAGCGGTAAGCCGTCACCGAAGGGGGATAAGTAATGTCAAAATCTGTAAAATTCAGCGATCTTTCGGGCGTCTATGCGGTTTTGGCTGTGGTCGCGGTTGCGATCCTGGTTCCACTCATGATTGCCCTTGGGTTCGGAATTTTAATGGCGGTTGCGGCTGTCGGCATCTTTGCTGTCAACACGATCGCGGGTCATGTCATCCTCGCTTTAACGTGGATGAACGTGTTCGCCGTTGCGGCTGTACTGTGGGTTCTCCGGTTCATTCTCGGAGCGGCCAAATGATATGGCCAACCGCTGAACAGTTGTGGTTTTACGCGTGCGGCATGTTCGCCGGCTGGTGGGTTACGAAGGGTCACTACGAAAGGGGGGATAAGTGATGAGTTACTCAGCCGATTACCATGCTCAACCGCCCATTCCGATCGCTCAGGCTATCGCAATCATGACCGACTGGCGGGCGATGCCTTGGCAAACCGGCCACCCATTCAGTCACGAGCCAACGCCTGATGGCGCTGCCCTCTTGGGTAGCAAGACAGCCCCCGGCGGGAATCGCCAGGAACGACGGAAACAAAAGAAGATCCTGCGAACTGCCAGACGAGCGGCCAGGAAGTGGGGGCGATGATGGATTACTACACCGCACTCACGCACTACAACGCGATGGTCACGTTTGACCGGGCAATTCAGTCGATTTGGTCACTCTTGGTTTTGTCGCTAGTGGCCTATTTGATGGTTCGGCTGTTGAGCGACCGCAATAAATTCACTCCGAGTCACTAACCAGAGCGAATCGAATCCATGAAAGCTCCCGAATACATCTTGTCTCGACCTTGGGCCATGCTGCCCGATCGTGTCGAACAGATGATCGCCATCGCCGAGCGAATGAACGACGTTGAAGCCGTCTTAGCTAAGGTCGGCAAGCCGCTCGATAATACGCAAGGCGTGCGGATTCGGGGAAGCGTGGCCGTCGTTCCTGTGATCGGCGTCATTAGCCGATATGCCGATCTGTTCACGTATATTTGCGGCGGAACAACCGTAGAACATCTTTCTCGCGATATCCAAACGGCGATTGATGATCCGAATATCGAATCAATCATCCTTGAAATTGACTCCCCCGGCGGCCAAGCGGCTGGCATTGGTGAACTGGCCGCACTGATTCACGCGGGATCACAAATCAAGCCGATTGTCTCGTATGTGTCGAACCTTGGAGCATCGGCGGGTTACTGGATCGCGTCGGCCGGCTCGGAAATCGTGGCTTCCCCCTCTGCGATTCTCGGGTCGGTCGGCGTGGTTTGGCCTATGTCGCGGACCACGGACGACGGGAAGACGATCGAATTCGTCTCGTCGCAATCACCGAACAAGCGCCTGAGCACTGAGACTAAGGAAGGCCGGGCCGAGTATCAGGCGATGGTCGATGGAATGGCCGACGTGTTCATTGGGGCCGTCGCCAACTATCGCGAGACGACCCCGGCCAAAGTTGTCAGCGACTTCGGGGCCGGCGGCCTCAAGATCGGGCAAGCGGCCGTCGATGCCGGCATGGCCGATCGCCTGGGCAGTCTGGAAGCCCTCATCACCGAATTGTCAAACGGCGGCCCCGCCGGATCGTCCCTTCCCATCAAGCACGGCGGGGCCGCCGTTGCTGGCAGCAAGGATCATGTGATGAAGTTCAATTTCAAAGGTCTGATTCCCAAATGGATCGCCGCCGGTGCCCCGGACACGATGGATGTTGATGAGACTGAGGCTGTCGTTGGCGTGCAGCCCAAGACGGAGGATTTTGCCACTTCTCTCGCCAAGTTCCAAGCGTCTCAATTGATGGTTCCCGCCGGCCCGACCGCCCGCGAGTTGGAGCTACAGGCCCAGCTTGACGCGTTCAAAGCCACCCAGGACACCGCCCTGACCGCCGAGGCCGGCACATGGTTCGACCTTCAGGTGAAGAATGGCAAGACGGTCCCCGCCGATCGTGAAGCTTATCTGGCTGCCTACGTCGAGTATTCCAAGGCCGACGCTGTGACTGCTATCGCGAGCTTCTCTCGTCTGGGCAGCTTCAAGGCCAGCATCGAAGGCCGCAAACCCAACGGGTTGACGACCGAGAGCATCCCGACCGACGCCGAGGAAGCGACCGAGTTTTTCAAGGCCGGCGGGTTCAAGAGGCTTCCGGCCGCCGCCGTGACTCCAAACGAAACGCAGGCCGCGAAAGACAAAGAGATCGTGGCCGAAATGCTCGCGGCCATCAACGAAGGCGAGTAAGCCCGACAGCGGCCAGCCGACCGGCCCGAAACCAAACCATCCACATATAAATTTTGCAATTGGAGCCTATCTTGGCTTACGACACTCCGACGCGGACCTGCAATCCGACCCAGGTCCACCCGCAACGATCCCCCGGAAAGCAGGTCCGGTTGCCTGTTAAGTTGGTCGCGTCCACGGTTTACCCGGCCGGTTCGCTACTCGGCGAAACGGGAACGCCTGGCACGTTCGGACTGACGATTACGATCACCAACGTCTCGCTGACTTCCAACGTTGCCACGGTTACGACCAAGGGGCCGCACGGGCTCAAGGTCGGCGATTCGACCGTGGCTGTCACGGCTGTCACCGCGACCACGATCAACGGCACCGGCCTTACCGTCTTGTCCGTACCGACCCCCACCACCTTTACCTACGCGAAAACCGCCTCCAACGTCTCAAGTGCCGCCGACACGGGAACCGTCGTCCGAAACGCGGGGACTTCGACGCCCAAGTGTGTCCTGCCGGCCGCCTGTAGCACGGACGCGAACGGCGTGGCCTACCTGAATGATTCGGCCAACGATGAGGACGGGACGTATGTTCCGGCCCCCTACTTCACTGGCGAGTTCAAGGCGTCGGAAATCCCGAATCTCGATGCCGTAGCCCTGGCGGCCATGCCGGGCGCGAAGCTCCTGGCGGGCACGATCACGACCGGCCTCGTCAAGATCGCCTAATCCACGTCGCAGCATGCCGTCTCTCTTGGGCGGCATCCCCCTCTTAATTCCAAATCATGCAACTGGAGAGGCGGCCAACCGCCCATATTCATGCCCGCACTTGTTTACCCTGAAACCAAGCACATCGAAGAGATTGAGCAGACGCTTCTGCCCCGGCTCACGATCGATTCGCCGATCTTCAAGTATTTCCCGTTCGATTCTGACGACAATCACTTGATCGAGTGGGAACAACTCGACAATTACACCGGCCTGCAGCAGCTTCGCGGCTACAACGGCCTTCCTATGAGTGTCCCCCGTATCGGCTCCAAGCGATACCGGGCCGAGCCTGGCGTCTACGGCGAATTCATCCCCCTGGACGAAGAGGAGATGACTCGTCGGCGTCGGCGTGCAACCTACAGCAGCGGGCCGATCAAGCTCAACGATCTCGTCGCCGAAGCGTTCAAGCAACTGTTGACGCGGCGGCTCAACCTGGTTGAGAAAATCGTCTGGGATCTGCTCATCGCGGGCACGTTCAGCGTGGCTCATCCGACCACTGGAGTTACCTACAGCGGATCGTACACGCCTCCGCAGTTCACCCCTTCGCCGCTCTGGTCTCCGGCCAACAAAGCAACGGCCGCGCCGCTCGCTGGCATGCGGACTTTCCGAGACTATGGGGTTGGGCAATCCTGTTCGTTTGGCGGGAACGCGGTTCAGTTCTACAACTCGGTGACGGCTCGGTCGATCTTGGCCAACACCAACGCCGACGATCTTGGCGGCGTCCTACTGGGTGGCGGAAACACTGTCAATTCGTTGAACAACGTCAACGAAGTTCTCATCATGAATGACATCCCCAAGATCGTCATTTATGACGAGGGTTACATCGACGCGAACGGGACGTTCCAGTATTTCATCCCGACCGGCAAGGGCCTGGTGATCGGCAAGCGGAAGTCGGGCGTGGCCCTCGGACGTTACCGCTACACCCAGAACGTCAACAGCCCGAACGGGGCTCCCAAGCCCTACAGCCGAGTCATCATCAAGGGCGACAAGGAAATCCCGGCCAGCGTCGAAGTTCATGACGGTCACAACGGCGGGCCGCTCATTCAGTTCCCCGGCTCCGTCATCGTTGTCAATGCCTACGTCCCCTAATCCTCCCTAGGGATAACATCCTTGGCCGTTCCGCCCGAGACGATTCGGGCGGAATTCTTTCCTTGCCCTACTAATATTGAGCAATATTTGATGCCTGGCCCCATTGATAAATCGGTCGCGACCATCACGCTAACCGCTCCCCTGCCGGATGAGACGGTTGCAGGTGATCCGCCCAAGAGCGATCCACCCCCGGCCGAGACGGCAGCGGCTGAGATTTCACCCCCGGTTCAGCCTCCGATTCCGACGTCGGAAAGCTCGGCGATCTCTCAATTGGTTGATGGCTCGATTTCCATGCCGTCGATCGTCTTCAAGCATCCCCGCGTGGCCGGCGAAACCATCGTCGACCGGGGCGAAGATGCCGAATTTCTTGTGATCCACCGCCGGTTCGGCGAATTCACCGAAGGCTCGCGAATCAGCTTCGAGGACATCGATTCGCCCGCCGACCTGCCCAGTTTCCTCAAACTCGGAGCGATCGTCGCTCTTGGAGAGGACGGCCAAATCCTCTCGCCGGAAGCCGTAGCCGAACGCCTGAAGGATTGGAAGCCGCCCAAGGCCGAGCCGGCCAGTTCCCGGAAGCGAGGAAGATAACCCATGTCTTTGGCCAGAGCCGCCGTTGAGGCTGAAATTGTCGATCGAATTGGGCCAAGAATGGCATTCATGGGAATGTCAGTTATTACGGATGGAACAAATCCGAGTTTGAATGGGCCGATTCGGAAGGCTCTGGCGGGCATGGGGTTTCCCATGGCAGCCCCCCTTTTGGTGACGGATGCAGACTTGGCCGGGTTTTACGATTCCGGCCTATCATCTCCGGCCCGAAACGCATGGCGAGTCGAACGGCTTTGCGACCTGGCTTGCCTGAACGCCATGCAGTCCATTCTGTTCAAAACAACGGATGTGGACTGGAAAGCCGGGGTTGACGAGTTAAAAGCTCACCAATTTGTTGATGACGTTCGTGCCGATCTGGCCGCCCTCGAAGCTAAAGCGGCCGAGCCGTATGGGCCTGATCTCCCATCCGCTGTCGTGGCCAGCATGACGCCCGCTCCGCTCCGAATGCCAAATGATCCGTTTGACCCGTGCGGGACGCGAAGCCGCCCAGGGAGTTGGCCTTACCCGTGACGCTACTTCCCCGCGCCCCCCGCCGACTCCGACCGATGCCGGCCGAGGCGTTCAACCAACCCGTAGTTTTCCGTCCCGTCGTCTACACGCTATCGCCGCAGGGCGGGCCAACTCCTACGGATGGGCCAAGCTATCCCTACATGGCCAGCGTCCAGCCGATGTCAGGCAGGTCGGTTGAATCCAAGGCTGGCACGGTCGGCCAGATGCCGCAATCGGCGACCCGTTACGACGTGCTTTTGCAGTGGGCCGACGATCCAGTTATCAAAGCAATTGCATTTGGCGACACGTTTGAATGGCGAGACAAAGAACTGTCCGTAATCACTCCCCCGAAAGACTCCGGCGGCCTGGAAGTGATTTGGCGAATCCCTTGTGAGGTTGTTGAGGCAAATGGCTGATTTTGTTCCAAGCTCACTTGAAGACCTTGATGGAACTTTGGGTAGCTCTCGGGTCGCGCAAGTTCTGACGGGCAAGATTCTCGGTTCGCCGGATATCGCTTCCCCGGCCGTCATTGTTCAGCCTTTTTCGAGTGGGCAGACTGCTGATATCCAAGAGAACCGCATATATAAAGACGGAAGTCTTGTCGTCGGATCACGGATCGATGCCACAGGTTGCCATGTTCACGAAATGGGCAATCGGACAAACGATCAGGTGTTGCAGGTTTGGTCAGATGACCCGCATTCCTGCCATTTCGGATTCGGTATTGGTTCTAGCCCAAACAATGACCCAAGCGGCTTAGATCCCCAGAAAAATGTAGTCTTCGGCTGGGGATACAATTACAAAGAAGGCGGACCACTCGATCCGTCTCAGCCGAGTTGCACCCACCGGATCGAGTCGAACTACTACTTGGGCGGCGTGCCGCATTTTGAAGTCCATTTAGGCTCAGTCATATTTCCAGGTGTCGGCGGTGATCCGGCCATCGAACTCAGGCCAATAACTTATGTTGTCAACAAGACATCTAAAAAGCCACAGGTGGCTTTTGGCACTTCGACAATCTACTTCAACGAAGAAAACCATTCCAATCAACTCGGTAAACTATATCGAACCACTGACGGTTTGACTCGGTTCTACCTCTGCGATTCGACAGGCGACCCGGGGTTTTCTCTGGAGACCATCGGGACCGGCACTCAACGTGACACGTTGAATATCGGTCGGGCCACTTCTGCCCAGTTCGCATCGGCAACATTTAATGCAACTACATCCACATCTATTACGTACAATGCAGGAGCGAATTCGAGTTTCTATCGATTGGCCGGAAATATCCTGACAATTTCGGGCGCAACCGGCGGATCGATGGTGCTCAACACAGACACCTGGTCTTTGATCAATAGGGCGGGCAGCCGGTTTATCATTCGAGGCAGCGACAACGGGTCGGCTCCTGGTGTCGGCTTTCTTGGAGCGGCCCCGTCCACCCGAGTCACGATGGGTGCGGCGACGGCCGCCGCAAGCTATGGGGCCGCGGAACAAGCCATGCTTCAAAAAGCGTATGACGTTCTAAGAACCTTTGGTCTGGGGACATAATCATGAGCGGATTCACGAGCAACGCAAAGCCTGTCTACTTCGCCGAAGAAGAACGGCCGTTGACTTTCCTGATTCGGTCAAGCGAGGGCGACTCGAAATGTCCGTCAATGACCTTCGCCATTCCGGGGCAAATGCTCGCGCATATTACGCCGACTCGCATTGATCTTGGCGAAGGCTATCAGCCTGACGCGATGACGATGGAACTCTGGGAAAGCTTGCGGCGATCGCTTGCCAACCGCGTTGCAAAACCTCTGGGGCCTGACGTATGAGTTGGGAAATCACGACAGTCGAGCCAGACGCAAGCCAAGTCACGATCTCGGACGGATCGGTCGCCGAAACCCTCGATTTCCTCGGCACGATCGACGATGTGGGGCTACGCATTCTCGGTCAGTTCCACTGTGACAACCGCAACTCCGAGGAAGCCCTAGCCGCTCAGCAAGCCGAACTCGACGCGATCTCAGCCGTCTAAACGAGAATGAAATGGCCACATACACCAAAGTCTTCACGTTCAACGCGGGCCGGTCCAGGTCTGGACTCTCGTCAGTCCGCTACACCGTGAACAACGGGACAACCTGGCTTACGAGTGGGATTACCGAGCCGATCGCGGCCAGCGGAATCTACAAAGTATCCGTGATTCTTGATACGACGTTTAGTGGATCAATCACGTTTGACACGAACGACGGTGGGAATCCACGGCTCGCCAGCGAGGCAATCAACCCGGTTGGAACCGCGCAAATCGACCTGACGGCCGCCATCCCGATCCGCAGCCAAGACGACGTAACAGCCCCCACCGTGGGCGATGCCCTCTTGGGTAGCTGGACGGAGGCATTCGCAAAGGAATCAACCAACCCGGCGACACGGACGTACACAAAAAAACTCCCCGACAATTCCGGCCCGGTTCGCACGTTCGACCTTGCCGTTGACGGAAACGGCAACGTAACCGCGAGATAATATGATCCGATTATCATCCAGTGGGTTTGGGCTTCCTCAGATCCACACTCGCGGTCTCGGAATGATCTCGTTTCTCTACGCTGACACGTTCTGGATCGCGTTGAGGAATTATCTCAAATCGGCTGAACCTATGGCCGACCTGACCGAGATTTACTTTCGACAGGCGGCTCCCCGTTACACGCTCCCGATCCTGATCTATACCCCGATCGCGGACACTCCCGAGTTAAACAATTCGGAAACCTATTGGGAGCGATCCGTTGTTCAGTTCACGATTCTTTCCTACAGCGATGTTCAGGCCGACACGCTTGGACTGAACCTCTACAAAGTCTTGGCCCCGAAGATTTACACCGATGGCGTGATTGTCCCGCGCGTTCCGATCAAGGCCGTCGACTCCTACGAGATGGCCGCGATTCCAGGGATCAAGCATCGAGCCACCCAGGCAGGACGCGGGCCGGGCAATCGAATCGTCTGGGCGTTTCACTGCCAGTTCTCTTTCTTGATTGGTCGTTCAATGATTCCGACATAACAATATCCACATGGAAAACAAGTTTGTATGGAATGGCGAGGCCGTTAAATCCCACCTACTTGCCAAGGCCGACGAAACCAAGAAGGCAATGGCCGAACTGATTGCCGAGCGGGCCTACCAGTATTGCCCGAAAGACACCGGGTTTCTCAGCAACACGATTGGTGTAATTGAATCGAATCTTGGCGATATCTACATTGTCACCGTGCGTGCCCACTACGCTTACTACGTGGAATTCGGCCATAACCAGCATTTAGGCGGTTGGGTGCCAGGTGTCTACTTTATGACTCGGGCGATCGTCGATGCGGCCGAAGCATTTCCCGAAATCGTTATGCGAACCTTTGTCGCGGACACGCCAACCACCAGCGATAGCCGTTGGCAGCTTGGAGCCACTGTTGAGTAATTTGAATGTCAACAACTGTCAGCGGAAGATTTCAGGCGAGCGTAAGCCTGACGACCAATTTCACGAGCGGAACGGCCGGCACTGCAACCGAGAGCAATCAAGTCGGCACTTCGCCAATTGAAATCGGAGCATCCAAGCCGGCGGGCCGACAGTTCACCGATGTTTGGTCGCAAACTTACACGAATGTTTCTGCTCCGTTTGATGTCGACCTGACGGCTCTGGCTGGCGTGGGTGGCCGAACGGTCAATTTCACGACCCCAGGAATCCGGTTGATTCAGGCAATCAACTCTGATCCGACCGCCGGGCATGACTTCAAAATTGGCCCCGGATCGTCCAATGGCTTCGCGGCTCCCTGGCCTGGAACCGGAGCCTATCAAACCGTCTACGGTGGCATGCCAGGCGCGGCCGTGGTTGACGGCAAGCCGACCGGAAACACGGTCTTTCACTCGATCTGCAAAGCCACAGCTTTGGCGGTTGATGCCACCCACAAGGTCATCACGATCGACCCCGGAGCAAGCACGATCACCAGCCTGACGCTCGTTTTTGCTGGCTAACCTGCGGTTGGCTTGCTTCTCACCTGTTTCTCTCTTGGAGTTTTTCTGAAATGGCAGCGCCTACCGCACTGGCCGAAACGCACATCCCCTGCATTGAGAGTCTGTTCACTCTCGGTGCCGATCCCAACACCGCCGAATTGAAGGTCATCAACGGAAGTTACACGCTCAGTTGGGGCGTGGACGAGATGACGAACAACAAGAGCGGAGCCGCCTATGAAGATGTGAAAACCTATCAGACCATGACGGGTAATTTCACGGCCGTTTTCGAGAAGGGTAATCCGCCGGTTTTCAAGTCCGGCGATATCTTCCCGATCGTTATCGACAACGCGAACGAGAACGGCCCATACCTCGCGTGCAATGCCCGGTTCAACGAGGTTGCCACGCCGATTCTGGACGTCAAGGCGGGATTGAAATACTCGTTCACTGTCCGCAACCAAGGGGCGATCACGACCACTCGGCCCGGCCCGTAATCTGGCCTGATCGCTCGCACGCTCGGCCGTCGCACGTCGCGGCGGCCGTTTTACTTTGGGGGCGTCATGAATTCCATCACATCTTTGATCCCGAGACCCAGGCCGGTCACGATCGCCAAAGCCGGTCTTACCTTCCAGGTATCCGAATTCACCCTGAACGACCTGGCCGACCTGCAAGCGATTCTTGACAGCCAATGGGTCGACCCCCTGGTTGCGATCGAGAGCGAGCTTGAAGCCACCCAAGGCGACGACCGCCGGAAGCTCCTGGTGGCCGCGTATGAGACCGCCGAAACGGGACCGCCGATCTATGGCGAGCCGTCTGGCAGGCCGTTCTACGAAAGCCTGGAGGGCGTGGCGGCGTTCTTCTGGGTGGCGTTACGGAAAAACCGGCCCGGCTTGACTCCCGTGGATGCGGCCAAGTTCGCCATGCTCGCGAGCACTTCAGAGCACATGCAGATTTGGCGGATTGCCCACGGCTCGCAAACGCTGAAATCCCTGGAGCGAATGCTTGGGCTTGGGGTTGCAAAGCGGCCATCCCCCGAAATGACCTGGGGGAAACTGATCGAGGATGTCATCGAGTCGCACCCAGGATGGACTTATGCCAACGTGTACGGGTTGACGGTTAGCGAATTCATGAACGCTCGTCGTCGTGGCCAGCCCGAGGAAACCGGCATTCCGATCGCGATGAATGCCGACGCGATTGCCCGCGCGATCAAAGAGCAACGCGAACGATTCTACGGTAAATCCGAAGGGAGCAAGTAATGGCGGGACAAGGGATCGACCTTGGAAGTATTTACGCCGATTTGGACATTCGCACGGGCAATCTCGATCAGGGCTTGGCTAAAGCACGGAATGCCCTCGACGCAGTGAACAAGGAGGTCAAGCAACTCCAGCAAGAGTTTGCTGACGGTGCGATCACGGCATCAGAACTCAGTGCCCGCATGGCGGCTCTTGGCGCAACGGCCACAGAGTTGACAACTCGAATGCAGGCAGCCTACGCAGCCACGAGCACTCTCCACACGGGCTTAGAGGTTCTCAACGCGAGTGCCAATCAGATGACTCAGTCATCTGGCCGCATGGGCCAGGCCCTCATGCAGCTTGGCTATATCGCGGACGACGTTCAATACGGCTTCTCGGGCATCGTTAACAATATAGGCCCACTTGCTTATGGGTTAGGTGCGACGGGTGGCGTTGCGGCGGCGGCTCAACTCGCAGCCGTTGGAATCTATCAGCTTTACACCCATTGGGATCAGTTTATGGAACTGATCGGCCAGGGGACCGTGAAGACGGAAGCCGAAGAAATGGAAGCCTTGGCCAAGGCGACCAGTCGAACGGCGGACGAGCAAGAGCGATTGAACAAGTACAAGAAGGAAGAAAAAGACATCGAAAAGATGATGGGCGGCGAATCGAAGTCGAAAATGGAGACACGGAAAGCCGTCCAGGATGTCTACAGCGAAGCCGGCCCCGAAGTGGTTCGAGCCGCTCTCGAAAAAACGATGACCGTGTCTCCTGAGATCCAGAAACAAATCGACAAAGTTAACGAAGAAATCAAGTATTACAGAGAGAACAAGACCGCCCTCGAATCCGGCGGCTACTTCTCGGCAGACGCCAAAATCGCCGATCTCGAAAATCAGCGAGATAAGATTTCGGATCAAGGTGCCAGCGCGAAGACAAAGCAAGCGAGCCGACTGATGCTGCGGGCGCAGCAAGACACCGAAGATGGCCAGCAGGCTCGCGATGAGATTGGACGGAGAATCAGAGGCGACGGCGGCAAAATGGATGCTGTTGCTACGCGGCTCGAATACACAAGCCCCGAAGCTTTGAAAAAAGCCAAAATGGCCGAGTATCAGGCCGAGGAAGAACAAAAGAAAGACAAGGCGGCCACGGAGGAAGCCAAACGAAAAGCCAAGGCCGTCGAAGAAGATCGAGAAAAAGAACTTGGCCGAATGGGCTACCTTGAGGAGCAAGCGGGGAAACGCAAACTGACCTCCGGCGAGGCGCGGAACTCGTTCGGCTCATGCAGACCGACGCCGACCACCTACGCAACAAGGATGCCCGCGAAGCAAAAGCGGCTGAGGTCGAGAAGAAACGGAAAGAACAAGAAGCGAAACAGGCACGGCAACAGAACGAGAAAGACAGTCGCGCGGCCGCTCCTGGCGTCGATTCGATCAGTGAAGGTTTTGCGATCCAGACCGTTGCCGGAGACATGTCGCCTGACGAGGCCAGGAAGAAGATTGCCGAATATCTCCATCAGTTTGGTGTTTCCGAAGAGAACGCAAAAACGGCCTCTGAAGATATCTTTTCCGACTCCAAAAAGAAAGTAGAAGAGGGCGTTGTTGACCGGCTGTTCAACCAAGGCCCTGAAAACGAGCAAGAGAAGAACAAGAAAACTTCTCAGGTGTTTGACGCCAATCAGCTTGCGGCCAACTTCCAGGGTTCAGTGGGTGGCGCGGAGGAAGAGAACAAAAAGCAAACCGGCATTCTCTCGGAAATGCGAAAAACGCTGGACCAACTGGCGAACACTGGCGTCGTGCGGTTCGACCGGACAAAGAAATAAGGAATTCTGTAAACACTCATGGCTACCGTTGCAGACCTCCCCGGCGATTGGGCCTATCTTCGTAATCCTTCCCCGACACTCGGTGCCGATAGCAGTGCCTGGAACGCTCGGATCTCCTTTGTTACCGACCAAGCGAACCTGATTCCGTTTGTCAGCGTGATCGCAGGTCAAGTCGAGTCCGTGCCCTACTCAGGCGGATCGACTGACCGAATCGTGATGCTTCAACATCCGATTTACAATTGGCTCTGGTCGTCAAGTTTCAATTGCGAGGCTTTCGGCGAATCATCGCCCGACTCCACGGAATTGATTGACCTGCATTCAAAAGTGCAAGTCAATGTCGAATTTTCCTCGACGACTTACCCGACCAGCGGCAGCGAACCGTATTTGACCTGGGAAACCAAAGGTTCGGGACTTTACGCGACGATCCCGAATCGCAAGATGAAGTTTTCCAATGCGGAAGTGCTCGGCCAGGATGCCGGGGCGCACTTCACCCAGACAACTTACGTGCTCACGTTGTATCAGTGCCCGACGATGGGCGACGAGATTTTGAATCTCTACAACAACAAGCTGAACAACGCGACGTTTCGCAGCATCCCCGCTGGGCAACTTCGGTTTGACAATTGGGGCGGTTCGTTTTCGGTTGGATCGGGCGGCGTGATTCAGTGGACGCGACAAATAATGTTTACGTACCAAGATCACCATTGGAATCAGTATTGGCGATCAGACGGCACGCTGGACACGGCGACTGATCCGGCGGGCAATCCCACTTACGGCTCCATTAGCTTTTCCGCCCTTCTTGGGTAAGAAGTCAATCGCATGTCAACAGTTCAAATTGATAGGCTTAAGACTGGAATTCCCGGCCTCGACTCTTACATTAGCTACCTTTGCACGGAGATCGAGCTTGCTTGCAACGTGACGGCCGCCCCTCCGTTGCAAGCACTGAGAACACCCGCCGGCCTTAATTTGAGGATGGCGGCGTCAACATTCCAATGGGCGAAATCGAAGTCGGGCGGAATTGCCGCCATGTCGGGCAGCACGCCAGGCAAGGCCGACGTGACGCTTTGGGACTTCGGCGGAACCTCGTTTGTCACCCAAAATGTGGAGGTGGAGGCGTTCAATGTGGGTAGCACGGCCGTTGGTGCAACCAAGTTGATCTTGCTCGCGATGGTGGGCAAATACTGGTTTGTGATCTGGGAGGATTGCTCCTGATGCGGAGGAAGAATTCTCCCGGCTGCCAATGCTGTAATCCGTGCGCCTGCGTAGCGGGCATGCCGAGCACTTTCTACGCGGGCGACAGTCTTGGTACGCACACGCTAACATGGACTCCACTACAGAACTCTTGGCTTGGTTCCGCAACCGTGCCTGGGACGGCCGCTTACTTGAGAAGCGGCTTGCTTGACGACTGTGTGAGCGACGGCACTTTCACAATGACTGTCAACTACGGGGTCACGCCTTGCGTGCTAGTCAGCGGACTTCGCTACTGGCGAATGGTTCTCACATTCCCAACCATGGCCTGCCGGCCATCAGGGACCTACTACGAGATCCGCCATGGCGACCCAACGAAGCCCACGGTAGGCATTCGCATCCTGACCGTGAACATCCCATTCACCTGCGATTACTCGCTCCTCTCATTCACGTTCCCCACGTCGCTTGACCTTCACGGAACACCACAAGACCCGAGCGGCCTCGGAACCCCACTGCCGGTTCCTGGCGGCGGCGGAGCGATAGGGGTGACCCCATGAACCCGAAATGCGGGCACTGCCGATTACTGGGCGAGACTGGGCAATGCCTGGGCCAACGCAACTCCAGGATCTGTCTACGAGCAGACCCTAAGTCGGACTTGCACTTGCCGGGAATCATCGAGAAAATTGTCAGCTTTGGAGTGGCCGTCGTGGAACATGTCGCTGCGGGGATGCTTCTGGCCACGGAGAAGCAAAAGGCTGAACGGCTCGCGATCTGCAATCAGTGCGAACACTTCAAAGACGGTGGATGCAAGCTTTGCGGTTGCTCAATGGACATAAAGGCTGAATGGGCCGACCGATCTTGCCCGATAGGAAATGGTTACCAATCAAGGCTACCCAAGGCCCCACGGATCGCCACCAGTCCGACGATAGCGGTCAATAAACACGATCACGGTAACGACAGCGGCGATCCACCAGAGGAGCATGGCGGCCTCACTTGGGTAGCGGCTTCAAGTTCTCTTTGGGTACTTCGCAAGAAACCCCGTTGTGCTCCCCTTCGAGCACAATAATTCGTGCGTCTCCATGTTTGCCTTGATCGTCCACGTATCGCACGCGAGTTCCCGCCGGAAGATCGCCGATAGTTCGCCCGCCATTCGCCCAGAGCGTTACAGGGTCATCCTTGCCGGCCGAGTAAATCATGGCTTCCCGTCCAGGTTTCAAACTGGCCTGATCGCCGCATCCGCACGTTAAAAATCCAGCCAACGCCAGCGAAGCAAGTCGTTTCATGTCTCTCTCGGGCAGCCAACGTCCACGGATCACTACCGGGCCGCCATTATAAAGCCAAGCCTGCCCATCTTTCCAGGATTTGTTCTCCGTCGCTGCCCGAAATTCCGATTTTCGGGCAGTTGACGTTTCCTGCAATTCCTGCAATACTAATTTCCGTGCCACTAAATAGGAGTCATATTATGTCTTCAGGACGCATTACGCCAAACAAGCGGGCGGCCATACGGGCGGCCCTTCGCAAGTTCGGCGGCAACAAGCGAGCGGCGATGCGCGAAACGCAAGCCTCCTGGCGAACCGTCCGCGACGTGGCGAACGAACCTGCCATCGAAGCCGGCGGCGACGGGGCGAGCCTCGAATCGGTTCGTGAAACCGAGCAAATGGCGAGCCTCCTGAACAGCGTGGACGAGGGGCCGCCCCAGGTCGATGAAACCCCAGCCGAACCTGTCGACCCGATCGAGGCCGAACGAGCGAAGATTGACACTCGCCGCGATCGGCACCGCGAACAGGATCTCATCAAGCAAATCGCGGGCGAGCGATCCTTTCGATCATTCCTCGAAGCCTTGATGAAAGAGGTTGCCCCTCGAATCGAGCCCCCGCCGGCCTATAAGCCGCCCAAGGTTTCATCCGACACGTCCAATGAAACCTTGCTCCAACTCTGGTCGGACTGGCACGCCTACGAAACCGTCAAGTCGGAACGGGTTTTCGGCTTGAACCAGTACGACGGGCCGACGATGGCGAACCGCGTCAAAACGCTGGTCGATTCCTCGCTGGCGATCAAGAACCGCATGGAACGCGGCGGATGGCTGTTCAAGCGGCTCGTGGTCGGCTGCAACGGGGATTTCGTCTCAGGCACCATTCACGAGGTCGAACGGCACTCTGACGCCCCCAGTGTGATTCACGCGGTGTACGGGACTGGCCTAACCCTTGCGGCGGCCCTTCGCGATCTCTCACCCCATTTCGAGACGATCGACGTTTATTGCACGTCGGGCAATCATGGTCGGCTGCCCGATGCTCGACGCATGCAGCAAAAAGACCCGGCCCGGAACTGGGACACGGCCATCTACCTGTACGCGAAAACGGCCCTTCGCGACGTGCCGAATATCAAGTTCCACATCCCCGAGAGCTACGCGGTACTCTACACGATCGAGGGCCACAACTTCCTTCAGACGCATGGCCACGACATCAAATCGTGGAACTCGATTCCTTATTACGGCATCGACCGTTACGGGCGGAACATCAACGCCCTGCTGACGGCGAATTCCATGCCAATTCATTATTTCATGATTTCCCACTTCCACTCCCTGGGTGGCACTCCGGCGGCCGGCGGCGAAACCTTTATCAACGGTAGCCTGATCGGAGGAACCGAGTTCAGCGTCAACGCCTTGGGCAAGAGCGACCTGCCAAAGCAATGGATGTTCGGCGTTCACCGAAAGTATGGCGTGGCCTCACGCTGGCCAATTATCGCTGAGGGCGGCACGGAGAGTTATCCGGCCTTCCCGTGGGAAGACAATTAGGCCCACGAGCCACGATGTTGCTTTTTGGCAACACGGCAATAGATCGTGAAAAACTTTAGTAGTGAACGTCGGCCCTAAAAGTCGATTTAGAAATTAGCTCAAGAGACTTCATCATTTTGCCGGAGGGGAGTTGATATGGAGACGACGAGCAAATTCGGGACTGGAAAATCGACACAACCTGAACGGGTTGGCCCAATGCGAATCGCAATCAGTGGCCCAGGGCGCTCAGGCAAAGACGTCGCGGCCGATTTCTTGACCCGGTACGGATTCCGCTACTCAGGATCAACCTCGCACGTCATTACGCGAGAAATCGCCCGCCGTGAAGAGATCACGTTTGAGGCCGCCCACGAGCAACGGCACGATCGCCGCATGAAATGGTACGCCGTAGGCAATGACCTTCGCAAACATGATCCGGCTCATCTGGTTCGCGAAGTGCTCAAGACAGACGATTTAGTCGTCGGTGTCCGCGATTGGATCGAGATGAAGACAGCCCGAGATGAGGGGCTTGTCGACCTAGTTCTTTGGATCGACCGCGACGTTCCTCGTGATCCGACACTGACTTACGGCAAAGAACTTGCCGACATCGTAATCCCCAACCATTGGGGATTGAAGGAATTCCACAAAAGGCTGGATCTCGTGGCAACCTTGCTTCTCGCCTTGCCTAAAGCCGACGACTGGACGAATCGGCTTTCCGTCGAATCAACCGATCCGGGAGCTACGGTTTACTTGGACGGCCAGCCGTTCGGAACGCTTCCGAAGGCAAATTTCGGCGACTGGATCATCAACGGCGTTCCTGTCCACTCGATGAACGGCGATGGAGCGAGCGAGCCGACCGCTAGAACGGCGTGGGGCAACTTTCCCGAACTTCCCCCGAAACCCCCTGCCTCGCCCGCCGTGGCTTTGGGCGGCATCCCCCGCGATTCCATCGCCCTGTACCTCTCAGGCGACGACTCGGCCGACGCCCCAGCCTTCCGCCGGATCGCGGCTGTCCTGCGCCATCGTGGGTGGCGAGTGATCGACCCAACCGACTTCGGCGATCGAGACTTGCGGCGAAATGTCAATCTCGTCATTGACTGCGATGTTCTCGTGCAGTTGCCCGGATGGGATCAATCTCAGTCGGCCACACTTGAGCACACGATTGCCGAACGGTTCGCCAAACGGGTCGTGAGCCTGGCTGGAATCCTTGACCTGGCTTGAACTTAGGAAGACCGGGTGGTCAACGCGAATTTAGCTTGATTGCCCACTCCTTTTTTGCAACAATTCTTTGTGTACGGGCGTTCAGCAGCATAGCAAAGATGGCATGAGGATTTGCAAAATTTGCTAGACATGCCATGCAAGCTAGATACAATTATCAGTCCCGCGAAGCCCGACCAAGCCGAAGTAGTGCGAATGCTCGACGCCGAGCATGCTTGTCCACCTTCCCTCCCCCCAGCAGATCAGGAAGCAATGCCAAACACACTTCAGGCCACGGGCCGATTGAGAGCAAACGGAATGCAGCAATCGCAATCGCTGTCGGAAAAACGGCTCGTGGTCTCGATTGAAGTCGACGGCCGCAAGTTGCAAACTGTTACCGAGTGGTGGCCAGAAAAACCAACCGGCCTGCAAGCTTTCCCCGATAGTGCGGGTGGATGGTTGACTTCGCAGATCTACGACCCTGCTACTCGGTCGTATTACCCCCCTTCCCTTTTGACTTCTCAGCAGGTGAACTGACGCCCTCTGGCAATGGCAAGTATTCAGGCTCCAGTTCTCGCCCTCTAGACTTCATGTCCTCCGCGACGATCAACTCCATTTGACGGATCACCGGGGCGAGCTCTTTTTGAAGGTGCTTGGCCCCCTTTGTTTCAAGCAAATGCTTAAGGTGCAGAAGCGCAATATTGCAAATCGCCTGCTGGCTGATTTTTCGCATGTCGAGAAAATTAATGCTCGTTTTGGTCTGAAAATCCAACACCAGTTGTTCGAGCATCACCTTGATTGGTTCGCAAGTTTGAACGTTCAGCGGCACAGGAAAATACCGCGATTTTTCGTTCCGCCAGGTCGGCTTAAGCTCGCGTTTTTTGCCCATGATGTCCTGGTCTTTCCTGGGATTGCTGAAATTCCTGCAACTGTCAGTCGAAAATTCTGCCATTTTCTTCTCCCTATGTCTAGAGCGTGAATTGGGTTACGCCTTCGCTTCCTGCATTTCCTGCAATTCCAGGAAATAAACTCTTGACCCCGTGAACCCTGGGTGTAAGATACTTCCATCGAACACAACATTTCCTGCAAACGCAGGAAACCCAGCAAACCGGAGTCAATTATGAGCAGAGCGATTCATGCTGATCCGCCAACTTGCAAAACTCCGAAGGTGAAACTCAACGTCGAGGTTGATCCCGGCCTACGTAGTCGGTTCAAAGCCTCATGCAATGTTCATGGCAAAACCATGAACGATCGTATCGCAGAGGTCATGCAAGCCGATGCTGACGCTGCCGGAATTCCAGTATGCCGCCCAAGTTAGAGCGACGGCCGCAACTATAGTTCGCGAGAGTCGCCAGATTATTTATTCCCACCGACAAGGTTTACCCAAGAGGATGATTTCCATGCCAACAGTTGCCGCAATTCCCGCAAATGCTGTGCCCGCGAAAAAGAAGAAGTCCAGAACTTTTACGGTCGGCTTGATGCCAGGATCGCGATTCCCCACGGCTTGGAACGCGAACGGCGAAGCGATCCGCCACATGGAAACGCTCTCCCAGTACCGCAAGCCGCCGACTTTGAAGGCCCTCCGCAATGCCCAGCACATGCCGCCGGCCTTGATCCGCTCGTTCTGACGCTCGGGCCGCGAGGCCGGCAACTAGGATTTCATTCCCATTCCTTTAGCTTTCAAAGGCAAACCATGGAAACGAAAGTTGATGAGAAGGTTGAGACACCATCCTGGGTCTTGAACCGTCACCCTGGTACGAAAAGCGAAGACTGGACCCGCCTCCCATCTGGTGGGTGGCTTCATTCAGAGGCCACGGTCGGCAACGGGGCCACGGTCGGCAACTGGGCCACGGTCGGCAACTGGGCCACGGTCGGCAACTGGGCCACGGTCGGCAACTGGGCCACGGTCGGCAACTGGGCCACGGTCGGCAACTGGGCCACGGTCGGCGATGAGGCCACGGTCGGCAACGGGGCCACGGTCGGCAACTGGGCCACGGTCGGCAACTGGGCCACGGTCGGCGATGAGGCCACGGTCGGCAACGGGGCCACGGTCGGCAACTGGGCCACGGTCGGCAACTGGGCCACGGTCGGCGATGAGGCCACGGTCGGCAACTGGGCCACGGTCGGCAACTGGGCCACGGTCGGCAACGGGGCCACGGTCGGCAACGGGGCCACGGTCGGCGATGAGGCCAAGGTCGGCAACGGGGCCAAGGTCGGCGATGAGGCCACCTTTGAGCAATCACCGATTGCCATCCAGGGGACCAAACATCTCGCCTGCCATTCCGGCCCAGGCATGATGACGATCGGGTGCCGGACGCACACGATTGCTCACTGGGAAACCGACATCGATCGGATTGGCAGCAACCACGGATACTCGGCTGAACAAATCGAAGAATACCGACTGTACCTCAATCTCGTGAAAACGAGAGACGCGGCCGTGTTCCCGAAAGTCATTGAGTCGGCCGCATCCTGAGCCGCCATACTCGGGGCCGCCGGGCCAAAACGCAACGCCCGCCAAACAACTTGATGCCTACGAAGGGGGAAGATTCGTGCAAGCGATTGAGTCAGTCACGCCCGACGTAACACGCGTCGGCTTGCATCCAGTGACATCCGTGGGTGGCATGCCGTCCGCGAACTTGCCGGCAATTATGCCGGGCCAGGCGATCGACTTCGGGCATCTCTCGGATGAAACGGCGATCTGTTTGAGCGGAGCCGGCCGAGAGTACCGGATGACGGCCCGCGATGTCATCAAGTGGGTAGCTCCGGCCGCCCCGGTTTCTGAAGCCGTCAAGCTCCTCGTGGTCGCGCAGAACGTCAACCTCAACCCCATGCTCAAGGAAATCGAGCTACTTGAGATCAAGGGGACCTGGCATATCTATGTCAGGAAGCAAGGTCTTATCAAGGTTGCCCAACGGTTCCCCGAGTACGATGGCCACGAAACCGGCGTCGTGGTGCAAATCAAAGACCTTTCGCAACCTCCGATCGACATTGCCGGCGCGATCACGCCTCGCGGTTTTCTCCTGCAAGGCGGTTGGGCCAAAGTCTACCGCAAAGGCTGGTCGCGGCCGGTCTACAAGCGCTGCGCCCTGCAAAACTACGCGAAAGACAAGGGCATCTGGGTCGATAACCCGGCGGTCATGATCGAGAAGGTTGCCTTTGCTCAGGCCCTTCGCGAGTCGTTCCCGATCGGCGAAGTCTACGATGAGTCGGAACTTCCCGGCGTCGAGCGGGAAATCGCACTCTCGATCGAGGACGCCAGCACGAATCATCCCGCGAACAGAAACCCGGTTCCTTCGTTCTTCCAGATGGCCCCGGCCCCTCTCTTGCCAGTCGTCCAGGCTCCCATTGTCCCCGAGTATACGCCCCCTACGGCAACCGAGCCGGCCGTTCCTGTTCTTCCCGAGCCGGAAGCGATCGACGTGGAAGCGGCCGAAGTCGAACCCTACAAGCAGCCTTGCACCGAGGAACATCGGGCCAAACTCGCTGAACTGGTCGCGAAGGTCGGCATGAATGAGGCGACCTACAACAAGGTTGTACTCGAAAAGCGAGGCGTCCAATCAGCCGAACAGCTTACTTGCGAACAAGCTGGTGAACTGATTCGGAATCTCGGCGAAATCCTCGAAAAGAAAAAAGGGCCGCCTTTCTGACGCTACCAATCCGTCTCTAGTTTTTTTCGGCTTCTATTTCCTGCAATTCCTGCAACTTGATCTCTTGAAAGGATCATCCAATGTCCGAAGAACGCGATTACACGGCCGGCGACTCGATCCCCGTTGACGATCTGGTGCTCGGCGATAGCGCCGTGGGCCATGACGCGGCCGAAGTCGAGGCCAACAACGTCTCTGGCACGCTCGCGCCGGGCAACCACTTGCTGAAGGTCGTCGGCTTCGGCAAGGAAGCGAAGAAGGTTCTCAAGAAGACTTTCATCAACGGCAAAGCCGTCAGCTACGAAACCTTGCAAGTCTCCGTGCGACTTGCCGACGTGAACAACACCGGAGTCATCTTCCAGAGCTTGCTCTTGCCCCCGAATGACGCCCAGTCGGCCCTCTACTACAACCACGGCACCAACGACAAGGGCAAGGCCGAGGGCTTCTTGGCCTCCGTTTTCTACCAGTTCATCGGCCGCGTCTTCCCCGGCCAGGTCGAGAAGGGCAAGCCGCTTCCCCCGATCGCTCGCAGCCTCAAGAACTGGCTCGGCAAACAGGCCTGGGCCACGGTCGAGATGGACAAGGGGGGTTATCAGAAAGAGGGCATCGACCCCGAAACCGACGAACCTTACGCCCCCAGCGAACCCCGGCCGCAAATCAAGATGTTCTCGTTCCGCGACTACGTTCCCGGCCAGCCGTGCCCACTCGGGAGCGAAGCCAGCAAGGGGGCCAGCAAGCCCGCCAGCAAGACGACCCGACAACCGGCGATGGCCGGAGCGGGAGTGTCGTCCAACGGCGTGGCGGCCATCGACAACGGCTTGATGGACATCTGAGGCGACAGCGAGCCGGCGGGGCTATCGTGGCCCTGCCGGCATCCCTTGGGCGGCTAAAAGGATTGCGACAATGTCGATCTCTGCAATCGAAAAAATCCGAAGGCCGGATGGGAAGGTCGTCGGATTTAGAGACGAAACCGGCAAGCTCCGGGAAATCTACAACGGCGGGGCGACTCGCGCAAGACGACTGCAAATCCTCTCACGAAAGCTCGTGTTGTTTGTGGTCGGCGAATTCGGCGACTGCCCCACCGAAAAGGAAGTCGACGCGATTCTGAAGCTCAACGAGGCGGTTGGCAGCTTGGATAAGGCCGGCGAGATTCTTGAAGCCCACGATAGACGGAGGCAACGTTGAGACTCTACGAACTGGCCGAAGAATACCGCCGAGTCATCGACGCGATCGAGGAAAGCGACGGGGAGTTGTCCCCGACACTTGAGGCCGATCTTGACGCGATCGAAGGCCCCTTTGAGGCCAAGATTGAATCGTGTTGCGCCCTCGTTGACGAATTCGAGAGAGACGAGGAAGCGGCCAAGAAAGCCGCCGATCGGCTCAAGAAACGAGAAGTCGCATTCGGGAACCGTGCCAAGCGAATCAGGAAATACGTTCAGGATTGCATGGAGCGGGCCGGAGTGAAAAAGGTGAGCCGTCCAGGCTTCTCGGCCTGGATACAGGCCAACAACGCTTCGGCCAAATGGACTGGCGATCCCGACGCGATTCCCCCGGAATTCATGCGATGGGAGACGTCTATCAAGTTCGATGCGACCAGTGCCATCGAGTCGTGGAAGGCCGGCGAGAAGCTTCCAGAGGGCGTCGTCGTCGGGCAAGGGACGCACCTGCGAATCAAATAAACGGCTCGGCCGAAAGGGGGAAGCGATGAGCCTTGAATGTCTCGATGTCACGCTACACAAGACGGTCTATCACAAGACCAACGCGAATGATCCGGCCGGCGTGCCGTTTCTGATCGGCAAGACTACCAGCGGCCAGAGCATCAAAGGGCCGATGCGAAAGCCGGTCGAATTGCAAACCTATCGCCTCTGGGGTGACTGGCAGCCCCAGAAAGGATACGAGCCGGCTTTCGTGTTCGTCCACCATGAACCGATTGTCGAACAGTCGGAAAGTGGATTCGCTCAGTATCTATCCACGTTTGTTGACGGACTCGGGCCGATTAAGTCGCGGGCGATCGTCGATGAATACGGCATGGATTCATTGAAGGTTCTCCGCGAGAACCCCGACGACGCCTTAAAAATCAAAGGCATCACTCCCGAAATCGTTGAATCAATTCGCAACCATTTCGCCGAGAACCAGCAAGTTGATCCGATCGCTTACTCGAAGTTGATCGAGCTATTCAAAGGCCACAAGATCCCGAAACGAATCATTCGTTTTCTCTTGCGTGACTGGGGAAGCGATGCCCCGGCGAAAGTCCAAGAACTTCCTTACATGCTGTTGGCTTACCCTGGCTTGGGATGGAAGACGGTTGACGCCTTTGCGTTAAGCGTTGGCTACCCACAGGAGGGGCAAGCCCGCCACGTCGCCGCTCTCGTTGAGGCAATGGAGAAGATCGCGGGTGACGGCCACACAGTTGCCAGTCGAACCGAAGTCAACGAAATCGCCTTCAGCCTCGTGGGTGGCCTGCCGAATGACGAGGCTTGGACCAAGGCCGAAAACGACCGGCTTATCGTCCACAACTACTACGAAGACAATTACTCTTTGCCCAAAATTGCTGAGGCCGAACGGACGATCGCGGAACGGCTCGCCCTGCTTGCGAGAACGGCCATCCCCCTGCCCTTCTCGCTCGATGATGACGGTCTCTTGGCTGGGCAACAGGCCGCAATGAGACTTGTTGAACAGCATGGAGTGGTTGTCGTCTCGGGAGCCCCCGGCGTCGGAAAGACACACGCGGTCACAAAGGCTATTTCCGGCTGTGTCAAGCATGGGTTAAGGGGAATTCGTTTCGTCGCACCAACCGGAAAAGCGGCCAAGCGAGCGGCCGAGCTTCTTGAGCGAGCATTGCCAGGCTCGGGAATCGTGTCGTCGACCGTCCATCGAGCCCTTGGCCCGATTCCTTCCCAAGAGCCTGAAGGCGTTCCCTCGGAGGTTGCCAAGAGCGGTCGAGGACGCGGAGCGTTTACCTTCTCGCGAAACGAAGAAAACCCGATTGAGGCTCAAATCATCGTTTGCGATGAAGCCTCAATGTTGGACGTGCTTTTGGGAGCGGATTTGCTCCGGGCCATCGCTCCGGGAACTCGACTGATTTTCGTGGGCGACCCGAATCAGTTACCGAGCGTAGGCGCGGGCAGTGTACTCCGCGACATGATCGACGCGGGCATTCCGACTGCGACACTGACTGAAGTCCAGAGGAATTGCGGAACGATTGTCCGGGCATGCCATGACATCCTCAAGGGAAAACCGCCGACCCCGGCCGACAAAGTCGATCTTGATGCAGGCAACAACTGGATTCATGTCGAGTTGAGCAAGCCCGAGGAAATCGCGGAAACGATCGTCAATCTGCACAAGTCCACAAAGACCTTCGATCCCGTTTGGGACATGCAGGTCATCAGCCCGGAAAAGGCCAAGGCCGGCGTCGGCTGCAACAACCTCAACCGTTTGCTCTCCGACGCATTGAACACCTGGAAAGGACATCATCAGAGCAAGGCCGACGACGACGAACAGGGAGGCTACGAGCCGAGCTTTGTTTGCGGAGACAAAGTCGTCCGCACAAAGAACGGCCTCTGCGATCTCATGACGGTCATGAGCGATGACGACGACGATCGACCCGACTGGACGTGGGGAAATCAACGCTTCCGACTCTCCGAAACCGACATTGTCAATGGCGACATGGGCGATGTTGTGGATATTTGCAAGGCTCGCGGCGAAACCTACGTCGTCGTCGATTTTGTTTCGCCCCGTCGTCGCTGTCGTCTTCCGTTCATGGGGAATCACCTGATCGCAGCTTACGCGATGACTTGCCATAAGGCCCAAGGATCAGGCTTCCCCTACGTCGTTCTCCCAGTCCACAACTCGTTCTTCTATGACGAAAAGAAGGGCATTGGCATGTGGAACCGGGAGATGATCTACACGCTTTTCAGCCGAGCGGAAAGGTTCCTCGTCACGGTCGGCCCGCGTGCGGCCATCGAGTCAGCGGTCAAGCGGCCAACTGTTGGGCGGCGTCAAACTCGCCTGAAATCGCTGATTCAAAGCCCGTCGCGAATCTTGGAGGTCTTTGAGGATGTCGAGGCGGAAATCGAGGAAATTCTAGCCAACGTCGAACAGGAGGAATTCGCCGATGTCTGATCTTATCAGCAAGAAAACACTCATTATCCAAGCTCTCGCCTCGCCGGGCGGGAGCGAACGGAGCAACCCGTCAATCGCGGCCGAAGTTGGATGTGACGGCAAGTTGGTGCGAAGCGTTCGGGCCGAAGTCGAGGCCGACGCGGTGCGAGCGGAGAACGAACGGCTTCACGCTCTTGTTGACCAACTTCGGGCCGAGATAGCTGCCCACAAGGCAGCCACGCCGGAGCCGACCACCGAGCCGGCCGCTGAGCCAACGATCGCTCTCAAGGTCGTCCGCAAACGCAAAACCTACGTCGAACATTATCCTCTCTTTCAAACCGAACCTGTCAGCTAACCAAAGGGGGGGGGCTCGCATGTCCACGGCAGTCGCAACCGGAATGAGTGTCACGGTTCACCGCGAATCGTTTCTGAACGCTCTCAACGCGGTGGCGGGGATTGTTCCCCTGAAGTCGCCCAAGTATATCCTGCAACACGTCAAATTCGTTTCAGGGGCCGAGTTTGCCACGGGCGATGATGGACCGGCCCTGTTCGCCACCGACCTGGAACTTGCCATTCGCCGGCTCGTGGGCGGCGTTCGTGTGATGGAGCCAGGGGAGATGATTCTATCCCCGGTCCAGTTGCAGCCCATTTTCGCCAAAGCGAAGTGCGAGGATCTGTCTCTCTATGTCGATGGAGACACGATCAGGATTCGCGGCCCCAAGGTCAAATATGACCTGCAAAGCTACGACCCTAACTCGTTTCCCGATCCCCCGCAATTCACTTCGACGAATTACCATGTTGTCGCGGCAAACAACCTGCGCAAATTGATCCGCCGAACGCAGTACGCGACTTGCGAGGATACCACTCGGTATGCCCTGGGTGGCGTGCTCACAGAGCTTCGGCCTGATTCGATCGTGATGGTTGGAGCCGATGGCCGCCGGCTGTCAGAAGCGAAAGCTTCGGCCGAAGTTGTTGGCGACCCGGACAGATTCATCAATATGGCTGAAGGGGAAGACAAGCAAGCTCCCGTTCTCTCCTTGAAATTCATGAACCTGCTCATGAAGACGATCAAAGACAACGATCCGCCGATCCATATCGCGGTCAAAGCCCAATCGTCGGTCATGGCGAGAACAGAGCGGGCAACCATTTACGGCCGGCTGATTGAAGGCCGGTTTCCTGATTATCTTGACATGTTCGCTAGCAGCTATGATGCGAAGATCAGCCTAAACGTCGGCGAGTTTCGTGCAGCCATCGAGCAGGCGGCCATTACGCGTAACGCCGAAACCAAGGGGTCGATTTCTCGTTCTCGTCCGGAAAACTGACGTTGGCCGCGCGGGCCAGCGACGTGGGGTCATCCGAGGTCGAGACTGAAATTGAGTACGATGGCCCCGATCTCCCGGTCACATACGACCCGAAATTCTTGCTCGAACCGCTCGGCTCAATGGGCGATGAAGTTACGACGACCCTGCAAATCTCCCGCAAGGCGGCAACCCTGCTACAGACTGAGGACGGCTTTCGTGGATTGGTTATGCCAATGTCTCGCGACCGATGAGGCCGAGACGCAAGCGGTTGGAACGTTCGGAATCCGGGGTTTCGACCGCTTGCCATTTCCTGCAATTCCTGCAACACTAATCTTCTTTCCGCAGATCAAAGGGGGACGACATGGCACGCGAGAGCAAGGCAAAACGAAACGCAAAGCGATTTGGAGTTTCGGAACGAATTGCAGACCAAATTCATGATTCAGCCTGGATAATTCCTTCATTCGGGCGATCCGATCATTCATCCCTTGTTGATTATAAACAGGAAATCGAAAGAATTGTTGCGTCCGCGCATAAAAGCAAGCATTTTGATGTGCAGAATGTTTACGAGTTTTGCCTGTCATCAATGCAAGGGAAACTTGTAACATTTGAAAATGAATTTCCGACATTCAGACTCCCATTCCCGGAGATTTTCCTCGAATGGAAATCTTTTCCTAGAGGCGAACGCACCGCATGCCTTAAGGGGTGTTTGTTTTCTTACGCTGACCTTTCTGATTGCCCCGACGGCTGCATAAACAACGAAACCGTATCTGTGATTCGAGCCGATACGATTTCAAAAGATGCTAAAAGTGGAGACCTTGAATTTCACGCAAGTGTTTTTTGCCCTATTCGCAACGATGGATCTTTGTGCAACGGAGTGAGCTACAGGATTAAGTTTGGCCGTTCTATGCCTGAGGGGCTTAAAGCTGAAACTATGAAATGGATCAACTCAATTTTTGCAATTGCGAGCATGGCGATTAATTTCTTGCATTGCAAAAATGTTTCTTCGTCGGAAATTGATCCAAATATTTCTGTTGGTCGCGAACGCCGCAAGGCCGGCCTCAAGCCCTTCCTTCGCTATCACACCATCAACATTAACCCCATGAAGGAAGTCCTCCGAACCGAAGGCAACATCGAGGCCAACGGACTCAATAAGGCCCTACATATCTGCCGAGGCCACTTCGCCACCTACACTGACGAAAAGCCGTTGTTCGGTCGCTTCACTGGAACCATCTGGAAGCCATCTCACGTCCGAGGCTCAGCAAAACAAGGCGTAGTTGTCTCTGATTACAAAGTCAATGCTCCGAGGGCCGCCCTATGAGAGACGCCGCACTGGCCGAGATTGGCCGAGCCGAACCCGAGATTGACGCGACGAAGCGTGCCACAACCATCCTGAACCCATTCACGGTGATTGTGGATAGCAGGGAGCAACGTCCCTACGCCTTCCTTGGCCTCTCGGCCGACGCGAAACAAAAGTCGCTTCCTCTGACGATTCCGACCGTTCGCGGGACACTGCATGACGGCGACTACTCAATTCAAGGCATGGAAACATGCCTGATCGAACGAAAGTCGAAAGAAGACCTATACGGCTCGGTAGCCAAGCGAGACAACTTCATCGGCCGACTTGAGCGGATGAACGCGATTGCGGAGGCCGGCGGCTATTGTTGCGTCATGGTCGAGTGCAATGATGTGGATTTGCTTGACAGGCCGAAGCATTCCCGACTCGCGGCCAAGTCGCTGAATCGCACGATCATCGCTTGGCGACAACGATATCGAGTGGACTGGTACTTTTGCTCCACTCGCGAGCGGGCTGAAGCGTTTACGTTTCGCATCCTGGAACGGTTTTGGAACGACCGACAAGGCCGTCAGAAGTCAGCGAAGTGATACTATTTGATTTTTCTTGCATTTCCTGCAATTGTCGCAATAATTGGAAATCACAGTAGCGATCGAGAGTAAGACCAGATGACTCTAACCCACGACTCCGAAACCATTTTGCGGTTCGCTCAGGCAATCATGCCGGCCGATACCGTAATCGAATTTCGCGTCATTCGCGCGAGGTTCAAGAATGGTTTCGTGGAAGCGAGCGACTATGCCTCAACGCTAAGCGGCTGGTATGACAATCCGCACGATCTGATGGTCGATGCCACGAGGCTTCGCGGAGTTTCGGGGTTTGTTACGTCGAACCCTTGCAATCGCGATCTGTTGGCCCGGTCCTATAACAAGCTTGTCAAAGTCCAGCATGCTACCAAGGCGAGCGATATCCTTGCCCTGCGTTGGCTGTTCACTGATATCGACCCCGAACGAGCGGCCGGAATCAGCGCCACCGACGCCGAGCGAGCCCTTGCCCTTGGGCGGCGTGATGCGATCTTCTCGGCTTACCCTGGACTAGCCGAAGCTTCGCTAGCTGGATCGAGCGGGAACGGAGCCTATATCCTGACTCGCATTCCCGACATGGAGAATACCGAAGCAAATCGCGACCTGATTGCCAAGGCTCTGCAAATCATTGGCCTGCAACACGACGACGAAAAAGTCAGTATCGACGAAAAAACCAAAGATCCCTCTCGCGTGATGGCGCTGGCCGGAACGGTCAAGTGCAAAGGGTCAAACATTCCCGAGCGGCCATGGCGTGTTGCTACCCTCGATACAGTGCCCGAGGCAGGACGCACGTTCGACCTGGCTGGCTTCGTCGCTCAGCACGCTGAGATGCTACCCAAGGTGGCCACGCGGCCAGCCAAGGCTGTTCGGTCGTCTGTTCTCGTCGCTTCGTCTGGCGAGTATCTAGGGCCGTCCCTTGATTCGGTCGCGAAAGTCTATCGAGCGAGCCGGTATCTGAGTGGTATTGCTCCGGCCGTCTCTGGGGAGGATGGCCACGACCAAACGTTTGACGCGGCCTGCGCTCTGGTTAAAGGCTATGACCTCGCGCCCTGTGAGGCCCGGCCGATCTTGGCTGAGTGGAACTTGCGTTGCAGCCCGCCGTGGTCGGACTCCGAGCTTGACCACAAGCTCATCCAGGCCGATGAGAAACCCGACGACAAGCCTCGCGGCTATCTCTTCCACGTGGCGAAGGAAGGGGCCATTTCGCCGACTTCCATAACGATCGGTGGCGAAGTAGTCGAAGACGAGGATGCCGGCTGTCTCCCCGGCTTTGAGGATAACCCTCACCGGATTGCCCGCGAGTACCTGCGGACCAAGCACAATCACCCGGACGGCCACACAATCCGCTACTGGAACGGCGAGTTTCACGCATGGGAAAGCGGGGCATACCGGGTACGCAAGGACAAGGAAATCAAGGGCAAGCTGGCCTCCATGATGGATGAGGATTTTTACAGGATCTATATTGAACAACTGACAGAGTTCGCCCAGTCGAGCGACGAAAAGGCGAAAGCCCCCAGGCCGATTCCCGTAACCACGGCGTTGACGGGCCACGTCCATCAGGCAATGTCGGGGCTCGTTATGCTCGACGCATCGAAGTACCCGGCCCAGCCTTGCTGGATTGACGACAAGAGCGGTTGGAGTGTCGCGGAAATTCTCCCGATGCCGAACGCCATCGTTCACCTGCCGAGTTTTGTCGAGGGGAAGCTATGCACACGTAAGCCAACTCCACGGCTGTTTTGCCCCTACGTGCTCGATTACGAGTGGTTGCCCGATGCTCCGGCCCCGACTCAATTCCTCGAATTCCTGGAGCAACTTTGGCCTGGCGATTCCGAGTCAATTGAATTTCTCCAAGAGTGGATGGGCCTGATGCTCGTTCCCGATGGGAGTTATGAAAAAATCGCGGCGTTCATCGGGCCGCCTCGCGCCGGCAAAGGCGTGATCGCGTCAATCATTCGGAAGCTGATCGGCGTGGCGAATTGTGCCGGGCCAACCTTGTCGAGCCTGGGAACCGACTTTGGCCTGGAAACGTTGATTGGCAAGTTGGCCGCGATCATCGACGACGCGCGGCTCTCGGGCAAAACAGACCAGGCCGTCATCACTGAACGCCTACTCACGATCTCAGGCAAAGGACACCTGTCGGTCGGCCGCAAGTTCCGTTCGGACTGGGAAGGCGAACTTCCTTGCCGAATCACTCTTATCTCGAATGAGCCGCCGCGATTGATCGATCAGTCAGGAGCGTTGCCGAATCGTTTCATCGTTCTGCGGTTCAATCAATCCTTCTTGGGTCGAGAAGATCCAAGCTTGAAGGAAAGGCTAACGAGCGAGCTACCGGGCATCCTGCTTTGGGCCATTGAAGGATGGCGGCGGCTTCGGGATCGAGGCCGGTTCATCCCGCCGACATCGGGCCTGGAGATTCACGAAGAAATGGAGGACATGGCGAGTCCGATTGCCACATTTGCGAAAGAATGCTTGACTGTTCATGTCGAAGAAACCATGGACAAGGCCGACGCCTACCGAGCTTGGAAGACGTGGTGTGAGACTAACGGCAAAAAAGAAATCGGCGAAATGAGCGTGTTTGGTCGCAACCTTCGGAGTGCGGTCCCCAGCTTGGTAGCGTACCAACGCCGAGACGGAAGCCGAAGAATCTGGGCTTATCGAGGGGTCGGCCTGATTCCGCCTTCTGAGATGTTCGGCTCTCCCCCAGATTCAGAGCCAGTCGTTTACACGAACGAACAGGGCGAGCCTATCCCATTTTAGGAGATCGGATCATGCGGCATTTTACCGTCTGGGATGTTGACGAGGCCCAAGATTACGCACTGGCTGGCGGACAGGCTCTGCACACTCACCAAATCATTGTTGATTACGACAAGGCTCCGGCTTGCTTCGTCCGGGCCGTCGAGAAGGGCGAGGATATTGCCCACTTATTCGATCAGGACCGTGAACGACTGGTTCAAACAGTCCGAAGCCTAGGAGTCAACATCGTCCTGATAGAACGCAAAGGCCAACGCGGCCAACACGTCGACCTATGCGGAAGCCCGCTTAAACGAGCCTTAAAACAGTGTGCGGCCGACGCACAAACCACGATGCCTTTATTTGATTGAGGAACGAACAATGTCACGCGACTGGTGCCAGGATTTGACCGAGTTTCACGCGGCCATGTGTCCCGAGCAAATCGGGGATCATCCGTTATTCCCGTCATCCGACGTGATCGATCTGCGAATTCGTCTGATGGACGAGGAGCTGTCCGAAACCATCACCGCGATCGATGACAAGAACCTCGTGGAAGTGGCCGATGGCCTTGCCGATCTGATCTATGTCGCGATCGGAACGGCCGTCGCGTTCGGGATCGACTTGCGGCCGGTCTGGGATGAGGTTCATGGGAGCAACATGGCAAAGGCTGGCGGCGAAAAGCGAGAGGATGGGAAACGACTCAAGCCCCCTGGCTGGACGCCCCCGGATATCGCCCTGATCTTAAATCAGCAAACCAAACGATGGGAAGCGAGCCAAGGCCCTGTCTGCCAAGGCCACGGCGAACGGGCTGAGGGAAGCCCGAAAAAATGTTGCGATCGGGCAGGCGAATACAATGGATTCGGGAGTGACGGGCCACTCGCATTCCGATGCCCAGAATCTTGCTCTTGCCACGACTGAGATCGAGAAGAACATGACCGAGATTGAACTTGTCAAAACCATGATCGCCATCAAGAACTTTTTCCCCCCGGACGGGGTTGAAGTCGCTCTCGTGCTCCAGCCAAGGCCAGGGGTTTGCCGCGCCACGTTGCTCGTGGCCGTCGTGGGTAGCGGCACTCCCCGCCAACTCTTTGAGATCACAGAGCCGCCCACGGAGGAATTCTTGAGCATGCTCTATCTTGCAGCGCAAGAGCTATGGGAGCACTCCCAGGGGCGATCAGAATCGACGGCAAGCGTTCTCGGCTTGGATTTCAAATTAATCGGAGGCGACTGATATGAGGCTAAGCATATTGACTTCTATTCTTGGCCTCTTGATAGGAATCGCTGGATGCTTGGCTCTCGTCAACCACGTGCCGGCCGCTAATGAGGCAATTCGGTTTCTGCCAACATCGTTCGCCTACCTGTTTGCGTTGGCCTGTGTCATCACGCCATTCTGGGGTGGCCGCGTGGTCATTCTGTTCGTCTTCGAGAAGGGAAAATCATGACCGTCGACCTGATGCCATGCTGGCTGGCCGATGCCTTGAGGCGAATTGACGCCCTGCCCTGCAAATCAATTCGCGATGTTGATCGCAAGCGGTTCGCGGCAAGACTTGTTCGGTTCGCCGAGATCGACGATCCGGCTTTCCCATGCCCGGCCGTCTGGCGAGATGAGGCCGGAGCGATCGTCATTCGGTGGGATTGCCCCCATGGAGGGGCGAAGATCCTGGAGATCCTGATAACCCATCCCCGATTCTTCCAGGTCTCGTTCTGGACGCCCGGTAAGACGACCGCCGTTCGGATTGTCAAGGGTAAACATGCTCAATGGGTTCGGCGAATCCTGGAAGATTTTTGGGGCGTCCCGACCGGATGCAGCGTCGAAGCCTTGATGGAACTCGCGGAGATCGGCCATTGAAAACGGAAACAATCGAACAGCCACCCAAGGCGAAGCGAGGGCGGCCCAAGAAAGTCTTTCCGAATAAACCCCTATTTATCGGGTGCCGAGAGATCGCCCACGAGCTTAGCGTGTCTGTGGCGGCACTCAAAAAATGGGTTGAAGCGGGTTACTTCCCACCTCAGCATTCTCGAATCGGATCGACGATTCGAGTTTGGCTACGATCAGACTGGGAGTCATTTGTGGCCTCTGGCAAATGGCCTACGTCGTCTTGGCGGGCGCGATCGTCCGGCCGACCTTGAACGGGCTCCATCCACTTGTGGCTTTCGTCGTCTTTTATATCCAAATAGATGCTCGTCGTTTTCATCGACGAATGCCCCATCCATCTCGACACAATATAAAGCGGTACAGGTCGGCCGGTAAGCTGTCCAAGGATGGCTTGCCGGCCGAATGTGCGTCGCATGTGGTGGTTTGGACTATCCGGCTTCGGGAGTCCCGCCTTAGAGCAGGCAAGGCAGATGGCCTCTGCCGTCGTGTTGCCCTTGGCAATCTTCTTCACTCGCCGCCCAGCAATCACAGCCTTGACGGATTTGTCTCGGCTGCGGTGCATTTCTTGAAGCGTTTCAAAGCATAGTGGACTCATCGGCACGGAGTAGCCTTTGCCCGCCTTGTCAAGTTCTGGCCGAACTGTAACCGTGCCTAGGCCCACCTCTTCGGGCTTGGAAAAATGAATGTCACGCCACTCTAAGCCCAGCAGGGCCGAAATTCTCAAACCAGTGTTGCACCCAATAATCAACACGTTTTGAAGCCATTTCCCTGAATTGCCCAACAATTGTTTAAGTTCTTCGGGCGTCCAGGAGCCACGATAAACTTGGGGAGTCCGCTCGGGAATTTCAACGGCAACCCACGGATTTCGAACAATCTTCTCTAATTTGACAGCATGGTTCCAGGCGGCCGAAAGTAAGCCCCGGTCGCGTGCCAATGAAGTGCGAGAAATCGGCTTTCCGGTCTTCTGGCTAATGTCCCTCGAACGATCCGCGAACCATGCGGCGCATACTGCTGAAGTCACGTCATTGAAACGGATAACGCCCTTCTTTTCGCACCACGCTATAAAATTTCTGAAAGTCAACTGGATTGCCTTGATCGAATTTGCGGCCGCATTGATCTCTCGATCGTGCTCTCTTGCGTCAAGGAAGGACTGAAGCGAGATGTCATCGATCCGCTCAAATCCAACCGCCTTCGTCGCCTCTTCCTGGCGAGTCCGGGCCGCCTGAGCTTCAAGAACTGCTGGGGGTTCTTTTGGCTTAGGGTCGCCCGCCTTCCATCCCTTGGGCGGCCGCCGTATGATCGTTTCCGACTGATACCTTTTCCCATTGTGCCAGCGAACCGACCATGTACCACGCCTCGAATCGAACACAGCGTAAGCCACTGGAAGACTCCAATTGCCGATTTTATGTGAGCAAAATGTGAGCGAAGCAATTTCAAATCAAAACCCTCGCTAAAACCACTATAAAATAAGCTCAAAAACAAGGTCAATGGGACCGGGCATGATCTTCTCCTTATTCAACGGTGCCGATTCCCTCAGCGGTGGCTCGCTGGCCTTGCTCATCGTGGCCTTGGCGATTGCCTTGGGGTTCGAGTTCGTCAACGGATTCCACGACACGGCCAACGCGGTCGCCACGGTGATCTACACCAAGTCGCTCCGCCCCTGGCCGGCCGTCCTATGGTCGGGGTTCTGCAACTTCTGCGGCGTCTACCTGGGCGGGACGGCGGTCGCATTCAGCATCGTGAACCTGCTGCCGGTCGACTTGCTGATCCGCGCCGGGTCGGGGGCGGGCTTGGCGATGGTGCTTGCGCTCTTGATCGCGGCGATCCTCTGGAACCTGGGGACCTGGTTCCTGGGCCTGCCGACGTCGAGCTCACACACCCTGATCGGGGCGATCATCGGGGTCGGCCTGGCCAACTCGCTGTTGCCCGGCCACGTCTTCGGTGAGGGAGTGAACTGGGACAAGGCGAGTGAGGTCGGGCTCTCGCTCCTGCTCTCACCCTTGATCGGCTTCACCCTGTCGGCGGGCTTGTACCTCGCATTGAAAGCGTCGATCCGGAGCCCGGAACTGTACGAGCCTCCCCTCGAAGACCGGCCCCCGCCGTTCTGGATCCGCGCGGTCTTGGTTTCCACCTGCACCGGGGTCAGCTTCGCGCACGGGTCAAACGACGGCCAGAAAGGGATCGGGCTGATCATGCTGATCCTGATCGGCGTCCTCCCCGCGCACTACGCGCTGAACTCCGAGGTCGACGAGCCTCGAGTGCGGCGCACGTTGGCCGCCGCGGCTAAGCTCGAGAACTTGCTCCAGCAACGTGAATCCATCCCCGGGACCTCCACCTTGCTCAATGAACTGGCCGACCTCCGCGCGACCCTGGAGCGCTACCCGAGTCTGCGCGCGATCCCGGAGGGGGCTCGCTGGCAAGTCCGGGCCAACCTGTTGAGGCTGAGCAAGGGACTCAACACCTTGAAGCGAGCGAAGCCGTCGGGGATGTCCGCCCAGGAATGGAAGACGGTCGAGCATTGCAAGGCAGAGTTGAAGCCCTTGATTGAGTATTCGCCGACGTGGGTCCTCATGGCCGTGGCCACCGCGCTGGGGGTCGGCACCACGGTGGGCTGGAAGCGGATCGTCCTCACGGTCGGCGAAAAGATCGGCAAGAGCCATCTCACCTACGCCCAGGGAGCCAGCGCCGAGCTCGTGGCGATGAGCACAATCGGCCTGGCCGACCTCGGCGGCCTCCCGGTCAGCACCACCCACGTCCTCTCCTCGGGCGTCGCGGGAACGATGGCCGCGAGCGGCTCAGGCTTGCAAGGTCGCACCGTTCGCAACATCGCCCTGGCCTGGCTCCTGACCCTCCCCGTCTCAATGCTCCTCGCGGGCGGCCTCTACCTCTTGTTCCGTCTGGCCATCTAACTCAACAACGCCGGGGTGAAGAGACACCTGATTCCGACGAGCATCCGAAGTCCTTGACTTCGAGGGGTGCAAACCACACTTCTCGCGTGAGCTGGAGAGCGCCCGAAGCGATGGCCCCTCGGAAAGTAGCAATACACGGCCGAAACGCCAACATTCATTTGCCTTGACAATTGTTGCCTAGGCAATAAACTTGCCGGCATGAAGAACAAACGGCTCAGCCAGCTTGAAGACCACCTCGGCTACTGGCTCAGGTGTCTTTCCAATCTCGTCAGCAACGCTTTCGCCGAGCGCCTTGAGCAGCACGACATCAGTGTCCCGCAATGGGTTGTGCTCCGCTGCCTCTACGACGCGGAGAACACGTCCCTGAACGAGCTTGCGGCGACGGTCGGGGTCGACAACGGGGCTCTCTCCCGGATGGTCGAGCGGCTCCTTCAGAAGGGGATGATCGTCCGCGAGCCCGATCCGGCCAATCGACGAACCGTTCGGCTCCGGCTAAGCGAGGCTGGAAAGCAGCTTGTGCCGGTGTTGGCGAGGGAAGCGGACGAGAACGACGAGGCCTTTTTCGGCGTCATCGGCGAAGAGGAGCGGCACCAGCTCCTGGCGACGGTGCGGACATTACTGACCAAGAACGGGTTCAAGGGCAAGGCCCTGGAGTGAACGATGGACCAAGCGATCTTGCACGAGTGCCTGATGGAAGCATTCGCCGGGCGAAGGACCTTCCCCGAGACGGTGGAGAAGATGCTCGCGACCGGCGTCGAGCGTTACGACGTCGACCTGACGCGCCTCGAGAAGAGGCACTTTGGCCTCGACGGCTCGACCCACCTCGAAGCGATACCGCTGGCAGATGCCCCGGCGGTCCCGTTGGAGTTCACAACCAGGACGGTGCAGGAAGCGATCAGGGCGAGCCAGCAGGGGAACATCGGATATCCCGAGTTCCTTCAAAGAGTCATGGCCGCCGGGACGGCCAGCTACAGCGTCTACCTCAACGGCCGAAAGGCCATCTACTTCGGTCGCAACGGCAATTTCCACGTCGAGCTGTTCCCCTCATGATTAGGAGCGAGCCATGCAGGTCGGCGGAATCCTCGAGACGGCCCTCTATGTCTCGGACCTTCAGCGGGCAGCGGAGTTCTACCGCCGTATTTTTGGCTTTCCCACACTCGTGGAGAGCGAGCGGATCATCGCCTTGGACGTTGCAGGAAAGAGCGTCCTGCTCCTGTTCCCCGAGGGGGGCACAAAAGCGCCCTTCCCCGTACCGGGCGGCGGCGGAGTGATCCCGCCCCACGGCGGCACTTCCGGGGGTTACCACTTCGCCTTTTCGATCGCCTCAGAGGACGTGGAGGCGTGGCAGAGCCGCCTCGAAACTGAGGGGGTTGCGGTCGAGAGCGTGGTGAACTGGCCTGGCGAGGCCAAGAGTATTTACTTCCGCGACCCGGACGGCAACCTTGCCGAACTGATCAGCCCCGGGTTCTGGGCGATCTACGGACACGGGCGAACCTGAGATCGCTGGCCGCGGCTTACCGTCTCCCGAATGAAATGGCGGATCCAGAAGGTGAGAGCCGGTGACGATGACCGACCTTCGGGGCCTCTTCAGCCAGCGAGATGAACTCATTCGCCCGCCGCCCAGCGCATTGCCGCTCCGACATGCCGTCGGCCGAACTCCGTGTCCAGCGACCGCAAGTCGTGGCCCAGTTCCGTATAGAAGAAGCGGCCCCCCTCAGGCCCGGCCTCGTGGACCCAGGCCGTCGGATGGTCCTTGCCCATCGCCTTGCCGCCCCTCTCTTTGAAATAAGCACGCACAGGCTCATAGCTCGATTCGTCGAGCCGCATCAAAACCTGGAATCCCTTCTTGCCGCTCACCGAGCGGTCGTGGTTGTGCCAGTCTGCCGAATACCAGAACTCGTCCCCTTGGCCGCTCACGGCCGGGTGATCCTTGGCTGCCGGGTCGACCACCAGGCGGGCACGGGCGAAGTCCGAGTCGCTATCAAAGTCGGCACCGCCGAGTTGCGAGAGCCAGGGCCAGCCGATCTGATGGACCAGGGCGGCATGGAGGCCGACGATCCCACCCCCATGGCGGGACCAGTCCTCAACGGCCTTCTTCTGAGGATCGTCAAGGATCTTGCCGAGTTCGTTGGCGTTATTCAGCACCAAGACCCGGTACGCCGCCAACCGATCGGCGGTGAGGTCACCTGGCGTCTCGGTCACGTCCACGGCATACCCCTGCTCCCGCCCCAACCTCACAAGCCAGCCGTTGGTCCTGGGGATCTCGGGATGGCGATACCAGCCCGTCGCAGAGAAAACCAGGACCCGGAATGGTTTCTCAGGGAGTTTTGCTTCCGGACGATCTTCCGCTCGACCGATTGCTGAGGCCACCACGAGGGCCACGCAGGCGGCGATACTGAGCGAGACGATTCGGGAGAGGAGGCGGAGTCGGCTGGGTCTCATGGTTGTCCCTGTCGAAGGTGCAACACAATGCTCGGATGCCACGGCTGGCGCAGGCCCCCAACCTGGAAGTGAGAGGTCAGCGAAACGAGATCCTACTCTTTGGGCACCCCACGGTCAAAATGTCATAGGATCAAGTTTGATGGCGTTTTGGAGAGACTTGGAGGAAGGACCGAAGAGTGCTCGGACGTTCCAACCCGTCATCCACGATCCCGTTCTCTTCAACGATCGAGTCGGACGAAAGTAACAACCATCGCTGTTCCTCAAGCTTGGGATCTTCGGGATTCGTGTCTGGTAAGCTCTCTCTCCGGATCGTCCGTGTCGAGAGTTCGCTTCGCCTTCTTGATGACCGCCACCGCCACCCAGTCTCCAAGTCGGGTGGTAGACTTGAGCACGGCCGTGTCGCTCGTGATTTCACGGACCGCCGTGGTGCTCCGGAGCGATGGCACCACCTGACAAACCTCTCACGTTCCCCGCCGACGGCTCCCGGACCGATCCACGCCACCTCGGAGCAACTTCTGCGATGAAACCTGCCCGTTACCGACCGGTCCACGGAAAAGTTCCCTGCGCAGAAGGCCTTGAGTCTCGACACCTCCTCTCGGGCGGACGGTCGCTGGCGCCCGTGGCGGAGGTCAGGGCCTTGCGGGGGGGACCGGCGACGGAGCCCCCCCGTTTGTTCATCGAGCCCGAGGCGGGACGAGGGCCGATCCTGAGGGCGATCACGGCGGCAAAGTCAGAGATCCGGGTCGGAATCTGCAACTTCAGCGACCCCGAACTTGTCGACGCCTTGCTCGCGGCAAGAGCGCGGGGGGTCAACGTCCGCGTCATTCTGGACCGGGCCGATTACCTCGCCAAGCCCCCCGAGCAGCAACAAGCGGCCCGGCTCACGGCAGGAGGAGTGCAGGTCCGGCTGAGCAATCCGGTCTTCCCTCAAAGCTTCCCGAAGTACATTCTGGTGGACCAGCGCCAGGTCATGATCATGACTATGTGCATCGTCCCTCCAACGTTTCAGGACACGCGGGACTACGGGGTCGTGCTGGGCGACCCGCGCATCCTGCGCGAGGTGGCAGCGGTTTTCGAGACCGACTGGGCCTCCTCGGCGCCGGCGGGGGTGACCCCGCCTCCCTACAATCCGACCCCAGCCATCAACGATCCAAGGCTGATCGTCGCCCCGACCAACGCGAGCGCTCAACTCTCGCGGCTGATCACCGGGGCGCGGCACACGCTCGAAGTGACGAGCGAGGTCGTCGATGACGCGTTCCTCCAGGGCCAACTGGTCGCGGCCGCTCGGCGCGGGGTACGGGTCCGCCTGATCGCGCCGGTGCGCTCGCGGGCGGGCAACGACAATCTCCCGGCCCTGCGTTCCCTGGCCGACAACGGCGTCGCGGTCCACGTCACCACGAGCCTTTCGCCCGACCCCACGGCCATGCCCTACTTGCACGCCAAATCCATGGTCGTGGATCGCCGGACCGTCTACCTCGGCTCGATCGACCTCGACGCCACCGAGACGGGCCAGGATCGGGAGTTGGGGATCATCCTCCAACGGCCGACCGTCGCGCGGCGTCTGCGGAGCCAGTTCCAGAGCGATTGGCTCCGCACGAACGACGCGGGCCCGACGGCCGTCGGCTGAGGCAGGGCCGTCCGCGGCGGGTCAAGGCCCATTAACGTTATGCCCATTTACTGGGCTGCCGATTACTCATAAAGACTTACCTGCAAGACGAATCGACCAGAAGGGGCCGCCCCCATCGGGGTGGCTCGTCCAGTGCCTGAGTCCATCCTGGACCAGTCGGAATCGTCATCGATTCATCTCCGTGCCGAACGGGTGGGTGACGGTGGCCCTAACGTCGGGCTAATCCGATACCACAAGGGATGGGAATCGAGCGTCGTCGCGTGCCACGCCAATTTTCTCGGAGGCAATACCGTGACCCGCCGCCTCAACCTGATCCGTCAGATCTGGAAGGCGGAGGGGGACGCCCACGGTGGTATCCCATCTGCGAAATTACCGCGTGATTGACGAGGAGGCATCTACTTCAGAAATGAGGAGCCCGACCCACTCTACTCATGGCTCTCGACACTGGAGGAAGGGCACCGGATTGATGGATCCGGGCCCCACCGAGGCCGGGCGGAAAGACCGGTAGCGTGGCTCCCGACTCCGGCTTTTCTTGATTTTCTGAGGGATGACCGCTGCCTAACTGCGGTCTACCGACGGGTTGTTTGCATCTTGCAGGCGGAGGCGGTGCCCCCGAGGCCATCGCCAAAACAACGGGGTTACAACTGAACTTACACATCCCTACTATTTATTTCCGAGCAGACCTCGCCCGCGCGGCGTCGGCGGCAGCGCCGCTGGGCGGGCCGGTGTCGGCGGCTGGCGAAGCGACCGCCGGAGTGGCCTCGGGCGGCGGCGGTTCACTACTGCAACCGAATATTGAGGGTCCGGCAAGGAGGAACAGGGCGAGCGAGGAGCGGATTCGAGACGAAATGGCCATTCTTACGTTCCTTGGGTTCGCTACTTGAGTCTTGGTCCGTTCCTGATATGACGAAGGATCGGGGCCCAGAGAGCCCGCCTGTCAAACTCGAAGGGGGGGGAATGCAACCGTTCAGCTTGCTCCCGAAATCCTCACATAAGACTCATTCAATAGGCATCGGAACTAATCACTTCGCCGCCGTTCGGGGTACTCAGGGCACGCCAAACATTCAAGTTGACGCTATCCTTGACGAACCGGGCGCTGCCGTCGCCAAACACGGCATTGACCCCGCCCGAGTGTCGGCTTCGCGAGGCGTTGAATTTCGGCTCATTGGTATTGCAAGGCGGGTTCCCCGAAACCTTCTCGGGGGGAGCGCAGTAGGCAAGTTGGTCGGGAATCTTGGAGTTAGGAGTCGTGTACGCCATGAACATCGCGCAGTTGTAGTCATCATTAAAAATATCGCCGCGATGATCGTAGTTGACGTCATCGTTGACACCGACAACGACTTCACCCACCAGCAAGGTGTTGCTCGTGCCGTCGGTCATGTCCCGTAGAGACGTCGACAAGTTCCCCTTGAACGGGGCGCCGCTGAAGGTGACCGGGCCCGCGGGAACGTTGGCAGTCCAGGGGTTTGGGCCGGCCGTACCTCGCCCTGCCTCGTTCTGCCAGAAGTGGGAGTTGCCCCAATTCGCGGCCATGCTCGCCTTCCGGCGTCGGTATCGCAAGTTGGGTTCCTGAATGCTCTTCGCGCCGGCATCGCTCGGGCATTGCCAGATCGAGAGGCTTGTCATCAGCGCGGTTGTCTGCTCCCACTCGTAGAACGGAACGCTGAAGTTGATCGCGTTGTAGAGGGCCCCTTGCTCGAAGAAGGGCAAAATCATAAACGCCCAAGTTCTCCGATTATCGTTCGGCGAAACCGTCGCGTAGGAATAACCACTTCCCATGCGGCCGATCGGAAACGACCCCGTCGTATCATGATAGTTATGCATAGCAATGCCCATTTGCTTAAAATTATTAATACATTGGGCACGCCGCGCAGCCTCTCGCGCCGCCTGTACGGCGGGCAATAGTAACGCGATCAGAACAGCAATAATGGCGATAACAACCAGCAATTCGATCAAGGTGAACGCACGACGCCGGGTGGACATGATCTCGCTCCTCAGTCACGAAAGGCGTTCTGTAAAATACGACTCGCGGTGATTGTCCGAAGAGACGTTCAGCGAGCGCCCCGCCAAAGAACCGCTTATCCAGGCAACAACGCCCTGACTCCTCAACCAGAGTCTTTTTTCGAATTTAAGGGCTTGCCCTCCTCTCTCTCGGCGTTGCGCCAGGCCAGGCATCAGTCATCGGCGCTAGACGCGCCCCCCCTTGACCGCAGCTCCCAAAAGGGCGAGGATCCGTATCAATTCCCCTTCAATGTACCACTCGCCCTGTGACCTGCGCACGACCGCTGATGCTTCCAACGCCTGTGCCACTGCACGGACAACGAATCGGTGGTTTCAACAATCGAACTCCCAAGGAATTCGGTGTGCCGTGAAACCTATTTCATTCGTTCAAGAAGCCAGGTAAAGCAGAGTTGTGATTTAGTGAAGCATTACGGAGCGGGCGGGTTTCCGTCAAGAACAAAACCTGGGACGCAAAAATTATTGGGACTGGATACGAACATATCGCATGGCGGCCGTGCGAATTTGTGCGGCTTGCAACCATAAAGCAGGCTACAGGCATAACGCGAGTCGTTCGGTCGCGATCCACCGTCGGGTGGCTCCAGAGATGTCATGTGGAGATCCCGCCGCTGTCCCTTGGGGATCAAGAGACGTGGATCGACGAGCCCATCCTGATCGGTAGGTTCATTGCAGCCTGTAGCGTTGGATCCGCGAATTCAGGAAATCAGAAAAAGACAGGCTCGCTCGGTCACCTCGCGCGGCGATGAGCGAGAGGAGGACAAGCGGCCGACTCAGATCCCAATGCCGGACAGCACGTCGATCAGCCTAAGGACGATTTCGGTCGCGACCGGAGCCTTCGTTTCCGCGCGGACGACCGCTTCCTCCAGTCGTTCCTTGGCCGCTTCGATCAGTCCGGGTTCGTGCTGGTCGCTCACGGCTCGTACCAGTTGGGCCGTGCTCTCGGCCAGCGCTTCCGTCTGAGGCTCGGGGGGATGAAGCACGGCGGTCAGGTCGGCCAGGAGGTCGGCCATCTCCGCCCGGACTTCCGGCTCCAGATGCTCCGCCTCACGCAGGCGTTGCGCGAGTTTCTCAATATCCTTCGAAATCGAGGGGTTGGGTTCCTCGCCCTTCGACGACGGTTCCTGCATGGCTTGTGGCTCCTTTTATGGAGGATGTGAGCCGGCAAGACCCACAAGCGCAATGCTACAACGGCGGGAGCCAGCCAACCAGGGGCCGGCTCCTGCCACTTCGTCCAGCAGTCACGAATCTACCGCCTCAACGACGATCCCAGGGGCGATCAGACCGACCGGCCTCGCGCCCCATCCCAGCGGTCGCCTGGCCAATGCAACGACCTACCTCTACCTCTGATAAATCGGCAAATAACGATATTCCACCGCCAGGGCGAGCACCGCCATCGCCGTGCAATAGTTCCGGCCACCGGAGCGGTCATTGCCGTCGGCCGAGAGCCAGCTACCGTCGCGGTCTTGATTTTCGAGAAGGATCGCGACGAGCTTGGGGTAGTAGGCGAGGAAGTATTTGTCACCCATCTGGAACATGGCTTGCGAACAGTAATAAACTTCGTAGAAGAAGTAGGAACCGGCCCACCGGGGGGGATGCTTGAGAAGGTACTCTGCGCCGGCGACCGCTTCGCTGCTCTGGTGCTCGCCGCAGATTTCCAGGGCGAGGATGCCGGTGCCGGTCCTTGGGTTGTTCGGACCGCCGCCAGGCTGGTAGCCAAAGCCCCCTTCCTGGCTGGCGCAGCGTTTGAGGTAGTCGATCGCTCGGTCGATGTTCTCGGAAGGGACGGCGCAGCCGGCCGACTTGGCCGCGCGAAGCGCCATGACCTGCCAGCCGCTGACGCTGAGGTCGCTATCTCTGCTGGTCGGCTGATAGCGCCAACCGCCACTGTTTTCCGGGTTCTTGGCCAGGTTCTGAGCGAGCAGGATCAGCTTGACCGCACGGCCCAGGGCCTCGCGAGCCCGGTCGGCCAACGGGGCCCCGGCGGTCATACCGACCACTTCGGCAAGCATCAACGTGCTGATTCCGTGGCAGTACATCGGGCCGTGGCTCGTGTTCGAGACGAGCAGGCCGTTGGCCCGCTGGTGATCGAGGACGTAGCGGACCCCGTTCTCGACCGACTCGCGATACGGGCCGGGCTCGCCAGGGACGTGGCCGGCGGAGAGGAACGCCATCACCGCGAGCGAGGTGACCGAGGTGGCCCGGCCGAACCCGCCCGACTCCCACGATCCGTCGGGCTTCTGCGCAGACTTCAAATAGTCCAGGGCGCGATGGATCGCCGCATCAGCCTCGGGTGAGGCCGGCCGAGGGGTCGTCGCCCCGCCGGACACATCCTGCGCGTTGAGCGCGATCGGAAGGCCGAGGATGAGAGCGGCGAGCAGCAAGACCAAGGAGGGGGCGGCGGTGCGGAACCAGGTCATGGCCGTGGCGAATCGCCGGTGGCGATCTCCTGAAAGTAGAGCTGGATGAGCCGGGCGTAGTCGTCGCGATAGCGGCTCTGCGACATTTGCAGGATCTCGGTGCGAAGGTGGCCGGGGAGCTCGCCCCAGGCGCGGCCGGTCTTGCGCTGGATCAGGGCCTGGAGCTCGCTCAGATCGAGAGTCCCCGGCGCGGCGACAGCCCCTTTGGGGTCGCGGTTCCGCCCTCCAGGGTCGCCCGGGCCCGACTCGCCCTGGTCGGCAAGCTCGGACCGGGCAGGGTCCGATTCCGCTCCTTGGCCTTGAATCGCGGCAGCGTGCTTGGCGGCGGCGTTCAGCTCCTGGGCGGCCTGGTTCAAAGCCTGCTGAACGTTTTGGGCGGCTTGCCCACCCTGGGCGGGGTCCCGCGCCTGGTCGAGTTGGCGGGCCGCCTGGCGCATCGACTCACGAGCGGCGTCGAGCGGGCCGTGCGGGGTGGCCTGACCGGGGGCAGGCTGGGACTCGGCCGGGCGGTCAGCGCGGAGCGAGGCCGCGAGGTCTTCGGCCTGCTGGGCACCGCGTTCGACGATCTCGGCGGCCCGACGCTGGGAGTCGCGGGCCGCGGCGGCCTGGCCCTTGGCGAGCTGATCGGCCCCTTGGTCCATGGCACGCGGAGCCTGCTCGCCGAGGAGTTGAGCCGCCTCGTGTGCCGGGCCGTGAGCCCGAGGGCTGAGCGGACGAGCCCGCTCACCGAGTCCGGTCAGTTCACGGCCGAGTGCGGCCGCCTCCGGCTCAGAGCCTGCTGCGGTTCCACCCGGTCACCCGAGATCGTCTGGAGACGTTCGCGGAGCAAGCGTTCGCGGCGCGCGAGCTGACTCGCCGCCTCGGCCTGCTGCACGCCGATCTCGAGTTCTCGATCGACCGGGGCCACGGGGGTTTCCGACTTCGGGGCAAGTGCCGGCGTCAAGGCTTGCCGGCCGCGAAGCCGGTCAGCCAGGGCACGCGCGGCCTCGACGGCTTTACCAACTGCCTCGTGCGAAGCCTGGTTCGGGGCGGCGGCATCGGCGGGAGCTTCGGCCAGGGCCAAGGCGGCCTGCTCCGCCTGGCGGACGGCCTCGGACTGTTCAAGTGGGGCGTCGGGGGCGGGCAAGGCCCGGAGCGCCCGCGCAATCCTCCGTTGGTCGGCGGCCTCGACAGCGCGGTCGACCGGCTTCGTGGTCCGTTCTTGCAGGGCTCGTTGGTCGTCGAGCAGCTCGCCGACCAGGTCATCGGCGGGTACTCGCCCTTGCATTTTTTGCTGGAGCCGATCGAGCGTCGCGCGGGCCTCGAGCTGAGCCGCGGGCAGGGCGTCTCGCAAGGCCTGTCGCGCCGCCAAGGGGGTGGAGGAATCCTTCTTCTCGGCAAGCTCCTTGAGGGCCACGGCCAGGGCCCGTGCACTCTCGGCCGCGCGGGCGCGCTGGGGTTCGAGACGAGGATCGGATTCGAGCGTCCCCTTCTCCAGGGCGTCGGCGACCTTGGCCTGGATGGGGGCGAGTGCGGCCAGGCGGTTGGCGAGGTCTTCGGCGGCCCGATTCGGGTCGTGGGGGCGGCCGGGCTGAGGGGCCGTCTCACGGAGGTGGCGGGCGAGGTCGCGGGCCACCTCATCGCTCCGGCGGCCGACCTCATCGAGCTGGCGGCGGACTGGCTCCTGGCGGCGCGCGGCGGTCGGCAAGAGGTCGGCCAGGCGTCCGAGGTCGCGTCTCGCGTCGTTCTGACGCTCGGTCAACTCGCGTGCCGTGGGGGCCTTGAACGCCTCGACGGCCCGAGCCGTGCTCTGGACCGCCGCGCGGGCGGCGTCCCCTGGAAATCGTTTTGCCACTTCGGAGTCGGCGTCCGCGGGGGCCTGGATCGTCTCGGCCAGGCGTCCGATCTCCGTCTGCTTCGCCAGCAAGGGGGCAAGGCTCCTCGCGAGTGCGTTCGTCTCCTCGGCCGTCGGCGCGCTCTGCGCGGGCTTCTGAACTCGAATCGCTTCGGCGACTTGCAATCCCAGCGCCTCCTGCCGGCGGGTCAGGCGCTGGGCCAGGGCTCGCGGATCGCCAGGGATCTCCTCGAGGTCGCGGACGAGCCGACGGAGCTCGCTCTCAGCGATTTCGAGGCGCTGGCGGGCCTGATCAAAGTCGCCTCGTTCGATCGGTTCGGCAGCCTGATGGAGCGGATCGGTATTCAATCGCCCTCGACCGCTCTCCGCAAGCGGCGGGTCGACCTCGAGCGCCAGGCGGCGGGCGTCATCCTCGAGCGCTCGCTGAGCCTCGGCCAGCGCCTTGAGTTGCTTGCCTTGGGCCGAGAGATCCGTGGCGAGACGGGCCTCGTCGCGCTGGCGAGCGGCAAGGTCACGGGCGCGTCGGGAGAGTGACTCGGCCTCGGCGGCTTGCGCCGCGAGAACATCAGCGCGAAGGGCCGGAGAGTTCTTGAGTAGCGCCTCGAGGTCCTTCTGAACGGCGGCCTGTTCGGCCTGGAGCCGGTCGAGCTGGTCACGGTCGGCGGCCTCGTCGGCCGCCTGATCGGCAAGGCTTGCTTCGCGGCTGGCCAGGTCGCGAAGCTGCTGAAGCTCCGCCTCGCCGCGGGCCAGGGCGTCGAATCGGCGCTGGAGGTCATCGAGCCGGCTCGAGACGGCGGCGAGCCGGGAGTCGGCCTGGCGGAGGTCGTTGAGGCGGCGAGCGGGATCGGCCTGCCCTCTTGCCTGTTCGAGCATCGCGCGACTGGCCTCGGCCTCGACATCGGCGATCTGCCGGGTCGGACGGGCGAGCAGCCCGAAGCGCGGGTCGGCGGCAAGTTCGCGGGCCAGGAGCTGGAGCCGGTCGCTGACGTTCCTGGCCTCGGCCTCGCGTCGGGTGAGTGCCTGCTGGCGATCCCGGTCCCACTCGCCATTGCCGCGCTGCACGGCGTCGGCGGCGTAGCGAAGCTGCTCGGTCTCCTTGCGGTTCTCGGCGTTCGCCGTCTTCAACGCATCAAGCTTTGCCTGAAACGCCTCGCGTTCGGCCCGGGCCTGCCGCGTCTGCAACGACTCGGCACCCACGACGATCGCCAAGGTCCCGGCCGGCGACCAGACGATGTTCGGCCCGCGCGGGGCGGGGCGATTGTCGGCCACGCGAACGCGATACGACAGCGTATCCCCCGGCCTCAGTCCGAGCGGCCCGAGGTCCAAGGACGCCTCGCCCCGAGCCGACCGCGTCCCCTGGCCTTTCAGGGCCGCGACGACCTGGCCCGTCCCGGCCCCTTCGGCCTCGGCGCTCGCCGCGGTCCCCCCGCGTTGGATCCCATAATGGAGCTCGACCGAGGCCACCGCAACATCGTCGCGGGCCGAGACGGTCACGCGTAACGTATCCTCAGGCCCTGATTCGGCCGTCGCGTCCGGCCCCTGGACGGCAACCACCGGAGGCGCATCGCCCCGAACGACCAATCGACGCAACGGTTCGAGAGAGCCCGACAGACCTTGCTCGTCGCGGAGCGAAATCGTGTAGGGGCCGGACTCCTCGGCGATCACCATCGCCGAAGCCCGTTTCCGATCGGCTCCCAGCACCGCTGCAACCGGCTGCGGCCGCTTCGGCCATCCGACCTCGACCGCGGTGATCGGCCGGCTCGCCGAAACGTCCAAGCTGATCCGGCTTCCTTCCCAGGCCTCGATCCGTCTGGGGTCGCGTGCCAGGGCGGTCGGCAAGCCGGTGTATGCGGGCGGCTCCACCCGTGCCTCGACCGCGACGACCGATGGCGGCTCGATCGCCTTGATCCGGAACGATCGACTGACGGCCGACCCGCTGATGACCCGGTACCGCAACGAGCCGGCCAGCCTCGGCAGAGTCACCGAAAACGCACGAGGCCCCGAGGACGAACGAGGTCCGCGCGCCTCCGTCTCGGGCATCGCGACCCGACGCGCGCCCCCTTTGCCCTCCTCGGTCCACTCGAGCCAGGCGCTTGCGGGGGCGGGATCTTGACCGTAGCGAGGTTGGACCTGGGCCGAGATCGACAAGTCGGCCCCCAGAGCGGCCGGACCATCGCCCGGTAAGACCGTCAGGACATACCGGCCGACCCGATCGAGGTCGGCCCAAGGGGCCAGGAACCGCCGGGCCAGAGCGCCGAACGGATCGGGCCGGATCAGGCTCGGCACGACAACCAGGGCCAACGCGAGCCCGCCCAAGGCCAGCCACCTGACCGCGCCACGGAGCGAGACCAGACGCGAGGAATCCATCAAGCCGGCATAGGCCGAGGCGGCGCGAGCGAGGGCGGCGACCATCTCGGGGGAGCCGTTCGGGCGTCCGGCACGACCGAGCAAGCCAACCACCGCGGTCAGCCGCTCGCCGAGACTCGGCTCAGCATGCTCGGCCATCGCGGCCAGTTCCAGCGGATCGGCCTTACGGCCCAGCGGAACGACGACGCGCGAGGCCAGGAGCAGTCCGACCGCGACCCACCAGAGGCTCCAGATCCCCCAACGGACGGCCAGTGGCAAGACCCAGACGAAGTCGGCCGTCATCCCAAGTGCCGCACCGAAGGCCGCGACGACGGTGGCCATCCCGAGGCCCCGGAGCACAGACGCGGCGCGAAGTCGACGGTCGAGCCGACCGAGGAGATGGCGGATCGCGTCGGGCAAGGGCGGCGATGCGGAACGAGCCGGGGGCGTGACCTGGGCCATCGCGGGGAACCCCTTGTTTTGGGCCGTTGCATGGGACGGCGACGCGCCGGCAAGGCCTTGGATCGATCCAGGGTACGGCCAGGCCGCGTGTTGGGCAACCTCGCTCCCGCCTTGACCGCGCAGCGAAACACCCCCGGAGTGATCCGAGGGTGGTTCGCGTGTTGTTCTCAGGCCCGTTCGAGCGGATCGGTTGCGATCAATACCGCTTGCCGTGCAACGGGGGGCCGACGCCGGTCAGAGGAAGATAGTAGGTGTCGGTAGGGATCCGATCGCCGGGGCGGTAGTAGCCCAGGTCGTACTCAGCCTCCCACGGCGGATCCATGATGAGGTTGTAGGGCAGCAGCGCGATCTGAGCGGCGAAGATCCCGATCGAGGCGAACGGCTGCACGAGCTGATTGCGCTGGATCGACTGCTTCGGATCGTCAACCGGGTAAGAGAGGAATCGCCCGGCCGGGCCGACTGCCTGCTCCACGGTCTGCCCGTAGCGTTCGAGAGCGGCATCCTGGAAGTAGAGCGGCATATGGCAGACAGCGGCCGATGACCAGTACTTACGATTGGGTTCCCAGTCTCGCTTGGTCAACGGGACAAATTCTTCGGGGACCGAGATCGCACGGATGGGCCGAGCCTCGGTCGGGCTGGGAGCGCGAGAGATCTCGAGCCGGGGCGAGGGGAGCACGGTCGTGGTGGACAACCCTCTCGCGTCGCCGATATTCGGCGTGCTGCCGGGAACCATTTGGTCGGGGAGCGCGGGCTTGCTGCGGAGTTCATCCTCCTGCCTCTGCGCCATCCGCTCGACTTCCCGCTGCAATTCCGGACTCAGGGTCGAAGGAGCATTCGAGGAGCGATCGGGGATGAAGCTGTCCGACGACGCGCTACGGTACTGGCCCTGATCAACGCCGCGACCGAAGCTCTCCGCGGGCAGCGGAGGGGGCGGTTCCTCGCTGACGGGGGGAACAGCAGGCAGCGACGGCGGCGGCTCGGTCGCGTCCGGAAGCGCCGCGACCCGAGGCGCCGGAGGCTCGGGCAGCGGTTCTGGCAGAGCGGGAGCTGTGCCGGGAAGCTCCGCCGGGAGTGTCGGCTCGGAAGCCGGAACTGGAACCGGGGCCGGAGCCTCGGAGGCCAGCGGAGCCGGGGCCTCGGAGGGCAGCGGGGCCGGAGCTTCGGAGGCCAACGGGGCGGGGGCCTCGGAGACCGGCGGAGCCGGCATGGCCGGGGTTTCCGGCGCCGGTGTCGACGGTGGAGGCGTCGGCTCCGACACAGCAGCGGGAGGTGCCTCCACCGCGCTGTTCGAAAGCGGGGGCAACGGTACCGAGTTGAGATCCAAGGGGGGCAGTTCCGTCGGAGCGGGCGCGGCCTGGGCCAGGGTCATCGCCGCGTCACGAGGCGCAGGCAAGGAAACCGAGGACACCGTTCCGCTAGGGAGCGGCGGCAATCCGGCGGGGGAGACCGCAGCCGGCGCCATGGCAGGGTCGGTGCCGCTGGCCAACTGGATCGGTTCCCGCTGGGCCGGGGCCGCGGCGGCCGGGGCCGTCGACTTGGCCAGAGCGAACGCCCCGGGGCGGCGGAGTGGCCCGCGCCCGGCGTAGGAACGCTTGGCCGAACCGTCGCCCGCCTCACGCATGCCACGGCGAGCGTTGTCGATGCCCTGGGTGAGCGCCTGACGCTCGGAGTCATTGAGCTCCGCCTTGCGCTGTTCCGCCTCGCGGAAGAAGTTCAAGGCCCGCTCATACTCCTGATATTTCAGGTAGTCCCACCCATTGCGCAGCAGATAACGAGCCCCGCGGGACGTCGTCATGCCAGGTATGGAAGCGGTGGACGTCCCCAGTCCGCTGTCGGGCGGAGTCTGCTGGGCCATGAGCGATGTGGCCGACAAGGCAGTCCCGAGGACCGCCGCCGTCAAAGCCGAGGTTGAGCGACGCAAGCCACGCCTCCTTGCTGGCTGAGACGGGCCGCTCGGCTCCCAAGAGCCGACAGCCCGAGACGCTGCCATACCGTTCGCGATCGAAAAAACAAAGAGAGATCAGATCCACTGTCACTGTTGCCGAGGGCATTGCCCTCAATCAGACAGCCAGAAGCCCAACCTTCCTCGATCGGGACGGCAAATAGGAAAAACCTGTCGGGTGAACTCCGTTTACCGGAGTCTTCGTCGGGCAGGCTCCTCCTGCCCGACGACACTTTTGAGACATGAAAACAGGCAAGTTCATCAAGGTGCGAGAAATGCGTTGAACGACAATCGTGGATCGATCAGACCGACCCGCGACCTGACTCGTTCTCATTGCTGAAGCTGGAGTAATTGGGTGCTTCCTGGGTGATGACGATGTCATGGGGGTGACCCTCCAAGACCGACGCACCAGTGACCTGAATGAAGCGAGACTTGGTCCGCAGTTCCTCGATGGTTCGAGTTCCGCAATAACCCATCCCTGCGCGAAGGCCTCCGATGAGCTGGAAGACATAGTCGGCCAGCGGCCCCTTGTAAGGGACACGCCCTTCGACCCCTTCGGGGACAAGCTTCTGCGGTGAGCTGCTCTTGCCATCCGACGTCCGCGAGGCTGCTTCTTGCCGGTATCGTTCGTGCGAGCCTTTGGCCATGGCCCCGATCGATCCCATTCCGCGATAAGTCTTGAAGCTCCGGCCACGGTAAATGATGGTGTCGCCCGGGCTTTCGGCCAGCCCCGCGAAGAGGCCGCCAATCATCACACAGTGCGCTCCGGCCGCCAACGCCTTGGTGATGTCACCGGAGTAGCGGATCCCGCCGTCGGCGATGATCGGCACCCGTCCGGCCGCGGCCTTGGCTGCCTGGTAAACGGCGGTAATCTGCGGAACGCCAACACCGGAGACAACTCGCGTGGTGCAGATCGACCCCGGGCCGATGCCAACCTTCACGGCGTCGGCTCCCGCCTCGATCAAGTCCCGCGTTCCCTCCGCGGTCGCCACGTTCCCAGCAATCACCTCGATCGTGAAATCCCGTTTGATCCGTCGCACGGTCTCGATCACGTTCTGGCTATGGCCATGCGCGGAATCGACAATCAGGACGTCGACATCGGCCTCGAGCAACGAGCTGATCCGCTCGAAGTCATTCACCCCCACCGCGGCGCCCACACAGAGCCGGCCCCGCTGGTCCTTGCAAGCATGGGGGTAGCGATGCAGCTTGTCGATGTCCTTGATCGTGATCATTCCCTTCAGCCGGTATTCATCGTCAACCAGCAGAAGTTTCTCCACCTTATTTTTCGTCAAAATCCGATCCGCCTCTTCCAGGCTGGTATCGGCGGGGGCGGTGACGAGGTTTTCCTTGGTCATCACCTCCTCGATCCGCAGCTCGTTCGACTCCAGGAACCGGAGGTCGCGGCGGGTGAGGATGCCTCGAAGTTGGCCGTTGACGGTGATCGGCACACCTGAAATGTTGTGCCCTTGCATGATCTCGCGGGCCTGGCCGACCGTGGCGTTCGGGGGAAGCGTGATCGGATCGACGATGATCCCGTTCTCCGATCGCTTCACCTTGTCGACCTCGCGGGTCTGCTCCTCAATCGACATGTTCTTGTGAATGACGCCCAGCCCCCCCTCCTGGGCCAGCGCGATCGACAACTCGGCTTCCGTGACCGAGTCCATCGGGGCCGACAGGATGGGGATATTGAGCGCGATCTTGGCGGTCAGTTGAGTCTTGGTATCGACTTGCCTGGGGAGTAGTTCTGAGTAACCAGGTTCAAGCAAAACGTCGTCGAAGGTGATGCCTTGATAGGCGATGCGCTCTTGCATCGGGAAAAGCCTCCGAGCCCGGTGTTTTGAGAGGAAGCCCGACCGGTTGCGGCGTCGGACGGGTTCAGGGTGCCTTTCCTTATCCATTACAACCGCCGCGACGATCTCTGGCAAGGTCAACCGGTGAAATGATCTGTACAGACGGCCTCTGTTACCCCTCTTGTTAGGGAGGAACCATTTGGCCTTTGGCAACATTGGGGGCCTGGCTATGATGAACCGCGGATCAGGGATCGAACAGCTGCTGCAACCAGGATGGATCGCGTGACCACGACTTCTGCCCCGGCCCCCCCCAACCCGCGCGTTCTTCCTCCTGTCCTGGGCCGACTGGTCAGCGGGACCTTCTGGCTGGCGCTCCGGACGCCGCTCCAGGCGATCTTCGTGCTCTGGAGCACAAGGCTGACGCTCCAGGTCATCGGCCCCAACCAGTGGGGAGCCTACAACTTCGCCTGGGGGTTCGGGTTCCTTCAGTTCCTGCTCGAGTTCGGGATCAGCTCGGCGCTGCAGCGGCAGATTTCGGAGCGCTGGACGAAGGGGGATCGCGACGGGGTCGACCGCTCCATCGCCTGCGGGATGACGTTCTACGCGGCCATGGCGCTGGTGCAGGCCGCCGTCCTGCTGAGCCTGGCCTACTGGCCCTACGTCGCGAACCAGTTCCAGGGTGATTCCTATCGCCTGATCGTCAAGCTCCTCTGGCTCCAGGCGCTGACGGCCCCCTGCTATGGCCTCTCGATGGTCGTCTCGAGCGTGCTCCAGGCCGCGCGACGATATGACTTCATCCCCCGATACGAAGTCGCGATCGTCATTCTCCGGTTCGCGATCCTCTGGATCGGCCTGAACGCCGGATTCGACTTCTTCCTGGTCGTCGTGGCGCAAACGTTGGTGTCGATCGGCCTCGCCATGGGTCCCGCGATCTGGGTCATGGTCCGTGAACTCGGCCACGTTCCTCACTTCCGAGGCGCCCGGCTCTCCGACTACAAGACGCTCTTGCACATCAGCTTCTACATGTTCCTGATCCAGCTCAGCGTGGTGCTGGCCGATAAGATCGACACCACGATGCTGGGCCTCGCTCTCCCCCATGAGCCGGAGCTCGGCCTCTCGATCTACAGTGTCGTCAGCAAGCCGTTCAGCCAGATCCGGCAGGTCGGCTGGATGCTCGCATCCCTTGTGATGCCCGCGGTCGCCAGCCTCGCGGCCGCGCACGATGAACGCGGGCTGGAACGGGTCAAATACGACGGCCCCCGACTTCACATCGGCCTCCTGCTCCCGGTCGCCCTCCTGGCCTGGATCTACGCGAGCCCCTTCCTGACGCTCTGGGTCGGAAATGATCTTGGCGACGAAGGCGCTCGGATGGCCCCGTGGCTGATGCGTCTGTTCCTGGTCGCGACCGTCCCGCTCCTGCTCGCCGTTCACGCCCAGATGGCGATCGGCATGAACAAGATTGCGGTGATCGCGCTGGCGGCGCTGGCCGGCTCGGTGTTCAACCTGCCCATCAGCTACTACTTGACCCGCCAGCTCGGAGTGGAAGGAGTGATCTGGGGAACCGTGCTCACGACCGTCTTCTCGAATTTCCTGATCCCAGGGGTCTACATCTTCTGGGTCCTGGACATTCGCTGGAAGACCTACCTGACCCGGACCCTGGCCGCGCCACTGGCCGGAGCGATCTCCCTGATCGCCGTGACCTGGCTCTGCCGCTTCTGGTTTCCGATCGTCCTCAAGGGAGCAACGCCCCTGGCCCAATCCCCTCCCCTCCTGATCCACCTGACCATCGGCTCACTGGCTTACCTGGCCGGATACCTGGCCGTTCCCAAGGGCCGAGAAGACCTCGACCTCATCCTCCGGAGATTCCGCAACCGAGCCGCGTCCTGATCGGATCATGCGAGAAGGCCGGGAGAGCGACGAACGACAGAGGGAGTCGACACTCGCCTTGGGCGCGTGAGGAGCGTAAGCTCCTTCTCATTCTCGGGGAAGCGAAGCCAAAGGATGAAAGTGGCTGTGCCCACCCGAGCCTAACGATCGACCCGCCCAGCCAACCAAGGCCGGCCCAACCGGCTCGCGCCCTCCGGGAACCTTGCCATGCCCGTCCGCATCGCCAATATTGATGACGTTCGCGCCGCGGAGCACGTGATCCGTGAGCATCTCTCCCCCGCCCCCTTGATCCGCTCGTATGCCTTGGAGCAAGCGCTCGGCCTGGCGGCAAATCGGCGTGTCTGGCTCAAGGACTTTGGCTCGACGCCATCCGGCTCCTTCAAGCTTCTGGGCGCATTGAACTGGCTCGCCAACAACCTCGAACGGATCGGCGATCGACCCGTCGCAGCCCACTCGTCGGGAAACTTTGCCTCGGGGATTTCGTTCGCCGGGATGCGGTTCGCCAAGCGCGTGATCGTCCTCATGCCGGAAACTGCGCCTCAGGTGAAATTCCAGCTCACCCGGTCCTTCGGCGCGGAGATTCGCACCTACGACATCACGCGTGATCATCTAACCGGCGAACGGGACCGCCTGGCCCGAGAGATCGCCGAGAACGAAGGAGCCATCCAGGCCTCTCCCTATGACGATCCACACGTCATCGCCGGCAACGGCGTGGGCGCCCTGGAGATCGTCCGCGACCTCCAGCGCGACGGGCGGAGCATCTCCCATTTCTTCTGCCCGGTCAGTGGTGGCGGGCTCATGGCCGGCCAGGCGATCGCGATCGCAGACGGATTCCCGCACGCCCAGATCATCGGTGTCGAGCCTGACGGAGCCGATGACTTCCGCCGATCGCTCGCCGCCGGTTCGCGGCAGCGCCTCGATCGGCCGACCAGCATCTGCGACGGTCTCCTCTCGTACGATGTCGGCGAACACAACTGGCCAATTTTGAGCCGCCTCGTCAACCAGGCGGTGGCCATCCCCGACCAAGCCACGCAAGACGCCATGCGATGGGTCTACGAACGGCATGGCCTCCGCACCGAACCCTCCGGGGCGATCACGATCGCGGCCCTCCTCGGCAACCAGGTCGACCTCAGCGGCGACGGCGATCTCGTGGTCGTCGTCAGCGGACGGAACGTCGATGAAGCCGCCTTTCGGACCTGGATCGCCGACAAATCCGCGCCGAGCCCGTCATAAAGCCATCATCAACTCACGATTGATCCACGATAAGGCCCGAATTCCTCCCGTCGGGCGGGCACGGCGCACCATCCTAATTTCCCTCTGGATGAGGAAATCGGGATGGTCGGCCGCGCCCAACCAACCGGAATCGTTGGCCCCACGATGGCGCCAAGTCCACAAAATAATCAAATATCACCAACCCTCAATACATCCGTCGAAACCCGAACGAAACTACATCTGCATATACTCGACGCAATCTCGCAAATCCCCCAAATCACGGAGACTGTCGCCACGTTACCGGAGGTTCTTCGTCAGCGTGGTTCCGGCGGCTCGTTATTCGCCAGGACCACCGACGGTCCTCCCAGCCTGGCGTCATTTTGATCATAGCATCCAGACATGCAAATCTTCCCATCCGAACACGTCATCTACCTTCCAGTGATCCCAACCAGAGACGCCCAGCGGTAGCGAACCTGATTGAAGAACGCACGTGACGGCCTAACCACGATTCCCCGGGCGATCGTGGTCACGAAGTCGCTGCCGGGCTGGCCCGTGCCAACGCCGTCCAAGAACACGCCGGTGGAACTTGCCACCCCCCCAGGCGCAGTGCCTCGGACCGTCAGACGATATGTGTTCCGCGGGTCAAGCCGCTGAGCCGGATGGAGCGTCACGCTCCCCGTTGCCGCGTCGTACACCGCCGCGCGAACGCGAGTGACCTGGCCGACACGCGCGCCGCGCCGGCCGTGACCGCCGAGAGTCACGATCTGGTAGTTCGCCAGGTCCTGCGCCCGGACCGGATCGAGCGCCGCGCTGAAACGGAGAACCAGGGTCGTCGGCTGGGCATGGAAGCCGTAACGCTGCACCCCCACAACGGTCAGCGGCACCTCAACCGGTGGTGGCACGATGCGGTTCTCGAGGGCGAAGGCCGAGTTCATGGCGCCCCCTGGCACCTCGGCCGTGACAGCATAAGAGCCAACGAGGTCGTTCGCCACGGCGAAAACCGACGCCTGGCCGCTCGCGTCGATCGGAACCAGGTTACTGCTGACGTTGGCTGAGGCGCCTGCCGTTGGCGCGGCGAACCGGACCCAGCCTCCCGCGACCGGCTCACCAAATGCACTGGCGACGCGCACAACCAGCGGCAGTGGGAAAGTGGTGCCGGGAATTGTGCCCTGGTTGTTCCCGGAGACGATGACGAGCGTGAAGCCGCGCGACTCGAAGGCGCCAATGTCGGGTGCGGCGCCCTGGGGCCTGAGGACACCCCGTTGGTCGGCGGTCACCCCCGGCACGGTGCGTCCAGCGTCGATCGCCGGGCTGCCGGGAAGCAACGCCATGGTCTGGGTAGGGCCACCGTTGTCGGCCAAAGGGCCGAGCAACGGGTCGGTGTTGAGCAGGTCGGTGGGATCGAAAGCCAGGGCAGGCGTGTCGGAGAAGAGGTTATGGCCGCCCGAGACGAACGAGGCGGCATTGCGCCCCTGATTAAGGTTCCCACCTTTGGAGTTAGCAAAAAGGCTCGTCGTGACCGTTACTGTGCCAAAGTCGTTGAAGACGCCGCCGCCCGAGTTGGCCGCGTTATCGCTGAAGGTGGAATTGGTAATTGTGACAAAGCCACCGCGGTTGACAATGCCGCCGCCGTTGCCGAGGAAACCCGCTGAGTTGCCGTGGAGGGTGGAGTCGGTGACCGACACTGTGCCTGTGAGGATGAGGATACCGCCGCCGTCGCCGCGTGTCGAATTGCCGCTGAGGGTGATACCAGTGACCCTCAGTGTCGCGTAGAAGCTACTGATGCCGCCACCATCAATGCTGGCCGAGTTGCTCTCGAGGGTGGAGTTGGTGATCGTCACTAGACCAAAGTTAATGTTGTCGATTCCCCCACCGAAGCCGGCCGAGTTGCCGGTGAGGGTGGAGTCGATGACCGTCACCGTGCCGAAGTTATCGTTAGCGATGCCCCCGCCCCTGAAGTCGTTGGCCGAGTTGCCGGTGAGGGTGGAGTGGATGACCGTCAGCGTGCCCAAGTTGGCGATGCCCCCCCCGCTGCCAAAACTGGCCGAGTTACCGCTGAAGGCAGAGTCGGTGACCGTCAACGTCCCCGAGTTGGCGATGCCACCCCCGTTTTGAAAGGACACCCGACCGCCCGAGACCGTCAGGCCTGAGATCTCCACATTGGCACCCGCCGTCACGTTGAAGATCCGAAACTCCGGTGTCAGTGGATCGGAACTGCGGGCCACGGTCAGCGCCGACGCCCCAGGACCGCTCAGGATGATGTCCGTCGCCAGGTCGGGCAGGGCCGACCGCAGCGTGATCGTCCCGGCCACCCCGGGAGCAAACGTGATCGTATCCCGGCCCGGATTCTGATCGGCAATGCTCAGCGCCGCCCGAAGCGAGCCGACGCCGGAGTCGTTCGTATTGGTGACGGTAAATGTCGTCCAGATCACCGTCGCGGCCAGCGAGGCGATCGACGGACCGCCGGGGAGGATCGCCGTTGCGACGATTGAGTCGGTACCGATGCCGCCGGTGTCGGCATAGCGGAAGCTGACCTGACCGTTGGCGTCGCTCTGGCTGCTGACGGGGCTGATAAAACCCGTGGCTCCGGCGTTCGGGCCAGCCGTCACCTGAAAGGTCACCGGGACACCGACCAAGGGCTTAACGTTCGGATCGAGCACGGTCGCGATGACCGAGTGCGATGCACCGACGAGTCGCGTGGCCGTGTCCGGAGTGAGGCGTACGAAGGGTGCGGTGACCACCTCGAAGGCGCCAATGTCAGGGGCAGCCCCCTGGGGGTGTGGAACGCCCCGCTGGTCGGTTGTCACCCCCGGCATGTTGCGCCCGGCATTGATGGCCGGACTGCCAGGCAGCAAAGCCATCGTTTGAGTGGGGCCGCCGTTGTCGGCCAGGGGCCCGAGCAACGGATCAGTGTTGACAAGATCGGTGGGGTTGAGGGCCAGCCCAGGCAAATCGGAGAAAAGATTGTGGCCACCCGAGACGAACGAGGCAGAAGCCGTTTGAGTGAGGTTCCCGCTTTCGGAGTTATTGAAGAGACTTGTGGTAATCGTCACCGTGCCAGAGAAGATGATACCCCCGCCGCTGCTGCCGGATAAATTGCCGCTGAGGGTAGAGCCCGTCACCGTCAGTGCGCCCGAACTGAGGATACCACCGCCGTTGCCGTCGCTGGCGGAATTGCCACTGATCGTGGAACTGGTGACCGTCACCGTGCCAAAGCCACTGCCAATGCCTCCGCCGCCCCCCAAACCGGCCGAATTGCCGCTGAGGGTGGAGTTGATGACTGTCACAATGCCGCCGTTGGTGAAGCTAGCAATCCCGCCGCCGCCCTCGTTGGCCGAGTTGCCGCTGAGGGTCGAATCAGTGATCGTCACCACGCCAGAGACGTTAAGGATGCCGCCGCCGAGGCCTTTACTGGCCGAGTTGCCACTGATCGTGGAATTGGTGACTGTCACCGTCCCGAAGTTGGCAATCCCACCGCCGCCGTTGCTAAAGCCGGCTCCGCTGGAGGAGTTACCACTGAGCGTAGAGTCAGTAACCGTTAGCGTGCCCGAGTTGGCAATGGCTCCACCAGAGGCGGGCCCGCGACCGCCCGAGATCGTCAGGCCGGAGATCACGACCTCGGCCTTCGCCGGCACATTGAAGATCCCGAACTCCGGCGTCGATGGATCGGAACTGCGGGCCACGGTCAGGGCCGACGACCCCGGACCGCTCAGGAGGATGGCCGTCGAGAGGGCCGGCAGGGCCGACCGCAGCGAGATCGTCCCGGTGACCGAGGAGGCGAAGTCGATCGTGTCCTGCGCCGGATCTGCGTTAGCCAGGTCGATCGCCGCCCGGAGCGAGCCGGCCCCGTCGTTGTTCGTGTTCGTGACGGTGAACGTGCTGAGCACGACCCGCTCTTCCAACATTTCGAAGCCGGGCACCAGGCCAGCCCCACGACGCCTCGCCGCCGCCCGCCGCGGCCCTGCCTGGGCGAGGCCCCGAACACCCAGTAACCCGGAATGCGCCATCGGTCCGCCCTAATATTGAAAGAAACCGTACCGGGAGCCCGCTCGCGGCTGGGCGTCAGCCCCCCTCATCGGCCCGGGCACAGCCGGACGATCCGCTCCGCTTCACAGAGAGGATGCTATATCGGCACGACCGCTCCGGCCATATCGCATTGTTCGAGTCTACACGGGGATTCGAAGAATGCAAATCGGTCCGCAACACCAAATCAACCTGTCCAGCTATTACAAATTAACCAATCTATAGAAATCTCATGAAAACGAATGCTTCGAGAAGAAAGGGCACCCCTCGACTCGAAAGCAATGCTTGACGCTCCCATCGCACGAGGAGACGCAATGCCATGCTCCCACATTTTTATAGCTAACAATCAACTGCAACAAATCGTCATTCAGCTTCACACCTCGGCTTCTTCAAACTTCTGTTCCGCGTCCTCGAAATCGGCGGCATCGAAATTGAAAGTTCCTCTCGGTGTGGCTCCGAATCGTAGGCCCGATCCGCATACAGTTCTTCGGGCTGGGTGGGCTTGTCTCCTTCTTCCCAGGAAAGGTCCGGGATGGCGTCGACCAAGGGTAACAACCCGGTCACATCCGCGGCGTTGGCCCCCGTCACGGTGACCGCCAGGGGGATGCCCTCGGCGTCGGTCAGCACATGGAGCTTTACTCCCGATTTGCCTCGATCCGTAGGGTTAGGGCCGGTGTCGTCGCCGCCCCGCGGAACCAATCGATCTGGTCCGCCTCCTGGAGTTCTTGAAGGAGGAGGTGATGGAGTCGGCCCCTAATCCCCGCCTCGTGCCAGGCCTCGAAATAGCGTTTGCAGGTCTTGCCACAGCCCCAGCCCAGTTCCGCAGGCAAGTCCTCCCAGTTGATGCCTGTCAGGATCTTTCGGTCGTTCAGGGGCTTGCGACCGGGATCGCGTGATCGCCGGAGCGGTGGCGCTGGGAGCAGAGGTTCGATGCGCTCCCAGCGAGCGTCACTCTACGAGGGGCTTCGCCATGAGCATTTCTCCCCAGAGCACAGGGAGAACTCACTGCAGATCCGATGCTCAACCCTCATTTTTTCCTTTGTCTCAACTTCCGGTGATCCCAACCAGAGACGCCCAGCGGTAGCGAATCTGGTTGAAGAACCCACGCGACGCCCGGATCAGGGTTCCCCGGGAAATCGTGGTCACGAAGTCACTGCCGGGCTGACCCGTGCCGACGCCGTCGAGCAAGACGCCGGTCGGACTCGCCAGTCCCCCAGGCGCAGAGCCTCGGACCGTCAGACGATACGTGGTGCGCAGGTCGAGCCGCTGGGCCGGGTGAAGCGTCACGCTCCCGGTCGCCGCGTCGTACACCGCCGCGCGAACGCGGGTGACGCGGCCGACACGCGCACTGCGCCGGCCGTGACCGCCGAGAGTCACGATCTGGTAGTTCGCCAGGTCCTGTGCCCGGGCCGGATCGAGCGCCGTGCTGAAGCGGAGGACCAGGGTCGTCGGCTGGGCGTGGAAGCCGTAACGCTGCACCCCCACGACGGTCAGCGGCACAACGGTCGGCACCTCAACCGGCGGCTGCATTGAGAGGTTTTCGAGGGCGAAGGCCAGGCTCATGGCCCCCCCAGGCAACTGGGCGGTGACGGCATAGGAGCCGACGAGAGCATTGGCCGTGGCAAGGACCGACACCTGGCCGCTGGCGTCGATCGGAGCCAGATTGCCACTGAAATTGGCTGAGGCCCCCCACGTCGGCGCGGTGAAGTTGACCCGGCCCCCCGCGACCGGCTCACCGAAGGCACTGGCGACGCGCACGACCAGCGGGATCGGAAAGGCGGAGTCGCGGGTTGCGCCCTGGTTGTTCCCGGAGACGATCACGAGGGTGAAGCCGCGTGACTCGAAGGCGCCGATGTCGGGGGCGGCGTCCTGAGGCCTGAGGACGCCCCGCTGGTCGGCGGTCACCCCCGACACGGCGCGTCCGGCGTCGATGGCCGGGCTGCCGGGGAGCAGAGCCATGGTCTGGGTGAGGCCGCCGTTGTCGGCCAGCGGTCCGAGCAGGGGGTCGGTGTTGATCAGGTCGGTGGGGTCGAGGGCCACGGCGGGAGCGTCGGAGAAGAGATTGTGGCCCCGTGAGAGGAACGAGGCAGAAGGGGCAGAATCCCATTGAGCGAGGTTCCCGCCCGCGGAGTTCGCGAACAGGCTCGTGATGATCGTCAGTGTGCCGCCAATGTTGTTGTAGATGCCGCCGCCGCCATCACCGGCCGAGTTCCCGCTGAGGGTCGAGTTGGTGATCGTCAGCCTGCCGAAGTTGTCGATACCACCGCCCCTGCCGCCGGCCGAGTTGCCGCTGAGCGTGGCATTGGTCACCGTCAGCGTGCCGAAGTTGGCGATGCCGCCGCCGCTGGTGCCGATGTCGAAGGAGGGGTCGAGGCCGTTGCCGCCGACCGAGTTGCCGCTGAGGGTCGAGTTGGTGATCGTCAGCCTGCCGAAGTTGTCGATACCACCGCCCCTGCTGCGGGCCGAGTTGCCGCTGAGGGTGGAGTCGGTCACCGTCATCTCGCCCGAGTTACTGATGCCACCGCTGTTGCCGGCCGAGTTGCCGCTGAGCAGAGAATGGGTGACCGTCAGCGTGCCCGAGAGGTTGGCGATGCCGCCGCCGCCGCGGGACGAGTTGCCGCTGAGGGTGGAGTCGGTCACCGTCATCGCGCCCGAGAGGTTGGAGATGCCGCCGCCGTGTTCGCTGGCCGAGTTGCCGCTGAGGGTGGAGTCGGTCACCCTCAGAGTGCCGTGGTTGGCGATGCCGCCGCCACCGTACGCCGAGTTGCCGCTGAGGGTGGAGGTGGTTACCGTCAGCGTGCCCGAGAGGTTATAGATGCCACCGCCGAAAGTGTCGGCCGAGTTGCCACTGAGGATGGAATGGGTGACCGTCAGCGTGCCCGAGAGGTTGGCGATGCCGCCACCGGCGCTGCCTTTGCCGTTGCCGATACCGCGGGCCGAGTTGCCGCTGAGGGTGGAGTGGGTCACCGTCAGCGTGCCCGCGTTGGCGATGCCGCCGCCGTCTTCAAAGGCCACGCGACCGCCTGAGATCGTCAGGCCGGAGATCGCCACCTCGGCCCCCGCCGTCACGTTAAAGATTCGGAACAGAGGCGTGAACGGATCGGAGCTACGGGCCACAGTCAGCGTCGACGACCCCGGCCCGCTCAGGATGATGTCCGTCGCCAGGTCGGGCAAAGCCGACAGCAGTGTGATCGTCCCGGCCACCCCGGGAGCGAACGTGATCGTGTCCCGGCCCGGATTCTGGTCGGCGATGCTCAGCGCCGCCCGGAGTGAGCCGGGGCCAGAGTCGTTCGTATTGGTGACGGCAAACGTCGTCCAGATCACCGTCCCTGACAGCGACGCGATCGCCAGACCGCCGGGGAGCATCGCGGTCGCGACGATCGAGTCGCTGCCGACGCCGCCGGTGTCGGCGTAGCGGAAGCTGATCTGGCCGTTGGCATCACTCTGGCCGCCAGCCGGGCTGGTGAGGCCCGCGGCCCCGGTGTTCGGGCCGGCCGTCACCTGAAAGGTCACCGGGACACCCGCCAACGGCCTGACGTTCGGATCGAGCACGGTCGCGGTGACCGAGTGCGAGGCACCGACCAGAAGCGTGGCCGTGGCCGGTGTCAAACGCACGAAGGGTGCCGTGGCCAACTCGAAGGCGCCGATGTCGGGGGCGGCGCCCTGGGGCCTGGGGACGCCTCGCTGGTCGGTGGCCACCCCCAGCCGAGCGAGCCCAGCGTCGATCGCCGGGCTGCCGGGGAGCAGGGCCATGGTCTGGGTAGGGCCGCCGTTGTCGGCCAAGGGGCCGAGCAACGGGTCGGTGTTGATCAGGTCGGTAGGGTGGAGGGCCACGGCGGGGGCGTCGGAGAAGAGATTGTGGCCGCCCGAGACAAACGAGGCAGCATTCCCTTGAGCGAGGTTTCCACCTGCGGGGTTGACGAACAGGCTCGTGATGATCGCCACCGAGCCGACGTAGTTGAAGATGCCGCCACCGAAGCTTCCGACGCCGGCCGAGTTACCGCTAAGGGTCGAGTTGATCACCGTCAACGTGCCGCCGTCGGAGGGGCCGCCGTTGGAGATGCCGCCGCCGGTGCCGTCGGCCGAGTTACCGCTGAGGGTCGAGTTGGTGATCGTCACCATGCCGAAGGTGGTGTTGAAGATGCCACCGCCCGAGCCAAACCCCCTGAGCGAAGCCGAGTTGCCGCTGAGCGTGGAGTCGGTGACCGCCAGAATGCCCGAGTTGCTATAGATGCCGCCGCCGTAGTGGGCCGAGTTGCCGCTCAGGGTGGAATTGGTGGCCGTCACCGTACCCGAGAGGTTGTAGACGCCACCGCCATAGCCGAGGGTGTAAATGCTGCCGCCGGCCGTATTGCCGCTGAGGGTGGAGTTCGTCACCGTCAGCGTGCCCGTGCGGATGGAGATGCCACCGCCGCCGTAGCTGGCCGAGTTGCCGCTCAGGGTGGAGTCGGTGACCGTCAGCGTGCCCGAAGCGTCGCCGATGCCGCCGCCGCCGGATGCCGAGTTGCCGCTGAGGGTGGAGCTGATGACCCTCACCGTGCCCGAAAGGTTGCCGATGCCACCGCCGTATGCGTCGGCCGAGTTACCGCTGAGCGTGGAATTGGCGACCGTTAGCGTGCCGAGGCTGGCGTTGTGGATGCCACCGCCCCAACCACCGCCGCCGTAGCTGGCCGAGTTGCCGCTGAGGGTGGAGCCGGTGACTGTCAGCTCGCCCGAGTTGGCGATTCCGCCACCTCCGCCGCTGGCGGCGGAGTTGCCGCTGAAGGTGGAGTTGATCACCGTCAACATGCCGCGGTTGAAGAGACCGCCACCACCGTATGCCGAGTTGCCGCTGAAGGTGGAGGTGGTCACCGTCACCGTGCCCGAGAGGTTGGCGATGCCGCCGCCGATGATGTCGGCCGAGTTGCCGCTGAAGGTGGAGGTGGTCACCGTCAGCGTGCCGAAGTTGGCGATCCCGCCGCCGCTGCCGATGTCTCTGCCGACGTCATCGGCCGAGTTGCCGCTCAGGGTGGAGTGGGTGACCGTCAGCGTGCCCGCGTTGGCGATGCCCCCGCCGGGGGCGGACACCCGACCGCCTGAGATCGTCAGGCCGGAGATCGCCACCTCAGCCCCCGCCATCACGTCGAAGATCCGGAACTCCGGCGTCGATGGATCAGCGCTGCGGGCCACGGTCAGGACCGACGACCCTGGACCGCTCAGGAGAATGGCCGTCGAGAGGGCCGGCAGGGCCGACTGCAGCGTGATCGTTCCGGTGGCCGAGGAGGCGAAGTCGATCGTGTCCTGCGCCGGGTCTGCGTTGGCCAGGTCGATCGCCGTCCGGAGCGAGCCGACCCCGTCGTTGTTCGCGTTCGTGACGGTGAACGTGCTGAGCACGACCCGCCCTTCCAACGACTCGAAGTCGGGCACCAGGCCGGTCCCCCGACGCCTCGCCGCCGCCCGCCGCGGCCCTGTCGGGGCAAGACCCCGAACGCCCAGTGCCCCGGAATGCGCCATCGATCCGCCCCGATTTTGAAAGGAACCGGACCGGGACAACGGGCCGTGAGTCCGCACGCGGCTCGGCGTCAGTCCCCCTCCTCGGTCCTGGCACGGCCGGACGATCCACGCCGCGTCACGAGAGAAAAACGCCATCTCGGTGCGACCCGCTCCAGCCCTATCGTATTGTTCGAGTCTACACGTGGATTCGAAGAATGCAAATCGGCCGAAAGTGCCAAGAACAATTCAGTGCCAGTTCAGAACAGTACTTAGCCAAGCATTAATCCCAGGCGAGCGAAGGGTTTCAAGTAGAAAGGGGCCTCCCGGCCCGATGACGTTGCTTGACGACCCCATCGCACACCAACATGCTGATCGAACAGGAATTAAACCAAGCGATTGCCCCTATCGAGGACCACAAAAGCAATCCACATCACAATCCACGCTTCACACAACAATACAAACACGCATTCACAATTAATAGCCAATATATCTGTGTTGCCTCAGACCCACCAGGGTGATCACGAAGAGCCAGAAGAAGAGTGCAGCCACGCACAGGTAGACGGGCAAGACAATCCACCACAGCCGCCTCGCGGCCTTCTCGGTCGCGACGGCGATCCGGTCGAGCCGTTCGATGACTTCTCGCTCCAACATGGGTTGTTCCTTGGCGAGTGACGGGGATTCGACAGAGTCGAATTCGCTGTTCATGGGGAAGGTATTGGATCGAGAGCGTGCATTACTTTCCTGCCTCTCAGTCAAAAGGGCGATTTCGACCAAAAGGGCGATTTCGACGCTTTGGGCGAGAGGCCCGGAAGTCTCCTGACCTGCAAGAACTACAAGTGTGGCCGATCTCGCCGACCCTCGTTTTCTTGCGAAAGAAGAGGGAATGAGAGGCGGTCGCCACGTTATCGGCGGTTTCTGGCATCGCCCTTTTTTTCTCCTTCCCATCGTAGCGGAGTCTTCTCGAGTGTTTGATCGTTGCAAGGACTCCGGGAGCGCTGTTCTCAAGCGTTGGGAGAAATGGCTGATCCAGCGGCCGTGATACCATCCGGCAAGATTCCATTTCACGGTGGCAAGGGCGGCTCCGAGCCGGTATCTGGCTCTCGCGGCTGAAGCGGAAAGCGGATTCGAAAGAGGCTGCCACAGCCGACGACGCTCTCGACCTCGATCGTCCCCCCTTGGTCGCGCACGACGCCGTAGCTCATGGGAAGGCCCAGGCCCGCTCCGGCGCCGATCTGCTTCGTGGTGAAGAAGGGTTCGAAGATGCGCGGCAGATGCTCGGGGCGGATCCCACTGCCGTGGTCTTCGATCTCCACGATCACGGCGGCCGCGCCGTCGGGTCGGGTGCGAACATCGATGAGTCCCTCGCGCTCGGAGGCCTGAACCGCATTGAGCAGGATGTTCAGAAAGACCTGATTGATCTTGCCGGCGTGGCAGGCCACCAGCGGGAGTTCCTGAAACTGGGTCTCGACGCGAACCGACTTCTTGTGGAACTCGTGGCGGAGTACCTCCAGGGTGCACTGGAGAGCGACGTTAAAATCCACATCTTTGAATTCCGCCTCGTCCAGCCTGGCAAAGTCACGCAGGTTCTGCACGATGGCGCGAACCCTCCGCAGTCCATCCTCCGAGCTGTCGAAGAGGGGGGGAAGGTTCTCGCGAAGATAGGGCAGATCGACTTCATCCTCCAGGCAGGCCAGATGCGCGGCGAGTTCCGGCTCCGCCCTGGCCAGGCTGGTGCTTCCTTCCCGGTACTTGTCGAGTACTCGCAAGGCGTCCAGCACGTCCCGGCGGAGCATGGCCAGGTTGTTGACGACGATCGAGAGCGGGTTATTGATTTCGTGCGCCACTCCCGCGGCCAGACGCCCCAGGCTCGCGAGCTTTTCCGTCTCGATCAGCGCCACCTTGGTCTCTCGGAGGTTCTGCTCCAGGTGAATGATCCGCTCGCCGGCCCGCAACCGAACCCGGAGTTCGTCCCGGTCAAACGGCTTGGTCAGGAAATCGTCCGCGCCCGCTTCCATCCCCTCGATCAGATCCTGCTTCTGGGATTTCGAGGTCAGGAGGATGGCGTAGATATAGCCGGGCCGCTGGGACGAGCGAATCCGACGGAGCAAACCCGGCCCGTCCAGCTCGGGCATCATCCAGTCGGTGATGACCATCGGGAACTGATCCACTTCGAAAAGGCGCCACGCCTCGGCTCCGTCCCGAACCGCCGCAACCTCGTATCCCCACTTCTCCAGATAGCTCTGCAGCAACCGCCTCGAAACCGAGTCGTCATCCGCAATTAAGATCTTCATGGACCACCACTTTCCGTGGTACAGGCAAGTGGGTGAGGGGCAAACGCCCCCTCCTCTCCCCTGCCCCGCCCCGCCCCGCCGCTACGACACCCTCTCGTTGCAGAGTTCGGCGAAGGCCGAATTGAGGCGGCCGATGGCCTCCTCCAGCGCAGTCCAGGCCTCGTCCGCATGACTCCAGTCCTGCTCAACCCCGATAATCTCCAGCCGCCGCGTTGCCTCGAAAGCCTCCCGAGCCCCAAAGTTCCCGACGGACCCTTTGAGCGTGTGCGCCATCCGCTGAAGCCGCATTGCATCCCGCTCGGCGACCGCCTGCCTGATCTCCGCCATCCGCTGCGGACATTCCTCGAGAAAGAGGCCCGCCAGCTCCTTCATCAGCTCGGCGTCCCCGTCCATGCGTTCCAGGGTCGCGGCCCTGTCGAAGACCACGGACCCGGACCCGGACCCGGTCGCCGTGCCTTCGGTCTCGAGGGGCGCCGGGGTGAGCCCTTCCAGGACCGCCAATAGATCTTCCAACCGAAGAGGCTTGGCGACATAAGCATCCATACCGGCTGCCAGGCAACGATCTCGGTCCCCCGTCAGGGCGTGGGCGGTCATCGCGATAATCGTCGTATGGACTTTGGTCCCCGCCTCGCGCGCCCGGATCACGGCGGTCGTCTCGAACCCGTCCATCTCCGGCATCTGCACATCCATCAGCACCGCGTCGAATCGCGTGCCGTTCATGGCGGCAAGCGCCTCGCGGCCATTGCTCACGACCACGACATGGTGTCCCTGTTTCTTCAGCAGAGTCATGGCCAGCCGCTGGTTGATCAGATTATCCTCGGCCAGCAAGAGTCGCAGTTTCCGCTTCCAGGTCCGCCGGCTTCCATCAGGCTTTGCGGTGGCCGCCAACTGGCCCCGGCGCGGCTCGCGGCTCACGGAAGTACCGAGCGTGGTCATAATCGCATCCAAGAGCGAGGATTCTCGGATCGGTTTTATCAGATAGGTGGCCACACCCAACTCCTGGCAGCGAGCCGCATCCTCGCGCCGATTGGCCGAGGAGAGCATCATCAGGGTCGCCCCCGTCAGTTCCGAGTCCTGCCTGATCCGCTCGGCGAGGCTAAAGCCGTCCATTCCGGGCATCATGGCATCCAGAAGCACCAAAGCGAACGGCAGGCCCACATCCCGCGCCTGCGTCAGGGCGGCGATCGCCTCCCGGCCCCCCTCGACGGCGATCGGCTTCATCCCCCAGTGGATAAGCATTTCCTCAAGAATCCGCCGGTTCGTGGCGTTATCATCCACGATCAGCACGGACAAACCATGAACCTGGTCGGGCTCCGCCGGTGTCGACCACGCCACCGGACCGCAAACCAGACCAAAGGGGAGCGTGAAGTGGAACGTGCTCCCTCGACCGGTCTCGCTTTCCAGCCAGATCTCCCCGCCCATCAACTGGACCAGCCGGGCCGAGATCGCCAGCCCCAACCCCGTGCCGCCGTACTTGCGCGTGGTGGACGTGTCTGCCTGGGAGAAGGCCTTGAAGAGTTTTTGTTGCTGCTCATTGGGGATTCCGATCCCCGTATCGCTGACCGCGAAGTGGAGGCAGACCTGCTGCTCGGTCCGCGACTGCACTTCGACCCGGAGTACCGCCTCGCCCCGTTCCGTGAACTTGATGGCGTTGCCGATCAGGTTGACGACGACCTGGCAAAGGCGGTGAGGATCGCCTACCAGAACATCCGGCACGTCGGCCGCAACGTGGTCGACCAGCTCCAGCCCTTTCTTGTGGGCACGCATCGCGAGCGTGGCCATGGTGTCGTCAAGGGCGTCACGAAGGTGGAAGTCAATGAGGTCCAGGTCGAGCCGGCCAGCCTCGATCTTGGAGAAGTCGAGGATGTCGTTGATCACCGTGAGCAGGTGGTCCGCCGACAACTTCACCATCCCGAGGTACTCCCGCTGTTCAATGGTGAGCTCCGTATCCAGCGCGAGTTCGGTCATGCCGATGATCCCATTCAGAGGCGTGCGAATTTCATGGCTCATGTTCGCCAGGAATTCGCTCTTCGTCTGGGCGGCGGCCTGAGCGGCCTCTTTGGCCCGCACCAGCTCGCGTTCCACCTGTTTCCGCTCGGTGATGTCCGTGAAGTTGACGACGGCCCCTTCAATCTCCCCTTCTCCCCCGCGCAGAGGGTATGCGGAGTATTCGACCGGGAAGGCCGTTCCGTCCCGCCGCCAGAGGACCTCGTTGTCAACCCGACACGATTCGCCGACCCGAAAGGATCGATAGATCAGACAATCTTTTCAGGATACGGCGAACCGTCTGGATAGGAGTGGTGAATCAGGGTATGGAGATTTCGGCCAAGGATCTCGTCGACCCGGTAACCAAGCATCGCCGCCGCCGCGCGATTGATCACCGTGCAATACCCACTCATATTGATTCCATAGATTCCTTCCCCTGAAGACTCAAGGAGCAGTCGAACCCGTTCCTCAGCCTCTCGCAATGCGGCCTCGGCTCGTTTCTCGGTATCGATGTCGGTGTGCACCCCGATCCACTCCCGGATCCCGCCATCCTTGGCCCGAACGGGGACGGCACGAACCAGCATGTGCCGATATTCCCCGTCGTACCGCCGGAGCCGATGCTCGACCTGGTAGAGGCAGCAGGAGGTGATCGCCTCCGTCCAAACCTGGGTGGTGTTTGCCCGGTCGTCGGGGTGGACGGCGTCGAGCCAGCCCCACCCTTTGAGCTGGTCGAACGTCTGGCCGGTATACGCGCTCCAGCCGGGCTGCTCCGTTTCGAATTCGCCTGATTCCGGGGTGTTCCAGACGATGGCGACGGTCGCTTCGACCAGAGATCGGAACCGCTCCTCACTCTGGCGCAGGGCCTCCTCGGCCTGCTTCCATGCCGTGATATCGCGTGAGATGCCGAACGTCCCGATGACCCGTCCGTCCTTATCCCGAAACGGCATCTTGGTCGTGGAGGCCCAGGCAAGGCGCCCGTTGCTTCCCCATCTCTCCTTTTCTTCTTTGCCGACGACAGGCTGTCCGGCTTGCATGATCGCCTGTTCGTCTTCCCGGGCCTGGCGGGCATGTTCGTCGTCAAAGAAGTCGAAATCTGTCTTCCCTACGGCCGCGGCAGGGTCGCTGAGACCGAACTGGGTCGCCATCGCCTGATTGATGCGGACGAAGCGTCCCTCGATGTCCTTGAAGTAGATCGAGTCAGGGACGTTATCCATGAGCGAGAGGAGCAAGAACCGTTCGTGGTGGGCCACTTCCTCCGCCTGCTTGCGCTTCATGAATTGGCCGATCTGGCTGCCGATGGCGACCAGCATCTCGAGCAGTTCCCCGTCGGGATTCTGGATGTCGCCGCTGAAGGCCTCCACGACGCCGAGGATGTCGCTGCCGACCACGATCGGGAACCCGAAGGCGCCGTGAAGTCCGTCGCGGACGGCCACCGCCGCCCGCGGGAAGTTGGAATCCTTGGCGACGTCCGGGATCCAGACGATTTGACCGCTCGCCCAAACACGGCCGGGCAGTCCGACTCCGGGGGCGAACGTGTACCGTCGGCTCAGGGCCGCGAACTCGTCCACCCGGGCCGAAGGGGAGCACCAGAGGTTACTGCAGCGGAGCACGTTCTCCTCCGCGTCCACCCACCACATCACGCCCACCGCCCAGCCCAGGCTTTCGCAGATCGCCTGGAGAATCCTGGGCACGGCATCTTCAAGGCGGGGCGATTCCGCCAGGACGCGTGACGCCGTGTGTTGGACCCCGAGGCGCCGCTCAGCCCGCGCCCTCTCGCGGTCCATGCGATCGAGCGACGCCGCGTTCCACCAGACCAGTGCCGTGAAGATCAGGATGTCGGCCAGAACGAACAGCGATAGCCCCATGACCGGGTCAACCACGCCCGCCCGCTGGCCGAGCCACCGCACCCACCCGACGGCCGCCGGGATCAGGATCGCCGCCGGGAGCATCCGCCGCGCCATCCCGCCGCCGGCGCCTTGGCTGCTGATGACCGCCATCAGCCCGCGTTCCGGACGCGAACAGAGGATGCCGAGGCTCAGGATCGAGAACGCGAACGCCGTGTTCAGCGCCATCGGGATGAACGCTTTCACACCGATCAACGAAGTGGCGCGGAACGCGTAGCCGATCAGGGCCAGGATCGCGATCAGGCCCGCCGCCAGCGCGAGGAACTGGGCGGGCCGAATCCCACGACGGAGGATCTTCACGTCGAGCATCGCCAACGCCAGCCCGATGAACACGAACGCCGCGGCCGTATTGGGCGCCATCCGGTTGGGATGGCCCGACCACATGGCTTCCTGCTCCAGCTTCGCGTGAAAGAGCAGTTGGTCGGCCCCTCTGTCCCAACCCGTGAGGTAGCCGCCCACCCGCGTCAGACCGATCAGCAACACACCCACCGCGCACGCGATCCCCAAGACGCGTCGACGGCGGGGCAGCGCCCCCTCCGACGCCTGCGCCCACAGCGACGCGCCTGCGAGCAGGAAAGCGAATGCCGACCCGCCGGGGTTCATGGCGATCGAACCGGGGACGATGCTCTTCAGGGCGACAAAATCAAACGTCCACCCCACCAGCACCAGGCCACTCATCACGATCACGGCGGCGCCTGCCGCTCGTGCAAAGAACCGATAGTCGTCCAGACAGACTGCACGAACCGACGTGCTCATGGTCGGATCTCTTACGTGACAAGTAGATCAGCCCCCTTTTGGACGACCAAGACAAGACGCCTTGCCTACGGTGGAGAGAAAGCCAACCGCGTTGAAGCCTCAACGGAAAGCCAACAGCCCCAGGCCTGATGGCCCCGGGATGAGCTCGCTCAAGAGTGCCCTGCGAAGGACTTCCAACGTCCTTTCCTTTCATCCTACTCCGTCTCTCACCTTAATTGTGAAGAGGAATGGAACATTCACGATTCTCCAGGATGGAGCCAGGTTGGTTGCATAATCCTCGGAGCATTCGGGAATGCAACGGCTCCAGAAAACCCAAAGGGCTTGGCACTTCGTTGGGCGGTTCCCGAATGTCCCGAGTTCAGATCGGCTCGGGACTTCTCGAGCCGATCCGAACGCCCTGCGACTGACCGCGAAGCCTGTTACGAGACGACGGATCAGGCCGGCCAGCCAGGATCAAGGCAGCCTGAATGCCCCGATGAAATGACCTCAGTCAGGTCTCGACGCCCCCTGGGAAACAGCGAACGCAGCCCCAGGGACAAGCTCAAGGACGAGCGAAAGCGGCACACCCCTCGACCTCAAGGTCATCCTGATCACTCCGGCCTCAGGGAAACCCTGATCGTATCCATGGGATACTCCCGAGAGACAGCCAAGCGGATTTGACACAGAATAATCCTTGAGGCCGCGTTCTCTCGTCGCCAAAAGATTCGGCGATCGCTCCGGCCACAGCCAGACCTCTCAGGAAGAGCCTCCTTGCAAGGAAGATTCGTTCGACCCAGCACGAACTCGATTTCGCCCTGCTGGACTTAATGCGAATCGATTTAAGACGCGACACCGATGAAATTCAACACGCAACCAACCAACCAGAACACCTCGGATCTCCGGATCTATTTCAAGGAAATCAACGAAACTCCGCTTCTCTCGGCTGCGGGGGAGCGCGAGCTGGCCGAGAAAATTGAGGCAGGGGATGTCATCGCCCGCGACCACCTCATTCGGGCCAATCTCCGTTTGGTCGTCAACCTGGCTCGAGGATACCTGGGGAAGGGGCTAGCGATCGAGGACCTGATCGCGGAGGGGAATCTCGGCCTGATGCGCGCAGTCGAAGGATTCGACAGGGACATAAACGTCCGCTTTAGTACCTACGCGAGCTACTGGATCAAGCAGGCGATGAGACGAGCCGTCATCAATCAGGGTAAGCCGGTCCGGTTGCCCGCGTATATGGTCAACCAACTCGCCAAGTGGCGACGAGTGTTCATCCAAATGACCGAAGAATTAGGGCGGACGCCCACGCCCGAAGAGACCGGCAAGAGGCTTCAACTCTCCCCTAAGCAGGTCAAAATCATCATCCAGGCCCTCCGCGTCAACATGCTGATGCGCCACGCGGAGACCATGGACGAGAACGAGAACGACTCGTGTGCGCACCTGGTCGACGATCGGAACAAGAACGCCGTCGACCAACTCCTGGAGGTTGACGAGGTCACTCGGATCTTCCAGAGGCTTGAGCAACTCAATGAGCGTGAAGCCACGGTGATCCGGATGCGATACGGGCTCGATGCCTACGACCCGATGACGCTGCGCGAGATCGGCGACAACCTGGGTTTGACCCGTGAGCGCATCCGGCAACTGGAAAAGCAGGCCATGAAGCAGTTGATGGAGTCGGCCTGAGCTCTGTCAGGCCACGGCTTGCCTCCCCGGCGGCTCACGAAACCGAAGGGGAGACACTCACGCCTCTCATCCGTCGCTTCCAGACCTCCATCAGCGCGAAGGTCACGGCGAAGGCGGCCGGGCCAAGGACCACCCCTGACACCCCGAACACCGCCAGACCTCCCAGGAACGCGATCAGAGCCGGCACTTCGTGCATTCGCATCCGCCCTCCGGCCAGCCGCGCGTACAGCAGGTTGTCGATCGCGATCGAGGTGAACAGCCCCCAACCGACCAGGGCGGTGAACCCGATCCAATGGCCCGACAGGGCCAAATACACGGCGGCGGGAACCCAGACCAGACCTGACCCCACTACCGGCAGCAGGCTCAGGACGAACACGACCACCGCCCAGAGGAATGGAGCAGGGAGTCCGACCATCCAGAACGCGAAGCCAAAGCCGACCGTGTCGATGAGGCTGGTCAGCACCGTGGCGTAGAGGTTCGCATGCACCGAGTCGGCGGCGCGTTTCATGAGGAAGTTGCTCTCCTCCACCGAGAGCGGCAGCATGTCGCGCAGTCCGCCCAGGAACTCCGCGCGGTCGTGGAACAGATGGTAGAGGATAAAGACCGCGATCAGGAACTGGAGGGCCGCCGTCGCCGACCCCTGCACCAAGTCGGAAGCGCCCTGGGTCGACGATCGGATGATCTGGCTGATCTCCTTCTCGGCGTCGATGCCCGCCCGATCGAACCACTTCACCACCTGTTTTCCACCGGGAATCGAGACCACTTTCTCCCGAATCTGCGCCGCCGCCTCATCCCCGCTAACCCGTTGAGCCGCGGAGGTGGCTTCGCGGGCGAGCTGGTAGGTCACGAGCAGCCCAGGCACCAAAATCAAGGCCACCACGGCCACCGTGCTCAGGGCCGCGGCGAGCCCCGGCCGGGAGACATGGCGACGGATCTTGAGATGCATCGGCCAGGCGAGAATCGCCAGGGCCACGCCCCAGGTGATCGCGGGCAGGAGCGGAACGGATAGCCAGGCGCACAGAGCGAACAGGCCTGCGGTCAGAGTCACGAGCGCAAGCAGCCTGATGACTTCAGCGGTCTTGTCCGACGCAAGCGGGGATGGATTGGCCTCGGACTCCGCAGGGAGCTCACTCGTCGCTTCACTCATTCCCGTCGTCCTCGGTCCGGTTTAAAAAAAAAGGGGGGAGGGGAAATTGCGTGAGGCTCTTTCCTAACTTTCCCCTGCTTCCCGTTCTGCACTTTTCGCGCCGAGCCGCTGAAACGCTCAAATCTCAACCTAATTCCAGTTGACCGACATCCGATCGTCCGTCTCGTGATCCCTAGACTCGGAGCCAACTCGACCAACTTTACGAAAGCCTTCGGCCGAATCCGTCGCCAGCCGCCCGTGTCCGCTACGGCAACAACGGCATCGAGCCTTGCATTGAAGACACCAATAGATGCTGCTACGATCGCTGTCGAGACCCGCACTCTCAGGCCATGAGTCCGTCTCATCAAGCAAGCGTCCGATCGTTCCTATCCAATCCACCCCATCTCACGCGGATTCAGGAGGTCGAAGGCAGCCATGAAGCTCATCCGGTCCTTGCCAGTATTCCTGCTCGTCACGGTGACCACCGCGGTTGCCGCCCCAGACCAGGCGGTTGACCCATCCACTCTTAAAGACAAAGTCACAATCGAGGTCGGCAAAAGTATCGCTGTCCGATTCGAGCAACAGGGAAACACGCTCACTCGCCCCAAAATCGTTGAAAAAGCTGCCGATCAGCCAACGACTCTCAGTCTCGATTTCCGCAAGCAAGATGACATGCTCATCCTCGTGACAAAGAATCCATTTCCTAAAGACTTGAAATTTCGTGCATTAGCACGTCTCAAAGGCCGCAAGAGCTATTTCGAAACCAGCATCGTTCCGGTCAAGGCAGGCCTGTTAAGCTTCGAGCTCTGGCAGGACCCGATTGAAGAACTCATACTCTTCGACTTTACCCTGATCGACAATCAACCGTAGGACAGGCACGCCTCGCTCCTCGTGCCACCGCAGAACCGACTGCGTCCCCCTTCCAGGGCTCCAACGACGTCCGCCACTCCGCGGATCGACGCGGTCAACCATTATTATTTCGCCCCGTTGCGTGCGGATGGCAATGCCATCTCTGCCAACAATCGCCACCTCTTCCCCCCCGCCCCGCCAAGAAATACACTGAGAGGGCGGATAGGCGAGGCGCCGCCGAAACGTTGAAGGGAATCTCGGAAGAGGCACCGTTCGTGACAGAGCGTGACGACCAAGTGGGCCGCCGGCCGGTTCCCCGGCTCAGGATCGACGAGTTCGCCGCGGGGCCAGGGGAGGCCCCGACGCACTCGGGACGCCGGTTCGTGATCGTGGCCAGCCTGATCCTGATCCTCCTCTGGGGAACGCTCCAAGCTGTCTTCCGCGTCTGGCGGGCCGGTTATCGCCGTCGCGCGGACTTTGGCGCAACGCAGGTTGCCCCCGCGATTGACCCTCTGGCCGAGGTTGTTCCCCCCGAGGTCAATCCCAGGGCCTGGCGAGAAGCCGTGGCCGAGACTCACGAAGCCCTCGTCACACTGACCGCCGCCAACCTCCTCGACCTGGCGCAAATGAAAGGGCTCCGCGACGACGTCGGCGCGCGAGTCGCCCGCGCCCGCGCTCACCCCGAGACGGCCCGTGACGAACTCGCCGGCCTGTGGAACGAACTGGCGAACCAGGCCGGACCGATCCTCGAGGCACGACACTCGCGTCCCAAGTGGCTCCCTCCCCGCCCCCCAGTCGATCTCCGCCGCCAACCCACACGCTAACCTCCCCTCGCTCGCCCGAGGAAGTCCCAAGGCCCGGTTTCTTCGACGACAATCACGCATTCCGCGACGAGAGTTCGGCCCAAGAAGCACAAGCAGGCGCGATGCTTGGCCCTGTCTGGTATAACCCCAGTCGGCCGGCCCACAGGCCGACGGCCCCCAGTGTTCCGGTAACCGCAAACAGGCATTGAGGAAGGCGTACCGATGGATTATCCCCCGGAAATTGAGCGAATGCACCAGGCAATCGCCCAGTTACCTGGCGTTCACAGTGTCTGTAGTGGCATTGACGACCTCCAAGGAATCACTGGTGACGACCTTCGGCTCCCCGACCAGGCACATCTCCCGCATGGGGCACTCAGACGCACCAACGGAGGCCTGACGAACGAGGCGCTCATCCAGTTCGAGTTCCAACTCGAGCCCTCCGCGACCGCCTGGCGCTCGCTGGAGTTCATCGCCTGGTTCGTCCGAGATCGCGCCCGGGGAGGAGAATTCCTCCAGATCCGACCATTCGCGCTCCCCCCCGAGCACGGCGAACAGACCCAACTCGGCGAAACGCTCCGGTGGCACATCGATCTGTTCTGCCCCGACACCGGAGACGATCTCTCGCCCCAATTGGCCAGGGTCGCCGAACTCGCGAAAGGGCTCGAACTCGCGATTCGCCTCTATGGCTCTCGGCTCGGGCAGGACGAACTCAAATAAGCGTGCTTCCGCCCCGGACAAGCGACCATCAAACACGTTGGGCTCGTTCTGCCGGTCACCCTTTGGGCGGATATAGGCGGGCAGGACTTTGAGTACACGAAAAGCGGTGGCCAACCACCAGCGAATCCGGCGCGACCTCGGCCTGACATGCTCCCCGAGATGGGAGGGGCGATCCGGGTCGTTTCTGGATAATATGGCGGACAGAACGCGACTGTCGGATCAAACTTCCATCACCCAATGCATGAGAAAAACAATATGGTTGCAACGGCAATTGTTCCGGGACTTTGGGAAGTGTCGCTCGGCTTCGTGAACGCGTTCATCCTCGAGTCGCCCGACGGCTTGGCGATAATCGACACGGGGATTGCGGGAAGCGCGGAGAAACTTCTCGAGGCCATCAAGGAGATCGGTCGAGAACCGGCCGACGTGCGCCATCTGCTTCTGACGCATTGCCATAGCGACCATGCGGGCAGCGTGGCCGAGTTGAAGCGACGGACGGGTGCGAAGGTCACGATGCACCCGCTGGATGCCGAGATGGTCCGAGCCGGCAAGGCCCTGCGCCCGCTCAAGCCGGCACCAGGACTGCTCAACGCGCTCGTCTGCCGGTTCCTGGTCCCCTCCGCACCGACGGAAGTCGAAGCGACGGAGGTCGAGCACGAGGTGGGTGACGGAGAAACGCTTCCAATTGCCGGAGGCCTGCAAGCGATCCACGTCCCTGGTCACTGTGCGGGGCAACTGGCCTTCCTCTGGCCCAAGCATGGTGGGGTGCTCATCGCGGCCGATGCCGCCGCAAATGTGTTCGGCCTGGCGATGAGTCCTCTGTACGAGGACCTGGCCGATGGGCAGCGGAGCCTGGCGAAACTCGCGGCACTTGAGTTCGAGTTGGCCTGCTTCGGACACGGGAAACCGATCAAGAAGGGGGCCTCAACGCGCTTCCGCAAGAAATGGCAACCCACCCTCGCTAGCCAAGCAACGACCCACGCAGCCTGAGCGTCTGAGTGCGCCATGGTCCAGAGCGGGCCGGTGGCCAGGCAGTTCAAGAGAGCAAAGCGGAGGACTCGAAAAGCACATCGATCTCCACAAAATCAATCAATATGCTTTTTCTTAAAAGTCTTGAATTCCACCCAAGCGTTCTCCTCGACAGAGGAGCTCGCGAATCCCCCGCGGAACCTGGCACGATCAATCTCGCCACGTGTTGGAGCCCGCCCATGCCGCGTTTCCGGTGCAGCGTGCGATGGATTCTGGTCGCCATCGCCGTCGCGGGAATGCTGCTGGGGTCGCACCAGTGGATATCGCGGCGAGCCAGGCGATTTCACTCGCTAAGCGAGAGCCATCGAAGCCGACTGTCCCTGGTCATTTCCGGCGCGATCACCCCGGAGGGCGATTTCCTCGGCACACCGTCCGTCGTGGATCGAGATCTGAAGACCGTGTCCGGGAGCAGGGCGCGCACGGAACTCTGGCACTACACAATGTCCGTCAGATACAAGCGAGCGGCCGAGCGACCGTGGCTCCCCGTCCCGCCCGATCCGCCGCAGCCATAACCGGTGAATGCTTCTCGGGAGAGGTGGATGCCCAGAATTCGGCTTACAATCAAACACATGATGATTGCGGTTGTTATCCTCGGCTCGACCATGGGAGGCGCCATCTCGTGTTACCGCGCCCTCCAGAACCGCCTCACCGTCGTAAATCACTCCGGCCAGAGAATTTCCAGATTACAGATCATCGTCGATGGAACGAATTCTGTGGTCACGTTCAAGGACATCCCGATTGGCGAGCAGGCCGCTTCGGAATTCGGCATCATCTGGGGCGACGGATACTACGACGTCAGTGGCGTACTTGCGGACGGAACACAGCTAAAAGGAACTTTCGGGTATCTGACGAACGGAATGTTTGAGGTGAATTCTCGCTTTATCATAAAAGAGGGCGGGTTGATCGATTTCCATGACTGACCCCATTTGCCAGTTCAGGTAGAAGCGGATGGGGGCCGGCGGCGTAAGGTGCTCTTGATAACAGAGAGGGCAACCGGACAGCCACCCAGCCGGACCTTCAGTACCCGTCAGACGAGACGATCTCACCCCCGGCGCAACTGGCGATTCCTCGCCAGATGTTCGAGTCGACCGTGTTTTTGATGAACGCCATGTGACCATCGCAAAACAGCAGGTTGACCCCGCCAGGGTGGAGGCTGCGTGCCGCCTTCCACCCTGGATTGTGGTACGTGACGCAGTCCGGGCGTGGGGCGTTGGGAGGTGATCGGTGGTTGTAGAGCGTGTTGAGGTAGTTGCCGTCCCACCAAGACGCCCCTTTGTTGAGGAGCCAACCCGGAGCCGAGGCCTCGCAGGCGGCCTCGGTCAAGGGGCCGGCCGCCGCGCGGGCGAAGGCTCGAGTCGTCGGCTGGGGCGCGGGGGATGCGAACGTCTGCGTGTAGGGGCCGGCGATGCCAAGGAGTTGCTCGGAGACCGCGGCGGTGCCGCTGGTGCCGTCCGTGCAGTGGGCGACCGAACGGGCCGGCCCCAGGACGAAGGCACCATTCGCGCCGGTGGCTTCGCCGCCGTTCGAGCCGTCTCCGGTGCAGAAGACATAGTTCGTCGGTCCGGAGTCATCGGCCGGCGCGGGGGCGCCATCGCTCGGACAGACGAAGATCGCGACATGCGTCCTCATCGCCGTGGTGTTGGTCGGGTAGAACGGCCAGAAGGCCGAGCCCCCCCCGGAGGGCCGGTAGGCCAGCGGAAAGTCGAAGTTCAAGGCATTGTAAAGGCTCGTCTGCTCGAGCTGAGGTGCCATCTGCGCGAGCGTGGACCAGCGATACTGCAAAACCGAGGTCGTCGTCGGGATTGGCCCGGTCGGGTAGAGGAAGCCGACCGGGAAGCTGCCGACCGCCGCGTGGTAGTTGTGCATCGCCAGACCGAGCTGCCGAAGGTTGTTGGCACAACCGGCACGCCGCGCCGCCTCGCGGGCAGACTGCACCGCGGGCAGCAGCAGGGCAATCAGCACGCTGATGATGCTGATCACCACGAGCAATTCAATCAGTGTGTAGGCGCGGCGGCACACAGACAGATTCAACACAGCCTCATTTCTTGCCGGTATAGGCGACTCGCCAGACCGTGCCCGAGCCGTCGTCGGTCACCATGAGGGCGCCGTCTTTGGCCACGGCCACACCCACCGGACGGCCCCAGACGTCGCCATCCTCGGTGACGAATCCGACCAGAAAGTCTTCGTATTCGCCGGTTGCCTGCCCCTCTTTCATCGGCACGCGAATGACTTTGTAACCAGTGCGGCGGCTTCGGTTCCATGAACCGTGCTCACTTGCGAACGCATCATTCCGGTACTCGTTCGGAAACTGCTCCCCGTTGTAGAAGGCGAGGTCGAGCGAGGCTGAGTGCGACTGGAGCAAGACGTCGGGGACGATCGTCTTGTTCTTCAGTTCAGGATGCTTTCCCTGGTGTCTGGGATCCTGGTGGGCGCCGATGTAGTACCAGGGCCAGCCGTAGAAGCCGCCGGGCTCGACGTGCGTGATGTAATCAGGCACGAGGTTGTCCCCGAGCCCATCGCGCTCATTGACCGAGGTCCAGAGCTGACCGGTCTTGGGGTGGGTGGCCAGTCCGACGGGGTTGCGGATTCCCGAGGCGTAGATCCGTTCATTCTTGCCGTCGGGGTCAAATGCGAGGATATCGGCCCGGCGCGTCTCGCTCTTATCATCGTTGACGTTGGAGCGGGAACCGACCGAGACGTAGAGCGTCTTGCCGTCGGGGGAGAACTCCAGGTCTCGGGTCCAGTGACCGCCGCCCCCAACCTGCTCGTTCCCGCTCGGGATGTCCTTGACGATCGTCTCGGCGTCGCCTCGTGCCTTCGTATCGCCGTTCTGGTAGGGGAAGCGAACGACCGAGTCCGTGTTGCCGACATAGACGTACTGGGGATCCGCCCCGAGGGGATAAAAGGCGATCCCGAACGGGCGGGCCAGGCCGTCGGCAAAGACCTGGCTCAGCTCAGGCTTGCCGTCACCGTCGGCGTCGCGAAGGATACGGACGCGATTCGCCCGGCTCTCCGCGACGAACAGGTCACCGTTGGGGGCGCGTGCGATCACTCGCGGATTGTTCAGACCGGTGGCGAACTCGGTCACCTCGAAGCCGGCTGGAGCCTTGGGCCAGGCCCCTTGGGGCCGCTTGACGACCTTGGGATTGTTCCTCGCCGACGGGGTGTCATACGGCGTCGCCAAGTCAGCAACGGTGATCTTGCGGCGAACCCCGGGCGCATCGGTCGTCCAGTCGCCGAGGGCATCCTTGCCGGTCAAAGTGTCGCCAGGCTTCGGCGCGTCGGCCGCGCTGGTACTTCGCAGTAGGCCGCTGGCACCGGCCGCGAGCAAGGCGGCGGTGAGAAGAGTGGGACAAATCCGCTGGCTCATCGGGTCAATCCTTGGATGCGGGCCGTTCGATCGCCACCGAAGCACGTCCGTCTGGCAAGCCTCGCCAGATCGCAATCCGAATCATCTTACCCTGGTGAGCCCCGAAGAATAGTCACACGGCCAAATCAAAAATGCCGAGGTTCGCTCGGCATGCTTGGTCGGATTCAGAAGCGGAATGAGCACGCGTGAACCGGCTCAAAAAGGCTCCAAAGCACATCCCGGCCCCGCGCCCTCAGCCCACGGGGTGGTCTCGAGGTCGCGGGGGAAGAAGGGCGCGGACGTCGGCACAGGTACGACCGGGTGGGCCGCCAGGTCCACCCTACAAAGCCTCGGAGGATGGATCGTCCGAATCCAGGTCTTCAGCGTCGTCATCAGGTTCTTCATCAGCGGCTTCCTCAACGTCTTCAGTCTCCGCATCAGACTCAGACGTTTCCGGGAGCGCTCCCACGTTATTGACGTTGAAGAGCTCGCCGAGTTTCTGAGCGAGCGTCAGGAGTTCCTCGACGTTCATCGCCTCGGCGCGAACCAGGCCGGTCAGGCCAAGGCCTTCGAGAAAGGCATCCACCTCGGGCTTCGTCCAGCGGTCGCGCCAGAGACTGTAGAGAACGCGGCGAAGGTTCTTGCGTCGGTGGAGAAAAATCTGGCGGATGACGAGATGGAACCAGGCGAGGTTGTGCACCAGAGCCCGCTTGGCGGGGTCGGGCCGGATCGAGATCACGGCCGATTCCACCTTGGGACGCGGCCAGAAGACCGTCGGCGCCAAGGTCCGCACAATCGAGACCTCGGCCAGAGACTGAACCAGGACGGAAAGCGCGGAGTACTCTTTCTCTTCGGGGCCGGCGCAAATCCGCTGGGCCAGTTCCAGCTGGATCGTCACCACCATCAAGGTGGGGCAAAGCTCGGGATGAACGAGCAGGTTGCTGATCAGCGGGGTCGCAACGTTATAGGGGAGGTTGGCCACCAGTTTGAGCCGTTTCTCCGGCGCCACGGCCAGCCCCGCGCGAACGTTGTCGAGCACCTCGGAATTCATCGTGTGCTTGTTCGCCAGGGCATCCACGTTCAGGACCCGAACGTTGAGCCGCCCCTCGACCGCCTCGGTCGTCAGCCGGGCCATCGCCGGGTCAATCTCGACGGCCACAACGGCCGCTCCCCGCTCGGCCATCAGGGCGGTCAAGGCCCCTGCCCCCGGGCCGATCTCAAGAATCACGTCGTCCGGCCCCACCTCCGCCGCGTTGACGATCAACTCGTGGATATTCAAGTCGATCAGAAAGTTCTGACCGTATCGGTGCTGCGGGGCAACCCCTCGCCGCGCAAACAGGTTTCGAAGATAGGACTGGGTCTGGCGGCGGGACGACATGCAAGCAGCTCTTGGAATCGAGGAAGAGTTCAGGAATCAGGCAGAGCGTCAGCGCCCGCTCCACCATCGGGAATCTCTCCCAGCATCCGTCATCCCCCCTCGCCATGTCAAATCCCCACAGTTGCTTCCTTCAGGGTCGATTGAGACCTGAGAATGCTCGCCACCGGGAATCCTTCAAATCCGATCATTCTCCAGTCGGGCTCCGGCCCCGATTCTCCTCCCGTTTGCCCGATCCCACGAGACGACAAAGAGAACGGAGTGGATCGCGATGGCCAGGGGGCGATGCCAGGGTCCAGGCCCCCCTCTTGATCTTCCTGGTGCGGTATTGTTCCTCAAGACGATCGGGCTTAAGCTTTCGAATATCAATGCCGAGGATCTCCGTTGCGAAATGCCCTTGGAGAGCTGAGGGCGGTGTGCTCGAGAAGGCACGGAGGGGCGGAGCACCGGAGAAGGGAGAACTTGATGCAACTTGAGAGCGGGGCATCGTCCGGGTCGAGCTGGGACGGTGAGCGAATGACCGTCGGCCGGCATTTTGTCAGGGACCTCGAGGGCCTCTGGGGAGGGATCCTCAAGTTGGCGGCCGTGGTGGAGGATGCGCTGAACCAGAGCGTGCGCGCTCTTTGCGACGGCCGCACCGACCTGGCCGCCCTGGTCCGAAGCGAAGAACGGGACGTCGATCGCCGCGAGGTCCAGATCGAGCGGGACTGCCTGAAGGTCCTGGCACTCCACCAGCCGGTCGCGTCCGACCTGCGGCGGGTGGCCTCGGTGCTCAAGGTCAACGGCGAACTCGAGCGGATCAGCAACCTGGCGCGGAACATCGCCAAGCGGGTCAAGAAGCTGGCCTCCGACCCGGCCGCGTTCCCGATTCCGCAAGAGATGGAAGCGATGGCGATGGCGACTCTGTCGCAGGTCCGCGACAGCCTCGACGCCCTGACCAAATCCGACGCCAAGCTCGCCCGTACCGTCATCACCGGCGACGGTGACATCGATCGCCACTATCGGGTCGTCCTGAAAGTGCTCAAGGACGAGATCCGCCGCGACCCCGACCGGCTCAACACCTGGCTCCGCCTGATCAACACCTCGCGAAACCTCGAGCGTATTGCCGACCACGCCACCAACATCGCCGAGGCGGTCGTTTACCTCAAGGAAGGGGACATCATCCGTCACCTCGACGAGAACGACCTCGCCACCTGATGAGACGATTCGCCGACCTCTTTCGATCGGGCCGAACCCCGCGACGGCCCGTCGATGGCTCGCTTCGCTTCGGCCGGTCTCATCGAGAATTCGTCATGGAGGACACGCAGCAAATGGAAGGCAACGTCGTGACGGCCGCCAAGTGGCTCGGGGCCTCCATGGTCCTGGCCAGCGCGATCCTCGTCGGCGGGTTGCGCTGGGTCCTTTCCTCGGTGGAAGGAGAGCGTCCCTCGGGAGCACCCAACATCGAAGCCAGCCAGAGCGTCCAGGCCGCCCCACTCCCAGGCGACCTGGAGGAGCTGGCCAAGTCGTTTCGCGGCCCAAGCCCAAGGCCGGAGGCGAACGCCCGACCAGGCTCGGCGGATCAGCCACGGTCGTTGTTCGCGGATCAACCGCTGGGGCCGGGGCCGACTCAGAGCCACACGAGTCCTTGATCCCGAGACAAGCAAACGGCCTCACTCAAGGCGTGGGCGGCGGCTCGTGAGGAGCCAGCGACGCCAGGTGGACGGCACGGCGATCGAAGGGGAGAAAGCCCGAGCCGATATAGAGCTGACTGGCCGGGCGATTGCGCACGTCGACGGCCAGTTCGAGACGGGGGACGTGCTCCGCCGCCATCGCAATCGCCCGCGCGAGCATGGCGCGGCCCAGGCCACGGCCGCGGGCCGCGGGGGTCAGGCCGAGGTAGGCAACCTCCCAGGCGTCGCGTTCGGGGAGCTCGGACAGGAGCAGGACCGCCCCGGCCTCGGGTTCGCCCACGAGCCGCCCCATCCGCCAGCGATCGGCGACGAACCGACCCGCCGCGCGGTGGCTGGCCAGAATGTCATCGAGTGAACGAATCCCCTCGAGCTCGGGCATGTCGAGGCTGTCAATATACGTAGCCTGGAGCACTTGGCGAAATTCAGCCTCGACCGCGGGTCCGTATCCCTGCCACTCGATGGCGGGAAGGTCGGCCGGGACTTCCAAAGGGGGGGATGTCGCGCGCTCGAGGTAGACCAGGTCGGTGACATGGGGCATGCCCCCCCCTTCCAGGTCCGCCGCCCCTTGCTGCGGGGCCGACTCATCGAGCAAGGCCTGCACGATCCGAAACCCTCGGGTCCGAAGGTCGTCCAGGGCCGCGCGGACCAGGGCGATCGCGTAGGCGGACCGCCGCCACGACGGGTCGACCTCGGGCGCCCAGACCGCTGCCGCTCGTCCCGCCAGCGGCTGCGTGAGCATCGCCCCCACGATTCGGCCATGCCGCCAGACGACCCAGAGTCCGGCGAGGTCGATCACCCCCATTGCCGACTCCGCCAGCGCATTGGCGATCAGACGCGGCCGCAACGAGGCGGGAACCCGGCGATAAAGAACCTCCAAGGCCGCCTCGCGGTCACCCGGCGGGCAGGGTTGAACGAGAGGGGTCAAGCCCGGCATGGCCGTTCCGGAATCCGAAGCAAGACGGGCCTTTCGGGAAAAATGTCCAACGCGGCGCCGACTGCCGTCCGTATGATAATCGAAAGGCGGGAGGTCACGCGATGTGGAAGTCGGCTGAATTCCGTTCCCAGTCTGAAGATCCGGAAACCGCGGTCCGCGGTGCCGGGACTCCGCTACCTCCGGCAACGGAGGCGGCGAGCCACGTCCGGGCCGACGAGCGAGGCGATGCCTGGCTCGTCGAGCAGGTCCGTGGCGGAGACGACAACGCCTTCGCGGCCCTCGTGGCCCGCTACGAACGGAAACTGATCCGCGTCCTGACGCGGCTCGTCCACGACGAAGAGTTGGCCCGCGACCTCGCCCAGGAAACGTTCTGGAAGGTTTATAGCCGACTCGACCGGTTCGACACAGCGCGACGGTTCGGCCCCTGGCTGTTCCGGATCGGCGTGAACCTCTGCCTCGACCAACTCCGCCGACGTGAGGCCCCGACGGCCGCGTCGATCGATCATCCCCATGGGGACGGTGCCTGGGCCTTCGAGTTGCCCGACCCCGACCCCCGCATCCAGGCCGAACTGGCCCAGGAAGTGCAATTTATCCTGGAAAAGATTCCGGTCCCCTATCGCACAATCCTGGTGCTTCGGGATCTCGAAGGCTTTTCGTCCGCAGAGGTGGCGGCCATTGTCGGTCGCCGCGAAGCCACGGTGCGGTGGCGGTTGGCCAAAGCCCGCGACGCGTTCCGCGAACACTGGGAACGCCGACAGGAGCTGACGCGACGGGAGACCATTTAACATGGGTAATTTTCAATGTCAATGGGTGCGAGATCGCCTACCCCTCCTGACCGGTGACGAACTTCGTGGCAACGACTTACGACGGGTTGAACGCCACTTGATCGGCTGCCTGAAGTGTCGGGAGCATCGCCGCTCGCTGGACCAGTCACTCCAGGTCTTGCACATGGTGGCGGCCCAGCCCCTTGTGCCGTCCGATGCCCCTTCCCTCTGGCCCGATTTGGCCCGGCAGATCCGCCATTCGCGACTGCCTGCCCAAACTCCCCTATTTTCCTGGCCTCGCCAGTGGGGGCTTTGGCCGGCCTTTGGCCTGAGCTTCGGCCTGATCACCGCGGTGATCGCCCTCAGCGCCCGCAACCAGGTGACCGACGCGCGGGATCGCATCGCCAGCAACACCCAACCGATCTCGGCGATGATCTCGAAACCCGAGCCGGTGACGCCCGTTGAAACCCTGGCTGCGACCGACGATGTGGTCAAGTCCCAGGGCGAAGTGACGGCCTCCACCGAGATCGTCCCCGCGACGCGCTTTGGTTACGACCTCGACCATACGATGCCCACGGGCAACGAGACGCGCGAAGGCAAACAGGCCACCTACTGACTGACCAATCACCACAAAGTCAGTGACGTCAGGGCGTTTCATCTTGAAGGGTGGACACGACCCACCATGACCTCTCGGCGGAGGCCATGGTGGGTCGTGCCCACCCTCCAAAACTGATGATCGACGTCCCTCATCGACTCCCGACGCGACGGAACAGGCCAAGAATGACCAGAGGAGGGAATTTTCTCTCTCTTTTGGGATGAGACCGAGATGAGTGGGGTTGCCTCAGCCCCCCTTTCCTCGGCCTCAAGACAAGGGAAGTCCGCCCTCGCCTGTTCCTCACCCTCCTGGTTGATTCGACCGAGGGGTTTGCCTCCGACCCGCGGAAGTGAGAAGATTCGCTTCATGCTCCGCAACCATTGGATCGTCATCTTGTGCACGCTCCCGGCGATCCTTTCGTCGTGCGGCCCCCCCGTGCCAGCCTCATCGTCTTCGACGACGAAGCCCGCCTCGGGTGGAATCGAACGTGAACCGGAAGGCACGACGCTCCTGGAAGCGATCGAACGCACGGTCGCCGAGTCGATCGCCAAGCTCCGCGATTCCGCCGTCGCGCTGGAGTATGCCGTGGCCGACGCGCCGTCGGGCGAACGCCGGGTGGCGACCGGCGTGGTGGTCAACGACCGGGGCGACGTGCTCTCGATCCGGATCGACCCGCCCAAGTCGACCTCACCGATCCTGGCGCGTGACGCGTCGGGAGGTCGCCACCCCGCGCGCTGGGTGGCCGCCGACGCGGAGACCGGCCTGACCCTGCTCCGAATCGACCCCTCCGTCGCGAAGCCGGTCCGCCCGGCGTCGCGGGCACCGAGGCTGGGGAGCCAGGTCCTCATCATCGGCAACCCATTCGGCCTGGGCCATTCCGTAATCCGAGGACAGGTCGCGGGGCTCGACCGCCGCGTGGACGTCGGCCCGAGGCCGCTCGGCGGCCTGATCCAGCTCGACGCCTCACTCCACCCCGGCGACAGCGGTGCCCTGGTGGCCAACCTCCGCGGCGAGTGGCTGGGCCTGATCCGAAGCGGCCTGGCCACACCCGACAGCGAGGGCGAAGGCCGCACCTTCGATCACGACCTGGGCTTCGCGATCCCGGCCCACGACGCCCTCTGGATCGCCAAACAGCTCGCGACCCGTCGCCGTGTCGATCGCGCCTACCTCGGCGTCAGACTCAACCTCGACCCCGTCGACAACCCATCAGGAGCCATCCTCGACGGTGTCGTCTCCGACTCCCCCGCCGCGCGTGCCGGCCTCAAGCCCGGAGACCGGGTCATGGCTTTCGACGGCTTCGCGATCAAGTCCCCCAGCGACCTGACCGATCGCCTCGACCGCACCCTCGCCAATAGCGAGACCACCCTCGAATACCTCCGCGGTTCCCGCCGCGACCTCCTGACCATCCGGACTTCCAGCCGCCCGCCACTCATCCCCGACCCCCCGCCCAGCTCAGCCAAGGAAGACGACCTCCCGTCGCCCCGCCCCCGCAAGGTCAACGAACAAATCGAACTCCTCGAACGCCGGCTGCGCGACCTGGAAAAGCAAGAGAGACGGTCCGAGTCACGCCCCTGACCCGCATCAACAGGCCGCCCCCAAGCCACAATTCTTGGCAAAAGAAAGCCAGCCCAAGACTTCCGGAATGCTTGCTGGGAAATGGTTCGCCGAACCCGCTTCTCCCTACGTCAACGCGAGTGGCCATGGCATCCTCGTCAGCCTAACATATCTCGTAGGGTGGGCACGGCCCACCATCTTAACCTCCGCATTGGCAAGGAGATAAGGATGGCGGGCCGTGCCCACTCCACGGGAAAAATCGGATTCTGGCCGCTGATCAATACGGGTTTGGCGAGGCTTTACGTCTCGTGGGACAACTATCCTGCCTCTCCTCCAAAGACCGATCAAGCCCCCTCGCTGGCTTCGAACGGCTTGAGGAGACAGCGGGGAACGCCGATCTCGACGACGAACACTTTCCCGGTGAAGTCGCTGGCACCAGGGGCCGAGAATCCCAGCTTGGGGGCAACGAAGGTGGCAGTCGCTCGCGCCCGAACGGCCACCCCAAGGGCCTGGCCGCTATCAGCATCGAGCCCCGAGGGAAGGTCCAAGGCGAGGATCGGCTTGCCCGAACGATTCATCGCCGTGATGGCGGCTGCGAGCGTCCCTTCGACGGGCCTCGTCAGACCGGTGCCCAGCAAGCCGTCGACGATCCAGTCGGCCTCGGCGATCGTGGAGTCGAGCCGCACAGCCTCGTCCTCGTCCGCATCGTCACTTTCCCAGTACGTTTGCTCGAGACCGGCGCGGGCCAAGATGTCCTGCTGCACGGCGGCATCCCCCCGAAGTTGGCCGGCCTGCGCGAACCAGAGGACTCTGACGGGGACGCCGCAAGCGTCAAGGTGACGGGCAACCACACCGCCATCGCCGCCGTTGTTGCCCGGCCCGCAGACGATCAGGACCCGCGTCGCGCGGCCCACGTCTTGGCCCCGAAGCCAGGCGGCCGCGCCACGGCCGGCGTTCTCCATCAACACCAACGTCGGCAGGCCTAACTCCTGGACGGCCCGAGCGTCGAGCCCCCGGACTTCCTCGCGCGTCAACGGGCGTATGGCCATCGATCCACCTCCCCCAAGCCATGAGACCAGCAACATTGACAACCGGCAGCCCCAACTTTCACAATGGGGCGATACCCGCCGCCAGACCACCGGAGCCCCCGAATATGCCAATTCACGAATATCGCTGCGAGCCGTGCGACCACACCTTCGAAACCTTGATCCGTGGCCAGGGCGACACTCCGCATTGCCCCCAGTGTGGTGGAATCGACCTGCACAAGCAATTCAGCGTTCCCGCCTCCGCACAGACAGGCGGGCGCGCCGGATCCTCACTCCCAGTTTGCGGACCGAGCCCTAGCTTTGGTTGCGGGTCCGGCCCTTGCGGCTCGGGGATGTGCTCAGCCGACTGACCTGACCACCGACCACCCCATCCTCCTCGCCCCGACCGCAAACCAAGCGCACCCGCCCCTGGCAGAAGGGCTCGTCCTCAGGTCGAGCCCTGCCAATCCACGCCCCTTTCTTCGCGGCCTCCCCCCTCGCCTTCCGCCGCCGCCCAACCACCCAATCTCTACATTCCTCTCATCCCCCTCAAATTCGTCGTCTAACCCTGTCGGGCCGCTTTGACAAGCTCTGAGTCAGAGGGCATATCCCTAGTGGCTGGGAGTGCGCCTCGTTGATTGCTGGTTCGGGATCGCTTTTTTGCTTGAGCCGGGGCCCTTCTTTCTGTGGGGAGTCACCCTCGCCAGCCGCACGAGATGATGTCAGGGGTGGGGAAGTCAAGGAGAGGTGACCGGCCATGGTGGGACACCACGGAGACATTGAGTCGACGTTGCGAACGGCAGTGGCCGAACGGCTCGGCGAGGGGCGGTTCGGGCTCTGGTTTGGCGAGGGCGTTCGCCTGGGTGTGGCGGATGATGCGCTTGAGGTGGGTGTTCCCAACGCCTTCTTCCGTGAGTGGATCCAGGGCCATTTTGCGACCAACCTGATCGAGGCGGCCGAGGCGGTCACGGGCCGTACCTTGCGGCTGACCTTCCAGGTGGCCGACGAGGCTGAGCCGCGGGTCGGAAACCTGATCGAGCCGAAGCCGGCCGACGACCGCCGCAAGCATGGGGGCACGGTTCCTCTCGCCCCCGAGCCTCAGGCGCCCCCCCAAGGCGAGCGGGAGCGACCGCGAAACCAGGCACGACCGCCCCGGCGGCTCGAGGATTTCGTGACCGGCCCATGCAACCGCCTGGCGCAGGCTGCGGCGATCGAGATGGTGCAAACGTCCGGGGCGTCATTCAACCCGCTGGTCATCCACGCCGGGGTGGGCCTTGGCAAGACTCACCTGCTCGAGGGGATTGGACATGCCCTTCGGGCCCGCAACCCGGGGATGAAGCTGGTCCAGGGGACGGCCGAGGCCTTCACCAACGGATTCCTTGATGCGATGCGGGCCGGGAACCTGGGTTCGTTCCGCTCCCGTTACCGCCGCGCCGACGCTCTGATCATTGATGACGTCCACTTTCTGGCCGCGAAACGAGCCACGCAGGACGAATTCCTCCACACCTTCAACGCCCTGATCGCCGAAGGGGTGCCGATCATCGTGGCGGCCGACCAGCATCCCCGGCGGATCGCCAGGCTGACCGACGAGTTGGCCACGCGGTTCCTCGGTGGAATGGTCGTCAAGCTCGACGCCCCCGCGCTCGACACACGAGCCGCGATCCTCAAGGCCAAGGCGCTGGCCCGCGGGGTCGACGTGCCGAACGCCGTCATCGCCTACATCGCCGAGCACCTTCGTTCCAGCGTCCGAGAACTGGAAGGGGCGCTCCATAGCCTGATCGCCCACGCGGTCTTAACCGGTAAGCGACTCGACCTGGCCCTGGCCAAGACCGCGCTGCGGGACACGATCCGACACACCGCGGCGGCAGTCGGCCTTCGCGACGTCGAGCGTGCCGTCTGCCAGCTCTTCGAGGTCGACTCCGAAACCCTCAAGTCCGTCAGCCGGATCCGGGCCTTGAGCTACCCCCGAATGATGGCGATGTACCTCGCCCGCAAGCACACCGGTGCCGCCTACAGCGAGATCGGCCGCTACTTCGGCGGCCGAAACCACTCGACGGTGATCTCGGCCGAGAAGAAAGTCCTCGGCTGGCTCCGCGATGAAGAGCGAAGCGCCTTGCTCGCCGGCTTCGAGACCGTCAGTGATATCCTGGCTGCGCTGGAACGTACCCTCGGCACTTGAGCAACGAGCTCGACCATTGACGCAAAGCCTGGCAAACGGGGAGCTTTCCGCTCCCCGTTTGCGTTGGCGCAAAGAAATCAGAAAACACCGAGGTTTCCTGTCTTTGATGGTGTCTCCGGATTCATAGAAGATAAAATCAGCAATAATCCGCGACTGCGGCGAGTATCTCGAGAGATTTCCGGCCCGTTCGATTCCGTAGTGAATCATCACCGACCCGGTGTAATCAGTCGCACGGCCGGCCCGGCCGTATCCCCCTCCGCCCAGAGTGCGCAAGTGCAAGAGTCGCCGGGCACTTCAGTGACGCAATCAATGCAGCTTAGTAAAGATGGGCGTCTAGTCGCCGGCTTAAATGAATTGCTCATATCTTCTACCTTGCCTTCTTTAGACGCGTGGCCATCGACCTCTCACCTTCGTGCTGGGTCTGATTGCCACCCTGGGCCATCGAGACGGCCAAGCGAAACTGCGAGCATATTGATGCTACCCAGAGGATCGAACGGATGTAAGAGTCCGAGATGTCCTCGGTCGATCCAGGAGGAGGGGCAACCTGGAAGGCCGAACGATTCGTCGTTTCTCTTCCGGCAATTTTAGCCGACTTTCGGTATGTCCGGTCACAGCACGCAGGATTCGTCCTTCTTGACTCCCCGATTGCCCTCCCGGATCATCTTCTTTACTCCGACCCTCGGCGACGTTGTGCCGAGATAGAAGCGGACTGCCTCGTCTAAATTCTGGCCCACGGTCCTGACTCGGAATTTGTCGCCATTAATGATGAGCGGGGTGATTCTATGGGGGGCAGCGACGAGGCGTCCGACAGCCCTTCCTCCGAGTTCGATGTGTCGGATTTTCCATTCGGTTCCGGAAATGATCGGGGCTCGTCCGATCCATCGGAACTTCAGGAAGGATACCGACCAATCCCTGGATCAGCTTATGTGCTCACCCAGAGGTTAGATGATGGCACAAGCGGCTTCGGCGAGGTCTGGAAAGCCCATAACCCCCGCCTGGGGCACACGGTCGTTTTCAAGTTCTGCAAAGACCCGCTTGAACCGGCCAGCATCCTGACCCTTCACAACGAACTTCGGCTCGTACGGAAGCTGGAGCACGCCGGGATCGTCAAATTGGAGGCGGAATACCTCGACAACCCCATCCCGTTTCTGCAATACGAGTACGTCGATGGGGTCGATCTTTCTAAGTTTTTGGAAGAGCGATGTAAGGAGAACGGGACCGGGGCGCTCACGCCGGACCACGCCGCCACGGTCATCCTGAAGCTGGCTGATATCCTTGCGTTCTCGCACACGCAGCCGAGGCCGATCGTCCACCGAGACATCAAACCTCAGAATGTCTTGGTCACGAATTGTCAGGAGCTTTCGGTCTTCAATGACCTGGGCGTCCGTCCCGACATGCGGCTGGCAAACTTGAAGGTCATGGATTTCGGCATCGGGGCACATTCCCGGTACGGCAGGGGAGCCACAGCGGGAGCCAGTCAATTGGGGCCATGTTTAATGGGTTCCGGACCTATGCCTATGCGTCTCCCCAGCAGAACATGGGTCTGCCAGCACACGAGTCGGATGATGTGTTCGCCCTCGGGGTGATGTGGTACGAGCTTCTCACAGGGCATGTGGGGAACGGGCCGCCGATCGGCCGAGCATGGGATCAGAAGCGGGATGAACTAAGGGACCGAGGGCTGACACAACGCCACATAGAATTGCTCGAAGGATGCCTAGAACCATCCAGAGAGCACCGAACCCGAGATGCTGCGGAGTTGGCTCGGCAGATTCGAGATGCTTACGACAAGCCGGATCATTTCCCATCCCTCCACGCTACCCTTGCTGCAACAGTCAATTGCTGGACGAGCAGTAGCCTTTCTATCGGTAGCCTGACGTCCTTGCCGACGGAGGTGGCCGAGGTCATCGCCGGGTGGGAGGGAGGGGGCCATCTCGGCAGACTTTCCCTCGACGGCCTGACGTCGTTGTCGGCAGAGTCCGCCCAGGCCCTCGCCGGGTGGGCAAGCGGCGGCCACCTTTCCCTCAGTGGCCTGACGACGCTGCCGCTTGAGGTAGCCCAGGCCCTCGCCGGGTGGAAACCCACTGCGAGAAACCGCAGCCTTTCGCTCAACGGCCTAATAACGCTATCGGTCGAGTCTGCCGAGGCCCTCGCCAGATGGAAGGATAGCGGTGTTGTTAATAGCCTTTCTCTCGGGAGCCTGAGGTCGCTGTCGCTTGAGGTGGCCGAGGCCCTCGCCAGGTGGCAAGGTGACGAACTCGCCCTTGATGGACTGACGACGCTACCGGTCGAGATGGCCGAGGCCCTCGCCAGGTGGGGTGGCCGCCATAGCCTTTCCCTCGGGGGTCTGAGGACGCTACCGCTTGAGGTAGCCCAAGCCCTCGCTGGATGGGAAGGCCACAGTCTTACCCTCGACGGCCTCACATCTCTCACGGTTGAATCCGCCGAAACTCTCGCCAGGTGGCGAGGACGAGGTAAACTTTCACTAAATGGCTTGATTACGCTGTCGGTCGAGGTGGCCGAGGCCCTCGCCAGGTGGGAAGGCGGAAGTTATCTCTCCCTCGGCGGGGTAAGGTCGCTGTCGGTCGAAGTGGCCGAGGCCCTCGCCAGGTGGAAATGCCGCTGGGACGCTGGTTCTCTTAACCTCGACGGTCTTACCTCATTGCCGGTCGAGGTGACCGAGGCCCTCGCCAGGTGGCAAGGCCATGGACTTTCCCTCGGCGGGGTGAGGTTGCTGTCGGTCGAGGTGGCCGAGGCCCTCGCCAGATGGAAATGCCGCCAACTTTCCCTCGGCGGTTTGATGTCATTGCCTGTCGAGGTCGCCGAGGTCCTGGTCGGATGGAGAGGATATGAGCTTAACCTCGACGGTCTTGCGTCATTGCCGGTCGAGGTGGCCGAGGCCCTCGCCAGGTGGCAGGGGCATTGGTATTCCTTCGACGGCCTGGCATCGTTCTCGAAAGACATCCTAAGGAGTCAACGCTCGTTGCTTCATACTGCGTCTGAGCAGGGAGGGACGGGCATGGTCCTTTTTTTATTGCAAACCCTACGGCTTGACAAGAACAGCAAAGACATCAACGGACTAACATGCTTGCATCACGCTGCAAGAAACAGCCATAGTGGACTCCTGGAAATTCTTATTAACGAAGATGCATCTATTGACGAATGCGAGCCGAATACCCAGAACACTCCGCTTCACTTCGCAGCGGCGGCGGGAAACTCCGAGATCGTAATGCTGCTTCTCGAAGGGGGAGCGGACATGCGTCTGAAGAACTCGGAAGGAAAAACGCCCCTTCACTGTGCGGTCGAGTCCGGTGACATAGACACCATCAGGTTGTTAGTTCCTGGTTAGCGAGTCGTATCTGCACCGATGTTCTCAGCCTTCTCGCTGCTACCGACCTGGTGACACCCTCTTCACAATCGATGCGAACCCGTTATGAGGGTCTTCCGGATCATGCCCGCTGACAAGACGATCCTGCGTGCTCCGTCTCTGCTCAAGCCGATCATCGTCCGTGAGATTTGCCGTATGGGCGGCCAAGCCCACGTCGGACAGAGTACCAAGGAAGGTCCTGACCGAATTATCTACGACATCGTAGCAGCCGAGCTTGGTGTTACCGAGAAGGAGCGGAAGATCCTCATCGACGGCGAGCACCGCAGTGATAAGGGCAGGAATATGTGGGACTACACGATGCTCGTGGCGGTGCAGCAGTTGAAAGACCGAGAGAAACACATGCTCAAAGGCACCCAACGAGGAGTCTGGGAACTCACGCAGAGCGGGATGGAATTCGGTAGGCAATTACTCGGCTTGTCGAACGATCCCCCCTCTGATGCTGGATAGGCAATAACTCCTTGAAGCTCGTTCCTTCATCCCCGATGGTCCGAGGGATCCTCGCAAACGTGGAGCCTCACAGGTCGAGGCCGGGGAAGTATGCCTGCACGATATCCCGGTTGAGGCCGTCTCGCCCCCTCCACCAGCAGGTCGGGTACGCCATCTCCACGTTCCAGTGCGGTGGGATCTGGCGCTCGCCCATCGGGACGAAACGAGCGGAGTAGCCGGGGTGGCCGGACGTCCGCAGGATACCGCAAAAGTCGAGTATATTGAGCAGGATGTCCCGCTCGGCCTTGTTCGACGGGAAGAGCCCGCCCAGCATCGCCTGCAACCGTGGACCGGTCGTCTCGGGAGGGACGGACTCGATAGCCAGCAGGAGGTCTCGGAAAATCGTCAGATCGGAGTTCTACGAGTTGGGACGTTCCGACTCCCTGAACCCCTCCAGGTCGAGGTCGGCGTAGGCGGGTTGCTCATGCCGCACGCCGCCCTACTTGAATCGCTCGAAGCTCAGGACATTGAGGCCCTTGTCATCGCCCGACCGATCGTATTCTCCGCAGACTTGGCATTGAAGGCGGTAGTCATGATAATCATGGGCGAGGATCAGATGCCGCTGGAAATGAGCGAATAAAAGGGACCTACCGTAGCCACCTCCTCTTAGGCTGGTGTCTTTCGCGACACCCAGTCCTTCGCGGAGGTCAGGATGTGCTTACGGTGGACGATTACGGTGCGATTCGCTGCGCCCGACGCGATGGCATGTCCATCCGCCAGATCGCGCGCTGACGAAAACGAGGATTGAGTCGAGTCGGAGCCGAGCGTCCAGCCCGCAACCACACAACTCTCCCAGGTGGCCGGAACATTGATCGTCCCAGCCCCGCGCGTTAATCTCGGGCCGGTTCCTTCCTGACCCGATGAAGCGAGGCTCCCATGATGATTCGCCGAGTATGGAACGCCGCCGCCCTCCTGTCCTTGACGCTTGCCTTCAGCATGCCCGTCTTCGCAGATTCACCGTCCGAGTGGAAGCCCCTGTTCGATGGCAAAAGCCTCAGCGGATGGGAGCATGTCGGGCCAGGACGGTTCGTGGTCGAGGATGGGCAGCTCCGTACCGAGGGCGGGATGGGACTGCTCTGGTACTCACGCGAGAAGCTGGGCGACTGCGTCATCCGTGTCATCTACAAGACCGGGACCTTGCGGTCGAATTCGGGTGTCTACATCCGGATCGCGGACAAGCCAAGCGATCCCTGGTATGCCGTCCATCATGGTTTCGAGGTGCAGATCGCCGACGGCGGTAAGTCGGCTCGCGGCACGGGTTCGATCTACACCTTCGCCGATGCCAAGACCCAGCCCGGCAAGCCGCTCGAATGGAATACGCTCGAGATCACGCTGAAGGGAAACCGTGTGACTACCGCGATCAACGGCACGCCGGTCGCTGAATTCGATGCCGGCGAATTGAAGCCGCAGGCCAAGGAACAGAACGGCGAGGGTGACCCCGCGCGGGGGCCGAGGCCGGAGAAAGGGTACATCGGCCTGCAAAACCACGACAAGGACTCGACGGTGTTCTTCAAAGAAGTTTCGGTCAGGCCGCTCACTCCCAAGTGACGACGCATTGGTGACCGTCGCGAATGCTGGGAAGATAACTACGGGCCGTTCGCGGACGAAGACTTGTACAGAACAGATGGCGGATTGCTCACTACAAGAAGAAAAGATTCGCCAATATTGCCATGATTTGGGCAATACGGGATATTGCATAAATTCTCACAGCGGAGTGGGTCGGGGCAATCTTATCCGACCTACATAAACCGCATCAAGAATCAACAATATCCCGTTGCACCTCCAGACAGAATGCCCTTAATCAAGCCCTTCATTGCGATCCGACTGGCGCCGGCCTCTGACGCGACTTCCCCCTCACCTCAACTTCGCACGAACGAACCGGTGGCCAGACAGCCCGCCCTGCTCCGCAATTGAAGCCTACCCACGTTCGAGGCCGGAAACACCCCGGGCGAGCCGATACCTTTGCGAATTCGGCCCTCGATGACTGGAGGGGATGGATTCGTTATCGGGGACTTCTTCACCGGCGAGGTGGCGCTCGATTGGCCTTCCTCGGGAGATCAGCCCGTGGAACGAACCTCGTTTTCCAATGTTTTGTCTGAAAGCAGCGTGCGCCGGAAAACCGGCATGCTCAATTCCCCGGCGGCAACCATTCACCCCGGAAGCGAAGGCGGTGACAAGTTGGACACCATCGACTTCTACTCGGTCTCCGAGGCGTACGGCTGTTTCTCGAACTTCTCGCACCATCCGATCCGGCTGGACGGCAAGACCTGGCCGACCAGCGAGCATTATTTCCAGGCCCGGAAGTTCATCGGCACGCCCGACGAAGAGGAGGTCCGTCAAGCAAAGTCGCCAATGATCGCTGCCCGGATGGGCCGGAGCCGCAAGCGGCCGCTCCGCAAGGACTGGGAGTCGGCCAAGGACTCGATCATGCACGAGGCGGTTCTCGCCAAATTCACCCAGCATGCCGACCTCCGGCAGGTCCTCCTGGGAACCGGCGGGTCGAAGATCGTCGAACACACCGTGAACGACGCTTATTGGGGCGACGGAGGGGACGGCAGCGGTAAAAACCGGCTGGGGCAGATCCTCATGCAGGTGCGGGAGGAGTTGAGGTCCTCTGAGCCAAGCTTGTAAGCCCGATTATTCCGGCTCACAACGCCCGCCGACTATGCGGTGATCCTGGAGTGCGGCAAGAGTCGCCAGGCACTTCTGTGGCAGGTCCTAGCGGCTCAGGACTTCGCCCGGCACTCCGACCCGATAACGACGATACGGTATGACCGGAACCGCCGGGACCTGGCGGGGTCGATGGCCAAGTTGATGACTGATGAGTGAAGACACCTTGAGAATCGCCCGTATTCACGGGAGGCCCCGGATGGAATCGCCAAGCGTGCGGTTTACGATTCGAGGAATGATGGTCGTCGTGGCAGCCGCGGCGACCTACCTGCTCTTCTTTCGAGCTGACATCATGCTTGGCCTATGGGCGATCGGTATTTCTCTCCCGGGTTTGCTATGGGTGACCGAAGCGGTGTGGCTAGCCAAGATGCGCGGGCAGGTCATGACGATTACGGAGCGGTTCGTCACCTTCGTCCGTGTCCTGATGTTGACGATCGCCGTCCATGCAGCGGTCATTTCAACGATTGTTGTGATCTTCTCCCTGATTCGCAGGTGGTATCGCTGGCTCGCCTGATCGCTGATGACTGACACACCACGACTGCATGCCTTGTCCCGGCTCCCCGTTTTGCTCGTCGCAACGACCGATGTTGGCCCAGCGAAGCGCATGGTTGCGAAAAGAGAAATTATCACAACCATCACCTAATCGTCTTGGTTTCCGTCAAACCATTGACGACATTCGCAATTATCGCTTCGGGCTATGCAATCCGATTAAAGCATTTCTTGTGTGTCAGGACGCAATATTTCATGCCGCCTAAATGACAGCAATATTGATGAACATCAATTTCTTTCCAGCTCATACAAGTTCACGATGTTGGATTTGCTGGTTGGCGACAAGGCCGGATGACGGTGGTATGGGCGATGGCTGGGCTGCCCTGGACTCGCTGTTCGCTCGGTCTGTGGACGTCGGTCGCCCGATCGTAACGGCCAACCACTCGCGGAGGGCGAGAGCGGATGCGATAATCGAATGCCTGGTAAGGACCGTCTTGGGAAAGGGCTCAAATGACCGACGAGGAATTCGAGGGCGAGGATAAAGAGGAAGCTGCACTGGCTCGGTTCGGGTTGCCAGCGAGGCTCTCCGATCGCCCGGAGATCATCCGCACCCTCGAAGAAGAGATGCGACTCGACAATGATTTATGCAATGAATCCCTGATGCGGCTTCTTTGCGTCCAGCTGTTTTCACTCGGAATGGTCGAGGATTCGCTTCGCATCTGGCAGGCAAAGTCGCACAACTTCGACGCGTTCTGCGGGATCGACGTCCAGATACTCTGTGGAGCCGGGTTGGAGCAGACCAAGGGCTTTCTGTCCGGTAGCAGTGACGAGGAGGCGACTAAAGCATTCGAGTATCTGCGAGAGGCCGAGGCAGCCGGCGACTTCAACGGGTTCGACGTGAGGGGGGCGCTGGAGGAGCATCGGTCATATTACATTTAGGCACCCTGAGGTCATTCTCGCCTATCAGTGGGCATGCACTTCGATTGGGCAATCTGGGAAATTTAGCAAAAATTTGCAACCCTGCCCGCGAGTCTTGGCAGCTTACTCAAGCATCCTGGTTTACCTTATTTCGGTGCATGGCCAACGACTGATGCACTGTTACCGCACGCTCACCGGTCGGGTGTCCTATCCTGGATGATTTCCTCTCGGTCCCACAAGACATAGCGATCCCCCCTTCGGAACCACCGCGCGTTGAGATCGCGTGCGATGCTTTGCATGAGACCTCGTAAATCGGAGACGTTCGCCGGGCCATTGAAGGGTTGTCGTCCGACCGTGGCGGTGGTATCCATGCCAACACCGAATTGCCGCGAGAGAAATGCAAGGACACGAGCGATGGTTGTACTCTTAGGGATGTTGACGACCTTTGAATCAAGGCGTTCGTCGTTCGGAAAGAAGCGGTCAATCTCCGGCGAGAGTGACAGAAGGCTTCGGATGCGCTGCCACTCCGCCTTCGGGAGGCGGGGCCAATCTCCATAAAACCTGCGGAGGGCATGCCGGAGGGCGAGTCGATAGCCAGAGTTGGGGAAGGCTTCAAGCAGATCCACGACTGTAGAGACAATCATTTCACGATCGATAGGTACGTCGCCGGTCTGGATGAACGCGAGAACGTCATCCTCTCGGATCCGCCTCCAGACCTGTGCATCGGCCCCCTCGGGTTCCCTGACTCGGATTGCGACAACGTTCGAGTCGATCGGTACGGAACGGTCGTCTCCCTTGAGTCGAAGTGGATAGACGACCTTGATCCGGTAATTCTCCGACCGGTCGAATGCGAGCCCTCCCGGGAGGAACCGCGACTTCTCCTCCTCGGTAAACGCGGTATTCGACCGTGGGGGTGTGTAGAGCACTCGCAGCCGATACAGCAATCGCTTCCCCGGGCCGAGGGTGATCCAATTCCCAAGGCCATATCCGAGGCCACCGCGAAGAAATTGCTTGAATGCCCCCTCGTCTTGGGCGATGAACACTCCCTGGGCTTCGAGCTCGGCGGTCAAGACCTCATAGGTCACCAATTCCATTGCGGTGGTGTTCCGCACGATCAAGTCCAGCGTCACTGGCTCTCCGATGAGAAATCTCGTGCTGGTCGCCTTGACCTCGACGCTGATTCTTTCCCCACCTGCCCTTGCGCCGGAGGTGGCCGAGAGGGAGAGCACGATGACGAAATAGGTTCCCCAGAACCGCTCCAGCATGGTCGTCATTGCTCCCGTTCTCATTGACCCCAGGGGCGCTCAACTCCATGTGGATTTCATCGTCAAAATAGGTGTGAATGAGGTGTGAATGTAGCCAGGCACCCCAGCAGGGCAAGCTAGGCATTTTAGGAAGAGTACCGCCTAGCTGTCGGAACTGAATTCATTGTCCAGATTCTCTGCATCACCCAGTCTAGGTGCCTGGCCACCGGGTTCACCGTGTCGCAAGGAAACCGGGCCGTCCGTCTGCCCCGGAGGCCGAAATTCGCGGGAGAAACTCGTTGCCACGCGCTGCGTGGGAATACCCTTCTGGCCGCTCTGCGACCCCACCGGCCGGGGAAGACGACGCGTGGAGTTGCGGACGGAATTCCCAGGCAGAGCGTGACAACGAGATCCCGGTATCCTCTTGCCACGGTCTCGATCATCGCGATGTCCCACTTTCTGCGCGACTCACGACGACGCGGTCTGCGCCGTTGCATCTCTCAACAGGCCCATGATCTTGCTATAACTGAGACCTTCGGCCGCAGGGGCGATATTTCCCCCGGCCAGCGCCGTGGCGGCTCCCTGGAGGCTTGCCATCGCATGGCAGTATAGTGCCGAGCCCAGGCTGACACGCCGCACGCCGGCCGCCTGCAGTTCGGCGATCGGCACTGGGCCGGTCCCAGGGCCGATCAGCACGTTGACGGGTTTGGGCGCGACCGCCTTCACCACGGCTCGGATCGCGTCGAGGTCCGGCAGAAGCGGCGCGTAGAGGACGTCGGCGCCCACGTCGGCGAACGCGACGAGCCGCCGGATGGTATCGTCCAGATCCGACCTGCCGAAAAGGTAGTTGTCCGTGCGCCCGGTCAGCATAATCCGTCCCTTCGCCACGCGAGCCGCTTGGCGGATCCGTTCGACGGCGTGATCGAAGTCATGGATCGGTTTCTCGGGGTGAGCCGTGGTGTCCTCGATACCAACCCCGGCCATCCCCGCCGCGATGGCTGCCTCGACGGTCGCGGCGCAATCCTCAGGCGCGGGGCCGAAACCGTCCTCGAGATCGGCATTGACGGGAAGTCCCGTCAGCCTGCCGAGCAAGGCCGCATTCTCGAGCGCCTCTGACTTGCTGACCGCATGGGCGCCGTCAAAACGCCCGAGCGCGAAGGCGATCGCGGCGGATGACGATCCCAACGCCTGGAACCCAGCCTGTTTCAGCACCAGTGCGGAGACGCCATCCCATGGGTTTGGCATCACCACGCCGCCCTCCTGCTCATGGAGGGCACGAAAGCGTTCATAGAGTTCCGGTTGTTTCACGACATCTCCTCCTCGCTTGATTCGTGAAAGTCCAAGGGCACTCGCCTCAAATTACCAGGATCGACCGGCGTACGAGATCACCGCCCCTTTTCGTCCGACGCGGCCCGATCCCGGGCGTTGGGCCCGAGTATCCACTGGGACGAGCGAGACGACGGTTTAGTGACAGCACGCGGCGATTTTGTCGCGAAGGGGGTGCAATACCGAGAAATCGAGATATTCGGCAATATTGCCGTTATCTGGGTAAGATGAGGTGTAAGAGATCCTGCGGCCCGAGGTCGCACTACGCCGCGGCCGTCCCCGTTCGTGGAGACTCACCTATCGGTGGCCATGCACTCGGATTGGGAAATCTGGGAAATTTAGCAAAGACTGCAAACCTACCCGCGAGTCTGGGCAGCTTACTCAAGCATCCTGGTTTACCCTATTTAGGAGCATGGCCACCTGCCGAACTCCTCGGGGATCAACTGCCCGAGCCGCGCCGCCGTCCATAGTTCGGTCTCGAAGCCGTGGTGCAGAGGGCTCTCAGTGAGCCAGCGCAGGGCGATCTTCTCCTGGCTTGTGGTGAGCTTGCTCGGCCTCCCCGAGACCGGCTGACGGAGAGGCCGGCGGCCAGCCACCGCCGCACGGTGGAGGGATCGACCCCAAGGTAGTCGGCGACCTCTTGGGTGGAATACCGCTCGGAAACACGCTCGAATGCGAGGCGCCGTCGATACTCCAATTCAGCTGCCAAATCTCATGTTCTCATGTCAAACAGTTCACAAAACCCGAGGTTCAGCGTGCATTACTTTCCTGACTCTCAGTAAGCCCAACGGCGATTGAGTTAGCTACCCAAAATGGATGAGGCTTGGCCGGGACTGCCGGCCAGATCACCCTACTGGGTTTGCGTATCGCCTCATCAGCAGCCCACCGAGGATTCCTAACGCCATCGCCCACGTCGCCTCAAACACCAGTCCGTAGGCTGGCCAGCCGAAAGCCGGCGGGGTCCGAAGCCAACCCGACACGAGCAGGAAAACGCTACCGCTTGCCGCGAAGCCCAGCCAAAAGGCACGCTCGCTGACACGCATACGCAGGGCGGCAACGGCGAGAATCCCCACGGCGGCCTGGTAGTAAGACTTGATCAAAGTATTGGTGTGAAGCCCTGCTGAAATCGGTGACAAGGCCAACCCCGCCACCAGCACGAAGCCGACGAGCGCGGATAGGGTGAATCGGAAGCGAGGACGATTCAAGTGAGGGCCTCCGTTGAGTTCAGAATGATCCCGTCGCTTCGGCAATGGACATCTCAACTCGCCGGCCTCGCCATTTCGCTTCCTGGCTGTCCGGGTTCGGGGCGCAGCCCCGACAGGTAAACGCTCGAAATAACCAGACTTGTGCCGCCTGATCGCCTGGAAGACAGACCATATTGTTCGTCCTTCGGAGTCAGACGATGTCACGTAGCGCCAATCCTGCTCTCCAAGACCTCTGGCGTCGGCGACTGCATTAGCAGCCTGACAGCGGGCTCACGATCGGGCGGTTTTCCCAAAGCCAAGGGGTCTCAACCGCCTCATTCCACGCCTGGAAGCGACGGCTCGCCTCGGACTCGCCTGGCACCGCATCCTTGCCGGCTCGCGAGTCGGCATTCGTGCCGGTCATCCTCGCCGCCACACCCGAGCCGCAGCCCCGCGATTCCGCCGAATTCCTCACCGTCCGACACCCTGACGGTGGACGAATCCTCCTGCCCATCGCCGCGGGTGGCGAGTTCGTCTGCCGGGTCGTCGAGACCGTCGCTCGCATCGCGGCGAGGAGGGAGAACAAACAATTTGGCACATTCCCAAATCTTGACTTAGCCTGCGCAATCTAGACAAAATCATTCACATAAATAAGGACACAATATTCCATATCACCAAAGCAGCCACAATATTAATAAACACCAATTACATCACGCAATCGCTGGGAATGGCCGTCGCGCCGACGATGGCATCGCAGCGAGCAGGCAATGCCCTGTTGGACTCTCCTCTGGACAAAGCCGACCCTATTCAATAAAGTCATTGAATAGCCATGAAACCTACAGAAAAACGTGCATTCAAGGCCCGGCTCTTCGGCGAGTTCGCGCGAATTGGGAAGGCCCTGAGCAGCCCACATCGACTCCAGCTTATCGAGGTCCTCGCCCAGGGCGCACGGACCGTCGAGCAGTTGGCAGAGGATGTCGGTTCGCCGGTGGCGAATGTGTCCCAGCACTTGCAGGTTCTCAGGTCCGCCCGGCTGGTATCCGTTCGTCGGGAAGGACTCTACGCCCATTATTCCCTCGCCGCCCCACAGGTATTCCGCGTCTGGCAGGCGATGCGTGAGCTTGGGGAGGCCCGCATAGCCGAGGTCGATGCCATCGTGACCGAGTACCTCGGGAACCGAAGCAACATGGATGCGGTGGACGCCGCGGAGCTCCGGCGTCGGCTTCAGGACGTGATCGTTCTCGACGTAAGGCCCCGGCTCGAATACGAGGCCGGGCACATCCGCTGCGCTCGGAACGTCCCATTCGACGAGCTCGCCGATCGACTTCGGGAACTTCCTCTCGACGCGGAGATCGTGGCTTACTGCCGAGGGCCATACTGCGTGTTCGCCGACGAGGCGGTCGCAGCCCTCGTGGCCAAGGGCTATCGAGCCCGGAGGCTGACGGAAGGGTTCCCCGACTGGCAGTCACGTGGTTTCCCGGTCGAAATCGGCGCCTCGCAGGGCTGAGAGCGACCCGTGGAAGATCACTTCTTCAAAGGAGAAGCGCCATGCGTTCGAAGCTGCTTGCGATTGGTGCTGCCCTGGCCGCTGCTCTCTGGTTCGGCGGCGGCCTTTTCGCGCATGACCAGAAAGAGGTGATGGAAGCCGCGATTCATCGCCCCGACAGACTCAAGTGGCAGGACGGTCCCCCGTCCCTGCCGCCCGGGGCGAAGTTCGCCGTCCTCGAAGGCGATCCGTCGAAGCCTGGGCCGTTCGTTTTTCGGGTGAAGGTCCCCGACGGCTACCGCATCCCTCCGCACACTCATCCCAAACCCGAGCGGGTCTCCGTCATCGCCGGCACCTTCAACCTGGGCATGGGTGAGACGTTCGACGCGTCGCGGGGAGAGGCACTACCGGCCGGGACCTACGGAACGTGGCCCGCTGGAATGAAGCATTACGTGTGGGCCACGGGCGAAACCATCGTCCAGTTCCATGGCGACGGCCCGTGGGTCATTAAATACGTGAACCCGAGCGACGACCCGCGGAACGCAAAGAAGTGAAACCGTGGCCAGGAATCGCAGGGAGGTGGAGATGAAAGGCCGCGAGAGCGGAATGCCGGACGACACTTACTGGGAAACGTTTTTCAAGCCCCGGTGCATCCTTGAGACGCTCGACTGCAAGGAGTCACGCGGCGACGTGGTCGAGTTCGGCTGCGGGTACGGAACCTTCACCCTTCCTGCCGCCCAACTGGTGACGGGCCGAGTATTCGCCCTCGACATCGAGCCGAGCATGGTCGCCGAGACGATGCGAAAAGCTCGGGAAGCGGGGCTCACGAACGTCGTGGCCAGAGAGCGGGACTTCGTTGCCGAGGGCACCGGCCTGCCCGACGTCAGCGTCGGCCACGCCATGCTCTTCAACATCCTCCACATCGAGAACCCGGTCGGCCTCCTGACCGAAGCTCGCCGGGTCCTCATGCCCTGCGGTAAAGTGAGCGTCATCCACTGGCGCCGCGACATCAAGACGCCACGCGGCCCGTCGATGGCGATCCGCCCGAGCCCTGAGCAATGCCGCGAGTGGGGCGAACAGGCGGGCTTACGTTTCGTCCGGTTCGATCCGCTCTCCTGCTGCACTTACCACTTCGGCCTGGTCATGGAGCGGCCTTGATCCACCTACTCTTCCCTCGGAATTTCCTTGATCACGATCCCCTGAACGGGCGCCCTTTCTAATCCACGGCGTAACATGCCGAGGGATGTTGTTATCGTGCTTCCAAAGGCGGAAAAAGGACACTCGTGAATTTTGGCGCAGCTTGCACAAGCCGAAGGGAAACAACAATGACAAATAGATACAAATAATTCATGAATTACTGCATCCAACTTCACCCAGTTAGCGGAAAAATTGGCGAATTTCCCCAATCGTGTTCCGAAATCGGACGTTTTTGAGACGATGCCTTGCAGCTCACCGATTCGGCGAATGCGTCGTTACCCGCTACACTTGAATCGCCCCCCTGGCCTGTTCACTTGATGAACCGCTCAAGGAATGGAGATGCGATCCAGAGGACTCCGAGGATTCGCCCCGCCCGGTCGATCCAATCCGGCCCGGGGCGCCAGCGGCCGCTTACGGCAAGCGCGAGCCACGCCCCCGCCACTGTGAAGCTATACAGTTCAAGCCGGAGGACGTTGGCAACGAGGACAACCGTCCGGTCCGATCGCACGAAAGACGGCGGACTAGGGCCTGGCATCAACCAATAACTTACCCAGATAACAAAGATCAATGCCGAGGCGAACGCCACGGCGCAACAGGCCACTGATCCTGGGTGACGACAGGGACGGCGGGGTCGAGGCTGTCGGAACCGTAACAGGAGCAGCGTGATGGTGAGTGCCAGGGCGACGAAAGTGGTTGATATCCTCACGGCGAACCAACCAGTTGCGCCCGGCGTGACATGGAGCAGACAGGCTCGCGCGATCGCGAGCCCGGCAGCGGTGACCGCGACGCCAATCATGGCATCAGAGAGGGTCATCCTTCTGGCATCCGTCGGCATAGACAGGCCCCAACCGGCTTGAATGTCATCCGCCAGCTCTCGACGAAAGGGAATAACCGGATTTCGGCGAACTTTGAAGCCGAGTCTGTCAGCAGCGCCCACTTTAGGTACCTGGGCACCCAACGTTCTCAGCCAGAGCACGGGCGGACGGCGAGCGCAAGTCGGCCTCTGCATCGGCCCCATCTCTGCGGAGTATGATGCGACGCCTCGATCGGTCCACGGCGCCGCTCCGGCCCCTTCACAGAACAATCATCTCCCATCCGCCACTTTTGCCGAACAATATTCCACAATTCCGGCAAATCTCAGAACGTCGACCTTGACTTTCCACGGCCTGACGACAAAGATTCTCCCATCCCCGGAGGATTTCGAATGATCGACGCCGTCGACCGCCAGTTGCTGAACTTCCTACAGTCGGACGCCCGTATCTCCAACGCCGAACTCTCCCGACGCGTGGGGATGGCTCCCTCCGGCGTGCTGGAGCGGGTCAAGAAGCTCGAGGAGCGCGGGCTCGTGCGCGGGTACGAGGCCCGCCTCGACGCCAGGAAGCTCGGCTCAGGCCTCGTCGCCTTCACCTACGTGAGATCCGACGACCCCGTGGGAGGCACCGACTCGGCTCAGATGCTGGCCGAGATTCCTGAGGTGCAGGAGGTCCACCACATCGCCGGGGAGGACTGCTACCTGATCAAGATCCGGGTGGCCGACGTCGAGGCCCTGGGGAAGCTGCTGCGGGAGAAGATCGGCGTCATCCCGGCGATCCGCTCGACGCGGACGACGATCGTCATGGAGACGCTCAAGGAGACGGCGACGGTCCTGATCCCGGAAGGGGACGGTAATGCGGTCTGAACGGAAGAAGTGGCTCACTATCGCGGCCTTCGCGGTCGTTTACCTGGTCTGGGGCTCGACTTACCTCGCGATCCGCTTCGGGCTGCAGTCGATGCCGCCGTTGCTCATGGCGGGGTCGAGGTTCCTCGTCGCCGGGACGATCCTCTGCGGCTGGGCGCTGGCGAGGGGCGCAAGCTTACCGACTCGAGGCCAATGGCTCAGGGCGACGGTGGCGGGTATCCTCATGCTCGTGCTGGGCAACGGCTGCGTGACCTGGGCGGAGCAGTACGTCCCGTCGGGCATCGCGGCGCTACTGGTGGCCTCCGAACCCTTCTGGCTGGTGCTGACGGCCTGGGGGTTCTTCGGCGGCAGGCGGCCCGGGCTACGGACCTCGGCCGGCCTGATGATCGGCCTGATGGGCGTGGGCCTGCTGGTCACGCCGGAAGGCGGAGGCGCCAACGGGGCGATGCTGGCTGGTTCGCTGGCCATCATCCTCGCCGCTTTCGCTTGGGCGGTGGGCTCGCTCTACCTTCGGAGGGCGGCGTTGCCTGAGTCGCCCGCGCTTTCGACCGGCATGCAGATGCTGTCGGGCGGAGCCATTTTGGCGGGCCTCGGGTTGCTGAGGGGCGAGGCGGCTGGGTTCCAGTTATCGACGGTGACGACCACGTCAGTGCTGGCGTGGCTCTACCTGATCGGCTTCGGCTCGATCCTGGCGTTCACCGCCTACATCTGGCTGCTCACGGAAACGACACCGGCGCGGCTGAGCACCTACGCCTACGTCAACCCGGTGGTCGCGGTCCTGCTCGGCAGTGTCGTGGCTCATGAGCCCATCGCCCCGCTGGGATGGGCAGCCATGGTCGTCATCGTCGCGTCGGTGGCGTTGGTCACAACGGGTGAGCAGGAAGAGGACGTACCGGGACTGGTCCCGGTGACGTTGGGCGAGCAGACGTGAGCGTGGCGGAACACGATTGGGGACAGTCCTAACTCCTGAAGCGGCCCGCGCAAACTGCAAAGATTATCCTCACGACAATCTTCACAGCATCATCTTACAACAAGATATTGGCAAACTTAACGAATACCCCCAATCGTGTTCCGCGAGACGCACCGCGGGCAATGGCCACGGCCAAGACGATCGAGCCGCTCTTCAGCATGGATGCTCTCCGCATTTGTAGCATCATGCCTGGCATAGACGACGAGACGGTCAGAGCTTGTCGCTCGGCTTCGCTTCGGGCGTCAGGAGACCCTCGATCGTCTTCGCCACATCAGTCCGAAGAGTCGGCGAGTAGCCGACGTGGACGTCGCGCACCGTCCCCTCGGGATCGATGACGATAAGGGTCGGGAAACCTTGCACGCCGTACTTCTCCGGGATGCCCTCGGCGCGGAGAGTCGCGTACTTCAGGCCCATCGCCTCGCACACGAACTTCGCATCTTCTTCCTTGCGATCCGTGTTCATGCCCAGCACGGCCACCGGACGGCCCTCGAACTGCTCGGCCAGGGCGTTGAGCTGCGGCATCGCCTTGATGCACCAGCCGCAGCCCCGATACCAGAAGTCGAGAACCACCACCTTGCCGCGATACTCCTTGAGAGCGTGCGATTTGCCATCGAGCCCCTGCAATTCCCAGTCGGCGGCGGCCTTGTTCAACACCTCAGCCCGGCGTTTCGCCGAATCGGCGTAATAGCTGACCATACCGTCATGCTGTGAGATTTGACGATCGAGCTGCTCGCGAAAGATCGGATGGTCGATCGCGGTGCGGGCCGATTCCAGTGCGGCCTTGGCATCAGCCAGCAGCGATTTGGCCTTGTCGGCGGCTTGGGATGCCTGCTCGGTGGCCCGTCGATAGTCCTTGCTGGCGGCGAAATAACGCTCGGCGGCGGGGACGAAGGCCGCGAGCCAGGCAGCGTCGTGGGTCTCCACGCTGGTCAATTCGATGGAGCCGCCCCCTTTGCCCTTAAAGCCATAATCTTGCGTATACTCGTTCTCGATTCGCCGGATTGCCCCGCGGGCGGCGTCCAGGTGGAATGTCGACTTGAAGGTCATGCCGTAGATTTTGTTTTCGGAGCCGACCCGCTCGGAGTGGAAGGCCCAGCCGCCTTCCTCGGCCCGCAAAGAGGAGTAGCGGAATTCCTGCCCCATCCTGTCGTCCCGCTGGGACCATCCGGCCTTGGCCTGCGTCTCGTCGTCGGGCAGGCGGGGGAACAAGGCGTCCGTATTGATGCGGTAGCCCAACTCGGTGTCGGGCCCAATGCGGCCGTCAGGGAACAGGTCGACGTAACCGAGGTTGTACTCCATCGGCGGCTTATCTTTCTTCTTGAGCAGGCCCTTGAGGGAATCGGCTAGGGAGGTCGACGTGAACCGGCTGCCCTGTCGCAGAACCACGCGGACGCTGCCGTCGCCGTTGCGCCGGACGACCCAGGCCGTCGTTTCCTGATCGTCGAGGTGCGCCCCGTTCTGATGTTGGAACTCGCTCGACCCCTTGTAGGAGAGTTCCATGCCCGGTTCGAGCCGGTATCTCGGTAGCTCATCTCCTGAACGCGCCACACCGGCCGCGATTGTGACCGTGATTGCCGCGAGCATGATCCCCGCCCCACGCATCGTGCCCATAGGTGTGCTCCCAGTTTGTGGACTTACCCTACGACATCCGTCATTGTGTCGCCGGGAGTTCGGCTTGCAAAGCGAATTCTTTGAGAGGGGTGATTTGGATACCATCGCGGGCGTACGCCGGTGGCGACCAAACCCGCCACATCCCTATCGCAGCAACGAACCGAATCATGCTCAATCGAATAGAAACAACGGGTATAATCTCCGGTGGGCACCGGAACTGAAGACCTGCGGCAGGACGAGGATGGTATGCGGGGACCAGTCGACCACTCAAAGAAGGGGCGATGTCGCTAAGAGCCCCTAACTTAATGAGCGTAGCTACCCTGATTTAGGACTGCTACGCTCATTCTGTTTTTGACTCTAAGGCAAAGTGTTAACATACATGAGATCGGCGGCCAGGCACCTAAAATGGGCAGGCTGAGTTGGGATTCCGACCAGAAACGATCCGTGTGAAGAAGTTCTCCATTGCCGATTACGGGATCGGCATCGAGGACTGCCCCGATCATTTCGGCGAGACACTCAAAGCCCCGGACGCATCCGACGTTGAGAAGGCGGATATGCGGGAGTCCATCGAACTTTGGGATGCCGAAGGGCAGTTCGTCCTCTTCTGGGGAAACGACTACTGGCTCGACGGCTCAGGCGAAGTTGTTTCTTCTTGATCTCGGCTCGATGCGTTCCCCCCGTCTGGGAGGCCGCGAGGAGACCAAACGATGCGATTGCCCCGCGTGCGGCTCACGGTGCGGCAAATGAGGGCCGGAGTCGCTGCCTTGGCCGTTATGCTCGGTAGCGCCTATCGGTGGCCATGCACTCGGACTGGGCAATCTGGGATATTTAGCAAAAACTGCAAACCTGCCCGTGAGTCTGGGCAGCTTACTCAAGCATCCTGGTTTACCCTATTTAGGTGCATGGCCACCGACTGCTCTTGGTAAGAATGAGGCCCGCGAGGCAGAGCGATCACAACACTAACAACGGTAACAGCGGCACGATGACAAAGAGAGGCCTCTGGGTCCAGTACCGGAGTCGATCCGCGGCGCTCGGCGCCGACGGGAAGGGATCGAGATTGAACACGGTCTGGAGTGTGGGATCGCTCGACGTTGGATTGGAGGCCACCGTGGTCACCGGACTCGGCACGAGTTGGGGTGGCGGAACCCAGGACGAGACGGGGGAACGGAAACCCTGGCTCGTAGCGGAAGTAATCCCTCACGCCCCAGAGACGTTACCCCCACGAAAATCATCCCGTCGAGGAGAGTAAACCGTTGCATCGACTTCCGCACCATCGAGCCCTCGGCCTATTTTGTCACATCACGATCAATCTCGGTGGACCGACCCGCCGTGCATGATCTCGATGACACCAAGGAGCGTCGCGTGCCGGCATGCCTGTGTGCCCTACTGAACTGCCTGGCCAAATTCACACATCATCTCGGGTGGCGGTGTGGACGGCGAATCGGCCAGCTATTTCTCCAGCGAGGCCGCCGCCTTGTACTGTGCGTATCGTTTCCGGTGAATCTCGTAAACATCATCGAACGTGACGCAGATGACTGCGTTCGAGTCGATGAGCACCTTGTTGGAACGCCACCGAAGCCGGGTGCGCTTCATGTCGTCCAGGCTTGCCGACCGCCCGACGACCAGTAGGCCGGTAAACGAAACGTGCCCGTAACCGAAGGTCTTCGTGAAACCATGACTCTTCTTGTAGTCGTCGAGGTTAAAAAACCAGTCCGTCAGTTGGCTGAAGCCGTGCTCAAACCTCGCGTTCCACTCGGGGTTGGGCCGGTTCGGCTGTTTCTTGAAGATGCTATCAGGTCCGCCGTCCTCGAACTCGACCACGCAGAAATGGGCGGCCGACTTGCTTCCCACGAGCAGGTCGGCCCGGTAGTCGCCGAAAAACGGAAACTCATATACCAATTCGGTTGCCGGTCCGATGTCAGGGGCGAAGGTCCCAAGGAAGGCCGACAGATGCCTGCTGGCCTTGAACAGCGGCTGGATGTCATCCCTCTCAGACAGGTCGGTCTTCGACGCGAGGAGGTTTCCCAGCTTGGTCAGTTCTGCCTCGAACAAGGCGTGGTCGAATGTGATCGACTCGAGCACAGCACCCACTGGCGATTCCCTTCTAGTGGGCGGCGGTCGTGATGATGGACTGCTTCTTGGCGACGTCGAGGACGGTGATCGTGTCACCTTCGATCGTGAAGAAAATCCTGGTGTCCGTGCTCGTCCGGAACACGCGGACACCGGGCACCTCAGCCAAGGCGTGTGAGTTCTCTCGCACGAACGGGTCGCCGTCCCAGTTAGCAAGGTGAACGAACCAGGCGTGGATCCGTCGGACCTCATCGGGGCCGAGGGTGCGTAGAGCTAAATCGACCGCGGGTGTGGTGACAACCTTCTTCATGAACTCATTCTACACCGCTGCCGGTCGACTGCCAGCCCCAAGCAAGTGGCGCGAGACTGGTAGAGGCACGCTCAGGACGGAAACGGCGACGGAGGAACCCGGCGGCCAGACACCTAGACAGGGCAAAGCAGTGGATCTGGGCAATGAATTGAGGGCTGACAGTCAGACAGCACTCTTCCTAAACCACCCAATTTACCCCGCTACGGTGCCTGGCCACATTTACGATGTCATCGTTGAGTACGACCGCGTGAGCGACCACCATAGGGGACGGCCACCCCCATCAGCCGTCGAGTGGTCACCGCAAGAATCGCCTCCGATGCTTCGCCTCGGGAGAAACCTCAGAGTATCCTGTGGGGATGGGACGTTCAACCGAAGATGGCGTTCGCCACGGGAGGAAGGAACGCACGATGCCGACTCACTCAAAACGATGCCGTCCATTCACTCTTGGGGACGCGATGATCCTCGTGGCTGCGACTGCAATTGGTTTGTGGGCGATACGAGTCGGTCCCTACTCCATGGCGATAAATCAGGTGGACGGCCGCGAATTACTTGGCCTCATGATGCCACTTCTGATGACTTGGACACTTGGATTTCTTGTCTTGAGGCTGCGTAGGCCCCGGCCGACTCGTCGCAGACTGATGAGACAGGCCGGTCTTATAGCCTCAATAGCAGTCGTGCTGAATGATTCACTATTATTCCTGATTTATTTTCCTAGCGTCAGTTCACGGCCTGGCATGTGGAATGACTTGTTCTTTCTTATCGTTGACCCTGGCATCGAAGTTCTCCTATTGAGTGGCCTCGCCGTAATTGCGTCTTGGATCATGTTCGCAATCGCGGGCAACATTAGAGGAGTGGCCGGATGGATTGACGGCTTTGGGATCACGCTTGGTTTGGGCTGGATCATCCTGACGCTACTCTGTATTTGCTACGAACTCTGACGACAACGCCCCGGCGATCGCGATTTTGCGAAAGTGACGGAACTCGAACTGGCGAGGCCGATTCCTGATCCCCTTCATATAGGGGGCATGAACGCATTATGACTACTTAAAAATCCAAATAAGCGTATCAACACAGTGTCGTTCCTCCGCAACCACGGACGGCCGCGGAAACTGTAAATTCGCTCCGTCCCTTTTCTCCCCGTTTTCGAGTTGATCCTGCATCAGGGAAGCGATGAGGAGGAGAAGTGAAGCCCAAAGCCGAATCATACCTCTATTCGATTCAACCTGACCAAGGCTACTTCGACGCCGGGATGGTCGAGACCGACAGACAGGTTCTCATGGGCCTCTTCTGCCCTGATCTGATCATCATCTTTTTCGATCGGGCGGGCAACCTTCTCAACCACGAGGCTCGGCACCTTGAGTTCCTCGTGTGCGTCCGGTGAACCCCTTCTTGCGGCCCATGCTACGATCGGTGCATGGCCGAAAGGGGGTGAACTATGGGCCGAGTGGCAGGATCGAGAAACGGGCGGGAGCCGTACTGGCGGCTGGTTCTGGCCCGGTGGAAGCGGAGTGGACTGTCGGTCCGGGCGTTCTGCCTGGCCGAGGGCGTGAGTGCGCCGTCGTTTTATTGGTGGCGGCGGGAACTCCAGCGGCGCGACCAGCCCAAGCCCGCGTTTCTTCCTGTGCATGTGCTCGCCGACAAGGCGGAGTCGCCCGCCGGGAGCATCGAGGTCGTGCTGGCCAATGGACGCTGCTTGCGGGTCGGGGCCGGGTTCGACCTCAGACCCTCGTGCAAGTCGTTGAACTGCTCGAAGCCGGAGAACGGTCATGGTGAGCTTGTCTCCAACCGTCCGGATCTGGCTCGCGGCGCAGCCGGTCGATCTGCGAAAATCGTTCGACAGTTTGGCGGCCCTGGTCCGCGACGGGCTCCAGGGCGATCCGCTCGGGAGACATCTTCGTCTTCCGCAACCGGGCCGCCGATCGCATCAAGCTCCTGATTTGGGAGGAGGACGGGTACGCAATCTGGTACAAGCGATTGGAAGCCGGCACCTTTCGCTTTCCGCCGTCTCCGGAGGCTCAGCTCCGCGTCGAGGTCCGCGCCGCGGACCTCGTCATGCTCCTCGAAGGGATCGACCTCTCGAGCGTGAAACGCGGCAAACGCTATCACCGACCCGTCCCCAGAGCCACGGTGTGAGTCCCCGGCCGGCCGCCGCGTTTTCCAAAGAATCATCGAATAATATAAGAACCTCATGCGTCTAAAGTGCATGAGCGAAGACGCCCGCCCCATCACCTTTGAAACCCTGCCGATCCCACGGCGACGTTGCCCAGTGATCCTGCCTTCCTCCAGCAGATGATCATCGAACTGCTCGCCGCCCTTCGCGAAACACGGCGTCAGAACGAGGAATTGCAACATCGCCTCGACCTCCTTTGCGGCGGCTCTACGGCCCACGCACCGAACGCTTCGACCCCAATCAACCGCTGCTTATCCCCGACGCCTTCAGAACCGCTGGCCCCGGAACCCGAACCCTCGGTCACCGGCGACGCGGTCGCACCCGAGCCCGAGCCCGAGCCGGGTGCGGCCCCGCGAAGAAGAATCGATCTCACGGCCGCAGGCCCTGCCCAAGAACCTCCGCCGCGAGCCTCGGGTCTACGAATTGACCGAAGCCGAACGCCGCTGTCCGCAATGCGGCGAGACCCGAGCCCAGATCAGCGCAGAACGCAGCGAGCAACTCGACTATGTGCCGGCGACCTTGTTCGTGGTCGAGCACGCGCTGCACTTACGCCTGCCCGCACTGCGAAGGTCAAGTCGTCACCGCCGGCAAGCCAGCCCAGCCGATCCCCAAGGGTTTGCCTGGACCGGGACTACTAGCTCATGTGATCACGGAAAAGTATGCCGATCATATTCCACTCCATCGCCAGGAACGCCGCCTGGCCCGGCAAGGGGTGGAGCTGTCACGCTCAACCCTCTGCGACTGGATGGCCGGCGCCGCCCAAAGTCTCGAGCCGCTCTACGACCTGATGAAGACATTGGTCCTGTTGTGCGGCACGATTCACACCGACGACACGTCGGTGAAGCTGCGGGACTCGGAGCGAAAGATCAAGGCCTTGGCCCGGCTCTGGATCTACTTCGGCGATCATCTTTATCCTTACAATGTTTTTGATTTCACGAGGAGCCATAAGCGAGACGGTCCGAGTCTGTTTCTCAAGGGTTTTCGCGGTTATTTGCAGGCTGATGCCTTCAGCGGCTACGACGGCATCTACGCGGGCGGCAACGTCGTGGAGGTGGGTTGCAACGCCCACGCCCGCCGCAAGTTCGTCGAGGCGCAGAAGACGGACCTAACGAGAGCGAGTACGGCCCTGGCCTACTACCGCCAGCTCTACGCGATCGAGAAGCAGATCAAAGCAGAGCTCGCCAAGCTGCCTGAGGACGCCAACGAGCCGACACGGGCCGCGATTCGGCTACGGGTGCGCCAGGAGCGGGCGGTGCCAGTTTGGGAGAGCCTCGAGAAGTGGCTGAAGGAGGAGCGACCGCAGGTGCTCCCCAAGAGTCCGATGGGAGGGGCGATCGGTTACATGAAGAACCACTGGGAGGCGTTGAAACGGTACACCAGTTCGGGCTACCTGTCGATCGATAACAACGTAGCCGAGCAACATATGAAGACAATCGCGACTGGACGAAAAAACTGGCTTTTCACTGGGAGTGAGACCGGCGGGAAGACCATGGCCGTGCTGTTCAGCGTAGTGTCGAGTTGCCAGCGTCACGGTCATGACCCGTTCGTCTACCTGCGCGACGTGCTATCCCGATTGCCGGTGCTTCCCAAAGAGAATCTGGCCGACCTTCTCCCTGACCGTTGGTCGCCTCCCCAAGCCGCCGATCCTGCGGCGACCCCAGAGGGTCCCATCGCCGACGGTTCCCCGAGCTGACAACGGCTCCCGCCGGCACTCGAAACGCGGCGCGCTCCCACCGCGGTGTTCGGGCCAGGCTCGACACGGGTTCGAGCGCGCGTCGCGTCTGTTGACGCCGGATCATGACACCGCGCAGGGTTTCGACCGACGGTCACCAAAGTGGCCGAGGCCCCTCGGCCAGTTGCGAAGGGGGACGTGGTCCGCCGGACGCACACAGTTCCTCCAACCGCGGAACGGCGTCTTTGAGTTCGACGACGTGCGGATTCCGCCTCGCCTGAAGCAGTGGCAGGCTGAGTTGGGATTCCGACCAGGAACGATCCGCGTGAAGAAGTTCTCCATTGCCGATTACGGGATCGGCATCGAGGACTACCCCGACCATTTCGGCGAGACACTCGAAGACCCGGACGCATCCGACGATGAGAAGGCGGATATGCGGGAGTCCATCGAACTCTGGGATGCCGAAGGGCAGTTCGTCCTCTTCTGGGGAAACGACTACTGGCTCGACGGCTCAGGCGAAGTTGTTTCTTCTTGATCTCGGCTCGATGCGTTCCCTCCGTCTGGGAGGCCGCGAGGAGACCAAACGATGCGATTGCCTCGCGTGCGGCTCACGGTGCGGCAAATGATGGCCGGAGTCGCTGCCTTGGCCGTTATGCTCGGTAGTGTCCTCCAATGGCGGTGGCATCAACTCAGCCGGGAGTACTCGGCGACCGCCAAGCATTTCGCTGAAATGGAAGCCGGAGAGCGGTATGCGATGGCGATCACTGAAGCGAACCTGGCCGAATTCAAGAAGGAGTTGCAAGGGCTCGACCCGAAGTCGCAGAAGACTCTCTTGGTTAAACGACAGATCGCCGAGGAGGCGAAATACCTGGACTTCATGAAGGCGAACGCTCGCCACTCCAGTGCAGTCCGGGCCATCCACGAACAGGCCGCTTCGCGTCCCTGGCTTCCGCTGGCTCCCGAACCGCCAATGCCGTGATAGCGGAGATGACGGCGTTCTGCTCAAGCGGGAGGGTCAGCAACGCCGTCATCTGCGTCTCACTCGTCGTACTTCAGGAGGAACTTCGGGTTAATCACCTTGAAGCTGAGGCGGCCGCCGATGTCCTCGTCATATTCCTCCGCGAGCGGCCGGAGCACCACTCCTTCGCGCTGGACCTTCGGGTTGAGGACGCTGGTCCCCTCCGCTTCCGCCACGAGCTGATCGACGGAGTGGTCGAGCACCAGGGTTCCGAGCTGAGGCACCGATTCGAGCTGGATCTCCTCCAAAGCGTCAGGGACACGGCGTGATCCAAGAGTTGATAGGCATCCACGTTCAGGACGTTGAACACCCGGAGCGTCACGGCCGGCAGCGTGTACTTGTTCTTTTGGATACCCGGCCCGATGACCTCTGCCTGGATCGCCAGATCGAAACCAAGCCGGTCGCGGGCGGCCCGGAGCTTCTCTTCCAGCCGCAAGCCCTTTGCAACCCGTACCAGCACGTTCGATTCGTCGGCCTCGTCCATCCAGAGGTTTCGGCTACAGATCCCGAACTCCCCCTGTCGGATGAAGGCCGTGCACGACGTGCCGTCGAGCTTCTCCGTCACGTAGAACGTCTTGCCGCGATGCCGGACCAGCACGGACTCCAGCACCTGAACGCGGGTCTCGTCGGTCTTCGGGAGGAAGCCGGCGAACGGGCCCTTCACCTTCCCACCCATGCCGACCGGCAGCGGCGGCTCCCACTTCAGGATGCCGAGCAGGTCGGTGACGTCGGCCCCCTCGTCGGCCGGAGCTCCGGGCGGCAAGATGGTGAGCGGAAAGCAGATCCCCTGAGACACCTGGCCGCGAAGCCTGACTGTCTTGATTCGGAATCCGGCCGGGAGCGTCACGGCGCCGGTGGCATCCGTCTGGGCGGGCTTGAAGCTGCTGGCGCGGAGGAACTCGAACTCCGGCCGCTCGGGCAGGAGCGAATCGATCTCGAGGTAGACGAGTTGATCGCCCGGCTGGTGTTCGCCCTTCTTCACCACGACCCACCAGCCGAGAACGCGAATCTTCTCGATGGCGTCGGCGTTCGGTATCGGCTCGACGGCGTTGACGGTCTGGATACTGGCGAGTTTGCGCATGGCTGCCTCCCATCCTTTCGTTTTCATGTCGACACGCTCAGCGGGTCTTTGGTTCACGGGGATTGAGCCTGCTCCCGGGGCCGAGTGCACTCGCGTACAATAGAATCCGCCATGAGCCGGACCGCACTTTCACGGGGCTGGCTTCGGAACTCGAGCTCCGATCGCGCGTCCTACTTCAAGGATCTTGCCATGCCTGCGAGCTTCCGTTCCTGCCTCGCCCTTGTGCTGATCGCGGCACTTCCGGCCCGCGCCGATTCCGTCTGGGTCGAGGGCGAGCGGCCCGAGCGTGCAGCCGTCACGCGGCATCCCTTCTGGTACGATCAGGTCAAGCAAGCGGAGCTCTCCGGCGGCGACTTCATCACGAACTGGGGCGAGTCGCCGGGCGTGATATCCTACCGCGTGCTTATCACTGGATCGGGTAATCGCGAGTTCTGGGTGCGGGCCAACCCCACGGCGGCTCGGTTATCCTACCGGCTGAACGGCGGGGCCTGGAAAGCCATCGACCTTGAGAAAGGCCTTCAAGATCGCCTCAACATCGCGGCGGACGCCAAGGTCGATCTTCGATTCCTTGCCTGGCTGAACGTCGGCCGCGTCAGCCTGAAGCAAGGCGCGAACACCGTCGAGTTTCGGATGGACAGTGCCAACAACAATCATGGCGCTCTCGACTGCTTCGTCCTGGCCGATGAACCGTTCACTCCCCGCGGCACCGCCAAGCCCGGCGAGGCCCATTCCCGGACCCCAAAAACCGAGGCTGAGAATCCTGGGTGGTTCGTTTTCGATCCGCCGGCGGTCCCGCAGGCGAGTCCCGCCGGGTTTGACCTGCGGACGCTCAATGAATCGATGGCCGGCGATGGCGGGTTCATTGGCGTCAATGGCGATGATTTTATCCATTCGAAGACCAAGGTTCCCGTGCGATTTTGGGCCGTCAACGGTCCGGCGTCCAAGCACTACGACGACCTGCGTCGCGAGGCTCGCATGCTCGCCAAGTACGGCGTGAATCTCGTGCGGGTCCACCACGCTTACTTCGACGGCAAGACCGGCGCATTGAAATCCGACGAGATCGCCCACGCCCAAGACATCGTCGAGGCCATGAAGCAGGAGGGCATCTACACGCACTTCTCTATTTACTTCCCCCTGTGGTTGAGCCCCGACCCCGATAACCCGGTCCTCCGGGGATACGACGGCCAGAAGAAGCCGTTCGCCGCCCTCTTCTTCGACGACGACTTCCAGGCGCAGTACCGCGACTGGTGGAAGGCGCTCCTCACCACCCCGAGCGCAAGAACCGGTAAGCGGCTGATCGACGAACCGGCGGTCTTCGGGGCGGAAATCCTCAATGAAGACTCGTACTTCTTTTGGACGTTCACCGATCAAAATATCCCCGACCCCGAACTGCGAATCCTCGAGAGCCGGTTCGGGGACTGGTTAAAGCGGAAGCACGGCTCGCTCGAGCAGGCACTGGCGGCCTGGGAGGGCGTCCGGCTGCCCCGCGACCGACCGGACGAAGGACGGATCGCCTTCCGGCCACTCTGGAACATCGCCAACGAACGCAAGGCGCGTGACAAGGACACGGCCCGCTTCCTCCTGGAAAGCCAGCGCGGCTTCTATGAGGCAACCTACAAGGAGCTTCGCACGCTCGGCTTCCGGGGGTTGATCACCGCCTCCAACTGGACGACCGCGAGCCAGGCCATCCTTGGCCCTTTGGAGAAGTACAGCTACACATCAACCGACTTCATCGACCGCCATGGATACTTTTCCTGCCTGGCCAAAGGGGAGAACTCCGAGTGGTCCATCCGCAACGGCCACACTTACGCCGACCGAAGCGCCCTGCGGTTTGACCCCGAGCAACCGGGGAAGCCGAAGGAATTCGCCCACCCTGCGTCCGATCCCCAATACGGCTCCAAACCGTCGATGATCTCCGAGACGACCTTCAACCGGCCGAACCGGTATCGATCCGAAGCCCCTCTCTTCTATGCAGCCTATGGAGCGCTCCAGGACAGCGACGCGATCGTCCACTTTGCCCAGGACAGTCCGACCTGGGCGGTCAAACCGGGTTACTTCACGCAGCCCTGGACCCTGATGTCTCCCGCCATGATGGGCCAGTTCCCCGCCGCGGCGTTGATCTACCGCAACGCACTGGTCGAGCCGGGGGCGGTGCTGGTCGGCCTCGACCTGAATCTCGGGGACCTGTTGTCCCTGAAGGGTTCCCCCCTCCACCAGACGGCCGCGCTTGATGACCTCCGCCGCAAGGACGCGACTGGCCATTCCGCGGGACTCGCCACAACCGAGATCGATCCGCTCGTCCACTTCGCGGGCCGAGTCACGGTCGACTTCACCGACAAACCGGGACATGTGAACCTGAAAAACCTCGCCCCGTTCGTCCAGCGCGACGCGCAGGTGGTGACGGCCACCCACGGCCAGCTTCGACTCGACTACGGCCAGGGAATCCTCCGAATCAACGCCCCCTCCGCCCAGGGTCTGAGCGGCAACCTCCGAAAGGCCGGCCGCGTGCGGTTGGCCGACTTGACGATCGAGTCGCCCCTGGAGCTCGGCCATATCGTCGCAGTATCGCTCGACGAGGCGCCGCTCGTCAGATCGAAGCAGATCCTCCTGCAAGTGATGTCGGAGGAAAAGCCCACGGGCTTCCAGACCGTGCCAGTAGCCGATGGTACGAAACGGATCGTGAGCTTGGGGACCGACCCGTGGCTCGTCCGTGAAATCGCCGGCAACGTCGCATTCCATCGCCCCGACGCGAAGGATCTCCACGTCAGCCCCCTCGACTCCAATGGGATGGCACGCGAGGTGACGGGTCGTGGTGATGGGTTTCGACTCAAGCCGAAAACTCTGTACTATCTGTTGACGACCTCGAATCCATCAAAACCGTGAATCACAACATTCAATCACACAACAACAAATTACAGATTCCCGTTTGGGTATGGCTGTGGTCCCGGCTGACCGTGATTTCGTTGATGCTCGGTCGCTGTACCCGCTGAGAAACCCACCCCAACCTTTCGCGCGGGGATACCCCCCCTGCTCGCTCAACAGATGAACCCGTAGAGGCTCATTCGTTGAACTTGCCAGGGGCGAAATCGATCGCCCGCGTCTTGCCATTCGGTGTTAGGAACATTTGCATGAGAGGAAATCCGTCCTCGGGTCCGATAAAACAACGCTCCAGCCGTCCACGTATCGCTCCGACTTCCCGTGGCGTGTGTCGACTCCATAGCGTCCGACCCACCGACTGGCGTGAGGGATCTTCAGGAACTTTGCCTCTGCGATCTTCTCCGCCTCGGTCCGGCTAATCGGGCGAAACCAGTTCATGACAATCGCGGAGATCGCCACGACGATCATCAGAGTGGGGATCGTGAACCGCGGACGCAAACGCCTCATCGTCGGTGCCTCCAGAACACCATTCGATACATTCACAATCATCGGGCCCATGCGTTTCCGGGGTTGTCGCCACCACCCGGGAGAGGAGGTCGAGCGATCCGTCCTGCCATGGAGCGGAATGTGAGGAGGCTACCCCTCACGAGATCCTCGGTAGCGAACTCCTTGGGTCGGGGCTCGCCTTCATCAGCGATGCAGAGCCGAAGCCTGCCGAGATGGAACTCGTATATTCCCAAGAGAGTGACCGTCCTGTCCTCAACCGTGCGGACCAGGTCGATCCAAGCACGTTCATGCGACGGGTCGAGCCGAAACGATTCCTCGGGTTGGCTCCAGTCGTCCACAAAGACGGAATAGCGATCGTCGTCAAACGCGTAAACGTATAAACGTTTGCTCACATCCTGCATTTTCCCTTGGGACTCCGTGGCGAGGCCCCTCCACCCTCCGCGAAACCGCGAGAGTTCGGCGATGACGGCGGTCGCGTCCTGAGGAGCGGTGACGGGTTGGTCTCGCCGTTCACGTTCGAGCACTTCGAGGTCCTGGACCGTGACGCGGTTCGGGTTCGCGCGCAACCGAGCCGCTTTGGCTCGGTCGAGGCTCGCGCCCCGGCGATCGAGAGCAGCCAACCGATAGCACGCTCGTTGGTCGTAGTACTCGGCGACAAGGGGCTGACGCTCGATGGCGGAAGTGATCTCCTTGATCGCGGTTGCGCGGTCGGAGAACCAGTAGTGAGACAGGAACGAGCGTTCGAACAAGGCCTTCGTCGGATCGGGAAGCAGGCGAATGGCTTCCGCGAAGGCCTCTCGGGCCTCACTCTTCTTCGCCAGACCGACGAGTATACACCCCCGTTGATAATGGGCTTCTCCGGATGCCGGCCGATACCGCAAGTATCGTTCGACATCGGTCAGGGAGTCTTCCCGCGAGTGCCCGAAAGGCCACTTCCCATCCACGTTGATGGACTCGTTGATTGCGGTCCCGCGCAGTAAATAAACCTCGGGCGACAGGAATCTGTCCTCCCAGAGCGCGGTGTCGAGGCAACGAATCGCAGCGATCCAATCGGACTGGGCGATGTGCCGCTTGGCGGCGTCGACCTCCTCGATCGCGGCTTGGTGCAACGCCACTGCGATAAAATAAGACACAGCGAGCAAGACGGTCGCCCCAAGGCCGATCAAGCCCCCACGATGGTAACGCGCGAGCCATCGGCTGACGTGCTTCATCGGTCGCCACCCATTGATGAACCAGGGCCCGCGTAACCAGGCGCTAGAATACAGAATGAGAGAACTCCTCACTCGCGGGTCACGAACGCCGCTAACTCATCAGACAAAGACCACTCAGCACGATCATCAGCGATAACAAGATCACGGCGAGCTTGACAGCGAGGAAAACTCCTGGGCTCAACACCCACCTCCGTCGCGGCGAACTACGCACGTGGCTCCGGCTGTAGCTGCGCGATTCCGGGTTGAAGAGGCGATCGGTCCCCGGTGCTGCCAACAGCAAGCCGAAACTCACCGGGATGAGGTGAATCGTCAACGCCACCGCCGCGATCCAGTACGCTCGCCCCTGAACCGCCAGAACAAACAGCACAAGGGGCGGAATCGAGGGAGGCACCAGAAAGGCGAGCGCCAACCAACGCGCCACTGGCGCATACCGGCGCAAGCCTCGCCCAACGCCCCAGAACGTCCATGCGCCGAGGACCGTGAGCAGCACCGGCAACCCCACGATCACAATGAGTCGGCGGGTCTCGGTGTCTTGTGGACCGGAAAAGATCTGGCGTGCAATCCCTTCGAGCCAGACGACCACCACGTAGTTGCCTACCCCGCCGAACATCTGCGCGACGATCACGAGCCCGAGTATGACCGTGACCCCGGCCAGAACCTGGAAGATGGAACCGAGCCCTCGAACCGCGTACTCGCACGGGTCATTAACATCGCGCATGTCGTATGCGTCTGCCTCGATCACCAACACGTCACCATCAGCCGGCTCCGTTCGCGGCTGGGCGGTGTCCGATCGCGCACCCTGGCTCAGCCCATTTCGATAAGACAAAATACATATCCTTCACATTTCTTAATTTCACCACAATCCCCAGGCAATAAATCCGGCCGCAACGGTCGCTCAGCGAGTTGTGAGAACAATCGCGATATCGAGCGAACTCCGTGCATTATCAACATGCGAGCCACAATACCAGAATCCTGAGGATCACAACATTCACTTCAAATAGGTGCCCAACTCATCCGATGACGCGAGCCAGCTCGGCGAAGACATCCTCCTCGCTCTGTCGCGTGCGTTTGGTGTTCGTTCGAGCTCGGCCTCAGGTGGGTGACCCTCGAAACGTCCTGCGAGCCTTATGGACCGATCAATCTATAAGATTGACGTGAGAAGAGGTCTGGGAGGTTCCGCAAGGATGGATTTGTGATTGCGCAAGGCCCTGCTTCGAGAACGGCCCCGGCATCCTCGTTCGATGTCAGTGGGAGGGATTCCGCACGGAGCGAGGCGCCGGGCAAGAATCCCCGGCGCCTCGTTTGGAGTGCTCCGTCGCGCCAGACCGATCATCGCGCGGATCGGGTCGCGTCGCCGCTGAGTACGAAGGCCGCCCAGAACCACGGCGGGGCGCCCCCCTTCTTCTTGAGATCCTTGACAAGTTTCGCCTGCGAGCGCCGGAGGGATTCGTCGGCTGGCGTCCCGCGTGCCAGTTCCGAGAAAAACTCGGTGGTCAACTGGGTGGTCTCGTCAATCGGTACCGGCCAGAGCGACCCCATCACGGTTTTCGCTCCTGCGAGGTGGAATGCCAGATTCAGGCCTACCAGTCCCTGCGTCGTCTGGAACTCGCCGTATGAAGTCGCGCAGGCGCTGAGCACCACCAATTCGGTTCCGCGGAAGTCCGAGGCGAGGATCTCCAGTCCGGTCGCGACGCCGTCGTCGCCGGGCCGATCGTCGAGCTCGCGCCGCTCGTTCGCTCCGGCGAACGCGAGGCCACACCGCAGCATCGCACTGTGTACGCCAAGCGGAACATCAGGCAGCGTGCCGTAGTAGCCGTGGGTGCTGGCGACCAGGACGCGCGGGGGCGGCAGCGCGAGCGCGGCGGACTCGCGAGCCTCGGCACCCAGGAGGATGCGCGGGGCCGTCCCAGTGTAGGCCTCAAGATGCGGGGCGATCGCTCTGGCCTCCGCCTCCGTCTCGGGCAAGGGACTGAAAACACCGTTCCGGGCACCCTTGGCCCGCCCAAGGTCATAGTCTGGGTCGGCCACGATGAGAGAAGCGCCGGCCGCCAGTGTCCGAGGTGAACCGACAACGCCCCGGGCGACATGCCGGCCCGACAAGACGTTCGAGGTCGCGTGGTGGTCGACGACGAGTTCCCCGTCCTCGAGACCCAACGTGGCCCAGGGGATCAGCCATGTGAGGGAGTGAGGGCTGATGATCCAGCGCTTGGCGTCCTTGATGTAAGGAAGCAAGGGGTGCAGGAGGATCCGGCTCACATCGACGGAGGCCTCCGTCGCTTTCTCTTCAGCTTCGCGTCGCGCGGCCGCATCATCCGTTGCGGGCGGCCCGAGCGTGCGCACATACGCATCAACCGCCTGCCATGTCTCCTCCCCATCGGCGAGGTCGACCATCCGGACCTCACCGCGTCCAGAGGGAGGGATGATGAAGGCGATGTCGCGACTCGACTTCCAGGCCATGACGCCCGCGGGCTTCTCGAAGTCGTACTCGAGGAAGCCGTAGAAGTCGACCAGGACGGAGTCGGGCGGCAATGCCGCGCGAACGCGGTCGATGGAGACCCAATCTTCGGCCTGAACGGTGCCTGCGGTGACGCGGGCCGCCTGCCGTGCGATCGTCTTCACCTTGGCGAACATGGCGAGAACCGCGTCAGCCCGTCGACGCTGGATTGCGGGGTCGCCTGGGTTCCGAACCGGCTTGACCGCGAGGACGGCGAAACGCCGCCAGGCGTCGAAAAGTTGCTCGCGCACCTTGGCGACCGCCGGCTGGTCGCTGGCCCGGAGGGCGGCGAGCTGCCGGGCGAACATCTCGCGGCGGTAGACTTTCGTGTTGAGGACCCACTCCGCATATTTCTCGATCTGCTGACGCGTCGCTTCCCGGCGCCGGGCGAGCGAGAAGGCCAGGTGATACGCCGCTTGTCCTTCCGCCTTCGCAAGGACGTCAAGCGAGAGGACGTCCATCGACCGGCCGTCCATGTCGTGGAACAGGTGAAACAGGCGGTCGCAGGCCGCCTCGGCATCGTCCCAGCGCTTCTGGAAGCAGGCGATCTCGGCTTGCGCCAGGACGACACGGGCGAGCGAGAATGCGGACGCCTTGGGATGCTCGCCAAGCCGCTTCGCCGCCTCGTCGAACTTCGGTCGAGACTTCGTGATGTCACCGGCCTTGAGTTCGATCAGGCCCTCATGCTTGGCGATTTCCCCCTGTTTCCTCCAGTCCGCCAGCTTCGACCGGCGCAGTGCCTCGATGAGCTCGCGTCGTGTCGTCTTCGTGGACTCCGCGAAGGATCGTCGCAATGGCTCGGGCTGAATGTTGTTGGCGAACGTGGTGTCGCTCGATTGCGTGAGATCGCCGAGATAGCCGGCCAGGCGGTCCAGGACCGCGTACGGCTCATAGGCATTGGAGCCGTATTCCTTGAAGGCATCATCAATGAGGGCGCGGTATTTTTCGACCATCTCCTGGGGAGGAAGGAGGTCCCGGAGAACGTCCGTCTCCTCGAAGCGACGTCGCAGGTCATCTCGCGCCGGCGTCTCGGCCACCTCGAATGGCGGCCGATCCCCGGCCGCCGGTGACGCCGCCCGACTCGCGCCCGCAAAAACAAGAACCGCCGCCACAAGGCCAGAACCAAAACGCATCATATCCGCCGTCCCTCGTCCGCCACGTCCATGCCCATCGCTCTATCGCCCCGCTGAAGGGAGTCCCATCATCCTTGATAGGATAGGTCGCCGACAGTCCTTCGCGTGCGAATGTGGCCATGCACCTCAGTAGGGCAAGTTAGATCATTTGGGAAGAGTGTCGTTTGACTGTCGGCCCCAAATGCATTGCCCAGATTCTCTGCTTTTCCCTGCCTAGGTGCCTGGCCACCGGGTTCCCCCCAGCCGAGGTGGGTTAGCCACGCGGATCACGGCTTTCACGACGGAAGGGGGCACCTCGCGGTTGGTCGCGGAGGCGGACCCTGCGAGTTACCACCTCTTTCCAGTCGTTTACTCGGACATATTTCCACGCCACGTCGAGGCGATCATCCATCACGCCCTGTCTATTGGATGGGATCCGGATTCACGTGGTGAAGACTTCCGGATCGCCGACTTTGTGCCCATCGTTGTAGCGACTGGGGTTGTCGGGAAGAAGATTCAAGCCGCTTGCGATGAATAGCAACCGGGGATCAAAGTAGTCTGAGCAAAGGAGTGGCTGGGTCGGCAACGAGCGGATCACGTCACCTGGGCGGCCAGGACAGAGGAGTGAGATGCTCCCAGGCCCACTCGAACGCGGCAACGTCAATGTGTCGGGCTTACCAATGGAACGCAACTTCGTCACCTTCAACACCGGGCTATTTCTCGACGACCAGCCAGACGACGAACTTGGTCAATGGTTCCTGGGCGAAGACTGTGCGAAATGGTTGCACTCAAAGTTGCTCGCGGTCGAAGGAATGGCGCCTGGCGTCGAACCGCTGGAAGAAGATTGGGGTGGCTGGACGTTCAGAGTTCGAGCATACGGCGTCTGGTTCTGGATCAACATCTGGCCCGGCCTCCAGGAGCGCCGGACTTGGATCATCGGCATTGAACCGAGACCAATTCTGGCCTTCTTGAGCAAGCGAGCCAGGGTGGCGAAGGCCAAACTGTGTGATGCGATTGACTCGGCCCTCGCGTCCAGCCCGGAGGTCACAGAGTGCCGATGGCTCGACAAGCATCCGGACTGATGATTCGGCCAGAACAGGGGAGAGCCCCAGCAGGGCGTCACCCATCAGGCAACAGCGCATCCAGCTTGGCAGCTCTGAGCAGCACAAAACTTGACATATTTATTATCGACATTTGTCGATAATCGCTATGCCTCCTTTATTTTTCCGCTCTACCGAAGGTCATAGGACTCCAGCCTCTGGCCCTGGTAAGATTGGGATATCCCCAAACCCCAACAGGAGTCTCCCATGAAGCACGTCGCGACGTTTGCCCTTCTGGTTCTCCTTTGCACCCCGGCGAAAGCACAGTTCGGAGGCATGGGAGGTGGGATTGGCGGCGGCGTGGCCGCCCGCCCCATGACACCGGCCGAGAGCGTCGATCTCGAAATCTTGCAGATGGAACAGGAGGCCGACAAGGCAGTCCTGAAGGAGGCGTTATTGGCCCAGGCACGACTGGGCATGAAGCCGGTGCCCGGCGGAAAGGCGGAGAAAGAACAGTTTGCCGAAGAGACCGCCATGTTGCGTGACTTCATCGCCAAGAAGAAGGACGCGATGACTACCCGAGCCGCCGAAATGACGGACAAGCGGACGGCGGGGAGGCGGGCACCAGCCGCTGCCCGTGCTAGCCAGACGACCGAAGGCGACAACAAGCAGGATGCCGTTGAAAGATACGAGAAGGCAAAGATCGAGGTCCAGCTCCTTCAGGCTCAGGTCAATCTGTTGCAGGAACCCCTCGGCAACGCCGTGACCGCTCTGGCCACGGCTGATATCGCGGCGAGCAACGACGAAACGCAACGAGATAAGGCCGACGCGGCGCGCAAGACTTACGACAAGATCAAGGAGAAGGTCGCGGAGCTCAATAAGCGGCTGTATCAGGAACAGCAGGTGATGCTGCCCATGATGCAACAGATGCAGCAGGTTCAGCAGATGGGCATGATGGGTGGCGGATTCCGGTGATGCCAGGCAGAGGGCGACGGGTAGGTGCGAATGGGGAGGAACAAAGGGGACGGAGGAACAAAAGGGACGGAGCGAATTTCGGAAGCTAGCACTCTGTTGTGCCCGCATGCTACATCAGACAAATAATTCGCTCCGGCCCCTTTGCGGCCCCCGGACTGCCCCGCCGGCTTGTTCGCTCGGCGCCATTCGCCCCGGCTCACCTTTTCCTCCCGCGCGGGATGGCGGCAACCTGATGCTCGTCTTTATAGACAATGAGCCCGGCAAAACTTGTCTTGATAAGTTCAACCGAAAAATTATATTCTTTGAGAACATTTGCGAGCGACCACATTGGCCTGACCATTGGAGAGTCTTGGTGATACCAGAAGATTGCCTGACTCGGAATCTCATCTACCGGAGGGGCAAAAAGATTTTCAGAAAACCATGAAAGTATCCTATCGAGCCGTGCTCGATCGCGTGGGTCGAGTTCGCCTTGGTCCTGCAGATAGCCCGCCGCGGAGAACAGGCCCACTTGCCGGGAAATCCCCGGGAGCTTCTGATGAACGACAAACCGAATAAGACAGTGTTGCATGTTGATAAACCGCAGGAATTTCAGAATTAAATATCTATGTCGATCTGCTCGCAGTCGAAGTAGCAGATGGTCGGTGATTCCGTTGGGGGGAGCATCCGGGCCGACGAAGGGGCTCGGGTCGAGGGATGACTGGGCGGTGTCCCCGTCGCCTGTCCGGCAAGGCCTTGAACGCGAGTGTTGGGCGGCGGACTCGGGCTGAGGATGTGGCCGGCGTGGCGGGCCATGAGCTGACGGGGTCGGAATGGGCGGCCATCCGGGTTCTCTTGCCTCTCCGTAGCGGGTGGCGGACTTGGGCCGACCACCGCACGGCGGTCGAGGGTACCGGCGTCGATGGCCATGCACCTAAAGAGGCCAAGATGCAGAACCTGGGGAATCCACTGAGGCCAGCGACCAGGCACCCATCATCACTGTATTTCCCAGACCTCGCCATTGAGGTGCCTGGCTACTCTCGCTCACCGGCATTCGGTGAGGACCGGTCCGGTGGGCTTGGGCCGGCCGTGCGGTTCGTCTCGGACCAATCGACAGGGCCGGTTCGCCGGCGTTCCAGGTGACTCGGCCCGAAGTGATTCTAGCCCCTCGTGCCCTCCGGTTAAATCCACGGGTGATCCACGGTCAAGGAGTGTGAAATCAATGCGTTCCTACGACCGAGGTATTCCATGTGGCAGAATCGGCTCCGGCGCTGTTGGAAGTCCCTCCTCGGACTCTATCTGATCTCATTTTGCCTGCCGGTCGGCTCTTATCAATGCCCCGGGATCATCGCTTTCTTCGCGTCGCTGTGCGGTTCTCTCGTCTTCCCGCCCCTCCTCGTCTACTGGTTTGCAAATCCGCTCTTCTGGCATGGACTCGCCTGCTTGCGATCGGGTCGCTGGCTCAGCGCGGTGATCTCGGGGGGACTCTCCGGCGCCTTCGCTTGTCTGTGGCTCATCCCCATGTTTTCCGGGCAAACGAGCCCGGTCGGGCGTGAGGACTTGCTCTTATTCGGTGGCTACTTTGCGTGGATGGCGAGCACGGTCCTGCTGGCCGTAGTCTCGCTGGCGGGGTGGTTGATCCCGCGACTTCATCGGCGTCCTCGGTTCCGTCTGAGTTGGTTGATGATCGTGATCGCGACTGTTGCCCTGGGACTTGCCGTCCTACCGCCCTTCGTCAGGCTGCTCGTATGGTTCTCGAAGCCATGGGGGACTGGTATTGGTGCCCCGGGTTAGGCTCTGTCTGATGAACCTTTGCCACTCGCCATCGTAGAAACCTGCCCGGCTGTGAATGAGCACCCGGGAGGACAGGATGGCGGAAATCAAAGGGCCCGGTCGGTGGCCATGCACCTAAAGATAGTAAAACGGAGAACCTGGAGAGCCCGTCCAGGCCAGCGACCAGGCGTCCATCTCCACTGCGTTTTCCAGACCTCGCCACTGAAGTACCTGGCTACTCTTGCTTGTTCGCAGCCCCGCGTCCCTTCCGCCGTCGGAGCAAATGCCGCGCGGGGCACGAAAACAGGATATAGCGATCATCGACAATTATCAATGATCGCTATATCCCCCTTGATTTTCCCTCGCATCACGAGTTGACCTGCTCCGTGAGGGACTTCTCGCTGGGGTCGAAGGTGGCGTTGCCGCTGTAGACCGCCCGGATGGTGAACCGGCCCGTGCGCGAGAAGACGCGAGTGAAGCTCGCCTGGCCGTTGGCATCGAGCGTCACCCGCGCCACCACCTTGGTGCCCACGAAGAACGTGACGGTGCCCGTCGGCGTGCCGGTTCCCGAGGGGTCACGGACCGTGGCCGTGAACTTGACCGCCTGCCCCACCACGACTGGGTTGGCGGACGCCAGCAGGGCCGTCGTCGTCGCTTTATGGGTGGTCGGTGCGTTCACCTGCTCGGTGAGGGCCTGCGAGCTGGCCACGAATATCGGGTTGCCGCTGTAGACGGCGGTGATGACGTGGCCGCCTGCGGCCGCGAAGCTGGTCGTGAACGTCGCCGTGCCGCCGGTCCCCACGGCGACGGTCCCCACAACCACGTTGCCGTCCTTGAAGGTGACCGTGCCGGTCGGCGTTCCGCCCCCCGGGGCGACGGCGGCCACCGTGGCGGTGAAGGTCACCGTCTGGCCGGTGACGGCCGGGTTGACTGACGACCGCAGGGCGACCGTGGTCGCCGCGGGGTTGACGGTGACGGCCGTGGCCGCCGAGTCGCTAGCGGCGAAGCCGTTGGCGCCCGAGAAAGTGGCGGTCAGCGCGTGGGTGCCGATGCCCAGCGACACCGGGACCGTGGCCTTGCCGGTGGCGTCAACCGGCTCGAAGCCCAGGACCGTATTGCCGTCGCGGAAGGTGACGAAGCCGATCGGCGTGCCAGCCTGGGAGCTCACGGTGGCCGTCAGCAACTCGATCTGCCCGAAGACGGCGGTCGCGGTCGACGTGTCGAGCGTCGTCGTCGTCGCAGCGGCGATGACCGGCGAAGATGTGTTCAACAGCACACCGACGGTGTTGGAGGAGGTGTTGGCCGCGACCAGGTCCACGAGGCCGTCGCCGTTCAGGTCGGCCGCAGACACGCCGAAGGGGTCATTGCCGCCGGTCGAGAATCTCAGCGGAGACTGGAACGGAGCCCCAAACGTACCGTCACCGTTTCCGTTGAACACGGACAGCCCGTCCGGGAGGGCCGCCTCCCCCCCCACGGCAGCGTCCAGTCGGCCGTCGTGATTGAAGTCGCCCAGGGCCACATCGCCGCCTCCGCCGGTGCTGGGGCTCTGGAGGATGGGAGCCCGGAAGGTACCGTCGCCGTTACCCAGCAGCACGCCGAGTTGAGAGACGACACTATCCTCACCACCGATGAGGTTGATCACCAGGTCGGACCGGCCGTCGCCATTGGCGTCGCCCACCGCAAGGGACGAAGGCGTGAAGGTGAGGTCCTGGCCGCTGGCCACAAAGCTCTGGGGCCGCGCGAACGTGCCATCGCCGTGACCCAGCAGGACACTGACGGTGTTGCTGAGTTGTTGCGCTGTCGCCACGTCGAGCAGGCCGTCACCGTTGAAGTCACCGACCGCGACCGCGCGCGGGACCGCGCCGACGGTCAGGTCGACCCGGGGCCGGAAGGTGCCGTCGCCTTTGCCCAGCAGCAGGCTGAGGGTGCCCTGGCTATTCGCCGTCACCAGGTCGAGGGCGCCATTGCGGTCGAAGTCGCCGACCGCCACGGAGAGGGGGATCTGGCCGACGCTGAGGATCTGGTGGTTCGGCTGGAACGAGCCGTCGCCTTTGCCCAGCATGACTTCCACCGCGGGGTTCGCGGGACTGCCAGAGGTGTTCAGGGCGACGTCGAGCAGGTGGTCGCCGTTGAAGTCGCCCACCGCCACCGACGAGGCGACTCCCTGGCCGAGGGCGCTGTTGAGGACGTTGGTGGTGACAGCCGGCTGGAACGAACCATTGCCGTTCCCCAGCAGCACACTCAGGCTGCTCTGGAAGGTAGAAGACTGTCCCATGTTGACGACCGCGAGATCCGGCTTGCCGTCGTTGTTGAAGTCCGCCACCGTGACCGCGCGGGGTTGGGCGCCAACCGGGGAAGTGACCACGGGCAGAAAACTGAGAACGGTACGATCTTCCAGGAATTCCAGCGTCAATCTGCGCTGCTGGGCCGACCGCGACATTGGCCGGGACCTCTTCAGCAAGCAATGCAACCTGGACAGTGCCATGAGATGACCCCTCCGAGAAAGTAAAATAAAGAACGAACGCCCCCCACGTCGGGGGCGCAGAAACACGAGGCTCGGGCAGGCGGTGCCGCCTGGTCGGGCGCCCGACGTTTCACCGCCGGGCGAAGACGCGGAGTGGGTCCCGTGGAGCGTCGTCAATCTCTCCGCGGGGAGTTTCGCTCGAGCCGCCAGCCTCGTTTGCGGTGACAAGCGATTTGCATGCAGCTCTCTAATACACGACAAAGTCGCACATGTAATAGTCCGCGTTGACGACTCGTCGGTCGTTCCGTACAAGGTCGCTCCCGAGGGCGGCTGTCCGGTTCAATCACGTCCGGCCTGTCCCCGGAGCAGGCCGCCGCGCATGTAAGTCACTGGGTGGAGAGGAGCGACGAGCCCACTCGACGTGACGCCGGCGGCCTGCGCCCGTAGATGCAAGTTGCAAACGTGGACCGTTTTGGAATTCGAGATGCCGAGTTACGCCCTCGTGCAGGTCATCCCTGTCCACCCGGGGACCACCGCCCCCAGCACCACCTGAGTCAATCCGGGTCGGCGCGCCCGCCGGCCAAATATCTTGAAAAATGGTTCATCCTGATTTCGCGTGCGCTGCTCTTTAGAGCGGTTTACGATCGCATTGCGCACGGTGGAGGAAAACGGGGACTGGCTCCCGGCCCGCTCCATGCTCGGCTTTTCCGGACGACCTGGCGGCCGGGTGCCTGTCCCCATTTTCCGGGCCGTCACGGGCGGCCTCGGCGGAAAGGGGGACAGGCACCTCCGCTGCGCTCCGGAGCCAGTCCCCGTTTCCGCACGTGCTCCTGAGTCTTGAGACCAACCACCGTGCGCAACGCATCCGCAAACCGCTCTAGGATCGTCAGGGAAGGCGAGTCGTTGGGTGAAGCTCAACCCTCCCGAGGGCGGGACCAGAGGCCCCAGCCCCCTGCCCCAGCCCCCTGTCCTTCCCTCTTATCCGTTCAGGCGAACAGAACGACTGTCGCCGGAGTGGGTGCGGCGCGCTTCCGCCGGATGAGCCTGAAGGATGCCGCCCCACTCGGCAGGAGGTGTGATAGAACCGGAATCGCTGGCCATGCACCTAAAGAGACCAAGATGGAGAACCTGGAGAATCCACCGGGGCCAGCGACCAGGCACCTATCATCACTGCATTCCCCAGACCTCGCCATTGAGGTGACTGGCTACTCTGGCTCCCTGGCCATGACTGCCTTATCCGGCGTTCGTGCGCCCGCGTCCTGAGCCAGTCGGTCGCCTGCTGGCGGTCCCCGGCGAAATTTCTCGCCGTGAACGACTCGAAGCCTTTCTTGCCGATCTCGCGGAAATGCTCCACCCCGTGACGCCGCAGCGTCGCGCGTCCTCCTGCTGATCCTGGCGGGCTCCGTTCCATCGAGAAGGGGCATCTGAATCAAACGCATCTTACCAATATCACCGATTTACGGTATCCTAAATTCTAGATGCGTTTCGCCCGAATCGGGTCACACTTTCAGCCCGGGCAGTGACCGCTGGCGTCATGACATAGCACCAATCCCGCTCAACTTCTGGAGGACTTCATGGTCCGGAATCTGGAGCGGTTCAAAGACGCATGGAGGATGGGCCAGAGGCCTCGAATGGAAGACTACCTTTCCGGGGTTGAGGAGTCAGAACTCGGGACATTGCTGCGAGATCTACTCGCTTTCGAGATCGAATGCCGAGTGAATCAGGGTGATGTCCCGCTCCCAATCGACTATCGCAACCGATTCCCCGGCTTGACCGAAGTGATCGACTCCGTATTCGACGAACCGATCTTCTTTCGGGACGGGGAGGGCGACCCGACGGTGAGCCTGTTAAACGTCACGGTAGGCAGGACAATCGAATGGAGACCGCCGGTCCTCGACTGCGATGCGACAGTGAGCCACCACGCCGTCTCCCGTCCCAACTGGGGGGGGCGGGAGCGAACCTCAGGTCCCTCCGCGGGTTTGTCCAGATTAGAGATTCCTGGATACAGGATCCTCGACAAGATCGGTCGGGGGGCAATGGGGTCCGTGTACAAAGCAGTCCACGTCAACAGTAACACGATTGTCGCGATCAAGTTCCCGCACGCACGCCCGACAAGGGATGCGGAACTGGAGAGCCGGTTCGATCGCGAAGCGAAGTTCGTCGAGATGATTTCCCACCCTTGCATTGTGAGAGCGTTCGACATTGGACGGGCCGACGGCAGGCCCTTTTACGCCATGGAGCACGTCGAGGGTGAATCAGTCCGCGATCGGTTAGCCAGGAAGGGAGTATTCGGCGAGGAGGAGGCGATTGGGGTTGCGCTCTCTTGCCTCAAAGCGATCATGTACTTCAATGACAGGAGCCTTGTACATCGCGATATCAAACCCGCAAATATCATGTTGGGCAAGGACGGTTCCGTCAAATTGACCGACCTCGGACTGGTCCACCTGACTTTGAAGGAAGACTGGCGGTTAGAGGAATTCGGCATGCTCGTCGGGACGCCTTTCTACATGAGCCCGGAGCAGGCGCTTAGGCTGGACGAGCTTGACGCCCGGAGCGATCTCTACAGCCTCGGGGCGACGCTGTATGAGATGGTCGTGGGGCAGAGTCCCCATCGTGGACAGACGCGGGCTGCGATCCTGCGATGGCTCCTCGAGGATACTGGCCCACCCCGCTCGCCGAGGTCTATCAATCCGACCGTCTCCCCGGATTTCAGCAGGTTGATAATGGGGATGATCACCAAACGCCGGGCAGACCGAGACGAGCCGAAAGACTCCTTAGAACGGCTCATGCCCCTCCTGAGCAAGGAGACACGAAAGGCCCTCAGCCAGCCGGGATGGGGATGGACGCCGCCTGGTTATCTCCGTTACGAGACGGACCCAGAAGATGTGTCCGAGATCCTGGGCTCGGTGCGGAAGCTCCTGATCATGTCCGATCTCCCTGAGACTAATTCTTGGTGGGAATTGCTCGCTCGTTTATGCGAACATTTTTTACCTCAAGCTAAACAAGAGGCATTCGCACCAGGCCGCATCGATCTCATGGGGAAGGACGAATCCCATCTCTGGGACCTGGCAGCGCTCTGGGCCGCTAGCCACCGGCCCGACCTGATCCTAGTTGTCCCATACAGCATTGGGATACCGGACGGAAGCCCTGAGGGCGACTTCTTCAGGCGTCTTAAATCAGACAAGTCAACACGAATGATTCCCATCATCAGACCAGCCGCACCAGAGAGAGTTTGTTTCTACTACGCGTTCGATTACGCAGATGCGTTTCTTCGTGTGCCTTTTACGACCGACGATTTCCGGAGGACTTTGTACAGCGTTCTGAGGCGACGCAGAGCAACTTAATGGAACTAACGCGAAACCGGATCCCCAGATGGTCCCGCGGCCCCTCTGCATCCGCCAGGATTACTACGGATTGGGGCAGGGCGCAACTTCCGCTTGCGCTTCCTGATCAACCTGCTATTCTCCCGCCCATGCCATCGACACTTTCCACACAATACGTGCAAATGTAGCCATGCACCTCAGCAGGGTAAGCTTGATCATTTGGGAAGAATATCGTCTGATTATCGACCCGAATTCATTGCACAGATTCTCTGCTTAATCCTGTCTAAGTGCCTGGCCACCGGGTTCTTGATCCCAGGTGTACAGAGTCTGGTCGCCGCTGCTGATCTCGGTCTTGGATGCGAGGTTCCCCTCGTCGTCGTACGCATAGGTGTACGTGCCGTCGGAGGTCTGCTGGTTCCCGGTTCCCGTGGCGTAGCCGCTTGTGTTCCGGTTGCCGTTGGCGTCGTAATCGAAGCTTTCGTTGACGAACGTGCCGTTGGTGTGCGTCACCCCCGTCAGGAGGCACAAAGGGGACGGAGCGAATATCGGAAGCTAGCACTCTGCTGTGTGCGCACGTTACATCAGACAAATCATTCGCTCCGTACCCTTTGCGACCCTCCTATGTACCCAGATATGTGAGATAGGGTCACATGCGGGGCTCGGTCGCCCCGATCAAGAGGCTTGACAGCGATCGGACGTGCGGTACTATGCACCGCGTAGTACCTGGATGGCGGAGTGAGGATCACGGATGCGGGGATGGGACGCCCAACTGAGACGCGGAGTCGTCGAGCTTGCGGTCATGGCCGCGATCGAACGCGGGGAGACCTATGGCTATCGGATCGTCGAGCAGCTCCGAGAGCTGCCCGGGCTCGAATTCACCGAGAGCACCGTATACCCCGTCCTCACCCGGCTTGCCGGCGAGGGGATGATCGCGGTGCGGTCGGAGGCTTCGCGCTCCGGACCGCCGCGCAGATACTACCGGCTGACGGAAGAGGGCCGCATGCGGATGGTCCGCATGGCGGCGGGCTGGACGGCGATGGCCGGGTCGATGGCCCGGCTCCTGGAGGGAGCGACCTGATGAGCGTGACGACGATGACCACGGGGCGGCTGCCGAGGCCCCTGCAGAAGCTGGTCGACGCGAGGCTCGACACGATCGACCGGATGTTGCTCGGCCGGCTCCCGCGAGCCGACCGCCTGGCGGTGACCCGCGACGTCGAGGGCCAGATCTTCGACCTCCTGGGCGAACGCCCGGGCTTCGAGCTGGACCGCGAGGACGTGCTGACCGTACTCACGCAGCTCGACCCTCCCGAGGCGTACATCCCCGAGGAAGGCGGTTACGAAGCGGCCGCGGTCCTGATGCCCTCGTCGGCCGTTGCCCTAACGAGGCGATCGGCCACCCCCGCAGTCACGCCCGTCGAACGGAAGCGGGCGACCGCGATCGGGATCATCGGCCTCGTGATCCTCGTTCTTGTGGTTCTCTGGCCGGCCGCCTACGCCCTCGCCATCAGTGCCGAAAGTCCTGTGCTCATGTACGGCCTGCTCGTCGCGATATGCCTCGTCCTGGGCGCATCGGTGCCGACCCTGGTGCTGTCGATCCTCTGGCGGCGGGGCGGGAACTGGTCCACGGTCGGGATCGTCGGGGGAGCGATCGGCCTGGTCGCCCCCCTCATGGGGGGGGTCATCTTGCTCTTCGTGGGATGAGACGCCGAGCTCAAAAAAGGGGCCGGGGCGCTCAGGGAGATTACTCTCCCCGGGCTCCTACTGATCCAGACGTGCGCATTTCGCGCATCTGGCTCGTCATGTCATGAACTCGCTACGGGACGACACACTGAGTGAATCGCAACCGAAGGCGGGAGCGGATGACGCTCCAGAAACTGGTTGAACTGATTCCAAGCGATAGCGCCGTCGCGGCGCTGCCGCGACAGGCTCCGCCTCCAGAGGCGGACCGCCGCCTGACGGAATCGAGACAGCGCAACCGAGTTGCCCGTGATCCCGTAGTACGCAAAGTGGCCCGTCAGATTCTGGCAGAGCGTCTGGTGCTGGGCCGCAATGTCGAGGTGCCGGTGCTTCCGGAACCACTCCTTCAGCGACCGCAACCCCCGGCTGAATCGGCTCCGCGACGTCCTCCGCTTCACCACCGGGCTCCCCTTCAACGAATAGGACCAGAAGTGCGTGAATCCCAGCAGGTCAAAGGCCCCAGGGGATTCACGGCATTTCTCGGTCGGTCGCCTTGGGGGACGGCTGGGCCGCTCGAACGACACCAGCCGCGTCTTGTCGGGGTGGATCGTCAGGCCGTATTTCGCGAACCGCTTGGGAAGAATCGCCAGCACCCGTCGGGCGTCGTCCTCACAGGCAAAGCCCATGACGAAGTCATCCGCAAAGCGCGCCAGGCAGGGGCAACAGGGAGACATATCGATTAACAATAACTGTTGTTAATCGCTATGCCACCCTTTTGTTTTCCCCAGTAGAATTAGCATCTTCCAGGGCGTGAACGCTTACAACCATGGCTAAGAAACCCAAGACCGGTGATGTCGTCCGGATTACCGCCAGGCGAGGTTATGCTTATGCGCAAGTATCCCATATACACAAAAACTTCGGTTGCCTCCTGCGCATCCTGGATGGTTTTTTCGCCCCTCAGCAGGGTATTCCCAATGTTGGCGATTTTCCGGAGATTTTCCAGACATACATGTTTTATCAAGACTTGCTCATTAGCGGATACTCAGAAATCGTATGCAACGCGCCTTTAAGGGACGAATTCAAAACCCATCCCTTGATGCGGGATGGAGTGCGAAATCCCAAAACCGGCAAAGTAGGTGTTTGGTGGCTTTGGGACGGGATTAAAGAGTGGCCTATTGGCGTGCTGCCGGAGAACATGCGAGGTTTGTCGCTTCGCGGGATTTGGAACTACAAAATGCTAATTGATCGAATTGAGAATGGCTGGAGGCCTGATGCCGAGGTTTGAATGGTACCACGCAAAAGTCAGATCAGCGGCTCTCCGGCCAGTGGCTGCCTTTTCAGGGCAAGGAGTGAGGCGGGGCCTTAGACCGCCGGGGTCGGGTTCGTTCAACTTCAGGGTTTCTGACTAAGGGCAGGTAACTACTTCGGCCGCTCGCATCGAGGCAAACAGCAGAAGAGTGGTTGCAAGCAATCATTGGTAGGTGAAATTGCTCGAGGCTTGCTCCGTTCAACGGGGGGACAAGCTGTGGATGTGCCAAAGTTGGACCAGAATCGATTCGAGGCTTACCGTCGGTGGGAGCGGCGTGGCGGAGGCGATGGCCAAGTGTTCGGTCGGGGGCAAGAGATCGCCATGGAGCATTGTTGCATGCTCTCAAGCGGACCCTGGGTTTATAAAGTTTCCTAATCCGCAAGGTCCGCGCGATCCGAAGAATCAGTGTCCGCGATTCGACCGAACTGCTTCGGATCGGGCTTCAGCTCAGGCCGAAAAGCTCCGACCGGTCCAGCGGTTTTGTCACTCCGCCAAGGCCCTCGAGACCGCGCCATGTCCCGATTTCTGACGGAAATGTCGAACCTCCTTCGATCTTCGGCCCCAAAGCGTCGCCGGGCGTTCTCCGTCGAAATCCTGGAATCGCGTGCGCTCCTCAGTTCTACGGCTGTAATCTCGTGGAAAATGGCCCCACGGATCGTTCTCGATCCGGCACATGGCAATGCCCCTAGCCTCCCCAATACTCCGGCCTACGTCAGTCCTGAGGGCGGTTACAAGGTCCTGCTCGACGCGACGAAGACTCCAGGCCTCCGGCCGAGATCAACTTTTAACTGGGCCATCAGCGAGTCGGGCCAGGTGATTGCCAGCGTACAGGGGAAGAAATCGAGCGTATCCCTACCCGAAGGCCCTTATAGCGTTCAGCTTACTGTGAACGGCGTACGCGGGTCTAAAGACTCGTTGGTCGCATCTCAGGACATTACGATCAACAATGTTCTGATCGTCGCGATCGGCGATTCATACGCCTCAGGAGAGGGGAATCCGGTCGTCGATGGCCGCTATTTCCTCAGATCGCCGAAATGGGCCTATTCTCCCGACCCAGCCATGAATCTCCAGAATGCCCAAGGCCACCGCTCGACCCTGGCTGCCCCGGCGCAATTCGCGCTGAAACTGCAGAAGAACAATCCTCACGAGGCGGTCACGTTCGTCTCTGTGGCCAATTCCGGAGCGACCATCGACGAGGGGTTACTCGGGCCGATGACCAGCCGTGTCGATGACGACTACATCCTTCCCGGACAAATCGAGCAGGTTAAGGATATTGTCGGCTCGCAGCCGATTGACGTCCTGACCGTCTCGATCGGCGGGAATGACATCGGTTTCTCGACGAGGCTCAAGGAATTGGCCTCCAATTCGATCCTCGGTGGCACGACCTTGAGCGAGATTCAGACTCGGGTGAATACCGACCTGGCGACTCTCCCCCAGAAATACGCGTCACTCGGCCGGGCGATAAAGGGTCTCAACCCCGGCAACGTCTTGATCACGGACTATCCCGACCTGACCCGGAATCAGAAAGGGCAATATGCTCCGATCGATCTGATGGGCCTTGATGCCATCAGCAAGGAGAATGTCCAATTCGCAGACCAGAACATCCGCATGCCTTTGAATCAGAACGTCGAGACGGCGGCGGCGGCCAATGGCTGGACGGCGGTCGGAAGCTTGGATGCCTCGTTCCTAACGCATGGTTATTCTTCGACCGATTCCTGGTTCCGAAGCGTCGGCGAGTCACTGAAGTATGAATCCAGCGTAATTGGCGCGTTCCACCCCAACATGAAGGGGCAGCAGGCCATCGCCGATCGGCTCCTCGCTGCCTATGACCAGACATTCGTCTCAGCGGCACATTGAGAAGATTCGCGAACGCGATCCCTGCATGCCCCTTAGCTCGTTCGTCGAATCGACACTTGTTCCGGTGTGCGTGGCGTGTCGCTTGAGTCGGCGTGCCTTCGCTCGGCGGAAAGCTCCTGTGCCAGCTTGCCTGCGTAGTCGCGTAAGAACTCGCAACCGATCCCGGGTACAACGACCAGTGGTCACCAGCTCCTGTGGGCCGGACTACCTCACACGCAGGGGAAGGGTCGGGCGACAATCACATTGCGTAGAGGTGGACCCACATCGATTGATGCGCGAACGCGTAGCACGAGCCAGCGTCCGGCAGCGAGGTGACGCCGTGGAAGGCCGGGGTGCCTGCCATCTTCTCCATGAAGGACGTCATCGGCCTGACTTGGCTAAGCGGCCAAAGGTCGAGAAGCCACTCTCGCCTCGTGAATGCAGGCAAGCAGCCCAACCGGGAGTAGAATGCACGCGGTTCCTCATCTCGAAGGGCACAATTTCTAGTACGGTCACGCCTAGGCGGTGGTCAACGCCGACGGCTCGCCAAAGCTACTGGATCGCCTCCCACACCATTCAGACTCCTCCGCCGACTATCGTACGGTTCAACGGACCCATCCGCCTGATTGAACGTCGACTCTATCTGACACTGCCATGTTGTTGCAAAGGCCGTCAATCCGGAGCGTACGGTGTCCTGGAGCGTACGGTGTCCAAGCCACCCATTCGTCAGTACATCTCACTTTTCCATGAGCGACTCGATGCGTTCCGCAGCTGCGTCGGTGTTCGGGATCGGCTCGACGGCGGTGACGGACCGGATGCTGGCGAGCTTCCGCATCGGGGCCTCCATTCGTTAAGCTCGACACGCCGATCGTGCATGGGGTTCGTCTCGGGCCTTGCGAACCGCGTCCTCACCACGGTTTTCCCGCCCAAGTCCGGAGTCCGCGACGTCTGGACTGCGGCCGACGGCGGACTCGATCAACGGCATGGGCGCTGCAGGTCCGTTCAAAGGAACATCCATCCAGGGAGGTTGCTCATGCGAACGATCACGCTCGAGGAACACTTCGCGACCCCAGCCTTCATGAATGGCCCGGGCAAATCCCACAAGGATGGGGGCGAATCGATGGGCATTCCCGACCTCGTCGACCAATTGCTCGACCTCGGGAAACGCCGGATCGCCGACATGGATGCCGCGGGGATCGACGTCCAGGTCGTCTCGCTGACGGCGCCTGGCGTCGAGCAACTGGAGCCGGGCGAGGCCGCGTCGCTGGCGCGCGAGACGAACGACGTTGTGGCCGAGGCGATCCGGCACCATCCCACTCGCCTCGCCGGTTTCGCCACCATCCCGACGCCCGACCCGGAGGCCGCGGCTCGGGAACTCGAGCGGGCGATCCGCGACCTCGGCTTCAAGGGGGCGGCCATTAACGGGCATGTCCGCGGACGCTATCTCGATGACTCGGCCTTCGCGCCGATCCTGGAGCGGGCCGAGTCTCTCGGCGTGCCGATCTACCTGCACCCGACGCCCCCGCCGCGCGCGGTGTTCGAGACCTACTACGCGGGGTTCGCGCCCGAGGTCTCGGCCCGGTTCTCGACCGCCGGCTGGGGCTGGCACATCGAGACGGCGACGCACGTCCTCCGGATGGTCCTCGGCGGCGTCTTCGACCGTCATCCGAAGCTCCAGGTCATCATCGGCCACATGGGCGAGGGCCTCCCGTTCATGATGCAGCGGCTCGACCGCAGAATGACGACGGCCCTAACGAAGCTCCGTCGTCCGATCGGCGCCTACCTCCGCGAGAATCTCCACTACACCTTCAGCGGATACAACTTCACGTCGACATTCCTCGACCTGCTGCTGGAGGTGGGCGTCGACCGGATCATGTTCTCGGCCGATTATCCGTATTCGTCGATGGACGAGGCCCGCCGGTTCCTCGAAGGCCTGCCCGTCGCCCCCGCCGACCGGGAGCGGATCGCGCACGGCAATGCGGAGCACCTGCTCGGACTCGGCGCCTCCTGAGACGGGTTCGCCCCCCCCGATCGTAGGCGGCTCGGGACCAATCGGTCCGGTCCCTAACCTGCCGATACCCCCCGTCGCCGACTCGCACAAGCCGGCAACGGGGGGTATCGGTCGGATTGGATCGACGACTACCTTATCGAAGCGGAGCCAAAAGGGGGGGACATAGCGGAATGCCACGAAGATAGCTTAGAAGTACTTCGTCGGCAACAACTTGCGTAGTTCCGACCGCGGCTTGATCATGCACATATACTGCTTACCTCTTCGTTTCTTCACCCGTGGCTCGACTCGGCCACGACGCGACGGGTTGACGACCAACCCCGAGACGTCTCCATCCTCGATCCCGATTAACCAACGTACCGTATCCATCAGTCCGATCCGATCGGGATCCACCCCTTGCAGTCGAGCCGACTCCCCCATCACCGAACGCACCAGATTGTACGCCAACGCGAACATCGCCAACTCTTTTAACACACCATCCACCGTCTTGCATTGCATTACATCAGTTTCCATGATGATTTTCAGATATCTAAGATTAATCTTGGCCTGCCATCTCCGGAAGTAGAGTTCAGTCAACGCCTCGGCCGGGTACGCCGCCGCATCCAGCAAACTCGTCACCAGCGTGATCTCAAACTCCAAAAGGGAGACATAGCGATTAACGACAGCTGTCGTTAATCGCTATGTCTCCCTTTTGTTTTCACGGTAACCGGGAATTCAAACGACGCGGCGCCAGAAACGACTCCCGCCCCCTTTTTCCGCCCCCCAGCGAAACGCCCGGTCTCCCGCCTCGCTCTACCGAAGGTCATAGGACTCCAGCCTCTGGCCCTGGTAAGATTGGGATATCCCCAAACCCCAACAGGAGTCTCCCATGAAGCACGTCGCGACGTTTGCCCTTCTGGTTCTCCTTTGTACCCCGGCGAAAGCACAGTACGGAGGCATGGGAGGTGGGATGGGCGGCGGCGTGGCCGCCCGGCCCATGACACCGGCCGAGAGCGTCGATCTCGAAATCCTGCAGATGGAACAGGAGGCCGACAAGGCAGTCCTGAAGGAGGCGTTATTGGCCCAGGCACGACTGGGCATGAAGCCGGTGCCCGGCGGAAAGGCGGAGAAAGAACAGTTTGCCGAAGAGACCGCCATGTTGCGTGACTTCATCGCCAAGAAGAAGGACGCGATGACTACCCGAGCCGCCGAAATGGCGGACAAGCGGACGGCGGGGAGACGGGCACCAGCCGCTGCCCGTGCTAGCCAGACGACCGAAGGCGACAACAAGCAGGATGCCGTTGAAAGATACGAGAAGGCAAAGATCGAGGTCCAGCTCCTTCAGGCTCAGATCAATCTGATGCAGGAACCCCTCGGCAACGCCGTGACCGCTCTGGCCACGGCTGATATCGCCGCGAGCAACGACGAAACGCAACGGGATAAGGCCGACGCGGCGCGCAAGACTTACGACAAGATCAAGGAGAAGGTTGCGGAGCTCAATAAGCGGCTGTATCAGGAACAGCAGGTAATGCTGCCCATGATGCAACAGATGCAGCAGGTTCAGCAGATGGGCATGATGGGTGGCGGCTTCCGGTGATGCCGGGCAGAGGGCGACGGGAAGGTGCGAATGTGGCCATGCACCTCAGCAGGGTAAGTTAGATCATTTGGGAAGAGTATCGTCTGACTGTCAGCCCCGAATTCATTGGGCCGAGGAGACACAAAGGGGGCGGAGCGAATTTCGGAAGCTAGCACTCTGTTGTGCCCGCATGTTTCATCAGACAAACAATTCGCTCCGTCCCCTTTGCGGCCCCCCAATTTCTGATGGATGCGGTACTTGATCGCCCGATCACTACGGGGCAGAATTGCCAATCATCCAACAAGCATGGTTGGTAGTGAGTCGTTCGAACCCAGCGTTCGTTCCAGACAGGAAAGTCCGAAGAGGCCTCAGCATGCCACAGATAGGCGACGTGCTTGACGAGACGTTCTCGATCGTCTCCCTGCTCGGGGAAGGAGCGGCGGGGATCGCCTACGAGGTAAGCCTAGCTAGGCCGTGGGCCGGATTTGAGGTGGGCACTCGGTTCTGCTTGAAGTGGTACAAGGGGGAGGTGTTTAAAAGAGAGCCCGTAGCCACGGTTGTGGCACGCCGAATCCGTGAGGCAGTGACGGGAGGTCGGTTGCATCATGCGAACTTGGTTCGAATCCATGACACTTCCGAGTTCTGGTCTGATGGTCAACCACGCTTCTTACTCATGGATCTTGTCGGGGGCGAGCAGCTTGATACCTACATCCGGGGACATCAGCCGAGCGTGGCTGAGGCTCGGAACATCATGAGCCAACTGGCCCATGGTGTGAAAGCACTACACGAGAACGCCATCATCCACCGAGACATCAAATCAGCCAATATCGTCATCGACCGAGACGGACACTGCGTGGTCCTGGACCTAGGTGTCATTCGGCCGGGCGACGAGGAGTCCATCACGGCGAGCCAGGCTTTCCTGGGCACTTTGAAGTACGCCTCACCGGAGTACCTCTTCGCCGAGTCCTGCACGGAGTCATCGGACATTTACTCGCTGGGGGCGGTGTTCTTTGAGCTTCTCACGGGCAGCGAGATGTTCCCCGGCGTCAGAAACTTCGCACTCCTCGTCGAGGCTGTCCGGTTAGGGAACTTCAGGCTACCGGACGCCGATGACGGAAAACAAAAGGGGACATAGCGATTATCAACAAATGAAGATAATCGCCGTACACATCCCCCCCCTTATTAGTCCCATCTGTCGCTCCGTTGTGACCGCTCGAACCCGTCCACTGATACCTCCCGACGGATCGTTGATGACCGACCACGACCGCCCCGGAGTCGCCCTGCTGCGACGGATTGGCGGTGGTTGTTCGTGATCAACATCATTTGCCAGGCCGATGATCGGTGCCGATCGGCCCCACGATTTCCCCGTAGACATCCGGCCTCCGCTGCCGGAGGTTCCGGCTGTTCCGCCGGGCCTTCCGAACCTTCTCCAGGTCGATCGAGGCGGTGATGTAGCCCTCCTCCGGTTCCGTGCAGGCGGCGAGGATCTGGGAGGGCCACTGGCCGATCATCGTCCCCGACCCGTAGGCCTGATTCGTGGCGACCATCGCCACCTCGTCCTGGAACATCGCCGACTTCACGAGGAAGTCCTCCACCGTCCCCCTCCGACCGTTGATCCAGACCAGGATCTCGGCCCCCCTGAGCGAGAGGATGCGGGCCGACTCCGGGAACCAGCCGTCGTAGCAGGTCAGGATGCCGATCCGACCGAAATCCAGGTCGAAGACCGGGAAGTCCCGCCCCCGTTCCATCTTCCACTCGGGGTCATTCGTCGAGAACCACTCGTCGTCCTTGCCCTGGGGTGGTCTCGACCAGGGCGGCTCGCCCTCGAAATGGTCCACGGCGGCGTGGACCTTGTGGTACTTGCCGGCGATCTTGCCCGACCGGTCGAACAGGAGGGCCGTGTTGGCGAACGACCCGTCCTGAGAGACCTCCCAGCAGCCGACGACCACGTAGATCTTCCCCGCCGCCGCCGCCCTGGCGATCCGCCCCGTCTGCGGGCCTGGGACGGTGATCCTGCCTAGGAGATACTCCGGGAAGACCACAAGCTGCGCCCCGTCGTCGGCCGCCTTCTCGACGAACCGGACCACGCCCTCACTCGGGTCGAACCCCGGTCGTGGCATGTCGGTCTTGTCGTAGCCGAGGATCTGGACCGCCGCCACCTTCACCCGAGTCGGTTCGGGGGGTTCCCCTCCCCATGCGATGAGAGCGGGGAGTACCAAGAGCACCGATACGAGGAACGTTATTCTCATCGGTCGTCCCATCTGTCATTTCTCCCTCGTCCAAGATCCGATTCCGTCCCTCGTCGATTTCCACACCAACCTCCGAGCGTCACGGCCTCGACCGTGCTGGCCCGAGACGATTGGTGCCGACGGCCAGCCCCGGACGGGGATCGTGCATCGCCTCTCGGCCCCGCAGGCGTCCGGGCTGACCCCATCATAACGCCTCCGCCGGTGTCAGGATGCCCGAGCCCGGCCCACCTTCCGTTATCAATCCTTCGCCGCCTCGATCACGACTCCAAAAGGGGGCATAGCGATTAACGACAATTGTCGTTAATCGCTATTGGCCTGCTCCCCATTTCTTGGTCCAGCCTTAATGGGAATCTATCCGCGCAGTTGTTCAGTAGGTGGTGCGTCATGGGGCTCCTCAGGGCCAGCGCACACTAAAGTGTTGATCCGGCAAGAACTTGCAGAAGAAAGTCGTCACTCCAACCGCAACTGCGTCGTTTCATCACCAGACTGTCACGGCCCGGATGTTGCTTCAATAGCGACAGTGTCAGGCGATTGAGCCATGCGAAATTCTCGCGCAAGTGCTTCTCTCGGATTCGCGACTCGTCCTCGCGATAGGTTACATCGAGACTCCAATGACAGGCGTTTTCGATGCCCCAATGGCTCCGGACGGCGTGGGCGAATCGTTTCGCATCGACATTAAGACTGCTGATATAATAACGCACTTCGGACGTTTTTTTCCCGTTCCGGACACAATCAGAGACCACGACACCGATCGACTTCAGCCCCTTCCATGGCTTGAGCCCCGGCAAACTTTCTGGCACAGCCATCTGAATGTACGTACGCGTTTCGGCTCGCCCATGGGCCGTCTCGCTGGTCTGAAGCCGACTCGCTTTGACATCGGCGAAATCGTTCTCCCATTCTTTGTTGATCGCTCCCATAACAGCCTGGTGCAACGTCTCCTGGTTTCCTTTCAACGCCAGCACATAATCCGCCTCGCCCTCAACGATTTGCGAGGCGATCGCCTTTTGTGTCCCCATCGCGTCAATCGTGATGATCGCTCCTTGATGTCCACAAGCCGCAGTAACTCGGGATGGCCGTGATCTCGTTGGATTTCTCGCGCAGGCCACTTGCCCTAACGACAGGCCAAATTCGCTGGCCCAAACGCTGACCGAATGGAGAGCCCTAGACCGTTCTTGTGATCGTGACTTCGCCGCAACGTTTTCCATCAATCGCCAGGATCGGTTGCTCGACGCCGGTCGCCGCAGTGGCCGCATCGCGCAAGATTGGAGCCAGTTTGCGAAACAGGCTTGAAACGCGGCGGGCTTGAGGATCATCAGGACGCGACGAAAGACATCCTTTCGTGGGACACCACGGGTAGGTCCAGGAGCTTCACGAGGAACTCCTCCTTCATGGCGGCCCACTTGGCGATCGCGGTCGGCCCGGCGGCACCAGCGAGGACCGCCATCAAGGCAATGACGAGCACACTACTCAGAGGATGCTGGCGGTTAATAGTGGAGCGAGGGTCCTCCAACTCGGCGAAATGCTGAATGATTTCGTCAATGTCGTTTTGCTTGATATTCGCCATGGTTGACCCAAGTGCGTCGTAGCCGTAAAAATCTCCCAGAGAATGTATACAAATAAATCGGCCAAAGCGCAAGCGTCATAAACTGCCAAGCCTACGCAAAATGCGCGCTGGCCCTGTGGGGCTCCTCTTCTTCTTCGATAGGCATGTACCTCTCGCGTGTCGCCGAGAATTCGGTTGGTGTCAGATAGCCTAACGAACTGTGTGGGCGTTCCGTATTGTAATCCTCCTTCCAGAGCGCCGCCAACGCCAGCGCTTGAGGCACGCTCTCGAACTCCTCCAACTCGAGGAATTCGTCGCGCAACTTGCTGTGGAACGATTCCGCGAACCCGTTCTGCCACGGGCTCCCGGGCGCCACGTAGAGCGTTCCCGAGCCCGATTCCTCCAGGTACGAGCGCACCGCCTCCGCCGCGAACTCCGGCCCGTTGTCGCTGCGAACCCGATGCGGCGGGGCACCTCGCCTCGCCACCACCTCGGAGAGGATCTCCCGGATCTCCTCGGCCGTCATGCCCCGTCGTGCCTCCAGCGACAGGCATTCACGAGTATACTCATCGATTAGACTCAGCCACTTCAAGCTCCGACCGTCGCTGGTACGGTCGAAAATAAAATCACATGTCCATACATCGTCTTTTCCGAGCGACGGTCGGAGATGGCATCCATTGATGTCCTGGCCGTGCGGCCGCCTCGGCTTGTGCACGGCCCGCGGCCCGGCTAGCTTCAGGCCCGACTGCCGCCACAGCCGGTGGACGGCCTTCTTGTTGACGGACCATCCCTCGCGACGCAGCATCGCCCAGATCCGGCGGTAGCCGTATCGAGGGTGCTCGCCGGCCAATACCTCGATCCGGAGTGCCAACGCGAGTCGCTCGTCGCTGTGCATGGGGGCGTAACGCAGGCCAGAGCGATTGACCCCCAGGGCGCGACAGGCGCGGCGCTGCGAGACGTCGAAGGCGTCACACAACTCGGCGACGATCGTGCGGCGACGTGCGGCGGTCATGGCTTTTTTTCAATGCCTCCTGGAGCATGCGGCGGTCGAGCGCCAGTTCGGCGACGAGTTCCTTGAGACGCCCGTTCTCATTTTCAAGTTCTTAAATTTTGATTTGTTCGCCCGATACTGGGTTCTCCTGGAGCGCCTTCCAACGGTAGTAGGTCGTCAGTCCGATGCCACCCTTGCGGCACGCCTGGTTGATGTTCAATCCGGCCTGGAGATCCGCCTGGACCTCGCGGAGGATCTTGGCGATCTGGTCGGGTCTGGGTCGCTTTCGCATGGGTCGCTCCCTGGCTGGGTCAGCCAGTTATACGATTCCCATTAAGCCTGGACCAGATTTTGGGGGGCAGGCCACTATGCCCCCTTTTATTCGGATCATGGTCCAGTGACCAAATCAACCGGCTGATCTACAGACAGAGTTCGGCTATACTCAGGCGGGGGGTATAGGACCATGATCATTTGGCACATAAACCTTCTCGTGGCGGCGGCGGCCGTGTCTAAGTTGTCAGACTCAAACCCTCGCCAAGATTTTTTTTACTTAACGATTGCCGCGGTTTTGTACTTCCTCGCTGTACTTGCTATGTGGCTGGCAGTCAATCATCGAGCCATCAGAAACGGCCAGGTCAGCCTTCAGTCGCTCCTGCTCCTGCTCGGAGTTCTCAGCCCCGGTCTGGTCATACTTAGGCTTGTGTACAGAGCCTACTGGTGGCAGACATGACTCTCTCCTCAACACTCTTCCAGAGCAACCTGAGGCCGGCTGACGCAGGATCTACACTCGACTAAAAGGTGGTTGATATGGCCGATAAACGATTGGAGTTCAGAACTCCAAAGGCAAAGGGGACATAGCGATCAACGACAATTGTCGTTGATCGCTATGTCCCCTTTATTTTCCTCGAAATCCAGGAAGAAGCTCTTGGCGGCGATGCTTGAAATAAGATGGTAGGCTGCCCTGAGACAGGCGATCAAGAAGGTACATGTTATGAGCTAACGGCTCCGGGTTGTCCCCACTGGCATTGACTTAATCAGGAATCCGCCGTACTGTAATTGTGTCGATACCAGCGCCACGTCCAGTGGCACAGTATGAAAACCACTATCGACCTCTTCATCGGCTCTCCGATCGAACACGACTCGGAGAAGGACTTCCTGGAGCAATTGTCCGCGGAGTTCCATGCGCGGCATCAACCCGCGCTGGTGTTCGCGAACTTCTTTCCACTCCGGAATCCCCATCAGATCGACTTCCTTGTCGTGACGGCAAGCTGTGCCTGTCACGTCGAGCTAAAACGCCTCACCGCGCCCGTGGTCGGTGGGCTCAATGGCCTCTGGTCGTTGCGTCGCCCAGATGGGTCGCTCATGCCGCTTGAGGCTAAAAACCCATACCGTCAGACCCTTGACGGGAAACTTGCCATCAGCGACGAGATGCACGCCTTTGCGCGCACCAACCCTTCCCTCCCGGTCCTGGCTCCGGGTGCAAAGTTCTTCAAGCACCTCGAGAGCGTCGTCTGCGTCTTCCCGGAGCTACTCCCGGGTTCCTCAATACCTGACGATCACAAGGTTCGATCGCGAGGATTTCAGGGACTGCTCAAGCTTTTCGACGAGCGAAACACCCATCCACCGGGTTGGTCGCGAGAGACATGGATTGCCTTCGCGATGCACCTTAACCTCACACGCATTGACGAGGCCGATGAGCGACTGCCCCTGGAGGCGAAAGAGGCGCGGCGTGTGGTAAGCGAGTACGCGAATCGCTTCGAGAGCTATATCGCAAAGGAGCTTCCGCCTCTCATCCCGACGAACATCCGGCAGACGGACGGAACGACGGTGTTGTCCTCGACGATCACCGATAATCTCCTCCGAGGAACGCACATTCAACTCATTGGTTCATCTGGATTAGGGAAGAGTCTTCTCGCGAAGCACATGGCCATCGCCTCGCTCCGCGGCGGTCGGATTCCGGTCGTCGCGTCCGCGATTGATTACGAGGGCAAGCTCTCGACCCTTCTCGATCGGAGCATCGCCCACCTACACCCCGATACGGCGCTCCACCTCCTCAACGCTATCAATCGAAATGGCAGCCCCCTGGCTCTCGTCATTGACGGCGTCAACGAATGCCCGAGGAGGTGGCGGAAGGATCTTTTAAAAGACCTGCAGGCGTTCTACCTCCGATGGCGTGTGCCAATCCTCATCACTGCGCAGGAATCGCCTGAGCTGACGGAGTGCCTGACGGGTGATTGCTACTGCCTTGAGCCGCTCACATCGATTCAGCGACGTGCGGTCCTCGGTTCCTACCTCGACAGCGAGCCGTCGGAGGAGATTTTCACGCTCTGCGAGCCGTTCAAAACGCCGTATGAACTCAGCATCGCTGCCGAATGTCTCTCCGAGATCGGAGGGCCGACGACGCGTGCTCTGCTCTTCGAGGCTTACGCAGGCAATCGCTGCCAGCGGAGCGAGTGCCCGGCCATCGTCCGAAGCGTCATTTGCGGCCTGGCTGAGCTTATGCAGCGCCGATTCGTCAGCACACTGACGATGAACGAGGTTTGGCGCGTTGCGCACGGCGTCCTGACGAAGGAGGGCGACCGTTCGCAGCTCGTCACCGATGTCCTCGCATGCGGTCTGCTTGATGTTAGGCAGAACCGGTGCGCGTTCCGGCACGAGATCCTCGAGCGATTCTTCCAGGCGGAGGCCTTCACACGGCGGCACCCGGCTCCGGACGAGTTGGCGAACGCGATTGCTCTACCGCGCCATCGACCACTCGTCGAGTTCGTGCTCGGAGCCGAGGGCGACGAGGCGTCCATCCGCGAATGCCTCGGCGCCCTGGCTGACTGGCGCATCCTTGGCGATTGCCTGCGAGGGCGATTCGGCGAAACGGCGCGTAATGTGGCAAGATCAGAGTGCGTTCGCTTGCTGCACGCTGCCGAATCGGCACTCCAGGGCATCGACGTCGAGCTGGAGGGCTCGGACGGAATGAAGTTGCTCACGATCACCCGCGGTCCACGCTGGACGACCTACGAGTGCGCATTGATGAACGCGATCGGCGATGTGCTACCGGAAGGTCAATTCCTCGACGCGTTCCTCGGTCTCCTCCGCCAGACGGAGAAGGTATGTCGGTGGATCCTAGCGGACAAGCCCGGTGCGCACGGTTGTCTCCGTCCGGGAGATGCCACCTGGATCTTCGCATCGCTCTTCGAGATTCTCCGAGGCGGGGACGCGCCGTACTTCCCAGTTTCCGTGATTTATCATAAAGCAAGATTCTCGTTCGGCTGCCGAACCGACCAGGATACGCCGGATTCCATCGTGGCGCTTGCGTCGAATCTCTCGGACAGACTTCCCGGCGAACTCCTCCTTCTTTGCAGGCATCTCCGCAACGCGACGCCCGAACTCGCGTCAATTTCACCCTCTCTCGTCCGCGTGTGTTGGGAGACGCGCATCTATCACCTTCGCCTGGAGGCGTTAGACTTTGCTGCCATGGTCTCAACCTTCCTCGACCCGGCTGGTCGCGAAGAAATGGCCATTCTTCTCAGCTCACTTTCGACCAATAATATTCTCCTCAATACAGCGATCGTCGATGCTATGATGAGCTACGACATGCTCCAGCCAATAATCGGCGCTGATGAGGCCGCGGCTACGATTGCTGACATCCTCCGCATCCCGGACGACGCCGAAGCGCAACATCGCGCGAACGTGGCCGTGAGTAACGTCTTCGAGGACGTGTATCAAGGCGTATACTGGGACGCAATTGAGGATCTCGGCCGAGAATCTCGAGTGCAACTTTTCACAATGGCAGCTCTCGGTGCGCCCGTTTACGGGATGTTTACCGACTGGGTCCTTAATCGACTCATCGAACTAGGCGATTGCGCCGCTCTTCCCGCGTTCGATCGGTGGTGCTCTCCACCTGCGGCCGATTGTATGTGTCTGCAGGATGCGACTGCCTGCTTTGTCGCGGCGATCATTGGCCGCACCGCATTCGTGAGCGAGCCACCTTCGCGGAGTGTCAGTGTGACGAACGATCACCGTGCGTGGATGATCTACGGGGAGATCCTCCATTGGTCGTTCCATCCCAAGCTAATGGAGTCAGAGAAGGCTGCGGCGTGCGCACCACTGTGGAAGGAGATTCGCACAGAACTTCTGCTCGAGGCCATTGATCCCCTCTATCAGCTGGGGCAGATTGCAGACGCAAGGCCCGATCGACAACGTCCGGTCCTCGAAGCATGGTGCAAATTGTTTCCAGACGAGATCCGCCAGATCCTTGAATTCGGACTGGCGAAACGCGATCACCTCACGAGTCAGTTCCCCGGCCGCTACCATACCGAAGGCCGAGTCGGATTCATGATTCGGTGGCTTGGCTGGATTGGTGACCCGCAATCCTTGATAACAATTGAGCCACTCGTCGACTCTCCGTCCTTCGGTCTCGATGCAATCGAGGCGGTTCGCTCGATCAAGTCGGACGGCCGCCTCGGAGAGCGGAATGCTGCATCTAAGCGGCTTGGCTGACGAAATCGACAGCATTTTACGAGGGTTTCGAGGAACTCCCGAATAGGGCAGCAGGCTTCGCGGGTGTGCCGGACCACCGGCACTCATTCGAGCCCGTCACGGTGCATGCCTTGCACCGCTAAGAGTTCATTCATGGGATCACAGCGACGCCGCGCTGGTAGGGTCAGGCCCCGGCAGCCTCATGTGCGGTCATCAGCTCCGTTAGGGAAACGCACGGAAAGTCCTGGATCATGTAGGTCGCTACACTCGAGAAGAACGTTATCATGACGTGCGCGACCCGACGTGGCCGGATGGTCGACGGTTTGCCCTTTTCGGACTCCATTGCCTTGCAAATCTCTTGGCGGTTATTGCGGACCCACCCCGACTTGCGGCGCAGCTGATCGGCGTATGAGCTGCTCGAAGTGACGAACTTCGAGATGTCAACTCAAAAAGGAACATAGCGATTAACGGCAATTGTCGTTGGTTGCTATGCCCCATTTTATTTTCCCCAAGCGGCCCCTATCCGCCATTAATATTGATCAGCCCGTTCTGCCACAAAGCAATGACTACATCCATCTGCGAATTGTATGATTTCTTCTGTCCGCCCATAACCCGCTCCCAAAGCGCCCTGGGGCTGGCGTTCGCTAGACTCGGCTCAGACGCGAGTAGCTCGACGGCATGGAGAGCATACCGCTTGTTGTCTTGTGATCTAGTATATTTGCCAGACGGAACACTAACGATGAATCCATCCTCGCACAGACCGAGGTACGCGCTCCGCGGGCATCCCTTCTCCCGAAGTGAAGTACTGTGCGGAAACACGGTCTGTGCCGCCCGCTCCCATGCCTCGGGCGGCTGAACACCACTAATCCGCGTCAATTCCGCCGCGCCGATCGCCACCTCGCCATACTCTCGCATCAGTGCATCCTTCGACGACCAACCCTAAAAGCAGGCCGCACATAACTGTTGAGTCCTCTTTCAAGAATAGCAAGAACCGCTATATAGATGGAGGGCTACCTTGGGGAGGCATAATGGGGACATAGCGAATTTAGGAAGCTAGCACTCTGTTGTGCCCGCATGTTACATCAGACAAATGATTCGCTCTGTTCCCTTTGTGCCCTCGGACAACGTCTGCGTTCACAGCGAGCCATTGTTTCGGCCCGTCGAAGATTGGCAATACCTCCAAGGCTGCTGCTCGACTTGGTTCGTCACATTTTACTTCGGCTCACACTCGCTGCTTCCACAGCACCTGTAATTTGCGCAAATCAACTTACGATTGCACGTTCATGTAATGGAGCCGAACGCGCTCATCAAGGCTCTCGTCCGTCGCCATGAGGTACATGAACTCGCCCCGAGCGATCGTGAACAGCTCCATATCGGTCTTGGCCCGGACGGTCTCCGGGTTCGGGAGCCGCGAGATGGCGGTGATCCGCCCGAACCGCTGGCCGGCGCGGAGTTCGTGTGGGGGGGAGTCGCCGGACGACGCCTCGGCCACGCCCTGGGAGATCACGTAGGTCCGCTCCCCGATCTCCCCCTCACGCACGATTGTCTCGCCGGCGCGGCGGAATTCGACCGTCATCTGTTCGGCCATCCGGGTGAGCGTCGAGGTGTGGAGCCCGTCCAGCTCCTTGACCCGGGAGAGGACTTCGCAGATCCGGACGACCAGCTTGGGCCGCACGTTCGAGACGATCCGTCCGCCGACCATGCTGACGATTCGGTCGGCCCGCTCGATGAGCCGCTGGTCGTGGGTGACGATCAGGACGGTCGAGCGCGTCGGCCCGCTCGCCAGCTCGTGGAGCAGGTTCATGACCGTCGCGCCCGACTCGGCATCGAGCGCGGCGGTCGGCTCGTCGGCCAGGACCAGCGCCGGGTCGTTGACCAGCGCCCGGCCGATCGCGACCCGCTGGCGTTGGCCGCCTGAGAGCCGGCCGGGCCGGTAGTGGAGCCGATCGGACAGGCCGAGCAGGTCGAGAATCGCGACGGCGCGGCGCTCCATCTCCGCGACGTCCACCGGCCGGAGCGCGGTGGCCATCCGAACGTTCTCGAGCGCCGTCAGCGAGCTGAATAGGTTGTGATGCTGGAAGATGAACCCAATGTCGCGGCGATGCCGGACGAGGTCGCCCCCGTTGATCCCGGCCAGCTCGCGGCCCAGGATCCGGACGCTCCCTTCCTGCACCTGTCTCAGGGCACCGACCAGGGTCAAGAGCGTGGTCTTGCCCGAGCCCGATGGGCCGGTCATGATCACTACTTCGCCCTCGCCAATGTCCAGGTCGACATCGAACAGAACGCGTGTCCGGCTCTCGCCCGACCCGAAGTCGTACTGCACGCCGCGGATGCTCACGACCGCCACGGAGACGGGCCTGGAGACGGGTGCCTCGACGTCGACCGGATGGCCGTCGACGCTGCCCATCGTCGAAGTTGAAGCTGAAATGCTCGATTCGCTCATCCGTAGAGCTCCGCCGGGTCCACAGCGAGGAGTCGCCGCGCCGCGAGGCTGCCGGCGAGGACGCACATCGCGACGGTCAGGGCCAGGATCAGGGCGAGCCCGCCGGGCTTCAAGCTCATCTCAAGGCCAGTCAGGTCTTGCAGCCATCGGAATAGGCCGACGCTCACCGCCAGGCCCGCACCGAAGCCCAGGAACGCCAGGTAGACGGACTCGGCGACGACAATCAGGAACAGCTCGCGATTGCTGTACCCCATCGCCTTGAGCGTCGCGAACTCGGCGATGCGGTCGCAGATCTCGCTGAAGAGGACCTGATAACAGATCGCCAGGCCGACAATGAAGCCCATCACCACACCGATGTTGAAGACGGCCCCCAGGGGCGCCGCATTCTCCCAGAATTGCTGCTCCTTGGCGATGAACTCCGGCTTGGAGAGGACGATGACGTCGGCCGGCAGCCGGGCCTTCAGGTCCTCCTGGACGCGCGCAAGGTCCGCACCCGGCCGGAGCCGCAGGACTCCGACGTCAATAGCCGTCTCGCCCCACGAGCCGCCGCGCCGCTCGGGATAATAGGCCAGCATGTTCTGCTCGCTCAACAAGAGCGTGCCGTTGCTTCGGAAATCGGTCCCCAGCGTGAAGGTCCCGACGATCCGGAGACGCTTGCCTTGCAGCTCGGAGACGGTGCCGGCTCTGAGCGGGCCGTAGAGCGTCTCTTTCGATCGCTCGTCAGCCAGGGCCACCTCCGGACGGTCCCAGTCGTCGCGCTGAGAGCGGACGGCCGCCAGGTCGAGCACGTCGTCCCGCGGGGGGAATGCGACGACCCGGATGCCCCGGGAGATCCCGGTCAAAGGGTTCCTCCACCTCGACTGCTCGGCATCGATGTAGAGCGGGCTAGCCGCCCGCACGTCGTCCGCCCCGAGCGCCTGTTCGAGCCGGCGCCTCGGGAAGGGGGCGGGGTGCGAGACCATGTAACGCAACCGGTTCGTGAGAAAGAGCTCGCCGTCCATGTGGGCGATCAGGCCGCTCATGTTGTCGAGCAAGGCGTTGCGGAAGCCATTTTGAAGGAGCATCAGGACCACGGCGAAGGCCGCGCCTGCGGTCGAGGCGGCGAGCCGCCACTTGTTCTCGGTCAGGTTCCGCCAGGCCAGGGGAATTCGTCGTTGTCGGAACATGGATATTTCAACAACTCGAAGATTTGTGGACTCGAAACTCTGTGACAGTGTCCGCCTTTTTGCGGTCGCCGGCTCAGAAGAGGTCGGCCGGGTCGGCGCGTCGGAGCTTCCCCAAGGTCAGCAGGCCGGAGCCGAACGCCGCGGTCAGGTTGAGGGCCAGCACCAGGGTGAGGTTGGTCGCCGTCAGGATCATCGGGATGTTCGCCAGCGTGTCGGTGATGCGATACAGGACGGCGCCCAGGATGACCGCGGGGAGGTAGGCCGCCAGGGCGTAGATCGCCGCCTGCACCAGCACGACGCGCGACAGGTAAAAGGTCGTGTGACCCATCGCCTTGAGCGTGGCGTATTCGGGCAGGTGGTCGCGGACGTCGTTCGAGAGGACCTGGTAGATGACCACCGCCGCCACCACCATCGTCACGAGGACGCCGAAGGCGAAGATCTTGCCGGTGGCCGTCTGCCGGACCCAGTAGTCCTGCTCGATCCGGTAGAGCTCGTCGCGCGTCAGGGCCTTCACGTCGGGGGGCAAGAGCAAGTTGAGCAGGCGGACCGTGCCGGCCACGTCCTCGCCCTCGACCTTGAGCAACCCGAAGGCAACGGGACCGGCCGGCAGAGTCCGAAACACGCGTGCGAAGTTTTCGGAGTCGCAGAGCACCGCCGCATCGGCCCCGAAGCTACGTTGGAGGGTGAAGCCGCCGACCACATCCACCGCCTGGCCGCCGAGCTCCCATCCCGAGAACGCGTGGCGGTCGTGCCAGCCGAAATCCGGGTTGGACCAGGCGTTCATGAGTAGGCGGCCACGGGTGTGCAGCAAGGGCCTGGCCAGCTCGATCTGGTCGCGAATCGGGGTGCGGAACGGGTTACGGTCGGGGTCGATGCCCAGGACCAGCAGGTCGCGGACCTGCAACGGTCGGGGACGCCGAGGACCCAGCCACCAGCGTACCAGGGGACCGACCTGCGGCGGGGTCCGGACCGCCGCCTCGGCCGTCACCGGATAGGGGGGACAACGCCACCGATTCATCCGGGCCCAGAGCGGCCTGGCGGCACGCACTGCCTCGAACGCCTCGGCCTGACGGAGCCGCTCGCGAGGGAACGTGCCCGGGTCGTAGAACTGCTCGAACTGGGGCGAGACCAGTGCCACGTCGAAATCAAGCTGGTCGTAATTGATCGAGGCCGTGAATCGGACCGCCTCCAGGAACCCGAGCTGGAGCAGAACCATGACCGTCGCGAACCCGATGCCCGCAATCGCGACGAGCGACCGCGCGGGTGCGGTCCACACGTTCCGCATCGCCAGCGGTGGAGTGCGGAGGCCGTCAAGAGCCAACGAGGTTCGCGTCATGGGCCGCCGGGACCTCTCGCCCGCGTGCCCGGATGGAGCGTTACGTCCACCTGCATGTTCACATAATTCGACGCTTCGGCCGTCTGGTCAAGCGCGATCGAGACCTCGACGACGTGCAGGTCCTGGAGCGCCCGGGGGTCGACGTTCTTCAGCCCGTTGCGTCCGACCAACCGGCCGATCTGCGTCACCTTCCCGGCGATTGTCTGCCCTTGCACCGACACTTCGGCCGGATCGCCGACGGCGAGCCGGGGGACGTCGGACTGGTAGACCTCGGCCTTCGCCACCATCGCCGAGACATCCCCCAGGGAGAGCAAGGGGCCGGAACTGACTTCGCCGGGGTGGGCGAACAGGTCGAGCACGAGTCCCGGAGCCGGGGCGTGAACCTCCGTCTCTTCAAGAGCCACACGTGCCAGGTCGATCTGCCGCGCGAGGACCATGGCGTCCGGACTCTCGTCGGCGACTCCCTCGTCCTCGAGTGCCCGACGCCGGGGTTGGAAATCGAGTTGGGCTTGGAGTTCCTTCAGGTCCAGCTCGGCCTTGTTTGCGGCGACTTCGAGCTGGAAATAAGTCTGAGCGAGGTCGGACTTCGCCCGCTCGTCCTTATCGACAAGCGGATTAAGCTTGGGGAGGAGGTCCCGCAGTTGCTTGACGCGTTGCTGGGTCAGGTCATTCATCCGCGTGGCGGCGTCGAGGCGGGGACCTTTGAGACGGTCTTCGCCCTCACGCTCGAGGGCGAGCCGCTTGCGCTGGAGCTCGCGCTGATGATCGGCGCTCTTTTTCTGGGCCTCGGCAAGGGCCAGTTGCTTCTCGGCCTGGGAGTGGCCCTCGAGGATCGCCAGGAGGTCCCCTGCCCTCACCGAGTCCCCCTCGCTGACCCGGATGGACTCGATCCTCACGCCGGGACGGGCCCCGATCATGAGAACCCCCGCGGCAGGTTCCAGGCGGGCCAGGGCATGAACCGCATCGCCGACGGACGACCCTGGATTCGGGCGCACGCCGGATTCCGCGGCTTGAGAAGGACTCCGGAGCGGAGCCGGGTCGTTGCTCCCGAGTAGGACGATGCCCGCTCCCAAGCCCAATAATCCTGCAAGGATTACGAGGTGAGTTCGGGCGAGTCGGCTCGATGATCCTCGGCCAAGCGGCTTGGTCACGGCAGGTCTCCTCCCTGTTTGACGTCTTCTTGTTATACGCCCATGGCGACCGGACTCAAGCCCCGACTCCGGATTCGTGACGGCGCGGGTCCCGCGGACGAGCCACGATGACTCCCGGACGGACGCGATCTCCACAATCCGACCGGAGCGATCAGCGGAGCGATCAGTGGCCAGGCACCTAGACTGGGTACAGCCGGGGTTCTTGGTAATTCATTGTGGGTGGCAGCGCGGCGGCTGTTTCCCCTAGACCTCCCAAGCCTCTCCTTTGAAGTGCCTGGCCATGACTGCCCTGCCCCGATTTTCTGCTCGTTCTCTCATGGCTCATCCTTCTGTCGCTGGAAAGCGCATTTTCATGTGATTCTCACAAGAATGCATGCAAAAACCCAGCGACGACCAAGTGAAAAGCGCAGCATGATGCGCTTTTGGCGGCGTCCCTTGGGGAGAGGGGGCAACTGGCTCGCCGTCATACACGCTTCGGTCCGACGCACCGCGGTCGATCAGACCGAAACGGAGCGATCAGGGCGTGATTGGAAGCCAGGCACCTACAGCGGTTGGTGTTCGGCTGGCGCACGAAAAAAGGGGACAGGCACCCGGCCGCTACGTGGAACAGACTGTGCCAAGGGACCCGCGGGCCGGGAGCCAGTCCCCTTTTTCCTTCGTTGTACGCAACCCATTGGTAAACCGCTGTAGACGGGGTATAGCAGGGGGTCTTGGTCGTTCATTGGGGCGGCAGCGTTGCGGCCGTTTTCCCTAACTCGCTTGATGCTGCGGACCGTTCGCGGTCACTTGACCCGTCGGTAGTCGATCTTGAAGAGCAAACGCGTCAGCGGAGCCAGGAGGAGAAAGGTGAAGAGTGCGAACCCGCCCCCGGCGCCGCCGGCGATCGTCGGGAAATCGCCGGGCTTGATGAGTTGGCCGATCACCCCGCCGATCAGGCCGAACAAGGCGGGCCCGAGGAGATAGCCGAAGAGCTTTTGACTCGCTGGTGCCGCTGCGCGAAGCCTTTTCCGGCGGCGGGCAATGGTCTCGCCGGAGTCAGTCCAGATGAACTCCTTGAGTGAATACGCCTTGCCACACGAGGCGCACATCGTGCCGGTCGTGAACGTAAACGGGTTCGAGAGCGCCTCGAAGTCGTTGCCACTGACGACGGTCTGATCGCCACACCGTTTGTGCTGGTACACTCGTGATGTCGGAATTACGCTCATCTTGGACAAATCCCCCGTGAATGAATGATCCCACGATACAACGGACGGGGGTGGTGGAGCAACCAGACCCATGCATTCGCCAGTGGTCTGCTCCCCAAAAAAATGGTCCACCTGAAATGGGAGTCCCTCGGTAGACTGTGCCAAGGAGGGACCCATAAAGAAGCGGAAGCGATCGGCGGCGGCCATGACTGCCCCCGATGGGGCCAAGATTCGACGGCTGGTTATCCGGTCCACCGCGAATTCAAAGGGGTCAGGAGCCGATATCGCCGTTTCGCCTCCTGCCCCCCTTGCATTCTCCGATCGAGCCACCCGTCGGTCGGCAGGCCCTGCGGTTTGGTCCCGCGTCCGGAATCACTGCGTGACCAGTCCCTCGATCCGCGCGACCTCTTTAGGCTCCAGCCGGAAATCAAGGACTTCGAGAGCGGCCTGCATGTGATCGGCGTCGGTGGTTCCCGTCAGAACCATCATGCCGACGTCGAGTGCGAACCGGAAGACGACCTGGGTGACGGCCCGGCCATGGCGTTTGGAGATCCGGGCCAATTCGGGATGGGCCAGCACCTCACGGTTGGCGGTCAGCAGAGAGAAGCCCTGGTAGACCAACGCATTGGCGGCGCAGAAGTCCCGGATAGGTCGGTCCCAACGCCGGGCGGCGTAGCATCGGTTTTGGACGAACCGAGGTCGGACGCGTGCCCCCCGGCACAGGTCCTGGAGTTGTTCGAGGGTGACGTTGCTGACGCCGAGCATGCGAGCCCGGCCGCTCTCCTGGATGGCTTCCATCGCGCGCCAGGCCGACCCGCTGAGTGGGGCCGTGCAGCAAGTAGGAATCGATCACGGCGACGCCCAGGTGCTCGAGCGAGCTGGCAAAAGACTGCTCGACCTGGAGCGGGATCGGAGCGTCCGGATCGTAGGGCAGGCGGTGGTCCTGCCCCTCACGGAACGTGAACTTCGTTTGAAGGAACAGGTCATCCCGGCGCAGCGGGCCGGTTGCGACCGCCACCGCAATCGCTTGCCCGACCGCAGCCTCGTGGTAATGGCGACGCTGGTTGGCGGTATCGATGCCCCGAAATCCGTGTTCCAAGGCAAGTGCGGTCAGGTGTTGCGTCTCGTTTTCCTTCCAGGCGGTCCCGTACAGGAAGCGGGGCACCCGGGTCCCTTCAATCGACATGGTCCGGTCGGACATCGACTCCTCCGATTGTGATTCATACTCCGGTCCAAATCTCGCCGCGGGGCCCCTCCACTCCCCTGCTGCACGTGACGGAGCGATTGGCGAGCGATCGGCGGCCAGGCACCTGAAGTGCCCGGCCATGGCTGTCTTTCGACCGGATCGACGCCGAGCTCGAAGGGCCTCCTGAGGAAGGATGAGTAGGTTCCCCAAAAGCCTAACGGTCTCATGGTACCGGTACAAAGCCCGGTAGCCACACTCTGCTACCCCGGCTGCGGTTGTCTGGGCGCCTGCGCACAGCTCATGCGGGAGTGATGCCCATGCGGAAGCGACCGGTCCTTGTCCTCGTCCTGCTCGCGCTCCTTGCGTTCGCCACCCGCTCGCGGTCGCAGCTCGACGCCTCCCCGAGATCCACGGTCCCGCTGATGGAATTGCTCCGCTACGAACCGACCGGACTGTCGTTGCTCTCCCCCTACGCGAGGGGCAAAATCTCGGTCCTCTTCATCCACAGGCTATGGCGGAGCCCCTCGTCGTGGCACCGGATGATCGCGACGCTGGAGGAGGCCCCGGAGATCGCGGGGCGGTACCAGTTCTGGACTTTCGGATATTCGACGGGCGACCCGATCTCCCGTACTCGGCCCACCTGCTGCGACGGAACAGGGAGGAACTGCGTAGGAAGCTCGACCCCGACAGGTCCGACGCGACGCTCGACCGGATGGTCTTGGTCGGGCACAGCATGGGCGGACTGCTCACGAAGATGATGGCATCCACGGCCGGGGACCGCCTCTGGCGCGTCGTGGGCAAAAAAAAAGCACATCGCTTATCAGCAATTTCCATTAATCATCATGTCACAATTATTTTTTTCAGTTATCGAAGCCCTGCGATCGCCGCTTGACACGCATGTATGGATCGCGCCGAACAAAGGGGAATCGTCCAGCACGAAACGACGATGCGGGCGGGAGGCCTTGACGGCACATCAAGGCTGAGAATCAGCACCTAGCGGCCATCCCCATGCTATTCGACTGGCTGACCATCGGCGGCAATTTACTTTCAACTCCGCCAGCCCGGTACGCAGCCCAAAATCCCAATAAGCACGCTAATGTGTTCAAATTCTTGCTAATATCGCCAAGAATTTCTGAACGACTCCCTTGGCGTTCTCAAAGCATTCATTGGCGTCGAAGCGCTCGACGACTCGTATCCCATATGCCCTGAACAGCCGATCCCGTTCATGGTCTTGCGCGGCCCGCGAGGCGGGATGATACGGCTCGCCATCGACTTCCAAGATTCCCCATTTGCCCTCATAGCAAACCAGGAAATCGCACTCCAAGTTCTTCCGGCCAGCGGGCGTCGAGAGGCGTCCCATGCAATTGGGGAGGAACAACGCCCCTGATTCATCAAGCGCCACGGCGATCCGCATTTCGCTGTGGGAGCGGAAGCGAAGATTGTTCCAGGTCGTCCTGACCTTGCTGGAATCCGCGACCTGATTATGGACGAAACCGATGCTCGCGTATCGGCGAGGCGGCGTGCGCCAACGGAGCCAAACCTCCACAACGACCGAGACTTCCACGCTGACATCGAACTTCACCACGACGGCATCGGGCGGTAAAGCCGCTTCCACGATGTGCCTCATGCCGCGCAAATAGGAGTTTCTTTTCGTCAATACACTGTCAGATTCCCACGTGTTGATATATCAATTGATGAGTAGAGTACTGAAAGCATCGTGCCGCCCGGTCATCATCGTGAACTGGAAACGGGTATCAAATTCATCGTATTCCGGTCGTTGTCGTTTCGGCATCGCGATGGTGCCGACGACCGGCAGCAGGCATACGTCCTCGGTGCCTTCGATCAGCCGAGCCAGCGCGATTAGCAACCGGGAAGTAAGCAGATCGAGGTTTTCCATCTTGGGACTCACTTTGCGACCCACAGTGCGGCGTGGAACGTCTTGGAGTTCCTGGCTGGCGACTTCCGAGCCCCTCTGGCCGGCCAACCGGCTCCCTCTCTCCTCGTGAGAGCACCGAGCCGAGCGTTCTGCGGAGCGATCATCGGGTGCGGTACCCATCCAGATCGTATATCCCATAGTCGAGAAACATTACCATGGCGAACGTATCCTTGGTCCTGATTGAAGGGTTGCCTCCGGAGACCGGAATTAAGGCCGTCGCCCCGCTGAAGAGCCGGATCTCAATGCAATTCACGTCAAGCGCCTTCACGCCTCCCTCCAGGTCGACGGATACGATCTCCTCATAGGGCAAGCAGAGCCAGTCATCACCCCGGTTGAAGTGCAACCCCCGATTGGTGATCAGGATACACTGCTCGGCGGACCCAGGAACGTTCTCGTAAAGCCCGATCGCGGCCTCGCCTTCGCTAAGCCGAACCCCGTCGAGTAGTATGCTGTCGTCGTTGGCGAGATTGCGATATCGCGGGAGCCTCCTCAAATTGCGGTGGGCCCGCATAGCCACCGTTCTTTCCATCTATCCCTCGTTCCTGGAATTCGTCGCGAAAAAGGCCCGCGTTCCACGCGTGGAACACTTGGGGCAGAGTAGCACGAGGTCTGGACAGTCGCGACATTCCACGGGCACACATCTCCTCGTGGAACATCCGATAATGGGCATGATGTTCAACACGTTGTGCAGGGGCTGGCGCCGGCGGTAGGCTGCCGATGGTGGCTTACTCGCGGGACAGTCAGGCCACAAGGGAATGACCGGGACGCAGGAGACAACATTGACCTATCGCTCGCTGTTCGACAGAGTCCTGGATCGGCTTGAAGCCCTCGGGACCGACTACACCCTCGTCAAATCGGGGAGGGCCGAGGAAAAGAAAATGAGGAGTGTCGAGAAGGCAATCGGCCTGAAACTGCCTTCCGCCTTGCGTAACTTCTACGGAACCTACGCCGACGGGTTCATCCTAAGCTGGAGTGAAGAGGAAGAGCACGGGGTCCTGGATGTGCCATCGTTGCGCGACCTCATCGGCTCGGTCAAGAATTTCAGAGATATCCCGTCGAAGCCTGAGGAGTTCCAGTTCCCGCCGGGGATGGGAGAGGAAAGGGCGACCGAAATCGCGCGACGCATGGGTTCGTGGGTGCCGCTCCAGACCGACGCTGAGGGGAACGGCCTGTGCGTCGATTGCGCGACCGAGGGCGGCCCGGTGGTGTACTACGAGCACGACTGGTTTTCAGGCGATGGTGTGACCCACGCGCACATCTTCGCGCCGGACTTCGAGAGCTTTGTCCTGGCCTGGTCGCGCGTCTGTTTCGTCGAACCAACGTGGTGGCCGGAGGTCTTCGGTGAACGGGAAGTTGGCTGGGATGAACAGCTTTTCCCCGTAAAGTATCGTTTATAGCGGCTGTTTACAGTCGCACCCCGGCGGGACAACGACCGGCGTTTCGATCCGGGTCGTAGGCAAGAAAAGGGGTCGGGCAAGAAAAGGGGTCGGGAGTCTTTTTGCTCGACATCACCGCTGCGATTCGGTTTTCTGACAGCATGCCACGGCGCCGACGGTTTGCGATGCGAGCGATCGGTGGCCAGGCACCTAGACTGGGTATCGCCGCGTGTGAATGTGGCCATGCACCCAGCAGGGCAAGTTAGATCATTTGAGAAGAGTGTCGATTGACTCGCGGCCCCGAATGCATTGCCCAGATTCTCTGCGTTGCCCTGCCTAGGTGCCTGGCTACCGGGTTCTACTCCGAAAGGCTCGCGCGAGCAGGCCGTGAGAACGGCCGACGTCGAGACATCATTCGGGTTCCGCTTCGACCCGAAAGCCGCAAAACGCAGCGCGGGGGCCCAAGAATTGCGGCATTGTCCTTTCGTCGAGGAACCCCGGGACTTGACAGGGGCCCGGTCCACGCGATGGAGGCACTTGGCCATGAGAGAGACCCGAATCACCTTGCCGGAACTCGCCTTGATCGCCGGCACGCGCGGGATGCTTGGCGCGGGGATCGGCCTGCTGGTGGCGGACCACCTTTCGGAGGGCCCGCGCAAGGCCGTCGGCTGGACGCTCGTGCTCGTCGGCGCTCTGACCACCATCCCCTTGGCCATGGAGGTGCTGGGCGCGATTCGATCCACCGACCGGGCGAGTTGGACGGAACCTCGCTCCGAGCTTACGCATGTGTACGTCGGGTGAGACGCACCGCTTCCTTGGCCATATTCAAGGAGCCGCTCATGTTGATTGAGTTGAGTATCGTCCCGCTGGGTAGCGACGTGCAATGGAGCGACCAGCTTGCCGAGGCCCTGAAGCTCGTCGATGCCTCGGGCCTCCCTTACGTGCTGACCCCTTCGGGAACATGCATCGAGGGGGAATGGGACGAAGTGATGACCTTGGTGCGCCAATGCCACGAGCGGGTCCGCCAGTCATCGCCGCATATTCTTACGTCGATCAATATCGAAGACGAGGAGGGATGCCGCGACCAGTTGACGCGGAACATCGCCTCGGTCGAGGAGAAGCTCGGCCGCCCGCTCCACAAGATGAGCCCGCGAGGCGCCCAGCCGATGGCTTGAAGTGGATCCGACCCGCGTTGCTTTGCTCGCTTCCATCCGTTCTGATGAGATCGACTTCATGCGCTACCTTGCTCTCGCGGCCGACTACGACGGGACCTTGGCCACCCACGGCCGAGTCGAGGACTCGACCCTGGAGGCGTTGGGACGGCTCCGCGAGTCGGGCCGCCGGCTGATCTTGGTCACTGGGCGCGAGCTCGACGAGTTGCTCACCGTCTTCCCACGCCCCGACCTCTTCGACCGGATCGTCGCCGAGAATGGGGCGTTACTCTACCGGCCGGCGACCCGTGAGGAGCAGGTGCTGGGCGAGCCCCCGCCCGATCGCTTTGTCGCGACGCTCAAGGAGCGCGGCGTCGGCCCGATCTCGGTTGGTCGGGTGATCGTCGCCACCTGGGAGCCGCACGAGTCCGTGGTCCTCGAGACGATCCGCGACCTCGGCCTGGAGCTCCACGTCATCTTCAACAAAGGGGCGATCATGGTGCTCCCCTCGGGCGTCAACAAGGCGACCGGGCTCGCCGTGGCGCTCGACGAGCTGGGCCTATCGCCCCACAACACCGTCGGCGTGGGCGACGCCGAGAACGACCACGCATTCCTCGCCTTTTGCGAGTGCTCGGCGGCGGTCGACAACGCCTTGCCCATCCTCAAGGAACGCGCCGACCTCGTTCTGGCCGGCGACCATGGCGCCGGGGTCGTCGAGCTCATCGACCGGATGATCGCCGACGACCTGGCCGAGGTGGGTCCTCGGCTCCGCCGCCACGCCATCCTGCTCGGCCGACGCGACGACGGCGAGGAGGAGTGGGTCGCCCCCTACGGGGTCAACATCCTGGTCGCGGGCACGTCGGGTAGTGGCAAGTCCACCCTGACGACCGGCCTGGTGGAGCGCCTGGCCGCGTCGGGCTACCAGTTCGTCGTTGTCGACCCCGAAGGCGATTATGAGAACCTGAGCGGCGCCGCCGCCGTGCTGGGCGACAGCCAACGGGCGCCTGCGGCCAAGGAAGTCCTCGACCTCCTGGAGCTCCCCCGGCAAAATGTGGTGGTCAACCTGCTGGGAATCGAGCTAGAGCATCGCCCCGCCTTCTTCCAGACCTTGCTCCCCCAGTTCCAGGAACTCCGGGCCCGGACCGGCCGGCCGCACTGGGTCGTCGTCGACGAGGCGCACCACCTGCTCCCCACGTCGTGGCGCCCTACCGCCCTGACCTTGCCCCAGCACCCCCGCGGGATGCTCCTGATCACCGTCCACCCCGAGCGGATCGATCGGGCCGTGCTCGAGTCGGTCGACCTCCTCTTGGCCGTGGGAGAGTCTCCCGACCGAACCGTCCTCGAGTTCTGCCGAGCGTCCGGCCGCCGTTCCCCGCTCGGGCCGATCACCCTCGAGCCGCGCGAGACCTTGGCCTGGCCGATCGGTGCGGCGATCGACCCGTTCCGGCTCCGCTCCGAGCCGCCCCGCCTCGAACGCCGACGCCATTCCCGCAAGTATGCCGAGGGCGACCTCGGACCCGACCACAGCTTCCGGTTCCGCGGCCCGGAGGGAAAGCTCAACCTCCGCGCCCAGAACTTGATCCTCTTCCTCCAGATGGCCGACGGCGTCGATGACGAGACCTGGACGCACCACCTCCGTCAGGGCGACTACTCCACCTGGTTCCGCGACATGATCAAGGACGACGAACTCGCGACCGAGGCCGAGCAGATCGAGGCGAAAGCCGACTCCCTCTCCCCCCAGGAGGGTCGCGCCGCCATCCGCGCCGCAATCGAAGCACGCTACACCCTGCCCGCCGCGAAAGCGTCGGGTGACACGTCACCGGATCCGGTCGAGTCCGCCCCCGGGGAGAATCCTCATGAATGCGACCCCCCCGAAGTGGGTTCTTAACCACGAATGACACGAGTAGAAGAAGGAGCAATCGGCGGCCAGGCACCTAGGCTGGGCATAGCCGGAGTTCTTGGTAGTTCAAAGGGGCGGGGGCATTGCGACCGTTTCCCCGAATCCCCCCCAAGGCTCCCCTTTAAAATGCCTGGCCCTGGCTGCTTTGGCGCCCGGCCTGGCGCGTTGAGCCAGTCGAGGAACCGATCGAGCCACCCGTCGATCGGCAGGCGCTGCGGCTTGGCCCCGTGGCCGGAATCACTGCATGACCAGTCCCTCGATCCGCGCGACCTCTTTGGGCTCCAACTGGAAATCGAGGACTTCGAGAGCGGCCCGCATGTGATCGGCGTCGGTGGTTCCCGTCAGAACCATCATGCCGACGTCGAGTGCGAACCGGAAGACGATCTGGCTGACGGCCCGGCCATGGCGTTTGGCGATCCGGGCCAATTCGGGATGGGCCAGCGCCTCACGGTTGGCGGTCAGCAGAGAGAAGCCCTGGTAGACCAACGCATTGGCGGCGCAGAAGTCCCGGATAGGTCGGTCCCAGCGCCGGGCGGCGTAGCATCGGTTTTGGACGAACCGAGGTCGGACGCGTGCCCCCCGGCACAGGTCCTGGAGTTGTTCGAGGGTGACGTTGCTGACGCCGAGCAGGCGAGCCCGGCCGCTCTCCTGGATGGCTTCCATCGCACGCCAGGCCGCCCAGTCGGCCGGAACCAGGCCGACCCGCTGAGTGGGGCCGTGCAGCAAGTAGGAATCGATCACGGCGACGCCTAGGTGCTCGAGCGAGCTGGCAAAAGACTGCTCGACCTGGAGCGGGATTGGGGCGTCCGGATCGTAGGGCAGGCGGTGGTCCTGCCCGTCACGGAACGTGAACTTCGTTTGGAGGAACAGGTCATCCCGGCGCAGCGGGCCGGTTGCGACCGCCACCGCAATCGCTTGCCCGACCGCAGCCTCGTGGTAATGGCGACGCTGGTTGGCGGTATCGATGCCCCGAAATCCGAGTTCCAGGGCGAGTGCGGTCAGGCGTTGCGTCTCGTTTTCCTTCCAGGCGGTCCCGTACAGGAAGCGGGGCACCTGAATCCCCTCAATCGACATAGTCCGATCGGACATCGACTCCTCCGATTGTGATTCATACTCCGGGTCCGATCGAGCCGCGGGGTCCTCCCACCCCTTCTGCATGTGGCGGAGCGATCGGCGTCCTGGCACCTAGACTGGGTATCGCCCGGGTTCTTGGGAATTCATTGGAGGTGGCAGCACGACGGCTGTTTCCCCTAAATCTCCCAATTCTCCCCTCTGAAGTGCCTGGCCATGACTGCCTCGCCCCCTTTTTTCACCCAAAAAAACGAGATCGACCCGAATTGCGAAGTCAAGTAAAGTCTGCGGTGCGTGGCCAATCGATTCAAGAAATCCACACAGAGAGATGGATCATGCACCTGTCTTTTCATCGGGTTATCTTCGGGGGGGTGTTGGCCGGGCTGTGTGTATTGACGCAAGGCAGTGCAGCCATGGGACAGGGACAATTGCTAGGTCGAAGGCCTCCTCAGTCGGCCACCAATCCGCCGACGCACCTCGGAGAACCTATACTTGACAAGATCGCGATTAGTGTGGCCCCCAATGCAACTGGAGATGCACTGAAGCTGCAGCAACAAATCGCTGAGAAATTCGCTCGGCAGTCTTTTTGCCCTCAACAGCGAAAAAGGGAGTACGCTTGGATCGCCCCAAGGCCAGATGATGGACGATTGGGACTTTGGCTTTACGGATGGTCTGGCAACATTGCGGATATGACGAAAACATCGGATGGCTGGCTCGTCAGAATCGTGGTGTGGCCACGTTTTGCCAATGGTGGTCATCCGAGTCGCAGGATCGAAAATGGTCTCTATGCCGAAGAGTACCAATACATCGATGGCAAGCTAAGTTTTCAGCAAGCCATCTTGCCAAAGAATCCAGAGCTCCCACTTTGTGTAACGTGGTGATGTCGAAGATAGACTTTGATTGCGTGCGGAAAGCGAATATGAATGTAGCTAGACGTCTCAGCAGGGCAAGGTAGATCATCTGGGAAGAGTGTCGTCTGACTTTCGGCCCCGAATTCATGGTCCAGAGTCTGTGTTGCCCTGTCTAGGTGCCTGGCCACCGGGTTCCACCCATGCAATTGTGAACCGCTCTCACTCACTTCTGAGCATCCGGCTGGTCGATCCTGATGTCGTGGGCGACCTCCTTGGCGTCGTCCTTGGGATTGATCGCGATGATGGCTTCGTATTGATTGAGACCGATTCCTAATGAATGGGATGCCCCTGGGATGCGCACCATGATCGCCGAGACCGGCGGCTTCTCCTGGGAGAGGATGCGGACGGCATCCTTGCCATCCGGAAAGAAGAAGGACGGCTTGTGGTCGGTACCTTTCCCGTTGATTGCCCACGAGGACGTGCTGAAGCAGAGGACTCCCGGACCCGGCAAGACGGCACCGCGATATTCGCCATCCTGGCCAACTTCGTCTGACTTGTCGAAGGCGCCGGCGGCCGCTCCATTTTCCTGGGTCTGGGAATAGCCCCACACCTCCCTTTTGTAAGGATCGTTCGGCGTGACAGGGAAATAGTGGATGACGCCAGGAAATGGCCTGCCAGTGGCCGGGTTGAGCAATGCCTTACCCGTCGCCTTGTCGAGCACGCGGAGGCGGAAGGGGATACCCCGGACGAAGTCGAGATCGAGATTGACCGTATTCTCATCCTCGTTGGTCAATTTGACCCTTGAGCTGGTGATGAAATAGGGGTCATTCGGCTTCGGATGGCCGATCAAGGAATACTCCTCGGCTTTGGGGAGATCGACGAATTTATAGCGGCCGTCCTTGTCGGTCACGGTCCCATTCGCATGGAGAGAAATCCCTGCCCCGAGTGAAATCCATGCCCCTTCGACCGGTTGGCCGGTTCCCTTCTCGCGGGCAATGCCCTTCAGGGTGATTATCGCGGCTGCCGCTTGAGGGGCATCAACGATCGTCACTTGATTCTTGAAGGGCTTGCTCTGCGTGGCCTCGGGGGGAAGCTGCCGCAATCCTTCGATTTTGCCTTGCATCTCTTTGAGATGGTCTTTGACGTTTTGCAGGGCCAGCTTCTCTTTGCTGAACTGTGACTCCGTGACGTAATCGATCTCGCGCAGCTTGCGGGTGAAATCGACCTGGTCCTCGTGCCATTTGACTTCCGGTCGTGACAGAGAAAGTTCGTTTCGAAGCGCGGCGATTCTCTGCTCCAGGCGACGTTCGGCTAGTTTCTGCCACTCGCTCTTCGCCTGCTTCGGAGGAGAGGTTTCCCGGACGGCGTGGGTGGGTGGTACCTTCGCACCGTCCTCATTCCGGAGCGCGGCGAGTGCGAGGCGTTGGGCCGCCTCTCCTTCATCAAGGAACTGCTTGGCGATCTCCATCCTCGGTCTCGTGTATTTCATATAGACCTGAAGCATGATTTCCGCCTCCTCCAGTCGAAACTTGACCTGCTGGAGGGACACTTTTTCGAGTGTCATCCAATTTTCTGCGTGTCCGCCGTTTTCCTGCATCTGCCTGGCCAAATCGACGCGATCCTCGGCCCGTGCGAGATCGGACCTGGCCAGGCTGATCTTACCGCGTAGGATCTCTTCTTCGAGCGCGGAGACCTTGAGTTCGAGGAGCTTCCGGCGCGCCTCTTCCAATCGAGCCTCTTCGATATGCTGCTTCGCGTACATCTCCTCGGCATATTTCAGATCTTGCTCGGCTTTCTTGAAGTCCTCGGCGGTCTTGGCGGCGGCCTGCACTTCGGTCGGCCGCACCTTCGACTTCTCGCCCGATTCGGCTTGGGGCGTCTGCCCCGCGCCGGGGATGATCAGGATCGAGCCACAGGCGAATGCGAACCGCGCAATCCAGGCCGCATTTCTTCGATCACCTTCATCGTGCCTCATGATGGCCCCCAATCGACGTGACGTGACCTCCATCGCCCGCATGCCCAAGATGGCGGCGGGGATCCGCAACCGACTCTTCAACTCGACGACGCCCAGACACATAGGCTGGGTCGCGACCCAGCTTACCAGACTGGCACGGCATGGACGTAGGACATGCGTGCGAATGTAGCCATGCACCTCAGCAGGACAAGTTAGATCATTTGGGAAGAGTGCCGTCTGCCTGTCGGCCCCGGAGCGATCGGTGGCCAGGCACCTAGACTGGGTATCGCCGGGGTTCTTGGTAATTCTTTGAAGATAGCAGCGTGGCGACTGTTCCCGCTAAACCTCCCAGGCCACCCCCTTGAATGTGCCTGGCCACGACAGCCTGGATTTGTGTGTGAGGCCTAGTCTGCTGCCGTCTGTTCTGGGCACAACTTGAAAATGATTATTTTTTGTCGCCAACTGTCAGTGTTCTCGTTTAGTCAAGTGAAGCCGGGGGATTCTTCGATTCGAATTCTGGTCGAGGGGAGATTCAATAAGGACAGGCTCTGGAATGGGCCACAGTCGAGGGCTGGGAGAGCCAGGGAAGGAATGCGTGAGGTTCTGACGAGAACCTGAAGCACGATCGGTAAACCGAGCAGCTTATAGGCGATTCAATCATGTAATAATTCGTGAACTTCTAGTTTCGCTATATTCAACAGACACGATTGATTGTTCAGCTAACATCAGTTATCGTTCGAATTCGTGTAGATGGACCTCTTCGCTATTTGGCCCCCACGGAGGACTGCGATGCGTGCAGCCTGCTACGCCAGTCTCGCCTTGTTCATGTCGCTTGCCCAATCCGCCATGGCGGATCCGATTCACTTCAGCACTTCCGGTCAATTCGACCTTTCCTCGGGGACCGTCGCTCTCAGCGGCATTAGCAATGCGACGGCCGACCTGTCGGTGCCCCTTGGGTCGATTCCGTTGATCGGGGGTCAAGCCCAAGGGAGTACCCCCTTTCACATCCGTTTCGAGTTTGATGGGGGCCTGCCTTCGATCGAGGTGGCCGGGTCGATCGGTTGGATCGGCTACAGCTCGAACGAGTTTATCGAGAATCCGGTGGTCACGACCTCGGCGACTTCGGCACAGATCGACCTCTACCCGACGATTTTCCAAGAAATGCTCGCGCACCCGGATTGGATCCGGACCACTTCGTACGCCGGCTACTTGCCATCAACGAGCATTAGCATGACCGTTCAGCCCTACGATCCCTTCGAGGTCAAAAGCATCCCGGAGCCATCAATGGCTTTGGTCTTCACGACCGGTTTGGCCGCATTGACTGGGTGGGCTCGTCGTCGTCGCGTGAAGGACTGACGCACGGTGTTTCGACCAAGACTTGAGACGGGTCAGGTGGGAGGCAAGTCACGCTTCCGCAGCGACTGGAGACGAGCCGATGTCCTGATAACGGCGATTCTTCATCCCTGGTGCGCGTTGATTCCCTGATCTCGCCCAAGTGTGATTTGGTTCCCCGCCCGGACATCCGTGCCCAGACGGAGAACCGAATCGCGTTTTACTTGGGCGAAATCACAAGCACTTACTCAAGTCCAACACATCCATACATTCGATGACGGAATCGGTCGCTCCGTCGGGGAACACGGGCTTATCCGGGGACGGCCCGATGGTCGGAGCGATCGGCGGCCAGGCACCTAGGCTGGGTATCGCCGGGGTTCTTGGTAGTTCATTGGGGACGGCAGCGAGGCGACTGTTTCCCCCTAGACCTCCCAAGCCTCCCCTTTGAAGTGCCTGGCCATAAATGCCTCCGACGCATCATGGTTTCCAAGAGTGATCCAGCCTAGCGGCCCCTGGTGAAGGGGCACGCTTCCGTTTACCACGACAGGCCAGATTCCGGATTGCCTCGTTCCCTTTCGGAAACAAAGGCGGGATCGTTCTCTGACGTTCAACCTTCAAGATGTCGATAATCCCTATCTGTGTCTCTTGAAGGAATCATGCGATCCGATGGCAGCCCGCTCTTCGGCTTCCCTCGCATCCGGGCGGATTGCCACATCATGAAGCGAACGTTGAGATTGAGCGTGGCAGGGAGAGCTGTCGCCGCCGCGATCGGGATCTCCCTGTTTACTTCCCTCGTCGCCGCGCAGTCGACCAGCCCAGACCTCCCCCCGGCCCAAAGCCAGCGACCGGGCCAGGTCTGCGCGGACGGCTCCCGCTCATCGGCGGCCCAACCGGAGGTCGCCGGCCCCCTAAGTGCCCCGGCCGCGTGGGGATCGGCCGACAAAGCCGCATGTGGCAACTGCGGCCGAGCCGGTTGTTTGGGCAAGGGATTCTGTCGTTTCGACCCCAAGATGGGATTCTTCGCCCTCGGGCAGCCGCACCAGTATGTGCCGCCGCCTAGCGGCTGGACGGTGATCGTGCCGCCGATCCCAGGTCCGAAACTGCCACCGAAACCGGGGGAGAAGCCCAAGCCGACGCCACCGAGTCCGTGGAAGCCGATGTTCTACCTCAACGACTTCCGCTACCTGGATCAGCCAGGCAACCCGTACCACGACCCGTTCGACTTCCTCAAGCGAATCACCCCGACCCCCTCGAACAACATCAAGGTGGATGTCGGAGGCGAGTTCCGTTGGCAAGGACGAGGCGAGGACAACCGCCGGCTCACGGGCGAGCAGAACAACTTCAACCTGTTCCGCGAGAAGCTCTACCTCGACGCCTGGTATCGGGACCGGTTCCGTTTGTTCATCGACGTCTTCTGGGCGGACGCTTCAAGGCAGACCGCCCCCCCAATTTTCTTCGACATTAATCACGGCGATATCCTCAACGCTTTCCTCGAGGCCAAGCTCTTCGAAGTCGGCGAGGGGGCCGTCTTGGGTCGGTTCGGTGCGCGACAGCAACTGCTGTTCGGCAATCAGAGGCTCGTCTCACCGTTGGACTGGGCGAACAGTCCCCGGACGTTCGACTACGTGGCGAACGGGTTCTATCGCAGCAAGACACTGGACATCGACGGATTCTGGTCCCGACCCAACGAGATCCTGGCGCGTCAGTTCGATAAGGCCAACTCGAGTCAGCAATTCTTCGGCTCCTACCTGGTCTACAAAGGAATCGCCAACCAGACGGTCGATCTCTACTACCTGGGGCTGCTCGAATCGGACCCGCTCGTCAAGGGACGGAACGGTGTCCTCGGTGGTTTCGGGGTGCATACACTGGGGACGCGCTGGCAAGGGAGCCGCGAGAACTGGCTCTGGGAGCTCGAGACCGCCTACCAATTCGGCAACCAGTCGAACCTCACCCGCAACGCCGGGATGGCGACCGGAGGACTCGGCCGGGCGTTCCCGAAGTTGTGGGCCAAGCCCGAACTCTGGTTCTACTACGACTACGCGTCGGGCACCCAGCACCCGGGCGAGGGGTACGCCACCTTCAATCAACTCTTTCCTCTCGGTCACAAGTACTTCGGATACATGGATATCGTGGGCCGGCAGAACATCCTCGACCCCAACGTGATCATGAAGTTCTACCCGAGCAAACGCCTCAACTTCCTGCTCTGGTATCATCACTTCAACCTCGCCTCGGCCCGCGACTCGCTCTACAACGGCGCCGGCGTCGCCATCCGGACCGACCCGACCGGCCAGGCCGGGACCTATGTGGGCGATGAGCTCGACCTCGCCATCAACCTGATCGTCAATCCCCATACCGACTGGCAGTTCGGCGTCTCGCACTTCTGGGCCGGCCCCTACATCCAGCAAACGGCCGCGAACCCGGCCCAGGCCCGGGATGGCTCCTTCTTCTACACCCAGTTCGTATTTCGCTTCTGACCCTGGATTCGCTCAGGTCGTTGCGGATCCGAGCCAGCGGAGGTGGTGGCCAGGCACCTAAGAAGAGCAAGGCGGGAAACCTGGGCAATTCGTCAAGACTCGTGACTGGACGCCGATCTTTGCTGAACCTTCCAGACGTCCCAATTGAAGTGCCTGGCTGCTAAGCTGCTCGTCCCACTCCCTCTGACGAGCGGTCCGTTGCTGGAGACTACCGGCACGCCCGATCTTCCTCTCGACCACCCGCCAGGGCATCGTCCCGCTCCTCATAGACTTGAATTGACGACTGTTGCCGCCCGCAATACCTCCAGCACGTCCCGTGGATCGCAGCCGTAGAGGCCGGAACCCGACGCCACGTTAGCCTCCACGACCGCCGGGCCGACGCCTCCGATGACCCCGGCATCGAGGACCAGTGCGGGCGGGAGATCCACACGGGGATCGGCGAGCAGCCGGTCCACCAGGCACCTCGTCGTCGCCGCCATCACGGGCTCGACGATCCACTCGTCGCCGACCCTGGCCAGGGCTCCGTCCAACCAGTAGGGGGACCAGGCGTGGACCCGACGGTCCCGCACAAAGAAGCGGAACTCGGCTGCCCATTCGACCGGCTCGGAAGCCAGAACCGGGTCGTCGTCGGGCATCTCGGGCAATTCGGAGCCACTGGCGTAGACCTTGGCCGGGAACGTCTTCTGGTTGGGCGGCTTGAGGAACATCGGGCCGGCGAGCGTCCGGGCCTCTGCGGCGGTCATCAAGCGTACCTCTCTTCCGACATACTCCCGAGGCAGCCCGACGAGGAAGTCCTCGGGCGGCTCGATCACCGCCAGCCCAAGCTGCTCGGCGACCGCCGTGTTGAACAGCGGCTCGGCGAAGAGGACGGGCTCCTCGGGCTCGAAGGCCTCGGGGCACCGCCAACTCGCTAGCCGCAGCACGTCCCAGCCGAGGACGATCGCCGCTCGCCGCAGCTTGATCGAGTCGTCAGAATACCGAGGTGAGTGGAGCAGCGTTGGCATGGACGGCTCTCGATCGGGTCAGGGCAAGTCCCTTGACCAGCCCCGTTTCTCCTGGGCCCGCACGTCGGACATGTCTCGAACCTCCACGTCGGTCGCCCTGTCCAAGCCCAGAGGGCCATGATGCCCATCACACCGAAGGGCTCGGCAAAGTTCGCCCGCCGAACGGCAACGCCCTCGAAGACACACGTCTCCGATCCCCGGTTCGCTGACCGAAGAGTCGGGGCTCTGGCCCTACGCAGCGATCCGACGGTAGAGTTCGGGGGCCGGGGCTTACCGGAGGCGACACAGGAGGTCCGAGGCGATGGCAACGATCAGCTATGTGAGGGGAGATGCCACCCAGCCGCAGGCCAAGGGGAACAAGGTCATCGCCCACGTCTGCAACGACCTCGGCGGATGGGGCAAGGGGTTCGTCCTCGCCATTTCCAAGCGTTGGGCGGGGCCAGAAGAGGAGTATCGTGCCTGGCACAAGGGCCGCTCGCGGAATGATTTCGGCCTCGGTGCGATCCGGCTTGTCCAGGTCGAGCCATATGTCTGGGTCGCCAACATGGTGGCCCAGAGAGGCATGAAGACGGGCTCGAACGGCCCGCCGATCCGTTACGAGGCGGTGCGTGCCTGTCTGAAGAAGCTGGCCGTTGAGGCCAGGACGTTGGGGGCGAGCGTCCACATGCCCCGGATCGGCTGCGGCTTGGCCGGAGGGCGTTGGGAGGAGATCGAGCCGATCATCTCCGACGAACTGACCTCGCAAGCGGTCAAGGTGACAGTCTACGACTTCGGCTGATGGGCCATCTCGCCTCGGCCAGCGCCCGAACGAAGAAAAAGGGGTCGAACGAAGCAAAGGGGTCGGGAGTGAATGTTACGAGGACAAGGATTCCGTACAGTAGTTTCCCAATCTCCTGGACACTGTTTTTGCGACGAAAACCAGTGCACGCCCGCTCTTAACCTCGTGCCATTCACTCCCGACCCGAATGGTACGAGGATAAGGTTTCCGTACAGTACCTTTTCAGGCTCCTGTACACTGTTTTTGCGACGAAAACCAGTGCACGCCCGCTCTTAATCTCGTGCCATTCACTCCCGACCCCTTTTTCGACCCTATAAATCAAGGGCGAAACGAACCGAAGGAATCAAGAAATTCGCTCACTCGAAATCGACACATCGCTCCGAATTCCTTCGGGTGGTTTTCTCCTTAAAAATAAGGTATCAAACCCATTGCCAGCCCTATGTCAATCGTTGGGACTCGCTTGAGCAAGGGCTAGTGTTCCTCAGCACGGTGGATTTGACTGCCGACTATTCGAGAGGTTTTCACATCGATGGGCTTGTTCTACTCGAACTTCACATTGTATGGCCCCGACCATCGACAAGTTGTTGACGCCGTCCGATGCTTGAGGCGCTCGGCCTATGTCAGCCCCACCATGAACGGTTTCACTACGGTCTACGACCGAGAGTCGGAACGTCAGCACTTCGACGTGATCGAAGGGATGGGACGCCAACTCTCTCTCGACCTCGAGTGCCCGGTTATGGGAGTCATCCTTCATGACGACGACGTGCTCTTCTACTGACTTTTCCTCTACGGAGATGTGCGTCATGTGTATAACTCGTCTCCCGCTTACTTCGATCCCGACTCCGAGCCTCTCCCCCCAGATGGAGGTGATTGCGATGAGCTCTGCAAGGCTTTCGGGGTCCCTTCAGCTGCCGATAGGGTTGAGGCGATCCTGCGGGAAGACCTTCTCGAGGAGGACGCGACTCTGGCCGGCGAATTGGAGCGGCATCGGGCACTCGCAGAAGCGCTCGAGATGCCGGATCATGCGATCGGGGTCGGCAATGATGCGATCCGGCACGCCTACCTCCCCGAGAGCGTGCGAGCCATCGCTTTCGAACACGTAGACAAAGTGTGATTAAACGCTCTCATCTTGCTTCGACGAATCGAAAAGAGGACATTCGCCAAGATTGCCGCGATCTGGGCAAAATGGGATACTACGAAAAGGCTCGCAGGGATAATCCTATCCAGCTTGAGCTAACCACTTCAAGATTTAAGAATATCCATTTCAATCTTCCCATTGGCGGTCTCCGCCAACGCCTGACGAAGCATCACCTGAGCGGTTCGAGGCGTAAGGCACTGGAGTCGGCGATTACGTACCTCGAGAACAACCGCAGGCACATGGCCTACGACCAGCACCTCAAGGCCGGCTATCCGATTGGCAGCGGTGTGGCCGAGGGGGCGTGCCGCCACCTCGTGAAGGACCGGATGGAGCAGACCGGGATGCGATGGACGGTGAGAGGCGCCCAAGCCATGCTGCATCTCCGTGCCACGTACCTCAATGATCAATGGGCCGAGTTCGTCGAACACCGGATTCGTCGCGAGCAAAATAGGCTATATGAACAAACGGCGGCGTAGCGCCCGGCGGGTTACACCCTTATCAAATGCCTGATCGGCTGGCTGAAGGAGTGTCGCCAGATCCTCTCATGGTTGGAGAAGACCGCCAAGAACTCTGGCGGCATGATCAAGATGGCGATTATTCAACGCCATCCTCGCCTAGGCTCTGATTGACCGTTTCCCGACAGATTTTAGCGCACTAAGCCTAACGCACTAATTATCACGAAAAACAAGTAAATCATTAACGCAATGACAAATCAAACAAACATCCAATAGTCAAAAATGCGATTTACAAGTCGCGTCAGCAAATAATTCAATTTTCTGAAATCAACTCGATTTTTCATTACATGAATTCCTGCAATCATGATTGGAATAAGCAAAACGAAAGCCTTTTCGGATCGAAAAGGGGACTTTCGTCAATATTGCCGCGATCTGGGCAAAATGGGATACTACGAGAAGGCTCGCAGGGATAATCTTATCCAGCTTGCGCTGACTACTTTCAAGAATCAAGAATGTTCCTTTATAATCTTCGATATGAGAACGCTCTTTGGCACAAAGTTACACATTTGCCTGTCGAGATCAGGCCTGAGTGACTACCCAGGCGACTAATGCCGCTGGCACGCGGGGACAATTCCGCAAGTGCGGCGGCTTTGGGAGGCTTCGGATCATGAGTGAGCTGGACTGGATTTATCAGCGAATCTTAATGTGCGGACTGGTGTCGGTTCGCAAGGCGTTGCGCCTCGGTGAGCATGAATACTGCAAATGCGAAATTGAGCATCTTCACGAGCTGCCGACGTTGATTGGAGACGAGAATATCCTCAGGCATAGGTACTATGCCACGGGAACGAGAGAACTATACAAAAGGTGCCTGATCATGATTGACAGCACTTTCGCACGCGATCATATTGAGACTGCCTATGTTGGTTACTGGAAAGCCCTCGACAGAATTCTTGAAAACGAGGGGGCATAATTCTAAGCTTTCGTTTGCCTGATGCAGTGATTATCGCAACTCACGTTTGCGTTGCATACGCAGAACGGGGGCACTAAAAGGGGGATATAGCGATTATCGACAGTTGCCGATAATCGCTATATCCCGAATGGCATGAAGCCAACGGTAAGGCGAAGCGGTTGTAGAGGTTGAGAAAAGAAGGGCCTCCTGGCACGATGGAGTTGCTTAACGACAGCAACGTGCACAAGAGGCCCTCTGATGCATCACCGGATTGATACCATTGTCACGCAGATTCGACAAGACATTGCCCTCCATCTCGCCCCCGAATCCATCTTCGAGGCCTGTCGCTCCGTGGGGCATACCTGGCGGCAATGCGTGCTCACTCCACCCGCGATTCTCCACTGGTTTGTGATCCAGGTCATCCATGGCAACACCGCCCTGACCCACATCTCGCTGTTCAGCGGTCGCAGCTTTACCGCCACGGCCTACTGTCAGGCGCGTCGTTTCTTGCCCTTGGCGGTCTTCCAGACCGTACTCCGCAACCTGCTCAAGGGGTTGGTTCCGGACACCCAAACCCAAGGCCTGTGGCGCGGCCACCGCACCTGGCTGGTCGATGGTTCGTCGTTCTCCATGCCCGACACTCCGGAGCTCCAGGCCAAGTTCGGTCAGCCCGGCAATCAGTCGCCCGGATGTGGGTTTCCCGTCGCCAAGATCCTGGCGTTGTTCCACGCCGGCACCGGCCTCCTTCTGGATGTCGTCGCAGCGCCGTTACGGACTCACGACATGTCGCAGGTGGGTGGAATCCATCCGACGCTGCAAGCGGACGACATCATGGTCGTTGACCGAGGTCTCAGTTCCTATGCTCATGTTGCGATGTTAAGCCGACGGCTTGTTCACGCGGTATTTCGCATACATCAGCGTCAGATCGTCGACTTCACGCCGGGCGTCCGCACTTTCATCTCGGTGAAAAACACGCAGAAGGGCTCCCCGATCGCGTTGGCTGCGAGGGCTTGGGATGCTCGATCAAGTCGTCGAATGGTTCAAACCCGTGGATGCTCCTGAGTGGATGACGGCGGAGGAATACGCGGCGTTGCCGGACACGTTGGTGGTCCGCGAATTGCGATATGATGTGGGCCGTCCGGGTTCCGGACGAAGTCTGTGACGCTGGTGACGACGCTCCTGGACGCCGAGCTTTACCCGCTGGAGCGCTAGCAAAACTCTATGGAATGAGATGGCGAGTTGAGCTGAATCTGCGTCACTTGAAGCAGACTATGAAAATGGATGTATTGAAATGCATGACTACGGAAGGCGTCCTCAAGGAATTGGCAGTTTATGCAATTCTTTACAATTTGGCATGTCTAGTGATGATGGAGGCGGCGAAACGTCAAAAGGTGGCGGTGGAGCGGATCAGCTTTATCGACGCACTGCGTTGGTTGATGCAGGCGAAACCGGGAGATGAATTGCCAGAGTTAATCGTCAATCCTGATCGCCCCGATCGCGTCGAACCCCGCGTGAAGAAGCGAAGACCGAAGCAGTACCCGTTGATGAAAAAGCCACGAGCGGAACTTCGTAACGACCTTATGGGCCAAGGAGTTATTTCTTAGGTTCATGCCATTCCGCCATATCCCCCTTTTTTCGCCCATTCAGAATGCCCCCTTCAATCATAAGACAAGACCTTCGACGGTTCCTGGGAATCAAGCCCTTCCGCCCGAAAACCTGGTGCATCCCCGTCGCTTCCGATTCGGCTACGAGACGGTGAGCTCGTAGAACTGCCGGGGCATGCTACGACTGGATCAATAACAGCTTTACCCCCGCCAGTACCGGTCGCTGGTTACAAAGCATCCCATAAGGCCGCAAGGAACTTATTGAAGCTCGCCCTGAAAAAGGACGGGGGCAGTGTCACAACCCGACAGCCCAAACCACACTCCGCCACGTCTTGGAAGAGACGCCCGGGGATTGATAAAAGTTGAGTTGATCGTCCGACCTCGCCAACTCTTCCATGACACCGCAATTTATTTCTTCAACGACCCTTGATCCAGAACATAACAAATACGTTTCAAGGAGCCTTCACGCGGCTTGGTACCGAATGCCCCCATGGCACGACGATCCGCACTTGGGCAAGAGCATCGGGGCCACTGCCTATAGGCTCGACCACGAGCCGGCTGGTCAAGGGCAGGATGGCTTCTTCATTCGCTGGACGATAACCGAGGACCACGAATACCACCTTCCGACAGACGGCGATGGAGTAGCGTCTGCCTTGCCAGCAGTAATTAGGCCCGTAATCGAGAGGCTTGGCCACCTCCCCTGCGACTTTGTTCTCGATCACCAACTCCCCAGGCAGGAGCAAGTCGGTTTCTCCACCGCCCACCTCGGAACCCTCGACGATGCGGATACTCCTGGACCGCAGGTGATCACGCAGACGAGACTGGAGCTCCCGCTCTGACAGCTTGTCCAAGCCAATGAACGTCCCGCCCTGCTCAGTCATGTCCAAGAACGATGCCAGACTGGGGATGGCGTCCCGGATGGCGTTGTGGACACTGGCGGGGAACCCCGCTGGCACTGCGTCTTGGAATCCTTCTGCGAGTCTCCGAGCCAGAGTCGGATCAGCAGTCCGCCACTCGTCCGGTAGAAGGACATCCTCTTCACGGATGGGGACCAGACGTGGCCGTTCTTCTCGAAGGGCAGCCAGACATTCAGCCGAGCAGGCCCCCGCAGCGGCGGTCTGGTCAATCCACTCGGTCCGAACTACCCCCATGCACTTGGCAGCATGCTCGGCTGACGTAGTCATTGCGATTTGAAAGCGATCATAGAAGACAATCCGGGCGGCAAGGGAGATGAGAGGAATGGCCTCTCTCGGGGCGAAGACGAACCCGCACTGTTTTTGGTGCTCGTAGGCCTGGGACCATTTCTCGGGGTCGAAGAATAGGTTGGGCGTCCCGACGTGCCCCTCCTGTGTCCTGGTCAGAATATCCCCACCTCTGGCGACGACCTTATTCAATGGAAGGTCTACCAGTACGTGCTCCGGTCGAAGGCCCTCGGCAATCTCTTTTAGCTCAGGGACCACAAGGGCGACTTCCCGAGCCTTATCGTAGACCATCGTCTCGAGTTCCAAGCGGCTGGCATCGTCCGACAGGGCCTTTAGAACCGGGGTCCAGAGCAAGGCCCGAGTGTCCCGCTGTTCGGTCTGCGGCAGTCCTTCTAGGCCCCCGATAAATCGGGCCGCCAATCCAAAAGCTCGCCCATAAATCTCCCGCTGGTGGATCGCCCGTCCCATCTTGCGAGATCCTTCCCCGCCGGACGCCAGCCCCTCTGATCCGACCCGCCCGCTGAGTATCCCAATCACACTATCGTCGGAACTATCATGGAAGAGTTCAGAGAGGGCAAAGGACGCCCGTTCTCCTGTTCGGCCAGTGCAATGAGCCGACGTATCATAGCCTCTGCTGAGCGGACCTTGTGATGGTAATAGACTCGATCGTAGAGGATGACCCGACCCACGATCATCTGCTCGTAGGCACCGAGCCCAGTCAGCGAGATTCCTATGTCGTAGAACCGACGCTTCGGTGCATTCTCGGCCCGCTTCCGAAGTTCCGGATTCGGTGCATTCTCAGGAGTAACGGTCACGACCTCCAGCTTGCTAATCAGTCGGTCTAAGTCTAGGCCTAACGGCAGGCCGGAGTGGTGGCTGTCACGGGCCATGTAGTCGAGTTTGTCCGCATCCAACGGTCCACTCACGATCCCCGACAGGTAGGTCGCCTTCAGATAGGAGCGGGAACCGAGAATTCGTGCTGCGATAGCGGGTGCAAGCCCCTCGGGCCTATTACTGGCACCGAAGTTCGGGTGAACCAAGACCTCTCTCATCGCATCACTGAGGACGATCAATACCGCAATGATCTCCGAGGGGGCGATCCGAGACACACCCTCGAACTCCTGACGAAGGACGGCCTCGATCTTCCTGAAATCTTCGGAATAGCGATCCCTCAGAAGGAATTCCGTGGCATGAGAGAAAGGCCCATGGCCAACGTCGTGAAGCAGGGCGGCAAGCCGGGTGGAGACTATGTCGTCATCGAGGTCGTCCGGAACCGGGATCATCTCATCCACGTCCGAGCCGAACCTCCTCCTATGGCCCGCGTTGCGGACTAGGGCACGGATCATCCTATCGGCGGCTTCGACGACACCTAGGGAATGTTCGAGGCGGTCGTGGCCTGCACCAGGATAAACGTAGTAAGCCATCCCTAGCTGACGAACCCCGCGAAGCCGCTGCATCAGCGGGCTGTCGAGGATGGCCGTCTCCCAGGGATACAGCTGAATCACACCCCAAATGGGGTCATTGACAGTCTTAGGGAACTGGGAGTTCGGCCGACGCGTGAGGAGACGCGGGATGATGGGCCCACACCACCGTTGAGCCAGCTCCGATAAATCGGTCCAGAGCCCACGCCCTTCCTCGCCGAGACGCTTTCGCAATGTAGGCGGATCGGACATGGCCATCCCTAATCGTCAAGAGGAAAGATGATTGCCCCAGGATGCCCGGGTGTCAACCTTCCTCAGTAGCAGAGAGGTTGTACTCCATCAGCTCGTCCTTCGCCCTCTCAAGCCCCTCGCGAAGGGCTTTCCCCCAGGAGGCCGCATCCTCTGCCGCGACTCCCAAGTCCCGGAGCAGTCTCCGGGCGACCCTCGGGCTAATTTGGACCTGCAGCGAGTGGTAGGAAGGGTTTGGGGCCGAGGTCAATTCCGACCGCTGGGCCCAATCGAGCACGTCGGGCAGCCCAACGCACTGAAGCCCGATGCGGGAGTCAGTGAACTGAAGTTCTTGACGCATCCAGTCAGGGAATGCGGTGGCCTCCATGGTTCGGTAGAGGGCTCGGTCCAACAGCCCATGCGAAGTCGGGATCGACCGGTCCTCTTCATCGCTCAGGACCCAGCACGAAACTAGCATCTGAGCAACGTCGTGCATTCGGGACACTTGGAGCCTCCTTCCCGCAAGCGGGTCATCCCTTCCGGCAGGCACTCGGAATGTGTAGTGAACCTACGTTATGCGGGGTCGGCCTTCAAGCCCTAACTGTTGACGGTCAGGAATTTTACCTCTCCATCCTAGTCTACGTCTATCACGCCCGAGACGTCTCATCGGGCAGTGGGCCCCTGAAACAACTAGTGGCCCTCCAGCACCTGTCGTTTGTCGCAGAGACGATGGGGGGGACTTTCTCATTCCCCAACTCTTTGCGCGGACAGATGTTGGCGGAGTTGTTCAGGTGATAGCTTGAGCAGCTCCCACCAGTCCAATGCGGGCAGCGCCACCCCCAGTAACTCATACGGTGTCTGGTCACGTCGGCGGCCGGTGCGGAACCGTCGAAGGTTCCAGTACAGTCGCTTCAGGTCCAGCAGGCCTTGTGTCATCCGGCGGTGCCGCGATTGCTGCATCCGCGCGACACTGTTGAGGCACTCGACCAGGCTGCTGGCGCGCCAAGCGTTGCGAAGCACGTGGCGGACCCGCGTCGCCGACTCCGGCCAGTCTGGATCAGCCCGGGCTAACTGCACCGTGCGGACCAGGACTCGCCCCCGCCTCACCGCGGCCGCTACCGAATCCTCCGCCGAACGATCGCGCTGGCGGCTCAGGCCCTCCAGTTCGAGGATCGCTTCGAGGACCGCGGGATCCAGTGACAATTCCCTCAACCCCGCCTGCACCCGATCCAGGAAGGCCAAGGACTCGGGACGGCTGAGCAGCCGTCGGGTTTTGGCCCACTCCGTTCCCCTCAGCCGTGGGAGGGCCTCGGCCAGGATCGCCTCGGCCTGCGGTCGATCCTGCAGCCGACCCGCTGCGGTGAACAGTTCCAACGCCCCGCGTGCCTGATCCCAGGCCGCCTCCACGGCCAGCGCCTGATCCCAGATCCGTTCGGCCCGACTCCAGGTCGCCGCCGCGCTGGCGCCATGGCCCTTGCAGGACTGACCGTTCCGCCCCCGGCGCGCGACCACCCGGTCCTGAGCCACGGCCTGATCCATGACTTTGGCGACTCGCCGCCAGGTCAACCGCAGGGCGCGCCGTCCCTCGCGGACGGTGTGGAAGACGTCCAGGCATTGATCCAACGATCGCGTCTCACCGTCACGCCGCCGCGCGGCCCGGACCAGGTCCAACCCCTTGAGCAGGCCGGTCCCACCGTCGCTGACGACGTACTGCAAGGCGGGGAGCTTGGCGAAGCTCGCCGCCCACGTCAGGCCATCGCGGCGCTCGGTCATGAGGCCCGTGACCCAACAGAGACTCGCCGGTTCGACGGTCATTAGGACGGGGGTCGGGCCGAAAAAATTTCATCGGCGGCCGCTTGCATGACCCGGGGCCGCGTGACGTCGTCGAGCACCTCGAGCAGTTGACGCGAGCGGCGTGCCGCCGCGGCGGAGGCCCGGCCCAAGGTCGCGACGCTGGGCGTCTTGGGTCCCAGCATCACGGCCAGGAGCCGACGGGCGACGGGGAGGCTGACCCCTTCGGCCTGGGCCTTACTGACGAACGCGGCTTGCATGTCGGCGGTGATCTCGACGGCGCGTTGCAGCCGGGCCTCGAACTGCTTCAGCAAGGCAGTCTGCTCAGCCAGGCGAGCTTCGAGCGCCTCGAGGCGCTGTTGAGTCAGCGTCCCTTCGACCGCAACGACGACGGCGGCGGCGTCGCGGTAAAGGCTTTGCCGGCTCTGTCCCTGGTCCTGGGCGTGGCGGGTGATCTCGCCGTGAGCACCGAACAGAACGGTTCGGGCGTTGGCCAAGCGGCGTCGGATGTGGGCAACCATCTCCATGGCGCGGAACTCCGTGGTGGTCAGCGTGGTCAGGCCGCCTGCTGATTGGACGTGTTCAGTATCGAATTGTCCACGGAGTTCCCCAAATTAATGGCGGAGTTGAGAAAGTCCCCGATGGGGAATCTTGTGCTTTGCCCTAACTCCTGATGGGAGAAGAAATTAAATACTCGACGGTTTAAGATCGCAGCAGAGTCGGTGGCCATGCACCTAAAGCGGATAAGGCGAGTAACTTGGAAAGTCTATCGAGGAGGGTGGCGACCAGGTACATCTCTTCACGGGATTCTCCAGGCCTCGCCACTGAAGTGCCTGACTAGACTGGGCACATTTTATCAATATTACGGAAGCCTCCGAATTCAACTTCAAAGACTTTCCTTGAAGATTACGCTCGCAAGCAGGACACCCACAAAGAGAAATGCTGGAAGTATGACATATGGAAGACGGCTAGGCTTTGAGGTGAATTTCCCGGCATCTAACACACATAAGAAGTGAAGAAGAACACCTAAGACACAAAAAAACAAGGACGCTATCGCATTTGCACCCGGCTCTCGTCCGATCTTGAGCAGTACGAATGATATCGCGTACATGCCTAGAACTAACAAACTCCAAGAAAGGCCTAAGAAAAGCCATCCTCTGTACAACTGCCCCAGTCCAGGTTGAAAATAACTCAGGACGGCGGCGGGACCGTTCCATGCGTTGGGTCGTACTCCGAAAAACTCCCCACAATGCTTGCACTTCTGAGCAACGGCTAATATCGTTTCCCCACAGAACGTGCAATCCTTGACTTTGCCTATCGAAGTCTCGGCTCGCTGGTTGGTAGTCGCGGAGATTGGGTTCTGCTGCGCAGGTCCGCCCAATCCCGTGGGTTCCACGTCGATTCGCTTCCCACAGCTAACACATTCGATATTGGTGCTATTAATACTTTTGGGAACCGGGACAGCACTTCCACAATTTGAGCATCTTACCGCAATGGTCACGACGTCACCTCCACGAAATTATTGAATGGACCTGCATTCAGAATCAATTATACATGACATGTTGACGAGGCACTTAAAAGGGAAACTTGGTGTGCTCTAGGTGCCTGGCCAACAGTCCTCTTGGTCGCCCGGGATGGAACCAGGTCCATCCCGGGCGAGCGGAGGTCGGGTTAACTCACCAGATCCGGACGCGGCGGTCGGGGGCAAGATAGAGCTTGTCACCCTCCTTGACGCCGAACGCCTCGTAGAACTCGGGCATGTTCCGGACCACGCCGTTGCAGCGGAACTCGGTCGGCGAGTGCGGGTCGACGGCCAGGCGGCGGATCAGCTCGGCGTCGCGGGTCTTCGAGCGCCAGACCTGCGCCCAGCCGACGAATAGGCGTTGGTCGCCGGTCAGGCCGTCCAGGGTCGGGGACGGCTTGCCGTCCAGGGCGATCCGGTACGCCTTGTGGGCGATGGTCAGGCCGCCGAGGTCGCCGATGTTCTCGCCGATCGTGAGGGCGCCGTTGACGTGCTGGCCGGGCATCTGGGCGGGTTCGAAGGCGTTGTACTGCTCGATCAGGAGCTTGGCACGCTTCTCGAACTCGGCGCGGTCGGCGTCGGTCCACCAGTCGTTGAGGTTGCCGTCGCCGTCGTACTTCGACCCCTGGTCGTCGAACCCATGGCCGATCTCGTGTCCGATCACGGCGCCGATGCCGCCGTAGTTGACCGCGTCGTCGGCGTCCATGTCGAAGAAGGGCGGGCGGAGGATCGCCGCCGGGAAGACGATCTCGTTCATCCCCGGGTTGTAGTAAGCGTTGACCGTCTGCGGGGTCATGAACCACTCGTTGCGGTCGACCGGCTTTGCGAGCTTCGCCAGCTCGCGCGCCGTCTCGAACGCGGCCGAGCGGCGGACGTTGCCGATCAGGTCGTCGCGGCGGATATTGAGCTTGGAATAGTCACGCCATTCGTCGGGGTAGCCGATCTTGGGGGTGAACTTGGCGAGCTTCTCGATCGCCTTCTTCTTGGTCTCGGAGCCCATCCAGTCAAGCGACTCGAAGTCGCGGCGGTAGGCCTCGATCAGGTTGGCGACAAGCTGCTTCATCCGCGCCTTGGCGGCGGGGGGGAAATGCTTGGCGACGTAGATCTTGCCGATCGCCTCGCCGAGCATCCCCTCGACGGTCGCCACCCCGCGCTTCCATCGAGGGCGGTTCTCGGTCGTGCCGGTCAGGGTCTTGCCGTAGAACTCGAAGCTCTCGTCGACGAACGGCTGGCTCAGCATCGGGGCGTAGTGGCGGATCACGTTCCAGGCGAGCCAGGTCTTCCAGTCCGCGAGCGGCACTTCGTCGAGGCCCTTGGCGAACGCGGTGAAGTAGTCGGGCTGGGCGACCACGACCTCCTCAACACCCTTCGCACCAATGCCGTCGAAGTAGGCGGGCCAGTCGAAGCCCGGGGCCAGCTCGACCAGTGCCTTGCGGTCCTTCTTGTTGTAGGTGAGCGTGTCGTCGCGGCTCTTGACGCGGTCCCAGTGGCTCTTGGCCAGGCGGGTCTCCAGCGCCAGGATCGTCTTGGCCGAGCCCTCGGGGTCGGGCAGGCCGGCCAGCTTGAGCATCCGGGCGATGTGGCCGACGTAGGCGTCGCGCTTCTCCTGGAACTTGGGGTCGCGGTAGTACGACTCGTCGGGCAGGCCGATGCCGCTCTGGCCCAGGTAGATGATGTAGCGGTCGGACTGCTTGGCGTCGGTGTTGACCCCCGCCGAGAACAGGCCGGTGACGCCCGCCTTGCCGAACTCGGCCAGGGCCTTCACGAGCGCTGGCTTGTCGGCGATGGCCTTGACCTTGGCCAGGTCCTCGGCGATTGGCGTGGCGCCCAGGGAGTCGACGGCGGCCTCGTCCATGAAGCTGGCGAACAGGTCGCCGACCTTCTTGGCCTCGGGGGTCTGCTCCCCCTCACCCTTGGCGGCGGCTTCGATCAGAACGCGGAGGTCGGCCTCGGCCTGGTCGCGGAGCTTGTAGAACGCGCCGTCCTGCGCGCGGTCGGCCGGGATCTCCGCGGTATCGAGCCAGACGCCGTTGACGTGGCGATACAGGTCGTCCTGCGGGCGGGCGGACTTGTCGACAAAACTCTTGTCGATCCCCGACTTGGTGGCGTCGGCGGCATTCAAAGACAGGGCCGTCACGATCGAGGCCAGCGCAAAGGCGGCCCAGGTCAGTCGTCTCATCCGAATACGTCTCCGGGATGCAAAGGGGCGTGGCCCGCGCCATCCGCCGGTGCGGGCCCATGCTCGTCTCGTCACTCAACATGCACGCATCAACAAAAGGAATAGAGAAACCCCTTCTCCACATCCCCTTTGCTTGACTATCACAACATAAACATGATTACACACAAAAATAACGAGTGTCAAGCCTCAATTTCGGAGAGTGAAAAAGAGACTTGACACCAATGTTTGCCACATTACCGGGTCTTCCGCCCGGATCCATCAACCTTTGCCGTTGCCACTGTATTAAAAGTACCTGCCCATGCGAAGGTCCAAAGACAGGGAGCTCACGCTCCCCGCTCGCCTTTTAAGAGGCGAGCGAAATCCATGGCACCACGATCGCGTTGGTCTTCGCTCGCCTTTGAAAGGCGAGCGGGGAGTGTAAGCTCCCTGTCTTCCGACGGATGAAGAGCCCTGGTAACGTGCCGACAGTCTCAAGGGAACAGGGAACGCTCGCTCCCCGTTCTTCTTGGATGCCGCAAACTCCAAACGATTAATATTTCGGAATCAGTTTGGCTCGTTCTTCGTACTGGGGGTTGTGGTGCCACTCATTGCGCTGGCAGCCGAGGCCGCGTCGGAGCTCGTCTTGCGCCAGGTCGGCCCAGGGGGTCTTCGGGTGCATCTCGATGACCTGCTTGAGCAGGGCCTGGGCCTGGACGTACTTCTTCTGGGTGTTCTCCTTGGGCGCTTTGCGGGTCGGCGAGTGGTCGATGATCCATTCGACGACAAGCGACTGGCTGGGCATCGCCTTGGGCTTGGGAGGCGACTTACCCATCTCCTCGATCCAGGCGCGGTACTCGTAGGCCTTAACCTGATAGGCAACGACCTGGGCCAGCATCAGGTCGTAGTGCGCCTGCCAGCGCTTCAGCGGCTCGCGGTCGCGGAGCGGCTTCAAGGCGGTGAGCCGCTCCTCGATCTTCAACAGGACGTTGAGCCGCTCGGTTGCGACCTGGTAGGCTTCCTCGCAGGCGGGGATGAGCTCCGCCGGGTTGATCGGAAAGTGGCGGCGGAACGGGTAACTCTTCGTCTCCTGGATGATTGCGAAGAGGGTCCGGCGAAATTCCGACTTGGCCCGCCGCTCGCGGTAGGCCAGGCGATTATCGTACTCGGGTACGTATTCCTTGAGGGTCTTGATCGAGTAGAGCTTCTCGCGCTGAGTGACCCGCATGCCCTCTTCGCTGGGGAGCAGGAAGTAGATTCCGCCGGTGTCCTTGGCCAGGCGGGCGAGTTCGTAGGGGGCGAACCCTGAAGGTTGCTCTTCCCAGCGATCGTGCAAACCGTCCCACTGGAGCAGCTCGAGGTCGGCGGTTTCCGGGCCTCGGCGAATCCCGGGCCAGTATTCGTCCTTGGTCACCGGGTCGATGTAGCGAATGCGGGCGGTGCTAAAACCGAAGAGCGACTGCCGACCGATCACGTAGATCGGGACCTTCATCGCGATGGCCGCCTGGCGTGCTTCCTCGATCTTGTCGCCATCGTCGCCCGACTCGTCAGTCACGAGCACGATCAGCAGCCGACGATCTTTCTTGATGATCGGAGAGTAGTGCCCGATCACGTCGTGGATCGTCTGCATCGTATTCTCAACCCCCGTCTCGTCGACGCGGAGATGGTCGATCGCCTTGCCGATCTGGTCGATCTCGAAGGTGGGCTTCTCCAGCTCGAAGTGGGTCTCCTGGCCGAAGCCGACGATCGCATGAGTGAGCGGCGCGGCCTGCTTCTTGCTGGTATCGACATTGATCTTCAAAGCCGAGGCGACCTGGTCGAACTTCTCTTTGATGGCGCGCTGGTCGTCCTTCATGCTCGCCGACTCATCGAAGAGCCAGACGACCGTCAGCTTGTGCTGTCCGAGGTGTCTGAGGATCTCGCGAGCGAGTTGATCGAGCGCCTCGCCCACCTCCTTGGCCTCGAAGGTGATGTCTCCGCTGATCATGCCCCCGCTGCCGAGGTCGACGCCAAGCTTGGTCGCGGTCGGGATCATGCCCAGGCCCGAGATATTGGCAACGACCTTGACGCCGGGAAGGCTCGTCCCCTCGCCGATGCCGCGGCCGACGCCACGCACCTGTGGAGTGGCCGAGGGTGGACCGGTTCCAATCCCGCTGAAACCGCCCCCTCCTCCATCACTCGCCGTGGCCTGCGACCCTTCGCTGCCCGCCGATTCGTCACTCCGCTGTTCGGCCGGTGTGGCCAGAACGTGAAGCGCTTCCTCCTCCGACCCCTTACCGGAAACGAGGGCGGAGTTGATGTTGGCGACCACCTGGCGGACTTCGGTCGAGAACGTCGCCGCCCCCAGGATCGTGAGAACGACCACATGAATGACGAACGAGACGACCCACGACGGCGCATCGTATCGCTTTCGGCGTCGCTTCTTCTTTTTGGGCTTCGGTTTGGGCGCCTCAGCTTGAGCCGGTTCGGCCGGCGTTTGAGGCGGCTCGCCGGCCTTGTCCGCGGCAGCGGTCGGTGTTGATGCGGGTGTGGGGGCGATGGCCGACTCTGGCGCCGGGGTGACCGGAGCCGGTGCGGGTGACGAGGTCGCGGGCGTCGCCGCGGCGGATGGGGGGGAGACGTGCTCCTCGGTCGGCGGCAAGGGTTCCATGGCTGGCGGATTGGAATCCGCCAGATTATAGAGGCCGTCGCTCGACGAAGGGGTCGGAACGTGGAGAGCCATCACACATCATCCTCAAAGCCTTGAGGAGGAGGCTTGCCGCCGATCCCGCAAAAGCTCGCGCCGGGCGGCCACCGAACGCCCGACAGGGATCAGTCCTCAGAGTTTCGGAACCTCGACTGGTTTGGCCATAGTCTTCATCGCCTCTTTCTGCCTCTTGGCGGCGGGGGAGTCCATCTTGGGCCGTTCGATCGGCTTGACGTAGGTCTCAACCCACTTGAAACCAAAGGCATCCTTCAACTCGCGTTTGGCCAGCAGGGCCCAGGGGGTATTGGGATGCTCGTCGACGACGCGTTGCAGGAGGTCCTTGGCCTGCTTGGCCGCGGAGGCTGCCTTGTCACTATACCGGATCTCATCGCTGGGCACGAGTTTCCAGGCGTTCGAGTTCTCGTTCTTGAACTTGAGGGCGTCCTTCTTCATCGAGGCGCACGCCCAATTGTACTCGTAGCAGCGGATCTTCATCGCAAGGAGCCGGCCCCGGATCAGGTCGTAGTGGGCTTGCCAGCGTCTCGAGGTCTCACGGTCGCGCAGCTTGGCGGCCTGCATGATCGGCACCAAGGCCTCATCCACGGCGTTGGCCGTCAGCGCGGCCTTCGTCTGGTTATCGGCCATCACTTCCTTGAACTCAGGGCCGTCGGCCGCGGGGAACGTCAATGTCGGCTGGGGGCCCATCCGTTGCTGCGTGATCTGCGCCGCTTCGAGTACAGCCTGGCGGATCGGGTGCTTGGCCACGGCCGCCTCGTACTGCTGCCGACTGACCAGGTCGGGCTTGTACTCGCGCATCATGACCGGGTCGAACCCCATCCGGGAAGCGCCCATCCGGGTCACGAAGAAGATCCCGCCGGTCGCGTTGGCCAGGCGGCTCAGAGCGTACGGGCCGAACCCGGAGTCAAGCAGGTCGTACTGGTAGCCGTCGTACCAGAATGGGAGCTTGATCTGTTCGAGGGCGACACTCTCCGGCCCCTGGCGAACGGGAAGGTTGCGAAATCGCTGCTTGGACTTGGGGTCAAAATAGTCCATCACGCCCATCGCTCGGCCAAACAGGGCCTGCGAGCCGAGGACGTAGACCGGCACCTTGGCCCGAGAAGCCACGTCGATCGCCTCTTCGAGCCGCGGCTCGTCGTCGCCGACCTCGTCGGTCACGACGATGATCATCGCGTGATATCGGTTCCCCTGGGCGTCCTTGTAGTGGCCCCAGCGGCGGACGATCTCGGCGACGGTTCCGAAGGTGGTCTCGATCCCGGTCGTATCCAGAGGAACCGAATTGATGGCGCTGACGATCTCCGACTTGTCGGCGGTCGGCGCCGTGGTCATCGCGCTCCGATCGCTGCCGAAGGCGACGACCGAGGTGAGCAGACCGCCCGCGGCACTCAATTCCTTGCCGTCGAGCTCGGCGATGTGGCCGTAAATCGTGTCGATCTGCTTGCCGAGCTTCTCGCGTTCCACGGTCAGGCTGCCTGAGGCGTCAAACGCCCAGATCACCAGGGTCCGCCCTTTCTCCAGGCGACCGAGGATCTCCTGGGCAATCCGATCGACCGCCCCGTCGACCCCGTCGGCATACTCCGCGCCGTTGCCTTTGATCGACACGGTCTGGCCGAGCAGTGTGGCCGTCGGCACCGCGACCCGGGTGGCCTGGCTGACGTCGAGCGAGGCGAGCTGCAGCGTCGACGCCTGCTTCGCGGAGGCGGAGTCCATCGGGTCGATGCTGACCCCTGGAGGAGCCGTGACGACCGTCGGCGCCAGGTTCGGAGCAAAGGATCCCCCGACCGGCGTATTGGTCAGGGGCTTATCCTCCATGTCCAGATCCTGGAAATCGGTCTTCGCTTCCAGCTCGCCGAGCGTGGTGTGGTCCTCCACCCGGCTCTGAAACTCGCGTTGAACCTCGTTCTGGACCGCGAGCCCCGCCATGCCCAGGCCAAGCAGGAGCACCGCGTGAACGCCCACGCTCACCAGGATGGCCGGAACCTCGATGTCCAGCCGTCCCCCCAGCCAGCGCGAGGCTTGCGGGTAACGCCGATCAAGGCCACGAAGAAAGGCACGAAAACCGGAGTCTTCACGCTCAACCTCGGCGACCGCGCTCGCCTGTTCGCTCGGCGCCTGGGGAGCACGAGCGACCATTTGTTCCCGGACTGCGGCTCGGATCCCCACGGTTCTCATCTCCTCAAAGGACTCCCCTACCCCGTCGTCGAGGTGGAACCAAGTCCCTTTATGAGTCGCGTTACCGGGCTCCTCCGGTTGGCCAGGCCAGCCGGGATCGTCACGAATCAACGATACGTTGATTCCATCCATTATCTTAGCCGTCCTGCCCAGGTCGGGCAATCCGGTTCCCTTCCACATTTTTCGGACCAACGAGGCTGTGAACCCATCAGGTTTTTCTCAAACAAGCTCAAAAGGCAAACCCCGATTCGAATCCAGATGCCGACCCGATGCGTCGACAGCCCCAATTGCCCTCGAGTCCATCGGGCAGGCACGGCAAAATGTCCCGAAGCCCGCCCGCCGTTTGTGATAATCTGCGTCATGGACCCTGAAATTCGTCCGCTACGCTCCGACGACCTGCAAGAGCTCAGCCGGTTCTTGATCGAGGGGTTCCATGCGCCTCGCGATGCCGACTTCGCCGCCCCCGACGTCCTGCGCTGGAAGTACCTGGACCCGATCCAGGGGGGCGAGGCCACTCGGAGCTTCGTCGCCATTGAGGGGGAGCGGATCGTGGGGCACGTTGGCCTCTGCCCGACGGCCTTCGAGGGGGGCGGGCTCCCTTCGGGCGGAATCACAACGCTGCACATGATCGACTGGCTCGGTTCCCGGGTCCACCGCGCCTTGGGAACCGCGCTGATGCGACAGGCCCATCACGAGGGCAAAACGCAATACGTGCTCGTGGCCAACGCACAGGCCAGACGCGTGACCGGCGGGGCCGGTTACACGCCGGCGGCCGAAGTCACAGTTTTTCAGAAAGTCCTCCGCATCGGCTACCGCTGGCGGGCGCCGGGCCTTGGCCCTGGGGCTCGCCTGCTGCGGGTAGGCCGGGACGCCGCCCGCAAGGTGCGGAATCCGGGACGCCCGCCCCAGGTCGTGGTCGAGTTGCGTCAGGTCCGGGAATTCGGCCCCGAAGTGGACCCGATCCTCGAGGGCTGGCGGACTCGCGCGATCCTGACGAGCCGCTCCCCCGAGCGGCTCAACCACACGTTGCGCTACCCTCGGCCGGGGATGACGGGCTGGTTGATCCTCGAGGGGGGGCAGCCCCGCGGGTTCGCCCTCTTGAACATCGTCAGCCAGGGCGCGGTCCGAGCCGGCAAGCTCGTGGAGTGCCTCGTGGACGGCGATGACAGCGTCCTTCAACACGCGGCCATCGTCGCACTTACGGAAGAACTCAAACGCCAGGGCGCGGACGTCGCCACTGGCTTCGCCAGCACCCCGTGGACCGCCGAGGCCCTGCGGCTCAGTGGATTCATCCCGACGCATCACCTCGAACTGATCCTCCGCGATCAGGAGGGCCTGATCCCCGAAGGGGTTCCCATTCACCTCTCCCCCTTCGAGGCGGATTACGCCTACTCTTCTTGATGTGAAGTCGAGTGGAGCGCCCTCGACGGCCGGACTTCCGCACAAACGAACGAAAACGGCTCGAATTCCGGACTTCGCCCCATCGTGCTTTCAGCCAGTGGCACCGAGCCCGTATCATTGAAATCCAGGCGTTAATCATCGTAACTACGGAAATCGTGTATTTCTTGATGCTCATTCGAAATAAGAGAGAGATCATGGCCCGAGCATTCAACCAGCTCGGCCTGACTCGTCTTCTGGAGCGTGCGGCGAGGCGGCCGGCGGTCCTGGTCGCGACGTTTCATCGGATCGGCAACCCGGCGAACGAGGCGTTCTATGATGGCGTCTACTCCGCTTCACCCGAGGCGTTCCGTGCCCAGGTGCGCCACCTCCGCGACCGCTTCCGGCTGGTCACACTCGACACCTTGATTGCGATGGCAGATGCCGACTCCGAGTTCGCGGTCGACCGGCCCACCGCGCTGATCACATTCGACGATGGCTATCGTGACAACTTCGACGTCGCCTTCCCCATCCTCCAGGAACTCGGCGCTCCGGCGACGTTCTTCATCCCCACCGGTTTTTATTCCCGCCCCCAGGTCCCCTGGTGGGACCACACGGCCTACGTCCTGAAGCGGACCAGCAAGACGCGAATCACCCTCGACTGGCCCGAACCCGTCGACATCCACCTGGAGCAGAGCCCGCGAACGACCGCGAACGCGATCGCGGCGGTCGTGCAGCTCTATCTCGACGGCAAGGTGGACGACGAAGCCCGATTTCGTACCCACCTCGAGGAACGAGCCGAGGTCGTCCTGGATGACAATGCGCTGGGCCAGGCTCTGTTCATGACCTGGGACCAGGTCCGCCACCTGGCCGATTCAGGGATGACGATCGGCTCGCACGCGCACGACCACCGCGCTCTGACCTCGCTCTCGGAGACCGACCAGCGCCACGAACTGATCGAGTCAAAGCGAATCCTCGAGTACGAGGTCGGCCGCGAGATCGAAGCACTCGCCTACCCGTTCGGCTGGGCGGGAACGTTCGACGATCAAACCCAGCGCCTCACCCACGAAGCGGGCTATCGCCTGGCCTTTTCCTCGGCCGAAGGAGTGAACCGGCCCGGCGAGTCCGACCTTTTTGCCCTCCGCCGACTCAACGTGGGCTACCATGATTCCGCCCCCTTGTTTCGGGCCCGGACGGCCCTGCAAACCTCGTTCGGAACCTCGTTCCTTTAGAAAACCAGAGAGGGCCGGCGGCACGTTCTGAACACAATGCCACCGCGCCCACCGATCCCAATCAACACATAAAAGATCATCACAACAAGAGTAACCGTCCGTAGGGCTCGGAGATCGGGGTGCGAATCGAACTTTGCAATCCCTTCCTCGGAGTTCTCACGGCCGGTTGACTCTGGTCCATCCGGCCCGTTACGATCGCGTTCGGTCGGCTCGCGCCGGGGAAAATCGGTCCGGCCGGCTTCGACTGGCCCGGCGTGCCCTATCCCTTATTCGTGGTGATCGACTCGTGCACATCTTGCTGACCAACGACGACGGCGTTTTCGCCCCGGGCTTGCGGGCGTTGCGCAAGGAATTGCAGCGGCTGGGGGAAGTCACGGTGATCGCTCCGGCCATGGAGCAGAGCGGGGTTGGTCACTCGATCACGCTTTTGAGCCCCCTGGTTGTTAAACAGGTGGATGATGACGACGGCACAACCCTGGGCTGGATGGTCGAGGGGAGCCCGGCCGACAGCGTCAAGCTCGCGATCTGCGAGTTGATGCCCCGCCCCCCCGACTTGATCGTCTCGGGCATCAACGCCGGCTCCAACGCGGGGATCAACGTCCTCTACTCGGGCACGGTGGCCGCGGCGATCGAAGGGGCCTTCTTCAAGATCACGAGCGTGGCCGTCTCGCTCGAGCTTGCCGAACACTTCGACTATCCTCACGCCGCCCGCCACGCCACACGGGTCGTCGAGCGAATCCTGGCGAACAAGCCCCCCAACGGCTCCTTGTTCAACGTCAACCTGCCCGCCCACTCACGCGGCGAGCCCAAAGGGGTCCGCGTTGTGCCAATGGGCATCGGCCGCTACGGCGAAGGCTTCGAGCGCCGGCAGGACCCGCGGGGGCGGACGTATTACTGGATGACGTACAAGCCGCCGTTCCACCTCGAAGGCCCCGAGACCGACGTCACGAGCCTTTGCGATGGCTATATCACCGTCACCCCGCTCCACTTCGACCTGACCCGTTATGACCTGATCCCCGAGGTCGGCGGCTGGGACTGGAACGGTACGTCGGCGCCCGCCTCTCCAAGCAAAAATCCATAAACCATTATAGCGATTGCCAGGAGAATTCTTTATGCGTCTTCGGCTGCAACGCCTCCGCTCCACCCCGCTTGGCGTCTCCTTGCTCTTGCTCGCCCTCGCCCCCGGCTGCGAGGAGCCCCGCCACGTCAAGACGACGCTCAACACTCCTTCGGCCCCTGCCCCGGAAACAGAACAGGCCCCTGCCCCGGAGGTCGTTCAGCCGCGTGAGATCCTGGGCCAGAGGACGACGGACATCCGCAACGCGGACAACGAATTGAAAAAGGGGGCGCAGGTCGCCACCACCCAGATCACGGCAAAGGATCCGATCACCCTCGCCGGTAACGCTTACGTCACCATCGTCGGCCGGACTTCGATCCTGCAGATCGATCACGCGATGGGCCTCTACCAGGCCGCGAACGACCGCTTCCCCAAGGATTTCACCGAGTTCGAAGCCGAGATCATCAAGGCGAACAACATCGCTCTGACCAAACTCCCCGACTACCAGAAGTACGGCTACGATGAGAAAGCACACAAGCTCATCATCCTGGAATACCCCGATCGCAAGTAGGCCCTTCAGAAGCAGGACGACGCCAAGTACGGCCGCTGAGCCGATCTGGAAAGCCTATTCCTCCTTGGGAAAGTCAGCGTCGTAAAAATGCGGGGGCCATGCCCCTGAACACTTCCGGCGTCTCCGAAGGACGGGCGGCCCCCGTCGGGAATCAGCCCGGCGGTCCGCCCGTTCGGCTTCAATCAGGCTGGACTCCCTCCCCTCTCCTGATCAATCCGGAAGAAGAGCATGGTCCTGGATGGACTTTCTACACAATTTCATCACAATGAATAACCGATGATCCCCCGGCAGCGCCTTGCCGACGCCCCAACGAGGGGGAAGCGGAAAAGAATCGCTCGCCCCCCAAGGCGAGGCCAACCAGTGCCCGATAACCCACTTCACGCACTCCGGCCTTGAAACACAGACCTGTCCAACGAACAATAAACGCTCGGGATTCGAAGTAAGAAGTGAAGCAGAAGACGAAGGACCACCGGCGCAACGCCGGCCCTTGAGGAGACGAGACAAAGAAACGAGATCAAACCCAAAGAGTGGGGCTGCCTTCCGCCGACGCGGGGGTCGCCCAATCCCTGACTTTCTTGGGAAGGGAATACCCGGGAGGGGCTCCATGACACGCGCACATCTCTCCGAGGTTCTAGCCGAGACCGCCCTGGTCACCTATAGCGCAGGCTTCTTGATCCTCTACGTCGCGATCAAGCTGTCGCATCTGCCCATCCTTCGCTGGCTGAATTTTTAAGCCGACCCTGCCCAAGCCGAGTGTCCCGGAACCCGCATCTGGTTGATCAGCGGGGAGCATCCCCGTGCGCGCCTGCCCCATGCAGGTAGGAAGGCGAGGGAAGCAAGGAATATGCGGGCTCCAGGTTCAGGAATGACCCAAGACCACGTGAAGACACGGCTCGCCGAGAACCGACCTCAATCAACAAGTAGGGAGACTTGCGCAAATTCGTTCGGAGGAACGGGGGTCGGCTCGGCGGCTTCCGAGGCCTTTTGTGCGTGGCGCGTGGGGTCGAACCTCGATTGATCGGTGGCGTGAAGGCTCACCACCGACCCAATGTCGCTTCTCTCGGAGTTGTGAGATGAGGGAGCTTCTCCGGGCTTTGCCCCGCCGCCTCCAGGGTGTCCGTCCCGCGCTGCGCCGTCGGTCGTTTCGGCCGGGGACCGAGTCGCTCGAGCAACGCCAGTTACTCGCGACAGACGTGCTGACGTATCATAATGACAACGCCCGCACCGGACAGAATCTGACCGAGGGGGTCCTCAACGCAGCCACCTTGAACCCCGGCTCGTTCGGCAAGCTCTTCAGCTACCAGGTCGACGGCGACATCTACGCCCAGCCCCTCTACAACACCGGGGTCTTGATCAACAGGACCTTGCATGACGTGGTCTACGTCGCGACGACGCACGGCAGCGTCTACGCCTTCGACGCGACCAACAACCTGGGTCCCAACGCCGGTCCGCTCTGGGCCAAGAGCCTGATCGCCCCGGAAGCGGGGGTCACCACGGTGACCGGCGCGGACCTCAACACGACCAACTTCACCGAACTGGGGATCATCGGAACGCCGGTCATCGATAAGGCGTCGGGGACGCTCTACGTCGATGTGATGACGAAGGTGAATACCACGTCGGGGCCGCTCATCGAGCACAGGCTGCACGCCCTCGACGTCTCCTCGGGCCAGGAGAAGTTCGGCGGACCGGTGATCGTGCAGGCCACGGTGCCCGGAACGGGCGACGGTGGCGACACCGTCTCCTTCAACGCGGCGAAACAGCTTCAGCGCTCGGCCCTCCTGCTGAATAACGGCGTGGTCTACGTCGCATTCGCCTCCTTCGACCGAGTCCCCTACCACGGCTGGCTGATGGCGTATAACGCCTCCAATCTCCAGCAGGTCGGCGCCTTCTGCGTCACGCCCAACAGCCGCCAGGGGAGCATCTGGATGAGCGGCGGCGGCCCTGCCGCCGACGCTTACGGAAACGTCTACGTCGCCACGGCCAACGGCAAGTTCTCCGCCGACACCGGAGGCTCTGACTACGGCGACAGCGTCCTCAGGCTGGTCACGGGGGGCAATGGGCTCCAGGTGGCCGACTACTACTCTCCCTCCAACCAGCACTTGCTCGACAGCCAGGACCAGGACCTCGGCTCGGGAGGCGTGGTCCTTCTGCCCAACCAGGCGGGAGGGCCGCTGCCGCTGATGATCGCCGCGGACAAGAACGGGACGATCTACCTCCTCAATCGCGACAACCTGGGGGGCTTCCACCCCGACTCTGACCAGATCGTCCACAAGACGCCGGCAGGCACCATCGGCCTCCTGAACGGCGACAGCAACCTCTGGCTCGGCGCTTACGACACCCCAGCCTATTTCAACAACCTTCTCTACTACGCCGCCCCCGGCGACTCCCTGAAGGCCTTCCCGGTCGCGGGGGGACAGCTCGCCGACACCCCCGTGAGCCTGTCAAACCACAAGTTTGCCTATCCCGGTTCGACTCCCAGCATCTCGGCCAACGGCGCATTCGGCGGGATCGTCTGGGTGCTCGAGAACAGCAAGACCTCGGCCATCCTCCGCGCCTACGATGCCTCGAACCTCGGGAACGAGATCTACAACAGCCTGATGTCCGGCACCCGCGACCAGTTCGGCCCAGGCGTGAAGTTCGCCACCCCGACGGTCGCCGACGGCAAAGTCTTCGTGGGCTCGCGGGGCCTGTTGACCGTCTTCGGCGACCTCCGCAGCGCCTACGTCAACGGCCAGCGCAACCTGCTCTCCCAGGGCTTCAAGAAGAACCAGGTCTACTTGATGCTCTCGTCGAGCCCCAACTTCGTCTGGCACCCAGCCACACCCGCGCTGACCAAACTGCTCGATAAGCAAGCGCAGAGCGGCTTCACAAAACAGAAGCCGCGCCGCGTGCCCGCTCATCCGATCGGACCGCGCCTCATCCCCCAGCGGCCCAACCGCCGGCGGGCCCAATAGAAGCGAGTTTGATCGCGGAATCTACGGTCCGGGCAACCAAACTCGGCCCGACCGAGACGATGGCACTCTGGTCTTCGCTCGCCTGGAAGGCGAGCGGGGAGTGTAAACTCCCTGTCTTCCGGCGAACGAAGAGTCCCGGCCACGTGGCGACAGTCCCTATTCTCCGCAGTTTGGTGCCCGGACCGATCAACCGACGGCCATCAGCTTCGCGACATGTCTGGCGATCATGTCGGTCTCGATGTTCACACGACCCCCCACCCGGACGCCTCCCAGGGTGGTCACGGCCAGCGTGTGCGGGATGAGCATGACCGAGAAGCCGTCGGGTTCGACCCCCACCAGGGTCAAGCTCACACCGTCCACCGCGATGGAACCTTTAGGGACCATCAAGGACGTCCAGCTCGGATCGATCCCGAAGGCGAGGAACTCCCACTCCCCTTCGGTCCTCCGCTCCCGAAGCACGGCCGTCGTGTCGATGTGCCCCTGGACGAAGTGCCCCCCGAGCCGGTCGCCGGCGCGGAGGGAACGCTCCAGGTTGATCCGATCGCCCGCGGCGGCTTCTCCCAGATTGGTCCGGAGCAAGGTTTCGGGCCCGGCCTGCATGACGAACCGTTCGCCCTCGGCCGCGACGACCGTCAGGCAGCAGCCGTTGAGCGCCACGCTCTCTCCCAGGACCATCGGCTCGACCAGACCGGGCCAGACCAGCGTCAGGCGGCGTCCCGGCCCTTCTTCGTCCACGCGCTCGATGGAACCGAGCACCTCGACCAGACCTGTAAACACAATCCGCTCCTGAGCTGGAAACCTGAGCCAGGGCCTCATTGCGGCCCCGTGAGAGGCGAACATGCCGTTCCCACACCTTGCCCCTTTGAGGTTATGGTAGCACAGACACGCGAACGTTAGAATCAGGCGAAAGCCTCGGCCATCCCGTGGTCGAGCGGCCCGTCTTCCTCTCGGTCCGAAACCTTGGACACCGGAGATCGAGTGCCATGACTCCTCTGAACCGACGCGACTTCCTCGCCCGGACAACCGTGGCAACGACGGCTCTGGCCGCCGCAACGGCTCCCGCCACGACAGCCCGGGCCGCCCGAGCCAATCTCCCCAAAAGCCCGACCGACAAGGTGACGCTGGGCAAGTCTGGCGTCCAGGTCTCGCTGATCGGCATGGGAACGGGCAGCCATGGCAACGGCCAGGCGAGTAACCAGACCAAGCTCGGGGTCAAAGAATTCACCCGGGTCGTCCGCCATGCCCTGGACCGCGGCATCTGCTTCTTCGACGTCGCCGACCAGTACGGCTCGCACGTCTACCTCCGCGAAGCCTTGAAGGGGGTGCCTCGCGAGTCGTACGTCATCCAGACCAAGACTCACGCGACCAAGGTTCCCGATTGCCGCAGCCACCTCGAACGCTACCGGATGGAGCTTGGGGTCGACTACATCGACATCGTCCTGCTGCACTGCATGACGAAGAAGGGCTGGCCCGCCGAGAACGAGGGGTCGATGGATTACCTCCGCGAAGCCAAGGAGCAGAAGATCATCCGCGCTCACGGCACGAGCTGCCACGGCATGGATCCGCTCCGGACAGCCGCCAAGGACCCGTTCGTCGAGATCGACCTGGCGCGGATCAACCCCGAAGGGCTGATCATGGACGACAAGAGGCCCGACGAAGTCGTCTCGCAGCTCGAAGAGATGCACAGCGCCGGCAAAGGGGTCGTCGGCATGAAAATCTTCGGCGAAGGGGCCATGAAGGAAGCCGAACGTCGGGATGCGTCGCTCCGCTTCGTCCTCGGCCTGGGTACCGTCGACGCCTTCATCATCGGCCTCGAGTCGACCGCCCAGATTGACGACCTCCTGACCCGCACCGCCGACGCCCTGGCGTTCGTCGCCAAGCAGGCCTGAGTCCAAAGGCGATGCGCCGCGATGACCATACCCCTGGCGGCTGGGCCGATTCCTCAGCAGCCAGCCAGGGGCCCACGCCCCTGGCAAAAATTTGCTCAGAGTCTGTCTCGTAAGTTCAGGGAAACCGAAAATTGAAGGCCGTTTGGGTGCCACGGGTTCCGTACTCGGAACCCGTGCGCGCCAGGCCAAGGCATTCCCGCATGGGTTCCGAGTACGGAACCGCATGGCACCCAGCAGATCATTCAAAAGCTCCCGTGGGATTCACCTTCTGGGACAGACTCTCAGAGGAAAATTCGGAGCCGCGGCCGCCCCTTCGCTCCGGGGCGGCCCCATTCCATTCACATCCCAGGGGACGGTTCTGATTTCGCTTTCGGGATGACGTCCCCGATGGCCGTCGGCTTGCGCTGCCAGAGCTTGTAATCCGCGGATTCCAGCCAGGTGTCATCGGCCATGATCTGCTCGAATCCCAGGGCTTCGAGGTTGGAATCTTTCAGGACGTTTTGCGAGAGATCGCTGACGTCGATGAGATAATCAGCCTCGAGCAGCTCCTTCCGGACATGGTCCGGCGGATCGACGGGATAGGCGCTGTTGACGAGATGGGTGTCGTACTCCGAGAAGATGTTCAACCCGAGGTAGCCGACGGCATAGAACGGAATCGTCGGGTCCTCGGGGCAGATCACCTTTCCGGGAAGCGTCTTGGCGAGTTCGACGACCTTCCAGTAAGCCTGATCGTGATTGGATCGGGCGACGAGCAACGGATGCCGGGTCGACAGTCGCGGGAACGCTGACAACAGCATGAGCAGGGCCACGAAGACCCCGAACATCAGGCGTGACGGCAGGCCCGCCGTGGCGTTGCTCTCCAGGGGCTTCAAGAGCCGAGGTAAGCGGAGCGCGCAGAAGGCCATGAGCGGAAAGAGCGCCGGGAGGAGGCTGTTGGCGACGCCGCCCGCCTTCGCCGACGTGATCGCGGCAAACGGGATCGAGACGGCGAGCACGGCCGCCAGCCAAGGCAGACGCGGATCTTTGCGAAACGAGGCCGCGTCGAACATCAAGAGCTCGCCGAGCAACACGAGGAACAGGGGCGTATCCAGCAGCAATTCCCAACCGTTCCTCACGGCGGGCAGCCAGCGGAGGTCGAACTTCCGCGGAATCACCATCATGTAGTAATAGACCGCCGGCGCGAAAACCTTGAGGCCGAAGATCACCCCGAGCATCATGGCGAACGGGAGGATCGACAGGAGACATTCCGAGAGTGTCGGCCTCCGCCCTCGCAAGACCAGGGCGACCGGTGCCACGACCGCGAAGCTTGCCGCCGTCTGCTTGAAGAAGAATCCGATCACGATCAACAAGGAACCGAGCACAACGAATTGCCAGCGCCTGGACTCTTGCCCGTAACCGATCGCGAGGACGCCCATGGCCGCAAACATCAGGGCCGTCATGTCGGGCCGGTTCTCGGCGAAATAATGGAACGAGCGAAAGTTCACTCCCAGAATGATCGCCCAGGCCAGCACAATGGTCCACCTGGGACGATCCCCTCCCATGGCCACCGCCAGGAGGGTCACGGTCACGAGCGCCGAGAGCAAGGAGATCAGGCGGCCAGCCACATTATTGGGCCCAACCCAGCGGAAGACCTCGCCTTGCGCGTACAGAGCCAACGCCCCATACACGTGCGTTGAGTGGCCGTCCGGAGAGGTGTCATAGACCGGCATCCCCTTGACGGCCCGCCAGGACTCCAGGATTTCGGTGGCTTCCCAGGGATTGCGCGGAGCTTCGGCTCGCACCAGACGCTGGAGATTCACGCCATTGATGAGGCAGATCAGCACCGCCGCTCCAAAGAGCGGGGCGAGACAGAGCCAACGCTTCCATGGAAATACGTCGTTGGATCCCCTGGAATGATCCGTCATTCAAACCTCTCCAACTCGATTCAATGGATGCGACTTAAGATTGAGAGCCGGAGAGAAGCGACGCGGAGTTCCGAACTCGCACCCTCCCCAAGCAGCGGTCGAGACCAAGTTGGAGGATGATCCTGAGCGCCGCGACGACCTCGAGCTTATTGATTTTCGAGACGCCCGAGCGGCGGTTCTCGAACAGGATGGGAGTCTCGCCAATTCGGCCGCCGGCTTGCCGGCACCAGAACAGGATCTCCTCCATGAAGGAGTAACCGCGCGACCGCACCAGGCCAAGGTCGAGCTGGGCGAGGGTCGAGACGCGGTAGCAACGGAAGGCGCCGCTGTTGTCTTTGGACTGGAGCCCGAGCAAGATCCGAGCGTACCAGTTGATCCCCGCGCTCATCAGCTTCCGTTTGAGCCCGAACTCCCCTTCGACCCCGCCCCCCGCGACGTAGCGCGACCCGATCATGATGTCGTTCTCGCTCATGCCGGCCAGGAGCGACGGGATGAATCGCGGTGGGTGACTGAAATCGGCATCGAGGTTCAGGAGGTAGTCGAACCCGTTCTCGATGGCGAATTGCATGGCGGCCAGGGTCGCCGTCCCCAACCCCAGTTTCTTCGGGCGGTGGATCACGTGAATATGGGGCTGACTCGCGCGCAACGCGTCGGCAACCTTGCCGGTTCCGTCGGGCGAGTTATCGTCGATGATCAAAAGCGACGCCTGTGGCGCATACTGCCGAATCGCTTCGGCGAGCGGAACCAGGTTATCCACTTCGTTATAGGTGGCGAGCGAAACCAGCAGGCGTTTCGGGGCTGAGGGCGACGTGGAAGCAGGGGTGCGGTGGGAGTCGATCATAGTCAGCCCATCCTTGAGCAATCAAAAAACTCAACTTGGTGCTCCTTCACGCCGTAATCTTTTATAGTCAACACGAACCAAAAGAGTCAAGTCAGCGAGCATCTCGGCCGACCCTTGCAAACCAAAACCGGCGATCTGAGGAAACAATCGGCGCGAGAGGGACGTATACCAGAAGCCGGGCACGTTACAATCAAACGGAAGAGGATGAGCGTGTGGGGCAACGTCATGGCGTGCAAGTGGGAGTGAAGGTCATGAAAAATCAATGGTTGACCCAGTTCAAGAAGGTGGTGCGGCCCCAGGACTACGTGGGTGACGACGAAGCCAAGAACGAGCAAGTCGTTCGCGAGGGGTTCCTGGCCAAGGCCAAGCGCTCGCTGAACCGGCTGCCCCTGGCGCACGAGACCGTCGCGCTCTACTTCTGTCTGCTCGATCCCAAGACCCCCCTCTGGGTCAAGGGGATCGTCGGAGCGGCCCTGGCCTACTTCATCCTCCCTCTGGACGCGATCCCCGACCTCGTCCCGCTGGCCGGCTTCAGCGACGACGCCGGTGTCCTGGCCGCCGCCTTGTCCGCCGTCTCGGCGCACATTACCGACGAGCACCGCGCTCGCGCCCGCGAGTGGATGGCGACGGAGAGCATTCCCCAAGGGGCCGTTCAGAGCTGAGCAAGAGCCCAACAACGCCCCTGCTCCTCCCTTCCCCTGTGGTCGAAGGGCCCTCCACTGGCCCTTCGAAGCGGCCGCTCGGCCCGCACCAGGCCGAGCGTGCCCGACTCCTCACTTCTTTTGACTTCGCCTTCCACCCGAGCCCAAACAGGGCTGCGGTCCGACCAGGTGGATGAGCCGAGACGGAACCACCCTCTTTCTCCCCCTCTCCGGCACTGATAGCTTCGCGGTTCGAAGGGCTACGCGTCGCGTTGTGCCACGGATCCAATGGCACGGCCCCTCTGAGCAGAGAACAAGGCCATGAGCAGCCAAAGGCTGTTCGATCGTCCAGGCAGTTCCCCTCATCAGGAGAATCGCATGAGTCGTCGCATCGACCGCCGTCGTTTCTTGCAGACGTCTTCCCTGGCGGGCTTCGGCATCCTGGTTCCCGGCGCCTTGGCGTTCGGGCAAAGTCGTTCCCCGAACGAGAAGCTCAACTTCGCCTGCATCGGCGTGGGTGGGAAGGGGTCCAGTGATACCGATCACGTGGCCGCCTTGGGAAACATCGTCGCCCTCTGCGACATTGACTCAGACCGGCTCGGCAAAAAGGCCGAGCGGCACTCCGAGGCAAAAACGTACAGCGACTTCCGCAAGCTGCTCGATGAGCTCGCTCCCAAGATCGACGCCGTGGTCGTGAGCACGCCCGACCACACCCACGCGGCCGCGGCCCTGATGGCGATGCGGTTGGGCAAGCACGTCTACTGCCAGAAGCCGCTGGCGCACTCCCCCTATGAGGCGCGCCTGATGCGTGAGACGGCGGCCGAGCGGAAGGTCGCCACCCAGATGGGCAACCAAGGGACCTCCCACCCCGGGTTCCGCGACGGCATCGAACTGATCCGCTCCGGCGTCGTCGGGCCGATCCGCGAGGTCCACGTCTGGACGAACCGGCCGTTTAAGTACTGGAAGCAGGCCCCCGACATCGTGGCACGGCCCACGGAGACCGTTTCGGTCCCTCCGCACGTGGCCTGGGACCTCTTCCTCGGCCCCGCCCCCGAACGCCCTTATAACCCGGTCTACCACCCCCACGACTGGCGAGGCTGGTGGGATTTCGGCACCGGCGCCATGGGCGACATGGCCTGCCACACGGCCAACCTGACCTTCATGGCGCTCAAGCTGGGTCTGCCCACCCGGGTCTCATCCACCAGCGGCGAGCTCAACCCCGAGACCTATCCCGCCTGGGCCACGATCACCTACGAATTCCCCGCGCGTGGCGACCTCCCGCCGGTCAAGCTCACCTGGTACGAAGGAGCCCGCGACGGGGCCCGTAACTTACCCCCCGCCACCTTGTTCCACGGAGAAACCCCCTCCGATAGCGGCTCGTTGCTCGTCGGCGAGAAGGGATCGATCTTCTCGCCCAGCGACTACGGCGCCGAGCAAAAGCTCCTGCCGGTCAAACAATTCGAATCCAAGCAGAACGAGCTCACCAAGGCGCAACGGCAGGATCGGAACAAGAACGCCGACCCCGCCCACAAGGCCGAGTGGGTCCGCGCCATCAAGGAAGGCGACCCCAAGATCGCCCTTTCCAACTTCGACTACTCCGGCCGGCTGACCGAAGCCATGCTCCTGGGCAACGTCTCCGTCCGCCTGGGCAAGCCCATCGAATACGACGCCGCCACCGGACAGGTCACCAACTGCCCCGAGGCCGCCCAATTCGTCCGCCCGGAATTCCGCCGGGGCTGGTCGATTTGAACCAGGAATTCCCCCTCTTCGATCGCCAACGCGATCGAGGAGGGGCCACTTCGCCATCTAACGATCACGCATTTTTATCACATAACCACTTCTCTATTTTCTAATTTCCCAATAAGGATTAAGTCCCATGGCCAAGCACCGGCTCGTCGTCCTGGGCGACAGCATGAGTCAGGGATTCATGAGCGGAGCCATCTTCGCAACGGAGCTCTCGTATCCGGCCCTGATCGCGGCGGAAATGGGACTCGATTCGACTCAATTTCGCATACCAAACTTTAAAGAATTCGGCGGACTGCCGGTGAATCTCGAGCATCTTCTCCGTTTACTGGAGACGGAGTACGGCCCCGATCTGAGCCGTTGGGAGGTGCTCGGAGCCCCTTTCCACATCCGGTCGTGGATGGATCAGATTGAGGATTACTGGGAGCGAGGCGGTGGCACGGAAGCGCGCCCGCAGACGGTCTATCACAATCTCGCTTGCTGGGGATTCAGTGTCGATGATGCCGTCCACCTCCGGGCGAGCCATTGCGTCGCCAAGCTCGAAAAACCCAGTAGCGATGATCCTCTCAATCAAGTCCCTGAAAATGCGTTTTACCGAACGGCTCTGACGGTGCTCAACCCGTCGCAGGACCGGGCCTTCGAGGAACGGACCGCGCTGGACTGCGTGCGAGCGCTTGCGGCCGATGGTGGGATCGAGAACCTGATCGTCAATCTGGGTGCGAACAACGCGTTAGGCACGATCACGGCGTTACGCGAGCCGCTTCTGACCCAAGCCGACATCCTGGCCGACCCGGTCGCAAACCGGGAAAAATACAATCTCTGGCACCCCGATCATTTCAACCATTTCTATGCGGAGCTGGTCGCCGGCATTGAGTCGGTTGGCGCCCAACACGTCTTCTTCGCGAACATTCCCCACGTGACTATCGCCCCGATTGCCCGGGGCGTCGGCACAACTCCGAACGATCGACTGGCAGCCGATCCCCGATATTTCAAATTCTACACACGTTTCTGGATCACGGACCAGGATTTTGACCCCGCCAAGCACAGTCATCTCACGGGCGAAAACGCCAAGGCAATTGACCAGACGATCGATCGGTACAACCAGACGATCGCCCACCACGTCGGCCTGCATGAGAACTGGCATCTGGTGGATGTGAACCGTAGCCTCAATCAGTTGGCGTACCGCCGCTATCGCGAGGTTGGGTTGGATGTTCCGGGCGGGAGGTACGTGTTCCCCACCGGCTGGAACGAGGCCCTTCAAGCGGCCGGCCTGACGGAGTTGACCAGCCATTACTTCAAGCTCGCCAACAGGCAACGGACTCACGGGGGGATCTTCAGCCTGGACGGCGTGCACCCGACGACGATGGGTTACGGCCTGTTGGCCCATGAATTCATCAAAGTCATGCGACAGGCCGGCGTTGAGTTCCGAACCCCGATCACTGGAGAGCCCCGACCAGACCCGGTCTTGATCGACTTTGCCCGGCTCTTGAAGCGCGACACGTTGGTTCACTCACCCCCTCAGACTCTCGACGATGTCATCTCGGTCGCCGAGTGGCTCGACGGCTGGATCCACCTCGGCTGGATCCTGGACACAATCCATGGAATCAACGGCGCCCGGCACTGATCGAGAGGATCTCATCCCCAACGTTCCCATCCGCCGTCCAGCCGAGGTGCCCCCACTTTTCCCGTTGCGGATAGTCGCCGCCCCTCGATAGGCTGCGGGTCTCGGTCGGAGCCGCGAACCTCAGCCAGAGGCGATGGGTCCGGAACGATTATTCCCCGTCGCTCCCTGACGGCCTCGTTGTCAGGGAGCCGAACGAGAGGCGTCGATGGGAGGGATTTCCGTGCCAGTGGACCGTCATCAGTTCGCGAGCGACAACTACGCCGGGGCTTGCCCGGAGGCCTGGCAGGCCATGGCCGAGGCGAATCAAGGGCACGCCCCCGCCTACGGCGACGATGACTGGACCGCCCGCGCATCGGGGCTCCTTCGAGAGCTGTTCGAGGTCGATTGCGAGGTTTTCTTCGTCTTCAACGGCACCGCCGCCAATGCCTTGGCCTTGGCCTCGCTCTGCCAGTCTTACCACGGCATCATCTGCCACGAGCTGGCGCACGTCGAGACCGACGAGTGTGGCGCTCCGGAGTTCTTCTCCAACGGGACCAAGCTCCTTCTCGCCCACGGCGAGGCCGGCCGGGTCCACCCGGACGCCGTCCACCAGCTCGTCACCAAGCGAAGCGATATCCACTATCCCAAGCCGCGCGTGCTGAGCCTGACGCAAGCCACCGAGGTCGGCACCGTCTACTCGGTCGCCCAGCTCGAGACCCTTCAGGAGATGGCCAAGCGCCACGGCCTGCGCGTTCACATGGACGGGGCCCGGTTCTCGAACGCCGTGGCGGCGGCGGGCGTCGCGCCCAAGGAACTGACCTGGAAGGTGGGGGTCGACGTCTTGTGCTTCGGCGGCACCAAGATCGGGATGGCGTTCGGCGAAGCCATCGTCTTCTTCAACCGCGAGCTGGCGCATGAGTTCGCCTACCGCTGCAAGCAGGCGGGGCAACTCGCCTCAAAAATGCGGTTCCTGGCCGCCCAGTGGGTCGGCATCCTGGAGTCGGGGGCCTGGCTCCGCAACGCGGAACAGGCCAATCGGTGCGCCTTGCTGCTGGAGTCACGCCTGCGCGAGATCCCCGGCCTGGAAATCCTCTGGGACTGTGAAGCGAACGCCGTCTTCGTCATGATCCCGGAAGCAATCCGCGACCGACTCCGGGCGAGAGGCTGGCGATTCTACACCTTCATCGGCGGAGGCGCCCGGCTGATGTGCTCGTGGGATACCACCGAAGCCGATGTCGACGCGATCGTTCACGACATCAAAGATCTCATGAATCCGCGCTGAACCAGGCGAGCGACACGGGTTCATTGAGAATCCGTGTCGCCAGGCCGATAGTCCAAGTTCACGGCTGGGCGTCGCGCCGCGCCAGCGGTTCCTTCCGGTCGACGATCGGCGGACACGTCGCGGCTAGCTCCCGGTTGAGCGGCACGAATTCCTTCCAGACCTCCGGCACATCCTCTTCATAAAAGATCGCATCGACCGGGCACTCAACTTTGCAGGCATCGCAATCGATGCATTCCTCCGGGTCAATATAGAGCATCTGCTCCCCTTCGCGAAAGCAGTCGCAAGGGCAGACGACAACACAATCCGTGTACTTGCAGCCGAAGCAGGGCTCAGTCACAACGTAGGCCATGATGGTCCACTCCCAAGATCGGGGGTTCGAGGATGTTCCCGCATCCAGGTCATGCCGTTTCCCGCGGAGGAGCGGCCAGAAAAGTGACGGAGCCGATCCACAAAACCAGGGCCACCTGCTGAGAACGGAACCCGCTCCAATGGAAAGGGATGATGCAAAGACCACCTGGACATCGCTCGTTCTGCTGGAACAATTCCGCAACGGCGATGATCGAGCCGCCGAGCCCCTTTTCGCTCGCTACTTCGAACGGCTGATCGCGCTGGCTCGGAGTTGCCTCTCTCCCCGCCTGGCCAGCCGGACCGATCCCGAAGACATCGTGCTGTCGGCCTATCGGAGCTTCTTTGTCGAAGCACGCGAGGGCCGCTACTCCCTCGAGCGGGGTGGCGATCTCTGGCGCCTTTTGGCGGCGATCACCAAGCATAAGCTGCTCCGGCAAGTCAGGCACCATCGGGCAGACCGCCGATCGGTCGACGTCGAAACCCCGTTCGATCCCAGCGAAGAAGGCCGGCACAGAGGCCACCAATACGAGCCCACACCGGAAGAGGCGGCCGCGCTGGCGGACGAGGTCGAACAGGTGCTCTCCCAACTGAGTCCTTTCGGAAGGCGCGTGCTGGAACTCCGGCTGCAAGGCTTGCAGCTTTCGGATATCGCGGAAGATACAGGCCGCTCGGAACGTTCGGTCCGGCGCTCACTCGCCCAGATCCGGGAGATCATGGCCGGACGACTCGCCGATGATTAACCCCGAATTTGAGTGTGCGTCCGGTGAACCCCTTCTTGCGGCCCATGCTACGATCGGTGCATGGCCGAAAGGGGGTGAACTATGGGCCGAGTGGCAGGATCGAGAAACGGGCGGGAGCCGTACTGGCGGCTGGTTCTGGCCCGGTGGAAGCGGAGTGGACTGTCGGTCCGGGCGTTCTGCCTGGCCGAGGGCGTGAGTGCGCCGTCGTTTTATTGGTGGCGGCGGGAACTCCAGCGGCGCGACCAGCCCAAGCCCGCGTTTCTTCCTGTGCATGTGCTCGCCGACAAGGCGGAGTCGCCCGCCGGGAGCATCGAGGTCGTGCTGGCCAATGGACGCTGCTTGCGGGTCGGGGCCGGGTTCGACCCTCAGACCCTCGTGCAAGTCGTTGAACTGCTCGAAGCCGGAGAACGGTCATGGTGAGCTTGTCTCCAACCGTCCGGATCTGGCTCGCGGCGCAGCCGGTCGATCTGCGAAAATCGTTCGACAGTTTGGCGGCCCTGGTCCGCGACGGGCTCCAGGGCGATCCGCTCTGGGAGACATCTTCGTCTTCCGCAACCGGGCCGCCGATCGCATCAAGCTCCTGATTTGGGAGGAGGACGGTACGCAATCTGGTACAAGCGATTGGAAGCCGGCACCTTTCGCTTTCCGCCGTCTCCGGAGGCTCAGCCCCGCGTCGAGGTCCGCGCCGCGGACCTCGTCATGCTCCTCGAAGGGATCGACCTCTCGAGCGTGAAACGCGGCAAACGCTATCACCGACCCGTCCCCAGAGCCACGGTGTGAGTCCCCGGCCGGCCGCCGCGTTTTTCCAAAGAATCATCGAATAATATAAGAACCTCATGCGTCTAAAAGTGCATGAGCGAAGACGCCCGCCCCATCACCTTTGAAACCCCTGCCGATCCCACGGCGACGTTGCCCAGTGATCCTGCCTTCCTCCAGCAGATGATCATCGAACTGCTCGCCGCCCTTCGCGAAACACGGCGTCAGAACGAGGAATTGCAACATCGCCTCGACCTCCTTTTGCGGCGGCTCTACGGCCCACGCACCGAACGCTTCGACCCCAATCAACCGCTGCTTATCCCCGACGCCTTCGAACCGCTGGCCCCGGAACCCGAACCCTCGGTCACCGGCGACGCGGTCGCACCCCGAGCCCGAGCCCGAGCCGGGTGCGGCCCCCGCGAAGAAGAATCGATCTCACGGCCGCAGGCCCTTGCCCAAGAACCTCCGCCGCGAGCCTCGGGTCTACGAATTGACCGAAGCCGAACGCCGCTGTCCGCAATGCGGCGAGACCCGAGCCCAGATCAGCGCAGAACGCAGCGAGCAACTCGACTATGTGCCGGCGACCTTGTTCGTGGTCGAGCACGTGCGCTGCACTTACGCCTGCCCGCACTGCGAAGGTCAAGTCGTCACCGCCGGCAAGCCAGCCCAGCCGATCCCCAAGGGTTTGCCTGGACCGGGACTACTAGCTCATGTGATCACGGAAAAGTATGCCGATCATATTCCACTCCATCGCCAGGAACGCCGCCTGGCCCGGCAAGGGGTGGAGCTGTCACGCTCAACCCTCTGCGACTGGATGGCCGGCGCCGCCCAAAGTCTCGAGCCGCTCTACGACCTGATGAAGACATTGGTCCTGTTGTGCGGCACGATTCACACCGACGACACGTCGGTGAAGCTGCGGGACTCGGAGCGAAAGATCAAGGCCTTGGCCCGGCTCTGGATCTACTTCGGCGATCATCTTTATCCTTACAATGTTTTTGATTTCACGAGGAGCCATAAGCGAGACGGTCCGAGTCTGTTTCTCAAGGGTTTTCGCGGTTATTTGCAGGCTGATGCCTTCAGCGGCTACGACGGCATCTACGCGGGCGGCAACGTCGTGGAGGTGGGTTGCAACGCCCACGCCCGCCGCAAGTTCGTCGAGGCGCAGAAGACGGACCTAACGAGAGCGAGTACGGCCCTGGCCTACTACCGCCAGCTCTACGCGATCGAGAAGCAGATCAAAGCAGAGCTCGCCAAGCTGCCTGAGGACGCCAACGAGCCGACACGGGCCGCGATTCGGCTACGGGTGCGCCAGGAGCGGGCGGTGCCAGTTTGGGAGAGCCTCGAGAAGTGGCTGAAGGAGGAGCGACCGCAGGTGCTCCCCAAGAGTCCGATGGGAGGGGCGATCGGTTACATGAAGAACCACTGGGAGGCGTTGAAACGGTACACCAGTTCGGGCTACCTGTCGATCGATAACAACGTAGCCGAGCAACATATGAAGACAATCGCGACTGGACGAAAAACTGGCTTTTCACTGGGAGTGAGACCGGCGGGAAGACCATGGCCGTGCTGTTCAGCGTAGTGTCGAGTTGCCAGCGTCACGGTCATGACCCGTTCGTCTACCTGCGCGACGTGCTATCCCGATTGCCGGTGCTTCCCAAAGAGAATCTGGCCGACCTTCTCCCTGACCGTTGGTCGCCTCCCCAAGCCGCCGATCCTGCGGCGACCCCAGAGGGTCCCATCGCCGACGGTTCCCCGAGCTGACAACGGCTCCCGCCGGCACTCGAAACGCGGCGCGCTCCCACCGCGGTGTTCGGGCCAGGCTCGACACGGGTTCGAGCGCGCGTCGCGTCTGTTGACGCCGGATCATGACACCGCGCAGGGTTTCGACCGACGGTCACCAAAGTGGCCGAGGCCCCTCGGCCAGTTGCGAAGGGGGACGTGGTCCGCCGGACGCACACGAATTTGAACGGCGAGTCCTCCGTTTTGAGCAAGCCTGGCAACAGAACGGGCCATGCGAGATCAACGATTTTTTGAATGAGCCGTTCGCAAATCATGATTCCGAGCGCCAGCGCCTACTCGTCGAACTGATCTGTATCGACCTCGAATACCGCTGCCAGGACCGGAGGGCCACATCGCCCATCTTCATATCGCATTATCTCGATACATTCCCAGAATTAGTCTCGCTCGAATGCCTGCCGATCGAGCTCATTGCCGAAGAGTACCGAGTCCGATGGCGATGGGGGGATCGCCCTTCACATGAAGAGTTCCTCGCCCGATTCCAGGGACGGCGGGATCAGATTCGGGCGGAGTTGCTCCAGATCGATCAGGAGCTCGAAGCGGAGGGCAATCCAGCCTCGCGACCTACCCTGAGAAGCACGTCCTTGTCCGAACCGGAACCTGCGGATCTCCCTCGCGATGCTCCGCTACTTTCTCACAGCGAATTCCTCCTGCGTCGCCTCGTCGGCGCGGGGAGAATGGGAAAGGTGTACGAGGCCCAGCCATCCAACAACACCCACGGTGCGATTGCCGTGAAATTCCTGCGGAAAGGCTACCTACGTCATCCGCAAGTCGTCCGACGTTTCATCGGCGAGGCGATGACGATTGGCAAGTTGCGCCATCCGAACATCGTCGGAACCCAGGGTCTTGGCCGCACGCCAGGCGGGTCCTACTTCATCGTCATGGATTTCGTGGCCGGTCCCAACCTCGCCCAGCTCGGCGTTCAGAAAGAGATCAGCGCACACGAGGCTGTACGTTGGGTGAGGGAGACCTGTGCCGCCGTCGAACACGCCCACGCGAATGGGATCGTCCACTGCGACCTCAAGCCCGCCAATCTCCTCCTCGACGCATCCGGTAAGATCAAGGTGACGGACTTCGGCCTCGCCCGTTCGCTGACCGTGGACACGCCGTGGGCCGCCGAAGTCGAGGGGACCGCTCCCTTCATGGCTCCCGAGCAGGCGTCCCGAAGCTGGGGTCCGATCGATCCGCGTACGGACGTCTACGGCCTCGGCGCCGTACTCTTTGCGTTATTGACCGGTCGCCCGCCCATGATCGGGGGTCGCTTGCCTGATATCCTCGCTCAGGTTGTCTCGGGCACACCGGTGATCGCGGCCATCGACTTGCGTCCCGCTCTCCCGCGAGCGCTCAGCGATCTTTGTCAGACGTGCCTCTCCAAGCCGCCGGAGCAACGATATCAGACCGTGAAAGCCCTTGACTCGGCTCTGGCCAACCTCTGTTTCTGAGTCCCACCGAACCGGACGACCTGCCACGGTCTCCTTGTTCCGAGGAAGAGCGCCCCTGCCCCTGAGGAGTGAGACGTCGTGAGCACGCTGCAACGCCTGACCGACCGTGGCTTGGCCAAACCGCCCAGATGGCTGCCGGGGAACGTCCAGTACGAGACCATCATGGGCTCGATGGCCTACGGGGTCTCCTCGGACACAAGCGACGTGGATATTTACGGCTGGGCGATTCCGATGAAGGAGGACGTGTTTCCTCATTTGCGCGGGGAGATCCCCGGATTTGGTCGCGAACCGAAGCGGTTCGAAGTCTACCAGGAGCACCACATCCACGACCGGGACAGTCTCGGCGGACACGGGCGTACTTATGACCTGACGATCTTCGGTATCGTGAAGTTCTTCACCCTAGCGATGGAGAACAACCCAAACATCATCGACTCGCTGTTCACGCCCGCCAACTGCGTGGTCCACAGCACTCGCGTCGGTAACCTCGTGCGCGAGAACCGCCGCCTCTTCCTTCACAAGGGAGCCTGGCCCAAGTTCAAAGGATACGCTTACAGCCAGTTGCACAAGTTGGCGATCAAACAGCCGCAGGGCAAACGGGCCGAACTGGTCGCCAAGCACGGCTATGACACCAAGTTCGCCTACCATGTCGTCCGGTTGCTGGGCGAGGTCGAGCAAATCCTCATCGAAGGGGACATCGACCTTCAGCGCCACAACGAGCACCTGAAAGCGATCCGCCGGGGCGAATGGACCGAGGATCGACTCCGGCAGTGGGCCGCCGACAAGGAGGCCCACCTGGAGCGAGCCTACGCGGAAAGCACACTCCGGCCCACCCCTGACGAGGCTCAAATCAGAACGTTGTTGCTTCAATGCCTGGAGGAGCACTACGGCAGCCTGGCAGGTTGCATCGTCGATCCCGACCGAGCGGTCGTCGCTCTCCGGAACATCCAAGGCGAGCTCGACCGAGTCAGAGACCTACTCTCACCGGGAGGTGCCCCATGAACGCCCTGGTTCGCCCGCTCTCGGTACCTGACCGCTGGCTCCTCCGTTGAGGGGCCACGGAGGGCTCTCATTCCACGCGACAGATAAAGCAGATCATCACGAGCAGTTGCACAAGGATCGTCAAACCGGTCGCCCCGGGCTGGACGAAGTAGCTCCTGAAGCTCAAATACAGATACAGCAAAACAAGCATATAAAATATCGGCATCACGAACGGATCGAACGCCTTGCCCTTGCATCGCTTCCAGATCTCAGACAGCCAGCCGATGTAGTAGCCGGCCACCACGAAGATGAGCGTGAAGCCGTAGGCATCGGAGGCCTCCGCCTTCCCCGTAACTTCGTCGTCGGCGAACCGGAAGGTGACCAGCGTCAATACGGCGACAAGGACGATCGCCGCATGACGAATGAGCTTCCCTCGCCTCTTCCGAGGCGGGAATTCCATGAACTCCATGGCAATCCTCGGCAGGACTGAGTTCGAGTGTCCTCCAACCGGCCCACCAAGAAGATCAGCGTTATTTGCGTCGCCGTCGGCAAAGAATGCCTGGTTTGAGTGCTCTGGTCTGGGGAAAGGCTCGCGTCGCCAGGCACTTCAGTGGGGCCGACTGGGAGATGGGGTGAAACCCACGGTTGGGCCGCCAGCCATTTGAGTTGTCTGAATTCCCTGGTTCGCCTGCGACCGGTGCCTGGCCGCTGGCTCCTCACGTACGAAGCAAGGGACTTTGGCCAGGCATTCATCACGACATGACTATTCAAACGCGCCAGCAGCGACCAGCGAGGCAAAGTCAGCGAGGGTGCCCAGTCCGGAGGAGCGGAAGATCACCGACTGCCCATCCCGCTCGACCCGGCAATTTTCCAGCAGTCTTACGTACATTTGCACAACTTTTTCATGACTCTTATGGGGCGAGGCCTCGGCAGGGATAGGCTGGCTCGCGGAGCCACGGAGCGCCTTGAGAAATGTGGGAAGCGCGCGGGCGGTCGACTCGGTTGCACCGGGGTCACCGAGGGTCGCAACGCCGCCAAATACGATCGCATCACTATCATCGAGGCTGAATGTCAAAAGACCGCCGTCTTTGAACAGGTTCGGGGCATCGAGATTATCCGAAACGTCAGCGTCGAGGGCGGCCCGCCGCAATAGACCATCGCGGCTATCAATCGCGGCCACGAAAAGACCACGGAGGGAACGGTCCCAGCCACTCCCCTGTGCGAACACGAGCGGGACTGGCGTCGTGCGACGCAAGAGTGACAGCAATCGCTTCTCACTGGTAAACACAACCGTTCGGTCATCAGGGCAGTAAATGCAACCGTCCGGGCCCATGACGGGCGTCTTCACCCTGTAGTAGATACGGTTTCCTTCGTGAGCTTCAGTCAACTCGAGCCGGAATGCGCGGCAGAGGCCGACCCAATCTATCGGCTCAGTCGTCCGGGCCGAAATCCCTTCGCCCTCCCCGATCGAGATCCTCCAGTGCGGCTTCTCCTCCCTCGCCCGCGTGAGCCTGAGGACGCCCATCACCTGCTCGAACATCTCCACCCGGAGCGGACCCTGGCCGGGTTTGGTGGGGTCAAACCCAAACGCGTTCGCCGATTTCGACCATTGCTGAGCAATCAGCAAGTTCAACATTGTCCGATAAGTTCCCATGCCCGCTCGACGGAACGTGGCGGCCGGCCGGAACGCGAAGAAGCCCTGAGCATCTTCGGGAACGTACGATAGGTCGAAGGGTTCACCCTGAACTGCGTCCCCCGACCGCGACTCCCGCTTCACCGTCTTGACCTCATGATCCACCTTGTCGGTATCATCACCTCGGGCAGGCCCCTGGAGAGTCAGGACACCAGCGGTGACGGCCAGCAACAGCAACGCCGAAGCGCCCTGCCGCAGCGGGGACCAATGCCGATCCGTTGGCAAGCTTTCATCACGTAACATGGCGATCCTCCTGATCAAATTCCCCTTCACCGGCAGGAACGACCTCACCGGCCAGCACGGAATCCGTCCGTCTTGCCGCAGCGCCAGCCGCGACAGGGAAAGCAAGTAACGCGCCCTTCCGCCCGCGAACCGAGCCCCCAGGGCGTCGGCCGCCAGTTCCTGCTCAAGCTGGAGACGCGCGGCCAGCCAGTGGACCAACGGGTGATAGAAGTGCAAGACCAGGGCGAGCCGGGCCACGACTCCCATCGCATAATCATCCCGGCAAACGTGCGCAAGCTCGTGAGCAAGAACCGCACGACGCTCGGGCTCATCCCACGCTCGCCAGTCTTCAGGCAAGAGCACGACCACACGCCGCCAACCCGCGGTTGCCGGAGTTGTCAGCTCAGCGGCTTCGCGAAGCTCGACCCGCCGCCGGCACCCCAGCGAGCCTCGAAGCTCCTCGATCAACCCGTTCAGACCCGGGTCCTCCACCGGCCGCGACCGCCGTACACACCGATGAACAGCCCAGAGGCCGATCAGCAGTTGGACCAGCCCCACTCCCGTTCCCGTCAGCGCGACGGCCGCCAATGCGCTGCCCCAGGGCCGGCACCGCGCGGCGGGCTCGGCGGCCGTCGATTCGAACTGCTTCCACACACTCTGCCAAGCCGCAAACGACCAGCCGGATCTCACGCCCACGTCCATGCGAATCGCCCCCGTGGGGGTGTCTCCACGAACCGCGATCGCGACCGAATTCGACGGCGGAGTCTGGGGGATCGTGGGAGAGTTCGCCCCTCCTCGCGGAGCGAACGTCAGCACGCTGATGGCCACGACCAGGCCGAGACTCAGGGAAGCCACCCACGTGCCCGAAGCCGGGCTGCGCCGGGACGCTACCGCGTACAACGCGGCCGCCGGAATCAACAGCAAAGAGACCTGGACCGCACACCAGGCCAACGTCAGCCCCAGGTCATTCATCGGTCTTGCTCCTTCAAGATCCGTTCGAGCAAGCTCCGCTCCTCGGCTGTGAGCGTTCGTTGCTCGACGAGCTGCTTCAAGAGCTGCGCACGCGACCCTCGAAACACGCGTTGAAGCAGGTCTCCCAGGAGCCGTCCTGAGACGTCTTCATAAGAACGAGCCGCCTTGTAGCAAAACGGCCGCTCGTCATTGAGCTGGCGAAGAAACCCCTTGTCGGCCAGCCCCCGGATCAGGTTGGCGATCGTCGTATACGTCCGATCCAGCCCCGCGGCCGCGAGCCGGTCCCGCGTCTCCGCCGCCGTCCCCTCACCGTGTCGCCAGAAGACGTGCATGACTTCCAGCTCTCGCTCCGTCAGGTCCTTCGCAGGCGGGCGTCCCATCCCGGCACCTCCCCAAGTCAATTTGGTATTCCAAATTTGGTTTTCATAATCTAGCAGCGATCGTGGTTCTGTCAACGCGAGCTACCCAGCATTCTTCGCGGTCGCAATGCCCCGGAGCGATTCGGCGTTACCAGGGGTTCTTCGTCCGTCGGAAGACAGGGAGCTTACGCTCCCCGCTCGCCTTGGGAAGGCGAGCGAAGACCAACGCGATCGTGGTGCCCTTGGATTTCGCTCGCCTCTGAAAGGCGAGCGGGGAGCGTGAGCTCCCTGTCTTTGGACCTTCGCATGGGCTGGTTCTTTTGCCACTGTGGCAACGGCAACGGGCCGAGGGATCCAGGCGCAAGACAAATGCCAATGGCAAAATGTTAAATTCATGAACCCAGAAGATCAATCTGCCAATCGTGATCTTCTCGAAAGTCATCGAAGCAGTAGCGGCAAACCCACCTCTCTTGACACCCCGTGGATGAGACCCGCGACCTTACCGTGGTCACGAATCCGAACCGCTCGACGTCCGGGTGATCTAACTCCATAAACCGCTGTTGGCACATGACACAGTGGTCGTGATTCCATGCTTCGCTGGGAGCGAAGTACTCCTCCCAATAGAAAACGGCACCGGCGAGGAAGTCACGACCATAAGACTCCCGCCAGTCGAATTCCAACCCACATTCAAGACAAGTCGCCACGAATAAGGGCGTACGGATTTGGTCTTCACCGGGGATCTTCACGAACTCGTCGCAACTCGGACAGCGAACCCAACCGTCATTTCGCATCAAGGGAGCGTCAATCAAGGACGCTAGAGCGGTTTACGATCGCATTGCGCACGGTGGAGGAAAACGGGGACTGGCTCCCGGCCCGCTCCATGCTCGGCTTTTCCGGACGACCTGGCGGCCGGGTGCCTGTCCCCATTTTCCGGGCCGTCACGGGCGGCCTCGGCGGAAAGGGGGACAGGCACCTCCGCTGCGCTCCGGAGCCAGTCCCCGTTTCCGCACGTGCTCCTGAGTCTTGAGACCAACCACCGTGCGCAACGCATCCGCAAACCGCTCTAGATTTGTTGCGTAGCGGAAATCCAGATTTCTGGACCTTGGAACTTGCCCACATCTGGGCCAACCCGAAACTCGACTTCGTCATGGCACTGATGACGAATCTGGGAGGCCCGCGTGGCGAGGAAGTCCTCCGAGCCGCCGCGAAAGCAGCGATACGCCCAGTTCGGAGGCTCGAAGGCATGCGGCCGCTGACATCAGCATGAATTCACAACGACCCGATACCGGGCTAGAAAGCCTCTCGCTACTCGTTCCCACGGTCCCCCGTGGGAACGAGGGGGATTCCTCGCTCTATGACGGGTCGTTGTCTATTTATCCAGGCCCTTCCGCCTTATCGGGTAGGCTTCCGCCTCCCCGACAAGGGTTCGGGCCGACCTGATGTGCGTGCTCAGGCCAGGTGTCGATTGACCTCGGGCAGGAGCTTGGCGAAGTCGAGCTTACCGGGGCAGGCCGCGCGGGCGGCTTCGAGGTCGGCGCCTGCCCAGTCGCGAGCGGCGTCGGTCATGCTGGCGAACTGGCTACGGGCCTCGGCGCGATGGCCGTGGTGCTCGTGATAGGTCAGGAACCGCGTCAGGTTGCCGAGCTCGGCCTGAGTGCCGGCGGCGACCGAGCAACGGCCATCGCAGTCGGCGCAGAGGGTCTGGCCGGCGGCGAGAACGGCGTCGCGAAGTTGGAGGATGTCGGTCGTCTTGACCGGCTCGAACCGGCGGGCGGCGTCGACGTTCTCACGGATCTGGTCGGTGTTCTTCATCGAGACGCACGAGGCACTGATGCGTTCGTCGGTCCAGATCGCGTGCAGGAGCCCCTGGAATGGGGTCAGGTTCCGCTCGGCGAGCATCGGGACCTTCCGCGGAACTTCGTCAAGGATGTTCCCGTTGTACTTGTCGCCGAACTTCTTGCCGGCGATCTGCTTCATCGTGATCAGGCCGATCCCCTTCTTCCAGCAGGCGTCGAGCGCCTTGTTGAGGGCCGAGTCCTTGTCGAGCCAGGGGGTGTACTGGAGCATGATCGCGTCCACGAACCCGGCGTCGGCGGCCGCCTGGATGATCTGGGCGCGATCCTTGTGATGGGTCGAAAAACCAACGAACTTGGCCTTCCCCGACTTCCGGATCGCGTCGGCCTTCTCCTTGAACTCCTGGCTCTTCACGAAGTTCATCGCATCATCGAGGCTATGTTCATCCCCAAGACCATGAATAAAGAACAGGTCGATGTAGTCGGTCCCAAGGCTCGCCAGACGCTCGTCGACCATCCCCATCATGTCGTCTGGGCGCTTGGGCGAGTCTTTGGTGACCAGAAAGATCTGCTTGCGGATTTCGGGGGCCTGTTCGAACCACTTCTTGAAGGCGGGCTCGGTTCCATAGGCCTTGGCGGTGTCGAAGACGCGGATCCCGTTGGCGAAGGCTGTCCGGAAGAGGCGGTCGAGACTTTCGCTCCGCACAGCCCCTTGATCCAAGAGGGTGATATTGACCCCCGTCTTGCCGAGCGGGCGCGTGGGAATCGCCCCGGTCTTGGCGGCCGCGTCCTGGGCCGAGGCCCCGGGGGCCAGGCTCATGGCCGAGGCCGTGGCCAACGCCCCGGTCTGGAGGAACGTTCGCCGACTGGTGCTGTCCATCTCTTCGTGGGCCATTGGTTCTCAACTCCTCGTGGGTGGGTCGTTGAACGCAACGGCCCGTGATGACGGAAGGAATACGCCCGAACAGTTGAAATATAAGTATAAAGCTTAATACTGACGTCCACGAAGCGTTCCGATTTGATCGAAACGCCAAGGCTTGTGACATCGAGCCATCATCTTACCACAACGACTCTCCAAGCCGGCAACCCGATCATAGGGACAGTTGGATCTCGTTGAAGGCCTATTTTTGACTTATGGTTCCGTGAGGCAATCGATTCCGAAGACCGTTCGGAAGCGGGAATCGGCAATCCTTCCCCTTGTCCGCGATTCTCAACACCGGAGCCACCGATTCAGGTGCACCACTTGAAGTTCACTCCCGCTTGAACTACGATTGCTAACACCATTCATGCACGCTCGCACTCAGACTGTCCTCTCGAAATTCCGACATCGTGATGTTCCCTTGAGGAGTCAATGATGCTCGATTCCAGGCTCCCCTCCCGCCGTCGTCGCATGGTCTCGCGGCGGCACGTCGTACTGCCGATGGAGGCGCTTGAAGTTCGCGACCTGCTCGCGGTGGCGGTTGTCGCGGCTCCGATCGCGGCGTTTGGCGCATCGGCCTCATTTGCGGTCGTGAATGACTGGGGTCTGGGTTCACCGGCGACATTGCGGTCGCCAACACCGGCTCGAATGCCATCAACGGCTGGACGCTGGAGTTCGACTTCGCCGCGAATCTGACCCAAATCTGGAATGCGAAGATCGTCAGTCATGTCGGCAACCACTACGTGATCAAGGACGCCGGCTACAACGCAACGATTACATCCGGACAGACCACATCGTTTGGATTCAACGGAGCGCCCGGGCACGTCACCGCGCCACCGGCCAACTATCAGCTCAATGGCGTCCCCCTTGATGGGAGCGGCCCCTCGCCGGTTCAGTCGCCGCCCACGGTGGCCACGCCCGCTTCCGCCGCCTCGAGCTCAGTGACCGGAAAAACGGTGGCGCTGGCCGTCCTGGGTGCGGATGATGGTGGCGAATCGAACCTGACCTACCGGTGGACGACGGTCGGCACCTCCCCTGCCCCGGTCGCTTTCAGCACGAACGGCTCGAACGCGGCCAAGAACACGATCGCCACGTTTAGCAAAACTGGTGCATATACGTTTCAAGTGTCGATTGCCGACGCGGGGGGACGGAGCATCACCAGCAACGTCAACGTGACAGTCGCGCAAACATTGACCGCCGTAGTCGTCAGCCCAGCCACAGTGACGGTCGCCGCAAACGCCACGCAATCGTTTTCCGCCCAAGGGCTCGACCAGCTCGGCAGTCTCCTGGCAACCCAACCGCCGTTTTCCTGGTCCATCGCCAGCGGCGCGGGGACGATCAACGGGTCGGGCATGTACACCGCCCCGTCGTCGGCAGCCAGCGCCACGGTCCGTGCCGCCTCCGCCGGGATCAGCGGCACGTCAAGCGTCACGGTCAATCCCCCCGTGGTACCAGGCAACGCCACTGCCTCGGCCGTCTACAGCGTCGCGAGCGACTGGGGAAGTGGGTTTACCGGCAATATCGCGCTCACCAACACCGGCTCATCGCCGATCAACGGATGGACACTCGAGTTTGACTTCCCGGCCACGATCACGCAAATCTGGAACGCGAAGATCGTCAGCCACGTCGGCAACCATTACGTGATTCAAGACCTCGGCTACAACGCGAAGCTCGCCCCCGGTCAGTCGACGTCGTTCGGGTTCAACGGCCAGCCGGGCGGAAACGCGGGGACGCCCGCTCGGTACATTCTCAACGGCGTTTCCTTGGGCGGTGGAGCCTCGGTCCTCCCCGCGCTTTCGGTGGGTGACGTGACGGTGTCGGTCGGCAATACAGCCACCCAGGCGCTGTTCACGGTGACCCTCTCGCAACCGGCCACAGCGCCGATCTCGGTCGCTTATACCACGGTCGACGGGACCGCCAAGGCGGGAACCGACTACCACGCGGTCAGTGGCTTTCTCAACTTCAGCGCCGGCCAGACGACGCAGACGCTCGCCGTGCCCGTCTTCGCCATGACCGTGGCCAACAAGCCCGACCTCAAGTTCTCGCTGGTTCTGTCCAACCCCAACGGCGCCTCGCTTTCGCGTACGACCGCCATCGGCACGATTCATGATATCTATACATCGCCGGCCACTTCGCCGACGATCCGTATTAACAACGTCACGGTGACGGCGCCGAGCGGCCAGACTTCGTCCGGCTTCTTCCAGACGGCCGGCAATCAGATCGTCAATCGCGAGGGAACCGCCGTCAAGATCGCGGGGATCAACTGGTTCGGGTTCGAGACCGGGAACTACGTTCCACACGGCCTCTGGGCGCGAAACTATCAGGACATGATGAACCAGATGAAGCAGCTTGGCTTCAACACGATCCGGATGCCGTTCTCCAATGCGATCTTCAACCCGGCCAACGTCCCCAACAGCATCAACTTCGGCCTGAACTCCGACCTCCAAGGGCTCAGCAGCCTGCAAATCCTCGACAAGATCGTTTCCTACGCCGGGCAGATCGGCTTGCGGATCATTCTCGACCACCACAGCGCCTTGCCCGACAATCACGCCAACGAAACCCTCTGGTATGTCCCAGGCGACGCGAACAACTCGGAACAAGTCTGGATCAACAACTGGGTCGCTCTCGCCCAGCGCTACGCGGGGAACCCCACCGTGATCGGGGCCGACCTCAAGAATGAGCCACACGGGCAGGCAAGTTGGGGCGACGGCAACCTCGCGACCGACTGGCGGCTGGCCGCCCAACGTGCCGGCAACGCGGTCCTGGCGGCCAACCCGAACTGGCTGATCTTCGTCGAAGGGATCGAGACGTACAACGGTCAGAGCACCTGGTGGGGGGGCAACCTGATGGGCGCCCGGCAACATCCGGTGGTCCTGAACGTGGCGAACCGGGTGGTCTATTCGCCGCACGACTACCCGGCCTCGGTGTACAACCAGTCGTGGTTCAACGCAGCCAATTATCCCAATAATTTGACCTCTGTCTGGAACCAGTACTGGGGTTACTTGTATCAAGAGAACATTGCGCCGATCTGGCTGGGTGAGTTCGGCAGCAAGCTGCAAACGACCTCCGACCAGCAATGGTATCAGCAAATCACCAGCTATCTCGGCAATACGACGAGCAGTTCTTCCGTCCCTGGCCAGCAAGGGATGAGCTGGACCTGGTGGTCGTGGAACCCGAACTCCCGCGATACCGGCGGCATCCTCCAGGATGACTGGAAGACGGCCAGTTCGACCAAGGTCCAGGGCCTGGTCCCGATCCAGTTTGCCTTCCCGACGACGAGCGGACCGGGAACCGGAACCGCCACGGCGACGTTCGTCGTGACCCTCTCCGCGCCGAGCACGCAAACGGTGACCGTCGCCTACTCGACCGCCAACGGAACAGCCGCCTCGGGCACGAACTACGTGGCGACGAATGGCACGTTGACCTTTGCTCCAGGCCAGACGCAAGCCACCGTGAGTGTGACCGTCCTCTACGACCCCACGCTCACCCGCGACGCCACCTTCTCCATCCTGCTGGCGAATCCCACCAATTCCACCTTGGACGGAACCGGCCGAGGGACCGGCACCATCCGAGCCGGAACCTGACCCAGGCGCGGGCCGGGCGCAGACGCAGGCGTTCCCGACCCGTTTCCGGCCGTACGGCAACCTCAACGCGGTCCGACCTCATTGTCACTTCTTCCGTGAGGAACCAGTGAGGTCGGCACAGGCTTACTTACGTCCCTTGGAGGCCGGATGGGGGCGATTGCGATCGCCCAAATAATAGCCGATGGCGAGCGTGACCAGCGGCAGGATCGACTGGAGCATGAACTTGACCAGTTCCGAGCCCTTCTCGAACGTGGCGTCCGTCCGGTAGAAAAGGAAAAACATCGCGGTGAAGCTGAGCGCGTACACCCCCCCGAAGATCATCAGCACCCATTGCACAATGGAGAGCGACGCGATCTGCTCGGACCCGACGACCGGGTCCTCCTTCCACTCCGATTTGACGATCTCTTTTTTGAGGTCGATCCGCACCGGATTCGTATTCGGATTCGGGGGCGGGACATCCCTTGGCGTGATTCCATTCATCGGAGGCGGCTCACTCGATTCCCACGATCTCTTTGATCACCTTGTCACCCTTCACGACACCGAGTGAATGGCCATCCTTGCTTTCCCGGATCGCCACCTCCAGCAGCGCCAGGGCCGTCTTCAAAACCCCCGACTTGGTCGTCCCGAGCGCATCGGCCATATCCTCCAAGACCTTGGTCTGCCGATCGTTGAACTGAACACTCAGCTTGTTCGCCATGAATATCCTCAATAATCGCGGCGGCTGCCGACAATGCCGATCGCGAAGCTCAAGGTCCGCTTCCCGCCCTTTTAAGTGAGTCAGCCACCCGCCACGCCGCCCCCGTCCGTGTTGCGCCGCTCCTCATTCGCGGCTCTCGCCGAGGCAAACCGAACGCGTTCGCCATCAACGCGGGGCCGGTCACCTCGCCTTGATCGCAGAAAGGCTCGACAGTAGTCTCGAAAGGACCATATGTCGAGCCGCATTTTGTGGGCCAGCCCCGTCCACTTACCCAGGGCCAGCACGCATCACTGTGCAAATTGAGCAGTCTGGCGCAACGGGCCGTGTCTCAATTTCTTTGACTCGGTCGTTGTGATCAGCTTGCCGCACTCCTTTTGTGGGGTGGCCGACACGGGCCGATCCCAGGATGTGCCTCCCACGGCCAAGCTCGTCGATGTCGGCTCCATCGCCTCGGACTTCGAATCGCTCTCCGATCCCCGGCACACGCGGAACCGCAAGCACTTCATGGTGGACATCGCCGGCATCGCGTTCCGCTAGCATCAATCGACGCCGATATTATGGGAAGTCGCGGTCATTACAGTTCGCAAAGGATCGATTGGGAGGGGGGAACATGCCGGCCGTTCAGCGACCCCAAACGTGCTCAACGCGAACTGGCAGGCAGACTGGGGCAACCCATTCGTGAGGATCGAACCGAAACCGGGACGACGCCGTCGACTCACTGCGATGGTGGAACGACGGAAATCCAACCGTCCGATGATGGCGACGGGGACGGCGGCGATATACCATTCTCAACGGACGTGATCAGAAAGACCGTACAGGGCGAGGTCTATGCATATCCCTCTCATCCTCCTCAAGCACGTCGCCAAAGCTTGCCTCAACGTCTTCACGGGGGGGATCGCAGGCGAACTCGTCTTCGGTGTCGCCAACGACGTGATGAGGAACTGGGAGAAGGAGAGCGATGAACTGGCGCGGAGAGCCGAGTTAGCAGCCCTCGCCCAGGCAACAGCCGAGGAAGTCAACGAAGCAGTCGCCGAGGCCGTGAGAGTGGTCGCCGCCGATCGCTCCGAGCAAGAACGTCGTGACCTGTCCTCCTACCTGATGCAGGTCCCCGCTTCAATTCGCCGCACACTTCGACGTCCAACCGACCCCACGGGGCGCACGGTGCCACAGGCGCTCGCCATCAAGTCCGCACAGGACCTAGTTCTGCTCCTGCCTAGCCGCCTCCCCAGATTCAACCCGGGTGATTCTCCGCTGGTTGGGGTGGACCGAGAACTCGTTGAACTTCTTGGAATCGGTGGTTTCGGGGAGGTCTGGAAGGCGATCAATCCGAATCGTCCCAGCATGCCACCTGTGGCACTGAAGTTCTGCCTTGATCCTGCTGCCAAGGACCGGCTTCTTCGGCACGAAGCCAGGCTGCTCGATCGGATCATGCAGATCGGCGTCCACTCCGGCATCGTGGCACTTCGGGACACGTACCTCAAGGCAGACCCGCCGTGTCTGGAATACGAGTATGTCGGAGGTGGAGAACTGACCGGGGTGATCCGGGAAAATAAAACAAGGGGCGGGATCTCACCGCGAGAGGCGGCGAGGGCCATTGCTTGCCTGGCGAAGACGGTCGGCATTTTCCATCGGGTCATCCCGCCGATTGTCCACCGTGATTTGAAACCGGCGAACATCCTCTTGTCATCCGATGCCCCCGGAGAAATGGGGCTGAAGATCGCGGACTTTGGAATCGGTGGATTAGCAGTAGGCCAAGACCTCGAGCGGGCGCAGACTCATCTCCCGCGAGGCGAGTTACTTTGCTCTATTGCTCATGGCTCGTACACACCCTTCTATGCCTCGCCCGAGCAGATCCGGGAGCATCACCTGATCCCCGCGACGACGTCTACGCCCTGGGAGTAATCTGGTATCAACTACTGGCCAGCGACACTTCGCACGGGGCACCAACCGGGCTGGATTGGATCGACGACCTCATCGAGCGGGGCATGACCCGCGAACAGATCGAATTGCTCGCCTCCTGCTTCTCCTCACGACAGCGAATGCGTTCGCCAGACGCACAGGTCCTCGCCGAGAGAATCGAGGACGAATACCAATTGAATGCAAAAGGAGCGGAAGCCTCTCCATTCGCATCAAACTCTTCAACATCGAAGAGCGGAACCTCGGCTCAAAATGAACAAGCTATCACAAATCGCACCAGTCAAGATGATTCAAATGAGGCGATTCAAGCGTCTCTGAGGACGGAGTTATCAGGACTGGACGAACTACTGGCCTTTGACCCTTTCGGTGAGGACCCAAAGCGAGACGACAACACGAAGCCCAACGACGAGACAGAAGACGCTTTCCATGACAATCTAATATTACTTGATAATCTCGACTTGTTTCCTGACAGCATTTAAGCTTTTTTCAACGACCCGCCATAGAGCAAGGAATCCCCCCTCGTTCCCACGGTCCCCCGTGGGAATGCCGTCCCCGACGCTCCGCGTCGTCTGGCCCTCGAAAGCCGAGGACGCAGAGCGTCCCAGACTTCATCCCCACGGAGGACCGTGGGAACGAGTGGCGGGAGGCTTCCAAGCCCTGTATCGGGTCGTAGTTTTTTTACCCTTCGCACACTTATCCGGACGGGAAGTCCGACCAAGAGCATCGGTTGTACGAAAGCGGCAGGGGCGACGAATTTCCACCGAGGCTGAGGTGCGCCTCCTCCAACCAACCGCGCCGAGCAAATCGCACCAATGCGAAAATTTTCATGCCTTACAACATTAACATGCACGCTTTCCCAACCACGCACCACTAACGAACAACTAGTCGCCACTTATTGATCGCGGAAGGGCTCGACGGCCGTCTCAAAAGGACCACATGTCGAACCGCATTTTGTGGGGCCAGCCCCGCCCTCCTCCCCTGGCACGGCGGCCGGAGCGACCGCGGCCCCAGGAAAAGCGAGGCAAACCCAAATGGGGCGGTAGTTCCATCAAACGGGGGGACCGCCTTGACCACGGCTCGCGGCGCTCCCCCGGTGGATCAGGCCGGCTTGGCGGCGAGACGGGTGATACGGACGTGGCCGTCGTGGTGGGCCGAGGCAATTCGAAGACCGTCAGGATGAACGTCCATGTCCCGGAGGATGTTGGGTAGGCCGAAGCGATGGTACTCCTTGTCGGCGTCGGTCTTCCAGAAGAGCAGCAGACCGCCGTTGCTCCCGCCGCATGCCCCCAGAAGGCTGCCGTCGGCCAGAAAGTGCAAGCGCCAGATCCCGCCCCCGGTGATGCCGTCTGTCAGGAGGGTTCGCACGTTCTTACGGCTTTCGCCGTCGAACAGAATCGCGATCGGCTCGTGAACGGCTCCGAGAGGGTTGGTGGCTTTGTGAAGCCCTCCCGCGGCCACGAACTTGCCATCGGGCGTGATGGCCAGACCGCGAATCCCCCCGAAATCGACTTGCTGGCCCCCTTCGTACGTGTGCAAGGGCTTGGCGTCGAACGCGCCAGCAAGTTCGCCCGTGGCGAGATCCCACTGCCTGATCGCGCCCAAGAGGTCGCCACTCAGGAGGGTCTTTCCATTGGGGTGGAAACCGAGCGAGTAGACATGCCCCATGTGCCCCTTCAGCTCGCGGACCAGTTTACCCGTCGCCGTCTCCCAGAGTCTCACCATTCGATCGTTACCACCCGAGGCCAGCAGCGTGCCGTCGGGACTGACGCTCAACGCCCGGATCCAGCCCTGGTGCGCTTCGATCTTCCGGACCGGCTGAGGCGTGCTTGCCGCGGTCTCCCAGGCCGTGATCCGTCCGTCGCCACCGCCGCTGAAGGTTGTGGCTCCATCTGCGGAGAACGCAAACGAAAAGACCCACGAATCATGGCCGCCGGGAAAGAGAACCCGCTTGCCGTCGGCCAGGTCGAACCGTTGAACCGTGGAACTCTCGAGCCCACAGAACACGAATCGACCCTTGGGCTCGAAACGGCAACTCACCACCGGCCGCTCAGTCGGCCACTGGGCCGCCACATGAGCAAGCTTGGGGTCAAACCCGGCGGGAACGGCAACGGCGGGGGCGGGAGCATTCATGGCAGAACCTCTTCATCATTCAGGTAAACCCGGCACAGCCACCCAGCCAATAAGCGATCAAGCCAGAATCTGTTTGATCATCTTCGAGGCAGGGTCGGCCATCGGAACGTCGCGCCCTTCGATGTCGAACGAGTCGGTCGAGTCGACCCCCACGGCTTGCAGATAGGTGTGGAAGAGGTTGGCGTGATCGACCTGGCCATCCACGACTTCCGTCCCCTTGTCGTTGGTTTTGCCGTAGGCGACGCCGCGCTGAACTTTGCCGCCAGCCATCACGACCGACCAGGCACGTGACCAGTGGTCGCGGCCGTAGTAGAGGTTGATGTTCGGCGTCCGGCCAAACTCCGAGAGAACGACGATCAGGGTGCTCTCCAGCATGCCACGATCCGCGAGGTCGGCCACGAACGTCGCGAACGAGATGTCGAACTCACCGAGCTGTTCGATATGGAAATTGAAATTCTCGTTATGCGTGTCGTAGTTGGAGTGCGAGACTTGAACAAACGTCACGCCTTTTTCCAGGAGACGGCGGGCGAGCAGGCAGTGGCGGCCGAAGTCATGCTTGCCGTACCGGTCGTGATCCTTCGCCGGCTCCTTGGTGACGTCGAACGCCTCTCTCTGCTTCATGAGCTGGGCGGCTTGCTCATAGGAATAAACATAGGCCTCGGTCAAGGCGGTGCGGCGGCGGCTCAAGAAGCGGTCGTTGCCCCGTTTGCGAAAGTCGTTGCGGGCGGCGTCCATGGGCTCGGTGACCTGGCCGGGCCTGGTCGTGTTCTGAGGCGGGTTGCCGTTGCCCAGGGCGATGCTCGAATACATCGGGCCGAGGTAGGCGGAGTCGTTCCCACGCCCGCCGCCACCACCGGGCGTGATGATGATGTGGCCGGGCAAGGTGCTGTCTTGAGGGGTCATGGCCTTGGCGCAAACAGCGCCGAGGTTCGGGTAGTCGGTGGCGGGGGTCTGGCGACGGCCGGTGAGCATCATGTAGGCCCCCTTGCCGTGGTCATCCTCGCTCGTGTTCACCCCGCGGACCAGGCAAAGATGATGCATCTGCTTGGCGACGTTCGGCAAGAGCTCCGAGATCCGGACGCCAGGGACCGAGGTCTCGATCGCCCGGAACGGCCCGCCGGTATCCGTCCCCGGCTTGGGGTCCCAGCTCTCGAGTTGACTCAAACCGCCGTGCATGTTGAAGACGACCACTCGCTTCTGATCGCCCTTCAGTTGGGCGGCCGCGAGCGGGCTCGCGAAGACCCCCAGCCCCCCGACCACCGACCCGGCCGCCGTCGCCGCCAGGCCGGCCAGGAAACCGCGACGCGCCACCACGTGTTCGGACGAGTTGCAAGCGTATGCGCACTTCATAATTCACGTGCCTTTCCAGCAAGCGTTCGGCCAAAGCAAAAAGGCGTCAGTGGTTGAATCGAAACTCGGCCGACGTCAGCAGGCCCCAGACCAACTCCTGCACGGCGGCCGGTTTATTGGCGGCCTGCTCGGTCAGGACCCGGCCACGTCGGCCGATTCCTCAGGGCTCGGCAACCGCGTGAGGATCGTCACATAAAGATCTTCGGCCGCTTTCTCGGCGGCCTGCTCGGCGGCCATTCGTTCGGAGACGTTCCCGCCGGCGGGCGCCACCCAGCCGTTCACGAGGCCGCCGTTGGCCGCGAACAAGGCCTGGTCGGCCGTGGCGAAGAAGTCATTTTGCGGCTGACCGGCCCCTGCCCCGTAGACTGTCACGAAGGAAGCGACGTTCCCCTTCAGCTTGTCGAAGGTGCGTTGTTCCAGTTCGAGAGTCCGAGCCCGAACCTGGGCCGGGTCGTTCTTCGCCGCTTCGTCCAGCGGCTTCGTCTTATTCAGTTCCGCCTCCTCGGCCTGGCGGTAGCGGTCGTAGATCCCGGTGACCTTGAGAATGCTCCAGCACATCTGCTCGGGGGTGAGCGGCTTGAGTTGGGCCACGTCGAAGTCGTTCGATCGAAGCGTGGCCAGTTGCTCGGTCGCTCCTGCGATTTCCGATTCCAGGGCCTTGGACCGCGACTCTTCGTCGGCCAGCTTCTTCTGGGCGACCACCACGAGGTCGTCGCGGCGTGCCTTCTCGGCCTTCGACGCGTCGAGTCCTTGGTTGGCCAAGGCAAACGCATCGGCCCCCTTCTTGGCCTCTGCCGTGGCGGCATCGACCTGAGCGGTTCGCGCGGCGGCCACCGAGCGCAACTCCTCAGCCTTCGCTTTGAGCTTCTGGGCAGCCTCGACCAGGATCGGGTCGTCGGGCAGTTGCTGACGAGCGGCGTCGGTCGCAGTGAGCGCGGCGACAACGCTGTCGACGATTTTCTGCTGAGCGGCCTGAGCGGCCTGGGCCTCGGCCTTGTTTTTCTCCAGGCCGAGACGGACCTGATCGGCCGCCTTCACGACCGTTTGATGTCGCTCCAAATCCGGCTCGAAATCCTTGGCCATTTTCTGGGCCTGGGCGACGGCCTCTCGACTGACGACGAGCCCTTGGGCGACCGCCGCGGCCTGCCCTCGGAGCGTCTCGCGCTGGGCGAAGACTTGCAGCCGTTCCAGATGCCTCTTGTGCCGCTCCAGCGCGACCTTGCACTCGGCCGTCTTGCGACGGGCGGCGAGGACCACCTGCTCCTTCTGGCGCACCAGGTCGCGGAGCGGAAGGGCCTTGGCCCGCGCGGCTTCGACGGGCTTGACTGCCGCCGCGAGCTCTTCGCTGACTTTCGCGAGGGCGGCGGCCTTGTCAGGACTCGTCTTCTTCAAAGCAGCCACTTCAGCAATCAGGGCGTTGGAGCGGTCGACGAATTTCTGAGCGGCGGCGGCCAGGTCTTTCTCCGTCGGTAGCTTCTTGACGGCTTCCTGAGCTTTGGCGGCGGTCTCGGCGAGCGTCTTCCCCACATCCTCTCGCGTGTTGATCTGTGCGAGAAGATCATCGACGGCCTTCCGCGCATCGGCCTGCTTCTTGCCGACCGCGGCGTGCTTGACCAGGGCCTGGTCATGCTCGGCCGCAGCCGGAATCAGCGTGGTTTCGGCCGCGTACCAGTCCTTGATCGCCCCCGCGTACTCCTTTTGAGCCGCTTCCGACGCGGCCGTGAGCGAGTCAGTCCTCGTCTTGAGCTCCGAGACCGTCGACGCAACCTCTTCGGGGTTCGGCGCCTGATCCGCGGGCAAGTCGATGGCCCGCTGATAAGTCCTGGTCAGAGCCAACTCGCGGAGAAAGGCCTTCGTATCGTAGTTCCGAGCGACGATCTCATCGGCCAGGATCGCCATCAATTCGGGGTGGCTCGGCGGATTGTCCGGATGATGCAGGTCGAGGGGATGCACGAGCCCTCGCCCCATCAGCATGGCCCAGAGTCGGTTGGCGATATTTTCATTGAACGCGCGGTTGGTCCCGCCGGTCACATGCGAAGCGAGCTGAGCCCTTCGACTGAATTTGGGCACGGGGAGAATGTTGTCGGCGGGCTTCACCTGGTATTCCTCACCGGGCGGAAACACCGGCTCGACCAGTTCCGTCTCGCCGAGGATGCGAGGACCGGTCAGGTGCTTATCATTCTTCACAAAGACCGAGTCGAACGTGAGGTCGCCCCCCGCCTTCTCGGCGAAGACCGTCTGATCTTTGCCCCCCTCCTTGCGGACCAGGGCATAAGCGGGCGCGAAGAAGGCGACGAGGCCGTGATAATCCGACTGCTGATAGTCAGCAATCACCGGATGATTGTGACACTGGGCACATTGCATATCCCGCCCGAAGAAGATCCGCCCGACGTCTCGTGTGATCAGATTGGGCTCCGCTCCGCGATCCAGGTAAAACCGGGCCGCCGGCCTGAGCTTGGCGTCGGCACCATCAGCACTCAAAACCTCGCGGAGCACCTGGTTGAGCGGCCTGTTCTCACGTGCGGCCTGGAGCAGATAATTCTGCCATTCCTCGGCAGTGACATCCTTATTCACCCGACGCTCCATCAACATGATGTCGAGGTTCGTCGCCAGGTGGCGGGCGTAAAGCGGGCTCTCCAGGAGCCGGTCAACGGCCTTGGCCCGCTTGTCAACGGCCGGGTCCGCCAGGAAACTCTTCAATTCCTCGGCGGACGGGGGCATCCCCGTCAGGTCGAGCGAAACCCGCCGCAAAAACTCCGCGTCACCGGCCAGCGCAACCGGCGGACCGACGTGACTCGCGTCGATCACCCCGTCGATCCGCTCGTGCAACGGCAGGGCGGGAGCGTCCGCGGCGCGGGCCCTGGACGCCACCAAGCCCAGCACACAAAGCGTCAGGTACGCGCAATAACCAGGTCGTATGGGGAGGCGATTCATGGGTGAGAGCCTCGCGCGAAGCACAATAAAGGAGGGAGGGACTTCGACGATCGCCTGGCCGGGGGGGCACTCGCTAGGACTGCAATGATGAGTCTTCGATGCTCAGCGCACGTACGACGACAGGGGTTATCGTCGATATCACCGAAGACTCGGCGGGTTTTCTCTTACCAGTCGGCTCACCAGCCCTGTCTCCAAGGAGAACACGAGGTCTCCTCCTGGGTGCGAAACAGGGGCCTTGCGGTCCGACAGGCCTATCCAACACCGGTTTAACACAAAAACAGAGCGAGCGTAAACCCCTAAGATGTCATTCAATCCGGATTTCTTACCGAGGGTCTGGAAATCGGGCTGATCCTCTACAATCACTCCGGATCCTGATTTCCAGCGGTTTACCGTCGGATGGCGCACGGATCAAGGAGACCGAACCGCCAATTCCGAGCGTTCGAAGCCGCTGGGGTCTGTGCCCACCGGTCTGTTGGCCTTCGCCCCGGGGTCACAGACCCCAGCGACAAGGACGCGAGCGATCCAACGGAAAATCTCTTAATATTAACAATCATCAAAACACAAGCTATCAATACTTCCCTATTTTAATCGTGGGCGGTCGACGATTGCGTCGAATCTGCGATTGGCGAGAGCGGTCAACAGGAACGCGGCCGACGCGTGGCCAAGGAGGATGATTGTGCCGATCCCAATCGCAACCTGATCGATGACGAGGGGGCGAGTGGAAGAATTCGGGTCGGCGAAGAGGCGGCGGAGATCGTCTAACGAGACCAGGGCGAACGAGGCGAGATACGGGGTGCAGCCCAGGTTGAGATAGTCCTGATCAAATGCGTAGCCGAACATACTCATGCCTGAACTCAAAGCCGCTAATAGGGGGTATGCGATCACGTTGAATCCGCCGTGGATGATGACCAAACTCACGATGGTTACGGTCAAGGCTCGCGAGGTATTGCGAGCGGTCAGCGATGCATAGATCGCCAGCGCAGTGACTCCCCAGGTCAAGAGGGCGACCAGCACCAGGCCGAGCATCAAACCGATCGGATGCAGGGCTCCCGTCAGCAGGCCGGCGAGCCAAATGAGGCCGATCAACCCACCGAAACCACGTAAGCCCCAAACGGCCCCGATCATCTTGCCGCGGAGGATCTCCCAGGCTCGCAGTGGGGTCGAGGTCAGACTGATCCATGTATCTTCTTCACGCTCGACAGTCAGGCTTGAGGCCGAAGCGCCTGCCACGGCCAGAAGCCAGAGACCGATGTAGAGTGGTGAGATTTGGCGAATCCGCAGATTCAATTCACTTCTCGCCCCGAGATGGCCCCAGTAACCCTCGTGGTACAGTTCCTTGATCGCCCCCCAGATCGATTCGTCCACGCCACTACTCAGGAAAACACAGACCGTGAGCAAGATTGTTGCGGGGAGGACAACGAGCTTGGTAAAGACGTCGGTCCGCGTAAAGTGACACTCCTTCCAGAGCATGGCATCGTTTCCACACTCGGGCCGGCTCATCCATCGGGGTCGACGCACCTTGGGGCCGAACCAGCTCAATCGCCGCGATTCCGTCTCCTGCCGGCGGAACGCCGGCCGAAGCTGCTGCATGGCCAGCAGCAAGAACAAGGCCCCCAAGGCGGTTTGGAGACCGACCATCCAGAGGAAGGATTCCAGGAGCGCCGCGGTTCCTCCCCTGGGCATACGTGCCTGCATGAATCCCTGTTGAGTCAGCAGATAAACAGGACTCGTGGCCTGAAACCAGGCATTGATCGGACCGAACCAAGCGTAGAACCTGGGGTAAACGACCTTGCAAACAGCGTCAATGATTGCAGGGATGAAGAGCCAGAAGATCACGAGCAAATAGCTGATTAAGACTCCCTGCCGTACGCGTCGAGCCAGGGTCGAAACGAGTGTTGCCAGGGCCGCCGTGAAGAAAATAATCGAGAAGGTCCCCACATAGGCTGCCACGAGATATTCCCACGGAATCCCTCCCATGAGAGTCAACGAGCTCAGGACCGGCACGCCGAGCAGCACGAAAACCAGGACATGCAGCAGCCGCGCCAGCAGCTTATCGAACACGATCTCCCCGCTCGAGAGCCGGCTGGCCATCAAGTAGTGAATCGTTTTTCGCTGTTTCTCGTCGGCGATCACCCCTCCGAAGAGCGCGGGGACGAGGGCCAAGAGCATGACCAATTGCATCACGGCGAACGAGACGAACGTCTGGATCGCGAAGTTCGCCAGAATCGAGATCAAAGGCTGACGATAGTAACCTCGAACGTGCTGGAAACGATCGTACGACTGAATGGTCAGCATCAGGTTTTGGTAGCTAGTCCCCAGGAGCAGCAACAGGCCGAGCCCGTAGAGCGTCCGCATGACGTAGTAGCGCCGTCGCCTTGAAGTCCTCATCAACTCGGCACGGAAGACGGGGCCCATAATCATGGTAGAAGTCCGAAATCCACGGTGATGCAGGGGTGGCAGACAGGTCGAACCGTTTCAGGATAAACCGCGCCTCGTCCGCCGCCAACCACTTACATCGAAGGAATTCGGTGAAATGGCAACGGCCTGGTCTCTCGAGATCGCAGCCATGCTGGCCGCTCCGCCAGAGAACCCACGTCGGCAAAACGGATTCCAAAGAGATTGCGAATTCCAATGATTTGACTTGCGGCCAGAAGGCTCGCGAGTGATAAGAAAGGGTACCCCGTCGACCTCGCTCTTTGCGTAAGTGACGCCAACGGCCCCGATCTCTCGACGGCCGGCGGGATCCGGGCGCTCCTCTCGGCGGCCCCGGTGCCCTCTCCAGTTCAGTCGTCGGTTCCGTGCCGAGGACCACAGACCCTCGCGCCCGGCCCGATCCGTTGTCGCTCGTGATTATCCCGTAGCGTCCGACGAACCAGAGGAGTTCTTACCAAATGGCCGACATCATCACTGCCCTGTCCTCGCAAACCGGGATCGACGGCGAGATGGTCAAGAAAGGTCTCGGGGCCTTGCTGGCTTTCCTCCAGAAGAACCTCCCCCCCGACCTCTTCGGCAAGCTGCAATCCGCCCTCCCCGGCGCATCGGAGATGCTCTCGGCCCACCCGGCCGATGAAGGGGGAACAAGTTCCGGCCTCATGGGCATGGTCTCGGGCCTGGCCGGCAAGCTGTTCGGCGGGCACGTCGGGGACGGGGCCCACCTCCTGTCGGACCTCTCGCGTGTCGGCCTCAGCGCCGATCAGATCGAGAAGTTCCTTCCCCAGGCGTTCGAACAACTCAAGGCGTTCCTCCCCCCCGAACTTCTCGAAAAGGTCAAGGCCGTCCTCCCCACGCTCACAACGCCGGCCGGGGCCAGCGGCGGCTGATCCGAGACCCGACGGCCCGCGTGAGCAGCGGGTCGTTCAGGCGAAACAACCGGATAGGGTCCTCCCTTCCGAGCTAAGTCGAAGAGGAGGATCACTCCACGAATTGATGAATCTCGTTCCTTCCTCAAAATGAGGAGGCCTTTCCATCATGGAGCCTTTCCACGCGTCGTTGGCCGCTGAAGACGGCCAGGCCATCACCGAAGTCGACGGGACGATCGAGTCCCCTGAGGAAGCCGCCGGGGCGCGCTCCGGCCGGTTCGAGTTGCCAGACACCGAGTCGTTTATGCAGGGGGTGCTCGACGGAAAGACCTTCCGCCTTCAGGTCGAAGGCGGAGACCCGTTGCCGATCAAAGTCGAGTCGGTCTCCGTCGGTTCCCGGTCAGGGTTCTCGGAGGCTCAGTTCTCGACCCTCTGAGCAGGCGACCTCCGAGGGGCGGGTTCCGAGACTCCTCGAAATGGGCTCGGGGGTGAACCCGCCCTTCAGGGCGGCAATCGCGGCGCAATCAGCCTTGGCGTCAGCGTAGGTCCATTGATTCCCGCAGTGTGGGCACGGCCCACGCAAAGTTTCGCCGAACCCGTTGCTCCCGATGTCAACGCGATCGGCCATGGCCTCATCGTCGGCCTAATATTTCCCGTAGGGTGGGCACGGCCCACCATCTTAACCTCTGCCTTGGCAAGGAGATAAGAATGGTAAACCGTGCCCACCTTACGGGAGAAATCGGATTCTGGCCGCTGATCAAATGCAAATCATTGATCAATTCATAACGGGTTAGGCGAAGCTTTACGTGGGCTGTGTCAACCCCACGGAAGCAACTCAATCAGCAATACATCAGCACTTCACAATAATCTCGCCAAATCTTGGTCGAGAGGGTCAGAACGCTGGTCCGTTCGCACGCGTTCCGGAAGGGGCGGGGTGAAACCGAAAGTCGTCGAAGTTGATGTGCGCCCAGTCATTCGAGTCCGTATGGCGGTCGACCACCCGGAGATAGATCTCCTGGCCCAGGGCCAGCGCACACTAAAGTGTTGATCCGGCAAGAACTTGCAGAAGAAAGTCGTCACTCCAACCGCAACTGCGTCGTTTCATCACCAGACTGTCACGGCCCGGATGTTGCTTCAATAGCGACAGTGTCAGGCGATTGAGCCATGCGAAATTCTCGCGCAAGTGCTTCTCTCGGATTCGCGACTCGTCCTCGCGATAGGTTACATCGAGACTCCAATGACAGGCGTTTTCGATGCCCCAATGGCTCCGGACGGCGTGGGCGAATCGTTTCGCATCGACATTAAGACTGCTGATATAATAACGCACTTCGGACGTTTTTTTCCCGTTCCGGACACAATCAGAGACCACGACACCGATCGACTTCAGCCCCTTCCATGGCTTGAGCCCCGGCAAACTTTCTGGCACAGCCATCTGAATGTACGTACGCGTTTCGGCTCGCCCATGGGCCGTCTCGCTGGTCTGAAGCCGACTCGCTTTGACATCGGCGAAATCGTTCTCCCATTCTTTGTTGATCGCTCCCATAACAGCCTGGTGCAACGTCTCCTGGTTTCCTTTCAACGCCAGCACATAATCCGCCTCGCCCTCAACGATTTGCGAGGCGATCGCCTTTTGTGTCCCCATCGCGTCAATCGTGATGATCGCTCCCTTGATGTCCACAAGCCGCAGTAACTCGGGGATGGCCGTGATCTCGTTGGATTTCTCGGCGCAGGCCACTTGCCCTAACGACAGGCCAAATTCGCTGGCCCAAACGCTGACCGAATGGAGAGCCCCTAGACCGTTCTTGTGATCGTGACTTCGCCGCAACGTTTTTCCATCAATCGCCAGGATCGGTTGCTCGACGCCGGTCGCCGCAGTGGCCGCATCGCGCAAAGATTGGAGCCAGTTTGCGAAACAGGCTTGAAACGCGGCGGGCTTGAGGATCATCAGGACGCGACGAAAGACATCCTTTCGTGGGACACCACGGGGTAGGTCCAGGAGCTTCACGAGGAACTCCTCCTTCATGGCGGCCCACTTGGCGATCGCGGTCGGCCCGGCGGCACCAGCGAGGACCGCCATCAAGGCAATGACGAGCACACTACTCAGAGGATGCTGGCGGTTAATAGTGGAGCGAGGGTCCTCCAACTCGGCGAAATGCTGAATGATTTCGTCAATGTCGTTTTGCTTGATATTCGCCATGGTTGACCCAAGTGCGTCGTAGCCGTAAAAATCTCCCAGAGAATGTATACAAATAAATCGGCCAAAGCGCAAGCGTCATAAACTGCCAAGCCTACGCAAAATGCGCGCTGGCCCTGTCTCCTGGCCCACGTGCGGACTGAGGTCGACGGTGACCGGGAGAAGTTCCTCGGTTCGACGTCCCCGGAACCGCTCGATCACCTGGCCGCTGTCGTTGCGGACAATCTCCACACAGGTCGACTCCTTGGCTCCCCCCCCGATCAGGAGGCTGGCGAACGGCTGTGCCACACGAAAGGCGGCCGAGGTCAGCGTACCCTGGGGATCATCGCCGCCACGTTCGTAGGTTCCCACCCAGAATTTCCCCTGGTGCACGCTCCACATGTCGTTGCGGCGGGCCTGGACCGTGTCTCCCTCGACCGGCTGCCCCGAGAAGGCCTCCCCTTCGGCGGTCCAGTCTTGCAAGGTGCCGGTTTCGAAGTCGAGGTTGAGCTTGCGTCCCGCGGAGTCGGTCGGCGTCGTCCCCAGCGAATCGCCACGGATCGAGGCGGCCCAGAGATCGAACCGGTCGAACTCAGCGCGGATGTTGGGCACCTCGGCGGTCACACCCAGCAAAATCCGAGAAAAAGCCGGATCCCAGTCGAGCAGGACCGGGCCGATGACGCGAACCCGGTTGACGAACACCTCGACACGTCGCGCGACCAATCGAACGCCGATCAGGTTAAAGGCATCCTTGCGGCCCGTTCGGATCGCAGGGTGGCGGACCGGGCCGATCCTGGGGCCATTCGGTTGCTCGTCGACGGTCCGAAAGCTTGGCTCGAGAAAGACCTCACCCTGATCCGTCAGTCGCACCTGGAAACCGCGTTTGATCTCGTCCTTGACGACTTCGAGCAGGATCGCCCCCCGGCTCGCAGGCTGGTCGCCGAAGACGCGGCCGACGGCCTCGACGTAAAAGTCCTCGACATCCAGGCCGTTGGTCCACGAGAAGGCCCCCGGCACATTCGCGTCGAGCCGGTAGACGCCCTCGGCATATCCCCAATGGTGGTGTGACATCTTCGCGAGTTCCGAGTCGGACTCGGCCGGCCACCCCTTCGATCGGTCGCTAAAATCGTCGAAAAATTGAAGTCGGCCGCTCGGCGGGCCAGGCACGGCCCTGGCGACCGGCTCGGCCGCCCGCGTCTGAGTGGCCGGATCAAGTCCACGGATCTCAACGGCCCGGTACTCGACAGGTAAGTTCACGTTCGTCAGGCCGAAATAACCACGGGATCGATTCTTTCCAGGGTGAGCCGCTTTCATCATAAATTCGTCAACATAGTCCAGGTCGTCGTCAAGAACGATCGAGCCGTTGAGCACGACCTTGACGGTCGAGCCTCGAACCGTGACCTCAAGAATGTTCCATTCGCCGGCGCGACGCACGTAACCCGGCATGGCGCCCACCATCCCGTAGGCCGAACCGCTGACTTGCCGGGGATCAAGATTAGGAAATGCGGCCTCGTCGATAATTTCAATTTCGCACATTCCTTCAGATGACGCGTTCCCCTTGCCAGGGTAGCGAATGGCGAGGCCGCCATTGCCGCCCGGGGACAAGTGAAACTCGACCCGCGCCACGAAATCCGAGAATGGTTTCGGATAATAGATCGTGGATTCCGTGGCGGTCCGTGCGCGGAGATGCCCGTCGTGAACCTCGAAGCTCTCGACGTCACCCGCCCAACCGCTCAAATCCTTGCCGTTAAAAAGCGGAATGAAGCCGACCATCGGTCCGGAATTGGGGGGCGGAATGGTGTTGGGCTGCGATCGCGTCAAGACCGGCTCGGTCGAGTGCGGCGCTGGGCGGGGGCTCGGAAAGAGCAGGTAGGCCGCGACGGCCCCTAATACCGTGGCCAGTATCAGAACAAGGGGGCCCGACGATCGGCGACGCCTTCTGCGGGGCGGGGCAAGCCGGGGAAGCATGGGCGGGAGCTTGTGCTCGGGGAGCGGCTCACGGCGGATTTCCTCACGGTAGTCGGTGATGAGGTCTTCGAGGTTGAGGTCGGGGTTGAACTCGGGGAAACCGGTCGGCTTGGGCCGGGCGAAGATGGAGGCTTCGGGCCCGCGACGGCCACGTGGCGCGGCCCGTTTCATCACGGTCACGGCGAACGTCTTGAGGTCGGCGCTGGCGTCGCCGGCCTCACGGACCGCCGATCGGCACGCCTCCAGTGCCAGGATGACCTCGGTGACGGACTGCGGGCGGTCGGCCGGCCGCTTGGCCATCATCCTCAGGTAAATCGCCTCGATCGCCTCCGAGACCTCGGGCCGGACAGCGCGGAGCGACGGCGCAGGCCGCTCCTGATGGGCCATCAACCGCTTGAGGACGGTGTCGCCCCCGAACGGCGGCTGGCCCGTCAGGAGAAAATACAAGGTGCAACCGATGCTGTAGATATCGGCACGCTGGTCGGCACGCTTTGCGTCGTCAGCCTGCTCGGGCGCAAGGAAGTCGGTGGACCCCATGAACGCCCCGGTCTGCGTCAGAGAGCCTCCTCCCGGCCCACTGAACGAGCTGGTCGCCTCGATCACACGCGCGAGCCCCAGGTCGAGCACCCGGACGCCCCCCGCGCTATCGATCATCACGTTGCCCGGCTTGACGTCGCGGTGGATGACGCCCTGAGCGTGGGCCGCCTCCAATCCTCGGGCCGCCTGGATCGAGCAGTGGAGCGCCAGCTTGATCGACAAGGGCCCGCCGACGTTGACGAGACGTTCGAGGTCGTATCCCTTGATGTAGTCCATCGTCAGGAAGTGAACGCCCCGGTCCTCACTCGCCTCAATGGCCGCGACGAGGTTCGGATGGCTGAGGCGACTGGCCAGCTCGAACTCCCGGCGAAACCGCTGGACCGCCTCGGGATTGCGCCCGAACGAAGGGGGAAGCATTTTGAGGGCGACGACCCGCTCCGAGGGCCGGTGCCGGGCCTTGAAAACGACGCCCATGCCCCCGACCCCGAGCTTGTCGAGCACAAGGTACTGACCGATCAGCAGGCCGGGGGCCTTCCCCTGCAACAACGCCCCTGCCTGATAGGCGGTGAGATGTCCCGTCTGGACGAGCACGCGAGCCAGCCGGGCCACGTCGCCGATCGCCCCTTCCGCAAGCCGGTCCATGTCTGAGTCCGCGACGAAATTCATCTCGCGCAGAGTCCTCAGGAACTCGTCCAGGCCCACGGCCGATTCGCCGCCGCCGCCCGATGGCTTGGCCTCCGGCCGGTGGGTGGCCGTAGCGAAATCCTCCGTCCCCTTCAGGCAACTCGGGCAAAGCCCGCTTGAAACGCCAGGCGGGACGCTCGTACCACATTCAGCGCAGGCTCGCGTCTCTGACATCGGGGCATACTCCTGGAATTCCTTGAGCGGACTTCGCTCTACCCCCAAAGAGAAGCAACCCCGGGAATTCGTGACGCAAACGTTGAGGAGAGTTCAGCCGCCGAGAGCGGCGAACAAGGCGAGAATCTCCTCATCGACCTCGGACGGGTCGTCGAGCGTCCGGGCAACCTCCCCACGGAGCAGCACTCGGTAGCGACGGCGGAGCCGCTGAGCCGAGGCCCGTGCCGCCTGCTCGGAGACCCCCAGCGCGGCGGCCACCTCGGCATAGGGCACGCGCAGGGCACTGCCCAAGAGCACCGGGCGCAACACCTCGAACTGGCGTGCCTTGCCGGAACGGACCATCTCGGCTTCGAGTTGTCCGAGCACCTGCTCGAGGAGAATCAGCGCCCATTGTCGCTCGAAGAGCCGCTCGGCGGTCAGAAGGTCGACCGGTTCGAGCCCGTACCGCCCCTCCGCCTTGAGTCGGTCGATCGAGATCAGGGGCCGACCGCCGCCGCGCTTCTTCGCACGGTCATGGTCGGCTTGATTCGCCAGGTAATGCGAGCACGCCGCCATCAGAAATGAGCGAAACTTTCCCTTCCCAGGGTCGACCGTGGCCAGGTCCCCACGTTCCAGAAGACGCGTAAAAAAGCCCTGAACGAGGTCCTGGGCGGACTCCGCGTCGTGACCCCGGCTCCGGACGAAGGCGTAAAGCGGATACCAATAAGTCTCGCAGAGGGCCGCCAGCGCCTCATGCGCCCCGCCTTGCCCCCGGTCACGGGCGGCCAGGATCAGGCTCCAGCGGGTTGTATGAAACCGCTTCATCGCGGGCACATTCGCTTCCTGATCAGCGGGCATATCTTCCATGAGCACAATATTATACGAAATCGATCCTTCAGAAAAGCACAGACTATTTTGACGCAACCGGAGGTGGTGTTCCACCCCCTTTGCCAGTGCCATGCTTCCCCACCAAATCCGTCGGAACGACCGTAGCGGATTCCCCCACCCCTCTTGCGACGGGCCTGGGCCAGCAACAGACCCATTCCCCGAGCCTGATCCACAGAGAGAAGTCCCAAGGAGCGTTTCCTCATCGACCCCGCCCCCCGCAACGCCGGCCCGGTCAAACCCGAGCGGGCCGTGACCGACACGAGTGACGAGGAACCCTTGAAGATCGCCTTGAAACGACTCCTCGACCTCATTCCGACAGCGGGGGCAACTCGCGCAGGGTCTCTTGACTTGATCCCCAAGGGAGAACGAAAGCGAATGGTCCTCCTCACAAGATCGGAACCGCCCAACGGTGAACCGCTGCAAATTTCCAGGGCAGACCCGCGAGGCAAAACCAGCCCCTTCGAGCCATGCGCCACTTCCGCAATTCCGGCAAACAAGGCGATTCATTCGACATCCACTTTCCATCCATCAATATGTTGACCCCATAACTCTTAAGTTCTCCCTCAAATTCGCCTCGCATTGAGCGAGCACCAGGGCAACCGTGGCCGAAACCGAACGTCGAGGACCGTAGAGCCAAGGCTCCAATCCCCACAAAATATATTTTTCATCCACAACTCCTAATATCTACAATTTCGAGCCTGCATGGGCGTCATGGATGAAAGTCAGGATTAGCTCATGCTGGATGCTCAGGAGAGTAACGGCCGCGAGGCCCCGTCGAAGGCAGGAAATTCCGCTCTGCTGGTGCGTCGAGGCGTGCATACCAATCGCCGGATCGACCTGACGTTGCGGATGGACAACACAGAACTGCTTCGACAGCCCAAGGCGGAGCCGCTTCGTGAAGCCCTTCTGGCCATTCCCTGGGAATACACGAAGCATTTCCATCGCCGCGTCAAAGCCAAGCGCAACCAGCCCCCGGAGCTCTTGAACCGGCTGGCCATGTCCCATGTCGCACTGGCACAAATGAACCAATCATTCGGGCTGGAGTCTCGGGCGAATTGGGCCTATCACGAGGCGATTACAATCCTCGAGCCGCTGGCCCAACTCCAACCGCGTGAAGCCTCAACTCAAGCCCTGCTGGCCCGGTGCTACAGCGAGTTGCGCCCGGCTCCTCGGGAGTTCGAACGAAGCCAGGGAGTTCGAGGCAACTGAACCCAGGCATTCCCATTGGGGAACGGACAGGCGAGTCGACTCGGCTGCCCCCCTCTTTGAAGCGACAAGCGGAACGTCCTGACGCCGCGCCGGTCGGAACCTTGCCCGGCCTCGGCGTCTCCTCACGCGATCACGTCGCGCACCACATTCCCGTGGACGTCGGTGAGCCGGAAGTCCCAGCCCTGTTATGGTTCAGTGTGAGATGGAGGCAAAGCTTCGCCCAACAAGCAATAAACTCATCAACGACTTGCGATTGAGCGGCGGCCAGAATCCGATTTCCCCCGGAGAGCGGGCACGGACCACCATCCTCATCTCCCTGCCAACACAGAAGTTAAGACGGTGGGCCGTGCCCACCCTACGGGAATTGCCAGGCCGACGATGATGCCATGGCCGATCGCATTGAAGTAGGGAAAAACGGGTTCGGCGAAGTTTTACAAATGGAGAAACCGCGGAACGATCGCCGATCTGCAATCTTGAACACGCCAGAAGACATCCATAGCGGCCAGGTCCGCTGCAGCGTGAGGATGAGGGATGGTACAAAATCAGTTGCTCATTTGAGTCTATCACAAGGAAACCGGGCCGCCTGTCTGCACCGGAGGCCGAAATTCGCGGGAGAAACTCGTTCCGACGCTCTGCGTGGGAATGCCCTCCTGGCCGCTCTGCGGCCCCACCCGCCGGGGAAGACGTCGCGGACGGCATTCCCACGCAGAGCGTCGGAACGAGATCCCGGTTTCTTTGCGACAGACTCGTTTATTTGCGTCTATTGAGAGGAAGGAGGTGAGCCGATCGTAGCACAAAACGGTCAACTTATTCGGTGCCAGCCGCCTTAGGCGGCGTCTCTGCTCGAATCCTCCAGATTGCCGGGAGGATCAGAACATTCCCTTCACCATTCGCGCCGACCATCCGCCAAGAATCCTCGTTCTCTGCGGCCGTTTCACGCCAGTTTAACGTGTCTATTTCCAGACGAAGACACGCACAGGGGAGGCTTCAAGGCCGACGAGCGGTAAAGGGGTCGCGGAAAACCCGTAGTCGCCCTCGCCGATACCCGAGAGGTTGAGCGCACAGATAACCGGCACATCGGCGCGGGCGAAGACCATGTGACTTTCGAGAGATTTCAGGGCCGAGCTATCCAGGTTGTAGTAATCGAAGCCGAGCAGGCGAACCTCGAGGTCGTCGACGAGGTGCCTGGCCGCCGCGCTTTCCAGATAGACATGATCATCCCGATATTCCTCCTGTCCCAGGAGCCGAGAATTCCGGGTCTTGAGGAAGAGTCTCGCCCGCTTCGGGATAACAAGCTTCTCCAGGTCCGCCCGCGTGATTCCACGCTCGACCGCCCCGAGATCCACGACCCGGACGGTCCCAAGGAAAGCGGTAGGCGGGATCTGGTCGACGGTCATGCCGCCCTTGAGGAAGTGGGACGGGGCATCAAGGTGCGTGCCCAGGTGGAGACCTAGTTCGACCATCGACAGGCGCAGCTTCTCCTGCCCGTAATCGATGCACTCAGAATGGACGACGAGGTCGGGATCGTCCGGGAATTTCAGCATCCCGGGTTTCAGCGGCAAACTGAGGTCCACCGCATCCCTCGGCTCGTCCGTCATGGCAGCGGATCTCCCCCCGAATCAGAACGTCAGCCCACCGAGGACGGCCGCGATACAGACACATCGCCGCTTATAGTTCTTTATAGGAACGTCCCATTTCCCCTTCCGATTCATACCGCCGGCAGAAAGCCCCCGACCATCCCGAAGCCACCGCGACGGGCCGAGGCCGGCTTTGGCGCGAGGCTCGCCGGCATCCTCTGGCACTGGCGGGAGGGGGTCCGACAGCGTCTTTTGGCCGAGCAACGCCAGCAGGACCTTGAGATAGACAAAGCCCCGCTGAACCAGTGCTACAGCGAGTTGCGCCCGGCTTCTCGAGAGATGGGACGAAGCCAAGGAGTTCGAGGCAACTGAGCCCAGCCATTCCCGCTGGGGGCGGACAGGCGAGTCGCCTCGGCTGCCCCCCCCTCTTTAAAGCGACAAGCGGAACGTGCTGACGCCGCGCCGGTCGGAACCTTGCCCGGCCACGGCGTCTCCTCACGCGATCACGTCGCGCACCACATTCCCGTGGACGTCAGTGAGCCGGAAGTCGCGGCCCGAGTAGCGGTAAGTCAGGCGGGTATGGTCGAGCCCCATCAGGTGCAAGATGGTGGCGTGGAGGTCGTGGACGTGAACCGGGTTCTCGGCCGGGCCGTTGCCGTACTCGTCGGAGACGCCGAAGCTGAACCCGCCCTTCACGCCGCCGCCGACGAGGAAGCAGGTGAAGCAGCGACTGTGGTGGCCCCGGCCTCGGGGAGTCAGGTCTTGCCAGGGCGTGCGGCCGAACTCGGAGCAGCCGACGATCAAGGTTTCCTCGAGCAAGCCGCGCCGTTTCAGGTCGTTCACTAGCGCGGCCATGGGCCGATCGATGTTGCGCGACAGAGCACGGTGGTCGTCGATGTCGTTGTGGCTGTCCCAGTTCGTGTTCGAGCCGACGTCGAACAACTCGACCACCCGCACACCACGCTCGATCAAGCGGCGGGCGACGACGCACTGGGCGGCAAACGAGCCGGGGTCGTCGGCCTTCGCGCCGTAGGATTCGAGGGAGGCAGCCGACTCCCGGCCCAGGTCGAACGCTTCGGGCGCCTCGCGCATCAGGCCGTAGGCCGTGTCGAACGTGGTCATCCGCGACGCCAAGGCGGCGTCGCCGTCGCGAGACGTGAGGTGCGCTTGATTCAGGTCGCGGAGCATCAGCCCCTCAAGCTCCCGCCTCGTCACCGACGCGATCGGGCTCTTGGCGTCGGGCAGCGGGCTGGGACCAGGGACGACTCGTACCCCCTTGTGGTAGGCGGGCAAGAAGTTCGAGTCCCAGACCTGGAACCCGTTATACGGCTCCTTGGCCGCGAGCACCACGAACGACGGCAGGTTCGTGTTGAGCGTACCCAGGCCGTAGCTCACCCACGAGCCGATGCTCGGCAACGGGATCGTGACCGAGCCGGTGTGCATGCCCAGGGTCGCGGCCGAGTGCCCGGCCGAGTCTCCGTGGACCGTATGCAGGAAGCAAAACTCGTCGACCGACCCGCCGACGTGCTCGAAGAGCTCGCTGACCATCTTGCCGCTTGCCCCGCGCGGCCGGAACTTGTACGGCGAGGCCAAGACCTTGCGGCCGCCAACCTGCTTGTCGTGGTCCTTCTGAAGCTTCGGCTTGTAGTCGAACGTATCGAGGTGGGAAAATCCCCCGGTCATGAAGAAGACGATCAGATGCTTCGCCTTTGCCGGGAAGTGACCCGGCCGGGGCGCGAGCGGATGTCCCGAATTCGCCGCGGCGGCGATCGAGAGCTGACGGTACAGCCCCAACCCGCCGGCCATGGCGAATGCCGAGGCACGGCGGAGCACGGACCTCCGGTTCGGCGATTCAGCCGCCATTGTCTTGACTCCCCCTTATCGACATCGTTTTACTTCAATCCACGTAGAGGAATTCATTTGAGGCGAGCAGCGCCCGGGTCAGGCCGGCCCAGGCCTCACGGGAGCGGCGGTCGGCGGGCACGCCCTCGTCGGCAAGGCTCCGCTCGTACTGCGACAGGAACTCCCCTGCCCTCCCCTGTTCGCCGACCGTCGGCGAACGGCCGAACGCGCGGAGATAGGCGAGCCGGAGGCGTTCCGACGGGTCGGACTGATCCGCGAGCAATCGGCCCGCGAACTGCTGCGACTGGTCGTGCACGAACGGGTTGTTCAGGAGAAAGAGAGCCTGCAAGGCGACGGTCGAGCTGTCGCGGGCGGGCGTGGTCACGCTCGTGTCAGGTCCGTTGAAGAGGGCCAGATACGGGTGCGGGTGGAGCCGTTGCACCATCAGGTAGACGCTTCGGTGCTCCGACGGGTAGAGCGCCTTGAACTGGTGGTGCGCGGTATACGTCCATGTGCTCACGGCCGGAAACGGCTGAGGGCCCGGCCGGTCGCGTTTGAGGTTCCCCCCCAGCACGAGCAGGCTGTCCCGCAAGGCCTCGGCGTCAAGAGGCCGGCGGTCGAATCGCCAGTAGTAGGCGTTGCCCGTGTCGATCGCCGCATCGGCCGAGTCGTCGTCGGAAGCAAGCTGGTAGACTTCCGAGAGCATGATCCGGCGGTGCATCGCCTTGATCGACCACCCTTGGGCGATGAAATCGCCGGCCAGCCAGTCGAGTAGCTCGGGGTGGGTCGGCGGGATGCCCCGAAGGCCGAAGTCCGAGGGGGTCGCCACGATCGGCTTGCCGAAGTGATGCTGCCAGATTCGATTGACCATCACCCGCGCGGTGAGGTGCCGAGGCGACCCCTCGGTGAGCCAGCGGGCCAGCGCGAGTCGGCCGCTGCCCGTCGCAGGCAGGTCGATCGTCCCGGCGGGCTCGAGCACCTTGGGAACCCCACGCGGCACATGCTCACCGAGCTTGCCCGGGTCGCCGCCCACCTGGAGCTTGACGTCGGTCGGAGCGCCGTCGCGAACGGCATAGGCCAGGGGGGCGAGAGCCATCGGTCCCGCCTCGGTGACCTGCTTGATCTCGCCGCGCAGTCGTCGGAGCATGCCCTCGCGTCCCCGCGTGGCTTTGGCAAGATCGACCTTCAGGGACTCGAGCGCCTTGGTCTGTTCGCTCGTCCCGGCCACTCCCGCGATAAACTCCGCCTCGGCCACCGCGAAGCCCAGGTTACGCACCCGGCCCGTCGCTTCACCGCGAGTCTCGGCCTCGGTCAGGCTCGCTTTGAGCCGGGCGAGTTGCTCGGCGTGCTTCGCCTCGAAATCCTTGACCCGGTCCGGCGGAACGAGCGGTGCGAACTCGCTCGGCTTGCGGTCTTCCTCCGCCCCGGCGAACGGATACTTGGCGCCTGCGAAGAAGCCGTAAAGTGCGTAATAGTCGCGAGCCGTGATCGGGTCGAACTTGTGGTCGTGGCAGCGAGCGCAGCGAAGGGAGAGTCCGAGCACGACCTGGCCGGTCGTGTTCAGCGTGTCTTCGATGATCTGGTGGATGTCCTCGAGCTTCCTCGTGCCGAACCGCTTTGCCTGGGCCACGAAGCCGGTGGCGATGACCCGGCGGGCGTAGTCATCGCGCGGGCCGTCGCTGGCCAGGATGTCGCCGGCAATCTGCTCGTGGAGGAACCGATCGTACGGGATGTCGGCGTTGAAGGCGTCGATCACGTAGTCGCGGTACAGGTAGGCTTCGCGAATCGGATAGTCGGAGTTATCCCCGGCCGTGTCGGCATACCGAGCGAGGTCAAGCCAGTAACGTCCCCAGCGCTCGCCGTAGCCAGGCGATGCCAGCAACTCATCGACCAGCCGCGCAAACGCGTCCGGCCGCTCGTCGGCAACGAACGCCTCGATCCGGTCGGGCTCCGGCGGCAGCCCGATGAGGTCGAAGTAAGCCCGGCGAATCAAGGCACGGCGGTCCGCTTTCGCGACCGGCTGGAGTCCCTTGGCCCGATGCTCCGAGGCGATGAATCGGTCGATCGCCTGTGCGCCCCAGCCGGTGGAATCCTCGGGGGGCAGGAGAGCCCGAAGCGGCTCGAACGCCCAGTGGGCCTGCCCTTCGATCGGCTTCGCCGCGGCGGCCTTCGGCCAGGACGCGCCGGCAACGACCCAGGCGACCAGATCGTCCTGCGCGGCCTTCGCCAGCGGTTTGGTGGGGGGCATCTTGAGCGATTCGTCGGCGTGACGGACCGCCTGAATCAGCAGGCTCCCCTCCGCGTCGCCCGGAACCAAGGCCGGGCCACTGTCGCCGCCGGCCAGCATCGCCTCCCGCGAGTCGAGCCGGAGCCCGCCACTGGCCTTTTTGGCCCCATGGCACTTCACACAAGTGCCGGCAAGCACGGGCCGCACCTTGAGCTCAAAAAAGCTCTCCGACGCAGCGTCCGTCGTACCCGCCCGGGCGGTCGTTCCGCCCGCCGCCAAGACCATTGCCAACAGCAGACTCAGGATTATTCGGCTCATTTCGGGCACCTCTCCTCGCTCGGGCCGCGGGAGCAGACCGGTTTGTTGAACAAGCTTCCAACGAAGTTACCATGGTCGCGACCGTAACGGAAGCAGGAATCCTTGGATTTCTGAGTGGAAAATTAGGCGACCGAGAAGTCGATTTCGGGCAAGCCAGGACCGGTCAGGAGGCGGCGATCAACTCGGGAATCGCCTGGCCGTTGGTGACAATCGGGGTGGGGCGGCCGGCGTGGTCCGGAATAGTGACGCTGGCGTAGTCGATACCAAGGTGCTGGTAGATCGTGGCGAGGAAGTCTTGAGGCCCCACCCGACGATCGGTCACATCTTCGCCGTGGCGGTCAGTACCGCCGATCACACGGCCGGTGGCGATCCCGCCCCCCGCCCAGATCATCGAGTTGGCGCGTGGCCAGTGGTCACGACCCGGCTGCACCGTGCCCGCCGGGGCACTCGCCTGGCCCCCGCCGCTGCTGGCGACGTAGCTGATCCGGGGGGTCCGGCCGAACTCGCCGGTCACCACGACGAGCACGCGCTTGTCGAGGCCTCGGGCGTAAACATCCTCAATCAGGGCCGAGACCGCCTGGTCGAAATAAGGAGCGCGGAACTTGAGCGCGTCGAATACGTGGTGGTTCACCGCGTGGTCGTCCCAGTTCGCCACCCGGCCGCAGAGGGGGCCGTCGAACGTGGTCGTGACCACCTCCACCCCCGCCTCGACCAGCCGGCGGGCCATCAGGCATTGCTGCCCCCACTGGTTCAGGCCATAGCGCTCGCGGAGCTTCGGATCTTCCCGGGTCAGGTCGAACGCGCGAGCCGCCTCCGGGCTGGTCAGCAGGTCGAGCGCCTGTGACTCGAACCGGTCGATGGCGTCGACCGTGCCGGAGGAGTCCAAGTCGCGTCTGAAGTCGTCGAACGAGTGGCTGAGGCGAAGCCGACCACGGAGCCGGTCAGCCTGGGAGGGGTGGGAAAGCCCCACATTCGGCACCTTAAAATTGGGCGAACTGGGATCGCCATGAAGCGCAAACGGCTCGTACGACCCGCCAAGATAAGCCGGCCCCGCGATCTGAAAGCTGTCGTACCGGGTGATCGGGTTGACCCCGATATAGTTCGGCAGCGCATGCCGGGAATCCGAGCGGAGGTAGTGGGCCACCGACATGAAGTCCGGGTACTTCGGCCCCTGCTTGTCCTGGGCATCGGGATCGCCGCTGAGCAGTTGGAGCGAGCCGGCCGGGTGGCCGCCCCCGGTGTGGGCCAGCGACCGGAGAACAGTGAATTTATCGGAAATGGCCGCCTGACGCGGAATCAGTTCCGTGAACCGCAGGCCGGGCGTCTTCGTCTCAATCGTGGAGTACGGGCCGCGAAACTCGCTCGGTGCGTCCGGCTTTGGGTCGTAGGTATCAAGGTGACTGCATCCACCGCGGAGCCAGACCACGATCACCGCCGTCCGCTCGCGCGGCGCGACGGTTGCCGCCGACGCCTCGCGAAGTCGGAGCATGCCCGGGAGTGACAACATGCCAAACCCGGCGAGGCCGGCTCGGAGGATTTCACGTCGAGAGGCATTCGCGGCCATGGACAACCTCAACTTCGTGAACAGACGCACCCATATTCTTGAACCTTAGTTTAACCGAGTTGATACCGACAGGAAAGGGCGAAGCGGCTCTAGGCGTGCTCCACAAGGCCGCTGAAACGGAGGGGGGGGTTTGGAGGCTCAGTGAGCCGGCATCGGGATCCAGCGCGGGACGATGGCGCCTGGCGTCCATTGGTTCCGGGCACGGATGTCATCGTCGCTGAGGCGTTGGGGCTTCAGGTAGACGTAGTAGTCGTCGGTCCGTTCGAAGAGGTCATCCGTGGGCTCGGCGGACTCGCTGACGACCATGACGTTCGTGAATCGGAGGTGAAAGTAGCCCGGGATCAGTTCGTCGTAGCGATCGGTATCGAGCTGGAGTGTGAACGGAACAAGACGGCGGTCGCCCCGAACGTCCTGCACGCGGTCCTTGCTGTGATCGGCCCGGCGGATCGGCACGGGCTGCCAGCCTCGGTCGACCTGAACGAAGGCGTGAAGCTCGGGCCCGAGGACGTGGAACGGCTTGTCCGGGGCGAAGTTCTCGAGATAGATGGTCACTTCGTAGCGGCCATCGGGCTGGTAGACGACGTCATGGATATCCGCGCGGAGCTGCTGCATCGCCAGCGATTCTGCCTGCTTACGCTCGCTGACCCGCCGCTCAAGGGCCTGCCCTTGGAATCGGGCCGAGAGGGTATCGAAGGCGTAGAGCGCCCCGGCGACGACGGCGACCCAGCCGAGGAACCCGAGGAGGAACCGAACGAATCCGGCCCCCGGTGGCGTCGGCTCGACCACCGTCAGGGCTTCCGGCCCGGCCTCGAACGGGCCGTCTGCAACGGCAGGCGCGGGGTCTGGAGCGTACGCCTCGGCGCAGTGGGGCACGACCTCGGCGAACGCGTGGGCAGGCCGCAAGGCCGAGACGAGGCGACCCGAGCGGAGCGTCACCACGCGGTCGGCCCGGGCCGCCAGCGTCTGGTCGTGGGTGACGATGACCAGGGTCGTCGCGTGCGACCGGTGGAGGTTCTCCAACAAGGTGAGCACTTCCCACTCGGCCTGCTCGTCGAGGTCATTGGTCGGCTCGTCGGCCAGGAGCAAAGTGGGCCGGTTGATCAGGGAGCGAGCGACGGCGATCCGGCGTTGCTGGCCCCCGGAGAGCTCACCAGGATAGGCATCCCAACGTTCGGCCAGGCCGACCTGGCCGAGGAGACCCCGGCCCGCTCGTAGGCGTCGGCCTGTTCCGCCGCGCCGAGCAGGGCGGGAAGCGCCACGTTGTCGATCGCGCGGAGGTTCGGCAGGAGCCCGGCGAACTGGAAGAGGAAGCCGATCCGACGGGCCCGGAAGTCGGCCAGGGCGCCGGGCGAGAGCGTGTGGAGGTCCGTGTCGCCGATCGAGACGGAGCCCGCGGTGGGGCGACAGAGTCCCCCAATCATCCCCAGGAGCGTCGACTTCCCGGAGCCCGAGCGCCCGCAGATCGCCAGGAATTCCCCAGGGGCGATCTCCAGATCGACGCCGTCAACCGCGACGATCGGCCCGCGCGACGTGCGGTAGGTCCGGCCCAGGCCACGCGCTGAGACAAGCATCAGGCCCCCTCCCCGCGGACCAGTCCATAGGGCTCGGAGCGACCGGCGCGCCAGGCCGGCAGCGCCGCGCCGGCGAGCCCCACGGCGCCACAGAGCAGGCTGCTGACCACCCCCGCAACCATCAGGAACGTCGGGCCGGGCAAGACGAACGGAACCTGATACTGCTGGAACTGATAACCGAGTGTCCGCTCAAAAAGGACCAGGCCACCGGCCCCGAGCACGACTCCGCAGATCCCGCCCAGGCCGGTCGTCAGGGCCGCCTCGGCCAGGATCAGCCAGACGAGTTGAAGAGGGCGCATCCCGACCGCCAGCAGCAGTCCGAGCTCGCGTCGCCGCTCGCTGAGGAGGCCGGTGTAAAGCGCGGCCACCATCAAGGCCGTGGTCAGCAGGATCAGGCCGGAGAAGACGACCGAGCCCCCCAACACCAGGCGGAGGGCCTGGCGAACGGAGGTGCTCAGACCGTTGCCCGCAACCACCTGGACGTCGGGCCGTCGCGCCGCGGCAAAGCGGAACTGTTCCGGGGTCGCTCCGACCCGAAGCCGCACGAGCAGGGCCGTGGCGCGATCCGTGTCGAGGTCCGTCGCGAACTCGCGCCCCGAGGACGCTCGAGCCGCCGCGGCGACGTCGGAGACCGTCTCGAACGAGGCGAAGATCGCGCGTTCGAACGGTCCGACCCCGGTGAGGGCGAGTCGCCCGTAGACGGTAAAATCACGATGAAAGAGCCTCACCGTGCCGCCGACCGTCTCGGGCCGACGACCGCCGACGATCAGGTCGCCCCGACGAAAGCCTCGTCCCAGTGACTCGACCAACCAGGGGCGCACGGTGAAGTCACGATCCGGATCGAACGCGATCAAGTCCTCCTGACCACCGCCGTGCGACGCGTTGGCGCTCGGGAGTCCGAAATAGCGTTGGGGGGCGGCCACCTCAACCCCGGGGAGCCTGGCGAGAGCCGCGATCGTCTCGGGATCGATCGTCGCCTCGGTCGGCTCAACAGTCAGCAGCGCGGCCGTGAGGTTGACCGTCGTCCCCCTGGAGACGGCCATCAGGTCGGCCCCCAGGCGATCCAGGCTCGTTCCGGCACTGTCCTGGATCGCCCTACGGAGGACGGTGGCCGTGAAGACCGAGGCCCCTCCGACCGCGACCGCCATCGCCAGCAGGGCCGCCCGGAGCGGACGATGGCCCAGCCCCTGAATCGCCAGGCGAAGGAAGAGCCAAGACGAACGTCTGATGTTCATTTTCCTGCCTCTTAATACCGTCTTCGATCTCCGAGGCAAGCGGCAATCATCGGCCGTTCAAACCTGGCAGACGCGGCTGAACTTCAGCTCCTGCGTGTTCTTCGGCACGAGAACACAGTCGTGGTGGCCTCCGAAATTGGGCATGTAGCCGAGCGGCTCGAGCGTATCCTGCCGGAACACGAAGATGCCCGACTCCAGGCGCTGAAATCCACTGAAGATGGCGAACACAAACTTACCGCAGGGGGAGACCGCCAGGGTCTGCAGATCGACCCCAACGTTCCGGAATTTCTTGATCACCTTCCATGTTGACGTGTCGGCCACAAAGATGTCGCTCCGCATCGGCTTGGGCCGGAGCACGGTGAAGAAGCACTTGGTTCCATCGGCGGAATAGCCGATGTGAAACGGTGAGGGATACTCTCCGACCCATTCCTTATCGCGGAGGTAGGTCTGCCGCTTCCATTGGCGTGGGTCGGCGTTGCGCACGTCCATGATGGCGACGTTGTTGGCCCGAAGGTTGTTCATCATGCAGAAGACGGGCGGGTCGATCGTGGGGTTGAAGCCCGACTCGTGGATCGGGTTGCTGACCCCGTCGAGGGTCACCTCCCAGGTATCCGGCGTGCTGCTGACCTTCTTGAGCGGGTAGTTGTCCTTGCCGTTCTCGTCGGCGCTGATGAAGCAGACCGGTTCCCAGTTCTGGCGATCCAGGATGATACCGCCGCCGCACATCCGAAGGCCCAGGACCGAGAATCGGTCGCGCGGGTCGTGGAGGGCGAAGTCGAGGCCGGTCAGGCTCTGGGGCGCATCACCCGGGATCTGACCGCGCTCCACCAGGAGCTCGGCCATCGGAGCCATCTCATAATTGATCTTGTTGCCCTTGCTCCCCCGGTAGTTGTAATAACCGTCGGCGGCGTGGAGCCCTCCCGCTTCTTCCTTCGATGGGGTGAGCCGCTGCAGCCGGATCGTCCCCCCCTTCATCCAGCTCTCTCCCAGGTAGGGCGACTTGGGGATCCAGTCGGCCTTGAAGGCGGCGAGCACCTTGGTCTTCTCGGAGGGCCCCCTGGCCCTGCTAAAGAAGGCGGCCACATCCTTCTGACCGTCAGCGCAACTGAATCCGCTGGCGTCGGGGTAAACCGTGGTATGGACTCCCAGTCCGACGCCCGTGGTTTCGGCCACGTTCTCCATCAACTCCATCTGACCGGTCTTGCCGTCGTAGCGGACGCGGTAGAGCTGATTGCCCTGGCCGTAGATCGGGTCGAGCAGGCCCATCTCCTTGATCCGGGTGGGGATGCCGTACATCAGGACATTTTCACCCCCTTGAGCCGAGTTGATGAACTCGAAGCCGTTGAACGGATCCTTGCCGTCCTCGGCCGGATACGCGCAAAGGTGGTGCGAGATCGGGCAGGTATCGCCGTAGTTCCAGTACGAGATCCAGGCCAGTTGCTTCATCGACTGGGTGTTGACCGCGTGCGTGCCGCCCCCCAACTTCGTCGGCGAGAGCAGGATGTAGGGCGGAAGTTCCACCTTGATTCCCCCCATGTCCGTGGGCTGAACGACCAGCGATTCCTGATCTTCATCGGCCGTCCCAAGCGCCCTCAGACCCCGATAGGCACCCAGGCCCGTCAGGCCGGCGACCCCGTACTTGAACAGCCGGCGACGTGAGAGCTTTTCATAAAATGAGGATGACACCTTGGCGGCCTCCTGATGAAGTGGCGACTTCTCTGGATCGGCGAAAGGAGTAGGCTCAAACGTTGGGTTGATTGGAATTCCTGAGTGGTTCCCCCCCTCGAGCGTTCACAACGCGAACGGGCACCCCGTGATCAGGGGACGGGACATGCCCGAAACGTCGAGCGGGCGTTCCTCGACCTCGGCGAGGCGAGCGATCCGCCGGCCGAGGTCGCGGAGCCCGTCGGCCGAGCAACCGGGCCAAAAGCCTTCGATCGTGCCGTCCCCGGCCAGAAGCGCCACGTAGCCCCCCTGCTCGGCCCCAAACCGCTGGATCAGGGTGTGCTCGGGATCCGCCAGCACGGGATAGGGAACCTTGAATTCGGCTGCGTAGGCCCGCGCAGCCGCGACATCGCCGTCGATCACCACGGCGAATCGGACGGCCCCATGATAAAGCCGCTCCACGCGGTGAAAGAACGGCTCGAAGTCTGCGTTACAGGGGCAACCTTCCTTGGCGAACACGAAGACGACGGGTTGCCCTGCGCTCAGTTCCGACCAGTCGCGCCACTTACCATCGTCGCCCATCGCCGTGAGGCCCAACAACTTTCGATCAAGCATCGCGTTCGAGGCGATCAGTTGCCGGGGCGTCACGTAATGGACGACGCGCCTGTTCGTCATCTCCATCCTTGAAGAAGCGACGGCCTGCGTCCGGGCGATGCCGGGTGGAGCGGAACCGCAAAGCGACCATCCCGCAGTCACGGCCGCCAGGAGAATCAGGATGAGCCAAGGTGTTCGGCTCGACCAGGTCGTCGCCTAAATCCAATTCAACTGTGCCGACATCCGAATTCCTAGACTTTCGAGTCGGTCCGGCGCAAACAGGTTACCTTCCCGAGACCGCAAGATTCACACGTCGTCCGAATTTGCGTCGCGGAAGGGTGAGGATTTCGACAAATCGGCGAAATTATCGAAATCAACAAGTTGGGACAATAGTCGCCATGACCGAGGGCATCAATAACTTTCTTTCCCGCAAACCTATTTTTTCCTCCGCGAAGACTTCAGCGAATCCCCTCCCGTCCCGAGAATGTGGTCGACGGCTTGCGCCAAGAGGAGATGGTTCGGGGATCGGCCGACACTGGCCAGCGTGATCCGGCCCTTGTTCAGAAGGGCCACGGCATCACCCCCGGGCTGACCATCGCGGTCACCGTCGATCGGACGGCCCAGGGTGTCTCTCATTCCTCCAGCATTCACCCGCAACTGCATCGGATTGCGCAGGGAAAGCGGGGCTCGTGTGGCGAGGGTCACTCGTTTCGTCACGGGATCGTAGGCCGCTGATTTCAGGGCCACCGCCTTGTCATCTCGTTCCAAATTTCTTATCCTTGCCAGCGGTAGCGAGCCGATAATTGCCGACCGATTGAGCCATCCCGGCGTTGAGACCGCCGTCGAACGAGACGACCAGAACCTTCAACTGCCTTCGTCGAACCTTGATGGTCTGAATTTGTACTCCACGAACCGCGACCGGCGAGGCGAGCACGGTCAATGTCCCGGGCCGATACGTGATAGCGTAGTTCGGCGACGAAGCCCCTGACGCCACAATCGCATAAGACCCCGACACCCCAGTGGACGGTGCGGCAGCGAACAACGAGACAGGAGCCGTCAGGCTCGCGGGCGAGTCGCCATTGACGAACCCGGAATAGGTCGCCGTCAGCAGCGGAAGCGACTGCCCGGCGGACATGGATTGGTCGTCCGCCGTGATCACCAGCGATGCCGGCGTGACAGACAGATTTCCACCCAAGAAGGTGATGATATAATTGGCGGATCTCAGGCCGCCCGGCGTGATCGCATAAGTCCCGACGTAGCTCAACGGCGTGGCAGATGTCGCGAAACCGAGGGAACCGCCCAGCACGCTCGGGCTCTCACCGAGGACGAACCCTGTATAGGTCGCTGAAAATGCGGGGTTGGCCTGACCGTAGACCCTGGCCGCATCCCGCGCTTTGACCGTCAGGCGGGCCTTCGCCACGGTCACAGCGATCGGCGCCGCCGCGCTCGCCGGGATTCCGGCCGAGCCGGAATAGATCGCGGAGACAGTATGTGTTCCCGCCCCCAGCGTGTTGAAACTTGAGAAGACAGCAACGCCATTGACCAGCGCAACCGCAGGGCCAAAGTTCGCGCCATTGACAACGAACTGAACGGTACCTCCAAGCGACCCGCTCTCCGACGGGGAAGTGACGATCGCCGTGAAGGCAAGGGACTGACCATAGACGATACTGGCGGACGTCGCCTGCACAGTTGTGGTCGTGGCCGCCGCGACCAACGTCGTTGCCTGAGCCGCCTCAGGCGCAGCCTGGCGATGGCCGACGTGATCGATGGCCATCGCCTGAAAGGCGTAGCGGCGACCAAATTCACCGGCATAAACGGCTGAGGTCTGGGTGGTGCCGATCAGCCAGGATGTGAAAGGACCGCCATCGACCGAGACGAACAAATCGTAGCGTGCGACTCCTGATCCACCGGGATCGTCCTCGCCAGCCCAGGAGACGGTCACGCTCGGTGACGAACCGATGGTCGTCGGAGCTAGCGGAGCAACCCGGCTAGTCGGAGCGCCGGCGTCAATGGTGTTGAGTGACTGCTTGGCCAGGTCGATCCCCTTCGAGGCGTCGAGCGGATCGACCTGATCGGTGGCGATGGTCATGCCACGGTTAAAGGTAATCTGGGCGATGTTGCGGATCTCCGTCCCGGTCGGCAGGTTGGCACGCGGTCGAATCGTATAGGTGAAGAAGCCCTGGCCCCGGCCAGTGCCATCCTCAGGTGGGAGGAAGCCGGTCAAGACATCGGGAGGCAGGCTGGTCGTTGGGTCAACCGACTGGAAAGCGACGGTAATGAGGCCCGTGGCAGGGTCAAGGCCGATGCGGATCTCGACGTCGAACGTCCGGCCGTTGTAGGTCGCCGCAATGATGGTCTCGAAATCCTGCAGACCTGCCGGGATGTTAATTCGGGTGTCACCAAAACCGACCTGGATCAGCTCGAAGCTGCTCCAATCAAGGTCCGCACTAAGCGGGTCGGTGATATCCACCCGCTGCGCGGGGGCCGTAGCGGTTTCAAGGTTCTCGAAGTTGACCCGGTAAAGGAAGGTGTCGCCCGGCGCAACGAATCCCTCGGGGCCATGGCCGGCGGGACCAAGTTTCTCATTTGGATCCGAGGGTTCGCCAGAGTTGACCTGATTTTGGTTAGTGTCTTTCGTCGGCGGGAATAGCCCCCAGCCATCGCCCGGAGCAACGTCTCCATTATCATCTGGATGAAATGGACTTCCATCGGGCAAGCCCGTCTCAGGCAATCCTTCATCGCCGCTAAGATCTGGGTAGGTGTCATCCGGTAGCGCGAAATCCGGATGAATGCCTTCAAAATCACCTGGACCGTATGGATTGCTAAAGGGCATGCCCGTCCCAGCCCATCCTTCATCGCCGCCATCCTCATCGTCGCCACCAATCAAATCATTAATGGTACGATCAAGGCCCGACGGATCGATCGCGTTGGTCGGGGAGTTCTCGGTATAACGATAGAAATTTACGTCACCACTCCTCAGGCCGATCGGGTCGGGCGAGAGGAACTTCGCGATGCTGGAGTCATAAAACCTGGCTCGCATGAAGTCGAGGCCTTGGCTCTCCCGCATGACTCCGAATTCTCCGACGAACTGGAAGGGGTTCGCCACCATCTCCGTGCTTTGATAAGAGCCGCCGAACGGCTCGAACACATAACGATTGAGCACGCCCCCCCCTGCTCCGATCAATTCGCTCGTGTTCCCTTGCGCGTCGAAGGTGAAGTAATAGGGAGCGGCGGACGGTGTATCGCGGCTGATCAGGCCGTAGCCATGGACGTTGCGGGCGACGAGCTGACCCGAGGCGTCATATTCGCCGACGACGTTCCCGAGTCCGATCGGGTCGATGACGAAGCGGGTCATGTCCCCGTTGAAGGTGGATGCGACACGGTTGCCGAGGGCGTCGTAGGTGTAGGTCTGCTCATCGCTGCCGCGAGTCACGCGGACTAAGCGGTTCTCGGCGTCGAAGGTGTAATTGGTTACGACGCCATCGACAACCTGGCGAATCAGGTTGCCGTCGAGATCAAATGAGTAAACGTCACCGCTCGCGTTGACATATTGATTGAGGTCATTGGTCACGGAGGCGATGACGAAGGCGTCGCTCCCCTCGATGACCGTCTCCTCCAAGCGGTTGCCGAGTGCGTCGTAGATGTAAGCAACCTGACGGCCATCGGGGGAAGTGTAACCGGCAAGTTGGCCGGCGTCGTCGTAGGTGTAGACCCAGCGGCCGTCGAGGGTGGTCATCGACGTCCGCAGGCCGCGGCGGTCGTAGGTGTAATCGAACCGGGACAGGACCGTGCCCCCCGGAGCGAGATTCACAAGGCTGAGGATCTGGCCCGCGGCATCGTAGGTGTAAGTCGTCTCCACGCCGTTGGCGAGTGTCTTTTTCGCGAGGTTCCCGGCGGAGTCGAAGTGGTAGCGCACCAGCATCGTGCCGTTCGAGTCGGTGAGCGATTGGAGCCGGCCGAGGGCATCGTACTCATAGTCGATCCGGTATCCGGTCTCGTCGGTGCTGGATGTCCTTCGCCCGCAAGTGCAGTAGGTGAAGGACAGGGAACGCCCATCGGAGTAGGTGATTTTCGTGAGGAAGCCGGTCGCCAGGTCGTGCGTATAGGTCGTCGTGCCCGTTGGATCAGTGGTGCTCGCGAGGTTGCCGAGCGCGTCGTAGGTGTAGGTGACCCGTGACTGGTCGGCGTAGGTCTTGGCCGTGACGCGTCCCGAGGCATCTTGCTCATAACCGATCTGAGCGCCTCGTCGGTTCGTCCAGGTGTCGACGTTCCCCGTCTCGTCATAGGTCCAACGCTCGACCGAGCCGTCGGCGTTCGTCGAGGAGACCAGGTTGCCCCGAGCGTCGTACGCATAGCGCGTGAGGTTGCCGTTGGCGTCGGTGAACGAGCCTAGCCGATTGAAGCTCCCGGTATAGTCAAACCGGGTTTCATTGCCCAGGGTATCGACCACGCTGGTGAGATTGCCCCGAGCGTCGAAGCCGGCCCGAACGGTCCGCCCTTCGGAATCGGAGACCTGCACAAGATTGCCGGCTCGATCGTAGGACGCGAACGAGGACCTGCCGAGAGGGTCGCTGAGGCGTGCCACCCGGCCGTGATGATCGAACCAGAGACTTCCCGTTCCGCCTGGCGCGGAGGCACTCGGGGGCGTGGTGAGGAAGATGGTCCCGACCGCGTCGTAGGCGTAGGTCGTGAGTGCCGATCCGTCGGTCCCGGAGGCCGATTCGATCCGCCCTCGTTCGTCATACTTGTAGTACTGACGGACACCGGAGGGCGTCTCGATGGAGAGCAAGGCATGGCGTTGCGCGGGGCCACCGACCTGATCGTAAGTGTATCTTGTGATGCGGCCGCCAAAGTCTTCGGCCGAGAGGAGGTACTGGTTCGTCGGGTCGTAAGTGAAGCGCGTGGCCCGGCCACGTGAGTCGGTCACGGAGATGATCCGACCAGTGGCGTTATAAGCAATGTCGAGGCTCGCTCCTCCGGAGTGGACGAGGCGGGTGGGTCGGCCGCCGACGAGCGTGGCCGTGATCGTGTTGCCGTTGGGGTCGGACATCGAACGGACGCTCCCGTCTGCCCCGAATCGAAGCGTGAGGCCGGACTTCTCGCGGAGGACGAGACCGTTCGAGGAGAGCTCGGTGATCAGGCCGGAGTCCCCCGACTCAGCGAAGAACTGGCCGGCCCGGCGACTGTCGGGCTGGAAGCGTCGAGACCGGCCGTCGGCTTGACGGATCACGACGGTCCCATCGGCGAGAACGGCATAGGCCTGATCCCAGCCATCGGTCCAGGTCCAGCCTCGGCCGAGGGCCCCGATCCGGTTGCGGTCCGCCAGCGTCGGACCGAAGGCCCGGTTGAACGTGAGGTCGAGCCCCGGCGCCTCCACGGAGGCATCCCGAGCCTGCGCCAGCACGCTCATCGAAGTCAGGCCGTTGGCCTGGATGAGCTCGAAACCGAGCAACTCACCGATGTCCCGAACATCCTGTCCGAGCCGGGCGAGATAGGCGGAGTTCTCGTTAAGCATCCGTACGTAGTCGCCCCAGGTCGCGCCAACGCTCGATGTCAGGTTGGCGAAGATCGGCGCCCAGGCCGCGGGTGAATAGACATCGGGGCGTAACGAGGACTCCATAGCGGCCCAATCGATGGGCGTGAGATCGTCGGAGGTGAGGGTGCTGAGTGTGAACAAGAACGGGGCGCTTGCCGTCCAAGGCTTCTGCCAACCGGCATAGTGGACGATCACTCGGACGCTCTCGCCGGGCTGGAGCACGCCTGGTGTCTCACCGCTGCCGAGGAACTGTACTGAGTTGGTGAAGCCGTCGGGGATCGCGGAGGTCCATAAGCCCTCGATCAAACGCGAATTATCGAGCGTCAACAGTGCGCCCGGTTTGCCATTTTGGGTCGCCGTGAGCATCAGCAGGGGCGCGGGCATGGCCACGTCACCCCGGTTCGCGTACTCGATCACGATCTCGCCCGGCTGGCGGAACCCGAAGGTGCGAGGCGTGATCAGGTTGGTCCAAAGCTCGGTGCGAGCCCCGGGGATCGCCGTGAATGCCCCGGGCAGGGTCGTCTGAAGACCGCCGGCCTGGGTGACCCGGACGTCGTAGGTGCCCGGTGGGACGGTGTTCGCGGCAAACGTCGCGGTGAGTTGCGTCGTCTGATCAAAGCTGACCGATCGCGCTCGGTAGACGGCTTGATGGCTCGAGCCCACAAGTTCGACGATCGCCGAGCCGTCGAAGCCTGCGCCGGCGAGGGTAAGAGTCATGTCCGCCTCATTGCCCAGCCGGTTGGGCGTGACCCGGTCCAGTAGCACGCGCGAGGCCGTGGCCAGCAGCGTGAAGTGACTCGGCGTAGGGACGTGCTTGGCATAGACGAGCACATACCACGAGCCAGGGACCGCGGCCGGCACCAGAACTTCCTGATCCGGGGAGGCAGGGCGATCGAACCGGAACTGGAAATCGGACCGTGTGGGGGGCGAGCCCAACTTGACGTAGATCTCGTTCTGATTCGCAGCCGACTCGTCGTCGAGCGCGATCCGCAACCGGGTCAGCTCATCGATATCCACGCGGAAAAGCTGGGCGTGCGCATTTCCGGAGAAGCGCCCGGCGAACGGCTCGTCCAGCTCGAGATCGACCAGGCTCGTTTCTTTCAAGCGGAAGGCATAGCTTCCGGGCTGGCCTTGGAGGGCATCGACCGAGAGGGTGTAAATGCCCGAGACCGGAAGAGTGGTCAGGCCGGAACTCGCGGTCAGGCCCGCGAACAGCACCGATCCGTTCGGGTCGCGGAGCGAGAACTTGATCGTCGCGTTCGACGTGTTGATGACGTCCAGTTGAGCCTGCTGACCGGCTGTGGCCGAAAACGTCCACTGGTCGATGCGGAAGCTGCTCGGAAGTATGCCCGAGTACTGCTGATTGAGGAGGATGGGCTGCTTGCCGGCGGAGGTCTCATAGGCACCGAGGATGTATCGGCCCGTGCTGTTGGAAAGCGAGGGGGGCGCCTGAATACGGATCCGGTAGTTGCCGTCACCCGGGAGCAACACGTTCTCGATCACAACGGGTGCGCCCTCGGCCAAGCTCACGCCACCGGCAAGCTGGGTTCCTGTCGGACCGATCAGAAAGACCTCGGCCCAGTTCAATTGCGGCGGGAGAGGCCCGGGGCTACCCGACCCCGTGGTGAGTTGAACCGTGACATGCTGCCCAGCCCGGCCGTAGAAGCTCCACTCGTCGACTTCGCCCGGAGCCGTAATCCGGCCGGGGAGCGACTGGCCCAGGCTGAACTGGCCACCGTCCACCCCCTCGATAACCGCCCCGCCAAGGACAGTTCCGCGGATCGACGCGGCGCGTGTGTAGAGGGTCAATCCGTTAAGGTCAAGGGTCGTCCCAGGCGCAACGTCCAGCGAATCGACGTAAGCCGCCTCGGCGCCTTCCGCACCACTGTTCCGCTGCTGATCGACAAGCCGGACCGTAGCTCCGCCAGCAAGGGCCAGGGAACCGATCGCAAAGTTTCCGCCGAAGGCCTGTGCGGTATTCCCCAAGTTGCGGCCCATGACCTCGAAGAACTTGGTTCCGCTGCCGGAGACCACCAGGGATGCGCCGAGGGCGAATCGATCGGCCTCCCGCGTGTCACCCAGAAGGCTTCCCTGGAGTTGGATCCGGCCGGAACCTAAGGTTGAGAGAATCCCGCTCCCCTTGACGGTCAGGGAACTCATGAAAACGAGGGTCGAAGCTTCTCCCGCGCGAATGATCCCCTCATTACTCACCTCTCCCAGGATCGTTCGCGTCCCTCCGCTACCTACCCCGGCCTCGATGACACCCGTGTTCGTCAACCCGCCGGTGGCGGTCGTCAGGTTCGACGAAAAGTTGCGATCGCGCGATTCAAGATGCAGCCGGCCGGCATTGACTGCCCCGGAGGCGGTGGTGAGCAGAGCATTGCTTTCTCCCTCCTTGCCTTGAACCCAGAGCGTGACGTTGGGCCCTCGATTTCCAAGGAGGACTGACAAGTTTCCCCATGCGTACACCGTCGAGGCCAGAGTGGCAGTCTCGCTGATGTCGAAGCGAGAACCGCGCCCCCCAACCGTGCCCCTCACCGCCCCGCCTGTGACCTGAAAGATACCGCCCACAAGCACGAGTCGACCGGCCGCCTCGATCGAACCACCCGACTGGTGGAAGACGGGCTCGCTCCCATTGATGGTCAGGGTGCTCCCGACCTCGACATCGATGAGGCCGGTGTTGGTGAGGTTGCCCGTAACAGTGTAAACACCGCCACTACCTACATTCACGTCTAGGATTCCAGCATTCGTCAACGCACCGGACTGCACCACCACCGACGACTCGAACGTGCGATCGCTTGACTCCAGCAGGATCGTTCCCCGATTCGTCACAGGCCCGGGGATCGTCAATCGGGCCGCACCTTGACCGTCGCGACCGTTCACCCAAAGCGTGGTGTTGGGCAGAACGTCGCTGACCAGGACGTTACCAAGTCCGGCCAAAACCAGGGTCGTGGGCTGAGCCGGAGAGGCCGTCACCCGAATCTGGGTGTCGATCAGAACGGCCGAGCCGTCGATGCGGCCCCCAGCAGCCTCGAACACGCCCCCAGTGACGGTCAGGTACGAGTTCGCCGGAACCTCGATCAACCCGCTGTTGACCACGTTCCCCGTGATCGTGCGGAAGCCACCAGTGCCAAGATTGGAGACGATCCGGCCGGTGTTGAAGATCGAGTTCAGTCCGGTCGCCAATTCAGAAGATAAGGCGCGGTCGCGCGACTCCAGGCGGATCGTCCCGGCATTGACGGCCCCCGCACCCGCGGTCAATAGAGAATGGCCATCCGAGTCGCGGCCCTGAACCCAGAGCGTGACATGGCGGCTGCGGTTACCTATCAGGGTTGAGCCGGCGCCCCAGGCGTACACCGTCGAGGCGCTCGTGACAGTCTCGGCGACGTCGAACCTGGTGTCGTCTCCCCCCACGGATCCGACGACGGTTCCCCCCGTAAAGCGAAATGTTCCCCCTTGAAGCGTGAGTCGCCCATCTGCCTGGATCGATCCTCCGGCATGCGTCAGCAGGGGGTTGGTGCCGTTGATGGCTAATGTGGTGTTCAGCTCGACATTGATGAGGCCGGTGTTGGTGAGATTGCCCCCAACGGTGTAAACACCGCCACTACCTGCATTCACATCTATGATCCCAGCATTCGTCAACGCACCGGACTGCACCACCACCGACGACTCGAACGTGCGATCGCTTGACTCCAGCAGGATCGTTCCCCGATTCGTCACAGGCCCGGGGATCGTCAATCGGGCCGCCCCTTGGCCGTCGCGACCGTTCACCCAGAGTGTGGTGTTGGGCAGAACGTCGCTGACCAGGACGTTACCAAGCCCGGCCAATACCAGAGTCGTGGGCTGGGCCGGAGAGGCCGTCACCCGAATCTGGGTGTCGATCAGGACAGCCGAGCCAGCGATGCGGCCCCCGGCTGCCTCGAACACGCCCCCGGTGACGGTCAGGTACGAGTTCGCCGGAACTTCGATCAACCCGCTGTTGACCACGTTCCCCGTGATCGTGCGGAGGCCGCTCGACCCCCGATAGGAGACGATCGTGCCGGAATTCCTAAGTGTGTTCGGCCCTGTTGCCAGGTTCGCGGAGAAGCCGCCGTCGCGTGATTCCAGGCGGATCGTCCCGGCGTTGACGGCATCGGTTGACAGAGCGAGCACCGCGTGACTCTCGGTGCTGCGGCCCTGGACCCAGAGCGTCACATTCGGCGCGAGATTACCAAGAAGGATCGACTCCCCACCCCAGGCGTAGACGGTCGAAGCACTCGTGACCGTCTCGGCCACATCGAACTTGGCGTCGTGGCCCCCAACATTGCCGGATAGCGAGCCCCCCGTGTAGTGGAACGTCCCCCCCTCCACCATGAACCGGCCCACAGCGTTGATGGAGCCGCCACCCTGTTGCACGACATGGTCGTTGCCATTGACGAGCAGGGTGGCATTCAAGGCGACATCAATCGTTCCTGTATTTGTAAGATTGCCGGTGATGGCTCGTTCGCCGCCACTACCGGCGTTGACGCTGATGATACCGAAGTTAGCCAACACCCCGCCGACGGCCACATTCGAACGGAAGCCAGAGTTGAGCGATTCGAGCCGTAACACCCCAGAGTTGGTCAGCCCGGAGCGGATGTTTAAGGTGGAGTGACTCCCGGTTGACGACCCCTGAATCCAGACGGTTTCCGCATTGGTAAGGCTACGGATGTCGGGCTGAACACCCCGGTAAATGATGGTCGTTTCGCCGGGCAGGTCGATCACAACGTCGTCCTGCTCGGAAGGGAGACGGTCCTCGCTCCAATTCTCGGCGTCAGACCAGAGCACCCCGTCACCGCCACCATCCCAAGACACCGTGGAGAGCAACTGCCGCTGCTCGAGACATTCGAACTCGAAAGTCCTCATCCTGGAAGATCGACGCCGAGGCAGGTTTCGTCGCAACGGTGTCTGGCGCTTGCTCATCGTCCCGCTCCGCAGAGTTTTTATGCGGGCGCATAGCGCAACCCACACTTATCTATTCTAATATCGTCAAACCAAGTTTATGATTTTTTACTGAGTGAGGCCGGACTGGTGCTGCACTGCATCCATCGGGACTCGCTCATTCAAGGCTCTGTCAATCACACTCGCTCGTCGCTAAGCAGAGCAACTGACAGCGGCGGTTCCCCGCGAGCGACCCGGCATCTTGGGATCGCACGGCATGATCAGGGCCTGCCCATCAAGCAGAGCTGTGTCGTTTTTGAGGGGGAGTCTGACGGAATGCCGACCATCGGCATTGGGGTGGGGGAGAGTGAGAGCGAGAGAGAAGGCATGAAGTTAGTCCTGATGGTCAACACGGGAAGCCACAACCAAAGGGGGGGGGGGGAACTGCCGCGTCGTTCGAGCCGAACGACTCTCCGAAGAGCCCATGAGAAGCTAGTCCGGGCAACCACGGAGCTCAGAAACTATATCCTCATGCTTTCACTCCAAATAACTGCGAACAAAGACGCCTACCCTCTTTCATGGAGCGAGTCGCCGTTTGCAGCCCAATCACTGCGTGAATTCACGTACGGGATCGGCGAGTCCCGCGGCACAACCACACGGAGCGGAGCACTTCAGGGTGAAGCACGCCGTGGCAGAAACGTGGCGTCCTGTCACCGAAATTCACGTCATGAAACCGCAAAGCTTGACGGCGGTCCTGGTATTGTTTGACATGGTGCGGGATCGATCCTATGGCCGCGATCAATCCTTCCCTCTAGGTACAGCTTGGCGAGACGCGACTTCAGACGAAGAAAATCAAAAATAATGAAGACGCCGGCCCCAGACCTGGCGGACGCCAATCCCCGCGTGATCCCGTTCCCTTTAAATCGTTCCTCGGAGCCGCGGCTGCGGGCCTGAGTCATGACCGACCTGAGCGAGCATCGGCTGGAGCGTTTGATCGAACGCTTACGGCGGGGAGAGGATCAGGCCCGCCACGCGCTCCTCGCCCTCGTTCACGAGCGGCTCCGCCGCCTGGCCGGCGTGCGGCTCCATCGGGACTTTCCCCCGCTCCGCGATCGCCACGACGCCGATAGCGTGCTGCATGAGGCCTGGCCCAGGCTGATCAAGGCTCTGAAGGCTGCCCCACCGCCGACTGCCGCGGATTTCTTCCGGCTCACCGCGCATAAGATCAACCAGGTCCTGCTCGACATGCTCGACCGACAGCAGGTCCGCGACCGCCGCGAACGGGCCAGCGGCACCGTCGACACCCTCGCGACCGACATCTCGCCTCTGGCCCGGAGCAGCGAAGATCCGGCCCGGCAGCTCGCACTTTCCGAGGTCCACCGGTTCGTCGACGAGCTGCCGCCCGAAGAGCGGGCCGTCTTCAAAATGCACTACTACCAGGACCTGACCCAGGCCGAGATCGCTCCTCTCCTGGGCAAGACACCGCGGCAGGTCAGCTATCTCTGGGTTGCCGCCGCAGGCCGGCTGGCCGGGCGGCTCGGCGGAACGCACAGCTTATAAGCGGACTCACCACGGGGGCCCTGACCAGTGGACGACGCACGCACCACCGATTGGCTGGTCGCCTGGGACGAGGCCCGAAGGCAGGGCGAGACTCTCTCGGCGGCCGAACTCTGCCCCGATAACCTCGAGCGACAGGAACGTCTCCGAAACCGGATCCAGGAGCTGGAGCGAATCTACAAGGTCCTGCGCGTCTCCGATGAGTCCTCTTCCCCAGCGCAGGGCTCGAAGACGATCGCCGACCTGGACCTCCTGGAAGAACTCGGACGCGGCGGCATGGCTGTCGTCTTCAAGGCCCGCCAGACCGAACTCAAGCGGATCGTGGCAGTCAAAATGATCCTCGCCGGGCCCTACAGCCGCCCCGAGCAAGTCGCCCGTTTCCACGCAGAGGCCGAGGTCGTCGCCCGCCTGGAACATCCCCACATTGTCACCATTCACAAGCTGGGTGAGCACGAAGGCCGCCCCGTCCTCGTGCTGGAATACATGCCGGGCGGAACCCTGGCCGAACGGTACGCCGGAGCCCCCCAGCCGCCGACCGAGGCGGCGAAGCTGGTCGAGGCCCTGGCCCGCGCCATGCACCACGCCCACGGGCGCGGTATCGTCCACCGCGACCTGAAACCCTCCAACATCCTGCTGACCGCCGACGGCGTCCCCAAGGTCGCCGACTTCGGCCTGGCCAAGATCCTCGACGACGACGCCGGTACAACCTGGACCGGAGACATCCTCGGCACTCCAAGCTATATGGCCCCGGAGCAGGCCGAGGGCAAGTCCAGGTCGATTGGCCCGGCCACCGACGTCTACGCCCTGGGGGCGATCCTCTATGAGGCCCTGACCGGACGCCCCCCCTTCCAGGGGACCACCAAGCAAGAGACGCTGGAGTTGGTCCGCACGCAGGAGCCGGTCTCGCCGCGGCGGCTTCAGCCCAAGATCTCCCGCGACCTCGAGACCATCTGCCTGACCTGCCTGCGCAAGGAGCCGATCCGCCGCTACAGGTCGGCGGAGGACCTCGCCGAAGACCTCCAACGCTCCCTCGACGGCTTCCCCATCCGGGCCCGTCGGATCGGTCTCGGCGAACGAATCGTCCGCTGGGTCCGTCGCCACCCGACTCTCATGGCCGTGGTCGCCGCCGGGTTGACCGTCCTCCTCGTGCTCGCCATCGCCGGAGTTCGCGCGGAAGGCCAGGCCCGACGCCGCGAGACCGCCAGCCGCGTCCGGACCCTGGTCCACACCCTGGGGACGATCGAGACGGCCCGGGTTTCCGACCACCTCCTTGCCCTGGCACCGTACAGCGAGCCGGCCATCCCGCTGCTGCAGACCATCATGGCCAAGGCTCCCCTCGGTTCGCGCGAGCGGCTCCATGCCGCCTTGGCCCTCCTACCCACCGATCCCAGCCAGGCGAGCTACCTGGCCGACCGCCTCCTGGTGGCTACGCCCGACGAGTTATCGATCATCCGCGCCACGCTCACGAAAGAGGGTCAGCTCCCCCTGGCCCGCCTGTGGAGCGTGCTGGGGAACAATCGCGAGGACAACGGGCCGCGACTTCGGGCGGCGTGTGCGCTCGCCCTTCATGGAGAAGCCGACGACCCGCGTTGGGTCACGGTTGGGCCCGACCTCGCCCGCGTGCTGGCGATGGAAGATCCGCTCACCGTCGGCCAGTGGGCGGACCTGCTCCGGCCCGTCGGCAGCCACCTCCTCCCCACCCTGACGGACCTGCTGGCGGATGACCGCCACGGCGCCGCCGAACGGCGCGTGCTCGCCGCTCTCTACGCCACGCTCGCCCGCGACGTCCCCGGCGGGTTCGACTCCCTTGAGGGGCGGCTGATCGAGCCAAGCCAAGCCGCGATCCGGTCCGAGGACGATCGCCTCGACGCCGCCAGAACGCGGGCCGTCGTGGCGGCGTCCTTGCTCCTCATGGGCCGGGAGGATCGCGTCTGGCCACTCCTCCGGCACACGCCCGACCCTACCGTTCGGAGCGCTCTCATCGAAGCCTTGAGCGCGGCGGGGGTCGATCCCGTCCGGCTCGTCGCGCGGTTCCGCGTCGAGCGTGACGTCTCCATTCGCCGGGCCCTTCTGCTCGCGCTGGGCGAGTACGACCCGGCCTGGACGATCATCCCCAACCGCGAGGCCCTGATCGACACGCTCCTCGCCGAGTACCGGAACGAGCCCGACGCCGGGCTCCACAGCGCTCTGCACTGGCTCCTCGACCGCTGGGGACAGACGAAGCGCGTGCGCCGGATCGACCTCGAGATGGAACTGCTCCCCCCCGGAGACCGGCAGTGGCTCGTCAACTCCCAGGGTCAGGTGTTCTCGATCGTGACCGCCCCCGCCGGGTCGGTACCGACCGGGGCAACGGGTCGGCAGGCCGGCGAACACCGCTTCGCCCTGGCGACCAAGGAGATCACTCCCTACCAATTCCACCGCTTTTCCAAGTGGATTCGCAATTCTCGACAGCCGACGCCAAGGTCCCTCGCCGCCGACGCCATCCTCTGGGAGAACCCCTTCGCGAAACTCGGCCCTGCCGGGCGTGAGGACGGCCCTGCCCTGGGGATTCTCTGGCACGAGGCGGCCGCCTACTGCAACTGGCTGAGCCACCGGGAGGGGATCCCCGAAGACCAGTGGTGCTATGTGACGAACTCAGGGGCCGGAGAAGGCCTCCCCCCCCTGCGCCCTGCACCCGACCTCCTGAAGCGGGCCGGATATCGCCTGCCCACGGTCGCGGAATGGACCCTGGCCTGCAGCGCCGGGGCCTCCACGCCGTCCGCCTTCGGCCACGACCAGGTGTTGCTCGCCCGCTACGGCTGGTGGTTCGGCAACGCCGAGGGCCATGCCTGGCCGGTCGGCGAGCTCAAGCCCAACGACCTGGGCCTGTTCGACCTCTACGGCAATGCCTGGGAGCACTGCGACAACCCCGGCGGACAGCCCCAGCGCGTCGTCTGCGGGGGCTCCTTCCTCGTCCCATCCATTGCCATCAACCTCATTGATACCAACGCATACCCGCTCATGGACCGAGGAACTTCCGTCGGGTTTCGCCCCGCGCGAACGCTCACGCCTAACGCCCGAGCCACCACGCCCTGACCGTTCGTGAGCCAACAACCCAGGCTTCTGTGCTCACCCCCTCATTCCAAACCCATCGGCCTCCGGGCAGACAGACGGCCCGGTTTCCTTGCGACAGACTCACCCGAATTCACAGAAGCGGACAAGCCTGACTGGGCGACGACGACGGCGGCAACGGCAGGAAGTCCCCTACGAACTTTCTGGACCTTACTCATCTGGACATAATTTATGAGAGGTGAACTCCAGTAAATCACCAACAGAAATTGGATTGAACACCCGAGTTCCCCGCCTCGTAGAGAATCCTGTGCTAAGAAGTGGTGTAGGCGGGTTCTTCTCAGATCAGAGTGGAACCCCATGAACAGCGCGCACGCGACGTTGCGATGCGTGGCACTCGTTTGTACTCCTCGAGCGGAGCCTCACTGATGGCGGGCGAAAGTAGCGCGATTCGCGGCAGCTTCTTCGATTTCGTCGATGACCCCTGGAAGTATGTGGGGCGCGAGCAGGAGTCGGCCCGGTTTACTCGAGACGGTCTGCTCGTGGTCAAAGATGGCCTGGTCGTGGATTTCGGCGACTTCGAGGAAGTCGCGCCCCGCCACCCGGGAATCGCGATCACCCACATCAAGGATCGATTGATTCTCCCTGGGTTTATTGACGGGCATATCCACTTTCCCCAGGTCCGCGTCCTTGGCGCCTACGGCAGCCAGTTGCTGGACTGGCTGCAGAATTGGATCTTCCCCGAAGAGCTCAAGTACAAAGATCGCGACTACTCCCGCGAAGCCGCCAAGAATTTCTTCGACGCCCTGCTCGCCGGCGGCACCACGACCTGCCAGGCGTTCACTACCAGCAGCCCCGTCTCGACCGAGGAGTTCTTTGAAGAGGCGACCCGGCGCGACATGCGCGTGATCTCGGGCCTGACCGGCATCGACCGGTTCGCTCCCGACGACTTCTGCATCACCCCCGACGACTTCTACAACGAATCCGACCGCCTGATCGAACGTTACCATCGCAAGGGCCGCAATCTTTACGCGATCACGCCGCGATTCGCCGTGGGCTGTACGTCCGAAATGATGGACCGTTGCAGCCAGTTGAAGAAGAAGTATCCCGACTGCTGGGTCAACACCCACATCTCGGAAAACCCGTCCGAAATCCGCACGGCGCGCGAGCACTACCCCGACTGCACGGACTACACCCACGTCCACGAGAAGCACGGCTTGCTCGGCCCGAAGTTCACGGCCGGCCACGCCGTCTGGCTCTCGAACGACGAGTTCCGCCGCTTCTCGAAGGCAGGCGCCTCGGTCTGCTTCTGCCCGCTCTCCAACCTCTTTCTGGGAAGCGGCCTGTTCCGGCTCGGCCGGGCGACCGACCCCGAGCACCCCGTCCGCGTTTCGCTCGGCTGCGACATGGGAGGCGGCAACGCCTTCAGCATGATTCGCGTCCTGGAAGAAGCGTACAAGGTCGGCATGTGCAACAACACGATGCTCGACGGCTCGGTCAACCCGCGTGAGCAAGACCTGGCCGAGGCCGACCGTAACAAGCTCGGCCCCTATCGCGCGTTCTACCTGGCCACGCTCGGCGGCGCCCGCGCCCTCTACATCGACGACGTCCTCGGCAATTTCGAGAAGGGCAAAGAGGCCGACTTCGTGGCCATCGACTGGAACGCCGGCCAGGCGGCCATGAAGTGGCACCAGTCACTCATCACCCCCGGAAACCCCAAGAGCATGGACGAAGCCGCTCAGCTCCTCTTCGGGGTCATGTCGGTCGGCGACGATCGCAACATCGACGAGACCTGGATCGCCGGCAAGCGGGCTTACAAAAAAGCGGGCGTTTGACCGCGACACTCCTTCGGGCCGCCTTCAGCGGAAGACGGCCCGAGGGGTAAGTCTCTTCGTTGGACTCATCTTAAGAGGAACTCAAGCGTGGCCGTGCGTCTTTCCCGAGCTTCCGCCGTGGTTGTGCAGAAGGTTCCCGCCGCCGACGTGAACTGGTTTCTCGATTGGCAGCGCGACGTCACCGAGACCGCCGAGACCTTTCCCGGCTATAGCGGCACCGAGGTCTTCCCCCCGACTCGAGGCCAGGGGGACGAGTGGGTCTCCCTGATCCATTTCGAGGACGAATCCGCCCTGGACGCGTGGCTGGAATCGCCGGCCCGAAACCAGCGGATCGAGATGCTCAAGACGAAGGTTGGCGCCTTCGAGCTGAAGACTGTGCAAGGGGGTTTCGGCCCCTGGTTCGCGTCGATGGGCTCCGATTCCAAGGCTGGCCCCCCCGCCTGGAAGATGGTCCTGACCGTCCTTCTCGGACTCTACCCCACGGTGATGCTGCTGACGATGTTCGTCGGCCCCTTCACATCGCCGCTGGGCATGGCGGTCTCAATGCTGATCGGCAACGCGCTCAGCGTCTCCATCCTCCAGTGGGCCGTCATGCCGATCTTGACCCCTGCGCTGGCCCGCTGGCTCAACGCGAGTGGGGACCGGCAAAAGCAGGTGACCCTTAAAGGACTCGGCCTCGTCCTTGTCCTGCTGGCCGTGATGACCCTCTTGTTCCACATGATCATGGGATAATTGATCAAACCAGGCGGCTGAGCCGACAAGCGCGATCCTGACCCATCCTCCAACAGCCACGTTCAAACGTGTTCATCGATAATCGCCAGGCGACCGCCGAGCCGGCCCAAAATCTGGGATTCGCTCCCCTCCCCCGTCAGAAGAGCACAACGAGCCGAAAGGTCACCGCGAGTGCGGAGGGGATCGACTGGTGCATACCTGGGGTCGGGATGTACGTGAGGTTAGGCTGGAAGAAGCAGCCGGGGAACAGCTTCATCTGGTAGTAGGCGGACATCATGAGCTGGCTCGGGCTGAGGGGGAGCGTCTTCGCGGTCGAATCGGGGAAGAACAAACGGGCGGCGTTCGGGTCATTGTTCAGCCAGGTCCAGGCAAGACCGCAGCCCATGGAGTCATCGGGGCGGCCGGGGACCAGGCCGAAGCCGGTGAAACCTCCGCCGAAGAACTGGCGGGCGTGCATCGTGTTCGAGTTGTTGGCTCCGAACTGGTAGAAGCCGCTGACCCCGCTGTTATCGCGCCCGGGACGCTGAAACCAGAGCCGCTGGGCACCGAAGAAGTACATGCCGTTCGCGCCATGGACCATGGCGTTGTTAAACGCCTTCAGCATCCCGGTCTGTCCCCACAAACCAATCCCGAAGTTCCCCGGCTTCTTCTCAGCACCCACTCGGTAGGAGAACCCAGCCTCCCCGATGTGGAAGTAATAGCCGTTGAAATGGGGGCCTTCGAGGCCGGTCTGACGGCCCCGCGCGAGGTTGCCGTCGTAAACGCCGTAAGATAGGTAAGAATTCTTCGTGGGAGCGAGCGTCGTCGTGATCCCGGTCGCCGAGTTGTAATAGCCAGGAATCTTCCCGAGCATCGTCGGGTTCACGAAGATCGGGGTGTAGATCAAGCCCGAGACCGCCGGGATCGCGGCGGCCGAATCCTGAACCGGCACCGGCCGAACCACGTTGTTGAAGTCGTAGGTGGGAACCAACTTACCGATCCGGAAGACCAGCCGATCATCCCACAACGACTGGCGATACCAGAGCTGATAGAGCTCCTGCCGGACCAACGGGGGAACCACCTCGAGCGAGTCGAAGCCCGGGAACGCACCCGCGAGTTGATTGGTCGGCTGACCGCTGAACTGGAGGAACTGGGTGCCGAACAGGCCCCCCTTCCAGCCTCCCATCTTCTTGGTGTCAAAGCTGAGGTCGAAGACGGTGAGGCTATTGAGCCCCCAATCCCCAGGGTGCCGCCCACCAGCGACGACGCCGCTGGCATCGCCAACCCAGAGCCCACCCAGCCGGATCCCGGACTCATCCTTGAGCCCGAAGAAGCGGCCTATCGCTCCAGTACCGGTCAGAATATCGACCGCGGCCGGGTTAGCACTGATCGGAGTGTTCCCCGTGCGGTCGGATCCATCCACCGCCGACGCATCGCCGTCGCCCGGCCCCGCATTCGCCCCGGCCCCGGCCGCCGCAGGCGGATTTGCCGGCCCACCGAACCGGCCGGGCTGACCCGCCATCGGTGCAGGACTCGACCCAACCCCCGGCCCACCGAACCGGCCGGGCTGACCCGCCATCGGCGCAGGACTCGACCCAACCCCCGGCCCACCGAACCGGCTCGGCTGATCCGCTACCCGCATCAAACCCGCATCAATCCTCGACCCGATGGGAGCACCGGGCACCGCGATGACTGAGCTCGACCCACCCCGCCCGGGTTCAGGTCCGCGCTCCTCAGGCTCGCCGGATCCAAGGCTCGCCGCAACGAAGATGATCCAGATTTTCAGCAAGTCTGAACCCGAGGATTGAAAGATAAAAATGGCCAAGACGGACAAAAGATGGCCTGCCTTGCCTTAAATCTCGAGCCCTACCCCGCTTATCGAGTTCGAAGAGGGCTCGTCACCGTGCCAGTATCGACTGCGCGTGTCGCCAGGATTAAACCAGTCCGAACACAATTTCCGGCGACCCGTTAATGTCCTCACATGGAATCTCCGACTTTGAATCCATACTCACGCATGTCCTGACTTCTTTGCCCCCCATGCTGATTCGTTCCGGCGACGTCGGAGTCGCAACAACGGCCACGAACGCGAGCCTAACGGCAACCGGGCAACCACCCGCGCCGGGGCTTCGGTATGGCAAGCCGGAGAGAAATGGGTACAATCACGGTATCAGGCTCTGTGCGAGAGATTGAACCTAGGTGGACTGCGTTACCTGGGGAAAATGCCCTTGAGCAATCCCTCTGGGGGTCCTGCCTTTTTTTGATCGTTTCTCAAGACAGGGCCGGCTTACCAAAATAGGGCCCGCCCGGTTTTCCTCCCGACCATCAACGGCTCGAATATCGCTCCCTTGAGTTTGTCACAGTGCAAACGGTGGAATCGAGGCGATCGTCCACCGACGAACAAGGCCCCCGTTTTGTTTGTTTGCCCCGCCCCCAGACGGCCCTGCCCCGATCGGGAACCCTGCCAATGCCCCGAACCGCAACCTTCCGATGGTCGCCGGCCCTGGCCCCGGCGCTCTGCTTCTGCCTACTGACCCTGGCGTTTCAGGCTCCGGCCCGGGGCGACGGCTTCGACCTCAACGTCCAGCCGCTCCTCCAGAAGCACTGCCTGCGCTGCCACGGCGAGAAGAAGCCGAAGGGGGGCATCAACCTCGCGAAGTTCGCGGACGAGGAGTCGCTCCGCGGCGATCCCGAGCTCTGGGTCAAGGTGCTCGACGCCCTGACCGAACGGTCGATGCCGCCGCCGGGCAACAAGGCCGGCCCCAATGAGGACGACCGCCAGCGGGCGGTCACCTCGATTCAGGCCGTCCTCGACGCCATCGAAGGGGTCAACGACCCCGGCCCCAGCGTCGTCCAGCGCCTCACGCGCCGGCAGTACAACAACACCGTCCGCGACCTCCTCGGCGTGACCGCACGCCCCGCCGAGACGTTCCCCGCCGATGGCGGCGGTGGCGGCGGGTTCGACAACAACGCCGCCACCCTGTTCGTCCCCCCGATCCTCCTCGAAAAATACCTGACCGCCGCCGCCGGCGTGCTCGCCGAGGCCGACCCGGCCCGCTACCTCATCGCCCGCCCCGGCCCCGACCTCACCAAAGAGCAAGCCGCCCGCCGCTGCATCGCCACCTTCGCCCGTCGCGCTTCCGCCGCCCGGTCAAGGAGGCCGAGGTCGACCGCCTGCTCCGCCTCTTCCACCACGCCGACGCCCGCGGCGACAGCTTCGATGACGCCGTCCGCCTCGCCTTGCGAGCCTCGCTGGTCTCGCCGAACTTCCTCTACCTGGTCGAGCGCGACCGGTCCGACGCGGACGGAGACGCCCCTTACGCCGTGTCTGACCACGAGCTCGCCTGCCGCTTATCGTACTTCCTCTGGTCGTCGATGCCCGACCAGGCGCTCTCCGACCTGGCCGACGCCGGCAAGCTGCACGACCCGGCCGTACTTGAAGCCGAGGTGCGGCGGATGCTGGCCGACCCGAAGTCGCGGGCCCTGGCCGAGGACTTCGCCGGGCAGTGGCTCCGCGTCGGCAACCTGGCCGAGCTCGCCGAGCCCGACCGGCGCCTCTTTCCCGAGTACACGCCCGAGCTCCGCGACGCGATGGCCGAGGAGGCGATCACGTACTGCCACGCGATCCTCCGCGAGGACCGGCCGGTCCTCGAACTGCTCGACTCCGACTACACGTACCTCAACGAGCGCCTGGCCAAGCACTACGGCATCGAAGGGGTGACCGGCCCCGACTTCCGCCGGGTCGCGCTCAAGGATCGCAACCGAGGCGGCGTGCTCGGCATGGCGGCCGTGCTCACGATCACGTCGTACCCGAGGCGGACCAGCCCGGTGCTCCGCGGCAAGTGGGTGCTCGAAGAGATCCTCGGAACTCCCCCGCCCCCTCCCCCGCCGTCGGTCAAGGCGCTCCCGCCCGACGATCGGGTCAAGGACGGCATGACCTTCCGTCAGCGGCTCGAGCAGCACCGCAAGGACGTCAACTGCGCCTCGTGCCACTCCCGGCTCGACCCGCTCGGGTTCGGGCTCGAGAACTTCGACGTCCTCGGCCGCTGGCGCGACCAGATCAACGATGAGCCGGTCGACGCCTCGGGCAAGCTGACGACCGGCGAAGATTTCACAGGCGCGGCGGCCTTGAAGGCGATTCTCGCCGAGTCGAAGCGCGAACTCTTTCTCCGCAACCTCGTCGAGCGAATGCTCGCTTACGCCCTTCGTCGGGGCGTGGAATACTACGACATACCAACCGTCAAACAAGTCATGGCGGAGCTGGAAGCGAACGAACACCGGGGGACGGCCTTGATCGTCGCGGTGGCCAAGAGCTTCCCGTTCCAGAACCGGCGCAACGAACGGCAAGGGGCGCACTGAGATGAGTCTCAAAAACCGACCGATCACGCGGCGAACGGTACTTCGAGGCGCAGGCGCCATGGTCGCCTTACCCTTGCTGGAGGCGATGCGCCCGCTCTCAGGGGCCCTGGCCGCCCTGGCTCCCACCGGCGCGGCCGCGGCCGACGACAAGCCCCCGGTCCGGATGGCCTGCCTGTTCTGGCCGAACGGCTGCAACCCGAAGACCTGGACCCCCGCCAAGGAGGGGCGCAATTATGACCTCTCCCCGATCCTCGAACCGTTGGCCCGGCACAAGGACGACTTCCTCGTCCTCACCCGCCTGAGCAATCAAGGGACGTTCACCGGTGACGGCCATTACGTCAAGGACGCCGCCTGGCTGACCGGCACGACGATCCACCGCACGACGGGCGCCGACCTGAACGCGGGGGGCGTCTCGATGGACCAGCTCGCGGCCAAGCGGATCGGCGTGCAGACCCCGATCCCGTCGCTCGAGCTCGGCGTCGAGCCGGTCACGACCGGCGTCGACACCAACGTCGGCTACACCCGGCTCTACGGCTCGCACATCTCGTGGTCGAGCCCGACCACGCCGGTCGCCCGCGAGATCAACCCGAAGCTCGCCTTCGACCGCCTCTTCCGCTCCAACGCCGCCGGCCGCGCTGGGCGTGACGACCTGAGCGTCCTCGACCTCGTCGCCGACGACACGGCCGCCCTCCGCAACCAGGTCGGCCAGCACGACCGCCGCAAGCTCGACGAGTACCTCGACTCGGTCCGCGCCGTCGAGAAGCGCATCACCTACGAAGCCAGCGACCGCCGCGCCCGCTACCGCGACGACCCGCAAGCCCGCAAAGACATCGAAACCCTCGGCGGCCGCGTCGACACCTACAAGCACGACCCCGGCCGGTTCCGCGAGCGGTCGATGAACCACACCGACCACGTCCGCCTGATGCTCGACATCCTCCTCCTCTCGCTGCAAACTGACTCCACCCGCATTGCCACGTTCATGTTCGGCAACTCGGTCAGCAACAAGAACTTCTCCTTCGTCGAGGGCGTCAAGGGGGGCCACCACGAGCTCTCCCACCACGAAAACGACCCCGAGAAAATGGCCCAGTACCAGCGCATCACGATGTGGCACCTCGAACAGTGCGCCTACCTCCTCGACAAGATGAAGCAAATCCGCGAAGGCGAAGGCACCCTCCTCGACCACAGCATGGTCCTCTGCGGCTCCGCCCTCCGCGACGGCAACCAGCACGACCCACACGACCTGCCGACGGTTTTGGCTGGGCGTGCCGGCGGCACACTTGCGCCCGGTCGGCACATCGCCTACACCAAGGACACGCCGCTCTGCAACTTGTATGTGTCGATGCTCGATCGCGTCGGTGCCCCTGTCGAGCGGTTCGCCGATAGCACTGGGCAACTGCCGGGACTCGATAATCCAGAATACACGCCTGGGCCGGCCTGATCGTCGGCTCCCTTGATGGCCAGGTGCCAGGTTCCCAGCCGAGCCAGCGGCCCGGACTAGGCCTGGTATAGGCTGGGAATATAGAGTGGCCCGAAGTCGACCCCAGTGTCGGCTCCTGGCCACTTCGTATTCCAATTTCCTGGCGACACCTGACCCACCCGATTTCGGGGGCTACAATGGACCAGAGGCGGCATCGCGACGCGTGACGTTCGTACGGCGTAGTCACCGGCCATAAAATCGAAGTCCCCAAACAGGATGATTCGACCATGGCAATTGACCCTACCTCGACGAGTCCGGACACGGTCGATCCGAAAACAGGTCGACTGCGGCCACTGACCGCCGCCCAGCGCAAAGCCCGCTCCGAAGCATTGGCCCGAGCCCTCGACCAGATCAACGAGATCACCGACGAGACCGATACGGACGAAACGTGGCGTGAGATCTTCCACAGCATCGACGAAGCCCGCCCCGATCGTCCCCTTTTTGAAGGGCAGTATTGATCGATGGGCCTGATCGTCGTGCTCGACGCTGGCCCCCGGCTTGGCAACAGGCGAAAGACCGCCATGCAGTGAACACCAAAAGTAGCATTCCTAATTCTTGACGTGGTCTGCGCAACTTGAATAACATCATACCTGTAGGGCAATATACAATATCCCATATCGCCCAAATAACGGAAATATTGACGAATGTCCCCTTTTCTGCCTTCCTCTGCGGCTCCACCCTCCGCGACGGCAACCAGCACGACCCCCACGACCTGCCGAAGGTTTTGGCTGGCCGCGACGGCGGCACCTTGTCGCCCGGCCGCCACATTGCTTATACTAAGGACACGCCCCTATGCAACTTGTATGTATCCATGCTCGACCGAGCCGGTGCTCCCGTCGAGCGGTTCGCCGATAGCACTGGGCCACTGCCGGGGCTCAATAATCCCGACTATACATCCGGGCCGAATTGATCGTAGGCCCATCGACGACTACATTTGCCTCGATCTTTTAGGAAGCCACGAGTTTGGCGAATGCCTCTTTTCGCCAACCCGGCGGCATCTTGTCGCCTGACTAGCACATCACCTATACAAAAGACAAGCCATTATTCGAGTTCTGTGCATTGAAACTCGACCGCGTTGGGACTTAGGGAGAACGGTTCACTAATAGTAGGGGGCCCTGCCAGAACTTCGTGATCCAGATTACACAGTCAAATCGAGTTAATCGCTGGCCTTATCAAATTCACGCATAAGCCAGATTACCCACGCAACGCCATCATAGTCGAATTCTCCCACTTTCACTCCGACAAGCCAACTGGACATAACCAACAATGGATCTAACAAGCTTGAATGAAACCCTTAGTGCTCCAAGTTCAATAGTCTCGCTAATAGGCTTCCCACTTTCGCTATATCAGTGGTGGCAGGCAAATCGAGATAGCTCCAAAGCCGCAGAGAAGCAAAACGTAGACGAAACCATCACTGACTATCTTGAATGGCTCCGACGAACCAATCATAAAACTCTAGTTGATCGACTTGAGGCGTCCCGCGACGAGATGCAATTGTTGCGACATTTGCTAGAAAAATTACAATCGCAATCCATGGAGCAAACTAATTCCATTTTGCTCTATCTAGCAAAATTCGATTCAAACCTCATTGGCAAAATTGATTCTCTCGCTCTTAAGATCGATCAGATGGTGTCACAGAGTGCTACGTTTCCCAGGCTGATGCCACCGCAAGACACCCATACGGCAGAATTCGAAAAAGATTATCTTAATTTCGTAAGAAAGGAATATGATCGACTTAAATTAATTGGCGTCCGAATGCGTGATATTCCACTAAAAACACGAATTGCGTTCGTGTCTTTGAACGTAAGACAGGATGTGGAATCTGAACCAACTCCAGCTGAAGAGGTTCTTCTTGCAACCCCAGCATTAACTATCAAAGGACCAGCAGGTTCGGGCAAGTCAACTTTGCTTCGGTGGATCGCATTGCAATGCACGGAAACGGAGACGGAGGACAACCCATGGAGACATGGCATACCTTTTTTCATCCCTCTTCGTATTCTAGTTGGGCATGAAAAGGGAAAGCCTCAACCAAGTCAATTTGCTGCATACACTCTGAGACCGGCTGATTATCCTTTGTCAGTACCAGCGGGGTGGGTTAACAACGTCCTAAGCCAAAAGCGAGGAATACTACTAATAGATGGTGTAGACGAGTTGCCACCCAGCCAACGGCCTGCATTCTGGGAGTGGCTCAAAGATTTCACAGAGAATTATCCCGACAATCGCATATACATTTCTTCACGTCCATTTAGAAATGAAGATACTGCGTTCGAGCTTTGGGGACCACCAAATCATTTTCAGCAGTGCGAGCTAGAGGAGTTGGACGAGAAGGCAATTGGGGACTTAATCGACAATTGGCATGAAGCTATAGAAAAATCTTTAACAGAAGAAGAACAGATCCGAATACTTCGTCTGGAAAGAGAGCGGCTTCCTCGTCGATTAAAAGAGCCAGTCAACCGCCGCGTCCGTGATCTTTGTCGAAACCCGTTGCTATGCGCCCTTGTTTGCGCATTAAATTGGCAAGAGGAGGGAGATCTGCCGCAAAAGCGGGTCTCACTTTACGAGCTTTGCTGTGACCTACTGATTGAAACAAGAGACAAAAGACGAGAGATCAAGACTGCTGAACACGGTTTAGAATTTTTAACTAAAGACGACAAAAAATTGGTTTTGCAACGTCTTGCATGGGACATGATGTATAACCAAATTGGCAATACTTCAGATGGGCAACAAATTGAAGTAGCAAAAGAAGATGCCCTAAAATGGGCTAAAATTCACATAAACAATTTCGAATTCCCCCAAGCAAGAGATGTTCGCGCCGAGCAATTGCTTGATTATCTACTCGATCGCACCAACTTGCTACGTGAGCCTAGCAGAGGGCGAATTGATTTTCCGCACCGCACATTCCAAGAATACCTAGCCGCGTGCGCGGCTGGGGCCCTTAACCAGTTCGGGATTGTCAACAATGCGGGCAATGATCAATGGCACGAAACTATTGTGTTGGCGGCGGGCACAAGCGAAGGAGGAATTCCTTATGGCCACACCTTAATCGACAAATTGCTAACAAAAGGCGAAGGCGAAAAAAGCAAAAGAGTTCGCGCCGCATGCTTTGTCTTGGCATTGGCTTGCTGTGACACAGCAAAGCAAGTTGATCCAAAACTGAAAGAAAGAGTACTAAAACATCTTGGCGAGATAACTCCGCCTTCTGACTTTAGTATTGCTGGCGTGCTGGCCACAGCGGGAGATTCGGTGATCCCACATTTGGAGTATGGGAAGATCAAAAGACGCCCAGCGAAGATAGTAGCAGCCTGCGCCCGAACACTTGCCATAATCGGAACCGATGCCGCAATAAGAAAGCTTAGCGACCAACAGGGATATGGAGGCGATGATCGGGCTACCGTCATACAAGAAGTATGCGAGTGCCCTGGAATCCAACCGTTAGAATTGCGACATGTCCGCGAAAACCACTCCGTTACCGCTCAAAACCTGTTCTTTAACGCTCTTGACAACGAGTCATCCCCACCTTCCCAAAGGACATTGTCGTCTATAAACCAAGTAAGTTTTATTAATTCCAAGCTTACGCACAATCGCACACAGCTTTTATCCAAGCTTTTCAATCTCAAAACTTTAGATCTCCGCTATTCCTACATTTCATCAATTGCACCTCTATCTTCTCTAAGCAATCTCGAGTTTTTAAATCTAGATCAGACAAATGTTTCTGATATCAGCCCGCTAGCGAATCTTTTATCGCTAGAAGTGCTTTCACTTAGAAACACCAATGTGTCAGACCTCAATCCTATATCCAAACTGATAAATTTAAAATATCTCGACATCATTGGAACAGAAGTATCTGACATCGCTCCAATCGAAGAACTTGTCCATCTCCGAGAGCTCGAAATTGGATCAAGTTACGACAACTTTTCTGTTTTAAAAAAATTGGGGAACCTCGAAATTCTTACACTCCGTGGCAACGCAGAGTTCGATACAGGACCCCTTCTCAGTCTCCCATTATTACGTAGACTTGACCTCCACTGCGAAAAACTTTCGAGCAAATTTGTCGACATGCTAAAAGCACAACTGCCAAATTGCAAGATTAAGAATTATTCGAGGCCGTGAAGGTAAGTATAATGGTTCAGGGGGATTCCAAAGGTGACATTCCTATATCTTGGGAATTTCAAAGGGGAATTTCAAAGGCGACATTCCTATATCCTGACGCAGTCTGCGCAAGCTGGATAAGCTTACCTCGGTGATATTCTTCGCTCCTCAGCTGAACCCAATCTTGCCATGCCACGCACCGCTCGCGCCTCGGCCGCTGGGTACTGCTATCATGCCCTGAACCGCGGCAATGCGCGAGCGACCGTCTTTCACAAAGATGGCGACTACGACGCCTTCCTCGAGATGATGGGGGCAAATTCAAAGGGACATTCCTAATTCTTGTGGCAGTCTGCGCAAGCTGGACAATCGTATCCCTATGAGATTCTTCATAATATCCCATCTTGCCCAGATAGCGACAATATTGACGAATGTCCCCTTTTCGTCGCTCCAAATTGGCGGATAGACGTGAGAGGCCGGAGCCATTGACTCGTCTAATCCGAAGCTACGTGCGTTACGCAGACCATTCGAGGCTTATTATGTTAGCACTCGGGGGGGATACTGGTGATCGTATGGGCTCGCTCCTCGACCAGGTGCGCAGGGCGATGGGTCCCGTACCCCGGTGGCGTGGAGTCATTGCGCATTTTCGTCTCCGAGTCTGTCCTCCGAGTTGGTTGCCCCACACAGACGAGTTGATGGAGATTTACCGTCATCAAGGGACGCTGATGCGAAAGGGGAGGATTGTGTGGGGGGCGTCGGTCCAGGCCAATACAAACCTGTTCCAGCCTGGCCCCCACGACCATCCGGCGATGGCTATCCACTCCGCAGACCCCTTCTTCGATAAGAATCCCATTTGTCTCGCCGCCATCGCGCGTCGATTGTTTCAATTGAAAGGCACGATTCCTAATGATCCCGACGAGCATCGATTGGCCGAGATGATTACCAACGAGATGGAAAGAGGGATGGGATGGGTCGTCCCGAAGAGTTGCACCGAAGGCCGTGAGGTCATCTCCACCTCGTATATGGTCGTCCGCCAACATCTACCAAATGGGGTCTTGAGATGCGCTTGGTATCCGTTGCTCACCCACCCGGATACTGCGGCGGTCATGATCGTGCCATCGAGTTACTGGCCTGATGGCCTGGTCCGGATTTGGTCTGGGAGGAATTAAAGGGGATTCTAAAGGGGACATTCCTATATCTTGACGCAGTCTACGCAAGCTGGATAAGCTTACCTCGGTGACATTCCTCGCTCCTCCGCCAAGCCGATTCTTGCCATGCCACGCACCGCTCGCGCCTCGGCCGCTGGGTACTGCTATCATGTCCTGAATCGAGGCAATGCGCGAGCGACCGTCTTTCACAAAGAGGGCGACTACGACGCCTTCCTCGAGATGATGGCCGAAGCGACCCTCCGCGTGCCCATGCGGATCATAGCGTACTGCCTCATGCCCAACCACTTTCACTTGGCTCTCTGGCCACGTGACGATGGCGATCTCAGCCGATGGATGCACTGGCTGCTGACCACTCACGTTCGACGCTATCTCCGCCACTACCACTCCACCGGACACGTCTGGCAGGGACGCTTCAAGGCCTTCCCCATCCAGGCCGACGAACACCTCCGAGTCGTCCTTCGCTACATCGAGCGCAACCCGCTCCGAGCTGATCTGGTGGAGCGGGCCGAACTGTGGCGATGGTCCAGCCTCTCGAGTCTCGGCCCGGCGCCGACGCTCGATCCGGGCCCAGCTCCCCGCGGTGAAGGCTGGATCGAGGACGTCAACGCGCTAATGACCGAAGCGGAATGCACAACGATTCGCGAGTCGATCCGTCGCGACCGACCCTTGGGTTCGGAGACGTGGGTGCGCGACACGGCCAAATCACTGGGGCTGGAAGCGAGTCTCCGCGATCGGGGACGGCCGCGACGCAAGAGTGACCTCGAGCCGAAGAATCTCTAACACGCCATCTTACCCTGACAACAAAAACAATGACGAATGTCCCTTTTTCGCTGGCCCTACTTCTGTCCGCAGAATCGAGGCGATATGCGAGGACGGCCCGCCCGCCAGAGTGGCGGTCGTGACGGGGAGATTACTGGCGGCTTCTTGAGCTTGGCCGTTGAGACAATCCCATCGGCGAAACGAATCCGCTCAATGTCGTGGAGAGTAACAACCTGTGCCCGGTGCTTCGAGGCCAGCCGACTGACGACGACCGTCGATCGATCACCGCTTGGAGCCGTCAGCACATATTGCCGTCGATTGCCCGAAAACACCACGGTGTCGGTTCCGGCGTCCCCGTACACGATATCGTTTCGCTCAAAAACACGGATCGTGTCGTTGCCCTGCGCGGCATGAATCAAACTGTCGGATAACAGCCTGGCATTGATCTTGTTGGATTTCGGTCCACCCCAGATTGGCATGTCGGCAATGTGTTGCGCGATCCCGTTGCCTTGGGCTGACCAGGTCACTTGCTGAAATGCATCGTCAGCACTGTCACGAAAAATGTTGTACTGTGCAAATCCTTGGCTGTCATACGCGGGAATGGTCGTAAGATCGGCGGGGAGATACCCGGTGAACTTGAGCCAACCGGCCGGCAGCACGGCCGAGAAGAAGTTGCGTTCCACATCGGATTCATCAGTGACACCCGAAGTCTGCATAATATAGAGATTCTTCCAAGAATCCCGAACGAAGTATCGCTTGATTGGATGGTTCTCCGCATCACGGGCTAGCCAGGTGGTGATCGCGTTTTTGGTATTGGCCGAATACCGAATCACTCCCGGAGGCGGTGTCGGATCGAACGCCGCCGCTTGGTAGGCGCTCGTGTATTGTTCCTCCGGATAGTCGCCGGGCTTGAAAGGATAATTCGCACTGACGGTTTCAGTCACGAACTGCCAGGTGTATCCGTCGGTGGTTGTGATGTAGGTCTGCCCGGTGGTCGAGTCGGGGCTGGTGAGAAAGTCAACCGAGTTAAACTCAACATTTCGATTTGTGTTCTTGAGATAGTTGGGAGGAGGAACGTAGGTCGCCCATGCGTCGGCCGTGATCGGGTTGGATCCCGAGGCGAGATAGACCTCGGTTGGCCCTTTGAAGTCCGCGCCCAGGTTCCCGGTATATGCGATCTCCATTCCCGGTTCGCCGCCACCCGTGAGTGCGATCCTTGGCTCCAGGTTCTCAAGGTCCGGCCTGAACCTGCCGGGCTTTCTCAGCAACGAGCCGGCAACGAGGCGGTGAAGAGATACGGCGAAACGATGCAGCATTGATTTTCTCGCAACTCAGCTACGGCTTTGAAGCAACCCAACCTTCCCGCACATGATTAGCTTAGATCACGCCAACAACTTGTTAAGCAAATCGGATTCGTGGGGTCCAGGCTCAGGGGACGCAGCTCGTTTATCGGGGGTGGGAAAAGGGGACGAAGGGGAATGGCACGAGGTCAAGAGCAGGCGTACACTGACCCTCGTCGCAAAAACAGTGCACAGGCGTCCAAAATCGTACTGCACGGAATCCTGATCCTCGTACCATTCCCCTCCGTCCCGAAAGCCACGTAGATAGCGTACAAGTCTTGACCTATGAATGAGATTCAAATAAGATATTCCTAGTTTTTGATCTCCGACGCATTGACGTCAATGCGGCTCTGGCTCTGGTCGGACGGAGTTTTTGCATGGGTCCAAGGCGGGGCAGGAATCGAAGAACTCCCGGGCCCGATACGTGATGTCCACTACGCGGCCCTCGCACCGGCCACATAGAGCCTGCGAAAGTGCACAAGTCGAGTTTATAACCCCTGAATCAGGATTCGGGTGCAGGTCACTGGGTCATTATTTCGCTGCTATTTGGTCGCACCGGCTTGTTTCAAGAGAAGCACGATTTCCTTCTTTCCGCCTCGTTGTGCCGCATGAAGTGCCGTCGTACCGTCCTCCCAAGTCGCATTCGGGCTGGCCCCAGAAGCCAACAAGACTTTGACTTGATGTACGTCTCCTCTGAGGACAGCAGAGTAGAGTCTCTCGTCGAGCCAGTATACCTGGTACAGATAGCGTCCAAAGATTGACAGCAACACCACGCCGGCGAGCCACAGACGGAGGCGTTGCCATCGTTGCGGTGAACGCGACAGAAAAGCGGCAGCAACGCAGAGGCCGAAGATGATCAGTCCCGCCGCAAGGAGCATGAACAGAATGAAGCCGCCGAAATCCATAATTCAATTCCTCCTCATTCGGATTTATTGGGGAATTCAAATGGGCCATTTATATATCTTGACCCAGTCTGCGCAAACTGGATAGACTCACTTCGGTAACACTCTTTCCGCCCTCGCCAAGCCCATTCTTGCCATGCCACGCACCGCTCGCGCTTCGTCCGCTGGATACTGCTATCATGTCCTGAACCGAGGCAATGCGCGAGCCACCGTCTTCCACAAAGACGCCGACTACGACGCCTTCCTCGAGATGATGGCCGAGGCCTCGATCCGCATGCCGATGCGGCTCATTGCTTACTGCCTCATGCCCAACCACTTTCACATGGTGCTCTGGCCACGTGATGATGGCGATCTCAGCCGATGAATGCATTGGCTGCTGACCACTCATGTAAGACGCTATCTCCGCCACTACCACTCCAGCGGACATGTCTGGCAGGGACGGTTCAAGGCCTTCCCTATCCAGGCAGACGATCACCTCCGAACCGTCCTCCGCTACATCGAGCGGAACCCACTCCGGGCCAAGTTGGTGGAGAGAGCCGAACTGTGGCAATGGTCGAGCCTCTCAAGTCTCGGCCCTTCATTAACACTCGATCCGGGTCCAGCGCCCCGCGGCGATGGCTGGATCGAGGACGTCAACGCGCTAATGACTGAGGCGGAATGCACAATGATTCGCGAGTCGATCCGCCGTGACCGTCCCTTGGGTTCGGAGATGTGGGCACGCGACACCGCTAACTCGCTGGGGTTAGAATCGAGTCTCCGCGTTCGAGGACGGCCGCGACGCAACCTCGACCTCGACTCGCAGAATCTTTGACATCCCATTTCACCCAGACGTCGTCAAAATTGACGATTGCCACCAATAGTGCGGGTGAAGATGCCCCGAGGAATAACAGGGCGTGCTTCAGGGCATCAGTGGTCGACGGTGGTGGCGTGCCGGGGGGGGACAAAGTGGGACGCACCGATTGCATACAAATGCACATGGTTATTATGTCTCACCTTGTCCCGCAAGACTAGCCACTAGCCCTTGAAGACTTTGGACGCCGATCTCAACGCCCACATGACAACATGGCACGTTCGACCTTCCCGGTTGCTGAAGAGCCTCTTCTCCGCCTTGCTCGCGAGCACCCATGTCTTCGAGAACTCGTCGCGGTCATGGTAGTCGGGGGCGTCGGTGTGGGCCCAGTCCTGACTGAACGCGTAATACTTCCAAGGTTCCGGATACGCCGGGTCATTTCGGTTAATGTCGTCGAACTTCGGCTTCCAGTTCAGGATCCCCAAGAACTCGAAGTTGTCGAACTCTTTCAGGTTACCTTGGTGATAGACCTTGTTCGCATGGGCCGGTACGCCCATGTCCTCGACCATGTGGATCATGATACCTAAAAGGAAGTAGGCTTGAGCTTTGTTCCCCGACTTGTAAGCTGCCAGGGCATCTTGCCACCATCCCTCGATGTCGTCGCATCCCTCGTTTGTCCCCTTGTGCTGCTTCCTCTTGGCCTCCAGATCGATTCCGTGCAAGGTTCCGGACGTCGGCAACTCGTGCAGTTCCTGGTTCGCACCCTCGACGAGTTCGGACCGGAACTGGTTCAGTTCTGGGGCTTCGGTCTTCAGCTGGTCGATGGCCCACTCGGTCAAATAGCTATGGGTCGGGTGGACCGGTTGCTGGGCAAACTTCTTGCTGTCCCACGCCGAGGCCAGCGGTGTTACAGTAACCATGACGGCGACGAGCGTTGACACGCATAGCGTGACCATTAGCCGAAAGCGTCGGGATCTCATCGGTGCGGCTCCTCATGGTTTGATCTGCGTTCATAGGCGACACGGACCAGACAACTTGATTGGCTTAGGTTGCAGTGAAGCCGATTCTCAGACCTAATTCAAGGAGCCTTCCAATCTAAGCACGTCAGATTTGATCCGACTCAAGTTGGCCTCCTCCGCCATTTGTGAAAATCGAAGGGGAACATAGCAGCTATCAAAAATTATCATTAATTGCCATATCAACCGACGGGCCGGCATGATCGCGATCAGGGCGGAGGACCGGCTTCAAGCACCGAGAGACCGAGGAGAGGCAAAGATACCGATGGGTCATTCCACGACGCAATTCATTACGCAGATGAAGCTCCGCGAGCTGCGGCGGCAGCGGTCCAAGCTCCGCGAGGCCTACGAGGGCCTGAGTGAGGAGGTCGCGGACGACCGGGAACCGAGGGATCGCCTGCGTGAGTTGTACGACGGGCTCCGGGGGCTGACCTTCGCCGGTCAGGCCCTGCACCCGGATGTGGTCAACCTGGAGGTGCTGCTCCACGAGGCTGAGGCGGGGGCGGCGTCAGAAGAGGTGGTCGCGCTGTGGGTGGGGCGGCTGGAGGAGGAACTGGCCGCGGGGCGGGCGCGCTCGGAGGTCGTCTACCTCTTCGGGGCACTGCTGGAGGATTGGGCGCGAGGCGAGGCGGCGGAAGATCCTCAGGAAGTCGAGGCCCGGCAGGCCCGTGATCGCCTGATGGGCACGGCCCTGTCCGAGGCAGGGCCCAACGATCACGGCGCGGTGCTGGCCCCCCTGTTCGAGAACCTCGGGCCCGCCCTGGGCGAGTTGGCGGGGCGTTTGGAGAAGGCGTCCCGGGAGGTCGTGGGGAAGCCCGTCTCGACGTCCGAGCTGGAGATCGTGCTGCTGCGGCTCGCCGAGGACATCTACCGGCCCGCCGACCTGCGGGGCGAGGCGCGGCGGTTCGCCAAGGGCGCCGAGCTGCGGAAAGAGCTGGCCGACGCACTGACGATCCTGTTCGCCGAGCTGCCCTCGTGGGATTGGCCCGACGAGGGCCTCAAGGCGCGGGCGACTTGGACGCGAAACAAGTGGCGGCTCTACCTCGACGAGGATCTGCCGACCGCCTGCCTGCTGGAAATCCTCGGGGAGCGGTGGGTGCGGACCTTCGAGGGCCTCGTGGGCGACCGGGCCGTCCTGGTCACTCAGCGGCGGGCCCGGGTGCAGAAGCTCATCGATCTGGGCTCCCCCGAAGTCATCATGGCGAACGAGCGGCGGATGCTGCGGATCGCTGAGCAGATGGTCGAACTCGGCTCGCCGGAAGTGGCCGATCCGTGGGCCGCGGCTGTGGCCGGATCGCCGAGCGGCGTGACGCCGGCCCCGGAAGGGGGTTCGGTCGTCTACATGCGAGCGGATCACCAGGCCAGTCTGCGGAGTCTGCGCGGCGCGGGGGGTGGCGATTACGACGGGGACTACGGCGAGACCAACCAGGCGGTCCTGCTCGTGCACGCGGAGGTCCAACTGGCGCGGGCGGCTTACCCGGACCGACCGTTGTACCTCGTGAAGCTCGATTTAAAGGATTTTTACCCCAGCATCCCCCACGACGTGGTACTGGACATCCTGCGGCGGCTCGGTGTCCCCGAGGCCCACCTCGGTATCTTCGCCCGCTACCTGTCACCGCCGCTGCGTTCGGGGGCCGGGGCGTCGACGCGGGCGAGGCGCGGGGTGCCGATGGGCCACACGCTGTCCGGGATGCTGGCGGAGCTGCTCATGCGGCTCTTGGAGCAGCACGTCCAACGGCGGGCCCCGGTGCGGATCGTCCGGATCGTCGACGACCTCTGCGTCCTGACCACGGACCCCGAGGGGGTGGTCGCGGCCTGGGAGGCCGTCGAGTCGTTCTGCTCGGCCTGCGGGCTCGAGATCAACCGGGAGAAGTCGGGGGCGCTGGTTCTCGGGGGCGAGCGGTCCGACCTGTTACCGGCAGGCCGCCCCCGGTGGGGGATGCTGGAGCTGGACGAGCTCGGCCACTGCCACGTCCACCGGGAGACCTTCGAGGCTCACTTGGAGCAGAGCCGCGCCCGGGTGGAGGCCGCCCCGTCGGTCCTGTCGAAAGTGCAGGTCTACAACGCGAACCTCAAGCACCTGCTGAACGCGGTGGTACTGGAAGGCCGCCTCGGCGATTCGCATCGCGAGTCGGCGGAGCGGACGGTCCTGCGGTATCATCATGAGTTCTTCGGCCCCGGGCGCGGGATCACGGCGGGGCTGCGGGCCGAGATCGGGAGGAGATTTCAGGCCGACCTCGGGGGCGAAGCGGAGATCGCCGAGGGCTGGCTTTACTGGCCGATCACAGCCGGCGGGCTTGGCCTGAGGAACCCGCTGGTCGTCACCGGCCAGTACGCGGCGGCCGATCGCGACCGGGAGCCCGAGCCTGTCCCCGCGGCGCGACCGGCCGATTGGAACCTCCGCGACAACGATTGGGGCGCGTACTATGCCCAGTTCCTCGAACGGATCGAGCCGCTGGAGCCCGAGGAGACCAAGGTGATGGAGACCTTGCTCAAGGACTTCATCGCCCGAGGCTCCGAGATCTCCGCCGGCCAGCAAAGCGACCTGGCCCCCTACTGGCGTTGGATTCTCTGCACCTACGGCCCCCAGATCCTCCGACGGTTCGGGACATTCCGGTTCCTCATCACCGAGCTCGTGCCCCTGCAGCTAATCGGTCGGCAACTCGACCGAGATTCGTCGCTAGACGACGTCGGGCGACCGGCGTGAAATCAAAGGAAAATTAAATAGGACATTCCTATATCTTGACGTAATTTTCGCAAGCTGGAGTCGCCGACGCTCGATCCAGACCCAGTACCCCGTGGCGAAGGCTGGATCGAGGACGTCAACTCGCTGATGACCGAAGCAGAGTGCGACCCAATCCGCGAGTCAATCCGCCGCGACCGACCCCTGGGCTCGGAGATGTGGACGCGAGATACAGCCGAATCCCTGGGATTGCAATCGAGTCTTCGCGATCGAGGACGGCCGCAACGCAAGAGTGACTTCGAGCCTTAGAATCTCTAACACCCAACTTACTCAGACGACTGCATTCAACGAATGTTTCCTTTCTCCAGGGTGATTAGATGGACGTGACGTCGTTCCGGTCGGCATTCGCGGCAAGCCTCGGAGCGGAGGTATTCCGCAAGTTCGTCGTCCAGCTACGCCGAGCAGGACGGCTGCGGTACTGGCAGGAAGGGACCTGGCGGGTGTTCGTGGCTGCCCATCCGGAGTTCGATTGCACCGTCGATGAACTCATGGCGCCCTTCGCGTCTGCGAGTTGCACGGCTGCGAGCTACGACCGGACAATGTGGAGGTCTTCCGCGGCTGCATCGACTACACCGACTGGTATCTCAAGGCTAGGTACCGGCTATTCCCCAATGCGGCCACCAGTCCAGTGTCCACGGAGGGCGCACCCGTCCAAGGCGACGTGGTGAAGGTGTGGTACTGTGCGGAGTGCCGCGGGGCGGAGTCGGACTGGGAGGGAATCAAGGATAATGACTACATTCGTCAATTTTGACGTTATTTGCACAATACAGGCAATACCGCGTTTGACTCTGACTTGTTCGATGATGGCACCCGACCACAAATGCCGTCCCAGTTTGCCCAAGCAGCGGTAATATTGACGAATGTCCCTTTTTCGCTTTCCGACGGCCGCCCGCAATGCCTCCGCGAATCGTCCGCCTCTCTCCAGAGCTCGGTAGAGACCAGCGCCACTCGGAAGCCCAGGCCCGAGCCGCGCCCGTTGACCTGTATTGAAAGGCCCGTCGTCGACAGGCACTGGTGGCCCGGTTCATACCAGCAACCGCCGCGGACGGTCTGCTCCGGGGTCGACTTCTTGACGGCAGCAATGGGACTGCGGGCGAGCCCCGGTCGATCGACCTTGCGACACCACTCCCAGACGTTGCCGTGCATGTCGTGGATGCCCCACGCGTTTGCGGGATAGCTGCCGACCGGCTTCGTCAGGCGGAGGAAGGGGCCGGCCGGGGCGTTGTTGAAGGGGACGGTCCCGTCGAAATTCGCCTGGGCGCTCCCGAGCTCGTTGCCGAACGCCGTGGCGGTCGTCGTCCCGGCGCGGCAGGCGAATTCCCATTCCGCCTCGGTCGGCACCCGGTAGACCCAACCGGGCTCGAGCCGGCCCGCGTCCCGCTCGAGCTCGGTGAGCCGGTGACAGAACTCTTCCGCCTCGCGATAACTCGTGAAGTAGATGGGGTAATCTTGACCCATCCCGGCGTGGTCGCGACGGCTGTTGTCGCCCAAGGGGCGGGGCTGCCTCGGGTCCATGGCCCGCTGCTGCGGGAGCGTCTTGCCCATGACCTCCTGCCACTCCTCCTGCGTCACCTCGAACTTCCCGATCCAGAACCCGCGACCGATGCCCACGGGGAATGGTTCGCCGCCCAGGTATCTCCCGGAAGGCCCCTTCGGCCCACCTCCCATGAAGAAGCGCCCCGGAGGACACCAGCAGAGACGCATCCCCAGCGCGTTGTCGGATCGCTCTTCGCCGGCACGCGCCAGCTCGGTCGCGTCGATGGTCATGGGCTGGCCTTCGGTGATCTGGACGGCGAGTGTCCGCACCGGCGGAGTCGGCTTGAATGGCGGAGGGGCGGGCGGGCGGAGAAAGCTACGGACGATGGTGACTGCCAGGAAGAGCAAGACCCCGGCCAGCCCGCACTGGTAGAGGGGACGCAGACCAATCAGGCGCTTTTCGGGTGGTCGACGCACGGGCCGTACCCTCGTTCCAGGTCCGATCGGAAGCATGGGATTATTCGTCGCCATGTCAATTCAACCTGATCTGAAAGAGGAGTTCCAGAACCGAATGGGATAAGTGCGGTATTCGGCCCGAGTCTTGCGCAATCGTCACATCACGTTTGGATCGGGCGCAACCGTGCTCACAGTCACATCTCCTCGGCCGCCTCGACCGACGCGAATCAAATGTGACATTCCTATATCTTGACGCGGTTTGCGCAGTCTGGATAAACTCACTTCGGTGACACTCTTTCCTCCTTCGCCAAGCCCATTCTTGCCACGCACCGCTCGCGCTTCGGCCGCTGGGTACTGCTATCATGTCCTGAATCGAGGCAATGCCAGAGCCACCGTTTTCCACAAACACGGCGACTACGACGCCTTCCTTGAGATGATGGCCGAGGCCTCGCTCCGCGTGCCGATGCGGATCATTGCTTACTGCCTCATGCCCAACCACTTTCACATGGCGCTCTGGCCACGTGATGATGGCGATCTCAGCCGATGGATGCACTGGCTCCTCACCACCCACGTCCGACGCCATCTCCGCCACTACCACTCCAGCGGACACGTCTGGCAAGGACGCTTCAAAGCCTTCCCCATCCAGGCCGACGATCACCTCCGAGTCGTCCTTCGCTACATCGAGCGCAACCCACTCCGAGCTGCTCTGGTGGAGCGGGCTGAACTGTGGCGATGGTCCAGCCTCTCGAGTCTCGGCCCGGCACCGACGCTCGATCCAGGCCCAGCACCCCGCGGCGAAGGCTGGATCGAGGACGTCAACTCGCTGACGACAGAAGCAGAGTGCGACCCAATCCGCGAGTCAATCCGCCGCGACCGACCCCTGGGCTCGGAGATGTGGACGCGGGATACAGCCGAATCTCTGGGGTTGCAATCGAGTCTTCGCGATCGGGGACGGCCGCGGCGCCAGGGTGACCTCAAACGGCGTGATCTCTAACACCTCACCTTACACAGACTACGGCAAAAATGACGAATGTCGCCCTGGTTCCTCCGGGATTCGCCCCCGGTAACCTCTCGCGCTAACTCCACCAGAGGAACGGTTTGCTCCGGCGTGGATATGCTTTGAGGTGATAACGAATGGTATCGGTGAACCGCCCCGCGGATTGCGGGGGATCGATGTTGCCGACCTCGTAATCAAAGATTTCCGGGTCGTCTTCACGGCCGCCGCAGAGGAAGAAGGAAAACTGTGAGCCTCCGTAGTCCGAGAAGACAAAAGCTTCGGGTGTAAGCCGTGGGGGGTAGCCGAGTCCGGCCGTATTGTCGCGCGCATCGTGCTGGAGATGGAGAAATGCTCCGGGGCTGTCAAAGGTCATGGTCACGTCCCCAAAAAGGGCCCCGGCGGAGCGGCCCATCGTTCTGAGGAAAGCGCGGTAGGCGGCCGGGAGCGGAAGGCTGATCGCCTCCTCGACGGCGCGGATCTCGTCCTCCCGAAAGCCTCTTACGCCCACCAGCGGCCAGGCCGCCCAGATCCTCACAACCTCCCTGGCGAAGCTCTCCATTAGCTTTTGAGAATTGTCCATGCGATTACCTCGGAATTCATGACCCAGAGATCACCTCCGGGTTAATGTTGGGAACGGCTCGCGAAACTGGGCAATCACGGCGGAGCACGGCCCGAAAGTTGTGCGCTGGTCCGAAGCTTCAAAAGACCATTCTTAATTCTTGACACGGCATGCGCAATTTGAACAAGATTATCCTTGTGAGATACTAAGCAATATTCCAGAATTGCCCAACTCACGGCAACATTAGCGAATCTTTCCGTGTTCCGTCGAGGAGAGAGCAATGCTAAACGGCGTGAAATTGGCTGCGAAGTACTCCTGGCTTCTCGATAATCTAGGTCCATTTTCCGGCGGCGACCTCGTGCTCGAAAATGACCGGCCGTATCACGTGCGACTCCCTGCTCTCGTCGGGGAGAAGCCGGTTGTGAACATGATCTTCGTCGGGGCTCCGGAGCGACAACGGCGGATCGTGGAGAAGCGACGTCTCCAAGTGTTCGCGTCGAACTCGAATCGCGACCTGGATGCGGTCTGGGCCAAAGATCCCGAGACCGGCCTGGACGTCGGGGTGTTCACCACTCAGATGGGAGCCGGCTGTACGGCGATCGTCGTCGACGAAGCCATCTTCCTGACAGAGATGGACTTCAAGGCTCGACGTCGCCGAGAGAACTTTCCGCAGATCCGGGCCGTGCGGATCGGAACATGCGGATTCGGACAGCCCGAGACCGCTCCCGGCACAGGCATTATCACGACCGCCACATTCGGTCTGGATGCCTCGGGACACATGATCAGGCGGCCCGACCGAACACCGGAGGAGAATGTCCTGTTCGAAGCATTCTGGGCTACGGTCCAGAACCAGGTCGCATCGTGGGTCGAGAAACCGGATGTGTTTTATCCGTACATGAATTCCACTTCGCGCTTGCTCAATGACGCACTGATGAGTTCTGCGCGCGAAGCGGGCTTCCCAACCGTATCGGGAATCGGAGTGACCTGTTCCGGATTCTACGATGAACAGTGGCGTCCGGTTTCCCGCTTCCAATCCTGCCTGCCGGACCTGGACAAGGCTCTCTTCGCAATGAAAGCGGTAGTACCCTTCGGAAAGATCGAGGCGATCGAGATGGAGAATGCCGTTCTCGCGTCGAAACTCTGCGGCCAGGGGCACCTGTTCACCTCGTTCTGCAACGCGATCGGCGATCGACTCAACGATCGTTTTGACACCCATTACGCTGAAAACGTCGATCGCATGATCGATATCACGTTCCAGGCGCTCGCCTCTCTCCCGACCGATCGCATCGTTCTGCATGGGGAGTGAGCATCCGACACGGCGCAAACTGGTTTTCTCCAATGACTCGCAAAATTCTAATCCCCATTTTCATATTTATGGGTTTTGCTAGAGCAAGCCGACCAAGAGCATCCTTGCGAGATACGATTTAATCTCAACGACCCGATACAGGGCTATTTAGAAAGCCTCTCGCTTCTCGTTCCCACGGTCCTCCGTGGGAATGAAGTCTTGGACGCTCCTGCGTCCTCGGCTTTCGAGGGCCAGACGACGCGGAGCGTCGGGGACGGCATGCCCACGGGGGACCGTGGGAACGAGGGTGAATCTTAGCTCGATGGCGGATCGTTGTTTAATATCCCATTTTGCCCAGATAGCGGCAAGTTTGATAAAACGTCCCCGTTTCGCAACGCCATTCGTGGGTAAGTCCATTAACTGCATGCCAAGACCCTGCGGATTCGCTACCCTGATTTCCCCCACGCAGCAAACTGGCCGTGCGGCTCCAGCGACAAACCCGAGGCATGCATTGATGCGATATTCTCCCAGAGTTCGTGCCGACGCCCTGCTGTTCCTCTGCGTGGCCTTGGTGTTGACGCCGATTGAAGGCTACGGGTTGGACGCAGGGTGCGTCGCGGCCCTTGGCGAGGAGTTCCAACCGCTGACCCACACGGCCTGCGGGACGGCCGCCGTCGAGGGTTCCGCTTCGGAGATCGCACTCGACGGCGATGGCCCGACTGCCGATGCGGCGGAGGTGCCCGGAAGGCCACGCGATACGGCACCGGTAGTGACGCCCCCCCCGCCGCCCGAGACCCATCCCCAATTCTACGTTGCGACGGATGGTTCAGACGACAATCCGGGCAGTCAGTCGGCGCCATTTAAGACCATCGCGCACGCGGCCAGGCGGGCCACGCCGGATACCACCGTCTTCGTGGCGCCCGGAACTTACGAAGGCGGCTTCAAGACGACGAGCAGCGGGACGGCAACGGGACGGATCGCCTACCGTTCCACCAAAAGATGGGGCGCGAGGATCATCCCGCCAGCGAGGTCGAGGAGCCACACGGCCTGGGACAACCGCGGCAACTTTGTCGACATCGTCGGCTTCGAGGTCGATGGCACCGACTCTCGGGAAGGCACCAAGTGGACTCATGGAATCTATAACGGCGGCTCCTTCGATTCGGTCCGCGACAATCACGTTCATCACATCGCCACGTCGGTGCCTTGCACGAGTGCCGGCGGCTCGGCCATCGGCGTGGACTCCTACTACCATGGGGTCAGTAGCGATGTCATCGGCAACGTCGTACACGACATCGGGCCGCCCGGATGCCGCTTCGTCCAGGGGATCTATGTGAGCACTTCGGGCACCGTGAAGAACAACGTCGTCTACCGGGTCTCCGGAGCGGCAATCCACCTGTGGCACGACGCGACCAACGTTATCATCACCAACAACACGGTGTCCGCTTCGGACTTTGGCATCATTGTGGGCGGAGGCAATTTCTATCACACCTCGGGCCCGAACGATCACACGGTCGTCTCCAACAACATCGTTTACGACAACAGATACGGTGTCTCGGAACAGGGGAAAACAGGCAAGCATAACACCTATCAGAACAACCTGCTCTTCCGGAACACGGCCTATGACTGGCAACTTCGCAATGGCCTGACCCCCATCGCAACAGTGGGCGCCGATCCAAAGTTCGTGAATTATACCCGGACGGGCGTCTCCGACTTCCACCTGGACTCGAACTCGCCAGCGATCGGCGGGGGTACGGCGACCGATGCCCCGCTGCTCGACATCGAAGGAAAGCCACGGACGCCTGCCACTGGCTACGACATCGGCGCCTACCAGCACGGTGCGGCCCCGGGAGACACTGTGAGCGATCGTTGAACGGACGGCGCGCGGCACGGCCGATTCGCTGGGCCTGCAAGCGAGGCTCCGCGAGCGGGGACGGCTACACAGCAAAAGCGGTCTCAAACCGCGAGCACTCTAACTCAGTGATGCCTGGCTGAGTCCTGCTCCACATACATAGAGCGGTTTGCGGATGCGTTGCGCACGGTGGTTGGTCTCAAGACTCAGGAGCACGTGCGGAAACGGGGACTGGCTCCGGAGCGAAGCGGAGGTGCCTGTCCCCCTTTCCGCCGAGGCCGCCCGTGACAGCCCGGAAAATGGGGACAGGCACCCGGCCGCCAGGTCGTCCGGAAAAGCAGAGCATGGAGCGGGCCGGGAGCCAGTCCCCGTTTTCCTCCACCGTGCGCAATGCGATCGTAAACCGCTCTAACCTGCCGATACAAAGGTGCCTGGCGATTCGCGGCCCTCTATCTCCGAGCCAGTACGCCATTGCTGACGACGCATCGGCCCGCCTTGTAAACCGAGCGTGGTTTCGGCAAGGCCACGACAGCCTCCGGAATGTGCTCGGCCTTGAGCACGACGAAGTCGGCGTTTGCGCCGACGCGGAGGCCGTAGTCGCTCAAGCCAAGCGCCTTCGCGCCCGACTCGGTCACGACGTCGAAGGCCACGCCGAGTTCCTCGTCGGTATAGAACCCCGACCGGTAGCCGATCATCATGGCACGACCCAGCATGTCGCCGTCTCCGTAGGGCCACCACGAGTCGCGGATATTGTCGCTGCCGCTGAAAACCGTGACACCAGCCGTTCGCAACTCTTTGACTGGCGGAAACGGAGAGCTGCCGGGCGCATTCGTCATGATTGCAACGCCTGCCTCGGCGAGTCGTTGCGCAGTGCGGCGGACCACCTCGATGGGCACCTCGCCGAGAGCGTACGCGTGGCTAACGGCGACCTTGCCCTGCAACCCCAGGGCACGCGTCCGCGCCGCGATTTCCTCGAGGTCGAAGATACCCAGCATATTCGGCTCATGCAGGTGAATGTCGATACCGACACCTCGTTTCTCGGCAATCCCGAAGACGACGTCGAGATGCGCACTGGCGTCTCGATCGAACGAGGCCGGGTCGAGTCCGCCGATCAAGTCACAGCCGATGTCGAACGCAGCGTCAAGCAGTTCGGCCGTTCCGGGGCAGGTGATGATGCCGCTCTGGGGGAAGGCGACAAGCTGAATATCAATCCGATCGCGATACTCTTCCCGAACGGCGAGGATCGTCTCCAGCGACTTCAGACCAACGCTGGCATCAACCATCACATGGCTGCGCATCTGAGTCGCGCCGTTGGTGATGCAGAGATCCAACTGGTTGCGGGCACGCTCGTCCATCGGTGCCGCGGCGGCCATGTTCTGGCGTTGGAATTCGACCCGCTCGCGGACATCGAAACCCGCGGTACATGGCTTGTGAGGTTTCCAGGTATCGCCATAGAAGCTGGTATCGAGGTGAATGTGGCCTTCGACGAAGCCGGGAACCACCAGGCCACCGCCAAGATCCACGACGCTGCGCGCCGTTGTGCCCGAGTCCGCATCAGGCCCGATCGCGATGATCTTGCCATCCTTGACAGCAATGGCCGCATGCGTCCCGTCGACGAGTTTCACGCCTCGAAACAAGGTGTCGACGTCCTGCATCTTTGCCACTCCTTCCGCTTTGGTCGAAAAGGGGAGATTCCTGATCCTTGAAGCGATTTGCGTAAGCTGGATGAGATCTCACCTGTGAATCCCCACACTTTCGGATGCATTCGATTTTACCCAGAGAGCGGCAAAATTGACGAACGTCCCGGTTTCGATCTTCCCAACCAGTGGCCTTATTGACGAATATCCCCTCTTCGCCCTCCAGGCGCATTGCCGGGACGCAGGCAGGAATGATCTTGTGAGCCAAGGTTCGAGGGCGACCATGGGTGTCAACTTATCAGACGGCGACGGAATCACTTCCGACCGCTCGCTCCGTACCGACCGGCTCCTACTCCGCCCTTGGCGCGAGGCCGACCTCGGACCCTTCGCCGCGATGAACGCCGACCCGGCGGTGATGGAATTCTTCTCGAAGACGCTCAACCGTCAGGAGAGCGATTCCCTCGCGGCCCGGTTTCGCGACTTGTTCAACCGGCAGGGCTACGGTCTCTGGGCGTTGGAGGTTCCAGGCATCGCCTCGTTCATCGGGTTCGTCGGTCTGCACCACGAAACCTTCGAGGCTCCCTTTACGCCTTGCGTCGAGATCGGCTGGCGTCTTGCCCGCGAACATTGGGGGAAGGGGTATGCCACCGAGGCGGCCCGTGCCGCGATGCGTTACGGCTTCGAGCAGCTTGGGCTCGACGAGATCGTGTCGTTCACCGTGCCGGAAAACGCCCGGTCATGGGCAGTGATGGAGCGGATTGGAATGACGCGGTCGGAAGCGGATGACTTCGACCATCCGGCACTGCCCGAGGGACACAGGTTGCGGCGACACGTGCTCTATCGAATATCCAAAATGAGACATTCTTAATTCTTGAAGCAGCTTGCGCAAACTGGGTAAGATTACCCCAGATATCGGCAAAGTTGCCGAATGCCACCCTTTCGATTCTTCTGTTCGGGACAACTCATTTGAGGTCTGATCCGAGATCGGGGAACGAGGTGGTCGAGAGCACGGTTCGCTTGGGCAAATCGATCAGGCTGACCCGCTTTGTTCCCCCGCTCTCGTAGACGACGACGAGGGTGTTCGGATCACGGAGGGTCCGGCCGTAGTGTTTGGTGATGCCCTCGATCAGCTCCGTGTAGCCGGAACCACCGGCGTCTGAGACTCCAAGAGTGTGCAAGTCTTGTCCATCGAAATCGCCGTCAAGGTTCGTGTCTTGCTTCACGACGTCGAAGAGCCACCACTGCACGCCCTCGCGGCCGAGAGTACCGGCCTTATCAACAGCTGGCCTCCCGTCGAGCGCTTCCGGCAAGGCCACGGCCTCACTGATGTAATGGTCGTTCGTGGGGAGGAGTCGGCGGATCGATTGATTGTCGAGACTCAAGAAAACATAGTTATGCGTAAACGAAGCGCTCGTAGAATAGCTCGCGAGGGACGAACGCTGATAATCGGCGCTGGAGCCAATGGAGGCCATGAGAAAGGGAGCGCCGGGGACTCGATTGAAGTGCTCGAGAAACCTTGGGGCGTTCGCGTTCGCTCGCTTCGTGGCCAAGGCAGTGGCCATGACAGGCTTTCGAGTGAGTGACTGCGAAACCCCCATGAGTACGATCCATATTCCCGTTCCAATAATGAGCGAGGCCAGGGCAAACTTGAATCGCCGCGGGATAAACTTTCGCGTCTTTTGATCCACCACAAGCCTCCGGTTTCGAACGTCAGCCTCGACACCAACGGCCAGAACATACCTATTTATGAGTTCAATGACTTAAAACTCTTGACACCTTGCTTTTATCTGAGTCCACTCGATATGACGCCCCCTGAGAGGCTTCATGCAGTATCCCCTATCGCCCAGATCACAGCAATCATTTTCAACGATCCGCGCCTGGGCGAGAATCTCGATGGATCTCCGGTCCGGTCGAATCAGGCCGTATCCCCCTCGGCCCAGGGCCATTCCTCGGGTTTGCGCCGACCCGAGGGAATTACGGCCGGGCCGGCCGTGCTACTACAATTCTGTGGCGGAAACCGCAAGAATCCTCGGTGCTTTCGCTCTGTCGCGGATCGTTGATAATATTGGCGAATGTCCCCCTGGGGCAAAGGCGTGGTAAAAGCGAGGCGTTCTGTCCCGATTACCAGCGCTGGATTTGGCTGTATGGGGTCGCTCCCCTGAAATCAACTCGAAGACAGCCGCGTCGCAAGAGCGACCTCGAACCACAAAACCTCTCCCCCCAACTTACCCAGATGGCGGCGGCAATGACGAAGGTTCCCAACAATTTCGCGGGTCGAGCTGAAATCAATTCGACGTAAAGGCTAGCGGGACAATCATTATCGCCAATCGCACATTTGGGTCTTTGTTGATCTTGACGAACTCGGCGATTTCGGCGAAGATCCCGCCCTCCCCCTCCTAAAACTCACCCTAATCGCAGTCTACCCGAGGCTTGTATGAATCGCTCGCGCCCGCTCTACACCCTGGTCTTGATGTTTGCTACCGTGACAACTGCCCAAGCATCGCCCGTCAGTTATGATTTCAGCGGCACATTTGATCAGCCTGTTAATGGATCGACCCAGTTTTCCGGTACATTTAGCTACGATACCGACCTTGAGAGCGCGACCGGGCTTCCAACAACGGAGATCGGGTTTTACAAAGATGCACCTGGCCAAGCGGGCACCCTGATCAGCATGAGTTTCACAGTGGGCAACATGACATCGAGCAGTCTCGGCCCCATCGTCGGCAGCAGCCTCACGGTATCCCACGTAGCACAATACGACATGTTTAATCTCAATGTTGCGTTCAAGCCTGGTTACCACACCATATGGCAATCGATCTATATCACCCGCGACAACACGCCGGACGCGGGCCCGGGCCCGTTTACATCCGGACAACCGCCGACCTCACTGTCGCTATCAGATTTCGGAGGAGCTTCTTTTTTTTTCACTTCTCCTGACCAGCCGGACCGTTACGCCGATTTGGGCAAGGTTACCTCACTGACTCCGGCTGTCCCCGAACCATCGACCCTGGCTGTGCTGCTGATTGGCTTCGGTGGGGTGGTTATCCGCAAACGGATCGCACGGAAGCGCGCTGGCGGAATCGAAGCCGCGGCGTAAATGCAATCAGGTCTTGTGCGGGCGATGTAAAAGGGCGTATGAAGAATACGCCCTGCATCGAAAAGGCACAGGGCACTGATCATCGTAATACCAGACGTGCCGTTTATCGGGGCACGTTACCAGCGTCTTCCAGCAGGCCGGCGGAGATCAGCCCGTCATGCTCGACGGCGCTCCGCAAGAGTTGGTGGACGGCCCGGCCGTCGAGGCCGTTCCGCGGCCTACTGAATCATAACGACGACGCCTTCCTCGAGATGGGGCATCTCTCCATTTCCGTCTGAAGCAAGTCACGTGGGCTGAGCCCTGCTTCCTTCACCGCAAAACGTGTTTCAATAACTATCCGCGGTGATCACCTCGCCGTTGGCGATCGTCCCGAGAGCCCACCAAGGCTCACGATTGACCGAGTCCTTGATCGATCTGACGGACCCGTCGCAGAACAGGACGTTGACAAGCCCTGGGTGCCGACTGCTGGCCGTGAACGCGCCGGCCATCCAAAAATCGTTGGCGGTGCAGGCACAACTCCAGGTATTCGGGGTCATGAGATGGCTATAGCGAGTGTGTGTCGGCAGCCCCACCGCCCAGGAACCACCGTTCCCTCCCCCTTTCCCTGCGGAGTACCCCAGTCCGGTCATGATCCCCGAGCTGTGTCCGCCACCGTGCATATTACGGATGTTGAGACTGCGACAGCGATCGGCATAGGGCGCCGGAAGGCTCCACAACTCGGCTTCCATGAAACTGAAATCGACCGCGTAAACCGTAATGTACGGTTTTGACAGGTCGTAGAGAAAATTCGAATTTTTCAACCCTTTGACTCGCTCGCTGAACGCGGCCGTCTGGCTGAGCCCGTCGGTCACGTCGATGATCGCCTTGACCTGAGCCTCGGTCGAGTCTGTGTCCGGGCCAAGGAAGAGCCCGCCGAACGGACCCGGGTGATAGGTCGAATTGAGCGCAGTGCCGCTGTTGCCGACGTAGTTATTGTGCCCCTCTGGCGTGGTCAGCCGGTTGACGTCGGACGGGCAGATGAACAAGTCGAGTTTCGTCCGGGTTACGGTCGAGTTCTCCATCGCCATGCCGTCGGGCCGACAGCCCGTCCCAAAGTCGAAATTGGCCGCGTCGTAGAGCGGCCTCTGTTCCAGGTAAGGTAAGAGCATCGCGTGGGCCGACCAGACCATCCAGTCAGAGGCTCCAATCTGACCGGGCGGGAAGCAACCAATCGTATCGTGATAATTCGTCATCGCGATCCCGATCTGCTTCAAGTTGTTCACACACTGCGCCCGTCTGGCCGACTCGCGAGCGCTTGATACCGCCGGGAGCAGCAGGGCGACCAAGACCCCGATGATTGCGATCACCACCAAGAGCTCGATCAGGGTAAAGCCGAACCGCCGAGGAGACGACGACGCTCGAACCCGTCCACAATCAGTTGCGACCATCGATGGTTCTCCTTTGTTGAGAATGCCGATCCGTCACTCTCACCTCCTGGAGATCCCCTCGATCAGAGAGGACGGGCGTCGGCTGATGTGGCCCTCTTCAGGTTCACCATGGCCGGTGGTCGAAAAACGAGGGCCGAAGCCAAGGGAATCCGAGGAAGACCAGAGGTGAACTCTTCTTTGCGCCTGTGAAGCCTCGAATCCAAATGAGATTCTTCAATCCCTATCTTGCTCATTCCTGGCAATGCTTGCAATCCCTCCTCCATTCTTCCGTCAAACCCGGAGAGCACACAAATCCTAATTTTCATATTTCAGCTCTACCTACGCAAATTGAGAGAAGTCCAGGAGTAGCCAGGCACCTCACATGGGTTCAGATAGGACCTTGGGTTCGGAGATATGTGGGGCGCAAAACGGCCAACACACTCGAACGGGAATCGAGTCTCCACCTTTATTTCAACGATCCGCGAAAAAGCGAAAGCACCGATGATTCTTGCGGTTTCCGCAACGGGCTGTTTGTCGTAAGTAAAGCGCCGGCTAACACGTGGTGAGCCCATCAACGATTCATGATTATTCGGCGACCAGAATCCGATTTTTCTCGTATGGCGGGCACGGACCACCACCCCTATCTCCTTGCTAAATCGGGAGTTAAGATGGTGGGCCGTGCCCACCCTAGGGGATATGCTAGGCCGACGAGGATGCCCTGACCGATCGCGTTGACGTCGGGAGAAACGGGTTCGGCGAAGCTTTACTGCAGGAGCACGGCCGGGCCGGCCGTGCTACGGATTCGACCGGGCCGGAAATCCAGCGAGATTCTCGCCCAGTCGCGGATCGTTGTTTCTTTTTCGATCAACGTCGCCGCAAGGACGTCCCGCACATGTCCGTCGAGAATGTCCTTCCTTGGGTCTCGGCGCTGACCGACCCGGAGACGAACGTGATGTCCCAGTGGTCGGACTCTCGTGCGTAGGTATTTCCCGCTCCGTCTTTGAACATCTTGGCACCGTCGCTGCGCACCCCGGCCGCTTCGAAATTGTTCTCGATGAAATCACTGACGCAGACACTGGGATTGATGTCCACCTTGAATCCGTTCCAGTGACTCTTCGTCGAAGTCGAATGGCCGGTCTCGGTCCCCCCAGTGATTCTGACCTCGCATCCACTCACCTTCTTGAAGGAGATGATCCCGTCGATGGTCTCGGAGTTGATCTCATCGAACGAGGTACAGCGTTTGTTATTACGGTCGCTGCAATTTCCACTCGACGACCAGGTAATTCCCGCAGCCTGGAGCTTACTGGCCGCATCCGCGTGAGATAGTTTCGCCATGGTGATTGCTTCCCAAGGAACTCGATATCCTCAGAATCAGCATACTTCGGCCATCCTGTATTGTGACGCGGCAAGATTAGCTCGGCCATTCCGATATCTCGATTAGTCATGCATCAACGGACCAGGAGTCCTCCTTTGAAATGTTGGGCCAGCATCTCGAAGTCAAACGCGGGGAGGGCCCGGTGCGGTGGCGACGAGATCATCTCCGGCCCGAATCGAGTCGGGCTCGATCATGTCAGTCCGCCGCGCCTGGCTTGGTAGCAGGTCCAGCACGAGCAGCGTGGCGATCTGATTGAGGAAGATCACCCGGTGCACCCCCTCAGGCACATAAGCCAGAAACACTTCGTCCAACACCTGGAACGTAGACCAGAGGGCCAGGTTGACGCCGCAGGCAAACAGGGTCGCCTGCTCCTGCATGAGCGGCCGGCCGCGATACGACGCGACGGCCCACCAGAACAGAAGCGCCCCCAGAGCCTCCCACCCGATGACGCCCACAAACAAGGTGGCTTGCAGGCTGCGGGGAACGGCGATCGGGTCCATCACCTGGTTGATCCATTGCCAGTTCCCGGAGATGAATTGGAACGACTCCGGGAGAGTGCCCAGGGTCCGCAGCCCGTCGAGCACATTCGTCGTCGCGACGACACTCAGCCATGCCGCCCAGAAAAGCAAGAGGGTGCGTTTGATGACGGACAAGATGATCGCTCCAGCACGAGAGTCTGTTAACCCGTCATAAGTTCATCTCAGATTTTTCCTGTGGCGTGGGCACGGCCCACCATCCCGATCCCTTTGCTAAAGCGGAGGTTAAGATGGCGGGTCGTGCCGACCCCACGGGAATTTTCAGGCCGATGATGATGCCAGGGCCGATCGCGTTGACCTGGAGAGAAACGGGTTCGGCGAAGCTTTACTCCTATCCGGCTCGCTTGAACCGCATTATCGGGAGACCGGACTGGCCGCGGCCGCCGTGGTCTCGAGACTGCCGGGCGAGGCGTCGAACGGCGTCTGTCGAAAGTCGGGCACGGTGTTGTCGTGGACCAGGGCTCCTTGGCGGCCGACGAAGAAGTCGGCATCGTCGGCCACGTCGAGGTTGAAGACGGGCTGGACGTCGGAGGTCGCGATAGATTGGACCCGGACAAGGCCGCCGAGGGTGCGAACCTTGTCACCCACCGTCAGGTCACGCGCCATGATCCACCCTTGGCCCGCCTTCCAGAAGCGGTGGAAGTAGCTGCTGATGACGGTCTCGTCGCCAAGTGCGATGCGGTAGGTCGGGCTCGGTGGGTTCCGATGGACAACGAGGATCGGCTTGTAACCAAGTGCTCCTGTTTTCATGTTTTGAGTGAGCACTTGGTCTCCCTCGTTGAGCGACTCGATCGGCTGGATGCCGGAGAGCGTATGGACGGGGGTACCGGCGCCGAAGCAGCTGATCCGCCGGACGTACCCGTCGCTGTTGTCATCAAACCCAGCGACGGGAGGGAGCGGGCGGGACACCACCTCGACGAACGTGGGCTTGGGTTGCTCGTACCGTGATTTCTGGGAATAGCCGAGCTGGTCGATCCACCAGCCCTGCCAGGCGCTTGGGGTGGCGGCGAGATCCTGGCCGGTGGCCTCGTTCAGGAGCCCGGAGATCCGGCCGTTCTGTTCACGAGTCTCGGCGTTGGACTGTTCGAGCGCGGCGACATCCGCCTCGAGCTGCTGCTGGAGCGAGGCCGCGGCGTTCTGGGTCTCAAGCATGGCCTGTCCGAGCAGAATGGTGTTTCCCGCGGGATTGGGCCCTGGAGCGGACAACCCCTGGGCAGCCAGCATTCTTGATCGTTCCAACGGATTCGGTTTGTTCTGGGCGTTGGCGGCGGAAAGGGTCGCGGCCGCGTTACCGGGATCGCTCAGCAGTTTCTGAACCACGTTGGATTCGGATGAAGTCGAGCCGACGTTCCTGGCGGCATCCCCGAAGGCGACGTAGCCGTAAGGCCCTGTTGGCACGACGACTCCCGAGGTTCCCATTCCGCGAACGACCATCGGCAAGCCGTTTGCGTCGTACGTCAGGAGATCCATGGCCGACGGATCGAAGAAGTTGAGGCGAGGCATCGGGGGGGGGACGTACTGCCTCTGGATGTTCTTGCGTTCCCCCGCGATGAACAAGGTCCCCGGCATGCCAGGTCCCCCCACCCTCTGCGTCTTGTACTGGACTGGGTCACGCAGGAGTCCAATCAGGATGTTGGCATATTCGCGAGGATCGCGTCGTTTGAGAGTCTCGGTCGCCGTCCGGCGCACCTCGGCCGAGTCGCTGAAGCCGGCCAGCATCGCCAGGGCTCGCGAAGCCGCGGGGGCGTCGATGCGCCCGAGGACTCGCACGGCCACCGCCTGGTGCTCGGCGTTCCCGGTGGCGAACACGGCCCAGAGCGCGGGCACAGCGCCAGGGTCGGAGATTTCCGCGAGCGACATCTCGGCCTCGGCTCGCCGCTTGGCGTTCTTGCCGCCAAGCCCGTCACGCCACTTCACCAGCAGCGGACTCCAGTGGCGATCGGCCTGTTTCTGGCGATCGACCACGGCCTTCTCCTCGGCGAGTCGGGCTTCGGTGACCCAGCGATGCCCCTGTTTCTTGAAGCCGAGGCGTCTCCAGGCGGCATCCCGCTTCGGATCGCGCATGACGACCGCCGTGAAGTGAGCGACGGCCTCGGCCTTCAGGCCCTGTTCGTCGCACCAGAGAGCGAGACTCCACTGCCCATCGGGGTCATCCTTGGTCTTGGCCCTGCGGTCTCGATATTCGGCGAGCAGAGCGTCGTTCTTCACCTTCTCGCCGATCGACTCGGGTCGCTGCCATCGCCCTCGGTAGTCGACCAGCCCCATCAAGCCGCGCGCCATGGAGTGCCGCGGGTTGGCGATGACTGCAATGGCAAGGTGCTTGAGCCGCTCGGCTTGAAGCCCGTGAATCTCACACCAGAGCGCAAGCCTGACGTGGGCGTCGGGATCCCGACCGACGTTGGCACTGGCCGCCGCATAATCGTCGATATCAGCCCCCCTTATGTCTTGATCCCCATTAACGGCCAGGAGCAAAACAGAGCCGACGAGTATGGGCGCAAGCATCATAACGTCTCCGAGAGAGGGAAGACGGATTAAGCCAACGTCAATCCTAGCGTGCATGCACCAACTGTCAAGAGGGATCGTTGCGCGACATCGAGAGGAACGTCTTAAACCCAATCATCTGCGCAAACTCAAATTTTGCCTGACTTGAACCGCGGCGAAGACGACGGCGATCTCACCGGCCGGCCTCAACATCCAAGGGGCCGAGGATTGTCCAGCCCTCGTGCTGGGAAAGTAGGTTGGCGAAGCCGATCGCGGGGCGATCTTTCCACGGGTCTCGAATGCCCAAGGCGAGCCGGTATCGGCCCGGCGGCGCCTTGATCTCGAACGTCCCGGCCACTTCGAACGGTCCCGGTTGCCAGGTCCGCACGTCGCACGGCAACGGGAACCGCTCGGCCACCTTGCCCGAACCGTCGATCAGGCTGAGTTCCACGGGCCAGGGATAATAGAATGGGGCGACTCCCTCGTTCACGCCTCGGATCGTGACCGTTGAGGTTCCGCCCACCGCCACCGTGGCGGGGTGGCGGACCTCCGTGAGCTGGAACTGATAGCCCATCTGCCGCACGAGCTCCTCGGACCGACGCTGATACTCAGGCGTGCTCGATGCGTGGAGCGCGGGGCAATAGGGTCCGACCCAGGTGAAATGGCTCCGGCGGAGCATCTCCTCGGTCTGCTCGTACCCCTTGCCGAGCCATGCCTTCGCCTGATGCGGCACCATCTCGCCGCCGATCGCCGCCCGCTTCCAGTTCTCAGCTCGGCCCGACTTGCGCAGGCCCGCCAGAAACGACCAGTCCTGGCCGTTATCCGTGTCTTCCGGGAACATGTCGTCGTGGAACCCGAGCCAGGGCTGCATCCCGGCATCGTCCCTGGCGTAGCGTGCCATGAGGATCTTGTGAGGGAAGGCACGCCGGTACGCCTGAATGACCCGCTGCTCCGTCGCCCGGCTCGCGTAGAGTTCGCTCCGCGGCCAGGTGTGCCACTCGCCCCAGAAGCCGAGCAGGCCAAGCTGGATGAAGGCCACCCGAGGGTTCCCGTCGTACCGCCGCCCCAAGGCGTCAATCAGCCGCTCCATCGCCGTCACCATCTCGGGGGCGTCGTAGTTGGGCGAGTCGCCGCCGCCGTGGTGCGTGTACCGTGAAAGCTTGATCCCTTTCTGCTTGAGCCAATCGGGCAGCCCCGAGGGGTGCGACGGGGAATCGACATAGACCCGGAAGACGATGTGTTTGCCCTGAGCCGCGCGGGCAGCCCAGGCCTGCTGCTCCCATTGCTCGAAGCCGTACCGACCTTCCTCCGGCTCGAGGACTTTCCAGGGCACGTTCAGGTAGACCATCGAGTAGGGCTGGTGGATCGTCCCGGCGATGGTGAAGGGGCACCACCCCTTGAGGGGATTGTCGAGCGGACCGGGCGCCGCCGCGGGCCGAATCAGAACCTCGGACGCGGGAGGCGCGGCATGGCAGACCGTCATCATGGAAGCAAGGAGTCCGACCCAGACGACTCGCATGGCAAAGCTCCTCGGTGACGTTGACCTTTTAAGAGCTGTCAGCGGAGATCGCCGCGCCGTGGACGATCGTCCCGGAATCCGGAAAAAAGGGGGCACAGACCCCGACATTAAAAACAACGTTCCGCGCCTGGGCGAGAATCTCGTTTGATTTCCGGCCCGGTCGAATCCGTAGGACGGCCGGCCCGGCCGTGTCCCCCTCGGCCCAGGGCCATTTCTCAGACTCGCGCCGACCCCGAGGGAATTACGGCCGGGCCGGCCGTGCTACTACAAACCAAGGCAATTACGGCCGGGCCGGCCGTGCTACTGCAATTCGCCTCACCCGGGATGACTATATCAACGATTTACGATGGATTAGCGGCCAGAATCTTTTTTTTCGGAGGATGGGCACGGCCCACCATCCCGATCTCCTTGTCAAATCGCCGCTTAAGATGACGCGACATGTTCTCCCCACGGGATTCGTTGGACCTACGAGGTCCCTTGGCTCGATCAAGGCGGAGGAAACCGGACTGCGGTTGCCCAACTTTACTTCTCAAGGCCAGAGCCGGTACGATGAAGCACGGCTCGGGATCAGCGGAGTTTCGGAGGGTCAAGAGCCGTGGCGATACGACCCGAGCGCTGACCGAATGACCAAGCTCGAAAGCGAATCAACACAGCCTGATTTTTAAGTTTGTTCCCCGGATCTCCCGACCAACTCCAGAATCTCCCTTTCCCGCGGAACCAACACCCCACAACCTCCATTCCGCCATAACAGAATCCAGAGGCATGGCGGCGACGCCGTCCCCTTCGGATGATGCGGCGACGTCCCGGTTCAGGAAACACCGTCATGTCCGACTCAGAAACGACCCGCCAGGGCAAGCCGCACCCTCGTACCCAGGCTGTGTGGGCGGGAGAAGGGGGTGTTCACATGCAACGGGCCACCCAGGTTCCCGTGGTCCACAGCGTGTCCTTCGGCTATGACGACCTTGATGAGTGGCGTGCGGTCTCGCTCGGGCAGGCCGAAGGGCACATTTACGGCCGGAACACCAATCCCACCGTCGCCGTCTTCGAGGAGAAGCTGCGCGTGCTGGAAGGGGCCGAGGCCGCCACCAGTTTCTCGACCGGCATGGCCGCCATCAGCGACACACTGTTCACTTTGCTGGAACCCGGCCAGCGCGTGGTGTCGGTGACCGACACCTACGGCGGCACCAATCGCCTGTTCAGCGAGTTTCTGCCAAGGGTCGGCGTGCAAGTCACGCTCTGCCAGACGGCTGACCAGGCGGCGATCGAGACCGCGATCGACGGCGGCCTGCGAGTGCTCTACCTGGAGAGCCCGACCAACCCGACCTGCAAGGTGCTCGACCTGCAACGCCTGTCCGCTCGGGCCCGAGCGCAGGGGGCCATCGTGGTGGTCGACAATACGTTCGCGACCCCGATCAACCAACATCCGCTGGAGCTCGGTGCGCATCTGGTGATCCATAGCGCGACGAAATACCTCGGCGGACATGCCGATGCCCTGGGGGGCGTGACGGCGGGCGACGCAGCGCTCGTCGAGGCGATTTTTCGGCGTCGAGAGATCACGGGGGCGACCCTGCACGCCGATGCCGCCTACCTGCTGCTCCGCGGGATGAAGACGCTGGCGCTGCGGGTGGAACGTCAGAACCAGAACGCCCTCACCATCGCCCGCCATTTGCGGGCCCACCCACGGGTCGCGCAGGTCTTTTATCCCGGCCTGGAAGATCACCCGAACCACGACGTCGCCAAGCGGCAGATGCCCGGCGGCTTCGGCGGCGTGCTCAGCTTCCAGTTGCCCGGCGACTTCGAAGTGGTCAAACGCTTCCTGCCCCGGCTCCGCTGGGCGCACCGCGCCGCGAACCTGGGCGCGGTGGAAACCGTGGTCGCTCCCCCGGCAACCGGCTCCCACGTCGAACTGACCGCCAAGGAGCGGGCCGCCCTGGGGATTCCCGAAACCCTGGTTCGCTACTCGTGCGGCATCGAAGATGTGAATGATCTGATCCTGGATCTCGACAGGGCGCTGGAAGGCGCGCAGCCCGCATGATGCCGCCCTCCTTTTTCGACGGTTTCCCTCCCTTTTGTCGGGCTTGCGCTCCGTCAACCAATGGCGACCGGAATATTGGGGTGCATCCACCTGGGCTGGACTTTGCGTCCATTCTTCCGAGAGAATGACATTCAGTCCCAACAGAGATAGCACGAATCCAAAAGTCAGGCGGGGGGAGTGGGAGAGTCATGCGATCAGGACGGTTGGTTCGCGTAATTCCAGGGATGATCGCCTTGATGAGCATGCTGATCGCGCCCGCGATCACCTGGGGCGATGAGGATCCGCCCGTCGTCTCCCAGCGGGCGGAGAAGGCGTTGCCCCGGGCCCAGGAGCCGGCAGAGGTTCGCGCGGAGCGGATCGCCGCGTTACGGCAGGTCTATCAGGGGCCTGCTTCGGAATGGCCCAAGCCGGAAGTCGACGCGGGGGTCGAGTGGGTGGAGTTGGGGATCTTGCCGCCGGTGGCCAAGCTGGACGCCAACTCGCCGACGGCGGCCAAGGTGGCGCTGGGCAAGATGTTGTTCTTCGACCCCCGGCTGTCGGGCAGCGGGCAGATCGCATGTGCGTCGTGCCATGACCCCGACCTCGGGTGGGCCGACGGCCGGACCACGTCGTTCGGACACAGCCGGCAGGCACTCCCGCGCAACTCGCCCGGGTTGTTGAACGTCGGCCTGGCGCGGAGCCTGTTCTGGGACGGCCGGGCCGCGACCCTGGAAGACCAGGCCCGCGCCGTGATCCTGAACCCGCAGGAGATGAACGCCCCGGTCGAGGCGGCGGTGACCGCCGTGGCCAAGGTGCCCGGCTATCGCCCTGCGTTCCGAGAGGCCTTCGGGTCGGACGACGTGACGCTCGATGCCGTCGCCGTCGCCCTCGCCGCGTTCGAACGGACGCTGGTCGGTGGCCGCAGCAAGTTCGACGCCTTCCTCAAGGGCAACCCCAAGGCGCTGACCGACGAGGCGGTCGCCGGGCTCGACCTGTTCCGAGGCGCGGCCCGGTGCCTGAACTGCCACAACGGGCCAACCTTCAGCGACGGCCAATTCCACGACCTCGGCCTGAGCTACTATGGGCGGACGCTCGAAGACCTGGGCCGCTACCGGATCACCCGAGACGCCGCCGACGTCGGCCGATTCCGCACGCCCAGCCTTCGCAACGTCGGCAACACCAAGCCTTATATGCACAACGGAGTCTTCGAGCTCGACGGGGTCTTGCGCATGTACAACGCCGGAATGGCGACCCTTCGCCGCCCCCCCGGTGAGCCCAAGCCGGACGCCGCGCCTTTCCCCACCAAATCGCCCCTGCTCCGGCCCCTGGGCCTGAATGACCGGGACCTCGCCGACCTCAAAGCCTTCCTCGAATCCCTGACCGAACCCCGCGGCTTCCGCCGCCCGCCAATCCTTCCCCCCAACGAGCCCGAGTTGACACAGAATCTCAATCCCAACTTGACGCCCACGCCGGGGCCCCGTTAAGCTTGTCCTCGGTAGGAGCGGTCCCCTCCCATTTCAGCCCAAGCTTGCATCGGCCCCCAAGGACGACAATCGGGGCGATCTCCGCGACTTCATTCCGGCGATGCGCCCCCTCCTGGCGGCCCCAAATCCCTGGCTACGAATCATGAATCGGAATCATTTTCGCCGTGGTGGATTCACACTGATTGAGCTACTGGTTGTCATTGCAATCATTGCGGTGTTGATTGCCTTGCTGTTGCCCGCCGTGCAGGCGGCTCGGGAGGCGGCCCGGCGGATCCAGTGCGCCAACAACGTCAAGCAATTGGGGCTGGCGTTGCACAACTTCCACACCGTCAACGACGCCCTGCCGACCTCGGAAACCAAGCCGACCCGCTACTGGGGTGCCCAGATCCTGCCGTACATCGAGCAGGCGAACCTGTTCCAGAGCTATAACATGCAGGTGGCCCACACTTCGCGTGACAACAGCACGGCGGCCCAGACTCACATGAACGCGATGCTCTGCCCGAGCACGCCGGACGGCCCCCGGCTCAACCCGAGGTTCGTCACATCGCCGGCCCCGGGTTGGGGGGCGTCGGTCGCCGACTACGCGGCGAGCACCGGCATCTTCTCGTCCATGTGGACGGCGGGCTTCATGCAGAGCTCGCAGCCAGTCAGTGCCGACGGTGTGTTCCAGGGTTCGGTCTTGGATGGTCTACGGAACCTCCGCGAGGTCACCGACGGGACCTCCAACACGATCATGCTGGTCGAATGCGCGGGGCGTCCCCAAATCTGGCGGTCGGGGCGGACGATGGTCCCCGGCTCGGGTGTCGCCGCGGCCAGTAGCGTTCTGGTGAGTGCCTGGGCCGAGGGAAACGTGTTCTCGGTGAGGGGCTTCGATCCGGGCACGAACTGGATCAGCTCGACGAAAAACATGGGACGGTGCCCGATCAACTGCGGGAACATGTACGGAGTCTACGGATTTCATCCCGGCGGGGCCACGGTGGGAATGGCTGATGGGTCGGTGAAGTTCCTCAAGGAAACGATCGCGATGGAGGTCCTCGCCTCGCTGCTGACCAGGCAAGGCGGCGAGATCATCTCCGCGGACAGTTACTGAAAACGAAGTGAGACCGAGAAACTGATGTCGCAACGATGGAATGATCGCAGGGGGGCCGGGTCGGCCCTGGTGGCTTTGCTGGCAATGGCTCTGGGCGCGGGACCCGCTGAGGATTTCTATCCTGTTGGCCATCGCGCGGAGGGATTGCCCGACCCCGCCCGGGGGGTGCGGGCCTACGCGGCCGACCCGGCCAGCCCACTCAACGAGCTGTTCCGCTTGATCTTCGTGGGGGACCGCATCCCCAAGGAAGTGGGGGCTGCGCTGCCCGGGGAACGGGCGGTGGAGGGGACCGACGACACAGCCTTTTTCGACAAGGCCTGGTACTTCCGCAAACGCCCTGGGGTCGAGACCGATCGCGCCACCTTCGGGGGGGACGTCCGCATCTCCCCCGTGGAAGAGTTGACTCCCCAGCAATCCGAGCGACTGATCGCCTTGCTCGGGCTGCTGGAGAACGCCGAGAAGCTCGACGCCTTCCCCGAGCTGCGTCCTGCCGTCGCCCGGTTGATGTTGCAGTGGGACCTCCTCAACGTCTGGTCGCGATTCGAGAAGTCGGGCAAGGTCGGGCCAGAGGTCCTCGTCCCCCTGGCGAAGGCCGTGGCGGCCTGCGGCCAGCCCGCCGACGTTTTGAGCACCCTGCCCGACGGTCTGGCCGACCTTCACGCCCTCTTCCCCGGCGGCAAGCCCAGCGACCGGCACGCCCCCTACTTGCCCGCGAACTTGCTCACCAACGACCCGGCATCGCCTTGGGTCGAAGTGGACCGGAAATCCTCGACTCTCTTCCATGGCGCCTCGACGTTTCGGTCGGCCCGGTTGTTCCTGAACGCCGGCTCGGTCGAGAAGGGCCGCGCCCTGGTCGAGGCGTCGCGAAAGGTCGGCAAGGAGGTTCCCCTGCCCGAGGTCCAGGTCGGCACGGAAGCGGCTCTCGTCCTCGCGATCGTCGGCCTGACGCCTGACCTGGTCCCGGTCGCGACGCCGGTAGTGGACGAGTTACGCGTCCGCACCCTGGCCACCGCGGAAGGGACCGAACCCGGCAAGGACACCAGTTCCCGCGACGGCATCAACTTCTGGACCTACTTCCGCCGCCGGCCCGCCGCCGCGGCCGACCCAGACCACGCGGCCTTCCGCTTCGTCCCCGACTCGGCGCAGTCATTGTTCCTGGAATACGGGACCGCCAAGCGGACGACCTTCGCCGCCCAGTGTGTCCTCTGTCACAGAACCACCAACGCGGGCGGCCAGGCTCCGGCCGGCCTCCGCTCCCTGAGCCGATACGCCAACCCCCGCATCGTCACCCGGCCCGACGCCCGGTTCCGCCAGGCCGAGGCCGAAATTGTTCCGGCCGTCGACAAACTCAAGGCCCGGCTCGGCTCCCCACGAAGCTGACGGCCGGCGTCGCCCTTGAGCGATTGGGGGCGTAAGTCAACGTGAACGCGGCGGATCACCCACTCGATCCGCCGCGAACCACACTGAAGCCGTGCCTTGGCGACCGCAAGAGCGGCCACGCCGCCAAGCGAACGTCGACTTGCTCGGTTCGAACCGCCCCGGCTTGCCCTGTCTCCCATTAAATTTCAACATATCAAATCTCAACAGGCCTATGTTTTTGCCTCCCAATCTGTCCTCGACATGGGGCCGAGGAGTTGACGCGACCCCCTATCATTAGGATTACCGTAAGTCGACCTCGAACGAATCCGCCGCCGGACAACTTACCTGGTCACCACCTCGTCCATGAGCATCGAATCTGAGGAGCCGATCGGCGCTGGCCCCCGCCTCGGCCGTCGCACGACTTTATTGATGGCGATCGGCTGCGGCGTCACGGTCGCCAACATGCACTATGCCCAGCCGCTGCTGCCGCAGATCGCCGGCGATCTGCGCGTCTCGGAGGGAGGGGTCGCCCACATCCCGGCGCTGCCGCAGGTGGGATACGCCCTCGGCCTGCTCCTGATCGCCCCTCTGGGTGACATGGTGGAACGGCGAGGTCTGGTGGTCACGATGCTCGCCGCGGTGATCGTCTCGCTGGTGGGGGTGGCCGTCGCTCCGACGCTCGGACTGCTGGCCGTGGCGAGTTTCTTGCTGGGGGTCACGACGATCACGCCGCAACTGCTGCTCCCGTTCGCCGCCCACCTCGCTCCGCCCGGGGAACGGGGGCGGGTGGTGGGTACGGTGCAGGGCGGCCTGCTGATCGGCGTCCTCCTCTCCCGCACCGTCAGCGGGCTCGTCGGCCATTACCTCGGCTGGCGGGCGATGTACGTGATCGCCGCCGGACTCACGATCGTGCTGCTCGCGGTCTTGCGGAGGGCGTTACCCAAGGACAAGTCGGATCAGGGGCTAACCTATCCCCGGCTGATCGGTTCGCTCTGGGAGATGGTCCGGACGGAGCCTGCGCTTCGGCAGTCCTGCCTGTTTGGCTCAGCGACGTTCGGGGTCTTCCTCGCGTTCTGGTCCACGCTGGCCTTCCACCTCGCCGAGCCTCCGTTTCGCTACGGGAGCGAGATCGTCGGCCTGTTCGGCCTGGTGGGCGTGATCGGAGTCCTGGCCGCGTCGTTGGTCGGCAAGCTCGCGGATCGGGGCAATTCCCGATCCACGGCAGTGGTCGGCCTGATCCTGATGCAGGCCTCGTTCCTCGTACTTTGGATCGGCTCGCAAGGGCTCTGGGGGATCGTGGTCGGGGTCATCCTGCTCGACCTGGGGATGCAGATGACGCATGTCTCGAATCAGGCACGCATCTTTGCCTTGCGCCCCGACGCTCAGAACCGGCTGAACACTCTCTACATGGTCTCGTGCTGCGTCGGTGCCGGGGTCGGCTCGATCCTCGGTGGCTTCGCCTGGTCGCGGTGGGGCTGGGGAGGCGTCTGCGCCGTCTGCGGCCTGCAACTCGCGATCCCACTCCTGGTCTACACCCTGGGCTTGATCGGGCGAACGGCAGTGAATAGCGAATCGGCCCCGGAACGGGTCTTGCCCGAGCCCGGTTGAGGCTCCCGGTCAAGCCTGGCAGTGGCCTTGCTTTATCAGTCACGGCCAGGCGCAGAGGATCTCCCCTCGTTTCGTGAGTCCGGCTTTTCGGCCTCGCCGCAGCCCAACGGACCCCCTGCTTGGTCCAAAGTCAAAATAAAAAGGGGGGGCGGCGCGGACCTCACCCAGCCTCCAATCTCGCGATCATCGCGAGACCAAAAGCTATGTGATGAAAGCCGTTGCGCGGTTTCCGGACGTGTACGGCCCGAAAACCGGGCGTAAAAGTTCGGCCGTTGTCGATTTCGAACGGCGGCGAACGACTAGAGAGTGTTTACAGCCTTCTCAGCGGTTCACCGGCTTGCTTTCGATGCTCTCTGGTGAGAGCCAACACCACCTGGGGTTGTGCCACCCAGAAGAAGAGGATCGACAAAATCCATGCGCATAGATTCAGTATCCACCGTCAATGATGAGGCTCAACAAGGGCCAACAGAGCAAGGCGCGGATCCCATCCGCCCGATGATTGTGTATTGTATTCCCACCTCTGACGAAACGGAGTAAGTCATGAGCCAGGTAAGGGTACTCGTTGGCACGCGCAAGGGCGCGTTCATCTTGACGGCGGACGCCAAGCGCGAGCGGTGGGAGATCAGCGGGCCCCACTTCGCGGGCTGGGAGATCTACCACGTCAAAGGCTCCCCCTTGAATGCGAACCGGCTCTATGTCTCGCAGTCCAGCGGGTGGTTCGGGCAGATGATCCAGCGCTCGGACGACGGCGGCAAGACGTGGGAACCGGTCGGCAACGAGTTCAAATACGACGGCGTCCCCGGCACCCACCAGTGGTACGACGGGACGCAGCATCCTTGGGAATTCAAGCGTGTCTGGCATCTCGAACCGTCGCTGACCGAGCCGGAGACCGTCTACGCCGGTGTCGAGGACGCCGCCCTGTTCCGCTCCGTCGACGGCGCCCGGACGTGGCAGGAACTCCCCGGCTTGCGCGGACATGAGTCGGGGCCCCGCTGGCAACCGGGGGCCGGTGGGATGGGCCTGCACTCGATCATTATCGACCCGAGCAATCCCAGGCGGATCTTCATCGCGATCTCCGCCGCGGGCGTGTTTCGGACCGACGACGGTGGCGAGACCTGGCGACCGGCGAATCGTGGCTTGAAGTCGCAATACATTCCCGACCCGAATGCGGAGGTCGGCCATTGCGTTCACCGGATCGCCATGCACCCGTCGCGACCGAACGTGCTGTTCATGCAGAAACATTGGGACGTCATGCGCAGTGACGACGCCGGCGAGAGCTGGCACGAGATCAGCGGTAACTTGCCGACCGACTTCGGGTTTCCGATCGACGTTCACGCACACGAACCCGACACCGTCTACGTCGTCCCGATCAAGAGCGACGCCGAGCATTACCCGCCCGACGGGAAACTCCGTGTCTACCGCAGCCGGACGGGCGGAAACGAGTGGGAAGCGCTCACGGCCGGCCTGCCGCAAAGCGACTGCTACGTCAACGTCCTGCGCGACGCCATGGCCGTTGACTCGCTCGACCCGTGCGGCATCTACTTCGGCACCACGGGGGGACAGGTCTACGCTTCGGCCAATGCAGGGGATCAATGGGCACCCATCGTCCGGGACCTTCCGGCCGTCCTCTCCGTCGAGGTCCAGACACTGCCATGATCCGCGTGGTGATTCCCGCCCATCTGCGTACGCTAGCATGCGTTCAGGGAGAAGTGGAGCTCCAGGTCGAGGGCCCGGTCACCCAGCGCTCGGTCCTCGACGCGCTCGAAGCCCGCTTCCCCATGCTGCGCGGGACGATCCGCGACCACGTCACCCAACGCCGACGCCCCTTTTTGAGGTTCTTCGCCTGCGAACAGGACCTGTCCCACGAACTGCCGGACTCCCCACTCCCCGACGCCATCGCCACGGGGACCGAGCCGTTCCTGGTGGTGGGCGCCATCGCCGGCGGGTAAGCAGGCGGGCAGGATTTGGCCTTCGCCCGGTGGTCAAGAGACACCGGGTCCCGCCCGCCGACTGGAGACGGTTTCGGCCAGGCAGGCAGATCATCGGCCTTTGGAGCCAGGGTCGGTGACCCCGATCTTTGGGCCTTTGCCCCGGGCATCCCTCAAATATCCAAGGCAAACCGCCGCCTTCTGCTTCGACCAAATTCCGCGGGTCCAGAACCCGTTCGAAACGGACAAGAATCCCCGAGAGATTTCCCCCATTGGGGCGCCCCGCTCACCGGACCCAGGCTGGGCCGGCAGGGAATCGAAGCTCATGCGGTCGAATTCGGGGTCAGTGCGAAATTCGACCGATCACACGACCCGATCGTGTTGGGCGCAAATCGAGCGATCCCAAAACAGCCACAATGGTCATTTCACGGCCAGGCTGATCGCCTTGTGAACTGTACGCCCCGCGATCAAAGCATACGTACAGTAACACGACCCCGGCTTAGCGTGCCTATTTTTTTCTTTATTATCACGATGGCAGCCAACAACTTAAGTCAATTCAACTTAACAAAAAAAGAGTCATCTCTCCTTTGCGGCATAAAATTTGAGTTGCCAACACCTAAGTTCGGAACGGTCGGAGGACAAGAATCACACAGCCACTCAGGGACTAGGTCATGGCGATGCAATTCCGGAAAAAAGCACGTGGCTTGGCCACATTCGTGGCGTTGAATGCACTGATCGGGCTTGGATCACCGAAGGCCGAGGCACAAACCGGATATGTTCAGGGCGGTGGTGGGTACGCTCCCGGCTGGAACGGATATGTGTCCGGCAACGGCTGGACGAGATACAGCCCGAACGTAGTCGCCCCCCCTGCCCCCGCTCAAACGGCTCAGGCGACAGCTCCGGCGGCGGCTTGGCGCGGATACAACCCTGGCGAAGCTTGGCGATCGTATCGCCCGGGAACAGCTCTCCAAGGAAGACCAACCGCCAGCGCTCCAACCAGTTCCCGGACGACCCGCTCCGCCAGTACGTTCAAACCCTCGCACTATCGAGAGTACGGCACGGGCCGCAACATGTTCATGCACAAACCTTGGTTGCCCAACCATCCCTGAATCGATCGCTGGCATTCATTTGACTTCGGGTTGAGGTTGAGCGGGCTCGGCGTCGGGTCCAAGGTCGAACGACTGGACGACCTGACCTTGGCGATCGAAGAGTCCTAGTCCCGGGGTACCATCGGGGCGGATCGCCAGAGCCGCACGGAGGAGGCCGCCGTCGCCAAAGACGTTGACGCCCGCGGCCTCATCCATGCCCAAATCCAGCGAGAGCCGCGGTCGACGCAGCTTGTCGAACAGGCCGATCCCTGGGGTGCCATCGGGGCGGATCGCAACGGCCGCCCGCATCGCGCCGTCCTGACCGTAGAGATTCACTCCAGGCGCGTCATTCAGATCAAGGTCGAGCGAGAGGCGAACCTGTCCCTGCTTATCGAAGAGGGCGAGGCCAGGTGTCCCATCCGGTCGGAGCGCCAAAGTCGCCCGCGCGAGGCCATCCGGATCGCGGAGAATGAACTCTTTGGCCTCGATCGTAGGCCAGCTCTTGGACGCCGCGCCCCCCACGGCCAGAATCGTCACTCCAACCAACGCCAGCAGCCCCCCGCGTCGCCAACGCTGACATTCCCTCCGCGCCCGCGCGTTGGCCTCCTCAAGCCGTTCAAGACGCTCCTCGATCCTCGCCTCGCTCATCGACGATCCCTCCCTGACACAAGGCTTGAAAAGTCTCTGAAGAGGGTGGCTATAGCCAGTTGCGTGCCAAACTGGTGGATCCGGTTCGTTCGTTGCGGTTGATGGTCCGGGAGAAAGACCCACTCGCACGGCCGACAGGCCTTGATTTGAAGTCACAGAGCCAGCCCAACCGACACTTTGGGATTTGACCAGAAGTACCACTTCAGCACGATCCATTCCAAACCTCCCTCTCCAAGGTGCCGAACGAACACAGCCTACAATAGTGGCAAGACCGCCTAAAAAACTCGCATTTATCAATAGCTTCGGCCCGGTCATATTCCGGGTAGCCGTCGCGGCTTGCAAATCGAGACCCAGGAGAGCGTAATTCTTGCTCCGGCGAGCAATTCTGCCCCGATCGGTCCCTCGACGCTCGCAAAGTCGCGGCCACGGCCACGGGCGGGCGCGACGCGGTTACCAGCAAGCCTCGGCCCTCTGTTCGCCGATTGGGATGGCTTCTGCGCCGTAGATGGCGGCGACTTCTCCGCTCGGCAGGACGAAAACCCCTCCGAGTACCAAGTAGTCGATAACCAGCCCGAGATTCAGATGGTGAACTGTCGACGGAATGCCTCCCGCGGTGATTCCGTGACAGGATTCGAGGTGCCAAGGCGCCTCGCATCGTTGATCAGATGTGGGTGACTCGACGATCGTTCCGTCCGTGAGCGGGATCGTCTTGCGGCGATTCCCTCTTCGGTAGATGACCGCGATCATGCCGGCGGGCGAGTGGCGGCGAAGCTCAACGAGCGCAGATGCTTTCAATCTCAATGTCGTGTTATCCATCTCACAAGCTCCCCACGGGACAAGAATTTCTGCCGGGTTTCCCTTGCGTTCGTCCCCTTTGGGATGATCCCGGTTTCCATGCGACAGATAAGGGGGCATTGCCCATCTGGGAGGACTCTCAAGCCGATCCATGCCACTGATGCTCGGCACCCGGAGAGCGAGCAGGCCAAGGGCGATCCGAGTGCCACCCACCCCATCAGAGCATTTTCCCGGTGTGCAATAGAAAAGAGAGATAAGCAATCGATGTGCCGGCTCTTTTTGGATGAGCGTAACCTTTTAGCTGCAAGGCGTTTGCGGAAAATGGAATCGTGGGCCGACTTGGGATGCAGTCGGTCCTGCCATGCAAATTGCACGATCAGTTCTGGCTAGCTGCACGATCAGATCAGATTGAGTAAACAGTCAAGAATCTGTAATTTTCAGAATTGTTCAATTGCTATTGGTTAAACATTTGTGTGATTTGATTGTTGTGGGGCTGGTCGCGAGTTTTTTCAACGATCCGCGAAAGAGCGAAAGAACCGATGATTCTTGCTGTTTCAGCCACAGGTGGTTTGCACTAGCACGGCCGGCCCGGCCGTAATTCCCTCGGGGTCGGCGCGAGTCTGAGAATTGGCCCAGGGCCGAGGGGATACGGCCGGGCCGGCCGTGCTAGTGCGACTGTAAGTGTGCCAGGTCCGAGAGGTGTAAGTCCTCTTCAGGTAGACGCTCTCCGGCCTGTAACAAAGGAAACTGCGTCGCCGCGAGGCGGGGTGGGAAGCAACCGGAGGTGAACGACCAGTCCGCAACGCAAGTGAACTCGATTCGGCCTGCTCGTGCGGTGAGCCTGCTAGCAAAACGCGAAGCCCAAACCGGTGTGAACCGGCTGCCTCCCACGCTGAGGGGTAGCGTGTTAAAGCGATGGGAGGGTCGAGGGGGTGGTTGGAGGCGGAATGGTCGGAAGGCCAGGCACATCAAGCAGTGAGACCTGCGGGGACCAGACGGGCGTTCACGATCCCCGTGATCCGAAGAACCCTCCCCGCAGGAGTCAGAGGAGTCATAGTAGCGTTGAAGCCGGGTAACTCCGGGGGAGCGAAGGACTCCAGGAAGATGGATGCGACATGACCCGACCGACGCAAGACAAACCGACGATAGTGCCACCGGCTCAACAAGTCGGAGAGATCCCCTCGCGCTGGCGCTGGGTCAAAACGTCGGCCTGGAACGTGCGTATGTTGGCGACTCTTGAACAGGGAGTAGAAGGAGGCAAATGGTTTCGACTCTTTGACAAGGTATTCTCGGACCGCAATCTGTGGGCGGCCTTCCAACAAGTCGCCTCGAAGAAAGGTTCCGCCGGGGTCGATCACGTGCCGATCGCCCAGTTCGAGCGAGGGCTCCCCGATACGCTCTGGGAAATCTCGGATCAACTGAAGCAAGGCCGATATCAACCTCAGGCGATTCGTCGCGTCCACATCCCCAAGCCCGGCTCCCATGAGAAGCGTCCGCGACCGCATAGTCCAGGCTGCGATTGTGAATGTGATTGAACCTATCTTCGAACGGGACTTTGCGGATCACAGCTACGGGTTTCGACCCGCTCGCAGTGGCAAAGATGCGTTGCGTCGTGTTGACGGACTCCTCCAGGCGGGTCACGCTTATGTCATGGCTGCTTACATGAAAGGATATTTTGACGCGATTCCCCATGATCGTCTGATGACTCGCCTGAAAGAAAAGATCGCCGACGGTTCCGTCTTGTCGCTGATCGAATCCTTCCTCCAGGCGAACATTCTGGATGGTCTTGAGGAATGGACTCCCACGATGGGCGCGCCTCAAGGCGCGGTTCTGAGCCCGCTGCTCAGTAACATCTATCTCGATCCGCTGGACCATCTGATGGCGCAAGCGGGGTTCGCGATGGTGCGCTACGCCGACGACGTCGTGATCCTGTGCCGGACCGCTGCCGAAGCGACTCGCGCCCTGGAACTGGTGCAGGAATGGGTGTCAGACCATGGCCTCACCTTGCATCCGACGAAGACGAAGGTGGTCGACGCTCGGACCGACGGCTTTGACTTTCTGGGATATCACTTCCAAGGCGGGAGACGCCGTCCTCGGCAGAAGAGCCTCAAGAAGCTTAAAGACACGATCCGGCTCAAGACCAAGCGGACCAATGGGACGTCGATGGCGACGATCATCGGTACGTTGAACCCGATCCTTCGGGGCTGGTTTGCGTATTTCCAGCACAGCCATGTCTGGGTTTTTCCCAAACTGGATCGCTGGATTCGAGGTCGGTTGCGGAGCATTCTGAGAAAACGACACAAAGGTCGCGGCCGGGACCGAGGGATGGATCACCATCGCTGGCCTAACGCCTACTTCGCGAGCCTTGGGCTCTACAATCTCAGTAGTTCGGTAGTTGAGAGTCGAAGGAGTGTCAGGGCGTGACAGACTCAAGCTCCTCCATGAAAATGACTTGTGCAAACCCCGTCACTCACGGAGGGTACGATGCGCAAGTCCACCAGCACCCTGACACCCGCCCAAGTCTATCGCTATGCCGTTCAGACATTCCAGCCCCACCTGAAGCTTTCCAATGCCAAGGGGGTCGTCGCCGAGACCATCCTGACCGTCCTCTTCGCCGCCGCAGCACGGATCAGCTCCCTGTCCGACACCTGTCAGCGACTTCGCGATGTCCCCGACGAACATGTCGTCGCCGAGGCCCTCTACTCCACCTTGCCCGATTACAACCGGCTCCGACGGCGCGTCCAGGCTGCACTGTTGGGCCATCTGCCCAAGGCCCTGCGACGACGGCCCCAAGTCATCGCCATCGACCTGACCTTGCTCCCGTACTATGGCGCCGATCGCAAGACCAACCCCTCGGTCATGCGGAGCCAGGCCAAGAAAGGCACGTGCTCATTCTACGGTTACGCCACTGCCTACGTGGTCCGCAAGGGTTGGCGTTACACCGTGGCGTTGATGGCCGCAACCCGAGAGACGACGATGGCGGAGGTCGTCCGCGAACTGCTCCGGCAGGTCCGTGCCGCCGGGATCTCGGTCCGTTTCACGGTCCTGGATCGCGGGTTCTACAGCGTCGAGGTGATCCGCTATCTCCAGCAGGCGCGGACGCCGTTCTTGATGCCTGTGGTCGGTCGCGGCCGCTCGGTGAAACACCCGCTGGGTCCCAGCGGCTCGAACGTCTTCAAGCAGTGCAAGGTGAGCGGCTGGAGCGAGTACACGCTGACGAATGCGAAGAAGCAGAAGGCCACGGTGCGGATCTGTATCAAGTGCCGGAATCAGTGTGGGGAGCGAGGTAAGCACGGTCGGGAGACATGGGTCTACGCCTACTGGAGGATCGGTCCCAAGCGGTTCGACTGGGTGAAACAGACGTACCGAACCCGCTTCGGAATCGAAACGAGCTACCGTCAGATGAATCAATGCCGAATCCGGACGACCTCGAAGCGCTTCGAGGTTCGGTTCTTGTACGTGGCGATCGGGTACTTGCTGCGAAACCTTTGGGTTTGGCTGCATCATGCGGTCCTGTCGAAACCGCGTCGCGGCGGCGGAGAACTTCACTTGGAGCGGCTGCGATTGAGGACGATGTTGCTGTGGCTCTTGGAGGTGGCCATTGAGATGCATGGCCTTGTGAACACAGCGTCGACTGAAAGGATTCTGCCATGTACTGTTACGTCGTAACTCCCCGAAGACCATCAATCCGAACTACTGAGACCGCAAGGGAACAAACAACCCACCAAGTCATCCCTAACTTATCGCTTCTCCAATCATTGATTTTCTGTCTTCGAAAGAGGCCAGGCCTCGCCTGTAGACGAGAGAAAGGGCTTAGGGCCGTGCGGCGTCGGGGCCTGCCTCGGTGTCGTGAGTACCGGCGGAGGCTCATTCGCGAGTTTCCCAAACCCGACGGAGCACGCCCCTTGCAATGGCTAAAAAACGGCCGCAGATGGCGGTTATTTCATCATTCGCGTGGAGCTCCAGCGACCACCCTAATAGCGTTCAAGTGTTTTCGCGTGAAGCGGTTACGTCACCTCACCCGATCTGGCACAAGTGTTGCTAGCGATCCCAAAACTCAAATCGATAAACGGTGACATTGGAGTTCCCTGAGAATGACGGAAAGACGACACCACCTTGCGAAGCCCGCTTTTACCTTGATCGAATTGCTGGTGGTGATCGCAATTATCGCGGTGCTGATTGCGCTTTTGCTGCCCGCGGTGCAGAGTGCGCGCGAGGCGGCGCGGCGGATCCAATGCATAAATCATCTCAAGCAGTTCGGACTTGGCTTACACAATTATGAGAGCGGCATCGGGGCATTGCCGCCATCCTTCATCATCACGACGACGAGCACGGGCGAGAAGAAGCAGAATGGGTGGAGTGTCCATGGCCGAACCTTGCCGTTCCTCGAGCAAGGGGCGATGTATAACGCGATCAACTTCGATGCGAATTACGAAGATCCGCCCAATACCACCATCTCCAACACGACGCTCTCCATGTTTCTCTGCCCCAGTGAGATTCATCCCGAGCCCAAACCGAGCGCCTATGGGCCGCAAGGGGTCTCCAGCTACGGGTTCGTCATGGGTGATTGGTTCGTCTGGGGAGGGCTTTCCGGGCCCTTCAACCGAAGCGCCTTCGGGCCGAATCGGAGCGTCCGCTTCGCCGATTTTCGCGACGGTCTGAGCCAGACGATCGTGGCGGGCGAGGTCCGGACTTATCAAAATCGCATGAACAACTGCGCTTTGTCACAGATCAGCGATCCCGTCAATATTCCGTCGCCGGACGCCTCGCCTGACGTGGTGGTTCCCGAGTATCTCGGCTCGTGCGCCATCAAGAACGACGGTCATACGGTCTGGGCTGACGGTGGCGTCCTGGAATCGGGCTTGACCACTGCCTGGACCCCCAATCGTCCCATGATGGGCGGGCCGAACCGGACCAGTGACGTGGACATCGTCGGGTCGAGTGAGAAGACCTTGCGTCCTGTCTTTGCGGCCGTCAATGCTCGGAGCTACCATCCTGGGGGAATCAACGCCCTGTTCGGCGACGGAAGCGTGAGGTTCCTCAAAAATACGATCAATGGCGCCGCCTGGCGCGCACTTGGGACGATCGGCGGGGGCGAGGTCGTGTCGGCCGACGCCTATTGAAACATTGAACCGGGGAATGATCTCGCGCAGCGGAGTTGCGGTTTCATCAAGGGTGGGAGAATCGAGTTACCGTGGGAACGCTCATACTCTGTGCGGCTGCCATCATGGCCGCGGCGGATCTGCCCGCCACGTTCATTCTGTCAGGGCACTCAATCTCGGTATCGGCCGTAGCCGTGGCACCGGACGGCAAGACAATCGTGTCCGGGGACGAGGAGGGCTCGCTCCGCGCCTGGGATCTCGCGAGCCGCACCGAACTCTGGAAGATCGAGGGGCACGACGGCCGAATCTACGCCATCGCCTTCTCGCCTGACGGCACCCGACTGGCAACGGCCGGCGGCGATAGACTCGTCCGCCTCTGGACCCCCTCGGGCCAGCCCGCCGAGACCCTCCGAGGGCACGGGCAGAGGGTTTACGCCCTGACCTTCTCGGGCGATGGCAAGACGCTGATCTCCTCGAGCAAGGATGCCTCGATCCGGCTCTGGGATCTCGAGTCGCTGGCCACTCGCGCGACACTCTCAGGCCACGGCGAGGGTGTGAGCGGCGTGGCGCTCTCGGGCGATAGCAAGACGCTGGTCTCTTCCGATCGCAACGGCATCGCCAAAGTCTGGAGCCTGCCCGAGGGGCGACTGGATCGCACCATCGAAACCGGATCGGGCGGGATTTACTCGGTCGCGCTGACCGCCGACGGCCGGACGATGGCCACTGCGAGCAAAGGGGGGGCCGCCTCGCTCTGGGATGTCCTCAATGGCAAGCGCCGACGCGACCTGGCCGGTCTCAAGCCGGCCGATCGGGTGCTCACAGCGAGATTTTCGCCCGACGGCAAGACGTTGGCCACCGCGGGCGACGAGTGCCTGATCCACCTCTGGAACCCGGAGACCGGAACCCTTCTCGCCCGCCTGGACGGCGGCACCGACCGGATCACGGGAGTCGCATTCTCAAACAACGGCAAGTTGCTGGCCGCCGCCTGCGGCGACAAGGCGGTCCGCGTCTGGGTGCTCGCCTCGGTCCTGGCAACGGCCCCTTGATCAGCGCACCGGACTCGAAGCGGCACCGAGACGTTCAAAGGCCTCAGGGGCTTTTTTCCGTGTGCTTCTTGGGTCGTCCTCTCGGGCGGAAGCACGATTCCAGGCCGAGCCGGCTGGCGGTTTCGGCTTGCCACTCCGGAGACCCCAACGGCTGGCCGCGCTGAAGGCTCCGCGCCATCGCCTCTTCTTCGGCAGGGCTGAGGGGCGCATTCACCCGGTCGATCCAGTGGGGAAGGCGCGGGGTCGGCCAGGAGCTCAGCGCCGGCCCGGATCCCCGGGAAGAACCAGAGGCGAAATACCAGAGACTGCTCCACCGCCATTGCTCGGCGCGGAGCACCAACCCGGCCCGGAGGGCGTTGCGCTCGACCGCACGGCAAACGGTCCGAAGATGCCCATCGGCCTGGACCGGGAACGATTTGAATCGGCCCTGGTAAACGTGGCCGGATCCCGCTGAGCGGCGGCGAGCATGCCAACGCTGGGTGTGAGTCAAAGTCAACCAGTTCATGAACCGCGACAGGTCGCCGTCGCCGCGCGGCCAGAGCACGAGTTCAAAGTGGTTGGGCATGAGACAGAAGGCCAGCAGGCGCATGTCCTGACGCGTCACCGCCTCGGCCAGAACGCGTTCGAAAGCCTCGTACTCGTCGGCGTCCTCGAAGAGGGTCAAGCGCCCGTTGCCACGGTTCAGGGCATGATAGATCAGCCCGCCCTCAGCGTTGCGTGGTGGTCGTCCCATGGGCTCAACTTAACAGAAAAAAAGCGAAATGTCAAAACAAGTGCCCGGCACGTTTTCTCCAAACATGTTGAATTTAAAACGATCCACGACAGAGCGAAAGTACCGAGGATTTTCGCGGTTTCCGCACCGGGTTGGTTTGCAGACGCCCGGCCGGAATGCCCTGGACCGAGTGGGATACGGCCGGGCCGGCCGTGTGGGAAGGTTTGGGCGAGCCGACTTCGGAGAGATCGGCGTCGATGGTGGATTGACTCATCGGTCGTCCTCTGCGCGACTTCGTCGCGGATTCCTCTTCTCAAAGAGCATTTCCGAGCGTGAGCTGGGCGCCACCTTCGAGGCCGTACCCTCCCAAGGCTCGTTGGGCCGCTCGGTCGGAATCAATCATCCGACTCTATCGCACAATCTATCATCACTAATTTCCGCATATCCCTTCTTTTTGTTAGTAAAACTGGGTCCCGGAAAGTCCATGGGGGTCTCGAGAAGATCGTCTTCCGAAACAAGGGAGGGCTCCGTATGCTGGAGCCGTCACGAACCTTGGGAGGGAACTCCATCGGAGCAGGAATGCCGAGAGGATGGCCCCCGGAATCATTGGAGCAGACCATGTCGAAAAACGACCAACCGTCGCGCCGGTCGTTCCTGAAGTCAGCCGCCGTGGCTTCGGCCGCTCCGGCCGTGGCCACGACCCGGCTCAGCCAGAACGTCTATGCGCTGAACACGGAGCAGGAGCCAACCGCACCGGCTGGGCCGAACGATCGGATCCGGATCGCCACGATCGGCATGGGCATTATCGGGTTCATCGATACCGACACGGCCCTGAAAGTTCCCGGAGTCGAACTCGTCGCGGCGTCGGACCTCTATGAAGGTCGGCGAGTCCATGCCAAGGAGGTTTACGGCGACAAGGTCGAGACCTACGTGGACTATCGCGAGATCCTCGCCCGGAAGGATGTCGACGCCGTGCTCGTCTGCGTGCCCGACCACTGGCACGCGCAGATTTCGATCGACGCGATGAAAGCCGGCAAGGCCGTTTATTGCGAGAAGCCGATGGTCCGCCTCGTCGAGGAAGGGCCGGAGGTCATCGCCGTCCAGAAGCAGACTGGCGCGGTCTTTCAGGTGGGCAGCCAGTACGCCAGCTCGGTCCTTTACGACAAGGTCAAGGAGCTGATCCAGAAGGGTGCCATCGGCGAGATCAACGCGGTCGAGGCTCGGTACAACCGCAACTCCGACATCGGCGCCTGGCAGTATTCGATCCCGACCGACGCCTCGCCGGAGACGGTGGATTGGGACCGATTCCTGGGAACTGCTCCCAAGCTGCCGTTCGACCCCGTACGCTTCTTCCGCTGGAGAAATTACTGGGATTACGGGACCGCGGTCGCGGGCGACCTGTTCGTCCATCTCCTCACCGGCATTCATCACGCGACGGGTTCCCTCGGGCCGAACCGGATCGCGGGGATGGGAGGCCTCCGTTACTGGAAAGATGGTCGCGACGTCTACGATGTGATCATGGGGCTGCTCGACTACCCGAAAACCGAAGCACACCCGGGCTTCACCCTCTCGCTTCAGACCAACTTCGAGGATGGCGGTGGCGGCGACACCTACTTCCGGTTCGTCGGCAGCGAAGGGGTGATCAACGTCAGCTTCACCTCGCTCACCGTGAGCGGCCCTGGGATCCAGCAGGCGACGGCCGACCAGGTCCTCAAGGGCTACAACTCGGTCCGCACCTTCTCCAACGCCCAGCAGAAGGCGTTCGCCGAGAAATTCCTCGCCGAGCAGGCCGCCAAGAGCAAGCCGAAGCCACATAAGAGCGAGCCCGAGAAGTTCGTGGTCCCCAAGGGGTACGACGAACGATTCGACCATTTCGTCAACTTCTTCAAATCGGTCCGCGACAAGAAGCCGGTCTACGAAGACGCCGTCTTCGGATATCGCGCCGCGGCCCCCGCACTCCTGTGCAATGACAGCTATCGCCAGGGTCGCGTCATCGGTTGGGACCCCGCGCAGCTCAAGGTCCTTTCCTGATCGGCTCGATCTCAGAGCCAATCCCGCTTCGTCGTCAATCCATCAACAGCAACGTGGGGCAGGCCTGGTGCCTGCCCCACGTCTTCGACGGCAAAGCCCCGCGGCACACCGAGCAGAAGATCACTAACAATAAATAATGTTTTCCATTAACAACTCGGTCTATCTCCGTTGCGGTCTCGCCAAGCACTCACAAGCAGAACGGCCGGCACGGCCGTTTCCCCCTCGGCCCCCGACAGTCGTTCGGGCTGGTGCCGACCCTAAAGATGATCCAGGCTCGATGGAACGGCCACCTGTTTCGTGATTCTCGTGCGTCACTCGAAGGCCAGTCGCTGCAAGGAAAATTGAGCGGCGGCACTCGACATCGGCAGCGAAGCGGATGGCCCAAATGACCTGAGAAATCTGGTTTTACGTGCAACCCGAAGCGTGCGACGAAAAAGTCAGGGCCAAGCCGTCTCTTGACTCATGAATCGTTTCCGTATTATTTCTAATGTTGTCCGTCTTGTGGCCCCCGACCTCATCGCATCCCCCCCTGCACGAGTCGACTGACAGGGACGCTGGAGTATGCGACTCCCTTCAAGCGTGACGAAGCCCCTGTTTGTGCTCCTGGTCATGAGGATGATCGCCGCTCCGCTGGCGCTTCCCTCCTCATCCACGTCCCGACCTCATCGCACCTCCCATTTCGTTGTCAGAGTCTGTCTGTGGTCGGCTCAACGAACAGAGCGATGCGCCCCCACGCCGTCCCGTAGCCGCTTCTCCCCCGATCACGATTCCTACCGGATTGCGGGTCATCTCCTCCTCAGCTCCACGCCTCGGTTTGTCTCTGAGATCACCGAGGCCCGTCTTCTCATCACGACGCGACCTTCGCTCCGGGATCCAGGCGCTTTGCTGATCGACGGCCGGCTTCGCTGCTGAGAAGCCTCGTTTCGAACACACAGGATCGGTCTCCCCTCTCCGACCCCACGCATTCCCGCGTCTCCCCCCGCGCGATCCCCGACATCCTCCGTCGGTCCCTCTCGTCTTCAATCGTCCGCTACTGGGAAAATCCCATGAACGGCCTGATCCGAGCCTCGCTTCGGAACCCGTACGCCGTCACGGTCATGTGCCTGACGCTCGTGATGCTGGGCACCGTTTCCGTCTATCAAATCCCGATCGACATCCTTCCTGTGTTCAAGAGCCCGGCGGTCCAGGTTCTCACCTTTTACGGTGGGATGCCGGCCGCCGGCGTCGAAAAGGACATCACCAACCGGATGGAACGCTGGGTTGGCCAGGCCAACGGAACGGCGCGGCAGGAATCGCGATCGATCATCGGGGCGAGTATCGTCCGCAACTTCTTTCAAAGCGACGTCGATCCCAATGGGGCTCTGACGCAGGTGAATTCGCTGGCCCTGGCGGCCGTTCCGAACCTTCCGCCCGGAACTCTCCCCCCGGTCGTCTTGCCCTTCGACCCGACAAGCACGACCCCCGTCTGCATCGTTGCGGTGGATAGTCCCGACCAGTCACAGACCGAATCGATCCTCTACGACGTCGGGCGTTACGAGGTCCGCAACATGATCATGAGCATCAAAGGCGCGGTGGCGCCGGTCGTCTACGGCGGTAAGATCCGCGCGGTGCTCGCCTACCTCGACCGTCAGAAGATGCAGGCGCGCGGGCTCTCCTCGCTCGACGTGATGAACGCCCTCGACCACTACAACGTCTTCCTGCCGACCGGTGATGCCAAGATCGGCGGGACCGACTACGCTCTCGACTCGAACTCGATGTACGACATAGTCAAGGAGATGGGCTCGATTCCCCTCCGCTCCGTGCGAGGGAACACCGCCTTTCTGCGCGACGTGGCAACCGCCACGGATGCCTCCGCGATCCAGACCAACATCGTCCGGGTCAATGGTCGGCGCGAGGTCTATATCCCGATCTTCCGACAGCTTGGGGCCAGCACCCTGGCTGTGGTCGACACGGTCCGTTCCCGGCTCCACGAGTTCACGGAACGGCTGACGCGAAGCGGGGTCGACTTGAAGCTGGTGATGGATCAGTCGGTCTACGTCCGGCAGTCGATTGCCAGTCTGGTTCAGGAAGGCGTCCTCGGAGCAGTCCTTTGCTCGCTGACGATCTGGATCTTCCTGGGGCAGTGGCGGATGACGGCAATCGCCGTCCTGACCCTGCCGATCTCGGTCCTCTCGGCATTGATCTTCCTGAAATTGACTGGCAATACGATCAACATGATGACCTTGGCCGGGCTGACCCTGGCAATCGGCCCGATGATCGACAGCGCCATCATCTGCCTGGAGAACACGCACCGGCACCTTGGCCTGGGGACCAGTCCCGAGGAAGCCGCCTTCCTGGGAGCCAGCGAGGTGGCAATGCCCGAGCTGATCGCGACTCTATGCACGTTCCTCGTTCTCTCGCCGCTGGCGCTGATGCCGGGTTTGGGCGAATTCCTGTTCCGGCCCATGACCCTGGCCGTCGCCTTCGCCATGGGCTCGGCCTATCTCTTGTCGCGTACGCTGGTCCCCGCCTGTAGCGCCGCCTGGCTCAAACCGGAGTGCCACGAGACCGGCGGCGGAACCCCCCGGGGCGGAGTTCTGACCAGGGCGTTTGCCCGAGGGGAAGCGGCCATCGATCGGATGTTCGCCTCGTACGCCCGCGGGCTCGACGTCGTCCTCAGGCACCGAGTGCTGGCGGTGGCCGTCGCCTACACCCTGCTGCTCGTGACCATCCTGACCCTCTGGCCGGCGCTTCGCCGCGAGTTTTTTCCCGAGGTGGACGCGGGTGCGTTCGAGATGAGTGTCCGGGCCCCGAGCGGCACCCGAATCGAGAAAACCGAGGAAAAGATCGCCCAGGTCGAACGATCCCTGAAACGAATCATCGCCAAGCATGATCTGCAACTCCTGATTTCTGAGATCGGCGTGAACGCCGATTGGTCGGCTGCGTACACTCCGAATTCGGGCCCGATGGATGCGATCATCCGGGTCCAGCTCACGGAGCACCGAAGTCGATCCGCGCAGGAGTACGTCCACCTGATTCGTCAGGACCTCAAATCGGACTCGAGATTTCGGAACCTCGAGTTCGCCTTTGATGCCGGTGGCCTGGTCCGAGGAGCGATGAACGAGGGCAAATCAACACCGATCAATGTCCGGGTCACCGGCAAGAATCCGAGCCAGGCCCACGCCGTCGCGCGGCGAATCCAGGACAAGGTGCGTCGGATCAACGGAGTGGTCGACACCCGAATCCTCCAGCGGCTCGACTACCCTGAATACATCATCAACGTGGATCGGGCCAAGGCCGCCGACCTCGGACTGACCCAGATCGACGTGATGAAGAATGTGGTGGCCGCCTTCAATTCCAGCATCCAATTCAATAAGAAGAACTTCTGGATTGATCCGATCGGTGGCAACCAGTACTTCGTCGGAGTTCAGTATCCCGAGAAGGAGATTCAGTCCATCCAGACTCTCCTCAACATTCCCATCACGGGAGCCGGCCAGAAGAAGTCGATCCCCCTGGAGAACCTCATCACCCTGCGTCGCACCACCGTGCCGACGGAAGTGACCCACGCGAACATCCAGCCGACGATCGACCTCTCGATGGGCGTCCACGGTCGTGATCTGGGGCACGTTTCTGACGATGTGGCGCGGGCGATCGACCGGTTGGGACAACGGCAACCGGACGGCCGTTGGATCCCCTACGACCCGGCCAGCAAGGGCAGCCAACTCATGAAAGGGACGAAGGTCAGCTTGAGCGGTGAATACGCTCGCATGCAGGAGACGTTCTCCAGCATGGGCTTCGGCCTGATTGGGGCCTCGCTGCTGGTCTACTTCCTGATGGTTGGGTTAGCCAAGTCGTGGCTCGCTCCGCTGAGTATCATGCTCGCCGTACCGCTCTCGCTGATTGGCGTGTTGCTCATGCTCGACGTCACGGGCACGGCCATCAACGTTCAGTCGCTGCTCGGTTTCATCTTCATCGTCGGGATCAATGTCTCCAACGCCGTCCTGATGACCGATTTCGCCCAGGAACTGCGGCTCAAGGAGGGTCTAACACCGGGACAAGCGATTCGCAAGTCGGCGTCGATCCGAGTCCGCCCGGTCACGATGACGGCACTGGCGGCCTTCTTCGCCATGATGCCGGGCGCATTCGCGTGGGAACGCGGCAGCGAAGCGAACGCACCACTGGCTCGTGCCATCCTGGGAGGGCTGTGCGCTGTCGAACCATCCACACTGTTCGTGCTTCCCTGCCTCTACTCACTCCTGGTCCGCGATCAAAAGCAGGGCAACGACCTCGAAACGAAAATGGAAACGGAGGGAAATGAGCAGACGGACGAGAGATTCCTTGCGGAGAACGACGATCATGGGCTCGGTTCATCGCTCGGCGACATTTAAGAGCGAATATTCGTCAATTTGTTCGATCCGACGGGCCGGATCGGATAGGCGTGCGACGCGGCCGAAAGGGATCGGGCGTTCCGAGCCGAAGCTGTGGTCCTGTTGTCATGCGGAGTTGATCAAACATGTTAACGCATCAAGAGTCAACGCCAAGGTTTCGCTCGCAGCCTCACCGAATTTCTTGGAGTCGGGGCAGGACGATCCTCCTCCTAGCGTTTGTCGTCGTCTCCATCGGCATCGGGGGCACGATGCTCGTCTCGCGAGGGCGCAGGGCGAGCGCATCCTCCACCGGGTCGAACGGCCACCCCGCAATCGGTCTGGATTCTGATGAGGGTGAAGAGGCGGTTCGCGTGCAAGTCGTCCACCCGGAGCGAGGCGGTCTGACACGGACTTCCACCCAGATCGGCTCGGTGCACCCGTTCCAGCAGGCTCACCTCTACGCCAAGGTTTCGGGCTATCTGAAGTGGCAGGGTGTCGACATCGGCAGCCACGTCAAGAAGGGCGAGATCCTCGCGAAGATCGACAATCCGGAGGCGGTCAAGGAAGTCGATCGCGCCGTCGCGGCCCTGAAGCAGGCCCAGACCCAGGTCGCTCAAAGCAAGGCGCGCATCGAGACCGCCCGGGCCGATGTGAAAGCCTCAGAAGCCGCTGTCGCCAAGGCAAAGGCCAGTATTGGCAGCTCCGTCTCCAGGAGAAAGTACCGCGAGAAGGAGCTGGCCCGATACCGCGACCTGCGAGCCCGGCAGGCTGTGCCCCAGCAAATCGTCGACGAATATAAAGATCACTTTGAGACTTCAGTGGCCGAGGAACGGGCCGCCGAGGCCGAGCTGGACTCGACAAAAGCCTTGCTGGCTTCCTCGGTGGCGAAGGTCGATCAAGCCAAGGCCGACCTCGATGAGGCCAAGGCCAACGTGGAGATGATCGACGAGGTTCTGGCCAAAGACAAGGTCATGGTGGCTTACACGACGATCAAATCTCCGTATGACGGGGTCATCACACTGCGAAACTTCTTCGAGGGAGACTTTATTCGATCGGCGGTCGAAGGGAACGAGCGTCCTTTGCTCACCGTCGCCCGCACGGACATGATGCGCGTCGTCACCTACGTCCCCGACCGAGACGTCCCGCTGACCGATCTCGGAGACCCGGCCGTCGTCACGCTCGATGCACTTCCCGGCCATCGATTCGCCGGGAAAGTTTCGCGGTTCTCGAACTCCGAGGAACCCGAGACCAGAACGATGCGAACCGAGATCGATCTTGAGAATCCAAACGGCCTCTTGCGCGAAGGCATGTACGGCATTGCCACCATCATTCTCAATAACAACACCGCTAACCTGACGATTCCCACCGGCTGCCTGACGGGAACGTCCGATCATGACCGATCGTCCGTTTTCGTGTTAAAGGAGGGCAAGGCGCATCAGGTCGAGATCAAGCTGGGCGCCGATAACGGGATCCGAGTCGAAGTCCTCGCCGGTCTCAAACCCGACGACGAAGTCATCGTCGATACGCAATCGATCTCCGACGGCACCCCCATCATCGTGGAGAATTCGACCCAGGTCGCCTCGTGGAAACCGAACTCCGAAGAATAGATTTGCGGGGTTGTCAGGGGCGAGGGAAATACGGCCGGGCTACTGGGTGGAGCTCGCCCTGCCCGATATTGAGAACTTAACGCATTCATAATTCCAAATTACTCAATCTGACTGATTTCGCGTAATCCAACGGAGATGAGATCGACCGTCGATTCAGGAGCAGACCGAGAATCACCTCCCGATTCGTGAGATCGGTGACCGAGGCAAGGTGCGGCGTCTCCTCCTGCCACGCAAGCCTCGCGGCATCACATTCGGCCGATCGGGAACGGATTCCCGGTGGATCACGCCTCTCGCTCGCCTTTGTTGTTGCGGAGGATCGGCATGGTACGCTTGTCATGGCCGGCAAGCGGCCTGTACGATGGGGTGACAGGAACACGTCAGAAGCGCGAGAAGCCCTCGGGCCACGGTCCGGCGGTCAAGAACGCTCAGGGAGAGTGGAACGATGCAAAGCCGTCGGGCGAGTTTGGCCTTGTCATGGTTGACAGCAATTGCGGTGGCCCTGACGACCTTGGGAGTCGCGACGGCCCAGGTCGGAGCTCCCAAAGGCAAGGCGGTCGGGAAAGCGGGGGCCAAAAGCAAGACCAAGCGGCGCGAGCCGGCCAAAAAACTCGCGCCTAACGCCGCCGATCCGATTGAGAAAGGTGACCCCGACGCCCTGGACAAGGCCGCCGCGGGGATGGTCCACTACCGCTTGAAGATCAAAGCGAACGACGAGACTTCGCTCAACCTGGTCTACTATCCCGCCTTTCCCGCACGGCTTGGCACCAACGCTCCCGTGATCATGATGGTTCATGAGAAGGAACGGTCGAGCCGTGACTTCGAGGAGCCGATCGCCGAACTCAAGAAGCAAGGGTTCGCCGAGCACATGCAGAGCCTCGGGTATGCGGTGCTGGCCGTCGACCTCCGCGGCCACGGGGCCAACGTGCGCAAGGCACTGACGCCGCAAGACTGGAGGCTGATGGTCGGCGACCTTCAGGCCGCCTACCAGTTCCTGGTCGATCGCCACAACCGAGGGAAACTGAACCTGGCCAAGCTGGGCGTGATGGGCGTGGGAGAGGGAGCGAACCTGGTCGCCGCCTGGGCGAACACGCCCGGTGGGGGCGTCTCCGGCGAAGGCCGGACCAGCGACCTGGGTGCCATGGTCCTGGTCTCCCCCCTCGCCGACGGTTCCGGTTTCGTCCTGCGGCAGGTCATGAGCGCCCTGGCCCCCAGAATCCCACTCCTGCTCATGGCCGGCGAACGCGACGCCATCTCGGCCGACCCGGTCCGCGCGGTTCGCCCGCTCGTCGAGCGGCCGGTGGGAGGAATGAAGCAGAACCGGGTCGAGTTCTTCGACTCCTCGCTCCACGGCTACAAGCTGCTCTGGCTCGAACCCAAGGTCACCTCGGTGATCCCCAAGTTCTTCGAAACCACGATCAAGCTCAAGGCCACGACGCCCTGGGAACCGCGCTACAACCTGACCCCCGTCCAGTACGAAGACATCCAGCTCGTGCGCTCCGCCAAAGCCAAGGACGCCCCGGCGGAGAAAGAAAAAGAGCAAGAGAAAGCGAAGAACGGCGACCCCGCCGAGAAGGAAAAAGCGAAGGAAGCGCCCGCGCCCGCCAAGAAAGAGGCGTCTTAGTCGTAGCCCTCGTTCCGACTGGTCCGGGATGAAGCCTTTCCCGACGAAGCCAGAAATGCCTGCGGATCGCCCGCGATCCGCGGGAACGCAACCCATGCCGGAACCGCGAGCACTCAGCGCGGTCGTCTCAAGTCCCGCTAAGGATCGGCTTCGGCCTCCAACAATCACGACATGAGGGGGCTCTGCCCCCCGCCCCAACCGATACGGATGGAGACGATTCGCCATGGAGTTACTCTCGGAAGACGCGACCTACCTGGCCGGGGGACTCGGAATCCTGGCCGTGCTCATGCTGGTCGCGCTCAGGGTGACCCAGCAGGGCAAGTTCCTGATCTGGGCGGGGGCCGCCTTGGCCCTGGCTGCGCTTTTCGTCCTGGTCGAGTACGTCTGGGTCACCGACACCGAGCGCATTGAGCAGGTGGTCTACGACCTGAGGGGGGCCGTTGCCAACTCCAACTCTCCAGCCGTCATCGCACTCTTGACGCCCGACGTCCAGTTCGTCCAGAAAGGACAGAGCATCTCGGGGATTGCGACGCGCAACTACATTGAGGATCTCCTGGAACGGGCCCAGTTTGACTTCGTCCGGATCACCAAACTCGAAGCCAACGCCGGACGCCAGTCGGGACGAGGAACCGCTCTGTTCCGGGTCGTGGCGAGCGGGAACTACATGTTCGGGCCGACGTCATTCAACTTCGGCACGACCAACATCGACTTCTCGCTCGGCTTCCGCGAGCTCAGCCCCAAAGTCTGGCGGGTCGAGCGGATCACCCTGACCCGCGTTCCGAGGGATATGCCCGACCCCGGCCGATCCGCCAACGAGTCGCGGCCCAAGCTGCCGTTCCCGCTCAAGCAGAATTCGTTCTGACTCAGACGGATCAGGTGCCAACTCGAGGGAGCCGGTCGTTCAGCAGGCGTTCCTCTCACCGCCAGGGTTGACGGAATCTCACCCTGGCTTTCCCCTGGAGAACATGTCGAAAATCCCAGAAACGGCCCAAAGATCCGGCCCAGGACAGGAAGCGTCAAGTCAAGAGGAGAGGAACATGCCATTGAACATCCATATGGAGGGTGATCTGGCAATCTTGAGCAACTTCGGCCAGTTGCTGAATGACCCCAAACATTTCGACGCCAGCCGTGACATCAAGGAGTTGCTCGACCAGGGATGCCGAAATGTCGTCCTCGACCTCCGCGGAGTCCGGGAGATGGGCGCGACCAGCATGGGGTTGTTGACGACCCTCACGCGGCTGGTCCGGCAGCAAGGTGGCGAGGTCGTCCTGGCGAACGCGAACCACGGCACGAAAGACTTCATCGAAATGATGCGGATGGACGCCTACTGGGATCTCTTCGACAGTCTCCAGGAGGCCAAGACGTTCTATCGACGCGTGCCGAGATGATTCTTGGCGAGCCTCTTCTCTCTCCAGGGCCTTTGCGTAGGACCTAGGCAGCGTTGCCTGGATCATCTTCGACGTATTCATGACCAATAAGCCATATCAATAGACATCAAATCAATCTCCCCCGCGCCCTCGAACTCTCTAACCGATTCCGGCTATTGAGCTTATCGCACTTTCTCGAGGATCTGGCGACGCCGATCGGCGGCCTGTGCTGAAAGTGGCACGAATTTCGCATTTCCAACCGCCGGGACGTGCCTCCACCGCGGGATGATTGGGATCGCGAAACCCTCGCGATTGTCGGCGATCCTCCCGACTCAACGTCACGATTCGATCGCCTGGCCACGAAAGCCACCGTTCGATCCAATCGAACGCGACCCTCGTTGTGCCCCGAATCCCGCGTTTGCTTTGGCTTGAAAACGAGATCGAGCACGATCCATCACCACAAGCCATAAACATTAATCCTAACTCTGATTGATTGTCGAGCCGACGATAGGACTTAGCTTTTCCATGCAAACATGCGTTAACACCTATGCCAAGACGACGAGTTTAACGAATCGGCAATCCCGATCGAATTAGTTTGTCACGAATTATCGCATTGCAACCGTTACTCTTTTGCTTAGACTTGGTTTAATCTATTGCGTTTTTCAGGGCGTATGCTTGAGACAAACAGCCGCGAGCAAGGGTTATCGCCAATTTGGCGTCGATCCGCAGGCGGGCGATGTTGCCATAATCGCTTGCGGAGTCTGAATTTACCTTGCTTCAGGCCCTCTACGAATCGCCTAAGATGGCAACAGCTAAGATAAGTAGAATCCTATTCTCATCTGGGCAAGGTTCGTTCCCGCCGACCTCGTGACTCCCGCATTGTGCGGGACCACACAGGTTCATTGGGGCATTGACGCCTCAAACCAGCAACAAGTTCGTTGCTATCTTTCCATCACTCGATTTTTCAAAGGCGATTCTTGACATGCGCATCCGTCGAGGTTTTACCCTGATCGAACTGCTCGTTGTGATCGCGATCATCGCGGTCTTGATTGCTCTGTTGCTTCCGGCCGTCCAGGCCGCGCGAGAGGCGGCTCGCCGCTCGCAGTGCATCAACAACCTGAAGCAGATGGGCCTGTCGATGGCGAACTACGAGAGTTCCAATGGTGGGTTCCCCCCCGCCAAGGTCTACGCCAGCACTTGCACCACCGCAAACGCCAACGGTGGGACCGGAATCGCACTGAGCACGACGGCCTTTTCCATGGTCCTGAACTACATGGAACAGACGGCGCTCTACAACGCCTACAACTTCAGCCAGGCGTCGACCAATGGAAAAGTGGCCCCCCTCACCACGACCGCCGGCTCGGCCTTCTCCAACACGACGGTGATCGGGTCGATGGTCGCGTCGTTCGTCTGCCCCTCCGACGGTAACACAACGCCCGTCACCGACTCGGTCGCCACGTATTACTCCCGGCAGAACGCGGCTCGAAGTAACTATCTCGTCAGCGGCGCCAACTACACTGACTATAGCTGCCCCGGCATCGGCGCAGGGATGCCGACCGCGTCCTCACGAGGCGCGTTCTTCAACGATCTGTCGACGTCCATCGCCAGCATGACCGACGGGACGAGCAATACGTTCCTGGTCGGCGAGTCGCTCAACGGCTTGGGGCATTATCAGGGAACGGCGTCGGGGACCGACACCAGCGGCTTCGGCTTTGGTCCGTACTGGGGCGCGGGGTGCCACACCTCCACCCACGGCCGGATCGACCCGCCGACCTCGACCTCGGTTCTTGCCTTCCTCCCGAACGGCAAGTCGGGTGTCCTCTACCCGACCGCCACGGCCGCCCAGAAGCAGCGTCCCTACGCCTGGGTCTACAGCAGCTCGCACTCGGGAGGTGTGAACATGGCGCTGGCCGACGGCAGTGTTCGGTTCATCAAGAACTCCATCAACGCCTACACATGGTGGGGCCTGGCCACCATTTCCGGCGGTGAGATCATCAGCGCCGACTCTTACTGAGTCCAGGGCTCGAGCCATGGCAACTCGACAACGACGCGTGCGCCCCTTCGACTCGACCGGGCGCACGCGTCTTGATCCGTTCGTTCGCCGGCCGGTCGAGGTCTGACAAGCAAGCCCATGGAACCGCGACCGGTCGCTGCCTGACGCCTGAGCTCAATCCGGCAACGGTCGAGCCCTCGTGTCAAATGAACCTCTTGTCCCGAATGCCCCAGGTTCGACTCGGCCCGCGGCCCCCAGGCTCATTCGCATGCCCCCCTGCCGAAACTCACTTGGCCCTTCGCAACCTCATTTGCTAGCCACCGCGACCAGTCCGAAGTTCGACGAATCGGTGCAACCGCCGACTCGGTCGGTTCACCAATTTCACCCCCAACAATTGAGACAGCATATTCATGTTCTCAAAATTATTGACACGGCGAAACGCGCTCTGGACAGTCGTTCTGGCGGTTGTCTCGGGTTGCACGGGGTCGGATGTTGAAGAGACGACCGACGGGCCCGACTTCTCGAACCTGGTCCCCGTGCGCGGAGTGGTCACACTCAATGGCGAACCGCTGGTCGGGGCCGTCGTGACGTTCCTCCCTCCGCAATGGTCGCCCGGGGTTGGTGAGACCGACGCGAAGGGCGAATACACCCTCTCGAGCTCTGGCCGGCCGGGTATTTCCCCGGGCGAGTACAAGGTGGCAATCAGCCTGCTCCTCTCGGCCGAGGGCGAACCACAAGGGCTGGCCCCCCGATCCAGCCTGGCCCAGCCGCCAAGCATGCTCTCGTCGAAGGAAATGCTTCCCCGCGAGTACGCCGACCTCGGCACTTCCAAGCTCACCGCCAAGTTCGGCCAGAGTGGGGGCACCTTCAACTTCGACATCAAGGCCCCGGGGCTCGTTATCCCGCCTCCGCCCGCAACCCCAGGCAAGGAGGTCGATGCCGCGGCCGAGGGAGAACAGGCCCCCAAGCCGGCGCCCTCGGCCGATGCCCCCGCCCCTACCCCGAAAAGCGACTCGGCCCCCTGATCGCTCCGGCGATCATCCAATGACATCCATCAAATTATCTCAATCGATCGATCAATATCTCAGCGAGAACCAGTTCGATGACAATGATTCGGTGGGCCGCTCCCCTGGCGTTACTCGGGATGATTGGCTGCAACTCAGACCCGGACAGCGCAATCAAGCTCGTCCCGGTCAAGGGAACTGTCACGCTCGATGGAAAGCCCATGGCCAACGCCATGATCTCGTTCATTCCTGAAGTGGCCAATAACCCCAGCACAGCCGGGGGCGACACGACCGGGCCCGACGGTAACTACCTGGCCCAGTACCGGAACCGCACCGGTCTCGCCCCTGGAAAATACAAAGTGACCATCGTTCCTGGGCTTTCCGAAGGATCGGAGGGGAGCATCCCCGAAGAATTACGGAACGATCCCTTCATGGCCGCCGAAGGGGCGAGGGTCGCCGCCGCCAGCAGGGCTTCCGTCAAGAAAAAAGTGGAGATCAAGGGCGAGTTCGACGCCGAGGTGACCGGGACCGATTCACCCTTGAACTTCGAAGTGAAGACGGCCTCCGCGACGGTGAAATCGAAATAATCACGCCAGGCTTCACCAAGGCGGAAGGCCCGATTGATTTCGCGGTCGAGGCGCGTTGGAATGAATCGGACCTTTTCATCAGGCCAAGGTCCGATTGGCTCGGTTCGGGGCCCCTACCAGGACCAACATTACTGAGGGGTGGTCCCGATCCCTTCCGCGTTCCTCTCTTATCCCTATCTCCGAAACACCTGACGAGCAACTTCTTCATGACCTTCACTCCCCGCACATCGGGCCGCCGGCTCTGGTGGTCCTTTACGGCATTGATCGGGTTCAGCGTGCTCGGATGCGGCGATGCCGAGTCGCCCGAGGATGAGACTCCACCCGACTACACCAAGGTCGTCCCCGTCACAGGGACCGTGAAACTCAACGGCGTACCCCTTCCCACGGCCGTCGTCAGCTTCATCCCGCCCAAGTGGCCCGCCAGCAACGGCGAGACCAAGGCCGACGGAACCTTCACACTGGAAACGACGGGCAACCCGGGTGTCCTTCCCGGCGAATACCGAGTCTCCATCAGCTACCTCGTCTCCCCAGCCGGCGGAGCCCAGGGGCTTGGCCCCCGACGCTCGTTTAGCCCACCGCCCGGCATGCTCGGAGCCGAGGAAAAACTGCCTCCCGAATACTCCGACTTCATGCGTACCACCCTCAAGAGAACCGTTCCCGCCACCGGCGGAAACTTTGAGTTCGATATCAAAGCCGACCAGGTCAAAATCGAGCCCACTAAGGCCGTGGTCGAAGCCGAACCCGCGAAGACCGAACCCGAAGCCGAACCCGCGAAGACCGAACCCGCAAAGACCGAGCCCGAACCTGCGAAGACCGAACCCGCGAAAACCGAACCTGAACCTGCGAAAACCGAGCCTGCGAAGACCGAGCCCGAACCTGCGAAAACCGAACCTGCGAAGACCGAGCCCGAACCCAAGTGAATTCTGGTGGGATCACCGTTCCCGATGATTCGCACCCACTCAAGCGAGTTTATTTTCAACGACCCGCCATAGGGCTAGGAATCACTCTCGCTCCCACGGTCCCCCGTGGGAGCGAGTAGCGAGAGGCTTCCTAGCCCTGTATCGGGTCGTTGTTTATTTTTCGATCTGGACGACCGGAAACGGGCGTCCAGATTGGGGCCCCACAGAGTACGCAGCAGCAAATGCGACGAACCGTGAGAAGGCTTGAGGCGTGAAGTCCAAGATATCCCACCAGTTCCTTTGACCAGCGACATCATGGGTCGCCTGCACTCACATCGTTTGTTTGCTGATTTCGCCATCAGCAGCGACCAGACCGAGGAAACGATCTGCATTCCCGAATGGAGACCGACCTACCTGATTGATCACCTTGCTCTGTAAGATGGAAGAACTGCTCGGATGCGGTTTGTTCGGCCCGACGAACTAGGCCACCAACCGGGGAGAGGTGTTGGGGCCCATCATCGAGTTGGGACGAGATGGCCTCGGGTCGCCGTTCGAAGCCGAGAGTTTTACCGAGGACAAGAACCGAATGCGAATCCAACCGGGCGAAGTCTACAGAATTCAATGGCCCTACGATGTCGCGGTCGAGAAGGACCCGTACGCGATCGTCGTTTCCGAGGAGAGTTACAACGACCAGCATGTCGTCGTCGTGCCGTTATCCACCGAGAACCTCTCCGATTCCGCGGCACGACTCGCGCTGCCAGAGGAAGTCCTCGGCCGGCGAGCCATCGCGCAGACAGACAAGCTGACCCGGCTCGACGTCGCAAACATCATTGCGCTCGAGAGTGGTCCCCTAGGCACCATCGAAGAAGAAGTCTTCTTCGATCTGAATTTGGCCATCGGCAAGGCGATCGGAGCCCATTTCTTTCCGGGAGAGTTTGAGGCCGGATGGAAACCGCCCGGCAGCAAGCGGCCTGATCGTGGCAGCATCTGGCAATCGATTTGGCAAGACTCGAAAACAGCCACCCGGCCCGGCCTCGTGATGTCAGACGCGTCTGGGATTAATGATTACGTGATCCTCATGCCGCTCACCAGTCAGCCGCTTGAAAAGAAGCCACTGCCCCCGTCCTGCGTCGACCTGGGCGAGTACGTTGCTCAGGCCGATCGTGTCGAGATCGTTCGGACCAGTCAACTTCGCGAGTACAACGATCGAGTCGACCGCTCAAAATTCGAAGCGGCGTGCCGAGCGATCGCCCACGTCATCGGGGCTGAACTCTAAAGCAAGTGGTCACGGCTTTCGAGACTGTAGCCACGTCACCGGGTTTTCCGGAGGCCCCGGACGGCCCGGACAACTTGCTTGTCCGGGCGGCGGAGCCGCGAGAGGCGTCCGGTGGGCCGCTTGGTGCACTCGGGCCGGGGCAATCCCAGAACTTCCTGTCGCATCGCGCCCCGAAGCCATCAACTTAGCGCCCTTGCTACAGTGTCGCTTTGTGCCCGAAATTAGGCCGCCCGCTCAGAACTGGAATTCATTAACATAATGATTTCCATGGTTGTCTTGGAATGCCCCGATGAGGCATGACCGGTAGACGCACGCACAATTCACTGCGCGTCAATTCTACCGATACAAGCAAGGATACCGACACCTTCCTCACACCACGGTCGTTGTTGCGGCATCGCATATCCAACTCCACGGAATCTCCTGGGCCTCCCCACTGAAGCGCCCGCCAACAAGCCTCCGCTGCCCATCATTCCCCACCAATCACTTCTATAATATTCACATCTTTTACCTCCTATACGGAACACTTGACGGCCTCCTCTGAGGCTCGGTATAGTCGAGCCGATTGAGACTGAGTCTTAATTCCCCCCCCCAATCCGGACGCGTGTCCTGTTCTGAGACAGGGACCCGAGTCCACTGGCCTGAGATCGTCAATGCACTCTGCTACGAAGCGTGGATTCACCCTGATCGAACTGCTTGTCGTGATTGCGATCATCGCCGTGCTGATCGCGCTCTTGCTTCCCGCCGTGCAAGCGGCCCGAGAGGCGGCCCGACGGGCGCAATGTATCAACAATCTCAAGCAACTTGGGCTTGCCACTCACAACTATGAAAGCGCCCTGGGGTCATTTCCAATCGCGGGGGCCGTTCGGGCGTTACCTTCGGGCGGCCTTTTCTTCGGCGGTTGGAGTGCGCACGCTCGAGTCTTGCCTTACCTGGAACAGAACAACTCGTTCAACGCGATTAATTTCGACCTGAGCTACTCGGCGCCGCAGAACACGACGACCCCCAGCACGATCATCAGCGCGTTCATCTGTCCCAGCGAGATCTCACCTGGGCTGACTCAGCATAGCTTCGGCATGGCCGCGCCAACGAACTATGGCTGGTGCATGGGCGACTGGTTTGTTTGGGGCGGCGTCAACGGGGCCGACAACCGCGCCGCGGTCCAGTTCAACCGTCCGAGGCGGATCGCCGATTTCACTGACGGCACGAGCAACAGCCTGCTCGCCGCCGAAGTCAAGGCTCAACAGCGGTATCTCCGCGACTTCGCAAGCGGCTTGGCGAACATCCAGAACCCGAGCACCGTGCCGGACCCGAACACCGACCCGTACGCGGTGGCTCCCGAGTACAACTCGGGCGGATCGCTCCAGGCGTCCGGACATACCGAGTGGGTCGATGGCCACGTCCATCAATCCGGCATGACCACCGCCTGGCCTCCCAATAAGCGAATCACACGCACAGGCGACCCGTCGGTCGACCTCGACCTGACCGGGATCCGTGAGCAGAACGGCGGCCCCACGTTCTCGGCGATCAACGCCCGGAGCTTCCACACCGGAGGCGTCAACGCACTCCTCGCGGATGGAAGCGTCAAATTCTTGAAAAACACCATCGCCGGCTCCACCTGGAGAGCGCTGGGCACGATCCGCGGCGGCGAAGTCATCAGCGCCGACCAGTACTAACGGACACCGGCCTGCTTCGTAGGATCAGGGCAACGCAAAGCGTTGCCTCACTCATCATGAAGTGATAATCAGTTCGCAATCAATTCGCGACAAGAATCGAATCTCTCCCGTGGGGCGGGCACAGCCCACCATCCTGATCTCCTTACCCACAGGGAGATTAAGATGGTGAGCCGGGCCCGCCCTACGGGTGTTGTGGGACCCACGTTCGTCGGGGATCACGGGTTCGGCGAAGCTTGACTGTGGTTCGGTGGCTCGTCGGGACTCGTGGCCACTCACCCCTGTCTGACGCGGCCACGGACGACTCGAATCATCACGGCTCTCGACAATTCTGACGTTTGTCAGACTTCGGACTTGCATTCGATCCTCGACGCTCCAATAGTGGATTCTGGAGCCGGGGCCGGCGGTTCGAGCTCACCCAAGGTGGGTGGGCCAGTCCGCGCTGCGGCGGGCCGTCTGGCGTTGATCGAGGGGGGTGGCATGGCGGAAGTGGCGGCAGCCGGCAAACGGATCGTGGCCAACGTCGAGAAGGTCGTCGTTGGCAAGCGTCAGGAGATCCTCCTGGCCCTGGTCGCCTACTTCGCCGAGGGGCACATCCTCCTCGAAGACGTCCCGGGCGTGGCCAAGACGATGCTGGCGCGAGCGCTGGCCCGGAGCGTGGGGGCGACCTTCAAGCGGCTCCAGTGCACACCCGACCTGCTGCCGACCGACGTCACCGGGGGCTCGATCTTCAACCCGCGGACAACGCAGTTCGAGTTCCGGGCGGGCCCGATCTTCGCCCAGATCGTCCTCGCCGACGAGATCAACCGGGCCACCCCGAGGACCCAGTCCGCGCTCCTGGAGGCGATGGCCGAAAGCAAGGTCTCGGTCGACGGAACGACGTACGACCTGACTCCACCGTTCCTCCTGATCGCCACCCAGAACCCCGTGGACCACGAGGGGACCTTCCCGCTCCCCGAGGCGCAACTTGACCGGTTCCTGGTCCGGCTCAACCTGGGCTATCCATCGGCCGAGGAGGAGGCGTCGATGCTCGGTCGGTTGCAGCTCCGGCACCCGATCGACGACTTGCCGACCGTCATCACGGCCGAGGAGGTTCTCCAGTGTCAGCAGGCGGTGCGCGCCGTCCGCGTCGACAGCAAGCTCTGCCGCTACATCGTGGATCTGATCGGTCGGACCCGTAGTCATCCCGACGTCCTGCTGGGCGGCAGTCCGAGAGCCTCGCTGGCACTGCACCGCGCCTCTCAAGCGGTGGCGGCGATCCGAGGGCAGGACTTCGTCACCCCCGACGATGTCAAGCGAATGGCACCGGCAGTGCTGAGCCACCGGATCATCCTCAAGCCCGAGAGCCGACTGCGCAAGGTGACAACCCGATCGGTGATCGAGGAAGTCCTCGATTCGGCCGTCGTGCCGGCCAGTGGAACGAGGGTCATGGCCTGATGCGCTCGGTCTTCGTCGTGGTCCTGGTTCTCGTCGTCGCGGTCGTCTTCGACCTCGGCCTGCTCGCCTGCGCGATGCTCGCTCTCTCGGGCTTGATGCTGGTCAGCCGCTTCCTTGCCCGGACTTGGATTACCAACCTCGACGTGACGCGGGAGTGCAACCGGACCGAGCTCGAGATCGGGCAGTCGATCGCCTTCGTGGCGACCTTGCGGAATCGCGGTCGACTTCCGATCGCCTGGGTTCTCATCGAGGAGATGCTGCCCCGGGCGGCGATCACGGCACGTCCCCCCCGGATCGAGGTCAAGGGGCGTCGCCTGGCTGTGGCGATGCTCGGACCGCTCGGGAGCAAGACGCTGAATTATCAGCTTCGTTTCGCCATGCGCGGGTACTACCAGGTCGGCCCAATGGTGCTGGAGACGGGCGACCTCTTCGGGTTGCATCGGCGGTTCCGAACCGCGACCGACCCGGTCTACGTCACGGTCTATCCCAAAGTCGTCCCCCTGCCCGGCTACGACCTGGCGTCGCGACGGCCGATCGGCGAGATCAAGCTCACGCACCGGCTGTTCGAGGACCCGACGCGAATCGCGGGCGTGCGGGCGTATCAGCCCGGCGACCCGCTCAACCGAGTCCACTGGGCGGCCACGGCACGGACCGGAACCCTGCAGAGCAAGATCTACGACGCCTCGACGATCGCGGGGGCAACGATCCTCCTCGACTTCCACCGCGATGCCTACCCGGCGCGGAACGAGCCCGCTCGCTCCGAGCTCGCCGTCACCGCCGCCGTGGCGCTGGCCAACGCGGTGAGCCTGATGGGGCAGCCCGTCGGCCTGATCACCAACGGCCGTGACGCCGCCGAGCGGATCCGACATCGCGACGAGACTGCGCAACGCGAGGGCAAGCCCCGCGCCGACCGCGCGACGATTCATCGGAGGGCGGCGATGCGTGAGGACGACGACCGGCTCCGCCCGTTGATCGTCCCCCCCGGGCGCGGCCCCGAGGCCTTCGCGAGGATCCACGAGGCCATGGCTCGAGTCGAGCTGTCCGACGGCCTGACCTTCGACCGCCTCTCCATTGAAGCCGAGCCGCGCCTTCCCCGCGACGCGACGGTCGTCGCCATCCTCGCCCACGTCACCCCCGAAACGGCCCTGGCTCTGGGCCGGCTCAAACGCCAGGGGTTCGCCGTGAGCGTCGTGCTCCTGGCGTTCGACGAGGTCGAACGCATCGACGGCGCTGGGCTGCTGATCGCCCAGGGCCTGGCCGTCCGCGCCGTCTCCGACGAAAACGAGTTGCATGGCTTCTGCGAGCTTCAGTTCGTGACCCCGCTGTAAGTTCCAGGCAAGACCCATCGGAGCCGCCCGCGATGGCCCGCAAGGACTCCTCAGGCACCCTGGTCGACCACCTCGTCGCCGCGATCGAGCCGGCCCTGATCATGGTCATGGTCGGCGGCCTGATGTTCTTCCTGCTCGACCTCTGGTACGAAGGCCCGTTCCTGGCCCGGCTCCGCTGGATCCTCTTCTGGTTCGTGCTCGGGATCGTGCTGATCACGAGGGTCGGCATGCAGGTGGGCGACGACCTGGCCAAGGGATACGGCATCGCCCTCGGCGGCGCCGTGGCGCTGGTGGCCACGACGCTGGCGGGGTTCCAGCCGTTCCTACTGGCGGTGATGGGCCTCGTCTGGTGGGCGACCCACAAGCTGACCTACGACTGCACGCTGATCGATGAGGATCAGGACAAGGGCGTCGGTCTCCTTGAGGAGAGCGGCCTCGACCCCTCGGCATCGGCGGCGACCGACGCGCACGACCCCCTGGAGGCGCAAGACGCCTCGCTTCTGCCCCGCCGCCCCTGGTGGAAGGCCTGGGGACGCGACCCCGGCGAGGCCTCCCGCCCCCATCCGCCGGGCGTCTGGCTCATCTATTTCTCGATCGCATCGCTCCTGATCTTCGGCCTCGGCCAGGGGCTCGTGCCGGCCGTCGAGGAGGATCGCCGCGCCGGGCTCTTCTTCTATTTCCTGGCCTACCTCGCCAGCGGGATGGGTCTCCTCCTCGCGACGAGCTTCCTCAACCTTCGCCGCTACCTGCGACGGCGCAAGATCCCGATGCCCGCCGCCATGACCGCGACCTGGCTGACGACGGGCGCGAGCGTGATCGCCGGCCTCACCCTCGCCTCGGCGATCTTGCTCCCGTCGCTCTCCGGCTTCAGCACGACGGAAGGCTCAACCCTCGGGCCAAGCGCCCGTCTTGCCTCACGGTGGGCGCTGCTCAAGGACGGTGGCGTCCAGGGCGATGGGGCTCCGAGCGAAGGGGATGCCGCCTCGAAAGCCGCACACCCTCCGCAAGAGGCGGGCAAGCCTGAAGGCTCGGGCAAGACCAACGACCCGAACGCAGCCCGACAGACCAACGGCCAGGGACGCCAGGGCGGAAACCGCGGCCAGGGACGCGCAAAATCGGGCGCCCAGAGCGGAAAACCGTCCGCATCGAACGGGAAGGCGTCAGACAAACAAGGCCCCCGCCAGGAGCAATCCAACAAACCAGGCAAGGGACAACAGGACCAGGCCAAACCAGGGAACAAATCCGAGCCGCAGGCCCAGCAGGACGATAACCAGGAATCCGGACAGGACGGAAAGTCGTCATCCGCTCAGGATCAGGCTTCCAACCAGGCGGTGCGGCGTCCCTCGCTGTCGTTTCAGACCCCGAGCTGGCTGCGAATTCCGATCCTCATCGTCGGGATCGCCTTCTTGATCTTCGGCGCCATCCGCTACGGTCCGGATTTGCTCAAGGGCCTTTGGGCGTTGCTCGCGGCGCTTCTGGGAGGCCTCTGGTTCGGCGGACCGCGAAAGCCGAAGACGAAGGAAGACGCCGACGCCTCGCCCGCGACGGAACCCCCGCCCCAGCCATTTGCCTCATTCGCCAACCCGTTCGACGTGGGCCTCGATCACAGACTCACGCCCGACGACCTGGTCATCTACAGCTTCGAGGCACTCGAAGCCTGGGCCTACGAACAAGGCCTGGGCCGATCACCGCACGAGACCCCGACCGAGTTCGTCCAGCGTCTGGAAGAAGCCAAGCCCGCGCTGGGCACCGACGCCCCCCGCGTGGTCTCCTTTTTCGTCACGATCACCTACGGCCGACGAGGCCTCAAGCCAGAGGTTCTACCGACGCTCCGCCGGTTCTGGCTGAGCCTCGAGGGACGTGGTGCGTCCGCGTTCACAGAGAACGCCAACCACGTTTGAGTTAATTCAACAATTTTTCACTATATTAATACTTCATGGGTTTGTGTACCACCAGAATGGCGGCGTGAGGGCGGACATCCTGCTTTGACCGGTCCGTTCAGGGCCAGATCGCTTTCAATTGATCAACCGACTCGGAAGCCAGAGCGAGCGGCGGCATCGAGAGGCCTCCCGCCTGCAACTTGTCGCCGGCCGGGGTATCGCCCGCCAGCTTGGTCCACGACTGGGCCATCAGGTGTGAGTTGTGCTCCGCCTGCCCGAGCGCGTGTACGAACTCGTGGGCGACGATCACTTCGAGGACGCCAATCCCGGCGCCTCGTACGCCATTCGGTGTGTTGATGCGGACTTCGGCGGGCAATTTGACCTCGGCACTCATCAGTTGGCCCGAGCTGCCGGTCGTGGCGGAGGTTCGGCCATGCACCGCGGTGGCGCCGATGGTGGAATCGGTCGTCACCGTGATGTTTGGCCCCGTCGAGCTTCCCATGGCGAGGACGACGTTGAGACCTGATTTCTTGAACAGCACATTCAGATCAGTAACCGCCCGTTTGCAAGCCTTGATCCAATATGCGTCGAGTCCACTGAGATCCACTTTCACCGCCGCCATAGCTGACTCCTTCTTTCCCAGACTCACCGGGGCAGTTGAGAATCGGCATCGAGACTGACACTCTACCAAGATGACGGGACGATTGTGACTCGAATCTCGGTGGCCAGGCTCCTAAGAGGCTGGCACCAAATAAGTTATTCATTTGAGTCTGCCGCAAAGAAACCGGGCCGTCTGTCTGCCCCGGAGGCCGAAATTCGCGGGAGAAACTCGTTCCGACGCTCTGCGTGGGAATGCCCTCCTGGCCGCTCTGCGGCCCCACCCGCCGGGGAAGACGACGCGGAGCGTCGCGGACGTCATTCCCACGCAGAGCGTCGGAACGAGATCCCGGTTTCTATGCGACAGGCTCGTTCATTTGCGTCTATGAGTGGAGTAACAAGAAAATGGTGGAACAGGTCAGGTCAAACCGCTCTTTCCGCTTCTTCCAATTGACGAATTCGATCTTCTAACGCTTTAATGTGCTCATTTGTCTGTTGATGCGATGCGGCCGCGACCCAGAAAATCATCGGCAGAAAACAGATCAACGGAGTCATCCCGATGTCTGACCGCCCGGCCACGAACCCGCCGACGACATTCGCGATCAAGACGATGACGCACAATATGGCGGAGAAGCCGAATGGCAGCCATACGCTCATGGGTTTTGGCTTGTTGACCATGGTTCGCTCGAGTGTGGTATTGGGAGTCGCGTTCGCGAAGCCACCGCTTTGACTCGACAAGGTATTCGCCACGGCAGAGTGAATCTTACAGGGGACCACAGTGTTAGAGCGGTTTGCCGAAAACGGAAAGAGGGCAGAAGTCGATTTGATCGAAACGTGATGGATCGATTGATGATCGGCACCTGACCTCTTTTCACTTCCCGAACCGGCTGGACTCGCGCCGGCCGGGCGTGCCCGGTCCCGCCGCCCTCTGGCCGAGGAGGCAGATCTATGGAGAATCATGAAAGGCGAATACGCGAGACGAAAGCTCGATGGCACGATCGTCCTCCAGGCCAGCGGACCGACCGGCGCCTCGCCTCGGCCGGGCAAGGCAGAGGGTTGAGCCCCATTTCACCCCGCGGATGAGGCCGAGTCATGGCAACGACATCAAAGCCCACAGAGTCGAAGGGATCCGGGTGGCTCCGGTGGCCCAGTGGCGGCCTGGGACTCCGGCTAGCCATCGGGGTCATCGTCGGATGGATCGCCTTCGGCGGCGTCTCGATCTGGCGGATGGGGAGCCTCGACGGGCTCCCCGACGTCGGCGAGCCGTTCGATGTGGCCGAGGCGCGGCGGCCCGTCGCGCTCCCCGATGTCGACAACGCCTTCGTCGCGTACGCGGCGGCGCACAAGCTGGTGGACCCGCCGAATTCGATCGACGAGGCCCGGAGGGGCCTGTTCTTTCAGGCCGTGTGGGGCAACGAGAACAAGCCGTTGACCTGGTCTTCGGCCCCCCCCGGGCTTTGCGAATACCTGGAGATCAAACGCGCGGCGTTGGAGATCTGGCGCGAGGGGAGTCGGCGTCGCGATGCCCTTCACCAGCAACCCAGCCGGTTGTCCGTCCACACGGAAATGTACCTCATGCAGGATGCGACCGTTTTCGCCGGGATGGCGGCCCTGGAGGGCTCACGCCTTGAGGACGCCGGCGCGTGGGACGCAGCTTGGGACAATTACCTTGCGATACTTCGCTGCAGCCGGCTCATTGGCCGCCACGGGACGCTCATTCAACGCCAATACGGCGCGAGAATCCACTCCCTGGCCTCGCGTTGCATCCTCCGATGGGCGGCCGACCCGAACCTCGAAGCCGGGCAGCTCCGCCGGGCACTGCAAGACACTCTGGATGCCGATGCGCTGACCCCACCGGTCTCCGAGGCGATCAAGCTCGACTATCTGTCGTGCCTGGAGCCTATGGAAGACATGAGGAACTTCGAGAGGATGATGCTCTCCTTCGGTCGCCCGCGCCCCCTGTTCGGGGGTCAGCAAGTGGGCCTGCTGGATCGGCTCGTGCCCTGGAGTGCGCAACGCCCCATTCAACGATTCCAGCGCGACGCCAGCAACGAGCTGGAGCGGAGTCGGCGTGTGTTCCAATTGTTGTTCGCCAACTGGCTGGCGCAAGCGGACCGGCTGGCCGGGCGCCGGGCGCCACTGGCAATACGAAAACCGACCTGGGTCTATGCCGACGACCCATCCGCCCCCGTTGCGGCCCGCGCCATGAGTCCGGAATCCCTGGTCCGGGCCCTCGATCGGATCGAGTTCGGTTTCTTGTTTGGCCAAGAGAATACCCCGAGCGACCCGCCTTGGGAGGGCCAGGGAGATCTGGCCCGGGAGCGTCGACGTCGCTCGGTGCTGATCGTCCGGCTGGCGACCGAGCTCTACCGCCGCGAACACGGCACAGCCCCGACGACCGCCGGCTCGCTACTGGAAACGGCGCTCAAGGAACTGCCCGAGGGGATCACGGCGACTGATCCGATTCCGCCCAGTCTGGAGTGAGTCTCAAAGTGCCCCGGTGACCAGGCACCTAAAGAGGGGAAGACGGGAAGCCTGGAAAATTCAACTGAGTCGGCAACGGAGCATCGAGCTTCGCTGAATCTCCCAGGCCTCCCTACTGAACTGCCTGGCCACTGCACCTGTCCGGTTGCCCGAACAAGCCTGATACGCCATCTGCTTCGAGGAGTTATCTATCTGCACTGCGTCCGGCTCAGCGAAACGCATTCTCATCCCCGGCCTCAAACGCCTTGAACCTCTCCTCCGACTTCCGAGCGAAATCGTTCGTCAGGTCCTGATACTTCCCATGCTCGATTCGGCCTAAATCACGGAGCGCGATCAGGGATTCGTTACCGTCGTCCTGGTTGATTAGGATGCCGCCTAAGAAGAACGCGGGGCTCCCGAAGTGGGTGCTCTCCAGGAGTCGCTGGAAAACCTGCTTCGTTTCCTGGTAGATGACTTCGGACATCACGACGAAGCGTCTAGGGTCCTTGACGGCGCCAGCTCCGAGGATGGCGTCCTTGTGCCGCAGGACGATTTGCCTGATCGTCTCCTGCTGGTAATCATCCACCGGATATTCGTAGGGTTCCTTGTGGGGAATTTTTCCTTCTTCGAGAGCTTTGAGTGCCGCCGCCGCTGCACCGCAACAGTCGCTCGGCTTCGATTGGCCAGGTCGGATAACCTTGCCGACCTGTCCATCCTTGGTGATACCAACATGCGGGCCGAAGAACATCAATGCTGAGCCGGGCTCGGGAATGTGGTGGGAGAACGCTCCAAGCCCGGTAATGCCAGCGAACGGATAGCCGTCGAGGCCGCCCTGGACGAACGGGCCGACCATCTTAGTCCTCGGCATCCCCACGTTGTTGAGGTCATCGCTGCAAATGCTGGTCAGGAAGCCGATCTGATTCTCGCTGAGACCAAACTCGTATTTTACATAAAGTAAAAATGCGTCGAGATAATAATGCAATTCAACTGCTTCGGGATAGTAGGGTCTGACGTTGTTGGCTGCGCGAATACCGATCATGGCACGACTCTCCGGAACGGACTCAGGGATAACGGCCGCTCTTCCACCACTCACGTGACTATCTGATTGATCAGATGACTTATTCTGACTGGGGCGTGGTCGGGCTGCAAGCGTCTACCTGGCCTTCACGGACTAGAGAAAAGGGTGTCTCGGTGACCAGGCACTTAAAGAGGGTAAGACGGGAAACCTGGAAAATTCATCTGAGTCGGCAATGGAGCATCGAGCTTCACTGAATCTCCCAGGCCTCCCTACTGAACTGCCTGGCCACTGCTCCTGCACTTTTGCGAAGCATCATTGGTCTCGCCGCAAAAACGTGCCGATTGAACTTTTCAAGTATTGAATTGATTCGCGATTGGCCGTTTTCACAGTTCTTGTGAACATCTTTCCACTTTCTGGAGGCTCGCCACATGCGCCCCCGCCACGCCGACGTTTTGAGAGAGTCGGGCTACGCTGGTTCACTCGAAGACTTCAGGACGACGCTCCCCGCCTGGGTCGCGTGCTCATCCTGAAGGGGCTTATCGCCCTCCGCAAGCACGGCTGGCGATCGCAGCCTGTGGAGGCGTGAGAACCGCGAAGAGCGGCATGGAAGCCGCTCAAGGTTCCACTGGCCCCATCTCGCGACGAAACTGACCGCCTCGGTATACTGGTTCGTATCCTTCCCGAACCTTCATCCATCCCGAGATTCAACGATGGCCAAGCAAAAGCCACCCGGTAAGCCCCCAAGCCAGCGGAAGCCCTCTCAAGCCAACGGCTCGGGGCCTCAGACGACCGAAAATATTTTCAACCCCTTCTTGTTCGTCGAGGGGGAGCTAATCACGAAGCTTGGAGGCTTATGCCACGAGAAGGGCGGAACGGTCCGCGAGAAGATCGCGTTCCTTCAGGCCAACTTGACCCGTGACCTGTTAAACGCCACCGAGTTTCCGATTCCTGAAAGCTATACACTCGTCACTCCGAGCGGGACGGAAACCGGGCTTCGTTACGAGGGATATTTGAAGCTCTCAGAATTGGGAAGACACCTCAAAGTCTTCGAAGAAGTCTTCGAGCACTTCGACGGCTCGGAAGACCCGCTGAGTTGCATCACGCCGATCGTCGATGGGAAGCCGAAGATCGAGATCATAGCCAAGTTTTAAATTCCACGAATATGCCAAATAATTTATTTAAAAAGCATTTTAGGATAAGCGAACTCATTCGGTCGTTCGGCACTTTCTACTACGTTACAAGTCGGTCGCTTTGGGAAAAGCACGCCTCGTCCAGGGGCTCAACGCTGAGATGGGCAGAGAATGCTACGCGGGGCGATGCGAGTCGATGGTTTTCCTGTGCACCCCAGATAAGCTCGAAGCAACCACCGTGATGATCGGTAATAAGTATAATCACGAGGACGAGTTCGCCATTATCCGAGTCGAGGCTGAACTCCTACTGACGAAACGCCTCTCGGCAGACGCCACCTTCGAGGGAGGAATCGAAGACATGGAGCGATCCGTTCGCGAGGTTGGCAACCTCGGCTGCTTCGACTCGATACTCGTGGAGGAGCTCTCGCTCGAAAGGTTCATCCCAAACCCAGAGAAGAGCAACCTCATTTGAAAGCGAAGTGTCTCTTCAACGGCAGGGATGCCGCTCTTCTGTGATCGTGCGAACCGATCGAGTAGCGGCTCGCCCATCTCGCTGACCAGGTGTCAGCTTGACCGCCACCTCTATGATTCCTCCTAGGGGCGTGCGAGGTTCAGGAATTCGGTCCAACTATTCACCCCCATTTCTCCAGCTCCACGTTGACTCGGATCAAGAGAGACGTTCTCTCACTTCCGGGTTGTGAGAGAGGGTCCGCCCCGTTACCCTGGGACGTAGGGTATAATTCCTCGGAGTTTAGGGAAGATGGCAAGACAAGGCGGATTACGCGGAGTTTGACGATTCTCCGAAACGGTTTGATCGATGGCTATTCAAATCCAACTCAACAAATCACAGCTTGCTGATCTGAAAGCGATTCGTGAGCTAGGACCCGAAGTCCTTAGCGCCGTTGTCGATCGCATCGACTCGCTTCAACCCGTACCTTTGGCTCCTAGTGAGCTACAAAAAGCTATTCTCGAGGTAATCGAGGGCAACGAGGAAGCGGTCAACAGCACGCTCCGTCAGGCAATTTCTCTGGCAAGCTTACAAAGGCGGAGAAAGCTTGATGCTGAGACGGTCGTGATTGGAATTCGAAAAGGCTTGCAATCCGCTAGCATGCCCTGGGATGGCACCTCCATTGCTAAATGGGAAGCATTGGAGCCCGCCTTTCGGCGGCTGATCTCCTCAAAGAATGTCGAGGTCGCAGCCAAGGCGTTGGATCTGTCCTACGATTATGCGAACCTCCTGCAAACGACTCGCATCGTCACAGACGTCCGACCGGTGTTCGACAACGAGGTCACGAAGATTGAAGGAGCGGTCGTCTCTTTCACGCTCCGGCTGAGTTACGACAACTCGGAAGGCAGCCACAATCTGAGTCTCGCGATGAATCAAGCCGACATCAAAACACTTAAAGAGCAGTGCGATCGAGCCCTCAAAAAAGGCGCTCTCGCACGCGAGACGATTGCAACACTTCCTTTCACCGTGACAATTTCCGGGAGTGACGATTATGAGCCTCGCTGAGCGATCCCGGACTAGAATACCATCTGCCGGGATTGGGGCGAGACGTCCGCAGAGCTGGATGCAGGAGTTCCGGGTTGAGCGCTCGGGGTTCGATTACCGCTGCCCAAAGCCGGAAGTAGAAGAAGTGGAAGATGTCGCCGCTCCGGTCGATTCGAAGGACCTATTCAGAGAAGCTTCGAGTCTGCCCAGCAGCGATGACTTGCAGATCAACTTCGGTAGATTCCTGCACCATTACCGAAACACTCTACCGCACTACTCTCAAGGTTCTGTTCCCCTGAAGTCGGGGATTGAACCAGCAGCTCCCGTAAAGCGGACTGTGCCCAGCGCGGACGAGATTCAGACATTCTTCGCGGAGATTCGTCGCGCTCTCGGCGTCACCACCACCTCAGCTCCCCTAGACCCCTCGAAAGTCGTTTTGCTTCTCAAGAAGGCGATTCAGTCTTTCGAATCGAGTAAAGCGCCGCAGGTGGAGTCGAAGACGGTGCTCGAATCCTTCGATGGATACGTCGACTCTATCGACGGGGACACCGCATATGTTACTCTGGAAAGCCGGTCGAACGGCGACATTCTCTATGGCGAGTATTCCGCTCAGGAGCTCCTCGCTAGAGGTATTCACGAACAGACCCGATTCCTTTGTGAAACGGTCAAGGGCGGTGGTGCCGGTCGCGTTCACTTTGCTCCGTTACCTAAGATCGAGGTAACCGACGAGGAAGCCCGTGCCATCGCGGAAGAAATGCGCGAGGCTTTCCCCGGTGGCGACGACTCCGTTATCGAGTACTGACCCCTCCCTTCTCGAAGTCCATCTCCTCGGCGGCAGCAAAGGCGAAAGCATCGTAATCAAACTTCCCGACGACCAGTGGGGTGTCGTGGATTGTTACACCGATGCTATTTCCGAGCCGGATAAGAACCCGACGGTTCAGTTCCTCAGATCCAGGGACGTTAAGAAGCTCCTGTTCGTCTGCCTCACCCATGCGCACGACGATCATTTCCTGGGGATGGTGAAGCTGATTGAGGAGTTCAAGCCCGCCGAATTCTGGCGGTTCGGCTGCCTTGCACCCCCTCATCTCCAGAAGCTGATGCAATACAACTTGCTTCGCGCGAAGGAAGCGACGGGAGCGAAGAAGGCTGAGCTGACCAGGAGCTCGAAGGAGTTCTTCGACGTCCTCAAGATCGCCGAACGAGGGCGCAAGGATAAATCGATACTTCCGAATCCTCTTTCTTCCCTGAAAACCCTCTATCCTCTGCCCCGCGACAGCGCCAAAGGTTTCAAGATCGAGTGCCTCGCTCCGAGCGGAGTGCAGGTCGCGAGATATCAGGAAGCGATCCTCGATTGCATAGGTCCCGACGAGAAGATCGCCAAAGAGCTGAAACACTCGGACCACAACGAGGTATCTGTGGTCCTGAAAATCACTTACGGCGATACAGTTGTAATCCTCGGAGGCGACCTAGAGAAAGCGGGATGGGAGGAAGTCGTAAGAGAATATGGGGAAGACAACCTAAAGGCATTGGCGGTAAAGGTCAGTCACCACGGGTCCGAGAACGGATATTGCGCGGACCTCTGGAAGCACTTCACGGTTGGGGGAAAGACGATCGCCATGATCGCTCCCCAACATCGTCACAAGCTGCCGAGACCGGCGGGTCTCGATGACATCTCGAAGTTCGCGAATCAAATCGTCGCGACGTGCAAGCCCAAGCTCGATTGGAAGCCCGCATCCGTCGTTCGCGAACCGCTGCCCGAGAGCAGGATGATCCTGCGGACACACCTAGCTGCCATGAAGCTCGCAGACGACACCCCTTGCGGTCAGTGCAGCTTCAAGTTCGACAACATGGGCAATGTAGTAGACGGGGAGCTTATTGAGCCAGCGGTCGTGCTCCACGGGGAAGGCACGAAAGCGCCGACGGCGAGCATCGCCTAGCGCCCTCACCACAACCGCAGAACGATCTGCGAGACCGTCCACTGGAGCAGGTAAGCGTAGGCTTCCTCGGTCTCGTCGGTGAGCGGGCCGAGGCAGATCGTCTCGAAGACTGCTTCACGGAATGGAGAGCCTCGTGCTAGAGGAGACCCGAGCCAGGGACCGTCTCGAACCCGATGAGGTGATTCGAAACGTCTTCGCAAATGAAGGTCGTCGCCGACTGCCGCTGGGACTTTTGAATGGGGTGTCTCGGTGACCAGGCACCTAAAGAGGGCGTGGAAATGAGCGCGTAAAAGGACACTCCTCGCTAATCCCGACAGCCTCGGCCCATTTTTCAGGCGACTCGAGGCCTCGGAACAGTTTTGGGCGATCCTCGCTCCAGTTCGATTGGAGGCGCCTCGTCCAGCCAGCGGCTTCGTGTCGCCTTCTCACGCTCCCAGTAACGGTCCAGTAGCAAAACCATGAACCGCACGATCGTCCGCCGACTCCGCCATTTGTAGCGGGCCTTCTCCTCATGGCGGAGCTTGCGATTGATCCGTTCCACATGATTGTTCGTCCGCATCCGTCGACACGCTGCATCCCCAAGAACGCGATCATCTTGGCGAACTTCTCCGGCCCGAGTTTCTTCACGGCCTTCGCCAATTCGGGCACCGCGAGGAAGTCGCGGTTCGTTGTCAGCCTTCGGTGTCGCCGCCAGGCCGTCGCTTCGCTCTGGTTCTCCGCGAACAACCTTTGCAAGTCGTCCACAAACTGTCGCAACGGTCTCAACTCCGGCAGGTCGTTGAGCATCGTGTTCAGATCAATCCGCTCCTGGCGGCTCATCTGATCCCGCCGCCGAACGATCAGGAAACGATGCTTGAAGATAAACGTCGACTTCTCCTTCTGGGTTGAACGGTGTCGCGGCTTGCGGCTCCCGAGGGCCTCCCACGCCGCCGTTTCCGGCCCCGGTTCCCGCGTCGAGACAGTCCCGCCGCAGCCGCCGCAACGCGTCCAGGACCAGTTTGTGCAGATCCTGAGGACATGAAAACGCACAACTGATGGCGTGCCGCCGGCCATAGCTCGGCCAATACCGCCGGGTAGATGTCCGAACCGTCGGTCACCACCACCTCAGGCTCCAATCCCCAGGTCTTGAGGTTGTTGAGGAACCGCCGCATGTGATCTTTGTCGTTGCTGGCGACCAGGGCGAAGGCGACGGCCAGGTCGTTCAGGGGGTCGGTCGCCAGCAGCAGAGCGTAACGACCGAGATGGAGTTCATCGACGCAAAGCGTCCCGCGAAAATGCTCGAGTACCCAGCGACGATGCTCGGCCATGTCGAGACGCTCCGCCTGATGGAGGAGACAGTCGTAGACGAAACCGTCGGACAGGTCCAAGAGGAAGTCGCGATGCATGGATTGAATGACGCGTTCGACGCTCATGCCATCCTCGAGGATCCGGTCGAGGACGGCTTGGCGGACCTTATTGTCGTAACGGGCCTTGGATTCCACGCTCGTGGGCATGGTCCGAAACGTGGAACAACAGTGGCAGCGGGCGCGATACTCGCCGTAGGTGACGTCGAGGTAGACGACCTGATGGTAGGCGATCGAACGGATCTGGCGATTCAAGACATCCTTTCGCCGCCCCAACTTGCCACACGTGGGACAAGGAGCTTTCTTGGGGCAGCACGAGATCGGTATCGTGAGAGTTGGGGGCCTTCGGGTCTCCATGGCCTGCGTGCTCCAGAAGGATTGGCTTTGTCTCCATCCTTCAGCACGCAGGCTGTAACTCTTGCTGTCAAGATAAGTTGAATCGGCTCAGAAAACTGTCGGGATTAGCGAGGAGTGTCCGTAAAAGGGGTTCTCCCGCACTTTTGGTGGTAGATTCCCCATCTTGGCTGGCGACCCTCAAATTCCTCGATCATGCCCTGTTTACGACGCGGGCCTTCAAGAGAGCGAATCCCGCTCGGCCGTACATCTGACGCTTGATTGTCTTCAGCCGGTTCACGTGATCTTCCACCGGACCGTTGCTCCATGGCGTCGTTACCGCCACATTCACCGCCGATTCGTCGCGGCGGATCCCTTCGGCGAAGCGGCAAACCTCCGGGAAAGGACTGATCTCGGCCCGGGACAACCACTCCTTCAATGTGCCGGTCGATCGCTTGCGGATCAGCGCCGTGAACTCGTCCGCAAGGTCCAGGGCCGTTGTCAAATCGGGGCTGACCGTCCGGATCGCGTTCAGGCGGGTCTGGGTTTCGACCGTACGTTTTTCAGGGCGACGGCTCCAGTCAAAGGAGAGTTGCCTCGGCGAGGGAGGCGGAGTGGGCTTCGGTTTCGTCGCGTTCACGCGGGGACGCGTCTTGCCGGCCCGGGCCAGGCGTCTGGTGAGATAGCGTTGAACCGTGACGTACGAGAGTCGAACTCCTCTTGATGCAAGCTCGTCATGCAACTCGGATGCGTTGATCCGTTCTTCGGCGATACACGCGTCGATCCACTCCCGGTGAGGACCATCAGTGGCCATGCACTTCAATTGGGAAATCTAGGAAACGATAATTTCATCTACTTCTCTTGACAACTTACTCCAACCTCCTGGTTTGCCCCATTTAATCGCATGGTCACCGATTGCTACCGTGCCAGGAGGGTGGGGGTCATCTCAAGCCGACTGGATTTCCTCGGTGTTCAGCTTTCGATTCGGCGAAGAGAGAGTCGCGTAGAGGCAAAGCCCCACGAGGACCATGGCCGCGATCAAGCTGCGTTCATAATAGAGGATCTCCGGCCAGGTTGGTCGACGGGCTCCGGGTAGGCGGTTCAGGCGGTCGAGCGTGACCGCGGCGATCCATTTCTCCTCCGATAGCCGAATGATCGCCATGGGCTTCAAGAACGAGCGCACCCAGTTCAGGTCCAGGCCGTCGGGAACACCGTACACGTCCATCAATTCGACGGCGGACTCGGTCGTTATCACCGACCCTACCGATGCTTTCAGGTACGTCTTGAAGCCGCCAGCGAGCTGGAAACCCCCTCCGCTCCGGCTGTGGAGTTTCCGCAGCCAGTCGTGGACCCGATCGCGATACCGGGCGGGATCGGCGGGGCGGTCGATGAGCTCCAGAAGTCGTGTCACGAGTAGCGCCTCCGCAATGACGTCGTAGGTGCTTTCCGTCAGGCCGTCCAGGGTGGCGAGCAGTCGTTTTTCCAGGTAATCGCGATCCTGGGCGGTCAGGTTGCCGAGCAGGATCGAGGCGCGGATCATCCAGTCTTCCTGGGACAGGCTCGAGATCGGTCGCTTGACCAGGATCTGGTGCGGGTCGTCGAGGAGGGAGTGGCGTCGACCCTCGTAATCCCTCAGCAGGCGGACCTGGTCGGCCCGGATCAGCCCGACCGTGAACGCATTCCCCAGGATGAACGGGTTTTGCTCGCCGGCGATCTCACGGGCCAGCAACCGGCGCGCACCCGAGAGGTCTGGGTCGAGCTTCGATTCGATCGCCCATCGTGCCACGATCTCCCAGGAACGCCAACTGGAGCTGGAATAGGGGGCTTCGTGGAAGGATTCCACGAAAGCCTTGATCCGAGCTGGGGTGGCCGGCCAGAGGATCGGATTCAGGAGCCAGGCGGCCAGAGGGACCAGAATGACGGCCAGCAGCGCGGCCCGCGACCCGCGAACAGCCGGGGAGCCTCGTCGATCCGTAAGCGAATTCAGGTCGCGGGCGTAGCAAGCCAAAACGAGCATCGCGCCGCCGAAGAAGACGACCGCGATGACCTTCTGATCGAGGAAATGAATGTCATGATCGCCGGTACTGAAACCAACCGTGAGCTGCCCGAGAAGCATCAGCCCCGACATGCAGGATTGACCGATGAGCACTCGATTCCCCAGTCCGAGCCCGGCGAAGGAGGACAGGACATAGAGCAGCACCCCGAACGAGATGATATAGAAGAGGAATAGCAACCAGGTCGCCCCGATCCACATCAATGCAAGTGTCGCCACAAACACTAGATAGGCGGGCCACTTGTGCCGCTTCCACCACAGGAGCACGGCATCGGTCTCCGCCTGGGCGTCGTCGATTCCCGGGTGATGATTCCGCTGGATGCCGTGGATCTTCGTGATGCCGAAGATCGTGGCCCCGAGCAGCACGAACAGGCTGATGGCCGGGAAGGCCAGATAGCCAAGCAGCTTGACGCCCATCGCGGCCGGGACCGTCTTGGCCGCCGCCTCGGATGCCCGGCACCCGGTGAAGAACGGCAACGGCAGCAGGGCCGCCGCGCCCCTGAGGAACGGGGAAAGGCACGCCAGGGGGTCATCCTGGCGCCTTCGATCGGCAGTCTCCAGCCGCGCGCGGACGGCGGCCTCGAACCGCCCGGGTTCGGCCCGGTAGGGCCGCAAGGCGTCTCGCAGTTGGTCTTCGGGGACCGGGTTCAAAGGCATGGGAGCAACCTTCCGATCGACGAAGCGGGGAGAGAGCCACCGAGCAGGCGGCGGAGTGTCCGTCGCGCCTGATACAGGCGAGCTTCGACGGCCTTTGGGGTGATCAATAACAGAGTGGCGACTTCGTTGACGCTGGCTTCTTCCAGGTAATGCATCAGCACGACCTGGCGTTGCCCGGCGGGCAACCGGGTGATGGCCCGCCGCAACGAATCCAGGAGTTCGGAGGATTCGGGGTTGGGCGTGACGGCGATCGTTTCGAGGAAGGCCGGTTCGACCGTCATGGTCCGGGCACGACGCCGACGACCCCGCGCCCAGTTGCGGTATTGATTGAGCGCCACGCCGCGCAGCCAGCGTCCGAAGACTTCGGGATCCTCCCAATCACCGCGACATGAGGCGCGACGCACCCAGGCTTCCGCGAAGCTGTCCTGGGCGATCTCGATCGCGTCAGCCCAGGGCGCCCCCCAGGAGGCGAGCAGCCCGATGAGCGGTCCCCGGTAGGCGTTGATGAATGTGGTCAGGTCCATAGCGCTCCTTCCTTGATCTCGAAGTGTCCGGACCCTCGCCTGATCACGCAAGATTCTTTGGAAGATCATTCTCATCCCAGCCGGGAAGGAGTCCGCCCCATCGATGCCCCAGCCACTTCCCCCCGTCGGGCCACGCCCCGATGATGGTCGGTATCGATTCAACGACCACCCGGAGGCCCCCACCATGCGGCTCGCGACGACAACACTCCTGATCCTTACCCTCGCCGCCCGCGCCGGAGTCGCGCAGGTCGGCGGCAACGTCGGCTACGGCCAGGCGGGCGCCCGGGCGCGGGCGGACCAGAACGAGCGGGCGAAACGGCAGTTGACCCGCGAGGAGATGCCGTCGACGGACACGTCGATGTTCATCGACGCAAGCGTCCTCATGAACGTGAGGGCCGACGAGTTCGTCGCCACCTTCGGCGTCGCCGAGGAGGCCGAGACCGTCGAGGCGTGCCAGGCGAGAATGGACGCGACCCTCGCCGCGTTCACCGAGGCGCTCAAGCCGCTCGGCGTGGGCCCCGAGGCCCTCTTCGTCGACTTCGCCGCCCAGACGAAGGTCTACGGCTACAAGGTCGAGGGAAACCTCGCCCGCGAGCAACTCGTCGGTTTCGAGTTGAAGAAGACCGTCGCGATCCGCTACCGCGACAAGGCGCTCATCGACCGCCTCGTCATCGCCGCGAGCCGGGCGAAGGTCTACGACCTAATCAAGGTCGACTATGTCGTCACCGACCTCGCCCCGGTCCAGGAGCGGCTGGCCGAAGCAGCGGCGGCCGCTGTCAAAGCCAAGGCCACCCGCCACGAACGCCTCCTCGGCATCAAGCTCCGCGCCGTGCCCCAGGTCTACGCCGAGCGGTCATCCGCCTACTTCCCGTCCGAGATGTACGACTCCTACACCGCCGGCGAGTCCGAGGCCGTCTCAGGCGGTCCGGACCGCTCGCGGACGACCGTCCAATCCCTCCGCAAGAGCCGGACGTTTTACTACAACCCCCTCAACGCCGACGGCTTCGACCGCGTCATCGACCCCGTCGTCCTGGAACCCGTCGTCCAGTTCACTCTCTACCTCAAGCTCAGGTATGAGATTGAAACCAGGCGTTGATGATCGAGAGTCAGATAGATCATGCACGCCAAGGATAGCGTCGACCGGGAGCTTCTCGTCGGCCGTCTTCAGCATTGGGCGTCCCGGCTGGCGCCGTCGCTAAGCTTCAGGGTTCTGTCCCTCCGGGACCGGCTGCGCCGCCTTCCGCATCGCTGACGCGGGATGTCCCCTCCGATCGGCCCGATTCTATCTTCTGGCATGAAAATCGCTCAGGTTTACATCCCAGTCTGACAACCCTTGGCAAGGTTAGCGAGATCAATGCCAGCCCTCTCAAGCCTGGACGAGTATCTCACGGTGAAGATGGCGGCCGAATTCCTCGGCGTCAGCCCCTCCACCTTGCGCAACTGGGACAGGGCCGGGAAGCTCAAGCCCCACCGGCATCCAATGAATCACTACCGGCTGTATCGCCGCAACGAGCTGGAAGCCGTCCTCCGGTCCGCGGCCGAACGGAAACGAGAAGATGGCTAAACCGAAACAATACGTCTCGACCGGCGTCCCGGGGTTGGATCACGTCCTGATGGGCGGGTTCCTCCGCAAGGGCTTCTACCTCGTTCAGGGTGACCCTGGTTCGGGAAAAACCACCCTCGCACTCCAATTCGTTCTGGGGCGAATGGCCGCCGGTGAGAAATGCCTCTACATCACCCTTACCGAGTCGGTCGAAGACCTGGAGAACGCCTGCAGCTCACACGGGTGGGAACTGGGCGAACTGGAAATTTGCGACCTTACCAGCTCGGCGGCTAACCTCGCGGGGGAATCGGAGGCGTCCGTCTTCCATCCTTCAGAGATCGAACTGGGCGAGACCACGCGGGCGATCCTCGACGCCGTGGAGGCCGCGAAGCCCGATTGCGTCGTGTTCGACGGCCTCTCCGAGATGCGTTTGTTAGCGGGCAACGCCCTCGTCTACCGCCGCCAGTTGCTTGCCCTCAAAGAGTTCTTCGTCCGCCGTGGCACCACGGTGCTCCTCCTGGACGACCGATCGTCGCCATTAGGGAACGTCCAGCCAGAGAGCCTCGTCGGCGGAAACGTCGTGCTGGAGCGGACCCTTCCGGTGTACGGTACTGCACGCAGGCGGCTTTTCGTCACCAAGGTACGCGGCTCGAACTTCCGTGAGGGATACCACGACTACGAGATCATCCAGGGCGGGGTCATCGTCCACCCCCGCTTGGTGGCGTCAGAGCATCACGAAGCGTTCAAGCGGGCGGCAGTGCCCAGCGGCATCGCCGCGCTGGACTCGATGCTCGGCGGAGGTCTCTCGACCGGATCGACGACGCTGCTGCTTGGCCCGGCCGGGGTGGGGAAGTCGACCATCTCCATGCAGTTCGTGGTGAACACTATGAAGGCGGGAGATAAGGCGGCTGTCTATATGTTCGACGAGGTGATGGAGACGCTGATCGAGCGGGTGGACAAGCTCTGCCCGGGTAAGGAAGGCGGACTGCGGGCATACATGGCGGAAGGGATGCTACACGCCCAGCAGGTGGACCCGGCCGAGATGTCCCCAGGGGCGTTCACCCACGAGGTGCGGCGGGCCGTCGAGGCTGGGGCGAAGCTGATCATCATCGATAGCCTGAATGGTTATCTGAACGCCATGCCGGAGGAAAGGTACCTGACGACCCATCTGCATGAGATGTTCTCGTACCTGAACCAGAAGGGCGTCCTGACCATGATGGTCGTCGCCCAGCACGGGATGATCGTCGGCGGTGGGATGGCAGGCGACGTGGACGTGAGTTACCTTGCGGACACCGTGCTGCTCTTCCGCTACTTCGAGGCGCGGGGCGAGATCAAGCAGGCCATCAGCGTGTTCAAGAAGCGGACCGGCCAGCACGAGAGGACCCTCCGCGAGTTGAGGATCTCATCGAACGGAGTCGCGGTAGGCGAACCGCTCCGGGAGTTCCGCGGTGTGATGACGGGCGTGCCGCAGTATGAGGGCAAGGCGGAAATGCTCCCGGATCCGAAACGAGGTTGAGCCGGTGGATACGCTTTCGGACGAGCGGGTGCTGGTCCTGATGCCAACGGCGCGGGACGGGGAAAGGATGGGGGAGGTACTGGCCAAGGAAGGCCTGGACTGCCTCGTATGTACGGACATTGACCATGTCTGCCGTGAGATCGAGCGGGGTGCAGGCGCCGCGCTCCTGACCGAGGAGGCCGTGGCCGGCGACCGCAACGGCTCCCTCGCGGCCGCGCTCAAGGAACAGCCGCCGTGGTCGGACCTTCCGCTCGTGTTGCTGGCCAAGGAGGGCGTGGGGGACGCTTCGATCCGCGAGTCCATGAACGTTACGCTCGTCGAGCGGCCGTTGAAAGTCCGCTCCCTGCTGAGCGTCGTTCGGGCCGCCTTGCGTTCCCGTCGGAGGCAGTATGAAGTCAGAGACTACCTGACCGAGAGAAGGAAGTCGGAGGACGCGCAGGCGTATCTGGTGAAGCTCGCCGACACCCTCCGACCGCTCTCAGACCCCGAAGAGGTGCAGGCTGCCGCCAACAGGGTGCTTGGCGAACATCTCAAAGCAAACCGGGTAGCGTACTTCGAGATCGTGGCCCCGAATTATGTCGTCGAGCGTGATTACTTCGACGGGGTCGAGTCCCTCGCAGGGCGATATCCCGTCTCGTCGTTCGGGGAGCCGTTGCTGGAGGCGTTCCTCGCCGGTCGGACCGTCGTCGAGGCCGACGCGACGAAGCAGTTGGGGCGGCCCGAGGACGAGCGGAAGGCATTCGCCTCGATCCAGGTCCGCGGCCATATCGACGTGCCGCTGGTCAAGGCTGGCTCGCTCATGGCGGGAATGACAGTCCACTCCAAGGACGCTCGGGAGTGGACCCTGGAGGAGGTCTCCCTGATCGAGCAGACCGCCGAGCGTACCTGGGCGGCGGTCGAGCGAGCCCGGGCCGAGGCCGAGTTGCGGGACATCCGGTCGCGCATGGAGGCGGCGCTGGCCGCCGGCGCCATCGGCACCTGGGCGTGGGACGTGCCGAACGATCGTTTCTACGGCGACCCGAGCTTCGCGAGGATTTTCGCCGTCCCGCCCTCCGCCGTGGCCGGCGGCCCGCTCACCGGGCTCCTGAATTCGATCCACCCCGACGACCGGGACCGGGTGGCCGGGCTCGTCAACCTGGCGGTCGAGACCTGCGGGCGGTACGAGGCGGATTACCGGGTGACGGACGGGGCGGGCGGCTGGCGGTGGGTGAACGCCCGCGGGCAGGTCGAGCAGGATGAAACCGGCAAGGCTATACGGTTCCCGGGCGTGGTGATCGAGGTGACCGGCCGGAAGCGGGCAGAGGAGGCTCTGGACCGGGTCACGGCCGAGTCCGAGCGGCGGACGCGGCTGTACGAGGCGGTCCTGTCGTCCACCCCGGACCTGGCGTACGTCTGGGGCCTGGATCACCGGTTCGCCTACGCCAACGAGGGGCTCCTGCGGATGTGGGGCAAGACCTGGGACGAGGCGATCGGGAAGCACTGCCTCGAGCTGGGCTACGAGCCGTGGCACGCCGAGTTGCACGACCGGGAGATCGAGCAGGTGCGAGCGACACGGAAGCCGCTCCGAGGGGAAGTGCCCTTCGCGGGCACGTTCGGCCGGCGGATCTACGATTACATCCTCGTGCCGATCCTCGGGGCAGATGGAGAAGTGGAGGCGGTGGCCGGGACTACCCGGGACGTGACCGAGCGGAAGGAGATGGAGCAGGAACTTCGGGACCAGGATCGCAAGAAGGATGACTTCATCGCCCTACTCGCGCACGAACTACGCAACCCCCTGGCCCCGATCCGCAACGGCCTCGGCGTGATGCGGCTGGCAGGGGCGGACCAGGATGCGGTGACGGAGACGCGGGAGATCATGGAGCGTCAGATCACGCACATGGTGCGGCTGATCGACGACCTCCTCGATATCTCGCGCATCAACCGCAACAAGATGGAGCTGCGACTGGCAAAGGTGACGTTGGCCGAGGCGGTGAGTATCGCCCTGGAGACCGCGCGCCCGTCCATCGAGGCCGAGGGACACGCCCTGACCGTCTCCATACCCGACAGGCCGATCTACCTGGAGGCCGACCTGACGCGGCTGGCCCAGGTGTTCGGCAATCTGCTCTCGAACAGCGCCAAATACACTCGGCACGGGGGCAATATTTGGCTGACGGCCGAGCAGCATGGCGGCGAGGTCGCCGTCTCCGTCAGGGATGACGGGATCGGCATCCCGGCCGCGGCGCTGGAGAACATCTTCGACATGTTCTCCCAGGTGGATCGCAGCGTGGAGCGGGCCACCGGCGGACTTGGCATTGGCCTTGCCCTGGTCAAGGGGCTGGTTGAGATGCACGGGGGGACGGTCGGTGCGACGAGCGACGGCGAGGGCAAGGGCAGCACGTTCACGATCACACTGCCGGTCATCAAGAACTTAGCGGCCCCGACTCCTACGACAACGGGCAACGGTCATGCCGGCGCGGGACGTCGGATTCTCATCGTAGATGACAGCCACGACGGCGCCAGCACCCTGGCCCGGATGCTCAAGCTCATGGGCAACGACGTCCGCACCGCAAGCGACGGGTTGGAGGGCATCGAGGCGGCGGGCGAATTCCTCCCCGAAGTCGTGCTGATGGATATCGGCATGCCCGTACTGAACGGCCTGGACGCGACCAAGCGAATCCGCGAGCAGGCATGGGGGCGGGAAATGACAATCATCGCACTGACCGGTTGGGGCCAGGATGGCGACAAGGCGAGGTCGCGCGAAGCAGGTTGTGACGGCCACCTCGTGAAGCCTGTCGACATCGACGAGCTCGAGAGGTTTCTGGGCGTGAAGCGAGTATAATCGGGCTCGACCGGGTTTCGGCACCCTGAAGTGAAGAACCGACGTTCGGGCGTCTCCCTTCGGGACGGTCTCTAGGCGGGGTCCGTCGCTCGCGCGATCGCTTCGATCCCTGACGCAGGAAGATCGAACCGGGTTGTCCATGCGGGGCCGCTCGTCAAGGTTGGTGCGTGCCAGCTTCATCCGCCTGCGGCTACTTGCAGCCGTCACTTTCTCCCCTGACTTCACTTAAACCCCATTTTATTCCACTCGGGTTGCTTTCGCCCCGTTTGCCAAACGAATTGCCGTTCGAAGCGACAATCGCAGGCAAACAGGCACTCTTTCAGGAGCTTCCCGATGGTCAGCCAGACCCTTTCCAGCGACGACCTCCGCGCCATGACCCCGTCCGTATTCGCCACCACCCCTTGGGAAGGCATGAGCCCTACTTACAGGTTCATCCCCACGGTGGACGTGCTCGACCTCCTGGAAGATCAAGGCTTCCGCATCACCTCCGCTCGCCAGAGCCGCAGCCGCATCGCGGGCAAGGCCCCGTTTACCCACCACTTGCTCAGGCTCCGCCATGAGAGCATCATGGACATCCGCGACGAGGTATCGGGCCCCTGATCCATTTCGCGGCGGTCTTCTTCCGCCATGAGAGCATCATGGACGTCCGCGACGAGGTACCCGAGGTGATTCTCATGTGTCGGTGGCCAGGCACCTAAGGAGGGTAAAACGGGAAACCTGGAAAATTCATCTGAGTCGGCAACGGAGCATCGAGCTTCACGGAATCTCCCAGGCCTCCCTACTGAACTGCCTGGCCACTGCACCTGTGGCCCTTCACACGCAAGCACAAGAGAGAAATAGGCCAATTCCTCTCTTTGAAAATAACTGGGGTTTCAGGCACAATGGCAAACGACAAATGTATTCTTCTAGATGATTGGCTTAGTGGTAACGCATGGGATTGCATTCTAGTCAGCGACGACAAAACAGAAGAGGCAATCGGCAATCTGAGCAGATTGTTCCTTTCAGCCGAGGAAGCGAAACTAATATCAATTTCGCAGCTTATCGGCGCAATCAAATTTTATATCCACATTAAGCAGAGCCAAGTGATTTGCGATAAATTGGATCCCATGCTTCTATATGTCTGGCATGATGAAATGTCTGGCTCGTTGTGCATCAGCTGCATATCTCGATCGCACTTGCCAGGGTTGCCGTTTGGGTGTGCAATCGATGAGTGTGCGGAAGTCAGCGATATTGCCTCTGCTTTTCTCAATTCCTCGTACTTGGACGGTATACCAACAAGCGAACTCATGGATGTTGACTGTTCCCAGGCGTCGGACCAGGGCTTAGCGCATGCTGAATTCATTCTCCCCGTGTATTCTATTGCATTGGAGGGAGGGAACGGGGACGGAGGGAATATTGGATCGAATTGAGTGCCCAACTGGCCTGCTCCCCATTTCTTGGTCCAGCCTTAATGGGAATCTATCCGCGCAGTTGTTCAGTAGGTGGTGCGTCATGGGGCTCCTCTTCTTCTTCGATAGGCATGTACCTCTCGCGTGTCGCCGAGAATTCGGTTGGTGTCAGATAGCCTAACGAACTGTGTGGGCGTTCCGTATTGTAATCCTCCTTCCAGAGCGCCGCCAACGCCAGCGCTTGAGGCACGCTCTCGAACTCCTCCAACTCGAGGAATTCGTCGCGCAACTTGCTGTGGAACGATTCCGCGAACCCGTTCTGCCACGGGCTCCCGGGCGCCACGTAGAGCGTTCCCGAGCCCGATTCCTCCAGGTACGAGCGCACCGCCTCCGCCGCGAACTCCGGCCCGTTGTCGCTGCGAACCCGATGCGGCGGGGCACCTCGCCTCGCCACCACCTCGGAGAGGATCTCCCGGATCTCCTCGGCCGTCATGCCCCGTCGTGCCTCCAGCGACAGGCATTCACGAGTATACTCATCGATTAGACTCAGCCACTTCAAGCTCCGACCGTCGCTGGTACGGTCGAAAATAAAATCACATGTCCATACATCGTCTTTTCCGAGCGACGGTCGGAGATGGCATCCATTGATGTCCTGGCCGTGCGGCCGCCTCGGCTTGTGCACGGCCCGCGGCCCGGCTAGCTTCAGGCCCGACTGCCGCCACAGCCGGTGGACGGCCTTCTTGTTGACGGACCATCCCTCGCGACGCAGCATCGCCCAGATCCGGCGGTAGCCGTATCGAGGGTGCTCGCCGGCCAATACCTCGATCCGGAGTGCCAACGCGAGTCGCTCGTCGCTGTGCATGGGGGCGTAACGCAGGCCAGAGCGATTGACCCCCAGGGCGCGACAGGCGCGGCGCTGCGAGACGTCGAAGGCGTCACACAACTCGGCGACGATCGTGCGGCGACGTGCGGCGGTCATGGCTTTTTTTCAATGCCTCCTGGAGCATGCGGCGGTCGAGCGCCAGTTCGGCGACGAGTTCCTTGAGACGCCCGTTCTCATTTTCAAGTTCTTAAATTTTGATTTGTTCGCCCGATACTGGGTTCTCCTGGAGCGCCTTCCAACGGTAGTAGGTCGTCAGTCCGATGCCACCCTTGCGGCACGCCTGGTTGATGTTCAATCCGGCCTGGAGATCCGCCTGGACCTCGCGGAGGATCTTGGCGATCTGGTCGGGTCTGGGTCGCTTTCGCATGGGTCGCTCCCTGGCTGGGTCAGCCAGTTATACGATTCCCATTAAGCCTGGACCAGATTTTGGGGGGCAGGCCAAACCTGGAGTTATGCCATAAACCGCTCGCCCCTCCGTTAACGGGATGCTCGACCACGCCTTGAGATCGCAGGACCATCAGTGGCCAAGCTGCTAGCGTGATCCCAACTCCTCCGAGTCCCCACGACTCGTGAAGAAAGTCAGGCACTCATAAGACACCGAGCAGCGCATTCAATCGGCCGCTCGGCGTCTCATCACGCAGAGAGTGGGCAAGGGACCATCTGTGGCCATGCACTTCAATTGGGAAGTCTGGGAATCTTAGCAAAACTGCAAACTTGCCTGCGAGTCTTAACAGCTTACTCAAACCTCCTGGTTTACCCTACTTAATCGCATGGCCACCGACTGCCTACCCACCAGATCTGCACGTTCCACGTCCTCCATGAAATCACCAAGGCGGTCCTCTCCGCCGTGGCCAAGGTGCGTAAAGGACTGACAGCCGGTGCCCCAAAGGTCGGCCGAGGTCGTCGCGGCACCCAGGCTGCGAAGCGTACGGTGCAACGGAAGAAGCGAATCGAGCATAAGGCGGGCGAGCTGTTCGAACATCGTTACCTGCTCGTCAAGCGTCGGCTCAGCGCTTCGGAGCATGCGACGCTACGGCGGATCAGTCGAGGGCAGCCGCAACTCCGCACGCTCCGGGAGTTGATGGAGGGAGTCATTCGTCTCTTCGACCGGCGATGTCGCCTGGCCACGGCGTTGGCCAAGCTGGCGAGACTGCGTCGGTTTGGTCGGTTGCGTGAGACGCTCAAGAAGCTGGAGTCGCCGGGGTTAGAGAAGGCGCTGGTGTTCCTGGATGCGCGGTTGCTGGGAACGACGTCAAACGCGGTGGAACGCGGCAATCGGCGTCACCGGAAGATGCAGAAGACGGTGTACCGGGTCAGGACGCTCGGCGAAATCGAGGGTCGGTTGGCTCTGGACCTGCAACGGGAACTTCGAAGAACCGACCGCTCCAAGAGAACCCGATCCCTGCACAAGATCCGGGCCGCATGAGGCATCCAGCTCTGTCTCCTTGCTAAACTATCTTCGTTTTGGATGCTTATTGTGCTTTGCCTTTTTGAATATATTGAAGTTACAATTGCAACCCGCGGGCAAAGGGATCGATGAAGTTCCTAACGGGCTCGTCTGAACACTCCCGGATTGTGGATCCCTCGGAGGTTCTCCCGAACGTCTCTAGGCGGGTCTGAGCGCGCCAAGCTTCTCATCGATTCTCACCTCGTTCCAAATCGGCCCCTAGGAGGACTCGTTCGATGAGAAGCCGAGCGTTCCGCCCGAGCGTGGACCGCCTCGAAGAGAGGACCGCGCTGAGCCTCGGAGCCATGGCACCCGCAGTGGCATTCGTCTCTCCGATCGAACGAACTGACCCGGCCGCGGTCCAACGATATCAGGAGATACTGGCCAGAATTCGTACCCGGCAGGACGACGTCATCTTCCTCGGCGACTCGATGGTCGAGTACTGGGATCGGATCGCGGGCTCCATCTGGAGCCAGAAGGTCGCGCCACTCGGGGCGGCCAACTTCGGCGTCGCCTCCGACATGACACGGCACCTGTTATGGCGGTTGGAGAATGGCGAACTCGCAGGCCGACCCAAAGTCGCTGTCGTCGAGATCGGAACCATAGACATCATGTACTCCACTTCGCCTCTGACGGCCCGGGTTGCAGAGACGGTCGCCGGGATCAGTTCGGTTGTCGGAACGATCCGGAACTTATCTCCCACGACCAAAATCCTCCTGATGGGAGTCATCCCCATCGGGTTAACGCCCGACGATCCGTACCGGATCATGGGCCAGCAGGTCAACGAGCAGATCGTCAACCTGGCCGATGAAGTCAACGTCCGATATCTCGACATTAGCCCAGCATTCCTGCAGCCGGACGGCACACGTCCCTTCACCCCCTTCGGTCTCCACCCCACGCCACAGGAATACGACGTCTGGGCAGACGCCGTCTACGGCTCCGTGCAACAGTGGCTCGGCCGCCCCTACGCTCCGACCGTCCAGGGCATTCGATTAACCCACCCGCAGCGAAACCTCGTGACGATTGTCTTGTCGTTCAACGAGAGTTTGGATGCAGACTCGGCTGGCAACCAAGCTAATTACAGCCTCACCCGGGTGTCACCTCGGTTGTCGCGCCGAGGTCCCCAACGGGCTCGCAGCGTCATGCTCCAACAAGTGACCTACGACTCGGCAGCTAAAAGGGTTACACTCAAATTCATTCGCCCGCTCGCACCAACTAACCGCTACGTCTTGACGGTCGGTGGCACACCACCGACCGGGATAAAGAACATATACGGATATTTCCTCGACGGAGACGGCGACGGGATCCCCGGCAGGAACTATGTATCCGAATTTCGCACGTAGCTAAATTCCACTTATCTCTAACACTGAGGTTCCCCCGCGATAGCTCGGGGACGAGGTGTTGTTCAGGAGGTTCCCGGAAAAATTCCAGGTTCCCCAACCGGTCACCGTCAACGGCTCGAACAGGCGTTTGCGGCTTCGGACCCGGGTGAAGCGAAAATCGGTGTTCAGTACATGGCCACCGACTGCCTTCCCTTCAATGGCACAATCAGTGGCCAAGCACCTAAAGGGAAAGGGCGCTACGGCTGGATTAAGAGTTTCGTGAGCGGCAGAAAAAGTTGCCGAGGTTGGCTGCCAAACGCCACGAAACCGTGATGAAGGTAGAAGGCCTCGGCCTGCTCGTCCTTGGCGTCCACGACCAGGGCGAAGACGGCGATTTCCGAACGCAAGGATCGTTGCACGGCATCCCATAAGAGGGCGCTACCGAGTCGCCGGCCGCGGAAAGCCTGATCCACCGCCAGCCGCCCAAGCCGGGCTACGGGAACGGAAGGGTAACGTGGCAGGCGTTTAGCAAGTGCTGCCGGCACCTCCGCCAGCGGGATACCGGCGGCGGCAAGCGTGTAATAGCCGGCAATTCTGCTAGCCGACGTCTCAACGGCAACATAACAGGCCGTCGCCCGGCGGCGAACGTCCTGCATCACCTGTTGCCGAAAATACCGGTCAAGCGTCTCCACGCCGCTGGTGAACCCCGACCGCTCATGGCCAGGCTCAAGGGCTTCGATGAGAAATGACCCTACCGTCACCGTGATTCCCGGATCAGCTCGGCATGAGCATCCCTGGCCCGCGCCAGTGCGGGTGGCAGCGGCGATGGATTGAGTAACCGATCCACGAAACGCTCCTGATCTTCAACCGAAAGGCGGATCAGATGCGTTTCCTCAATCGTCCGGTGCGCAGCTTCCTGAGCGGCGGCCACCACGAAATCGCTGACGCTGCGGCCCTGGATTTCGGCGGCGCGTTTCACCACGGCTAGGGCTTCGGGCGCAATGCGTGCTTCGATCCGTGCTTTGCGAGCGTGTTCTTTTGGCATCAAAATTACCCACCTGGCGCGTGCGCCAAGAACCTCTTGGCCCTTAGGTAGTTACGCCGAGCTACACGCCTAAGCAACCAGCCAAAACATTCGGGGCCGCCGACCAGTGAGCCGTAATTTCTCAATAACCTCGGGTGGTGCATTCGAACAGTGGTGAACTGCACTCACGTTTACAGCGTCCGGATCGCCTTTTGAGGGCCATTGAAGGCATCCGGGGTCCATAAGCAGCCGTCCCTGTTCATCAGTGAACAGATTGTTGCCCGGGGTTATTGAGAAGTTACAGTGAGCCGATCTAACCAGCCTAGCTCAAAGAATTTCCGGACTTCTGCGCATAAAGCTTCGCCGAACCCGTTTTTCCCTACTTCAATGCGATCGGCCACGGCATCATCGTCGGCCGCACCATTCCCGTAGGGTGAGCACGGGGGACTTTCTCAGCGAGGGTGGACAAGCGCGGACAGTTTCAGTAGTGGTCGCGTAGGCAGTAGGTGGCGCAGAAGTCCTTCTCCGGCAGAGCCTTGCTTCGGCTCCTCGGGCTGCCTTGGCCGCCCAAAGTGTCCGCGCTGTCCACTGGTCCTGGCATCGGCGGTGAGAAAGTCCCGAGCACGGCCCACGACCCACCATCTTAACCTTCGCTTCGGCAAGGAGATAGGGATGGTGGGCCGTGCCCACCCTACGGGAAAAATTGGATTCCGGCCGCTGATCAATCGTAAATCGTTGATAAATTCATATTCGGGTTAGGCGAAGCTTTACTTCTGCGTGCATGCCCATTTGCGATTTGAGGGCAATTGCCCTTCTTTCCACTGTCCTCTCACTGTACGGCATTTTGCCGGACAAAAACAAGTGGTGCGGCGACCCGCTCAGCGGAGCCGTTTGAAGTTCTGAAGCTCACCGAAGATGTCGGAGGCGACCATCGTCGATTCGCCGATCGACTGAATCCTGGCCACGTAGGAGCGCCGCGCGAGGAGGATGTCGGTGGATCGATTGATCGTCACGTTCAGGAGGTTCCCGGAAAAATTCCAGGTTCCCCAACCGGTCACCGTCAACGGCTCGAACAGGCGTTTGCGGTTTCGGACCCGGGTGAAGACGAAGCTGCCATCGGACTGGAGCACCGTGGTGACGGTCCCTTTGCTATCCGTATAGGACCAGGAACCGACGAGTAGCTTCCTCACCCTCTCCCGCTGCTCGGCCGCCTCATCCGTGCGAGGAGGAGGGGTCGTGGTTACCGTCGCGGTCGTCGGCTCCATCGGCGGGGCCATTTTCAGGCGATAGAGCACGCGATGTGAACCGCTCGGAGCGTCGAACTGGTCAGGGGTCGGCAAGCCCTCGCGCTTGTTCAGGCAGATGCTCAGAGTGTCCCCCTCGAAGCGGTAGATCCCGTGCAGCAATTCGTCGAACTTGTTGGTCACGTCAATGGTGCGCGGAGTGCGTGACGGGTCGAGCCGCATGCTGTAGGACTGCTTCTCTTGCGTCCTCGGGTTCGTGAGGTAGAGGCCCTGCCAGCCGATGTGCAGTCGGTTGTTCTCGGCGATCTTCTGCCGGATCAGGTCGGCGTTGTAATCATCGCCGTTGTTGCGGATCGAGAGAATCGTCCAGTCGCCGGACAGGAGTTCGTGCTGGCGTCGAATTTCCGCATCGGTGGCGCGTGGGGGGTCGAGCGGCGTCACGCTGGCGATTTTCGCGGCGGGCTGAACGGCAAGCGGCTTGGCCTTGGCCTTCAACTCCAGCCGAAGCAGGCCCGAGTTCACGGGGGCGTCGAAGCCGTCGGCCCGTTTGGTTTCGTCATAAAAAGGGAGGCAAACAATCAAGGTGTCGTTGTCGAACTTGTAAACACCACGAAGCACCCGGTCATCACTGGTGATGAGCTCGATCCGATGGGGCGACTGGCTAATGTCGAGACGAAAGATCCAGGACTTTTTCTCACCGGTTTCGGGACTCACGATGTGGATCGTTTGCGAGAAGATATCCACCTCGCCGTTCGCGACCAGCTTTTGCTTGATCAGGTCGGCCCCGATGCGCTCCCCGTCGTCCACGACCGAGAGCACAGTCCAGGTCCCGGCGAGAAGCTGATGAGCCTCCTCCACCGCAGTTCGACTTGGCGTTCTGCCTCCATCATCAAGGGTGGGCAGGCTAATCAACAGTGACAGGAGGATGACAGGCATGGGTGAGAGATCCTTCTCTTGAAACTTCTTGACTAAAGTGACTAGTCGATGCGCAGGTCACTTTCTCTAGATTGGAGGAGCCTGGCAAGATCAGAATTCTCGGGGGACCTGATGACCACGCGAGCAAGGTGGCACTGACCTCAATTGAGCGGATTGCGGGGCTATCAGTAGCCAGAATCCTAAAGTGGATAAGATGGAAAGTATGGAGGTTTTATCTAAGCCAACGACTGAACAACCCTCTTCATTGATGGTCCCAAGCTGCCCAACTGAGGTGCCTGGCCATGGGTGCCCGTTGCCGAGGACTCCGCCGAGAACGTCCCCGAAACATTCAGGTACGATCGCTTCATGGCCACCGAAACGGTGAGGGCCACTGCTTCGAGCAGCCCCGCTGCCGCCATACATGCGGAGATCAAAAGGGCGAGTTCGACACCGAAGTGGCCAGGGCTGATTCAGTCCTGAACAGAGAGGAAATCGAAGTCATCCCACAAGACTTCGCCAAGGCGAATTCGCAATGGTCAGCGTGATTCCAACTCGGTCGAGGCGATCGGTTCGAGTCCCAGCACGCGCTCAACCTCCTCGGCGGTCACGGCCAGTCGGCCCAGGGCGCGGCGATAGAGGCCGAAGAGGCGGTCGATGGCCGCATCGGTCGTCTCGAGTAACCCGCCGACGTCGTTCTTCTCGGGCAAGACGGGCGGGAGCGCGAAGCTGGCGAGCGTGATATCTTCCTTCGCGTGCTCGAACGGATAGTAAATCGTGTCGCCGACCTTCCATCGCAGCTCTTCGAGCTTCTCGCGGAGGTCGCTCGCGCCGCGGAGAACGGCCGCGATCAGGGACTGGTTCTTCTCGTTCTTGCCGTCGTTGTACCGCTCGAGGAGCAACTCGAGAACCTGCTTGGCGCGAACAACCGGGAGCAGTTGGCTCACGACATTGGCACCCAGGTGCGAGGCGCAGGGATACAAGACGTGGGCTTCCTCACGGCGTTCGCGGCCTTCGGCCACCCGATCGGCGACGGTCTCGACCTGGAGGATGGCCAGCGCCAGGGTCAAGCGTTGCGCGGCCAATGTGGCGTAGTGCTCGAACTCCCCCTCGAGGTCGCCGAGCTCCGCCAACGCTCGGTCGCGCGCGGCTTCCGCCGCTCTGACTGTCGACGCTCGCAAGCCCCAGGCGTCGGCATCAAGCTTGATGTCGGACTTCAAGAGGATTCTGGCGGCCTCGGCCTTGACGAGCCGCTGATGCACGTCGGCGTCCCGCTCGCTCGCGTTCCGGCACCCCTCACTCGCGGCCTGCTGGTCGTCACGGACCTTGACGAGCGTTTGCTTCGCCCCTTTTGCGTTGGTCGGGGCCTTGGGATAGTCATAAGGCAATGCGAGCCGCTGAGTCATCGGCATCGCCTTCAAAAAGAATCGGCCGGCCGCGACGTACCCCTCCTGGGCGACTGCCTGGGTCTCCACCAGCTCGGCCACGGGGTAGAGTTGATCTTTGCTGATGTCACTTCCGAGCATCGACTTGTAGTATTCAAATGTCACTGCGCGTGCGAGTGCATCGAAATTACGAAATGCGTCGGTCGCGGGTCCGTCGAGGTTGAAGATCCCCTCGCCTGGCTCTTCGAGCTTCGCGCGGGCGATCCGATCGCGGTCGGAGGGGTGGGTATCAAACAGGCCCGTCGTGGCCTGGCCCGAAGCTTTTCGGTAGGTGGCCAGCATCTCTTTGGGGATCTGGGGGACGTTGGTCAGGATCAGTTTCGGGTAATTGTCCGGCAGTCGGCGCTGCTGCCAGCTTGACTGGAGGTCGGCCATGGCGAACTGCGAAGCCAGTTGAAGTTCGCGCATCCGCCAGCAGGTCTGGGTAAACACCTTCGCGCCAACCATTCGCGCCTCGTAGCGATCGGCGTCGTACTCGCGCTGGCGGAGAAACACCATGTTGACGAGGTGCCCGATGTGCAGGAGGACCCAGAGCACGCGCCGAGTCAGCCAGACGGCAAGGCGGACGAGCGCCCCGAACATGATGAGATAGCCGTCCCCGCTGGTCGTCAAGTCCACCAGGGTCTGATCCCAGGCATCGCGTTCGTAAACCACACGCGCGAACCATTGGTTGACGGACGAGATCACATCCATCAACCGCGCCCCCGACCCTTGCGAGATGTGTCCCAATTCATGGGCCATGACACCGGCGAATTGTTTGAGGTTGAGCCCGGCGACCATCCCGAGACCGATGACCAGAACGGGCTCTCGCGAGAAGAACGAGAACGCCCCTCCTGAGTAGCCCGCGGCCGCGTTGACCTGGCAATCGACCTCGATCCGCTCCGGCCGAGGAGCACCGACCGACTCGCACACGCCATCCACGAACGCATAGAGGAGCGGCTCGACCTGCGGGTCGAGAACCCGATTCTTCGTCGGCTTCGCGGGCCTCGCAAACAGCGGCTTGAGCATGAACGCGACGATCCCAGCGCCACCGATCAGCGGCACGAGATAGACCGCCAAGGCGACCTTGGTCGCCCCTCTCCCTTGCGCATGCTGCAAGACCGTGAAATCGTTCACCGCATGATACACCAGCGCAAAGATCACGAGTCCGATCAACGTCACGTAGACCAAGGGCAAGAGGATCATGAAGCCGGCGACGATCAAGAGCCAGAGCGAATATAAGGGCGACGGCCGGAACGGTTCGATCTCGCCCCGGAAGGCCGCCAGGATCTCGGCAGGGGTGCGCGTGATCTCGGTTGGCGCAGCGGCTTGGCGAACCCCACTCGCACTCACGCCGACCCCCGGCAATGCCCCATCGCGCACCCGCACGATCTTCGCCTTCTTGGCCACACCTCCCGCGAGCACGTAGCCCCCCACGGCATCGTCCTCTTTCTCGGAAGCAGGCCGCTGCGGTCTCGCCCTGGCCTCGGCCCGGCGGACTTCCTCCTCAGGCAAAGGGACCAGGTCATCGTCGGCCTGCGGACTCGTCATGGCCACCACCGCCGCCGGAACGGCGAACACCGCTTTGCAAGAGGGACACCGCCCCCGCTTCCCGGCAAGCTCATCCCGGACCCGCACCCTTGATTGGCACGACGGGCATTCGACAGAGATCGGCATCGACGAAGACTCTCTCGACCGCAAGCTCCTTGCCACCCTAACGACCGCCGCCCAAGCTACATCACTTGTCGCTCGCACTCAATCGTCTGTTTGCTGATTTCACCCTCGCGAATATCTCGGCAGTCAGGCTCCCCACCTGGGCAAAATGAATAACATGGCGATTTCACCTGGGGCGAGGACTGAACAACACTCTTCACGGGTCTTGCCAAGCCTCCTCACCGAGGTGCCTGGCTATACCCCTCACATGTCACCACCGTCCGGAGCGCCTCGAGCGTCATGCCATCCTTTATCCTTCCACGCGATCCGGCCGTTGGCTGACCGCCTCAAGACAGCGCCCGCCGCTGTGGAGGGGACTCGAACACGTCTTGCAGGCCTTCGGGAACGATCACTTTCTGGTCCCGCAGGTCGTTTACGGATGGGAACCCGGTCCGTAGCCACCGACTTCCATCCCAACGTCGTCAGGCTCCCGGGGGCAAGCCATCACTTCTTCAGGGCATCGCCAACGAACTCGAACAACGCCTTTGTGGCCGGATCGTTGGGCAGGCCGAGATCTGCATTGATCTTGTTATGATTGGACTCCTGGGCACCAACGACCTTGACGGAAACGCCCGCGCTCTTCAGCACGCTCGCGAGACGCTGTGCCTGAGCGCTCGTGTCGGGATGCTCGGCAACGTGCAGGATCAGGAACGGAGGAATGCCCTTGTCCTTGGCCACATGCGTTACAGCGGAAAGGTCGCGATGCTTCGCGGGATCGTTGCCGAACTTCTCACGGTGGCCGTACTTCGCTTGCGGCTGATCGTGCACTCGACGACGGGTCTCCGCCGTTTCAATAATGGCCGGCACATCGTAGGTATCGCCATCGACGGGCACACAGCCTTTGGTGATGGCCAACGACAGCCCCTCGGCCTTCAAGTAGCGATCATCGGTGCAGATCAACGCGGCGAGTTGCGCACCGGCAGAATGGCCCATGACGAAAATGCGCTCCGGATCGCCTCCGTACTCGGCGATTTGGTCGTGGACCCAGCGGATAGACTTAGCCACGTCGCGCACAATCGTTGCCATGTCGACATTCGGCAGGAGTCGGTAGTTGGTGGAGACAAAGACAAACCCTTGGTCCATGAAAGCTTGCGGCTTGATCTGAACACTCGTTTTGTCGCCCGCCTGCCAACCGCCGCCGTGAATCCAGAAGACGACGGGCAGGTCTTTCGCATTACGTGGTGAATGAACATCGAGCACCTGACGCTCTTGCGCCGGATCGGCGTAGGCGATGTTGCGTTTGACGTCCTGGGCCTGTGCTTCGGACAGGAGAGCGAAAGCGATGAGCATCCGGGAAACATGTTTCACGTTAGTTATCCTTTGAAAAGCCTGTTGCGATACCTATCGCGTTCAACTTGCGATTATCGTGGACATCAAGGATACCGTGCGATGTTAGCCCAATCCTGATCGTTCGGCGAGGAGCAAGCAAGGGCAGGCAATGGTGCCCCACGGCTCAGGTCAGGAGGAACTCGAGGTCCTCGCGGCTCAGTGTCTGGATCAGGCTCGTGTCCGCGTTCAGGATTGCGGCGGTAGGCGAACACACGCTGAGTCTGGCCGATCCGGTGCGAACGGTCGATCGCCTGCGCTTCCACCGCCGGGTTCCACCACGGGTCGAGCAGGTACACGTATTCGGCCGCGAGTGGATTTTGGTTTGAGCGAGTTTCAGTCCGGGATGGTGAGGCGTGAAACCAGAGCGAGCACCTCGGCCCATGCATCGTCGAACGGGATGAACTCGGTCGTGAACTCGCGCACTTCGGCATCGTAGCTCAGCGACGCTCGGCCTCTCACGTCGTCGTTGAAAGCACCCTTCGTCGCGACAATCTCTCTCGCCTCTGACTTCCGCAGGAGGAAGGAAGAAACCTTCCCAGGGTCAATCAACTCGGGGTGCTTGCGCAGCATCGAGGCGATATCGAAGACGTCTTGAGGTCGGGAACGATTCCGAGGAACTTGCTGGAGGAGGGCCCGAAGCTTCTCAGAGAGGATGTCATCGAGCGTGCAAACGCGAAGCGGCTTCGCCTCAGGGCTGAGTTGCTCATCGCCCGTTTCGCAAAGCACGTCGTTCAAGCTGATTTCAACTTCGACCACATCCGAGAGATGTTTGCCCGCGGCAAGCCGCTCGTCGATATTCTGGAAATGCCTATCGCCGGGGAGCTGAAAGCACACTTTGATGCGGTATGTCGGCATCGTCTTGTCGACGCCTGGAGGGAGCCGGTGGATGCTCTGACAGCGAGCTTTCACCTGATACTGGCGTTCGCCCGTCATCAGGGCCGCGTTCATCAACACTTTGATGTCTGCCGGGCTATCGGGAAAATCACCGTCCGCACTGAAGTCAAGGTCGAGCGTGCTCCGTTTGTTGCCGTACACAAAGCGAAGAGCATTCCCGCCCTTGAAGGCAACGCAGGACACCAACGCAGTCGACGAGGATATCGACGCGAGAATCACGAACTGAACGAGGCGTCGTCTGGCCTCCTCCGTGGTTGTGCCATTCTGTTTTCGCCAGGCAGGGAGCTCGGCGATTGAGGTTGGATAGCTTCCCGCTTCCAAAGTGCCTCTAGCTCCCTTCGATGATGGCGAGGATCGACGGAGGGACGTTCAGCGAAAGGTTCCACTCCGCCGAGAACGTTTCCGAGTAAGGACTGCTCGCCACCAACTTTACCGACCCTCCCCGTTGCAGTCCATGCCGCCACTCCTCGAGCCGGGAGTGAGTCTTACCGAGCTTCTCAAGTAGGAAGCCGACGCGTTGCCGGAGAACCTTGTTCCCATATGCGTCGGCATACGAGACGAGTTTGCCGACATCAACGTCTTCCGCTGACCGCCATGCTTTGAGCACCTTCGCAATTCCGCCCGACTTGTCCGGCGCGCGAAGGGCATCGAGAAGCGTTCGTTCCACGTCGGTCACATAAATCGGAATACCCGAACTATAGCCGATCATGACGCCAAAACCGGGTTCCTCAGTGAGTTGCGTCCAATGGACGGAAACATCCCCCACCCGCTCCGGACGTCTCGCGGCAATCAGTCGAGTGCCTTCAGACCAATCATCGGGCATCGTGCCGAGCGGCAAACGGTGGGTGTTCCCTCCGTTCTTGCTTGCAATCGGATAAATCTCCTTCGCAACCAGGTCGGTGAGCCCGTGATAGGTCATCGCGGTGAGGTATCCGAAAACTGCCCAAGGGTTCGCTTCCTGGACGATTTGCTCTTCGGAAACCTCAAGCAGATTCGCATAAGCCACGTTCACAATGTAGACGCCGGCAACGCCTTCGACCGAGGCGATGTCGCCGCGGCCTACAAGCTCCTGACGAATATCAGTGGCTTTCTTTTCGTCGGGAAGAGGTTTGTTCTCGGTGTGGGCCAACCGACGGGCGGTGAGATGAATTCGCCAGTCAGAAATGACTCTTCGTCGAGCCTCCGCAAACTCCCGAAGGACTTTGGACGCAAATGTCTTGGTCCACATAGCAACCGCCAGAGCCGCCGAATAAGATGTCCTAAGGACATCTTATTCGGCGGATATAGACATGTCAAGCCTTAAGAGGAAAATTGCGTCAAGTCCTATGATATCATGGGATTAGGGCGAGATTTCGATTGATGTTCTGGCTAATTTTCGGAGCTTGGCGAGTTCTTACGCACGGAAAAACTGTCCTGGAACGATTCACAGGCCGATTTTGTCGTTTCTGCCACTCAGCGAATCACGCTAAGCCGCTGAAAATGTGCGAGCCAATGGGATTCACCGCCCTATCCTCGGGCTCCTCTCTCCATTTTCTCTACATTAGACCTCGCAGGGTCAATGTATACGCAAACCTTTTCCGGATGAGGACTTAGAACGAAAAGGGGTCATTCCTAATTATTGAAGCGGCCTGCGCAAGTTGGATAAGATGATCCCTGTGAGACCCGTAGTATCTCATTTTGCCCAGATAACAGCAACATTGACGAATGCCACTTTCCGATCACTTTTCGATTCTGCATAGATGTTTTTTCATTTTATTTTCGATCATGAGCTCATTCGATGGAGTTGAAACCAGAAGACTTGAGCCTGTCGCGTCTTACTTCCTTTCACGTCTTACTTATAGTTGGTGCGGACGTTCTCGCAGGCGCGGACGGCCGAAGTGCAACAAGTGAGTTAGAGACCGGATATTGCCAAATGGCAAGGAGGCTAGAACCATGCGAATCCCTCACGTCCGCTTCTCGGTAAGAATAATGCTGGTCGCGGTCGCCATTGTCGGGATTTTTTCGGCGATCGGAGCAAAGATGAAGCGAGATAGCGAGGCGAGATTGAGATACCTCGTCTTCAACGCGACCCTGCAGGCCGAGACGGAAATGGGTGACCTCTCCGCTTTCGATGTCACGTACCAGTGGACGGGAGACTACTGTGCCCAAGTCATTTTCCGCCCCAAAGAGGGAAAGAAAAAGGAGGGCAGGAGCTACCAAGTCGACAGTTGTTGCTGCGGAATGAAAATGAAGGTCAAGTCATCTCCGTTACCGTAACCGGTGAACTAGAGATGGTTGTCAACGACCCCAGCCCTCAAGGGCGGGGCTTGAGAGTTTAGGCTCTCAGGCCGTGTTGACCAGGCTCAGTCCCGCAAGGGGCTACGTTCACGGGAGAGTTCAAGAACACACCGGCGGATGCGTTGCCAGTCTGCCGCTCTGTAACCGACGGATTAAACATCGAGAGGGTCTATCGAAGTGTCCGTCGGACGTGCTGACCGTGAACATTGCCGAGGCAAACTTTTCCCCGAAAGGGAGACGCATGGGTAACCATGTCTTTGTTCTTGACGCACAGAGGGAGCCGCTCATGCCGTGCCATCCGGCCCGCGCAAGAGAATTGCTCCGAGCTCAAATGGCGGCGGTTTTCCGCCGGTTCCCCTTCACAATCATCCTCAAAAATCGCGTCGGAGGCGATGTGCAGCCGGTTGCCGTCAAGATCGATCCTGGTTCCAAGACGACCGGAGTGGCTGTTGTAGCCGAGACTGACCAAGCCAAGACGGTGGTGGTCGCGGCCGAAATCGAACACCGAGGGCAGAAGATCAAGGCTGCGTTGGAAACTCGTGCCGCGAATCGTCGCAGCCGTCGTGCCCGCAAGACGCGATATCGCCAGCCCCGGTTCCAGAACCGCACAAGGCAGAAGGGATGGCTGCCGCCAAGCCTCGAAAGCCGGATCAGCAATGTGCTGACCTGGGTTGCAAGGATCTCGCGGCTCTGTCCTGTGACTGCCATCAGCATGGAACTCGTGCGGTTCGACATGCAAGCGATGGAGAATCCCGAGATCAGCGGAGTGGAATATCAGCAAGGAACGCTCGCCGGCTATGAGCTTCGCGAGTATCTCCTGGAGAAATGGGGGCGCAAGTGTGCCTACTGCGGAAAGGAAGGCGTGCCACTCCAGATCGAGCACATCCATCCGAAAAGCAAGGGTGGCTCCGATCGGGTCAGCAACCTGACCTTGGCGTGTGAGCCGTGCAATCAGCGCAAGGGCAACAATCCCATCGAGGTATTCCTTAAAGCCAAACCCGAAGTGCTCGCCAAGATCAATCGGCAGGCCAAGGCTCCGCTCCAGGATGCCGCCGCGGTGAATGCTTCGCGGTGGGAGTTGTTCGGGCGACTCAAGGCGACAGGATTTCCCATCGAGTGCGGCACAGGCGGTCACACTAAGTTTAATCGCGTCACTCAAGGCTACCCCAAAGCCCACTGGATTGACGCGGCATGCGTTGGAAAGTCAGGAACTCAGGTTCGTATTAGTGAGACTCATCCACTCCGGATCAAGGCGTACGGACACGGCACGAGACAGCGGTGCCGCACAGATAAATTCGGATTCCCGTCTCGCCATGTCGATGGGCGCAAGTCCCATCTCGGCTTCCAGACCGGCGACATCGTGCGGGCTGTGGTCCCTAACGGAAAGTACACGGGGACTCACGAAGGTCGCGTGGCCATCCGGTTCAAGGGCTACTTCCAGATCGGAATCGTGGCCGTTCATCCCAAGCACGTCGCGAAGGTTCATCGTTCGGACGGATATTCCTACGGTCACGGCGACTTCTTCGCCGATTCACACGGCTCCTCCCCACGGCTGAAGCCGGGGGTTTCCTCCGCTAGGAGAGATTGATGATTCAATAACGTGTCGATCTCACGTCGCGCCGAAGGCGGCAAGGCGAGCGACGAGAGCGGCGTGTTCGACGGTGGCCAGGCCCTGATCGAGCAACGCGCGAAGCCGTTTGGTATCGCTGTTCAGGAGGGCTTGGGGGTCGAGCCAGAGGCCGGGGAAAATGGTCGAGCGGTGCAGGCCGTCCGCGTCGGCGGGCATCATGACCAACGAGTCATTCTCCCGCCGGAACCAGAGGACTTCGTCTGGGTCCAAGGCACGCACCACATATTCGAGGACGCCGGCCTGTTCATAGTCGGCCAGTTTCGGCCCGAGGTCGACGTAGCGGGTCGCCTGGGCGATTTCGACGACGAGTTCCGGGGCGCCGCGGACGAATCCATGCTCGGTCCGAGTTTGGCCACCATTCTCCGGCAGGATCCGGAGGAGAGCATCGGGCTGCGGCTCGCTCTTCGAGTTGAGAACCGTGGTTGCGTTGTCCAGGATCTCAACGCCGGGGGTGTTCTCCGCATAATAACCCAGCCAGATGATTGCATTGGCGTGAGCATGGCCGTGTGCGCGACCAACGGGGCTTGGCATAAAAACGACTCCGCCGATCAGTTCAGCACGGGTGCCGGGCGGCATCGCCTCGTAGCGGGCGTGAAAGGTCGACTGGTCGAGGCGTTCCCCCTCGACCAATAAGGGACGAGGCGAGGTGATGCCGGGAGCATGATGGGGCATTGACCTGACCCTCCGAAGGCGCCGGGCGGACTCCGTCGATCGTACCCGGCGGTCGTCGCGACGAGCAAGCGCACGACGTCGCGGCTTCCCGGCTTCCCGGCTCAGGTCAGCAAGAACTCGAGGTCCTCGCGGCTGAGCGTCTGGATGATGCTCTTGTCCGCGTTCAGGATCGCGTCGGCAAGGTCACGCTTCTTTTGCTGGAGCTCGAGAATCTTCTCCTCGACCGTGTCGCGGCAGACCAAGCGGTAGGCGAACACGCGCTGGGTCTGGCCGATCCGGTGCGAACGGTCGATCGCCTGCGCTTCCACCGCGGGATTCCACCACGGGTCGAGCAGGTACACGTACTCGGCCGCGGTCAGGTTCAAACCAAGACCGCCCGCTTTCAGGCTGATCAGGAAGATCGGGCAGTCGGGGTCGGTCTGGAACCGTTCGACACGGTCCGCACGGTTCCGGGTCCGGCCGTCGAGGTATTCGTAGCGCAACCCTTCCTTGTCGAGACGATCCTTGACGATCGCCAGGAAGCTCGTGAACTGGGAGAAGACCAGGGTCTTGTGCCCTTCCTCCACCACCTCGCTGAGTTGGGGCAGGAGCATGTCCAGCTTGGCGCTCGGCTCGGCGGTCCGGGTCGGATCGATCAGGCCAGGGTGGCACGAGGCCTGGCGGAGTCGCAAGAGCGCCTCCAGGACCTCGATCTTCGAGCGGTTCAGCTCGGACGTCTCCTTGCGCAAGAGCGCCGTCCGGTAGTGGGCTTTCAGCTCTTCATAGAGCTTGCGCTGGGCCGGCTCCATGTCGCAGTGCAGGGTCTGCTCGGTCTTCTCGGGCAGATCCTTGACGACCTCGGCCTTGGTCCGGCGGAGGATGAACGGACGGAGTGACTTCGCGAGCAATGAGCGGTCGCTGTCGTCGAGGTTGCCGCCGGTGCCGGTGTGCTTTTTGAAAACCGAGCTGGAGCCGAGCATGCCGGGGTTGAGGAACTCAACGATCGACCAGAGCTCACCCAGGTGGTTCTCGATCGGGGTACCGCTCATGGCCAGCCGGTGCCGCCCGCGCAAGAGCCGCGCGGCCTTGGCCGCCTGGCTGTCCGCGTTCTTGATCGCCTGCGCCTCGTCGAGAATCACGTAGTCGAAATCGAGCTGGGACAGTTCCGCGATATCGGTCCGCAACGTGCCGTAGGTGGTGATCACCAGGTCATGGGCAGAGAACGAATCCCGCAAGGCATGCCGGCCGGGGCCGGTATAGTCGAGGACTTTCAACCTCGGCGTGAACTTCGCGGCCTCCTGCATCCAGTTGAACACCAAAGAGCGCGGGACGACGGCCAGCGACGGCCCTTTCGCGAGCCGGCGGGCCCGCCGTTTCTGGAGCAGGGCGAGGACCTGGATCGTTTTGCCCAGACCCATGTCGTCGGCCAGGATGCCGCCGAAGTCGAACTTCTGGAGGTAGTCGAGCCAGCCCAGACCCTCGCGCTGATAGGGGCGGAGCTCGCCGTGGAACCCAGCCGGGGCATCGACCGGTCGGACCCCTTCGAATTTGTGGAGCGACTTGCGGACCTTCTCGAACGCGGAGTCGACCCGGATCTCGGGCTGTGCGGCCAGGAGGGCGTCGAGCAGGCCGGCCTGGGCGTTGCCGAACCGGAGATGGCCGTCCTCGGAGGTCCCCAGGTCCACGAGCATCCCGTACTTTTTGAGCCACTCCTCGGGGAGCATGCCCATCGAGCCGTCGCCCAGGGTGACCATGCTGTCACCCCGGCGGACGGCCTCCAGGAGTTCGGGAAGGCTCAGGCTCTGGTCGCCGTAGTCGACCTGGCCGCCGAGTTCGAACCAGTCGATCCCGGTGGTCACGGCCAGCTTGAACTCGCCCGCCGGACGGATCAGCTTGCCTTCGGCCTCGACCCGCCAGCCGACTTGCACCAGGTCGCGAGTGACCTGCCCCATCCGTTTGGGGGGGAGTTCCATCGTCCCGGGCTCGACTCGCGGGTCTTTCGACTCGCGGAACCCAAGTTCGAACAAGAGGATATCGGCCTGCGCCTCGACCTGCGGGTTACGGCGGATGATCAGGCCGAGTTCGGTCGAGACCGCCAAGGGGGTCGTTCGGCCGGCCGGGATCAGGGCGCCGTTGTAGTCGAACTCGAGTTCGGCCAGCAGGCGGTCCGATCCCGGGCCCCAGTTCTGTCGGGGAGTCCGCAAGGTCAGGCAAGGACGCGGAGGGGTGTCGATCTCCTCGAACTGGATCGTCTCGACCAGTTCGGCGGGACTGACGCGGGCCTCGGCCAGAATACGCCCGATCATGATATCTTGTTGCGGCTCGGCGAAGACGATTTCCTTCTCGTGGCGGAGCCGGACGATCCAGGGCATGACGCCGACGTCGTCGAACCGCGAGGCGCGACCGATCCCCTGGATCACCAGGCCGGGCACAAGCACCAACGGTTCGGCCAGGTCCATCCGGTCGTTCCGGTTGTCTCCCCGGCGGAGCGAGCCGCGCCACGACCAGCGCTTGCCCCCGAGTTCGGGACGGATGTCGAGTGAGAACCGCCAGGCGGGGCCGTCATCCCAGCGCATGGTGGGCGGATCATCTTCGCCCTCGGTCCGGCGCAGCCGGAGCCGCCCGCTCCGAGCCAGCTTCTCGACGATCAGCGCCTGGTTAGTCCGTAGCACGTAGCGCCGGGTCCCCATCATGGGGTCCCCCATCGTCGCCCCGTTGGCCACGGCCGCGGCCTGCGTTTCTTCCAAAAGTGCCAGGAGGTCCCGATCCTCGGGCTCGTACTTGGCGTGCGGACTCCCTGGCGCATGCCACCAGGGCTTCAAAGGTCCCCAGTCGCCGGCAGGCCGGCGCTGGCGGCGGGCCAGGTCGATGACCACCTGGTTCTGGTTGAGCGTGGAGGAGACGTCGAGCACGTAGACCAAGAGCCGCTTGGAGTTGCGGTTCACCGGCTTGGCCCGAGGCGCTCCCCCTGCTTCCTTGCCCGCGCTCCAAGGCTGCGGCACACCGCCACGCACGGGCCGTTCCTTACGAGATCGGCCTCCCGGGCGTTGCTGGCCTCCAGGCCCAGGGCCTGGCCCTTGCCCCGGCCCATGATTGAGCCCGGGTCCGCGACCAGGCCCCGAGCTGCGGCTTGCCCCAGGGCCTGGTCCTGGGCCGGGTCCGGGGCCGCGGCTTGAACCGGGGCCTGGACCTGGACCGCGGCCTCGACCTGGCCCGGCGCCTGGGCCAGCTCCGGGCCCTGGACCACGATTTGGCCCAGGACCACGACCGGGCCCGGGACCATACCCCGGCCCGGGACCGCGTCCCGGTGGCCCTGATCCTGCGCCACGACCGGGTCCGTAGCCTGGCCCGGGACCGGGTCCGTAGCCTGGTCCGGGTCCGGGGCCATAGCCGGGTCCGGGACCGGGTCCATAGCCAGGTCCGGGACTGGGTCCGTAGCCTGAGCCCGGCCCTGGCCCTGGCCCTGGACCTGGTCCGGCCCTGTGACCGGGCGGCGGCCCTCCTCCCTCGGCCGAGGCCGAGCGCCTCGGCATGTCGCTGACCAGCTTCAATGGCCGGACCGGCGCGGCCGGGAGCAAGCCCCGCGCATCGGTCATCAGGATCGTCGCCCAGATATGCTTACACGGCTCGCCGAACGGCCCAAAATAGGGGCACGAGCAGGCGATGTGGAGCTTGATCCCCCGGATCCGGAGCCGGACCCGGTACTTGGCGGTGCCACGCACCCGAGCGATGACCTCGCCGGGTGTCGATGATGTCAGCGCCACCCGCCCCTTGGCGAAGTAGGACTGACCGCGCGAGCGAACCGCGTCGCTGAACACCCGCGAAACTTTCTGGGCGATCCCCATCATCCCTTCCCAACTCGGACGGGCCGATCCGACGTCCGGGGCGACCCGGCTCGTTTCCCAAATGGTTCAGACGCGACCGCCACGGTCGCCGCCAAGGCTCGCCCCTACGATCCGGTTCCCGAGAATGATTCTCTACCTTGCCCTGAGAGGCCCAAAACCCACGACGAACCTCGGTCCTGTCCCGCTCCGCCCACCCTTTTGGCAGGCTTCGGAGCAACGACCGGCCCCTCCCACAGCGCTCCGCATCACGACCGAGAACTGTTCTCCGTCGCGATCAGCCCAACCCCGAGCCCGGAGGCCAAAGGCCGGCGCTCGTCACTCGCCGTGTCTCTGATTTGATGCGCTACGCCGACCACCATTCCCCCAAAGAGGGGGAATGGAATCGTCCGCTCTGTCCGCAATCGCTGGGCGAGCTTCGCCCACTTCGCCCGAAAAGAATTACGAGATTCGGTGTGGATGACCGTCCCAGATCCTCATTCCCAAGCGAAGTTGAAGGTCTTTTCTCATCCCCTTACCAATCCGTGCCACCAAGTCCCAAAAGGACGACGGCATGCAAGCGGGATACCACTGCGAAACAAAGCGGATCGATGGATCGGTGACGGCTCGATCGCTCAGACGTCGAGGTTCTTGACCTCCAGCGCATGTTTTTCGATGAACTGGCGGCGCGGCTCGACGTCGTCCCCCATCAAGGTTGTGAACAGGTCGTTGGCAGCCACCGCATCCTCGAGCTGGACTTGCAAGAGGGTGCGGCGCGTCGGGTCCATCGTGGTCTCCCAGAGCTGGTCGGCGTCCATCTCCCCCAGCCCTTTGAACCGGGTGATCTTGATTCCACGCTCACCCAGATGACGGATCGTCGGCACCAGGGCGCGAAGGTCGGCCAACGGGTGCGAGTCCGCTTCGCGATGCACGATGAACCAAGGAGGCGGTTCGTCGCCCGTCACCTCGACCGGCAGCAGGGTATTCACCCGGAATCCAAATTCGTCGCGGAGCCGGCTGAGGTGCTTGTTCAGCGAAATCACCTCGTGGAGCTCGACCACGCTCGCGTCGTCGACAGGAGGAACCTCGGTGGCCGCGTCCTCAGTCTCTGCACCAGACTCAGCGGCCGGGGCCGGGGCCGGGTGCTCATGATGGTAGGCATCCAGGTCACTGCTGGTATAGAGCGGAATTTCGACGCCTCGCGAGACGGCCAGATATTGAGGCAGCAGACCGGTCTCCGAATGAGCCAAGGCCAGGAAGTCACGCAAAGGACGGTTGCGACGGCCAAACACTTTCAGCCCCACGCCGATTGCGTTGACCAGGTCCAGAAGGACCCGAAGCCGGTCGCCAGCGATCCAGAGACTCTCGTCCTCAACACCATACGGCTGAAGTCGGGCGTCCGCCAGCCCCGACTCCACCAGCATGTTCTGCATTTCCGGCTCGGTCTGAACGTAGCGCCGTTCTTTCTTGTTCGAGATCATGTAGAGCGGCGGCTGGGCCACATACAGGTGCCCCTCGGCCACGAGTCGGGGCATCTGACGGTAGAAGAAGGTCATCAAGAGAGTGCGGATGTGCGAACCGTCGACGTCGGCGTCACTCATCATGACGACCTTGCCGTACCGCCTCTTGGAGGGGTCTTCTTCCTCGCCAATGCCATTGCCGACGGCGGTGATGATATTCCGGACCTCTTCGTTGCCCAGGACGCGGTCGAGCCGGGCACGCTCCACATTGAGGATCTTACCACGCAACGGTAGGATCGCCTGGTAAAGTCGATCGCGGCCCCCTTCGGCCGTGCCACCGGCCGAGTCACCTTCGACGAGGAACAGCTCGCTGGAATCCTGGTCGCGGGTGGTGCAATCCATCAGCTTGCCGGGCAGGCCGCCGCCGGAGAGGACCCCCTTGCGGTTGCGGACCAGTTCCCGAGCTTTGCGCGTCGCTTCGCGGGCCTCGGCTGCCAGTTGCGCCTTCTGGACGACCTTCTTGGCCGCGGCGGGATTCTGCTCCAAATAATCGGCGAGCTTCTCGTTGACGATCTTGGAGACGATTCCTTCGACCTCGCCGTTGCCGAGCTTCGTCTTGGTCTGCCCCTCGAACTGAGGGTCGGGCACGCGGACGCTGATGATCGCCGTCAGCCCTTCCTTGAAGTCTTCACCAGTGATCGCCAGGTCTTTGTTCTTGGCGGTCGTGATGCTCTTGGTGTAGTTGTTCAAGGTCCGGGTCAACGCGGCGCGGAACCCTGTCAGGTGGGTGCCCCCTTCGATCGTGTTGATGTTATTGCAGTACGAGACGACCAACTCACTGAACGAGTCGTTGTACTGCAAAGCGACTTCCACTTCAACCATCCGGTCCTCGTCTTTGCCCATAAGCAAAGCCGGCGGGTGAAGCGCGGTCTGGGACCGGTTCAGGTAAGCGACAAACTCGCTCAGGCCCCCCGCCGAGAAAAACTTCTCGTCCTTGGGCTCGTCGCTTCGTTCGTCGGTCAGGCGGATCGCGATCCCTCGGTTGAGGAAGGAGAGCTCGCGGAGCCGCTTTTCCAGGATGTCGTAGTCGAACTCGATCTTCTCGAAGATTTCGGCGTCGGGCAAGAACCGGACCCGGGTGCCGCTCACCTTGGTCGTTCCGATGACGCGAACCGACCCTTGAGATTCGCCCTGCTTATATTCTTGTCGCCAGACCTGGCCGTCGCGAGAGACTTCAACTTCCAGCCACTCCGACAGCGCATTGACGACCGTCACGCCGACACCGTGGAGTCCACCCGAGACCTTATAAGTGTCGTGGTCGAACTTGCCGCCGGCGTGCGGCTTGGTCAGCACCACTTCCAGCGTGCTCAGCTCGGTGAACTGGTGGTGCGGACCCACCGGAATCCCTCGGCCGTCGTCGAGCACCGAAGCCGAGCCGTCCACGTGGACCGTCACATGAATGTTCCGGCAGTAGCCTGCCATCGCCTCATCAATCGCGTTATCAACGACCTCGTAAACCAGGTGGTGCAGACCACGTAGGGTCGTGTCGCCGATATACATGCCGGGGCGTTTGCGGATCGCCTCGATCCCTTCGAGGACCCGGATGTTCGCCTCGGTGTAGTCTGCCGCTACACCATTGCCGTTACCGTTACCACTGCCGTTGGCCGAGGGATGCTCCAGCGATTCCGTCTTCTCGGTTGCGGTTGCGTCAGGCTTGCTCAGGTCCATCGCGGGTTCACCTCGGTAGTCCATGATTGGGGGACGGAACCTCCGCCATCACTTCACCAACGCCCTCGATCGATCGCCAACACGCGAGGCAAAAGAGGGGGCTTCCAGGAAACAGCCACTCGCCCCAGCCCAACTCGGCCGTCAGTCCATTCCGCGTTGAGACCAGGCCCAGCTCCGCTGGCCCAAACGCCTAGCACGTTCCGCTCAACTTAACTCGTCTCATCACTGGCCGCGGGGCGGGGCGGCCGCTTTGGCTTCGGAGGCGGTGTGGGGGAGTCGATCGGGCCGACTCGAAAACGGATGTCGTGAACCGTGGTCCCAGGGGCATTCTGTCGCAACGCGGCCAGCAACTGCGGTTTCTGATATGCCGCCAGCTCCTCCAGCAAGGTCGAGTGAGCCACGGTCACGTTCAAAACCCCACGGCGCACCTCGCCAACCCGGGTCTGACGGCAGCCAGGGTCGCCGACCGCCGCGTTCCATGCTTCCTCGAGTTCCGTCTGCGCACGGAGTCGACCATAACCCCGTGTGGCGAAGAGTTCGCCCAGGATGTCCGACACCGATTTCGGTCCGCGAAACTTCGGACTCGACATGCGTTCCTGGTTTCCATACGCGCCCCGGCCTCGAAGGCCAAAGGGGCCAATCCGACCCGCAGCGCAGGTCGGTGTCATTCACGCGATCAATGTGAACGTCTTTTCATTATAGACGGAACCGAACGCCACCGCAACGGAGGTTGTCGGGACGCCGGCCGGCTCCGGGTCTGGCCACGATCAAGGGTCGATTAACGGTCGCGGGTCAAAGGCATCACCACGTAGGCGTAGCGATCGTCGGTCTTGAAGACGGCGGCATTCTTCGAGTCGATCAATTCCACGGTGATCGGGGAAGAGTCGTCGAGCGTCTTCAAGGCGTCGGTCAGGTAACGAGGGTCGAAGGTGATCTCAACCGACTTGCCATCATAATCGATCGGCAGGTCGACGTGCGAGCTCCCAACGTCGGCCGCCTGGCTGGTGAGCTTGAGCACGCCGGCGGCGAACTGAAAGTCAACCCCCCGGCTCTCGTCGCTGGTGACGATCGAGGCCTGCTCGACCGCCTGGCGCAGCTCGGCGATCTCGGGAAAGTGGATCTTGACCTCGGCGTTGCTCGGAAAGACGTCCTGGTAGCGGGGGAAACGGCCCTCGACCAGGCGGCTATAGATAACGGCCCGCTCGGTCCGGACCAACACCGCGCTCCCCCCTTGGATGGCGATGTGAACCGGAGGATCGTCGTCGTCGAGGTTGCGTTCGATCAACTTGAGCGCCTTGACCGGGATGACCGGGTTGCCGGTCGGCGTGGCGGCCCCGTTCTCGGCCTCGGCCGTCGCCATCATCCGCGCCAGGCGACGACCGTCGGTTCCGACCATCGTGATCGATTCGGCCGTCAACTCGACCAAGACCCCGCCAAGTGCATACCGGGTGCTCTCGACGTCGGTCGCGAAGATCGTGCGGCGGATCAGCTTTCGCAAGTCGGCCGCGGCCACTACGTGGTAGCTCGTGGCAGCGAAGTCGGGCACTTCGGGATAGCCACTCGGGTCTTCGCTCGGCAGCTTGAACTCCGAACGTCGCCCCCGGACGATCAGGTGGTCCTCTTCCCCCTCGATCCACAACTCCTGGTCGTCGCTGGTCCGCAAGATCGACGTCATCCGCTGAGTGGGGAGGATCGCCGAGCCCGGTTGCTCGACCTTCATCCCAAGCACCCGGTGGCGGATTCCCACCTCGAGGTCGGTCGCCATCAAGACGGACCCCTCGTCGGGGTCGGCGATCAGCTTGATGTTCTGAAGGATCGGCTTGGGGCTACGCGCGGGAGCCACGCCGCTCACCATTCCGAACGCGGAGAGCAATCCGTCGCGATTGCACAAAGCCTTCATGCGCATTCCCCGCCAGAAATCGTTTGAACGTCCAGTCCTCGGCCGTTCCGGCCCTGACCTATCCGCCCTGCCCCTTTCAACGGGCCAGCGACGTGGATTCTTTGCTCCGGCCGCTCTTCTTCTTTAAAGGAGAAGAGAGAACTACACCTTCGTCTTAATAGAAGAGCGAAGCCAGGGCCGTGCATAACTTCGAGTGCTCAGGGACAAAGCCATGATACCAAACAACTTAATGGAAGACAATCGACCTTGTTCACCAGGGGGAAACCTGTTGGCAACGATGTCGAGCCAACCGGCATGCCCCGCCACAGCGGACTTGGCCGTCGACCCGGGTTGGGAAGGGGCGTGGATAACTCCTCTTTTGTCCACCTCCAGGCAACACGTTATCAACAGGTTTTCCCCCACCCGGTGTTGAGAAAAGGGGCAACGTCGAACGCGGCTCGTCGCAGGCCCAAAATCGAGGGGCAAACGGGAGAGGCGGCCCGAAAGAACACCAGCGACTTTGCGGGTTGCGGCGACTTGCCGCCCTGATTCCGGCCACTTTCCCCGCAAACGAGCCCGAACCTGGGCGTCTGGGCAAGCTGTTTGGACAGCCTCGAACGCGGTCGGCGGACGCCCCGTCGCCTCGTCTCACCGGCTCTGGTTTTCCCCTGGGGCGGCCCGGAATCCCCAGGTCGGCAGAGGAGATCTGGCGTAAAGAGCGTAGTGTTGAAGCTTGTACGCTCTTTACGTTTCGTTGGCTCGGGCTTCCCTCGGGACGTTTCGCGTCGTCTTTTCCAGGGCTTTGGTTTAGGATCCCGGCCGAGCGGTGGTGCCGCTCAGAAAAGCAGACAGACGGGGAACGAGGCGAAGGCGGACGGGGCCAAAGGAGGGTTGAACGGATGCCCGAGACACGTCTGGGGGCCGCGCGGTTGGCGTTGATCGCGGGGATGGCGGCCTTGACGTTGGGGTTGGGGGGGGCCAAGCGCCTGACCTACCACGAGGCGTTCGTCGCTCAGGCCTCGCGCGAGATGGTCGCGAGCGGGAGGGGGTTGGTCCCCACGATCGGCGATCGTCCTTGGCTCGAGAAGCCGCCGCTGGCGGTCTGGCTGGTGGCGCTGCTGGGCCGGGTCACCGGAGAGGTGGATGAGGTGGTCGCTCGGGCTCCCTCGGCCGTCGCCGGGGCATTGCTGGCTGTGGGGGTGGCGATTCTGGCGGCGGGTCGATTTGGCGCTTCGGTGGGTCTTCTCGCCGGGTTGGTCCAGGCGACCACCCTGTGGACGATGATTCGAGGGAGGCTGGCCGAGGCGGATATGTTGTTAGCCTGCCTGGTGACCTGGACGGTCTTGGCGTTCGACCGGATGCGTGACGAGGTCGACGGTCCGCGTCCCTGGCGATGGGCCTTCTTCGCGGGGTTGGGGCTGACCGCCTTGGCCAAGGGGATCGGGTTTGGCGCGGTGCTGATCGGGTCGGTGGTGTTGCTGGTTTTGGCCTGGGAACGGGATCGGACGACGCTCCGCAAACTCTGGTTCCCCAAGGGCTGGGGGCTGGCGGGAGCCTTGGCGTTGACCTGGCCCGTGCTGGTGATGGTGCGGCATCCGACGGTCCTGGGGCTTTGGACCTTGCATGTCGCTGACCGCCTGGCCGCGCGGCCCGAGCACTTTGCGGGGGGGAGCCCTTGGTGGCAGTATGGACCCGCCCTGCTCGGGCAGGCCTTACCCTGGACGCCGTTGGCCCTGGTCGGGGCCTGGCGGTCGTTGAGTCGGGCCGTCGACCAGCCTGGCGGGACCGACCGCCTGCTCTGGGCCTGGGCCGTTGCGCCCGTGGTTCTGCTTTCGATGGCGACGGTGAAGAACGGGCACTACGCGATCTATGCCCTGCCCCCTTGGTCGGTATGGACGGCCCTGAGCCTGACGCGGCTGGGGAGTCGGCTCCAGGCGCGCGGGTGGGCTCCGGAGCAAGTTCGGCTCGCTGCGCGGACCGGGTTCGCGGGCCTTGGCCTCGCCTGCGGGCTCGGGTTTGCCTGCCTCGGCCCCTGGCTCGACCGTCGAGGGGTGGAGTGGGCCTTCTATGAGGCGGCCGGTCAGACCTTGCGCGACGATGAGCCGTTGGTCTTGCTCTACGACGATTGGGACCGCGATCCCTACCCCACGCCCTTCGGTCCCGTGCCGCACGACCTGGCGGTCCGCCTCTATTACTTCGACCGCCCAGCCTGCTGGCGGAATGGAGTGGAGGCGCTCGCCGCTCGCCCCCCCGTGGTGGGTCCCGAAGCCTTCGCGGTTCTGGGGCGCGACCGCGACCTGCCCGCCTTGCGCTGCCTGGGCCGAGTCGAGACCGTGCTCGAGGGACCTCGGCTTCGCTCCCGCGCCTCGCGCGTCGATGATCGGACATTTGTCCTTTATCGGGTCACGCCCGAAGTGGTGGCCTCGCTCGGCCCCGACCATCGGCGGTGACGCCCAACATCAAAGGGCGAGCGGCAGGGGGGGCGTGAGTTCCCTTCCCTCTATCTTCTGGCCCGCTCTCAACGCAAACCCCTAAAGGTAGGAGGTTGACGCTCTCCGCTCGCCTTTGGGGCGAGCGAAGATGCGGCAACCGGCCAAGGCACGCCTGGGTTTTGCCTTCGCTCCCTCACCCTCAGACGGGCTCGGGCAAGGCTTCCTCGAGGGGGTCGAACGCGGGGGTGCCGGGCTTCTGGATGTCGCGGCGGCCGAGGCCGAGCAAGAGGATGATGGTCGCCGAGACGGACATCGAGACGCAGAGGAAGTAGATTCCCCCTTGGAACGACCCGGTCATCTTCTCGACATACCCGAGAACATAAGGGCCGACGAATCCGCCGAGGTTGCCGACCGAGTTGATCAGGCCGATGCAGCCGGCGGCGGCCGCTTCGGTCAGAAAGAGGCTGGGCAGCGACCAGAAGGCGGGCAGGTAGGCTTTCAGGCCGGTCATGGCGCCGATGAACAGGGCGATCGTCAGCCAGAGTTGGCCCTCGCTCCAGGGGGTCAGCGCAAGGGCGATTGCCCCCAGGTAGATCGGGAGCACCGCGTGGAGCCTGCGCTCCTTGGTCCGGTCGGAGTTCCAGCCGACGAGGATCTGGCCGATCAACGACCCGATCGGCGGCAGGATCACCAGCCAGGTCAGGGCGTCGAGTTTCAGCGAGTACCATCGTTCGAGGATCTTGGGCAGGAAGAACTCGACCCCGTAGTTGCCCGTCACGATGAAGAAGTAGGCGGCCGCCAGCAAGAGGACCTTGGGGTGCCGGAGCGCCTCGGCGAGCTTCATGTGCCGGCTGGCGTGGTGCTGAGCCTTCTCCCGCTTCAACTCCGCTTCCAGGGCCTCGCGCTCGTCGGCTTCGAGCCAGGTCGCCTGACCGGGGCGATCCGTCAGCAAGAACAGGACCATGATGCCCAGAACGACCGCCGGGATGCCCCAGGCGATGTAGACCCACTGCCACCCCTTCAGGCCCAGGATCAACGGGTTCCCATCGACGCCGATCTTGAGCAGCAGATTCGAGAGCTTCGGGCTCACGATCTGGGCAATTGGCGTGGCCACGAAGAAGTAGGCCAGGGCCCGCGCCCGGTCTCGGCTGGGGAACCAGTGGGTCAGATAGACGATCACGCCGGGGAAGAACCCCGCCTCGGCCAGGCCGAGCAAGAAGCGGATGCTGTAGAATTGGGTCGGTGTCTTCACCAGCGCGGTCAGGGCGGCCATGATCCCCCAGGAGATCATGATCCGGCTAATCCACTTTCGCGCGCTCCACTTCTCGACGATGAGCGTCCCCGGAATCTCCAGCAGGAAATAGCCCAGGAAGAACACCCCTGCCCCGAAGCCGAAGACCGCGTTGTTGAATCCCGAAAGGTCCTTTGTCATGGTCAACGCTGCGATCGAAACATTGGTTCGGTCGACGTAGGCGATGACGTAGCAAAGAAAGAGGAGTGGCAGAAGACGGCGGTATGCCTTGGCTCGGGCCCGGTCCAGCGCAGTCGGCGAAGAGGTCGACATGGAGCAGCACTCGCTGAGGATTTCGCTAGGTCGTGGAGGGAACAGATCCCAGGCAGGTCAGTCGGTCGTTCAAGAGGTTGGATAAGCAGTTAGAGCCGACGACCCGATCGCACTTTTCGGTTCGAGGATCGAAGTTACCGCGCGGCGCGGGGTCAGGCAAACCTTCATCGCCAGGATTTTGCCGGGCTATCGCCGGCTCTCCCCCATCTTCAAGCCGGCTCGCCCCCTCTCCCCGATCTCCAAAAAAGGGGGCGAACCGGTTTCCAAGACTGCGGAGCCTCCCCTGCTCTGCCTTCGCGGACGCCCTCAGGTTGAGGATCGTCCTGATATGATAATTTTGTGTCATCATGGGTTTAACCGCTTCGGCGATGAACGGTCGCCTGAAATGTGGCATCGCCAACCCACCAGTGGGAACGCTCGCCATGGAGGCCATGCCGCCTCTGGTAGCCTCCTCCTCCCGTCCGTAACCGTGCGTGTGCCTCGGTCGATCGGCACGATGCGATGCCCTGCAACGATTCCAGAGGGGCTCTGGATTGGTGATCAGCGCACAGCCAACGGATTTTTCAAAGGTTTTTTTGGGGACAGCAATCAACCCATCAGCCGGCACGGCCTCGTGGGCCATTTTACTTGATCCCCAATCGGTGAAGGCGGGATCTCCGCATCACAAGCCTAGAATTACCATGGGAAATGGATCGGTTAAATGGAATGAATGAAAATTCTGATAAATGAAATATTGGGTAATTGAGTGCGTTAAATATAAGCCAAATACGAATTGATTGGGCGTCGAGTCCATTGATAAATCGGAATAAAGGACTTTCTAACTGCGCCGCGTATGCTAAATTGACCTTCTGGTTCGGAGGATGCTCAGTCCGGCCCAGTCCGCCATGTCATTCATGCATCATTGGATAGTTTAATGCTGCATGCTTGCACTTTAGCGAGAGCAAGGGGATCGCGCTGGAGGCTCATGTTTCTATTTCCTCTTTTTGTCTTGGGAGGTTTTCATGAGATTGCCTTCTCGCCGCGGATTCACGCTGATCGAGCTCTTGGTCGTCATCGCTATTATCGCGGTGTTGATCGCGTTGCTTTTGCCGGCTGTTCAGGCTGCTCGCGAGGCCGCTCGCCGCGCCCAGTGCGTCAACAATCTGAAGCAGTTGGCCATGGCTGCGCACAACTATCACAGTGCTCAGAACATTCTGCCGGCCAACCTCTACCTGCATCCGCAGTACTCGACGGCAAGCTACGTTTGGAATAACGCGAGTTGGATCGTGTTCCTTTTGCCCCAGATGGAGCAGCAGTCGCTCTTCAATGCGGTCAATTTCAGTTTCATGTGGGGTGCGAACAACGTGGGCTGGGCGTCGACGGCCGCCCTGGGGCATCAGAATTCGACGGTTCGGCAGAGCGTGCTTAGCACGCTGATTTGCCCGTCCGACCCCAGTCCGGCGATCGATACGACGAATGCCGACGAGATCGGGTCGAGCCTGGCGGCGGGGACGTCGTATGTGGGCAACGTCGGAGACAACTGCCTGGCCTGCAACCCGCCCGCCAATGCGGTCCAGCTCTGCGCGGCCCAGGGGTACCTTTGCCGCGGTTCGCAATTGGGTGATCCGGCAGGCGGCCAGGCGACGGTTCCCCCGCCCCCTCCCACCGGCAGCGGCATCTTCTGGCGGGAGTGCCCTGGCGTTCCGTTCGGGCAGATTACTGATGGGACCTCGAACACCTTCATGGCCGGCGAGCAGATCATGAAGGTGACCTTGTGGAACGCCTGGGTCGAGGCGAACCAGAGCGTTGGCTCGACCGCGATTCCCTTGAATTACTTGGCGCCTGGCCGTTCTATCGCCGGAGCCGGTAGCACCGTGGTCGCCACCGGGGCGAGCGATGTGGGGAACTGGCCAGCCTGGTACAGCTTCCGGAGCATGCACCCCAGCGGAGGAAATTTCGCGATGTGCGACGGCTCGGTGAAGTTCGTCAAGTCTTCGATCAGCATGCCGACCTACCAGGCCTTGAGCACGCGGTCAGGAGGTGAAATCATTTCGTCCGACTCGTACTGAGAAGGCGATCTCCTCATTCCGGCCGAATCCGAGCCGCATCCAGAGCACTCCGGTGCGGCTCAGTTTATGTTCTAATTATGTGATCGCCTCTTGAGGAGGACTCAACTTGAAACGGGTAATTACCAAGCCGGGCGCCAGGCATCAGGTCTGCCTTCTGGTCATGGCCTGCGTGCCACTGGCGCCGCTTGCCTGCGGGACCACGGGGCCGGGAATGGCTCCGGTCTCTGGTCGAGTGACCTACCAGTCGAAGCCGGTCCCCAAGGGATCGGTCACCTTCGCGGCAATATCACCGACCGGGCGGAATGCGACCGGACAACTCGATGAGAACGGGAACTACACCCTTCAAACCGAGAATCCCGGCGATGGCGCGTTGCTAGGCGAGTACAATGTGACGATCTACGCACATGACGAGCCGATTCTCGACTACATCCCCAAGAAGAAAATCCCGCCCAAGATTCTCAGCCCCACGAAGTACGAGAAGCCGGAGACCTCAGGCCTGAAGGCCACAGTCAAGAGTGGGTCGAATAAATTCGACTTCGATCTGACGGACTGAAACGTCTCTCGCCTACGAAGCGTTCCTGAACGGGCCCCATCCGCCTGGTGCGTTCGTTTCGGCTTCACGCACCAGGCCATCCTCTCGTTCTGACGCGACGTATTTCCGGATGGGCCATGAACTTCCCGAACAGGTCGCATCGGCGTGCAGCCGCCGAATTGGGTTGACAGGTTTTATGAAATTCGGAGAATGACGCAGGGTCGCGAGCACTAACTCATGACCGCATGATTATGAGTAAGAATGCAAGGCTCCCGGCCAAGTTCGCAGAGAGACACCCACGGAACCGAGTCGACAACGCTCGGCTTCGTCTGTCGCTCGACATTGATGTGGCCCCCTTTTGAGATCGCAGCTTCCACTCGCGGAAACGAGGGGCCGAACGCGGTCGCTACCCACAGCGATTGCGGTCGGTTTCGTCTCATGGATCTCAATGAAGGGGACTGGCCCATGCGGCCTGACACACAACAAGCGACCGCCTCGCGGTCTGCACCTCATCGCCAGTACACCGTACCGGAACCAGGGGCCAATCCGGCCCCCGCCGAGCAAGCTCGGCCCGGGCTCTATCCCGGTGAGCCGGAGGTCTGCCGGCGCGACTTTCGGCAGTTCCTGCCGATCCTCGCCCATCTTGGCCTCTTTCTGGCGGTGTTCAGGGTCTTTCGTGTCGAGGGACGGGCGTTCCAACTCCTCGTCGCCCTCTCCTTGGTCGCCCTCCCCGTTCACTACCTGCTCCCTTATCGCTGGAAGAAGCCGCTCTTCGTCGCCGTCTCGATCGCCGGCCTCGCCCTCGTCTTCGGCCCCCTGGCCGCCACTTACGTCGTGGCCCTGGCGCTGTTGCTGATCGGCGTCTGCCGCCTTCCGATCCCCTGGTGGACTCGCGCCACGACGCTCGCGGTCGTGGCCGTCGCCATTGCCCGGATCCGCCCTGAGAGCCTGGCCGCGGCGGTCCCCGAGAGCGTCTGGCCGGTCCTGGCCACCATGTTCATGTTCCGGATCCTGATCTATCTCTATGAACTGAAGCACGCCAAGGCCCCCGAGACGGTTGTCGATACGCTCAGCTACTTCTTCCTCTTGCCCAACTACTGCTTCCTTCACTTTCCGGTGGTCGACTACCGCACCTTGCACCGCGGCTATTTTTCCAAGGAGATCCACACCACCCAGCGTGCCGGACTCCAGATGATCTTCGACGGCACGATTCACCTCCTTCTCTACCGCCTGGTCTACCACGAGTGGCTGATCCCGGCTGAAGAGGTCCACGGCGTCGCCACCCTGACGCGGTACCTGGTCTGCAACTACCTGCTCTATCTCCGGGTCTCGGGCCAGTTCCACATGGCCTGCGGGATGCTTCACCTGTTCGGGTTCCAGCTTCCGCCCACGCATCACCACTACTTGCTGGCGACCGGTTTCACCGACTACTGGCGTCGGATCAACATTTACTGGAAAGACTTCATGGTCCGCCTGGTGTTCAACCCGGTGGTGTTCCGGCTGAAGCGCTGGCCGCAGCCGGCGGCGTTGGCGATCGCGACGGTGGTGGTGTTCGTGGCGACCTGGGCGTTGCACGCGTATCAATCGTTCTGGCTGCGGGGTTCGTGGGGAATCAGCGGTCCGGATGCCCTGTTCTGGGGGATCCTGGGGGCGTTGGTGTTGGTCAACGTGCAGCTGGACGCCCGGCGGTCGCGGGTCCGCAATTGTGCGGGCAAGGGTCCGATGACCGTGCTGGGCCATCTGGTGCGTGGGGCGAAGGTCGCGGCCACGTTCACGACGATCGCGTTGCTCTGGTCGCTCTGGTCGAGCCCGACCATCGAGTCGTGGGTGGACCTGATGCGTCGCGGGACCGGAATTTGAAGGCAAAGGGATTTTGAGAAATGTTCGTTGGTTAGGTTGGGACTCGCCATTTCGTATCTCGTAGGGTAAAGCCGCGAATATCAAAAGGAGGGTGGTCGGTGCCCACCCTTTTCGAAGATAATTTGTTTGAGAGGTGATTGTCTCATGATCCGTTGCTCGTCGCAGACCGTGCAGTTCTTGGCGACGGCGGCGATCCTCGTTTGGGGATTGGTGCCGCGTCAACTGGCGTTGGGGACGCCGGGGCGGGTTCGCGAGACGTTGCGCTGCGACCTGATGAGCCGTGCCGACTACGACCAGATGGAGCGGGGCTATTACGAGCAGATTCTCGACGCGGGACGGAAGCTGGGCGGATCGGCCGCGGGGCCACGGCAGGGGGCTGGTCCGAGCCAGGTCTGTCAGAGTGTGGACGACTTGCGCGAGTTTGTGCTGAAGCCGAGCCTGTCGGTCAGGCAGCCGGTTGGGGTGAGTTGGAGCACCAACGACCTGGGGATGCGCGACCGTCCTTATCCCGTGGCCAAGCCGGCGAACACGATTCGGATCGGGCTGATGGGGGACTCGATTGCGGCCGGTTGGGGGGTCGGCGATGACCTCGGGTTTGAACCGACACTCGAGCGTTGGTTCGATGAGCGGTCGCGCCAGGCGGGTGGTCCAGGCATCGAAATCCTCAATTTCGCCGTGCCGGGCCGCAGCCCTGGCCAGCGCTGGTATCACTTCACACAGGTGGGCTGGGTGACGGAGCCGGACCTGGTCCTCTTCGAGGCGACCCAGGCCGATGTGGGCTGGGCGGTGCGCCGGCTCCGCGAGCTTCTGCCCCGCGGGATCGGCTGGGACTCGCCATTGTATGTCGATATTTTGTCGGCGAGTGGTGTGATGCCGGGCGAGACGGGCCAGACTTACGAGCGAGCCCTGCGGCCTTATACCTGGGAACTCACCGCCTCGGCGTATCGTGCGATTGCCGAAGGGTGTTCGTCCCGGGGGGTGCCGTCCATCTTGGCCGTGATCCCCCGAGTGGGCCGGACGGTGGACGCGGCGGATCATGAACGGCTGCTCGCGATGGCCCGAGACGCCGGATTCTCGGCGGTGATCGACATCTCTGACGCCTTCGATGGAATCGATCCGGCGACCTTGACGGCCCGCGCTGACGACTACCATCCCAACGACAGGGGCCATGCCCTGCTCGCCCGGCGGCTCGACGAAGCGCTCTGGCAGCACCCTCTGCTGAGCCAGCTTCGCAACCGAAAGGGGAGCCCCGGCGGGTCGCCGGTCCCGAGTTTGCCGGATTGATTTTCGGCTTGGAGTCAGCCTTTCAACGTGATTTCCGACCCGTTGCTCGAGTTTCCGGGAGGATGACCTAGAATAGACGGGTGGACTCGAGGCTCCTCAAGAACGCCGTTGGCCTGGACTTTGTGGTGGCCAGCAAGCCAAAGTCAACCCACGCGAGGCCCAGGGCCGGCGAGATTGGGTTCCGAGGAATCGATATGCCGACGGATGCAAATACCGTGGAACCCGCCGCCGCATTGCTGGGGGACGAGGTGCGCGACGTCCGGGAGACGACCTGCTGCATCGTCGGCGGTGGTCCAGCGGGGGTGATGCTGGGACTCTTGCTGGCGCGGCGGGGGGTACCGGTCGTGGTGCTCGAGTCGCACAAGGATTTTGATCGCGACTTCCGGGGCGACACGATCCAGCCCTCGACGCTGGAAGTCCTCGACCAGTTGGGCCTGGCCGCCCGCATGCTGGAGACGATCCCACACGGCCAGATCCGTGGCTTGAAGGTGACGACTCCGACCGGGGACGTCACTCTGGCGGACATCGGCCGGCTCAAGACAAAGTATCCGTATATCGCGACGCTTCCCCAGGCGCAGTTTCTCGAGTTCCTCGTCGAAGAGGCGCGACGCTTTCCCAGCTTCGGTCTCGTCATGGGAGCCAATGTGCAGCGGCTCGTCCAGGAGGATGGCGTTGTCCGTGGGGTCCGCTATCGCGGTCAAGACAACGGCTGGCACGAAGTGCGGGCCGCGCTCACGGTGGCGGCCGACGGCCGCTTCTCCAAGATTCGCAGCCTGGCCGGGCTGGAGCCGGTCAAGTCAGCACCGCCGATGGACGTCGCCTGGTTCCGCTTGCCACGCCGGCCGGACGACCCCCGCGACCTAGGCGCGCTTGCCATCCACGCCGGCCACTTGGCGGTCGTGTTGGAGCGTGCTGAGGAGTGGCAGGTGGGGTACGTGATTCTCAAAGGGAGTTTCCAGCAGCTCCGGGAGAGCGGTCTGGAGGCGCTGCAACGTTCGTTCGCGGAGTTGGTGCCGTGGTTGGCGGACCGGGTCGGACTGTTGACCGATTGGAAGCAGGTCTCGGTACTCTCGGTCGAGTCGAGCCGACTCAGGCGGTGGCACGAGCCCGGGCTCTTGTTGATTGGCGACGCGGCCCACGTCATGTCTCCCGTGGGAGGCGTCGGGATCAACGTGGCCATTCAGGACGCCGTGGTGGCGGCGAATCTGCTCGCCGAGCCGCTCCAGGGAGGTCCGCTCCAGGAACGGGATCTGGCGGCCGTCCAGACGAGCCGTGAGTGGCCCGTTCGGGTCATCCAAGGGGTCCAGGAACGAATGCAGAAGTTGATCGTCGCCCAGGCCCTTCAGCCAGGGAAGTCGTTCCGCCTCCCCCTCCTGCTCCGAATCGTGCTTCGGCTGCCGGTCCTCCGCGACTTCCCGGCCCGCATGATCGCATTCGGGGCCCGCCGGGTCCGTGTCGAGGAGAGCCCCAGGCGGTAATCAATCGAGCGGCCCGGTTCTTGGCCCTGGATTTGCGTGATAAGATTTCTTTTGGAATGTGACCAGCGCTTTGAAATTTAACTGTTTGCATGCACGCTAGGTATGCATCATGACCGCAGGTGAAGGCCATGTTTTGATTGTTGAGGACAGCCTGGCGATGGGTTATGCTGCGGGCTCAATTCCAGGCGTTTGGGTGGGAGGTTACGTTGTCCAGGACCGTGGCCTCGGCCCTGGAGAACCTTGATCCTCCGCCCGATTGGATTCTTCTTGACCTCTGGCTTTCCGATGGTGATGGCGAGGACGTTTTGCGGCACGTGCGAGCGGCCGGGATTCCGTCTCATGTGGCCGTGATTTCGGCCGGGCTCGACTCGGAGCGGATCGCCAGCCTGCAACCGTTGCAGCCCGACCTGATGATCCCGAAGCCCATCAGTTTCGAGAAGCTGCTCGAGGCCTGCAAATTGACTCGCTCCGCGGGCCGGGACGAACCTGATTCCGCCGGTCGGCCTCACCTGCGACGATCGGACTGAGGGGCTGTCTGGCTGGCCTTTTCTCCCTGTTCCCTGGGGTTCCCGCTCGGGGATTTGGAGGGAGAACCGAGCCGCTGCGCGCGGCGGGGCCGCGTCGGTTTCGACCGGCTGCCGTTTCCGGGCGACTGGTCGCCGTATAGACTGAGATGGTACGATCGCGTTCGGTTTACAGCTGAGAATTGGGCATCGAAGGCGACCTGCTCCCATGAATCGACGGCTCTCACGACTCGGTCTGTTGCTGGCCCTGGCGGCTCTGGCCCCGGCTCCCGACGCAAAGCGGGACCGGCAAGTCGGCGAGTCGTTCCAGGTGCCCTACCGCCTCACCGACACGAATCACTTTCTGGTCCGGGTCCGGATCAACGGCAAAGGACCGTTCAACTTTCTGGTCGACACCGGGGCTCCCGCGCTCTACGTGTCGACCGAGACGGCCAAGAAAATTGGTCTGGAGCCTGCAAAAGACGCCTTCTGGACTCCCGTGGAGCGCATCGACTTCGAGGGGGGAGCCAGTTTGACCGACCTCAAGGCGCGGGTGGAAGACCCGTTCCAACTGGTCGGTATGAATGCCCTGGGATTGCCCGGCGCGTCGATCGACGGCATCCTCGGGTTCACCGTTTTGGCCCGGTTCCGGCTCGAGCTCGACCCGACCCGGGACCGGATGACCTGGACCCGGCTCGCCTTCGAGCCGAGAGACCCCCCTGCCCCCGACCGCCGGCCGGGAGATGGGCCGCCGGCCGAGATGCAGGCGATGAACCTCCTGGGCCCGGTCGCCAAGTTCGCCGCCGCCCTGGTGGGCAAGCAGCCTGAAGAGGAACTTCACCCGCGCGGTTTCCTTGGCCTGGAACTGGCCGAGGCCGCCGACAACGGCGTGCGCGTGGACCGTGTCCTGGCCGATACCCCGGCGGCGAAGGCGGGCGTTCAGGCGGGCGATCACGTCGTCCGACTGCTCAACCGCAACGTCAAGAGCCTGAAGGCCGCCCTCGACGCGTTCGCCGAGGTCAAGCCCGGTGACCGCGTCCCCCTGTCAGTCCGGCGCGGTCCGGCGACCCAAGAGCTGACTCTGACCGCCGGGGAGGGATTCTGACCAATGATCACGTTGATGAAATCGGCCTTGTCTCATCGGACCATTCTCACGGCTACGCTGGCCGGACTCGTGGCGTTCGGCGGCCCGGCCTCGGCATCGGCCCAGGCTCCGGCACCGACCGCGCAGGCGGAGAAGGAGAAGACGAAGGATCAAGGGAAGAAAGGGACGGTTCCGTTTGAGATGCTCGCGACCAACCACATGGTGGTCCGGGCCAAGCTCAACGGCAAAGGCCCGTTCGACCTGATCTTCGACGTCGGAGCGCCGATCACCTTGCTGACCAACAAGGCGTCGCTCGAGTCGGGTACGATCAAGGCCGATGCGCCCCGATCGTTTCTGTTTTCGATCCGAGGGGAGTCGGAAGTCAAGAAGCTCGAGATGGGTGAGATGACGGCCGAGGACGTTCCCGTGATCGTTCTCGACCACCCGCTCTTGAAGGCGATGGGGGATATGCTCGACCGTCCGCTCGACGGGATCATCGGCTACACGTTCTTCGCGCGCTATCGGACGACGATTGACTACCAGGCGCGGAAGATGACGTTCGAGCCGGTTGACGGTCCGGTGCGGAACCTCATGAAGGACCTTCCCGACCGCCTGGCCGGCCCCCGAGTCGCCCGCCACCGGACTCTCGCCCCCGGCGGTCTCTGGGGACTAAGCGTCGGAGATCCGGTCGACGGTTTGAACTCATCCGGCGTGCCGATCATGTCGGTTGTCGCCGACTCACCCGCCGCGACCGCCGGCCTGAAGCCGGGCGACGTTCTGACCACCCTCGACGGCCGCTGGACCACCTCGATCACCGACGCCTACGCTGCCGCCGCGGGCGTCCCCGCCGGCCGCGAAGCGCCCGTGGTCGTGCTCCGTGACGGCAAGGAACTGACCCTGACGGTCAAACCCGTGGCGGGCCTTTAAGCGAAGAGCGTGCGCGGCCCATCGGTTTTGTCGGATGGGCACGGCCCACCAGGGTTCTGCCCCTGAGGGTGAACTGTCACTCTCAGGGGAAGCCGCTCTAATTCTGATCCTTCTTCCACGTCGGGAGCACGACGTCTCCGAGGTCTTTCACCTCGCCTGGCTCGACCTGCACGCTTTTCAGAATCGGTCCGGTCGCCTTCTTGGGGGCGCTTCCGAGGGCGTCGTATTTCACGCCCGGGACGAGGCCCTCGATGCGGAAACGCCCCTCGCCGTCGACCGTCGGTTTCTCAACAAGGTCGCCGGCCTCGGGGTCGGGACGCTCGCGGGTTGTGCTGAAGATCTCCACGTCGGTCCGGGGCTTCCCTTCCTCGTCGACGACCCGGCCGATCACGGTGCCCCAGGGTTGAAGTTGCGCGGTGAGTGGGTCCGTCTCGTCACCGCGCAGGGCGAGCGAGCCGGCGAGTTTGCGGCCGCGATGGATGAAGTCGAGCCGGTAACGGCCCGAGGGCAGTCCGGTGACCACGAAGGTCGGGTTCCCCGGGGTTTGTTGCGGGTTCTGGAAGACGTCGAGGGTGCGGACCTCGACTCCGTTTCCGAAGAGGAGGGGCTGGCCGTCGGGATCGACCATCGTGCCCGTGACCGTCCGGCCCGGATCGGCCTCGAGATTGAGGTCGACGACGTCCTTCCCGGGTGCTGAGTTGATCTCCGCAATGACGTGCTGGTCGCTCGGTATGAAATAGTAGGGATAGGTGTTGAAGGCTCTGAGAGCTCGATCGAAGCCTTTGATCGAGTCGATACCGAGACCGTGGAGGTATCGCTCTTCATTCGCCCGTGCCGCGATGAGGCCGCGACCCGGCAGCGCCGCGATCGTGAACCGGCCGTCACTCCCCGAGATGGGGACCCGATTGACCTGGGTATTCTGCTGGGAGTTCGGAAACTCGCCCAGGTACGCGTTATCCCGAAAGGCGTGGTAGATGACTTTGCCTTCGAGGGGCCGTCCCGTGGCCTTGTCGGTCAGCCGCCCGCGCACGAGGATCCCGCGTTTCAGGGCCAGATCGAAGGTGAACGGGCCGGGCTTGGGCTCGACGGCCGGGGAGTCGAACGTGCAGTTCACATAAGGCTGGCCGATCGGAGCCTCGGTGAAGAGCCTGATCCCGCGCGAGAGGGACAGGCCTTGGATCTGGTATCGTCCCTGGGCGTCCGAGGTCGCCTCGACATCGTGCGTCGGGATCAGGCTCCCGCTGAGAATCGGCATCCCGGTGATGTGGACTCCGGGGATGGGAGCGCCGGTGTCCTGGTCGCGGATGGTGCCGACGATCGGTCGCGCCGGGGCGGCGGCGTGGTCGAACCGGGCACCGTAGTAGATGATCGCCCGGCCATCGACCAACTGTGGGTCCTTGGTGCGGATCGTGGGGACGTCGCGGGTCAGGATATACACCTCGGTCGTCTCGATCCCCGGTCCGGCGATCGAGGCCACGGCGATGCGGTCGCGGGGCATTGCGTCGATCCGGAACCGGCCGTCGCGTCCGGTGCTGGCTGAGAACCGCTCGCGTGTGTGGTTGAGGTTCAGCCCGTATGGCTCCTTGCCCAAACGCTTGATCGTGTCGATCCAGGCATCGAGCTTACCGTCGGGGGGGGTGTATAACCATTTGACGTTGACCATCGCGCCGGCGACCGGACGCCCTTCGAGGTCGACGATCCGTCCCACGACGTGGTCCGTCGGCTCGTTGGTTGGGACCACGGGCGCTTTGGGAACTTGCCGGGCCGAAGCCTCCTGCTCTTTAATCGGCTGGTCCGGGTCGATCGGATCCGACTCATAGCTCATTGCGGCCAGCGTGGTCCCGAGGACCAGCACGGCCGCCCCCGCGACCTTGAGCCGGGTCAGGATCCAGCCGCGCGAGAACGCCTTGACGAGGGCCGCGGCCGCGCCCGACGCGCCGCCGGCCACGGCTTGGACGGTGGTCGTGACCAGCGGTTTCGGGACGGCGCCTGGAGGTGCAAGCGGAACGGCGAGGGTGATCCCCCGCCGCGTCAGCCGGTTCCGGAGCAACTGACGCCCCTTGGCCAAGCGACCGCGGAGCGCCCCTTCGGACCAGCCGAGCCGCTCGGCGGCCTGGTCGCGGGTCATCCCCTCGAGGTCGCAGAGGACCAACGGCAGACGGAGCCGCTCGGGAAGTCGCTCGATCTCCTCGTGAAGCAATCCTCCGAGGTCGTCGGGCGCCGGGCTCTCGGCGACCCGCAAACCGCCCGCGGCGCTCTCGACGTCGCGGCGGCGGGCGGCGGCGGCCCCGGCCTGGAGCGCGACCCGGTAGGCGACCCGGTGCAGCCAGCCTCCGAGTGCCTCGCAGCCTTGGATCGATCCCCCCTTGCGAAAGAGGAGCACGAACGTCGCCTGGAACGCGTCGTCGGCCGCACTCGGATCCTTCAACACGGCCCGGCAGGTGTTCCGGACCATCGCGCCGTGCCGTTCCACCAGCGCGGTGAACGCGGCCTCGTCGCGGCGGGTGACAAACCGTTCGAGCAAGCGGGCGTCGGATACGCCCGTGAACGTCCCCTCCTCGAGCAGGCGTTGGATCTGCCCGAGTGTCCCCGACCCCGATGCCGTCGGCATTGCGCCTCCTCGTCTTCTTTGTCTTTGGTTCGAATGAGGCCCCACCAATTGAGAGAGCCGGCGCTGGCGAGACGGCAAAAGATTCTTGGCAAGAAATCAGGTGGGTCCAGGATCGCCCTTTGATTTTGGCCGCTCTCGCCGTTCGGGGGCAACTCTCCGCTCTTTGGGAATCCCGACCGTCTCGGGTTGACCTTCGCGCCTCGGTCCTGGCGTGTTAGGACTGTCATCGCGGTCTTCTCGAGCTCAATTCAAAGGTCGATGGCGGGAGGCCAAAGGATGGACTTCTCGTCCTTGCGGAGCGGCCTGGTTCCGGCGGAGACGGTCCCCCCTCACCCTTGGGACGGATTTCTGACCGGCCCTGAGAACGATCTGGCGCACGCGAGCGTGCTGGCTTTGGCGCGAGGCGATGGCCCGGGCCTTTCGCCTTTGGTTTTGCACGGACCGGCGGGAGTTGGCAAGTCGAGGCTGCTGACCGGTCTGGTGTCGGAGCGGCTACTTCGGCATCCGGAATCGGCGGTCGCGCATATGGAGGCCGAGGCGTTCGCCGCGGCCTGCGCTGAGGCGGCCGGGCAAAATGGGGGCTGGGTCGAGCTCCGCAGCCGGTTCCGAGGACTCGATCTGTTCGTGCTTGAAGACCTGCACACGCTGGAGCGCGCTCCTTTGGCGTTGACGGAATTGACCCACACGCTCGACGCTCTCGACGAGGCGGGGGCGAGCGTGGCCGTCTCTGCGCGGGTGGGGCCGGGTCAGTGGTCCGGTTGGCCCCCACGCCTGGTCAACCGGCTGGTCGGGGGCCTGGCCGTTCGGGTCGATCCCCCGGGCCTGGCCTCGCGCCGGCGGTACTTGCTCGACCGCGCCCGGGCCCGCAAGATCAATCTTCTGGCCGAGGCGGTCGACTCGCTGGCCGAGGCGGCCGACGGCTATCGGACCCTCGACGGCTGGCTTGCCAAACTTGCCCTCGAGTCCCGCGTCGAGCGCAAGCCTCTCGACCGTCGACTCGTCACTCCCTTGGTCGACGGCGAAGCCACCGACCCGGCCCTGACGATCGACCAGATCGCTCGCGCCGTCGCGGCGAAGTTCGGGGTCTCGCTTCGCGACCTCCGCTCGAGCACCCGCCGCAAGACAATTGCCGAGCCGAGGCACCTGGCGATGCATCTGGCGCGAAGCTTGACCAGCCTGAGCTTCCAGGCCATCGGCACCTATTTCGGCGGCCGCGACTCCGCGACCGTCCGCCACGCCTGCAAGGCCGCCGCCGCCCGCCTCGCCGCCGACCCTGCCCTGGCGTCGGCCACCGTCACGCTCGCCCGGCGCTGGAGCCAGGGCGATACCGGCGGCGGAACGCCCTCCGCCTGAAGCGTCTGCCGAACTCTCCACGGTGGTTTTCAGTCGCTCGGCCCGGTGGCGGATGGCCTGGCCCATTCTCGACGATAGGAATGGACATGATATGATATAGGCTCCGGCTTCTTGCCGCGGTTTTGAGCCGATGGGCTTTCGTTTCCCACTCGCCTGAGCAGACCGCGGGGTGAATCTCATACCTTCGCCCGAAGCGGAGCGAGGGGTTGGGCGAGCCTCAGCCACCCAACCCCCCCCTTCCCTTTATCTTGGGATGCTTATGGCTTCTGCGGTTCGGGAAGCTTGTTCGCGGTCACGTCGGCCCCGTGTAGGTCGCCGTAGATTGCGCGGTGGAGGTTGGCTCCTTTGGGTTTGTACCAGAGGATGATCGTGTCGGCGTCGCCGAGCTTGACACCGTCAGGCTTGTAACCGAAGCCCTCTTTCAATTCGCGGGTCGCCATCATAAACCGGAGAATGGTCTGGACGGTACGGAGCCTCTCGGGGTCGGGGAGTGCGCTCTTCTTGATGTCCTTTGGGAAGAATTGATTGAACATATTGAAGTCGTCAAGCTTTGTCGGGAATGTCCCGCCGGACTTCTCGGTGTAGAGGCGGAGCAGGCGGACGGCGGCCTCTTCGATGTCGAGAAACTTCTCCGGGTCGCCTCCGAACACATCCGACTCCGTCCGGCGAAGGGTGTAGCCGGGAGGGGGCTCGGTGCTGAAGAGGGCCTCATCGACGTCGGGATTGATCACAAACTCGCTGAGAGTGGTTCGAATCTCCTTGCCCTGGACTTGCGAGGTCGTCTCGACCAGGAGGGGCAGCTTCGTGTTCGGGTCGATCCAGAAGACCATCTCGTCGTGAAGCTTCTTGACGCGGAAGCCCCGTGCCTTGACCCCGCCGATCTCCTTCTCGCCGGCCGGCACGCCATCGGAAGCTTCGAGCTTCCGGAACGATTCGACTAACCCGACACCGGAGTTCTCCTTCGGTTTTTCGTGTGGTTTGCTCTCGATCAGCAGTGCGCTCTTGGAACTCGGGTCGAGCATCAGGGTCTTCCCTTGGCTCGTGTTGCTGATGACGACCTGCCCCCCTTCCTGTTCGCTACGGCTCACTCCCGGGGCTTTGAAATAGGTCTTCATCGTCCCCAGCTTTTTTTGGTCGGGGCCGGATAACGTCATGCGGAACGAGTAACCCTGTGCCTCACGGAGTGTCTGCACCGTCGCTGCGAAGGCGACCATCGTTCCCCCCGACGGTGGAGCGCCGAGGTAGGACAAACCCCCGGCAGCCACCACGACCACGGCAGCGATCTTCATCATCGCGATCATCAACCTTCTCCTTCGGAAATGGAAAATGGGAGCTTCCACCCGGTCTGCCGCCATGAGCGCGGCGAGAGTTCGCGAGACCACCTCCTCAGATGGCCCTTCGGGCACAGGGACCTGTCGCATGGCATCCACCGCGCGGGAGAGGAGGTCGTCGGGGTTCGATGAGGGAGTGCTCATGAGGACTCCTTTTTGGGGGCGTTCGACGGTCCCCTGCCCGTCGCGGGATCGTTTCCTTCTCTTCCCAGAGCGTCCGTGGGTGCGGAGGTCAGGAGCAGTTGGCGCAGGCGCTTCCGCGCTCGGTGGAGGAGCACCCCGACGGCATCGGTCGACATGGTCAGGTGCCGGGCGATCTCCTGATAGCTCCACCCTTCCAGGCCGTAGAGGCAGAACACCTCGGCCTGTTTCGGAGCGACCTGAGCGAGCGCGGCGCGGAGACTCTCGGTGAGTTCGGCATTCTCAGCCGCTTGCAAGGGGGACGGCCCGGAATCGCGGACCGCGTTCCAGTCGGCCATCCGCTGGGAATCGCCCTGCCGGCGGTTCCGGCGGAGCCGGTCCACCGCACGGGCGGCGACCATACGTTGAAGGAGACCTCGCCAGCACCTCACTTCGACGCGTCGGGAGAGCTTCAACGCGTCGAGGAACGCTTCCTGGAAGCATTCGTCGGCATCAGCCGAATTGCCCAGCAGCCGGTAAGCGGTCCGCCACACGGCTGGGCCGTCCCTGCCCAGGATCTCTTGCCAGTCCGGCATTCGTCTCATCCCTCACCCGCCACGGTTATCTAACATGGAAGTCGTCGGGTGAGGGCGTTTTCTTACAAGCGACGGGAAAAAAGGATGCGCCGAATGGCGGAAGCAGGAATGGGCATCGGGGAAGTTGGAGTCGTTGAGGACGAAATCGAGCATCACAACGTGAAACGAGGGCCTGTCGTGGGGTCGAATCGCGGGCCAACTTGGTTCGCGGAAGGGATCTGGAGTAGCAGATCAAGGTCCTCAATGCGATCAGTAGCACGGCCGGCCCGGCTCTGGATTCGACCGGGCCGGAAATCCAGCGAGATTCTCGCCCAGTCGCGGATCATTGCAAAAAAGAAAACGCAGAAACCCGTCGTGTCGCAGAACGGCCGGAAATCATGGGATTTGCCGAGACTGTAGCAAGGATACCGGGATCTCATTCCGACGCTCTGCATGGGAACGAGTTTCGAAGTGATCGAGTGGGTTGACGCAAACACCCCCACATCATCAGGACGGGCCATCGGCTCGCCATGACGATGTGGGGGTCGTGTGCAATCGTCGTTCGTCCTGAGTCACGTCGAGAGGACGATCCGCAGGGAGGCTCCGTCGAGCGGTGCCATTGTTCTCGTTTTTCAGGGGATGAATTCAACGCCGACGGCATTCGTCAGGTTGACGTTTCCCTTGGCATTCGACGTGATCGTGTTACCCGCTACCACGGTGCCGTAGCAGAAGCCAGAGGCGAAGACGCCGTAGCCCAGGTTGGTGCTAATCTCATTTCCCAACACGGCGTTGCCTTGGGAGCACTGGATGGTCACGCCATTGCCCAAACTATTGAGAATCTTATTCTGCAAGGCGGTTGCCCTGCCCCCAATGGTGTTGGACGACGTGCCTGCTCCGAGCAAGATCCCCCCGAGGTTGTTGCCCAGGTTGGCGGTGTCGTTGAAGTTTGTTCCGATGTAGGTGTGAAAAACCTCGTTGTTGTTGGCTTTGCCAGTGAACTCGATCCCGTAACGGCGATTTGACGAGATCGTCACCTGGGGCTCGACTGACGGCTTGAATCCACCGATGGCATTTCCGTGGGCATTTCCTGAGATCTTGATGCCACTGCCTTGATTCGGGATCGACGTCTGGATTGAGGTGTTCGTCCCAACGGCTGTGTCGATCACCTGTACGCCAGTGGCTTGGCCGCCAAGCTCGATCCCGTTTCCGAGATTGCCCGAGACGATGCAGGTGCGGATCAGGTTGTTGCCGCCGCTGGACGTGATCAGGATTCCATTGAGGCGATTGGCCGCGGCGTCTCCAAAGGCGTAGATCCCGGCGAAGGTGTTGAACGAGATGAAGCCGCTGGCCTTGTCGCGAACTTCGATGCCGTTGCGATTGTTACCGGAGATCACGTTGCCCAAGGGGATCACGCCGCCGACCTGCGTGTTGTTGGACGTCCCCGAAACCAGGAGGCCATTGCCGCCATTGGCCACGATCGTGGCGTTGTTCGCCCCCACGCCCATGAAGTTGGCCTGGACCGTCGTGTCGTTGGAGTTGGTGATCCGCAGACCGTTGCCACCATTGCCGCTCAGCACGTTGTAGAACACGAACGGGCTCTGCTGGAGAGTGCAGCCGATCAACTGATTGCCGTTGGCGTTCTCGATCGCCACGCCGTCCAGCCGGTTGCCCAGGGCGGCATTGCCCGAAGCATCGGTGCCGACGAAGTTCCCGCTCAGGATGTTTTGCGTGGCACCTTTGTTGATCAGGACACCGTTGCCTTGGTTGCCCGAGATCAGATTGCCTTGGGGGGGGCGAACGAACACATTCGCCGTGGGGTCGTTTCCGCCGGTCGCCTGGCCACCGATCAGGTTCCTTGCCGCGCCTTGCGTGACGAGGATTCCGTTCTTGGCGTTGCCCCGTCGGAGGGTGCCAGTGGCATCCGTACCGATCTGATTCATGGCGATCTGGTTATCGTGCGAACCGTAGATCCCAATGCCGTTGCCGCGGTTGCCGCTGATGACGTTGGATAGCTGGAATCCGGTGTTGACCGTCGCCTGGAACGAGCTGGTACCCGAGGCGCCGATCACGAGCCCGACCACCTGGTTGCCGGCGACCGAATTGCTGCTGCTGATGCTCGGATCAACGCCGGGATAGTTGAGGTCGACCCACACCGCTGGTCCAAACGAACGGTCGGGATTGCGCCTGACCGTCACCCACGAGCCCTGCGCAGGATTGGCGGAGCCGGCCTGGACCGAGTCGGCGTTCAGCGTGTAAACGCCCGATTCGGTGCTGCTGATGCCCTCGAAATGGGTGATGAAGTCCCGCCCGATCGGCCCGTTCGGATAGGCGAACGAGGTCCAGTTCGTGTATTTCCCGGTCGCGGAGTCGTAATCGACCATGAAGCCATTGGAGACGTCCCCACTCGCGTTGAGGAGGGTGGAATAGCCGCCGACGATCGTGTAGCTGGTGAGGCCGTTATGCCAGATACCGTAGGCCGTGGTGCTCGTGGAGCCCGGATAGACGATGTCCGGCAGCAGCGTGTTCTGGGCGACGTCGTAGAGGAACGCATGCCCGGTGCCAATGGGCAAGTTCGCCACCGGACCGTCGGCGTTGCCGACCGCAAGACCACCCATCGTGCTGTGGACGTAGGTGAACTTGGCGCCCGGATAGTCGATCGTCCGGTAGTTGCCGCTCTGCGAGAGCTCGGCAGTCGTTCCCTCGAAGAGGAACCCTTGGACGGTGTCGTTGCCGGTCTTGTAGCTTCCCACCAGCCGCAGACGGTCTCCCTGAAGGTTGTCGGGACCGTAGACGCTCGTGGAAGTGGCCCCCGGGTAGTTGACCAGGTAACTCGCGCCGCCGGTGCCCGAGATCGGTCCTTCGTACAGGAGCCCGTTAAGCCCCGACGTCCCGACCATCAGGTACTGGTCGCTCGTGTCGGCAGGTCGGATGCCCTGCCAGGCCGAGACCGGCTGGATGCTCACGGCGGAGGCGTCGTAATAGCTGACGCTCGTCACCGGATCGCTGTTCCCGATCAAATTATCGCGAGACGACGCATCGATCCGGATGCCGTCTCCCCGGTTGCCGGCGGCCGTCTTTCCGTCGGCAAGAAGGCCGATGTAGTTGCCTTCCACGGTCACTCGCGAGGCGCGGAGCGTGACGCCCGCATCGCCGGCTTTCACCAGGGAAAGCGACTTGAGGAGCGAACCATCGGCCCCGTTCTCGAATCGGAGGCCTTTGGTACCTTGAAAATTCACGGTCACGACCGGTGAACCGGCAAACGAAGGCGCCGTGGAACCGTCGAGGGCCACGGTATCGGTGATCGCGGGGAGCGAGGTTCGGCCAACGCGGATCGTCCCGCTGACCTGAAAATCAATGCTGTCGGGACCCGGTTGCGCGTTGGACTCGAGGATCGCACGGCGGAGGGAACCAACTCCCGCTTGGTTGAGGTTCGACACCGTGAATGTGGACAGGAGCTGCCGATCTTCCAGCACCTCGATGCCGCATACCCTTGAATGCACGGAAGCTCGCCGCTTCGAACGCTTCATCCGGCTTGAGAACGCGGATTTGAAACGAATCGCATCACGGATCGACATCATGAGAGTGTCTTCTCTATTTGAACCTGCGCAATTCGGGACCCCCCGAATCTGCGTTGATCGGAGCCTTCGCGACCTCGGTCAGGTCTCCCGATTTCATGCTGGACTCTGGTCCAATGTTCCTGTGCCAGGAGGAAATTGGATCCAGAACTTGCCAGTGAGTGCCGGGTCTCACCTCATCCGCATCGATTCGGATTGACCTTTGTGCCACGCCTTGCAATCGAGCATAGAACGAGAATGCAAGAGTGATCCCCGAAATCGACAGAATGCGGTCCGCAAAACCCCGAAAGTCAGAAAAGCCGAGGGGCCTCTTGGGGTGGCACGAGGGCATCAGACGCACTGTGCCCGATCTGGTCGTTGGGAAGGCGCTCCCAGATTCGAGCTCATTGGGCGTTTGTGCTGGAGCGTGCGGAGCCGCTCAGCCCACCCCCATTCAGGTGAGCTGCGTGGAGATGATCATCATTAAAAAATTGATCGTGAGATGATCAAAAAACGAGCATTTGAGAAATGCTGTGATTGACTACACGGTGATCCACCTCATTCGACCTCGGGCAGGTCGTGGGCCAGGGCAACGGCGTTGGCCCAGTCGCCGCAGAGGAAGGCGGTGAGTGCCATCAGGCGGCGTGAGTCGGCGGTGGGATGGAATCCGTGGTAGTGGGTGGCGAGGCGGAAGGCCTCGCGCCGATGACCGGCGCGGAGGGCCTTCAGGCAGCGCCGGCGGATCCGGCGCGCGGACTCGGCCGCCTCGTTCAGCAGGCGAAGGTCGGACTTGCAGCGCCGGCAGGTGTCGGACCGCTCCTGGGTGAGGCGGCACGTGGGGCAGCGGACCGTCGGCGTCGGATCGGGTGGTTGACCCATGGGTGGTACGGGGGTGGCGGTGAAGGTCATTGGTCTTCTAGGTAAAAGACAAGATCCGTGACCTCGTCGGAAATCGTGCGGATGGCTTTTTCCGAGCGATTGTCGATGGCCGTTCGCAGGTCGACGAGCATGGCCAGGAGGTCGGCCGCGTCTTCGGGGTTGGCTCCGGCCACGATCTTTTCGGCCTTGAGGATCAGGGTGGTGGCCGACTCGATCGCCTGGCGGAGCGTGGGGGAGAGTCTTTCCGCCGACTGGTCGTCGAGAGCGTCGGCGGGAGTTGAGGAGGACTCGCCATTCCCGATCTCGATCGGGTTTTCGGCCGTGCCGAAGACCTCTTCGAGGCGGTCGATGGCGTCGGTCCGCTGGCGCTGGCGGAACCGCTCGGTTGCGTTGTCGATGGTGACGTGGCGGGCCAGGCCCGTGGCGCGCTCGGAGGCGGTCACCTTGAGGATGCCGCTGAGGTCGAGGTCGAGCCGCACGAGGATCTGATTGCCGGCGGGGAGGTCGGCCAGCCCCTCGATGGTGAACTCGCCCACCAGGGTATTGTATCGGGTGTCCTCGTCCTCACCTTGGAAGACGCGGATCAAGGCGCCCTCCTGGCCGTCGACCGCCGTCGTGTAAATCTCGGTGCGCGAGGCGGGGAGTGGTGTGTTTCGCTCGATGATCGCCGAGAAGCAGTGGCGGGACATGTAACCGTCCAATTCGCCGAGCGCTTCGATGCCCAGGGTGTGCGGAGTGATGTCGACCAGGACAGGGCCGACGTCGACTCCCGCGATCAGGCCTCCCTGGACGGCCGCCCCCATCGCCACGGCGAGGTCGGGTTCGATCTCGGCATGGACCGGCCGCCCCAGCCGTTCGCTCAGGAGTTGGTGGACCATCGGCGTGCGGGTGGCTCCACCGACCAGTAACACCTTGTGGATCTCGTCGGCCTGGAGCTTGGCGTCCGACATCGCCTTGTCCAGGCATAGCAGGGTCTTGGCCAGGAGCGGCTCAATCAGTTCTTCATACTCATACCGGTTGACTTCCAGGTTCATGTTCAAGGGAACGCCGTTCTTCTCGGCGATGAACTCCTCGGCGATTGTGGTGACCGCCTCGAAGGAGAGCGCCTTCTTGGCGTCCTCCACGGCGCGGAGCAGTCTCGACCTGGCGACGGCCGACTCTCTCAGGTCGATGCCGTGCTTGGTCTGGAATCGGTCGCAGACGAAGTCGAGCAGGCGTTGGTCGAAGTCGTCGCCGCCGAGGTGGGTATCGCCGTGGCTGGCGAGGATCTCGACGACGCCTTGCTCGACCTGGGCGATCGAGACGTCAAACGTGCCGCCGCCGAGGTCGTAGACGAGCAGCCGTTCCATCTCGGCCGGGTGCGGGTCGTAGGTCAGTACGGCGGCGGTCGGCTCGTTGATGATCCGGACGACTTCCAGACCGGCCAGCTCGCCCGCCGCGCGGGTCGCCTCGCGCTGGCCCTCGGTGAAGAAGGCGGGGACGGTAATGACCGCCTTTTTGACCGGATGGCCGAGTGCGGTCTCCGCACGCTGCTTGAGCGTCCGCAGGATGATCGCGGAGATCTCCTGGGGAGTGAACATCTTATCGCCGAGCGTGACCGTGACTTCTTCGCCCATCTTGCGCTTGATCGAACGGACCGTGCGTTCCGGGGCGAGCATCGACTGATTCCTGGCCGCCTTGCCGACCAGCAATCGCCCCTGGGGATCCAGGCCGACGACCGAGGGGAGGATCGGATCGCCGTCCTCTTCGAGCACGACCGGCCGGCCGTCGCGGATGACCGCGACCTCGCTGTTGGTCGTTCCGAGATCGATGCCGATGATCATATCCATGGGAAAGTCTCTCGATTGCGGTCCGCTCAAGGCGATGGGGACTGGGCGATCAAACAGAAGCAAGTCGCGAGGCCCGAACCTCGGCGTATCGGAGCAGCCGGCCTTGCCAGGTGTAGCCGCGACGAAGCTCCGAGACGACGACTCCCGGCGGGCGGTCAGGGTCCTCGACCACTTCGACCACGGTCATCAACTCGGGATCGACCGGTCGATTGAGGCACTCGATGGCGTGGATCCGCTCCGACTTCAAGGCGCGGCGGAGTCGGGTCTGAATCAGGCCGTAGCCTTCCAGAAGCGCCTCGACGACTTCGCGGCGGACCTGCCCCTGGTGTCGGACGATTTCCTTCGTCCGTTCATGATACGACTTGATCAGGCGGCGTCGGAACCAGGAAAGCCGTGCGTAGTGTTCGTCGAAGGCGGAAAGTACCGTCTGCACGGGCTCCTCGATCAGGCGGCGAGTCCCCTTCTCGATCTCGAGACGACCGCGTTCGAGGGCCTCGTCGAGGTCGGCCAGGGCCTCGGCCAGCGGTTTGCCCGCCGACCAGGCCGCCTGCGTCTCTCTGGGTTCGACGGAGCGGAACTGGTCGATCGCCTGTTGCATGGCTCCCAGGATCGACTCGCTCTGTTCTTGCAGGCCCCTCGTGCTCCGGGTCTGGAGCTTGAGTTCGTGCCGCAGGGCTGTGAATTCCTCGATGAGCTGGAAGAGCCCGACTTCCCGGACCTCGGCCCCGGGGTCGATGACTCCGGTCCCCTGGACATCCAGGGCCTCAGCCTCGGCGCGAGCTTCCTGGAGCCATTGGCGGAAGTGGTCGAGGAGTGTGTCGTCGTCCGCCTGGTCGATCATGACGACTCCGCCAGCTTGAGCAGGGTTTCCATCGGGATCGGGGCCTCCCGCAATCGAGCGAGGAGGTCGGTCAGTAACGCGTCGATCGAGTCACGGATCTCCAAGTTGAAAATCTGAGTCTCCAGCCGCTTGAGGGGGTCGCGTAGCATGTCATACGCCTCCCGGATGGCTACGAATCGCTCGGGGTCGCGTTCCGGAGAAAATTCGCGAACCAGCTCGAGGTAGCGTCGGCGAATCTCCGCCTCGTCGGCATCCCGCGGCACCCCGAGGAGCTCATAGGGATCATTCATCTTGGCTCACCGTTTCTTGGGACTCTTCTTCTTGGGGGTACCTCGAGTCGGTCGCGCCGGGGGCGGACCCGTGCTCGGCTTACGATCATCGTCGTCGTCCTCGTCCCACATGTCCTCGTCTTCCTCGGAAAACATGTCATCATTAAACATGTGAGAAAACATTTCAGTGAACATGTCGATCGGATTTCCAGAGGGCCGACCCCCGAAGCCGGGGAACGGCATTCCGAACGGCCTGGAGTCCATGGCCTCGAACTTCGCCAGGAGCTTTTTGAGCTCGGGTACCAGGTGGATTTCCTCAGGGTTGCTCGAGGCTTGCGCGAGCTGCAACGCTTGCTTGAGGTTTTTGAGAACCAGGCTCAGGTGGCCTCGATATGGCCCCTTCTCGATTTCCAGGGTGGCGACGATGAAGGGGAAGTGGGCCGCGTCTGGGAAGCTCTTCAGGCCACGCATCACCAGCTTCTCGAGGAGATCATGCCATTTGCGCTCAGGCCTCAGGAAATTACAGACCTGGACCAGGTCTTCGCGGCGATACTGGATCCGCGTCGTCCTCTTGAGGTAGTCGACCAGTTGCTTGGTGTGTTTGCTCTGGCCTGTGTACTTGACCTCGGAGTCGAGATACGTCGTGAGTAGTTCCGCGAGTGCCCCCGCCGTCTCGCTTTTCACCTTCTGGGTCAGTCCGGTTTCCCAGAGCGAGTTGAAACGACTCATCGTGGTTTTCGGGAGGCGGTAGCGAACCCCTTCGATCAGGATCGCGAGCCAGAGCGGAGTGGGCTCGACGAGCTGTTCCTGAGCGGCCTTGAGGTACTCCTCGGCGCGGTCGTTCTCGCCCGCCTTGAGCTCGAAAACCACCTGACGGACAAGAAAGTGGTACGACTTACTCCGCTCCGGCCAGAGCGGCTCGGCCAGCGCGAACTCGGCCCGCCCCTTGTCCCAGCGACGCTTGAGGGCGTGGTGGCGGCCGAGGGCCATGTGGGCGACCCATTCCTTTCGGCGGAAGTCTTCATCGAGCGGTTTGAGCACGCGGGCCCGTTGAATCAGCGGCACCGCCTGCTCGGGCAGGTCTTGATCGATCTGGTGATCGAACAGCCAGATCAAGGTCTCAACGTGGTTGGGAAACACCGTGAGGAGTCGATTCGCGGCGACTTCGGCCTGCTCGTCCTGATCCCAGTTGGAATAAACCGTGAGAATCGCTCGGTAGGCCTCGAGAAAGGTGGGATCGGCCTGAACGCTTGCTTCCAGGCACTCGATCGTCCGCTTTCTCGCGTATTCGATCTGCTGGCGAGGGGGTGGAGCGCCGAACCTATCGACCTCATCGGCATCGGCTCCAGTGGCGAAAAACCGACTCAGATGTTCCCAGACCAGGGCCTGGGCCCGCTGGCGTTCCTCAGGGGAGAGGGTTGGTAGGGTCTTGAGATCAACGAGATAGGCTTGCCAGAATTTTTCAGCGTCATGCTCATCGTCGTACGGACCTTGCGCGATGAGAGCGCGGAGGCGGTTCCAGTGCGGGTCGATCGGCAACGGTTCGGCTGCTTTCACGAAGTTCCCGATCAGGATCCTGGCTTCACGGGGCGAGAGTTTCGCCGTTGCAATCGCCAGGGGCGAGAGCAGGATTCGGGTGAGGCGCTCGGCGAGCCGAGGATCGATTCGCTGCAGATGGAATCGGAGTGGAATCAGGAGCGGGATCAGGTCGGACCATCGCTCCTCGGCCATGAACTGACGCAATTGCTCGACCTGGCTCAGGAGCGGCTCGCCGAAAACGGCGGTCTCGATGACTTTGAGACTCGGCGCCGGGGTCGGCTGGGTGTGCGGCTCCGTCGCGGCGACTCCCTTGCCCAAGCTGCGAAGGGCCCGGGCGATCCGCGAGGCGGCACGCCCGGCGTCGAGCCGGTCCCAATTGGCCTGGAGTTGCTCGTTGTCGCGGCGGCGGAAGGCGGCGAGCCCGCGCACGAAGTAGCGCCAGTCGGCGAACGGTGAGCTTCGGGCAATCTCGCGGAGCCGATCGAGGGCGTTGGCCTCATCCCCGGCGTCCAGCGCTCGCAGCGCCTCCCGGACCAGGTTAGCTCCCTCGCGGATCTCGGTCAATGACGCCGGGGCCCGCTCGGGATGGAGTACCGCCTGGTCGGCCACGTTCAGGAGCAGGCGGGCCTTGGCCTCCGGCGATTCAAGCCGCTCGCCCATCGCCAGAGCCGCGCTGGGAAGGCCGATCGCAAGCAAGAGCGGGGCCAGTTCGGCCGGCAAGGTGGGGTCGGTCACACCGAACTCGAGCAGGTGCTGAGCCACCTCCACCGCTGAGGTTGGCATCGCATCCCGGTAGAGTTGCTGCGTCCTCAGGAAGTAGGCACGCTCGAGCAATCGGTGGTTCTCGGGAGTGCACTCGTCGCGGTAGCAAATCTTGGCCTGCTTCACCGCATCCTTGAGCCGCCCCTTCTGAATCAGGTGCTCAACCTCGTGAGCGGGCGAGCTCTTGACGAAACCGGGCTTCATCTCGACCCGCTTGCGGTCTTTATGCTTGGACATGAGCCATCTCGATTGCTAACGGGACCGAGTGGGTCTCCTGGTTTCGATCGCCTGTGCTTGAGATTCTACCCGATCCCCGCCTCTTTTTTTTGAATTGTCTCGAAAGGAGCAGACGTCTCTCCTTCGGTTGGAAAGACCGCGAGGACCACACGGACGGGTGAGCGATATCGATGCGATCGCAAATCTTGCCGCGGGTGGGCCATGATGAAAGCATTCCCTAGAGGCGTCGTGTCTAACGCAAACTGCTTGCCGATTTGAGACTTAAGTGCGGTGAATTCAGCGCCTTGGACGTTGCGTCGAGAGGGTGAGACCGGGTACAATTGAACCCTTGCCAGGTCGCGCGCCCGGGCGGTCGCTTATTACTTGTGGAGGGCCTCGGGCACGGCGGCGCGTTCGACGAGGGAGCGATGGATCTGTGAGCACTGCTTTACCGCCGGCCGATCACTTGCGGCCCTTGCCTCTCAATATCGAAGAGGAGCTCAAGGAGAGTTACCTCAACTACGCGATGTCGGTGATCATCAGCCGGGCCTTGCCTGACGTTCGCGATGGCTTGAAGCCGTCGCAGCGGCGGATCCTGATGGCGATGCTCGACCTGGGGTTGAGCCCGGGAGGCTCGACCAGCAAGTGCGCCGGGATCGTCGGCGAGACGATGAAGCGGTATCACCCGCACGGCGACAACTCGATCTACCCGACCCTGGCTCGCATGGCCCAGTGGTGGAACATGCGCCACCTCTTGATCTCCGGGCAGGGGAACTTCGGGTCGATCCACGGCCTGCCTCCCGCGGCGATGCGGTACACCGAGGCCAAGCTCAGCCCGGTCGCCGCCGAGATGCTCGAGGATATCAAGTACGACACCGTCGACTTCCAGCCGAGCTACGACGAGAAGCACCAGGAACCCCGCGTCTTGCCGGGCAAGTTCCCCAATCTGCTCGTCAACGGCTCGGGGGGGATCGCCGTCGGGATGGCCACGAGCATCCCGCCCCACAACCTGGGTGAGGTCTGCGACGCGGTCGTTGCCTGGATCGACAACCCGCTAATCGAGCTCGACGAGCTCCTCGAGATCATCCCGGCGCCCGACTTTCCCACCGGGGCCACCATCTGTGGCCGGCACACGGTCCGCGAGGCCTATCGGACCGGCCGCGGCAAGGTGATCCTCCGCGCCAAGTACACGATCGAAGAGCAGAAGGACGGGCGCTCGCAGATCATCTTCACCGAGATCCCGTACCAGCTCACCAAAGAGCCCTTGCTCAAGAAGCTGGCCGAGCTGGTCCATACCGACAGGGTCACCGGCGTGACCGACATCCAGGACGAGAGCGGCCGCAAGGAGCCGGTCCGGATCGTCGTGAAGGTCAAGAAGGGCGAGGACCCCAACGTGGTCCTCAACCAGCTCTTCCAGTACTCGCCGCTCCAGGACTCGTTCAGCGTGATTATGCTGGCCCTGGTCGACGGCCGGCCGCGGACCCTGCCGCTGAAGGAGTTCCTCCGGCTCTTCGTCGAGCACCGGGTCAACGTGATCCGCCGGCGGACCCAGTTCCAGCTTCGCCAGGCGCGAGCACGCGCCCATATCCTGGAAGGCTTGCTCGTCGCGCTGGCCTACATCGACGAGATCATCCGGGTAATCCGCTCGTCGGCCAACCCCGTCGAGGCCCGAGCGCGGTTGATGGGCCTGGAAGTCTCGGCCGAGATTCTCCGCCGGGCCTTGGATGACCCCGACGCCAAAGCCGCCACCAGCCTGACCCGAATGCAGGCCGACGCGATCCTGGCGATGCGGCTCCAGCAACTGACCGGCCTCGAAGCCGATAAGCTCGGGGGCGAGTACAAGGGGCTCAAGCGGGATATCGCCGAGTACGAGCGGATCCTCGGCGACGAGCAGGTGATCCTCGACCTGATCCGCGCCGACATGCGCGAGCTCAAGTCGAAGTACGCCAACCCGCGGCGGAGCGTGATCGACCTCGAGGAGCTGGGCGACTACGACAAGGAAGCCCTGATCCGCGAAGAGTACATGGTCGTGACCGTCACTCACGACGGTTACATCAAGCGACTCCCCCCCAGCACCTACCGCGCCCAGAACCGCGGCGGCCGAGGGATCACCGCGGCGAACACCAAGGAAGGGGACTTCCTCGAGCGGATGTTCGTCGCCTTGACCCACGACTACATCCTCTTCTTCACCGACCGGGGCAAGGTCTACTGGCTCAAGGTCTATGACCTGCCGATGGCAACCCGGACCTCCGGTGGCCGCGCGATCGTCAACCTCCTGCAACTGGCCGAGGGGGAGAAGATCACCGGCCTGATCCCGGTCCGCAAGTTCAACGAAGACGAATGCCTGATGATGGTCACCCGCCGAGGGACGGTCAAGAAGACCGAGCTGACGGCGTTCAGCCGCCCGTTGGGCCGTGGCATCATCGCCCTCGGGCTCGATGAAGGCGACGAGCTCATCGGCGTGGCCCGGACCAAGGCGGGCGACCAGGTCGTCCTGAGCACCAGCCAAGGCATGGCGATCCGGTTCGACGAGTCCGACGTCCGCGCCATGGGCCGCCCCGCGCACGGCGTCAGAGGGATCAGCCTGCTCGACGACGACGAGGTCATCGGCATGATCGTCGCCAACGGCGAGGATGACCCGGCGAGCATCCTGACCGTCTGCGCCAAGGGGTTCGGCAAGCGGACCATCCTGACCGAGTATCGCTCGCAACGCCGAGGCGGCAAGGGCCTGATCGACATCAAGACCACCGACCGCAATGGCCCGGTGGTGGCGATCGCCAAGGTCACCGAAGCCGACGAGGTGATGCTGACAACGACCAGCGGCATCCTGATCCGTACCCCCGTTGCCGACATGCGCGAGATCGGCCGGAACACCCAAGGGGTCCGTCTGATCCGCGTCGAGGAAGGGGACAGTGTCAGCAGCCTCGCCAAGCTCCCCGAAGAGGAACTGACGGCCGACGTCGAACTCGAAGTGGAAGCCGCCGAGCTCAACGCCGATGCCGTACTCGTCGATGGCGCTGTCGGCGGAGAAGCGGGCCACATCATGGACGACGGCGTCGGTGAAGCCGAGGCCAGCGACCATATCGACGACGACGTTGTTGAGGATGATCCCGTGGACGAGCCGGAGGCTTGACATCGGTCTTGAATTCGAGGGAGATCCTCGGTGCCGCTGCCGGCGGGATTCGGTGACTCCCTCGATCCTTCATGTTTGCAAGTGATTCTCCAGGTTGTGGAATGGACTCCACGAGAGTTCGCGTGGGCCTCGAGCTCCGCGGCCGAGCCTACCAATCCGACTTGTCCGATCGATCCGCGGCGGATAGTTTAATCGCCTGGATTCCATGGCCTTGAGCTTGTCCGATCCGGGGGGCTCGTTTTTTTTAGGATGGGGCGCGGTCCTCTGATCCTCTCGTGGCAACGGGAGGTGGTGGGGCGTGCCCGCCCTTGCGAGAGACGGCAAGGAGAACGGCGACCACCTGGTCTGGGTGGCGGAGGAAAGACCCGGCATGAAGCGGATCCTTGTCACCGGCGGCTGCGGATTCATCGGCGCGAACTTCGTGCGGTGGGAGCTCGAGACCTACCCCGAGTTGGAGGTGATCAACCTCGACGCTCTGACGTATGCTGGAAACCCGGACAACCTCGCGGACTTGAAGCATGAGCCGCGCTATCGGTTTGTGAAGGGGGATGTCGCCGACAGGTCCCTGGTCACGCGGCTGGTGGCGGAGGGGTTCGATGCGATCGTCCACTTCGCGGCCGAGAGCCATGTCGACCGCTCGATCGACGACGCCACGCCGTTCTTGCGGACCAATATTCAGGGGACGCAATGCCTGCTCGACGCCGCTCGCGCGGCCGGGACGCCTCGGTTCGTTCAGGTCTCGACCGACGAGGTTTACGGCACGCTCTTGCCCGACGATCCCCCATTCTTTGAGACGACCCCGCTGGCCCCGAACAGTCCGTATGCCGCCAGCAAGGCCGGGGCCGACCTCCTGGTTCGGGCCGCGTATCACACGCACGGCCTGGAAACGATCATCACGCGCTGTTCGAACAACTACGGCCCCTACCAGTTCCCCGAGAAGCTGATCCCCTTGTTCGTGACCAATGCTTTGGCCGACATCCCCTTGCCTGTCTATGGGGACGGCCGGCAAGTCCGTGACTGGATCCACGTCTCCGACCACTGCCGAGGGGTCGACGCCGCGCTGCGGCGAGGACGGGCCGGTGAGGTCTACAACTTCGGCGGTCGGAGCGAACGGTTCAACATCGACGTCACCCACGCGGTGCTCGAGCTGACCGGGAAGCCCAAGACCTTGATTCGCCACGTCACCGATCGCCTCGGCCACGACCGCCGCTACGCCGTCGATTGCTCGAAGGCCGAGTCCGAGCTGGGCTGGTCCGCGCTGACCTCCTTTGAGGCCGGTCTCGCCGCGACGGTGGACTGGTATCGCACCCACACCCCTTGGGTCGGGCGGATTCGCTCGGGAGCCTACCGAGCGTAATCGGGATGGGGCAACGAATGTATGTGTTTAGTTGCGATAAAAGGGGCGACGAGCCCGCCTGTTTATCATGATTGATGAATGGCTCTATGATTTGGCGATGCCGCTACGCCCTGCCCTCTTGACTTCCGCCTGCCCCGGGCTGACAACCGTCTGGTGAAATGTCGCGGGGGAAACCAAGGGGTGTGTACCTCCGCGACTTTGGGCCACGGGGAGGACACGACGATGAGAATGCGCGGCAGGCTAAGGGACGTTCTGTTCTTGATTCTCGGCCTTGTAGGGACCGCGTCGGCGGCTCCGAAAGACGCGGAGAAGCTCACGCCCAAGGCGCTCAGCGAACGGCTGGCGACCCAGCCCAAGGGCGAGGATGCGGAACGGCTCGCGCAGGAAATTCGCGGCTGGTTTGGCAAGGACAACCTTCTCAAGGGGGCGAGTCCCAAGGTCGACGGGTTGGAGGTGGCCTGGGCGATCGAAGTGCCGGGCGAGGGAGTCGCGCCTCGGGTGGTCTCTCTGGATGGCTCGTTCACCCTGCCCTTGGTCCGGATCGGCACGACCAACGTCTACGCGGCCACCATCCCACTGCCGGACGGGGCGGCGCTGCGCTGGGCGTACGAAGTCTCTGGCAAGCAGATCGAGCGTGTTCTCAGGCCCGAGCAGCGGAACGCGAATCAGCTCGAGGTCTATTCCACACATCCCGACAGCCTGGCGAAATCCGACGTGCCCCGGGGCAAGCTCACCCAGCAGCCCGCCTGGAAGAGCAAGATCTTCGACGGCACGTCCCGCGACTGGTGGGTCTACGTCCCTGCGCAGTACAAAGACGACACTCCTGCCTGCGTCATGATCTTCCAGGACGGTGGCGGTTACCGGGAGTTCGTCCCGACCGTCTTCGACAACCTGATCGCGAGCGGAGCCATGCCGGTCACCGTCGCCATTCTTATCAACCCAGGGAGCGGTCCGGGCGAACAGGGGCGAGGCCAGCGGAGTGTCGAATATGATACCCTCTCCGACCGCTACTCGCGGTTCCTCCTCGAGGAGATCCTCCCCGAGGTCGAAAAGACGGTCAAGCTCCGCCATGACCCGGAAAGCCGTGCCATTTCCGGAGCCAGCAGCGGCGGCATCTGTGCCTGGACGGTCGCCTGGGAACGCCCCGACGAGTTCCGCAAGGTCCTCTCATGGGTGGGCAGCTTCACCAACATCGCCAGCGGCAAGTCCGGTCGCGAAGGGGGACACAACTACGAGGCGATGATCCGTAAGACGGACAAGAAGCCGATCCGCGTGCTCCTTCAGGATGGCTCCAACGACCTGGATAATGCCAACGGCAACTGGCCGCTCGCCAACCAGCAGATGGCCAAGTCGCTGAAATTCAAAGACTATGATTATGAGTTCGTTTACGGCCAGGGGTTCCATTCGAACAAGCATGGGCGTGCGATCTTGCCCGACTCGCTACGTTGGCTCTGGCGCGGTTATAAAGCTAAGTGATTGCTGATGTTTGGATTTCTTGGGCGAGCGGGGAGCGATCAGCTCCCCGTTCGCCTTCTGGGCGAGCGAAATTCGTCCCGCTCGCCTTGATTGACTGCCGCGGGATCAGTCGTTGTACTTTTGGCGGAGTCGGGGCGAGAGGCGGAGGATGAGCTGAGCACGCTCGAATTCGGCGAGCCACTCGGCGGTGACCGTGGCCGTGGCTTCGGCGGAGGGGGGGACGAGGCCCGTCGGGCAGGCGGGGCCGAGCTGGTCGATGGCGAGCCTGCGATAGGTGGAAAGAGTCCGCTCACCGTAGCGAGCGACCTCCTGACCATCTTCGCTCAGGAAGACAGCGACCGGGACCCGATGACCTCCGTTGATCGCCAAAGCGTCGCGGACATCGACCCGCGCATCGCGGTCGAGGAACCGGAGCTCGAGCGCGGGGGAGGCACTCGCAAAGTGGTCGAACGCGGGGCACTGGTTGATGCAGTCGCCACACCAGGCCCCGGCCAGGCAGAGGACCGGCATCCGCCGCACAAACCCGGTCAGCAGGGCGGTTTGCTCGGCGGTCAGTGAGAACTGCGGGTGCATCGCATCCCACCGCGATCGCTGCGCGGGGGTCGCGTACCGGTCGAGAAACTCGGTGTAGGGCAAGGCCTCGGCGAAGATCTTCGACCAATCCATTTTCGGGGGACCCTGAAGATTAAAAAGAGAGGGCTATGACTCTCGATTGATTGGATTTTAACCCGGCAAAGCGCTCGGGATCTCGTTGGGAATCTTGCGTAAACATTATTTATGAACGAGTTGAAGTCATGCCCCATCGATTCTGCTGCCATGAGCTTGGATGCCTGATCAGTGGCGGGTCCATGAAGACCGGCAGGCGGGGAGGACGATCCGTCTCGTCTCCCTATTATTGGGCGCACTCCTCTCAAATCCAGCCCAGGGCGGTCAGGGCGGCCAGGTGCTTGCAGGTTGCCTGGGTGTCCACGTCGGCAATTCGATAGGTCCACTCCGCGCAGTCGCACTGGGTCGACCGGTCCTCGAGGCGGCAGGCGTAGTAGGGGCCGTCGTCGAGCGGAGGGGTCAGCCGGGTGATTCGCCACTGGACCGGGGCGAGTGCGCTGCCCGCAACCTGCTGAACGCGATACGTTTGGCCAGCGATCGGAATCAGGACCGCCAGCGGGGTATCGCGGCCCTCGGCCCCCAAGGTCAGGACGGTCAAGGGGGCCTGGTTCAGAGCCTCCTCGAGGGTCGCCTTGCCGAACTCGGCGCGGAGGCGATCCCACGACCGCTTGGCCTCGTGTAGCGCGTTGCGGAAATGCCAGGAGGTGGGATGGAATGGGCCGAGCGTGGCCTCGGTGGCCTCGAGGTCGGCGGTGGAGACATCCAGGATCATTCGCGCCCGCTGCGCCAACTCGACCACACGGCGGAGCGGGTCCGACGGATCGCGGTCGCGGAGCGATGTCGGCTTCCTTCCCGAGGGGGCGGGCATCGTCGGCCTGGGGCTGGGGCCCGTTGAGGATCGAGGATCAAAAGGGCCAGTCCAACGAAACGGACGAGTCAGTCCGTCTCCCCAACGTCCCTCAGGTGGACGTAGCGTGCGGTCTCGTCCTCACGGCCCGACCGTGCTCGGCTGGCCTCCACCCGATAGGCCCGCCCTGCGAGCCTTACCCTGTCCCCTCTCCCCCAACTCGAGTTCGGGCGAGAGACCCCCACCAGGCAAACCTCGCGCACCGAGGGCCTGGTTGCACACTCTTTCGTCCGGACCTCATCCACCAGGATCGCCATGGCCGGTCCCCTCCGTGTGTCTGCGTTGCCAAGGGCCCCCGCACCCGCCGATCCGTCCGCCGGCGCGGAAACAACCTCCCCCAAGGAGTGCCTCAACTCAGGACCTTTACGTTCACAAGTGTACTGAACACCAGGAAGGGAAACAAGAGATCAGTGGGAGTGCTGTACCACAGGAGCCCGGCCGGCCCGGCCGTAATTCCCACTTACCGGATGCGCCACGGACAGCGTTGCCACTTTCCGTCTGCTTTTTCGCCCAGTCGCGGATCGTTGAATGAAAAAAAAGCGAAGGCGGGCGGAATGCTCCGCCCGCCTTCGCTTTAGTTCAGGTCGATGGGTTGGGAGGCCCGCTCGGGTGAGCTTTGGCGACTCCATCCCTGCCCGCGATCTCGGTTCGGTGTTTCCACCGTGCCGAGTGTCAGTTGCTCTTCTTCTTCGCCGCGACCGTGATCTTCGAGGCAACGGCCTTGTCGTGGTCGACGACCACATTGATTCCCTTGCGTCCCTTACCCTGAGCCTTGGCGACGTTCTTGGAGACCTTTTCGAGGTCGATCGGGTTGGCGGCCCCCTTGGCGTTCACGAATTCCGTGTCCCCCTTGATGGTCACTTCAACCTCTTTGTCGCTCCCCTTCTCGACGATGGTGACCTTTTTGCCTTCTACGTCGACCTTGGTGAGCACTCCGAACAACTCGTCGGCAATCGCCGAACCGGCGACCAAACCCAGAGCCACGACGCCGGAGAGGACTGCCGACAAGAATGCGCGACGGTTGTTCATTGGAAACGTGTCCCTTTGTGAAAATTCCGGATTAGCAACGCTGAGATCACCCGAAAGGATTATTCTCAACTAAATCGATCGAGATAATGACTTGCGAGGCTGTCGCTGTCAACCCAGTCGTCGGGAAATCTCCGATGGTGGAGAGTGCGTTCGTGAGTCGGGGACGGATTTCGCCGTGATCTTTTGCGCCATCGTTAATGGGCCAGGCGGGTGTAGGTGGCCGCCGGCTGGCCAATTGATGGATGTTGGTGTAACATTTGATGGCCGAGAGTGCACCGACCGATCGAACGGAGGGGGCTGTGAGCATGGGGAACGGACGACGCCATCAACATGCGGTCGGTTTGACCCGTCGTGAGTTGATCCAGGTGGGGTACTCAGGGCTGCTTGGTTTCGGCCTGCCATCGCTCTGGTCGCGAGCGAGTCAGGGGGCTCCTTCCGGTGGTGGTCCTCGGGCCAAGTCGGTTCTCTTGATCTTCCAGACGGGCGCTCCGAGCCAGATCGACACGTTCGACCCGAAGCCCGAGGCTCCCGAGGAGATCCGGGGGACCTTCCAGCCGATCGCCACCAAGACCGCTGGCATCCAGATCTGCGAGCACTTGCCCGGCCTGGCCGCGCGTACTGACAAGTTCGCGATCGTTCGCTCGATGACTCACGGCCTGCCGAGTCACGAGCACGCGACCCACATGATGCTCACGGGGATCGACAAGATGCCGCCGGGGGCCACGCACATGGCGTCCCGGTCCGACTGGCCCAGTTATGCCTCGGGGCTCGACTTCCTCCGTCCTCGCCAGGACGGCATCCCTAACGGCATCATGCTGCCGACTTACCTCAATAACGGTTATGGCTTCTCAGGCCAGAGTGCGGGAGTGCTCGGTCCGAAGTTCGACCCCTGGCACATCAAGCAAGATCCGAACGACCCCAAGTTCCGCGTTGAGGAGTTCGCGCTCCCGGTTGGCCTGACCGCTCAGAAGCTCGACGATCGCCGTTCCCTGATGGCGGAGATCGACGGACAGGCTGAATCACTGTCGAAGTTGGGGCCGGGGGGCTGGTCGGGGCTCCAGGACAAGGCGTTCTCGCTCTTGACCTCGGGCAAGGTGAAGCAGGCCTTCGAGATCGACCGCGAAGATCCGAAGACGCGCGATCGCTATGGCCACCACATGTTCGGCCAATCGCTGCTCCTGGCCCGCCGCCTGATCGGCGCAGGGGTGCCGATCGTCCAGGCCAATATGGGCCATATGAACAACTGGGACACCCACGCCGACAACTGCAACCAGCTCAAGACGAGGCTCTTGCCGCCGCTCGACCAGGCGGTCTCGGCCCTGCTCGACGACCTCCAGGCGCGGGGGATGCTCGACGAGACGCTCGTGATCATGGTCGGCGAATTCGGCCGGACCCCTCGGATCGGCCAGGACAGCCAGGGTTTGCCCCAGCACAAGACGGGCCGCGACCACTGGGCCGGCGTCTTCTCCGCCTTATTCGCAGGTGGTGGCGTCGTGGGGGGCCAGGTCATCGGCCGCTCCGACAAGATGGGGGCCTACCCCGCCTCGAAGGGATTCCTCCCGTCGGATCTCGGCGCGACGATCTACCAGGCCCTGGGCGTCGATCACGAAAGCATCGTGACCGACCAGTTGTCCCGACCGCTTCAACTCAACCGCGGCCAGGTGATCGCCCCCTTGTTCTCGGCGGCGAGCGTCTGAGACTTCTTGAAGGGCTTGGGGCGGTCGATCCTCGTCTGAAAATGAAAATCCCGGCGGAGAAGCGCCCAGCATTTGCCACGGTTGAGCAGAAGCGTCGTGGCCGGGGGCCTTGAGATCGTATCGAGGTTGAGCCCTCCTGCAACGACGCTCAGCGATTGTCCGCAGGCGACCTACCTGGCGCGTTTCTCGGTGATCACGCTGGCGGTGGCGAAGGCGTCGAGGACGCCGGATCGACCGGGGTGGATGGCTTCGAGGCCGAGGCGGGACTGGACGGCATAGGAGAGCCGCTGGCCGGTGCCGGCCAGGATGACCAGGCGCTGGCCTTTGGGCAAGGCGAGCAGGTCATCGGTACTGGTCAGGTCGAGTTGATTGAGGTGCGGCAGCGCGGAGCGGAGGATGAAGCGGAGCCGGCCGCCGGGGGCGGAGCCTTCCTCGGACTGGCGGGTGAGGTCGGGGCTGACCACGGCCACGAGGTCGAACGGCTGTTCGCGGTTGCGGCGGAGGATCATGGCGCGGAGCATTAAGAGGTCGTCGGTCTCTTTGTGGTGGAAGCAGACCTCCTTGATCCCGGCGGCGACCGTCACAACCAGCACAGTGACCAGGAACCCGCCGAGGACCTGACGTTGGCGGTCGTCTCGCCGTCTTGCCCAGCGGTCGAGGCCCCGGGTGATCACGAAGGCGATCACCAGCAGGTCGAGGGCGAGGTGCAAGCCCAGGGCCGTGGCGGCGTCGGCTCGGGCGTGGGCGAGGTCGTCCATTGCCCCCCGGAGGTTGGCGCTGGCCCACCAGGCGATGGAGACGGCCGTGGCGGGGGCGAGCCAGGTCAGAGTCCGGATCGGAATTTGCCGGCTCGCCAGGTCGGTGATCGCTCGGGCGGCCAGCAAGTTCAAGGGGGCAAGCAGAAAGAGGCCGAGCGCGGGGCGCGGGCCGCTCGGCAAGAGGGTCGGCACCAGGGCCGCGATCGCGAGCCAGAGCACCCAGAACACGCCGCCGACGACTTGCGGGTCGTCGCTCTCATCGGTCAGGCCGAGGCGGATCATCCGGACCGCGGCGTAGATTCCCAACGGCAGCGTGGCGGGGGCGAGGTCGACCAGGCGGCCCAGAAGGCCCGGACCTTGCTGGCCGGGGGGGCCGAGCGGAGCCAAGGCCGCTGTAATGATCTGGGATCCGTAGGTGGCGTACATCCGGAGGTTCCAGGGAGCCGCCAGAGTGAGCCCGATGGCCAGGGCCACTGCGCCTGCGATCAGGCTTGGGTTGTTCCGCCACGACAGCCACCATCGCCCCGAGCGCCCGCCGGGGGGGCTTCCGATGTGGAGATAGGCCTGGTGCAGCAGGATGACCGGAATGCTGATCAGGCCGAGCCCGCCGAGCGACATCAGGGCCAGGCCCAGGGCCAGACCCCCCAGAATGGTCGTGGAGACCGTGCCCGACCATCCCCAGAACTGCGCAGACTCGGCCCCCGCCCGCAGATGCCAGCCATAGCAGAGCAAAGCCAACAAGGTGCCCGCCAGCCCCAGGGTTGTGGGGGTGGCCTCCTGCATCTGGATCAGGAGATTCCGGTTGAACCCCATCAAGATCGCCGCAATCAGGCCCAGGCCGGGCCCATGCCAGAGCCGGCCGTGCAGGTAGATCAGGACGACGACGAGAATTCCTCCGACGTAGCTGGGCAGCACCGTGGCCCGCGGATCTCGGTCGGGGCTCAGCGCCAGGCCGATTGCCTCGAGCCAGGCGTAGAGCGGCGGTTGGAGGGCCACCGCCCGGAACGCGCGGGCCTCGTGCACCGGCTTCACATCGGCGATCGCCGGGACCTGGTCGACGACCATGCCGTCGAGCACCGCCAACCCGCGGAGGCCCCACCAGGGGCCGGGGGGGTTGAGGTCCCAGCTATTGAGCGCGTAGAGGCCCGGCAGGACCGCCACCAGCACGACCAAAGGAAAGAACATCGCCGACCGAGGTGCGGGGCGCACCAGCGGGCGCGCCGAGGTAATCGGCACGTCAGCCCTCCCCCGATTATCACCTTTCGGCCGCGTTGCCAGCCTTGGCATCATGCGACGACCCACCTTCTCGAAAACAACTCCCTACTCCCTGATAACTCCACGGATTGGGCGCACCTTACCACAATTGGGCGCAACGCGGGAGAGAGTTTCTCGTCGAGGGCGCGCGCCGGGGTAAATCCCAGCGGGCTGGATGAAGACCCGGCCAGCGGAATCGGGTCGAAAAATGAGGAAAGTGTCCCCCGGCTGGCCGGCCCGGTCAGTCGGAATCCCGACAACCGGGTCGCCGGGGTCAGGTCAGATTCAGGCCGGCTTGAGCAGGCCACGACGAAGCGTCTCGCCGACCTGCGCTGCTCCGTAGCCGCGTTCGACCATCAGGCAAGGTATCCCTTGCTGTTCGCAGAGCGGGCGGAGCCGCTCGGGTACATGGTGACCTATGAAGCTCTTGAGTATTAAGACAAGGTCGACCCCGTGGTTACGGACCCGCCGTTCGATCGAGTCGAGCATGGCGGGCTTGGCGTCCTCGTACGGTTCCCAGTCGAGCTTGTCGAATTCGAAGAGCCGTTGCAAAGTCCGCCTCACGTCCTCGCGAACGCTGCCGCCGATCATCAGGACCCGCAAGCCCTGGGTGGCCGAGATGAGGTCTTCGTAACGTTCCTGGAGGGTATCGTCGTCCTTGGACTCCTCCTGGCGGATCCGGTCGAGATTCCGGCGCAGGGCTCGCAAGCCGTTGCCTCCGGAGATTACTTCACGGTAGGGCATCACCAGTCCCAGGACCGTGGGGTCGGACGCGCCGAGGCCGCTGACGACTAGCTTTAACTGATTGAGGAACTCCTCCACTCCTTCCTCGGGCAAGGCGGTCCGCGACATCAGGGCCTTGAGCTCTTCCAGGGCCGCTAGCCCCGCCTCGCGGTTCAACTGCTGCCGTTCCAGGTCGCGTGCCTGGCTCTCCTGGCGTTGCTGCTCCCAATCTTTGGAGCGTCTGGCCGTTTCGGTCGCCTGGAGCAATTGCTCCTGGGCCTCGGCGACGTAGGCGGCCCAGTCGGTATGGAAGTCGTGCCGGAACGCTTCGATGTAACCAGGCTCGTACTGCTTGGAGAGGGTTTTAAGCTGGTGGAACGTGCGTTGCGAGAGGGCCTGGTTCTCCTCGGTCATCTCGCCGTCGTTGGCGGCCTGGTGCATCCGGAAGCGGCCGATCCAGATTTTGAGTTGCGAGTATTGCTCGAGCTTGCCGAGCATGCCGAAGTAGTTCAGGCTGGCCTCGACCTCGCGGGCCAGGGTCTGGAACTGGCCGCCGGGAAAGTGCATCTCGGCGTCCCAGAGCAGTCGGTCCTCATTCGAGAACTTATCGGCAAGCTGGGGTTGGAGTCGGTCGAGTTCGCGGCGGAGCTGCTGATAGTGATCCATGGCCGTGCGCAGCTCGCGCCTGGCCTCGTCCGACTCGCGGCTCACCGACTCGATTTCCGCTTGTGCCTCACGTTTTTTGCGTTCGATCTCGGTCTGGGCGTCCGCGATCAGGTTTTCGGGGTCGGCGTCGGAATCAAGGGCGGCCTTATACTGGGCGAGCTTGCGGACCAGTTCCTTGAGGTGCTGCTCGTCAATCTCGGCCTGCTCGAGTTCGCGCATTCGGACGGGCCGAATTTCGCGGAGCCGCTGTGCGGCGCGGTTGGCGCGAACCTCGGCCGTACGGAATTGCTCGGCCGCCTGTTGTGTCTCGGCGCCAAGTTTTTTGGCCCGGCTCTTCGCTTCGGCCTGCCGCACCAACTCAGCAAGCCGTTCCAGGGATGGGGTCATATAACGAGTCTCTTCCTCAATCTCTCGCGTGCAGCTCCCCCGCAAGGGGGGTTAAGCCCGGCCGAGCACTCCATGAATCGGTGTGCCCGAGCAAAGGCGGAGCGGCCGGCCGAGTGAGTCCGCCAACTCCAGCGCGGGATCGACGCCGAGTAGGTGGTAGACCGTCGCGGCAATATCGGAGGGGGTGACGGGGTCACGTGCCGGGTGCGCGGCCCAGCGATCGGATGCGCCATGAACGATGCCGCCGCGGATTCCCGCGCCGGCGAGAACGGTCGTGAAACAATGAGGCCAGTGGTCGCGACCATCTCGACCCGCCCCTGCTCCACCCACCACCCCCTGCCCCACACGGGGCGTGCGGCCGAATTCACCCGTCCAGATCACGAGTGTTTCGTCGAGGAGGCCACGGGCGTCGAGGTCGTCGAGCAATGCGGAGAACGTTTGGTCGCTCGCGGGCATCAGACGAGTCTTCAAGTCGATAAAGTTGCGGTTGTGCGTGTCCCAATACACGCTCACGTTCGTCATTCCATCATTTTGCCAAAAAACGGTCGTTAAGGATACACCCGCCTCCACCAGTCGGCGCGCTTGGAGAACCGCCTGGCCGTGTGGGTGCAAACCGTAGCGGGCGCGGATCTTTGGGTCTTCACGCTCGAGGTCAAACGCTTCGAGCGCACGCCTTGCGGTAAGAAGGTTGTAGGCGCGCTTGTAGTGGGCGTCAAGTGCCTGCACTTGGGCCGACCGCTCCAAGTGCCTCGCCTGGTACTCGACCGCCTGGAGCAAGCGTTGGCGATCGCCGAATCGCCCCGAACCGACGTCATCGGGAAGTCGGATCGCCCCGACATGGTAATCCGGGCGATTTGGGTCGTCATCGATCGTGAACGGGTTGAGCGTTGGCCCGAGCCAGCCGGCCCCCTGGCCATGGCTCGATTCGACGAACCGGGGGGCGCCGTCGGGGATGGTCGGGCGCATCTGGACGAACGGTGGTAAACAGGTCCGTTCCTTCCCGCGGTCCCGCCGCGCCAGGACGGCGCCGTAATGAGGCCAGTCGTCGCTGGTGGGGCCTCCGCCGGGGGTCGAGATCGATTTGCCGGTCAGGAGCTCGTGCGTGGCCGTCGTATGGTTCACGTCGCCATGATGCACCGAGCGAATGATCGCCAGCCGATGCGCCTGGCGGGCCAGATTGGGAAAGTGCTCGGAGATGAAAATCCCAGGGACGTTCGTGGCGATCGGCCGGAACTCCCCTCGGAATTGCTCGGGAGCGTCGGGCTTCAGATCCCAGGTCTCTTGTTGAGCCGGCCCTCCCCACATGAATAGAATGATGCAAGCTTTGGCTCGGCCGAAGGTCTCGGCCGGTAACCGAGGAGAGAGGCTCTGAGCCGCCAGCAGCGTGGGCAGTCCAAGCCCAAACAGCCCCAGGCCCCCTGCGCGCAGAAATTCACGCCGGGATCGCCCCTGGAACGCTTCCGCTGGGCCTCCACGGTGTGCTGCATGCATAATTCAATTCACTCCACGTGCGAATTCGAGTTTCTCAACTGTATCATACCGAGATCCTCAAAGAATGAAACAAGGGAAAGACCCTGGAGAACCGTGGCGAACGTGCTTATTTTATTAAGAAATGTAAACAGCCAAAACTCCCTCCGGGAATCGCGTCTCGCAAAAACACTAGCATCGGCCGTGGTGGGAGTGAGGAACGTCATTTGCTCAGACAGATCGAGGGAGGATTTCCGTGGATTCGGAGGCGGGCTGGCGGAGAGGACACTCCGGGTGAAACCGTTCTTTTGGAAAGCCGAAAACAGACTTGATATTTGGGAGAGTTGATGCAATGCGGAGCGAACGAGACAAGATGCTGGCTGGGGAATTGTATGATCCCCTCGACCCCGATCTTTGCGCGGCCCGCGACCGCTCGCGGGATTTATGCCAGGAGCTTAACGCCACCCGGGAAGCCCAGCAGGAGGAACGCCGGCGAATTCTCCGTGAGTTGTTTGGCGCGGGGGGCGAGAGCGTCTGGATGCAGCCCCCCTTCTTCTGCGACTACGGTTCGAACATCCTGCTTGGGGAGCGGGTCTTCTTCAACTTCAACTGTGTTGTGCTCGACGTGGCCCTGGTGCGGATCGGCGACTACACCCTGTTCGGCCCGTCGGTCCAGATCTACACGGCCACTCACCCGCTGAACCACGAACTGAGGCGTAAACAGGAGTTCGCCAAGCCGATCGAGATCGGCTCCGACGTCTGGGTCGGTGGGGCTGCGATTCTCTGCCCTGGCGTCAAGATCGGCTCGCGCTCTGTCATCGGGGCCGGGAGCGTGGTCACACGGGACATCCCCGAGGGTGTGTTCGCCGCCGGCAACCCCTGCCGTGTCATCCGAGAAATCACCGAATGATTCAGCGAGGACGCGCGGCAAACCGGCACCTGACTCCCAATAATTCCCGCCAATTCTTTGGGTCTCGAATTCCGAACGGCTACGGATCGATGCAATTTATGTTCATTAAATAGCTTATATTCGATGAATATCGATTGCTTTCGCCGTGGGCGGCCGGTTTCGATGACGCCCGCGGACGAAGCGGCACTCATTGCCCCGGCACGGAGAGCGGCTTGCCATTGTCCTTCGGGCCGAGCGTCAGCAGGAACGGCACGGCGATCTCGGCCCAGGCCTCGGGGTTGGGGAAAAACTTGGCTCGGCCTCCGAAAGTGCTCTGCAACATCGCTGTGTCGATGATCCCCGGGTTCAGTGGAACGGCGGCCAGACCCGAGGGGAGTTCTTGGGCCAGCGCTCGGGTCAGGCCCTCAATGGCCCACTTGGTTGCGCAGTAGGGGGCGACCTCGGGCGCGGTGGAACGCCCCCAACCCGAGCTGAAGTTGACGATCACCCCGCTTTGCTGCTCGATCATCGCCGGGACGTAGGCGCGGAGCACATTGGCGACCCCCTTGAGGTTCACATCGACGACCCGGTCGAATTCGTCGGCCGCGACCTTCCACAACGGTGCATTGCCGTTGATCAGGGCCGCGTTGTTGAGCAACAGGTCAGGCGGGCGGAATCGGTCGAGGACATCACTCGCCCACGCCTTGACTTGCCTATCGTCGGCGACGTCAACCGCCGTGAAGTCGTGTGGCGGGCCGAGCTCCTCGCGCAGACGTGCCAGCGCCCCGGCCGTTCGCCCGCAGCCGACGACGGTGTGGCCGAGCTTGGCAAACCCGATCGCCATCGCCCGGCCGATCCCGCGGGTGGTCCCTGTGATCAGAATGAGTTTCCGCGATGCCTGGACCATCCTTCACCTCTCCCCGACATTGTCGTCAATGGTGGGCGCCGTACCTCTTCCATTGAGACCAAGGTTAATCGGGCCGGTGAGTGCTGAACAGACCGGGCGTTCGGTGAGCGCAGCCACTCACCCGGGAATGAGGGATTCACGACGGTTTCAATAACGTCAGGCTCTCTTGATCCCGAAGTTTGGTCTTCGTATCCTCAATTTGTCACGCGAAAGCGTCCACGAAATTCCCTTTCATGGATATTCTTAACCCACGATGAATGCGACAAACGATCCTGGCGGTTATGTTGTCTATTCGGTGGTCGGCGACCGTTACACGTTCCTGCTCACGGGCGCACAGACCGGGGGCGCTTACTCCGTGCTCGATTTCTTCGTTCCACCGGGGAGCGGCTCACCGCCGCACGTTCATCGTCGCGAGGACGAGGCGTTTTACGTCATCGACGGCGAGTTCGAGTTCATCGTGGCCGGCGAGCCGATTCGGGTCACGGCGGGTGGATTCCTCTTCGCTCGCCGCGACATTCCCCACAACTTCACGAACGTCGGTTCAACCCCCGGCAGGATGATCGTTACCGTCACGCCCGCCGGCCTCGAGGAGTTCTTCGCCGAAGTGGGCACGCGCCTGCAGAGTCGCGAGGATGCGCCGATTCCTCCGTCGTCGGAGGACATCGCCAAGCTCATCGAGGCCGCCCCAAGGTACGGCCTGGAAATTCTGAAAGCGTTCTGAGCGGAATCCCCTCTAGCAACGGTTGAAATTGTTGTTGTCCATCGTTGAAATTGCTGTTGCCGTGGTTTTTGCCATCAGGTGGCCCGTGGCCATGCGTCGGATCTCCCGCGGCCTTGCGGGTGTTGTTGGTGTGATGCTCTTGGGCGTTATTGCGACCGGCGGGATCCATGAACCCAGGTCCGTTGCGGCGACCCACAAATGGTTATCTCACGGTCTATTGATTCTGGCCTGGACGAGCGTTCTGCTTGGCATCGGCGTCACCTTGAGCCGCCTGCGCTCTCGTCCGTTCGCTACGGCGGCACAAGTCCTGCTGTTTCTGTTATTGCTGGCTGTTCTCCTGGGAACCTCGTTCACCGGCTACCTGGGGCCGTCCTCCGGACCGACGGATGAGATGACTCTGCGCCGCTTCCAGGTGCTTCATTATTGGGTGTTCCCCACGTTGGCGACCGCTTTGGTGGTCTGGTGGTATTCTCACCTCAGAACGATCCGCAAGGCTCCGCTTTCCGGGGATGTCGGGTGATTGGTTGCTCGCTCCCAGCAAAAAGGACAAGGAGGCGAGCCGGAACCGTAGTTCGCCTTATGGCAAGTTATGATAAACCTGATAAATAAAAAGTTGCCAGATTTTATCATTTAGTCGATAATCGCTCGATAGTGTGCTGTGGGACGGTGGTGGAACCCCGATGAAATGAGGATCGCCGATGAGCGCCCCAGACCCTTCTCCGGACGCGCGGCGGCCGACGAAGCCAAATACGCCACAGTCGGCGCCTGTCGAAGAGTTGAGTTCCGCGACACAGGGCAGGCTGCTTGATCTGATTCGAAAGCAAGTGGTTCGCTCGCTCGGCTCCCCGGCCGACTTGCTGGCGGTCCACGTTCGGCCGCTCTGGGATGATCGCTACCGGGTGAACGTTGTCGTCGGGAAGGAATACACGTCCTCCAAGATTATTCAAAGCTATTTCTTGGCGGCCGATAGCGACGGCAACATCATCCGCTCCTCCCCGGAGGTCACCCGCCTTTATTGACGTGTGAAGCACCTGCTGACAATTCTCCGCGTTCCCCCCCTCGTCGGTCTCATTCTCCTTCCCCTGCCCTCACCGCACAAGAAATCCCTTGTGCGGCGAGGCCTGTTTGTAGGCAGACGCAGAGGCCTTCGCCCTGGCCTCCTGGCGCTGCGTGCTTACGGATATTCCGTAAGCGGCTTACCCACTGAGACGCACATGCGCTCACTGGTCATCGCCCTATCGGGGCGTTCCCAGGCAGCCCGGGACAACGCCCCTGGAATCCTTATGTCAGTAGGTTTTAGCCGTGCAAGGGCGGCCTGATCTGGGGCGAAGCCTGCGATATCGGGCGTGTTAACCTGCCCCTCAGGCCGCCCTTGGCAGGGCTCGGGATTCTCGGGAGCGCGTCCCCAAGGGCTGAATTCCTATGGCTCCCAGACGCGTTCCGAACCGGCGACTCAAACGGCGTTGGCCGCGCGTTTTGCGGCAGACCTTGCCGATCCTGCCTGTCCGAACGGCGGTTCGCGACCTCGGACGGAATGAAGTCCCTTGTGAGCGGCGGCTCTGCAGGCTAAGTTGCAACGACCCGCGTTGGTCCCGCCAGGTAGGCACACCCAGAGGAGAGACAACATGACACGTAAGAGTTTCGTTTTCGCAATCGCGTCCGGCGCTGCCCTGGTCACCCTGACCACAATTGGGACTTGGGCCCAGCACGCCGAGGTGGCCCCCCTGGGAGGAGTCACGAAGGCCGTTGCCGTGCTGCACGCCACCAAGAAGGGGGGCGACGTTCATGGCAAGATCACGTTCACCCAGACTCCGAAGGGGATCCTGGTGGAAGGGACGGTCGAAGGCCTGACCCCGGGCCCGCACGGCTTCCACGTCCACGAGTTCGGCGATTGCAGCTCGGATGACGCCATGTCCGCGGGGGGCCACTTCAACCCCACGAACATGCCGCACGCCGGCCCGCACGACACCAAGCGACACGTCGGTGACCTCGGGAACATCGAGGCCAACGATAAGGGCGTTGCCAAGATCGAACTCCTCGATTCCGCGATCAGCTTCTCGGGCGCCCACTCGATCATCGGCCGTGGCCTGATCGTTCACGCCAAGGCCGACGACCTCAAGTCGCCCCCCGCCGGCGCTGCCGGTGATCGCGTCGCTTGCGGCGTCGTCGGCGTCGCCAAGGCCGCTGGGATGATGAGCGGTACCGCGCCCGCCAAGAAGTGAAGTGAAGTTGAATCAAGTCAAGATCAAAGCATTTGAGTGACTGAAATCTCGTCCGCGGATCCCCCTTGGTCCATGACCAAGCCACCAGGGATCCGCGGACGTGTCATTTGATAGCTTCGCGGGTTATTGCGTTGGGTGGGCACGGGTCATTCAATAGAACAATGCAATTGTTTCGATGCATTGCGCGGCTGGGGTGGAACCGTCCAACCGAAACGCCGTCGGCTTTTTTCACTTCTCATTGCGGTTCACATCCGATTCCTGAAGAATGGGGCTCCACTGCCTCCTTCGCGGCGTCAACGCCGGGGGCGGAGCTGGTCCACTACCTCTTGATTTCGGACCCAGCGGTGCCCCCTCCACCGGACTTGGGACGGAGACGCATCAATGAATCGTGCTCCAACGTTCCGCGCGGCGGTTGGCCTGGCCGTGGTCCTGGCGGCGGTTGGTGAGTTCTCGATCGCTCGAGCGCAAACCGCCGGTCGAGATGGAGGGAGCGAGAGCCTGGCCGGCCTGGCACGCACCATGGGCACGGGGCCTCAAGCCCCCGTGACGATCCTCATGGCTCCCGCAGTCCAGCGTGAGCTCAAGCTCACCGATGCCCAGAAGCACAAGATTTTCAGCCTCTCCGTCTCCGCGGCGCAGAAACAGCGAGATCAGTTCCAGTCGTTATTCCTCGGGGGAGGGGGAGACGGTGAGGGCGGCCTGAATCCGCAGGGGATGCTGGCGACCCGCGACGGGATGCGCCGGGAGAATGATCAGGCGATCGGTCGGATTCTCGAGGACAAGCAGAAGGAACGGTTCAACCAGATCGTCCTTCGCACGGAGGGTCCGCTGGCCGTCGCCCGGCCGGACATCGCCGCCAAGCTCGGGTTGAAAGACACCCAGCGCCAGTATGTGCAGTCGATCATGACGCAGATGCAGCAGAACCAGTTCCTCTTATTCGCGAGGATGCGCCAGGGGGCCGCCCAGGGCCAGGTGGGGCCCGGCCAGGTCGCCCAGCTCCGGGAAATGATGGAGAAGCTTCGCGACGGTGCCGTTCAGCAGTTGAGCAAGGTGATCGACGCCAAGCAGAAGGCCGCCTTCAACAAGATGCTCGGCGAGCCCTTCGATCTCGCGAAGCTCGACCCCGATTCAGACCCGGAGCCCGAAACCAAGCCCGAGGCTTCGGCCGACGCCGCCCCGAAGCCGACTCAAGACCCGGCGACCGCCGGGGCCGAGGCAAGCACCAAGGAAGGCTCGGCGCCCGAGAAGGCCGCCAAGAGTTCGCCCCGCTCCGCCCGCAAGAAAGCGCGCCCCAAGGCCAAAGCGGGCCAATAATCACGATCCCTCGGCCCGCTCCGTCCCTTTTTCCAGACGTTCCCCCCAAGCCGACGATTCTCGGTCGGATCCGAGCGGCTCGCGGCGAGCGGCAGGCCGAAATTGCCCTTCAGTTCCCCCCAAGCCCGTACCCTCGCTGGTTGACTCTCCGTGCTGCGCTGCCTACGATGGAGTTGTTTTGTGCTCTGATATTGCGCATCGCGGGACGGCTGAGAGGGGAATGACGGGTGGCCAGCAAACCTTGGGGCGGACGCTTCGGCGAGAAAACGGATCGTCGCGTCGAACAGTTCACGGAATCGATCTCCTTTGACCGTCGGCTCTTCGAGCACGACATCAGGGCCTCGATCGCGCACGCCGAGATGCTGGCTCATGTTGGTTTGATCACTGACGATGAGTGCCAGCAAATTGTGCGGGGTCTGTCGGATATCCGGGCTGAGATTGAGGCGGACCGGTTCGAGTTCGTGCTCGAACGCGAGGACGTGCATATGCACGTTGAGGCCGCCCTGATTGACCGGCTCGGCGACGTGGGGCGCAAGCTGCACACGGCCAGGAGTCGCAACGATCAGGTCGCCACCGACGTCAAGCTCTGGGTCCGCGACGGGTTGGACCGGATCGGCGATCGGCTGACCGACCTCCAGCGTGCCCTGGTGGACGCGGCCGAGCGGCACCGCGAGGTGATCTTGCCCGGCTACACCCACCTTCAGCGCGCTCAACCTGTGCTCGCCCCTCATTATTTCCTCGCCTACGTCGAGAAGTTCGCCCGCGATCGCGACCGCCTGGCCGACACCCGCAAGCGGCTCAACGTCTTGCCCCTGGGGGCTGCCGCGCTGGCCGGCACGACCCTGCCGATTGACCGTGACCACGTCGCCAAGGCCCTTGGCTTCGACGGGGTGGCGGCCAATAGCATGGACGTCTCGAGCGACCGTGACTTTGCCCTGGAGTCGGTCTTCGACCTGACGATGATCGCCGAGCACCTCTCGGGCTGGGCTGAGGAGTGGGTCCTCTGGAGCACCCAGGAATTTTCGTTCCTGGCCTTGCCCGACGCGATCTGCACCGGCAGCAGCATCATGCCCCAGAAGAAGAACCCCGACGTTCTCGAGCTGATCCGAGGGCGGACCGCCCGGGTCATCGGTGCGCTCAACACGCTGCTCGTGCTGATCAAAGGGCTGCCGCTCGCCTACAACCGCGATCTCCAAGAGGATAAAGAGCCAATCTTCGATGCGTTCGATACGGTCGAGGCCTGCCTGGAACTGGCCGCCGTCGTCGTCGCGGGGGCGACCCTTCGCGCCGACCGGATCGCCGAGCGGCTCGACGAAGGCTTCCTCGACGCCACCACGCTCATGGAATACCTGATCCGTCAAGGGGTTCCCCAGCGCTCCGCGCACGAAGTCATCGGCCATCTGGTCAGCCTCTGCGAACAGAAAGGGTGCCGTCGCCTGGTCGACCTGCCCGATGATGATTTCGCCAAGGCCCATCCCAACCTCGGACCAGGGGTCAAGAACGTTCTGGGGGTTGCCAACGCCATCAAGGCGTTCCGGTCTCACGGCTCGACCGCACCCGACCAGGTCGAGAAACAACTGGCCGCCTGGAAGACTCGACTCTTGCCTTCGTGAGGATTCTGAGCGTCACGATGAACGGCATGTCCACGCACATCCGCTCGCAGATCAGGGCCAACGCGCCTAACCGTGGCGCGGTGACCGATGGGATCGAGATCATCGCCCGATTGCGCAAGCTGGGTTGTTCGGTCGCCTGGTATCACCTGGGAGGTGGAGACGGGATCAATGGCCGAGGCCACGAGGCGCGGCCGATCTCCGACTTCGCCAAGGTGATTTTGCCGGGAATTCAGGCGATGGGACGCGGTCTAGCGATGGAACCGGGGCGGGTGATTGCCGGCAACGCCGGCATCCTGGTCCGTCGTGTGTTATATACCAAGCAGTCGGGAGTGAAGCGGTTCCTGATCCAGGACGCCGCGATGAATGACCTGATCCGGCCCGGTGCTGTACGAATCGTTCCATCGGACCTGGCCCGTCACGGCGCCTGTCGGCTTGCCCGCCCCTCCCGACGAAGACGAGGCCGCGATCACAGGGACCGAGCCCTGGGACGTGGTCGGACCCGTCTGCAAGAGCGGAGACTTCCTGGCCAAAGACCGTGCCCTGCCCTGTCCCGGGACGATCGCTGGCGACCTTCTCGGCAGGCGCCGACGGCATGGTCATGGCCTCCCACGACAACACGCGCCCCCGCGCTGCCGAGATCCTCGTTGATGGGGCGGATGCCCGCCTGGTCCGCCACCGCGAACCCAACGAGGATCTGGTCCTTCAGGAGCGCCTGTGAACTCGACCGTGTTGTGAAATCGAATGTCCCCCGTTGACCCCGAGCAGAGCGGACTCGACCTCATGTGCCGAAACTCGTCTTTCCGCGATCGCCTGGCGATCTCGTGCGTAGTGGCCTGCCTGGCGGCCGGGGCATCGCTCCTGCCCGGGTTTGCCGCTGACGCAAGGGGGCAAGTCCCCGGCCCCGAGACCTTCAGCAAGGAGCCGCAGACTCCGATCGAGCTTTGGGAGGCGGCCGACTACCTGATTCGGACCGGTCAGGCCCAGCAGGCGGTCCCGTATCTCAACAAGTTCATGAAGTCCAAGCCCGACGACGCCGTGCTGCTTCAGATCCGCGACCGGTACGGCGTCGGGTCGGTGCTCCGGCTGGACAACTATCCCGAAACGCGGGCCCTGGCCCGTCCCCTCACCTCCTTACTGGCCGCCGCCTCGCTGCGGAACTCGACCCGGGCCGATCGGATTCAGCGGTTCGTCAACACGCTCACGAAGAGTTCCGAGGAGCAAGAGTACGCTGTCGAGCGACTCCGTGAGGCTGGTCCTTATGCCGTCCCCTATCTGGTGCAGGCTCTGGACCGGGCGAACATCCCCGCCGAGGACCGGGCCCTGATCGCTTATAACATGGGGCGACTCGACCGCTCGGCGGTCCCCCCTTTGATTGCAGTCCTCGAGAGCTCGGACGGGCGGCTGGCGGCCGATGCGGCCAACGCCCTGGGCATGATCGGCGACGTTCGAGCGGTTCCGTCCTTGACGCCCCTGGCCGCGACGTCGGACACAGGGGCGCCGGCCCGCGCCGCGGCCCGCCGCGCCATTGCCCGCTTGACGGGCCGGTCGTTCGAGTCCCAGCCCCGTTCCCCCGTTCGGGTGTTGACCGACGAGGCGCGGAAGTACCACCGTCACGCCTTCTTGTTCCCCGGCGATTCGGCCTTGATCTGGGAGTGGGACGCGGATCAGAAGATCCCTGTCCCTCGTCAGGTCTCGCGGAGCGATGCCGAGGCCTACTTCGGACAGCGGCTGGCACGTGAGGCGCTCAAGCTCGATCCGGCCGATGGGCCCGCCCAGATCGTCCTGGTGAGCCAGGCCCTGGAAAAAGCGGTCGAGAATGCGGGCTTCAAAGCCGTGACGACCAACGACCCCACAGGCGCTTTTGCCTTAGCCCTGGCCGCTGGGCCGAACGTGCTCGGCCAGGTCCTTCAGACGGCGATCACCGACGGCAAGCCGGATCTGGCCGCGGTCGCGGCGACGGCCCTGGGGCAGATTGTCGACCGCGACGTCTTGACGTCCGGCCGGCGGGTTCACCCCCTGGTCGAGGCGCTCTCCTCGCCCGGTCGACGCGCTCAGTTTGCCGCCGCGCGGGCCCTGGTCTTGCTCGAACCCCGGCGGCCGTTCGCCGGTTCGAGCCAGGTCGTGCCGATCCTGGCGCGGTTTGTGGTCAATCAGCCGGCGCCTCGGGCCGTCGTTATTGATGGCAACCTGGATCGTGGGAACCTGGTCGCCTCCTATCTCAAAGAACTTGGCTACCAATCCCAGGTCGCTCGAACCGGTGCGGATGGCTTTCGTGCCGCGGCCGATGGGGCCGACGTCGAGCTGATTCTGGTCGATGCGCACCAGGTCGGTGGACCCTGGCGGCTGGTCGATATCCTCTCGAACTTGCGAGCCGATGCACGGACCGCGGGGATTCCGATCTACGTTGTGGGCCCGCTCAACAATCAGGCCGCGCTCGATGCGACGTTCACCAACTATCCGGGGGTGAAGTTTCTCGTCACCCCGACCAGTGCGGCGATCCTCGAGCGGCAGCTCGGGGGCCGGCCGTCGGAGTTCTCGGATGAGGAGCGGGCCACCTTCGCAGGCGAGGCCGCCTCGCTTCTGGCTCTGATCGCGTCGCGGCCGGGCAACCCGTTCGAGTCCGACTTGCGGCAAGCCGAGAGCGCTCTGTCCCTCGCTCTGAATACTCCGACGACCAACCTGGCCGCCTCGTCGGCCCTGGGGGATGTGCCTGACGCCGAGGCCCAGCGCAGCCTCGCCGACGTAGTTCTCGATGTGTCGAAGCCCACCCCGCTTCGCCTCTCCGCGGCCGAGCAACTCGCCCGGAGCCTTCAGCGGTTCGGGCCGCTTGTGGCGGCCGACCAAGAAGCGAAGCTCCTGACCGCATTCGACCAGGAGCGTGAACCCGCCTTGCGGGTCGCTATGGCCACGCTCATCGGTGCCCTTCGACCCAAGCCGGCTCAGGCGGGCGCGCGGCTCCAGCAACTTAACGCTCTTCCCGCGGCCCCTGAACAGGCGGCCCCGGCTCCAGAATCGGCCCCCTCTCCGCCGACTCCGGAACCCGCCGAGGCCATGCCCGCGCCCGACGCGGAGGTTCCGCCTCCCGCGGACGGCAAACCGTGATGCGATTCAAGGGCCGATTTTTTGCCGTGCAAGAGCCGAGGATTCGACGGATAGGTTGAACTGAACGATTGATCGAGGAGAGGAGGGGTCCGGCCGGCCCGAGGGTGGAGCGAAGCGGTTCGCCCACTCGCCCGCCCGCGGTGTTCACCGGCCCTCTTGGAAGGACGCGCGGCGATGGCCATCCCTTATGATCGCTCCCCATCTCGCCCGGGAGGAGACACTCCTCTGCCGGGCGTGATCGGTTCGAGCCCGGCAATGCTCGAGGTCTTCAGGACCACCCGGCAAGTGGCCCCCTCTCGCGCCTGTGTGCTGATCGTCGGCGAGACCGGGACTGGTAAGGAGCTGGTCGCGCGCGCCATTCACGACCTCAGCCCGAGATACTCCGGCCCCTATATCCGCGTCAACTGCGGCGCCCTGACCGAGAGTCTGCTCGAGAGCGAACTGTTCGGCCACGTCAAAGGCTCGTTCACAGGCGCTGTGGATAACCGGACCGGCCGGTTTGAAGCCGCGCACACCGGCAGCATCTTTCTTGACGAAATCAACAGCACCTCCCCCAAGCTTCAGGTCAAGCTGCTCCGCGTCCTCCAGGAGGGCGAGTTTGAGCGGGTCGGTGACACGAACACCAAGAAGGTCGATACCCGGATCATCGCGGCGACCAACCGCGACCTGCTCGACGAGATCGACGCCGGCCGGTTCCGTGAAGACTTGTACTACCGACTCAACGTCGTGCCGGTCTACCTGCCCGCCTTGCGCGAGCGTCGGGACGATATCGGCTTGTTGGTTGAATTGTTCCTGAAGCGGTATGCCGATCAAAATCGCCGGGACGTACGGCGCGTCCACCCGGAGGCGATGCGTCTGCTCCGTGACCACGACTGGCCGGGCAATGTCCGCGAGCTTCAAAACTACGTCGAACGCGCCGTGATCTTGGGCGAAGGCCCCGAGCTGACCGTCGAGCACCTGCCTCCTCAGTTGCGCGGAGTCGCGGCCCCGCGCCCGATCCGATCGCGTGGGGGCGACCTCACGGCCATGACGTCCGAGCTAGTCCGTCAGGGGGTTCGCGCGGCCGGTCCGCAGGCGAACGACCTTCACAAGCGGATCGTCGATCAGGTCGAGCGCGAACTGATCCAGCAGGTCCTCCAGTCGTGCGAACGGGTGCAGATCAAGGCGGCCGCCCGCCTGGGCATCAATCGAAACACCCTGCACAAGAAGCTCGCGCAATACCGCATCGACGGTGACGAAAACAGCGGCGGCAACGGTGACGGTCACGGCCCTGACGGCTCGGACGCGTCCTCCGCCGGTGACGAGGAGTAAGCGAATCATGTCCGCGGCCCCCACCCCCAGCCTGGCGCTCGACCGTCTCTACCAGGGGGACTGCCTGGAAAACATCCGGCAGGTCGAGTCAGGGTCGATCGACCTTGTCTTCGCCGATCCCCCGTTCAACATCGGTTACGCCTACGACGTCTACGACGACAGCCGCAGCGCCGACCAGTACCTCGCCTGGACCGAGCTCTGGGCCAAAGAGGTCACGCGGGTCCTCAAGCCGACCGGCACTTTCTGGCTGGCGATTGGCGACGAGTACGCGGCCGAGCTCAAAGTAGCCTTCCACCGCGGCCAGGGCCTGACGCTCCGGAACTGGGTGATCTGGTACTACACGTTCGGCGTCCACTGCAAGAAGAAGTTCAGCAGGAGCCACGCCCACCTGTTCTACTTCGTCAAGGACGCCAAGCGGTTCCTGTTCAACGACCACGACATCCGCGTCCCCTCCGCGCGGCAGCTCGTCTACGCCGACGCCCGCGCCGACCCCAAGGGCCGTGTGCCTGACGACACCTGGATTCTCCGCCCTCAGGACCTACCCGAAGGCTTCGCCCCCGACAGCGACACCTGGTACGTCCCTCGCGTCTGCGGCACGTTCAAGGAACGCGCTGGGTGGCACGGCTGCCAGATGCCCGAGCAACTCCTCGGCCGGATCATCCGGACCTGCTCCAACGAGGGAGATATCGTCCTCGACCCGTTCGCCGGCAGCGGCACGACCCTGGTTGTCGCCAAGAAGCTCGGGCGCAAGTACCTCGGCTTCGAACTCTCCCCCGACTACGCCGCCCAGATCGAGACCCGCCTCGAAGCCGCCCAGGTGGGCCAGCCTCTCGAAGGAAGCGCCGAGCCGCTCGTCAGCGTCAAGCCCACCCCCGCGCGTGCGAAGCGGGCGTGACCCGCGACCGATCGTGGTCCGCTCTCCCCCTTTTTTGGTGCGATCGAATGGGCTGTCGGTGGAACCGCGGCCCTTTGTGGAAGATCCGGACGATGCCTCCGCCCTTCCTTCCCCGGCATGGACCGACACTGTCGCCACGTGACCGCGTCTTCCGCCCGGATCCCTCAACCCGTTGCCGTTGCCACAAGGGCAAAAGAACCAGCCCATGCGGCGGTCCCTACCTTTCGCGCTCAATCTTGAACCGAGGCAGGTTCTTGTCGAGTTTATCCGTGGCCACCGCCGAGGCTGTTGACCGCCTCAGTCGGGCCAATTGCCAGAGCCGATCTCGGGTGTGCCGGCCGGTTCGAGATCGTCTCGTGGCGAATCGGCATGACGTTGAATTTGTATACAGCTCAGTATACCATTGGGGTTACCGGTCACTGGCGACTGAGATGGGGAACAGTAGGTCGCCACGTATCAAAGGAGATTGTGTCTGGGCCACAACAGACTCGGAGTCATTCGTTCAGCGCACCACACATGACTCGGGTCAGGAAGTCAAACCTTATGGAAAGGTTGACGGTTCGAATTAGTCGTTCCGCCCACGCGACCCTCCGGTCACTTTCGGAGGAAGCTGACGAACCGATGACCGAGGTGCTTGGCAAGGCGATCGAGGAGTACAGGAAGAAACGCTTCCTGGAAGGGCTCAACGCCGACTTCGCCGCCTTGCGAGAGGCCCCGGCCGCCTGGGCGGAGGAACAAGAAGAGCGAGCGGCGTGGGACGCCACGCTGGCTGATGGTCTGGACTAACGATTCGTGAATCATCCCACGCCAATGCGGGGAGAAATCTGGGGAGCAAATCTCGACCCGAATGGGACTCTAATCTCGCGGCCGACCGCGGACGCGCCCCGTGCCCTCGGTCGGTCGGCCTTGCCCCCTACCCGCCGATCCCACACCACCTCCTGAGCCCCAACGGAGTGGCCTGGATCAGTCGACGGCATCAGGGGGCCATGACCCTTCGGGAATCGCGACCATGCTGACCTGGTACTCGCTCGCCGTGCAACTGGCGCGGTTGATCCCGGCGCCTCAGAAGCACGCCCCCGTCCCGCTTGAGCTCCGGGCCGCGAGAACCCGTGAGCGTTTCGGCCGCTGCCCGGCCTGCGGCGAATTCGTCGGGATCAAAGTCGCGACGCCGGTCCAGCGAGGGCTCGTCTGTCCGGCCTGCCGAGAGACGATCGTCTCCCTCGATCCGCTCTGGCCGACTCTCTCCGAAGCACGAGCAGCTTCGCCAGGGCTTGATGCCAAGTCCGCTCGCGACCCGGGTTCGGTGGCACGCCCGGGCGGGCACGTCAGCCGCGCGGCCCGACGGTTCGGTAATGTATGCCGGACGGCCTTGGGGTTTGGACCAAAGTCATGTGACTCTGTTCCACCACCGTTTTCGCCGGGTGTTTGGGACGCGGACCTCGATGCCTAAGAGCCCCTAACTTAATGAGCGTAGCTACCCTGATTTAGGACTGCTACGCTCATTCTGTTTTTGACTCTAAAGTGGCGAGCCGGGCTGGGCGGTCCACCTGTTGGTAGGCCGCGGCCCGGGTTTTTGAGGAACACATCGGACAAGATCATAAAAATGAAGTTATGGTAGGATGAGACGGGGACGGAGGGGATTTTCCGTCAGAGCAAGCCTCGCCGGGCGTGTTGTCAATCGCGAGAATGGAGACGAGTGATTGTGCGTAGGCCACCGTTATCGGTAATTCAAAGGGGGCAGGAGCCGATATGGCCATATCGGCTCCTGACCCCTTTGAATTTGCCCGGGACCATTGATATTTGTCGAATTCGCGGCAGATGGAACGCTTTCTCTGCCTCTTCATGAGGACGCGGCGGCGGATCTCGGCCCAGTTGTGCATGTGCGTGAACACCCATGGACCTCGCGACGCGTGGGGTATCGAAGCGAAACAATGTTCGCTTTTGTGTGCAAGACGCCATTGGTGAACCTATGAGCGTTACGCTTTTCGGCCGAACATCGGAGACCGGCGTGCGATACGTTTTTCGACCGACGTTCACACCGAGACCCTCAATTATCCGGCGCGATACCACGACGATTCAATTGCATGACGCCTTGAGGGTGTCGCCCCCGCCTTATAGACTTGGGACGCGGGCTGCGAGCCATCCGCTCGTTCGGCCCCTCGAAATGGGTGAGGTAGCCGAAGTCTTTGGGATACCTCGAAAAGCCGCGACTGGGGCCCGACGTGAAAAGCAACCGGCGGTACGACCTGTCGGAGCGGCTTATCCACTTCTTTCGGAAGCTCGACCTCAAAGATGGATCTGCTCCCGATCTTCCTGAGAGTTTTGGGTTTACGAATATTGCGGAGTCCACTCAGTACTCCGCCATGTTTCTCCTGAGGTCGGCGATCCGACACGGCCGCCTGTGGGCGACGTGGTCGAAGCGGAAAGGGGTACGGACCGTCTACGGGCCCCGTCCCGCGATCTGCTTCACCGACATGCCGACGGCTGCCTTCCTTGAGGCTTCGGCGGAGCGGCTGAGAGCCGGCCAGAAGATCAGCACTCTCGCGCTCACCTTCCCGAAGAGGCAGATGTTCGAACTGGGGACCCGGCCTGTGATTTACGGGCTCAACGATACCGGCGTCGCCATCCCGACCGGCCAGGATGGCGGCCCCCGGATCATCCCGACGGACGCGCTGCCTTTGAACGAGCAGTTCCGCTACTTGTCCTACTACCCGACCGGTCGGTGGCGGGTGGACTGGACCCACGAGCGGGAGTGGCGCTGGCCCTTCAACGGCGATCTCACCGAGTACGAGGCAGAAATGGCGAGGTCAGGGGTCGTCGATGGGGTGACGGATATCCCCGGTCTCGACCTCTACTACGGCGCATTGCACGGCATCGGTGTGATCGTGAACACAAGGGAAGAGGCCAACATGGTCCTGCACGACGTCCTCGCGCTCGTCGACCGGCAGGACATCGCCCCCGACACTTTCGAGTACGTGCTCATATCCGACGAGGTTGGCTCTCCAGAGGCCATTCGCGACCCTGACGCAGAGGCGGCGGCAATCGCGGCGGCGACCATCGATCTGACCGACTACCTCACCCCCCAACCCGAACGTGATCGAGAAATCGCCGATCGAGTACACGCTCTCGCCCAGCAGGTCGAGGAGAGCGCTGGGCCTTCTGAACAGGGGGAGCCAGGTGGCTGCTGGCTTTGGCTTGTCGACAACGTCCACCCCGTCACAAGAGCTCTGCTGAACTCCGATAAGCTGGTCATTAACCAAGACAGGAAGTACGTCATGTTCCCGTACGAGTTCTCGGACGACCGGAGTCTGAGGCAACGGGAGGCGATGACTCTAGAGTTGACACGACTGATCAACGAGGAGTTTGGCATTGAGGCCGGCTACTTCTCGGTGCTTTTATGGGGCGACCCCGACGCGCTGCCGAGCTACAACAGCGACCACCTGGACAACAAGCTGCACTATAACTGGTGGTCATACGGGCTATAAGAACACCTCCGCCGAGGTTAGATAGGAAAATTCGATATGTCCGAAATTTTGGCGAATTCAAAGGGGGCATGGACCGACGCTGTCGCCACGCTACCGGGTCTTCCGCCCGAATCCCTCAACCCGTTGCCGTTACCCCAGGGGCAAAAGAATCAGCCAATGCGAAGGTCCAAAGACAGGGGCTCACGCTCCCCTGTCTTCAGGCAGACGAAGAGCCCCTGTGGCGTGGCGACAAGTCTCTGGATCTCGCGTTGATTGAAGAATCTCCTCAGCGATCGGACCGCGAGATACGGGAGTCTTCCCGGATCGTCCAGACCTGCGCCGATCGGCCGTCCATCACGATCGAGGCTTCAAAGCCCGATGAAGTTCGCTTGATCTGAGGACGCAGCGTCCCGGGAAGGCCGGGCTCCGCCTCCAGGCCGAGCGCTTCGAGTGTCGCCGCCCAGGTCTGATGCTTACCGTGATAGGCCGTCTGAGCGTGATAGATCGCCATCAAGCGATCGCGAACGGGGTTAGCGGGGTCGGGCGTGTAACGAGCCTTTCCAGGAGGCTCGGTCGAGAACTGAACGAAGCCCCAGCGCTCGGGCCGGTGCATGTCGATCGCTCCTTGCGGCGACCAGACCCAGTTGTCCTCCCGCGTACTCGGCTCCTTCTTGTACGTTTTTCCCTCAACGAGATGCTTCCACTCGACTCTTGAGAAATTCACCCGCCACTGGTCGCCATTCTTGGGCGGCGAGGGACGATGGGCGAACTCGGCGAGGACATTCCATGGAATCGCGAACTCGACTGTCCACGAGGTATCTCGATCAGCGGGGTCGTTGATCGTGCCGTTGATCTGCGTTGCGGTCTTGAGCCCAGGGATCTCCCACTCGTTGATTGCCGGGCCGCCATTCCGGTACGCCTTCTTGAGAAAGAGGTCCCACTCCGTGTTGATCGCGTTGATTTCGAGCTCGTAGTATTCCTGATTGTCGCCATCGGGATCGATGAAGATCTCGAAATCGTTGTCGTGGAAGATCACCGAGTCGTGCTTCGTGAGCGACGCCCAGACGTGCGGCTCTTCGAGTTCCGCGGCGATGTAGAAGAACCGGTCATCCCAGAGCATCTTGGCGCGGGTCCGGAATCGAGGGCGGGGTTTTCGGTCTCCTTCGATGTCCTGGAAATCGTCGGTCCAGGGAGCTTCGGCCCAGGCGGAATCGTCGAGCTTGCCGTCGATGACGATGGGAGCCCTGGCGCGCATGCAGACATAGCCCTTGGGAGGTGGAGGTGCATCGACTTCCAGTGATACGCCAATAGCTGGAGTCAAGAGAAGGAGGCTGAGAACCAAAACAAGCCATTTCCTGCAGCGGGGCATCTCAGGGCTCCTTCTTCCATCGGGTGACGCACTCTTCTGCGTGCAGTCGGGATGTGTCGCATTGGTTTGCGGACTTGGTTTCACATGACGATATTCCTTCGGCTGCGCATGTATGCGTATAAGTGCATCGCTGACTTCGCAGGCTGAACCGGGGACGGAGGGAATTTGTAGTCAGAGCAAGCCTCCCACATACTGCAGCGATCACTCGATTTCGTTCACTGATTCTTGGGAATATTTCCAAAAAAAGCGAGGGCGAGCCGATGCATGGAATCGCCCCTTCTTCATGGAACGACACGTGTTTCGTCTGCGAGTCGAATGTCGACTGGTTTCGAGAGCTGGGGAATAATCGCGGCACTCGCGACGAAGTATCAGGGGACCATGACCCTTCGGGAATCGCGACCATGCTGACCTGGTACTCGCTCGCCGTGCAACTGGCGCGGTTGATCCCGGCGCCTCAGAAGCACGCCCCCGTCCCGCTTGAGCTCCGGGCCGCGAGAACCCGTGAGCGTTTCGGCCGCTGCCCGGCCTGCGGCGAATTCGTTGGGATCAAAGTCGCGACGCCGGTCCAGCGAGGGCTCGTCTGCCCGGCCTGCCGAGAGACGATCGTCTCCCTCGATCCGCTCTGGCCGACTCTCTCCGAAGCACGAGCAGCTTCGCCAGGGCTTGATGCCAAGTCCGCTCGCGACCCGGGTTCGGTGGCACGCCCGGGCGGGCACGTCAGCCGCGCGGCCCGACGGTTCGGTAATGTATGCCGGACGGCCTTGGGGTTTGGACCAAAGTCATGTGACTCTGTTCCACCACCGTTATCGCCGGGTGTTTGGGACGCGGACCTCGATGCCTAAAGTGGCGAGCCGAGCCGGGCTGGGCGGTCCACCTGTTGGTAGGCCGCGGCCCGGGTTTTTGAGGAACAGATCGCACGAAATCATGAAAATGAAGTCGTGAATTGAGACATGAGCGACATGCGGAATTACGGTTTTTGCTTCGCCCGGATCAGTTTTGCGAGGAACTTGGCCGACTCGTCGCCGATCACGTGGTAGCCGGCCAGGTTGGGGTGACGATCGCCGAACCAGCCGGGTAACGATTGGAAATGGGCGTCGAGCCGGTTATCCATCACCACGACCTGACCATCGCGGACGAAGGGCTTGGCCAGCTCGCGGTGCTGCCCCGGGATCTTATCGAGCGGGTAGCGGCGGTAGTTGAGCATGTTCGGCCCGTGCTTGAGCTCGGCCTGGTAGCGGGAATAGACGTCGAACAAGGGAACCTTTTCCGACTCGGCCACCTTGCGGATGAGCTGATTGATCACCTCGTCGCGTTCGGGCGTCAGGTAAGGAATGATGGTCATCGGCAGGATGGTGGCCTGCGGGAAGTCGTTGCGCACCCGCTCGATGAGTTCGGCGTAGTCCTTGGGGAAAGTGTCCTCGAAGTTCTCCCGCTTGGCGTTGTCGTTCAGGCCGTAGCGAATGAGGACGTAGTCGACGCCTTTGAGCGGCCTGATTTCCTTGTCGTAGCGACCGGAGGAGAAAAGGCGCTGGATATAATCACCGTCTTGCCCCTGGTTGAGGACCTCGACGGGCGGCAGATCCGCCTCCGCCGCCAGGAGCTGTTGGATCACGCCCTCGAGGTGGGGGCCATCGGGATCGATTCGCCGGCAGACGCTGCCAATGGTGGTGCTGTCGCCGAGGAGAAGGATCCGGAGCTTGCCCCCCTCCTCTGCCGAGGCGGGAAGCGGTAAGGCCAGGAGGGCCACGAGAAACCAGGCGCGTGGAGTGCTCATGCGTTGCATCGGAAACGGTTCTCCAAAGAGGTCAGTGGCGGCCGTTGTCACGAAATCAGACGCTCGGGATGGAACTGAGGCCATGGTTCTGTCAATGGAGGCTCAACGCCTTGTGACCGGGGTGAGATCGTTCCAGGAGGTATAGCTCGCGATTCGGGGGGCGACGTCGGGATATTCGAGGACCCGGGGAAAGAGGGTGTGGCTCAGGCCGCTCTGGGAGTGGTGGTTGATCTCTTCGACGCGCTCCGCGAGCGGTCCGAGCTTTTTCAGGTCGCGCGGGCGGATGCCCACACGGCCGATCGCGGAGCCGATTCCGGTGTACTGGCCGAGCGAGTAGAAGGCCAACGCGTAGTCGCCGCTATTGCGCAGGTTCAGAAGCGCTTCGCACATTGGGAGCGCCTGATGCAAGCGATTACCGGGGTTGAGCCAGTCGTGCTCGGCGGCCGCCTCGAGGATCACGGCACGGAGCCGGAGATCGGGGCGGCCCGAGCTGAGCTGGGCGGCCGGCTCTCTCAAGAACGCCGGCAGTGCCGCGCCTGAGAGCAGGTGCATGGTGGTCAGCGTGATTCGGCCCCCGTCGCTCTGGCCCATGAAGCAAATCCGCGAGCCCGCGGGCGCGGCCTGAAGGAATCGCGACAGGTGGTAGCCTGCGATCTGCGAGCGCCTTGCCTTCTCGTTGAGGTCCACGACCAGGTCGGGACGCACCCGCTCGCTGGGCCAGTCGAACACGACGAACACCGTTTCGGGATCGAAGCCGCCGAGCGCCTCGAGCTGCGCCCGGACCTCGATGGCTTCCTTGATCGCGGCGCGATACTCGTACCCGTTGCCGTGGATCAGGAAGACCGAGGGCCGTCCCGCCATTCGAGTGAACAAGTCCTCGGGGGTGGATCCTCCGAGCGGCCCGCCATTCTCGTCAAGTTTCCCCACCGTGATGCTCGGCCAGGGATTGACCCCCATCGTCTGCTCGCACGCCCGCGTGTGGACGACCCAGGTCTCGATCGCGGACCCCCCTGAAACCAGGTCGGAGTCCACGTCGGTTCGCGGCGAATCGACGATGATCAGGTTTTCGGTGGGCGAAACGAATGGGGACGGTTGTGTCGAATCCGCGGCTACGATCGGTGGCAACGCCCTGTCACCGAGATCACGCGCTTGTGGGGCGCGACAGCCCGCGAGGGCCCAGCCCGTCATGAGACCGATGGTGACCAAAACGACCGTCGGGACTGACCCTTGGCGGCGTTCCTTCTTGTGCATAAAAACGTCCCACGGCCGCACTCGACTCCTGAATTTGTTCAAAATCCTAGAGTCTGTCGCAAGGAAACCGGGCTCTCTGTTTGCCCCGAAGGCCGAAATTCGCGAGAGAAACTCGTTCCCACGCAGAGCGTGGGAACGAGATCTCGGTATCCTTGCTACAGTCTCAAATCCTACGGGAATATACTACAAGAACAGCCGAGCAGGCGGGGCGACCGGGGAATCGGGCGGGCCACCCGGGAGTCAGATCACTGACTCCTCGAGTGGGCGGTTCTCTCAGAAGCAAAGAATCACATTTTGGCTTGAAATGTGGTTTTTTGCTGAATAGCCTCACGCCTTGATTTCAAAAATGGCCTCGACTTCGACGGCCGAGCCGGTGGGAATCTGGGCGAAGCCGAGGGCGCTACGGGCATGGTAGCCGTCGCCGTCCTTACCATAGATTTCATGCAGCAGGTCGCTGCAACCGTTGATCACCAGATGCTGCTCGTCAAACTCAAGTGTCGAGTTCACGCAGCCCAGGAGTTTCAGCACCTTGAGGCCATTCAGCGTGCCGTGGGCGTTCCAGACCGAATTCAGGATCTTGACGGCACATTCCCGAGCGGCGGCCCTCCCCTGCTCGACCGTGACTCCTGCGCCGAGTTTTCCTTTGATGTCGCTCACGTGGCCGGACGTCAGCAGCAGGTTGCCGGTCCGCACAACCAGCGCCAGATATCCGGGCTCTTGCTTGGTGAATTGGAGTCCGAGTGATTCAGCCTTTTCCTGCGGTGACATGCCAATCTCTCCAGAAAAAAAATCTTCGGCGAAACGTCGTTCCGTTCGGAGGAATTCGTCGTCTTCCCGGATCGCGACGGCTTCGGCCGGCATTGACACGCCGGCCTCGATTTCTCGATGCGGAATCGTACGAGTCGAGGGGGGCCGGCTTTGGTGACAGAGACCGTTTTGCCACCGAAGCCCAGGTTGGTGAGGCGCTTTCCCATCGGCCGCGAAAACGTGCCGAACAAGCGCCGACAAAGCCTCGTGCCTCTTATCCTATCATGGTTCATACCCGTCCGGTAGGAGCGCACGCACCTCCTTGGCGTCGCTCATTGGGCGGCGGTTTTGAGCTCGGCAAAGCGCCCGCGCATCTCGGCGAGTCGGTCCGCCTGGGCCGGGTCGGCGGCAAGGTCGCTTTCTTCCGCGGGATCGGCGCGTAGGTCGAAGAGTTGCTCGTGCTTGAAGTCGGGCCAGTAGAAATATTTCCAATCCTTGCGCACGAGTGCCTCGGACGCCGGGATGAAATCTTGATTGCGAATGATCGCATGCTCATAGAAGAACTCCGTTCGCCATGCGGGCGGATCGGCGGCGAGATAGAGTGGCGCGAAGTTGCGGCCCTGCATCCGTTCGGGTGGGGTGACTCCGGCCGCGGCGAGAATGGTGGGGGCGAGATCGACGTTCAGCGTGAGGTCGTCATTGGTCTGCCCGCGCTTCGCTGTCGCCATTCGCGGATCGCGCACGATGAGGGGGACGCGGATGCTTTCCTCATGGGGATACCATTTGTCGGCGAGTCCGTGCTCGGCGTGGAAGTAGCCGTTGTCGGTTGTGAAGATGACCAGCGTATGATCCAGCACCCCCTGCTTCTTCAGCTCGGCCAGCACGCGGCCGCAGGTGGCGTCGACCTCGGAGGCAAGGCGGTAGTAATCCTTCATGTACTGCTGGTAGCGCTCCGGGGTGTCGAACCGCCAGTGCCAGCGGTTGCGGCCTTCATTCTTCTCGTTGGCGATGAAGGGAGGCAGCTTCCTGAAGTGCGCATCGGTGGCGGTCTTCGGTACGGGAATCGTCACGTCTTGATAGAGAAGTGCACTCTCCGGTTGGGGCAGGTATTGCTTCGGATTCGCATCCTCAGCGTGGGTGGCGAAGAATGCGAGCGTGAGGCAGAACGGCTTGTCGGCCGGGCGTTCGTGGAGGAATTCGAGCGCGTCGTTTTCGTTCTTCTTCGTGACGTGAATTTTCGAGCCGTCGGGCTGCGTCATCCAATGCGTGCCGTCGTACGAGCGACCAAAGTCAAAGTTGGCACTGGGGAATTTGCCGTTATGCCATTTGCCGACGTGCCCGACGAAATAGCCACGGGACCGCAGCAGGCCGGGATAGGTTTCCGCCCACGGCGTCTTGAACGCCTGGAAGGCGGGATTCCCATGGCGAGACATCCACTGCCCAGTGAAGAGCGAGGCTCGGCTGACGCCGCAGATGGACGTTGTCACACAGTTTCGCGTGAACCGAAATCCGTCGCGGGCGAGCTGGTCGAGGTGGGGGGTCTTCACCACCGGATTCCCCGCGCAACCGAGCGTGTCATGGCGCCAGTCATCGGCGTAGAGCACGACAATGTTCAGCGGCTTCTCCGCGGCGCTGGATTGGCGGCAAAACAGGCTCAGAAACAGAAGGAAATAGGCGATTGTTTTCATTCTCAGAGATCCTTGTGAACCTGTGACCCGATTTCTCTCGCTCTGCACTGCTTGCGGGATGCCGAACCGATCGTGCGTCGGCTTCGATTTTAGGCACGCTGGCCGAGGATCTTCACCCACTTTTTCCTGGCGTTCGCCAGGTCGTGTGCCCATGAACGACCACGATTTACTCCCGACCCGATTGTTTTCAGCCTCGGAGGTGCGACAGAATAAGGCCGGCTCCCGACCCCTTCTCGGTATCGAGGAAAGGCAAAATGACGATGATGTTGCGTGGGATTCTGGCGTCGGTATTCGTCGTTCTGATTCACCTGCCGGTCTGTAAGGCTCAGCCAGCGACCGCTGGATTCCTTCGTAACGGTGTCACCGCGCACCGCGGAAACTCGGGCGAGTTCGTCGAGAACACCCTCTCGGCCTTTCAGAGCGGCATCGATCTCGGTGCCGACTGGGTCGAGCTCGACATCCTCCGCACCAAGGACGGCAAGCTCGTCGTCCTCCACGACCGGACGACCGAGCGGGTCGGCGACAAGAACCTGGACGTGGCCGAGTCCACCTACGAGGAGTTGCGGACCGTCGATATCGCCACCGACTTTCGGCGCCGTACCGGCAAGACTCGCGAAGAGTGCCCGCCCCAGACGATCCCGCTGCTCGACGATGCGCTGGGGCTGATCATGAAGCAGAACCAGACCCGAGTCTCGATCCAGCCCAAGATGGACGTCGTGGCCGAAGCCGTCGCTCTCGTGCGGAAGCTCGGCGCCGAGCGCTGGGTCGGCTTCAATGACGGCAGCCTGCCGTATATGACCGAGGTCAAGCGGCTCGCCCCCGAGATCCCGGTATTCTGGGATCGGGGAGCGAACACGGACATTGATGACGACCTTCGGATCGCCAAGCAACGCGGGTTCGAGAGTCTCGTGCTCCACTCCAGCGGCGTCACCTCCGAGAAGGTCAGGAAGATCAAGGCGGCCGGCATCGAAGCGGGCGCGTGGACGGTGAACGACCAGGCCACAATGGAGGCTCTGCTCGACCTGGGCATCGACCGGATCTACACCGATCACCCCCGGCGGCTCCTCGCCATCCACGCCGGGCGGTCGTTTCGCGCTGTCTCGTGTGAGGGAGCGTACCCGAGGCACCTTCAAGGCATCGCCACGAACGATCGGGACGCCATCTACTGGTGCTTCACCGATGTTCTGCTTCGGACCGACATCAACGGCAAGGTTGTCGCGAAGGTTCCGGTGGCCAATCACCACGGCGATCTCTGTTTCCAGGACGGCAAGCTTTACGTCGCCGTCAACCTCGGGGCGTTCAACAAGGCCGCGGGCCAGGCCGACTCGTGGGTCTATGTTTATGACGCCGAGACGCTCAAGGAACTTGCCCGGCACAAGACGCCGGAAGCCGTTCACGGCGCGGGGGGCATCGCCTTCCACGACGGGAAATTCTTCGTTGTGGGCGGGCTGCCCGAAGGCATCAAGGAAAATTATGTCTTCGAGTACGACCCGTCGTTCACGTTCCGGAAACGGCACGTGCTCGACAGCGGTTACACGCTGATGGGCATCCAGACGGCGACCTTCGCCGAGGGGCACTGGTGGTTCGGTTGCTATGGCAAACCGCAGGTGCTGCTCAAGGCCGACCCCTCGTTCAAGGTGATCGGCAAGTGGGCGTTTGATGCCTCGTTGGGGATTGCCGGACTGCCCGATGGCCGCTTTCTCGTGGCCCAAGGCCCGAGTCAGAAAGGCGTGGGCTCGATGGGCCGAGTTGTCCCGGCCGTTCCCGACGCCAATCAGGGCCTGCGGATCATCGAAGTGGTGTCCCCGAAACTCAAGTAAGTCGACCCGTCGATTCTGATTTCTCCTTTGGGGAAGAAATCAGAATCGACACCGATGGATTGTCTCGGCTCAGTTTGCCTGCCAGAGCGAATTGATGAGATTCACGGTCTCATCCGAGAGTACTTGGCCCCCCTCCGGACCGACGAGGTTGCTTTCGACGATGGCGCTATAACCGCCGCCACGGACGGCGCGTTCGGTCGGCAGATAGGAGCCTGGCCCCGCCAGTTGAATGATGAACGTCTGGAGTGCTCGGCTGCGGGCCTTCATCTGGATCCCGTACTCGGTGAAGAGCTCGAAGTCATTGGTGGCGATGGCGACGTCGCCGAGTCGAATGACGTGAAGTTCCATGGGGTACGGATTGACGGGGCCGGCCTTTTGGCGTTCGTGGCGGTCGACAACCTCCTGGTGCCAGACGACCGACCGGCGGTTGACCGGGTCTTTGGAGAGGCTTTCGATCTTTGATTTGGCCGCGGCAACTTCCGCGTCCGAGACGACTCGGACGGGCAGTTGGATCGTCGCGACTTTATGGACCAGCGGGGCATCGGCATGCTGTTCTTTGCGGGCGCCGTCGTAGGCTTCATCCCAGGCCCCGACGATTCGGGTCGCCAGCTCCTTGAGTCGGGTCAGACCGCGGAGCGTCCGCATCCGTTCCTCGGCGCGTTTCCGATACATCAGGTGCGGCGACTGATCGCCCGCCGCGCCGGTCCAGGCCAGCACCAGCAGGTCCTTACCGTGCCGTGAACGCAACGTTTCGCGGACTTCATGCCAGAAGTCGGCGTTCACGGCCGAGAGTCCTTCGACCTCCTGGGAAGGACAGGCGACGTTGATCGCCGTGGCGAGCAGTTTCCCTTCGGGATTCCAGAAGAAGAGGACTTCGACACCCTGGTCTTCCGACCCTTCGATCCCTCGGAAGTTGGCCAGATTCGTGACGCCGTACATTTGGGCGTGGCCGTCGGCATAGACCGCCCGTCGATTCTGAGCCACCACGGCATGTCCCAGTCCCCAGCCCACGCGACCCGGCTTGCGGGCTTGCCAGGCCTTCACCGCGGCATCAGCGACCTGTTTGGCAAGGAAATCCGCATATTCTGTCGGCTGCATGATGCCGTCTTTGGGAATTTCGTATTCGCCTTCCTTCATGACGGGGGCGGTGTGCGTGTGCGTGGCGTTGAGCACCACTTTTTGGCTATCGAGGTCGGGGAGCCGTTGCTTCAGCAGGCGACGAACCTGGTCGATGATCGCGGAATCAATCGTCACCAGGTCGCAAGAGATCAGGATCGCCTGATCGAGAACCTTGTCCCCTTCCCTGGATTCGAGGGCCAAGGCGGTAGCGGTCACCGGGTTCTCGACGTTCCGGGCAATCCGGGTCAACATTTGACCTGCGATCGCCACCGGTCGATCGGGCGTGATGCTGGTGGTCGCCCCCCCTACGTGGAGTTCGGCCGCCCGGCAATCGGCGGCCACGATGGAAACCAGAACGGTGGCGACGGCCAGGGCCGAAAACGATGGTCGACTCGGTTGCGCTCTCAACATTCCCAAGGTCCCCGCGGAGGTCATCATCAGAAAGTCAATCGCCTGGGATTTCCCCGAGGAAACCAAGCCCCCTCGAGGGGTGGCCCCAACCGGTCAATCCGAAGTGACAGCAGATCCCCCCGGGTGTTGCGATGCAAGGCAATTCCAGATTTCTCCGGTCATGTCTTTGGAGCTCAGGTGCGTGTACTGACTGGAAAAGCCGAGGGGTTTCGCGGGACTGGTCGGGACAACTCCCCTTCTTTTTTCGGTTGGGATGTTGGCGCGTCAGTGGAGGCAGGATCCACGTTGGCAGGCTTGGTAAAGGATCGCTACAGTGGTTATCGCCTCCCTTTTCGACTGAGGGCTCGACGAGCGCCTGAGGCGAGCCTTTATGAGGATCTTGTTTGGATGACTGGACTTTCGAGCGAACTTTTGAGCCTGGCCGCTGTGGCGGTGTTGGTCTTTTTCAATGGGTTCTTTGTCGCGGCCGAATTCGCCCTTGTGAGCGTGCGCCGGACGCGGATCGACGAGCTGGCTGCCCAGGAGTCGCCGCCGCCAAAGTGGTCAAGCGGGTGATTCGCGACCTCGACCGCTATATCGCGGGGACCCAGGTGGGGATCACCCTCGCGAGCCTCGCCCTCGGCTGGATTGGCGAGCCGGCACTCGCCCACCTCATCGAGCCGCTGTTTGCGTGGTTTCCCGTCACGCTCACGGTGACGCTTTCGCACTCCGTCTCGGTTGCGATCGCCTTTTTCCTGATCACCCTGCTCCACGTCGTCCTCGGCGAGCTTGTGCCGAAATCGGTCGCGTTGCAGATGCCCGAGAAGGTGGCGTTCGTGATCGCTCGCCCGATGGGCGTCATCGTTGTGATCCTTCAACCGCTGATCTGGAGCCTCAACGGCATTGGCAACGGGATTCTGCGTGCCATCGGAATGGAGCCTGCCGGGGAACATCACGGGGTCCATTCGGTCGAGGAGCTGGAAATTCTCGTGGGGCAAAGCCACAAGGCGGGAGTGTTGGATGACCTGGAGCGGCGAATTTTGCAGCGGACGTTTCGATTCAGCGAGCTCACCACGGGTCAGGTGATGATCCCGCGAGCGGACATGAGGGCCCTCGACTTTCTGAAGCCGGTCGAAGACCTACTGGACGAGGCGGCGAACGCCGCCCACACCCGCCTCCCCGTCTGCGAAGGGTCCCTTGATAATATTGTTGGTGTTATCTATATCCACGAACTATTTAGCTTGACGAGGCGGGTGGAAACGCCGACCTTGGCGGACTTGCGACAGATCTGCCATCCCCCCTTCGTTGTCCCCGAGGGGGTCCACCTGGACGCGCTCCTCGACCTGTTCCGGGAGCGGCGGACACAGATCGCCATCGTGGTCGACGAGTATGGAAGCACCGCCGGACTGGTGACGTTCGAGGATGTCATTGAGGAAGTGACGGGCGAGGTCCAGGATGCTCTCGAGCCTGGTGAGCCCCCGGTCCAAACGCTGGGGGATGGGACTGTCCTGGTGCGAGGAAGCCTCCGCCTCGATGAGCTCAACGGGTTGCTCGGGTGGGATCTGGAAGATGATTCGGTCGACACGGTCGCGGGGATGATTATGAATCGGCTGGGTCGGATCGCGAAGGTGGGCGACCGGGTGGAGTTGCCCTACGGGACCTTTCGGGTCGCCAAGATGGAGAAAGTCCGGATCATGGCCGTCGCCGTGGAGTCTCGATCCAAGCCCGGGACGAGCGAGCCCACGGATCTGGGATGAGGAAAGGGTGAGTTCCGTCAAGTCAAAGGAGGCTCGTTGTGAACGCAGATCCGAGAATCACGGACGCGGAGAAAGTCGAACGGGCGAAGCGGGCGCTCAATGCCTTTGCCTTTCCGTCCGCCATGGTCGCCGAACAGGTCGGCCACCTCATTGATGGTCTGCGTCTGCTTTGCGAGTCTCTGAACAACACACCGCCGACACTCTGGGATCAGTCCATGCGGGTTGACGCGAACCTGGTCGCGGAGCGATCCCAGCAGGATCGTGAACGCCGGCGGAAGGATGTGGCCACGGCGACCGCTACCAGACGCGACCGGCAAGATGATGCAAAATGAAAGTTATGATTTCATGTTGAGTTGCAAGTGTTCGTTGATTTTGACAGCCCGGCGCCCTTGCTCCCGTGTCAAAAGAGCCAGCCCATGCAAAGGCCCAAAGACAGGGAGCTCACGCTCCCCGCGCGCCTTCCAGGCGAGCGAAATCCAGGGAACTTCGATCGGTGGCATCCCTTGATCGTTGGTCTTCGCTCGCCTTCCAAAGACGAGCGGGGAATGTGAGCTCCCTGTCTTCCGACGGACGAAGAGTCCCCGGTAACGTGGCGACAGTCTCTGAAGGTTTTGGGTGGCGTTCTTGTCGGGAATCATGAATTCGATGAGTTCGACGGTCGTCGAGTTCTTGGCCGCGGGAACTTGCGTGACGGCCTTGACGAGCTTGCCGGGCACGTCGTCGGACATCCAGGTTCTCGTCGAACTCTTGCCGACCTCGGTCTGTCCGGTCGAGTCGAACCAACGGGTCTTGATCTCCTTACCCACCAGCTTGAGCGTTTCCTCGCCGTTCTTTGAAGTCTTTGGGGGCTTCCCGATGTCATCTTTCGTCATCCCGGCGAACAGTGGGAACATCCTCCGCTGACTGTAGGTCTGGGGCGGCGACTCGACGACCTTCCCGGTCCCGTCGCTCGTCATCGTGGTCTCAAGCTCGGCGGCGCTGGCCGTCAGTTTCACGAGCCTGGTCCTGTTCGTCGTCACGATCGTGTGCCCTCCAGAGATGGTCACCGATCTGAGCGTGATGGTCGTGCCGATCGGGTGCTTCGCCCAACTCCGGTAGATCGGGTGCTCGACCTCTTCGGCCGTTGCGGTGTCGAATGCGCTCAGGCTCAGGGGCAGGGTCATGACGAGAACGGACATACGGAACAGAAACCGTGGCATCGAGTTGGGCCTCCTGGCATTGGTGTGTCGGAGATGGACGACCTTGATGCGTTGAACCGCCGGTGGGACGCCGGAATCAAAGTCGTCCTCATACCAATACCAGCGCAGAGAGTTTCGATGAACACATTCATAAAAATTTCATGATCTAGCGAATTCGGGCCCAGGCTGTATGCGTCAATGCACTTATGCTCGAAATCGCGATATTTATCGCGTTCTTCGGTTTGCGTTCATCAAGGCTTCATGGACGGATCGTAGACTCCTCGCGTCATCTGGCGTGTTGACTGCTCGAGCCTCGATTTTCCAAGGAGCTTGACATCATGCGTTCCCGGACTCGGCCCGAGCCTAGGCGCTCGGGGTTCACGCTCATCGAATTGCTGGTGGTGATCGCGATCATCGCCGTTCTGATCGCGCTGCTTTTGCCCGCCGTGCAGGCGGCCCGTGAGGCTGGCCGCCGGGCCCAGTGCACGAACAATCTGAAGCAAATCGGCCTGGGTTTCCTCAACTTCGAGTCGGCGAACGGCCACCTTCCCCAGGGGCCGTTCGATGGTCATCCCAAGGCGGTCGATGCTGCTGGCAACCCGGTCCCCGCCCAGTCGATCTATGACGAGACCGGCGGTTACGAGTCGTCCACCTGTTGCAACGCCTTGCACCCCGACGGTTTTGGGCACTTTTTCAAGATCCTGCCATTTCTGGAGCAGCAACCGCTTTACAACCTCGCCAATTTCGCCATCCCCCCCCTCGCGTCGGACCGTCCGGCCAACTTTGCCGGACAGGACAGCATCGCTCTGATCGCCGTCCCCGGGTACTACTGCCCGTCCCGTCGCGCCCCCCAGATTTATAGTAACACGACATCTAAGAATGATTATGCTGGCTGTGCTGGTTTCTTTCAAGGAGAGATGTACGAATGTCAGGACGCCAGCAATCGCTGGGTCCCCGCGCCTCCGAACGGCCTCACCCCGTATAAGAACGAGCGTGATGCGGTCAACCAGGGAGATACGAGTGGCAGGAAGGGGGCGATTGCCCATGGCGTTCGGAGCAAGCGCCGGATCTCCGATTTCATCGACGGTACTTCGAACTCGATTCTGGCCGCGGAGAAGTCGCTGCCCAACGACCGCCACGGCACGGATGGGGGCGACAACGAACGCTGGTTCAATGCCGGTTGGGACGAGGACGCTATTCGCTATCACTTCCCTCCGGTCGCCGACGCGACAGCCCCTTCGCTCAATGGCCATTGCAGCACTCCCTCATCGCCGAAGACCGGTGGCAATCTCTGGCGGCGGATGTTCGGGAGCTCCCACCCGGGCGGAGTCAACGCCGTGCTGGGCGACGGTTCGGTCCGGTTCCTCAAGTTTTCCATCGACCCCGGCTCGATGCGCAAGCTCTCCACCATCGACGACGGCGAAGTCCTTAGCGCCGACTCGTTCTGAACCATTGCATCAATAGAAAGGAAAATGGTAATGCGATTGAGTGCGTGCTCCGCCCTGCTCTTCGTCCTGGCCATCGCCGGGTGCGGCGGCCCCGAGGCCCCCCTTACCGACGCATCCAAGGTTCCGCCGCTGACGGCGGAGCAACTGGAGACGATCCGGCAGGACGATTTGAGAACGGAACAGGAAGAAGGGGGGGCGTTCCTGAAAGTCAAAGCGAGATACGCGGCGAGGACGAAGCGACGTGGTTAAGCTCAGCGTGCCCGCTCGTATCCCAGCGACCGCAGGATCTCGAGCACCTCTCTCCAGGTCGGAAACTTCCGGCCCGTGGCCTGCTTGTACTGCTGGATCGCCATGAGGAATTCCAGCTCTTCCGGCGAGTAGTCGGGGTCGCAGGTCGTCGGATCGTCACCGCGACGGCGGCCCGTGGCTGGCCCTTTGGGGGCATGGTGGGCCTTGCCCTCCTCTAGGGCGGCAAGGCTTCCTTCGACTTGCTCCGGGGAGGGAGGGAGAGTCTTGAGCGACGGGTCCTTGGATGACGATGACTTGTGGGGTTTGGACGGCGTCGATGATTTGTGGGATTTGGGCGATGACGATAACTTGCGGGATTTGGGTGACTTGGACATGGAGGCTATCCTAACTCAAAAGCTGCCGACTCACTGACGGAGTCGATGGCGGGCTCCCTTCCGAGAGCCAGACGATCTGAGTGAGGGGCTGATCTGAGAGTGATCTGTGACTCATAACACCATCGAAATCCAAACACTATTGTCGCAATGTTCGCGCCATGGAGAGCGATCCGGCAAAAGAATCCAGACGAAATCAAGGGCGAGGACGAATGCCGATTTCGTTCCGGCGGATCTCTGGCCGAACTTTTTGGGTGGACTTCCGTCCCACGGGAGGCAGGAAAACCCAATTGGTGTCGCTCATCTGCGTGTTCGTGCGCCAAGAATTGCTCGCAGGCAAGTGCGAAACTCGCCTGCGATGAGACCAGACCCATAATGAGGCCTGAATTCTTGATAGAATGCGATGCGTGGGTGATTTGTATAAGCTATCGGGACGACACTCGGGGATGTAACAAGTCCCTGTCCCATGCGAATGTCGATCGTCTCAGAGTCGGGCTCGGCCAGTGGAAGGTGACCGGCTTGCCGTGATCTCAGTGGTTCCCAGGGGCCGCGGGCCCAAACTTCGCTTCGACGGGGGGCTCCTGGGCCGAGGTCGGCTGATCCAGGATCTCGTGCGAGGAGATATGGGCCGCGGGGGGCCTGCTGCACGCCACGAGGAGATCGTCGAAATGAATCGGTTTCGTCAGCAAGAGGTCGGGCTTCAACAATTTCAGGCCATGAAGGCTCGCCGGGCCGAGCAGGCCGGAGACCACCGCCACCCGAGTGGGAAACCCTGCCTCGCGAACGTAACGGAGCACTTCCTCGCCGCTGCCATCAATCAGGCCGAGGTCGAGCACAATCCAATCGGGCGGCGACTCCAACTGCACCAAAGCCTTCTCGATTGTCCGAGACGAGGAGACCTGCCAACCCTGGCTTCGGAACAACCTTTTCAAGGCATAAAGAGTCGCCATGTCGTCCTCAACGATGAGGACATGGTCCTTGCTGTCCGTCATGCCGTGCTCTCCGGTTGGCCTGGCCTGATTCCGATCTTGGGCATGGGACCATTTCCTACGAGGTCCACAACCATTCTAGGTGACAAGATCACCCGTCCAAGAAAATGATTGATAATTGGTGATCTGAGTCAACGTTCCGGTTGGTTATTGGTTTCAAAACCAGGAGATGCGATGCCGCGGAAGCGTGGTTCCTTGGCGCTTTCGAACGCCGAAGGGGATCGGATTGATTGCTTGATGCTCAATCGCCGTTGCCTGTCGCCCTCGCCGGCCGGTAGGTATGTCTTGGGGCCAGGCAAAGGGTCAAGGGACGGGGTTTTCCAAGGACTCCGTGAGCGCTGCCTGGAGCCGACCGAGGATTTCAGGCATCCAGTCTTGGTGCTCGGATTTCATGGCACAGGCGCGCAGGCAGACGATCTCCTCCGCATCCCACCGGAGCACCGGGTTGGCTGATTCGAGCATGACCCGCGGGAAGCTGGAGAGGGCCAGGTGAAGGTCGCGCTTCGCGGCGGCCGCAAAGACGCTCCTGGCTCGTGAGGAGGATTCACTGGCCGACTCTGCCCGCACCGCCCAGACGTTGATATCCAGCTCTGGCGGAAATAAGGGAGCGAGCCGATCGTCCTGCTCCAAGGCCCGGTGCAGTGTCTGGGCCGCTGCGCGGCAGGATTCGAGGCCGTTCGCGAACACGCCTCCGGGCTCGAGCGGGAGCAGTCGCATGGTCGTCCAGAGGGCGACCGCCGAAGCCCCCGGCCTCGAGCATTCGAGCGAAATCTCGCCCAGGTGCAAGTCGTCCGAACTGAAGTAGGTATACGGCGAATCATGTTGATAGAAGCGACCAACGCCCGGGTCGCGGAAGAGCACGCAGCCACAGCCGTAGGGCTGGAGCCCATGCTTGTGGGGGTCGATCACGATGGAATCCGCCTCGCCGATCCGGTCGTAGGCGGCTCGAGTCTCGGGATCGAGGTTCCTCGCCAGGGTGAAATATCCCCCGTAAGCCGAGTCGACGTGGACCCGGAAGTCGTACCGATCCCGCAGGGCGAGCACTTCGGAGAGCGGGTCGACCGACCCGGCCGCCGTGGCCCCGAGCGTGACCACCACCGTGCCGACCTTGCCCGTGGCGAGGGCCTGCTCCAAGCTCGGAATCTCCATCCGGCCGCGACGATCCACCGAGATCGTCTCGAACGGGATGTTGAGAACGGCCGAGAGCCGCGAGTGCGTGTAATGGGCTTGGGCCGAGGCCACCACCGTCTTCCCTGGGCGCAACTCCCGGCCGATCCAGAGGGCCTCGAAGTTGGCGATCGTCCCGCCGCCGCAGAGGTGGCCGAGGTGAGTCTCCCAGCCGAACATCCGGGCGATCTGAGCCACCGCCTCCTTCTCCATCGCCGAACTCGCGCGACCACCGTCCAGGGCATGGTTATTCGGATTCAAGAACATGGCCAGGGCATACGCGAGCCGGGCCAGCGAATGCGGCGGCTTGAGCATCTGCCCGATGTAGAGCGGGTGCTGATACGGGTAATTGTCCCTCATCCGTTCCGCGGCCTCCCTCAAGGCGTCGCGGAGCGGGCCGAGGTCAGTTTCCGGCGCGAATTCCGGCAGGTGGCGAAATCCCTGGTCCATCGTCCGAAGGGCTTCGCCGAGCAATTCCAGGCTCTTGTCGTCAAACGTCATTGGAGTCGCCGCTCTCTCGTGGCCAGGTGCTTCCTGCTGACGACTCCACTGACTTGCCACGCTCAGGTCAAGAGCGGTGCAGAACCATTCCGGAATCGAGGCCCCGAATTGCCCGCTTGAAGCTCGCCCGCGGAGCAATTCCATCAACGATCCGCGACCGAGCGAGAATCGCGCGGGATTTCCGGCCCGGTCGAATCCCCCTCGGCCCAGGGCCATTCCTCGGGTTTGCGCCGACCCGAGGGAATTACGGCCGGGCTGCAAGCCAAGGGAATTACGGCCGGGCCGGCCGTACTACTGCAAACTCATCCATGGCGGAAACCGCAAGAATCCTCGGTTCTTTCGCTCGGTCGCGGATCGTTGAATTCAATGCCGCCCAAGCGGGAAGCGAGGGGCTCCTTGGGTGTGTTAATTGAGTGTGTATGTGAGTGTGGGAGGAAGTGTTAGGCCGATCAGGAACCGGCGGTCGGGGGCTCAACTTCGAACTCCCGGCTCGCGGGCCTGGGCGTGACGGCTCGAAACCGAGCCGCCAGTCACCCAGAACGTCAACATGGATTTCTTGATCGGCACCCAGGGGCAGCACGCAATTCAATCCAGGATCATGTTCACCTGATTAGAACTGGTCGGCGGAGATCACCTCGCCCCCACTGCGAGTGGCAAGGGCTCGCCAGGTGGCCAGACTGATCGAATCCTTGATGAAGACGATATGGCCGTCGGCGACCAGGAGGTTCACGCCGCCGGAGTGGAAACTTCGCGCTGCCATCCGGCCGCCGTTGGCGCCCGAGATGCAGTCGGACGACTTGATGTTGGGTGTGAGGAAATGATTGAAGGTCGTGTAGGTGAAGCTGCCACGGCCCCACTCCTGGGCGCGAGTGCCGAGCCACATCGTGAGTCCGGCGCAAAAACTATCCGTCACCGGAAGCCCGGAACCAAGGGCGTACTGTCGGACCGGGTCTTTCGCTTTCAGGCCCGACGAGCTGATCCCGTCTCCCTTGATCGTCTCGCTGAAGGCCGCGGTATTGCTCAGGCCATCGGTGATCGCGGCGAACCGAATGGACGAGCGATCAAAGAACAGGCCGTCGATCTGCTCCGTGCCGTCCTGAGGGCGGAAACTCCCCCCGTTTTGGAGGCCGGTGCCCACATTCGCCAGGTAGTTGTTCGGGCCGTAAGTCGCCGCGATCCGGTCCTGCTTCGTGTCGGACGGACAGAGGTAGGTGGAGATGATCGTGGCGACCCCGGTCGAGTTCGAGGCGTCGAGCGGCGTGATGCTGAAATTGAGCGTGTTGTAAACGGTGGAACCTTCCAGGAACGGCAACATGGCCGCCAGCGACGACCAGACCAGCGGCGTCGCTCCTCGGCCTGGCGGAAGCACCTCGTGCGTGCCAACGTAATTGTGGAGCGCGAGGCCGATCTGCTTGAGGTTGTTCGTGCACTGGATCCGTCGCGCCGCCGCGCGGGCACTCTGCACGGCGGGCAAGAGCAAACCGATCAGCACCGCGATGATGGCAATGACAACCAACAACTCAATCAATGTGAAGCCAACCGAAAGCGGACGGCGACGACGGAGGAGGGACGAGCTCGTCATGGAAGGTGTGGCTTCTTCGAAGGTCACGTGACTTTCGGGGACCAATCCAAGTCACGAGTGGGGGGGGCACGTTTTTGGTCAGGGGTTGCAAGTCGCGGTGCCTGCCAACCAATCGAGCCTACTTTTGAGAGAGCTGAAGCTTACTGAGACTGAGTCCTAATTGCAAGAGCGGTCCGCGAGTGGAGGGCGTTGAAGGTCGTTTGAGGGCGTGTTATATCTGTAGGGAATACGTGCGAATTGCGCTGGTTTTATCGGTCTGGTGCGACCACACGTGGATTCCTCTCGAAAATAAAGAAAGGTGGACACGTGGAATCAGGGACGCCGCGAAGAGAGCCGGGGCCGGCGCGGCGGCAGGCGACGGTCCTGGAATCGGTGGAGGAGATTCGGGCGCAGGTTCGCGCCTCGTCGTCTCGGACCGTGCAGGAAGTTGCGCCCAGGGCTGGGACCGATCGGGTCGCTGACGAGACGCCGGTGTTCCGCCCGGTTTCTCGGCCGCCGATGGCGCTGCTCCACGTGCTTGACGACGGCGACACCACGGGCGAGGTCATCCGCATCCGGGGCGACTCGTTTTTGATCGGGCGGGTCGAGGGGAACCTGATCATTCCGCATGACTCGGGCATGTCCGGCCGCCATGCGGAGATCGTCCGTCGGAACGACGGGAGAGCGTGGTCGTGGCACCTTCGCGACCTGGGGAGCACCAACGGCACGTTTGTGCGGGCGTCGACCGTCCTGCTGCACCAGGACCAGGAGTTCATGGTCGGCACGCGTCTCTTCCGGTTCGATGCCCCTGTGGTTGCCTCGGCGGCCGAGGAGCCGTCGAGGGCGAACGCGACCCGCAAGTGGGAAGTCCCGTCTCGCGCTGGTGCGGGGGGCCTGGCTCCGGGGATGGCCCCGGCCTGCCTCGTCGAAATCTCGAAAGGGGCCGAGCTTTGCCGGCACGCGCTGACCGGGGGGGAAATCTGGCTCGGGCGCGACCCGAGTCGATGCGCGATCGTCGTCGACGACCCGTTCGTCGACCCCCGTCACGCGCGGATCTACCGGGATGAGAAGGGGCGCTGGGTGGTCGCCAACCAGCGATCGCGCAACGGCGTCTGGGGGCGTGCCTCGGAGGTCGCGCTCGAACGTGGCGGCTACTTCCAGTGCGGCGAGCAACGGTTTCTCTTGAAGGCCCTCTGACACGCGGAATTTCCGGTTTATGACGAGATCCTGGACGATCGGTAGCGACCCCGACTGCGACCTGGTGGTCGACCACCAGGCGGTCTCCGCACGCCACTGCCGGCTGACGTCGGTGGGCGACACCGGCTATTTGCTCGAAGACCTGGGCTCGACCAACGGGACGTTCGTCGATGGGCAACAGGTCACGGTTCCCTTGCGCGTGAGCCGGGAAAATGTAATCACGCTTGGGCAATCGCAATCGATGCCATGGCCCGGCGACCTTGCCGTTGTCGGCGCGTTCGCACGTTCCGCATCGCGGGTTCTCAGGATTGGGCGTGAACCTGATAACGACCTCGTGGTGGATCTGCCCACGGTCTCGGGTTATCACGCCCGAGTCATCTGGAGCGGCCGTCCGGGGCTGGCGGAGATCGAGGATCTCGGCTCGTCGAACGGGACGGCCGTTGGCTTGCCCGACCGCAAGGCTGCGCGGGCCGTCGTGTCGCCCACTGATACGATCTACCTCGGCACTTACCCGCTTTCGGCCGTCCGGGTCTTCGAGGCGCTGGGAACTCCGCCGGGCGAGCTGCGAGTGGGGGCCGAGCCGGTGGTGGTCGGTCGCGACCCTGGTTGTGATCGGGTGATCGATCAGGCCGTCGTCTCGAGTCGCCACGCGCGGCTGAGTCGGCGGGCCGACGGCACTGTTGTGGTTGAGGATCTGGGGTCGTCGAACGGGACGTTTATCAACGACCGGAAGATCGATTCCTCGGGCGTTGCGCGAGCCGGGGACACGATTCGGCTCGGTCACTGCATGCTCGTGCTCCGTGTCGATCCGATCGCCAGGCCGCGGCAGATCGGCCCTGCCCCTGCCCTTACCCCAAGCTCTGGCCCTGGCCCCGGGAGGTGGGGGCAAGTCTTGAGGCCCCTGCTCTTTCTGGCGTTGGGGCCGCTGGCCGGCGTGCTGGCAGTGGCTTCGGCGGGGTTCGACCCCGGATCGCTCAAGAACCCGGCGGATTGGGCAGCCGCGGGGCAGGCGATCGCGGCGCTCCTCTCGCGGCTGGGCCTGGCGGCCGTCGGTCTTGGCCTTGTGATTGGGGTCGGGGTTGGAGCGCGGGCACGCGCGATCCCCGCGGCGGGGCTCGGTCCCTGGCTGGCACGTGCGTCCCTGGCGGCGGTGCTCTGTCTGGTGGGTGGCCTGCTGGAATGGGGGACATTCCGGGCCTTGTCAGGGGCGGATCTCGCGGGGCTGCCGGCTCTCGGGCTGCTCTGGCTAGGTGCGGGCACGGGGCTCGCGCTCGGGCTGATCGTCGCGGCGGCCGTCTCGCGGCCGGCGGTGGCCTGGGCGTTGGTTGCGCTCCTGGCTCTCCTCCTCTGGGGGGTGGGCGGCGAGAGCCGATCCTGGCTTGGTCTGCCCGATTGGGCGAGGCAAGTGGCGGGGCTGAACCCGTCTCGCTGGATGTTCGAGGGGCTGCTTTTGAACGCATCCGCGCGCATTCCGAGCCCCAGCGGGACGATCGGCGACCTGGCCGAGCCTTATTTCCCGGCCGAGACCGATCGGACAGGACCGTTGGCGGTGTCGTGCGCGCTCGGAGCGATGTTGCTGGGCTGGGGGGCCGTCGCCGCGTTCATCGCGGCGGAGCCCCGCCCTCTGCCGGTCGAACGCCCCGCGCCTGAGCCGGTCGAGCCGGTCCCAGGCCGCCGGGTGAGCCCGGTAGTGGTTGTCTACCAGCGTCAGACCCGACTCCACTTCAGGCACGGCCCGGCCGTTCCGGAACCCATTCCGCTCGGAAAACCCTTGAAGCTTGATGAGGAACATCAACGCCTCCCGGCGCGTGCGGTCCAATTGAGTCGTCATGCGCTGATAGGCCCATGTGTCGGCCGCGAATTCCAGCGCGTCGGGGTAACCGAGGCCGATCGGCACCATGAGCTGGCTCAGCGTGTCGACCCCTTGGGCCTTGGCGGCCGCTCGACCAGCCGCGACCAGATTCAGCGCATGTTTGAGATCGACGTGGGCGATCTCGTGCCCCAGCGCGAACTGCAACGCGTAATCCTGTTCGGGCTCGACCGACTCACCGACCAACTGGAACAAGCCCCTCGAGACGTAGATGTAGCCGCCGGGGAGCGAGAACGCGTTGACCTCGTCGGAGTCGAGCACGTGGAATTTGTACTCGACCTCCTTCCTCGCCACCTTCGCGAGGAGTGGGTCGCTGGCGCGCCTGAGCCGCTGGATGTCACCGTCGGGGACGACCAGATTGCCCACCATCACGAGCCCGTGCAACTCCGCGCCGAGGCGGGCCTCCTCCGCGGCGGTCAGCCTGCTGAGGTCGAGCGAGTCGGCCCAGACCGCTCCGGGGGATTGCCCGGTGCGCGGGCGATTCACAGTGGTGAGCGTCGGGGTCGAAGGAGAAGGGGTCGCCTCCGCGTTCTCCGCCGGGGCCTCGGACGCACGTGAAGCAGGGGCAGGCTCCGGCACTGGCTCCGGCTCCGGCACTGGTTCCGGCGGGCTGAGCGGAGTGGTGGGCTCCGGAATCGACTGGGAGTCCCTCACGGGGACCTCGTCGCCCGGCGGGAGGTCCAACTCCAAGGGCGCTCGAGCAGGCGAAGTCAATGACGCGAGGGGGGGAACCGGAGCGACGTTGCGGTTCCGTTCTCGATCGAGGCGGAGCCCCGCGCGGTAGGACCGGGCTTGTGCCCCGACCAATCCGATGACCAGGGCGGCGTAGAGGCTGCCGACTACCGCAGCCGTGGCGTACCGAGTCTTTGTCGTCATCCGTGGCCTCCGTCGCTCATTGCTCGCGGTCCCGAGGAGCGCGCCCCTCAACCTGAAGGGCCTCGTTCAATTCATCGAATTGCTGCTTCATGGCCGCGTAGAGCTTCGGATAGGCGGCCCGCTCCGTGCCGATCTCGGGGACGCCGAATCGGAGGTTGTACCGTTGCATAAAGATAACCAGGTCGTGAACCGTCGTCCCGGAATAACGATCGATTTCACCAATAATCATCTCGATGTCTTTGCGTTTCATCATCTCCTTGGAGGCTTCGAGTCGTCGGATAAAGCCTTTGGCCTCCAGGTAGAGGGTCTCCTTTTCCGGAGAGATGACCTGGTCGAGCCGCTCGGACAGGTCCTTCACGGCGGTCTCGAGAGCGATCAGAGAATCGCGCGTGGTCTTGCGGTCGAGCTGGAGCTCGAGCACGGCGTCGAGGGCGTGTTCGTAGTTGCGCCGCTGGGGGGCGAACTCGGGCCCGCGGAGGGCGATCGGCCACTTGCCCGCCGGAATGATCCGCGACATGGCGATCGTTGCCTGGTTCGGGGCGTAAAAGAAGGGAATCCTCCGGACCATGTCGGAGTCGAGCTCGAACGAGTTCAACCGGTAGGAAGAGGGGGAGATCTTCGGTCCGACGAGCTTCTCGAAGAGGGCGTTGAGCGCGTCCCCTTTGACCATGTCGTTCTGGTTCGGATCATTCTCGATCCGGTCGCGGATCTGGTTGAAATTGGCCAGTCGCTCCGCCGTCCTTCGCGCGCGTCGAGCCGCTTTCTCGGCTCGATCTTGCCGGATTGAGAGATAGATGTATTCATTCACGCGCATCATGGTGTCGGCGTTGATCGAGTCGCCCATCGCCGTGTAATAGTTATAGATTCCGGCACCCTGGAGGAAGACTCCCCCGCCCCGGAGGATATCCCCTTGGGGGGTTGAGCCTGGTCCGATGAAATTGATCTGACCGAAGGCCTGGCCCGCGAACGAGGCGATCAGGGCCAGGGCTGCCACGGTGGTTCGCGTCATCGACAACATCCTCTCGGGCTAGTCAGGGTAGGCGAGGCGTGGTCATCTGCCGGAGCCGCGCCTGGATGGCCGCCTGCTCCGCGATGCTCTGTCTTGTTCCTTCTCCGATGAGGCGGTTGAGCTGGTTGTTGAACGCCTCCCACTTCATTTGACTATTCTTACTCTGGTTGCTCTCGAAGAACCGTTGGAACTGGTTATAGGCATGTCCGAGCTTCGGGACCTTCTGCCATTCGTCGCTGTTGCCGAAACCGGTCGAGACCCCGGCCGCCGTGACGGTCTGGGTGGCGAAGCGAACGACGAGTCGCTTTCGGGCGGATCCACGCACCTCGTTCTTGAAGCTCTCGAAGAACTCCAGCCGGACAATCCGCGTGGCCTGTTTCTTGTCCGTCCCGGGTGAGTGGGCGACCTTCAGCGTCAGGTTCGCGGGCTGCATGATCCACTCGGAGGAAGCGGGTGGTGAGTCGGCGATCTCCTGCATTTTACCGAGCCGGATAAGTTGATCGGCCAACTGACGGTCCAGGCCGATCTGGAACGAGTCTTTGAACCGGACGCGCGCGAAGCCGGACGTGAGTTCCAGGTCACTTTCGATCAGGGCGACTTGCAACGAGCCGTCCGCCAGCCGCCAGGGGACCTTGCCCACGCAGTAGACCTGCTCCAGTGTGATCAACTCTCCGGCGACTGATTCCGGGGTCGTCATCACCTGGCGGAGCGGTACGTTGCGCGACGATGGCTTCTCATCGTCCGCAACGGGATCAAGCTCGAGGGGGGGAGCAGGCTTCTCCAAAGGCTCGCCTTTGCGGCGCTCACTTCCAGCTTGGGACGCGATGCCGTGGGTCTGGCTTGGGGGGGGGCTCGCGTCCTTACCTGGCAGATTTGATCCCGCTTCTGGTTGCGAGAGATCCATCAGTGTCGGGGAATTGCTGCTGCGCGCGCTTGCCGGAGCGTCGATCCTCGGCCCTGGCGTGCCGAAGGATGGCCTCGTCTTGGCGAAAGGGCCGGTTTCGAGGCGAGGGAACGCACTCCTTGCCGAACCTTGTCGTTGCGGAACGAAGGCATTGTTCCGGGCGACCCGCTCCCTCGCTCTCCCCTCCCCTGGCACGGTTGCGGGCAAATCCTGACCTGCCGCGACGACACTGGCGACGGCTTCTTCTCGCGAATTCCCTGAGCGGCCTGTGGTCGCCCTCCAGAGAAAGGCCGCAACGGCAAATAACGGGACGCAAGCCAGTGCGAGGCCGACGGTAACCCAGAAGAACGGTGGGCGACTGGGTTTGTCCTCCTCCCCATCATCCTCCTCTTCTTCAGAATCGAGCAGTTCGAGGCCCGCGTCCAGTTTTGACGGGGATGCCGCGACGGTTTTCGCCGGGACGCTGCCGAAGACCACTGTGCCATCGCCCGGTACTCTCGGTTTGCTTTGTGGCCTCAGCACGGGGATCTCGGGCGTGCTTCCGCGGAGGTCCAGGACGGTTGTGCCGCTGCCGCCGTTCCCTCGAGCCTGTTTGCCTGATCGGCTGGGGGGAACCAGGGTCGCGGTCCCCCCCGTGAGGTTGAGCGGCTGCTGGCATTTCGGGCAAGGGGCGCTGCGTTTACTCAGGCTCAGCTTTGCCAGCGTCTCAACCGAAACCGACATCGACGTTCCGCACGATCCGCAACGGATCCGCACCCGCCCTCGCTCCTCCGGCCCCAGCCCGGACGCCTCAACGACGGAGGCCGCAAAGGCCGCGCACGTTGGGTAGCGATCGTTCGGGTCTTTGGCCAACCCCTTGAGCAGCGCTGACTCGAGTTGGGGGGAGGTCCAGGGATTGAAGGCCGCAACGCTCGGCGGCGCGTCCTGAGTTTGCATCATCAGAACACGAGTCGCCACCTCATGCTCGAAGGGTCGGCGCCCGCACAGGAGCTCGTAGGCGGTCACGGCCAGGGCGTACTGGTCGACCCGGCCGTCAAACGGGTCGCCCATGATCAGTTCGGGGGCCATGTAGTGGGGGGTGCCGAGAACCATGCCCGTGCCGGTCATCGCCGTCCGCCCCGAGCGGTCGTCGGCCGCCGCGGCCAGCACCTTGACCACCCCGAAGTCACCGAGGAACGGGTGCCCCTGCGCATCGAAGAGGATGTTGCCCGGCTTGACGTCGCGGTGCACCATCTTCTGCGAATGAACGTAGTCGAGCGCGCTGCCGATGGGGCCGAGCCAGCTCACCAGAGCCGCCAGGGCGGCCGGCCCCTGCCACACGGCGAGCCGGTCGTCCAGGCTGCCCCCCGGCAGGAACTGAAGCACCGCGAATGGCAGGCCTTCCCACTCCCCCACGTCGGTGACCTTGACGATGTGCGGGTGGGACAATCGCACGAGCGACCTTACCTCGTCGCGAAACCGGCGCGAAAATTCGGCGTCGGTGACCATCGAACGGTGAGGAAGCTTGATCACCACACTGGATTGAAGGTTCTTGTCCTCCGCACGATAGACCGCCCCCATCCCTCCTTCGCCGAGCTTGGCCGTGATGATATAGCGTCCACTGGCAAATGACGTGCCGATTGGGTCGTCAGTGGCGGCGGTCATAGAGAAGATCCTGCGCGTGGTCTCAAATTTTAGATTGACTGGTGATTTATGTGAATTTACGGCAGCATTATCGGACATGGTATTGTCGCCAACATCGTCCAGACAAGCAATTGAGATTCCGGGGCGGGCGCTGAAAACAACGTCGTGAGCGCGATGCCGGAGGTGCTCGGCTGGCTCCGCGACCGGATGGATCAGCCGGGGGAAGGATGATCGCCTCAAGTTGACATTCGCCAAGCTCACTCATCGCGGTCGACGAGACGCGTGACGATGTAAGAAATATGCAAATTCCAGAGAGTAAGCTCACCGTCTCTGGTATTCCGATGATGCGGGAGAAGCACCGACTGCGAGACAGGACGGCGCTGTGATTCTGATCTCGGCGGGGGGATTTGGGGTTGGGCGGATCGACGTGCTCACGGCCTCGCTCACTCCGCCCAGATCGTTGCGATCCGCGGTTGGAACGAGGGGTTAAGAGGCCAACTGGAAGGCCAGTCGCCCTGCGCCAATGTCACGCATTAATGATCCGCGACAGAGCGAAAGCACCGAGGATTCTTGCGGTTTCCGCCACGGGTTGGTTTGCAGTAGCACGGCCGGCCCGGCCGTACTACTGATTCGACCGGGCCGGAAATCCATCGCGATTCTCGCCCAGTCGCGGGTCGTTGCTAATGATCAGGGGGCTCAGGTCTTTCGGCCCCATGTGAGCGGAGGCAGGTTTTCCACCGCCTCAGTAGGAGTCGGCAGTGACGACTTCGGCCCCGCCGCGTGTCCCTAAGGCGCGCAACACCACTTGGGAGGTCGTGTCCTTGAGGAATCGCACCGAGCCGTCGCCCATCGCGAAGTTCGCGCCTCCGGGGTGCTGGCTGCCGAAGGAGCAGACTCGGAGGGTGTCGTAGGCGGCGAATGCGGCTGCGCTGCCGGCGTCTGACGGCCGGTTCGCGTAGCTGAAGCCGATGCGGTAGTTGATCGGAGCCAGGGTGCTCATCGTGATGTCGCTGAGCCCGAAGTTGCCTCCGCCCGCCGCCCACCATCCCCACTGCCACATGGGCTCGGTGGTCCACCCCGCCGCCGCGAAGCTGTCGTAGTTCGGATCGACATGGTTCCGCTCTCCGAGGAGCAGCGTGTTCGATAGGCCGTCCGTCACCTCGGCAATGCGCACCTGGTTGAATCCGGGGGCGGCCGGACCGGTCGCGTGGAAGATCCCGTCAGAGGACAAGCTCGCCGGTGGGTGCGACTGGCTGCCGCCGCTCCCGCCGTAGCTGGCGATCGCGTACCAGCGGGTCGAGTTCGCGACCGGGTTCTGCGGGATGATGTCCGCCGGGCAGAGGAACGCGGCCAGGACCGTCGCCGAGTTTGCCGTCGTCCCCTCGGTGTTGGTCAGCGGGTCGGAAAAGTTCCACCGATTATAGAGCGGCTGCTGTTCGATGTAGGGAAGCAAGTTCACGAACAGGGAGAATCCCCGGAATTTGGGGGTCGTTGCGTAGCTGAGCTTCATTTGCCCTGGTGGGAAGACGAAGTGGGTGCTCTCATAATTGTGGTTCGCCAAGCCCAACTGCTTCAGGTTGTTGACGCACTGGACGCGTCGGGCGGCTGCGCGGGCCGCCTGAACGGCCGGGAGTAATAAGGCGATCAATACGGCGATAATGGCGATGACGACGAGCAGTTCGATTAACGTAAATCCATCAGAATGACGTCTGGGCCTCTTCATTCCTCGCTCCGGATCGAGATCACGTTGTCAGTGAGGGGGGGACGTATCAACGATCCCATAAGTCTTTGGGGAGAGGCGAAATCGAGGACCGATTGGGGCGTCGGTCCTGCAACCTCGGACGCCTTTATTTGTCGTTCTCGGTGAGCTTGATTTGACTGGGCTCGGCGACCCGAATCCGGACCTGGTCGGCCTCCCGGATCAACTTTCCCGTGACCCGGATCGATTTTCCTCGGTAGTGTTCGGCCGGGTCGTCAATGCCCGCCCGCTTGAAGGCGTCGAGCTGGTCATAGCTGAGGACCACGGCGACGTTTTTTTCGTCCCGGAAATCCTCCTCCGAGTCGAGGTAGATCTCCCGGCGCGGGGCCGCGTCCTTGCTCGCCCGGACGGTCATCGCCACCGTGACCGTCTCATCCACGTGGTCATGCGCCTCGACGGCGGGAATGACCTTTTCCGCCGACTCATCGCTTCCCGCGGAGTTTCTCGTGGGAAACGCACCGATCAGGGCGACCACCACCAGGAATTCGATCAAGGCGCAGCCGGGCCGATTCCGCGAGGCTTTCATGGCAGGCAAGTTCCCAGATGAAGAAGCGGATTTTGGATTCCGGTCGCTATGATCGTGTCATTTGGTGGCACGATCATAGCGGTATGCCCGTTATAACGGAGGATCCACTTCCACTGCAAGTCTGGCGGAATCCGACACGATCATGGCGGGCCTGTTCGACCAAGAGAATTTGGGAGCTCCGCCCCCATTCCCCTGGCTTCCGCATAGATATCGATAATCGTGAATGCTTTGATGTGTTAAAAGAAGAGATGCGATTTGAATTGAGATGATCGGAAGGATCTTGTGGTTGGGCACGGTCTGCCATTCCTATCTCCTTGTCAGGGTGGAGATTAAGATGGTGGGTCGTGCCCGCGCCGCGGGAATTGTTAGGTCAACGATGCTGCCATGGCCGATCGCGTTGGCGAAGCTTTACGGTCTGAGTTACGTCTTGTCGATCATGACCTCGGTGGATTTGATGACGGCTTTGACGGCGTCGCCAGCCTTTAGGTCGAGCGCTTCGACCGAGGCGCGCGTGATTGCGGCGACGAGTTCGACGTCACCAACGGTCATGACCACTTCGGCCATGACGGAGCCTAGATTGACGGACTTGACGGTTGCAGGGAGTTGGTTTCGAGCACTGAGCATCGCAAGTCTCCCTCTGCCAGAGATGATCGGGTTCGGTTTACCGGCAGGGTCATGGTAATCGACCGACTTCCCTGGGGCATCGTGTTCGGTTAGGAATAGGTCCGGAGTCCGTTCCCGAGATGCTGAGGTTTGCTCACGGCCACTCGATTCGGAATGAACCGGGAGTGATTGGCCGCTGGTTCCTCGGTGCTTTCTGCAACACAACGCAAAGTGAGCCATCGATCGCGGGGTCTCCGTTGCGTTGGGAGCGACGAAGTGATCTCCCCGGCCGTACTCACCGTGACCTCCACGAGCCGATTCCCCATGATGTGCAAATTCGCCTCCCTCTTGCTGGTGACCGTTCTGACCTGGCCTTCGGTCGCCGTCGCCGCGATCCTCGACCCTGCGCTCGAGCCGGCGACGATCAACACCTCGCCCGGCCCTGAATACGCGGACAACACACGCATTTTTCAGGGAATTCCCGGTATCGAGCGTGCGGCGAATGGCCGCCTCTGGGCAACCTGGTATGCGGGCGGGCCGGATGAACCGGGTGAAGGGCCGGGCAATTATGTCATGGTCGTGAGCAGTGGCGATGACGGCAAGTCGTGGTCGAAAGCCAGACTCGTCATCGATCCCGCCGGCCCGGTGCGCGCTTACGACCCTTGCTTGTGGCATGACCCGGATGGGCGGCTCTGGCTGTTCTGGGCCCAGTCGTACAACTGGTGGGACGGTCGCTCCGGCGTCTGGTGCAGCGTGACCGAGAACTCGGGTGACGAGGCTCCACGCTGGTCCGCACCTCGCCGCCTCTGTAACGGCATCATGATGAACAAGCCGACGGTGCTCGGGACCGGGGAATGGCTGCTCCCCGCATCGGTCTGGGTCGAGCCGGCCAAGGCGGCCATACCGCCTGAGTATCGTCATGACCTCGGATCCGAAAATGGAGCTAACGTTCACGTCTCCCGTGACAAGGGGGCCACGTGGTCGCTGTGGGGGCAAGCGCACGTGCCGAACCGCGTGTTTGACGAACACTCCGTGGTCGAACGCGGCGATGGCAGCCTCTGGATGCTCGTCCGCGCGGCTTACGGCATCGGCGAAAGCGTGTCGACCGATCGCGGCAAGACCTGGAGTGAAGGGAAAGTGTCCCCGATCCCCCATGTCAACTCACGCTTCTTCATCCGACGCCTCCAATCGGGAAAGCTGCTGCTGGTGACGCACAACCCGCCGAATCGGAAAACGCGTTCCCATCTGATTGCGCACTTGTCCGATGATGACGGCAAGACCTGGACCGGCGGTCTGATGATTGATGAACGCCCCAGCGTGTCCTACCCTGACGGCGTCCAGGCGCCCGATGGCACCGTTTACTTGATCTACGACTACGCTCGCACGGGAGATAAGCAAGTCTTCATGGCCTCATTCACTGAGGACGATGTGAAGAGCGGTGAGTGGCGGTCGGCGAAAGCGCGCCAGCGCGTCTTGGTCAATCAGGCCACGGGCCGGAACGCGAAGCCGCGTGCGTCCGCCGTTGCGCCCGCGGCTGCCGGCAAATGGCTCAAGCAAGCCGCCGAGGATGCGAAACAGGATCGCACCACCATTGCCTACGACGGCAAAACGCCGAACAAGCTCGTCTGTGACACGACGCTCCGTGAGCTGGCGGACGGCTCCTGGGCCCTCTTCATGCTGGCAGGTGATGACTTCGAGCCGTCGCCCAAGAACTACATCGGCCTGACGCGTAGCACCAATCAAGGGCGAACCTGGTCGCCGCTGGAACCGGTCGAGATGGGATTCCCTCGTGAGTGCAAAACGAGCGGCCAGGGGCCGACGGAGCTGATGGTGCGAGGGGAACAAAGCACCTTGTTCTTCAGCACGCACTCGCAGACCTGGGGCCGCGATTGGCAGTCGTGGATGATGCGGAGCGACGACCTTTGCCGAACCTGGAGTAAGCCGGAACCGATGCCGGGCCGACTCGCCAACTTCACCTTCATCCGCAATCATATCGTGACTCGCGAGGGTCGGATCATCATTCCGTTCCAGCACTACGTCGGCCCCGGCAAGGACGTGCCGCCCCCACCGGCGGAGGAGAAGCCGTGGCACAAAGCTTTGCGCCATTATGTCAGCAATCCTCGCAACGGTGTGCTCATCAGCAGTGATGGCGGTAAGACCTGGAGCGAGCATGGCAACGTGCGACTCACCGCCGACGATCGCTACCATGGCTGGGCGGAGAACAACCTCGCCGAGCTGGCGGATGGGCGGATCGTGATGATCATTCGCGGCGACCGACTGGGGGGCGTGCTCTACGCGGCGGAGTCGAAGGATGGCGGAAAGTCCTGGCCGGAGTTCGCAACCAAGACGGAGATTCCGAATCCAGGGTCGAAGGCCACCCTCTACTCGCTCGGCGGCGACGCCGTGGCCATGCTCCACAACCCGAACCCCAAACAACGCAGTCCGCTGGCGCTCTGGATCAGCTTTGATGGTCTGAAAACCTGGCCCTATCAGCGCGTGCTCGTGCCAGAGTCCAGTGACGGGCCCAAAGGCAATCTCAACTACCCCGATGGTTTCGTGAGCCAGGACAAGCAGTGGTTGCACTTCGCCTTCGACGATAATCGCCATCGCGCCGTCCACTACAGCGCCAAGCTGCCGCCGCTTTCGCCGGCCGTGCCAACAAGCTCGAACGCCGTGAAAGCCGCCATGCCACCTCCTGCCGTTCTTGATCTCACACTTAAGCCGACGGTGATTAACACGGCGCCCGGCCCTGAGTATTCCGACGAGCAACGCGACTACGCAATGACGATCGGCATCGAGCGTACCCATGGCGGCCGCCTCTGGGCGGCCTGGGTCGCGGGTGGGGACAGCCCTTTGGCCTACTTCGTGGCCGCAAGCAGTGACGACAACGGTGCGACCTGGTCGAAACCTCGTCTGGTGATCGATCCCGTCGATACCCCGGCGCCGGCGAGCTTGCCGCACAGCGCGCTCGTCGGGAATTTCTGGACTGATCCCACCGGCAAGCTCTGGCTCTTCTACGATCAATCCCTGGGATCGTTCGACGGCCGAGCAGGCGTCTGGGCCATTACCTGCGACAATCCCGACGCCGAAACGCCCAGGTGGTCCGCCCCGCGGCGAATCTGGCATGGGATGACGCTGAACAAGCCCACCGTGCTCAAAAACGGAGAGTGGCTGCTCCCCATTTCGTTGTGGACCCGCGATCGGATGGGGAAAGAGTTCCGTGACTGCTACCGGGAACTCGACCCGTTGCGCATGGCCAACATTTTTGTCTCGAACGACCAGGGCGTGACCTGGACGCGGCGTGGCGGTGTCACGATTCCGAATACGGATTTCGACGAGCATATGTTCGTGGAGCGGAACGATGGCCGCCTCTGGTTACTGGCACGCACCAAGTCCGGCATCGCTGAGAGCTTCTCCAGCGATCAGGGCCGCACGTGGTCGGACCCCAAAGTGTCCACGATCAAAAATGTCAGCGCTCGTTTCTTCCTGCGTCGCCTCGCCTCCGGCCGCCTGTTGCTGGTCAAGAACGGCCCGATCGATCAGCGGCTCAAAAGCCGATCGCAGATGACCGCCTTTGTTTCCGACGATGAAGGCAAGTCGTGGAAGGGGGGCCTCGTCCTCGACGAACGGAACGGCGTGTCCTATCCTGACGGCTTCCAGTCACCCGATGGCCGCCTTTTGATTTCCTATGATCGCAACCGTGCGACCGACAGCGAAATCCTGATGGCGCAGTTCACCGAGGACGATGTACTCGCCGGCAAGCTCGTCTCATCGGACTCGCGGCTGAAGATGCTGGTGAACAAAGCGATCGGCCCAAAGTCGGGCCGTTTGCCATGACACCTATGTTGGGCGTGTCCGGGCCCTCCGTCTCCTGCTAAAACCGCGAGATTCTTTAACTGGGCCGCGCTCGCTCCTTCTGCGGGGCGTGTGCGGCCCGAGCGTGCGCAGGCCCGTGAGGGGCGAAACGGGGACACTCGTCAATTTTGACGTTATCTGGGCGAAACAGGATGTTCCCAAGCTTCTGGCTCGACGCCGCCGTTGCGAAGGAGAGAAGAGTGCCAAGGAGTCGTCTTGTCCAGTTTGCGCAGATTGTTTTAAGGTGTAGGAATATCATCTGGCATATCCCGGGGTATCATGGACCCGCGTGACGGCGATTCGGCTGGGACTGGAGCCGTGCTTGCGGCGTCCCCCGGAGGAGCAGACCTGAAATCGTATGTCCCCATTTTTCGGCAAATGAAACAGCTGACGCACTGAGTAACGAGGAAGGGAAAGACGATGGCAGCAACTAGACAAGAGATTCAAGCATGGCTGGAGCGAGGGAAAACTGAAGGGGCAACGCATGTTATTGTTATATGCGATACATACGGCCACGATGATTACCCCGTTTATGTATCCTCTGATGAGAATGCTCGGGAGAAAGCCAATCGCTATGACGGCACGAACATGCAACGAATTATGGAAGTTTACAATCTGAGCATGGATATGGAGCAGCAATTGTCGCAGCATCGTGTTCTTAATTATTAACTGTCTCCCTTTTCGCGACTCGGCGAGATCGAGAAGGATTACGTCGCGTGACCACCCGCATCGTCGCCGAGCCCGAGTTCCCCGCCTGTCTGGTGCTGGCATTACCCCGGCAGCCGGGTTCAGAGAATCGTCACCACGAACTCGATGGCCTGGTTGACCCATTCCTTCAACTGGCGATCGCTATCGATCCCATCCGGCTCGACGACCACCCACCCCTTCATCGGCCTGCTGGAGAAATCCATCTCCCTGACATGGGGCTTCGTGAGCGCCGACTTCGCACCGTCAGCCCCGAGACGCACCAGCAGAGAGTCTTTGAAGACGCCAACGAGAAGCTTCCCGTTCAGGAGGAAGCAAAGCCCGCCGAACATCTTCTTCTCGATGATGCTCCTCTCGCGAGCCAAGGCATCGCGGGTACGGGCAGCCAGGGATTCGCTGAACGCCAAGGATCACCTCCGCTCAAGTCCAGTTGACCGCACGCCGATAACACCTGTGTGCTTTGCCAGTGCTCCGCGCCAAAAACTCATGCTACCCGGCGGTTCGCCCGTCCGGTATTGCACCCGCCGCGAGCGGCAGGCGAGGCACCAACAACCGAAGCCGGGTAGGCATGGCCTACCCGGCTTTCGGTGTTTGCGGCGATCACTCGCCGCCCGTCCTGGCTCCGTCGGGGGCGGTGAGTGACTCCCGGCACGGCTAACCCCTCAAGTTTCCTGCGGAGCAGGGCCCAATCCGGTCAAATGAAGACGTTCCACCCACCACTCCACGCGATTCGCGTTCTTACGGTCCGCGAAGAAGGCGGCCAGATCCTGCACCTCCCGGCGTGCCCCAGTCCTATCCCCGATCAGGTAGAATATCTGGGCATTCGCCGGGACGGGCCGAAACCGGTCGAACCATCGGTGCGAGCGGTACGCCGCCGGGCCATCGATGACGTCAAACTCCGCGACTAGGCCCTGCATGAACCCGAGGAGAGCGGCGGTAACGTCGGAGGGATCGACGCCTGCCTGGACAGTCCACACATCGGGGGCGCCGGGCATCATCTCGGCCAGCCGTGAACGCGTTCCGCGGTCGTCGCACTCGTACTCCTTGACCTTGTCGAGGACCGGGATGCCTGCCAGTTCGCAGATGGCGTCGAACGCCACGCCGGCGTTCACGAAGAACTTCTTTTCCATCCCAGTGGACCCGTGGCTCACCTGGATGTTGACCACCTGCACGGTGCCGCCTTTCCTGCGATGGTAATTCCGCCCGGTCTTCCGAAATCCGGCTGCCCGCAGAGGCGGGGTCACCCCTTGGGCGAGCACGCCGTCGAGCAGCTCTTCGGCTGGAGAGTAAGTTTTTGCCATGCGGCCTCCATGCTGGTTGCGGTCGTCAGGAACCTCTCGGTACTTGAACGAAACGGGGGCACTCGTTAATTTTGACGTTATCTGGGCGAAATAGGATGTTCCCAAGCTTCTGGCTCGACGCCGCCGTTGCGACGCGGAGGAGAGAAGAGTGCCACAGGAGTCAACTTATCCAGCTTGTGTAGATTGATTCAGGATATGGGGATATCACATGACAAGTCCTGGGGTCTCATGGACCCGCGCGACGGCGATCCGGCTCGGACTGGGGTCGTGCTTGCGTCCCGGGGGCGTCCTCAGAAGGAGCAGACCTAAAATCACTATGTCCCCCCCCCTCGACCTACCCCCGAATATGAAAAGTTTTGTTGGGCTTTAGTTTTAGTGCAGCTTATGATTGTGGTTTCTTGTAGTCTTCAAATGGGATTAAGTGAATTCCTGTGATTGATCGCATTGTCGTTCCTGCTGATACCAGCTTCAAAGCGCCCTCCGTAAATCGGCGTTTTTTCGATGGGCCAGATAATCCTGTCTTCGGATTGAACGCCGTTGCACCCTCCACAGTCAATCCCTTCAATCGCCGGGCGATCTTCTTCCAAGTAGCAATGTCTGTAGTGCTGTGCGTTCGTGCTGATAGCCAAGATTCCTCAAGTCCGTTTTCGTTCAGAGTGCCTACATCTAACCTTAGGCTGTTTGGGTTCTGATCCCCGAAGTCCAATTCATGTTTGACGGGAAGCACAGGTTCGCCAAGCGATAAATGGAATCGCCTGTAGGGCGAATCTAACGTGAAATAGTTATCGAGCTGGTTGTGAGGTACCTTGTGTGCATCGAATGGTCGATAATTGAGTGCGACAATGTGGAGGCCGAAGTCTGCAGCGATTTGCCGCAAGAACGAAAGTAGCTCCTGAGGTAAAGCGTGGAAATTGATCGAAATATCAGCCATTGTTGACTACCTGCTGTGAGTCGCAAAATTGGTGGGCAAATTGCCGTAGTTGATGAGAACGTTTAGAGCTTGGATCTCCCGAGGTGCTGGCGTTCCATCAGCCTTAACACTTCCGACGTTACGTTACATCCACGGTAAAGCTTCGCCGAACCCGTTTTTCCCTACTTCAATGCGATCGGCCACGGCATCATCGTCGGCCTCACCATTCCCGTCGGGTGGGCACGGCCCACCATCTTAAACTTCGCCTCGGCAAGGAGATGGGGATGGTGGGCCGTGCCCACCCGACGGGAAAAATTGGATTCTGGCCGCTGGTCAATCGTAAATCGTTGATCAATTCATAACGGGTTAGGCGAAGCTTTACCATCCACGCAGTTGACCGTCAGGAGTACGAGAGAGTATATCAGGTCGCCTGCCACACTTCGCGCCACCTTTCAATACGAGTGAGAAGTCGCGTTTCTCTACCTCTGCCTCCTGCGCTGATTTGTTATTTTGTTACGAAGTGGTTCGCCCTCGGAACGAATCTTGGGAAACCCAATTAGCGGCATTTGTCAATTTTGACGGTATCTGGGTGAAATAGGATGTTTCAAGCTCCTGGCTCGACGACGCCGTTGCGACGCGAAAGCGCTACACGAGTCATCCTGTTTGGATGGTGCGGATTAATTCTTTAATGCGTGGACGGTTGCTCTGTTTTAATCAACGATCCGCGACTGGGCTAGAATCTCGCTAGATTTCCGGCCTGGTCGAATCAGTAGCACGGCCGGCCCGGCCGTATCCCCCTCGGCCCAGGGCCATTCCTCAGACTTGCGCCGACCCCGAGGGAATTACGGCCGGGCCGGCCGTGCTACTGCAAAAACCTGTTGCGGAAGCCGCAAGAATCATCGGTCCTTTAGCTCTTTCGCGGATCGTTGTTTTTAATGCATCTTTTAAAAGATAGGGAAATTCTGCTGACGCGGTTTGCAGAGGGCGACGGGCTCGCCGGCAAACGTGTCTCGTCGGGCTTGCGGCTTAAGATGCTTGTGAACAAAGGTCTCGTCCCAAAGCCCGGTAGTTTGCCTTGAGCTCGATGGTGGGGTTGTCCGCGCCTTCGGTTTTTTGCTAAAGTTGTGGGATTCTTTACTGGGCCGCGCTCGCTCCTCCCGCGGGGCGTGTGCGGCCCGAGCGCGCGCCGGCACGTGAGCCACAACGCCGAACCGATTCGAACGAACCGAGAACACCGTCGTGCCCAAGCGAACTGACCTCAAGACGATTCTGATCATCGGCGCCGGCCCCATCGTCATCGGCCAGGCTTGCGAGTTCGACTACTCCGGCACCCAGGCCTGCAAGGCGCTCCGCGAGGAAGGGTATCGTGTCGTCCTGGTCAACTCGAACCCGGCCACGATCATGACCGATCCCGACATGGCCGACCGCACCTATGTCGAGCCGATCACCCCCGAATTCGTCGAACGGATCATCGCCGCCGAACGCCCCGACGCCGTCTTGCCCACCCTCGGCGGCCAGACCGGCCTCAACGTTGCCCTCGCCCTCCACGACTCGGGCGTCCTCGACCGCTACAACTGCAAGCTCATCGGGGCCACCGCCGAGGCGATTCGCAAGGCCGAGGATCGCCAGCTCTTCAAGGTCTGCATGGAGCGGATCGGCTTGCAGAGCGCCCGCAGCGGCCTGGCCCACAACCTCGACGAGGCCCGCGGCATTCGCGACGAGCTCGGCCTGCCTTGCGTCTTGCGGCCCAGCTTCACCATGGGCGGCTCCGGCGGCGGCGTGGCCTACAACCGCGATGAATTCGACAAGATGGTCGCCTATGCCCTCGAGCTTAGCCCGGTCCACTCGGTTCTCATCGAGGAGAGCCTGGTCGGCTGGAAAGAGTACGAGATGGAGGTGATGCGCGACGAGGCCGACAACGCCGTCATCATCTGCTCGATCGAGAACCTCGACCCGATGGGGGTCCACACCGGCGACAGCGTCACCGTGGCCCCGGCGCAAACGCTCACCGACAAAGAATATCAGCGGATGCGCGACGCCTCGCTGGCGATCCTCCGCGAGATCGGCGTCGAGACCGGCGGGTCGAACGTGCAGTTCGCCATCGACCCCGCCACCGGGCGGATGGTGGTCATCGAGATGAACCCGCGGGTCAGCCGCTCCAGCGCCCTGGCCAGCAAGGCGACCGGGTTCCCGATCGCCAAGATCGCCGCCAAGCTGGCGGTCGGCTATCGGCTCGACGAGCTCCGCAACGACATCACGGGGCAGACCTGCGCCTGCTTCGAGCCGTCGATCGACTACGTCGTCACCAAGGTGCCACGGTGGGCGTTCGAGAAGTTCCCCGAGGCGAGCACCGAGCTGACCACCCAGATGAAGTCGGTCGGTGAGGTGATGGCGATCGGCCGGACCTTCCGCGAGTCCTTGCAAAAGGCGCTGCGGGGGCTGGAGGTGGGGCGGTTCGGGCTCGGGGCCGATCCCAAGGACCGGTGGGGGACCGAGGACCAGCCGACCGAGGAAGAGATCCAGGGGAAGCTGGCCACGCCCAACCCCGAGCGGTTGTGGTTCCTCCGCTACGCGATGCTGTCCGGGATGAGCATCGAACGGATCCACGAGCTGACGGCGATCGATCGCTGGTTCCTGGTCAATATCGCCGAGCTGGTCGAGACCGAGGCGACGCTCAGGCAGGTTGACTCCCTGGAGCGGGCCGGCGAGTCTTTGCTCCGCCTGGCCAAGCGGGACGGGTTCAGCGACCGGCAACTGGCGCACCTCTGGGGATCGTCGGAGGCGGAGGTCCGGCGCGAGCGGAAGCGGCTCGGGGTGGAGGCGGTCTATAAGCTGGTCGACACTTGTGCCGCCGAGTTCGAGGCGACGACGCCGTACTACTATTCCACCTATGAGTCGACCGACGAAGCGCGGGTGAGCGACAAGCCGCGGATCGTCGTGCTCGGGGGCGGTCCGAACCGGATCGGCCAGGGGATCGAGTTCGACTACTGCTGTTGTCAGGCGGCGTTCGCGCTCAGTCGCGACGGCTACGAAGTGGTCATGGTCAACAGCAACCCGGAGACGGTGAGCACCGACTACGACACGTCGGACAGCCTCTTCTTCGAGCCGTTGACGGCCGAGGATGTCTTGAATGTCTGCGAGCGGGTGAAGCCGGTGGGGGTGATTGTGCAGTTTGGCGGCCAGACGCCGTTGAACCTGGCGCGGGCTCTGGAGGCGGCAGGGGTGCCGATCCTGGGGACGACCCCGGAGAGTATCGAGCTGGCCGAGGACCGGGAGCGGTTCCACGCCGTGATCGAGCGGCTCGGCCTGCGTCAGCCCCCCAGCGCCACGGCCTTGAAGTACGAGGAGGCGCGGCGGATCGCCGAGCGGATCGGCTACCCGGTGGTGGTCCGCCCCAGCTTCGTGCTGGGGGGCCGTGGGATGGAGATCGTCTACGACGAGTCGGCGCTGGCGCGGTACATGACCGAGGCGGTGGAGGTCAGCGCGGGGCATCCGATCCTGATCGACAAGTTCCTCGAAGATGCCCAGGAAGTCGACGTGGATGCGGTCTCCGACGGCGAGCGGACGATCGTGGCCGGGGTGATGGAGCACATCGAGGAGGCCGGGATCCACTCGGGCGACTCGGCCTGCGCGATCCCGCCGTTCAGCCTCCCGGCGGAGGTCGTGACCGAGCTGAAGCGGCAGACGCGGTTGCTGGCCGACGCGATTCGGGTCCGGGGCTTGATGAACATCCAGTTCGCGGTCAAGGATGGAGAGGTGTACGTCCTGGAGGTGAATCCAAGGGCCTCGCGAACGGTCCCGTTCGTGTCGAAGGCGACCGGCCTGGAGCTGGCGCGGGCGGCGGCGCGGGTGATGGCCGGTCGAACCTTGGCCGAGCAAGGGATCGAGTCGGACCCCGAGCCCAACTACGTGTCGGTGAAGGAGTCGGTCTTCCCGTTCGCGAAGTTCGCGGGGGTGGATATCGTGCTCGGCCCGGAGATGCGTTCGACGGGTGAGGTGATGGGGATCGACCTCGACTTCGCCGGCGCGTTCGCCAAGGCGCAGTTGGCGGCGTCGATCCGCCTTCCGGAGAGCGGGACGGTGTTCGTGAGCGTGGCGGCTCGGGATCGTCAGGCGGTCTTGCCGGTGGCGGCCCGGTTGGCGGAGCTCGGTTATGACCTGATGAGCACGGCGGGGACGGCCGCGGCGCTGGCGGAAGCGGGGATCGCGGTGAGTGTGGTTCGGAAGCTCAGCGAAGGGCGTCCGAACTTGCTGGACCACCTGGCCAACGGTTCGATCGCCTTGATCGTGAATACGCCGAGCGGCAAGGGAGCGCGGACCGACGAAGGGCGGATCCGGGCGTCGGCGGTGAGCCACGGAGTCCCTTGCATCACCACGATCGCCGGTGGCAAGGCGGCGGTCGCTGCCCTGGAGCGGATGCGGCAGGGACCGCTCGCGGTCTACGCTCTTCAAGACCTGCTCAAGAGGTCGTAAGGGCCAGGTTTCGGCTTCAGGCGAGCGGGGAGCTTATCGCTCCCCCTTTTTTTTTTCAACGATCCGCGAGCAAGTGAAAGAACCGATGATTCTTGCGGTTTCCGCCCCGGGTTGGTTTTCAGTCGCACGGCCGGCCCGGCCGTAATTCCCTCGGGGTCGGCGCGCGTCTGAGGAATGGCCCTGGGCCGAGGGGGATACGACCGGGCCGGAAATCCAGCGTGATTCTCGCCCAGTCGCGGATCGTTGTCTTTTTTATCTTGGTTGAGGCCAAGGCTTGCTCTGGGGACGATCCGCTCTCTTGAGGCGTTCGACGGTTCTGGTTTTCTCATTTCCGAAAGATGTGGGGCAGGAAGAAGTAGGCAAAGAGGCCTTGGTCTGGAGAAGATAGGAGCTACGAGGCGCCTCCTTTCGATCGATCTACGGCTGTCCATGGTTTACTGAACATGGTTCCACTTGATGCGGTTGCCGCCGAACATGTGCGTGCCTGGCTGGGGGAGCCTTCCGGCCCTGGCTTGCTCGATCTCTATCAGGCTTTGGCGGATCATCGCCAAGGGCTCTGGGGGGATGATCCGAAGGTTCCGCGAAGCGTGCTGCTGCTCCGCGAGGGGGGGCGCCAGCTTGAAGTGTTCGGCGCGGGGGATCCGGAGCCGGCCGTGGGCTGGCTTTGCCGGCGAGGAGAGAAGAGCGTCGCGCTGATGGCGCCCAAAGAGTGGTGGGACGCGGTCGAGCAACGGGTCGAGGGAGTCGAGCGGGTCGATGTCCTGACTCTCTCCGCCGATGCGTCCGAGTTCAAGCGGGCCTCGTCGGCCGTGGTGACGCGCCGGCTGACGGCCAAGGACTCCGAGGCGTTCCTCGCGCCTGAGATCGCTCTCGAGTGGGCCTTGTCGGGCTGGGGGACGTTTCGCGACCTGGTCGAGCGCGGGGTGGGATACGGGGTCCCGTTCGGCTCAGGGTTTGCGGCCACGGCCTGGGTCTACAGTCAGGCCGGGGACTACGAGGCGATTGGCGTTTCGACCGTCCCTCGGTTCCAGAGGCTGGGCCTGGGGAAGGCGGTCGCCTCCGCGCTCGTCTCCGAGATCATCCACACGCGGGAGAAGATTCCGCTTTGGACGACCGCGCCGGAGAATACGGCCTCGATCGCGACGGCCGAATCGCTCGGCTTTTCCACCGCGGCGATCGAGACCTCTTTGCGTTGGAACCGGCCCAAGGGATTCATCCGAACGCGCTGATTCGAGCGACCGACCATGGCCGGCTATCCGATCGAGCTTGAGTTGCGGGGCAAAAGAGTCCTGGTAGTAGGCCTCGGCCCGGTCGGTCGGCGGAAGGTGGCCGGCTTGGTCGCGGCCGGTGCGCGCGTGCTGGTCGTCGATCCGGCGGCCCGCGTGGCGGATCTACCGGTCGGGGTCGAGATCTGTGCCGAGTCCTATCGAGCGGACCATCTTCAAGAGATGACCTTGGCGTTTGCGGCGGCCTCGGCCGTGGTCAACCGGGCGGTGGTGGCCGATGCCCGTCGGGCGGGCGTCTGGGTCGGATCGGCGAGCGATCCGAGCGAAGGGGACTTCGCGGTTCCGGCCGTCTGGCGCGACGGCCCGCTCACTCTGACCGTCTCGACGTCGGGAGCCAGCCCTGCTCTGGCGGCCGTGTTGCGTGATCGCGCGGCGCGGGCGTTGGGGCCGGCGGCGGCGGGACTGGTCGCCCTTCTGGCCGAGCTTCGGCCTGAGGTCCTCGTCCGCCTGGAAAATCAGCCCGAAGGGCGGCGCCGAGTTTTGGCCGACTGGGCCGATCCCCGTTGGCTCGATCTCTGGCTGGCCGAAGGCCCCGGGGCGGTCCGCCGCGCGCTCGGTGAACGCCTCGAACTTGAAATAAAAGGCGCCGCCGCTGTTCCCGGCGACGGCCAGCGGCCCGACGGCGGTGGAACCGAGCCCTTGTGAACTCTTCTCGCCAAGCGCGCCAACTCGCATGACGTCCTTCTGAAAGGGGGTCGAGGCCGAGGCTGGAAGCTCAGGCCCCATCTCGACTTGTTAGTTGGTGGGATATTTCCGATAATTCCGGCTTGTTCGGTCGAGCCGTTGAATTCCTCTCCGCCTTCTGTCGGGAATTCGCCCTGGATTCTCGACTCGTCCCGGCCAACTCCAAGGAACAGGTAAGTCGTGGGCGGCGCTCGGACGCTCGACCCTTTACCGTGAAGGAATGCAACCGTGAAAATCGCCGTCATCGGAACGGGTTACGTGGGCTTGGTGACCGGCACTTGCTTTGCCGAAAGCGGCAACGACGTGGTCTGCGTCGACAAGCTGGCCGAGAAGATCGCCAATCTCGAGCGAGGTATTATCCCGATCTACGAGCCGGGCTTGGCCGAACTGGTTCACCGCAACCACCGCGACGGCCGGCTCCGGTTCACAACGAGCCTGCCCGACGCGATTGCCGACGCGGAGCTGGTCTTCATCGCCGTGGGCACCCCCCAGGGCGAACACGGTGGCGCGGACTTGCGGGGAATCTGGGCCGTCGGCGAGGAGATCGCGAAGGTCCTCGATGAGCCCAAGACGATCGTGATCAAGAGTACCGTCCCGGTTGGCACCAATGCCGAGCTCGCCCGGCGGATGGCCGAGACCACCGACGTGCCCTTCGACGTGGCCAGCAACCCCGAGTTCCTCAAGGAAGGGGCGGCGATCGACGACTTCAACAAGCCCGACCGCGTGGTCGTCGGCGTTCGCCGGGCGGAAGTTGGCCAGCAACTGCACTCCCTCTACCAACCGTTTCTCCGCACCGACCGGCCGTTCCTGGTCATGACGCCCGAAAGCGCCGAGATGACCAAGTATGTGGCCAACTGCCTCCTGGCCACCAAGATCAGCTTCATCAACGAGATGGCCAACCTCTGCGAATCGTATAACGCCGACATCAACGAGGTGCGCCGGGGGATTGGCCACGACCAGCGGATCGGCTTCAGCTTCCTCTTCCCTGGGGTCGGCTACGGCGGCTCGTGCTTTCCGAAGGACATCCGCGCGGTCATTCATATGGCCCAGTCGCGCGGCCTGCCCGCACGGATGATGGAGGCCGTAGACGAGGTGAACGAGGCGCAGAAGGACGTCCTGGTTCGCAAGGTCATGGACCACTTCGGGGACGACGTGCGCGGCAAGACCGTGGCGATCTGGGGCCTGGCGTTCAAGCCTCGGACCGATGACATCCGCGAGGCGCCCGCCCTGGTTCTGATCGATGCGCTGCTCGCCGCCGGGGCGTCGCTCCGGATCCACGACCCCGAGGCCTTGGACAACGTCAGGGCGATCTACGGCGACAAGCTCACGTACTGCGACCGCCCCTATGGCGCCCTGGAACAGGCCGACGCCCTGGCGATCGCGACCGAGTGGAACGAGTTCCGTAACCCCGACTTCGAGGTGATGGCCCGCCTGCTCCGTCAGCCGGTCATCTTCGACGGCCGGAACCTCTACGACCCGACGAAGATGGCCGCGCTCGGCTTCACCTACCACGGCATCGGTCGTGCCAAGGTCTCCCCCGAGGAATGCGCGACCACCAGCTCCGGCGACACCCTCGCTTAATCGGAATCGATTGAAGCCAGGCCGCGGGCGGTTCCTGCCTTCCTTCACCAAGGCAGAAGCCGCCTGCTCGCCATCGATCCGAGGGCAATTCGCCATTGACGCGGTCCGGCATCGCACTATCATCGCCCGGACTCGGCGCCTCGCTCGGCTTCGCGGGGAGGGTCGCCGGCTCGATCGCCAACGAACCGAGCGCATGGAGGCGCACCCGTGGACCAGCCTGGCCTGGAATTCGCCGATCGGAAGACGGGCGGCCGCCTTTTGGGCCGGTCACCGGTTGCCGGCCCGTCGCCGAAGCCGTGCGAGAGTAGGAGTGGGAGTGGGACCGGGGACACGCCCTGGTCGGTCCTGGCTTGGGCGGTCTGGCTCGGCCTGGTCGTCGGGATTCTCGAGTTGGTTGCCTTGGTCTTGAAGTGCAACTATCTCGATCCGCGGAACTACAACGTCAGCCGGCACTTTCCCTGGATGTATCCAGTCTCGGGGGTCCTGGTTCTGGTGGGGCCAGGCCTGGTGCTGATGCTGGCGGTTTGGGCGAAGCCACGCTGGTTTTCAAAGCCGGCGGCTGTGGGGGCCTTGGTGTTCTTCGCCTCCTTGAGCGTGCTGTTCCGCGCTCCGATTTACACGGTAGCCTGCCTCATGCTGGCCGCCGGTTGCGGTCTTCAGACGGCCCGGCTGATCAAGGCGTGGTCCGGAGCTGATCGCCTGGTTCGCTGGACGCTCGGTCCGCTCGTCGGACTTCTGGTTGCGACGATCGTCTTATCGTATGGCCGGTCCACCTGGTTGGATCGCCAGGCCTTGGCGGCTCGTCCCGCCGCATCGGCCCCGGCGCAGAGGGCGAAGAACGTTGTCTTGATCGTGCTCGACACGGTCCGCGCTCAGAGCCTCAGCCTTTACGGGTACGGTCGGAAGACGTCGCCGAATCTCGAGCGGATCGCCGCGGAGGGGGTCCGCTTCGATCGGGCGCTGGCCACCGCCCCTTGGACGGCCCCGTCGCACGCCGGTATGTTCACGGGTCAATTGCCCGGTCAGCTTTCGATCGGCTGGAGCCGGCCACTCGACGAGACGTACCCCACGCTGGCCGAGTTCCTCGGGGCTCGCGGCTATCGCACGGCCGGTTTCGTCGCCAACACCACTTATTGTAGCTATGAGACCGGTCTTGACCGGGGATTCCGCCACTACGAAGACTACGACGTCTCGCTGCCCAACATCCTCCTCTGCTCCGGCCTGATGCAGCGGAGCTTGAACTTCGTCCGCAACGCCACCGGCCTCGGCCTGGACGACCTCAAGCTGGGGGGAGGTCATCGCAAGGACGCTGCGCGGATCAATCGCGACTTCCTCGGCTGGCTCTCGTCGCGCTCGTCTCAAGCCCCCCCCTACTTCGCCTTCCTGAACTACTATGATGCCCACCACCCCTACCTCACGCCCGAGCCTCATCAAGAGGAAGGGGCACAGGGCCGGCATCCGCAGACCCCGGCTGATTTCAAGCTGCTGAGAAAGTGGTGGGACCTCGACAAGAAAGGGCTCACGCCAAGCGACCTGGAACTGGTGCGCGACTCCTATGATCGCTGTCTGACCTATCTTGATGATCAGATCGGTCGACTTTTCAAGGAGCTGACCAAGCGAGGCGAACTCGACAACACGATCGTGATCGTCACGGCCGACCACGGCGAGCACCTGGGCGAACAGCGGCTCTACGGGCACGGTTGCAGCCTCTACCGCCCCGAGCTGCATGTCCCCTTGCTCGTCTTTGCGCCTGGGGCCGTTCCGACGGGGCAAGTCGTGAAGACTCCGGTCAGCCTGCGTGACCTCCCGGCCACGGTCGTTGACCTGCTCGGCCTGGCCAACGAGTCGCCGTTCCCAGGCCGATCGCTGGCCGCCGCCTGGTCGGGTGAAAGTTCGCAGATGGATTCCCTCGCCGACTCCCTCCTGTCGGAAGTCGAACTCCCTCCCGAAGCCGACCCCAACGGAGGCCGGTCTCCCGTCTGCCGCGGGCCCATGATTTCGCTGGTGGCCGACGGCTGGCACTACATCCGCAACGGCGACGGTCGGGAAGAGCTCTACGACTTCGAACACGACACGGACGAGACCCACGACCTCGCCGGTTCGGCCGACAAGGCCGAAGTCATGCGAACACTCCGCGCCCGCATCACGAATGGATCGGAACCAGGCCGCCCCTTTCAGAAAGACGCTGATCCGAAAGCGTTCGACCCCCCTGCCCGTCTCGCGACCCGACGCACTTCGGCCGCAACGAAACGGTTCTGAACGGGATTCCGAATGCCGATCGCGGCCACGTGATTCGAGCCGGAGCGGCGTGGTCCATAATGGAATTGGCCTGGGAGACCGGTCCGGGGAAGGAGAACCTTGAAATCCTGGTGCTATTCCTATGTGTTATGTACAGGATTTTAACAGCATCGCCCTGGAATCTCTCCTGCCGATCCCGCTCGATCTCGCGATCTTCAAGGCTTGATGAGACGCGTCGCCCCCGAGGCGGCAGGGCCGTGATCCGATCCGCCCTTCTCTTCCGTTGGCGGAATTTGGAGTGTGGCGATGAGTCTGCATCCGAGCGGGCGGCCGATCGCCTCGCGGGCCGGCTGACGGCCGCCCTCGACAGCGCCTCCGACCCACAACACGGTGAGGCGGTCCGGGTCGCGATCGACGATCCCGGGCTTTCCTCGACCGGGAGGGGGCTGTCCACTTCGCACGAGATCGCACCGCTCTCGGCGTACAATGAAAAAGACTCAGGCGGACGAGGTTCGTCGGGTTCTCACCCCCTGGAGTCCCTACGGCGGACTGATCTACTTCCATTTATTGCTGGATCGCCTGGCGGAAGCAGGGCATGTGAGCTGAGACAAACTCCCGGAGCAAGGGCATGGCCACTTCAGCAGTGATCCTTGACGCCGAGCCGATTCGTCCTTGATGAAGGAGGAGCTCGAATGGCGGAGATTCGCTTGAAGCGGGTATACGAGCCGCCCGCCCCTGATGACGGCCCGCGGGTCCTGGTGGAGCGGCTCTGGCCGCGCGGGCTGAGCAAGGAACGCGCCGCCGTGGACCTCTGGATCAAAGACGTGGCCCCCAGCTCTGAGCTGCGCCGCTGGTTTAACCATGATCCGGCCCGGTGGGGCGAATTCCAAAGGCGCTACCGCGCGGAACTCAGGCAGAAGAAGGACGTGGTCGACGAACTGCGGCAGAAGTGCCGAGACGGGATTGCCACTTTCGTCTACGCCGCGCGCGACGAACAACACAACGGCGCCCTCGTGTTGAAAGCCTATCTCGAACACCACGATCCTTGAATTCTCTGGGACCGCGGACATCCCGCCTACTCTTGAATTAGGATGGTTTCATGGCTATGAATGCGAGGTAAAGCTTCGCCTAACAAGTTATGAGTTTATCAGTGAATTGCGATTAATCAGCGGTCAGAATCAGATTTTCCCGTAGGGTGGGCACGGCCCGCCATCCCTATCTCCTTGCCGAGGCGGAAGTTAAGATGGTGGGCCGTGCCCGCCCTACGGGAATTGTGAGGCCGACGATGATGCCATGGCTGATCGCATTGAAGTAGGGAAAAATGGGTTCGACGAAGCTTTACAATGCGAGAGCCAAGAACCCGGGGTTCAGTTCACCAGGCTGGAGTCAGTAGTCGCGGGATGTGTCCATTGCAGCGGAGCCGTGGTCGGTGACGGAGCAGAACGACTTGATGTTTGTCAGAGGCCGCCTTCAGCCCCTCGTGGCGGTCACGCCGCCTCACTCTCCCTCTTTATCCGGGACGCAGACATGCTCAACAACGTGCGGGTTGCCGCGGTCGCCGTCGACACCCAGCCCGGCCGGGTCGCGGAGAATCTCGACAAGATCTCCACATGGACCGGGAAGGCGGCCTCATCCGGCGCCCAGTTGGTCCTCTTTCAGGAGCTGTCGCTCTCGGGGTTCCTCCCGAATCATCCCACGCAGAACCACGACGCATGGCTCCGCGAGGCGCTCCAGTTCGGCCGGAAGACCGCGGAACGCCTCGACGGCCGGGCTGTGCGCCAGCTCTCGGAGATCGCCGCCGAGCATGACGTGATGATCTCCGCCGGCCTGCTGGAAGACGCGGGAAACGTGCTCCACAATACCCAGGTCCTGGTCGATCGGACCGGGCTGCTCGGGTACTGGCGGAAGATGCACGTTCCGATGTATGAGATGCCGTTCTATAGCGGTGGCGGAGTGCCCGACGTGGTTGAGACCTCGCTGGGTCGCATTGGTGCGAACATCTGTTTCGACGTCCTGATGCCCGAATCGACCCGCCTGCTCGCCGTCAAGAACGTCGAGATCGTCCTCTTTCCGTTCGCCTCCGACCCGCCCCCGGTGACACCCGAGGGCTGGGCCGACTGGGCGGGGCCCGCGCTCCGGTCCAGGTGCGTGGAGAATGGTGTCTATGGCATCGCCTGCAATTATGTCGGTACGGTGACCTGTGCGTCGATCAGCCAGTTCTTCCCGGGTGGTGGGATGGCCGTCGATCCTCGCGGCCGGATTCTCGAGGATTGGTCCGCCCCCACCGGAGCGCCGGGCATGCTGGTCGTCGATCTCTCGGCGGAGTTACTCCGCCAGGCGAGGGCGGAGCCGGAATACCTCTACCGCTTCCGGCGCCCCGAACTTTACGGATCGCTTGCCAGCGTGCATTGAGGTTTTCCTGGCGGCCCCGGTGGAACTCTGTCCTCGTATCAGACTTGATCGTGGACCACGATTGCGAGGCCGATGAAGTCGTGCGGGTGCAGCAGGGCCGGGGTTCCGACTCGCAGATCAAATGGACCAGGCGTTGAACTCTCCGGTCCGAGGGCCGTGTCCGTAAGCCGAGCCGACTCGGGGTGACTCCGATTTACGGCAGCCCGACGTGTGGCTCAGTGGGCGAGGCCTTCCAATTTCAGAATCTCCGAATAAATCGGTCGACCCGTTACACTACTCTCTGGAACGTGAGATCCAGCGGAGTTTAAGACTGTGGCGGACACACGACGCACCGAAGTGCACCGATATCTTCGCGGCCTGTTCAACGTGGGGACGGTTGCGGGACTGCCGGACGGCGAATTGCTGGATCGATTTACCGCCCGACGTGGAGAGACTGCGGAGCTGGCGTTCGCGGTTCTGGTCGAGCGGCACGGCCCGATGGTGCTGCGGGTCTGCCGCAAGGTCTTGAACGACTCGGATGACGCGGCCGACGCGTTTCAGGCCACCTTCTTGGTCCTGGCACGGAAGGCCGGGTCGATACGCCGGCGCGACTCGTTAGGGGCTTACCTCCATGGTGTGGCCTTGCGAGTGGCAAGTTGCACCCGCTCGGCCGTGGCACGGCGTCGGAAGCATGAGAAGACGTATGCCGAGAGGGCGAACGTCTCTTATGTGGTCATGCCGCCGGACGACCTCGGCCGGGTCCTCCATGAGGAATTGGGTCGGCTGCCGGAACGATTCCGGGGAGTGGCCGTGCTCTGCGACCTGGAAGGCAAGACCTACGTCGAGGCGGCCGGGTTGCTCGGCTGTCCGCCCGGCACGGTCATGAGCCGACTCGCCGAGGCACGGCGACGGCTCCGAGGGCAACTCGCCCGTCGCGGCCTGGCACCATCGGCCGGAGCGATTGGCGCTGCGCTGGCGGCCGAAAGCGGTGCGATGGCCAAGATGGTGCCCGAGGCTCTCGCCAAGGCAACGATTTACGCCGCAACCCGGTTCGTCGTGGAACCGGCTTTACCTGGAGCGGTCGTCTCCGCTTCGGTCACTGTCCTTACGGAAGGAGTGCTCAAAGCCATGTTTCTGGCAAAGCTGAAATCGTTCGCAATGTTGGGACTGGTCGGAGGAGCCGTGGCCACCGGGGCAGGCGTGCTCGCCCAGGCGCCCGCAACGCCCGCCCAGTCGCTTCCACTCCCTGCCTCGGCGACTTCCGCCGTCGACCCGCGGGTTGATCCGGATCCAGCCGCTCTACTCCCCGCTGGCCCGGTGGTGCAGCGTCCGGTTTCGGTCGCTCCGGCCGATGAGCGTTTGTATTCGTTGGAGAAAAAGCTCGACCGGCTCTTGGAAGTGTTGGAATCGAGTGCGGCGAAGCCGTCGGCAGCGGCCGTGACGAAGACTCAGCGGGCGACCGCCGTTGCGAAGAAATCGGAAATGGCGAAGTCTGGGCTGGGGTCCGGGATGCGGGGGGCGTCTGAAATGATGCCCGGGATGATGCCCGGGATGATGCCCGGGATGATGCCCGGGATGATGCCTGGGAGGCTGCCTGATGGGATGCTGCCTGGTGGGATGATGCCTGGTGGGATTCCAGCTCAAGGATCTGCTCTGGCATCGGTTTCTAGCCTCGAAACGAGGATGAACCGGGCGGAGTTACAGTTGCAAACCATCCTCGGGCGTCTCAATCGTCTGGAGGAGGCTGTCTTGGCAAGCACGCCGACTCGAGTTCCTACTCCCACTGAGACGGAGGAGACAGGTAATTCGGCCCCCCTCCGGGGGCCGACCGCCACGCCCGAGCCGAACTCCACCCTTGACGCGCCGACCAGACTGAACGATCCGCTTCCCCCCCCCGAGGACACGCCCACGGCCGTCCGTCGCTCGCGTCCCTGAGGTCGACCACGCCCGAGCCTTGTAAAACGCAGATCGCCCTCGCCTCGTTTGCTCAATACGGTTACTACGGGGGCCAGTTCGGTCATCTTGGCTGCCTTTAAATGCCGTGATTTCGTGAGCTTGGCCGGCCCAGTGGTCACTGACGATCGCTGGGCCGGCTCGATTGTTGCTCAATTCCCTGGCTTCATGGCGTCGGCAGGAGAGGATGGTGGACTGTGCTTGCCTTAAACTCTTTGGTGTAAAAGTGTGCTAGTATGGTGTATTTAAATTTCTGTTTTAATCCAGTGAATTGATTTTATGTAATTTATTGAATCGAATGGCCTTCTCGAAATGGTGCTTCGCCTGCTCGATCGCAGAGCGGAAATCCAGCAAGGCCAGCCCGAACCAGCAAATGCCGATGAGCCTGGCCGGCCGGGCGGTCACCTACGATCGTGCGGCCGGCCGTTTTTGCTTCGCATGACCTTCAGAGAATTGAGCGATCGCCAAAACGTTCCGGTTTGATTTTAATTTGACGCATGAAAAAACATGGGCTAAAGAGTTGTTGTAGAGTGGATACTCTGTCTGCCATGAGACATTGGTCCTCGAGATCCTTTCGGGCCATCGCGATTCGGCTTGAAGGGAGCGCGGCGCAAAGTGTGAGCTTCTCGTGCGAGCGAGCTCGAATTTCAACGGCGGTTGTCGCGGCCCTGTGAGTCGCAACGCTCCTGGGGCTTGCTCGTCGAACGCTGTCTTGAACGGAGCACCAGCCTCCGTTTTTCCGTGGTGAATTTCGACTCGGTGACGAGAGGGCCGTCTGCGCTTGCGCGGCGAGCCTCGGGGGTGAGACACCTGCGGTTCTGGACCTTGAGGGTCGTCGGCGATTGAGTGGGCAAACCCGCCCGGGCGAGTGAAATCGACGTCCAACCGGACCCCGCCTGAGGGGGGGCTCTGCTTGGGGCGGCGAGTTCTCTTGCGCGCCGGGATCGCCACGGGAAAGGAGGATCTCGCTCCAGGGACGCGGATCTGCATTCCTCATGCCCGGATCGTACAAGGCCAGCGGGGAGATGTGTTCGGAGCGATTGGGGCTGGGGACGAATCGCCCTCGATTTTTGCTCCTGACCTCCGCACGCATGTTCGCAACGGGGTCGTGAGCGGGGCGGATGGTGAGTAGACGCTTTCGATTGAGTTTATGGATGAGACTCTTGATCAGAGTATTAAGACAGATTAATACCGAGTTCAAAAAAAACGAGGATCACGTAAATGACGTGGAATCCAATCGTCACGCAACGAGATCGACGTGCCCAGTCGCGGTACGGAACCAAGGGGCGACTCGTCCCGCGTGATTGGACGAGTCTCGAACGCTTGGAAGATCGGACGTTACTCGCCGTTAGCGCGATTCCCGACGCCTACGGGTTGATCGAGAATTCGCCGCTCAGCGTCGGCACGTCGGGCCTTCTGGCCAACGATAGCACCACGTCGGCCAACCCGTTGACCGTCAGCGGCTTCACGCAGCCGGCCAACGGCACGCTGGTGGTGAACCCCAACGGCTCGTTCCAGTTCTTTCCGGCCGCGAACTTTATCGGGGCCGACAGCTTCACGTACACACTCAGCGACGGCATCGACACGGCCACGACCACGGTCAGCCTGAACGTCGCCGCCTCAACTCCCCTGGCCACCGTCTTCGCGGGCCCGCGACTCGCTTCCGTCGACTCGTCGCAAGGGCCGCTTCTGAATGCCCTGACGAGCTCACTGCTCGGGAGTAGTCTCAACCTCAACGTTCTCGACTGGAATGGCCTGGCGGGCGGAGACATCAACCTCGCCAGCCTGCTCGGCGTCCTCCAGACCGATCTCGGCGTCTCGAGCCCGAGCGCGGTGCTGACCACCGACGCCACGGTCCTCCAAGTCTTGAACGCGGCGGCGACCGTTGCGCAGACTGATGGAAATACCGCGTTGGTCAACGCCTTGAACGCTCAAGCCCTCCAGCTCAACGGGCTCGCGGGCACGATCCAGTTGGGCGACTTGCTCCAGATCGACCCGAACGTCGGCAGCCTCGCCGACGTGAATCTGAATGCCCTCGACCTGTTCACCGGCGTCGTCCAGCTCTACAACTTCGACAACGTCGCGACGACCCCGACGCCGGTCACGATTTCAGGGGCCACGCTCGCCGGGCTCGGCCTGCCGGCGACGGTAGGGAGCCTGGAACTGTCCGCCCAGGTTGTCGAGCCGCCGATCTTCGTGCGGGGCCCGCAGGGAACCCAGTTCCACACCGCGGCCATCCGGCTCAAGCTCGACCTGAATAATCTCGTCGGCCTGAACCTGGACACCACCGCGCTGTTGGCGTCGATCGAGGGCGTACTGGGGGTTACTCCGATCACAGTAACCGCCAACGTTGCCGACCTCCAGGTGTATGCCGAGATCGCGAGCACCAGCGGAACCATCCAGACGATCGACGCGATCACGGCCGCGGTGGGCGTCCAGGCCACGCCCGGCGTCACCAACCTCTATATCGGCACGATCGCCGACAGCGTCTTCTTCGACCGCACCCACACGATTGTGCCGGCGACCGACCTGACTTTCGGGAGTGTCGGATCCCTGACGATTGCGGCGCCGTTGCTGGACCTGAATGTTTCGGCGGCGATCCAACTTCGCGACTTCGCGCTCGGGCAGGCTCCGGGGTCGCCCACGTTACTCAACTTCGTCCCGCCTTATCCGTCGCCGACCCAGACGGTAGGCACGAGCGCGGCGGTCATCACGACCCTGGCGCAGGACCTGGTGAACAACCTGCAAGTCCAGATCAGCGGCACCCTGGGCCAGTCGCTCGACTCGATCGTCAGCACGCTCACGACTGACCTCGTTCAACCGCTGGTCAACGGCGTGTTGGCGCCGATCGTCACTCCGCTGCTCACCGGAGTTGTCGATCCCTTGTTGGGTCTGCTCGGTGTGGGGATTGGCCAGGCGATCGTGGCCGTGCAAGCGGTCGGCATCACCGCCGCGCCGATTGCCAATCCGGACTTTGCGAACACCGCTGTGGATACGCCGGTCACCGTCCCCATCCTCAATAACGACGCGTTTGCGCCGGGGGACACGCTCACGGTCAGCTCGGTGACCCAGGGCGCAAACGGTACCGTTGTCATCAACCCGAACGGCACGGTGACGTATACCCCGAATGCCGGCTTCGTCGGCACGGATACGTTCACCTACATTGCCACCAACGGCACCTTGCTCAGCAACGTGACGACCGTCTCGATCAACGTTGTGGCGCCCGGCCAGCAGGTCCCGACGGCCGTCAATGATACCTATTCGACCACCGCGGGGGGCGCGCTCAATATCACGCTCCCCGGCGTTCTTGGCAACGACCTGAGCCCGTCGGGCAAGCCGTTGACGGCGGCGGTCATCGGCCAGCCGGCGAACGGCACGCTGACTTTGGATAGCAGCGGCTCATTCATGTACGTGCCCAACCCGGGATTCGTGGGGGTCGACACGTTTGCATATCAGGCGTCCGACGGGACGTTCGTGAGCAACTTTGCCACCGTCACCGTGAACGTCCTTCCCGCCGTGCAGGTTCCGACCGCCGTCAATGACATTTTTGAAACGAACGCCGGGGGCACGCTCAATGTGGTGATCCCTGGCGTCCTGATCAATGACCTCAACCCGTCGGGCACGCCGTTGACGGCGGCGGTTGTCGGCCAGCCGGCGAACGGCACGCTGACTTTGAATAGCAACGGTTCGTTCACGTACGTGCCCAACGTGGGGTTTGTAGGGACCGACACGTTTACGTATCAGGCCTTCAATGGGACGTCGGTGAGCAATGTGGCCACCGTTGTCATTAGCGTTCTGGCCGCGCCTGTGCTGGTTCCGACCGCCGTCGCCGACCAGTACGTCACCCCGGAAGGGACGCCGCTCGCGATCACGGTGCCGGGCCTGCTGATCAACGACATCAGCCCCAATGGCACGCCATTGACCGCGGAGGTCGTTAACGGGCCGACCCACGGCACTCTCAGGCTCAACGCCGATGGTTCGTTTACCTATGTCCCCAACGCTGGATACCTCGGGAATGACTCGTTTTCGTACCGCAACACCGATGGCGTGAATTTCAGCAACCCGGCCACCGTGGTCATCGCGGTCAATCAGGTCGCGTCTGTGTTGATCGGGCCGCCCACGGTGATTGGCTTGCAGCGTTTCGGCTATCACGAGCAAACGACGCAGATCGTTCTGACGTTCAGCGAGGACTTGAACCCCGCGCGGGCCCAGGACCCCGCCAATTACGTGCTCCAGAGCCGGGGCCGCGACGGTCGGTTGGGCACGCGTGATGATGTCTTTATTTTAATCGAGTCGGCCGCCTATGACCCGGCCACCCGAACCGTGACCCTGGTCACGTTCCAACGTCTGCTCAAGCTGCGGGAGCACTATCGGCTCACCGTTGTCGGGACTGGTTCGACCGGGTTGATCGGCCTGACCGGCATCCCCCTGAACGGTCAGCCGGGGACCGATTTTGTGGGCGACTTCAACAGCCACGCTCTGGCGGGTCCCTCCACCGTGAACGGTCCGTTCCAGGCGGCGAAGCACCGAGCGGGCGGGGCGCGACAGGCGGCTCTCGCTCGGCAGGCAGCCAACCGTCTGGTCCGCCAGGCCGGTGGCACGCAGCTCGGAGCGAAGGCTCTGGGCCGGCTCGCGGCACACCCGCACGGGCGGCGGCCGCACGCTTGATTCTCGCGTGCCAAGGGGCCTGACTGAGCCCCTTGGCACGCCCATTTTTTTGAATCCATGACGGTTCGGTACGCCTGGATTCCGTCCCGTTTGCGGAACACCAATTCCTTCCTCGGTCGGCTACGGGCCTATGATGGCCCGCAAGTGACAGACAAAGATTTTTGTGTTTGTTGATTTGTCGTGTGGGCACGGCCCACCAGGGTATCGAGATTCTGGTGGGGCCGTGCCCACCTACGAGTGAGGCGTTCCCTCGCTCATGGTCTGGATCTCCTCAAGGGCGTTTGCGGCATCTTCATGGGTGGGGTCGAGCCGAAGTGCCTCCTCAAACTGGCGTTTCGCCGGTTCGATCTCAGCGCGGAAATCCAGCAAGGCCAACCCGAGGCGGTAGCGGGCATCCGCGTTGTGGGGGGCGATCGCCACCGCTTTCTGAAACAGGTCGAGTGCCCGTGTGGTGTCGTTCGGTTTGGAGTCGGGGTCGTTTGCGAGACAGCAGGCGTAACCTCGGATTGCTTGGATCGATTGCGGATCTCGCCTCAGCGTTCTCTCGAAAACCTTCCTGGCCTCCGAGTAGTATTCCCAATCGGCCAGCGATTCTCCGTACTTCGACAACGCGAAGGAGTGGTAGGGGTCGATTTGAATGGCTCGTTCGAAGCACCGTCGCGCCTCGTCTTCCCGTTCCAGCTTTGACAGACTCATCGCCAGAATGAGTTGGGCTTTGGGCAGAGCCGGGTCAAGGCGGACCGCTTCGGTGAGAATCGCCACGGCTTGCTCCAGGGAGCGGTGGAGGGTTTGCTCGTGCCAGAAGTAGTGGTGAAGTCCTAGCTGCTCGAGGGCCATCGCGTTGGCCGGATAGTGTGCGACGGCGCGTTCGTAATGGCGGAACGCCTCATCATATTGTCTAGTTTTATCGGCGATCCGTCCCCTCTTGAACTCACCCCAGGAGAGTGCCCAGCCTGCGCGCAGGGCCTTGATTTCTTCGGCGTTCGGCTGGTTGTGGACCGGATCGGCGTGATCGAACGGCCGGGACCAAAGTTCGCGACACCAATGCTCGGCAAACTCCTGGGCGCGAGTCTCTTTCGCGAACTTCCGTCGGAGACTCTTCGCTTTGGCGTCGATGACCTGGAGATGGCCGAGTTCGTGGAGCAGGACGTCGTAGAGGAAGAATCGCCTGATGGCGAGCGTGGGCCATTGGCAGCGGGGGATCGCCCCGAATTGGCCCGGCGTCTGCGTCCGCGTGAGGTAACCGCCCAGGCTGATTCGGGGCGGCGTCGCACACAACCCGATTTCTCGCTTGCCCCGATTCACGTAGCCGAGCGTGCGGATCCTTCCAAACCGGTCGTTGAGATGGACCCACTTGAGTCGGCAACGAACCTCCTCGGGAAGCCGGGTGAGGACGACCCGGATCTCCTCTTCCGTGACGAAGTGCCGCCGATTCAAACCCGGCGTGTGGTGGGTGAACCCAACGTCTCGCAGAGCCACCATGATGATCCGGCCCTCGTCGTTCGCATCGGATTTCGTCGACTCGGCTTCAAGAGACGACACCGTCGCATGGCGGCAGGTTCGCGAGCCTGTGCGAGCGGGGAGCGTAAGCTCAATGGCCCGCGGTCCTCAGGGAACGGATCGTTCTGCCCGAATTCCGCGTCCTATAGAGAACTACTGGGTGCCCGATCGGCTGAGGCCAATCATGGGCGTGGTCCGGCTTTCCATCGGGGGTTTCTATGCGTCCTCTTCGACTTGCGGTTGTGTCGTGTGCTTTGCTCGCCGTTGTCGGATCATTTGTCAGCTCCACCCGGGCTTGCTCACGCATCCTCTGGAACGACAACGGGCGTTCCGTCCTGGTCGGTCGGAACATGGACTGGTTCGAGGACCTCAAGAGCCATATCTGGGTCCTTCCGCGCGGCATGGAACGCGACGGGCTCGCCGCCAAGAACCCGATGACCTGGAAGAGCCGGTACGGCAGCGTCGTGATCACGGCCTACGACTGCGTCTCGGCCGACGGGATCAACGAGAAGAACCTGGCTGTCCACATGCTCTACCTGTCCGAATCGAGCGCAGGGGCGCGTGACGAAAAGGTCCCCGGCCTTTGCATGAGCATGTGGCCTCAGTATTACCTGGATAACTTTGCCACCGTCGCCGAGGCCGTCGCGTCCTTGGAGAAGAGCCCGTACCAGCTGATCATGGCGGTAGAGCCGATGAGCAAGGCTCCGACGGCCATCCACCTCGCCCTCAACGATCAGTCGGGTGACTCCGCCGTTCTGGAGTGCATCGGCGGCAAGATCAAGGTCTACCATGACCGCAAATATACGGTGATGACCAACGAGCCGGCGTTCGACAAGCAACTGGAGAACCTCAAACGCTATCGCGGTTTCGGTGGCGTCGAGCCGTTGCCGGGGACCGCCGAGCCGGACGATCGGTTCGTTCGTGGGGCCTACTATCTCGCTCGCCTGCCCAAGCCCCAGACGGACCGGGCGGCGGTGGCCGAGTTGATGAGCGTGATGCGGAACGTGTCGACGCCGTTCGGTGTGTCGGAGCCGGGGCGGCCGAATGTGTCGGCCACGATCTGGAGGACGGTCACCGACCTGACCCACGGCGTGCTCTATTATGACAGCGTCGACAGCCCGCAGATTTTTTGGATCGACACGAAGTCGCTCAACTTCGACGCGGGACAGCCTGTGCGGAAACTGGCCCTGACCCCTGACAGCGACCTCTCGGGCGATGTCTCGGCGAAGTTCGCGCGAGCGGAGATGTTCTCGTTCCTCAAGCCGAATTGACGGTCGCTCAGGCCTGGAGGGGCCGATGGGGTTGGGAGGTGTTGGCGTCGATCGGAGGGAGATCACTCGGATTCATGCATACCTCTCCCCTGCCATTTCCGGGACAGTTCCGGCCCCGCTCATTTTAGAATAATGAGTCGATCGATCAGTCGATGGGCCAGATCCCCGGCGTTCCCAGCTCGAGCAGGTGGCCGTCGGGGTCTCGGAAATAGAGACTCACCCCGCCCCGCGGCCACGTCATCTCGCCTTCGATGAGTACGCCGTGCGATGACAGCCACTCCCTCCATCCCGCGAGGTCGGCAGCGTTGATCGCAAACGCGAGATGGAGCTGGCCTTGGCCGTCGTGCGGGGGGATCGTGCCTTCGGGAAGGACGCTCGGTGTCGCGAAATCGCCTTTTCGGAAGAGAAGCAAGACCTGGCGTCCAGGGATCTGGAGCGGGCAAAATCGCGGGTCGGGTTCTTTGGCCTCGGCGGGCGACTCCGAACTGCTCACTTCAAGAGACGTGAAGCCGAAAATCTGTTGATAGAACTGGACAGCCCGTGCCAGGTCCTCGACATAAAGCGCCGTCTCGAGCAGTCCGTTGATGGTCGGCCTGGTGGATCGGGGCGTCATGAGCTTCCCCTTCAGGAATGACCGATTCCAGGAGGATTGAGGTTAGATGTCGGCCAGCCCGAAGAGGTGGCGGACGGCGTTGAGTAGGGTGTGGGGATGTTCGGTGGCCGGTTCCGAGGCGGCCGAGCGGAGGGTAGCGCGGGGCTGGTGGAGGAGTTGGTTCTGGAACCGCGCCATCATATGGGCGATGGCGTCGCGGTCGGCCTGGTTGAGGGCAGGCCGCGCGTTGCAGAGGGCATCGAACTCGCGGCGGCGGATGGCGTCGGCGTGGTCGCCGAGTTGGCGAAGCACAGCGCCGGCGTGGCGCTGATGGCGGAGGGCCGCACAGCAGGCGGCCGTCTCGCGTTCGATGATGGCGGTGGCGGGATCGACCCCCTTCTGGCGGCGACCGCGGTTCTGCTCGGCCTGGGCGCGGAGGTCGTCGACGTTGTAGAGGTAGACCTCTTCGAGGTCGCCGATCTTGGGGTCGAAGTCGCGGGGGATCGCGATGTCGAGAATCAGGGCCAGGCGGTTGCGCCTGGCGTGCTGAACGCGGAGGTACTGGTCGTAAGTGACGATCGGTTCTTCGGCGGCGGTCGTGCTGACGACGACGTCGGCCTCCTTGAGAGCGAGGAAGAGCTCGTCGAAGGGGACGGCCTTGCCTCCCCAACGCGCGGCGGCGGCCTCGGCCCGTTCGGGGCTCCGGTTACTCACCAGGATCCGGCCGGGCTTGAGCGCCTTCAAGTGCTGGAGGGTCAGGTCGCCCATCTTGCCCGCGCCGATGACCAGCATCGTCTTGTCGGAGAAGGTGTCGAAGACCCCTTTGGCGACGTCGACGGCCACGCTGGCAATGGAGAGCTTGCCCTGGTCCAGGCCGGTCTCCTCGCGGACCTTCTTGCCGACCCGGGCGGCATTCTGGAAGACGTGATGCAAGATCGAGTTGACGGTCCGGTTCTTGATCGCCGCCTGGTAGGCCTCTTTGACCTGGCCGAGGATTTGCCCTTCCCCGAGCACCAGACTCTCGAGGCTGGCGGCGACCCGGAACAGGTGGGCCACCGCCTCGTTGTCCTGGACGCTCACGAGGTGGGAGGCGAACCGCTCGACCGGTACTGCGTGGAAGGTGGACAAGAAGTCGGTCAGGGCCTCGAGGTCCGGTACCTCCTCGGGAGCGCCCGCGGCGTAGATCTCGACCCGGTTGCAGGTTGACAGAATGACGAACTCGCTCCCCGGGTACGCCTCGGCCAGGGTATCGAGCCCGCGTGCGAGCTTGGGGCCGTCGAAGGCCAGGGCTTCACGGATCGAGGTAGGGGCGGAGCGGTGGTCGACGCCCAGGGCCAACAGCTTCACGGCACCTTCCTCCCGGCCGGCGAGCCCATGCCGTGCGCAGTCGGGAGGTTCAGGAGGTCGACGCCAACCCAGGTGAACACAAGAAAACCAAACGCGATGATCGTCAGCACCATTAGACTCCGTCCCCGCATCGCCGGGCGGAACCGGGCGTGCAAGAGCGCGGCGAAGACCAGCCACATGAAGAACGCGCTGACGACTTTGGGGTCGGTCCAGCTCAACGGCGTTCGCGCCGCGGCACCCCGCAGGACCAGGTCCAGAATCACCCCGATCAGGAGACCGCAGGTCAGGAGCGGGAAGGCGACGGTGATCGCCCCCCGGTTCAGCCGCTCCGATTGCTCGAGGCTTGGCAACGCGAATCCGAACCGGGAGGGCCGCTTGTGCTTGAGTCGATTCGACTGCACCAGGTACATCAGCCCGGCGGCGAACGCCACGCAGGTCGAAACCGCGCCCGCCAGGAGAAAGAGGCCGTGGACCATGCCCCAGAACCTGGTTGCGCTTCCCCACTGGTCCCAGCCGTCACGTGGGGAGGCCAGTTGGCCGGAGACCACCAGTCCGAGGACGAGCGGAAGCACGAACACCCCCACCGCCATCGGCTTAGGTGAGCGGACCATCAGGTAGAGGCCGATCAAGGCAAAGATCCAGGAGAGCACCATCAGCGACTCGAACGCGGTGGTCACCGGGACCTTGCGATGAGCCCAGGCCAGGTTGGCCAGGTAGGCCGTCTGGACCAACCAGGCCAGGACCGTCAGGGCGACGGTCAAGTACCAGCGCGCCGCCCCTCGGACCACGAACCGAGCCAACTCGCTCGCCAGGGCCAGGGCGTACGTCCCCCCGAAACAGAGCACGGTCAACCGATCCATCGCGTCGACGCTCCTCGCGCCGCCCCATTACCTTTTTCTTGCTTTGAGTGGATCGCCACCCGCCGGTCGAGCCTCCTCGCCCGGCCTTTGCACCATTGTATGATCCTGGCCGTGCGAATCCCAGAGCGTTGAGGGCGGCCGTTGCCAACTCCCGTCACGATCGCGAAGTCAGGCGGGGGTCGACGAGGCAGATACCATACTCGTAGCGGTGTTTCTCGGTTTCACCGGAGGATCGGATCGATTTGGATTGAGCCCACCCGGTTCTCCCTGGCGAGATAGGCAGGAGACTTTTGGTGATGCAAGATGACCTGTTTGCGCTTTTCGAATTCAATCGCTGGGCCACCGCCCTTCTCATCAACGCGGTTCGCCAACTCTCCCCCGAACAGTACGGCCAGGAACCGGTCCCCGGCTGGTCCTCGGTCCGCGACACGATGATCCACGTAGCAGGCGCCACCGATATCTGGTTCCGCCGCCTCCATGGAGAGCCCGTCACCTCGCGGCCGACCTCGCAGGAGTTGCCCACCCTCGATGACGCCGTTCGGCTTTTCGACAAGGCGCACGACGCATTCGACCGCCTGCTCCCCACGCTCACGCCCGAGCGGCTCACGGCAATCTTGGCGTACCGCAACCTGGCAGGGAACGATTTCCAGTTGCCAGTCTGGGCCGTACTCCGTCACGTGGTCAACCACGCAACCTATCACCGCGGCCAGATCGCCTCGAAACTCAAGCGGCTCGGCGTAGATTGCCCCGATACCGACTTTGCGTTCTGGGCGAACGAGAAGACGCAGGCGATCGGGACCTCGCGCTGACGCTACGTTGGCCTCGGCCCTTGCCACCGGGCGTATTATCATGGTGTGGGGACGACCCCATGCTTCGTTGGGATTGTTCCCACGTCAAGCTCGAATCGTGCGGGGACGACCCCGTAGCTCTCCTCTCCAGGAGAAAGCTATGGCTTGGGTTGTCCTGGTCATTGCCGGTCTGTTCGAAATCGGTTGGGCCGTCTGCCTGAAGTACACGAAGGGTTTCACCCAACCCTGGCCAACCTTCGGATTCGCGGCCTTCATGTTGGCCAGCGTCTACCTGCTCGGGGTGGCCCTCAAGTCGCTACCGCTCGGGACGGCCTATACGGTGTGGACAGGCATCGGCGCTGTCGGCACCGTCGTGGTCGGGATTCTCATCCTCGGTGAGTCTACCGACCTCCGGCGTCTGGCCTGCATCGTGCTGATCCTTGCCGGTGTTGTGGGCCTCAAGCTTACCTCGACTCACTGAGGTAGGCCGCCACTCATCGCAGACAACACCTCTCAGGGCCCGCCGATCGGATCGAACGATCCAGGGCCACAGCCTCCCCTCGAGTTGGGCTCAACAGACCGAATCGTAAGCCCCTGTAGCGACGGCGCCTTGTCGTCGCTACAGGGGCATTTGCGCGGCTTCACCGATCGATCGAGAGTTACGCGTTTCCTCCACTCCAACCTGGTGTCTGCTCGCCCGGTTGGCAGAATCTGACGGAACAATGTCATTTGGCCTTGGGCCGAACCCGGCTAGCATTGGGACGTCGGACGTTTCGAGACTGCGGGGGGTGCTCATGCGAAGGGCGGGGGCGTCGAGGGAGCAGGAGAGCCATGACGCCGTCCGGCGGGTCATCGTGATCGTCTTCCCGGGGGTGAACATCCTCGATGTGGCAGGCCCGTGCGAGGTGCTTAACGCCGCGACGGCGGAGCTAGCGACGCGCGGCTCGGAGGCCGGAGGGTATGAAATCGAGGTCGTCTCCACGGTTGAGTGCCTGTCCGTGGAGACATCCAGTGGCGTTGGTCTGACCCCCCACGGCCCTTATTCATGCCTCGAGGGTCCAATCGACACGCTGATCGTCACGGGGGGGCCGGGGGTTTGGGGGGTGGCCGAGGATCCTGCATTTCTGGAATGGCTCCGCCGCATCAGGCCCTCCGTGAGGCGGCTCAGCTCTGTCTGCACAGGCGCGTTCATCTTGGCGGCCGCCGGGTTGCTCGACGGCCATCGAGCCGCCACACATTGGCAATCGTGCGAGCGGCTTGCCCACGATTATCCGCGGATTGACGTCGACTTCGATGCGATCTTTGTCCGGGACGGGGCCGTCTCGACGTCCGCCGGGGTCACCGCCGGGATGGACCTCGTCCTGTCGTTCGTCGAGGAGGACTTTGGTCGGGGCGTCGCAATTCAGGTCGCCCGGAAGCTCGTCATGTTCGTCCACCGGCCGGGCGGCCAGTCGCAATTCAGCTCCTTGCTTCGCTTGCAGTCGACGGACCGAGAACCCTTACGAGAGCTGCAATCCTGGATGGCCGAGCACCTCGACGCGGACCTCTCGGTCGAACGCCTGGCCTCCCGGGCACGGATGAGTCCTCGCAACTTCGCCCGGGTCTTCCGTCTCGAGGCGGGACTACCGCCCGCCCGCTTCGTCGAGCGGCTCCGCGTCGAGGCGGCCCGCCGGAGGCTGGAGGAGTCCGGAACGGCAATGGAGCGGATCGCACGCGAGTGTGGTTTTGGGAACGCCGACTCGATGCGACGCTCGTTCCTGAAAGAACTAGGCGTGACGCCCAGTGATTACCGAAGCCGGTTCCATTCCGGCCCTGCCGGGTCGCGGGCTCATCGCACGGTGTCCAGCCATCGGAACAGTCATGCTGACGATTAAACATCACTCTCCAGGAGGCGACGCGATGGGTACCCGCAGAGGGTTTCTTCAGCATGGTCTGGCGGCGGGCGGGGTCCTTGGCCTGTCAGGCGCCAGGGATCTCCCGGCCGCCGGGACCGGGGAACTTCCCGACTCGCCCTTGCCGAATCGAGATGGTGGCCTGAGTATCGGTATCATCATTTTCCCCAGCATGGATCAGATCGATTTCACCGGCCCCTTCGAGGTGCTTTCCCGAGTTCCGAACGCCACCGTCCATGTCCTCTGGAAGGAGAAGACGCCCTTCCGGGACATCAAGGGCCTCATCCTGACCCCAGAAGGAACGTTAGCGGCCGCGCCTCCGCTCGATGTGCTCGTTGTTCCCGGTGGACCGGGGCAGCAGGCGTTGATGGAAGACGAAACCGTCCTGTCCTTCATCCGGGATCGGGCGGCCCGGGCGCAGTACGTTTTCTCGGTCTGCACCGGGGCGCTGGTCTGCGGGGCCGCCGGGCTGCTCAAGGGGGTCAGGGGGACGACGCATTGGGGCTCGTTCGACCTCTTGAAGTATTTCGGCGCGATCCCGGTCAACGAGCGTGTCGTGCTCGACGGCAAGCATCTGAGCGCGGCGGGTGTGACGGCTGGCATCGACGGTGCCTTGAGGCTCGCGGCGCTTCTCAGGGGAGATCGGGCGGCCCAAGAGATTCAACTCGCCATCGAATACGCGCCGGAGCCCCCGTTCCACAGCGGTACCCCATCAACGGCCCCGCCGGAGGTCCTGGATTCCGCACGGGCCGGAATGCGTATGCTCACGAAGTCGAGACTCGAGACGGCGAGGCGGATCGCGGCGAGGCTGGGAGTCGTCGTCCAGGATTGAGGCCTCAGTCGGTGCCCTGCCCCGCCGGATGAGCTGCTTACAACCGCGGGTCCACCGGTTCGCTCTCCAGGGCGAGGACACCGAAGACGCATTCGTGAACCCTGCGGAGCGGCTCGCGGCGGACGAACCGCTCCAAGGCTTCAACGCCGAGGGCGAACTCGCCCAGGGCTAACGACCGCTTCCTGCCCAGGCCGCGCGAGCGGAGCCGCACCAGGTTTTTCTCCGTCGTGTAGTCGGGGCCATAGATAATCCGCAAGTATTCTCGCCCTCGGCACTTCACGGCGGGCTGGGAGAGGCCGCGAGGACCTCGGTGGATGAAGTTCAAGGGCTTGACGACCATGCCTTCGCCTCCTCGACCCGTGAGTTCTTCCCACCAGGTAATCCCGGCCGCCTGACTTGCCGGGTCGGTCACGTCCACGACCAGGGATGGGGTCGCTCGTAGGAGCTCGGGGTCGGCCTGGCAGAGATCTGCCAAGATTTTTATGTGCCAAGGATGATCCTTGTCCGTGTGGACGTGGCCCTCGGTGGCGAGCAGGTGGAATGGGGCCAGCTTCAAGTCCGACAGCGATTCCACCGTCCAGCAGTACTGCCGATACGCGGTGACGAACCGTTCGATGTCCTGCCCGCGGAGGCGATAGGCGGCTTCGACCGCAGTGACCTTTTCTCGCTCCTCGCCGTCCAGCCGGCTGACCGCCTGCTCCAGGGCGGCGGCCGCGGAAGGAGTGAGGCCGAACCGGCTGCGCCGACTGCGGCGTACTGGGTTCGCAAGAGTTCCTGGGCCTTGGCCGACCAGGGCATCAACTCGCAGTCGAGGCAGACCCAGGTCGTATGGAGCTGGCTCCAGAGGTCGGTCGCGTCGAGGCTCGATCGGACCCGGTCGAGAAACCGTCGCTCCAGATCGGGGTCGTTGAAGAAGCGCCTTCCGGTGCGGGTGGTGACGATTCCGAGCTCGCCCGAGGTGACGCCGAATCGTTCCTTAGCGGCCGCCTCGTCGCGGCAAAGGATGACGACGGCTCGGGACCCCATGTGCTTTTCCTCGCAGACGACCTGCGGAGCTCCCTGACTGCGGTAATAGGCGAAGGCCTCGGCGGGATGCTCCAGCAAGCCGGGCTCACGGCTGGTCTCGCAAGGCGACATGGTGGGGGGCAAATAGATCAGCCACCTCGGGTCGGCGGCGAACCGGCTCATCACCTCCAGGGCCGCCACGGCGTTCTCTTCTCGGATCGTGACATTGCCCCTGAGTCGAGTCGGGACGATCCGCTTGCCAAGCACGTCCTCGGCGTCGAGCACTTGATCTTGCGACTGCTGCGCCGAGAGGGCTGGGGCCTGGGCCTCGGCGGGCAAGAACGGGCGCGTGGGCACGCAGTACGTTCTTGCGGCGGGGACCGAGACGAATTCGCCTTCCGGATAACGCAGGGCGGTGAGCTTGCCACCGAAGACGCAGCCGGTATCAATGTTGACGGTCCGATTGAGCCACTCGGGTGCAGGGATCGGCGTATGTCCATAGACGACCTGGGCCTCGCCTCGGTATTCCCTGGCCCAGTCGTAGCGGATCGGGAGGCCGAACTCGTCGGTCTCGCCGGTCGTTTCGCCGTAGAGGGCGAATTCGCGCACCCTGCCCGAGCCTCGCCCTTGCAACTCCTCGCGCATTCCGGCGTGGGCGACGACCAGCCGGCCGCCGTCGAGGACGTAGTGGCTCACCAGGCTGTCGAGGAACCCGGCGACGTCCTTCGCGACCGAGTCTCGGCACTCGCTGTCGAGCGCATCGATCTCGGCCAGCGTCTCGGCCAACCCATGCTTGATCTGAACGTTCTTACCCAGGAGCTTCCTGACGAGCTTGACGTCGTGGTTGCCGGGAACGCAGAGCGCGGAGCCGTGAACGACCATGTTCCGCACCAGCCGGAGGACGTCGAGTACGCGCGGGCCCCGATCGACGAGGTCGCCGAGGAAGATCGCCTTACGGCCCTCAGGGTGGGCATAGACCGGCCCGCTCGCGAGCGCCGGGGCGCCAGGGGCGTAGGCCGAGACGGCGTAGCCCAGTTGCTCGAGGATCGATTCCAGCTCATCACAGCATCCGTGGACGTCACCGATGATGTCGAACGGTCCGTGCTCGTCACGTTTGTCGTTCCAGAGCGGCACCCGCTCGATGGTCGCCGCCTCGGCCATGGCCGGGGTCTCCATGACGAAGACGTTGCGGAAACCCTCTTTACGCAGACCTCGGAGCGATCGGCGGAGCTGCGTCGTCTGGTTGCGGACGACGTGGGGACCGAAGTCCCGGTCGGGCCGCGACTGGTTCCGTTGGTGGCAGACCTTCTCCGGGAGGTCGAGCACGAGGGCCACGGGAAGGCAGTGATACTGCCTCGCCAGCGCAATGAGTGGCTTGCGGGCCTCGGCCTGGACGTTGGTGGCATCGATGACCGTCAATTTGCCGCGGGCCAGCCGCTTGCCGGCGATGAACCGGAGCACCTCGAAGGCCTCCGCGCTGGCGGCTTGATCGTTCTCGTCATCGCTGACCATCCCGCGGCAGGCGTCGGACGAGAGAATCTCGGTCGGCAAGAAATGTTTGCGAGCAAAGGTGCTCTTGCCCGAACCACTGGGACCTATCAGGAGCACGAGGCTGAGGTTAGGGATCTTGAAAGTCATTGGTTTCTGCCCAGAAGTCGAACAATCTATTGCTGTAATGGAATTATGTGATTTTGTAGGGTGGGCATGGCCTACCAGGTTTCTTGCCATGGGAGGTCCTGCGCCCCCAAGGCGATCTCCTTGTGGGCCGTGCCCGCCCTACAAGAAAGTATGCTTGCGAACATAAGTGGATTTAGGCGCGATCGAACACGGCCATCTGCGTCGGCGGGCCGAGCGTTTCGTCTTCGGGTCCGACGGGGAGGAACCGGACCGAGTAGCCGAATCGCGTGGCGATCCCTTGGGCCCAGTCTTGGAACTCCGCTCGCGTCCACTCGAAGCGGTGGTCCGTGTGTCTGAGGCGTTCGGTGCCGACGTTTTCCCAGGTCACGTTGTATTCCCGGTTCGGCGTGGTGAGGACGACCGTCCGGGGCCTGGCGAATTCGAACAGAACGCGCTCGAAGGCGAGGAGCCGGGGTGGGTCGAGGTGCTCGACCACCTCGACCACGGCGGCGGCGTCGAAGCCCTCCAGCCGGCGATCGCGGTACATCAGCGAGCCGTGGATCAGCTTGATTCGCCCTTCCTGATTGGTGGGAAGCCGGTCGAGCTTCAAACGGTCCTGCGCGATTTCGAGCGAGCGAATCGAGACGTCCAGGCCGACGATTTCCGCGAACTGACTGTCCTTGAGGAGGGCACGGAGCAGCTTGCCCTCGCCGCAGCCGAGGTCGAGCACCTTCCGGGCACCGCTGGCTCGCAAGGCCGCCAGGACCGTGCCATGGCGCTGTTCGTTCAGGCTGAGGGGGCGCTCCAGGGCCTCCTCGGCCTTCTCGGCCGGCCGTTCGTCGCCTTCGCCCACCGCCTCGAGCGGCTCCTCTTCCACAACGAGGCGGGCCAACGCTTCCCGGAAGAGACTCGGGCGAAACTTCAAGTAACGCTTGGTGATCTCCTCGCGCTCCGGGTGGGCGCTCAGCCACCCCTTTCCCTTTTCGAGCAGTTTTTCGAGTTCGTCGTCGCCGACGAAGTAATGCTTTTGATTGTCGAAAACGGGGACAAGAACGTATAGATGGGTCAGCAGGTCGCTGAGTGTGCTCGTCTTCGAGACGGTCACCGAGTAATAAGGGCTTTCGCCCCACTCGGGAAACCGCTCGTCGAGTGGGTGTCGCTCGGTCTCGACGACGTAGCCCAGCGGCTCGAAAACGGCCCTCAAAAATGGCTCGCCGCCGCGCACGGGGAGTATGTCGAGCCGGGCTGAAAGCGGGATCGGGGTGATCGCCAGTTCGGGCCGCTCGTTGCAGCGTCCCTGGAGCGCGGAGCGGAAAACCTGCGAGAGGGCGACACTCAGAAACGATGAGGCCGCATAGGGGCGGTCATTGACGTATTGAGAGAGTAGGCCCTCCCCTGCCCCCTTGCCCCGGACCACCCCCACCGTGTCCACATCCAGGAGCAGGCAGGCCGAACAACGCAGGTCGTCGGCCTCTTTATAGAAGACGTGAGCCTGGCCGAAGCTGAGGTCATAGCTCTGGAAGCGGTTGGGGTGTTTCTGAAGCAGGTAGCCGAGGTCGGTGGCGGGCGCTTGCGTCGTCGTGATGGTCAGTAGCATTGAGACGTCCTTGCTCGACCGAGCCAGGGCAATGGGGCGACCTGCGCTCGCCTCGGAGGAGTCATCCTCCGCGCTGGTCGGCATCTTCTCTGAGTATCCCCGTGCGGAGGACGTCTGAAAATGCCCGAGCGCAGTCTCTTTTGTGCGAGTGACACCCCGACCCTAACTCTGGTTCGCGAGGACGTAACCGGCCGCCCCTGGCCCAGCCGGTGGATTTCCGGGTTCACTCCTCTTTTGTGTGGGTGGCGGGGACGGTGATTTGCTTCACGTCTCGAGGGTGGAGGATCACGGCCAAGACCCGGGTCCGGGTTTTGGCGTTGGGGTTTCGCGAGACCCGATGGAGGATTCCGGTGGGCTCGTAGAAGGTTTCACCCGCCTTGAGAATCTTCGCGGGCTCTTCCTCAAGGCCATGTTCGAATTCCCCTTCCAGGACATATCCGAACGTCGGGCCGGCATGGCGGTGGGGCTGGCTGGCCTCACCCGGTTCATAGGTGACCTCGACCACGGACACGCGGGCAGCCTTCCCGTCGACGGTTTCAACCACGTCACGCTGGGAGAGCGGTGTCACCTTCCCTTGGCCGTGCTCGGCGTGGTTGGCCAGAGCGAGGGAGAGTCCACCGGCCCCAAGGGCCGCGCCGACGACGGTTGCCAGGGCGAGCTTAAGCATGATTCGCTCCCGTAGGTTGAGGTTGCCGCTTGGCGGGTTGGTAGCTTCCGGGAACGGCCCCGAAGCTGATGGCGACCCTGTTCCAGCCGTTGATGGTGACTACCGCCCAGGTCAAGTCCACCAGTTCCTTCTCCGTGAAGTGCTCGTTCACTTCGTCACGGAGGGAGTCTGGAAGACCCTTGCCGATCTGCGTGACCGCTTCAGCCCAGGACAACGCCGCACGCTCCCTGGCCGTGAAAAACGAGGTTTCCCGCCAGGCGTTGAGCAGGTAGATCCGCTGCTCGGTCTCGCCCTCCGCACGGGCGTCTTTCGTGTGCATGTCGAGACAGAAGGCACAACCATTGATTTGTGAAACTCGAATCTTGACCAGTTCCAGCAGACTCGTCTCCAGACCGCAACTCGCGAGATAAGCCCCCAAGCTATACATCGCCTTCAGCGGTTCCGGGGCCAACTTGATGTAGTTCAACCGCGGTTCCATTGTTTTCGACTCCTGAATCCTGACCATTCGGCTGGTCTCTGTGCTTGTCCTCTCATGAACTGGGACGAGGTACGCAACGACGACGTGACATGAGGAAGAAAATTTCGGCCTGCCCCGGGGATCAGCCAGTGACTTGACCATGAAATCAGACGAAGACAGGGAGCCCCAACTCCCTGTCTTCTGGATCTCAGCCGCTCTGTTTGCTAAGTGGTTCATCCGGCAAGTGATTTGCTATTAAGTCTGGGTGCCACTCGCGAGGAGCTGCCCCATGCCCGCCCGAATTCATCAAACCTCCTAGCGGCGGAAACCCTCGGATTTATCCGTAGGGAGGAGCCGCGTGTTCTTGACATTCGTGCAGGTGCCAGTAGAATCCCAACATCGCCTTAAGACACTCCCTCGCGGGAGAAAACGGTTGACACGGATGCCGTATCTTTAGCGAAACAGCCCGGCCAGCGATGGTCGGGATAGGGCCACTCTCAGATGGCCTGACTTAGCGGCAGGTGTTGATCCGAGGCTGAAACCCTCGGGGAATCTAGTTGCAAGCACCCGGCTTTAGCCGTGGGGTATCTGACCTCCGTGTCCTCACCCCAGAGGAGCGGCACGAGCTCGAACGTCTGTCCCACTCCCGCACCGCACCGCACCGCACCGCACCGCACCGCACCGCACCGGTCCGTTCGGTCGAGCGGGCCAGGATCGTCCTGGCCGCCGCCGACGCCCGCCGGATCGGTGACTGCCTCCCACAGCCTCCGGCTTCAAAAGCCTAGTAAGGATTCCCCGCCCTTTAGTAGCCGTGGGGAAGCTTAAATCAGACTCGCCTGGAGATCGCCAGGAAGGGCCATTTCCGCTTCCCCCTGCGACCAGCCTAGCCGGTCCCTGACCACGTCATAGAACCCGCTGCGCGAGACGTCCTGGCCTTGCAGGCGGCTCGCCAGGATGTCGGCCCCGATCAGCCCTTCGCTCAGCGTGAAGAGCCCGTCGGTGAGGACGAGGTCGTAATTCCCCCAACGGCTCCGGTACAGCCCCTTGCGGTCCCAGCGTACGGCCGAGTCGAAGCCCTCCACGAGCCCGAAGAGGGGGAAGAGGCCGCCATAGATCCGAGCCAGGTCGCAGCAGACCGACGCGAAGTGGGTGATGTCTGGCCCGTGCCACTCGGTCCGCAAGGGGCGGGGGATCAGTCCGAAGAGATTCGAGAGTCCGAGACGGGTTGGCCCCTTGAAGCGGGCGAGGCTGATCAGCGGCGCGCCGCGAAGCTCCATCAGGGCGGACGGTACGAAATCCGCAAGCTCGGGATGTCGAAGCGTGACGTCTCCAAGGGCCGCGCGGACGTCCTCCGCTGGCGAGCATGCGCCGTCCCACCACGCCTCGGTCACGTTCAGGTATTGGGCCCCATGTCGGGCGATCACCTCTGCCAGCCCGGTCCGTCGCAGGAATTCAACATCTTGCTGCCGGACCCAGGTGCGGTGCCGCTCAGTGCCGGCCTCCCAGTCGATCTCCACGCCGCCCAGATTCCGGCTGCTGGTATGCCCCTCCAGCAGCACGGCCCGGCCGGGCAGGGCGCTGAGCAGGAGGTCCAGCGCGGCCGGCCCCGTATAAGTCCCTTGGGCGTAGCCGTGCCAGGTGACTTTCACCAGATAATGCTCGGCGCGGGGGAGCACCCGCGCGAGGATTTCGGCGAGCGCGGCGGAGTCCCGGGCCCGCGCGACGCATCCCGTCCGCGGCACGATGACGGCCTCGCCCGTCGGCGTCCAGCCTGCGCCGGACCACAACGACGCCGGGGACGATTCGGGTTGGTGCCTGGCGGAAGGGACCCGGACCGCCTGGCTGCTCCGTTTCTCCTGCCAGAGGCGGAGCACGCGCTGTTCGAGCCAGGCGAGGATCGCCGGGTGATCCCCCGGCGGTTCGAGCAGACGCCAGCCCGCCGCCTCGGGGTGCTCCCGCTGGTGGTCTTCGAGCATGACTCTTGCATAGTCGCAGAGCTCGCCGTCCCACTGCCGCTGGGGTAGGAGGAGCCAGTCGACCGGCTCGCGCATATAGCGTCCCAGGACCTCCTTGAGGAACGGCTGCGCATGGCGCACGAAGCCGACCTCTCCCAGCCTCAGGCCGGTCTGCTCCCAGAGCAGACGCATCAGTCGGTAGGAGTCGGCTCGGGTGCCGGGGTCGCCCTGGCCGTCGGCGACTAACAGGAGCCCGGCCTGCACGGGCGAGGCCCGCCGATCCTCCAGGGCCTTGAGAACCTGACCGGCGAAACAGTCGACAAGCAGGGGATGCGTGGGATCAACTGTATCGTGATGGATCGAGACCCCGAGGTGCCGGCGTCGCGCGGCCCCCACCTCCTCGCCCAGTATCGTCCGTTGCCAGATGTTCAGGTCGAACGCCACCGGCAGCACGAAGAGGAGCGAGGCCTCATCGCCGACCAGCCGGTCGATCACCCGGCCCAGGTGGTGCTCACCCGGGTCGTCCGTCGATCGCCCAGGCAGGCAGGCGAGATCGACCCGGATGGGCGCGCCGAGGGTACGCTCCGCGAACGCCCGGAGGCTCGCGGCCTGGGCTTTCGTGGACGCCCAGGCCGCCTCCGCCGGCGAGAGATCGGTCGCGAGGATGAAAACCGTTGTCGTCACGTCTCACCCGGTCAGAGCTTCAGCCGACCGCCGATGCGGCCATTCTTGGCCAAGGTGCCGATCACGTCCATCATGAGCCGGACGCCCATCAGCGACGTGACGTCCGAGATGTCGTACGGCGGCGAGACCTCGCAGACCTCCATGGCGACGATCCCCTCCTTCGCGATTCCGTTGACGAGCTTGAGCGCCTCGCGGGGGAGCAATCCGCCCGGCTCGGGCCAGCCCGTCCCGGGGACGAATCCCGCGTCGAGCGTGTCGATATCGAACGACAGGTAGACGGCGCTCGCCCCCTTCCACGCGACTTCCAGGGCGATCTCGATGGTCTTGTCGATCCCGATCTTCTCGATGTCGTTGACGGTCAGGATCGTCGTGCCGCGGTCCCGCCCCACCTTCACGCCGGCGCGGGGCACCTGCCAGCCTCCGATCCCCAGTTGCACCAGGTTCGACGGCGGGCAATTCGGGATGTTGGTCGCGTGGAACCAAGGACATGTGTGCATGATCTCGTCCATGTCCTTCTCCTGCGTGTCCACGTGGCGATCGAGGTGGATGATCCCCACCTTCCCCTCGACGCATTGTGCGACCGCGCGGGCGATGGGATAGCCGATCGAGTGGTCGCCGCCCATGATCATCGGCAGCGTGCCGTGCGAGAGGATGTGCGCGATGCCCTTGGTGATCTGGTCGTGCCCTTTGGTGATGTTGGCCGGGCAGAAGATGTCGCCGACGTCGCACATCGCGAGCGTCTCGCTCAGGTCGATCCCGTGCTCATAGCTGTATTTTTGGTACAGCGCCGAGATCCGTCGCATCCCCTGGGGCCCGAACCGTGTGCCCGAGCGGAAGGTACAGCCGATGTCGAACGGCACCCCCACGAACGCGACGTCATATTCGCCCACCTTGCGGACGTCCTCGACGTACGGCAGCTTCAGGAAGGTATTGATGCCCGACCAGTGCGGCGAGCTTCCTCGCTGGAAGCAACTGATGTCGGACTTGTCCTGGATCGAATCGGCCGGCTCCAGGCCCAGTTCCTTGATCCGACGCATCTCCTTCTCGTGGTAGGCCGAGGGCAATGTGCCCTCGGCCTTCTGGGCCTGCATGCCGGCGTATTGGCTCAGATCGGGGAGCGGGCGATCATGTTGGCGGCGATTCGGTGCGTGCCGCTTGTAGAGTTGGGCCGCATTGAGCTTGGGGTCCGCCCCGGCATTCGTTTCCTGCCCCGAGGCCGAGCCCGCCTCCAGGCCCCCCAGGGCCGCCGCGGCCGCGGCCGCTCCCAGGAAATCGCGCCGTTTCATCTCGCCCGACGAATCCAATCCACTCATGGTCCTGCGCCTCCCCCTGTAGGAACCTCGTTACTGGTTCGGTGGCCGGAACCTAAGCCGTTGGTCACGGTTTTCCTTGATTTTCTTTCTGAGGGTCGACCGCAGCCAAGCAAAGGCGCTATGCAGATGGACGTGAATGTCCGTTGAATTACATGCGGCCCTGGGTGGCATGGGTTGGTATGGCCCCGCCACCCATCAGGATTTAAGAAAAACCGCAACCGGCCGCTTAGACACAGGATAAACCCGTGTTGATTACGCCGTGATCGATGACCGTGAAGTCTGCATCGGGAAAGTGGTTAAGCTTTCCGACACCCGCATAGGGGGACAATCTAGGCGAAGAGTCGTGCCGACGCAAGGACCAGCCGTGAAAGCGCGTAGAAGTTCCGAACTCAGATGGGGGTATCGCGAGCGCCTCACATCGGTGATTTCGTCGCCTCTCGCCCGATCCCTGCCACCGAACCCCCTGCCGGCACGAGCTGGTTTCACGGTCGTCCCGCGGCACAATTCGCGATTTCCGACTCGGGATGTTCGTTCGCTGGGTCGATTCTGCCGATAATTTCGATGCGACCGCGCGATGGAACGGCTGCCCTCGGGCGAACCGGGTGCTCATCCATCGTCAGCCCGCGACATGAGCGTTGGGAGGAGGGCCAAGCCCGGATCAAAAGGCCGCCGAGAATCGACGAGGATTGCAATGATCAGGGTTGGCTGCCACAAGTGGGGATGGGTCGTTCTCCTGCCTGGCGTTCTGGTCCTCCTCGCCCTCTCATCGACCCGCGCGCAGGCGCAGAACGCCGTCATCATCCCAGGGCTGCCAGGGGCGAATCTCCCGGCCGGTGCGAGGCCGGTGCCGACGGCCTGGCCTTACTCGGACCTGCCCGGCGGGAGATCAGCGACAACAACCGAAACGACAGAGAGCCCGACGCCGGCCGCTTCGTCCTCTCTCCTCATGGGAAACTGGTTTGGCGCGCGCGACGCCCTGTTCGAGAAGGGGATCGATCTTCGCACCAACCTTTCGCAGTTCTACCAGGGGGTGACCCGCGGAGGCCTCCGCCAGTCCTTCCCCTACGGGCTCAAGCTCGACTACTTCGGCACCATCGAAGCCGAGAAGCTCTTTGGGTGGGAAGGGCTGTTCCTCAACCTCCACGGCGAGAGCCGATTCGGGCAGAGTGTCAACCGCGACACCGGCTCCCTGATCCCCGCGAACTTCGCGCTGGAGTTTCCCAAGCCGACGGGAAGCGCCTCGGCCCTGACCAACTTGCAGGTCGAACAGTTCCTGGGGCCCGATTTCGTCGTCACCTTCGGCAAGCTCAACGCCGCCGACGGCGTCAATATCCACCCGTTCCTGGGCGGTAACGGTATCAATCGCTTCATGAATGAAGCGTTCGTCCTCAGCCCGATCTACGGCCACACGATTCCTTACTCAACCCCGGGTGCGGGCCTCAGCTACCTCCGGGAAAACGACCCGGTCTTCACTTTCCTCGTCCTCGACTCGAGCGGCCGCCCCGACACGAGTGGCCTGAGCCGAATGTTCCGCAATGGCGCGACCATGTTCGCCAGCCTTCGCTTGCCTGTGACGCCCTTCGGCTTGCCCGGTCACCAGACCTTGGAAATGGCCTTTGCGACCGGTAAGTTCAGCCCACTCACAGAAGACGATTACGTCATCCTACCCCAGCGCGGGACGAATTCGCTTCGACGCAACGGCGAATACGTACTCACCTACGGATTCGATCAGTTTATCGTGATCAACGCCGAGAACCCCAACAAGGGTTGGGGGGTCTTCGGGAACGCGAGCCTCGCCAATGAGCAGACCAATCCGATCCACTGGCTCCTCAACCTCGGGGCCGGCGGCGCCAGCCCGCTGCCCGGCCGCGCCGCGGACTCGTTCGGCGTGGGCTATTACTACCTGGGGACCAGTCGCGTGCTCCGGGATGCACTCCGGACGGTCTCTCCGGTCCGCAACGACCAGGGCTTCGAACTCTACTATAACGCGGCGATCACCAACTGGTTCACCCTGGCGGCCGACGTCCAGGCGATTGATCCCGCTCAATTCAACGCCCGGTCGTCGTTCCTTTTCGGTCTGAGGGCGAAGATCGACTTCTAACTAAGTGCCACGCTAAAAGAGATCGAGGATCGGCTGCCCTGTGCTGGCGCGGACGGAGAAGCCGTCGGGATGGATGGGTGTCTCGGGGGGAATGCCCAAGGTGTGGAAGAGGGTGGCCGCGAAGTCCTCGGGGGAAACGGGGCGGTCCATCACGTAGGAGGCCTGTTTGTCGGAGCGACCGTAGACGAGTCCTCCGCGCACCCCGGCGCCGGCGAGCATCGCCGAATAGCAGTTGGACCAGTGGTCGCGGCCGATCGCCGAGGCTCCTCGGCTGATCCTGGCCGTGCGGCCGAACTCGCCTACAAGGACCACGAGCGTGGTGTCGAGCAGCCCGCGTTGATCGAGGTCTTCGAGCAGGGCCGAGACCGCCTGATCGCAGCAGGGTAAGGCCCAGCCCAGGCCGTTCCAGCCGTTGCCGAAGATGTCGATCCCGCCGTTGCCGTGCATGTCCCAGGTCTCGAGGCTGTTGAACTTCTCCCCGGGAGCCAGGCCACACCATCCCACGACGTTCACGAGCCGCACGCCCGCCTCAATCAAGCGCCTGGCCATGAGAAGGTTCTGGCCGAGCGGGTGGCGACCGTAGCGGTCGCGGGCCTGGGCACTTTCCCGGTCGATGTCGAAGGCGCGGCGTGCCGCCGATCCTTCGACCAGGTCGACGGCACGCTCGCGGAATCGAGCCAATGTGCCAAACGAGGATTCGCCTGCCGAGGGAGAGGCGGCGGCGGGGGTATTCACCTCATCCAGTAGTCGCATCCGGTTGTGGATGCGGTCGAGGGTGAGGCCTTCGGGCATGTCGAAGGCGTTGACCCGGAAGCCTGGGTTCGCGGGGTTGTCATCGTGCTGGACGCCCACCAACATCGGGGCGTGGGCCATGCCGAGGAGACCGCCCGACATATAGGACGACTCCGGGGGCATCGAGCCGCCGCTGAACTTTTGCAGCCAGACCTGGGAGGGAACCCCCTCTTCGGAAGGGCGTAGCTTCGACACGACCGCGCCGAACGAAGGGGCATTCAGCGGCGGAAGCGACTGCCCGGCCAGGAGCATCCGGTTGGCGATGTCATGAACGGGGACGTTATGACTCATCGAGCGGATCACGCAGTACTTATCCGCCAACCGCGCCAGGCGTGGCATCAGCTCGCCGACCTGGAATCCAGGGACCGACGTGGCAATGGGTCGGTACGGCCCGCGGACTTCGGAAGGTCCGTCGGGCTTGGGATCCCACGAGTCGATCTGGCTCAGGCCGCCGTACTGAAAAATGAAGATGCAAGACATTTCGCGAGCCGGCGACTTCGGGGCCCGACGGGCTCCCTCGGCAGCGAAGAGTTGCGGCAGGTTGAGTCCCAGGAACGGCAGGACGCCTGTCGTGAGGACCCGTCTACGGCTCCAGTTCAAGAGATCAGGCGTGCGGGGCGTCATGGCGTCGGGTCTCCTTTTCCTGCTCAGGATATCCGACAACCCGCGCGCGGGCCATGAGCTCGAACCGATTCCGCGGTCAATGGGCCGAAGGGCTTTCCCGCGACGTCACGGCCGGCGGTTTGCCTTGGAAGAATTCTTCCATGAACGTGTTGCGGGCTCCGGGGCGGGTCAGGTCCTGGCCGTCCTGCGTGAGGGCGAGAAAGAGGATCAGCATGTCATCGGTGGTGGCTTCCCCCCAGCGGACATCCTCCGGTGGGTGATTCGGGTTGTGGGGATTCCTGGAGGAGTTGTCGTATAAGCCTTCGATTTGAATGATCGAGCCGGCCGGGATCGAGAGCGGCTCGCGAAGGTAATACGTGTCCTGGCGGTTGAAGTCCCAGTCGTCGATGGCGATCAACGGCTGAATTCGGCCTCCGGGAAGGAGAACGGTCGCGCGGAACCGCCTCCCGAGCCAATGCATGTGCGGGGTCATCGCGTGGAGCGCGACGGGGATCGGGACGTTCAGGTTGGCGACGACCTGGATCTCGGGATCATCGGCCGGGAGCCGGAATTTGCCGACGTCCGGGCAGGCCGAGACCCATTCGAGGGCCTGGCGAACCGGCGTTTTTGAGAGGTAGAGGCCGAGTCGAGTGCGGTCGGTCTCGGGCTTGCCGCTCGGATGGTAGTGAACCTGCATCACGACATCGGCGTTCCTCGGCAGTTCCAGGCCGATCCCCGCGCCGAAGGGATGGACGTCGTTGCCAGGAGTCCAGCCGCCGAGGAGTCCGAATATCTGATCGCCCGTGAAGCCCGAAAAGCAAGGGTAGCCGGGCATCGGGTCGTCGGCGTCACGCTGGCGGCCCAGCCCTCGGGTATCGACGTATCCGAACGTGTGGTGGACCACGCGCGGGTTTCCTGGTTTGACCTCGATCGCCGTCAGAAATCGATCCTTCGGAAGCGCCGTAGGCATGACGAAACAGCGGTACAAGTCGTCACCGCTCGCCGGAATCTGAAACGGCTGGTCCATTTCCACAACCAGCTCGGGCGTGCCCAGGGCCCATTCCTGGGGGGGGACGCTCACGGGGGGTGTTTCGAGGTCGGGCTGGCCCTCAGGGGCGCCTGCGGCCGCCCAGGCTTGGAGCGTTTTGATTTCCGAGGCCAGCAACGTTCGGTCGTGCTTGAGAGGGGGGCCGAGCCCAGGCACCGGTTTCCAGGGAGGCATCAACCGCTGCTCGGTGACCGCCGCGAGGTCATCGGCTCGTTTCGCCGCTTGCGTGTAAGTGATGAGAGAAAACGGGCCGGACTGACCCGGCTGATGGCAAGGTTGGCAACTGCGTCGAAGGATGGGAGCGACATCACGATGATACGTCGTTATCGTTGTGTTTGCTTGAGCGAGGGGCCATTCGGGCAGAGGACATCCCACCGCCTTGAGCTCCGGTTCCGGTACCGGCCGATCGGAGAGAATGGCCTCGACTGCACCGAGCAAGCCTGAGGAGGCCATGCCAGGCTTCTGATCTCCTGACGCAGGGGATGGGCCGTCGATCCGGCCTCGGTAACGCAGCCGCCCCTCTTCGTCGAGCACGAAAACTTCCGGAACGAGCTTCACTCCGAACAGGCGAACCAGGCTGCCGTCCTGGTCGTGAGCGATGGTCGATAGCGGAAGTTGCTGCTTTTGATTGGAGGCTTCGATGGTCTTTCGGTCGGCGTCGGGATCGACGCAGACCCCCGCCAGAAAGAGGCGGTTGGCGGGAAAGTCGGTTGCCAGTCGGGAGAGGGTCGCCAACGACTCGGCGGGGATCGGACATTCTCTGGAATAGAAGAGAACGACCGCGACGCCCGAGACGGGGGCCAGGAAATCCAGCTTTTCGCCGTCGAGCGAGCGTCTGACGGCGGCCTCTTTCAAAAAAGGGGGCTCCGTGACCTGGATCTCCTCCAGGTCGGCCGGCGGATTTGCCCACCAGGCCACCAAGGCTCCGGCCGTGAGGGCAAGCAGGCCACAAACCGTCAGTCGGCGCAGGCTCACCGCGACTTCCTCGGGCGGCCCGGCCCCTTCGGGTTCGTCGCCCCTTCAGGTCGGTTCGGATCTTTCCAGGCCGCTCCCATGTTCTCCTGGACTTCGGGCGTCTCCTGCTCTTCGGGGGGCAGCTTGGCGAACTCTTCGGGAGTGAGCTTCTTGTAAACAATCGAATCGTCGCGCGGGTTGCCACATCCCACAAAGCCAATCGTGACCAGGGAGAGAACGAGCTTGGCGGCGGTGTTGAAGTGTCGATGCATTTTGGAAAACGTCACTGAAGGTGAGAATTTTCAGGAATTCCGGAGGCCAGGGGCGGATGAGGCCCGTGGCCTCTGGAAGCACGTCCGGAGTGACCTCAAAGCCAAAAGGGGGAGGTCGTGTGCCCCCCCTTTCGGCTTGGGAGAATCAGATCAATAGCTATCGGCCGACACCACTTCACCGCCGGCCCGGGTCGAGAGGGCGCGGTAGATCGACTTGGAGACGGACTCTTTGAGGAACCGGATCGAGCCGTCCGAGAAGGCGAAGTTCACACCGCCGGGATGCTGGCTTCGGAACGAATAGATGCCGTTCTCCTCACTCGTCACGTCGTCGTTGACCGTGTGCAGGTTGAACTTGCCCCAGGTCGAGAAATTGAGCCCGCGCGGGTAGCCGTGAGCCCAGACGCCCTGACCGCCCCGGAGTTGTCCGGCTCGGGTGGTGGTGGACCCGAAGAAATCGTTCTTCAAGGCGTAGTCTTGCTCGCCAATGAAGACCGTGTTCGAGGAGCCGTCTTTGATCGAACCCACGCTGATCGGCGGGCAAGCCACCGTGGCGAGCGGGCTGGCGGTGTCTCCGCTGTTCGTCGTCGAGGCGCCGATGATCACCCCCTTGGGCTCACCGTAGAGGTGCCGCCCGCTGTAGAGGTTGGCGTAGACGTCGCCGTTGGAGGTGGCATAGCTCGTGGGGGCCAGATAGTCGTTGTTCGCGACGTCGGGCTTCGCGTACGGCAGCGTCATCGAAGGGCAAAGATAGGCCTGGACCTTGGTGCTCGAGGTCGTTGTGTTGGCCCCATGCCGTGGGCCCACATTCGTGTTATAGGCGGCGAACAGCGGGGCCTGCTCCAGGAAAGGCAAGATCCCGGTGTAGCAAGAATACTTGTCGTTCGCCTGGATCAAGGCAAAAGGAAAGCAGCCATTCGTGTCATGATAGTTGTGCATGGCGAGGGCCATTTGCTTGATGTTGTTGACGCATTGAGCGCGGCGGGCCGCCTCGCGGGCCGACTGCACGGCAGGTAGGAGCAGGGCGATGAGCACCGCGATGATCGCGATCACCACGAGAAGCTCGATCAAGGTGAAGCCACGTCTGCGGGGGGCATGCATTGGACTGTGTTCCTTCTTCTTTTGAGGAAAGCGGGTTCACTCGGTCGTTCGTTGCGAATGCAGATCGCAAATCTATGAGGGCGTAGAGGGGCCGGCCCGCGTTCCGGAAGAACGGAACGCGAAGAACGGTCGTGTGTGATTAAGCGGGGCGGTTCACTGGCTCAGGAGCCAGCGACCATCATGCTGTGCATGCCGATGGCAACCGCCACGGAGACGATGGCGCTGAGGACGAGAATGACTGTGCCCACTCGGCGCACATTCTTCATCTGCCACCACATCAACAGGCCGGTGATGCCCCAGCCGACCATGCAGACGAACATCACGTCGACCGCCACGGCCCAGATCCACCGGGAGTTCAACTGAGCGGGGTATCCGTGTGCCGTGTGCAGACGCAAGAGGAACCGGCGGTTGGAGAGCGATTCACCAGTCCGGGGGGCATCTTCGGGGCGTCCGGTGAGTGTCCCGGTCTGGATGTTGTAGCCCACCTGCCAGACTTTGCCTTCGCCTTCCATTTGGAAATTCAGGTCGGGACCCGCCGGCGCGGCCCCGCGACCAATTCCACCGCGTCCTCCGCGTCCCCCGGCGGGGCCGCCTGGACCACTGGGCGTTGCGGCGGTGGCCTGCGTTTCTTGTTTGCCAGTCGCTTCCTCGCCTCGATTGCGCTCGGGGCGGCCCCCTGCTCGTCGTTCCGTGCCGGGAGTGGCGGGGCTTGAGGCGTCCGGCGCCGGTCGGCCGGACGGATCCCCCTCACCGCGTCGGCCGCTGCCGCCCGCTTCAGGTCGTTCGGTTCTTTGACGCCCTTCCCCTGCCCGTTCTCGCGGTTCGCCCGACGGGTTGGGAACCTGCGGAGTCTGAGGGAGCCCGAACCGGGTCAGGAGCATGCTCACGGACTTCGTAACCGCCTCCATCGGCGGCGATTCGAGTCGGACTGGCCGGCGGGCGAACGGCGGTTGCGTCTCGCGTTCGGCATCCTTGCGGCTCGGGGTGGTGCGAACCGTCCCGACCCCGTTCGCCAGGTCCAGGCGCACAAGATGGTCGGTCTCTCCCCCCGGGATCGACGTAATGTACTCGCGGGCGAAGCTGGCTTCGTCCGGATTCACCACGCGATAGCGAGGCGCCTTCCCCGATTCATCCGCGGCATTGATCGCGGCGACGACCTGGCTGGCCAACACTCCAGGCCTGGGGAACGTGGCTAGCGGTGTACCCGCAAGGTCGGCCGGAGTGATCGAACGATTCTTTTGCTCGATGTCCGAGAACACTTGCGGGTGGTTGAACAGCATCCCCGTCACGCCATACAGAAAGACCCATGGGGTCATGAACAAGCCTGCGTAAAGGTGGGCTCGTCGAACCAACTTCATCGACTGGTTGAAGCGGGTCCGCGCTCGTGCTCGCGCGGCGGCCTGAGTCTTGGAACTCACCTCAGATTCGGCTATGGCCATGATCGACGGGTCCTCAGGGGTTTGAGCGGTTGTCCGCGTTACTGTCGCCGGGGCCATGTCACGGACGTCGGACAGAGGCTGGACCAGAGCCCTTGCCCTTGCGTCGGTGAAGCGCGATCGACCAGGCGATCTCGGAAAGCGCGGACACTCTCGGTTCAAGGGACTTCACGTCCCGCGTTGTGGGGGGAGAAGCAAATCAATCGTCGAGGGACCTGTCCCTGGGGCTGACGGTGGTTTCTGCCAAATCAAGGCGGACAAGATCCCAGGTAAGGCTTGTTGACATTGAGTTTCAATGCCATCGATAGCAGACAGTAACGGTCGGCTACCGTGGCGTCAAGAATTTTTTTGAAGGAGGGGGCGAGTAGGAGTTGAGGGAGAGAAAGAGAGGGGTGGCCCGGCCGGTGGATGGCCGCCTGGTTGGTGCCCAACGAGGCGGTCCGCCGGGGTTGAATTCCATCCGGCCGGGCTGCGTTGCAGGGAGAACGCTTACTCGTGCGTATTCACGGTCCGGCCGGACCCGCGAGGACGGGTTCGAGGCTGACCTCGTCGATCCAGACTTCGCCGATCCGGGTGTCGTTGGGGTCACTGATCTGGAACTCGACAGCCAGTGAGGTGGCCTCGCGGTCGGTGTGGAAGATTCGCTCGAATTTGGTCCAGCGGCCGACCCGGGTCAATCGCTCTTCATGGGCGGCCTCGTAGAGGATCTTGTACGTGGGGGTTTCTTTGTACTGCCTCATTCTGAGGCGACAGCCGCCATCGGTGCCGGAGGCGATCAGGTACCAGAATTTGAGCCGCATCTTGGTGGCGTAGCGGACCGGGCGTTCGGCGAACTTGAAGTGTTCGTTGCCGGCGACGTGCGCTTCCAGGTGCAGGCTGTCTGGACTCGAGATGAAGTGACGGGTGTCGAGCCGGTCCTCAGGAGGGGCGGGCCAGGTCGATTTCGGCAGGGCGAGATATTGCTCGCGTTCCATCGGTAAGAGGTCGCGGAGGACCGCCGACCCCAGATGGAGTTCGACCGTGCGCTGGCTGAGCAACGGATCGTAGTCCCCGTAAAGGGCGTGCAGGTGCTCGAACCGGAGTCGGACGCGCATGACCGCGCCGGGGGCGAGGCTCAAGAGGGGACGCTCGGGGGACCCCGCCGAAGGCTTCGCGGCCGTGATCGGAGGAGTGTCCGGCTCATCGTTTGCCCAGATCTGCACGACGAGCCGTTCGCGACAGTGTTGATCCTCATCGGCCGACGCGATCACGTCGCAACTGCCCGACCAGCCCGATTGGCCCAAGACCGAGAGGGACGACATCCTTGGCACGGCGTGACTGGCGATCCGTGAGTTCGACACCCATCCTTCCACCTTGGCCTGGATCTCGGCCGGGGTCGCGATGATTTCGGTCGGCCCTTCGTGGCGCAGTCGGTAGTCGACTTGCCACCCCCCTTGATCCTGGACGATCGAACGTTCCACGACCACGAGAGTCACGGGTTCAGTGTCCGGCCCGGCCGCCCTGACGCTGGCGCACGAGGTGGCGACCAGGGCGATGGCGGACAAGGCCGAGAGCCAAGGGGAGCGGTAAGTCGCGGTGGGACGTTGGCTGCGAGCATTCGAGGTCGGCGGAAGCAGAACCATGGGATTCGTCCTTCCATGGGAGTGGAGGGAGGGGACACGCCAGCCACCGCACCGGGACGGGTGGCTCAAGATCGTCGCGGGCCCCATGGGTCGATCCGTCGACCACCAGGGCTGGCCGCTACGCCGCGGCAGAGAGCGCCGGGCCGGGCTAGGCCGGCTGTGCGTGCGATCGCGCCGGCCTAAAAACTCTCTGTATTAATTGATAGGATCCGAAGTGTGATTTGGCAAGTCTCTATGTTCTTCTCTCCACTAATTCAAGCGATAGATCGTCCGTTTTATGAGATCAGAATCTCACCTTGAAAACCTTGCGAAGTCGGGCACGAGGAATGTGCGTGCCTTGATTGATAGGCGATGGCGTGACGTGCTGGAGACGAATCACTTGAACAGTTTCGTGATTCGATTGACGTTTCTGTGTTGAGGGGTCGTGCCCATCCGACAAACCTGCGGAGCTTGCCGACAGAGCACCCTGCTCGGCCGGCCGATTCGACCCGGGCACCCGTGGCACCCGGCCGATGGTCATCATCCACTTAGTGCGGTTCGTTCGAGGGGGCGAATCGAGGTGAGGGGGCGAATCGAGGTGAGGGGGCGATCAGTCGATGTCGTCGAGGTCGAGCAGATTGGAGGCGTCTTTGGCGCAGTGGTCGAGGAAGCGCGGAAGGAATCGTTCGATGAAGACGGAGATGGCGATCTGGGTGGTCGCGTTGTCCATGCCCCAGATGCTGGCTTGGGGTTCGTCGAGGTCGGGGTCCATCTGGATGTAATATTGCTCGTCGACGGCCAGGGAAACCGGCACCTCTTCGAGCCAGCGGTGGGATAAGGCGTTCACGCCGGGGCCACCGATCGAGATCGTCGGGAGGGCCTGAAGCGGCTCGTCGTGGATCCAGCGGAAGTCGGCAACGACGCGAACCCGGAACGAGATCGGCGAGGACGTCTTGGCGTCGTCGGACCAGTGGTCGATCCGCTGTTTCAGGTAGTAGGCCAAGGGGCGATCGACATCTTCGGCCCGGAGTGTGCTCCCGGTCACGATCAAAAGCATTTTGGCCGGCGGTTCGACGGCCATTGAATGGGCCTTTCTTGGGAGTCGCCGTGAGTGGAGAACAGTCCGTCTCTTTGATTTTTTAGATTATAGGGCGATCAGACGCCGGATAACAGAACGGGACCGATCGCAGGGAGAAAAGAGCCGAAAACAGGACCTGGCCGGTCGTCGGGCCAACCCAGGGCGATGCTGGCGTTGAGTCATGACTTTGGTCCGTCACGGTCCCGGGTTTTCGGTGGCTCGCCACAAGGCGACCCGGCGAAGTGCGACCTCGGCCGCTTGCAACTCGTCATCTCCCTCAGCCTCGAACTGCTGGGCGACTGCGCGGCGGCCCGCCAGCGGGATGACGCAGTGGAACCGGACTTTGCCGTTCGGCTCCCCTTCGATTCCGTACCGAGAGACCCCCAACGCGGCCATTCTGCGGCGGATCTCGATCCAGTCGGACGCTGGCCGAGGCGCGGCGACTGCGAGGGCGTTCGCGTTCTTCTCCTGCTCCTGGTTGGGAGGCGCGGGCTTGGGCGCGACGGCTGTGTCCGCACCAAGCAACCGGGGAGGGGCTGCCGAGCCAGGGGAGTCACCCCAGCCGGGCTCTTGCCCTTTGTCTCGGCCCTTCGCGCTGAACGATGCGTTGGGATCGCTCAAGGGGGGCAAGGGGTCGAGTGGCTCCTGGGGCGTCGATGGGCCTTCAGGCAGTGGTGTCGGAACGTTTGTGAGGGCGATTTCGGGATCATTCGAGGATTTCAGCTCAGGCGGAGCGGCGCTGAGCTCCGCGGAATCGAGCCCGAGCGGTTTGTCGCTGCTGGACTGGGGGGAAGTCGGGGCCGCTGCCTGGGGCCGCATCGCGGCCAATAATGCGGAGGCTTTGGCAATGGCCGATTCCGGCCGGGGCGATTCTGTCTTGAGGGCGTCCGGTTCCGGTTTCGACGAAGGAGTCGCTGATGCAACCGCTTCTACCGGGACGATGGGGGTGGAGGGAATGGGGGCAAGCGGCTCCTGGCCGACCGTGCTCTTCGGGGCGTCCTCATTGTCGGACGCCTCGTCCTTCTCCTTCTCGTCATCCTCATCGTCGCCGCTGTTCAGGTAGCTGAGAATCGTCGTTTGGGCCCAGCGGAGGCCGGGGCCATTGACCACGGCCCCTCCCGCGAACGAAGCTCCCACCAGCATGACAGCGAAGATCGCCTTGCGCAAGAGAGCGGCCTCCCTGCCCCATTTGTCTGACTTCTGAGAATCCTGGTCCGGTCGGTCGCGATCGCTCGTCAAAGTAGAAGAAGAGACGCAGACCTCGCGATTGACCCCAATCTGAGGGGGCCGCCTTCCTCTAGCGAATCCCCCTTCACGGAAAGTTCAGGGCATTTGACCCGAGTCCGCCAAATCCCGCAACCCCAACTGATCGGCGGCTTCTTGGGAAACGGCAACGGGTCCGCGGGGGGGCCCGAGAAGAAGATTAAGATCCGTCAGTTCAGGGTGCTCACGATCAGGCAGGAGTTATGTCCGCCAAATCCGAAGCTGGTCGACATCGCGCGCTTCACCCGTATTTCTCTCGCGACGTTGGGCACATAGTCGAGGTCGCAGGCGGGGTCGGGAGTCTCGTAGTTGATGGTGGGCGGGACCACCCCGTGCAAGGTGGCGAGGGTCGTCGCGATCAGTTCGATGGCTCCGCTCGCGCCACAGAGGTGGCCGGTCATGCCCTTGGTGCTGCTGATCGCCAGCCGGTAGGCGTGCTCGCCGAACGCCTGCTTGATCGCCCGAGTCTCGACCCGGTCGCCCGCGGTCGTGCTCGTGGCATGGGCGTTCACGTAGTCGATCTCGTCGGGCCGGAGCTGGGCGTCCTCCAACGCATTGCGGATGGCGCGGGCGGCGCCTCGGCCGTCGGGGTGAGGCGCGGCGATCCCGTAGGCGTCGTTCGTGCGCCCGAAGCCGGCAATCTCCCCGTAGATCCTCGCCCCGCGCCGGTGGGCGTGCTCGAACGCTTCGAGAACCAGGATTCCGGCCCCTTCGCTCAGGACGAAGCCATCGCGGTCGCGGTCAAACGGCCGGCTCGCCGCTTGCGGGCAATCGTTCCGGGTCGAGAGCGAGCGGGCGGCGGCGAACCCGCCCAGGCCCATGGTGGTGATCGTCGCGTCGGAACCACCGGTGAGCATCACGTCGGCCTCACCCCGCTGTACCGCCCGGAACGCGTCGCCAATCGCGTCGGCGGCCGAGGCGCAGGCCGAGGCCACGGCGCCGCTCGGGCCCATCAGCCCGAACTGGATCGCCAAGGTCGCCGGCGCGGCGTTCGGCATCATCTTCGGGATCACGAACGGGCTGATCCGCCGCGGCCCGGCTCGCAAGTAAGTGCCGTGCCCATCCTCGAACTCATTGAGGCCGCCGATGCTGCATCCCAGGATCACCCCGCGCCGATAGGGATCGCCCATCGCCAGGTCGAGTCCGCAGTCCTCCACGGCTTCGATCGCCGCCTGGAGCGCGAACTGGGTGAACCGGTCCATTCGCCGGGCGGCCCGAGGGTCGGGCAACCCCGACGGATCGAACCCCTTGACCTCCCCGCCGAACCGAACCGGAAAGGCGCTCACATCGAACTGCTCGATCGGTCCGATCCCGCTTCGCCCCGCGCAGAGCGCGTCCCAGAACGCCGCGACCCGCGAGCCGAGCGGGTTCACCGTGCCAAGTCCCGTGATGACCACGCGGCGGGCCCCTGCCCCACTTTCACCGTCACTCATGCCGAGACCTCCTGAGGAACGAACAGACTCGAGAATCACTTCCTGCTTCTTTCCCCAAAAAGGGGTGGCCGAGACATCGCGCAGCGTGGCCTCGCCGCCGCCAGCCCGCGTTTCCGGGGCACGCCGCGAAGGGATCATGGCCGCTCGCTCCACAAGAGATGCAAGTGGCTAATGTGTGCAGAAGTGTCGATTATTGGGTCGTGGCAGGGCGCCGCGGGACGACGAGTTTCGCGGTCAGGACCTGCACGGCCTGATCCTCCTGGTTGCGCGTTTCACTTCGGAGCGTGACGACGCCTCGATCGGGCCGCGACCGCGAAGGCTTCACCTCCAGGACCTCGCTCTCGACCCGGAGCGTGTCCCCCGGCCGCGTCGGCCTGGGCCATTGGATCTCGCCGCCGGCACCGACCAAGCCCCCTGCGATGGGGACAGCCCCATCGACGAGCAGCCGCATGGTGATCGCGGCGGTGTGCCAGCCACTCGCCACCAGGCCCTCGAAAAAGGAGCCTTGCGCGGCCTCGTTGTCGAGGTGAAACGGCTGGGGATCGAACTGGCTGGCAAAGGCCTTGATCTGCTCCTCGTCCACCTTGTGCGATCCACTCGTAAATCGCCGGCCCACGTGGAGATCTTCGAGATAGAGCCGAACGTCCTCACCGCTCGCCATTCGTTCCGCCACGGTTCACCTCGCTAAGCCGATTCTCCGGCACAGGCCTCTCGGAGCGATCCCCGCCCAAGAGAAAGAGGCTGACGCTTGGGCCAAGACTTCTTCTGGAGTGGCGCTACTCACCCGGTTGGTTCCGAATCGTCGCAAGTGACTTGCATGATGATAGTAGCCCGGTTAGAACGAGTCAAGGATGCGTCGCCGCCGCGATGCGCGGAGCACCGAGAGACTGGGTCATGCAACGCAAGAGTTTCGACAACGTGGAGTGTCCGATCGCCCGCAGCCTGGAACGGGTGGGCGAGTGGTGGAGCATTCTGATTATCCGCGACGCCCTGCACGGATTGACTCGCTTCGATGAGTTTCAAAAGAGCTTGGGAATCGCGCCGAATATGCTGACCCGCCGGTTGAACGCATTGGTGGGCGCCGGGCTTCTGGAACGTCGCCGCTACAGTGAACGGCCCCCGCGCGACGAGTACGTGCTGACCCCCTGCGGTCGGGACTTGCGCCCGGTCCTCCTGGCTCTGATGGCCTGGGGGAACAAACACTTCGCTCCGGAGGGGGCGAGCGTCCTGCTCGCCGAGGCGAGCACCGGAGCGATTGCCGAGCCGGTGCTTGTCGATCGAACGAGCGGTCGCCCGATCACCGAAACCGACTACACGCTGATTCCTGGCCCCGCCGCCGGTGAACGGATGCGCCATCGCCTCGCATCGGCCTCCCGAGTGCAGCCTCTGGGTAAGGAACAGGAAGCAGGACTGCAGACCAACCGTCAACCTCGTCGCCCTGCCAAAGAGAGCGGATGACTGCCATGCTCTTGATGGGGAAGACAAGGGCGGATGGGTGGTATGGAAGCGGGAGAGCCAGGCCCGAGCGGCTGACATCCAGCGAAACAGGAAGGTTCGAGAGCTGATCCGCTCTGCCCCGTTGCTTTTTAGACGTAACGTGTCATTCTAATAGGAAGGTGGCGAATCGACATTCTTGACGATCGTTTTTCCGACATGTTAGGGTCTGTTAGCTCTTTAGACATGGACCCATTCCATCGCTTTGTGGTGCGATGAGTTGCTCGCCCTTCTTCGGCCAATTTTCCTGCCCGGCCTGTGCTGACGGCTCGACTGGTTTGATGAGTCTGAGCGGTGATGGCTGCCGAGTGAGTGGCGAGGAGATGGGTCGTTCGCCACTCATCCTTGACCGATTGTTTGAAGCAAGAGTGAAGTCTCGGTCGGGCTGACTCCTTGGAGCCTGGGTTCGAGAAAAAAGTAGCGGGGTTTGGGGCTCGGCGTTGAGTCCGGGCCCAACGGCGAAGATGGTGGCCGTCGATGAGTACGATTTTGAGGAATCGGGAGCGAGTGGAAGGGGCCTGCGCCGCTTTGAAGAAGCGGTTGGGTTCGCGTGGGCTTAGCCTGCGTGAAGTTCCGCTCTGCCACTCGGGAAGACCAAATATGGGGATCCGTCGAATCCTGGCCGTGGCTGCACTGTTGGGCTGGTCGGTCCTCGGCCGCGCGGAGCCACCGGGCGAGAAGCCGGCCGAGCCAAAGCTCGTGCTGGATGCCCAGGGGTTCACCAGCCGGGTCAACAGTCTCGCCTTCAGTCCCGACCGGCATCTGCTTGCCGCGGCGGGCAACGATAAGACCGTCAGGATCTTTAACCTCGAGACGGGTCAGATCCAGGCCACGTTGCGCGGGTACGACGGCATCGGCGCCGAGGGGGAATGCGCGGCCGTGGCGTTCTCGCCGTCCGGTCGAGAGCTCCTGGTCGGCGTCCAGTCGAACACGACCGAAGGGGCGATTCGGGTCTACAATGTCGCCGATTTCGAGCGGATCGCTCTGCTCCTTCCCGGGCACGATCGCGGCGGGGTCGTTCGCCTCGCCTTCTCGCGCGACGGGCGTTTTCTCGCCTCGGTCGGTGCTGATGAAGAAGTCCTGATTTGGGACTGGCCAGCGCGCAAAGTGCGCGGTCATGCCACGGTTCAAGGGCTGCCCAGTTACCTTGGCTTCCTGACCGACATCCCGGTCTTGATCGCGTTCGATCGCGGCGGGGTGAAAGCCTGGTCTGCGCTTCGCGCCAAGGAGTTCGCGAAGTTGCTCCCGGCGGAACGAGCCGAGCTCGGCACGCCGGCCTTGGTGCAGAAGACCCTCGGTCGCTTGATGGCGTTGGACCAGGGAATGCGCCAGGTGAAACTCCCTTACGCGGGACTCGAGGACGCGCGCTACCTGGATCTCGACGTCGGCCACGACTTGCGCTCGGGGAGCGGCACGAAGGCAGGGCGCCCTTGCTACTTCGTCGGACTCTGGTCGGACGTGGATGGCCGGTTGGTCCGGCTCTACGAGGGGCATGGTTACGGCGTGCCGTCGCTGGCGCTCAGCTCCGATGGCGCCTGGGTGGCCAGCGGTGACCACTTTGGCGAGATTCATCTCTGGGAGGTCGCGACGGGGAAGCGGAAATCGCTGTTCAGCGGTTCCGGCCGACGGATCTACTCCGTGGGCTGGGATCCGAACGGCCAGGGGCTTGCCTTCGGCACGAAGCCTCATGCGGGGGCGCGCTGGAAGTTTAACGACTACGCCGACCTGGATCAGACCTTCGACCTCGATAAGCGGCGGATTCGCGATGAGATCACCGGGAATCCCCTGGTGGCCAGCCTTCGCGATGGGGACCGGGAACTGGCCCCGGAGATTGCCGCCGAGTGGAACGTGAATGCGCTCGCGTACCGTCGTCAGGGGCGTCGGGTGAGTCGCTATACCTTTCCGCCCGGCGTGATGGCGATGTGCTCGACGTTTGCCAAGTCGAGTCTGCTCGGCCTGGACGAAGCGGTGATCATCGGCCGAGATGATAACGCGATGATGTGCATGGACCTGCGCGGGATGATCGGTCGGCGCGAATTTGTCGGCCACTCCGCTCCCGTGACGGCCGTCGCGGAGTCGCCCGACGGCCGTTTTCTCGCCTCCTCCTCGATCGACCGGACGCTGCGGGTCTGGAGTCTCGCCAACCTCAAGATCTACGCCGCGGCTGACTTCGACTACTCGGCCGGGGGGATCGTCACCTATCTCCGTCCCGGCGGCTTCGCGGAACGCGCGGGGATCCGTTATGGCGACCTGCTCTCCCGGATGGGAGGGCTCGACATGCCGACCTTGGTCGATCGCTATATCAATGATCGCTGGCCTTTCAAGGTCGGGCAGATCGTGGATTTCGAGATGTCGCGTGGGGGGAAGCCGTACCGGGCGAAGATTGAGTTGATCGCCTCGAGCGACTTCATCGAGCCCTTGATCAGCCTCTTTATTGATCATGCCGGCGAATGGGTGGCCTGGACTCCCCAGGGGTATTACGACGCTTCGCCCGGGGGAGATCGACTGATCGGGTGGCACGTCAATGACGGCCGTGCGCGGGCGGCCAAATTCTATCTCGCCCGCCAGTTTCGCAAGCGGTTCTACCGCCCTGACATTATCGACCGCGTCCTCGAGCTAGGCGACGTCTCGAAGGCGGTCGCCGCGGCCAACGCCGCGCGGCCGCGCCAGGTCGAGATGCTCGACCTGCGCAAGGTCGATGACCTCAAAAAGGTCGAGCCGCCGGTCGTCCGCCTGATTGAGCCCGACTCGGGCGCCCGGGTTCGCGGGGGGCGGGTCATGGTCCGGGCCGAGATCCAGTCGCAGAACAAGCTGCCGATCACCGAAGTCAAGATCCTCGTCGACGGACGTCCTGCCCAGGGGGGGGCGGTTGTCAATGGCCCCGATGACACGCCCGAGCGAAAGACCGTGACCCAGGAGGTCGACGTTCCGCATGGCCGCAGCGAGGTCTCGGTCCTGGCGATGAACAAGGAGTCGACCAGTCAGCCGGTGGTCGTTGCCGTTGAGCGGAGCGGCGGAGCGGAACCCCCCAAGCCGAAGGTCTACATCCTCGCCGTGGGGATCTCGCAATATGCCTTGAAGGACCTGAATCTGCGGTTCGCTCACAAGGATGCGACCGACTTCGCGGCCGCCTGGGAGGCGCAGAAGGACATTTTCTACTCCGGGGTCGACTCGCGTTCCTTGATCGATGTTCAAGCGTCCGCAACTCACATTCGCGACGGTCTCCAGCGGCTCGCCCAGGTGGCGAAACCGGAGGATGTGACGATTCTGTTCATGTCGTCGCACGGCATGCGCGATGCCTCGGGCGACTATTACCTGGGGACACACGAGATCGACCCGGACCGACTCCTGGCCACCGGCATTCCGTCCGCCGAGTTTATTCGCCAGGTCGCCAAGCTACCGTGCAAGGTTCTCATCTTTGTCGATACGTGTCACAGCGGCGGTCTGGGAGCCAAGCTGGTGGACGACCCGCTCCGCGAGCTGGTCTCGGACGAAGTGGGAGCGATCCTGTTTGCGTCGTCCACCCCGCGCGAGGAGAGCCTCGAGTATCCCAAGCTCAAGAATGGCGCGTTCTCCAAGGCGATCCTCGACACCCTTCAGGATTCCGCCAGCGACCTTGATAAAGACGGCAAGCTGACGATCACGGAGCTTGATTTCTGGATCGACAACCGCGTGCAGAAATTCACCCGCGGCCAGCAGCATCCCACGACGCATAAACCATCCACGATTCCGAATTTCGCGATCTATAAATTCGCCAAGCCCGTGGCGGCTTCAGGCGGTTCCGCGCCGGGAGGTCCGCAATGACACCGCGGCCCACTTTGCGGTCGAAGCCCAGGGCTTCGCTCGCGATTCGTTTTTTCCCCTGCTCGAGATCCGACTCTTCAGGGGGGTGATGTTGTGATGGTGGACTCGCCCCTCGGCTTGTCGCCTTCGGCTCGGCCGAGTGGGTGGCCGGACCGATCCGCCGACCTAGCTCGCGTAAGAAGGGCTGTGACACAACGCTTTGCCGGTACCGTACTTTGATGGCGATGAGGCGATTGCCTCACGCTTCACCTGGAATCTTCTTGCGGGAGCCATCGATATGAAATCGAGTTCGATGTTCCGGGCCCTCATGTTCGTCGCGGCTCTACCCGCGTGGGCTTATACCACGCCCGCCCATGCTCAAGGGCGAGGAGGCTATGGGCGGTCGGGTGGGAATGATGCCGCTAACTTCGCCGGTCAAATTCTGCGAGGTATCAATCAAGGGCTCCAGCAGCAGCAGGGGAATTACCCGAGGCAGCAACCTCCGCTGGGAGGCTCCAACCTGGGAGGCCTCCAGGGGCAGAGGCCCCAGTATCCGTCGTACAATCTCGGAGGCTCCAACCTGGGAGGTCTCCAAAATCAGCAAGGGGGTGGGGTTCGCGCGGCCCCTTCCCTCAACCCATCCAATCTGGGAGGAATGAGCCGAGTTAACAGCTTCAATAATGGGGGGCTGTCCGACGCGTTCGGTCAGCAGCCTCAGTATCAGCAGCCCCAGCAGTATCAGAACCAGTTGTACCAGCAGCCTCAGTACCAGCAGCCTCAGTACCAGCAGCAGGTCTCCAGCGGCCCGAATCCCGGTCAGCCCTATCAGATCCCGGCTCAATATGCCAACCATTCGGCGGGGACGGTGATCAACTGGGGGCAGTATCGCTACCAGCTCGGCAGTGACGGGACGATGACCGCGTACACCGGTCCGGCCCAGACGAGCACTAACACGAATGCCCAGGCGAGCTCCAGCGGTCCGACCCCGGGCCAACGCTATCAGATTCCCGCCCAGTACGCCGGCACGGCCCCCGGCACGAAGATCAGCTATGGCGGGAATCACTATCTCTCCAACAACGACGGAACCATGACCGCGTTCATCGAATCGGGCGGTTCGGATGACTCGGACGTGGAACTCACGTCGAATGGCCCGGTTCCGGGTAAGCGGTATCAGATCCCGGCGGAGCACGCGGGCACTTCCCCTGGTTCGGAGATCAACTATGGCGGGAACCGCTATATCTCCAACAATGACGGGACGATGACCGCGATGAAGGAGCCCAGCACGGACGACCCGTTCGCTGGCTTCGACGCGATCGCGAAGCCCGCCGGCCCGGTTCTGGGCAAGCGGTATCAGATCCCGGCGGAGCACGCAGACTCAGCTCCCGGATCAATGATCACTTATGGCGGGAACAGCTATGTCGCCAACGATGACGGGACGATGACCGCGTTCAAGGCTCCCGAGTAAAGGGGGACAACTGGCCACTGCATCGGGGAACCGCCCTCATTGCCCTGTTTGAGGCGTATCACGCGGGAGCTTGGTTGAGCATAGCTTGAGCGATTTTTGGGGCCGGGGTCTCGTTGTCGAGATTCCGGTGCCCCGACTGTCAGAATCAGCCAATCCTTATAAAAAAACGGTTGATGTCCTTGTTGCACGGAATCCTCTTGCGGGTGCCTTCACGATGAGAACGATTCGGCCGACTTGGATTTTCATGCTGTTGGCGGTCCTGCCCGTCTGGGCTGACTCCACTCCCGCCCACGCTCAGCAGCAGCAGCGGGGGGCCTACGATTATCGCAATCGCATGGACCAAACGCCTCAGCCCGGCTCGCCTGCTCCACTGGGTGGCTCCTCAATGGGGGGCTTGCAGAACCGGCAGGAAGGCGGTTACGGATCAACGCCTTACATCGGTCCTTCAAACAGGGGCGGAATCAATAACGCTAATGCTTTTAATGGCAGTGGCCTGTCTAACGCGTTTGGCAATCAATTCCAGCCCCAACCCCAGTATCAGACCCTTGGGGCTCCAGCTCCGGGGCAGCCTTATCAGATCCCAAGCTACTACGCTAATTATGCACCTGGCACGGTGATTACGTGGGGACGCTATCGTTACCAACTCGGCTCGGACGGGACAATGACTTCCGCCGGTCCAATCGCAGGTCAGCCGTATCAGATCCCGGCTCAGTTTGCCAACCAGCCGCCTGGCACGGTGGTCACGAAAGGGCGTTTTCGCTACCTGCTGGGCAACGATGGGACGATGACCGCGTACAACGGCCCGGTGCCGCCAACGACCGGCACCGAGGCCACGCAAACTTCCAATGGCCCGACCCCGGGCGAGCGCTATCAGATTCCGGCGGAGCACGCCAACGCAGCTCCAGGTTCCGTGTTTACCTACAACGGGCACAACTATGTGGTTGGCAAAGATGGGACGATGACTGCGCTCTCAGCTTCCCAGTGATCTCGGTCGAGTTCGAGGAAGCCAGGTCCATGGCCTGGCGAAAACTTTTCGAGGTTGGTGTTGCCGGTTTCCCTCGGCGTTGTGGATAGAGAGAGAATCGGGTCTGGAAGCCCTGTTCGTTCGGGAAAATTCCGGGAGAGACGGGACGCTTCGTCAGAGAGAATTTGCTCATGACCCTCAGCCTTGCCCCTGGCGTGATGCCTGTTCCCGGCTATTCCCTTTCCCGGTTGCTGGGCCGTGGAGGATTTGGCGAGGTCTGGGAAGCGGTGGCCCCCGGTGGCATCCGGGTCGCCATGAAGTTCGTTCGCGTGAATCCTCAGGAAGCCGGCCCCGAAGAACGGGCCCTGGAAATCGTCAGCAACATCCGGCATCCCCATTTGCTCGACATTCAGTTCGCTGCCCGAGTGGAGGACTACCTGGTGATCGCCATGCCACTCTGTGAAAAGAGCCTGTGGGATCGACTGCGCGAGTGCCGTGAGCAGGGACTCCCCGGCCTACCTCGCGACGAACTCATGGGCTACATGGACGAGATGGCAAGCGCTGTCGATTACCTCAACGAACCTCGGCACGAGGCGGGCGACGGCCGCAAGGTCGGGGTGCAGCATCGCGATATCAAGCCGCACAACATCTTTCTCGTCGGCGGCTCGACCCGGCTGGCGGACTTCGGCGTGGCCAAGATTCTCGAGGGCCGCGCCGGGGAGCATACGGGGAACATGTCACCGCACTACGTCGCGCCCGAAGTGCTCGACGGCCGGATGTGTCAGCAGACCGATCAGTACTCGTTGGCCATGACCTATTGCCATCTCCGGACCGGTCGACTCCCCTTTCGGGGCGATTCGATCAGCCAGGTCATCTATGCGCACCTGCACCAACTCGCCGACTTGTCCGGCCTGCCCGAGCCGGAGCAGAGAGTGGTCACCCGCTCCCTGGCGAAAGAGCCCGACGATCGCTGGCCGAACTGTCGCGCCTTTGTGCGGGCGCTTCAGGCCGCCGTCCTGCACGAAGAATCGTCGCCGGCGCACGGAGCCGTCGGCCCACTGCCCATGACCGTGGCCCCGAGCCGGCTCGAGACGGCTTCGGAGACGCGGCTCGCGTTGAGTTCGCACCAACCGTCGTCGCTGGACTCCCGGACCCAGTCGTTATATCAGGCGCAGGGGACAACGCAGCGAGCCGACATCGGGTCGCCTGCTCCTGCTCACCCCTGGCGAAACCGACTCATCGGGGGCGGGATCGCGGCGATCTTGGCCGGGGGCATCGCCTTCGCGCTCTTGCCGCTTCTTCGCCCAGGAAAGGCTCCTCTCTCCCCGGTCGCCTCGCAACCGGCCGAAGCCGTCTCTCGACCGGCCGAGGGCACACTTGCGCCCCTGGCTTCAAGTGACACACTTTCCACGTCTTCTCCTTCACCGCCGTCGCTCGCTCGCTCTGCGCTCAAGCCCGAGCCACCGGCGGCCCCGGAGGATTCCCCACCCCCAACGGATGCCGCGGGATCGAGTCAACCTCCGGCCGAGGTTGCGGATTCCCCGGTCGATCGCCGGCCCCCCCCTGCCTCGCCTCCGCCTGTTTCCGCGCCTCCGGACCGCGATCGCGAGCCTCTCCAGCTTGCGGCCCTGGCGACCCCGCGGACGCCTGAATCCGCGGCGGACCTGGCCGTCAAGGCTCAGGGCCTGCTCAAGAAGTATTGCTACCGATGCCACGGCGTCCGCTTCGAGGTCCCTGGATTCAACGTGCTCGACCACGATATCCTGGTCGCCAACAGGGGCGAGGAGGAGCAGCCCTACGTCGTCTCCGGCAAGCCTGACGAATCGGCGATGTGGGAGCGTGTGGGTGTCGAGAAAGACATGCCCCCCTCGGGGCCCAAGCTCTCCGACGCGGACCGAGCCCTGATCGGTCGCTGGATCGAGGCCGGCGCCACGTTCCCGACCGCGAACCCGGTCGACCGCCCGCGTAAGGGAGAGCAGGAAATCCTCGTCGCCATTCGCGACCACCTTCGACCGTTGCGCGAGACCGATCGCGCCTTCCGCCGCTTCTTCACGATCCACAACCTCTACAACAACAAGTCGATCAGCGACGACGACCTCAGACTGGCCAGGGCCGCCGTCGCGAAGCTGATCAACAGCTTGAGCTGGAAGCCGGACATCGCCGTGCCGAAGGCCATCGACCGCGAGCAGACCGTCTTCGCCATCGACCTCCGCGACGTCGGCTGGGATGAACATGACCGCTGGAACGAATTGCTCAGCCACTATCCCTATGGCTTGAAGCACGACAAGGGGGAGGACCAGGCCACCCGGGATGCGGCCAAGGAGGTCTACGCACTGGCCCAAACCTCCATGCCCTACGTCCGGGCCGACTGGTTCGTGGCCAATGCCTCGCGACCGCCGCTCTATCATGCACTTCTCGAGATTCCGGAAAATCTTCAAGTCTTAGAGAAGAAGCTTGGCGTTGACGCTTGCGCTGACTTCCTCCGCAACAAGCTGGTGCGGGCCGGTTTTGCGACCAGCGGGGTCTCCAGTCAGAACCGGCTGGTCGACCGGCATCCGGCGAGCTACGGTGCTTACTGGAAGAGCTACGACTTCAAAAAGAACGAGGGGACCGGCAACCTGTTCCGGTTCCCCCTGGGCCCTGTTTTCGAAGGGAACCCGTACGCACGCCAGGCGTTCGAGCATGCCGGGGGAGAGATCGTCTTCAACCTCCCCAACGGCTTGCAGGGCTACGTCCTGGTCGATCACAAAGACCAACGGATCGACGTTGGCCCGATCGAGGTCGTGGGCGATGCGCTCAAGACGGCGGGCACCTCGGCGATCGTCCCCGGACTCTCCTGCATGGCCTGCCACCAGTTGGGGATCGTCCCGTTCAAGGACACGATCCGCGAGGGCCTGGCCGTCGCAGGCGCAGCCGCGGAGAAAGTCGAAATGCTCTACCCCGAGAAAGCGGCGATGGATCGTTTCATCACCAAGGACCAGAACCGCTATCTTGCGGCCCTCGAAGAAGCGACCGGGGCCTTCCTCATCCAAGGGGAAGATCAGGAGAAGTCGATCCGCGACTTCCCCGAGGCGGTCGGAGCGGTGGCACGCGCGTATCTCAAGGATCTTGGCCCCGAGGATGTGGCCGCCGAGTTCGGCGTGAGCGATCCCAAAGAGCTGGTCGCCATCATTCGCGCGAACAAGAAACTTCGCCAGCTCGGCCTCGCGCCACTGCTTTCAGGAGCCGCGATCAAACGGACGGATTGGGACTCGCTCGAGGGCCGCGCCATCTCGACGTTTCAGGATGTCGCCCACGAACTCGGCTTCGGAACCCCTTATCGCGCCTATTGAATGATCGTGACGATCTGACTGGCGTGGTGTGGTTTCCGCCTGTTTGCGTACGCTCGGGCCCGCTGTACCCCAGACATTTGAGAAACCGCCTCATCATCCCAATCCTTACTCGAGAGGTAGGAGATGCTCCGATACCCCAGCCGGCATTACATGAAGATTCGCATTCTTTTTCTTGTGATTCTTCTGGCCGTGTCTGCGTTCGCATCCAGGCCCGCACGGGCGGCCAGCGACTTGAATAAAGAGCTGGCCGAGATGGCCAAGAAGATCAAGCTGCTCCTGGATCAGAAGGGGCTGGATGCGATCGCCGTCGGAGACTTTACCGCTCCGGCGAAGCTGGCCGCAAGCGCGGGTCCCGCGATCGCCAAGTGCCTGGCCGAAGAGCTCAAGACGCTGGGTGTCACCGTGAAGCGCCGGGCCGAGCTCGAGGTCAACGGCCGCTACCAGGACGTCGACGATAAGGACACCAAGCTGCTCGCAGTCCAGATCAAGGCCCACATCGTCGACCATTCCGGCGACGAGGTCCTGACGCTCGAGCCGAGGGCGATCTTCAACATCACGACCATCGCCTCGTTGACTGGCGTGACCGTGACGATGCCCGCCGACGGCACCGACGCGGAACGGAATGAAGCCTTGGCCGATGCGCTCGACCAGCCCGAGGTCCACCTGGCTAGCACCCGGATCTCGGCCGCCACCGACAGCCCCTACGCGATCGAGATCCAGGTCAAGACGAACGAGGGTTATCGGCCCCGGGCCGCGTCCAAGGACGAAGACGGACTCGCCTTTTTGAAGATCCGCCGGAGCGAGATCTACGCCATCAAGTTGATCAACGACTCCCCCCATGACGCGGCTGTGACCGTGACGATCGATGGTTTGAACATCTTTGCCTTCAGCGAAAATAAGAATTACACCCATTACATTGTGCCGAGCAAACAGTCACTGCTGGTCCCGGGCTGGCACCGGACGAACCAGGTGTCCGACTCGTTTCAGGTGACCGAATACTCCAAGAGCGCGGTCGCCGAGGCGTTGTCCAACTCCCAATCCGTGGGCACGATCACCGCGTCGTTCGCCGCCGCCTGGGCCAAAGACGCGGAGCCCCCCGACGACGAAGCGCCCGGCAGGAAGGGGGGCCGCAGCGGCGACGCCACCGGCAAGGGACCGCCGGTGGACTTCAAACTTGTCGAAGTGGTGCGCGACGTTGGTCGGCTTCGTTCCTCGGTAAGTGTTCGCTACAACAAGGAAGAAGATCCGAAAGACCTGCCCGGCGGGAAGCCTTGAAAGTCAGTTACCTCACCACGGAATTTGCGGAAAATTGAAATGATTGAAAGCGTGAGGGAATTTATGATTCGCTTCTGTGTTGTCCCTGATTGAAATCGGCTCTGACCCTTCCCTCGTAGACCCAGACCCGAAGGAGAACGCCATGAAGTCGACGAAGATTTCGAGACCAGGACTCAGACTTGGCCTTGGCCTGGCATTCGCGATTGGGATCGCGATCGCCCCGGCCGTCACGTTCGCCCAGGGCCTTCGCCAGTACTACGATACGACCTGGAACTACAGCCAGGCAAATAGCTACTACTATGTGAACTATTACTACCAGACGGTGCCGACCCAGACGACCTACGACTATCACTACTGCATCTACTACCCGTCGCAGACCAACTACATCTACTACTACAACCCGAGCACGCAGGCCTATTGGGGCCGGTACGAAATCGGTTCGAAGGGGGAGAAGCGCTACTCGATCCTGGCCCAGAAGGATCGCAAGAAGGACTTGAAGGACATCCCCGAGTCGGCCTTCCCCGAACCGGCCAGCATGCCCACGATCCCAGGGGCCAAGGACAAGGTGACGATTCAGCCGCCCCCCGAGAACGTGCCGAAAGAGAAGAAGTAAGGCGCCCGCCCGTGCGCAAACGTCGCCAAATCTCGGGACCGGCGCCTCACTTCTGGGGAGGAGCCGGTCCCGTTCTCGTTCGAGGCCCAGGGCGAGCGGGCACTATTGCGCTCGGCCTTTCGCGAGATCAAGGTTCCCTCGAGCGCTCCGGTGTGTTAGGTTGAAAACCATGTTGGAGAATGTGTTTGGAGCTATTTGGTCGGTCGTGACGCTTCCCTTCCGGCTGGTGGTCTGGGTTGTCGAGACCCTGGGCCGACTGTCAGGGTTGGCGTTCGGATTTGTGTTGATGGTGGTGGGGGTCGCCCTCTGGGCCGGGCCCCTCTATCTGATCGGCATTCCCTTGTTCGTTGTCGGCCTGGTGCTGACGCTTCGCTGCGTGGGCTGATGGATGACTCTCGGCTCTTTCTCTTTGGATCTGGCTTAAAACGCCCGCGCAAGTGATGCCGCAACCGATCTATCTCGACCACAATGCGACGACGGCCATCGCCCCCGAGGTTCTCGAGGCGATGCAGCCCTACTGGCTGTCGCCGGGCAATGCCGAGAGCCGGCACGCTTACGGCCGCGCGGCGAGACGCGGTTGGGAGGAGGCCAAGGATTCGGTCGCCCGGATCTTGGGGGCCGAGCCGGGGGAGGTGATCTTCACCTCGGGGGGGACCGAAGCGAACAACCTGGCGATCTTCGGCCTCGCAGGCGCTGAGGGGGATCCTGGCCACGTCGTCTCCAGCCCGATCGAGCACCCGGCCATCGCCGAACCGATCGCTCGTCTCGAAGTGGCCGGATTCGCCGTCGATCGCCCGGCCGTGAACGCCGAGGGACTGGCCGACGCCGAGAAAATGGCCGCCACTTTCCGCGCGGAGACGCGGCTGGCGACCTTGATGCTCGCCAACAACGAGACCGGCGCGATCGAACCAGTCGCCCGTCTGGCGAGCCTGGCCGAGGCGCGGGGAATTCCGGTCCACACCGACGCTGTGCAGGCCGTCGGCCGGATCCCGGTCGACTTCCATGGCTTGGGGGTCGCCACCCTGGCGGCCAGCGCTCACAAGTTTCACGGGCCGGTCGGCGTCGGCCTGCTCCTGGTCCGTCAGGGGATCAAGCTTGGCTCACGCCTGTTTGGCGGTGGCCAGCAGCAGGGGCGGCGGCCGGGAACCGTGGCCGTCCCCTTGGCCGTCGGCCTGGCCCGGGCCCTCGAATGTTGGCAGGCTGAATCCGACGCCCGCCAGGCCCGTTGGCGGGACCTCCGCGACCGGCTCGAGTCGGGCCTGATCGCCGCGCTCGGCCCCGATCGCGTCATCCGCAACGGCCCACACGACGACTCCCAGCGCCTGCCGCAGACCTTGAACCTGGGCCTCACCGGCCTCGACGGCGACGCCCTGCTCATGCAGCTCGACCTGGCCGGCATCGCCGCCTCGCTCGGCTCCGCCTGTGCCAGCGGCTCGACTCGCCCCTCGCCCACCCTGGTGGCGATGCGCGTCCCCGACGACCGCCTCCGCTCCTCGGTCCGCTTCAGCCTGGGAGCCGCCACCACCGAAGCCGAGATCGAGGCGGCCCTCCCTCGGATCATCGAGGTCGTCAGAAGAATTGCCCGGGCCGGCGAAGCATAACCCAGTGGCCCTTGTGCTCGGGGCGATCGAACTCTCGCCCCGGAATGGGTTGGCGAAGCCGTGACGATGTTACTGACGATTGATTGTTTATGGATTTTTTGTGATCAATGCGGCCGCACTTCGGTCATGCGCGAAGATTTCCTTCGCGGCACGGCGGAGGTCTTGTTCCGTCACGGTCCCCAACGCTTGAGTGAGTCGGGCCGAGTCGATTCCGGACTGTTCGCGTCGAGCGAGTGAGAACGCCACTCCGTAGAGATTGGTCATGAGCAGAGCGTCGGGGAGGCTGGCCGTCCCCAGGAAGAATCCGAACGTCTGCTGGGCGGCGGCCGCTTCGTTGGGGCCCAGTGCTGGCTTGGCGGCTTCGGCCACGAAGTTTTCCAGGCGATCGCGCGTTTGGCGGTGAGTCTCTCCACGCTTCAAGCGGGCTGTGACGCTCAGCACGGCGGGGTCATCGAGCACGGGAAAGTGAATGGGATTCCGGCCGGGCTCGCCATCGAGCTTCGAGGAACCTGTCCACAGTCGGCTCACGAGCACGAGGAATGGCGCGTAGAGATCGCTGGCCGGATCGGGGGCCTTGTAAGCGAGGCAAACCTCAGGCTGAGCCTGCGGATGCCCGACTGCCAGCTCTTGCGACGCGCCGAATTTGGGCGGACCGGGTTCGGCAGGGGGAGGAATCTCCTGGCCTGATGGGAGCTTGGCGAACGACTCCTCGATCGAGGCGACGGCCGTGGCCGGATCGATTCCCCCGGCCAGGACGAGGATCGCGTTTCTCGGCTTATAGAAGGACTCGTAGCGCAATCGAACCTCGTCCAACGTGATGGCGGAGAGGTGCTCGGGTCGTCCCCCCTTTCGGCCTCCTTGCGGCGTGGGCCGGATGAGCTCACGCGCCTGATTGAGAGCGCCGAGGGAAGGGATCCGGCCAAACATGTTGGCCACTTCATCGAGGACGCGTGGTCGCTCGCGGTCGAGGTCCAGGGCTGTCAGGCGAAGATCTCCCATCCGAGCGGCCGCCTCGCGCAGCTCTTCGTTGAGGTCGGCTTGGGGGAACACGGTCGCCACGACGGTGTAGCGGTCTCCCGTCTGTGCGTTGCAACCCGAGCGATACCGCCCGAAGAACTCCTTGGCCGTTCTCGATTGCCCCGTGCCGGCTGCGCCAGTAATGTAGACGTGCTCAATCAAATGGGCCATTCCCGATCGCCCTTCGGGGTCGTGGTCTCCACCGACCTTGTAGAGCACGACCATCGCAATTTCCTTGGCGCCTTCGATCGGACGGACGATCGCTGTCAGGCCGTTTGCCAATTGGACCCGTTTCGGAACGGCCTCTTTCGTGTCCGACTCCTCCCCGTCGGAGTGGGCGGTACAGGCGAGCGAGACCAAGAGGAGGGGTGCCCATTGACAGAATCGCATCCGAAAGTCTCCTTTGCCGTATGGGGAGGGACAGGGTGCCACTTGTCATCACGTCAGTTCGCCCGGTCGCGACGGTACATCAGCGGAAGGATGGCGAGGGGGATCAACAGGCTGAGCCCAACGATTCCGGCCGTAACCCAGCCCGAATGGGCGATGTACCATTGCATGCCCTGGATGAGCGGATGGTCGAGGAGGAGCGCCTTGGCGGCCTCATCGTTGGCGTGCCGAGCCCAGGCTTTGCCCCCCACGGCATACTCGTGGGCGATGGCCACTCCCCCGATGGCGGCGTGCCAGGCGGCCGCGCCTCCACCACTCGCAACGTTCCAGGCGAGGGCCGCTCCGCCACACGCCTGCCAGCCCAACGCGGCTCCCCCCACCGCGAAGACACCGAGGCCGAGGCCGCCAACCCCTACGAGCCCCAACGCGACTCCGCCGCCGGCGATGAGGCCGACCGCGATCCCGCCGAGACTGACCACGCCAACCGTTCGGCCCCCGATCGCGACGGCCGCTCGAGCCTTCGAGCCGATGGCCAGCAAGAGGCCGTGGGCGTCGTCGCCGATCGCGACCCAGCCGCGTGCCACGCGGCGGCCCGTGGTGAGATCGCCGGGGTCGGTCGATGGCCGTGGGTCACTGACGTTGATATCGACCAGCGGATACCCGAGGAATTCGATCCGGCTCCGGAAGACACGGCCCCGGAACCGGGCCGAGAGGGCCTTGAGTCCGACGCTCATGGCGGTGTCGTTGGGTTCGTGGGCCACACCCGGCGCGGCCAGCACGCGTTTGACCTTCCGGACCATGCGGATCGACTCGAACCCGACGTAGGCCATGAACAGGAGGTAGCCCGTCCCCAAGGCGATCAGGTAGGCCGGCGGAGACATGCGGCTCGGCATCCGCGCCAACCCATAAACGCCGGCCGCGAAGGCGATCGAGGCCATGAGGATGCGTCGGCCGCTCCGCAGCATGAGGTCGCGTTCAACCTTCGTGCGGGCGACTTGAGCCGGCAGCCAGCAACCGAGCCACCCTCCCAGCAGGCCGACCAGAGGACCGAGGAGACCACTAATCAGGCCGCCCGCGAGCCCGCCCCCCCCTGCCCCCTTCGCGGCCCCGGCCGCCGCCGCGCCGGCGACCGCGGCTTTTGTGCCGGCCGAGTGGGCGGTCAGGCCGGCCATGACGGCGACGGTGAACCCACGACCCGGCCGGGTCCGCCGGAGTCCGTTCTCGACCAGGCCTGCCACGCGCTCGCGGAGCATTCCTCGTCCCCGTGAGAGCCGTTGCCTGACCGCCTCTTCGCTGAGTTCGAGCGCCGCGGCGATGTCGGCCACGGCCTGGTCGTCGCGGTAGTAGAGGATCAGCGGTTCCCGGTAGGCTTCGGGGATCTGCTCGAGCGCCTCCCAGACGAGCGATTCTTCTTCCCGGGAGACCACCTCTTCCACGGGCCCTGGCTCGTTGGTCGTCGGTTCAGACATGTCGTTCAACTCGAGCGAGGTGGCCCTCCCCGACGCTCGCGAGGCCTTGCTCCAGGCGTTCTTTCCGAGATTTCGCGCGATCCCGCAGAGCCAGGGGCGGAGGCGATCCGGCTGCACGAGCGAGGCCCGCTCACGCCAGGCCGCCCAGAAGGTTTCCTGGGCCACGTCCTCGCTGAGCGCAACGTTGCCACAAACGTTGTACGCCACGGCGGAGACCAGCGACTGATACCGTCCCACCAGGACTTCGAACGCGTCCGCGTCTCCCTGGCAGACGAGTCGCCACAGGTCCGAGTCGGGCAAATGTGGCTTCAGTCCGGGAATCTTCATGTCCGTCCCTTGGTTAACGTCCTGGCAAACTTAGCGAAAAGGGGCCCGTCCGGCACCTCTGCAAATCAGTGGCGTGACCTCGAGGAAAGGTGACAAAGTTCTTTCGCTCGCCCTCAACATTTCTGTTAGCCTCCGCGTCCTCGGGATAAAATTTGGGACGGTTGATCAAATCAGGCTGTCAGAGGGTCGAGACAACCATGCCGCGCCACTGTCTTCTTAGAAACGCCCTGGCCGTTGTCGCTCTCAGCGGAACAGTTCTGCTACCGGCAATTTATGGCCCATCTTTGCTCACGCAAACGTGCGATGCCAGCTTGGTTCATGGGGCGGTTCAAAACGCGGAAGAGTGGAAGGCGATCTCGGTGGATGGGTTCCAGAGCAGTGCGCATCACTGGCGGAACATCCGCGACGCGGGACGTTTCATCCAGGCCAATCCCGGACAGCCGGCCTACTCGCCCAGCCAGGTGCGCGAGATCGTGGCGAATCTCCTGCTCTTTCAACGCGACAACGGCGGCTGGCCGAAGGACTTCGACATGACCGCGGTTCTGACGGCCGATCAACGGAAGGAAGTCCTGGCAACCCGCTCCCGATCGGACACCTCGTACGACAATGGCAACATCCACTCGCAAGTGGACTACCTGGCACGAGCCGTTGCCCAGGCGGAGGAACCGGCCTGGCGTCTGGCCTGTGAACGCGGCCTTGATTTCCTGCTGGCCTCACAATATCCCAACGGCGGCTTTCCGCAACGGTTTCCGAACCCGAAAGAATTTCATGGACATATTACCTTCAATGACGGAGTCATGATCGGCATTCTGGAAGTCCTTGATGACGCCGCCGAAGGAGCCGCGCATTTCCGTTGGCTCGACGTAAGCCGGCGCCAGCGCGCTCGCCAGGCCGTGCAACGAGGAATTGGCTGCATTTTGAACTGCCAGATCCGCGAAGGCGGAGCATTGACGGGTTGGTGCCAGCAGCACGACGAGACGACCTTTGAGCCCCGTTCTGCCCGTACCTTCGAACTTGCTTCACTCTGCCCTCAGGAAACGGCCGAGATCGTCCGGTTACTGATCCGTTCGAAGGCGCCGAGTCCGGCGGTCTTGGCCTCGGTTGAGGGGGCGGTGGATTGGCTCACCCGGGTCAAATTGCTCGGTGTTCGCGTGCAAAAAGTGAAAGCGCCTCGCGAGGAGTTTTTGCGCCACTCCGCCGATTTCGACACCGTCATTGTCACCGACCCGAAGGCCAGGCCCCTCTGGGCCCGCCACTACGAGATCGGTTCCAACCGGCCTGTCTTCGCCGGCCGCGACGGAATCAAGAAGTACGCCTTGGCCGAGATCGAACGCGAGCGCCGAACGGGCACCGCCTGGTATGGCTCGTGGCCGCTCGCACTCGTTGAGACGGAGTATCCGCAATGGCGTCGTCAGGTCGAGGGGAAGCTCCCGTCCCCATAAGGCCCCGGGCGCTGTTCGCGAACAGGTGTCGCGGCGACTATCATTCGGGAATGGATTGAGCGGGCGATTCGCAGACATCTAATCGAGTGTTCATGAATATCACACGCGTTCGAGTTCCTCCCCTCGAACGCGGTCGCTGTTCCTCTTGAGGTTCGAGAAGGATCGAATAATGAGGCGAATCGTATATTGCTTGCATAATCTGTTTGGGGGGCGGAAAGAGGGGGGCATCCGCACCGCCACACCGGTGCCCCCTCCCTTCGCCTAAGGTCGAGAGCATCATCACGCAAACATCGTACGATTCTCTGGGTTCACGGTCCGGTTTCGAATCGATCGACACGATTTTTCGTTGTGGGCCGGAGTGGGATTGAATAGTGTCATAGCCAAGCCGCACCAGTTCGGTGGCGGACATTCCCAAGGGGCTCGGCCCGGCACTCTCCTATCCGAGGGGGCTCACATCATGTATATGCCGACGACTGCTCATCGGGGCTACATGCGATTCCCCGGGGCTCTCAACGACTGCGACGGCTTCCTCCCTGCACTGCTGATCGCCGTCGTTCTCGTTGGGGAATACTTTGGGGCTGGTGTCGCCAAGGCTCAGGACGAATTCCCGGTCCCGGATAGCCCGTCGGCTCCGCCTGCGAAGATCACGATTCCCCCCAAGGGGGAGCCAGGCAAGCCGCTGGTGATCTCCGGGACGATCTATCAGCCGGACGGCAAAACACCGGCCGAAGGCGTGACCCTCTACGTCTTCCAGACCGACGCCAAGGGGGTCTACTCCCCCGATCAAGAGGACGGCAAGCCGCCGAAGCCCCGGCTCCAGGGATGGATGCGGACCAAGGCCGATGGGCGGTACGAGTTCCGCACGATCCGGCCGGGAGCATACCCAGGCGGCGACACTCCGGCTCACATCCATGCCGGTGTCTATGGGCGGAGCCTCCGCTATTGGATCAATGATTATTGGTTCGCAGACGATCCGCTCATCACCGCGAAGCAGCGCAAGAGAGTCGATGAGCCCGAAGGCAACGGCAAGGTGATCGTCATTCTGAATCGCGACGACGGGGAAGTCTGGCGAGGGATCCGCGACATCACTCTCAGGAAGGCCGGGCCAATCCGCTAAGTTGTCATGCGCCAGGACCGTCGCCATAAAATCCGGCCGCCCTGGCTGGCGGTGACTTGCTCACGTGCGGGATATCCGCGTGATGACGGACGGCCACATTTGAGGAAGAATTCAGTCCGTCTCGCTCGATCCTCAAAGCAATTCAGACGACCTTGAGTCTGGCGAGTGTCTCTCTCCTCTTGTCATCCTCGCTTCGGCGCGTCAAGACCCTCTGCCAGCTTGTTCGATGCGGACATGGGGCCGGCGGCTGAAATCCAGCGTCCGCGATGGCCGCGGCTTCCTCGGAGCGGCGGGGCCTTCGGTTCGGCCTCGGCAGTCGCCTTGAGGTCCTCCGCGAACACGAAGAGATGATCTTGTCCGGGAGCATCGCCTCATTCGCTGAGTCGCCCGTAGATATGGCGGATCGCTATTGGGGATATATCATTAGTATTACTGTGATTTAGACAAGATGAGATATGACATAGTATCCTGCAAAAATAATCTTGTCTCGCTTGCGCAGACCACGTAAAAAGTTAGGGATGTCCCGTTTTTGCTCGCCCGGAGTGGTCGCGTGCGAATGTTTCGGATGACAACGCGAATGTTAATGGCCATCATCGTGGTCGTAGCCCTGTCTGTGGCTTTCGTCATCCAGCATGGCCGCATGATCAGGGAATCGGCGATGCGGGTGAAGTACGAGGAACGATTGCACGACGCCCTCATCCCCAGTACACTTCGAGCCCCAGCCATGAGGCCCCCATAGGGGCAGTTGGTCGAGCCCATGAGCGCGACACTATTGGGGATATTCGTTAGTATTGCTGTTATTTGGGCGATATGGGGTATTTGTTGTTGTTATGCAGAAATAATCTAGTCTGGTTTGCGTAGAAAGTGTCAAGAATTAGGAATGTGACGTATTCATTGACTGGATCGTGAGCCCGCTGTCGGACCACTGATGCCGTCGCCGGCGCCAGAGGTCTTGGAGAGCAGGATTGGCGGTACGTGGCATCGTCTGACTCCGGGGGACGAACAAAATGGTCCGTCTTCCAGGCTGTCAGGCGGCACAAGACTGGTTATTTCGAGCGCTTACCTCAATCGTGGTACGTCCTCCGCGCGATCCTGCTGAGCCCCGATCCATCGGCATGGAGTCGCACGGATCGGTGGGAGGCGCAACCGGGAGGCGTCAGGAGCTCACTCGGCCACGAGCGGCACGAGGGCGCGGAGCTTGCGGTCGCGGAGATACAGCCCGAGCCATGCGATGACGCCGACAATGACCGGCACGAAGAACATCCCGTCCTTGGCTTGGACGTGGGTCGCCACTGCGCCGCCCAGGTAGGCGAGCATAACGAGGCCGCCGAGGTAGCGGGTCTTCGGGATGAGGTAGAGGACGAACATTGTCAGTTCGATGACCCCGAGTGGCAGGGCGGAGCCGGCGGGGTAGGTCTTGGTCCACTCCTCGATGAAACCCTGGGGCTGGGCGATCTTGAAGTAGGCGCTCGGCAGGAACGGGAAGGCGAGGATGCCCGAAAGCACCCAGCCGGTCACTCGCTGCCATTTCGGGATAGGGCCGGTTGTTGTGTTCATGTTTTGGTGCCATTTTGGTGTCGGGTCAGTCGTCATGTTCATCTTTCCTCAGCCCTGCCGCGCCACCATGGCCGCCACCCACACCGGCACGTAGGGGGGCGTGCAGCCCTTGGACACCGGCCAGTCGCGGTACAGGCCGATCTTCTCGCCGATGGCGATTGCCCGCTTGCGGTGCTCGGGGTGGTGGATGCCAATCGCGGCAAGCGTGTTGTTCATCGTCCACTGCACCTCCGGCATCGCCTTCGGCATCTCCTTCTCGATGCGAACGAGCAGCGCAGGCAGGTCGAGGCCGTCACCGCCCTTGTTCACGCGGCTGGCGGTGAAGTTCCAGCCCGCGCGGGCGGCCCAGCGATCTTTCGCCATCATCCACTTCTCACGCAGCGCTTCCTTCTCGGGATGCTGTGCGACGACATAAGCGTTCAGCCAGTCTGCCACCTGTGCGCAAGTGGTAGAGCGAGTCAGCTTGTCGAGTTCGTCAGCGGAGAGCGACTTGGGCTTGATGATGAGCGTGGCGAGGAGTTGTGCTTCGACGTTGCCGGTGTCCCAGAGATTGAGGGCCAGTGCGTGATCGGTCTTGATCTTCTTGGCCATCTCGCGGATATCGCCTAGCTTCACGCCGAACTGGTTGTCAGGCGCGCCGGCCTTCGTGTTGTGGGCACGACGAGCGTTGTCGCCGAGGGACTCAAGCTGTGCGAGGATTTCATTGACAGACATGGCGACGATTGTACCCACAAGCCTGAGCAAGGCAAGCACGACCGTCGTTCCTCGCCAGTCGGTTGTGGTTATCGTCGCAACCGTAGCGGAGTTGGCGGTCTGAGGACCGAACGCACGAAAAGCCCCGGGCCTTCCGTAGCCGCGGGGCGAAACTATCTGCTCGTGTATCGAATCGGCCGGTCAGGCGACCAGCATGTTCCATGCGATCGAACTGCGGGTATGACTCCGGCTTCATCGGAACCTGCCCCCCCTCCCCCTTTTTTCTCGCTCGCTGCCCAAGGCTGGCTGGCCACCCCGAAATTCGGGAGATATTGTCGGAGGGACCTGCGGAAAGTACGATAGCAATAGTGCTCGGTACTCCGTTTGATCTGCGGATTTCGACCCGATCATGGACTCGTCGGCGGTGTGGGGAACTCGCCCTCGGTGGCATTGGGCGAGCCACCGACGTGGGCGTGTCGCAAACCACCGCGCAGCAGCGAACGCCGCGGACTCCGGAGCCGAACCGCGGGCGTCAAACGGTCGCGTCTTTTAATTTGCGAATGTGTTCGATTAACTCCTCTAGACTTGCCCAGCCCGCGAAATATCGGAGGTGCTCTTACGTAATGCGACCACTTCGGTACTCCATCAACGTCACATTGGACGGATGCTGCGATCACCGGGCCATTGTCCCGGATGAAGAGTTGCATCGTCACGCGGTCGAGAACCTCAACCGGGCCGATGCGCTCCTTTTTGGCCGAGTGACTTATGAAATGATGGAGGTAGCCTTTCGGTCGCCGGAGTCGACGGGAGCGATGCCCGACTGGATGCAACCCTTCGCCCGAACGATCAACACGGCAAGGAAGTACGTCGTGTCGAGCACCCTGGATCGGGTCGATTGGAACGCGGAACTCGTGCGCGAGGATCTGGCGAAGGCCGTTCAGCAGCTTAAGCGGGAGTCGGGTAAAGGACTGCTGCTGGGAGGTGTGACGCTCCCGCTTGCGCTCGCGGAACTCGGATTGATCGATGAGTACGAGTTCGTGGTGCATCCCAGAGTGGCGGGCCATGGGCCAACGTTGTTCGCGGGGATATCGAAGCCTCTCGACTTAAAGCTCGTGAGCCGGATGGAGTTCGGCTCGGGGGCGGTGGCGATGCGGTATGAGCCGACAAGGTCGCCATTCCATCTGTAGGGTTGCCAGCGGCGACCTGGCCGTGCCGCGTAATTCGTCTTTGCAGCGGACTCGCTTCGCCTGCCGCTGAACTCAACGTTAGGCTCTCGTAGCCGAGCGTTCGCCGGAAGAGAACAAAGACAGCCATGTAGGAAACGGTGGAAACGAGGGCGGGCAGCCTGGGGACGAAGTGGCCTCGGCATACTGGGTTTTGTTCGGATTCTGGGGACGAACCACGGGCCGATGGACCATCTCTGTCGCTGCAGATCACGCTCGCTACACTGGTAATATCAGGGGAGTGACCCCACATGGCCGGATCCGACGTTGGTGATCGGACAGAGCGCCACGGGGGGCAGAAAGGGGGACTGCTTCTTCGGCGTGGGGATCGACAGCCCGATCATCAGGAAAGATCCGGTGTTCTGCTCGACGGGCATGATCCGGGAGTCGCAGAAACTCGGCAGGGACGGGAAACCGCCGTTCGGTTCCGAGAGCGGGTACTGGTTCGCCTCCGTCTTCCATCTCTGAACCCTGAAGTGCGGACTCTGCGGGGCCGTGAGGGATTGTGCGTCGGACCTCGACCTTGCGAGCCTCGGAGACATGGCGGCGGAAGAGTTGATTAGGCGGATCAGGGAGAGGACCGACCGGGCCATCGAGCGGGTTGGGCACGAGGGTTGGCGACTCGTTGGCTACCCTTCAAAGCCGAAATTCGTGTGCCCCGCCTGCGAACGGGCCGGTGGGGGCACGTGACAAAGCGAGCGAGTTGAGGGTCAGGTCAGGAAGACGACTGGCTCGTGATTACCCGCCCAGGTGCCAAGGCAACTTGTCTCTCGACGGGAACCGTTGTCGGCGTGCAAGGCTGGGAGGAGCGTGCGCTTACCCGCGTCCTTCAAGGTCGAACCGGAGCGGTGCGGGTTGAGCCTGACCGACCTCCAAGCGAAGACCGGGATCGACCGGGCCACTCTGTCCAAGATTGAGAACGGCAAGGTGCCGAACCCCACCTACTCGACCCTGGCGGCGTTTGCACGTGCCTTGGGGTGCCCGGCCGAGTGTGGCGTCTACGCAAATCCCATCGGCCCAGGCCCAGACCGGGCATCGTCTGAGATCGCGGTCACCCCATTACGATCATCCCACCGGACTCAAGGGAGGCGGTCATGTCGATTCAGTCAGGCGACATCGTGCAGCTGAAGACAGGCGGCCCGAGGATGACGGCTGGCTTCATCAGTCCCGGGCAGGCAAAAGTGAACTGCTATTGGTTTGAGGGGAGCCAATTTCGGCACGCAGAGATCGAACGAGAAGCCTTGGAACCGGCCAAGCCCGAGCCAGATATTCCCGACTCGGTCGGCGGCCAACTCTAGCTCTCGCCGGGTGCCGCCGTTGGCACTATTGGGAGTATTTGTCAGTATTGCCGTTGTTTAGATAGTGTGGGGTATTGTGTAGCGTAATGCATAAATGGGTTGACGTGCGTATGTGTATCGCGTCAAGAATTGGGAGCGTCCCGTTTTCGCCCTTCGGGTGGCGTCGATCTTCGCCTTTGCCTCAGAGAGGTCATCGGCGGCCGAATCGAGGATGTCGGCGATCATGGGACCCGCTCCAGGTTGACAACATGACACTTGAATAAAGGGTCGCCATTATGGCTTGGCCCCGCGCTGGCTCTTGATCCGGTACACTTTCGCATCCAAGACTTTGTACTCCATGCTCGCAACGTCATTCCCCGTGAGCCACAAATTATGACACTCCTCGCTAATCCCGACAGTTTTCTGAGCCGATTCAACTTATCTTGACAGCAAGAGTTACAGCCTGCGTGCTGAAGGATGGAGACAAAGCCAATCCTTCTGGAGCACGCAGGCCATGGAGACCCGAAGGCCCCCAACTCTCACGATACCGATCTCGTGCTGCCCCAAGAAAGCTCCTTGTCCCACGTGTGGCAAGTTGGGGCGGCGAAAGGATGTCTTGAATCGCCAGATCCGTTCGATCGCCTACCATCAGGTCGTCTACCTCGACGTCACCTACGGCGAGTATCGCGCCCGCTGCCACTGTTGTTCCACGTTTCGGACCATGCCCACGAGCGTGGAATCCAAGGCCCGTTACGACAATAAGGTCCGCCAAGCCGTCCTCGACCGGATCCTCGAGGATGGCATGAGCGTCGAACGCGTCATTCAATCCATGCATCGCGACTTCCTCTTGGACCTGTCCGACGGTTTCGTCTACGACTGTCTCCTCCATCAGGCGGAGCGTCTCGACATGGCCGAGCATCGTCGCTGGGTACTCGAGCATTTTCGCGGGACGCTTTGCGTCGATGAACTCCATCTCGGTCGTTACGCTCTGCTGCTGGCGACCGACCCCCTGAACGACCTGGCCGTCGCCTTCGCCCTGGTCGCCAGCAACGACAAAGATCACATGCGGCGGTTCCTCAACAACCTCAAGACCTGGGGATTGGAGCCTGAGGTGGTGGTGACCGACGGTTCGGACATCTACCCGGCGGTATTGGCCGAGCTATGGCCGGCGGCACGCCATCAGTTGTGCGTTTTTCATGTCCTCAAGGATCTGCACAAACTGGTCCTGGACGCGTTGCGGCGGCTGCGGCGGGGACTGTCTCGACGCGGGAACCGGGGCCGGAAACGGCGGCGTGGGAGGCCCTCGGGGAGCCGCAAGCCGCGACACCGTTCAACCCAGAAGGAGAAGTCGACGTTTATCTTCAAGCATCGTTTCCTGATCGTTCGGCGGCGGGATCAGATGAGCCGCCAGGAGCGGATTGATCTGAACACGATGCTCAACGACCTGCCGGAGTTGAGACCGTTGCGACAGTTTGTGGACGACTTGCAAAGGTTGTTCGCGGAGAACCAGAGCGAAGCGACGGCCTGGCGGCGACACCGAAGGCTGACAACGAACCGCGACTTCCTCGCGGTGCCCGAATTGGCGAAGGCCGTGAAGAAACTCGGGCCGGAGAAGTTCGCCAAGATGATCGCGTTCTTGGGGAGCGCAGCGTGTCGACGGATGCGGACGAACAATCATGTGGAACGGATCAATCGCAAGCTCCGCCATGAGGAGAAGGCCCGCTACAAATGGCGGAGTCGGCGGACGATCGTGCGGTTCATGGTTTTGCTACTGGACCGTTACTGGGAGCGTGAGAAGGCGACACGAAGCCGCTGGCTGGACGAGGCGCCTCCAATCGAACTGGAGCGAGGATCGCCCAAAACTGTTCCGAGGCCTCGAGTCGCCTGAAAAATGGGCCGAGGCTGTCGGGATTAGCGAGGAGTGTCCAAATTATCCGCCTTTTGGAGTCGCCTCATAATCTCGAGCCACTTCTCCAGCCGATCGACGTGAGCCTTGATCACTGCGTCGCGTTCGCCAGGTGCATCGCTGAGGTCGAGTTGCGACTCCATGGAGCGCTTGGACCAGTCGGCAAGCTCGGCGATATCTTTGGGCAGGCGGGCCTTGTCGCCGGCCGGATCCATAATTACCTCCTCGACCCCCGCGAGATACTTACGGGCAACTTCCGCCTTGGCCTGCTTCAGGCCCTCCAACTCGTCCGCCTCCCCTACGGCGGTCGCGCGGGCAGCCATCACGACGGCGCAGATCGCAACGACTAGTCCGGCCATCGCTCGTCGCGCATTCATCGGTCTATCTCCAAAAAAAACGGTGAGTCCGAAAATCTAGGGCCAGCCTAACCGATCAGTAAGCGCTCGGTAAATCCATACTTGTCAGCATCGCTATCCTGCTGAGTTGGTCCTATTTCACCAACCCAGGAACCACCCCATGGCACCTTCCAAAGATCCCGGTCTCGAACTCGCCTGGCGGCAACGCCTCTTGCACTAATCCCAGAGCGGCCTGACGATCTCCGCCTACTGTGTTCGCGAATGTGTCACCTCGGCCTCCTTCCACGCCTGGAAACGTCGACGGGCCGTTCGGCATTCGCCCCCACACTTGGAGTCGCCCCTGTTCGTCCCCCTCAAACTCGACACGCTGCCGCGCCACGAGAGTCCCTCCTCTCGCCGTGGCATCGAGCTCGAGTTGACCCACCAGATTCGACTCCCCTCCAGAGCCCGGATGGCTCGCATGCGTTGTGTCCGCACTCGACGGCGTCCCACCCCAGGAGTCGACGCCATGATCATGCTGTCACCGACCCGAAGGCCCGGCCCCCCTGGGCCCGCCATTTCGAGATCGGTTCCAACCGGCCTGTCTTCGCGGGCCGCGACGGGATCAAGAAGTACGCCTTGGCCGAGATCGAACGCGAGCGCCGAACGGGCACCGCCTGTTATGGCTCGTGGCCGCTCAGACTCGTTGAGACGGAGTGTCCGCAAGGGTGTCGTCAAGTCGCGGGCAGAACGGGGGACATAGCGATTGTCGACAACTGTTGATAATCGCTATGCCCCCCTCCCCTTTTTTTTCGTCGCGAGAAGAGCGAGTGATCACCGGACTTAGAGCGAACGGCGTCGGCTGGTCCCCTCGCCAAGATCGAATCGAGCCAGCGAACCACCGCCCTGGAACCAGAGCGCTCCCCTGCCCTGCCCCCTGCGAACCATGACAGAAGCCTAATCCGAGTCCTTACCTTTCCCCTGTTCCCGGCCCGCCCCGATCTGCTATCATATTGTTAGTATCTCCTCGTTTCATCCTCGGGGCATAGCAGACCAGCAGGGAGAGACCGCCATGGCGCAACTTTTGATCCGCGATATTGACGAAGAAACCGTCACGCTCTTGAAGGCGAAGGCCGCCGCCAACCATCGCTCACTCGAGGCCGAATTGCGGACCATCGTCACCGCCGCCGCCAAGATGGTTTCCGTCGCGGAAGCCCGTGCCCAGGCCGACAAGATTCGGGAACGCATCGGACGCGGCGGGCGGATCCTCTCGGATAGCAGTGAATTGATCCGAGAGGATCGTTACCAATGAGTCTCACTCCAGGACAAGCCGACGAATCGTATTACCGCAAAAACCTGCCGTCGATCCCTCTCGGATTGGAAACGCGGACCGCCGTAAGGAACGTCGTCGTGGACGCCAGCGTGGGCGTGAAATGGTATCTCCCCGAGATCCATTCCAATCAAGCCTTGTTACTCTTGGATGATGCGTTTCACCGCCACGTTCCGGCCCACTTCGCCGTCGAGATCGCCAGTGCAGTCTGGAAGCGAGTCGTCACGCGGAGCGAGATCGAACCCGAGGAAGGGCAAGCCATCCTGGACGCTATCGGGGTCGCTCCGCTCGTCACCCACGCCACCGCCGACTTGCTCGATGCCACGTTCGCCCTGGCCGTGGGAACCCGCCGCTCGGTTTACGACTGCCTCTATCTCGCGCTGGCCATCCACCTGCAATGTCAGGTGGTGACCGTCGACGAGAAGTTCTATCACGCAATCAAGAGCGGCCCGTTCGCAATACATATCGTGTCACTGAATGAGCTTTTCCCCACCCCGTGACCGGTCGTCAAACTTCCTCGGGAGCCGGGATCGGCCATACGCTCGCCCGGTGCTCGCGGAGTGCCGCGATCATCGCTCGTCGCGGTCCTGCTTAACGCTATCCGAGAACACCCGGCCCCCGGCCTCGGGCCGTGTACACAGAGACGCGTACCAAGATCCCAGGATCTCCGAGCTTCAGGTGGTCGCCTTACGTGGTGCAAGGAGACCAATTCCTTCACGAACTCGCAATTCCGTTCTTCCGCCGGTTGGCGATCAGCCACATGATGGTTCCGCCAGCCAAGGCCAAGGCCAGTGAGATTAGCGAGTGGCCGACTGTGATGGCTCTGTTCACGTCAACGACCACCTGGATCACCCTACGATGAGCTTCCTCCGGCGACTTGAACACCTTTGGCCCGGGGCCGTTGATGGCGTCGTAGATCCGGATGATGTGACGAGTTGTCGGAAGTGCGTGGCGGATGTTCGGCCCTGCCCCGAATGCCAATACCATGGCGGCCCAGCCGAACAGTGTACATCCCAGGAAGAATGCCCGCGTCGAACCCCGAGATAGCAACGCGCCGACGGTCGTCGCTGTCAACGTCACGACGGCGAATGTGAACGCGTCGGCCATCGCAGGGGCGATGCCGACCGCGATGATCAACACGAGGGCCATCAGCCGCAAGATCGAGAATCTGGGCATCAAAGCGCCTCCCTACCGCCAAACGGCCTGAGAATCGGGAGTAGCCTGGTCGGCGGCCATGTACCTAAAGAGGGTAAGGCAGGATGTCTGGAGACGTTGGCGAGTTCAACGTTCATCGCCATTTTTACTAAATTGCCCAACCCTCGTCCCTGAAGTGCCTGACTACTATTGCTTGGTGGATGGATGATCACTGTGTCGCGTCAGAAATCGATGTCCAATCAATGGTAGGCCGAGGCGTTAGCGGGCGGCTTTAAAGGCATATTTCTTCTCGGCTTCTATAGTTCGCTTGCATGAAGCTGCGTTTGCTTGATGGTTTTATTGATGCTGTAAAGCTTGGTATTTTAGTGGCTTGCGGAGTGTGACAGAGGAAAAAGTTGTTGATTCCACACTCGTCTTGACGACCGAGAACGGATCGAGCTATAGTTCCACGCCCCCCTCCTCGATTGAGCTTAAGCATTCATCCAAGGATGGCTACGATGAGTCCTCAGTTCTTCCGCTTGGCCTTTTGTGCACTAACTTTCGTAGGGATGGTAGAGTCGGCAGTGGATGCCCAAGCTGCCCCCACATACACTGTGACCAACTTGGGTGGCACGTATGCTCTTATGCTTGGCGATTCAGCCCTGGTTCAGGTTAGCTCTGTCCAAGGCGAGGATGGGAGTCGATACAAATACGAAAAATCGACAATAACCTATATCTATGAAGATGTCCCTGACGTCGATCATCCCGGGAATTCAACAAACTACAGGTTTCAAAGTGGTTCTTACAAAACGGGATACTACTTCAATGCTGACCTTAGGGAGGACGGAGTCCTAAGCAACCCCGTGGTAACACCGGTCTTTCAACCATCGAATTCTGCGTGGGGCTATATATTAGCCGCCGGCTCTAACCCGGTCAACGACATCAACACACACGGGCAGGTTGTTGGTTCAAGCCAGCTCCATTTGCTGAGCGACCCGCTCAACGTATACCAAACCTATGCGGCGTTTTCGGATGTGACCGGTATGCCCCATGGTTATGATCCGGCGAATCCCACAAAGAGCCTCGACGCATCGGTCCTCGACAACCTGAACAACTACATCGCACAGAATCTCGGGATTTATTTGACGGGCGCGGTCGGCATCGATGAGCTAGGTCAAATCATCGCTAGAGGGGTTCGAGATGGACAGCAAGAGTATTTCCTTCTGACCCCCGACGGCCAGCCTGTCCCCGTGCCCGAACCCTCAGCCCTCGCCCTGGCACTTACTACCCTTCCTATAGGCCTGGGCTTCGCCTGGAAGCGTCGTCGCATGGCTGTGGTCGCCTGACGAGCCGAGCCCTGGCAAGTTGTCCAGTCGAGCCGTCGACCACGACCATCAAAGCCCCGTCGTTCCGAATGATCGCGGGCTGGCGGGGCCTTTCTATGCGGGGCCAGAAAATGGGATAGGGGGCAGAAAGGGGGCATAGCGATTATCGACAACTGTCGATAATCGCTATGCCCCCCCCCTTTTCTTCGCTAACGCGTAAATCAGACGCAGCCCTCGCCAGTTCCATGCCCACAACCCGGCCTCTTGCCGGGTTTTTTCGTGTGCCCAGAAAATCTGTTGTCTCTAGCGGTTTACATGTCGTTGTTGTTGGCGTATAGCTCAACAGTAGAATGCGGAGCGGGAGCCAACTGAGGAACTGAAATGCTCGACATTGACTACATCGACTGGGACGACGCGGACGACATGGGCGGCAAAGTCCAGTATATCGCTGCGGCGGACCTGACGGTTGACGAGGTCGAGGAAGTCCTGTACGACTCCGGTCACGACGTCGGCGTCTCGCGGAGCACTGGACGACCGGCCGTATCCCCACGAGGTCGAACCGCCCGGGTGACCGGGCCAGAGAGGTCGAGATCATGGAGACCAAGCGAAGCCGCGAAGCGTTGGCCAAGATGACTCCCGAGCAACGAGCGGCCGTCGAGGCGATCAAGGCCAAGCACAAGACCCCGGAGTACCGCGCCGAGGTCCGCAAGGAGTTTCCCCCGATCGAGGCCGATGAGGCCATCGCGGGATTGGCCGCGTCCTTCAAGGTCGAGCGGGAGCGGTCCGGGTTGAGCCTGAGCGACCTCCAAGAGAAGACCGGGATCGACCGGGCCACTCTGTCGAAGATTGAGAACGGCAAGGTGCCGAACCCCACCTACTCGACCCTGGCGGCGTTTGCGCATGCCTTGGGGTGCCGGGTGACGGTGGATCTGGAGCGGGCGGAGTAGGCGATTGGCCGTCTGCACGGCAATCTCTCGGCGCTCTCGGAGTCGCGATCGTGGCCAAGTCCGCCAAACCTCAGAGCAAAGTCCTCGCGGCCGTCGAACGCGAGACGCCCTGGGAACTGGCGGAGGTGCCCGGCCGAGTGTGGCGTGTACGCAAATCTCGTCGGCTCAGGCCCAGACCGGGCATCGTCTGAGATCGCGGTCACCCCATTACGATCATCCCACCGGACTCAAGGGAGGCGGTCATGTCGATTCAGTCAGGCGACATCGTGCAGCTGAAGACAGGCGGCCCGAGAATGACGGCTGGCTTCATCAGTCCCGGGCAGGCAAAAGTGAACTGCTATTGGTTTGAGGGGAGCCAATTTCGGCACGCAGAGATCGAACGAGAAGCCTTGGAACCGGCCAAGCCCGAGCCAGATATTCCCGACTCGGCCGGCGGCCAACTCTAGCTTACGCCGGGAGGGGCAGAAAGGGAGGGCATAGGATTATCGGCAGTTGGTGATAATCTCATGTCCCACTTTTCTGCCTCCGCCGTGGCATCGAACTCGAGTTGACCTACCAGATTCGACTCCGCTTCGACTTCTCTCCAGAATCCGAATGGCTCGCACGCGTTGTGGCCGCACTCGCCGGCGTCCCAACCCAGGAGTCGACGCCATGATCATGCTGTCACCAACCCGAAGGCCCGGCCCCTCTGGGGCCGCCACTACGAGATCGGTTCCAGCCGCCCTGTCTTCGCCGGCCGCGACAGGATCAAGTAGTACGCCTTGGCCGAGATTGAACGCGAGCGCCGAACGGGCACCGCCTGGTATGGCTCGTGGCCGCTCGCACTCGTTGAGACGGAGTATCCGCAATGGCGTCGTCAGGTCGAGAGTATGCTCCCGTCCCCATAAGGCCACGGGCGCTGTTCGCGAACAGGGGACGGGGCGACCGCCATTCGGGAATGGATTGAGCGGGCGATTCGCAGGCATCCGATCGAGTGCTTATTGAGGATCAATCGCGTTCGAGTTCCTCCCCTCGAACGCGGTCGCCGTTCCTCTTGAGGTTCGAGAAAGATCGAATAATTAGGCGAGTCGTATATTGCTTGCATAATCTATCTGCGAATTCAGGTTTTCGTCCTTCCATGTTCTAAACTCAGTAGCATGGTAGGCCTTCGGGATCGCAGGCGCGTGGTCAAGGGAGCAAGTCGATGTCGGACTCCGAGAGAATCGTCCCAGAGTGTCCCGCGGTGGCCGACCGGCTTCAGGGTTACTCTCCGGAACTCGTCTTCTGGCTGAACGGCGAGCGGATGGTTCTCCACAATCCCGACCCCACGGTTCTGCTCGCCGATTATCTGCGTGAGATCGGCCTGACCGGCACGAAGATCGGCTGCGCTCAGGGCGGCTGCGGGGCCTGCACGGTCATGGTCTCGCGGCGGACGCCCGAAGGGGATCGGCACGAAGCGATCAACGCCTGCTTACGCCCGCTCGCCGCCCTGGCTGGAACGCATGTGACGACTGTCGAGGGGATCGGCAACGTTCACGACGGGCTCGATCCGGTCCAGCATCGGATTGCGATCGGCAACGGGAGCCAGTGCGGTTATTGCACTCCCGGGTTCGTGATGAACATGCATTCGTTCCTGCGGGCCCACGACCAACCGACCGAGCAAGCGATCGAAAATCTTTTCGGCGGGAACCTCTGCCGCTGTACCGGCTACCGGCCGATCCTGTCCGCCATGCGGACCTTCGCCAGCGACTATGACCCCGCGCTCGACCCGTGCCTGAAATGCGAGGCCGACCCCTGCTTTCCACTCCAGGTCCGCACCTCGCCCGTGCCCGTTTCCCTCACGGAACTCCCCGCCCCGGGGGAGGCCGCCCGGCTCCACTACTCGGCGCGTGGCTTGCACTGGATCCGTCCCACCGCGTTGGCTGACGCCATGGAACTGAAGCGGCTGCTCACCGCCGAGATCGGCCGCACGAACGTGCGGGTCGTTGTGGGCAGCACGGCAGGTGCGCTCTATCCCCAGGAGAAGCCGCGCGTCCTGATCGACCTCTCGCAGGTGGGGGAACTCCAGGGGATCGCCGTCGAGTCCGATGGACTTCGCGTGGGGGCGGCCGTTTCGATCCAGCGACTGCTCGACGCGGCCAGTGCCCAGATCGTTGAACGGGACGCCGCGGAGACGGCGGGGCTCCGGGAACTTGTCCGGCATGGCCAGTACGTGGCCGGCATCCAGGTTCGCAACGCCGGCAGCATTGGCGGCAATATCTTCGTCGCCACGAGCCACACGCGAGAAGGGATTCCGTTCGCCTCCGACATGATGACCCTTCTGGCCACGCTCGGCGCAACGGTGACGATCCGGTCGGCCGAATATCAGGAGGGCCGAGTGACCTTCCCGTTGCTCGCCATGCCCGTGGCCGAGGAACTTCCCGCCGATGCCTTGCTGGAATCGTTCCACGTCCCATTCGGCCGTCGTGACGAATATGTGCAGACCTATCGGGTGGCTCGGCGGCCCCAGATGGCGCACGCGATCATCAACGCCGGTTTCTCGTGCCGAGTAGACGATCGCGGACGAGCGGTCCCCGGCGAGGTCCGCGTCGTCTACGGGGGCGTGGCACCGCTCAACAGCCGGATGCCCAAGACCGAACAGGCGCTTGCGGGTAAGCCATGGGATGATGCCACGCTCCGTGAAGCGTTGGCGGTCCTCCGAGCTGAATGCCGCGAGCAGATTGTTCCGATGGAGGAGGAAGGCTTCACCGAGGAGTACCGCGAGCAGCTTGTCGAGAGCTTCTTCTACAAGTTCTTCCTCCACGTCGCGGACCGCGTCTCCGCGGGCGCCATTGCCTCGACCAACCAGTCGGCGGCCGACCATCCGGTGCGTCCTGTTTCGACCGGCCAACAGATCTGCGAGATCCAGGCGGACGCTGGGCCGCCCCCCCGGTCGATCGCCAAGCGGATGGCCTTTGCCCAGGCGACCGGCGAGGCGATCTATCCGCTCGACGAGCGGATGCCCGAAGGGGGCTGCCACGGGGTGATGGTCATGAGCGACCGGCCCCACGCCCACTTTCGCTTCTCCGGCCCGGCCGAGGGGCGCGACGCGCTCCAGGATCTGCTGAAGCGGAAATTCCCGGGGTTCTCGGCGATCGTCACGGCCGACGACATCCCTCCCGGTGGTAACAACTTGATCGGACTGGGCTTCGACGATCCGGTCTACAGCCCTGGTATCGTCACCCACATCGGCGCTCCCGTCTGCCTGGCCGTGGCGCGGGATCGGGCGACCGCGAAACGGGCCGCCGAGTACATCCGGCACGAGTGCCTGAAGTACGAGGACCTTCCCGCGATCACGACGCTCGAAGGGGCGATTGCGGCCGGCGCCGTCATGCCTCACAACCCCGAGGGGGCGATCCATGCCCCGTTCGTCGACGTGGTACGGGACGGAAGCGACAAGGCCTGGGTGGCCGACCCCTCAAGGCCGGTGCCGGGAGCCCACGTCGTCTCGGGGACCATGACCACGGGGGCTCAGGCTCACTTTTATCTCGAGACATTCAATGCCCTGGCGATTCCCGGCAGTTACGATGAAATGACCGTCATCGCCTCCACCCAGAACCCCAACGGCGACCAGGCCTCCATTGCCCGCGTCTTGGGGGTTCAGATCAACCAGATCAACGTGCGAGTGGGCCAGATTGGAGGCGGGTTCGGGGGCAAGCAGAACCGAGCCTGCTTCATCGGCGCGGCCGCGGCCGTGGCCGCTCACAAGCTGCGCAGACCGGTCCGCATCGTCCACGACCGGCAGACCGACATGCACATGGTCGGGAAGCGGCACCCGTACCGCGGCGACTATCACCTCGCCGTCAACGACGAGGGCCAGTTCCTCAACGCTCGGCTCAACCTGCACTCCGAGGGGGGGGATACCAACGACTGCTCCTTCGCCGTGATCAAGGGGAGCGTGATGATGGCCGACGGCTGCTACCAGATCCCCACCTTTCGCGCCTCGGGCACGGTCTACCGTACGAACAAGGCCAGCAACACGGCGATGCGTACGTTCGGTCAGGTGCAGCCCCACCTGGCACTCGAGGAAGCCGTGGAACACGCGGCCCACGAGCTCAGCAGACAGCAAGGACGAAAGGTCAGGGCCGAGGAGCTCAGACGCCGGAACCTCTACCGCTCCGACCCTGGGATGGTCGACGCCGACACCACCCACTTCGGCCAACCGCTCTGGTACTGCGACCTGCGGGAGCAGTGGGACCAGCTCTACGCGAGCAGTGAATTCGCGGCCCGAGCCGAGCAGGTCGATGAGTTCAACCGCACCAACCGCTGGCGGAAGCGGGGGATTTCCATGGTCCCGCTCAAGTACGGGATCGGGTTCAAACAACTCCCCGCGATGAACACATCCACCGCCCTGGTGACCGTCAACCGCCTGGACGGGTCGGTGCTGGTCACGCACGGCGGCGTGGAGATGGGGCAAGGGCTCCACACCAAGATCGCCCAGGTGGCCGCGGGCGAGCTCAACCTCCCCCTGGAGTCGATCCGGGTCGCCGGCAATAGCACCGACACGATCGCCAACGCCCCCCCTACGGCCGCCTCGACCGGCTTCGACTTGAACGGGGGCGCGGTGGCCCTGGCTTGCCGGGCGTTGCGGCAGCGGATCGAACAGTTCTGTCAGGAGCAGGAAGACGCCGGGTCGCCCGCCCGGATCGAGAACTGGCGCGGAGATTGGCAGCGGCTCTGGCCCGAGATCGTGAGCAAGGCCTGGCTCGGTCGCGTCAACCTGAGCGCGGTCGAGCTCTACAAGGCTCCCCACCACGATGAGGCGAAGGACCACTTTCCCAAGGGGCGTTTCTTCGCCTACTTCACCTATGCGTTCTCGGTGTCTGAGGTTGAGATCGACGTCCTCACGGGTGAATCCACGGTCTTGCGTGCGGACATCCGGTACGACGCCGGCCGGTCCCTCAACCCGGCGATCGACATCGGACAGATTGAAGGGGGCTACGTGCAAGGCCTCGGCTTCGTCACTACCGAGGAGATTCGCTACGACGAGGAAGGGCGGCTCGAGACGGACAACATCTGGAACTACAAGCCACCGTGCACCAAGTCGATTCCCCTCGACCTGCGGGTCACGCTGACGCCGTCGACCTCCGAACGCTGGAGCGAGCAGGAGCGGGCTCGATTGCTGGCGGTCTACTCGTCGAAGTCGGCGAGTGAGCCCTGCCTCTCGCTCGGCAATTCCGCCTATTTCGCGATCAAGAACGCCATCCAGGCCGCGCGTCGTGACCTGTTGGGCGACGATAGCTGGGTCGAGTTCGGGGCCCCTGCGACCTGTCAGAAGATCCAGCAGGCCTGCGGCGTGTCGCCGGATCGGCTTACCGTCGACTGACCTGGCGGGTGATCGTGGGTTTTCGGGGGCAAGGCTCTTGGGCCGAGCCCCCCCCTGTTTCAGACCGCGAGGCTTCGCCTGCAGGCGTTCAGAGGGGGCCGTCCATCCACTCGTCGACAACCCCGAATTCCGTTCGAGGGTCGCGCTGGGGCGGGGTCCGTTGCGCCTCGAAGATTTTCGAGACGGAGATGAATGAGGACGTGGCGAAGGTGGCCGTCCAGATCAAGACGCTGATGGCGGCCAGGATCGCCAGCGTCGGCAGAACGGCCCTCGGGTCACCCCCGTAGGAGAGGACCGGCAGAGCCGTCACAACGATCCCGAGATTCAAGAGGACCGATTTCTGGGCGAGGCTCAGCGACTTCGGGGGTTGAATGCGCGGCGATCCCCTCCCCTTATGGCTATGGGCCGCCTTTGCTGTTCGGGACCGTGTGGGATTCATGCTTCCACCTCCCGATCGTTTGCGGAGCGAACGGTGATGCCAGGCTCCCTCTCAGAACGGGAACCTGCTCGCTGGCTCTAAAACGCATGAATAAACGTGTCGCTTGAATGTGTGGATGCCTCTCGGGCCTCCTCAAGCGGACTCTTGATTATTAGCGGTGGGCTTGTCGCCCGCAATAATCAATGCCACAAGAATGTTTTGGGTGATGCCGCCTGGCGAAGGGGCGACTCGACCCCGTCCCTGTGTTCGCCGGGAGGAGCCTCGGGGCCCCTTGTCAGACTTTTGTGCCCAGGCTTGAAGAACAGGCGATTGCCGGATGCCTCCGGTTCCAGGCGGCGACGACCATCTCGATCCTGCCGCTCGGTTTCCAACGCTTATTCTCTGGGGCGGCCGCTCTTGGCTTGAGGCGGGGGGGGCGGCCCTACTATAATCGGGGACGAGCGGAATCGAGTGCCTGCGCCTGGATGGAGGTGTGCCTTGAGCACGTGGAACGACCCTGAATTGATCGCCCGCCGCGACGGGCTGCTCGCGACCCTGAAGGGCTACGGGCGGGTTGCTGTCGCCTTTTCGGGCGGCGTTGATAGCACGGTCGTTGCCCAGGCCGCCCAGGTTGCCCTGGGAGAGATGGCGGTGGCCGTAACGGCGGTCTCCGACAGTCTGGCCGAAGGGGAGCTCGAGGAGGCTGAAGAACTCGCCCGGCGGATCGGGATCCGGCATCGGGTGATTCGGACCGAGGAGTTCGCCAACCCGAGCTACGTGCAGAACAGCACCGACCGCTGCTACTTCTGCAAGAGCGAGCTCTACGGCCGGCTCTCGGGCCTGCTCGGTGAGCTTGGGGTGGATGTGATCGCCTCCGGGGCCAACACCGATGACTCGGGAGACCACCGCCCTGGGATGCGTGCCGCGTCCGAGAACGCGGTTCGCCACCCACTCCAGGAATGCGGGCTCGGCAAGGCCGATGTCCGGGCGTTGGCCAAGGGGTGGGACCTGCCCACCTGGGACAAGCCGGCGACCCCTTGCCTGTCGAGCCGAGTCGCCTATGGCGAGTCCGTGACGCCCGAGCGCGTTCGCATGATCGACCAGGCCGAGCAGTGGCTCCGCCAGCGCGGCTTGCGGATGCTCCGGGTCCGCTACCACAAGGGAGACATGGCGCGGATCGAGGTCCCCTTGGAAGACCTTGCCCGACTGGCCGATCCCCAAACACGCGCGGAGCTCGTGCCAGCATTCCGCGCCCTCGGGTTCAAGTACGTCACTCTCGACCTCGAAGGGTTCCGGTCCGGGAGTCTCAACGCCTTGATTCCCGTGGAACTCCTGCTGAAACCCGCGGCGATGAAGTAAGGTCGGTCCACGCCGACCCGATCGTTTACGAGTCCCCTTGGCCCAGCGGCCTGAAATCCAGCGAAGCGAAAAGATTCGGAAAGGCGTCATGAAGGCGACCTGCCGTTGCGGCCATATACTGGACGTTCCCGAAGACGGATCCGACCGGATCGTCTGCCCCAAGTGCGCGGCGAAGATCCGGGTCCGCCGGATCGCTCCCGGTACGCCTGGAGGGGACGGATTCATTCGATTCGCCTGCCCGTGCGGGCGGCGTCTCAAGGTTCGGGTGGACGAGGAGGGATCGCACCCGCCGGCGGGAAAGTGTCCCGACTGCGGCAAGATCGTCCCCGTCCCTTCGCCGTCATCGAACCCGGCCCTGGCGACCTCTCACCCCGAGGCGCAGACGGCCGAACTCGACGCCGCCGACATGGCGATCCTGGAGAAATGGGCTCGCGGCCATCTCGCCAAGTCCGCCACTCCAGCGATCAAGGCCGAGGCCGGCCTCCGCGTCTGCCCGGGCTGCGGCCGTCCCGTTCACCTGGGCGCCGTCTCCTGCCGTGAATGCGGCACGCATGTTCCCAAACGCTGATCGTCAAAATCCGCCTTGCAAGCCGAACTTCGTCGTCACTTTGCAGCCAAGCACCCCTTGGTGGATAAAGATAGGAGCCAATGTCGTTGTGGCCCAGACCACCACTCACCTTGAGCCCAGGTCGAGCCAACCCTCAGCCGTATGAGCGGGGTCAGTATGATTAGGCCTCGACGCAGAATGGACATTGCACCATTGGGACAAACTCGGAGTGTTGGCGATCGGCTTCTGTCAGGGCATGGCCACATGCTTGGCACATGCTGGCCGTTGCGGAAGGGGTCACGCCAAGACCGACCGCGACGCGCTCGTCGAACACGTAGCATTCGCCCTGCCATTTGCTTTCGGCTTCTGGGATTCGCTCTAGATATTTCAGGATGCCTCCCTTGAGCTGATAGACATCTTCGAATCCCTGTTCCAGCAGCCATGCCGAGAATTTCTCGCATCGTATGCCGCCGGTGCAGAAGACGGCGATCGATTTATGCTGCGCCGGATCGAGGGTTTTCTGCACGAAGTCGGGCAGTTCCTTGAAGGATTTGGTCTTGGGATCGATGGCGCGTTCGAAGCTGCCGAGATGCACCTCATAGGCATTGCGGGCGTCGATCATGACCGTTTCGGGATTGGCAATGAATGCATTCCAATCCTCGGGCTCGACAAAGTGCCCGGTTTTTGCCAGTGAGGTGGGCTGGCCCAGCGAGATGATCTCCTTCTTCAGCCGCACTTTCGCGCGCTGGAACGGCTGGCGGTCACACAGGCTTTCCTTGTGTTCAAATTCACCCTTTGTGACATGCTGTTTCAGATGACCGAGATATTGATCAATCGATGCACGATCACCCGAGAGCGTACCGTTGATGCCCTCGGCCGCAAGGAGGAGCGATCCCTTGATCTGCAGGCGTTTCATCTCGTCGAGAAGGGGCAGGCGAAAGGCTTCGTAATCGGTGAAATCAAAAAAATGGTAAAAGGCGGCGACGATAATCATGCTCTCAGAATATCTCCTGTCGTCCTTCGTTGCCTTGGTGACTTGCCCCTGGTGTCGCATTCGTAACCGTTCACGCCCCATCACCAAGGATCGATGGTTTCTGAGACCCATTTTAGTGGGCCGTGATGATTTGCGTGAGAAATTCCAACACGTCGCGGCCCTAGGAGCGGCAACTGGCCACCACGGTCAAGATCGTGTTCCACGAACCCCTTGGTTCTCAGTTGTTGCGGCTTGGCTCCGCGATCTGGAAGTTCAAGGCGGCTTTCGACTCGCCGGGCTCGAGATTCACTTCTTGTCGTGGCCCTTCGGGCGCTTCGCGCGAGGGAGCCAGGACAACGCGACCTTGATCCATTGCTTGCCGCCGCGAATCGACTTTAATTCGTAGCGGCCCTCCTTGTCGGTTCTGGTGATCGGATCGTACTGGTGATTTTCGAGTCCGTCCGCCGCGATGGCCCGGACCTCACGATCCGCCACGGGTTTGCCCTCGAGATTGGTCACGCGGCCGCGGACGGTGGCAGGGCGAGTCAAACGGAGTTCCAGGTCGTGGATCTCCTCCCCCGGCTTGGTGCGAAACGGAGGGAGTACGCCGTTGGCCCAGGTGCGCCCTTGGCCCGGCTGGCCGTCGTGTGCGATGAGGTTGTAGTCGCGATCGCCGCTGGCGGGCAAGAGCACGGTGAAGCGGCCTGATTCGTCGGTGATGACACTGAACCGGCCGTCGCCGGTCAGCGAGTTTCCCGTGCCGGTCAAGGCCGGCGCCACAGTGGCGCCGGCGACGGGCTTGCCGTCCGGGTCGAGCACACGGCCCCGGACCGTCGCCCCGCGTTCGAGCTCGATCGTTACGTCATTGCTGCCGGGTGCGACCTCGAAGTCCAAGGTGTCGAAGTTGCGCTGAAACCCGTTCTCCCAAGGCTTCAGGAAGCGATTTCGCTCGCTCAGGCAGGCCTCGGACCACCACCGGGCGTAGCCCCTGGCCTTGACCTCGAACCGGGGATAGCTGCCGGGCGGGATGTCGCGGAACTCGATGCGGCCGTCGGCATCGGACGTTCCTTCGATCCCAGGCTTCGGCCCGTGAGTGAGTGTGACGCCAGCCAGGGGCTGACCTGTCTCGCGGTCGACCGTGCGCGCCACGAACGTGACGGCCGGCACCAGTGGAATGTCTCGCTCGAGAGCTTGGTTCGCGGCGATCTCTTGCTCCAAGATCCGCGCCACCCCCACGCCGGGCGAGCGCACCTCGAGGTCGTACTCTCCCGGCTCGACGTAGAGGCGATACCGCCCGTCTTTGCCGCTCCTTGTTTTGATCATGTCGGGATCGTGTTGATTCAGACCTTGTGCGAATAGGATGGCAGGAGCCGAAACGCTTGCGTGGAGATCAACCTCGGAGGCGGGTGACCCATCGGGTTTGAGCACCCTGCCCTCGAAGTAGGTGGTGTTGCCCAGGACAACCGTCAAGTCGGTTTGCCGGGCGTCCCTCCCCATCCATTGAAGCCTGACTCCGTAGCCTTCCTTGTGGAACCGGACCGGAACCAGGCGGGTCGTAGGCATTCCCGTGAACCGGAACCGACCCGCCTGATCGGTTCGCGTCACCCGTCCGGTCGTCCAGTACCAGGCGTGGGCCTCGACTCCCTCGAGAGGTTTGCCTTCAACGTCGGTGACGACCCCGGCCAGTTCGTCCCCGGCGGCTGCCGCGCCGCTGCCGATGACCGTTGCGCTTGCGACCGGTGACTTCTGGTTGTTGACGACCTTCTCCCTGTTGGTCCTGGGAGGCGGGACGATTTCCAGGGGCGGCACAGCATAGTGGAGCACGCCTTCGGGGATCGTGACGGTGGCTCGGGTTGTGTCGGTCTTTTCCAGAGTTCTGCGGCCGTCCATGGTGCGAGAGATGAAGAATGTGGTCTCACCAGGTGGCAGACGGTAGTGGTAACGGCCCCCGATTTGGGGGGTAAAGCCAAAGGTTTCATGACCGCTCAGGGAGCGGGATGGCCAGCAGACCTCGACTCGCACGTCACCTCCACCTACCAGGAAGGCACCGGATGGACCAAAGATCTGCCCTTCGATCTCGACCCCTCGGATCAATTCCAAGTTGAACGGGGTGGTCTCGCCCGGCTTCAAGCTCACATCCCGATCGACGTGGTAGGTCCAAGACTCACCTTCGCCGTCCCCATGGACGAAGATGTTGATCGGCCCCTCATCCAGGCCGTCGAGCACGAATTGACCGTCCTCGTCGGTTTGAGTCACTTGTTTGCGGTGATTGGAGCTGCGGTAGGGCCCTTGGCCGGGATGACTGTTCTGGAATCTGATCGCGAGACCGGCGACACGAACCCCTGGTATCGTCGTCGTGACGCGACCCGCGATCCGAGCGGCGGGAATAGCCACCAGACGTGGTGGAGGTCCCGCCGGCGCCGTGACGAAACCGGCCTCGGCCATGTGCAACGGGATCAGGTCCGGCGTTTCCTGCTCCGCTTTGACCCGCATCGCTCGGCCTTCCGCCGTCAGGCCGAGCTTGAGCAACGCCCTGGGGAGCGAGGCGGGCAAGGTGAATGCGCCGGCCTGGTCGGTTGTCGCCTGAAACAGCGGCTCGAGTGGACTACCGCCGAGGACATCCTGGTTCACGTCGATCGCATATGTTCCTGTGAATTGGCTCTCGATGGCTGAAAGACTGAAACCGAAACTCTCGACCTGTACGTGAGCCCCGACGATGGGGCGGCCGTTACCGTCGACCAGGGTCGCTGAGAACGGTTCGGCCTTTTGAAGCCAAGTCGTATGCGGCTTTCCCCGTTCCTCGGCGGTCAATCGGTTCCTCCAGGTCATCGGCGCGTACCCTTCCTTGGACGCGAAAATGACTGCCTCGACAGCTCGATCAGGAACCAGGTAGGAATATCGGCCGTTTTTATCTGTTTTGAAAACCTGATGATTGGGAGTTCCGAGGCCGGTGAAGCCGACCACGACCACGGCGTCGGGTATGGGTTCTTCAGCGTTTTCTTGAATCACGCCCTCGATCATCCGGGACTTCTTCACGTTTGCCGGCTCGGTCTGGGCTGTCACGCGGTCCGGTGGGTTTTCCTTCTTCGCCGGCGTTTCGACGGCCCGGACTTGCAACCCGCTGATTCCCAGTGCCGCGGCCAGGGCCACGGTTCCCATCGCGAACAGGCGGCGGGGGGACGGGGGAGAGAGGGAGCGCATCATGTCATCCTCCAGGAGTCGCTCGATGCGGGCCGCGACCGTGCCGCGGTCGAAAAAGGGGAGCCAGCCGGGCCTCAACAGGGCCGTGGGGATCAACCTCCGCCCCGGCCGCCGGGCCAGGTCCAATAGCAGACGCGCGTAAGCCACCGGGTCTCCCCCGAGAGCCACGACGGTTTCGTCGCAGAGGAACTCACGCTCGCGGTCGAGCCGTTTGAGCAGCCAGCGAACCAACGGGTGAAAGAAGAACGGGACAAGAACCAGTTCTTGGATGAGTTTGGCCCAGTCGTCATGACGTTTCAGGTGCGTGAGCTCATGCCGCAGGCAGTCGCGGCGGTGGGCTTCGGGCCACCCGTCCCAGTCGAGCGGGACGAGAATGATCGACGTGCGTCCGCCGATCACCACCGGCGAGGTTGTCGCGGGGTGGGTCGCAAGCCTCGTGGGCCGGGCGAACCCCAAGGCCCGCTGGCACTCGACGAGGAGTTGTTGGGACGTTGGTCCGCACGGCCTCGCTTGCGCATTCAGCTTGGCCAGCAGGAGCCGACCCCCCACCAGCCTGGCGGAGAGGAGAAAGACGGCCAGCGCCCAGATTGCGGCCATTCCCATCGCGGCGAGTCGCCAGCCGCCGATCGGTTCCGACGCGGGCTCGCTTTGAGGTTTCACGACGCCAAGAGTTCGTTCCGCAGGCCGGGACTCGAAAACCACTGGCTGAGGAAAAACGTGTTGTTTGGAAATGAACAATTCTGGTTGTGGCGTTGTCGTCGTTGGCCACGCGGTGGCTACCGCCTGCTTCGCCGGTCGTGTAGTGATCTCGACCTGCCAGCGAGGCAAGATGGGAAGAAGCAGGCCTGTCGCCAGTGCCACCACGCAAAGCAGGTGGCGGGTCGCCGCGCGCCGCGGTGGCCTCAGGATGAACCAGAGCGACAGGACGAGGAGAACCAGGCCCCAACGCAACGACCATTCCGCCAGAAGCACGAGCCCGGGAATAATCCAGATGTCGGTCAATTCCATCATCGCTTCGTTCTCCCGCGTTTGCCTCCGGGCTGGTCTTTCTCGTCCTTGTGCCCGCTCGACGTTCGCTCCTCAGCGCTTTTGAGTCGAGCCTCGATCGCTCGGAGTTCGTCCGCTCCCAACTGCTCGGCATCCACGAGGCCCAGGATCAACTGCTCGGCCGACCCGTGGAAGAATCGCGACAGGAAGTCGGAGAGCAAGCTCCCCGTGGCCTCCTGCTGCGAGACAAGGGGCCGGTAGCGATGGGTCAGCCCCTCTTTTTCGTGGTCAACCAACTTCGCCTTCTCCATGACCTGGAGCAGGCCGAGCACCGTGGTATAAGGCTGACTCTCGCCGCGCGGTAGATGCTCCATCAAGCCACGGACCGTCTGGGGGCCGTGCTCCCAGAGCACGCGGAGAACGGCGAACTGCCGTTCGGTAATGGCAACGACCTTGCGCCCGGCCATGACGTTTCACGCTCCATGAGGTCCAACGCTCTACTGCGTACTGATCATTGCGTAGGAGCGGGGCTATTGTCAAGCTCCGAATATCAAGGAGTGTGTCGCAGGTCCTGTCTCTTGTCGGGGAACGCGGCCCCCACTTTGGGGTGGTCGCGGTCCCTTTTGCCGGGTGGGCACGGCCCACCAACTTCGGCTTCCATTCCCAGGCCGATTCCATGGTGGGCCGTGCCCACTCTACAGGAGATTATGTGAGAATGGCTTGGGTGACATTGCCGTGGACGTCGGTGAGCCGGAAGTCGCGCCCCTGGTTGCGGAAGGTGAGCTGGGTGTGATCGATGCCGAGGAGGTGGAGGATCGTGGCCTGGAGGTCGTGGACGTGCACGGGGTCTTTGGCCACGTTGTAGCTGAAGTCGTCGGTCTGGCCGTGGGTGAAACCGGCTTTGACGCCGGCGCCTGCGAGCCACATGGTGAAGCAGCGGGGGTGGTGGTCGCGGCCGGCTTCCGGGCTCTGCCAGTCGCCCTGGCCAACGACGCCGCGGCCGAACTCGCCACCCCAGACGACCAGGGTGTCTTCCAGGAGACCCCTGCGCTTGAGGTCTTTGATGAGTGCGGCCGTTGGCTGATCGGTGTCGCGGCAGCGGGCGACGCACCAGGAGGGGAGGCGGCTGTGGTGGTCCCAGTCGGGGTGGAAGAGCTGGATGAAACGGACGCCGCGTTCCGCCAGGCGGCGGGCGAGGATGCAGTTTGCGGCATAGGAGCCGGGCCGGCGCGAGTCGGGGCCGTAGAGCTCGAACGTTTCTTCCGACTCGCCTGACAGGTCGGCCAACTCGGGGACCGAGGTCTGCATTCGATACGCCATCTCGTACTGGCGGATCCGGGTCGCGATCTCGGGGTCTCCGGCGTCGGCCTGCTTCGCCTGATTGAGCTCGGCCAGGCCGTCGAGCATTCCCCGGCGCAGCGGGCGCGGCAGGCCGTCGGGGTCTTTGAGATAGAGCACCGGCTCGCTGGCGTTGCGGAACCGGACCCCCTGGTGACGCGAGGGCAGGAAGCCGGATCCCCAGTAATAGTCATAGAGCGGCTGGTCGCTCGGCCGCTGCATCTTGGAGACGAGCACGATGTAGTCGGGGAGATTGCGCTGGGTGGAACCGAGTCCGTAGCTGACCCAGGCCCCCACGCTGGGGCGGCCGGGGAGTTGGTTCCCCGTCAGCAGGAACGTCATGGCAGGCGCGTGGTTGATGTGGTCGGTGTGCATCGACTTGATGAAGCAGAGGTCGTCCACCACCGTGCCGAGATGGGGAAGCCACTCACCGACGGTGGCGCCGCTCTGGCCGTGTTGGCGGAACGAGACGCGTGCCGGCATGACGAGCTGCTTCTGCGAGGCCGTCATCGAGGTGAGCCGCTGGCCGTTGCGGATCGAGTCGGGCAGCTCCTTGCCGGCCCACTTTTCGAGTCCCGGCTTCTGGTCGAAGAGCTCCAGTTGTGAAGGCCCACCAGACTGTGTGAGGAAGATGACTCGCTTGGCTTTGGGGGCGAAGTGGGGCAAGTCGATCAGGCCGCCGATCTCGTTGCGATGGGCCTCGGCGCCACGGGCGACCCCCCTGCCCTGGATCAACTCCCCGAGCGCGATCGCTCAATGGTGCTTTCTTTCTCTATTTTGTGCAACCCCCTCATTTTGGCATGATATTTGCGCTTCAATCCTGACCATTTGCTCATGACTGCCAAAGTGTCAGGACCGATCTCCCATGGAACCCGTTCAAACGCCGCTGACCGAGTCGGAATTGACCTCCGCCGTTGAACTCCTCCATCGACTCATCCCCAAGGACGATTTCCCCGCCTATTCACTCGACGTCTCCCCAGCCACGGTCTACACCACCCTGGTCACTCTCTGGATGCTCACGCTCCAGCGACTCGGGGGCGGCACCTCGATGGCTTCCGTCATCAAGGAGGTGCTCACCAACCACAAAGATCTCCTGCCCGCAAACAAGCGGGTTCGCGAAGCACGCTTTCCGAACGATCTGGTGCCTACAGTCATGCACGGAAGCGTTTGCCTTTGGAGACTGTCCGAGCCTTCGCCGAGCGCGTCAGCCTGTCCTTGATTGAGTCGTCCCGGCAGGTTTGCGGGCCGCCGCACCTTCTCATTGACGGCACGACCATGACGCCTCGCCCACGAGTCCGCTGCTGGACGCCTATCCGCCGGCCACCAACCAGCACGGCGAATCGGTCTGGCCGATTCTGATGTTGATGGTCGCTCATGAGCTGCAAAGCGGCTGTGCCCTGATTCCCGAACTCGGGGCCAAGTATGGCCCGAACAACACCTCGGAAGCTCGCCAAGCCGCCGCGATCGGTCTCAGAATCCCCACCGGTTCGATCGTTATGGCGGATGCGGGCTTTGGGATCTTTCAGGTCGCGCACGCGATGGTTCTTGCCGGTCATGACATCCTGTTCCGCTTGACCAAAACCCGCTTCGAGTCGATGCGTCGTCGTGCCAAAATCATCAGTCAGACGGCCCACGGCATGCGATACCGCCTGAAATGGACTCCTTCGGCGAAGGAGCACAAAACGAACCCGGATCTGCCGGCCGATGCAAGCGTGATGATCGAACTTCACGAAGTGAAATTGGAAACCGGCGAGCCCTTGTATTTGGTAACAACCCTGGGAAATCGCGAGTCAAGCGGCCGGAGAACTTTACCGCCGTCGTTACGATGTCGAGCATGACATTCGAGACATGAAGATCTCAATGGGTATCGAGAATATTCGTGCAAAAAGCGACGAGATGGTTCAAAAAGAACTCTTGTGCAGTGTGGTTGCTTACAATTTGGTGGTGGAATTGCGTCGCGAGGCGGCGAAGCTCGCGGGAGTCAAGCCGCGTCGTCTGAGTTTCACAGGGACTTGGACGACGATGAAGATCTACCTCCTGCAGCGAACCCCGTGCTCGGCGTCCGAGTGGCTGGAGCGATACGAAAAAGCCTTGCGATCGGCCGCCAATTCCGTACTCCCGAACCGACCCGGGCGTAGTCACCCCCGCCAAGCACACCCCCGCCGAGCAAAGTCAACCAAGTTCATGAAACAGAAAGCAAAAGAACCTACTAGAAAACCAAAGTAAGTGCCATTGCGCGATCGCTCCCAGGCTGACGCCGGCGCACTCTCCGAGGAAGTAGCGACGCGTCGTCTGCAAGGCCCGGTCTGGCACGTCTCGCCGCATGGCAGGCTCACTCCCGGGTGATGGCTTCATCCAAGTTGAAGATCAGGTTGGCGACGACGGCGTAAGCGGCCAGGTCGGCGGCGTCATGGTCTTTGCTCACGCTCGACTGGCCGTGTGAGACCCAGCGGACGGCCTCGTCGCGATGCTCGCGATAGTAGGCCCGGGCCCGCTCGAACTCGCGCTGAAGCACGGCCCGCTCACGCTCACTGGTCGGCCGCGAGAGGACCCGGCTCGTCAGTTCGTCGAGGCGGCCTCGCTCATCGGTCGCGGCGTTCAAGGTCCGTTCGGCGAGCACGCGGGCGGCCTCGACGTAGGTCAAGTCATTGAGAAGTGTGAGTGCCTGCAAGGGCGTGTTGGTGCGCGGCGTCCTGACCTCGCAGACCCGGCGCTGGGCGCTGTCGAAGAGGAACGAAGGCGCGGCCGACCGCCGCCAGAAGGCGTAGAGGGTCCGGCGATACTGATCCGCCCCCTCGCTCGGTTCGTAACGGTTGCGGCCCATCGAGATCTCTTCCCAGACGCCGGCCGGCTGATAGGGACGCACCGGCGGGCCGCCGATGGCCGGGTTGAGCAGGCCGCTTGCCTGCAAGGCGGCGTCGCGAATCATCCAGCTCGGCAGACGGAACCGGGCGCCTCGGGCGAGCCGCCGGTTCTCCGGGTCGAGCGTCCGCAAGGTCTCCGAGACTTCGGACGCCTGGCGGTAGGTGGCGCTGGTCGCCATCAGGCGCACAATGTGGCGGACGTCCCAGCCGCTTTCCATGAACTCGACCGCCAGCCAGTCGAGCAGTTCGGGATGAGTGGGCGGCTCCCCTTGGCGGCCGAAATCCTCGGGGGTGCGAACCAGGCCGACGCCGAAGAGCATTTGCCAGAATCGATTGACCGCGACCCGCGCTGTTAATGGGTTTTGCCGCGAGACGAGCCAGCGAGCCAGGCCGAGCCGCGTCTTCGCCTCCCCCTCCGGCCAAGGGGCGAGAATCTCGGGGACGTCGGGGCTGACTGGCTCCCCCTTCTTGTCCCAGACTCCGCGGAGGAGGATGTGGGTTTCCCTCGGCTTCGCGCGCTCGGCCAGCACCATGACCTTGGTCTTGGCGGCCTGCTCCATCTCGCGAAGGTGCTCCGTCGCGCGATCGAGGGCAACCCGGGCCTCCGCGTGCGGAGGATGGTCGACGAGGAACTGGTCGAACAACCGTGCCCGCAACTTGGAGTCAAGCGTGGCGAGGTCCGTCGGCCTGGCGGCGGCGAGTTGTTCCAGAGGGGCGGGGTCGAGTGATCGGACGGCCTGCCCGGGCTGATCGGTGAGGGAGAGCCGGAACCGGCCGATGTTGTGTTCGCCTTGGGTCGAGCGCTGACGGAGCTCGAGGACGAGTTCCTCGCCTGCTTCCAGCACGAGCGGCTCGGCCAGGGCGAACACTGCGACGCGCGCTTGCTTGGGATCGCTGCCCAGGGCGGTCCAGCCGTTCCGGGGATCGTCGTCGAGCGTGTGCTGCACATCGCCGTAGCCGCCGTTCGTCTTCGGGTCGGCCGAGGCGTCGGCGAGGGCGGTTTCGACCACGATCTCGCGAATTTGCGCTGTCTCAGGGCGCTGAACCTGCACCTTGATGTCCGTCAGAATGAAGTGCCCGGTCTTCGACCGCGAGAGCCCGCCATAGGTGTGTGCCGGATCAGGCAGGACCTCGAGGCGAAAGCCGGTCACACGAGGAAGCCGCACCGCTCCGATCACGCGATAGTCTTCGTGCTTCGGATTCCGGTCGCTGGCCCTGATGACGCCGTCCGGCTCCTGGGTCAGCGTCGTCCCCTCGATCGTCTCCAGGGTGGTTGCCATGAAGGGACGCCACGCCTGGAACCCTTGACTTGTCTCCTCGACCCGCTGGGCGAGCCAGTCGCGGAATGCCGGCTCGGCGGCCTGCCTCACGGCGCTCTCTCGCCTTTTTCGGTCGGCGAGCGTCTGTTTCGCCTCGGCGATGGCGCGAGGGACAAACGGAGACTCATACGTCAAATAAGGCTTGGCGTTGGTGCCGGCGCGACCGTCCTCGTCGATACTGTTGAAGAAGGCGGACAGTCGATAGTAGTCGGCGTGCTCGATCGGATCGAACTTGTGGCTGTGGCACTGGGCACAGCCGACGGTGAGGCCCAGCCAGACTGTGCCCGCCGTGTTGATCCGGTCGATGACGTAGTCGACCCGCGACTCCTCCGGGTCGCGTCCTCCCTCGCCGTTGGTCATGTGGTTGCGGTGGAAGCCGGTCGCCAGCGTCTGTTCGGGCGACGCGTTGGGGAGCAGGTCGCCGGCGAACTGCTCGATCGTGAATTGATCGAACGGCATGTTTCGATTGAATGCGCTGACGACCCAGTCACGCCAGGGCCAGTTCGTCCGGTTCGCGTCCCCCTGATACCCGTCGGTATCGGAATAGCGGGCGGCGTCGAGCCACTCCATCGCGACCCGTTCACCGAAGTGCTCGGAACGTAAGAGACGATCAACTGCTTTCTCATGAGCATTGGGTGCCTGGTCACTGACGTAAGCATCCACTTCAGCCGAAGTCGGTGGCAGACCGATCAAGTCGAGGCTCAGGCGGCGGATCAAGGTCCGTCGCGCTGCCTCGGGCGAAGGCTCGAGCGGATCTTTCACCTTGCGGAGTCGGTCCAGTACGAAGTGGTCGATCGCGTTTCTCGGCCAAGGTCCATCGACCGTGGGAAGCGTCGGGCGTGTGGGGGGAACGAACGACCAGTGCGTCTCCCACTTCGCCCCTTGTTCGATCCAGCGGCGGATCAGCTCAAGCTCATGTTTCGACAAGGTCTTGCCGGTCTTCGGCGGAGGCATCCGCTCGTCGTCGGCCTCGGCGATCATCCGCTGGAAGGCTTCACTCTCGTCGACGTTCCCGGGAACGAACGCCGTCGACCCGTCGCGGTCGGCCAGCGCATCCTCCCGGCGATCGAGCCGCAACTTGGCCTTGCGAGTTCCTGGGTCGGGGCCGTGGCAGGGATAGCACTTGTCGGCCAGAATCGGCGCGATCTCACGCGCGAAACGGATCGGTTCCTCTGCACGGCCCGCCGTGGCCGGTCTCAGGGCCAGCCATGATAAGAGGCCAAGTAAGACCAGGGCCCGATTCAAGGTTGGGTGGTGTTGGATCGACACGGGCATGGTCGCATCAGGCTCCGAGAGACCCCTTCGTTGAGGCGAGCGACACACAGTTTACGATAAATTGTCCAAGAAACATTGGATAATCGGCAAGAGTCCGCACAAGAGTCATTTGCGGGCCCCGTTCTACCGTGTCGCAAACTCGGCTCTCATACCCGGCCAAGAGAAACGACGTGATAGACCGTGCTTGCCCTTCAACGCGTTAGAGTCGCCTCGCACCGCCCTCGTTTTTTCACGCTTCTTTGCACACATGCTTCGTGTCACTCAATTGTGTTTACAAGAGTCTTTGCTCCGAATAGAATCGTTTCGGCCCGACCTTGGAGGTCGGGCACACTGCAATCTACGAACGGCCCCTCGAAGCCCAAGGATGGCACCTCATGCGATCGATCTCGACGCATCTCAAGCCGGTCGGCTCAGTCTTCCTTCTCGTCCTGGCTTTAGTCGCCTCGACGGTCAGGGAGGCTGTAGCGGAGAAGATAGGTTTCGTGACAGACGGGGTGGTCGGCTCGTCCGGCGATCCTTCGAGCATTCGCTTTGACCGAATGGAGAGCGCATTCTACGTAAATGAGAGCGGGTATAACCGACCTAACTCGTTTAAGCTCGGCCGGTTTGAGATCGATAAACCGACTTCCGCGGAGACCGTAACCTATAATAATGTTCCGTTTTTGATCAATTATTATTGGTCAGCCCGACCGGAACAGTCTCACGGGTTCGACGGTACGGTGGTATTCCGTGGTCATATCAGCGGTACGGTCGGTTTGACGCCGGCACAAAACAACTTGTCGGTGATGTTCGACTCCGCTCATGTCATTGACGGCAATCAGGTTTATACATCAATTTCCAGCCCGACGTTTGACTTTTTAAGTCCCTCCGCTCGCATGATCTTCCCGGCTAATTCGTATTTGATGACGTCGGCTAATGACTTCTCACCCGGTTCGTCCTCATACTTGTCCCCTTGGATCATCGTGCAAACGGGTCCTGGGCAGTTCTCGACGACGCCGCCCAGCGTTCCTGAGCCGGCCATGGCGTTGGTGTTCGTGACAGCCATGGGTGGGTTTGCCCTTTGCCGCCCCGCTTTCCGTCGAAGCCTTGGGATTCGCTGATCCAAACCGCCAAAACGAACACCGCGGCCCGCGGCTCATTGAGATCGCCGTCCGACCGTTCCGCGGATCGTCATCGAGCGTCTGTTTCATGTCGTGATCCAGCCAAGGCGTTCGTTCTTGGCTGGGTTTTCGTGCAAGCGGAGATGCTCTCCACGGCCGTTGACGGCGACCGCCAGGTGTTCGCGATCGAGCTGCCCACGACGCGACACTGCTGGGCGAGCCGCTCTTGTTCTTAATGTTTTAAGTATTGATTTCTTGGAGTTTGTAATCGGCCCGCTTCAAGTCTGCGGTCTTGTTGCGGGCTGATTAGTGTAATTGTGTGCATATATTAATTTGCGGCTCCGGCATGCTCTCAAATTCGGGCTGCCCGAACCCCAGCCCATGGTACGACCGGCCCGGCCGGATTATCCTCGGCTTCCTCTGACAACCCTTTGGATTCGCGCCGAGCGGTGTAGAATCACGGCCGGACCGGTCGTGCTGGACTTACGGCCCAATCCTGGGCGTCAACGAACTCACCGGATTAACCACTAAGCAATTTCTGATTGCCTCTCTACACCCGGGAAATCCCATGACGATCGCATTCCTTGCTCTCGCCCTCGCGGCGCTCTCTGCCGAACCGACCAAAAACGACTCCGTGCGGGTCATGAGCTATAACATCCGCTATGCCACAGCCTCCGACGGGAAGAACGTCTGGGACAACCGGAAGGATTTTTTGGCCGAGACCATCAAGGAATTCAACCCCGACCTCCTCGGGACTCAGGAGACCCTGGCCCGCCAGCGCGACGACCTCACCGCGCGGCTCGACGGCTACGAGGTGCTGGCCGCGGGCCGGGACGACGGTCGCGAGAAGGGCGAGATGATGGCCTTGTTCTACCGCAAAGACCGCTTCGAGAAGCTCGCCGGGGGCCATTTTTGGCTGAGCGAGACGCCCGACGTCGTTGGGAGCAAGGGGTGGGATACCTCGCTGCCTCGCATGGCGACCTGGGTGAAGCTTCGTGACAAGACCAACCCCGCCGCGTCTCCGATCGCCTTTTTCAACACGCATTTCGATCACAGGGGGCCGAAAGCCCGACTTGAATCCGCGCGGCTCCTCCGCAAAAAGATCGGGGAACTTGGCGAGGGCTGCCGGGTCGTGGTGACCGGCGACTTCAACAGCGGCGAGGGGAGCGGACCGTACAAGGCCCTGTTTGAGGCGGCCGAGCCGGCCCGAACCGTCCTCGATACGTTCCGGGTCATCCACCCGACGAAAGCCGAGAACGAGGGCACGATCACGGGCTTCCGGGCCGGGGCCACCTCAGGTCCAAGGATCGACTGGATCGGCAGTTCGACGGATTGGGAGGTGAAAGAGGCGGCGATCGTTCATGCGGCTCGGGACGGAAGCACTCCGTCCGACCACCATGCGGTCACCGCCGTCCTCCGTCCTGCTAATCCCAAACCCACGAATTGACACTTACCACGGCCGAGGAGCCTGGGCGTCTCCGCCAAGGCTCATGAACCTGCAGCCGCCCAGAGCGCATCGAGATATCCCTGCGTTTTGAGGGTGGCTTGGGCGTAGGCGGCTCGCTGGGTGGCATCGCCGGAAGCGGCCAGTTCCGCGAAGTCCTCAATCATCGACGCCTCCTGTGCGGTGCTCGGGGGCGTCGGAATGAACGCGGTATCCTTCCGCGTCCCCATGCCGGTCCGGTAAGCGTACCCGGTCTTGTCACCCGAATCCTTGAATGCGGAACTGCTCTCCCAGTCCAGGACGAAATCGTCCATCTCGAGGACGCCCGTTGTCCCCAAGAGTTGCAAATCCATAAGGATTGTGCCCGCGGTGTAGCCGACGTCAAAGGTTGAGACCTGGCCGCCTTCGAAAGCGATCAGCCCAGAGGCACGAACGATCGCGTTGGTAGTGGGATCGCGTTCGGGAGCGACGACGGCCTTCGTGATCTGTCCCTCGGGCCGGAGATATTCGACCACGGCCCGCATCGAGTACCACGCCATATCCCCGAGCGCGGTCATCGGCTCTTGCGCTGGGTCGAAGCGGATGTTGGTGCGATCGCTAAATGGAAAGTAGAAGGCCGTGTGGAGCGACCGGGGCGAGCCGATCTTCTCCGCGATCGCCGCCTGGAAGGTCGCGGTGCGGGGATGATGGACGAAATGCGTGGCGTCCATGAACACCAGATTCTTGGCGGCCGCGGCCTGAGTCATCCGCAGCACGGAATCCTGATTGACGAATGGTTTATCGACGAGGACATGCTTCCCGGCCGCGATTGCCTTGAGCGCAATCTCTTCCTTCGCGGCCGTGGGGGTGGCGATGTAGACGGCGTCGACGTCGGCACGGGCGAGTAGGCTGTCGATACCCTCAACCGCCACGACCCCTTGCCGATCCGCCGTGAATTTCTGGGCGTTCTCGATTCGGCGGCTTGATACCGCGGTCAATCGAGCGTTGGCCGACTTGTCGATCGCGTTGGCAACGACGCCTGCGATGAAGCCCGGCCCGACGATCCCGAATCCAAGTTGGGGCATTTTCAACAATCCTCTTCCAGCACGAGTGACCGAAATCCGACTCCCGATCCTACCGGATTTGGGGGCGGGCGTCCCCCATCAGGTTGAGGGCTATGCGGGTTCCGTCGCTCGTGTGAGCGATGCGTGCTGCTCTCCTCCCTGCCGCGTCGCTCATGCCCGTAGGCTTGGCCCTGGTGGCTCGCACTCAGAGTCCTGCTTCCCTCTCTCCCACCACACACGGGCTGTCTGTTGAGGATTGTGGGCGTCTCCCCGGCGAGTCTAATCCTCGGATCCTGCTTCGCCTGAGTCTGGTAGCGGGAAGCGCGAGTCGCTACTTTGAATCCAGGGTTCAGACCACGAACGCGGAGGGAGGACCTCTTGAAAGTCGTATCGCTGAGTGTCGGACTCCCTCGCGAGGTGGAGTGGGAGGGCAATACGGTGCTCACCTCCATCTTCAAACACCCGGTCGACCGCCGCCTGCGGGTGTCTCAGCTCAACTTCGAGGGGGACGAGCAATCCGACCTGACGGTGCATGGCGGAGTCGACAAGGCCGTGTATGCGTACCCGGCCGAGCACTATCACGAGTGGCGACGTGAACTCCCGGACCTGGATTTCCCCTGGTCGGCTTTCGGCGAGAACCTGACCGTCGAGGGACTGCTCGAACCCGACGTGCGGATCGGCGACCGCTTCCGGATCGGGACGGCGGAGTTCGTCGTCACGCAGCCGCGCATGCCCTGTTTCAAACTCGGCATCCGGTTCGGAAGAATGGATATGCTGAAGCGGATGCTCAAGAGCGGCCGGACCGGTTTCTATTTCGCCGTGACGGCCGAAGGCGAGGTGGGCCCGGGAGACACGATCGAGCCGATTGCACGGTCGGAGCAAGACCTGACCGTCACCGATGTCGTCAACCTCTACACGGTCGACGCGAAGAACCAGGCTTTGCTCCGGCGCGCGACGCAGTCATCCAGGCTCCCTGACAACTGGAAAGAGTATTTCCGAAAACGGCTGTGGGAGCCGGATGCCTGAACCGTGATTGAGCGTTGGTGGCGATCCTCAGTGTATGCCACGTTGGGTCAGGCATGAGGGAACCAGGCAGAACGACTGACTCACGACCGTCGGTTCCCTTTGCCCGACCGTATTGCTTTCCATCCTGACTCGCCACCAGCGACCTGACGTGGTGCCGGATGCGGGAGCATGAGGCTTCAACGTGTCCGGTGGATCAACTCTTCGAGCGCGGGCCACTCTTTGGGAAAGGCGATCTGGCACTCGATGAGCCGTGGTCCCTTCACGCCGAGCGCGGCCTCGAAACGTTGGCGGAACTCTTCGGCCGTTCCCGCCCGGGTTGCCGGCACGCCGAGACCCGTTGCGATATCGACCCAGTCGATCGCCGGATGACCAAGTTCCAGCATCGACTTCATCTTTGCGTTCGTTTCACTTTCGCGAACACGCGCCATCTCGAGGCCGAGAATGGCGTAGGCGTCGTTCTTGAGAACGATGATGATGACGTCGGCCTCTTCTCTCGCCATCGACCACAGCGCCTGGACAGTATACATGCCGCTCCCGTCCGCCTGAAGGAGAACGACCTTCCGGTCGGGACAGGCGATCGCCGCGCCGAGGGCCAGGGGCATACCGCCGCCGATGGCCCCACCGTTGGTGGGGTTGAGATAGTCGTGCGCGGGAGCCCCTTTGGTCGCCTCGTAAATGGGCGGGCCATTTGTGGCCGCCTCGTCGACGAGAATCGCATCGGTCGGCAACAGCAAGGAGAGCACCTGCCCGATCGCCGCCGCCGTTAACTCCCCGGAAGGCGGTGCCGCCTGCGTGCGAGGTTGACGGGACGCTGGCACGCCGGTGGCTCCAGTTGCCTCCGCGAGCGATTCAAGCGCTATCTCGAGATCCACTTCGGTGGAGGCCATCGCGAATAAATCGCACCCTGGCGGGCTCTTGAGGGTCGGCTTGTTCTTATAGGCGAAGGTCGCGACCGGAAAGGCCGCGCCGACAAAAACGAGTTGCTCGAACGGCTCCAGGAACTTGGTGCCCATCTCATACTCATAGGGGATGATGTCCACGGGAGGACGCCCCTCGCCGCGTGAGAGGTATCGCGAAGGAAAGGTCTCGGCCAGGAGAACCGCGCCGGTCTTGGCGGCGATGCGCCCTGCGATTTCCAACGCCTCGCCCTGGAGAGCAAGGTTGCCCAGCACCAGGCCCGTTTTCTTGCCATTCGACAGCATTGCAGCGGCACTCGCGATCGCCTCGGGGGCCACTTGTGGCCGCCCAGACGGCGAGGGAGGGATCGGCGGTGGGGTGGCGTCCTCCCAGTGAGAGTCGTTAGGCGCCACGATGGTGCAGACTTTGCCGGTTTTCGCAAGAGCCGCCGCCTCCGCGCCGAGCTCGCCGAGGTGAGAGCCGCTCCGCGACTCGCAGCACCAGTGCGACACCGCTCGGGCGAGGTCTGTCACGCGACCATTGACCAACTCGTGCTCCGGGTAATTGGGCTGGTGGTAGGACGCGTTTGCGCCGACGACGTTGATGACGGGGGTATTGGCTCGGGCGGCGTTGTGCAGCATCGCGATGCCGTTAGCGAAGCCGCAGGCCACGTGCAGGAGGGTGAAGGCCGGCGTACCCTTCATCCGCCCGTATCCGTCCGCGGCGCCGGTGACGACGTCCTCCTGCAAGCACAAGACGGGGCGCACCTCGTCGGTCATGCCCATCTCGTAGACCAACAGCATCTCGGAAGTGCCGGGGTTCGCGAAGCATGTCGTGATCCCCGCGTCCACCAGTGACTTGAATAACGATTGAGCACCGTTCATGGATATCTCCTCGCCTGTTTTGGGTTATGGAGTCACTTGGTTTCATTGATGTTATGGTGCTACTGTACGTTGGGAGCAACGTCCGGCATCACTTGACCCATTTCCATGGCATGGACGGGCGGCACTTCTTGGATTCCGATCACGATTTGGTCGTCGATCGCTGTGGTTGCCTTCTGGAGCAATGCCCAAAGGCGCGTCAGGAGATTGTGTTGATAGTCCGCGGTGCGACCGGTGCGGATGGAGAGCGTCAGGCTGACTGTTGGGCCCACTTCTCCGGCGATAAAGCCACTGCCGGGTGCATAGTCCTGGAAGATCACGTGGACCCAGTTCCTCGGCACCCCCGAAAGTTCAACGTGGAGTGTGGTGATTTCCGCGGCAAGGTTGGCTTTCTGGGAGCCGTCGAGTGTTCCCGACTGTGTCATGATTGAATAGAGTGGCATTCTTTTGAACTCCACTTCGTTGAATCCACGACTGAACCGCCCTGGGCCCGGCGAAGGTCAAGACGTTGTCACCTCGGCGTAGCGCCGCGGCGATGACAGAGTAGGCTTCTTCATTCATTGAAGTAAAGCTGTTGTTGTCGATGACCATCAGGCGAGGTTTTCGAGAATCCGTCCGACAAGTCCTGTAAGACCACGGGTTTTCTCACTTGGCCCCATCGAGAGCCCCGAGTTGGGATCAGGCATGGGGGGCCGGAGCCTTGGCTCCAGGACATCCCACCCTTCACGCGTAGCGAGGTGGCGAAACCCTTCATGACATTATTTCGGTGGGGTCACCAAGCAAGAATCGCGGGGCGCACGCGCCAACCGGCGTCAGCCGGTTCTTGAGCGTCTCCCCTCGCGGGCTCCGTTTCGCTGCGGTCGCCGCACGACGTCTCCGGCCCTTTCTTATCTCCTGAAGCGGGGCTGCCGCCCGCTGTTCAAGGGCTTCGTAAGCCGCTGTCCCATTTTCGCCCGCTTCGTTCGGTAGCGGAGGATGAGACCGATGGAGATCGACGCCGGGGCCGCTGGAGGACGGCTCATGTTTTTCAGGGGAGCCGGTTGCAAGGCGGGGTTCAAGGACGGATGCAAACAGCCGCAGGGGTCGCTCCCGACTCATCAAGAGCGCAGGAGAAGACGTGACGGCGAACCGAGTCATCGGGATGATTGCAGTGAAAATGGCCGAGTTGGATTGCGCGGTGGATGGGAGGCGCGGATACTCCCCCCCCGTCCCTAAAAAAAACAAAAATCGAGTCTGTCGCAAGGAAACCGGGCCGTCTGTCTGCCCCGGAGGCCGAAATTCGCGGGAGAAACTCGTTCCGACGCTCTGCGTGGGAATGCCGTCCGCGACGCTCTTCGTCTTCCCGGCGGGTGGGGCCGCGGAGCGGCTAGGAGGGCATTCCACGCAGAGCGTCGGAACGAGATCCCGGTATCCTGCTACAGTCTCCAAAAATCGCAGTTTTCTGGATGCGTTTGTTTGGTGTGCTCGGCTGTTTTGAGCGAGGAGGCACCGCCCCAGGTTCCCCGATTGGTCATCGCCAAGGTGGAATGGGTTGTCCCCTGCCTGGTGTGGTCGCTCGTTTTCTGTTTATGCTTGTATGTTGATATTGTGTTATGGCAGAAATTCTAGGTCGATCTTGTTCTCCCCCGACTGGATTTCGGCTGGTAGGCTCTGGTATTCCAGGCTCGGTTCCTTGGCGAGTAAGGGGCCGCTCAGGCGGACGGAGTTTCCGCCCACGATTGCCTTGATTTCGTAAGTCCCGTCCTGATTGATCGGCGCTTCGCGAGCGGCCGTGTCCGGTCGTTTCATGTTCGCCGGGTCGAAGATGACCTTCCCTTTGGTCGCCACTTTCCCGCGAACTTTGACCGTGCCTTTGACGGTCGCTTCGGCCGTCGATGAAGAGACGTCGGGCACGCCTCCACTGCAACCCCAGGCTGCCACGAGCATGGCGGCGGCGGTCAGTATGGCCGCCGTCCGCAGCCTGAGGCACGCCGCCAGTTTCCCCGAGTCGAGTCTGCTCCCGCTCATCATGTCCGATCGCCTCTCGTGACAAGATCCGAATCGAAATCAGGGCCGACCGCCACTTACCGCGTTCAGTAGGAACTCTGGTCAAGCACCTCGCCCCCGGCGCGGGAGCCCAGGGCCCACCAGACGGTCGGGCCGATCGAGTTCTTGATGCCGCGGACCGAGCCGTCGGCCATCAGCATGTTGACCATGCCGGAATGCCGGCTCGAGGCGGTGTAGGCGCCCCCGGTGTTCACGTCGCTGGCGACCGCGCAACTCCACGAGTTCGGCGGCATGACGTGGTTGTAGCGGGTGAGCGCGGGATGGCCGGCGAACCACCACTTGCCCATGGAATAGACGCCCGCCAGGGTGGAGCCCGTGTTCGCCGGCGCCTTGGCCTGGCACAAGCTGTAGTAGGCCTGGGGCGTCACGTCCTGGGGCGTTGCGGGGCCGGCCACGAGCGAGATCGAAGAGGTGGGCTTCATGGGATCCAGACCATTCGAATTCAAGATCCCGATCCCCTTGAGCCTCTCGCTGAAGGCGGCCGTATTGCTCAGGCCGTCGGTGATTTCGGCGAAGCGGACGACTCCCGACCTGGTGACCCAGCCAAACAGGCCGTTGAATGCTCCGCTGCTTTGGCTCGCGCTGTTGTAGGCGGGCCCGTTGTAGAAGGCGGACGGGTTGTTACCTGCGTTGCCGCAATAATTTACGTGACCACCGTCGGCATTGGTCAGCCGATCGATATCGGAGGGGCAGAGGAAGGAACTGATGACGCTTCGGAAGACCGAGGTGTTGGTGAGCGGTCCGGTCGAGTCGATATACGGCCGGTTGTGTCCATTATAGAAGTTCAGGGCATTGAATGCATTCGCCTGCTCAAAGTAGGACAAGAGCAGAGCAAAGCATGACCAATCGTTCCAACCCTTGGGGCCGTCGCCCCAGGGGAGCGATCCGATGCCGCTCTCATAGTTGTGTAGCGCAAGGCCAATCTGCTTGAGGTTATTGACGCACTGGGCGCGTCGGGCGGCTTCACGGGCCGCCTGAACGGCCGGGAGCAGCAACGCGATCAGAACTGCGATGATCGCAATCACGACGAGCAATTCGATAAGCGTGAAACCGTGTCGACGCATCATTTGACCCTTTCATTGAACACGAAGAGGGGCAGAGATCGCTTACGACGGGGCATGAGACTCCTGTCTGGCGAACGGCCAGCCAGCCTCATACCAAGCTGAAACGGATTATTGATCACGACCGAGAGAATTGATGGTTCTGGGTAGGATCTTACTAAGAGGGGCTTTGGTTATCAATAGCCAAGATAAGCCGCATTCTGGGGATTTGGCGAAATGCAGAAAACTTTCATGTATCTCGCGTGCAGCCATGTTTTAGAAAGATGTCGGTCGGTTTGCTGACACTTTCGCCGGATTTATGGCTTTGCGACGCTGCCAAGGTCTCCGGGGTACGCGAAGCGAGGCGGTGGTGCCACGCCTAATTAAATAGGCGTGGTCCGCCGCCTCGCGACTCTCGTCATCTGCGGGCGCCCGGTTGTTGGCGCCCGTTTGGGAGGGGAACTCAGTTCAAGATCAGGCCGGCACCAGGGAGGCGAATCGGCCGGCGGCCTCGTCCCAGACGGCGGTGTTCTTCGGCTCGTAGGCGATGACCGGGAACGAGCGGGCGACGATCTCGCGGGCGTCGGCCAGGGAGCCGATCCGGCCTCGGCCCATCGCCTGCAAGAGGACGTTGCCGACGGCGGTGGCCTCGACGGGGCCGGCGTGAACCGGGCGGCCGCAGGCGTCGGCCGTGAACTGGCAGAGCAAGGCGTTGCGGGTGCCGCCGCCGACGACGTGGATCGTCCGGATCGTGGTGCCGAGGATCCGCTCGAGCCGCTCGATGGTCCAGCGGTACTTGAGCGCCAGGCTCTCCAAGGCGCAGCGGGCGAATGCCCCCTCGTCCTGGGGCGGGGTCTGCCCTGTTCTGGTGCAGTAGGCGGCCAGCCGCGCGGGCATGTCGCCGGGGGAGAGGAACGACTCGTCGTCGGGGTCGACCAGGGCGGCGAATGGCCGGGCGGCCTCGGCGAGGGCGGCCAGCTCCTCGTAGGAGACCTCACGCCCCGCGCGGGCCCAGGTTCGGCGGCATTCCTGCACCAGCCAGAGCCCCATGATGTTCTTGAGCAAGCGGGTCGTGCCGACGACTCCCCCTTCATTCGTGAAGTTGTACTTGAGCGTTTCGTTCGTGATCACCGGCTGGGGCACCTCGACCCCCAGGAGTGACCAGGTCCCCGAGCTGAGGTAGCACCAGTCGGGGGGGCCGACGACGTCGACGACACCGCGGGGCCGGACCACCGGCACCGCGGCCACGGCGCTGGCGGTGTCGTGGGTCGCCGGCGCCAGGACGGTCAGGCCGTGGGGGATTCCGAGCTCCTCGGCCAAAGGCCGGCGGATCGTGCCGATCACGGTCCCGGGCTCGATTAACTCGGGGAGGATCTGCCGGGGCAGGTTCAAGTCTCGGCAGAGCTCGTCGGACCAGGTCCCTGATCGCGGGTCGAGCAACTGGGTCGTCGAGGCGTCGGTCCGCTCCCCGGCGCGCCTGCCGGTCAGGAGCCAGGCGAACAGGTCGGGCATCATCAGGAGGGTTTCGGCCACCTCCAGGATCGGCGAGTCGGACAGCCGCATCGCCAGCAGTTGATAAAGCGTGTTGAACGGCAGGAACTGGAGCCCGGTGATCTCGTAGATCCGCTCGCGAGGGACCCGGCGGAAGGCGGCCTCGAACATGCCGTCCGTCCGCGCATCGCGGTAGTGGACCGGGTTACCCAGCAGTGTATCCCCACGTCCGACCAGGCCGAAGTCGACGCCCCAGGTGTCGATTCCCACGCCGTCGAGCCCGGAGTTCGCCGTGGCCGCCTTGCGGAGGGCGACCTTGATCTCCTCGAAGAGCCGGGGCAAGTCCCAGTGCAAGGTGTCGAAGACCCGGACCGGCCCGTTGGGGAAGCGGTGGACCTCCTCGAGGACGATCCGTTCGCCGTCGAATTTGCCCAGGAGCCCTCGGCCGCTCTCGGCCCCCAGGTCGAGGGCCAGGTAGTCGCTCGTTTTCGCCATGGCGCGTGGGATCTCCCGCCGTTGATTGGAATCGGATGCGTCGCTTGGTTTGCCTGCCTCGGGTCGAGGCAAGGGAAGATCGAGGCGCCGCCTCGACCGCCCATCATAAACAAACGGCAATTCCGGTGGTAGAAGCGATGGAGAACCCGTCGTCAGGTGTCCTCGGCATTTCTCCTGCCTTTGCCGGGCGGTGACTTTACGGCGAAGTTGGGGCAAGGTAGAAACCAATGGGGGCGACAAGGGACGCGATGTTCCGCGTCCCTTTTGCGTTTACGATCCCTTTGGCAATGGGAGCTGGTCATGAAAAGGTGGTTGTCGCGGTCTCTCACCACGCCGGTCATCGCCGCATGCTTGACTCTGGCCGTCTCGCCCCGCCTCGCGCAATCGGCGCCGCCAAAAGGGGGGACGCCGCCAGCCGAGAACAGGCAGGCCGCTCCTCTTGCTCCCGCCCCTGCTCCTGCTCCTGCTCCTGCTCCTGCCCCCGAGCCTCAGGATGATCCTTGGGAGGAGCGCAAGCTAAGGGCCCGCGAAGATGTTGAGTACCTTGAGGTTTGTTACAAGGCGAAGCAGGCTGAATACCGGGAGGCGGAACTGCGAAACACCTTTGCCCTGGCGTTGAAAACCGACCTGGATCGGCAGAAGCAGAAAGGTTATGCCTCGACGTTTACCATGCAGCAGGCTGAGATGAGTATCGCCGAGAACCAGGCGCAGCTCGAGATGCGGCGAGTCGAGTTGAAGAACGCCGAAATCCGTCTCGGTCGCTCACGACGCTGGCTCAAAGCCGTCGAGCGTTCGGCCGCCACGCCCGAGATGGAGGTTAACCCCTCGGAGGATCGTCTGCACGAGTTGGAGATCAAATACGAGCGCCTTCGTCGCGAGTTCGAGCTCGCCAAGCGAACGGTCGAGTTGCAGAAGACCCGCCCCTGATTCGGACTCCAACTCGGATCTGAGCTGAACGATCCTGACTGGCGTCGGGCGGGATCAGGTCTCGCGAGCCACAATCTCGCGCCAGTATTGCAACATGTCGGCCAGCGTTTGCTCGATCGAGAACGAGGGAACCCACCCGGCGGCGCGAAGCTTGGTCGAATCGGCCACGAGCAAGGGCTGGTCGACCGGGCGGACCCGCGCCGGGTCGACATAGACCTCGATCGGAGCGCGGGCCAGGGAGGTCAGGATGGCCAGGGCGTCGGCGATCTTCGTCCCTTGGCCGGTGCCGAGGTTGTAGATTTCGCCGCTCGCGCCGGCCTGGGCGAGCAGGCGGTAGCCGCGAACGACGTCACGGACGTCGGTGAAGTCGCGGACGACGTCGAGGTTACCGACCTCGATCCGGGCCCTTCGGCCGGCCTCGACTTCGGCCACCTGGCGTGCCAGGCCCCCCAGGACGTAGTTCGCTCCCTGGCGCGGGCCGGCGTGGTTGAACGGGCGGACGATGACGACGTCCGTCCCGTGGGCGAGGTAATGCTGGATCCCCAGGAGGTCGGCCGCCGCCTTACTGGCCGCGTACGGGTTATTCGGCCTCAAGGGGCAGGACTCGGACACGGGCAGGTGCTCGGGCCCCGGGTTGCCATAGCTGACTCCCGAGCCCACCAGCACCACCTTCGGGGACAGGCCCGTCGCCTTGACGGCCTCGAGCAGGTTCAGAGTTCCCCCCAGGTTCAAGGCCCAGGTGCCTCGGGGGTCGGTCATGCTTGCCTGCGGGTTCGCCTGCGCGGCGAGGTGATAGATGACTTTGGGTTGCTTGCGGCTGATCAGGTCGGCCAGGTCCGACTCGCTGGCCTCGGCCAGGTCGCAAGCCTCGATCCTGACCTGGCGTGCCAGGTGCGCCAGTTCCGTGGGCCAGACGCCTCGGGCCGACAGCCCGACCACCAGGTCGCCCGAGTCGATCAGGTGTTCCGCAAGGTGTCCCCCCACGAATCCAGAGACCCCGGTCACCAGTACTCGCATCAGCAACGCCCCACTCTCTCTTTGTCAGGGTGGGGACCGCCCACCAGCCTTCTTCTTACCAAACGAGGCCTGGCGGCCGATCGTGCCCCCTTCACCCCCCAAGGCGAACCCCGGTGGGCCGTGCCCACCCGACAAGAGGGGACGGACCCGGTCATTTATTTTTGTCGGGGAGGCTTCCGTCTGTCTGCAAACGGGCCGGCCCTGGGGCTGTTTACCTTATCGCGATCGCCAACCAACCGCAACGAACGAACGGAATGTTAGACGGTGTAGCTCCGTCCCTGGTGGAGCGGTTCGATAACGCTGGCGGCGAAGTCGAAGTCGTCGGGATAGTGGATCAATCGCATCTTCTTGCGGAGGTCGGCGGGGAGCGCGACGAGTTTCTCGTAGGGGGTGTGGACGCCCGAGTGGCCGAGGACCGTGACCTCGTGGACGATCAGGTCGGCGGGGGCGAGCCAGTCGATGAGGGTGGGGTCGAACGCCGTATCGGCGCTGAAGGCGAGGGTCCGGCCGCCGGCCTGGATCCGGAACGCCGTCGTCGGGATCGGGTGGATGGTCCGTCGGCACTCGATCGCGAACGGGCCCACCGAGACCGGCTTCGCCGTGTTCAGGGGGATCAGGTCGAAGTAGTCGTCGAGCTGCTTCTGGATCGTCGGGCCGTCGGGCTCCATCTGCACCTCGGCCATCCCGGCGGCGAGCAGGCCGTCCCAGAGCTTGGCCGAGACCTCGGGGTGCATGGCGAGCCGGGCGCGGCGGCCGAGTGCGAAGTAGGAGTAGTAGCCCAAGTCTTCCAGCCCCGAGCAATGATCGGCATGGAGATGGCTGACCGCGACGGCTTCGACCCGGTCGAGGTCGAAGGGCAAGCCGGCCCTGTCCGTCGCTTCGCGGAGCATCTTGCGGATCGGGTGCGGGCACTCGATCAAGAGCCAGGCGTCGTCCACCCCGAGCGCCAGGCACGTGGTGTAGTTGCTGGCGGTGAACGCCTCTCCCACGCCCAGCGGAATCAAGCGGACTTCGCTCATCAACGGACCTCGCTGGAGGGAGAGAGAGGCCCACGGTTCAGCGAGGGGCTGAGGGCGTGGCGGCCTCTTCCCTTAAATCATACCGCGCTGGCGGGCCGCGGGGAGAGGCTGGGTTCGGGTTCGGGTTCCGGAGCGTAAGTCAGTCCCCCTTGGGGGAAGATCCGGATCCTGGGAGCGTCAACGCCGGCCCGGGTCAGGGCGTCGGCCGCGGCCTGCCAGAGCTGCCCCTGGTCGGCGAAGAGGCGGATCGGCCCGAGCCGCGGGCCGATCCGGTCGTAAAGCGGGGGAGCGAAGACGAGGACCGTCCGGTCGACCACCAGCTCGCGAGCCCAGCGGAGCATGAACGCGCTGGGGCTGCCGATGGCCGAGACGAGATCGCTGGCCAGTGCCAGGCCACGGCGGATGACCCACCCCCCAGGCGCGCCTGACGCGGCGATCGCGCGGAGCGCGGGCATTGGGAACGAACGGTCGATCTGATCGGCCTCGGTCCAGAAGAACCCGATCAGGACCCCGCCCGGTCGGCTCGCCGCGCGGTGCTGCAGCAAAACCTTGAAGCTCTGCATCGGGTCGCCCGGCCAGGGATTGTTGCCGGCGACCACCAGGTCGGCCGGCGCGGCGTCGGGTGCCCGGAGCCGGCGCCTGGCCTCGACCGCAAGCCGGTCCTGGACCGCGTCCGGGTGCCCGGCCGTCACGTGGAGCACCTGCCCAGGGGCCCCCAGCAAGTGGCTGATCGAGAGGCAAGGACCGAGCCGACTGGCCGCCGAGCGGATCGCCTGGCGCATCGGGTTCTGGTCGGCGTTGCCCCCGAGGAGCCGGCCCGCCTGCCCCGCGCTCAGCCCCTGACGATGCAAGGCCCCCAAGGTCGTCCGGTGGCTCGTCCCCGGGAATATCAACTTGTACCCCCCGCCGAACCCGGCCTGAAGGTGAGGCAAGACCGACCCGATCAAGATCCGGAGATCGGCCTCGGCCACCGGGCGGAAGACGCGCACCGGCACCCCCTCGGGCGTCACCCCCAAATCGACGTAGGCCGAAAGCTCATCCACCGGCGGGCTATGGCAGGAATAGGCTTCCGCAATCGCGTCGCCTACCCGCTTACGCATCGCCTCGGCGTCCACGGCATGATGCCGGCCGACACCTACGCTGATCGAGACGTCTTCCTGGCGTACACCAAGCTCGTGGAGCCGGCGGACGATCAGCGGCAGGGCCTCGCGGACCGGCGTCCAGCGTGACGGGTCGTCGACCACGATCGCGACGGTCGAGCCAGGGCCGACGCTCGGAGCGGCCTCGGGAGCGTCTAGCGCCTGCTCGAGCGCCGCCGGGTAGTCGTCGATCCCCCCGTTCAGGTCGGGCCAGATGACCTCGGCCGCCGCCCGCCAGGCTTGCGGTAAGTCGAGCGTGAGGGTCTCGGCCTCGCCCCAAGGCAGGGCCACCAGCGCGTCCGATTCGGTCGAGGGAGCGGTCATCAAAAGCAGACTCCATTCGAGATGACGTCGTGTGGTGCGCGGAATGCGATCGCATCGTTCCCACACCCTCTCAAAAGCGCGGGCAATCCAGGATGCCCACCACGCTACTCCATGACCGGGCCGGCCGCCAAGCCGAGCTCGTCACTCCGCAGTGGCGGTGGGCATGGATCACCAGACGCGGGAGACGGTGTGCGCGGCAAAGATCGCATCGACGCTGACGATCGAAATGCTCTCGATGACGGCCTGAACGATCAAGAGGCGATCGAAGGGATCATTGTGGTGGCGGGGCAAGCCGACGAGGGCCGAAGTGTGCCTCGGCTCGATCGGGAGGATCTCGAAACCGTTGTCGTAGACGGCTTCCCGGATGAACTCGTCGTAAGGTACGTTCAGGGCGTATTTCACGAGGCTCAGCTTGATGGCGATCTCCTGGTCGCTCGCCGGGCTGATGAGCTTGATGTTGTCGGGATCCACGATGGCAGCCTGCGCCGGGCCGCTCAACCGATCGTCGCCGAGATAGAACCAGAGCAAGGCGTGGGTGTCGAGGAGCAGCCTCACGGCATGTAGTCCTCGAACTCCTTCAAGTGGTCTTCATCCTCGGACAGGATGACTAATTTCCCTCGCCCCCGGTCCGGTATGGGGTGGGGCTTCTCGGCGGGTAGACCGACCAGTTGGGCGATCGGCCGTGCGTTCCGGGTGATCACCAGTTCCTCACCAGGGGCGAGCTTATCCTGGGCCTCTTCGATCGTGATCGTGGTCATGGTGGAACCTCGCGCTCCGTCAACTCCAGGGGCGCGTCGAAACCCGTTGCCATTTCGCACGAGCGGTCCTTGGTCGGTCGCAAGCGTCGGGAATCGCTTCAAGCCAATCCGAATCCGAGATGAATGCGATCCCCCTTATTGTGCCCGCTTGCGACCATGCCCATCCGCTTTATTGATGGCCGGGTTCGACGACGCGTCCCAGGAAGACGATGCAGCCAGAGCGAGTGTCGCGGAGCAGGTACAGGAACGGATGATCGGCCCGAATGACCGGCGGCGGGTCGATTCCGAAAGCATCCGGACTGATGACCCTCGTGAAGGCTGCGGCCTCGATCCCTTCCTCGTTAACATCGACGAATGTCTCGTGGGTTACAGCGGTGGCGTACAGGTCCGCGGGCTTACCGTTGATCCCCGAGAAGTCGGCCCTCTCCCGAACAAAGGCACGAGACAGACCCAACTCTTTCAATACCGGCTCCAGCGCCCGTGACGACTGGGCGCGGAACCGGGGGAGGCTGATATCGATGTCGTCCGACCGTTTCAGTTTTGGCCAGAGGGCGGCCAGCATCTCAGGCGTCAGCGTCGCTTCCAGGGCGCCCAGCCCGTCGACCTCCTTGGGCAACAGTACGTCCATCGCGAACGCGCCCTGACCGCACGAAAGCGACACGACCAGGAACGAGCCGCCGTCAAGGTAATCATGGACCTTGGTATATGAGTGCTGATGCATCATCGGCACGGTCACCGAGCGGGTCCGCGTAACGTGGAACGGTTCGTCCCTCGTCTCCGGGCGATAGAACCCCTCCGTCCAGCTACCACGAAAATAGAGGGCGGACGTGAGGACCAGCTTGGTCGGGGTGGTCACACTTTGCGGTGGGATGACACCCGTGATCTTGCCCCCGGTTCGCTCCGAGATCCAGGCGTTGATGATGCGTGCGGCCTCGGCGGGATGGCCGTCGAAATCGACCTGGCGGTCGTCATGAATCGCGAAGACGTTGCGGAGCGCCGCGCGGTAGTCATCGAGCAGGGCGTAGTTCCGCGGGACCCACACGGCATTGGCCAGGCGGATCTGGAAGGCGCGGTCCTCGCCATCGGCGTCGAGGTCTTGGATCAGCGCGGCCAAGGCGCGGTCGGGAAGTGTGACCGTTCGATGGAGCACCCGATCAAACTCGGCAGCCGTTTCTCCCCGTGCCCCCGCGCGGAGCAGGCCCAGCCCGGCGGTCAGGCATGCGGGCGAGATCAGGAGGTTGCCGGGTTCGGATCGCAGCCGGTGATAGAGGTCGAGGGCGAATGCGTTATTCGCCTGCACCACGCCCGGCAGCGCCGTGCGGTCGGCTCGGTCCGGCCGGTGCAGCGGCAAAGCGACCGGTGTCACCTTCATCCGGGGCCGCTCGGCGCGACGAGGTGTTGCGGATGTTCCACACCCGGCCGGCGCCGCCAGCATTATCATGGCGAACAAGGTCACGATCCGGTTTCGGCTCATGGTGCTCCTATCCTCAGACGGCTCGCCCCAGAATCATTGCGAGAGTACGGCGATCGCGTTGTTAATGCTCGTTGCTGAGGTGGCGCTATCTATCGCTCGCCGAATTCGTCTGGCTGACCTGCTGGATCACTCGGCCGAGGTGCCACCGAGAGCTGCCCGGGACGACTCGACCCGCGACGATCCGGGGCGTAATACTCGTAGGCCCGTGCCGACGGGACGGTCACCCTCACGGGCATGAGGGCGCGAAGCCGGTACGAGAGCACCAGCGGCCGGCCCGGCGCCAGGCCGCGGAGATAGATGATGGCGCTGCGGGGCGTCACCTGATAGCGCGCCACGCCTCCCGCGGCGACGAGCCGGTCCAGGTCGTCGCGCTCGAGCGTGAACCCGCCGGGGATCGGCAAGTCGAGGACGACCATCGGCGCGACCTTCGGGCCGCGGTTCTCGACCGTCGCCTTCACCGTCACGACGTCGTCGACGGTGAGCGCAGCGCGGTCGTAGTCCAGGCCGATCGCCAGTGGTCCCTCGTCAGCTTGGTCGTTCCGATCGTCGGCCACGTGGTAGCGGGAGACGACCTGATACGCCGATTCGGCCTCGCTCCGGTCGGTCAGGGTCAGCCGGTGGGAGCCCCGGGCGACGCGGTCGGAAAGGTCCACTTGCTGTACGACGTCGGCCTGATCGGCCGACACGACGAGCTCTCGGATCAACTCGTCATCGAGGGCGATGGTGAGCCGGCGCTCGCGGTCGCCGCCGAGAGCCTTGCCGGTCCCCGCAAGCAGGGCCTTCAGGGCGAGCACGGTCGCCTGGGTCGAGCCCCAGGTGCCGTGCCTGTCCTTGCGCCCGGCGAGCCAGCCCAGCGCGGCGCGGGTCGTCGCGGGTTCGCCCCCGTCGGCCAGCAACGCCAGGATTGCCGTCGCCGTCGTCTCGACGCCGCCCGCCGCGCCGGCACCATAAAAGACGGTCCGGCGCGACGCTGGCGGCTCCCACCACGAGAGCCGCCCGTCGTCGGAGTCGTGCTTCAAGGCACGGAGCCGGTCGAGATAGGGTCGCGCCACGCCCGATTGCGGATCGATCGCCAGGAGCGCGTTGGCCACGAGCGCCAGGGTATACGGGTCGTCGATCGCCTCCGGCCGCTGGTCGGTCAGGAAGGTCCGCGTCGCGCGCGCCTGGGGGTCATCGGGGCGGCCCGAGAAGGCCGCCCAGGCGATGTAAGCCGTGGTGCTCAGCCGCGCGAGCCGGTCGTCGCCCTGGCCGGCGGTCGGGTCGTCGTGGAGCCGGTGGGCTTCGGGGGCCCAGGTCCCGTCGGCGTCTTGCTGGGCGAGCAGCCAGCGACGGGTGCGCTCGATCAGGGCCCCGTCGACGTCGTGGACCCGGGCCATGTCCTGGAACTCCATGAGACCGTAGGCGGTCAGGACGCGGTTCGCCGGGGGTTGCCCGAACCAGTCGAACCCGCCCCCCGCGATCTCGAAGCTCAGCAGCCGCTGGTAGCCGAGGTGAATGTACTGCCGGGCCTTGGCCTCGACGGCCGGGAGGCTCTTGCCGGTCCGCTTCAGGTAGTCGAGGGCCAGGACGTTGGGGTAGGTCGTCGAGGAGGTTTGCTCGAAGCAGCCGTAGGGGCGCTGGAAGATCGCGTCGAGACCCTCGACGAGCTGGCTGAAGCTGGATGGGTAGACCTTTACGAAGGCGGCGATGCTCCCGGGGATGGCCCCTTCCGGTGTCTCGAACGCGAACGTCGCCGAAGGCCGCAACGTGCCGCTCTCGACCCGCTCGACGCGTCGGCCGTCGGGCACGACCTCGATCGGGCGGCGCACGGCGTCGGCCGCGCCCTCGCCCTTCGCGGTGACTTCGAGTTCCTGCCGGCCGACGTCCTTGACCATCAGGCGGAAATGCACCGAACGGACTTCGCCCGGCTTCAGCGCGAGCGTCTTCGAGGCGCCTTCCCTGCGTTCGAACCAGGATGCCTCGCGGAGCGTCACGACGACCGACTGCGGCCGGTCGAGGTAGTTCGAGACGACGACAGGCACGGCGACCTCGTCGCCCCGGGTCAGGGCCGGGGGAAGGTCGAGGTCCACGAAGAATGGCTGGAACACGCGGAGCGGCGATTGCGAGGCCCCGAGGCGGCCGTCGCGAGTCACCGCGCTGGCGTTCAACCGCCAGGTCGTGATCGAGTCGGCCAGGTCGAGCTCGAGACTCGCCCGCCCTTGGTCGTCGGTGACCAGCTCGGGCCGCCAGAGGAGCGTTTCCGGGAAGAACTGGCGGACCCGCACCGCGACGCCCCCACCGGCCGATTCGGCGGCTCCCGGCGCGGACGCCAGTTCGAGCTGCCTTAAGTCGTTGAGCGTCTGGGCCCGCCTCCCTGCTTCACGTGCGGCGTTCACGGCGGGCAGGAGCAGAGCGATAAGGACCACCAGGGCGCCCGCGAGCACGAGCCAGCCGGCGAAGTCCCGGATGTGGATCAGTCCCCAGATCACGCTTACCGCCAGGGCGGCGACGACGAGAATCGCCGTGGCGATGCCGATCCATTCCGAACCGATCCTCTGCGTCCTGGCGACCCGGGCCAGCTTCTCCGGGTAGGTCGACAGCGCCAGCGAGTGAGGCCCGCCACCGCCGCGGAGACGCTCGACCATGTCGTTCGACATCCCGACCTGCCGGGCCAGGACCTCCCAGTCGGGCCGAGTCAGCACGCGGCGCAACATCGGCCCGAGCTCCTCGGCGTCGGCACCGAGCCCGCCCAGGGCGGCGACCGGATCGACCACGCGCGCCGTCCGCGCGAACAGGGCCGACTCGAAACGCGGATCGTCGGCCGGGTCGTCGGGCGACCACGAGTGGACCTCGTAGACGGGCTTCATGAGCTCCTCGTCGAGCGTGAAGAACGTCCGCTCCAGGCCGGGCTTCTGCTCGAGCACGGCGAACACGGCCTCGTCGACCGCCGCGAGGCTCACCGCCCCCGGCCGGGGTCGCCCCTGGTCATCGGTCAGGGCGATTGAGAGCTTCGCCCGCCCGCCTGGCGCGTATTCGGCCCGGTCCCACGCGGTCTCGATCTTCAACTCGTTCGCGGGCCGCACGTACAGCACCCGCGTCTTGCGGACCGGGTATCCGTTCGCATCGTAGCGGTAGGCGCAGAGCAGCACCGTGCCGGACAGCTCGGCCGGCAGGTCGACCTCGAACTCGCCACGCCCTCGCTCGACCGCCACCGACTCGCTCAGCATCGTCTGACCGTCCTTGATCAGGTCGATGAAGACCGGCTCCCGGCCCGCCCCGATCGCGGTCAGGGTGAGCGTCTGCCCTCCCCGGTAGACCGCGCGGTCGGTGCGCACGAGGAAGTCGTCGCCGGCCTTGCCGACCTCCATCGCCAGGTCGCGGTGCCCGGTCAGCCCCTGGGCGTCCTTGGCCTGCACCTGGAACGACAACCGGTCGGATTCCGGGGTGATCTCGAAGGACGCGACCCCCCGCGCATCGGTCGCCACGTCGTCACCGATCCCTCGGATCGACAGGCGGGTCTGCGCCGGCCGGCCGTCGGGGTAGCCGGTGAAGACGTGGAGCGTGTTGGAAATCCCGCGCACGAGGGCCCCTGCCTCGGGCACCAGCTCGATCCGGATCGGGCTGGACGCGACCGTCAACCTCGCGGCTCGCGACTGCGACTGCCCGGCGGTGTCCTTCACGGTCGCCGTGAACGTGACCGGCACGTCGCCGGAGTCCTGGGGACGGCCGAAGAGGGCCTCGGGCAGCGACAGCGAGAACTCGGACGTGCCGTCGTCGCGGGTGGTCGGGCTGGCGGCGACTTCGAGCGGCCGGGCGAGGTTCCCCGGCGTCGCCGCCTCGACCGTCACCGCGCCGCCCGCGACCGGCTTGCCGAAGACGTAGCGGGCCTGCACCTTGCCCTTCACGACCTGACCGGGCTGGTAGAACGGACGGTCGAACTCGACGGCGACCTTGAACCTGGGCAGCACGTACGTCTTCACCTCGACGGTCGTCGTGCTCGACACGCTTCCGACCCGGCATTCGACGCGATACGGCCCCTCGATCAGCTCGACGGCGAGCGGGCACTCGGCAGACCCGATGCCGTGGGCGCTCGTGCTGCCCCGCGACCGGAAGACGACGTTGCCCTTGGAATCGCTGACGGAGAACGACAGGGGCTGACCGGCCACCGCCTTGAGGTCGGGCCGGCGGAGGGAGAGGGCCCGGACCCTGATGGTCTGGCCGGGCTGGTACACCGGCTTGTCGGTACTGAGCATGAGCCGCCACGACCGGCGGAGCCTGACCGGTTGCGTGAGCGACTCGCTCGCGGTCGTGCCGGCGGGGCGGGCGCGGACCTGGAGCGGATAGGTGCCGTCGGCCCAGTCGGGGAGTCGGAAGCGGGCGTGGGCGCTGCCGTCGGCGCCCGTGGTGACCTCGGCCAGGCGGACAGTCCGGCCGGGGTTCGGTCCGTCCAGGTCGAGGGTCAGGGACACCCCCGGCACGCCCCCCTTGCCTGTGGGCCGGAGCACCCGCAGATGAAGCGCGGCCTTTGAGCCGGGGAGCCACTCGCTCTGGCCGAGCACGCGCAGGTCATAGGGCGTCGGCTCAAGCGAACCGAGATAGGTGTGGGCCGCCAGGAGCGCCAGGCCCGTCACCGCGGCGGTGGCCCAGAAGATCCGGAAGAACCAGCCGCCGGGGCCGATCCTGGCAGGCGGCTCGGCGGTCCTGCCGCCCGCCTGCACGGTCTCGAGCGCCGTGCGACAATCGTGGCACCTCGCGCAGTGGCCTTCGACCCGCGCGGCCTCGACCGGGGCCAGGGTGCGGTCACGATAGCCGATCAAGAGGTCGACGACGTGCTCATGGGACCCGTCCATTGCCCGTCCCCTTCTCAACGTACCTCGACCGGGGATCGGTCCGGCGCCTCGCCGATCAGTCGCACGATCCCCCGATCCTCGAGGGCGCTCGGCGGGCCCTCGGAGCAAACCCGAGAGGGGGAACGACGCTTGTCAGTGGCCCCCTTCGGGCTTGGACGCCCGGACTCCGGACAAAGTTCCTCGGATCCGATCCGATCACGTCGGTCCGCGGAATCTCGAAATCCGTGATATCGGCCAGATCCGAATGAGATCATCCTCGCCGATGCCGTATCGGGCCCACGATCACGGGCCCGCGCGATCGGTCACGGAGGCGCGGTGTAGCACGTTCTGAGTGAAGTCGGAGGCCATCAAGGTGGATGCAATGGCTGTTCGAAAAGGGGGAGACTGAATGAAGAGGATCACGGAGCCTCCTAAGAAACGTGATCTGCTCGATATACGCCATGTCTGGTCCCGTCTCTTTCATGCTTCGGTAAAGCCTGCGCGGTTTCCCTGGTGCGCGGATCGAAGGTTTCGATCTCTTCCGAAAAAACCTGCTTGGGATCGATCGCAGCGACCTGGTTGGTCTCTTGAATCCGGGGATCGCAATCCGAAAAAAAGTGGGATTGGCCGGGTGGCTTCAAGGCTCAGGAATAGGGAGAGGACAGTCACGGGGAGCTCGGGACTCATGGCGACAAGTCGGACCAATTTCACGCTTCGGCAAATTCGTACACTCTTCAGCCTCGGCCGCGTCGGAGATCGGGCGGATGGCGAGCTGTTGGAGTGGTTCGAAAGCCATCATGCGGAGGCTGAGGCGGCCTTCGAGGAGCTGGTGGTCCGCCACGGGCCGATGGTGCTGGACGTCTGCCGGCGCGTCCTCCGCGACCCGAACGACGTCGCGGATGCCTTCCAGGCCACATTCCTGATTCTGGTGCGCCGGGCCGGCACGATCCGCAATCGCGACGCCTTGGGCGGCTGGCTGCACCGCGTCGCGCTGCGGGTCGCCTTGCGGGCAAAGTCCGAAGCCGCCCACCGCCACGAGAGCGAGCAGCAGGCGGCTGTGCCGGAGACCGCCGATCCCACCGGGGACAGCATCGAGCGGGCCGACATGCGAGCGGCGCTGCACGAGGAGCTTGATCGGATCCCCGCGACCTACCGAGTGGCGTTCGTCGCTTGCTATCTCGAAGGTCTGACCCACGAGGAGGCCGCAAACCGGCTGCATTGGCCGGTGGGGACGGTACGAAGTCGCCTGGCGCGAGGCGGGGTTTGGTGTAACCGGAGGCCGCCTGCGCGCCCCGGACGTACTCCTTGCTCCGGACGAAGACGATGCTCGATCCATCCGGCGAGAACTTCGGCGAGGCGTCGTCGGCGTCCTCGTCGGTCAGTTGCTTCACCATCTTGCCGTCCATCGAGCGGAGGAACAGGTGATCGGCCCGTTCGCCCAGGGCGCCGGCGGCGTAGACGACCGATCCCCCATCGGGCGAGACGGCGGGGTCGCCTTCGTATCCGGGGGTCGCCGCGATCCGGGTGACCCGTCGGGTCTTGAGGTCCAACGAGAACAGGTCGCGCCCGCCCTCTCCGACGGCGCTGAAGATGACCATGTCCCCGCGTGGCGCGATGGCGAACGCGATATCAGAGTGCCCCGGTGAGCGATAGTGGCCGTTATCGCAACCCAGTAGAAGAAGGCCGAGTACAAGCGTGGGCCCCGTCGTTCATCGGGAAGAGCAGACGGCCCAAAGTGAGCATGTGAGGCCTAAACGGGGAGCCTGCATGTGCCCGATCTCCACGAGACGTAGTGCGGAGTCTCGATACGACTTCACCCGTGTCACTTTGGTGTCGACGTAAGTCGGGAAATGAGCGGTCAAAAACCGCCATTCCGTAGGTCATAATGGCACGCAATAGTTTTCACAACTGTAAAGAAAGCATGTTTTATCACCAAAGATTCACTATGAGCAGGACGACAACGTACGCAACGGCGCACCACTCAAAGAGTTTGCGGCCCGCTGTCGTGAAAACTACACCCAGGCCGAGTATCGCCCCCAAGGCTATCGAGGCGATGAAGACAAAGAGACTTGGCCAAGCACAAGCCACCGCGACGGCCGCCACGGCGATCATCAGTGATCGTATACGGAAGCGTGGGAGTCGCATGCGGGCCTCGGTCCTACTTGGGTTCGGGCGGATCGGGGGCAACGGGAAGCCAGGGGTAGCGGGCGGCATTCCGGTACTTGTTCGTCATATGGCTAGCCCACCTGTCGTGTTCTGTCGGGGGAGTCCTCCACCCACCACGGACCCCGGGCGACTCGACTCTCAACAGGTTCGTCCAATACGTGTCGGCACGACGTTGGTAAGCGACCGAAAGCGATAGCATCCTGCTCGCCCAGGCCATTAGGGCTACGACGGCCACGGCAACCATCAGCGTCCGCACCCGGAGCCTAGGCAGTCTCATCGATCACTCCATCCGGCCGACATGTCCGACACGCGAACTGATTCGAGGCTACCGCATGCCTGGAATCAGGACAAGATGACGGGTAGACTGGGCGGAGGTAAGTCGGCCAAGCCCCAGTTCGCTGGTTAGCCGAGGCCGAGAAGGAGCAGGCAGTCCGGTGGAGGGCTCGATGAGTCGCGACCTGACGATGTGCTTCCGGAACGCGACCGGGAAGCTTCGGACCATTCGGTTGGAGCCCTGGGATCGCCACTTCCTACTGGCACCGAATGAGAAGGTAGAGATCGTCGCAAGTGGCAACTCGGAGTTCCCGAGCATCCGCGTGGTCGAGGCGAGCGACACGACGTTGATCTTTACCGAGGGGTGCGAAGAGGTCCGCGTCACCCAGGACGGGACTACCCAGACCCTCTTGCCGCTCTTCGAGGCCGGTGTTTTGCCAGTCCGGCCAGCGCGACGAGACGGCGACCTCATGTGGGACCGAGACCTCGATGGACTGGTGTGACGCTTCGATGATCGAGGGGCCATCGGCGCCAGACGTGATGATTGCATTGATGCCGGGTAGACTCTCGCCTCATTCTCGCAACTCAACCCCTGCCTAATCTAATCCAGGCGGAGGAGGGGCGGGCCTATCGGTCGAGGTCAATTTGCCCGACTCCCACGCCAAACCGGGCACCCTGGTGCTCACCTCATGACACGAGCTTGACGCCCGCCTCCAGGGTAGGCATCCACCTGGGCGTCGGCTTGAGCGTGCGCAGCTTCGTTCTGCATATCTGCCGAGTTCTGGAAAGCGAGGGCCGCTGTCCGTAATGCGGCAGCGGCCCTCGCTTTGGGTTTACAGTTATCGCCGTGGCTAACTCGTCAGGAAAAGGAACGGCTTAAGTCTCCCGTGACGTTCCGATCTTAGGAGGTTTACATTTCAACAAAACGTACGAATTAGGCCAATGGTGGCCGGGCAACAAGGTTTCAGTGATCCGGTCGATTCCCGGCACGATCCGGCCGCTCGATTGGCACGAGGTGAAGATCTCGTTGCGTGGACAACGCATCCACATCGAGCTCGATGACCGCGAGCTCTTCGCTTGCACTGACAATTACAGCCAGAAGGGAGACGTTTCCCTCTACTTCTCGAACTCCTCCGGACGATTCCGCAACATCAAGGTTACCGCCCCAGACGGCACCGTCCTCTGGGAACGCCCGCGCGACCTGCCCGAGAAATGATGATGCGGTGACGAGCTGTTTAATATGGCATGCGAATTGGGCTTTGTCGGTTCCGCAGCTCGATCACATCTTTGCGGAAGGAGTGTCGAGCGCCAATACCGGCGCACTCCATCAAGACCAAACTTATCGGCGGCAGGCGGGTCTTGGAGCAGATAGCGACGCTGCAGGTTCACAAATTCGACAGGGGGACTGAAGCTGATCACGGGGCTTCCTTGATCGCCCCGGGAGCGACCTGGATTGTGCCGACGTCGGAGACCTTCCCGGGAGAGACGGTCACAACCATCCCCTGCGACTTGCCCTCGGTCAGATATCCTGCCCGCTCATGCCAGACGATGAGCCTCTGTTCCCCAGGTGGAATTCCCGCGATCTCGAACGCTCCGTCTTTGCCGGTTTTTGCGAAGAAGGGATGGTCGAAGACCCGGATCGAAGCGTGCATCCAGGGGTGAAGGCCGCACTGGACGGGAATCGCTCGTCTTTCGGCGAGCAGTCTCACGCGGAGTTGGCCTACAGGGGCCATCAACTGATTGAGGCCCTCGTTCTTGAGCGGCGAGAGATGGATGTTGTGTATAACGCGGTCACTTGATGTGAAAATGAGTTCCTGGCCTTCGTGCATGGCCGTGATTCGAGGGAGGAATTCGCAGTTTTTTTGATCGACGGTGACTGTGGGCGCGTTCGCGAGGAACACCTTTTCGATCTCCAGGAAGGCCCCCTGAGGATCGCCCAGGTAGGCGATGGCATCGGTGATTCCCTTCGATTGGACATCGATGATCAACGCATTGTTGGGAATCGCCCGCTCTTGGGCGCAAATTTGAGGGTCTCGCTCCGCCCGACCTTGGGGTTGGAGGTCGTTGAACCTTGGGAGCTCCGCTCCTGCCCAGATCACGCGTCCCTTGATCGACCCGAACCTGTCCCCTGGATCGGGAGGTGCCGCCGCGACCGGAAGGCAAGCCAGTCCGATCAGCACGGAGACGAGAGACGAGCCGGAGAGTTTGCTGATTCTGATGAGGATCACCGTGTCTCCCTCTGCTCGGCCCTCGCGCCGGGGCCGGATTTCGTCCCCTGGCTTGGGCTTCAGCATCGAGCAAGACGAGATGAATGGCTCTCTATTCTCTTGTCGGGTGGGCATGGCCCACCAGTAATTTTTTCCGAGGACTGGTGGGTCGTGTCCACCCTGCAAGAGGCACTTACGCTTTCGAATTGCAGGAAATCCTGGAAATTGATGAGAATCCCCGTTCCTCAAACGGGCGGCTACGTCAAAATGAATCTGCGAGAACGAGTCAGAGAGCCAGCCCTAACGACCGCGACGAGGTTTGCGCGTCGGACGCGAAGGACCACCAAGGCTATGTGCGGGATCACGGGTGCGGCCTGGACGGACGCCGGCCGGCCTTTGGCCGAGGATGCCCTGGCGGCGATGATGACGCGGATCGTGCATCGCGGCCCCGACGACTCGGGTGTCTACCGCGACAACCACGCGGCCTTGGGGTTTCGTCGACTCTCGATCGTCGACCTCTCCGGCGGCCATCAGCCGCTCAGCAACGAGGACGGCACGATCTGGACCGTCTTCAATGGCGAGATCTACAACTTCCCGGAGCTGCGGCACCGCCTGGAAGCGCGGGGGCACGCGCTCCGTTCGACGGGGGACACCGAGGTTCTCGTTCACCTCTACGAGGACGAGGGGCCGGGGATGTTCTCCCTGCTGCGCGGTATGTTCGCGCTGGCGATCTGGGACGCCCCGCGCCGTCAACTGCTCCTGGCGCGCGACCGGCTTGGGCAGAAACCGTTGGTCTACCGTCACGACCGGACGCGGATCCTCTTCGCCAGCGAGCTGAAGTCGCTCCTGGCCTTGCCCGAGTCCGAGTTCCCCAGGCAGGTCGATCCGTTGGCCCTCGATCGCTACTTGACCTATGGCTACGTCCCCCACCCGGACACGATCCTGGCGGGCACCCACAAGCTTCCCCCGGCGCACTACGCGGTCTGGCATGAGGGGACGCTCCGGCTGGAGCGCTACTGGAACCCCGACTGGAATCTCGAGCGGAACCGCAGCTTGGGCGAGGACCTCGAGGAACTCCGCGCGACGCTCGGCGACGCGGTCCGCGAGCAGATGGTGGCCGACGTACCGCTCGGGGCCTTCCTCTCGGGGGGGATCGACTCGACGATCGTTGTCGGCCTGATGCAGGCGGCGTCGACCCGCCCGGTGAAGACCTTTTCCATCGGCTTCGACGACCCTGCGTTCGATGAGACCCGGTTTGCCGAGCTCGCCGCGCGGCACCTGGGCACCGAGCACCATGCGTTCGTCGTGACGCCGCGGGCCTGGGAGCTGCTTCCGGCACTGGCGGCTCAGTTCGACGAACCGTTCGCCGACAGCTCGGCGGTGCCGACCTGGTACGTCGCGCAGGAGACGCGCCGGGAGGTCACGGTGGCTCTGACGGGTGACGCGGGGGACGAGCTGTTCGCGGGCTACGATCGCTATCGGGCGATCGCCCTGGCCAGTCTGACGGACCGGCTCCCCGCGGGGTCGCGCCGGGTGTTGCAAGGGCCGATCGCGCGTGCCCTGCCGGTCTCCACGCGGGCGAAGACCCCGATGCGCAAGGTCCGCCGTTGGCTGGAGGGGATCGGCGAAGAACCGGTGGCACGCTACCTCCGCTGGGTCTGCCAGTTCGATGAAACTAGCCGCGTCTCCTTATATTCTGACTCCTGGATCGAAAGGCTGGCCGAGGCCGGGGCCTCTCGGCCCACCGAGGCCGACCCTGCCGCGGTGCTTCTCCGCGCCTTCGATGCGGCCTCGCGCCGCGACCCGGTCACCCGCGCCATGACGGCCGACCTCTTGACTTATCTCCCCTGCGACCTCCTGGTCAAGGTCGACATGGCGAGCATGGCGCACAGCCTGGAGTGCCGTGGCCCGCTCCTGGATCACCGCGTGGTCGAGCTGGCGATGGCGATGCCGATCGCACGCAAGCTCCGGCTCCGCAACGGCCATTCGAAAGCCGTCCTCAAACAGGCGTTCGCCGAGTACCTGCCCCCGGCCATTCGCAACCGTCCCAAGATGGGTTTCGGTGTTCCGGTCGACCGCTGGTTTCGCGGCCCGCTGAAAGACGAGCTTCGCTCCGTCCTACTCGACCCCGTCTCTTTGAACCGGGGCCACTTTCGCCCCGAGGCGATCGCCACCTTGATCGACGAGCACGTCCAGAACAAACGCGACCACGCCTACAAGCTCTGGACCTTGCTCGTCCTCGAACTCTGGTTCCGCAACCACATCGACCCCGTCCCGGCCTGAGGCCGTGGTTCCGGAGGGGGGGGGAGAGGATCTCGTCAACGCGGCGCCTTGCCGATTCAGAATTGTGGCGGAGCGGTGTGGACGAGCAGCGGCTGATCGATCGTTTCATCCGGTGTGGGCCCACCGTGCCCCAGGGTGACCATGTTGGTGGGGCTGCCGGTTTGTCCCTCGTGGTAGGTCATGCCGATGACCCGTCGCGGCGGCTCACCAGGGGGGAGCGTTCCGCGGTGTAGCCGGATCAACGTGTCCTCCCACCCTTCCTTTTCGCGACTTTGCCCTCTGGCGATAACCGTTCGGCCGATGGCGTAGACCGTCATCGTGAACATGAGAAGCGTTCCCCTTCTGGCATCTCTTCCTTGTTGATGACCGGATAACGTTTCCGGCTTTCCCTCTGTATACAGCGGAAAGTATGCGGAGTCTAGATAAATATCTGGGATGTCGTTGATTGGAAGGGTTGTCAATAATACGTATGTTCGGAGCCGATAATATTCGGGGCTTCGGGATCTCGAGCCCGAACGGCGAGTTTGAGTTGCTGTTTTGTGTTTGGCGATTGGGATTTTGGCCACGAATTATGTAAATTGTGAGAATTATGAAGATAAGGATGAGAGTTGAGAAGGCCTTTGGGAGTGCTGAGTTTGGGAAGACGGGAAGAGCGGGAATCGAATCTTGGAAAATTGCTGATTTTTTGAGTCTGTCGCAAAGTCACCGGGCTGTCTGTCTGCCCCGGGGAAGACGTCGCGGGCGGCATTCCCACGCAGAGCGTCGGAACGAGATCCCAGTATCCTTGCTGCCGTCTCGATTTTTTTTGGATTTGCGGATGCCGGCCCGGGGGGGCATCAACGATTCCGAAGCGGGGGCTCATTCCGCTTCGACGCTTCCTTGTGCCTTGAATCTCACGGGGAGGGCGGCCATGATGACCTCATTCCTGGGGGGCAGAGCATTTCTGGCTGGACCAGGTTCCAACATGCGCGTGCTTGAGCCACAATACGAGTCATTGTCGTTGACTTGCTCGTTTCGTTCTCACTCCGGGAGTCTCGATGAAAACGCCCAAGGATTTGGGGATGACCGTGCTGGCTGTCTGGCTGATTCTCTACGGCATACTGTCGCTTCCCTTCCTCAGGATCAGCTTTGCTTTTAGTGGCGATCTGTTGGCTCTCCTCGCGATTGCCGCGGGGGTCTTGCTTTTGATGAAGCGGTGAGGTCGCGCGTTGGAGAGCTCACCTCAGCACCGGCACCGGCGATGAGGTTGTGCTCTTCACCTTGCTTATCCCCCCTGCTCTCCTGCTCCGGGGCTCCTCACGGTTTGATGTCAAGGAAATAACGCGTCGCGAGGAGCCGCCGCTCGACTTCGCTCAGGTTCTCGCGCTCGTGCCGGAGACTGACCAGAAGTTGGGGCTCGTTGGTGATGATGTTGGTCACCCCGCGCTCGATCAACTCGACCATGCTACGGGGATCGTTAACGGTCCAGACGTAGACCTCTTTCTTCAGAGCATGGGCTCTGCGGAGGAGGCGATCGGTCAGGAAGTTTTGATTGACGCTGAGAATGTCGGTGTTGAGCCGGTTCATATCTCCGAGAGCGTAAGTGATGACCGCGGCGGTCCGAATGCGCGGGTTATGCCGTTTCGCCTCGGTCAGGCCGTCGTAGGTCAGGGAGGCGACGACGCATTCCGACTCAAAGCGTTCGCGGTGGATCAGGCGGGCGACCGCACCGGCGAGTTCGCGGTTCCTGCCACGGAATTTGAGCTCGATGTTGAGCTTGATCTTTCCGCGGGCCAGCTTGATCGCGGCTTCGAGGGTCGGGACGCGTTCGCCGATGTGCGCGGGGCTGAAGCGTCGGCCGACATCCACCTGGCTGATCTCGGCAAGGGTGAGATCCCAGACTTTGCGGGGGTCGCCCGCCATGCGCATCAGGTCGTCGTCGTGGAGCAGGACGATGGCGCCGTCGGCCGTCTCGTGGACGTCGATCTCGGCATAATCGGCTCCGGCCTCGATTGCGCCTTGGATGGCGCTCAGGGTATTCTCCGGGTGGCGGCGGGCGTCGCCGCGGTGGGCCGTGATTTCACGCGTTGGCCGGCGTCGGTCTGCGCGGTGGCTCCGAACGCGACGACGGCGACAAAGCCGACGAACGCGGCACCGACCACCATCCAGAGCCGGAGGATACGCGGCCTGTGGCCTTCGTGGAGGATGGCCGGATCCTGATCGGGTTCGTTTTCCGCGGCGAACCGGATGGTCCCCCCCTGCTCGGCGTAGAGTCGCAAAATCAGCAAGCTGTGGATGGTGACCATCACGAAGGAGAGTGCGGCCAGGAGCAGCCCATGGCCGGCCAGCAGAGTGATCACGAGCGGAATCACGACCGAGACATGATAGCCGGCGGCATCCAGCGCCATGCCCGAAAACCAGCGGAACGCTCCGACCAGGACCGCCGACATCCCGAACCCGATGACCTCCCAACCCAGGAGGATTGTGGCGACCCTCCAGAACGCCCCCCGGCTTCGCCGCCAACTCTCTCCGAGCGCCGCCTGGCCGGGAAGTCCTTCCAGGAGCACGATCGGCAGAGCGAAGACCCAACGGACGCAGAGCGCGAAGCCGACCACGATGGCTCCGGCGAGCAGGAGGATGCCGACGCCTAAGCCGAGATAGAACGACGTCGGCCGGTCGGAGAGATAGAAGTTGATGTCGTGGTAGGTGAAAAAGCTAATGTAGATGATTGCCGCCAGGAGGACGAAAGGCGCGGAGGTCACGACCAGGGCGGCCAGTCCGACGAAGCCGATCCGCAAGACTCGCAAGGCGGCCGTCGCCAGGGTTTGTGACGCCCGTCCCACGCGGAACGCCGACCCTTGGCCGCTCATCGCTGCGATGAACATCACGCCCAGATGCTCGAACAGGAAGAGCCAGATCGTGGCGCCCCCGGCGATCAGGCCCACGATCAGACCTCGAGGGGACAGCATGAACGCCGCGATGTCCTTGTTCGTGACGGCGCCTTGGCCGGCCGTTGCGACGATCGCGGGGAGCAGCCAGACCGTCCCGAACAGCCAGAGGGGATAGATGAGGCCTTTGAACGCGACTTCGAACAGGACGAGCGGCACCAGAATCCGGTGGAAATCGCCGAGGACGTTGCGGACGAGCGTCGCCAGGGAGGCCGGTGCAGGATCATCCAGGCGTTCGGTGTTGACGAGACTCACGGAATCCTCGTGTCCAGAGTGGCGAGTTGATTCTTTGGATTCAAAGTGAGAGTGATTCGGAAGGCCGTGGCGGCTCACAGGCGGTCATGCCGCGGAACCATCGACAAAACGAACCAACACCATTTTGGATCGCCATTCTTGGGACCGCGGCCGCCCCGCTCGTCATACTATTGGGTGCTGAAGTGTTTGGCTTGGATTGATGGGATTCAAAAGTGAGCGAGATGAGGATGGTTGTTGGCGGCCTCTTCGTCGGCCGGCGTCCGTGGAGTTTGGAATTCGGACGCCGGCCGGCGTTCACTTTCGCGAGGCGATCAGGGCTTGCCTTTCGCCAGCGCTTCGGGGTCGTCGATCACAAGGTAGTGCCCGTGGTCGGCGGTGACGATCATGAGCGAGTCGTCCCAATTGCTGTTGGTCTCGACCCACTTGATGATTGAGCGGATCGCGTCTTCGCCGCTGTAGACCGCGCCGATGGCGTTGTCGAGGTTGTTGCTGTGCAGGGCGAAGTCGACGTCACCGGCCTCGACGAACAGGGCGAACGGCTGCGCCGGCTTGGCAGTCAGGACCGTGAGGGCGGCCTCGGTCATGTCGGCCAGCGTGGGCTGCTCATTGAGTTCGGCCGGGGTGTAGGATTCCGCCTTGCCGCCGAGGTTGGGGGAGGGGTCGAAGCCACCGTCGGCGGTCTGGAACGGCAGGTGGTTGTGCTCCTTCGTGCCGTAGAGTCCGAAGAGTCGCTCACCCCGCTCGGCCGCGGCCGCGGCGGCCTTGCGTAGCGCCTCGCCGCCTTTGACGCCGGCCTCGGGCTGGGCCACGCGATACTTGCCGCCGTTCTTGACATCAATGGCCGCCTTGTCGGCGTCGGTGATGTAGAGGCCCCCCGCGACCCCGTTCTTGCCTTGCGCTTTTTTGACCCCGGGCTCAGGGATCGTCTGGCCGAACCCGGTCCCCATGACGACGTCGAGGCCGGGGAGTTGCGGTCCCTTCTTCGTCTCCTGGACCACGCTGGGCAGGCCGAGCATCTCGCGGGCGAGGTCCTGGTAGTCGTCGCGGTGGACGTTGTGGGCGTACATTGCCGAGGGCGAGGCGTGGGGGAACGGGACGCTGGTCACGGTGCCGACTTTCCAGCCGTCGGCCTGGAGCTGGTTGAAGAGGGTGGGCACGAACCGGCCGTCGTCGGTGACGTTGACGCCGTTGTTGTAGGCTTTGACCCCGGAGGCAAACTCGGCGGCGCTGGTCGAGGAATCGGTGTAGGCGTGCAGGCTGCGGCCGACCGCTTTCACCCCGGCCTTGTCGGCCTCGTGGCCGGACTGTCCTTTGAAATAGCCGGGGGCCTTCGGGCCGAGCGGGCCCAGGGTCCAGGGGTTCGGCCCGGCGATCTGGGCGTCATAGCCCCCTTTGAGGGCGTCGGGGCCGATGGTGACGGTCTGGGCGTCGACGTTCGGCTTGTTCTTGTCGCGGGTCGGGCTGGTGACGTAGTAGCCGTACTGGGCGGACCCTTCGGCGGTATAGTCCTGAAAGATCAGGCCCGACCCTTTCCCCTCGGTGTAGACTTTGCCCGTCTTGGCGATCGCGGCGGCCTGGGTCGTCTGCCAGTCGAAGCCGTCGAACCAGACGACAAAGAGGTGCTTGACGCCGTTCTTGATGGCGTCCCGCTGCACCTGATAGAGGCTGCTTTGGTCGGCGTACTCTGCCTCGGGGTTGACGGTGTTCTCGGGCAGGAAACCGTAGAGTGCCTTGACCTTCTCGGGGTCACGGTAGGGGCTATTCGCGCCGGTGACCTGGTCGAGTCGTCCCTTTCGTCCGAAGGTATAGACCGGGATCAGGCGGTTGCTGTGGCTGCCGTGGTTCGAGAAGACGTCACCGGCTCCTTGCGAGCCGAAGTGGTAGGGGCGAGCGACCTTCTTCTTGGTGCTGGCGACGCTTTTGGTCTGCAAGTCCTTGATTCGGTCCGCGCCCTGGACCGGCAAAGCCGAGGCGGGAAGTGCTGAGGCGAGGATCAACGTGGCACGGAGCCAGGAGCGTTGGAACGGGCGGAAGGTCACGGTTGTCTCCCAAGAGGATGCCATTGGCGGGATCAAGGCGGTCGAAAGTCGGTCGGAAACCCGTTCTGGGATTTCCGGTGCGATCGTTGCAACGAGCCGAATAGGCTTCACGCTCGAATCTATCAAAACGGCGAGAAGAACCGAAGACGCTACCTCGACCCCGGAGGGGAACGCAACGGCGGGCCGGGGAAGGTCGGATCAGGGAAGCCGATGAGGGATCGGGGTGGGGAACGGATCCAGGCCGCCGCCGACGCGAGCCTCCAAGTCTGCTTTGCGAAGGAGGGGGCCGCCAAGTGGTACGAACCCGCGGCTTCTTACACTAACCCGTTGGCTTGGCCGGATCCTGTGGGCACAATGGAGACTTCCGGTCGTTTGAGAATTTACGGAACGGAGGCAACCTGGTGCATCGTGATGTTTTGGCCATCGTCCTCGCCGGGGGGCGCGGGACTCGCCTTGAACCCCTGACGCGCGATCGGGCCAAACCGGCCGTACCCTTTGGTGGGATCTACCGGATCATCGACTTCACGCTGTCCAACTGCTTGAACTCGGATGTCCGCAAGATTCTCATCCTGACACAGTACAAGGCCGTTAGCCTGAGCCGGCACCTCGACCAGGGCTGGAAGTTTCTCTGCCGCGAGCTCGACGAATACATCGAGGTCATTCCGCCGCAGCAGCGGATCGCCGAGATGTGGTATCAGGGGACGGCCGACGCGATCTACCAGAACGTGTATACGATCGAGAAGGCCGCGCCTCGCGACACTCTGATTCTGGCCGGCGACCACATCTACAAGATGAACTATGCCGAGATGATCGCGTTCCACCGCGAACGTCGCGCCGACCTGACGATCGCTTGCCTGCCCGTGCCTCGAGCCCAGGCCCGCGAGTTCGGGGTGATCGACGTCGACGCCTCCGGCCGGGTCCGTAGCTTCCTCGAAAAGCCGAAAGACCCCCCGGGGATGCCCGGGAACCCGGACATGAGCTTGGCCTCAATGGGCATCTACGTCTTCGCCACCGACGTGATGTACGAACTCCTCTTTCAGGACGCCGCCAAGAAAGAAGCCAGCTCGCACGACTTCGGCAAGGACATCATCCCGGGCATGCTCGCCGACTCACGAGTCTTCGCTTACCCGTTCCGCGATGAGAACCGCAAGCAGGCCGCCTACTGGCGCGATGTCGGTACGCTCGACGCCTTCTTCCAGACGAGCATGGACCTGATCCAGGTCGACCCGATCCTCAACCTCTACGACCGCAACTGGCCGATCCACACCTATCAGCCGCCGATGCCCCCCCCGAAGTTCGTCCACTCCGACCCCGATCGCCGGGGCGCTGCGCTCAACTCGATCGTCTGCCAGGGGGCCATCGTTTCGGGGGGACAAGTCTACCGGAGCATCCTCTCGCCGGGAGTTCGGATCAACAGCTACGCCCTGGTTGAAGACTCGATTCTCTTCGAAAACGTTGAAGTCGGTCGCCACGCCCGGATCCGCAAGGCGATCATCGACAAGGACGTCAAGATTCCCCCCGGCTTCGACATCGGCTGGAACCGCGCCGCCGACCTCGCCCGCGGCCTGACCGTCACCGAAGATGGCGTCACGGTCGTCGCCAAGGGCGAAGACCTCGATCGGTTCATGCCGATGGGAGGGTGAGGCGAACTTTGGGAGAGAAATGCTTGGAGTGACGAACCAAACAGGGCTAAGGGGGGCTGAGGTGGCAGAAGAAATTCCGCCAGCGCGATGGTCGCCGGTCATCCCATTGCTCCGAGCCTTTGAGACCTACTTGGCCGCCGACGCTCCACGGCTGAAGATCATCCATGCGAATGACATTGGCTGGTCATATGAGGAGTACCTCCGTCGCAAGCAAGAGTTCAAGATCTGCTCAGGATATGGCGTTTATTTGATATTCAACGCCGAGGAACAACTTCGGTACGTCGGCTTGGCGATGAATACGTTCGACGCTCGCATCTGGAGCCACGACGAACATGTAAACCGCCATTGGACGGATGTCATCCCGTTCGAGCATGGCTGGTATTTCCTGGCTCCGGCACTGGAATTCTTCTTGATAGCCCGCCTTCAGCCGCCGGACAATACCGCATACCGCAATTACACGATCGCAGAGCGTGTCCAGGCCGCCCCAGATTTGGGCACGCTTGACACGACGCGGTAACGGTTCAGCTTAATTGAAATATCGTTATGTTTGTGTTGTGCTTTTAAGTGGTGTGGTCTGGGCGGTTCAGTGAAGATGGGTGTAAAGCTTCGCCTAACCCGTTATGAACTTATCAACGATTTGCAATTGATCGACGGCCAGAATCCGATTTCTCCCGTAGGGTGGGCACGGCCCACCATCCCTATCTCCTTGCCAAAGCAGAGATTAAGAGGGTGGGCCGTGCCCACCCTACGGGAATTGTTAGGCCTATGATGGTGCCATGGCCGATCGCGTTGACGTCGGGAGGAACGGGTTCGGCCGTCACCTTCGATGGATTTTTCAGATCCCCCAACTTACCCTCGATAGGTGCCTGGCCACCGACCGTTTCCGGAGTCGGAAGTTCCCTCCTCTCATCTTGATGCAGCTAGATCATCACGGGATCGAGGTCACATCTGCCGGGTCGCGCTCCGGCTCTCGATCGAAGTGGCGAAGTCAGGCGCGTCCCAGCCCCCTGTCATTGGTCCGCCTTGATCTCGAAGCTCCTTGAAATTAGCGCGACCGATTCACGTCGACTCACGAAAAAAGTGCCTGTTCTGATGGCAGCTAGGCGTAAGGATTGGGCGGGAGTGCCCTGGTCCCGACCGCGACCAATCGCGGGATTCCTTCGGTTTCCCGAAGCTGGGTTGGGGCTGGGCCGAAGCTCAAGTCGCCTTATCAGCGGAAAAACGGCTCCTCGGCTCGAAATGCCGTCGGTCGTGGTACGGAGCCTGCCTTAAGGGAGCATCGCCAACGACGTCAGGTCGCCGGTCTCGCCCCAGCGGCGGTCCTCGGAGGCCAGGGACCGGTTGGTCCTTGCGTGGTGGCGGAGGTCGGTCCGGGTGTGTGCGTTCGCCACACCGACCGTGCCGGCTGGTCAGGGTTTCCTCCGAAGGCACAACGTCTCGATCAACCCGTTGACCCTCGCAGCGCTCGGCCTGGAATCGCGCCGACCGGCCGACAAGGCCTGCGCGGTGCGGGTCGACCCGACCCGACGCGGGACGAGACGTTTCCTATCACTCCGACGCATCGAACGCTCATTGGCCACCAACCAGCACAAGGGACCGACGATGATCGCGATGGGACACGAGCGAAAGACCGTGGTGGTGGTAGGCAACGGCATGGTCGGTCACCGGTTCTGTGAACGACTGGCGGCCTACGACACCGACCGCTCTTACGAAGTCGTGACGTTCTGCGAAGAGCGACGGCCGGCCTACGATCGCGTCAACCTATCGAAATATTTCGAACGCCGCGACGCCGAACACCTGAAGCTGGCCTGCGAGACCTGGTACCTCGAGAAGGGGATCACGCTGCACGTGGGAGACCGCGCGTCGGCCATCGACCGCGAGCGTCGAGTGGTCGTCTCGGCCAAGGGCCGCGAGGTCAGCTACGACACTCTCGTCCTGGCGACGGGCTCGGCGCCGTTCGTGCCGGCGGTCCCCGGCGTCAACAAGAAGGGGGTGTTCGTTTATCGGACCATCGAGGATCTCGAGCAGATTCTCGCCTACGCCGGGAAGGCGGCGTCCGTGGCGGTCGTGGGGGGTGGCTTGCTCGGCCTCGAGGCCGCGAAGGCGGTCCGCGACCTCGGGCTGGAGACCCACGTCGTCGAGTTCGCCCCCCGGCTGATGCCCCGTCAGGTCGACGACGCGGGGTCGAAGACGCTGCTCGACAAGATCAATGCGATGAACGTCCGGGTCCACCTGGGCAAGAGCACGCGTGAGTTCCTCGGCAACGGCAAGGTGGAAGGGCTGGCGTTCACTGATGGCGGGCAGCTCGATGTCGACATGGTCGTGATCTCGGCGGGCATCCGGCCCCGCGACGAGCTGGCCCGTGACTGTGGCCTGGAGGTCGGCCCGCGTGGCGGGGTTGTCGTCGATGACGCGCTCCGCACCTCCGATCCGGACATCCTCGCCGTCGGTGAGGTCGCCTTACACCGGAACATGGTCTATGGACTGGTCGCCCCTGGGTACGAGATGGCCGACGTTGCCGCGGCGAACCTCACGGGGGAGACGCGGACATTTGGTGGCTTCGACATGTCGACCAAGTTGAAGCTGATGGGCGTGGACGTCGCCAGCTTCGGCGACCCCTTCGCCGAGACCGGCGGGGCGAAAGCGTTGACCTACGAGGACCCGTTCGGGGGCGTTTACAAGAAGCTCCTCTTCGACCCCGAGGGCACCCGCCTGCTGGGGGGCGTCCTGGTGGGTGATGCCTCGGACTACGGCGTCTTGCTCGGCCTGTTCAAGAGCGACCAGCCGCTCACGATCCTTCCCGGCGACCTCCTGTCGGCGGGCCGGGGCTCCGCCTGCGGCGGCGAGGTCGACGCCCAGGTCTGCTCGTGCAACAACGTCGGCGAGCGTCGGATCCGCGAGGCGGTCCGCGACCAGAAGCTTTCCACCGTCGCCCAGGTGAAGGCCTGCACCCAGGCCGGCACCGGCTGCGGCGGCTGTCTGCCGCGCGTCGCCGACCTGCTCAAGGCGGAGCTCCAGGCGACGGGCGCTCGGGTCGACAACCGCCTCTGTGAGCACTTTCCGCACAGCCGCCAGGAGCTCTACCAGATCGCCCTCATCAAGGAGATCAAGACGTTCGACGCCCTGATCGCCGCGCACGGCCAGGGGCACGGATGCGAGGTCTGCAAGCCGACGGTGGCCTCGATCCTGGCGAGCCTCTGGAACGAGAACGTCCTCGACCCGGCCCACGCGACCTTGCAGGACAGCAACGACCGGTTCCTCGCCAACATCCAGCGCGGCGGCCTGTACTCCGTGGTCCCGCGCGTCCCTGGCGGCGAGATCACGCCGGAGAAGCTGATCGTCCTGGGCGAGGTCGCCCGGAAATACGGCCTCTACACCAAGATCACGGGCGGCCAGCGCATCGACCTCTTCGGGGCGCCGGTCCACCAGCTCCCCGAGATCTGGTCCGACCTCGTCGCGGCCGGGTTCGAGAGCGGACACGCGTACGGCAAGTCGCTGCGGACGGTCAAGAGCTGCGTCGGCTCGTCCTGGTGCCGGTTCGGCGTCCAGGACTCGGTCGGGTTCGCCATCCGGGTCGAACTACGCTACCGCGGGCTTCGCTCCCCGCACAAGCTGAAGGGGGCCGTCTCGGGGTGCGTCCGCGAGTGCGCCGAGGCCCAGAGCAAGGACTTCGGCCTGATCGCCACCGAGAAGGGCTACAACCTCTATGTCTGCGGCAACGGCGGGGCCCGGCCGCGGCACGCCGACCTGCTCGCCTCCGACCTCGACGAAGACACCGCGCTCCGCTATCTCGACCGGTTCCTCATGTACTACATCCGCACGGCCGACCGGTTGACCCGGACGTCGGTCTGGCTCGAGAACCTCGAGGGCGGAATCGACTTCCTGCGGGCTGTGATCATCAATGACCGTCTCGGTATCGCCGACGAGCTCGAGCGGCAGATGCAGGCACTCGTTGATTCGTACCAGTGCGAGTGGAAGGCCGTCGTCGACGACCCGGAGAAGCGGCGGTTCTTCCAGCAGTTCGCCAACACCGACGAGGCCGTGTCCGGCATCGAGTTCGTGTCGGAGCGCGGCCAGCAGCGGCCCGCCGACTGGCCGTCGGACTTCGTGCCCATCGATCAACTCGGGGGCCGGCAGCCCATCGAACCGATGACCCCGACCGACGAGCCCGGCCTTCGCTGGGTCCACGTCGGGTCGGTGAGCGACTTCCCCGTCGACGGCGGGCGCACGATCAAGCACGGGGCGGCGGAGGTCGCCGTGTTCCGGTTCGACTCCCAGGGCACCTGGTACGCCTGCCAGAACACTTGTCCCCACAAACGCGAGGCCGTCCTCTCGCGGGGTATCCTTGGCGATCAGCAAGGCGTCCCCAAGGTCGCCTGCCCCCTGCACAAGAAGACCTTCTCGCTCGAATCAGGCGCCTGCTTGAGCGGCGAGTCGTACCGGGTCGAGGTCTTCCAAGTCCGGGTCGAAGGCGACGACGTCTACGTCGAGCTGCCGCCCGAGCAAGACATGGAACGCCGTGCCGGGGTTCCCGAACCCTGCCACATGGCTTGCGGCTGAACGACCCGAAATCGACGTCGCGAATCCGCGGATTCCGTTGCGGGTTCCGACTCCTCGTGACGGCATCCCGACGACTCGTCGCGGCCGGCGACTATGTCATCTCGCTCAGCGCATCGACCTCGCATACCCGATCTGGATTCAACAAATGGGACGGAGCGAATTTCAGAAAACCACACTCAGATTGGGTTATTTGTTAGCTCGGACCAACAATTTGCTCCGTCCCCCTTGTTTGACCCATACGGCTTCCGACCCCTGCTACGACGGAGGGGAATCGGAGCAGCCCGACGCCCACGGCGCTCAGCGAGACGGGAAGCCGGCGATATTACAGCGGTTTGCCAACGGGCTGCGTACGACGAAGGAAAAAGGGGACTGGCTCCCGGCCCGCGGGTCCCTTGGCACCGTCTGATCCACGGAGCGGCCGGGTGCCTGTCCCCTTTTTTCGTGCGCCAGCCGAACACCAACCGCTGTAACGTCAGGCGAGGACTCCTCATCGGACCCTCGCATTGATCCAGCGCAAAGCAGGCCAGAAATCATCCGTCAGAGAAGAAAGGGCAAAAACTTGCCTCTCTCTTGATCGAAGCACCAGACCGATGGGATCGCTCCGAATCCGCTCCAGACGATCCCAGGACATGGGTGTCGCGGGGGCATCCGAGAAATGACGCAGGCCCTCGCGATCAATGATCAGGCCGCCGCGAATCCCCAGCCATGACTGCCGAATCACCGTGATTGCGTGCCGCATGACGAGGAGCCCCATGGGGATCCTCCAGGGATTGACCAGCATTAACACGCTCATGAGCAGAGCCCCGAACCCTCGACACATCATTACGAGGATCCGGGCCGAAGGGATGCGAAGCGTTACGGCTTCACCGCGGGCAATCCTCTCGTCCAGTCGCCGCACCATCTCGGGGATCAGCGTCACCTCCAACGGCTCGCGAACCAGCGAGAATGGGGCGATCTCCGCCGGCAATCGTAGGGCTTGACCTGATCGAGATACGAGGACGCAGGCAAAGTCGATCCTGGTAGGAACCAGGCGAGTTGAGACCACATCCTCGAAGCGCAGGACAGTCCGACGCGAGTCTTTGCCGATTGTCACCCGATCCCGATCGATCACAACCTCGAGCGCCGCCCGTCGGCGATAATCCCGATAACTCCATGCGACCACGCCGACCCCGATCAACGGCAGTAGCACCAGGAACGGTGCACTGGCACGATCCCTGGACAGTCCGAGGGTTTCGAGCGAGTACATGAGTGGCACTGCGAGGAAGAGGGCCAGGAACAGCGCGACGAACGGTGTAACCACCAGATAAACCAGGCAACCAACAATCTTGCTCGAGCCAGTTCGTTGATACCTGGCGGGAATGGGGTTCACCATGTGATTGCCTCACCTAACAGGGTGGCGCCGACCGACGATCCGGGGGAAGAAGAGGGGACGGAGTGAATTCCAGAATATTGCGACGAGAATCAAGCACGTGTTCGTTTTTAACAAGAATTCGCTCCGTCCCCTTTGCTCTCCCCACACAAGTACGACCACTGGGCCGACAATGACGCTGCGGAAGAGAAAAAGAAGATCACGATCACGGCCGAGTCGTTCGACCATCAGGTCGCCGACAGGATGGACGGTTTCTTCGAAGAAGTAGTCCTGCCGACTCTGAAGACGCTGGCCGAGGCCAGGCTCTCCTACGACAAGATGAAGCGGCTTGTGAAGCTCCCGAGCACCTGGGAAGCCAAGATCAGCGGGAAGCCGTTCAGGGAACGGCTGAACTCATATCTTATAGAAGTGGCACTCCAAGTGAATGGAGGATAATCTCTGGACACGAGGCGAAGGGCTTCCTCGATGACGAACTCAAGAGTTACCGGAAGGCGAATCGGTGATGACCGCACTCCGCAGTTTCCTGCTTCCGGCACTTTGGCTACTCGTCGTTCCTGCGAACTCGTTCGCAGCCGGGCGGGAGCAAACCTTGATCGTCGCTCATCGGGGCCTGCTTCAGCACGCTCCCGAGAACACGCTGGCCAACTTCCGGGCTTGCCTCGAACTGCGGCTCGGCTTCGAGTTCGATGTGCGGCGCACCAAGGACGGACACCTCGTGTGCATCCACGACGAGACCGTGGATCGAACGACCAACGGAACCGGCACCGCCTCCGAGATGACGCTGGAGCAGATCCGCCAGCTTGACGCCGGCAAGTGGTTCGATCCGAGGTTTGCGGGTGAGAAGGTGCCGACCGTCGAGGAAGTCCTCAAGCTGGTTGCCGAGTACCGTCGCCACGACGTGCTGGTGGCCGTCGATCTCAAAGCCGAGAACGTGGAACTGGATGTCGTGCGTCTGGCCGAGCAACACGAGGTCTTGGACCGGCTCCTGTTCATCGGGAATACCATCTCGGAGGCCCAGGTTCGGGACCGGCTCAAACGAGCTTCGAGTAAAGCCCACACGGCTGCCGTTGCCAACAACGCCGCTGAGTTCCCCATGGCGCTGGCAGCGCTCCACACCGATTGGGTCTATCTCCGGTATCTGCCGTCGTCGGTGCAGATGGAGGCGGTCCATCGTGCCAGGAAACGGGCGTTCCTTGCCGGTCCGACGGTCGCCGACAACCTCCCGGCGAATTGGCAGCAGGCGGTCGCTGTGGGCATCGACGCCGTCCTGACCGATTGCCCGCTGGAACTGCGGACGGCTCTCCGGCGGGAGGCAGGAAGGTGAGGCCGGAGCCAGGAATCACGTCCTGATCGGGTGTACCTGCCGCCACAGCGATCACTGCGGGCTGGCCAACGCCCGCCGAACAGGAACAATGGCTGGACACATGGGAACCGCCGAGGTCATCTCGACGTTTCTTCCGCCGTAGGCTGATGGCTCGACGTTTCTTCCGCCGTAGGCTGATGGCATGTCCGATGTGGCCGAGGTCAGTTCCGACCAAAGCGCCGCCGGATTCGCCGCCAGAGAGGGTTGACGGTCGACCAGGGCGTTTCACTTGCCTTTCGGAGAGAGGAGTCGAGCCAGCTCATATACCAGTCGGCGAACGTCACCGGCTCACCCGACTCGTCGAGGACGGGAGCGATCCCGGCGTTGTCCGCCCGGAGGTCGTCCCAGACGAAGCCCCGCTGCTCGCCGTGGATCACCAGCCATTGCCGCAGCGCACAGCCCTTGTGGCAGATCGGGATCGCTCCACCCATGATCGCCGGGTTCCAGTAATGCGCCTCCAACTCTCGGTCCCATGCCTCCATCAGCCGGTCCTCCTCTTCCAGCGTCGTGCCCGGTGGTGGGTCGGGCTCGCCACCCCAGAACGACTCGGGCAGGTTCCAGGCGGTCGTGTGCGGGAACGGCTTCGACGGGTCGCCGACCAGGCCGCCGCCTTCCCAGTCACGGTCGTCGTCGTCTTTGCCGAAGGGGAGGATGCCGTAATAGGGTCCGGCCCCGCCGTTGCCGATCTCGGTCATGAAGAGCCGGTAGTCCTCGGGCAGCGAGACCCCGTGGCGTTCCTCGAACGCCTCGATCACGGAGACGGGTAGCGGCGGATTCAGCTTGTACTGATGGGACGCCGCCCCGAACACTTTCCGCCGCTGATCTCGACGGTCGAGATCGGCGAGCCGCTGGAGGATGGTGGATCGGTCAAGTGTTCCGGGCATGGTTCAGATCCGTTCGGGCCTCTCGACCGTCCGCTCGTCCCTAACGTCGCCGGTGTTCAACGTCCCGGCGTGTTCTAAGTTCGAGTTTCGCACTTTTCGCGCTGGGTGAATAAGCATGTAGTATTGCGTCCTCCTTGGGCCACGGTTGTATCCTGGAAGTTGCTCAACACCCAGGATCCCGCGCCACAAGGAGGCCGCACATGCAGCTTACCCCCTACGTTCCGCTCGCTCCTACTCCAATTCCGCTCGGTCTTCGTCGCCCCCACCTTCGCCACCTTCGTCACCATCGCCACGGGGTGGTGCCTCTCCTTCCGCCATCGCTACGTCACCGAACTGATTCAGTCCGCGGGCGCCGTCCATTGCGGTCACCACAGCCGATACCACCGATTCTTCGCCAATGCCGCCTGGAGTCAATCAAAGGGGACGGAGCGGAATGGCATGAGGCTAAGCGTTAACTCCTTGGCCCATAAGGTTGTTGCGAAGCTCCGCTCGTGGCTTTTTCATCAACGGGTACTGCTTCGGTCTTCGCTTCTTCACGCGGGGTTCGACGCGATCGGGGCGATCAGGATTGACGATTAACTCTGGCAATTCGTCTCCCGGTTTCGCCTGCAGCAACCAACGCAGTGCGTCGATAAAGCTGATCCGCTCCACCGCCACCTTTTGCCGTTTCGCCGCCTCCATCATCACTAGACATACCAAATTGTAAACAATTGCATAAGCCGCCAGTTCCTTGAGGACGCCTTCCACTGTCGCACATTTCAATACATCCATTTTCATAGTCTGCTTCAAGTGACGCAGATTCAGCTCAACTCGCCATCTCATTCCATAGAGTTCTGCTAGCGCCTCCAGCGGGTAAAGCTCGGCGTCCAGGAGCGTCGTCACCAGCGTCACAGACTTTGTCCGGAACCCCGGACGGCCCACATCATATCGCAATTCGCGGACCACCAACGTGTCCGGCAACGCCGCGTACTCCTCCGCCGTCATCCACTCGGGAGCATCCACGGGTTTGAACCATTCGACGACTTGATCGAGCACCCCAAGCCCTCGCAGCCAACGCGATCGGGGGAGCCCCTTCTGGGTGTTTTTTTCACCGAGATGAAAGTGCGGCCGCCCCGGCGTGAAGTCGACGATCTGACGCTGATGCATGCGAAATACCGCGTGAACAAGCCGTTGGCTTAACATCGCAACATGAGCATAGGAACTGAGACCTCGGTCAACGACCATGATGTCGTCCGCTTGCAGCGTCGGATGGATTCCACCCACCTGCGACATGTCGTGAGTCCGTAACGGCGCTGCGACGACATCCAGAAGGAGGCCGGTGCCGGCGTGGAACAACGCCAGGATCTTGGCGACGGGAAACCCACATCCGGGCGACTGATTGCCGGGCTGACCGAACTTGGCCTGAAGCTCCGGAGTGTCGGGCATGGAGAACGACGAACCATCGACCAGCCAGGTGCGGTGGCCGCGCCACAGGCCTTGGGTTTGGGTGTCCGGAACCAACCCCTTGAGCAGGTTGCGGAGTACGGTCTGGAAGACCGCCAAGGGCAAGAAACGACGCGCCTGACAGTAGGCCGTGGCGGTAAAGCTGCGACCGCTGAACAGCGAGATGTGGGTCAGGGCGGTGTTGCCATGGATGACCTGGATCACAAACCAGTGGAGAATCGCGGGTGGAGTGAGCACGCATTGCCGTCAGGTATGCCCCACAGAGCGACAGGCTGTGAGGATGGATTCGGGGGCGAGATGGAGGGCAATGTCTTGTCGAATCTGCGTGACAATGGTATCAATCCGGTGATGCATCAGAGGGCCTCTTGTGCACGTTGGTGTCGTTAAGCAACTCCATCGTGCCAGGAGGCCCTTCTTTTCTCAACCTCTACAACCGCTTCGCCTTACCGTTGGCTTCATGCCATTCGGGACGGAGCGAATTCCAGAAAACGATATGCAGTCAAATTTCTATGATAAACCACATCGATAATTCGCTCCGTCACTGTTGATTCCCTGATGCGGATGACATCCCGCCGGTCGTGGAGGGTTGTCGCGATCGGTGTCAATGCGGGGAGGGGCGTCCCTGGGGACGCCCCGGCCGTCGGGGAGGGTCACGGCTCGTTCAGGTCGAGGGACGCATCCAGGACTTTGTTGATCCGGGTGCGACACTCCTTCAGGTGGGCGCGGGTCGTCTCATCGACTTTGGAGTCTTTCGGGTCGAGGAACTTGCCGATCCGGTCGCGGATCTCCTCCATGTGCAGCCGCGCCAGGCTCTTGGCGTCGGCGGGCGGCTCCGGCGTGCCGAAGAAGAAGATGTAGTCGAACAGGTCCTCGTAGGGGCTGCGTTTGCGGCCGAGAACGAGGGTGCTCAGCTTCTTGAGGTGCTCGCGCTGGAGGTTGCGCCGGATCGTCGAGCAGGCGACGGCTCCGCCGCGGGCGTCGTTCGGCTCACATTCCGACCAGATGCCGTCGGTCAGGGACCGGAAGACCTCGGCCATCGTCAATGACTCGGTCTTCGGCTCGGCCTGGAGTTCCTGATTCTGGAGTCGCGACAGCGTGTTGGCGGACAGGCATTGCCCCAGGACGATCTTCTGGATTCCGAGGATGTGCTGATAGATCGGGAATTCGACCGAGCCCCCATAGTAAAACAGCCTCTCGTTGCCCCAGTGATACCAACGCTCGCTGGCCAGCTTGCGGAGCAGGGCCGGTGAGAACTGGAACGCCCTGTCGCTGAGGATCTGTTCGGACACAAGCTTCAGCGCCTCGCGCTGCTTGGTCCCCGGGACAGGCGTGATGGGGTCGTGCGTGGGCCTCTGGGGCGTCTCGGCCTTGGCCTCCTTTTCGTTTTTGTCCGCCTTGCTCTCGGCCTTGTCTTTCTCCTTGCGTTCCTTGTCCTTGTCCTCCTTGGATTCCCCCGGCCGGTGGTCGCGGGAGACGTACTGGCCGCCGACGTGCGACGAGGCCAGGTACGCGGCGTCCCCCCACTGGGAGAGCAAGAGAGAGAAGGCGCGGCGGGTGCGGGACCACGGCTCTCCCTCCTTGACCACCTTCTCGTCGAGGCCCTTCATCAATTCGGCGGCCAGCGCGACCCGGTCCCTGGCGTACCGGGTCGGGTCGGAGCCGAGGTCGAAGGCATTCACGAGCGGGTCGTGGTCAAGGAACATGTCCTCATCAGTGGAGTAGACCAGATCGGGGTCGGGCGACCGGGCGGCGATCTTCCTCAACTCGGCCGCCTCGTCGCCGTCGATCGGCTTGTAGGCATACTCGATCGCCCAGTAGTCGTAGGGGCCGATCGTGGTGGTGGCGAAGTCCCCCTGCTTCTTGCCCTTGGAGGCGATGTTGAGTGGGTTGTAGTCCATCACGCTGCCCGACTGTCCTTTGACCCGCGTGATCGCGGGGTCGTTGATCTCGTCGGCCGTCAGCATGGTGCTGCCGTGGAAGTTATGCCGCAGGCCGAGAGAATGGCCGACCTCGTGCATGACAACGTACTTGATCAACTGGCTCAGGGCCTCCTCCGAGAGCTTTTCGTCGGGCCCGGAGGTGCCGGCGGCGGAAAAGGTGAGGGCGGCCATGGCCAGTTCCCTGCGCAGGCCCGTGGTGAACTGGCAGGCGGCGAACTGCCCCGTCAGCATCTGCCGACGGAGCCGGAGCAGGTCGGCGCTGGTCCCGGCCGGGACCGCCTCGACGCCCGGCGCGAGGCCGTCGGCCGACGACCGGGGCCCGATCAGCGGCAGTGGCAGTCCGAAGCCCATCTTGGCCGCCATGATCGGGCTGATCACCTCGCCCATCGCCAGCGGTGCGTCGGCGCGGTCGCCGGCCGCGGTCGGGGCGGTGCCGGTCATGAAGGCGTACTCCTGCGCCCAGTAGCGGACCAGGCCGTCGTCGAAGACAACGTCGCCGTCGATCATCTCCCCGGTCAACGGGTTGGACCGCAGTCCCGAGTAGGCCCCGGCGCCGTCGGCGGTCCCCCAGCGGAAGGTGCAGTAGTTGATGTCCTCGGGGTCGAAATCGTCGCGGCCCTCCGTCTGCCAGCGGACGGCGATGGCATTCTTGAAGCCGATCTTCTGAAACGCCTTGTTCCACTCGAGGATGCCCTCCTCGACGGCCGGGCGATACTTCTCGGGGACAGTCGCCTCGATATACCAGATGATCTGCTTCTTGGGCGGCGACAGCTTGGCCTTCGGGTCAACCTTCTCGAGCCGCCAGCGGTTGACCTGACGGACGAAGTAGGTGTCGAGGTCGGCCTTGCCGAAGTCCTTGGCCGCGTCGAGGAAGTGGCCGACCCGGTCATCGGCGTATCGGGGCTTGTAGCCGCCGTCGGGCGCCTTGACCAGGCTGTAGTGGATGATCAGCGTTTTGCCCCGACGGTCGGCGGCGGCGTTATCGAAGAAGGCAAAGGAATAGGGGCCGCCGCTGTAGGTGGCCTCGACCTCGATCTCGAGGTTGTTCGGGTACGTCTTGATTTTGTGCCAGGTCGTCCGGTTGCGATCCAGGCTGCCGAAGAACTGGAGCTGGGCGAAGTCGGTCAGGAAGACGTCGGCCAGGTCGATCACCACGGCGTTGTTGTTCGCGTGGTTGATGCTGATGATCGGCAGAGCCAGCAGCACCGAGTCGAGGTAGTTCTGCTGGACCGCCCGCTCCACCGCCGAGCCGGTCGGCGCCTTGTAGTGGACGTTACGGCGGATCAGATGGACCTTGTCGCCGACCCGCTTGAAGACCAGGACCCACTGGTCGCCGAAATTCAGCGGCTCGCCGGCCATCGCCATGCCGCGCGCGATGTTGATCGGCACCAGCAGGGGCTTCTCGAACTGGTCCGCCTTGATCTCGGCGTAGAGGTGCTCGTCCTTCCTGTGGAGCGTGAACAGGCCGTCAAACTTCTCGGAGTCCTTCGTCACCTCGTTGAAGTCGCGGAACTTCTTTTCCCCCTCGGCCCCCCGGCCGTGTTCGGCCTTATCCTTGCCCGCGGCCGCGTCGGGGGCCTTCCCCTCCGGCTTCTTGTCCTCCTCGGCCCAGAGACTCGTCGATCCGAGGACGATGACCAGGGTCGTGGCCCATCCGAGTGCGATGAGATGCCTCATGTGACCCTCGCGATGCTGCGGGAGGGCAGGCTTGCCATTGACCTCGCCGGGAACGCCCCGGCGTCCACGGGCCGATCGCCAGAACGATCGGGCCTCGCCGCGTGCCCCGCGGCCGCGAAACCGGATCCCTGAAGTCACGGTACGAACCCCGATGAGACGAACCCTAGTCGTGGAGGGTCTGACTCAGGTACCGCCCGCCCATCCCGACGGCATTCGACCCGGGGAGCGCCCGAAGAGCTCGGGCTAGAAGCCCCCGTCACCGCTGGTTAGGCGCACTCGTTTCGATGAGGTACGGGCAGCACGTCGGAATCTGCTCCGCTCATTCATAGGGTAACCCTTTCCCGCCGAACCCGCATAACCGTCAATGCTGGCCAGCTTCGGTTCGGGACACAAGGGGGAAATCGAAGGATTTCGGATTCGACCACGGCTCACTGCGGTCGGCCCGGCGCGTCCGTGGTACCGTCGATGGCCATGCACCTCAAGAGGCCAAGGTGGGGAGCCTGGAGAATCCACTGAGGGCAGCGGCCAGGCACCCATCTTCACTGGACTTCCCAAACCTCGCCACTGAGGTGCCTGTCTACTCATGCTCCCTAATTCAGTCGCTGCGTCCCCTTTGATTTCCCGGCCTTTCCTGAGGAAATACGGACTGCGATGGACCGTCATGCGGTCACTTGGGAGGCTCCAAGGCCAGACCACCGCATGCCGTCGCGAGTCCCTTGGCGAGGCGTCGAAGCACCGAGTCATCGTGGGCGTCGTCACACGCGGAGGATAGCCCGATGGAAGGCGGTTGGTCGACAACCTCGACGTGGATCGGCCGCTCATCGATCCAGAGGTTCCAGACACGTCCCTTGCGGGTCCGATCGATCCGGTCGGCGGCGGCTTCCAGGAATGAATCGATCGTGTCGAGCATTGCGGGCTCGTCGGACTCGAGTAGCACCTCGCAAGCCAGGCTCATGTAAGCACCTCGGCCGCCAGGCCGATATTGGGACGAACGAAATCCGTCTCGGGCGGGTCGCGTCTGGCGACCACGAGGCTAGTTGCCTCGTTACAGAGTTCAACCGATATCGTCCTCGCACCTGACAACCGCCCCGTGCCAGTGGTTCGCTCAACTCGTCTCTCTCGAGCGCCGGTCCGCGCAGTGGGGGACTCAAAAGGAAGGAGCGAGTTTCGAAATTAAGCTTCGCCGAAATCGGAACTGGACACACCAGGTGGCGGCTCCGACCATTCCTCGATGAAATTCCCATGTGGCATTTCATGAAATTTCTTCATCAGTCCGATCCCGCCCCGGGCAAAATCTATCGTGTCGCAAGCCACGTGTCGCAAGCCAGGCACTTCAGTGGGAAAGCCTGGGAGATTTAGAGCGGTTTGCGGATGCGTTGCGCACGGTAGTTGGTCTCAAGACTCAGGAGCACGTGTGGAAACGGGGACTGGCTCCGGAGCGCAGCGGAGGTGCCTGTCCCCCTTTCCGCCGAGGCCGTCCGTGACGGCCCGGAAAACGGGGACAGCGACTGTGTTGGAAAACGGGGTCTCTGACTTTTGTCTTTCAGCGGAAACCCCGTTTTCCAACAAAGTCTTCTCGTGTTCTGCGAACATACAAGGCACCCAGCCGCCAGGTCGTCCGGAAAAGCCGAGCATGGAGCGGGCCGGGAGCCAGTCCCCGTTTTCCTCCACCGTGCGCAATGCGATCGTTAACCGCTCTTAGTGAGGATAGACGCCTGATCCCTGTCCTCGATTGGTTTTCCAGGTTCCCCGCCTTACCTTCTTCAGGGCCTGGCCACCGACGGCGCGATTCGGCCGAGTGGTTCAGGTGATCTTGGTATTACGCTTAATCAAGAGTATGTGGCTGACCTCGCCGGCCGAACTGCCAGAGTTTCGAACCAATTCCCGATTGTTGCTGAATTCGAAGTTGTATCGGGGACGTGGGATGCTCTACTGAGTCAATCTGCAACTCATCCCTCCGCTTCCGAGTTGTTCCCAAATCTGCCCACCTACCAAAAAGGAATGGAGCCAGAGCCAGGCGCTTTCCGGGGAGAGGCCTGGGCAATTCCGTGATTGTTGGCGATGGGTCACCGCTTCCGATGGATTTTCACTTTTGACACCTCCGAACGTCTGGAGACCAAGGAAGATGGATGCCGATAACCCCGCCGTCCCCACCGAGATGGCACCTCCTGGTACCGGTGGTGAGCAGACGGTGACTGGCCGGACGGAAGGCCCGATCTTGCTCGGCCCGGTCGTCCCGCCGAAGCCCTGGGGACCTTGGGCGAGTCTCGGCTGGACGATGCTTTGCTTGGCGGTGACGTTCGGGGTGCAGATCGGGGCACTGATCGCCTTCGCGGTCGCGAACGGCAGCAAGGAGAATCTCATCGGCGTTTCCAGCAGCGCCCTGTTCCTCTCCGTGGCAACCCTGATAAGCACCCTGACGATCTTCGGTCTGGTTGCCCTCCTGATCCGCATCCGACGCTGGACCGTGCATCAGTACCTCGCCCTGACCATGCCGACAGCGAGGCAGGCGGCACTCGCCTTGGGGGGCTTGACCGTCCTGATCGCCACCACGGACCTGATCACTTACCTGGTAGGACGCCCCTTGGTTCCGCAGGTGATGGTGGATGCCTATCGTTCGGGTTGGGTGCCGTTGCTCCTAATTACCATCCTGATCGTAGCACCCGTGGGGGAGGAGGTCCTGTTTCGGGGATTCCTCTACCGGGGGATCGCTTCGTCGCGATGGGGGCCGGGGGTGGCGATCGTCGCGTCCTCAGTCGGGTGGGCGTCGCTGCACATCCAGTACGACCTGTACTCGATCGGGGCGATCTTGGTCATGGGCCTCTACCTCGGGGAAGTCCGCCGCCGTACCCGCTCACTGCCGCTGACCATGATCCTGCACGGGTTCGCTAACACCGTCGCCACGATCGAGGTTGCTATCATGACCGCCGGGCTAAGTTGAGAAGGGGTCGCAGCCGTAACCAGGCACTTTCAGGAGAGGCCATGCCGCCAGGCACTTTATCGGGGCAGCCTGGGAAATCTGGATAGAAATTCAGCCTGACACGCACTCTCAATGCACTGCCCAAGGCTCCTCACTTGCTCGGCTTAGGTGCCTGGCCATTGTCACTGCTGGACGGCTGCGATCCGATCACTGAGTTCCTCCTTCGCATTGATGGCGAAGGGCGACGTGCGTCGTGGCGGTACGGACGGGGCAATCAAAGGGGACGGAGCGAATTTCGGAAGATCACACTCAGCTTGAGCTACATGTTAACTCGGGCCAATATTTCGCTCCGTCCCCTTTGATTGCCCCGGCCTCCCAAGAAGCCCTCAGCCGCCCGCACGCCGATCAGCCCGGCCATTCGTTGGCGCCGGTTGAATTGCTCTCGAAGAGATTTTTCTCTATACTGAGGGGACGAAACCATTCTGGCTTGGCTCCGTTGGGATAATGAAAAGGCAGAAATTCGAATGGGTAGGATCTTCGAAAAGCGCAAAGAATCCATCTTCAAAACCGCCGCTCAGAAATCAAAGCTCTATTCCAAGTACGGAAAACAATTGTATATGGCCGCCAAGAATGGTGTGCCCGACCCGGATGCCAATCCGACTCTGCGCAGCCTCGTCGAAAGAGCCAAACGCGATAACGTCGCGAACCATGTGATTGAAAAGGCGATCCAGAAAGCCGCTGGTACGGGGGGCGAGGATTTTCAAGCCGCGCGTTATGAGGGGTTTGGTCCCGGCGGCTCCTTACTCATTGTCGAATGCTTGACCGACAACAGTACACGTACTATCTCCGATCTCCGCAGTTGTTTCTACAAGACCGGGTCCAAATTGGCTGCCAATGGATCCGTGGTGATGTCTTTTGATCACTTGGCGGTACTTTCTTTCAATGGTGACGACGAGGAGAAAGTGATTGAGGCGATGTTCGCCGCGGATGTTGCCGTTGAAGAGGTCGAATGCGAGGATGGCACCGTTACGATCTTCGCCCCTCCCGTCGAGTTCTACAAAGCGAAAACGGCCTTGCTCGAGGCGTTCCCCGGCCTCGAGCTGGAAATCCAGGAAATCAGATTTCTTCCGCAGGCAAGCAAGATTCTCAGCGGAGACGATTTGGGCTTGTTTGAAAGATTGCTAGGCATGCTCAACGATTGCGATGACGTGCAGGAAATCTACCACAATATTGCCCCTCCCAGCTAACCCATGTCGAGGTCGGTCCCCCGGTGCACTCGCCGTTTGATCTGGTTGCCTCACGCTCCATACTTACCATCATCAGCCGGTCATAGAGCCATCCCATCGTCTCCAGCCCTTTTGTCACCTGCGTGTGTGGCTAAGCGGTTTCCATGAGGTTCGTGATCTCCCAATCCGCCATATCTGGTATACGGCTTTCCCAGAGAGGCGCAATCAAAGGGGACAGAGCGAATTCCAGAATGGCATGCTTGGATTTGGGTATATATTGACTCGTGGTGCAAGCTCGCTTCGTCCCCTTTGCCCCCCTCGAATCTATAGGGGGGACTCGTCACCGCGATGAGAGGACATCGAGGTTGCCCGAACTCGATTGATCAGAGCACGGCCGACCGTAACTCGGGGAAGACCTTTCCGACCTTGCCCAGCAGGTAGTCGCCGTAGGTTCCCTCGAACGCATGGACGCTGGCTCGATCCCAGCGCTCGTCCCGATCGTCGGGGGGGAGTTCCCGCGCTGGCAGCTCGATCGGGCGGACAGGTGCGAAGAAGTTGGGGTCGAAGAAGAAGGGGAACGAGAGTCGATCGCGCGGGGCCTGGTTGCGGACGCGGTGGGGTGTGGAGCGGAACAGGCCGCCGGTCATGCGGTCCAGCATGTCGCCGATGTTGCAGACGAACGAGCCTGGGACAGGCGGGGCGGGGACCCACCGCGCACTCGACTTCACCTCCAGGCCGCCGGCATCGTCCTGCAACAGGATCGTCAGCAGGCCGTAGTCGGTATGCTCGCCGACTCCCCAGAGGGTCGGGTCGGCCGGGGGCGGGTAGTTGAAGATGCGGAAGAGGGTCAAGGGCTCGGCCGTGCCGTGGTCGGCGAAGTACGACTCCTCGAGCTCGAGGCTGAGGGCCAGCCCGGCCATCAGCCGATGCCCAAGGCCGGTGAGCGCGGCCATGTATTCGAGCACTGCCTCACGGAAGCCTGCGGGCTCGGCCGGGAAGAGGTTGGGGCCGTGCAGCGGCGTGCCGGCCAGAACCCGCGGGTCGTCCGGGGCCAGCTCCGCGCCGAAGTACAGACCCTCCTTCTGATCCGGCTTGCCGGAGGTCAGCTCGTCGCCGACGCGGAAGTAACCCCGCCAGGCCCGCCCCCCCAGGGCCATGCGGATCCGCTGCTTGGTCTCAACATCCTGGGCAAAGAACTCCCGGCTGAGCTCGCGCAGCCGGGCTTGCAGCGCCTCATCGACGCCATGGCCGACGACGTAGAAGAAACCGTTCTCCCGGCAGGCCGCGCCGAGACGCCCCGCGACGGCCCGCCGGGAGGGGGCCCCCGCCACCAGCTCGCTGACGTCGATGATCGGGATGTGCGAGACATCACCCGCTGGTCCCATGAGACCCTCCTCCTCACAAGACAGCAGAAACCGCGTCTTCCGGCTTCCAGGGTACCGCCGCGCCCGTGTCGCAAGCCAGGCACTTCGTCTGGAAAGTCTGGGAGATTTAGTGGAAATGGACGCCTGGTCGCTGACCTCAATGGGTTTTCCAGGTTCCCCTCCTTGCCTTAATGAGGTGCTTGGCCAACGACCTCGGGACCCGACGCGGGGCCTGATCCCTGGCCAACTCCCAATCATTTGCGGTGCCCAGAGAGAGGTTTCCTTGCCTCCGATCCCGTGCTACATTCCTGACACGCTTGCGGCATAACTATTTGAGTCCTTACGCCGGGTCGGCACGATCAGACTCGCGCCGGGCCGCCGAGAACTCCCTGTTCCTGGAAAGGAATCGACCGTGAATCCGGACAATCACGTCAGCCGTCGGATTGCGTTGGGGATCGGCGTCGCGGGAGTGGGGGCGCTGGCGACAGGAACGGTCAGGGGCGGAGAGCCGATTCGGCAAGAGACGCCGCCCGGGAAGAACCCGGCGAATGAAGTGAAATTGCTGCCGACACGGAAGCTCGGCAGGAATGGCCCGATGGTGCCGATGCTCGCCATGGGGGGCGACATGGAGGCCACCAATGCGCCTGGGCTCATCAACAGGGCTTGGGCTTCGGGCATGCGCTACTATGACACAGCGCAGAAGTATGGTCATGAAAACGAGGAAGCGATCTATCGCCGGTGGTTCGCCGCCCATCCCGAACGTCGCAAAGACATCTTCCTCGTCTCCAAGGACTACCCCAAGAAGAAGGGGCCCGAGGAGTTGCTTACGATGATCGACACAAGGCTGGAGGCGCTCGGCACCGATTACATCGATCTCTACTTCATTCACCAACTCTGCCCCGAAGTGTATGGAGCGGAGTCGGTGAACTGGGGCAAGAGCGACGTCTTTCGCAAGGTTGCCGAGACGCTCAAGGCCTCGGGCAAGGTCAAGATGGTCGGGTTCTCTTGTCACGGCGGGCCCGAATACATTCAGGCGGCCGCCGATGGCGGGTTCCTCGACGCTTTGATGGTGCAGTACACCCCCTTCTATGAGCGCGGGGGAGCGTTCGATCGGGCGTTGACGGCCTGCCATGAGAAGGGCATCGGCCTGATCGCCATGAAAACCCTGCGGCACGCGGGCAACGTCCCCAAGCGGCTCCCCGAGTTCGAGAAGCTCGGCCTGACCACCCATCAGGCCCTCTTGCAAGCCGTCTGGAGCGACCCACGCATCAGCGCGATTTGCAACTCGGTGCGAAACTTCGATCAGATGAAGTCGAGCATCGCCTCAGCCCATGGCTACAAGGCGCCCTTGGAAGTTTCGCTGGTCAATCGGCTCAAGGACGCTGTTCTCGCCAGCCGCCGGACAATGTGCCCCGGCTGCCCGTCTTGCGACGCCAAGGTCGCCTCGACCGGATTCGCCTTCCGCGACGTCGCCCGCTACGTGACCTACTTCGAGCAGGACAACTACGGGCAATCGCGCGACCTGTACCTGGCGCTCTCCGAATCGGCCCGAGACTCGTCGCAGGCCGACCTCAAGGCACTTCACGAGGCCTGCGCCTTCGGGATCAACTACCCGGAAATCGCCGCCCGCGCCGAGCGGTACTTTGCCTGAGTGGGAATCTGAAACTGTCGCCACGTGACCGGGGCTTCCGCCCGGATCCATCAACCCGTTGCCGTTGCCACGGTGTCAGACGAGCCAGCCGATACGAAGGCCCAAAGACGGGGAGCGATCCGCTCCCCGCTCGCCTTCCAAAGGCGAGCGGGGTGCGTAAGCTTCCTTGTCTTCCGACGGACGAAGAGCCACCGGTCACGTGGCGGCCGTCTCGGGAATCTTTGGGAATGGCTCACGGGGTCAAGCCGGTGCTCGGCCGGAACTCCCCCCGACGGGCGGGCCATGGCGCCTGGTGGGCCGCATTCTGTGGCCGCGGCACCTACCCGGCTCCCCAGAATCATGTAGCGATGCGGAGTCCTCCGATGCTTTGGAGTGGATCGGGTCGTCTCGAGAACTGGACCGTCGCGCGGGAGATCCTGAGCCGACCCGATCTTTTGCGAACTCCACGCGGGCTTGCCATTTCTCAGCGAGGCTCGTGCGTTCCGGGTCGTTGAGTTGACGCGGAAGCGGTGTTGGAGCCCATTGAACTGGAAGGATCGTTCAGAACAAAATCAACGATCCCCGACTGGGCGAGAATCGCGCGGGATTTCCGGCCCGGTCGAATCCGTAGCACGGCCGGCCCGGCCGTATCCCCTCGGCCCACGGCTATTCCTCAGGCTTACGCCGACCCCGAGGGAATTACGGCCGGGCCGGCCGTGCTACTGCAAACAACCCGTTGCGGTAACCGCATGAATCATCGGTTCTTTCGCTCTTTCGCGGATCGGTCAGAAAAAATGTCGCGAGCGGTGGGATGATGCATGAACTGACGATCACGCCGGAAGGTCATCTCCTCGTCCGGGAGACGTCGCTCGACTCTTCGGATCGGAAGCCCTCGAAACGGCTCCTCGAAGCGTACGGAGAGAGCCCGGCGCGTGGGATGCTCTACTCGGCGACCATCGAGATGGAGGCGGCCTTGCCGCCTCCATTCGAGTTCGCCCGATCGATCGCCCGGCTCTATCTGACGAACCTTTGCCACGCCGCGATCGCGGACCCCGGCGGGCCCGTTCCCGAACTCCCACCCCCTGCGGCCGATTTCGAACGGGCCGTTCTCCAGGCTCCCCCCATGACCGGGTTGGAGTACCTGTCGGAACCGGTCTTGTCGAATTGGTGGCGCGACCTGGATTCGCTCGTCCGGAGCGAGATCGAGAGCCACCCCGACGGCACCCAAGGTTATCTGCGCGAGCGCAACCCTCAGTGGCGTTCCGTCGGTCGCGTGACCTTTCATCTGGCGGAGAACAAGCGGAACCCGGATTACCCGTTTGCCTTTCTCGCCACGTTCGCGAACGGTCTGACGCCCCAAGGCAAGGTGAAGCACGAACCGCTGGGCCGGGCGCTTCAGCAGTACGCCGGGGAACAGAACCGCGAGGCGATGCTCACCCTGCTGCTCCCGATTTCAAGAGCCGCCCAATCCTCGGAATTGATTCGCCGGCTCGTCGATTCCGGGGAAATCTATCACCCCCTCGCGTGGTCGCCAAGGGACGCGTACGAGTTCCTCAAGGCGGTTTCACTTTTTGAATCGAGCGGGCTGATCGTGCGGGTGCCCGACTGGTGGAACGCCCAGAAGCCGGCCCGCCCCCGCGTCAGCGTGAAGGTCGATACGAAGAATTCGGCGGGCATCGGCGTCGATTCGCTTCTGGAGTTCTCCGTCGGTGTCAGTCTCGAGGAGAAACGCTAAGTCCCGACGAGATCGACCAGTTGCTCGAGTCCAGCGGCGGCCTGATCCCGCTGAAGGGAAAGTGGGTCGAAGTCGATCGCGAGAAGCTCAATGAGGCGCTGACGCACTGGAAACTCGTCGAGCGGGATGTTCGCCGGGAAGGCATCTCGTTCTTTCAAGGGATGCGCTTGCTCTCCGGGGCGAACCTCACCAAAGAGGGCAAGGAGGAGCGCGAGGCGTCGATTCGCGAGTGGACGGGCCTGACGGCCGGAGCGGACCTGGATTCGGTTTTGAAGACGCTGCGTGCTCCGGAGACTCGGCTGGAGAAGGCGCCTCCCCAGTTGAAAGCGGAGCTTCGCCCGTACCAGCTCACGGGCTACTCCTGGCTCCGATTCGTCACCCGCCTGGGACTGGGTGCTTGCCTGGCCGATGACATGGGCCTCGGCAAGACGGTCCAGGTGATTTCGCTGCTGCTCGATCTCAAACGCGAGCCATCCAAGAAGACGAAAATCGCGAGCCTGCTGGTCGTGCCGGCTTCCTTGATTGCGAACTGGAAGGCGGAGCTAGGCAAGTTTGCGCCAAGCCTTGCTTATGCCGTGGTCCATCCGTCGGAGGCGAACGCGAAGGGGGGCGAAGTCGGGCCCGAGGAAGCGGGGACGCTCGACTTGATCGTGACCACCTACGGCATGCTCGTTCGCACGGACTGGTTGAAGGAGTATCAATGGCGATTGTTGATCCTCGACGAGGCCCAGGCGATCAAGAACTCGGGCACGAAGCAGACGCGTGCCGTGAAGGAATTGACCGCTGCCGCCCGGGTCGCCATGACGGGCACGCCCGTCGAGAATCGCCTGTCGGATCTCTGGTCGCTCTTTGATTTCTTGAACCCTGGGCTGCTGGGCACAGCCAAGCAATTCAGCTCGTTCGTCAAGAAACTGCAGGACGACCCGGATCGCTCGTTCGAACCGCTTCGCAACCTCGTCCGCCCCTATATTCTGCGGCGGCTGAAGACGGATAAGCGAGTGATCTCCGACCTCCCCGACAAAACCGAGGTGAATGCCTTCTGCTCGCTGAGCAAGCACCAGGCCGCGCTCTACCAGACGGCGGTCGCCGAGCTCGCCGAGCAGTTGGAGGCCGCGGACGGCATTCAACGCCGGGGCGTCGTGTTGGCGCAGCTCATGCGGCTGAAACAAATCTGCAACCATCCGGCGCAAGTGACCGGCACGAACGACTACCGGGCCGACCGGAGCGGCAAGTTTCAAAGGCTCGCGGAGATCGCCGAGGAGATCGCGTCCCGGCAGGAGAAAATGCTCGTTTTTACGCAGTTTCGCGAGGTCACCGAGCCCCTGGCCGACTTCCTCGCCACACTGTTTGGTCGCCCCGGGTTGGTGCTCCACGGGGGGACGAGCGTCCCGAAGCGGAAGCAGTACGTCGACCGATTTCAAAGGGAAGACGGCCCCCCCTTCTTCGTGCTATCGCTGAAAGCCGGTGGGACCGGACTGAACCTGACCTCGGCGTCGCACGTGATCCATTTCGACCGCTGGTGGAATCCCGCCATCGAAAACCAGGCCACTGACCGTGCCTTCCGGATCGGGCAAAAAAAGAATGTGCTCGTTCATAAGTTTATTTGCCGGGGAACGGTGGAAGAGCGAATCGACGAGATGATCACGCGGAAGTCCCAGGTCGCGAACGAGGCCATCGGCGGCAACGACTCGGGAGAGGTCTTATTGACCGAGATGGACGACGATGCGTTGCTACAATTTGTGAAGTTGGATCTCCAACAGGCGATCGACGCCTGACAAGCGCCTTCGGGGGTAGACTCTCATGGGCTGGTATGACTACAAGCCTTACGTCCCGGTGGCCAAGCGGCGCGCCCAAGCCGCGAAGGAAGTTGCCAAGCGGATCAAACAGGGACAGGCAATCTCACCGGTTGTCATTCAGGGGCGAACCATCGTCTCGACTTTCTGGGGCAAGGCGTGGTGCACGAACCTGGAAGGTTACAGCGATTTTGCGAACCGACTACCGCGCGGGCGGACGTACGTCCGCAACGGCTCTGTTGTGGACCTGAAGATTGAGAAGGGGCAGATCAAAGCACTGGTGAGCGGATCGGAACTTTACACGATCCAGATCGATATCGCCCCGCTCTCCAAGGACGCCTGGCAAGTTGTGAAGAAACTGTGCGCGGGCAAGATCGGCTCGCTGGTCGAGCTGTTGCAAGGCAAGCTCTCGAACGCGGTCATGGAGGCCGTGACGGATCGGGCCGAAGGGCTCTTTCCGAAGCCGAAAGAGATCAAAATGCGGTGCAGTTGCCCGGACTACGCAGGGATGTGCAAGCATCTGGCCGCGGTGATGTATGGGATTGGTAATCGCCTCGACTCCGCGCCCGAGCTGCTCTTCGAGCTCCGTGGGGTGGATCACCAGGAATTGATCGAACAGGCAATTCCCGCAGCCCCGACGAAGGCCAAACACGGCGCACCCACGATCGAGTCGGCCGATCTGAGCGAGATCTTCGGCATCGAAATCAATGATTCCCCTGCCGCGGAACCGCCGATCTCGAGTTCGACCACGAAGAAGGCCCCCAAAGTCAAAAAGGCCCCGCCCACTACGAAGCCCGTGACGGTAAAGCCGGCCGCGGCGGTGAAGCAGACCGCGGCGAAAAAGGCCACAACGGCGAAGCCTGCCACGGAAAAGAAGCTCGCGACGGTGAAGCCTGCCACGGAAAAGAAGACCACCGTGGTGAAGCCGGCCGCGACAGTGAAGCAGTCTGCGATGAAAAAGGCCGCGACGGTGAAGCCTGCTACGGAAAAGAAGATCGTGACGGCGAAGCCGGCCGCCGCTGCGACCCCAAAGAAGGCGAGGTCAGTTTCCAAAAAGGGGTAGCTCGAGAGAGCATGTGGCGGGATTGGATCACGCAGATTTTCCGATCCCTCGAACCGCCTCACCCGACGAAATCTCGCATCCTTCAGATGCTCTGGTTCATCAAGACCAGCCACGGCGTACCGGGATGGGCCCTGAGCGGCCTCCAGGCCAACCGAATCGATGGCGGGACGGGGCTCCTGAGTGAACGAATGGCCCAGGAGCTTGGGAAGGATGTATTCCTCGACGCGGCTGAGGGGCTGTTTGTTTCCGCAATCAAGTGAGGCAGGGCTCGAAGACGTTGCCAGGGACGGAACGGGGCCGCCCCTGGGCCGTCGAACCGTCCCAAGAATCGTTGCGGGCCGATGACACCTTGTTCAAAAGCCGGGCGATCTGAAATGGGACATCCCACGAGACCTGGATCAATCTCGTGGGCCGTGGGAGTTCGAGTCGGTACTTGCCTTGAGCTTACTTCCTGACGTTGTAACTGGTGATGAGGTTTTTGTATGCGGGGAGGTGATTTGAGAAGAGCCGCCCGAGCCCCTCAACGTCGTTCCGCCAATCTCGATGCAACTCGCAAGCGACGCCGAACCAACTCATCAACTGGGCCCCCGCTGCTTCCATCCGCGACCAGGCCGCTTGCCGTGTGGTCAGATTAAACGTCCCCGAAGCGTCCGTCACCACGAACACCTCATAGCCCTCCTCCAACGCCGACAACGCGGGGAAGGCGACGCACACCTCGGTAACGACACCGGCGATGATCAACTGCTTCTTCCCTGTCGCCTTGACCGCGCTGACGAAGTCTTCATTGTCCCAGGCATTGATGTTGCCGGGGCGCGCGATGTAGGGTGCGTCCGGAAAATCTCCTTCAACTCAGGGACAAGTGGCCCGTTCGGGCCGTCCTCAAAACTCGTGGTGAGGATGGTCGGTAGATTGAAGTACTTGGCCAGGTCGGCGAGCGCGAGCACGTTGTTCTTGAACTCGTCCGGCGAGAAGTCGCCGACGATATTGCAGAGACCGGATTGGTGGTCGACGAGCAAGACGGCGGCTTCGGACTTATCGAGCCGTCGATATTTGAAGTCGTTGTGCATCAGTTGCTCCTATGGCTTTGAAGCCAGGCTTGTCGGCCCAGCGAGTGAGAGTGGCGACCCGAGCTACTTGAACTCCACGACGACCTTCTCGATCATTCCGGTGAACGTGAACGGCAGCCCCTGGGTTGACGCCGCTCGGATCGCGCAGTGGGGCGGAAGCGAAGGGGTTAGTTCGAGTCTTTCGCGGACTCTTCCTGGGCATGCTTCAACTCTTCCAGAGTGCCCTCCATGATGGCGTTGGGCGTGAAACTCGGCGGGATCGAGCGCGGAGGAAACTCCTTGAAGGTTGCCGCGAACTTGGTGACTTCATCCATGCCGTAGTAGGTGAGGTAGGCGTGGTTGAGCCACCAGTCATAGTAGGTGTTCGAGGTGATGTCGGCCCGCTCGTAGGGATCGCTGAAGAGGTTGTAGAACTTCTGGAGTCGCAGTTTGGTGAATGGCTCGGCCCACACCTGCAAGGTGCCGGGCGCGCGCTGTTCGAGGAAGACCGACTTCCATTGATTGACGCGCAAGGCGACGAGTTGGCCGTCGTCGTTGGTATAGAAGAACTTGTTGCGTGCGCTCTTGGACGACGTGCCGCGCAGGAATCCAGACTGGTCGTAGCCATCGATGTGGACCTTGTAGGTCGTTTCGTTGGCGACGTATCCGGCCTTGAGCTTGTTGACGATGTCTGGCTCGCCCGCGATCGAGCAGAACGTCGGTAGCCAGTCGTTGTGGCTCATGATTTCATTGGTGATACTGCCTGGTTTGATCACGCCTGGCCAGCGGACCAGGCAAGGCACGCGGAAGGCACCTTCCCAATTCGTGTTCTTCTCGGAGCGGAAGGGAGTCGTTGCGCCGTCGGGCCAGGTGTTGGCATGCGGCCCGTTGTCGGTGGTGTAGACCACGATTGTGTCGTCGGCGATCTCCAGGTCGTCGAGCGCCTTGAGGAGTTGACCCACGTGCTGGTCGTGCTCGATCATACCGTCGATGTACTCGCTATCGCCCTGCTGATACTTGCCGCGATTCTCGGCTTTGACGTGCGTACGTAGGTGCATGCGCGTGCTGTTGTACCAGCAGAAGAAGGGGGTGCCGGCGCTGCTCTGCCGCTTGATGTAGTCCACCGCGGCGGCAACCGTCTCGTCGTCGATGGTCTCCATACGCTTCTTGGTGAGCGCACCACTGTCTTCAATGGTCTGCTTGCCCACCTTCCCGAATCGCGGGTCGATCGTTGGGTCGTCCCGGTCGATGGCCTTGCACCTGAGAACGCCGCGTGGACCGAATTTCTTCTTGAACTCCGGATCCTTTGGATAGTCGGGCAATTCAGGCTCTTCCTCGGCATTGAGGTGATAGAGGTTGCCGAAGAACTCATCGAATCCGTTGACCGTGGGAAGTGTCTCGTTGCGGTCGCCGATGTGATTCTTACCGAACTGACCCGTGGCATAGCCCAGGTTCTTGAGCAGAACGGCGGTCGTGGGATCGAGCTGGCTGATGCCCATCGGGGCGCCCGGGAAGCCCACTTTGGTCAGCCCGGTGCGGATTCCGTGCTGGCCCGTGATGAACGCAGCGCGGCCGGCGGTGCAGGATTGTTCGCCGTAGTAATGAAGGAACCGAATGCCTTCCTGGGCCACCCGGTCGATGTTGGGCGTGGTATATCCCAACAGGCCGTCGCTGTAGGCACTGATGTTACTGATGCCGATGTCGTCGCCGAAGATGACCAGGATGTTGGGCTTTTTCTCGGCCGAGGCCGCGTTGGCGGCGACGGTCTTGTTGCGTTCGGCCAGGGCCAGAATTGTCCCACGGTCAAGCTCGCTGGGGCAACACGACGCTTTCTCGGCCCTGGTCGCGTCGACCGCCGGCGGTCCGGGATCGTGCGCCAACGGGGCGGCATCCGCCGTCCGCGACCTGTCGGTGGTCGCCGCTACATAGCCCAGCAGCGATCCGATCGCCAACAGGGCCAGTGCTTGGAGTCCGGTGCTCTTCCCGATCATGCGTCATCTCCTCCTACCGAGGGTTCATCGCGCAGCGGAAGCCGACGTGCGACATGCCCGTGTCCGGGCTGCAACCATGCCTTGCGGAGGGGCGGTATCGCGAGCAGTAGCCGTCGTTGCAAAGGAATGAGCCTCCGCGTTGCACTCGCAGGGATAGGAGGGAGGCGGGGGGATCGTCGGCCCGCTCGGGGCCGGATGGATCAACGATGACATGGCGGACCCGCTCGCGATAGAGATCGCGCCGGTACCAGTCGGAGCACCACTCCCATACGTTCCCCGCGACATCGTAGAGGCCGAAGCCGTTGGGCGGATAGGACTTCACGGGAGCCGTGCCATTGAAGCCGTCCGCCGCCTCGTTTTGATAGGGGAAGTGGCCCTGCCAGATGTTCGCCTGCCAGCGTCCGCCCTGCCCTGGCTCGGTCATGCCCCAGCTATAGGGCTGCCCATCGAGTCCGCCGCGGGCCGCATACTCCCATTCTGCCTCGGTCGGCAACCGTTTGCCCGCCCATCGGGCGTAAGCGACCGCATCGTCCCATGAGACGTGGACGACGGGGTGATCGTCCCGACCAGCGAGGTCGCTCTCGGGGCCTTCAGGATGTCTCCAGGATGCGCCTGGCGTCCATCTCCACCATTGTGAGAAGTCATTCAGAGGGATCGGCCCGTTGGTCGGGGAGAAGACCAGTGATCCAGGCACCAAGTCTTTGGCCGCCGGTTCGGGCGTTCCCGGTGACACCTGGGCCATGATCGCCCGAAGGTCGGGGGGACGCTCGGCCGTCGTGACATAGTTGCTTGCTTCGATGAATCGGCGGAATTGGGCGTTCGTGACTTCGTGCTCGTCGATCCAGAAGCCGTTGATTCGGACGCGATGGGCGGGCCGTTCGTCGGGCCAACCGAGGGGCGAGTCGGTGCCCATCGTGAATTCCGCCGGCGGAATCCAGCACATCCCCGGTGGGAGCTTGGGACGCTCTGGCGTCGCGGCGAATTTCGTCAACCCGTAGGTCAAGACGAAAGAAGTTGCGGCGAGTCCACCGAGGAGGATAAGCCGGAAATTCCACTTACAACCCTGTTCAATCCGTGTCCGTGATTTCGAATCCAGACTCGGTTGAGGATCGCCGGAGATCGTGGCACGTCGAGGCATCGGTCTCCTCGCTCACCGTGTAATTGACGAAGAGATCAGCCTGCTTAAAGACCCAGGAGGCCGATGATTCCACGCCTCAGGTTAGGATAGGCAAGACCGATTCGAAATGCCAAGTGTTGCACGAGACAATTGGATGATGATGTGGAGCGCCCGCGAGCCGAGAGGCGTCCCCTGTCGCGTGCGGTAGGGGCGGGTCTTTGGATCCAAGCCTGGTTACCGGCAGGATCCGGTCGACCGCTCTCCAGGCAGTCCTGAGTCTTCCTGGCTAGTGAAATCAGTTTCCCCCGGAGAGGATCAGCACCAGTGCATCGTAGTCGAGCGGCTTGATGAGGTGATGGTTAATGCCCGCTTCGCGTGAGCGTCCTCCTCCTGGCCGTATCCGGAGATGGCGACGATGACTGTCTTCTGGCAGCACTTGAGTTCGCTGAGCCTTGCGGCGACCTTCTCGACAGGCGTCTCGTTCTTTCGCGGCTTTCGCATGGTGAGACTCCTGCCGAGTCAATCACCAACGTCGGACCCGGCTGTGTGGGGTCACTCCCCTGATATTACCAGTGTGGCGAGCGTGATCTGCAGCGACAGAGATGGCCCATCGGCCCGTGGTTCGTCTCCGGAATCTGGACAAACCGCCAGTATGCCTGGCCGGGGCGGGGCCACTTCGTCCCCAGGCTGACCGCCCTTGTTTTGACGGTTTCCTACAGGGCTGTATTTTCCGGCCCGTGCGTCATCTGACTGTTCTGCGCTCTAGCTCAATCGAGTTTTCAAAATAAAATCCAGGTAAGCACGAATACGCCATTATTTTATTTGCATTGACTTAATGCGTCAATTAGAACATCAGACTCGGATCCCTGAAGTGATATCGCCGAATTTGCTTCGCTATGGCAATCGCATCATGAGTTACAGCGAGTTTTATGTGTTAAAGTGTGAGGGAAGATCGAACCAAGGTGCTAGAACATAGGCTTGCCGAAGTTCAGAGAACTCCCGTCCTGATCGACGGAGCGATCAGCGATCTTATACCGGCAAGCGAAGGAAGCCCCAGCGTTCGTAGCTGATGCGGAATTCGCAGATCAGATTACCGAGGAGGGCGGGCGGAAAGCCATCCTAAAAGGTCTCTCAACTCACTGAAGACGAGAAGCTGTGGAAGGTAAACCTTGAGGGGAACGCAACTGCTATCCGTAACGCCCTTCAAAAGGCAGTGGACTCCGCACTTTCACCCCCCTGAAGGCGTCAAGTTTTGCATTGCAAGTTCTGGCAACGTGGCAGAATCGGTCGAAACTTACGAGAAAACCGAGTTCAAAACGCACTGTGTCTGTTGCGTGGATGGTTTGTGAATGTGCTGATGTATTGCAGCGATTTTCGACCCGAAACGAGTCAGCGAGAAGTGCTCGCACGGTCTGGAATGCTCGGCACGTCGCCGGCAGTCCGAGGCTTGGCGATCTCTTATAAAGAGGTGCATCATGGCACGTTTGGTAACTGTGTCGGCGACCATCGACGGCGTGGACGACGAGACGTTCGGCGCGAATGAACGCGGCCACGCCGAATTCACTCGTTCCACCGTGCTTGACAACAACCAGCCGCAGAACGTCATGGAGATGCAGTGCCGCTGGGGCGACGAGTGCCGGGTCGAACTCCGCATCACCGGCCAGCAGTTGGACAACAGCGACGTGCGGATCACCGGCGAGATGCTGTTGTTCGAGGGGACTAGCGAGAGTACGAACGATCTCGATGGCCGCAAGGACTTCTCCTTCATTGTCCCGAAGGGCAAGACCGCCACGAACAGCCAGCACGTCGATAACCAAGACGAGGGGGGTGACTTTGCGGATGTCCGCATGACGATCACCAACCAAATCGTGGAGTAGTGGCAGTCGATCGGAGCGCTAACCAGGTGGCACGATAGGTTTCTGGGACTTCAAGCTACTCGTATGCCGCCGGCCAGGTGAGCTGTGTCGTCAGGGCGATTGCGCCATAATGGGCATTGATCGGGATAGGGGGAGCCTCGCGGTTCCTCCCTCCCACACCACCGGACATACGGGGCCGAGAAAGGGTAAAGGGGGACGTAGCGATTTTAGGCCTGCACCTTCCGGGGCCGCCCCCGGGGACGTAAGCACGACTCCAGTCCCAGCCAGATCGCCGTTTCGCGGGTCCATGATTCCCCACCATACGGTCGGCCCCGGGATACCGAGTGCCACAACCGTTCGAGGTCGGCGGCGGAGAGGGGTTCGTTGCCCCGCTCCAGCCACCCCTCGTCCCGGACCGGCACCTCGCCCTTCCCCAACCACCGATCGCCACGCTGCCAGCCGGGCAGACTCGACCACTTCCAGTCCTCGGTGCGCGCTGTCGCCATCTGCTCAGTACGCATTCCAAGGGGATCGAGATTCAGGCGTACTGCGCGATCATTGCGTGCCTGCTGATCAGCCTGTGGACGGGCCGCAAGCCGACGCTGCGGTTTTACGAGATGATCTGCCTGTATTTCGCGGGCTGGGCAAGTCTAGAGGAGTTAATCGAACATGTTAGCAAATTGAAAGACGCAACCGTTTGACGCCTGCGGTTCGGCTGCCGAGCCCGCGGCGTTCGCTGCTACGCGGTGGTTTGCGACACGCCCACATCGGTGGCTCGCCCATGACACTGCGGGCGAGCTCCCCACGCCGCGAACGAGTCCATGCTCGGGTCAAAACTTACAGAGAAAACTTAATACCGAGTATATGTTGCTGTCTCGTTTTTGTTTCCGTCTAGTCAGCCGATGCTATCCCATGATCACGAAGGGCTCGCCCGCCTCGGCGGCCTCTTTGAGGCCGGCCAGCAGGCTCTCCCACTGGTCGCCCAACACCTGCTCTCGATTCTGCTCGAAGGCCATGAGCTCCTCGAGGCGAGCGGCCGCGCCTCGTGCCTCCTCCGGGGTCAGCTCGCCGCCCGCGTCGTTTCGCCACAAGAGTGGGGCGATCGGGTCGGCAACCGTCTCCCACGGCGTGTGGCCGCCGAAGTGCCGCATGTCGTCCAGGCGAACGCACACCATCGTTGCTAACGTCCGGCGGAAGGAGTGGAACGACCCATGGCCGAAATGGGCGTCACCGTGCGAGAAGTCGACGCCCATCTTAGCTTTCCCTCACAAGAGGGTGGGTAAAGCAGAAGCAGACGCCGTAGGGCTCCTTCGCGAAGAAGACGCGGTACGGCTTGCCGTCATATTCCTGCTCGTCGATGATCCCTGGCCCAATCTCCTTGGCTTCGTACTCGCGATGAAGGGCGTCGACGTTGCCCACGGAGAACCAGCAGCTCGCCTGCTCGGGGTCCTGGCCGTTGACTGCCAGGCCGATCTCGACGTCATCCCGCCTGAGCCTGGCCGTCGTCTTGTCCTTCGAGACCAGCGAAAAGCCGAGGCATTGCGTGTAATAGCCGACCGCCGGGCCGATCTCCCTGACCGGCAGTGCGTTCGTGTCGGTGTCGCCGATGGGACCGGTTGCTTTGAAGAACAGTGCCATCGCCATGCCTCCTCAGTCGGGTTTGAGCACGCCGGTCAGCATTCGGGCGCAGGGCAGCATACCAGCTTTCTGGAGCGTCGCCCGCGAGGCTGCGTTTGCCACGTTGCAGCGGGCCGCCGGGACTTTGCCCATCTCGTACCCCACCCGCTTCAGCTCCTGGATCAGGTAGCTGCTGTACCCGCGTCGGCGGAGCGGCTCGGCCGTCGCCATGTAGATGTCACCATAAGGGATGTTGTAGTGGAAGAGCAGCCCCCCGGTCGCGGCGACGGCGCCGTCGATCTCGATGAGCCAGTGGGAGTCTGCGTCAAGCCCCTGTCTCGTGATTGGCTCCTTGTCCGCCTCGGTGACCTCCCTGAAGATCGCCCCAGGGATGGAGAGGCTCGTGGTGATCGCGTCGTGGAAGAGCACGACGTTGGACTCGATCCCCGAGGCGCAGTCGTACAGCATGAGCGTGGCGAAGAGGTCGTTCGACTGCACCTCGATCAACCTGGCCCGGCTGGCCTCCACGAACCGGCGGAACAGCGGCAGTGCCCGGCCGCGATGCGCGGGAAGGACGTAGAACTCCGTGACCGTCTCCCGAGGCTGGTCCCTGATGCCGCCGACGAGCCCGTAGCCGACGATGCGGCCGTCCAGCCGCAGCAGGTAGGAGTCGGTCCAGCCCCGCCCGTGCCAGGAATCGTGGATGATCTGGCAGTCCATCTCCTTCCGGTAGAGGTCCCGGAGGGCCAGGGTCTCTTCTCGCGGTCCGGGCGAAACGTCGATCGACATCGGCACCTCCTTCACACCCGGCAATAAACGCCTTCAGCCTTCGCCCCGCAGCGCGGCCTCGATCGCGGCGATGTCGATCTTCCTCATCGTCATCATGGCCTCCATCGCTCGCTTGGGGAAGGAAAAAGGGGGCCATAGCGATTTTAGGCCTGCTCTTTCCGGGGACGCCCCCGGGGACGCAAGCACGACTCCAGTCAGAGCCGGATCGCCGTCTCGCGGGTCCATGATCCCCCACCATACGGTCGGCCCCGGGATATCGTGTGCCGCAACCGTTCGAGGTCGCCGGCGGAGAGGGGTTCGTTGACCTGCTCCAGCTACTCCTCGTCCCGGACCGGCCCCTCCCCCTTGTCTCAAGGGCTCGCTGCCAGTCCCAGCCTGTCCATCGTCGAGGCCGCCCACTGGCGGACGGAGGCATCCTGATTCTGGAGCCCGCGCCGCAACGCATATTTCACGACCTCCGGGCCGCCGTGATCGACCAGGATCTTTAAAGCGGCATCCCGGCGACCAGGGTCGGGATCGGTGATGAATTTAGCGAAGACGGGCATCAGGACCTGCGTCTTACCTCCGATCCGGCCCATGAGCAATTTCGCACGGCATAAGTGAACGGTCCCCTCGGGTTCCGCCAGCGCGGCGATAAGGACAGGAACGATCACCCTGAACTCTCCGAGCCCGACCAAGGCTTCGGCCGCCATTAGGCGCACTTCCATCGCGCTATCGTCGAGGGCGCGAATCAAGGCCGCTATGACTTCGGGATTCGGCTTCCCGCCGCTGGCCGCCTCGATCACACCGAGAGCACCTAGTGCCGATGCCCTCGCCCCGCGATCCTTGTCGTTGACGAGCTTGAGAAGATACGGAATCGCTCCTCTGGCATTAGCACCATGCCCTGTCAGCCCTGCCGCGGCGGATTCGCGGACGCGCGGGCTGGGATCGCCAAGCGTGCGGATCAGAGTCGAGACCGCCCGCTCTGTCTCCCAGGGCGGAATCCCGTAGCCGAGGCCGATGGCGGCCTCGCGGCGGAGATAAGCGGGAGTTTCCGGTCCCAGCCGGGCTGAGAGGCGATTGAGCGGGCTCCAGACCCAGGCGCCCGCCCAGAGCAGTACGGCGTTCAAGGCGACTAGGGCCAGTAGGGTTCGGAGATGGAGCCTGGGCGCTTTCAAGGGCATGGGGCGCCTCCGCAAATCCCGAAGGAAGGGATTGGAGGATTGTGGCAAGTGTCGGACGGCTGGTCAATCTTAAGGCCATTCGTGCTGACTGCGTCGAGTCGGCACGGGTTCTTTACCGGCCCCAGTCTGACTCGCTGTTCTTGGGAAATGCTATGGTTTTTAAGAATTGTGATTATTGATTTTTGGATGCGTTAGCTGGTGCTTGTGATTTGATTGGAACGCGATAATGTCTGCATGCCAGTCGGTAAAGGACAATAAACAAGCTGCGTCCTCGTTTCATCGCCCTGGCCATTCCAGGCGGCCCAGAAGTGGATGGCGACGGCGGGGTGTTGCCCCGCGAGGACCATCGATCGATGGTCCTCACACGTGGGGAGCGCGGCATCGTCGTATTCTCCAGGGAATCGGGTGTTCGGCTTAGACGCGCCCGCCCCCCTTGCGGAGGCATTGAGACGCACCAGCCCCGTATTTTCCGGCGTTCCCCACGATTGGTCGTGGCAAAATCGCGGAAAGCATAGTAGCTATGATAGGAGTGGGGAACTTTGATCCTCGGTGTTTTCCGGACGATCAGGGCGGAAAGCCGGCGGGTGAGGCCGACGAAAATGAAGTCGAGAATGATCGCGACGACCTGGATGTCCTCCGTCGTTGTGCTGGCGCTCTGCCAGTGCACCGCCGCGCAAACGCCCCCCAGCGGCTCGAGCGGCGCCGCGGTCAAGCGCGGGCCTGACTGGGTGCGCGTGACCGAAGCCGCGCCCTGGCAGGCTCGAGACTCGCAGGGCGAATTCGTCCATGACGGGCACCTCTGGATCCTGGGGGGCTGGATGTCCGCGAAAACGCCCAATCTACTGGATGTGTGGAAGTCGTCGGACGGGAAAGATTGGGTTCGCACCCTGGAGGCCGGACCATGGGTACAGACTGACCTGTCGGTTTCGCTCGAATTCCAGGGCAAAATGTGGCTCATGGGCGGTCGGAAAGTGCCGGGCACCGAGTGCAGCAACAAGGTCTGGTCGTCCGCCGACGGGGTGGATTGGACGTTGGTCACCCCCAACGCCGGTTGGAGCCCGCGACTCGGTCCGGCGTTCGCCGTGTTCAAGAACAGGATGTGGGTGCTCGGCGGCACCAAGGACTTCTACCAGAACGACGACGAGACGATGTTCAATGACGTCTGGTCGTCGACGGACGGCAAGGACTGGAAGCAGGAAGCGACGAACGCTGGCTGGTCCAAGCGGGCGAATGTCCAGGCGATCGCGTTCGACAACAAGCTTTGGGTCATGGGCGGCGGGGCTCGCAACCCGCGGGCCGTCCCCACCAATGACGTCTGGTGCTCGGAAGATGGCGCGAACTGGAGGCAGGTTACCAAGGCCGCGCCGTGGAAGCCGCGGCTCTGGTTCTCGACGGTCGTTTACCGCGACCGAATGTGGGTCCTCGGCGGCTGGTCGGAGGCCGACGGCAACTTCGGCGACGTCTGGTACTCGAAAGACGGCCGGACCTGGACGGAGTTGAAGTCCGACCTGATCTGGACCAAGCGTCACGAACATTCCGCCTTCGTGTTTCAGGACAAAATCTGGGTGGCCGGCGGTGCCTCCGAACCCTCGTACAAACTCAACAGCGAGGTGTGGAGCCTGGAGATCCCTCGAAACGCGTTGGGGGATCAGTAATGATGAATGGGTTATCGATACATTCGTGATCTTTGTCGGGAGCACGTTATGAGACATTCATCCTGTTGCTTCGCGAAGCCACGGACGCTACTGGCTGTCTGTCTGGCTACATCGACAGTCATGATCGTCTCTGCCCATGCTTCAGCCCCCTCATCTATGGGAACCCTCTCTGGCAAAGTCGTCGACCCGGACGGCAAACCGGTTGCCGGTGCTCGGATCTGGGTGGATACCCACGATCGGAAGAAGGACTCAATAAAGAAGTTGGTCGAGGCTCGCACAGACGCCGAAGGGCGGTTCCGACTCGGCCCAATCGAGCCGGTCTATCGGTTGCATCTTGCCTCCCCACCTCGAATCGAGACCGATGGTTTCGTGGGCCCGCGCATTACATCGGGGACCCTCACAATCTTCCCTGACCGCGACTTGGACCTCGGGACGATCCAGGTCGACCGTGGCCGCATCTTCACGGGCCAGGTTCTGGATGTTGACGGCAAACCGCGCCCCGGGGCGGAAGTGACGGTGGGGAGCATGTGCCACTCCCAAGGGCATGCCTCCGGTGGGTCATTGGCTTCCGCACGCCTGACGACCGACGCCGAAGGCCGCTTCCATACGCCACCTCTGCCTGTCGGCCATCTCATCCTGGGGGTCGGATTCCCGGACCGCCAATCCACGAATCGTTCAGGACGAGGGATTCCACCGGGTGGAGCGGAGGATCTGGGGACAATCCGTTTGGAGCCGGACGTACCGGTCGTCATTGTCGCGAAGGATGAAGATGGGCGGCCGATCTCGGGGGTTGAAATCTCCCACCCCCTTGCAACGACCGATGCCGAGGGGAAAGCCACTCTCCGCGGCTTCGGAGCAAACTTCCAATTTCAGCTTCAAGCCCGCAAGGCGGGTTATACGTTCATCAAATGGGGTGTGAGAAAGACGGAGCAGGGCATCTACTGGCACGAGGTCGGGCGAAAAGGGCCGGAGTCTGGTCCCTTCAACGAACTGCTCGTGATCTTGAAGAGGGCCGGCTGGATTGAGGGCCAGGCGGTCGATGCCGACACGGGTGAGCCCGTTCGCCTGGAGAGGGTGGTTGTGTGCAACTTCGAGCGCAAGCCTAGCGGTGAGGTTGTCCTGCGAGGCTGCCGGAGCGACTTCGAGCAGACCGAGCCCGGCCGGTTCCGCGCCTCGTTCCCTGGCCCCAACGAGTATCACCTGACCTTCTCCGCCGCGGGATACCACGATGCTGAGGCGTATACGCCCAGGGTCACCGAACTGACGACGATCGGGGGGATCGTCGCCCGCATGAAGAAGAAGACCGAGGGCTCGGCCCCTCAGGTCGCAAAGCAGACGATCACTGGCATGGTGACGCGCAACGGCAAGTCGGTTCGCTCCGGCTGGGCGGCACTGTGGGCCCTGAGGCGATCCGCGAACGCGCCCAACTCCCCAGTCATGCGCCAGCGCACGGCCGTAAGCGAGCCGGTCGTCTATGCCAGTTCCCCGATCCGCGACGGGTCATTCCAACTCGACGTACCGTTCCAGAGCGAGGCGTGGTACGTCGTCGCTGAGGAGCCAGGCTATCCGCTCACGCAGGTTGGCCCGATCCCGGTCGCCCTGAACCAGAAGAAGTTACTCGATATCACGTGCACGGAGGGGGCCCGTATCAGCGGCCGGGTCACGGGCGTGCCTCCCGGCTGGGAAGGACATCTCTGGATCGTCGCTTTCAGCAAGACCGCCGTCCGGGAAGAGACCCGCGCCGCCCGGGATGGAACGTTCTCTCTCCCCCCGTTGCCCCCCGGTGAGTACGGCCTTAAAGTTGGCCACGATGCATACGACGATGCCGAGGTGTATCCCGGATCGCTCGTGAGAGATCATCCCGAGTCGTTCAAAGAAACGGCCGACCCGTGGAAGCGCGCGAAGAGGGTGCGGATCGAGGCAGGCCGCGACGTCACGGGAGTAGAGGTCGAGATGCCGCAATAGGGGACCTCTTCGACGGATACTGAGATCGACTTCTGGACGACCTGGTGCAGCACCAGATCCACCCGGGAAAGGAGAAAGGGGGACATAGCGAGTTGAGGCCTTCTCCTCCAGGGGACGCCCGCGGGGACGCAAGCACGACTCCAGTCCGAGCCGGATCGCCGTCTCGCGGGTTCATGATTTCCCACCATAAGGTCGGCCCCGGGATGCCGAGTGCCGCAACCGTTCGAGTTCGGCGACGGAGAGTGGTTCGTTGACCCGCTCCAGCCACCCCTCGTCCCGGACCGGCACCTCGCCCTTCCACAACTACCGATCGCTACGCTGCCAACCGGGGAGACTCGACCACTTCCAGTTCTCGACGCGCAATCAGCTCGGCACGCAACGCGTTGCGTTCGACATAGCGGAGCACGGTGACGAGATGGCCGTCGTCCTGGACGGGGAAGGCTTTGAATCGCCCCTGCCAGACATGGCCTGTGGTGACGTAGTGGCGATGATAACGGAGGGCGGGCGCCGTCAGCAGCATTGCATCCAACGGCCGAGGTCGCCATCGCTCTGGGGCCTCACGAGGAGGTGGAAATCGTTGGGCCTCAGACAATAGCCGAGCAAGTCCACCAGCACGCGGCTCCCTGCGTCGTTCATCGCCTGGACGAAGGCGTCGTAATCGCCGGGCTTGTGGAAGACGGCTTCGCGGCGGTTGCCCCGACTCAGGACGTGATACCAGAGGCCAGCGACGGAGGCACGAGCGGTTCGCGGCATGCCACCACGATAATCGCCGTGGCGTCTGCTCAATAAATCGCTATGGTCCCCCCCCCCCTTTTTCGTTTCTGGCCTCGCCTTACTATGTCGGTGTATCCACATGATCCCAATCCTTCGGGGCCAGGAAGTTGACCAGCCAGTTCAGGGCGTAGTGCCGTTGCTCAACGACACCAACCGCCGCACTGAGCATAGTAGAGATGTACTCACTTTGTCCGGACCAATCCAGGTCTTCGGGGATCATCGCGCCCTGATTCAGATATGCGTCTCGAATCGCCCAGTGAATCCGCATGGTCAAGTCCTGGGCATCGAGTATCTCGGATTTCTGGCGAAGGCGGGCTGAACTAATGAACGCGGGATCATTCTCGCGAGCAATCATCAATGCGGCCAATTTCGGTACATCGCACATCCCTCCGGGCCAGCCCAATTCGTCGATCTCGCCTAACGCCCACATGAGGGCCCAGATACTCTCCAATCGCCAGACAAGGCTTCGGCATTCGTCAGGATCCGGATTCTCGCTTTGCAGAAACGCCCTCTCGCTCGGGCTGACACTATCCCAAAGGTCGAGTGACTCGATCAACTCGATCGCCACGGCCTGGGGGGCTCCTTCCGCCCTTAGCTCGACGGCCCATAACACGAGCACTCGCCGGGCGACTTCACTCGCCGGTTGGAGACGTACCTCATTGTCGTCAGCGACGAATAGCGGTCCCGAGTACACAGGCACAGCCCGAAGTCGGAGTACGTCAAATGATCGCGAAGCACGCTCCGCTTGACGGGGACGAGCGTGTTGCCATGTGTCTGGATCTGGGTAGGCGGACATCAGAATCGTCTCCGATCGACTTGAGTGTATCTATGTAAAATTTGCATCCACACCGGATGAGCCGAAAAGTGAGAGGCCGGCGAAGTAGTGGAGGGTAGGAAATGTTGTTTTGGTTAAATCAACAAATGATCATGTAACAAAGTATACGAGTGAGAATAGGAGCGATTAGTTTTACTGTGCCCGTTTTGGGACGTCGGCCACGAGCCAGGCGGGGTTCCGGTGACCTATCTCGTGGCCTCCTCACGGCGGGCGGCGTGTCACGATCGATGAAAGTGGCGCCGCCAACGAGAGGCAAAGGGCTTCGAAGCGATCCTGAAGAGAGCGACCTGGGGGGAAGTGGAATTTGATGGGGCGAGTGAGATGAGAGTCCTTTCTACATCACTTTCCCCCGGAGAGGATCAGCACCAGTGCGTCGTAGTCAAGTGGCTTGATGAGGTGATGGTTAAAGCCCGCTTCGCGTGAGCGTCTGCGGTCCTCCTCCTGGCCGTATCCGGAGATGGCGACGATGACCGTTTTCTGGCAGCACTCGAGTTCGCGGAGTCTTGCGGCGACCTGGTAACCGTCGAGACCCGGTAGGCCGATATCCATCAGGATGAAGTCCGGGAGGAAGCGGTCGACGATCGCTAACGCTTCCTTGCCGTCGTGGGCGATCTGCACGTCGTGTCCCATGAGCGTCAGGAGACGACTGAACCCAAGGACGGTATCAACGTGATCATCAACGACAAGGATGCGATGCTTTGCCGTCACCGCGGCTTGGTCCTGAACTTCGGCACGCTGATCGCCGCGGTCCACGATGGGAATGCTCTTTGCCAGGGGAAGACGCACGGTGAACGTGCTCCCCTGACCGGTCCCCTGGCTCTCGGCCACGATGCTGCCCCCGTGCATCTCGACGAGGCGACGGACCAGCGTCAGCCCGATGCCCAGGCCCCCCTCGGAGCGCGCCATGGAGTGGTCGCCTTGGACGAAGAGATCGAACATGCTCGCGAGCTGCTCGGGCGGGATGCCGACGCCCGTGTCCTTGACCCTGATCAGCAATTCGCCCCCCGCTACCGTGGTGGAGAGTCGGATGGAGGCCTTGTCCTCGGAGTACTTGGCGGCGTTGCTGAGGAGATTCGCCACGACCTGCTCCAGCCTGGTCGGGTCCACCTCCACCTGCGCGTCCCCGTGGCCGTACTCAACCGAGAGCTCGTGCTCGCGGGCTCGAATGAGCGAAGTGACGGAGTGGACGGCATGTTCGATGACCGGCTTGACGTCGAGAACCCGGGTCTTGAGCTGGATCTTGCCGCGAGTAATCCGAGAAATGTCCATGAGGTCGTCGATGAGCCGGGAGAGGTTTCTGACCTGCCCCACGATGACCTGGGTCGCCCATTCGTGGTGTTCCTGGCTCGCTGTCTTTTTCGAAACCTGCACGGCGTTGCCGATGGCGGCGAGCGGGTTACGGAGCTCGTGAGCCAGCATGGCGAGGAACTCGTCCTTGCGCCGGTCGGCCTCTTCGAGCGCTTTGGAAGTGCGTCTGCTTTCGTTCAAGAGCTTCAGATTTTCCTCGGTCGCCGCCTTGAGCTCGTCCCGCTGTCGGGCGACCTCGCGGCGCTGGCGATACAGCTCGAAGAAAACGTCCGCCTTGCTTCTGAGCACGTGAGGCTCAAGGGGTTTGTGAAGAAAGTCGACGGCCCCTGCCTCGTACCCGCGGAACCGCCGTTGCCAATCGGCGTTGCCGGCGGTGAGGAAGATGATCGGCACCCGTCGAGTTCGCTCGGTGCCTCGCATCAACTCGGCCAGCTCGAATCCGTCCATCACGGGCATCTGGACGTCGATGAACGCAAGCGCGACTTCGTACTTGAGGAGCAATTCGAGCGCTTCCGGCCCGGAACGGGCCTTGAGCAACACCACTTCGTCGCTGCGCAGCACACCATCGAGCGCCAGGAGATTATCCTCGAGGTCATCGACGAGCAGAAAATAGACGGGGTCGGTTGGCGTTGCGTTCATTCGTGATTCGTAACCTCTTGCAGGTATGTAGCGATCTCCTCAAGGCTTACGGAACGCGCTTCGGGGCAGGCGTCGAGTGCGGCCTGAGGCATTATGGAGGCGTATGCGAGGTCGGGACGCTGAACCAGAGCGGTGCCACCCGCCGCGTGAACCGCCCGAAGGCCCCGTGCCCCGTCGTCGTTGGCCCCGGTCAGGATGATGCCCAGGAGCCCGGCGCCGTAGGCGTCGACGGCGGTCTCGAACAGCACGTCAATGGATGGCCGGCAGTAGTGAACGGGCTCCTCACTCGAGAGCGATAGCCGTCTGTCCGGCTCGACGAGCAGGTGGTAGTCGGGGGGAGCAAAGTAGGCCGTGGCACCCCGGATCGGCTCCTTGTCGTCGGCCTCCCGCACGTCCAGCCGGCATTTTGCCCGGAAGAGATCGACCATGATGCTCTTTTTATCGGCGGGGAGGTGAACCACCACCATCAACGGTAACGGATAATCGCGTGGCAAAGCGGGGAGGATGACGGAAAGGGCGTCGACGGCCCCGGCCGACGCCCCGATGACGACCGCTTCAATGCGCGGGCCGTTCATAAGACGCCTCGTTTTTGGTAGATCCGCTCGTCGCGAGAGAACTCGGTAAACGTGTCGACATGTCGGGAGAACCGGAGGTTTTCCTTGGCACCCAACCCGAGGAACCCTTTTCTCGGGAGGGAATCGCTGAACAGGCCGATGGCCCGGTCCTGCAGCTCGCGTTCGAAGTAGATGAGCACGTTTCGGCAGGAAACGAGCTGCACCTCGGCAAACACCGCGTCGGTGGCCAGGCTGTGGTCGGAGAAGACGATTCGTTGGCGGAGGCTCTTATCGAAAATGGCCGCCCCATAACCCGCGGTATAGTAGTCCGACAACGAGGACTTGCCGCCCGACCGCCGGTGGTTTTCGGTGAATAACGGGATCCGATCCAGCCCGTACATCGCGGACTCGGCTTTCTTGAGCGCCACGGGATTGATGTCGGTGCCGTAGAAGAGCGTCCGGCTCTCAAGACCCTCTTCCCGGAACAGAATCGCCAGTGAGTAGACCTCCTCGCCCGCGCCGCACCCCGCCACCCAGATCTTGAGCGACGGATAGGTTCTCAAATGGGGGACGACCTGTTCCCGAATCATCCGGAAATAGGCTGGATCTCGGAACAGTTCGCTCACCTGCACGGTGAGGTAGGAGAGTAGCGCCGGCAGGACGTTCGGGTCGTGGAGCGTCTGGTCCTGGAGCTGGGAGAACGTGCGACAGCCGAACCGCTCCCTGGCCTGCGTGAGTCTTCGCTTGATGGAGGCCATGGAATAGCCTCGGAAGTCATAGTGATACTTCCGGAAGATGGCCTCAAGCAGGAGCTTGAGCTCGATGTTCTCGGTCTTGTCGGGCACGGTCCGGCTCCTTCCTGCTCGTTACCTGGGCATCCACACTCTGACCAGCGAGAGGAGCTTTTCGACGTCGAGGGGTTTGGCCATGTAATCGGTAGCACCTGCCTCGAGGCAGCGTGCCTGGTCATCCTTCATCGCCTTGGCCGTCAGCATGATGACGGGCAGCTTCTTCCATTCGAGCCGTTTGCGGATTTCGCGGGTGGCGATCAGGCCATCCATCTCAGGCATCATCACGTCCATGAGCACCAGGTCGATCTTCTTCTGAGGATCGTTGAGGGAACTTTCCAGGCTCGCGATCGCCTCACGGCCGTTCCTGGCGATTTGCACGACCACCCCCCGGGGCTCAAAAATGCTCGTGAGCGCGAAGACGTTGCGCACGTCGTCCTCGACCACCAGAATCCGGCGGCCCTCGAGTGCCGCGTCCCGGCTTCGGGCCCGCTCGAGCATCCGCTGCTGCTCGGGCGGCAACTCCGACACGACCTGGTGGAGGAACAGCGTGACCTCGTCGAGCAGCCGCTCGGGCGACTTCGCCCCTTTGATGATGATCGAATTCGAGTAGCGGCGGAGCCGCTGCTCTTCGTCGGCCGGGAGATCCCGGCCCGTATAGACGATCACCGGGGGAAACGCGTACGCTTCCTCGCGGCTGAGGGTTTCGAGGAGGGAGTAACCAGAGGCGTCGGGGAGCGACAGGTCAAGCACCATGCAGTCAAATGTGGATCCCTTGAGCTGTTCCAGGCACTCGGCGGCGGTCCCGGCCCCGACCGTTTCCACCTCGAGCGAGCCGAGAAGCCTTCTCATGCTATCGAGCTGGACCGGGTCATCCTCGACCACCAAAACGCGGCGCATCCGCTGGGCCAACCGTGTCTCGAGCCGCTTGAGGGCCTCCGCCAGTTCCTCCCGTTTGACGGGCTTGAGCATGTATCCCACCGCCCCGAGAGAGAGGGCCGTCTGGGCGTAGTCGCCGGCGGAGACGACGTGCACCGGGATGTGTCGCGTGCGCGCGTCGTGCTTGAGGCGGTCAAGGACCGAGAGCCCTGAATAGTCGGGGAGTCCGATGTCGAGCACCACGGCATTCGGCAGGTATTGCTCCGCCACCCCGAGCGCCTCCTCGGCGGTCGTGGCGATCAGGCACTGGAAGCCGAGCTCGTGCGCGAGGTCATAGAGAATGCGAGCGAACCGTACATCGTCCTCGACGGCCAGAATGACTCGGCGGCCGTCGGTCAGCCGCTCACGGTCATCTTCGATTTCTCGGGTTCGCGATGGCGCCTGGTTCGCTTTGGCTCGTTTGCGCGGGATCACGGCAACAGGGTCTGGCGGGGATGCTTCTTGATCTCCGTTCGCCGGTTGCGGAATCGGGTCCGCGGGGATGTCGCGTGGTCGTACGAGTGCGGGGCTATACTGCTCGGGGATCGTCACTTTGAACGTGCTTCCGCGGCCCGATTCGGTCGCCAGCTGGATCTCGCCGCCGAGCAGTCGCGACAGCTCGCGGGCGATGGAGAGACCGAGCCCCGTCCCCCCGTATTTGCGGTTCGTCGTCCCGTCCGCCTGGCGGAAGGCCTCGAATACCACCTGGTGTTGGTGTTCGGGAATGCCGATGCCGGTATCAGTCACGGCGAATGAAATGCGGTTGTCGACCGCTCGGCTCACATTGAGCACCACTTCGCCTGCCTCGGTGAATTTCAAGGCGTTGGAGAGGATGTTCTTGAGGATTTGCTCGAGCCGTTGGCGGTCGGTATTGATGGTTTCCGGGCACGTCGGCGACACCTGGGTGTGAAACTCGAGGCCCTTCTGGGTGGCGACCGGCTCGAAGGTCCGGCGGAGGTCGTCCACGAGTTGCGACAATGGCACCGGCTCCGGCCGCACTTCCATGCGTCCCGCTTCGATCTTCGACAGGTCGAGGATATCGTTGATCAGGACGAGGAGATCATTGCCGGCCGACCGAATGGTCTCGGCGTACTTCACCTGCTCTTCCGACAGGTTCCCCTGCGGGTTGTCGGCGAGGAGTTTGGCGAGGATGAGCGAGGAATTCAGGGGGGTGCGGAGCTCGTGCGACATGTTGGCCAGGAAGTCGGACTTGTACTGGCTTGCCTGTTCCAGCCCTCGAGCCTGGAGCTGCAACGCTTCCTTGGTTCGCAGGAGGTCGTCCCGCTGCGACTCGAGAAGCGCGGTCTGCTCCTCGAGTTGAACGTTCGTTTGCTCGAGTTCGGCTTGCTGCTGCTCGAGGCGCGTTTGTGACTCCTTGAGCGCCCGCCCCTGCTCCTCAAGTTCTTCGTTCGAGACCCGGAGCTCTTCGCCCTGAGCTTGCAATTCCTCGGCCTGCCGTTGCGTCTCCTCCAGGAGGTTTTGCAGGTGGGTGCGGTAGTCGGCCGACTTGACGGCGACGCCGACGAACGCGGAAACGGTGTCGAGGAACTTGATCGTGAGATCATTGAGGGGATGGACGAAGCCGAGTTCGAGAACCCCTTTCACCGCGTCATCCGCAGTCAAGGGGGCGATGACGAGGTGCCGAGGCTTGCCGCGGCCGAGTGCCGAGCCGAAGGTCAGGTATCCGTCGGGAACGTTGCGGACGAGGAGGGCCCGGCCGTCCTTGACCGCTTGTCCGAGGAGGCCGTCGCTCGGCCCAAATCGTTCCGGCGTTCCGTCCAGGGCAGGCACGCCGTACGTGGCGACGCGACGAAAGCCGTCGTCGGTATTGGCAAAGAAGGCCCCGGCGGGGGCATCGAGATAATTCGCCAGGAATCGCAGTACGTTCTCGCCGAGCTGCTCGAGCCGTTGCTCGCCGGTCATCGCCTCGGAGAGTCCGATCTGCCCTGACTGGAGCCAATCCTGCCGTTGTCGGGTGATCATGGCTTGCCATAAGAGCGTGCCGACCGCGACCGAAAGCAGGGTCCCGAGAATCCCGGTCAGAATCCCGCCGCCGACGGCCACACGGTAGGCGTACTCCATCTCGGCGATCCGTGAAGCACGCTCCGCTCGTTCTTTCTCCTGCATTGACTGAATCAAGGTCCTGAGAGCGTCCATCGCGACTTTCCCGCTGTCAGTCCTCATCATGGCCTGGGCGGCGTCAAATCCGTCGACTCGGCGGATCTCGACGGTCCTTGCAAGCTCTCGCAGCTTGATGCCGATGTTGTCCTTCAACGCAGAGATGTGGGCCAGTTGGTCCGGTTTATCGTGGACCAGCCTCCCGAACTCACCCATCCGCTGATCGATGCGAGCGAGGGCATTGAAATAAGGTTCGAGATATTTCTCGTCGCCGGTGATCAAGTAGCCCCGTTGCCCGGTCTCCGCGTCCTTCATGAGCGAGAGGAGGTCGCCCAGGGCCGAAAGGACCTCGTGAGTATGGGTGACCTGCCGGGCGTCCTGGTTAAGGGTGCGGGTGTTAAAGTACGAGACGAGCCCGCTGATCACGAACACGAGCAGAACGGCGGCCACGCCAATGAAGAGACTGGTTCCGGAGCGGCGGCCGGGGGCGAGGGCGATTACGGGTTGCTTGTTGATCATCGGCGTCCTGAGGGCAGTATCAGATGGCCATGCGTTGAACTTCGTTCCGCGTGATGTTGCCGTGATCCGGGGATTCGATCCGGTCAGGTTTTGGCTTTCGCTCTCGCCCAGTTCCGATTTTCCTGCAAGTCAAGTTTGCGGATTCCATCGAGGCCATCGCGAAACCGATCGGATCGGCCGCGTACGCCGTTGCAGAAGGGCTTCTGCTTGGCCCTTCCTCACAGAGAACCGTTTGTACCCCAAATCGATGATTTTGGGAAAGACGCCTGTCGTGGCACCCGCGCCTTCCAAGGGGGGCGTTAGTGGAAACTCGACTGCCATGAGATTCTGGTCCTGCGGTATCCTGCTGGGGTTCGAGAGTGACTTATTATCCCAGCCTCTCCAGCCGCTTAACGAGTTGACGAGTTAGCCACTCCTGGGCGAAGACCGCCACGGAGCCTCCCCAGCATTCGACATAGGTCGGCTGTCGTTTCACTATGTAGTAGACGATGGTCAAGAGAGTATGGCCCAACTCCACGGTCGCTCGATTCTCGTCGCGCCGCCAGGTAGGTCGCCTTGGCGTGGCTCACGGCCTATGCTACTTGGGTAAACGTGTGTCGTAGCCAACGGTCCTCTTTGGTCGTCCGGCCATTTCGCCGTTTGCCGGCGCTCTGATCATTATCCAGGCTCATCCCTCCCCACTAAGCCAGGCGATCCGCCGTCGAGAATCGCTCTGGGGCCGTCCTGATCTCGGCGATGAGGCTCTCCGCCGTCCGGTGGTCCACTCCCCGGGTTCGTCGCCAAACGAACCTTCGTCGCGGCGAAAGGGGGGGATCACAGCCTCAACCCGTTCACAGGAAATCCCCATCGGATCTTCCTGGGAGTCCAGTTGGCTCATCAGCATCTGCAACGTAAAGCGGTGAGGCTTTTTGTGTTGCCCTTGCAACGCCATCTACATTGCGGGCAAATTCCGCCGCAACCGCCCGCGGGCCAGCTCAGCCAGTTCGTCCGAATCCTCTTGGCCAGCGATCAGGGCCTGGATTGCATGACCACTGCCACGCGCGGATCGGCTTCGGCGGTACGAAACCGCTCCGCATCAGGCCGTGCTGGAGCAACTGGGCAAACTACCGGCAGCCCTTGATGTCGGTCTTCGAAGATTGACACCGTCTGCCATTATCGTAAAATCGTTTGTGATGTTTAGATGTTGAATAATTGAAAAGTTTTGCGGCCCCAGTGCACGCCATGGGCACTCTTCATAGCAACCGGGGATATCTTTTAACTCTACGGCCTCAATCGGGAGAGTGAGCCCGCCGACACAACATCTCGCAAGATTACTCCGCGAAGAGGTTCATCACGTCGGACAACTCGGACGGTGATTCCGAAAACTCCAGGATGTAGGTATCATTGCGGGCAAACCCGGTCTTTGGATCGGTGATGTCGAGGCCACGCTCTAGGACGAAGAGCCGGCTCCCCCTGTTGTCTAGAAGAAAATGGATAAACCGCATATGAATAGGACTGTACTTTGGGTGCTTGCGGTGTAGCTCGAATCGGAGGAAAGGGTGCTGAGCGGCGAGGGCTTCAAGCCCGGCTTTCTGGCGATCGGGCCTGAGTTGTTCTCGCTTTCGGGGATCGTTGTCAGCGAGTTGCGTCGTTAGGTGGAGGGGATCGATTCGCCGGCAGGTTGCCAACGCACGGAGGCGAGGAATGCCCCGAAACCGTCCAACTGGTGGCTGGTGAGCAGGTAGGGATCCTGCATCCGGCATCGTTCGATGCGACCGGGCAACGCACCGAAGATTGCCAGAAGGTCGACCGGCTCGCCCTTGGCGATGGGGTGGACGCGACAGCCAGGATGGGAACGGAGAAGTTCCGCCGGGTTTAGGGGCCTCGAGTGCGCCGCGAACCATGCGTCGGAAGCATCGCGGGCCGTGGCTAGACGTGACCGGAATCGGTTCGACCAGAGCGGCATCCGGTGCGTCTGTCCGTCGAGTGGTGGATTGTCGAGCGACTCGCCCCAGCGCAGTCCGACCGAACGGGTGGAGGGCTCGCCCTCGGGCCCGAGGGCGAGAAGACTGTAGTCGGCGGACGGGGCGGAGGGATCGGCCAGGTAGAGTTCTACGCCCGCCTGGGTGAGCGCCACAAGGTGCGCGGCGATGCCGTCACGGCCTTCCTCTTGGCCGGGGTTGCGGACCGCAATCCGAACGCGGCTGCCCGCCCGCGACGCCGCGTGAAGCAGTTGGAGGTACCAGGGGCCGACCTCGGGAGGCCCAGTCGAGTCGAGGCGGTGGACGATGAGGTCCAGCCGTGTCGCGTTGCGGATGGCTGATCGGATGGCACTTGACCGGTCCGGCAGGAGGTAAGGCAGATCATCGTCCGAGTGAGTTGTCAGGCCGTCGAGCAGGGTACCCAGGTAGTCAGCGACCGGCCCCCGCGTGAGGGATTCGTGACAGAACTGGTTCCGGTAGCTGCGAAGGCAGGCGTAGCACGAAGCGGTCTCGCCGCAGGTGCAGTTCGTGACCCGGGCGCGAGCTGCCTCGAGCGCACGCCGGAGTTCGTCGGCTCCCTCCAGCCGGAGGCTGTGCCCGGCCCCGCCGGGAACGTCATCAAAGATGACCAGTTCCTGACCGATGTTCCCGCCCATCTCAATCGGGCGGATCACGCCGTTGATGTCGGCCGCGTCGATCCCGAGGGCCTCGGCCATTCCTCCCAGGACCGCGTAAAGTACGCTCAGCCAGAACGGCTGGTCAGTATACGGGTGGTTGGTGCCCGTTAATGAGAGCCGGGCCGCGGAGCTGATGAACTCGTGGCCGAGGTGGACTCGGTCGTACTGCTCGCCGGGACAATCCTTGCCGTAGGGCGTCCGGTGCGTCTTGACCCGCTCGCGGCGTTGCTTGCCTCGACCGACTGGCTCGACCTCGACTCGCCGGCCGCAGAGACGGCACAGACGGAAGCCCATGCCGTCGGGCTCGTCGCCGGAATTGAAGACGAAGAAGTCTGCACGCTCGGTCGACCTCACCTCGACGCGCAGCGGGCCGTCGCCGAGGTAGGCGCGGACCGGGTCGTCCTGCTGCTGTTGGGGCACGAACAACACCCGGGACGCAAGGATGCGCTGGGGACGGTCGAAGACGAGGCTTTCGCCCGCCGTGGTCAGGTCGGTGGTGAACCCGTACTCGGGGACGAGGTAGCGATACTTGCGTCGGACCGGACGGCCACCGTCGTGATGGCAGACCGGGCAGACGTCGTCCGGGAAGACCTGATTGGGGTCGAGGTGTCGCATCACGTGCCAGCACGTCGGGCAGCGGGCATACCACTTTTCCTCGAGAGGTTTCTGCCAGGGCTTGCGAATCCCGATGCTCCGCCATAGCCGGCCCTTCGCGACGATCGAGGCCCCGGGCACGTACTCCGTGAGGGCCAGTCGCAGGTCGCGTTCGAGCTTCAGGTCCCGATCCGGCGTTTCCAACGCCACGTTGTAGATGGGGAATGCATAGCTGGGAAGCACGCTCCGGTCGCTGTAGTAAGTAACCCAGTCCTTGTCCCGGAAAGCCTCGAGCCGCTGACGTAGCATTGCCCCGAAGTTGTAGAGCCGACGTGCCCGTTCGTGTTCCCCGGTCACTTCAGCGGTCTTGCGGTCCGTATCGAGCGCCTCGATGGCCTGGAGGTACATCGCCATTTCGTTGGCATAGTGCTCTCGAGCCCGGGCGAAGGCTTCGGTGATCCGAGCGGCCAGATCGCGCCGGCTTGATTCCGACGCACCCCATGGCCAGAGCAGCTCCACAGCCCGCGTGTTGCCGGCGAGGAGGTCCGCCATCTGATCGAGGAACGCGTCGGCTGGCACTTCCAAGGCCTGCGCCTCGGGCAAGATCTGACCGATCTTCTGGAGCACCTGGTCGCGGGACCGCGCCCAGTTGCGGACGAAGTCGGCGAGGAGCACGGCGCTAACATGTCGCAGGGCGAGCGTCTCATTGCGCAGCTCGATGCGAGGGGACCGGATTAGACCGTCGATCAGTTGGGGCGGGTTGGCGTAGTAGTGCTCGTCGTGCGACCGCGTCATCGCGAATGTGACCGAGAAGGCCGCGCTTCCGATACCCCGGCCGGCCCGACCGGCCCGCTGCTGGTAGTTGGCCGGTGAGGGCGGGACGTTGCGCAAGTAGACCGCCTCCAGGTCGCCCAGGTCGACACCTAACTCGAACGTCGTCGAACTGCTCAGCACGTTGATCTGGCCGACATCCGGAAAGTGCCCGTCTTGAAAGGCGACCTGGTATTCGGTGGCCAGCTTCGGCGACAGTTGTGCGGTATGTTCTTTGGCAACCAGGGGCAACGGGCCTTCGTCCGGCAGGTAGTACGCTCGCCGGTAGTGATGGTCCGCCAGCGCCAGGTCGGGACCGGCCTGTTCGAGCCGCCCGGTGCAGCGGAAACTCGGGCAGATTCCCAGGGCATTCAACGCCGACCATTGGCGGCAATGGTTGCAGACGTACCAATTCCCGCGGGGGCGAAAGGTCAGGGCCTCCCAACGAAGCTGGTGCCCAACGGTGCCCGGCGCGACCTGGACTCGAGCCAACACGGGCCGGGCCGAGGACGTCAGGGCCGTCCAGATTCGATCGAGCAGCGTGACCACTTCAGGGCCGGTTGGCGCCTTCACGCCCCGGGCCTTCGCCGCCTCCGCAAGGACACGCCCAAGGTAGGCGGAGCGGCGTTGAAGGTGGGGCGCCCGCTCGGGCCCAAAGCCGTGCAATCTGGACTTATTTATGCTCGTCTCGCTGCCGCGGGCGATGAAGGCGTCCGGCCCGGTCTGGTAACCGAAGGCCGGGTCGTTGGGAGTCAGTGGATCCGGCAACTCGACCGCCTTGACCTGGCGAAGTGTCGTTAGAAGCACCTCCGCGACTGTCTCTTGCTCCGCAATATCGAGCCAACGACCCAGCTCGCCCGGCGGGACCCAGGCACGCCGAAGATCAACGCCGCAGGCGATCAGCGCCAGGGCCTCGAGTGATTGCCGCCGGCCGAACGGCAGGCAGAATTCGGCCACCAAAGCGCGGGCACACCGTTCCTGCTGCTGTCCTCGGTTCATCGCAAGCGGGAAGACCCCCTGCTCATCGCCGATCCGAACCATCTGGGAGAGCAACGTATTTGCATCTACTTCGCCGTCCAGACGGCTCGCGGCGCGGTCGCACGCCCTATAGATCAGCCACCGCATGACCCGCTCATCGCTCGTGTTTTGCAGGTAGGGGGCGAAGTAGGCCGCCGACTGCCGAGAGTCGGCAAAGGCGAGCAACTTCCGTCCGCGGCCGGGATATTCCAGCGCCTCGGGTCGTGCCGGAGGGCTGCTCGCCTCGGGCAGGCAGCGATAGAAGGCGTCGGCGATAACCGCTTGTGCCGCCTCGGAGTCGGCCTGGAGGCGGGTGACCACCTGGCGGCCGCCGCAGGTGACGCAGGTCTTCAAGCTCCCCTGTTGAGAAACTTCCCAGAGGCGGACCTCATCGACTTGCAGCACGCCGTTGCCCAGATCGCGGTAGGCGCCCGTCCGCGTGTGGAAGGCACGGATCGGATACCGTGCCTCCTCTTCCTCTCCCTCTTCGCACTCGTCGTCAGAACGACGGTCGGGCCGAGTCCAGGTCAGCCAGAGGGCTTGCGGCGGATCGCCGAAGGGATCGGCCGCGGGGGCGAGGGTCATCCCCCCCTCGCCACTGTTAGCGACCCCGTACAAATAGGGCTGCCCGCATTTGCGGCAGACCCTCAACTCCAACGTCCGGAGGCCCTCATCCGTTTCGCGGGTCGGCTCGAGGAAGAGGAGCGGTTCGGCCCGATCGGCGCCGGGAACGAGCGCGACGTAGCCTCGGTTCAGGCCGCGGACGAAAAAGTGATAGCGGCAAGGCACGAGCCGGGCATCGCCGCCGGGAACCCGGGCGAGGCTGCTGACGCGGACCAATCCGCAGAGCTGACTGATGGCCACTTCATCGTGACGGCCAAGGACCTTCTGTGCCGCCGAAGGCAGGTCATGGGGGTCGTCGGCCGCCTCCCGGAGCCGGAGCGTCCGCACGTCGTGGCGGAAGGTTTCATAAAGCCCCTCTTCGACCGAGGACTGTCCGGCGAGCGCCGCTGCGTCGACCCGATCGGCCGGGAACCCGGCTTGTTTAAGCGTCTCGGACAGCTCCTCGTTCCAGGACGCCCCCGGTTGGCAAGCACGTTCAACGGCCGGATGGGTGTAGATCGACGGTTCCGGCTCGCAGCCCCCTTCGGCCGGCGCGTGCTGCTTCTCGGCGACGATCAGGTCGCCCGGGTCGTCCCCGGAGCCCTCCTCGAAGGGTACGTTGAACAAGGACCGGGCGAATTCGAGGACTTCCCTCCTCCGAACCGGGTCGGCCGCGCCAAGCGTGGCGCTGGTCGCGATACATTGGGGTGGGGTCTGTCCCTCGGCCTTGACCCGTGCGACCAGGCGGCGGAGCAGCATCGCCACCTCGCTCCCCTTCGTCCCGCCGTACGTGTGGGCCTCGTCGACCACCACGAACCGCCAGGGGCCGTGGAATAGCGGACTGTCGTCTGCCCGTAGCAACAAGTACTCCAGCATCGCGTAGTTGGTGATCAGCAGGTGGGGCGGGTTGTCACGGAAGCTCTCGCGCGAAACGACCTCATTGGCCGGGGCGTCCGGGTGCAGAGCGCGTCCCTCGCGCTCGGTACGTGGCGTGACCTGGATATTGATGTAGCGCCCAAATCGGACCGCCGGGATCTCGCGTAGGACCCGCCGCAGGGTCTTGAGCTGGTCGTTGACCAGGGCGTTCATTGGGTAGAGCAGCAGGGCGTGAATCCCTGGGCTCGGGTCTTCAAGGATCTTCGCGAGGATCGGAGTCAGGAAGGTAAGCGTCTTGCCGCTGCCCGTGCCGCTGGAGACGATCACGTTCCGCCCGGATCGGAGTCGCTCGATCGCGGCGACCTGGTGGCGGTAGAGCGGACGGTCCGGCGGCGAGAGCAAGGGGAGTGATCTCAATGCTTCGGGCAGGACGCCTCTCTGGATCAGTTCGAGGACGCTGGCGTCGCGCAGGTAAGGCGCCAGACCGTGCAAGTAGGGACCTCGGAAAAGACGAGCAGGTTCGGCCAGGGCTGCCGCGAAACGTTCGCATAAGTCGGCATGGTCGTCGGGAAACTGGAATGTCGTCCGCAGGTAACGGCAGAATGTCGATTCGATCTCGCGGGCGATCTGGATCGGGTTGATCGGCACGGCTATCTCTCCCCGCCGGGCCGCGCCAGCTCCGCGGCACCAACCAGCATGCCGATGGTCGCTTTCACGTGCGTCGGTAACTTCGGCCAACTCTTGATGATCAGCTCAAGATCCGCATCATCGGAGCCTTGCAGCGGTGGTCCTTCGCTGGCAACCACGGTTACCGCCGGGTTGACTTGGTGGATGGTGGCGACATCATGCCGGACGATCGGGCCCTCCGGAAGAGCGGCGGGGGCGATTACCGTCAGTATCGTTTCCGGGGAGGCTGAGCCGTTCCGGTGCGGTAACCCGTCGCCAATCGGATGCTCCACCGAGCTTTTGTCGTGGGCGGAAACGGCGGGAGGCAGCCCTGCCGGCGTGTCAGCGAGCCTCGGGGCCGGCTCGACTGCTGGCTTCGGGGGCGGCTCACCCAGTAGCTGCGCCAGTCGTTCCGAGAGCAAGTCGGGAGTGAGCCCGAACTCATCGCGAGCGAGCAAGGTACTGAGCCGGACTTCCCAAGAGACGGCACGAGAAGCCATTCCGCCATCCGCCGCCTGCCGGCTTGCCCATCGTGCCGCGATGAGCAGTTCCAGCGCATCCTCGAGCACAGGCCGCTCCTCCATCAGTCCGATGGCCTGGTCCATCTGAGCTGACAAGCCTCTTACTAAGGCCTCTTGGCGAGTAGCGTCCATCTCTACCCGTCGAGTGCCGAAGAGCGACCGTCGCTCATAATATTTTCGTTGATCGGGGTTGAGCCTGCCCGGATCCCGGAGCATCGGGTTCCTTCGCCATACGTCTCCGATCTCATGGGCTGAACATTGATATAAGTTTGTTTGGCAGTCTTTTTCCGAAAGCAAGTTTGATGCGACTCTGAGATTGCCGAGCAGGCCCATGGTACGTCCCCTAAATCCTAGGCGCCGGGCTGGTCAACGGGTAAGGACCCGCTCTATGGTGAAGTCGGGGATCCTAAAGCCCAGGTTCAGCGACTGAACCCAGGCAGGCTCAGATGGCCAGGACGAGATTCTGCCAAACGTATCTCTCTTGATATTCTGCTGGCCTGCGGCATCAACTTTTAGGGCTAGGTGACGATCGAGCGTAAAGCGGGCCTCGATCCAGTTTTCGTCGGTCTCGATAGGCACGGTAATCACGCGTAAGAGCCGACCGCTCGGTTGGATGACCGGGTCGTCCTGGTCGCATACCAGAAGCCTCGCGACTCCGGCTCGGGCGTCCGTGACGAAGAATCGCTCCATCTTCGGCCGGAAATCGAGCCGCTCACCTTCGCGGAAGATGGGGTGGAAACTCTCCTGCTCGCCGGAGAGTCGGACTCCGATGGCACTGGCGAAGACCGGTTCGGAGCCGTGGACGGCGAGCAGGGCGGCACCGACCGCCGTTGCGTTGCCGATGTCATCGAGGCCACCGAGGGCGTGGCTGTCCTTCATCCGCGCGGGGAGCCGCAGGCTGCCGACGAGCTTGTGACCGGCGATGTCGGTCGCGAGTCGGTTCTTGATCGCTGGTATATTGCACGTGCCGCCCGAGAGAAAGAGGCGGGCCAGCGTCGTATGTGTCACCCCGCTGGCGCGCAGGGCACGCTCCAAGCGGGCGATGGCGCTCCTCACGTCGGGGGCGATCAGTTCGTCAAATTCGTCGCGTCGGAGTCTGTAGTTGATGTTTGCGCCTTGAAGGAAAGTGAGGAAGGTGACCGACGCCTCGGGGTGCCGGCTGAGCTGGATCTTCGCCGCCTCGACCCTCAGCCGAAGGTCGCGGCCTACCTTCATCCGGTCGAGGATGGTATCGGTGGGAAATCCTTCGATGGAGGGATTGCGTGCGAGGAAATCATTGACAGTCTGCTGGGCGACGAGCCGGTCGAAGTGGCTGCCTCCCCGATGCCAGCCATCGATCTGTCGGGTCAGGGCGATCCCATCGCGGATCTGCACCGTGGCTATATCGAGGCTGCCGCCGCCCCAGTCGAAGACCGCCGTGACGCCGGAGGCCGGTTCGCCGATCAGCCCCGCGTAGATGGCCGCGATCGGCTCGAAGAAGAAGTGGGAGACCTCGATCCCGGCCTTGCGAAATGCCCGGTCGAGCTGCTCCCTCGCCCGGGGCGGATAATGAACTGGGATTGTGACCGCAGCTCGTTCGAGCGGGGCGTTCGGCAGGCTGTCAGCGACCCGCTCCCGAAGCCGCAAGAGGAAATCTGCCACGATGTCGACCCGGTCGCGGGACTCGCCGTCCGCTTCGACCGGCTCTTCCTGGCCAAGAATCCACTTGAGCGGCTCGGGGAACAAGGAGCCCCGAGGGGGCATCAGGGCCTCGAAGCCGGTCGCCACCGGTGTGCCTCGGTGGTAGGCGATCGCGGTCGGGATCTGGTACGTGTTTCCATGCTCGCGAGAATGAAAGGGGACCATCTTGACCTGTTCGCCGTCGCAGTAGGCGACCCGAGTATTCGTCGTCCCGAAGTCGATTCCAAAGGCGTTCGGCATCGTGGTCCCCCGCATACTTAGACTTAGTTAACTCTGCGAAGCTTAAACTTAGCTTATAGAACAGCGTTGTTCCCCGAGTTTCAGTCGAGCAACACACCTTGGTCTCGCAGAGCCTGCTTGATCTCGCGCAGCCGCTGCCAGAGGATTCCCTCAGTCTCGGTCTGCGGAGCCGCGCCATCGTCCTGGGGCTGGTCGCCAATATCGATGAGGAGACGGCGCAGAACCGGACGGAGGTTCGCGAGATAGTTCTGGATGGAATTCTCGCGGTCACGGTTCGCCAGGTGGATGTGCTGGTCAGCTCGGGCCTCGGCCGCTCTGGCCATTTCCTCGGCCGCCCGGATCCGGGCGGCCGCCTCCTCATTCGCCGCCTTCAGGCTTTCTCGCTCGCGGAGGTCTTCATCGCGGACCTTGTGGCGCTCGCGGAGTGTCTCTTGAACTCGGCGGAGTTCGTCCCGGACTGAGGCGATCTCGACGTCCCGTTCCTCGACGGACGAGAGACGGCGACCCAGGTCCCTGACCTCCCGGACAATCGCCGAGAGATGCGTCTCGAACCGAGGCAGATACTCCGCAAAGAGGGCAATTGCCTGGCCTACCGAATCACTTCCATCGCCCGGTGGGCTCGGTTGCTCGGCCGCGGGCGGTCGGGGTGGTCGGGTTTTCCTCCGCGACTCTGTCGGCCCCGGGCTCTTCCCGTCCCTAACGGTGTCGATTTTCAACCTGTCTTCGACCGCCGAGGACTGATCTCCGCCGCCGGCTGGCTGTTCCTCCCCGCCGACCGCTGCTGGCCGGTCTACCAGTTGCCGGGGATCATGAGCCACCGGAACTGGCTCCACCGCGGCTGCGAACGGAGCCAGCGACGCCGTCGATTCCGATGAGGGAGGCCGAGATGCGGCCGTCGAATCGGGGGTGACCGGCGGGGACGACGAAGGTGATTCCTCGGGCCGGATGGCCGTTTGGGCCTGTACCTTGGCGAGTTCTCCGGATTGTCGCTCCGGGGGAGTAGACTGAGCCGGTCCGGGGCCGACCCGGGGCGGGACGATGGGGACCGCCACGGCCGGTTTTGATCCGGGTTGCACCTCGGTGGGCCGTGGAGGAGACTGACACGATCGGAGGGCATCCTGCAGTTGCCACTGGAGGTCGGGACGGGACTCTGTCTTGAGAGCCACTTCGAGCAAATCGGCACGCCGCCGTTGGGGGGTTCTCTTCCAGGATTCAAGTTGGCCCAGGCGGGAAACGGGGGATTGATTCTTCCCTGCACCTTTGGGACCCCTGAATATGGCCTCAGCGATCGCCCTTCCGATGGCCGGATCACCAGCCTCGTGCCTTAACCAGAGTATCGTCCAGTAGGGTGCCTTCTCCTTGTGCGGGAAGCTGGCGACCGAGAGTCGTTCGAGCAATCTGACCCGATCGTCGCGGGAGAGTCCGGCCTCCGCGTGACGCTTCTCCAGGGCGCTGGCCAGTTTGCTAATCGCCCTCACCTTCCCATCCAGAGGCTCGCCCAGGCCGGCCTCGATTCGTTCGCGTCCTAGAGGTGTGCACAAGAGGCCAAAGATCAGGTCACGCATCTCATCGCCTTGCTCCATTGTCGGCGATTCGACCTTCACGAGCTCTTTGAACCTCTTCCAATCCTCATCAACTCTCATTAACCCGTCTCCGATGTTCGATGGTATCCCTACCCGGGAGGGCGTTCCTCGGCGATTAGATCCAATAACTCGTACGGCCCATGGGTACGGGACTGCTCCAGAAGCCAGTCGTACTGGCGGCGGGCGGTGCCCCAATCGCCGGCAAACAGGGCAGCCCGAGCCTGGAGCAGTCCGGCGAACGGTACCCCGACCCGGGGCGTTCGGAACTCGTCCAGCAACGCCCCGCGCGCGTGATCCACGATCGCTCGAAGGTACTCGGCGTCCTCGGTTCGCAGCACGGTCGGAGCCCTGTCGAGTAGGAGCGGTAGGTCGGGGTACGCCCTAGGCCGGGGACGGGGCTCGCGCACGTATCGGATCGCGAACCAGGCCACCTGGACCCAGGGCGCGTGCGAAAGGAGGACATCCTCCCGGGGCTCGTCCACCGAGGACTGAAGATCATACCTCATCAGGCGGGCGAATTCTCGGATCAAAACTGCATCGGCGATCGACGAGGCGTGCTTCGTTCCCGGCCTCCGCAGGAATCGATCACAAAGCTCGAGGCAGGAATCCCAGTAGGCCGGGGAGGGTCGACTTGCCGCGCAGGCGTAACGATAGTAGGCCTCAGCCAGCAGGAGGTCGCGGTCCCTCCCATCGGGGAGTTCGGCCATCAGCCTCTCCAGGTCATCATGAAGCCAGTGGTCGTCCCCGCGGGTCCCAAGGCCGGGCCGGAATGCGAGGGCCAGGTCCATGATGCGTGCCTCGGGCAGATCGGGGCGGTTAACGAGGGGAGCCAGGGCCGCGCGGGCGCGAGCAAACGCGTCGGGGCCAGCCAGGGTTGCTAAGGTGGCTCGTGCGACCGCCACCGGGAGCAGGTCAGCCGCGGCGTCCGACTGGGCTTCCCAGGCGGAATGGTCCACGCATCGGCGGACCATCCCTTCAACAGCGGCAACGTCGCCATCCGCGATCGACCGATCCAGCTCGTCGACCCATTGTTGCCACCAAGCCCGTGTTGTCGGTCGGGACTCGGAAGGCTCCTGCGGAAGCATCGTCTGGAGGCTGGCCACGTCGATCCATCCCGACGCGCCCCGGATCTGCAGGGTCCCATTCGCCCGAGGACCGAAGCCATCTCGCCAGCGGTGCAGGTCGATCTCGAAGAGGGATGCCCGGCCGCCCCCGTCGCTTCGGTCGCCGACGAACAATTCTGCATGCTCGCGAATCCGGCTCACGAGCCGGCCGCGCTCAGTGGGCGGCTCCCGGTGGAATTCGAGGATCAGCCGATCCTCGAGACCAATTGAGCTCAGATCAAGCTCGTCGAATGGCAACACCCGCCAGCCGAGAAACCCGTCGGCAGCCGTCGCGAGCGCCGCCCGCGTGACCGGAACCCGCACCCGGACCTCGCCCCGGCCATCGAGCAGGCAGGCGGTTACCGCAGGCGAGGACTCCGGGTTGGCTGGTCGCAACATAACTGCCCCTGGGTCGTCCGGATCGACCACGATGCGGGTGTCCGGCCCTGCCACGACCCCTGGGCCTCCGGCTTGCAGCCGCACTCCGATCGCGGATGTGGGCCTGTCGGGGTCAGGAACGTAGCGGAGCTGGATTTCGGGCAAACGGACGAATCCGAGGGCCAGCGGCGGCTCATCGAGCAGCACGGGCGGTCGGCAAGTGAGCCGTATCCGACCGTAGACGTTCGAGAGTCCAGTCGCGGAATCCAGGTCGACTGCTGCGCGGCCCGACGCGGTGGAGAGCGGGATGTCCGTCCCGATGACAAGCTCTCGGGAGGACGGTTGGAGTTCTCCCTTGGACTCGGCACTTACCTCGAGAACCGCCCCGATGAAGGAACATGGATCGCTCAGCAAGACCCGCGGCATTCGTCCCAGCCAGACCGGGAGGGCGTCCAGCCAGGTTACGGGCGGCTCGGGCGGGCTCTCCAACTCCCAGGCGATCGAGTGGCCGGGTTCGGCGAAGAGATAGGGCTCGAGGTCCACGCCCGGCTCGATCCGAACCCTCCACCCGGTCCACTTCGGCCAACAGATTGGGGCGAGCGGGAATTGCTCGAGCGCCACCAGACCACACCTCTCCCTGACCACCGACTCGGCACCCGGCGGGACCAGCGCGAGGTACTCCCCGGCAAGCAGCGGCTCAGGTCGGCCCAGGTCGGCCAAGGTCCCGTCAGGGTGGAAAAGGACGAAGGGAATCAGACCGGTCATGAGGGTCTCAACCCAGCGCTCGGAGACTCGCGCCGGATCGCCCAAAAACTTTATCCGGACCTCGTATACCTCGCTGGGCCTGAGCGGCCCCGAGGTGCTCTCTTGAATGGCAAGCGTCCCCGGATCATCCCCGACAAGAGGCCGGATCGGGTCGGTTCCGTTCACCTGCCAGGTCAAGCCAGTGGTCCCAGCGGCCAGATGCTGCGCTGGCAGCACCGCCACAACTTGCTGGAGATCAACGTCCCAGGTAATGAACGGCGACCGCCGCGAGACGGTCCGCGCTCCGGACGGCAAATGGGATGGCCCGTCTCGTCCGATGAGCCGTGCGAAGACGTAGCTGAGGACGGGCTGGGCTTGCCACTCCTCTGGCAACTCGCGACTGCTCCGCAACTGGCGAGCGACTAGGCCCACGATCGCGGCCAGCCGCCAGGGGACCAGGATCGACCCCCGCTGCGCGAGTCGGCCGAAGAGAGGCTCCCCGTCCAGCTCAGCGTACCGCCTGGCAGCGAGGTCCGCGAATGCGGCCTCCGTGAGACCGAGGAGTTCGAGAAGTGAGCCGCCTGGCGCAATCCCCGCGAGCCAGTCGAGCAGTGTGTTGGAGAAGCAGCGATCGAGATGATTGTTCCCGCCGATTCTCACCACTTCGGCAAGCTGTCGGAGGCCTCCGCCGCCGCCGGCCCAGTCCTCAAGCGCGGACACGAGACGGTCTAGGATCGGATCGGGAGACGGCTTGCCCTCGCCCCCGGGGCCCTCGCGGCTGGTCCAGATCAGCTGCCGATCCAGGAGGCTACGCAGGTTATGAAGTGAAACCCGGTCGCCGTCCCCGGTGATGCCAAGCGAGGCGAGATAGCCAAGGCCCTCGGCCCCGATTTGCCATGTAGAGTATCCTACGCCGGGAACATGTCCCGAAACGTAGAAACTTTGCCCGCGGACATGCCGACGCAGTCGTGGCACAGGCCCTCCCCAATGATGAGTCTAGGAGACGGATGGCGGGCAGTTATGGCGCAACAGGTCCACTAACCTCGAATGGTCGGCCGGGTACGTCAATTGCTGCAGCGGCTCACCAACGTTGCGCGGCCCCGACGCCGTCCGACCTGCTCTTGTGCCTGCTTCTTCCGGCGGTTCCACGCCCCGTAAGCGAATCATGTTTGTTTTTTGATAATCGTGGACATATGCGTGTATGTTGCGGTCAGCAGGCCCGCTTGGCCACTGTGCTTCAGGGCCGATGCCTGTGCCGCGTTCAGAGGGCTATGGTCCGATCTTATGCGAATGAAGGTCCGGCTGATACCCCGGGGACAGTGCGCCCTCCCACTCTCTGGAAGGGACCGCGAATAGTTCCCCGCCGCTTCTTATACGTTAGAGGCAGTCAACCACCAGATGTCCTCGCCTTGTAGATCTCCGCAGCCTTGACCATCCTCGGCCATCGGTCGCTTTTGGAGTGAACCAAAGGCACTCACTGCCGCCATCGTTGGCCCAACTACCTGGACACCGCTAAAGCTAAATTAGGGTGATTTCGTATCATGATCGCAACCGTTCTTCAAGAAAGGTGAAAAGAATTTTCACCAAAATTTTTGCCTCTACTAGGCCGTTGCGAAATCCAAATCCGCTACGAAGTCCATTTTTGCGAATCGAGTGGCGTTGTAACCTGCGTTCCGCGTATCTCTGCAACTTGTTACGGGGCAATGTCTTGCGAATGTTGTTTGGTTTGCTATGATGTTGATAGACTGATGGTGATGTATGCACGATCGATGGGGATTGCATCGCGCATATTCACGCGAGATGTGCGGAAAGTGCGCTCGTAATGCTCGCCCCGGTCTATTTGTGTGGGAAATGGGAGTTACGCGGTTAGTTGTCGGGCGTTCACGTTGCGCCGGGTCGATGCTTCGGCGATGCTGTCGCCATGAGAGCTGCGAAATGCCGAGAATCTGACTACATCGACTTCCTCATCGCCTCGCCCAACGGCTTCACCTGCACGGAGGCCGCACGCGTGCAAGAGCCTTCGCCGAAAGCCCCGGCCCATGACAGTTTCACCCGTTTGCTGGAACGCATTGAGCCTGATCCTGAAGCCCTCTGTGAGGAAGCTCGCGGCCTTGTCACGCTCTCTGGTGGGGCGTTGATGATTGATGACTCCACGCTCCACAAGTCCTACGCCAAGCAGATCACACCGGTGACCCGACACTGGTCGGGTAAGCACCAAGGCGTGGTCTAGGGGATCAACCTGATCAGCCTGGTCTGGACCGACGGCGACCGCAAGATCCCCGTCGATTACCGGATCTACGATAAGGCCGACGGCCGGACCAAAAACGACCACTTCTGGGAGATGATGCTGATAGCCAAGGGGCGCGGATTCGCGCCGAAGTTTGTCCTGTTCGACGGCTGGTACGCCAGCCTGGAGAACCTTAAGCAGGTCCGCGACCTGGGCTGGTTGTGGCTCACCCGCCTGAAGTGCAACCGCAAGGTCAACCCCGAGGGCCAGGGCGCGATCCCGTTGTCGGAGGCCGAGATCACGGCCTCCGGGACGGTCATTCACCTCGTCGGCTACGGGCCGATCCGCGTGTTCAAGCTGGTCGCCCCAGACGGCGACATTGAGTACCGGGCGACCAACGATCAGGGAATGGACGAGATGAAGCGACAGCAGTATGCAGAGTGGAGCTTCGCGATCGAGAACTATCACCGGGACGTCAAGCAAACCTGCGGGGTAGAGCGTTCGCAGGCACGTTCGACGCGGGCGCAGCGGAACCACATCGAGCTGGCGTTGCGAGCGTTCCTGCGTCTGGAATGGCATTTCTTCACCACCGGGGTCAGTTTCTACGAGGCCAAGAAGCGAGTCGTCCGGGACGCCGTGAGGAGCTACCTATTGAAGCCTCTCTATGCGATCCCGGAACCATCAATCGCGTAACTCCTAGGAAATGGGTAAATGCTCGAATTTGCCGTTATTCTGCTATTCTGATAGCCAGGTCAACAGACCGAAATCGTTCGTTCCCCGGAGTTAGGCGATGCCTCGCCCTGCCAATCCTGCCCTACAAACCCTCAGGCACCGGCGGCTACGTGAGCAGCTCTGGCGGCTTCACCATTCAACGATCCTGTGAACGAGGAGGCGCCAATCCCGTCGGCTTCGAAACCTGGATACGTCGAACAGCTTGACTACCGCCTGATCGGGAATCAGCTCGCTTGAAAGCGATCTCTACGCCTCCCTTGGATCGAGAGCCGGCCCAGCCTGATCCGAGGACCATTTCAACCGATCCGTGCAGCGACGTCAGGCGAAGCCGTATGTACCGAACTTGCCTACGGGTAACTGTATGTGGTCGGCACGCATTGAAATGTGGGAATTTGTAGTCTGGACGGTCGTGCGCCACGACACTCGACTGATGTTCTCGACGGACAACCCGTGCCCGGAGGGAGCGGGATGCCGCTCTCATCGGACCCTCCGCGCCCGGCGACAATAGTGCCACGCGGCTCTTGCTAACGGCTAAAAAGGCGTTCTTGCGAGTCCTGCTCGCGAAGAGCTTGACGGCCTCTATCCGCCCGCTCCCGGGCCTTGGAAGGGCCCGGGAGCGGGCGGATAGCTGATATGTCCGCGCCTATTGGACACCGGTCGGCTCTCGCCACCGTCGGCCCCACAGCCGATCAGGACGGCTAGCCGGCGGGCCCGCGCCCGGACGTCGGTCAGCGCCTGGTATAACGATTCGGCCTCTTGGCTCAAGGCTGCCAGTCCGGTAGGTTCTCTTGCTCGGCTCGAAGGCCTCTTCGCTTCGAGAGGGATTGCCAACAGAAGACAAGGTCCCGGGCGTGGCAGACGACCGGAGATTCGGCGTCGACGAGCTCGATTTCGGAGAAACCGAGCCGCAGGGTCCGGCCCAGGAACTCCCGGTTAGTGTTGAGCCGGACCGGAGCGCCGGCGTAGCCGGAATGGGCCAGTACCAGCTCGGTTAGCGGGCGAGGAAAAGGGGCGATCGAGTCGGCATCGGGAATGCGGACCCTGTTGATCAGGCTGACTTCTCCGATGAGCCCGGAATTCCGGCGGGCGTTCCTTGCGTGATCATTCTCCGTGCTACAATGGTTAAAGTGAAGCGAGAACCCGTACTCGTGACCGTCTTCCTGGGCGGGCCCGCCGGGTGCGTTCGGCATTTGTTCTTCTCGATCCCAGGCAGGTCTTCGTCACCGGCCGGTGGCGAGCGCGTCGGGACGATTCGAAGCTGGGTCACGATAGGTTTATCCATCCTTTTTGTTTTGAGTATCTCCCTCCGGGACTCGGCTCATGTCGTCTGCCACGCGGCAAACCAGCCCGGCCGAGCGCGATTCGCAGCGGCCGGACCAGGCGGTCAGCCAGCTTATCGGGTTCCGCCTCGACGGCGAGGATTACGCGATCGTGATCAGAACGATCCAGGAGATCATTCTGATGAAGCCGATCACTCGCCTTCCCAGGGCGCCCGACTCGATCGAGGGGCTGATCAACCTGCGCGGGACGGTGATCCCGATCGTCAGTCTGAGGAAGCGGTTCGGCCTCTCCTCGCGTGAGTTCGACGACGAAACGAGAACCGTTGTCGTCAACAGTCACGGCAAGACCATCGGACTCATCGTCGACGAGGTGACGCAGGTCATGAAGGTCACCGCCGACCAGATTCAGCCGGTGCCGATCTCGGTGACCGCGATCGCCCGCCGCTATATCTCGGGGCTGGCCCGGCTCGAAGACCGGCTCCTGATCATCCTCGATATTGACAAGCTCTTCGACTCCCATGACCTCGACCCCGGCGCCTGATCGATCTCAACCCCTGGACCACTCCATGATCGACTCTGACCCCCGATCGCGGCGACCGGCACGGCTGAAGCGGCGATTGACGAACGGCCCGCGGCGGCCGTCCCGCTCCGAACCGTCCGTCGAGCCCGCGTTGGCCAATGACTTGCGGCAGGTTGCCGACACGACGGCCGGCGACACCCGTGTGCTGATCGACACGGTCAATGCGGTCATCCGATCGCACACGGCCGCGGAGATTATCCGCGCGACGCTCGATCTTGTCCGCGATCGGCTGGGGTGGGTCTATGCTTCATACTGGGAGGTCGACCCGGAGCAGAGTGCCCTGGTCTTTTCGGCCGACTCGGGCGAGGTCGATGCCGAATTCAACCGGGTGACGCGCTCGGCCAAGTTCCGTGAGGGAGAGGGGCTGAACGGCCGCGCCTGGAAGCAGCGCGACCTGGTTTATGTCCCCGACCTGGGTGAACTGGCCGACTGCATTCGGGCCCCGATTGCCCGCCGCGCGGGGATCAAATCGGGCGTCTGCTTCCCGATCCTCCTGGACGGCCGCGTCATCGGGACCATGGACTTCTTCGCGTCCACGACGTTGGAGATGACGCCGACCCGGCTCGAAGCCTTGAGGGTGCTCGCCCGGCTGGCCTCCGACAAGATGACGCAGTTGGGCAAACAGCAAGAGCTGACCCGGGTCTTTCGGATGATCGAGAACGCCCCCCTGAATGTCATGTACACCGATCGCGACCTTCGGATCCAGTACATGAACCCGGCGTCCCAGCGCACTCTGAAGCGGCTGGAGGCGTACCTGCCGATCAAGGCTGACCAGATGATCGGCCAGTCGATCGACCTCTTTCACAAGAACCCCGAGCACCAGCGGCGGTTGTTGGCTGACCCGAAGAACCTGCCGCGCCAGGCTGTGATCCGGCTCGGCCCGGAATACCTCGATCTTCTGGTGACGGCGATCCTGGACGAGGACGGCCAGTACCTTGGTCCGATGCTCACCTGGGAGATCGTCACCGAGAAGCACGAGGCCGAGGCCCGCGCGGTCGCGTTGGCCGAAAACACCAACGCCGTGAACCAGGTGCTGCTGGCGCTGGGGCGGGCACAGACCGCCGAAGAAATGATCACCGCGGCCCTCGAAGTCGTCCGCAAGGCGTTCGGCTGGTCGTACGGCTCGTACTGGCGGCTCGATCCGGTAGCGAATGTGCTCGGGTTCATGACCGAATCGGGTTCGGCGGATGAGGAGTTCCGCCGCGTGTCCAGGGGCGCGAAGTTCCACGAAGGGGAAGGGCTGATCGGGAGGGCCTGGATCCGTCGCGACTTGTTCCACGTCGAAGACCTGGGCGAGCTGTCCGACTGCTGCCGGGCCCCGATCGCGCGGCGGGCCGGGATCACCTCGGCCCTCGCCATGCCGATCCAGCTCAACGGGAAAGTCGTCGGTACGATGGACTTCATGGCCGAGAAGCGGCAGCAGTTCCCGGAGGCTCGGCTCGAGGCGCTCCGGAGCGTGGCCCAGCTCGTCTCCACCGCCCTGGAACGCGCTGAGCAACGGGCCCAGAACGAGGAGGCCAAGCGGGACCTCGAGCTCAAGGTCAATCAACTCATGAAGGTGGCGCAGGCCGCCGCGCAGGGCGACCTCTCCGTCGAGGTGGGAGTCCGCGGCGCGGACGACATGGGACGGCTTGGCGAGGCCCTGGCCAAGATGACCGCCGACTTGAAGCATGTCATCGGCGAGGTGATCGAGTCGGCGAACCAGTTCGCGGAGGGCTCGCGGGTGGTCGCCGAGAGCGCCAACTACCTGAGCGAGTCGTCGCAGAACCAGGCCGCGACGGTTGAACAGATGTCGGCCTCAATTGATCATCTGAGCAAGGCGATCCTCGAGATCAACCAGAACGCCGGCTCGGCCCGCGAACTGGCCGTGCGGACCTCTCAGCTCGCCAAGCAAGGGGGCGAGTCGGTTGACCAGGCGATCGAAGCGATGGTCCTGATCCGCAAGTCGAGCGAGCAGGTCAGCGATATCATCCAGGTCATCAGCGAGATCGCCAGCCAGACGAACCTGCTGGCCTTGAATGCCGCGATCGAGGCGGCGCGGGCGGGCGAGCACGGGCTCGGGTTCGCCGTCGTGGCCGACGAGGTCCGGAAGCTGGCGGAGCGGTCCCGGGCCGCCGCCAAGGAGATCACCGCGCTGATCAAGGAGTCGACCCGGCGGGTCGCCGACGGGGCCCAGCTCTCGGAGAAAGCCGGCCAGTCCCTTGCCACGATCGTCAAGGGGGTCGAGGAGACTGCCGGGAGCATCGCCAAGATCGCCCAGGCCACTCAGGAACAGTCGGAGTCGGCCGCCGAGGTCAGCAAGGCGATCCAGGACGTCTCGTCGATTACCGAGACCAACGCCTCCAGCTCCGAGGAACTTTCCGCCAGCGCCGAGGAGTTGGGGGCTCAGGCCGCCTCGCTCAAGGGCGTGATCTCCGGGTTCAAGGTTTGATCGATATCCCGGAGGGGCGCGATGACGGGGACGGCTGGCGAGTTGACCGAGGGGGAGTACGACCGCTTTTGCAAGCTGATCTATCGGGTCGCCGGCATCCGGATCCCGGGGACCAAGCGGGTGATGGTTGCGACTCGCGTGCGGAAGCGGCTGAGGGCGACGGGGATCTCCTCGTTCTCCGCCTACCTCAGCTTCTTGCACTCCGCCGCGGGGGCTGGCGAGATGCCGCTGTTCATCGACGTGATGACGACCAATGAGACGTACTTTTACCGCGACCCCCAGCATTACGATTGGTTCGACCAGACGTTCCTCCCCGAGGTCATCCAGCGGGCTAGACTCAGGAAGCGGCCCCGGAGCCTCAGGGTCTGGTCGGCGGCGAGTAGCACCGGCGAGGAGCTGTACTCGATCGCCCTGAAGGTCAACAAGCATCGGCGTGAACTCGCCGGCTGGAAGCTCACGCTCCTGGGGACCGACCTGAGTGGGGCTGTCCTGGAGGCCGCACGCGCCGGTGTGTACGACGACAGGGCCCTCCACCTCGTCGGCGAAGCGGAGCGTCGGGACCACTTCACCCACGACCCCGTCGCACGGACGTGGACCCTCGGCCGGGAGGTCAAGACCGCCGCCACGTTCAGGCCGCACAACTTGCTCGAGCCGCTGAATGAAGAGCCGTTCGACTGTATCTTTATCAAGAATGTTTTGATCTACTTTGATGCGGTGTCAAAGCAGACGGTCGTGCAACACCTGCTGGCCGCCCTGGCGAAGGGGGGCTACCTCGTGGTCGGCCCCTCGGAAGGGATCTACGGCATGCTCGGCGCGTTGACCAAGCACAATTCCTGGCTCTATCAGAAGCCGGCCTGACCCACAACGATCGGGGTGAGCCTTCATGTCGGGGTTCGACCTGGCGGACCTGATGCCTTTATATCTCGATGAGACCGACGAGCAGATCGTCGGCCTCGGAGATCTGCTGCTCCAGCTCGAGCGCTCGCCCGCCGACGAGAAGGCGCTCCGCGAAGCGTTCCGGCTGGTCCACTGCATCAAGGGGGCCTCGAGTGTGATGGGGTTCGACCAGGTGAAGGGGCTCTCCCACCACCTGGAGTCGTTCTTCGAGCAGCTCCGCGCCGGCAGTCGAGCGCTCGACCGGCCCTCGCTCGATCTCTTCTTCCGCTGCCTCGACGCCCTGCGCGACTACCATGCCGAGCTCCGCGCCAAAGGCGAGTGCGGCGTCGATCTCTCCGGCCTCACCGCCTTGGTCATCGAACGCCTTGGGCTACCGGCCGAGGCTTCCGGGGTCGGGGCACGTCCCGAGGTGTCCGAGCCCGAGACGCCCGAACCCGAGCCCGAACCTGAACCCGTACCCGCTTCGGACGTCCGGCCGGAGCCCACCCTTGAGCCCCAGCAGGTCGTCAGCCTGACCCTGCTCTTCGAGCCGAACTTACGCTGGCCCGACATGAAGGCCAAGCTCGTGCTGAACCGCTTGTCGGCGAAGGCACGCGTGATCTCGACCGACCCGACCGTCGAGCAGCTCGAAGAGGCGGAGTCGCTACCGGAGTTCACGATCCGGCTCGCCGCCGAGTGCGGCATCGAGGAGCTGCACGCTCTGGCCGACGTCGAGGGGGTCTCCGAGATCCGGATCGAGTCCGGGCCGCGACCCGAACCCGAACCGGGCGGGCCGGCGAATATCACCCCTGCCCCTGCCCCGCCGTCCCCGCCGCCCCCGCCCGCTCAGGAGCCGACCGCCCCCACTCTGGCCGCCGTGACGAGCCCGGCACCGACCCCGGCATCGCCGTCGCCGTCGCCGAAGGGGGAGCCGCAGGCCGAGGCTACGGCGGGCGAGAAGCGTCCGAAGGTGACCGAGACGGTCCGGGTCGATGTCGACCGGCTCGATCAGCTCATGAATCTGGCCGGCGAGCTGGTGATCAGCAAGGCCCGGTTCTTCGAGATCTCCCGGGGGCTGGAAGAGCTCTTCCGAGGTTCGAACGCGCAGTTGCTCGCCTCGGACACTTCGGACCGACTCGACAGCATTGCCCGAGGGCTGGAAGGGTTTCAGGATTCCGGGGACGGCTCGACCGAGCGGTGGGCGTCGCAGTTCCGCCGGCTCCGCGAGAACTTCCGGGATATTCAGGACGAGCTCGATATCATCCGCCAAGGCCGCGAGCGGCTCAACGCGATGGCCGAGGCCATCCACCACCTGGCCCGCGTCTCCGACGGCATCCAACGCGGTGTTTTGGAGACCCGGATGGTCCCGATCGGGCCCCTCTTCGACCGCTTCCACCGCGTGATCCGCGACCTGCGCCTGTCGTCGGACAAAGAGGTGGTGCTCAAAATCGAAGGCGAAAAGACCGAGCTCGACAAGCGGATGGTCGATGAGTTGGCCGACCCTTTGGTCCACATGGTCCGCAACTCGGTCGACCACGGCCTCGAACCCCCCGACCAGCGAGAGCGGTCGGGCAAGCCCAGGGCGGGGACCGTTTCACTCGCCGCCTCACACCGAGGCAACAGCATCGTCATTACCGTGAGCGACGACGGCCGTGGGATCGACAGCGAGCGAGTCCGCCGCAAGGCGGTCTCCAACGGCCTGCTCGGCGAGGACGAGTCGCGGCGGCTTACCGACCACCAGCTCATTCAGTTCATCTGGCACCCCGGTCTGAGCACGGCCGAGACGATCACCGACATCTCCGGCCGGGGCGTCGGTATGGACATCGTGAAGAGTCGGATCGAGAGCCTGAACGGCACTGTTGACGTCCGCTCCGAACCCGGTCAGGGGACCACCTTCTCCATCAGGCTTCCGCTGACCCTGGCGATCCTGCCCGTCCTCCTGACCCGAATCAAGGGCGAGACCTACGCCATCCCGCTCGACCATCTCGACGAGATCGTCGAGGTGCGTTCCGACGAGGTCTACCGGATTCACGGCAAGCCGACGATCGGGCTCCGGGGCCGGGTCATCTCGCTTCTGAGGCTCGACGACGCCTTTTGCCCCGGCGACGTTCCGACCGCCTGCGAAGGCGTCGAGAAGGCCTCGAAGAAGCTCACCGTCGCCGTGATCTCGAACGGTGAGGCGACGGCCGGGCTCGTCGTCGACGACCTGATCGGGATGCAGGAGGCGGTGCTGAAGTCTCTGGAAAAGAACTTCCAACCCATACCGGGGCTCTCGGGCGCGAGTATCCTGGGGAATGGGCGGGTCTCGCTCATTCTTGACATCGACGCCATGATTGAGATGGCCACGTCCGGCACGGCCCAGCCCGTCGGCTGAGCCTCGACCCTGAACCGATCCCAGAGAGCAACGGAGGCGGACGCTTGTGGGCCAATCGCTGACGGAATCCCAGAAACGGCGGTTGACCCTGGTCTTCGAACGGGGCGCCAGCGACGCCACCAACGCCCTCTCGCGGTGGCTTGGTCGGGACGTCCGGCTGGAGGTGAACGAGGTCGACGAGGTCGAGCTGGCGGACGCGGCCGACCTCCTTGGGCCGGCCGACGAGCTGGTCGCCTCGTGCTCGATGGACCTCGCCGGCCGCCTGACCGGTCAGCTTCTCCTGGTCTTTGAGGACCGCGCGGGCATGGCGCTGGCCGACCTGTTGTTGCGCCGGCCACTGGGGACGTCGACGTCCTGGGGCGAGCTCGAGCAGTCGGCAGCGTGCGAGACGACCAACATCGTGGGGTGTGCGTACCTCAACTCGTTGGCGACCCACCTGCCCTTCGCCGGCCCCCCCGGGCTCGAAGAACCGTTGCTTCCTTCGCCCCCCACGTTCCGCCATGAATTCGCGGCGAGCCTGATCGAGTTCGCCCTGATGGACCAGGCCATCGAGGCCGACAGGCTGCTTCTGATCAAGAGCCGGTTCACCTCCGACGGTGCCGAGCTCCACTGGTCATTGCTCTTTGTGCCGAGTGGCGAGGCGTTGCGCACGCTGTCGTCGTCGCTGGCGGACTCCGAACTCCAGTAAGGTCCGAGGAGGTCCTGACTTGCCGCCGCCAGTGCCCACAACGTCCGTGGAGATCGTGTCGGTGCCGATCGGCCGTTGGGCGGTCGCGACCGCGCCGGTGCAGATCCGCACGCTGCTCGGCTCGTGTGCGGGGGTGATCCTTTACGACCGGGTGGCCCGGATCGGTGGCGTGGCGCACGTTGTGCTGCCCGACTCGCGGGGGTCGGCCGACCACCCCGGCAAGTTCGCCGACACGGCGATACCGGCCCTGATCACCGACCTCGAACGCAAGCTCGGCCGGACTTCCAAAGGGCGCCTCACGGCCAAGGTCGCCGGGGGAGCGAGCATGTTCCAGACCGGCGCATCGACCAACATCGGCCGGATGAACAACGAGGCCGTCGAGCTGATCCTGGCCGGCTTGGGCATCCCGGTCGTTGCTCGAGACATTGGCGGGGACACAGGGCGTCGCTTGACGTTCGACACTCTCTCCGGCATTGTCTCTATCAAGATTCCCGGCGGCGCTGACTACCAGATCTAGGAGTCGACTGGATTTGAGTCGACTCAACCTGACCCGACCCGCGGAGAGACGATGAAACGCCTGCTGGTCGTCGACGACGCCCTCCTGATGCGTAAGATGATCTGCGATGTCGCCGGTGAGGCCGGCTGGGAGGTCGCGGGTGAGGCGCGAGACGGTAGCGAAGCCGTCGAGCTTTACGCCAGGCTTCGCCCCGATCTCGTCACGATGGACGTCGTGATGCCCAGGATGGGCGGCCTGGAGGCGCTCCGGCTGATCCGCGCCGCCGACCCCGGGGCGCAGGTCGTGATGGTCACCGCGCTGGACCAGAAGCAGACCCTCATGGAATCGATCCGTGACGGCGCGATCGACTTCATCGTCAAGCCGTTCGATCGCGACCGGGTCATCCGCCTCCTGAACAAGGTCAAGCCGCGCGACGCGGCGGCGGCAGACCCCCTGCGCCGGATCGACCCCCATTCTCCGATGATCGAGGCCGACGGTGGACCCAACTGAGCCGCAACCGGTCCGGGTCCTGGTCGTCGACGACTCCGCCCTGATGCGGAAGCTCCTCGGCGACCTTCTCCGGTCGTCCACCGCAATCGAGGTCGTCGGCTCCGCCCGCGACGGTGCCGAGGCCCTGGAACTGGCCGAACGGCTCAGGCCCGACTTGGTGACCCTCGACGTCGAGATGCCTGGCATGTCGGGCCTGGAAGTGCTCCCGGCCCTTTTGAAGGTGCACCCGGTCCCGGTCGTCATGGTCAGCGCCCTGACTCAGGAGGGGGCCGAAGTGACCCTGACGGCGCTCGAGCTGGGGGCCGTCGACTTCCTCGCCAAGCCCGATCGGCATCAGGTGGCCGGGCTGAAGGAGTCACGCGACCTGTTGATCTCCAAAGTCCTCTCCGCCGCGAAGAGCCGGGTCCGGCCCACCCGTGAGCGCGAGGTGCCGGCCCGCCGGGTGCCCCCCCCTGCCCCGCGCGAGTCCGAAGCTCCGCCCGCCGTCTCGGTCGGCGAGGGCCTGGTCACGCCCTGTATCTTGATCGGAATCTCGACCGGAGGCCCCCAGGCGCTCGCTCAGGTTCTTCCCGTGTTGACGCCCCCACTCCCGCCGATCCTGATCGTGCAGCACATGCCGGCCAAGTTCACCTACGTCTTCGCCGAGCGGCTCTCACGACAGTGCTCCCTCCCTGTGAAAGAGGCCGAGCAGGGCGATCGAGTCCTCCCCGGCGCCATCCTGATCGCGCCCGGTGGCCGTCACATGACCCTGACCGGCTCCCCCCCCAGCGTCCGCGTCACCCTCGCCGACGGGCCGCTGGTCAGCGGTCACAAGCCCTCCGTCGATATGCTCTTCCAGTCTGGCGCACGGGTCTACGGGGCGGCGGCCATCGGAATTATCATGACCGGCATGGGCCGCGACGGCGTCGAAGGGTGCAAGAAGATCCTCGACGCCGGGGGCCAGGCCTTCGGCCAGGACGAGCAGACCTCAGTCGTTTATGGCATGAACAAGGCTGCATTTCAAGAGCACGCTGTTCAGTCCCAGTTCGCCCTCCTCGATCTCCCCGCTCTCATCCAACGACTTGCCCGAGGCCGGCAGTAGATTGATGGTTGTTGGTTTTTGTTGGGTGGGATCAGGCGGACACGCAACCCGAGTCGATATTCTCCCGTTCCTTCGCAGGGACGAGTCGTGCCTCGTTGACGTGAAGGTCCCCTTAACTGTAGATCAAGGTTGTGCGTTTTCCGGCTCTGGGTCGATGAGCGAACGCATCTCGATCCGCGGATTATCCAGATACTGCAACGTCGCTTCCGATTGAGGCCCCGGAGCAAGCGCCCGCAGGCTGGTGGAGATGAAAATGTGGTCAGGCCGTCCAAGGCCTCCGCGGCGGCCCACCACGACCTGCCTCCCGGCCAACGCCAACTCATGGACGCCGGCGAGCTGACACGCTTCGGAGGTCTTCAAAAGTGCCTCTTCGGGGGCACGCATCGCCGGCGAGGTCATGATCACAGCCCATGCCTTGAGGCCCACTTGCAACGCAACGAGGCGTGGGAGCACTTCGGGACCCGCCCCTTGGTAGGCCTCCCAGCGGAGTGGGTCGTGTCGGCGTGCGCGGGCAAAGCATTCCTCGACTTCGGGGATCTTCGGGAGCTGCTGTGGAGCTACCTGAATGGTGCCTAACTTGGGGACCACTTCACCTCGCGCCTCCATGGCCTGCGCGCGCAGACTGAGTCCCAGCTCGTAGTGGGCGAACGAGTTCTGAGGCCAGACCTTGAGGGCGTCTCGGTATCGGCCGATCGCGCCGTCCTTGTCACCCTTGTCGTAGAGCTTGATTCCCTCGCCGACGGCTTCGTTCGCGTCGCGGATCACGCTCGCGACAACGGAGAGCATTTGGTCCAGCGCCTCGTGCATTTGCTTGGGAGTCCCCCGGCTCTGTCGGGCGAGGGCGAGGATCTGCTGGGCGCGGGTCGCTTCGCCGCAGGCAAGCAGCAGACCCGCGTGGGTGTACATCCAGGCTGGGTCACCGGGCCGGATCTCATAGTTGGCCCGCCAGAAGTTCGGATTCTGGGTGACAAGGGCATCGACGTCGACAGCCGGCCATTCCGCAGGCGGTCGGCTGGGATCGAGTCCTCGGGTGGCCTTTGCGTAATCCTCGGCGAAGGCTCGCAGGCCGGGGAACTTCTTCGGGTCGCTCTTCCCAAGGTTATCGATGATTGAGGCGACGGCCATCCACCCGAACTGGCGGGCCTCGACCAGGTGTTCCGTGGCGGCCTTCTCGAGTGGCGGCGCCTCCTGCCCTCGGGCGTAGATGGCGATTGCGGAGACCAGGGCCGCGATGACGAGAGGCAGGCCACCGTTCGTTGTCCCTCCGGCGATTGGGCGAGCCGCCGCACGGAAGAGTCGCGGGCCGGGATCATGTCGCATGGCTTAACCCTCAGCGAGCCGTCTTATTTTTTCGAACGAATGATCGGGGGCTGGACTGTCGGTTCTGTTCTCTGCGCGACCCGTTGTGGTTTCCGCCATCGCCGCTCACCTGGCGATCGCCGCAGGGCCTTCGCCATCCGGATGGACCACGAGCCGGCGACCAACCTGGTGGCGAGTGCAGGGATGCCGATGACGATAGATCAAGTTGTCGTGCTGCGTGACCAGGTCGATCTCTCCCGCTTCACAGGCTGGGAATTCGTCACCAGAAATACCTGAAGCTCCACCAAGGCCCCCGGATCTATTATTCCTGGGCACGGTGGCGCGCCCAATATCGATGAGAGGCCAGTTGTCGCATCGTCTGAAGCTGACCTGGCAACAGCACGTCATCTTGGACCGCGCGTGGCTTGGTTGACGCGACAATTCATCAGAGGCAAGTCCGAATAAGTCACGCCCCGTCCTGCAACCGTTGGGAGTCGTTGCTCCAGAACCGGAGGTGAGTGCTGTCTGTGGGGAGGCCAGGAAGTTTCGGTGGCCCGTTACGTGCCAGCCTCTTCCGCTCGCTTCGCGTAGGATTCCAGGAATCCACATCGGGGGCAGCAAAAGGTCGTGACCGCGCGCCGGGGCTTGCCTCGGGTCTTCAGGCCCGTCCAGATCGAGTAAATCGGTGGCCCTTCGACCCATTCAGAAGGGATTTGTCCATTCTGATGGTAGTGGTCCACGACAAATCCTTCATCCATAGGCAGGGCACATTTCGGGCATTTGGGTGTGTGCATCTTGCCACCGGGATCGGTTCCGATCGTGTTCCCATTCCCCCACTCGACGATACCTAGATTTCCGAAATTTAACCACGGTCTCAAATCTCTGAGCGGACCCCGGCTTTATCGCCAGCGAGAAGTAAGCCCTTCGGTTTGGCTCGGCCACAGGCAAAACCCGGCATGGTCGCCGCCCGGCCGATGGGTCCCAACAGACCTTTGCCGTTCCGAGACCACACCGTGATGAGGCGAATTTCCTTGGCCATGGATGTTTACCCGCTCGAGTCAGTCGCCTGGCCCGCGACTGCCCGTCACATCCCCATGTCGAGACTGCTCGCGATCGAGATCATCGGCGGTTCGGAGATAGGACTCGGCAAGCACTCGATCCCCCTTGAATTCCTGGAGTAATCCCAATTGACGATAGGCGGAGGCGCTCTGCGGGTTAATGGTGATGGCAAGCTGGAACGCGTTCGAGGCTTCCTCAAGTTCATTCATCCCGGAAAGCACAACGCCTAGGCAGATGTGCGCTTCGTCATATTGATCATCGATTAAAATCGCCCTTCGGCAGCACTCCAGGGCCTTATCGTGGAGTCCCAGCAACGAGTAGACGTTGCCCTGGTGGAGCAGTGCATCGACTTGTCGATCATCCAATTGGAGCGCCCGCTCACAGCAGACCAATGTGTCCGCATGTCTGCCTTGCTCAAACAGCACCGACGCGAGGAAAACATAATGGTTTGCACTTTCGCTGAGTTCCAACCGACGCCGAAAGGCCGCTTCGGCCTCGTCCCACCGCTCAAGGGCCTTGAAGACATGCCCCAGGCCGCCCCAGGCCGGCACGCATCGTTCGTCTAGCTCGATTGCGCATCTAAAGTGATCTATTGATTTAGTGTACATTGCATAGTTTGAATATTCGTATCCGGCTATCCAGTAGATTGAAGGATTTTTGCTGTTGGATTTTAGGACAGCCTGAAAGATGCGTTCGGCCGCGGCGATATCCCCCTCCTTACTGAGACAACGGGCCTCCTTGATCGCCAATGCCTCATGGTCCGACAGTTTTTGCACGATCATCTTCCTTCACGCAAAGGCCGCACGACGTGACCCGGTCAGGCTTCGGAATTCTCGCCGACCAGCGGCCGGACCTCGCTCATAATTCGACGCACACGGAGTTCCTCGGGTTCGTGGGAGCCAACATGCGAAGGCCCAAAGACAGGGAACTGACGCTCCCCGCTCGCCTTTCAGAGGCGAGCGAAATCCATGGAATCACGATCGGTGCCGTCTCTTGGTCGTTGGTCTTCGCCCGCCTGAAAGGCGAGCGGGGAGCGTAAGCTCCCTGTCTTCCGACAGACGAAGAGCCCCGATCACTTGGCGACAGTCCCGATGATTCTTGCGGTTTCCGCCACGGGTTGGTTTGCAGTCGCACGGCCGGAAATCCATCGAGATTCTCGTCCCGTCGCGGATCGTTGTCTCATTTCGGCCATCATCGTAATCTGGCCTCTGCCTCCGCAACCCACTGCTCGAAACAGTTGGCGAGCGATTTTTGGTGAAAATGTTCGAAGTAGAGAATTCCGTCGTCGCGAATCTTACCCTCGGCATCGATCACGTAGATCGTCGGCCAGCGGGAGACGTTCCACTTCGTGGCGATCGGGCCTTTCGGCCCGTGGTCCCAGAACGACCGCCAGTTGAGGCCCTCGTTGGCCGAGACTGCCCTCGCCTTGGCGCGGTCCCCGTCGCCGTTGACGCCAATCAGGACGAAGGGCCGTCCCTTCATCCGCTCGACCAACTCCTTCTCAGCGGGCACCAGTCGCATGCATGGTTCGCACCAGGCCGCCCAGAAGGAGATCAGCATGACCTTCCCTCGAAAGTTGGAGAGCTTCAGGGGAATCCCGTCGAGGTCCTCGCCCACCACCTCGGGCAGGTTGCAGCCGACCTCCAGGTAGCGGAGCCGGAATAGCGCGTCCTCGGCTTGTTTGCCCAGCGGCGGGCTGGCGGGGACCGGGCTGAGTTGGTCGGAGTACTCCTTGATCGTTCGCTCGTAGGCCGTTTCGGCGTCCCGCCTGTATTCTTCCGCTTGGCGGGTGCGAACTCTGGCGCATAACTTTGGGCCGAGGTTGCGCTCGATGATCTTTTGGGTGATCGGGGCATTCAGGGCACGCGCCACCCTGGCAAGCTCATGCTGCGTCCGACCCAGGGCGTAGCACGCGACCCCTCGTACTCTGAGATTTGGGCTCCGGTCGGCCGCCGCCCGGAGGAACGTCTCACTATGGGGGGGCTCTAACGCCTGATTGGCCGCGAGCCAGCAAACGGGCACAATTTCGTCACGATCCAGATATCGCTCGACGATGAGGTCGTAGGAGGCATCAAGCACCTCGGCCGTTTCCGAGGAGGCGCCGCTGAGGTCGGTATGAATCCAGGCCAGTGTGTCGACAGCGGTAGGGGTGTCAGGGTTGGCCTTGGCAAGTATCAAGGCACGACGGGCAAGTGCCGCGGCAGTCTTTCGGAACCGGGCAAGGGCTTCGGATTGACTCACGCCGGGCTTCTTGGCTCTTTTCTCTTCAATGGCCACATCGTATGCCTCCTTCAACCCTGCCAGCGTCTCCTTCGGCCTCGAATCGGCCCCCTGCAAAACGGGGCTGGCCATGAGAACTACGATCAGCGTTTGCAAGAGATTCTGGAATTGCCGCATCAACCTACCTCGAACCAAAGGCGCCGGTCGCTTGAGGTGTGTGTCCGCCGCCGAGCTCAATGGAGGCGTTGGTCAGGCCGAAAGACGTCGGCATGGTCACTCGATACAGCCGCAGATATGCATTATGCGAGAGTGTTTTATGAAAGTCATTCAACAAACTCCGTAAACGATGGCGCGATGAACGAGAGGATGGCCGTTGGCGATCCCATACGGCAACGAGAGTGACGGATCTGGCCGATCGCGTCTGGTCGCGGGACGACTGGCTGCACACCACCGGGCGGCGAGCTACGCCCAATATTTTGGACACTCCTCGCTAATCCCGACAGTTTTCTGAGCCGATTCAACTTATCTTGACAGCAAGAGTTACAGCCTGCGTGCTGAAGGATGGAGACAAAGCCAATCCTTCTGGAGCACGCAGGCCATGGAGACCCGAAGGCCCCCAACTCTCACGATACCGATCTCGTGCTGCCCCAAGAAAGCTCCTTGTCCCACGTGTGGCAAGTTGGGGCGGCGAAAGGATGTCTTGAATCGCCAGATCCGTTCGATCGCCTACCATCAGGTCGTCTACCTCGACGTCACCTACGGCGAGTATCGCGCCCGCTGCCACTGTTGTTCCACGTTTCGGACCATGCCCACGAGCGTGGAATCCAAGGCCCGTTACGACAATAAGGTCCGCCAAGCCGTCCTCGACCGGATCCTCGAGGATGGCATGAGCGTCGAACGCGTCATTCAATCCATGCATCGCGACTTCCTCTTGGACCTGTCCGACGGTTTCGTCTACGACTGTCTCCTCCATCAGGCGGAGCGTCTCGACATGGCCGAGCATCGTCGCTGGGTACTCGAGCATTTTCGCGGGACGCTTTGCGTCGATGAACTCCATCTCGGTCGTTACGCTCTGCTGCTGGCGACCGACCCCCTGAACGACCTGGCCGTCGCCTTCGCCCTGGTCGCCAGCAACGACAAAGATCACATGCGGCGGTTCCTCAACAACCTCAAGACCTGGGGATTGGAGCCTGAGGTGGTGGTGACCGACGGTTCGGACATCTACCCGGCGGTATTGGCCGAGCTATGGCCGGCGGCACGCCATCAGTTGTGCGTTTTTCATGTCCTCAAGGATCTGCACAAACTGGTCCTGGACGCGTTGCGGCGGCTGCGGCGGGGACTGTCTCGACGCGGGAACCGGGGCCGGAAACGGCGGCGTGGGAGGCCCTCGGGGAGCCGCAAGCCGCGACACCGTTCAACCCAGAAGGAGAAGTCGACGTTTATCTTCAAGCATCGTTTCCTGATCGTTCGGCGGCGGGATCAGATGAGCCGCCAGGAGCGGATTGATCTGAACACGATGCTCAACGACCTGCCGGAGTTGAGACCGTTGCGACAGTTTGTGGACGACTTGCAAAGGTTGTTCGCGGAGAACCAGAGCGAAGCGACGGCCTGGCGGCGACACCGAAGGCTGACAACGAACCGCGACTTCCTCGCGGTGCCCGAATTGGCGAAGGCCGTGAAGAAACTCGGGCCGGAGAAGTTCGCCAAGATGATCGCGTTCTTGGGGAGCGCAGCGTGTCGACGGATGCGGACGAACAATCATGTGGAACGGATCAATCGCAAGCTCCGCCATGAGGAGAAGGCCCGCTACAAATGGCGGAGTCGGCGGACGATCGTGCGGTTCATGGTTTTGCTACTGGACCGTTACTGGGAGCGTGAGAAGGCGACACGAAGCCGCTGGCTGGACGAGGCGCCTCCAATCGAACTGGAGCGAGGATCGCCCAAAACTGTTCCGAGGCCTCGAGTCGCCTGAAAAATGGGCCGAGGCTGTCGGGATTAGCGAGGAGTGTCATATTTTGACCACGTGGCCATGTCCCGGCCAGGGGGGCTGGCGGCTTGTTTTGCGGATGGTTGGATCCTCGTTGTCGTAGGGAATATCGATTGAAATAATGCTTGTGGGAATTGTGATTGAATTAAAGCTGCGTTTTCGACGCTGGTCCTTTTTTTGCAAGAATTTGCCATTTTGATCCGAGGAATCTAGGTTTGTCGCGTCATGCTCTCTTCGGGATCCGCCTGTTTGGTCGCGGTTTCCGAGACGATTGTAGCTCCAGATTGGAATCTCCATGCGCTCGATACGTCAAGAAAACGAAGGGACTGCCACCCCGGGGACGCACAGCCGAGCGAGGCGGAATCGGCCGTTCACCCCGCTCTCCGAGCCTCTTGAAGGGCGTCGGCTGCTCTCGGGGGTCCACTTGCCCGACCGGTCACCCGAAGCGGTTGCCATTGTCGACCAGACGTATCGGACCCTGGTCGGCCGGGAGCCCACTCCCGCTGAGACGAGGGGGCTGCTTCATGTCCAGGCGAAGGCGGGCAACTATGGGGTGATCGCCGCCATCGTGGGGTCCCGGCCTTTCTTCGACCGGACGGCGGGGGGCAACTCGCAGCAATACGTCACCCTCGCCGCCGCGACCCTCGACGTCTATCCGAGCCAGGCCACCGTCGTTCGGCTTGCAGGCCAGGTTGAGGCCCGAGACGCCAGCCGTCACATCTTGCGGGCGGTTGTTGCCCGACTAACTCCAGTGGGGTCGTTCGCCCCGCCGCCTCGGGGACCCCTGAACCCGATTTACCAGACCTTGCTGCAAGACGTCTTGATCAACGCGGACTACTGGGAGGACTCGCCGAAGATCCTGGGGGCGGGGCTCGGCTTCACACACATCATCGGGGTCCCCAACCTGAACGGTTCACAGGCCGAGGCGTTCAGTCGGCGGGCGGGGGGGGCCTGGGAGACTCTGTCAGGATCTTCAGCCTCGACCGCGGCGCTCCGGGCGTTTACCTCGGCGATTTCGCCGAATGGCGTCGCCACGGGCTATGGTTACCCCACGTTCCTCAAGGACGGCTTCCCGATCGAGTTCAGTTGGCCCGTGCGGCCGAGCACCGTCTCCGCGGCCGACTTCCGGATCGTGCTCAACACCGGACAGGTCGTTCAGCCCGATGTTGCCTCGATCTTGCCGAACGTCGAATACAACGAGCGGAGCACGGTCGTCATCTTCGGCGACTTCGGCAACCGGATCACGCCTGGGGACCCTGGCTCGATCTACCCGGTCCGCCTCGACGTGGTCGCCGACGACAATCCGCTCCAACTGGTCGGGCCCGGGGGCGAGATCCGGTCGGCTGTCGGGCTCAGTTTCGGCGACGGCCAAACCCCGATGAGCGCCTACGTGCCCAACGAGGGCCCGAAGCTCGTGGCGGCAAAGCTGAGCCGCCTGTCAACCGCCGGTGAATCGGCCCCCGTGGTCTTCTCGGGGCAGGTCCCGAACGACGGTGTCGCACTCTACGGCTCGGAGGCGCAGTACCGGCTCCGGGTGTTGACCACCGGAGGGTTCTCGCCCGACGGCGTCCGCTCGGTCTACCCGACCGACTTCTCCCGGTTTTTCCGGATCCAGACGATCGACGCCGACGGCCGGGAGCGCTGGCTGACCGAGACCGGGGTCGACTACGTACTGCCGAGCGGCACCGTTCGGATCCTCGGCCTCGCCGACCTCGGCCTGGCCCAGTCTTCGTATGACGACACCTACGTCGAGGACCACGATAATCAGATCGACGTGATCCTGACCGGCGATGCCGCCGCGGTCGCCACGATCACCGCCATCGCGATCCCCGCCTCGGGCGACTATTCCCCCTTCTTCAACCCCGGGGGGCCCGGGAATGCCCCCACCCCCGGCGTTCCCTACAGCCAGCCCGGCCCTGCCCTGCTCCAACCGGTCAACGTCGCACTCGACAACCCGATGACCGTGACCTGGATCGACCTGGACGGCCCTCGGAAGGCGGCTCGAGGTAAATTAGGGCTTCGGAACTGACTCCTGCTTTGGAATCGGGGGAACGAAGGGGGGGACCTGGACCTTGGCGAGGTGGTCATCGATCCCTTCGGCCTTGCGGTAGAAGCGGACGAGGGAGTCGGGTTCTTGGGCGAGCCGGCGTCGTTCGCTCAGCCAGTGGAGCAGTTCGGCGTGGGCCTCGGGCTCGGTCTCGGCCAGCAGGGATTCGGTGGCCGAGGCACCGTCGAAGGTGCCGTGGGGGACCGGGACGAGTTGGCAGAGACTCTCCCCTTTCGCGAACTCGACGGTACCGGGTTCGACGAGCTTCCAGTTCATGGTGAACGTGTAGTTGAGCCACCAGGTCTCGATTGCCCCTTCCAGGGGAACGCAGTTCGCCTTCCAGCGGTTGCCGGGGCCTTTGACGTAGAGGTCCCAGCCTGGGGAGGTCCGGAACAGCCAGGGGAGCGAGAACGTCACGATCCCCAGCCCGAACTGGCTCTTAATTGCGACCTGATAGGGGGGCTCGACTTCGACCAGGAGGCCGTTTGACTCGGGGGAACCGTTCCAGGTCACCCGGACGTTGGTCGGGCAAAGGACCTGCCATCCCCACTGGTTGGCCATGACCATCGGCAGGCACTGGTACGAGAACGGGCGTCCGTCCATCCAGTGGCGTCGCGCTGGGGAGGGGCGGAGCCGCCAGCCATCGAGCCAGCTTCCGTCCTTGATCTTGAGCGCCTTCACCACCAGCGGACCGAGGTTTCGAGCTTGGGTCGCCTCCGCGAGCTGGCGTTCCAGCGTGGCGACACGTTCCTCTAACTCGAGGCAGCGTGGGCAGGATTGTGGAGGCGCGGGGAGGGCGGCCTCGGGCTCGGTTTCAGAACTCATGGGGGCAGCCCTCGAACGCGATCGATGGGAGAGTCGTCGAGGTGAAGATAGTCGCTTGGGGAACGAGCATCAATCCCAACGAAAGTGGGGCCGGGGACTGACCGGGCTTGGGGTTGTCAAGGGGGGCGCCGTCGTGTTTTGATTCCGGCTTGGGATCGGATCCGAGAGCGATCGGTTCGGCGGGGCCTTGCTCAAAAGGAGAATCGCCCGAACGGTCCCACGACAACCTCATCGAAAGGAAGAGGAAGATCGTTATGTCGACACGTGTGCGATGGTTGGGGCATTCGTGCCTGCTGTTCGAGAGCGACGGACGGTACGTCTTGGTTGACCCGTTCCTGACGGGCAACCCGAAAGCGGCGGACTCGGCCGACACGGTCCCGGCCGACCTGATCCTGGTCTCGCACGGCCATGGCGATCACATTGGCGATGCCGTGGCGATCGCAAAGCGGACAGGTGCTTCGGTGGTGACCAACTACGAGATCGGTGAATGGCTCAAGGAGCCTGCGCGAGGGCTCACCGACGTGCACGGTATGCAGCACGGCGGTGGTCGCCTGTTCGAGGGGATTGCCCGGGTGAAGCTGACCGTCGCCTTCCACGGCTCGGTCCTGCCCGACGGCACCTACGGCGGTAATCCGTGCGGGTTCCTGATCACCTTTCCCGACGGCACCAAGGTCTACGACGCGGCCGATACCGCCTTGTTCAGCGACATGCGCCTGATCGGCGAAGAGGGAATCGACCTGGCGATCTTGCCGATCGGCGACTACTACACAATGGGCCCGGACGACGCCCTCCGGGCGGTGACGATGATCGCCCCCGGGGCTGTTTTGCCGATCCATTTCAATACGTTTGACGCCATCGCCCAGGATGGCAAGGCGTGGGCCGAACGGGTGCGTCAGGAGACGAGTGCCGCGCCGGTTGAGCTCGAGCCCGGCCAGTGGTTCGACATTCCGCGCAGGCCAGGCTGACCTTGAGGGGCTGGCCTTTGCGCGGATCCGTCGCCGTCAGATTACCACTGGATCGAGCCGACGAGCTTGTTGTTGATGATGATCGCCCCGACGGGAATGACCGTGTTGTCGGGGATCGTCGAGTGGGCGACGTAGGCGCGGGCACCGATCGTCGAGCCTGCGCCGACCGTCGTGCGATCGAGGACCGCCCCCGCACCGATGATTACGTTGCCACCGAGGCTGACGTTGGCTCCGGGCCCCCCCAGGATCACCGAGCGGTCCCCCGCCTGGACCCCGTCGTAGATGGTGATTCCGCTGTTGGTACTGGCCACGTTACTCCCCAACGGGGAATTGATTACGACGTAATCACCGGACGTGAACGTGGAGCCGAAGACGAACGGCTGCCCTTGGTCGGCGCGGATGGAGTTGCCGATCCCCAGGCGATGCGCGACGATGGCAGCCTGCTGATGGAAGACCACCCGGCCGGTGACGCGAGCCCGGAAGTCCGAAATCAGACCGGGCTGCTGCTGCCCCAGGGGAGCCAGGAACGTGGGGCCGATCGCGGAGCCGGGCTCGGCGCTCGCCCCTTCGACGGCGGAGAGGTTGCCGTTGAAGACCCCCGGCTTTGTCGGGGTGAAGATATTCGTGGTGCCGGTGGCCGAATTTCCCTGGTAGAGCGTGGCGTACCCGGCGGCCAGCGCCGTGCTGTTCGCAAGGATTTTGGTCAGCTCGGTGAGCTCGGTCGCGGAGATCGGGGCGACCTTGCCGAGCGCGGGGTCGGAGGCCTCGGCGTTGGTCGTGACATTCGAGCCGGGCAGGACAAAGATCCCCGAGGGGACAGTGACCCCCGGACCGACGCGGGCCAGGGAGCCGACGATCGCGCCCGGCTCAATTGTGGCGGAGTCGATCAGTGCGTTGGCTCCGACCCCGGTCGGCTTTGCCTGGGCGCCGAGGGACCCGATCTGGCTCGGGCCGACGACCGTGGCCCCGAAGCCGATCGACGTCAGGTTGCCGATTAGGATGGAGGTCGTCGGGTTCTTGGCCCGGGTCGGATTGCTGATGAGCGTGGCGCCGTCGAGGATGTTCGATCCGGTGCCGATCTTGATGAACCCGGAGGTCGCGTTGAGTCTTGCATAAGGACCGATGAACGTCTTGTTTCCGACGATGACGTGCCGGCCGTTGACGATCCCGACCGTCGGGTCGATGAACGAGGCCACCTTAGTGGCGCCGAAGGGTAGGACCGGTGTGTTGGGCCGAACCGCCGGGACGCCCAAAGGACGAAGGTAGGGGTGTCGTTGATTCACCGGCGGGATCGTGCTCAACAGGAGCCGTCCCTCCATGGGCTCGCTCTGCGGCCGAAATGCCAAGTTCCGTCGACGACCTGATCGTTCCATCATGTCACCAGTCGTTTTGGATGAAAACGGTAAACCCTTTTGTGTCGATTGGAGGGCCTACGTCGAACGCCCAAACGCGATTTCGCTGGGGGGGGATGGCCGGTGACGAGCAGTCCACCGCCTGCGAATTCGGTTGAGCAACCTGTTTTCTTTCGACCGGATTCCTCGAGCGAATTGAACGCGAACCGTGCGATCCTACTTGAGATCCGCCTTGTCGGTTCCGTGTCGACGGTTTTGTGGGTCGCGGCGATTCCGGGGAATTCTTTGGTCGATCCGATTAGGCTGGCAGCCCTTTGGCCCGGGCCAATTGCTCGTAGAGTTCGGCGAACCGCGCGACCATCGTGTCGGCGCGGAACTCCGTCTCAACGCGAGCACGGCCCTCGGTCCCAAGCCGACGGGCGAGTTCAGGGTCGTGAAGCACTGTTCGAATCGCCTGCGCCAGGGCGGGCGGGTCATTCACCGGTACGAGCAGGCCGTTTCGGCCGTGCTCGACCAACTCGGTCGTCCCTGGCGCCGCGGTGGCGACGACCGGCTTGGCGAACCGCATCGCCTCGAGCACGACGTTGGGCAGCCCCTCGTACAGGCTGGGCAAAACCAGCAAGTCGGCGGCGGCGAGCAGGCGCGGTACGTCGTTGCGGTGGCCGAGCAAGCGAATCGAGTGGTTGTGCCGGAAGGCGATGACCATCTCCTCGAGCTGGGAACGGAGCGGCCCATCGCCGACGATCAAGGTCCGCAACTCGGGCATGCCGTAGTGGAGCAAGTCATGCGCTGCGATCAGGTCGGCGACCCCTTTCTGGGCCGCCAGCCGGCCGGCGAAGAGCACCAAGGGGGCATCGCCGGCAATGCCGAGCTCTGCGCGAACCGCGGCCCGGTCGACGGCCGGAGGCTCCTCATCGGCAATCCCGGATGGGATCATCGCGAGCCGGTCTTCCGGGATGCCGGCTTTCCGGTAGAACTCGACCACCGCGCGCGAGTTCCCCACGACGCGATCGGTCCAGCTCGCCAGGCGGCGATCGATATTGAGTTGCCTTCGTCCCTTCCAGAGATCCACGGCCATCTCGGCCGTGACCACGACCGGGACCCCTGCCCCTCTCGCCGCGATTCGCCCATAAGTGTTCGCCGCGAAGATCCAGGTCTGCACGACGTCGAACCGCTTGCCCTTGAGGAACCGGGTCAGCCGCGCCAAGGCCAGTGGGTCGAGCTTCATCCGCTTGCCAATGGATGTGACGGGGATACCGGCCTCGCGCAGCTCGGCTTCGAGCGGGCCCAGCCGGGTCAGCGCGGCGACCTCGACCCGGAACCGGTCACGCGGCAGCCCCTTCGCCAGGAGCACCATCTGCTTCTCGGCCCCCGAGCGGTCCAGGGTCGGTATCAGTTGCAGAACGTTCAGCACGCGCATTTTCCTATCGTTTGGGGTGGGCATGACCCGTCGACACGAACCGGCCGCCTACCTACCCACAAAAACAATGATCCGCGACCGGGCTAAAAAATCGCCGAAATGTGGTCCGGTAAAACGGGGGTGATTCCGACACGTTCTCCGCCGCGGGCTCGCCGAGCCCTGACCGGTAGCCCAGCCGCCTGGCCTTTCGCCCCAGACAACCACCCGGACCCGCGTCCCCGAGAGAATGCGAGACAGGTACGCTCCTGATTCAGGGTTCAAGATGGGGCGTAACACTGATTTTGTAAAGGCTTCGCGGGACCGTGATGAGCCATCGGTTCTTGAGCCCTGTCGTGGAGCCTGGAAATTCAAGAATGGGCGGCCCCCCTCCCCCGCTCGTCGAGCAGCCTGTGAAATAAGTCGATATGCTTGCGGGCGACGGCGGCGATCGAGAATTCCTCCGCGACCCGGCGCCGGGCGGCCTGTCCCATTCTGGTGGCCTGATCGAACTCGGCCCACTGCTCGAGGATCGCCCGGCCGAGGGCCTCGGGATCATTGGGGGGGGCGAGCCGACCGAGGACACGGTCTCGGACGAGATGCTGATTGCCCGGAATCGCCGAGGCGACCAGGGGGACGCCCAGGGCCATTGCTTCCAGCAGGGCGATGCTCATCCCTTCCTCACGCGAGGGGAGGAGGAACAGGTCGGACTCGAGGAGCCGGGCTCCTGGAGCGTCGGTCGCGCCTGGCAGTTCAACCGAGTCTCCCAGCCCGAGCCGTTCGACCTGTCTCTCGAGAGCGGCTCGCTCCGGTCCTTCGCCGATCAGGGTCAGCTTCGCCCGAGGGTGGGTGGCGAGGACCAAGGGCCAGGCGTCGACCAGAGTGTCGAGTCCCTTCTCGGGGGCGAGCCGGCCGACGAAGTGAGCGCGAGGCGCGGATCGCCAGTCGGGCCTTGGCTGCCAAGGAGTGGTGGGAACCGGCACGCCGTTGGGTAACGACTGGATCCGTTTGCCGTCGAAGCCGGCGCCGAGCAACTCCGTTGTGATGGCCTGCGAGATCGAGACGATTGCATCGGCTTCCCGACAGCGCCTACCGATCGCCTGACCGAACCGGCCCCAGGATTGCCAGGCGAGGTCGCCGGTGGCCCCTGCCCCCTCAGGGCGGAGAACGACCGGGAACCCGAGCCGTTTCCCTCGCTCGACGGCAACATAGGCATCATGCTTGAGCATGGAAACATAAGCTGCGTCGATTGCATGCTCCGACAGCCAGCGTCTGAGGTTTCGCATGTAGAGCCAGGTCCCGATGAACCGGGCCCGCGACGTCGCCAGGCGGATCACCGTCAGGCGGCCGGCAGGGACGTCGATTTCCTCGTGTTCGGCCAGGCCGGGCGCATGCGCGGTGAGCACGGTCACATCGGCCCCTTCGGCGGCCAGGGCCGGGGCGAGGTAGCTCAACACCTTCTCGGCCCCTCCGATGAACGGAGGATAGCGACGGGTGATCAGGGCCAGTTTCATCGCCGTCGATGGGAGTTCAAGGGGTGAGGACGCCTACAAAGGGGAGGTGACGAAAGTCGTCATTGTAGTCGAGGCCGTAGCCGATGACGAAGGCGTCGGGGATGATGAAGCCGCAGTAATCGGGCTCGAAGGGCACCTCCTGGCGGCCGATCTTGCGGAGCAGAACCGCGGACCGGATACTCCGCGCACCGCGTGTGCTCATCCGGTCGACGAGGTTCGCCAGGGTGTGACCGGTGTCGAGGATATCGTCGAGCAGAAGGACGTCGCGGTCGCAGACCTCGGGCAGGAACGCCTCGTTGACGTTCAAGGTCCCGGCGCTCGTCGTGGCTCCCCGGTAGCTGCTGGCCTGCAACAGCGCCACGCGGTGGGGAAGCTCGATCTGGCGGATCAGGTCGGCCAGGAAGATCAGACTGCCAGTCAGAACGGCCACGATCGTCAAGGGTTTCCCTTGATAGTCCGCCTCGATTTGCCGGCCGAGCTCGCGCACTCGATCCTGAATCTGGGCCTCGGTGATTAGGACGTCCACAGCGCGCGGATTCCTTTTGGTGATGACTGGATCGTTTGAGTTCGAGCCGACTCGATGGCGCCCCGTCCGCGGGCCACTGCGACGAGCAAGGAGACGGACCACCCGTCGCGACCCATCATGTCCGATCACCCGGCCTCTTGCCAAGAGGCCGGACGCTACGTCGCTCTCGCGGTCACGCCTTCACAAGCGTCCCAGTCCCGTTGTTCACTGTGATCGTGCCCGTTGGCGTGAATTTTGGCTATTGTTGCCGTTAGGGCGATCATCACTCGTCTCGGTACGGCTTCCGCTCCTGGTAGAGCTTGAGCCGCTCCTCGGCAGCTTTCTTGGCATCCTCATCCGTGATGAGGTTGCACGCTTTCTCCTGCCATTCCACCGCCTTGTCGAAGTCACCCGACTCGGCGTAGGCGGCTGCGAGGATCTCGAGGTCAGGGGCGTACTTCCAGTCGTTCAACTCGCAAGCGCGGGTTGCCGATTCCACCGCCTTCTTCCCGTCTCGGAGCTCGTTCTCGGGACAGGTGGCCCACAACCAGGCCCGGTAGGCGTAGGGGAAGGCCACGTTGGCATCAAGGCGGATCGCTTCGTCGTAGTCGGCGAGAGCCTTCTCGTAGTCTTTCTGGAGGCTCCAGGCGTAGCCCCGGTGATTGTAATTCAACGCATTGTTGGGCTCGAGGCGGATGGCCTCGTTGAAGTCGGTGATGGCCTTGTCGTAGTCCAACTTGCTGGTCCAGGCAATGCCACGTCTGAGGTGCGCTGAGGCCTCCTGGGGATTGAGTCGGATCGCTTCGTTGTAGTCGGCGATGGCCGCGTCGTGGTCTTTCTTGAGGCTCCAGGCGTAGCCCCGGTTTAGGTAAGCCGACGCATTGTTGGGAGCGAGACGGATGGCCTCGTTGAAGTCGGTGATGGCCTTGTCGTTGTCATTCTTTTGGCCCAGGGCGTAGCCCCGGTTGAGGTACGCCACCGCCTCATTGGGGTCGAGACGAATGCCTTCGTCGAAGTCGGCGATGGCCTTGTCATAGTCCTCCTTTTCGTTCCAGGCGATCCCCCGGTTGAAATAAGCAGTGGCAAGCTTGGGGTCAAGGTGGATCGCCTCGTTGTAGTCGGCGATGGCCTTGTCGACGTCGGATTTTTGGCTCCAGGCGTAGCCTCGATTGAAGAAAGCCCAGGCGATTTGGGGATCAAGGCGAATCGCCTCGTTGTAGTCGGCGATGGCCTTGTCGTGGTCCGCTTTCTGGCTCCAGGCATAGGCTCGTTTGAAGTAAGCCCATGCGTCTTGGGGATCAAGGCGAATCACCTCGTTGTAGTCGGCGATGGCCTTGTCGTAGACCTTTTTCTCACTCCAGACGCCGGCTCGGCTGAAGTACGTTGACGCTTCCTGAGGATCGAGGCGGATCGCCTCGTTGTAGTCGGCGATGGCCTTGTCTTTGTCCTTCAACTCGCTCCAGGCATAGCCTCGATGATGATAAGCCCATGCGTCTTTGGGGTCGAGTTGGATGACTTTATTGAAGTCTTTGATGGCCTTGTCGTAGTCTTCCTTCTCGCTCCAGGAATAGCCCCGATGGAAGTAGGCTGTCACCTCCCGAGGGTCCAGGCGGATCGCCTCGTTGTAGTCGGCGATGGCATTGTCGTGGTCTTCTTTTTCGCTCCAGGCGTAGCCCCGAGCATGGTAGGACAGGGCCTCCGTGGGGTCGAGTCGGATCGCTTCATTGAAGTCGGCGATGGCCTTGTCGTATTCCCCCTTATCACTCCAGGCGTAGCCCCGAGCTTGGTAGGCTAACGCTTCGGTTGGGTCGAGTTGAATTGATGTGATGTAGTCTGCAATCGCCTTGTCATAGTCTTTCTTTTCACTCCAGGCGAGTCCCCGATAGCGGTACGCCGACGCCTCCTTGGGGTCGAGCCGGATGGTCTCGTTGTAGTCGGCGATGGCCTTGTCGTAGTCCTTCTTTTCGCTCCAGGCGTAGCCCCGATGATGATAAGTCCAGGGTTCTTGGGGTCGAGGCGGATGGATTCGTTGAAGTCTGTGATGGCCTTGTCGTATTGCTTCCTTTGAGCCCAAGCATAGCCCCGATTGAAGTAAGCCTGGGGATCGTTGGGGTTGAGGCGGATCGCCTCGTTTTCGTCGGTGAGATCGTCATCGCCCTGCTCCAGGAAGAGCAAGGCCATTGAAAGGGGAGAAACGAGTTGCCTGATGGTTTTGATGGGATTGGTTGAGAATTCGATGGCTTGCTTGAAGCGGATGAGGCTCTGGGAGCCCACTCCACCGCGGATTCTTTCCGAGGTCGTGAGGTTGGCAGTTCGGCCCTCAGCGTTGCCGACCTGGATCCCGGCCTCGAGGCTCTCCCCTTGCTGGGCAAAGGCACGCTTGCCGGCCCAAGGGGCGTTCGCCACGCCGACGATTGCGAGTTGAGCAACCACGGTCCAGATCAGCGAAGTCTTCATCGGCTTCTCGCATTATTAGAAGATCTTATGATGCTGCTTTGGAGCAGCTTATCCACGAGTCGCTCGCCCATCGGTGGCTGGGGATACAGGCTCGGGTGCGAGGGCCAAAGGTCCGGGGGCCGAGCCCCAGCCTACCGGAACGCTTGGCCGCTGATCCGTCCGAACGCAGACGACTCTCACTCACGATAATAGGATCACGAGAATTAAGATCAAAAGGAATCTTGTCCCAAGCCGATTTTCTTGTCATCGGAGTCCCCGCCGAGCGAGAAGCGAATCGCCAGGGGATGGCGTCCGTTCGTTCGGCGAGAGCCGAGACCGTTGGGCGATCGTCCTTTGATGACAAAATAAGGGAGAGGGGGCTCGAGGTTCGTGCCGGAACCTGGCGGCTCGATCATGAAGATATCAGGGATCCATTGCGATGGAACTTCGCGACGATCGCCTCAGTACTTGAAGTCTCCAGGGTGATCGCGGCTCGCGCCAGTACCGCGATCGTGCCTGGAGGGTGAGGGGGACTCACTTCGCGGGGAGGCGTTTCTGGCCAAGTGCAAGTAACTCGTCGAACCATCGTTTCTGGTCCGCCACGGCATGGACGAACGTGCCGCGGTGGTTGGCCAGACTCCCGGCGGGCACGGCCTTGGTCTCGCCTCCTCCCATGAGATCCTGGTAGCCGACCGGAAGGGAGGCGATGAAGGCGGGGACCACCTCGTCGATGTCGCCGTAGTAGGATCGAAGTGGGGTTTGGCTCCGCCAGCGATAGACCGGCTTGTCCCGGAGGATCTGCCAGTACCGTCCTTCGCCGACGGAACTGGCCGACTGGAACCCCGCTTGCAGGAACGCGGTCAAGGAGGCTGGGGTTTGGGCCTGGAACTGCTCCCAGGTGATCCGGTTGTCGTACAGGTCTCTCGCCGCTTGCTGGTAGGCCGGCTTGATGGCCGAGGACGCGAGTCCTGGTAGGTCGTAGTACTCTGAGTAGGCGTTCAACTGAAGGGCCATGATCCCCGGCAGGTAGCTCGCATCGAAGTCACGAGGCGCGTGGATCCAGCGGTTGACGATCGCGAAGAGGTCGTTCGGGGTGCTGGCGGTGGCGGCCGCCGTGACGGGGACGCCAACGCTCTCGAGCTTGTTGAGGAAGGTCATTGTGCTCCATGCCCCCTGCGACCACCCGCTGACGAACAAGGGCCCTTGCCGGACATCGAGTGCAGCGCAGACGTCGCGCGACGCGCGCAACATGTCGAGGCATGCCTGCTGGGTGCTCTCCTTGACGAGGTAGCTGTCGGGCTCGGTCGACTCACCCTTGCCGAAGTAGTCCGCTCCGATCACGACGTACCCCTGGCCGGCGAACTGCGCGAGCATCAGCCGAGTCTCCATGGATTCGTCGGGATGGCTCGGCACCGCGGTCTTGGTGAAGACCGTTCCGTGCTGGTACGACACGACGGGCATCTCGTTGCGGCCGGTGGCCGGAATGGCGACCAGCCCGGAGGCCGTGGTGGGCCGGTTGTTCCGCTCCGGTATCACCGAGTTGTAGAGCACCCGGTAGAGCTTCACCGGGAAGCGCGCTGGGGGAAATTCCTCTTTGAAATCCGAGAACTCGTGCCGTTCCGTCGTGAGAATCTGATTGAGTCGAGGCACGTCGTAGGTGCCGATCTCCTGATATCGGACCCCGGCGGCAACCGGTTTGTATGAATCCGAGACGGTCTCGCCCGCCTCCATCGTGGCGGCATCCATCGCCAAGAGACCGAAGACGAGCGGGAGGACGAACTGGGGGCGGACGATCATGAAGAGGGCCTTCGCCTTTCGCCGTTCTTGGGACACGTCTCGCTGGCCTCGACAAATTTTTGGAGTGACTCAACTCATCTGGACAGCGAGACTTACTGCCTGCGAGTGGGATGACGAGGACAACCGGAGCGTGCAGACACAGCAAGGTCCGAGGGCCTCACGTTGTCGCGATCCCGTTGCCCCCCAAGAGGCTTCTTGTTCCACTCGTGGGATAATGGGGCCGTTAACCCCGGGAAAAGGATAGCTTCAATCGCCGGCTCCGCTCGATTCTCGATCCGAATAATCGTCCGCGCGCTCCCGTCGCTCCCGTTCACGCCACGACTTCCATTCGCTCCTGACTCATCCCGAGCCATGTCCGATCGTTCTCGGTCGGACCCCTTGCACCACGCCCACACGCCCAGGGACCGTTCTCGGGATCGGATCTCCACGCTTTCGAAATCGGAAAACAGGAGTGCCCCACCGATCCGTCCCATCCATTGGCGGATGGGTCAGGTCGGCGGGGCACTCCTGCGTTTCGTTCAATCTTTCAGGCGAAGGGCGTCATGACGGCCTTCGCCGGTGAGTCGCGGGCGACTCGGGAGCGTCGGGTCAGGTCAAGCGGGGCAGAGCGTCGAGACCCGTCGCTGTCGCCGGGCGCGAACCAGGGCGAAGCCGGCGAGGGCCGACCAGACGAGGACCGACATGGGCTCCGGGATGTTCACCGAGCCGCTATCGGGCGCTGGGGTGACAGGGTCCGGTGCCTTGGCCAGGGCGGTCAGAGTCACCCCTTGGAGCGATCCCGGGCTGGTGATTTCCAGGGTCGGCGGCGTGCTCAGTGCGCTGTCGATGCTCAGGGAGAAATGCAGAAAGTTGTCGGCTGCGAGCCCGCCGTTGAAGAAGACCAGGCCGAACTTCTGATCGGTCGGGTCCACCTGGGGATTGTTATTGAGGGCGACGACGAGGTGGTCTTTGTCGAAGCCGAACGAGTCGGATTCGATCGTCAGCGGGCTCCCCTGTGAGCCGTCGGGCAGCGTGGGAGGGACAATCCCTCCTGCGGGAACCACCTTCGCTTCAAGCTGGGGAAGCGACACGCCTGCAATGACATTCTCAACATCCGGTCCCGGGTCGGGAAGACCACCGGGGATCGTCAGCGAGTAGGTCGCTGTCTCCGTTTTGATAATTCCGTCGGCCTGGACCGAAGTGGGCCGGACGGCCATGGTCAGGACGACCGTGAACACGGCCTGAATGGTGAGGCATCGCCGCATCACGACAAGGTTCCTCCCTGAACGGAGACTCTTAGCTTAGAAAAAGGTTGCGCTAATCCCGGACCCATTCGTTCACGCCAACCGGATACTCCGGTGGGAAACGGATGACCTCTCAAGCCGTTCAACGCTGACGTCGTGTTCCACACAAACGTCGCCCGAGTGACTTATGATGAGGGGGATCAAAGACCCGAGATCCCTGGTCTTTCTCGAAGAATATCCAGGTTGCGAACACACACGTCTGACTTGGGATCCGGAGACCAACGGGCGGATTGTGTTCCTAGTCGTCAAATGGGTCAAGATCGGTTTATTGGGTTTTAGTCCCCTTGAGAACCCAAACTCTTTTGCTGACACTTGAAACGATTTCGAAGTATTTTGTGGGTGATGGCGCCATCACGCCCATTTTGGCCGGGTCCATGGGGACGGGCGGCCGCCGGATACCAGGTTGTCAGGGAATCTTTTCCAAGCGACCCAGCGCGAATCACGATCGATTTTTCCCGAAGTGAGCGGAAGGATCGAATAGGATCCAAGCGCTGAGCGTCTGTTCTCGCAGGTGAGCGAAATGCCCGAGGCGGCCACCGGCGTGCAGACGCCCGACGAGATTTTGGTTGAACTGGCCCGTCGAGGGGATCGCTCCGCCTGTGAGGAGCTGTTCTATCGACACCGTGGGGTTGCCTACAGCGTGGCCTACCGCTTGCTGGGACACGAGCAAGATGCCCAGGACGCGGTTCAGGACGGTTTACTGAAGGCAGTCACCCACCTCCAAACCTTCGACGGCCGGAGTACGTTCCGGACCTGGCTCGTCAAGATCGTTCATAACGCGGCCCTGGACCTGGGACGAAAACGGAAGCGGCGACCGACCCTGACTCTGGCCGACGAGGAGAACCATGGGACCGATCCGGCCTGTGATGACGACCCGGCCCGGGGCTTGCACCAGCAGGACCTCCAGCGCCTCCTCACCACAGCGCTTGACCGTCTGTCCCCCGCGATCCGAGCCACCTTCGTGCTGTTCGCCGAGGCCGGTTTGAGCTATAAAGAAATCGCCGAAGTGCAGGAAATCCCGATCGGAACGGTCATGAGTCGCCTGCACCACGCCCGAAACAAACTGCAGTCGTATCTGAACCTCGACGCGATTGGTGGGATCGACATCTAGAAAGGGAACTTAAACCCCGAGAATGAGAACGGAACGCCTCGAAAGTCCACGGTCCGCAATCAATTCGGGGAGGTGTGCTATGCGTTGTGTGGATGTCATTCACGAACTGGCGACGCCGACCGGGGCCCTCGAGCGAGCGGTTCTGACCGATCACCTCGACCACTGCCCGACTTGTGCACGCTGGGCGGAGCGGAATGTCCGCCTCGACCGGCTCTGGGATGCGACGCGTCCCCCCGACCTTTCGTCCGCCGCCTGGGATCGGATCTGGGCGAACGTCTCCGAAACGCTCGATCAGCCTCGGGTGACGGTCCCGGCGCATTCGGCCCCGACCCCTGCCCTGGTGATGTCCCGCTCTTGGCGTCGCTCAGCGGTGGCCGTCTTTGCGCTGGCCCAGGCCGCCGCGATCCTCGCCGGGCTCGGACTGGCCTGGAACCAAGCTCCAGTGCCAACGCGTCCGCAGCCGCGGTCGATTCCGGTCGCCACGACTCCGGCTCCCCTCGACCTGGTCGCCGCCGCCGAGGTCAGCGAGCTGGTTTTCAATCTCCCCGCCACGGGAACCTCGGTGATCTCCTTTGATGACAAAACGATACGCCACCTGGCCTTGAATGAGAATCCGAACGAGGTTGATCCTTTGTTTAATGGGTTCAACGACCTGGAATCGCAGGCGGGCTTGCAATGACGATCCAGGCTCTGCGCGGGCTGAACGCCCGTGTAAGAGCGGTCGCGTGGGTGGTGGCCGCCTTGGTGCTCCTCCCGGGGAATGAGGCCTGGCCTCAGGGGAGTGAACCTGCGCGCCAGGTCACTGTGTTCGGGATCGTGGCCGTGCCCAACAAGACCATGATCGACCCGAAGCTCAAAGCGATCGCGCCCCAGCTTCGCCGGCTGCTTCCCAATCACGGTTTCAAGCTGCTCGACGTGCAGAGCAAGCGGCTCACGACGGGGCAGACCGTCAGTTGCGACCTTGGCGGCGGGGCGGCGGCCGCGACCACCCTGATGATGCCGCTCGACGACAACGGCAAGGTTCAGCTTCGCTGCGAGATCCTCCAAAATGAGGTCTCCCAGGTGGCCACGATGGTGTCGACGCCCCCCAATCAACTCTTCTTCTGTGACAAGGCGCGGCCCGATGGCTCACGCATTTTGATCGGCATCGGCGCGCGCTAAGCAAGCGGCCCTGGGGGGAGTTTGGTTCCTTCCGCTTGAAAACGGGTCGGGCGAAGGCGCGTCACTCGTGGATCTCGGCTCGTTTCGAGCGGCCAAGGCGTTCGGGGCTCGGAACAAGAGACGTTATGAGCCGAGGCTCTCGTGCCTGGCGGAGCCGAAGTCGGCCGTCGAGGTGGAGAGCGGGCCGCTTGCAAAACGGCCCTGGATCGCTAAAATGGGAGCTCTTTATGGTCGATGGACTCACCATTGTGCTGGGTGGGACGACCAAAATGAGCCACCGAACGCCGGGCTCTCCCCCCTTTGTCTGAGAGTCAGAAAGAGAATGTCCGCTTGTGGGGTGGGTCTGGCCCACCAGGGCTTCGTCCTCGCCTTGTCGTTCATTGGGGAGAGTGAGCCGTGTCCCCCCTCCGAAAGCTTCGGACACGCTGGCGGAGTCTGCGATTCTGACTCGTGATGGCGGCACGCAAAACCCTTTTTGGCTTGATGTCCAAGTCTTTCTGGATCAATTCCTCGCATTAGAACTGGGAGAGTTTCCTCTGATGGCTGACGCCACCAACAACCGCCACTTGAGCGCCACTGTACTTTTGAGCAAGGGGTTGACCCCCGGCAAGCTTCGCGGGCTTCAGCGAATCAGCAACCCGAACGGGACGCTGACGATGCTGGCACTCGACCAGAACAGCTCGATGATCGAGATGGCTCAGAAAGCGTTGAAGGGGAAGGGACAGGATCGCGAGCCCACCTACGAAGAGGTCGTCGAGGCGAAGCTCGACCTGGCCCGGCAGATGTCGCCGGCCGCCTCGGGCGTGCTGATCGACGCGTACTACGGTGCCTTCTCGGCGATCGCCACCGAGTCGATCCCCGCGCACAAGGGCATGCTGGTCCGGGTCGAGAAGTCGGGCAGCCCGAAGAACAAGTTCGGCGGCCCGATGGGCGAGTACGAGGCGGGCTTGAGCGTCGAGAAGATCAAGCTCATGGGGGCCGACGCCGTCAAACTGCTCGCTCCGTTTGAGCCGAGCGAGGTGATCTCGGCCGAGCATAACCTCGCCTTCATCGAGCAGGTTGCCGACGACTGCCGTCGCCACGATATCCTCTTCCTGCTCGAACCGGTCGCCTTCCAGATCAACGGCGAAAAGAAGACGGACAAGAGCTTCCTCGACCGTAAGGCCGAGACGACCATCGAGTCGGCCCGGCAGCTCAGCCGGTACTGCGACGTCTACAAGGCCGAGTTCCCCGGCACCCTCGGTCACGGCTCCGACAGCCAACTGACGGATAACCTGCACGCCCTCTCCGAGGCGAGCGAGCGCCCCTGGGTGCTCCTGTCGGCGGGCGTCGACTATCCTGACTACCTCAAGCAGGTCAAGATGGCGATGGAGTGCGGTTGCTCGGGCGTGCTCGGGGGCCGTGCGTTCTGGAAGGAATACTTCCTCCAGGACGGTGACGCCGCCCGAAGCCAGTTCGCGGCCACGATCGGCCTCAAGCGGGTTGCCGACGTGGACGCGGTCGTCCGCGAGCACGGCACCCCTTGGTTCGCCAAGTACGGCTGGAGCAAGGACGACCTTGCGGCGATCCGGGCGAGCGAAGGCTGGCACTTCCGCTACGCGTCGCATGCCAAGGCGGCCGGTGGCACCGGCGGCCACGTCGTCCGTGCCGGCGAAGTCTATTGATTCCAAGGGCTCGGAACGAGCCCTATTGCTAAGCTGAATCACAAAGGCCCTTCCCTCCAGCATCTGGAGGGAAGGGCCTTTCTCGTTTCGCCGTGAAACCAACCCAAGGGCCATGGAGACCGGCCGCTCAGCGCCCGGTCATTCCCTTCCGCTCGGTTTGGCTGGGAACCGGGATCTTGAGTCCGGGGCCGATCCGCGGCGTCTTCGGCTTCTTGGTTTTGGCCTCGCCCGCGGGGCCTGGCCGGATGCCGGACTTGGCCTCAACGAACTGCATCGCGCTCATGGGCCTGATCATTTCCGACTCACCCGTAAGGCGGTTGTACTTGATCGCCTGGCTGAGGCCGCTCGACGCCGGCTGCCCGATCGAGTCCTGCCGGAGCACGGCCACCGGACGGCCCTCTTCGGCGTAAGCGTAGAACAGGCCTTTCTGCGAGTCGTAGGTGATCACGTCGGCCTTGATCGTTTCGTTGCGGGTCTTGGCCTGGGCCTCGTTGATGGCGATGAGGTTGTTCCTGGCCGCGCTTGCCTTACCGGGGATCGGGGTGCTGCTCACATTCAACTGCTGCGAGTTCAGCAAGACGAAGTCGTCGGGGGGACGGTCGAAGTCAACCTGAGTGTTTTCAGTGGGGACCGTGGCGTTGATGGTTTGCACGTCACCCATGAAGCTTGCCCAACGCACCTCGGTCGTGTCGTTGTCCTTGCCACCCACATAGCGCCCGGTCATCTCGGTGTCGAAGCTGATCACGGTCACCTTCAACGGGAGAAGGGCCTGCCTGGCCCGTCCGGGGGCGAGTCCCGCCGTGACCGTGGCCGGGGGAATCTGGCTGATGTTGTGGCCGATGACGGGCGGGGTCCGTCGGATCGGGGGCGTGGTGGATGGGTTGCCCGTGGGCTTGATGGGGCGTCGGGACGCCGTGCTCGGCTCCGTCGGACCTCCCAGCGGGTTGTCGGATTTATCCTCGCGGTTCCAGAGCGAGACCTTGCCCTGCCCTGGCACGTGGAAGTTGCCGGTGACTTTGTCGTAGGTCACACGGGCGCCTTCGATCCGCTGCTTCTGGAGCAAGACACGCGTGTCCGGATCGAGCTTCCGACTCTCGACCACGACGTTCTTGAAGCAGTCGAGCAGGGAGATCTGCGGCCTCGGTTGAGGCTCATCACCTGGGGCGGCCTCGTTCGATGCTCCCTTGGGCCTGGCGAGTGAGACCTGCCGATCCATGTAGACGTCCAGACGTTCCTGGCAGGCGAGCTGGGAGTCCTCCATGACCGCGCGGACGTCGTCGAAGAACTGAACGAGGGCCACGGGAGTCCCGCGGAGGACCACGTTCTCGGGCCGTCCGACGAACGTCATGCTCGACTTCCACGAGATCATCAAGGGACGCTTGTTCGCGTCGTCGCTGGCCTTGTTCTTGGCTTGCCCCTTGCCTTCGGCGTCCGCGTTCGGCTTGGCATTGTCGTTGGCGTCCGGTGCGCCTTCGTCGAGTCCCTTGTCGGTCAGCAGACCGCGAGGGGCCATCTGGGTGAGCGTGCCCGGGCCGACGACCCAGGCGTGGTCCTTGGCCTGGTCCAGCCCGATCCGCGGCCCGGTGATGGTCATTTCCTCGGTGGCGACCCGGGCATGGGGCGTCATCGCGATCTCGGTCGGGGTAGCCTTGTCCAGCTCGATGAGGTTTTGGACGACGAACTTCATCTTGCCGTTGCCCTGGTTCACGACGTCAAGGGCCTCGCCGGTCACGTCAGTCCCTTGCGTCTTGCCGACTTCGGGACCTTGGTGGAAGACGACCCCGCCACGGAGCTGGACCGAATTCAGTTCGCCTCGGAACGCCTCGGGGCCGTTGGGGGCGGCCGTCTGAGTGGGATTGGTGTCCGGAGTCGTCTTGATTTTGGCCCAGACACGATCGGCCGTGACGGTCACCTCGGGCTCGGCCGGCTTCGGCTTGGGCGCGGGCTTCTCCTCCGTTCCGGGGGGAACCGGAGCAGGGACAGGAGCCGGAGTGGCCTTCGCCTTCCCGGACGCGGCACCGTTGTTGGTCGGTTTGCTCGGATCGCTGGCGGCCGGGGCTGGAGACTCGAAGACGGCGTCGAGCTCATTGCGGGCGGTCATCACCTTGCCCGGCGAGATCAGGTGCACGTTCCCCAAGGCTTTCAGTTTCTCGATCTGGAACGACTCGGACGTGGCGCCCGGGGCGGCGGACTTGCCTGGTTTGGAGGCCGAGGCCGGGACCACTCCCGCGTCGAGCTTCGGCTTGGGTGTGAGCCAGACGATGATCTGTTTTTCGGCGTCGAGACTGGCCTGCTTCACGTCGATGAATTCGGGTCGACCGGTGAGGGTCACCTTTTTGGTCGGCCGATTGTTCACGTCGAACTCTGTCAGCATGACCAGGTGATCTTGCCAGATCGCCTTGCGCTCAACCGGCTTGTCGCGGCTCGGACGGGTCTCGAGGATGCCGGGGCCGCGAGCCACGATCGTGGCGTTTTCGCTCCCCTTGCCGTCTTCGAAGATCGTCGCGTCGATCGTCCTGATCGTGGTGACCGACCGGACTTTCCCCTTCTCGGGGCCATCCGCGTTGGTTTCGACCTTCTCCACCCAGAGCTTGGTCCTGCTGTCACCCCGGAGGTAAGTCTCATCGGCCCGCTCGGGCGAGAGTTTCTTGTGGATCAACTCATTGCAGCGTGCCGTGATCCCCTGCCCGGGTGACTGGAGCCAGACGGCATGCCCGGTCGCCAGGGCTTCGCGCAACGTCATCTCGGTGCCCGCGCCGGTGGCGGATGGGGCGGGTTCGGCGGTCTCGTCCGGTTCGGGGGAGCCGGCTGCCTTTGGTTTGGGAACCGGCGACGCCTTGGGCTTCGACACCATCGTCAGACGGAGCGCGTCGCAGTCGAGCTGGTCGGGCTTGGGGCCGGACTGGCCCGCGGGGATGGGCCTGCCGCGCATCACGACGACGTCGCGAGTGAAGTAGATCAGGGTCGGCAACGGAAGCGCGGGGGGACCCACCTCGACGGCTTTCCTCGCCTTCGGCAACTCGACCCGCATCTCACCGGCGCAGCGGACGTCGAGCGGAGTGCGTTCCTCCGCTTGCGGTTGCGTTCCGGCGGGCCCTGGCTCGGCCTTGCCGGGAAGGATCCCCGAGCGGCCCACGTCATTGAGGGAGATATGGACGTTCTTTCGCAGGTAGGCCGTTTTCGCGTCGAAGCCGCCGGCAGTGCTGGTGGTCGGGACGTTCTCGTCCTTCGGGCGGAGCTGGATCAAGAGGTCGAAACCGGTGATCCGCATGTCGCGATCCTGGATCACCACGTCGGAGACGCTCTTGATTTGCAGGCTGGGCTCGTCGAACTCGACGTAGGGCATCGGGCCGATGACCAGGTCGTCGATGGTCGAATGGGGCGTCCCCTTGTCGTCGCGGAGCTGAACGTTCCCCTCCATCCGAGCGTGGACCACCTTCATGGGCGTGCCCGCGGATCGCTTCACGCCCAACGCCTGGTCGAGGTCAACGATCGCCTCGTTGCTGGTCGCCGTCTTGAGGGCCTGGCTATTGCGCGACTTCATCACGATCGCGAACCGCCGCAATCGCAACTGTTTGCCTTCGTTGAGCCGTTCGTACTGCTCGGCATACATCCAGTAGCCGCGCTCGTGATTGTAGTACCGGACCGGCAGCGCCGGGTTGGCGCTCCAGTGCTTGGGGCCGAATGCCCGCTCCGCCGTCCGGGTGGCCTCTTGCTGAGTCGTCGACTCCCGGCGCTGCCAGGGAACCGACCGCTGGGTCGTCGGACCGACCCCCGCGGCGACGATCGCGAAAATCCGGACGTAGCCAGCGTAGGCCGCCAGCAACACGCCGAACGTCGTCACGACCTGAAGTGTTTTCTTGAACACAGCAATATCCGTTGTTCGGAACGACCGATCGGCAGAACGGGCGTCTCGCGACCGCCCCATCGCGTCAGGCCGGTACCTGGTAGCGGGCCACGAGCCCGTCCCAGACCCCCTGGTGTTTCAAGATAACTTCGACGATCTCGCGGATCGCTCCCCGTCCTCCGTGCAATTGCGTCACGAAGTGGGCAGCCTCGCGGACCTCGACGGCGGCGTCTGCGGGGCAGGCGGCCAGGCCCACCGCCCGCAGCACGGGCAGGTCAGGCAGGTCGTCGCCCACGTAGCAAACTTGTTCGGCCTTGAGGCCCAGCTCGGCGATCAACTTACGGAACGGTTTCCCCTTTTGGGACGCCCCTTGAATCACCGGCGCGATTCCGAGTTCAGCGGCGCGGCGGCTGACGGCGGGGGCCCATCGGCCTGACAGGATGGCGGCGCGCTTGCCCGCCTTGTGCCAGAGGTCGAAGGCGCTTCCGTCGCGGACGTGGAAGTGCTTGGTCTCGACCCCTCGGTCGTCGATCGCGATGACGCCGTCGGTGAGCACACCGTCGACGTCGACCAGGAGCAGTTCGACCGGTCCGCAACGCGCGGCCAGGTCGAGGGAGGGCTGCATACCGTTCATTCCTCCAGCTCGGCGGGGACCAGGTCGATCACGTCGGTCAGGTCGATCAAGCCGACGAGGCATCCGGCTCGATCGACGACGGGCAGTTCGCTGATCTTCCGTGCTTTGAGCGCTTCGACCGCATCGGCGATCGTTGCCCCAACCTCGATTTTGACCGGGTTGGCCGTCATGACCTCGCCGATCGGCCGGTCGAGCTCGGTCTCGCGCCGTTTCTCGAACAGTCGCGCCAGGTCACTGTCGGTGAAGATCCCAAGCAACTTCTGGTCCGCTCCCTCGACCAGGATCGCTCCCGAGCGACGTCTCGGTCCGGCGAGGCGGACGAAGACCGCGCGGACGGTTTCGTCGGGCCGAGCGCGACGGATCTGCTCGCCGGTCCGCATCACTTCCTCGACCCGGCAAAGTTTCCGGCCCAGGCTTCCCCCGGGGTGGTAGAGCGCGAAGTCCTCGGCTCGGAAGTCGCGCATCTTGCTGACCAGGAGCGCCAGGGCGTCTCCCACGGCCATGAGTGCGGTGGTGCTGGCCGAGGGGGCCAGGCCGAGCGGGCAGGCTTCCTGGACGGGACCCAAGGCGATGCAGAGGTCGGCCGCCTGGCCAAGCGAACTGGCCACCCCTTCGGTGATCGCGACCAGGTGCGCTCCCAGCCGCCGAACGGCTGGGACCAGCCGAAGCAACTCGTATGTTTCGCCGCTCTGCGAGAGGGCGATCACGATGTCGCCGGCCCGGATCCGACCGAGGTCGCCGTGGACCGCTTCCGCCGGGTGGAGCGGAAAGGCACGCGTGCCCGTCGAGGCCAACGTGGCCGCCAGCTTCTGACCGACCAGGCCCGCCTTGCCCATTCCCGTGACGATCACGCTTCCGGGGCAGCGATAGACCAGGTCGGCCGCCCTCGTGATCGAGGCACCGAGCCGGTCACGCACTCGCTCCAACGCATGGGCTTCCACGCGGAGGACTTCACGCGCAAACGCAAGCCCTTCAGCTTCAGTCATTTGGGTCAGGGACGCATCCGTGATCATGGCCATCGTTGGGCCTCCTTGCCCCGCGTCAACTGACGCCACACCTGACGGCACCGGCCTACGGATTTTAGGGGATCGCACCATAGCCCATCCCCCCCGTCGCGTCAACGCAGGCCCTGGGAACTTCCCGACCCCACGCCCGTGGGATCAAATCGCCCCATTATAGTTTCTCGGCAATCCCTGACTGGGAAGTTTGGGGGAACCGGGGGATTGACGCTTGATTGTTCCGGAAAGTCCTGATGGGCCAGCCGGAGCAGGAAGCCTCGCCCCCTTCCTCGGGTTACGAACGGCGCTCTTTCGAGCGTGTGACTTGCCACGCCCTACGAATCGGAGGAAACCGGGTCAACTCTTGACCCGGGACACCTTCGCGAAGACGATCATTGCAGAGTAAGCCCGGTCACTTTGACAACAGAGAGTTTGAAGATCGCCCATCGATCGGTCCCATCTTGAGGACGGGAGCCAACCGATCGGGGCGAGGATGGATTTCGAGGTTTCATGCCAAGCGACATGTCCGAGTTGGCCGCGTCGGGAACTGGAAATGGCCCCTCCCCCTGGAACGTCCGGCGCGCCTACGCGGAGCTGTTCCTGATTAGTTTCGTCATCCTCTTTTTTGAACTGGCATGCATTCGCTGGTTTGGCAGCACGGTGGTCTTCCTCACCTTCTTCACGAACCTCGTGCTCATGGCCTGCTTCCTCGGGATGAGCGTGGGCTGCCTCGCCGCCTCGCGAAAGCGCGACATGGTCAACGCGGTGATCCCGCTGATGCTGCTGGCGGTCGGCCTGTCCTATGCCGTGCTCTGGGGCTACAACACGTTTGGCCAGGTGACGATCGACGTCGGCGGCCAGGAGTCGCCGCAGCAGGTCTTCTTCGGCACCGAGTCGCGTCCCAAGGACCCGTCGCAGTTCGTGATCCCGATCGAAGCCGTCGCCGCTGTCTTCTTCGTCCTGATCACCCTCGCCTTCGTGGGACTCGGCCAGGCCATGGGCCGTCGGTTCAACGCGATCCCGAACCGTGTGCTCGCCTACTCGGCCGACATCGTCGGCAGTCTCACCGGCATCGTCGCCTTTGGCGCGGTGTCCTATGCCCGGCTTCCCCCATTATTCTGGTTTGCCGTGGCGGCCGGACTCTGCCTTGTCTTCGTCACCCGCCATCGCCGGTTGCAGGCCGTGGCCTACGTCTCCCTGCTTTCGCTCGTGGGCGGGATGGCCTTCCTGACCGATACCTGGGCGGAGACCACCTGGTCCCCTTACTACAAGGTTCAGTACGAGAAGAACTCCCGTTATATTTTCGTGAACAATATCATGCACCAGGGGATGCTCCGGGTGCGTGGGGCGGGGTCGGCCTATGCGTTGCCGTACTTGCTCGATCGCGATGCGGGGGGGCCGCCGTTCGAGGATGTGCTGGTCATCGGCGCGGGGTCGGGCAATGACGTTCAGGCGGCGCTCATGCATGGCGCCAAGCACGTCGACGCCGTGGAAATCGACCCGAGGATCAACGAGATCGGCCGTGAGTCGCACCCGGACCGGCCGTACAAGGATCCGAGAGTCTCGATCCATCTCGATGACGGACGGAGCTTTCTTCACAAGACCGAACGTAAATACGACCTGGTCGTCTACGCGCTCCTGGACTCACTCTCGTTGCACTCGGGGTATTCGAGCCTTCGCCTGGAGAGTTTCCTGTTCACCGAGCAGGCGTTCCGCGACATCAAGGCGCGGTTGAAGCCGGGCGGCGTGTTTGCGATGTATAACTTCTACCGCCAAGGATGGGTGGTCGGCCGGCTCGAGCGGATGGCCGAGAAGGTTTTCGGCGCCAAGCCCTTGGTCTTCTCGCTCCCCTATAAGGAAAAGATCACTCCGGGCGATTCGCAAGGGATGCACATCACTTTTCTCCTGGCCGAGAACCCGCCGACGACCGTCCTGGATAAGGTGCGCCAGGCGTTTCGGGAGAAGCGTTTCTTTTGGTCGCACCGGGCTCCCGGGTACAACGAGTCGATCAACGCCTACGCGCCGGAGCCCCCGGTCTCTTACGGGACGAGTCGCGACGACTGGCAGCAGATCGGGCCGACCGAGGTGGAGGCCCGGCAGGACGACCAGCTTCCGAGCGATGACTGGCCGTTCCTCTACCTCCGTTCCCCGGTCATCCCCGGGCTCAACCTGCGCGGGATGTTGATCGTGGCCGTGCTGTCGCTTGCCATTCTCGGACTGTTTGCCCCGGTGCGCACGGTCCGGCCCAACGGTCAGATGTTCTTCCTGGGCGCGGGGTTCATGCTGCTGGAGACCAAGGGGGTCGTCCACATGGCGCTCTTGTTCGGCTCAACCTGGGTTGTCAATTCGATCGTCTTCTTCTCGATCCTGGTGATGATCCTGGCGAGCAACCTCGTGGTGCTTGCCCTGAAGCCGCGGAGGCTCTGGCCCGCCTACACCCTTTTGGTCGCCGCCCTCCTGGTGAACGCCCTCGTTCCGGTCCAGTACTTCCTGACTCTGCCGGACAACGTCCGGATCGTCGTCTCCTGCGGGGTCGTCTTCGTGCCGATCTTCTTCGCGGGCATGATCTTCGCCACCTCGTTCCGCGACAGCACCCGGCCCGACGTCGACTTCGGCTCCAACATCGGCGGCGCCATCCTCGGCGGCCTCTGCGAGAACCTCTCCCTGGTCGTCGGCTTCAACAATCTTCTCCTTGTGGCGGTCGCCTTCTACCTCCTTTCGGCCTGGCTCAGGCCGAGAGCTCCGATCGGCTCGAACTGAGGCAAGTCCCATCCCGGAGGATCGTGTTCTGATCCATTAGGATGAGTTTGTCGAGAAGTGAAAGAGAGCTGATCTTGTTGGGTGGACTTTGGTGGTCGCGATGAGTCTAAGGGGAGGCAGGCCACCTGGAGTTGCGGAGCGCACAGCAAAAAAAAGAAGAGGAGGCCATGACGAAGACTTTCGTCATGGCCTCCTGTCTTGTGGTTGGGCCGCCCGACCCGCATCACTTGATCGACGCCGCGCCTATCGAGAACGTGTGGGAATGCAGCGGCGATTGAGGATCAGAAGGCGTCGGAGCTGATCACCTCGCCCCCCTGGGTTGTGCTCAGGGCTCGCCAGGTGGCGAGGTTGACGGAGTTCTTGACGAACTTGACGCTTCCGTCGGCCATGACCGTATTCACGCCGCCGGGGTGTCGGCTCCGCGCTGCGTTCGTGATGTAGAGGACCGAGGGGGCCGCGATGCATGGTGGGTTGTTCGGGTAGGGGTAAACGCAGTAGCCTCCCGATTCCATCTGATCAGGGAGCGTGCTGTTGGGGGCCAGCCAGGATTCGAAGGTCGCGCCGCCGTACCACCAGGCGAACCCGCGGAGGTCGTATCTCGCATTGTACTGGCCGCCCGTCCCCTGCCCTTGGACCACCTCGGAAGCGAGCATCGTGTTACTCAGACCATCGGTGATGCTGCTCAGCTTGACGTCCACATACCCGCCGATCGGAGCGGCCAGCGTGATCGACACGAGAGTGGCTAACGGGGAGCCGATGTCGCTGAACGGGGCCCCGAGATAGGGGACGGTCGCCGATCCGGAGGTACCGGTCTGGTTCTGGAAGACGAAGAGGTTGCCGAAGTTGGCGGCGTAGTTGTGCGATGTGACTGGCCAGGAAGTCCTTCCGCCGATGTTGTAGGTCTGAACGATCGGCGCGTTGGGCGTGTCGGACGGGCATGTGAATGTGTTGAGGCGAGACGTCGACACGGTGATGTTGAAGACCGAACCGTAGGTGATGCCCGAGAACGCGTTCGTGTTGTTCCCCTGGAAATTCCATGCGTTGAAGAGGGCCTGCTGCTCGGTGTACGGCAGCACGAAGACCATCCAGGTCCCCCAGATGCTCCCTTTGATGCCTGGGGGGAGAACTTCCATCGTCGACTCGTAGTTCATGCAGGCAAGGCCGATCTGCTTCAAGTTGTTGACGCATTGGGCACGCCGGGCCGCTTCGCGAGCGGACTGCACGGCGGGGAGCAGAAGCGCGATCAGAACGGCGATGATGGCGATCACGACCAGGAGCTCGATCAGCGTGAAGCCTCGACGTCGAAGGTGCATCGTTTGCGTCTCCTCTTTTTTTGCCATGGGGGCGATAAGTGGGATGACCGATAAGTGGGATGACGGGGAATCTGGCATCGTCGCGACGACGATGGACGATGAATGAACCTTCTCCTCAGCCAAAGCAGAAAGAACTCATTTTTGCAGGTCAAACGCATAAGTGTTCGGCCCGCCCGACTTCACTTCGGCGGTCAGTTTTGTCTCGATGTTGTAACGCGTGGGAATCATCCCCCTCAGCGACGCGAGGGATTTCCTGGCGCGAGGCATGGGGGCCGTTGGGGACGATTCCTCTGCGCTTCCTGAAGACGCCGTGCCCGCCGCGGCGTAGATCGCGACGGAGTAGTTTCCGGGAACCGGTCCCTCGGTTCGAGGAATCTCGAAGTGTCCATCGGTCACGGTGCCCCCGGACGCGACCCCCTCCTTCTGGCTGGCGGGTTGGAGCTGGATTGTCCCATCCTTGAGCGGTTGACCGTCGAAGGTCACCGTCCCTGAGATCGGCTCGCGTGGCCGATCGTCCACCGCATCGCTGCCGCATCCTCCCGTCAGAAGCAACGTCGCGGCAAGCTTTCCGAACAAACGCTGAAAACTCCGGCAGGTTCCCATTCGCAACTCCTCTTCGAATTGGGTTTCATGGGCATAAGATATGGGAGTCGACGTATTCCAAGCCGCGAGGATCGTGCAACTGCGCGAGCGCTCGGTTCGCTTCGCCGTCGTTGTCGTCCGCTACGGACGTGGCGGCCCGGCGGATGGCGCGACGTGCGTGATCCTTATGACAGGAAATCAGTGTGTGTTGAATTCAGCGACGGTCGCGTCGGGAAATCGAAGCTCAGCGAGCCCGAAACCGCGGCGAGACCGTTTTTGCCTGACTCTTCGGACGGTGCCTTGGCATGTGTTCCGCCTTCCCAAAGTGGTTGGCCGGGGGATGCAACGATGACTCGGAGTGTTGTCCGGAGGCTTATGCAGAAATTCTCAAGCTCGCGATGCTATCCATCAAAGAGGTTATGAGGCTCAAGCGGCATCGAAGGTGCGAACGCGGTTGATCCCGTCTTGAGGACGTCGAGGAGGACGTCCGAATGGCAGCGAAAAGGTTTGAGTGACTTCGCGGCCCGCCGTTGGAGAGGTTTCGATCCCGAGAAGCCCTCAGGATCAAACGAATAATATCTCTCCCCGGTCACAAGAGCTATAGTCGATTGATGAGCAATTTTCTGATACGAGGTGTAAAAGATCCTGACATGAGGTGCTTCCATGCCCCTGCCGACGTCTCAGCGGCACGCCTACAAGGAAATCACCCTCCCGCAGATTCGCTGTTTCTGCGACTCGGTGCGGCTGGGGAGTTTCAAGGCGGCCGCCAAATCCCTGGGGCTCTCGCACCCGACGGTCTTGAGCCAGGTTCACTCCCTGGAGCACCATCTGGGCGCGAAACTGCTGGAAACCCATGCACGCGGGTGTCGCCCGACGGCCGAGGGCCGGCTGCTCGCGGTGATGGTCGCCCCGCTCGTGGCTGGATTCAACTCGCTGGAGCATACGTTTCAGGAGGTCCGTGGCAAGGAAGTCCAGCGCCTGATCGTGGCCACCACGCCGCGGATTATTGTCGACGACCTGCCGAACTGCGTCGTCGCGTTCTCGAAGGCCTGGCCCAACGTTCAAGTCACCTTCGAGGAGATGCGGATGGAGGAGATCCCCGAGGCCGTCGAGACGGGGAAGGCGGACCTCGGTCTGACCACCACCAGCAGCCCCACTCCCGGAAACGCTTGGATCGCCTTTGAGCCGGCTTATGAACTGGAGGTGGTCCTGGTCACGCCCAAGGATCATCCGCTCGCCCGCCGCCGCAAGGTGAGTGCCCGTGATCTTTCCGAGTATCCCCTGGTCAACGCTTCACCGGGAATTCTCGATCCCGCGGTCAGTATTGCCTTGAAGATGCTCAACGCCTTCCAGGCCGAGCCGCGCCGGGTGGAAGCGGCCAATGCGGCTGCCGTCCTCCGCTACGTGGAACTCGGGTTCGGAGTCGGCCTCACCTTGCGCGTGCCCTCGCACCTCGCCGATCCCAAATTCCACGAGCGCTCGCTGAGTCGCGAGCTTGGGCGGGTCAAGGTTCACCTGGTCTGGCGGAAAGGATCCCTCATGATGCCCCACGCTCGCGCCTTCGCCGATCTCGTGAAGGTTTTCCTCAACCGGAAATCATCGAAGCCCAAGCAAGCCTGATCCCATCGAGCAGGAGTGTCGCAGGGCGTCGGTTCTCCCTGATTCTGGAGCATTGAAAGTCGGAGGCGGGTCGAGGATGATTCGAAACGCTGCGGCTCGTTCGAGACGTCTGCGGGCGTCGGAGAACCGCGCGGGACGAAAGTGTTGCCCGAGAGCTCGACCGACGCAGTGAAGCAGAAATGCGGACCCCTCCTGCCCTTCGAGAACGCCCCCATGTGCACGCCACGCGCCGTCGCCTGGACCGCCTTCCTCGTCCTCTCCCTCCTCCTCCTCGACTCCGCGCGGTCCGAGGAGGCGGACTTGCTCCTCCATAATGGCAAGATCGTTACCGTCGACCCTGGCTTTTCGATCCGACAGGCCCTGGCGATCAAGGGGGACCGGCTGATCGGGGTCGGCGCCAACGACGAGGTCATGAAGCTTCGCGGCCCCGGTACCCGGGTCGTTGACCTCGGGGGCAAGATGGTCCTGCCCGGCCTGATCGACTCGCATACGCATCCGACCGGTGCCTGCATGATCGAGTTCGATCATCCCGTCCCCACGATGGAGACGGTCGGCGACGTTCTGGACTATATCCGGTCGCGGGCCGAGCATCTGGGCGAAGGCCAGTGGGTCGTGGTGCGTCAGGTCTTTATCACCCGGCTCAAAGAACAGCGCTATCCGACCCGAGCGGAACTCGACCAGGCCGCTCCGAAAAACCCGGTCCTGTTCTCGACCGGGCCCGACGCGTCGATCAACTCGCTGGCGATGACCCTCAGCGGAATTGATAAAAACTTCAAGCCCGATGGGCCGGGCAAGGTCGAGAAAGATCCGAAGACTGGTGAGCCGACCGGGATCCTGCGTAACCTGACCCGGTACGTCAAGACGTCCGCCACCGGGCGCAAGCCCACCACGGAAGACCAGGACCGCCATCTGATCGAGCTATTCAAGGATTACAATTCCGTCGGGATCACCGGCGTCATCGATCGCAACGCGAGCGGCTCGGCGCTCGATGAGTATCAGCGTCTGCTCGATGCGGGCACCTTGACCGTCCGGATGGGGGCCTCGCACGGGGTCGGGACCACGGGACCGTTGGAGAAGATCGGCGACGAGATCCGCAAGGTGGCCGCCCACCCGCTCCGCAAGGGGGGGCCGATGCTTCGCGTGATTGGAATCAAGATGTTCCTTGATGGCGGGATGCTCACCGGCAGCGCCTACATGCGACGGCCTTGGGGAGTGAGCCGGGCCTATGCGATCGACGACCCGGAGTATCGCGGCGTCCTGTTCATTCCGCCGGATCGGCTCGAGCCGATGGTCCGTGCGACGGTTGAGGCGGGCCTCCAGTTCACGGCCCACAGCGTGGGCGATGGTGCGGTGCATGCGCTGCTGGACGCCTATGAGGCGGTCAACAAGGTCACACCGGTCGCTCCGACCCGGCCTTGCATCACCCACTCCAACTTCATGAGTCGCGAGGCGATCGAGCAGGCGGCCCGGCTGGGGGTGTCGGTGGACATCCAGCCGGCCTGGCTCTATCTCGACACGCGGACCCTGGCCACCCAGTTCGGCGAGGAACGGCTCCGCTACTTTCAGCCCTTGCGCAGCCTGTTCGCGGCGGGGGTCACCGCCGGCGGCGGGTCGGATCACATGCAGAAGGTCGGCTCCTTGCGTTCGATCAACCCGTATAATCCGTTCCTGGGGATGTGGGTTGCGATCACGCGGCAGGCCAAGAACTATGAAGGTCGCCTCCACCCTGAAGAGGCTCTCACGCGTGAACAGGCGATCCAGTTCTACACGATCAACAACGCCAAACTCCTCTTTCTCGAAGATCGGGTCGGCTCGCTGGAAGTGGGTAAGCTCGCCGATTTCGCCGTCCTCGACCGCGACCTCCTGACCTGCCCCGAGAACGAAATCCGTGACGCCCGCGTCTTGTCAACCTACCTGAACGGCAAGCCTGTCTTCGAACAAAAGTAGCACGGCCGGCCCGGCCGTCATTCGAGTCTGTCATTCGAGCCTCACGGCCGGCCCGGCCGGACGACTGGGAGTCAGCAGTGATGAGAGCTTTCCCGAACCGTCTCCCTTGGTTGGCGCTCTTCCTGGCCGGAGCCGGAAGCGCAGTCTCTCTGGCCGATGGGGCCGAGCCCGTCGGACTGGCTGCGCCCAGCGGTTGGAGCACGCAGTCACCGCGCGCGGAGCTTCAGCCTCGGTTCACCTACCTGCCCGAAGGGGGCCCGAGTCATCGCGGCAGCTTCGTGATCGAGGCCGACGCTCGCGAAGGCTTGATCGGGTGGTGGCAGAAGACGTTCCCGGTCCAGGGAGGGCGGGTCTACAAGTTCTCCGCGAAGCGCAAGGCGGATCGGATCGAGACCCCGCGTCAGGCGGCCGTTCCGCGGATCCTCTGGCAGGACGCTCGGGGCCACTCCGTGCTTCGCGATAAACCGTCCGTCGCCTCCTACCACCCGGGCGGTCGCCCGGTCGCCGAGCCCGAGTATCCCGCCGATCAGGGGGAACCCGACGCGCAGGGCTGGACCACCGTCAGTACCGTCTACCACGTGCCGGCGGATGCCGCGCAAGCCCTTGTGGAACTGACCTACCAGTGGGCGCCAGGAGGGCGGGTCGAATGGTCGGAGGTTGCGCTCGAAGAGACGACACCTCCGCCGTCGCGCCTGGTCCGGCTGGCGACGGTCCACCTGAAGCCGGAGAAGGGATCCACGAATCAGGAAAAGTGTGAGCAGTTTGCCGCGCCGATCGCGGAGGCCGCCGGCAAACGGGCCGACCTGGTCGTGCTTCCCGAGACCTTGACCTACTACGGCCGGCCTGGTTCCTCCTACGCCGACTGCGCCGAGCCGATTCCAGGTCCGTCCACCGCGTATTTCGGCCGACTCGCCAAGCAGCACGACCTCTACATCGTGGCCGGCCTGCTCGAACGGGACAAGCACCTGGTCTACAACGTGGCCGTCCTGATCGGCCCCGACGGCGCGATCGTCGGCAAGTACCGCAAGGTCACGCTGCCTCGAGGGGAGGTCACCGGCGGGATCACGCCGGGCCACGAGTACCCGGTCTTCACGACCCGTTTCGGCCGGGTCGGTATGATGATCTGCTACGACGGCTTCTTCCCTGAGGTTGCCCGCGCCCTGAGCAACCGAGGCGCCGAGGTGATCGCCTGGCCCGTCTGGGGCTGCAACCCCCTCCTTGCCGCCGCCCGCGCCTGCGAGAACCACGTCTATCTCGTCAGCAGTACCTTCACCGACGCGAGCGCCGACTGGACCATCTCCGCCATCTACAGCCATGATGGCCGCCCTCTGGCACAGGCCTCGGAATGGGGGACGATCGCCCTGACCGAAGTCGACCTCGACGCGCCTTTATACTGGCACAGCCTGGGCGACTTCAAAGCCCAACTCCCCCGCCATCGCGCCCCAACCCCGTCCGACGCCAAGTAGCATGGCCGGCCCACGGGAATTGTCTCATCGCGTTTTGTCTTTGTCGGCCAGCTTCGCCAGGAGCGTTTCCAGGTCGGGGAGATCGACGGGCTTGACCAGGTGTCCGTCGCATCCCGCCTCCTTCGACTGGAGCCGGTCAATGTCCTGGCCCCAGCCGGTCAGTGCGATGATGACCGTGTGCTTGCCCCAGGGTTGCTGTCGGATGTGGCGGGTGGCCTCGTAGCCGTTGAGGCCCGGCATGCCGACATCCATCAAGACGACCTCGGGGCGGAACTTCTCGGCGGTCGCCACCGCCTCGTTGCCGTCGTAGGCCGTCTGGACTTCGTTTCCAAGGAGCTTGAGCAGTCTGGCCATCGTTCGGGCCGAGTCCTGGTTGTCATCCACCACAAGCATCCGTCTGCGGCGGTCCTGGGCCGACGATCGGTCGTCCCCGTTGGAGGCGGCGAATGCTTGGCGATGAACCGATTCCAGGGGCCTTTCGAGGGCCGGTGCTGTTTCCAGCACCGGGAGACGGACGGTGAAGGTGCTGCCCATGCCCTGGCCGCCGCTCTCGGCCGTCACGGTGCCTCCGTGCATCTCCACCAGGCCTTTCACGAGCGCGAGCCCGATCCCGAGCCCGCCGGTCGCTCGCTCGATGCTCCGATCCACCTGCGAGAACATGTCGAAGATCCGGGGCAAGTCGTCCGGGGGGACGCCGATCCCGTTGTCGCGGACGGAGATGACGGCCATGTCGTCGAGCCGCTCGGCGGCGAGCCAGATTCGCCCGCCACGCTTGGTGTACTTGGCGCTATTGGTGAGCAGGTTCGAGAGGACCTGGGCGAGCCGGGTCAGGTCGGCGTCGAGGAACACAGGGACGGTGGGGAGCGAGACCTGCAGTTGATGCCCGGCCTCCTCGATCGCCGGGCGGGCGGTCTCCATGGCGTTGCCGATGACCTCGGCGAGCGAGACCCGGGCGCGGCGAAGCTCCATCTTGTTCCGGCTGATCCGCGAGACGTCGAGCAGGTCGTCGATGAGCCGGACCATGTGCCCGAGTTGCCGGTCCATCATCCCGCGGGCCTGCTCGATGGCGGTGGAATCGCCCTTCGCGAGCCGCATGATTTGCAGGCCGTTGCGGACCGGGGCCAGCGGGTTCCTGAGCTCGTGGCCGAGCATCGCGATGAAGTCGTCCTTCTTCCGATCGGCGTCCTGCAACTCCCTCACCAGCCGCAGCCGTTCATAGGCGACCGTGACGTAATGAGTGAGCGTTCGGAGGAACTCTCGCTCGTCCTCGTCGAACTGGCCCCTGGTTTTGCTGGCGAAGGACAAGGTGCCGAGCCACCGCCCATCGGCCAGGAGCGGGTTGCCGGCATACGCCCGGAGGCCGCACGACTTCACGAGGCCGGTCGTTGTCGGGTCGTCGGGCCATAACGGGGTGTTGGCCATCACCAGGATTGGGCGCGAGGGGTCGGCCGTCGCGCTGAGGCCCTGCTCGATCTCGCGCCTGGCGATCGCGATCGCCATCTCCTCGGGGATCCCGACGCAGGACTCCAGCCGAAGCGCGTCCCCGGCCTCGGCGACCATGGTGTTGAAGTAGGTATCGAGTTCCAGGTGGGGAGCGATTTTGGCGAACAGGTCCTCAAGCATGGTGCCCGGCTCTTCAGTGGTCAGGAGCACCGCCGCCGCTTCCCAGAGCAGGCGGAGCCGCAACGACTGTTTTTTGAGGTCCTCTTCGGCCCGTTTCTGCCCGGTCGCATCCCGAAAAACCTTGCCGAACCCGCGGAGTTCCCCGGCCGGACCGCGGAGGCCGACCATGACGCCGTCGGCGAAGAACCGGGAGCCATCCTTCTTCAAGTGCCAGCGCTTATCCTCGGCCCGCCCGACCTGGGCGGCCTTGGCCATCTCGAGTTCCGGCACCCCCGCGGCCCGATCCTCGGGGGTGAAGATGACGCTCGTCGACTTGCCGAACATCTCCTCGGCCCGCCAGCCGGTAATCTGCTCGGCCCCCCCTTGCCATTCGAGCGCCTGGCCCTCGGGGTCCGTGATGAGGATGGCGTAATCGGTCGCGTTGCCGAGAAAGAGCTGGAGCCGCTCGTCCCGCTGCCGGAGTGCCGCCTCGGCCCGTTTGCGCTCGATGGCGATCGCCGCGGTCCGGGTCATAATGCCAAGGAGCTCGAGATCGCCGGGGGCCGGACTCCGGGGGCGAGTGAAGTAAACGGCAAATGAGCCGAGGAGCTCGTCGCCGCTGGAGACGATCGGGAATGACCAGCAGGCTCGCAAGCCATGGACGAGGGCCAGCTTCGCGTAATCCGCCCACAACGGGTCGGTGGCGATGTCGGTGACGTAGACCGGCTCGCCCCGAAAGGCCGCCGTTCCGCACGACCCGACCATCGGGCCGATCGCGATTCCATCGACCGCGCGGTTGAACGACTCCGGCAGGCTCGGAGCCGCCCCGTGACAGAGATGCCGGCCGTCCGGGGTGAGTTGCAGAATCGAGGCGAATGCCGGCTCCTCAGACTGCCCTTCGACCGTCCGGCAAAGGGCGTTGAGGACTTCGGGGAGGTCCGCCCCCTTGGCCATGAGCTCGAGGACCTGCTTCTGGCCCTCCAACAGCGCCTCGGTGCGTTTCCGGGCCGTGATGTCGCGGGCCACCTTTGAGACGGCGATAACCCGGCCCTCGTCGTCGTAGATCGGGGAGATCGTCACCGAGATATCGATCAGACGCCCCTGCTTCGTCACCCGGACCGTCTCGAAGTGCTCGACCCGCTCGCCGCGGCGGAGCCGTTCCAGAATGAACGTCTCCTCATCCCGTCGGTTCCCGGGAATGATCAAGGTGATCGGCGAGCCGACGGCCTCCTGCGCGGTGTAACCGAAGACCCGTTCCGCCCCCGAGTTCCAGGAAAGGATCCGGCCGAAGAGGTCCTTACTGACGATCGCGTCCTCGGACGACTCGACGATGGCCGCCAATCGCGCCCTGGTTTCTTCGTCCCGCTTGCGCGCCGTGACGTCTCGAAAAACAAGGACCGCCCCCACCATGGCCCCGGATCCGTCCCGCATGGGGGCGGCGCTGTCGTCGATGGGCCGCGTCGAACCGTCCTTGGCGATGAGGATGGTGTGGTTCGCCAGCCCCACCACAGTCCCTTCCCGCAAGGCGCGGAGCGCCGGGTTCTCGACCGGCTGACCGCTCCGTTCGTTGACGATCCGGAATACGTCCGACAGCGGCAGCCCGATCGCGTCGGCCTGGCTCCACCCGGTCAGGGTCTCGGCCACGCGGTTGAGGAACGTCACTCGCCCCCAGCCGTCGGTGGCGATGACGGCGTCTCCGATGCTCGACAAGGTGACCCGGAGCCACTCGGATTGCTTCTGCAGCGCCTCTTCCGTCCGTCGCCGCTCGGTGATGTCGCGAAAGCTCCAGACCCGGCCCACGTTCCGGTTGTCGACGAACTGGAGCTGCGAAGAACGCTCGAACACGCGCCCGTCGGCCAGCTCCAGCAGGTCGTGGCTTTCTGGTGGCGAGGTCGCCTCAATGGCATCAAGCCGGGCCAGGAACGGCTGCGAATCCTTGAATTGTTGCGCCGACAGCTCCAGCAAGGGGCGATGCTCGCCCAGGGCGATGACCTCACGGGGGATCCGCCACATCGCGACGTACGTCTCGTTGAAGCTTGTGACCCTGCCGTCGCCGTCGGTCACGAGGATCCCGTCGGTGGTCGACTCCAGCGTCGCGCGCATCATGGCGAGCGAACGAGCGAGCTCCTCCGTCTTCCGCTCCAAGGCTTCATTCGCCCGGATCAGGTCCTCCTCGGCGCGCTGGCGGGCGAGGTGGATGGCATTGGCATTTTGCCAGGCCACCGAACGGAGCAACTGATCCTCGTCCTCGTCGGCCGCCATCAACCAACCCCAATCACTTTCGACGCGAGTGCAGTGCCAAGGACGCGAGCTCGGATCTTTTCGAAGGCCGTCTCACGGCTCGTCGAAGTGTCGTCACAAAACGGGGAGAATCCACAGTCGTCGGTCGTCCCCAACTGCTCGATCGGAATGACCTCGGCCGCCTCGAGGATCCGGTCCCGGATCTCCTCCGGCGTCTCGATGCGTGGGTCGATCGGCGAGACGACTCCGATAAAGACGCGCTGATCCGGCTTGAGATGGCGGCGGATGATTTTGAGCACTCGAGCCCGATCCGGTTCACCCGCCAGCGCCACGTAGAAATTTCCCGCCCGCAACTCGAACAGGCTGGGGAGCAACTCCGCATAATCGACGTCCCCGCTATGGGTCGAGTCGATGTCGCTGCCCGGGCAGGTATGCACCCCGATCCGCCTGCGATCGTCGGCCGAGAAGCGGGACAAGGCAATATTGTTCAGGTCGATAAAGCTATGCAAGAGCGCCCCGGTGGGGTCGATCTTGACCGCCAGCCGCCCTTCGGTGAAGTCGATCTGGACCTTGTGCGCCCCCTGCCGCAGGCAACTGCGGACCTCCGTCTCGTGCTCGAGTAAGAGGTCATGGATGAACTCATCGCGGGAGTACCCGGGAATCTCGTCGGGCGGGTACATGAGACTCATGGCCGACGGGGAGATGACCGCCTGTTTCACCGGCACGTGCGCATACTGCTGAGCGGTGGCCAGAAAGCTGTCGGCCCGTCTTTTATAGCGAAAGGGTCCGGCCGTGAGCCGTGGCATCCGTCGCGTATGGCCGGCCGAGAACGGGATCTTGAATCCGTCGGGCGCGATGTTGTGCAGCCCGTGCACGCAGTAGGTCCAAAAGTTGTGGTATTTCCTCTGCTCGCCGTCGCTGATCACGGGCGAGCCCGTGGCCTCGAACCGCTCGATCGTGTCGCGGATCGCCTCTTCATAGAGTGGGTCCAGCCGGGGATCCTCGGCGTCCCCCGCCGCGATCGCCTCGAGCAGCCTGAGTGGCCTCGGAATACTCCCAATCGGTTCGGTCGGGATCATCATGACCGTAGCTCGTTCCTGAAATTCTGGGCAGCCGTGTGCGACGCGGCTTGTGGAAAACCGAGCCCGTCTCGCTGGCCACTGACCTCGTCCGAGTAGCCCAATCTCCTCGTTCCCCTCCCGGGGGATCCAATCCGCATCGTTCCTCATTCCAAATGTGAGGCCAATTCAGCTCGCACTTGCCACAAAGCCCCCCCCTGCCTGCCGCGGTCGATCGAACTCCAGTCGCGCGCCGTTGGGCGAGAGTCTCATCGAGAGCGCTCTCTCTTCTCGACCCCAGGGATGAAATTGATTCTACCAGCTTGCCCACCAAGTGGTGAGTTCTCGTCGGCCGATCGAGCGTCGGAATCCGCCAGCCGTCACGAGGTTGAACCAGAGCGGTGTTCCCCTTGCTCACAGTGGGAAACCTGGTGCTCAACGCCTTTCGGCATCACAGAGGTGGCGCTTCGGCCCCCTCGGGCCTGGACCACACACCGGAATTGTGCTCGACGCTTTCAGCATCACAGAGGTGGGCACACCCGAATGAATCCTGCGAAATTGACGGCGGGATCGGGTGCTCAACGCCTTTCGGCATCACAGAGGTGGGCACATCTCAGGCCGGCCGGCCTGGGGCTTGGGTTCGTCTTGTGCTCAACGCCTTTCGGCATCACAGAGGTGGGCACAACAACGCATGGGTGACCACTTATTCCGAGAGGATGTGCTCAACGCCTTTCGGCATCACAGAGGTGGGCACACGTCCGTTCGAGGGATGCGTGGTTCGCGGTGATGAATGCTCAACGCCTTTCGGCATCACAGAGGTGGGCACGGGCCGGGCGGCCGCGATCAATTCCAAGAGGCTCGTGTGCTCAACGCCTTTCGGCATCACAGAGGTGGGCACGGGCCGGGCGGCCGCGATCAATTCCAAGAGGCTCGTGTGCTCAACGCCTTTCGGCATCACAGAGGTGGGCACGACGAAAGCCGAGGCGAAGTCGGCCGGCCTGCGTTGGTGCTCAACGCCTTTCGGCATCACAGAGGTGGGCACAGTCGTCCCCCCGCTCGACGTCAAATGGGATCGGGGTGCTCAACGCCTTTCGGCATCACAGAGGTGGGCACCCGGTCGACTCATCTTTCTTAGTCCGGCCCGGCAGCAGTGCTCAACGCCTTTCGGCATCACAGAGGTGGGCACCAGGGGACGCTCAGCCGTTGAATTCGCCGTTCAACAGTGCTCAACGCCTTTCGGCATCACAGAGGTGGGCACAGGTCGCAGACGGCAAGATCAAGCGGCTGATGGTGTTGTGCTCAACGCCTTTCGGCATCACAGAGGTGGGCACTGCCTTGCTGCCCCGTCCCAGTGCCCCCGCTGTAGTGCTCAACGCCTTTCGGCATCACAGAGGTGGGCACGATCGAGTGGCCCGAAGGGAGTGATGACGCGATCGAGTGCTCAACGCCTTTCGGCATCACAGAGGTGGGCACGCCATTGCTGCCTCCCGAGACTCGGCCGACGTAGGTGTGCTCAACGCCTTTCGGCATCACAGAGGTGGGCACAATCTCTTGCTCTGCTCGACGCCCTGGGGCGATTGGTGCTCAACGCCTTTCGGCATCACAGAGGTGGGCACTCCTCGACCATGTCGTTGGTCAGGCTGGCCGATGCGTGCTCAACGCCTTTCGGCATCACAGAGGTGGGCACCATTCTTTGGCACGCCGACCAGAGTAGGGGCCGACGTGCTCAACGCCTTTCGGCATCACAGAGGTGGGCACAAGGGTCACTCATCATCGATCCTCCAGACGACCAATGATGTGCTCAACGCCTTTCGGCATCACAGAGGTGGGCACCGGATCAACCATCACGATCGCGCTTCCCAAGGATTGAGTGCTCAACGCCTTTCGGCATCACAGAGGTGGGCACGGTGGCACCTGGTCTGTCACCGAGGCCGGCTGCCGGTGCTCAACGCCTTTCGGCATCACAGAGGTGGGCACGCATTGACTCGACAGAAGATCGATGAACGAGATTCGTTGTGCTCAACGCCTTTCGGCATCACAGAGGTGGGCACACAAGGTTCTCAGTAGGTTTAACCAGCGCCTAAACCTGGGTGTGCTCAACGCCTTTCGGCATCACAGAGGTGGGCACCAAGAGACTTGCTTACGGTCCGATCGCGACTTACACGTGCTCAACGCCTTTCGGCATCACAGAGGTGGGCACACCATCGCGGCGAAGTGGTCGCCACCGAATCGAGCTAGTGCTCAACGCCTTTCGGCATCACAGAGGTGGGCACCCGACAACATTGGACGAGTCGTTGAAAATGACTCCGTGCTCAACGCCTTTCGGCATCACAGAGGTGGGCACGGGCGATGGGAATTGCGGGTGTCGCGGTCAATCTGCTGTGCTCAACGCCTTTCGGCATCACAGAGGTGGGCACGACGAGATCCCCTGGGACATTGACGCTGATCAGATCGAGTGCTCAACGCCTTTCGGCATCACAGAGGTGGGCACATCGAATGGCCGAGCTCATGAAGGATCACCCCGAAGAGGTGCTCAACGCCTTTCGGCATCACAGAGGTGGGCACGACCAGCTTCCTGGGCCACCTGGACCCGTTACTGTGGTGCTCAACGCCTTTCGGCATCACAGAGGTGGGCACACTTCGACCTGGGATTACGTGATCGAGGGGTTCCGTGCTCAACGCCTTTCGGCATCACAGAGGTGGGCACATTCCTCGATCTTGTCCTGGATGAACGCGGGAAAGAGTGCTCAACGCCTTTCGGCATCACAGAGGTGGGCACCACTCTGACTGCTGCCCAGCATGCTTCGAGGCGGGCGTGCTCAACGCCTTTCGGCATCACAGAGGTGGGCACGCTGGTGTCGAGCTGGTCGAGGCTCACCCCGAGTACGTGCTCAACGCCTTTCGGCATCACAGAGGTGGGCACGGGACGGGGGCCGATTGGTTGGGGTCAACTCGGTAGTGCTCAACGCCTTTCGGCATCACAGAGGTGGGCACCAAAGCCGGGCAGTCGAGCAAGAGCGAAAGAGGAAGTGCTCAACGCCTTTCGGCATCACAGAGGTGGGCACTCTTCAAACGGGTGCTGGGGGTCTTCCGGATAGTCGTGCTCAACGCCTTTCGGCATCACAGAGGTGGGCACTGGAGCCGCCAATACCTATGCGAATGCGGGTGGACGGTGCTCAACGCCTTTCGGCATCACAGAGGTGGGCACAAGAAAATCTGCGAATTCTGTAAACACCAGTGTTGACACGGTGCTCAACGCCTTTCGGCATCACAGAGGTGGGCACAGGGAGCGGCGGGCGCCGCTCCTGTGGGCTTGCGTGAGTGCTCAACGCATTTCGGCATCACAGAGGTGGGCACGAATCGTTCAAGCGTGATTCGTTCTATCAGAACAAGTGCTCAACGCCTTTCGGCATCACAGAGGTGGGCACGATGGGGGACGCGTTCGGCTACCCTAAAGCCCAGTTGTGCTCAACGCCTTTCGGCATCACAGAGGTGGGCACTCGCTCGGCTCGATCGGGTCTCCCGTCTCTGGGTGTGCTCAACGCCTTTCGGCATCACAGAGGTGGGCACTCAGGCGGTGAGGGCAGGCTCCACGGCAACTACTCGTGCTCAACGCCTTTCGGCATCACAGAGGTGGGCACTTGAACATGCTCGTCGTGCCTTGAACGCGACCCCGGTGCTCAACGCCTTTCGGCATCACAGAGGTGGGCACTCACGAAAGCCGAGCGGGCGGCCGGCTTCTACGTGTGCTCAACGCCTTTCGGCATCACAGAGGTGGGCACCTCAGGATCTCGGCCGCGCCGTTGATCCGATCGTGTGCTCAACGCCTTTCGGCATCACAGAGGTGGGCACCAAAGCGCGGTTCTGATCGACTCGTGCACGACGAAGTGCTCAACGCCTTTCGGCATCACAGAGGTGGGCACTCGGGCGGTTTGGCTGCTTCGATGGCGGCAGCCAAGCGTGCTCAACGCCTTTCGGCATCACAGAGGTGGGCACTAGCCTGAGGTGACCCTGATAAAGCGTGCAGGCAAGTGCTCAACGCCTTTCGGCATCACAGAGGTGGGCACGAGAGAGATCCCGAGTCGTGGACAAACGGGGTCGCCATGTGCTCAACGCCTTTCGGCATCACAGAGGTGGGCACTCGCGACGAAGCCGAGTAGTGTCTGAGAGTACAGTTGTGCTCAACGCCTTTCGGCATCACAGAGGTGGGCACTGAGGCTGGGCGAGAAGTCGTCTTCGCCGTCCTCGTCGTGTGCTCAACGCCTTTCGGCATCACAGAGGTGGGCACAACGCGGCGGTCGGCAGGGGCCCAACCGCCGCGTGGTGTGCTCAACGCCTTTCGGCATCACAGAGGTGGGCACGCGGCGGGACGAGGAGTTGGCGTGTGTGGGGGTGAGCGTGCTCAACGCCTTTCGGCATCACAGAGGTGGGCACTGGCCACTTCGCTAACCGTCGCCTCCAAGGCAGGTGTGCTCAACGCCTTTCGGCATCACAGAGGTGGGCACGCCATCGGCGGATCATCCGTCAGGTCGAAGAGCCCGAAGTGCTCAACGCCTTTCGGCATCACAGAGGTGGGCACATTTCATCCAGCCTCACGCTTCTGGAACACGGTGTGTGCTCAACGCCTTTCGGCATCACAGAGGTGGGCACGCCGCGAGCGCCTCGATCGCGAGCATCGGCAAGCGGTGCTCAACGCCTTTCGGCATCACAGAGGTGGGCACTTGAGGTACTCCGTCTCAATTGGCGTGTTAACTCGGTGCTCAACGCCTTTCGGCATCACAGAGGTGGGCACTTGATGTAGGTGGCTGCGCCGCTACCCTCTTCGGTTGTGAACGTCGGTCGAAAAACGTAGCGCGCGCCGGTTGAAAAGCGTAGCGCCCGGTAAACAGATGTTACCTGTCTGAGCTCAGGTCGTCCACAGGGGACGATCGCTCAGCGACTCGACTTTCGTTCACAGGACTCGTGCTCGACACCTTCCTTTCACGATTCAAGCCATCCGGAGTGACGCGGCGACGCTTTGCCTCCTTGAGGCGATAACTCTCACTGCCCGTCTCCACGATGTGGCAGCGGTGCGTCAGGCGATCCAACGCAGCGGCCGTCAAGCTCGCGTCCAACAGGACTTCCGTCCAACGCTCGAACGGAAGGTTCGTCGTTACGATCAAACTGAATCTTTCATATGCTGTGCTGATCACATCAAAGAGCAACTCCGCTCCTACCTTGCTCGCCGGTACGTAACCCAGTTCGTCGAGCACCAGCAGGTCCAGCTTGTTCAACTGCCCCTTCAGCCTCGCCAGTTGGTGTTGATCCCGTGCCTCCAGCAGGCTCGTGATCAGTTCGGTCACCCTCACGAATCGCACACGCTTGCCTCGCTGGCATGCCTCCACGGCCAGCGATGTCGCCAGGTGCGTCTTCCCCGTACCCGATGCGCCGACCAACAGTACATTCTCACGCTTGTCAATGTATTCGCATCTTGAAAGAGCGTGCAACAAAATCTCGGGGATCACCGACTGGGCCGCGAACTCGAATTCTCCCAGAGTCTTTACCGCGGGAAACCGCGCCCCCTTCAGTCGGCGCGCCGCCGCCTTTCGCTCCCGCTCGATCAGTTCCAGTTCGCACACCCGCGACAGATAACCCAGATGGTCCACCCGTTCACTCGCGCACTGCCGGGCGACCTTCTCGCACTCCGCCCAGATCGTCGGTAGCTTCAAAGACCTCAGCATCGGCTTCAAACGGACCAAGTCTCCTGGCGTCGAACTTGACTTGCTCATCGCGGCACCTCCCCGCACAACGAGCGGTAGCCGCTCAGGTCTGGCTCCGGGACGCTCACGCGTGGCAAGTGGGGAAGGCCTTCCAGATCCAATGTCGCCGTCGGCCGATCCCGGCGGTGCTCCAAGATTAACCGCACTCCGTCGGCTGCCGACACCTCCAGACTCAAGGCCTGCTCGACCGCCGCGGTCAACTCCCCAAGCGTGGCTTGTTCCAGGAGTCGCAGGACTCGGATGTACTCGACCTGGCCACGCGGCCCCTCGTCCTCGGCCAGGCGGAGCCGGAGTGCCGCAAAGCACTCCGGCAACTCCCAGCCCTCCAGGGGCAGGGCGAAGTCCAGTGCCCCGGGCTTTCGCTCCAGCAAGCCCAGATAATGGATTGGATCGAAGATTGTCCGACAGCGATCCCAGGATCGAGGATGGTTGGCAACGATTGTTCCGGTCGTCTCCACCCGCACCCGCTCTACATCCGCCACGACGGTCAGACGCCGATGCGCGTATCGAGTCGGGACCGAGTAATCGTTGCGATCGAATCGTACCAGCGACAACGAATTGGCCCGGACTGACTCCACCTGGCGGATGCTCAACGGCTCCTTGGGAATGGCCAACAGTTCGGCTCGCTCCCGCTCCAGGAGTTGGGCATTGGTCAGCGTCTGGCCTCGCGTCGTGCGTTCCAGGTCACTCCGGCAGCTCTCTTCCAAGCGTGCATTGAGCGCGGCGAAGGAATCGGCCTCGGGGACCGGCACGAGGAAGTTACGCCGCGCGTAGCCTAAAAGCGACTCAACATGTCCTTTTTCGTTGGGGGAACGAACACGACAGAAATGAGATTCAAACAAGTAGTGACTTTTCATTTTGAGGAACTCGGTGGTCACGCCCTCCCCCCGGTGGCCGAGAATCCGAGCCACGGCGATCCGGGTATTGTCGTAGGTGATCCGACGGGGTATGCCGCCGAAGCACTCGAAGGCGAGGCGATGTCCCTCCTGAAAGGTGAGCGTGCATTCCCGCGGGAAGACGGCGCAGAAGATCGCATCGGAATGGGTGAGCGTCATGACGAACATCGCGGCCGTGGAGGATTGTCCAGCGATGTTGATGACGGCGCGTCCGAAGTCCGCTTGAGCGTCGCCGGGCCGGTGGACCAGGGGGAGGAACGCTTCGGCTTGCCCCTCCCGCCAGGCTTGGACGACGCCTTGAACCATTGTCAATCCACCAAGATAGCCATGTTCATTTCTAAGGCGTTGAAAGATGCGACGAACGGTATGCCGCTGCTTCCTCGGCGCCTTGCGGTCATCCTGGAGGATTTGATGGATGATCGGTAAGAACGGCTCAAGTTTGGGGCGTGAACGCGGCAGGTTCTGGCGATAGCCTGGAGGCTCATTATGGAGGAGGATCTTTTGGAGGGTGTCCCAGTGGATGTCGAACTCGCGGCAGATGGAACGTTTGCTCTGCCCGTCCACGAGGACGCGACGGCGGATCTCGGCCCAGTTTTGCATGTGTGTGAACACCCATGACCTCGCGACGCGTGGGGTATCGAGGCGAAACAGTGTTCACCTTGGTGTACCAGACGCCACGAGTGGATCTATGAGCGCTACGTTTTTCGACCGAACATCGGAGACCGGCGCGCGCTACGTTTTTCGACCGACGTTCACACTTCGGTGGTGCTCAACGCCTTTCGGCATCACAGAGGTGGGCACTTTGATAACGGCTTCCGCCCACTTCTTGATGCGAGGTGCTCAACGCCTTTCGGCATCACAGAGGTGGGCACCCAACTTGCACCAGAGAATCGGGACCGATCGGATAGAGTGCTCAACGCCTTTCGGCATCACAGAGGTGGGCACTTCAACTCCCCGATCCCTGATCTTTGGTTCGTCCGATGTGCTCAACGCCTTTCGGCATCACAGAGGTGGGCACGAGAACGACGCATCGCCCATCCGCCCAACGCGACGTGCTCAACGCCTTTCGGCATCACAGAGGTGGGCACGCAGATGTGGAGTTGTGCATCGAGGTTGCTGCCAAGTGCTCAACGCCTTTCGGCATCACAGAGGTGGGCACCCGAGGACACCCGTAAATCCTTCGATGGGTGGAGGGTGTGCTCAACGCCTTTCGGCATCACAGAGGTGGGCACGGCCCGAAAATTGGGTGATCATCGCCGCGTGAAGGTGCTCAACGCATTTCGGCATCACAGAGGTGGGCACTCGGTGGCGGTCCCGGGCTGGGCCTCGCCGGACCACGTGTGCTCAACGCCTTTCGGCATCACAGAGGTGGGCACTTTCTGCCGCGAGCGTTCCAATTTGTGCAGCCGAGTGCTCAACGCCTTTCGGCATCACAGAGGTGGGCACGGGACGCACATGGGCAACGTTCTCCGCGACTCCCTGTGCTCAACGCCTTTCGGCATCACAGAGGTGGGCACATCACCACGTCTCCGGCGACGACCACGCCGATCACGATGTGCTCAACGCCTTTCGGCATCACAGAGGTGGGCACCCGATATGCCGGCGTGCCACCGTCCTCACTCTCGGTGTGCTCAACGCCTTTCGGCATCACAGAGGTGGGCACTCCTCGTCTCGCGAGTGATCCTCGCGGGTCGAGGCTGTGCTCAACGCCTTTCGGCATCACAGAGGTGGGCACTCAGCCGCTCTTGCACCGCTTCGAGGCCAGGGGAGAGTGCTCAACGCCTTTCGGCATCACAGAGGTGGGCACTCCAGCATGTAGAAGCCGTGTTGCTCAGGGGTTATCCGTGCTCAACGCCTTTCGGCATCACAGAGGTGGGCACGTGGACGGGCGAAAGGGTCAAGAGGAGGGAGCGGGCAGTGCTCAACGCCTTTCGGCATCACAGAGGTGGGCACCTGGCTCATAGGCAGTCTCCACTGTTTGGTGGGCCGGTGCTCAACGCCTTTCGGCATCACAGAGGTGGGCACGCTGGCGTGGGAATCAGTTCGCCTCGCCCACAATTTTGTGCTCAACGCCTTTCGGCATCACAGAGGTGGGCACAATGCGGGGCGTGGCGACAGCCGGCATCGCGGCAGGTGCTCAACGCCTTTCGGCATCACAGAGGTGGGCACCACTCGACGATCACGTTGACGCTTGATCGCTACACTGTGCTCAACGCCTTTCGGCATCACAGAGGTGGGCACAGGGGCGTTTTCCTTATTGTCGATGCGAAGCTGCTGTGCTCAACGCCTTTCGGCATCACAGAGGTGGGCACACCATGACCTGGACGGCGAAGCGTGGGCTAATCCTGTGCTCAACGCCTTTCGGCATCACAGAGGTGGGCACCGGGCGGAGTGGTGGTTAATAGGGGTCGGGCAACGCTTGTGCTCAACGCCTTTCGGCATCACAGAGGTGGGCACCGCCCGGTTGTAAACTGTTCCCATGATAGAGGATGTGGAGCACGTTTTCAAGCACGGCGGCGGGGGCTTTAGGTTGACTTTGAAAACGGGGTCCGATCCTGGAAAGGACGGTTTGCAAGTTGTTAGGCGGTGCGGGTTTCGGGTGAATCATGGATCGTTCGTATTGTCAAAGAGCCCTATGTTGAAGAAGAGAAAGGAGATCGGTCCATCCATGGGGCAATTCGCCGCAACGGCCGGAGATGCTTGAATCAGGTGGTTAGATGATCCTGTGAGGCTCGGGGGCATCGGGCCAATCCGGGTGGTTCTGTGCGGAGTAGGTTGTCTCCATGCCTCCGACGCAGCGGGGGCAAAGGGGGATCAGCAGCACTTCGTCGTTCGGTTCGAGAACCTGGGTGAGCTCCCACCGAAGCCGGTGCATCTGGCTCGGGGTCATCCAGCAGCGGAAGACCGACTCCTGCATCCGCTGGCCCGATCCTTCGAGGACCTTCGCGGCGCGGCGGAGACGCGCCGGTTCGTGAACATCGTAGCAGATCAGCCACCACTTCGCGTCATTCATTTCAGGGGGACTCCATTCTTATTCTTGCTCGCCAGGGGTGTGCGACCAGGACCGATCAACGAAGTCGCATCCGCGCGAAAAGACCAGGCTCACCGCTCCATTCCTTTTCGAGGAGTCGGGCCTCCAACTCCAGCGTGCGCACGTATGAGAGTGAGTACCCGATGACCGGATGCTTCCAGGTCTCGTCCAGCCGATCTTCGAAGAGCCGGATCGTCTTGCGCCGGCCGGTGTCGGAGAGCCAGGTCTTGCCCTTGGTGACGATGAAATCGGCGTCGGGGTCCCACTGGTTGCGGTTCAGCGAGCCGATCAGGACCATGTCCCAGAGCGGGACGCGAAAGAGTTCCATCAGGTCGAGGACCAGTGGATAGGCGGCGCTCCTCGGGGTGTGGAAGAACCCGAGCGAAGGCTCCAGGCCGGTGGTGAGGATCGCCCGCATCACGGCCGTGTGGAGCAATCCGTAGCCGAACCCGAGGAGGGCGTTGAAGCGATCGAGCGGAGGACGGCGGCTCCGGGTCGAGTAGCGGAGCGATTCGGGCACCGTGGGCGAGAGCAGCCGGTCCAGGCCACGGAAGTAGCCGACGGCGGCCGATCCCTCGAAGCCGCGAAGCGAGTCGCGATTGGGGGCCGAGTCGAGCGCGGCCAGCGCCGAGCGGAGGGGGATCAGGTTGGGGAGCATCGCGTCGCGGGCCTGCTCGTCGCCGCGCGAGCCCCGGAGGAGGTAGCGATGCTGGCTCTCGATCTTGGCGCGGGCCAGAGACTTGGCCAATCGCAGGCAGGTCGCTTCGTCCGCCAGCGCGCGGTACTGCCTCAGCCGCCGCTGAACCTGGCCGGCGCTTGCGGTCAGGCTGGCGGTGTGTCGCCCCGAGGTTGTCAGCCAGTGGACCGGGATCTCTCGGTCGACGCAGAGGTTCAATGCCTGGGTCGTGATCTGGCAGTATCCATGCAGCAGTAGCGAGTCGATCTCGCGGATCGCATGCTTGGTGGGCGGAGCGCCGTCGGGCGGCTTGACGACGAGGGTCTCGCCGCTCCGGCCGACCGAGGCGCCCGGGAGGACGACGTGCAGGCTGGTGCCGTCGCGGTCGGGAGGAAAGAGGCGGATCGGCTCGCGCTCGGGGTCGTCGGCTTGCCGGACCTCCTCGGGGAGACAGACCGGGGCCAGCGAGCAGCGGACACAGAGCCGCTCGTTCTCCGCGACCGGCGGCCGCTCGGTTGTCTCGCGGAGCCGCCGCGCCGTGGCGACGGCCACTTCCAGATCGGTCCTCGCCGTCGCGTCGATCGGAACGCGGACGGTGACATTGTCGGCATGGTATCGGATCCGGCCCTCGGGGATGCCCTGCCCCGTGGCCGATTCGATCAGAACGGCGTAAGCGATGACCTGGAGCCGGTCGGAAGGCCAGGCCATGGCCGTCTTGTCATCGCGGCGGGCGCGGCCGCGTTTGTGCTCGTAGGGGAGGAAAGTGCCGTCCCGCCTCTTCAACGCGTCGACCTTGCCGATGAGGCCCAAGCCCGGGTCGGCCAGTTCGAGTTGAGTTCGCTCTCCCTCCTCGTCGGCTTCGAGCGACGCGTGGAGTTCGCGCCCGGCATACACCGCGGCGCTGGCGACGCGGATCTCCTCGACTTCTTCGAGGTAAAACAGGCGTTGGCAATAGGCCAGCGCGTGGAGGGACATCACGCGCAACGGAGGCGCGTGGTCGACCATGGGAAGAGTCATTATTGACTTCCTTTGTGATGTGGATGGATTTGTGGCCGCGGGGGGCCAAGGTTGTCGGTCGAAAACCCGTTTTCCTTTCGTTGAGGAAAACGGGTTTTCCCTCGCGAGCTCAGACGCCCATGCGACGGAGGTTAACCCAGGGGTTCGATTCGGGGCATTCGATCCCGGCTGGGGGCGGAAACGTCGGTTTCGACCAAGTCGCCACTGACGTATCGAGTCTTTGCCGAGCCGACATGGTCGACCCACACAGGCAAGGACAGCCGACCCCGGTCATTCAACAGGTAAACTCGTGCCTTGCCGTCCGAGCCATCAGGAAGTCTCGCCACCTCATCGACCAGATGCGTGCTCTCGCCGAGCGACAGGCCACCGAATCGATTGATCCGCTCAGGGTGATCGAGCGCGGTGTGGACGCGCTCCTCCAACGTCGGGCCGGTTCCAAACTCCTCGGTCGAGTCGAGCCAGATAGCAAGGCATACGTTGGTGAGAAGTTCCTGATAATCAGGACGTGTGTTGCCAGGTGAGCCGAGAGGGAGTTTCTTGACTCGCCAAAGCGTGCGAAGCACGGCACTACGCTCTGGAAAACCAAGCAAAGCTGGGCACACCCGCACACCGACATGGCGTCGGCGATCCTGCTCGCCGACGAAGGACAGCAGGAAGCCGTAGCAAGTGGCTGGCGGCGGCAATTCTTCGGTTTCCCAGAACTCGCGGGCGAAGCCCTTGCGGAAACAGGCAATGGGAACGGTGACCCTGAGGGCGAGCATGAATCAACCCTCCCCGGCGGCGATCCGCTCGCAGACGAGACGGGCTGCGCTACGCACACCGGGCTCCAATGTCGCTCCCAGTGCCGCGACTTCTCTCGCGGTTGCGGTCTGGCTGAAAGCGCCGGCGATGATTAACTCTTTGGCCGGCAGGTCACCTGATTTGACCCTTGCCAGGAGGGCCGGCGCGTCGACAGTCGTTCCACCCCCCTCGAAGAGATAGAGGAGCCTTGGGGCCGGATCGTGAGTTACCCGGAAGACAATGCTCTCGGGGCTGAAGTCGTAGAGAATCGCCCATGATTACCGGCGACTTCTCCCAGCGAGCAGAGCGATTCAATGGCAACCGCGGCTCGCTCGGGCTTACGCAAGGCGCTGGGTGTCAGGGCAAACCCGTACTGGTAGCGAGTGGCATGAAGCTCGGTGCCATAGGGAACGGGATTGCTCCCCTTCTTCTGCGCCGAAGGCGTCGCGCCGGGGCTGGCCGCATTGAAAGTCACGTCGCCGCCGTAGGGCGAGAGTGAGATCGCGCGGGTGACTTCGAGGACAGCTCGGCGGACTTTGGTCGTGCCCTTGGCACGGGGTTTCTTTTTGTCATCGGGCTCCGTGGCTGCTTCGGGCCCGTTTTCTTCCTTGGCGGCGTCGGCACTCATGAAACCAAGGATGTCATCGTCAATGAAGGGTTTGCCGGTTTTGCTTGCCCAGGCTTCAAAAATCGGGTCGGCCCAGACGTTCATACGCAGGTCCTCATCCCATCGTCGATTCGTCGGCTCATGCTCCGCCAAGCGGCGACGGATGGCGAATCGAATCGCCTCGGCGCTGACCGAGGAATGAACTTTGCCGAACCAGAGTAATTTCTGAAGGGTTGTGATATTTCCTTCGGTCTCTGCTCGGTTGTTGGCCGCCGTTCCGTGGTGGGTGACAACGGCTCCGTAGATGTGCAAACTCATCGATTCGATCCTCTTTGATTAGTGAAGTGACTCGAAACCTGTTCGAAACTGTGTGATTAGACTTCAGTGGATTTTTCAACTACCGAATCCACGTCTTTTGGCGCTGACACCGGCCGTTCATAGCTTGCCAGCGCCAGCAAGGCGAGATCACGGGCGAGCCTCCAGCGATCCTCGTCGCAGATCAGGGGCAAGACCTCGCGCCACGAGGACTTCAAGACTGGATTGGAGCCCGAGCGGCTCCAGAGATCAGTCAGGGCTTTGCGGAAATCATCTGCGGTCTTGGCTCCGGCGAAGGCGAGCCGCCAACGCTGCATTTGGCGGTCGGCGCGGTTATTGAATGCCGTCTGATTGCCAGCGGTTTCGTCCCGGATCATGCCGTATCGTCGAAACATCGCCTCGTGGACGGAGCGGACGATGGCCTCTTCTCCTCGATCTTCCCAGTGAGCGTTGACCATGGCCTGCAAGCCTTTCTTTTCAAATCCGAGTTGGCGGACTTTCTGAGCGTCGTCGGAGCCATCCGGCGACACGACCAAACGGCGGAAATCTTGATACCAGGGCTGGTCTCGTGCGAGGTTTTCCGCCACCAACGGCCGGATCACGCTCTCGGCCCAGAATGGAACCGGTGCTTCTCCCTTCTTGGTCGGTTTCGTCAGAGCTATGCGAGCCTGGAGGGTGTGCATCGCGAGATCGAACCGCTCCAGGGTGGTGGTGTCAGGTTCGATATCTAGGACGCTGGCGCGTGCCTTCTGCTTCTCATTCCAAGCCTTGGTGGCAAACAAGACTGCGAGACAGCGATCGGTCTTGAGTTTTTGTGCTCCCTCGGTGAGTTGCAGCCTGACCTGAGTCTGGAGAGCGGCATCGGCCGGGCTGGCGATGCGGCAATCCCGGGCGGACTTGGGCGTCATCAGGCCGCGACGCCTGACGAAGAGATTCAGGTCCTTGACATCCGGGACGAGTAGGACTCCGGTTTTCCGGTCGATCGCGAGGGAGAGTGTTCCGATCAGGGCGAAGTGAAGGGCGATCGCCAGGCCAGGTGGCTGCTCGATTGTGGTTGATGGAAACGCAACATGACGCTGGACGAAACCGGGAGCGATCGTTCCACTAATAATCGCATGCGGCTTTAAAGTTCCTTTTCCTGTGACCAGCTTTTCCCATTCGGATTGATGAGTGTAGCCGGTGAGCTTCTGGTGCTGGATCGTGATCGTCTGATTATCAATTTCATAGCTTTTTAGGGCGACCCCATCGGATTTGCGATTTGGGCCGAATTGGAGAATCGTCAGCGACATCCCCTGCTGAAGTTCCGCCAATACTTCCGGTTTGGGCGGACCGTTGCCGTAGCTGCCAGGCAAGTGGATCAAGCCGTTTTCATCGATCTGGAAGGCGAGTTCGTAGAGTCGCTTGAGAAAGTCCTTCGCTCCATTGGAATTCTCCCATCTCAATTCAACTTGGCGATCGTCGACGGACCAATCGCCGGGCGGACGTCGGTCACCTTTGACTTTGTCGTCGATCCATTTGAGTGTGGCTGCAAGTCCGCCCAGCCCCGCGCGATGTAGCGGACTCATCCCCGGTGCAAAAAGATCGATACTTAACGTTTCCACTCGGCCCCCTTCCTCTCGTCGTAGGTGATCAGTCCCTCGGGAGGAACTCTGCAGAAAGCGACTTCGTCCCACGCTCGCCAGTTCAGGCCCGTGCGCGGAGGGGGCATGGGAATGCGTACCTCCTCGGAACGACGCTGTCGGGATTCCACGGCAACCCGATCGGCTTGTAAGATAATGTCGATGCCAGGTGAAGCGATTCGAAGAGGTCTTGTTTCCGTGACGAAACCTCCATCGAGCCAGACAAAATGATCGACTCGATCGGACGATGGAACGGGCTGAGCGATCCAGTGCGCGGCGAGATCGGCCTGGGAGAGTTCCTCGTCTCCGAGGGAGGCAAGCCATGCACTCGCTTCTTGAAGTTGATCCTGCGCGTAGGGCAGATGACCATCGGGCTTGATGATGATGAAGGGGCGGATTCCATCGTTTCGGCCGGGCCTGGCACGGCGATTCAAGCGGCCGAGTCGTTGAATCAGCGCGGGGATCGGGGCTAGGTGAGTTATGAGGAGATCGGCGGACAAGTCGAGCGACATTTCCGCCACCTGGGTTGTGATGGCGAAGGCAGGGGCATCGGCTTTTGCGAATGCTTCGATGACGTCCCTATGACGCGCGACTCGATCGATATATCGGAACCGGCTATGATAGAGCGTCGGCCTGAGCTTCTTGGCCCGAGGATGCTCAGCCAAGCTCATCGCTTCGGCGACCGTGTTGACCACCCAGAGGACTTTCTTTCTTTCGGAGAGCACGTTTTCGACGCGGTCCCAAGGTGAATCGTTATACTCACGCCGATAACGTTTCAATAATTGCAGATCCTCCGGGCCATCAATGGGTCCGCCGAGTGTTTCCCCGATTCCATCGAGTGCCGCGCGGATCGTTTGCAAGCGAGGTTCGGGGAGACTGGCGGTCATCAGTAGACACCGCACCCCTCGAACGTCGGTAAGGAAACGCACCAACGCGGAAAATAGGTTATCGTCATACGAGTGAATTTCATCGAAGACGAGAGCGGCCCCTGCGATCGACGGCCAGGCATAAATCCCGCGCCGATGGTTCTGGACCAGACCGAGGACCGTGTCGACTGTGCAACTCACCAGGGGCGTTGACCATTGCTGCATGGCGCCGGCGGAGTCTTCGATGGCCTTTCCCTGACCGCTCTTGGTGTCCTCTTCTCGACCCGGTTCGTCATCGCCGAGTCCGAGAATCTCCATGTCAACCTCGGCACGTCCGTGGATCAATTCGGCGTCGAGCGAAGGATCGAGCAGGTAATCGCGAAATCCTTCGGTGGCTGTACCCGTTGTCGGGTAACAGAAAAAAAGGCGTTGGCCAGGCGCTTGCTGGGCGGCCCATAGATAAGCCGCTGAGGTTTTTCCGCTACCACAACCCGCCTGGACGAAGACGACACGATTCGTCGTCTCGGCAACCTGGATTTGAAACGGTCGTAGCTCGCTCCCCTTGAGACCTTTGTGTACAACCGATTCCAATTGTTGAGGCCGAGGCAGGCATTTAAACGCTTGCGTGATCCACTCGTCCATTGATTGCGAGCCGCGTCTCCCGATCGACCCGGCTACGTCGGCGCAGATTAAGCATGCCTTGAGTACTGCGACATACCTTTTTTCTTCGTCCGTTGCCGCTTCCATTAATACTTCAGCGTCTTCCTGCGCATCCTCGAATTCCCGTAACGAACTGTTGATTCGTGTCAGTTTGAGCTTACGGTCAGATTCGAATCGTGGAGGATCAGGCAGGGATAGCTCGTGTGTGCCGAGCGTCAACGTGTTGTGAAAGTCGGGATGCGACAGATAGACGATCATCTCCGAATTGCAGTCCTCGGGTGGGGCCGTGGGGGGGAACTTCCTGTGGTGCCCTGCGATCGCCCAGAGGACAAGCTCGACGGCTCGATTGTTGCCGAGCACCGACTGGATCCATTTCGCACCTCCGGTTGGCGGGCGATCAGGAAAGATACCGCCTCGTGGCGAAGGCCCTGGCCTCGGATCGCCCTTCCGGCGAGCATCTCCTGAAAATGGTCGTTTGCCTTGCCAAGGTCATGGAGTAGTGCGGCGAGTTTGATCTCGCGCCGAAAACGATCGAGCCAGTGGAGTGGGTCGAGGCCGACCGCAACCAATTGGGCAACTCCCGTGACCTCGACCAGCCTTTCCCCCGACTTTATGACCGCTTCGGTGTGTTCGCGAATGCTCTGGCGGCGGCGTCCGAAGCCATCGCTTTTTGCGAGTAAAGTAAACGCCGTCATAAGCAATTCTCCGGGCGAGACACTGGTTGGAATACACCGCATCCCATTCGTCTACGTCCTCCTAATCCCTCTTCCTGAAGGCTAATTGAATCCTCGGATTTAAGGCCATGAATGCGAAGTGAATATCCAATAACTCGTTTGTCCTTGACTTTTAGCACGCGTCGCATCGGCTGGCCGGTCCAGGGGGCGCGGGTCGCGGCCACGAGGCTCGGCTCACCGGAGATTTTTCGTTTTTCGAGATGCCGACGAATGTTGGCTTCAAAGAGGGTTGGGTCGATCACACCGCGGAACGTCACCAAGCGAGATCCCAGGCTCGGGGCTGGGGTGAGACATTCGACACGAGGGATTCCGACTTGGAGCCGGTGGCCGTCCAGTTCAAGCTCCGTGCCGGCTACGGCGATATAAGGAGCGATTTCCTCCGAGGGGAGTCGGAGCCGAATCCGGGAGGAATCGATCAGGCTCAGGACGCCAGGAGCGGCTTGGCGTCCTCGAATCGGATGGACGCCGATCCTTGTGTCACCATGAAGTTGCGGAACGACGCGGCATAGTGCGGAAAATAAGCTGTATCCGTGATCCAGTGGGATCGTGGTTCCGATAATGCTGAAATTGAGGTCGATGATTGGCATGCGATAATCTCGATTAGTGGTATTGCCCGGGAATCTCGTGGTGATCTTCGCCTCGAAGGGGACGCTGACGCGACTCCGAGCCGGGGCCAGCGTAGGCCGCGATCAGGGCCTGGAGATCCTCGGCGATCTCTCGCCGGAGCGACTCCGGCTCCAGCACGATCGCTTTTGGTCCGAAACTGAGAATCCACGACTTGAATTCATTCGTACAGGAGAGGCGGTACTCCGCCAGGACGCTGCCGTCACGCTGTTTGACGAGGCGTTCGCTCTGATGTTTCTTGGTTTCCAGGACGTAGCGAGCGACTTTAGGGGCGAAGCGGACTTTGATGAGGATGTCGTCATCGCCCTGGTAGATGCCGAATGACGAGGCCATGTAGGTGGCGGGGTCGAAGTGGTTCGGGCGGGGGAAGCGGATGTTGGTCAACTCGACGTCTTCGATGCGGACGACTTTGTAGTGCTTGATTTTGTCGTCTTGCGGGTCGAGTGCGATCAGGTAGAGGGCGCCTTTCTGATCGAGCAGGGTGAGCGGGTAGACGTCGCGGAAGGCGGGCTCGGTGGCCTGGGAGGATTGGTAGAGGATGTGGACCGCGTGCTGGTCTTCGATGGCGGTCCGCAAGGTGTCGATCAGATCGCCCTGGCCCGAGTAATCGGCAGGCGCAAGGGTGGCGATGTGGTAGAAGGTCGTGAACCGCTCGAGGTACTCGAGGGCCATTTTGGGGAACATGGTGCGGATCTTGCGGAACGCTTGCCCGGCGGCGTCGCCGATGGGGGTTCCCGCCAAGGGGTCGAGCAGACGGCGGCCGAGGTGGAGAGCGATCACCTCGTCCAGGTTCAGCGTCAGCGCGAGCGGGGGTTGGCTCTCGCTCGAAGCGATCTTCCAGGTCTTGCGGCCGAACTCGCCGACGGTTTCCTCAAGGGGGAAGCCGAGGCTGCGGAAGAGGTCAAGATCGCGGCGGATGGTCTTGGCGGCGACACCCGACTCGGTGACCATTTCCTGGATGGTGAGGCCGAAACGCTGAGCGGAGAGAGTTCGCAACAGGATCCATTGACGACGGAGCGCGGGCTCGTCTCGCATCATTTCGTGTTGGCCTCGTCATGGCTCAGGAATCGATGGATTCAAATCGAACGCAAGAACGTGCCGAGGTTAGTGTACCTCACGCCTTGGGGATGATAGCGGGGGGGCGGGCCAGGTCGTGTCTAACCTGACAAAAGGACAGTGGTGTGGCGGTGGCTGGAAGGGGAGGGTTCGATTTGAAGGTGGGATTGTGGTTCAGGTGGGCCAAGAGTCGCCCGGCCCGAATGAAGGCGGCCAGGTGGGCCGCTGGGTGGATCCCAACGGCCGGGCCGGCCGTGCGACTGCTTTCGATTTTCGATTTTCGAGGTGAGCGGGGAACGCGAGCTCCCTGTCTTTGGTGCAATATGGGGAAGTGGGGCGGAAGACAGGGAGCTTACGCTCCCCGCTCGCCTTTCAGGGCGAGCGAAGAGAAAGGCTGACGGCCGGGTTACTGAGGGGTGGCTCCGCGGCGGAGGACGCGGCCGGGGCGGGCGGTGGTGGGGGCGCCGGATTCGATGACGGGGAGGCCGTTGACCAGGACGTGGATGATGCCTTCGGCGGGGAGATTCGGATTGGCGAAGGTGGATTGGTCGCGGGTGCGGTCGAGGTCGAAAATGACGAGGTCGGCGGCGGCGCCGGGGGTGATCCGGCCGCGGTCGTAGAGGCGGAGCTCGTTGGCGGCGACGGCGGTCATGCGGTGGATCGCTTGTTCAAGCGAGAGGATGCCGAGGTCGCGAACGTAGCGGGCGATGATCCGCGGGAACGCGCCATAACCACGCGGGTGGCCCAGAACCGCAGGGCCGCCCGCGGGGCCCATGTCGGTGCAAAACGAGACGAACTCTTCACGCATGGCCCGGATGACATTCGCTTCGGTCATGCTCTGGGGCAGCGCCGCGGCGCCCGCCTGGGCGATCTCGAAGAAGACGTCCCACGGGTCCTTGCCCTCGGCCTTGGCGATTGCGGCAAGGGTCTCGCCGTTATGGCTGGCGTAAGGCTTTGCATTGATCTGGATGAGAACAATCTTGTCCCAGTCGGACCCGACGTGGCGGTACCAGTTCTCCCAGCCCCCTTCGGTCTCGATCTCACGCTTGATCTGGGCCCGGGCGGCGGGGTCGGCCAGCTTGCGTTTGAGCGCTTCGTCTCCTTCGGCCGAGTGTCGGGGATGGATGAGCGCGGTGATGCCAAGGCCATTGTTGATGTAAGGGTAGATGTCGGCCGCGACTTGCTGGCCGCCGGCGCGGGCGGCCTTGATCCGGGCGATTGCCTGCTCCATCTTCGGCCAGTTGGCGCGGCCGGCCGCCTTGAGGTGGAAGATATGAACCGGAGTGCCCGCCGATCGGCCAATTGCAAGGGCCTCGTCGATCGCTTCCAGGAGGCGGTCCCCCTCGTTGCGCATGTGGGTGTAGTAGCCGCCGCCGTAGGAACCGGCCACGCGGGCGAGCTCGACGATCTCCTCGGTGGGGGCGTAAACGGCGGGAGGGTAGATCAGGGCCGTCGAGACGCCGATCGCGCCGGCCTCCATTGCCTCGCGCACCAGGGCTTTCATCTGCTCGAGCTCTTCGGCCGTCGCCTTGCGGTCCGTGTCCCCGAGGACGATCCGGCGGACCTGGGTGTGGCCGACGGTCTGGGCGACGTTCATCGGCATCCCGGCCTTGTCGAGCCGGTCGAAGAATTCGGCCATCGTCTTCCAGCCGGCCGACTCCGCCACTTTGCCCCCGAGCGGGGCGTCCGACGACCCTTCGCCGGCGTTGATGGTCGTGATCCCTTGTCGGAGCAAGTTGTCTGCGCTCCGCGGATCGCTGAGGAACGAGGCCCCCGTCTGCCCCATCATATCGATGAACCCAGGGGCCACGATCAGACCCTTGACGTCGAGGGTTCGGTCGGCATCAGCCTCCTTGAGCCGGCCGATCGCGGCCACTCGCCCCCCTTTGATCGCGACGTCCGCGTTGTACCAAGGCGCCCCCGTTCCGTCGACCACGCGGCCGCCGCGGAGGAGCAAGTCGTAGTGCTCACGATCGGCGGCCGAGGTCGCCGTTGGTGCCACCAGGGCGGCGAGAGCGATCATGACGATTGCTTTGAGTGCGAGACTAACGCTTGTTCGCATGAGAATCTCCGGACAAGAGGACTTTGGCTAGCGAATGCTGATAGAGTTGTTCGTTGTAGGGTGGGCACGGCCCACCAATCTGATTTTCTCACTCCAAGAAGACAGGGAGCCGAGGCGAGCGTTGGGCGTCGGCTCCCTGTCCTTTTTTTTATCAACGACCCGATACAGGGCTAGGAAGCCTCCCGCTACTCGTTTCCACGGGGGACCGTGGGAATGAAGTCTTTGACGCTCTGCGTCCTCGGCTTTCGAGGGGCAGACGACGCGGAGCGTCGGGGACGGCATTCCCACGGGGGACCGTGGGAACGAGAGTGATTCCTCGCTCCATGGCGGGTCGTTGGATTTTTTTCAACGATCCGCGACGGGGCCGAAGAACCGATGATTCTTGTGGTTTCCGCACCGGGTTGGTTTTCGGTAGCACGGCCGGCCCGGCCGTAATTCCCTCGGGGTCGGCGCGAGTCCGAGGATTTGTTCTGGGCCGAGGGGATACGGCCGGGCCGGCCGTGCTACTGGTGAGACCGGGCCGGAAATCCATCGAGATTCTCGTCCAGTCGCGGATCGTTGGTTTTTTGGGGCTGATTCCCTGGTGGGCCGGCCGTGCCCACGCTCCGAATTGAGCACACCCGACGCATTGAAGTGGGGTGTGCTCATTCGATGAATGGAGAGGGATCAGGGGGTGGCGTGAACTGGGGCGGCCGGGGTCGGCTTCAGCCACTCTCCGAAAAAGGAAAACATCTCGGCACGCATTTGCGGGGAGTAGACGTGGCCAAGGTCGGGGTAGAGGATGCTGCGGAACCGGTCTTCAGCGCCGACGGCTTTGTACGTCTGGCCGACGAGGCGTTCGAGGTCGCGGATGCCGTCCGCGGGGGAGCCGTAGTCGAGGTCGCCGGTGAGGGCCAGGAATGGGCGGGGGGCGATCAGGGCGAGGACGCCTTCGGTGTCGCAGTGGTTGAGCAGGCCGTTGGCGAAGTAGTACAGGCCGTGGGCGCGGAGGTTACCGTGGGCGATCAGATTCTGGTAGCGGGTCAGGCAGGCGATGGCCACGACGGCGGCGACACGGTCGTCCACGGCGGCGAGCCACCAGGCGCGGGTGCTCCCCATGCTCATGCCGGTGGCGCCGATGCGGGTCTTGTCCACTTCGGGCCGGGAGCAGAGATAGTCGAGAGCGACCTGGTCGTCGCGGACCATCATGCCCCAGAGGGTACGGCCGAACCAGAGGTTCCACTTGTGGAGCGACTCCTGCTCAACCTTGCCGGTCTCCGTACTGCCCGAGGGGCCGGTGCCGACGCGGTCGCCGTGCCAGTAGGAGTCGGGAGCGAGCACGGCGTAGCCTGCCTTGACGTAGGCCTCGCCGAGCGACTCGTCACCGCCGTTGGTGCCCGGGATCACGAGCTGGGTTTTGTCGGGGGTTGAGGAGTGGAGCCAGAGGATGGCCGGCACCGGGCCCGTCCGCCCTTCAGGGATCAGCAAGAGGGTCGTGACCTGGCCGTCCACCCCGTTCTCAAGGTCTGCTTTTTCGAGGGTGTAACCCGGGTGAAGCTCGCGGGAGATGACGCGAACACGGGCGGGGGAAGGACGAGGCGGTAGCTCTCCGAGTGTCCCGACGACCGCTTTGAGGAGCTCGGGGCGCCTTGCTTTCCAGGCGTTGGCGTCTTCTGGGACGGGGAACTCCTTGGCCTTGAGGTTCCGGTAGACTTCGGGAACTTCGCGGTCGCGAAGTGCCTCGGCCTTGCGGTACTCTTTGGCGGCCTCGGGCCCGGCGGCGGGCTTGGGCAAGGGGCGATAGCCGACGATCTTGAGCTGGCGAAGCACGACGTCGGTCACGGCCTCGGCCAAGCGGTCGGAGGCGGCCGGCGTGTAGTGCGTGCCGTCCTTGCCGAGCATCGTCTCGGCCCCTCCCTGCTCCACGACCCAGTGCAAGTCATGGACCGGCACGCCGGCCTGGCGCATCACCTGCTCGGCCGTTTCGTTGTAGCGCTTGACGTCGGCCTCGACGCGGTCGAAGTTCGCCTTTCGGAGGGCGTGACGCGCGTCGATGATCGGAGTCGTATTGGCGAAGACCAGGCCGGCCTTCGTCTCCGCGCGGAGCCGGGCGACGATCGTTTTGAGATTCTCGGCATACGAGGCGAGCTCGACCTGATGGCTGCCGTCGGCCTTGAAACGCTTCAAATCATGCAGGCCGGAGTTGAAGTGAATGACGTCGGGCTGTTCGCGAATGCATCCTTCGAGCTGCTTGAGCACGTTGGCGCTGTCGCCGCCGTTCGCCTGCAGGCTGACGACGATCGCCTTGCCCTTCAGTCGTTCGATCACCTTGGGAGCGTAGCCCAGGCGGATCGAATCGCCAACCAGCATGACCTTGGGCAGCTTGGCCTTGGCCGCGGTCGACGAGGGCTCCTGGGCACTTGCCGACGTGATCAAGACCAGCGCCATCGAAACCAAGAAACCAGGAACTCTCACGGGGCGTCTCCTTCTTCGGATCGGGGTATTTGGGAGGGCGTTGATTGCTTGTAATCTGTCTTTATGTGGTGAGTTGTTTGGTGTGGGGTCGTCGGAGTCTTGCAGATCCTAATGGGTTTCAGCTCGTGGCGGGCTCCAGATCAAGTCCTGGTTCTGGAAGGGGCTGAGTGCGGTCGTTCCAGGTGAGCCCGTTGATTTTTTCAGACGCGGGAGCCGGCTCAAACAGGCTGGCGAGGTAGCCGACGATCATGGTGGACAGGCAGCCGATCATGGCGTACCAGAGGAACGAGACCTTGGTCATGAAGCAGACGGGAATGAGGACGACGAGCCCCGCGACCCATCCGATCAAGGCGCCTCGGGCGGTGGTTCGCCGGGCTAGGATCCCGAGGCAGAAGAGGCCGAGCATGGGGCCGCCGACGAGGCCGATGATGGAGTTGCTCGCTTCGAGGAGCGTGCCGAGATACGGCATGAGAAAGGCGAGACCGATGACCAAGGCGCCGTAGATCAGGGTCAAGTAGCGGGCATACCGCAGTTGCACCTGCTCGTCCGGGTTGGGGTGCGGCCAGAGGCGTTGGTAGAAGTCGATGAGGCTGGCCGAGGTGAGCGAGTTGATCCCTGCCGAGATCGTGGACATGCTGGCGGCGTAGATCGCGGCGATGAACAGGCCGGGGAAACCGACGGGCAGTTCGGTGACCACGAAATAGGGGAGGATCTGGTCGGCCTTGCGGATTGCGCCTGAGGTCAGGGGGTCGCCGTGGACCTTGTAGAACGCATAAAGGATGACTCCGGTGCCGTAGAAGACGGCCGTGACCGGCAGGACCAGCCAGAGCTTCAGCCAGAGTCCGCGCTGGGCTTCCTTCAGGCTCTTTGCGGTCAGGTAGCGTTGGACCGAGACCTGGTCGGTCGCCATCTGCACGAGGTTCATGAAGGTGGCTCCGATGAGCATGCCCCAGAGCGTCAGGCGGACGGTCGGGTCGAGGCTCGTGCTGAGCTGCATCTTGCCGCTGGACTGCGCCAGTTCGACCACGCGGCCGAATCCCCCCGGAACCCGGGAGATGGCCGTGATCGCGATGATGAGCTGGCCGAAGAACAAGACGGCGAGCTGCATGACGTCGGTCCAGATGACCGCCTTCATGCCGCCGAGGGTGGTGTAGAAGGTGGTGAGCACCCCGGTGCAGAGGATCGTGAACCAGAGTGGCAGGCCGGTGACCTGTTCCAGGGCGAGGGCCGGGGCATAGGTCGCCAGGGCCAGCCAGAGTAAGACCCGCACGATGAACGAGGCGGAGGCCAGGGTGCGGACCTGCACCGAGAACCGCGCTTCGAGGTATTGGTAAGCCGTGAAGAATTGCTTTTGATAGAAGAAGGGCAGAAAGATCAAGGTGGTGATCGGGGTGGCAATGAAGAACGAAAAATTCACAATGTAGAATGATAAGCCATAGGCATAGCCTTCACTGGGCGCAGCCAGGAAGCTGATTCCGGAGAACAAGGAGGCCAGAATGGTCATCGCCACAATGACGCTGCCCATGCTCCTCTGCGCCAGGAAGTACTCGCTTAAATTGCTTTTCTCGCGGAAGAACATGCCGCCAATGGCCAGGGTGAGGAGCAGGTAGCCCGCGAAGACGGTGTAGTCGATCCAGGAGAAATGGAGCATGGAGGGTCCTCGGATGGTGTCTGGAATTCCATGTTTGTGTTGATGAAAATGGTTCAATAAGAGAGGGAGCTGACGCTCCCCGCTCGCCTTCGTTGAGTTCACTCGTCCCCTGACTCAGGAGTGGGACTCCTTGAGGAGCAAGCCGCCATCGACCAGGAACGCCCCGCCGGTGATATAGTCGGCGTCGTCCGACACGAGAAAGACGGCCGTTTTGCCGATGTCCTCGGGCTTGCCGAGCCGGCCCCAGGGAAGTGCCGCGCCTGCCTCGCGCATGACGTCGGCACCGAACGTTTCGTGTTCGCCGGGGGTGTCGATCCAGCCTGGTTCGATCAGGTTGACGTTGATCCGATGCGGCATCAGTTCGCCGGCGATGGTCAAGGCCATGTGGTTCAGCCCCGCCTTGCCCGCGTTGTAGGCGACGCTTCGCGGGAACGGCCGGCGGGCATGGACGCTCGAGATGAAGACGATCTTGCCCCCCCCGCCCCGCTCGACCATGTGCTTCGCGACGTGCTGGCTCATCGAGAAGGCCCCGGCCAGCGTCCCTTGGATCACTTTCTGGAAGGTCTCAGGCGCGTAGTCGAGGAAGTCGCCGCGGCGGGAGTAGGCGGGGTTGCTGATCAGAATATCGAGACGTCCCAGGGCTTCGACGGCTCGTTGGGTGATCAGGCCGCAGGAGTCATGGTCGAACGCATCTCCCTCGACCAGCACGGCCTGACGTCCGAGAGCCTGGATCTCGGCCACGACGGCCTCGGCCTCGGGCGTGCGTTCGCGGTCGTTGACCACAACGTCGGCCCCCGCGCGGGCTAGTTCGAGGGCGCAGCCACGGCCGATTCCCCGGGCCGAACCCGTCACCAATGCTTTCTTGCCGATCAGTTTCATTCAATCCTCCTGGATCGTATGGATTTGCAATTCGGTTCAGAACCAGAGTCGTTACCAGGCCGTCCAGCCGCCATCGATAACGAGGTTCTGACCGGTCATGAAGCTGCTGGCGTCGCTGGCGAGGAAGACGATCGCCCCTTTGAGCTCATGGGCCTGCCCCATCCGTTTCATCGGGAGCTTGGTGCGGAGCCGATCGACCATCTCCCCAGGCGCTCGTTCGGGGGGGAACGGGCCGGGACTGAGACAGTTGACCCGGACCTTATCTGAAGCCCAGTACGAGGCCAGGTGCCGGGTCATCTGGACGATCCCTCCCTTGAGGGTGTGGTAGGCCACGGGGCTCGCCGGGCAAATCCCTCGTAGGCGTCGGGATAGGAGCCGACCAATCCATACATCGACCCGAGCAGGATGATGCTGGCTGGGCACTCGCGCTGAACGGCGTGGTCGTGCAAGAGCCGGGCGAGCACGAAGTAGCCAGTGGCGTTGGCCAGGTGCCGGGTGAACTGCTCGGCCGTGACGCTGGTCAGGTCGTTGCCGAGCGCTTCGTGCCCGTTGTTGACCAGGATGTCGACCTGGCCGGCGCGGTGGACCACGCGGGCGAAGGCGTCGTCGAGCTCGTCCGGCTTCATATGATCGAGCGCCAGGCCCAGGTGTGTCGCCTCGCCCCGGCGAGGGAGCGCGGCGGCCGCCGCTTCGGCTCGGGCGGCCTCCCGGCTGGTGATGACGACCGAGGCCCCCGCCTCAGCCAGCGCGCGGGCCATCGCAGAGCCAAGGTGGCCTGTGCCCCCAGTGATCAGGGCGACCTTGCCCGACAGGTCGAACAACGCCTGGATGGTCGGTTCCTGCGCGGGAGTGGAATCGGAAACGGAATCGGCCTGAGGCATCGTGTCGTGTTCCCCGGGGGCGTCCTGTTCGAGATGATAGGAAATAAACAATGATCCGCGACCGAGCTAAAGAATCGACGCTTCTCGCGGTTTTCCGCAATGGGTTGTTTGCAGTCGCACGGCCGGCCCGGCCGTAATTCCCTCGGGATTGGCGCGAGTCCGCGACATAGCCCTGGGCCGAGGGGGATACGGCCGGGCTGGCCGTGCGACTGAAAGAAGAGGCGAAGGCCGGCTCAGAGTCTGTCTCGTAAGTTCAGGGAAACCGAAAATTGAAGGCCGTTTGGGTGCCACGGGTTCCGTACTCGGAACCCGTGCGCGCCAGGCCAAGGCATTCCCGCATGGGTTCCGAGTACGGAACCGCATGGCACCCAGCAGATCATTCAAAAGCTCCCGTGGGATTCACCTTCTGGGACAGACTCTCAGCTTTCCACCGACTGCCAACTCTGTGACTTGACGCTTGCCAGGGCGGCGAGGTTGACTCGCAAGGTTTGCCGCCCTTCGGCGAGCGAACAGAGCGGCGCACGCCGACCCTCCACGGCATCGAGGAAGGCCGAGGCCTGGGCGATGAACAGCGTGTCGCGTTCCAGAGGGGCGATGGACTCGTCGTGCCATGTCTCCTCGTTCGCCTTCATCCAGCGCCAGCGGTGGGCATGCGACTCGTACCGCGCCGCGCCCTGCTCGCAGACGACCGTGATGGTGAGCTCGTTGGGCCACTGATGTTGGTTCAGGCTGTAGCTGGCGAGCACTCCCCCCTGGCGGGCCAGGACGTGCGCGGTGTCTTCGACTTGCACTCCCTCGAGCACCTGGTGCGCGGCGTCGGCCACGAGGCGTTCGATCGGCCCAACGAGCCACTCCCCCGCGTTGAGCAGGTGGGTCAGGGCGTCCTGAATGGCACCGCCGCCGGTGGCATGGTCGTTGTAGTAGATCGTACGATAGGCAGGGCGATACGTCGGGAAGTTCTGGCCGGTGACGACGACGAGCTCCACCGGTCGGCCGAACCGCCGGTCGAGGATGGCCTGGCGCATCGCCTGGAGCAGTGGGTGAGCGCGGTGGACGTAGGCGACGCCTGCAACGAGGTTTTGGGCGCTCACGATCGCTTGGAGCTGGTCGATCCCGGCCTCGCTCGTGCTCAAGGGCTTTTCGATGAGCAGGTGGACACCGGCCTCGGCCAGCCTGGTCGCGATCGGGATGTGCGTCTGTGCGGGAGTGGCCACGACCGCGATGTCCGGCCGCTCCTGGAGCGCGGAGTCGAGGTCAGCATAATTCGCCGAGATCCCATAACGCTCGGCCACTGTCCGCCGCAACTCCGGGTTGATCTCCACGAGACGAACGTCGGCCCGCCCGGTCGCCTGGAAGCAACGCAAGTGGCGCTCCCCGATCGATCCGACCCCGATGATCAATACGGTGTGACGTTGCAATGTTTTGATCTCTCTCACGATAAAGAGGCGGTCTGTTCTTGAGCGTTCCGGGTCACCCGGCTGGGATCGCGGCACGAGCCGCGGAGCCCTGACTGGGGAGCCGCTGATCGGTCTCGAGCACGACCCCGACGCTCTCGCCGGCCGAGACTCGGGCGAAGCAACGGAGGACCAGCACCAGGCCGGTCCAGTCGGCCTTGATGGGGCGCACATCAGCGCCGAGGACGTCCGAGATGGTTCCGAGGATCTCTCCCTGGCGGACCGCTTGGCCGAGCGTCACGGCGGCCTCGAAGAGTCCGTCGCAGGGGGCGGGGTGCTGCACCTGCATGTGGCCCGAGCCGGTCCGCTGATCTTCGATCACGAGTGGCGTGTCGCTCGGGTGCGCGAGTTTGCCATCGATCAGCTTCAGCTCGGCCAGGACGTTGAGGCACCCTTGAACATAGGACGACACACCGCTTGGGTCGCATCCCCCGCCGCCGAGGTATTCGGCATAGATGGCGGGGACGTTCGCGTCGCGGGCCACCGAGAGGGAACGACCGTTGAGGCTTGGGTCGGTTCCCCAGACGATCGGCAGGCCGAAGGCGCGGGCCATTCGCCGTTGACGGTCGAGCACGGCGGGTTCGGGATGGAGCATGTACCCGGTGAGGGGCAAGACCGAGAGCCGGGCTCCGCCTGTGTGGAGATCGATGTAGGCGTCGGCGTCCCGGATCAAGTCGGCCAAGGCGTGGGCCACCTGCTCCGTGGCCGACCCGTCGGGCCGCCCCGGGCAGGTGCGGGCGAGGTCGAGCTCGTCGTCCCCCACGCGTTGGCCGAGGCGGAACGCCGACTCGTTGACGACGGGGACGATCGTGATCCGCCCCTTGATTTCGTGGGGGGCGAGCAGGACGGCCAGCCTCCGGAGCGCGGCCATGGGCTCGAACTCGTCGCCGTGAACGCCGCCGGTGAGCAGGACGTGGGGGCCGTCACGCCGGCCCCCGAGTTGCAATGTCGCCAGTTTCACGAGTGGCTCTCCCTCCGGATCAGTTCGCGGCACCGGTCTCGTAGAACCAGGCGATTGGGACGGACCGGAATCGCGATGTGAACCGGCCTGTCTTGTCGTCGCGGACGTAATAGGTCAGCAGGGCCCGGTCCTTGTTGAAGACAATGCTGGTGTAGGCATAGGTCTTGGTCGGGTCGTTTTCCAGGTTACGGCGGAACGACCAGGTGCCACCCTCATCGGTTGAGACCGCGGCGGTCAGCGGGGTGCGTTTGCTACCGACCTTCCCGTCACGGAGTGTGTCGTTCCAGATCAAGAGCAAGTGACCCGTGGATGGGATCCGCCTCAGCGTGGCCGGCGACTCGGGCCCGGCGACCCCCCATGACTTGGCTTCGCTCCAGCTCTCGCCGCCATTGGTCGACTCGCTGACCGCGATGTGTCCGACATTGGTCCGGATCTGCATGAGAAGCCGTCCGTCGGCCTGTTCCAGCACCTCGGGCTCCATCGCCCCTTGTTTGGCATACTCGATCAGGCCTTGGCTCCGCTTCCAGGACTTACCCTGGTCGTCGGAGTAGTAGCAGGAGGAGGCGTATTTGGGAGCTTTGACGGCGTCCTTCGTCGTGGCGATCGGCACGAGAATTCGGCCCGAGGAGAGGACCGTGACCCGGTCGTTGTTCAGGACGTGGTAGCCCGGGTCGGTGGTCACGAGCTGGGGCTCGCCGAACGTTTTCGCCTCGTCGTTGGAAACACGCAGATAGACGTCGAGATCCGTCGGCGAGTTCTTCACGAGGTAGAACAGGCCAATCGGGCCGTCGAACGGGTTCGACGGCTTGAGTCGTCGCAACGTGACGGACATCACATTCTGCTGGCCGACGTTCTCCTGGAGCACGCGTCGGTCGCTCCAGGTCCGGCCCTCGTCGCTGGAATCGACTGCGATGATCCGCGCCTTGGCGAAGTCCGACCCGCTTCCCTGGAACTCGGTGGTCGCGTAGATCAGGCTACCGTCGCGGCGCACCAGGACCGAGCCTTCGCTGTACCGCGGGTTCTCGGCGGTCGCGGCGAAGACGTCGCGGCTGAAGTTCTCCGAGGGCGATGGGGGGGCCGGCTTCGCCAGGAGGAGCAAGGCCTGGGCGGCTCGGATCCGGACGTCGAGCACGGGGTCGTCGAGCAGGCGCACGAGCGCGTCCTTCGCCTCGACCGCGCGGGCTTCCGGAGCGAATTCGGCCGCGTAGACCCGGACGTTGAAGTCGGAGTGCCCCAGGTTCTGGACGAGCGCCTTGCGGCCGTCAGCATCGCCGAGCGCCGCCAACGCGTGATCGAAGTACGCTTTGGTGAGCGGCTCACTGAACCGTTGCGCTCCGGCTCGGAGTGACTCGAGATCACTTGCCCTTCCGGTCCGGGCGAGGACCCAGGCGGCGATCCGGGCGGTCTCGCCGTCGGGGTCGGTCACGTACTTTCGCACCAGGTCGAGCGCCTCGCGGTTCCCCCGCCGCCCCAGCGCGGCGCCCGCCATCATCACCAGCTTGGGCTGGTCGGCCCGGGTCAAGGCCTGGCGGAGCATGACGCCGTTGCCTACTTGGTAGATCTTGTAGAGGCTTTCACTTGCGTGAATGTGGCCGTGAGGGTTGGGGCTGCCGAGGATGTCGGTCAAGACCTGTACGTAGGAGAGGTCGCCGGCCCTTGACAACTCGCGGGCCAGTCCGCACCGCTTCTGGTCGTCGGTCTCCCGGGGCAACTTGGGAGCGAGCGCAGCACGCACGTCCGCCCCGAACCCGGCCTGGGTGAGTGCCTCGGCGGCGTGCATCGACGGCCAGAACTCGTCGGACGCCAGGGCTCCCTTGAGCACGCTCAGGCACCGCGCTCGGGTCGCTTCGTCGATCTCGATTGGAGACGCGGGGTCGGCGGCTTGCGCTCTCCCGCCGAGGGCGATCGCCCAACCTACGAGGGTGACAAATTGAATTGAACGAAAGTTCATGTTTTGCGCCTTTTAGGATTGAGGAGTGGGTCAGGCTTGTGCCACTCGTTGATCAATGTCTGTTTTGCATGTCGTGTGCGAGCAGGATTTGCTGGCTCAGCGGTCGTCGCTCAAGAGTTCGCGGATGATCGGCTCGTCGAGCAGGGCCTGGCGTTGTGTCGGGTCGAGCGGGCGCATCGGGGCCGGGGCGAAGTTGCCGGGGATGCCGCGGGCGTTGAGCACGGTGGTGCAGGCGGGGAAGACCGGATATTTCACGGCGATCACTTCGAGCAAGGCCGAGAGCCATTGTTGGCGACGGGAGGCCTCGGGCCAGTCCCCTTGCTCGGCCGCCTCGGCGATGGCGACGGTTCGTTTGGGCGCGAGGCCGTAGATGCCGTCGAGGTTGTCGCGTACGCCCGCCTGGATCATCGTGTCGACCAGGTGGGGCTGGGCCGGGATCACGCGGAACCGGTCGCCGACGCGATCGACGAGCTGCCGCGTCCAGTCCCAGGAGCCTGAGCACTTGATGCCCGCGATATTCGGGTGAGTGGCCACGGCCAGGACGGTCTCGAACGAGAGCTTGATTCCGGTCAGGCCCGGCAGGTCGTAGAGGTAGACCGGCTTATTGGAACGGTCCGCCACGGCACGGAAGTAGTCGACGAGCTCGGCCTGGCTGTACTTCCAGAGGTAGGGCGTGATGACGACGACGCCGTCGATGTTGAGCCCGTCGACCCTCTTGACGCGTTCCACGGTGCGGGCAAAGCTCGTATCACCCACGCCGACCATGACTTCGCCCCGGCCCCGAGATAGCTCGGTGGCCCGTTGCGCGAGGTCGAGGTACGTCTGGTCGGCGAGCAACTGCATGAGCCCCATCGTCCCCCCCACGAGCACACCGGCGATGCCGGATCGCCATTGCTCGTCGAGATGGGCTTCGAGGCCCTCGTGGTGGAGCGACTCATCGGCCGTGAGCGGCGTGCAAATGGCGGAGATCAGCCTGGTCTTGATCATGAGCTCGATCGCTGGGTGAGATTGGGAAGCGCGCGCCTTGAAACGGAGCCACTTCTGAGGATGTCGCCATGGTACGGCGTTCGAGACGGCCTCGCGAGGGCGCAGAAACGAAAAAAGGGAGGGGGGAAAGCTCGGTCTTGGGGCCCGGCTCGTCCTTCCCGGACGCAAGCGGGGCGAGTGGGACCCCAGGCCGGTTGCGGCGACCGGTTTGGCGGCGACGAGGGATCCGAGCGAGCTTTGTGGGCGGACGAAGGTATAGCTTCGCCGAACCCGATTCTCCCAACGTCAACGCGATCGGTTATGGCAACATCGTCGGCCGAACATATCCCGTGGGGTGGGCACGGCCCACCATCTTAACCTCTGGTTTGGCAGGGAGATAGAGATGGTGGGCCGTGCCCACTCTACGGGAAAATCGGAATCTGGTCGCTGAGCAATCGTAAGGTGTTGATGGATTTATAAGGTGAGGCGGCTCGCCTACTCGTTCGCTCCCGCCTTGGGACCGGCGAGGATGTCGGCTTCTTGGATGGCGAAGCGGAGTCCCCCTTGCATGGTCGTGAGCCAGATCTCTCCGGGCTTGCGTTCGAAGACGTAGGGATAGGAGAGCCATTTGCCCGGCTGGCGGGCGATCACGACCGGCGGGCTCCAGGATTTGCCGTCGTCATCGGACAAGGCGAGCGAGAGCTCCTCGCGATGGTAGCTGGTCGGCTTTTCGTGCCAGTCGGGGCCTTTGCGTTCGTAGCTCGTCTTGCCTTCGGGATAGAGCTGGTTCCAGGCCAGCAAGAGCCGGCCGCTGGCCAGGCGCTTGAGCATCGCCGGGGCCGCGGATGCGGCGATCGGGCTGGCTCCGATGTTGGTCCAGGTTGCTCCCTGATCGGTGGAGTAGGCTTGCCAGAGGCGATCGCGGGCGGTCCGGATGAGCATCCAGAGCGTGCCGTCCTTGAGGCGTTCCACCGTGGGCTCGACTGCGCCGTCGTGGTGGCCGTGGCCTCCGAGGTCGAGTGAAGGGCTCCGTTTGCCTGCCTGGTCGACCCAGGTGGCCTTCGCCCAGGTCTTGCCGTCGTCGGGGCTGGAATAGGCGGTGACCACGTGTCGGGCCGGGTCGCGCAAGACGTCTTGAGTGGCCAGCACGAGGTTCCCGTTCTCGGCCTGCACGAGCCCGCGGACCGCGCCGGCGTAGCCTTGTTGAACGAGCTGGGCGTCGGTCCACGTTTTCGCGCCGTCGATGCTTCGGACGGTCCAGACGTCGAGCCGCACATCGGGCACGAAGCCCTTGGTCTTGACGTCCCAGTATCCTTTGCTGCGTGTCTTCAGATTCATGAAGGCGACGACGATGGTCCCGTCCTTGGTGCGGAGGATGGAACGCTCGTTGCTGATCTGGAACGGCTGATCGGCGGGGAACATCGGCACAGGAGCCGACCAATGGGAACCCTCATCCTTGCTGATGAAGGCCGACGTGTCGTCCACGGTCAGGATTCCGCCATCTTCGAGTCGGATGAATGGGCCCATCTTGCTCGAGGGTAATGTCTGCACACGCGGGTCGAGCCAGAGCTGCGGTTCGGCCGCCGTTGCGAAGGAGGGAGCCGTGGTCAGCAGGACGACGCCTGCGACCCAGCCTAGCATCGCCTGGCAGAACGGTGTCATGGGACATTTTCGCTTCATCGGGCTCGCCTCTCGGTGGTCATTCGGCGGATGCGGATCAAGGGCGACCGGAAGAGGTCGGTCACGGCGTTGCCGACGATCATACGCCGTGAGTGGGTGCGGTGCGAGCGTCAGGCCAAGGAGGATGGGGCGGGAAGGTCGATGTCACCCTCTTGACGGAGCGGCTGGCGCATGGCGGAATCGACCGGACTCTGGTGGAATGTCGCTGGCACCTTGGCTCAGGCCCGACTTGATGAGGAGAAACTCTTCGATGCGTAAGTTTCTGTTCGCGATGCTGGCGGTTTGCGGACTCACCGGCGCTGACGACCCGGGGCAAGGCGGGCGCCTCGCGCTGGTCGCCGGCGGGGGGAGCGGAAGCGACGGCGCTCCGGCTGACCAGGTCAAGCTGACCAATCCGTTTGGCGTCGGGTTCGCCCCCGATGGCACCATCATCTTCGTCGAAATGCTCGGGGAGCGGGTTCGGCGGATCGACAAGGACGGCCTCGTGCAGACCGTGGCGGGGACGGGCAAGAACGGGGACAGCGGCGACGGCGGGCCGGCGGCGAAGGCCGAGTTCAACGGGATGCACAGTCTGGCCGTCATGAAGAACGGGGATATCCTCGTATCCGACACCTGGAACAACCGGGTCCGCAAAATTGACGCCCGCACGGGGACGATCACGACCATCGCGGGGACCGGGAAGAAAGGGTTCTCGGGGGATGGCGGCCAGGCCACACAGGCGGAGTTCGGCGGCATCTACTGCATCGCCCTCGACGAGCCCGGCCAGGCCCTCTACCTGGCCGACCTGGACAACCGGCGGATCCGGGTCGTCGACCTCAAAACTGGCCTCGTCTCCACCTTGGCGGGGAACGGTCAGAAGGGAATTCCCCAAGATGGCGCTGATGCCCGCACGTCCCCGATGATCGACCCCAGGGCAGTGGCGACCGACGGCAAGGGGAACGTTTATATTCTCGACCGAGGGGGCAATGCCTTGCGGGTGGTCGACCGCGCAGGAAAGATCCGCACCTTGGTCGGCACGGGCGAAAAAGGGGCGTCGGGCGACGGCGGTCCCGGGCGCGAGGCGAAGCTGAACGGCCCGAAACACCTGTGCGTCAACCCGCAAGGGGAGGTCATCATCGCCGATACCGAGAACCATCGCATTCGCCTCTATCGCCCGTCCGATGGAACGATCCAGGCCGTCGCCGGCACCGGCCGGAAGGGGACCGCGGGCGTCGGCAAGGCTCCGGCCGAGGCGGAGTTCAACCAGCCCCACGGCGTGACCCTCGCCCCCGATGGAGTTCTCTTCATCTCGGACAGCAGCAATCACCGAATCCTCAAGCTTGTGCCTTGATGTTGTGATCTGGTTTTGATCGGGGGTGGGCGTAAGAACGCTTACGCTCGCCTTCGAATGACCAGACCAGCGGATTGGTAAACTTCGCCGAACCCGTTTCCCCCCCCCTCCCCGCTTCAGCTTCAGCTTCAGCGCGATCTGCCGTGCCGTCATCGTGGGCCCAACGAATCCCGTATAGGGTGGGCACGGCCCATCGGGCTGCTGTTCCTCATGTCTGATCTCCCAGGGCGTTGCCCTGGGCGATCTTGGACCGCCCCGTTGGAGATGAAATCAGGAAATCGAGATAAAAGCAAATGTGCACTCGGAAGCCAAGGTCGCCATAATCCGTATGCTAACCGACAGAAAACCGCTGTAGGCCTTCGCCCCGGGGTCGTAGACCCGGCAACGATGATTCTCCCGCACCGAGGGTTCGAGTACAGTCCTCAGCCACCCCGATCACTCAGCCTGTTGTCCCCCGATCGTGAATCGCTCGAATCTCGGAAACACGCTGGTAGCGACATAAGCGATGTTCGCCCAGACTCTGTCCTGGAATATTTCGGGATTCTATTTTTTTTGTTGACGGGCCAATGACGTCTGGTCAAATTGGCTATTGAAGAATCCTTTGATCATCCGGGACTAAAACATCCCTTGATCGGTCTGTGGTTTGCATTGCTGGACGTATGCCTTCAACGGTATCCGTGCCGAAGAGTCAATTGCTGGAACGGTTCATCGAGGGCCACCTCTTCTGAGAGCGACCTCGCAATGGAATACGTTCAGGGGCGACCGGTCGAGCGATTGGGGTGGCTGGGGTCCGCACCTTCTCAGGGCGAAACCAGGGGGGACCGGACTCCCCTGCAGGAGTCGGATTGGGTTCTCGCACAGGCTCGATAACTCAAATCTGTGAAGACGTGGTTGATTGAGAGTGTTGCGGTACCATTTTGGTCCAAGTCCGGAAATCCCCGCACCACATTTCGGAGAGTCTTTTCGAGAGGTCGTGGTCCCGATTTGCGATATTGAGTTTCGGGTATGTTGATAAATAGTATTGTTTTGCGAGTGAGAAGTGTTCGCTTCGATCCGCACGTTTTCGAGAGGTCGTGACCCGATTGTTCCGTGGTCTCCCTGCAGGGGCCGGATCCACGGCAGGACCCTTGATTGGACTGCTCTCCATGAACGGGCATGTTCGAGCATTTGTGAAGAAGGGTCTGCTCTTCCTCCTGGTTGCGAGGGTTGTCGCGGCCCCGATTGCGCTTCGCCCGGCGTCTGTCAATGACCCGTCACAGAACGGGTTGGTCGTGCGCGTCTGCTCGTGGCCGGTGCAACACGTTCGCACCGCTTCCGACAAGCTGACGGTCGGCGAAGGAATGGCCAAGCCGGAGGCCGACTGCCCCCCTCCCGGTTCCGCACGCCTGGATATCCTGTTCTCGCCGTGCGTTCGCCACGGGCTCTCTCCTTCCGACGCATACATCCGTCGTTCAATCGCGCGCTTGCGCTGTTAAGCGATCCCCTCCGTCGCGTCCTCGCCATGTCGAAAATGGCCTTCGCCGCACTCGGCCCAGGTCAATCATCGCGCTGGTCAGGGTGGAGGAGAGAGAGCATGCGCACTGACTGTGCGAGCCATGGCGATTCCGCCATGCCTCTGCGTTTCGAGCCGGCCTTTGTTGGCCATTGGATTGGGTGGCATCGCCCGGGCAATCGTCTCGGGATCGATCGCCGGAGACAGACCCAATTCGGTCACCCAACGGATCCGAAGGCTTCTGGAAGGACGGTTCGGGATCGAAACGGTCCTGATCGCGCCCGTTATGGTCTCCGACGCCTACACCGGTCGCGAAGCGATGCGACCTCGGTCGGACCCGGCGACATGGGGATCTTCATCGCCGCCGCGTTCGACTCCGTTGGCGACTTACGACGGCGGCCGCGTCCAGCTTGGGCAAGTCTGGACGTTCCACCGGCTCGCTTACTCCCTCGGGCTCCATCAACTTGCCGCCCAACCTGGCTGACCCCGTCTGGATGACTGCGAAGCCGGGCATCCGCCCTCCGTCGCCGCCTACTGGACTCGCAAGTCGGCATCCCGGCCGGGCCCAACGCCGTGTTCGCCGACCGCTCGGTCTGCTTTTTCAGAGAGAACATCATTTTGCAGGCGATCCGGGCGCACGTTCGGAGGAACCAAGGCGAGATCCTTTCCTCGGACGCGTTCGGACCCGGACCGGCCGGTGAACGGTCCACTCGTCACCCCGGACGTCCGTTCTTACCCACGGCCCATTCCAAAGTCGGGGCCCTATGTCACAGACCTCCAACCAGCCGAAGGGGAAATTATGAAATCGAGACATGGCCGACGCGGATTCACACTTATCGAACTGCTCGTGGTCATCGCCATCATCGCCGTCCTGATCGCTCTCCTGTTACCTGCCGTGCAGGCGGCACGCGAGGCGGCCCGCCGGGCCCAGTGCACCAATAACCTGAAGCAGATCGGACTCGCCCTGCATAATTACCACTCGTCCAACGACACCTTCCCGATGGCGCAGGGAATTCTGGGGGCGCTCGACACCGGGTCAGGGCACGGCCCGAGCGTGCTGCTTTACCTGCTGGCGAACATGGAGCAGCAGGCGCTGTCCAACGCGTTTAACTTCAGCGTCCAGGCGACGCCGGGCGCGGCCGCGACGTACACGCCCATGAATACCACGGTGTACCTGACGGCGGTGAACGCGTACCTCTGTCCGTCCGACACGGGAAGCCGTGTGTTCAAGTATGGAACGAACTACGGCTGTAGCGTCGGCGCGCAGTACCGCAGCGACTCGCCGATCACGAGCAAGTCGGGGACGGGGCTGGGTATGTTCGCGTTCCGGGCGACGTTTGGCATCCGCGACTGTACGGATGGGACGAGCAACACGATCGCCTTCGGCGAAATGTTGATCGGCGACAATTCGCCGGCGACGACCAACGGCGCCGAGTCTTATAACTGTGTGCCGTGGTCTCCCAGCGCGGCCGGGTCGGGTGCGGACCAGGCGATGCCGATGGCGATCACGAACCTGAACACCTACATCGTCGCGTGCAACGCCAAGCGAGCCGCGGGGACCGCGAACCAGGCGAATGACGTCGGCTCGTACTGGGCGGCGGGGCGGATGATCAACGGCCCCTTGGTGAACGAGCTTCTGACGCCGAATTCGCCGAACCAAGACTGTTACAATTACGCGCAATACACCGGTTTGAAGACGTTCCGGAGCCGCCACTCGGGTGGTGTGAACTCGCTCATGGGCGACGGGAGCGTGAAGTTCGTCAAGAACAGCGTCAACCAGGTGACCTGGTGGGCGCTGGGATCGAAGTCGGGTGGCGAGGTGATCTCGGCGGACGCCTACTGAGCCCTTTGGCCTGAGCCGATTTCCGAAGTCGAAGGGGAACGACCGGGACGGATACTTGAATGCGTAAAGGAGCTCCTTTTACCGCATTTTGCGGGCTCTTTCCCGGAGACGACGACCCTCGAGCCGGGTCCCTGACACTCTGCCTCGAGTGTCGGACCCTCTCGTTCTGGTGGAGCGAGACCCAGGGGCGCCGGGCTGGCCGTCGCCTTTTGGGTCCGACCGATCAATAGATCGATAGATGGAAGGGTGAATCAACAATGTCGACATGGCGAAGCCTCGGTTTCTCGGGCATCCTGATGGGCGTGATCGGGCTCTCGGTCGTCCTCCCAGGTTGCGGCAGCGGTGGTGGGGCCGGCGATACGGCGGGGCCGAACCCCGAGGTTCAGATCGTCCCGCCTACGGACGCCCAGGGCAATGCTTTTCCGATCACCGACGAAGCGGAGAAGAAGTAACAACGGCTTTTATGAGACTGTCGTCACGTCACTGGCCCGTTTGGCGGGTCCAATGATATCAGGGGGAAGGATCCGACCCGATCCGATCAGGTCGTCTCCTGCCCACTCGTTCTCACGTGGGGCCCCACTCAGGCTCTGGAGTCTCGAGGTCCGCGTCTCGGCCGGGACCGATCGTCCGACGGTTTCTCAACAACGACCCGACAGAACGACTCGCGAGCATGCCTCGGATGGTCTCCCGGTTTTTCCCTGAGCCTGAGCCCTGTGTCGGGTCGTTGATCCGATTCGCTCCGCGTCCTCCGCGTCTCCGCGTGAGTCACCAGATCGAGCGCGAGCCTGGCTCATGCAATCGCAATCGGCCGTGGCGTTATCGTGGGCCCGCCCCACGGAAAAAATGGGAGCGAGGGGCGTTGCTTGAGTGGCGGGGCGGGCAGGGAGCTGGCGCCCCCTGCTCGCCTCGGATTTCAAGAGTCCCGGGCTGGGAGCCCGAAACTGACCCGAGAATTAGCTGGCCAGCAGCTTCTCGGAGACGATCCCCTCGTTGAGGGTGGCCCGTTCGGGGCGGCCCTTGTGGAGGAAGACGAGCTTGGTGTGGTCGACGCCCATCAGGGCGAGGATCGAGGCGTGCAGGTCGTGGACGTGGAGCCGGTCTTCGATGGCGTGGAGGCCGACCTCGTCGGTCGCGCCGATGGTTCGGCCCCCTTGGATTCCACCGCCGGCCATCCACATCGTGAAGCCGTAGGGGTTGTGGTCGCGGCCGTCCCCCTGTTCCGACATCGGGGTGCGGCCGAACTCGCCGCCCCAGATGACGAGGGTCTCGTCGAGCAGACCGCGCCGTTTGAGGTCTTTGAGGAGGGCGGCGACCGGCTGATCCATCCCTTCGCAGAGCCCGGTGTGGTTTTTCTCGATGCCCGCGTGGGCGTCCCACCTTGAGCCGGCTCCATGGTAGAGCTGGACGAAGCGGACCCCACGCTCAACCAGGCGCCGGGCCAGCAGGCAGTTCTGGCCGAACACCTTGGTTTCCTTGCGATCGAGCCCGTAGAGCGATTTGGTCTCTTCCGACTCGCTTGCCAGGTCGACCGCCTCAGGGGCCTCGGCCTGCATGCGGAAGGCCAGCTCATAGGCCCGGATTCGGGCGTCGAGCTCGGTCTGATCCTGCCGCTGGTCGGCGTGGCGTGCGTTGAGCCGGTGCAAGTAGTCGACCTTATCGCGCTGGCGTTGCGCGCTGACCTGCTTGGGAGTCGCCAGGTTCGGGATCACGTCACTGGCCGCCCCGAGCCGGGTCCCTTGATAGGTGGCCGGCATGAACCCCGCGCCCCAGTTGCGGGGGCCGCCGGCGACCACACTGCCGGGGTTGTCGAGCAAGACGACGTAGCCGGGAAGGTTCTGGTTCTCGCTACCGAGCCCGTAGCTGACCCAGCTCCCCAGGCTGGGCCGGCCGGCCAGGATCGACCCGGTGTTCATCTGGCAGACGCCACCGACGTGGTTCAGGCCGTTCGACCAGCAGGAGCGGATCACCGCGATGTCGTCCGCGCATTCCGCGATGTGCGGTAGCCAGTCGGAGACCCAGAGTCCGTTCTTACCGTGCTGCTTCCACTTTCGCTGCGAGGCAAGCAAGGGGGCGTTGGCTTCGCCCATCGGCGTGATCACTGGCTTGAAGCTCGCTGGCAGTGACTTTCCCGCCAGCTTGTTGAGCATCGGTTTGGGGTCGAACGTGTCGATATGGCTCGGCCCCCCCTCCATGAAGAGGAAGATGCAGCTCTTCACCCGGGCCGGGATCGTGTACGAAGCGCCCCCCAGCAACGCGTTCGTCTCGCCGCCTTTGGGCGTGGCCCCCAGCAGTGAGTTGTTGCCGAGCAAGTGGGCCAGGGCTAGGGCGCCAAAGCCCCCCCCGCCCCGAACGAGCATCTCGCGCCGGGAGAGCGGGGCCGCAATATGGGGGGTCGACTGGAGTCCGTCGCGCCTCGGGTCGCTCATGGTCGGGCCTCGCGCCTTGGCTGGCTGGCTAGCTCGGAAGAGCTGGCTGGTCTAGTCGATATAGAGGAATTCGCTGGCGTTCAGGAGGGCGTGACAGAAATCGGCCCAGGCGGTCGGATCGATCTCGGTCGACTCCGATTCGCCAGGCTTGCAATCCGCCCCCTCGCCATCGGCCACTTCAGCCTTGGGGAGCGGCTCAGGGTCGGCCGCCTTCGTTTGGTGGTGAAGAAACGCGAGGGCTTCCGCCTGTTCGGCGGGGCCTGGCTTTCGGCCGAAGGCCAGACGATAGGCCAGCTCGACCCGCGCTTCGTCATCGCCCGCCTCTTTCTGGAGCCGGGTGGCGAAGGCCTTGGCACGGTCCAGGGTCCAGGAGCCGTTGATCATCAAGAGGGCCTGGATGGCCGTGACAGTGGCGTCGCGCTGGGGGGTCGTGATCGAGCCGTCGGGAGCGTCGAACGCTTCGCCCAAGGGGTCGCGTTTGTTGCGTTTGACCTGGGAGTAGACGGTACGTCGGGGTTGATCCGCCTCCACGGCCGGGCCGCCGATCGCCAGGTCGAGCTCGCCGCTGACGGCCAGCATCGCGTCGCGGATCGGCTCGACGTCGAGTCGGCGCGTGAGCCGGTGCCAGTGCAGCCGGTTCTCGGGGTCTTTGCGCCTTGCGAGGTCTGCGTCCGGGTGGCTGGCCGACTGGCGATAGGTCGCCGAGGTCAAGATCAGCCGGTGCATCTGCTTGAGGCTCCAGCCACGGGCGACGAACTCGGTCGTCAGCCAGTCGAGCAACTCGGGATGGCTCGGGCGCTCGCCCAGCCGGCCGAAGTCGCTGGAGGTGGCCACGAGTCCGCGGCCAAAGTGATACTGCCAGATCCGGTTGACCGCCACGCGGGTCGAGAGCGGGTTGTCCGGCCGGGTCAGCCAGTTCGCCAGCGCGGTGCGCCTGCCGGTCGAGTTGGGTGCGGCCGACACGGACTTGATCGTTGCCGGGGCGGGGTCGAGCAAGGTCAGGAAGCCGGGGTCGATCGCTTCCTTTTTCCGATCCCCCGGGATCAGGGTCGGAGGCGCGTTCGGTCCGACATCGGTGGCGGTCAGCACTTGCCCTGGGGCCTTGGGGCGGTCACGGGCGTGCTCGGCAAGCTGCTTTTGCAGGGCGGTCCAGGCGTCCTTATCCTTGCTCTTCTTGAGCTTATCAGCGATGAGGTCGTACTCATGGGTGACCTGGCGATAGGCGAGCGAGGCGAGTTGCTCCTCCAGCGGGGTCCGTTCGGCTTGAGGCTTGTTGATCATCGCCTGCAACTCGGCCGGGAACCTCCCGATGGCCACCTTGGCAATGCTATCGCGGTAGGGGCGTTCCAGGGCGGCGATCGCCGCGCGGGTCTCGACGGTCTTGGCTTCCCAGATCGCGAGCTTTTCCTGATACGTCTCCCACTCGCGGGTGGTAGCCAGGTTGAGGTCGTTGCGGGGGAGGATCGGGGTGAAGAAGGCCTGGAGCCGGTAGTAGTCTTTCTGGAGGATCGGGTCGAACTTGTGGTCGTGGCAGCGGGCACAGCCCATGCCGAGCCCGAGGAAGACGTCGCCGGTGACATCCGTAATGTCGTTGACGATCGCCGACCACTGTCCCGGGACGTCGCGCTGGTTGTACTCGTAGGTTCCGAGCCGGTAGTAGCCGACGGCGATCTTCAACTCGGGATCGCTCGGGTCGAGCTCGTCGCCGGCGAGTTGTTCGGTGACGAAGCGGTTGTAGGGCCGGTCTTCGTTGAAGGCTTTGATGACGTAATCGCGATAGCGCCAGGCGTCGGGTCGGTAGCCGTCCGCGCGGTAGCCGTCCGACTCGGCGTAGCGGACCAGGTCGAGCCAGTGCCGCCCCCACCGCTCGCCGTAGCGAGGGCTGGCGAGCAGGCGGTCGATCAGGGTCTCGTAGGCGTTGTCACTCTTGTCGGCCAGAAACGCGTCGACCTCCGTCGGCGCGGGCGGGAGGCCCCAGAGGTCGAACGTGAGCCGGCGAATCAGGATTTCGCGGTCTTCCTGGGGAGCGGGCGTCAGGCCTTCGGCGTTCAGTCGGGCGAAGATGAACTGGTCGATTGCGTTGCGCGCCCAGCCGCCGTCGGCCGTGCTCGGCACGTCGGGCCGACGTAATGGCTGGAACGACCAGAAGGCCCGGTCTTCGTCCGTGATCTTCGACTTCGCGGCCTTCGTGGGGGTCGAGGCCGCGGCTCCGGGATCGGTCGCCGGCCAGGGGAGGCCCATTTCGATCCACTTGGTCAGCGTCTCTCGCTCCGGGGTGCCGAGCTTGCCGCTGGGGGGCATCTCGGGTCCGTCGTAGTTGATCGCCTCGACGAGCAGGCTTTCCCCCGGTTTGCCGGAGACGACCGCCGGCCCGCTCTCTCCGCCGGCCAGTATCGCCGCCTTCGAGTCGAGGCGAAGCCCCCCCTTCTGCTTCTCCGGGCCGTGGCACTTCAGGCAGCTTGCGGCCAGGAGGGGGCGGACTTCGGTCTCGAAGAACTTGACCTGCTCGGGGGTCGGCTCTCCCGGCTTCGCCAATCCGTCAGTCGCGATCCCGGTCACCGTCGCAGCAGTCGCTAGCGCGACGCGGAGCCACCACCGTTGCGGCCGGATAGCCTCAACCGGTAGTGTTGTCAGGGGCCCCGAGCTTCTCGCCTCATCCATCGGGTAAACTCCTCGACCGGATTAGTCGGCGTCGCGTCTCGCCTTTGGTACTTAATTTAGGCAGGCTGGGCCAGCAGGTATTTCTAACAATAGTCAATCGGCCAACTCATAGCAACGGCTTCATTGTCGGGTGTTTGGCTGGATGGACTCGGGTGTGATCGTAAGGGCTTTTTCAGTCGTGAACTCGAGCCCAATCCACGAGCCCTCGGGTTGGAGCGCCTGGGTCGTCGAAAAGGCTCGAGTCTCCCAATGGTTCCGGGGGGGATTATTCTCCTTGAGCCATGTTTGCTCGCCGGGTCATGAAGGCGAAAGACGAATGGGCGATTGAGAGAGCCCCCTTACTGACCTGTCACCAATTCTTCGATTCCGTCGGGTTTGGGCGGGATCCAGTTGGCGTCTCGGGGTGGAAATAGGGCACGCAGGAGCGGCGGGGCGAGGAAAGTTGTGGCCATGACCATGAGGGTCACCGCGCTAAACAGTTTGGCATCGAAGACGCCACTGGTGAGTCCCATCTGTGCGAAAATGAGGCCGACCTCGCCCCGAGGGATCATCCCCACGCCGATGACGCTCTTCTTGCCCTTGAACCAAGGCGCGGCATAGCCGGCCGCGAACTTGCCCACCACCGCCACCAGGATGAGGAGCCCACCGACGAGGAGCGTCGAATGGCTCCCTGGATCGATCGGGTTGAACACGCGAATATCGACGGCGGCCCCGACCGAGACGAAGAACAAGGGAACGAAGAAGTTCCCGAGCTCCGTGACACCATGCTCGATCTCATGGGCCTGGGGCGTCTTGGCCAGCAAGAGACCCGCCGCGAACGCGCCGATGATCACCGCCGAGCCGGCCCGGTCCGCCAGCCAGGCGAGCCCGAACGCAAGGATCAGGGCGAGGATCGTGGTCGTCCCCGGGAGGTCGATTTTGCCCACGAGCCTGACCAGCCGGGGCACGATCAGGCTCCCGAGCAGGAGCGTCCCGATCAGGAACCCGAAGGCCACGCCGGTGATTTTCGCCACACTCTGTGGGGTGACCGCCTCCCCTTGGGTGAGTGCGGCAATGACGGTCAAGATCACCAGCCCGATGACGTCGTCGATCACCGCGGCGCCGAGGATGATCTGGCTCTCCGGCTCTTGCAGTCGGCCCAGGTCGGAGAGGACGCGGGCTGTGATGCCGACGCTCGTGGCCGTGAGCGAGGCCCCGGCGACCAGCGCGACGAGGTTCGGGAGGCCGAGGATTCGGCAGACGGCATAGCCCAAGGCGAATGGCAAAGCGACCCCGACGGTGGCAACCGCCGCTGACGAGCCGCCGACCTTGACGAGCATTCGCAAGTCGGTCTCGAGCCCGATCGCGAAGAGCAGCAGGATCACCCCGAGCTCCGCAAGCAGATGGATGACATCCACCTTGGGATCGACCAGCCCCAGGACCGAAGATCCGAGCAGCACACCCGCCACCAATTCACCGAGAACGGTCGGTTGACCGATGGCCTTGGCCAGCGCACCGCAAAGCCTGGCCGTTCCGAGCATGACGACGAGAAGTCCCAGGAACTGGGGGACATTCAAATGGTCCATGAATGGCTTTCTTATTGAATTTCGTGGAGATATGAGTCCGCTGAGGCTCTCCATGTCATGGCGACAAGGTCACCGGGCTCTTCAGCAAGATCCAAATGAAGGTGGGAAGGAAGGAAAAAGGAAGTCAGGGGGGGATCGCTACCAGCCACCACCATTGGTGATGAAGAGCCTCAGGTAGAGCTCATTCTCGGAGACGGGATGTGTGCGGTTGTCTTGCATTCGGCCGAACTGACAGCAGAAATCGATTGTCCCGTCCTGCGAGCCATTCTAACGGAGTTCGCGATCGCGATGAAGTACAAGAAAGGAGTCGGCCCCCCCTCGACCTGAATTGCCTGGGTGAATTGCGGTGTCCGTTGGCGTTTGGCTCCGAGGAGAGCTATCTTGGCCAGCAGAACCGGCCGCCCCGGATTTCAAAGGCATTCCCCGATCTCCTTCGGCGGTCACTGGCTTGAGTCTCCCCATTGATGCGGAGGAATTTCCCTGATGAGATGGCTTCCAATCGTCCTGGCAAGCGTCTTGCTCTTCCCCGGCGCAGCTCCGGGCGAGGACAAAGTCCTCGACTGGGTGAAAGTGACCGACAAGGCGGAATGGCAAGCACGCGACTCCAGCGGCGAGCTGGTTTATCAGGATCAGCTCTGGATCCTCGGTGGCTGGTTCGACTCCTTCGCCGCCCCTCCGCGCGACGTCTGGAAGTCGCCCGACGGCAAGTCCTGGGACCTTGTGACGAAGGAAGCCCCCTGGAAATACAGCGACCTGCCGATGTCTCTCGTCTTCAATGACCGGATGTGGATGCTGGGGGGCTGGTACAACGGCCGACTCCCCGGCCACGGCGCCACGAACGAAGTCTGGAGTTCGGCCGACGGCCTGACGTGGGAACCGGTGACGAAAGCGGCGGGTTGGAGCCCGCGACTCGCCGCCGGCGCGGTGGTTTTCAAAGGGCGAATGTGGATCCTCGGAGGGACGGAAAACTATTACTTCGGCGATGAGAAGAGCCCCAAGAACGACGTCTGGAGTTCGGCCGACGGCAAAGAGTGGAAGCAGGAAGTGGCCAACGCCCCGTGGTCGCCTCGCGCTTACCACTCGGCGGTCGTCCATGACGGCAAGATCTGGATTCTCGGCGGGGGCAATTACGTCCCGAGTTATCACGCGAGGAACGACGTCTGGTGTTCGTCCGACGGTGTGAACTGGGAGCAGGTGACCGAGAATGCACCTTGGAGCCCCCGGCTCTGGTTCTCCGCGGTGGTCCACCGTGACCGGATCTGGGTCCTCGGCGGCTGGTCGAACAACCCGTCACGGAATTGGGGCGACGTCTGGTACTCACAGAACGGTAAGGATTGGACCCAGCTCCGATCCAACGTGAGTTGGAAGGAACGCCACGAGCATTCCGCCTACGTCTTCAAGGATAAGATCTGGGTCGCGGGTGGGCACGCCAAACCGCTCAACAGCGAGGTCTGGTCACTCGAAGTCCCGCCGAATTTTTTTGAAGGGCGATGAACGGAGAAGCGTCCGGTCTTCGGGCTGCCTGGAGACCGGACGAATCTCATCACCACCTGGGCGATGCTGGGGATTCGCGGCCTTTCTGGTTTATGGTCGTCCCGGTCCCTCTGAAGTCCAGACCTCGGCCCGTTGCCCCGGTTGAAGATCCAGCGGCTTGATTGCGCCGGGGTGGAATGTCGTGCCACTCTCCGCTTTGAGATAGGACTGGACAGTCACCAAGCCTGGTAGCACGCGTGGGAACTCGAATCGGCCGTCCGCATCGGTGACGGTCCCAAGCTTGCCTTCAATTCGCGGTCGGCTGGGGCCGTTGAGCCGATCCGGTTCCAGTATGATCTGTACCCCAGGCACCGGTCGACCAAGTTCGCGGAACCGGCCGCGGACCGAGGCCCAGGGCTGGAGTCGGAGGGAGCCAGCGTCGTGATGGCCGGCCGGGAATTCGGCGATCGCGTACCCGGAGTCGGTTTGCGCAAGGACGGCCCACGGTTCAGCAGGATCGGGAAATGTGAACGTTCCCGAGGCGTCAGTAATAATCTTGTGATTATTATTTGGCATCGTGAGCTTGGCATACTGGGTTGGGGTCGCCAGGATGACTTCTACTTTCGCCACCGGCTGGCCGCTGGCGTCGAGGATCGAACCCGTGATCGGTGGGCTCGGTCGGAGGCGGAAATCTTGCGTGAGGGGGCCGTCGTCGCCGACGCGGAACTTCGGACCATCCTGGGTGGTGTACCCTTTCGCCTCGACCCGCAATTGGACTGATTGGTCGGTGTGCGTTGCCAGATAATTGAGTCGGCCTTCCCTCCCGCTTTCTAACTGATTCCGTTCCGCGATCCGGAACTCTTTGCGAGACACGTTGATGGGAATCACATGAAACGCTGGGATCGGAGCGCCGGTCACGGCATCGGTCACCCGTCCCGTGATGCGGTGCTCCCGTTTGAGCACGATTGTGCGGGTCGGTTCGCCGCCACTGATGTCAAACTCAGAACGGGCGTAGCCCTTCAAATCGACGCGTAGTTTCACCGGTTCGTCGGGCGCCCAGGTCCATTTCCAGAGGCCGTCCCTGTCGGTCTGTCGCGAAATCTTGGTGTCGTGCATGTCGGGATGGGCCGTATTGCGGAGCGAGTCCGTTCCTTGCCACCCAATGAGTCTGACGTTGGCCTTGGGAATCGACTCGCCGGCGGAATCGATGATTCGCAACCGGATTGCCTTGCCCGGTTCCATGCGGAAGTCTTGCTGCGGCGGTTCGTGCTGAAGATTGACCCGGCGCATCTGGGGCGCCCAGCCGGGAGCGACGACCGTCAGTATCGCCTCGCGCGGCGCGACTGCGGGCAGGCGATATCGGCCCGCGGCGTCAGTGAGGAACTCGGTTGGCTTTCCCGCGATATTGGGGACGTCGCCTTGCACGATGATCGCGTTTTGGATCGGCTTGCCGTTGGGGGCTGTCACCCGCCCGCTTACGATCACGCCGCGCTTGAGCGTCAGCGTGGCCGTCCCTTGCCTCAACGTTGCACCTGTGATCCCGGCGGCCCGCTGTGCATCCCCCGAAAAGTCATCCGTCACATAGTCGTCGTGAGAGACAAAAAGAGTCAAACTCAAGTGGGCACGGTCCGGGACGTTGTCGATGTGCCATCGGCCCTCGGCGTCAGTCAGCACCGGATTGTCCCGTTCGGTCAATTCAATCAGGTCGCTCCACTGGCCGCGATTACTGGCTGGCTGCCGAGCATGGGACAGCCAGACCCTGACCTTGGCGCTGGGAATTGGTTTGCCTTGTTCGTCCAGAATCCGGCAGCCAGCGCTGACGGCAGATTCGAGCCGGAACGTGAACTCGGCCGGGATCTCCTCGCCGCTCATTCGTTCGGGGATTTCCCAGCCCGCGAACCTCGAACCAGACGGCGGTTTACTGGCCCGGAGTTCAAGGCGTAATGCGGTTTTCGGCAGTTCGACTTCGGTGACGCCCGCGGCGTTTGTCACGGAGTCGCGATTGACTTTCACGACTCCCTTGTCTTCGGTTAAGGTCAAGGCGTGGATCTTCACGTCTGGAATCGGCTTGTCTTCTGGGTCGAGGACCATGACCCGGAGTCGTCTTACCTCGGCTGTGGGAGTGGGTTCTTCCTGTGCGATGGCTTGAGTTGGGGCGTCGTCAGTGAAGTGGTCTGTCTTGGCCACGGCGTTGCGCGGTTGCCAGAGGGCCCAGGTGGTGGCCAGGGCCACGGTTCCGAGGGTCGCGCCGGCAATCCAGCCGCGACCGAGCCGGGGCGAGTGAAAGCGGCCGGCGAGGAGCCGTCGGACGCGTATGGCCAGCGGCGAATGCCGGGAGACAGCCGCCACCATCAGGGCTGGTGTGGCCGTTGGCGTCAGGCCGACGAGCGTTTCGGCGTACTCGATTGGCGGGCAGCCGCAGGCAACGGCCCAGTCGTCGCACGCCTCCTCGGCGCACTCGCCCATCCCGAGTCGAGTCGCCCAGGCGAGTGGGTGCCAGGGAAGGATGCAGACGAGGAGTTCCGCCAGGAGCGCCGTCCAGTGGTCGCGGCGGCGGAGGTGAGCTAACTCGTGGCAGAAGACCGCCTCGCAATTGCCGGGGAGTGTGGCTGATTCCGGGATCAGGATCGTGGCGGGGCGACTCCAGCCCCAGAGCGCCGGCGAGGTGACGGCCGTGCTCATCTGCAGCCGAGGCTGGAGTTGTCGCGAACCGCCGATTCGCTTCGAGGCGCCGCAGAGGGCGTGGACCCAGGCCGCGTCGGCCGTTGCCCGGCTCCGCTGGACGGTCCGCCAACCGGCGATGATGTCCGCGAGCAACCGCAGGACGAGTGCCGCCGAAACCGTGAACCAGAGAACGAGGCCGATTGTGCGCCAAGGCCGTTCGGGGGCCGTGGATGGGGCGATCGTTGGTCGAGGACTCGAACTGATGGTTACCGGGTGGATGATCGCTGGTCGTGCCGGTTGGGCATGCCGTTCCCTCGGAGAATTGGTCGCCTCTGGTTCGGCCGGCGTGTCGGCTGCCGCCAGGAGAGGGGCGGGGACCGCGGGGAGGACGCCCCAGTTCGCCTGCTGGACGAGGATGACGAGCAGCGGTGTGGTCAGCGCACCCATCGTGGCCAGCGTTAGCAGACTGTGCGCTCGCGCTGGCCGGCGGCGGAGCAACCGGGCGGTTGCCAAACCGAGGGTGAGCCAGACGGTCCCTGAGACCACGAACGCCGCCGGCAATCCATTGAGAAGATCAGGCATCCTTCTTCTCCTTGCGTTTGGCGGCAATCATCCGCCGCAGTTCCGCGAGTTCGTCGTCCGAATACGGGCGAGCGTCGAGCAGTTGCCGGAACAACCGCATCGGGTCGCCTCCGAACGATTTTTTGACCAGCCGCATTGCCGACGCCGTCACGCTTTGCCGCTGAGTTGTTGTCGGGACATAGACATAGCTGCGCCCCTCGGCCCGATGCGATAACCAGCCCGCTTTCTCCAACTTCTGAAGGGCCGTGAGTACCGTTGTGTAGGCGAGTGGCTTGTCCTTCGCCAGGTGCTCACGCACTTGGTGCACCGTGGCTTCCCCCAACGCCCAGACCGCCTCCAGCGTCGCCGCCTGGAGTGTCCCCAGTTCCTCAACCGATTTTTTCGCCATGACTTCGACTCCGCTGTGTAGTACTTCGGCGATAGTACTATGGTCCGTAGTTGAGGTCAAGTATTCTCCCGGCGGGTGATGGGTTGTCCGCGGGAAGGCGAGGACTGCCGCGACGTTCGGTCGAACGATTGAGTCCTGCGGTAACCGAAGTGGAACGTGAAAAAAACTTTGCGACGGGTGCGAGATGGAAGTTGCCTGCCCGCGGAGGATCGGTCAAGATCGGAGGGATCCAAGTCTCTTCAGGGCTCTCTTGTATTGCGCCAATCACCTCGAGGGGGCGCCCATGGGCTTTCTCGACGTGACCAAAGAGCCAGCTCGTTGCTACGATCCATCGCCTCCCACGGAGCATGCGTCGGCTTTTGTTCTCGCGAATCCGGCCTCATGCGGTGAACACGATGACTCTCGAAGGTCACGTGAAGCCAATGGGAAACGTGCCCGAAACCTTGTCCCCTGGAACTGAAGAAACGGAGGCTTGAATGTTCACTGGACGTCTTGCCAAGTTTGCTGCCATGTCGACCTTGTTGGGCGTGGTTTTCGCGGGGGTCGGCACGGTGGCCACCGGGCAGACCACCACCACGCAGCCCAAGGAGAGGGTAAAAGCCAGGGCGAAAGAGACGGTGAAGGAGAAGGCCAAGTCGAAAGAGAAGGCGGCCGCCTCGGCGCCTCTCGACCTGAACAAGGCGAGCGAGGAAGAGCTGGTTGAACAGCTTCCCGGCGTTGGTGAGGCGACGGCGAAGAAGATCGTGGCGGGCCGGCCTTATGCCAAGGTGGATGACCTGGCGAAGGCAGGGGTGCCTGCCCGGACGATCGATGGGATTCGGAGCCTGGTGACGGTCAGCCAGGCCCCTGCGCCCTCGGCCGTCGAGACTTCAGCCAAGGCGAAGGTCGCGCGGAAGAAAGCGGCTCCGTCCCCTGCCCCTGCTCCCTCGGCACCGCTCGACCTGAACAAGGCGAGCGAAGAGGAGCTTTCCGGGGCGTTGCCCGGCGTTGGTGAGGCGACGGCGAAGAAGATCGTGGCGGGCCGGCCTTATTCCAAGGTGGACGACCTGGCGAAAGCGGGGGTGCCCGCCCGGACGATTGATGGAATCCGGAGCCTGGTGACGGTGAGCCAAGCCCCTGCCCCGCCACCGGCGGTTGTCGAGACTCCGGCCAAGGCGAAGATGGTGCGGAAGAAGGCGGAGGCGTCTCCCGAGCCGGCGGCGCCAGTGACGACCGCGGCCAAGACGGCCAAGGGCAAGGCGGCGGCCAAGGCGAAAGCCAAAGCGACTCTGGCCCCGGGGCAGAAGGTGAACCTGAACACCGCGTCCAAGGAGGAGCTCGACGTCCTGCCAGGGATTGGTCCGGTCCGCGCTCAGGCGATTATCGAGGCCCGCCCGTTCAAGAAGATCGAGGACATTAAGACGGTCAAGGGGATCAAAGAGGTGGAGTTCGGGTTGATCAAGGATATCATTACCGTGGATTGATTCGGGACTGTCCTTGCCCGGCGAGGTCCCGCCATTTTTCCTCGCGGCGGGGCGCTCGCCTTTGGCCCTTGGGAACTTTCCGCCATGCGCCCTTCGCAAACGACCTCGGCCGTGCTGGCCGTCTCTCTCGTTCTCTCGACGTTGGCTGCCACACCGAGCTGGGCCTGGGGGCCACACGGCCATCGGATTGCCACGCGAGTGGCCGAGGCCAGGCTCAACCCCGGCGCGCGTCGGGCCGTGAGCGAGTTACTGCTCAAGGGGGATACACTGGTTGATGTCTCAACCTGGGCCGATCAGGACGGGCACGACGCCGTACCGGGAAGTGCCCCCTGGCACTATGTCAACGTGCCGATCACGGCCAACCGCTATGAGGATCGCTACTGCTCGAAGGGCAACTGCGTCGTCGCCAAGATCAAGCACTTTCGCGCGGTGCTGGCCGATCGTAGCGCCCCTTTGCGAGAGCGACGGCGGGCCTTGTTGTTTCTGATCCATTTCGTGGAGGACGTTCACCAGCCGTTGCACGTCGGCGACAATCATGACCGGGGCGGGAACCTGACCCAGATCCAGTTCCTCGGCAACGGAACGAACCTTCATCGCCTCTGGGACTCGGGCCTGATCAACGAGATCGACCGCAACGAACGAGTCTGGGTCGAGCGGATCGAGTCGCAGCTCACCAAGGAGAACATCCGTGCCTGGTCGCGCGGGAGCGTCGAAGACTGGGCGAACGAAAGCCTGCAAGACGCCAAGTCCGCCTACTTGTTCCCTGCCGGGGCACGCCGGCCGATGGAAAGCGGGAAGCTCCTGGGCAAGGACTACGAGAACTTCGCTCGTCCGATTCTGGAACGCCGACTCGCCCAGGCGGGGGTTCGGCTGGCCAATGAGTTGAACCATATCTTCGAGTGAGGCGACCGCTGAGTCTTGCCCAACCGCCGCGGAAACGCCGAATCGGTTCTGTATTCGAAGGGGGGGGCACAGCCCACCAAGGTTTAATCCTGGTGGGCCGTGCCCACCCTACAAAATTAGGATGAGCCGATTTGTTGGGTGGTCACGGGTATCCAGGTCTAATGCTGGTGGACCGTGTCCGCCCGACGAAATCATGTGGGGCGAATCGTTATTTCTGGGGAAGTTTGATCTTGGCGAGGTAGATCGAGGACTTCTTCGCCTCGTGGGAGGAGTAGTAGCTCATCCACAAGAGGCCGTCGTGCCAGACGAGGCCGGAATAGCTCGTGTCGCCGCCGCTCGGCACGGTCAGAAGCGGTTCGTAGCTGTCTCCCGTCATCCGGGCCACCACGGTCTTGGCGCCGCCGGGGTAGCTGCGGCCGGCGGCCCAGAGGGAGCCGTCCGGCAGGCGGATGAAGTTGGGGCCGCCGACCTGGTGCTTGGTCTCTTTCCAGGTCCAGTTGGTATAGGGGGCCTGGCTGTGGCCGATCCAGGCGAGTTTGTTGCCGGCCTCGCGGCGGACCAGGGCGATCATCTCGCCGTCCGGCAGGAATCGCACGGTCGATTCATTCGGCTCGCCGGGAACGTCGAGGTGGGTGACGAGGTCATACTTCACGCCATCGGTGCTGACGAAGAGCTTGAGCTTCCAGTCGGCCGCGCCGGGCTCGACCTTACCGGTCGCGGTCGCCGTTTTTGCCGCTGAGGTGCCTCGGGCCCCGGCGTCGTACGAGATGCCATAGGCCTTGCCGTCATGCCAGGTGACCCGCCAGAGCCATTCTCCTTCGCTCAGGACCGGCGTCGGCGTGGTCCACTCCCGTCCGTCCTTGGAAAAGGTGACCCTGGGCCGCCGGCCTTGGAGCGTCTTCGTGCCGTTGTAGATCGATCCACCCCCCACGATCATCAAGCGGTCGTCCGGCGTGATCGAGAGCTTCGGATCGCGGAGGTCGACCCCTTTTTCGGTGATCAGCGCGGCCGATTCCCATGACTTGCCGTCGCTCGATTCGAGCACACGCAGCTTGCCGTCGCCGCCGACGTGGGCGTCGGCCTCGCGGAACGTGCAGTACCACTTGTCGTGCCAGCGGATCAGGTCGGTGAACGCGTTATGCGATCCCTTGTCCCAGATCTTCTCGACCGAGACGAGCTCGGGCTTGGGCTCAGCCGCTCGCAGCCGTGGGAGCGGGGCCAGAGCAAGGAGAGCCACGGCCAGAGAGATCGGCAGACGTTGAAGCTTCATGAATCGAGTTCCTTGAGGGAATCGGGTTGAGAGAGCAGACTTCAGGAGCGGCGAGGACAAGGGTGGCCCTCACCGTAGCGCTTCGACCACGTCGGCGGGGTCGGTCCCGTTGAACAGGATGAGGTTCTCCTTGGCGTTCAGGAGGTTCCAGACGTGCGCAGCCGGTTGATAGGCGTCGCGGAGCGCCTTGGCCGAGAGTGCTTTGCCGTTGCCGACGACCCCACCGGCGATGACCACGCGTTTGGGAGCGTTCAGGGCGGTCAGATGAGCGATGTCCCCTACTTCGCGGAGGATCCCCGGGGCCATCACCCCGAGCTTCTGCCCGACGTAAGGCTCCTCGGTGATGTAGCTGGCAAGTGTGCCGACGGCGGCGACCTTAGTGATTCGCGGGTCGACTGCCCCCGCGCAGAGCGCAACCAGGCCAGCCGGGCCCTTGCCGATCACGACGATATTCGCCGGCAGCCGATTCTCCCGTTTCTCGATCCCGTCAAGCAACCGGCGCACCTCGAACACCCACTGCCCCAGGAGCGGTCGGCCGATCCAGAGGGCCCACTCCGCTGGGTTATGGTCAGGGGCCTGGCCGACCCGATCAGTCGGCTGGCCATTTCTTCCCGTCGATCGCAGATAGAGTGGGACGGACCTCCAGCCGGCGCGACTGACCTCCGACACCAGAAAGTGGTTCGCTTCCGTGTCGGGGCCGTCGAGGTCGAGGACGATGGCAAGATGTTGGTCCGACTTGGCCTTAACCTTTGGATCGAGACTTTGAAAGGGCGGCGGCCCACTTCCCTCCCCCAGAAAGAGGTGCATTCCTGGTTCGGATTCAAAGACTGTCGTGAGGCTACCGCCCATGAAATTCGAGAAGGAAATCGGCGGCACGGTCGGGAACCCGCCAAAGACCGTATTAACGAGGGCCTTCCGGCGAGTCTTGGCCTCGGCAGCCCAGGCCTTGGGATCGCTGAGTGGCGGCTTCGCCGCGACGAGCTTTCGCCCTTCAGCCGCAGCGAAGCGAGGGAGGGTCATCCAGTCGTCGGGCCGAGTGTCGCCTGGGTAGCAGCGGAGGGTTTCGGGGTCTTCCGTTTTCAAGGCAGGTTCGGCGATCGGCGCCCCCTCCCCTTCCCCTTTGAGGTGGAGGGTCATCCAGCCGTACATGGCCTCGCGCATCGCCTGGTTGTAGTCATGTTTCGACTCGAAGATGGCGTGCCGGACGTGATTGGCCTGGCCGTTGAGTCGGTACACCTGCTCAAGAGGCGTGAGCGTTTGCTTTGCGGCCGCGACTGAGAATTGGGAGGCGTCTTGGGTTGCGTTGACAATGAGGAGGCCACGCGGGGCTGTGAGACCGAGCACTCCCCATTCCTCAGCGAACCGTAAGGCGCCCGGGACCATTTCGCACATGCAGCAGGCGATGCCCAGGTAGGCCTGATAATTGCCGACCGAGCAGACCGGGACGACCGCTTTGAGCCGCTTGTCCCAGGCGCCGGCGTACATTGACTGATTGCCGCCGCCGCTGGCGCCGGTGATCCCGATGTGCTCGCCGTCGACCTCCGGCCGTGTCAGGAGGTAATCGACGGCTCGCATGTTCTCATAAACCTGGATACCCGAGAGAGGCAGGCCGACGGGCAGGAGCGTTGCGCCGGTCATCTCGCCGTGATACTCTCCGAGCGCCTTGCCGACTCCGCGCTCGCCAGCCCCGAACGCATCGACGGCGAGCACGAAGAAGCCGAGCTTGGCGGCTCCGATGCAGCGGGCCTGGACGACCGGATCTTGCTTGGCCCCTTTCCAGTGACCGTGGACGGCGAGGATTGCCGGGTGCTTGCCAGGGCCGTTGGGGACGTAAGCATTGGCGGTCATCCGTAGGCCGGGTCGGGTCTGGAAGACGACCTTCTCGACGCGATACCCGTCGCGATCGAGGGTTCCGAGCACTTGGGGCTCGAGTGGGCAAGGCGTGGTGGGGAAGTCGCCCCAGGCCGTTTGAAGCCCCTTCCGTACCTCGGCGGCCTGGGCCTCCCATTCGGGCAACGTTTCCGGCGACCTTGTCCCGGCCCGTAACGTCTCGGCCTGGCTCCGGATGAACTTGAGGTACGGATTCGGAGCCGGGTCAGGCTCCGCGCCCTGGAGTTGCGAGAGGGATCCCAAGGCGACCAGGAGCGCCAGCCCCACCAGTGTGATCGGTTTGCACGCGAGCGGCATGGGAGCGATCTCACTTCTTTGAAAAAAGACAACGATCCGCGACTGGGCGAGAATTTCGCAAGATTTCCGGCCCAGTCGAATCAGTAGCACGGCCGGCCCGGCCGTATTCCCCTCGGCCCAGGGCTATCCTCGAGCTTGCGCCGACCCGTGGGAATTACGGCCGGGCCGGCCGTGCTACTGCAAACAACCGGTTGTGGTAACCGCAAGAACCATCTCGACCTCGAGGCGAAACCAGTGTGTCGGTCCGGTGACGCTCCAGCAACACCCTGCCGCCTCGAACCTTTCGTGGGCTGAGCTGAGCCAGGCCGGTCAGGCGAGCCCGGCCATGGCGCGAACGGTATCCCAGGCGTGCTGGGGCGTTTTCGTGGTGCCGTGCTCCATGCCGATCGCGCCGGCGTAGCCGACCTGGCGGAGCAAGCGGAAGATGTTGACGTAGTTGCTCTCGCCGCTCCCCGGCTCCTTCCGGCCGGGCACGTCACCGACCTCGATGAACTGGATCAGTCCGCGCTTCAGGCCGTCGGCCATCGTGTTGAGCACGTTCCCCTCGCCGAGCTGGCGATGGTAGATATCGAAGTCGACCTTGACGTTAGGGTGCCCCGCCTCGGTCGCGTAGCGAAACGCGTCGGCCGAGGTGACCATGGTCATCTGGGGGGACTCGACGCGGCTGAGCGGCTCGAGCGTCAGGTAAACTTTATGTTCCTTGGCGATCTCCCCTGCCTTTTTCAGGCCGGCGATGATCTGGGCGTGCTGCGTTTCCGGGGGGATGTCGGGCTGGATCTTGCCGACGAACGTGATCAGGTTCTCTGCGCCGAAGCGGTTGGCGACCCGGCAGGCGTCCGCGAAGTCGTCGAGGAAGGCCTGCTCCTGCCCTGTCTTGGTGAGCCCGGAGCCCCAGCCGGTGCGAGGAGCGCCGGTGATGCTCACACAGGTCATGCCGTGGGCTTGCTGGGCTTCGAGCATCCGGTCGAGATTCTTGCCGCTATAGTTCCAGAAGCCGTAATGCTTGGCGCCGCAACGCGCGGCCTCGACGATCCGATCCTGGTACGGCATCTTCGCGGGGAACATGATTTCGAGGTTCATCGCGAGCTGGTAACGCGGCGGGGGAAGGGTTTTGTCGTCCGGCTGGGAATCGGCTCCGAACGAGAATTGCGTGGAGAGCCAGGGCGAGAGCGCAGCGGCTTTGAGAAGCGATCGTCGTGTCACGGGCATGCCTTTGGTTCTCCCAAGCGGGGATCGTCAACACGTCGGAAGCGATCGGGCCGCCCGCTGCGTCCCACCACGGCCGACGACGATTCCGGCCAGTCTATCCGGGCCGCAAGGCCGAGGACAGGCTTCTGATTCGGCACGCCAATTGCGATTGAATTTTCTTGCCGGGCCGCATCTGGTGGTTCGGATCACGGTACAAGACGTCTCTAGAATTCAGCATTGATAAAGGAGAACGTCATGGCGGAATCCTTCAAAGACAAGATTGAGGACACGGGGCACAAGATCGCCGAGAAAGCGACCGAGATTGGCCACAAGGTGGGTGAGACGGTGGAAGAAGCGGCCGACTGGGCGAAGGAAAAGGCCCACCAGGCCGGCCACCGGATTGAGGAGGCCGTCCACAAGGTCGAACACAAGACCGCGGCGACGCTCGATCAGAGCACAGGGGCGACCGGCTCGACCGCCGACATCCGCGAGCACATGGACGTCTACGGCTCGTGCGGCAACCTGGTCGGCAAAGTCGACCGCGTCGAGGGCGACCAGATCAAGCTGACCAAGAGCGATAGCCCCGACGGCGAGCATCACATGATCCCGCTGTCGTGGGTGGCCAAGGTCCACGACCACGTCCACCTGAGCAAGACTTGCAACGAGATCCAACACGAGTGGCAGCCGGTTTGAACGAGGCGAAGACCGGCCGACTCGAGACGGATTGCCCTGGCCGGCTGGCGGGCCACTGGGGTGAGCGGGGATCGCCTCTCCCTGAGAAGGCCGCGGGCGCCCCGCCCGCTCTATTTCTTGTATCGATCTGGATGGTTTGAGTTGAGGGCGAGTCGCCCGCGGCCTCAGGAAAGGCCCAGAGGCTACGTTTTCTCTCGGATCAGATCACGGGTCAATCAGGAGGGATCGGGGAGCCACGACTCTCCGCCGCTGAAGGGCGCGGAGGGTGACGCCCAGGCTCAGCAAGGCCCAGGCGCCTTCGACGAGCAGGACGCCCGGATTCGGCGGCGTCAATGCCGAGACCGCGAGTAGGGTCGAACCGGAGAGGTTGAGCAGACCGTAGGCGATTCCATCGGTCTTCATGCCGGCGTACTGACTTGCGCCGAAGGCGGAGAGGACCAGGAGCGCCCCTACGATCGAGAAGAACTGAATCAGGGTTGTCACCATAAGTGAGTTCCTCGCGGAGGCGTGATGCCTCGTCGAGGGCCGAAGCGACAATCTGCAAGTCCCGGCTCCCGACGGTGGAATTGTTCGGGTCTGGCCCGCCGCTGGTCAAGCACTTGGCAGCGAAGTTTGAGATACGAATGAAAGGTCTGTCTGAATTTGATGACGGGTGTTTATGCAGTTGTGCGAGCGCAGTGGCACGTCGGCCGCGTCGAAGCGGTAGAACGTCCCACCAGCCTGAACGAGGCCATGCCGCCGTTGGGATTGTGCGTGGGGATTCCTCGGAGTTCGCACGCTCGACCGAGGAGGAACACGTACACTCATTGTGGCGGAAATCATCGATAAATTCAAGGACGTGCCCGGCCACTGATGAGCGGAGGCGGACGTCACCTGGCGGGCGGGCGGAGAGAGTGAGGGGGAGGAAGCGTGGCGACCGGAGCGAGTTGGCCTCCGGTCCCCATGCGTTGTGGTGAGCTTCGAGGTTTCTCGGGCGTTCGACCGGTTACGCCGAGGAAACCAGCTCGGTCGCCGGCACCGATTCGAGCCGGCCCATCCGGTAGAGCCAGCGGACGTGTGACGCCAGGGCGTCGCGGAAGGTCGGGTGGATCTGGTAGGGAATGCCGAACTCTTTGCAGGTTGCCTCGACGATCGGCGAGATGGCCGGGTAGTGAACGTGGCAGACCTTCGGGAACAAGTGGTGCTCGATCTGATAGTTCAGACCGCCCAGATACCACGTGAGGAACCGGTTCCCAGGCGCGAAGTTGGCCGTGGTCCGCACTTGGTGCTCGGCCCAGCCTGCTTCCACCGAGTTGGAATCGTGGGTGGCGACGTGAACCTCGGTTTCCTCCAGGCAATGCGCCAGTTGGAAGGTCGTGGTCAGCACCGTGCCGAGCGTGAACGTGGTGAGCAAATAGAGCCCAAGCACGGGCAACGTCGGATAGAGGATCAGCGGCAGGATCAGCGACCAGCCATAGAAGAAGAGCTTGCCGAAAAGCGTGGCGGCCAAGACCAACTTGCTCGGCCTCGGGATGGGTGTCCCGCCAATGTCGCTGTTCACCAGGTCGCGATAGTCCGCGTAGAAGTGCCAGTTGGCGGGCAGAAGGCCATAGATGAACCAAATATAAATATATTGATATTTATGGAATCGGAGTAGGGGCTGGGTGGGCGCGAGCCGCAAGTAGGGCTCGATGTCCACGTCCACGTCGATTCCCGAGATGTTCGTGTAGGTGTGGTGGACGATGTTGTGCTCCAGTACCAGATATAGGAGCTACCGCCCATGACGTCGAGGCAACAGCCGAAGAGGCGGTTGACCCAACGGATCCGCGAGTAGCCGCCATGGTTGGCGTCATGCTGCACGCTGACGCCGATGCCGGCCATGCCCACCGCCAGACAGATTGCGGCGAGTGGGGTCAGCCACCAGGCGAGCGAGTTGGTGATCAGCAGGAGGTAGGCGCTGACTGTCCAGGTGAGCAGGATCGCCGACTTCAGATACATCCACGCGGCGTCACGCGGTGAGATCTGCACTCCTTTGAAGTACTCGGCAACACGGCGTTTGAGCTCGAGGTGGAATGCCCCGGAGCCCGGGAAGTGAACCCGTATCGGTTCCAAAGAATCACCCTTGATCTAGACGTTGTTGAAACGCTCTCCGGGGCAAGCAGATCGAGTGGGACCAACACTCAATTTGCCGGCCGGCCGTCGCAAGCAGGGGAGCAGCCCGCGGCCGATTTCAAGGCCAGGCGCCGGGTCGTCTGACCAGGGCGCATCAAAGTCGCTCGGGCCAGGATGATCGGTCGACGCAAGGTAGTGAATCGGGTCGTCCATTCCACGGTTTGGGCGGTTGGTAGAGAGTGGCGGTGCCTGGGATCGAGGCGGGGTTGGTGGAGCGTTGCCGGGTGGACGGCTCGTTCCGATTGTGCCCGCCTACTTGCCTCGAACGATGCATGCGAACAAATATTTCAACGGATCGCCCTGGCCAATTCAATAGCCCACCCGGCCGATCCAGACCTGAACTCTCACAAAAACATCACACCTCATGAACCTGTAAGCCTTTACGGCAGATGAGGTTTGGGCCTCACTCGCGGACGACTTGCCCTGACGAACGCTGGCGGGGCCCGCGTGACTCGTTTCTCCGCGTCCGGTATGCTCCTTCAAGCGACGGGCTTGGTGCGGAACTCTGCCTCCGCGGCGGGGACGAACCTCCCGGGTGGACCATTCAGGAACACACATCACGATGCGCTCTTTTTCGTTCATTTCACGACCATTTTTTGCATGCACGCTGGTGGCGTTGCTCTGCGGAGTGTTCGTAATCCCCCCCGCACTCTCCCAGGCCCCGAAGCCTGAGCCCAAAGCGAAGGCCAAGGCGAAGGCCAAAGCCAAGGCGAAAGCGAAAGCGAAAGCCAAAACGAGCGCTCCCCAACGGAAGCCGACGTTTGCCAACGTGCCGTATGGGGAGCACGAACGCGAGGTCCTCGACTTCTACAAGGCGGAGTCGGCGACTCCGACCCCCTTGGTTGTCTACATCCACGGTGGCGGCTGGATGAACGGAGATAAAGCCCGGGTCGGCACCGTCGATTTGAAGAAGCTGCTGGATCAGGGGATCTCGGTCGCGGCGATCAATTACCGGCTTCTTCCCCAGGCCTACGAAGCCGAGGTCAAGCCGCCCGTCAAGTGGCCGCTGGAAGACGCGGCGCGGGCGATTCAGTTCCTGCGGTCCAAGTCTGAGGAGTGGAACATCGACAAGACGCGCGTGGCGGCCACCGGCGGGTCGGCCGGTGCCTGCTCGTCTCTCTGGCTGGCCATGCATGACGATCTGGCCAAGCCCGACAGCCCCGACCCGGTGGCTCGCGAGTCGACCCGGCTGACCTGCGCGGCGGTCGTCGGCGCACAGACGGCTCTCGATCCCAAGCAACTCCGATCGTGGATCCCCAATATGGGCTACGGCGGCCACGCCTTCGGCTTCCGGAAAAAAGACCAAGTTCGAGCGGATGAATTCCAGGCGTTCCACGATCACCGCGACGAGGTCCTACCTTGGATCAAGGAGTATTCTCCCTACGAGCATGCCAGCGCGGGGGACCCCCCCTTGTTCCTGGACTACCCGAAACAAGATAAGCCTGCCAAAGTTGGCGAAAATCAGACCGATCCCACGCACTCGGCCGTCCTCGGCCTGATGCTTCAGGAGAAGCTCAAGCCGGAGGGGGTCGAAACCCACCTCAAGTACCCGGGCCAAGACGACCCGGATTATGCGAACGGCACCGACTTTCTGATCGCCAAGCTCAAGCCGGCGCGTCCGTAACCCCCCTTGTCTTCCATCCCCCCTGTGGCGAGCGGGGGGAGGAAGACCATGGAGAAGTCCAGCGGCTCAGTGCGTGGGATCGGGGATCGCCGCTGGCATTGCGCGATAGAGCTTGGCCAGCTCGACCATCAAGGGTTCGAGTCGCGCGTAGTAGTCGTCGGCGGCCAGTTTTGCCTTCTCGTCGCGCAGGGCGGCGATGGAGAGTTCGAGCTGGTCGCGTTTCTGCCGGATCTCTGCCGATAGGTCGCGTTCGCGAGCGCTGGGGATGAGGACGAATTGGTTGGCCCGGATCCCGTCCAGGGGGGCTCCGTCCTTGGCCCGACGGGTGGCGCGGACGCCACGAAACCAGTCGGCCGGCGTGCCCAGCTTGTCGCCGTTGTCGTCGATCAGCGCGTGTTCGGTGGCCAGTTGCGATTGTGCGCGATAGGATTCCTCGACCCGGCCACTGGCCGTCAGGTACGCTTCCAGGAGCGAGACTTGTCCGTCTTTATCCAGGTCGGCACTCGGGTTAGCGATCGCTTCGGCGAGGTGCTGGCCGAAGCGGGCGTAGTTTTGCTCGTTGCCGCTCCGGGTCGCGGTGACGATGACCCGGTCGGGTCCTGAGAGGCGGTTGAGGAATGGGCCGCTGGCCGACGCGCAGTTGATGATCGCGATCGGCCGCTGGAGCGGCTTGAGCCACTCGAACAACTCGAGGTCGGTCACATCCGGCCCTCGTAGGTTGAACTTGGCCTCGCGCCCGTCGGAAGTTCCGTGGCCGATCAGGACGATCCAGAGCGGTGCTTGACGGGGGCCTGCCTTGGCTTTCTCGGCCAGGATCGCCTGGAGGCGATCGTGGTCGGTGGGGGTTGCGTCTGTACCTGTGTCTTTGCCTTGACTTGTGTCCTGAGCCTGGTCATGGTCTAGGCCGATCGGGATCGATTCGGCCGAGGCCTTCTTGGCGGCGCCCTGCCACTGGCCGGCCCACTGGCGGAACCGGGCTTCATACTCCGAGCTGCCCGGAGCGCCGACGACGATGAGAACGGCCGGTCGATCGGCGGTCTCAGTCTCGGCGGCTGCCGTTGCCAGGCTCAGGCCGATCGCAATCAATATGGTCATGATGATGATTTGAAATAAAAATAATGGCTGGGTCATGCCAGTCCGTTGACGCGTCTGAGGCCCCATTCGGCCGTCAGGCAGGCGATGGCGATGAGGAAATAGAGGGGTTGATGCCACAACGGCGAGGTCCACGGTTCGCTGATCGGTGCGTGGCGAGACGAGAGGCTGGCGACGAACGAGGCGAGTCGGTCGCCGTTGATGACTTCCCCGTTGGTCTTGGCCGCAATCGTGTCGAGGTATTCCCGGTTGGGGGTGAGGCGGGCAAATTCGTCGGCCGCGGGCTGAGCGGCCCAGCCCGCTTCCTTGTCGCCGATGAGGCTTCCGTCAGGCGCATTGGCGGTGGTCGTGACTCGATAGGCGCCAGGCTGCCGGGTGACGTAGGTCGCCGCGTAGGCGCCCGCTTCTTTGGGATCGGACTCGGCGTCCAGGGTCAGATCGTCGCCTCCGGGCAGGCTGATTTTGAAGGTGACTTTCGCATTGTCGAGTGGCCGGAACTCGGCGTCGCGCACCCGGGTGGTCAGCACGACGGCGGGGGCGGTCGAGTCGGCCTTCGGTTTCACGCTGACCTCGACCTGTCCCGGGACGTCTCCGACCAGCCAGCGGACGGTCTGACGCCACGAGCGATCGAGGTCGCTCTCGGCCGGATCCTGGCGGCGCAGGCCCCAGCGCCAGAGGTCGCCGATCATCAGGGCCGCGACGTGCCCTTTGCCGAACTGCTGGGCCACAAGTGCGGGGGCGAGGTCGCCGGTGCTGTTGCGGACCTGCGAGAGCACGGCCGCCCCCGGCTTGATGGTGCCGACCTGGCTGAGCGTGCGGAAGGGAGGCATTGTCGCGAGCCGCTGCCGCTCCTCCTCCTCGGTCTTTCGGGTCCGGACCCAGGGCTGGAGCCAGCCTTCCCGGGTGAGCACCAACTGGTAATCTTCCGGGGCCGGGATCGTGGCGGGCCGGTTCAGGTAAACAGGGAGGAGCTCGCCGACCGGGTTGCGGTCGTACTTGCCGTCGGCGAACGAGTCAGGGCCGCCGAGCATGAGTAGCCCGCCACCGCGTTGGCTCACGAAGTTGCGGAGCAGGCCGAGCTGATCCTGGGTGAAGAATTCCGCCTCGATGTCGTCGAGCACGACCGCGTGGTAGCGATACAGTTCATCGGCCGTCTTGGGGAATCCGTCGCGGAGCTCGACCTCGTCGCGCGTGCCCAGGCGGACGAGCACGGGCTGGTCGACGCGCTCGGCCGTATCGGCGTCGGGGTTGTCGAAGCCGTCGAACAGGGGGGCGGCCGACGAGGTGCGAGCGCTCCGGAAATCGAACTTGGGCTGTCGCTTGGCGATCCGGATCAGGCCGACGAGATCGACCTGTTCGTCATCGGCCAGGGCGCGGCGAAGAAACTTGAATTCCCAGTTGGGCCGGCCGCTCACATAGAGCACCCGGTACGGGCCGCTCCCCTGATCGACAACGATGAGTCGGCTGTTGTTGGCGAGCGTCTGCTCGCCCGACGGCTCACTTTTGGGGACCTGTTCCGTCTTTTGTACTTCCGAGGCGGCGAAGGCGCGGACGCGGTAGACGCTGACCCCTTTTCGCTCGGGGCGAAACTGGAAGCGGAAGTTGAGTGGCTTGCCGTCTCCTGTCGCTTTCGCCTCGAGACGCTCGATGTCCCGGCCGGCCTCGTCGGTGACGACGGCGGCGATCGTTTCCCCAGGGAAGCCGGTGGCGGTGACATCGGCCCGGACGACGACGGGGGCCGACTCGAAGTTCGTCTGGCTGATCGAGACGTTGGTGACGCCGATGTCCTTGGCGACCCCTTGCGAAGGGGGGATCACGGGATAGATCGGCGGTAAGCCCGCCCAGTCGAGGTCCCCGACGTCGGTGCGGTTGCCGTCTGTGAAGAGCAAGACGCCGGCAAGCGGCAGGCCGCGGAACCGTTTCGAGAGCGCTGAGAGTGACGAAGTCAGCGTGCTGCCTGTGCCGTCGAACGTCAGGATGTCGAAGCCATCCACCGCGCGGAGGTGCGAGTCGAACGCATAGTTGCGCACGTCGAAGTCTTGTCCGAGCCGGGTCTTCCATCTCAAGTCCTGGGCGAGCAGGTCATGCATCCAGTCGCCGCGGGTACGTGGGGACTGGCCGTCTCGGATCAGCAAGCTCTGGCTGTTGTCGGCCAGAATGACGAACGCATTCGCCCCGCGCCGAGGGCGCGTGCCGGTGAGCAGAGGTTCGAGCAGGCTGAGTGCCAGGACCGTGAAGCCGACAGCTTTGAGGAGGGCGCCGGCAAACTTCACGGAGCGTGTGGTGCGTGCCCGTCCGTAGCTCCAGAGCAACGAGACGGCCGCGACCCCAATAATCAGGCCGGCGCCGGCCAGCCATTGCGGCGATCCCCAGATGATGGAAGGCATCGTCATCGACAACGTCTCATTGGTTTGCCGCTTGAATGGTTCAGGTGTTGAAACGGCCGATTCGGTGGTGGGCCTTCTGGCCTTGTCGGGTGGGCACGGCCCAACCTCTTCATTGGATTCAGAAGCCGTTGATCATCGGCCGGTCATTCCCTTTTTGCGACCACTGCCCAATTGCTCGTAATAACGCCGCACCCCTTCCGCGAATTCGGGAGGGACGGAATCGCGGTCGATCGGGACCAATGAATCGGGGGATTCACGCTTCCGCACTTCTTCAGCAATCCGTTTGCTCAGTTCACCGATCGGTTCGGCCACAAGATCCTTGAGCTTGGTCCAGTCGGGCTCTTTGGAGTGGCGTTTGAAGTCTTCACGGGCCCCCCGTACGCGATCCCGGATCCGCGCGGCCTCGGCCCGGAGGTCGGGGTCGTTGAGCAGTTCCTCGACGTCGCGCATCCGGTCGGACCAGCGACGGAAGCCCTCTCCGGTGATCGGCCCTCCGGGGGCTCCGCCGTTGGAGAGTCCTTGCAGCATCTGTTCAAGTTCAGAACCAGCTCCACCGCCCCCGGGGGAACCTGCCTGACGTCCTTGCTGCCCCGGTTGCTCGCCTTGAGGGGCGTTGCCGCCACGTAAGCCCCCCTGCCCTTGCTGGCCGCTTTGACCCCCACGCTGCCCTTGTTGTCCCTGTTGCCCTTGTTGTCCTGGCTGCTGCCCTTGTTGTCCCTGTTGCCCTTGTTGTCCCGGCTGCTGCCCTTGTTGCCCCGGCTGCTGCCCTTGTTGCCCCGGCTGCTGCCCTTGTTGCCCCGGCTGCTGCCCTTGTTGCCCCGGCTGCTGCCCTTGTTGCCCCGGCTGCTGCCCTTGTTGCCCTGGCTGCTGTCCCTGCTGCCCTGGCTGCTGTCCCTGCTGCCCCGGCTGCTGTCCCTGCTGCCCCGGCTGCTGTCCCTGCTGTCCTGGCTGCTGTCCTTGTTGCTCCTCCTGCCCTGGCTGTCCCTGCTGCTGTCCCTGTTGTCCTGGCTGCTGTCCTTGTTGCCTCTGCCGTTGCGGGTCTTGCTCGCCTTCTTGCCCCGGGCGATTCCGCGGATTTCCCTGCCCAGGTCGGCCGCCTTGTTCTTCGCCCGTGGCTCGGGCGATTTCGCGGTTGATCTGGTCGGCGAGGTCTTCCACTTCGCCTTGCGCTCGCTTCAGTGCGGCCGTTTCGTCGCCGAGGACGCTTTCGGCGGCGCGTTCGACGCCTTCACGCAGTTGGTTGATGCCTCGGCCGGCGTGGCGGGAGGCCTTGGCGGCCTCTTCGGCGATTCCCACTTCGGCCAGTTGTTCGGCGACTTTCAAGGCGTCGGCAATCTTCTGTTCGTTGGCCTTGCGGACCGTATCATAGAGGCCTTTGGCCAGGAGCGGCTCGGATTCCTCCGCCTCTTGCACGGTGTTTTGCATCCGGTCCAGGAGTTGGTCGAGCCGCTTCTTCTGCGCTTCGAGCCCTTGCTTGGTCTGCGCGGCTTCTCCGTTGTCGCGGAGCGACCGGGCGGGGCGATTGTCCTTGGCCTCGAGCCGCTCGGAAAGCTTTTCTTGTTCATCGTCGAGCTGCCGCGCCTGGTTGCGCATCTCCGTCATCTCTTCCGTGAACCGGTCGGCCGCGCCTTTGCGGAGCTCTTCGCGGAGGTCATTCAGTTGCCGGCCGGCACGAGCGCCTTCGGTGAGGGCTTGAGGGACGCGGCCTTGTTCGAGTGCCTCGGAGGCTTGCCGGACGTGCTCCCGGCTCTGTTCGATCTGCTGGCGGGCCTCGGCCATGCGTTCCCGGTTCTCCTCACGCTCCATCCGTTCGCGGAGTTCGTCGGTGTCGCGGAGGATTTGCTGTTCCTGGTCCCTGAGCCGCTTGAGCTGGCGTTCGATCTCCTGCTTGGCCTCAGCCGTCTTGGCTTCCTCAAGGGCGGATTGCAGTTCCTTCAGCCGGTCGTTCAGGTCGGTTTGCCGCTGGGCCAACTCGCGGAGCCGGCTGATGACCTGGCGGGTCTCGCGCTGTTCTTGTTCCCGTTGCGACTGAGCTCGGGCCGTGCTCTGCTCTTCGTAGCGGTTCTCCTCGTTCGACAGTTCGAGCTGCTGGAGCTGTTGTTGTGATGGGCCACCGGCCGAGGCTTGTCCCCCTTGGCTTTGTTGTCGCGAGCGGCTGCGGGTGACCTCGAACTCACGGGCTCGAAGCTTGAGTAACGCTTGATAGGCGGCCTGCTCGGCGGCCAGGGCCGGCGTGTGCGCGGCGATCGAACTGGACTTCACGGCTTCTGCCAACTGTTTCTCCGCGTCCTTCATGAACCGGGTCGCCTGCTCGAGGCTGGCCTTCGACTTCGGATCACGAAGCTTCTCGGCGAGTTCCCCGGCCTGTTCGATGGCCGATTGCTGAGACTCGAGGAGAAGCTTGCTGTCCTGGTCGAACTCGGCGGTGCGTTTGGCCCCGATTTCCCGGCGGATCACCTTCCAGGTGCCGTTGATGATCTCTTTTTGCAGCTCGGCGAGCTTATCCGTCTGCTGGGCGTTCTGCCCTTGCTGCTGTTCCTGGTTCTCGGACGCGCTGCTGGAGGGCGCCTCGCCTTGCCGAAAAATCTCTTCGAAGTGGCGGACTTCGGCGAAGAACATGTCGCCCGAAGCACGCCTCGGCTGATTGTCGGGACCAACGTCCTCGGCCCAGAAGAAGTAGCTGACGAGCTGGTCGGGAACGGCCTGGAAAGATTCAAATTTGAGCAGATGATTCGGCTTCAGACTCTTGCTTTGGCTCTGGGATGCGGGAGCCGGCAGCACCACTTCTTGCGGGGGCTGGCCCGCCACGCTGTAGGTGACGCCGTGCCGGACCACGCCGAAATCGTCTTCGAGCTTGGCCTTGAGCGTGAGCTCCTCGACCGGTGAGACCCGGACGTCACGCGACGGCTGAGTCATTGCGACGACCGGCGGCCGGTTGCGTGTGACGTTGATGATGATTTCGGAGGTCAGCTTGTTGAGCCGGCCGTTGTGGTCCACGAGCTGGACCTTGAATCGCCTGGGATCGGTGAGGGTGAAGGTGGTGCGGTAAAGATACTCGCCCCCTTCCTGACGCGTGAGCGCCACGGCCTGCCCTTGCTCGTCGACCAGGCGGGCGACGGACACGTCCTTGTTGAGGTGGCAGAGCAAGGTGAGCTCGGTCCCCTCCACTGCCGTGACGTGCCGGACATCTTCAACGGTCTTGGTCTCGAGGGAGGTGTACTGGGGAAAGACGAGCGTGGCGTCGGTCCGCTGAAGCTCGGGGTACTCGAACACGCGGACGCGATAGGTCGGCGTGCTCCGGCCCGCGAATTCAACGCGATACGAGAGGTCGGCGTCGACCGACTCGACCCGCCCGGCAAATGCGGGATCTTCCAGGCTCCGAGTCATCGCCTGGCTCACTCCGGCCTTCGGATCCGGGCCGACGACCAGGCTCGCTTCGGCCGGGACGGCGTCGTTGAACCGTGCGACGACCAGCAGCGAGGTCCCGCGTTCGAGCTCTGTGTTTCCCGGATCCACCACGACGCCGGTGGCGACCCCCGCGGTCACGGTCGGCTTCCGCCCGCTGGCGTGTGAGCGGGTCTCCACCACAAGGCCGACCGCCACGACGATCAGGAACGCGAGTGCGACCGCGTGGGCCAGGTGCGAGGCTTGCAGCCTCCAGGTCGGTACGATGTCATCCCAGTTGTGGGTCCGGCGGTGGTCGAGGGCTTTGCGGATGACGGTGGCCTGCAAGAACCCGAACCGCTCGGCGGGCGTTGCCACCGCCTGTTCGACCGCGGTGAGCAGGCCGGTGGCCAGCTCGGGATGTTTCGCCTCGATCCGTCTGGCCACCCAGCGCGGGTCGCGAGCCGACCGTTGCACCGCGATTGCGCAGGAGGCTCCGGTCACCAGGGCCAAGGCCGCCAGGATGGCCGGCACCCAGTTCGCGGACGTGGTCGTGGACTCCGTCACTCCGGATCTCGCCAACAGGACGGCGAGGCCCAGGCCGATGAGACCCCACACCAGCCAGCAGAGCGCCAATAAGCTCCAGAGCCAGACGTGCCGGAATCGGCGCGCGACTCGTTCCAGGGCTTGCCGCAGTTCCGTGCTCATGTTGCCAGAACCTCCGCGCGAGTCGAACGAGGCGCGGACTGCCGCCCCGCCAGCCAGGTTTCGACGATCAGGATGCCGATGGCCGTCAGGATCAGCCAGCGCCAGAGCTTTTGGCGGCCTTCGAGCTCGGCGTTTTGCATCTGCCGAAGGTGATCGCGGTCGACGGTCGCATTCGATTGGTTCGCCAGCCGACAGCCGAACTGTTCCAGGGTCTCGACGTTCAAGGGGGTGGTCTTGCTCTCCATCGGATCAAGATTCACCGCGAAGTCGCGAGCGCCCGCCGTCGTTTCGATCGTGTAGACGCCGGGTCGATCCGTCTCCGAGAACAAGGTGCTCCCCGGCGCGGTGGCGACCGTCCCCCCTCCCGGCGTGCGGACGACCAGGCCTTTGGCGGCCCCTTCGGTCACCGGCAGAGACACAGGATCGTGAACCAGGTGGTTCCCCTGAGTGGCCGGCCGTGCTTCGCGACGCTCCAGGATCGCCGCCATCAACGGCACGAACTTCGACGACCGCGCGAGCTGGCTGTCATTGGGATTCCACCCGCTCGCCAGCACAATGACACTTCCCTTGCCGACCCCTTGCTCCACAATCGCAGGGTCCCCGTTCTCGAACCGCGCCAGGACCCGCGAATCTTTGAGTTTGTCTGTGCTGATACGCCGATATTTCCAAAAATGGATTTTTGTGAAGTCGTTGTATTGAGCCGCAGCCAGCGCGGAGAAGATGGGATGGTCGAACGCGATCTCCCCCAGCATTAGGTCGCGTTTGACGGTCCCCTCCTCGATCTCCCAAGGGGCGACGTCCAGGAGCGTGGCGAGCGTCTCGGCCTTGCCGGCCGTTGTCACGACATTGAGCACGGTCCCCCCCGCTTGCTCATAGGCGTGGAGTTTGCGGGCGTTCTCGGCTGTGGTCTCGCTTGTGAGGATGACCAGCGGTACGGACCGCGGCGACTCGAGCGTCAGCGCCACGGCAGGCGAAGCCGTGCGGATGGTCACGCTCCGCCTTGGGGTGTTGTGAAAGACGCGCTCCAGGTAGTAGAGAAGCCCGGCGGAGTCGTCAGGCTCGTCCTTGCCGACGTAGAGGACGGTCGATTCCTCACGGTGCTCGTCGGCCGAGTAGAGCGTGTTGTCGAACGGGTGCGCATCCCCCTTGAGCCGGAGCGTTCCGGGAGCTAAATCCCCTTCTGGCTTCGGAAGTCGGACGACGCGGCTCTCTCCCGGCGGGACGTAGACGTCGATCGGCTTAGCCGTCTCGACCCCCTTTGAATCGACCCGGACCAGTTGGAACTTCTCCCGCGTCGACCCGGGCTCGTTCGTCACCCCGACGCGCCGGCCTGGCGTGTCCTTCGCGGGTTCGGTCTCGACCAGATCGGCCAGCGCGTGCAGGCTGGCATTGGTGCCCAGGTCGGACACCGTCTTGAGGTCGAGTTCCACGTCGGAGGGCCACTCGAACCCGCCGAGCGCTTCGAGCCGACTCCCTTGCTGGAGGTCACTGATCAAGACGATCCGGCGCGGCATTCGGCCGGCCTTCTCGCTTGTATCCGCCACGTCTTCAATGGCGGCCACGGCATCAATGAGGGCCTGCCCGAGTTGGGTTCCCCCCCAGGTCGGCTCGAGCCGTTCCACCTGGGCGAGCGCAACGGCCTGCCGCCGGCTCGGGTCGAGCGTGGCCGACTCATGGAAGCTCAGCAACGGTCGTGACGATCCATCGAAGGCGAACAGAGCCAGTTGATCGGCCGGGCGGCAGGCGGCGATCGCGTCCTCGGCGAGTTTCTTCGCTTTGGGCCAGAGGTTGCCACGACGCATGCTTGCGCTGGTGTCAATGACCACCGCGATTCGTTGCCGTTCGACGTTGCCGAAGTCCAGGTTGGCCGCTTGCCGCCAGAAGGGACGCGCGAACGCGAACGCGAGTAAGGTGAGGGCCGCCGCTCGCAAGAGGAGCAAGAGCAGGTTGTCGAGGCGGCTCCGCCGGGTCAGGCGGGGGGGCGTCGGGGTCAGGAACATCAACGAGCTGAACGGCACCTCGCCCCGAGGCTTGCGCTGAATCAGGTGAAAGAGGATCGGGCCGGCGATGGCCAGCAGCCCTAGCGCATACAAGGGAGTGAGGAAACTCATCGGGCGCCTCCCCGTCCTGGAGCGCTGCGCCGGCCTGGCCGGCGGCCCCGGCGGATCCGCGCTTTGAGGAGGTCGAAGAGCACGAGTTCCAGGGGCATGTCGGTGGTCACCCGCTCATATTCAATCCCGAGGTCGACGCAGGCCCGTTCGATCTCGGCGGCATGGGCGTTGAATTTTCGGAGGTACTCGGCGCGGGCCTGGTCCGGGTCGATATAGAGCTCGCGCCCCGACTCGACGTCGAGGTACATTGCCGGCGTCGTGAAATTGAACGCCACTTCGGCCGGGTCGAGGATCCGCAGGACGACCACGTCGTGTCCTCGCGACCGGAGGTATCCGAGCCTGGTCCTGAGCGCATCGGTCGGGGCCAGCAGGTCGGAGAGCAGAACGATCAAGCCACGCTTGCGGACGGTCGCGGCGATCTGTTCGAGCGGTTCGGCGAGGTTGGTCGTGCGTCCCGTGGGCTCGCGGTCGAGCGTGGCCATGATCCGGCGCAGGTGCCCTGGGCGGTGCCGCGCGGGGAGGTACTCGGTGATCTTGTCCTCGAACGTGAGCAGGCCGACGGCGTCGCGCTGCATCGAGAGAAAGTAGGCGATTGTGGCCGCCGCCGTGCGTGCGTAGTCGCTTTTGCTGTAAGTGCCGGAGCTGTAACTCATCGACCGGCTCGTATCGAGGACGAGGTAACAACGGAGGTTCGTCTCGTCCTCGAACCGCTTCACATAGTAGCGATCGGAGCGTGCGAAGAGCCGCCAGTCGAGGTAGCGTGGGTCATCCCCGGGGCTGTACTCGCGATACTCGCTGAACTCGACGGAGAACCCGTGATAGGGGCTGCGGTGGATCCCCTTGATGAACCCCTCGACCGTGACCTTGGCCCGGATTTGCAGGCTCTTGATCCGCATCAAGGTCGCCGGATCGATCAAGGCACCCCCCGGCCGCGCGGGGTCTCCGCGTCGATTCGAGGCTGGGGCCGGCGCCGGCGCTGATCCGGGAGGTCGTTGATCGTGACGATCCAAGGGGGGCATCAGTCGTGTGGCCTCTTGATATGTTCCAGCAAACGGTCGATCACGGCGTCGACGGCCACGCCGTCAGCCTCGGCCCGATACCCGAGCAGAATTCGATGGCGCAAGGTGGGATGGACGAGCGCGCGGATGTCGTCGGGGGTGACGTGGAATCGACCCTCGAGTAAGGCTCGCGCTTTGGCCCCGAGCACCAGCGACTGCGCGGCCCGGAGCCCCGCGCCCCAGCTCACCCAGTTGTTGATGAAGTCGGGGGCCTGTGGTCCCGGGCGGGTGGCCGAGGCGATCCGGACCGCGTGGCGGACCAGGTCCTCGGCGATCGGGACTTTGCGGACCACCTCGTGGAATCGGAGCACGTCCTGGCCGTCAAACAAGGGCTCGAGCGGCTCGGTCCTGCGCGAGGTGGTTTGCTGGACGACGGCGACTTCATCGTCTTCGGGCAGGTAGTCGACGATCACGTTGAACATGAACCGATCGAGCTGGGCCTCGGGGAGCGGGTAGGTCCCTTCCATCTCAATCGGGTTCTGGGTGGCCAGGACGAAGAAGGGCTCTTCGAGCGGGTAGCGGACCCCGGCCGCCGTGACCTGATGCTCCTGCATCGCTTCGAGGAGCGCGGCCTGGGTTTTCGGAGGGGTCCGATTGATTTCGTCGGCGAGGATGACGTTGGCGAAGATCGGCCCTTTGACGAACTGCATTCGCCGGCGGCCGTCGCCGGTCTCCTCGAGGATCTCGGTCCCTGTGATGTCGGCCGGCATCAGGTCAGGGGTGAACTGGATCCGTTGGAACCGCAAATGAAAGACTTGAGCAATGGTACGGACCAACAACGTCTTCGCGAGCCCGGGCGCTCCTGTGATCAAACAGTGGCCGCCGGCGAACAGACTGATCAGGAGCTGATGCGTCGCCTCCCTTTGGCCGACGATCACCTTGCCGAGCTCGCGCTCGATCCGGCCGCGACTTTGGTGAATCGTCTCGACGACCTGCTGCTCTCCCTCGTAGGCATCGACGTCTACCGTCACGATCGCTCCTTTCGACTCGACCCCGTGCCGCGCCGAGCGGACGCCTTGGCTCGTCCGCAACTCGATTCAGTGCGTCATGGCGTAGGTCACGATGTTGATCCCCATCGGATACGACTTCTTTTCCGAGAACTCGTGGAAGTAACCCGAGTCCATGCCTTCCCGCTCCCAGCCGTCCCCCAGGTCGGTGTTGTGGCAGAAGATCGCCATCATCCGCCCTTTGTCGTCGACGAGCTGCTTGTAGTGGACCGTTTGCGAGTCGCCGTCGTAGTGCTCTTCCCAGGTCACGGTCGAGCCTGGGCCTTGCCAGGAGTGAATGCTCGGGACTTGCGGTTTCTCCTTGAGCCGGTAGACGCAACGGAAGATCTCGTGGTCGATCGATAGCTCCGTCGGCTCCCGGTCGGGAAAGACCCGCTGGAATTGCTCGGCGACGTTCGCCCAGGCCGAGTCGCCCCAGAAGTCGTCGACCATCAGAAAGCCACCGTTGAGTAGGTAGCGGCGCAGGGCCACGACTTCCTCCTCCGAAAAGGACAAGCGGCCTGGCTCAATCATGTAGAGGAAGGGATAGTCGAAGAGTCGCTCATCGGTCAGCGCGAGCGAGATCGGCTCGGGGTTGACCTTCAGCGCTGTCAGTTGCTGAAGCCGGAAGGAGAAGTTCAGGTCGCTGTCCGGCCAGTCGGTCCTCCAGCCGCCTCCTCTCCCCCACCCGCGTCGGCCGCCAAATCCCCCGCCGTAGCCCGTGTTGTACTCGACTCTCACGAACGTGAAGACATCGTTTTTGAACCGGTCGTCCACCTTCCAGTCGGGCACGCCTGCGCGATCGTCGGGGAGGCCGCCGGGCCTCGACCTTGGCGCTCGCCCGAATCGCTGAGCCAGGCAGACGCCCGAGACGATCGCCAACAGGCAAGGAAACGCGATCAGGATCAGGCGTCGTCGAGTCATGGATCTGGACCCTTTTGAGGAGGGGACGCGTCCGGTCCTGTCCTGTCAGGTGGGGCGTTGCTCCCACCCGGCAACGCTCAATTTCCACGATCGATTGGATGGTTTTTGGCAGGCTCGGTCAGTTCGAGCAAGAGCCGGTGCGCGTCGAGGAAGCGGGGCGCTTCCTCCAGGGAGATGAGCACTTCGCGGCGAGCCTCGTCCCGCTTGCCGTCCTCGTGAAGCAACTTCGCCAGGCGGTAGTGGACCTCGGCCGGGTCGGTTGTGTCGAGCATCGACAGGGCGCGATAGGCGGTCACCGCCTCGGCCCGTTCTCCCAGATGTTCGGCCGCGAGGGCAAGCTGGCGGTGGGGGCTGGGAATCAAGGGGTTAACCGCCAGCAGGCGCCTGGCGTCGTTGGCCAGGGCCTTCCAGTTTTGATCCGCCTCGTCCATCGCCATCAATCGCTCATATGCCGGGCTGGCATCACCGACCCGGCCCGCCAGTTCTTCAAGAACTTTGCGTTCGGCGGCCGGGTCCGACGTTTCTTTGTAGACCTTGGCGAGCAGCACGTAGGCGTTCTCCGCCCCGACGTATTCCGGGTAAAGTCCCTTGAGCTGTTCCAGAACGTCCTTGGCCTGTCCCCACTTCTTTTCGGCCACGAGCTGGGCCCCCAGCCGCTTCCGTCCCCAGAAACTTTTGGGATGGGTTTCGAGCCAGGTGGTCAACGCCGCCGCGCTGGCGTCCGGCGGCAACTCCGGCTCTTCCCAGGTCAGCTCCGGGGCGATGCTCTTGGCCTTTCGATGCGCAAAGTCCGTGAAATCTCGATCTAATTGATCTAGCGACGTTTTTGTCCGACCTGGCAGGCTCTCGTTGATCAACATTCCCGATCCGAGGTCGTCGAGCACCCCGTTCAAGGCGTCGTGGCCGAACCGCTCCTCGAAAAAGGCGACCGCGAGTGCCGATTCGAAGTAGGCGAATTGGAGGTGGACCGCCGACTTGGGGGCCAGGAACGCAGAGCTGAGCCGGCTCAGCGGGGTGAATTCCTTCTCATCCAGAATCATCGCGCGGAACCGAGGGTTGAACGCCTCGGCCCAACTGGGGTTTTCCCGCCCTTCCTCATGCACGGAGATTCCCTCACTGAGCCAGCGGGGCATCTTGTTATGCGTCTTGCTCAGGGTGATCACATGGCAGAATTCGTGCCAGAGGACGGCTTCCCAGTTCGAAGGCGACTCTCCCTGGGAGGCTGGGCTATTGGCCGTGATCACGCGACCGAAGCAAACGCCGAGGAGTCCGTCCGCTCCGGGAAGGCCGAACGTCCGTACTGCGAACTCTTTGCGCTGAGGAAAGATCTCGACGATCACCGGCTCTTTGAGCGTCACTCCATATCTTTTTTCGAGCGTTTCCTTGGCGCGTCGCAAGAGGGCCAGCACCCGGCTGCCATAAAGGTCGGCCTCGCGTGCCTCCATGCGCACCACGAACCCATCCTCCTCGAGTGTCCGGAACCCGGCCAGGCGGTCGCGGAGCGTGGTCAGGTTGTAGGCGACCACGTTATAGCCGTCCTTGGCGAAAATTTCGTCGGCAAGCTTCCAGCCTTCCTCTTCTTCGCCGAGCCGGAGCAGGTCCTGGCAGAGCTGAATCTTGGCAGGGAGGTTGTCGGCGTCGAGCTTGAGTGCCTGTCTCTGATAGGCGGAGCCTTCGGCGAACCGGTACTTCTCGGAGAGCTCACGGCCGATCAGATGGTCGACCTCGGGATTCGTCGCCCAGCGTGACAACGCGGCCTGCCGCGCGAACGCTTCCCCCGCGCGGTCGTTTCGCAAGTGCGCCAGTGCCGCCTGATAGGCCCAGGCTCGCGGCTCTTCCGAGTTGACCGCGAACGCCTGCTTGAGTGTGTCTTCGGCCTCGCGGTAGCGCTCGCCATCGATCAGGTGGTCGGCTTTCAGCAGGAGGCTGTCGACATGGTGGGGGTTGATTTTGAGAGCCGCGGCCAGCGCTTTGTCGGACTGGGCGCGGTCATCGTCGGAAAAGGCACGCGCGAGGAGAGAGTGATAGCGCGGATCCTCGGCCGCATCTTTGGGCGCTTTCCGAAGGGTCTGGGCCGCCAGGGCTGGGTCCTGCTTCTCCAGGGCCAGTTCGGCTGTGGCGTAGAAGCCTTCGGCATCGTCGGGGTGTTGCTTGGTGACGACGTCGTAGAACTGGTCGAGCACCTGGCGGGCATCAGCGCCCCGGATGAGGAAGAAGCGGCCGAGAACGAGACGTCCCTCCGGTGTCGCGAAGCGGTGGGGGGCGTTCCTGACCAGGGTCTCGATCGTTTGCAATTCGGCCGCCGCATCCTCCAGGCGACCGTTCGCGCGATAGACGTCGCGGCCGAGCATGCGCAGCGTCCCGCTCGCGGGATAGCGTCGTTTCGCGGCTTCGAATGAGGTGATCGCTGCCTTGTACTTCCCTTGCGCCAGCTCCGCCTCGATCAAGAGCTGCGTCCAGTTCTCGCCCCAGCCGCCGGCCTCGATTTCCTTCGAGGCCGCTTGGGCGCACTCGTCGTAGCGCCCGGTGCGGAACAGTGTCTCCGCTTCGGTCAGGTTCACCGCGTTTGCCGGCGTCGAGCCAGCGAGCCAGAAGCCGATCAGGAGGAGGGCGAGCTTCCGAGGAAGGTCGATGTGAACTCGGCGCCGAAGCCGAACCTGCGGCGCTGCTGATTCTCCGGCTGGCACGCTCATGGATCCCTTCCGTTCGGAGTGGTCCTCGACGTCAGTCCCTTGAGAGCAGCCCTGATTATAGTCGGGCACTCCTCGAGATTGCCAAGGTCCTCTCCTTTCCTGAGATTCGTTCTTGCCGAGCGTTGCGGAAATCAGGAAACATCGGCGGCGGCTTGAGAAAGCTCGGTCATGCCGACCGTGGCTGGTTGGCCCCGTAGCTACCATATCCAAGGCAACAGCCGCTTCACCCTTCGCTCATACTGTGGATACTCGGTCGGGAATTTCGCCCGGAGGATGCTCTCTTCTTGACTCATCTTCCTCAACAGGGCTTCAACGCCGAATAACAAGACCAGGGCTCTTACTTCTCCGAGGGCAAGAATCATCCCGGCGATCCCCGCCAATAATCCGAGATAAATCGGGTGGCGGACAACCGCGTACGGCCCACTTTGCACCAACGTGAGTCCGCCTCTCGCGGTGGCAGCCGCGTTCCAATTCTCCGCCAAAACGTGCCGAGCCCAGATCGCAAACGCGACCCCAAACGCACATAAGATTGCCCCCAAGAGCTCCCAAGCGGCAAGCCGAGGCATTATACGTTGGCCCAATAAGGGGACAGAACTCAGCGGCAGGCAATAGAGTGAATAAGTCGACATGATAGCGAGCGAATTTGTGCGGCTCCCACCAGCCTCCGCGGTGGGTGGTGTGCGACGTGCCGCAATTGCCCAGTAGACGTCGAGGGTGGCCCAGCACCCCATCGCGAAGATCCAATAGCCGTTCCAGGGGGCGCGCACACCTCCAGCAAGTAAGCAACCGAGTAAGATCGCCGCGAGGAGCGACCAGATCTTCACTGCATTTAAGATCCGTACCAACGTGATGAACATGGTGGGTGATAAGTATTGGCGAAAGCAGACCCGGCGGGTGGTGAAGAATGCACGGGTCGGGGACGATGACCCCCGACGCCAGACCGCCAGGCCCGCCCACCGCAAAGTCGCGTGATTCTAGCCTATTAGGCTGTCGGGATTGGCGAGAAGTCTCCTTTTTTTTCCGTGAGGGAAAAATTCGCCGACGGCTTTTGTGCCATTCGCCTGTGAATCGCAATATTACCCACAGATGGGTCGTGCAGGCTTTCTAAAACACGTCGCGGAATCGTTCGACGCGAACTCAGGCGCGGTCGCCGCCCTGTCGGGCGATCTTGTCGCGTCCGCGATGGCGTTGTACCTCAACTCGGAGGGCCGACTTGCCTGCGGAGCTCCGGCCCCCATCGGTTCAAGGAGGCCCCGTGTTCAGAAGCTCGACCGTTGGATTGCTTTTTCTCATTTTTCTCGTTCCCGGCTGCGGGGAGAGCGGGCCCACGGTGGCGACCGACGTCCCGGCGGTGGAGATCACACCGGCGGCCGACCTGTCGAAGGGGCGGCCCAAGGGGATGCCCAAAACATTACGGCGGGCCTGAAGCTTGACCCCGTCTCGGGCAGACCCAAGCAGGACTAGTTCCTTTTCCCTTTCTTCAAGGTCGTGCCGGTCACGGCCCATCGTCAGACTATCCTCTCCCTTCATATCAAGGATCGGGTCCTAATATGAGATTGTCTTCGCAAAATGAGAGGTCAACACGGCGCAGGCCCGGTGGATTCACGCTGATCGAGCTGCTGGTGGTGATCGCAATCATCGCTGTGCTCATTGCCTTGCTGTTGCCTGCGGTGCAGGCGGCACGCGAGGCAGCCCGCCGTTCTCAGTGCACGAACAATATGAAGCAGCTCGGGCTGGCGCTCCATAACTACCTGTCGACGTTCGGGGCCTGTCCCGGCGGTTACGTGTCGCGCAAGGTCAGCGACAAGTCGCTCGCCGGAGCCTGGGGCTCGTGGAGCCCGCAATCGATGCTCCTGGCGAACATCGAGCAAGGAGCGGTCTACAACACGATCAACTTCATGACAGTCAATGAGGATATGGCCAGCGGCGCGTACCTCAACTGGACGGTTTGTACGACGCGGATCGACTCGTTCCTCTGCCCCTCGTCGCCCTTGCCCGTTGGGACCAACTGGAACAAGGGCAACATCAACAATAACCTGCTCCCCGGTAACAACTATTTTGCCTCGATGGGCCCGCAACTCATGCCCTACTCGCGGAACGGGGCGCCTGACCAGATCGTCGTCGGCCTCTTCGCTTGCGACAACGGCAACGGTGGGGCGGCAGTCACGATTGCCTCGATCCAGGACGGGACGAGCAACACCATCGCCTTCGGCGAGTGGCGGATGGGCGATGGTAATATCAATAAGCTCTCGATTCAGGACGTCATCAATATCGGTAGCGGACCTCCGGGCGTGAACACCTGGTGGGACGCCAAGACCCAGATCCCCGCCGGCGCGTTGCTGATCCCACCGTGGTTCCCCATGTGCGCGGGGGCTGCGCCGGGGACGCTCGGCACCATCAAGAACAAGAGCAACATCGGCGACAACTGGTACGCCAGCGAGGCCGGCTTCGGTCTCGGCAATACGCTGCTCCCCCCCAACTCGAAGTACCCGAACTGCACGTCGGCCGGCTACGACGGTTCGATCGGTGATGCGGCGGGGGTCTACGGCATGAGTAGCTTTCATTCCGGCGGAGGGAACGTTGCGTTCGCGGACGGCTCGGTCCGGTTTCTTAAAGACAGTACCAACATGAATATTGTCTGGGCGCTCGGGTCTCGCGCCGGCGGTGAGATCGTTTCCAGCGACGCTTTTTAATGTTCAATGGTGAAGGAGTTTTGTGGTTCTCAGCCGGGCTCGATTTCGGGTGTCCCGCGGTTCCGAATCCGAGAGCGCGGGGCACCCAGAGTTCTCAGGATTGGCCGGGGCGAGGTGACGCGTCAATTGAGTTTTACGGAGGTTGTTGGAGTGGCTCCAGCCTGTCCCTTTTTTTTCTCACCATGACATCGGCGAGGCGGAGCGCTGAGAGTCTGTCCCAGAAGGTGAATCCCACGGGAGCTTTTGAATGATCTGCTGGGTGCCATGCGGTTCCGTACTCGGAACCCATGCGGGAATGCCTTGGCCTGGCGCGCACGGGTTCCGAGTACGGAACCCGTGGCACCCAAACGGCCTTCAATTTTCGGTTTCCCTGAACTTACGAGACAGACTCTGAGCCGTCCGTACGATCTTGTAGACGTCGACCGGCTCCAGGCGGCCGTTCCGCTTGGGGACGTGCATGCCCAGTTCCAGGGGCACGAGTTCGACTGCGAAGGGGGATGATTGTGCTCCGGCGAGGAGTGACCGTCGATGGGGAGGGCCGAGAGTTCGGTGGGCTCGGCCTTCGATGCCCCAGGAAGAAGGGCGTGGGCGGCAGTCGGCAGCGGCACGGGAGTCGAGCGCAGGATGCCAACTTATCTTATTGCGTGGGCCATCCGAGCGGGGCTCGGGTGGCGTGCGAGCGGATCGCATCGCCCGTCCGCCGGGCCAGGGTGAACGATTTGAACGTTTCTGCCCTTGTCGAGAGCCCGAGGCCACACGTCGCGGTGACGACCGTCCGGGCTGCGACGTCATGCGGATCGCCGAGCAACGACGCGAGGGCGAGCCACCGTGTCTCCATCGACTCGGCGGTCATCGATGATGGGCCGGTCGGGGCGAGTCCGAAGGCCAGACTCCCCCCGCCGTTCAGGATGTCGTGCGCGAGGTCGAAGAATCCGTCGTCCGCGACCGATAGGTGGGCGTCGAATGACAAGAGGTCGAGGCCGAGCCCAGCAAACGCGCTCGAAGGCAAGGGAGCGCAGCAATGGATGCCGACGGCCGCCCCTTCGAGGCGGGCGGCATCAAGGACGCATCGCAGCGTCGTGGCGACTGTGGAGGCTGAATGGCCCGAATCGTCGATGAGGGAAAGGGCCGGCTCGTCTAGCATGAGTATCACGGGCAGCCCCAGGTTGCGGAGCCGCCGGACCTGCCAGGCGGCCTGGCGCTCGAGGAAGCCGGCGAGGCGTTCCAGCCAGCCGTGGATTCGCGACATCGGGGTCCCGTCCAGGAAGAGGCAGCGGGCAAGGGTCGCGGGGCCTTCGAGCTGCGTCTTCACCGCCCTGGCCGCGGGGAATCGCCCCGATCCGATCGCCCGCTCCAGGGCGAAGAAGCCGGCTGCCGTCTCCGGGCTGAGCCCGGCCTCGCCGTCGTCGAGCGCAGCCTCGAACGCCGGCCCGGCCCCAGGTCGCACCGACCAGCAATAAGGCCGATGCGCTGGCTCAAGGTATTTGATGAGCCTTCCCAGGCCTTGCACGATCACGCCCTCCCCCGCCGTGCGGCGGGGGAGTTGCGGCCAGAACGGAAGTTCTGGGCATTGCTGGGCCACGAACTCGACTGCCTCGTCGGCGTCGAGGAAGGGGAGGCTGCCTACGCCGGTCACGCACCCCGGCGGGAGGCAGCCGCGGAAGGGCGACGTCACGCTGGGCCTCGATCCCTCGCGGGGCTTTCGGCCAGGCGACCCCGCAAGGCGCGTGCGGCCTCCACGAGCGTGGCCAGGGCGGGTTTGACCTCTTCCCACTTGCGCGTCTTCAGGCCGCAGTCGGGGTTCACCCACAACTGTTCGGGCGAGAGTACGGCCAGCGCCTTGCCGAGCAGCAATTCGACGCCTTCACGGGTCGGGATCTGCGGCGAGTGGATGTCGTACACCCCCGGCCCAATCTCGTTGGGGTAGCGGAATTCGGCGAATGCCCCGAGCAACTCCATTTGCGACCGCGACGTCTCGATCGATATCACGTCGGCGTCGAGCGCGGCGATCGAGTCGATGATGTCGTTGAATTCGCAATAGCACATGTGCGTGTGGATCTGCGTCTCGTCGCGGACGCCGGCCGAGGCCAGGCGGAAGGCGTCGACCGTCCACCGGAGGTATTCGGCCCAGTCGTCTCTCCGGAGGGGCAGCCCCTCCCGGAGCGCCGGCTCGTCGATCTGGATCACGGCGATCCCAGCCTCCTCCAGGTCGGCAACCTCGTCGCGGATGGCCAGGGCGATCTGCCAGCATGTCTCGCGGCGGGGTTGGTCGTCACGCACGAATGACCACTGGAGGATCGTCACCGGTCCGGTCAGCATGCCCTTCATCGGGCGAGCAGTTAGCGACTGGGCGTACCGGGCCCACTCGACGGTCATCGGGCCGCGGCGGGCCACGTCACCGAAGATGATGGGCGGCTTGACGCAGCGCGAGCCGTAGCTCTGCACCCAGCCGTTCTCGGTGAAAGCAAATCCATCGAGGTTCTCGCCGAAATACTCGACCATGTCATTTCGCTCGAATTCGCCATGGACGAGCACGTCGAGCCCGACCTCCTCCTGCCAGCGGACGGCCTCGGCGGTCCTCTCCTTGAGAAAGGCGTCGTACTCGTCGGGCCGCAGCTTCCCAGCCTTAAACGAAGCCCGGGCCTTGCGGACATCGTCCGTCTGGGGGAAGGAGCCGATGGTGGTCGTCGGCAGGAGCGGGAGCGGGGTTTTTGCCCGCTGGTCCACGCGCCGTGTCGAATAGGGATTCTCGCGGGCGAGCATCTCGGGTGTGACGGAAGCGAGGCGCCGGCGAACTTGCGCTGAATGGATCCGGGGAGATGACCGGCGGCCGGTGAGCGCCACGCGGTTCTCCTCGAGCGCGTCTGCTACCGAGTCGCGGCCGTGTTCGACCCCACGGGCGAGGATCGCCACTTCCTCGAGCTTCTGACGTCCGAATGCCAGCCAGCCCTTGAGCTCGCCGTCGAGCTTGGACTCGCCTTCGAGATCGTAAGGAGTGTGCAGGAGCGAGCATGACGGGGCGATCAGGATCCGGTCGACGCCGAGCCGCTCCGCGGCGTCTTCGGCGACGTCGAGCGCGGCGAGCAGGTCGGTCCGCCAGATGTTTCGCCCGTCGACGAGCCCGAGCGAGAGCATCTGCCCGGGGGCCACCAGTTCCACCGCTTCCCGGAGTTGGCCCGGGCCACGCACCAGGTCCAGGTGCACCGCACGGACCGGGAGCCGCATGACGGCCGGCAGGGCCTGCCCGAGATCGCCGAAATACGTCGCGAGCAGGATGTTCATGTTACCCGCGGCATCTGCCAGGCGTTTGTAGACGGCCTCCAGCGTCGCCAGCGTACTTGGCTCCACGTCCGTCGCGAGGCAGGGTTCGTCGATCTGGACCCAATCAGCGCCCGCCGCGCGGAGCCGGCGCAGCAGTTCCTCATAGACTGGGACGAGGGCCGGCCAGAGGTCGAGTGGCTTACGCCCTGCGTCTTTGATCTTGCCGAGCAAGAGGAAGGAGACGGGGCCAAGAAGGACTGGCCGGGCCGGGATCCCGAGCGCCTTCGCCTCGGCGAACTCCGCGAGCGGCTTGGCCGCGTCGAGCCTGAACTCCTGGTCCGCCTCGAACTCGGGCACAAGGTAGTGATAGTTCGTATCGAACCACTTGGTCATCTCGAGCGCCGCGACGCCGGAGCGTTCCCCTTCGTGGGCCACGCCCCGGGCCATCGCGAAGTAGCGGTCGAGCCCTTCCGCGACGCCTCCGAATCGGCCGGGCCGCACGCCGACCATCAAGGCCGCATCGAGGACGTGGTCGTAGAGCGAGAAGTCGTTGCACGGGACCTGCGCGAGGCCGAGGTCCCGCTGTAGCTTCCAGTGGGATTCGCGGAGCGAGCACGCTGTCGCGAGCAGCACCCCGGCGTCTGACTTCTTCGCCCAGAACCGTTCCAGCGCCTTTTTCAACTCGCGATGCGGGCCCATCCGCGAGAATCCAAGGTTCGTTGCAATAGCCATGTGTATTTCCCTGTTCATCATCGAGTGTCGATTTAGGTTCAGTGTGCCGAGGGGAATGTGTCAAACGGCCGTTCGCGGATGGTGGGGACCAACCACTCGGTCAGGCGAACGAGGCGGAATCGAAGCCATCGCCGTGTCATCGCAGGGCGCGAGGCCCACGCGCGTTCACGGATACCAGAGCGTCCAGCATGCGGCGTTCGTCACGACGAACTTCACACAGGAGCCGGCAAAGGCCCTCGTCTCGACCGACACCACCAACCCAGGATCACGTTGAACCCAAAGCAGACATAGACGAGGGGGAGGAGAACATGGAAACCGAGGATGGCATCGCTCGCGAACATGGCCGCGAACGGCGCCAGGAAGGCTCCGTGTCGGTCCGCGAACGTGTCCCCATCGAAGCATGCGATGACGCTGATGGGGGCGAAATTCGGCGGAAGCGGGATAAGCCGCGACGCAGACGCGAGGAGGACGGCGGCGATCAGAAAGGCCACTCGCAGTGAGATGAGCGGCGGCAAAGCCTGTGGGATTGCCGCATCGTGGCGCGGCGGGTCGCCATTTTCGGTATTGGGCACCTTGGAACCTTCCTGCCGGTCCGGGCAGATTGGGGTGCCGGACCTGAGGCGCAGGAGGACTCCGCACGCGCGGATTGTGCCTAACCTGCCCTGTGCTCGGGTCCGGAGCACCGTTGGCGTTGCTCGACGGGCAGGTCTTCTGGCTTACGGCTACGATCGATCCCCGGGTGGCCTTCCCACGACGTTAGCGTCGCAGTGGCGTGTTGCCCGGGTCTCTCGCCGAATACAGCAGCGGCCCTGCGCCGGACTCTCACCGGCTTCCCTCTTCGTCCACCCGCCGAGGCAGGCAGAACCCGTCGATAGGCGGAAGCATACCCTATCTATAGGCACTCGGCTAGATGTTGGTGTCGGAATGCCTCCGTGAAATCAGGAGAATCCGGCAAGCGAAGAGATCCCTGTTACTCCCATTCTGCAATCTGGCAGCCGGGCTTTTCAATGAGCCGCCTGAGCCTGGAACGGTAGGCGCACAACAGCGCCTCCGGAGAACGCTTGGGATAAGTTGCAAGATATGGAAATGAAACTGTAGCAACGTAGCAAATGTGCTGGCTTTTTCACCGTTCGGGCTGGAGGAGCTGAGAGCGGCAGTCGTTCCAGGCCTTGAGGTCGAGGATGCGGAGGGAGCCGTCGTCGTCGAGGGCCATACCGGTGGCGGCTTGCACGGTGAGGGCGACCCGCTCGACGCGACCGCCCATCACCCATGGGAGGCTCCAGAGCCGTGCGGCGTTCTCCCGGCCACCGGAGAGGGCGAACAGGCCGTCGGGGCTGAACGCGACGAACCAGACCTGGCTCTGGTGGCGGAAGGCGGGGCCGATGGCGAGGCCCGTGACCTTATCCCAGAGCTGAGCCGACCGGTCGTAGCTTCCCGTCAGTACGGTGCGTCCGTTGGGGCTGAAGGCCAGGGTCCGGAGCCGGCCGTCGTGGCGAAGTGGAGGGGCTTCCGGTAGGCCGGTCCGGGCATCCCAGAGCCGGGCCACTCGGTCCCACCCGCCGGTGATCACGGTGCGACCGTCGGGGCTGAAGGAGGCGAGAGAAACGGGGCCTTGGTGCTTGAGAGGGGCGACGACCTCGGTCCCCGTGGCGGCGTCCCAGAGCCGGGCCGTCATGTCGTCACTGCCGGTGAGCACGGTGTGACCGTCGGGACTGAACGCGGCGGCCCGGACCGGGCCCTGGTGGACGAGCGGCTGGCCGGTCGGAGCGCCGGTCGCGGCGTCCCAGACCCTGGCGGTTTCGTCGGAGCTGCCGGTGACGGCACGCCGGCCATCGGGGCTGAACGCCACGGTGAGAACAGGGCCGCCGTGGCGGAGGGGCTCGCCAATGGGGAGGCCGGTTGAGGACGTCCAGAGCCGGGCGGTCCCATCGTCGCTCCCGGTGATCACGGTGTGGCCGTCGGAATTGAATGCGACGGCGGTCACGCGGTCTTTGTGGCGGAGCGGCGGGCTGGCTGGGGCCCCGCTCTGGGCATCCCAGAGTCGGGCCGTGCCGTCGTAGCTGCCGGTCAGGGCGTATCGGCCGTCGGGGCTGAAGGCGACGGCCTCGACCGAATCGCCGTGCGGCATGGGGACTCCCACGGGTGAACCCGTCTGGGCGTCCCAGAGTCGCGCAGTCTTGTCCTGGCTGGCGGAAAGGAGCTTCCGGCCGTCGGGGCTAAAGATCACGGCCCGGACGAATCCGTCGTGCCGGAAGTCGAGGCCCGTCGGGGGGGCGACATCCCAGACGAGGGCCGTGCGGTCGAACCCTCCGGTGAGTACGGTGCGGCCGTCGGGGTGGAACGCGACGGAGGAAACCGTGTGCCGGTGCCGCAGGATGGTCCCGACCGACTCCCCGGCCGAGGCGTCCCAGAGCCAGGCGGTTCCGTCGATGCAGCCGGCCACCAGTTTGCTGCTGTCGGGGCTGAATGCCACGGCGTTGACGCAGTGCTGGTGCATCAGCGGCTTCCCCGTGGGGCGGCCGGTGGCTCGGTCCCAGAGCTGGGCGGTCTGGTCGAAGCAGCCGGTCAGGACGGTCCGGCCGTCGGGGCTGAACGCCACCGAGGAAACCCAGTCCTTATGCACCAAGGGAGCGCCCAGGGGGGAGCCTGTGGCGGTCTCCCAGAGTTGGGCCGTCTTGTCACGGCTTCCGGTCAGAACGGCCAGGCCGTCGGGACTGAATGCCACCGAGGAGACATAATCCTTGTGCCACATCGGCGGGCCGACCGGAACGCCGGTCCGGGCATCCCAGAGCCGGGCGGTCATGTCGAAACTCCCGGTCAGGGCGGTCCGGCCGTCGGGGCTGAGTGCCACGCCGCAGATCACGTTATCGTGGCGCATCGAGGGGCCGGCCGGCGCATAGGTATCGAGGTCCCAGAGCTGTGCGGAGAAGTCGTCGCAGCCCGTCAGCAGGGTCCGTCCGCCGGGGCCGAATGCCAGGGCCCCGACCCTCCCGTTGTGGCGGAGCGGGGAGCCGACCGGGGCGCCGGTCTGGGCGTCCCAGAACCGCACGGTACCGTCGTCGCCGGCCGTGGCCACGACTCGGCCGTCGGGCCGGTACGCGACGGCCTGGACCTCGCCGGGGTGCTCGACCCGGACCCGAAGCGGGTTGAGCTGGGGCTTCCATGCGGTCAGGTTCAGGCGGAGCGCCCGTTCGAGGGCGGGGTCGTGCGCCCGGTCGGCGGCCTTGAGCCCGTGGACCAGCCAGAGCATCCCCTGCCCCACGTCCCCCTGCTGGCAGAGCCGCTGTCCGTTCTCGTACGCCAGGTGGGCCGCGAGCTGGTCGACCTTCCGCAGCGCCTGGCCGATCCGCAACGCGGCCTGGTACTGGTACGCCGCCAGGCTCGCCGACAGCACGATCGCCGCCACGATCCCGACGACGGCCAGGCCGACCGCGACCGCCAGCGAGGTCTTCCGTCGGCACCACCGCCAGACCCGCTCCGCCACCGCGGTCCGCCGCGCCCGGACCGACTCGAAGTTGAGGAACCGGCCGAGGTCGTCGGCCAGTTCCCCGGCCGAGGGGTAACGCTTACGGGGTGCCTTCTCCAGGCATTTCAGACAGATCGTTTCCAGGTCACGGGGCACCTTCGGGCAGAGCCGCCCCGGCCGGACCGGTTCCTCGTTCAGCAACCGGGCGAGGGTGGTGAGCGGAGTGGCCGACTGGAACGGCGGCGATCCCGTGAGCATCTCATAAAGGATCGCCCCCAAGGAATAGACGTCGCTGGCCGGCCCCACGTCGCGGGCCCGGCCCGACGCCTGCTCGGGCGACATATAACAAGGGGAGCCGAGGATCGTGCCGCTCTGGGTTGCTCCCGACTCTCTGCCAAGCAGTTTCGCCAGGCCGAAATCGGCAATTTTGAGCCATCCTTCGGGCGTGAGCAGGATGTTCGCCGGCTTGAGGTCGCGATGAATAACGCCACGATTGTGGGCGTAGTCCATGGCCCGGGCCAACACCTCCGTGATCCTCGCGGCCTGCTGAACCGACACAGGAGCCGCGGCCAGTCGTCGGGCCAGGTCGGTCCCTTCCACCATCTCCAGTGACAGGTAGGGGCACCCGTCCGCCTCGCCGATCTCGTGGATCTCCACGATGTTGGGGTGGTGCAGGCAGGCGGCGGCCTCGGCCTCCCGGTGGAACCGGTCGAGCTGTTCCGGGTCGACGTGCCTCCCCGTCCGGATCATTTTCAAGGCGACCTGCCGCTTGAGCCCCACCTGGGACGCAAGGTAGACGACCCCCATGCCGCCTCCGCCGATCTCACGGAGAATCTCATAGCCAGGCACGTGCGGGAATCCGACCCGGTTCGAAATCAAACTGGCCGGCTCGTCCTGATCGGTTGCGGCGTCGAGCGCGCGATGGAAGGCGACTTGCAGTTTGATCGTTTCCGCGAACTGGGGGAACCGGATCAGGAACTCAGCCAGGTCGGGCGGCTCACCCGCCTCCTCGCAGAGCAGGAACTCGCCATGGACCAGGTCGAGTGCGAGGTCGGAATCGGCGGCGACGTTCGCGAATCGCTCGAAATACCACTCCGTCGGCCGCCGCTCGCCCGACCGCCACCGTAGTTTCTGGTCGGCCCGGAGTACACTGGCGAGCTTGTCCGGGGCGAGGTCCCCCTCGCCGGCCAGGAATTCCACGACGTCCGGCCGCTCCCCGGCCCGCCAACGCCTCACCAACCGCCGGACCGGGCTGCCGGACCCCGCCGAGCGTGCGGTGAGTCGCCGGAAGTCGGAGTCGAGATCAGGCATGGCGGTCGTCGTCCAGGTGCAGTGCCTTCGTCACGCGTAGCACCGCCCGCGCAAGCTGCATCCGTCGCGCCTGCGGTGAGCCGCCCAGACGCTTCGCGATCTCCAACCACTCCATGCCCTCGGCCCGGAGGTCGACGATCCGCAGTTCTTCATCCTTGAGGCGGTGCCGCACGGCCGCGATCAAGTCGTGGTCGGCCGCAAGCTGGCTCGGCCCCGGCGAGGTGCTCTCCACCCTGAGGTCCTCGACCGGCGTGCCCGCGACAAGCCGATTGTCACGACGGCGGGCCCGTTGTCGTCGCACCTGGAACGCCAGCTTATTCCGCGTCATTCCGATCAAAAGGCCGACGAGCTGCTGGGGCGTCTCCAGGTCGAACTGGCCCGAGCTCGCCCGGGCGAAGAAGCTGGTCAGCACCGACTGGGAGATGTCCATCGAGTCGAACAGACGGAGCAGCCTCCGGTCCTCGAGCCGTAACCGCACCTCGCGACGGATCACTCCTTCATAATGCCGGACCAGTTCCCGAGCGGCGTTTTCGTCGCCGGCTCGGACTCGCAACATGAATGATTCGAACGAACCGGTGCTCACCATGGGAGGACCCCGACTCGACGATTCTGCCCCGTCAAATTGTGCAAAGGATTCATTCTCCTATAACATGTCCGGCTCCAGGCCTCAATGGTCGGCCAATTCACTGGACGATTGGGTGGTTCAACGCATGTGTGGAAAGATGAATTGTTGAGTCAGGTTCGCCTGGGATTTGGAAAGAGTCGAAGTAATCGGAGACGATTTTTCCGCGATTTCTGGGTTTCCTGAACCGTTTTCGTCGGCCGCTATTCGAGTTGGTCGACCCGGAGGCGTGGGTTGCTGTAGGATAGCCGTCACCCTGCTCGACCCATTCCGTGAAGACGTGCACAGAACTTTTGATTGCGGCGTCGAGCAGGCTCGAGACAGCGGTTTCATTCAACGGAGCCTCGGTCATGGACTACCTCGGAATCGATGCCCGACCGGACGATGCGATCACTCCCCAGGCAGAGGGGGATCGCGATGGGATGACGGGCCGCCTGGTTTCCGTCGACCTGCTCCGTGGGGCGGTCATGATCCTGATGGCCCTGGACCACGTTCGCGACTACCTGATGGATGTTCGCGTCTCTCCGACCAACCTCGAGGTGGCGACTCCCGCCCTTTTTTTCACGAGGTGGATCACCCACTTCTGCGCCCCGACCTTTATCTTCCTCGCCGGGTCGTCAGCCTTTCTCGCGGGGACGCGGGGCAAGACCCAGGGGCAACTCTCCTTATTCCTGCTCAAGCGGGGGCTCTGGTTGATCCTGCTCGAACAGACCTGGGTCAGCTTTTCCCTCACATTCACCATGCCCAAGGTGATCCTGGCGCTGATCCTCTGGGCGATCGGCTGGTCGATGATCGCGCTGGCAGGGTTGATCTTCCTGCCCAGGGCGCTGGTGGGGGCGATTGGGATCGGCCTGATCGCGTTTCATAACCTGTTCGACGGACTTCGGGTCGAGAGTTCGGGCGTGGGGTCGCTCCTCTGGCGACTGCTCCATGAGCCTGGCTTTGTGCCCTTGGTTGGGGGGATCGGCATTTTGGAGGGGTATCCGCTGATCCCTTGGATTGGCGTCATGGCGGTGGGCTACGCCTTTGGGCCTGTCCTTTTGCTCCCGCCCGACCGGCGGCGAACGATCCTGGTCGCGTTGGGAGTCGGCCTCACCCTGGGATTCGTCGGGCTCAGGGCGTTGAACGTCTACGGCGACCCCCGGCCCTGGACGGTCCAGGCGACCCCGCTCTTGACCCTGATGTCGTTCCTGAACTGTCAGAAGTACCCGCCGTCGCTGCTTTACTTGTTGATGGCTCTCGGGCCGGCGATTCTGGCCCTGGCCTGGCTCGACCGCCTGCCGAGGTTCCTGGCCGGTCCCCTGGCTACTTTTGGGCAGGTCCCTTTGTTCTTCTTCTTGCTGCACCTGCCCGTGGCCCACGGGCTCGGCGTGGCGGTCGCCGCGCTGCGGGGACAGCCGGTCGGCTGGCTCTTCGAGACTGCTCCCTTTCAGTCACCCGAAGGCTACGACAACAGCCTGGCGACGGTTTATTTGTGCTGGGTTGTCGCGATCGTGATCCTCTACTTGCCCTGCCGCTGGTTTGCTGACGTGAAGCGTCGACGCCGCGATTCCTGGCTGAGTTATCTCTGATCGCTTTTCCGCCGGCCGCCGTGGTGGAGTCACTTCCCTGTCCGCCCCGCCGTGACCTACCATGGCAGAGTAGGACGTTGGGCGTTGTGACTGCCGGGGAGGTTTTTGGGAGCAACCTCAAAGAAAAGAGGAGAGCGACCATGGCCCAGATGATGCGAGCGTTCGTGATGAGGGGCATCGGCGAGACCGGCTTCACGGAGAAGCCTATCCCCGAGCCCGGACCCAACGATGCGGTGGTCAAAACGACCAGGGCCCTGATCTGCACGTCGGATGTTCATACGCTGCGGGGCGGCATCGGCGAGCGGAAAAACCTGACGCTGGGGCACGAAGCGGTCGGGGTCATCGCCCGGCTCGGCAGCGAGGTCAAGGGTTTCAAGGAGGGGGACCGAGTGCTGGTCGGGGCGATCACTCCCGATTTCACCTGCGAGAACTGCCAGCGCGGGTTCAGCTCACAGTGCCAACACATGCTCGGCGGTTGGCGATACGCCAACGTCAAGGATGGAGTCTTTGCCGACTACTTTCACGTCAATGACGCCCGGGCCAACCTGACCGCCATCCCGACGACCATCCCCGACGAAGTGGCGGTTTACTGCGCCGATATGCTGTCTACCGGCTTCATGGGGGCCGAGAACGCCGCCATCCCGCTTGGCGGCTCCGTGGCCATCTTTGCGCAAGGGCCGGTGGGGTTAATGGCCACGACCGGCGCCCGGCTGCTGGGCGCGGGGCGGATCATCGCCGTCGAGGGTGTTCCCCGGCGGCAAGAACTGGCAAGACACTTTGGGGCCGACTTCGTCGTGGACCCGTCGGCCGTGGATTCGGTCGAGGAGATCCTTCGACTCACGGACGGTGAGGGCGTCGATTCGGCCATCGAATGCCTCGGGGCCCAGGTGACGTTCGAGGCGTGCGTCAAGGCGACCCGGCCGGGGGGCACGATCTCGGTCGCGGGCTACTTCGGTCATGGCGACTCGGTCGAAATCCCTCGGATCGCCTGGGGCCTGGGGATGGGGGGCAAGACGATCCGGACCGGCCTCTGCCCCGGAGGAAACGTACGGATGGGACGCCTCCTGCGAATGATCGAAGCGGGCCGGGTGGACCCGAGTCCCTTGACCACGCACACGTTCCCGTTTGAGGAGGTGGGGCGAGGGTTACATCTGATGGAGACGAAGGAGGACGGGATGATTAAGCCATTGATCACATTTAATTGATGCGTAAGGGTAGGAGAGCCCGAGCCTCAGTTGTTACGGAACGCCCGCTTCTTTTCACTGTGCATGGCCTTCACCCACAGATTCGGTGGGAGAATCCGAAAAATGAGGTCCGTGTCGGAACTCTCCTCACAGGTGGCGCTCTTGATCCAGCCGTCCTCGATCCAGAGGGTCAATCCCAGGCTGTGGTAGTAGACGGCCATCAGCGAGGTTTCACCGAGGGGTTCCGATTCCTCCTCGGGGCCGAGGAGTGCCCGTGCCTCGTCTCGGCTCAGTGTGAGAATGTCGGAGTCTTTGTAATAAAGATGATCCCAGCAGTTGATCGACGAGATTCTGTCGTCCTCCGTCGAGAGACAGGATTCACGCCCTGGGATTTCGTAGGTGTCCCAGTCCGCATCGGGGCAAGCGGGTTCCAACTTACGGAGCGCGAACCGAGCGATCACGGCGCGTGCTTTGGCCCCGAATTGAAACGGGCCGACCGATTTCCCTGGTATCCACTCCCAAGAGTCAACTGGCATCTGTCACCTCGTTCCCTGACTCTTTGGAGGCCTCTTACGCAAAAAAAGACGACCCTGTGCGGGATTTTCACCAATTCTTGGATGGCTGATTCTACCACTTCTCGCGGCTGAGGTGGGCCTTCACTTTCTGAGGACACGAATGCGGGATTCGCGAAATCGAGGGTGAACTGCCATGATGAGCGGAACTGGCCCGGCCGGGCCGGTCTTTGGATCGTTTGATGAATCGTGGACGATCGGGTCGTGGTGTTCAGGCGTTGGCGATCACCTTGATAAAGGATCGCCGAGCCGGTCGCCGCTGGCTCTGTGATTTTGGGGGCGATTGATGAATGTTTTCAAGCGGTTGGGGATCGAGCCGATCATCAATGCCTCGGGGGCGGTGACGCGGCTCGGCGGGGCGCCGATGTCCCCCTTGGTTTTGGAGGCATTCTGCGCGGCGGCCGGTGAGTCGGTCCCGTTGGAACAGTTGCAAGGAGTGGCTTCGCGGGCGATTGCCGAGGCCACGGGCGCTGAGGCGGGGCTGGTCACGGCGGGGGCGGCGGCGGGGCTGACGCTGGGGGCGGCGGCGATCTTGACCGGGTATGAACTGGGGCGGATGGAGCGGCTACCGCATTGTGATGGGTTTCCGCATGAATTTATTATTGCACGCGAGCAGCGTAATGGCTACGACCATGCGGTGCGCGCGGCGGGAGCGCGGCTGGTTGAGGTCGGGTTTCACGAGCCGATCGCCGGGGCGGGGGTTCGCCGAGCGGAGGCCTGGGAATACGCCAGCGCCATCGGGCCGTTGACGGCCGGCATTCTCTACGTTTATGGCCCGCACTCACGCCCGAGGCTCTCCGAGGTCGTTGCGGTGGCACACCAACATGGACTGAGCGTCCTGGTTGATGCCGCGGGGGAATTGCCGCCGCGAGCTAACCTCCGTGAGATCGTCGCGGCCGGGGCCGACGTCGTGGCCTTCAGTGGTGGCAAGGCGATTCGCGGTCCCCAGGCGACGGGGATCCTCTGCGGCCGGCGCGAACTCGTCGGGTCGGCGGCCTTGCAGATGCTCGATATGGACGACCATTTTGATCTCTGGGAGCCGCCGGACAATTTATTCGATCGGTCGCGGCTGGCCGGCTTGCCCCGGCATGGCATTGGCCGGGGCATGAAGGTCTCCAAGGAGCAGATCGTCGCCTTGCTGACCGCCTTGCGCCTCTTTACCGAAGGGGCGTACGATCGGGACCTGGCGGCCTTTCGCGGCGATCTCGAGCGGGTGGCGGCGGGGTTGGAAGGGGTGGCGCGGACCAGGCTCGTGGACCCGAGTGATGGCGAGAGCCTGCCTGTGCTCGAAATGACTGTCGATGAGGCGGCGTTGGGCCGCTCGGCGCTGGAGGTTTGCCGCCGCCTGCGCAAGGGATCGCCGCCGGTTTATGTGGGGCACGGCCTGCTGGACGAGGGCAAGCTGGTCATCAACCCCCTGCATCTCAACGAGGAGCGGACGACGGCCCTGATTCGGCGGTTGGGCGAAGAGTTGCGCCCCTGAGAAAGTTATCGATCCGGGAACGGTGATGTCGGCACGAGGGTTGCAGAGGTACTTAACTCGGCAATGGGCGCATCGCGGTCCGCTTGCAGCGGGATCCCCGGTGGCACGATCGAGCCTGAGGCCGGGGGAACGTGAGTCGCGTCACCTGCGATCACGATCCGATGACCTTGAACGTACCTCATCCAAGGGACTGACTCTTCAATGGGCACCATCCGTAAGTCGTCCACCTTGAACGACCCGTTCAAGCTCACGATCCTGATCTTCGCGATCGTCGCGTTCATGTATTTCACCGCCGAGGTGCTCAAGCCGCTGGCCTTGTCGATTCTTTTGAGCTTCGCCCTGGCGCCTCCGGTGCATCGGCTGGTGCGGCTCGGGGTGCCGCGCGTCGGCGCAGTCATTCTGACCGTCGTGATGGCGTTGGGTGTGCTCGGGGGGCTTGGCTATGTCGTTGGAGAGCAGTTGACCTCGTTGGCCAATAAGCTGCCCGAGTTCCAGGGGAACATCGAGAGGAAGCTCGACAGCGTGGTCAAGCCGGGGCAACCGTCGACTGCCGAGAAGTTGACGAAGATGTCCGACCGGGTCATGGCGAAACTCGATAAGCCGTCGGCCGCGAAAGTGGACACCTCCTCCTCAGACTCGGAAGCGACAACGTCGAACAAGATCCCGAGAGTGGTCGTGGTCTCCGAACCGTCGTTCCAGGAGCGGCTCCGGTCGACCACCGGCCCTTACCTGGAATTCCTCGGGGTCGGCAGCTTTGTCTTGATCTTGGTGCTGTTCATCCTGATGGGACACGAGGATCTCAGCGACCGGATCGTGAGTCTCTTCGGAGATCGGCAGGTGAGTCTGACGACCCGGACGACGGAGGAGATCGGTCAGCGAATCAGCCGCTACCTGGCGACGTTCGCCTTGATGAATTCGGCCTTCGGGCTGGTGATCGGCGTGGGCCTGGCGTTGATCGGCGTTCCCTACGCGGTGCTCTGGGGATGCCTGGCGGCGTTGACGCGGTTCATCCCCTACGTGGGGCCTGCCGTGGCGTTCATTCTCCCCCTGGTTTTCTCGTTCGCCTATTTCCCGGGCTGGTGGGAGCCGCTCCTGGTCATCGCTCTCTATGCCGTGCTCGAGACGATACTGAACAGTTTTCTGGAGCCGATCATTTACGGCAAGACGACCGGGGTCTCAGCGCTCGGCCTCCTGGTGGCCGCGATGTTCTGGACCTGGCTCTGGGGAACGCTCGGCCTTCTCCTTTCCACCCCCTTGACGGTCTGCCTGGCGGTGATCGGTAAGTACGTGCCCGGCCTCCGCTTCTTCGCCACCATGCTCGGCGAGGAGGCGGAACTCGACCCGCATGTGCGGTTCTATCAGCGGCTCGTTTCCCTGGACCGGGAAGGGGCGGTTGAATTCGTCGAAGAGGCGCTGAAGAAGTGGCCTCGCGCGGAAGTCTTCGACCGGATTCTGGTTCCCACCCTGATGCTGGCCGAGCGCGACGCGGCTCGGGACGATCTCGAAGAGCGGCTGCAAGCGTTCATCTGGCAGGTCATCGGTGAGATCGTCGAAAACCTCGAAGGGGTGACGGAGCTGACTCTGCAGTCGATGACCCCTGCCCCGCCGAACGGCGCCGCCCCGGGCGCCGCGAACGAGGCGACCGCCCCCTCGGCCGTCGAGCTCATGGGCGTGGCGGTGGTCGACACCTCGGACGTGCTTGTCCTGAAGATGCTCGGCCAGTTGCTCGCTCCGTCGGGATGCCATCTTGAGATCGTCGCGGACGCCGGATCTCCCCTCCAGGTCGTCGAGCAAGTGGCGGAACGGAACCCGGAACTCGTCGTCCTGTCCCACGTACCGCCCGAAGGGCTGGCTCAGTCTCGCTACCTGGTCAGCCGGCTCCGCGCTCAATCCAGCGCTCTGCCGGTTGTGGTCGGCCGCTGGGGCGAGACCGGGGGAGCCGCGGCCGCGGCCGAGCGCTTGACGAACGTCGGTGCGACCCACGTCGTCTTCACGCTGGCCGATGCTCGCGACCGGATCCTGGCCAAAGTCTTTCCCGCCGCCGAGGAAGGTCTGAGCTCGGCCGGCGTCACCCAGGTCAAGACGGCCGTGGCCGTCTCGACGCCGGCATGATGAGCGGGCATTGAGCCCGCTTCCGCGGTGGAAATCAGGTCGATTTGGGGTCACCGGTCAGCGCTCGCAGGGCGCTTTCGGTGGCCTCGAGCGTTTGGTCGATATCGGCCTCGCTGTGCGCGAAGCTGATGCTCCCTTGCTTGACGATGACCGGGAAGTGATAGATCCCGCGCTCGATCAGAGCACGGCGGTAGCGAGCGTCGAACGCCGCGTCGTGGTGGTCGAGGATGTCCCACCAATCCGACGGCTCCACGGTCGAGAAGTAGACGCAACTGGCGCTTCCGACGCGGCTGATGACCACCGGAATGCCATAGCGATTGAACAAGTCTCGCTGCCCGGCCTCGAGCCGCTGGGCCAGCCCTTCGAGCTTGTCGTAGACCCGTTGCGCGGGGTCCATCAGTTTTTTGAGGCAGGCGATTGCCGCGGCGACCGGTACGGGGTGGCAGTTGTAGGTGCCGGCGATCAGGATTCGCTTGGTGGGGTCGGGGCTCGTCGCCAGGTCCATCAAGGCCGACTTGCCCGCCATCGCGGCCAGCGGGAAGCCGTTGGCGACCGCCTTGCCGTAGGTGGAGAGGTCGGCCGTCACTCCGGCCAGCGCCTGGTACCCGCCGAGGCTGGAACGGAACCCGGTTTTCACCTCGTCGAAGATCAGCACGAAGCCGTAGCGATCGGCCAGGTCGCGGAGCCCCTGCAAGTAGCCCGGCTTCGGCTTGACCACGCCGATGTTCTGGAGCACCGGTTCGGTAATCAACGCAGCGAGTTCACCACGCTTGGCGACGTGCTCCACGGCTGCCAGGTCGTTGAACGGCACGGCGTGAGTCAGCGCTCGCTCGACCGGGGGAATCCCGGCCGAGAAGGGGACGGTCGGATACTCGTCACCGTGAATGGCGACCCCGCCGAGTTGTTCGCGGGTGCTCATCAGGTTCGTGGCCACCGCGTTGTGGTGGCCGTTATAACCCCCTTGCATCTTGATGATATGCGACCGGCCGGTCCAGGCGCGGGCCACGCGGATCGCCTGCGAGGTGGCTTCCGAGCCGGTGTTGAAGAACTGGACCTTCTCGGCATGGGGGACGGCTTTGAGGAAGAGTCGGGCGAGTTCTCCCTCTTCCAGGGTCGGGCCGGACCCGTAGTTTGAGAGGCCGTTGCGCATCGCTTCGATCACCGCGGCGTTCTGGTCCTCATCGCCATGGCCGAGGATGTAGGGGGCGAAGCCGGCATGGTAGTCAATATATTCATGACCGTCGATGTCCCAGAGCCGCGACCCCTTGGCGCGAACGAACGCGATGACGGGATCCGCCTTGCGATTGAGCGAAGCGAGTCCGCCAGGGACGAGCCGGGCGTTGTCCGCCAGAAGTTTCTCGGATTTCGGCCAATTCATTTCTACAGATTCCCAAGGTCACAAGGGCGACAGGTCGAGCCAAGGCTTTCCAATCTTACCGACCTTGCGGGGCATTGACAGCTACCCGGCGGGATGATTGGGACTCATGGCCCACGCTTGCGGGAAAATCGGCATGCTGGGCACGCCTGGGTTGAATCGGTTGTCCGTACCAATATAGGATCACTGGACTTCAAGCGAGGAACGGATCGACTCTCGTCCAGGAGATCAATCATGCGCTGGATTGGCTTTTACGCTCTCATTTCGATCATCGTCGCAACGCCTGGGCTGGCAGCTGAGCCTGTTGCGGCCCCGGCCGGTCGGGTTGAACCGTTTGTGGATACTCGGTTGATCGACCTGATGCGCGGGGTTTCACTCCGGTTGTGCGAACCAAGGGATGAGGGACCGGTCCTCGCCTTCGACAAGCCGTGGGAGGGGGGCTTCTCGGGCTATTGCACGGTCATTCACGACGGCGACAAGTATCGGGCTTACTACCGAGGGAAGGCGATCGCCAAGAAGGATGGGGTCGGTGAGGTCACCTGCGTGGCCGATTCCCAGGATGGGATCCACTGGACCAAGCCGGAACTCGGGCTGGTTGAGGTCGAGGGCCGTCGCGACAACAACGTGGTGCTGGCCGTGGGTGGGCTGTCGCACAACTTCAGTCCGCTTCTGGACACGAACCCGGCGGCCCCGGCCGACCAACGCTACAAAGCGCTGGGGGGGACGATGGAGACGGGCCTGGTTGCGTTCGTTTCGGCCGACGGGCTTCAATGGAAGAAGTTGCAGGACAAGCCCGTGCTGACCAAGAGCATGGTTGCTTTTCCGTACATGTTCGACTCGCAGAACCTGGCGTTCTGGTCGCCCGCGGAAGGGAAATACCTGGCGTTCTTCCGGGTCTTCGAAGGTAAGGTGCGGCGGATCTGTCGGGCGGAGAGTACGGACTTCGTGAACTGGAAAGCGATCCAGTTGATGGAGTACAAGGACGCCAACGGCCGCCCTGCCCCGATCGAGCATCTCTACACGAACCAGACTCAACCCTACTTTCGCGCACCGCACCTCTACATCGCGACCGCCGCTCGCTTCATGCCCGGCCGTCAGGTCCTGAGTGCCGAGGAGGCGAAAGCGATCGACGTCAATCCGAACTATTTCAAGGATACGTCCGACGCGATCTTCATGACGAGCCGCGGCGGCAACATCTACGACCGCGCCTTTCTAGGCGCGTTCATCCGTCCGGGCATTGGTGCGCGGAACTGGGTCTCGCGGACCAATTATCCGGCCTTGAATCTCGTGCAGACCGGACCGACCGAGATGTCGGTCTACACGAATCAGGACTATGCCCAGCCGTCCGCTCACCTCCATCGCTACAGCCTGCGGCTTGACGGCTTCGCATCGGTCCGGGCGCCCTACGAAGGGGGCGAAATGGTCATGAAGCCGCTGGACTTCCAGGGCAAGCGTCTCTTGCTCAACTTCGCGACCTCGGCCGCGGGGGGGATTCGCGTCGAGATCCAGGACGCGAATGGCCAACCGATCCCCGGTTTCACCCTGGCTGAGAGCGTCGAATCCATCGGCAACGAGATCGAACGCCCCGCACGCTGGAAGAACGGCAGCGACCTCGGCTCACTCACCGGCAAAGCGGTCCGGTTTCGCTTTGTGATGAAAGATGCCGATCTCTACGCCATTCAGATGGCCGAGAGGTGAACGCCATGAAGGAGGAACTGCCTCGGCCGAGTCGTGCGGGCGGCCCGGCCGTGAATGGGGATCAAATGGGTGTGGGGATTGAATGGAAACGCCTTTCGTGTTGGCCTTGGCGAATCGTCTCGTTTCCCGTTCATGGCCAACTCGAGACTGGGGGTTGCAGAACGACGGGGATGTTTCGAGGGGCTTTGGTGGCAGTTGGCGAGGGCTGCATGATCCCTCGCAAGTTGGAGCAACCACTCGAAGTGGCGGCAAAAACAACAAGAGTGGCAATAGTAATGATTGTTCGCATGACGGAGTCCTGGTTGACCAGGTAGGCTTTACGTCTTCGGGCCGTATCGGCAACTGGATGAGCAGGGACAGGCCCACTGTCCGGATCTTCAGGAGAGCAATCGGCGTACCGATCGAATGTCGTATCGGGAGGGTTTCATTAGAATTCTCGCTTGATGTAATCGTCAAGAGCCCGACAGAACCCCTCGGTGGTCGCCTCGATCGGTTGGGCCTCGGCATGGGCCGCGGTCAACTTGGCGAGGGCGGACCGGTGCTCCTGATAGAGAGCGGCCGGGGTCAATGTGGGAAACGATCGTTTATAAATACCGGCTTTGGGTTTGTCCTTCAAGTCGGGCGTCGTGGAGGTTGTCAGGCTCCCTCCGCCCGCCAGTGGGGTGACGAACTCGAAGGCGAACTGGCCGAGCGTGCCGACGGCGATGGCGGCGAATGTGTCGCCTGATGGGCCGGCGTAGCCGCGGAGGTAGAGTTCGCCGAATCGGTTGCAATGGACGTCGCCGAGCCGGGTGAACTTCAGGTTGGTGAAGGCCCGGTCGATTGGCCAGAGCTTCTCTGTCGGGGTTGGCGGCATGTCTTCCTGCTCGCAGGGGCCGCAGAGAGTGTCCAGGGCGTCGAGAAAGCCGACATTCATTTTCGACCAGTCGGCACTTCGGAAAATGGCTCGCTCGGTCTCGAGAATGATGTCGCCGCCTTCAGGCGCGGCGAACGCTTTCGCCAGTGACTTCTCGACCTCCTGGATCGCGGTTTCCCACTCTTGATGACTCACCTCATCCTGTTGCTGACCGCCGATTGTGTTCCAGGGGCCGGCCTCGAATCGTTTACGGAAGACCATCATCATCGTCGTCATGGCTTCATCCCGACTGGCCGCCGTGACCGATTTCCCTTTGACTCGCGGAAGGGCCCCCGCATCCACAAACCAGTCGGTGCCGCGCGCGAGTTCCAAGACCCCCCGCGCATCCTGCTCGCTCGGCATCACGAACGATGGCTTGGGTTGGTCGATCTGCCGGCAGATTTCCATCGCGGCGAGGAAGTCGGCCGGGTTTGCCGCGACGGACGAGTGGGTCAACAGGAATGTGCCCTGATCGGTCAGCGAGCCGAGGTAGCGTTGATCGCCGGCCTGGAGGGACGCGTCGTCGGAGTCGTCCTCCGGCATCCGGCCCGCGATGAATTCAATGGTCGTTCCGGCGGGAGCGGCGGCGATCGCCTGGCAGAGTTCGCGGTACGTGGAAACGCGTCTTCCGGGCGGGTTCCAGGTGATCTCGATGTAGGTCTGGGCACCTCGGCGATGAACCTCCACCGACCCGTCGGTCCGAGGCAAGCGGAGGCGGGTTCCGGCTTTGGGGACGATCAAGAGGTCCGTCTCGGAGTCGGTCTCGCAAAACCAGGGCAAGAGCCAGAACCGGGCCAGGTCGTCCACCGGCAGCTCGATCGGCCCTCCCGCGATCAACTCGGCGCGAGGAACGGTTGCGTACAACGATCGCGACCGATCGAACGACCCGACGGATCCAGCCTCCGGGCCAACCTGCCACGCGCTGTCCTCGGTCCCAAACGCCTTGCCCAGAGACAGGGTGTCGAGGAACTGGGGAAGCACGTTGAAGGGGCCGAGCCGCTCCCCCGGCGAGCATGCCTTGCCGCTCAGGACGCGGCGGGCCTGATCGCCGTCACCGAAATCGTCCCGCGCGTTGATCCAGGCCCCGACTCGCTTTGCCTGGGCTTTCTTGACGGCGTCCAGGCTCTTCAGGCGAGTGCTGCTGGTCCCGCTCCCCTTCCCAACCTCCTCCTTCATGGTCTGGAAGTCCTCCGGCACGGTGGCGTCGAGCTCGTCGAGCAAATCCTCGAGCGGCTGGGTCGGTGGCCGGTAGAAATCATGGTGGAAGGCCAGATGCAGAGGCTCCTGCTTGGGCGAATAGAGGCTGATCCGCCAGGACCTGTCCGCCTCGCCTCGGATCACCAGGAACGGTCGCCGCGCCTTGCCGAGCGGCTCTCGCTCTGCCTGGGCGATCCATCGCTCTTCCTCCACGACGGTCGGGTCGAACCGTAACCAGGCCCACGAGTGAGACGAGGCGAATCGTTCCTCCGGGAGGGTGGGGAAGAGATCGGCCAGGGCGAAAGCATCAAGTCCGTTCACGGCAATCAAACCAATTCGGTGGTCCATGGTTGCCTCGCTCCGCGCCGAGTGAAGAGGTACGTCGGATCTGACAGTCGGGGCCTGCAAAAAGAGTCTACGATTGTGATTGGAAATGTGACACAAGTCGTAAATGTTATGGAATAGAGACTTAGGGATTACTGAATGGATTGGTCGATCATGGCGATTGTGACTCGGGCGGGTTGGTGAGAGAAAATAGTCCGGTGGCAGCCGATTCCCTGCCTCTTCAACTCCGGCCACGATCTGCGATAATACGTCCCCAATGCTCTCGAACGACGCTGCACTGAAAAAGGGAAATGAGCCTCATGGTTATGTCGACCTCGTCCGGGACCCAGACCATCCCCCTTGAAGAGGTGCCGACGCCGGCGCTGGTGGTCGATGCCGTGATCGCCAGGCGGAACATTGATCGCATGGCCGGCTACGTGGCCGAGCATGGGCTCAAACTTCGTCCGCATACCAAGACGCACAAGAGTCGGACGATTGCCCGGCTCCAGATCGACGCGGGGGCGGTCGGCTTGACGGTGGCGAAGGTCGGCGAGGCGGAGCAGATGGCCGAGGCCTGCGACGACCTCTTGATGGCCTACCCGGCCGTCGATCGGGCGCGTTGTGACCGACTGGCTCAGCTTGCGCACACGAAGACGGTGCGCGTGGCGATCGACTCCGCGTTCGCCCTTGAGTCGCTGGCCGGGGCGGCGGTGGCGGCCGGGAGCACGATTGGCTTGCTCGTCGATCTCGACGTCGGGATGGGACGGACCGGGGTGGCGAACCCGGATGAGGCCCTGGCGCTGGCCCGGTTGATCGCCGGCCGGCCCGGTGTTCGGCTCGATGGCCTCATGTGCTATCCCGGCCAGGTCTGGGAACCGGCCGACCAGCAGGCGAAACCGCTGGCGGCCGTGGCAGCCAAGCTACAAGAGACGATCGACCTCTGGGCGAAGCATGGTCTGGAGGCTGCGATCGTCTCCGGTGGATCGACCCCCGCCGCGTTTCAGTCACACCTGGTCCCCCCGTTGACCGAGATCCGTCCCGGGACGTATGTCTTCAATGACATGAACACGGTACGTGGTGGCTATTGCACGCCCGACGACTGTGCGGCCCGGATCGTCTGCACGGTCATCAGCGATGCGGTGAAGGGCCAGGTGGTGATCGACGGGGGAACGAAGACGTTCACCAGTGACGCCTGCATCCCTGCTCGCGACAGCGGGCACGGCCTGATCGTCGAATACCCGGGGGCCAAGATCACCCGACTCAGTGAGGAGCACGGGCAAGTCGACGTCACACTCTGTGACGTCCGGCCCAAGGTGGGCGAGCGGATCAGTGTGATTCCGAACCACATCTGCCCATGCGTTAATCTTCAAGACCGATTCTGGTGGCTCGAGGGGCGAGCGCTTCGCCCGATTACCGTCGACGCCCGAGGGAAACTTTCATGATCATCGACGTTCACAGTCATGCCTGGCAGTACCCGCTCCACTTCAACGACGACTTTCGCCGCCAGGCCTGCCGGGCGCGAGCGGGCGTCGAGGTCGACCTCACGGTCCGGTTCGAAGACTACCTCGCCTCGACGCAGCCGGGAGCCAAGGCCATTGTCTTCGGTGGCAAGGCGAAGCTGAGCGGGCTCTGGGTCGACGACCAGTACGTCGCCCGTTACGTCAACGCTCATCCCGAGATGCTGATCGGCTTCCTCTCCGTCGACCCCACCCAGGAGGGCTGGGAAGCGGAGATGGAGCAAGGCCACCAGGATCTCGGTCTTCGAGGGATCAAGCTGCTGTCGATGTACGCGGGATTCCGGCCCGATGAACCAAGGCTCGACCCACTCTGGCGCTATGCGACGCGGCACAACCTCCCCGTCTTGCTCCACACCGGCACGACCTTCATCGCGCAAGCCCCTCTGGAGTGTACGCTTCCCCGCCACCTCGACGCCGTCGCGATCCGCTTCCCGGACGTGAAGATCATCATGGCGCACCTCTCGCATCCGTATGAGGGGGAATGCATCGCGACCATCCGCAAGCACCCGAACGTCTACGCCGACGTCAGCGCGTTGCACTATCGGCCGTTTCAGCTCTATCAGAGCCTGATGCTCGTGCAGGAATATGGCGTCTGGGAGAAGCTCCTCTTCGGGAGCGACTACCCATTCACCACCGTCAATGCCTCGATCGACGGCCTCCGCAAGCTCAACGCCATGACCCAGGGGACCGGCTTGCCAAAACTGAACGAACAGGCGATCGAGGCGATGATCGAACGGGACGCACTCGGCATCCTGGGACTCGCCTGAACAGGAGGATCTCGCCACAAAACCGAGGGTTTTCGCTGTTCTTGCCCTGGGTTGATTGGCAGTAGCACGGCCGGCCCGGCCGTAATTTTCCCCGAGTTCGCCGCGAGAGGGGGATTCGGCCGGGCCGGAATTCCATCGCGATTCTCGCCCTGTCGCGGATCATTAATTTTGTTTTGTAGAAGCGTTTGGACGTTGGGATTGGATTTTGCGTGATCTCCGTGCGTTCCGTGGTTGAGATCCCTTGGATTATGATGAGAAGACCGCACTTTCCCGGATAAGGAAAAATTTATATTCCGCTCATCAGGGCTTCAGGTCCGTTCGCTAAGATCGGTCGTCGCCGGTGGAACTCCTTGCACCATCGGCGCTCAATTTTTCGTGCCTCAAGTCAAACGGAGGATGATGATGAACCGATTTGCGCGCTGGACGGCTCTGTCGGGACTCGTTGGCACCCTGGTGCTGGGCGCGGCGGCCGGAGCTGACGAGGAGAATATCCCCGTCGACAAGCTGCCCGCGGCCGTGCTCAAGGCAGCCAAGGCCAAGTTTCCCAAGGCGAAGATCGAGGAAGCGGCCAAGGAGGTCGAGGATGGGGTGACCACCTACGAAGTCTCGCTGAAGGTCGAGGGGCATGGCATTGATCTGACGCTCAAGCCGGACGGCACGATCGTGGAGATCGAGAAGGAAATCGCCGCCGACACGTTGCCCGAGGCGGTGAAAGCAACCTTGGCGGCGAAGTATCCCAACGAGAAAATCAAGAAGGCGGAGGAAATCACCCAGGGAGAAAATGGCCCCATCAGCTATGAGGTTGACCTTGGGTCGGTGGAAGTCGTCCTGGACGCCAAGGGGAAGATCGTCAAAACTGAAAACGACGATGATGATGAGAAAGAGGCGAAGCCGGCCAAGGGCAAGTGATTGAAAGCGAAGGAGCTAGAGCGGTTTGAGGATGCGTTGCACACGGTGGTTGTTCTCAAGACTCAGGAGCACGTGCGGAAACGGGGACTGGCTCCGGAGCGCAGCGGAGGTGCCTGTCCCCCTTTCCGCCGAGGCCGCCCGTGACGGCCCGGAAAATGGGGACAGGCACCCGGCCGCCAGGTCGTCCGGAAAAGCCGAGCATGGAGCGGGCCGGGAGCCAGTCCCCGTTTTCCTCCCACCGTGCGCAATGCGATCGTAAACCGCTCTAAGAGCCGAGCGGCGGGCTTGCCCCTCTCGCCCGGTGAAGTTGCGAAGGATTCCAAAGATAGGCCCCTCCGCGGGGTGAGCGGGGATACGGCTGACTGGCTGGGTGGGCAGTGGGAAGGGCGGTTTCGTCGGCATGGATACGCGCATCTTGGTGGTTGAAGACGACTTTGAAATTGCCGATTCGTTGATCCGTGGCTTGAGCGAAGAGGGGTACGTGGTCGAACACGCCCCGGACGGTGATATCGCCAGGGTGGCGCTTCTGGATCTGAATTGGGACTTGATTCTCCTCGACTGGTGGCTCCCCGGGCCTGATGGCCTGACTCTGCTCAAACGATTCCGCCAGTCGGGGGGTGAGTCGCCGGTCCTCTTCCTGACGGCGCGCGACGCGGTCTCCGACCGGGTTCGCGGCCTGGACGGTGGGGCCGACGACTACCTCTGCAAGCCGTTCAGCTTTGAGGAGCTCCTGGCCCGTGTCCGTGCCTTGGTCCGCCGGGGTGGGCCCGGAGTCGGCGGGGTGTTGAAGTACGGCGATGTGCGGCTTGACGCGATCTCAGGGCGGTCGGAGCGGGCGGGAAAGCCACTTGATCTGACCCCCAAGGAGCAGGCTCTCCTCGTCTACTTCCTGAGACATCCAGGACAGGTTTTGTCACGCACCCGAATTTATGATCATGTTTGGGACGAGAGTTTTGACGGTCTCTCCAACACCTTGGAGGTCCACGTCAAGGAACTCCGACGCAAGCTGGAATCGCAGAATGGGATTCGGCTGATCCACACGCTACGGGGCCGGGGCTACCTCTTCGGCGAATCGCCCCGAGGCTCGGAAGGAACACCATGAGCCTTGCCTCCCGGCTCTCCGCGTCGTTCCTGGCCGCGCTCGCGATCGTCCTGATCGGCTTCTCCGCGGCTCTCGGCGGGTTGGCGGTCCACCACCTCCATCGCCTGATCGATGAGCGGCTCGACGCAGCGCTGACGACCCTGGCGGCGGCCGCCGAGGTCGGCCCTGAGGGGGTTGAGTGGGAACCCGACGAACGCGTGCTCGGCGTGGGTCTGGAGGCGGGGGCCGACCAGCTTCGCTGGGTCGTCCGCGACGCGGGCGGGCGGCTGATCGACCGGTCGCCCAATCTGAACCCCCGCCGGCTCTCGCTCGAACTGGCCGAGGGACCCACCTCCGGCCGGTTCACGGGGCCTGACGGCCGCCCCTGGATGGTGAAGTCGAGGCGGCTAGCCGTTCCCGAAGCGCTCCAGGAGCCGGTGGATCCGTCCAAAACGCCCGTCGCCGGGAGACATTCCGCGTTGATCTTGGTTGCCTACGCCCCCCTGGGGCCGACGGAGGCGACACTGAACCGGCTTGGGCTGACCCTGATCGTCCTGTCGACGGTCCTCTGGCTCGCGGCCGCCGCGGTCAATCGCAGGCTCTGCCGCCGTGGGTTGGCTCCCTTGACGGCGATGGCGATGGCCGCGCGCGATGCCGACGCGGAGGATCGCCATGAGCGTTTGCCCGTCCCGAACACAGGGGACGAGCTCGAAGACCTCGGTCAGGCGTTCAACGGTCTGCTCGATCGCTTGCACGAAACGCTCCAGCAACAGCGCCGATTTACCGGCGACGCCTCACACCAGTTGCGCACCCCCCTGGCGGGACTGCTCGGCCAGGTGGACGTCGTGCTCCGCCGCGACCGGCCTCCCGAGGAATACCGCCGCGTGCTCGGGATCGTTCGCCATAAGGCGGTCCACCTCCAGCAGATCATCGAGAGTCTGCTCTTTCTGGCGAGGACCGAGGCGGAGGCCGGCCGGCCGGAACCGGAGGTCATCGACCTGGCGGCCTGGGTGTCCGAGCACCTTGAGGGGTGGTCAGGCCATGCGCGAGGGGCGGATTTGAAGGGGGAAGCGTCATGCCCCGGCCCGCTCTGGGTGCGGGTCCACCCTCTCTTGCTCGCCCAGGCGGTCGATAACCTGCTCGACAACGCCTGTAAATATGGTCCTCCGAATACCTCGATCATCGTTCGGACGGGGCGGCAAGCCGGGCTTGCCTCGCTCGCCGTGGAGGACCAGGGTGAAGGCCTCTCGACCGAAGGACAGGCCAGGGCCTTCGAACCCTTCTACCGAGCCCCTGAGGCCGCGCGCCACGACCAGCGAGGGGTCGGGCTGGGCCTGGCCGTGGCCCGAAGGATCGTCACGGCATTTGGCGGCACCCTCTCCGCGCAAGGGGACTTGGGACAAGGAAGCCGCTTCACGATCGAACTGCCCATGTCGTTTGTTCCCCCCACGCGTGATGAAGTCCCGGCGGATCCGCCGTCGGAACTTGCGGCGGAGTCTGTGTCTGATTGACGGGGCAATTCGCTTTTCCCATGGCGAGGCGTCAAGGAGATTGCCGCGTCGATCGTGAGAGGGCGGTGCGGTAAGCATTGAAACCAGCGCGGAGCTCGGGGGGAACGAGGAACCGGTGGCCCTCGTTGTTACCGCGGAACTTGTCCTTCTCGCCATGGCTCCTCGTTCGCGTGGTGTCGATGCGTCCCCTCGGCTTCAAGTTCAGTCCGGTGAGTGAAGCGGGCACGCTCAAGGTTTCGCGAGCCCTTTGGCTGACTTCGATCTCACGGCCGAGGGGTGGCTCCTTGTCGGGCGACAGCTCCCACTCCAGGGTGGTGACGAACTGGTCCAACTCTTGCTTCGATGTGACTCCGGCAGCGTCCAACACCTCGGGGCTGACCAGGTCCTGCTCGATCAGCTCGCGCAACCGCCGGACCACCGGCTCCGCCCGCGACCGTGCCGGCGGCAGGTGGTCGGGAGCGACGGTTTCGGCCGCGCTCTCGAGCGGAGAGGCCGTGTGGGGCGTCGGCTTTGATTGGTCCTGGTTCGCAGGCCCACCGGCGTGGAGACTGGGCGTGTCGAGAGGCACGCGGCGATGGGTTCGGCTGTCGCTCGCTCCCCCTTGGGGCGATGGGGAAAGTGATGCTCCGATCGTTGGGTTCGCTGGTTGTTCGAGCTGTTGGTCGGACCCTGCGTTCGATCGGTCTCCCGGAGCGTCTGGCCCGGCGGACTGCGATCCCGCTTGGGTGGACTGGCGGCCGGCAGGGCTCACGGCTTCTGCTTGCGGGTTCCCCTCCTTGGGAGTGCTCGATGCCTTCTCTCGACTCGGGAGCCGACCCCCGGGAACCCGTGACGACGACGGCACGAGCTCTCCCGAGGGGTCGACGTTGCCACGGGCGATCGATCCGGGACCGTTGCCGGGGCCGGTTTCTGATCCGAGGCCGTCTCCCCGCCCCGACGAACGTGCCGGGGCCGAGCCTGGTCGCTGTCCCTGTGGTCGGCTCGACGACTGACCGAGCGGAGCTGGGCTCTTGGCCTTTTTGGGTGACGGTGACGCTGACGGTGGTTGTTGTGGGGCTCGGGTGAGCGATGATTTCGGCTTCGGGCTGCGGCCACTCGGGTTCTTGCCTGGCGAGGTGCTATTTTCGTGGGGGACCTGGCTCGGTTTTTCGCCGGCCGGGCCCGGGTTGCCCGATGGGAGGCCTGGAGGCGTCTTGCCCGGCAGGCCGGCTTCAGGGGACGGCAACTGTTGTGGTCCTGGTTCGCCTGGCTTGGGCGCTTCACCCGACTCGGGCGGTGGGGAGGCACTCTTTGATCGGGGCTGGTCCCGTTTGGGAAGCGGTTCGTGGGCAGGTTCTTGCGGCGATTCGTTCGCGTCCGGGAGGCTGCGGGGCCGCTTGGCCTGTCTCGTTTCCTGGGTTTTGAGCAAGGGAGAGTCTTTCTGCTTCTTCTCGGGTTCCTTGGAGTTTTCCTTGGTCTTGGCCTTGGCTTCCGGTTGTTCCTTTTCGCCGACGCGGCCGTTGGAGCCAGCTCGATTCGTGGAGCGAACGTCGGGTGCGATCTCACCACGCGCTGGTGGGACCTTGTCGGCATTCTTGCCGCTCGTCGGTTGCTCTCGCGCGTTCTTGGCTTGTGGCGGGTTGACCGCATTCGACGTTGAATCCGGCTGGATGCCCTGCGAGTTCGAGCGGGGGGCCGCTGGCTTGGTTGGGTCGGCTTGACCCGCTCCACCACTTGCTTTGACGGACGAGGGAGCCGACTTGGCGAACTTTTTCTCAGGCTGTTGTTCGTTGAAATGCTGATTCTTGAGAGAGGTGATTGGCTTGCCACGGAGGCCTGAAGATCGAGCTTGGGGCTGGGGAGGCCGCTCGTTCTTGCCGCCCTCGGGCCGCTCGTTCTTGCCGCCCTCGGGCCGCTCGTTCTTGCCGCCCTCGGGCCACTCGTTCTTGCCGCCCTCGGGCCGCTCGTTCTTGCCGCCCTCGGGCCGCTCGTTCTTGCCGCCCTCGGGCCGCTCGTTCTTGCCGCCCTCGGGCCGCTCGTTCTTGCCGCCCTCGGGCCGTTCGTTTTTGAGCGAAGCGCCTGGGGTCGGCTGACCGGGCTGAGACCGGTTTGAGATCGGGCCGTGGTTCGGTGCTTTCGGGTGGGGTGTTCGGGGACCCGGGTCGCCGTCCTGCTGCAATCGTCGGCCCGGTTTCGTCGGTGTCGAGCTTGAACTCGCGGTCTTCTCGGCGTTGGTCGGGCCTGGAGTGGCGGCCTCGTTTTCGGGGGCGTTCGCGGCGGCGTCGAAGTTGGAGCCGGAGCCGGAGCCAGTGCTGGGCCGACCGGCCTGGCCTGGGGGAGGTTGGGGGCTGCTCCCCTGCTCCGTTCCCTTCGGTCGACCGGCCTGGTGGACGACCACGGCGGAGCTGGTCTTGGTCGCTGGCGGGACGGTTGGATCAGCATCTGCTCGCAGCGCAGGCGGGTCTTGACCTGGCTTCGAATTCACGGACCGAATGTTTTGCGATGGCCCGAGCGGCGCTCTCTGGCCGTGATGGTCCTCGAGCACCCGTTGGAGCTTTTCCAGTCGCTCGACGGTGAACGGCCGTCGGCGGCCTTTGGTGGCGGAGTTGATGGCCGGCTCCTCGCGTTGGAGGGCTCGACTCTCCTCGATCTCCGCGTCGGGTGGCAGACGCTTGGCCGCAAGGATCTCGTTCACGGCCCGGATGGGGGCGGGGACGACCTCCAGGTGGTACGTCCGCGAGACGGCGTCGCCGGCGGTGATGTGATAGTCAAGGCTCTGCCGGACCTCGGGCAAGGTCGTCTGCCAGGGCTCGAACGGGGTCTGGCCCGGCGCGAATTCTCGGGTCGAGTCCTCTTCTTCGCCGTTCTCGCGGTAGTGGAGTACGACCTGATCAGGGCGAGCGCCCTGAATCTCGACCGAGAACGGGACGGTCGCGGTTTCGACGACGCGGGAGAGGTCGGCCTGATCGCCGGGCTTGATGTTTTTGAGCTGGACGGCCGTGGGCCGGTGGACGTCGGCGAGCAGGGCGCGGCGGACCGAGTCGAGGAGGCTACGGGGGGTGAATAGGGCGTAGATGACGACGATCAGCACGATACCGGATAGGGCGTAAGTCGTGCGCAACAGCCCACGCAGGTCGACGACCGTCTCGACATCGACTTCGAGCAGGTCGTTCACCGCCTTGGCCTCGACCGCCGCCAGGAACGGCGTGGAGACGCCGCCTCCGCCGTGTCGCCTCAGGTCGAGGTAACTGATCAAGCTGTTTTGAAGCGTTGGGTTGGCGTCCTCGATCGCCTTGGCCGCGTAGAGGCCGTTGACCGGGCTGAGCAGCGGACGCACGATCCTCGCGAGGATGAACCCGAGGGCCAAGGCTCCCCCGGCCCCGAGGGTGAGCGCACGGACCCAGAACGGCAGCCCGATGAGGTGGTCGAAAACCACTTCGAGGAACAAGGCCCCCAGGCCCGCCGTTGACAGGACGAGGCAAGCGTTGAGCACCTCGGCCCCTTTGATCCGCGCCTGGGTGCGCTCGAGCTGGTACTCAATGTACTGCTCGTAATCCAGCAGCTTGCCGACCGGCTGTAAGCCCAGGGCCATGACGCGTGCTCCTCGCTCTTGGTAAGGCGATCCGGCTTGTTGGGTGGACGCGGCCCACCTTCTCTTTTGAAAAGTTGCGACTTGAGTGATGTGGAGATTTGCTGTTGTGAGTTTCCCGTAGGGTGGGCACGGCCCACCATCCCTGATCTCCTCGCCAATGCGGCGGTTAAGATGGCGGGCCGTGCCCACCCTACGGGATCATTGATTTTTATGTGCGCAAGTGCGTGTGTTGGTTTGTTTGGATGTTGAGGACTATTGAGACGCCTTGGCGAGGGCGGTCAACTCGACCGGGGCGTCGAAGGGCTCGGTGGCGGGCTGGACGAGACTGTTGTCGTGGACCAGGGCGCCGGTCTCGCCGACGAAGAAACTCTGGCCTTCGGCGACCTCGAGGTTGAACACAGGGCGGACGGAGTCGCTCTTCAAGGCGAGGACCACGGCCGTGCCTCCGAGCGTACGGACGACGTCCCCGGGCTTGAGGTCGCGGGCCATCACCCAACCGTGGCCTGCCTTCCAGAAGCGGTGGATCCCGGTGGCGACGACGGACTCGTGGGTGAACTCGACCCGGAGGGTGGGCGCCGGCTTGTTGTGGAAGACGGCCAGGACGGGCACGAACCGCAACCGGCCGGTCGCGGCATCCTGCGAGAGGACCTGATCGCCGGTCCGGACCAGCTCGATCGGTCGTGTGCCTTCCAGCGTTCGTACCGCGGTACCGGCCCCGAAGCAGGAGTTGCCGGTCATGAACCGCGAGAGCGGGTTCTCCACAAAGGTGCTGATCGTGGGCTTGAAGGGACGCTCCTGCGTCTTCAGGGAATAACCCTTCTGGTCGGCCAGCCACGCCTGCCATGCCGCGGGAGCCTCGCCCAGATCCTCGGCGGTTATCGACGTCAAGACAGGGAGCGTTCGGGCGTTGACCTCGCGGATGTCACGGTTGATATTTTCGAGTCGGCTCACATCATTATCTAATTGTTGCTGGCTGACGTCGAGCAGCGGCTGGAGTCGGTTCAAAGCCTGGGCGATCCGCACGTCTCGGTCGGCCGCCATGGAAGTCGTGTCGACCGCTCGGTCGCTGACTCGCGACCCGTCGTAACCCCGGGCCGTTTCCGCCAGAATCGTTCCGGCCGTGTTGGATGCCAACCAGCGGGTCTGGTCACTGTCGGGGGCGAACGGGACTGAGTTGTCGAAGATCCGTTGCGGCACCCTGAGGGCCAGGTTGGGGCTCACTCCATAGACGCGGTGCACGTTGTACCGCTCGCCTTCCACGAACAGTTCCCCCGGCATCCTGGGACCACGGAACGGCCGGACCTCGAACTTGATCGGGGTGCGCAACAGCCCGACCAGGTCATCGAGAACCTCGCGGGCGTCGCGGCGTTTCAAGGTCTCGGTGGCGGCCCGACGCGTCTCCTGAGTCCGTGCGTAGATCGCCAGCATCGCCAGGGCGCGGGAGGCCGCGGGCGCGTCGATCTGGCCGAGTAGTTGCACGGCGATGGCTTGCCGGGCCGCGTCCCCTCCCCCGAAAACGAGGCAGACGGCCGGGACTGCGCGGGGGTCGTCAACCTTCGCGAGCGCATTCTCCGCCTCGGATTTCCTCGCCTTGTCGCTTAGCCAAGTCCGCCATTTGCCGAGCAGCGGCTTCCAGTACTGATTGGCTCTCTTCTGGGTGTCGGCTTCGAGCTTCTCCGTGGCCAGTTGCGCGTCGGTGACCCAGCGCCCGTTCTGATTCTCGAATCCGAGTCGTTTCCAGGCGGCCTCGCGGCCGGGGTCGAGCCGGACCGTGGTGGCCAGGTGGGCCCGGGCCTCGGCGTCCAGGCCAACCTCTTCACACCAGAGGGCGAGCTTCCATTGGGCGTCAGCGGTCTCGGCGGCCCGGCCGCGGCGGCCGTTGTAGTCGGCCAGTTTCGCCGTCAGAGCTTCGTCGGCCTTCACCTTGGCGCTGACTGCCTCCGGTCGCTGCCACCGGCCGCGGAAGTCGATCAGTCCGAGCAAGCCCCTGGCCCTGGCGTTGTCCGGTTCTGTCAGGACGGCCAGTGCCAGGTGTTTCACCCGTTCGGCCGAGAGGCCGTGGGCCTCGCACCAGAGGGCCAGCTTGATTTGCGCCTCCGGGGTACGCCCTACCGTGTCGCGGGCCGTATCGTAGGCGGCGAGGTCTGTCGCAAGCGGGGCGGCCGGAGCGGCCGCGCACAGTCCAGCACTGAGGAGCAGCATCGGAATCATGGCGACACCACCGAAGAATTGAGGGAGTGATGGGTTTCACCAGGACGCAAAGTGGGCGCTGAATCGTTGATTTGTGAGCATGTGGTGGAATTCTGTCGTAATCCGAGTCACTCGGAGAAGACGCGAGGGAGTTGGTCTCGTCGTCACTCCGTCACTTTGACCCCGACCGATCCGACGCGAACGGGTTCGTTCGCAGGCCCGGAGGGAGGGACGACCAGGTCGGGAACCTCGACCTGATCCGGCTCATCCACCCGGAACGGAACGACCGTCCGCGCCCCGGTGGTGCGACCGTCCTTCTCATGGAAGGCGGAGACCTCGCCTCTCGTTCCTGCGGGCACGCCTTGGTAGCTGAACCGGCCCTGCTCGTCGGTCCGGGCGACCTCTTCGTAGCGGTGCGACCTGGCGAAGTCGGAATCGAAGTTCAGGAGAACCACGACCCGTTTCCTGGCTTGGGGCTTGCCGTCCGTGTCGACGACCCGCCCGCTGATCCGGGCCGCCGGCGCGACGGCCACCGTGACCGTCTCCGCCGTCTCGGGGACGGGGGTCAAGCCGGAGAGCCGGCCGCCGTCGCCTCGGACGTAGAGCAAGTTGCCGGGCTGACGCACCAACCGGATCCGGCCCTGGTCGTCGGCCGGGGTGGGGCCGATTCTCCCTCCGCCCTCGACTAATCTGGCCACGGCCGCTCGGGGGACAGTCCGGTCCCCCTCGGGGCTCTTCTCGACCACGACCACGGTGAAGTAGGTCCTGTTCGGCGAGGTTTTCAGGGGCAGGTTGCGAACGACCTCGGGCTCGTCCTTGACCTCGAACTTCAGTGACGCGGCGGCCCCCACCCTCAACGTGTACTGACCCGGTCCGACCCGGAACCGGTAGCGACCCTGGGGATCGGCCGCGGTCAGGCGGGTCAGCCGTTCATTGCGGACCCCGAGGCGGAACCCCTTGGGAAGTAGCGGCCCCTCCTCGACCAGCGCCAGATTCGCCCCCGCCGCCGGTTTGCTGGGGTCGGCCCCTTCGGTGACCTGGCCTTGCAAGAGCGTGCCCCGGCCGAGCGTGAAGTCGAGCCCGGCTTGCGGCTGGTCCTCGCGGACGATGATGCCTGTCCGGCTCCGCGCGGCCCATGTCTCGTCCTCGACGGCCACGATATAGACGCTCTCGGGGCGAACCTCCAACGCGTATGTTCCGTCATCGCCGGTCCGAGCCAAACTGTCGGCTCCCGAGGTGTGGGGAAGTGTGCCTTCAACCCGCACGTGGATGTTAGGGGCGGGGCGACCGTCGGGGAACCGCACCGTGCCGCTCAGACGCGTCCGGCGGAGCAGTCGGACGGTCAGGTCGGTCGGTCCGTCCCGCTCCGAGGTCGGCGAGCGCAGGCAAAGATGGGCCTCCGACCGGACGTCGAATCCGCAGCCTCCGACGTCCTTGGGAAACCGGTCGAACACGGCGACTCCGCTCGCATCGGTCGTGACCCACGACGTCGCCGCGAAGGCGGCGGTGACGGGAGCGACCTTCGCGGTCCGCTGGATCAGCGAAGGGCTCATCTTGACGCCAGCCAAGGGGCGGCCTTCCGAGTCGACCGCCTTGATTCGCAGAGGCAGGGCGCCGTCGAGGGTGAGGCTCAGCTCCGGCGGCAAAGGGGGGTACTCGCTCGGGCGGGTGGGCTGATAGTTCTCGAAGTAGTCGAAACCATCGCCGGTTTTCTGGCCGATCACCCAGCGGATCCGGGCATCGGCCGCGACCCGAAGCATCGCGGTGCCATCGGGGCCCGTCTCGCCCTGGGTTTGATAGCCGTACTCGACGGCCTCGACCGCCGCGCCGGCGATCGGTGCCCCGTCGCGGTCCTTGACCCGCACCGTCAATGGCCGGGTCGGCTTCAGAACGATCCGGATCGGGTTGCGCGTGAGGTAGGTCAAGGGAGCGTCCCCCGGTGTCAGACCGACCCGCTCGCCCCCCTTGGTCTCGGCCACGAGCCCGTAGAGGTTCCGATGACGGCCGCTGAGCGTGAGGGTGAAGGTGCCGTCGTCGGCCGTCGTCCCTCCGCTGACGCCCGTCCGGTCCGCCGCCGCGGGCGGGCGGACGATGGCGCCGGCGACCGGCTGGCCCTGTTCGTCGACAACCACCCCTTCGAGCCACCAGACGCCGGCCCTGGGGCGAGCCGGGGCGGTCGCCGCCACCGCCACCGTCACCGCCACCGGATTCGAGGCCCCCGGCTCGACCGCCCGCGCTGGGGGGGCGAACCGGATCGAGGCCGCGGCCACCCCGGTCGCGGCGAGTGCGGCGGCCAGGGCGATCCTTGCACCCACGGTCGTCCGCGTCACCTGAACCCGCCCGGGGTCGAGGAGCCCGGCAACGCGGTCGGCCAGCGTCCACCGGCCCCAGAGCAGGCCGAGCCCCGCGCGGGACTCGCGGAAGGGGTGGTAGCGTTCGGTCAAGGCAAGGAGAGCGCGAGCATAGCTACAAGCGTCATCGCACCGGAGTACGTGGTTATCGCAGACTTCCTCGCGGGCTCGGGTGAGCTGGCCGTTGAGGTAGTGGACCAGCGGGTGCGGCCAGAAGAGGGCGGCTGCCAGGCGTTGCAAAAGTCCGACCCAGGGGTCGCGGCGAAGGGCGTGGGCGCCCTCGTGTACCAGGACGTCGCGGAGCACGGCGGCCGTGACCGATTCGGCCAGTCCCTCGGGCAGCACGATCCGAGGCCGGAGCAGTCCCAGGGCCACCGGTCCGACGGCCCTGGCCGACGTGAGGATTGGCGGGAGCGTGACCACGCCAAGGGCCTCGCGGGCCGACGCCAACGTCGCGTGGTACCGCGCCGGATCGAGCTCCCGAGCCGATCGGGTGAGTGCCGAGACCTGGCACGCTCCCGCGACGATTCGTCCCAGGCGGATCAGCAGGCCGGCCGCCCAGAGGACGAACAAGCCCCCCACCACGTTGTTGCTCCGCCGATTCGCGACCGGTTCCGCGCCGCCCGGAGCCGAGAGAACAAGGTCGGCCCCGGGCGATGTCGCCCCCTCGGCCGTCGCTTTTGTTGGCTCCTGCGTCGATTCGGCCGGATCGGCTCCGGCGGGGGAGTCCGACGGAGCGAGGGCGGGCTTGGCGGCAGGGGCTCCTCGGCCTGGCTTCGGGCCTCCGATCGCGACGGCCGTGTTCGCCGTCGCGATGGTCCGCTGGCTCGGGTCGGGGAGAATCACCACGGCGAGTGTCGGAACGACGCCGTCGATCAGGGGGGCCACGGCCGGGCTGAGCAGGATCCAGACCAAGGCGACGAGCCAGAGATTGTGTCGCGCGGCCGCTCGACGCCGAAGTGCGGTGCCCGCCACCAGTGCGGCCACCAGGATGACGGCCGTCGCTTGCAGCAATGTAGCGAGCGCGGTCCTGACCACGGGGTCGCCGGGGTCGATTCGTCCCAGGAGGTTCATGGTTTCTTACCCTCCTCGCGGGTGATCATGGTCCGGATTCGCCGGGCCTCTTCCTTCGAAACCCCGCGTCCGTGTAGCAGGGCCATGATCAGCCCCTCGGCCGAGCCGCCGAACGCCGTGTCGACCAGGCGGCGGATCATCGTGCCCAGGGTGGCCTCCCGCGGCACGGCCGCGCGGTAGCGGAACGCGTGCCCTTCTTCATCGCGGCAGAGCCAGCCCTTCTCCTCCAGCCGGGTGAGCATCGTCAGCACCGTGTTCCGCGCGAGCTTCCTCCTCGCCGCCAGCGCTTTCCAGACGTCGGCAACGGTGACCTCACCCTGGTCCCAGACGACGTTCATGATCTCCATCTGGGCCTCGGAGAGCGGCGGCAAAGGCTCGGGCTCGACCATCGGAAACGCCTCCCTCGGATGTTGCTGACAGATGTCGGTAAAATTACCGACAGTCGTCGTTAAATGCAAGAGGCTCGCGCAACGATCCGAGGGAGTCGTCGCGCGAACCCACCTGGAATGATGTCCGGACGCCTTTTTTTTTGCCGGTCGTGGCGGCACCGGCAACGATCGCCGATCGTGATTGATGTCCCAATGGAATGGTAAAGCCTGGCCTAACCCGTTTGGGATAAATTAACGTATTGCGGGATGTCAGCGAGCAGAATCCGAATTGTCCCGTAGGGTGGGCACGGCTCACCATCCCTATCTCCATGCCAGAGCGGCGGTTAAGATGGTGGGCCGTGCCCACCCCACGGGAATTGTCAGGCCGACGATGATGCCATGGCCGATCGGATTGCCGTAGGGAGAAACGGGTTCGGCGAAGCTTTGCATGGGATGTGGCTGGTGGTGAGCGAATCCTCCCCTCACCTTCATGAAGTCGACCGCGTGAAGAAGTCATGATGGCTGTAAACGGAAGTGCGCTGCTGACCTGGAGCAAGGCAAGCGGTATCCTCAAAGAGTTTGCCTGCGGCATCCGCGAACTCGCCCAGGAGCGATTTCCTGGGGCGACACGCCTCTCGGTGACGGGGCCGAGGGGGCGGCCGATCGAACAGCCCAGACGTTTCCCCACTATGGAACGATGAGAGGCGATCACGAATGATGGGTCATGATCGGATCCGGTTATGGTTGATTCTCCTGCCCTGCTCTTCTCGACCCAGTCGGAAGGGGCCGACCCTGGCGTCACGCCAGCCGACGTCAGAGGACGCACCTTGAACCTCGACTTCGAGGCCGGGTCGCTCAAAGACTGGACGGTGGAGGGAGACGCGTTCACCGGCCAGCCGATCCAAGGGGATGTGGTCGCCGCGCGACGCTCGGACATGAAGAGCGGGCATGCCGGCCAGTACTGGGTGGGGAGTTACGAACGCAACGGCGACCGGCCGCAAGGCACCTTGACCTCTTTGCCGTTCTCGGTGACCCAACCGTTCGCGAGCTTCCTCGTGGGAGGAGGTTCGTTCCCGGAGACCTGCGTGCAACTGGTTCGCAAGGATAACGGGCAAGTCGTCTCACGTGTCTCGGGGGATGATACCGAGGAGATGAAACGTGTGGTCGTCGACCTGACTCCGTATCGTGGTCAGGAACTCTTCGTCCGGCTGGTGGACAAGCAGAGCGGTGGTTGGGGCCACCTCAACTTCGATGATTTTCGGCTCCATGCGACCCGCCCCGCCGCCGACCCTCGCCGGGTGGTTGCGGCGGCGGATGCCTTTCTCCACGCCGGCCTTCCCCCGGCCGAGGCGGCCGCCGCCATGACGGTGCCCGACGGGTTCAAGGTCACGCTATTCGCCGGTGAGCCCGATATCCATCAGCCGATCGGCTTCACCATCGACGACCGAGGCCGCCTCTGGGTCGCCGAGGCCCACTCGTATCCCATTCGCCTGCCGGACGATCAGGCGCATGACTCGATCTTGATCTTTGAAGACACCAACGGCGACGGTAAGTTCGACTCGAAAAAGGTCTTCGCCGACAAGCTGAACCTGGTCAGCGGCCTGGAGGTCGGCTTCGGTGGGGTCTGGGTAGGAGCCGCCCCTCAGTTCTTGTTCATCCCCGACAAGGACGGCGACGACCGGCCCGACGGCCCTCCCCAGGTCATGCTCGACGGCTGGGGATACCAGGACACGCACGAGACCTTGAACTCGTTCACCTGGGGTCCTGACGGCTGGCTCTACGGCTGTCATGGCGTCTTCACCCACTCACGCGTCGGCAAGCCCGGTACCCCGGATGCGAAGCGAGTCCCGATCAACGCCGGGATCTGGCGCTATCATCCGACGAAGCATCAGTTCGAGGTTTTCTCGCAAGGGACCAGCAACCCCTGGGGCATCGACTTCGACGAGCACGGCCAGGCCTTTGAGACCGCCTGCGTGATCCCGCACCTCTACCAGATGATCCAAGGGGGACGCTACGAACGCCAGGCCGGTCCGCATTTCAATCCCTACACCTATGACGACATCAAGACGATTGCCGATCACCGCCACTACCTCGGCGCCAACCCGCACGCGGGGAATGGCCGATCGGGCGACGCCGGCGGCGGCCATGCGCACGCCGGTGCGATGATCTACCTCGGTGGGGCCTGGCCGGAGTCCTATCGTGGCTCGCTGTTCATGAACAACATCCACGGCGGGCGCTTGAACCGCGACGTCCTCGTTCCCAAAGGCTCCGGCTTCGTCGGTCAGCATGCCCCCGACTTTCTGCTGGCCAACGATAGCTGGTCGCAGATCATCAACCTCAAGTACGGGCCCGACGGCCAGGTCTACTTCATCGACTGGTACGACCGCCAGCAGTGCCACGACCGTACCATGACCATTCACGACCGCACGAATGGGCGAATCTACAAGGTTTCGTATCAAGGGTCGACTCACACGCCGGTCAACCTCGGGAAAGAGACGGACGCGAGTTTGGTCGGGTTCCAGAAGCATCCCAACGACTTCTTCGCCCGCCACGCGCGGCGGATCCTGCAAGAGCGAGGGGCGAAGCCTGAGGTCCGCCAGGCCCTGCACGCCTTGGTTGACAATGACAAGGACCCGATTCACCGGCTCCGTGGTCTCTGGGCCTTGCAAGCTGCCGGTGGGCTTGGTGAGAAAGAGATCTTGGCGTTCCTTGGCGATCGCGACCCCTACCTTCGCGCCTGGACGATCCAGTTCGCTTGCGAAGAGGCGCCATCGAAGCCAGTCCTGGACCAGCTTGTCGAGCGTGCCAGGACCGACGCGTCTCCGGTCGTTCGGCTCTATCTCGCCTCGGCCCTTCAGCGGATTCCGGTTGCCGATCGCTGGGAAATTCTCGAGGCGCTCACGCAGCGGAGTGAGGACGCAAGCGATCATAACCTACCCCTCATGGAGTGGTACGCGGCCGAGCCGCTGGCCGTCGCTGACTCCGCTCGCGCCCTCAAGTTGGCGATCGAGGCCAAGATTCCGACTCTCTTACCGTTCATGGCCCGACGGATCGGGGCCATCGGAACCCCCGAAGCCATCGCCTTGCTCGTCATGAACCTGGAGCGAGTCGACCGGCCCGAGGTTCAACTCGCGCTCTTGCAGGGCTTGAACGACGCGCTCAGGGGGCGTCGTCAGGTCGATCGCCCCGCTGCCTGGTCCTCGGCGTTCGCCAAGCTGGCCAAGTCGGACAACCCCGGGGTCCGCTCGCTCTCGACCTCCCTGGGCGTGACCTTCGGAGACGTGGCGGCCCTCGAGTCGATGCGGAAGACGCTGGCCGACCCTCACGCGGAGGTTGCGCTTCGACAGAATGCGCTGGCCGCCCTGCTCAAGGTCAAGGACGCGGGAGCCGTTCCGAGCTTGCAGGCCCTGATTGCCGACCCGGCGTTCCGGAGCCCTGCCCTCCGCGCCCTGGCGGCGTTCGACGATCCGAAGACCCCGGAGTTCGTGCTGAGCGGCTATCCGAAGTTCACCCCGCTCGAGCGACGCGATGCCCTGAATACCCTGGCTGCGCGGCTCGATTTCGCTCGTCCCCTGCTGGCGGCCGTGGGGCAAGGAACGATTCCCCCCACCGACCTCTCCGCCGACCTGATTCGTCAGCTACGCAACCATGAAAACAAGGATGTGGATGCCTTGATCTCCAAGCACTGGGGCGAGGTTCGCGAGACGACCGAGGATAAGGTCAAGCTGATCGCCACCACCAAGGCGAAACTGGCCGCTCGCCCGAGGCAGGCTCCTGACCTCGCGCTCGGTCGCGCTGTCTTCGCCAAGACCTGCCAGCAGTGTCACACCTTGTTTGGCGTTGGGGGCAAGGTTGGTCCCGAACTGACCGGGTCGAACCGCTCCGACCTCGACTACCTGCTCTCGAACGTCCTCGACCCCAGCGCCCTGATTGGCAAGGACTACCTGGCCCACGTCATCGCGACCGCCGACGGCCGAGTCCTCACCGGCATCCTCCGGGACGAAGACAAGGACGCCCTGACGATCGTGACCGCCAACGAGACGGTCACCGTTCCCAAGACCGAGGTCGAGGACCGGCGGCCGAGCGACAAGTCGATGATGCCCGACGACTTGCTTTCGCAACTCAGCGACCACGAGGTCCGCTCTCTCGTCGCCTATCTCGCGAGCCCCGCGCAGGGGCCGATGCTCGCCACGGCGGAGAATGTCACCTCGTTCTTCAATGGCCGCGACCTGACCGGCTGGCAAGGGGAGCCGGCCCTCTGGTCGGTCGAGAACGGCGAGATCGTCGGCAAGACGACCGGCCTCAAGCACAATACGTTCCTCCGCTCCGACCTGCTCTGCTCCGACTTCAAGCTGACCGTGCAAGTCAAGCTCGTCGCCAACCAAGGGAATAGCGGCATCCAGTTCCGTAGCCAGCCCGCTCCCAATGACGAGGTCAAAGGATACCAGGCCGACATCGGCCCCGACTGGTGGGGCAAGGTCTACGAGGAGTTGGGCCGGGGCCTGCTCTGGAAAGAGTCAGGGGAGCGTCATGTCAAGCTGGGCGAGTGGAATACTTATGAGATCGTCGCCGTGGGGTCGAAGATCAAGACGATGATCAACGGTCAGTTGTGTGCCGATCTCGACGATCCCACCGGTGCCCGCCGCGGGATCTTCGCCTTCCAACTCCACTCGGGGGGCCCGACCGAAGTCCGCTACAAGGATCTTCGGCTTGAACTGGTCCCCACAGGCCAGCCCGCCACGCCGATCTCCGCCGCGCCGTGATCGGCGCTCCGCTTCAGGACGAAACGAACTCCACACGCCGAGGTCATCGACCTCGGCGTTTTCGTTGGGTAGTCCCGCCCTCCTTTTGTGCGCACGTCCCCTACTTGACGGCCACCTTGACGCAGCGGGAGGGATGCCAAGACTGTCTGTAGAGCCTCAGCCTCATTCTTCGGATCCTTGATCTGTTCGACCACATCCATCGCCCCGTCCCGTTCCTTTGCCGAGGCCTGAGCCTGCGTCAGTGGCTTCAGGGCTGCGAGCTTCGCCTTCTCTTCGTTGATCCTGTGAACGGTCTTGATGGGCAACGTTTTTCGTGGCGTCGACGTATCGAAGAATGCGTTGTTAGTTCTTTAATGTTTCGCGTTGTGGAAAGGCATCTAGGACGGCTTCAAGCGCCTCGGCTTCGAGTTTCGGCGACTCGAATTTGCCAATGACCTCCATGGCTCCTTCCAGATCGTTCGCCATCGCTTGATGCCTGGCTAAGTCCGTCATCACGCGAACTCGAACGGTGCTTACATTGATTTGCTGAGCGCTCTTGAGGGCTCCTTTCAGGTTGCCCTGTGCCGATTGGATCCAACTCATCTGTCTCAGGAGCCGATCATGCTCGGATTCGAGGGTTGAGGGACGCTCGGGTTGATTGGGATCGAGGGCGTCGAATCTCGGCTGGAGTTTCCGCATCGCCGCGTCCAGGGTTCTCTGGGCTCCTGCATTGTCGCCTGATTCTCGCTGAATCCGAGAAATTCCCATGTACTGATTCGGGTTTCGATCTGGCGTCATCATATCCGCGAGCCGAAAGGCTCCCTCGAGGTCTCCTTCTTTGGCCAATATTGTCGACGCCCGCTCTAGCGCTCCATCTTTCTGTAAGTTATCCACCATCGTCAGGGCAATGCTTGCAACTTCCTCGGCCGATTGTTTTGCCCCGGCTCGGTCTCGTGCTTTCGCCTGTGCTTCGCCGATAAAGGCAAAGGTACGCGCTTTTATGGATTTTTCGTGATTGCGGATCCCTAGTTTTTTCGATAAAGCATCATCCGGCAAAGTCCCCTTTGGCAAAGTTTCCTGTAGCGTTTTGATATCGTAAGGTAGCCTTTTTGGTAAAGTCTCCTTTGATGAAGTCTCCTGCAGCGTGTTGATCTGGTGGGCATGCTTAATTGCCTCGGCGAAATGACCTAAGCGTGCCTCGGCCTCGGCAATGGTTTTCAACTCCATGCTTTGGGCCGTCGAACCCTGCTTTGGGAACGGGGACTTGACCGGCCCGATCGATTGAACCGCCTCTCTAAGGATGGGGATAGCCACTTTTTCGTCGCCTGATTTGACCTTCGCAACGATGGCGAAGAGGGCTTCGCGGCGTCGGGTCTCATTGTGTGGTTCTTTGAAAATTGCGAATTGGTTGATGAGATTGAATGCTCCAGCGAGATCCCCCGATTCCGCCTGTAAGGTTACGATCGCTTGTGGGGCATAGAGTTTGATGAACTTGTCATTTGTGGTTGTGTAAAATTGGTTGGCCGTTCGGAGCGTTTCGCGGATTCCCTCTTTGTTATCCAGCTTCACCTGGGCCTTCATCGTTTCTTCGAAGAGCTCGATCTTACCGTAGTCGTTCTCGGCGGGTAGTTGGGCGATCCGAAGGAGCTTTCGTAACGATCCGATCGCTTCGTCGCGGAAGCCAGCTTTTGCCTGGGCTTGTGCGACCCAGAGCAGGATGTGAGGAGAGTATTGAGACACATCAGTGTCGATCACCGCGGGGAATCTTTCTAGGATCGCGAGCAAATCGTTCGCTTTGTCAAATGAATAGTCAGGTAAGTAAGCGTTGAAAACCTTGAAGAGGAAGAGCGGGGCCGTTCGAGGGGCACTTAGTGCCACGGTTTCGGCGAGTGCAACGGCCTTTGCGAAGGTCTGACGCGATCCGTCCCGGTCCCCGGTTCGTGCCTGGACTCCTGCAATCCGAGTCAGGGCGCGGGCTTGCTCTCGCGGTGATGTGAGGCTTTCAGCGTCATGCACCGCACGTTGGAGAATCGGTTCCAATCGAGCGTCTCTCTTTGGACTCGTCCCCAAGGGAGCGGACGGCTGCTCTTTCGCCTGGTCTGGGGGGCCGGCTTGAGACGTGATCACCACGGCCGGCGCGATCAAAAGACCGGCCACCAAGGCGACGAACGAACGTGAGAGTCGCATGGATTGGTCCTCGAGGTTTAAGATGCGGCGAATCCTGTCGACGATGGGCGCCTCGGCCATGGCCACGGCGGCTCGGCTGGGAGACCTGCCCGGCATGGCCAGCGCGGCTAATAGCTCAGCATAGGGGCGAGCCCGCCCCGTGTGGGCGATGACCAGCTTGTCGCAGCAATGCTCCCGCTCCAGGCGGACCCAACCTGAGACCCACCAGACCGCCGGGTGGAAGAAGAGCACCGCCTCGATCGTCCGTTGGATGAGGTTGACGAGGTTATCGAGCCTGCGAACGTGGGCCAGTTCATGGAGCAGAGCCATCTCGACCTGTTCGGGGCTCCAGCCGGTTAATGCCGAGGTCGGGAGCAAGATCAGCGGGCGAACGACCCCGAGGAGAACCGGCGTCATCAGGCGATCGCAGACCCCCAGGGCGACCGGGCGGACGAGTCCGAGCGCGGTGGCCAGGCGGCGGCACAGTTCGGGAATCTCCCCCTCGGTCAAGGAATGGCTCCGGCGACGGAGTCGTTCGGTGCCGATCAAACCGGTGGCGAGCAGGGCGAACGTCGCCGGGGCCCCAACCAGCCAGAGCCCGGGCAGCCCTCGCGCCGCGACGACCAGAATCTGTTGTTTCGGGGCGATTGGCCCTGTCGTCGTGACCGGATGCGGCCAATCTGGCGGAGCCGCGTTGGGGAACTCAGGTGGCTGCGACAGCGCCATCGAGGGGGGAACATCCGCAAGTTCAGACATGGGAGCCTGTGTGAACGGTCGGGAAACAGGCTGCCGGTTGATCGGACGCGAGGCAAGGACCAGGATCGAGGCAATCATGACGGGTGCGATTGCCATCACCGCGAGTCCGAGAATGGCGACCCCATAGCGGACTTCCGGGCGCGCCCTTCGGAGCGTCCGCCGCAACAGAGCCACCGCCAGCCCGATCAGCCCGCCGACCCAGAAGAAGTGGAGCATGGTCCAGCCGGCCAGCAACCAGGGCCGCGAGTCCGTTAACGCCGTGATCGTCATGGCCGCCTCCCTCGATCTGTTTTTGGGGCGGCGTCCGCGTCCAGCAAGCGGCGGATCTCTTCGCGATCACGCTCACTGAGCGCCCCGTCCTCCACGAGCCGAGCCACGAGCCGTCCGGCCGAGCCGTCGAAGGCGCGATCGAGGAGTTTTCGGAGTAAGCCCGAGGTGGCATCCTTCTGGGTGACCAGGGCGGCCCAGAGGTAGCCTCGCTCCCCTTGCCGACGCTCGACCCACCCCTTCTGCATCATGATTTTGAGCGTGGTGGCGACGGTGGTCGTGGCCACCGCTCGTCCCAGGTTGAGCGAGGTGACAATGGGCCCCAACTCGGCCGGCCCGACATCCCAGAGGATTTTGAGGATCTCCAGTTCCGCGTCGGTCGGATGGGCGCTGGGCGGTCTGGCCATCGGGATTCGGCTCCTCGTTGTGGGCCCCAATCAGGATGATTTGCATTTTGTAGAATTAGAACGAATTGTCAAGGGGGTATGTGACTGGCGTGTTGGGTGGCTTCCCCGGGGACCGCGGGCGATCACCTGGAATTTGATTTCAGGAATGTGATGCGAGTTTGAGAGGAACGCGGGCGGAGCGCCTGAGTTTGCAGGAGGGGAGGGTTCAAGCGGTGGGGGCTTACGTTACTTTTCGTTCGCAATGCCCGCAAATTGGAGACTGTAGCAAGGATACAAGGATCTCGTTCCCACGCTCCGCGTCGTCTTCCCCGGCGGGTAGGGCCGCGGAGCGGCCAGGACGGCATTCCCACGCAGGAGCGTGGGAACGAGTTTCTCCCGCGAATTTCGGCCTCCGGGGCAAACAGAGGGCCCGGTTTCTTTGCGACTGACTCGCAAATTGCAGCCAATCGGTGGCGAAGCCACAAGAGGTCGACGAGACGACTTCGACTTCGGGGGTCGGGGCGTGCTCGTGGAATGTGTCCTGTGGCTTCGCGATCGTCGTTAACCAACGGCAAGTCAATGGCTGTGGAATGCCAGGGGCGTAAGGGGGGGCACCCCGATCGCTCAGGGGTTGAGCTTGGTCAGTTTCCGTTCGCCGTCACCGATTCGGAAATGGACGCCCGTGACCTGGCCGGCGTCGTCTTTGTGGAAGGTGAACCGGCCGTCGGTGTAGGGCATGTCGAACTGAGTTTCCGAGATCGGTTCGAGGACGAGCGGCCTGGGTCGGAAGGGGAACGAGATGGTCAGATGATCGCCTTCGCGTGCGATCGTGGCCTTGGGAGAGTTCGGCTTCGCATCTGGGTTCAAGAGGTACTGGCCCGTGTATTTGTCCAGTACGTCCGTTGCGACAGCCACGATTTTCGGCCGGTCGACGACGGCTTTGGGGGCGGGGCGCTCGGGGAGTTCGCGGAGCCAGATGTTGCGGTAACGGACGGGATGATTGTGGTCCTGTAACGTGATTGGCCCACGATCGCCTTGATTCTCGTAAGGGAGCCATTTGAGCCAGGAGGTGGGACCGAACGGCTCCTCGTTATTCTGCACCAGAACTCCGTTGTGGAAGACGGTGATGTTTGCCGGCTCGAGGAGTGCGCCTGAGGAATCGAACCGGGGGCGGCGGAACGCGATGTCGAACGCCTGCCACTCGCCGGGCGGGCGCGACGCATTGAACAGCGGGGGGTATTGGCCGTAGATTGCCCCTGCCTGGCCGTCGGCATAGGTTTCGGCCTTGTAGGAGTCGAGCACCTGGATCTCGAACTGGCCCATCAGGAAGATCCCGCTGTTGCCGCGGTCCTGCCCTTTGCCGTGGGGCGGATTGGGGGCGGCCCACTCGATGTGGAGCTGGATATCGCCATATTTCCCCTTCGTCTCGATCATCCCGGAGCCCGGGACCGTCTCCATTGTGCCGTCGACCACCTTCCATGGCTTTCCCGAAGGGGACTTCCATGCGTCGAGGCTCGTGCCGTCGAACAGGACGATCGCGTCTTTCGGGGGCTTCGTCACGACCCCTGCTTCGGAGGGTTCGACGACCGGAGGCTTCGGGCGCTGGATGTCATGTTGTCGCCAACGTGTGACCGGGGCTCCGGTGCGCACTCCGTCGGCCGCCAGGCAGGCGATGAGGCCGGAAAGGGCGATGACGAAGGGGCAAGCGATCTTGGATCGTGGAGAGAGAGGCATGCGTGGCAGCTCCCGGGCCGGAAGTTCTTGTGGGTTTGCCACATTCTCCCGAGTCCACGACGGAGATGCCAGGGCTTGATGATCCGGGCGATCCGGCCAAGAGACTTGCGGCACTCTTGCGGCGAGCATCCTTCTGACGCTCGCCGCAAGAGTGCCGCTTCCCTTTGGATCTGGTTTTGGCTTATCCGAAGAACTGAGGGATCGGTCGGCCGCCGTCGGTGATTGGCACGGGGCGGGGACCGCCGCTGAGCGACTTCGTGGTGTCGATCCCGAGCGTCGCGTAGATCGTGGCGTGGAAGTCGGGCACGGAGACGGGGTTTTCCAGGGGCAGCTTGCCCAGCTCATCGGTGACGCCGTGGGCGCCGGTGTGTCGCAGGCCGCCGCCAGCGAGGACCAGGCTGAATGCGGTCCCTTGGTGTCCCCTCCCCCCTCCTGCGTCGAATTGGGCGGGACGGCCGAACTCGGTGCCGATCACGATGAGCGTACTGTCGAGCAAGCCGCGTTGCTCCAGGTCGGTGATCAGCGTCGCCAGGGCCGAGTCGAGTTCCTGGATGAGCAAGTGCTGTTTGAGCTGACCTTCGTTGTGGGTATCCCAACCGGTGCCGTTGAGGAAGCCGAGATTGTGCGAGATCTCGATGAACCGGACGCCGGACTCGATCAGGCGGCGGCCGAGCAGGCAGCGCTGGCCGAACTCTCCCCCATAGCTTTCGCGGAGGCTGCTCGATTCGTTCTCAAGATTGAAAACCTGCATGAACTTGGGACCGGTCAGGCGGAGGCTTTCGGCGACGGTCTGGTCGTATTCCGCGACCGGCGCGGCCTTGGCGGCCTCGCGGCCGATCGACTGGAGCAACCGGGTTCGGGCCGTCGCGCGTTCGACGTCCACGTCCTCGGGACGCGAGAACCCGGCCGGGCCGGCCTTGGTGTCGGTCAGGTAGACGTAACCGGCCTTGGGACCAAGGAACCCAGGCCCTCGGCTCACGTTCGGATACCCGATCAAGACGTAGGCGGGCACCCCCTCGGTGGCCGCTCCGCGCTCGTGCGCGACGACGGAACCGACCGAAGGGAAGATGAGCGTGCCCCCTGTCGGCCGCCCCGTGTGAACGAGGTTGGTGGCGAATGCATGCTCGTCGATGACCTTGTGGTTCACCGTCCGCACGGCCGTGATCCGGTCCATCAACGGGGCGGTGCGCTTGAGGTGCTCAGAGACCTGCACCCCCTGCACCGCCGTCGCGATCGCCTGGTAGGCCGATCCCGCCTCGCGCTTCTTGGGGACGCCCACCCGCTTCGGGTCGAACGTGTCGAGCTGGGACATGCCGCCGCCCAGCCAGATGAAGATGCAATGATCCGCCTTGCCCTTCAACGGGGCCGTCGACTCGCCCAGGCACGGCACGGCCCGCAAGGCCGTGGTCGACAGCGAGGCCGAGGCGGCCGCCAGGAAGGCGCGACGGTTGAACATGGGAGATTCGGCTTCCATAAAAATCTCTTCCCCAAAGCATGTTCGATGCGGTCATGTCCGATCAGGTCGCGTCGAGTGGGGCATGCCCACCTCGACCAATCAAGGCGTGAAGAGAAATTCGGGGGAGTTGAGCATGGTCCAGAGCACATCCTCGAGCCGGCCGCGCCAGGACGCGTCGAGCCGATCGGTCGGCGGGTCGCCTCGTCTGGCCTCGGCCTGGCGCTCGACCTTGATCCGGTTCGCCTCCTCGGTCAGATGGTTCGACCACGAGACGTATCGCTGTGCCCGGCGCTCCTTGGGAGCGGTCCCGGGGGCCGGTGCGGCTGGTTCGAGCCTGCGATCGGAGTAGCCGTCTTCCAAATAGGCAACGACGGACTTTCGTTCCTCATCGGTCGGTCGGCGCGTCAAAATTCGCAGAAAGAGTCGATCCACCAGGCGATCGAGCGGCTGATCCTCCAGGGCGAGCGCGGTGATCCCATGGTCGTCCGAGAGGCGGGTTAGCCAGACGCCCATCGTGCCGTTCGCAAGGACGGCGGGTTGGATCAGGTTGGGGGCGGTGTCCCGCGTTGTGACCGCATCCTGCCGCGAGGGACGCCAGCCGAACGCCTCGAGGACGTCGATGACAGCCTGGACTCGTGGCAGTGCCAGGCTCGGTCGGTCCCGTTCGTTCGACGTCGAGGCGAGCTGCCAGGCCCGACGCGGCTTGCCCAGGTTGATCGAGTTGGTGACGGCCCGACGGCCGTCGAGGTCGAGATTCACCTCCTCGGTTTCGAGCGGCTTGCCGGTCGCGTGGAAGAGGGAGTCGACGATCTGCTCGGCCGAGAGCCGCCGTTGGGCCCGGGCGGCGAAGCTCTCGCTGGTCTCCGTCAGGGCGAGGTCCGACGCGCGCTGGTAGGCGTGCGAGTTCAGGATCAGGCGGACGAGCCGCTTCAGGTCGAACTCGTCGCGGACCAGCTCGCGGCCCAGGTGACGGAGCAATTCAGGATGGGAGGGGGTGCCCTTCTCCCAATCGTCCACGGGATCCACCAGCCCTCGGCCCATCAGACGCTTCCAGGCCCGGTTAGCGATCACCTGGGCAAACCGTTCGTTGCCAGGCCCCGTGATCAGGGCGGCCAGGCGGTCGCGAGGGGTCGCGTCTTTCGGGAGGTCGGCCGCGAGCAAGTCCGCCGGGGCGAATTCCGGGAACGGCCAGGCCGGTTTCACCACGGTCCCAGGCGCGAGCGTGACCTTGATCAACGACTTACGGCCCTGGCCGTGGAGCTTGTCGAGGGGGACGCTGCTCGTCGTCGGCAGCTTGATCGGCTTTTCCCCGAGGAGTGCGGCAAGCTCAAAAAGATCTTGCTGGGTGGATTGGTGCGCGGGGGCGTCGTGGCAGCGGGCGCACTTCATCTGGACGCCGAGAAAGGCCGCACTCACGATCACGGCCTTCTCGGCCATCGGGACGTCGTTTTGCGAGGCCATGGCGAAACCGGCCGGGCCGCCCAGGCTGAGGCTGCCGCGCATCCGGATCAGCTCGGTCACGAACAGGTCAACCGGCTTGTTATCGAGCAGTGACTCATAGATCCACCAGCGGAACGGGCCGCTGTTGTTCAAGGTCGGGTTCAAGATATTCGGGTTTTCGGCGAGCACGTCCTGCCAGTATCCCATCCAGTGGTCGGCCCAACGCGGGTCGGCCAGCAGGCGGTCGATCGCGCGGGCCCGCTTATCCGGGCTGGAGTCGGCGAGAAAGTGTTGGGCCTCGGCCTCGGTCGGGATCACCCCCACCGTGTCGAGCGTGACCCGGCGGAGAAACGGCAGGTCGTCTGTTAGCGGAGTGATCGGCTGCTCGTGCAACGAGTTCCACGAGGCCCCCTCCGCAATCCATTGCCTGAGGAGTTGAACCTCTTGAGCGGAGAGACGATCCCCCTTGGGAGGCATCGCCTCGAGCTCGTCGGTGCTCGTCACTCGGTCCATCAGCAGGCTCTCGTCCGGCTGGCCGGGCACGACGGCCGGCTCGCCCGAAGCCCCCCCCTTCCTGACCCCTTCGCTCAGGTCGAGCCGGAGCTTTCCGCGCACCTTTTGCCCCTGGTGGCAGGAGTAGCATTTGGCTTCGAGGATGGGTCGGATCTGTTTGGGGAAGTCGATCGTCCGCTTCTCGTCGGTCGGTCGGGTCGTCACGGCCAGCTTCTCGCCGAGGAAGCGATCGATGGCGTTGAAAGCCGGGACGTCTTTTGCGAGTGCCGGAACGACCGGATCGGCCGTTGTGCTCAGCCACTCGCGGCCTCGCTCTCGGCGTCGTTCCCACTCCGTGGCGTGTTCCTGGAACGCGGCGGCGCGGCGGTCCGCGTCGAGCCGCGCGATCGCGAGCGACTCCCCGGCGGCATAGTCCTTCCAGCCGGCGTCGTTGTAGGGCACGACGACCTGCGGGGCGAGCAGTCGAAACGACTCCGACCCTTCCGTGGCGATCGCGACGACCGTTTCGCCCGGCTCGGGACGGCGAACTCCCCCCTTTTTGCCCCCGACGATGGTTTCGAGAATGACGAGGTGCGTCCCTCCCGGGCTCTTGAAGCTGGTCCAGCTCTCGCGATTCCCCGGTGGAGCGAACCGAAAGTCAGGAGCCAGGTTGAGGCTGTCGTCGGGGATGATCGCGTGACCGTCCGTGACGGGGGGCGGAAAGGGAGTGTTTAAGAGCAAGGTGCCATCGACGAGTAGCCGCGAAGCCCCACGACCGCGGAGGAGCAGACGGTGGCTTCCGGCCGGCAGCTCCACTCGCGCCACGGCTCGGAGCAGAAACGGGTTGGCGCGGTCCTCGCGAATCCCGGTGTCGATATATTTGTGCGGGATCCGGGAGAAGCCGAAGGCGTCCGCCGTATACCATTCCTTCGCTTCGAGCGCCTTGGGCGACCACGTGTTATCGACGGGAACGCCTTCCTCGCAGATCTCCACCAGCACCCGGTCCTTCGGTATCCGATCGTTCGCCACGGCGGGGACGACCTGAAGCCCAGGCTCCGGCGGTGGCTCCTGCTTTGAGCCATCGGGCCCAGCGCCGCTTCCGCCAACGACGCCCAGCGCGACGAGGATTCCACCGACCAGAGGCCGGAGTCGTGGGGATGATGACATCGGCGAACCTGCTGATTGTTTTGGAAGGCGGGAGTGAGTCTATGGAATCACAGTATGCGAACAAGAGAGGCCCGTCGATCCAACCCAAGTGGGATCTTGAGCTAACACTTTCGTGTTGGTGTGCTCATGGCCAGTATGATTGTTCTAGAGTGGACCCCGCAATCCGGACCCTCAGTTAAGCGACACTGGTGGCTCGGACGAGGGGAACGAATGGCGGGTAAGCGGAAAGTCCACAGAGCAGCGTTCAAGGCCCAGGTCGCTCTGGTGGCCTTGAAGGGGGATCGGACGATCAACGAGTTAACCGGCGGCGTTCATCCCACGCTGATCCACGGCTGGAAGAAGCAACTCGTCACCGGGGCCGAGAAGATCTTCGAGAGCCTGGCCAGAACGGCCTCGGCTGACGCCGAGGCTCGCCAGGAGTTGATCGCCGGGCCGGGGTATCTCTTCAAGCTATTGCTTCCTCATCGGATTGGTAGGCAAGGTTCTCTGCGGCGTCCTGCCAGGCGGCATCCTCGGTAGGGCCATAGCCAAGCTCAAGGTCGATCAGGCCGGATTGGTCCAGGATCACCCATTCGCCGACTCGGCAATTCGAGTGAAAGTCCGTGCAGAAAACGGAGTCGGCGCGGGGATAGCGGTGGGTGACGAGTTTTTCGTGGTTCATTGGCTTATCCAAAGCTGCAAGCAGCTTGTTAAAAACATGCAGGCGCATCGCGAACCTCCTGTTCGGGACGGGGCTGAGTTTGAAAGTTTGGGTTGATTCGAGGTGGTGGATTTCAGTACAGCAACTGGCGTGCCGGGTCGAGATCTTGCCGGTTTCGACCCATCCGATTGCGGATCTGTCATCCCAACTTAGACCGGAGCCGAAATGGGAAAACGGTCGTTCAACTCGCTCGATGCGCTGATTCTCGGCGTCTCTGCCGCCATTGGGGTCTGGCTTGCCCGGAGGCTGCTCGTCAGTGATTTCGTGGCCTTTCCCGTAGCGAATCACGATGCCTGGAGCACCCTGATCGGGTCGTCTTACCCGGTGCTTCTGGTGATGAGCATCGGTGTCGTGATATTACGATTTCGCCAGCCACGTCCATCCATTCGCAGGCTGTCCCGGCAGCCGGGCTTCCTGGCGAGTGTCGCGATTCTTTCAATGACCGTGTTTGGAACGGTTCTGGCCGTCATCGACTGGGCGACTTTTTGGGGCAACGTCTCACTGGGGCTTACGGGTAACTGGCTTCGGACCTCCCTGATTTCACTCGTTGGGCCATGGAACGTGGGATTTATGGTGCTCATGGCTTGGTTGATCGGCGGCCTTCAAGGATTTCGGTGGCGCGATGATTGGGTGGAAAGGGCGGGCCGCCTCGTGGGTGGGCTTTGGATAGCGCTTTGGATGTTCTTCCTGGGATTAAAACTCTGGTCGACGTAGCCAGGCAGTATCTCCTGATATGACCACAGAGAACGAGCACGAGTGTCCGGAACGCCGGGGCGAGCTTTCCTCTGATCCGAGACCCCATCCCTGATTTGCAAGCATCAACGGCACAGAAGATGCAACTCCGTGCATTTGGCACGCGGGATGCAGGTCCATCCCACCGAAAGCATGGCTCGGAGCCGTGCTCACAATCACCACGCTGATCACGGAGCACACACCATGAAGACACTCCTTGGACCGATCCTGGCCGGAGGCCTCTTTCTGGCCTTCTCATCGCCGTCGCATGCTCAGATGAACGTCCAGTTCGGTCGCGGCGGCTCGCCCACCGTCACGTTCGGCCAGCCCGCATACGGGCAGTACCCTTCGGCAGGATACGGGCAATATCCCGCCGGTCAGCCCGTTTACGGCCAGCCTTATGCACAGCCGTCATATTACCCGCCGACCACCCCCGGGTACGCCCCGCGGTCTTACTCCTCAGGCTACTCGGGTTATGCCACGCCTGCGAATAGGCAGGGTTACTACCAACCCTCCTATGCCCCCAGCTACCAGGCTCCCTACCAGCAGCAGCCCGGCTACTCGCCCTACATCCAGCCTCCCAGCGGGACGGGCGTGATGATCAACGGCCGGATGTACTCGCTGCCTCGCTGACCAAGCGTCTCAGACGAATTCAGGCGGGCGGGGAAGCAATCTCCTCGCCCGTTGCCATTTCGAAGCCGCACAAAGGGTGGTGACCATGATTGCCTCCCCAGTCGGGAACGGCGGGGATAGGCGCCACGGCCTGCCCGTAGCTCATCACGCCCGGAGATGATTGGCTTCCAAGAGCACGAGGTATACGGCGATGGCCTCGGTCTTCTTACCGGCCGCCGCGATGGCCGTGTAGTAATGCTGGAAGTGGTCGCTCAGCCCGGCGGCGCGGATCCCACTGGTGACGGTCCTGCGGCCGCGAGCGAGAACGGCCCGTCGATCCAACCCAAGAGGGATCTTGAGCTAACACTTTCGTGTTGGTGTGCGTGCGAAGAGGAATTGGTGGTCTGAGTTCTTGATCTCTTTTAAGGAAGCGAATCGCTTCGTTCCGCAAAATCAGGGGTTACAGAGTCACTTTTGCGGGTCCCTTATTCCGTGTGACGCTCGTAGGATCCTGGGATGCGACTGTCACTCATCTCTGGCCGCTGTCAGTTGCAGAGGTCAGGCTGGAGCGATGGACACCCGCTGAGCCATGACGATGTACGACTTGTCGGCCTCTTGGTGATCCGGAATCGGTATGTCCGTCAAGCTGATGAATCCAGATCTCTTGTAAAGGTCGATCGCTTTCACGCTGGTAGTGTATACGTCCAGGAAGAGCCGGTCGCAGCAACCGCCGGGCCGGCATGCAAGAAGGGCCGCCTCATCAATGAGATGCCGAAGTATGGACGTGCCGTATCCAAGGCTCGGGATCGTTGGGTTTACCGCTAAGAGTGGGATGTACGGGTGAGGACGCCCGCTGTGTAATCGCGGTAATCGTCGCATACATCGATGGTTCCAAACCCAACAAGGCGGTCCGCCGGATCACGATAGACCCACACACGGCCGTCACAGAACTGGACCCGCTGGGGGATATCGTCTCGCAATAACCGGCCGACGAATGCGTCTGCATACGGCCAATTCGATATGGCCGCGAATTCGCGGCTATTGAGATCAACGGGGAGAGGTGTGAGGGGAATTGGTGTGAAGTGAGGCATTCTCGATGAAATCGAGGAATGAGAATCGGGGCGGCAAGCCGCCCCGATTGCTAGGAAGTCCGAAGCTTTCTATACAACGCCTGCTGATGCGGGGCGACCGGCTGCCAATCCCTGGGCAGCGGCGGCAGCGAATCGATTCGCCGGTGGGCTTCTTCGGCCGCCGATGGGTTCAGGGCAAGCCCTTGCCGGGCTGACGGACCGACCGCGAGCTTGGGAGTGACCCACCCGTCAAGCAGGCGATGCAGTTTAAAGAGGGCCGCCCACAGAAGCTTCTGCCCATCAAGAATGTAGCAAGGCCCCTCGACGCTCTGGCCGTGCGAGGCCATCTCGAGTGCTCTGGAAAACAGCCGCAGGCCTTCCTCTCGCCACGCCTGCTCAACCTTGGGATCGAACGCGACTCGACCGGTGAAAATCTCCCGACCCCACTGCCGAACTTCATTACTGTAATCACAGCAAAGTTTGGCGTAGTGTTGAAGGGCGATGTCCAGGGTACTGCACTCAATCCCCTCTCCGTTATCACAAAGACGCATCTGAGAGTCGAGGTAGGCGGCGAAGTTGCGTACCTCTGCCAGGTCGAACGTCTTCATCGCCACCTCCTTTCCGCTTGCATGAGACTTGTGACATCCCGCGATCGGTAGAAATCCCGGACGATTATCAACCATTGTCGACCGATAGGGAACAATTCTACCGATTTGGGAGCAGAATTTCCATCCGACTTAAGCATCTGTTTTCGTTATGTGGTTCGATTCGATCGGAAGTCTTCCCCTCCCCTTTGTGCTGCCGTTCCCTAAAAACGACAATGCCCTTTGAGGCGAGCGGCCCTGGCCCTCGTTCCCAAGCCCTTTCCATGGAGGGCACGGCCCACCCGACTTCGGCGTCTCGTCAGGAAGGCAGGGAGCCGGATCAATCCAGCGAGATCAGGCCCCGGCGCAGGGCCTCGGCGACGGCCTGGGCGCGATCGCCTGCTTGCAGCTTCTGCATCAAGTTGCTGACATGACGTTTGACCGTGTCTTCGGCGATGAACAGAGCGGCGCCGATTTCTTTATTACTCCGGCCCTGGCGGATGAGTTGGAGGATCTCCCGCTCTCGTGGGGTCAGCTCCGACTGCGTCAGACGCTCGGCCAGACGATCGGTGAGCAAGGGAGGCAAGTAGCTGTTCCCGGCCGCCACGGTGCGGATCGCGTTGAGTAACTCCGCCCTCGGCGCGGTCTTGAGCAGGTATCCCTTGGCCCCGGCCCGCATCGCCTGGTAGATTTCTTCATTTCTGGCAAATGTAGAAAAGATGAGCACTTTGGCTTCGGGGAATTCGCCGCGCAACTGCTCCGTGGTGCCGATGCCATTGGCCCCCGTCAGCATCAAATCCATCAGCACGACGGCCGGACGATGTTGGCGGTAGAGGGCGAGAACCTCTTCGCCACACTCGGCTTCCGCCACCACCGTGAGGTCGGTCTCGAGGCCGAGCGATGCGGCCAGCCCGCTCCGGACGACGAAATGGTCATCCACCACCAGGATGGTGATCGTGCCCGATGGATTCATGGCCTCCCTATCCTCCATGTTGACTTCCCTCCAGGCGGTGCCGGACCCGTGGCACCGAGACCTTGATGGTCGTCCCCTCGGCTGGCCCGCTTTGGATCTCAAGCTGAGCGCCCATCTTACGCGCTCGTTCACGCATGCCGATCAGGCCGAAGTGCCCTAACTTCGCTGCGGCCGGTCCGTCAGCCTCGAAACCGCAGCCATTATCCTGAATTCGCAACGAGATTAGGTCCGGGTCATAAGCGAGGTGGATCCGAATTGTGCTAGGGTTGGCATGCTTGAGAGCGTTAGTGATCGTTTCCTGAGCAATCCGCAGCAGGTTGTGCTCGACGGGACCGGGGAGCGGCCAGGGTGTTCCGGTCACGGTGAGATCCAAGGTCGGCGTTGGTGACGTCTGCAGCTCCCGCGTGGAACGGGCCAGCATCTCGCCCAGGTCGCGTGGGCCGTCGTCCTGTTCACGGAGGTCCCAGACCAGGATCCGGAGCTCGGCGTGGATCCGGTCGACCAGGTGCCGGGCCGCCTCGAGAAGCGCGAGCAAGGGGGGGGCGGCGACGCTCGCGGCGGCGTCGAGCCGCAAGGCGAGGCCGACGAGTTCCTGCTCCAGCGTGTCGTGGACTTCGCGAGCGATCCGCTGGCGTTCGTCGAGGACGATTTCGCGGGCCAGTTGCGATCGAATAATGGTTGTCTGCTCATGGATTCTCCGACGCAGCCGGAAAACCCAGATCAAGGCCGCCACAATGGCGGAGACGAGTGCGCCCACCGCCGCCGTGAGCCGTTGCGGGGTCCACCACGAGGGGGACTTGAGCAGGCGGATGTCGTCAGGAGAGCGGGCCCAGAGGTCGAACGAGACGGGTTGGACCCGGTAGCCCCGGTCATTGGTCGTATCCGCGATCCGGCAGATCCCGCTGACCGATAGCCGGCTCCCCTGGACCCACTGGGGGAGCGGACCGCTCGGGCAGCGAACCCGGAAGGCGGTTTCCCCAGCCTGGATCGTGAGCACCACTCCCTCGGTCCCGGCGTAACTCGCCGCGAGGTCCCCCTCGAGCTCCACCAGGTCGGCATCGCGGATCCCGGTGAGCAAGTTTTTCACGGTCACGCGGTGCGGTGCGGGGGCCGGCTCCGTTCCCACCCACTTCGTCGTCGCGTCCGCGAGGAAGGCGCGAAAGGTTCCCATCTCGGGAAATCCAAGGACCTCGATCACATCACCTGGCTGAAACGCTGCGCTGAGGCTTGACTCGACCAGGAGCCCCCGCCCTGCTCCTCGAAGGAAGATCGGCTCATGTGGTTGATCGCTGGTGACGACCCCGCGAACCTTGATCCGGCGTTCCGAAGCCCCGTTGGGGGTGAACCGAAGCTGGTCGTCGATGGAAACCACAGGAAGCTGCGCGGGAGCGGGCGGGGAATCGACGATCGCGACGTCTCGATAGCCGCGGACCTTGAGGTGGGGCAAGACCAGTTGGCGGCGATCGTTGATGAACCCCGCGGCGAGTCCCTGGACCCGCAGTCGGGCGTCCACCAGGTCGAGGTGACTGGGGGGGACCTCGTCGATGCGAATCTCGACCGGTCTCGACCCGGAGGCCAGCCGCAGGACAGACGTATTCTCCCCGGTCACCGTCACCGAGCGGCCGATCCCCTCGAGCTCGATCCACTGGTAATGGTAACGGCCCGACGCCAGCACGTCGGCCGTGATCGGCGTGGGGGGTGGGAGCCGTCCCGGCCCGAGGATCTGCACCTTGGTCGCCTTGATCCCAGGGACATAGAGCCCCGGAAAGGACTTTCCCTCAATGAGAACGCGCTGGCCCCACTTCCAGTCGGGATGCCGCGTCAGGCCCTGATAGAACGTCCCCCCCGTGTCGTCCTGCACGAACGTCGTGGCGCCTGCATCAAAGTAGGTGATCACGGCTTCAAGCCGGACAGGCAGCCCCAACGCCGCCTCGTCCGGGGCCAAGAGCCGAATCTCGCGAGCCTTTGTGAGCCAGGGCGTCTGAGGCTCGTCCGTGGGGGCGTCCGGAGCCTGAGAACACAACGCGGCAACCAAAATCCACCACAACGCAGTGTGACCTCAGGCCAGAGTCAGTAACGATTCTAGAAGTCGTGATGGGTTTTGAGGAGTCCGGTCGGCGCCTTCGATGTTGGTGATGACGAAGCGTCTCGAGAACTTAACGTCCCGCCGGTTTCTCCGGTCGATTCGCTCGGTTTACTTCCTGATCCACGAGCTGCTTCGCATGGGGGGCGAGGACGAATGGCTCCTCACCCGTCGCACTCCAGAAGAGCCGGGGCGGGCCGATCGGGTAGGTCTTGCCGGACGCCCAGGTGTGAAAGACCTTGCCCCAGAGGGGCCGGACACTGGCCATGGTCTTTTTCTCTTCGGCCCCGGTTTGGGTGAGGCTCTTGAGTAAGCCGGAGTCCACCTCGAACTTGTGGTCGTGCCAGTAGGCCTTTTCCTCAGCGGGCATCTTCTGATACAGCGCATCGCTAACGAGGTACTCAATGCCGATAAGCTTGGCGTCCGGTCCGTTGCCATCATAGAGAATACACTGGAACACGTCGTCGTTCACGACCTTGCAGTAGTGATAGGCCACCTGGGCATGTTCCGGCAGGTCCTTGAGGAGGTGGATCCCAACGAAGGCCAGCGGGCAATGGAGGACCTCTGCGATTGGGGCCTTGACGTCCGTCAAGGCCTGGCCATGGGCGACCTTCTCATCGTCGGCCCAGGCCGACGATCGTCTCGTGAGGTTAGTCAGGATCGCCCCTGCCGCCATGCCGAACAGGCAGGCGAGCAGGACGGTCATCGGGGGAACCGACTTCGACAAGGACCACGGTTTTCCTCGCATGGTGATCTCCTCGAAGGTGGAACGTGCTCTCACTCTCAGGGGGCCAACTCACACGTTTGCCCGTCGGGCGACGGGTTGCTGCGTGGATTCGTCGGAGTCCTTTCCGTCCTCTTCGATTCGTTGAGTGGGATCAGGCTGGAACCTCGGAATCGACCTGGTTCCAGGGCATCCGGGCGAGGATCATCGCCATGCCGCAGGTGTCCGTGATCCCGGCGAAGACCAGTCCCGCTCCGACGAACGCGGCCAGGCCGAGGAACAGGGGATGGACGAACGCCCCGAGCGCGGTGCCGAGGACGACCAATGACCCGGCGGCGATTCGCACCTGGCGTTCGAGCGAGACGGTCTTCTGGCCACGGATTACCGGCAATCCGGCGCGTTCCCAGGCCAAGGTCCCCCCTTCGACGTTGATCACGTTGGGGAACCCGGCGGCGTGGAATTTTTCGGCCGCCGACCGGCCCCGGCTCCCTGACCGGCAGATTGTGTAGAGGGGGGCGTTCGTTCTGCCCGTGAGGTCGCGGGCCTCCATGATGGCCTTGGGGTCAAGTGCCTCGAGCGGCACCAGGCGGGCGGGCTCGGCGTGTACCTCCCGGTACTCGGCCGGGGTTCGCACGTCGATCAAGTCGACCAAACTCCCTTGTCGTCGCAATTCCTCGAGTTCAGTTGGTCTGATCGTCGTGACGCTCATCGCTTGCTCCCCCTGTCCCCAGGGCGCTGACGGCGGGCCGGGCGGATGGGCGGTATCGCCGCCGCTCGGCAAGTGGCCGATGGCCTCGACGGCTCTCGAGAGAACCGTCCCCGTTAGCCATCTTATCGTGAAATAACGATCTTGCCTCCTGTTGCGGGGCCATCTCTTGGGTCTTGGGCATTCCCTTTGGGGATGTTCCGTGTGGGCTGGACCTGATGGCCTTGTGCCTTGCGCCTTGCGAGACCCGACCGAAAATGATGTTGTCGGCGACGTCTCGTGGTTACGATGGTCGGGCCATTCCCGAAGTTCGTCAACGATTGAGATCCGCCGGGAATGGTTCCTGGGCCACGCCCAGGCGAGCTTGCGACGGCAACGATGCCGAGGCGGCTCGAGGCCGAGGAATCAAAAGAGGAGTGGAGCGCGGACCTCATTATGGAAGAGATCTTGCCCGGGCACGCCGACGATGTCCTGACCTTCGACCACGTCGCGTGGATCTTCTGCGCCATATTGGGGCAGCAGGGGCATGGTTGGGTCGCTCCGCGGATCCCGCAGCCGGTCCTGGCCGCCGTCATCCCGAGTTATCTGAGTCTTGCGGACGATGAGACTCTGCTGGCGATCGTCGGGAAGGGGCTGAACAACGTCTCCACCCAGAGCTGCGCCCTGACGACGAAGCGGATTTACTGGGCAGGCGACCCCCGGCAGGACGAGGCCGAGTGGGACGATACGGATCACCCGGACTCGCAGGCGGTCGGCCGGCCGCCGCTACGGTGCGAGTACCTCGCCTATCAGAATTTACCCGAGGCGATCCCTCTGGCCGGTGTACTCTCCAAGGTGATCGACCTTGGCGAGGGGCGGCAGATCAACCTGGGGGCGAATATCCCACTTCTCCAGGCCTTGATCGGATACCTCAAAGAGGTCCGATCGGTCATGATCGGCGAGAAGCCCCTGCCGAACCTCGTGCCGGTGGCCGCCGAGCAAGCACGCCTGGCGTGGCCGGCGGTGGTCGCCGCCGATGCCGAGGCGCGGACGCTCCAGGCCGCGATCCGGAATTACCAGTGCCAGACCCTGGTGGCGAAGCGTGCGGTGGTGACTCCCTTGATGGCGGCGGCCTGCGCTTTGGTCTACGTCGCGATGGTGGCCCAGGGGGTCGAGCCCTTCGAGCCGGCGACCAAGGCCATGCTCGATTGGGGGGCGAGTTTCGGCCCCTCGGTGGTCTTCGACGGGGAGGCCTGGCGTCTTTTCACCAGCATGTTCCTCCACTTCGGCCTGATTCACCTGGCGATGAACCTTTGGTGTCTGCTCACGACCGGCCCCGTGGTGGAGCGGTTCTTTGGGCATCTGGGCTTTGCCGCGATCTATGGGCTCTCGGGACTCGGTGGTGCGGCCGCCAGCCTGTTCGTTCATCCGACCTTCGTGTGTGCCGGGGCCTCGGGCGCGATCTTCGGGGTGTTCGGCGGCCTGCTCGGCTTTCTCGCCATCCGGCATCGCGACGTGCCCCCCGCGATCTTGCAACCGATGCGCTCCGGGACGCTCGCATTTCTGGGATACAACGTGATCTTTGGCCTGAGCAGCTCGACGATCGACATGGCCGCCCACCTCGGCGGATTGGCCACGGGCTTCGTCGTCGGGCTCATTCTGGCCGACGGTCGGATCAATCGGCCCGATCGGGTGGGATTCTTGCGCCGGGCGGGGGCCATCGCGGTGCTTTCGGCCGGCCTCTTTCTGCTCACCAGACAAACGATCGGCCAGGCACGCGAGCGGATCCTGGCCGATCCCACCATGGGGCCGCAACTCGAGGCCGCGCTGCATGCCGCACCGGCCTGGAACGCGTTCCAGCACGCCTCGGCGCCGCTCTATCCGGAGTTTGACCGCATCTCTCAGGCAGCCGAGCAGGTCTTGAACGAAATCGATCGCGGCGACGTGCCGGCGAGTCAGATCGAATCGACGTTGAACCAGTTGATCGCCGACTCGGAGAGCATGAGACGACGGCTCGAGCCCTGCCCATCGCCAATCCGGAGATCCGGGCCATGTCCGATCGCCTGGCCCTGGCCAACTCGCATCAGCATCAAGCTCTGGTGCTCTTGAAGCGGTACTTCACCGAGCGAGATGAGAGTCTCCTCAAGGGGCCGGATGGGTTGGCTGCTTCGTTCCAGGCCTACATGGACGACTTCGAGGAATTTCGCAAGCTGCGTGAGGCCTATTTCAAAGCTCACCAATTGACGGTGCAGAAACCTTGAATGCCTTTTGCGCTGATCTTTGCCCGTCGACGGGAGAGTCCCGTCGTCGCTGGCGAGGGGGAACGACCGGTCGTGGAGGATGAACGACGATGACGCGGCAAACGGAGCGAAGGCGATTTTTGGGGCAGACGATCGCGCTGGCCGTGGCCGCCGGATCGGGTGCCCAGGGAGTGGGGCGAGCCTTCGGGCAAGAACCAGACGCCCCCTGCAACGAGGCGGCGGCAGAGGCCTCCGGGGAGACCAAGGGAATGATTCCGATCATCGATACGCATCAGCATCTCTGGGACCTCACCCGGTTCCGCCTGCCCTGGCTGACGGCCGACTCGCCTCTGGCCAAGAGCTTCTTGATGGACGATTACCTGAAAGCCGTCGAGGGCCTAGGGGTCGTCAAGTCGGTCTACATGGAAGTGGACGTCGAGCCGGCGCAGCACAAGGCGGAGGCCGACTACGTCATCGATCTCTGCCGCCGTCACGTGGGTCCGATGGTCGGCGCCGTGATCGGAGGGCGTCCCGTATCTGACGGATTCGCGGCGGATCTCGATCGATACAAGGATGAGCCTGCGATCAAGGGCATTCGCCAGGTGCTCCACGGCGGCAGCACGCCGCGTGGCTACTGCCTCGACCCCAAATTTATCCGAGGGATCCGGCTCCTGGGCGAGCGGGGCCTGAGCTTCGACCTCTGCATGCGGTCCGGCGAGTTGAGCGACGGGGCCCAACTGATCGACGCCTGCCCCGGCACGTCGTTCATCCTCGACCACTGCGGCAACCCGAGCGTGCGTGAGAAGGACCTCGCGGCCTGGCGTGCCGACATCAGCCGGCTGGCCGAGCGGAAGAACCTTGTCTGCAAGGTCTCGGGAATCGTCGCGTCGGCGGCCCCCGACCCCTGGACCTCCGACGACCTGGCCCCCATCGTCAACCACGTCCTCTCCGCCTTCGGCCCCGACCGGGTCATCTTCGGCGGCGACTGGCCCGTCTGCACGCTGGCCGCGACCCCTCGCCAGTGGGTCGAGGCGCTGAGGACGATCGTCCAGGCTCGGAGCGAAGTGGAGCGGCGGAAGCTGTTCCACGACAACGCCCTGCGAGTGTACCGCCTTGCCTGACCGAGGCGCAAGCGGTTGACAGGCCGGTGGATTGATTTTAGGTGTGAACAAAGAATATGCCGATGCAACCGCGTCGCCAGTGGGAGGGGCCGGCCGGCCTCGGCCTCGTCGCCCTGTTCTTCGTGCTCGGCCTGCCCTCCCTGCTCGTCGCCACCGTCAGTCAGGTCGGCCCCGGGCATTTACTGTTCGTCCTGATCACCGCGGCGGGCCTCTGGATTTCCTGGTCCGGGCTGCGCCGCGGCGACCTTCGCAATCGCCTGCTGTCGCTGCCGTCGCTCCTCTTCTTCCTCAGAGCCGTGGCCCTGCCGCCTCTGCGGGGGCGCGCCTGATATGGCGCAGGGCGGCCCCGCCTTGCCTAGTGTCGCTGCGCGGAAGTAATGCACGAAATTCAGGTTGAGTGCACGGCGAACCAGGCACGCATCTGCTGATTGGTCCAGGTCCATTCAAACGGGTGCGCGTGCAGGCGGTTGTACTCCAGGCCCACGGTGCGGACGTGCTCGATGAACGACTCGCGGTCCGCCCACGACCCGCGCCTCAGGTAGCGGCCGCCGAAGGCGTTGTTCAGCAGCTCGGACTGGTTCAGCCAGGAGGCATGGGCCGGGGTCCGGCGCCCGCGCCACCAATCCCAGAGGCTCGACAGTGGCCGGGTCGATCGCCGCGACGATCCCGGCGCGGACCGCCTGTCGGGCCAACTCGGTGCTGCTCCAATGGGTGAGGTGCAGACCTCGCGCGATCGGCTCCAGGCAGGCGAGTTCAACGATCTGGGCCCGCTGCAGGGGGGAAATCCGGGCCGGCCGATGTGGTCGGCGACGGAGGCCCCGCTTGACAGGAATGTTACCTGGTCTACAATACTTTGCATCGCAAAGCTTGTTGGCCGCGACAATCCCTTCCTCGAAGGGCCGGCCATGATCTCGGAGGCCTTTGCGGGACGCGAACGGCCGGGGCACTTGAGTGTCCTGTCTGGTCGGGCCGCGACGCCCGTGGGATCTCGTAGGCCGTCGAACGATCCCACCGAGCGGGAGGCCGGGGCATGGCGAGGCGCGTGGGCCTGGGGCCGGTTTTCGCGTTCGAGTGGCGGATGGCGTCGCGGCGGTGGCAGGTTTACGCGATGCGGTCGCTGACGGTGCTGCTGCTGCTCGGGGCGATCACGCTGATCTGGTCCGGGTCGCCGGAGGCGCGATCGGCGGCGGTGACGATCGCCCAGCAGACGCAGGTGGGCAAGACGTTCTACGAGACGACGGCGATCATCCTGCTCGGGCTGGTCGGCCTGGCGGCGCCGGCGGCGACGGCCGGGGCGGTCTGCCAGGACAAGGCGCGGGGCAACCTGACCCTGCTGTTCGCCACCGACCTGTCCGACGCCGAGATCGTCCTGGGAAAGCTGGCGGCACGGCTGGTGCCGGTGGTCGGGATGATCCTCTGCGCGGCGCCGGTGATGTCGATCGCCACGCTCTTCGGCGGCATCGACCCGGTCGGGCTGGTCGGGACCCTGCTCGTAGTGCTCTCTTGCGCCGTCTTCGGCTGCTCGCTGGCGCTGACGCTGTCGGTCTGGGGCAAGAAGACGCACGAGGTGCTGCTGGCGACCTACGCCTTCGGCATCCTCTACCTGCTGGCCGCTCCGATTACCGCGGGCATCCAGGCGATGATCCCGTCGGCGTGGCGAGTGTTGGGGCTGCCCTCGTCCATGGACCTGCTGCCGTATAACCCGATCGTCCTGGTGCTGGCGATGGGCCATGGCCCGCCCCCTGGCATGGCGCCGGTGACGATCGGGACGCTGGCGGCGTTCCTCGGGCTGGGCCTGGCGGCCTCGGCGGTGCTAATCGGGGCCGCGACGTGGCGGATCCGGGCGGTGGTGATCCGGCAACTCGGCCGCGGAGAGCGGGCACCGAGGCGCCGGACATGGCCGGCGTGGCTGCTCGGGCGGATCGACCTCGATCGGATCGGGCGGTGGGCCCCGGGAACGGTAGGACTGTGCCGCCTGGTGCGCCGGGCCTGGCCGACGCCGTCGTTGGACCGCAACCCGGTGCTCTGGCGCGAGTGCCAGCGGAGGAGCCCGTCGCGGTGGGGCCTCGCGGTCTGGGGAACCTATGTCCTGCTCTGCGGCAGCTTCAGCGTCTACACGATCGTCGAGATGATCGGCGGCAACCTCGCGGTCCGCGAGTTCGGCGCCGTGATCAACGGACTCCAGGTGGGCGCCGGGTTGCTCTTGCTCAGCGTCTCGGCCACGACGAGCCTGGCCGAGGAGCGCCAGCGAGGCAGCCTCGACGTGCTGATGGCCACGCCGCTGCCGACCCGGGCGATCGTCTGGGGCAAGTGGTGGGGCGCCTTCCGGGGCGTCCCGCCGCTGCTGATCCTGCCGGTGGCGGTCGCCACCGCCCTGTCGTTCTTCACGGGACACTTCTGGGGGGTGGCCCTAATGGCGGCGCTGATCCTGGCCTATGGCGCGGCGATCACCAGCCTCGGGCTGGCCCTTGCGACCTGGATCCCGCGGATGGGCCGGGCCGCGGCGCTGACCGTCGGCCTCTATCTATTCATGAGCATTGGCTGGATCCCCCTGACCTTTTCCGTCTTCCCGGGGGATGACGGCATCGGCATCGCCGCGGGCAGCCCGCCCATGGGCGTCGGCGCCTACAGCTCGAAGCTCGCCGGCGACGGGACGCCAAGCGAGTTCGTGAACCAGACGCTTTGGACCCTATTCTGGACGGTCGCCTACGGCGGCGTCGCCCTCGCCCTACTGCTGGCGACGCTCGGGACATTCAACCGCTGCCTCGGGCGCATCGACGGTCCCTCGATCCGGGATGAGGACGACTTTGCCCGCGACGGGGAGACGGCCGGACCGGCCGAGGGCGGACTCTCCCCGTCGCGCGGCCGATCCTCGGTCGACAAGGCCACGGCGGCGGAACCGTGAGCGGCCGATGGCCTCGGGAACGGTCGGCGGTCAGCAAACGCAGGAGACCGAGAGCAGAAGACAGTGGTAGCCCCTCAGGGCGAGAGGAACAAAAAAGGGGATTCTCCGACGACCCCTTTCTTCAGTGCGGGCTCGGCATCGGGCCGAAATCTCAGCTCTGCCACCTTCCCGCCCTAATGTCCCCCTGCTTCGGGATGCCTCGGGCGTAGACCTCCCGGAGCATGGCAATCTCGTCAATTTCGGGCATTACTTCCGCGCAGCGACAACTAGGTGCCCGTTGCCTCAACGACGAGAGGGTTAAGACTCAGAGGGGCGGCAGGATGCCGCCCTCTGTCTTCGTTCCCAGGTCAGCCGAATCTGCGGGGTCGCGCCTGACCTTGTGCGGCTCGTCACGGTGGATTTCGTGCGGAGTCGCCCACCATGTCCGTCTGGTCAACGGCTCACACGGACGGTCGGTGGCGAAGGCGGTTTCCCTTTGGATGGCGCACGGATCATGGTGATCGAGTCGCCGCTTCGGATTTCTTTGTCGCTGGGTCTGTGATCCCGGGCTTTTGGCCTCCACCCCGAGGTTTGAGACGCTCGCTACAAAGAGTGAGCGGCATCGGGGGCCAGGTCCTTAGCGATGAGGCTATGGTTGTCCACCGGTGGGTTACATCAGGGTCTTGGATCGGAACGGCTGATTGTCCTTGAACTGGGCTTGCAGACGCTCGATTCGCCAGGCCCCTTGTTCGCGTTTGAGCAGGAATCGCCTGTCTGCATTGCCCCGAATGGACCAGACGTACGCCGTATCGTCGTCGCACTGGTAGACCAGGGCGTCACGATACTCCTCAAGGTCGAAACGCGGCGAGTCGTGGAGGACGAATGCGTCGCTCTGGCTTCGCTGGGCCCAGTCGGTCGTGTGCGCGGCGAAGATGGCCCGCCGCTCGGCCATCGCCGGCTGGTAATGCGGACCCACGTCGAGGTGGGCCTTCAACCACGCATCTTCTTGGATCTCGGAGTACGACTTGCCCGACCTTTCGATAGTCTCGACGTAGGTGACGGCCGCGGGGACCGGAAGGCCCCGCTGGATCAAATCCTTCTTGGTATAGGCATGCCACCGGAACACCCCGTCGGCCCGTTCGAGGACCGAATGGAAGCCGAGTTGGCCGACGGGCCGGACGGCGAGCCAACGCAGCTCCCAGGCGCGATATGCGGAGAGGAACCCCTCGACCACGGCCCGGCATTCTCGGTCGGTCTCTGGGGCTGCCGGGACAGGCTCGGATGACGGTGCCGTCGCGATAGCCTGGAATGCGGGGCTGAGCTTCGCCTCGGCCCAATGACGCCAGTTCCCACAGATTGGCGACTCTCTCGGTCGCTTCATCAAGAGCTCACGGTCATAGTCGCTCGGCTCGCCTGTGATCACGAAGTTCCCCGCCTCCAACTCGTCGGCGTAGTCTTCGAGGAATTGAGCCCAGCTTGTGGCAAGGACGAACTTGAATTCATTCTCGTCATTACCGAAGTTGATGACCTGGCCTACCACTCCGGTCGGTCCCGGGGCCAAGTCGACTCCGAAGCAGTTGCCATCGCTGCAAAAGAGGGGAATCCACCCCCGACAGTCGTCGCGGATCTGGATCGCATCCGCGGGGAACACCTCGCACTCGCTGTACTCATGATAGATGAGTTCGGAACCACCCCGGTCGGCCCAATTGCTCAGGATGGCCTCGCGTCCCCGCCTTCCGCAGATCGAGTGGAGCCCCATCTCGTAGAAGAGGGAATGGATGAACTCAGGGGAGGAGGCGTTGATGTCTTCATCGTCCTCGAACCGCTCGTAGTACTCCATCGGGATGGGGCCGAGCCCGTCATGGATCCGGTACGATTCCCTCACATCCGCAGGAAGTTTCTGGCCGATCACCGCCTCGAACTCGGCAATCTCCGTCTCGGACGCCCCCGGCAGGAGCGCCGCGATCACCTCGGGGCAGTGCCTCGACATCCAGGCCTCGATCCGATGCCACGATTCGGCCACCGGAGCGGGAGCGTGCGGGACGCGGCGGATCAGGCCCTGTTCGGTGAACTCCGGCGCCGGCCCCGCTTTCGGGGGCGGCGCCGGGGCCGCAACCGGCATGGTGAAGGCCGGCCGCTTGATCTCGGTGGCGGGGACCTCGTGGACCCGGACGTCGTCCCAGTCGACCTGCTGGCACGCTTGCCAGAACGCTTCGAGCCGGGCGCGGTCGGCGTCATTGTCGGGCGTCCAGAACCGGATTTCGACCTCGCCGTTCGGCAAGACCTCGTTCCAGAGGAGGCCGGCGTCGTCCGGCCCCCAGCGGATCGGGGCCGTGATCAGGAAGTGGGTGACGATCTCGGTCTCATCGAACTCTTCGGGGAAATCCATCGCGGTCCTCACTGGTTCGCCGTAGGGCTTGTCGGACTGCACTTCTCGTCTGCCCGCTCAGGACGATGGGAATACCACACCTGGCTCACACACCTCAAGTTCCCACGCGTTTGAATGTGCAACGACTCGCCCCAGAACGATGATCACGGCGTTTCCCGGGGAAGCCGGATCTCAGCCGTAAAGGTTCCTGGCCAGGAACGCGTTGCGGAACTTGCCACGAGGGTCATGCTTTTTGACCAGTTCCTTGAACTCGGTCAGTTTTTCATAGCGGGATTGCAGTTGTGCGGGGTCTAGGGCGAACAGTTTTCCCCAGTGGGGACGGACCTCGTAAGGCGCCAGTTCCTTCTCGATGATCGGCAGCAGCTTGCGGACGGAATCCCAGTCTTGCTTCCAGGTGAAGTGGATGGTCAGGCTCGGTCGCTGATAACAAGGGCTCATCCACAGTCGGTCCTCATCGACCGTGCGCAGTTCCGAGATGAACAGGTGGGGGCTCACCATGTCGCGCAAACGCTCGATGGCGAGGATCGCTTCAACCGCGTCTTTGCGGGCGACGAAATACTCGGACTGCAACTCCTTGCCGCTGCTCGGAGTGAACCCCATCCGGAAATGAGGCATCCGTTCGTACCAGGGGCCGGGTACTCCCATTTGCTCCGTGCAGTTCTCCGCCGAGAGTTCGGCGATCGGGTGGAGATTCTTGGTCGCGAGGGTTGCGCCAAAGAACTCAGGTTTGGCCTTGGATGTGTCCCCCTTCTCGACCCGGCGCTTGACCCACACTTCGCTGATCCGCTTGTTTTGCCAGTCGGTGAACAGACTGACGCTGTCGCCGCTCGCCACGATTTTCTCGAAGTTGTCCGCCAGTTGCGCCAGCGGCATGTCCTCGTAAACATCCTGGCGCATCATGAAGGTTGGCTCGATGGCCAGCGTGACCTTGGTCACCACCCCGAGCGCCCCCAGGTTCACGACGGCCCCGAGGAACGTGTCCCCGTCTCGCTCGCGGGAAAGGTTCAAGATGTCTCCGTTGGCCGTGACGAGTTCCAGGGCCGAGACCGCCGTGGCCAGGTTTCCAAGTTTGACGCCCGACCCGTGCGTGGCCGTGGCACACGCGCCGGCGATGGAAATGTGCGGCAGGGAGGCGAGGTTGTGCAAGGCGAAGCCCTTCTCATGGAGAGTGGGGCACAACTGGCCGTAGTTTACTCCCGCTTCAACCGTCACCGTGCGCGCCTGCGGATCGAGTGCGATCACCTGGCTCATTGGTTTGAGTGATATGAACGCATGTGAACTGTCGGCGATATCATTGAAGCAATGACGTGTGCCGAGCGTCTTCAGGGAGTCGTGCTCCTTGACGAATTTCTGAATCTGTTCGACCGACGTGGCCTGATGCAAGTTGTTCGTACTGTATCGGAAGTTGCCGGCCCAGTTGGTGAGCTGGCCGCTCGATGAAGGGGCGTCGGGTGCCTTGCCGAACAGTGGACCCCCGGGCGCTCCGCCCAAGATCGCGGCCGATAGCTTGAGGAACGTTCGCTTATTCATGATCAAACTCTTCCCCGCTGCGGTTGAGTGCCTGGATTGGGTTCAAAAGTTCCCTGCCTACTGAGAGTCAGAAAAGTCATGTTCTGTTCTCGACCCTTTTTCGTCGGGCGGGGACTTTGCAGCCCCGGAGGGGCGACCGTTCCTAACCAGGGGCGCAATCCAAGGAGATTGTTCGGTGTGTTGATCTGGCGTGGCTCTGAAAGGGCGACCGTCAGAACCAGCCCTCGGCGATTGACGGTCGCCTCTTCGGGACTGCAAAAGCCGCTTCATTTGGGGTGTCCTCGTTCCCAGAGCTTGCGCTCCTGGCTACGCATGATAACCCGTCCGGGACTGCGAATTGAGGACATGACTTTTCTGACTGTCAGTAAGAACGTAGCCCAGTCGCGATGAAGAAGACAGTGCCGACTGATCGTGGACGGAGATGTGTCTCCCGAGTGTCTCGGGGATCGGCGGCGGGTTCGTTGTGATTCCGGCATATTCCGGATTCAGCCAAGGGCAATGTCTCCCTGACGGTCTGGTAACAACGCAACGGCTCGAAGCTTCACCTTTGAACCGAAGTCGAGGCCAAGAGTCTGCAGGCTGACGACTGAGGCCGCGACGAAGTCGGATTGGCAATCTCTTTGGACTACAGCGGTTCGCCTTCGAGTTGCTCACGTCGTTGTCGCCGGTGTCTGTGACCCCGGGGCGAATCCCCAGACACCGGGGACAACGACAACGACGTGGGTGACTCGGCCGTAAACTTGTGTAGACGAATTGATTCTGAAGGCTTGGTTTCTGTCGAGGCCACCAGATCGGGGTCATGGGCCGAGACGAAACGGCAGGAGTTGATGGGCAAGTCCACGTGTGCCGTGCTTCATGGTTTATAAAAAATTGAAGAAATGTGGTTAATGTTAAATGTTGGCTGGGTTCGCCTTTTGGGGTTGGCTGACAAGAAAATCAACAACTATCTGTAACTGGGCGAGAATCTCGATGGATTTCCGGTCCGGCCGTGCTACTGCAAACAACCCCGCGCGGAAGCCGCAAGAATGCTCGGTTCTTTCGCTCTGGCGCGGATCGTTGAAAACAAAAAAAAAGCCCGGCCCCCCACGAGGGGGCCGGGCACAGCCAGGGAGAACGACGCTTGCTCGTGATTTGAACTCATGATTCCGTGGGCCACTCTCTAGAGTGAGCCAGGGAACCGGACGCGTCTGGTCGTCGCGTCACTTGAGTGATTAGCTAATAAGGCATCTTGCGTGCCATTCGCCCCAAACACGGGCCCGTGGCGAGATAGAATGGCTCAAGGCTTACTCTTTCAAGGGGTTGCGATTTTCGGTTTTTTTGAAGGTCCCGTTTGTTTCCAGGGAGAGTTTGGTGAAGGGTGCCTCATGATCTGGCAGGGACCGCCTGAAATTGAGCATGGCCGCTGACAAGAAACCCGAGTCGCTTTTCCAGTCATGACTTCGGTAAGATTCTTGGGTTGAAGCGGAGGAGATTTCGAGGTTCAGGGTTGACGGTGTCGTGGGAAGGGATTGGGCATTTATGAAGGTCTTTGTGCTGGGGTTGGACGGGGCGACGTGGGATATCCTCGAACCCTTGGTCAAAAAGGGGGAACTGCCCAACCTTCAGCGACTCATGGAGAAAGGGGCGTCGGGGACGCTCGGCTCTGTGTTTCCGCCGCTCAGTCCGGTGGCCTGGACCACGGTGATGACGGGGAAGAACTCCGGGAAGCACGGGGTCTTCGAATTCTTGGAGTACGCGCACAACCCGCTCAATGGGCGGGTGAACTCGTCGCGGGCGATCAAGACGGACCTGGTCTGGGAGATCGCCGGGCGGCACGGGAAGAAGTCGGTGGCCGGTGGGGTGCCGATGAGTTATCCCCACAGGCAGGCCCCTGGGTTCTACCTGGGGGACTTCCTCAGCCCGGCCGATGCGCCTGACTTCGCCAGCGACCCCGCGATCTTCGCCGAGTTGGAGAAGGAGGTCGGGACGTATCGCCCCTGGGCGTCGACGGTCCATGATGGCGGGAATGAAGTCGAAGTGCTGAAGGAGCTGACCGCCTTTCTCGATCAGCACTTGAAGGCGGTTCAGTTCCTGATGGGTCGCTGCGAGTGGGACCTGTTCATGTTCGACCTGATGGCGACCGACCGCATCCAGCATGAGCTCTGGCACGTCTGGGACCAGGCGCACCGGCTCGCCAAGGGGCGGGATTTTGCAGCCTTGCAGGCGGGGTGCGACGCCTTTTGGAAGCGGCTCGACCAGGGAATCGGCGAGATCGAGCAGAAGCTTCCCGCCGACGCGGCCCTGATCCTGATGAGCGACCACGGCTTCGGCGGGATCGAGTGGTACGTCAACTTCAACGTCTGGCTCCTGGATCGCGGTGATATCGCGCTTCAGGATTCGCTCTACGTGAAGCAGAAGCACTGGTTCTACAAACGCGGGGCGACTCCCGAGTGGTTCTATGGTCTGATGGCGAAGTTCGGCCTCGCCGGGCAGCGGGTCAGCCGGTTCCGGGGGAAGCAGACTGGGATTCTCGATCGGATGGCGGAGTCGGCCTTCCTGTCGCGAAGGCATATCGACTGGTCGAAGACGCGCGCCTATTCTCAGGGGAACTTCGGGCAGATCTTCCTCAATCTGAAAGGGAGGCAGCCGCAAGGGTGCGTCGAACCCGAAGAGGCGCGGGGGCTGCTGGACGAGCTCAAGGCGGCCCTGTTGACGATCCCACACCCCGAGACGGGGGAACCGCTGGTCGACCGCGTCTGCGAGCGCGATGAGCTCTACGAGGGGCCGCACGCTCATCTGGCGCCTGACCTGACGGTGGTCCTTCGCGACTGGCGCTATCGGACGATCGGGCTGCACGACTTCACGACCAACAAGCTGATCGCGCCTGCGTTTGGGCCGACGGGAGACCACCGGATGGAGGGGATGATCGTTGCGTCCGGCCCGCCGTTCCAGGCGGGGGCGACGCCCCAGGGGGCGGCCCTGCTCGACATCGCCCCCACGGTCCTGCACCTGCTCGGTGTGCCGGTTCCCAGCGACATGGACGGCCGGGTCCTGACCGAGATCCTTGCCCCTGCGTTTGCCCCGACTGACGGAGCGGCGTTCGGGGCGGTCACGGCACCCAGCGAGACGCCGGCGCCTGTGGCGTATACCGAAGAAGAAGACGCCGAGATCCAGCAACGACTGGCCGATCTCGGCTATCTTTGATCGATCGCCGGTCCAGTTGACTTGGTACGGACTTCCCCCTACGATTGCCCGAGCCTCGAGTCGTTACCTGACGGCTCGACTCGGCTCCGCCCTACCCGTCCCGAAAGGAGGCCGACGATGCGCCACCAAACCCGTCTGATTGTCTCGTCGAGCCTGCGCCCCGCGGTCGGGTAATCCTCTCCCGGCCCGTCTCGGGCCAGGCTCTCACACGCAAAAGATCGTCCCATTCGTTCGATCGATCCTCGGCGCTCACGGTGCGCCGATTTTCCGCGTGAGAGATCCGGATGACACTCAGGAAGCCTTCTCAGAAGCAGTTGCGCTCGCTTTGCGCCCAACCTCACCCCGACGACGGCGTGGAGCCTCGGGAGTGGCTCAAGGAAGGGCGGTCAGGACGAAAGTCGTCTCGGAAGGCCTGGCAGCTCTGTGGCCAGGTGGCCGAGGCGCTCGGCCAGGTCCTGGCGGGCGATTGCGGCGACGACGTCTTACGGAACTTGCAGGTGGTGGCGGTGGAGCCGGCGCCCGACGCGTCTCGGCTGCTGGTCACCGTCTGCGTTCAACCCTCCTCGGAGGTCATCTCACCCACCTTGGTCCTGGAACGCCTGGCGCGTGCCTCGGGGCGGTTGCGGTGTGAGGTGGCGGCGGCGATTACGCGAAAGCGAACGCCGACACTCGGATTCCGCCTTGCGCTCCCGGTCGGGGATGCACAAGGCGGTTCTGTGGTGATTCGTTGATGGGATCGAGGTGATTGAGCTCCCGGCCGAGGTCAGGCGATGATGACCCGGCCGGGACCATCTCCCTCAAACGTCTCGACCTCGATCGTGCGGTCGAGGAAGGCGCGGATGGTCGCGACGTTGGTGAGCAGGTGCTCGGTAACGGCCGAGACCGTGTATTCGCTTCGGCCCGGAGCGAGAGCCAAGGGGACGAGGATCTGGTCGGCTGAGTGGGGGTCGACGGCACTTCCCTCGGCGTCATGGAACGCGAGCAACTCGTCGACCGCCTCGTCAGCGACGACTTCGGCGGGCTTACCGCGCTCGCCCAGGCCGACGAACGTGGCCGGGATCCCGTCCTGGCCGTAGGTGGCCGACAGGCTGATGGCGGCCCCCTGCCCCAGGCTTGGCCAGTCGACCAGTGCGATCTCGGCCGACAGACCGCGCTCGGCGAGTCGGGCCACGGCCTGGTCGCGCATCCGCTGAGCGATCTCGGGCCGAAGGTTCGACACGCCGGCGATGCCGTGGATCCGGGCCAATGGGCCGCGCTCGGTCCGGGTCACGGACTTGAGCGTCGCGGGCTCGATCCAGGCGTCGAGTCGACCGCCACCACGGGGATAGAAGCCTGCGGAGGGCATCGACAGCGCCATGGTCGAGCCGAAGCTTGCCAGGTGGGCTCGCCAGGTTGACTCCAGAAATGGGAGTGAGGGGGCGGCCGTGTTGAACGTCCCCCCCGTGAGGGTCACTCGGATCGGCTGCTCGGCGCGGAGGGCCAAGGGCAAGTGCAGGGTCTGGAGCACGAGAGCGGTCGAGCCTGCCGTGCCGATGTCGATTTGCAGGTCGCGAGGAGTGTACGAGGCGGGCCGGAACGTCAAATCACGCGAGCCGATGGAGGCGCCGACGACCTCGGCCCCTGCCAGGCTCGCGGCGGCCTCGACGGCTTTCAGGTGCTGGGGACGGAGCCCGGGCTTGTCGCGGTTGGCGCGGATCTTGACGATCCGGAACGAGCGGCCGGTCAGGAGCGAGAGCGTCAGGGCGGTCCGGAGGATCTGCCCTCCCCCTTCCCCACGCGAGCCATCCAGGGTGATCAGTCGCGAAGATACCACCCGAGGCTCCTCGTTGAGAAAATCGAGGTCGTCCGGAAGGCGGTGTGGAGTTGCCACGCGATCGTGCCCGCCATGCATGACCCAGCGCCTGCGCGACTCGATCGGTCCCTTCTTACCCCATCCCGTCTTCAACGCTTGCCAATCCATGGCGGAGACTCCTTCCCAGCATACCGTGGCGGACGGTACCTGGCAGACAGACAGACAAACAAGGTGAGGACGCGGTTCACTGGCTTCAGCGACCCTTGCTTGAGCGCGCGGCCCAACAAGGCGGGGGTTCCCCGGGCTTACTTACGACTTGGGCGGATCGACCGGCACAAGGCTGGGGAGGCTGGACGACACAGGCTGGTTGACCCCCTCCCGAGACGCCCAGACGAGGAGCACGCGTTGGAGCAGCCGGTCGCTGTTGGCCTCGGGTTGGGTAAACATGAAGGAGCCAAGGCTCCGGCTGGCTTCGGGAAGGCAGCCGACCACGGCGATCTGGCCTGGTTGCAGAGTGAGCGTCGTCGCCAACTCGCGAAGGCTTTCCTCTTGCTGCCCGTCCTTCTGCATGAATTGTTGCGGCGAGTAACTGCCGGCGTTGGGTAATGCAGTGAAGGCACGCTGAATGGGGCCGTGATGGATCTCGGGAACGAACCGCAAAGCGACCCCGGTCGCGCCGTCGTGGTTGGCCGTCACCCGGAACCAGCCGCTGGCGTCCTGGTACGGCTTGCCGAACGCACGCCCCTCCCGGTTCAGAAGCAGGCTGACCTCTGGGGTGGTGTCGACCATGTCGATCATGGCATGGTCGCCGTCAGGAAACTCAAACTGCGAAGGCTCCACCTTGTGAGGCGCCTTGGCGTTGAGAATCGAGTCGACCTCGTGGGGCAGTTCTCCGGTAATCAGGCCCATCCGAAGTCCGTTGACCTCAAGCGCGCGGCGGAGCTCGGGGGCAATCGACTGTTCATCGACCACACTCCAGAGTGCGCCATTGATCGCCTCTTCACGCAACGGCCGCGAAAGGATCGCCACCCGCAGATTGCATCGCTTGGGCTCGATGATCTGGCCGCCTCCCCCGATCCGTGCGAGAAAGGTGTCGCGACCGAGGTCCGTGCGATTCAACGAGCAACCCGCGACGGCAGTGATGGCCACCACAAGGGTCAGCACTTTCCCATTCATGGAGCGGAATCCTTTCCGCGTCACCGAGAAAAAAGAGTGATATAGAGATACTCACGCCGGGATGGATCTTGGCCGGAAGTCTATGGCGGGAGACTTTCTCCGTCAATGCCAACCCGAACGCTTGGCCAGGATCGAGGTCAGCCTCGACTTGCCAACGGACGAGAGGACGGATTCGGTGGGGCGGGCGGTAGGCCGATCGAACGGTCAGGCATCGCTGGAGGGCGGGTTCAGCTCACGCTCGATGCGACCTTGGATCTGGCTGAGTTCATCACCGGCATATTGGCTGTGGGGCCAAGGCCAGTGGACCGGGTCGTTGTAGAACCGAGGAATGATATGCCAGTGGCCGTGATCGACGGTCTGGCCGGCCGCGCGACCATTGTTGACGACCAAATGGAAGCCGTCGGATCTCGTCGCTGCCTGAACGGCGCGACAGAGACGAGGGACGAGCGCGCCAAGATGAGCGGCCGTCAGATCAGGAAGATCGGTCAGATTGGAGTGGTGGGATTTGGGGACGAGCAAGACGTGACCGGGGTTAACCGGGTTGATGTCGAGGAAGGCGACTGCGTCGTCGGTCTCAAGGACCTTCGACGAGGGAATCTCCCCTCGAACGATCTTGCAGAACGGGCAGTGAGGTTCGTAAGTGTGCTGCGACATGATGGAGCGACTTCTTGATTTCCGAAGGGTCAAGCGACCCCGCGAGGACTCATTTGGGTCCACGCGGGGCCGTCGTTGAATCAGGACCCGGCGGACGTGGTCACGACGGTCGGCTTGGTCTGAGCCTTGATCTGCTCGTTCTCACCCAGCAAGGAGATGACGGCCATCGGAGCGGCATCACCTTGGCGGACCTTGGCGAGTTTGAAGATCCGGGTGTATCCACCCGTACGATCCTTGAACCGCGGGCCGATCTCTTTGAAGAGCGAGAAGGCCACTTCTTTCTTGGTCACGACAGCCAGGACGCGGCGGAAGTCATTCAGGTTCCACCCGTCTTTGGCCAGGGTGATCAATTTCTCGGTAAACGGCTGCATTTCCTTGGCCTTGGCCAGGGTCGTCTCGATCCGACCGTGCTCGAGCAGAGCGGTGGCCAGGTTACGCAGGAGCATTCGCCGGTGCGACGGCGACCGCTTGAATTTCCGACCGGCTTTACGGTGTCGCATGGTCTCTCAGGCTCGCAGCTAAGTTTGGTTCGTTGTAGGGGGTGGGCGTGACCCACCCATCTCGGCCTCCGATGGTGGGCATCGCCCACCCGTCCGAAGACCTTCGCCACGCAAGCGAAAACGGCTCTACAGGATTGGCAGGAGACTCAAACCCCTTGTCGCATGAGGATATCCATGCCCAGGTCGAGGCCGATCTCGTGAAGCTTGGCGCGGACTTCTTTGAGGGTGGTCTCGCCGAAGTTGCGGACCGTCAGGAGCTGGTCTTCTGAGCGGCTGACCAGGTGGCGGACGGTCGTGATCCCTTCGCTCTCCAGGCAGTTGGTCGCCCGGACCGAGAGTTCGAGTTCAGCCAAACTCATGTCGAGCTTACGCTCGAGTTCGGCATCAACCGGCTCGGACCGAGAACCGTCCTGGCCACTGGCGTCGGACGGCAGCCCAGGGCCCGGTTCGTAGTACTGGACGAACGGGTTCAAGTGCTTCCGGAGGATCTTGGCGGCCTCGACCAGCGACATCTCGGGGCCGAGCGTGCCGGTGGTCCAGATTCGGAGGACGAGCTTGTCGTAGTTGGTCCGCTGACCGACGCGGGTGTTTTCGACGCGATACTCGACCCGGATCACGGGGCTGTAAATCGCGTCGATCGGGATCGCGCCGACTTCGAGGTCGTCGGTGTGCCCTTCCGCGGCGGGGCGATATCCCCGGCCGTTCTCGACGGTCATCTCCAACGCAAACGGGACGTCGTCGGTGAGCGTGCAGAGAATATGATCAGGGTTGATGATCTCGATCGACTCGTCGTGGAGGATGTCGGCTGCCGTGACGACACCGCGACGGTCGCGTTCGATCCGGATCGTCCGGTTCTGCTCAGAGTGGTTCTTGACGACCAGGCCCTTGATGTTCAGGACCAGGTCGGTGATATCCTCGACCATGCCCGGGATCGAGGAGAACTCGTGCTGAACCCCTTGAATTTTGATCTTGGTGACAGCGCTCCCCTCCAGGCTGGAAAGGAGGATGCGGCGCAGGCTGTTGCCAACCGTATGACCGAATCCGCGTTCGAACGGCTCGACGTGGAATTCGCCGTACGTATCGGTCAGTTTTTCACGGTTGCAGACGACCCGGCTGGGAAGTTCGAGGCCACGCCAACGGATGCGCATCGCTCTCTCCAAAAACGCGACCAGCCTTCAGCGATCGGTCCGAGGCCGAGAGGCCTCGTGACCATCTTCATCCCTGGCGGATGCCTGAAAGTAGAGTGCTGATCGCGACAAATTGCTTGGCTCAGCGGCTCAACAACTCGACGATCAACTGCGGGGTAACCGGCAGCGAGATATCCTGGGTCCCAGGCAAGCGGGAGACGCGCCCCTCGGGCGGTTCGGTACCGGAGCGATCGAGCCACTCGGGTACAGGAGGCATCCCCTCAGCAGACAGGTTCGAGGCCGCAAGTTTGCGGGAGTGCTCACGATCCTTGACCTGAATCTGGTCACCGGGACGAACCAGATAGCTCGGGATGTCGAGCTTGCGACCGTTGATCGTGATATGGCCGTGGGTGATCATCTGTCGCGCTTGCGGTCGGCTGGTCGCAAACCCGAGGCGGGTGACGACGTTGTCCAACCGGCGCTCGAGAAGAGCCATCAAGGCGTCGCCCGTGTTGCCGGGTCGACGGCTGGCCAGGTCGAAGTACTTGCGGAACTGCCGCTCAAAGACGCCGTAGTAGCGCTTGACCTTCTGCTTTTCGCGGAGGCGGATGGAGTACTCGCTCGCCTTTCCGCGGCGGAACTGGTGCATACCCGGCACGCCTTCACGGCGTTCGACGGCGCACTTCGGGGTGTCGCAGCGCGTCCCCTTCAAAAAGAGCTTCAAACCTTCGCGGCGGCAGAGCCGGCAGACCGGCCCGATATGGCGTCCCATGGTGGTTCGGCATTCCTCAACGTCGGGTTGCAATCGGCCGAGTTTTCCAAGGCCCGCATCGGGCCTTCGGGTTCCTCGGTATCGTTCTGGCTGACGAGCGATCCGTCCGGTACTGACCGCGGGTTTCGGCAACCCGGATCACGACAGACCCGCGGGGCCGGTCGGATCGAGACGAGACATTCTCATCGAATCAATGCGATCACGTGAGCAAAAGCGAGAAAGAAGCGAGGCATGGCTGGGCTCGAAGAGCCTTAGACCCGCCGCTTCTTCGGGGGACGGCAGCCGTTGTGCGGCAGCGGGGTGACGTCTTCGATCGCCTTGATCGAGAGGCCGGAGGCTTGCAGCGCGGTGATCGCGCTTTCACGGCCGGAGCCGGGCCCCTTGACCTTGACCTCGACTTCTTTGACCCCATACTTCGTCGCGGTGGCTGCCGCGGTCTCGGCGGCCCGCTGGGCGGCGAAGGGAGTGCTTTTGCGGCTCCTTTGAAGCCCACGGTCCCGGACGAGGCCCAGCACAACGCGTCGCCGTTGGGATCGGTGATCGTGACCGTCGTGTTATTGAACGTTGCCTTGATATGCACGACAGCCCGGCTGACGTTGCGTCGTGTTTTCCGCTTCTTGGCCTTGGCCACGGGTCCGTTGCTCCCTGGTCGAATCTCGGAATGGAAACGAGAAAACGATACCGAACTCTCGACTCCCGGACTTCCACGGGGGCATCAGAGACCTCAGTCCCTTGTAATGGTCCCCTTGGCCCCGGCCAACCTTCCGGTTAACCGGTCACGACCGGGCGAGCTCTGGTCGTTGCGGCGCTGGCGGATCGCGAAACCTTGAGGTCAGAGCCACGCCGATGTAGGCGAGGACAGAGGCCACGAGAGTTCGCGACGCCCTTAGCGCATTTCCTTGACGCCCTTCTTGCCGGCGACCGTCTTCCGCGGTCCCTTGCGGGTCCGGGCATTCGTTCGGGTCCGCTGACCGTGAACCGGCAACCCTTTACGGTGCCGAAGGCCACGATAGCAGCCGATGTCGCGCAGCCGAGAGATGGCCTGCTGGACCTGGCGACGAAGTTGCCCTTCGACCACGTACTCGCTATCGAGCAACGAAGCCAGCTTGGCCAGATCGTCTTCGGTCAGGTCTTTTGATCGCTTGTCAGGGCTGATTCCCGTCCGTTCGCAAAGTTGCTCGGCAAGGAACGGCCCGATCCCGTAAATGTAGCGCAGAGCGATCACTGTGCGCTTGTCGTTCGGGATATCGACACCGAGGATACGAGGCATCCGTCCTATCTCCGTGAAGCAAGAACGTGGAGTGGCGTGGGCATAGCTCCGAGCCGAGGTCGGCGCGTCCTCAGCCTTGCCGCTGCTTGTGGCGGGGGTTTTCGCAGATCACGTACACTTTACCCCGGCGGCGAACGATCTTGCAGTGTTCGCAAATCCGCTTGACGCTGGATCGGATCTTCATCGGACTCCCAACTCTCTTTCCTAACATCGCGAGGCCGAACCACGAGGCAGCCCTCGGTTTGGGTCGCCTCGTAGAGAATCCCAATCCAGTCCTGAGGCCGAATTGGGCCAATATACAAACCACCCCGAGATTCCGCAAGACCGGAATCATCCAAGTGAAGGAGGATTGCCAACGGGGCCGACCTTGACTTTTCCGAAGAGGAAGGTCGCCGGTCCGGTTGGCTCTTGAATCAGTCTTCCAGGTAGGTCAGGACGCGCGGGCCCTCCGAGGTCATGGCGACGGTGTGTTCAAAGTGAGCGCTGGCCCGTCGATCCTTGGTTTCAACGGTCCAACCGTCGTCGAGGGTCCGAACATCCTTGGTCCCCATGGAGACCATTGGCTCGATTGCGAGCACGAGTCCCGGCTCGATTCGAATGTCGTGTTTGCGCAGGGACTTGCTGACAAAGTTCGGGACTTGCGGCTCTTCGTGCATGTCCTGACCGATGCCGTGGCCGACAAACTTCTCGACCACGTACATCCCCTGGCTCTTCACGTATTGTTCCATCAGGCCGGCCACTTCGGACCAGGTCTGACAGCGACTCATGGCCCGAATCGCCAGGTTGAGTGTCTCGGACGTGACGTCCAGGAGCTTCTGGACCTCGGGCTGAATGGCGCCGATCGGCAACGTGACGGCCGAGTCACCACACCAGCCATTGATCTTGCAGCCGGTATCAATCGACACAATGTCCCCTTCACGAAGGGGGCGGCGATTGGGAATACCGTGGACGACCTGTTCGTTGACACTCGCGCAGATGACAGCCGGGAACGGCGGCTTCCCCTTGACCGAGCTGGGATAGCCTCGGAACAAGGGGATGGCCTTATGTTCGCGGAAGATGGCAGCAACCGCGTCGTCGAGCTCGGCGGTGGTCACGCCAGGCACGGCGAGTTGGCGAACCCGGTCGAGAGCCTGGGCAACCACTCGCCCCGCCTCGCGCATCAGTGCGATTTCACGGGGGCTTTTCAGCTTGAGCACGATTCGTTTCGTTTCAATCCGATCCGCGAAGAGGCGGAGGACAGTGTCGCTACAATCCCTGACGCGTCTCGTCTCTTGGCGCTTGCCCGAGCCGATATCGTCCCGATCAACGTTTGCTCACTAGGCCACCGTAATTCCTCATGATCAAGTGGCTATCGATCTTCTGCACCAGGTCCAGGCAGACGCTGATGACGATCAAGAGCCCCGTACCACCGAGGAATGACGCGATCGTGAAGTCGACGTTCAAGGCGTTCTGAACGACGGTCGGAATGACTGCGACCAAGCTCAAGAAGGCGGCACCGACATAGGTGATGCGGAGCATGACCTTCTCGAGATAATCCGCCGTGCGACGTCCGGGGCGGTAGCCCGGGATGAAGCTGCCGTAGTCCTTCAGGTTTTCCGACATATCCTTCGGATTGAACGTGATTGCCGTCCAGAAGTAGCAGAAGAAGTAGATCAACACGATGTAGAACAACGTGTAGATGTAACCCTGCTTCTGAAACGCGTCCGACAGTTCTTGGGCAAACGTCGCAATCGCGGACCAGATACTCCAGGTATCAGTGCGCCAAGCCGCTGTCGCCCTCGCCAATCCGTTCAGGATAAATGAGGGGAAGATGAGCAGGCTGGAGGCGAAGATGATCGGCATCACACCCGCCTGGTTGACCTTCAGCGGGAGGTATTGCCGGGTCCCGCCGAAGACGCGCCGGCCTCGGACATGCTTGGCCGACTGCGTCGGGATCCGTCGTTGGCTTTCGGTGATCGCGATCACACCGACGACGACGGCGACGAAGAGGCCGATGAGCAGGACCACGGTGGTCAGTGGGTACTTGCCCGCGTCCGCCGTGAGGCGGGGAGTGGCGTTTTCCCAGAGTTGTTTCATTGCCAAGGGCATCCGCGCCAGGATCCCAGCCATGATCAAGAGGCTGATCCCGTTGCCGATGCCGTACTCGTCAATCTGCTCGCCGATCCACATCAGGAAGATCGTGCCAGCGGTCATGATCGAGACACAGACTAAGCCGTCCCAGAAGTTTTGATGTTCTGGTAAGACGACCCCCATCTGTGGACTCATCATGTATTGCACCCAGAAGGCGCTTTGAATCGCACAGAGTATGACTGTGGCATACCGGGTGTACTCATTGATCTTCTTCCGCCCGCTCTCGCCCTCCTTCATCATCGCTTCAAGCGATGGGACGACGCTCCCGAGGAGCTGGAAGATGATCGAGGCGGAGATGTACGGCATGATCCCAAGGCCGAAGATGGTGCTCATCCCGATCGAGGTGCCACCGAACATGGCGACCGTGCCGAAGAGCTTGCCCGCGGCGTTCTGGCTCTGCTGTTCTTGCCAGTTCTTGAGCTGGTCCTGATTAACGATCGGCAAGGGGACGTAGAACCCGAGCCGATAGATCGCCAGGAACATCAGCGTCATCAGGATCTTGCGCTGAAGCTCAGGCACCTTGAATAGGATCGTGTAGAGCTTGCCCACGGCGGGACGCCTCCTTAAGGCTGCAGGCACTCAAATTGCGGACCCGACGGTAGTCGGCAAAAAAGAGAAGACGGCGGATACGACAGACAAGGGCCACGCGCGAAAACGTAGCCCCTGGAGCCAGCGGACGGATCCGCCTTGGTTACCTCTTATTGGACAACGACCGCGGTGCCGCCCGCCGCGATGATCTTGGCGACGGCCGATTCGCTGAACTTGTTGGCATGAACGGTGAAGGCTTTGGTCAGTTCGCCCTCACCCAGGATTTTCACCCCGTCGTCGTGCCGACCTTTGACCAGGCCGCGTGTGCGCAGGACTTCTTCGTTGATCACGACCCCCGCTTCGTAGCAGGCCTCGAGTGCGGCGAGGTTGAGGATCGCGTAGTCCTTGCGGAACGCGCCGTTGACGAACCCGCGCTTCGGAACGCGGCGGGCCAGAGGCATCTGACCGCCTTCGAACAGGGCGTTGTACTTGAACCCCTGGCGGGAGGAGTGACCCTTGTGTCCCTTGCCCGAGGTCTTGCCGTGGCCCGACCCGATTCCGCGGCCGATCCGCTTCCGCTTCTTATGCTTATGAATGCCTTGATCGACGTCGTGAAGTTGCATTAGAGAGCCACTCCCCGCAGACGTGCGACTTCGTCTTTGGTCCGCAGTTGCGTCAGGGCGTTGATCGCCGCCTTGACCAGGTTGAGCTTGTTGGTGGAGCCGTAGCTCTTGGTCAGAATATCCGTGATGCCGGCTGCTTGCACCACGGCGCGGACGGCGCCACCGGCGATCACACCGGTACCCGGGCTGGCCGGGAGCATGACGACGCGTGCTGCGCCAAACTTACCGATCACGCGGTGGGGGATCGTTCCGCCGCGGAGGTTGACCCGATTCATCTGCTTGTGAGCGTCTTTGACGCCCTTCTCGACCGCAGGGGGGACTTCGTTGGCCTTGCCGTAACCCCACGCCACCTGTCCTCGGCTGTTGCCGACGACGACCAGGGCGTTGAAGCTAAAGCGGCGGCCTCCCTTGACGACCGCGGCGCAGCGGCGGATGGCCACGACGCTTTCCGACCACTCCCCTCGTTCACGACTGTCGCTCGACACGGCGGGCTCCTATTAGAATTGCAGTCCCGCCTCACGGGCGGCGTCGGCGAGGGCCTGAACCCTGCCATGGTACTTGTAGCTTCGACGGTCGAAACAAATCTTGTCAATACCAGCCTGTTTGGCCCGTTCGGCAACCTTGCGTCCAACGGCCGTGGCGGCGGCCTTGTTGCCACCGTAAGCCTGCTCGCCGCGGACCTCGGAGTCGAGCGTGCTGGCCGAAGCCAGAGTCGTTCCGTCCTGGTCGTTGATGACTTGGGCGTAGATGTGCTTGGAACTGCGGAAGATGGCCAGGCGAGGCCGTTCGGGGGTGCCGAAGATTCGCTTGCGGACGTGCCGTTGCCGTCGCAGCCTCCTCGCTTGCACCTGTTTGCGCTCGTTCACCGGATGATCCTTTGCAATGCTTGGGGTTGAGGGACGGCCGGGATCGGCCGGGCGTCCAGCCCTAAGTTCTTGGATTCAGAGTATGCGGACGATTACTTCGAGCCGAACGCCTTGCCAGCCTTGCGGCGGACAACCTCGCCCTCGTAGCGGATGCCCTTGCCCTTGTAGGGTTCGGGGGGGCGGACCTTGCGGACCACTGCGGCAAACTGGCCGACCGCCTGCTTGTCGGATCCGGTGATCACGATGTGCGTGGGGTCGGGGATCGTCACGGTGACTCCCGCGGGAGCCTCGAGCACGATCTGGTTGGCGAACCCGACCTGAAGCGCCACGGTGTTGGCCTTCTTCAGTTGAGCCTGATAGCCGACCCCGACGATCTCGAGCTTGCGGGTGTAACCGTCGGTGACCCCCTGGACCATGTTGGCGACCAGGCTGCGGGTCAGGCCGTGGAGCGACCGGCTCTCGCGTTCGTCGTCGGATCGGGTGACGAGAATCTGGTTGCCAGACTCATCGTACTTGACCTCGATCTCGGGCCGATACGTAAACGTCAACTTTCCTTTGGGACCTTCGACGTTGACCGTCGAGTCGGCCACTGAAACTTTCACATTGGCCGGTACAGGCACCGGCTTGCGACCGATACGGGACATGGGACCGTCATCCTCTCGCTCTTGAGCACCATCTGGGAGACCGACCGCCCTCGCCGCCGCGATGCGATTCGGTGAGATCCGTAAGAGACCCGAACTCCGTGGGATGACGACGACTGGGCGCCAATCCCAACGTGACCTCCGCCATCGGGCGAAGGGGTTCAAGGGTCGACATCAATGGATCAGGGCGAGGACCTCGCCGCCGACCTTATCGGTGCGGGCGCGGCGGTCGCTAACAACCCCGTTGGGGGTGCTGAGGATCTGAATGCCCATGCCCCCTAGGACCGGCCGCAGATCCTTGTAGCCGCGATAGACCCGGCAGCCGGGCTTGCTAACGCGATCGATCCGGGTGATCAGTCGCTCGCCGTTCGGCCCGTACTTCATGTGCAGGCGAAGGGTCTTGGCGGGGAGAGTGTCGAGTTCTTCGAACTCCCAAATATAGCCTTCATCCTTGAGCACCTGAGCGATCCCGCGGCGGATCTTCGAGGTGGGCATCTCGACCAGGGGACGCTCGATCCGGGTCGCGTTGCGGATCCGGGTGAGCATGTCGGCGATCGGGTCGGTCATCATGGCAGGGGCAAGTCCCATCAACCACCACGGGTAACGCGCCTTGGGCCGGCGAGACAGTCGCCGGGAAGGCCGCGTCGGCGCGGCGGGATTATTCGATGCGGCGAGTCGGACTGGGGCCGACAAGCCCGATCAGCTGGATTTACCAGCTGGCTTTCTTGACACCCGGAATCAGGCCGCGGGCGGCCAGGTTACGGAAGCAGATTCGGCAGATTCCGAATTTGCGATAGACGGCACGGGGGCGGCCGCAGAGCTTGCACCGGTTGCGGTGTCGAACCGCGAACTTGGGAGTGCTCAGCGACTTGATCATCTGGGCTTTGGTCGACATCGCTGTCTCACCGTCACCTGGGATAGAGGGTCATTCCTGTGAATTCGATCCGGACGACGGTGCCCGTCGAACGGCTCAACGGGACTTCTGCTGGGGTTGACGGAAGGGCATGCCGATGGCACGCAAGAGTTCCCGGGCCTGGTCATCATTGTCAGCGGTCGTGACGATGGTGATATCCATGCCCTGGGTGTGTTGGAGTCGGTCGGCGTCGATCTCGGGAAAGACGACCTGCTCGGCGAGGCCGAGGGTGTAGTTGCCGTGACCGTCGAAGCTGTTGAGATTCACGCCGCGAAAGTCACGAATACGAGGCAGGGCGATCGAGATCAAGCGGTCGAGGAACTCGTACATCCGCTTGCCACGAAGGGTGACCTTGCAGCCGATTTCGTTACCTTCGCGGAGTCGGAACCCGGAGACCGAGACCTTGGCCTTGGTGATCACAGGCTTTTGGCCGCTGATCTTGGTCAGGCTATCGACGGCGACGTCGAGCAGGGCCTTGTCTTGCGTGGCGCGGCCGACCCCCATGTTGATGACGACCTTCTCAAGCTTGGGGATCGCCATCTTGTTGGTCAGGTTGAACTTCTCGGCAATCGCCGGAGCGATTGTCGTCTGATACTGTTCGTGCAAACGAGCCATTCCGGTCGTCCTTCAAACGCGGAGATGCGTTTTCTCTTTGGCTTCGAGATTTATTTCTTGTCGGCCGTGGCGTGAGCCGGCTTGACGGGGCCGACACTACCGAGACTGGCCGAGCACGCCTTGCAGTACCGTTGCTTCTGGCCATTTTCGGCGAAGCGGTGACCGATCCGGACACCTCGTTTGCAGGAAGGGCAATAGAGCATCACGTTGGATGCGTCGATCGGCATCTCTTTGGAGAGCCGGCCCCCCTGCTGATTCTTGGCGCTCGGTTTCAGGTGCTTCCAGACTCGGTTGACCCCCTCGACGACGATCTTGTTCTTCTCGGGGAGGACACGGAGCACCTTGGCGATCTTGCGATTGGTGGGGCTACCTTTGTCGTCGCCCGTGATCACCTCTACCTGATCGTCTTTGCGAATTTGCATAGTCAGCTCTTAGCGGAGTCGTCGTTTGAGTGTGGGGACGCCCCACCGGTCTTCTTCCAGGCTTGGCGGGCCGCTCCCACCCTTGCGAAACCGGGGAGTTTAGACCACTTCGGAGGCCAAGCTGATGATCTTCATGAACTGGCGTTCGCGGAGCTCACGGGCGATGGCGCCGAAGATCCGGGTCCCGCGTGGGTTTTTCTCGTTGTCGATCAGGACGACGGCGTTGCGGTCGAACCTGACATAGGAGCCGTCAATGCGGCGCGTCGAGTTGCGGACGCGGACGATCACGCAACGGACAACGTCCCCCGCCTTGACGTCGCTTCCGGGGCTGGCCTTCTTGACGCTGGCGATGATGATGTCGCCGATCCCGGCGGTGCGTCGCTTGTAGTGCGAGGCGCTACCACCAAGGACCTTGAAGCACATGACTTCCTTGGCCCCGCTGTTGTCGGCGACGTCAAGCCGCGTTTGCATCTGGATCATGGGACACGCTACCTAAGGGGATGCCCGCGATTCTCTTATAAGTAGAAAGGTGGACGTGGCCCACCGATCCAAACCAAGAAAAAGGTGGACGACGTCCACCTTTTACACACGGAATCAGGCCGGCTTCTGTGCCGCCTCACCTTCGCCGGCCAGGGCCTGCTGGGCACCTTGCCGAACGATCCGGACGATCCGCCACCGCTTGAGCTTCGAGAGCGGGCGGGTCTCCATGATTTCGACCACGTCACCCAGGTGCGAGACGTTCGTTTCGTCGTGCGCGTGGCAGACCGTCCGATGGCGGAGCAGTTTACCGTACTTGGGGTGGGGGAAGAGGATTTCGACCTCGACCCGCCGGGTCTTGTTCATCTTGTCGGAAGTCACGACCCCGATCTCCGTCGTACGCCTGGAGCGGGCGTCGGCGGTGGTGTCGGGTGTGGTTGTCGGTTGGCTCATCGCAGGTTACCGGTTCGTTTCCGAGGTTATGGGGTGGTGGCCGTAGCGACGGTTTGTTCCCGCTCGATCTCACGGAGCCGGAGGATCGTCTTGATGCGAGCGATCTCCCGTTTGGCCTTGATGATCTCGCTGGGTGCCTCGAGCCGCTCGGTCTCACTCTGGAGGCGGAGCCGGAACAGGTTCTGCTGAGTTTCTTTCAGCAGCAAGTCGAGCTGCTCGTCGGTCTGTTCGCGGAGCTCGGCAGTCTTGCTCATGTTCGCTTTCTCCTGGCGGCGTCGGCTCGCGGAGTTATCGCTGTCCGATTGGTTGATCGTCGAAGTCCCTCGAGCCGACCTGGCGCCGAGGAGTGGGAAATTATAGCGTGGGCCGCCGCGTCACGAACCGGCAGGCAACAGGAAGTTTGTGGGAAACGCGAGCGAGGGTGGCCCGGGCCAGTTCTTCACTCACACCACCGATCTCGTACAGGACTGTACCCGGCTTGACGACGGCTGCCCAGTACTCGACTTCGCCCTTACCTTTACCCATCCGGGTTTCGGCGGGAATCGAGGTGACGCTCTTGTGGGGGAAGATTCGGATGAAGAGCTTCCCGCCCCCCTTGACCGACTGGCTTGCGACCACGCGGCCGGCCTCGATCGTCTGGGCGCTGATCTTGCCCGGCTCGAGCGATTGAAGGCCATACTCGCCGAAGGCGACGTAGTTGCCGCGAGTCGCGTTACCTTTTACGCGGCCTTTTTGGCTTTTTCGGTACTTGACCCGCTTGGGCATCATGGCCATCGGTGCCGCCCTCCGTCTTCAGGTAATCGCCTTGGTTGACCCACACTTTGATCCCGATATGGCCCTGCGCCGTCTTCGCTTCGTGGAAGCCGTAGTCGATCTTGGCCCGGAGCGTGCTCAGGGGGATCGATCCGAGGTTGGCCGACTCGGTCCTTGACATTTCGGAGCCGCCGAGACGGCCTGACAGTTGAATCTTGACGCCGCGAGCGCCTCCGTCCATGGTCTGCTCGAGAGCACGTTTCATGGTACGGCGGAAGCTCGACCGCTTCTGGAGCTGTTCGGCGATATCTTCGCTGATCAGCTGGGCGTCGATCTCGGGTCGGGTGACCTCGACGATCTTGACCTCGATCCGGCGGCCGGTGAGCTCTTGGAGTTCATCCTTGAGTCGGTCGACCTCGGCCCCTTTGCGACCGATGATGATGCCCGGTCGCGCGGTGGACAGAAAAACGGTCACAGCGTCGCGGGTTCGCTCGATTTCAATCTTGGGGATGCCAGCATAGCTGTATTTCCCCTTGATGAACTTGCGAATTTTGAAGTCTTCGACCAGCAGGTCGCTGAATTCGTGCTTGGAGGCGTACCAGCGACTTCGCCAGTCCTCCATGATGCCGACGCGGAATCCGGTCGGATGAGTTTTCTGGCCCATGGATCGGCGTCCTCTTGGTTAGTCGTTGTCCGAGGTCACGGGGACGGCCGCCAGGTCGGCCAGGCCGATCTCGATGTGGGCGCTCCGGCGGCGAATCATGTAAGCCATTCCTCGCGCCCGAGGCATCAGCCGTTTGAACATCGGGCCCCCATCGCCGCGGGCATCGACGACCACCAGGTCGCCGACGTTGCGGATGCCGCGATCCTCGGCGTTGGCCATCGCGCTTTTGAGGACTTGCTCGATCATCCGTGCCCCGCGGTGGGGCAGGTACTTGAGAGTATCCATGGCGTCGTCGGCATACTTGCCGCGCACCAAGTCGAGGATCGGGCGAAGCTTACGCACCGAGATTCGGGCGAAGCGATGCTTTGCGACATAATCAGATGAAGGGCTCATGGCCGGTTTCCCACGCGGTTGATAGGCGATTACTTGCGGGCGCCCTTGGTCGACTTGCCGCCGTGGCCTTTGAAGGTCCGGGTCGGCGCGAACTCGCCGAGCTTGTGGCCGACCATATCTTCAGTCACGTACAGCTTGATGAAGTTCCGCCCGTTGTGAATGGCAAAGTTCTTGCCAATGAATTCGGGCACGATCGTGCAGGCTCGGGCCCACGTCTTGATGGGTTCGCGGCTGCCGTTGTTGTCGGCCCGGTAGACTTTCTCGAGCAAACGCTCGACGACGTACGGGCCTTTCTTTAACGAACGTCCCATGAGTGTCAGGTCCCAGACCCCCTTCGGGGTCAATTGCGTGGAGATACGGAGCAAGATCTCGCGGTGGATTCGATTCCGTTCGGCCCGGATCGGTTTGACGTCACTTCAGACAACCCGGCCGGTCCTCGTACTTGGAGACGATGACCGGCCGGTGTAAGACGGACGCGGCATAAATGCCGAGGCCGATTAGACCTTCAACTGGCCGTAGCGAACGCTGCGGCGGCGACGAATGATGGCCGAGTTCGACGGCTTGCGACGGCGGCGGGTCTTACCCCCCTTGGCCAGCTTGCCAGTCGGCGAGCACGGGTGGCGACCACCCGAGGTTCGCCCTTCACCACCACCCATCGGGTGGTCGACCGGGTTCATCGCGACGCCGCGGACGTGGGGTCGGCGTCCGAGCCAACGCTTGCGGCCCGCTTTGCCCAGCCGGATGTTCATATGGTCGGAGTTGCCAACCACGCCGATGGTGGCGCGGCAGGCGGCCGGGATTCGGCGAACTTCACCCGAGGGGAGGGTGATTTGCGCCCAGGTCCCTTCGCGGGCGGTCAGGGTCGCATAGACCCCCGCCGAGCGGCAGAGCTTGGCGCCGCCACCGGGCTGCATCTCGAGGTTGTGGATCGAGAGGCCGGTCGGAATCTTTGACAGTGGCAGGCAGTTCCCCACCTTCGGTTCGGCCCCGGGACCGCTGTTCACGGTCATCCCTGCCTTCAATCCTTCGGGAGCGATGATGTACTTCTTCGCGCCGTCGGGATAGACGATCAGGGCGATCCGCGCGGATCGGTTCGGGTCGTACTCGATGTGGGTGACCTGCGCCGGGATGCCGTCGCGGTCATTGCGCCGGAAATCGATGATCCGGTACATCCGCTTGTGGCCGCCGCCGCGGTGCCGCGCGGTGATGAAACCTTGATTGTTCCGGCCGCCGGTCTTTTTGATCGGTTCGGTCAGGCTCTTTTCGGGCTTCTTGTTCTTGTCCGTCAGCTCGGAAAAATCGCTGACCGACGCGTTCCGGCGCCCGGGGCTGGTCGGTTTGTAGTAGCGGATACCCATCGGGGTCGCGTCCTTCGCTGGACCGGTCCGGTGCAGTCCGGCCGATTGATCTCAGTCGATATCAATAAAAGTCAATTCGGTAATCTTCGTGGAGGGCAACGATCGCCTTTTTCCAGTTCCGCATGCGGCCCGCCTTGAGGCGATACCGGCGGAGCTTGCCGCGGCGGTTCTGGGTGCGGACGTCGGCCACTTTCACGTTGAACAAAACCTCAACGGCCGCCTTGATCTCGGTCTTCGTGGCCAGTGGGTTGACCTCGAAGGTGTAGGCGTTGTGCCGTTCCGAGAGGTGGGTAGCCTTCTCGGTGATCAGCGGGCGGAGGACGACCTGGTACGGTTCCAGGACCGGTCCGCTGCGCTGATATTGGGGTGGACGACGAAGCGTGACCATGAGACTCAGCTCTCCGTTGAGGCGGCCTGGGCCGGGCGGCGGACCGGCTTGTCCTTGACCCGTTCCTTGAGGGTGGCCAGCGCCTCGCGGGTCAAGAGCAGGTAGCGCTGCTTGAGGATGTCGTAGGTGTTGAAGTCGGCCACCGGGGACACCTGGACCCCCTCGATGTTCCGGGCGCTCTGGTAGAAGATCGGGTCGTGCGTGGGCAGACCGATCAGGATCGTCCGATCTTCGAGGGTTCGATCCTTGGCCTTCGCCTTGGTCTCGCCGTCGGTGATGATGGCTTCGGCCTCGGTGATGTCGGGTCTGCGGATCGCCCGCAGCACCTGCGCCACCTGCTTGGTCTTGGGCACCGTCGGCGCCAGGCCGTCGATGATCAAGGCTTGGCCATCCTGGAACTTCGACAAGAGGGCCATGCGGATCGCGGCGCGAACCGCTTTCTTGGGCATCGCGTAGCTGTAGTCACGATTGCGGCGGGCGAAGGCGACACCGCCACCCACTCGCTTGTTCGTCCGCTTCGATCCGGCACGGGCGTTGCCCGTCCCTTTCTGGCGGAACAGCTTCTTGCCGGAGCCGGCCACATCGGCTCGGCCACGCGTGTTCACCGTGCCGACGCGACGGTTTGCTCGGTGCATTACCACCACGTCGTGCAGGAGCTGCTTGTTGACCTCACCGCCGAAGTCGGCCGGGTCAATCGATTCCTCCCCTACCTTTTCGCCGGCAGGGTTATACACGGGTACGGTCAGCATGATTCGATCGCTTCGCGTTTCAGGTTTGCGGATTCGATCCGTCGGTCGATTACACCTTGTTCGTCTGGCGGATCGTAAGGAAGCCGCCGTTGGGACCGGGGACTGCGCCCCGAACCAGCAACAGGTTGTTAGTGAGGTCGACCCGGACCACTTTGAGGTTTTTCACCGTGATTCGGGCGTTGCCGAACTGGCCTGGCTTTTTGATTCCCTTGCGGGTGTGAGCCGGGTCAGCACTCGGCCCTGAGGAGCCAGGGTGGCGGTGCATTCGCTTGACACCGTGCGTGGCTCGCAAGCCCTTGAAGCCGTGTCGCTTCAAGACGCCGGAGAAACCGCGCCCCTTGCTGGTGCCGATGACGTCGACCCGGCCGATCTCGTTGAAGACCTCAACCGTCAGGGTCTGTCCCTCTGCGACTTCCGTGGGCCCGTCTTGACGGAGCTCGCGGATAAATCGCTTCGGTTCGGCGTCCACTTTCTTAGCGTGGCCACGCGCCGCTTGGGTCGCGTTCTTTCGCTTTTTGTCAGCGTAGCCGAGTTGCACGGCGTGGTAGCCGTCCCGTTCCTCGGTCCGGACCTGAAGCACGGTACACGGGCCGCACTCCAGGACCGTGATCGGGACGGCCGTGCCGTCGGCTTCATAGATCTGTGTCATGCCGACTTTGCGGCCGAGCAATCCGACGCGCATCACAAAACTCCGTCGTCAGTCGTCCCTACCCGGGCATTCAGAGGCCGCCGCCCGGCGAAGTTGTTCGCATCAATATTTGTTCTGCGGAATCACGTGAGGGCCGCAGCGACGATAGCATCGCCGCTGCTGGATGAAGTTCCAGGGCCGATTCCCGTGCCCTGACTTCCTTCGACGCCGAGGCCGTCACCGGGCCGAAGCCCCGTCGTTCCTCAGCCACCCCGCTCCCGGCCCTCACGCCAGCGTCCGCGGACTGATTCGATCAAGCCCCGGAGGGGGATGCCTTGATCTTGATATCCACGCCCGCCGGTAGGCTCAGTTTGTTGAGGGCGTCAATTGTCTTGTTGGTGGGCTGAACGATGTCGATCAGCCGCTTGTGCGTCCGGATCTCGAACTGTTCCCGCGACTTCTTGTCGATGTGCGGGCTTCGGAGCACCGTGTAGCGCTCGATCCGGGTGGGAAGCGGAATCGGTCCGTGGACGATCGCCTCTGTTCGCTTGGCCGTGTCAACGATGTCCTTGGCCGATTGGTCAAGAATCGTGTGGTCGTACGCTTCCATCCGGATGCGTATCCGTTCGTTGCTGATACCCGCCACGCGTGGTTCCCTTCGCTTCCCGACGACCGCCGACCCGTCGGCCTTCCCTTGACGTCCATCACAGCCCGCATGTCAAGCGGGAAAGTAAGAATGTAACGACCGTCTAGAGCGAAGTCAATGAAACTCGTGGGACTTTTTTGAGAAGACGCTTTGGCGAGGCTTGCGAGGCCGCTCTCGGTAGGGTAATAGCACATATTGTCCGACTTGGAAGGGCGACTCACCGGGTCTTCGCAATTCTTTTTGGGGAGAGGTGTTGCTTCTTGAATGAACCATGGTGACTGCCCTGCGGGGGGCTTCATGGCAAGCCCGCTCTTCCGGTTCGATTTGGAGTGCCCCGAGCCGTTTGAACCGGCCTCCCGGCCGCACCAGAGCGTTATCGTCACTCGGACGGGAAACGCTCCACCGCGGTCAGGGGGCCGTCGATCTTGTTTGCGCTTTTAGCCTCCGGCCAGGCTTTCGAGCATGCTGTCCGGCGCTGCGGCGTACTCCAGCGGTTCCATCGAGTAGCTGGCGCGCCCCTGGCTGAGACTCCGAACGGCCGTCGAGTAGCCGAACATCTTTTCCAGGGGGGCACGGGCTTCGACGACCATCAACTTGCCGCGGGTGAACGTCTTGTCGATCAGGGCACGGCGGCTGGAGAGGTCGCCCGTGATGTTGCCCAGGTAGTCCTCCGGGGTGACGACCTCGAGCTTCATGATCGGCTCGAGGAGGACGGCCCCTGCTTCCTGGACCGCCTTGCTCAGGGCGTCGGCCGCGGCGAACCGGAAGGCGTGTTCGTTGGAGTCGACGTCGTGGGTGTCACCGTCGATCAGGGTCACCTTGAGGTCGACCAAGGGGAAGCCGGTGCGGCCTCCTGACTTGGCCTCTTCGCGGATCCCGGCCTCGATCGCACCGAGGAACTCGCCTGGGATCACGCCCCCCTTGAGCCGATTGACGAACGCGAGGACCGGCGCTCCCTTGGGCTGGGTTTCCGGCTCGAGGTCGATCGTCACCTTGGCGTAGAGCCCCGACCCGCCGGTCTGACGGATGCAGACCCCTTGCACGCGCTTGACCGCCTTCTTGATCGTTTCGCGGTAGCTGACCCGCGGCCGGCCGACATGGACCTTGAGCTTGAAGTCGCGGATCATCCGGTTTTTGAGGATCTCCAGGTGGAGTTCCCCCATTCCTGAGATCAAGGTCTGCCCGGTCTCTTCGTTGACCTTGTAGGAGAAAGTGGGGTCTTCGCGGGCCAAAGCTCCCAGGGTATCGGCGAGTTTCCCCTTGTCGGACGAGCTGACCGGCTCGATCGACATGCTGATGACCGTCTCGGGGAACTCGATTTTTTCGAGGAGGATCGGGTGGGCGGCATCGCAGAGGGTATCGCCGGTGACCGAGTCCTTCAGGCCGACCACGCCGACGATGTCCCCCGACTCGGCCCGCTCGACCTTCTCGCGGTCGTCCGCGCGGATGTGGTAGAGCCGCGAGCAGTTCTCTTTCTTGTCGCGTCCGGGGTTATAGACCCGGCTCCCGGACTTCAATTCGCCCGAGTAGATTCGCACGAACGAGAGGTCGCCGTGCTGGTCGTTCGTGATCTTGAAGACGAGTCCGCAGAAGGGTTCGTTGGGGCTCGGCTTGCGGACGATCTCGGTCCCTTTTTTCGGGTGGTGGCCGACGACAGGCGGCCGGTCGAGTGGGCTGGGGAGATACGCGGCGACCGCGTTCAGGAGCTGCTGGACGCCCACGTATTTGAAGCTGGAGCCACAGAGGACCGGCTGCGCCAGCCCTGTCAGGGCGGCCCGGCGGAGGCCGGCGACGATCTGCTCCTCGGTCAGCTCGGCCCCTTCGAGGTGGGCCATATAGGCCTCGGCGAACGGCTCGTCGAAATCGGCCAGGGAGTCGATCATCCGCTCGCGCCAGAGCTGGGCGTTGGGGAGCAGGGCCTCGGGGATTTCTCCCTCGGTGAAGGTCGAGCCGAGATCCTCGGTCGTAAAGTGGAGGGCTTTCATCGTGATCAGGTCGATCAGGCCCTGGAATTCGCCCATCGTCCCTTCAGGACCGGCGCCGATCGGGATCTGGATCGGGATCGGGTGGCTCTCGAGCCGGTCCTGGATTTCGGCGAAGACACGGTCGAACTCCGCGCCGATCCGGTCCATCTTGTTGATGAAGCAGAGGCGAGGGACGTGATACTTGGTCGCCTGCCGCCAGACGGTTTCGCTCTGGGCCTCGACCCCCTCGACGGCCGAGAAGATCACGACCGCGCCGTCGAGGACGCGGAGCGATCGCTCGACCTCGGCCGTGAAGTCGACGTGGCCGGGGGTGTCGATGATGTTGATCGTCACGTCTTTCCAGCGGCAGGTGATGGCCGCGGCGACGATCGTGATCCCGCGTTCGCGTTCTTCCTCGAGGTAGTCGGTCGTCGTGGACCCTTTGTCCACGTCTCCCATCCGGTGGATCTCGCCCGTGTAATAGAGGATCCGCTCGGTCGTGGTCGTCTTACCGGCGTCGATGTGCGCAATGATGCCGATGTTACGGATCGATTGCAGATGCGCTGGGTCGCTGCTATCCATGGTGGCTATCCGTTGCGTTGCGTAAGAAAACGGGCTGGGAGCCGGGTCGGGTGGGTTCGATTCGACAAGGTTCTAGCTTAACGTGCGTGAGGCCGAAACACAGCGCATGTCGCGCACCAATGCGGAAGAGCATCCGCACCGAACCATCCTCTTTGGGATGGAGACTCTGGTTCGGACGTTTCCACGGATCGATGGCGCGAGACGCCGGGGTGTTGCTCCCTTGTGCTGGCTATGGAAGTGTTGAAAGATGCGGGAACCTGGCCGAGTGGGTTCGATTCGAGCGGACTTGCTTGAACGGCAAGCCGATTTCGGAGTCACTTGGACCCTCGGTTCGTCGGCCTTGAATCTCCGAATCATTGGGGACTCCTCAATTGCGAACGCAAGATCCAGAAGCAGCTTGCTTGCCGGCCCGTCCCCAGTCGGCGGGACACCACGACCTGAGGTGGCGTTCGAGTGGAGCCGTCTTCTTGCTCGCTTCTCTCGCAATGCTCTGGGGTTTGCCCCCTCGCGTTTCCGGTCAGGAATCAGGACGAACATCCAGGACCGCCGCCCTTGAACGATCCCTCCGGGCGATCGTCGAGGGAGAGGGCGATGTCGCGGTGGCTTATGAAAACCTGGCGAATGGTGAGCACGTTTTTATCAAAGGGGACGAGCGAATCCACCCGGCCAGCACGATGAAGGTGCCGGTCATGATGGAGGTCTTCCGCCAGGCCGAGGAGGGAACTCTCTCCCTGGATGGGCCGATCAAGCTCAAAAACGATTTTGCGAGCATCGCCGACGGCAGCCGGTTCACGATCGACGCCGCGGACGACTCCGAAATGACCCTTTACCGTCACCTGGGTGAGGAGCGAACCGTCCGCGAGCTCGTCCGCCTGATGATCACCGAGAGCAGCAACCTGGCCACGAACCTCTTGATCGAGCGGGTGACGGCGGCTCGCGTGTCGGAACTGATGAAGTCGCTGGGTGCTGGGGAGATCCGCGTGCTTCGAGGGGTCGAGGACAGCCGCGCGTTCGCCCGCGGCCTGAACAACGAGACGACAGCCCGCGGCCTGGCGACGATCCTCCGGCAGCTTGCCGCGCGTCGGGTCGTCTCTCCGAAGGCGTCGGACGAGATGCTGGCCATCCTGCGTGGCCAGAAATTCAACAAGGGAATTCCGGCGGGGCTTCCCGCCGGCGTCTCGGTGGCGCACAAGACGGGGTCGATCACGGGGATTCTTCACGACGCGGCCATTGTTGAACCAGCCGGCCGCTCACCCTATGTGCTGGTCGTGCTGACGCGGGGGATCCAGGATCCATCGAAGGCTCAGGAACTCATCGCGCGGGTTTCCCGAGTGGTGTATGAAGAGGCTCTCGGCCAATGAACGACTGCGTCGCTCGCGTGGTCCTTGTGGGTCATAAACAGAAAGGCGAGGTGGTTTGGCTTCCGTCCAAACCCCCCGCCTCGTTCTTCATCTCAGGGCTTCAACTTCGTTCGGGATTGAAGCTCACCAGGGCCGGCCGCCGCCATTCCATCCCCGAGGCCCGCCCCGGTATCCGCCCCGGTATCCGCCACCGTAACCATCTCGAAAGCCGTAAGGGGGGCGGGGGCCGAAGGGCCGTGGGCCGTAGAATCCGGGGCGGCCGTAGCCGTAAGGCACGGGCCTGACGGGAATCGGACGGTAGACCGGCGTGAGAGGCACGACCGGTGCGATGGGGGCATAAGACGGATACGCCACGTAAGGTGTGCCCAGGCCGACGGTCACTCCAGGCGTGCTGACGACGAGCTGAGCGTTGGCGTTCTCGGCGCCGGTGGATACCAGTCCGCCGAGGGCCACGAGGCTAGTCAGTGTGAGGCTACGCAGGCTCGGTCGCATCGTTCGTTCCTTTGCGAATGGTTGGGAACCCGTCGGAGTCCGATCCGAGGGAATGTTCCGGGGGGGAAACCAACTTTAGGGAATCCACTCCTTGGATTTCAAGGCTGGGGCCGCGCCGGCAAGGGTTCGCGGCATTACCTGTTCAAGGGAAGACGCCAGAAGGTTGAGTGCCGTGAACCCGGTTCTCCGTCACGATTCTCTCTCTTTTCTTAATACGGTAATAATGAGTTGACTGTGAGGTTTCGGTTCAACCGGATGACAATTAGGACTCTCCTGGTCACGAATGGGGCTCACATGGTCAAACGCAGAGACGTCTTGCGTGGCATGGCACTGGCGGCCGCGGGATGTGGAGTTGGCGTGGCCCCTCTGTTCGCGCAAGGGCCGGGAGACCAGTCGGCGGGGCCGACATTGACACCAGTTGAAGGACTCCCGGAAGTTCGCGTCAGCGAGGCGATCAACCATGTGCTTGCCCCGATCCGAGACCGGCACCACCTGCCTGGGCTCATCGGAGGATTGGTTCACGGTGACCGTCTCGAGTCGGTCGGCGTTGTCGGGATCCGCAAGGTTGGCTCCCCTGCCCTGTTCCAGGTGGGCGACCAGATCCATCTCGGTTCCGACACGAAGGCGATGACTGCCACGATGATCGGCTCGCTCGTCGACGAGGGGAAACTCGGCTGGGCGGCGACGGTCGAGGAGGTCTTTCCCGATCAGGCGAAGAAGCTCCATCCCGATTTTCGGGCGGTGACCCTCTGGCAGCTCCTCACCCACCGCGCAGGCCTACCTGCGAACGGCCCGTGGTGGATGCTCAAACAGAACCAGTCGACGACCGAGCAGCGGAGGGTGCTCATGGCCGGGATGCTCCAGAGTGCTCCCCTGACCAAGCCGGGAACGAAGTTCGCCTACTCCAACGTCGGCTACGCTGTCGCCGGGTTGATGGCCGAGCAGGTGACCGGCCAGTCGTGGGAGACCCTGATGCGTCAGCGTCTCTTCGAACCGCTTGGCATGAAAGCAGGAGGGTTTGGGCCGCCCGGAACCAAGGGGAAGGTCGACCAGCCATGGGGTCACCAAGCCGAAGGAGAAACCTTCACGCCGCGTCAGGAAGACAATGCCCCCGCGCTCGGGCCGGCCGGCACGGTCCATTGCACCCTCGCCGATTGGGCCCGGTTCGCCGGTTTGCACCTGCGGGCCGCACAGGGGAAACCTCGCCTGCTCAAGCAGGAGACGTTTCGCACGCTTCAGACGCCCCCCCCGGGCTCGGAGTACGCCGGCGGCTGGCTGGTCGTCGAACGTCCGTGGGCTGGCGGACGCGCATTGACGCACTCCGGGAGCAACACCATGTGGTACGCCACCCTCTGGGTCGCCCCCCAGCGTGATCTTGCGATTCTGACCGCCACCAACGCCGGCGGCGACCCGGCTAGCGATGCGTGCAATGAGGCGGTCGAGGCGCTCGTCAACCTCTCTCAGATTGCCCCCGACCGAGAATAAAATTGACATCCCATGCGAATCGGCGTGACACTGGCGGACGAACAGCCGCTGTCAGAGCCGTGGTGGGTCGGAAAACAAGCTTCGGGGACTCACGCCCCAAAAATTCATTTGCTTGTCACCGAATCCACAAGACGTGATTGTGTTGGTTCTGTTTGGCGATTTTATGGTTGGATTTCTGAATTCCACGGGCTTCCGTGGTTGAGTTTTTCCGTTCTTGAATCAACGGATTGAGCGTGGCTCCTCACCTTCTACGGAGTTGGAAACATGCGGAAAATCGTGTTGAATGCCAGCGCGGCTGTCTTGGTCGTATTGAGCGGGCTCGCGGCGGCGGGTTCCGTCCGTGCCGCGGACGACCGGCCGGCGGACCAGATTCTGGCCGATCTGAAAGCGGCCGAGCTCCCCAAGTTCGAGGTCTCCAAACGCGACGACCGCGAAGCCGTGATGAAGTATCTGGACGAGCGCACCAAGGTTGCGACGCGTCGCGCCGAGTTGATCCTCGAACTCTACCGTGCTCATCCGGACAACGAGCAGTTGGCCCCGCTGATGACTGAGCGGTGGCAAACGCTAGGCAGCGGATCGCGAGGCCCGCTGTCCTCCCGCAACCTCAGTCGCGAGGTCGATGAGGTCTTGAAGGCGACCAAGAACGAGACGCTTCGGCTCAATGCGCTTTTCGAGAAGGGAAGCCTGGCAATCCGGCCGCGAGCCAAGGAGGTGCCGCCGGAAGTCGAGGAATTCATCAAGCAAGCTCCCCACGACGAACGTGGGGCCCGGCTGCTCTACATGCATGCGAACGCGGTTGAGGACGATGCAAAGGCCCATCAAGACCTTCTCAAACGGCTGGTGGCCGACTATCCCGAAAGCCCGTACGGCAAGATGGCCGAGGGGACGATCAAACAGATGGAATCGGTGGGCAAGCCATTCGACCTGGAGTTCACCGACGCCATCAACGACTCGCCGGTCTCGATCAAAGGGCTCAAGGGCAAGGTTGTTGTGATCGACTTCTGGGCAACCTGGTGCGGGCCTTGCGTTGCTGAACTCCCCGAGATGAAGAAGCTTTATGAGGAATACCGCGGTCAAGGGGTCGAGTTCATCGGCGTCAGCCTTGATGAGTCCAAGGAGGCCGGCGGACTCGACAAGCTCAAAGAGTTCGTGGCCAAGAACGAGATCAAGTGGCCGCAGTATTACCAGGGAAACGGTTGGGAGAGCGAGTTCTCGAGGGGCTGGGGCATCCATTCGATCCCCGCGCTCTTCGTGGTTGACCCTGACGGCAAACTGCACTCCGTCAACGCCCGCGGCAAGCTCGAGACGATGATCCCGGCACTTCTGAAGAAGAAGGAGCCCAAGGCCGAGGGCGAAGACTGAGCGGGACCAGGCTTTGGAACCTGCCACCCCGGCCGGCTTGCGACCGGCTGAGGTGCGGTATAGACACAAACAAAGGATCCTCTCGCCCTGTTGCGGAGCAGTTGGAACGAGGCCAGGCCCGGATTTCGGGCCTGGCCGTACGGTCGAAAGACCCACCGGGCCGGGAGCGCCCCCTTCGGTTATCGCCCCTGTGTGCACGGGTTGGGAAATCGGTATCGAGAGGGATCCGAACGACGCTCAGCCGCGCGGAACCTACCGCCGACCTTGTCGGCCAGGGCCTTGAAAATCTCGACCGCGACGTGGGTCGATTGGGACGAGTTGAGGGCGACGGCGATCACGGCTCGCGTCCTTGGCTGGTAGAACACCGCGGCCTGGAATCCGAGGGCCTCGCCCGAATGGCCCCACCATCCCTTGAGTTCGCCGATGCCCAGGCCGTAACGGTCGTACTCGGGGCCGTCGGTGGCGGGTCGGGTCAACCGTTCGCTGAGTCGATGGAGTCGAGGGCCGACGAGCCTGCCCGTTCCGAGCGCTACGCCCCAGCGGCGGAGGTCCTGAATCGATGAAACCAGGCCGCCTGCCGCCCCCAGTGACGACAGGTTGACGGCGGGGGCCTCCTCCAGATCACCGGTTGCCGGATCGACAAGGTACGGCGTGGGGTGCGGTGAGGGGATCGAGGCGTCGTTGGGGTAGGACGTATCCTTCATTCTCAGCGGGTTGAGGATCCTGGTCTGGAAGGTCGCGGCGATCGGCCGGGCGGTGACCTGCTCGACGACCATGCCCAGCAAGATGGTATTCGTATTACTGTAGTTGTATTGCGTGCCGGGGGCGAACACAGGCGAGTCGGGGATGGTGGTGTCCACGATCTCCCGAGGAGTCCAGGGACGCGTGAAATCGCCGGCGAACTGCTCGATGAACCGGGGCGCCTGGGTATAGTTCTTGACCCCGCTGTTCATTCCGGCGAGCTGAGCCAGGGTGATCTGATCGCCGTTCGGGATCCCCTCGACATAGTCGGAGATCGGATCGTTGAGAGAGAGCCGTCTCTCCCGGGCGAGTTGGAGGATCCGGGTGACCGTGAACGACTTGGTAATACTCCGAATGGGGAAGCGGTCATCGATCGAGATCGATTGCCCGGTTTCCACGTTGGCGACGCCCTGGGCGGTGACCCAGGGGCGTTGCCCCGGCACCCAGACGCCGGCGACCGCGCCTGGGGCATGGAACTCGGCCAGGACGCGTTGAACGGTCGCCAGATAGGCCTCTCTGCGAGCCTGGCCTCGCGCGGCCGCTGTCTGAATCTGCGATGGGCTCGGCGAGCTTGGCCGCGGAGCCGAAGCGCCGGCCGCCAGGACCTGCCCGGCCACGGCGTCGGTCGGCTGGATGGTCACCGAGAGCATTTGCCGGCCCTCGAGGAACTGGCAATCGGGATGAAAATCGCGATGCGATCGCGACGCGGCTCCACGGGTCGGGCGGAAGCGGGCGAGCGTGGCGCGAATTCCTGGCAGAATCGAGGGCATTGCGGAGTTTCCTGTGCACACGGATCGGTTGACGCGAGAATGCCGCCCCTGTTTTGGAGTGGTCTCAAGCCAGAACGGGCTCGACCCGTGGCTCGTTTGCGACGCTCTCACTGGAGTGTAGCCCGTTCCCGATTCGATGGATCGCCGCCGAGCTGAGGAGCGTTGATTTTCGAAAAGCGAAAAACCCCGGGCATTCGTCAACAGATGACGAGGGCCTGGGGTTTTAAGCGATTCAGCGAGCTGGCGACTTCTCTTACCAGGCGAAGTGCGCGAACGCTTTGTTGGCGTCGGCCATGCGGTGGACGTTCTCGCGGCGGGTGATGGCGGCACCGTCGCGGTTGTAGGCGGCGACCAGCTCGTCGGCGAGCTTGATGGCCATCGGGCGGCCCTTCTTTTCGCGGGCAGCCATCAGGATCCAGCGGATCGAGAGGGTCTGCTGGCGAACCTTGTTGACCTGCATGGGCACCTGGTAGGTGGCACCACCGACCCGCTTCGAGCGGACCTCGATGATCGGCTTGACGTTCTCGACGGCGCGGCTGAACACATCGATCGGGTTGTCGTTGGGCAGGCGCCGCTCGATGAGTTCCATGGCGTTGTAGAACACCTTCTGCGCGACGCTCTTCTTGCCATCGTGCATCAGGCAGTTGATGAACTTGCTGGCCAACTTCGAACCGAAACGAGGATCGGGCCTAAGCTGCGCCTTGCTGGCGGTAAACTTGCGGGACATGCGCGTTCGTCCTGGGGATACCTGAAGGTCGTTTGAGTATTACTTCTTCTTTTTAGCCGGCGCGGCAGCTTTGGCGGGAGCTCCGTACTTGGAGCGAGCTTGCTTACGGTCTGCCACGCCGAGGCTGTCGAGGACGCCGCGGACGATGTGGTAACGGACACCCGGCAAGTCGCGAACACGGCCACCCCGGACCAGCACGATCGAGTGCTCTTGAAGGTTGTGGCCTTCACCGGGAATGTACGCTGTGATCTCTTTGCCATTGGAGAGCCGGACGCGCGCCACTTTGCGCAACGCCGAGTTCGGCTTCTTGGGGGTCATCGTTTTGACCTGGAGGCAGACCCCGCGTTTGAACGCGCAACCTTCGAGCACCGGCGACTTGGTCTTGTAGACCACCGGCCTGCGTGGCTTACGGACGAGCTGGTTGATCGTGGGCATGAGTCGATTGTTCCATTCTTCCCGGCCGGTCACTCCCTTGCCGGGGTCGATCCTGTCGCGGGGATGGTGCTCTAGCGCATTTGAACAGGTCCGTGCACCGAACCGCTGCGCAAGGCGAAGCTATGGCCGGACAACGGCGAAGCAAGTAGTGTAACGCCAGACTTCCGTCTGTCAAGACGAGTCAACACGATCATGCGGTGCGATCGGGACGACTTACCCAGACGAGCCGGGATGCCCCGTTGACCTGAGGCCGGCTCCGGGGCAAGCGAACGAATTGACAGGGAGAGCCCCCCTGCCCTACGATTTGCGGCCGGGGGAATGCCGCATGTATGACCGCGATTATGAGGCCGATCTCGACGACTCGGAGTATCCCGAGGAGCCCGATGGTGATGATGACGACGACACGATCCCCTGCCCGTACTGCGGCCTGTCGGTCTATGAGGAGGCGGAGCGTTGCCTTTACTGTGGCCACTATCTCTCGGTAGAGGATGCCCCGAGGCGCTATCCCTGGTGGTTTATCCTCGGGTTTCTACTGAGCATGGTCGTCGTTCTGGGTTGGATCTGGCGCTGGTGAGGAAGCACTTTGCCGGAAGGAACGGCGGACATGGAGGCTGAACCCAAGGCGGGGACGCCCGCTTCGATGCGGGTCGCCCTGGTCTACGACATGGACGCTTGCCGGGGACCCACTGGTGTGACCCGCCACGCCTTGGCCCAACTGGAGCGGTTGGCGAAGCGGCCGGAGGTTGCCTTGACCGTGGTCTCGGGGCGGATCAGCGAGCCTGACGGCCTCGTCTACTGGGAAGGCCTCGGCTCCCTGCCGCGTCGGGAACTGCCGGTGCGGACCCGCGACGCCCTGCGTTGGTGGCGGCTCTCCTCCTGGCCCCCGATCGAACTCTGGTCGAGAGAAGTCGACTGGGTCTATTGCCCGTCAGAGTACGCAGTGCCCACCCGGAAGGCGCGACGGGCCGTGACGAGCCACGATGTTTTGCAGAACCTCCGGAGTCATCCCAAGTTCCGTCAGCGGTTGGCGCAGACGTTCGGCCAGGCCGACCTGATCTTCTCCGTCTCCCGGTTCAACACCGAGAAACTTCTTGAGGCCTTCCCCGAGTGCCAGGGGCGGGTGGAATACGTCCCCAACGGCGCGGAGGACCTGTTCTTTGAACCGGCGACCGAATCCGAGCGGGCCGCCGTTCGCGCCGACCTGGAACTCCCTGGCAAGGTTCCCTACTTGATCTCGGTGGCCAACTTCCAGCCGCGGAAGAACCTGGTCCGACTCATCCGGGCCGCGGGGCGGCTGCCCGAGGTGGCCCGTGGAGACCTGGCGCTGGTGCTCCTCGGAACGGGTTCGGATTCCGAGGCTCATCTCGTGCGCGAGTCGATCACGGCTCTTGGCCCTCGCGCGGTGGTGCGGATACCGGGCTACCGTCAGGGCAAGATGCTCCGCGCGGCCTACGCCGAGGCGACCGCCCTGGTCTTCCCCTCCCTCTGTGAGAGCTTCGGCATTCCGGCGGTGGAAGCCATGGCGCAAGGCATTCCCGTGGCCCTGGCCGACTCGACCGCCCTGCCCGAGATCGGAGGCGCGGCGGCCTGGTACTTCGATCCCGAGGACGAAGAATCACTCCTCGCCGCGCTTCGCGATCTGCTCGATCAGTCCGACGAGCGTGCCCGTCGCGCCCTTCTGGGCCGCGAGATCGCCGAGTCCTACCGCTGGCAAGCCGCCAATGACCTCCTGGTCAACGCCCTGGCATCCCGCCGCGGTTCCCGCTGACGACGCTGAGGGAGTGGGAGGGCAGGCTTGTGAGGTCGTTCTTCTGGTATGGACTCGCCGCGCTGGGAGAGATCGCCGGCTGCTTTGCGTTCTGGGCCTGGCTCAGAAATCAGAAAAGCCCTTGGTTGGTACTTCCCGGCGTCGTGGCGCTCGTCGCTTTCGCCCTTGCGTTGACTCGCATCGATTCGAGTCACGCGGGGCGGGCCTATGCCGCTTACGGCGGGATCTATATCGCCTCGTCGCTCGCCTGGCTCTGGGCCGTCGAGGGGGCCCGTCCCGACCGTTGGGATCTTGCCGGAGCCGCCCTCTGTCTCGTCGGCACGGGCGTCATTCTGTTCGGCCCGAGAGCCGGCTGACAATCGATCGCCCTCCCGGCGAGCGGGGAGCGTAAGCCCCTGCCTGATTGGCGATACGCGAGAATCGAACGAAAAGATTGAGCAGTACGCTTTCTGTTCGTTTTTGCCAAACGAAAAGAGGACGTAAGGATCTCGCTTGGGGGCCGCTTTCGTTGTGGGGCAACTGGCTCAGAGGTCCAGCTCGTCGACCCAGCTTCGAAGTCGGCCCATCGCTCGACCGACGGCGGCGACGTTTTCGGCTTCGTTGAGCCAGCGGCTGACGCCCGAGGGATGAGGGAGCGGTAAGTATCGGATGCCGTCTCGAAGGGTTGCCGTACCGACGACGGCGGTCAGCGAGGGGACGCGGCCGAGGAAGGTGCGGATGGCAAGGAGGCCCACGAGGAGCACGATCGCGGGCTTGAGCACCGGGAACTGACCGTCGAGCCAGGGGCGGCAGAGCGCTTGCTCGGCCGGTGTGGGGACGCGATCGCCGCGGGCACCGGGGAGTCGGCCTGGGTAACAGCGGGTGACAGCGCTGAAGTGGATTTTGCGCCAGAAGTCTTCACGAGGGATACCGCCGAGCTCGAACCAGAGGCGGAGTTTCTCCCCCGCTGCTCCGGCGAACGGCACATTCTCGAGGTTGGCCCGCAGGCCGGGAGCCTGGCCGATCAGCAGGATCCGCGGCAAGGGCGCGTCGGCTTCCGGGTCGCGGGCGATCGGGACCGACTCAGCCTGGTGGAGATAGCCTGCGCGGTGACAGAGGCGACACGAACGGAGCCGGGCATTGAACGCCACCAACTCGGCACGTTGTCGGGCTTCGGATTCGGCCGTGGGGGAGGGTCGCATGGAGGCTGCGCTGGGCGTTGGGGGACGGCGGAGTGGAAAAGCGAACGGCCCACACCCCTGTTGAGGAGGTGAGGGCCGAAGCTTGAATCACGATGAGGAGGCGAAGCGGGCGCTGATTACTCGCTCGCCTTGCCGGCGGTTGCAGGGGCCGCCGCCGCCGGAGTGGGCTCGTCGCGGGGGTAGCGGCTGTAGCCGGGCCCCTTCTCGGCGAGGGCCTCGAGCGCCTCGGGTCGGATGCGGACTTCGGCGTCCTGGTGGGACTTGAAGCCGGTTCCGGCCGGGACCAAGTGGCCGAGGATGACGTTCTCTTTCAGGCCGACGAGGTAGTCGACCTTGCCCGCAAGAGCGGCCTCGGTCAGCACCTTGGTCGTTTCCTGGAAGCTGGCCGCCGAGATGAAGCTGTCCGACTGCACGGCCGCCTTGGTGATGCCCAGGAGCTGGGTGCTCGCGGCGGCCGGCTTGGGACGGATCCACTCTGCCTTCTTGCCGCTGGCCGTTTCGACCCGGAGGTTTTCCTGGTCGAAGTGGTCGCGGGGGACGATGTCGCCCTGGCGGAAGTCGCTCTCACCCGGGTCCTTGACCTTGACGCAGGTCATCAGCTCGAGGTTCTTGCCTCGGAAATCGAACTTGTCGATGACCGAGCCAGGCAGCAAGCCGGTATCACCCACGCTCTCGACGCGAACCTTGCGGAGCATCTGAGCGACGATGATCTCGAGGTGCTTGTCGTCGATTTCGACACGCTGGGAACGATAGACGTTCTGAATCTCGCGGAGCAGGTAGCGCTGGACGGCTTCCTCACCCGAGATCCGGAGGATGTCGTGCGGCACCAACGGCCCTTCGACCAGGGCGTCGCCGGCTCGGACGCGGTCGCCACCGTGGACGCGGAGGTACTTACCGTGCGGCACCAGGTGTTCGCGTTCGATGCCGCTCTCGTTCTTGACGATGATCGTCCGCTTACCGCGGCGCTTCTCGTCCAGCAGTTCGACGCGACCGTCGATTTCGGCGATGACCGCCGGCTCCTTGGGACGCCGGGCCTCGAACAACTCGGTGACTCGCGGGAGACCACCGGTGATGTCCTGGGTACCCCCCACCTCTCGCGGCGTCTTGGCCAGCAAGGTACCCGCGGTGATCTGGGCTCCTTGCTGGACTTCGATACCGGCCCCTTCAGGGATGTAGTTGTAGGCGAGGATGTGCCCTTCGCCGTCCTCGATGAGGATCTGCGGGTGGAGGTCGCCCTTGTGCTCCATGATCGTCCGTCGGGTGTGGCCCGAGGGGTCGATCTCGATTCGCATCGTCTCGTTTTCGATGATGTCTTCGTAGCGGACCTTACCGCCGACTTCCGCGAGGATCGGGATGTTGTGCGGGTCCCACTCGCAGAGCATCGTGCCCCGCGTGCACATGGAGCCGTCCTCGACGAGCATGACCGCACCGTCGGGCACGTCGTACTTCTCGAGTTCCCGTCCCTTGGGGTCGAGGATCTGGATCTCGCCGTTACGCGAGAGAGCGATCTTCTTCCCTTCGTCGTTGGTCACAAGGTTGATGCCGACGTACTTGACCTTACCGTCCCGCTTGCTCTTGACGTCCTTCTCTTCGACGCCGCGGGTGGCGACGCCGCCGATGTGGAACGTACGCATGGTGAGCTGGGTGCCCGGCTCGCCGATCGACTGGGCGGCGATGATCCCGACGGCCATCCCCGGTTCGACGAGCTGGCCGGTCGCCAGGTCCATGCCGTAGCAGCGTCGGCAGATGCCGAGGGTCGCCTCGCAGGTCATCGGGCTGCGGACCTGGATCTTCTCGATCTGCATGTCCTCGAGCTTCTTGGCCGCGGCCACCGTGATCATATCGTTTTCCTTCACCACGATCTCGTCGGTGATGGGGTTCACGATGTTGACCCGGCTGACTCGGCCTCGAATCGACTGGACGAGGCTGACCTCGACCTTTTCGCCCTTGTAGATGACCCCCTTGGTGATTCCTTGGGAGGTGCCGCAGTCTTCCATCGTGATGACGACGTTCTGCGCCACGTCGGCCAGCTTACGGGTCAGGTAACCCGAGTCGGCCGTCTTCAAGGCCGTGTCGGCCAGGCCCTTTCGAGCACCGTGGGTCGAGCTGAAGTACTCGAGCACCGAGAGGCCTTCGCGGAAGTTGGCCTTGATCGGGGTCTCGATGATCTTGCCTGACGGCTTGGCCATCAAGCCTCGCATGCCGGCGAGCTGGCGAATCTGCTCGACACCACCTCGGGCACCCGAGTCCGCCATCAGGAAGATCGGGTTGAGGTAGACCTGGCCGTTTCGCACGTCGTGACGGAGCTGCTCCATCATCTCGTTCGTGATCCGCTCACGAGCGTGGGTCCAGGCGTCGAGGACCTTGTTATACCGCTCCTGCTCGGTGATGATTCCGCGCTGATAGAGCTTGGCGGCCTTGGCCACTTCCTTCTCGGTTTCCGAGAGGATCGCGTCCTTGGTCATCGGCGTCTTGAGGTCGTCGGTGGCGAACGACAGGCCCGAGCGAGTGGACTCGCGGAACCCGAGGTCCTTCATGTTGTCGAGCAGGTTGATCGTCGCGGCTCGACCGAGGATCTGGTAGCAGTCGGCGATGATCCCCTGGAGCTGCTTCTGGCCCAACGCCGTGTTGTAATACGGCATCTTGGCGTCGAGGATGTCGTTGAAGATCACTCGGCCGGTGGTGGTCTTGATGACCATGCCGGGGGTGAACTCCTTCTCGCCGTCCCCTCGCAGCTTCTTGTGAACCGGGAGGCGGAGGTTGATCATCGCATGGACGCCAACCTTCTTCTGGCTGAACGCCAGGAAGACCTCGTTGGCGCTGGAGAAGGTCATCCCTTCGCCTGGCTCGCCGGGGCGCTGAACCGTCACATAGTACGACCCCATGACGATGTCCTGGGTCGGGCTGATGATCGGGTTGCCGTTGGCGGGGCTGAAGATGTTGTTGGTCGACATCATCAGCGTCATCGCCTCGACCTGCGCCTCGATGGAGAGGGGCAAGTGGACGGCCATCTGGTCGCCGTCGAAGTCGGCGTTGAACCCTTTACAGACGAGCGGGTGGATCCGGATCGCGTTCCCTTCGACCAGGACCGGCTCGAACGCCTGAATACCCATACGGTGCAGGGTCGGGGCACGGTTGAGCAAGACCGGGTGGTTGTGGATCACCTCTTCGAGGATATCCCACACCTCTTCGACCTTGCGCTCGAGCATCTTCTTGGCCGACTTGATCGTGTCGGCGTGCCCCAGCTCTTTGAGCCGGCGGATGATGAACGGCTGGAAGAGCTCCAGGGCGATCTTCTTGGGGAGGCCGCACTGGTGGAGCCGGAGGTCGGGACCGACGACGATCACCGAGCGGGCCGAGTAGTCGACACGCTTGCCGAGCAAGTTTTCGCGGAACCGACCCTGCTTACCCTTGATCATGTCGGTGAGCGACTTCAGCGGCCGGTTGCTCGAGCCGAGCACGGGTCGCTTGCAGCGGTTGTTGTCGAACAGGGCGTCGACCGCTTGCTGAAGCATCCGCTTCTCGTTGCGGATGATGACCTCGGGCGCGTTCAGGTCGACCAGCTTCTTGAGCCGGTTGTTCCGGTTGATGATGCGCCGGTAGAGGTCGTTCAAGTCGCTGGTGGCGAAGTTGCCCGAGTCGAGCAAGACCAACGGCCGCAAGTCCGGCGGGATGACCGGGATCGCTTCGAGGACCATCCATTCGGGGCGGTTGTCGCTATCGCGAAGCGCCTCGACGACTTTCAGCCGTTTGGTCAGGTCCTTGGTCTTCTGCTTGCTGGAGGTCTCGCCGAGCTCGGTCCGCAGTTGCTTGGAGAGGCTGACCAGGTCGAGCCGCGCCAGGAGCTTGCGGACGGCATCGGCCCCCATGTCGGCCTGGAAGGTGTCGCCGAACATCTCGCGCGACTTACGGAAGTCTTCCTCGGTGAGGAGCTGCCGTTCCTTCAAGGGGGTGTCACCGGGGTCGATGACGACGTAATCCTGGAAGTAGATGATCCGTTCCAGGCTGGACGTCTTCATGTCCAGGAGGGTCCCCAAGCGACTGGGCATCGCCTTGAAGAACCAAATGTGGACGACCGGCGCGGCCAACTCAATGTGGCCCATGCGCTTGCGACGAACGCGCGAGTGCGTGACTTTCACGCCGCAACGGTCGCAGATCATCCCTTTGTATTTCATCCCGCGGTACTTACCGCAGGCGCATTCCCAGTCTTTCTCGGGGCCGAAGATTCGCTCGCAGAAGAGGCCGTCCTTTTCGGGGCGGTAAGTCCGGTAGTTGATCGTTTCCGGCTTCTTGACCTCGCCGAAGGACCAACTGCGGATGTCGTACGGGCTGGCCAGCCCGATCTTGACGGCGCCGTAATCATTGATACGATCGTAGGCACTTTCGCCCATGCTCACGGGACACTCTCCTCTGCACGCGCTCAAGCCGTGCCGAAGCGGGGTTGTTTCGGGGGAAAGTCACAATTCAGCGGTCGCTCAAGCGATCGGTTCGGATTCCCAAATCCCAAGTCGCGGGCATCGACCAAAAAAAGATCCGCGGGCCGATCCCCTCTCACGTTCCCGGAACAAGAGAGGACGCCGCGGTTCAGACGGTCATCCGAGACCGAAGGTGCCACGCCGGCCATCCTCCTTCGCCGGATGCAGGAAACTCCAAGATTCAAGCCCAATGGACCTCAAAACAAGGCGGAGGCGCAGCCCAGAACAACGTCGAGCTGGCCGCCGATGGAGTCGCTTCTTGTCGATAGTAGCCGATCTTAACATGGATTCCAAGAAAATTCTGCTTGACAAGGGCATTATTTGGGGCGCCGACCTGACAGGATTGAGGTCCGCCCTCATACCAAGAGGGAGACCGGGGCAACGTCTTCCTACCCCCAGGGCTTTGCAAAGAACCCTTGATGCCATGATCGCTAACAGTCATCTCCATTCCGTCCGACATGGACTCGTTGGTTGAGCCAGGACTTGGCGTCGTTTCAGGGCGGCCTGATTCGATGGGGTCGAATGTCACCGCGGGTCTGTCCCTGATCCAATCCCTTCCGCATGTTGCGGACAGTCGACGGCTTCCCGCCTGCAAACGGAACCAAGAGATCGGGGCCTGAAGGGCTGAGTCCCGGTCTCCCAGCGTTGACGATCCGGTCGGGATTGAACGCTCGACGACGAGCGAACCATCACAGAGGTCAGGCCGAGGCAGGTCGAAACCTGCCCCGGCGCTTCAATTTTCCTGTGATCCGACCAGACGGCCACGTCCGCAGCGGTCTTGGGGTCAGATCCGCTTCTTCTCGAGCTGCATGTTGAGCCCGAGACCGCGGATCTCGTTCGTCAAGACGTCGAAGCTCGCGGGTGTTCCGGCCTCGAGGGTATTCTCCCCCTTGACCATCGACTCGTAGATCTTCGTTCGTCCTTCGACGTCGTCGCTCTTGACCGTCAGCAGTTCCTGGAGGATGTAGGCGGCCCCGTAGGCCTCGAGTGCCCACACTTCCATTTCACCAAACCGCTGGCCGCCGAACCGAGCCTTACCACCCAACGGCTGCTGGGTGATCAAGGAGTACGGGCCGGTGGCTCGGGCGTGGATCTTGTCGTCGACCAGGTGGTGAAGCTTGAGCATGTAGAGATACCCAACCGTCACGCGCTGGTCGAACTGCTCGCCGGTGCGGCCGTCGAAGAGGAGAGCCTTGCCGTTTTCGGGCAGGCCGGCGTCTTTGAGACACTTACGAATCGTGTCTTCGCTGGCACCGTCGAAGACGGGGCAGATCGCCTGGAACCCGAGCTTGGCGGCGGCCCAGCCCAGGTGGGTCTCGAGGATCTGACCGACGTTCATACGGCTAGGCACGCCGAGCGGGTTAAGCAGGATCTCGACCGGGGTACCGTCGGGCAGGTACGGCATATCTTCTTCGGGGAGAATCTTGGCGATAACCCCCTTGTTACCGTGCCGACCGGCCATCTTGTCGCCGACCGAGATGACTCGCTTGGTCGCGATGTAGATCTTGACCATCTGGAGAACGCCCGAGGGGAGCTCATCGCCCCGTTTCAGGCTGTTCAGCCGACGGTCCTTCTCGTCTCGCAACGCTTCGATTCGGGGAGCGTATTGGCGGACCACTTTCCGCGCTTCGACGGCTCGTTCGGGGCTGCGGAGGTCGAGCGCTTCGAGCTTGAACCGCTCGCTCTCCTCGGCCAGGATCTTCGGGTCCTTTTCACGGCCCAACGGCTTGCCGGTGGACGGGTCGAGGACCGGGCCGTCCACCGCCTCTTCCAGCGCCTTGATGAGCTGCTTGTACTCTTCCGAGATCTTGACGTTCTCGAGCTGCTCGGTGTCTTTGAGTTCCTTCTCGAAGACTTTGCGTTCGTCTTCGTTGAGGCTCATTCGCCGGCTGAACCGCTGGGTGTTGATCACGATCCCTTCGACGCCCGAGGGGACTTCCAGCGAGTCATTTTTGACGTCTTCGCCGGCCCGGCCGAAGATGGCGTGGAGCAGCTTCTCTTCGGGGGTCAGTTCGCTCTTGGACTTCGGCGCCACCTTGCCCACCAGGATTTCGCCCGGCTTGACATAGGTGCCGATCCGCACGATCCCGTTCTCGTCGAGGTTCCGCAGCGCCTTCTCGGAGACGTTGGGGATGTCGCGGGTGAACTCCTCGCGTCCCAGCTTGGTCTCACGGATCTCGATCTCGAACTCCTCGATATGGATAGACGTGTAGACGTCTTCCTTCACGAGTCGTTCGCTGATGATGATGGCGTCTTCGAAGTTGTAGCCGTCCCAGGCCATGAAGCCGACCAGGACGTTGCGGCCCAGGGCCAGTTCGCCCAGGTAGGTCGCGGCGCCATCGGCCAGGATCTGCCCCTTCTTGACCTGCTGACCCGGCTCGACGACCGGCTTCTGGTTCAAGCAGGTCCGCTCGTTGAGGCCGACGTACTTGCGGAGCTTGTAGATCTGGTTGTGGTCGATGATGATCCGCGACGAGTCGACGTAGGTCACGGTGCCGTCAGCGGGCGCCTTGACGATCATCCCCGAGTTCATCGCGACGGAGCGCTCGAGGCCGGTGGCCACGATCGGCGGCTCGGCCACCAGGAGGGGGACCGCCTGACGTTGCATGTTCGAGCCCATCAACGCGCGGTTGGCGTCGTCGTGCTCGAGGAACGGGATCAGGCCGGCCGAGACGCCCACCATCTGCTTCGGCGAGATGTCCATGTACTGGACTTGGTCGACGGGGATGGTGTGGAAGTCCGTTTGGTAGCGAGCGATGACGCTCGGCCCTTTGAGCTTGCCCGAGTCTTCGGTGGGGGCGTCGGCCGGGGCGAGATAAGCCTCGCTCTCTTCGTCGGCCCGCATCCAGACCACGTTCTCGGTGCGATGCCCGTGGGTGATCTGGCGGTAAGGGGTGACGAGGAAGCCGTACTCGTCAACGCCGCCGTAGATCCCCAACGAGCTGATCAAACCGATGTTCGTTCCTTCCGGAGTTTCAATCGGGCAGATTCGGCCGTAGTGGGAAATATGGACGTCGCGGACTTCGAAGCCCGCTCGTTTCCGGTTCAAACCACCAGGGCCGAGGGCGGAGAGCCGACGTTCGTGGGTGAGCTGAGCCAGCGGGTTGGTCTGGTCAACGACCTGCGAGAGCTCGCCGCGGCCGAAGAAGTACTCGATCGCCGCGCTGATGCTCTTGGGGTTGATCAAAGAACGCGGGGTCATGTCCTCGGCGTCTTTGAGGCTCATCCGCTCCTGGACGGTGCGGCGGAGCTTGAGGAACCCCTTGCGGAGCTCGTCGGCGGCCAGCTCGTCGATGGTTCGGAGTCGGCGGTTGCCCAGGTGGTCGATATCGTCGACCTGGCCTTTGCCTTTGCGGAGGTTGAGGATGTACCGGATCGCGTTGACGTAGTCCTCGGGATCCAGGGTCATCTGGTCTTCGGGGATCGTCTGGCTGAACTTGCGGTTGATCCGGAACCGGCCGACCTTGCCGAGGCGGTAGCGATTGGTGTCGAAGAACTTCTCGTGGAAGAGTTCTTTGGCCTTCTCGAGCTGCGGGGGGTTGCCCGGTCGTAGTCGCTGGTAGATCCGGAGCAAGGCGCTTTCGTGGTCGGTGGTCGGGTCTTCCTGGAGCGAGTGGAGGATCAGGGGATCCTTCGCTTCCTTGAGGACCATGACGGGACCGAGGCTGGCGTCGGCCAGGACCTGGGCCGAAGTCTTGGAGATGGTCGAGCCACTCTCGATCAAGACTTCGCCGGTGGCCGGATCGACGATGTCGCCGCAGGCGATCCGTCCTTCGAGCAGGGCGGCCGAGGCGCTGTCGCCGGTATCCACCGCTTCGGGCTCGTAGAAGGAGGAGAGGATTGCCTCATCGGACGAGAACTGCGGGCTCATCGCGCGAAGGAGGGTCATCGCCGAGAACTTGCCCGACTGATCGATCCGGACGCCGAGCGTCTCTTTCTTGGTGACTTGGAGCTCGATCCAGCTGCCGCGTTCGGGGATGATCCGGCAGGCATGGAGCTTGCGGTCGCCCGCTTCGATCTCGACGACGAAGTCGACGCCTGGAGAGCGGTGGAGCTGGCTGACGACGACGCGTTCGGCGCCGTTGATGATGAACTCACCGCCGCCGATCATGATCGGCATATCGCCGAGGTAGACCGACTCTTCGATGGCGGCTTCCCCCTTGTTGAGGCGGAGCCAGACGTGGAGCGGCCGGCCGTAGGTCAGGCGGAGCTGACGGCACTCGTCGGGTTCGTAGCGCGGTTTGCCCAGGTCGAACTTGATGTATTCCAGTTTCAGTGTTTTGTCGTAGCTCTCGATCGGGAAGATTTCCCGGAAGACCCCTTCGAGGCCGCTGTCGGCCCGCTCTTCGGCGATGATGTCGGCCTGAAGGAATCGCTCATAGCTGCGGGTCTGGATCTCGGTCAGGTCCGGAACCGGGAACACGTCGTAGATCTTGCCGAAATTCTTTTGTGTGGGCGGAGTGATCCGACGTACGGTGGTCGCGGTGGGCATATCGTCGCGCTCCTCAAGGGGAGATGGTTGGGCGCGGGCCGTCGGCCGGTCCGACTGGGCGTTTCGAAGGGTCGCCGGTCTCGACCATCCCATGAGGAGGTCGTGCCGACCTGCCCGCGCGCCGAGACACCCCGGCGCTCGGCCTGAAGGCCGCCACCGGGGCGATTCGAGCGATTCGAGGGAGCGGCGGGCGTCTTGCACGCGGCCTGTAGCCGGACAAGGCGTCGTCGCGAACGGAAACGACGGGGTTCGTCACGAGACGTTTCGGTCCAGGTCAACTCGCCCCTCGTCTCATCCATGGGCATTGAGGAAGCCGCTGGACGGTAAAACCGTCGCGGCTTCCTCAACACGACCCGGAGTGCGAAAGCGGTCCCGGATTCCGTCGGTCCGAGGCGGATTACTTGATCTTGACCGTGGCGCCGGCCTCTTCGAGCTCTTTCTTGAGCTTCTCGGCGTCTTCCTTGGAGATGGCCGTCTTGATCGCCTTGGGGGCGGCTTCGACGGCGTCCTTGGCCTCTTTCAGGCCGAGGCCGGTGGCGGCGCGGACGACCTTGATCACGTTGATCTTGTTGGCGCCGAACGCTTCCAGGACCACGTCGAACTCGGTCTGAGCCGCGGCGGCTTCAACCGGGGCGGCGGCAGCGGCGGGACCCGCGACAACGGCGGCAGCGGCCGGCTTGATGCCGTGAACTTCTTCCAGGTAGTCGCCCAGGGCCTTGGCTTCCAGGACGGTCAGCTTGACGATCGAGTCGCCCAGGGTCTTGATGTTGTCGGCGAAGGTCGCGGTCTCGGCGGTGGACATGAGTCGTGAGGTCCTTTCCTTTACGCAGCTTCGGCGAGGGCGGTTGCCCCCGGCGACGTAGAGTGTCGAATACCAAAAAAGGCGGATGAATGCGGATCAAAAAAGCGCCTTCGTCCCCCGGCACCACGCCGGGGACGTCCTACCCCTTGGCAAAGAGGGTGGGCGCTCTGGAGTACAATCGGGTCAGCCCCCCGCCTCGGTGGCGGGGGCCGAAGCGTCGGCGGCCTCGGCCTCAGCGTCGGGCTCAGTCGCGGCGTCGTCTTCCGGCGCGCCTTCGGACAGAGTCTTCAGCTGGCTCAAGAGTCCGCTGGCCGGAGCATTGGCCAACGACACCACACGCTGGGCGGGCGACATGGCCATCGCCGCCACGCGGCCGATCAAGGCCTCGCGGCTGGGCAGCTTGGTGATGTCCTCGACCTGAGACGGGCCGATGACGACGCCATCAACCGCTCCCCCCTTGATCTCGGGCTTCTTCAGCGCCTTGACCTGGGTGGAGATCTCCTTGGCCAGTTCGGCGACTCCATCGCCGCCCCAGACGGCGACCGACGGTCCTTCCAGGAACTGCGCCAGTCCATCCATCCCCATCTCAGAGAAGATCCGGCGGGCGAGCGTGTTCTTGAGAGTCCGGATCTTGATCGACTTCTTGCGCAAGTCGCGGCGGAACTGGTGTTCGGCGACCGCGCCCAGCCCTTTGAGGTCCAGGATCAGGACCGAACGGCTGCCGTCCAGGTCGGTCCTCAACTGGTCCATCATCAATTCTTTGACGTATTTGCTCATGATCGCGTCGCTGCCTCGCTGGGGCGGTTGCCGGTCACGCCAGGACCCGGATACCCGGGCTCATGGTGGCCGAGATGGTGACCGAGCGGAGGTAAGTCCCCTTAGCGGCCGCCGGCTTGACCGTCTGGAGGTGCTTCAGGAATGCCGTGATGTTCTCGAAGAGCTGCGAGTCGGTGAAGTTCAGCTTGCCGACCGGGGCGGCGACATTGCCTCCCTTGTCGTTGCGGAACTCGATCTTCCCCGCTTTGAACTCGCGGACCGCCGAGCTGATGTCGGTCGCCACGGTGCCTGATCGCGGCGAGGGCATCAAGCCGCGGGGACCGAGCAACCGGCCGAGCGGGCCGACAACACCCATCATGTCCGGGGTCGCCAGCGCGACGTCGAAGTCCAGGAATCCCCCCTTGATCTTGGCGGCGAGGTCGTCGCCACCCACGATGTCGGCGCCGGCGGCCGTGGCCTTCTCGGCGTTTTCACCTTGGGCGAACACGGCGACCCGAACGCTCTTACCGATCCCGTGCGGCAAGGCGACCGAGCCACGGACGTTCTGGTCGCTCTGACGCGGGTCGATCCCCAGGTTGGTCGACACTTCGACCGTCTGGTTGAACTTCGTCGTCCCGAAGGTCTTCAAATGGCGGATCGCATCCTCGAGAGGGACCGGATCTTCGGTCACCTTCTCGCGCAAGGCGCGATAGCGTTTCGACTGACTAGGCAAGTTCGCGCTCCTTTCCGGAGGGCTGCCGCCGTACTGTCACCCGATCGCGTCGCGATCGGGATTCCCCAAGGGCGGGCGGTCGCGCCAAGGGGGGCCGGGGACCGGGAATATCCCGCCCCGAGCCGTGGCTGCTCTTCACGGTGATTGGACCAGGGGCCGTTTCAACCCTTGATCTCGATCCCCATGCTCCGCGCTGTGCCCGCGATGATGCGGCAGGCATGCTCGATGTCGCGTGCGTTGAGGTCGGCGATCTTGGTCTCGGCAATCTTCTTGACTTGTTCGGCGGTCACGCTGCCGACCTTGGTCTTGTGCGGCTCGGCCGACCCGGAGGCCACACCAGCCGTCTGCTTCAAGAGAACGGCGGCGGGCGGGCTCTTGGTGATGAACTCGAACGAGCGATCGGAGTAGATCGTGATCTCGACCGGGATCGTCGTCCCCTTCATGTCCTTCGTTCGGTCGTTGAACTGCATCACGAACTGACCGATGTTGACACCATGCTGGCCAAGGGCCGGCCCGACCGGAGGCGCGGGGGTCGCCTGCCCGCCCGGACACTGGAGCTTCACCTTCGCCGTCATCACCTTGGCCATCGTCGTCTCCCGTCGGGTCCGTTATGGATCGCGGCGGCCGGGGGATGGTGATCGCTCTCACCCATCCCGCACACCGCGACGCCGTGGATCCCGCGTTTCCTCAGGTCAGATAGGTTCCACTTGCCAGTATTCGAGGTCGACCGGCGTGGGCCGGTTGAAGATGATCAGCATGACCTTGACCAGGCCGCGGGCCTCGATCACTTCCTCGACCGTCCCTTCGAAGTTCTCGAACGGACCGTCCTTGATCTTCACCCGGTCGCCGCGCTCGACGTTGATCCGGATCGTCGGGACCTTGTCCGTCTTGGCCGTTTCCTGGCCGAGCATCTGGTTGACTTCGGTCTCGGTCATCTTGGTCGGCGTGCCATGCGCCCCCACGAAATCGCCGACACCGGGAGTCTCGCGGACGGTGAACCAGGTCTTTTCGTTGAGCTCCATCTCGACCATGATATAGCCGGGATAGGTTTTTCGCTCGACGATCCGTTTCTTGTTGTTCCGGATCTCGGTGATCTTTTCGGTGGGGACCACGATCCGGCTGAAATAGCGTTCGAGTCCCTGGATCTTGACCCGGCGCTCGAGGGCGTCGCGAATCGTATCCTCACGCGAGCTCTGGACCTTGAGCACGTACCAAACCAGCTCGATCTTCTCCTCGTCGTCGTCCACGACCGGGCTGGCCGCTTTCGATTTCGACTCGGGTTCGGATTTTGCGACTGGCTCGGGTTCCGGGGCAAGTCGAGCCGATTCAATCGGCTGGCCGCCGTCGGGGGTCTGCTCTTCGACTTCGAACGCAGGGGATTCATCCTCCGCGGCGACGGTCGGCGGTTCATCCGGCCCCAAGGACCCGCTGCCGGGTGGGACCGAATCGGGGATCTCGTCAGTCGGGTGACTCATGCAACGCCATGCGGGGATGGAGGCCAAGGACCAGGGGAAACCACCAACGGGACGCGAGGAGTCCGGAGACCGCCGCGGCGGAACCGGAGGCGGCCGGAAGGGGACGGGTCGGGGTTAGCCGGCATTCGAGCCGAACGCTCCCCCTCCTCCAAATTTCAGGACACCGAGGATCTGAAGCAGGTTCGACCACACCCAGTCGACCCCGAACAGATAGACCGACATCAGGACGACGGTCGAGAGCACGACGGTCGTGGCGCGGTAGAGATCGTCGCGACTGGTCCACGAGACCTTGTTCATCTCGGCTTCGGTGGCGATCAGGAACTCAACGAACGGAGGGTATTCCACCAGGCGGAAGATGAACCAGGCGAACGCCAGGCCGAGCGCCGCGGGGACGCCGAACCGGATCCCCGGAGTGGAAGAGAGGAGCGTGTCGTAGAGCCGCCAGAGACCCAATGCCACGATGATTCCGAGGCCAGCGGCGGTGTAGATCCGCGCGTGACGTCCCTGCTTCGGCTTGTGGAGGCTAGCGCTGAAGAGGTTCGTGACGAACAGGGCAAAATCCTTGCGGCGCTTGGATCCTCCTCCCGTTGCCCCCGCCTTCGGGGGCTTCGACGCCTTCGACGCCGGCGCTCCATCTTTGACTTTGCCCATGGCTACTTTCTCGCGTGCAAGTGGACGGGACACAACTTCGTGGAGGTCGTTTCGCGGTCACGTTTTCGGGGGGAGGCCTCGGGTTTTCATCCGAGGGGACCTATCGGAGGCGTCGGAGAATCCGAATCAAGTCGGTCCTCTTCGGCCAAGAAGCACGAGCGGAGGGAATCGAACCCCCAACCGCCGGTTTTGGAGACCGGTGCTCTACCAATTGAGCTACGCTCGTCGCTAACAAACCCCCTGAACGGATCGGCCGAGCTTGACTACGAAGCCCGGCACCAGCGCCGTTGTTGTTTCCATCGGAAATGGGACGGCCCGGCACGGCAAACTCGCCGTCCGCCGGGTCCGGACCATAACATTTCGTCTGAGTCGCCTACTTCTTCCGCGATTCTTTGTGCGGCGTGTGCTTGCGATCGCGCCGGCAGTATTTCTTCAATTCGAGACGATCGGCACCGCGTGTTTCCTTCTGCGTCCGGTAGTTCCGGTCTCCGCAGGCGGTGCATTCTAGCCAGACGTACTCGCGCATCTACCCACTCCCGCGCCGGTGCGAACGGCCGCCGCCGCCCTGAAAAGGAGCGGCTGGCGGCAAATTGCACAGATCAAGTTCACTGAAGGATCTTGGTCACAACGCCGGCGCCGACGGTCTTGCCCCCTTCACGGATGGCGAACCGCAGGTTCTCTTCCATCGCGATGGGGGTGTGCAGCTCGACGGTCATCTTGATGTTGTCGCCGGGCATGCACATTTCGGCTTCGCTGTTGTCCTCCGAGAGGAGGTTCAAAACCGAGCCGGTCACGTCGGTCGTCCGGAAGTAGAACTGGGGCCGGTATCCCTTGAAGAACGGCGTATGCCGTCCACCTTCGTCCTTCGAGAGGACGTAGACCTCGGCCTCGAACTTGGTGTGCGGGGTGATCGATCCGGGCTTGCAGATAACCTGCCCACGCTCGAGATCGGTCTTTTCAATGCCTCGCAAGAGCACGCCGACGTTGTCTCCGGCCTGGCCGAAGTCCATCGTCTTCTGGAACATTTCAACGCCGGTGACGACCGAATTCTTGTTGGCGTTGAAGCCAACGATTTCGACCGCTTCACCAACCTTGATCGAACCACGCTCAATCTTGCCCGTGCCGACGGTACCACGACCTTTGATCGAGAACACGTCTTCGATCGGCATCAGGAACGGCTTGTCCACCGCCCGAACCGGCTCGGGAATGTAGTCGTCCATCGACTTAACCAAGTCGAGGATCGGCTGAGCTGCGACCGGGTCGGTCGGATTCTCGTAGGCGGGGCGGCTGCAACCGCGGGTGATCGGGATCTCGTCGCCGGGGAACTTGTAGTGGGTCAGGAGCTCACGCAGCTCCATTTCGACCAACTCCAACAGCTCCTCATCGTCGACCAGGTCGATCTTGTTGAGGAAGACCACCAAGGCGGGGACGCCGACCTGACGAGCCAGGAGGATGTGCTCGCGGGTCTGCGGCATCGGTCCGTCGGCCGCCGAAACCACGAGAATCGCGCCGTCCATTTGGGCGGCACCCGTGATCATGTTCTTGATATAGTCAGCGTGACCCGGGCAATCGATGTGGGCGTAGTGGCGCTTTTCGCTCTCATACTCGACGTGCGAGACGGCAATCGTGACCGTCTTGTTGGCGTCGCGGACCGTTCCGCCCTTGGCGATGTCCTTGTAATCCTTCTTCTTGGCCTGGCCATGAGCGGCGAGAACCGAGAGGAGGGCTGCCGTGAGCGTCGTCTTGCCGTGGTCGATGTGCCCGATCGTTCCCACGTTGACGTGTGGTTTTGTCCGGGTGAACGTTTCCTTTGCCATTGCTTAGCGCCTTACGGCATCCCTGGTGTTCGTTTGGCGGGGACCCGCCCAGCCGCCCCACACGTCAACAATGGTCCGCTCCGGGCGGGACTACCCAGCGGCCTGGGGCCGACCTCTGGGTCCAACTCGCACCGCCCGGACTTGGGCGTCGCCCAAAAGCTGCCGCTGGGATTTGAACCCAGGACCTCGTCCTTACCAAGGACGCGCTCTACCAACTGAGCCACGGCAGCATTTGATTCAAAACCGAACACGTTGCGAGAGCAGAATTCGGGCGACTCAGTTCTGCTCAAGGAACCTCAAGGAATCAGCCAAGCCCGCACTCCCCGCTTTCGGACCTGAGAGCGGGTGATGGGAATCGAACCCACGTTGCCTGCTTGGAAGGCAGGTACTCTACCATTGAGTTACACCCGCGATTTAGGCGACCTTAAGGCCGATGGATCGGGGAGACTCGTTCTTGGCTTGATCCTGGGTCTGAATGAACTTACCTGATTTCGCTCTAGTTCACGAGGCCCTTTCATTCCTTTTTTTTCTTGAGGACCTCTTGTCACTACGGTTCGGCAGTGGGTGGAGCAGGATTCGAACCTGCGAAGGTAGAACCAGCAGATTTACAGTCTGCCCCCTTTGGCCACTTGGGTATCCACCCGACTTGGACTCATGTCCCTTACACCGACATCACTTCTCTTGGCCTGCGTTTTCTTCTTGTTTCAGACCTCACGTGCTCAATTCGCCAGGGCAGAACTAGAGAGCTGGCGGTGAGAGTCGAACTCACAACCGTCGGTTTACAAAACCGGTGCTCTGCCAGTTGAGCTACGCCAGCATTGGCAAGGCCGTGAAATTTCTAAATATACCGCCGCGTTCGAGAGTTTCAAGATCACTTTTTCACGGTTCCGGCGGTTTTCGTCTGCTTGCCACAAAGCCCTTGGGGCTGAGGGCGATACCCGTTGGTTTCACCATCGGGTATTCAGAGCGAAGACGACCGCGTTCGTCCGGAGGCGATCTTTGGAAGGCCGCCGGTGAAACGCGGTCGTAGCCAGACTCGATGTTACTCGTTTTTTTGTGAGCAACGTCGTGAGTCGGTAATAGTAGCGAGTCGTCGTGGCGGGTGCAAGGGGATCTTCCGGAAAACTTCGTTCTTTCGTGCAAGTCACTGGTTTTAGAGCATGGGGAGGTCGAGTTTTTCTTCGATGGCGATCTTGCGAAGCTTGTCTTGGGCACGCGATTCGATCTGCCGTACGCGTTCCTTGGTGATGCCGAGTTCGCGGCCGAGTTGTTCGAGGGTCTGCTCGCTGACCCCGTTGATCCCATACCGGCTGATGATGATCCGGCGTTCGCGATCGTCGAGGCGTCCGAGCATGCCCTTGACGGCTTCCTGGTTGCGACGTTGGGCCGATTCGTATTCGTGCTCGTCGATCCGGGTGTCAGCGGCCGCCTCGAACATTTCCTCGTGACCGGTGACGAACCGGTCGCGACGGTAGTTCTCTTCGGGGATCGTTCGCGCAAAGTTCTTCATGATCGCCCACGAGGCGTATGTGCTGAATTTGTTGCCTCGAGCGTAGTCGAACTTCTCCACGGCTCGGATTAACGACATGTTCCCGTCGGAGACCAGCTCAAAAAAGTTATTCGATGGACCGACGTGCCGCTTGGCGATGGAGACGACCAACCGGAGGTTGGAGCGGATGATCTGGTTCTTGACCGCCAGCGCTTCTTCTTGGAGTCGTTCTATCTCGTCGAGGTCACTAGTGCGGGCTCGGCCGGGATCGATCTGATCGCGGAGCCGGTTGGCGAGACACTTCAAGTAGTTCATTTTGCGGAACAGGTGGGCTTCCTGCTCGCGGCCGAGTAAGGGGACCTCGTAGAGGCTGGCCAGGTAAGGGGGAAGTCCCTTGGGGGCCTTGGTGCGGCGCGGGGCTTTACCGTCGGTCGGCAGAGGCATCGGTCCCAGGATGGACTCGGCAGCCGCGGGATCGTCGAAGCTCGCGTGCCCCATGAATTCGAGCTTGACGCTCAAGATCCGCAAGGCGCGCATCTCGTTGATAACGCGATAGACGCTCGAGCGGGTCCGACCGAATTGCGTGGCCAGAACCTCGGCCGAAACGCCGCGGCGATAGAGTCGGTAGATTTGTCCCTTGGCCTCCTCGTCGAGAGGCCCGGCCATCGGGGGAAAGATGGCCCGGTCGGGATGACTGCGGTCGTAGCTCTTCAGAGTCGTTCGAACGGTTTCCGTGGAGCGTCCCATTTTTCGAGCAATCCTCCGCGCAATCTCAACCAGGCCCCCCTGGCCGACCTGCGCCATCCGACGAGCGCGACGAATGATCTCGTCACGCTCCTCGTCGGTTAGATTTCGGAAACGAGTTCCTCGGTCGACCTGATCGCGGTGCGACTCAACGAATCGCATCACACTCGACTCGAGAAACCCGACCTTGGTGCGCCCGTCGATGACAAACCGTCGGGCCACTAACCCTTGCCGCCGCCACCGCGTGATCGTCCGGGTCGACACGTTGAAGCGAAGCGAGACCGCCTCGACCGTCAGCACCGGCTCAGCCGCTTGCTCGACCGCTTGCCCTACCGTCCCTGAGAGGTCCTCAATGAAGAGCCGGAGGTCGTGCCGAACCCCACTCCCCTCCAGCAGAAGCTCGGGGGCCGTCTCGGGACGATAGCCCTTGATCCGATACCAGAGATATTCATACGGATACTGCTTCTCCGGCTGAATCTCCCCCAGCAACGTCTCGGCCCGATCCACCTGTTCGAGACGCTCCTGTTTCGGGGCGAAACGAGCCTGCTGCTCCTTCAGTTGTTTCAGAGCCGGGTGGCAATAGCTGCTCCCCATCCTCGGAATTCTCCCCCAGGCGAACCCCTCATCCTCAAACCCATTGCGGCCCGTCATCCGTGGGGAATACCGACCGGTACGCCTCACTCATCTTATTTAAATCTTCGCATCCCTCTTCACTTCAAGAAAGCCCTCTCCCTTCCTGAGGGCGAGTCCGCTTCCCAGGTTCGCGCAATTTGTACTACGCAAACCAAGTGCCTTTAGGTCGTAAATACGCGTTGATCTCCGACATCGGTGACGGTATCGACCGCTTCCTTCGAGATTGAAACGCCCGTTTCAAACAGACGTTTTAACTCGGCGGTTTGTTCGCAAAATTCGCTTTGCGGTTTCACTCTTTGACCGACAAGCCTGGCCCCAAGTTCCCATCTCTCTTGGATTTTCGATGCGCAGCCCTCCGTCTGGAATTCGGTCGGTCAGCGACGTGATGAGGGGGGGGGCGGATATGAGAGAAACCCCGATCCGACGCAAGCCTACCGCGGTTTTATGTCTGCTTACCTTCGAATACGAAGGGCTTCCGGTTTCGTGACCAACGCATTGTGGCGTGCATGCAGATTTTGGAGGATTTGCCTCCCGTTTCCTCAACGTTGGGAAAAATTGGCTGGAGGGAGACCAGGTTGAGGGCTTGGGGGCATCTATGGGGAACACCTCCATTTATTGGGGACGGATTCGGCCGGGAGGGAGGAGCGGCCCATTCGATGGCGTCCGGGGAGGTCTGCGGAATTGACAGCGCGGTTCCGGACCTACTAGAGTCAGTTGAGGTTCAACCTTGAGGAACTCATCATCCGAGCTGGAAGTTACCGGGTCTTGAGCCGGGAAGTTCGTTGAGCCAAGAGGAGCTAAGGATGGCCTTGTTTAGAGGTTCCGTGATCGGGCTGGTGATTCTCGGGGTGGGCCTGACCGTCTCCGGGGCCGATGTCGATGAGCCGGTGACGTTGCGTGACTCCGCACAGGTTGGTGACTCGACCAAGGTGCTCGTCGCCTTGAAGGCTGAGGGGCTTTATCGGCCTGCTCCCGCTCCCAACACGCCCAAGTCCGAGCCCGTCAAGTCATTGAAGCTGAAGGTCGAGACGCGGCTCGAATTTGTCGAGCGGGTGCTCGTGACTGACCCAGCGGGGGCGCAAGGGCGAGCCACTCGGGTGGTCCGCAAGGTGAGTCAGGCGGCTTCTGCGATCAACGGTGAGATTCGGCCGACGGCCGCGGTGCTTCGGCCGGAGGTCGCTCTGCTCGTCGCCGAACCACGCGCGGGCGGAGTGGTCGTGTTCAGCATCGGAGGACCGTTGACTCGCTCCGAGTTGGAGTTGGTTCAGGCGGCGGGAGACCCGTTGGCCCTGCATACCCTGCTCACGGACAAGCCGGTCAAGGTGGGGGATTCCTGGAAGGTTGGGGACGACGCGGCGCGGTCCCTGAGTTCGTACGACGCCCTGATCGAGAACGCGCTTCAGGCCAAGGTCGAATCGATCGACGCCCGCACGGTCAAAATCCACCTGGAAGGGAACGTCCGAGGGTCGGTGCTCGGTGGTGAAGGGAAAATGCTCTTTGATGGCACGTTGAGCCTCGACCGCGCCTTGGGCCGGATCGAGCGGCTGGACCTTCAACGTTCCGAGGCAAGGAAGCCGGGCGCGGTCGAGGCCGGGCTGGAGATGAGGAGTACCCTGACCGTCACCCGGCAGCCGGTCGAGCCCTCGGCCCTGATTGGTGACGACGCCCTCGCGGGGGGAGTGACGGAGCCCGACCCTCAACGCGAGCAATTGCTGCTGGTTTCGCCCGACGGTAAGTACACCATGAGGCACGACCGCAACTGGCACACGTACTGGGACGATCAGCGGCTGACGGTGCTCAAGCGACTCGACCGCGGAGTGGTCGTTGCGCAGTGCAACCTCATGAAGGGGCCGAACGCGGGCAAAGGGCGGCATCAGGACCTGAAACAGTTCCGAAACGATCTCCGCAGCGCCTTGGGATCCAGGTTTTCCTCGTTCCTCGGCGAAGGGGAAGTCGAGGGTGACCCGGCGGGTGGCTTCCGCTATAAGGTCGGCGTGCAGGGGCGTGAGGGGAACCTCGGTCTGGTCTGGTACTATTACCTCATCGCCAGCCCCGACGGTGATCAGTTGCTCGCGACGTTCACCCAGGCTGATGATCAGGTCAAAACCTTCGGCGACCAGGATCTGCTCTTGATCGGGTCGCTCCGTTGGCGGGACGCGCCGGAGACTTCTCCACGTCCTAATCCCAATCCCAATCCCTAACCTAACTAACACCTGGCCCGGTTCGGTTCAGTTCGGCTGAGTCCGGGTCGAGAGTTCTCTTGGGTCGGCGTTCGACGGTTCCCCATTCGAAATCGAGGCGTTCCCATGCGGTGGAGGCGATCTATCGGGTCGGTCTGGGGTGGTTTGCTCGCCGCCTCGTTGGCGAGTGGATCGGCACTCGGCCAGCAGGCAGCTCCGGCTCCGCCGCCCTCAGGCGAGTCCCAGTCGGTGACCGACCTGGTCACGCGGTTCCGCTTCGTCGAGCACTACGAGAAAACGGAAGCGAAGACCACGCCGGGCTCGATCGGCCAGTACCGGGTGGTCACCAGCGACACGATCAAGGTGGCCACCGAGAAGCCTCAGGGGACACCCGATCGAAACGAAGCGACTCAGGAGACCGACTATCGCGAGCGGCCGGCCGAACTGACGGGTGGGGACAAGATCAAGGCCGGGGTTCGCGAGTACGCAGCCTATCGGGTCATCCCCAACCCGAACACTAAGCCGTCGCGGCCGGACCCTCTCAAGGGCCTGACGATCTGGTATCAGCCTCATGAGGGGACCGACCCGTTGGTGCTGAGCCTCACCAAGGACCGGAGCCTGCGTGAGGATGAGTACACGATCATTCGCAGAGAGATTTACCTGCCTGATCTTGGAGCTCTGCTGCCGACCATCCCCAGCCGGGTTGGTGATCGCTGGGCCATCTCGAAGACGGGGGGGCGAGCCCTGCTCGGGTCAATCACACTGCCGCTGGCGGCCACCTTGCAGCAGGTCCGCCAGGCGGCGGAAGGGCCGAACTGGGAAGCCGTCATCGCGGTGACGGGGCGGTCGCCGGCCGGCCGCTCGAATACGAGCAGTCTCGCGGTCAATGCCCAACTCGTATTCCGGTTCCCAGCGCCGGGCTCCGACGGGGGGAAGGAACCGGCCGCCGAGAAAGCGAAAGAGACGTTGGTGGATGCGCGTGGGGCGATTGTGGAACTCCGCATGGCCACCTTCGCGGCCACCCCGCTCCCCCCCAACGGCCGTCTCCGCCAGACCGTGACGCGGGAGTTGATTGTCGACCGGCGGATCGACGATGTTGGCGAAGTGCTGCCGCTTCCGGATACCGCTCCGGTCGCGACCGAGGAGAACTCGTGGCTGAGCTACGACGACCCGCAAGGCAAGTTCCACTTTCGCTACCCGCAAGAGTTCCGTCCGGGTCGGCCGCCGGATGATCTCTCGATGGAACTGGTTCGGCTTCGTCCCGGTGGTCCCGACACCCTGGAGTTTCAGCGCGTCATCAAGACAGGGGATGCCGAGGCGGATCGACTGAATCGTGACCCTGAGTTCCACCTCAAGATGCTGAAAGAAGAGTGGCGGCAGAACCGCTTTACCGTGATCCCAGGGCCGCACGCCTGGCTGCCCGAGGCTGACTGGGCCGCCGCCAAGCGAAAAGTCTACCGCGCAGAGTCGGTCTTGAAGGGGACCCAGGCCAACGGCAAAGGCGAGCTCCGAGTCCACAACGACCTCTATTTCATCCTCTTCGGACGCGACGAGAGCCTGGTCGTCACCTCCAACACGGTCCAGGACCCCGCCACCCCGTTCCGCGACCAGGTCGAGGCGATCATCAGGACGTTCGACTACGGCCCAACACCGGAAGCCCAATAGCGTGCGTTGTCCGCGGGTTGCCTGCACACGACAGGAGTGGCTGGGGCTGTGAGCCACCCCGTCGGAAAAGCCCTTTGGCCGGATGAACCGACCTGAGTGGGAGCGTCGCGGCCATGGTCCTGATGGGCGTGGTCGCGGCGACTGACACTCGCGGCCTGAGCCAACGCCATTCCCGCGAAGCCAGGGGCCTTTTTTTCGACAACGATCGGTGGCTGGACGAAAATCTCGATGGATTGCCGGCCGTGCGACTGCAAACCAACCCGTTGCCGTTGCCACAGTGTGAAAAGAACCAGCCCATGCGAAGGTCCAAAGCCAGGGAGCTCACGCTCCCTGCTCGCCTTTCAGGGGCGAGCGAAATCCATGGCACCACGATCGGTACCGTCCCTTGGTCGTTAGTCTTCGCTCGCCTTCCAAAGGCGAGCGGGGAGCGTGGGCTCTCTGTCTTCCGACGGCCGAAGAACCTCCGGTAACATGGCGAGAGTCTCAGAATCATTGGTTCTTTCGCTCGGTCGCGGATTGTTCCTTTCTTTCCAGGATTCTATTGATAGCTCGCCTGTCTAGAGGTAATGTCTCGTCTGTGATCAGATGTGCTGTTAGTAAATTCGTTGAATTGAAGTTTCAGTGTCGAGTTGAAAGTGTGTCAATCAGGAGGATGTTTTACTATGGAATGTCGAAAATTCGGCAAGGCCAGCACCTCTCAGTCCTCGGCCTTCACCTTAATCGAAGTTCTTGTCGTGATCTCCATTATTGGCCTCCTGATTGCTTTGCTACTGCCGGCCATACAGTCAGCTCGCGAGTCTGCGAGACGACTGCAATGCGTCACGAATCTTCGAACTATGGGCATCGCCATGCACGGATACGCTTCCCAAACCGGCGTACTTCCTCGTGGCGAAAAGGCCTATTCCATCCAGACCACCTTATTGCCGTTGCTTGAGCAGACTGCAACCTATAACAGTATCAATTTTTGTAATTATTCGTCTGATCTAAAGGCCATGGCGGCGAACCAGACGGTCGAAAAGACAAGGATTGCCGTGTATCTCTGCCCGTCTGATTCCTCTCAGATTCGTCTCGGAGGCTCAAATTACGGAGGAATTGGGGCGTAGGACTCACCAAGTCCAGTGCCCTGAATAACGGTCCGTTTGCATCTCCCGGAGATATCCCACCTGTGGGGCTCGAACACATCAGCGACGGAACCAGTCAAACGGCTGGAGTGGCTGAATTCTGCCGCGGCGACTGGTTTGGTCGAGACGTTACTCGGCTTGTCCTGAAATCACATTCGCCAGGAGTTGCCGGTGATAGGCTTGGCCGCCTTGTGTCCGAGTGCCTTAAGCTTGAGTTGTCGGAGAAGAATACGGATGGCGCAATCAAAGGCGTGACCTGGATGAGCCAAGCTCTTGGGCAAACCCTGTATAATCACACGCTTCCCCCCAATGAACGTTCTTGCACAAATGATCCTGGAACAATCCAAGAGGGGGCCTGGACTGCGGGCAGTCAACATCCGGGTGGTGTCAACGTCCTGTTTCTCGATGGTCATGTTTCGTTTAAGAGAGCAACGATTTTATTGAGCGTTTGGCGTGCCATTGGCACCATGAATAATAATGAGGCGATTTCAGGGGAAGATAATTAGTCGAGAACAGGCAGTCAGGTCGCTCGCTGGATTTGGTGCCAGCTTCACCAATTTTAGGACCAGGGGCCTGGCCAACTGCTCGGGTATTGTTGTTGGAGTTCTCGGGCTCATGCCTCTTGCACGATTGTGGAGGGAGCGAATCCGAGTTCCTGAAACGAACGGAAGGCCGGGAGCCAAGCTGATGGCCCCCGGCCTTTTTCATGGGACGAATTCACGGGTCGCGTGAGTCACAAGGCTATTTGTGAGGCGCTGTTCCTTTCGGGGTCGGAGGCGTAGCGCCTTCGTCGGGGCCTGGAGGCACGTATCCCACGTTGGGGGGCGTTCCTTCCTGAATCCCACCGCCGCATCCGGAGAGAAGGCCTGAGACGACGATAGCCAAGCCAAGGAGCGACTTCAGTCGGTGCATGGACAGTAACTCCGGTTTAGATAGAACCGCTTCAATTGGACCGAGGGGTAGTTGTGATCTGGCCAGGGTTGATGGAGCGGTCGAGACATCGCGGACTTGTCTCGACCGAGCCTGCGTTCGCAGGTTCAATAGGCGTCGGCGCTGATGACCTCACCGCCATTGCGGGTGCCGAGAGCCCACCACGAGGGGAGGTTCACGGTGTCCTTGATGAACTTGACCGAGCCATCGGCTAAGCCCATATTGACGCCACCGGAGTGGTTGCTCGTGGGCGAGCCGATCCCGGCGGAAATTTCCCAGGTCTGTGACGCCGAGTTTTCGTACTGATTGTTGTGGCAGAGGGGCATATTCGGCGGGCCGAAGTGGTTGTACGTATTGGTGCAATGAACATAGTAGCCGACGATCCAGATATATCCGAAGCATTGGCTGTTCTTGGCGACCGTTGAGCCGGGGAGTGCCTTGCAGGTGTTGTAGAACGTCATCGCCTGGGCGGGGTCGCCCGTTTCGCCGGGAACGGTGGCTCCCGAATCAAAGAAGCCCCGCTTGGCGTCGGAGCTGCTGAGTCTGAGTTGGGCAAGACCCGCGTTGGCCTTGAGGCCGACGAGACGCTCGCTGAACAAGCCCGTATTCGACGTGCCGTCGCGGATTGACTCAATGCCGATTGGGCCGAGCTGAGCGCTGGCGGAGGTCCATTTTGAGCCGGGGACCATCGTCCCCGTCCATCGCTTGATGATCCCGGGCCCGCCGAAGTTGCCGACGTAGTTGTTCGTCGCCCACGGGTCGCTGGGCTTCTGCGTGGTGCCGTCGGATGGGCAAATGAGGCTGCCGAGCTGGGCATAGCCGATCGTCGAATTCTCGGGTCCACGGGGCCTGTTGAAAAAATTGACCGCGTTGAACATGGCCTGCTGTTCCATCCCCGACAACACGGCAAGCGGCCAGCCAAAGCTCCAGCCGGAATCGACCGATAACGTCCCCGCGACTTCGGGGCCCGAACACGACGGGGGAAAGCACGAGTACGTCGAATTGTAATTGTGCACGGCCAGGCCTAACTGCTTAATATTGTTGATGCATTGAGAGCGACGAGCGGCTTCACGGGCCGCCTGGACAGCCGGAAGCAGGAGAGCAATCAAGACGGCAATGATTGCGATCACGACCAACAATTCGATCAGTGTGAACCCGCGTTTTCGCATTGCATGTCCCTTTGTTCGAAACTAAGTGAGTGAGGATGATTTCCTCGGATAACAAGAACGTCGCAATCAATTGTTATCCCTGGATTTGCCTTGATATGGTATTCGACGACTTGTTGAACTAGAGTTCTCTGGCAAGTCGGGAGGCGTCTTGGTCGAATGCCGAGCGCTCTGAAGGGATAATGGCTTGATTGCAAAAGTGATCCTAGTCAACGGACAAGCCCTGGTCCAATCGAAAACATGAGAGAAAACGCGAATCACAGATTAGTCTTAAACAAGAGGAGTGAGCGCATAAGCGGAGTCATCCCGTGTTTGCAAATAGACTTGTTGGGCTTGCCAGGGCCTGTTGCGGCGAAATGATGAATTTAGGGTTATGGATTCGCTGATGGTTTAGGGCAGCCCTGTGTGTGCCGACGTGCAGACCTGGTTTGACGTCTCTGGCAGGCAGAATGGCGTGGATTTTTACAGGGGCGTTAGCTTGGGTTGTGTCGCCAATCCGGTTTGCTGCCGCGGTCTGTGAGCTTGGTTTTTCGTCAACTCACGCCGGGGTTTGCCGAATGCAGAGTCTTCGATCTCTGGACTTCAGCCCGCTCGAGACCGACGACGGGTCGCTGGAATCGTCCTATGAATAGGATTGTTTTGCAGAATAGGGCAAATTAGGATTTGCCGATCTGGGTTGGCCGGATGGTGTTCACTCGAATGCGATAGCACGTCCTTGAGAGAGGTGATTGCTGGATCCGCTGAGGGAACATTCCTCTTGGCGCGAGCGAGAGCCCCTGGGCGGCCTTCGTGCCGTTGTGTGTCGGGTGCTCAGGGATTTTCAGGCAGCAGAGTTTCGGCCATCGCGTTGTCGTTTTCAGCCCGCACCTCACGCCGGTTCGCTTCAAGTGGCGGCCGACCACGTTTCTGGTCGCCCTGCTCCTCTACCCTCGCGATGCCTCTGTCGTGTGAGAAGCCCTTCCAGACCGAGGCGCCGGTCAACGATATAAGTTTCCCAGCCACACCTTGAACAGGGCGAAGTCGACGCGTCTGGCGATGACCGCTCCCAGCACGCTCAGGACCGTTTTGGCGAATTCCCTTGGTGCCGTCCCGTCGCCCCAAACGGAGAATTTCGGGCGGTCCCCTCCCCTGGCCTCGCTCCTACTGCGAGGTGTTCGGTCCGAGCTCGAGGGGCCGACACCAACATCATCCGCCGCATGAACTCGGGACCATGACTCAGCAAGACCGACTTACACAGGTCGATGATTTGTACTCTCCGTAGGGTCGGTCGACTCGCTTTATTCGCTTAATCACACCGACACCCCGAATCCGTTGACACGCCCGGGTCGCGGCGTAACTCACCACCCCCGCGGGATTTATTTTTGTACCCCGATGGGTCAGCGGCTATCATACATGGAGAGGGTTGTCCGCCGCTGTCAGGTCGGGAACTTGAACGATCAGGCAGGCAGATCACCACAAAGATTCCCCGTCGCCCGGATTGGGGCGGGGCTTGGTTTGATAAGCCGTAGTCGGATGGCTTCGCAGGAACGGCAATGCGTGGCCTCCTCTTTGAAATAGTCTGCGATTTTGCCCGGAGGACGAGTCAAGCTCATGCGATCCTGGCTTTCTGAGTATCTCGCGGCTCAACACCGCGCCTTGGATTCTATTCCCCTTGATGGGGTCGAGACACTGGTCGGCACGGTACGGCAAGCGTGGCGCGACGATCGGCAGATCTTCGCCATCGGGAACGGCGGGAATGCGGCAAACGCCTCGCATTTCGCGACCGATCTTGGCAAGGGCGCGAGCGACAAGATCGGCAAGCGGTTTCGCGTTCTGACCCTGGCCGACAACTCGGCCTGGCTCACCGCACTTGGCAATGACTACTGCTTCGACGACGTCTTCCTCCGCTCGTTGCAAAACTACGCGCAGCCGGGCGACGTCCTGATCGCGAGCAGCGTGAGCGGTAACTCGCCCAATCTGGTCCGCGCCTTCGAGTGGGCCGGCCAGAATGGGTTGCGTACCATCGCACTCGTGGGTGCCAAGCGCGGGCGTCTCGCCGAGATCGCTGGTCAGACGCTGGTCATTGAAGACGCCCACTATGGTCGAGTCGAAGATGCCCAAATGACGATTTTGCACATGCTCTGCTACGCGTTCATGGACGGAGGCGCCGCGTGAGCAAGGTCGTCTTTTCCGGCGAGGTCATCCTTCGGCCGACGTTCGCTCCCCGGCCCGGGATCAGCCATGTCCTGTTTGACTTCGACGGCACGCTTTCGCTGATTCGCCAGGGCTGGCCCGAGGTCATGGTCCCCATGTTCACCGAGGTCCTCCCGCCACTGGACGGCGAAAGCGATGCCGATCGGCAGCGGCTGGCGTTCGAGGACATCATGCGGCTCAACGGCAAGCAGACGATCTACCAGATGATGCAGCTCGCCGACCGGATCCGCGAACGCGGGGGCGAGCCTCGCGAGCCGCTTTGGTACAAGCACGAATACCTCCGGCGCCTGGATGAACGGATCGTCACCCGGGCCGAAGGCCTGAAGGCCGGCACCATTCCGCCCGACGACTTGCTCGTCTTCGGCGCCTCGGGGTTGATGGAAAACCTCCAACGCCGCGGACTTACGCTCTATCTGGCCAGCGGGACCGACGAGCCCTTCGTCAAGCGAGAAGCGGAGCTTCTCGGACTCACTCGGTACTTCGGTAAACATATTTACGGCGCTCAGGACGACTACAAGTCGTTCTCCAAGAAGATGGTCATCGACCGTCTTCTCAGCGAGAACAACATTCAAGGAGAGCAATTACTGTCGTTTGGCGACGGCTATGTGGAGATCGAGAATACCAAACAAGTCGGTGGACTCGCCGTCGCGGTGGCCAGTGACGAGGCGAACAACGGCTCGGGCCGCATGGATGCGTGGAAGCGTGAGCGGCTCTCCGGGGTGGGTGCTGACGTGATTATCCCGGATTTTCGTGATGCCGCTCCCCTCTTGGAGTTGATCCTGGGACAATGAACTCCACCCCACTCGACCTGTCCCGGCTCAAGGTCTTTCCTCTGAGCGATCGTGACAGCCTGACGCGTGTTGAAGAGATCCTGATTTCGCCGGACCTCGCCCCCGCCCCCTGCCCCGAACCTCTTGCCTCGGCCATTCGCCGGTGTGCAGCGGATGTTCTCAAGGCGAGAGCGCAGGGTGCCGGCGTGATCCTGATCTACGGCGCGCATTTGCTTCGCAACGGCGCCGCCTTGCTGCTTTCCAGGATGATGGAGCGAGGCTGGATCACGCACCTCGCCACCAACGGTGCGGGCACCATCCACGACTGGGAATACTCCTGGCTGGGCCGATCCACGGAAAGCGTGCGCGCCAACGTGGCGACGGGCACGTTCGGCTCGTGGGACGAAACCGGCAGGTATCTCCATCTGGCGCTGCTTGCGGGGGGCTTGAGGGGAGAGGGATATGGGGTGTCCCTGGGCCGGTTTATCGCCGAGGACGGCACCGAACTTCCCACCGGCGCCGAGCTGGAATCGATGCTGCGAGCCGAGCCCGGCCATCCGCTCGCCCCGGCCCGGGCGGACCTCTTACTCGCGATCCGCTCCCATGACCTCCCTTCCGGCCGGATCGTGGTCGAGCATCGCTGGAAAGAGGCGTCGATTCTCGCCCAGGCCTTTCTTCATAAAGTGCCGGTCTCGGTTCATCCCGGCATCGGTTACGACATCATCGCCAATCACCCCTTGTTCAACGGAGCCGCCATCGGACGCGCAGGCGCCCAGGACTTTCGGCTTTTCGGAGGATCGGTGGAAACGCTCGATGGGGGCGTCGTCCTCTCGGTCGGCTCGGCGATCATGGGGCCGCAGGTTTTTGAAAAAAGCCTGAGCTGCGCGAATAATCTCCGGATTCAGGACGGTCGCCCCACCGTTTCCGGCCATTCCATCCATGTCGTTGATCTTCAGGATGGCGGAGGATGGGACTGGACGACCGGCGAACCGCCCAAGTCGAATCCGGCGTATTACCTTCGATTCTGCAAGAGTTACGCCCGTATGGGCGGAGCCATGCATTATCTGCAATGCGACAATGCGGCTTTCATTCAGAACCTCTACCACGAGATCCTGGCCCGAGCATGACGCCCGAGCGATTCCAAGCCGTCACCTCACGTTACCAATCACTGAGGATCGCGGTGGTGGGAGACTTCTGTCTCGACCGCTACCTGGAGATCGACCCGGCTCGTGGCGAGATTTCCATCGAGACGGGCCTCTCTGTCCATAACGTCGTTCGTGTTCGCGCCCAGCCTGGAGGGGCGGGCACCATCGTCAACAATCTTGTCGCGCTCGGAATCGGCGAGATTATCGCGGTCGGTTTTTGTGGCGATGATGGCGAAGGCTATGAACTTCGCCGCGAACTGGCCGCGATGCCCGGCGTAAAGCTCGATCACTTCATCACGACCCCCGACCGCGTGACTTTCACGTATGCCAAGCCTCTGGTCATTTCCCCAGGCCAACCTCCCCTCGAATTGAACCGGCTCGACGTCAAGAACTGGACGCACACGCCCACGGCCCTCGAAGCAAGGCTCACAGCGAGCCTGCGAGAAATCGCCCCGGCGATCGACGCCCTGATCGTACTCGATCAAGTCGAAGCGGCCGGGACTGGAGTCGTCACGAGTGGTCTCCTTCGCTCTCTCGGCGAACTCGCCGTGGCGAATCCCGGTCTCCCCGTGATCGCAGACTCCCGCCAGGGTCTTCACGGCTGGCCGCCCGTGAGCTTCAAGATGAACGCGGCTGAACTTGCGTCGCTCTTGAATCGAACCGAGGTGCTTTCGCTGGACGACGTCGCGGCGACCGCGGCCGAATTTGCGGCCAGGAATGGCCGCCCGGTTTTTGTCACGCTCTCGGAGCGCGGAATGATCGCCGCGGACCCTCGAGGGGCGGTCGATCACGTCGCCGCCCTCCCGGTCCGCGGCCCCATCGATATCGTCGGCGCCGGCGACTCCGTCACCGCCAACCTTGCCGCCGCCCTTGCGGGCGGCGCGAGTCTCCGCGAAGCCAGCGAACTCGCCGCGATTGCCTCGTCCTTGGTGATTCACCAGCTCGGCACCACCGGAACCGCAAGCGTGCGCGAACTCGCCGATCACGTTGGGCCGAATCATTGAACGATCGCTGATTGCGGCGTGATGAGGCTTTTTTGCAAGGTGATTCAGAAGTCGGCAAATGGCAAGGCAAATCACCGTTGAGGCTCAGGGGCCGAGCATGGGTTCTGGGCCTTGGGTTCGGCCCCTCGTGAGCTCAACGGCCACCGACTACTTGACGCGCAGCAGCTTCATGATCCGGCCTGCAACGTTCCAGTCCTGGACGTACAGGTTGCCGTCCTTGTCCCAGGACGAGCCGTGGGTGCCGCTGAAGATGCCCTCGATCCATTTGTCCTGCGGCACGTTGTAGTTCCTTCCCATCGCGGGATCGGGGTTGTTGCCGAGCACCGCGATGATCGTGTTGGTCTTGTCGAGGATGACCAGCCGCCCGTGCAGGTCGGGGACCGAGACGAAGTCGCCCTGCACTACGGCCGAGGTCGGCATTCCCAGCCCGGTCACCACCTCGGCGATGAACTCTCCGTTGAGGTCGTAGTGCAACAAGCGGCCCTTGGGCTCGTGATTGCGATCGCAGATCAGCAGGCGTGGCGGGCTGTAACGCGTGTCGAGCGTCATCCCGTGCGCTGTGTTGAATTCCTTGAGACCATTTCCCTTGGTCCCGAAATGCATCAGGTATTTGCCGGTTTTGTCAAATTTGAAGATATGGTTGCTCGCGTAACCATCTGACAGAAAGATGTCACCATTCGGGGCGACCGTGATCGCCGTGGGATTGAATTTCGTGAGCTTGAGCCCCGATTCCTCGGGGAAAGGAAGCTTCAGGGCGATGTCGCCGGTCTGGGCGTTGAACTTGACCCCTTCGGCGTTGGCGTTGCGAGCCCCGTAGATGAACTCGCCATCCGCTTCCTCGCGGATCTTCATGTCGTGCATGTCGGAGTATTTGTCTCCGAGGTAGCTACGGAGCTTCTTGCCGTCGGGCGAGAAGACGAAGACTCCGGCATGGGAGCTCGTGTAGATGTTCCCTTCCTTGTCGACGACCACGCTACCATGGCATGGCCCGATCACGGATTTCCCCTCTGGCCCGAGGCCCCATCCCGGTACTGTGTCGAACGTCATCAGTCCGCACCCCATCCGCACGGGCTGCGTCTTCTCCGCTGCGAGCACCGGCAGCGAAAGTCCGAAGGCAAGGGCAAAAGTGACGAAGGTCAAACGGTTCTTCACGAGCAAAACTCCTGGTTGTGTGGATGGCATTGCCGAAACGGCAATCAGCGCCGGGGCCGGCGGCCGTCTCGAGCGGAGGTCCCCTCATCGACCGTGCGTTGATCAGAACCGGAATGGAGGCATAACGGAGAGACTACCAGTGCCAGCCCTCAACAATCAATTGAGTTGCCGGGCCACCGACCGCCTACTCGGACCACCCACCCAACCGTAAGCTTTCGCTCGCTCGAAAGCAGGCGGGGAGCGTGGGTTCCCTGTCATTTCGCGATGACTTGTGTGGCAAGACGGCCGCTTCCGGGACTCGCTCGCCTGTCATTCCGCGGCGCGACCACGCCCGAAGCCAGATTTCCTCCTTGCCCACGAAAATAATGCCAACTTTACAAGAGACTCACCGGGCCGCGTAAATCTTACAAACTTTGCGAGAATGTCGTCTGGATGAGTTGCTTTTGTGATGGTTCTTTGAGAAACCCTGTGCCACGGATTCCCTTCAGGTGTCAAGTTCGTAGCATTACAGGAGAGGCGATGTCGGCAGCAAGTCTTTTCGGTCGGGTCCGGGGTGCAGTACCACGCGTTGTGCACAATCCTGCTGTCCGAAAAAAAGGGTCCGAGTTCGCGGATGAGTTCTTCACGGAGATGTGTTACGACCTGCAGGCGGAGCAGATGGGCATTCCGACACAGACCGGCCAACCGACTGTCGGGGGCACGGCTTATCAAGCCGTGAAGGGCCTGATGGTCAGTCCGATGATGTCGGGGTCGGCCAAGTCGGTGGTTCTTCCGCGAACTCATGCGGATGAACAAAGAAGAGAACGCTACAAGAAGGCCGTGACGCAGGTGGTTCCGGGCAATGCGGTGGTGCTCACGCATTTGTCGAACGATCAGGCCTTCATGGAAGCCTTCAAGGTCCATCGGTCGCCGGGAGGGGGCACTCCGGCGCTCTCGACTTTCATCGACGGAAAACTTGAGTTGATGGATATACAGACACCCGAGGAAGCTGAACGCGAATGAGGGGCAACCCCGACCGTCACGGGTTGCCGAGAATTTGGCGATGGACTATCCTCGGCCCGTTCCGCGTCTTCTGATTCCCCGCTGTGGAGCGCTGTGAGATGATTTGCGTCCGCGCCACGCTCGCCCTCCTGGCGGTCGTTTGCGCGGCCCTCGCCTCGACGGGCTGCTGCTCGCGTGCTTATCAGGGGCCGCGGCCGGTCTTGGCCTTGGCCGCTCCGCGTGACCGGAATCAGAATGCCCGGCCGGTCGAGACGTTTACCATCGTCTTTTCGACGTTCATCCCGAGCAACTATGTGTTGGGGCCGGGTCTGCATCCCCAGTCGTTCTGCGGTCTCGTTCCTCCGAAGCGACTTGCGTTCGCCGGTGATGATCGCGGGTTTGATGTCGACTCGACCTGCTATCGCGCCAGGCAGGTCGTGACGATCATTCCCGAGGAAGATGACGATCCGGACGGCCTTCTTGAGGGGGCCAAGCAGAACCTGGGGGGGCTCTCGGAGTCGTTTGTCGCGTCCCAGGCTTTGGCCGATGGGCGGATCGACGATCGGGATCGGGACGGGGTGCTGGGCGACGGTGAATTCAAACAGGGGGAGAGTGCGGCCGTTGCCGATGGGATGTTGATCGACGATCCTGTCCGCCTCGGCCCTCATACGGTCTATGTCCGGCTCCGAACGGCCCGAACCGGAGGCCCGCGGAACCGATTGGTGATTGGCGCTCCCTCGATTGACTGGGATTTCGGCATCACGATCGATACGTCCGGCCCTGAGCCAACCTACGAAGTCGTCGGGGCCTGGGATGGATACCCCGCCGCCGAACTCTACATCAACCGCCAGCCTGTTTTCAGGTCCACTCCTGGAAATCGGCCGGGTTCGTTCGTCGACCTCCTCAAACTCTTGCCTGGTTACGCGGATACTCGGTTCGTGACGCGGGGAACTCTCAACGGAAAAAGGGGCGCCAGGATTTGGTGAGTCCGGCCCTATCGATGCCGCTGCCGCTGGGATTCAAGGGATAGAGTAATTGTCTTGATTTTATATGTTTAGTTATGAGTCTGGCAAGTTCTCGACCACCGGATGCACCACCTTAGATTTGCTGGTCGATGAAGACGGGCATTCGGGGTGCGCTGGTCATGATCTGGTAATAGTGGCTCGACGGCTGGCAGATCATGTAGGCGACCGCGTAGCCCCGTTCGTCGGGCACGAGGAGGCCGCGGATCCCCTGCTCGATCAGGTACCAGACGCCGCGGCGTTCCAGGCCGAACGAGGCGGGGATGTCCACGGAGATGGCTCCCGAGCCGCGCCAACCCCCCTGCTCGATCGTTTCCCGCCACGTCCAGCCGGTTCGCGGCAGGAACCGGCTCTGCCCTCGGCTGTTGCCCCAGCGCACGACCTGAAGCCGGCCGTCGCGCCAGACCGGGAGCCGGGGGCGGCGGTCGCGAAAGAGAAAGCGATACTCCGGCCGCTCGCCTCGCAAGTAGAAGCGCCGGTCCAGGCCGTATCGCCCGATCAATTCCGTGGGCAATTCGCTCCCTGCGATGGCGATTCCGAGACACACGGTTAAATCGATTCGTCCTTGAGTTGAACTGTCCGTCAGTTCAATACTATACTTTCGACCATGGGTCAAGCTCCGGTCGCACATCTCGACGCTGATTGCTTCTACGTCTCGGCGGAGCGGGTTCGCTACGAGCACCTGAACGGTTTGCCCGTGGGAGTGCTGGGCAACCAGGGGGCCTGCGTCATCGCCAAGAGCTATGAGATGAAGGCGGCCGGCGTGTCCACCGGTGTTCCGATCTGGGAGGCGATGGCGAAATGCCCCGACGGCCTGTACGTGAAACGCGACTTTCGGTGGTACGAGGTCCTGAGCCGCTTGATGCTCGACGTGGTCCGTGAATTCTCGCCGAAGGTGGAGTATTACAGCATCGATGAGTTCTTTTTCGAGGCGACCCCCCCCCCAGGGATGGACTATCAGCGCTATGCCGAGGTGGTGCGAAATCGGATCATGGAGCAGATCCGGATCCCGGTGACGGTTGGCATCGCTCGCACCCGAACGTTGGCCAAGCTGATCAGCGACACCGCCAAACCGTTCGGCGCCAAGGCGGTCCTCGATCGCCAGGCGGAGACCGAACTCCTGGCCCGACTCCCCGTCGTCGAGATCACGGGGATCTCCGGACGTCGGGAGCGCCGGCTCCAACCCTGGGGGATTCGGACCTGCCTCGACCTGGCCCAGGCCGACCGCCGCCTGATCCGGGACTTGCTGACGGCCACCGGCGAGGCGCTCTGGTGGGAACTCAACGGGGATCCGGTCGTGCCCATCCATCCGGCCCGCCCCCTCCACAAGGCCTTGTCGCGCGGGGGCAGTTTCGGCGAGGCGACCGACGATCCGATGGTGATTTATGCGTGGCTGATCCGCAACATGGAGCGTTTGATCGAAGAACTTCACTACCATCAAGTCCTGACCAAGCACGTTTCCCTCTGGGTCGGCTATCGCGACGGTCAGGCGGGGGAAGGCCGGGCCTCCCTGGAATATCCCAGCGACCGTTTCGACGTGCTGCTCGACGTGCTCCGCCCCTGCCTTCGTCGCGCCTGGATTAAGCGGGTGCCGGCGAATCGAATGCACCTGATTGCCGACCGCCTGACGCCTCGCGTGAGCGCACAGCTGGGCCTTTTCGAGTCGGGCGGTCGCCGGGCCGATACGATCGCGCACCTCAAGCACGAGGTCAACAAGAAGATCGGCCGGTTCGCGCTCCGAAGCGCCGCCACGCTGCCATTGGCCAAGATCTATAACGATGCATCGAATGATTGGGATATTTGCGACGTGAAGGGGAAAATGTGTTTTTGAAAATTTATGTATGGCTTTGAAATGAAGGCGAAGAGGTGTAGAACGCTGGGGAAAGACTGAGCGATCAATGCTTGCGCCCGAAAAATTCATCACGGGCCTCAGCGGGTCGGATTGGCCCGGAATAGACATTCACCTTGGGCCTCAGTCTTTGGAAGGCCTTGATGGCTTTCTGGGAGATTCTGGTCCCTCTGACGCTGAGAGACTCGAGTGCGGGGGCGCTTCGGAGTGTTTCCAGGCCGACGTCGGTGACGGCCGTCCCATCGAGGTCGAGGTAACTCAGGGCTGGCATCTGTGCGAGGCTTGTCAGGCCAGCGTCGGTGATGGCGGTCACGTCGAGGTCCAGATACGAGAGCTTGGTCATTCCCACAAGAGAAGCGAGCCCGGCATCGGTGACGGCCGTCCGGGACAATCTCAGAGATTGGAGGTTGGCCACCCCCGTCAGGTGCATCAGGCCGATGTCGGTGACCTGGGAATAGGCCAGGCCAAGATCTCCAAGCCGAGGCAGACTCGACAGGTGTGCAAGGCCGGCTCCGCGCAGGCTCGACCCGTCGAGACCAAGGACGGCGAGTTGTTTCAGCCCCTTCAAGTGAGCGAGGCCGGCGTCGTTGACGCCCGGCCCGTGGAGGTCCAACGCTTGGAGTTGGGTGAGATCCGCGAGACGTGCCATCGCCTCCTCGGAGAGCGAGCCGGATGTGCCCAGCAAAAGCCTGGTAAGCGACCTCAGGCCGGTGAGGTGATTCAGGCCGGCGTCGGTCACCCGCGACGATCGAAGATCAAGATTGGTGAGCTTCTTGAGCCCTTGGAGCGGAGCCAGGCCGGCGTCGGTGAGTTTTGAATCGGGGAGCGCGAGGCTTTTAAGATCAGCCAGCCCCGAGAGGTGGACCAGGCCAGCGTCGGTGACTCTCGAAAAGTCGAGATTTAAGAATTCGAGATTGGCCAGACCGGCCAGATTGGCCAGATCGGAGTCGCTCGGGAGGAACTCGGGGAAATGTAATGATCGAAGCCCCGTCAGTCCCCGCAGGTGGATCAGGCCCGCGCCATCCATGGGCGAGCCGCAAGTCAGACTGAGCGATTCGAGCTGCTTCATCCCGGCCAATGGGGTCAGGTCTGCCGGGGCATTCAGCCCCGATCCCGCAAGAGTCAGACTCTTGAGTCGGTCCAGTTCGGCGATCCGGGCCAAAGTTGCGCGGGTGAGCTTGCCGTCGAAGAAATCCAGAGTCAGGTCTTCCAACGCGGGCATCTTGGTCAGGCTCACGAGCCCGTCAACCGTGGTTGCGTCCAGATCCAACTGCAACTTCTTGAGCCTGGGCATTCCGGCGAGGTGGGCCAGGCCGGCGTCGTTGATCGACAGCATGTTGATGTCCAGGGTCTCCAACCGGTCGAGGTTCGCGATCGCGGCCAGGGTCGGTTCGCCCGGCCTGGTCTCCATCAGGTGGTAGTCGCGGAGCGAGATCCAAACGACCTCCCGGAAGAATTCGTCGCCGAAAGCCCGCCGGAGCCAACCAGGCGCCCAAGGCTTGGCGTTGGCGAGGAATTCTCCCTTGGCATCGAGCTCATAGTCAAACGCGACAGCACCGCCCGCCCGCTCGATCTCAGTCACGGAATTGCGCTGGATCGAAGCCCGGCGAGCCATCCAACCCAACACGCCACCGAAGATCAGAACCGTGAGGATCAATCCTCGCAGGCTGAGCGTGAACCGAGAGCGGGGTCGCTTCATGCTCGAGCCTTTGGATTAATTTGTTTAAATTATGTGTTTGTGAAATATCAGGAAGATGAGGAGTTGTGAGTCTTGTCGGGTTGCCTGGGAATTGAGCGGATTTTGGAGACTGTCGCCCCGACAACATGGCGACAACGCCTCCGTTAAAATCCGAGTTGCTCGACCACCGCCTCGATCGTCCCCGGGCTAAACCCTTCCAGACGGTTGTTCACAAAGAGGAATGCCGGCTTCTTACGCGTTCTCGCCTGGTTGGCCACCTGGGCGAGGGCCGATCGAACGGCTGGGTTCGGCTCCTGGGTGCGGTCGTAGGGTTCGAAGGATTGGACCGCATCCGCGTAGCCACGGCCCTTGGTGAGCAAAGCCCTGACCACAGTGAAGTCGGCGTCGAAGACGCCCGGCATTTCCGCCTGAGCCTCCAGTGGCGGCATGCGCGTCCAGGCGTTCAAGACGTGCGCCACCCCGTAGGCTTTCAGGAGGCTGAAGTAAGCCGGGCTCAGGTATTCCGGGTTGCGGATCTCGACGGCATACCGAAACCCAGCCGGCAGCGCTTCGAGGAAGCCGTCGAGCCGGCCGTAGAAATCGTCCGGGGTCGGAAATTGGCTTTTGGGGAAGGTTCCGAACTCGAAGATCAGGGTGGCGACCCGCTCGGCATAAGGGATCAGCCGACGGAGAAAGAGGGTCTTCAAGAGCTCGGCGTTCAGGAAATGGTTGTTGTCGGTGCCGGCCTTCGTGCCGTACCGGGCATGCGACGGCCAGCGAGCGACCGTAATGTCCTCCGGGACCTTGAACGCCATCGTGAACGAGCGGGGAGTGGTGTTGAAGAGCTTCGCCCAGAAAGGGGGCGACGGGAACTGGTAGAACGTGAGGTCGCCGCAGACGGTGGTAAACGTCTCGGCGTACTCGCTTAAACAATGCTCCTCGAATTTCTTCTTCGAAAAGGTCCCGCGCGTCTCATAGCGATCCTTCGAATAGATCGATCCAAGCCACCCCGGGTACTTCCACGAACTTGTCCCGAAAAAGACGCCCTGATCGGCCAGCGCACGTAGCTTCGGAGTCAACCGGGCCGCCAAGGGGGGCCGGTCTTCCTCGGAATCGAAGAGAGGGAAGAGAGTGTCCATGGATCCATTCTATCCTGGCCCCAATCCTATGGCGATGTCAGTCGATGATGCCCTCCGTCGACGATACGATCGTGGAAAGAAACGGATAAGTGAAACGTGAGGTTGTTGGGTTTATCAGGCCTCATGAGTTTCCACAGGAGAGTTCATGAGAGCGGAAGACTGTGCGTGGATGCAAAAACGGCGGAAAACGACAAGTAGGCGATATTCGTTTCCTCTTGGTCCTGAAATAAATAAAAAACGCGAATATTTCTCCTTGACCTCGTCGTGCGGAGGAGGCAGATTAGGTTTCGACGACTTTGCCGATCCTTGAGGACTCTCAGACGACCTTTTGCAATGGGGTCGACGTGCTTGCGTTTGAGAGACCTTGCAAACCGTAATATTTCCAGTTATTTTTAGGATTGAATGCATCGGTCGCATGTGGAGACGCTTGCCCACTCCCCCGTGGAGGCGTCTCGACGCGGTTGGCGAGTGGGTCAGCAATCCGCTGGAATGATCGTGTCCGTCCCTCGATCTGTCGTCGCTTCCAGAACGAATCCGTTCGCCGTCGTGCCGTTCGTTGTGGATCGGCTACTTACGGATAAAGATGTCCGACGTCTTTCGTCGTGATGACGGATGAGGATAGGCTGTTGTATTTGTGATTCTCGCTGGTCAAGGCGACAAGGAGAGAGCATGCGCACCGACGGTACGAGCCCGACCGGGACTCCCCCGATTCCGCTGCATCGCCCTTATCTCGCCGGCGCGGAATTATCGTATATCAGCCAGGCGATCACCTCGGGCTGCATTCGCGGCGACGGCCCGTTCACCCGGCGTTGTGCGGCGCTCCTGGAACAAAAGTTTGGGATCGCCAAGGTCTTGATGACCCCCTCATGCACCGCCGCGCTCGAACTGGCGGCGATGCTCTGCGATCTGGGGCCGGGCGACGAGGTGATCCTTCCCTCCTATACGTTCGTTTCCACGGCCAACGCCGTCGTCCGGCTGGGGGCGAAGCCGGTGTTCGTCGAGATCAGGGCCGACACCTTGAACCTGGATGAGTCGCGGATCGAGGCCGCACTGACCCCTCGGACGCGGGCGATCTTCCCCGTCCACTACGGTGGGATTTCGTGCGAGATGGGACAGATCATGGAACTGGCGAACGCCCATGGGCTCAAGGTGGTCGAGGATGCCGCCCAGGCGGTTGACGCCACCTACCGAGGGCGCGCGCTTGGGTCGATCGGGCACCTTGGGGCCTACAGCTTCCATGAGACCAAGAACCTTGTCAGTGGCGAAGGCGGAGCGCTTTGCTGCAACGCCCCCGAGTTGATCGAGCGAGCCGAGATTCTGCGCGATAAGGGGACGAACCGCGCCAAATTCTTCCGGGGCGAAGTGGATAAATATACCTGGGTCGATGTGGGATCTTCGGCCATCCCGAGCGAGATCGTCTGCGCCTTCCTTTACGCTCAGCTCGAGGCGATGGATGCGATCAAGGCCCGCCGTCATGCGATCGACATTCGCTACCGCGAGGGGCTTTCCGACTTGGAGGCGGCGGGTCGGCTCCGCCTGCCCGCGATCCCCGAGGGGTGTGACAGTCCGTTCCACACGGTCTATCTCATGCTCGAGAGCGGGGCGATCCGCGACGCTTTGATGGCGTACCTCAGGGAGCGCGGCGTGATGGCCACGTTCCACTTCGTCCCGCTGCACGCCTCGCCGATGGGGCGGCGGCTCGGCTATCGGGAGGGGGATCTTCCTCTGACCGAGGATCTCGCCGCGCGACTCTTACGACTCCCGACATTCTTTGATCTCTCCGAGGTCGAACAGTCCCGAGTGATCGACCTTGTTGCCAGCTTCTTTGCTCAACGCTCGCCAACCTCGAAACGACGCGGGCTGTCGCTCGCTTGTGTCGACTTGTGAGCCGCTGGATTTGGCGAGCAAAGGCCGAGGCGGGCTGGATCCGAGGGAGAAAGGGATGCGATGAGCAAGCGGGACGGCGGTTGGCTGGTCCTGATGGGGGCCCTGTTTCTCGCCTGGCATCTGCCGTTGATGTTCCGCACGGCCGCGGGGATGGATGAAGAATTCTACGGCGTCGTCGGGATCACGATTCTCCGCGATGGGGTCCCCCGCGTCCCGTATGTGCCGTCACGTGATCCGTTGTTCGTCTATGGCGTGGATGTGGTCGTCTACACGCTGCCCCCCTTGAGCTTTTACCTTCAGGCCCTGGTCCACATGGTCCTTGGCCAGGAACTCGGCCAGGCGCGCCTGGCCTCGGCGCTGGAGGGGCTGGCTGCGACCTGGCTGGTTTACGACCTGGGCCGTCGCTGGCTAGGGAGTTCGAGCGGAGCGCTCTGGGGGGCTCTGCTCTATCTGTTCGGCCGGGCCGCGTATTTTCCGGCGACGACCGCTCGGCCTGACATGGCCGCCACGACGTTCGGGTTGCTGGCCGTCTGGTGCCTGGTTCGCGACGACGGCCAAAGGCGGACCCGATGGCTGGTCGCATCCGGGTTTGCGGGGGGCTTGAGCATGCTCTGTCACCCGGTCGGGATCGTCCCCTGCATTCAGGTTGGCCTCTTGCTCCTGACTGGCCCCGGGACCGTGCGGCAACGCCTGGTGGCGGCGGGAACGTTCAGCGGCGCGGCCCTGGCGGGGCTTGCGCTCTGGGGGCCGCTGATTGTCCTGCATCCGAACTTGTTCTGGATCCAGTTTCAAACGAATGTTTTGGGCCGGGTCGGTTCCGGCTTGTCGCGGACGCTGCCCGATCCCCTGGCCGTCTTCGGTTTTCAGGCGGGGCAGTTCCTTGATACGGCGCTTCCCGTGCAGGCGGCCCTCTACGGGGCGGGCGCAATCTGGGTCGCAACGCGGGCGCGGCGGCCGGGGCCGGAGCGGGCGCTCGGGTATCACCTGGCGGCGAGCAGTCTGCTGCTGGTTCTGCTCATGGGCCGGCATCCGTTGCGTGCCTATTTCGCGTTCCCGATCGCATTCGCCTGCATTGCCGCGGCGGGATTGGCGGGCTGGGCCGCGGACCGCGCAGCCCGATGGACCGGCCGGCCGACCGCGGTCACTCTGGCGATGACCGGACTGGTCATTGCGTCGCTCGTCCCCGGCTCGGGGCTGAGGACTCTCGTCGCTCATGTCCGGCATTGGGACGACCCGGCCTACGACGCTCACAAAGTCGCGGCGCGGATGATGGACGACCTCGACCCCGCTGCCCTGGTCGCGCTCGACGACCAGTTCATCCTCGATTTCTACCTGGCGGGCCGGCCGGTCGTCGATGCGAAGTACTTGCCGTATCTCGCCGACGACTACGAGTACCTGCTCGTCGGTCCCGCGGCGCTCGGGTTGTCGAGAGTCCCGCCGGAAAACCTCGAATTGATCCGACAATACGGCGATCCCGCCGACGAGTTCGCCCCCAGCGCCAAGCTCTACCGCCCCATTCGAAATCGATCGAAACCGCGGTGAGAGTGGCCCAATCTCCCTTGGCGTTGTTATTGGGAAGGCGACGCCGGGTTGATATTCCACGAAGCGGACCCTGGCTCGTCGCGTCCCACCTCGACGACGTAGACCTTTTCGCGCCCTCCCGGAATCAGGAAGGACCGGAACGGGTGGGCCGTGCGCGAGGCGAAGAGGTGATCGAGCATGGCTTCGGTGAATCGGGTGGGCTGGGAGCCGAGCCCGGCGTTGGTCTGGCGGCTCGCCAGGGTCGCGAGCCACCGGTTCGAGCCGGTCGCGAGGTTACGGATCGGTTCCGCCACAATGACCGCCCTGCGTGCGGCCTGCTCCATCCGGTTGAGGAGGGATTCGACGTCCGGGAGAAAATGATAAAGGCTCGCTTGCATGATGACGTAGTCGGACTGAGGGAATGACTCGAGCCGGCCGACGTCGCAGACGGCCCCCTGCCCTTCTCCCCCGAGACGCTTTATCCGGGCAATGAAGCCGGGATTACAGTCCAGGCCGGTGTAACGCACCCCCTTGGCGCGGAGGTGGCGATCGAAAAGGGTTCCCGGTCCGCAGCAGAGGTCGAGGACGCTGGCCTCCGCGGGGATGAGTTGCGCGACGGCTTCAAATCGCGCCAGGTAGTGACGCCTGTAGAGAAGCCGCATGACAAGTTCATAGGTGAATGAATTGCGGTAGACCAGGCTGGTGCTCACGGCTCGACTTTCGCTCCCGAACCGTTGCTCTCCATTCGGGGAGGGGACGCTGCCCCGAGTGGGCGGGGGCCGGAATAGAGGACCTCGCGCACGGTGGCTTGCGGCTTGTGGCAGACCGCGATGTAGGTCCGCCCGGCATACTCGCCGACGATTCCGAGGAAGATCATACGAACGGCCGCGGTGAGGAGCTGCGCCACCATCAAGGAGGCCCAACCCGCCACCGCCTGCTCGAAGTTCTCGGGGTAGAGCAGCCGGTAGGCGATGACGTAAACGGCGAGCGCTCCACCCAGAGCGGCGAAGAAGAAGCCGCCGAAGATAACCAGGCGGATCGGCTTGACCGAGAACGCCGTGGCCAGACGAGCCCAGACCTTGAGCGACTTTAAGAAAGTGTAGTTGCCGTGGTCGGCGAACCGGGGGTGATGTGCGACGGAGATCTGGCTGATTCGCGAGGTGACCTGAAAGAGGAGTCCGTCCACGTAGGGGTCGGGGCCTTGGTAGTCGCAGATGGCCTCCGCGATCTCCTTGCGGATGAGCTTGTAGGGGGAGAGATAGATGCCCTTCGGTTTCTCGATGACCCACTCGGCGAACTTGCCGTTGAACCAGCTTCCCAGGTTCTTCCACGCGTGCTGATGTTTGGTGGAAAAGTTGGCGTAGACGACGTCGGCTCGTTCGTGGAGCAGATGCTCACGCAGCCGGGGAAGGTCTCCGGGGTCATGCTGGAGGTCATCGTCCATGATGGCAATGAGCGAGCCACGGGCGGCACGGAGGCCGGTCATGATCGCATTGTCCTGGCCGAAGTTGCGCCTCAGGTCGATCCCGACGTAGTTCTCGCGGGTCTGGCAGAGCGATTCGATGACGGCCCAGGTGCGGTCGGGAGAGCCGTCGTTGACGAACACGACCTCGTAACTCCATCCAAGCGGGCCGAGCGTGGCGTCGATGGCGTTGGCAAGCGCCTCCAGGCAGCCCTCGCTCCGAAACGCCGGGACGACGATCGAGAGGTCGAGCTTGCGGGAGCCGGGGGTCTCCTCTCTGGCCCTCATGGAGATCGCTTTCTCAGGTGATTTCTGAAGAAGAGAAATAGGTCGGGCAAAGGGGACCCCTCGTCTCCTTTCGAAGGGCAAGGCTGCCTCGGTCGGTCTTCGACGGGCCTGCTACGCGAAGGGATGCATGGTTGAAAGGTTGATCGACGTCGATGGAGCGTGAATCAGGCGGAGATTGTCGCGACTTCGGGCTTCATGTCAGGGACGGCCTTTGCCTCTACCGGAGCGAAGACGCAACGGCGCGACGGACGGGCCAAAAAATAATCCGAAAAAAGTTGGGACGGTCTCGGCCTGATCGACGCCTAGCCATTTAGGGCATATTCTGTCTCGCGAATTTCTATTTGTTGTCGGTCTGTTTTACTGTAAGCCCTCGCGATGTCAAGACGCAAACCGATCTCTTGATGTCAGATTGAACGACTACGTTGTTCGGGCAGATTGTTATTTATGCGAGCCGTGGAGCGCTCTCTGGTTGCTGAACGAGAAAATATCGCTTTGTCCTGTTGTCGGATGCGGATCTGCTTGTGGGTTTGAGTGGGGCCGGTAAGTGTCCTCGCCTCGAACGTCGGGCTCCCTCTTGGTTCGCGCCCGATGGCCGGTGACGAGCATTCGGGCGAATGAAAGAGTTCCTCACCCATTGAAAAAGGAAGCCCTCCCCTCGTTGCCGGAGGGCGATCCATCCCGAATCACGACCGTGGTGCGATTGGCTTTAGCAGAGCGAGGCTCTCGATCTCGCATGCCTCTACTTGGAATTTACCCGGGCAATATTGACGTTTTGGATTTGCCCGGGTAATATTCCCTCTGTCCGCTATTCGGGGTCAGATGAGGGGGAGGCGTTGATGAAGGATCGAGATTTCGGTCATTGCACGGCCTTTGAAGGGACCCGACGGATTGCGTCGGGCGAACTGGGGCACGTGGTGTTGCGCGTCAAAGAGGTCATCGACCGCGGGGAGACCGCCCCCGTCTTGATTTTCGATGACGTGACGAGCGAGTTGGTCGAGGTGGATTTTCGGGGGACGGCCGAGGAGGTGGTCGGGAAGCTCGAGCCACGGGCAAGCGACGTCAGGCCGGCCGCCGCCGCAATCTCGCCGGTTGCGCCTCGGGGGCCGGGGCGTCCCAAGTTGGGGGTTGTGGCCCGTGAGGTGACTCTCTTGCCTCGTCACTGGGATTGGCTGAATGAGCAGCCCGGCGGGGCGTCGGTGGCGCTTCGCAAGCTCGTGGAAGCGGCGAGGCGCGAAAACGAGGGCCGGGATCGCGCCCGTCGGGCGCAAGAGTCGGCCTACAGGTTCATGGTGGCCATGGCCGGGAATCTCCCTGGATTCGAGGAGGCGACCCGAGCTTTGTTCGCCAAGGACCCGAAACGGCTCGAAGTCCTGATCTGCGATTGGCCCGAGGACGTTCGGACCCATGTCCTGCGGCTTGCCCGGGAAACTCAGGAATCTCCTGCCGACGCCGCGACGGCGGAAACCCGGAGTTAGCCGCCTCACTCCGAATTTTAAATTATTTTTTGAAATGAGGCGGGGGAGTTCGCGGTCCGGCCACAAACGAGAACCCTCATTTCGCTTGGGAGGGGGGCGGACCCTTTTGAGCGAAATGCTTCGATTTCCGCGGGATTACGAGGGTTTTGGCCGGGTTGAGGGGACGCGGAGTGAGGTCGTGGGCCGACCGGCGCAACCGACGATCCGCCGTTTTGCCGATATTGCGAAGTTGTGTCGATTGCTCTATCCATTCATCACGTAAATTTGTTATACTCAAAGCCGGTTGGTCTGACGACCGAGCAGCATTGCTGGCTCTTCCCGATCCGGTCCTTGCTTACCTCCCTCGCCTTTCTCACCCACCGGGATTCAACGGAATCCCCTTTCTTCTCGACCCTGAAAGCGTTTTGCGGGTCGTTTTGCCTTCGCCCGGGAGTTTGAGAGTGGCCAAGAAGCTGTATGTGGGCAACCTGACCTACAACGTGAATGAGTCCGACCTGGAAGCCTTGTTCTCCCAGTTCGGCACCGTGCAGAGCGCACAGATCATCGTGGACCGTGACACGAATCGCTCTAAAGGATTCGGCTTTGTTGAGATGGACACCGACGCCCAAGCCCAGGCGGCGATCCAGGGCCTCAACGGACATGATCACGACGGGCGCAACCTGACGGTCAACGAAGCCAAGCCCCGTGAAGCACGTGGCGGCGGCGGCGGCGGCGGCTACGGCGGCGGCGGTGGTGGTGGCTACGGCGGTGGTGGTGGCGGCGGTTACGGCGGTGGCGGTGGTGGCCGCGGCCGTTATTGATCCGTCCCCTTGGATCGATCGGTGTTGAAGGGTTTGCTGGTGTAGGCCCTTCGACCTCTCTCCCGAGACTCTGTCTCGGGAGAACCGGTCAGATTAACCCCGTTTTGCGAGGTTAATCTTATACGCCTTGCCCGGAGTCGCGAAGAGCCTCGGGATCGTCGCTCTCGCCCGACTCCGGTGTCGTCAAACAACCATCGGCCCGCATGCCTTGATTCCATCAAGGCATGCGGGCCGATTTCGTTTCGAACGGCTGGCAAGAGTCCTACGCGTGGAGAATGGCAAGACCTGGCCGATGGAATTCGTGATTCCACTCGCCAAGGAGATCCTAAAGAATTCTCGCTCCTGACGAACAACTCTGGGCCAACTTGATGGTCGTGATGCGTGCTGTCGCGGGACACTCCCATGAAGCAAAAAGCCTTGGATGCGTTTCTTGTCTTGCTGATTCTTGGGGGCGCTATTCTGGCCTGGCAATCGGGGCAGGAACGAACACGATTGTTGGGGCAGCACGCACGGCTGGCTCGAGTCACGGGCGAATTGCCGGTCGGGGACACCACTCAGGTCCATGTCCTCGCCTTGGAAACCGGAGAGCCCTTCATTTCGCCTGGCGAGTGTATCTGCCGCCCAACTACAAGTTGTTGTTGAGGAGCAAGTCGGGCGGCCAGAGCTCGAGTTCGTCCAGTAGCTCGCAAGAGTTCATCGCCCGCGTGCGTTTTCGCCGGAACGATCAAGGTGACATGCGGGTTTATACGAGCTTCTTGGGGGGCAGCAGCTTGTCAGGCGTCGGAAGTCGGGCTTTCGCCAAACTGTTGGATGATCGTTGGGATAAGATCAGCGTCGAGCAACTGGGAGCGGATCAACTGACGACGATCCAGCCCGACCGGGCGGCGATCCTCTTGCGCTTGACGCTGCCTGAGGACATGCAGCGGGAGGCCCGGCAGAAGCTGCCTGAGTACGAGCAGAAGCACTTCATCCCTGTGATCTACGAGCTGATCTTGGGGGCTGACGCGACGAAACCATGAGCGATTTTCCAGGGGGATCGGTCCGTGTCTGACACTTCGTTTCAGCCAGTCGATCTGGGAATCGGCAATTCCCCTGAGAGACGTCCCGTTCGAAGGCGATGGCAAGTCGGCTTGCGGACCTTGTTCTTGTTGACGGCCGTCATCGCGGTCTGGATGACGGTTCTCATCAATCGGGAACAGAACAAGTCCATCGAAGCCCGGATTCAGACCCTACGACCGCTAGCGCGAGAGCTAGTGATCGACGACCCGAACAAAATTGCCGTCGTGAAGCGGGAAGAACGTTGGTACGACGAGAACCGGTGGGACATCCACTTGCCGGCCGGACAATATTGGTTGTGCGTGGCGACGCGTGGCATCGACCAGAACGGCTTCGCGCCCGTGGTGAAAAGCGAGCGGATCGAGGCGGGTCGGCATGGCCTCGAGTTGGAGCAGAAGCGGGTCGGCACGGGATGGCAAGTCAACATCACCCAGGATGGGACGAAGCGGTTGTCGTTGGAGGAACCCCAGGAATGGGATCCCGCGACCGGTTCGTCGGGTGGCGGGCAATACTCGCTCAGCACTCAACTGCCCGCCGACAAGCCCTTCGTCCTGTTCCGACGCCGCTTCACACGTCCGAACGCCCAGGGGCAGGTGACAACCCCCATCGGCCCTTGTGACGGGATCTTGCTCTGGATCGAGCGCGTGAAGTTCCCGAATCACAAGTTTTGATGGTTTCCCCTCGTTCTCACGGTCCCCCGTGGAAATGCCGTCCCCGACGCTTCGCGTCGTCTGGCGTTCGAAAGCCGAGGACGCAGAAGAGCGTCCCAGACTTCATTCCCACAGGGGACCGAACGAGTAGCGAGAGGCTTCCTAGCCCTGTATCGGGCCGTTTGAATTTATTGATATGTAGAAATTTTTGTGTTAATTGTTGTTTTTCTTTTTTGTTATTCGTGGTTGAAATCCGTATTCAAAGCCAGGGCCGCCGCCACCTCCCCCGCCAGCCGGGCGTTGGCGAGGATGAGGGCCTTGTTGGCTCGCAGGCCGCGGCCTTCGGTGGCCTGGCGGATCCGGCCGAGCAGGAAGGGAGTGACTTCCTTGCCGGAGATTCGCTGGTGGCGGGCCTCGGCCAGCGCGGATTCGAGGGCGGCGTCCATCGCGCTCGGATCAAGGGCGTCGGCCTCGGGGACCGGTTGCGTCAAGATCAGGGCGCCGGGGATTCTGAGGTCACGGTGGGCGCGGACCAGGGCCGCGGCATCGTCGGCGGACTCCACACGCGCCTCCAGGGCGAGGCCGCTCGATCGGGTCAGAAACGCGGGCAGCTCGCTGGTCTGGTAGCCGACGACGGGCACTCCCCGGGTCTCCAGGGCGTCGAGGGTGGCCGGCATGTCGAGGATCGACTTGATCCCCGAACAGACGACCAGGGCGCCGTCGGCGCGGGCGAGTTCGTCGAGGTCGTTCGAGATATCGAAGGTGGTCGCCGCCTCGCGGTGGACGCCCCCCAGGCCGCCGGTCGCCATCACGCCGATCCCCTGCCCTCGTGCGATCCAGAGGGTCGCCGAGACGGTCGTGGCGGCGTCGAGCCGCCGCGCGACGGCCAGGGAGAGATCGCGTCGGCCCGCTTTCAGGAACGTCCCGGCGCGGGCCAAGTGCTCCAGCTCCGGGGCCGAGAGGCCGATCCGGATCCGGCCGGCGATGACTGCAATCGTGGCGGGAATGGCTCCCGCCGATCGGACGGCCGCCTCGGCCCCTCGCGCCGTTTCGAGGTTCTCGGGCCAAGGAAGCCCCTGCGCGACCAGGGTTGACTCCAAGGCCACAACGGCCCGCCCTTCGGCCAGGGCCTCCTGGACCTCCGTCGTGATCTCGTGAGTGTCCGTCATCAGCAAAAGACTCCTGAACGTCCCCGTGCTCGCTTGGCCTCGCCCGCCCGGAAAACCAGGCAGGCGAGTGGTCCGGTTCTCGGCCGTCGGCCGGAACTTGGTCATAAAGGACTCCGGCCCTGGCCTTGCCTGGAGTATAATGACCAACAACTCAGATTGGGGAGGACCAACGACGCCACAATGCGAGTGATCTTGGATGTTCTCGAAGGCCCGCGTCAGGGCCGTTCGTTCGTCTTCGATCGACACGACACGTTTATCGTGGGTCGGTCGCGGTTCGTTCATTGTCCGGTGCCTGAGGATACTGCGCTCTCACGCGATCACTTTCTGATCGAGATCAATCCGCCCCGGTGCGAGCTCCGCGACCTGGGGAGCACCAACGGAACTTTCGTCAACGAGCGCCGGGTCGACCGGGCCAAGCTGAACTCGGGTGATCGGATCGCGGCGGGGCAGAGCATCTTCCGGGTCCGGGTCGAGACGGCTTCGAAGACGAGCGAGATGGAGACGCAGACGGGGAGCCGGACGTTGTCGGTCGCCGGGTTGGACGTGCATCCCAAGCCGATCCAGTGCGCGGGGTGTGGCTCGCCTGCCCCGTTGGGGATTGACGTGGCAAGCGGACCGAACCAGGTGGTGGGAGAGGCCGTCGAGTGGCTCTGCGACTTCTGCCGGGCCGAGTCGTCTTCGCTGCCCCAGCCGGTCCCGCACTTCACCACCGTCCGTGAGCTGGGCCGAGGGGCGATGGGGGTCGTCTACCAGGCGAAGCACAACGAGACCGGGAAATTGGTCGCGCTGAAGCTGATCGTCCCCGAGTCGGCCGCCGCGCGTTCGGCCGTCGACCGCTTTCTGCGGGAGATGTCGGTGATCAGCCAGTTGAAGCACCCGAACATCGTCGAGTGGCTGGAACAGGGGATGACCCGGGGGCAGTTCTGGTTCGCGATGGAGTATGTCGCGGGCTCGAACCTGGAAGCCCTGGCCAACTCGGCCCCGGGGCGCTACCCGATCTCACAGGCTTGCCGGATGGCCTGCCAGGTCCTCAAGGGCCTCGAGCAAGCGCACCGCCTTGGGTTTGTCCACCGCGACATCAAGCCCGAGAACATCCTGATCGGCCGCCGGCCGGAGGGCTTGGTCGCCAAGATCTCCGACTTCGGCCTGGCCAAGAGCTTCCGCGGACTCGGGCTGTCGGGTCTGACCTTCTCGGGTGAGATGCGCGGGACGGTGCCGTTCATGCCGCCCGAGCAGATGCTCGACTTCAAGACGGTGCTCCCCTCGGGCGACCTCTACGCCAGCGCCGCGACGCTCTATTACCTGCTTACCAGCCAGTTTATCTACGACCAGGTGGCGGAAGGCGGGGACCTGATCCGCACCCTTCTGGAAGAACCACCGGTACCGGTCCGCAAACGACGCCCCGACATTCCGGCGGCCCTGGCCGCCGTGCTCCAGAAGTGCCTGGCTCGCGACCCGAAGGATCGCTACCCCACCGCCGCTGCCATGCGCCAGGCCCTGCGGCCGTTTTGCTGAGTGGTCGCTGGGGTGGGGCCAGCCTCGCCATCAGACACCCTTGACCACGTAAGCAACCTGGCCCAGCGGTTGGGAATTCTTCCAGGCGAAGCACCAAAGACATTGAGCTCACGCTCCCGCTCGCCTTATGGGCGAGCGAGACTTTCCAGGCAAGCTCTCTGTCTTCGGCTGCTGCCAGTAGGAACCAGGCCGGCGCTTTGGAGTATCGCCTCTCAATCCACCGGTTTCGCCGGTTGGTTCCCTGGTCTCCACAACGGAGGGGCGAGCTGGCGGCTCCAGTCCTCCCAGGCGGCGAGGAGTTCCTTGGTCTTGTCCGGGTTCTCTGCGCTCAGGTCCTGGGCTTCCCCGATATCGTTGGTGAGGTTGTAAAGTCGGAACGGGGTCACCGGCGGCTTGGAGCCGTTCGACTTCGCCCCGTCGATATCGACCGTCTGGTCATAGCGGACGAGCTTCCAGTCGCCCCGGCGGATGGCCGCCTGTTCGCCCAGTCGCCAGTAGAGAGCGTCGTGTGGAGTTTGCTCCGAATGGCCGTTGAGGTGGGGCAAGAGGTTGACGCCGTCGAGCTTCCATTCCGGCTTGGCCGCGACGCCGGCCGCGGCCAATGCCGTCGGCAGGATATCGAGCTGGATGATCGGTTGTTCATACACCTTGCCCGCGGGAAGCGTGCCCTTCCAGCTCAGGACGAACGGGACCCGAACGCCCCCTTCGAGGGTCGTCCGCTTCGAGCCCCGCAACGGTACATTCCGCGAGCCGTTGGTTGTGGTGCCCAACATCGTCGGGCCGCCGTTGTCGCTAAAGAAGATGATCAGGGTCGATTCTTCGAGGCCAGCGGATCGGATCCGCTCGATAACTTTGCCGGCCGCCTCGTCGAGGGCGGAAACCATGGCCGCGTACGTCCTCCGCTTCGGGTCCTCGATCGCGGCGAACCGCGCGACCCGATCCTCGGTCGCATCCATTGGGGTGTGGACGGCGTTGAAGCTGAGCTGCAAAAAGAACGGGTGGTCCTTGTGGCGGTCGATGAACGACAGGGCCTCGCGGGCGAAGGCATCCGTCAGATACGCTTCCTCCTGGATGATGTCGCCGCCTCGATAGATGTCTTGGCTCTTGCCGGCGAAGTACGTGTGTTGCCCGCCGAGGAAACCAAAAAACTCGTCGAACCCACGCTTCTGAGGATGAAACTGCGCCGCGGAGCCGAGGTGCCACTTGCCGACGAGCCCCGTTGCGTAGCCGGCCGCTTTGAGCCGGTCGGCCAGGGTCGTCTCCGAAACCGGTAAGCCTGGCGCTTTCGCAGACCCGTTGCCCGGGTTGAACTCGTGTCCGAACCGCTGCTGATACCGGCCCGTCAACAGCCCGGCCCGTGTCGGACTGCAATACGGACCCGAGACATAGCCGTTCGTGCAGCGCACCCCACCTTGCGCCAGGGCGTCGAGGTGGGGCGTCGGGATATCGCGGGCCCCCTGGAAGCCCAGGTCGCCAAAACCCAGGTCGTCAGCGACGAGCAGCACGACGTTCGGTTTGCCGGCCGGAGCGGCTGACGCGATCCCGTCGCCTTGCCCGGTCATGACCATTGTGAGTGCCGCAAGCCACGAAGCTCGCAAGGCTCGCCTGATTCTCGGTTTCATCAAAATCACCTCGAAAGTCCGGTGCGTCAACACGCTCCCGATGCGCCCGCGGCGGCCACGCCGCGACCGTCGATCAGGAGGAACCGTACCGATAATACACCAACATGGTCAAGATAGTAGAGATTCAACTTGACGGAGTCGATCAAGAAGGTAAGAATGGGCGAGTTCGATGACGAAGTGCATGCAAGTCAGGGGCTCTCAAAGGAGAATTACGATGCGGAATGGACAGGAGCCGGTAGATCGCTTTGAGACCCCGACGTCTTGCTGCCGACGGGCTGGTTTCACGTTGATCGAGCTTTTGGTCGTGATTGCGATCATCGCGGTTTTGATCGCGTTATTGCTCCCCGCAGTGCAGGCTGCCCGTGAGGCGGCGCGACGGATTCAGTGCACGAACAACATGAAGCAGCTCGGCCTGGCGTTGCACAACTACCATGACGTTCACGGCCGGTTCGCTCCCGGGTCGATCGACGTGACCAATCCGGGTGGCTACGAGTATCGTCAGCCGTTCATCACGTCGCTCCTACCGTTCGTCGAGCAGGGCAATCTTAGCAACAGCTACAATTTCAACCTTTCGTTTCAGACCAATCCCAACTCCACGACCCGCTCGGCTCGGGTGAACGTTTTTAACTGCCCGTCGGACCAGCAGGTGGTGTTCGTGAACAGTACGGGCGGCGCGACCGACGTCAAAGGGAGCTACGGCATCAATTGGGGTCAGAACACGTATGCCGACCCGATCCTGGCCGCGCCTTTTGCCTTGAACTACGGGGCCTCCATGGCCGAGCTGACCGACGGGACGAGCCAGACGTTTTTGATGGCCGAGTTGATCCAGACGCCGCAACCGGCGGGTCAGCCTGCCAATACGATCGACCGCCGCGGGCGGGTCTGGAGCGAGCAACCTTCCTCTCACCAGATCTCGGCTCGTCTCGCTCCCAACAGTCAGGCGCCTGACTATGGCGCGTGCTGGGTCGCGTTTAAGGCACCGTGCAATCGGAACGCCGGCAACGGCCCGAACCATTACATCGCCTCGCGGAGCGTTCACCCCGGCGGAGTCAACGTGCTCCTCGGCGACGGTTCGATCCGTTTCATCAAGGATTCGATTTCTTTGCCGACCTGGCGGGCCCTGAGCAGCCGGGCCGGCGGCGAAGTGATCAGCGGAGACTCCCTCTAATGCACACCGAATCGCATTATCGTTCCCGCCTGGGCGGGGCCGGCTTCGCCTGGGGCGTGGCACTCGCAATGACTTTGCTTATGGTCGGTTGCGGCAATGAGGGGCCAGCCCGGCAGCCCATTTCCGGGGTCATTACTCTCGACGGCAAGCCGCTCCCCTCGGGTTCGGTCACGTTCGCCCCCCTGGACGGCACGACGGCGGCCACTGCGGAGATCCGTGACGGTGCGTACCGGATCGGTCGTTCAGAGGGTCCGGCACCGGGCCGTTACCAGGTCGAGATCAACGCCGTGAAGCCGACCGGGAAACGGATCAAGCATCCCGACCTCCCTTCCGAGACGATCGAGGAGGTCCGGAACGTCATCCCGACGAGCTACAACGTCGAGACGCAGCTTGCGATTGTGGTCACTCCGGACGGAGAGAACGCGTTTCCGTTCGAGCTCACCACGCCGCGACGAGCCGCTTCGCGAACCCGGCGCCGTTGAGAGAGCGTCTGCTCCGGCGGCTTGGCCTGGCCTGGGCGACTACCAGGTGATGAAACAATCGTGTGGATGGGGAGAGGGCATTCGATGCCCTCTCCCCTTTTTGTGCGCCAGGCATGTTGTGTAGATAGGAGGTGCAAGTCCTCCGCGGGCCGAGATGACCGGAACCGCAAGGCTAGGCAAGGGTGCCCATCGCGAGGTGGGATCTGAAGGAAGCCGATGCCCCTGAACTCGGACTCGACGTACAGAAACCGGATATAAGGCCGGCGTGGTGGGGTAACCCGGCAATGGACGGGGACGCCCAGTCGTCATCCAGACACGCACGCAGGTAGATCCGGCGAGTCCCGAGCGAAATCCACACGACTTACCCTGGGAGACCTCCAACCCCGTTCGGGCGATCCGAACTACCGCATCGGCAACGAGGCGAGACAAGGTCGGAGGAGTCAGCCGAGGCCGTAGTAGCCGGGGGCAACGCCGACGAAGGGCCGAACCTTTCAACCCAAGGAGTCAGTCGGGAACAACTCGATGAACGCGGAGCGGCAGCAAGGCAAAGACTACCAAATGACCTTCGATTTCGAGGGGCGTGAGGAGGCTCTGCGCCACGACCAAGGCGGTGAGGACGGCATCCAATCTGCCCGGATCGAGGAGTCGCAAACGTTCACGGCGTCGGACCCAGCACGAGCCTTGACCAATCGACTGATGGAAGCGGTCTGCCAAGCCGCCAATCTGAACCGAGCTTACCGCAGAGTCAAAGCGAACAAGGGTTCGGCAGGCGTCGATGGGATGACCATCGCCCAACTGCGTCCCTGGATCGCCGGGCATAAAGACGATCTGGTTGCGGCACTTCTCGACGGAACGTATCGGCCACAGCCCGTGCGAGGGGTGCAGATCCCCAAACCGGGGGGCGGGGTGCGCCAATTGGGCATCCCGACGGTGCTCGACCGACTCGTGCAGCAAGCGATCCTCCAAGTGCTCGAGCCGCTCCTTGACCCGACCTTTTCGTCCTTCAGCTTCGGCTTCCGACCCGGTCGCGGGGCGCACGATGCTCTGAAACAGGCGAAGGATTACGTCGCGGAAGGCCGACCCATCGTGGTGGACGTGGACCTGGAAAAGTTCTTTGACCGGGTCAATCACGACATCCTGATGTCGCGGCTGTCTCGGCGAATCGCTGACAAACGGCTGCTACGGATCATCCGCCGCTTCTTGCAAGCGGGGCTGATGCAAAACGGTGTGAACGTCACGCGATCCGAAGGGACGCCGCAGGGCGGGCCGCTTTCTCCGCTTTTGGCGAACCTGCTCTTGGATGATCTCGATAAGGAATTGGAACGGCGGGGACACAAGTTCTGCCGCTACGCCGATGACTGCAACATTTATGTTCAGACGAAGGCGGCGGGGGAGCGTGTGTTGGAGTCGCTGACCCGGTTCCTTGAAGGGACGCTTCGCCTCCGCGTCAACCGTGAGAAGAGCGCGGTGGCCCCGATTGAGGAACGCAAGTTCCTGGGCTACCGTCTTCTCCCTGGGGGTCGCCTGGGGATCGCCCCGAAGAGTCTGGATCGCGCCAAAGAGCGAGTCCGTGCAATCACCCGGCGAAATCGCGGGGTGAGCCTCGCGCAGATGACGAAGGAACTGAACTCATTCTTGACCGGCTGGGTGACGTACTTCCGCCTTGCGGAATGTAAGACCCATCTGCGGGCCTTGGACGGGTGGATCCGCCGTAAGCTGCGCTGCGTGCGGTTGAAGCATTGCAAGCGAGCCAAGACTCTGGCCCACTTCTTTCAGAGCTTGGGCGTTCCCGCGTGGAACTCCTGGGCGACGTCGGCGTCGGGTAAAGGCTGGTGGCGCCTCTCGGGTAGTCCGACCGCCCACCACGCGATGAGTACCAACTGGTTCGAGTCTTTGGGCTTGGTCAACCTCGTTCAGCGGTACGTGCAGTTAAACCGTTGAGGGGAACCGCCGGATACGATGAGTACGTCCGGTGGTGTGGGAGGACGGGGGCCGTAAGGCCCCCTCCTACCCGATTTTTTGCTGGGGGCTACTCGACTCACCTGGCCACTCCTCGCCTTCGAGCCCCGCAACGGTGCGTTCCGCGAGCCATTGGTCATAGTGCCCCCATCGTCGGTCCGCCGTTGTCGCTGAAGAAGAGGATCAGGCTCTTTTAGCGGATCACGCCTGGATGCCCCCTGCCGCGGCCACTCTACAACCGTGGATTGAGGCGAGCTGTTCTTGTTTCTCATTAAATTGGTCAAGATAGAGGGTTTCAAACTTGACAATATCGATCGGGAATCAGATGATTGGTGCAAGTGAAATGGCATTCAAGGCGGGTTTCTCAGAGGAGAATTGACGATGCGGAATGCACGGGAGCCGGTGGTTCGCCTTGAGACTCCGACGACTTGCTGCCGCCGGGCTGGGTTCACGTTGATCGAACTTTTGGTCGTGATTGCAATCATCGCGGTTTTGATTGCGTTATTGCTCCCCGCGGTGCAGGCAGCCCGTGAGGCGGCGCGACGGATTCAGTGCACGAATAACCTGAAGCAACTCGGCTTGGCGTTGCATAACTACCATGACGTGCACGGGCGGTTCGCTCCCGGATCGACTGGGGTCACGAATCCGGGCGGCTACCAATATCGTCAGCCGTTCATCACGTCGCTCCTGCCGTTCGTCGAACAGGGCAATCTCAGCAACAGCTTCAACTACAACCTCTCGTTCCAGGAAAACCAGAACTCCACGACCCGAGCGTCCCGGGTGAACGCGTTTGACTGCCCGTCCGATCAGCAGGTCGTGTTCACGAACAACGGTGGCGGCGTGAGCGATGTCAAGGGAAACTACGGGGTCAACTGGGGCCAGAACACGTATAACGACCAGGGCTTGCCCGCGCCTTTCGCCTTGAACTACGGGGCCTCGCTGGCCGAGTTGACTGACGGGACGACCCAGACGTTTTTGATGGCCGAGTTGGTCCAGACGCCGCATCCGGCGGGTCAGCCTGTCGCGACGATCGACCGTCGCGGCCGAGTCTGGAGCGAGCAACCTTCCTCTCACCAGATTTCCACCCGTCTCGCTCCCAACAGCCAGACGCCGGACTATGGCGCGTGCTGGGTCGCCTTCAAGGCGCCTTGCAATCGCAACACCGGCGACGGTCCGAATCATTACATCGGTTCACGGAGCGTTCACCCCGGCGGAATCAATGTGCTCTTCGGCGACGGCTCGATCCGTTTCATCAAGGATTCGATTTCTTTGCCGACCTGGCGGGCCCTGAGCAGCCGGGCCGGCGGCGAAGTGATCAGCGGAGACTCCCTCTAATGCGTACCGAAACCAAGCACCGTGATGGCTCGGGCATGGTCAACCTCGCCCGGGGTGTGGCGCTCGCCGTCTCGTGGGGCATGGTCGGTTGCGGCGACGAGGGACCAGCCCGGCAGCCCGTCTCCGGGGTCATTACGCTCTACGGTAAGCCGCTCCCCTCGGGTTCGGTCACGTTCGCCCCCCTGGACGGCACGACGGCGGCCACTGCGGAGATCCGTGACGGTGCGTACCGGATCGGTCGTTCAGAGGGTCCGGCACCGGGCCGTTACCAGGTCGAGATCAACGCCGTGAAGCCGACCGGGAAACGGATCAAGCACCCCGACCTCCCTTCCGAGACGATCGAGGAGGTCCGGAACGTCATCCCGACGAGCTACAACGTCGAGACGCAGCTTGCGATTGTGGTCACTCCGGACTGAGAGAACGCGTTTCCGTTCGAACTGACCACGCCGAGACGAGTTGCTTCGCGACCCCGGCGCCGTTGAGAGAGAGTCTGCTCCGGCGGCCTGGTCTGGGCAGCTACCAGGTGAGGGATCGATCGTGCGGGATGGGGAGAGGGCATTCGATGCCCTCTCTTTTTTTTTGGAGGGCTACTCGACGCGCCTGGCCACTCTTCGCAAGGCGGCGAAGGTGTGATCCAGAAAGGCCTCAACGAGGGGGCCGATGCGCGGGGCCCGCGAGGCGCGAGCGCCGGAGACGACGAGGGTGGCCGTCTCGAACACGCTGAGCCATGCGACGACTTCCGCGGGCGTCGTGAATCCGGGATTGATGGTGAGGAACGGCTTGGCCAGTTCGCGGCATGCGGCGAATGTGTCAGCGGCCTCGGGGGAGTCTGGGTCTCCGAACCAGAAGAGGCCGTCGGCCCGGCGGAGATTGGCGCGGATCCGCCGAGCGTCATCCATGGGGAACTCGATCGCCCCATGGAGCGCGCCCACTCGTGGCGCGGGGCCGTCCTCGGTCATGAACCCGCGCGGCATGTATCCGGCCGTCACAATCCCGGCCCGGCGCGCCGCTGCCCAGGCCGCCTGCTCTGCCCCCGTCTGTCCGCCCGTGACGACTTTCTGGATCATGCCAACCTTCTGGATTTCAATCCGTTCCCAAGGGGGAGAATGGCAGCGGGATTTCAGTCCCGTTGTGTGGCGGCACGATCACGCGGAGGGTCCGGGGGACGACCGTCACCTCGACGGGAGTCTCGCCGATGATCTCGCCGTCAGCCTGCACGGGTAAGGGACGCTTGGTGGTGATGACGACGCGCTGGTCGGCGGACAGGTAGCGGACGTTGCTGTCCTGCTTGTGCTGGCCGAGGATCACATGCCAGGCCAAGGTGATGTAGTTCCAGAGCGAGCGGGCCCGAACGATGCAAACATCGACCCGGCCGTCATCGAGGTGGATATCCGGTCCCCAGCGAAAGGGAGGCTGGCCGAGGATCCCGCAGTTGGCCACCACGACCTGCGAGGCACGCGAGCGAACCGAACGCCCATCACTCTCGATGAGAAAGTGCCGCGGCTGGAACCCGATCAGGCGGGTGAAGGCGGTCCAGAGGTAGGCGACGCGACCGAACCGTCGCTTGGCCTCGCGAGGGGTGTCGCGGATCATCATCGAGTCGATGCCGACGCCGACCTGGGTGAAGTAGCACTGGTCCTTCACCTTCATCGCGTCGATCGCCGTGACGGCGTGCGCTCCGGCCAGAAGCTGGCAGGCCCCCTCCAGGTCGATCGGGATGCCAAGCTCACGGGCCAGGACGTTTGCCGTACCGAGCGGGAGGATTCCGAGCGGAGTCTCCAGCCCGACCAGGCCGTTGGCGACCGCCGAGACGGTCCCGTCTCCCCCGCCCGCGACGATCAGGTCATAACCCCCCTGCTTCGCTGTCTCGCGGACCAGTTTTGGAATCGCCTCGCCGGGGGCGGTCTCGTAGATAGTGTAGGGAGCCTCGGCCCCCTCGCCCGCCGCCGCGCCGCGCTTGGAAAACGCTTCCGCCAACGCCTGGCGCACGGCCGCCGCCGCGCCCTGGCCGGCGACCGGGTTGAGGATCACGAAGGCTCGTTGCGAACGGGGGGGAGCGGTGTTAGCCAACAACGGATCAGTCCTCGGGCCTGTCAGCGGTCCGCCGATTCGGCGAGCACGGTTTGGACGTCATGCAAGACGGACGCCGGCTTGAGGAATTCGAGGTTGTAGATTTCCCGCTGCCGACCTTGAGGATCGATCAGGAAGATCCGCGAAGGGTGGTCCAGTGTACCCGAAGGGCCGATCTTCGCCCACATCCCCCAGGCGGCCACCACTTTGGCCACCCGGTCCGGGGAGCCGGTCAAGAAGTGCCAGGCGGCCGGGTCCGCGTTGTAGTTCCGGGCGTAGGCGGCGAGGGCCTCGGGCGTATCGCGCTCGGGGTCGAGGCTGATCGAGACGAACTCGACCTGCTTCGACCAGAGCCCCGCCTCCTTGAGCGCTCGCTGGACGCGAGTCAGGTTGAATGTCGTCGCCGGACAACTGCCGCTACAGGTCGTGTAGATGAAACTGACGACCACCGCCTTGCCCCGTAGGTCGGCCAAGGCAAACGGCTTTCCCGCCGCATCGGTCAAGGCGACCGAAGGCGCGGGGCCGATGTCGGCCAGGGAACTCGGTGGAGATGGCTTCTCGGCGGCGAAGCCGAAGAGCGGTGCGGAGAAAAGGCAGGCCAGGAACCAGGTTCGGATCGTTCGGTCTTGGGGTATCCTCATCGTCGCTCTCTCCTTGGTGCGCTCGATTCGGGAGCCTCCGTGAGCCCGTCTTGGTCCGGATCGAGGATTGGTCCAATACTGCCAGACTAATGTAACGAGGGCTTCGGGGGACACTGCCAGAGTGCGGACCTGAATAAGCTGGAAGAACAAGTTCGTAGGCGGCGAGGCCATCCGCGAATCCCCAGCAGGAGATGCTTCATGGCGGATGAAATTCCCGACTCCTTGAAGGCGGCCCGAGAAAGCTTGCTTCTTGGAGTGAGGCTGTCGAAACAAGGTTCTTATGCTCGACGGGCACCCAACCCGGATTCATTGCCTTACTTCGCACAGGCTCATGATCTACTCGCGGAGCTTTTGAATGAGCAGCCTGACCATCGGGAAGCCTTGGTAATGATGTCGCAGATTTCAGAATGCCTCATGGACTTCAGCGCTGCGCTAAGCTTCCTGGCCCGAGCATTCGACGCAGGCGAACCGAAGTCGAAGAAATTGCTTAAGCGACTCGCCTTGTTGCGCGAGAATGCCACAGCTTGGCGAGACCTGGGGCTCACTCCGGAAATGCTAGGTATGCTCGGCAATCATTTAGAAGCCGAAGGCGTGGGGCCTGCCCACGAAACGTTGCAGCTAACCCGAGACTGGTTGACTGCAAATCATATCGGCGACCCTGAAATTGTCGTTGCGGCTTTGGAACGACGAGGGGCATTCTCAGATTTTCAGGTCCTCGCGAACGTTGTCTATGGTTGATAAGCCGAAAGGACAGCCAAAATAGGAAACGGTCGAACCATGTGCGGGCGGCGACCTGGGCCGGTAATGGGGGCGGTCAGCGACGGCTCGCTCCTTGAGGACAAAAGGACTCCGGCGGCCACACGTTCCGCCTGGTCCGGCGTGTCCCCCATGGCCTGGCCTGCCAGTACGCCAATGCCTCGAAGCCGGCGTAGTCTTCGAGGCAGCCGCCCCGCCACGGCCAGACGGCCACGTGGCGGGAGGATCGTCATGTCGATTCGCTTTGCCGCGGTGACCATGTCTGAAGTCGCTCCTCGGCCTCGAACGGGACCGGTCAGTTGATGAGCATGTCATGTCCCCGCGCTGGGCCGGTGGGGAGCTTGTTCAGGTCAACGTTGAAGAACGGGTCGACCTTCATGCCATCAGGGCCGACGTGGACGAGGCGGACGAAGAACCGGCCGGCGTGGTCCAGGGTCGAGAGCAGTGAGTTGGTCACGTACATCCGCTTGCCGTCGCCGGTCAGGTGCATCATGTTGGGCTGAACGACCGGGGAGACGGTGCTGAAGAGCTTGGGCTGGTCGGGGTCGGTGACGTCCCACTGCTGGATCAGGTTGTCGCCGAAGCAACTCACGAACAGGTAGCGGTCGTCGGGGCTCTGCCGCAGGTCGACCGGGAACGCTCCGGTCTGGGCGATCTTCTTGAACTCGTAGGGGCCGTCGGACCGGCCTCGAAAGAGCCAGATCGAGTTGTCGAGCGCGCAGTTGGTGAACCCGTAGTTGTTCTCGGGCTTCAAGCTCCAACGCACCTCCAAGGGGGCGAGCCCTGCCTTGCCGACTTGGAGCGGCTTGCGCTCCTTGAAGTCCCAGACGACCATCTCGCTGCCGAAGTCTTTCATGTCCATCTGCGCCAGCGGCTTCTTGTAGTTTCGCCGCGGGGTGAAGCTGCTGGAGACCATTCGGTTCAGGCCGGGCTTGATGGCCACGTCGTAGCCGTAAGGGGCCTCTTTCGGATTCTCGATCCGGCGGATGAACTTGCCGTCGTTGGTGAACTCGGCCATGCCGGCGGGAAGTCCTCCGTCGGCCGCCCCCAGGAAGTTGACCAGCATTCGGCCCGGCAGGGCGTAGTAGGTGTGGGGGCCCGAGAGCCCTGTCCTCTGGGGGATCTCTTCGAGGACCGTTTCAATCCTCGGCTTCGCCGGGTCGGTGGCGACGTCGATGATCCAGACCCGGCTCGAGAGCAAGCCTCCCGCCCAGATCCGGGTTCGGTCATCGGTGAAGCCCCAGTGATGGGTTTCGTTCCCCTTGGTCCCGAGATCCAACGTGTGAACCAACGTCCCGTAGGCTGAGCTGTCGGGATTGACGTCGATCACGGCGACGAAGTCGTTGTCTTTCGCGTCCGCATCCACGCAGAAAACGTAAAGAAACTTCTCGGGGCGATCGAGCCGCTTCACGAACGGAGAGAGGCACGTCTCGGCTGACGTTGACGTCGAGAGGAGCAAGGCGGCCAGCAGCAAGAGGGGGCGAGTTCCTGACATCGGACACTCCTTCACGCGGGAGATGAGCCGGTTGGGCACGCGCCCTGATCAAGAGAGGTCAAGGAGCGTGAGGGGTCGTTTCTTGGTTCGTTGCGACGGTCTGCCGCCAGGGCCAGCGGGGCGGGCCCAGGAGAAAGGCGCCCGCGACGGCCAGGCCGAACAGGGTGTAAGCGACGTTGAACACCCATGGCTCCGCCTCGAAGAAGATCAGGTGGTGCGCCCAGTAGCCGATGAATGCTCCCGGGTAGGTCTGCTGCCCTGCCTGACGCCGCAGTTGGTTCTCCAGGATCGTCAGCGGGCACATCATCCCGGCCAGCGTTTGCGCGGTGACGACGGCGATGGCGGCCAGGTGCAGGGACCGGAACCAGAAGTTCCGCACCCAAGACCAACCTAACACGAGGCCGACCACGATCGCCACCATCCCGAAGACGACGAAGGCCACGAAACAGGCGTGAAAGACGACAACAAGGTCGGCCAGGATACGTGCCCAGGGCATTGATGATTCTCCGGTGAAGCTTCCCGTTGGTGAGAGTCCCTTCTCTGTACCCTGCGGATTGGCGCTGCGACCGTGCCAATTGTTCGCCCGAAGTGGCCGGTTGTGAAGGCGCGACGGGGCCTGACAATTCGGCCAATGTCCTTTGGAGATCCGGGTCAGAGCCCGGAGGCGCCGGCGGCGGCGTGGCAGATGTGGACGTCCGGCACGATGGCGGTCCGCCTGGTGTAATGGTGACGGACCGCGGCGGCGAAGTCGTCCGCTTTCGTCGCCTCGACGAGGTTGACCGTGCAGCCCGCCCAGCCTGCGCCCGAGAGCTTGCCGCCGAGATAGCCGGGGGCTTCCTCGGCCGACTCGATCAGCGTCTCGAGGTACGATGAGCTGTTGGCGAAGTCGTCACGGCTTGAGGCGTGCGAATCCGACATCAGGTGGCCGAGTCTCGCGGAGTCACCGGCGCGGAGCGCCTCGACCCCCTGCCGGACCCGCTCGTTCTCGGACAGAACGTGCCGGGCGCGGATCCGCCCGACCGTGTCGAGCCGGCTCCAGGCGTCCTGCAACTCCTCGAGCGTCACGTCGCGGAGCCAGGTGACCGCCTCGGGGCCGCGCTTGGCCTGGAAGAAGGCGACGACCCGCTCGCACTCCGCGCGTCTCTGGTTGTACATCCCGTCGGCCAGTCGCCGCGAGGTCTTCGAGTCGCAGATGACGATCGCGGGTGGCGGCGAGCCCAGGGAGAGCCGCTCGTACTCGAGGCTGCGGCAGTCGAGGCTCAACGCCATGCCCGCGCGGCCGAAGAGGACGGAGAACTGGTCGAGAAGCCCCGACTGGACCCCGACGAACTCGTTTTCGCCCCGTTGGAGCCGCTTGGCCAGGGCCATTCTCGCAGGGTCGTCGAGGTCGGCGGTCTGGCCGGTCACACCTGCCTGCAGCAGGAACAGGGCCAGGGCCGCCTGAAGGCTCGCGGAGCTGGAGAGGCCCGCTCCCAAGGGGACGTCACCAGCGATCGCCGCCTGGAACCCTCCTTGAAACGGCCCGTGAGCTTCTCGGAGCGTCCAGACCACGCCTCGGACATAACGACCCCACGCCCCCGGCGCGTCGGTTTCGAGAGCCTCGAGGTCGAACCGGTCCGGGTCCGGGAACCCGGTCGAGCGGACTTGGCCCTCGCGCTCGGGGATGCTCCGGCCGGCAATGACCGTGCCGCGGTCGATGGCCGTGGCCAGGACCAGGCCGCCATTATAGTCGGTGTGGTTGCCCAGCAGTTCGACCCGGCCGGGAGCCTGGGCCAGGACTGTCGGCTCGAGGCCAAACGCCTTGGAATACGCCGCGCGTGCAGCCTCTGATAATGGCGACGGCATGAAAAGCCTACGTCAAGGAAGAAATAAAAAACGAAGCCCGTCTTCCCGGGAGAAAACGGGCTTCGGTCGGGAATGTTGAGGATCCGTTCGATCCGACTCGATCAGGCGGTCGCCAGGCTGCCGATCGCCTTGCGGAGGGCATCGGCCTTGTCGGTGCGCTCCCAGGTGAACTCAGGCTCCGAGCGTCCGAAGTGGCCGCCGCTGGCGGTCTTCTGGTAGATCGGGCGGCGCAGGTCGAGGTGCTTGATGATGCCCGACGGGTTCAGCGGGAAGGTCTTGCGAACCAACTCGGCGATCTGGGCGTCGGCGATCTGCCCGGTGCCGAAGGTGTCGACGTGGACGCTGACCGGTTCGGAGACGCCGATGGCGTAGGCGAACTGGATTTCGCAGCGGTCGGCCAGGCCGGCCGCCACCACGTTCTTGGCGACGTAGCGGGCCATGTAGGCGGCCGAGCGGTCAACCTTTGTGGGATCCTTGCCGCTGAACGCCCCACCGCCGTGGCGACCCGCGCCTCCGTAGGTGTCGACGATGATCTTGCGGCCCGTCAGGCCAGCGTCACCGCAGGGGCCACCCACGACGAACCGGCCGGTCGGGTTGATGTAGTACTTGGTCTCGGCGTCGACCATGTCCTTGGGCAGCACGGGCAGGATCACCTGCTCCTTGATGACCTTGCGGATCTCTTCGATCGGCGTCTCATCGGTCTGGGTCGAGACGACCACCGCGTCGATCCGGACCGGCTTGCCGTCGACGTATTCGACGGTGACCTGGCTCTTGCTGTCAGGGCGGAGCCACTTGATCGTGCCGTTCTTGCGGAGTTCGGTGATTCGGTTGATGATTCGATGCGCCAGGGCAATCGGCATCGGCATCAGTTCGGGCGTTTCGTTGGCGGCGTAGCCGAACATCAGGCCCTGGTCGCCGGCCCCGATGTCTTTGCCCTTCTCGGCGTCGTCGTTGACCCCTTGGGCGATGTCGGGCGATTGCTTGCCCAGAGCCACCATCACCGCACAGGTCTTGGCGTCGAAGCCCATCTCGCTGGAGGTGTAGCCCACCTCTTCGACAACTTGCCGGACCACGCTGGCGTAGTCGACAGACGCCGTGGTCGTGATCTCACCCGCCACAACCACCAGCCCGGTCGTCAGCAAAGTCTCGCACGCCACCCGCGCTTTCGGATCCTGCTTGAAGATCGCGTCGAGGATGCCGTCGGAGATCTGATCGGCCATCTTATCAGGATGGCCCATCGAGACCGACTCGCTCGTGAACAGATAACGGTCTTGTTGGGGCACGGAAATGTCTCTCCTGCAACCTCTGATTGGTGGAATGGGGGCGGTGGGTTGGTTGGCGTCCTCCGCCTGGAGATCCTGGCGTCCCCTGCCAAGGGCGTTTGCGTGATAAGTCTATCAGGGGCATGGGGATTATGTAAAGGTGGCCCGGATGATCTGGTTTTGCGGGGCGATTCTTGGTGCGACTCTTCACCAAAGCTGGCTTCGGCATCGAGACGTGAGGGAGGAGCACTGATTTGCAGCGTTGATCCATTGGAAATTGAGAAAGGGGGGAAGCCAGACGGCTCCCCCCCCCTTTTTTCTTCTTTTTTTGCTTTCGATCGATTCCGGGTTCCTTCGCATCCGCGCAATGAGGCGGCAGCTCAGTACGAGTCGGAGCTGATCGTTTCGCCGCCGTCGCGGGTGCCGAGCGCCCACCAGGTCACCTGCGAGATCGAGTCTTTGATGAACCGGACGCTGCCGTCGCCCAGCAGGGTATTGACACCGCCGGAGTGGTTGCTCGACGCCTTGGTGAAGTGCGCGTTGCCGGCCGTGCTGCAGCAATCCAACCGGCAGTAATTCCAGCCGTTCTGCTTAGAGTTGGGGGTGACGATGGTATTGAACATCGTGTATCCCTCGATCCCGTTCGCCCAGTAACGGCCGCGATCGATCCCGATGTTCGAGCCGGCCTGCCAGGCGGTGTTACAAGCGGTCAGCGCCGCCTGGATCGCGGCCGGGTTCGTGCCGGCGCTGATCATTTGCTGGATCGTCGAGGTGTCGCCGCCGGCGTTGCCGACTCCATTCGCCGGCTTGCGGATCGCGCCACTGGCATAGTCGCTGGCCAGGGCTTCGGAGAAGGCGATGGTGTTGCTGCTCCCATCCGTGAGGCTCTCGATCCCGTAGGCCATTCGGAAGGTGAACATCCCCGAGCTGCCCGTCCGGTTGTTCGCGGGGGTCGTGCCCATCGAGCCGTGGTAGCTGTTGAGGTTGGTCTGGCCCGCGTTGCTGTCGGAGGGGCAAAGAAACGCAGCGACCTTGGAGTTGGCCGCCGTGGAGTTGATCGGCCCGGCGGTGGTCCCACTGGCGTTTCGGCAACCGTAGTTGAAGTTGATCGCGTTGTAGAGGGCCGTCTGCTCCATCGCGGGCAGCATCAGGGCCTGAGCCCCCCAATTGTTCCAAGAGGCCTGGGTCGTCGGGCTATCGGCCGCCAGCGACGCCCCCAGCGGGAAGACGTTGTTGGAAGACAAATAATTGTGCATCGCCAACCCAAGCTGCTTGAGGTTGTTCGTGCACTGCGAACGACGGGCCGCTTCACGTGCCGCCTGCACGGCCGGCAACAGCAACGCGATCAGGACGGCGATGATGGCGATCACCACCAAGAGCTCGATCAGCGTGAATCCCCGCTTAATGCTTCGACTTGTCATGCTCGATCCTCAGCAAATTAGGAAAGATGAACATCTCGACGATCAATTGATCGCCAAGCTGGCCCTTCGGCGGGCCGCCTGCCCTGAATCCTCAAAGGCCATGGCAGGACCTTCGGACGTGGAACCTGTCCTGTCCGGGAACAGAAGCGAGCCGGAAGCGGGCGGTCGAGGGGTGACCGTGTGCCTGGTTTGGTGTGAGGGCCTACTTTTTGCGGGATTTCGCTTTCGATTTCTCGAACTCGATCATCTGCTTGCGAATGTCCTCGTCCTGCGGCGTGGGCCCCGGTGTGGCTTGCGTCTCGCTGCTGGCTCCGCCGCAACCGGTCAGTGACATTGTGAGAAGCGGGAGTGTCAGGTAGGCGCAATAGCTGATCAAAAGGATTCGAAGAGAACGCACGATGGGGATAACCTCTTGCAAGAAATAACGAAAGAAACAGACCGGGAGCGATCCGGCCCGCGTCAGTCATGCCCTGATTAAAAAGGACATTAACTGATGAGGATGTAGTTTGATTTTTTTCGACCTCTTGAGAGATCGCGATTCAGGTAAAGCGGGTGAGCCGTCTCAGGGAGGAATCACCAGGCTTTGGTGGAGCAGTCCCCAGGGGAAAATCCATTTTTTTTAAGTTCTCGCTGGTCTCGCACTTCTCACGTGAGCTCCGATTCTGCGGAGTGGTTCATGAGAAGACCGAGCGAGTCAGGATGCACGTCCCGAGTGCATGGATCATGGAAATCATACACGGATCAGGCAATTTCTTCCATGGCTTTGTCGAGCCAACCCACGCCTGAGAAGTGGGGTGAGGGGGACTTTTTGGAACATAAAGCTTGAATAGACAATGACCTGAGACGTTGTCGTTGTGAGTGTAGAATTACTTGAAATTTTTTGAAACCTGCAGGGATTCGATTGTTCTCAGGTCTGTGATTGTCTGTCTTGAACGTGCGGCCGGTTGTGAGGGGGCGAGGAGCCTGTCACGCTATTTCTGTCCATTGGCGCAAGGGGTTTTCGACGAAATTCAGTCGTTCGGCCGGCCCGGCTGTTATTCCAGGCGAGTTCAAGCAATTGTCAGAGGGCCAAGGGCACTTGTCGGAGCCACCTTGGCCGGCCTTGCCAATTGTCGGCCTGCTTTTCGCCCTGTTGCGGATCATTGGATAGAGATTCAAAGCGACGTGGTCGGCGAACCATCGCCTCAACTTATCAGTGCTCGATGCCCATTCGACCAGGTGGGCGTACCGTCGGTGGGACTCCGGCCAGGAGACGCCGAGGGACGGCTGGCGACGTTCTCGATAACGTTTGCCCGAGGCCTCGGCTCATCAAGGCCGCCTCGTTCAACCAGGGCGCAGGGGCCGGCGTGAACCGTGTGCACGACCCAGTCGCTCAGGCTCGAACCGAGTAACGCTTCGCCGAACCCGTTTCTCCCTAACGTCAACGCGGCTGGCCTTGGCATCATCGTCGGCCTAATAATTCCCGTAGGGTGGGCACGGCCCACCATCTTAACCACCCTTGGGGCAAGGAGATCGGGATGATGGACCGTGCCCGCATTACGGGAGGGATTCGAGCCTTGCCGCGAACCGATTTGCGAGTTGATGATGACTTTTTGACGGTTTCAGCGAGGCTTTACGAAATAAAAATCAACGATCCGCGACGGAGCGAAAGCACTGATGATTCTTGCGGTTTCCGCCACAGGTTGGTTTTCAGTAGCACGGCCGGCCCGGCCGTAATTCCCTCGGGGTCGGCGCGAGTCCGAGGAATGGCCCTGGACCGAGGGGGATACGGCCGGGCCGGCCGTACGACGGATTCGACCGAGCCGGAAATCTATCGAGGTTCGCGCTCGGTCACGGATCGTAGAAGAAGCATAAGGAAATCCGTGAACGTCTGCTCAAAAGCCCGTCTCTTCGAGACGTTGCTTGTCGCGGGCGCGGCGATACCAGCACCAGAGGAGCCGGTGAGTTGAGTAATCCAGGAGGGCTTGTGAGCTCGGAAAGGCCGACTCGGCCGGGTCTTTGTGCTCCACGATCGACTGAGTGAGCGGAGTAACGTCGGCTTGCTCGGCTCGGGCGCAGAGGTCGGCCAGGAACACGGGGAAGTTTTCCGAGGCTTTGGGGCTCAGGCGGTCCCCCAGGTAGGCGTAGTTCATCTGGTTTTCGATGATTCGAAAAGCGATCAGAGGGTCGCGTCGGACGATGATCGCCTCGCCGACCGGGTCGCGAAGGACTCGGCTCGCTCGTTTGCTGCGGTCGGGCGGCTTGCCGACCCGGAGCGTGATGGCCCGGAGCCCCACGGCCAGTGCGGCGGACCATGTCGGTGGGCTGGCCTTGCGGAAGACGTCCTCCGTGTCGATCCGCCCGGCACTGATCAGTTCGATTCGATCCCAGGGAACCCAATGAGTCGCTTCGCCGTGGAGTCCTTGGACTCGGAAGCCTTCCGGCAGACAGGCGGCGGTGTGGATCTTGCGAGGGGGGACGATGTCGGGGAACTGGTCGACACGCCACGCCTCGGCCGGCACGCCATACTCGAACAGACCGTCGAGCAGGGATCGCGTCTCGGCCTCGGTCAGCGGCTTGGGCCAGACCCCAGGGGCCCGCGCAATCCATTGCATGGCGTCGGTGGGGTGAATGCCCGTCACCTTGCAAAAGAGGTCACGGACCCCCTGAGGGTCATCCACTTCCTCGAAAACCACCAGACGGTACATGGGTTTCGTGTTGGCCATGGTTCGACCTCGCCTTGATCCGTGTCGCCGCATGCGATTCGGTGGTTCATTTCCTCCGTCCCCTATGTTAGCGTGGAAAGGAACAGGAGGTGGGTATGCTCGGCGAAATTCTACTGACTTTGCTCGTGACGATGGTGGCCGGAGCCGACGGGCTCGATGAGGCCCGCCGGCTTTTGCAGACTGGCCACTACGCCGAGGCTCAGGAGGCGTACGAGGCGATTCTCAAGGAGGCCGACCTCCCCGCGCCCGCTCGCGCCAAGGCCGTGCTCGGCCAGGCCGACTGTCTGGCCAGCCAGGGAGAGGTTGAGAAGGCCGTCGCTGTCTTGACCGACCTTGCCGCGCAACAGCCCCAAAACGCCGATCTCGCCGCCCGGGTGGCCGACTTGCACTTCGGGCGCGGCGACTGGGAAGCGGCCGTTGCGGCAGCGCAACAAGCGCTCAAGGCCGATCCCAACCACATCGCCGCGCGTTGGGTCGAAGCCCGCCTCCTGGAGGCCCGGGGCGAACTTGATCGAGCGGTTGACGCCTGGAAGTGGTTCGTCGACCGGTACAACGAACGCCAGGCCGACATCGTCAAGGACGCCGAGGCGCTCCTGATCGTCGGCCAGGCCTCCGAGCGTTATTTTCGGGCTATGGCGCGCGGGGACGAGCTGAGCGAGTCGCTCAACGATGTGATCAACCAGATCTACGAAGCCGCGCTCAGTGCCGACCCCCGCTGCTGGCAGGCCCCCTGGCTCGAGGGTCGCTTGTTCCTCTCCGGCTACAACGAGGCCGCGGCGGCGAAGGAACTCGCCCGGGCCTTGGAGATCAATCCGCTGGCCGCCGAAATCCTGGTCACACTCGGCAACGCCGATCTCCAAGGATACAAGCTGGCCGCCGGTCGAGCCAAGGTCGAAAGGGCCCTGGCGATCAACCCGCGGTATGCCCCTGCACACATCTTGCTGGCCGACCTGAACATTTCCGACGAGCGCTTTTCCGACGCCCTGGCCGCCGCTCAGAAGGCGGTCGCCGAGAACCGACACGATCAGGACGCCCTGGCCCGACTCGCCGCCTCGTCCCGCTTGCTGGTCGATCCGGTCGGCGCTGCGGTCGTCGAGGCGATCGCCCTGGCCGATAACCCCAGACCGGCCACCTTCTACGCCGCCCTCGGCGAGCGCTTGGCTGACCGTCGCAAGTACCACTCGGCCGAACGCGCCTTCCTGCTCGCCGCGGCCGCCGACCCCAGGCGTGCTGAGGCTCCGATCGGTCTCGGAATGCTCTATATGCAGATCGGCCGTGAGAGCGAGGCTCGCGACCTCTTTCAGGCCGCCTTCGCCGCGGACCCGTTCAACGTCCGCGCCAATAACCAGATGCTCGTGCTCAAGCACATGGCCTCGTATAAGCCGATCCTCACCGAGCATTACAGCGTCCTGGTCGACCCCAAGCAGGACGAGCTCCTGGGCAAGTACATGGGGCGCTACCTCGAGTCGATCCACGGCGAGCTGACCACCCGATTCGGCTATTCCCCGCCCGAGCTGACCCAGATCGAGATCTTGAAGGATCACACGTGGTTCAGCGGCCGGACGATCGGCCTGCCGTTCATCCCGACCGTCGGCGCCTGCACGGGCAAGGTGGTCGCCCTGGCCAGCCCTCGCGCCACCGGCAAGCCATTCAACTGGGCTCGAGTGCTCAAACACGAACTCGTTCACGTCATCACCTTGCAGCAGACCGACTTCAACATTCCGCACTGGTACACCGAGGCCCTGGCCGTCGAGAGCGAAGGGTTCCCTCGCCCTCAGGAGTGGAACAAACTCCTCCTGGAGCGGGTGCCGAGCCGATCGAAGCTCCTCAACCTCGACACGATCAACCTTGGCTTCATCCGCCCCAAGGAACCCGACGACCGCCAGATGGCGTATTGCCAGGCTCAACTCTACGCGCAATACATGCTCAAGCGATTTGGCTCCGACGCCTTGATCAAAATGCTCGGCGCCTACCGCCGCGGCCTGACGACCGACCGGGCGATCGCCGCCTGCTTCAATGTCGAGAAGGCCGACTTCGAGGCCGAGTACCTGACCTCGCTCGACGAGGTGGTCAAGACGATCCGGACCCGGGTCAACGACGAGAAGCCGATCAAGTTCTCACAGCTTGAGCGGATGCTCAAGGACAAGCCGGACGACGCCGACCTGAACGCTCGGATGGCCTACGAGCACTTTGCCCGACGCGACCTCAAAGAGGCCCGCCCGTTCGCCGAAAAAGCGCTCAAAGCCGTGCCCCACCAACCCCTGGCCAGCTACGTCAAGGCGCGCCTGCTCGTCACGATCGGTGACGAAGACGCGGCGCTGGCGGTTCTCGAGCCGGCCCTCGACCCGGACAAGCCCAACGAGCGGGTGATCGACCTCCTGGCCGAGCTCCAAATGAAGGCAGGGAAGCTCGACGAGGCTGAGCGACTCTACGAGATCGCCCGCCGTGACGACCCGGTCCACACCAAGTGGATCGCCGGCCTGGCCCGGGTTCACCTGCGGCAGAAGAACGACGCCAAGTTCCTGACCGACCTGGCCATGATCGCCGACAACGACGCCGACGACCTCGACGTCCGCAAGGCGCTGGCCGAGCGACACCTGGCCGCCAAGCAGCCCGACCAGGCCGAGAAATGGGCGATGGAGTGCCTCTACGTCAACGTCTACGACCCCGCCTGTCACACCTTCCTGGCCGATGCCCTGGCCGCTCAGAAGAAGTTCGCCCCGGCCATCGAGGAATACCAGACCGCGATCGACCTGAAAGCCAAGCGACCCAACGACCTGAAAGTCCGGCTCGCCAAGGCCCAACTCGGCCTCGGCAACCGCAATGCGGCCAAGGCAACCCTCGACACCTTGCTCAAGGACGACCCCGACCACCCCGAGGCCAAGGAGCTGCGGAAGGAAATCGGCGACTGAGCGCAGACTTTACAGCGGTTTATGCGTGGATTGCTCCACCTTGGGACCGCAGACGTATGAGGTTTGGTCGAGTTCCGCCTGCCAAAGCTCGGGGTAGTCTTCATCCCTCTCCCCTCCGTGCTGTGGTCTCCCTCTCGGCGGCCGGCGGTTGCTCAGCCGAACAGAGGGGACCACATTCCTCGGCCGAAGCTGCGTCGGCGATGCGGAAGCCCTCCCGCGCCGTGGCCGCGGCGACCCCGGCGTTGACGGCGGACACGATCGCAACCAAGGCATTCAGCAGGTCGTCCCCGATGCCGGCCTCCCGTGCTTTCTCGATTCGGCTCCGAGTACAGACCTGGCAGCCGCGAGTCATGGTCACGGCCAGTCCCACGAGGTGCTTCTCCCGATCGGTCAGCAGTGACGTCTGGTGCGTCTTCGCTAGGAAATCCAACACCAATGTGCCGTCGTACCCCATTTCCTGGACTCCGGTCGTTTGTGGAACTAGGGATCGATCTTGACGCAACTCGCTCCCAAGGGCGGCGTTTCGACGACGATGCGGCTGCCAGGGGCAACCGGAAACAATCTCATGGGCGAACCGGTCAGGATCACCTGGCCCTTGCAAAGCTGTAGTCCGAACTGCGCGAGCCGGCCGGCCAGCCAACGCAGCGATTCGATCGGGCAGTGAGACCACGCGGCATCGTCCACTGACCCGACGACCACCTCGTTGATTCGGACGCGAAGGCTGCTCGCAAAGGGCTGCAACCTCGGGTGGCTTGTCTCCGTTTCTGCTAGCACGAATCCCGCGTGCATGCCGCCGCTCGCGATCAACCAATGACCGGGAGCCCAGGTGGCGGGAAGGACAAAGTGGTGCAACTCGATCACCGGAAACAGATCGGCGATAGCCTCTCGACACTCCTCCGCTGACGGGGCCTGTCTGGGCAAGTCCTTGGATAGCCGCACCGCCAGCTCCCCCTCCACGGCCAGGTTGGCATAGCGCGTGGACGAGAGATGCACGCCATTCGAATGACATCCCGTGGCGAAAAGCCTGCCGAAGATCGGCTCCTCGACGCCCAACTGCAGCTGGATTGCTCTGCTCGTGCAGCCGACCTTGTAGCCGATGACTCTTTCCCCGCGTTGCTCACGCAGCCGGGCGATCTCCGCCTGAAGAGCGTATGCCTGGACGGTCGTCATGTCGAGCGGTTTGTCAACGCCCCGGCCCGGTGTCCTGGCGTCGTAATCCGCCAGCATATGCCGAGCCATTTCCTGGATGCAAACGGCCATCATTCCACGCCCTTCGACTGCTGATGCATAACACCTATTCATTCAAAGAGACTTCAGTCAACAAACATTAGCTCGTTCGTCATCAGCAAGACCTGGGCATAGCGTTCCTGGGGAGTCAGCGGCTGCTTCTGGGGCGTCTCCTCGGTGCCCGTTGAAGCCGACGTGCCTTGGAGGAAACGCAGCCCCCTTTGGATTTCTTCCGCGGAGGGATCGCGTTGATAGACACGTTGATAGAGGTCGCGAACCCGCTCTGCTTTGTCGTTGAGCCGTTGGAAGGAGGGCCGGTCCACCATCCTGCACGCTTGTTCCATGACAAAGGGGCTGTTCAGAAAAAAGAGCGATTGTTGCGGCACGGTGGTGGCGTCACGCTGGGCCGTGGACAGATCCGGGTTGGCAAAATCGAAGACCCGGTAGAGCGCAAGCAAGTCATTGCGATCAATGGTTCCATACACCGTGCGGCGATTGGTGAAGCGGCCTTCCCGCTGCTTGAGCAGATCAACCGGACGTCCCCCCTGGGAATGGTCCAGATTGCCCGCAACCAACAGGAGCGTGTCCCTGATCGATTCGAAGTCGAGTCGCCGGCGGTTCATTCTCGAAAGCAGCCGGTTATCTGGGTCCAACGTCTCGTAGCGCAGGTTGTTATCGCTCTGTTGCTGGTAAACGCTTGACAGCATCAGCACACGGTGTAGTTTCTTGAGCGACCAACCATCCTCGATGAACCGCCAGGCAAGGTAGTCCAGCAGTTCGGGATGGCTCGGTGGATCGGAGCGTAACCCAAAGTCGTCGGGAGTCGCCACCAGACCGGCACCAAAATGATGGAGCCAGAGGCGGTTCACCATGACGCGGGCCGTGAGGGGATTCTCTCGGCTGGCGATGGCTCGGGCCAGTTCCAGTCGGCCGCTGCCGCGGCTGAACGGCTCCCGTACGTCTCCCGACAGAATTGCCAGAAACATGCGGGGAGCCTCCTCGCCCAGCCGGTCCGGGTTCCCACGGATGAACACCCTGCTGTTCGCCGGTCGCGGACTGTCCACGAGCGCCATGGCTCGCAGGGGAGCGCCCGGATGATTGGCCTCAAGTCGATTGATTTCTGCCTGGAGTGGTCCCAACTGCATGAGCGCCGTCGTGCTAAATAACTGCCGCATCAACTCGGTTGGCAAGTTGCCGGGGCTGTCCTTGCCGTAAAAGACCTGGCGCAGCGCTTCCTGCTCGGCGTCAGGCAGTGTCTGGGGGGAGGCTGAGTTGGTCTCCCGATCGGCCTCGCTCTGTGTCTCTTGCCATCGCTTGTCCGCGTCCTCGAACAGCTTGTCGTAGCGCTCCGCCACATCCTTCAAAGAGGTCGGTGGTTCGCCTGCAAAAGCCTGGGCCACCAGAGAGTTCACGGGATGGACGAAAGAGTTGGCCGCGATGTTGGCCGACAGTGTTTTGGCCCGGTCGGCGAATTCCGAACTCGGCAGTGCCGCAAAGGCGAACCACGGAGCGAAGATCGGATCGGACTCCCGGTTCATTTTTTCCAATGCCCTCAGCCAACGCGTGGCCCCGGCCTGGAGGATCTTCCGGTCGCTCAACCCAAAGTTTTCCTTGATCAGTTCGGCCAATTTGGCCGGTTCCCGGCTTAAGAGCAGGCACTTGGCTGTTTGCCGGCGGTGCTGCTTGAGGACTTCCGCCTCCTGCTTGCGGATGAAGTTATCCAGCTTCGCCTGGAGTGACTCGCGTTTTGGCACATACTCCGCGTACGCTTTCGGATCGAGTGCGATGCCGAGGAGGGGCAGTTCGTCCGGCGCGACGGAACTGGCGAAGACGCCGTGGAGGGCGTAATAATCGCGGGTGGGGATCGGATCGTACTTGTGATCGTGGCACCGCGCGCAACTGACCGACAGCGCCATCGTGCCGCGCGTGACGACGTCGATCCGGTCGTCGATCGTATCGTGGAAGTTCTCGAACTGCCGGCCTAGGGTCAGGAACCCAAGACCGGCCAGCGCTCGTTTGTTCTCGCCGAGGCCCAGTTGATCCGCCGCAAATTGTTGGAGAAGGAATTCATCGTAAGGCAGATCGTCGTTGAACGCGCGAATCACGTAATCGCGATATGTGAAGGCGTAGGGACTGTCGGTCGTGGCGTATCGGGCCACATCCAGCCAGTGACGGCCCCAGCGTTCGCCGTAATGGGGCGAGGCGAGCAAACGATCCACGACTGTTGCGAACGCGTTGGGGGACGTGTCCGCCACGAAGGCCGCGACTTCCTCCGGTGTCGGCGGCAACCCGATCAGGTCATAAGTCGCCCGCCGGATCAAGGTTCGTTTGTTCGCTGGTCGCGCCGGCTGCATTCCAGCGGGTTCGAGTTTTGCGAGAATGAACGCATCAACCGCTGATTGCCCCCAGCGTTGATTCTTGACCGTTGGAAGTGCGGGTCGCTTCACCGGTTGGAAGGCCCAGTGCGTGCGCGCACTCGCCCTGATCTTATCCTCCTGAACGCCCGCTCGCGGCAGCGGCGCTCCCATTCTCACCCACGCTTCGAGATCGGCGACCTGCGTCTCGGTCAGCCTTTTGCCGTCAGGCGGCATGCGCAGGTCTTCCTCCTTGTAGCGCACGGCCTTAATCAGCAGGCTTTTCTCGGGGTCGCCGGCCACAAAAAATGGGCCAGAATCGCCTCCTTTGAGTAGCCCCTCCTGGCTGTCGAGCAGCAGCCCCCCCCTGGCCTTCTTGCTTTCTTGGCTATGGCACTGATAACACTGGTTTGCCAAGAGCGGGCGAATCTGAGTTTCAAAGAACTCGACGCCCTTGGCGTCACTACCAGCAGGCGGAGCCGCGCGGAGCACGGGAGACGTACCGGCAACCAACCACAGCGTCAGCAGGAGCCAACTCGCATGGCTCCGGTACGATCTTCGCACGGGATTCCTCCTTCACCTCGGAATGTCTCGCGTGTCGCTCGCCGCGTCGTCAGGATGCTAAGCAATCAGTTCGTGCACCACTTCGCCGTACACGTCTGTGAGGCGAAAATCCCGGCTGGCGTGGCGGTAGGTCAGCTTGGTGTGATCGAATCCGAGCAGGTGCAGAATCGTGGCGTGGAGGTCGTGGACGTGGACCTTCTGCTCGACCGCCCGAAAGCCGAATTCGTCCGTACTGCCATGCACGTACCCGCCTTTGACGCCGCCGCCGGCCAGCCACATGGTGAAACCATGATGGTTATGGTCGCGACCGTTGCCCTTCGTGTTGTTGGGGAGGCCCATCAGCACTTCCACGGTCGGAGTGCGGCCGAACTCCCCTCCCCAAATGACCAGAGTGTCGTCAAGCATGCCCCGCTGTTTAAGGTCTTTCAGCAATGCACCGATCGCCTGATCGCACTGCCTGGCCATACTGCGGTGCCCTAATTCCAGGTTCTGGTGGTGGTCCCAATCGCTGCCGACCCAGGCCTGCACGAAGCGGACTCCTCGCTCTACCAGTCGGCGCGCGATCAGGATCTGCCGGGCCTCGGCGCCTTCTCCGTACATTCGGCGGATCGACTCGGGTTCCCGACGGATGTCGAACGCCTCCGCCGCTTCCAGTTGCATGCGCGAGCCAAGCTCAAAAGACTGGATGCGGGCCTCGATCTGTGCGTTCCTGTCGCGCTCCTGGCGGTGACTTTCATTGAGTTCCCGCAAGAGTTCGAGTTGCCGGCGCTGGTCCGCGTGGGAAATCCGCGGGTTGGTGGTATTCTCAATCAGCTTTTCGATCTGCGTATACCGGGTGTCGATATACGTTCCCTGGTAAGCGCCCGGCAGAAATCCTGCCCGCCAGTTTTGGGCACCGCCGTTGCCCGGGTATCCGCCGGGACGCATTGCGACAAACCCGGGGAGGTTCTGGTTCTCACTGCCCAACCCGTAGGTCACCCAGGACCCGAGGCTGGGCCGGATCAACCGCGCGTCCCCGCAATTCATCAAGAGGATCGACGGGATGTGGTTGGGCACGTCGGCCTGCATGGAACGGATCACCGCGATGTCGTCGATGCACTCCCCGACGTGGGGGAACAGTTCGCTGACCTCGATCCCGCTCTGCCCATAGCGCTGGAACTTGAAGGGGGACCTCATGACGGTCCCGGTTCGGCGTTCGGTGACCTGGTGGATGCTCTTGGGGAGTTGCTGGCCGTGGTGTTTGTCGAGTGCCGGTTTGTGGTCGAAGGTATCGACGTGGGACGGCCCGCCGCTCAAAAACAGGTGAATCACTCGCTTGGCCTTGGCGGCAAAGTGCGGTTGCCCCGGCACCAGAGGCGCGTCGAGGCTGCTTGCCGGGCGCGGTGCGTCCCCGAACGCGTCGCCCATGACGCCTGCCAGTGCCAGCGCGCCCATGCCCATACCACCGCGGCAGAGCAAGTCCCGGCGGGTCAGAAAGCGGTCTTCCCATTGTGGTTGGTCATGGCGCATCGGTTTCTCCATCGTGGCAGGAAACTCTGTGGGAGACAGCGAGCGGAAAGCCGGGGCGCGTTCGGCAGGCGCCCCGGCGGTGGCCTTGTCACTCGTCGAGAGCCAATGGCTTCCCGAGCATCTCTTTCCATTGCTTCTTCTGCGCGTCCGTGAGAAGGGCCTCGATTTTGCCCTCCTGTTCCTTGCGGATCTTCATCACTTTGGGCCGGATTTCCTCGGGATTACCACCCGACTCGGCCTCTTTGATGAGGGGTGCGACCTTTTTATGCAGTTCCTGGACGACCGCCATGAATTGCTTCCGTTGTTCGTCCGTGATCTTCAGGTCTCTCGCAATCTCCGGCCCACCGTGGAACAAGGCCAACGCCCCCTCCTGCTGCAACACCAGTTGGTGCAGACGCTTGCTCTGGTCTTCCTTGAGCGTTGCCTTCAGCACCGAGGTCAGTTTCTCTTGCTCCTTCTGCCGGAAGGCCTGGTGCTTTTTCTCGCGTTCCTGCCCGTTCAGGCCCTCGAGCGATTGGAAGAACTCCATGATGTCCGGAAGCCGTTCCCGGAGGTGTTCCTCCACCTTTTCCTTCTGCTCGTCGGTCAGCTTCAGTTCCTCCTGCACGGCGTCGCGGAACACCGTGAAGGGGCCGTGCAGGTTTCGCGCGATTTCCTTGCGCGCCTCCTCGGGGATGTCCTGGGCGGAAGCCTGTGCGCACACGAGGCCGAGGAGCACCAACGCACCGACACCAACTTTCCGTTTTTGCATGGTTCTCTTTCCTTTTGCGATCGGGGGTGATGGACGAGGGACGCCACCGTTTTCGCTTCGATCAGCGGGTCGCCCTTCAGGAACTTTCGACCCGCTGCTCAACAAGAGCGGCGACTTCCGAATCGAGGCGGTAGTAGCTGAAGCTCGGGAAGGCCAGATACCTTGTCTCGTTCTCCGCCTTTACGGCATCGGAAGTCGCCGGTTGCTTCGAGTTCTGTCCCGACGCAGAACTGGCAAGCAGCATCGCCATGACTTCAATAACGAATAGACGAATTGTAAAATGCTCGGTAATGTTGATGCTTTGATTGAAGTCGGAGTGAACTGGTGCTTTGTGGGCAGAGTTCAATCACACAATGATTGGTGGCCGCCGTGGGACCAGAGGAAGCACTCCGCGTCCGCGGGCCTTCCTCATCGCTTTATGCAATGGATGACGTGTCGGTCATTTTTCTTCCTGTGGAAGTGACTCTGTCGTCACGTCACCGGGTTTTTCGCCCGGGTCCGTCAACCCTGCGACGTTGCCACGGTGTCAAACGAGCCAGCTCATGCGAAGGCCCAAAGACAGGGCGCTTACGCTCCCCGCTCGCCTTTCAGGCGAGCGAAATCCAGGGGACTACCGTTTCGGTGAGGCTCCTCGGGAAAAACAAACCAACCGGTCTGTCTGCTTATACCCGAAAAAAAACCGCCAGGTTTCACGGTCCCAGGCATTGCTTGAGGTGCTCTTTCAGGTACGCCAATTGCCGAGGGAGCAGCTCCGCGTCGCCGAGTGTGCGAGCCTGCATGATCGCCCCTTCTATGACCGTGACGATGTAGCGGGCCAACTCGCTGGTATTCGTCTGCCGCCCCGCGCGCCCCTGCCGTGCCTTCGCCTCCAGGTAGGGGAGGAACTCCTTCGCCATCTCGTCGAAGCACTCGGCCAGACGTTTGCGAAATCCGTCGTGACAATCGCTCAGGGCCGTGCTCATGTTGCCGATGATGCACCCCCCTTTGCAGCCTTCCCGGCGACGGACCATTTCCTGAATGGCGTCCAGCCGCCGGAAGACTCGCTGAAGCGGATCAGCCTGCTTGGCGAGCGGCAATTCTTGTTCGATTGCATCGAGCAGTTGTCGGCGTTGCTCCATGTGCCAGTCCAGGACCGCGAAGCCCAGGTCCTCCCGGTCACGGAATTGGTGGAAGAACGCGCCCTTCGACACCTGTGCGGAGGCCAGGACCTCTTCCAACTTCGAGTCGTGATACCCTTTGAGGGCGAACAGGCGGGCCGCCGCCTGGAGGATCTTCGCTCGGGTTTCCAGCGCGCGCGGTTGAGTGACTTCCTTCATCGGCGCTCTCACAAAACAGGACGGTTGGTTTGTTATTGTGGCCACTTCGGGGGCGCTGGTCAATCGTTCCCCTTCTTGGTCCACGGTCCTGAGTGGCGGTTTCGCCTTGATCCCCTGGTGTTGGCGACCGCGTCTGCAACAGGAGGGCTCACCAATTTTTGGTGAAAGCCGGCGAATAGAACTGAGGGCGGGTCGAGTCCAGCCTGCCAAAGCTCGGGATGGTGGCAGGATCAAGCCGATTCTGTGAATTGATGGAACAACGTATTAATTATTGGTTGTGAATTGTTGTGTTAGTGTTGCCGCTGGAACAACTTGTTGAAGCCGGCCGGCTGTCGTGTAGGATGAGAGAGTGTGAATCCTGTCGGTGATCCGCGGCCGATGAGTTCGCAGACCCTTTGGGAGGGAATTATGTATCAGTTCTTTCTGATCTGCGCGACGATCGGCGGGACCATTCTTCTCTTGCGCCTGGCTCTGTCGTTGGTGGGGCTCGGGTCCGAAGGTCTCGGCGGCATCATCGGCGACCTGGGGGACGCCGAGTTCGACGCAGATTTGCCCGAAGACGCTTCTGCCGACTCAATCGAGGGTGGGTACGACCACGGCCACCACCTGGAACTTGGGCGGATCTTCACCTTTCAGGCGATCGTCTCGTTCCTGGCCTTCTTTGGGATCGGCGGGCTCACGGCGCTGGAGGCGAAGCCGAACGCGACCGTGGCGGTGCTCGTCGGCACGGCGACCGGCGTCGTGACCGTCTCGCTACTGGGGTATGCCCTGCGGTTGCTTCGTAAACTCAATTCCGATGGCACGGTGCGGATCGCGCAATCGGTCGGGCTGGGGGCGACGGTCTACCTTCGGATCCCGGCCAATGGCGGCGGCGAGGGGAAGATCACGCTGCCGATTCAAGGGCGAACGATCGAGGTTCTCGCTCGCACACCCGGCCCCTCGCTTCGCACGGGCGATCCGGTCGTCGTCAGCCGGGTCATCGACGAACAGATTGTGGAGGTGGTCGCCCCGCAGGATGCGATCTTCAAGCCGGCCCCTTTTCCTGAATAAGCCCGATCGAATTTTATAACGAGTGAAGTTGTTATGATTATGCTCTCGTTTGTCGTTGCTGAGTTAAATCTGGTCAATCAGACGCATAGCTCAGGTTGGTGGCCGGTGGTCGGCGCCGCGTTGTTCGCGGTGGCCGTCTTCGGGGTCGTCACCACGGCTCTGCGTTGCTACAAGCGTTGTCCCTCCAACAAGGTGCTGGTCAAGTGGGGCGTGGGGACAGGGGCGAAGTCGGCCACTTGCGTTCACGGCGGTGGAACGCTCGTCTTTCCGATTTTCCAGGACTATGACTACCTGGCGCTGGAGCCGATCCAGATCGAGATCCCGCTGCGTGGGGCGCTTTCGGTCGAGAATATCCGGGTGAATGTTCCGAGCGTCTTTACCGTCGCCATTGGCACCGAGCCCGAGGTGATGCAGAACGCCGCGATCCGGCTCTTGAACCTGAGTCGCGATCAGGTCAGCGCCCAGGCGGCCGACCTGATCTTCGGTCAGCTTCGCCAGGTGATCGCGTCGATGTCGATCGACGAGATCAACCGCGATCGTGAGAAGTTCCTGGAGAACATCCAGAACTCGCTGGAGCTGGAACTGCGGAAGATCGGGCTGGTGCTGATCAACGTCAACATCACCGACTTGACCGACGACTCGGGGTACATCGAGGCGATCGGCCGTAAGGCGGCCAGCACCGCGATTCATCAGGCCGAGATCGATGTCGCCGAGCAGCAGAAATATGGGTCGATCGGCGTGGCCAAGGCGAAGCAGTTGCAGGCCATCGAGGTCGCGAACGCCGAGAAGCTCCGCGAGATCGGGACCAAGGGGGCCGAGCGTGAGCGGGCCGTCCAGGTCGCCGAGTTGCTGAAGGAAGAAAAGATCGGCGTTGAGACGGCCGCATTCGAGCAGCAGGCCAGCGTTAAGCTCGCCGAGCGCGCGATGCGGATCAAACTCGCCGAAGCGGACGCCCAGGCGATCAGCGGTGAGAACGAGGCCAAGGCGAAGATCGCCGCCTCGAATGCCGACCTCGCCTTCAAGCAGGCCGAGGCGTTCCAGATCGGCGAGACCAAGCGGCGCGAGGCTGATGCCGGCGTCGAGGAGGCCGCCTTCCGTGCCCAGACCAAGGCCGCGCTGGCCCAGGCCGAGAAGATCGAGGCCGAACAGCGGGCCCTACTCGAAGCCGTCGCCAAGGCCAAGAAGGCGCAGGTGATCGTCGAAGCCGAGGCCGCGGCCGAGCGCCGGCGGATCGAGGCCGAGGGCGACGCCAAGGCGATCTTCGCCAAGCTCGAAGCCGAGGCCCGTGGCAATTACGAGATCCTTGCCAAGAAGGCAGAGGGACTCCGTGAGATCGTCTCCGCTTGCGGCGGCTCGCAGGAAGCCTTCCAACTGCTGATGCTCGAACACATCGACACGCTCTCGCAGACCGCCGCGCAGGCGATCTCGAACATCAAGTTCGACAAGGTCATCGTCTGGGAGAACGGTGGCTCCAACGGCACGGGCGCCACCGCCGGTTTCCTCCAGAATATGGCCAAGACACTCCCCCCCGTGCTCCAGATCATGGAGAATATCGGCGGCGTCAAGATGCCCGACTTCTTCGGCAAGATGGTCGACACCGCCGCCGACTCCGAGAAAGTGGCCGCCAACGGCCACAGCCCCACCGCGAGGGCTGGCGCCCCGGTCCCGGCCCCCGACTCCAAACCCAAGTTCGCCGCCGATGCGGGGAGCCGGCCCGCCAAGCCGTCCTGAACCATCGGGAGAGACTCGATTGAGTGGCCAGGCACTTCAATTGGGATTCAGATTGAGTGGCCAGGCACTTCAATTGGGGTCTCTGGGAGATTCAGCGAAAATGGATAGTCGGCTGCCGGCCTTGACGACTTGTCCAGGTTTCCCTCTTACCTTCTTTAGGTGCCTGGCCACCATTCCGGCTCCTGGCGTAGCTTTCGCTGAACAGGCCGCTGAGCAAGAACATATTCAGGGTATAGAGTTGCAGTTCGACCCCGCCGCGTTCCAGGAAGAACCTGCCCTTGGATTTGCCGCGTCGCTGTCGCCGTCGTCCCACCGCCGTTCCCTTCCGCGCTCACGGTCCTGAATGCCTGATTCTACTTGATCCCCAGCCCGGTGGCGACTGCCGCCACTTGCTTCATCGCCTCGTTGCGGGACAGGCCCCGCGTCTTTCGCAGGAAGCGGATGGCCCCCGGTTGGTCGCCGGTCCTCACCAGCCCGTACAACTGCAATTCCCACTTGGGATCGACCCCGGGAGCGGCCGTGGGCAACCATTCGACCCGAATGTTCCCGTTTGGCATCATGCCGCATATGAGAATACGGCGTCGATCCTCGGGGTAGTGGGCCTGTTTGTAACGGACGAGATCGTCGATCAGGGCGTCCGTGTTGTTTGACTTCAACTCGTTCCAGAATGAGGGGTTCGAGGCTTCGAACGTTTCCCAGATTTTGCGGTGGTGATTCCGGGGATTGTCGATCCCGACGCACTCGTTCCAGGCGATGTTGGCGAAGAAGAGCGCGGCATGTGCCGCCTCGTCCGAGGTGTCCTCGGCGGACTTACGGAGGATGTGTTCCGCCATTTTCAGCATGACCTCGGACATCTTGCGAACCGGACCGGCCATTGTGCGATCTCTCTTGTTTGAGTTTCCTCAGGATAGGTCACTTCTCGCTTCTCGTTGGGATTGCCAAGCCCGAACAGGGCTCACGATGACGACCGCCTCCGAGAAGGTTTGCAGGCCTGCCAGGCTCGCCTGGCGAGGTGCACCGGGGCGGTATTGAGTGGCCAGGCACTTCAATTGGGGCCTCGGGGAGTTTCAGCGAAAATGGATGGTCGGTTGCCGCCCTTGATGATTGATGCAGGTTTCCCACTTTACCTTCTTTAAGTGCCTGGCCACTATTCCGCATGGTTCGCAGTAGCAAAGAAGAAATGGCCCCCGGGTTCCTTGGCTTGATCGCAATATTGCGTACAATTTGTGAGTTGAAAGAAGGAGTTGGGGAATCGGGCCGATGCCGCAAACCGAAGTCAGAATCTATCAGGAGGAAGATGGCTCGGTTCCCTTGTGGTTGTGGCTGAACTCTCTCGATCGGAAATCGCAAGAGCGTTGCCTCGCGGCCTTGGTCATTCTTGGCAATCATGGTCACGAACTGCGCCGGCCGTATGTCGAAAACTTAGGTGACGATATTTATGAGTTGCGGGTCAAATCCGGTCGGGTGAACCTCCGATTACTTTATGCCTTCCACGGGCAGGAAGCTGTCGTCGTGACCCACGGTTTCGCCAAGGAACGAATCATCCCACCCAAGGAAATCGCTCTGGCCAAAGCCCGTGTCGCGAAGTTTATCACCGATCCCGAGCGGCACACGTTCCAACCGGAGGAGTAACCCGATGCCATCGCGAGCAAAGTCCAAAGGCCTGCAAGCCCTGATCGACGGGTACATCGGTGGTGACCCCGAGCGGGCCGCGTCGTTCGATAGGACGTGTGCCGATTTGGAAATCGGAGTCGAGCTGAATCGACTGCGTACTGAAGCCGGGCTCTCGACCCGTGCACTCGCTCAAAAGGTTGGCACCCAAGCCTCGGTGATCTCAAGGATTGAGCAAGCGGACTACGATGGGCACTCGCTCTCGATGCTCCGGCGCGTTGCGGCCGCGCTGGGACAACGTGTCGAGGTCAGGTTCCTGCCGATCGGCGAGGCGGCGACGAAGCCGAAGCGGGCTTCCGACGGATCTGCGAGCTCGACTCGACCAGCAAAGGCTAGCCCGAGAGAAGAATCGAGCCGGTCGAGTGGGAGAACCTCTTCACAGGGGTGATGCAGAGCAGTCTTCCTGGCGAGCCGTTGAGTACCGAAGATGTGAGGAGGGCCAAGAGGTCATTCCCCGGTGGGTTTCCGCGAATCCCCTTGCCATTCGTTGCACCTTCAAGAAGAGGAGCGAATTGAGTGGCCAGGCACTTCAATTGGGGCCTCGGGGAGTTTCAGCGAAAATGGATGGTCGGCTGCTGACCTCGACGAATTGTCCAGGTTCCTCGCTTTGCCTTCTTTAAGTGCCTGGCCACCATTCCGCTTCCGAACGCTCTCGCAGGCGATCTCGAACATCAAGTTCGACAAGGTCATCGTCTGGGAGAACGGTGGCTCCAACGGCACGGGCGCCACCGCCGGTTTCCTCCAGAATATGGCCAAGACACTCCCCCCCGTGCTCCAGATCATGGAGAATATCGGCGGCGTCAAGATGCCCGACTTCTTCGGCAAGATGGTCGACACCGCCGCCGACTCCGAAAAAGTGGCCGCCAACGGCCACAGCCCCACCGCCGCGGTGAAGACCAAGCTCCCAACCGATGAAGGAAGCATGCCCGCCAAGCCGGCATGAACCTCTTGTGGAGAGGCCTCCCGGCGAGCGGGCTTGGCCTGGCTGGGCTCGCTCAGTCTCATCTCGAAAACTTTCAATGATGTTCTGAAGAGTTATCTTCGTGAGGGCTCATGAATGTTGATTGCGAATCTGAGTCTGCCATCGTTTTTCGCCCGGACTGTCGCCGCCGTCGTGCTGGTTTCCAGCGTTACGGTCGGGGGAGGTGGTGAATGCCAGTCTGCCGAACTCCGTGTTGGAGGGGCGACCGTCAGCATCACACCCGATCGACCGGTGGCGCTGCGGGGCAGATGCGGACCCGGATCGCCCGGGACGTTGAGAGTCCGGTGACGGCGACGGCCCTGGCCTTGGAATCCAGGGATGGCGACAAGGTTCTCGACCAGGCGGTCCTGGTCTCTTGTGATCTGGTCTCGATTGACGCGGCCGTCTTTGAACAGGTTCGTCGGCGAGTCAAGGAACGGCTCCCCGACCTCGATAGTCAGAAACTGGTGCTCAACGCCACGCACACGCACACCGCGCCCGTCATGAAGGAAGGGCAGTACGCCATCCCCAAGGATGGCGTGATGCAACCGGCCGAGTACGCGGAGTTTCTCGCGAGCCAGGTCGTCGACGCGGCCGTGAAGGCCTGGGAATCACGCCAACCAGCACGCGCGGGCTGGGGGCTGGGGCATGCGGTGGTGGCCCAGAATCGGCGAGCGATCTATGCCGATGGCCACGCCCAAATGTATGGCCTCACGAATCGGGCCGACTTTCGGGGCATCGAAGGGTCGGAAGATCAAGGTGTCGAAGTCCTCTTCTTCTGGAATCCGGAAGGAAAACTGCTCGCAACGGCGATCAATATCGCCTGCCCGGCCCAGGAGGTTGAATCACTCTCGGTTGTGACCGCCGACTTCTGGCACGAAGTCCGCGAATCCTTGCGAGCGAAACATGGCAAGGATCTGCTGGTTCTGGCCTGGACCGGCGCGGCGGGCGATCAGTCGCCGCACCTGATGTATCGGAAACTCGCCGAGGAACGGATGCGAACACTCCGCGGCCTGACCCGCCTGCAAGAGTTGTCACGACGGATCGTCGCGGCCTGGGATGAGGCCTACGAGGGGGCCCGTAAAGAACAGAACGCCGGCGTCCCCCTGGTCCATAAAGTCGAGACGATCAAGCTCCCCCCTCGAATTATCACCGAGTCGGAAGCCGCCGCGGCCAGGGCGAATGTCGAAAAACTCTCCAAAGACCCGAAAAATCAGCGCACGGTGGGCTGGCACCAGAAAGTGGTGGACCGCTTCGAACAGCAAAAGGCCGGCCCCATCGACCCGTTCCTCATGGAACTCCACGTCATCCGGCTCGGCGACGTGGCCATCGCCACGAACGTCTTCGAACTGTTCACCGAGTACGGGATCCAGATGAAGGCCCGCAGTCCAGCGATCCAAACCTTCCTCATTCAGCTGGCTGGGCCAGGCTCCTACCTGCCGACCGAGCACGCCGTCCATGGCGGAGGTTATAGTGCCATCCCCGAGAGCAATCTTGTCGGACCGGAAGGGGGGCAAGTCCTCGTGGATCGCACCGTGGAGCTCATCAATTCACTCTGGCCGCAAAACTGACGCTCCGGCCTCGCCCCCATCGTTCGCGATGAGGAACGGATTCCTCTGCCTCTGGGGGCTGGCTCGGCTCTTGCGGCCGATGAAGTCGATACGTAAACTCTACAGCGACATCGTGTTCGCGTCGATCGGCTCGATTCGGCCCGGAAGATTGGCCGGGACATTTGAACAAAGTCGTTGGCCGAAGCGAAGCCTACAGAATGCGCCTGCTCTTTTCCCTTCGCTTGTCACAGGGGGGGGCCAGGCCAGGCGCATCGTTTGGGATTTGCATTTGGGCTAAGGACTTTTGTAAGATCTAGGTGTGATGAACGAACAACCGGCAGGTGGTTTGACGATCGGCAGCTTGCAGCGGCTGATCCGCGAGATGTATGGCGCGAAGGACGAGGCGCGGGGGGATGCGGCCACGTTCCTCTGGTTGACCGAGGAATTCGGCGAGCTGGCGACCGCGTTGCGGTCGGGCACGACCGAGGAACTCGCCCTGGAGATGGCTGACGTTCTGGCGTGGCTGGTGACTTTGGCCAATATCCGGGGGGTCGACCTCGAGGCGGCGGTCCAGAAGAAGTATGGGACGGCCTGTCCGGGGTGTCGCGCCTTGCCTTGCGTTTGCGACCCGTCTGAGAAACCTTGATCCCGTAGGGGAGACCTCGGTCTACCAGGCTCTCAACTGGTGGACCGGATCCCGCCTACGAGACGTTTTGGCGACCGCTCGTCTCGTCTCGACTCGATTTTCAAGGAACGCGCATCATGCAACCTCGTCTGGGACGTTGGCCGTTGGCGGCGGTCGTGGCGTTGGCTGGCCTCTTGCCCGCCAACGGGTGGGGAGCGCCAAAGCGGCCACCGATCGAGGTGGAAAACTTGCGCGTCGGGTTCACCACGGGCACCTCGAATAACCTGTTCAAGGTGGGATCGTGGACCCCGGTCTGGGTCCAGCTCAAGGCGGGCGACCAGCGGTTCACGGGGTCGATGGAGTTGGTCGTTCCCGACGACAACGACACGCCGACCACGGTCCATCAGGCGATTGACCTGGGGCCGGGAGAGAGTCAGCGGTTCACGACCTACACCCGTCCCGGGACGGTTGATCCCGACTTTGACATCCGGCTCTCGGATCCGAATCAGAAGCTGCGGATGCCTCGGATCGCGGGGACGTCGCTGGCGAAGTTCGACGCGATCCATGCGGACGAAACGCTGGTGCTGACCCTGGGGAAGCCGCAAGGGGTCGACCTGATCCCGACCCTCCCTGGGTTTAGCGTCGATCAGTCCACGCCCGACCGGGGCACCGTCATTGCCCGGTTGGATGCGGCGGGGGGATATCTGCCGGGGCGGTGGTATGGTTACGACGCCGCCCGCGCGGTGGTGCTCGACACGAACGATCGCGCGGTCATGGCCTCGCTCGACGCCCTCCGGGGCCGGGCCTTGGTCGACTGGGTCCGTCGGGGGGGGCACCTCGTGTTGGCGGTCGGGGCCAACTGGCAGGCCGTGCGCGACAGTGTGCTCACGCCGATCCTTCCCGCCTTGCCCACCGGCCAGCAACGGATCAACGACCTGGGGGCAATCGAGTCCTTCGCCAGCGGCTCGACCAAGCCGATTGCCCCGAGCGGCGCGGCGGTGATGGTCGCGAAGCTGGAGGAGATCGAAGAGCGGGGAGGCAAGGTCCTCAGCCGGGCGGTGGGCGCTCCGCTGGTCGTCCGCGGCTCGCACGGCTTTGGCCGGGTCACGCTCATTGCCTTGGACGTCGATCAGAAACCGTTCTCGAGCTGGGAGGACCGGGGCCTCTTCTGGGTCCGGGCGATCGGCCTGCGTCGGATGAACGTTGACACCAGCACTTCCAATGCGGTGGTGATGGGCGGGACCGGGAGAATCTACCAGTCGGGAGTGCATGACCTCTCCACCAAGCTGCGCGAGTCGCTCGAGCAGTTCCAGGGGGTCAAGCTGATCTCGTTCGGCTGGGTCGCCTTCTTCATCTTCCTCTATATCTTGCTGATCGGGCCGGGAGACTACCTCTTTCTCAAGAAGGTGGTCAAGCGGATGGAGCTGACCTGGATCACCTTCCCCTTGATCGTGGTGACGGTGAGTCTGCTCGCCTACTACGCGGCCTACGTCGTCAAAGGGAACGTGCTGCGAGTCAACAAGGTCGATATCGTCGACGTTATCCAGGGGCCTGGCCCCGAGAATGCCGTCCCGGCTTCGGGCCTGATTCGGGGGAGTACGTATCTCGATATCTTTAGCCCGCAGAACCGCGACTACAACGCGTCGGTGATTCCGTTGCCGCTCGATCGCGACTCACCCGCGAGCCCGGACGACGCCCCCGCTCGCCTGCCGGTCGGCACCGACGTGACGTTGAGCTGGTTCGGCGTCCCCGAGGCCGGCTTCGGCGGGATGGGCAACCGCACGCAGATGAGCTTCTCCAGCGGTGGTTACGAGTATCTCCCCGCGGGCGGAGCCGAGAAACTCGAAGGAGTTCGCATCCCGATCTGGAGCACCAAGTGTCTCACGGCCCGTTGGTTCGGACCTGGCCCCGCGACCCCACTGATCGAGTCCGACCTGCGGCCGGCCGGCCCTGACCGGCTGGAGGGGGCCGTTACCAACCGAGTGGGAGTCGCGCTGCACGACGCCATTCTCGCCTACAACCGGCAGATCTATCTGCTCGGGGAGGTCGAGCCGGGGGCCACCGTTCGGGTCGCGCTGAGCCAGGACCGCCAGTTGTCGGGCCACATCCGGGATAAGATCAATAACTATCTCCCCAAGCAGCCCTTTTACGACAACAACAATGGAGCCTCCATCAATCGGCCCGACCTGTTGCTCGGCCTGATGTTCCACGAAGCCGTGGCGGCCTCGGCGACGGAATCCGCGATGGCCAGCAACACCCTCAACTACCTCGACCTGACCGGCCTGCTCCAGTTGGATCGGCCGATGCTCGTGGCGCGGATCGACCGGGCTTCCTCGCGGCTGGCGCTAGAGAATGCCCCCAGCACACCGCAAGTCGATCAGACCACGATGCTTCGCGTGATCTTGCCGCTCAACACGACCGGGCCAAAGAAATGAGCGGGGCTGGCCCCCCTGGGTCAGCTTGCAGGCCTGCCCGACGATCGAACACAGAGGTCGTGAGAAAAAAGCCAAGTTCGGATGTCGCAGCCCCACTGGGGCTGCCCCCCAAGACGTTTCAGGGCGTGTGCCATACGTTGCAACCCGGTTGGCCCACGGCGTGCTTCCCAGGCACTCCATCGAGATGAGAGAGCAGGCTCCATGATCGAGACCAACGACCTGACCAAGATGTACGGTGATCTGTACGCCCTGAACCGGCTCAACCTGACGCTCGACAAGGGAGACGTCTACGGCTTCATCGGCCCCAACGGCGCGGGCAAGACGACGACCATGCGGATCCTGGCCACGCTCCTGAACCCCACCTGGGGCGAGGCCACCGTCTGCGGCTACTCGATTTACACCGGCGCCAAGGACATCCGCCGCGCGATCGGCTACATGCCCGACTTCTTCGGCGTCTACGACGACATGAAGGTCATCGAATACCTCGAGTTCTTCGCCGCCGCCTACCGGATCAAAGGCCCGGCGCGGAAGAAGATCTGCGAGGAAGTGCTCGAACTCGTCGACCTGACCTACAAACGCGACGCCCTGGTCACCAGCCTGTCGCGCGGGATGACCCAGCGGCTCGGCCTGGCGCGGGTCCTCTTGCACGATCCGCAGGTCCTCTTGCTCGACGAGCCCGCATCGGGCCTCGACCCCCGCGCCCGGATCGAGATTCGCGCGCTCCTGAAAGAGCTCCGCCTGATGGGCAAGACCATCCTGGTGTCGAGCCATATTTTGCCTGAGCTTGCTGATATCTGCAACAAGATCGGCATCATCGAGCAGGGAGTCCTCCTCGTCAACGGCGCGGTCGTTGATGTGATGAAGCAGGTCCGCACCGACATCGTCTTGAATATCGCGGTTTCCGACCGCCTGACCGAGGCGGCCAACTTGCTCGAGAACCAACCTGAGGTCGAGAGCGTCCAGGACAAGAACGGCGTTCTGATCGTCAAGATGAACGAGGGGGTCGTGCAGTACAGCTTCCTGGCCAGCCGCTTGATCGAGCAGGGCTACGACCTGACCCTCTTCAAGGAAGACGAGATCAACCTTGAGACCGCGTTCATGCACTTGACCAAAGGAATCACGAGCTGATTCCTGCGGTGAACCGGGGATCTCGGCCGTTGCCGAGGCTCAGTCGAAACGAAAAAAAAGAAACCTCGGCCGCGGGCGTCCAGTCGCCCGCGGCCGAGGTTTTGATGCGTTGAGGCCGTGAGGTCTCAGGCATTGGGATTGAGGTCGACGAACTTCGGGTTATTTGAGCCGTTCCGAACCACGATGTTGAAGTTGACCGTGAGTTGGCCTTCGGGGGAGATACTGAATACGTTGCTGAAAATCCCGCTTGGAAGGTTGGGGATGGCAATCTGGTCGGCATCAGGGGCGTTGACGAAGCCGTTCACCAGGAACGCGGCGGGAGTCGACGATGGAACACCGTTGATCGATATGATGGAGCTGTTGGCGATCCCGGCGGCGGCTGTGAAGATGCTGCCGCTACCGAGCGTGAGGTCGCCCTGGATGTATCCCGAGAGCGAGGGGAGGGACGTGCTCGTACCCGTACCGAGCAACGCCTGGTTGAGCGCCAGGAAGTTCGACCCCGTGCCGGTTCCCTTGGGGGGTTGAGGGGTCGCGCCGAGGAATCGGCCGACGTTGAGCGACGCCCCGTTGAGGAAGGTTGCATCCTGTCCGACGTTGAACAGGTTGAGGTCGCGGCCGATGACGATCCCTGGCCCGCGGTCGAGCTTGACGTTGTTGAGCACATCAAGCGTGTTCAAGTCGCCATTCGTCTGAATCGATGCGCCCGGCAGCAGGTTGTTGAAGGCGATCCGATCGATGGCGGTTGTGCCCACGGAGACCAAGGGGCCGGACAGATCGGCGGTGTGAAAGCCGAGGATCGCCCCGATCTGGCCGCTGTTGACGGTGATCTGGCCGATGTTGAGAACCTTCGACTGGTTCGCCTGGCCATAGGCGAAGCTGTGCGCGTAGCCCTTGCGCTGGGGGAACGGCTGAGGGCTGATGTTGAGCTCGGACTGGGTGGTCGTGCCGTCGATGATCAGGCCGACTCGTCCCCGTGACATGGCATAGGCGCGAACCGTGCCGATCGGCTGGACCGGGCCCGCTCCGGGGACCTGCCCCTGGATCGGGTTCTGGGTGCCTGGGACGGTGGATCCCGATGCGGTCTGCGACTGTCCTTGTCCGGCGGGGGGGATGAACTGCGTCAGGCTGATCCGGAAGTGGCTGCCGTCGGGAGCCGCGACGATCACACTCTGACCGCCGTGGGCGGTTTGGGTCGCGATCTTGTTGCCCCGCGGGTACTGGGCGACGGGGAACCGAGGAGCGCCCGCCGAGAGGAACTCGGGGTTATTGTTCTGGAACGCGATTCCCGGCTTGGGATTTCTCAGGAAGACGGCTCCCGGCAACTTTGACGTCTTCCCCGACATCAGCACGCGTGTTTCGAGCGTCTCATGCTCCAGCGTCGGCCGAAACGCGCGATGGTTCGTCCGGCGGCCCTCCTTGCGATCAACCGACATCTGAGATCCTCCTTGATCAGATCCTGAAGACACCCCCCCCTCGGGCAACGAGACGACTGTCTCGGTGGTTGCCCAGGGAATTGGGCGCGTCAAAGCACCATTGTCTGGCCCTCTGTATCGGCGCGCCGCTTTGTCCTTCAATGCCGAATCGGCCACTTGCTCCCCCTTGTGGTTCGTCTGGCGCGTGTGGTGACGGATTGGCCGCTTGATGTGGTCGTGCTGATTGGTTGGGCGTTGCGGGGCATGAGCCTACTGGGCCACAATGGTCGCGTGGCTCCGCGAGCGCTCTCGGAGCCGAAACTCCTTGCCGGCGTATCGAGAACACGCCGACCTTCACCCTCAACCTGGCGTGGCCCCCACGCTGGGCGTCATCCTCATTCAATCAAGACTGATGCAACACCCACTGCTCTCGCAGAAGGCCACGCGGTTCACCGAGAGCGTGATCCGCGGGATGTCGATCGAGGCGACGAAACACAAGGCGGTCAACCTGGCCCAGGGAATGCCCGACTTCCCTGCCCCACCCGAACTGAAAGCGGCCGCCTGTCGCGCCATCGAGTCGGACATCAACCAGTACGCCGTCACCTGGGGCGCGCGGGGCCTTCGCGCGGCGATCGCCGAGCACGCCGGCTGGCACCTCGGGCTGACAGTCGACCCGGAGACCGAGATCACCGTCACTTGCGGCAGCACCGAGGCCATGCTCGTGGCCATGCTTTCGCTGATCAACCCGGGGGACGAGGTCATCCTCTCGCAGCCCTTCTACGAAAACTACTGGCCCGACTGCGTGCTGGCCGGCGCGATCCCTCGGTTCTTCCCGATGCGCGCCCCTGACTGGACGTTCGACCCCGACGAACTGGCCGCGGCCTTCAACGACCGCACCAAGGCGATCGTTCTCTGTAATCCGAACAATCCGACCGGCACCGTCTTCTCGCGTGGCGAACTCGAGCAAGTCGCCGCGCTCTGCCGCAAGTGGGACGTCATTGCGATCACCGACGAGATCTACGAGCACATCGTCTACGACGGCCGCCCTCACGTGGCCCTCGCCTCGCTCGACGGGATGCGCGAACGCTCGGTGACGATCGGCGGGATGTCGAAGACCTATTCGGTGACCGGTTGGCGGGTCGGTACCATGATCGCCCCGGCGCCGCTGACCCATGCATTCCGCCAGGTCCACGACTACGTCTCGATTGGCGCGGCGGCCCCGCTCCAGGAGGCCGGCGCCTTCGCCTATCGGATGCCCCGCGAGTACTACGCCAAGCTCTCGGCCGACTACCAGGCTCGGCGCGATCGGCTCTGCTCGGCCTTACTCGACGTCGGATTCGACCTCATCCCCCCTCAAGGGGCCTACTATGTCATGGCCAACATCGAAGCCTTCGGCGCCACCGACGACGTCGCCTTCGCGCGACATTTGGTCCGCGACCTGGGCGTGGCCACCGTCCCCGGCTCCAGCTTCTTCCACGACAAAGCGCTGGGGCGGCAATACATCCGCTTCTGCTTCTGCAAGCAAGACTCAACGCTTGATGCGGCCATCGAGCGGCTCAGGAAGTTGCAGGTGATCGTCTGAGCCAAGGACCCTTCGCGGTTGTCATTTGGCGATTTGGTCCGGTGGGACGCCTCGGTTTCAGATCAACCCGCGGTGTCCCTCCTAAAAACCTAAGATCACTTATTCGGGAAATATTCGTAAATATCATGGGGATGTCGGACGAATGCTCCCCAACGGGCTCAAGTCCTTCGTGTTGCAGTTAGGGGTGATGCGGGGACTGGGAAAACTTTGCGGCAGCATCTTCCCGTCGATGACGCCGGGGCCAGACGAGATCGCAACATGTTCGCGGCAATAGGGATGTGGCTGAGGCCAATGCTTTGGGCCCAACTCTTTCCTGGGGACTGGTTCGTGTTCTTGGTGGTCGGGTTCTTTGGGGTCGTGTTCGCCACGGTGGTGTTTTCGGGGATGAGATACATCCCGAACAACCGCGTGGGGATCGTGGAAACGCTGTGGTCGCCCAAGGGATCGGTCCCTGAGGGGCGGATGATGGCGCTGATGGGTGAGGCGGGTTTTCAGGCCGACCTCCTTCGGGGTGGCGTGCATTTTGGCTTGTGGGCGTGGCAGTACCGGATCCATCGGGTCAATCTGGTGACGGTGCCTCAAGGGAAGATCGGCTATGTCTACGCTCGTGACGGCGAGCCTCTGGAGCCAAGCCAGACTTTGGGGCGAGTTGCGGGGTGCAACAACTTTCAGGATGCACGCGCGTTCCTGATCGGCGATGTGGTCACGGCGCCGGGCGAGGAAGCCCTTCCCCTGGGCCAGCGCGGTCGGCAGCGGATGATCCTTCGCGAGGGGGTTTATGCGATCAACCTCGCCTTGTTCGTGGTGATCACCGAAGATGCGGCCTATCGGCTGGAATTTCAAGGGCGACGCGAGCTGGAGACGATCGTCGGCTGGCAGAACGAGCTGAAGGCGTCGAATGGGTTCAACCCCGTCGTGATCGGTGCGCCAATCCTGGCGCCTGACCCGATCCATCCCGAGCGGCAGATCACCGTCGATAGTCTCGGGATTGTGACGGTGCAGGACGGACCGAGCCTTGGCCCTGGCGAGATCATCGCGCCTGCGGTCGGCACTCGGCGCGAAGATAAGCATTTTCACAATAACTACCAGGACCCTGAGGCGTTCCTCGCCGCGGGAGGCCATCGAGGGCGGCAGTACGTGCCGCTGACCGACGGCACCTATTTCATCAATCGCTGGTTCGCCTCGGTCGAGGTGGTACCCAAGACGGTTGTGCCGATCGGCTTTGTGGGCGTGGTGGTGAGCTATTACGGGCGCACCGGCCAGGACGTCTCGGGCGCCGGGTTTCGTCACGGCGAGCGGGTCGCCGAGGGGGAACGCGGAGTCTTGGAGCGGCCGCTCGGCCCTGGCAAGTACGGGTTCAACCCGTATGCCGGCAGTATTGTGATGGTCCCGACGACGAACTTCGTCTTGCACTGGGTCACCGGCCGGACCGAGACCCACCGCTACGACGAGAGTCTGCGCTCGATCGACCTCGTCACCAAGGATGCGTACGAGCCGACGTTGCCGCTCTCGGTCGTCGTCCATATCGACTATCAGAAGGCCCCGAACGTCATCCAGCGGTTCGGCGACGTCAAGAAGTTGATCACGCAAACCCTTGACCCGATGCTTTCCGCCTTCTTTCGCGACGTGGCCCACAAGCGCACCATGCTCCAGCTCTTGCAGGACCGCGACGACATTCAGCGCGAGGCGCGAGAAACCCTCTCGGCCCGGTTCGGCCAGTTCGACATCGAGTGTGTGGACGTCCTGATCGGCAAGCCGGATACGGCCGAGGCGGGAGGCAAGATCGAAACCTTGCTGGAGCAGTTGCGCCAGCGCCAGCTCTCGGTCGAACAGATCGAAACCTACCAGCGCCAACGGGCCGCCGCCGAGACCCTTCAGACGCTCAACGACGCCCAGGCGCAAGCGACCATGCAGACGAGCCTGACGAACTCCAAAGTGCAGATCCAGATCGTCGAAAACCAGGGAGAGGCCGAACTGGCCAAGACCCGCAAGGCCGCCGAGGCCGACCTTGCCCGCGCTAAAAAAATGGCCGAGCAGATGGTCGTGACGGCCCAGGCCGAACTCGATCGCTCGCGCAAACAGGCTGAGCAGATGGTGATCCTCGCCCAGGCCGAGGCGGAGCAACGCACTCTTGCCGGTAAGGGCGAAGCCTCGAAAATCGCCCAAATCGGCCTGTCGGAAGCGTCGGTCCTGCTTCGTAAGGTCCAGTCCTTCTCCGATCCGAGGCTGTACGCGCTCACCCAGGTCGCCAACCAACTCGCCAACAGTAGCCAGCCGTTGGTCCCCCAACGCGTCTTCATGTCCGGGACCACCGGCGCTTCCTCCAATGGCGATTCCCATCATGGCTCGGACAATTCCGCGCAGGGCCTGTTCGGGCTCCTCATCAGCCTGATGGTCGCCGAGAAATCGGGCTTCGGCCTGGCCGAAGCTGAAGGGGCCAAGTCGCTCGAGGAGTACGCCGACAAGATGACTCGTGAAGCGATGGCCGTCCCTCCCCCCGCGGCAACTCCCAACGGTGTGACGAACCCCAAGCCCGGCGCGAGTTGACCAGCCTTCGTCTGCGGCCTTGAAATGAATGCGCCGGGGTGGCCTCGATTTCGGAAGGAGGCCGCCCCGGTGTTCATTTTAGGCTCGATCAGACTCGCTGAATTGAAGTAAAGCTTCGCCGAACCCGTGAGGGATTGATCAACGATTTACGATGGATTAGCGGCCAGTATCCGTTTTTTTTCGTCGGGTGGACACGGGTCGCCATCCCTATCTCCTTGGCAAAGCAAAGGTTAGATTGGTGCGCCGTGCCCACCCTACGGGAATTGCTTGGTCGACGATGATGCCATTGCCGATCGCGTTGACGTAGGAGAAACGGATTTGGCGAAGCGTTACTAATTCCGGTATTTCTCGACCTCGTTCCTCAAGACGGAGAGCATGGCGTCAAGCCTGACGACATGGGCTTTCCAGGCTGCTCATTGGCTCCTCCGCACGAGATCAATGAGCTTGGCCCGGGTCGGGGTCTGCCAGTAGTGGAATCCGGGCGGGGGAGAGCTCGCAGGGCGGGTGGGACGGCCTCGGAGGGCGGAGTAGGGAACGACCGGGCCTTGTTGGGCGATCCGGAGCAGGTGGCTGGGACGCAGGCCGGGCACGGCGGCTTTCAAAACGGTGACGACGCCCGCGACGTAGGCGGCGGCGTTCGAGGAGCCGGCCGAGACTTCGCCGTCGGTGAAGAAGGCCCGCGAGTCGGCCAGGATGACGTCCGGCTTAATCCGGCGGTCGGTGGTCGGGCCGATGGATGAGGACAAGTCGGAATCACCGACTGTCAGCACGAGCGGGTTGTCGGCCGGCGGGTAGAGCTCGCCTTCGCCCGAGGCGTCGAGGAACTCGAGCGCCTCGCGCGGGGAGTCGCCGCCGGGGGGAATGTAGGCTTCGCGGCTCGCGGTCACCAGGACGCGCAGGCGATCGGTCGGGAGGAACCGGCCTCGTTTCGCCCGGATCCGGATCCGGTAGCAATAGTCGGGGTCGGTGAGGACCTCGGGACTGGCCGGGAGGGCGGTCAGGACCACACGCTCGCGAGGGTTGCGGGTCTCGTCCGGGCCGGGCACTTGAGATCCGGAGACCTGACGCTTCTCCCCTGCCCCGACGGGCCGGCCGGCTGGGTCCTCGATGTAGAGGTCGAGGTCCTTGTCGGTCCCTGCGTCCTCCTCCTCGCGGTAGTCGTTCCAGGTGAGAGTGACGCTGACCCTGTTCTCGTCCACGCGGTTGCGGAACCGCAAGGCGGCCACGTCCGAGCCGTCGCGGAGCCGGAGATAGCCGTCCTTGAGCACGCGTACGGGCCCATTGTAGACCTTGCGCCCGGAGTTGCCCGCGGCGTTGATCCAGGGGATCCCTGCCGCGGTGGCCTCGGCGACGACCCGGTTGATCGGCCCGCGACCGTCACCGTTGCCGCCCCCCTCAAACGAGCCGCTGAACAGGATCAGATCCACCTTGTGCTCGATCGCGAACCGGACCGCCCGCCGTAGCATGGTCGGTCCGCTGGCGTTGAGGAGATAGAACTTGGGCCCGTTGGGGTGCGAGCCGGTCACCGACCAGATGACTTGCGCCATGACCCGGCCATGTCGGTTCAACGGGTCGAAGGGGGTGCGGAAGTCTGGGTCGCCCAGCCCGAAGCGGCGGACGAACGCCGGGTCGTAATGCTCGACGACCTCCGCGCTGGCCGGTAGATAGGGACGACCTTGGCCGAGGCCGGCGAAGCCGTAGTCCAGCACGGCGACTTTTACGGAATCGAGGCCAACGATCCTGTCATATTCCGCGGTGAGCCCAAGCCGATTTCGGACGGCTTGGGCATCCGCCATTCGCGCCACGACCGGTCGCTGGCCCGGAGAGGCGACCCCCGCGTCGAGTCGGTCGGCTTGCGCCCTCGCCGGTTGGCCGAAGGGGACGAGAAGGAGCAGGCCGGCGATCGCTCTCCAAGGCATCGAAAATCTCCGGCGCGGGGGCCAAGCCGGCGATTTGAGTTCGCAATCGCCTTACGATGAATTTGCTTTTACCAGCACCCCAGGCCGTAACCACCACCGAATCCGAGACCGCCGACACTCAAGTAAGAGTAAGTCACGGGGACATAGCTGTAGCCCCAGCCGCCGCCCCAGCCGCCGCCCCAGCCGCCGCCCCAGCCCCAGCCACCACCCCAGCCGCCACCCCAGCCAATGCGGTTCCAACCGCCGCCCCAGCCGATGCCACGGCCCCAGCCGCCGCCCAGCCAATGCCACGGCCCCAGCCGCCGCCCCAGCCGATGCCACGGCCCCAACCGCCGCCCCAGCCACGGCCCCAACCGCCGAATCCACCGAAACGCCGCCAGGCCTGCGTGGCCCGCTCGGAGTCGAGTTCACTTCCCTTTCCGACCACTCCCGGCGGGTCGACGGGGTTGGGAACCATCGCCACGCTTGCGAGGGTGACCGCCGGCGGCTGGCTCGGCGACTTCGCCCCATACTCGGCGTCAAGTTCGCCCGCCCAAAGGGGCGATCCCACGAGCACGAACAATGTCAGGCAGCCGATTGAGCGAATCATGATGTCCTCCTGCTTGGCGTGATCCCCTGAAGCAATGCACTCGCTGCCCGTCTCATTAACATTCTATAGCTCGTCCCCGTTCATGGGTATCGTCCCCGCTTGAGAATTCGTGTGGGAACGGGAAATGAGGAAGCGAGTGAAGCTCTCAGGTCGCGGCTGAGGAAGAGGAGACAATCCTCATGATGAGCAGGGCGGCGAACTCGACGGCCACCGACCCGGCGTGTACTTTCAATCTGGCGTCGACCCTGCCGGTCAGCGTCCACGTTCGAGTTTTCACCCTCTCGGGATCGGGGCGCTCTCGCAATGTCATTCCACTGGTTCTGGTCGCAAGATCTCTGGCGCAACATGTGGTGGTTGACGGGGATCTCGTTGGCCGAGAAAGTGCTCCGCCCTGTCATTGTTTATGCCTTCCTGGTCATCGGCCTCCGCGTATTCGGCAAGCGTGAACTGGTGCAACTTAACCCGTTTGACTTCGTCGTCTTGATCTCGCTCTCCAACACGGTGCAGAACGCCATTATCGGGAACGACAACTCGGTAGCCGGCGGCCTGATCGGTGCGTTGGCACTGCTCCTGGCCAACTACCTGGTGGTTCGTTTCCTCTTCGGACATCGCCGCCTTGACCAGTTGATCCAAGGGGAACCGACCGTCCTCATCGAGAACGGAAGCATCGTCCGCGAAGCGCTCGCCAAGGAACTTGTGACCGAATCCGAACTGATGACGATCCTCCACCGCCAGAGTTTCACCAGCCTGAGCGAAGTCAATCGGTGTGTGCTCGAACCGGGCGGCTCGATCTCCGTCGAGGGCAAGAATCCGAGGCAGGTCGATCTCCACCACCACGAGCTCATGGCAAAGCTCAACCAGTTGAGCCGGCAGATCGAGGAGCTCAAAGACCAGGTTCGCCAGTGCTGAGCCGCCCGATGCCCCTGTGTCGAGGAGCTCAACGCAGCGATCACGAATCACGCGATTGAGTCGAGCAGGAGAATCTCGTATTCTATAGAATCGGGTCGTGATTTAACCAGGAGCTGTCTACGATGCTTGTGAACCTCGCATGCTGGGTCGCGGTCGTCTTGGGGGCTCATCCCAGTGGGCTTCCCACCCTTGAGGCCGACATCCAGGCGGGCCGTCCGGCCTCGGTTGAGATCCCCGCGTCCCCGACCCCCCGGACACTTTCGGTCTCGATCGCGCTGAAAGTGCCGGGTCGCTTGGCCCCTACCGCGCCGATTGCGGTGAAGGTGGCCTTCGGCGAGACCACGCTCAACAAGACGCTTCACCTGGGCGATCCTGATATCGTCTGGACGATTCTCCAGCCGGCGCAGACGTCTGCCCGGATCACGATCGAGGCTTCCGAGGCAGAGGCGAGGCCGGTCCCCTTCGCAGTTCGGGTCGCCGACCTCGGCGAACCGGCCGAGGACGGGGCGAGCTTCGAGGCCGAGCCCAACGACCGGCCCGAGCAGGCCAACCCCTTGGTCCTCGGTCAGACGGTCCACGGCCTGGCCGACGATCGCCCTTATTTCCCGGTTGGTGAGCAGCCGACTGAGGCCGAGAATGCCGTCGGGCAGGACTGGTTCACCTTCACGTATTCGTCCGAGACCCCCAAACTCGCCTTCTTTGCGCTCGACTTCATCGATCGAGACGTCCCCCCCGACGTGCGGATCTACCAGATCAAGGATGGGAAGCCGGTCGAATACACGGCGGGGATCGATCCTCAGAGCCTCCAACGCGAGAAGCCCCCGCGCCCTGGGGCGAATAAATTCACCACCCGGATGCTGACCCGGGGAACGTACTACGTCATGGTCGACGCCTGCCAGCCCGATTATCGGCTTCGGACCAAGCTGTTCGACGTCCCCCCCTACCTCGATCAGAAGGACGCCGCCGACCCTGGAAAGGTCGCCGAGTCGGCACGTAGAGCGGTCAAGACAGCGCTCGACTTCCAGCTTCTCGCCGGCGATAGCTGGCACGCCAACACGCCCCGCAAGGGGCATCCGATGGACCGAGTCGCCAACGCCCACCACGAGACGTCGACCTGCATCGCCTGCCACCCGACCCACTTCACGACCCAGTCGGCGATGGGGGCGGTACGCTCAGGCTACAAGATCGAGCAGCCGTTTGCGCTCCGGTTCCTGCTCGATCGGCTCTCGAACAATCCGGTTCCGTTCCATGGGCACCCTGAGGCGCTCTGGGCGCGGATGATCCCCGCTCCCGCGAACGTACTCGGGCGGCTCTCGACGATCGTGATGGACTCGGAAAATCTGATCGCCGGCCCCCCTCGAGACAATACGCATCGGGGCATCGCCGAGTTTCTCAAACTCTATTACGACGACCGCAAGGACTTACCTCCTGACGAGTCGAATGGGAACAACCCGGTCAGCCGATACAAGGTCGCCACCGATAGCTGGCGACAACTCGACGAGCTCGTTCGCCGAACGGGGGACGCTCGTTATGCCAAGACCCGTGACCTGATCGCGACGCTCCTTCCCACCAGTGAGCCGGCGAACACTCGTGACCTCGCCGCCCAGACGATCGGGCTCTGTCAGGTTGATCCCGCGAAGTTCGCGGACAAGATCAAGGCGAACGTCGACCGGCTCCTCGCGCTTCAGCGAGACAACGGCCACTGGTCGGTGAAGTTCGACCCCAATTATGCGATCACCGAGATGCAGACCGGCGAGAGCCTGTACGCTCTCTCGCTGGCCGGATTGCCCGCCGATCACCCGGCCGTCCGCAAGGGAGTCGTGGCGCTCTTGCTCAGGCAGAAGAACTTCGGCGGCTGGCTCGACATCAGCCCCTATGAACAGTTTCAGACCCCGTTCCGCGAGACCCAGTGGGCCTTGCTTTCGCTCTCACGGATTTACCCAGGAGCCGGCGGGACCAAGGGATGGAACGGCCCGCTCGGCCCTCAGCCCGAGACCCTTCGGGCCGACTCGCCTTCACACACGCTCCGGGACCTCGAGCAGATCTGGGAGTCCCCTCCCCTTGCCCTGCGTGAAGCCCTGTTCGCTTGGCTGGGCGATGAGCGTCCGCTGGTCCGGCTCGCGACTTGCGAGGCGCTGGGGCGGGTCGGCGATGACTCGGCGATCCCGGGTCTGATCGCGCGGCTCGGCGATGAGAGCAAGGCTGTGCAACGCGCTTCGGCCGAAGCGCTCCGCTCGATCGGCAATCGTCTGAACGCGAATCGCAAGCCGGGCGAGACGATCGCACAGACCCGGTTCGTCTCGGCCTTGAAGGAGGCACTCGGGTCACCCGACGACCGGACTCGCCGCGGGGCCACCCGCGTCTTCGCGGCCCACTTCCGTGACCTCTCGCAGGAGCTTTCGCTGGCCGATGCCCTGCTCGAGCGACTGGATGACTCCGACCCGGTGGTCCAGTTGCAGGCGATCAAAGGGGCCTGGCGCTGGTGGTACTGGCAGGCTGACTCCGCCTTGCGCAACCGGATCGAGGATCAACTCATCGCCAGGCTCAGCGAGCCCAGGCACCCCTGGGTTCGCCGCAACTTGATTGAAGCTCTCTATATCATCGGTGATGAGAATATTCGTTACCTCTACACCAACTGGGTCCCTTCGCTGGCGACCCAGGAGCGGCGAGACACCGCGACCGAGGCGCAGCACGCGACGTCGAACCGCCTGGGGGACAAGTATGTCGCGGTCCTGGGCCACGGCAATGCCCTCCAGCGCGAGGGGGTTCTCCGTGCCATCTCCGAGTTCCACGAACGCCCGGTTCTTGGCGGGCGGATCGGCAACGACCTGGAGCCGATGCTTGTCTACGGCGAGGCCCAATCGCGGTTTTCGGCAGCCCTGATCGGCCAGATGGCCGATCCCGACCCCACAATTCGCCGCCTGGCGCTTCAGGCCTTGGTGGCGCTTCGGGACGATCGTGCCCCGGCCCTGGCCCTGGCCGTGACTGCCCGGCAAGGAGATGTCGACACCTCGGTTCGCGAGTGGGCCGGCACGATGGCGGAGAAGTTCCCGCTCAAGGTCAAGCCGGGCCAGGCTGATGCTCAACTGGTGGCGTTGCTTGACGATCTGTTGAAGAATCAGACCCCCCAGGCGCAAGCGGCGGCCCTGGCCATTCTGAGCCGGCTGGGCCCCGTGGCCGAGGCGGATCGGTCGGACGCCGTGGTGGACCGTCTGGACGACCAGGCCCCCACGGTCCGAGCCGCCGCGCTCAAGGCCTTGCCCGCGTTCCCAAAACTGCTGGCGGACCGCTCGGTCCGGAGCCAGGTGGCCGAGGCCCTGGCCGATGCCGATGTCGATGCGCGGGTGTCGGCGATCCGGCTCGTACTCGGCTCGAAGATCAAGGTGTCCGACTCCGCGTTGCGTAAGTCCCTGGAAGACCCTTCGCCCCAGCATCGGATCGGCCTGCTCAACTCGGTTTCTCCCAAGAACGCGGATGTCTCCGACCTCCGACTGATCGGAGTGATCAGCAACGGGGTGGTCGATGAGAACAGCGGTGTCCGCGAGAAGGCGCTCGAGGTGATTCAGACGCACCCGAAGCTGGTGGCCAACCCGGCCATCGAAGCGAGCCTGCGCGAGCTGACGGGCACCGACAACCAGCGCCAGAAGGAGATCGCCTCGGCGCTCCTGAAGTCAGGCGGCCGATCGAGTGGCGCGGGGGCCTCGGCCGATCTGCTCGACCTGGCCTACTTCGAGGCCAAGGTCCTGCCGATCTTCAACGCGGCGGGTGAGGACGGGCAAAGCTGCGTCGGTTGCCATCGCTCGCACACGATCCTCAAAATGGTTGCCCCAGGCAAGGACGGCAAGTGGTCACCGCAGGCGGTGCGCGCCAACTTCCGGGCCGCGCTCCGGGTCGTCAACCTCCCGAGCCCGGCCGACAGCCTCCTCCTCGGCAAACCAACCTGGGAGGCCGCCGAGGAAGCCGAGGCCCAGAACGACCCGACCAAAAAAGCCCACTCCGGCGGCGTCCGGTTCGAGGCCAAGAGCTCGCCCGAGTACCAGACGCTGCTCGACTGGATCAACGGGGCCCGGCTCAAGCCGGCGGGCGTTCCGGCCGCCTCGCGGTGAGTGGCCCGTTGCATGATGCGCTACGGAGGAAACCAGAGAAAAAGGGTAAAGCTTCGCCTAACCCGTTATGAATTGATCAATGATTCATGATTGATTAGCGGCCAGAATCCGATTTTTCCCGTAGGGTGGGCACGGCCCACCATCCCTATCTCCTTGCCGAAGCGAAGTTTAAGATGGTGGGCCGTGCCCACCCTACGGGAATGGTTAGAGCAGTTTACGATCGCATTGCGCACGGTGGAGGAAAACGGGGACTGGCTCCCGGCCCGCTCCATGCTCGGCTTTTCCGGACGACCTGGCGGCCGGGTGCCTGTCCCCATTTTCCGGGCCGTCACGGGCGGCCTCGGCGGAAAGGGGGACAGGCACCTCCGCTGCGCTCCGGAGCCAGTCCCCGTTTCCGCACGTGCTCCTGAGTCTTGAGACCAACCACCGTGCGCAACGCATCCGCAAACCGCTCTAGGCCGATGATGATGCCATTACCGATCGCGTTGACGTAGGGAAAAACGGGATCGGCGAAGCCTTACGAAACTCGCTCCCCCGGTCGGAGGGGGGGCGTGGGCAATTCAGGGCACGGCCGACGAGGAAAGCTGTCTCAACGTGTTGAGGCATTCCTGAACCTGGGGAGGCGAGTGAGCGCCCTTGCGGGTCACCAGGACCGCCGGGAGTTTAGGCAGTGCGGGATCAAATTCACGAAGATGGACTCCTTGCATCCACATTGAGGCCTTCGGGCCGACGTGGCAGAGCGCAATTCCGACGTTCAGGCCGACATAACGTATGATAATGTCGAAATTTTTCGTGCACATGACAACCTGGATCTTGTCGGTAAGATTGTGCCGCCGCAGGAGCCTTTCGATCGCGGGGGCATCGACGCCCCCGGTCGGAGGCATGATGATTGGAAAGTTGACCAGGTCGAGAGGGGTCAGGGTTCGCTTTCGCGCCAGGGGATGCCGTGGGACCGTCAGGAGCGTCAACGAGAGTGAAAAGAGCTCCTCGTAGTTCAATGAAGCCGGAAGCGAGTCATCGTGATCGAGAACCGTCATGCCGATGTCGGCCTCGCCGCGTTCCACCGACCGAAAGATCTCCTGGGTAAAGCTGCAAATGATAAAATTTAAACAAGCGGCTGGATAACGGGTGACGAAGGCTTGGATCGCCTGAGGGAGATGATACGTGACGAAATAGGGGGTGGCGGCAATTGTGACCTGCTGTGGCAATTCGCTTCGGCCGGCTTCGAACAGTCGGACCAGCGAATCCAGGCCGGCTACATGAGAATGGACCAAGTCATAGAGCAGCTTGCCTTCGGCCGAGAGCACGACGGTCCGCCCCTGACGGCGCACGAGCGTCACTTGCAGCTTGCGCTCCAAGGATCGCACCTGCTGCCAGACGGTCGGGGCCGAAAGGTGAAGCCGCCGACTGGCCTCGGTGAAATTGCCGTGGGTCGCAACCTCACAGAAGCTCCGAAGCGTCGCCAGTTGGAGATCCTTGTAGCGAATGCTGTTCCTCATGTGTCCCCGATTTGTTTCCATCACTCCTGGAGTCCCAGGAACGCGAGTGGGTTTTGAGCCATCGGGCCTTGATCGTTTGCGAGGCGTTCATGACGGTTGGTTCGCAACCATCGCTTTCCCTCGTTATCGCGATCATCACGCTCGGATTATCGTCGAATCGTGTAGTCAATGATGCCGGGTATGACCAACCGGTCGAACGCTCCGGGCACATTGTCAATGCGGAGTGTCTTGCCGCTGGGCAATTGGATTGGGATGAACATCTGGCGAGTTACACTGTCGTCCCTGAATCGGCTGCATCGGTCTCTTTAATTCGATTAGGAGATAACGTGGTTATGCAATAGTGGTCAGGGTATTTCCCTGCTCATTACTCGTTTTGCCAAGGCAAGTCATCATCATAGAACGACCGGATCGGGTGAGCAATATCCTGGTCCTGAGAAGCCGTCCTTCATGGTCACGTCGCAATCCCTTGGTCATGCGATGATTTCCCGGCATGAGGTGAGATTGTAGCAAGGATACCGGGATCTCGTTCCAACGCTCTGCGTGGGAACGCGTTTCTCCCGCGAATTTCGGCCTCCGGAGCAGACAGGCGGCCCGGTTCCCTTGCGACAGACTCCATGAGGTGAAGCTTATTCAAAATCGTACAAGATGTAAGCCGTCGATGCCGGATGGGCTGTTGTTGTCGATCACGTCACGGCGTCGAGCCAGGTGAAACCGAGCCGTTCGAAGGATTCCAACCAAATCGGAGTGCCGAGCGGCTCGTGACGCTGAGCTCGGAAACGGTCCAAGGGAAGGCCGCGTGGAGAGCAATTTTTTGTCGGAGGATTCGGCTATTCCAGGAATCGCCGCACGACATTGGCGGTGACCTGTGAGACACCGCTGTCGCAGAGCAGTGAGCTGATGTAGGTGATTGAGCCGACCGAGAACACGGATCCTCCGGACGGGGTTTCAAATATGGCCATCTCCGCGCCCCCCTCGTCGGGGTTGAGCCCCTTGGCCAGCAGTTTGACATTCGACGGGGAATTCGGCGAAATCTTATCGGTCTCGTGTCCCGAGGCACCTCCAGGGCATCGCTCATGCAGGCTGTTCACGCCGAAGAGGTCGCCTTCGCCGAGGCCGGTCCCGGCGAAAACCCAGTGGTCTGCCGAGATGACTCGGTAGGGGGCGGCCGTCATGATGCCGGCGGGGTCGAAGACGACTCCCAGCAATCGCGCTTCGGATTCGTGGCGGACGGCAAAGCGGCTCTCCGCGCCGATCCCCGCGGGCCAGAGGCTGCGAATTTGGCCGTTGTTGGCCACCATCGTCTGGTCGTCGCGCAACTCGACCTCGCAGTTCAATCCGTTGCCGCCGAGGTACATGAGTTGTCCGCCCTCATTGAAGACCCAGGACTTCACGCGGTCGTACATCGTCCGCGTCCAATACTCAGGATGCGCGCCCAGGATGAGGACTCGGTAGGCGGACAGATCGACCTCGCCGTGGTGGAGTTGGGTTTCGCTGTACAGGTCGTGTGCGAACTTTTCACGCTCGAGCCACCCCAGGAGCCTCCACTCCGCGGGGGCGAGGTGGCAGGCCGCTCGACCGGAAATCGGATCAGTGACTCTTGTTTTCAGATCGACGTGATTGAATGGCTCCGGGCGATCGAATGACAGCGGGGCATAAGATCGGCAATTCCAGCCCAGGTACTCTTCATCGAGATAACGAGCCAGCTCGGTTCGCGAGCAGACCGTCGGAGTGGTGGGAAGCGCGTCCGCATGAATGTAGTTGCTGCGCCCGCCGAATGAGTTGTAGGAATTCCATGTGATGTCCGAGGCGAGGACCGCGATCGGCGACCGCGGCCTTGACGGTGCGACGACCCATGGAAAGGTAAACGACTGTCCGGAAGGGGTGGACGCGTGGAAATAGTAGAGTCCTGACCGGTCAGGCGCCACCACCTTTTGCCAGTGATGAGCACTCTGGTATCCCACCCCATTCCAACCTGCGCCGACTTGGGTGAAATCACCATCGGGTATTGTCTGGACGACTGATCTCGGGGCATGCTCGTCGTGCCACCCCAGGGATAAAACGTGTTCCTTCTCCAGGCCGTAACGCCATAATTCGAGCTGATACGGCTCGGTGGAATGGACGCGAAATTCGCCGCTCATGCCGCCTCGAACGGACTTTGGCCAGGCATAGCCCAGCAGGGCGTCGGAGAGCAGGCGGAACTGGTACGGTTTACTCCGGGGGAAGGACAGGGCAATCCGTTTCGAGCCGAATCCCGGCTTGGCCACGGTGACCAGGTAGTTACCGGGTGGGATGTCGCCGTGCACGGCGCCACTGGCACGAGAACGAGCCTCCCATGATTCGCCTTCCTTGACGAACTCCAGCAAGACGTCGGGCAAGGCGGAATATTGCTCGTCGCTCACGTATCCGATCAACATCAAGGGGCCTCCGGCTGCAAGTGAAGTACGGCCCAATCCGATTCTTCCGGGTTTTGCAGGGCCAGGTAGTGGTAACCGCCATCCGACCAGAGGGCCAGTTGATCGTCGTAGTGGGGGCTGCCGGGGTGTCCGGAGGTGGACCCGATCTCCACGGCGTAGATCCCTTGTCTCGGGTCGGCCAGGTCCGCGACCATGCGGTAGCCTGCTCCAAGCCATGCCCCGAAGTTCGCGTCCGGCGTCGAGCTGGAGACGGTGTGGCCGTCGCCGCTCATGGCGAGACCACTGCGATCCAAGAGAACTCCAAGATCACCGTGTCCCGACAAGAAGTGCTTTTGAACCAAGGTGTGCAACCGGCCCCATGTCCATTCCCCAATGGCGGGGCCGAATCGCTTGCTCAGGCGATCAATCGCCGCGTGGAATGACTTTCTTACGGCCGCTTGGCGTTGATGAAGGGAAAACCAACCGACTTGATCCTCGATGAGGAGCGCGGCGGATAGGCCGCCCGCACCGGCCGCGAGCAGCTCGACGTCTTCGGAGGGGACACGTTCGGCCATGACGGTTCGACACCACTCCTCGAAGAAGACGTTGAAGAGTGTGGCTGCGACTGAATTTGAGTCGGACCGGCAATCCCATGCCTTGAGGACGTCGATGGCTTCGATGACGCGGGGATCGGTTTCGCCATCGAGCAGCCGGAGCAAATGCGGCAGGTGATCTTCCGCTCGTTCGGAGAAGACGTCTTGTTGGAGGCGTTGGAAGCGTTTGAGCGTCAATCCGGTTTGGTCGGTCAGTTGCCTCCGGATTCGCCGGGCTCGGTAGCCGCTCGACCATGTTCCTGAAAGGGGGATGGGATAATCATCGGGCGCGAGCCGATTGTTGGCCGTCACGATCAGGCCGCCGCTCGGGTTGGTCATGCTTGGCAGATCGTCCCAGGAAGTCAGCCCCTTCCATTGGTGCCGGGGATCCCAGCCCGGCCGATATCCCCTCGTCGCGACCTCACGCAGGGGGATCCTGCCCGTGGTCTGGTGGCCGATATGCCCCTCGCTATCCGCGAAGACGAGGTTGAACGTCGGCACCAGCCAGGGCTTCGTGGCCGTGCGGAACTCTTCGCAGGAGCGAGCACGATCCATGTCGAGTAGGGCCGGAATCCAGCCGCACGCTTCTTTTCCCAGCCAGCGGACCGAGACGGGGCCGGCTTCGGTTGCCTTCGGGGGGAGGAGGTGGTCGATGATCGGCCCATTCCTTGAGGATCGGACGGTCATCACCTGACTGTCCGCCCCGTGAATATTGATGACTTCTTCACGACGGGATGCGGGCTCCCACTCGCCATCGAAGAGAAAACAGTCCGGCTGGGCGGAATCAATCCGTTCGAGGTAGAGGTCGCGTTGCGAGCAGATGTTGTTGGTGATCCCCCACGCCACTTGCGGATTTCGGCCGACCATGATGGCCGGCATTCCCGCTAAGGCCGCTCCGACCACGTTGAAGGAGCCTCCTTGGAGATGAATCTCCTGCCAGATCGAGACAGCGCCGAACGGGACGTGAGGATCGCTCGCGAGTAAAGGCTTGCCGGTGGCACTCCGGGCGCTCGACACGACCCAGTTGTTGCTGCCATGCCCCTCACCAGGATCGCTCACGGTGCTTCCGACCCGGTCCGAGCTCCGGGTGGCTGAGGAAGCGGGGTTTCGGGGAAGGATGCTTTCCTCGTCGGCTTCGCCTTGAAGATAGGCGTTGTAAAGAGGTCCGTCGCCGAGGTGGCGCTTGGCCAGCTCCGGAATCATGATGATCGGAAATCGGCCTGTGAGATACCAGCGAAACTCGCCTGTGATCACGAGAGAATCGGTGGGGGCCCAGCGGTCGGGCTGATAGTCGAGGAGTGAGAATTCAACCGGGAGATTGTCCAGGCTTTCCGCGATTAATGCATTGATTCCGTCGCTGTAGGCTGTCAGTAACAACCGGGTCTCTTGCGGCAGGCTGGCCCATTCGGCGTCGGCAATGGCGGCGAGTCCGATGGTGCGGTAGAGAGTGTCAGATTCCGTCGCCCGCGGGCCCAGGATTTCGGCCAAGGTTCCTCGCGCCTTGCGACGGAGGTACTCGAGCTGGAACAGCCGGTCCTGCGCAGTGGCGTAGCCGAATCCGAAGAACAGATCGGCATCGTTGCCGGCCTTCACATGGGGGATGCCCCATCGATCGCGGCGAATCTCGACGTTGTGTGCGAGGCTTCCGAAGTGTCGACGGCCCCGATCGGCCGGTACTCGTCGGCGACACTCGTTTCTCCACCAACTGCCGAACTCCTCGCGAGTCAATCCGGCGGCGGAACAAACCGATGCGATCGGTTCGCCTTTCCCGAGCCGAAGGAGCATTTCTTCGTTTGTGAACACGTTCATCGGCACAATTCCTCCCGGAGACGCTTCGCCAGGACCGTGGTTCGATGCTCATTCAAGTGCAGGGGATTGATCAGAAGCTTGCCTTCGTCGAGCAAGCTGTGGCCCACATAGATCGGAGGCTTGCCGTGACGGAGTCGACGGCAGACCTCGAAGGCGGAACGGCCGAGTTCCGCTTCGCCCAGGAGGATCTCGAGTGTCGGAAGGCTCTGGGCGTCGGCCGGCACGATCAGCGAGCAGTGTACTGTCGAAGCTTCCAACGCCGATGCCACCCGCTCGAGATTGGCTTGCATACCGCCCAGGTCTTGGTCGTATCTCCCCTCGGTGAAGAGACGTAGGGCCGCGAGCAGGGCGACGATCTGTTCCTTGGAAACCTTCATTCCGCGGCCGATCCCGTGGCGAGGAAGTCCGGGGAGTCGTGCCTTGTCGATCAGGTTTGCCGGCGGCTCCCAGAGCTCGAAGTGGTCGTCCATGTCGAGCATTTGCAAGGCTGCGGCGCCGACGAGCTCACGCCGGCCGCAGAGGATCCCCGTGGCCTGCGGGCCTCGAATCGCCTTTCCACCGCTAAACGCCACGAGATCCGCGCCACTGGCGATGAGGTCGTGCAGGTTGGCACGTGGCGGCAATTCGCCCGCTGCGTCAACCAGCACGCTCAAACCATGGTCGTGCGCGGCCTCGACCACTTCCACCAAGGGAGGTCGCGACCGCGAGCCATAGACATAAAGGACGCCGGCCGTTGAAGGGCCAAAGGCACTAGAATATTCCCAGGTTTCAACCCGTCGCACACCCGATCCGGCAACCGGTTCGTGGAAGCCGACCTCCACCAGGCGGGCACCCGCCGCACGGACGGCGTGGTCGTAGCCGTTGCGTTGCTCGCGGGCCATGACGAACTCATGAGGAAACCCCTCGCAATGGGGGAGCCGCTCCATCTTATTCAGGTCGAAACCCGTCAGAATGGCCGCGGCCCCGAGGGTGAGCGCAGCCGCTGCGCCCGACGTGACCAGGCCGGCTTCCGCGCCGGTGACCTCCGCGATCACGCGACACGCCACTCCCTGCAAATGGTCCAGAGGGATCGACGTCCGCGCCGCGGCGCAGTACGCATCCAGGGCCGCTTCCGGCATGGGAGCACCTCCGAGTCGCGTTACCGCGCCGGAAGCGTTGATGATGGGTTCAATCCCCAACAATTCCAAGTTGAACATGAATCGTCTCGGAACTTGGACTCAAGATCGAGCGAGATTCGCCCTATTGAAGCACCTGCAAGGTTTCCGTCAAGCACACAAAGGATTGGCGAAGTTGTGATCGGGGTGTCTTCAGAGCTTGAAAGGTACGGTCCGATGAAGCGACGCCGACCTTCCCAGACCTTGCAGAGTGGGACGTATCGAGTGTTTGCGAGCGCCGTCATGAAAGAGAGTTTGGTTTGAGAGTTTAATCCGCTCTTAAGCGGCATTTTCAATTTATCAACGGTGATAAGACCCTTCGTCGCCGTATGCTACCTCGATCCAACCCGCGACCAGCGCGGCGCCTTTCCCGGGTGTGGAGACCAGCCCGGTTTGGATCGGGTGGCATGCTGACCTGGATCGCGTTTTGATGGTTCGCGTTCTCTACGCTCGGTACGGGTTCCTTTTCAACGATCCGCGAAAGAGCGAAAGACCCGATGATTCATGCGGTTCCCGCACCGGATTGGTTTGCAGTAGCCCGGCCGGCCCGGCCGTAATTCCCTCGGGGTCGGCACGCGTCTTCAGCGGATTGTGTTGGTAAGCGATGGGATCGATACGACTGATCGGAGCCGAGCCGCCCAGCTTGCTCTTCAAGTGCTCACCCTTGGTTTGGCGAGCTTTTGAGACTGCTTGATTGAATACTGAGTGTGTAAATGTGTGGAAAAATCAATGGGAGTTGAGTCGTTGAGCTGGCAGGAATCATTAGTAAGGAAATCATTAGGTGAAATCGAAATCGGGAGGCGAACGATGAAGACTCGGCCGTATGACACGGCTGGTGTTTTTGACGGATTGGAAGAGAGATTGCACGTGGTCATAACCACCTTTTGCAACGTGTGAATTGTGTGGATTGCTGGTGTCTTGTAGAGAGTTAGCTGGGCCTTCCGCTTTCGCCGCTAGCAAACGTTGCTTTGACCGTCACAAGGTCTCCCCACTGAGAAGGAACACATGAACGACTCGAATCTCTCTCGCCGTGATCTCATGCTCCGGCTCGGGCAGATCGGGGCCGGAGTGGTCACTCTACCGGGTCTGCTTCACGCCGAGTCCCTGAAGTCGTTGGAGGGAAGCAAGGTTCGCGGCGGCGGACGCGCCAAGTCTTGCATCCTGCTCTACCTCTGGGGCGGCCCGCCACAGCAGGACCTGTGGGATATGAAGCCCAACGCTCCCGAGGGGATTCGGAGCGAATTCTCTCCGGTGGCGACCGTGACTCCCGGCATCGACTTCTGTGACCACTTGCCTCTCATGGCGCAGCATAGCGACAAGATGGCCATCGTTCGCTCACTCACCCACAAGAGCAACGACCACGTCCCGAGCGTCTACCACACACTGACCGGCACGATCGACCCGACTCTTGCGGGGGCTCCACGACAGAGGCGTCGTTCGGATTTTCCGATGGTCGGTTCGGTCGTCGCCCGCTTCTCGCCACCGGGCAACCTTCCCGCGACCGTGACGATTCCGCGTCCGGTCGGTCATGACGGCGTGACCTACTCGGGGACCCATGCGGGGTTCCTCGGTCCTCAATACGACCCGCTTGAACTCAAGCCGCCGGGGGAGGTCGAGGGGCCGCCCCCCCATAGCCTGGAACTTCCCGACGGATTGAGCGATCGGCGACTTCGAAACCGGTACAGCATCCTCCAGCGGATCGAAAACCTTGATCGACGGCTCGACCAGGTCAGGCCCGATTCCCCTCTCGGCCTCGACATCTTCCGCCAGCAAGCGGTGCGAATGCTCACGAGCCCCGAGGCCAAGCACGCCTTCGACCTCGAGAGGGAAGATCCGAGACTCCGGGATCGCTACGGACGGAACGAATACGGCGAAAGCTTCTTGCTGGCCCGTCGTCTCGTCGAGGCGGGTGTGAGGCTCGTTTCCGTCGTCTGGCATTACATCCAGCCCAATGGAAACGTGATGAATATTTGGGACGCTCATGGTGGACCCAATTTGAGTTGTTGCGGCATGCTCAAGAAGGACTACTTGCTGCCGCCGCTAGACCTTGCCTATTCCGCTCTCCTGGAAGACCTGTCGCAACGCGGATTGCTCGACGAGACGATCGTGGCCATGTACGGGGAGTTCGGACGCACGCCCAAACTCAACAAGTTCGGCGGACGCGACCACTGGGGATCGTGTCAGACGGCCGTGCTGGCCGGCGGTGGGATCCAGGGGGGGCAACTCTACGGCTCCTCCGACCAGCATGCGGCCTATCCGCGAGACCACCCCGTCTCACCCCAGGACATCGCCGCGACGATCTATCATGCCCTGGGCATCCGGACCGACCTCGAAATTCGCGACCGACAGGGCCGGCCGTTCCGCGTCTGTGAGGGCGAATCGATCGCCGCTCTCTTCTGAGCCCGGATGGTTCTCCTCGTCAATCGATCAGAGATCGACACTGACTCGCCTGGCATCCTTGTTTTGAAGCAAATCAGGCGATCCGACTTGAGACAGCCCGTGAGGATCGACGTGTGCCTGAATGGTCCCCCCCACCGCTTGAGGCCCGGATGGGTTTTGTGAACGAATAGGCTTGTGGTTATGCATGCTGACACGGCCGAAGCTTCCGAGCCATCGCCGCGCCGAGTTGGGGTTGATTCTCGGCTGCGGGTATCGGCTCTCGATGTCGTTCTCCCGATGGAAAGTCCAGCCGGCGTCGGATCTTTCATTACCTCCGACGCGACATCCATTCCTTGTCCGATCGTGAAGGAGAGTAACATGCGACCTTCTCAGCGAGAGGCTCTGTCTCTGCGTCCTCGGAGGATTCAGGGATTCACGCTCATTGAACTGTTGGTTGTGATTTCGATCATTGCCGTGCTCATTGCGCTGCTGTTACCGGCCGTCCAGGCCGCGAGGGAGGCGGCCCGCCGGTCTCAGTGTACGAACAACCTGAAGCAGATCGGCTTGGCGATGCACAACTATCTCTCCTCGAACACGGGTCTGCCCCCCGCGAAAATCTTCTCGGGGTCATGCCAGTATTCGAATGGCGGCCAGGGTCTGGTGCTGAACACAACCGTGTTCACGATGATCTTGAATTATCTTGAGTTGTCCACGCTTCACAATGCTTACAACTTCAGCCAGCCGTCGAGCAACTCCGCGTGGTCCACGACGATCTATGACAATGGTCCACCGAATACCACCCTACTCGGGGATGCGGTCGTCAACACCACCGTGGTGGGCTCGATCGTGTCGGTTTTCGCCTGCCCGTCTGATACGGCAACCGATGAAAGGATTAGTTCGGCTTCCGGCGATAAATCCTCGTATTCGCGACAGAGTGCGGTGCGAAGCAATTATATGGTCTCTTCATGTCAGTATAACGAGTATAACTGCCCAGGGGTTCGCGGGACGGGCATGCCCAACCCGAGTCTTCGAGGAGCCTTCTTTAACGACCTCTCCACGAAGGATTCCGACATCCAGGATGGAATGAGCAACACTTTCCTGGGCGGTGAATCGGTCAAGGACAAATTTCAGGTGTCGATGGGCCCCTACTGGGGCTCGGGCACGCACACGTCAACACATGGGACGATCTTTCCCCCGACCCACGCGAAGGTGCTTGTCTTTACCCCCAACGCCCCGTCGAGCCGGAATTACAAGCCGAATCAGTATCCCCCCAACCAGGCCGTCAAGCCGTACGGTCAGGTGTTTAGCAGCAGGCACCCCGGCGGGGTCAGTATGTTGATGGCGGACGGCGGCGTTCGCTGGATCAAGGACTCGATCAACGTCTACTCGTGGTGGAGCCTTGCGACGATCGCGGGGAACGAGGTGATCAGTTCTGACTCCTTCTAAGCCGTTGGTCTCAGTTTTCTTTGATTTTCTGATAGGTGACCGAGGTGCTGCAATCGCCGTCGGGTGCCACGGGTTGTACTCAACCCGTGAACGATTGCCCGGGTTTTTGGCTCACGGGTTGAGTACAACCCGTGGCACCCATGATTTGCACATGATTCAATGCAAAGAAAGACCAGGTCCACGTGCTTAGAGCGGTTTGCGGATGCGTTGCGCACGGTGGTTGGTCTCAAGACTCAGGAGCACGTGCGGAAAATGGGGACAGGCACCCGGCCGCCAGGTCGTCCGGAAAAGCCGAGCATGGAGCGGGCCGGGAGCCAGTCCCCGTTTTCCTCCACCGTGCGCAATGCGATCGTAAACCGCTCTAACCTAACGCGGTTTACCATCGGGTCGCTCGCGGATCATGGCGACCGAAACCCTTTTGTCGCTGGGGTCTGTGACCCCGGTCTTGGCATTCGCCCCGGGGTCACAGACCCCGGTTACAACGATGTAAGCGACGCGAGGGTAAATCGCTGTAAGTGAAGGAATAAGGGCTGGAGCAAGGATACCGGGATCTCGTTCACACGCTCTGCGTGGGAACGAGTTTCTCCCGCGAATTTTCGGCCTCCGGGGCAGACAGACGGCCCGGTTTCCTTGCGACAGACTCAGGAATAGGTGGATTTCGTCCGGGCGATCTCGATGTCAACCTTACGGGGAGCCTTGGCAATGACACGATTGCGATCGATTTTACCGCTGGTTCTGGTCGGCTTGCTCGGCTGCGGTTCGGGCGTCAAGGTCGTCCCCATCTCGGGGATCGTCACGAAGAACGGTAAGCCGCTGGCCAACGCGTCCATGGTTTTTATTCCCGATCCAAGCAACGCCCACCAGACCCCGGGAACCGCTGAGTCCGGACCGGAAGGGAATTATCAAGCGAAGCAGGAAAGCGGACTCGGCCTGTCCTTTGGCAAGTACCTGGTGGTGGTTACGCCCGAGGTCGAGTTGCCGCCCGGGTTCAAGATTCCCGAGGGGTTCGAGGACGACCCCTACCAGGCACAGCTCGCGGCTGGAATCGGCGTCGCCGGTTCGAAGGTCCCTTCGCAAACCGCTGAAATGAAGAACGAGTTCAGCATCCAGGTCACGGAGGAGAAAGGCGACTACGACTTCGACGTCAAGGCGCCTTCCCGAGCCAAGACGAAGTCGTGACGAGCGTTGGTTGTTTCGCCGGTCGAGCTTCGAACTCGATCCGACATCGCCGTGTATTTCATTCTGACGACCCGCAACGTTCCGAATTTTGGAGACTGCAGCAAGGATACCGGGATCTCGTTCCCACGCTCCGCGTCGTCTTCCCCGGCGGGTAGGGCCGCAGAGCGGCCAGGACGGCATTCCCACGTCGAGCGTGGGAACGAGTTTCTCCCGCGAATTTCGGCCTACGGGGCGGACAGAGGGCCCGGTTTGCTTGTGACAGACTCGAATTTCGCACCATTGCTTACTGAATTAGAAATGAGATCCGCATGAAGAAACGTGCCATCTGGTGTTGGCTATTGGGAAGCGTGTCGATCGTCGGCGCCATGGGTTGCAGAGGATCCGAGGGCGTTCCTCAGTCCGGTGTCGATCCCGGAAAGCTGGTTCCCGTGAATGGGGTGGTGACACTCCATGGGAAACCGATGATGGCCAAGGCGGTCGTGACGTTTCTTCCCGAGAGCGGCAGTCCGTGTGTGGGCGAAACCGATGAGAATGGCCGCTTTACGTTGAGATCCCAGTATTTTCCCGGCGCCTTGCCTGGCGACTACAAGGTGGCCATCAGTTACCTGGTCTCGGCTGAGGGCGATCCCCAGGGCCGGAGTGCCCGCGACCCCTATGCGGGGTCGCCCGGCTTGAAGTCGGCCACGGAACGGTTGCCAGCCGAGTATTCCGACCTGGGACGCACGCGGCTGAGAGCCAAGGTTGAACCCCAAGGAGGCTCCATCAACTTTGATCTCAATGCAACGATCGCAAAAAATGAACATGAGCCGGAGTCTACGGGGATGCCCGTGGCTCCAAGCAACGAAACCGCAGTTCCTGATCGCCAATAATGATCGTGGAGCACTCGGCGAACTTTTGAGGCGGCCCGTTGGTTTCTTCTATCAAACAACCAGGAGTGATTGATGATCGCTGGACGAACAAAACGGTTGCGGGCACTGGCGGTCTTGTCGTTCCTGGTCTTGCCGACGCACCCCACTCGTGGCGCCGAGGTCCCGCCGGCGGCGGTCGGATCTCCGACGTCGGTGGCGGTGGAGCCCCAGGGATCGCTGTTGAGAGGCGCGCACGCGACGCAGCAACTGATCGTTTCGGCAACGTACGCGGATCGGACCGTCCGCGACCTGACCCATGCCTTGAAGTGGGTCAGCCTGAACCCGAATATCGCCACGGTCACTGCCAAGGGGAGAGTGGAGCCGCGCGGAAACGGGTCGGCGGTGATCGTGGCGCGGGCAGGGAGCGTTGAGGCCAGCGCGGTTGTCACGGTTGAGGGAATGGAGAAGTCGGTGCCGGCGAGTTTTCGTTACGAGGTGATTCCGGCGATCAGCCAGGCCGGGTGTAACTCAGGGGCGTGTCACGGCACCCCGAACGGGAAAGGCGGTTTCCGGCTCAGCCTCCGTGGCTATCTGCCCGATCAAGACTATTTCACCCTCAGTCGCGGCAGCGGTGGACGAAGGATCAATCCCATCGCCCCCGAGACGAGCCTGATCCTTCGCAAGCCACTCGGCGAGTTGCCCCACGAGGGGGGGCTTCGCCTTACTCGAAATTCGACCATCTACGAGATTCTTTATCGGTGGATCAACGAAGGAGCCAAGGATGACCCCACCGCTCCCGCCGCCGTTCGCCTTGAGGTTCGCCCCGGCGCACGAGTTCTCAACGATCCGTTCCGGACCCAGCAGATTGTTGCGATCGTTCATATGAGCGATGGGTCAACGCGTGACGTGACGCCGATCTGCTACTACAACTCTTCGAATACGGAGATCGCCGACGTCGATCCCGAAGGGCTCGTGACATTCAAAACACGCGGCGAGGTTGCGATTATCAGTCACTACCTCGACCTGGTCGCCAACGTCCGACTGACGTTCCTGGTGGATGTCCCTGGCTTCAAGCTCGTCGACGTTCCGCAAGATAGCGTGATTGACAAGGCGGTGATCACCAAGCTGAATCTGATGAAGATTTCGCCGTCCGAGCCGAGCGGCGATCGGAGTTTCATACGCCGGGTCTACCTCGATACCATTGGGACCCTCCCCCAACCCGATGAGGTCGAGGCGTTCCTGAACGACTCCGCCCCGGATCGTCGTGCCAAGGTCATTGATCAGTTGCTGATGCGTTCGGAGTTCTATGACCTCTGGAGCTTGAAGTTCGCTGACATCCTCCGGTCCAACGGTCGCCTGATTCAGAGCAAGGGGGCCATTGCCTTCAGTCGCTGGATCCGATCGAATCTGGAGCGGGACGTGCCCTTGAACCAGTTCGTGCAGGAACTTCTGACGGCCAACGGATCGGCCTTCAGTCATCCCGCGGCCAATTACTACCGGCTGAGCCGGACCCCGGAGAGCGCGGTCGAGGCGACGGCCCAACTCTTCATGGGCGTTCGCATTCAGTGTGCCAAATGCCATAATCATCCGTTCGAGCGCTGGACGCAGGATGATTATTATGGTCTGGCCGCCTTCTTCGCCCGGGTTCGCCAGAAGAAGGGAACGCAACCCGACGACGTTGTCGTTTACCTCACCCGAACGGGCGACGTCCGCCAGCCCCGAACCGGCCAGGTCGTGAAACCGAAGGCGCTCGGCGGCCCGATCCTCGATGACCCGAAAGCGGCCGATCGCCGCCTCGCACTGGCCTCGTGGCTGACCGGATCCGAGAATCCATTCTTCGCCAAGAGTCTGGTCAACCGCGTCTGGTATCACCTCCTTGGCCGTGGCATCGTCGAGCCTGTGGACGACTTCCGGGACTCGAACCCCGCTTCCAACGACGAGTTGCTCGATCATCTGACCGCCGAGTTCGTCAGCCAAGGTTTCTCCCTCAAAAAGTTGATCCGATCCATCCTCTTGAGCCGGACCTACCAATTGAGTGATCAAGTCAATGACTTGAATGGCGACGATAATGTGTACTTCTCTCATGCCTACTCGAAACTTCTGCCCGCCGAGGTTTTGCTCGATGCGATCTCGACGGTGACGAGCACGGTCACGAAGTTTGGTGATCTGCCCAAAGGCTATCGAGCCACCCAGATTCCCGATGGCAAGATCGATGATGCCTTCCTCAAAACCTTCGGCCGCCCCGCGCGTGATATCGCCTGCGAGTGTGAACGAGAGAGCGACTCGAACCTCGCGCAGGCGCTGCAATTGATCGGGGGAGCGACTGTTAACGAGAAGCTCCGGCACGACAGCGGCCGTGTGGCGGCACTCGCCAAGAGTTCCAAGTCGCTCGAGGAAATCACGCGGGAGGTCTATCTCATCGCCTTGACCCGCGAACCCACGGCGACCGAGCTTGCCACGATGCTGGAGCACATGCGAGGCTTTGAAGATCGGCGCGAGGCCGTGGAAGACCTTGTCTGGGTCCTCATCAACTCGAAAGAATTCCTGTATCGTCGATAACCTCGGCCGCCGCCGCACGCTGAACGAGGTCGAAGCCAACGAATCCAAAACAACGATCCGCGAAAGAGCAAAAGAACCGATGATCCTTACGGTTTCCGCCACGGGATGTTTGCAGTAGCACGGCCGGCCCGGCCGTAATTCCCTCGCACGGCCGGGCCGGAAATCCCTCAAGCTTCTCGCCCAGTCGCGGATCGTTGATATAAAACAAAGGGGGGCCGGGACGACGTTCGTCCCGGCCCCCTTGATCTCGTTCTCGGTGATGCCAGGCATGGGCCCGGACCAACGTTGGGGACGAAGGTCTGAGCGGCAAACAACTCAGTAGGAGTCGGCGCTGATGACTTCGCCGAAGCCGCGGGTGCCGAGGGCCCACCAGGTCGGGTAGGCGATCGAGTCTTTGATGAACTTGACGCTGCCGTCGCCGAGCAGAGCGTTGACACCGCCGGAGTGGTTGCTTGTCGCGACCTGATAGTGAGCGTGGCTCGCCTGGGTGCAGCATCCAATTCGGCAGGCATTGAATTGGGCGCCGTTGGGGGTGATCACGGTATTGAAGAGCGTCAAGCCCATGGCGCCTTGGCCCCATCGGAAACCGCGGTCATTCCGCGGGTTCGTTGAGGTGCTCGACTTGAAGGCGCCGATGCAGGCCTGGATGTCAGCCTTGATGTCGCTCAATCTCCCGCTGACATCGTACGGTTGCCCTGTGCCAAATCCAGCCGAGGCGACGTTTCCGGTCGAGTTGCCTCGTCCGAACGTCCCACTGCTCCGCTCACCCACGAGAGCCTCGGAGAAGGCGATTGTGTTTGACGTGCCGTCTTTGATGTCGGCGACCGTGTACTTTTGCTGATAGTTAAAAATGCCGGTGCTGTCGGCATTGTTTGTGCTGTAGAGCGATGTTCCGATGCTGCCGTGGTAGTTGTTCGTGTTTGTATTGCCCGCATTGCCGTCGGATGGGCAGAGGAATGAGGCAATCCTCGTGGTGAACGCCGTCGAGTTGACCGGTCCGGCCGTCCCACGATAGCACGAAAAGTTGAAGTTGATGCTGTTGTAGATCGCCATCTGCTCCATACTCGGGAGCATTTGCGCCTGGATACTCCAGCATGACCAGTTGTCTTGACTAGCGCCGGTCAAGCCGCCGGTGGCGGTGAATGACCAGCCTGTCGTTTCGAAGGGTTGCCAGGTGGCGCCGAGCGGGAAAGCATTGTTCGTAGAGTGGTAGTTGTGCAGCGCGAGTCCAATCTGCTTCATGTTGTTGACACACTGTGACCGCCGGGCAGCCTCACGCGCTGCTTGCACCGCGGGCAGCAACAAGGCAATGAGAACGGCGATGATTGCGATTACGACCAACAATTCAATGAGTGTGAACGCGGTTCTCGAACGAGTTCTCATCGTGACCCTCCCGATGACAGGAAAATACGAGAGCAAAAGAACAGAACGGTAAAAAATACCGTACTTGAATCAGAGCCGGCGCTACATCGCGGCCCTTGAATCCTGAGAGAAGGCGTGTTACGTGGGATCAGGTCGATTTTGCTCGATCCGTTTACCGATGAGGTTCGCACACACTCACCGGTTATCGCCCCATCGGAGCGACTCAAGGCAAAGTCCGGGAGAATTCCTGTCTCAGTGATGTTTCGCCCTGAAAGGGGGGCCTTGTCCGGGCGAACAGCCTGTGGTTTCGGTCGTGTTGGCCTGGCCCGTGATGACTGTCCGGTCAGGACTTGTGATTTTCAAGGTCGAGTCCCCGGGCATTAGCTTGGGCTGACCTTAGTTAGAACGCATCGTCGGCGATGAAGAATTTTAACGATACCCAGGCGTCGTCCGAGCAGGCGGCTTGGCCTCCAGGATCCGTGCCCGTTCGACGGTAATCTGCAGGAGAGGTGGAGTGATGTGCGAGGTGCAATCACCGCTTCTTCTTGGGAGCGTTCTGCTTGGCCATATAATCTTCCATTTCTTTGGTGCGGAGCGCCGCGTCCGGGTCGTCATGAACCACCGAGCCCGTAGTCTGCGCCTCTCCTCCGCCGCAGCCCGGCATCGCTGGTCCGCTGGCAAGCACAATGAAGGCAAACGCCCAAGGACGCACGGTCTGAGCAATTTGACACAATCGCATCATAGACCTCTGTTCTTGATTGAATTAATAATTTCAAAGAGAAAAGCGTATCCTTGGAATCAGGAGATACGATGTAGGGATACACCGAACTTCGTTGTGCATCAATCGGTTTTTTTGTGATTGCTTACATTTTTTCGAAAATATTTTCCGCTTGGTGATTCGGTATCTCTAAGGAGCCAGGGAGGATGGGGGGCGTTTCAACTCCCGTAACGAATGGCGGCCATTTTTTGTTGTAACAGTCGATGCGTTACCTGCCCCCTCTCTCTAGACGATCGCCCCTGCAAATGGTTAGAACGGAGCCAGATCAGACAGCTTATTCACGTTCATGGAGCGAGCACCTTGATGAAACGCGGTATCCTTTCTCTCCTGCTCGCGGCGTCGGCCGCTTTGGTGTCGGCCGGACCCCCGGCGCACGGTGACGACCGCACGCCTCAGATCCCTCAGCTCAAGGTCGATAAGTACACGCTGCCTAACGGTTTAGACGTCATCCTCCATGAGGATCACACCACCCCGGTCGTGGGCGTGAATCTCTGGTACAAGGTCGGCTCGAAGAATGAGAAGGCGGGGCGGACCGGGTTCGCCCACCTGTTCGAGCACCTGATGTTCCAGGGGTCGAAGAACCATGACAGCGAATACTTCGGGCCGATCGAGAAGGTGGGGGCCCAGATCAATGGGAGCACCAGCACCGACCGGACGAACTACTATGAGAACGTCCCGAGCAATGCCCTCGAGCTGGCACTCTGGCTCGAAGCCGACCGCATGGGCTTTCTGCTGCCGGCCCTGACACAGGCGAAGCTCGACAATCAGCGCGATGTGGTCAAGAACGAGCGGCGGCAGCGGTACGATAACGTGCCTTACGGCCAGACGGCCGAGACCCTGCTCGAGGCCCTCTATCCGCCCGATCATCCCTATCACCACAGCGTGATCGGCTCGATGGCCGACCTCTCGGCGGCCAGCCTCGACGACGTCTCGACCTTCTTCCGCACCTACTACAGCCCGAATAACGCCAGCCTCTGCATCGCGGGCGACTTCGACCCGGCCGAAACCAAGCGGCTGGTCGCCAAGTACTTCGGCCCCCTGCCCCGCGGTCCCGAGGTCGCCAAGCTTCAGCCGAACGTTCCCGTTCTGTCTGAACCCAAACATATTGAGATGACGGACCGGGTCTCGCTCCCGCGCGTGGAGCTCGTCTGGCCGACCGGCCAGCGGGGTGACGCCGACGAGCAGGCTCTTGATGTCCTCTCGATGGTCCTCGGCGGGATCGACAAGGAGAACCGGCTCTTCCGCGCCTTGATGTACGATCGCCAACTCGCTGCGCACGTCGACGCGGGACACCCGGCGAGTGCCCTGGCCGGTGAGTTCACTGTCACGATCTACGCCCAGCGCGGCCAGTCGCTCGACAACCTGGTCAAGATTGCCGACGCCGAGATCGAGCGACTCAAGAAAGAGGGCCCGACCCTCGAAGAAGTCATCAAGGCGCAGAACATCCAGGAGAGCCAGCTCGTGGTCGGCCTCCAGGCCGCGGGCCGCAAGGCCGACTACCTCAATAACTACAACGTCGAGTTCGGCGACCCGTTGGCCTATAAGGCCGAGATGGTTCGGCTCTTCAAGGTCACACCCGAAGATGTGAAGCGGGTGGCCAACCAGTACCTCACCGCCAACCGGATCCGGCTCGACGTCAACCCAGGCGACCCGACCCCCCGCAAGGCTGAGGCCGAAGTCGATCGCTCGAAGCAGGCGCCGGCGGAGAGTCCGAAGATCGCCGAGGTCAAGGACGAGTTCGATCGCTCGAAGATGCCTGAGGTGGGGCCGACCCCCAAGTACACCCCTCCTCCGGTCACGCGCCGCACGCTTTCCAACGGCCTGGAAGTGCTGATCGCCGAGCGGCACGAACTGCCGATCCTGACCCTCAACCTGGTGGTCAAGGGGGGCGAGGCCCTCGTTCCCAACGGGAAGGAAGGGCTCGCTTCGCTGACCGCCGACCTTCTGACCGAGGGAACGAAAACGCGGAACTCGCTCGAACTGGCCGGGGCTCTCTCCGAGATCGGCGCCTCGATCGATGCCAGTGGCAAACTCGAGTCGACCACCCTCTCGCTGACCACCCTGACCAAGCACACGGATCGCGGCCTCGAGCTTTACACCGACGTACTCCTGAACCCGTCATTCCCCGAGAAGGAATTGAACCGGCTCCGGGTCCAGCGTCAGGCCATGCTCAAAGCCCGGCTCGACAGTGCGGAGGGGATCTCCGGCGTCGTCTTCCCTCGCCTCCTCTACGGCCTGGAGCATCCCTACGGCCGCCCCGATCTCGGTACTCCCAAAACGATCGACTCAATCAAGCGTGAGGATGTTGTTGCATTCCATAAATCCTTGTTCTTGCCCAATAACGCCAGCCTGATCGTGGTGGGCGATACGACGCCGGACGCGATCACGGCTTCGCTCGAGAAGGCAATCAAGGAGTGGAAGCCCGGTGAAGCACCCAAGCGGGATTTGCCCGAGCCTTCGTCCTCGAAGAAGCCGGTGACGATCTTCCTGGTCGATAAGCCGGCCGCCGCGCAGTCGGTTCTGGCCGTCGGGCAGGTTGGCCTGCCGCGAGGAACCCCCGACTACTTCCCGCTGACCCTCATGAACGCGGTGCTCGGTGGCCAGTTCTCCAGCCGGATCAACCTGAACCTTCGCGAGGACAAGGGATACAGCTACGGAGCGCGGTCGCACTTCGCCTTCCGAATCGGCCCCGGCCCATTCGAGGCCGGCGGATCGGTTCAGACCGCGGTGACCAAGGAAGCGCTGGTCGAACTGCTCAAGGAGTTGAAGGATATCACCGGACCCCGGCCGGTCACTGATACGGAGCTCACCTTCGCCAAGGATCGGATCATCAAGGGCTTCCCGAACAAGTTCGAGACGACGTTCGGCGTGGCGGGGACGATGGCCGACCTGGTGCTCTACAACCTGCCGGCGGATTACTTTGCGACCTACCAGTCGAAGATCGACGCCGTGGACAAGGCTGAGGTGGCGCGGGTCGCCAAGACTCACCTCGACCCCGAGCACATGGTGATCCTGGTCGTCGGCGACCGCTCCAAGATCGAGTCGGGGCTCAAGTCGCTTCCCTACGCCAAGGTGATCAACGTCCTCGATCCCGAGGGGAATCCGCTTCCCCCCGCGGCCGCCCAAGGGGACGTGGAAGGGGCGAAGTAAACCGACCAGCCGGTTGAGTGAAGCCAATGAGCCTCGGAGAGGTCGTCGTCCAGCGACGGCGGCCTCTTTCGAGGCTCTTTTTTTCGTTTCGAACCGCGTTGAGTCGAGGCCGGGCGGCAAGGCGGGCTCCTCACTGTGGCTCAGCCGTTATCATCGCTTGTGGTTTTCTCCTGAGGTGCCCTGTTTTCTCGTGCTCTGCGCCCCGGTGTCGACTTGGTGCGCCGATGTCTTGCGTGCAAGGGGGGTGATGCTCGGCCCTGAGGCGCTACAATTTGAGATTGTAGCAAGGATGCCAGTATCTCGTTCCTACGCTCTGCGTGGGAATGCCGTATGCGACGCTCTGCGTCGTCTTCGCCGGCGGGTAGGGCCGCAGAGCGGCCAGGACGGCATTCCCACGCAGAGCGTGGGAACGAGTTGCTCCCGCGGATTTCGGCCTCCGGAGCAGACAGACGGCCCGGTTTTCTTGCGGAAAACTCTGTAATATGCAGAGGATCTCAGTTGTTTTTAAGGTTGGGGTGTATTGTGTAGGATGTGATGAAGTTGCGCAAAATTAAATAAAATGTGTTAAAATTAAAAAAGTGTATATTGATGTGAAAGTAAAGAGTTGAGTGGATTTGCTGTGTTTCATGGATTGCGTCCACGCTGGCGTGGTTGAATGTCGTTGCGAGTGGCTTCGAATTGGTTCTCGTGGACTGATGCGTGTTGGTGGTTTCAAATGTGGCATCGTCCTCTGCCACGAATCCGAAGGATGTTGGCCCCTGGTCGTCCACCACTTTTGAGTTGACGGATCGCGCCGGTGTTACTTGATCCGGCCGATAGCAGGAGTGAACGGCCACCTCACCTCCACCATTCACTTCATTGCGTTCCTCCTTCCACGCCTTCACCTCCCGGCGAGGCTCCACAGCCGACTCAGTCCGCCGATCCAGGCACAGACGGGCTCGCACTGATGTGAGCTGCGCCGCAATTCAAGCCAACATCGCCAAGTTGGAGCGACGCCAATCATGTTTTAGGTTAACCGAAAATTGGCTATTGGCGCCACGAAATCGTAAAGTTAGAATCCCGAATCTTGAGTTTTGGTGTGGCGGCAAGTTGGGGCGTTTCAAGTAAGGAGAGACCATGAGAATCCGGGCGAAGCTCGGAGGAGGCGAAGGGCCGCGTGCCGGCGTGTGCCGTTTGGATAGGCCGGCCGGGGGTGCGCCCGGTGAGATGGTGGGGGGCATGCAACCGAGGGGGGGACAGGGTTTCACCCTGATCGAGTTACTGGTGGTGATCGCCATCATCGCCGTTTTGATCGGTCTGCTCTTGCCGGCCGTCCAGGCGGCGCGGGAGGCCGCCCGTCGGATGCAGTGCACCAACAATCTGAAGCAACTCGGGCTGGCGATGCATCATTATGAGAGCACGCTGAATTCCTTCCCGGGCATGGGGGCGGGACGGCGCTGGTACTCGATCCAGGCCCGGCTTTTGCCCTTTATTGAGCAGGCGAACCTCCAGCAAGCGTTTGTGTTGGAGCAAGATCTATTCACGTTCACGGGGACATCGACTCTCAATCCAGCCCAGCAGACGGCCGCAGCCATCGTGGTTGGTCTGTTCCTTTGTCCGAGCGACGGGCGTTCGCCGGTCTTCACGGGCTATAACTCGGCGACGTTCGCTGGGACGAACTACATGGCGTCTACCGGGTCGGGGGACCCCACGCGGCTCTACTACGACTCACGCTTCCCGACCGACGGCCTGTTCTGGAGCGACTCCGGTGTCCGGCTCGCCGAATTGCGCGACGGGACTTCAATAACCATGCTGATGTCTGAGTCTTTGCTCGGGCATGGGTCCACGACGACTGGTCCGACGCCGGTCGATGGCAAGCGACAATCGGCCGGGCTTTCGGGAACCGTCAAGGTCCTCTCAGGCGTGCCGGGGAGTACACCCGTGCTGTCGGAATCTCTCTGCTCGAGTGCCTCGTCGTGGAGCGGAGACCGCGGCATCTCCTGGATTTGGGGACAGACTCCCAAGGCCTGTTTCGATGCCTGGCGACCCCCCAATGCCAGGTTCCCCGACTGTTCAACCAACGGCATCGGTTTCTTCAAAGCGTCGAGCCAACATCCCGGGGGTGTGAACGTGCTGTTTGGAGATGGGCACGTGCAGTTCGTTCGCGACAGTCTCCAGCCCGCCGTCTGGCGTGGTCTCGCGACCCGAGCCGGCGGCGAGATCCCCGGCGAATTCTGAGGTCATCCTCAGCCACCGGTTTCATCGCGTGTGGGCCGTTGATCTCCCACACACACAAGCCGCGGGCTCACCCCAAGGAGTCGGGTGACCGCCGACGTTGGCGATCGCGCCCCGATCCGAACTCTTAGAGTCTGTCTCGTAAGTTCAGGGAAACCGAAAATTGAAGGCCGTTTGGGTGCCACGGGTTCCGTACTCGGAACCCGTGCGCGCCAGGCCAAGGCATTCCCGCATGGGTTCCGAGTACGGAACCGCATGGCACCCAGCAGATCATTCAAAAGCTCCCGTGGGATTCACCTTCTGGGACAGACTCTTAATCAAAGGCTTGATTTTTATGAAACGCATCGTGTTCTTGATGGCTCTGATCAGCATCGCCCGGCCGGCTTCGGCCCACTTTGTGTTCCTTCTGCCGGGACCCGCTCCGGGCGAAGTTCGCGTGGTCTTCAATGACCAACTCCAAGTCGACGAACGCATTCCGAGCGAGCGGCTCGCGTCAACACGCCTGACGATCGTGTCTCCACAAGGAGGACAATCCACTCTCGACTGGCGTAAGGAGGAACATCACCTGAGTGCCATCCTTCCCGAGCCTCGCCCCGCCCTAGTTGGGGGTGTCACCCACTACGGCTATGCCCGATCGCGCCACACGGGCAATAAGCCGGTCCTCGTCAAGTATTACCCCAAGGCAGTCCTGGGCCAGGTTGCCGAGGTCACCTCCCTGCGGCTCGGTGACGTGGCCCGGTACGAGATCGTCCCGGTGGCGGCGGAGGGGCCGTTGCAACTGCGCGTCCTGCGAGGGAGCCAACCGACGGCTGGAGTCTCGTTCTCGGTCTTGACGGAGCAAGAATCTCCTGCGCAACGAGGGAAAACGGATAAGGATGGCTGGATTTCAGCATCCTTCGCGAAACCGGGCCGGTACGGCGTCTGGGTCAAGGTCATCGAACCGACGCCAGGCGAGTGGGAAGGCAAGCCCTACGACGAAGTCCATCACTTCGCGACTCTGGTCTTCGACGTGCCGGAATCGCAACCTTGATGACTCGCGGTCCGACTCCTTTCCTCGAGCCTCTGGAGAATCGATACTGATGGATACTCTCACCGAGACGGTGATCGGGCCATCGGCGGTGATCGGGCGGGCCGCACGACGGCTCGCCGCTCGCCCGCTGATGTACTGGACGCGTCGGCTGCACCTCTATTCCGGACTATTCCTGTTCCCCTGGGTGATGCTCTACGGGGTGACGGCCCTGCTCTTCAACCACCCCGAGGTGTTTCCGGACCAGTTCCGCCGCCGGCTCGAAGCGGCGGACGTCGCCGGGACCGGCCTCGACCGTCTCCCCGCGCCGGCCGAGGCCGCCGCCCAACTCGTCGCCGCGCTTAACAAGCCGTCGCACGGCGGCGAACGCTCACAACGCAACTACAGCCTTGTCGACCCCGAAACGGCAGCCTATACCCGCGACTTCATTGCCGCTCGTTCGCGGGGCGACAGCGAGGAGCACTCGATCGTGCTCGACCTCGAAACCGGCACAGGGACTGTCAGTACGCGAGCCCTCCCCCAGGGGGGCCGACCGCCCTTCGCGCCGGGCGACCCGAAACCCGAGCGATCTCTCGCCGAGCGCGTCAAAGCAGGCGTGCCACTCGCCCTGGAACGCAAGGGGCTGACCTCGGGAACCACGCGAATCACGTTCGCCCCAGAGCTGACCTTTCTCGTCGCCGTCGACGGAACGACCTGGAGAGCAAGCTACAACGTGCAGACCGGCGCGCTGACCGGACGCCGTCCCGAGTCGGGCGGCAATCTCAGCCCTCGAGAATTCCTGACCCGGCTCCACCTCACGCACGGCTACCACTCCCACGGCTGGGCGCGCATCGTCTGGGCGGTCTTCGTCGACGTCATGTTCGCAACCATGCTGTTCTGGGGCCTCTCCGGCTTGCTGATGTGGTGGCAGATGCGCTCGACGCGGTGGCTCGGTGGAGTCGTCCTGTGCCTTGGTGTCACGATTGCCTTCCTACTGACGATTGGAATGTATCAGGTGGTTTCGATGTCATTCTAGATCGAAACGGAGGGAGGCTGAGTGGCCACTCGTCAGGCCAGATTATTTGCGAACAAGATGTCATGATTAAATAAATAGAATGGAGTCGAATGGGCCATGTACTCAAACTGGGGCAATTGGAAAGCGAGGACGCTTTCGTGGTGTTTCCGCGCCAGAAGGCAAGCCTCGCTCGACCTGAACCAGCAAGTGACCGAAATCGCGACAACGAACTTGTGACCTGGCATCGCTCGTACCGCGAATTCCCGTGCCTTCGCCCTGAGTTATTGGCTTGGATCAGGCTGTCAGCCGCGGTATGTTGAATAGACGATTCAACCCGCGGCGCGAGACTCCTGACATGTGGCAGAACCGTTTCGGATCGATCGCGGGCGTGCTTATTCTCTTGCTTGTCGCCCAAGTCGCCAACGCAACGGGACCGGAGCCGATCGAGTTCGAGCGGGATGTTGCGCCGATCCTGACGAACCATTGTATTCGGTGTCATCGTTCGGAGAGTAAGAAGGGAGACGTCTCGCTCGAGAGTGCGGCTGACCTGGAGGACTCGGGGACCGTCGAGCCGGGCAATCCGGCTGAGAGCACACTGCTCGAAGTCGTCGGGTCGCGGCCTGAGGGGGCCAAGCCGAAGATGCCAAGGGAAGGCGCCCCGCTCTCGTCCGAGCAGGTGGCGGTTCTGCGCCGCTGGGTTGAGCAAGGCGCTGAATGGCCCAAGGGACTCGTTCTGAAAGAAAAGCCGAAAGCCGGGGCGGATTGGTGGTCCCTTCGGCCGTTAGGGAATGCCCCCCCTCCCCTCGCGCAGGAAATGCCGACGGGTTGGCCGGCTCACCCGATTGATGGGTACATCGTTGCGGGCCTGAAAGCGAAGGGACTCGTACCGTCGCCTCCGGCCGACCGAAGGACATTGATCCGCCGCGTTACGTACGACCTGACTGGTTTGCCACCGACGGCCGACGAGATCGCGTCATTCGAAGCGGATTCCTCACCCGTTGCCTACGAAAAGGTTGTCGATCGCCTGCTCGCTTCACCGCGTTATGGCGAGCAGTGGGGCCGGCACTGGCTCGACGTGATCCGGTTCGGCGAGAGCCGGGGCTACGAGCGGAACGAGATCATCCCCAACGCCTGGCCGTTTCGCGACTATATCATCCGTTCATTCAACGATGATAAGCCGTTCGACCGCCTCGTTCGCGAACATCTGGCCGGCGACGTGATCGGCAAGGATGATCCCGAGGTCGAGGTGGGCACGACTTTCCTCGTCTGTGGGCCGTATGATGATGTGGGAAACCAGGACGCGGCTCAGGCAGCCGTGATCCGTGCGAATACGCTCGACGACGTGATTCGTGCGACAGGAGAGTCGTTCCTCGGCGTCACGATCGGCTGCGCTCGCTGTCACGACCACAAGTTTGACCCCCTCAGCCAGAAGGACTATTACTCGCTCTACGCCACCTTCGCCGGTGTGCGACATGGCAACCGCACCGTGGCGACTGCCTCGGCCCGCGTCGAGCACGAGGCGTTGATCGCACCGCTTCGCGACCGCGAAGGTCGCGCGACGGCCGAAGTCGCGAGGCTCGAAGCGGCCGTCCGCGCAGCTTCGAGTCCCGACGCGATCAAGCAACTCGCCGCTGCCAAGGCCGAACGCGACGCTGCTCGCGCGGCTCAGACTTCGATCCCACCGCTGCCGTCTTGGTGGGCTGGCAAGTTTGAACCGGCGTCAGGCCCGTTCCGGATCTTTATCGGGGGCGATCCGCAACGGCCGGGAAGTCCCGTCTCGCCGGCCCCCTTGGGGGTCTTGAGTCCTGTTCTGCCGGGTTATGAGTTGCCGCCTGACACGACGGAATCGAGCCGACGGCTGGCCCTGGCCGAGTGGATCATCTCCCCGCGTAACCCGCTCACTCCGCGCGTGCTGGCGAACCGCCTCTGGCATTACCACTTCGGTACTGGCCTGGTCGACACGCCCAGCGACTTCGGGTTCATGGGCGGGCAGCCGAGTCACCCCGAACTGCTCGACTGGCTGGCGCGTCGGCTCCTCGATGACGGCTGGAGGCTCAAGCCGCTGCATCGGCTGATCGTGACCTCAATGACCTACCGGCAAGCCTCAACTTATCGTGAGTCGGCGGCGCGCGTCGATGGAACCTGCCGCTCGCTCTGGCGGTTTCCGCCGCGACGCTTGGCGGCCGAGGAAGTGCGTGACACGATGCTGACCGTCGCTGGCCTGCTCGAGCCGCGGATGGGCGGGCCTGGCTTCAAGCTGTACGCGTATTTTCAAGACAATGTGGCGACTTACAAGCCGCTCGATCGTCCTGGTCCGGAAACGTACAGGCGAAGCGTCTACCACCACTCGGCCCGTGCCAGCTACCTCGACGTCTTGTCCGATTTCGACTGCCCCGATAATGCGCTCGGCACACCGCGGCGGGCGTCGACCACGACCCCTCTCCAGGCGCTCACGATGCTGAATCACGGGTTCGCGGTTGATACGGCCCGCGCCTTCGCGGATCGCCTCAGCCGCGAGGCCGGCAATGTTCCCGACGATCAGTGTCGTCGCGCCTTTGTGCTCGCCTTCGGCCGCGCCCCGACCGTCGAGGAGGTTGCTCATGGGTGCCGTCTGATTGAGGAGTATGGACTTCCCTCGCTTTGCCGAGCGCTCTTGAACGCGAGCGAGATGATCTACATCGATTGAGCGAGCCTCGTCGATATCGCAACATCGAGGACGACATGAGATATCCTCTCACCACTCGCCGCGACTTCCTGGGTGACGTCTATACGGCGATGGCCGGACTCGGCCTGAGTGCATTGCTGACGCGCGAAGGGGGCTCGGCCGAGTGGCAACCGGGTCGAGGACTCACTCACCATGCGCCAAAGGCGAAGCGGGTCCTGCAGATTTTTTGTCCCGGTGCGGCGTCGCACATCGACCTCTGGGAGCATAAGCCCGAGCTCGAGAAACGCCACGGCACCCCCATGCCGGGCGAGGAGAATCTCGTCTCGTTTCAGGGGAAGAATGGCAACCTCATGAAGAGCCCCTGGCCGTTCGCCGCGGCCGGCCAGTCGGGCAAGCAAATCTCGACGCTTTTGCCCAACATGGCACGGCATGTCGACGATATTGCATTCCTGCATGGGATGAACTCGAAGACGAACACGCATGGGCCTGGCTGCATCTTCATGAACACGGGCCGGACGACCGAAGGGTTCCCAGCCGCCGGGGCCTGGCTGTCCTACGCTCTCGGGAGTGAGAACGACAACCTGCCGACGTACGTCTCGATCACCGACGTCCGTGGTGAGCCGCCCAACGGCAAGGCCAACTGGAGCAATGGATTCCTCCCCGCTCGTCATCAGGCCGTGATGATTAACTCACAGCAACCCGTGCGGAACCTGGACCGGCCGGCCGGAGTCTCGACCGCCGAGGATCGCGACACGCGAGCGCTCATCGACAGCCTCAACCAACGCCACGCCGAGAGCCATCCCGGCGACAGCGAACTCCAGGCTCGGATGGCCGCCTACGAACTCGCGGCGCGAATGCAACTGTCAGCCCCCGAGGCCACCGACCTCGTCGGCGAGTCGCGCGCGGTGCAGCGGCTTTATGGCACCGACGACCCGAACCCTCTGAAGGCGGCCTATGCCCGAAACTGCCTGCTCGCTCGGAGAATGCTGGAACGGGGCGTGCGCTACGTAAATCTCTACTGCGCATCCCGCGCATCGGGAGTGGACGGCTTGCTCAACTGGGACGCCCACAAGACTTTGAAGGCCGATTACGAGCGGCACTGTCCCATCTTCGACCAGCCGACTGCGGCACTCCTGACCGACCTGAGCTCACGCGGCCTCCTTGAGGACACGCTCGTGCTCTGGACGACCGAGTTCGGTCGCATGCCGACCCACCAGCAAGGAACCACAGGCCGCGACCACAATCCCGACGGATTCACGTGCTGGATGCTCGGCGCGGGCGTTCGGAAAGGCGTCAGTTTCGGTGAGACCGATGAGTTCGGCCGCCGCGCTGCGGTGGACCCGACCAGTGTGTGGGATCTCTATGCGACCGTGCTTCACCTCGCCGGGTTCGACCACGAAAAGCTCACCTGGTACCACGACGGTGCGAACCGCCGCTTGACCGACGTCCACGGACGCGTGATCCGAGAGGTGCTTGTCTGAAGCCCGTCGCGCCGGCTGCCTACCAGCACCCCTTTGGATTGGGGCCGGCGTTGTCACTCCCGAGCTCCTCAAGGCGGCCAACGAACTTGTTGGGGATGAACGTATACGAGCAAAGCCCCTGCCGAAGAATGGCAGAGGCTTTGGGAGAAATCGGTTTGGCTTGTGAGTCGAGTGATGGAGATCGACGTCAGATCACATAATTTTCCACGAATCGTTTTGATTCGTGGAACACCTTCCAGTCCTTGGGCGAGACGTAGATATCCTCGCCGTCGGCCAGGGCCAATTCCAGGCAGCGCTCGCGGGTGAGCTGAACGTTGAGTGTGGTGCCGTCGAGGAGTGTCAGGTCGAGCCGGACGAGGCCGCCGAGCGGGATCAGCTTGCGGATTCGGGCCGTCCAGGCGGGCCGGCCGTTGCTCTGGCGGGTGATCTCGAAGTCGTGCGGGCGGACGTAGACGGCCGAATTGTCGTTGGAGTTGGCGACGTCGAGGGGGAGCGGCTCCTCGTCTCCCAGCTCCATGCCGAGCACCGTCTCGGCGCGGAGGACGTTGACCGAGCCGAGGAACTCGGTCACGAACGGGGTCGCCGGGTGCTCGTAGAGCTCCTGGGGCGGGCCCATTTGCTCGACCCTCCCCTTGTTCAGGACGATGACCTGGTCGGCGACCTCGAACGCTTCTTGCTGGTCGTGGGTGACGAACAGGCTCGTGACATGGACCTCGTCGTGGAGCCGGCGGAGCCAGGTGCGGAGCTCTTCGCGGACCTTGGCGTCGAGGGCGCCGAAGGGCTCATCGAGGAGGAGGACCTTGGGCCGGGTGGCCAGTGCCCGCGCCAGGGCCACGCGCTGTCGCTGGCCGCCTGAGAGCTGCGAGGGGTAGCGGTCGGCGTGACCCAAGAGCTGGACCAGCTCCAAAAGCTCTTCAACGCGGGCCTTGATCTCGCCGGCCCGAGGCCGAGGCTTCTGGACCTGGAGCCCGAACGCCACGTTCTGGCGGATGGTCATATGACGGAACAAGGCGTAGTGCTGGAAGACGAATCCCACGCCCCGCTGCTGCGTGGAGAGGTTGTTGGCGTCCTCCCCTGTGATCTCGACATCGCCCGAGTCGGCCGGCTCGAGGCCGGCGATGATCCGCAAGATCGTGCTCTTGCCCGAGCCCGAAGGGCCGAGCAGCGCGACGAGCTCGCCGGCGGGAACCTCGAACGAGACATCACGCACGGCTTGGTATTTTTCGAACCGCTTCGATAGATTTCGGACTGCAATGGCCACGTCAGCGCCTCCCGCTCGGGACCGTTGCCAGGCACCCGGTCGTCTCTGGGTCGTGAAATATCATCAGGATTCTTCGCGAGCTTCGACACGTTTGCGAAACTGTTCCATGCCAATCAACATCACGAACGAGACTCCCGCCAGCAGGACGCTCGCGGCGTAGGCCCCCTCGATGTCGAAGCTCTCGATACCGTCGTGAACGTAGAGGGTGGCCGTCTGGGTCCGCCCGAGGATGTTTCCTGAGACCACGAGCAAGGCCCCGAACTCGCCCAGTGAGCGGGCGACGGTCAGGGTGACGCCGTAGGCCAGGCCCCAGCGGATCGACGGCAGGGTCACGCTCCAGAAGGTCCGCCACCGGCTCGCGCCCAGGGTGTATGCCGCCTCTTCCTGGTCGACCCCGAACTCGCGGAGGACGGGCACGACCTCGCGGACCACGAAGGGGAGCGTGACGAAGGTTGTGGCCAGGACCATGCCCGGCAAGGCGTAGACGACCTGGATCCCCATCGGCTCGAGCCACTGGCCGATCCAACCCTTACCGCCGTAGAGAATGATCAACATCAGCCCCGCGACGATCGGCGAGATCGCGAACGGGAGATCCACGACCCCGTCGGCCAGGGTCTTGCCCCAGAAGTTCTGGCGGGCCAGGACGATCGCCAGGGCCAGGCCGAAGACGGTGTTGACCACCGTGGCCAGGACGGTGATCAGCAACGTCAGGCGGAACGCTTCACGCGCCGAGGGGGCGGCCAGGGCGTTGAGGAAGGGACGAAACCCTCCCGCCAGGGCGGCCCGGACCAAGGCGAGGGAGGGGACCAGGACCAAGATGGCGAACCAGCCCACCACCAGGCCGATCAGGAGCCAGCGGCCCCAGGGAAGCCGATCGCGGTTTGGCTGGGGCGCGGTTCGAGTCGGCGTGGCAGGCCTCACGTCCACTTCCACATCCGCATCGACGTCAAGTTCAACGGCCATGAACTGGCCTCCCATGCCGCTGCAACCGGTTGAGAACGATCAGGATTCCGAGCGAGCTGGCGAGCAGGACGACGGAGACGACCATGGCACCGTGGGGGTTGCCGCTCTCGATCTCCCCGAAGATATACATCGGCCCCGTCTTGGTCTGGAGCGGCCGGTTGCCGGCCACCATCACCACGCTGCCGAACTCACCGAGGGCTCGACTGAACGCGAGCGCCGTTCCGGTCAGGACGGCCGGCCAGAGGGTCGGGAAAGTGACCCGTCGGAAGATCGTGAACGACCCGGCGCCGAGGGTTGCCGCCGCTTCCTCCTCGGCCGGGTCCATCTCCAGGAGGACCGGCTGCACGCTCCGGATCACGAACGGATACGAGACGAAGAGCAAGGCGAGGACGATCCCTGGTTGCTGGTAGATCACGCCCCAGCCGTGGCGACCAAGGAACGAGCCCAGGACGCTCGTCGGGCCGTAAAGCGCGACCAACATCAGGCCGGTGACCACCGTCGGCACCGCGAACGGGACGTCGATCAGGGCGTTCATGATCCCCTTGCCGGGGAACGAGTAGCGAACCAGGACCCAGGCGGTCGCCGTACCCATGACCGCGTTGATGAGCACCATCACCAGGGCGGTTGCAAACGTGAGCTTCAGGGCGTGCCAGGCGAACGGGTTGGTCAGCTCTTTCCAGAACGCCGCGAGGCCCGGTTCCGCCGCCCGGACGCTGAGTGCCGTCAAGGGGAGAACGACCATCAAGGCCAGGTAGGAGAGGGCCGTTCCGCGAAGCACGAGGTCGGATTTTGAGGCGGCTGTCGGAGAGGGGCTGCTCATGGCGTGCGGCCCTTGGATGGAGTGAAGAGCGAGTCCCAGACCCCGCTCGGGCCGTACACGTCTTTATTGATCTTGGTCCAGCCGCCGAGGTCTTTCATGGTGAAGAGGCGGGAGGGAAGCGGGCGTCGTCCGGGGGGATCGAGCTTGGGGTCGAGGGCCCGAAATCCATAGTCAGCCAGGATTCGCTGGGCCTCCTCGGTGCGGAGGTATTCGAGGAAGGCCACGGCCACCGCGCGGTTGCCGTGTTTCTTCACCGAGCTCTCCACGATCGCCGCCGGCCCCTCAATCTGAAGGGTGGCCGACGGGATCACGTAGGGGGCCTTGATCCCTTTCCGCTTGTCCTGGAGGAGCAGTTCATTCTCATAGGTGATGATTGCGTCGCCGGTGCCGCGTTCGAAGGTCGCCATGCTCTGCCGGCCCGAGCTGTCCATGTTGACGACATTGGTTTGGACCCGGCTCAGCAGGTCGCGGGCCGCGGCGGGATCAGGCTGTTTCGGGTCTTCAAGCAACCCTGCGCCGTAGATCGCGTTGATATTCCATTTCGCGCCTCCCGACGTCTTCGGGTCGGGGTAGAGCACCCCGACGCCCGGCCGGGTCAGGTCGTCCCAGTCGTCGATGCTCGCGGGATTCCCGGGGCGGATTCCGATCACGACGATGCTCCGCGTGATCAGGCCGCGTCCCGGCCCCGATTTCCAGTTCTTGTCGACGATGCCTGCCTTGACCAGTCGATCGATGTCCCCATCCAGGGAGAGGACGGCCACATCGGCGTCGAACCCGGAGACAATCGCCCGGCTCTGCGCCCCCGAGGCGTTGTACGACTCCTCGAACCGGACCAGCCGTCCGGTCTTCTGTTTCCAGTACGCCGCGAACCCGGGCAAGATTTTCTCGCGGAACGCGTCGCGGACGACCGAGTAGGCCCCAATCGTCAGCGTGTCGTCGCTGTTTCCAGCGCCACGAACCGGGCCGCACCCGGCGGCGGCCAGCAGAACGAGGCAGAGGCCGTAGCCGCTGAGACGCGCCGATGCCCGCAAGCGGCCGATGTTCGGAGAGGTCGCTTGTTCCATTGATCCCTTCACGCGGCGGCATACGCCGATGTGATCCCGGCGTCTTTCGCACGCCCTGTCAAGAGACGCACTTCGTCTCTTTTGTATGCTTGAGATTTCAGATGACCCAGTCGCCGACGTATCCCCGTTTCCGCTCATGGTTCTCTCGGACCAGGTCGGCAAACGTGGTCCGATCAACAACGTCGGAAATCGCCTGGCGGACCCGGCCCCAGAACCCGTAGAAGTGGCATTCGCCGTGGAATTCGCATTCCTTGTGACGCGACTGGCTGACGCAGTCGACGGGCGCAATCGGTCCGTCGACGTACCTCATGATCTCGCCGACGGTCAAGTCGTCGGCGGCGCGCAACAGGCGATAGCCCCCTTCAGCTCCGCGCCGGCTCTGCACGAATCCGCCCCCTTTGAGCTGGCCCAAGATGACCTCGAGGAACCGGATCGGGATCATCTCCCGCTCGGCGATCTCGGCGATCTTGAGCGGCTCGGAACTCGCATGTTCGGCCAGGGCGTAAATCGCTCGAACCGCATAGTAACACTTCGACGAAACACTCATCGGTGCCTACCCCGCACAGGATTTAGGAAATCATCTCTATTTCGACCAGAGAAGTCAAGATGGCGCTTCACGCCAGCCCGCTACGGAGCTGGCGGAGGAAGGCGGGCAATCTTTGGGAGTCAGTTGGTGTCGTCCGGAGAGTTGCCTGGCTCGGCCGGCAATTGAGGAGGGGGTGTCGTGCGGATCAGTCGATGTCGTCCTTCATCCCCAGTTCAATTTCAGGGGCCGATTCATCAATGGCGAACTCGACGATGCCCAGTTGCTCGCCAAGGCCTTTGGGTGCAAATGAAAGCAGGCCCCGGCGCTCCGCGCAGGCCATGCAAAGTCGTTCGTCGCCGCGGAGCACGACGATTTCGCCGTCATAGACGCGATGGTAGTAGTCTTGGCCGGGGGCCATCATGTAGCAGAATTCACGATCGTTGCCCACTTTCTGCCCCACGCGCCAGCCGGGTTCGAGCAAGTAGAGACGGCGTGGTGGGCACTCACCACCCTGATCGGCGCGACTTGGATTGAGGTTCATGAGGGCGCTCTCCCGGCTTCAGCTTCAGGCCACGGACGAAGGAGGGTGGATGCCGCAGATGTCGTCGGTGCAGACAACGTCGCGAGGGCGCGAGGCCGCAATTGCATTGTAAGCCCGGTGGCCGCCCCAGGAAAGAATCGGAAGCGAGCCGATCAGCCCCAGCGGCCAGAACAAGGGAATCCAGCGCCCGAGCGTGACCACGGCGTCGTAGCCGACATCGATCCGGCCGTCGGTCCGAACCACGTGCATCGCCTTCATGCAGGCGGCCTTGGTCAGGCTCGGGTGGATCGTCGCCACCTCGACGGCGGTCAGGTCCACCGGTTCGAGCATGCGGTCGGGGTCGCCGGCCGCGAGCAGAGCCATCGACGCCCGACAGCGCGGGCAGGCGCCGTCATAGAGCACGCGCCCTTTCGGTTGATTGTCGCCGGTGACCAGACTTCTCAGCCAAGGGCCCGAGACGAAGGCGAGGTTGCCCGCGAACATGGCCAGCCCGAACTCGGTCAGCCCGGGGGCGGAGATCGCGATCCCAGCGTGCATGAGCAACGCCGTGAGCAAGACCAGGGGGCGGAGCACCCGCACCCAGATGAGGATCGGGTACCCGACCTCGAACACCAGGGTGGAATGAGTCATGAAGTTCAGGAGCCACGGGTAAGCGGCCAGCCAGGTGAGGTCGAACTGACCGAACTCGGCCGAGGCGAGCACGCCCCAGATCGCCGTCCCCGACCACCAGCTTGGCCCTTGGAGCTTCGCCAGACCGGCCATCCCGTAGATCAAGATCAGGTGGAGCTGGATCAGTCGAAGCGCCAGGTTGGCCGAGACGGAGGGCGCGGGGAGGCCCGACGGGACGACCCAGCGACCGTCATGGCGCCTTCGGGCGACCGCCGCGCGGGCCTGGCGATACCGCGACAGGAAGCGGTCAAGCGAGACCGCCTGACCACTCGCGAAGGAGAACGCCAGGTAGAGCGTCCAGGCCGAGATGATCTGGTCGAACCCGAACAGCGAGACCGGAACCCGCCGCGAGATCGAGACCACGATGACCCAGGCGAGTACCGCCGTCACCCGGCTCCAGAGGCCCACCGTGAACATCGCCACGATGACCAGGCAGGCGACCCAGACGGGGCGCAACAGGGCGTCGGGGACGAGGAACCAGAACGACCAGGCGGCCGGTGCCTGCATCCGGTTCACGAACCGAACCGACTCGGGATCGGCCCAGCCGTCCGACCCGAAGAAGGCCTGAAGATCAAGCCCGTAGACGAGCAAGCTCCAGAACAACAAGGCCCCGACGCCGATCCGAATCAGGCCCAGGACGGTCGGGTCGGCCGGGGTGAAAAAAAAGACGTTCCAACTGCGAATGACCGCGTTCCAGAGGGTCGCTGGATAGTCGGCCAGGCTCTTCATAAGGCGTCGCAAGGGAACTCTCCGATCCGTTCCGGCGTCGTGTAAAATTCCTCGGCATCGAGGTTCACTCGCGGGCGGCCTGGGGCCGCGAGTTCTTGCCGGACCTGCTCGAGGTCCGGAATCAGATGTGTCTGCGTGAAGAGCGTGATGGTCGTGGCGCCGGGACGGCTCTTGGCGAGATGCCGCGCGTACGACCGCGCCCAGGTGCTCCGGGTGCCGTCGCCGGTCATGGCGCGGGCGGTCTCGAAGTCGACCACCAAGTGGTTGGCCAGGGCAAGTTGGCGTTGATAGCGCAAGCTCGGACGAACGGTTCGGTCTGGCAGCCGAATTGTCTCGTCGGGGCGGCCGTCGGCATAGTGGATCGTCGCCGTCGCGATCGGGGTCGGAGGAGGCTCAGGGGCGTAATAACGGTAGGTGTAACCCTGGTCGATCCGTTGGAGATAGCCACCAAAGGGGCGGACGAGCTCCTGCTCGAGGACCGAGGCCGGGGGAGCCGCCAGGGCGCCGGCGAGCACCGCCGTTCCGTGGATCAGCAACCCCAACGATGCCAGTCCACGCGCCCAGCCCGGCCACCCTCGCTCGGGATGAGGTTGGTCTGGGCTTTCTGGGGGGATGGTCTCTGATTTGCTGATTTTGCTCGCCAACGGCCGCTCCTTTTTAGATTTCGACAGAGCCGTGAAGAACCCACTCGGAAGCCAGGGAGTCACCCCGGTTCGAGTCCATCCGCGACGGTCCTTCATCCGAGAGGAAGCCCGCTGCGCTGAGTGCTCAATTGGCCGCCGAGCGGATCCGAAAAACGGTCGTTCTCGAAGCAGAGTGAACCCGTCTCATTTGTCGCAAGTTTCGTCCTCGCAACGGGTCTTCTCATGCCCTGATCCTACAACCCCCATGAGGTCAGGCCAATAGCGATCGAAAGATCGACTATTAGGAGTATTCGTAAAACTTGCTATAAGCCTCCCAGGTGGGTGTTGCCTCGCTATTTTCACAGGCGGAGGTTGCAAAGGCGTCATCCACGGATTACACTTTGCGTGGAATGAGAAGAGTTTAGCGAACAAGGCAACTCGGCGGATTGCTGGGGTGGGGCCGATCGGCTCAAATGGGGCGAGCTTAGGTCCCGAGCATCCGACTGATTACGAAGGTACGTCCAGTAGTGGTTGCCGGCCCCGCGTATTGGTCATCTCGAATTGCACCAGGAGGTCTGAGATGCAGGGAACGATTGTTATGTTGATGGCCCTTAGTGGCCTTGGTTGTCACCACAAGAGCTGTGGCCCAACCCCTGCCCCATCGTGCTACAGCGCCTGCTATAGTGCTTGCTACGGCGGCTCGGCACCTGTTAGCTACACGACGTACGTAGCCCCCTCCTGCTACTCTTCGTGCTACAGCAGCTGCTATTCCTCATGCTACAGCGGCGCCAGCGCTTGCTATAGCAGCAGCTGCTACTCCTCTTGCTACAGCAGCAGTTGCTATTCTTCGTGCTACAGCGGTAAGCATCATCGCGGTGGTTTGTTCCGTGGCCTCTTCGGTCACAAGCGGAACCGGAGCTGCTGCGATGCGGCCTACGCGACCGTGAGCTGCTACAGCGGTTGCTACGGATCGAACTACGCTCCGGCCGTCTACGGCAGCTACACCCCGGTCGTTTCGGGCGATATCTACGCCACGAGCCAGGCCTACCCGACCGGCCAGGCGACCTGGAGCCCCACGGCTCCGACCGTCGCCCCGGTTGCCCCGGCTGTCGCTCCGACGACCCCGGCTGCTGATGTTCCTCCCGCTCCGGCCGCCGCTCCGGCTGTTGATGTTCCTCCCGCTCCGGTTCCCGCGGCGCCCCCCGCCGAAAGCACCCCGCCGCCGGCCCCGGCTCCGGCCGCCACCGCGCCCCCCCAATAATGATCTCTCAGGCATACTGAGGTGACCAAGTCCCACACGCGGGGCTTTGATAATCGAGGGCCTGATCGGCCCCAACGGTCCATCGTGGCGTCGCGACGCCACGATGGACCGCTTTATTTGGGCCAGGGAGATCGCCGGGCCTTGTTTGGGAGAGTGAGCCTTGTGCTAGCTTTCTCAGATCGGCTTCGGTTATAATCCCTCGCACACAAAGCCGTCCGGCGGGGATAGGCGCCTGGGCGTTGCTGCCAGTCAAGGGAATCGAAGGAACGTCTCCCGATGTCTACCACCCTCCCGCATTCTTCGTCCATGACCTCTTCAAATTCAAACGACGATCAAGACCAGCTCTCAGCGACTCCCGACGACGATCATGCGCGTCGAGAATGGCTGATCCACAACCTCGGCGAGCCTGTCTGTCGGCAGCTCGGCATTTACCGGATCCCCGATGACCTCGTCCTCTCCGTGGTCATTCCGGTTTACAACGAAGTTCATACCCTGCATGAGATCCTGCGGCAGGTCCGTGCCGTCCCGATCGCCAAGCAGATCATCCTCGTTGATGACTGCTCGACCGATGGCACCACGGATCTCCTTCGCAAGTGGGCCGAGACGGAGTCCGACCTGACGATCGTCTTCCACGAGAAGAACCGGGGAAAAGGGGCTGCTCTCAGAACGGGCTTCACCCATGCGACCGGGCAGATCGTCATCGTTCAGGACGCCGACCTGGAGTACGACCCCGCGCAGTACCCGCAATTGGTTCAGCCGATTGTTGAGGGCAAGGCCGATGTCGTCTACGGTTCTCGGTTCAGCGGCGAGTCGCACCGGGTCCTCTACTTCTGGCACACGCTGGGCAACAAGTTTTTGACGTTCCTGTCCAACATGTTCACGAACTTGAACCTGACGGACATGGAAGTTTGCTACAAGGTCTTCCGACGCGAAGTGATCCAGGGGATTACCCTGGAGAGCAATCGGTTCGGGTTCGAGCCGGAAGTGACCGCCAAGGTCGCCCGGTTCAAAGTCCCGGCGATTGAGAACCGGCCGTCTCGGCGGTGCCGGATCTACGAAATTCCCGTCAGCTACAATGGGCGGGATTATCGCGAAGGGAAGAAGATCGGCTGGAAGGACGGCGTGCAGGCCTTGTACTGCATCGTTCGCTACGCCGTGGCCGACTAGTCAAGCAGATCGTCGCCTTCTTCTCTCGTCTTGGTCGGGGAGCGCTTGCCATGACGCGGATTCGACTGATGGGAACCGCGCTGGCCGCGGTTCTCCTCGTGCTCCAGACTTCATTGGTCGCGCAGGTGGCGGAAACGCCAGCTCAGCCGAAGGAGCTCGAACAGACGAGGGAAAAGGCGAATGAGAAGGCGAAGGCCAAGTCATCGCGACGGCCTCGCCGCGCTTCCGGCCCTCGAATCTACATGGGCCGGCCGATTGCCGACGTGATGTCGTTCCACGGAGCCGACTGGCTCGTGCGCGACACCCGGGAGCAGGAAGAACAGCCCGAGGCGATGCTCGACGCCCTGAAGATCAAGCCGGGGTCGACCGTGGCCGACGTCGGCGCCGGGGTTGGCTACACGAGCCTCAAGCTGGCTCGCCGAGTCGGATCCGAAGGGGTCGTGCTGGCGACTGATGTTCAGCCCGAGATGCTCCAGATGCTCGCGGCCAACGCCCGCGCCGCCGGCGTGAAGAACATCCGGCCGATCCGTTGTACGGCGACCGACACCAAGCTTCCCGAGGGGAAGGTGGATCTGGTGCTGATGGTCGACGTCTACCACGAGTGCATCGACCCCGAGACCACACTTCAAGGCGTGCTCAAAGCTTTGAAGCCAGGGGGCCGACTCGTCCTGGTCGAATTTCGCGGCGAAGATCCCGAAGTGCCGATCAAGCCCGAACACAAGATGACCTTCGCCCAGGTGCGCCTTGAACTCGAACCCCAGGGGTTCAAGTTTAAGGAGAAGTTCGACTTCCTTCCCTGGCAACACATCATCGTCTTCGAGAAACCGGCGGTTCAGGACAAGACCAAAGCCAAGCAAGAGGAAGCACCAGCTCGCTCCAAGTCCGACAATTCTTGAGCGTTGCCTCGGGTGACTCCCGTCTCACTTGCTCGCATTTGCATTTCCAGGGACTGCGGACTCCCTGTGCCCATTCTTGTTTGTCTTCGGGCCGGCCGCGTCCTTAATGCATCCGAAGAGACCGTTTTGAAGCGGTCTCCATCGGGTCAGCCGTCTTGGGCGGGCTCCCTACGGCTCACCCCCCCGCGCCTCGGATCCCGTAGCGGTTGCGGAGGTCGACGATCAGGGCGTCCATGTCGGGCGGCACAGTGGCTTCGACCATGATGTCCTGGCCGGTAAGCGGGTGTCGGAACCCCAATGTTTGTGCGTGCAGGGCCTGGCGTTGGAACTGCGCCTTGCAGCGCGGGCGATTGCGGGGGCGATAAACGGCGTCGCCAACGACCGGATGGCCGATCTCGGCCATATGGATGCGGATCTGGTGGGTGCGACCAGTCTCGAGCCAGCAGGCCACGAGGCTGGCGACGGGTCCGAACTGCTCGATCACGCGGTAGTGCGTGATCGCCGCCCTCCCCTCTCCCGGCCGTCGCCCGACGCCGCGCCTCAGGTCGCCGCGATCGGTGATCAAGGGCAGGTCGATGGTCCCGCTGGCGCGTGGAGGGAGGCCCTCGACCACGGCGAGGTACTGCCGTTCGATGTCGTGCGCCTTGAACAAGGCCTGGAAGGCGCGGACGGCCTCGTGGGTCCGGGCCAGGGCGAGCGCCCCGGAGGTGTCCTTATCGAGCCGGTGGACGACTCCCACGAACGGCTTGGGGTTGCCGTGGCGAATCGTCAGATAGCGCCCCGCCCGCTCGATCAAGGTGTCTCGCTCGCGGTCGGGGGTGGGCAGGGTCAGCACGCCGGCCGGCTTGTCCACGATCAGGACGTGTTGGTCCTCATGGAGGATGCGGAGCCGTCCGGCGACGATACGTGCCTTGGGACGATTGGGGAAGAACTCGATGGGGGAGTCGGTCTCGACCTCCCGCCCGGGCTCGTCGCAACGCTCCCCCTCGAGGTCAATCCGGCCGTTGCGTACGGCGTCCTGTGCGGCCCTTCGTGAGAGGCCGAATTTTTCGGAAACGAGTTTATCGAGGCGGATCGGCATACGTGACAGTCACCCTAACCCAGCGCGATTCGGCTGATGCCTGCCCAAGGGGACAAGTCTTTGGTTTGATCGGATCCGCGAGCATCGTCTCTTGTGGAGAGTGGGGGCGGCCCTCCGTCCCTGACGGCCGCCCGTTTCCCGCGACCCCGCCGGCCCGAAACCTGGCGAGGAGCAGCGGGCAGTCTCAACTGGGCAACGGCCGTGCCGTCAACAATCTCGACGTTGAACGAGGACGTCCGTGCCCGCATCGGACCATTGTACCGTCGAACCGGGATGATTCCACCCCTCCGCCGATCCAGACTCCACGGTAAGTCCGCAAGCGACCGGCCGGCCAGCCTGAATCCACCTTGCCGTCGGCACCGGCGATGGCATACCTTTGAGGAGTCCCACCGCTTGAGTGAGAACCCGCCGGAACGACCCGAATGTATGACCCGTCGTCACTTGCCGCCGAACTGGATTTCGTGAAGGCCCTGGCCGCCGAGGTCGCCATCGTCGCCCTGGGGCGATTCCGAGGGGTGACCCCTCAAGAGAAAGAAAACAAGAGCTTTGTGACCGACCTCGACCACGACCTCGAACAATTTATTCGAGAGCGGCTGGGCCAGCGGTTCCCTAACGACCGGCTCACCGGTGAGGAATACGCCGAGGCTGGAGGGGGCGGGCCGAGACGGTGGTCGATCGACCCGATCGACGGGACCGGCAACATGGTCCACGGACTCCCGCTCTGGGCCATCAGCATCGGTCTGCTCGACCGGGGAGAGCCGGTCCTCGGCGTGATCGCGATCCCTCCCCTGGGCGAAATGTTCTGGGCCGTCAAAGGGGGCGGAGCCTGGCGAGACGGCGAGCGACTCGAAGTGCGCGACGCGGCAACGTTTCACGTCCAGGATAACGTCTGCGTCGGCACCAATGCCTTGCGGGCCGTCGACCCCAGGTCCCTGCCGGGTCGGCTCCGCGACCTGGGCAGCGCCTGCTGCGAGATGACCTTCGTCGCCGCCGGCCGGCTCCAGGCTTGCACCTTCCTCGGCGAAGCTGCGCACGACGTGGCCGCCGGGTCGGTGATCGCGGCCGAGGCGGGCTGTCACTTCGGCACGATCGACGGCCAGGTTCTCTCCCCCACCGAGATGGTCGCGAACACCCCCGTTGCCCGTCCGACCTTCGTCGCCCCCCCTCGCCGTCTCGCGGCGCTCATGGCCGGCGCGCGGCTGTTCAAGGCCGAACCGAGCTGAAGTGGGAAATCGAACCCCGGAACACTCGAAAAACATGATCGAATGATTGTTTTATTTCAGGGTCTTTGAGGCCTTCCGTGGTTCGGTCTTTGTTCGGGTTTGCAGGTCTCTTGGAGTCCTTTGTGCAACGCGTCATCGCCACCTTGCCCGAGTCGATGGCCGAGCTCTGCCTGGTCCGGCTGGGAATCCAGGTTCGGAGTGTTCGGGCCCTTTTTTATGTCATCCGGCTGGCTCGGGCGATCGATCGTGCGGCCGCCGAGGCGATCGCTGGGGGCGCGGGGCTGCTGCATTCCGAGCGGTACTCGATCGACCGGAAACATTTCGGCGTTTTGCAGTACTGGCGAAGCTTCGAGGATCTGGAGGCGTGGTCGCATCGGCCGCCTCATTCGGAGTGGTGGCGGCACGCCCTTGAGCGGATGCGAACCAAGGGTGATTTAGGCATTTATCACGAGACGTTCCTTGTGCCCCGCGACCGTATCGAGTCGATCTACCTCGATTGTGCGCCCGTGGGGCTGGCTGTGTTCGGAACTACTGGTGAGCCCGTCGGGTCGATGACGGCCAGCCGAGGCCGCCTGGGGCGAGGGTAAGTCGCATGGGTCAGTGGGGAGTGAAGAGCTTTGAGAACGACGACGCGTCCGACGCCCTCGAAGCTGGGTTCGACGCGGTCCACGGATCGGTCTACGACGACCTGATGGATGATCGCAGTCCATTGACGTTTGATCAGGTTCAGAAGAAACTCGCTGATGACCGGACGCTTACCGCCGCACTCGCTGCCCTGAGCGAAACGGTCGGAGAGCCGTTCGAGGAGTGGGATGAGGTTGAGCGGCTCGCCTTCGCCGGAATCGTCGTTCGCCACGCCGAGTTCGATGTTCCGATCCCCGACGAGGCTCGGGCCCGGGCGATCGACTGGCTTGAGCACGAAGCGATCGAATGGGACGAGGCGACTGCGCGTCGGTTGCGCCGAGATAAAGAAATCGGACTGTTGCGAAAGGCAAAGACGCCGGGGGCCTGAGCTCTCGGATTGAGGGAGACTTCGGCGTCGACGATGGAGAAACGCCCGCTATGGCCGAGCGCCGAACTTTGAGCTTCGCCACACTCGATCGCGTCATGCCCGATGTGGACCGTCTTCTCGAGGGGCACGAGACGGTGGGGAATTGGTCCCTCGGGCAGATCTGCAATCACCTCGCCGGGGCGATTGCCGGCTCGGTCGAGGGTTTCCCGTTCCACGCCCCCTGGATTTTTCGGAAGACGCTGGGAGCCGTGAGTCGGCGGCGGGTCTTCAAGACCGGCCGGATGGCCACGGGAATCCCGCTCCCCGCGCGCTACAGTCCCAAGCCCGACCTGGATCCGCGGGCCGAAGCCGAGGCGCTTCGCGCGACCTTGCGGTTCTACGCGGGCTTCCAGGAGCCTCTGGCCCTGCACCCGGTCTTCGGCCGGTTGACCCGTGACGAGTGGAACCAGCTTCACGCCATCCATTGCGCCCACCACCTCAGCTTCGTCTTGCCTCGTCCTTCCGTTCGCCTCGACCAGGCAAAGGAAGCCGGACTTGACGTCGACCCAGGAGTTGTTTGAGACGAACCGGGTGGATGACCTTCCCACCATCCTCGACCGCGGCACCGCGGAGTCCGCTTTTTCGTGGTCGAAGCCGATCGCGGCGGTCGGGGAGTCGAGCGTCTGCAGCAAACCGCAGATCGCTGGAAATGAGCGAGTAAGACTGACCCACCTTGGGGCGATTCGAGCGACGAAAACAGACCAGAGCTGAGCTCGGCGATTTTGTCGTCTTATTTGTGTGATTTGGTTTTTATGTGCTCATGTCTTGTGGTGTGTTTCGCGCCCCTCCTCATCCGCGGTCGCGGTGTGAATGGCCATCATCGTCCGAGCTGTCGTCGACCCGCCTGGCTGGATTGGGTATAATCCGCCGGCAAGGTCGAGTTCACGCGGCGGCGTTCGCCTGATGTGGCACGATAAGCAGGAAGGAACGTTGACCGGTGGGCGTCATCATTCGAGAGAAGAATTCGGGCACTCCCCTGGCTGAGGGGGTTGCCGGCCGAGGGCTCCTCACCTACGAAGGAAATCTGTACTACGATTCCCGCCTGGTGAACCATCAGGTACTCCGGGTAAGCGATCGGACTTACACCTGCCCGAACAAGGGAACGTGTCGCTGGGTCGATTTCATCGATCCTCAGGGGCAACTTGTTCAGGACGTAGGCTGGGTCTACGCGGACCCCAAGCCGGGGCATGAAGCCATCAAGGACCGCTACGGCTTCTATGCCGGGACCCGTGGGGCCACTCGTCAGGACGACTCCCGCTAAAAGGGCATTGGCCCGTTGCGTGGCCGGCCAGGACTTGAACGCTCGGCTTGGCTCGTCCCAGCGGGGCTGGGTTCCCGCGTCGCGATGGGAGGAGCTGATTGCCGGGCCGCATTGGCCGAGTCCGACTTGGGCCTGGCCCCAGGGCCTTTTTTTCGGCTCCAAACCTCGATCGCTCCGAAGCTGACGTCGGGGCGGTAGTGCTCGCGGATCACCTGCTCGAGTCGGTCGAGCTTGAATTTGGGATCGGGACCGACTTCGCCCGGGATCCAGACGACGACCGAGTCGGGGGTCTGCGCGAGAAGGTTGGCGAACTCCTCCTGCTGCTCGGGACAGAGCATTCGCAACCAGGCCATCGACTCGGTGGGAAAGACCGAGTGTCGCGCGGCCGGCGAGGCGACGGCCGGGTCTCCCTTCAGGACGTTGGCCACCTTGGTCGCGGGCGTCGTCCGGTGCTTCATATAATCGATCATCGCTCGATAATCTTGCCAGGGATAAAAGCCTGAGGTCGGGACCGTGCCCGCGCGATACCCCGGTGGGTTTTCATCGGGCAATTTCCCTTGCCGGAACGCCGCCAGGGCGCGTCGGGTCGGCCCAGCGACGCAGAACTCCGGCCGGGCTGTCACCCCGAGCGCGAGGATCAGCAGGGTGGCTGTGAGCTGCAGCGAGGGGGACGGCCGGGCCAGCGACAGCACGAGATGGACCAGGACCGCCAGGCTGACTGCCCAGATGAGCATCAAGGGAATATTCAGGTACGAGTGGGCGATGGGACTGAGCGGTTTGTAGAGCGAGCCGAACCCCATCGCCGTGAGCCAGACGAGCGCCATCCTTCGATTCGCCACATCGGTTCTGAGGGCGAGCAAGGCGATCGCCACCGGAATGAGCGACATCCGCAAGGGGGCGATCTGAGTGAACCAGCCCATCAGGATCGAAGAGGGGGTGACCCGGTTGTACGACCCGCCGTATGCGGTGAGTCGGACCCCCTGAACGAAGTCGCTCAGGACCCCTGCCATCATCAGGGGGATGAACGAGACGGCGAGGAAGAGAGTGAAGGCGATTCCCCAGACCAAGAGTTCTCGGACCGACTTTCCAGCCGATTCACCTGGCAGGCGCGTCGCCTCGTCGATTGCCATCGCCATGGCGGGCAAGAAGAGGACCGTCTGGGGCCGGAAGCTGACAGCCAGGGCCATCGCCAAGGCCGAGCCGAGCCGGCCGGCGCGGCTGGTCCAGGTTTGCATGGCCAGCAGACCGACGACCGCGAAGAAAGGGCCTTGCCAGTCGCGCTGGGCGGCGTGAGCGTAGTCCAGTCCCAGGTAGAAGCTCAGGAAGGTGAGATAGCTGACCAACCCTGGCAAGATCCCGCCGAGCCGGCGGCGGCTCCAGGCGAGCAGGATCCCTCCGAACGCGACCATCATGGTCGCGTCGACCGCATAGAAGGGCATGGTCTTGCCCCATCCGAACGCCTTGCCCAGGATCCAGAACAGGTAGATCGTCCCGGGGAAGTTGTTGCAGCGGAGGTTGCGGTAGGGCAAGAGCCCCGCATCCCATCCCTGCGCGATCGTGGCGAAGACATCGTGATCGGCCCAGAAGGGCCAGGTCAGGTAGTGAGGAATCCAGGTTGCGAGTTGGAGCACGCAGAGGCTGCAGAGCACCACGATCAAGGGGCCACGCATCACCCAGGATGCCAACCGATCCCCAGCCTCAGCCTCGGGGGCAGGCGTCGGGCCGGTGGCTGAAGCAGGACCGGGATCTTGGGAAGGCGTGGGGACGACGTGCTGCGTCCGGAAGGAAGAGACGTCGTTCCATGACATCGAGGCGGCTCCATTCGGGTGGTTCAACTGGGGAAAAGTCTAACAAGGGGGCAAGTCCACCCGCGAGCCCAAACCGGGCAATGCGCTTTTCCCTTGGAATAGGTGCAACCTGGCGGGGTCGGATTGGCCGCTTCCCTGGACTTGCGGACTTGGCTCACGGCCGTTTTTATTGGCGATTGGCTCAAACATGCGTTATAGTCTGTCTATCGCCAGGTCGAGCCAGCGTTGCCCGACGTCGGTGAGCGCCGCGTGATTTAGGACCTTGCCGCACAACAGCGGCTGCGACCCGACCTCCCTGCTTCTCTGAGAGATGCAATCCGGAGGACGATTGACGGTCGTCAGTCCGGTTGTTACGCACCCCGAGCCCGGTCTTCTCCACTCTTCTTAGGGCAGAGAAGACCGGGCTGGCTTACGTTGGGACGCGTGCCGCCTTGTCATCCACGATTTTAGTCACGGCCGAAACGGACTCGGCGCGGTCTCGACGATGGGGCCTGTGCGTCTTCTTCGTCGCCCTCTTGCCCGCCTTGATCATCCTCTGGGCGACCCCTTGGTTCGTCACCCAAGACGGGCCGGCGCATCTTTATAATGCGCAGATCATTTCACGCTCGTTCGAGCCTCACTCGCGGTTCCGCGAAGTTTACCACGTGCGCTGGGAGCCGCTACCGAACTGGGTGGGACATCTTTCGCTGGCGACCTTGCTTCAGGTCATTCCGGCCCGCGAGGCCGACCGGGTCATGACGACGTTGACCCTGGTCGGGTTTGCAGCCTCGATCGTCTGGCTTCGTTGGCGGGTTGTGGGTTGGCGAGGGATGCCCATGGCGGCCCTGCTCGCGGTGCTCCTGTCGCTCAACCTCCCCTGGCTCCTCGGCTTCACCAGTTTCATGCTTGGCGCCTGCCTGTTTCCGATCACGCTCGGGATCTGGTGGCACGGCCGCGAGCAGCTCTGGCCAAGGCGGGTCGCGGTGCTCTGGGCCTTGATGGTTCTCGGCTACTTCAGCCACTTGGTGAGCCTGGGGCTGACCGTCGTCGGGCTCGTCGTGCTCGCGCTCTTCGCGCCAGGGGAACGGCGGTTCGCCCGCGCGGGTTGGACGGCGCTCGGTTTGCTCCCGCTTGTTCCGCTCGGATGGATCTATATCGGTCTGACCCGGAAGGGGGGGCCGATGGTGCCGTTCTGGAAACAACTGACCGACCCGCTTTCGCTCCATTCCTGGCATGCCCAGTTGAGCTGGGCCGACCCCATCTCGCTGGCCAGTCGGTTTATTCTGCCGTTCTACGAGAAAGGATACTACGGGTTTGCTCTCCTCGCACCCGTCGTTGCCCTTGCGATTGCGCTGATCCTGGAAGCGGTCACGATGGTCCGGGGACGTTCAACGTCCTCCGCCGTTTCGACCTGGCCTGATCGACGCGGCTGGGGGATTCTGGCCGCCATTCTCATTCTCGGAGGTGCGGCTGGCCCCGACACGCTCGGTGAGAGCCACGGCAACTATCTCCCGCAACGGGTCCTCTTGCTCGGGCTGGTCGCCCTGGTCCCGCTCCTGGATCTCGAGGCGAAGACGTGGACCGGCCGGGCCGCTGCCCTAGCCTTGGTCTGGGCCGTCGCCATCCAGTCGGGCTTTCTCTGGGAGTACGCGGCGACCTCGAACCGAAGCGTGAACGCCTTGCTGCAAGCCCGGAACGCGATCGGCTCGAACCAGAAGGTCGCGACCCTCCTCATGGGGATCCCCAGCCGCTTCCGCTCCAATTCGATCCTGCACGCCGACAACCTGCTTGGTGTCGATACCGGCAATATCATCTGGAACAACTACGAAACCAGGCACTATTACTTCCCCGTCCAGTTCCACCTCGAGGTCGATCGGCCCAATCCCGAGACGCTCGAACTGCTCTCGATCAGAGACGATCCTGACGAGGGAGGCCATAATGCCCTGCTCTGGCGTCACGTACTCGAGTCTCACCACCAGTCCATCGACGCGATCCTGACCTGGGGTAAGAACGCTGAGCTCGACCGAATCAGCGACCTCTGGTTCAAGCCCGTCTACGAGAATGGAAATGTCCGGGTGCTTCGGCACCGATAGCGGTCGGGCTTGGATGGCCTCGTCGTCTTCCGGATCAGGCCGTGACCGGAGGGGATGGTGGCTGAGACGGCCTGAATCTCCACGTCCGGGCTTGGCCTCTGAACGATGGCCCGAAGATGGAATCCCGACACGGCCGGTCCGCGCTGGCCGGAGCGGAGGCTTGCGTCGATCCGCTCCCCCAGGCAACATGGAGACCTGTACTTTCGCGGGGCGGGAGCAAGCCGGGCCATGCGGATCAAGCGGAACACGACGGGTCTCGGGATCGGACTGGCCGGAAGTTTGTGGATCGCGGTCGTCATGGCGGTCGCGGCAAGCCCGGCCGCGGATCGGCCGCGACCCGAGGACGACTTCACCTTCCGACCGACCGTCATCATTCGCAAAGGGAACGCGCAAGGGAGCGGGTCGGTGATCTCCTCGGTCGAGGGGGAGACGCTCATCCTGACGGCCGCCCATGTCGTTGAAGCTCCCGGGGCGCTCAAAGTCGAGCTGCACCGGTATAACCTTGGCCTGGAAAACGATCGGAGCGGTGTGAACTGGCCCCGCTCGGTGCCGGCCGAGGTCGTGGCCGCCGACGATTCCGCCGACGTGGCGGTGCTTCGGATCAAAGGTATACGCCCCCTCCCCTTCGTGGCCCGGCTTTCCGTCCAGGGGGCCGAACCGCGGCGAGGGACGGTGGTCACGTCGCTCGGGATCGACAAGGGGACTCAACTGAGTAGCTGGCCAACTCGGATCGCCCAGATCGATCGGTTTGAGATCGAGGGGACCGGCGCCGAGCGATTTTTCTTGATTACAACCCGGCCTCCTGAACATGGCCGCTCGGGGGGAGGTCTCTTTCTGACCAATGGTGATCTGGTCGGCGTCTGCGTCGGCCGCGCCAAGCTCGTGAAGGGGAGAAATTCGGGCATCTTCGCGTCGAGCTCAAGCATCCGCCGTCTGCTCCGCGCTCATGACCTTGACGCCCGGATCCTCCCGGCTCGGGCGCCAGCGACCGCCTCGACGACGTCCCGCCGACACCCCTCGATCACTACCACGCAGGCAAGTTCGGCACGCTGATCGTGGCACGAAATTTGCGCACTTTGCACCCAAGCTAATATTGCTATGTCACCCCCCCCTTTTCGTTCCAGGCATGAACGCATCATTTTCGGCGTAGTAGATGACGGCTTGAACCTTTTCGTCCAGCGTCGGTTGACGTCCTTCACGCCAATCTGACCACACACGAATTGCATCTCTTGCTCGGGAAACTTCCAAGAGATAACACATTCCTTTTGCCGAAGCAGGGATGTCACCATCGTCCGTTTCATAGTCAACCGCCGCTACTGCGTCTGGTGCATTGTCTGCAACGTAAATGGTCTGATCGACATCAAACTCTTCAAGTATCTCTATGACTTCGGTTAGCAGCATTGTTGCAACCCTTTACTGATCATAGATGAACAGCGGGAAAAGGGGAACACAGTGATTTTAGATCTTCTCCTTCGGGGGACGCCCCCGGGGACGCAAGCACGACTCCAGTCCGAGCCGTCTCGCGGGTCTATGATTCCCCACCATTAGCTCTAATACCGTTTAATGAGACATAACCACAAGAACACCCCCGGCGTATCGGGCCGGGCCAGGGGTCGAACGACTTGATGGAACAGGTGCCGCACCGGCGCCACGGCCAACCGCTGGCGAGCAACGCAGAGGCTCGAGCGGTGGGGCGACACTTCGCCTGCGCGGCCGCCGGAGTGCTTGAAGACCTGGCAGATCGGCAAAATCGGTCAAGAGTCCCATGGCCAGCACCACCCACAGAACGATCTCGTGCGACAAGTGACTTACGCCTATTTCAACAGTATTGGGGTTATGCCGTAGGTGGCATGAGCTTTCTCGGGATGACTCACGCGGAGACGCGGAGAACACGGAGGAAGGAGAATTGATGAAACATAACGAGTCTATATTGGTGGTTATAGATGCATCGATCAAAAGCCAATAACCTCCCCCTCTCTCTCTCTCTCTCTCTCTCTCTCTCTCTCTCTCTCTCTCTCCGCGTCTCCGCGTGAATCAGGGTTAAGCCGTAGGTGGCATGAGCTTTCTCGGGATGACTCACGCGGAGACGCGGAGACGCGGAGACGCGGAGGAAGGAGAATTGATGAAACATGACGGGAGGACCATCAGTGGCCATGCATTTCAATTGGGAGATCTGGGGAATTTGGCAAAACTGCAAACGTATCCGCGAGTCTTCATGGCCTGCTCAAGCTTCCTGGTTTACCCGATTTAGGTGCATGGCCACCTCGCCCATGTTTACCGATATAGATGGATAATTGAGCTTTTTTTAGCTTTTTCAAACACGTCCTCGGCTGTCGCCATTTGCTCAGTACGCATCCCAACGGGATCGAGATTCAGGCATTCGTGTGCGTCCGGCGGACCACGTCCCCCTTCGCAACTGGCCGAGGGGCCTCGGCCACTTTGGTGACCGTCGGTCGAAACCCTGCGCGGTGTCATGATCCGGCGTCAACAGACGCGACGCGCGCTCGAACCCGTGTCGAGCCTGGCCCGAACACCGCGGTGGGAGCGCGCCGCGTTTCGAGTGCCGGCGGGAGCCGTTGTCAGCTCGGGGAACCGTCGGCGATGGGACCCTCTGGGGTCGCCGCAGGATCGGCGGCTTGGGGAGGCGACCAACGGTCAGGGAGAAGGTCGGCCAGATTCTCTTTGGGAAGCACCGGCAATCGGGATAGCACGTCGCGCAGGTAGACGAACGGGTCATGACCGTGACGCTGGCAACTCGACACTACGCTGAACAGCACGGCCATGGTCTTCCGCCGGTCTCACTCCCAGTGAAAGCCAGTTTTTCGTCCAGTCGCGATTGTCTTCATATGTTGCTCGGCTACGTTGTTATCGATCGACAGGTAGCCCGAACTGGTGTACCGTTTCAACGCCTCCCAGTGGTTCTTCATGTAACCGATCGCCCTCCCATCGGACTCTTGGGAGCACCTGCGGTCGTCCTCCTTCAGCCACTCTCGAGGCTCTCCCAAACTGGCACCGCCCGCTCCTGGCGCACCCGTAGCCGAATCGCGGCCCGTGTCGGCTCGTTGGCGTCCTCAGGCAGCTTGGCGAGCTCTGCTTTGATCTGCTTCTCGATCGCGTAGAGCTGGCGGTAGTAGGCCAGGGCCGTACTCGCTCTCGTTAGGTCCGTCTTCTGCGCCTCGACGAACTTGCGGCGGGCGTGGGCGTTGCAACCCACCTCCACGACGTTGCCGCCCGCGTAGATGCCGTCGTAGCCGCTGAAGGCATCAGCCTGCAAATAACCGCGAAAACCCTTGAGAAACAGACTCGGACCGTCTCGCTTATGGCTCCTCGTGAAATCAAAAACATTGTAAGGATAAAGATGATCGCCGAAGTAGATCCAGAGCCGGGCCAAGGCCTTGATCTTTCGCTCCGAGTCCCGCAGCTTCACCGACGTGTCGTCGGTGTGAATCGTGCCGCACAACAGGACCAATGTCTTCATCAGGTCGTAGAGCGGCTCGAGACTTTGGGCGGCGCCGGCCATCCAGTCGCAGAGGGTTGAGCGTGACAGCTCCACCCCTTGCCGGGCCAGGCGGCGTTCCTGGCGATGGAGTGGAATATGATCGGCATACTTTTCCGTGATCACATGAGCTAGTAGTCCCGGTCCAGGCAAACCCTTGGGGATCGGCTGGGCTGGCTTGCCGGCGGTGACGACTTGACCTTCGCAGTGCGGGCAGGCGTAAGTGCAGCGCACGTGCTCGACCACGAACAAGGTCGCCGGCACATAGTCGAGTTGCTCGCTGCGTTCTGCGCTGATCTGGGCTCGGGTCTCGCCGCATTGCGGACAGCGGCGTTCGGCTTCGGTCAATTCGTAGACCCGAGGCTCGCGGCGGAGGTTCTTGGGCAAGGGCCTGCGGCCGTGAGATCGATTCTTCTTCGCGGGGGCCGCACCCGGCTCGGGCTCGGGCTCGGGTGCGACCGCGTCGCCGGTGACCGAGGGTTCGGGTTCCGGGGCCAGCGGTTCGAAGGCGTCGGGGATAAGCAGCGGTTGATTGGGGTCGAAGCGTTCGGTGCGTGGGCCGTAGAGCCGCCGCAAAAGGAGGTCGAGGCGATGTTGCAATTCCTCGTTCTGACGCCGTGTTTCGCGAAGGGCGGCGAGCAGTTCGATGATCATCTGCTGGAGGAAGGCAGGATCACTGGGCAACGTCGCCGTGGGATCGGCAGGGGTTTCAAAGGTGATGGGGCGGGCGTCTTCGCTCATGCACTTTTAGACGCATGAGGTTCTTATATTATTCGATGATTCTTTGGAAAAACGCGGCGGCCGGCCGGGGACTCACACCGTGGCTCTGGGGACGGGTCGGTGATAGCGTTTGCCGCGTTTCACGCTCGAGAGGTCGATCCCTTCGAGGAGCATGACGAGGTCCGCGGCGCGGACCTCGACGCGGGGCTGAGCCTCCGGAGACGGCGGAAAGCGAAAGGTGCCGGCTTCCAATCGCTTGTACCAGATTGCGTACCCGTCCTCCTCCCAAATCAGGAGCTTGATGCGATCGGCGGCCCGGTTGCGGAAGACGAAGATGTCTCCCGAGAGCGGATCGCCCTGGAGCCCGTCGCGGACCAGGGCCGCCAAACTGTCGAACGATTTTCGCAGATCGACCGGCTGCGCCGCGAGCCAGATCCGGACGGTTGGAGACAAGCTCACCATGACCGTTCTCCGGCTTCGAGCAGTTCAACGACTTGCACGAGGGTCTGAGGGTCGAACCCGGCCCCGACCCGCAAGCAGCGTCCATTGGCCAGCACGACCTCGATGCTCCCGGCGGGCGACTCCGCCTTGTCGGCGAGCACATGCACAGGAAGAAACGCGGGCTTGGGCTGGTCGCGCCGCTGGAGTTCCCGCCGCCACCAATAAAACGACGGCGCACTCACGCCCTCGGCCAGGCAGAACGCCCGGACCGACAGTCCACTCCGCTTCCACCGGGCCAGAACCAGCCGCCAGTACGGCTCCCGCCCGTTTCTCGATCCTGCCACTCGGCCCATAGTTCACCCCCTTTCGGCCATGCACCGATCGTAGCATGGGCCGCAAGAAGGGGTTCACCGGACGCACACGCATTCTGCGCGATCATTGCGTGCCTGCTGATCAGCCTGTGGACGGGCCGCAAGCCGACGCTGCGGTCTTACGAGATGATTTGCCTGTATTTCGCGGGCTGGGCAAGTCGAGAGGAGTTAATCGAACACATTAGCAAATTGAAAGGCACGAACTTTTGACGCCCGCGGTTCGGCTCTCGAGCCCGCGGCGTTCGCTGCTGCGCGGTGGTTTGCGACACGCCCACATCGGTGGCTCGCCCCAAGCCGCGAACGAGTCCATGCTCGGGTCGAAACTCACAGGGCAAACTGAGTAACGAACACATGTTGCTGTGTGTAGATTTATCGGTCCGAGGCGGACCCGAAGGCCGCCCACGATCCGCCGAGCCCCGCCGGGTGAATTGAGGGGACGGTTCATTCGATCACGCCGCGAGGTCAACCCTCACGAAGAAGACCGTGGGGACACCGGGACCTCCGGGTGATCGGGGCCCCCCCCCCCGGCGTCATATGTCTCGCGTCCCGGGCGCCGAGACCCGGACCATGCGGCAGACGGCCTCGACCCGTGCCCGGCCCCGCGAAATCTACCCTTCCAAAAGAAATCTCGCGACGGTCTGAGGCGTGTCGATCGGCTTTCTCGCATTGGCTAGCGGGAGGGTTCGGCGGCCGACGCGGATCGGCCAGCCCGACCTCTGCCGGGCCCGATGTCGGGCCGATCCGCCTCCTCGGGGTGGACCCGTCTCCGCTAACCTTCGAAAGGCATGAACCGTGCGACGATCGCTCTGCATCTTGCTGGTTGGCCTCGCGGCCAACGTGTCCCAGGCCGGGATCATGTACTACGACCAGGGCCCGATTTTACCGGGGGGGAACATCCAGGCCGTCACGGATACGGGCCAGGCCCCCACCAGGCTCGTCATCGGCAGATCCGAGTTCGGCGTTGATTCCATGATTTCCCTGCAAATGACCCGCTTCAACCATTCGGGGAGTAACGGCCAGGCCCTCCTCGTATGCCATGCCGCCTCGGGCGACAACAACCTCCATCTCGTCTACCGGCCCGCGGCCAACGCTGGCATCCTCTCCAGGCCGGTGACGGCCCTCCCGTACGGCGTGAACTTAGCCACATCCCGGATCGGCCAGGACGACTCTTTCTTCTCCCTCACCTATCGGGACTATCGGGACCGTGCGAATGGCCAGTACTCGATCTGGCGGCTCAACGTCTCGGTGGACCAGGCGCTCGCCCCCAATTATGCCCCGCCGACGTCCTTCGGCGACCCTCGCCTCCAGTTGATCGTCGACAGCCCGTCCGGCGGTGACCCGCAGCTCGTCCAGGGCCACGGCCACACCTGGAGCCCGGACGGGACCCGTATCGCTTATAATCATATGTGGCGTAACGTGGACGGCACCTATTTGTCCTCCCTCCGGGTGAAGTCCGTGGTGTCGGGGGTGCCCGGAGATCCCTCCTCGGATATGGACGTCCGACTGTACGACCGACCCGGCGGGAATCAGTACTACGAGTGGAGCCCCGTGAGCGACCAGATCCTGAATCAATTTTCCGACGGTCCCGGTATCCAGGCCTTCTACGCGGATCGCCCGGGCGTCCGCACCGTCATCCTCACGATGCGGACGACCGAGACCAAGACCCAGGTCGTCGAGGAGAGGGCCCTGCAGCCGCGTTGGCGGCCCGACGGCCTGAAGATCGGCGTCATCTACACTAAGTTCACCACCACCAAAAAGACCGGTGCCGTCACCGGAGTGAAGTTCCCGGGCGTGATCTCCCCGAGCGGGTGGCCGGTCACGACCCTGGGGAGCTTCCAGGGCGGCGACCATCCACTCGGATGGGCACCGTGAGCGGCCCGCCCCCTGACGGTCCGCCGGGGTGTGCCTTCTGCCCCAGAAAACGCTCTCGAATCCCGCTCCTCGAGCAGAGCATAAAGGGCATTCTCGGCCGCTGGCCGATGGACCTCTCCCTTCTCGCCCGTTCAGGGCGGTGGAGCGTTCAGCGAAAGACGGATGCGGAGGGCGACGTTCGGTCGACCCGGAGCGCACAAACAACACAGGCCCGGCGGGGGCCGAGCTCCATATAGTGGTGGGCGGGATGTTCTGATCGCACAGGCGATCGGAAATCCCGCGGGGCATCTTCCGAGTACGAAGTACTGGAAAATGCCAAGGTGGGGTTCCGAACGGAGCAACGCGGAGCGCCAGAGATCGGCCGGTTTCTCCTGATCGCGCATGCGATCGGGAAAGCCGAGCCGCTCCCCCGCAGACCTGACAAACATGCCAAGAGATCATCAGCAGCCATGCATTTTAATTGGGAGATCTGGGGGATTTGGCAGAACTGCAAACGTATCCGCGCGTCTTTATGGCCTGCTCAAGCTTCCTGAGTTACCCGATTTAGGTGCATGGCCACCGACTGCACAATTTCCATGGCCACCGACTGCACAATTTCCCACCATAAGGTCGGCCCCGGGATACCGAGTGCCGTAACCGGTCGAACTCGCCGACGGAGAGCGGCTCGTTGACCCGCTCCAGCCACCCCTCGCCCTTCCACAACCACGGATTGCCACGCTGCCAGCCGGGCGGACTCGACTACTTCCAGTCCTCGGCGTGCGCGACCAGTTCGGCACCCAACGCGTTGCGTTTGACATAACGGAGCACCGTGACGAGATGGCCGTCGTCCTGGACGGGGAAGGCTTGAATCGCCCCTGCCAGACGTGGCCCGTGGTGCCGTAATGGCGATGAGAACGGCGTGCGTGCGTGCGTGCGTGCGTGCGTCGTCAGCAACCATTGCATCCATCGGCCGAGGTCGCCATCGCCATGGGGCCTCACGAGGAGGTGAAAATGGTTGGGCATCAGCCAATAGCCGAGCGAGTCCACCGGCACGCGGCTCCCTGCGTCGGTCATCGCCTGGACGAAGGCGTCGTACGCCGGGCTTGTGGAAGACGGCCTCGCGGCGGTTGCCGCGATTCAGGACGTGATACCAGAGGCCAGCGACGGAGGCACGAGCGGTTCGCGGCATGCCCCCACGATATTCGCCGTGGCGTCTGCTGGCAATAAATCGCTATGCCCCCTTACGCGATTACCACCACGCAGGCAAGTTTAATACGCTGGTCGGACTATTGTCGGATCCGGGGCGAAATCGCTCCGTTCCTTATCTTCTTGTCAAAAGTGGAACATTGGACCAAGATAGAACGTATAAAGACGGAGGAGGGTGCGCCGACCCAGCTCTCGTCGCAATGGCGCGGCGGGTGGACATCGTCTATGGCGCCTTGAATCCGTGTTTGGAGGATCGACCTTGTCTACGAGTAATCCCGCATTCTCAAAAGAAACGTTTGCTGGTTTCGAGCAAGTTTACGGAACCACCCGTGCTGCGGCGATGACCGTCCAGGGTACGATCGGTAAGACCTTCGCCCTGCTCGGAATCTTGTCCGCGACCGCTCTCTGGGCCTGGAATGCGACTCAGAACCAGCAGCTCAGCATGGCCGTCTTGCCCGCCGCGGGAATCGGCGGAGCGATTCTCGCCCTGATCACCATCTTCAAGCCGACCGTCTCCCCATGGACTGCTCCGGTCTACGCGGCGTTCGAGGGGGTTTTCCTTGGTGCGTTGTCCTGTCTCATCGAGAACAGCGTTCAGCAGAAGTTCGGACAACAGTATCCGGGCATCGCCCTCCAGGCGGTTTCGCTGACTTGCGGAACCCTCTTCGTCATGCTCTTCGCCTACGACGGGCCTGATTCAGGTCACTCAGCGACTCCGGTCCGGGATCGTGGCGGCGACCGGGGCCATCGCCCTGGTCTACGGTGTGGCGATCATCGCGAGCCTCTTTGGTGCCCGCGTGCCATTCCTCAACGATGCGTCTCCGCTCGGCATCGGGATTAGCCTCGTGGTGGTCGGTGTTGCCGCGTTCAACCTCCTGCTCGACTTCGACACCATCGAGTACGGGGCGCGGATGGAAGCTCCGAAGTACATGGAGTGGTACGCCGCGTTCGGCCTCATTCTCACCCTGGTCTGGCTCTACCTGGAATTCCTCCGCCTGTTGCGAAAGCTTCAGGACCGCCGCTAAGCAGCGAAGTGCCAGCCGCGGATTCCGATCAAAGCGTCAATGACACGAGCCGCCGGGGCCATGCCTCGGCGGCTCGCTTCGTTCGAAGCCGGTGAAAGGACGACCCTTTGACCTGGCACTCCTGTTTTTCATGGAACTCGGCCGACCTCGATTCTTCCATCCTCGGTCACCGTCAGTCCTGAGTGCTCCCTGATTTTAGCGGTGGCAACAGCGACGTTCAGCCTTGGACTTGCGATCCATATGAAACAGAACGAGCCGCCGGGGGATGGCCCCGGCGGCTCGTCTGGTCTCGTTCTGATCGGGCGAAGATAAAAGGATGTGGCCGACAGGTCGTCCACTCGCAAACTTCACGACTTCAGAACGAGTCGCTGCTGATGATTTCGCCCCCGGCGCGGGTGCTCAGGGCTCTGAAGGTGACCGGGCTGATCGACTCCTTGATGAAGTGGACCGAGCCGTCGGCAAAGGCGAAGTTGACGCCGCCGGAGTGGTTGCTCCGGAAGGAGTAGCTGCTGTCCGGGGTGGTCACCGAGATATTTGCGGGGGTGTACTTCCAGTTGATCGGGATGCTGGTGACCGCGACCGCCTGGTTGCTGTCGGCCCAGCTCGTGAACGGGGCGATCAGGAACGAGCGGTCGAGAGGCATTGCGTCTCCGGCCAGAAGCGTATTGCTCGTGCCGTCGACCGCGGCAGCCATGCCGACCGCCATCGTCCCGCGCCAGAACATACCGCGAGCGGTCGGCTGGGTCGTGCCCGCGGCCGGATCGCCGAAGTTGTTGGCAAACCCGGCGGGGCTGGAGTAGAGCGTATTGTTGTCGCCCAGGTTGCCCTTGTAGTTCGTGATCGAGATCGCGCCGTTCAGCGGGGCGGCCAAGCCAACGTAGTCCCCCTTCTGGATCTGGGTCGCATCGCCGGCGTAGCTCGGGCAGATGAAGGTCGAGACCTTCGTGAAGAGCACCGTGGTGTTTCTGGGCGAGTTCCAGACGCTGTCGGTCGTCGAAGCCCAGGAAAAGTTGTAGGCGTTATAGAGGGGCATCTGCTCCATCTGGGGCAGGATCTGCATGAGCCAGCTCACGCGAGTGTCCGACGGCGAGCCCGGGCCGTAGCCGGCGGCCGGTGTCGGTGTGGTCGCGGGGGAGCCGATCTGGGTCGGGAAGACGTTGTTGACGTCGTGGTAGTTCATCGACGCCAGAGCCAACTGCTTGAGGTTGTTGACGCAATTCGAGCGGCGAGCTGCCTCGCGAGCCGCTTGTACCGCGGGCAGGAGCAAGGCGATCAAGACGGCGATGATCGCGATCACCACCAGCAATTCGATCAATGTGAAACCACGACGAGTCGCCGACGCGCGCATAAACACACCTTTCTGGCAACGACATAAAGCCGTGCCCAATCCCAACGTGAAGGTTGTTCGAGGGGAGGGGAAATCAGAGAATTGCGGTGGCGACACAGGGGAGAGGAGTCAGGACGATTCCAGGCCGATCGGCTGGTCAGACTCCAGTCGCCGTGAAAGTGCTTACAACGTCAAAAAGCCATTACTTGACGTCAAGAACAAATGGATTCAAACCACCATTCACGTCTGGGTTTGCTTACCCCAAATCGCGTCGGCGTTTGATCTTTTGTTCATTCCGCCTCACCTCTTAGTGGGCATGTCCGAATCATAGGCGCAAGATTGATAACATGCAAGTGTGGACGCCGAATATTTTCGGAGCGACCTCGGGGCGCGGCAGGGTGCTCAAAACCGAGTGCTGAAAGAAGGCTGCGCGCAATGAAAGGGTGGCGACCATTGCGGTCGCCACCCTTCGACGCTTGTCACGGTTGTCCTTGAAGGGGGGTCAGCGGGCGGTGACCCGAGGCCACTGCGTTTCGACCCCTTGCTGGGTGAGCATGGCCTGGAAGGCTTTGAGCCGGGCCGGGTTGTTACGGACGGCTCGCGGCTTGAGCTTTTGTTCCGTGCAGAAGGCGGCGAGCAGGCCGGCCGCTTCGCCGATGCCCCACTCGACCGGGTGGAGCCGATAGCAGCCGTTGGTGACGTGGGTGACCCCCAGGTTCTTGCAGGCGGCGATGAGGTTTTCGACCCGGCGGGGGATGAGCGCCCCGAGGGGAATCTGGAAGGGGAGGGAGCTGACGTCGATGTAGTTGTCGCCGCCGGTGCTGGGGTGCAGGTCGATCCGGTAGCTGCCCACCCCGACCGAGTCCGGGAACAGTTCGGCCGTCACGTCCTCGCGCCCGAGCGCCTTGCGCCTGGCCTCGAGCCCTACATGTTTCTCGAGGACGGTGAACTCCGCTCGGATCCGCCTCGACTCGCGAATGTACGGATATTTGGCCAGACCGTCGGTCGTGCCGACGATGTCGGGCCGCAGTCGCAGCCCTTTCCAGCCGGTTCCGCCATCGGGCCGGGGGGCCTCGGTCTGGAGCCAGTAGAGGAGCGAGAGACTGAGTTGTTTGCCTCGGGCCACATGTTTCTCGGCCTCTTCGGGCGTGACGCCGACCAGGTTGCCGAGCAGGTAGTCGTTCTGCGGCCAGTTGACCAACGTGATCCCACCGCGATAGGTGCCGGGCACGAAGTTGCCTGGGTCGGCGATCCGACGGTAGAGCCAGAACCCTTGGCCCGCGCCGGTGGGGGCGAACCCCAGGGATTTGGACTTCAAGGTTTTCGGATCACTCATTTCGAGCGAGAGCAGCTTGCCCGACCAGGGCGGGGTCAGGTTGGGCACATAGTCGCGCCAGAAGGCGTACTCGGCCGGGCGATCGATCGTGTGGTCCTGGCCCTCGAGGTATTCCATCGCGAAGCAGCAGGTGAACGACTGCTGATTTTCCGGCTGAGCCTGCTCCGGAGCCCGTTCGTCCCCGGTTTCGCTCTTGGCCTCGAACCCGGTCACGAACTCGACCCCCGCCAGCGGGAGCAGGTCGCCCAGTTCGGTCGCGTCGAGGACATAAGGGGCGATCAGCACCCGCTCGTCCCCTGTTCTGAGGTTGCGCACCGTCACCGCGCGAACGTGGTCCCCTTCGGTCTCGGCGCGGACCGGCACATGTTCCAGGAGCAGCGAGAGCTGGCCGCCGGACGCATACGGAGCCAGCAGGTCGGTCAGGACCGCCAGTGCGACTCTCGGCTCATGGCAGATCCGAGAGACGCTCCCATTCCCTGGGTTGAGGTAGCGAACGGCCCGGGCTTCGGCCGTGAGGGGGTAATGACGCCGGTAGTAGTCGCGAATCCCCCGCCGCAGTGCGAAATAAGAGGCGTTGCCGCCGAACTGCTCGATCCAGGGGTGCTCGTCAGGGGGAACCGCCTGCTGCGTGAGCTGGCCGCCGATCCAGTCGGTCGGCTCGGTCATGACGACCGTTCGCCCCCTTCGCAGGGCGGCCAGAGCGGCTGCGCAGCCGCCGAGCCCACCCCCCACAATCACGACGTCGGCGGCAATCTCCCTCGCTCCGGCCGCGTGGGCGATCGGAACCCCGGCCTTGGCCGCCATCAACCCGGCGAATCCCACTTTGCAGCCTTCGAGAAACTGACGACGACGCATGAATAGGAATCCCAAAGAAGATTGGTGCGTTCATTCCCGTGACGCCAACTGGATCATCCTACCGGAAAGGACGCTTTGCCGAACTTTGAGTGCTCATGTCTCGGCAAGTTGCTTGCGGTGCGCCCAGACTTTTTCAAACGCCTGGGCGTATTGCTCGACGAGTTCGGGGACCGCGGACGTCCAGTACGGGAGCCCCACCGCCGTCCGGTTGGCTTCGTCCGAGCCGGGCAGTTCGGGAATCACAGGCGCGTGGTGCCACCAGGCTGCGTCCTGGTAGAGAGGGAGCTTGTGCTGAAGGCGATAGCGATGGGCCGTGGCTTTGACCCCTTCGGCCTGGAGCGCCTTGACGAGGGCATTGCGGGAGAAGCCGGCCTTCGCCTCGTCGAGGAAGAGGATGTTCGAGGAGTAGTAGAGTCGCGACATGTCGGAGCGGATCGTCGGCTCGACCAGCCCGGGCAACTGGGTGATTCGCTCGTTGAGCTTGCGGACCTGGGCGACCCCCTCATCGTTCCTCGCCTTGAGCTTGCGAAGTTGAGCGCGAGCGAGGACCGCGGCCATCGGGTTCATCCGGTACTTCAGGCCGAGCCCTGATCCCTCGAACTTGCGGTAGGGGCTGTTCGCGGGGAAGCTCCCGGGAAGGTCGGAGTGGCCGAAGGTGGTGGCCCGCTCGTAGTCCTCGCGGTTCTGGTACATTCCCATCCCCCCTTCCATGGCGGGGATCGGCTTTGAGGCCTGGTAGCTGAAGATCGACATCCGGCCCCAGGTGCCCAGGGCCTTTCCTTTGAGCGAAGCGCCCGGGGAGTGGGCCACGTCTTCCAGGACCGTCAGGCCATGTTCGGTGGCGAAGTCTCCGATGTCGTCCATCGCGCAGGGCAAGCCCATCCAGTGGACGGGGAAGACGGCTTTGGTGTTCTTGGTCAGGCGGCGCTTGGCGTCGTCGACATCGAAGTTGAGTGTGCGCGGGTTGACGTCGACGAAGACAGGAACCAGGCCGAAGATCCGCATCGGCACGATCGAAGCGAAGAAGGTGTAGCTGGGCACCATGATCTCACTGCCGGGGGGCAGGTCGAGTGCGAAGAACATCGCCGCGATCGCGCTGGTGCCATTGCACTGGGCTTTGACGAACGGGGCCTGGAAATAGTCTTTCCATTCGGCCTCGAGGGCGGCAATCGGACCGTAGCCGGGGTTACGCAGGAGGTCGAGGACCGCCTGCTCCTCCTCCGCTCCGAAGATCGGCCAGCGCGAGGCTTCGGCCTGCTTGCGGCTCGGGATGGTGACGGCGGGCGTCCCTCCCTGAAGGGCCAGGCTCTCGGTCGCCCCCTGGGTCGTCGCCGACTGAGCCAGAAGGCCCGCCGCCAGGGCCCCGGCCGATTGGAGCACCGTCCGGCGAGTCGCCTCGGGTTGTTTCTTGCTGGGGTCGCGCCGCATGGGTTTGAGTCTCCATTCGCCTGAGAGACGATTCGCTTCTCGAGTCATTTGAAAATGGGATGCATCGCCGTGGAGCGGGCAAGCCCCACTCCTCGGCGATGTTTGATGACACCCCCTATTAGGATCACGACTCGCGCAGCCAGTTCGCCGCGTTCTTCCAGGCAACCAGGTCTTTGTCGTCCTTGCCGGCGTCGAGGATCTCGAGCTTGAGCAGGGCCGGGTCAGGGTAGTTGAACGGCATTCCCGTGCCGAAGACGACGCGGTCGGCACCCAGGTTGGCCATCAACTGGCCGATTTCGTTGGCCAGCACGGAGTCGAGCCGGGAGATCTCGATCAGGTAGTTCGCCGGCAAGCCCCCGTCCTTGCGGCCCAGGGGAGTGCTCGTATAGCCGATGCCATTGAGCAGCACGAACCGCGCCTTCGGGAACGCTTTTACCAGCGTGGTGACTTCTGCCAGCGGGATGTCGGGAACGTCGACCAGCCAGCTCCGATCGCGCGCGTCTTCGACACGTATTGGGATCGAAATCAACATCTCTCGCTCTGTCGCCGCATCGATGAGGTCGTGGCAGCTCTGGTCGGCCAACCGATAGTTGTGCCAACCGGGATAGAGCCGAACGCCTTTCATCCCCATCGTCTCGTGACACGCCTTGAGGTCGTCCCGCCAGCCGGCATAGAACGGGTTGATGACGGCGAAGGGGATCAGGCGGTCGCGATGGGACTCGACTTCCGCGGCGAGTTCTTCGTTCCCCGCTTGCGTGTTGCGGTAGGTGATGGCGCTTGCGCTCGAGACAACCGCCTTATCGATCTGCTTCTCGTCCATCCGTTTCAGGAGAGACGTTGCGCTGTTGTGCCGCAACCGGCGGAAGGCGAAGTGCCCCAGATACGCATTGAAGTCGATGATCATGATTTTCGCCCCTTGAGGATCGCCTCCATGTTTCCCCCCAGGATCTTCGCCTTGGTCGCCGGGTCCAGGTCTGCACCTCGAATCCGCCCCATGCCCGCGCTCATCGACATATCGCAGCCAAAGACGAGCCGGTCCGCGCCGAGGGTATTCACTGCAAATTCAATCACGCCATCATCAGTGACGCTGCCGCTGGTATCGAGGTAAACCGTCGGCGCGTGGCGGAGTGCCTTGATCGTCCACTCCCAGTCTCCGCCGCCGCAGGCGTGGGCGCAGATGAGCTTGGCCTCCGGGTAGCGCTTCGCGAGTTCGGCGAAGTGGCCGCCATCGGAGATCCGGGGCTGCTCCTTGAGGAAGTAGTGCAAGTGGCCGGCGTGGTGGAGGATGGGCACGTTCAGCTCAATCGCGAGCTCGACGATCGGGAAGACGACGGGGTCGGTGGCGAAGAAGTCGTTGTACATTTTGATGCCAACGAACCCCTCACCCACGCATCGTTTGATGTCTTCGAGGGCCTCGTCCTTGTGCCCTGGGTTCACGAAACAGTAGCCGAGCACCCGGTCGGGGAAGCGTTTCGTCGCGTCGAGGGTCCACCGGTTGCATTCCCGGAACCCCTCGGCCGACGCCGGCCGCTTCGGTGTGAGGAGCGAGCAGCAGAGCTGGTCGATTCCGAGTCGATCGGCCGCCTCGATCAAATCTCGGTCCTCTTTCTCCCAGGTCGGCCGGCTCCGGTGGGTCAGGTGACCGTGGCAGTCGATGACCTTCGGGCGAGGCCCCGGCTTGGCGTCGGGCTCGGGAGCCCCTCGCGCCACGCGCTGGGCCAGGTCGGTCCCGAGCAGGGTGGCCGCCGCGGTCGCTTGCTTCAGAAACTGTCGTCGCGAAGGAGGGGTCTCGGGGGCGGTCGGGGTCATTAGCGATTCCTCGAGTCGTCGATCGGCAAAACCGCTTGAATCAGCCGCTGAGCCAGCGGTCGAGGTTTTCCCGGACGAAAAGGTCGTCGGTCAGGTGGGGATAGGCGCGGCAGACGCGGTCGATCTCTTGAGCCTGCCCCGGCCCGAGCGTTTCGGCAGGGTCGAGGCACCAGAGCCCTTCGAGCAGCCCCTGGCGACGGAGCACCTCGTGGATCCCGGCGATGCAGCCGGCGAAACCGTTGGCGGCGTCAAAGACGGCCGCGTTGGCGTCGGTGACCTCGACATTGCGGCGGAGCAGCGCGGCCGGAACCGCTTCGCCCGAGGCGGTCAGCCGGTGGCACTCGTCGAGCAACTCCACGGCCCGACGGGTCCAGACGGCCCAGTGCCCGAGCAAGCCGCCGACGATTCGGCGGTCGTGGGTCTGTCCCTTCGTCTCAAACCGGAACGGGGTCAGCAGGTCGATCACGATGTTGTCGTCATTGCCCGTGTAGAGCACCAGATCGTCGCGCCCAGCCTCGACAACCGCCCGCACGACGTCGAGAGTCTGGTAGCGGTTGAAAGGCGCAATCTTGATCGCGACGACGTTCTCAATCTCGGCAAACCGCCGCCAGAACGAGAAGGGCAGGACGCGCCCCCCCACCGCCGGCTGGAGATAGAAGCCGACCAGCGGGATGACCTCGGCCACCGCCCGGACGTGGGCGATGAGCTCATCCTCGCTCGCTCCGCCCAGGGCTGCGAGACTCAGGAGGGCCGCATGGTAACCGCAATCACGCGCGAGCCTGGCCTCGGCCAGCGCTTGCTCGGTGCGGCCGCAGACCCCCGAGATGCGCACGAGTGGGGTTCCCCCTCGGCGGTCGGCCCGGTCCAACTCCTCGGCAACCAGGCCGAGCAACGGCTCAAAAAGCCCGATCGCCGGGTCGCGGATCGCGAACTGGGTGGTATGAACGCCGACGGCTAACCCCCCTGCCCCGGCCTCCGCGTAGTAACGCACCAGGGCCCGCTGCCGCCGCTCGTCGAGCCGACGCTCGGCCGTCAACGCCAGCGGGCACGCGGGAATCGCCAGTCCGCGCCGCAACGGGTCACCAATCCGAGCCTCAATGAGATTTGCCACGCCTCGACCTTCTCGATTTTCATCGCATCGCGGGAGAAGATTTGAATCTAAGGAAAGCAGAATTTGACACGAAAAAGCATGGGCATTAAATGGATTGTTGGTTGATTTGTGTGATTCGTGGTTGATTCAACTCAGTCTGATGGCTAGAAGGCTCCATCACGTGACTCAAAGTGCGTCGGCTTGCCCAGGCTCGTCCCCCCTCGCGAGACCCAGGCGGCAACTCGCTCGATCAAGGAGTCGGCCGTGACCCGAGGCGGCCCTAGCCGCTCGAGCCCCTGGCGAGCGTCGTTCAAGAGCGCTGAGTCCGACTCGGTCCCGATGAATCGGACCGGGCGGTTCATGAGTTCGCCCAGGCGCTCGGCCACCGCTCGGACCGACAACCGCTCCGGACCCGTCAGGTTGATCACGGTCGGTGGGGTGGCGGTGTGTTCGAGCGCACGCAATGTCAGGGCGTTGGCGTCCCCTTGCCAGATCGTGTTCAGGTAACCCATGCCCAGGTCGATCGGTTCCCCGGCCTGGACCTTCTGGGCCAGGTCGACGATGACGCCGTAGCGCAGCTCGCAGGCGTAGTTGAGCCGGATCAGCGCCATGGGAGTCTGCTGCGATCGGCTGAACGCCTCGAAGATGCGCTCCCTGGCGAGACAGCTCATCGCGTACTCCCCGACGGGCCGGGGCGGATCCTCTTCGCGTGAGCCTGCGCTGGAGGCGGGGACCATGCCGTAGATGTTCCCGCTGGAGAAGGCCACGATCCGGCTGTCGCGATACCGTTTGGCGACCAGGGCCGGCAGGTAGGCGTTCATCACCCAGGTGGTCGCCTCATCTCCGGTGGAGCCGAATTTCTTCCCCGCCAGGTAGATCACATGGGCTGCATCCGGCAGCCTGGCGAGTTCCGCTTCGTTCAGCAAGTCGCATGAAATGGTCTCGACGCCGTGCGCGGCGAGTTCTTCCTGGCTTCCGGGCGCTGAGAATCGCGATACGCCGATGACGCGTCTCGGCGTTCCACTGGCGTCGGACGCGCGGCGGGCCATGCGTGCCAGGGTGGGGCCCATCTTCCCGGCGACGCCGAGGAGAACGATATCGCCCGGCAGCCGGCTCAGGGTCTCGATGACTTCAGCCGTCGGTTCGCTGAGGAGTGTCTCGAGTTCTGCTTCCGTCTCGATCGCCGGGCTGTTCATCGTAACGCCACATCCTGAAGGTTTCGGTTTGGCCGACAACGGCCACCCTTTTTTGCCATGTTTTTCCAGCCGGGCTCCAGGTTACGTCACCCGAGCGGCCGGCTCAATCCATCTCCTTGCCGATGACGTCCAATGCGTTTCGCCGAATCCGTTTTTCCCTACATCAACGCGATCAGTCATGGCATCATTGTTGGCCTGGTGGTTCTTGTCTTAACTTATTCTGTAAAAAGGAGATATGGGTGGTGTTTCGTGCACGCCCCACGGGAGAAATCTGATCCTGGCCGCTGATTAATCGTAAATCGTTGATAAATTCATGACGGGTTCGGCGAATCTTTACTTTGCCCCGGAGTCACCGACCCCGGCGACAACGAGGTAAGCGACTCGAAGGAAAACCGCTGGAGGCGAGGCTTTACCGGCGGAATGAGCGAAATCCTTAGTCCTGCACGGGGAGTGGACGTTTCATGTGATGTTTGAGTCCCGCGAGGAGCCTCAGGTGGAGGAATCGTGGCATCTGGGTTATCGATGGTGTGGATCGTGTTGTCGGGACAGGGCGGGAAGAGCGTCGTGCCCTCCGCAGACGAGATTGGGTGGGCTCCTCCCCTTTGATTCAGTGAAGAACTCCTCCTCCAGAGACCGAAGTGTTGCGGAAACTCGACACGCGACCGTTGGGGTGGCTCGCTCTTTTTTTTGGCTTCAGGCCGAACCCAGGGACGTCGATTTCAGATTTTTTGAATTTTGATGACTCAATCTTCCGGCTTAATTCGCTCGCTCGGCGGTACGGAAGTGAGTCAAGAGCCGTGGTTCGAGGGGCTTTGGGAGGTCTGGGTTATCGTAATATGAACCTCAAGCGTCAGGCTTGGCGACGTTCCTTTCTTTTATGGCCGGAAGGAGGATTTCGCTGGTTTTCCCTGAAAAACAGAGAAGTGGACGGTGAAATCGATCGGGGGGCTGGCCATGGCGGACGTCGGCCGCCGGTTGTCACGGATCCGTGTGAAAATGCAATGATGGCAGGCTCACATTTTCACTTCGTTCTCAAGAAAGGCCGACTATACCCTTGCCGTGCGCACGATCTCGGGTATTTTAGTGGTCGCTGGACAAGATGGACCGACGTCAGATTCACATTCAAAAGGAGTTGGCTCATGAGCCTGAAGCGCTTCACTCACGTCTTCGCTTTCGCATTGGCTATCCCCTTGTTGCTCGCCAGCCACGCGAACGCGTCCTTCACGATCACCCCGTTGACGGTCATCGACCCGGGCGGGGCGACGCCGAACATGAACTTCGTGTTCAACTCGTTGGTGAACGCGCCGCTGCCGACCACGGGGGTTCTTGGCCAGTCGTACAACTTCTTGTCTGTGAACGTCTTCGCCGGGGCGGCGAACGTCACGAACCAGGTGGTTCCTTACGACATCGTCTATCGGGCTCAAGACAACACGACGCTCGAAACCGCGACGTTCCAGGTGAAGGGCAGCCTGACCCTGAACCTCGACTCGAGCGGCTCGGGTAGCCTGTACAACATCCCGGCCCCCGGCTTCCCGGTTTCGTCGTTTGCGCTGGGCAGCACGACTTTCTACATCAACCCGGTCCCGCCCAACTACACTTCCCCGACCTTGCTCAACGGCTCGGGCGGCACGGCCCAGCTTCAGATCAATCTGACCACCGTTCCCGAGCCGAGCAGCATCTTGCTGATGGGTTTGAGCGTCGGTGTCGGCGGTCTGATGTTCCGCCGCAACTTGAATAAGAAGGCCTGAGCCTCCCGCCAGCACTCTTCCTACGCGACCAACCTTGCTTCTCGTTCCCGCATGGACGCGTCCCGAGATGCGCGAAAACTTTCCGCTACCTGTCGCCCCCCGCAAACCACGCATTGATCCACTTCGTCGACCTTCCTGAGCGAGGAAGGTCGACGAAGCTTTTCACCCCACGGGATTCCCCCGCCACGTCAGTAACCACGCTTCCTCGCCGGACTTCGCCAATTCCCCAAGTTAGCCAGACCCGCGGTCCCTTCTCGACCATTCGCCAGGAAGATGTTACGAATCGGGTGCCTTTGTTCCGTGTGGGAGACATTCTCAGAATGGTAATCCGCATCATGGACCGCGTGCGGTCGAGTGATTAGAATGGGCGACGATCGCCCCCAGCACTGGAACGAAGAGCGTGGGAGATCGAAGCGACGAAGTGGGGCGGGCTGATTGGCCCACTCCTCGCTGATCGAGTTCGCGAGAGTGGTGGAATGGCAGACACGCAGGATTTAGGTTCCTGTGCCGCAAGGCGTGAGGGTTCAAGTCCCTCCTCTCGCATTTCAAGAAGAGCCAAGGACTTGCGGAACGAGTGAGGCAGAGCTTTGCCGAACCCGTTTCGCCCGACGTCAACGCGATCGGCCATGGCATCATCGTTGGCCCAACAATTCCCGTAGGGTGGGCACGGCCCACCATCTTAACCACCCTTGGGACAAGGGGATCGGGATGGTGGGCCGTGCCCACCCTACGGGAGAAATCGGATTCTGGCCGCTGATCAATCGCAAATCGTTGATCAGTTCATGACAGGTTAGGCGAAGCTTTACGGCCAGTCTTTCCTGAGCATGCCCCGCAGCTACTCAAAGCACGGAATGTACAGCGCCAGAGGCAGGCCGCCGCGCCTAGACGCGCGAGCGTACTTCGAACGCCACCGGCTGGCCGCCTCGCTTTCCACCGGCCCGATCCACCACCTCCAGCGTGATGGCCACCTTATCTCCCACCTTGCAGCCCGCCGCATATTTGGCCGTTATCGAAACCACGGGCGCACCCGGCCCGAACCAATCCAACTTCGTGTCCATCTGGTTGGCTCTCCAGAACTCCCTGATCTCCGTTTCGTTCTCCACGCGCACGCCAAGATCACTTCCATAGGCCTTAATGACTTTCCCATGAGCTACCATGCGGGCACCCGGCGCCACTGTCTTCGCCCCCGGCTTCTCTATCAGCCTGCCCGTACTACCCCCTTTGTCAGGTGACTTTTCCGGGGGATGGTCGAATTCTATCTCGAAGCCGAAGATGTTGATGCGACGAATTCTTCGGAACCACGCAAACATACAGCCTCCGAGCGCAGGGAACTGGTCGCACGGCATCAGACGCTATCGGGCACTCTGTTCTATGCATTGGCCCCGGCGGCGTAGACCAAACGAATCTGCATCAGTCGAGCTCAGGAATGGCAGTCGTTCAAGGTGTTTTCCTCTTCAAACGCCAGACGTCGGCCTGCATGTTGTTGCCGGCGACCATCCAGAGGCTTCCGTCGTGCACGAAAACGCTCGCCGCATGCCTTGGCGCCCAGGGGGTATTTGGGACCTCGGTCCATTGTGAACCGTCCTCCGAATACCAGACGTCCTTCCGGTTTCCCCCTTTCTCGTTGAAGCCTTCCAGCACCCAGAGGCGATCGTCGAAGACGGCCACATCGTGATATTGGCGAGGCGCCCAGGGAGCTGAAGCCGTGTGCTGCGTCCAGGAGATCCCATCCTCCGAACTCCAGACGTCGTTGTAGTAGAGCCGCTGCGGCCTGGCGGGCGTATCATACGTGCCTCCCCCGAGGACCCAGATCCGACCTCGGAAAACCGCACTTCCGCCGATCATTCCTCGCTGTGGCCAGAATGGTTCCTTCGGCTCGACCTTGTTCCAGTGGATGCCATCATCTGTGTTCCAGATATCGCGATAGAATTCCTCTTTCCACCAGGCAAATTGCGGCACGGTCTGCCCGCCGAGGATCCAGATCTTCCCGTTGTGGGCCACCGTGTGATGGAGTGCGCGAGGCCCCCATGGGACGGGCGTCTCCTTATTCACGAGGTTCCATCGTTTTCCGTCCTCGGAATTCCAGACGTCGTAATGATAGTGACCCTGATTGACGTCGCCTCCGATGATCCACATTTTGTCGTTCAGGACTACGTAACCCGCCGTGTGTCGGCCTTCCCAGTTCTCGTTCGGTTTGAAAAGACTGTGTCCTGAGATAAAGGTGTTTGGTTTGATGAGGGTCCACTCGATGCCGTCGCGCGAGCTATGGACCTCATTGATGCAATGTCGCGGGAAATTCACGAGGTCCTGGCTGTTCCAGCCGCCAAGCAGCCACATCCGCCCCCGAAAGGTCAGCGCCCCCGCCCCGTCGCGAGGGCGGAATTTCGCGTCCATGGTCATTGGGACCCATTCATACTCGACGCGATCAGGCTGACTCGTTTTGAGCGTATCCCGCCGGGGCTGAGGGCCTGGCTGCGATTCAAGGGCGAGGGCTAGCGCAGGAGTGTCAGCCACCGACGAGCGAGGCGTCGCGTCGACATGCGGCGCGTCCGATCGCTTCAAGTGGGATAATTCTGACTGCGCCCCTGCGCCGTGACCCCAGAGCAGCAACGGCAATGAAAGGAAGAGACCTCGATAAACCCCAGTCATGGCGTATCCCCTTGATGATTTTGTCGGTGACGGAGAATTTACTCGTACGGCCGGTCGATGTCGATTACGCCCGCCCGATTGAGTCACCCCAGGACGAACAGGTGCTGGCCGATGAGACCGACCCCGAGCGGCATGAGGCCGAACCATTGGCCGTTGAGCAGGTCTTTTGCCGGCATAGAGCAACGAATTGTTTGCGATCAGGGCAATGATCGCGAGGGGGGCTCAAACCAGGCACTCAAGAAGCATCAACGCCCGATTCGGCCATACTCGGGTGCTCTTTCTGGTGGGAGCATTCCACTTGAGCACGTTGTTGAAAACGAGCTATGGTGAAATTAGGATAAATTGATGCCGTTCAAGGGGCGGTATGGACATGGAAATGCAATCGACAGACTCCAAAGGCCGGCTCAGCCTTCCCAAGGCGTTTGCCAACGCTAAGGTGATTATTGAGCAGGTGAGTGAAACAGAGCTTCGCATCCGCAAGGCGGTAGTTATCCCCGAAGGACGAGGTCCGCTTCTACGAAGAGACGGCTTCGCCTCTGGGCGACCTCGACCGTGACCATACACTTTAATTGGGAAATCTGAGGAATTTAGCAAAACTGTGAACTTGTTCGCGAGTCATTGTAGCTTGCTTAAGTCTCCTGGTTTGCCCAATTTGGGTGTATGGCCGCCGACTGTATTCTGTCGGGACGCGGGCGCGATGAGCGAAAAGAGCCGAGTCGCGTTCAAGACTGCGGCCGAGACTGAGGCGGTGGGATACCGGAAGGCGGGGGATTGCCGGCATCACAACAGCTAGGCCGAAGCAATCGAGAACCAACTCCTTAAAAATTTGATGGAATTCTTCGCCAGTCGAGTCGTGTCAGAGATGCAGCATACATCGTCTTTGAAGGTGGGATATTTCGTTGAAGGACTTCCGAAAGGCTGCGAGTTGACTCGATAATACTCAAGCCCGTAGACGTGAACGTTTTCTCATTATAAACGTTCTCAGCCAAGAGCGGATTGGTAAGCGCCTGAGAGAATGCGTCGATGCCGACCAAGCGTCCGATTAATGCCGCGACAGCAGCATTGGGCCGGACATCTTCAGCAAAGAGGCCGACATAGAACTCGACTCTGTCCACATGACCGTAAAGTCGCTCCAAGGCTCGCTGCCGCTCGGGATCTCCAGTGATTTGGTCGAAGCGAGTGACGCGTGGGTAACTCACTCGCTCGCGGTAGTCATTGTAACTGGCCAATCCGACTAAGCGACCATGTTGAATGCTCGCTTTCTCGGTTTCCATCAAAGAAATGGGGGTATTAAACAAACCGATTTCGCCTGCGGGCTGACGGCTAGCGGCGTCGAAGAGGGGGCCAAGCCCAATGGACGTCACGATGGGATTGTTGAATAGCGTTTGCTCCATCGGCAACATCTGATCGCCAATTACGACCTTGTCCGGGATCAGTCCATGCCACCTGTACAACAAATTGAACTCAACGGTCATCCAATTGGTACGGTACCAACTCTCCTTTCCGCCAATTGGGGGATTAACCTGAAATTTGAAGTGGTATGGTGTAATGTGATTTATGTATTCTTCAATAACTAGCTTGATGAGTAGGACGATCGTTATATTGCGAGTGGTCTGGAAAAGTCGCTCGTCGTTCCAGTCGGGATGCTCATGGGAAAGGACTCCGCATATTCGATTGTGCTCCCGGAGGAACAGCGTGTTGAGCATGACGTAACCGATTTGAACGTTGGCTCTTTCTCCGCCGAAGGCAAAGAGTGTCGCCTTGCGGTCGGGGAACTGTTCAAGCCAGTCAGGCACTATGATCGGGAGTTCACCCCATTCCGCAATGAACTCGTCCGCAGGACGGCCGTCGCGATAATAATAGTGCGGATATTCCTCCCCGTTGATCTGCTGGCTCTTTAATCGGCCTCCCGTCTTCGCGCGAAGCAAAGGTGTAATCCGACGCGACAATCCGTATAGCGGGCTTAGATCGACGTCATGATTCGAAGTGTTTTTTAAGGGGTCCACGCGGTCCGTTCGGAGAAATCCATCAGTGAACCACTGGGCGAAATAGGAAAACAGCAATGAAGACTTCGGCGAAAGAGTTGTTTCGCCGCGACGCTGAAACAGAGCTTGAACTTCCTCAATTGGGGGAAGGGGACCGCCGGGCAACTCAGCCGATGGTAAGTGTCGGTCCGAATAGCTTCGGTCCGTCAATGAGTCCCAAGAAGTGAAGTCTGACATTGTGCTGAAGGGATACGGACGGGTCTTGGTCTTGTAAATTGCCCGATTGATCAACCAACGGTTTGTTCGTCGCCGCAGCGGAGGCACTGCCTGTATCAGCGCCCAGATTGGCCCAAAATGGGTCAGTACATAGGATTCGATGCGGTTTATTAGTCCGTCCCGATCCTTGCTCCTCCGGGCCGCAGGATTGAGTGGGTGTGAGATCAGTGGCACTTGAATGCTTTTCGCGGTGTTAGAACTGGCCTTCGTGGATGCCATTTAGGAGTTCCTGTAAATGGGTGGTATGAATCCCGGTCTGTACGCTCAAAGCATCAGCCGAAGGCAATGACAAACCGCTCGGGAAATGGCCCATTTTGATAGTCGATCTTTCCCTCGTCTCCAGGAAGAAGATGTACTTGGGGCCGCAGCAGCACTCGTTTGACCACCTCGGGCACCATGACACCTCCGAGCAGATTGCCCAGGCAAAGGTGGTGCCCATAGCCGAAGTGGAGATTCAAATCACGAGGTCGCTGGGCATTGAATTCCTCCGGGTTAGGGTATGCAGTCTCATCAAACATCGCTGATGAAGTGCAAGCAAATACGACGGTCCCTGCTGGAATCACTGCGGCGTGGTCTGTGCTCGATGCGATCTCAGTCGGCCTTTCACAGATTCGGAACAGCAGTGGGTTAATCGGGTTGAACCGAAGGGCCTCCCACACGATCGCATCGAATTGAGTGTCGTCTCCAGACCGAGCCGCCACCAATGCTGGTTCGAGAACTTCAGGTCGTCGTAGTATCTGCTCGCAGATTTGCACGATTGCCTGCGAGGTCGTTTCACCGGCCCCAATTAGCAAGCCAGCCATGTTGGCAATAATCCTCGTATCATCGAAGGGAATCTCCAGCGCGAACTCAGTCCTGATCAATCTCTCAAAGATGTCCCCCGTTTGGCTTGGGCCTTCCGTGCAATCTGTTGCCGAGGTTCCGTGAGCCCCCTTGCGATCGTCCCGTTCTCGCCTTTTCTTGAGGAGTTCGGAGAGATAGGTCCGCATCTCCTCTCCCGCCCGAACAGACGCTTCATGCACGACGGGCTCGTTGGCTAAATTTTTGAACATGTCCGATTGCGTCGCCCTGGACCATCGGTACATCGTCTCCAAATTTGGCCCGGGGAAACCAAAATAGTCGCCGCAGATTCGGATAGGCACCAGTCGCCCGAGTTCCCTGACTACTTCGATTCGACCTTCTCGAGCGTGCCTATCGAGTGACTCGTCTGCTATCTTGCCTGCCAACTGGCGAACTAGCGGTAAGTCGGCTGGAACGAGCATCGTTCGCATTATGGATTTCTCGACCCAGTTGGTCGAGGTCTCGTCGCGGGCGAGCATGAACGGGCCGTCTACGACGGGATCCATCTTTGGAGCGTAGAGCCGAACCGAGAATACTTCGGGCCGCGAGAGCACTTCTACAACATCACGGTAGCGCGTAACAAGTGTGAACGCCGGAGTCGGGAATACGGGCCGCAATTCGCGCAACTCCTTGAAGAAGGGCCGCCATTCCGTTCGAATCCAGCGACTGACAATCGCCACTTTCTCGGCAGGCTTGTCTAAGGGGATTGAATCGTATTGTTGAATGTATGGCAAAATAATATCTCCCGTTCGCGTCTCTATGATTTTAAGGCACCAATAGAGATCATACATCTTATCGGTGATCACCCCGCTCCGCCACTGCCCAATGTGGGGTTTTCCGAACTGCATTCTTCAAGGGCTTACGGAGCCTTGGCCGGTCGGCTCGTCGCCGCAAGCTGTCTCTGGCGGCGCCTCGCTTTAACTGGTACTCTGCCAAGAACGTCGATTCATGACATTTTGAACAGGAATATGCCGAGCATGTCTATTGCCAACGATCTTCCTATCGGGCCGCCCTACACGACGATCCCGGAGGTCATCGACGGGCTCACGGAACTGGAGTCTGTCTTTATTCTCCGGCGCGACCGACGCGGCGTGTTCGTCTCGGCCTACATCCTCATCACTCGAGAGCTTCAACGGCGGATAGGGTCGGGTCTGTTTAACGATAACGAATGGGTAGAGCGTTACGTTCTTTCGTTCGCCAACCTCTATCGCCAGGCCCTTGAGGCCTACGGGCGGGGCGACCGTTTCAGCGTCCCGGATGCGTGGAAGATGGCGTTCGACACGTCTGTTTCGGGCGTGGGGCTCGTGATCCAGGATCTGATGCTCGGAATCAACGCCCACATCAACCGGGACCTTCCGAACTCCCTGAGGGAGGTTGGCGTCGCCCCGAATCGTGAATCGAAGTACCAGGATCACAGGGCGGTCAATGACGCGCTTCACGTGGCGACGGGAGTCGTGCAGGATCGAATCGCTGCCCTTTACGCGAGCGGGCTTGGCATCCTCGACCGCTTGCTCGGGAACCTGGACGAGCACTTTACGGGGTTCTCGTTTGAGGCGGCCCGCGAGAACGCGTGGAGTATGGGCGTGGCCCTGGCCACAGGGGATTCAGAGGCGTCGAGAGCTCAACTCGAGGAATCCATCGAGCGAAGTTCAAAGCTGACCGCCAGAATGATCCTCTCGCCGAATACCCCGGTCCCATGGCTTATCGACGCCCTGAGAGCGATCGAGCAGATGAAGCCTTGGTGGGAAGAAACCTCGACGATGGCTCTAGCCAGAACCGATTTGCGGGTGACCGAGCTGACGCTCGACGAGTTGCGGTTCACTGAGCGGACAGCAATGATCCAGATAGCCGGAGCCCCGGTCAGGGGGCTCGCAACCGATCCGCCTGCAAGCCTCGACGAGGTGATCGCAAGGCTGGGAGAGATCATCGACCGGTTCGACAGGGAGCGTAGTCGCCTCTCCATCTACCCGACAGTCTACCAGCGGATCACCATCAAGGTGAAAGAGATGGTCGAAGCGGGCGGCTTCCAGGACCCCGAATGGATGACCCGGCTGGACCTCCTGTTCGCCGATCGGTTTTTCAAATGCCTCGACAACTACCTTGCCGGGCGGACCACCGAAATCCCGCGCTGCTGGGCTTTCGCCTTCGAGGCGGTCAGAACGGGCCGCACGATGGTCGTGCAGGACATCGCCCTCCAGATCATCCCGCGGGTCGTGTTCGACCTTCCGATCACCCTGCGTGAGGCGGGCCTCGACCGCGATCTCGACAAGCGGTTCCACGACTACGAGACGACCTATGAGCTGTTCACGACCGAACTGGACGACATCCAGGACATGATCGCAAGGAAGTACAGCCGACTCGTTACCTTCGAGGACATCCTGGCAGGTCGGCTCGATGAGATGATTTCGGACGTGCTCTACACGAGGGCCCGCAAAGAAGCCTGGGAGGACGGGTTGGCTCTCCTCGCCGAGCCGTCAGAGGAACGCAGGAAACGGATGATCAGGGCGCTCGATCGCAAGGCGATCAACTCCGAGAACGAGGCGCTATTCACCGGCTTCCCTCCCATGGCCTGGATGTGCAGGACGGTGCGTAGGTTGGAGGATCTTTTTCCCGGGTCTTGGTCGGAAGTGATTGGCGATTGAACTTCCAGCGTGATTCAAGGTCTCATTACGGTGCTCGGGGTAGTCATTGATCTTTCGTCTTTCTGAAACCGGAGCTATTGGGTCCACCGAACTGCCGATCCGGGGAGATGATGTGCGAGGGGAGGCGTTCGCGGCCTGGATGCAGGCCGAGACGGGGTGCCTGGTTGCCGACCGGCGAGACGCCCGCATCCTAGCGGTGGGGACGCCCGCAAGGATCGTGAGGAATCTTCCCCGTTCCCGAGGCAGAACGTGGCGCGTTCGCTCGGGGAGCTTGGACGCAGCGTCGGCTCCCCGGTTATTCGGTCGTTGTCCTGCCGGGTTGGTTCAGAGACACATTGCCGATTGACCGGTTTTGAAGTCATGCCGGGTCGATTTGGCGGGGCGGTTCGGCTCGCTCGGCGAGTTCGGAACTCTCAAGCCTGGCGTAACTTCCCTCGCCGGTTTGCTTGCCAGATCTTCCCAGTGCCAACTTCCAGTGCGGTCAGCCACCCGCCGCCATGGCAGCAAGTGTCGATGCAGATCAAGTGGCCCAGGTCGAGGATCTCGCCGGTTTTTTGTGAGGTGTGGCCGACGATGACCAACTTGCCTGACGCATGGGGGCCGGGGGTCGTGTTTCGTAGCGACTCCCAGCGCAGCATGGCGACGGACTGCTCGGCCATCGGGAGGTCAGGGGCATAATTGGCGTGGATGAAAATATGACTGGCAGTCTCGTGATAGTCCAGGCAACGCTCCAGGAACGCAAAATGCTCGTCGGGGATGAGGGCGATGTGTCGGCCGGGGCCGTATGAGTCGAGCGTGGTGATCCCGCCCATGCCCAGCCAGGTCGTTGGGTGGAGGCCCGTGCGGGCCTCCAGGAGCTTCTGGTCATGGTTGCCCAGTAGAGGGATCAGGCGGCAACGATGGCCCAGGTCGATGAGCCGGGCGAGTACGCCTTGGCTATCCGGACCCCGGTTGATGTAGTCACCCAAGGTCACGACGGTGTCCCCATCGCCGGGCCGGATGGCGTTGATCAGGGCGTCGAAGGCCGCCGAGCAACCGTGGATGTCGCCGACGGCGATGGTGCGGTCAGGCATGCGGGGCGTCGTCCTCAGGAGCACTCGGACGCATCTGTGTATTTGAGGTCATGATATCCGATTGATGGTCGGTGGGAGGGGCCGCCATCGCATCAGTCGGTTGACAAGTAAGCGGGCGGAACGGATGCCGTCAGCCAGACGCGGTTGGCCGAGAGGTAGAACGTGTGGCCGTCTCGGTGCATGGTTCCGGCCGCGACCTTGAGGATCACCGGCCGTCCTCTCCTTGCCCCGACCTTCGTCGCCGTCTCCACGTCCTTCGACAGATGGACATGGTGCCGCTTTCCTTTGTGCAGGCCGTCGGCCAGGATCGACGTCAGGAACCGCTCGACGGTTCCGTGGTAGAGCACCTCGGGCGGCGCCTGCTCTTCCAATTGCAGGTCCACCGCGACGCTGTGGCCCTGGTTGGCACGGATCAGATCTCCGGTCGCGTCGATCGCGTAGCGCTGCTTGTCGTTCGACTCCACGCACTCGATCAATTCGTCGTAGCTGATCGGGAAGCCGTGGTTCCCGGCGGCGGCGAGCAGGTCGTCCACCGGCACCCACCCGCCCGGTTGGAGGGTCAGGCCGAGTTCCTCAGGCGCGTGACGAAGGTACTTTGCCAGGTATTTGCTGACTCTGATCTGTCGCTTATCCATGACGCTCGACCTTATTGAGGCGAGACCCGTGTCTTCTCAGCTTGGATGACGGCGAGAATTCCGTCCCACATCGCCCGTCTTGCCATGAGACAATCGATCGCGGTTTGCTCGGCGAGTTGCCAACGCGCTGGATCAGAGCCACAGAGGGAGTGAAGGAGCTGGTTCGCCATCGGGCCATGCTCTTCGCTGTCGAGTCCGATATGCCGATCCAGGTAGTACTTGAAGTCTTCAAGCCCACCATCCTCTTTCCTGTTCAACTCGTTCACGATGCGTTGGAACACCGCGGGAAGCAAGTCTTCTCGGCCGAAAGTAAACGCCGAGGCGATGGCGCAAAGGTTCCCTTCCTCGATGATGCGGAACGTCTGCTGGACGAATCGACGGGCGCACTCGGGAACGACAGGCGAATCGAGGGCGGCCGAAATGGTCTGGCCCTGGCGAAGCTCATTCAGGAAAGCGTCGATCGAGCTGGTCTTCGCCCGGCACTGGATCATGGCGCGGTGGTACAGGTCGAAGTGGCTGACGAACCCCCCCTGCCCGTCTTCATCACTCTCCTCGGCGAGAACGATCTCATTGACGAGTCGACAACCATTCGGGTCCTCGGCGGGCAACCACGGGATGTCGACGCAACAGAGCTGTCGTTGCAGGGCCTTGAGCAAGGACATGAAATCCCAGACCGCATAGACGTGGTGCTCCATGAACACCTGTAATGCTTCCAGGCGGTCGATTTCCTGGTAGATCGGATGATTCAGCAACGCGTCTCGATGGGGCCCAAGCCGCTCTCGGATCAATTCAAACGGATGCAACGGTCGTCTTCTCCAGGGCGCTTCGGACGCGGGAACCACGTGCTGGACTGCACTGACTTGGCCGTCCCAGACTTCCATCGCGCCGGACATGGTGAAGGCGAGTTTAACCGAACCGCTTTGAATGTTCATCGCCACCCGCCACCGCTTGGCGATCCGCCGGCCAACTCGGGAATGGTGGCAATCGAAAACGTGGCCCCGCCAAAGCCCGCGGTGGATTGGGCGGAGGCGCGCCGGGCCTACCACGGGGATCGGTGAGCGATGCATCCCTTTAAGCTGTGTTGGAGCGGAGTCTGGGAGACCCTCGGTTCCGAGCCGGAACCCGTGCGGGAACGCTTTGGCCAGCGCCGCACGGGCTCCGAAGAGGCTCGCTTTCCTACCTAATTATCCATCTCAGGCTGACGCGGGCATGGGAAGCCCGGCAAGCTGCAAGGCTCAGAGTCTGTCCCAGAAGGTGAATCCCACGGGAGCTTTTGAATGATCTGCTGGGTGCCATGCGGTTCCGTACTCGGAACCCATGCGGGAATGCCTTGGCCTGGCGCGCACGGGTTCCGAGTACGGAACCCGTGGCACCCAAACGGCCTTCAATTTTCGGTTTCCCTGAACTTACGAGACGGACTCTCAGTCTTTCTCTCGTTTCAGGATGATCACGTGCGCTTCCGCGCCGTCACCTTCCTTGAACTCGGTCGGGCGATCATTGCCTGGGCCGCCATTGCACACCTTGATGGTGTCGGCATCGACGACTTCGTAGACGCCCTTGTTGTCAGGCGAATCGTTCCCATCGGGGCCGGTAAACTTTACCCAGTCGATGGTCTTGAACGGCTTGGCCGACTCGTCGAGCTTGATCTCCCCCTTGAGCTCAAACGATTGGCCGTCAGGCGTGGAGGCCGAGGCGGTGACGGCGTTACCCTTGAACTGGACCGTCAGCGCAATATTTTTTTCCGGCCCGATCGAAGTTTTCCACTTACCTTGAAACTTGGCGAGATCCCCTTTGGAGGAATCGTCGGCCGCGGCGGCCAGGAGCGGGACAAGAACCGCAATCAAGGGAACAAAGCGTGACGCCTTCATGGATCGATCTCCGCTCGAACAAAAAGAGTGGGAAATGCCCCGGATCCGCTTGCCGGACGCTAGGCACACGGCGTTCGCACCGTGAAGGGACAGGTTGCCCAGCAGTACCTGACGGGCGGGCCCCTGGTTTCAAATTCCCCCCCTCGGCGTCCTCAGGACGGGCCTGGGTCGGCCGCCGTGTGGCGTTTTGGAACAGTGCCGAAAAGTTTACCTATGTCCTCCAGAGTGTTGTCGCCCTCCGAGACGGTCAAGCGTCGCAGAGAATTCGCAGCGCAGGATCGAATTGAGCTGGCTTGACAGAGACACTATGATCCTCTAAATTGGCCGAACTGTTCCGACTAGGGGTGTTGCCCCGCGCGCTCTTACCGCGACTTCAGAACGCGGTGGCGGACTCATTTCCGCCTCGTCGTCGCCGTCTTTTCTCATCTAGGTGCAAAGCCTCCATGGACACCCCGATTCAGGTCGACCTGGGCCGGATAGCGCAGGACCTTCAGATCCGGCGCGTGCAGGTGGAGAGCGTCGTCCTGTTGCTCGACGAAGGCAACACGGTGCCGTTCATCACTCGCTACCGGAAGGAGCGGACCGGTAACCTGAACGAGGTGGCGATCCGGGAGATCCAACTTCGCGTAGGTCGCCTCCGAGAACTCGCCGAGCGCAAAGAAACGATCCTCAAAACGATCGAAGCGCAAGGCAAGCTCAGCGATGATCTCGCTGCCGCCATCCGCCAGGCCGACAATCCCAAACGGCTCGAAGACCTCTACCTCCCCTTCAAGCCGAAGAAGAAAACCAAGGCGTCGGAAGCTCGCGAACGAGGACTGGAACCGCTGGCATTGCGGATCTGGAACCGCGACGAGACCCTCACCGACCTGACTGCCGCTGCCGCGGAATTCATCAATCCCGAAAAAGAGATCGACTCCGCCGAGAAGGCCCTCGAAGGGGTCCGCCATATTCTGGCGGAAGCGATCAGCGAAATGGCCCCGGTACGCGATGCGGTCCGCCGCGTCGTGTGGAAGACCGGCAAGGTCGTGACCTCGAAGACCGAGATCCCGGAAGGGCAAGGCCTCGAGTACCGCGACTACTTCAACTACTCCGAGCCGATCTCGCACATCCCGCCGCACCGGGTCCTGGCGATCAATCGTGGCGACAAGGAAGGCCCGCTCAAGGTCAAGCTCGACGTCCCGCGCCCTGAAGTGGAAGCGGCGACCTGCTCGCAGCTTCCCCTGGAAGGTCATCCTCACTCCGAGTTCTTTCACTCGGCCGCCCTCGACGCACTCGATCGCCTGCTGATGCCCAGCATGGAACGCGAAGTGCGCCGCGACCTGACCGACCTTGCCGAACGGCACGCGGTGGACGTCTTCGCTCGCAACCTCCGCAGCCTCTTGCTGCAGCCGCCGATTCCCTCGCAGGTCGTTCTCGCGATCGACCCTGGATTTCGGACCGGATGCAAGGTTGCGGTGCTCGACGGCCATGGCACCCTTCTGGAACATGGGGTCATCCACCCCCATCCTCCCCAGAATCGCCGCTCCGAGGCCAAGCTCTTCCTGAAGGACTTGGTGGGGCGGCATCAGGTGGGGGTCATCGCCATCGGCAACCAGAGCGCCTGCCGCGAGACGGAAGAACTTGTTGCCGAAGTCATCGCCGAGGGAACTTTCTTTAATGAGAATCCCGGCGTGACCGACTTCCCCGGGGCACCCGTGACTCCGAACACCGCGCCGGCTCCGGAGCACTCCGCTCACGAGGACGAGGCGGTCGTTGAGGAGAGTGCGGAAGAGACCGAAGCGTCCCCGGCCGATGCGGTCGACGAATCGGCGGCCATCACCGCCGAGGGATCTTCTGACTCGGAAACCTCGGAAAGCGGTGCGGACCAAGGTCCGGACGTCGCTCCGGGGGCAACCTTCGGCAATCCGGCCGAAGCCTTGCCGCCGATCTCGGGTGGTGCTCCTGAATCGGGCCCCTCCTCTGAGGTAGAGCGATCGATCGAACCCGAGGCTTCGTCATCGGAACCGGCCCCGGCCCCGGTCCAAGAATCAGCGCCAGCCACTCCGGCGGGCGAAGTGGCGGCTCAGGCCACCACGCCTGAGGCGACCGAGCCGACCCCGGCCCCCGCGCCGGCCGAAGCCGCAGCCGAAGTGCCGGCCCCGGCGACGGAGAGCGAAGCCCCGGCCGCCGTGGAAGCTCAAGTTCAAGCTCAACCGGAAGGGGCCGAAACGCCAGCCGTGGCGCCGACTCCGGCTCCGGCTGCCCCGACCAAGCGTGAGCGGGGGCAGAAGCAGTCACAGCAGCCTCGCCCGCCCCGACCGAAGCCGGTGCCGATGCCGCCGAAGCCGCATGCGGCCGACGTTCAGCTCGCCCAGTTGACCTACGTCATCGTCAACGAGGCGGGAGCCAGCGTGTACTCGGCCAGCCCGGTCGGTCGCGAAGAGTTTCCTGACTTCGACGCCACGCTCCGCGGCACGATCTCGATCGGACGACGGCTCCAGGATCCGCTCTCCGAACTCGTCAAGATCGAACCTCAGAGCATCGGGGTCGGCCTCTATCAACACGACATCAACTCCAAGCAACTGAAAGAGTCGCTGGAGTCGGTGATCGCCAGTTGCGTGAACTTCGTGGGGGTGGACCTGAACACGGCGAGCGTCCCGCTCCTGCGGCACGTCTCAGGCATGAATCAGCTCACCGCCCGCCGGTTGGTGGACTACCGCAAAGAGAAAGGGCCGTTCACCTCCCGCGAGCAGTTGACCCAGGTGGAGGGGATCGGGCCGGCGACTTACACGCAGGCGGCCGGATTCTTGAAGATCCGGGACGGCGAGCATCCGCTCGATCGGACCTGGATCCACCCTGAGAGCTACGAGGTGGCCACCCGGCTGCTCGAGAAGCTCGGCTTCGCTCCCGATGTGGTTCGCGACAAGGCCCAGCTCCCCGCCTTGCACGAGAAGCTGAATGAGGCTGACGTGCCGACCCTGGCACGCGAGCTCGAAGTGGGCGAGCCGACGCTGCACGATATCTTCGAGGCCCTGGCCCGGCCGGAGCGCGACCCGCGTGATGACCTGCCCAAGCCGATCTTCAAGAAGGGCGTGCTCAAGCTCGAAGATTTGACCGCGGGCATGGAGCTCAAGGGCACCGTCCTGAACGTCGTCGACTTCGGCGCTTTCGTCGACATCGGCCTCAAAGATTCGGGCCTCGTTCACATCAGCCAGCTCGCTAACCGTTACATCAAGAGCCCGCACGACGTGGTGAGCGTCGGCGACGTGGTGACGGCCTGGGTCATGGGGGTCGACCACGAGCGGAAGCGGGTCTCCCTGACGATGGTCAAGCCGGGCACCGAGCGTCCCCGAGGGGGACACGGACCCGGATCGGAAGCCAGGGCTGGTGGTGGTGGCGGTCGCCGCGGAGCACCGGAAGGGCAAGAAGGACGAGGAGCCGGCTCCGGCCGTCCTCCGCGTCGAGAGGGATCGGCCCCGCCCGCTTCGCAGCCGGCTGGTGCTGGTGCTCCAGGGGGAGGCGCCCCGGCGCGTCGTCCTGAGGGACCGTCGGGTCACCGACCGGGTGGGTTCCGTCCTGGCCAAGGACAAGGTGGCCCCGGACGTGGTGGACCTCGGACTTCACATGGCGGCGGCCCCGGCCGGTTCGAGCGGGCTCAGCAGCCTCCTCGGCCGACTCAGCCGACCCGTCCGTCGAAGCCGGCCCCGCCGCCGCCGCCGTTGTCGAAAGACGCGTTGGCGGGAAGCGTCCCGCTCCGCAGCTTCGGCCAGCTCAAGCAACTCTGGCAGGCGCGTGTCGATGAACCGGTTGAGGGGGAAACCCCACTTACGACCGACACCAGCGCTGAGCAGCAGACGCAGGCCACGCCTCCGCCCGCACCCGCTCAGGAGGCCCCTGCTCCGACGCCACCGGAACCTGCCGGTGACGAATCCGCGAGCTGAACTCACGAAACGCCGGCTCCCTCGGGGGCCGGCGTTTTTTTTTGCTGGATGGGATTGGCCTCGTGAGGTTCACCCATCCCGAACAGCATTCACGAAACGCCGGCTCCCTCAGGGGCCGGCGTTTTTTTGTGGGATGGGATTGGCCTGGAATCGCTCACGGCATCATCGTCGGCCTAACAATTCCCGTAGGGTGGGCACGGCCCACCATCTTAACCAACGATTTGGCAAGGAGATCGGGATGGTGGGCCGTGCCCACCCTACGGGAAAATCGGATTCTGACCGCTGATTGATCGTGAAGCGGTGATGTGTTTATGTCGGGTTGGGCGAAGCTTTACGCCCCTGGGGCCGCAGCCCCCTTTCACTGGGGGCTGTGACCGAATGAAGCGGGTTGGGGAGCGGATTACTTTGCGGAGCTCCTGGTCGGGAGCTTCCACATCTCGTCGAAGTAGCCGGACGTTTGCGTCAGGCCGTTCTCGCCGTCGATCTGGATGACGGCGTAATCCCCAAGGTGGGGAAAGAGCAAGGCGTTGGTGCCTGTGAACTCTTTGGCGCCGAACGTGTGGCCGCTGTTGACCACGAGGTAGCGGTGGGCGTTGAGCGGGTTGAGCGTGATCAGCACCGGCACGTGGTTGTCCGCCCGATATTGGCCCGCCAGGTTGACCTCGGTCTGGCTCCATCCCAGGGGTAGTTGGTCCAGGACCCGGGCGAGCAGGCTGTTCGAGCCTGGGTCGCCGAACAAGACGAGATGGCTGGTTTCAATGTCTTCGGGGGTGACCTCGGTATCCTTCTTGATCCGGACTTCCCCCCGCATCCAGCGCCTCCAGTCATTGGCGAACTGGTCGAGGCGGGCGTCCGCCCATTTCTGGACGTGGGGATTCCAAGGCTTGCCGGTCCCGCGCACGCACAGAAAGGGGCCGCTGAAGGCGTCGTCGATGGGGCCTTGGAGGTTCCGCCGCTTGCCGCGCTCGCTGTTTTCCTGGAAACGGCGTGAGGCGTCGTAGTCGAGCTGCTTCCATTCGTCGCCGTCCCGCTGGAAGTAGACGTAGGGGAGCAGGCCTTGAACCGCCCCCTCGAGCGGGAATTCTTGACCACCCAGGCGGATCGACTCGGCGGCGTGGCGTTCGACCCCGAGCACGGCGACGTTCTCGGTCTTGCTCACGATCGCCACGTTCTCTTTCAGCTCGGCCTCGACGATCGCGCGACGGTAATGCTCCTCGAGTTGCTCGACGGAGAACCAGGCGGCCTGGTTGTATTTCAGGGTGTAGGTCACGAAGCGGATCTGCTTCGGGTTGAGATTCACCCCTTGCTTGGCATGCTCATCGTGAAAGTCCTTGAGGATCTTGGCACTCTCCGGATCCACCTTATGCCCCATCTTGGCCCCGACCACGCGGAGAAAGTCGATGCCCTCGCCCCGGGTGAGCAGGCCTTCGGTCTTGAAGGAGTAGCCCAGCGTTTTGAGGGCTTCCTCGATGTTGACTGAGGCCTGGCGCTGAAGGTCGTCCTCGCCGCCATAGCCAACCATCGGGACGTTGAACGCGTTGCCCGCGTAGTCGACGGCGTCGTAGATCCGAAGCGCCTTGGTCTGATAGTCCGGGATCGCCTTGAGCTTGGCGTAGTTCTTGGTTTCGGAGAACCCCGCGCCCGCCTCGACCGACGACCAGACGCTCGGGTGATGCAGCCCGAGATGCCAGGCCCCTGCCCCTCCCATCGAGAAGCCGCGGAGCACGATCCGCCGATCATCAATGGAGTAGTTTCGCTTGACGGCCGCGATCGCCTCGAAGACGTCAGTCTCACCGGCCCAGCGATAGGCGTTGTTCGTCCGGCCGAAGACGTGGAGCACGAGGATCCCGCCGGCGGCCGCCTCGGTGTCGGCCGGGCTGGCCTTGCCGTCATGAGCCTGGATGAAATTGACTTCGTTGAGAGTCTCGCCACGGCCATGCAGAACGACGTCGAGCCGAAGGCGGCGGTTGGCGGCGGCGGCGGCCGCTTGGCTATCGAGGTTCGGCGGCACGATCAGGGCGTAGGGCTGCACCGAGTCATCAACCTTGGAGAAATAGCCGCGAATCGATGGGCCCGATGCGCTGGTCCAGGGGCGCTGACCGTCGGCCAACTGCCGGGCTCGCTCCAGGCCGCGGTCGATGACCCTCAATGTCGCGGCGACATCCTTCTTGGCGAAGAATTCGTTGTGGCGGAGGGTCCAATCGACGGCTTTTTGATAGACCGCGACGTCGGCGAAGACGTCTCGCTGCGCTCCTTCACCCCGCGGAAGGTCCGCGATCGCCTTGGTCAGTGCGGCGAGTCCGGTTTCGATCTTCCCCTTCTCTTCCGCGGTCGGCTCATACCTGGGAGGCTTCTTGAAGGTCGGCTGGGCTCTCGCCGAACTTGTCGCGCACCCCAACAACGTCACACCCACAATCGACCAGCGCAAGATTCGCCCGTTCATGAGCACACCCGTGTTCCGACTTCGAGGGAGATCATCCACGCAAGGAGTTTCGGATTGTAACGCAGCCGGTCCGCTTACACACACCGCCCATGATTTTTCCGAACAGGCAGAACGCATCGATCCACGGGGCCATCTTGCTCGAGTGCCCGGGCTCTAACAGGGCCCGTGGAGGACAAGGTGATGAGGGGGCGATACGGGCCGCCGCCCGGATTTCGGTTGCATAACGTATGATTTTGCAGGAAGTTGGGCGGTTCGGTCGTTCGATCGCACCTTCTGGGCGACGCCGGATGCGCTTGTTGCGGGCTCAAGGGCTGGTTCGCGAGGCGGAAGCCGACGAACGGGTGCGGAGAGGCGACACGAGCGAAGTCCCCTTTGGTTCCGCCGGAGGACTAGCTATAATCCGCAAATGCTGTGAGACTTGGAGCATGCTGGGTGGGTTTCGTCCTTTCGGATCTGAACCGGGCGAGCCGTAAACCTTTGCCTTGATGAATTGCCGACGATCAATCGATCCCTGAAGCATTGATTGCGACCGGCTCAGGAGTTCGGCCCCTCACCTTTGAAAGGGATGGACGGAGCCTATGGGTTCGTTTGCCTGGCGCAACCTCTTGACTCGCCCGTTACGCACGATCTTGGCGTTGATTGGCCTCTCGATCCCGATTCTCGGTGTGATGGGCCTGTTCAGCGTCTCGCAGGGGATGCGGAATCTGGTCGGGGACACCCTCAGCCGGGTCGAAGGGGTGATGGTCCTCCGCGAGAATTCGCCGAGTCCGGTCTTTAGCGACCTCGAGGCGGATCTCGCCGTGAAGCTCCGCGGGATTCCCGGCGTTCGGGTGGTCGCCCCCGAGATTTGGAAGGTCGCGCCGAACATCGAAGGAAGAACGATGTTCAGCAAGCTCATGGGGGGTGGAGGCGCGAAAAGCATCCTCGACCAACCGGTGATTCAGGGCCAGGACATCGTGGCTCATCAAGATTTGAAAAGCGCCGTCTATCCGCGCGCGATGAAAGAACGCAACGGCGAGGGGCGGTACCTGGTCCCCGCCGACAAGAACAAGCCGAATGTCGTGATCAGCAAGAAGCTGGCCAAAGACTACCCGACGGCGGATGGGAAGCTGAGGAAGGTGGGCGATACCCTCCAGATCGGTGGCCGGCCGTTCAACGTCGTCGGCATCTACGACACAGGCTCTATGCTCCTGGACGTCGTGATCGTGATGGACATCGACATGGCCCGAGACCTCATGGGCGTCTCGAAGGACATGGTTTCGAGCTACTATGTCGAAACCAAGGAGTCGACGGAGAACGACGAGGTCTCGCAGGCCATCGAGAAGGCATTGCCGCAGGTCGATGCGCGGAGCATGTCTGAGTTCATGGCCAACTTCGGCTCAATGATGGGCCAGATCGACAAGTTTTTGATGATGACCGTCAGCCTGGCACTCCTGGTCGGGGTCGTCGGGATCATCAATACGATGCTGATGAGCACGACCGAGCGGTTCGTCGAATTCGGCGTGTTGCGGACCAACGGCTGGTCTCAGGGAAATATCCTGACCTTGGTGACGCTCGAGAGCGCCTATCTCGGCTTGCTCTCGGGGATCGTCGGCTGCGTCCTGGCCCTGGTGGGGACGATGGTGGCGAACCAGTTCGTCGAGGGGGGAGTTCGGCTGTCGATTCCGGCCTGGCTCTACGTGCTGGGCGTCACGCTTTCGGTCGTCACGGGAACACTGGGTGGTCTTTATCCGGCCTGGCGAGCGGCGAGGCTCGTGCCGATGGATGCGATCCGGGTGGGGTCGCACTGATCGAAGGGATGAGCAAGGTGAGCGATGATTGACGTGGTCGACGTGCGGAAGTCGTATCGAAGCGGAGATCGTACGGTCGACGCCCTCCGCGGGGTGCGCTGTCACGTGCCCAAGGGGCGATTCGCGTTTATCGTCGGCCCCTCCGGGTCGGGCAAGAGCACCTTGCTCTACCTGCTCGGCGCTCTCGATCGCCCGACCTCCGGGTCGATCCTGGTCGAGGGGCAAGACCTGACCACGATGTCCGAGGCCGAGCAGAACGCGTATCGCCGCGATCGGGTCGGGTTCATCTTCCAGTCGTTCAACCTGATCAGCAACCTCACGGCCGTCGAGAACGTGCTGGTTCCCTTCCTACCGCGCGGGATGACGCCCGAGTTGAAGGTCCGGGCCGAAGCGTTGCTCAGAGACGTCGGTCTGGGCGATCGGCTCGACCACCGTCCCTACCAGATGTCGGGCGGGGAGCAGCAGCGCGTTGCGATCGCTCGCGCCTTGATCAAAGATCCGATCCTCGTGCTGGGCGATGAACCGACCGGCGAGCTGGACTCGAAGACGGGGGATGAGATCTACCGGATCCTCCGCCGGCTGCAAGTCCAGCGGGAGACGACCCTGGTGGTCGTCACCCATGACCGTCGCTTCATCACCCCCGACGACCTGGTCCTCGAAATCCAGGACGGTGTTCTCAAGATCGACGACGGCCTGCTAGAGCCGGAGGATGATCTTCCCGAAACCATGATTGGATTCGAGCCGGGCCTGCGCCGTCCGGACGTCGTCTAGGCCGAAGACCCGATCGATGATCGGTCGAACGAGGCCGCGCTCGAGCCAGGGGACGACACGATCGGCAAACCCGCGCGTCACGAGGATCTTCTCCTCCAGCGGGCGGGCCCGGAGCGTGGTCCCGATCAGGCGGATCCGCTTGCGCAAGAGTGTCGTGAGATCAATAGACGCCGATCCGCCGCCCAGTAAGCCGACGACGATGAGCCGGCCGCAGGTCGACAGGGCGGTCACATTGCCCGCCAGCGCGACGGCGCCCAGCAAGTCGATGATGAGATCGACGCCCTGACCGTGGGTGTGCCGGCTGACGGCGTCGGCCAGGTCTTCCGAGGTCGAGTGGATCCCCACGTCGAGGCCCAACTCCTTCGCCCGCTCGAGCTTGTCGGCCGTGCGCGACGTGCCCAGGACGATGCAGCCCATGGCGTGGGCGAGCTGGACCGCCGCCGATCCCACGCCGCTGCCGACCGCATGGATCAAGACGCGCTCGCCAGGCCTCGCGCCCCCTTGCGTCTCCAGCGCATCATGGGCCGTCATGAAAACCTCGGGGACGGCCGCGGCCTGATCGAAATCGAGGTTCGCGGGGATCGGCACGACCATGCGCTCGTGGCTGAGGACGTATTCCGCCTGTCCGCCCCCGGCCACGATCCCGAAGACACGATCGCCGACCTTGAGCGGCCCAACCACATTGGGGCCAAGCTTATCGACCTCACCCGCGTACTCCAGCCCCGGGATGTTGGCCGGAGCGCCCGGGGGCGCGGGATAGCTTCCCCGGGCCTGCATCAGGTCGGCCCGGTTCAGGCCGGCGGCCCGGACCCGGATCCGGACCTGGTCCCCTTCCGGCTCCGGGGTCTCGACCTCGCAAACTTCCAGGGCTTCAGCGCCCCCCGGCTTGGTGATAACGATGGCTTTCATGAGGGGGGATTCTTTATTTCTGGTCGCGGTTCCAGTAGACCCGAACGTTATGTGTCGAGCGGCCGCCTGCCACGATGTCCTCGCGACCGTCGCCATCCAGGTCGGCCGAGACGAGGTCCTCGGTCCCAACACCCCCATTGTCGATCACGTGACGGGTAAAGGCCAAGGGGGTTGAACCGGGACGTGGGTCATAGACAAGGACCCCGGGGCCGGCCGGGTCGCGATTCGCGTCCTTGCTCTTGTCGCGCTGGCCGATGATCAACTCCTCGTCGCCGTCTTCGTCGAGGTCCGCGCACCAGACCGCATGGCCCCACTGCACCGGTTCGTCGATGACCTGGCGGTCCCAGAGTCCGGTCCCCGACTTCGGAGGCGTGTAGACAACCACCTGGAAGCCGTGCCAGGGTTCGATCGTGGCGATGTAGCGGCCCCCCTCAGCCAGGCGCCCGACCTTCACCTCGCTGGCCCCTTTGAACGGAGTCGCCTCCTGGTTGCCCGTCCCGAGCTTTGTTTTCGCCCACCGCCCGCTGGCGTCGCATTTGAGCACGAACACCCCTTCCCAGGCGGCCAGGACAATCTCGTCTTTGCCGTCGCCGTCGAAGTCGATCGCTTGCAGGTTGTGAATCGTGTGCAGCGAGTCGTCGGCAACCTGCATCGGCCACGGATCTTTCTCGGGGTGCGCGGGGACGGAGTAAACCAGGATCCGCACGCCCTTCCCTTCACCCCAGTTCGGTCCCTTCGTTTCGCGTCCCTGAAGCGGGACGGCAATGAGCTGGGCCTTGCCGGTGCCCAGCACGTCCCCCCAGCGAATCCGGTGGATCGTGGGCTCGGAACCAATCGGGATGACCTGCCAGGGGGCGTTCTCGTCGCTGGTGCGGCGGAGCCACTGAAGCGTGCCGCCCGACTTGGTGTTCGCCGGCTGCCAGCCTGCGCCCAGCGCGAAGTCGATCTTGCCGTCGCCGTCGATGTCGCGGGCCTGGATACAGACGTTGTCCTTTTCGGTGACGCCCTTGGTAAGCGTATGCTTTTCCCAGGTTGGGTTAGCGAACCAGACGACCGCATCTTCCGTCACGGCGACGACGTCGAGCTTGCCGTCGCCGTTGACGTCGGCCGTGGTCACCGCGTAGCAGACGTTGCCGACATGCGGGTCGAGCTCCTGGGTGCGGAAGTTCGGGAACTCGGCCGCCGACAGCGGGGCGGACAACGCGAGAAGCAAAGGCAGGGCGAACCTCGAAGACACGGGAATCTCCTGATAGCGAGAACGAGCCGTTGAATGGTTTCAGGATGACCCAGAACCGAGACCGATGCCAACAAAAAAAGTCCTGTTCCGGCCTGTGGAGCCTGGTCCAGGACGATCGCGAGCGGTTTCCGCCTTGGTTGTTGCGTTCCATTTCCTGGGACCGCGGACGCTTCGCTCACTTTTTTTTGCTGGGTTGCAATAATGTTGGAATGTTTGTGGGTAAAGTCCGGTCGATTCGTCGCACGGCCGCCCCGGCCGTGCGACGGGTTAGGGCTTGACTTGACTGAAATTCAGGACAGGCCAGATCCGTCATGAAGCTCAGTTGGCCCTGAGCTCGGTCCTGCCCCCCATCCTCGCCACCATCTCACGGCAAGATTTCTCGCAATCGTGGAGTGACTTGGTCGCGGCCTTCATCTCTGCGGAATCAAACTTGCCAACTTCCGCCGCCGTCGCCTTGCAGGCGTCCGCGCACGCGTGGCACGAGTGGGCCATCAGTGGGCTGTGCTTGGCGATCATGCTGGCCGAGAGGCTGCAGAACGCTGCGCAGTCGGACGCCAGGTGTAGCGCCTTGGCATGTTCCTTTTTTCCTTCCGCCACTTGCTTGAAGCAGTGGTGGAAAGTCATGTCACAGGCCTTCGCGCAGTCGGCGCATGCCTTGTAGCAGTCGGCATGGGCCTGATCGAGTTGACAACAGTTCTCACCGCTTGCCGTTTCGTCCGCCTTGGCGGCCAACGCGGTCAAGCCAATCGCACCGGCTCCGACCATCCCAAACATTTCGCGGCGATCCATAGGTGTCTCTCCGTAAAGGGGGAACGCGTGCCGTTGTGAGCAAGATGCTTGTGTCAGGACGGTCCGGAACAAGACGCGTCATCATCCTGCTCGAGTTCGATGAGTATCCCTGCAACTCTCGGACCCCCCTGCGTGATTCCACGGGAATGGTTGCGTTGCGTGGGGACCAGGCCGATCGGCCGGACAATCACCACGATCTGGCAGAAGATGGTGATGTTTCTGGGGCCGCCGATTCAGGCTGCCAACGGACACGGCCCTCTCGCACGGCGTCATCCGCGATCAGACCCTGACGGCGTTGTGGCCGAAAAGGCGCAGGGGTTATTGGGCTTTCCATGATCGGATATATGGAATTACTGTTGCAGGAGTTTTTAACGCAGATAGAAGTAATAAAATGACTGCGAAAATCGATGCGTATAGCCACATTACTGGGGACTCTTGGCCAGCCCAAAGACAGGGAGCTTACGCTCCCCGCTCGCCTTTGGAAGGCGAGCGAAGACCAACAACCAAGGGACGACAGCGATCGTGATTTCATGGATTTCGCTCGCCTTGAAGGCGAGCGGGGAGCGTAAGCTCCCTGTCTTCGGACCTTCGCATGGGCTGGCCCGTTTGACACCCAGGATTACCATGCCCCGATCCTTCGATTGCGATGCTTGTTTTAATTATGTCTTGGCTTTTTCCGAAGAGGGGTCGATCGTCTGGATTTTGCTGGCAATAATGAATAGATTCAATTGGATATGATCTGGGAGATCTTTGGCTGCGTGACTCCTACGCTGGGGAGCCGGAGGGAACGGCTGCCGTCGCGTTTGAGTCATCATCGGTGACCGTCTGGTCCGATGGCCGACGACGAGTAGGCCCAGGCCAACGGTGGCGGTGGTTCAGGTCCGCACGTTGGCCGTTGCGAGTCTTGTGCGGCGATGCCGGGCTCCCCTGCCGCTTGCGAGGCGATGCTCCAGGGACTATGTTCCGAAGTACGGGTTTCCACCACGGATCATCGCTTCAATGAGAACGTTCGCTCCGCCACCGGGGGACGATATGGGGTTCTTCGACCGCTTCCGCAAGGCTAAGGCGTCGATCATCGGCGATCCCAATGAGTTGAGGGATCGTCTGATCGTTGCGGCTTCCGCCGGGAATCGGAAGCCGCTGACGGCCCTCGCACGCGCCAACCGCGAATTGATCGCAACCCACTTTCCCGCCTGGCGCCAACTGCCGGAGGCGATCCGTGACGATCCAACGCGGGCGCAACGGTATATCCATGGCCTGATCGCCATCGCGGAGGTTTTCGACCAAGACCTGGGCGATCCTACCCTCGTTCAGTTCCTGACCGGCCCTGATGAAGAAAACCCGCTGGCCCGCTGGCGGCAAGGTCTGCAGCACGCCGACGCGCAGGTGGAGGCGCTGGAGTATCGCGCGGCCGCCACGACACTCAATGATTTACTGATCGAGGCTCGGTCCCTCCGGGGTTCCGGGGCCGATCGCTACCTGCCGGTCACCTACGGCCAACTGGGAGACTGCTACTTCCACTCCGGTGGCGCCGAGAAAGCGATCTCCCCCTTCCTGCATGCCCTGGAACTCTGCGAGCGCAGTGGGGACACCGAGGGCGTCATCGCCTATCTGAGGAGCTTGCACGAGGTCCACCGCTACCTTGGCCGTACTGACGAGGCGGCCGACTTCGCGGAGCGCCTGGCTGATGCGCTGAAGGGGATGGCCCGGATTGACGCGTCCGACTCCTATCGCCGGCGCGCGGCTCAAGTGCGGGCGGGAGAGCCGCTCAACCGGGTGGTGATCGAAGTCGCGGGCCGGCGCTACGAGGTGGCCGAGGCGCCTCCGGTGGCGGAAGGAAAGGTTCAGTTTTTCCACGAGCGGAACCGGATCTCGCTCCGCCCCGCGACCATCCTCGTCGATCGGGGAAGCGCCCTGGCCATTACGGGAGATCATGAAGCGGCCTTGGAGTTGTTTCGCGACGCGGCCCGCGCGGATCGCTTCGACCCACAACCGAGATACCTCGAAGGACTGACGCTCTTGCTGTTGGAGCGACATCACCAGGCGGTCGAGGCGTACGAGGCGACCGAAGAACTGGCGGGCGGTTGGTATCACTGCCGGTCGAACCTCTGGCTGGCGCGGCGGCTCGCACTCGGAGAATGGGAGCACGAGGCCTTCCTCGCCCTCTTCGCTCTTGTGGACGGGCCGGGAACGCCGAAAGAGAAGCATCACCTGGCGCGGCGGGCGGTCGCCCAATGGAGCGGGCTGGCTCCCCTCTATCTGGAACTTGGCCAGTTTGCCGGGGCACTCGGCCATCGTCAGGAGGCGGAGGCAGCCTATCGCGAGGGCCTCACCTACGCCGATGAACCCGACATCCGAAGCCGGCTCCTCGTGCAGCTCGGCGTGATCACCCGATCCGAGGCCGAGCGGAGCTGTCTGTTGCGGGAGGCCATGGAGCTGGAAGGAAACCTGGTCTCCGCGGCCATGGCGACCGTCTTCCGGAAACGTTAGCCGGACGGCCAGTCAGGGCGATCGAATTCCAAAGCACTGAGGTCATCGTCGTGGGCATGGTCAAGACCAACGCGGTCCGGCTCCTCGAACGCCAGGGCATTCGCTTCGAGTTGCGGGAGTACGAGTTCGATCCCGAAGACTTGGCCGCCGAGACGGTGGCCAGGAAGGTCGGCCTCCCTCCCGAACAGGTTTTCAAAACCCTGGTGGCCCGGGGGGACAAAAATGGCGTCTGCCTGGCGGTGGTGCCCGGCGATGCCCAACTCGACCTCAAGGCCCTGGCGAAGGCGACCGGGGATAAGAAGGTTGAGACCGTGCCCCTCAAAGAGGTCGAACCGCTCACGGGCTATATTCGCGGCGGCGTGACCGCCCTGGCCTGCAAGAAGAACTATCCCGTCTTTGTCGACGAGACGGCCCAGTACTTCGACCTGATCTCGATCTCGGCGGGAATGCGAGGTTTGCAAATCGTGCTCTCCCCCGAGGATTACATCCGTTTCGTGGGGGCGACGGTTGCCTCGATCGCCAAGGATAAAAGTTGATTGCTCTTTTTCGGTGGATGGGTTTTCGAGGAGTGGTTGAGCGAAGAAAAAATAGTTAAATTAAGATATCTGTGTGTGGTTCGCCATGAGTTCCGAGTCCGGAACTCATGGCGAACCAGGCGACCGGGCGAGAATCGCGATGGAATTCCGGCCCGGTTGAAGCCGTAGCACGGCTGGCCCGTCCGTATTTCCCTCGGACTCGCGACGACCCCGAGGGAATGACGGCGGCAACCAAGCCCGTTGCGGAAACCGTGAGAATCATCGGGACTCGGGCGCCGTCGCGGATCATGGTTTTCGATCGCATCGGGAGGTGACGCCTCCCGATGCGGAATCGATGCGCGACTCAATAGTCCTGAATGATCTCGCCGCCGTTGCGGGTCAGCAGTGCCTTGAAGACGTCCGCGGCGATCGAGTCCTTGATGAATCGAATCGTGCCATCAATGAGTACGGCATTGAATCCACCGGTGTGGTCCGACCCGGCCAGGCTCAGGGCCGCCTCCCCGTCGCCGGTAAACGGGAGTTCATCGGGCTTGGTCCAGAGGGTTGGCTCGTTGGATTCGACGATGCCGAGGGTCCCTGACGTGCCGTCGGTGAATTCCTCAAACTTCGTACCCGTCGATTCGAATGCCGTCTGCTTCCCGGCGAAGACGCGGTAATTGGTCGTCCCTGGCTCGGGGTTGCGTCGGCTGGGACACGCATAAATGGTAGGCATTCGAGGGATCAGGGTCTTGTTGTGAACGCTGTCCCACGGTTCGTCGAGATGGAACTCGTTGTAGAGCGCCTGCTGTTCGACGAAGGGGAGGATCGCCACGCGCCAGCTCAGGAGTGGCTTGCCGGCCCGGTCCAGAATGGCTGGAGGAGGCAAGCTCCCTTTGGCGTCATAATAGGTGTGTAGGGCAAGCCCCAAGAGCTTCACGTTGTTGGTGCACTGGGCGCGGCGGGCGGCCTCGCGAGCCGCCTGCACGGCCGGCAAGAGGAGTGCGACCAGGACGGGCGTCTCCATCCCGCCGCTGAGTTTCGGCACCGGGATCGGGAATGCGGAGTGTGCCGTCAACAGGATCGCGGACTCGTTTGCGGCAAGCGTGAATTTGGTCGGGAACAGATGCGAGCGGAGAGCCTCAACGTCGGGGATGTCGTCGGGATCGAACTCGAGCCGGAACGGGATCGCCGCCGGACCGCCCGGGCCTTGAGGCTGAGCGGCAGCGAGACCAACAAATTGAACGAGTGCTGGTATGTTGGCTAGCAGCTCGGGAAGGCTCGCGGTTGGATCGGACTTGGCGACCAGCAGGGCGTCCCGGTTCTCCATCGGTTTCGATCCGGGGGCGTCCAGGATCAGGGCCGGTAAGGCCCGCCGAGCCGAGGCGAGGCTTCCCGCCAGCGCGAGCCGACCGCGCTCGAGATCGATCAGGATGGTCGGGCGCAAACCGGCCGGCGTTGGCAGCACCGAAGGGGGGACCGAGAGCACGTATCCACGTTCGGGGGCCTTGAGACGACGGAATTCGGCAAACTCCGTTCCCGGCCTGGCAGGGCGATTCGCCTGGCGAGGGACCAAGGCGCCGGCCGACTTGAGTTCGTTGTTGGCAACTTCGATCAGACGGCCGAGCGTGGCCTCGAAGCCCTGCGGATCCTTCAACTCGATCACGACCCCGAGATCAGGTGGGTTGAACCACATCGCCATCAGGTTGCCGACTCCGCCCGACTTCGGTGTGAGGACCCCCATTCTCGGCCCGAGTTTCTCGAGGAGGCCCTTGCGCAGGTTGAGCCCGGTACGCTTCTGAAAGTCCTGGGCGAATCGGCCGACCTCTTTGGCGGTGCGCGGGTCGTTTTGGGCCAGGATCGCCAGGAGGACGTCGGCGAACTTGGCAGGGTCGACCGACAGGAGTGTGTAGTCGGTCACGCCCTCGGGGGGAGCGAGTCTGGTCCCGGCGCCGAGAGGAGGCTGATCGAGGAGCGCCAGAACGCCGCGCCGGGGCCGGGGTGCCTGGACGCCGAGTGTGGTCACGATGGCCTTACCCTGGATCCCCCAGTGTGCCTCCACTCGCTTGATGCCGTCGAGCCCGGCCTGGACCAGGTTTCGGGGCAATGGCGGCATCCCCGCCAGATCCACGAAGAGCAGGCCGACGGGAACGACATCGCCCTCGGTTTTCGCGGCGGCGGTGAAGATCGGGTTTTTCAAGGCGCTAGGAGTTTTGCCGTCGAGGGTTTCGGCGACCGGGTCGGCCTGTGCACCGGGGGGGACGAAGGAGAAGACGGCGTCGTGGCCCTCGAACCACCAGCGGACGGGAGCCCCCGCAATCGACCAGACTTTACGGCCGTTCGGCTGCTCGGCCTGCTGCGCGACGTCCTCGAGTCGTTTCATGATTCGCTTGGCGACTTCATTCTGACCGGCGTCGCGAATGACCATCACCGCGGCCTTGGGCTGAGGTGGGTTCAACGATCCGCAGAAGCCGATCGCAAACCCCTTGGAGGCCAGATGCGCGAGCAACGCAACGACCTCCTTGCCGTTGATCGGTGCGCCGGGAGCGGACTGGAGCCCACGATCGACGACCTGAGCCGCGATGTTTTCGAACATGGCCCCGAGCGTGGTGTCGGTCAGCATCTTGAAGGCGGCGGTTCCCTTCCAGGCGTCTGACTGGGCTTCGAAGCCCTCATGGTCGATCAGTAAGATCAACCCTTCACCGGGAACATAGCGAGCCAGGGATTGGCTCTTTTGAGGGGCCGTGTTCGGTGGAGCAGCCTGGGATTGGGCGTTTGACGTGGCTGAAGTGAGGCCGACGATTGCGGCCGCGAAGGCGAAAGCCTTGGCGGTTCGATGGATCGGTCGGGTGGGCGGAGAGCTCACAGTGGAATCCTTCCGGATCAGGGGGCGTGTCGATCCTTTTTGGAACAGGAAGGGCATCGTACCGGCCTGGTTGGTCGCGATCAACATCCCGTCCGGAACATGACGTCGGCGTTCGTTGCTCCAATTTCTCGAGATCCGGCCTCGGAAGCATTGCAACAGTATTATCGATTGATTGTTTGGGATATTCGGAGTTGCTGGTGTCGGCAATGATTGGTTCGGCCGTGGAAACCGGATGTCGTGGGCTCAGGTCATGAGGCCGGTGCGCAGCCTCCCAGTTTTGAGGGGCCAGCGGTTCGACGGGAACGGTCTGGGGATGAGGAGTGCGCGGGGAAACCTGAAATGGCGCGAGCCCGGGAGGGATTCGAACGGGTTGGTGCTTTATGCCATCGTAAGGATGCGTTGGATTGGCCTGGAGTGCCTTCTCAGAGGTCCCAGACCTTGGCGCCGTTGAGGAAGCAGGAGATGAGACCGTCCTCGCTGACTTTCAGGACGGGGCCGTACCGGCTGGCGACCAGGGCGGCGGTGGTGCGTGCCCCCTCGGCCGTGATTGGCGACGAAAGCTGGGAGGCATCGTTGCGGAGGATGGCTCCGAAGGCGATCAGGCCACCGTTCCGGTCGGTCACGACAGCGCCGTCGAGGCCGGCCAGGGCTTCCAGGACGGAGGGGGCGAGCTCGGTCACGTTGCGTCCTCGCGCGAGGTAGTGCAACGCAAGCTTGGCCAGTGGGTCGCCTGGGGTCAGTTCGGGAGGAGGGCCGCAGGGGACCTTGGCGTCGGGGTCGAGCAGGTCGTGCGGTGCGATCAGACGGCCGACGGCGGACCCGGGATCGGTGGCCACCACGAAGAGGCCGCCCTGGCGAGACTCGGCCAGGTCGAGTGCGGTTTGGAAGAGCATCCGCGCCAGCGTGGGATGGGCGGTCGCGGCTTCCCAGACGGCGAACTTCGCGGCCGGGTCGAGGATCCGCCACCGGCCGTGGGCGAAGACAAAGGCCTGTAAGCCACCGGCAAACAGCTTGATCTCCTGGTTCGGACTGAGGACCAGGCAGACGTGTCCGCAGACGCGGGTCGCCCGTGCGTGGGCGGTATAGGCGCGGGCGCTCGGGATGTCACTGCTTCCGGCCCCCGGGATCGCGGATGCCCAGCGCTCGACGTCGATGATGTCGGCGAGCTTCCCCTCGCGATCGACCAGGAACAAGGTCCGTTTGCCGTCACAGAGCCGGTGGATGCTCTTCAGGCTGGTCAGCTCGACGCCGTAGCAGAGCGCGTCGGCGGAGGTGCGAGTCAGCGAGTGATCGGAGTCATCGCCGGGACCGAGGAGCAGGGCGCCCGTGGAGACGCGGCGGTTCTCATAAGTGGAGAGCGCCGCGGTCCGTAAGGTCAGGATCGTGGAGGCGATCCGGCTTGGCTGCGCGGTGCTCAAGGCGTAGGCGGAGGGGTCGATGAAGGCGGCCACGTAGTGGTCTTCTGAACCCCCTTGGAACAGTTCGAGACGCGACGAGTGCGCGATCTGGAACAGGTGGTGGTAGCGGAGCGTGAGCACGGCGCCCAGGGCGCGAATCATCTGCTGATCGTTCAGGGTGAATCGAATACCGTGGCGTGGGGTGAGCCGATGTCGGGCGCCGAAGAGAGCGATGTCGAGCGATTCGCCGTTGCGTTCGGGCTCATCGATGAGCTGGAAGTCAGGGCCGAACCGGACGTCGAATGAGCCCAGGTCGTTGGGGAGGCGTTCGAAGTGGAACTGAGGGTAGAAGTTGAGCAGGTCGCGGCGGAAGAAGTCAAGGAACAGTTCGACCACGGCCATCGCGTCGCGCAGGCTTGAGGTCATGGGGCGCATTGTGACGGTCATGGCTCCTCCTTGAGCGTGACTCTTCCCCACCCTTTGGGAGTCGGATCATACCCACCCGAGGGCAATCGGGAAAGGGAGATGGAGAGGGAGCCGTCGGCCTCGATCCGTGGGCATGAGGGGACGGCTCGGCGCTCAGGAGTCTCCGAGGAATCGGGCCCAGTACTGGACGCCGGGATCGATCTGGAGTTGGGCCAGCGATTGGTTCCAGCCCAGGTGATCTTGATACCAGCGAGCGACCTTGGTGCGCTTGGCCTCGAACGTGCTCTGGAGTTTTTGAACCAGGTTGACGCGGGACATTCCGCCCTGGAGCAGGCCCACGAAGTAGTTGAAGCTCTCCGGATCGGTCGACCGGCCGAGCAAGGAACGATAGAGACCGGTGACGAATCCCTCGTTCGTCGCTCCGCTGGCCACCAGGTAATCGCTGGTTGAGAGGATTCGGGCGAGCACCGCGTTGTCGGTCTGGCCGGCGGCGAGCAAGCTGCTCCAGTAGACGACGCCGGGGTCGAACTTGAGCTGGGCCAGGGGGGCATTCCAGCCCAGGGCGTCCTGGTACCAGTGTGCGACTTTGACCTGGAGGGCTTCGGGCGTGCGTTCGAAGGTTTCGATGATCTGGATTCGCGTCTGGCCCGCATCGAGCCTTCCGACCCAGCTTGCGAGGCCCGCGGGCTCGGGATCGCGTCGCAGGAGGGTTCGGTAGAGCCCGGTGACGAATCCGGCGTTGGTCCCGCCCTGGCTATTGTAGAAGTCGTTGGTTCCGAGGATCTTGGCGAGCAGGTCGAGGTCGCTCGTTCCGTTGGGGACGAGCGTGACCGTGCTGGGGATACCGTTGTCCGCGACCGCGGTCGAGGTGACGTTGGCACCGAAGTTGACGGCGTTGTAGGCGCTGACGATTCCGCCGGTGACCGTCTTGCCGGCCACGCCGGGGAGGGGCTTGGTGGTGGCCAGGATGCGCTGAACGACTTGTTCCGCGTCGAATTCGGGGTGGAGGCTGAGCACCAGGGCGGCGACGCCGGTGACGTAGGGGGTGGCCATCGAGGTTCCCGAGTAGGACGCGAAGCTCCCCGGGATGATGCTCAGGATATTGACCCCGGGGGCGACCAGGTCGACGGTCCGGGCGCCATAGTCGGAGAAGCTGGCGAGCCTTCCTAGCGAGTCGACCGCGCCGACGGTGATCTCGTTGTTGAGGTTGTAGGCACCGGGGTAAGAGTTTGAGATGTCGTTATTCGTTCCGTTATTGCCCGCGGCCGTGACGAAGACGACCCCGTGCGCTCCGGCATAGGCGATTGCATCGCGGAGGGCTTGCGAATAGTCGCCACCGCCCCAGCTCGCGTTGATCACCCGGGCCCCGTGGTTCACGGCGAAGTAGATGCCGTTGACCGCCGCGTCGGTAGTGCCGTCACCCCGATTGTCCAGCACCTTCACGGCCATGATCTTGGAGTACCAGTCGACCCCGGTGACTCCATAGGTGTTGTTACCCCCCGCCGCCAGGATGCCCGCGACGTGGGTGCCGTGCCCGTTGGTATCCTGCACGTTGTTGTTGTTATTGACGAAGTTCCAGCCGTAAACGGCATTCCGAAACCCGTCGGAGCCGGAGAGGTCGCCCGGGTTTACCCAGAGTCGATTCGTCAGTTCGACATTCTTGAGGTCGATGCCTGTATCGAGTACCGCCACGACCGTCGTGTACCGCCCCTGGGTCAAGCCCCAGGCCTCGGGCGCATCAATGTCGACATCGTTCGCGTTGTTCAGACCCCAGAGCTGATTGAAGTAGGGGTCGTTGGGCGTGAGGGCCGCCGCGGCATGGATCGTGGAGTTGGGCTCGGCGTAGCTGACCAGCGGGCTGAACTGGAACCACTGGAGTACTCGGCTGGGCTCGCTCGCCGCTCGTACAGAGATCAGCATCGGCCCGGAGGGGTACTGCTTGACGACGGTGGCTCCCACGGTGGCCAGCGCCGTCTGGATCGTCCCCCCCGAGAGGTTGGGCTTGAACCGGACGAAAAACTCGTCGGTCGTGCTACCGCTCATTAGCGTGCGAGGCTCGAGGGCCTCGAATCGGAGCGTTGCCGCGGCTCGTCCGGCTCTGCGTGCCATGGGTGTCTCATCAACGGTGCGGTGTCAGGGGAAGTCGCAGTGCTTCCGGTGCGAATTCAGGAAGGAGAGAAAGACTTCTCCGGTTCAGGAGAGTTTAACTCGCCTTCGATGCATCACTAACTCTACCTGATGATTTTAAGGCCAGCCATCCATGCAATCTTATTTTGCTCGTCGAGGAGCGGTTCTCATCCCTGGTCATACGACTTCTTGCCTAAAGCGTTCACTGTGACTCCAGTTGACGTCAAAGTGACCGGGCGACGATGATTTTGGGCAACGGAGGCCTGGCCCATTCGTTCGACCCGCCCTGCGAAAAAAAATAGAGAAGGTCTGCCCATGCCGTTCAGCCCGTCCAGCGCGCTCCTCTCCAACGATGTCTATGCGACGCTCTCGGCGATGATTACGCCGGCCATTTTCCTGACAGCCAATGGTTCGCTGATCATCTCGACCTCGAATCGGATGTCACGAATCGTGGATCGGATCCGGGTCCTCAACGACCTGGGGGACCGGATTGGCCGGCGCGGCTCGGATTTCGACTTCCCGCGGGAACGGTTGGTCAACGTGGAGGCTGAGCTCGACCGTCTGGTCTGGCGAAGCTACCGGATTCGATACGCCCTGGTCTCCCTCTACCTCGCCTTTGGCGCGTTCGTGGGGACGAGTCTGACGCTGGCGATCGACGTCTGGACGGGCAATCACCGCCTGATTTTCCTGCCGACACTTCTGGCGGTTCTCGGCGTCTTCCTGATGCTCGCGGCCTGCGTCAACCTGGTGCGTGAAGCGCTGGAGGCGCTCCGGGGCAACCGCAAGGAGCTCTGGTTTTTTCGAGAACTTCAGGCGAAGCGGAACGCGGAAGGGATGGAGGAGCTGCCGAAGTGAGCGCGGTCCCTTGCCCGACTTGGGTCCCTCAGTGTTGGTGATTTCCTTCGTCGTCGTGTTCGTGGTCGTGATTGTGTGGATGAGGGTGACTATGTGCCCCTTTTTCGTGTGAGTGAGCGTCGGGGATGGGGCCGGCCGCGGTCAGGACGAGGCGGCCGGACTCGACCCCTTTGGTGCCGATGAGGCTGTCCGACAACTCGCGGATCAGCTTGGCCGACCCGCGGAGTAGGATCACCTCGAGGCAGCGGTGTGCGTCGAGATGCACGTGGGTCGTGGTCACCACCCGCTCGAGGTGCAAGTGCTGGATCTCGGTCAGCCGCTCCGAGATCCGGCCGGCGTGGTGGTCATAGATCAGGGTGACGACCCCCATCGCGTCGCTATCGTCCACGGTGATCACGTCTTCGATCAGGGCCGCGCGCATCAGACCGCGAACCGCTTCGCTCCGGTTGGGGTACTGATGCGTCTCGCGGTACTGGTCGAATTTTTGGAGTAATTCGCCACCGATGGCGACGCTGAATCGCACCAAGGGGTCTTTCACAGTTCCTCACTTCCTCAACAAAAGAGGCGGATCGGCTGTGGCCGCCGTCGGTCGTCGATGCTATCCGATCTTGGGCATCTCGACCCAGGCACCGTCCTGGTTCGAGCTGGCGACGGCCCCTTCCACGAAGGCCATGCCCGCGACGCCATCAAGGATGCCCGGATGCTCGTAGGGGGTCGGCACTTTCTCGCCTCGACGCCCGCGGATGGTCCATTCGAGGGTGCGATGGAGGTTGCCGAGGGCCTCGTGGAACCCTTCGGGGTGGCCGGAGGGGAGCCGCAGGTAGGGCTTGATCGAGCCGGGGAAGTAGTCGTAGTCAGCCCCTTGACGGTAGACCTTGAGCGGCTGGCCGCCGGTATAGTGCTTCAGGACGGTGTGGTCGGTGATCGACCATTCGAGGGTGCCGGTCGTGCCGCTGATCCGGAATCCGTTATCGTTCTGGGCTCCGATGGTGATCTGCGAGGCCGCGATGGTGGCGATCCCACCGTTATCGAGCTCGGCCAGGACGGTGAAGTCGTCATCGAGGGAGCGGCCGGGAACGAGCGCCTTGAGGCGGCCGCGAATCCGGGTCGCATGGCGGCCGGCGACGAACCTAACGAACTCGTAGGCGTGAGTGCCGATGTCGCCGCCGCATCCCGAAGCGCCCGCCTTGGTGGGATCGACCCGCCACGACGCCTGCTTCTGCCCGTCGGCCTCGATCTTGGTCGCGAGCCAGCCTTGGGGATACCAGGCCTCGACCTTGCGGACCTCGCCGATGGCGCTGTCGCGAATCAACTCGCGGGCGAGCATGACCATGGGGAAGCCGGTGTAGGTGTAGGCGACGATAAACGGAGTCTTGTGCGCGGCGATGGTCGCGTGCAGGCGGCGAGCTTCGTCGAGCGTGGTCGTCAGCGGCTTCTCGCAGAGTACCGCGATCCCCGCGTTCGCGGCGGCGTCGGCCGGTCCGAAGTGCGCATCGTTGGGGGTGACGATGGTCAGGTAGTCGATTCGTTCCGACTCAGGCAGCGCGGCCTCGGCCTTGACCAAGGTCTGCCAGTCAGGGTATCCGCGTGTGAAGAACAGGTCGCGAGCCGCCTCGAGCGACTCCTCGGGCTTACTCCGCAGGGCGCCCGCGGTGAGTTCGGCCGAGTTGTCTATGAGGATCGCGCGGCGGTGAGGTCCGCCGAAGAAGTTGGCTGGTCCCCCGCCGCCGACCATGCCTACCCGCAACTTCCGCTGGCTCATCGTGTCGTTCCCCTAAGAGTCGTGCCCTTGGCTCGGACTGTCCGGACCGGCCCTTGGCGTGCTGGTTCGTCCCGCGAGGCGTGAGGAGCGGCTCACCCCTTCGGCTGGCGGAAGAGATTTGAGAAGGGGCTCATCCCCTGCCCGTTCTCTTGGTTTATGTGAATCCGCGAGACTGATTCCAAACGGCTGAGGCCCGGAAAGGGCCACTATAGCCCGCGACAACTCACTTTTGTAGAGTGAGGTCGCCCCTCCGAAGGACCGATTGGCAAACGCAACGCTCCCGATCGAGAACCTTGCCATGAACCATCGTCTGCTGCTGGTTTTGACCGTGCTCGTGTCCGGCATCGGAGCGTCGGCTTTCGCGGCCGCCGAGGGGACAAAAGGACCCAACGTCGTGCTTCTGCTGGCCGACGACCTTGGCTGGGGCGACGTCGGGTTCAACGGCCGTACCGAATGGGCGACCCCCAATCTCGACCGCCTGGCGGGGCGAGGGACGACTTTCAAGCGATTCTACACGGCCGCCGTCGTCTGTGCCCCGAGCCGAGCGGCCCTGATGACCGGCCGGTATACGATCCACGACGGGGTCTCGCGGAACAATGATGACCTGCCCGCCCGCGAGGTCACCCTGGCCGAGGCCTTCAAGACGCACGGCTATGACACGGCCCTGTTCGGCAAGTGGCATCACGGTCAGCCGAGGGATGGCAGCAAGACCTACGTCCACCCGATGGACCAGGGGTTCGACGAGTTCTTCGGCTTCACCGACGCCAAACACGCCTGGGAGAAGTATCCCGAGCAGCTCTGGCACGGCCGGGCGCTCAAGCCGGTCTCAGGTTATTCCGACGACATGTTCGCCGACCACGCCATCGACTTCCTCAAACGGCACAAGGACAAGCCAACGCCCTTTTTTCTCTACGTTCCCTTCATTAACACGCACTTCAACATCGAAGCCCCGGCCGAAGAAGTGGCGCTTCACAAAGGGAAGTTCACCGAGGCGGATCCGTCGAACCCGATCCGGGCGACTTACGCGGCGATGGTCACCCAGCTCGACAAGAACGTCGGCCGGATCATGACCGCGCTGGAAGGCCTGGGGCTGGCCGGCGATACGCTGGTGGTGTTCACGAGCGACCACGGAGCGACCTTTGAGTCGGGCAACCTGGGAACGAGCAACTACCACGACAGCAACCGGCCGTTCCGTGGGCAGAAGCGCACACTGTGGGAGGGGGGGATCCGCGTCCCTGGGATCGCCTGCTGGCCGGGCCACGTTCCCGCCGGGGTGGTCTCGAATGAGGTGGTTCACATGACCGACCTCTTTCCGACCCTGCTGGCCGCCACCGGCGCCCACCCCGAGGCGGCCTGGCATGTTGACGGGGCGGACCTCTGGCCGACCTGGACCGGCAAAGCCAAGGCTTCCGACCGTACCCTTTTCTGGGAGTGGCGGGTCGAGGGGATGAACCAACTCGCTGCGATGCGAGGCCCGATCAAGCTGGTCATCACCAGCGGTGGCCGCCCCGAACTCTTCAACGTCGAGGCCGATCCCGCCGAACGTCGCAATGTGATCGCCGAGTATCCTGAACTCGCGCGACAACTGCAGACCGAGTTGAAGGCGTGGTTGGCGACGGAAACCAAAGATTGATGGTTGGTGGTGACTTGAGGGTCAGGTTTCCGCCTGCCCTGCCCTACCCTCTCGCTTGAGGGCCGGCAGGCGGAAGCCGCCATGGCTTCGGGCGTATGGCCAATGCCCTTCGCTCTGGCTCAGCCGCCGCGTGCCTGGTTCAAGAACCAGGGGAACGGGTAGGCGCCGGGGCCGGGGACGATCGGATCGAGGTCGTGGACCGGGACGTACGACCCTTGGTCGTAGTACATGCCCACGGGCTTGAACGGTTTGAGGAAGCTCTGGACGCCGCGGAGCGCCGGGTGCTTGGGCACGCAGTCACAAGTGATCGTGCTTTTGCCGGGGCTGCCGTGGAAGTAGGGGTAGATGCTCGCCGTGCAGTTCGCCTTCATGGGGTGGCCGTAAAGGCCCCCTTCCTTGATGCTGTTCGGGCGATGGCCGTGGGGGCGGTCGCCCCAGCGGGTGTGGTACCAGAGGTCGCGGCGCGGGTCCGGCGGCAGGGTTGACTCGATCTTCGTGAATCGCGAGATCAACCCGCTTCGCTCCGAGATATCGGGGATGTTCGGCTGGGGGACCTGCCCGAATGCCGGCACAGCAGGCCAAACCATGACCGCGCCCAGGACCGCCAGGGCCGACAGCCCCATCCGGCCAAGTCGTGGAGAACCAACGCGCATCGCCACCCCTCCTCATCAAAAAAAATAATACGAGTTGCCCAGGTCGCCTCCGTGCATCCGGCGGGTTTCTTCTATGTCGGCCGATTGATGGAGACCCTCAAGCGATTCGAGTCCCTTGCGCTCGTCTTGTTGGTCCCGTTGCCGGTAAAAGCGGCAAAATTGGTCGAGGCTATGCCATGCCGGGCGGGAGGAATTGGTGTGGGGCATCGAGAAACGACGAAGGCCCGGCATGGTGATGCCGGGCCTTCGTCGGATCTTGGGGTGATGTACCCGATCAGAAACAAATCAGGGGACGTTCTCGTTGAACGGAGGGAAGGCGAAGAAGTCGCGAGGCGAACGGGTCGTCACGATGTAGGGCACATAACCGGGCGTGAGGGGCACCGGGCCTCCAGGCCCCACAAACCACTTGATGTCACCCTTGTGGAGTAACTTGGCGGCGAGGGCCTTGTGCAAGCCGAGCAACTTATGTCCACCCATGCAGGCTCCGCAGCCCTTACCACCGCAAGCGCCACACCCGCCCTTACCGAAGAGGCCACGTCCACCGCAGGCTCCGCAACCCCCACCATGGCAGCTACCGCAGAGGTCACCGGACGAGAATCCCCCGGACCCACCCTGGCAGATCCCGCAGCCGTTGCCGCTGCATTGGTCGCAGCCCTGACCACGCCGGTGGAAGTGACGAAGCTTGAGCTTGCAACCGGAATCGCCGCACTGAACCGAGGGGTAAGCCGACTGGGTCGAGACGAGCGGAGCCTGGCTCGAGGGAGCCACGATGGTGCCACCGGTTGAGACCAGCCCACCACAGTCATTGCAGCCGTCGTTCCCGAAGTACTTTCCGCCGTGGCCCTTCTTGAACAGCCCACAGCCGCCCCCGGTGGTGCCGCAGTTGCCCCCGCTGGTGCCGCAACCGCCGTTCCCGCATCCACCGTCGTCGCATCCACCGTCACGATGGAAAAGGCCATGCTTCTGGCCGCCGCAATCCCCACCGTGACCACAGCCACCGATTCCACAGCCGCTGCCGTGTCCTCCGAGACCCCCATGCAGCAGTCCACCTACTTTGGCCAGGCCACCACCGAGCCCCCCCTTGGCGTAGTGGCCATAGGGAACCGGAGGTGCGAAGTAAGGCCCGCCCGTATTGATGTCGACGGCTTCCACTTCGCGAGGGATCGTATGGAGCCCTCCGGCACGAACCGAACGGCTCTGTCCGATCGTGATTGTTGCCGCCAGGGCAAACGTCAAGGCCACCCCTCGCCATTTTCCGAAACGCATGGTCACTCCCTTTTGTATCGTATCGGTGTATCCCTCCTGGAGTTCCGGAAGCAAGCGATCGACAGTCTCCCACGCAATCCTCCGCGTGGAGCATGTCGGCGACCAGGGCCCGTCCACGTGTCCTCCGTCCCCCGGAAGGAACGTGGCTCGTGGTCCAGTTTGGCCATGGGTAGTGGATCGGTTCGACCCACCCTCATTCTGGAGTGAAACCTGACGGCGCGCGCCGGTACCGGCCCATCGTCGGGGGACGATGGGCCGGTCCGGGGGTGTGGGAGCGATGATTCTCGGCTCATTTTTCCGCCGAAAAGGCGGGGGCCGAAGCGGATTCGGGAGGCGAAAAAAAATCGGAAGTGGTCGTTGGATCCGAGGATCCATCCTTCGGTTCGGGCCAACCCTTTGGGAATCAGCCCTGCTCTTGTTTTTAAGATTCGCCTCCGGATCCTCAGCGGACTTCGCGCGATTGCGTTCGCGAGGTCTTATCGCACCTTGCTACGGCCGTACACCTTCGACGCGGGCAAGTCGTTGATCTTCTGCGTCTCGGGCTGGTCGTAGCGGATCGAGGCGTGATCCTCTCCTCGCCTGCGCTCTTTCGCCTCGCGATAGTCTCTGCCGATCGCGGAGAAGCCGAAGAGGTGCGAGAGAATCCTGGGGGGGTTGGAGCCTGCCGGCCTGATCGGCTCGGGGGCGGGGGCGGTGCTGGCCTGCATCACCGAGCGATCGGTGCCAGCCGAACGGCTCGGCGCCTGCCCGGGTCGCGCCTGGACGACGCCGATCGGCGACGGATCCGCACTCGGAACCTGGCCGCCGACGACCGCATATCCGGGCGCTGCATCGCCGCCAACGACGGCATAGCCCGAGGCCGAATCCGAGACGACCACGCCCTGATGTCCCGCCTGTGACTGGCAGGTGGTGCAGACGCCTCCCTCGGTCACCACGCCTTCGGACACGACTTGTCCGGGCAGCGATGGGGGCGGGGGAATGTTGATCCCTTCGGCTTGCAGCTTCGCCCTCTGGCATTCGGCGCAGAGCTTCTGCTTGCCGAACAGCCCCCGGCGGTGATTGTGCGGATTACTGGCCGAAGCGGGCGGATCGGCCCAAACGGCGACCGGAGTGGCCAGGGCCAGGCCAAGGACGGCCAGACCGGTGCGAGCGAGGAGGTGCATGGGAACTCCTTTCCCGAAAGCGAACCGAGTCCCCTCGGGAACGTCGGCATATAAGACGGCGGGGGGGCTACGTCACCAATCCTCGGACACAACCCTCCCGATCCCTATTCCATGATCGACCCGGCAGGCCCGTCGTCTTGCGGAAAATCCACGGAATCGGCGCAATGCTGTCAGGCGTCAGTCCTGGGGCCGCTGGTTTGTGGCCGGCCCCCGACGCTTGTCGAGGGATTTCCTGGAAGCGCGGGCGCCCCGCCCCTCTTTCTGAGTTTCAGGAATTGAATGATTTGGATTGCGTGAGAGATGACCGTTCGCCCCACGGCATGGCAATCCCGAAACCCTTCGGACCCATAAGGGCCGGACTGCGGCCAGGCGCAAGCAGAAACCCGCCTCCGGGAAGGAAAGCGGGCTTCTTGAGAAGACGCAATTCCTCTCGACATCGTCGATCAGGAGAAGAGCTGTTTGACGACCTTGCCGCCGTCGACGATCTTGATCGGCCGGCCGAGCGAGCTCATGTTTTCCTTGGCCGGGTCGATCTTCAGGGAGTGGCAGAAGCTGGCCAGGAGGTCGGTGACCGCGATCGGTTGGTCCTTGACCTCGGACCCGTCGGGACTCGAGGCGCCGAGGACCTGGCCCCCTTTGATCCCACCGCCGGCCAGGGCGATGTTGAACACGCGGGGAAAGTGGTCACGGCCCGCGGTCGGGTTGATCTTGGGGGTGCGGCCGAACTCGCCCATCCAGATCACGAGCGTTCGATCGAGCATCCCTCGACTCTTCAGGTCGGCCACCAAGGACGCGAAGCCCGGATCAACCTGCGATGCGTTCTTCGCGACCCGCTCGACGGTTTCCTGGTGAGTATCCCAGCCGTTGGAGCGAACCTCGACGAAGGTTACACCCGCGTCGACCAGTCGGCGCGCCAGCAGGCAGCCCTGGCCGAACGCGCTCGTTCCGTACGCGGCCCGGACCTTGGCGTCCTCACCACTGAGATCGAACGCCTTCATCCGGGGTGAGAGCACCATCCCCGCCGTCTGCCGGTAGAGCGCGGTGTGATCCTTGACCCGATCGGCGCCTCCGGTCCGCTCGAAGGCCCCCTGCTCCAGTGCTTGCATCAGGCCCAGTCGTCTCGAGAACCGGGCGGTGTTGACCGGCGGCACGGCGTTGGCGGGTGGTTTCGTGGGGTCCTGTACGACGAACGGCTCGAGCGAGACGCCGAGCATGCCAGCGCCGATCGTGGCTCCGCCGATACTGACGATATGCGGGAGGTCGAACTTGGGATCGCCCAGCTCGTTGGCGCTCACGCAACCGAAGCTCGGGTGCTTGACCGTTCCCGAGGGGGGGTAACCGGTGTGGAGCTGGTAGGTGGCCCGTTCGTGGTTCCCCTCCTTGTTGGTCATGGAGCGAACCAGGGCGACGTCCTTCATGACCTTGGCGGTCCGTTCCCAACCGGGGGCGATCAGGATGCCGGGCACGTCGGTCTCGATCGGCTTGATGCCGCCGCCGTTGGCGTGGTCCGGCTTGGGGTCGAACGTCTCCATCTGGCTGGGCCCGCCCGCCATCCAGAGCAGGATGCAGGCCATCTGTCGCTTGCGGAGCTCTTCCGCCTGCAAGGCCAGCATGTCAGTGAAGCTGACGGTTGCCAACCCCGCCGCCGCGAGGCCGATGCCTTCCAGGAAACCACGGCGATGCAGGACCCCCTGGCCATTCATCGCCACTTTGACGATCGACTTCTCGAACATGGTCGTCATCCTCTCACATCAGGATCGGTCTGGGATCAGCGGCGAGTGATGAATTCGGTCGAGTTGATCAGGCTCCAGAGGATATCCTCGAACGCCTCGCGGCGGTTGCCGACCTTGTCGATGTAACGGCCGCAGACCTGGACTTCCTTGAGGGTTGGCTCCCGCGCCAGGACGCGGATATAGATTGCACCCAAGGCCGCTCGGTTGTTCTTGGGGTTGGCGGCGAGAATCTGACCGAGCACGCTATTGCCGCTCCCGCGCATCGCGTTGTGGAGCAGCGGACTGTTCATCAGGTAGAGGGACTGGGGGATCGTGCCCAGAACGTCCTCGTACGGGGTCGACGGATCGGCGCCGAAGAGGGCATTGAATTGCTCCCGCGCTCGGCCGGGGCCCCGCATCCCCTTGGTCTTGCCGACAGCCCCCTTGAGGTCCTTCGCCAGGGCGTTCTTCTTCGCGTCCTTGCCCGGGGCGTCCTTTGGCTGGGGATCAATCTCGAAGTTGAGCGCCTGGGCGAGCGAGTCGATGATTTGATCGGACCGAAGCCGGCTGGGGCAAACGGCGGCAAACGAAGTTCGTCCCGACGCCGTGTAGGTCGACCGGACCTCGCGCTGATAGGCCCGGGTGTTGAGAATCGTGCGGAGGAGCCAGCGGATGTCGTAGCCCCCCCTCTGGAACTCCGAGGCCAGGACCTCGACGACCTCAGGGGCCTTGGCGGTTCGCTCGGGTCCCATGTCGTCGACCGGGCTGTAGAATCCTTCGCCCAGGAGGATGTACCAGACGCGGTTGACGAACGCCTTGGCGAACCAGGGGTTATCCTGGCCGGTGACATAGTCGGCCGCAATCCCGAGTCGCTCGGCCGAGGTCAGGCCGGCCGGTAGGATCTCTCCCTTGGGGTCGAGGAAGAACTTGGGCGCCACGAAGATTTTCTTTTGCGGGTCGAGCTTGTCGGGCATCGCATAGCGCGGCTTCGCCTTCGCCATGACCTCGATGACGCGCCTCTGCCCTGGGCTGGCCTTGACCACCTCTTTCCGAGTCACTCCGTCGAAGTAGGCGGCAAAATCATGGAACTGTTGCCGCTTCCATGAATCGTTCGGATGGTCGTGGCACTGGGCGCATTGGATTTGCACGCCCAGGAAGATGCGCGAGACTTCCCCCGCGAGTTCGACCGCCTGGGTCTCATGCGAAAGTGCGAAACCGACCGCGCCATTTTCGTCGTCGCGGCCGGTGGCCGTGATCAACTCCTTGGCGATCTCGTCCCAAGGCGCGTTCTTGGCAAACTTTTCGGCCAGCCAAGCCTCGAGCTCGTCGAAGCGGACCAGGTTGGCGTTCTGAGCCGTGGCCCGGAATCGGATCACGTCGCGCCAGTAGTGGGCCCAGTTCTCGGCGTAGTCGTGGCTTCGGATCAGATATTCAATGAGCTTGGAACGCTTGTCTTTTTCACGCGTCACGACGAAGCCGCGGACTTGCTCGGGGGTGGGCAGCTTGCCGGTCAGGTCAAGATGGATCCGCCGCACGAACTCGACGTCGGTGGTCGCCTTGGCCAGGGGGACCTTGGCTGCGTCCAGGTGCTTCTCCAGCAAGGCATCCAGCCCTTCGCTGGTGAGTGTCGGAATCGACACGACCTTGGTGGGCCGTTGCGGCAGCTTCCCTGCTTTTTCCCCCCCTTTCCCCTGGGCTTTGCCCTTCTTGTTCGCAGTGGGCTCGGGCTTCTTGACGTCGGCCGCCGCCGCGCTTGGTTTCTCCGGTTTCGGATTCGAAGGAGCCGCCGCCATCGCGAGCAGGCCGGCCGACGGCGCGACGACCAAAACCACCGCGATCACCCGGCCCCACCGCGTGCCCGTCTTCCGGGAACTCGCCATGCCAACCCTCCTCATATTCTGTTGGATCGAGAGCCAACCCCCTTCGCCACCCCATTCCACCCGATCCTCGGAGCCCGACGTCGCTACTCGGTTTTCCCCGGGAGCATGCACTCTGTCTTGTGTGATTGTATCAGTATTGCCGATTCCCGTGTAAGGGGATGTGCCCTCTCGCATTATAGGTTGGATGCAACCCAGAAGAGAGCGCTCCCCCTCAATGGGTTACAAGATCGGCTGAGCGGGCGCCGGAGCGCCGATTACTGTCCATACGATCAAGATCACCACAACTCCGAGGCTGACGACCGCCATGAGCCCGTTGGGCATGAACACCCGTGCGCGTAAGGCGTACCGATATCCAAAGAAAACAAACAGGAAGACGGCCAGGAACAACCCCAGGGGCCGTCCCCAGTCGTTTCCTTGAACCGAGAGGACGAGGGCGACCACGGCCGCCGCCGCGCTGACGAGTCCCGCAATCAGCGACGGGCGGCTTCGCGCTTTCACGAACCCCATGATGCCGCCCATCGCAAGCAGTACGGCGTAAATTCCGAGTGTGACGTGGCCCACGAGTGGGTGCATGGTCGATCTCGCTTTTTTCGTTCGTGAATCGGTTGTGAAAGCCGCGCGGGCGTTGATTCCCAAGGCGGAAAAAAAGTGGTGCTTCAGGTGTTTGGCTGGGACCAGCAGGCGACCCATCCCAGAGGGCGTCCCACATAGGGAACGGCCCGGGGGAGGCGTTCGGCGAGTTCAGGGGGGACGACCAGGGTCTGCTCCCCTTCGAGGATCAAACCGGCGTCGGTACCAGCCTGGAGATATTGCTCGATGGTTCGATGAAAGGTGGTGATCGCGCGGCGGTGACCGGTTTCGGGGTCGATGAACCGGGCCCGCTGGCCTTCGCCGGTCCGCTCAGGATGCAAGGCGGAGACGATGCAGCGGCCACCTGGTTTCAAGACGCGAGCCGATTCGGCGAGCAGGCGAGGGAGGTCGGCGATGTGCTCGATCACGAGCCCGAGCACGACCGCGTCGAACGTGGAGACGGGGAATGGCAAGGCTTGCGGCAGGGCGTGCCGGACCCAGCAGACGTTGCGGCCGTCACGTTTCGAGCGGGCTCTCGCGATCATTTCCAGGGTCAGGTCCAGCGCCCAGACTTTCGCTCCCGCGTCGGCCAGGGCCCAGGTGTGCCGACCGGTTCCGCAGCCCAGGTCGAGGACGCGAGACCCGCGCAACGGGCCAAACCAGGCGCTCACGGCCGGCTCTTCCAGCGCGATCAAGGGGTTGCCATCGTCGTCATAGCAGGAAGCCCAGGCGGCGTAACCCGCTTGGATCGAAAACTCTTCGGGTAGTTCCTGTCGCATGATGGCCTGGTCAGGTTGTCGGACGTCGGACGTGGGTGGCTTCCATTCAAACGTCCGGTCCGGTCGCCGGCAATGGACGTTTCGGCGAGGTCGACCTGGAAGCGGTGGATCGGGGGGAATTGTCGCGACCCGTCAGACGCGTTCGAAATCAAAAAAAAAGTGGACGCAACTTCGGCATCCCGGTATTTGCGGGAGGAGCCCGAGGTTGCGTCCACGTGCGACGAGATGATTGAGCGGTGGCCGGTGAGCCCTCGAAAGGGTTCACCGAGACCTCCCGCCGTCATTCTCCGTACGGCTTCAACAATTAGGGGTTGCCGGGCGGCGGAACCGCATCCGGCGGCGTGATCGCATCGGGAGCCGGCGGAGTCACCGGCGTGCCGACCGGCGGCTCCACGCTCAGCGGGCTGGCGTTGACGTCGGTGGGCCGTCCCAACTGGTTCTGAACCGGGGGAATCGATCCCGGTGCGGGCGGTACGGCGACTGGGCCGATCGACTCCGGCTCCAGGCCCATCGCCTGCATCCGTGCTCGTTGCGCGGCGGCCTGCGAGTTGGCCATGGGGAAGTTAGGGCCGGGAGCGAAATATTGAACGTCGTCATGCATGTACTTGCCCGAAGGCAGGGTCATGCCGGCGTACTCTACCTGACAACCGACCGACGGAAGCAACCAGCCAAGTGCCAGCGCAGCCCATGCCGCGTAGCGTGGGCCATTCCGTCGCGACGATCCCGTACGGTGGGACCCCATCGTTTCCACCCTCCTTGGCGAAAGCGGCGGTTGATCCTGTACCGCCGTCCGTGCATCATTTTCGACTCGGTCCGAAAAACGCAGCGATTCAGGTCGTTGCGGTCGTCGGGTTTCGGTCACACCTAGGAAATCGGACGATCAGGAGGGTCAAGCCCAATGTTTCCGCGCCGAGTCTCCAAAAGAGACCAAAACGAGGGGCCCGGCGATCGGGCTTGGCCGATCTTCGAGCGTCGTTACAATGCTCCGCTCAGAGGCCGAGGAACGGGGGTCGGGCCCGGCTTGCGATCGAGGGTTGGGGCAATTCTTTGATGTTGTCGTTGGCCGAGGCGCGGGCGCAGATTCTGGATCGGGCGGAACCGGGCGAAACCATTGAGGTGTCTCTGGCCGAAGCCCTGGGGCTGGTGTTAGCCGAACCGGCCGTGGCGGACGTGGACCTCCCCCCTTTCGACCGCGCGGCACTGGAGGGCTACGCGCTTCGCGCGTCGGACGGACAGGTGGAGACTCGACTCCGGGTCGTCGGTCCGCACGACGACGATGGCTTCGAGCTCGAAATCAGTGCCGATGAGGCCGCGCACGTCACGACGGGCGACCCGATCCCCTGGGGGGCCGACGCGGTCTTGCGGTCTGACCGCATCCGGCCCGAGCCGGACCTTGGTCGCCCTCGGCTCGTCGAGGTCCTCGAACCGGTCGCGGTGGGAGAGAACCTCGTCCCCCGGGGCCACTATCTCCGGGCCGGCACGGAACTGGCCCCCGCGGGCGCTCGCGTGCGTATGGCGATGGTCGGCCTTTTCGCGGCGCAGGGGTGCGTGCATCCCGTCTGCTACCGCCGGGTCCGGGTGGCCGTGTTCGCGGTCGGCGACCACATGGTTGGTCCCGGCGAAGCGCCCGTGATGCACCGCGAACGCAATGCCGCCGGCGCGACGGTGGTGGCGCCCTGCCTGCGCTGGGGAGCCACCGCGCACGACCTGGGGGCGATTGCCGAGGACGATCTCGATGCGGCCCTGTCGCGTGCTTTGACGGCTCCGATCGTGGTGGTGATGGGCCGATCGACCTCCACCTTGCGGCGGGCCCTGCTCCGCGCCGGGGTCGAGCCGGTCATTTCAGGGGTCTCGATTCAGCCCGGCAGGGCGATGACCTACGGGGTCGTCGTTGGTCCCTCGGGGCGGGTCGAACACCACGTCTTTCACCTTCCGCCAAGCCCGATCGCCGCCTTGACGGTCACCAGCCTGCTCGTTGGCCCTTTGATCGCGAGGCTCCAAGGAGGACCGGCCGGTTCTCCCCCTGCCCTCCGCGCTGTCTGGACCGCTCCCCACCGTCCGACCGACGATCGCCTCTGGGCCGTTCCCGTCACGCTCAAGGTCGACGACCAGGCGCGCCTGCTTGCTACGCCCATCGACTATCGCGGTAAGGATGACCTCCTTGGCTTCGCACGCGCTGAGGCCCTCGCGCTTCTCGCCCCCAACAGCGGTCCCTGGCTCGGCGGCGAGATCGTCGAAGTCGCTCCCCTGGGGCCTTGGCCTCCGCACGATTCCTGATGGAGTGAGGCAGAGGGACTTGCCCGACGAGGAATCGACCAGGCCGAGCGAGTCACTCCGCGATTCCAATCAATTTTGGACCGGCGGAGTGATTCCAGGGCTCCCTGACCTTCATTCTGATGCGGAATCATCGTGCATCAGGGGAGGCTTGGCTCGTCGGGTCCGAGGGGGATTGGCTCGCCTCCTCCGCCTGGGCTTGCTCCTGGCCGCCTGTTCGGGATCGTGACTGAGAGTGTTTTTGGCCGCCGTTGTGGGTCTGCTTTTGACTGCCGATCTGGGACTGTGCCTGGCGGCCGATTTTGATCTCCTTCGGTTTGGCCTCTTCGGCCTTGGGCAGGACCAGCATGAGCACTCCGTTTTCGAAGCTGGCCTGAGCCTTGTCGGGGCTAATCATTGTCGGCAGCGTGACCGTCCGTTGGAACTGGCCGAAACGACGTTCGCGCAGATGCCAGTGCGACTCCTTTCTCTCTTGCTCCGCCTTGATCTCGCCCCGGATGGTCAAGTCGTGCCCGTGGGCCGTGACGTGAACATCTTCGGGCTGTGCGCCCGGCATCGACATTTTGATGATGAACTCATTCTCGTCCTCGGTGACGTCCAGAGGAAGCATCACCGAACCCCCTTCCGCCGGCAACCCGAGGGGGCGGACAAAGCTCTCCTGAAACAGCGAGTTCATTGCGTCGCGAAGACTCACCATTTCGCGCAAGGGCTCGTAAGCTTGGATGGCCATGGCGACCTCGCTCCTTTCAAAATTGGGGATGGGGCTCCTGGATTGGGAATCACGGATCGACACGGATCGTAGACGGCTTCGGACTCGTCGATCGTCACCGCCCTGGCCTCGGTTGGTGACGATCAACTCCTGGCTTCCGGGCCGACTCCGTCGATTGGCCCTCGTCCACTCACCCGCTTACCATTCTGATAATACAAGCGGCGTGCCCATTCGAGCTTCCTACCGTTCTTCCTGCGGAACCCCGTTGCCAAAACCTAAGCTTGAAAAGAGCTTATGCATTGGCGGTTCGCTCCCGGGAGCGGGCGTCCTGGCCGCGGCAAGACGGCGTTGGATCGAGACAGAATGTTCGCCTTCCAAGGTGGGCTGACAGTTTGTCGTCGCGCGTACGGGGGCCCCACCCGGAAATCGAGTGTCCCGTGGAGGGAGCCCCTGACCCGAGTGCTGACGGGGTTCGGCCCTCTCACCCGCGTCGGTGATCGGGATCCACGAGATGCCGAAGTGGGCGATTCGACGATGATACGACTGCGTGCCGCTTGCTCCTGGCGTCTCTTATTTCGCCGCGTGCACATAAATAGGATTCGAGTAGATCCAGGGGCGTTCCTCGTCATCCAAGGTGATCCATCCCTCGACGCGATAGACGCCATTCGCCTTGATGGCGACGTCGAAGTTATCGCCCTGGTGGTCCTCGATCACCCGGCCGTCACGGAGCAGGCGAATCCGGCAAGAGACCGGGAAGTGCGCGACGAGTCGCAAGCTCGGTGAAATCGTCACGTCGTCTCCCATCAGGGCACTGGAGGAGTTGTCCGGCCCGGACATCGCCTCAAACCGAAACCCGGTCGGATCACAGATCCAGTCATGGCTCACGTAGGCATGCCCAGCGCGCAACGCTTGCCGGATCGCCGCCTCACTGAGTTCAGACGCGAGGATGTGGGTGCTTGCGTTGCGGAATGAACGGCTGTAGGGATCGAGATCAATGCGCGCCAGCACGTCTCCGGGTTGGTGGCCTTTGGTCATGGCCTTGATTCCGGGCCGGAGCGTCGCGTCGATCGTCCGCCGGTCCTTTTCGGGGTCCACGTTCGTGCCGACCCGGACGTGGTCGGCGTCGACCATCGTCACGAGCAGCACCATGTAGTGATGGCAATCGTTCGCCGCCACGCCGGTCAAGCGTCGCGACTTGGTCTCGGCGTCCCACTTCGCCAGGTAATCGGCCTGGTAGGTCTGTTGGGCCGCCAGGATCTCGTCGGGGTAGAGACGGAGGTCTTCCTCCAACTCGGCAAGAGACGCCGGGTCGGTGAGCCTGAGGATGAGCGTGGCCACGCCCTCCTTGTCTTTTTTGAGGTCGGCGTGGCGGTTGTAGATCTCCAGGCCGTCGAGGTCGGTCATGGGATGATCGGGCCGTTCCTCGATGTGCGAGAGAAAGATCAGGCCGTTGTCGTCGCGAACCGCCTGGATAAAGGCTGATGTGGGGTCGCTCATTCGACCCATGATCGACTTGGTCGGGTAGATCAGGAACCCACGACTTTCCGAACCGGGTACGAACAGGACTCCTTCCCTGATCCCGCGCCAGCTATCGGTAATGAAGTCTTTGGGGGGCCGATGGTGGTCGGTCAGGAGGATCGCATGGACGCTCGCCCGCTTCGCCTCCGAGAGCATCTCGAGCCGTGTGCCGCCGGTGTGGGCCGAATCTTCGGCGTGGGCGTGAAGGATGGCGCGATAGTCGTTCAGCCCCGCGATGGGGGCAGAGTGCGTCGCGTTTCCCGGATCCGAAGTCCATCCTCGTGGACCGCTTTCAGGCGGGCCGTGGCCATCCGTTCCACGGGTGAGTATTTCGGCCTGGGGGCTCCCTCTTCAGCCGCGATCACGGCCTTCACCGCAATCAGGCCGAGGAAAACGAGCCCATGACGGTTCCGGCAAGCGGAGGAGGTGAAGCCGAGCATGGCTGATTCGCTCTGGAGATCAGGTTCGGAGGTGATCTCACCATATCTGGGGGGCGATACTCCATCAATAGGCGGAAGGCGTCATTTGAACGCGGATCGTCGTTGGCCTGGTCGCGCGGCAAACGAGCAACTGTCTGGCCTCATCCCGCCAACAGACGGCGTCGCTGGGGGAGCAGGTGATGGCGGCATGGCGCGGGAAGATCAGGTTGGGCACGAAGATTTCGGTATCGCCGCGGCTGGGATCATGTTCCCAGGCGAATGAGAGGCCGCAACCCCCTTGGCTCGCGTCCTGATAATGGAAGAGAAGCGGAGTGCCCGCCGTGTGGCGGGGATAAGGACGAGGGCGGAAGTTGGGGCGGATCGTCCCTGCCGGGTCGAGGATCGAGAAGTCCTCACCGTTCCATCCGTCCTTCGTCTGGTCATTCCACCGCGGTGTGTAGTTCCACTGGGCACCCGAGGCGAGGCAGGCATCAAGGCGGTCATAGAGGTGGGCGACGTAACCCCCTGCGTTGCGCGTCCCGGCTCCCACTCCGAACTCGCCGAGAAAGAGGGGGACGTTCCACTCGTGGGACTTCGCCGTCATGTTGGCGAACGCATGTTGGGCGGTGGTCGGGGAGCCGTACCACCGATTGATCGCGAGGGTCAACGGCTTATAGTAGTGAGGGGCGTACGCAACCCCGTCGAACCGTGGGGGGGGCAGCTTGGTCTGAAGGCCGGAGTTGGTCGTGACGTGCCCTTCGAGAAACATGATGGCCGATGGGTGCTGAGCCCTCAGAACAGCCGTCGCGTCTTGATAGAGCGGGGCCAGTTCGTGTTCCTCGTCTCCCCAGGGTTCGTTCATGAGGTCATAGCCGATGACGCCCTGGGTCTCGGCGAATCTCACGCTGATTCGTGAGAGCATTAAGAGGTATCGCGTCCGAACTCCCAGGGCATCGGTGAAGAAATCCTGGAACGACCGATGTGTCGTCGGGTCGGTGGCCATGAGCACCGGCCAGTACCGGCTGCTCGGGCTGTTGTCGGGCGTCGAGGGCCTGCCGCGGCGCGAGACCGCCCAGGCTGGGAAACCATCTCCGCTCCCTCGCGACGTGTATCGCGAGAATCCATCTTGATGAATATCAATCACCACATACATGCCGTGAGCCCAGGCCGCTTCGGCCGTGGCCTGGAGTTCCGCCAGGTAGGACTCGTCGTAGTATCCCGCCTGGGGTTCGTACGCTTCCCAGAGGAAGAGGAGGCGAATCACATTCATCCCCAGCCCTTGGAGTCGGGCGAAGTCGATCGCCGTCAGCCCGGGGCGGAACGGAGGGACCTTGGAGTCCCCCGTCACGTTGACCCCGCGAAGAATGACCACGCGTCCGGTCGGATCGACGAAGTGGCGGCCCGCGGCAAATAAGGCGGGAGGGCGAAGGGCCGGAGACGGTATGAGGGGACTCTGGGCAGGCGCCCCTGGCCGACTCCACGGCTCTACTGGGGTCGCGTCGCGACCCATGGTAAAGACGAGTAGCACCAGCGCCGCCGCAATGCGGCGAGTCAAGCGAATGGGGGGGATATTTCGAGGGCGCATCATGGCCTGGTTAGGTCGATCCGTCGGTGCCCGACCTCGGCTCATGCCGGGGAGGGACGAGACTCTTAAAGGTCGTGGGCACGCCTCCAGTGCATTATAACTCTTGTTTTGCCATCAAGGGGTTTTGGTGCCTCTCATATCAAGGGAGGGAGAGGGGTCCGTCCTGTGTCACTGACGGCGTATCAGCAGTGGCATCCAAGGGAAACGAATATGGGGTGAGGCGCGGGAATTCCCCAAAAAAAAGCCGGCCCGTTCCCCATCTGAGAGGTTCGATCTCACTCCCCAGCAGAAGCGTGCTTGCTCGTTGTGTTGACGATTCTACGGCTGGTGGCAAACTTGCGGCGAAGCTGGACTGGGAGTGTTGTTTCGTTTGGATGACTGGTCCGGGAGCGACGTGACTTGCCTGGGGGATAACTCATCCCACGAGTCGTGTCACGGAGTGGGCTCCTCCGCTCACGACGCCTTCGCCGCGCGGTCGAGGAACTGGGTCGCGGCGTGCATGATCGTCTCCTCGGTGGCCTCGGCGCGGGGCAGTTCGGCGGTGAGCCGGCCCTCGCAGAGGACGAGGATCCGGTCGGAGACCGCCAACAATTCGGGGAGCTCGCTCGAGGTCATGATGATCGCCATCCCTTCGGCGACCAGGCGGCGGATCAAGGCGTAGATCTCGGCCTTGGCGCCGACGTCGATGCCACGAGTCGGCTCGTCGAGGAGCAAGACCTTGGGACCGATCAGGAGCCAGCGGGCCAGGATGCATTTCTGCTGGTTGCCGCCCGAGAGGCTCGTGACGGCCGCCCCTCCTCCATCGGTCTTGATCGCGAGTTGCCGGATCGAGTCGGTCACCGCGCGGGCCTCGGCGCGGCGGTCGATCAGGCCTCCGCGGGTCAGTGAGTCCAGGTGTCGAATCGTGATGTTCTCGGCCACGGTCATCCGGTCAAAGAGGCCGAGCGTTTTGCGGTCCTCGGTCACCAGGGCGATTCCGGCGGCGATCGCCTGGCCTGGGTCGCGGAACCGGACCGGTTTGCCTTCGAGCCGGATCGTGCCGCCGGGGGCGGCCAGGCTGGCGCCGAAGAGGGCCTCGAGCAGTTCGGTCCGGCCGGCTCCGAGCAGGCCGGCGATCCCGAGGACCTCGCCAGATCGGACCGCGAAGTTGATGTTCGCGAGCGCGGGTCGACCGCTGCCGGGGGGACTGTCCAGGGAGAGACCGTCAACCTGGAGCAGGGCCTCGCCGGTGACGGCCTTGTGTTCGAATTGGAGTTCGGCAATCTCGCGGCCGACCATCCAGCGGACCACCTGTTCGGGGCCGGTCTGCGAGCGGGACGAATCGGCCACGAACCGGCCGTCGCGGAGCACGGTGACATGGTCGGACAGGGTGAAGATCTCGTTCATCTTGTGCGAGATGTAGAGCACGGTCGTGCCGTGCTTGCGCAGGTCATCGATCACGCGGAAGAGGCGGGCGACTTCGGCGTCGGAGAGGGCGGAGGTCGGTTCGTCCATGATCAGGACGGCCGCGTCGAAGACCAGGGCCTTGGCGATCTCGACCATCTGCTGGTCGCCGATCCGGAGGTCACCGACCCGGGTTCGGGGGGAGATGGGCGTGCCCAGCCGGTCGAACAGACGCCTCGCTTCCGCCTCCATGGCGCGATTGTCGAGCCAGCCTGGTCCGTGTGTCTTCTCGCGGCCAAGGAAGATGTTGGCGGCCACGGTCATCTGCGGAACGAGGTTGAGCTCCTGGTAGATGATCCGGATCCCCGCATCCTCGGCGGCGCGCGGCCCTGAGAAGGTGACTGCCTGCCCGTTCATCTCGATCTGGCCGTTGTAGTCGGTAATCGCGCCGGCGAGGATCTTCATGAGCGTGCTTTTGCCCGCCCCGTTCTCGCCGCAGAGGGAGTGAACTTCGCCGGCACGGGCGGTGAACGTCACGTCGCGAAGCGCGTGCACACCTCCAAAGTTCTTGCTGATCTGCCGCATCCGGAGCCGGACGGATTCTTCGGGAGCGCTCATGACGATTTCGTCCGTCGAGGGAGTCTCGGTGCCTGCCGAGTTGTGACCGGGGAGGGTTTCATCCTAAGCGCCGGCCTCGTGGCGCGGAAGAGAGGAGCCGCCTCCTTCGTTTCACCGCCGGCCACCCTGGTTTTCGGTGTGTTCGGGCGTTTGCGGGTGTATCATGAGGCCCAATGAGTCGGTGCGCACTTCCCTTGAATCAACGAGGTCCACGGCCGTGCACCAGCAGCAGTCGGAGATCACCTATATCGTGGCCTATCGCTGCCCGAACTGCCAGGCTGCGCTCGAGGCGAGGAGTAGCGAGGCGCAAACCTGGCTCCGCTGTCCGAAGTGCGGGCGGGCGAGTCTGCCGCCGGAACTCGTGAGGACGCCTCATGTCGACCCGATTTTGCCGGGCGACGACGTCCTGGTGATCGGCCCCGCGGCTCACGCCGCTGGCCTGGATTCCGGCGAACCGAGGCCGTCCCCAGCCTACTCGGGCGCCGTTCGCCGGGTTCTGCTGGTGGTCGGCATTCTCGCGGCGTTCATGATGCTCATGACGTCGTTCGTCGAACGAGACTTCATGAACGTGGCGATCTACGGGGTGGTCGCGATCGTGCTGCTCGTGATCATGGGCTTCACGGGGGCGCGGCGCTGAGCGGCCTGCCCTTGGGCCTGGATCATGATTCCGGCTGCCCGGCGTAGGCATCATCCTCGGGGTGGTATTCGAGCCACTCGATCGCCTCGCTCAGGTCCCAGCGCATCCCTCGGTTCTTCGACATGCCGTTGGCCACCAGGAAGTCGCGTTCCTCGACGTCCGACTCCACGGCTCCCTCGAAGAGACGCACCAGATCGCCATTGGAGAGCCACAAGCCACGTGACCAGTCGTCCGGCAGAGACTCGGGCCGGTTCTCTCCTGGCTGGACCCAGCCGAGCCGAAGTGCAATGAACGTCATGTCGAACGAGCTCGCCAGGCTCCGGCCGAGCCGTTCACCCATGAGCTTGGTCGCTCCGTAGGGCCCGTCGGGGCGGGGCGGAAGCGCCACGTCGATCGGCTTATCGTCGAGGTCGCGATAGCCCCCCATCACATGATTCGAGCTGGCGAAGATCACGCGATCGACGCCCGCCAGGGCCGACGCATGGAGCACGTTGGCGAGCGCGTCGAGGTTGGGCCCGACCAGGTCTTCCCACGAGGCGGAATCGTTGGGGTTGGCCGCCAGGTGGATCACCGTGTCGACCCCATGGAAGTGGGTGATCCAGTCTTCGTCAAGCTCGGACAGGTCGGCCACGATGACGTCGGGGTCGTCCGGGTCGGCCGCGTTGTCGATCAAGACCAGGTCGTAGTGCTCGTGCCAGGCGGCCCGGAGCTTCCGCCCGATGTTGCCCGACGCGCCGGTGATCAGAACGGTGCGCGGACCTTCCTCCATGTCCTCGTCGTCGAACTCGTCGAGCGCTTCCTCCGGGTTATAGATCGGCAAGCTGGGCAAGGCGTCCGCACCATTGAGGCGTTTCTCCTCATCCGGGTTGGCGGAGTCGTCGAGGTTCATGGCTGGAGCTTTCAAGAAGAGCGTGAGGCGGTCCATCGCGAATTCGATCAACCAGCCGAGAGGCGTCGCCGCCCTCAGACGATACCGCATGAGGGCGAGGAACACCAGGAGACCCGACGGCCGAGACCTGGGCGTGGGGGCTCCCGGCCCGTCAGACCGGCTTGCGGATTCCGAGGACCTTGGCCACCGCTTCAAGGAAGAAGTAGTCGCCCCACATCACCGACTCGTCGACGCCCAGCTTCTTATGGAAATGATAGACACCGTGCATGAGCACCCCTTCCCAGCCGGGCGTGTTCCAGGCGAGGTAACGGTCGGTGCAGAGGGTGTCGAGGATCGTCAGGCTGGCGTTGCGGTAGCGACGGGCACGGTCGGGATCGCTCGTGAGCTCGGCCAGATTCCAGAGCCCTGAGGCCGCGATCGCGCCGGCCGAGCTGTCGTCGATCCGGTCGGGGCCGGGGGGAACGTCGAAGTCCCAGGGGGGAACCAGTCCGTCAGGACAGCGCTCGATGAAGTGGTCGGCATTGCGCTCGGCGACGGCGAGGTCGACCTTGTTTTTCGTGTAGCTGAAGACGGTGCCGAAGCCGTAGAGCGACCAGGCCAGCCCCCGGGTCCAATCGGAGTCGCCCCGCAGCCCCTGATGCGTGGTTTGGCGGAGGAATTCGCCGGTCGCGAGATCAAAAATTCCCTCGTGTGCAGTGCCGCCGTCGGGACGGACGAGGGTCTGTTCACTGGTCCGGCAGTGGTAGACGGCCAGGTCATACAACGCGTCGTCGTTCGTCTCTTTCGCGGCGTAGAACATGATCGGCACGTTCATCATGATGTCGATGAACAGGCTCTCGGGCGCGACGAATGAGCGGAGGTACTTCCCTTTGGGGTTGAACCGAAGCGCCAGGGTCTGCCCCGCCTGGATCAGCACCTTGTTGAACGCCTGGTCTCCGGTGTGCCGGTACCAGGGCAGGTACGTATTCATGAAGATGAAGCCGAGGTCGTGGACGTCGCGGTCGTGCTGCTTGTGCTCGATGAGCCGCGAGTAGTGTTCGGCCTGGGATCGCCACCAGGGGTCGCCGTCGCGTTCCGCGAGCAGCCACATCATGCCGGCGTGGAACCCCGCGCACCAATCAGTCCAGAGCTCGCCCGCGTGCTTCCAGCGCCCCTCGACGGTGTAGATCGGGAAGTAGTCGGGGGTTCGTTCGATCGTCGCCCGGACCTGGCGGCCCGCGAAGTCATAAGCCCGCTCCAGACGGGGCTTGAGGTCGGCCAGGTCGATCTCACGAGGTTCGGCCACGGTTCGTTGCTCCTTCAAAACACCGCAAGTTTTTGAAAAGAGCGCCGACTATACCTCACCGGTCCATTTCAGCCGAGCCTTTTGGGACGCCGCGGGCCTCCCGCCTCGGAACCGGTGCGCCACCAGCCAAGGCGTTCCTGCACCGGTTCCAACCCGGACTCGCGGGGCCGTCAGACCCTTGCTCATGAGGTGAGCCCACTGTCCTCCCCCGCGGGCAGGGCCTTCCGTCGGAGGATCGACAGCGCAAGAAAGGCGATGGAGAGGACCACCAGTCGGATGGTGCACTTTCGAGGGTCGGTCTCGCCCTGGGCAAGGGTGGTGAGCAGGGCCAGGAAGACTCCGATCTCGCAGCCGACGATCGAGCCGATCATGGTCCAACTCCCCCAGGAGTTTGGCGCGATCCGGAACGGTTCGCTTTCGTGTCGGCTCGATGCGATGGGATCTCGTGAGATGACCGCGATGTCATGATTTTCTGATCCGGCAGCCCTGCCGATTCTGCGGAATTTATGTTTGGCAAGGGACGCAAGGTGCGGAGACATATCCAGCTCCAAAGCCTTGATCAGCGGGGAGAGTGGACTGTGTTCGGCAATAGTCTTATAGGAGATTTTAGATATATTATAGATCAGCGGTTAGCGGTCGTCCAGCCCTTGGAACACTGGAAAAGCGGAGAATTTTTGGTTTTTTTGCCGGTTTTTTGGCTTGAATGTGGGCGGAACAAGCGGGCAGGGAAGACTTTGGCGATGAGGGAAAATGTAGCGAAGGTATCATTCGTTGATCGGTCGCGGACGCGGCACCGCGCAATCAGGTGATTCAGACGGCGAGGTCGAGCGATTCCCGAGCAGAGGCTCGTCGGGAACGCCATGCCCTGGTGGCTGGGGTTCAAGACTTGATCACCAACCACTCGAGTGCGAGTTTGAGCCGAGAATCTCGATAGATTTCCGGCCGTGCGACTGCCAATCAACCCGGTGCGGGAGCCGCGAGAATCCTCGGTGCTTTCGCTCGGTCGTGGATCGTTGTTTGTCTTTTCTTTTTCTCCGGCCAACCCCAGGGACGTTGCCGTACGAACTGGCGATCTTGACGAAGTGTGGATGTGTGGCCACGGCCCGAGGAACATCCTGATTGGAGCGACTTGTTTAAATAGAGCGAAAGTGAGGCTATGCTGTGGAGAGACGAGATCCCCGCTCACCCCCAGCCCTGCGACGGAACATGCACACGACCCCGGTCAGCCTGCTCGAGCGACTTCGCCGGCCCGAGGAGCAGGAGGCGTGGGGACGTTGCGTCGAGCTCTACACCCCGCTGATTTATTACTGGGCGCGGCGTGCGGGGTCGTCGGTCCCGGAGGCCGCCGACCTGGCTCAGGACGTCTTCGTCGTCCTCATTCAGAAGTTGCCCGAGTTTCGCTATGACCGAGGGGGAACCTTCCGGGGCTGGCTCCGCACGATCACGCTCAACAAGTGGCGTGAGTTGCATCGCCGTCGCGTCCTGCCGGCCCGGCGGGATGACGACCCCCGGTTGGAAGAGCTGGTCGTACCCGATCCGACCGAGTCGTTCGACGAGGCCGAGTATCGCAACCAGTTGGTCGGTCGCGCCCTCCGGTTGATGCAGGCAGAATTTCAACCGACGACCTGGAAGGCGTGCTGGGAGCATGTCGTCTCGGGCCGCCCCGCAGCAGACGTGGCGCGTGAGCTGGCGATCTCGGTGGACTCCGTCTATGCCGCCAAGTCGCGCGTGCTCCGCCGGCTCCGAACCGAGCTGGACGGGCTCATCGACTGATTCTTGCGACGCCCGTGTCAGACAAATCCCCCTCGGCGCATAGTCTACCGGGGCGGAGAGCGAGTGCCTTCTTCTTGCGACCGTCCTTTGATCGGCGATCCCAGCAGTCAGGAGGGCCACTGCCATGGCAACACGGGCTTGTCCTTTCCTGGAAATCGATCGCCGACGTCCGGCTCACGCTCGCCCCTGCCACCGTTCGACCCCACGGAACCGAGGCCCGGCATGGTCTTCTCCACCGCTTGTCCAGTCCCCGAGGCCTTGCGCGATTTCCTGCTGGGAAAACTCCCTGAGAATGAGGCGGAGCCCGTCGGCCGCCATCTCTCGGTCTGCACCCGCTGTCTCGGGTTCGCCGGGCAGTTGCGAGACAACGACGCCTTGCTCGAGGCCGTTCGAGCCCAGTCGGCTCCCTTGGGTGCGGAGGAGGAGCAGGTCGGGGTTTTGATCCAACGGATTCGCGGTCTGCTCACGGTCTCGGGAGACTCCGGTTGTTCGATCGACCCGAGCTCGGCCTTCGAGCAGGACGACTTCCTCGCGCCGCCGGAAGGGCGGGACGAGATCGGGCGGCTTGGTCCCTATCGGATCTTGGGCCGCCTGGGCGCTGGCGGGATGGGGATCGTCTTCCACGCTGAAGAGATGGCGCTGCGGCGTCCGGTGGCCCTCAAGGTGATGCGGCCGGAGCTGGCTGCCGGCGAGTCGGCCCGGAGGAGGTTCCTCCGTGAGGCGCAGACGGCCGCCGCAATCGAGCACGATCACGTCGTCACGATTTTCCAGGTCGGTGAGGCCCGAGGGCTCCCCTACCTGGCGATGCCGCTCTATCAAGGGGAAACCCTCGGAGCACGCCTGAAACGGCAAGGTCGGCTTGCTCCGGCCGAGGTCGCCCGGATCGGCCGCGAGGTTGCCGAGGCGCTGGCCGCTGCGCACGCGAGAGGCCTGATCCATCGCGACCTCAAGCCTGACAACATCTGGCTCGAGAGCGGGCGTGACCGGGTCAAGGTGCTCGATTTTGGCCTGGCACGGTCGATCGTCGAACCAACGGACCTGACCCAGGAAGGGACGCTCATCGGCACCCCCGCCTACATGGCCCCGGAGCAGGCTGGCGGCGAATGGCTCGACCACCGCGCCGACCTGTTCAGTCTGGGCAGCGTGCTCTATGCCATGTGTACCGGCGTCCCTCCGTTCCATGGCCGGTCGAACCTGGCGACTGTGAGGCTCGTCTGCGATCAACCCGCCGCTCCGATCGCCAAGATCAACCCCCAGGTCCCTCTTGCCCTGATTGAGGTGATCGAGGCCTTGCACGCCAAGGACCCGGCCAACCGCATTCCGACGGCCACCATGGCCGTTGAACAACTGCGCCGTTGTGAGGAGTGGATCGCGGCGCCGACGCCCGCTCGCTCACCCCGGCTGACTGCGCAGCGCTGGGCGGTTGCGGCGAGCGTCGTGCTGTTGCTGGCCCTGGCGCTCGGCTGGGGGGAGGCCCGTGGTGTGTCCCACGTCGCCCGGCTTGTCTCGACCGTTTTTCAACAAAGCGGGGGGCCGCCTGCCGGTTCGGAAGTGGACACGACCCCGCGCGGAGGCCGGCAACTGGTTCAGGTCAGGCCGTCGGCCCCCACGACGCCCGAGCTGGCCCACCATCTCGAAGCGATCCCGCCCGACCAGGAACCTGCTCCGGCAACCGTGGACGTGATCCCGGCCGTGGCTCAAGAGGCATTGGCGTATACCGCCGCCATTCTCCCGTTCGAGCAGCGTGGGACCGACAGCAAACAACTCGGGTTACAGACGAGTGACATCCTTTTCGCCCATCTCGTGGCCAACCCCAGGCTCGTGCTCGTCGATCGCGCCGACCTGGCCAAGACACTCCAGGAACTGGAGCTGAACGCCTCGGGGATGGTCAAGCCGAGCGAGGCGACCCGGCTCGGCCAACTCACGGGGGCCAAGATTCTAATCACCGGCTCGGTGGTTCAGGTGGATAAGACGATCTACCTGATCGCCAAGGTGATCGGCACCGAGACCGGCCGTGTTCTCGGGGCATCGATCCAAGGGGTCGCGAGCGACGACCTCGGGCCTTTGGTCGAGAAAGTCGCGGAGAAAGTGGCCGCGCTGGTGCTTCAACAAGGGGGCGAGCTGGTCCCTCGCGTGGTCCCGCAGCGGGATCGGATCCACGCCCTGAAGCGCACGCTCTTACCCGGCAAGCGGCCTCTGGTCCAGGTATCCATCAGCGAGCGGCATGTGGGCCAGGCGACCATCGACCCGGCCGCCGAGACCGAGTTCACGCTCTTCTGCAAAGCGACCGGTTTCCCGGTGGTCGACCCGGGGGAGGGAGCGAAAGGTAAGGCGGACCTGCTCGTCACCGGCGAAGGGTTCAGCGAGTTTGCCGGGCGTCACGGCAACCTCGTCTCGGTCAAGGCCCGCGTCGAGATCAAGGCGGTCGAGCGCAAGACGGGGCGGGTCGTGGCCATCGACCGACAGACCAGTCGGGTCGTGGACCTCTCCGAGCAGGTCGCCGGCAAGTCCGCACTCCAGGAGGCCGCCGCGGCGATTGCCGAGCGAATGCTCCCCAAGCTCATGGAGCGCTGAGATGAAGAAGGCGTTCTTCATTCGGCTCGCGAGCCGTCGATCGAAACGAGAAACGGCGGCACGCTGGGTGGCTGGCCTCTTGACGCTCGTCGTCTTCGCCGGGGCCGATGCCGATGCCCCTCGGGTCGCGATCGCTCCACCTGCTGGCTCATCGAATGTCTTCGGCGGCGAGCCGGTTGAGTTTCCCTTTGTGGTCACCTCGGCTGAAGCGGTTCGCGGCCGCGCCGGGTGGGTGGTCTCGATCGATCGTCGGACGATCGCGCGGGGCGAGCAAGACCTGAGCGTCGACCCGGGCCGGCCGGCCCCGATCGTGATTCGCTGGGACGTTCCGCCAGCCCGCGACGGGATCGTGGTCGAGGCTCGCTTATCGGCCGTATTCGACGGCGTGACGCGCGACGTTCCGCTCTGGATTTTCCCTCGCGACCCGTTCGCCGGGCGTGTTCGCGGGCCAGGCATGCCCAAGCTCGTCCTCTTCGATCCCGAGCGAACGACGGCCCCGATCCTTGAGGGGATGGGACTCTCGTTTACCTCGGTGCGGGGGAGCGACGCGTTCGAAGGTTTGACCGACTGCGTGCTTGTGGTGGGTGAAGGGACATCGCTCGACGAGTTTCGAGGGTTGGCCGATCGGCTCGTCCAGACGGCCGAGCGTGGCCTGACCGTCCTCTGTCTCGCTCCCTCCGCGGCTCGTTTTCCCCTGCCGGGCGCCGAAGGGGTCAACGGGGCGAGACCGCCCTCGCTTTGCCTGAGAGGCCGCGAGGTGATCCGCCAACTCGACAAGCGGCTGGAGACGCGTTCGTGGCCTCCCGACGGCCGGGTGATTGCCAGCACGATCGCTCTGACGAGCGAGCGTGAGCGGGTTGTCGGGACGGTGTCGCCGGGCCCCGGTTCCGGGGGCTGGCCTTGGTTCGAGGCGGAATACCCTGAGAGTCGGGGTCGGTTGATTGTTTGCGGCTTCGCTATCGTTCGCCATTGGGAATCGGGGCCGACGCCTCGTTACTTGTTTGCCCGCATCCTCGAGTCGATCACGGAAAAAAATGAGGACTCCGCCCGGGAGATCTTGAATGCTCCACGACCGTAAGATTGAGCGATCGCGGGTGTCCGGCCCGCTCGTCGTGCTGCTTGGATTGACGCTGGTCGGTTTTGCATTGTTTATGACTGTCGGAGGTGGATGTGGGTCGTCTGAGCCGACGACCGCTCCCTCGACCACGACGATGCCGTCGGGTCGATTCGGCGAACTTCGTCGGATCGGGGGCCTGGATGACCCGGTGCTCGGCGTGGTCATGTTGCCCGACGGTCGCCACGCATTGTCGTGCGGGGGAAGAGATCGCGCGGAGGCCGACTTCACGATTCGGCTCTGGGACGTGGAGACGGGCAAAGAAATCCGTCGGTTTGCCGGTCATGAGAAAGAAGTGCGGGCGTTGGCGGTCTCGCCCGACGGCCTGAGGATGCTGACCGGCGGCCTGGACGGGACCGCCCGGATCTGGGACGTCGGGACCGGTCGGGAGCTGACGACCGATCACGAAGCCTCCGCAACGGTCCTGTGCGCGGCAATCTCCGCCGATGGTCGACTTGGGTTAACCGGCGGCTCGGGACCTGATCCGCTCGCCTTGTGGGATCTTGTCGAAGGCCGCCGGCTCAAGCGGTTCGGAGGTGAAGGTCAGGCGGCGATCGGCTGCGTGGCATTCTCGGCCGACGGCCGGCAGGCACTGACTGGGGCCGAGGATCAGGTGGTGCGGCTCTGGGACCTGGAGAAAGGGGAAGTGGTGCGCCGCTTCGAGGGGCACGAAGGGAGCGTCAGGGCTGTGGCCTTCTCGGCGGATGGTCGGTCGCTCTTCTCGGCGGGGGGAAAGAGCGTGCGGACCTGGGATCGGCTGAGTGGTCGGGAAACGCGGCGGGCGGTGGGGTTCGAACCGATCGACGCCGCGCAGTTCGCCCCTGACGGCCGACGCGCACTGCTGGCCTTCGGAAAGCTCCTCTGGCTTGTGGATCGCGAGAGCGGCGGCATGCTTGGTGCCCTCGAAGCACACGAGGCCATGGTCCACAGCCTGGCCTTCGCCGCCGATGGCCAGAAGGCGGTCTCCGGGGGGAGAGACCGAACCGTCCGCGTCTGGGAGCTGAGTGGCGCTCCGCCATCGGCCGACCGGACACTGGCCGTGCTCGACTTCGCCGACCTCGGACCTTCGATCGATCTGGCGGCCCTGCGCAAGGCGCTGACCGAGATGCTGGTGGGCAACCTCTCTCCCTACATGGGCCTGCGCGTGGTCGAGCGCAGCCGTGTCGAGCACGTCCTGGCGGAGAGCCAACTGGGTCAAGGGGGCCTGGTCGACGAGTCGACCGCCCAGCGGGCGGGGCGCGAGCTGGCGGCCGACCTGCTGCTTTCGGGAACGATCGCGGGGTCGGATGGCAACCTCACCGTGAAGGCGGTTTTGCGCCGGGTCGGCTCGGCGGCACCGCTGGCCGAATGGACCCTCCAGGCCCCTTCCTCGCGTTTTTTCGACCTGGGGAGAGATCTGTCCGGGAAAGTGAGCGCGACGCTCGGCCTGGAAGCCGTGGCTCACCGGCCCCCCCCTGCCCCTCAGCCGGGGGCTTCACCGACGGTCGCGGTACTTGGCTTCAAGGACCTGAGCCCGACGACTCGGCTCCGGGCAATGGAGAGTGGGTTCGCCGATATCCTCACGGCGAACCTCGGGGGCTTGAAGGACGTGACGACCGTGGAGCGGGAGAAGTTGGATGCTCTTCTCCGCGAGCAGAACCTCACGCTTTCGGGACTCGTCGACGCCGACGCCGCGCTGCGAGTGGGCCGGCTCCTCGGCGCCCAACGCTTGATCTATGGATCGTTCATCGAGATCGGCGAGGAGCTTCGGGTCGAATCGCGACTTGTCGACACGTCGACGGCCACGGTGCTCCAGACCGAGACGGCGCAAGGTAAGTCCTCGCAGTTCGCCGATCTTCTCGAGGACCTGGCGCTGCGGCTGGCACGCGACCTGGCGATCACTCCTCCCGCGGATGCGGCCCGGCTCGTTCGCGCGGCGACCCCCACGCGGAAACTCGAGGCGGCGGGCTATTACGCCAGCGGCGAAGAGGCGTTTCGCCAGGGGCGTTTCGCCGATTCGGCCGCGAGCTTCGAACGCGCCCTGCTGCTGGAGCCCGACAGCATGATGGCCCACTTCGGCCTGGGCCGCGGCCTGAACGGGACCCAGAATTATCCGAGGCTGATCGAGGTGGCCATCCGGGGTTCGCGCTTGTCGTTTACCCCCGAGCAGTGGTGGTACAAGGAGTCGTTCAACGCCTGGCTCAGCAACGCCTACTGGGGAACCCAGCAACATCAGAAGCTGGTCGACCAGTGCAAGAAATGGATCGCCGACGAGCCTCACGGCCGATGGGTCAACAACTACCGGATGCGGATCGCGTCGACCCTGACCCTCATGGGCCGGCACGAAGAGGCGATCGCGTTCATGAAACAGCTCATCGACGACGAGAAGGCCAAGGGGGATTCGTCGCTCTACGATCAGACCTTGAGGGACTGCTTTCTCACCCTCCGGCAGCACTGCCAGTCGTCGAACACCTCGTACCGCGACGCGGCCATGGCCATCGAGGTCTTCGAACTGATGCTCAAGTCCGTCGAGAAGAAGCGGACGCCCGAATGGGACGCGTGGGCGGGGAATTTCCTGCTGGCGATCGACCTCGCCTACAGCGCCCAACGCCGGGTGACCTCCACCGGTGTGAGCATCTGGGCCAAAGCGTTCCTCACTCCCGAACAACAAGTGGGCTACCTTCAGCGTATGCTTAAAACCTTCTCCGACCTGCCTTACATTCGCTGGCGGGTCCACGAGTCGATGGCCAAGCATCTCGAAGACCTGGAACGCTGGGCGGAAGCACGCGAGTCCTTCCTCTACATCGCCGCGCACGCTGAGGACTTCCCCGGCGGACGACTCCCCTGTCCCTACGACTCGGGGCACTGGGGCCGCACGCACTGGCTTCATAAAGTCATCAAGGCACGTGTTGAAGCAGCGGAAATTCTCCGGTACCGGATGAACGACATGCCCGGCGCGATCAAGGAGTACCGCGAGATCCTCCGCGACTATGGCCTGGGCCATCAAGAAGCGGTTCGCCTTGCCTGGGCGATCCAGGAGTACGCCCGGGAGCCGCTCGACATCCCCGCCAAGAGCGCACTGATCGTGGGGGGAGCGGCCGACGCGTACAAACAATGGAACAGCACGCTCAAGCCGAAGGGGTACACGGTCCATTCCTTCGACCTCGACTATCTGTCAGCGGCGGACCTCGCCCCGTATTCGCTGGTCATCCTGGTCCGACAGGGGGAGCTCGCCTGGTTTCCGACCGAGATCATGGCGTTCCGCTCTTACGTGGCCAAAGGGGGATCGCTTCTGGCCGTCGTCTCGCCGGGTTGGAAGCATGCCCAGCCCGGGCTTACGAACCCGATCCTCGCTCCCTTTGGGATTCACGCCCGCCCGGAGGGACTTCCCATGCGGGTTGAGAGCACCGAGCTGGCGCAGCACCCGATTACGGAGGGGATCACGAAGGTCACCTTCAAGTACGCGGTAGGGCTCGAGGCTCCCCCTGAGGCGTCGATCGTCAAGGCCGGCAAAGACACGATCATGGCCGCGCGGTCGTACGGCGAAGGCCGCGTCGTCGTGGCGACGATGGCCCCCTGGTTTCTCACCGGTTTCGCCAACATGGGGAAGTGGTGGGAGCGTTGCGAACTCTGGGCCAAAGGGGTTCCGGCCGACCAGTTCCCTCTGGAGGGAACCGATCGTCTCGAGATCCCGCTGCTCAACAACGCACTTGCCTGGCTCGGTGAGCCGATCGAAGGCCGAGGCCCCGTTCGCCGGCTCCCCGACGACTTCCTCAAGGCCTATCGGGCCGGGCTCGAAGTCCAGCTCCGGGCCCGCTCACGCGACGAGCTGCCCGCAATCCTCGACGCGTTCGTCGCCAATTCGGGGCCACACCGTGAAGAGGCGCTCTGGATGGCCGGCCAGGCACTCAAGCCGATGCAATGGTTCCATCGATGGACGGACTTGTATTACGGCTGGCCCTCGGACCTGGCGCCGTTGCGGCTCGACCCGCGCTACTTTGAGGAGCTTGTGAAATCCTATCCCCAGAGTGAGCTGCGTCCCTACGCCCAGTGGGAGATCGCCGAGTTTGCCCGCCTCAATCGCTACTACGACGCGGTCCGCGAGGGCCGTCTCTCGGCGGATGAGCCCGTCCCCGTCGAGGGTGTGAGCTCGCTCTTCGAGAAGGTCGACGCTCCCAAAGGTTCGTATCCCTGGGCGTGGGCAAAGATCCGGCTGGCGATGCTGGCCATCCAGGAGGGCCAGCCGGCTCGAGCGATCGAGCACGCCCAGCCCGTCACCGACATGATGGACCAAGGCCCCGAGAAGGTCCTCGCCCTCTTCCTGGCAGGCCTGGGCGCCGAGGACCTCGGGAATAACGAGGACGCCACCCGCTACTACGAATTCGTCAAAGCCGCCCCTCCCATGGTCTTCCCTGCCTCTCGCGACGACATCGCCTGGGCCCCGATGCGCCGGCCTTCCGACCGTCGCCGTTTCCACTACTGGAGACCTCAGACAACGGGGCTTGTGCAATCCTGGATCAATGGACTCAAGCCCGCCGGCCCCTGAGCCGTGCCCTCGACAGAGAACGGCTCGGAGCCAGCGGATCGAGGTAATAGAGCTTATGTCTATTGGTTTTGAACATTCAGTGGAATGGCCTGTAGTTTTGAACGACGACCCGCCATAGAGCGAGGAATCCCCCTCGTTCCCACGGTCCCCCGTGGGAATGCCGTCCCCGACGCTCCGCGTCGTCTGGACCTCGAAAGCTGAGGACGCAGCGCGTCCAAGACTTCATTCCCACGGGGGACCGTGGGAACGAGTAGCGAGTGGCTTCCTAAGCACGTGGACCTGGTCCTTCTTTGTATTGAATCATGTGCAAATTATTGGTGCCACGGATTGTACTCAACCCGTGAGCCAAAAACCCGGGCAATCGTTCACGGGTTGAGTACAACCCGTGGCACCCGACGGCGATTGCAGCACCTCGGTCACCTATCAGAAAATCAAAGAAAACCGAGACCAACGGCTTAGCCCTGGATCGGGTCGTTGTTTTTGAATCGGTCCCGGCTGCGCGGATTGCCTCGCAAGTGAGGGATGTCCCCGTTGGTGTCTCCGACGCCATGGGGTCGCAGTCGGCGGTCGCCGTGTAGAAATACTCACTTCGCAATCGCTGACAGGCCAAACTTCGCGAACTCTTCACGAAAATCACCAGCCAACCTCGCAGGTCTCCTGGATAATCCCCGGGCGATTCAGAGACTCCTCGGATGGGTCACACGATGCCACCCTGGGCCGGGCGTCCCTTTGCGACATTCGAGGGACGACCGAACCGGCCTTCGGCTCGCCACTATCCAACGAATCCACGTGCCCTCCCCAGGATGAGACTCGAGGAAGGTTCTATGGCCCTATCAGACCGCAATCATCGCCGGCGCCCCGGCTTCACGTTGATCGAACTGCTCGTTGTCATCTCGATCATCGCAGTCTTGATCGCTTTGCTCCTGCCCGCGGTTCAGGCCGCTCGCGAAGCCGCTCGTCGGATCCAGTGCATCAACAATATGAAGCAGATGGGGCTCGCCCTGCACAATTTCGAGTCCGCCAATGGGTGCTTCACACCGGCGGCCATTGATGGCGCATTCCCGAAGCTCGGGATTAACGTTGACGAATCGGGCAAGCCACTCGCCAAGTTGACGCAACACGGCTGGGTCATTCTCCTGCTCCCCTTCGCGGAGCAGACGGTTCTCTACAACGCATACAACCTCAAGGCCGACTTCCGTGAAACGGCCAACTCGACTGTGATCGCCTCCCAACTGAGCATGATGATGTGCCCCTCGTCGCCGAATCCGAACCGGTTCGACACGAACAATTCCGGCGGCTTCAAGGGCTGGCGTGCCGCCGCCGGTGACTATGGCCCGAACAATAGCGTGGTGAATGTCGCGATCAACGCCGGTTTTGTGAAGCCCGGCGTCTATGCGGGCGTCATGCAGGCCAATGTCGTTCGGACGATCGCCGAGATCACTGACGGGACTTCGAACACCCTTGTGATCTCCGAGGTCTCGGGTCGACCGGACATCTGGAGGCGGGGGAATCGGACCGTCTCGGCGACCCCGATCGGGAGCACGGACCGCGTTTACGTCTCTGGCGCCGGCTGGGCCAACCGCGAGAGCGCGTTCGGCCTGCACGGTTTCCCGGCGGACGGAAATGGCGAGCCTCCCGGCCCTTGCCACACGAATTGCGTCAACCGCAACGAAGTGTTCTCGTTTCACCCAGGGGGGGCGAATCACGTCTTCGCAGACGGCTCGGTTCACTTCGTGAAGGAGACAGCTGGTATCCAGGTCATGGCCAACCTGATCTCCCGGGCGGGCGGTGAGATTCTCTCGGCCGACTCCTACTGAAGCATGCGGATGGCTCGAATCATCATAAGTGTGCCCGGACTCACCCGGCTCAAGGAGTCGGAAGTCTCCGTGAGCGGTCCGTGATCACGAAACGACCGGAGGCGTTTCGCAGAGCCGGACTGTCCGCCCTAATTTCGGGACCTCTCGTCGACCACTGGTGCCATGGCTTGTAGGCTCCACATTGGCAGCGTGATAATAGCGACGGCACGATACATGATTGAAAGTCATGTTGCTACTCGTTCCCACGGTCCCCCGTGGGAATGAAGTCTTGGACGCTCTGCGTCCTCGGCTTTCGAGGGCCAGACGACGCAGAGCGTCGGGGACGGCATTCCCACGGGGGACCGCGGGAACGAGGGGAATTTCTCGCTCTATGGTTGGTGGTTGTTAAGTATGATTTAAAATCAATGTAGTGTATGTGCGTTAAGAAAACATGTGGGGTTATGGGGAGTTCAGTTTTTCGTGCGAAAAGCCGCATCCGGGCCTGGCCGAGGATTTTGCCCGCTGGCGGCAGGACCAGACTGAGATCCGCTGCGCAACGGCGAGCTATCGCCTTGTTGACTTGGGGACGCTCTTTTCGCTTTGCAACGTGAAGTCGAATCGATTGTCGCCGCCTTCCTTGACCTCCGCCTTCAACTCGGACTTGAGGTTGTAGCGGTCCGGGATGGACTCACGTGTCTCTTCAATAAAGGTACCCGGCTCAACGTCGCTCGGGAACTTCTTGCCGGTCGGTTTCTTCGACCAGACGTTGATCCGTTGCGGCCCGGGCGATGGGCCGTTGGCGCGTTCCACCGTGTAACGCCCATTCTCGATGATCGCCGCGGCAACGGGTTCGCCACCCCCCGCCGGAACAAACGTGATTTCCCCCTGACTGATCGGCTGGCCATCCAGTGTGACTTCCCCCGAAACCGGCTCGCGGTTGATTCCGTCTGATGCCCCGCCACAACCCGCCATCGCGAAAACAACGGTCACTGCCAATGTTCTAGCAAATGTAATTCGCATGGTTGGTCCTGATTGACTTGAGATTTGGTTCCACCTTCTCACGCCTCGGCGCTCACACAGACGACGAATTTTGACTAATCCGATCGGCATATGGAGTAGCAATATTGACGATATCGATCGAGCTGGTCAAGATCGGCATCCTGCGGGAGCGGGATTGCCGTGCCTTGAGTTCATCGATTGAGGAGTAGGATATGTTGCGACGAATGCAACGTGGCTTTACGTTGATCGAGCTACTTGTGGTGATCGCGATCATTGCGGTCCTGATCGCGTTGCTGCTGCCCGCCGTGCAAGCGGCACGTGAGGCGGCCCGCCGTGCTCAGTGCACCAACAATTTGAAGCAGATCGGCCTGGCTCTCCACAACTATCACAGCAGTCACAACACTTTCCCGCCGGGTGGGCTGCTCGCCCGGCGATCGACAGACTTGGCGCTGCTAGTTCAGGGGAGCCCCAGTGCTCAACTTCGGCTGATGGGGTATTCGGAACAGACCGCTTTGTTCAATGCGTTCAATCTGGACCTCATGGCGGCCAACGACCCCGCCTACGGCAATGGGGCGAACTCGACGGTCGTCACCACTCGCAGCCAGATGTTTCTCTGCCCGTCCGATACACCGCCGAATTACAACCATGCAGGGCATAATCTGGCGGGCTACCGCGCGACCGGCACGAACTACTTTGCCTCAGTGGGAGCGAGCCTTGAGTGGGATGGGAATCAGGTCGGCGGACCGCCCAATGGTTTGTTTCAGCACGTGAATAGCAGCGGGCGATGCATCGGCATCAGCGATATCACCGACGGATCGAGCAACACGATTGCCTTTGGCGAGTGGAAGGTGGGGACCGGGGTTATCGGGACCGTGACGCCATCGTCCGACATCGTCTGGCTCTCGTCGTTGCCCAACGGCACCGCGCGGAATAATGGCACCCTCACCATGCCTCACCCAACGTTCGTTCAAAACTTTCCGGAATGGCTGTCTCGCTGCTCGGCCATGTTGCGGAGTGGAGCTCCGGCCAGTCGCTACGGCCTGAGCGTCTATCTCGGGCAGACATGGTCATTGGCGTTCCATGGTTATACGATGGGGTCGACCTTGCAGGCCCCGAACGCGAAGTGCCCTCACTGCACCTCCGCTCCCTCGGGAACCATTATCGCCCCAGCGATGTTCGGGATGGCGAGCAACCATCCCGGTGGTGCGAACATTTTGCTCGGCGATGGTGCGGTGCGTTATCTCAAGGACAGTACGAATGCGCCGGTGGTCTGGGGGCTGGGGTCGCGAAACGGGGGCGAAATCATTTCTGCCGATAGCTTCTGATTCTGCTCCCGGCAAGGTTCGACTCGGCCCGTCCGGGAAATTTGACCGCGCCCGATTGCCCGCGCAATGCGACTGTCCCTCACGATTGGAGAAGCGCCCTGATGACGCGACGTTTCCTACTCGGCCTCGCTTTCCTCAGCCTGGCCGCCACCGCTCATGCCGCCGAGAAGCGGCCGAACATTCTCTACATCCTGGCTGACGACTGGGGTTGGGGGGACCTTGGCTGCTACGGCAACCCCCGGCTAAAAACGCCGAACCTCGACGCATTGGCGCGCCAGGGCACGCTCTTGACCCAGTACTACCAGTGCGGCTCGGTCTGTTCCCCCAGCCGCACCGCCCAGATCACCGGGCGATATCCCTCGCGGTTTGGGGTCCACGGTCATTTCGCAACGAATGAACAGAATCAGAAGCGGGGCATGCCCAACTGGCTTGATCCCGAGGCGGTGACCCTGGCCAAGCTGCTCAAGACGCAAGGCTACACCACGGCCCATTTCGGCAAGTGGCATCTCGGTGGCGTCGGTGCTCCCCTGCCCGACCGCTACGGCTACGACGTTGCCAAGATCGGTGCCGCCGGGCCGGTTACTGACAGTAGCTTCGGCACAGTCAACTCACGCCCCCGCTCCACTGAGCTGATCGTGGACGAAACCATCAAATTCCTCGAGCAGATCAAAGCTAAGCCGTTCTTTGCTCAGGCCTGGCTGCTCGACACCCACGCGATCTTGAATCCGAGTCCCGAGGCGCTGGCCGCTTACCCGGAACTCCAGGTGCCGGGCATTCCCTTCACCTCGCCGGCTCGGGTCTATGCGGCCGCTGCGACAGCCGCTGATGCCCAGCTCGGCCGCCTGTTCAAGAAGCTGGATGAACTGGGACTCCGCGAGAACACGATCGTGATCTTCACCTCCGACAATGGTCCCGAGGCGATTGAGATTGCCAACGCCTCTCACAGCGGGGTCGGCAGCCCTGGACCATTCCGTGGCCGCAAGCGGAGTCTCTACGAAGGGGGAGTACGGCTCCCGTTCATCGTGAGGGGCCCCGGTGTTCCCGCCGGCGCCGTCAACGATGCGATTGTCGCTGGGGTCGATATCCTCCCCACTCTCGCTGCGATCAGTGGCGCGACGGTCCCAGAAAGTCTGGCCCTTGATGGCGAGGATCGTGCCTCCGTCCTGCGGGGCAAGGCGCCGGAACGCACCAGGCCGCTGCATTGGGAGTGGCGGTTCGGGATCGCCGGCCATCCCTGGAATCGCAGTCCGATCCTTTCGATCCGCGAAGGCCGCTGGAAACTGCTCCTGAATCCCGACGGCAGCCGCGTCGAGCTCTATGACATTCCCAAAGATCCAGGAGAGTCCGACAACGTCGCGGACCAACACCCCGAGCTCGTCTCGTCGCTCTCGGCCCAGGCCCTCGCCTGGCAGAAGACGCTCCCCCCTGGTCCCTTCGATCCGACCGCGGGCCAGAACGCCTATCCCTGGCCCAAAGCCACGCCTTGACGGTCGCTCTCTTTGGGCCTGGTGGGCTGCCCACTTGAATACTCGCCGGGAGAGATTGGCTGGTGGGGCGGACTCATTCGAGCCGCCCCTACCACTTCCTGGCGATCCATGAGACGAGCTACAAACCGATCGGATGGCGATGCATTAATGGGCTTCCAGACTGCACGTGCTTCCGCCGGATAAACCGGTATTGGCATCGTTTTGTTTGACAATTCACTTGATTGTGATTCCAATCGATTGAACCGTTGGTTTGTCGATTAAACGAACCAACCCACGAGTCCGAGCTCAACCTCCTTCCCCAAAAAAACAACGATCCGCGAAAGAGCTGTAGAGCCGAGGATTCTTGCGGTTTCCGCAACGGGTTGTTTGCAGTCGCACGGCCGTACTACGGATTCGACCGGGCCAGAAATCCAGCGAGATTCTCGCCCAGTCGCGGATCGTTGAGAAAAAGCACCATTGATGTACCTTGGGCTGCAGTGGCAGAGGTTAAACAGCAATGATGACAAAACAGGGATCTGATCGGAGTATGCTGTCGGAAAAACAATTTGCCGACATGATTATACGGGAGTCTGAATCAGGGCGTCCGATCGTCCCCTTGCTAGGCGCGGGGATCTCGGTGGATTCGGGCTATCCTCCCACGGGCGAGATCGTCCGATACCTTGCCAAGGCTCGCTATTTCCTCCAACGGGAGCTTTATCGGCTGCCAGTGGACGCCCGGGATCAAAGCGATGACGACCTGAGCTATCCAAAAAACGAATATTTAAATCGATGCGGGTGGCCAGATCCATTTGAGCTCAACGATCGCCTCTGGTCAACTGGCCTAACCCCCCTCGAGTTAAATAAAAGGATCAAGGGGAGATATCGCGAGGAGTGGCAGCACGAGTTGCCGAAAGAATTTCGATACCTGGAGTTGATGCACGGCCTGCTGGAACGCGCCAGCCCTCGCGAACTTGAATACTTCTTTAGGAAATCGTCACACCGTGATGAGATCTCCGACGTCCAGCGAGGGGAGATTCTCGAGTTCCTCCGATCGTCGATCACCCGGCCAAAGTGGCGGCCGTTCCTTCGGTGGGTTACGGACGGGCGGGCCGACCACGTGGATAATCTTTTTCAGATGTTCAACAGGGGCCGTGTCCCAGGGAACAGTCACCGGTTCTTGGCGTTCCTCGCCCGTCTTCAAGGTTGGAAACTGATCCTGACGACGAACTTCGATGACCTGATCGAACGCGCGATGCGGTCTGAAGGGATGGAGCCGACCGTTTTCGACGTCTGGCGGGCGGCTGAATTGCCCAACGAGTTGCTCGTTGGCGGGAGACTCTCGGTGATCAAATTGCACGGCAGTGCCTACGGCCTGCAGGTGGGTGAGACACTCGATGAGCCGCTGTCCGAGCCCGAGAAGCGGAAGCTGCTGGGCTATTTGCCTGAGAATCCGCTGCTACTGGTTCTGGGCTATGGGGGACAGGACCGCCGAATCATGGACTTCATCGCGGCCGTCCTCGAGCGAGGAAAGGCATCGCGCGGACCGCAAGTCGCCTGGGTCCATTTTGAGCCGATGCGCCCGGGCACCGTCGAGGTATTGGCGGAAAAGTACAACTCGCCCGATGATAAAATGGGGAAGGTCGCGACGCCGCTGGTCACAGCGCGGACCTTCGATTCCGGTGCATTTCTGGTTGGGATACATGCCAGGCTGACCTCTAGCCAGCCGACCAGTGCCGAGTCCTACACGTCGCACACGCAACGGCCGCTGGGCCTGGTCGCTTCCTCCATTTTCGATATGAACGGTAGCGCCACGGCCCATGTCGCCCCGTGGGCCGGCTCGCCTCCATCCAGCCCAGTTCACGTCTTCACGGGCGAGTCGTCCGAGGAGGGCCGGCGCGATGACGCGAGCACGCCAGTGGATGCCGCGGCGATCGTGATGTCGGAGTTTCTTTCCAAGCATGCCGGCTCCCATGTGCCAATCTGGCTCGACGCGGGAATGTTTCAGTCGATCGAGGAACTGGTCTCCGAAGTGATGCACCAGTGCCGAAGGCACGACCCATCCCTGCCCTCGGTTGCCTTATCTCTCACGGGATCCATTGGCTCAGATGTTCACAAAGAGAGCCTTCGGCGGGCGGCCGGCCGCATTCATGCGACTTTGAGGCGAGGTTCGTATATCTTGGCCATCGACGAGGTCGGGGCCTTCGGCCGCCCGCCAACGACTCACCACGGCCTCCCTTCGACACTCGCCGCCCACCTTAAAGATAGGATGATCGAGTTCTGCCAATTTCTTACCGTATTGGTGGAGAATGCACCCGACTGCAAGGACTCACACATCTGCCTGGGGATCAACGAGTTGGCCGACCGATTCTCGCTTTCGGATCGGACGGAGATTACTGAACACAGGAAGACCTTCGACGCGATCTCTGGGGCACTCCGCAATTTTCGGGGAGAGTTGGAGCGAATCTCGGGAGATGGTCTCGTCGAGTTCCACCGGGCACCATCGCGGCGCCGGCCACTTGACGCGGTCACACAGGCAGACCTCGACGTTACCGAGAGCCAGCTCAAAGCTCGAGTCGGCGACAAGCGACTGGGCGATCTGATGATGCTGGTCTCGACCTTCCGGCGTCCAAGGAGCTTGGTGGCCCTGCGTCGGCTCGCCATCGATTACTTCTCGCACGACGGGGAAGCCCATGAGGTCGTGCCGACCCCCAGGTTGTACGAAGAGCTCGATACCTGGTTAGGTTGGCTCCAAAGGCGGCAGGAGTTGTTCTGCCTTGGAGGCGAGCTGTATTGGATGGGAACGCACTCTCGCGACCAGATCTATGAGCGAGGCTCGTCGCTGGCCACGGGCAAGCAGTATCTCGACGCAGTCGAGGCGCCGAAGGAGGCTTATCGCTTCCTGGGCCACGCCTACGACCCTCAGCCATTAAACGATCGCAACCAGCTTCGCGAGATTGTCCGCCAACTGGCGAGGCTGGTTTATCAGCACAAGCAGATTGCGCGATACTATTATTCGGATATGTATCTTGCGTCCAAAGATATTGCAGCCTATTCCGAGTACCTCTATCACCGCATTTCTTCCATCCGCTACGAGACTGCTCTCGCGGCCCTTTTGATGCGCCGGCGGCGCGAGTTCACGGATCCAGGGGAGGCTCCAGGACGCTCCGATCCGGTCGCCTGTTTCGAACATCGGAGACTGGGCCCCCGTGGACTTCGCCTTGCACTTCAGGATCGACTCGATGATGTCCGCGCCCTGGAGCGGACGCTGGAACGCGACCGTGACATGTTGCTGAGTCACGTGTCTTCCGACACTCTTCTCGGCTGGATCAAATGGATCGTGCCGAACGATCTGCCTCGCTTCCTGATCGTCTACTACGGAGTTCATGCCGAGCCAGGCTCGGCCGAGTCCCGACTCGAGGAGCAGATCACCGATGAGATCCGGAGGATGGATCTTCTGTTACGTGACCTCCACGGCAAAGTCCTCCGCGAGAAGACAGACTATGAAGGATGTATTGGGGTTAGGATTGCACAGGTGCGAAGTCTGGTTTCCCAACAAGCTTCCTCATCTCACGACTCGGATCCCAGTAACCTCAGAGACGACCTCGGGCCGGGTTTAGCCGAGCGTCTTGTTTCGGAGCTTTTGGACCCGGCTCGGACACTCCTCGGGAACAGGAGCAGTCGGGGCATGCTGCGACTTGGCTTCGAGGCGATGGCAACCTTGCTCGATATTGCTGTATGCCTCCGCGGTCTCGGTCGTCTGGACGAGGCGGGATGGCTGATCGCTCGGCTGCGCGAGGTCGTCGCTACGATTCGGACACAGGCCGACTGCAATCCGGAGCTCGATGATTTCTGCGAGGCGATGGAAGTGAAACTTCACTTTCGTGCGGCTGAGCTTATCCTGACGCCGATAGGTTTATGGGATATTAAGAACGATGATGTATTGGCGCATGATAAACTCAAGGCAAATTGCATTCGCGCATTTGAAGAATGCGACCGGGGGTTGGCGCTCATCCGTGAGACGAACACGGAACCGGGGGACTACTTCGTCTATCGCAGCTATCTCCGCACCTTGCGGGGGCGAGCGCTGAGCTTGAGGGGTCGGTTCGTGGCAGCGTTCCGTGACTTCGACCGGGCTTTGGCCGGACTGGACCCCATCGCCGGATCAGGCCGCGGTGCCATGGCCATCTGCACGCTGTCCAAGGCCGAGTCGCTGATGTTCTACGCCGACTGGAAGATTATCAGCAATTGCACCCGTTCGCTTGGCAAGAACTTCGACTCATCCTGGTTGGCGCCACAAGGCCGGCTATTGCTTGGATTCGACTTCATTGTCGCCGCGCTCGACCCTGGGTTCGCCGCTGACCCCACACAGGTATCCGCTCGGCAGCTTCTCCGGCGGGCGATGACCCCCTGGGCTGATCATCTGACGGTAGATCCGGAGGGTTTCTTGGTCCGCGTGCGGGAGGCCATTCGAGTGATCGGAGCGATTACCCCTACGACGGCGGCAAACCTTGCCCGCGCCGAGGAGGCGCTGGGCACTGACCCCGACCGTCTGGTTAGCGCCTGGCGCCAGATTCCGGAACCTGACCGCAATGCGGTCAAGATCGCGCTCCGACGCTCGTTGGCCTACTGGGACACTGGACGGCTCATGGAGTGTGTTGGCAAGGAGCCGGAGGTGGGAGAAATCGATCGAGCGGCAATCCGCTCCTTGGAGCGGGCCCGCGACTCACTCGCTCAATCCGAAACACTGCTCACCGGCGGTCGGCGCGATACACAATTCTGGTTCCTCCTGCATCGCCTCCGCGCGCAGGCCCACTTTGGGGAATTACTGATGGCGCTGACCATCGGGCCAGCAGCCCCGACCTGCGTCCTGGATCGCCAGCGCTTTCACGCCCGCTTCATCGATCAAGCGTGCAGCGGCTTGCGGGCTCTCCGCGATGCCCGTGACAACCTGTTAGCCCGCCCCAATTGCCCCACTACAACCGACCGCCGTATCGTTGCCCTGAACCGGCTCCAGTTCCAGATCCTTTTGGCCTGCGCCTGCAACGCCTGGATCCGCGTAGCCAAGGCCGAACCCACTGAGCCCCACAAGGAGGGGCCGAACGCGTCTGTCCAACCGTTCTGGGAATGTTTTTGGCGGCGCTGGGATTGGCTCACCGGGATGGCGGGTCTGGAACGCTCCGACCAGATGAAGGGGCATGAGTCGTATCTCCAGATCGTGCGGACGTCGTTCAAAGGGACCGCCGAACATACCCTCGCGACTCGGGCTTTCATGGAGCGACACATCAAGCTGTTTGCCGAGCCACTCGTCTCGGTCCGCGAGCTTCGCAACGGGGCGTGAAACGGGGGCATGTCCGTTCGCGAAGTAGCAACGAGGTCGGAGCAGCCGCCCGATGATGCGACGGTTCCTGCTCGGCCTCGCCTTCCTGAGCCTGGCCGCCCCTGCTCATGCCGCCGAGAAGCAGGCGAACATTCTCTACTTCCTGGCGGACGACTGGGGTGAGGGGGACCTTGGCTGCTACGGCAACCCTTGGAGAGCGTAAGCTTCCTGACTTCCGACGGACGAAGCGCCCCCGGTAACGTGGCGACAGCCTCACCCGTTCAAACCGACCCACCCCACTTCCAGACGCCCGCGGACGCGCTCTAGTGTGTCTAAACATGAAAAGTTGCAGATTTGCTAATTCACCCTCAGGGCTTCTGAGGAATCAGTTGTTCGGCAATTAGCTCGATCGGGTGCAACGGGGTGTGCCCGGCGAGGCCGTGGACCTGACTTCGGCATGAGAAGCCCGGGGCGACCAGTCGCGCCTTGGGGTTGGCTTTCATGGCCGGCAGGATCACGCGATTGGCCAGGGCCACGCTGACGTCATAGTGGCCGTGTTCGTAGCCGAACGAGCCGGCCATACCGCAGCAGCCTGAGTCGAGTTCCTTGACCTCGAGGCCGGGAACTCGGCGGAGTGCGGCCAGGGTTCCGGCCGTGCCCACGAGAGCCTTTTGCTGGCAGTGGCCGTGCAGGAGGACCTGCTCCTCAAGGGGGCGCAGGGGGAGTGTGGGAACCCGGGTCGGGTCGGCGATGAATGCGTCGACGAGGTGAGCGGACTTGGCGACGAGGTCGGCGTCGGGGCCGAGGCGGAAATCGCGGTACTCGTCGACCAGGGTGAGCAAGCAGCTTGGCTCGCAGCCGAGGATCGGCGTCCCTTTGCGGGCGTGGCCGACCAGCCTGCGGACGTTCTCGCGGGCGAGGCTCCGGCCGAGGGGAAGCAGGCCCTTTGAGAGCGCGGGGCGGCCACAGCATGGGAGGCCCGCGAGTTCGACCCGGTAGCCGGCCGCTTCGAGCACCCGTACGGCGGCCTGGCCGATTTCTGGGTTGTTGTAGGTGGTGAAGCAGTCATCCATCAAGAGGACGGAACCCTGTGTCCCTGCGCGGGAGTCGACTTTGTGACGCCGGAACCAGCGGCGCAGGTGGTCCCGCGCGAAGGTCGGCAGGGTCCGTCGCCGATCAATTCCGGCGACCTTCTCGAGTAGCCACTTGAACGTCGGCTGGTTCAGGGTCCAGTTGGCCAGCGGGGCCGTCGCCGAGCCGATCGGGTTGAGGTGGTGGATATGGCCCATCAAGAGCGACCCGATCGGCACGCGCTTGTCTTTGTAGACCTGATGAAGGACTTCCGCCTTGAGCTTGGCCATATCGACATTCGACGGGCATTCGGTCTTGCAGGCCTTGCACTGGAGACAGAGGTCGAGTGCCTCGTGGAGCGCCTCGTTGTTGAATCCGTCGTGGCCCAGTTCCCCGGTCATCGCCATTCGGAGCGAGTTGGCGCGGCCCCTGGTCGTGTGCTTCTCCTCCATTGTGACCATGTAGCTTGGGCACATCGTGCCGGTGCCCGTCTTGCGGCAGGCCCCGACGCCGGAGCACATCTCGACGGCGCGGGCGAACCCTCCCTGGCTCGAGAAGTCGAAAACGGTCGAGTCGGGCTCGTGGGGGTGGTAATCGGGGCTGATGCGGAGGTTGTCACCGGGATCGGGCGCGGCGACGACCTTCCCTGGGTTCATCAGGTTGTCGGGGTCGAAGGCGTGCTTGACGGTCTCGAACGCGCCGTAGACCTCGGGGCCGAATAGCTTCGCGTTCCAGAGGCTGCGGGCCAGGCCGTCGCCGTGCTCGCCACTCATCGCCCCCTCGAATTCGACGACCAGGTCGGACACCTCGCGCGCGATCGTGCGCAACGACTCGACCCCCTCGTGGGTCTTGACGTTGAGGATCGGCCGGATGTGCAGGCAGCCGACGTCGGCGTGGCCGTAGCAGGCGGCCTCGACCCCCTGGCGGTCGACGATCGCCTGGAACCGCTCGTAAAAGGCGGGGAGCCGGGCGGGGGAAACCGCCGTGTCCTCGACGAAGGCTACCGGCTTGGAGTCACCGACGAGCCCCATCAGGAGCGAGAACCCTGCTTTGCGGACCTTCCAGAAGTCATCTTTCTCAGCGCCGCCCAGGCTCTTGCGAACACCCAGGACGTGCGGACGCCCCTCGAACCGGCGGGCCAGGTCGTTCGCCCGGTCGGCCAGTTCCTCCGCGCTGTCCGCATAGAACTGGGCGGCCAGGACCGCGGCCGGCCGTCCTTCGGCGAACTCCATCCGCCCCGCGTAGGCAGGGTGGGTCGCAGCCAGGTCGAGAATCATCCGGTCGAGCATCTCGACGGCTACGGGACCGGTCGCCACGATCTCCTCGAGCCGGTCGAGCGCGGCGGGGATCGTCGCGAACGAGAGGACGACGAGACCGGTCGCCGCGGGGATCGGCACCACCCTGAGCTCGGCGCCTTGGATGACCGCCAGCGTTCCCTCCGACCCGACGATCAAGCGCGCCAGGTTGAACTGCCAGGGGGCATCGTGCCAGCCGGCCGCGCGGACCGGCAAGCCGGGCACGAACTCATCAAGGTTGTAGCCACTGACCCGACGGAGAATCTTGGGGAATTTCGCCTCGATCGCCGCGCGATGGCGGGCGACCGTCTCGCGGACCACGCGGTGGATTCTCCCGACGGCGTCGGGCCGGGCGCAGAGCGCGTCGAGCTCTCCCTCGGGAACCGGTCCCAAGGTCGTCGACGTGCCATCGGCCAGAACGACGTCGACGGAATGAACATGGTCGACGGTCTTGCCGTACCGGAGGGATCGAGCGCCCGCCGAGTTGTTGCCGATCATCCCGCCGATCGTCGCGCGGTCGCTGGTCGACACGTCCGGCCCGAACATCAGGCCGAGCGGCCGGAGGTGGGCGTTGAGCCGGTCGAGCACGACCCCGGGCTCAACACGCACGGTCATCCGGTCACGATCGACCACGCCGACGCGGTTGAGGTACTTGGAGAAGTCGAGCACGATGGCCGGCCCGATCGTCTGCCCCGAGAGACTCGTGGCCGCACCTCGAGGTACGATCGGCACGCCCTCGTCGGCGGCGATCCGCACCGCCACCGCCACGTCGTCCGCCGTGCGTGGCACAACCACGCCCAGGGGCTCGATCTGGTAGAGGCTCGCATCGGTCGAGTACAGGCCGCGGCTCCCCCGATCGAAGCGAACCTCGGCGCGAGTTTCCCGGCTCAGGCGGTCTTGGAGACGCTGCATATTGGTAGTGGTCGTCGTCATCGCAATATCTTATGCCAGAATGGACCTCGAAGGCGATCCCGCCCTCTTCCTTCTTTGATGCTCCCCACTTTGACGCGGTGATTCTCTCCGCGATTCCCCCGGTCCGCCAGAGATGATCCGCCAACCAAAAGAGGGGAAAGTTCGCGTTACTGCTCCTATGTGTGGATTTTTATGGTGAATTTGAGCATCATTCGGCCGTTTTTTCTTCGTTTTAGACTGCCTTGTTTGCCTATGTTTCCAAAAAGAGAAGGCCGATTTGACGCTGTTCGAATTTCGGCCTAACATGCGATCTCATTAGGAGTCGTGGGGCCACCTGTTCAGTCCGCTGTTTGAGAGAAAAGAAAAGAGAAGGGGAAGCGTAACGACTCAGACTTAGTCATCTCAGTCCAGTCGATCCCAAAGGGCGCATTCCCATCCCCTTCGCCCACTCTGAACCCGATTCAGAGGAATGGACTCCCCCCCAAAGGGCCATCGTTTCCCCGGTCGAAGCTCCGTTTGGAGAGCAACGCTCGGCGGGGTTTGCGTGGCTGCGCATTTTTTAGCAACTCGAGGAGCAAGCACGTGCAGAGTCGTTTTTATGGTCGAATCCTTGGTTTGGTCGCTACCTTGGTGATGGTGTCTGGCGGGGCCCAGGCGGCCATGCTCGGACCCGCTCAGGATTATAATGTTTTCATTCTTGGAGACGCGACCCAGACCTACACAGACTCCGAAGGACGGGTGGCGATCGGTGGGAACGCGTCGTACACGGGGTACAGCGTTGCCTCGAAGCTTCCGACGAACACAGCCAATGCGCTGGTGGTTGGCGGGAACCTCGTTTTCAGCAGCGGCACGATCAACGGTGACCTCCACGTTGGCGGAACGAGCAGCTTGACGAGCGTCAACGTCACCGGCGGGACCTATTACGACCAGCCGATCGACTTCGCGGCGGCCCGGACTTCGTTGACCGCCCTCTCGTCGTTCCTGGCGACGCAGGCCTCGAACGGTACGGTCGGCGCGGGGGCACTCGGGCTGACCCTCACGGGCACTTCCAGCAGCCTGAACGTTTTCAATCTGACGGCCGCCCAGTTCTCCAGCGCCAACAATAACGGCCTGAATATCCTCTCGCCGGTCGGCTCGACGGTCCTGATCAATGTCGATGGGACGTCTCCCTCGCTGGCGAACTTCCAGATGTATGTCAACGGGTCGTCCTCGGAGACGAATCCGCTGATCAATAACATCCTGTTCAATTTCTCGAATGCGACGACACTGACCGACTCGAACGTCTCAATCTACGGCAGTGTCCTGGCGCCCAAGGCGGCTCTTAATTTTGGGTACAATCATATCAATGGAACATTGATTGGAGCCTCGCTCGACGGGCATGTCGAGGCGCACACTTACCCGTTCGGGGGAATTCTGCCGCAACCCGTCCCTGAGCCGTCGTCCATCGTCCTCATGGGGCTCTGCGGCCTGGTTGTCCTGCTCTCACCGCGACTCAGGAGCATCTGTCAGAAGTCCGACCCGTCCATCCCCTCCTGAACGCAGTCTCGCGGACTTCGTACGACCTCGTTTGCAGTGTCCGCAAGCTGAGGAATACCAATGGGTGACCTGGACTGCTTTGCGGTTCGGGTCACCCACGAAGGCATCTGGCTCCTTGAGCCTTGTTGCCGATCCGCACGGGACATGAACTCTCAGAGCGGGGCAGCCAGGAGAGTTCCTGCTCGGTGAGCCGGCGTTCGCCCGACAGACCGTACATGGTCTGGAGTTCCATCCGCTGGCCGGCCACTACGCGGAGCCAGATGGGAACCTGCCCTGCCCTCCCCTCGACCAGGCGCAGTACGGTCGGGGTTATTGGAACGCCCGAATCGAACCGAAGGGCGCAGAGCCAGTCGATCGACCCATTCTTCCCGATCAACGCGTAGTCTTCGGTCCTCATGGTCATGACGCGGGGGTCCTCAGCGGGGAGCTCCCACGATCGGGGTGTCAGCTCTGGTCGTGATTATTGTACCTTGAAGCTCGCTCAGACCCGATGGACGCGCGAGGTCGAAATCGGGATGATTGGGTGGTAAGTGTCAGATCCTTTTGTAGGCTGGAGCTGCGACGTGGTGGATTTGCGGGTCCGTCTCGGACGTTTGGAGTTGAAGAATCCGGTTCTCGTCGCCTCGGGCACGTTTGGCTACGTCCGGGAGATGGCCCCCTTCGTCCGGCTCGATCGGCTCGGTGGGGTGATCCCCAAGACCGTGACCTATCGGCCGAGGGCGGGCAACCCGACTCCCCGGACCGTCGAGACCGCGTCGGGCCTGCTCAACGCGATCGGCCTGGATAACGACGGCATCGACCACTTCCGGGAGCACCACCTCCCTTATTTGCGGACCGTCGGTACCGCGGTGATCGCGAATATCGCGGGTGAGGACGAGGACCAGTTCGTCGCGATGGCCGAGACCCTCGGCGGTGACGCCGGCCTGGCCGCGATCGAGCTCAACGTCTCGTGCCCGAACGTCAGCCACGGCCTTGACCTGGGAATCGACCCTGACGCCGTCGCTCGTCTGGTGCGGCGAGTCCGCGCTGTGACCCCGCTTCCGATCATCGCCAAGATGACGCCGAACGTCACCGACATCGTCGCCCTCGCCAGGGCGGCGGCTGAAGGGGGCGCGGATGCCGTCAGCCTGATCAATACGTTTCGAGGGATGGCCGTCAACTGGCGAAAGCGCCGGCCGGTGCTGGCCAACGACGTCGGTGGCTTGAGCGGCCCTGCCATCAAGCCCCTCGCCTTGCGGATGGTCTGGGACGTCGCCCGCGCTCTGCCCGACCTGCCGATCATTGGCATCGGCGGCATCGCCAACGTCGACGACGCCCTCGAGTTCCTCGTCGCAGGCGCCTCCGCCATCCAGGTCGGCACCGCGACCTTCTACGACCCGACCGCCTCCGACCGCCTCGTCGATGACCTCAGCCGGATCCTCGAAGCGGAGCAGGTCAGCCACGTCAACGACATCATCGGAACGCTGCGATCGAATCGGGATGTGACGTGAGGTAGGCAAGCTTCGTCAAGCGTCGCCTCACTCATGATGAAACTGTCAATGATTTGCAATTGATCATTGGTTAGTATCCGGTCTTTCTCTTCGGGTGGGCACGGACCACCCGACGAGATTCATTGGGCCAACGAGGATGCGCCGGCCGATCGCGTGGAAGCAGGACGATGTCGTTCTGCGTGTCAGGCCGGTCGGATCAAACTGGCGCGGCGAGTTCACGACTCGTGGGTTGGCGTTTGCGCCAGAGTGCCGGGATGCAGAAGAGATAGAGGGTTGCACCGGCGACCCAAACGATGCCGGTCCAGGAGTCGGAATACGCGGCGTAGAGTTCGGTCACGGCAATCGGGCCGAAGACGGCCGCAAGGCTCATGAGGCTGACGAGCGTCCCCTGGAGCTCGCCCTGTTTGTCCTCGTTCACCTGGTTCGAGATCAGGGATTGCAAGGCGGGCATGGCGATACCGCCGGTGGTGAAAAGGGGCATCGTGGCGAAGGCCATCCATCCCCGAGTGGCGAACGCCATGAGCACGTAGGCCGAGCCGTCCGACAGCAGGCCGAGGATGATGGAACCTCGTTCTCCGAGGAGTTTGGTAATCGGTCCCGTGAGGAAGGCCTGGGAGACGGCGTGCAGGATTCCGAAGGCGGCGAGCGACAGGCCGATGATTCGAGAATCCCAGCCGAATTTGTCTTCGCCATAGATGACCCAGATGGTCCCGGGGACCTGTCCGACCAGATGGATGACGAAGTAGATGACGAGAAACGGGAGCAAGACTTTCACGCCCCAGACCCAGCGAAGCGACTGGATCGGGTTCATTGCGGATTTCTCAGCGCGGCTCGCCTCCGTCGAACGGGACTCGGGAAGCACGAAATAGCCGAGCAAGAAATTCAGGCCGTTGAAGAGGGCGGCGACCAGGAAGGGGTATCGGGGCGAGAACGTGCCGACCAGGCCGCCAATCAAAGGGCCGGCCACGAACCCCAGGCCGAAGCACGCGTTCATGTATCCGAATCGCTTGGCCCGCTCGTCCTCTCGCGAGATATCGGCGATGTAGGCGGTTGCGACGGCCATGTTGGCGCCCGTCACTCCCGCGACCATCCGACCGAGGTAAAGGATCGAGAGAAACGGTGTGAGGGCCATCACCGTGTAATCGATCGCCGCTCCCGCCAAGGACACGAGCAACACGGGACGTCTCCCGAACCGGTCGCTCAGGCTGCCGAGGATCGGGGAGAAGAGGAACTGCATCAGAGAATAAAGGGCCAGGAAATAGCCGTATCGCCCGGCGATCTGAGAGTCATGGGTGAGTTCGCGGAGCAGGCTCGGAATGACCGGGGTGACGAGACCGATCCCCACGGAGTCGAGAGTGACGGTTACGAGGATGACGATCAGGGGGCGATTCACCGGAGAACGTTCCTTCGGGCCGGCGGTTTGGGGATCAACGTCGTGGGTCGCATGCGACCTTGGAGATTCTCGGTTGCCCCGGTGGTTCGCCCCGAATCTCCCACGGAATATCGAGAGAGGCCATGGACTGTCCGTGGAGGCCGGGAGCAGGTGTCCCTGGACCGGAGAGCTGTTCTACTGACAATCGAAGTGGGACCGAGGTTCACGACAGGAAGAATGCCGCCCGCCTCCTACCGCGTTCACCGAGGGGCCGATGGTGATTATGAATGAGGGGATAGGCTTTGGGGGCGGAGTCCCATCATCAACTCGACTCTGGGGCAACAACCACCTTCGTGCCGGCAATAAGGTCGTGAAGACAGCGGCGATCCTTTCGGAAGATGAAGAGGACGTTCACAACCGACAGATAAGGGCCGATCAGTGGGATCACCGCGGCGACTGAGATTGGCAGGTATCGCCACAGGATTAACTTGCCAAAGTTGGGGATGTTCCCGTCGAGGTCGGCGACCCGGATCCCTGTCATTTTCTTGCCGAACGTCTGGCCGTTCGCCTTCAGGAAGGATCCATGAATGAGGAGGAACGCGAGGAAGCCGAGAACACTTGCGGCGAGCGTGATCCCGAGAGGCGGTTCCTGCCCTACGCTGATGTAGTTCCAGGTTCCTAACAGAAATGAGATGGGGATGGCAAAGGCGACTCCGATCAAGCCATCCAGGAACGCCGCGACCATGCGCGTGGAGCGTTTCGCGAGGTCGCAGTCCGTTGCGGGGTCCCTGACCACGCTCAGGTCGGCCTCTGGCGCGGCGTAAGGGTTGTCGACACTCATCAGCCGTTCCTCCGTTGGTTTCGCGGATTCCGTGCGCTGTCGCTCTCGTCGCGAGCCCGGATTCTCGGGCTGTACAAGACGTTCTGAAATCCTCGCCGGGGCGACTCATTCGGTCGGAATCACCACGTTGAAATCGAACTACGATTGAGTGTAGAGTCTCCACGGCGCCAAGGCCAGGAGGGGCCGAGCCACTTCCGAAACGGCACTTCCCGTGATCGAGGTTGATCCGTCACTTTCCGCTCTATACGCCTTTGAAGTCGGTTGGCGAAAGCCGGTCGGGTCGCCCCATGCGTCTCGTACCGTGGGCCGTGCTCACCGGACGAAACGCATGAGGTCGGCCTCTTTGCTTAGAGTCTGTCCCAGAAGGTGAATCCCACGGGAGCTTTTGAATGATCTGCTGGGTGCCATGCGGTTCCGTACTCGGAACCCATGCGGGAATGCCTTGGCCTGGCGCGCACGGGTTCCGAGTACGGAACCCGTGGCACCCAAACGGCCTTCAATTTTCGGTTTCCCTGAACTTACGAGACAGACTCGTAGGGTTGGGTGGACAACCGGCGGATCCGGTGCAAGGTCCCGCGCACGGGGCCGTGCTCGCTCTCCGCCCGGATCGGTTCGAGTTCCTGGACCAGGCCGCGATCGCGCAGGCAGGCTTCCAATCCCTCGGTGGCGACACGGTAGGGGCCGGCAATCAAGGCCAGTCCGTCCGGCTCGAGGAGCCGGGCCAGGAGGTCGGCGACCAGCGGGACCAACCGGCTCTCGTAGAGGACGTCGGCCCCCAGAATGATCGGGTAACGCTCGTCGGGGAGCTCGCGCCAGTCGAGTAGCGCCGTGGAATAAGTCTCAGGAGCGAAGCCATTCTCCAAGGCGCTCCGGACCGCGAACCGCAAGGGCGCCTCGTCGTAGTCGGTGAACCGGACCCGCAAGCCACGCTTCAAGGCGACCAGGCCGGCCAGGCCCAGGCCACAACCAATCTCCAACGCTTGCGTTCCTTCCACCCAGGGCTCCTGGCCCACCGCTTCTGCCAGAAGATGAGCTCCAGGCCAGAGATAGGCCCAGTAAGGCATGTAATCATCTTGCCGGTTCCAGGCCAGGACGCTGGGGTCGTCCAGCAACCGATCCGGGTCGGCCGGCCGCACCACGCGAATATCCCGGCCCCCAAACGAAAACGTCGAGGTCAGAACCGGACCTTCGTAAGTCGTGTCGGGCTTCGGGTTAGACTCAGTAATCATCGTTGGGTATCCGCGAAAAAACTGTTTGACGACCTCGCAAACATGCGACTATAATAACAGGAACCCGTTGAGATTGAATCTCAATACGCTGCGTAACTCCCCCCGGCCGAATAACCACCCCACCCACATTTTGATGGATCGCGACGTGGTGAACACTTCCATGCGACGGTTGGCGGTCTTGGCCTGGCTCCTTCTGATGGGAGGGTCGGCAGCCCGCGCTGGGGACGTTTTGGGCCGGGTTGCCATGCCCGAAGTCTGCTCGCCCGAGGTCAGTCCCGCGGTTGTCAGCCTCGAGCCGGTCTCTGGCTCCGGTCCGGCAGGTCCGGCGGGAGCAGGCGGCCGATGCCGAGGTCGTGCTGGTCGACCAGAAGGGTTTGCAGTTCGTGCCTCGGGTGCAGGCGATGTCCCTGGGGCGAACCTTGCGGTTCACGAATGCCGACTCGGAGCGGCATAGCGTTCACGTCGTGACACCCGGCTTCGACTTTAACCAGTCGATGGCTCCTGGGGAACCCCATGACTGGGTTCCCGACAAGCCTGGGATCGTGCGGCTCGCCTGCGATATCCACAGCCACATGCGAGGATACATCGTGGTGAGTGCGTCGCCCTGGGTGGCGGCTTGCACCCGCGAGGGCAAGTTCCGGTTCGCCGACGTTCCCGACGGCCGCTACATCGTGAATGTCTGGCACGAGATGGGTGAGCCGCTCCGTAAGGAAGTGGAAATCGGCGGCGGTGCCGTTTCGGATCTGGGGACGCTGACCGTGACGGCCCCGTCGTTCACGCCGGTCGCGGGCCAGTTGGCTCCGGTGCTGGCTTGGCCTGAGGTTATCGACCGGATCAGCCTGACCCTGGCCGCGAGCTTCGATCTGGCCGCCCGGCCGGGCGAGTTCAAGAAGGCGAGGCGACTGGCGGAGGACGCCTACTGGGGTGAGTTTGAAGCGTCGGACATGGAAACGGCCGTGCGCAACTATCTCGGATACGCGCGGGCGGGCGAACTCGAGGGGCAATTCCTCGCGATCGTGTCCGCGGTCTCGAAAGTGGCCAAGGGGAAGGAACCGCCGGAATTCATGGCCGAGCTGACGCGAAAGCTGATCCTCAGCCTGATCAGTGCTTCGGACGACCTGAACAGGAAAGGTGTGTCCGATCGGACCGACGTGCTCGTGGGGGCGGCTAACTCGGCCGCTGCGCTGGCAACGGTGCCCGGATCGCGCGATCAGCGCGGGCTCTTGCTGGGTTTGAAGCAGGGGTTGCTTGAACTTCAGGCTCTGGCCGACAAGGGAGAGGCCGACGACGCAGCCTCGGCGATGACCTCGGTCTACCTGGTCGACTTCGAGCCCCTGGAACGCATCTTGAACTCACTGAACCCACGGGAGGTCCGCCCGTTGGAAATCGAGTTCAACCGGATTCGCGGTGAGGTTGGGTCGGGGCTGAAGGGGGAGGCCCTGGGGGCGAAGCTGACCGACTTGCAGCAGCGCGTCACGTTGGCCTTGGGCCGGGTGGAGGAGCAACGCGCCGGGTCGTTCGGGCCGGCATTCGCGGGGTCGCTGTTCATCATTCTCCGCGAGGGGGTCGAGGTCATCCTCCTGCTGGCCATGCTGGTGGCCCTGGCCACCAAGACGGCCCAGCCCGGGGCGATGCGGGCGATCGGCTGGGGGGTCGGCCTGGCGGTCGTCGCCAGCATCATCACGGCCGTGGGCCTGAACTTGATTGTCAGCTCCGCCCAGAACAAGACGCGTGAGGTCGCCGAAGGGGTGGTCATGCTCGCGGCGGCGGGGGTGCTCTTCTACGTCAGCTACTGGCTGATCTCGCAGTCCGAGTCGAAGCGGTGGATGGACTTTCTCAAGCGGCAGGCCGCGCGGGGGTCAGAGATGGGCGGACTCGGCACACTGGCCCTGACCGCGTTTCTGGCCGTCTATCGCGAAGGGGCTGAGACCGCGCTGATGTATCAGGCATTGCTCGGAGGTCATGGGCGATCGCGTGAAGGGTTGGTTGGTATGGCCACCGGCTTGGGAGTCGGCCTGGTTCTCCTGGCCGTCATCGCCTACATCATCCGGGTCAGCAGTGTTCGCCTGCCGCTCCGCTCCTTCTTCAAGGTCTCGGGAGTCATCCTGTTTGCGATGGCCGTGGTCTTCGCGGGCAACGGGATCTTCGAGCTCCAGAATGCGGGCATCCTCAAGACAACCGAGCTGGAGTGGTTCGGCCCTGGTCTGCCGGCCCTCGGCCTGCACCCGAACGTTCAGGCGCTCTCCGTGCAAGGGCTGCTGCTCCTTGGTGCCGTTTTCGCTCTGGTGCTCGTACTCACAGGTGAAGTGTCGTCGGCTCCGAAGCCGGCCCGCCCAGCTACCAGTCGCTAACCGTCGCGGTCGGTCCCTGGTCCGGCGGTCAATTTTTATAGGCAAGGACGTGTGTGAGAAATATCGGCCGAAGGGGACAGGCCCTCGGTCTGCTTGATTTTTTCTCACGTCCTTTCACGAGCTCAGAGTGCCCTGGCTGTTCTCGACGCGGGGGCTTGCGGGGCACCTATATTTGCTCTCTCGGCGGAAATCAAAGGAGGCTTTTCGTGCTCAAACGCTGGGCGGGTCCACTGGTCACGGCTCTGATCTTTGTTGGGGTGGGGCTTGTCGTGGTGATGAACCTCGACTTGAATCCAGTCTCTCCCACGAGGTCGGCCTCCCCCACGCCTCCCGTGGAACCGGCCCCCGGGTCAGCCAAGCCCGCCGGCTTCCGCGAGTATCCGATCGGCGATCCGATTGAGCAGAACCGGATGCGAATTGCGGCCGTCTGGCTCCCCTCGATTCAGATGGATGGAATGGCCGACCCGGCCGGCTCGGATATGATCCACCTGGAAGCCGATATCCATGCCACGGCGGAGAACCCCAACGGTTTCGCCTTGGATGAGTTCGTCCCTTACATGAAGATCCGTTACAAGGTCTTTCCCGCCAAGGGGGGCGACCCGATCCACCAGGGCGAGCTCATGCCCATGATCGCAGGCGACGGCCTCCACTATGGTGCAAGCCTCACGATGCCCAAGCCGGGAGAGTACCGACTCGTTTTCGAGATCAAACCCCCTTCCGCCGGCGGCCTGGGCCGTCACTCCGACCCCGCCACTGGCGTTGCTCCTTGGTGGGAACCGTTTGAAGCCTCCTTCGACTGGGACTACGAAGGGGTTCCTCAAGCCAACTCCAAGACTGACGTGGCGGTCCCGAAGGCTTGAACGCGAAAGCGTCATTCGAGTGGACTCGACCGCGATCAATGCCCTGTTGCCAACGCCTCGGTTCCGCGACAAGCTCGGCGGAATCGGGGCGTTTTGATTTGGGGTTCCAATTGTTACTTGGCGATGCGGATGATCGATGAGGCCAAGACTGACGACCAAATCGGCGAGTTCGACCAAGTTCGAAAAATGGCCTCCTGCTCCTCTGGCCGGCGAGACGTACGCATGGCGATGCGGGACTGACGGTGGCGAGCGATCCGTCCCGGTGGGCCCGGAATTCGCAGATCTCAGTCGATGACGGCGAGGTCTCAAGGTGAGGCGCGAGTCGAGTCAGAGGCGATTCTACCCGTTGCACCGGGTATCATGGGTTCTTTTGAGAGCAGCGCCGGGGGAACTGAATGGTCACTCCAACCGCATCGGATGCGGGCAACAACACGATCGGCTGGCAGTTCGAGAACACCTACGCACGCCTTCCGGAGCTTCTCTTCAGCCCGGTTAGCCCGGCTTCGGTGCGGGAACCGCGCATTTCGATCCTGAACCACAGGCTCGCGGACGAACTTGGCCTCGACCTCACCGCGCTCTCGCCTGAGGCCGCTGCGGCGCTGTTCGCGGGCCAAGACCTGCCGGGCGGTTCGCAACCCATCGCACAGGCCTACGCCGGGCACCAGTACGGCGGCTTCACGATGCTTGGCGATGGGCGAGCCATCTTGCTGGGCGAGCACCGGACGCCGTCCGGCCGCCTCGTGGACATTCAGTTCAAGGGTTCAGGGCGGACACGGTTCTCCCGCGGCGGCGATGGCCGCGCCGCCCTCGGGCCGATGCTCCGCGAGTACGTGATCAGCGAAGCCATGGCCGCACTTGGCATCCCCACCACGCGGAGCCTCGCCGTCGTCACCACCGGCGAGCCGGTTTATCGGGAGACGATCCGACGCGGGGCAATCCTGACCCGCGTGGCCGCCAGCCACATCCGGGTCGGCACGTTTGAGTACGCGGCCCGCCGCGACGAAGCGACCCTGCGGGCGTTGGCTGACTACACAATCGCCCGCCACTATCCGGAACTGTCCGAGGTTCCACAAAAGTACCTGGAGTTCTTCCGCGAGGTCACGAACCGCCAGGCCTCACTCGTCGCTCGGTGGCAACTCGTCGGATTCATCCACGGCGTGATGAACACCGACAACGTGGCGATCTCTGGAGAGACGATCGACTATGGCCCGTGCGCGTTCATGAACGCCTATTCGCCCAAAACGGTGTTCAGCTCGATCGACCACGCCGGCCGGTACGCCTATGGCAATCAGCCCAACATCGTGCAATGGAACCTGGCCCGGTTCGCCGAGACCCTCTTACCACTGCTCGATCCAGAGCCGGAGAAAGCAGTTGCGGTCGCCACGGAGATCCTTGAAGACTTCCCCGCCGTGTTCGAGCGGTATTGGCTCGCCGGGATGCGAATGAAGCTGGGGCTCCAGACGGATGAGGCTGGCGACGTCGACCTGATCCGGTCGCTGCTCGACTGGATGGAGAAATCCAAGGCCGACTTCACCAACACGTTCCGTGACCTGGCGGATGGGAAGTTGCCGACCGGCGATCAGGACCCGGACTTCCAGGCCTGGTACTCCCGCTGGCAGGAGCGGCTTGGGCGTGAGGGCCAGTCGGAGGCCTACGCCATCATGCGAACCGTCAACCCGGCCGTCATCCCACGAAACCAACGGGTGGAGGAAGCGCTGTCGGCCGCCGAGGATCGCGACGACCTGTCGGTGCTGCACCGCCTGCTGGCGGCGTTGGCGTCGCCGTATGAAGCGAGAGCCGAGCTGGCAGAATACCGGGAGCCGCCTTCTCACGAGAGCAACTACCGAACCTTCTGCGGAACATAGGTGCCGGGCCTGCGCTTCGGCAAGGTTCTGGGCCGCACGAGGCCAGACAGCTTCGTGCGGCATCAGGACACGCGAGCCAGGCTCGATCGGGCGAATGCCGGGCGGGTTTCAAGTCGCTTCGTTCGTTTACTTCACATACTTGATCGTGCTCCTGCCGAGGGTGCCGTTGAACTTGAACGGTGCCTGATCGAAGTAATCGAGCGAGACGGGCGAGCCGAGATCGCTGCCGAAGTCTAGGCAGTCGTTCGCGGTGAAGGCGAGTGGGGCCGTAATGGGCACCTTGCCGGTGGCGACTTCCTTGCCGTTGACCTTCAGGGTGATCTGCGCGGGCGCGCCGGGATGCGCGGCGAGGAGCTTCGTCTCCACTTCGATTCTCGCCTTGCCGGCGGCAAGCTTCTCCTTCGCCTTGATCTGCGTGCGGTCGATCTCGAACAGGTTGTATTCGTAGCTGAGAATGCCGTCTTTCACGTAGCACGAGAGGCCGCCGGAGAAAGCGCCGAGCGCGTAGAGCACGCCGTTGGCATTTGCGGGTACCTCCACGTCCATGCTGACGACGTTGTCGAGCTTGCCGATCTTCGGCGCGGCGAATTCCGGCATCCGCGTGACGGAGCCGCTGAAGGTCCAGTCGGTGTAAGGCGTGCTGGGGCCGTCCTCGGGATGGAGCATGGTCCAGAGGCCGCCGCCGATGGGGAGGTTCTGGTTCTTGGCGGATTCGGCGAGGAAGAGCGCTTTCATGTGGTCGAGCTTGCCGGGCATTTTCGCGGCGAGGTCGTTCGCCTGGCTCCAGTCTTCGTCGAGGTTGTAGAGCTCCCACGTATCTTCCTCGGGATCCCACTTGCTGATGTCCGGGCGGCCGGGTAACCACGGGGTGCGCGGTCCAAACACACTCGCAAACCAGCCTTGGTGATAGATGCCGCGGCTACCCATGATGTCGAAGAACTGAGTCGGCTTGCGCCCCTTCGCCTTCGGATCGGCGAAGGTGTAGGCGAAGCTGATGCCGTCGATCGGGCCTTGCGGGACGCCGTTCACCACCTGCGGCGGGGCGATTTTCAGGATGTCGTAGAGCGTGGGCACCACGTCGTTCACGTGATGAAACTGCGCACGCGGCGTGTCGTCGTGCTTGATGACCTTCGGCCACGCGACCGCCATCGGCTGCCGCGTGCCGCCGAAGTGCGCACCGACGAGTTTGGTGGATTTGTAAGGTGTGCTGCCGGCCCAGGCCCAGCCGGCGTGGTACATGTTGTCGGTCTTCGGTGAGCCGAGCACGTCGAGTCCGCCGAGTTCGTTCATCGCCTTGATGTGCTGCTCGATCTTCGTTGGGATGCCGTTCTGCGCGAGCAGCTCCGAGAGGGTGCCGTTCTGGCCCTCCGCGGAAGACCCATTGTCGCCCCAGATGTAGAAGATGAGCGTGTTGTCGAGTTTGCCCTGCTGCTCGATCTCGGCGATCACACGGCCCGCATTGTAGTCCGCGTGCGCGGCGAATCCGGCGAAGACTTCCATGAGCCGGCGCTGGAAAGGCTTCTCGTTTTCCGGAATGGAATCCCACGAGGCAAGCGTCGCGGGGCGCGGAGTGAGCTGGGCGTTCTGCGGGATCCAGCCCATCGCCTTCTGCTTCGCAAAGGCCCGCTCGCGATACTTATCCCAGCCGTCGTCGAACTTACCCTGATATTTGTCCGCCCACTCTTTCATGATGTGATGCGGCCCGTGCGCTGCGCCGGTGGCCCAATACATGAAAAACGGCTTGTCCGGCGCGAAGGCTTGCTGCTCGCGCAGCCAGTTGACCGCATCGTCGGCGATGTCCTCGGTGAGATGATAGCCCTGCTTCGGGGTTTTGTTCGGATGCACGATGGTCGTGTTGCGCACGAGGTTCGGCTCGTATTGAGACGCCTCGCCCGCGAGGAAGCCGTAGAAGTATTCGAAGCCGTAGCCCGTCGGCCAATAATCGAAAGGCCCGGCCGCGGTCGTCTGCTCGGCGGGCGTGTTATGCCACTTGCCCCACGCGCCGGTCTTGTAGCCATAAGCCTTGAGCACTTCAGCACCGGTCGCCGAGTGCTTTGGGATGATGCCCGAGAAGCCGTCCCAATCGTTGGCCAACTCGCAAATCTGCCCATTGCCGATGCGGGTGTGATTGCGACCAGTGAGCAGCGAGCCGCGCGTCGGCGAGCACATCGCAGTGGAGTGAAAACGGTTGTAGGAAATGCCCGCCTTGTGGACGCGGTCGAGCGTTGGCGTATGAATCTCACCGCCGTAAGTCGAGGGGAGCCCGGGGCCGACGTCGTCGATGAGGATGACGAGGATGTTCGGCGCATCTTTCGGCAATCGCTGCGGATCGACGCGTTTTTTGTAGCTCGAATCCTGCATGGAGAGCCCTGCTGTCGAAGCCGAGGGCGTGGGCGGAAACGGCAGCACTTCCTGCGCACTCGCTCTCAGCGCGAACGGCGCAGCGAACGCGAGCCCGTGGGCCAGCAGGGCGGTGAGGACGGCACTTGTTTTCACCGGGATTTCCCAGATGAGCGTTGAACGCATTGTCCGGGACTTCGCCCGGCTCTCAAGCACATGGATTGGACACGCGCCGCATTCCCATGTCCAGGGGCAACAAACTGAGCGACCAGGGCGTCCCGACGGACCGGATGCCCGACTTTTCTCCCCCATCCCTCCTCTCGCCTTCAGTGTCATGGAGGGAAATCGAATCTTATGAAACGCGTTTGGAGAGACGCTGGCTTTGCGATGGGACTCCTCGTCATGATGGGTTGGACTCGATCGTGCTCTCCCCAAATGAAGGGCCGGTGATGACCTTGAGGACTCCGCGGATGATTGCCCCACAACTCGTCGTCCACGCCTTGACCCTCACGACCTTGTTGGCTTTGGGGCCGTGGGCTGTCGCCGGGCCGCCGGCTCGGCCGAACGTCCTGTTCGTCGTGACCGATGACCAGCGGGCCGACACGATCCGGGCGCTCGGGAATGCGGAGATTGAGACCCCGGTGCAGGACGCCCTGGTCGGTCGCGGATTCGTCTTCAGCAACGCCTATTGCCAGGGCAGCATGAGCCCGGCGGTCTGCGCACCGAGCCGGACCATGATCTTGACCGGAAAGTCGCTGTTCCGAATTCCGGCCCCGAACGCACGGGCATACGACGGCCCCACGCTCGGAGGGACGTTTGCCGCCAACGGGTACGACACCCTCTGTGTGACCAAACCGGGGAACTCGTTCCGGGTGGGGCACGACCAATTCTCGAAGCTGGTTCCGATCCCCCATTCCGGGGCCTCCACCAGCCGGAAGTGCGCCGATGCGGTGATCGAATGGGTGGGCACGCGGAACGGGGACCAGCCCTGGTTCGTCTATCTGGCTCCCTCGATGCCGCACGACCCTCGCACGGCGCCGCCGGAGACTCAGGCGAAGTATGACCCGGCCAAGATCACTCTCTCGAAGAACTTCATGCCGCGGCATCCGTTCGACAATGGTGAGTTGAAGATCCGCGACGAGATGCTGTCCCCATTTCCTCGGACTCAAGACGAGATGCGGCGGCACCTGGCGGAATACTACGCGTGCATCACCGACCTGGACCACCATGTCGGGCGCGTCATCGAAGCCCTCAATACGGCGGGCCGGTGGGACAATACGGTGGTCGTCTTCACCAGCGACCATGGTTTGGCGGTGGGCGGGCGCCACGGCCTGATGGGCAAGCAGAACCTTTATGAGCATGTGAAGCCACCACTCGTCCTGGCGGGTCCTGGTATCCCGACGGGTCGGTCCGCCTCCCTCGTCTACCTGTACGACCTGTTTCCAACCCTCTGTGAGCTGACCGGGGTGCCTGTACCGACCGGTCTCGACGGCCGGAGCCTTGCACCCGTGATCAAGGGAGAGAAAAGCGGGGTCCGAGACACCCTCTTTCTCGCGTACCGCGACGTGCAGCGGGCAGCGCGGGACGACCGTTGGAAACTGATCTGGTATCCGAAGGTCGATCAAGTTCAGTTGTTCGACCTGAGTACCGACCCCGATGAACTGACCAACCTGGCCGGCAATCCGGCCCATGCCAAGGAGCGTGAGCGGCTCTCCTCCCTGCTCAGCGGCTGGCAACGGGACGTCGCGGACGTCGCCCCGGCTCCGCCGCTCAAGGCTCCTTGAACGCCTTGAGCGCCGTTTGGAAGGGTTGGGGATTGACACAGAGGTCGGCGTAGGTAGGATGAAAGATGTCCGTCCTACCCCGCGTCGTCCCTGTCGAGACGCCTTGGCCTCGGTTGGCGCCGATCTGTCGGCTCCCCCCACCGAAACAATCCCACCGTGATGTCCCAGTCTTTCGAATGGATTCGCGAGCGCCCTCCGGCGTGCCTCGCGGTATTATGGAAGCGACACTCGCACGCGTTGCGGGGCGGTCGTCTTTCCGTGGGTTCCGATTCGGAGTCTTGGGATCATGATCGGGCTGGGGATGATCTGGGCCATGCTGGGACCTCGTTCGATCGCCCTGATCGTCATGGTCGTGCTCGCCTTGTACGGTCGGTCGGGTGTGTTGCAGACGCGTCAGGCCCGGGCGATCTTGCCTTGGCTGACTCCCGCGCGACGGGCTCCGGGCTCCGCGGCAACTCCCCCCTCGAGGCCGGCGGCGCGGTTGGGGCTCGGCGGGGATCGCACGTTCTGGTTCTTCACGATCCTGGCGGCGGCGGCTTTGGCCGCCTGGATTGTCACTCGAACAATCATCGTCAGTGGGTCCGGGGTTTCGCACTGACCGACGACACCATGCCTTCACCCCTCTTTTTGATCTGATATGAGGAGTTAGACCAATGCTGCCGTTCGCTTTTATCGGAAGCCTGGGACCGATGGAAATCGCCATCGTCGGTGGTGTGATGCTGCTGATGTTCGGCAATCGTCTGCCCAGCGTCATGCGGTCGCTTGGCAAGAGCGTGGTCGAGTTCAAGAAGGGCGTTGCTGGAATCGAGGATGACCTCGATCAAGCCGTCACGGCCGACACCAAGAAGCCCGTGCCCCCGCCCGAAGTTTGAAGTCCTGAACTCGCGTTCGCTGCCAATCCACGACCGGGACTGAACAAACCGAACCGAATCGAACCGAATCGACTCTTTGAACTCTCTCCTCTTCGTGGAGATCTGCCCGCATGCTTCCCAACCTTGGCCCGATGGAAATGATCATCGTGATGGGAGTCGCCGTGCTCCTGTTCGGCAAGCGACTGCCAGAGGTCGGCCGCTCCCTGGGCAAGGGGATCGTCGAGTTTAAGAAGGGGTTGCGGGGACTCGAGGATGAGCTCGACTTCTCCTCCACGATGTCTTCGCACACTCCGAGCCGACGGGCCGAGGAACGAACCCGGCCGGTCGACTCCATCGAGACGTCGGTGCCCAAGTTCGAGCCGCCGACCGTCCCCCCGATCCCGCAGATGGAGATGAACTACGAGCCCCAGCCCGCTCAGGACTGACGGCTCCGATCGGCGCCTCCGCGGCGGCAAAGGGCAGAAGGCTCATGGACTCTGGCTGTCGCTCTCGTCAGTCGCGGCCGCCTCGGCGCGGCGGGCGAGGCGAACCGCCTGCCGTGCTTTCGCGGCCTGAGCGCTGCGATGGTCCGACTCGGTTTCCAGGAGTAGCGAGGGGACCGGCCGGGGGTGTCCGTCGTCGTCGAGAGCAACATAGAGGCCGTAACCCAGGGCGACCATCCTTCGCAGGGCACGGTCGAGCGGTTCGGCGAAGATTTCGATCCGTGCTTCCAGCGATGTCCGGCCTACATAGGTGACCTCAGCCGCCAGTTCGACCCGTTCACCGACGTAGACGGGCCCGAGGAACGTCATCGAATCGATGGCGGCCGTGGTGATCCGGCCCCCACCCGCGTGTCTGAGCGCGGCGACGGCGCCACATTCGTCAGCCAGGCGGAGCATGACCCCGCCGTGGAGCGTGCCGAAGGAGTTCGCCTGGCCCGGGTCGGTGATGATCGCCAGGCTGACGCGCGAGTCAGCGGCCCGTTTTGCGGCATCCACGTGAGTCCCTCTTTGAGACACTTTCCGCGGCGATCGCCCCTTTTATTGTTGGGGGCGGCGCCTGCTTGATCCTACGCCAACGGCTTGCGCCTTGGCCAGCCTTTTGAGAGATACCCGCCCGATGATCGAGGACGACTTCTTCGCGATCATCGACCCGCTTTTACGGCCATCGGGCTTGATTGCCGAGGACGGGGAGGAGTATCGCGAGCCTCCCCTGGACATCCTCCGCTACTATCGCCGCCCGGTCCGGCTCCACTGGATTCCCTGGCTCGGCCGCGCCTTGAGCGTGGTGGCGGTGGTCCGGCAGCCGATCGACATCGGCCTCTCGGTGGTGGACTATCGCCGCTTTATGACCCGGCTGGCAATGGCCGTCAACGGTCGCTTCCCCCCCTGGCAGAAGCAAGGCCCGCGCGGCCTGGTCATCGGCCTCACCACCGTCGTCCTGACCCCCGAGCCGATCGGTCCCGAAGACGAAGCGATCCTCCGTCAGGTTCTCGGCTCCCTGGGCCGCACCCGCGCGGTTCCGTTCGGGGTCATCCGGGTCAACCTGGGCCAGGAGGCGATTTCCTTCGCCCTCGCCTCGAGCAACGATCAGCTCTTTCCCGAACCGCTCCTCCTGGCCGACGCCCTGACCGAACACTTCCGTCGGTTCGTGCCGCTCATGGAACTGTAGGAAAAGGAGTCGAGTGAGCTGCAAGCCCGCCTCCACTCCCCGATTACCCTTCCATCAGCCAGAAGAAGTGGGGTCGGGCGTGGTCGAACGTCGGATCGGAGCGTGAGGCCTGGAGGGCGGCGGCCACGCGACGCGCGGGGTCGAGTTCGGGCGACCGGACGACGCGAGGGAGGTTGCAGTAGGCGGAGGAGTTGATCTTGATGTGAATGTCGGCCGACTGCGGCGAGGGCCGCTCGAGGCGGAAGCTCTCGGGGCCGTCGGGTCCTTGGGTGGTCAGCGTCGTGGCGAGGAGCTGGGCGAGCGGTGAGTTGGAGTTCACCTCGGTGGCGATCTCGACGGTGATCTCGCCCGCGGGGCCTTGAAATCGGGCGAGAAGGAGGCCGGGGGAGTGCTCGGGGGTCCCCAGGGGGTTCCAGCCGAGTTGTCCCGCGAGCCAGGCCGCCAACCAGACGGCCAGGCGAGGAGGGACCTCGCACTGAGGCGCCATCGCTTCGATCCGGACCGAGTCGATCCGCTTCAAGGCTTCGTGATGGCAGGACAAGTCGAAGAACTGGGCAACGAGCTCGCGCCAGCGGGTGAGGCCGAACCAGGCGGCGTCACGGCTGTACGCGTTGATTTTCGGGTCGAGCCCGAGGCGGATGGCGGCGAGGTCGGTTCCCGGGTCGGGCAGGTCGAGAATCAGGCGCGAGCACTCGTCGGCCAGGTTCCGGAACAAGGTCTCATCGAGCCTCGGGTCATCCGTCCACCAGAGGATGAACGGAAGGTCGGCCTCGAGTAAGGGGCGAACCGCCCCGGGCAGGAGGTCGGTCGCCTCCGGCCCGCCGGCGAGGATGATTCGCTCACTACAGACCTGCGGGAGCCCGGGCGCGGGAATGTAGCAGAGGGCCGAGACCTCGGCCGCGATCGTGCGGGCCGGCTCTTCGGTTCTCCGGAGCACAATCGTCCGGCAGGGATACTGCGCGGTCACTTCGTCGAGCACCTGCTTGAGGCCGGGTGCGTTGAATTCTCGGCCCTCGACGACCAGGTTCGCCAGGACCACCCGGGTGACATGCGGGCTTTCCAGGTTCGGCCCCCCCGCACGCTCGGCGGAGGGACCCCAGAGCCGGAGGAGCTCGGTCTCGATATTGTGGAGGTCAACGGGGACCCCTTCGCCGTTCAGGAATGCGTCGGACGATGTCTCAGCCATCTGGTTCGCCCTTGAGGTCTTTCGATCGTTCGACGTCTCATCCCGACCGGTGAGAACGGGTTCGGTTCAAAGCCTGCGCCAGCGGGAGGGCTCGCCCGTCATGAGGGCGTCGGCCGCCTCGGGGCCCCAGCTTCCCGCCACGTAAGTGGCCGGGGGGGGAGCGTCGGGCTGCGCCCACGCGTCAAGGATCGCGTCACAGAATCGCCAGGCGCTCTCGACGGCGTCCGTTCGGGTGTACAGGGTGGGGTCACCGAGCATCACGTCGAGCAAGAGACGCTCGTAGGCCTCTGGCGGTGGAACTGCGAACGCCGTGCCATAGCGAAAGTCCATCCGGACCTCTTGCAGCCTGCGTCTCGAGGCGGGCACCTTGGCCTGGAAGGCGAGACTCGCTCCTTCGTTCGGCTGGATCCGCAGGACGAGCAGGTTCGACCCCCCCGCCTCTTCCGTATCCACCTCGAACAAGGTCGTCGGCGGCTGGCGGAACTGGATCGCGATCTCCGAGGCCCGCTTGGGGAGACGCTTGCCCGTTCGGAGATAAAAGGGCACGCCCGCCCACCGCCAGTTGTCCAGGGTCGTTCGCAAGGCGATATAGGTCTCGGTCTGCGAGTCGGGTTTGACGCCCTTCTCGTCGTGGTAGCCCGGGACCTCCTTCCCTTCGATCGAGCCGGCGACGTACTGGCCCCGGACCACGTTCTTGGCCACGTCCTCGGGCGTCCAGTGCGGTAGCGCCTCGAGCACCTTGACGCGTTCGTTGCGAACCGCATCGGCCGAGAGGTTCACCGGGGCCTCCATTGCCACCAGGCAGAGCAACTGCATCAGGTGGTTCTGGACCATGTCGCGGAGCGCGCCCGAATTGTCGTAGTAGCCCCCCCGCCCTCCGGCCATCCCGAGCTCTTCAGACACGGTGATCTGCACCGACTCGACGTGCCGCCGGTTCCAGATCGGCTCGAAGATGGCGTTGCCGAACCGCAAGGCCAGGATGTTCTGAACCGTTTCCTTGCCGAGGTAGTGATCGATCCGGTAGACCTGGCTCTCGTCAAGGACGCTCGTGATGTCGTGGTTCAGTGCGCGGGCGCTGGCAAGATCGTGGCCGAACGGCTTCTCGATCACCACGCGGCTCCAGGGGGATTCCTGGCGGCTCGGGTAGACGAGCCCGGCCTTGCCGAGCTGTTCGATGATCGTCGAGAAGTACTCGGGGGCGACGGCCAGGTAGTAGAGCCGGTTCCCGCGGGTTCCGTGCGAGATGTCAAGCTGATCCAGGCGTTCTTTGAGCCGGGTGTAGGCCGCCGGGTCGTCGAAGGTGCCCGAGGCAAAGGCGAGCCGGGTGGCGAACTGCGGCCAGTACTCGGCGAAGTCCGGGTCGCCGTTCTTGGAAAGGCTCGTTTCGAGCTCCCCACGGAACTGTTCGTCGGTCCAGTCTCTCCGGGCGAAGCCGACGATCGCGCACTCGGACGGGAGGTTGCCCCCCCGCGCCAGTTGGTAGAGCGCCGGCACGAGCTTGCGATGCGTCAGGTCGCCGGTTGCGCCGAACAGGACCACGGCGCAAGGGTCAGGGACCCTTGCCCTTGGTAAGTTCTGCCGCAACGGGTTAGCGTCGGCCGTGCCGATCGATTCCGTCATCCGCAGGCTCCCGCGAGAGAAATGGAGGTTGGGACCGGACCAACTAGGGCCGATCCGGCTCGAGTCGATCCCGAAGAGTGTACGGGGCCTGGGCCTTCGCGATCAAGAGATCCGAAGACAAGGGGCTGTGGGGCTCCGTGCCCCGACCCTGATCTCATTGCCCGCGGCGGGGCAATGGGGGCGGAGTGAATCCCTCGCCATCCACGCACATGACGACGGTTTCGCCCAAGTAATGGCCGAGCGCATGAACCGGGTAAGCCGTCGGGGGTGGTCGAACCAAGGGGCTGTCCGGTCGGATACCAGGCCGCGGAGTTGAACCGCGCATGCCGAGGATCTTACCCTCGGCCGAGCACCGGCTACCTGATGGCTTGAGTATCAGCCTTTTGGGGGACGCCGGTCAAGCACGACTCGATCCTTTTGCTCAGGTTCTCTCACGCGTCCCAAAATTGTTCGCCTTGGTCGCATTTAGCTACCGTACAACTGCGTCCGCGGTTAAGTTAGGTGCCTGGACAGTCCCCTCCTCCTGTCCTGCTTACCCAGGTCGTGCTGGAGCGCTTCGCTCCCGGGTAAGTTTGGGCCAAGATGAGAGCATGAACTCCTGACGCGTCAGGAATCCGTGACCGATGGGACAGGATTGATTGAAGGTGATGATTCGACGGATCTGGCCATCCCTCCGTAGGGTTGGGGATGGGCTCCGAGGTTGAGTCGCTTGTGGCCCTGGTCGGCGAGCCGACGAGGCCAAGGTTCGTTCGGGTAAGTTCCCCAAGTTCGATCCGCATCTGCCTCCGTCGTGCCTTCTCATTGAGCTTTCTCCCTCTGTTTGGTTCGTGCGAGATGGGGAGACGCTCTCACTCCTGGCTGTCGCTTCTGTTTCGGAAATTTATCCTCAAACGTGAATATCCCACGGTGTTCTATGGAAGGCATCACTTCCCGTACTCCGACCGCGGGTCGCTACGAAACGACAGCGAGTCTCCTGGATCGAAATGACGCCGCCATGCTTTGGCACGGCGGGAGGGGGGCGCTGCTTTTTCTCGCGTTGCTACTGGTCCTGGGAGGAAAAGGTGGGGCCGCCGCGGAGGGGAAACCGAGCGCGGACGAGCAGGCTCGTTTCTTCGAGCGGGAAGTGCGCCCGATCCTGGTCGAGAACTGCTTCAAGTGTCACGGGAGAAGAAGCGGAGCGGCGGGTTGCGACTCGACTCGCTCGCGGCGGTCCTGGCCGGAGGAGACTCTGGTCCCGCCGTTGTGCCCGGTCAGCCCGAAGCAAGCCTGATGATCGAGGCCGTGCACTATGAATCCCTCGAGATGCCCCCCTCGGGCCGGCTCTCGAAACGCGAGATCGCGGTCTTGATGAGCTGGGTGAAAGCCGGAGCGTTCTGGCCGGAAACCTCTGCCGGCCGCTCGGCCGACTCGGCTGGCAAGGACACCGAACAGAAACCGGGGCGAGGGGCTGAATTCAGTGGCGAGGATCGGGCCTGGTGGGCCTTCCAGCCGGTCCGTGACTCCGAGGCTCGCGTGGACCCAGGCGATCAGTGGTCTCGGAACCCGATCGATCGATTTGTCTGGCAGGGTCTGCGCAACGCCGGATTGACACCCGCCCCCGAGGCGGACAAAGCCACGCTCATCCGCCGCGCGACGTTCGACGTGATCGGCCTGCCGCCGACTGCCGCGGAGATCAACGCCTTCTTATCAGACCATTCACCGGATGCCTACGAACGCGTGATCGATCGGCTCCTGGCTTCGCGGCACTACGGCGAGCGCTGGGCAAGGCACTGGCTGGACCTGGTTCGGTATGCGGATTCGGACGGCTATCGCCTTGACCACTACCGGCCGAACGTCTGGCTCTACCGAGACTACGTCATTCGATCGATGAATGCAGATAAGCCTTATGATCGTTTCGTTCGGGAGCAGCTTGCCGGCGACGAACTCTACCCCGACGATCCCGACGCCTTGATCGCGACAGGCTACCTCCGACACGGGATCTACGAGTCCAACAACCCCGACGTGCGCGGCCAGTGGGCGCTGATTCTCAACGATATCACGGATACGACGGGCGACGTGATGCTTGGCATGGGGATCCAGTGCGCCCGTTGCCACGACCACAAGTTCGACCCCATCCTCCAAAAAGATTACTACCGGCTTCAGTCCTTTTTCGCCGCAATCCTCCCACGCGAAGACTTGCCGGCGGCGACGCCGGTCGAGATCGATCAGTACCGTGGAGAACTCGCGGCCTGGGAAGCGAAGACCGCGGAGCTGCGCGCACAGATTGCGAAAATCGAGTCGAGCTATCGTAAGAAGGCCAACCAGGAGGCGATCGAGAGCTATCCGGCGGACATCCAGCAACTGGTCAGAAAACCGGTCGCCGAGCGAACGCCTCTGGAGCAGCAATTCGGGGATCAGGTCGACCGTCGGCTGGCGAACTACGCATCGGGTCGGCTGGATGTCTGGATCAAAGGGGAGGAGAAGACGAGGCTACTCGCCCTGAAACAGCGGCTCGCCGCGTTTGACCACGAGAAGCCGGAACCACTGCCGACTCCGATGGTCGTCACCGACGTTGGTCCGGTGGCTCCCCCCCTCTCCATCCCGAAACGCAAGGGGGGACCCGTGGAGCCTGGGTTCTTGTCGATCCTCGACGAAGGGACGGCGAAGATCGAGCCGCTCTCCACCGCTCCGAACTCGACCGGCCGACGCGCGGCGCTGGCCCGCTGGCTGACGCGGCCGGACAATCCCCTCTCGACGCGGGTGATCGTCAACCGGATCTGGCAGTATCACTTCGGCCGGGGCTTGGCGGCCAACTCGAGCGATTTCGGCCGGCTGGGAGAAGCCCCGACCCATCCGGAGTTGCTGGACTGGCTCACCGCTCGGTTCGTCCGGGAAGGATGGAGCCTCAAACGACTGCACCGGCTGATCTTGACTTCGGCGACGTATCGGGAGTTGTATGTTCACCCCAAGGCGGAATTCTGCCGGCTGAAGGATCCGGAGAACCGACTCTACTGGCGAGGCAATACGCGCCGACTCGATGCGGAGCAGATCCGCGACGCTTCTTTGGCCGTGACGGGCGAACTCGACCTGACGGCCGGCGGCCCCTGTGTGGAGAGTGGGGAGCCTCGACGTTCCATCTATACCAAGATGATGCGGAACACGCGCGACCCGTTGCTTGATGCGTTCGACCTGCCCCTCTTCTTCACCAGCGCGCCGACACGCGACACGACGACCACCCCGTTGCAGTCACTCTTTCTCTTGAACAGTCCGCCGATGTTGAGCCGGTCTCAAGCGTTTGCCGCTCGCCTGGAGTGGGAGGCCCCCACGGGGGGCGAAGGCCTGGTCGACGCCGCCTATCAGCTTGCCTTCGGCCGGTTGCCCAGCCCGGAAGAGGAAAGCACCGCGTTGCGATTTCTCCGCGAGCAGGCACTCCGGATCGACCCGAAAGTCGCCAGCGCCAACAATGCGCTCTTCCTCCAAGGAAGCATTCCCGATGGTGACGGGCAGGCCGCCGTGCTGACTCCCGAGGGTCCCCAACGACGGCTGGACGTTCCCCACCGCGCTCCGCTCAACACGGGTGACTTTACTCTGGAAGCCACGATTCTCCTTCGCTCGGTTCTTGAAGGGGACTCGATGCGAACGATCGTCGCCAAGTGGGATGGCGACGAGCGGAAGCCGGGCTGGTCGTTTGGGGTCACCGGGCGAGGGGAAGACCGAAGTCCGCAAACCCTGGCATTGCAACTGCTCGGCACCGAGAAAGGGAGCGGGTTCGACACGGAGACGGTCTACTCGGATCAGCCGATTCAGATTGGCCGGCCCTACTATGCGGCGGTGACGGTCCAGCTTGCGAACAAGGGGCCTGGCCAGGTCACGTTCTACCTCAAGGATCTCTCGGAGGATGACGAACCGCTCCGGGTCACCAAGGTCGCCCACGAGATCGCAGGGGGCTTCGACAATACCAGCCCCCTCAGCATCGGCGGCCAGTGGGGCAGGACCGACCACGGCTTCGACGGCCTGATCGACGAAGTCCGCCTCTCCGGCGACCCGCTGGAGGCGAACGACTTGCTCTGCAACACCGAGTCGCTCAACCCTCATGCCTTGGGCTACTGGCGGTTCGAGGCCAAACCGGGCGTCTTCCGCGACTCGACGGGCCACGGCCTCGACCTTCGGCTTCCCAACCGTGGCTCAACTCAGGGGGACCGGAGGCGGTCGTCGCTTGCGGACTTCTGCCATGTACTTTTGAACTCGAGCGAATTTCTCTACGTCGACTAGCTCTTTCCGGGATATCGGGATCCATGAGAGACGCGGAAACGAAGGCCAACATTCGCATTCCCCACCACGAGCGTCCCCAATCGCGGCGCGAGTTCTTGCTTCGCAGCGGCGCTGGGTTCGGGGCTCTGCCGTTGATCGACTTGCTGCGCGCCTCCTCGTCGGCCGGGCCGGTCGGTCCGAAGCATGAGCCTGGGGCCGTTTCCGCGCTTTCGCGGAAACCGCCGCACTTCGCCGCAAAGGCGAAGAGCGTGATTTTTCTGTTCATGGAGGGGGGGCCGAGCCACCTCGACCTGTTCGACCCGAAGCCGCTTCTCAATGAGCTGGCGGGCCAGCCACTCCCCAAGAGCTTCGGTGAGGTCATCACGGCGATGGGCGAGTACGGGGCGCCGTTGCTCGGGTCGCGGCGCCGCTGGAAGAAATACGGGCAGAGCGGCCTGCCCGTTTCCGACTGGCTGCCTCACATCGGCGAGTGCGCGGACGACCTCGCCGTCATCCGATCGTGCTGGGCCGATGGGATCAATCACTCGGCGGGCGTCTGCCAGATGAACACCGGCTCCATTCTCGGAGGCCGCCCTTCGCTTGGCAGTTGGGTTAGTTACGGGCTCGGGACCGAGAATCAAAACCTGCCGGCGTTCGTGGTGATGCAGGACCGTCAGGGCTCGGTCGTCAACGGCCCACGGAACTGGGGAGCTGGCTTCATGCCGGCGGTCTATCAAGGGACCCGGATTCAAGGGGGCGCTGAACCGATCCCCTACCTGAATACGCCCCGAGGCGTGACCGAAGCCGAACAGCACGGCAAGGTCGATTTTTTGAACCAACTGAATCATCAGTATGCGTCGGAGCATCCGGGGCAGACGGAACTGGAAGCGCGGATCGCGAGCTACGAGCTGGCCTTCCGCATGCAGGCCGAATCACCCGAGTCGGTGGATCTTGCCAGGGAGTCGGCCGCGACCAAGGCGCTCTACGGCATGGACCGGCCGGAGACGGCCCCGTTCGGGGGCCTTTGTCTCATGGCCCGGCGCCTGGTCGAGCGCGGCGTCCGGTTCGTCCAGCTCTATCATGGCGCGGGGAGCGAGTGGGACGCCCATGCCCGCATCGAGAAGAACCACGCCGAGCTCTGCCTCTCGATGGACAAGCCCGTTGCGGGGCTGCTCAAGGACCTGAAGTCGCGTGGGCTTCTCGACGAGACGCTGGTCATCTGGGGTGGAGAATTCGGCCGTTCACCGATGTCGGAGAAAGGCGACGGCCGCGACCACAACCCCACCGGATTCACCATGTGGATGGCAGGCGGCGGCGTGAAGGGGGGCCAAGTCATTGGCGAGACCGATGAGGTCGGCCTGCACGCGGTCCGGGACAAACTCCACATCCATGACCTCCACGCGACCATCCTCTCCCTGATGGGCCTCGATCACATGGGGCTCGTTTTCAAATACAAAGGTCGCCCGGAACGGCCGACCTTGAACGAGGGGGAAGCGTATAAAAAGATCGTCACGGGCTAATTTGCACATTTGCCATGTGTTTCGAGGCTTCCCTTTCAGGCCTCCCTGCCCGTGTCGAATCCGTGGCTTGCGAGTCCCTCTGAGCCATCGGCCGTCGGTCGTTTCGCCGGTTGTCCGACCTTGTGAGGTGGGACAACCGAGAGCGCTGTGGAGGCCTTTGAACTTGGGGAGGCTTATGGCTTCTGGAAATCTTGACGGAGACTGCCGAGGGAAGTTCGGACATCCTCGAGCGTGCCGACAACGACGAACGTGCGGTAACGATACGCGCCCGGCTTGACTCCCTTGGGGTCACGGACCCGGAAGACGCAGTTCCACTTATTGACCTTCTCGGCCTCGAAGCGGAACCGGCCGTAGCCCGGCGAGGGTTCAGGGGAATAGACGCCCATTGCATGCGAGCCGCTTGGGGTGGTGATCACCACCGGAGACGCCTGTTCGCCGGGGCCGTCGTCGAGTGGGCGCAAGGTCTGGGTGGGTTCGTCGTACTTCAGGAAGCGACTGAATTCAGGCGGCATATAGCCGGTCACGGCCTCGAACTGGGCGTAGTTGTGCCGCTCCCCCTCGGGAATGACGAACGTCACCTCGTACTCGATCACGTGGGGGTTGCCTCCATGGCCGAGGCGGACCCGCTTGGAGACCAGGTGGTCCGACAAGATCCGATCGTTTTTCGCCGGGTGTCCCCCGGAATTTCCTCCGGGGGCCAGCCAGAAAGCCATCTGCGTTGTCGTCCGTAGTTCCGGGCCGTCGACGTCGAGCCGGAGGAGCCGGCTCGACGACGTCTTGCCGGCTCCATCGACATTGGACCCGGCCTCGGTCGGGTTGAAGACCTCGGGGAAGAACCGCTCCGCGCAGTCGAAGTTCGCCGCCGACTGAAGCTGCCGCCCGTGATCGAAGCTGTCGATGAACTCTTTCCCGTTCCATGTGACCGAGTGGATCGCTCCGGCCAGCCGTTCTGTAGTGGTGATGACGATCTCCGAAGGACCCGCCTGCGCACGGATGACGGCGTTTCCGGTCGGCCGCTCTGGAGGTGATCCCATGGCCGACAATCCATAAAGCAGAACGATCATCCGATGCATCGATCGCGTCCTCGTTCGTTTTCTATTTTTAGTTTTCAATGTGAGTCTGGGACAGGCTCCCCGAAAAGACTCGTATGGCTCTCCCCATGATAACAGGCGATCGCTCCGAATTGACCCCCGTCGACGCACCAGAGCATGCGGGGATTCGTGTGCGTCGGGTTGATACGATGTATTGGTGGTTTCTTACGTCTGGACGCGACTGAGGGCGTTGGTTTAAGATTGGCTATAAGGTATCAATATTTCTCCCCTGTTTCTCTCCGTGTTGGAGGGACAAATCGTGCCCACATCGTTAGAAGCCTGTCGGCTCTTGATGCTTGTGATCGGCATTGCCGCGATACCACTCGCTTTGCTCATTGAATGGATGCTTCCGTCGTCTCGTTCCCGGCGGCGGGCTCGAGCCTCGCTCCCGACCCCGATGCCAAACCGCCCCACCACGGTGAAGTCGCGTATTCTGAGGGCAACCACCTTGCGGGAGTTCTGGGGGCGTCATTCGGGATAAGCACGCATTCGTTCGCCGGGAAACGACTGGTGCCCGGTCCCAATTTCCTGGTTCCGTTCACGAAGATCTGAAGCCGCAATTGCGTCCACTCGAGCGCCTCGATCGCGGACTGGCTTACCACCGCGCCTTCGAGGTTCAGAATTTCGAGACTCGGTAGCCCCGCGACGTGGATCAAGACTGCTTCTTTGTGCTCTCCCGCCGCAAGGACCAGTTCAGTCAGATTGGGGGTCGCCTGGGAAGTTCGTGGCCCTGCGCGTAGCGGCGGTCGTGTTGTAGCTCACCCTACCGTTCATCGCGCCACCGACTTGTTCTGGAACTTCCGAATGGCACGGGCCATGAGCAGTAGCACCACGAGGGGCAACACGATCCAGAAGGCCATCCGACCTGGGGCGAATTTAAGTGCAAAGATAAAATCGTCAATATGGTTTTGCCGATTGACGGCGAAACAAACGGAGAGCGTACAGATCAGGAGCATGAATTGACGGTTCGAGTAACGGAAGAAATCACGGCGCATTGGAGACGGTTCGGCGTGGTGGAATTGACACGGACATAGATCTGTTGAATGATTATGTGATAGATCGTGCTCCGTCGCGAAATGAGTCAAGTTGTGACGTTGGTCCAGTAACTTGTCAGAACGGTCGCCCAGAAACTCGCTCATTGATTCACCACCTGGAATGAATCCGTCACAAAGATTATTTGAGCGTGGGGTACATCTTTGTCCGTGAGACGTGTGCGGCCACTTCAGGCTTGCATGATGCCGAGTGCCCTTTTTTTTGATCGCATCCTACGACGAACGTCGGAGGATGTCTCCAATCATAGCGAACTTCGTATCAAATGGTAGAGGGATTGAATGGTAATCCGGATCTCCGACGCCACTGACTTCAGAAACAGGGCTCCTGGGGCCCCGAGCTTCCGACGCCGGCCGTAGGTTTGGTTCAACGAACCTCGACTCGTCCTTCCCCCTCCAAAAAAAGCAATGCTCCGCGACCGAGCGAAAGCCCGGAAGATTTTCGCGGATTCCGCCACGGGTGGGTTTGCAGTAGCACGGCCGGCCCGGCCGTAATTCCTTGCGATTCTCGCTCTGTCGGGATCATTGAAAAGTGAAAAAGAGCGAATATAGCCATCGGCTCAGTGCTTTTCGGCAATCCGGCCGTAGAGGAATTGGTGGTCGGTGGTGAAGAGGCGGCGGTAACTTAGCAGTACGACGGCGACGGTGCCGAGTGCGGTGGCTGATGAAATTAAAAACATGATGACGATCTGGTATTTGACGGCCTCGAGGGGGGCAACCCCGGCGAGGAGTTGCCCGGTCATCATGCCGGGGAGGCTGACGATGCCGACGACCATCATGGCGTTGATGGTGGGGATCATTCCGGTGCGGACGGCCTGCTGAATCGGCTGGCGGGCGGCCTCCCAGCGGGTGGCGCCGAGGGCGAGGTTGGCCTCGACCTGGGCGCGGCGGGCGGTCAACTCGCTCCCCAGGCGGTCGAGGCCGAGGGTGATGCCGTTGAGGGTGTTGCCCAGGATCATCCCCAGCAGGGGGATGGCGTAGTGAGGTGAGTACCAAGGGGTGACCCGTACCAGCGCGAACAGGGCCATTGCCTCCATCAGCCAGGCGCTCGCCCAGACGGAGACGATGCTGGTGAGCCATATACCGGGAACCGCAGGTGGGTTCGCTGGACGGCGGCGAACCCGGCCACTACGGTCATGAGCAGCATGATGCCGATGACAGGCTCCCAGCGATTCAGGCCGAAGATCCACTGGAGTACGAGGCCGATCAGCAGGAGCTGCACGACAGTGCAGAGGGCGGCCACGATCAGGCGGCGGCCCAGGCCGAGGCGCAGCAGGGCCGAGACCGCGCCGTTGATCAGGATCAGGAGCGAGGCCAGGGCCACCTGAAGGTAAGAGAGCTCGAGGTAAGGGGACTTCATGAGGTGGGTTCCGGGACGAGCTGGCCTGCTTCGATGACGACGGCTCGCTCAGCGACCCGGTTGGCCTGGTCCGGGTCGTGGGTTACCCAGACGAACGCTCGCCCGCCGGCGCCTTCGGCATGCCATCGCTCGAGCAAATCTTCGGCCATTCGGGCGGTCGCGCGGTCGAGCGATGAGGTCGCCTCGTCGAGCAGAAGAACGGCCGGGTCGAGCTGCAAGGCACGGATCAGGGCGACGACTTGCCCTTCTCCCCCGGAGAGGTCTTGCTGGGCCTTGTCCAGGAACGGGCGTCCTCGGCCCAGGGCGTCGAGGAACCCGAGGACCCGTTCGTCGTCGTAGCGGGCGTCCCGGTGGTTTTTCAAGGTGTAGGGCTGATGCAGGTTCGCCGCGACGGAGCCGTCGAAGAGCGCGGGACGCTGGTGCAAGTAGATGACCTGCTTGCGAAAGGCCGGCACACGGTCGCCGTGCACAGGTTGTCCCCGCCAGAGGATCGTCCCCTCCTCGAGTGGGTCGAGCACCGCCAGGGATCGCAGCAGGACCGACTTTCCCGCCCCGGAGGCCCCGATGACCGCCAGTCGATCGCCGAGCGAAATCGTGAGGTCGACCCCACGCAGGAGCCAACCCTCACTTTTGGGGTCGCGACGGCCAATGCCCACAGCTTGCAACAGCGTCTTCGCCACGGTGCGATCTCGTTCCTCTGGAATCACAATCCGGGGCCGACACGCAAGGATCAGGACGGCTCAGTTCTTGCTCAGATACCGCTGTTCACTTACGGTTTCGAACCGTTATACTGATTTCCTCGAATGGGAACGAGTCATGCGGAGTTGATCGGGTTCCCTTTTGACGCGAGGAATTCGGGAAAACTCCTCCCACCGGCGCGGGGCCCCAGGCTTCCTCTTTTCTTTGCGACTTTTGCGATTGCGGGCGTGAGTTCCGTCGTCAAGACACTTCCACGTCTCGTCGGGATGCGATCTCCGTCCGGCCCGTCGTTCTGAGCAGAGCAGAGTCGAGGCGAGCAAGGAAAAAAAGGCCGATGCGCCGGCCCCGGCAAACGTCTGGAGCGAAGTGACATGAGCCCGATCGGCAAGAACGCCCTTCCGGAGATTCTCGCGAAACATGAGGCGAGCCTCCTCAGCGAGTGGGTCAAGGAACAGATCGCGGGGCTTCCCAAGGGAACCTCGCTCAGGGAAGCGGAACTGCGTGATCAGTGCAAAGGATTTCTCGAACAACTGAGCGAAGCCACTCGTAAGGGGGACCCGGGCAATATCCAGGGGGCCGCCTGGAGTGGTCTACGTGAGTTGCTCGCCAGCCTCTCGCGCGGACGGGGCTTGCAAGGTTTCACTCCTTCGGAGATCGCGGCGTTTGTCTTCTCACTGAAAAAACCGCTCTACGCGCGATTGAGACAGGAATTCGCGAAGGACGCTCAGGCCCTGGCGGAAGAAACGTGGGCCGCCACCGAGCTTTTGGATCGGCTGGGGCTCTACACGATCGAAGTGTATCAGAGATCGCGTGAAGAAGTCATTGCGCGTCAGCAGCAAGAGATGCTGGAGCTGTCGACGCCGGTGGTCAAGCTCTGGGAAGGGATTCTCGCGTTGCCGATGATCGGCACGCTCGATAGTAGCCGCACCCAGGTCGTGATGGAGAGCCTGCTCCAGAGGATCGTCGAGACCGGTTCGGGAGTGGCGATTATCGACATCACGGGGGTGCCGACGGTCGACACGCTCACGGCCCAGTACCTTTTGAAGACCGTGACCGCCGCTCGCCTCATGGGGGCTGAGTGTATCATCAGCGGGATTCGCCCTCAGATTGCGCAAACGATCGTGCATCTCGGCGTCGATCTCGGCGGCGTCACCACCAAGGCCACCCTGGCCGACGCCTTGGCCATCGCCTTGGAGCGGACTGGGCGTACGATCATCCGGGTGGCGGCTCGGTCCTGAGAAAGGGTCTCACTTGGAACGTATTCCGATCCTTCGAATGGGCGATTTTCTGGTGGTCTCGATCCAGGTGGACATGCATGACCGCCTTGCGATGAGCCTTCAGGAGGAACTGACCTCCCGGATCGTCGAGGCGAGTGCCCATGGTGTTCTTATCGATATCTCGACGCTCGACATGGTTGACTCGTTTATTGGGCGGATGATCGGCAATATCGCCGACATGTCCCGGATTCTCGATGCCGAGACGGTGGTGGTCGGGATGCAGCCTGCGGTGGCGATCACCATGGTCGAGTTGGGGCTGACGCTGTCGGGTGTTCGCACCGCACTGAATGTGGAGCGAGGCCTGGACCTCTTGCGAACTCTGGTTGGTCGGCGGCGGTTGGAGGATGGCGATGGACGTTTCGAGGACTGACAGCCTCGAGATTCGCACCTCCACCGACGTGGTTCTGGTTCGGCAGGCTGTGCGAAAATGGACGACGGAGTTGGGCCTCAGCCTGGTGGATCAGACCAAGCTGATCACGGCGGCCAGCGAGTTGGCTCGCAACACGATTGACTACGGCGGCGGGGGCACGGTCCGCTTGGATGCGGTCACGCAGGGGATCCGCAAGGGCCTTCGTCTGACTTTTGAGGACCAAGGCCCTGGAATTGCGGACATCGAACTCGCGTTGACCGACGGCTACACCACGGGCCAGGGCCTCGGGCTTGGCTTGAGCGGTTCGAAACGGCTCGTGAATGAATTCGAGATCAGCTCCCGTGTTGGCGAAGGGACCCGAATTATGATTACCAGGTGGAAGTGATTATGCCCGCCGGCGCGCCGTTGGCCTTGGTGATCGACGACGCGAGCAAAGTCGGTGAGGCGAGGCGGTCCGCGGTGGCGCTGGCCAGGAGATTGGGCTTCGACGAGACCGGACGCGGCCAGTTGGCGATCGTCGTGACCGAGGCCGCGACGAACCTTTTCAAACATGCCGTCGGTGGCGAACTGATTCTGCAGGGATTAGAAGCCGGCGAGGCGCAGGGGTTGGAGGTTTTATCGATCGACCGAGGGCCGGGGATGGCCGATATCGGGCGTTGCTTCGCCGACGGGTTTTCCACGGCAGGTTCGCCGGGCCACGGTCTGGGGGCGATTTCTCGGCTCTCTTCCTCGTTCGAGATCGACTCGGGGCTCGGGGTGGGCACGGTTTCCTCCGCGCGGTTGTGGGCCGTCGCATCGACCAAAGCGGTCAAGCTCGACCCGGTTGAGTGGGGCGCGGTGAATGTGCCCTTCCCGGGCGAATTGGTGAGCGGCGATGCCTGGGGGATCGCTGCCGACTCGGGTCAGACCCTGATTGTGGTGGCCGATGGCTTGGGCCATGGTCCGCTCGCCGCCGAGGCGTCCCATGCGGCCGTCCGGGTGTTTCACGCCAAGGCTGCGCTCGGTCCTGCCGGAATCATCGGGGCCGCCCACGAGGCCCTGCGCAGTACTCGAGGCGCGGCCATGGCGGTGGCCCGGCTCGATCCCGCCCGGCGCGAGATCGTTTACTGTGGCGTCGGCAATATCGCAGGAGCGATCGTCGTGCCTGGCCATGGCCGTGGCTCGAGTATGGTCTCGCATAACGGTACGGTCGGGCACACGGTTCGCAAGATCAAGGAGTTTGTCTATCCTTGGGAGGAAGGATCGCTGGTCATCATGCACTCCGACGGCCTGGCTTCGCACTGGCGGCTGGATCGCCGTGCCGGCTTGGCCCTGAAGCATCCGAGCCTGATTGCCGGTGTGCTCTACCGCGACTCTGCTCGGGGCAGGGATGACGTGACGGTTCTCGTGGTTCGGGAAAGGAGCGAGAGTTATCCATGAACCCATTGCTCCTGACCTTGGAAATCTGCCATGAGCCCGACGTGATCCTGGCGCGGCAACGCGCTCGCCAGATCGCGGGGCTCCTCGGCTTTCCCTCGATTGACCAGACGCGAATCGCCACGGCCACGTCGGAGATCGCCCGCAAAGTCTTCGACAACGCAAGCGAGGGGCGGGTTGAGTTTTTGGTCCAGGAGGGAATGCCCCCTGCTCTGCTGATCCGGGTCCAGGAACGAAGCTCGCCGACGAAGGGACGCAGGGCGGCTGCCGTGGATCTGATCGGACCGAACCACGGGCTGGGCGACGGAACGCTTGGTGCGCGGCGGTTGATGGATCGATTCGAGATCGAACCGATCAGCGCCGGCGGCAATCTGGTCTCGATGACCAAGAACCTGCCGAAGCGAACCGCTAGCTTCACGGCGAGCGACCTGGTTCGCATCTCCGGCGAACTGGCGAGGCAGGCGCCCAGGACCCTGCTCGAGGAACTTCAGGAACAGAATCAGGAGCTGATTCGTACTCTCCATGAACTGCGCGAGCGGCAGACCGAGATCGCCGAGTTGCATTCCCAAGAGCTGGAAGAGACGAACCGCGGCGTGGTCGCGCTCTATGCCGAGCTGGACGAGAACACCAAGGCCTTGAAGCGGATCTCCGACCTGAAATCGCGGTTCCTCTCGAACATGAGCCACGAGTTCCGCTCGCCCTTGAACTCGATCCTGAGCCTCTCCGGATTCCTCCTGGACCGAAGCGACGGCGAGTTGACTGGGGAACAGGAAAAACAGGTCCGCTTCATCCGCAAGGCGGCCGAAGGCCTGGCGATGCTTGTGAACGACCTGCTCGACCTGGCCAAGGTGGAAGCCGGCAAGGCCGTCATCCGGCCCGGCTCGTTCGAGGTCGCCGACCTTTTCGAGAGCCTCCGCGGAATGTTTTTGCCGCTGCTCGAACGAAGCCAGGTGGTCCTCCACGTCGAAGCGGTCAGCGACCTGCCGACGGTCCAGACCGACGAGGGCAAGGTGGCGCAGATCCTCAGGAATTTCCTGTCCAACGCGGTGAAGTTCACCGAGCGAGGCGAGATCAGGCTGGGGGCCACGACCGGGCCCGGCGACACGATCCTCTTTTCCGTGGCCGACACCGGGATCGGGATCGCGGCGGCCGATGGGAAGCGCATCTTCGAGGAATTCGGCCAGATCGAAGGTCCCCTTCAGGCGAAGTCCAAGGGGACCGGACTGGGGCTGCCCCTGTCACGCAAGCTGGCCGAGTTGCTCGGGGGAGCGGTGTCGGTGCGGAGCGAACCAGGCGTCGGTTCGACCTTCTTCGCGGCAATCCCACGCATCTACCGCGAGCCCGCCGAAGTTGAGCCCTCGAACGAGATACTCGGTCGGCTCGATCCGACGCGACGGCCGGTTCTGGTGGTCGAAGACGACGCCGTGGACTTGCTCTTCGTCGAAAAAATCCTCGAGGGTTCGCCATTTCAGGTGATCCCGACGCGGACGCTCGACGAGGCGCGTCGGATGCTCAAACGCGTCGCGCCGGTGGCCGTCTTACTCGACCACCTCCCCGAGGAGGAGGGGGACTGGTTGCTCCTGGCCGAACTCAAGGCTCGGGAAGACCTCCGCGAGGTGCCGGTGTTCGTCCTCACCCACCGCCAGGACAAGGAACACGTGCTCGCCCTGGGAGCGGCCCAGTTCCACGCCAAGCCGATCGATTCACACTCGCTCTTGAAGGCGCTGAGGACGCTCGACCAACCTCCGGCTCCCGAAACGATTCTGTTGATCGACGATGAGGAATCTCATCGGTACGTGCTTAAGGGACTCTTGTCGGCGCAAGGCCGGTATGTCATTATTGAAGCCATTGAGGGGCAGGACGGGATTCGCCGGGCTCGAGAAGACCTTCCGAGTGCGATCTTTCTGGACCTGTCCATGCCCGGAATGACCGGATTTGAAGTGCTGGATCACCTCAAGAGAGACCCGCTTACCCGCGGTATTCCGGTCATTATTTATACGTCGCGGATTCTCGAGGCCGAGGAGCGAGAACGACTGGCGGCCGAGAGCGTCACAGTCCTCGCAAAGGCGACGATGGCAAGAGAAGAAATGTATGAGACAATTCGTGACGCTCTGGTCCAAGCCGGACTGACTCCTACCTTGATGAATGCTGAATTGTGATATGCTTGGACAACCGCTTGTGAATATTCTGCTCGTCGACGATGATGATGCGAAACGCTATACCATCGCCAAGATCCTCAAGCGGGCGAACTTCGAGGTCCGGGAAGCGACGACGGGAAGCGAAGCCCTGCGCCTCGTGGATGAGAAGCCCGACCTGATCATTCTCGACGTCAAGCTCCCGGACATTAGTGGGTTCGAGGTCTGTCGGCTGATCAAGGCCAACCCCGCGACAGCCACCATCCCCGTGCTTCACCTCTCCACCACGTTCGTCGAGATCGAGGACAAGGTGCACGGTCTGGAAGGGGGAGCCGACGGCTACCTGACCGATGTGCTGGAGCCCTTGGAACTGATCGCCACGGTGAAGGCACTGCTCCGCGCCCGACGAGCCGAGGAGGCTGCTCAGCTCACGGCCCGACAGTGGCAGGTGACCTTTGATGCAATTAGCGACGGCGTCGTCTTGCTCGACGTCGACGGGAAAATGGTGCAGGTCAACCAGGCTCTGAATCGGATCCTGGGCGAGTCGTGGAACGCGCTCGCTCCCACGTTTCATGAGGTTCTCGGCGTCTTGCCGAACCGGAGCGATTCCCCCTTCCTGCGGATGCTCGAGACCAGCCAGCGCGAGACCGCCGAACTGAAACGCGGGGATCGCTGGCTTCAGGTCGCCGTTGACCCGGTGCGGAATCACGACGACCAGATCAAGGGCGCGCTCTGCATCATCTCGGATATCACCGATCGGATGCGGATGGAGGCAGAGTTGCGGCAGCGGGCCGACGAGCTCGCGGCGGCCGACCGCCGCAAGGACGAGTTCCTTGCGATGCTCGCCCACGAGCTGCGTAATCCGCTGGCTCCGATCCTCAATTCGCTCGAAGAGATCCGCCTGAACCAACCCTCCGACTCGGCCATTGGGCAGGCGCTCGGCGTGGCCGGCCGACAGGTCCGGCACATGTCCCGACTGCTCGACGATCTCCTGGACGTCTCGCAATTCACCCGAGGAAGGATCCGGCTTCGCAAGGAGCCGATCGACCTGGCCGCGCTCGTGCCGCACGCCGTCGAGACGGCTCGCCCTTTGATCGAGTCGAACGGTCAGGAGCTGACTGTCACGCTGCCAGGCCAGCCCGTCCGGCTGGAAGGGGATCCGACTCGACTGACGCAGGTTGTGGGGAACCTCTTGAACAACGCCGCCAAGTACTCCGGGCCGGACGGCAGGATCACCCTGAGTCTGGAGCACACGGGGGAAGAGGCGGTGCTGCGGGTGCGGGATACCGGTATCGGCATGACCGCAGAGATGCTGCCTCGCGTCTTCGACCTCTTCTCACAGGCGGATCTCTCGCTCGATCGTTCCCAAGGGGGGCTCGGAATTGGCCTGACCCTGGTCCGCAGCTTGGTCGCGATGCATGGTGGGAGCATCAGCGCTTCTAGCCCGGGGCTGGGACGCGGGAGCGAGTTCGTCGTGCGGCTGCCGGTCCTGGAGAACGACGCGCTCTTGCCGATCGCCGGGACTGTGGCCCCGGCCGAACCGTCGGTCGCCGGTCCGCGGCGTGTGCTTGTCGTTGATGATCACGAGGACTCCGCGCTGAGCCTCTCCCGAGTCTTGCGGCTCTGGGGACACGACACCCACGTCGTCCATGACGGGCCGGCGGCCATCGAAGAAGTCGCCACCAACCGCTTTGACCTCGTCCTACTCGATATCGGCTTGCCAGGGATGGACGGCTACCAGGTGGCCGAACATCTCCGGAAACTCGCGGGAGCCGAAGCCCCCGGTCCGGTCATCGTCGCCCTGACGGGGTACGGTCAGGAAGAAGATCTGCGTCGGGCCTGGCTCGCAGGCTTCGACCTTCACATGGTCAAGCCCGTCAGCCTCGACGACCTCCGCCAACTCCTCGTCCAACCCGACCTGGCCTGCCTTCGAGCCCGCCGCGAACTCCTGGGCTAGCCGACTCCGCGGGAATCCTTCCGTAAGGTTTAAAAAGGCGAGTCTCATGCCGGATCCCTCGTCAGACGAAGCAATGATGGCCTGGATCGACAACCCGTATCGATCGCATGACGCTCCGCTCGTTCCCGTGTCGAGGAAGTCATTGATCCTCCCGCTCCGCTGGTCATTCATCGGAACCGCCATTGGCGGTTGCCTGGGAGTGGTGGCGGTCCTGGTCATGGCCCTCGTCGTCCTGAACGTCCCGGCAACGGCGGGGGAGAGTGACGAGGTGGGACCCATGCTCGTTGCGGCGCTTCCTGCCTTGGCGATTGGTTTTGTCCTGGCCTGCGCTGTGGTCGGCTTGTTCGTGGGATTGTTGATGGGAACTATCACTTGCATGATGGTCCGGCCGAGTCAGTACGCGTTCGACGATCGCACCGCGCAAGGCTTCGATCGATGAGGCACCGGCCACACGGGGCAAAAAATGGGTGGCATGAAAAATCGTTGATTTTGATGTGTTGTGATGGCTGGGTTTGGGGCACTCTCCGTTATTTCGGAATCGGCAGTCAAGTGCCAGGGGACCGAGCACGGAACCTCCTTGTGGGACTGTGATTTTTCTCGGTTCCAGCCGGCAATCGGCCTGGTGAGATCAATTGTAAGTCCGGTTCTTTTGATGTTGCTCTTGCACGATCATGCCACTTCCGGCATCCTCTGCCGCAAGTCAGGCTGGCGGGCGCTTGGCACCCGCTACCGGTCCGGGTCCCCCCCCCAAGAGACTGGTGGAGATGTAATGATGATCTGCAGGAATGGATTCCTGGTGGCGATCCTGCTTGGTGTCTGCGGGCTGTCCGAGGCTGCCGAGCCTGGGATCACGGTGGGTCGGACGCGATATCCCTCGTCGATCAAAAGCCACGTAGGTGGTCGGCCGGTGACGATGGTTCTGACCGGCGCGGCGATGCGGACGAAGTACACCTTCAAGGTGTATTCGATCGCGAGCTACGTGCAGGAGAAGACGGCTGTGCGGAACGCCAGCGAGTTGGTGAGTGCTGATGTTCCCAAGCAACTCTGCCTCTCGTTTGAACGCGACGTTGACGGCGATGCACTCTCGGATTCGTTCCGGGACTCAATCGGTATGATCCGTCCCGCGCCTGCCTTCGCAGCCGATCTGGCGAAGCTGACCCATTACATGAAGTCGCATCCGGTCAAGACGGGGAGCCGGATCTGGCTGAGTTATATCCCTGGCGTCGGGCTGGGATGTCAGGTCGCTGGCGCGCCAGAACTCAGGCTCCCAAACGTCGCGCTGGCGCAGACGGTCTGGGAGGTCTATCTTGGTCGCAAGAACCTGGGCGTGGCGATCCAGTCGGGGCTCACTTCGCACCTTTCAAGGTGAACCAGTCGCCGTCTTGGGGCACGACCGACCGATCGGACCTCAGTGACGGCGCGAGTCCGGGCGATTGCCAGGGGACCCAGGACAAAACGCCCGGACCGACCGTGCGACTGGTGTAGGTTCGGCGAGTCCGGAACCGAGCACGTGTCGGAATGGTTGGTCAGTGCCATGACCCGGTGTCGGAGCCGGCATTCCAGGCCATGACGGCGGCGGCGATGCGGTCGAGCGGGGTGACGAACTTGGCGGCGCCACGGCGAATGGCCTCGCGGGGCATGCCGAAGACGATGCAGGTGGCCTCGTTTTGAGCGATCGTCATCGAACCGGCCTCGCGCATTTCGAGGAGGCCCCCTGCCCCGTCGTCGCCCATGCCGGTCATGATCACGCCCGCGGCGTGGGGGCCGGCCGCCTGCGCGGCCGAGCGAAAGAGGACTTCGACGCTTGGCCGGTGTCGACAGACGGGGGGGCCGTCGACCAGTTCGACACGGCAGCCGACGCCGGTCCGGCGCACCAGGCCGTGCTGGTCGCCCGGAATGATCAGGACGCGGCCCTGGCGGATCGGCTCGTGATGCTTGGCTTCGGCCACTTCCATCGCGATCTTGGGGTCATTGTTCAGCCGAGACGCGAAGGCCCCGGTGAAGTCGGGCGGCATGTGCTGCACGATGACGATGCCGGGCGCATCGGCGGGGAAGTCCGCGAGCAGGTGTTGAACGGCCTGGACGCCGCCCGTGCTGACACCGACGACGACGATCCGTTCGGCGGTGCCGGTCCTCGGGTTATAGGGGACCTTGGGGAGAATGGCGTCGGCTGTGTGCCGCGGGTCGGTCGACGATGCTCGCTCATCGCGCATCGGGATCCGGCCTGCCCGCGCGGCGTTCCGCAGGCTTTCCAGCAAGTTGTGCGACCACGCGTTCAGCCGGCCCGCTTCACGCCAGTCGGGCTTGGCGATCACTTCGACGGCTCCCATCTCCAGGGCCGTCACCGCCCGCTCGGCCTGGTCGGTACAGAGGACGACCGGTAACGGGTGCTGACGCATCAGCTTTCGCAAAAACGTTAGGCCGTCCATCCGCGGCATTTCAACGTCGAGCAGGATCAGGCCGGGGACCGACTTACGCAGGAGGGCCACCGCTTCATAGGGGTCTGCGGCCAGAATCACGCGGAACCGAGTATCCGTTTCGATGATCGATTTGAGACGCTGACGGACGACCGCGCTATCGTCGACGACCATGACGTCGATGGGAGCGGGAGTCGTTCCGGAACGCTCAGTCGGTTGCATGGTGGTTCACATTTCCTTGCCATAGATGGATGGGGAAAGTTTGCGGAGCGAGGCCGGGACGGCCGAGAGGATTTCACCGTTGCCCATCGCGAGCCAGCCTCCGGTACGGAGGTGTCGCGCCAGGCGATTCATGAGAACCATCCTCTCGTCATCGGCGAAGTAGATCGAGACGTTGCGGCAGAAAATGAGATGGAAGTCGGCAGGGAGCGGCCAGTTGGCGTTGCGGAGGTCGACGTGGCGGAATTTGATGAGGTCGCGGATCTCGGGGACGATTCGGTATGAGCCGTCGCGTGGTCCCCGGCCACGAAGAAAGAAACGGCGGAGTCGCGCGGGGGGGACCCCTTTGACCTCGTTCTCGTTGTAGATCGCGTTGGCCGCCGCCTTGAGCACCTCCAACGACAGGTCGCTCGCCCAGATCTCCACGCGTTGTGGTGAGAGGCTGGGGATCGTCTCGGCCATGACCATCGCCATGCTATACGGCTCTTGGCCGGTCGAGCATCCCGCCGACCAGATCCGGATCGGATGCGTCGCTCCTTCTTTCAAGAGAGTTGAGATGTGTTCGGTCATGAGCGTGAAGTGCGCAGGCTCACGAAAGAAGGCTGTATGGTTGACCGTGCTGAGGTCAATCAAGAGCTGGGTGCCGGGCCCGGTCGGGTCGAGTTTGAGCACGCGTTCGCAGAACTGGGTGAAGCTCGTGAATGCTTTCGCCTGGAGGCGAGAGCGCAACCGCGCCTGGAGCAAGCCCATGCGGTGCGGCTCCAGGGTAATTCCGATCTGATGCCGCAAGAAGGAAACGATGGGCGCGAAGTCGGTCTCCGACCAAGAATCCGCCGGTGGTGTCGGAGGTGGCTGATCCGTTGGCGCCACGTCAGAATCCCCCACCATTGAAGTGCGCGTTCAGCGACTCGAGCGCTGCGAAGACGCGATCCACGTCCAGGACGAGCAAGAATCCCTCTTGGTGACGGATCAAGCCTCGAACAAATGGGGTGGCTTTGCCCAGACCGAGTTGCGGCGCCGGTTGGATTTCCTCAGGAGTAAATTCCAGGACGTCGGAGACCCGATCGACGAGTAGGCCGGTCACATGAGCCGTATTAGCGGATAATGACTCAACCATCAAGACGCTCGGTGCACGCACGGGCTGCAGCTCGATCGGCAGCTCAAACGGGATCCGCAGGTCGTAGACCGGGACCACGTGCCCCCGGAGGTTCAACACCCCCCGCAACGACTTGGGGCCGCCGGGGACGTGAGTCATCGTGCCGACGTCGAGGACCTCTTGAACCCGCATGACCTCCAGCGCATACCCTTCTCCGCCGAGTCGAAAGATCACGTACGATTGAGCACGTTCCGATTCTTGAAATGGTTCGGTCACGGCCTCAGCCATCGCCGGCCCCTTTGCTCAACCTTCACGAACGGATGAAAACGCCGCGTTCTGCGCTCCGAGTCAACGGCCTCGGCCTCGATTCGATTCAGTTCGATTAAAACCGCTCGAAGTTGTCATCGTCATCCAGGTTCACGACGACTCCGCCTCCGTTATGTTGCGGTCCTCCGAGGTGGCCGCCGTGCGTCCCGGAGCCGCCTCCTTGGGGCGGGGGGTGCGAAGGGAGTTGCGCGGGGGGAGCGACATGATTGTCGTGACCGAGTCCGCTCGCGGCTCGGTGGGTCGAGATCGGAAGCCGTCGATGGATCGGGTGCAGCGAAGGTGAGGGGCGATGAGGCGGCCCCTGCTCCGCATGGCCGTTGGCTTCTCCGTTGAGTTGGAAGAAGTCGACGTGATGCTGGAGCGTGGTGGACTGCCAGGCCAGGTCGCTGGAGGTCGTGGCCAGCTCGGTGCTGGCCGCTGCGTTCTGCTGCACGACCTCGTTGAGCTGACTCACCCCGACGTTGATTTCACGAATCGCGGCCATCTGTTCCTGCGAGGCGGCCGCGATTTCCTGGACGAGGTTCGAGGTGTCGCGGATCATCGGCACGATCCGGTCGAGCAATTGCCCGGCGTGCTCCGCCACGGCCACGCTGTTGCCGGCCAACTCGCCAATTTGCTGGGCGGCGGCCTGACTTCGTTCCGCGAGCTTGCGGACCTCACCGGCCACCACGGCAAACCCTTTGCCTTGCTGTCCGGCGCGTGCCGCTTCGATTGCCGCGTTCAAGGCCAGCAGGTTGGTTTGATAAGCGATGTCCTCGACAACGGTGATCTTCTGGGCGATCTGCCGCATGGCCGTGACTGTCTCCTGAACGGCCTCGCCCCCTTTCTCGGCCTGGCTGCTGGCCTGGTTGGCGGTCTTGGCGGTGTCTTTGGCGTGCTGCGCATTCCGCGCGACCGACGCGTCCACCGAGTGGAGGCTCGAAGCGATCTCCTGGATCGTCCCCGCCTGCTCGGTGGCCCCTTGCGAAAGCTGTTGGGCGCTTGAATTGAGCTGGCTGCTCGCCGTCGAGACCGAGGCGGTCGCCCCCCGGATGTGGCTGACGACGTCGGCCAGTTTGTCCACGACCCCGTTGATCTGCATGGCGAGCTGGCCGAGCTCGTCGTTCCGCTGCACGTGCGCGCGGTTGTTCAGGTGCCCCTCCCGGAGTTGCTGCGTGATCGCCATGATCTCGTGCAACGGCTTGACGAATCGCCGGCCGAGCCACCAGCCGAGAACGATCATGAGGACCAGGCAGGCGCCGACGATGATGACCGTCCTCGTCCAGATCGAGTAGATCGTCGCAAAGGCCTCTCCTCTGGGGACAGAGACCAGGACGCCGTGGCTCGAATTCCCCTTGAGCCGTAAGGGGGCATAACCGACGACTTCCGGCACGTCGTTGGGGTCGTTCGGGTCGGTGATCTGGACCGCGCCCGAGCCGTTATTGAGCACCGAGCCGAGTGGCCCTTGGGGGCGGGCGGCGTCAACCGGCCGAGCATAGCGCAAGGTGCGGTTCGCCGTGCCGGGGATGTCGATCATCCCGTCAGGCTTCCGATCGACGAGGACCTCTCCTTTGGGACCGACGATCCAGATTCGTGAGTTGGTGCTCAGGCCGAACTGGAGCATCGCGAGGTCGAGAATGCCGTTGAGCTTCGCCTTATCAATGGTGGTGTCCCAGGCCGGTTTCTCTTCGTTGTTGCTGTTCTGGCTTTGCGCCAGGAACGCCGTGATCCGATCGCTGATCGACGTGGCGGCGAGTCGGATGAGCATCAACTGTTTCAGCTTGAAGTCTTCAGCCGCGTCCAGCGCGAAGGACGCGATGACGAGGGACGGCACCAGGCCGAACAATACCAACGCTATCGTGATTTGTTTTTGTAGGGACATTTTCATTAAAAACCCTCCGCTCTGCCGCCGGCAGGGGGCGTGGTATGATTGTCGGCCGTGCGAGACTCAGCCACGAGCGCCGCCAGGTCGAGGATCAGGGAGACGGAACCGTCGCCCAGGATAGTGGCCCCCGAGAATCGATTCATACCGACCAAGCCTTCGCCCAGGGCCTGGATGACGGCCTGGACGCGTCCGAGCAAGCGATCGACGGTGACGCCGACCCGCTGGCCCGCATGTCTGGTCAACAGGAGTTCCTGACGGGCAGGCGGTTCGCCGCTGGCGAGAAAGAGTTTGCGGAGCGGAACCATGGGCACCAGCTCGCCCCGGACTGTGACGCAGGGGCGGCCCTGCGACAGCGCGGGCTTCGACCCATTCAGCGACACGCACTCCTCCACCTGAGCCAGCGGGACGACGTAGCGGCTCCCGGCCGTCTCGACGAGCAGGCCGTCGATCAAGGCGAGCGTCAGCGGGAGCCGGAAAATGAAGGATGTGCCGGTGCCGGGGGTACTCTCGACGGCGATACTGCCGCGCAGGCTCCGGACGGCGTCACGCACCACGTCGAGCCCCACGCCGCGGCCCGAGAGTTCGCTGACCTCGTCGCGCGTCGAGAAGCCGGGCTCGAAGATCAAGGTGTCGACCCGCGGGTCGTCGGGGGACGTGCCGACCGGGACCAGCCCTTGCTTGATCCCCTTCTGGACGATCCGGTCACGGTCGAGTCCGCGGCCGTCATCAGTGACCCGGATCATTACGCGATCCCCTTCGTGTCCGGCCGTCAGGGTGATCCGCCCCGCCCGCGGTTTGCCCACGGCTTGCCGCTCTTCAGGTGTCTCCAACGCGTGGTCGACGCCGTTGCGGATCAAATGGATCATCGGCTCGCCCAGACGCTCGATGATCGTGCGGTCCAGGCGAGTCTCTTGCCCGATGATCCGCAACTCGATCTCTTTGCCCGACCGATCGGCCAGGTCGCGGACGACCCGCGGGAAGCGCGAGAACAACTCATCGACGGGGACCATCCGGAGGTCGAGCGTGGTATCGCGGATCTGTCGGCTCACTCGCTCCAGCGACTCCAGTGTATGGATCCAGGCCTGCGCCTCGGGCCGCTCGCGCAAGCCTTGCAAGTTGTCGGACAGCACGGCCAGCACCCCGGCCAGGCCGACGAGATCGTCGAGCTGTACCGCATCCACCCGGATCCGCGCGGCCGTGCGGTGCCCATTCATGTTCATGGGGAGAGGAGCCGCCGCCGGTTCAGGTGTGGGCTTGGCCACCACGGGCTCGGGCTCGGGATTGTGAGGGGGGGAAGCGGGAACCGGATCAGCTCGAGGGGGGCGGCGGCTCTCGGGAACGGCTGTGATCGCTGCGGGCGTGATCGCCAGCGTCGGTGGAGGGGGTTGTGCCAGCAGGCTCCCGTCGGCGGTCTGCCGTTCGATCGAGACGATGCTGTCTTCGGCGACGAAGAGGAAGACGTCGTCGAGCCTGTCGGCCGGCTCAGTGGTCTTCAGCTCGATGATCCAGACCAGGTAACAGCGTTCAGGGTCGATCTCGTCGAGCGGCGGCACGAGGTCGGCGTCCGTGCTGACGACTGCCTCCCCCAATTCTCGGAGCTCGTCGAGGACCCCCAGCGGATTGACCCCGCGCCTTAGGGTGTCGCGCCCCGGCTTCAGAGTGATCCGGTATTGCCCGTCGGCCAACCCGGTGGAGGGGGGGATTGGGAGTTCGTCGGGACGTAACGGGACGCTCTCTTTGGCCTTCTTGGTTCGGGAACGAGGAAGGGACTTGGCGTTATCTTCCGATCCGCGGGGCGTCGATCTCCGGTTTCGCGCTGCCGGCGGCATCGGAGGATTCGGCTTGTTCTGTTCGGACGCAGGGGGTGAAGGCGGAGGGTCGAGCCCCGTCGGCGCTGGTGGCGGATTCGCGTTTGGCGGCGATTGAGGAGGCGGCGGTGTCTGATCGGGATCGCGGATCAACGCGGCGAGACGCTGGTTCAGCTCGGAGGAGGCGGGCACGGGCTCTCCCGCTGCCTCTCCCTCAACCATCGTCGCCAGGTGATCCTTGGCTTCGAGAAGTGTGGTGATGATGTCTGAATCGACCGCGAGCTTATCCGTGCGGATCCGGTCAAGCACCGTTTCGAGGCCATGGGTGAACTCGGCGATGGCTCCGAGTCCGACCATCCCGGCCGCGCCCTTGATACTGTGCGCTGCGCGAAACGTCTGGTCGAGGTGGGCACGGTCCCCTTTGAGTCGCTCTAACTCCACCAGCCCTTCTTCCAGGCCGATCAGGAGTTCGCGTGCCTCTTCATAAAACATCAAGCGGAATCGATCGTCATTAGCAGCCAAGATGCAACCCTTCGTTCGATCCACGGCTCCAATTCTAATCGGGCACGACGGACGATAGGCAGGGGGCTGTGACTTCTTCTCGGACAATCCGTTCCCATTACAGGATGTCAGGGCACAGAATGCCCGCAAAATCGTCCCGAGGAGCGAGTTTCTTTTGCCGTCTCGGAGGGGCGTTCGGCTTTAGAAGGCCACGGCTCGAGACGATTGACCCATTGGCGCTAACATGCGTAGGATTTGCGTTGCTATGGAATCCTGTGGTTTCGGTTATGACCGTGATCCGCGACCTAGCGAAAGAACTGAGGATTCTTGCTGTTTCCGCAATAGGTTGGCTTAGCAGTAGCACGGCCGGCCCGGCCGTAATTCCCACGGGTCGGCGCAAACCCGAGGATCGCCCTGGACCGAGGGGGATACGGCCGGGCCGGCCGTGCTTACTGATTCGACCGAACCGGAAATCCATCGAGATTCTCGCCCAGTCGCGGATCGTTGAAAAGTGGCATGTCTTTTTCTCGCTCCTAGGCCATGAACGACAAATGACTCCCCAGTATTTATTGCATAAAAATAAGGTTTTGTGATTCCAGAAATCGCGATCCCGGTGGCTCGACTCCGCTGCGTGCAACCCCGTCGTGGCCTGTATCAAAGCGGCAGGGAACGCCGGATCCATCGCCGCAAGTGTTCCGGGTCGGTGGGCTTGACGATCCAACCGGTGACTCCCTGGCGACGCTCCGGTTCGATGTCGTTTGGGCGCCGGGTGGAGAGGATCAGCACCGGCAAAAATCGGTACATTGGCAATTCTCGGACGGCCGCCGCCAGTTGCAGACCGTCGAGGTTGGGCATCTCCAGATCGGTCAGCAGCAAGTCGCAATGGGATTCGCGCAACACTTGCAGAGCGGCCGTTCCATCGGCGACCGACACAACTTTGATGTCCGAATCATTTAACTGCTCAGCCACCCAGCGACGGACTGCGGAGCTGTCGTCGGCATGCAGTATCGTCATACCCATGAACGTATCATATCGTGTTAGACTCCGCCAGCGGCACTCCTCGCCTGCACCAATCCCCACCCAGGTTTGCCGACCGTCAGAGAATTCATGGCTCTTGAATCGTTAAAGAAAGGTGTCGGTGACACTGGACAGCCAGTTTGATAACCCGGATCGTTCGGCGATCTCGGCACAGACTCGAGGAACGTTCACCAGCCGAACTGCCTGGCCCGCGCGCCGACCGGACGCGGTCGCCGAAATCATGAGTTGCAAACCCGCTAAGTCCCAGGGACCCGTCGTTTCCAGGTCGATCCGCAGGTCCTTGCCCACGGCGATCGCCGCCAACAACGACTCGCGAATCTCAGCCAACTCGTAGAGCGTGGCCGGACCCGAGAGTGAGACGGTATGAAATCCGAGGTCTCCCAAGGACATGGCGCAACCCGCCGGAGGTGGGGCCCGATCGGGCTGCCCTCCCCCTCTTTCTGAATTTTTACTTCGTCCTTCGAATCCGATCTCTTCTCGAACCGATTCAGTCTATCACGCACCGATAGTCAAGGGGAGCAATCACCTTGCGGGATATTGGAGGACAATGATATTGATGTCGTCCGATGCGCGACCGGGAGAGGTGTGGATGGCCACGGCCTGGTCGACCTGGTTGAGGATTTCCAACGGATCGGCGCCATGGTGGGCCTGGAGAACCGTCGTCAGACGTTGTTCGCCAAACAGGATGTCGCTGGGATCCATCGCATCGGTGAGTCCATCGGTGTACATGATTAGCGATTCGCCCGGCGCGAGCCGGTCGGTGTCGCCGGCCGTGCCGTCCACCATGCCGATACCAAGCATGCCTGGATTGGAGTTCAGCAATCGAGGGCCGTTCGGGCCGACGATGATCGCGGGCGGATGTCCCACGCCCGCATAGCGAAGCAGCCCGGTTTCCTCGTCGGCGATCAGGTAAAACCCGGTGCAGAAATACCCTTCGGGAAAGAATTGCTCCCCCGCGACGTCGAGGCCGGCCAGCAGTTCCCCCGGCTCCAAGACCGCAACTGACAAGGGGGCCGCGAGCGTTTTGACCATGCCGGAGAGCATCGCCGAGTTGACGCCGTGCCCTGAGACGTCGGCCACCAGAATTCCGAGCCGCATTTTGTCCAGGCGGTAAAAGTCATAGATATCCCCTCCCAATTGATTGGCTGGGGTGTATCGGACCGCCACCTGGAGTACCCCGCGGGGCTGGGGAGGCCGGGGCATCATCGCCTGCTGCACCTTGCGGGCCAGGTCCAGCTCGAAGCTCAGCTTCTTGTGGGCGGCCTCGAGGAGTCGGTTCCGCTCGGCGAGCTCGCTGCGGAGGTCGGCAATCCTCAGGTGGGCGCGAATTCGGGCGAACAGTTCCTTGATATCCTCGGGGCTTCTGGGTTTCTGGATGTAGTCGTCCGCCCCAGAGTCGAGACCGAGTACCTTATTCTCGGTTTCGCACAGAGTAGTGAGCAGGAGTACGGGGACCGAGCGTAGGTCTACGTCGGCCTTTAGCTCGCGGCAAAGCCCGCGCCGTTCAACTCGGGCATCTCGAAGTCGGTCAGAATCAGGTCGACGAGCGGGATCTCACGAGCCTTGGCGAGTCCCTCTTTGCCGTCTCTGGCGAGAGCGATTTCGTATCCCTCGTCCTGGAGTAGGGTCGAGAGCATTCGGCGCATGGTAGAACTATCTTCGACCAGCAAGATGCGACGCGACGCCATCATCCCGATCTCCTCTGCCACGTCCGGGAGCGACTGGCTCAGGAACGCTTGGATCGTTTAGGGATTATCAGAATGAGTAAGAAGTACTCACGATACGAAGCGGTAGGCTCCACTGTCTAGAGGCGCATGCCTGGGGACCAGCCTCGAAAAATCGGGAGCCCTGCCCCAGTTCGCTCGATTCAAATCGGTGTCTCGATCGAAGTGGTTCGGGCCTCACCAAGCCCGATCGAGCAGTTCTTCCATGTCAGCCTGGGTGCAGGGACGCGGGTTGGTTTTGTGGCAGTGGTCGAGCATGGCCAGGCGGGCATACTCGGCGATGCGGTCGCGACTGAGTTCTGGCAAGTCGCGGAGTCGCTTCGGGAGGGGGAGCCGGATCAGGACCAGCTCGGTCAGCGTGATCAGGTGCGCGGGGCCCTCGCCGCTCCGCCCCAGGCCGAGTCGGGCCGCAAGGTCGGACAGGCGGGGGACCGCGGCTTCGCGGTTGAACCGCAAGGCATGAGGGAGCAGGATCGCATTGAGCGTCCCATGATGGACTCTCCCCTCCGAGCCCAGGGCGTGCGACAAGGAGTGGATGACGCCGAGCCCCTTCGTGAAGCTGATCCCGCCGAGCAGAGCCCCCATCATCAATGCTTCGCGCGCCGCCTGGTCCGTCCCGTTGCGGGCGGCGGCCTCAAGGCCGCGCGAGATGTATCGCAGGCCTTCGAGCGCAATTCCATCACAAATCGGATGAAACGTGGTGGAGAGATAACTTTCAATGCAATGCGTGAATGCGTCCATGCCGGTGCCCGCAGTCAGGACCGGCGGAAGGTCTCGGGTCAGTTCAGGGTCGCAGAGGGCTACGCTCGGCAACAAGTGGGGGCTGAGGGCGATGGTCTTGCGCCCGGTCTGCGGAAGCTGGATCAGGGTGCCCCGCCCCGCCTCGGTTCCCGTCCCAGCGGTGGTCGGGATTGCGGCCATCGGCGGCAGGTTGGGGGTGATCCGGTCGAGCCCGCCGGTCGTCAGGTCGTAGTCGGCCAGACGGCCTGGGTGAGTGACCATGAGGCGGACGGCCTTTGCCGCGTCGATCGGGCTCCCTCCGCCCAGCCCGACCAGCCCGTCACACCCTTGCGCGTGGTAGCGGTCCACCCCGGCCAGTACGTCCGCTTCGGTCGGGTTCGCTTGGACTTCCTCGAAGATGACCGGATCGTCCAGCCCCGAGAGAACGTCGTCAACCAACCCCGTGGTTCGCAAGCCGGGGTCGGTGACCACCAAGGGGCGGCGAACGCCGAGTCGGGCCAACTCTTCGGCCAGTAACCTCCGCGCACCCGCTCCGAAGAGGATTCGGTTGGGAAAGGTGAATGTCGCGGACATCGCGGCTCCGTCGCAGGCGGCTTGGCTTGGCGTTGATTCAAAAGCGGACTGCGCGGAGAATTCAACAAGAACCTAGCCACGAAAAGTCACGCCAATTCTCAAGCTAATCCTCTAAAAGCTCAAACACTTGTGGACTATCTCAATGCGGCGATGTCCGCAGGTGAGTTTTCCGAAGGGGATTTCGGTGTTTCCGGGGAGGGATGATTCTCCCGCTCCCCTCTGGGTCAACCGAGTTGTGCGAGCAGACCATCCATCTCGCTCGCCGCGTGCCAATCTCCCCGCGTTTTGGCTTTCTCGATGCCTAGCTGGAGGACCTCGACAGCTCGGCTCGACTCGCCCGTTTCCATGAATGACTGGCCGAGTTGCTGATAGGCCGCCACCTGGTCTTCGGGGTGGTCGGCAATCAGTGCGAGCAAGCGCTCACGCCCTTCTTCGACGTCCCCCTCGCGCAGGCACTGCAAGGCGAGCCCGTATCTCAGAAACGAGTCGGCCGGATCCTCGGCGAGGCTCTGTTCCAGAGCCACTCGGCGAGACGATTTTTCCGCCATCACACCCCCTCGAACCTGGCGCAACGCCGGCACGCCTTCCGGGCCGAACAACCTGCTCAAGCCTAACGGCGGCAACGGCAACCTGTCAACCAAAGAGAACGCGTTCCTGCTTGGTCAATTTACCTGATCCCTACCTCTTGTAACGAGGTGACAGTGCGTCTCGGGACCTCAGTCTGGCCAACCGTCAAAATCGGCCCCAGTTAATCGGTGTGATCGTTTTAGGTTTTCTAGGTTCGCCGTAAAAGAGGTTTGCTTGGGCTAAATGGTAATATGGGTAGAATTTATCGAAAATTAAGATAGATAGGGAAGCTGGGTTAAATCTGGTCGTCTGCACTCAAGCCGGGTATTCGGGTAACCCGATCCAAAGCTAGTCGGAAGCCTGGTTTCGAGAGGGTTGCGATCTGAAGTCGTAGCGAGGCTTTCGGATCATTGAACGAGGATCCTCGGCTCGCGCTGGGCCGTCGACCTGGCCCAGTCATTCCCAAGTGGGGACCATCACCGTGCCACTGCTCTTGAAGCGACGCAGACCGGAGCGAGTCTGGAGTTTAGCGCTCATAGGTCTGACGGTCCTAGTGTGGCCTGCGCCTTGTTCGGCCTGGGCTTCCTCACGACGGACCCCTGTGGTGGAGGCCGTCCAGAAGGTCCAGCCCTCCGTTGTGAGTATCTCCAGCGAGAAGAAGGCCTCGTCGTCGAGCCGCTGGCCGTTCACGGCGGAAGAGAATCAGCGTCCCAGGGTGAGCGGGATGGGGACTGGCGTCATTGTCGACGGCCATGGCTATATCCTGACGAATCATCACGTCGTGGATAAGGTTCAGGGCATTGAGGTCCACCTCGCCGATGGGACGAGTTACCCGGGGCACGTGGTTCAGCATGACGAGGCGATGGATCTGGCGATGGTCAAGATCGACGCCAACCGTGCTTTGCCTGCCGTGACGCTCGGCTCGTCGGCCGACCTTTTGGTCGGGGAAGACGTCATCACGATCGGTAATGCGTTCGGCTACGAGAACACCGTCTCGGTCGGAATCATCAGTGCGTTGAACCGCAACGTCACGCTGTCCGACGAGCAGGTCTATCGTAACTTGATTCAGACCGACGCCTGCATCAACCCGGGAAACTCGGGGGGGGCGTTGGTGAATATCGATGGCGAACTGATCGGGATCAACGTCGCGGTTCGGGCCGGAGCCCAAGGGATTGGGTTCGCGCTGCCGATCGATGACGTCAAGCGGGTGGCGGCCGAGATGCTCAGCACCCGCCGGCTTGCCTCCACCTGGCATGGCTTGGTGGCCGACGAAACGCGGAACAGCGCGGTGCGCAAGGTCGAGTTGGTCGACGTGCAGCCGAACAGCCCGGCGGCGCTCGCGGGCTTCCTGGCTGGCGACCAGGTGGTCGGCGTGGGCGACCTGGAGGTGCGTACCCCCCTCGATATCGAGCGGGGCCTGCTTGACTTCCGTGCCGGTCAGCAAGCTTCGATCCGGATCCGCCGCAAGGGGCAGGACCAAACGGTGGCGCTCGGGCTCCAGCCCCTGCCCCGCACCGCGGCCCCTGTCGAAGCCGGCGAGCAAGTGTGGAGGACGCTTGGCCTGAAGACGACGCCGGTCACGCCCGAGTACGTGGTGGCTGCCTCGCCCAAACTTCGCGGCGGCCTCTTCGTCCAGGCCGTCTCACCCGGAAGCCCGGGTGCTCAGGCTCAGATCCAGAAGGGGGACATCCTGGTTGGTGTCAATGTCGGCGAGCGACACTGGGAGACGATCCGCCCCGACAACATCCTTTTCATCTTGCGGCAGCCCGAGGTCACCCAGTCGCAGCTTCTCCAGTTCTATATCGTTCGCCGTAACGGCCTCCAGCGCCACTCCATGAGCGTCGCCGAGGTTGCCACCACTCGCCAAACCTTGAGCCGTTGATCGTTGAAGCCGGAGGCGCAACGCCTCCGGTATTCTCCATCGTTCGACCTTGCCCCCCCAGGTCGGCGCGGCGGTCCGTTGCCTGGCGGTCTCACCTCATCTCACTTCCACCGGCCTTCACGCGTTGAATCCTCCTGTCGCAAGTTGGTGCATCCGTCGAGTGCGTTGACGTTGAGGAAAAAGTAGCACGGCCGGCCCGGCCGTAATTCGATATTGGGCCGGCGCAAGCCCGCGGGGTTGTCATGGGCCTGGGGAAATTCGGCCGGGCTGGCCGCAATTCGATGTGGGTCGGCCCGCCTGAGATTGAGAACTTGCCGGATGCACCACTCCAGCGGTCTCCGGTCGGATGGGGCGTCGGATCATGGAGACCGATTCACCTGTACGGACCGTTCTTTGCGGCTGGGGCCTGCGACCCCGGTCTGGTGATTCGCCCCGGGGGCACAGACCCCGGCGACAACGACAACGACGTGAGCGACTCGAGGGTAAACCGCTGTGATGTGCGCGGTTATTCTTTCCTGGTGAAGCGATTCCGCTCGATGACGAGATCGCGGCCGGTTTGGGGCTCATCGCCAAGCAGGGTGTGACAGCCGCCCCTTCTCTCCTTGGAACCGCGGGCGCCCCGGCTGCATTTCTGTCACTCTTGAAGAGTTGGCGGGGTGCCCGCGTACCCAAGGAATTGGATTCAGCCGAGGGACGCTTCTGATCCTCTCCAGGAAATGGCAGAGTCCGACCGTTTCGGGTCGGACTCGTTGGGCGATGGGGGTTTGATGCCTGGTCTGAAGCGAGCTGCTCGCAGGTGGATAAGCTCAGGCAGAGATCAAGATGTCGTTCCGTGGAGACGCTTTCTCGCAGCTCGCGCGGGCAACCCTCCCACGTCAAACCGGGCCATTAATGCCGGCCTGGTTCTACGGAGACTGCCGGATTGTTGTTGCTCGCTGGAGCCGAGGCTCCGTTTTGCACACTCACGGGTTCCGCCGGAACGAGCAGCGAGGCTGTGTCACCGGTTGCATGACGGGTAGCCTCTGGTTTATGTCCCTTCATCAACCGGCGAACATACCAGACGAGGAAGAGCGATATTGCACAGGGAACCGCGAAGCCCTCGTAGGTTAACTCCGTGAAGATCAGGGCGGCGATGAGCGACCCGCTTGAGAATGCGATGACGATTTTGACTCTCAGCCAGTTCATCGCAATGAGCTGGCCTCGCTCCGGGTTACCGACCTCGAGTGTGAAGATCTTCGAGATGTTGATGCCAATATCCGTGATCGGCCCCGTCAGGTGGGTTGTGCGGACCTGACCTTTTGTTACGCCGGAGAAGAGGCCGTTCTGGAGCCCGCAGGCGAAGCACAGAATGAAGAGGAGAAAAAAGTCACGCTGGAGGACCAGAGGTTCTCCGAACGTGCCCAGATACTCGGTGAATTCGCCGAGGTAGATGATGAGATTCAGGACCGCCAGCGTGATGATCCCGCCTTCGATTCTCGGCGTTTGGCCAAGAATGATCCTCCGGTCGACGATCCAGCCGGCAACGATGGCGCCCGCCAGAAAGAAGACGGGCGCCAGGGCCATTTCGAAGGCGCCCAGGTATTGCTTCTGGGCGAGCGCGACTCCCACGTACGTGCCGTATCCCGTGATGTGAGAAACAAAGCGGTGGACCGCCAGAAATCCGCCAGCGTTCATGAAGCCGCTCTGGAAGGCCAGAAACAGCCAAAGAACCTGATTTCGCTGGGCAACCACTCTTGTGAAAACATCCATATTCATGCTGTTATTAACTCGTGTCAGGCCGCTGTCGATTGTCGAGCTCAGCGGATCAGTCGTCCGTCACGCCAATTTTCTTGGGGTAGATTCGTTGCAGAAGCAGTGAAATCTGCACGATCTCAAGTGGTTCAAACGGCAGAGATTTGAGCGTGACGGACGACTCGGTCCACCAATTACGATCGGGTCAGCAGACCTGAAGCGGGTTATCCTCCCCTCGTCCTCGATCGGTTACCGACCCGCGTCTGCGAGTCGTCTCCCGGAGGCGGGTGGCTCTGGCCAATCAGTGTGTTGCGTGGGTTCAGCATGAGATCCGGAGGCTCCGTCACTGGATCACGAATCCGCAGGTCCCAAACGAGAAGGCATCCGCCGAAAGCCATGACGATGATCGGCTCGCTGTTGGCTGGGGCGATCCCGGCGTTTGTTCGATTGGCCGTCGCAGCGGGCGGCTGAGTCGTCTCCCAACGACTCGAGTTCTCCTGACGTCCGCCCCACTCGTCAGGCTCTCAACGACCGGATGATCCGTGGTCGCGTAGGGCCCTGACTCCTCGTTCACCATTGTTTTAAGAGCCACGCGAGGGGGGGCTCCCAGCAGCACGAACCGCTCGAAAACGGATCGTTTTGGGCGACCGGGAATCGCGTGGCCTCACTTAATGGAAGCAAGACGCGTACCGTGGCGCCAATGAATCAAGTATTACTGCCTTTAGATTTCGCAACCTCTTTGTTTTTCAGTATTTATCGTGTGTTTTTGGGTTCGCCGCGGCAGAATTACGACGAGAACTGAGGACGGTGAGCGATCACGGGCGTGCAATTATTGACCGCTGTGGTCAGATTCAGACCAAACTTGTTTTTCAATGGCGAGCTTGGCGGCTCGGATTTTGCTTCGGAGCGTATTTCGCGAGATGCCCAGGAGCTCGCTGGCACGGAATTGATTGCCGCGAACGTAGTTGAGAACTTCTTTGAGGACGACCCGATCGACCATCGAAATGACCTTCTGGTAGATCTCGTTGTTGCCGCTCTGAATGAGGTCGCGAACAAGCTGGGCGATATCATGAGAGTCGGTGTCGGCCTCTGTCTCTGTCCCAGTTTCACTCTCTGCCTCTGACTCAGTCTCGGTCCCAGAGAACGCCACGGTTGCGGCTGTGTTGACGCGGTGGGCGGCCGGGAGACAATCCGGAGTGAGGATATCGCCCGTGGCGTGGACCATCGCGTATTTGATTGTGGCCTGGAGTTCTCGGACGTTGCCGGGCCACTCCTTGGATTCGAGAAGGCGCATGGTTTCCGGAGAGATGGTACGTACCTGTTTCCCCAACTCGCGGTTGAAGAGCTTGACGAGGTGTTCGGCCATGCTCGGGATGTCGACCCGTCGTTCTCGGAGCGGTGGCAAGGCGATTGTGAATACGTTGAGTCGATAGAACAGGTCCTGGCGGAACCGTTCGTCGGCGATCATGGAAACGAGGTCGCGGTTGGTGGCGGCGATCAAACGCACGTTAGCCTGGATTGTGTTGCTGCTCCCCAGTCGCTCGAATCGACCGTCCTGGAGAATCCGCAACATCTTGGCCTGGGTGGCGGGCGACATGTCGCCAATTTCATCGAGGAAGATTGTGCCGCCGTCGGCCTGCTCGAACTTGCCGATGCGACGGCGGTCGGCTCCGGTAAAGGCACCTCGTTCGTGGCCAAAGAGCTCGGCCTCCAGCAAGGTTTCGGGGATCGCCGCGCAATTGATCGCCAGAAACGGCCGTTCGCTCCGGAGGCCGTGTTGGTAGATGGCGCGGGCGACCAGTTCCTTGCCGGTCCCGCTCTCACCGAGGATCAGCACGGTCACATCCTGGCTGGCTGCGCGGCCGATCTCCTTATAAACCTCCTGCATGGCGGGCGAGCGCCCGATGATGCGGTCGACGGCGACATCGTCCGGTTCCTCCTCGTCCGCGAGGAGCGCGCGTACGTGCGTCAGCCGATTTTGCTCGAGGGCCTTGGCCAGGACCGTGCGGAGCGTGCCGAGGTCGAGTGGCTTGAGCAGGTACTCGAAGGCCCCGCGTTTCATGGCCTGGATCGCTGTTTCGGTTGCGGCGAACGCGGTGATTATGATTACGGGCAGGCGCGCATCGATCTGACGAATCCGGTCAAAAGCGTCCAGGCCCGACATGTCGGGCAGCCGCACGTCGAGAATCACGGCGTCGGGCTTTTGCCGTTGCACGTGCTCGATCCCTTCCTTGGCCGTGCGTGCGGTGAACACCTCAAGTGTGTCGGACTTCAAGCTCTCCTGCAGAGAAAAAAGAACGTTCGGCTCGTCATCCACCACAAGTAACCTGGACACGGTCGCCTCCATGTTTGCTCCGTCAGTTCCGATCTTTCGTGTCAATGGTTGGAAGCGTTGCGTTGCTGGGATCGGCCGGTGAGAACTGGGTTCCCAAGAAGGGAAGTCGCACGGTGAACACGGCCCCCCCTCCCGGCCGGGCGGTCGCGGTGATGCGGCCACCGTGGGCTTCGACAATCCGCTTGCAGATGGAGAGTCCCAGCCCGAGGCCGGTCACTTTCGTGCTCACGAACGGTTCGAAGATTCGGTCACCAAGCTCGGCCGGCAGCCCGCAGCCGCGGTCGAGGACCTGGATTGAGAGCCAGCGCGGAGGTCCGCCGTTTCCCGTTGCCCGATCGGTTCGCACGCCCTTTCCTTGGCGCCGATTGTCGGCGTCGTGCAAGATCCGCGTCTGAATTGTCCCGCCTTCCGGCGTGGCGTCCATGGCGTTGATGAGCAGGTTGAGCAACACCTGGCGGAGATGGCCGATGTCCGCCTCGATGATCGTCGGCGCCGTGGGCAGGTCATACGAGATCTCGATGGACTTGAGGGACGCCTGGGTGGACACGAGGCCGAGGATTTGCTCCAGCACCGGGCTCAACTCGAAGACCCGTTTTTCGACCTCCGGTGGCTTTGCAAAGTTCAAGAACCCCTGGATCGAATGCTCCAGCCGGGTGATCTCCTCGAGTAGGACTTCCAGCGAGCGACCTCGCAAGAGGGCCTCGTCACCTCGCTCGGTGGCCGATTGGACCAGGATCTTCATGGATGTCAGTGGGTTGCGGAGTTCGTGGGCGAGTCCGGCCGCCATTTGGCCGAGGGCGGCGAGCTGTTCGCCGCGGAGCACCTCGCGCCGGCTCACCTCCAGCCGCGCCACGACCGTACCGATCTCGTTGGCCATCTCCCGCAACACGGCTTCCAGGCTGTCGATGTCCCAGGCGGGCGACAAGGTGATCGGGCCGACCACCTCGTTGAGTTTACCCGCTGCATCCCGAATTGGGATACTGAGCTGGGCGATCGAGCGGCTGATCCCCCGCGCGATCCCGAAACCCGCAAGCAAGCCGGCAATCGCCCCACAGGTCCCCAGCAAGAGCAGGACCACGGCCACTCGGCTCGGCATCGCCTGGTTTTGTGCGCTGGCGGTCTCGACCTCCTCCTCCATGGCATCGAGATATTCTTGAGACACGGTCAGGACTTGCGTGATGAAGTGTCGCGCGAAGGCGTCTCGTGTTGACTCATTCACGACCTCCGTTTCTGCTCCCGCTCTCTGCTCGGTCACGATTTCCCAGAAGTGATCGAGTTCTGACCGAACCTGAGCCAGCAGAGCTCTCTCTTCACCGGTCGTCGTCAGCCGTTCGGCCTCGTCCAGCCACCGGTCGATCTCACCGCGATGGGAGGGGATCGGGTCAAGATGGCTACGATCCCCCGTGAGGAGAAACTGGTCGACGTGGGTCTCGATCTGGCGGATCGTAATCACGAGCTCCTCGGCCGCGCGGATCCCGGAGACGTCGCGGGTCAGCAGCTCCGTGGCGTTCTTCTGGAGTCGATGCACGTAGTACGCGGCGACGGATCCAACAGCCATCAATAAGATGCTCACCACCACAACAGGCGCGATCAACTGGGCCAGGACTCGTTTGGCCAGTCGAGGCGAAGTACCATGACTCGGAAGGTGTGGGTTCAATGTTGCTTGCTACCTCGAAAAAATAGGGCGATGGCCGCCTACTTGGTAAATCTTGAATGGCAACTGAGCTACGATCCACCGAAACGAGTCGCATGGCCGGTCCGGCTGTGACTCTCTCGGCCCGTTCCCAATCGCTTGGAGTCGCGTTCAGCCCATTCATGAATGAGAGCCGGTCCGGCCTGCGGCTCCCCTCTCGGCATTCGGTCTTCACAAAAGGGCTGCATTGGGAGGTTCGTTGTTTTTGGAAATCAAGATGAAATGCATTGCTGCTGGTTCTTGTGCCGTTGGCACGCCCCCCTTGGGCCGTTGGGGACGCAGCCGGCGACCGTCAAGCACCAGTGGTTTGGAAGGGCCAAGGAGGCTCATGCCTCAAACGGTCGGTTCTTGACCCTTCGTTTGCTCCGGATCGAGCCCTGTGCCGCCTGGAGACGGGCCTTGGCCGGGCGGTGGGGCAAACTCGTCTTCCATGACCTGGACCATGCGGTCGCGCATCGTGAGGAATTCGCTGATGAGTTGTCGGGCGGACTCGGTCAAGCCGCTGCGGTTTGCGCCTTGACCGCCGACCTGGGTCTCGACCAAGGGATGGCCCAGGGCGTGTTCGGCCGCCTTGATCCGCCCCCAGATGTGGCGGTAGCTCTGGCCGAGCACGCCGGCGGCCTGCTTGATCGACCCTGCGCGGTCGACGGCCTGAAGGATGGCGATCAGGCCGAAGCCAAAGCTGTATCCCCCCACTGCTTCGAACCAGACCTTGACGCGGGGTCGGATCGGTGTCTGGGGACGTGCCGGAGGTGTCTTTGAGGGTGACATGTCCGATAGCGTATCCGAAAAGGGAGGGACTGGGGAAGGCCCGATGGAGGCTTCCAGGAGTGTGTCCCGGCTCCTTGCACTTGCGCCGGGCCCCGGGCCGGGGTCGGTTCCGTGTTCTATAAATTGTTGGCGGACTCCGGTTCAGGCCGGCTTACAATGAAGGTTGTTCCCTTTCAGAGGGGCTGATTCCGTTGATGATCCTCGTGCCCAATCGCACCCATTGTTTCCGCTCAGGAGCTTCAGGATCATGAGGTATGCTGTGGCCATCCTCGGGGCGGCGATTGTCGTTGCTCCTGCCTTCGGCGACGATCAAGCCCCGAAGCCTGCCGTGTCCGGGGCCGAGCCGAATGCGAAGGTGGAGTCCGCTGATGAACGCGCGATCCGAGCGTCTGCCGAAGCGTTCACTCGCGCGTACAACGCAGGGGATGCCCATGCGTTGGCCGAACAGTTTTCGAAGAACGCGGACGTGATCGACGGCGATGGGGTCCGGATTCAGGGCCGGGAGGCGATCGAGGAGGCCCTTGCCAGTACGTTCAAGGCGGAGCCGGGCGATCGAATCACCTTGACGATTGACTCACTCCGATTCCTCAGCCCTGATGTGGCTCTGGAAGAGGGGCGAAACACGGTGACCCCGACCGGTGACGCTCCGGTGTCGCGCCGACACATCGTGATTCATGTCAAGCAGGATGGGCGCTGGTACATGGATAGCGTCCGCGAAGCGAAAGAGCCCGTGGTTCGCCCGCACGACCGGTTGAAAGAGCTCGAATGGATGCTTGGCGACTGGACCGACGAGGGCTCCGACTCTAACGTGCAGACGAACTGCCACTGGTCGAAAGACAAGAACTTTCTCCTTCGCGAGATCACCATACAGGTTCAGGGAGAAACCGCCACGAGCATCACCCAGCGGATCGGCTGGGATCCACTCACGGAGCGGTTCAAGTCATGGGAGTTTGACTCTGAGGGGGGGCACAGCGAAGGGCTCTGGGCGCGTGCCGGCGAGAAGAGCTGGGTCGTGAACCACTCGGGGGTTTTGCCCGATGGCCGCACTGCTTCAGCCACTCGTGTCATCGTCCTGGAAGCGCCGAACCGGGTGCGCTGGGCGTCGATCGACCGGGTCGTCGGTGACGAGGCGATTCCGGAGGAGATGTCGTTCATCATGGTCAAAGTACCCCCCGCCGCCGGCACGCAGGCGGGCGAGAAGGCAGCCCATCCACAACTCCGGCGAGGGACAAACGATGAACACCAAGCGGACCCTGTTGATCGCGTCGACCCTGGTTCTTGCTCTGTTCGTGGTCGAGCAATCCGCCGGAGCTCGAGGCTTTGGCGGTGGTGGCGGCTTCCGTGGCGGCGGCGGCGGTGGCGGCTTCCGTGGCGGTGGCGGCGGATTTAGCGGTGGCGGCGGCTATCGTGGCGGCGGTGGCTTTGGTGGCGGTGGTTTTAGTGGTGGCGGTGGCTACCGTGGCGGCGGTTATGGTGGCGGTGGTGGTTTTAGTGGTGGTGGTTTTAGTGGCGGCGGTGGCTACCGTGGCGGCGGCTACGGTGGTGGCGGCGGCTATGGTGGCGGTGGTGGCTATCGCGGTGGTGGTTTTGAGGGGGGCGGCGTTCGCGACGGTGGCCGAACGAACATTGGAGGCGAGAATCGCTTCGGAGTTGGCGACCGCACCAACGTCGGAAACAACATCGGGGTTGGCGACCGAAACATCAACACCGGGATCAATCGTTCGTTCGATGGCGGCAACCGCACCAACTTCACGAACAGCAACCGGACGAACGTCGGCGTCAATACGGGAAATATTAACCGAATCAATAACAGCGGAAACATTAATCGCATCAACAATGTGAATGTCAATAATTCACGTTGGGGCAATGGCTCGCGCTGGAACAACTCCTATTCGGGATACCACAACGGGTGGGTGCACGGTTACTGGAACGGGCACAACTCGAACGCTTGGGGTTGGCGAGGCGGATACTGGGGCGGTGGCGCCTGGGGGTTTGGAGCTGGGCTGGGGCTGGGCTGGGGACTCTCATCCTGGGGGTTCGGCTCCTCGCTCTACGACTGGGGGTACATGCCCTACTCCAACCCGTACTACGTCGCGTCACCGGTGGTGGTGCAGGAGCCGGTGTACGACTACTCGCAGCCCATCGACACGACGAGCGAGGCCCCCGCGGAATCGGTGACCGATCAGGCGGTCAAGCTCTTTGACGACGCGCGTGGCTTCTTCATGAAGGGGGACTACACGCAGGCGCTGGCATTGACTGACCAGGCGCTGCGAAGATGCCCAACGACTCGGCTCTCCACGAGTTTCGTGGCCTGGTCTTGTTCGCCTTGGCACGATATGACCAGGCGGCGGCCTCGCTTTACGCGGTCCTTTCGGTCGGGCCCGGGTGGGACTGGACCACGCTCATCAGCCTCTATCCCAACGTTGACGTCTACACCGCTCAGCTTCGTGCGCTGGAGGCATTTTGCGGTCGAGAACTGGATTCGGCACCGAGCCGCTTCGTCCTGGCCTACCATTATCTGACGGCGGGGCATAACGAGTCGGCCGTCGCGATGCTCCGGCAGGTGATCAAGCTCAAGCCGGACGATAAGCTCTCGGCACAACTGCTCGCGCAGCTTGCTCCCCCGAAGAGCAGCGCCGATGTCACGCAGCCGGCCAGTCAGCCCGAGCCCGCCAGCACAGCGCTTCCCGAGGGCGCGACCATCGAAGGTACCTGGAAGGCCGCTCCTGCCGCGGACACGGCCATCAACCTGACGATCCGTCCCGGCGGGGCGTTCACCTGGAGCGTCGAGCAGAAGGGCCAGAAACGAGAGTTCGGCGGCGCGTCCACCTTTGGCGACGGAATCCTCACCCTGGCCCAAGATAAAGGGCCGGCAATGGTCGGCCGGGTGACCTGGAGCGATCCCAGCCATATGACCTTCCACGTGGTTGGTGACGGCCCTGACACTCCGGGGCTGACCTTCTCCAAGTAGGCCGCCCCCGAGAACGACTCGGGGCGAGTGAGGTTCCCAGGCGAGCCGAGGCGTTTTGAACACGCCTCGGCTTCGTCGTTTGGCGGAGATCTCAGCATTGAGATCGTGGCGGGTGACACCCGTCCCAGAGACCATGACCTGGTCCGAGCATGGCGCCTCGCGCGGTTCCGCCGCGACCAACAAGCCGGTAGGGAGATCCGCGTGAACCTGAGGCGGCGTCCCCTCGTCAACGTTCTTGGGGGTTCGCGCCTCGTTCGTTACAATGACGGTCTTGCGCGCCCGGACATCGAAAAAGGAAGGGAGCCAGGTCATGGGACAGAAAATCGTCCAGGTGGACGCGTTTACGGACCGGCCGTTTGCTGGCAATCCGGCCGCGATCTGTGTGATGTCCTCACCGCGCGACGTGCGCTGGATGCAGAATGTCGCCTCGGAGATGAACCTCTCCGAAACGGCCTTCCTCCATCGGGTCGAGGATGGCTACAGTCTCCGTTGGTTCACGCCGACCGTTGAGGTCGACCTGTGTGGGCACGCGACCCTGGCCACGGCCCATGTTTTGTGGGAAGAGGGATACCTATCGCCCGATGCTGTCGCGCGGTTTCAGACGCGGAGCGGACTGCTGACCGCGAGGCGCGAGGGACGATGGATCGAACTCGACTTTCCGGCCAAAGTGATCGGGCCAACTACAGGATCCGTTGACGAGCTGTCGCGAGCGTTGAACGTTCCCGTTCGATCGGCGGCGTTCAACGAGTTCGACTGCCTGGCGGAAGTCGAGTCGGAAGAGGCGGTCCGAAACCTCGTTCCCGATATGACTCGACTGTCGGCGATTCCGGTCCGTGGCGTGATCGTCACGGCCCGTGCCTCAACGGCCGGCTTTGACTTCGTCTCGCGTTTTTTCGCGCCGCGAGTCGGCGTCGATGAAGATCCGGTTTGCGGCTCGGCCCACTGCGCACTTGCGCCCTACTGGGGTGATCGCCTGGGCAAGTCCGAACTTGTCGGATATCAAGCGTCGCCGCGCGGCGGCGTGGTCCGCGTCCGGGTGAACGGCTCTCGGGTCCACCTGAGTGGACAAGCTGTGATCGTCCTGCGGGGCGAGCTCATCGATTCGACTGACTGACTCACTCACTGATCGACTGAGGATCAACCACGGTGACGGAAGAAGAGACGTCGAATTCGACCGATCTCCATACGCCGGATCAGGGCATGGTCGTCGTGGCCGCAGTCCTCTTCGAAGGGGGACTCGCGCCTCTGGCCCTGGCGCTCGGATGGCTCCTGGGTCGGTCCCCCCTGGAAGGGTTTAGCTGGTCGATCCGCGACGCGATTCTCGGCGTGCTGGCCGCCTTGCCGATGTATGCGATGTTCCAACTCCTGATGCGCTGGCCCATTGGGCCGCTGAAGCGAATCCGGCGTTTTTTCGAAGACGAGCTGACTCCGCTGTTCGGTTCTCGGCCCGACTCGGACCTCGCCCTGATTTCCGTCGCCGCGGGGGTCGGCGAGGAAATGCTCTTCCGAGGTGTCCTGCAAGGCGTACTCTCCCTCTGGCTGGGCACCTGGGAAGGGATGGTCGCCGCCAGCGTGCTGTTCGGCCTGGTTCACCCGATCACGGCGACGTATGTCCTGGTAGCGGGGCTGCTTGGGGCTTACCTTGGTACGGTCTGGATCTTCAGCGGCAACCTGCTGGTCGTCATGATCGCCCATGCGCTTTATGACTTCCTGGCGCTCCGCGCTCTGTTTCGCCGTCGACTGCTTTCCCCGACCGCCGTGGACCGGCAAATTCCCGGCTGACGTTTCAACTTCGGATCGAAAGGGTGATTTTGGGACCTTTTCGGGATATGCTGGCGGAATCGGGACTCGGTCCGACCTCAAGACTCGAGGCTCGGCCGGGCGAGCAGCTTGCTTTCGGAAAGGGACCAGTCATGCGATCGAGATCGTTGACGACGCGGCGTTTGGGTTGGATCGGACTGCAACTGCTGCTGGTCGTTGCCGGTTTCGGTGGATCGTCTGCCCGGGCCGCAACCTTGCAATGGAAGTTCCAGCCCGGGGAGACGCTGCGCTACTCGATGGACCAGAAGACGCTCACGTCGGTCAAGGGGGGACCTCGAGACATCAAGTCCACGATGTCCCAGGTGATCGATATGGAGTGGGTCGTCAAGGAGGTCGGCACCGACGGCCTGGCCAGCTTGACGCAGAAGGTCACGCGCGTACGCACCAAGATCGAGTCGGCGTTCGGTGTCTTTGAGTTCGACTCGCAGGAGGCCAAGGACCCCGAGGGACCGATTGCGGCGGGACTCGTTCCCTTGCTGAGGGGCCTGGTTGGCGCAGAGTTCTCCTTCAAGATGAATGCGCAAGGCGAAATGAGCGACGTCAAGGTCCCCGAGAAGATGCTTGAATCAATCAAGAAATCTGGATCGCTCGGCGGCAACGCAGGGATGTTCTCCGAGGAGGGCATGAAGAATATGGTCGTCGAGTCGAGCCTCGCCGTTCCCAAGGAGGATCTTGAGAAGGGGAAGAGCTGGACCCGAGAGTCCAAGATCTCGATGCCGCCGATCGGGACGATGCAGCTCAATAAGACTTACAGTTACCAGGGGGCCGAGACCAAGGATGCGAAGAATCTCGAGCGAATCGACCTGGTCACGAAAGTCGACATCAAGCTTGAGCCTGGCAATAATATTGATATGAAGGTTCAGTCGCAAGAAGGCAAGGGAAGTTTTTTCTTCGACAATGTCGCCGGCCGGATCGCCGAATCCACGGTCAGCGAGAAGCTCGAGATGGTGTTCACGCTGAAGGTAGGAGATCAGGAGAGTCGGATCATTCAAGGCAATGAGACGACCACGAGCATGAAGCTGGTCAAGGGGCCAGAGGCTGATTCCACGAAGAAATAATCGCGGTTGTCTCAGGGGCCTCGGTTTTCTCGGCCGTCGGCTTCAGACGGAGGCCGATGAGTTTGGCTCGAACCGAGGAGTCTCTCACGCTTGGAACAGGCTGGGTCTCCCCTTGGTGGAGAGCCATTCCGCCCGTTTGGGATTCACCCCAGCGGTCGGCCTCTCGGGATGGCCCCAAGCGGTCTACCCGGGCCCCGATCTCACGTCAAACCAGGAAGCGATTGTCGGCCTTATTTCCTAGGCTGACGAGCATGCCAGGCCGATCGAAAGAATGTGTGCAGCATGGAGGAGCGGCGTGGAGGATAGGATCGAGACGATGCCCGTACCAGGCGATTCTCAGGCTGGTTCAGGACCGATGTGTGTGACCGAGACAGGGCGTCAGCCGAGCACGGCAACGGGGGTGGGTCGAGACTTCCTGATCGCGGCTCTCCTGTGTGCTGGGGTTGTGGCGATGCGCCTTCCCTATCTCCATAACTTCTCGCTCATGGGCAAGGATGGCCCCCTCTACATTCACGCGCTCACCCTCGACCGTAACTTTAACGTGCCAATGCCGGGCAACATTGGCTATGTGCTTCTCGGCAAATTCGCGAACCTGATCCTGGCGAATCCAATCCACGCCTACTTGGCCGTGAATATCGCCCTGACCTGCGTCGGCGTGGTGTTCACATACCTGTTCACGACATTGGTGATCCCCCGACCGCTGGCCGCGGCGACGGCGTTCGCGCTCGCGTGCAATCCCTTGGTCTGGTGGCACGGAGCCGTGATCGCGAGCTATCCGGTCTGGCTCGCCGTCATGCCCTCAATCGGATACTTCGGGCTCAGATTTGTCCGGGGACGGGCGTTCAGCGATCTCCTGGGCGCGACGATCGCCCTTGGGGTGGGGATGATCCTCCGCCCCGATCTGCTCGCATTCGGCTCACCCCTCTGGTTCGGTTGCCTGGCGCTGGGACGAGCGAGGTGGCGGGACTGGTTGATCGCGATCGCGATTCTTGCGACGGCCTGCGCCTGCTGGTTCTTCGGAACCGCCTGGGTGCTGGGCGGGGTCGACATCTACCTGGAGCGGGTCCGTGCCAAGTCCGAGGGGGATTCGGAGGGTTTCTCATTTCAGAGCCGAGGGCTCGTCGAGGGCCTGCTGCGGAACGGGACGAAGTACGGGCTCTTTCTCGGATGGTCCGCGGCGCTCTTCCTGATCCCGTTTTCGATTGCGGCCGTCCGCCGACTCGGTACGCTCTCCACGCGATGGCGAGGGACGCTTCTGGCCCTGCTCTGGGTCGGGCCCTCCTGGTATTTTTCGTTCTTCGTGTTCGCCGGGAATGCCGGATTGATCTTTCCGTTCCTCCCCCTGCTCTATCTCGGTGCAGCGCAAGGGGTCGACCTCTGTCTCGGCCGCGGAAGCGCCAGGAAGCCGGTCGTGGCGATGGGCGTTCTCGGTCTCCTGAGTGCGTTACAGTTCGTGGCGACCCCCCTGCTCCACGAAACGAATCAGAGGCAAGTGATTCTCAACGTCATGTTCTTCCGCCATACCGGAGCCGGGATCCGCGAGCGGTACAACTATAACCTCGACGATTACGGGATCTCCCCCTCCCTGGCATCGGTCAGTCGCCAGATCAGGTCGGCCGAACCAATCCCGTATTTCCCGCCGAAGAATTAGAAGGCTCGGAGTTTCGAGACAACCGGAAGGGTTTCAAAACGAGCCGCGCTTCTTGAGCAGACCGTGCTTCTTGAGCTTGCTGCAGAACGTACTTCGTGGCATGCCCAGGAGCCGGGCCGCTTCGCTGTTGTTGCCGTTGCCTTCGTGCAGGGCATCAATGAGCCGCTGACGCTCGAAGGCGATGACCTCGGCGTCCCAATCGTCCTCGGCGGGCGGAGGCGGGACTGGGTCGGTCCAGGTCGATGACGAGGGCGAGGGCGAGGGCGAGGACGATGTGGCGACCCCGGCCTCTTTCCAAGGCCGGCCGCCTCCCGAGGCGGCTGGCGCTCCCAGTCGAGGTCTGCGCCGGGTGGGCTGGAGCAGTTCGAGGGGGAGATCATCGCGGGTGACTGTCGGACCATCCGCCAGGACCACTGCGTGCTCGAGCACGTTCTCGAGTTCGCGGATGTTGCCTGGCCAGTCGTAAGCGACCAGGGACTCGACCGTCGCTTCGTCCAGGCGGGTCACCCCCTTGCCGATTCGCTTCGCGTGTCGACCCAGGAAGAAGACGGCGAGTTCGAAAATGTCTTCCTTACGCTCACGGAGCGAGGGCGTCCGGAGTGGGATCACGTTGAGTCGGTAGTACAGGTCTTCGCGGAACCGGCCCGCCCGAATCAGGGCTTCGAGGTCTTGATGGGTGGCGGCCAGGATCCGGACGTCGACTGTCACCGGCTGCGAACTGCCAACACGTTCGAACGACATCTCCTGGAGGACGCGGAGCAATTTGGTCTGGACCTCGAGATTGATGTCACCAATCTCGTCGAGGAAGAGCGTGCCGCCGTTTGCCTGTTCGAACCGGCCAATGCGATCGCGGTCAGCGCCGGTGTAGGCCCCTTTGACGTGGCCGAAGAGCTCGCTCTCCAGCAGGCTCTGCGACAGGGCCGCGCAGTGGACCTTGACGAACGGCCGCGAGGCCCGAGGGCTGGAGGCGTGGATCGCTTCGGCCAGGACCTCCTTGCCGGTGCCGCTCTCGCCTCGGATCAAGACGGCCGATGAGCTCGCGGCCACCTTGCGGGCAAGCTCGATCATCCGTTTGACCGCCGGCCCCGACCCCTTGATGCTGTCGAAGACCTGGGGTTGTTCGGCAGGCCGCTCGAGTTGCAGCGGGGACTCGCCTCGGTCCATGAGCTGATCCTGGAGAATCAGGATTCGTCGCTGCTGCTCGGTGATCTTATCTACCTTGTCGCGTAACTCCTGATTGAGCGTTTCCAGGGTCTGCTGAATCCCGGCCGAGTGAAGCGTCAGGGTGGCAACCGAGCTGAGCGCACCAAGGAAGGCGATCTCTTCATCCTCGTAAGGCATTCCGCTTCGCTTCGGCCCGAGAACGAGAACCCCCGCCAGGTTGCCGTCGGCCCCCAGCGAATGGGCCGCCTCGCCCCCCAGCGCAATCATTGCGTCCGTCGCGGGGTCGGAAGCCGTTGAAAGCGACACCGCGTGCGGCACTCGAATCGAGGACGTGGTGCGGAGCCGCTCGACCAGGGGATTTCCGGGGCCAAGCTTGGTCTCGTCGGGAGTCACCCCCTGGCTGGCCACGAGATGAAACGCTCCCCCGGGCGAATCACTCAGATAAATCGCGCCCCACTCGAGACGAAGGACCTCGGCCGCGGCTTCCAGCAGCCTGCGGCCCAAGGTCGCTCGGTCCACGAGGCTGCCCACCGCCACGCGCATTTTCCGCATCGCCTGATCGAACTTGTACTTCTCACGATAAAACCGCCGGTCGATCGCCTTCTGAAACCGCTCCCGGGCGAGTTCCGAGAGGATGAGCACGACGATCACCGAGAGGCCGGCCACCAACGCTCCACGCCAGGTTTGATTGGCCGAGAGGAGCTGCTCGCCGATGATCGCCCCCCCCACCAGCAACACGCAGGAATAGAGCAACCCCGCCGAAACGCTGAATGCAAAGTAGACCACACTCCGGTTGAAGATCTCCTCGACCTGCATCAACTTGTACCGGGTGATGCTCATCGTGAAGGCCACGGAGAAGAGGAGCGAGACCCCGAACATCGGCCAGGCCGCACTGTCGCGTCCCAGAGTGGATGGGTCGATCCAGGCCTGGCGGAGCAGATAGCCAATCAGCAAAGTCGAGATCAATGAAGCCAGCGCGATCCACTGGACCTGGTTCCGTTCGGCCCGCGTTCTCGCGAACCGGAAGCTGGTGATCAGACAGAGGATGCAGATTCCGTAAGTCACGACGGCCACGACGATATAGCCGATCGCCAGGCCTTTGACCAGGCTCAGCGCGGACAGTACCCGCTCGCCACCACCATGCCCCCCGAGCCATCGTGCCCGGAACATGCTCCCCCAAAGCATGACGAGATAGACCGACGGGATGCCGTAGAGGGTCCCGAGAACCAGACGCCGGTACCTGGCGAGGATGGGGTTGAGCCGAGGGAAGACCAGGTAGAAATGAAGGCTGACCACCGGGACGAAAACCGCGAACAGCGCGAACGCCCAGATCAAGACCGGTTCAACCACGATCTCGGTCCAGTGGTAGCCTCCCATGTAGGCCCCCACCGTCATGACGCAGACCCAGAAGAAGAGCCGAGCCGAATCGTCGTGAGGGCGCTTCCAGAACACCCGCGCACCCACGGCGAAAATCACCATCTCCTGGAGGAACCAGACCCACGACCACAGGTAGGTCTTCGGGGGGCGGTAGCCGACCAGCGCCTCGGCTGTCTTCACCTGACCGCGCTGGTCTTTCCATCTGACTTCAACCCGCTGGTGAACCCGATCGGTCAGTCCGCGAATCGCCCTGGTGTAATCCGTGTAATTGGCGATCGGAACCCCCGCGATCTCCAGCAGGATGTCTTTCTTAACGGGCCGCTCCGGCGTCCACGAGTAGGAGGCCGGAACGTCCTCCTTCAACTCCGCGCCGAACATGCAGCGGACCCCGATATCCCCCATGTAGGCCACAAGGAAGAAGACCGCGCTGGAGTAGAGGAGCACGACCAGTCCGAAGCCCATCAAGATCGCCCGCTGCGGCCCACCGTTCCGTCGGGAACCACTCGATCTTGGATCCGAGGACGGGGCGTATGGATCGCGCTGGGGATGGTGGGATCGGTACGGAGGAAGATCCATGGAGCAGGCCCGCCCAGGCAAGTTCTCGGTGCAACTCTCGTGCTTCAACCCTAGCGGATCGGCGACGAAACACAAGGAATTCGCTGACGATTTTTCGTCAGGAGGGTGTCGGTGGCGAAAAATGACGAAAGTCTGGGTGATTTTGGTAAACAGCGGTATTTATGTGTGGTTTTGCCGACCGCTTGGTTTCAAGGAGTGCGGCCTCTGCGTTTATTGGGTGGTTTAGGTGAAACAGGGCCTTTGGTTTGCCGGGATCCGGGTGCATCTGACCTCTATTTCTCGAAGTCAGCGCCGAAATTTCGCCAGTCGCTATCGCCATAGTGGTTTTGCGTTCACTGATAAAATCATTGAGAGGGTGGCGAAACCACCCGTTTTCGCAATTTATGGCGACGAAATCATTCTGGTACGCAACCTGCCTATGGAAGAGGGCGTCGAACCGGCATTACGAGAGTCAATCAACTCCTGAGATTTGAGCCGGAGTCGAGGAGGTCTGATGCGGATTGCAGCAAGGCATCGTGGTGGGTGGCTGTTCTCGTCCCAGATTGATGAGGCGCGACAGCACCAGGTCCGGATCAACGGTGAGTGGGTTGACGTGGTCCAGATGGGCCAAGGTGATCCCCTGGTGTTGGTGCCGGGTCTGGCGGGAGGTTGGAAGCTTCTGGCCCCGCTGGCGTCTCAATTGGCGAGGCACTACCAGGTCACGATTCCGGGGCTGCGTGGCGATCGCTTCCCGATGGGGAACTCGTGTGTGAGCGGGTTGGGCGATCATGCCGCTGACCTCTCCCAATTGATCGAACAGCTTGGCCTCGAGCGGCCGTCGCTGTTCGGCGTTTCGTTCGGTGGGGCGATAGCCCTCGAGCTGGCCGTCGAGCAACCGCAGCGGATTGGGGCCTTGATCGTGCAGGGGGTGGTGCCGAAATTTCGGACGAACCTGGGGACGACGATCGCCCGACGCGTCCTCGAGCGGTTCCCGCTGCCGACCGACAACGGCTTCTTGAACCAGTTCTTCAACCTGCTGCACGGCGGAAAGCCGGAGCCGGGGCCTTTGACCGACTTCGTGGTTGAACGGTGCTGGGAGACCGACCAGGGAGTGATGGCGCGTCGGATCGGGCATCTGGAATCGTTCGATGTCTCCGATCGACTCTGGAGGGTCGACGTTCCCACGCTGGTTCTGGCCGGCACGCGTGACTCGATTGTGCCGCCGTCTCGGCAGCGCGCCTTGGCGGCCGAAATTCCAGGGGCTCGCTATGCGACTCTCGAGGGGGCCGGGCACATCGCCTTCCTCTCGCACCGTGTGGAGGTTGCCCAGCAAGTCCGCCGGTTCCTCCGCGAGATCAGCCACTCGCACTGCTGAGATTGCGGCTTGGTTCTGCTCCGAATTTTGATCAAACTCATTGAAGCACGCCGTCCTCGGCTCGAGGCTGGCGTGCTTCTCTCATTTTGAGGCCAGGCCGTTCCGTGGACGATCGATCGAAGCGTGAAGAGGTTGGGCATCCCATGGAGACGTCCCGAGACCGAGAGTTGATGTCATTTGAACTGGAGCGAGCCTTGCGCTGGGGGGCGGTGGCTCACGACGGGCAGTTCCGCAAGGGGGAGAAGATCCCTTATTACGAGCATGTCGTGGGTGTGGCGATGATTCTCGACCGACTCGGTTTCGATGAGGCCGTCGTCATTGCCGGACTGCTGCATGACGTGGTTGAGGATACCGAGAGGACTCTCGACCAGGTGCGCGAGCGGTTTGGAGACGAGGTGGCCAAGGTGGTCGAAGCTTGCTCGGAGATCAAGACCGACGGCCAAGGGCGGAAACGCCCCTGGATCGATCGCAAACGCGATCACCTCGAGGCCTTGGCCAGTGCCCCGCTCGAGGTCAAGGCGGTCATCCTGGCGGACAAGCTGCATAACCTTTTGAGCATTGCCTGTGACCTCGAGGAGGGGCGGCCTGTCTGGTCGATCTTCAATGCCTCCCGCGCAGATGTGCTCTGGTATTACCGATCGACCGTCGACCTCGTCGGCGGGGGCGATCCTCGACTCAACCGGCTTGCCGAACGCTGTCGCCAACTTCTCGACGGGCTCGCGGAAGACGAGCGAGACGACTCCGGAAAGCGGGCGGAAACTCGGGAAATTCAAGAATAATCAGGGTCGAAGAGTTGATTGACGCGTTTCCGTTGATATAGTGGAAGTGTCAGCCTGGGACACACAACCAGGTTGACTTACGGGTCGTACGAGCGTGGTACGACTGGCAAGAGCTCGCTCTCGCCCGAGGCTGGACTCCCGCGAGACCGGGAAGGCTTATCGTAAAGGAGGTGACTATAGTGTGTAGTGATAACCAGAGGCGGCTCGCCTAACGGCAGCCGACGGGTTGCCCGTCGGGCAAGCCGCACCTTTTCTGATTGATAGCCTGGCCAGGTCCGAATTCGTTCGGACCTGGTCGCTTTGTCCATAAAGACTTGCAAAACAGTTTGGAGCTCGACGAGCTTGAATCGGACGACCGCGATCCTTGGCCTTTTTTCCTACCGCGGTTGGTGGTGGTATCCCGTGTTTACGGGTTCCACATCATCAGGTCGCCGGGCCGAGGACGGTATTTAATCGTCTTCTGATTTGCCAGTCAAAAAGCAACCCAAGGGCCCCGGGACCTGAAACATGGTCTCGGGGCCCTTTTTTTTTGTGCGCGTTGGGATGACCCGCTCCTTTGCGGTTAGCAAAACGGGTCAATCAAGTCGAGAGCCGAGACTCCTACTTTTCTGAGGGCGGGTATACCGTGATTGTTGTCATGAAATCGGACGCGACGGCCGAGCAGACCGACCATATGGTTTCGCAGATCACCTCGTTGGGCATGACTCCCCAGGTGATCAAGGGGACGCATCAAACGGTCATCGCGGCGATCGGCGAGGAGCGGGCGGGGCTTACAGAGGTGCTGGAGTCGGGTCCGGGGGTCGAGAAGGTCTTGCCGATCATGGCGCCCTATAAGCGGGCCTCGTCGGAGTTGAAGACCGAGCGCACCGTGGTGCGGGCCCTGGACCTGGTGATCGGCGGGACGCGGGTTGCGGTGATCGCGGGCCCCTGCTCCGTCGAGAGTGAGGAGCAGATCGTCGGACTGGCGAGACAACTCAAGGCGCTGGGGGCGACCGGCCTGCGCGGCGGTGCGTTCAAGCCGAGGACGAGCCCGTACAGCTTCCAGGGCCACAAGGAAGACGGACTCAAGATGCTGGCGACCGCTCGTCAGGAGACCGGCCTGGCCATCGTCACCGAGGTCATGGCGCCTGAACATGTGCCGTTAGTTGCCAAGTACGCCGACGTCCTCCAGATCGGCGCGCGTAACATGCAGAATTATCAGTTGCTCCAGGCGGTGGGAGACTCGGGCAAGCCCACCATGCTCAAGCGGGGGATGAGCGCGACGATCGAAGAGTTCCTTCTCGCCGCCGAATACATCCTCGACCGTGGCAACCCCCACGTCATGCTCTGCGAGCGGGGCATCCGCACCTATGAAGAGCACACCCGGTTCACCCTGCCCTTGGCAACGGTCCCGTACCTCCAGGAGAAGAGCCACTTGCCGGTGGTGGTCGACCCCTCGCACGGGACGGGCAAAGCGCGGTTGGTCACCCCCATGTGCAAAGCGTCCATCGCCGCCGGCGCCGACGCGCTGATCGTCGAGGTTCACGACGATCCCGAGCACGCGTTCAGCGATGGTTCCCAGACGATCACGCCCGCGGTCTTCGGCCAAATGATGGCGATGTGCCGTCGAGTCGCCGAGGCCGTTGACCGGACCATGTGACACGTCGCCCCCGCGCGATCTGCGGCCGCTTCAAATTGTCAGCACGTGCTGACAATTTGAAGCGATCCCAGGTCGGTCAGGGGCCGAGCCAACTCGAAGAAAGCTGGGATCGGCTGGGTATCCGAGCTTGTGGGCTACTGACTTGGGCTAAATCGATGATGCTTTGTTTTTGATTGTTGCTAATAATGCGAATGTTTTTGATGGGTGGTAAAGCTGGGGAGCCTATTTGCCGATGCAGAATCGGCGGAAGATGCGGTCGAGGATGTCGTCGGTGACGACGGCTCCGACGACTTTACCGAGGTCATCGATGGCCTGGCGGAGATCGATGGCGACGAGTTCGTCGCCACCGTTGAGGAGGATCGTCTCGGCCGCCGAATGGAGGGCCTGTCCGGCTCGCTCGAGGCTTTCGCGACAGCGAGCGCCGGTGCTGGCCGGGAGATCGCCGTCGGCCGCCTGGGAACGCAATGCGGCGGCCACCGCGCGTCGGAGGTTGTCGAGGCCCGCGCCGGTCGCGGCGCTGGTGGCCAGGAACTCGGCAGAGTCGAGGGCGGGGTCGAGATCGGCCTTGGTCCGGACGAGCAGCCGGGGTCGGTCGGGGGCGATCGGCCACGTTGAGGTCGTGTCGTTCGAGCGGCAATCCAGTAAGAGATCCGCACGAGCCGCTTGATCGGCGCCGAAGGATTGAGCCTGGCCCTCGATCGGGCCGGCCGCCGGCTCGACGCCCGCGGTGTCGACGAGTTCGACAGTAACTCCATCGCACTCGCAGAGGGCCGAGAGGTAGTCTCGCGTGGTCCCCGCCTGAGGGGAGACGAGTGCATGGGCCTGGCCGAGGAGCGCGTTGAACAGGCGGCTCTTGCCCGCGTTGGGAGGGCCGGCCAGCACGACGCGGGGATGGCCGTCGGCTCGATCCCGTCCCTGGAGCCGTGTGGCCAGCGTGATCAGCTCGGCGCCTTCGCGGGCCAGGTCCTCGGCCAGGGCAACGCGGCCGAGCGGGTCGACGTCGGATTCCTCGGCAAAGTCGAGGTTCGCCTCCAGATGGGCCAGGACGTCGAGTAGGCGGTCGCGGAGTGCGGTGATCGGGCCGGCCAGGCCGCCGGCCAACTGCCGCAGGGCGGCGTCGAGCTGTGCGGGAGTCTGGGCGTCGATGACCCCGAGCACCGCCTCGGCGCGAGTCAGGTCGATCCGACCCGAGAGAAAGGCGCGGAGGGTAAACTCACCCGGTTCGGCGTGCCTCGCCCCTTGGGCCAGGCAGTCGGCCAGCACCAGGCTGACCAGGGGAGGCGAGCCGACGGTGTGAATCTCGGCCAGTGGCTGGCCGGTATAGGTGCGCGAACCTGGCCAGAGGGCGATCGCGGCCGGGAGCAGCGGTCTGAGTCCGGTCACGGTCAGCCGGCCGCTTCGCCGCTCGGGATGCTTGGCCAACCGTGTGTCGTCGTGGTCCGAGAACCGGGCCAGGGCGATTGAGAGGGCGTCGGGGCCGGTGAGCCGGATCAGGCCGCGGAAGCCGGGGCCCGGTGGGCTCGCCACTGCCGCGATGGTGTCGGTCAGGTCGAGAGTGCTCACTGCATGCCTTGCCGGCTCGTCAGAATGGGAAGTGCCATGGCCGGTCGTGCGATTGGCCGATGCGGGCGGGAAGCGTAAGCCCCTTTGCCCTTCGCGACCAGACCTCATCCATCAGAGCCGGTGCCGGCCGTTTACAAGCGATTTCGGAGCCATTGTTCCCGACCTGGAGGGCGGTCACGGCCACCCTCCTTGGTCTGGTTCTCCAGACGAGAAGACAGGGACTGAGGCTTCATTATCGAGTCTTCTCGTCTGGTGATCCGTCGGTGGGCCTCAGCGCCGGCGTCCCGGCTTGGGTCTGGGCTTCCCTTTCTCTTTCTGATCCTTCTCGAGCCGGTCTTTCTCGGTGACGAGTTTGCGATAGGTCGGGTCTTTGCTGGCCTCAGTCATGACCTTGTCCCAGAGCTGAGCGAGCTTGCCGGGAGGCTTGACGGGACCACCATTACCACCGCGGCCACCACCGCCTCCGCCGCCGGGTCCACCTTTGCCGGGGGGCAAGTTCTTGTCGTCGCCGGGCTGCCCGGTCTCGGGCTTCGTGTGCGTGACCTTGGGCAGGAGCAACCGCTCGCTGATCTGCCAGAGACTGCTGGTGATGAAGTAGATCCCCAGGCCCGAGGGGACCTTGTAGAACATGAAGGCCATGAAAATCATCATGTACTTCATCATCTTCTGCTGCATCTCGGCCTCGGGCGTTGTCGCCGGAGGCGCGAAGAGCTTCGTCTGCACCAGCATCAAGGAGACGACCAGGAACGGCAGGAGATTGAAGTATTCCCCGAGCAGAGGCAGTCCACCGGCGAACGGGAACTTGAAGAGCATGTCGGGCGCGGCCAGGTTCTGAATGTACAGGAACGAGGCGTGCCGCAGGTGGACGCTGTTATTCAAGGCTTGCCAGAGACCAACGAAGATCGGCAACTGGATCAGGGCGGGGAGGCAGCCGCCGACCGGGTTCACCCCGTGCCTCTTGTAGAGCGCGAAGGTTTCCTTGGTCTGCCGTTCCTTATCGTCTTTATACTTCTCCTGAATCTCTTTCAGGAGAGGCTGCAAATCCTGCATCTTCTTGGCCGCGAGTGCCTGTTTGCGGCCGAGTGGGAACATGATCATGCGGACCAGGAGGGTCAGCAAGATGATCGCGATGCCGTAATTGCCCTTCTTGCCGCCGAAGAACCCCGCGACCTGCTTGGTGAGCGCGTAGATGTGGTCGAGCAAGGGAGCGATGACGTAGCGAGCCATCGACGAGGCGCCGGGAATGCCGAACCACTGATACTTGCGGTAGGCCACCAACCCTTCGGCCCCGTAGGGCGTCAGCGCTTCCTGGGTTTTCGGTCCGGCGTAGATCGTGTAAGACTGCGAGGCCGGATGGTTGGGGCCGATGGAGATCGGGTTCGAGAGGATTTCGAACGAGATGTCGGCCTTCTGAAGCGCATCCGGTTTGGCTTCGATCACCGTCGCCACCGTCGCGCCGATCCGGGGTTCACCTTCGGGTTTGACGAAGATCGTGAAGTACTGGTTCTCAATGCCCGCGAAGGCGAGTGGCAGGGTGGTGTTATCGAACCGGCTGCCCTCTTTGGTAATGTCCTGGGCCGCGCGGGTTTCGATATTGGTGCCTTTTGCACCTTTTTGGCCGAAGAAGATGTCGCGGAACGTGCTGGTGTACCAGTCACCTTCGATCGGGATCCCGTGCGGCCCGAACAGCTGGTAGACGATCTCCTGTTCCTTATCCGGGCTCTCGAAATCGGTCGTCAACGAGAACGCATCCTCGCCTTTGAAAAGGCGGAATCGCTTCGTCACCGTGACCGTCGGGTCGTCCGCCGTTGTCCGGAAAAGGATCTCTTGTCCGTCAACGTTTGCCTTGGTGAGCGGATGTTTCTTGGTGATCGGCCGGATCACGCGTCCCTTGTCGTCGCGAACGACCTCCCAGAGAATCTCAGCCAGTGGCGATTCCGTGGCCCGACTCGTGGCGGCGTCATCGACTTCAGGATTCTCCCGGAGCTCTTCCGGCTCGGCCGACTTGGCGGCTTTGGCCGGGCGAACGGTCAATCCGAACGAAGGGATCGTCTTCGGTTTATCGATGAGCAGTTCGAGCGGCCGTCGGAGCTGTTTTCGCCTCGGGTTCGCCGTATCCAACTCCGCTTCGAACTGGGACGACTTGATGGAGGTGACGCCCGCTCCCTGTTGCTTGAAACGAACTTCGAGGTGATAGCCCCCCGCGGCCCGATCGTCCGCCGAGCCGAGGACCATTTCCTTGGAGGGGACAGGAACCACCTGGGGCTTCTCTGCCTTCTTCGTCTCTCCCGCTCCGGTGGGCTTGGCCTCTCCGGTCCCCTTTTCTTCCTTCGCCGGTGTTTTTTCGCCGGCGGCCGCTTCCTTGGCGGCGACTGCCAGGTCAGGCTTGGCGGGATCGATTTTTGCCTGGACTTTAGGCTGGGGCTTTTGTGGGGGTGGGGCCAGGCCGGTCGCTTCCATTACGTACTGGATTGCCAGAAACGACAAGAACGTAAGCATCATGAATAGGACAAGCCGCTTCTCATTACTCATCGTGGAGTAAACCTTTGGGACGTGCAGTGTTTCAATCGAATGGGGAGGGGGTGACAGGCGGGCGCGCCGGCACGGCGGACAGTCGGAGACAGGCAGACAGTCGGCCAGCCGGTTGGTCAGCGCCCTTGTCGGAGCCTGTCGCCCAGGAACGGTTCGAGTTCGGAGATGGAGTAAATCTTCCGGATGGTGGATTCGAAATCGTAGGCAAGGCGGCGGAAGCTTACCCGGATCGGGCCGGTCGCTTCGGCGGGATCAGCCGGAGCCGGAGCCGGAGCCGAGGAATCGGCCGTTGCCGTTGCACCATTGGCCGCTGCCGGCTTGCCGTCGTCGAGGACCACGTAGCAGGCGCGCGGGTCGCCATCCCGCGGCTGACCGACTGAGCCGACGTTGATCATCAGCTTGCCGTCGCCCATGGTGTATTCGTTGTCGATTTCCTCAGGGGCGTAGAACTGGAAGCCTTCGGTGAAGACGCCCGGTACGTGCGTGTGCCCCTGGAAGCAGTAGCGATCCACCAACTGGAAGAGCCGCTCCATCTTGCGATGGTTATAAATGTCTTCAGGGAAAATGTATTCGCTCAACGGGTTGCGCGGTGATCCGTGGACGAACAGGAACGGATCGGAGCGAAACGTCCGGGGCAATTCGCCCAAGAATTCCCAGCGGCGCTCGTTGTTCTCGCGGTCGCTGGAACTTTCGAGCTGTTCGCGAGTCCAGAAGATCGCGCGTTCGGCGCCGATGTTGAACCCATCGGGGTCGAACATCGCCCCCTGGTCGTGGTTGCCGAGGAGCGTCACCCGGCAATGTTCCATCACCCGGTCGATGCACTCGCGGGGATTGGGGCCATAGCCGATGATATCGCCTAGGCAGAAAATCTCAGTGATCCCCTGCGACTTGATGTCGTCAAGGACCACCTCCAGGGCTTCGAGGTTCCCGTGGATATCGCTAATCAAAGCACGACGCACCGGAAGGAACCTCCGAAGACGCCCACGGCCGTATTCCGGACCCTGGAAAACTAGGCCATGGTGCCCCACAATCTTTCTGTAGAATAGATTGGTTTTGGGGCGGGGGTCAAGGTCAAGCCCACCTCTGTCTCCTCTTTACTTAATTACGGTGTCCCAAGTTCGTCTTTCAGGGAGTCTGTAGTCGCTTGAACCTTCTGGCCCTCGACACCTCGACTCACCATGCTGCCGTAGCGGTTGCGACCACGGATGGACTGATCCACACCGCCGTGCCCGACCCCGCTCAGCGTCATGGACGCAACTTGATTCCTGTCGTTCGCGAACTCCTACGCGCGGCGAATTTGACTGTGGCCGAGCTCGACGGAATCGCCGTCGGCTTGGGACCGGGCTCCTACACCGGATTACGGATTGGCCTGACCGCGGCCAAGACTCTGGCCTACACGACGGGCAAGCCGCTCGCCGGACTGGATAGCCTGGAGGTGCTCGCACGCAACGCACCGGAGGAAGAACGCTTTCTCTCGGTCATTGCCGACGCCCAGCGCGGCGACTTCTATGTGGCCAACTTCGCTCGCCCTGAACCTGGTGCGCCTCTGGTTCGCACGTCACCGACCCGAATCGAGTCTCAGGCGGATTGGTCGGCGGGGTTGACCGTGCCGACTCTTGTGCTCGGGCCGGGGCTCGAGCGTCTGACCGTTCCCTTGCCGGAGCACGCCCGAACAGCGCCGGCCGAAATGAGTTGGCCCGACGGTGGTCGGCTGATGCTTCTGGCCCGCGACGTCTGGGCCACCGGACGCCGCGATGCTCCCTTGTTCCTCGAACCCCAATACCTTCGCCGAAGTGCCGCGGAGGAGCAGTGGGAGCGTAAACAACCCGTTTAGCAAGACGGTCCTTCGTTTCCTCCCCCTGATTCTCGGTACTTTTTTTCGGAATGGCCGATCACACCAGCCGGACCCTTTATGCCATGACGGCCACTGACCAATCGCGAACGAAGTCGACGTATTCTCTCCAGTGGAACCAGTTTCGGATTCTCCGCCCCGAAGAGGACCGGGCCACCTTCCGAAATCGGACCGGTCTGACGGCGGCCGACTTGGAGGGGGCACTGGTGCTGGACGCCGGCTGCGGGATGGGGCGTTACCTTCGGATGGCCGCGGAGCTGGGCGCTCGGGCCATCGGGCTCGACCTGAGCGAAGCGGTGCGCGCCGCTCGTGAGCTGACGGCCGACCTGCCGGGCGTTTCGCTGACGCGAGGGGACCTACTTCGTCCGCCGTTCGCGGCGGGAAGTTTCGATCACATCTACTCACTCGGCGTTCTCGACCACACTCCCGACCCACGGGCGGCCTTCCTGGCACTCGCACGCTTGCTCAAACCGGGCGGACGGATCGTGATCTGGGTTTATCCTCGGGAACGCCCTTTGCTTGAGGCGGTCGTCCGCGTTCACCGCGGTGTCTCGACTCGGCTTCCCGTTTCCTGGCTCCTGACCTTGAGCCGGCTGATGGCCCCGGTGGGCGGCTGGAAGCGGCGGCTGATGGCCAGCCCGCGGCGGCTGGTCAATCGCGCCGGGGTCGCCCTCCACCTTCTGACGTACGGGGTCTCAATGCACCCCGACCCCGAGGTCCGGGTCTGCGACACCCTGGACTGGTACGCCCCCCGTTACCTCTCGCGACATACGCGTGAAGAGGTGCTTGCCTGGTTTGGAGCGGCCGGTCTCGTGGAGGTTGTTGACCTCTCGGCCGGCCAGGTTTTCCACCACGAGGGCCAGGGCCACGGGATCAACCTCGCTGGCCGGCGGCCTGGCTGAGCACCCACGCGTGGAAGACCTCGCTTGGAGATTGCGTTGCGCATCGATCTCCGTAGACTGTTGCCAAGCTACGGATTGGAGAGATCCAAAGCACGTACACGCACGAGTGTACTTCGGATTATTTCACAAGTTGGCAGGTGCGACTGGTATTCTTTTTGGAGGCACCCGCTTGGGATGTCTCTCAGGCTGAGTGCTTCCCGCGAACGAACTGAGAATCAAGACGAGGGGAACGGTATGCTCAACCTGCTCGCCGCTGGAGGGACGGGACGTATCAGCCGCCGCCAGCTCTTAGGTTTGGGCTCGCAAGGTGCGCTCGGTTTGGCGCTCCAGCCGTTGCTGCTCGCCGAGGCGGCCCAGGCCGCCGCGCCGGCGCGTTCCTCCGCCAAGGCCCGCCAGTGCATTTACATCTTCCTGTGCGGCGGCCCCTCGCAGCTCGACCTTTGGGACCCAAAGCCCGACGCCCTGGATACGATCCGCGGCCCCTTCAAATCCATCGACACCAGCGTGCCCGGGATCCGGTTTACCGAGTTGATTCCGCGAGTCGCGTCGCATGCCGATAAGTTGGCCGTGATTCGCTCGATGCACCACGGCAGCGCCGACCATAACTTCGGGATCGCACACACGCTGTTGGGTCAACTCCCCGCATCGGCGAACGATTTGTTTGTCACCCGCCGCGACCACCCCGCGCTCGGTGCGATCCTCCACAAACTTCGCGGCGATTGCGGCGTGCTTCCCCCTTGGGTCACGCTCCCTCGGCCGTTCACGACGCTCTCGCCCCCCCACAAGGGCCAGTCGGCCGGTTTCCTCGGGGCGTCCTACGACTCGGTGACGCTCAACGAGCCCAAGATCGACTCGCTCGCCCCCAAGGAACTCCGCCTCGAAGCACTCGACCGGCCCGCGGACGTGAGCGCCGACCGGTTCGACGCGCGACGTCGGCTCCTGACGCAATCGAACGTCAGCCCTGGGGCCGGGTCTGACGCTCAGGCCCGCTGGGAAGGGGAGGTCTCGCGGGCCATGGAGATGCTTTCCGGCCCGGCTTGCCGCCGTGCCTTCGATCTCTCCAGCGAGCCCGACTCGGTTCGCGATCGCTACGGCCGCAACGAGTACGGGCAGAGCTTTCTGCTGGCCCGCCGCCTGGTCGAGGCTGGGGTTCGGATGGTCAATGTCTTCTGGACCTACTTCGATAAGAAAGGGTGCCAGTTCAACCTCTGGGATAACCACGGCGTGACCACCGACATCTGTGGCGTCGGCGGCATTCTCACCGGTGAGCAGATGCTCACGCACGATTACTGCACTCCGTCGTTCGATCGGGCCTTCTCTGCGCTGCTGGAAGACCTCGAGGCGCGGGGACTGCTCGACGAGACCCTCGTTGCCGTCGCCGGGGAGTTCGGGCGCACGCCCAAGATCAATACCATGGCGGGCCGCGACCACTGGCCGTTCTGCTACTCTCAGTTGCTGGCCGGAGGCGGCGTCCGCGGCGGTCAGGTCTATGGGACCAGCGACAAGACCGCTGCCTACGTCAAGGAAAATCCGGTTACCCCTGACGACTTTGCCGCCACGATTCTCCACGCTTTTGGTGTCGACCCTGGGGCGATGATCGAGGATCGTTTCAGTCGTCCGTTCCGTCTCTCCGAGGGAACCCCGCTCGCCTCGCTCTTTGGCTGACCGCGGCTCGGTTTCGACGGGGCGATCGCCTCGCCTCGCTCAAACCGGTTGCCTGACGGTGGGTTCTTGTACCCGACCGGCCGCTCCGTCAGACAGTTCCCGCGATCCGAGGGGGCTTGTGGCGTTTGTTGCCCCGTCCTGAACGCTTCATCGTGAATTGAGCGGGACCTTGGGCCGTTGCTTGACCGCGAACAAAGCGGGACTCTAAGATCGTATTATTCCATAGGGGAGGCCGCTTGCGTGCGAGGGGTCGCTCGTTTTGTCTCGTCGTCATCGTTCTCGATCGTCTTCAGTCGGGTCGGTTAACGCGGAGTCTTCTTGTCATGGTGCGCTGGATCCTGCTGGCGGTCCTCGTCGTCGCGCTGACGGCGACTGCAACCATCGTCGTTCAGAGCGTTTCGCTGGAACCATCGATTGTCAGTGGGCCGGAGTTCCCAGCCTCTGTGGGAACGAGCGGACCGACTCCCAAAGCCGTGGTCGAGGGAGACCTGGTTTACAAGTTCGGTTCGAAAGCGCTTCACACCAAGTTTGAGAGGGACTGGACGATCAAGAACGAGGGGGAGGGTGACCTGATTCTGAGCTTGGAAGCCCCTCCTTGCTCCTGCACGGTGGCTGGTTTCATGGATAAGGATCGCAAAGTGAGCGGATCAAAGACGGTTCCTCCCAAGGAAGAGACCGTGATCCATTTCACCTGGGAGACGCTGTCCAACGGCCACTACCACAAGCCGGCCACGCTCATCACGAACGACCCTGAGATGCCCAAGATCACCTTTGCCGCCGAGGGCGAGGTGAGCCCGGCGGTGATGATTTATCCCCCCTCTGAGAATCAAACGATCAGCGTCGCGGAGATTTCCAGCGACAAGGAAAAAAACACGGTCATGTTCGCGGTGTATTCGCAGGACAAGCCCGACCTCAAGATCACCGAGATTTCCAGCTCGCTCCCTGAGTTCATCACGGCCGAGCAGAAGCCGCTGTCCGAGAAAGATTGCAAGGAGATTAACACCAAAGCCGGCCGCCAGGTGGTTCTGACGATCAAGCGAGGGATGACGCTGGGCACGTTCCTCCAAGAGCTGGTCATCAAAACCGATCATCCCAACGAACCCGAGGTGAGGCTCAGCCTGACCGGGAAGATCGTCGGGCCGATCTCCATGGTTCCGACCAAGTTGCGGCTCAGAGGGAACGCCAGTCAAGCGGGCGAGCAGGTCAATCTCCTGATGCTGGTCCAGAATCAACGCGAGACCAAGTTCGAGGTGAAGCAGAAGCCGGAGAAATTCAAGGTCGAGATCGTGCCAGGCGATAAACCCGGTAGATATCGACTGATCGTTACGGTGCCTCCGGGACTGCCCACGGGAACGGTGGAGGAAGAAGTCATTCTCGAGACTGACCACCCGTTTGCCAAAGAACTGAAGATCCCGATCTCCGGCTTTATCCGGAGTGCGAGTTGAAGACGTAGTACGAAGTGATTGGGGAGGGTGGCCGCGATCTCCCTGGTCCGGGAGGGATTGGGTCGATTGGCCTTATCTCTCGACGCGGAGGGCGTTATAACAGCGTCCTCCAAGGCCCGCTCAAGGGTCGGCGTCGGGGATCGTTGCGGCCGCATCCTCCGCGATGGACGCGGGCACGAGGCCCCTGTCTTCGTCCCCCACATTCGGGAAAGGATGACGATGTCTCGCTCCTCATTCCGGCCGATGGCCGCCCTGGCGTTGGCCATGGGTCTCGTGGCCTACGTCGGTTGCAACACCGGGACCGACGGCACGGGAGGGGATCTTCCCGCGGCGAAGCCGTCGTCGGCAGAGTCTGCGAAACCGGGCGCTGCGGGGTCCGAGACCGGTGCGAGCAAGAAGCTCTTTGCCGATTGGCCGAAGCCGGTCGCGGCGTTGCTCATCTCGGGCGAACAAGACGGCTACCTCGAGCCTTGCGGTTGTACGTCGGGCCAGCTCGGCGGCCTCCGTCGGCGGTACGACTTGATCCGGCATCTTCGGGAAACCGATCAGTGGCCCCTGGCCCTGGTGGATCTTGGCAGCCTGGTCAAAGACCCGGCCGGCGCCCGAGGCGGGCCCGAGCAGGTCAAAATCAAGTTCAGCGTGGCCCTCAAGGCCCTGGAAATGTTGAAGTACGACGCCTTTGCGCTCAGCGCCGAGGATCTCAAGCTGGGGGTCGGTGAGTTGCTCGGACAGATTATCAATCTGGCCGAGAAGCCCCGAGTCGTCGTCGCCAACGTCAAGCCGGCCGAGGGCTTCGATCAGAACATCCGGCCGAGTGTGAAGACCAAGACCGGACCGCTGACGATCGGAATCACCGCGATTCTCGATCCCGATGCGCTCGCCAAGCTCAAGGACGACGAGAAGGAAACGCTGCTTCCCACCATCCTCTCGCCCGAAGCGGCTTTGCCCGGCGTTCTGGCCGACCTCGAGAAGGATACCGACACCCAGGTCCTTCTGGTCCAGGGCCCGCCGGAGCTGGCGAAGTCGCTCGCCGCGAAGTTCCCCGGCTTCGACATCGTCGTGGCGACCTCGAACTCCGACCCCGACGCCGATCCTGAGCGGCTCAATGGGGGCAAGACGCTCCTGGTCCAGGTGGGCACGAAGGGGAAGTTTGTCGGCGTCATCGGACTCTACAACGATCCGAACCAGAAGTATCGCTTTCAACGCGTCCCCTTGAACAGCCGCTATAACAGCGACGCCGGACCGATGCGAAAGCTGATCGAGGACGATTTCCAGGAGATGCTCAAGCAAGCGGGAGTGGTCGAGAACTTCCCACGCCGCAATTACGTCGGAGGGGCGCCGGGCGCGACCTTCGTTGGTGCCGAGACGTGCAAGACGTGCCACCCGGGCACCTATGCCAAATGGGCCGCCTCCAAGCACGCCCACGCGTTCGAGGATATCGTCAAGGACCCCAAGGGGGATCGGAGCGATCACCAGTTCGACGCCGAGTGCATCTCGTGTCATACGACGGGCTTCGAGTACAACTCGGGCTGGAAGTCAGCCCAGGCCACGGCGTATCTCAAGGGCAATCAGTGCGAGAACTGCCACGGTCCCGCCTCCAAGCACGCTGAGGAACCCAGCAATCTCGAGTTTCGCAAGCTGATCGCTCGGACCGCCGCGGGGGCCGACAAGGCGGGCCTCTGCTATCGCTGCCACGATGAGGACAACTCACCCAAGTTCAATTTCCAGACCTACTGGGGGCAGATCAACCACAAGGGCCTGGATCAGTACACCGACCCCAAGGTCCGCGAAGGCATCAAGCCGGCCGAGATCGGGGCCGGGGCCGCGGCGAGCCGGCCGGCGAAGTAAACGAAACGGGTCTGAAGCGAAACGCGACGATCACTTATGGCCGACCGTTGGACTCGATCAGGATCAAGGGGAAGGAACCCGCGAATGAGTGCTCCTCGAAGCTCGACCGGTTCGTGGTCAAGTACCGCAAGGATCACACCCACCCGGTCAATCACTTTCTCCACGTCGGCGCGGGCTGGCCGATGATCGCCCTGGCGGTCATCCTGGTCCCGTTCCGCCCGCTCTGGTCGCTCGGTCTCTTTCTTGGCGGCTACGCCCTGATGTTCTTCGGGCACTTTGCCTTCGAGAAGAACAAGCCGACGATCCTCAAGCACCCGAGCACCCCATTCGTGATCGCCTGGGCCGTGATCCGCGGCCTTTGCGGCGGCCTGCTCCGCCTGGCCACCCCGCCGCGGAGCCGGTAGTCTGGAAGCCGAGCTTGCGAGGATCTTCCGGAGGGGACGGCCCAGGGGCATTGGGGCCGTTTGAGGTGGGATTGTCTCCCCATTTTTCCGGATGGCCGGGGGGCTGGAAGTTCATCCCGACGAGTTGATCGGTCGTTCGGATCGTGTGTGAACGTAGGTGCAGGCATTGCTTGACAAGGTCGAAAGTGAGCGGCTAGGATGCCGGATTGAGTGCCGAAGATTCTGAGATCGAGAAGACGAGGAGCGCCGATGGCCGAGCCAGTGACGTACGACGACTTTGCCAAGATCGAGTTGCGGGTGGCCAAGGTCCTGGAAGCGAGGCCACATCCCAACGCCGATAAGCTGTTGCTTTTGCAAATCGACGTGGGCGATGAACAGAAGCAGATCGTGGCCGGCATCCGTCAGCATTACACGCCCGAGCAACTCGTGGGCAAGCTGATCGTCGTGGTCAATAACCTCGCCCCCGCGATGCTTCGCGGCGAGACGTCCAACGGCATGCTCTTGGCCGCGACTTCGGGCGAGCGCGTGATCGTGCTGACGGCCGACGACCCCGAGTGCGTGGCCGGTGCCAGGATCAAGTAAATCAGGCCAAGCGGCGGGGAAGAGGAATCAATCGGGATTCCTCTTCGCTTTGTCCTTGGGCGCTGGCTTGTCACGCTCACGCTGGGGGCCAGTGAATTGAGTCGGGATCTCGGTGATTTCCCGACTCCGCCCCCGCTCGTGGCCGCGGTTCTCGAGCGGCTCGGGCCGATTGGTGAGCAGTGGCCGAGGGTTCTCGAACCGACTTGCGGCCGGGGCCATTTCCTCCAAGGGCTGATCGACGGGCCCTCCCCTCCACGCGAGATCCGGGGAATCGAGATTCAGGCGAGCCATTACGAGGCCGCCCAGGCGATTGCACGCGATGCGCGCTCCGTGCAGGTCGAGGTGATTCGGGGCAACCTCTTCGACCTCGACCTCCGGCGCGACATCCAATGGCGACAACCAGGGCCGCTCCTGGTGGTGGGCAACCCCCCCTGGGTCACGAATGCCGAGCTTGGGATCCTGGGGAGCGAGAACCTGCCGCGGAAGTCGAACGTGAAGAAGTTGCGGGGGATTGATGCCCGCACGGGCTCCTCGAATTTCGACATCGCCGAGGCGATCTGGCTCAAACTGCTCCGGGAACTCGCTGGCGAGGGGGCCACGATCGCCCTGCTCTGCAAGACTTCGGTGGCTCGTGCGGTCCTCCAGTTCGCCGAGCGTAGCGACTTGCCGATCGCTGAGGCCTCGATCGTCAGGCTCGATGCCAAGGCCTGGTTTCGGGCGGCGGTCGACGCCTGTCTCTTATGCGTCAGACTCGGAGCGGGGGTGGGCTCGCGACTGGAGCGCGTGCCTGTTTTCGCAGGCTTTCCTTCCCCCTGGCCAGAGTCAGCGATTGGGTTTGTGCAGGGAAAGCTCGTTGCCGACATCGACCGGTATCGGCCGCTCGCATTCGCCGACGGTCTGTCTCCACTGACTTGGCGACAAGGGCTCAAGCACGACGCCGCGACGGTGATGGAACTGGAGCATGACCCAGGCACGGGTTCGCTCCGCAACAAGCGGGGTGAGTTGTTGGATGTCGAGCCGGAGTGGGTCTACCCACTGCTCAAGGGGGCCGACCTTGTCCGAGGTCCCGCCCCGCGCCCGAACCGCTCGGTGATCGTGACCCAGCGGCGGGTCGGTCAGGACACGCGCGGACTCGAGCAGGCGGCCCCTCGGCTCTGGACCTATCTCGAAGGGCACGCAGCGGTCTTTGCCCGGCGAAAGTCGTCGATCTATCGGGGCCAAGCCTCGTATGCGATGTTCGGGATCGGCCCTTATAGCTTCGCCCCTTACAAGGTCGCCGTTTCCGGTCTGGGCAAGCGGCCGCGATTTCAGGCCGTGGGATCGGTCGGTGGTCGGCCCGTCATGCTCGACGATACGTGCTACTTCCTTCCGTGCCGGTCCCCCGAGCAAGCGGCGATCACCTCCGCGCTCTTGAATGACCCGACCACGCTCGCCTTGATCGACGCGCTGATATTTCGCGAGGCCAAGCGGCCGATCACCAAGGCGCTCCTGTCGCGACTTGATCTGGGCACGCTCTGCGGCCATGTCGATTGTCGGGCCCTGCTCGAGCGAGCCGAAGTCGAGTTCATGCGGCTTCTGGCCGACGAGACGGAATTCGACGAGGCCCCGTGTCTCAACCCGGGAAAATCGGCGATCATTCCTTGACCGACTCGTTGGTGCCCAGGGTCCTTGAACAGGTTTGGAGACTGTGATGGCTTTCGCGACGATTAACTACCATAGCCGCTCGCTCCAGAAGGCGTCGTCCTTCAATATCATCTTCCCTGATGACCCGGCGATTCCAGGCCCCTGGGGAGCCTACTACCTGCTCCACGGCTTGTCTGACGACCACACGATCTGGATGCGAAGAACGAGCATCGAGCGCTACGTCGCCCGGCTGCCCTTGGTCGTCGTCATGCCCGACGGCGGCCGAGGATGGTACACCAACTCGGCCGACGGTGAGTCGGCGTATGAGGATGACCTGATCAAAGATGTCGTCGGCCTGGTCGATCGCACCTTCCCGGTGAGGGCGGAACGCTCGGGTCGCGCCATCGGCGGTCTGTCGATGGGGGGGTACGGGGCCATCAAGCTTGGTCTGAAACATTGCGAGATGTTTGCTAGCGTCAACTCCCACTCGGGGGCGCTCGCATTCCCTCGCCTCGATCCCGAGAAGGCCAAGATTCGAAGTCCGGAAGCCCATCGCATCTTCGGCGGATCAGCCAAGGGGGGGGCCGAAGACCCATTCGCGATCGTCGAGCGGATCGACCACGGTCGGATTCCCGCGATCCGGATCGACTGTGGCAAGGACGACTTTCTGATCGAGCAGAACCGTGAGTTTCACAAGCATCTCAGTGATCTTCATATTCCGCACGAATATGAGGAGTTTCCGGGCACCCATGACTGGGTGTACTGGGATCAGCATGTGCGTGAAGCACTCGCATTCCATTCGCGGAATCTGAAGTTGGGAAACGCTTAGGTGAGTGCCTAGGGACGTTCACCATTTTTCTTCTGGTCGCCCACGTCTGGCTGCAATCCTCCGTGGCGGGCTCGAGCGAACTCCAGGGGCTTGTCCAATCAGCAATTCGACAGCCTCTGCTGAGTTCCGCCGCCAAGCTCCTGACCCTGGGTGAGCGGAGAGGAAGCCTCGCTTCGCCGTGACAGAGAACCTCACTGGGGAGAGTTGAAGAGGTTGTGTCACTTCTCGTTCGGAATTAAATCTCATCTCTTGTTCGGATCGATCGACTCAGATAGGGTACAGACCGTTCGATCTGGATGGGATCCACCGAAATCTACTGGGGCTCGAGAAGCCCGACTGATGACGGTCGACTCCTTCGGATCGACGTTTCGTGCGAATCAGTCCTTTCTTCGATTCTCGCTCACCTGATGAAAGGGGATATGCCGTCATGAATTCTGTTTATCGGCTGCGACATCTCGTGATCTTTGCATTCCTGGTCGCTCCGCTCGCAGGTTGCGGCAGCGGCGGGTCGACACCCGATACGGTGTCCACCGGTCCTCCGGTCACGGAAGAAAACCTCAAGGATCTCTCGAAGCAGATCAACGCGGGTGGTGCCGGCATGAAGCCGCCAGGCGTCTCAACGCCGAAGCGATGATACCCGCGATTGATCTGTTGCGAGATTTAGTTAGAACGCATCGGCACTGATCACTTCACCGCCCGTGGCCGTGGCAAGCGCGTACCAGGTCTGGGGGCTGATCGAGTCTTTGATGAACTTGACCGAGCCGTCAGCCAGCAGAGTGTTCACGCCTCCCGAGTGCCAGCTACGTGCGGTGAAGAATCCATAGCCAGTGCCAACACCACCCCAGGGGGAGCAGTCTTTGCTCTTGTGGTTGGGGGTCAGAACGAAGTTAATCACCGCGTTGGTGTATTCCCCTCCTGCCCACGTCCATCCACCCCAGTCGTAAGTGCTGCTCGTCGACGCGTTGCACGTCTGGATTGCGGTCGGCAGATACGCCTGATCTTGTGGGTTTTGAATCACGAAGGTGGGAAATCCGGTGATCCCCACTCCTTGAATGATGTCGCCCGGGGTGTACTTGCCGCCATCACCATCGCCACGATTGCGCTCGAGAAAGGCGATCGTGTTCGAGGTGCCATCGGTGATTCCGGCAACGCCACGAATGGTTTGACCGGCTGAAACTGTCCTCACCAGCGCTCCCGATCCGGACTGCCGACTGTGCCAGTCGTAGTTGGTTCCGTTCGAGGCTCGGTAGTTGTTCCGACCACGACCCTGGTCGCTCGGGCAGAGGAATGAGGAAATGACCTGATAGATGGCGGTGGACTGGAGAGTGTCGGTGGTCCCGTTAAAGGGATAAAGGCCCCAGTTGAAGTTGATCGCATTGTACGTGGCGTTCTGCTCCATGTAGGGCAGCATCAGTGCCTGGGCACTAAAGCAGCTCCACTCGTTTCCCGCGTTGTAGGTCGGGAATACGGGAGAGTTCCACCCTGAGGTCCACGGGAAGCTGTCATTGGTCGAGTGATAGTTATGAAGTCCCAGGCCGATCTGTTTCATGTTGTTCACACATTGTGATCGGCGGGCGGCTTCGCGGGCTGCCTGGACAGCCGGAAGCAAGAGGGCAATCAAGACTGCAATGATGGCGATCACCACCAGCAGTTCAATCAGAGTGAACGCGCGTCGACGTGGATTCCTGACGGTACCCATTCCAGATTGCCTCGCGTCTGAGTGAAGAAGTGAATTGAAGGGATCTTCAGCGATCTAGCATACATCGGAAGGTTTTGGTGCATAGAGTTTAGTCTCGGATAACTTGGTCTCCACGCTCTAGTTCCGCGTGGTGAGGCAGGGGAATTTCTCTGAAAATGGTTCTCCGCGAAGTCCGATTTTGGGTGTGAAGTTTGACGCAAGAGCTTTTATAACAAAGCGGTTGTGGTTATTGATCTTGAATTGATTCGGAGTACTTCGGCCCCCTTCGCTCAAGGGGGCTGCCGTTCCAAGATTTTTGATGCCGAAGTCAATCTGACTTATGTAATAAGCAGCCCGATGATTAGGTGGGGGTTGACGGCGTCGTTTTTTTGCTTCCGAAATAAGCACCGAATCTTGCATGATTGTGTGAAATTTTCGGCGTCCAGCTCGGATGTGGCTCAACTCGTGAAGGAGTTCGCGGGAACCTCTTTCCGCGGAGCAGTCCGAGACGATACCATGTCTCGGCATTGACGTCCGTCCACTCCTGATCCAAAGTCCATGGATGACATGTACGAGTTGGGAGGCTCACCGGCTGTGCTTCGCGAACTCTCCGTTCAGAACCTGGCATTGATCGAGGATGTCCACGTCGAGCTCGGGGCCGGCTACTGTGCCTGGACGGGCGAGACGGGAGCGGGCAAAAGCCTGCTGTTGACTGCGCTTGGGCTGGTGCTGGGGGGGAAGGCGTCGGCCGACCTCGTCCGCGCGGGGCGGACTGAGGCGCGAGCGGCGGCCGTGTTCGAGGTCAAAGAACCTGCGCTCCGGTCCGAAATCGAGGCGATCCTCGGGGGGCCGCTCGATGATGAGCAATTGATCCTCACCCGGCGGATTTTGGCCCAGGGACGGGGGTCGGCTCAGGCCAACGGACTCCCCGTGACGGTCGCCACGCTGCAAGCCCTGGGCGAGCGGCTCATTGATATCCACGGCCAGCACGAGGGGCGCGCACTCCTCGACCCCGACCGGCAGCGTTCTCTGCTCGATGCCCACGGTGGGCTCGGCCCTCAACTGGAAGACTATCGCCGTTGTCGCGAGGCGCACGACGAACTTCGTCGCAAACGGCTCGGCCTGATCCAGGCGGCGCAAGACCGCCAGCGGCAGCGTGCCTTGCTCGAGTTCGAACGCGACGAGCTGGCGGCTCTCGACCCGTGTCCCGGTGAGTTTGGCGAGCTCTCGCGGGACGCCCAACGGCTGGGCAATGCCGAGCATTTGCGTGCGGCCGCGACCGAAGGCTATGCCCTGCTCTACGAGGCCGATCGCTCGGCGCAGGAGCTTCTCGAACGGGTCGCCCGTCGCCTCGAGCCGCTGGCAAGCTCAGTCGTCGAGATCGCCGACGCTACGGCCAACCTCAGCCGCCTGGCTGATGAGACTCGCGAGGTGGCTTATGCGTTGCGAAACCTGACCCGAAGCTGGGACGACGATCCTGCCCGACTGGAGGGGGTCGAGACTCGCCTGGCCCATTATCGACGGCTCGCCTCACGGTTCCATTGCGAGGCGGATGACCTCGCTCCACGACGCGCTGAGATCGAAGAGCAACTCGCCGTCATCGACCAGGACGACGCCGACCTGCTCGGCTTCGACCTCCCGCTGGCGCAGGCTTGGGAGGGGCTCACACAGGCGGCCCTGATTCTTTCGTTGGCGCGGCGGAAGACGTGCAAGGCGTTCGGCAAGGCGATCCAGGTTCGGCTCAAGACGCTGGGACTGGCCAGCGCGAGGTTGACCGTCGAGGTGGTGACCCAGCCCCTGGGCGATGACCCGACCGTGCCGGCGCCGGGGGAAGCGGGCATCGACCGCGTCGAAATGGTGTTCGCGGCCAACCCCGGCGAAGAGGGCCGCCCGCTCCGCAAGGTCGCGTCGGGAGGGGAGTTGTCGCGGGTGACGCTCGCCGTGAAGACCGTTCTTGCCGGAGCCGACCGTGTGCCGACCCTGATCTTCGATGAGATCGATACCGGGGTCGGTGGTCGGCTCGGTGCGATTCTCGGAAAGAACCTGGCTGAGCTGGCCGAGCATCATCAGGTCATCTGCGTGACCCACCTGCCCCAGATGGCCAGCTTCGCGCGGCTCCAATGGGTCATTCGCAAACAGGTGGATCGTGGCCGGACCCGTACGACGATTACCCCGCTCGATGATTCGGACCGGGTGGACGAGCTGGCGGCCATGCTTCGGGGAGACTCGGCCGCCGAGGGAACCCGTCAGGAAGCGCTATCGATGCTTCTCGAGGCCCAGGCCGCGCGATGAGATTCACGCTGCCCGAAATCCAAGTAGGCCCACGGCCGCCATCGCTCAAGCCCGCAGCGTGTCGGTTCCCTTCGACCAGAGCCACCAGAGCAGACCGCCGACGACAAGTGAGTGATCGATCCGGCCGTCCCGGATCATTTCCGGGATCGTCGCGGCGGGGACGAGCTCGACGACGAGCTCCTCGTACTGGTCGAGCCGCGGCTCGGCGATCCGGCGCACGTTCGGAACCACGATCGTTGTGGTTCGTGAAGTCATGATCGAGGGGTTCGACCAGACGGTTCCCAGAAGTCGGGGGGCGTCTCCCGCGTAGCCCGTCTCCTCCAGCAGCTCGCGCGGACCGGCCTCGAGTGCCAATTCTCCCGCTTCGAGCAGGCCGCCGGGGGTCTCCAGGCTGTCGCGGGCCGAGCCGGCGCGGAACTGGCGGACCAGGACCAGTTGCTGGTCGGGCGTCAGTGCCACCACGTTGACTGCGTCGGCCAGGTGCATCACGTAGAAGCCGTGGACTCGCCCCGAGGTTCGCGACCGGAACCGTTCGCGACGCATCCGAAAGAGCCAGTTCTCCTCGAGCGTTTGATCGTCCTCGCCTCGACCTTCGCGGGTCCAGGACGCCGTCGATTCAGGCAATAACTCGTCCACGCATCCATCTCCAGGAACCATTGCGAATCATCCAACAGCCGGAGCCGAGCCAAGCCCAGTCGAGCCAAATCACCTTGATCGCTTGGGCTCTGCCGTGGTCCACCCGTACGGTCACGGTCTCTCGTCAGCGGAGCAACTCGTCGATGACCATGGCGACGCCATCGTTGTCGTGGTCGCCGGTGATGTGGTCGGCCGCGGCAAGAACGTCGGCCGGGGCGTGGCCCATGGCGACGCCGAAGCCCGCCCCCTGGAGCATCGGGACGTCGTTCGCATCGTCGCCGATCGCGCAGATTTCCGACGGAGGAACATCCCAACGCTCAGCCAGGTGGAGCAGTGCCGACCATTTGCTGGCATCGTGATGGAGCACCTCGCACATGGTCCCCTCGTACCTGGGGCTCTTCTGGACGAAGGTTCGCACCCGGCCGGAGAGTCGGGCCATGACCACGTTCTGAAAGGCAAGCATGTCGGGCCGTGACCCGATCGTACAGACGTGGTAATGGCCCCCCCGCTCGAGACGCTCGGCCCAGCCGGGGTCGACTTCGCCGTGGCCGCGGTTTCTGCTCAAGTAGTCGTCATAGAGGGGGCGGCCCGTCGGGTCGCGCGCCACCAGGAAGTCGAGGCCCTCCGGCGGTCGGTCGGTGAACGAGAGCGGCAATTCATCGTGGAGGTGAAAGAGGTCCAGCAACTCGGCGAGCAGGTCGGGCTCAAAATCAGCCCGCCAGAGGGTGCGGTGGTTGCTCGGGTCTTTGACGAGCGCTCCGGAGTTGCAGACCAAGGGGGCATCGAGCCCGAGTTGCTCGGCGATCGGCCGGGCGCGGCGGTAGCGACGGCCCGTGCAGAGGACGGGCCGGATCCCCGCCCTGGCGGCCCTTGCGACGGCGGCGACGGTACTGGGGCGTAGCGTTCCTTCGCGGTCGAGCAAGGTCCCGTCCACGTCGAGTGCCAAGATCCGATAGGTTGAGCCCTTTTCTGTTCGCAACAAACGAGCCTCCGAAGCGTGTCGTCCCTCTTGTCCAGTGGTCTATCGTACCGGGAGCTCGGGACTGCCGGCAAATCCTCCGGTCGCTCCGGGGTGACGATCGAATCAGGGAAAGGCCGGTGGGTTGACCCGTTGGTCAAGCTCACTCGGTTGGGATAAGATCGAGTCCGGGAGACCGTGGCGTTCGACTCGGGGTGGATCGCCAACCGTTGTCTCTCGCATGTCCTCATCAATTCGATTTTCAGGAGTCTTATCGACGATGCCCCGTTCCTACGCGTTGACGCTCTGGGCCTTGATTCCTGTACTCGGGCTCTCGGGCTGTGAGTCGGACACGTTCATGCCGCCCCCCAATCCCGAGCTGGCCGCGCCGGCGGCGGCGCCGGTGATTCGGGTCGTCGAGCTGATTTCGCCGTCGGAGAGCACGCCCGATCAGAGCGTCCTGGCTCAGTATCTTCGGCTCGTTTCCTCACGCGCAAAGGCGAGCTTCCGGACGTCGGCCCCCGAGCCGAACGACCCGCCGCGGCGCCAGGCCGAGGTAATCCGCAAGGCCGCCGAACGGGGAGCCACGGTCCTGATCGTGCAACCGGCCCAGGATGCCGAGGTGACCAAGGCGCTCGAGGAACTCCGGGCTCAAGGGGTCCCGTCGGTGCTCCTGGCGCCACCGCTGTCCGAACCAGGGAAGCCGTTCCCGATCGTTGAGTCGGCCCCCCCATCGGACGCGGCTGGAAAACTCGTCAATGCCGTGATGGAGGCCGCAAAAGCCGCCAAGCTGCCCGCCGACGCCACGGCGGTCATCCTGTCGGTGGCCAAGCCCGACTCGGATCTCAAGGCCAGTGTCGACGCTCTTTCCGCCGCGGTTCAGAAGGCGAACCTCGCCCACTCCGAGCCGCTCACCTTTGACGGCACTCTGGAGGGGGCCAAGGCTGCGATGACCAAACGCCTCGAATCGGATCCGAAACTGGCGATGGTGTTTATCGGTGAGCAAGTCGGCTTGGCCGGCGTTCTCGATGTCAGGCACACGCTCAAGGACAAGCGGCCACTCATCGTGGCTGGCTACGTTGCGAACGTGCCTGGCTTCAACGAGAACTTGTTCTCGCAAACCGCTGCGATCGCGGTCCGCGACATCCCGCAACTCGCCCGCGAGGCCCTCAAGACGGCTCTCAGCCTGGTAAACGGGGACGCGGTCCCGGATCGGACCGCGGTCCCTGACGACTTTCGCCTCTACTCTTCCCTGTACGTTGATCCGATCCCCGAGCCGAGTGAGGGACCGCCCATGCCCAAATGACGAGATCGATCAATGAGCTGCGTAAGCGTCACCGGCGGCGCGGCGACCTCGGACGCTCTCGGGGAAGAGCGATTCTTGGTCGAGCGTGCCGTCGGCCGAGAACGGGATGGGCAGATACTCGGTTTCGCGGCTCAGGTGCGGATGAGCGCGAAGCTCCTCCTCGAGCGGAGGAGACACCCAGAGGGTGCTCAACTCGAGCGTGTTCGGGATCACAACCATCCGTGCCTCCGACGGATCGATCCGCCAGCAGGTCTGGAGTGCAGCCTCGAAGACCTCGCGGTCGGTCGGCAGAGTGATCGGGATTCGGGCCCGTTCCAGGCAGCACGAGGTCAGGACGTTGATCCGGAACGACCGCTCGTCCAGTTGCGAGACGAGGCGTTCGGTCGTCAGGTCGGCGAATCCGACGCCGACGATGTTGCCGTGGCTCTCCTCTGAAACGTCGAGCACGACCATTCGGGTAACGACAGGCCGTGCGAAGTCGTTCTGGGTCTCGATCATCAGGCGACCGGTCACGTTCGGGTCGATCCCCGATCCCGAGTAGTTCTTGCCGAGCTCGCCGATGACTAGAACGTCGATCTGGTCGAATGGCAGCCGGGCCATCAGCTCCCGGGCGCGCTTGAGCAAGTTGGGCTCGACGTCGAAGATCGTCTCGGGCTCGAGCGGAACGATCTCGGCCGGCACGTCCTCGGCGTTCTCGAGAATCGCCAGGCCGAGCGCGAACTTCATGTTGGCGATGAGGTGCCGCCCGACGGCCGGCAGCACTTCTTTCATGCCGCGAAGCCCGAGCTTGTGAATTTGCTCGGCCCCATCGCGCTTGCCCAGGCCGATGACCATCATCTTGAGGATGCCCGACTCGTGAGCGGCGTGGAAGTCGGTGTGCGGCTTCACCCGGTTCAAGAGCACGATCCCGTCGGCGCCATGGGCGTTCTTGTCGAAGTAGATTGGCAAGCCGATCGGGCTGGTGCCGACGACGACGGTGTCCATGTCGGTGCGGACTTCGACCCCCATCGTCTCGGGCGTGATCTTGTATTCGGCGAGGAGCTGGCGCTGGCCTTCCGGCGTGGCTCCGCCATGGCTGCCCATGGCCGCGACGATGAACGGCCGGAACCCCATCTCTTTGAGCGTGTCGACCGTCACCCGCGCAATCGTGGGGATGACGGTGATCCCTCGGCTGCCCACTCCCACCGCGATCGTTCCACCCGGTTTCACGCGTTCACGGATTTTGCTCTCTAAAATCAGCCGACGGACGGTGCCCGGCACGTCGTCCAGTCGAGGTTGGGGTACGGACTGTCGGATACGCGCCAGCGGTGGAAATGACATCCGAGCCGATCCTCTGGTATGATGGTCGAGATTCAAAAAAGAAGGCCAGTTTGAGGCGAGTCATGACTTGCCTTGTCGAACTCTAAGACTAAAGGTTACGCGTCGTGGTCGTCAAACCGAAGCCAGACGCCATTTTCGGCCCCAACCGGCTCTTATGAGTACGGCGATCCTGGTTCTGACTCGCGATGGCTTTGCCCTGGCCCGTCGCCTTCGCGATGCACGCCCTGGGGGAACCGTCATCTTCGGCCCTTCGTGCGTCGTCGGCGGCTGCGGAGGCCCCGTCCCCAGCGCCGGCGAGGCCCCGAGCGGAGTGTCCTCACCCCTCTTCGCAACGGTGGAACCTGGTGTCTTCGGCTGGCTCGGTCCGTTGCGCCTGGTCTTTCCCACGCTCTGGGAACGGCATGAGGCGATCGTCGCGGTGATGGCCCTGGGAATCGTGGTCCGTCTCGCCGGTCCGCTTGCCATCGACAAGCGGCGAGATCCGGCCGTGGTGGTGGTCGACGACGCAGGTCGATTCGCTATCAGCGTGCTCGGAGGGCACGGAGCGGGGGCCAACGAGCTGGCGTGCCAGGTCGCCGAGGTTCTGGGGGCGCAGCCGGTTATCACCACCGCGAGCGATGCCCGCGGACTTCCCGCGGTCGATCAGCTGGGCCGCGATCAGGGGTGGACGATCGAGCGAGCCCAGAACCTGACGCGGGTCGCCGCCGCGGTCGTTCGCCGCGGGACCATCGCGGTCTGGCAAGATGCCGGTTCCTTGGATTGGTGGCGTCGGTTCGGACCCTGGCCGAGCCACTTCCACCGGCTCCGTTCCTGGGACGAACTCCCCGCGTTGGGTGCCTCGGCCTTGCTGGTCATCAGCGATCGGCTCGAGCCCGAAAATCTGCCCGAGGAACAGACGCTCGTCTATCGGCCCCCGACTCTGGTGGCGGGGATCGGCTGCCGCCGGGGCGTCTCGCTGGAGACAATCGCGGCCTGGACCGAAACGGTGCTCCTGGCGAACGGGCTCGCGGTGGGCAGCCTCGCGGCCCTGGCCACCGTCACACTGAAAGTCGACGAGCCTGGTCTGCTCGCGTTTGCCACGGCCCGTCAACTCCCGCTCGTTGCCTTCCCCCCCGACCACCTGGCCAACCACCCTGGAATCGAAACTCCCAGTGAGCGGGTGCGATCCAAGATCGGCATCCCGGCTGTAGCCGAGCCCTCCGCCTTACGGGCTTCAGGTGCGTCGCGTCTGCTGGTCACCAAGCAGAAAGGCCCTGGGGTCACCGTGGCCCTGGCCCGCAAGCCCGCTCCCGCGAACCGCGCGTTTCCTTGAGGAATGACGTCAGGTTCGGGAAGCGGCGGACGATTTGCGTCGCCGAGGCTCAAGGAGCCCCGAAGCCAGGCGCGTACACGCCAATGGACGGCAGCGGCGCCATGGATCCGGCCACGTAAGGAACGGCGAACGTCTGATAGTTTGAAGCCCCGTAAACATAGCCAGGGGCGACGAACCCGGGGCGCCAGAGGCCCACTCCGTAACGCCCCGGAATCAAACCGGCCGGGGGATAACCATAGCCGTATCCGACCCCGAACGGTGAGGCGAACTCGGAGTAGGTGCGGGGGACCCGGTAACTCGCCACCCCGTAGCTCGTGCCGTAGTAGCCGGGAGCCTCAAAGTAACCATTGACCCGGATCGGAGCCGGCACGCCGACAACAGGGGCCTGCGCGTGCGTTGAACCGGGAACGAGCGCCATCGCGGAACCGACGATTGTCACCCAAAGCCATTCTCGCATGATTCTCTTCCTCTATCGGTTCGATTCCGGTCTCGTCGGAACGGCCGTCGCCTCGTCCGCTCCCCCCCGCAAGTGTACGGCCTACCCCGGGGCCGTGCGGACCCATTCCCATAAAAAATGAGAAAGACGCGAAGGAGGCCCCGTGACCCTCACGCCTTTGATTTTTCAATGGCTCGCAGCGCGACTTTGGCGATCACCAGCGGTAAAACCGACCGCCGCGCCAGCCGCCGCCCCTCCATCCTCCCCACATCGGGTAGGGACGGAAGCCGCCGTAGCCGTAGTTGTAACTCCGATAGACCGGGAACACCGGGGCCACGACGCCCGAGTAGAAAGCGGTCGTTCCGGGCGCGACGTAGCTGGAATAGCCTGAACTGTAGATGGTCGTGCCGGCCACGCCAGTGCCGAATCCCCCGATCGCCGGGGGAGCATAGTAGGAAGAGTAGCCCGACGCACCATAGGCACTGGGACCATACGCGCCACCGTAGGGGTAGCCGTACCCAGGCGCTCCGATCGCAATCCCGCCCGAATACGGGTTCCCAATCGACAACGAGAACTGGGCATGCGAGTCGGTCGCGTGGCCGAGTACGATGCCGCCAGCCAAGACGAGGCCGAAGAGACGGTGCATTGAGGCCTCCACACGGTTAGAAAGAATCCGGGTGCGCTGTTACCTCAGGTTCGACCGCGTCGACGGTCGTTGTTATTGCAGTGATTGCAGATAGCGTGCCGATTCGTTGGATTGTTTTGGCAGTCGGGGTGACTCGAACCTTTCTGAGCCGCTTTGTCCTCCCGGCTTGATTTCGTGGTGTTCTCTGTTCTTGTTCATAACTCCGCTGTGACGACAGGCTATCAGTGGATTTTTGTGTCGAAAAAATAAATTTTGGGTGACCAAAAATTAATTAGCAAAATGCCGAAATTTATTTGGAGTTGACCTGAAATGTTGGTTATGATGTTCTGGGCAGTAAGTTCGCCTAGGTTCAAATATCGTTTTTACGCGATTCAAATACGAGGGAAGCAGGATAATGGCGGACGTGATGGAGGGGGGGGGAGAGCGCCGGTCACTGGAAGAGGTGCATGGTTCGGTTTCGGTGGCGCAGCGGAATCCGTTCAAGCGGCTCTTCGCGTTCATGGGGCCGGCGTATTTGGTAAGTGTCGGGTACATGGATCCGGGGAACTGGGCGACTGACCTGGAGGGGGGCGCGCGGTTCGGCTATGCGCTCATCTGGGTTTTGTTGATGTCGAACCTGATGGCCGTACTCTTACAGACCCTGTCGGCACGGCTGGGGGTAGTGACGGGGCATGACCTGGCGCAGGCCTGTCGCGCCGAGTATTCGCCGCGGGTGAACTTCGTGCTCTGGATTCTGGCCGAGGTGGCGATTGCCGCGACCGACCTGGCGGAGGTTCTGGGGACGATCATCGCCCTGAAACTGCTCTTCGGCATGCCGCTGCTCTGGGGCTGCGCGATCACAGCGTTCGACACCTTCCTGCTGCTCTGGCTTCAGCGGTTCGGGATGCGGAAGATCGAGGCGTTCATCCTGGTGCTCGTGGCAACGATTGGCGCCTGCTTCTTGATCCAGATTTTCATGGCAAGGCCCGACGCGGCGGCGATGATCGGCGGCCTGCGTCCGACCTTGCCTCCCGGGGCCCTGTTCGTCGCGATCGGCATCTTGGGGGCGACGGTCATGCCCCACAACCTCTACCTCCACTCGGCTCTGGTGCAATCGAGGCAGATCGGTTCCAGCACGGCGAGCAAGGCGGATGCCTGTCGCTTTAACCTGATCGACTCGGCGATCGCCTTGAACGCGGCCTTCTTCGTCAACGCCGCCATCCTGATCCTCAGCGCCGCGGTCTTCTTCAAGAACGGACTCGAGGTCGCCAGTATTGAGGAAGCACATAAGTTGCTGCCGTCGTTCCTCGGCAGTTGGGCACCGATCTTGTTCGGGATCGCCCTGCTCTGCGCAGGGCAGAGCTCGACCTTGACGGGCACGCTGGCCGGCCAGATCGTCATGGAGGGCTACCTCCACCTGCGGATCGCCCCCTGGCTCCGCCGGTTGACGACGCGGTTACTCGCCCTGACCCCGGCCGTGCTGGTCATCTTCTTCATGGGGGAAGGGTCGACCCAGCAGTTGCTTGTCCTCAGTCAGGTGATTCTCAGCCTGCAACTTTCGTTCGCGGTGATCCCGTTGATCCACTTCACCTCGAACCGGACGAACATGGGTGTGTTCGCCACGCCCTGGTGGGGCAAAATCCTGGCCTGGCTGACGGCAGCGATCATCGTGTCGCTCAATGGCAAGCTCGTCTTCGACCAGATCAGCGACTGGGTGGAACTGGCGGCGGCGGCGGGCCTGACGGTCGGTCCGCTCCCCCTCTCCTGGGTTGTGGGCACCGCTCTTTATGGCCTGACCGCGGCGGTCATCGGGCTCTTGATCTGGGTGACGATCAAACCCTGGATCCGTCCCTCGTCCGCCTGGTCCCCCGCGCCGGCCGTCGAACTGGATTGGAGCGATATGATCCGCCCTCGGCCCTTGGAGACGATCGGAGTCGCGCTCGAGCACGATCAGGCCGACGCCGAGATCCTCAACCGCGCCCTCAGCTTGGCTCGCGCAGGCGAGACCGACCTGGTTCTCCTTCATGTGGTCGATACGCCGATGAGCCAGGTCTACGGCGATGACACGGCCGATCGCGAAACGGCCGGTGACCTTCGCTATCTCGCCGACGTCGTCCGGATGCTGAGTGAACGAGGCTACACGGCCCGCTCCATCCTCCTTCACGGACCTGATCGCGCAGCGCTCCTGGTCCGGCAACTCAAACAGGAGCCAGTCGACCTCCTGGTCGTCGGCTCGCACGGCCACGGCTTGGTGCGTGACCTCCTCTTCGGACAGACTGTCGACAAGGTGCGTCACGGCCTGGATATCCCGATGCTCATCGCTCGCCCCGATCGCGGGTCCGTGTCGTCCGACATGGTCAAGCCGATATTTCCCTCCACGCCCGAACTCGGCCCAACGCCGTCGAATTGATTTTGCCTCCTTTTCTTTTTTTTTGAGGTCGTTGATCGACTTCGATGACGCGGTAATCCGTCCCGCCGGGGAGTTTGCGTGCAAGCTCGAAGACCGGCGGGCGCCGAGGCTTAATGAATCGTGGCCACGGTTCGAGCGTGGTGTCGGCTAGGGAAGGCGAGAACGATTTTTCGAGTTTTGAACTCGGTCACGGGTAATTCTTCTCTGTTTTTTTTGGAATCAGTCGGAATTGGCTTAAAATTAGCTTAGGCAGGGGATTTGTTTGTGTGTGGCGAAAGTCGAGGTGATCTCGAGAGAAGAGATCACTCCCCCCAACCTTGCCGGGGGCTACTTTCCATTTGAGGGAGACATGGTTCAGACTTCATCCCTTGCTTCCTCACCAGTGTTGAGCCACGACGTCTGCGGCCGTTGCGGTGAATCGATTCACGAAGCCGCTGCGCGAATCGTGATCGAGTCGGGGCCGCTGCACCGTTCTCACGCCGTGCTCGCGCTTTGCTCGCATTGCTCTGGATCGCTGGAGCGTTGGGTCGAACGGCGAGGGCACGGAAGGAGCGGACATAATGGCTCGGGAACTCCCGTTTCCGGCCATCATGAAAGCCGGTTCAAATCGAGAATGCCCGAGCCCTTCGGGGCGTCGGGAGCCGTGACCGCGGGCGAGATCCTCAGCCCGCAAGTCGTTGTCCTGACGCTGCTCCTTGCCGGATGCTTGATCGGGCTCTTCACCATGTACAACGCTCTCTAGGATCTGGCTCGAAGCGTTGACGCTTCTCTCGGATTCGGCGAAGACATGAGACGCTTTCCTTCGAGGATGGATCTCTTCCAAACGCCCCGCGGTTCCCTGTGTCAGGGAACCGCGGGGCGTTTCGACTTCCTTCACTCACCGGTCCCCTCTCTGGGCTAAATTCGGACCCAACCATCCCGATCGCTCTGGCCTGGGATCCACCCGACTGGCAGTCGCTTGAACAGGCGGTCTATCGGCTCGTAAATTCGGCCGGGTTCAGGTTTGCCTGAGGGCCGATCGCGGCCTCACAGAATTCAGTCTCCGCTTGGCGCTCCGACACGTTGACCGAAGCACGAGGTGCGACTTAGAATTGGATGTGTGAGAGATCCTCCGTTGAGTTTGCTTCGGAGTGGGCCGCGTTCGGACCGTTAAGACGCGATGGCGATCACGTATTACAAACGGTTCCGGATGGAGATCGACCTTGATGGTTCGTTGGCTCCGCCCGTGCTCCTTCCCCCGTTCGCCTGGACGTCGTGGGAAGAGTCGCTGGTCGATCAACACGCCGAGGTCAAGTATCTCAGTTTCCGGGGCGAAATCGACGCGTGCGTCTTCCCCTGTCTGGGAGACCGCCACGGCTGTCAGCGCCTGATGCGTGAGATTCGCCGCAAACCGGGCTTCTTGTCGGCGGCCACGTGGCTAATCTCGGGTCCGGATGGTTACGTCGGCACCGTCCAGGGGGTGATGGACCGCGGGCCGATCGGCGCCATCCAGAACCTGGGAGTGATCCCCGAGTATCGCGGGAAGGGACTCGGCCAATCGCTGGTCCGGCAAGCGCTCGAGGGTTTCTATCAGGCCGGTCTGCGGCGGGCCTACCTCGAAGTGACGGCCGAGAATAGCGCGGCGGTCCGGCTCTACCGCTCGGTGGGATTCCGTCGAGCAAAAACGCTTTACAAAGCCGTCGACGGCTGAGCGGGCCGAGAGCCGTGGCCAGGATGGCTCGGGTCGGGTATTGTCAACGCAACTCCGAAACGGGGCGGACGGACCGCCCCGATGTCCGTCCGACTGTCCCCGAGGTCGCCGTGCCCGACGCTCCTTCGATCGCGCAACATACCTATCCCAACGGGCTGGTCCTGGTCGCCGAGGCGATGCCTGGCGTCCAGTCGGCCGCGTTCACGTTGCTGCTGCCGGCGGGGGCCGCTTACGAGGCCGCCGACCGTGGAGGCGCGGCCTCGATGCTGTCGGAGTGGATCACCCGGGGCGCGGGGGAACGCGACAGCCGCGAGTTACTCTCGGCGCTCGACAATCTCGGGGTCAATCACGGCGAGAGCGCCCAGACCCTGCACACCAGCCTCGCCGCCGCCACCCTCGGCCGCAACCTCATTCCTGCCCTCGAACTCTTCGCCGACATCGTGCTCCGCCCCCACCTCGACGACGAGGAGATCGAGCCGATCCGGGCCCTGGCGCTTCAGAACCTCCGCAGCCTGGAGGACGACCCCGGCACCAAGGTCATCTATGAGTTGCGCCGGCGGCACTTTCCTGACCCGTGGGGACGCCCCGCGCCCGGGACTCCCGAAGGCGTTTCCTCGCTCTCGCCCGATGAACTGCGTGCCTTCCACACCCTGGCCTACCGACCCAACGGCGCCATTCTCGGCGTGGCCGGCGCCATCGACTGGCCCGTGCTCCGCGATGCCGTCGGTCGACTCTTCGGCGGCTGGGCACCTCAGGTCGAGCCGGCCGTGCAGGAACGTCCGACCGGTCCGCTCCGCGACCACATCCTCCGCGAGACGCAGCAGATCCAGATCGCCCTGGCCTATCCGACGGCCACGGTCGCCAGCCCCGACTACTATCGCGCCCGGGCGGCCGCGGCGATCCTCGGCGGTTATTCGTCGGCTCGACTCTTCACTGAGGTCCGCGAGAAACGCGGGCTCTGCTACTCAGTCTACGCCAGCTACGAGAGTCAGCGCGACCGGGCCGCCATCCTCTGCTATGCCGGCACCTCCGCCGACCGCGCCCAGCAGACGCTCGACGTGACCCTCGCCGAAGTCGAACGCCTCGGCCGCTCGGGCGTCGAACTCGAAGAGCTCGATACGATGCGCGCCGGCCTGAAGAGCTCGCTCGTCATGGCCCAGGAGTCGAGCATGAGCCGCTCGGGTTCCCTGGCCTCCGACTGGTTCCACCTCGGTCGTGTTCGCTCGATCGGCGAGATCACCTCCGCCCTCGACGCCCTGACTCCCGAGTCGGTCAGCGCCTACGCCGCCAGCCAGGCCGCCAATGAGCTGACCATCCTGACGCTGGGCCCCAACGCCCTCGAAATGCCCAAGCAAGACGCCTGAATCGGGCTCTTCTTTTCCTTCTTGCCCCCTCTGGGACCGCGGACGCTCCGCCCGCGGTCCCAGGAGAGGGAGGCTTTGCGTTGAAGGAAATGATGCCGTGATTGTTTGTGCGCCCGTTGAAATGAAGATCCTTCGCGGCATTCCGCTTCCCGAGGGTCTCGTTGCGTAAATTGTTTGCCCCGAAGCCTTGATTGAGCTTCACTTGAGCGATGACGCGAGATCGGGAGGAAAACTCCGTCCTCAAGGGGTTAGGTCCGGCTGGAAGATCACGTCGACGTAGATGGGTTGATCCACGGGCCAGGGGTGCACTTGCGTCGTGAGCTCGCCCGCTAAGGGGCAGGCGGCCAACTGCTTAGGCAAGGGAACCCACTGGATATGCTCAAATGCGTAGCCACTTGATGTTAGTTGGAACTGAGGATCCTTGGCCCCACTCGGGACGTCCATGTGGACGTTGAAGGTCAGTGGGTAAGGGGGCTCCCCCGGGGGCGCGGGGTTCTGGACCTTGCATGAACCTTTAAGAGTCAGGGAACCTGGAGATGTAGGGTAAAGATAGACATCGATATTGACCGTCTGGTTGATGTCGTGGTCAATCTCTCGAATCACTTGCGGCTCGGCCATCGTGGGGGCTCCGAAAAATCAGGGCGTCATTGAGAGTGGGCGAAACGGGCATTGGTCGAACGTCGCGACGATTACGGGGATCTGCGTCCATTGATCTCATTTCGCCAACGAGCGGCTATCTCGGGACGTCCCGAAGCTTCGTACATCAGGGCAAGTCGCTCGCTCGCGTCGGCGAGGGCCTTGGGTTTGGCTCCTGGGTCGGAGTGAAGTCCTTCGTATCCGCCGATGAGTAACGGTTCGGCCTCAACGAATCTGCCCTGTCCCGCCAAGGCGCCACCCAGCAGGCTTTTTGCGGAGGCAATCCTCCAGGGTTCGGTCCCGACGGAGCGGACGCGGGCTGCGAGTACCTCGCGAGCGGCCGTCTCGGCACGCTCGAACTCGCGGTTGGCAATGAGGATCGATACATACATGGCCAGGGCATTCACGAACATGGCATGAGTCCTGGAATTGCCCGGCGGTAGCTTCCGGCAGAGGGCGACGGCCTCGGCGGCCATGCCCTCTGCCTCGGCGGTCGAGCCTGCCTCCCGCAATGCACCTGCGAGATTGATGAGCACGGCCCCTCGCCTGGGATCGGCTGGAGGGAGGATCGCCCGCACCCGGGGCAGGATACCTCTCAGGAGCTCGACCGCCTCGGCGCCTCTCCCCTGCTCTGTCATGTTGGCGGCCAGGCTGCTCACTGCCAGCACGGTGTCGATATGGGCGTCGCCCAGGGCCGACTTCCGGCCCCGGACGACCTCGGCGAGTCGCTCGCCGGCCTCGTTGAGCCTTCCCAGTTGGCTGTGGGCGGAGGCCAAATTGTTCGCGATCGTCAAGGTGAAGTAATGGTCGTTGCCCAGGACTCGTCTCGAGCTGTCGAGGGTTTGGCCGAGTAGGGACTCGGCCTCGGCGGCCCCCCTCCGGGCGAGGATGATTGCTCCCAGGTTGCTCGAGGCGAAGAGGGTTTCGGGGTGGTCGGGGCCGAAGAGCCGGATCCGCTCTTGCCTGATGGCCCGGAGCCATCGCTCTGCGTCTTCGAACCGCCCGCGATTGTGAGCGATCACGGCGAGATTGCTGAGTGAGGCGAGGGTCGTTCTGTGGCCCGACCCGAGGGTGCTCTCGGCGGTCCTGAGGGTCCTCCTCAGGAGCTCCTCGGCTCGTTCGGGTTGCTTGAGTGCCATCAGAACGGATGCCAGCAGGTTCGCCGAATCCAGGGTCTCGACCTCGGTCTCCCCGAGGTGCCGGATCCATCCCTCGTAGGCTCGCGAGGCATACGCCTTCGCATCCGCCAACCGGCCCTTGTCGAGGAGGAGGCCGCCCATGCTCTGCCAGGCCGCCAGGCGATCTCGCTCGTCCCCACCCGGCCTCACTTCCAAGAGTTGGAGACAAATTTTGATCTGTTCCTCGGCCTGGTCGAGGCGGCCGCCGGCCCGGTATGCGTCGGCAAGAACCCGGCGGATCGGGGCCTCCAGCCACGGCCGGCCGGCGAAGCGTCGTCCGACGGTCGCGACGGAGCGGTCGAGGAGTTCCCCGACCGTGAGTGCGCGGTGTGGGGCACCCAAGGGGGATGACCGGGGGAGGAGATCTTCCACGAGGAATTCATTCAGCGCCCGCGCGGAATCCCTCTCCCGGACATACTGGTGGTTCGCGCGGATCAGGAGGTCTTTCTGATGCCTGACCTCGAGCCAATTCATGAGGATCCCCGTCGCCCCTGCCACCAGCGTCAGCGCCAGGGCGACGACCATCCCCGCGAGGGCCGGCTTGCGGCGGCACCACAACCAGCACCGGGCCCACGGACCGGCCGGGCGTGCGGAAATCGGGCGGTTCTCGAGCCAACGCACGAGGTCGTCGGCCAGCGACTCCGCCGAGGCGTAGCGCCGTCGCGGTTCTTTCTCCAGGCACTTCAGGCAGATCATCTCGAGGCTGCGGTCGGCCGACGCATTGAGGCGAGACGGTCGTTCGGGCTCCTCCTCGCAGACGCGCCGGAGGACTTCCGCGGGCGAGTCGCCCGGGAAGGGACAGCGTCCGGCGAGCAAGGCATAGAGGACCGCTCCGAGCCCGTACACATCGCTGGCGGTCGTCACGGCGCCCCGCCGCCCGGAGGCCTGCTCCGGCGCCATATAGGCGGGGGTGCCGACGATCACCCCCGAGAGTGTAGGGCCGCCGTCCTTATCCAACTGCTTGGCGAGACCGAAATCGGCGACGTAGGGACGGCATGCGTCGTCGATCAGGATGTTGGCAGGCTTCAGGTCGCGGTGCAGGATCCCGCGCTGATGGGCGTGGTGAACCGCGCCGGCGACCTCGGCCATCAGTTGAGCGACGAGCCTCGGATTGGCGCGGAACCGCGGCAGGCTGTCGGATAGGCTCCCGCCGTTGATGAGAGGCATACTGAAGTAGTGCCTGCCGTCGTGCTCCCCCACCTCGAGGATCGTCAGGAGATGGGGATGGCCAAGCCGGGCGACCGCCTGGGCCTCGTTGCGAAAGCGGATCAGGTCATCCGGGGCCGCCAGCCGACCTGCTCGGATCATCTTCAAGGCGACTTGCCGGCCGAGACTTCGCTGCCGCGCCCGATAGACAACTCCCATCCCGCCGCGCCCGAGGACCTCGATCAACTCGTAGTCGCCGAAGTACTGGATGCACGTTCCATTCGGGGCCGCTCCGTGCGGCTGCGATGCCTCGGCCACACGGAACGGCCAGAGTTCATCCCGGCCGCGGACCTGGCCGGAGGCCCGGGCGTGCTCTTGCGCGGACGGGGCGACGATCCGACCGATCCGGCGATGGTCTTCGAGGCAGTCCATCAGCTCCGAGGCCAGACCGGGGTGACGCTCGAGCCAGGCCTTGGTCGAGATCGGCTCGCCGGCGTCCGCGGCCGCGAGATATTCCGCCATTGCGATGTCGAGGCGACTGCTGCGGTCGCCGTCGGGGGGGATTTCTCGTCCCATGGCCCAAGTCCTTCCGGTCATGCTGGATCAGGCCAGTTTGCCGAGTTCCGAGCGGAGGGTCTTGAGGGCTCGTCTCAGGAGCCCGGCGACCGCCGGCACGCTCCTCCCAAGCTGGCTGGCTACCTCTTCAAGGGATTTTCCCCCGAGGTGGCGTAGCTCAACTGCGAGCCGTTGATCATCGGGGAGCCGGGACAGGACATCGGACAGAAGGAGGATCCGCTCGTTGCGGTCGGCCCTGTGGCTGGGGCTCGATCCATCGTCTTCCAAGAGGCCTTCCAGTCGCCGCGAGGACTCCTCGACCGCCGCCTCGAGCGATTGCTCGCGCCCTCGCCCGGTGCCCCCGCCGAACTTCCGCAGATTGTCGATCAGCACGTTGGCCAGGATGACCCGGAGCCACGCACGGAGCTGCCGGTCTCCATCGCCCCGGAAGCCATCGCGTCTCAGACATGCCTTCATCAGCGTCTGCTGGACCACGTCCGCCGGATCGAGCTTGCCCCGCAACCGTGGGTCGAGTTGCCCCGCGGCGAGCACCTCGAGGTATCTCCGGAACGATTCAAGGTGGGATGCTGGGACGCATGGCTGGGCCGTCATGATCGCACGTTCCTTACAGGTGTCGAGGCAATCCGATCTCAATCTCCAATACATGAGGGACGTGAGCGAGGGCTGATTGGACCGTTGAAGGTCGCGATTCTATCAGAGCAAAAATCAACTCTCGTATAAAAAGCTGAATTAGGCATAAAAAAACCTAAACAGTCGGTTCGTCCGTCGCGATCGCCCGTCTATTAAGCCAGGCACGTCGATGCGTGCCCTGTCCGACGAGCGGCAGAGCTGCTTTCGTCGGGGGGAAAGTCGGATTGGCCAGGCCGCGGACCGTCTCAGCGATCACAATCTCGCCGGGCCGCGGCAACCTTTTAAGAAGCAAGAGGTGCATCATGAGGGTCGGGACCACGCTCAAATTGGCTGCTGTTGTCCTTGGCGTCGGTTTGCTCGCCGGGAATGCCGCCCAGGCGCAAGGCATCACCTCGACAACGTTCCGGGTCAAGGACATGACGGGGGGTAAGCTTGCCCACCAGAAAATCCTCGTCTTCCTCACTCCGAAGACGAACGCCGAAGACTTCGTCTTCGCGGCCTGGCAGCAACTCAGTCCCGGCGAGAACAGCACCCATACGTTTGTGCTGAATCAGGCCGTCTCCGGCCAGGTCACCACGGTCGACTCCAGCCAGGAGACGGCGGTGGTCCCGATCGCGCCCGGCTACATGTCGACCATTACCGATGCGGACAATCTCGGGATTGTCCTGAGCAAGTCGAGCTTGGCCTACGCGGAGTCGGAGAGCCTCAAGGTGACCCCGTCCCAATCCGGGATCATCAACAACACCGCGACACCGCCGCTGGCGACGAAGGTGCGTTGGTTCGTCAACGACAGCCTGACCGCCGAGTCGAGGACTTTCCTCCCGGCGGGCGGAGCCCTCTCGACCTTCGAACTCGACACCAAACTCTATTGGACCGTCGGGAGCACGGTGAAGGCGCCTGCGTACACCTACCAGCAGATCGACCCTTTACTGACCTACGATCTGCCCCCCAACACGCCGAGCGTGGACGTGCTAGTCACGTTCGACGACGCGTCCCAGACCTTCAAGTTCGGCTTCACGCCGAGTTCCGCCCCTTGAAATGAGGGATTGGCCGGCCCGCGGCGGTAAGCGAGATGATGGCATCCCGCCGTCATCCCCCGCCGCGGTCGCGGGGGATCGTCCCGGATTGAGCCAGTTGCCCGAGCTGAACTGGATCGATACCGATCCCCCGATCCACGTGACGCACCGTCTGTTCATCCGGCGGACGACGTCCAGGCGAGGCGATCGAAGGAAACATCCCGTGATAATCTGCAGGAGTAATCCGACATGGCGACCATGACAGTTGAGCAATTCGTCAATGCTACCATTCAGTGGGGGACGGCCCGCAATCCTACGTTCAAGTTGAATTGGCCAGTCAAGGGCGGTTGGGAGGGGTGGGTCCAGGTGGACCTGACCGGTTTTATTCTCTCCGTGGACCCTACCTGCGACATCCTCCGCGAATATCCCATCTTCACCTCTCCCTACATGCGGACGGACCTGCTGCTCAACTCCACCGCGTTCACGGACGCCCAGATCCCCGTTGAGATCAAGGCCGAGTCGTTCGAAAACCGGATGGACCCTTTCCTCCAAGGCATTCTGAAAGACATTCAGAAGTTGAACGAGGATAGGAATACGGATTTCAGTGAATGCACGTGTATTATGATGGCGATCCCGTTCAGCCCGCAGAGTGCGCAGGCTGTCCTCTCGATCCAGGAGGGGGGGCACAACATCTTCACTCTCGTCTACGTTGGGGAGGTCGCCATCGCGATCGCCGTCTATACCGAGGCGGGGGGCTGGATCCCAGCTCGACAGGCCTCCGTCTCGTTGTCCGACATGACCCCGGAGCCGGTCGCATCACCGCTCAGGTGATCCAGCGACGTCCGCCGCGTGGCCGATCGCCCTCCCCAGCACCTCGAGAGAGGGGGAGGGCATTCCTCGGAACGGACAGAAGCGGATGCTAAAGGGTTGGGCTCGTCCGCTCTGGTCGATAGGCGACGTTGACGTTTGCGAGCCTTTCTTGGCATGCTTGGGGAAGACTGGGGAAAGCCGGAAGAATTGGTTGAATGCGTCCTCTTTCGTCTCTCGGAGGAGGACTCTTGCGTTACAGATCTTCGAGTCGGGGCACGTCCGCTTGGAGCGTGGGGTGTCCCTCCGTAACCCTCGATGGATCCCGACCGCCTTGATTTCGGCCGATCCCACCGAACTTCACCCGCGAGACCAGTCCGTCGAGCAGCCTGCCGATTGGGTTAGGGCCGTCAACGCGCTCTTGAGTTGCGTCGACGAAGAGACGATGCTGCGTAGAATTCATGGAGTGAACGCCGTTGTTTCGCAATTTGTGCGGGTTGGCGTCGAACGCAAATTGTCGGGAAAAGGCACAGGTAAAGGGGGACCCTGCTCTTCCGCGGGTGCCCTTCCTGGATCGATTTGAAATGCGGTCGCTCAATCCTGATTGACGGACGCGCGTGGGGCAGGCGCGACTTGCGCGGCTTTATTTTCTCTGGACGAGCCACGACTCATGCAATTCCACCATACGGTTCTCGATAATGGTCTGCGGGTCATCGCCGAAGTGAACGACCAGGCCCATTCGGTCGCCTCCGGCTTCTTTGTCAAGGCGGGGAGCCGCGACGAGTCGACCGACGTCGCGGGGGTCTCGCACTTCCTCGAGCACATGGTCTTCAAGGGAACCCCGAGGCGGGACGCCCTGGCGGTCAACCGCGACTTTGACCGCGTGGGGGCCAAGCACAATGCGCAGACGTCGGAGGAAGACACTTTCTACCACGTCACCTGCCTGCCCGAGTATTTGCCGCAGGCCTTCGACGTGCTCTCGGACATCCTCCGGCCCAACCTGGCCGAAGAAGATTTCGACACCGAGAAGCAGGTGATCATCGAGGAAATCCGGATGTATCTGGATAACCCGATGTCCGTCGCCTACGAAGCCGCCAAGGCCGCGCACTTTGGCCCGCACCCGCTCGGGCAGAGCATTCTCGGCACGATCGAGTCGATCACCGACTTGAAGGTCGAGCAGATGCGCCACTACTTCGCTCAGCGCTACAGCCCCTCGAACATCGTCCTGGCGTTCGCCGGCAAGACCAACTGGGACCAGGTTGTGGCCCTGGCCAAGGCTCATTGTGCCGGCTGGGAAGGGGGAGAGATCACCCGCCAGGCCGTTCCGCCCCGCGGCTCCGGGTCGTTCCAGGCACTCCTCCGCGCGGAGGATCAGCAGCAGACGATCATCGGTGTTGGCGATGCCCCCCCGCTGGAAAGCAGCGACCGCTACGCCGCCCAACTCCTGGCGACGGTTCTGGGGGACCATACCGGGTCTCGGCTCTACTGGGCCTTGATCGACCCCGGCTACGCCGACGGCGTCGAGGTTTCTTACCAGGACTACAACCAGGCAGGGGCTCTCTTCACCTTCCTGAGCTGCGATCCCGGCGAGACCCAGGCCAACCTCGGCCGGATCACCGACGTGTACCGGGCCGCCATGGCCGAGGGGATCACCGAGGAAGAGTTGACGCAGGCCAAGAACAAGGTTCTCGCCCGCTCGGTGCTTCGGAGCGAGCGTCCGATGGGCCGCCTCGCCTCGCTCGGCTTCCACTGGACCTACCGTCGCGAGTACCTGTCCGTCGCCCAGGAACTCGAGGCCTTCTCCCGGGTCACGCTCGACGACCTCAGGCGCATCCTGGCCGAGTGGCCCCTGCTGCCAATGACCATCGTCTCGGTCGGTCCGACGACGGACGTTCGCGCCCCCGAGTGACCTGGATCTGCTGACGCGGACGCATCTCTTCTTTGTATTTTCTGTGGTAGCTGTAGCGGGGCGACCATCCATCGTCGAGACAGGACGCGGACGGTCGCTCCCGCGGGGCTGCCAACCTTGACCGGCGGATGCCCCCAATGCGGATCGTGAGCCTGCTCCCCTCCCTGACTGAGCTCGTCTGCGCCCTGGGCCGCCGCGTCGACCTCGTGGGGGTCACCCACGAGTGCGACTATCCGGTGGGCGTGGAGCAGTTGCCCCACCTGACCCGGTCCCGGATTACGCCATCGACCTCGAGCGCGGCGATCGACGCGGCGGTCGTCGAGCAAGGGGGGAGCCTCTACGATCTCGACGGCGCCCTGTTGGCTGAGCTTCGTCCTGACCTGATCCTGACCCAGGAGCAATGCGACGTCTGCGCGGTGAACGAGGCGACCGTCCGGCGCGTCGCCGCGGGCATTCCGAGCTCGCCCCGGGTCGAAAGCGTCAATCCGACCTGTCTGGCCGACCTGGATGCCATGTTCCGCCGGGTCGGCGTCCTGCTCGACGCCAAGGACGCGGCCGAGTCTCTGATCGCCCGGTTCGATGCCACCGTCACCGCGATCGCCCACCGACGCCGGGGGCGGCCGTTGCGCCGGGTTCTCATCCTGGAGTGGTTCGACCCCCCTTTCTCCTCCGGTCACTGGAACCCCGAGATCGTGTCACTCGCCGGTGGGGCGGAAGTGATCGGGGAGGCGGGCCAGCGTTCGCGTCGTCTCTCCTGGCGCGAGGTTGCCGAAGCCGATCCCGAGCTGATCATCCTCGCCCCCTGCGGGTTCACGATCGAACGCACCGAGCAGGAGCTCGCTCAGCTCCAGGCGCGGCCGGAATGGACCCGGCTCGGAGCCGTCCGGAGCGGGAGCGTCATCCTGGTTGACGGCTCCGCTTACTTTTCAAGGCCGGGTCCTCGACTCGAGTTGAGCCTGAAAATTGCCGCTGCCGCGATCGATCCGGAGGCCTGCGGCGACCTGGCCCCCGTGGAAGGCTGGCGGCGCCTTTCGGCACTTTGAGCGTTGCGGTGAGGAGACCAATCGTGAAAAGTCGGGTGTTTCCTCTTGAATCACCCCGGGAGCATCGACATAATCGCTCGATGCGCGGTCTGCATTGGCCGCATTTTTGATTTCAGGGTATGTTGCGGCGCGGTGAGGGGACCGGATTTCCCTCGGGCCCGGCCCCTTTATTTTCTGATTTCGCTTCTCTGGGGACCTCGTGGCGGGGTCAGGCACAGGCGATTTATGGCGGACGCAGTCAAGATTGCGGTCGAGGCGCGGGATCCCGCGAAGAACAAAGGGACAGGGTCTAGGGTCTCGCGTCGGTTGCGAGCCAACGGACAGATCCCGGCGATTATCTACGGTCACAAGCAAGACCCCTTGCCGATCTCTCTCGCACGGGCTTCCGTCTGGGACATGATCAGAAGTCCACTCACCTCGCTGAGCTGAGCGTGAATGGATCGACCGAGACGGTGATCGTGCGTGATATCCAGTGGGATCACCTCGGCAAGGAAATTATCCATCTCGACTTCGCCCGCGTGAACGTCGACGAGTCGATCGAGACCGAGGTCAAGCTCGAGCTGCGTGGGACATCGCCCGGCGTCAGCGAGGGGGGTGTGCTCGAACAGCCGGTGCACACGGTCGAAGTGACCTGCCGCGCCAACACGATTCCGGACTCGATCCGGATCGACGTGAGCAACCTGCACCTGGGGCAGAGCATTCACGTTCGCGACCTGATCTTGCCCGAAGGGGTGACGGTCAACGCCGAACCTGAACTGACCTTGGTCCATGTCGTCTCGCGAAGCGCGCAGACGGAGACGACCACGCCCGGCGATGGCGAGGGGCTGACGCAGCCCGTCGTGATCAAGCCGGAGCGTCGTGAGAAGGACGAATGATCCCGACTTTACTGGCCGTGTCGGGGTTTTAGGGAATGCGGAAACTGGTGGTCGGGCTGGGCAACCCCGGAAGCAAGTACGAGGGGACCCGGCACAACATCGGCTTCGAGGTGGTCGACCGCCTCGCCAAAGGGGGATCAGGAGCGACCTTTACTCGGAAGTTCGACGGCTTGCTGGCCGAGTCGGAAATTGACTTCCACCGGGTGCTGCTCCTGAAACCCGAGACGTTCATGAATCTTAGCGGGCGGTCGGTCGCCCAAGTGATGCGGTTCTACAAGCTTGAGCTGGCCGACCTGCTCGTCGTTTGCGACGACCTGAACCTGCCCCTGGGAAAGTTGAGAATCCGGGGGGGAGGCTCTGACGGCGGTCAGAAGGGGCTTCGCGATATCACGGCCCAGCTCGGGTCGGAAAACTATGCCCGGCTTCGGATTGGGATCGGCGAGCGAGGAACCATTGACGCCGCGGACTTCGTCCTCAGCCGGTTCCGTAGCGCGGACCGACTCGCGGTTGAAGACGCCTTGATTTTGGCCTCGCAGGCCGTGGCCGTCTGGTTGACCCAGGGACAGGCCGCCGCCATGAATCGATTCAACGGACCCACAACGCCCACGAGTGGCTGACCACTTAGTTTATTTGCCAACCTGGAGGGAAGCTCTTGCCTGTCAACACGTACGAGGCGATGTTCCTGCTGGACAGCTCGAAAGTCGCCATCTCTTGGGACGACTCGGTCAAGCATGTCCACGACATCCTGACCAAGCATGAATCTGAGATCGTCGCCAGCCGCCAGTGGGATGAACGCAGGCTCTCCTACCCGGTCGACGGGCACAAGAAGGGGACGTACCTGCTGACCTATTTCAAGTCAGAAGGGGCCAACCTCAAGGACATCGTCGCCGACTGCCGGCTGAGCGACCATGTGCTCCGCGAGCTGATCCTCAAGGTCCATCCCAAGCTGGTCGACCACCTGGTCAACCAGGCGATGACCTCGACGCCCAATGCCGAAGAGGAAGGACGTCGCGAAGAGGACATGGACGACCGGCCCCGCCGCCGTCGCCGCGACGACTGAGCGGAGCGGAAGGAAGGGCACCGGACCGTCGATCGGAGTCGCTCGTTCAATCCCCAATTCGTGATGGGTCGCGCCGTTCCGGTTTGATCCTTGTGGGTGAAACGGGAATGTGGTAGTTTTTGGTAGGGAACAACCGTTTACACCTGCATGATGGGAACGGTACGCCGTGGCTCCTGGGGAGGGACCAGTCGATGGCCGACTTGAATAAGGTTTTTTTGATGGGTCGACTGACGTTCGACCCGGAATTGCGCTATACGCCCAGTGGCGCGGCGGTCACGGACCTACGAATGGCGACCAGCCGGACGTGGACGGGTAAGGACGGGGACCGCAAGGAAGAAACCCTGTTCATCGACGTGACGGTTTGGGACCGCCAGGCCGAGAATTGTTGTCAGTATCTGAAGAAAGGGAGCGGCGTCCACATTGAAGGCGCCCTGAAGATGGATACCTGGGACGATAAGACGACCGGCGAGAAGCGGTCGAAGATCCGGGTATCCGCCGACCGGGTGCAGTTCTTGGACCGACGTTCCGACGGTGGGGGAGGCGGCGGAGGCGGTGGCGACAGCGACTATGCCCCGCCCGCCGCGCGAGAGCCGCAAGGGAGACGGAGTGGCCCCTCGGCCGCCCCGTCAGAGTCGCGTGGTCGAGCCCCTTACTCGCCTCCGAGCCAATCGGCGGGCCGTCGCGCCGTCGAACCCGAAACCGATGATGAGGATATCCCGTTCTGACCTGGGTAGGTCGGACGGGCTTCCGATTCGTGTTAGTTTGTGCGTGATTGATATCGATCGAAAATCGAAGATGAACGAACGGCCGAGCGGCGGATGATGATCTTCGCCTCGCGACGCCCCATCCAAGGAGTGATTGCACGATGGCCAAGATGACCGACAAGAAACCGGCCAAGGCCAAGACGAAGGTCAAGGTGAAGGCGTCGACCAAGGCCAAGAAAGCCGCGGCGGCCGCCGCAGCCCATGCCAAGCCGTCGGTGACCACCCTGACCCCGACCGTCCGGCAGCCGGGCGTCGAACGACGCAGGAATCATCCGACGCGGTCCAAAGACGGCTTCATGGAGATCCTGCTGACCCATACCGTCCCCCACTTCGGCCAGCCCGGCGACCTTGTCAAAGTTCGCCCCGGGTTCGCCCGCAACTATCTTCTGCCCCAAGGACTGGCGACGTTCGCGACTCCGCACAACCTGCGGATCGTCGAGAAGCATCGCCAGCGGCTCTACCAGCTCGAAGTGGCTCGCCGAGCTGACCTCCAGAACCTGGCCGCCCAGATCGCCCAGCGTTCGCTCACGATCGAGGCCAACGCCAACGCCGAGGGGCACCTCTACGGCTCGGTGACCGCCGAGCAGATTGCCCTCACGCTCAAGGCCGACAACTTCCCCATCGAGGCCGAGAACGTCCGGATCGAGGGCCCGTTGAAGGAGCTGGGGCTCTACACCATCAAGCTCGCCCTTGGTCAGGATGTCACGACCGAGGTCAAGCTGTGGGTTGTTCCGACGCACACCGACGAACCGGTGGCTTGATCACCACCGCTTCGATCCGCTGACCGCCTCCGAAGGCGTCACGCTCTGAGGCCGGCCCTCCGGCTGGTCCGCCAGAACAAGAAAGCCCGGCCTTCTCTCGACTGCGAGGGGGCCGGGCTTCTCTCGTAGTTTCAATCAGGCGAGACCCGAATCGGTCGTTTTTTTGATGGCCAAGTCCCCCCTTGGCCGATACGATTGTTCAGATCGGCTATCGTGCCGGACGCGTCTGCGCGTCGGGTCACGAGGGGTCATTCCCTCCACCTTGTCGAGGGAGCCCCGGATGGATCGGCCGGTCGATAAACCCACAGGGGTGTCGGCCCAGACCAGATCAGGGCCGCTCCTCTCTGGCGTGCGAGCAGGGAGTTGCTTCGGATATGGCCTCTTCAAATTTCAATGGCAATGGCAACGGTAATGGCAACGCGCACGGCAGGGCGCCGAAGGGAGAAGGCGGCCCGCTGATCGACCGTCTTCCGCCCCAGAACCTCGAGGCCGAGCAAGGGGTCCTCGGGAGCATTCTGCTCGACAACGAGGTCATTCACGACGTCGTCTCGAAACTCAAGGCCGAGGACTTCTACCGCGACACGCACCAGACCCTCTACCGGGCGATCCGTGACCTTTACGATCTGGGCAAGCCGGTCGACGGCCTGACCCTCTCCGCGGAGCTCACCCAGCGCGGTGAATTTGAAGCGATTGGTGGCCACGAAACCCTCTCCGAGATCGTGGAGAGTGTCCCTCACGCGGCCAACGCCCGCTACTACGCCGATATCGTTCGCCAGAAGTCGATCAGCCGGCGGTTGATCGAGAGTGCCAACGAGATCCTTCGCGACGGCTACTCGAATACCTTCACGGCCGAAGCCCTGCTCGAGAAAGCCGAGCAGAAGATCTTCGAGATCGCCGGCGACACGATTCAAGGGGATACGGCCGAACTGCTCCATGTGCTCAAAGAAGCGATGGATCGGATCGAGGAGCGGACCGTCTCCAAACATGCGGTCACCGGCGTCGCCAGCGGCTACTTCGAGCTCGACGACATGATGGGCGGACTCCAAGCCGGCCAGCTGATCGTTCTCGCCGCGCGGCCGAGTATGGGGAAGACCGCACTTGCCTTGAACTTCGCCGACAACGTCGGTGTGAACCTGAAGGTCCCCTTACTTTTCGTCAGCCTCGAAATGGGCCGCCTGGAGCTCGTCGAGCGACTCCTCTGCGCCCGGGCACGAGTGGACGGCAAGAAACTCCGGACCGGCCAGGGACTCGGCACCCGCGAGATGAGTATGCTGGGCAAGGGGTATAGCGAAATGCATACCGCCCCCTTGTTCATCGACGATACGCCGTCGCGGAACATGCTTCAGATCACCGCCAACGCGCGTCGGCTCAAGCTCCGGCACAACCTCGGCTTGATTGTGGTCGACTACATCCAGCTCGTGGATAGCGAGGAAACGCGCGATAGCCGTCAGGAACAGATCGCCAAGATCAGCCGCCGGATGAAAACGCTCGCCCGTGAACTCGAACTCCCGGTCATCGCCCTCTCGCAGCTCAACCGAGGTGTCGAGAACCGCGAAGACCGCCGCCCTCGAATGGCCGACCTTCGTGAGAGCGGTGCCATCGAACAGGATGCCGACGTCGTCCTCCTGATCCACCGTCCCGACTACTACGACCCCAACGACCAGCCGGGCATCGCCGAGGTCATCATCGCCAAGAACCGTAACGGCGCAACCGGGACGGTTAAGCTCACCTTCCTCAAGAACCTCACCCGGTTCGAGAACCTGGCCTCGGTCGCCGACCCGATCGACGCCGCCGCGTTCTGAGCCGGTGGCTGAGCTCACCGCGCGATCAGGATCGAATTTCGCCCCGTCGACTTCGCCAGACAAACGAAGCGGGGCACGAGCGTCGATCACGCTCGTGCCCCGAGTGAATGGAAGTATGGGCTACCCCCGGTTCTCAGCGGGTGGTTCAGAGTGAACCGACCGTCAGGCCTGCCGGCTCATCCACCTTGAGATCGACGGTCGCTTTTTCGACCGGGGACTGCTGCATCAGGTCGGCCATGGCGGTTGTGTCGCCCGACTTGAGGAATTGGAGCCGAACCGACTTCCGCTGAGAGTCGGGCACACAGGCCACGACGTACGAAGATCCGAGCACGCTCAGGTGGTGCTCCCGGACGTCAACAACCAGGGCCGTTTCTTCATCAATGCCCAAACCGACAAGGTTGGGATGCATGGAGAGGACCCCGATCAGTCGTTCCATGCGGTTCCGCTTGAGGAAGTGCTGGTCGATCACGGCCCCCTTGATGAAGTCGAAACCAACGCTCACGTCGGCTTTGTTCAGCCCCCCCGCGATCATCACACCCGACATGACGGCCGCGCCGGCGGAGGTCCCGGCGACCACTCCCCCACGAGCGAGGATCGCTTTCAACTGCTCCTGCACTGCGGTGCCCAGGTAGGCGTCGGTCAAGAACACCTGGTCGCCTCCGGTGAGCCAGACACCCGTCGCCTGAAGCAGCGGCTGAACAAATGCGGGGTCGTTGGCGGTCTCACGCGATCGAGTATGGAGGAGTTGAACCGACTCCACGTTGCTGAGCTTCCAGTCCGCGAGGAGTGTGGCCAGGTGGTCGGGCTTGTCGGCGTTCGACGTCGCCGTCGGGATGACCACGATCCGTGCCCGCGGGCCGCCCGCCAGTTTGCAGAATTCATCGCGAATCGACGGCGGCAGTTTCCCACCCCCGCAAATCATCAACTTCCCGCCAGACGAGTGCTGAACGACTTGAATCGTAGCGGGCGGGGTCGATGACACCACCGGCGTATGGGACACCGACGTCGCTGGCAACGTGGGAACAGCGGAAGGGCCGCGATTACGCGCGGCGATGAACCCCGCTCCCGCCAGGACTGTGGCGCAGAGTACAACGTAAATCGTACGAGGCAGTCGGCGCCCGGTACGGTCTCGCGGCGGTTGGATAGCCATCTTGCCACCTCATTCTTGATATGGCCAAGGATGCGCAACGGGGATAACGACGATTGCGCTGGGCAAAATCACTTCGCTCAAGGCCGGAGGCACGGCACTCAGAGAATCCATTCCCTCACCGTTCGGCCCGCATATCGTCCTTCCTTCACCGCGCCTCATTCTATCCCATCGGTCCCTGTTGCATAATTCTTGGAGACTTGATGGAGATAAAATGAGGCGTATGCGACGATTAGATGGTCTGGCCGAAATGCGGGCGACCTTTTACTTGCTATGCTCTATACGCAAGTCCCGCGCCAGGAGTTCGCCCGGTGCGGAGACGGGAGTTCACTTGGGACCAAAACGGGGCTTCTGCCTCTTTTTTGAGCGAGTGGCCGATGGCCTTAACGCGTTTCTGAAAAGTAGTTAAAGCTGCCAGGGGGTAATATCCACTTTGGTCGCCCCCTGAGTCGCTAAGTCGGCCAGAACGCGGCCGATCAGGCAGGAGAATTTGAAGCCGTGCCCACTGCATGGGCTTGCAGTGATGAGATTCGGGCAGTCGGGCAAAGTTCCGAGCCGGAAGTGTTCGTCAGGAGTGCTCGTGTACAGGCAGACCTCAGTATGTTCAATCGGGGCTGTGACCAACGACGGGATCGATCGCTTGAGGAAGTGTCGGATCACCTCCCGATAGGGCTCATCGACGACGCGATCCATGGCATCCGGGTCGACGTCCGGGCCGCCGTGCCGCGCCACTTTGACTCCTCGGCCCTGGAATTCCGGCATCCCGTAGAAGTCGTCGAGCGCTTCCGCCCCTTTGTGGATGAAGACAGGAAACCGGCCCGGGGTGAAGGGAGCCGGGTCGTTGGGGCGAAAATAGAGGACTTGCTGGCGGGTCGGCCGCAATGGCACCGGGAACTGGGGCAGGAGCCGGCACGCCCAGGCGCCGGCGGTCACGATCAGGCGGTCGGCTGAGATCCGGTGCGAGTCGGTCCGGACGATCGGTTTGTTGCCGTCGAGGTCGATCGCGCGGACCGGGCATTCTGCGAGCACCCGGGTTCGGTCGCCGCCGAGCTGGCGGGCGAGCTCGAGCTGGAGCGAGATGGCTCGCGCGGCGGCGATCAATCCGGCGTCGGGTTCGAAGAGGACGTCGTACGTTTCCGGCACCTCGAAGACGGGGAAGGCGTGCCGGAGCTCCCGGCCCGACATCCGGCGGTGTGGGATGTCGATGGCCTGCAAGCTGGCCGCGACCTGGGCGACATAATCGACCTGAGGGGGGCAGAATGAGAGGCCGCCGGTACGCAGATAGAGGTTCTGACCGGCATCGGCTTCGAGCTCTCTCCAGGCGCGGAAGGCGTCGAGCATCAGCCTGGCGTACTGGGGATCGGCATAGGAGTGCCTCGTGATTCGAGCGGCGCCGTGCGAGCTGCCCCGATCGTGGCCGATCGCGAACTGTTCGAGCAGGAGGACCGGTTCGCCTCGCCTGGCGAGATGGTAAGCCGTGGCCGAACCCATGGCGCCGGCGCCAATGACGACGTTGCGAGCGTGCAGTTGTTCCATCGGTCGTCCGTGGTAGGAGAAGGTGGGAGAAAATCAACCTCAGTATCAAAGTGCGCTCAGGTAGCGTTGGAGTTCCCACGACTCCACCTGGGAATGATACTCCCGCCACTCGTCGCGCTTCAGCCGGGTGAACTCGCTGGCGATCGGGCCGAGCGCGTCGCGGACAACGGCGTCTCGCTCGAAGTGGTCGAGCGCGACGCTCAGCGATTGCGGCAGGGATTTGATTCCGCGCTCCGCCATGGCGTCCGGTCCGACCTCGTAGAGGTTGCCGAGGTTCGGCTCGCCCGGGTCGAGCTGCCGGGCGATCCCGTCGAGACCCGCGCCAAGGTAGGCGGCGAGGGTGAGATACGGGTTGCATGCGCTCGAGATGGTCCGGTCTTCGACGTGCCCGGGTTCGCAAACCCGGAGCATCTGGGTCCGGTTGTTATCGCCGTAGGTGATGAAGGCAGGGACCCAGGTGAATCCGGAGCGTGAGCCGGTCAGGGCGGAGCCGACCTGGAGCCGCTTGTAGCAGTTGACCGTCGGCGAGGTGACCGCGCAGAGCGCGGGGGCGTGCGCGAGGATGCCGCCGAGAAAGTGGTAAGCCAGCTTGGAGAGGCCCAAGCCTCGCGGGTCGGACTCGTCGAGGAAGAGGTTCAGGCCGGTCCGGGCGTCGGCCAGATGATAGTGCAGGTGTGCGCCCGAGCCGGTGCGGGTCGAGAACGGCTTGGCCATGAAGGTGGCGATTGCGCCGAAGCGCTGGGCGATCTGGCCGGCCATCATCCGGAAATAGGTGAAACGGTCGGCGGTTATCAGGGCCTCGGCATATTTGAAGTTGATCTCGAACTGAAAGTTGGCGTCCTCGTGGTCGGTCTGGTAGACGTCCCAGCCGAGGGCATCGAGGCCGTCATTCATCGCGCGGAGGAATTCGAGGGCGGCGGAGATCCCCTTGAAGTCGTAGCAAGGCTTCTGGAGGACGTCGATGCCGTGCGGATCCCAGCCGCGAATCGAGCCATCCGCTTGTTTCGTCACCAGGAAGAACTCAGGCTCGATGCCGACGTTGAAAACGTAGCCCAGTTCTCTGGCACGTGCCAGCATGTGACGGAGATTGACCCGTGGGCAATACGGATGGGGAGCGTCGTCGACATAGAGGTCGGCGGCGAATCGAGCGACGCCCGGCTCATAGGACAAGGGCGTATAAGTCTCCGGATCGACGCGAGCACACATGTCGTGTGAGTGGGGCCCCTGCCCCGAGCCCCAGACGGCTCCGCCGGCGAATCCGGCCCCCGACCGGACGGCCGTGCGGAACGCCTTGGCCGGGACGAGCTTGACCTTGGCCGCGCCATGGATATCGACGAACTGGATCAGCAGGTAAGCGATTCCGTCTGTCTGGAACTGACCTTCGAGGGCGGTGAGCTTGGCCTCGAGCTGGGACATGGGACTCCTCTTCCTTGGCGAGGTCGTGCTTCCCTGGCAAGGGCCTCGCAGCCATTTGAGAAACAATTGTTGGCGACAAGTGGCGAGAAAGCTACTAAAATGACCCGACCCGCGACTCCTCTCCCCAAGATCACCCGCGGGCAGGAGAGGCTTATGTGCGGAATTGTCGGTTTTCTGGATAGGTTGGACCGCCCCGAATTCCCGACGGGACGCGTGGTCCTGGCGATGCTCGACGCCCTCGGTTGCCGGGGGCCCGATAGCGCGGGGGCCGCCCTGCTCCGCTCCGAAGGGGCCGACGGCGTCTGGGCCGTTCGGATTGCCCCCGGGGATTCTCTGGCCCTGAAGCGCCTCGAATCCCTCGGAACCGTGGAACGCGTTGAACCCGCGGGCGGGTCGCTTCGGTTCCAGTTCCGGCCCGGTGCCGATGTGACCCCTGAGGCGGTTGAAGCGGCCCTCGGGGCCTGTCGGGGAGGGCTCGAGGTCATCAGCCTGGGCCGTCGACTCGACCTGGTCAAGCAGGTGGGATCACCGACACAGCTCGACGCGACCTACGGGTTCTCGGGCTGGCGGGGGCCGTTGGCGATCGGGCATACGCGGATGTCGACCGAGAGCCGGATCGACCTGAGTCACTCGCAACCGTTCTGGGCGCATGGTGTTCCCGACCTCGCTACCGTTCACAACGGACATGTCACCAACTATCACCAGCTCCGTCGCCGTTACGAGCAGGAAGGGGTCACCTTCTACACGGATAATGACTCCGAAGTGATCGGCGTTTACCTGCGCGATCGCCTGTCCCGCGGTCGGTCGCTGGCCGAGGCCATGAGCGACTCGATCGTCGACCTCGACGGCGCCTACAACTATCTTGTGGCGTCTTCCGAGGGTCTGGGAGTCGTGCGCGACCGTTTCGGTTTCAAGCCGCTCATGATCGCAGAGACCGACGCGTTCGTCGCGGTCGCCACCGAAGAGATCGCCCTGCGCCGCGCCTTGCCCGGATCGTTTCGAGTCCTGGAGCCTCCCACCGGCCGGGCCACGTTCTATCCGCTGGCGACTCCCGCCCTGGTCTGACATCCACTTCGTGGTTCCCACATCGCGCTGCCTCTCAACGAAGGGACCTGCCCGTGCCCGCGACCTCCGAACGGACAACCACAATTAATTGTGGTGATATGCCAGTGCGTGCCATCAACCGGGAGATCCGGGCGGCGATCGCCGGAAACTCCACGAGGATCACGCTGCTCCATCCGGGCGCCCGCCACAACCTGGGCGTGGCGCTCCCCGAGGGAACCGAACTGACGATCGACGGCCCCGCCGGCTATTACGTGGCCGGCCTGAACGACGGCGCGACGGTCCACGTGCACGGTGGCGTGGGCTGGGGCGCAGCCGAGAGCATGCGCGACGGCATCGTCACCATCGACGGCGACGCCGGCAACGCGGTTGCCGCGGCGATCCGCGCGGGGGTCGTGGTCGTCCGCGGGGACGCCTCGACCCGCGCGGGGATTGCCATGAAAGGGGGCGCCTTGATCGTCGGTGGAAGCGTCGGCCCGATGGCCGGGTTCATGATGCAGAAAGGGATCATCATCGTTTGCGGCGATGCCGCCGACGGCGTGGCCGACAGCATGTACGCCGGGACCATTTACGTCGCCGGCAAGCTCGGCGAGCTCGGCGCCGACGCCGTGGTCGAGGAGTTCACCCCCGCCGATCGCGACCTGATCGGTTCGCATCTCGAACGCTGGAAGGTCCCCGCTCCCCCCACTGGTTTTCGCAAACTCGTCGCCGGCCGGAAGCTCTGGAATTTTCAGAAAACCGATATCCATCTCTGGAAATCGGCGCTCTAAACGCGTCTGAGAACGTGTCCTGTCGGGTGGGCATGACCCACCACGCGTGCTGACGAGAGACTTGGTAGGAGTAGGTGGCACTTGCATCCCGGGGCGAATCCCGGTGGGCCCTGCCCACCCTCCAAAGAGTCGGATTTCTCGTGCACGCTCGAAGCGATGTGAACCACTCCACACGATCACTCCCCGTTCCTGAGGATTCTCCTCCATGGCCGACTCGACACCCCCGCCTGGTTCCGCCGCCGACCCTTCGCCGATGGAGCGGTCGGGTACATTCACTCCCGGTGTGATTGAAGATATCCAGATCAAGGCAGAGCTCGCCCGTTACCGGATCCGCGGCTTCGGCATCCTCAGGCCGAGGACCTGGGCCACGTTCGACGACCTCACGTTCGTCCCCGGCACCCTCACACGGATCCCCCTCGAAGGCTATCGCGAGAAGTGCTCGACCAAGACGGTGCTGGGTACCCGGTTCGCGTCGAAGCCACTGGAGCTCGACATCCCTCTGATGGTCACCGGCATGAGTTACGGGGCGCTCTCGCGGAACGCGAAGACCGCGCTCTCCCGCGGGGCGCGGATGGCCGGCACCTCGACCACCACGGGGGACGGGGGAATGCTCGACGTCGAGCGGTCGGAGTCGCGGGCGATGATCTATGAAGTCTTGCCCAGCCGCTACGGGATCAACGTCCAGCATCTCCGCCAGGCCGACGCCATCGAACTGACGATCGGCCAGGGGGCCAAGCCAGGTACGGGGGGCCTGCTGCTCGGCTCCAAGGTTTCCGATGAGGTGGCCCGGCTCCGCGACCTTCCGCCCGGCGTCGATCAGCGCTCGCCTTGCCGGCATCCCGACTTCCTCGGCCCGGACGACATGGTGATCAAGATCGAGGAGCTCCGCGAGGCGACCGACTGGCGAATTCCGATCTTCGTCAAGATGGGGGCCGCGCGCGTCTTCGACGACGTCCGGCTCGCCGCCAAGGCGGGGGCCGACGTGGTGGTCGTCGACGGCATGGAAGGGGGCACGGGCGCTTCCCCCGAACTGCTCCAGGAGCACACCGGCATTCCAACCCTCGCCGCCGTCTGTGAGGCGCGTGCGGCCCTCGAAGACATCGGCCTCTACGGCAAGGTTCAACTCGTCATTGCCGGCGGTTTGCGGCACGGCTCCGACTGTGCCAAGGCGCTCGCCCTCGGAGCCGACGCCTGCTACCTGGGCACCGCCCTGCTGATCGCCTTGAACTGCAACAAGCCGATCTATGTCGAGGATTACCGCGCCATCGGCGCGGCCCCGTACGCCTGCCACCATTGCCACACCGGCCGCTGCCCGGTCGGGATCACGACGCAAGACCCGGAACTGACCGCTCGCCTCGAAGTCGACGCCGCCTCCGAGCGCGTCGCCAGCTTTTTCCACGCGCTCACGTCGGAAGTCCAGGTCCTGGCCCGCGCCTGCGGCAAGAGTGACGTCCACCACCTCGAACCGGAAGACTTGCGTGCCTTGACCCTCGAAGCCTCAATGATCACCGGCCTCCCCCTGGCCGGCACCAACCGCGTGTACGGCGGCGGCCCGGGTTGGGCCAGCCATTGAAATAATTAAGTATAAATAATTTGTTTGAGTAATAGGATGGGCATGGCCCACCATGGTTTAATCCGGGTGGGCCATGCCCACTCCACAATTCCAGGAGTGATCTCATGGTCTGCTCGGTGCCCCGGATCCTTTCCGTCCTGGCCGTTGTACTGGCCGTCCCTGGATTGCTTGCGGCTCAGGTCGTTGAGTCTCGCGTTCGTGCGGATGGACTGCGCACGATCAGCGTCATCGGCCTGGCGGAACAAACGGTGACGCCCGACCTGGCCGTACTGACGGTGGGCGTGGAGAGTCGAGGCCGAACGGCGATGGAAAGCGTGGCGGCCAATGGCAAAGAGATGAACGCTCTCATGGACGTGCTCAAGGAAAATGAAATCGCTCTTGAGGATATCCAGACATCGGGTTTTAGCTTGAGGCCACTCTACGAGAGCCGGAAGTCGGAGGCTTCGCCGGTGGATGCTCCGGTCAAGGTCGTTGGCTACGCGATCGAAAATGAAGTGACGATCACGATTCGCGATACGAAGAAAGTGGGCCGGCTGCTCGACCTCATGGTGAAAGCCGGCGTCAATGAAATCGAGAACCTGTCCTTTTCGTTGAGCAATCGGAAAGCCTTGCTTCGCGAGCTTCGCAAACAGGCCCTGACCGACTCACTCGAGAAGGCCGAGGACGCGGCAACCGTATTCGGAATGGCTCGCGGTCAGCCGGTCTCCGTTCAGATCCAGGACCTGGAAACGGTGGCCCAGTATTCTTTTGCGGCAAGATCGGTCAAGCACTCCGATAACAACTCGCCTCGTTCGATGCCGGTCGCCCTGGGACAAGAGGTGGTGAGGGTGGCGGTTGAAGTGTCCTACGAGTTGAAGGCGCCGCAGTGAGGTCGGCAAACCCACGGGACTGATTGGTTCAGAACGACCGGCCCATTTTGAGGCTTAGCGGCATCTCGAGGCCGTGGGCCTCGAGCAGGTTGGGGTCACCCAAAACGTTCCGGGTCAGGCCATTGGCCACGATCCGGCCGGCGTCGAGCAGGACGGTCCGGTTGCAGAGTTCGAGGACCATTTCGAGGTCGTGGGTGGCGATCAGCTTGGTGGCGGTGAGCCCTCGGATCAATTCGATGAAGCGGCGGCGGCCGCGGGGGTCGAGGTTGGCTGTTGGTTCGTCGAGGACGAGGACTGATGGGTTGCAGGCGAGCACCCCCGCCAGGCAGACCCGCTTTCGCTCGCCGAAGCTCAGGTGGTGGGGAGCGCGGTCGGCCACGTCGTCGAGGTTGACCCGGGCGAGGCACTCGAGAGCTACCCGTTTGGCCTCGGCCCGGCTCATCCCGAGGTTGAGCGGGCCGAACGCGACGTCCTCGATCACCGAGGTGCTGAAGAGCTGGTCGTCCGGGTCCTGAAACACCAGGCCGACCCGGCGGCGGACCTCGGGAGCGTTCTTCGCGTTGACCTCCAGGCCGTCGATCCAGACCGCGGGTTCGCTGCCGTTCCGGGAGTGATGGCTGGTCCCGTGGGCATGCAAGGGCTGGCCTCGCTCTTTGCCCGGGAGGATCCCGTTGAGGTGGAGCAGGAGCGTGCTCTTGCCCGCGCCGTTAGGGCCGACGAGGGCGATCGTTTCGCCCGGCACGATGGTGAGGTCGACACCGCGGAGGGCGAGCCGGCCGTCGGGATAGCGATAGATCAGTTCGCGGACCTGCACGGCCGGCGCGTCGTTGGTCATGGTCGGGCTGGAGGAGTTCATCTCACGCACCTCGCCTCGCTTCGCCGCGAGGGGACGCGGAGATCGATCGATTCGTCAAGGGCCATCGGAGTCATCAAGGGTCCGGATCGTCCCGTCCCAGCCTCGCGCGAGCATTGCCGCGTGGACCCGTTCGCCACGTTCGAAGGCGCGGAGGAAGAGGATACCGATCAGGCCGGTTAAAAGCACCCAGTCGAGTCGTCCCGAACGGCGGAAGGTCCGCGACCGTCGCGCCTTGACCATCCGATCGAGCTCCTCGGTGAGCACGTGGAGGTAACGATACATAAATTGCAGGGTCGCCACCAGCGCCGCGGGCATCCCCAGCCGGCGCATTGCGCCCAGGAGTTTCCGGAACGGGGTGACATTGACCAGGCTGAGGGTGGCCAGGAAGGCCATGCTGTTCTTGATGACGATCGTGAGCATCACCGCCGCGATGCCGAATTCGACGCGGCTCGGGTGGGCCCGGGCCACCATCAAGGCCAGGAACCCGACCAGGACGATGAACCCGAGCCAGCGCATCAGGAGCTCGCGCGGCGGAACTCCGGAAAGGCCGATGGTGAAGGCCAGGATCAGGCCCTCAACCGCCAGCAGCCGCCACCAGCCGATCGGCGTGGCGACCACCGCGATGATGTAGGCCAGGGTGACAACCAGCTTGATCCGCGGGTCGAGGCGGTGGAGCGGGCCGTCCCCTTCGCTGTGGCGTTCGAGAAACTCAAGCCGCATCCGGGTCGACTCCCGTCGGCTTTGTCGTCGAAAAGACCCGGGCCAGTCCCAGTCCGACCGCGAAGACGACCAACGTCCCCACCAATCCCGCGAAGGCGGTTGCGGCCTTGACGTTCGCGTCGCCGAGCAGCGGCAGACTGTAGTCCGGGATGGGCGCGGGAATCATCGCCGGCACGCCCTCCTTGAGGAAGCCGAGCTTCTCCCCCACGTACTCAAGGCCGTCGGGATGTTCCGACGCGAACGGCGCGAGGAAGACGCAGACCGCCAGCGCGATTCCGAGCCCCGCACAGATCAATGCCCCCCAGCCGGGAGCACTGGCTTCAGTCTCGTCGGCCTGATAGACGAGGTCGGGGCGAGTCAGGAGGATGAACCGGATCACCAGGCCGGTCACGAGGGCTTCGCCCAGGCCGATCCCGGCGTGAACCAGGGCCATCCAGCTCAGGGTCTGGAAGAAGTTCGCCCAGCCGCTCGAGAACGCCAGCTCGATGGCGAACGCCCCCGAGGCGAGGATCACCGAGAACCAGGCTGCCACCATCGCGCCGAGCAGGACCCCCGCGCGGCCGCCGATCGCCCGGCGGATCGGGGCGTAGATCGCATACCCTCCCACCGCGCCGATCAGCCCCATATTGAGGAAGTTCGCCCCCAGGGCCGTGAGGCCGCCGTCGCCGAAGAGCAGGCACTGAACGATGAGCACCGCGCCGATGACCACCGCGCCGGCCCAAGGCCCGAGCATTACCGCCGAGAGGACCCCGCCGAGCAGGTGTCCTGAGATCGGCAGCGGCCCGATCGGGAAGTTCACCATCTGGGCGGCGAAGACGAAGGCCGCCATCGTCCCCATCAAGACGGTCGTCCGCTCACCCAGCCTCGACTCGAGCAGCCTGAGCCCGGCCGACATCCCGGCCGCTGCCACCACACCGGTCGCCGCGGCCACCTTCGGATCGAGCACGGCGTCGGGGATGTGCATTCTCAAAGACCTCGACAAGGCGCCCACGAGACCCGGCCAGAAATTTTCGGATGACTTCATCGTAACTGGCGTGTGCCTGTTCGTCAAATTCGTGATACGGGATGGTTGGGACCCTCACTGCTGGCAATCTGCCGGATTGGAGGACTTGCAGGTTCGCCGCGATCCTCCGCGCGGCGGGACCAGCACCCATTCGTATGAATCACAAACATTTGCTGTTGATGCTTGTGACTTGGATGACGATCAGGAGAGAATGGAGGAGCGTCTCCAGGGATCTTGTCTCACGGGGCTTTTCTCGGAGCAATCGCCATGTCCCCCGAGGATCGACGTGGGTTCAAGCTCATTGATTTGGTGATCGCGATCTTTGTGACCGCGATTTTGGTGGGGTTGTTGCTTCCTTCGCTGAACTCCGCTCGTGGCCCCGATCGTCGCATCCAATGCTCCAACAATATGCGTGAGCTCGGACTGGCCCTGATCAACTTCTCCTCGTCGAAGAATCACTTTCCCAACGCGGGGACAATCCGTGACGACCCGGCCGAGCATGGCGGCGACCCGTCGCTGTCGAAGCTCTATCTGTCGCTCATGGAGTCAGGCCAGCGGCCGGACGTCGCCGAGTCGTGGCTCTCCAACTGGGTCGTCGCGATTCTCCCCTATCTCGACCAGCAGGATCTCGCCAATGCTTGGGACAAGACTGTTCCCTACTGGTGGCCGACGGAGACCATCTCGGGTCAACCTTCCAATGCCGTGGTTTCGAGTACCTCCCTTGGCGTGCTCCGCTGTCCGTACGATCCGACGGCCGCCTCGGGCCAGGGGAACCTGAGCTACGTCGTCAACGGCGGTTTTGTGCGCTGGCCTGCCGTTCCTCTGGGATGGGTGGGGAGCTCGACCGACGGCCATTCGCAAAACGGTGAAGTCCTCCAGTGGGTTCCGCCGGGTCGTGCCTGGCAGGAGAGCCAGGCGGTTTGCAAAAAACTTGGTGTGATGTTTATGGGCACGGAGTCGGGTGACCAGCCCTGGGACATCACGACCACCTCCGCCGACATCTCCGATGGGGCAGGCCAGACCTTATTGATCGCGGAGAACACCCTGGCGGGATTCTCCGAGGGGAACCTGTATTCGAGCGGCCGAGCGACCAACTGGGCGTGTCCGCTGCCGAATTTTATCATGTTTATTGGGTCGGATAATGTTTGTGTGTCGAGTCGTTCTCCCAATGATTGTCTGGGTGGTCAGTTGACGCCACTCTCGCCTCAACGCGACGGACCTGGGTGGGGTCTGGCCAATCGAGTCGGGACCTTTGAGAACCTCAGTTTTGGCCAAACCTTCAAGGTCGAAGGCTCGTTCCCGTTCGCCAATAGCGGTCATCCCGAAGGCGGCAATTTCGTGTTTTGCGATGGCGCAGTCCGATTCATCAAGTCGACGATTGACGGGTCGGTCTACGCCCGACTCATCACGCCGGCTGGGAGTCAGTTGCCGGCGGCTCTGGCCCAGGGGGCGTTGAGAGGAGATTGGAGCGAAGACTTGTGAATCCTGGATCGCGGCCGTTCCGCTCGCGGTCCAATGGAATCTTTGGATGAAATTGCGTGCGGGGCGCCCGCAGTTCCAAGGGGGAGAGGAGGTCGCGTTGCCTTCGGCTTGCGGGAGTGACCTAAACATTTGAAGTTAAGGCGACTTCCTTGTTAGAGTGACGTGCGTCCGAGGGTGTCCCGCCGTGAGCGGCCTTTTCTCGGGGAACGCGTCATGTCTTCCGGATTCGTCCCTCGTTTCAAACTGATCGATCTGATGGTCGCGATTGGCGTCCTCGCGGTTGGGTTTGCGCTTCTCCCCATGAGGAGTGGATGCGAGGGGCGTATTTGTGGGGGTCGGCCGCAGTGCGCCAATAATATGCGTCAGCTCGGCTTGGCCCTGATCAACTTCTCCACGATGAAGAACCGTTTCCCGAACGCCGGGACTTTCCGCGACGACCCGGAATCGCACGGCGGAGACCCGGCCCGGTCGACGATCTACGCATCGATCCTTGATTCTGGCGCACTCCCCGATGGTGGGGCGAGTGAACTGCATAGTTGGGTCGTCGAGATCCTGCCCTATCTCGACCATCAGGATATGGCCAACGCCTGGGACAAGACGGTTCCGTACTGGTGGCCCACCGCGACCCGTTCGGGACAACCCGCCAATCATTGGCTTTCAAACACCTCACTCGGCGTTCTTCGCTGCCCCCAGGATGTCACTGCACGACCCGGTGAAGGGAACCAGAGCTATACCGTCAACGGCGGCTTCACCCGCTGGCCTGCGATCCCGGTTGGCTGGGCGGGAAGCCAAATCGAAGGGCAAGCGCACAATGGTGGGATTCGTCAGTGGACGCCGCCGGGCCGTCCCTGGCAGGAGACGCAGGCGATTGGCAAGAAGCTTGGAGTCATGTTCCTGGGCACTGAGTCGGGTGACCAACCCTGGGACATCGCAACCACGCCTGCCGACATCTCCGATGGGGCGAGCGAGACCTTGTTGGTCGCCGAGAATACCTTGGTTGGGGTCTCCATGGGGAATCGCTATTCCCGCGGCCGTGCGACCAACTGGGCGTGCCCGCTCCCGAATTTCGTGATGTTCCTCGGTTCGGATAATGTTTGCATGCCACAGCGTTCCCCCAATGACTGCCTGGGTGGTCAATTGATGCCGCTTTCGCCCCAGCGTGACGGGCCTGGGTGGGCCCTTGCCAATCGGGTCGGGACCCATGAAAACATCAATTTTGGGCAAACTTGGAAAGTCGAAGGCTCGTTTCCCTTTGCCAACAGCAGCCATCCCAAGGGGAGCAACTTCCTCTTTTGCGACGGCGCGGTTCGGTTTCTCACGCCGACGATCGACGGGACGGTCTATGCCCGACTCATCACGCCGGCCGGGGGCCGGTTGCCGGCTGCTCTGACGCAGGGGGCGTTGGGCGGGAATTGGAGCAATGGCTTGTGAATCCTGGATCGCAGCCGTGCCTGGGCCCGCGGGCGCTCCGCCCGTATTTTTGTTCAACGATCCGCCATACAGCGAGGAATCACTCTCGTTCCCACGGTCCCCGTGGGAATGCCGTCCCCGACGCTCCGCGTCGTCTGGCCCTGCGAAAGCAGATGACGCAGAGCGTCCAAGACTTCATTCCCACGGAGGACCGTGGGAACGAGGAGCGTGAGACTTCCTAGCCCAGTATCGGGTCGTTGTTTTTGTGTCGTCTGGCAAATTCAAGCCCCAGGTGACCGCAAGGCGCTTCTCGCTCTCGTTGGATCATCACTCCGCTCCTGAAAAATCGTCCGTCGTCGTTGGCTCCCGAATAAGTCGCATGCCCTGATCGTCTCAAGAAAGACGAGTCTCTTCATAATGACGTCTTGTTCAACAAGTCGATCTCCGACTGTGTGACGCCGGACGATCCCCCAACGGGGTCCAGGCCAACGGGGAGGGTGCGTAATGCGAGCGTCAGGAGCAGCGATCAGGGTGATCGTGGTGGGGCTGGGTGTGTGGAGTGGCCTCAGTCTGGTCGGGCTGCCGGATTTGGCGGAGGCGGGTTCTCCGGGTAGCAAACCGCCCAATGTAATCGTGGAGTTAGGCAAACAATTGTTTGAGCGAAAGTGGATTGCCAACGACCCACGTTGCCACAATGGTGACGGCCTCGGCCCTGTGTTCAACGAAGCGTCCTGCGTGGCTTGCCACAACCTGGGAGGAGTGGGGGGCGCGGGGTCGAATGCGCGGAACGTTGTGATCGTGGCTCCGATTACGACGGGCCGGCTCGGCATCGAAGGCACACAGGCCGAACAGGCCCGTCGCCTGGCCGAGATTGTCAAGTTTGAGACCGGGTTTCCCGTGGCTGGGAGCGTCGTTCTCCACAAAGCGGGCACCCGCCCCGCGTATGACGTGTGGAAGACCTGGTTGCTTGCCAAGGAATTTCCTATGTTCACACTCCGAAAATCGGAGCGGAACACACCTTCTCTCTTCGGGACGGGGTTGATCGATGCCCTGCCCGACTCGGTGCTGGAGGAGGTTGAGAGGCGGCAAACGGCGATCGATTCCGAGATCTCGGGGAGAGTCTGTCGGCTCAAGGATGGGCGGATCGGCCGGTTCGGCTGGAAAGCGCAGATTCCCAGCCTGGAGGAGTTCGTGCTGACGGCTTGCTCCGTCGAACTCGGGCTGGAAGTCCCGGGCCATCACCAGTCGATCGACCCCAGTTCCAGTCTCAAGAGCAAGACCCAGGGACAGGTGGCCGAACTCGACCTCACCAGCGGCGATTGCGTGGCCCTGGTGTCTTATATTCGGAGCTTGCCCACACCGGTCCAGATCGAGCCGGTGAGTCGGGCCGTGTCGGAGAAGTGGCTCGAGGGAGGAGCGCTGTTCAAGAGCATCGGCTGCGCGACGTGCCACCTGCCGACTCTTGGCAATATTGATGGAATCTACAGCGACTTACTCCTTCACGATCTCGGGCCGGCCAATTCCGACAGCGGCGCCTACTATTCGGAGCCGATCGAAGAACGGTCGGACCTGGTCGTCGCGTCGGCCGCTCCCGCGGATTCGAATCTCGAGAAAGGCGCATCGAAGCCGAAGCCCGTAATTGGCGCAGAGAGCGTGGAATGGCGGACGCCGCCGCTCTGGGGGCTTCGCGACACGGCTCCTTATTTGCACAACGGTGGGGCCAAAACGCTGGAGGACGCGATCGCGCAGCATCGCGGGGAAGGATCGGGGGCGGCGGCGCGCTTCGCCCGTCTCTCGGGCATGGAACAAGGGAAAATTCGGGGGTTCTTGATGTCGTTGGCCGCCCCGTCTCCCTCTGGCCCGCGAACGGATCAGTGAGTCCTGCCGCCTTCACTTGAGGCAGGCACCAGGGAAATCGCGGCGCAAAGCTTCGCCGAATCGATATTTCTCGGTTGTGTCATGACCGACATCGGCCTCAGCGCGAAGCCAACGATTTCCGTAGGCTGGGCACGGCCCGCCATCTTGGCCTCCTTTTTGGGCAAGGAGATCGGGATGGCGGGCCGTGCCCGCTCGACGGGACGGATTCGATCCTCACGCTACGCCGTGTCAGGCGACGGGGCAGAGCTTGCGGGCGGCGCGGATCTGTCGCGAGAGAGGCATCCAGAAGGCGCCGGCGTTGGGGGTGACCCAGAGCTCGCCCGAAGTCAGCGCCATGATCACGTTGTCGGGAGCGGCCGGATCGTGACGGAGGTCGGCGATCATGTCGTTCTCGAAGGCGTCGGGGTTACCGCGGCGGACGAGCGACCAGGCCTTGCCCCCGTCTTTGCTCTCGTAGAGCGAGAACTCGAGTCCATCGAAGGGCCGTTGGCGAAGTCGCTCGGTCCTCGAGTCGCGGCGCCGGCCAGGAGGACGTCGGGTTCGCCCGGCTTGACCTCGATGGCGCTGAGGTAGCGGGCATTCTCCAGGCCGCTACTTCGGTCTTCCCAGGTCAGGCCCGAGTCATTGCTAATCCAGCAGCCGTCCGAGGTGGCGACGTAGACGCTCCCCGGGCGTTTGGGCGCGGTTCGGATCGCGAAGACGTCGACGGGCAGGCCCGGGCACTGGCTCCAGGAGACGCCCAGGTCGGTGCTCCGCCAGAGGCCCGCGCCTCGGACCGCGGCGTACCAGACCGGTGCCTTCCCCTCGCCCACGGCCAGCGTTCGGATCACGGTCGGTTGCTTCGACTTGGCGGCGGATGGGGTTCCCAGGCGGGTCCAGCCGGCCAGCTTGGCGGTCGCTCGATCGGACCCGCCGGGGACTCGCTTGGGCGCGAGCAAGCCCGTCGCCCCTTCGGCGAGTGACCGGGCACGACCGATCAATGAGGGGGCGAAGCCCCGGACGGGCGCTTTCGGATCGTTGTGGATCGGAATTGGCGCACCCACCGGGCGGCGCGCCAGTCCCTGTGTGCGCGTACCGAGCACGATGAACGGAGGAGTCCCCCAAGCGGCCAGCGCGGTCGGGCTTCCAGCTCCTTCGGACAGGGGGATCGTCCGCCAGTCCTGGCCGTGGTTGATGCTCTCGAGGACCTGCCCCGCGCGATCCAGGGCGAGCAGGATCCCCGGTTCCGGAGAGGCCAGGTCAACAATGGAGCGGTTTTGCAGGCTATGAAAAACCGGCCACGAGGCGCCCTCGAACCAGCGGTAGATTCCGTCGTCGGTGCCGATGAGGATCATGAACCCAGGAGCCCCCTGCTCGTTACTGTTCTCGGGATGTTCAGGAACAGGCCGGTAACAAACAGATCCAGTGGGACGGCAGGACCGGCCGTTGGGATTCGCTCAGGTGGCCCACTGGGCCGAAGTTCGTGATGAAAGTCAAGTTACGATAACTTCTTGCGACCGCTTGGGCAAGTCGATGGAGCGGTTCTCGTGGTTGGCTCGCTCACCAGTATTTCCAGTCCCCCGTCGCGATGACATAGAGGCCCAGGGCAAGGTTGGCCACGGCGTGGCTGACCACGCAGGCGGAGAGGCTTTTGGTCGCGTGAAGCAGCCAGGCCCAGGCCAGGCCGGTGAGTACGCCGGGCAGCCATTCGGGGTGAGCCAACCCGAAGCAGACCGAGGTCACCGCGGCCGCCAAGGGCGTGACCCGCCCGATCGGCACCCGATCGAAGTCGTTCTCGATCACCCAACGCATCAGGAACGACCGCCAGAACAGTTCCTCGATCAATGGGACCAGGATCACCAGTCCGAGCATCCGAACGGTGATGAACCCCCACTTGGCGGCAGGCGAGAGCACCCCGGGGTCAAACGACGTGCGCTTGCCCAGAAAGGGGAGTTCAGGATAGTACCCGTCCAGCCCGACCCAGAGCGCGGCGATCGCCAGGCCCACGACAATCGCGAGTCCCAGGCTCGTCAACCGGGGGAACGGCGAGAGATCGCGCCAGGTCGAACGGCAGGCCCAGACCAGGCCGGTGACCGCCACGACCTTGACTGTGTAGACGAGAGGATACCAGGTCGGGTTCGGCTGCCCGGCGACGAGCGGGAGGTAGCCTTCGAGTGTCGTGATCGCCAGGAAGCCGGCCATGGGAATGACGTACGGCATTACCGATTGGGGAGCGGAGGCGGAGGCGGAGGCGGTGGCGGAGACGGGTTGGTCAGTCATTGCGCGTGCTCATCTTCCAAGAGCGCCAGGACGGCGGGGTCGTCGAGTCGTGAGACGATCAAGGCGGCTGCGTGAAGGTTCTCGGCCGGGCTATGCTCATGAGGGACACCCACGGCGAATGCGCCCGCCTGCTTGGCGGCTTGCAGCCCCGCCACGCTGTCCTCCAGCACCAGGACCGAGGACGCGGGGACGCCGAACCGCGCCGCGGCTTTGAGGTAGATCTCAGGGTCGGGCTTGCCGCGCTCCACATCCTCCGCCGTCAGGAGGAACTGGAAACGATTGAGCAGGCCGTGGCTTCCCAGGAGTCGCTCGGCGTAACTTCGCCGCGATGAGGTCGCCACGGCCAACGGGAGCCGCCGCGCGGCGAGGCGATCGAGCAGTACGAACAGGCCAGGAGTCGGATGCACGGCGACGTCCAGCTCGGCCATGAACCGCGTTTTCGCCTCGGCCATCAGGTCCTCGACCGGCTCGTCCAGTCCCGCGAGCGTCTTGAACGCCTGGCCCGCGTCGATCGCGCGGCGGCCGATCATGGCCCGCATGATTTCCGTGGTCATCTGTTTGCCACGCTCGGCCAGCATCTCGCCGGCCACCCGGTGGAACAACGCCTCGGTATCGAACATCAGGCCGTCGAGGTCGAAGACGACGGCGCGGATCCGGGTTGGCATGAGGTCTCTCCGAAAGGAGCGGGCTGATCGCGTTGCGTGCTTGTTGGCTGATGGGTGATGGAGAGACGACCGTTCATCGCCAGGGAGAAATCCCCTGCCCTGCTTCACGAGAATGAGCTGTCTCACCCGTAGCACGGCCGGCCCGGCCGTTTTGCCCTTGGCGAGAAGGCGTTGAGGATTCGCTCAGCCACCATGATTTCGGCCACTGACACGGCGGGCGCGGACGCTCTCGGGGTAGAGCGTCTCTTGGTCCAGGGTTCCGGCAGAGTCGAACGGAATGGGGGCAAAGGAGTTTCGAAGCTCAGGCTTTCGTTGGCTTCGACCTCCTCAGCCAGCGGAGCGGTCACGTAGAAGGTCGTCAGCTCCAGGGTGTTGGGGATGATGACCATCCGAGCCTCGGCGCGGTCGATTCGCCAGCAGGTGTCAAGGCAGGCGGCGAACAGGTCGCGGTCGTTGGGCAAGGCGAGCGGGACTCGGGCCCGGGTCAGGAAGTTGCTCGTCATGCTGTTGACCCGCATCGGCGTCGGGTCGAGCGCCTTGACCAGGCGTTCGGTGGTCAGGTCGGCCAGGCCGATTCCGAGACCGTTTCCGCGCGTCTCTTCCGAGAGATCCAGGACGGCCAGGCGGGTGACGATGGGCCGAGGCAGGTCGGGCATCGTCTCGACCCGTTGCCGGCCGATCACGTTGGGGTCGAGGCCGGTCCCGCTGTAGTTCTTGCCGAGTTCTCCCACGACCAGGACGTCGATCTGGTCGAACGGCAGGCGCGCCATCAATTCACGCGATTCGTCGAGTAAGCGGGGCTCGACCGCGAGCAACTCCTCCGGCTCGACCGCGACGACGCGGGCCGTGCGTTCCTCGGCGTTCTCAAGCAGGGCCAGGCCGAGCGCGACCGGAGTCTTCGAGAGCAGGAACGAGCCGACCTCGGGGAGCATCCGTTTGAGGCCGGGGAGGCCGAGCTTGTGGACTTGCGCAGCCCCTTGCCGCTTGCCCAGGCCGATCGTCAGCATCTTGAGCAAGCCACTCTCATATCGGCCAGTGAACGAGGTATGTGGCTTGATCCGGTTCAGCAGAACGATGCCGTCTGCCTCGAAGGCGTTTCGGTCAAAGTGGATCGGCAGGCCGAAGCCATCGGTGCCGAGGACCACCGTGTCCATCTCCGCGCGAATCGGACAGCCGAGTGACTCCTCGGTCACGCCGAACTCGGCCAGCAAGGCACGCTGGCCTTCGGCGGTTCCGCCGCCGTGGCTGCCCATCGCAGCGACGACGAAGGGCTGGAAGCCCAGGTCGCGGAGTGTCTCGACCGCCGCGCGGGCGATCTGGTCGATCCCGGCAATGCCCCGGCTCCCGACGGTCAGCGCGACGGATCCGCCGGGCTTGATTCGGTCGGCGATCCGGCTCGAGCGGATGGCCAGGGCGATGGCGGCGGGGACGTCGGCGACCATGGGCTGACGGACAGCCTGGCGGACCCTGGCAATCGGTGGAAGGCTCATCGGTGCAAGCTCATGTGAGAGTGATTTTGAGGAGAGTGGCGGTGCCTGGGACCGTTGACTCCCTTGCTTTGGTTGACAGCGGTTTATCGGAGGCTGGGGTTACCGCCGCCTTCGCGACAATACCAGGATGCGGGCGGGGGGGCGTCCGCAGTCCCAAGGAAACGCATTCGAAGGTGGAAACCACTCTACCGCGGGCAAGGCGCACGCCAAAGCCCCTCGAGGTGGCGAGGGGCTTCCGGCGAACGGCTGCAATCGAAAGACGGCCCTCCACCCGAAAGGGCCGGCTCGATCGAGTTCAGGCCAAGGGGGCGCGGTTCTTCCGAATCCGGCGAGCCAAGGCGACGGCACCTGCCATGCCGGCCCATGCGAACACCGTGGACGGCTCAGGAATCGGGATCGGCTGGATCGTGCCGCCGGTCGCCGCGTAGGCGGTGGTCAGCTGCGACTGGGGGTCGATCGGGTTCGAGCCGAGGATCCCGACGAACTTCTGCGTGAACGGCTGGTCGGACAGGACGACGAACGTGGCGCTCTTGGCGCCGGCCTGAAGGGCGGGCGTGCCCTGGGCCGTATCGAAGTAGGTGGCCAGCAGCGAGCCGCTGGTCGTCTTCGGCAGCCAGTTCAACTGTGAGGGCGAAAGGATTCCCTGGCCGGGGGCCGCCACCGGGGCGCCGATGCCGCCGACCGCTCCGTCTTTGATCGCGTAGGCATAGACGCTCGAGCCGGTGTTGGTGAAGTCGGCTCCGACCGGGGTCGCGTTGAACTTCCAGGACGTGCCCCGGAGGTCGACCGGCGTGTTGTCCGAGTCGCTGACGTCGTTCAGGGCGTACTGATAGGCGTAGGCAAAGAGGCCCTCAGCCGCACCCGTTCCCTTGAACACCTGCGAATTCACAGTGCCCGACACGGGAGCGTCGGCGTACTTGAATGACGATGCCAGCGCGGGGGCGTCGTCGATCGTGGTGAACAGGCTGTTGAACTGGGACGCCGACATGTCTGCAATGTTCAGGGACTGGATGGCGTCGGCGTGGGCAGACGGTGCAGCCAGGCTCAGGGCCAGACCGGTCGCCAGAGCGACAGAGTAGATGAGCTTGTTCATTGCGTTTTCGATCTTCCAGGGTTGATCAGGAGGGTTCGCCGGACGAACCCAATTCGTGCGAGTTGGTCCATAACTCGCCGACCGGAGAACGTCTCCGGGCGGGCCCCGCGTGCTGCGTGATAACAGCGCACCGAGCGCGGCCAAGATCGATAAGTCGACCCCCCCGGGGGCGACCGACTGACCTCGGAGCCTCATTCCCTGTTCTGATCGAGTCCTGGTTCCGGCGACCGTCTTGCTCGGCCTTAGCGTCGCAGTATGGGTCGCTTAGCGGGTCGATCAGTTGCGCTGGCGGACGCTGGGGAAATCGGCTCGAATTGTGAGCACCTTCGAGGCAAGACTACGTCCCGACCCGAGGCGGCGTGAGGGTATCAGGCCTTTTCAAAACGGTCAACACGACTTTTACAAACATTCCCCTGTGTGTGTGGTCTCCCCGGAAACGCCTTGCTTTTCAGGGGAATTTATCGACGTTGGCCCCTCATGAAATCTCCCAGACGGCTCTGGGAGGTTTCCCATTCTCCCTCTTTTGCCTTGGTGATGATCGTCCCCAACACGCCGCCTGCGGCTTCGGAAAGTCCCCCTTTTGCCTGAAGGCTGCGAAGCTCCCCTTCGCACTGGTCGAGCAGCTTCGGATCGCGCAAGGAGACTGCCGTGTAGAGGGCGTCGACCGCCTTGAAGGCTGCCCTGTCTTCGCCGATTTGAGGCGGACGACCGCAGCCGCTGAAAGCGAGGACCAGGAGGCAGGCGACTCGTCGCGGGAGTGGGGAGCGGTTCATCATCGCGGGGTTCCGGAAAAAAGAGAGAGAGAGGCTGGGCGCAATCGTTCCCAAGGGTTGTGCATTTGCGAAAGTGGTGGTGGCTCCCTGCGGAGACGGTCAATAGTCGCCGCTGATCACTTCGCTCCCGTTTCGGGTGGAGAGGCTGACCCAGGTCCGCGGGTAGATCGTCTCCTTGGCGAACCGGACTGAGCCGTCGCCCATGAGGACGTTACAGCCTCCGACGTGGTCGGAGAACATCTCATCGGTGTGGCCGAACGGGTGGTTCGGGGCGTGGATCACCACTTGCGGGTGATCGTGGACGTCGGGGCCGCTATGGGCGCCCACGAGGTCGCCGCCACTGTTCGGGTCCGACGGCCAGCCTGGCTTGGGGGGAACGCTTGCAAAGGGAACCACTCCCACCCAGGTGGCATCCGCCAGTTTCGAGCTTCGCTCGCCGACGAAAACGGTGTTGGAGAGGCCGTCGGTCACCGCGGCGACCCGCGTCCTCGAATTCCGGTAGAAAGGCCCGTCGATCGCCGCCCCAGCGGTTCCCGGGACAGGCTCCACGATGTCGAAATCCGAGGAGTAGGCCGGACTCCGTCCCCAAGGCTGGTTGATCCCGGCGTTGGTGACGTAGTGGCTGTGGCCGAAGGTGATCGTCGGCGAGAACAGGCCCGCGTCGTCCGGGGCCTGCGCATTTCCGTTGGAGTATTTGTGAAGCGTAAACCCATCGCTCGGCCCGGCTGCGGAAGGGCAAATGAACACGGCGAGCTTGATACGGGCCGAGGTGCTGTTGGCTGGAGCCCAGCACGCCACGTTCGTATTGAAGCTGGCGTAGAGCGGCGCCTGTTCGAGGAATGGCAGGATCAGGGTCCCCCAGGCAAAACCCGGAAGCGTGTTCATGTTCTCGTCCGGATAGCTCACCCCGAATGCCGACCCGCTCGCTTTCGGATCCCCCACGTAGGCCGGAGGAAAGGCCCCCAACGCCGACTCGTAGTTCTGCAACGCCAGGCCCATTTGCTTCAGGTTGTTGATGCACTGAGCCCGCCGTCCCGCCTCACGCGCTGCCTGCACGGCAGGTAGCAGCAGAGCAATCAAGACGGCGATGATCGCAATCACCACTAAGAGCTCGATCAAAGTGAAACCGCGACTCTGCTCAAGCCGAGGCTCCCCGCATCTCATTTGGTTTTGGTGTGACATAACACGATTTCCTTGGTCATGAATCACGAAAGTTGATTTTCCCAAAGCTGTGATTCATAGGGATCGTAGTTGAATTTTTGCGATTTGCAATATGAATTTTTGGGCAACCAAAACTTTGGGCGTGGCAGAGGGGTAAGGCGGTAGGGGGAGACTGGTTTCTCGATTATCGTGGGTGGGATTCGAGCGAACGGGAGTGGTTCGGCTCGGCGAGGTGTGAAGCCTCTGGGGCGCGGTGGGGGGGCACCGGTTCGAGGTTGGGGGCGGTGGTGGTGATGGCGACGATTGGTGCGGCGGGGTCGGGGACGGGGATGGGAATGGGAATGGGGATGGCCGGCAGTGGTATCGGGAGGGTTCCGAGGCGCTGGGGGCGATGATCAGGACTTCGGGGGTGGGGATCGGCGTGAGGGGCACGGCGGAGTCGGTGGGTGATTTCGGGGGGGCGTGCAGGTCGTCGGGCGGGAGTGGGGCGTCGTCCGAGACGAGCACGGGGGGGCCGACGCGTAACCCGGAGCGTAGACGCCCCTTGTGGAAGCGGTGGAGCAGCCAGGAGGCCAGCACCAGCGCCACGATCGCCATTAGCCAGTGCTTCATCTGGTCGAAGCTGCCCTCGATCTGGTTTGCGAAGACGTAGCCGAGCCCGAACATCAAGAGGGTGCTCAGGGAGGCGGCGAGCACGTCGGTCAAGAACAGCTTCAGCACCGGGAGTTGCAGGATGCCGGCGGTCAGGTAGGCGGCGGTCCGAAACCCGACGGCGAACCGGCCGAGGATCAGGATCTTGAAGCCGTGGCGATGGAAGTAGCCCTTGATCTGGGTTTCCCGCTCCAGCGTCAGGAGCTTGCGGGTCATCGGCAGGCTGAGGACTTTGTCCCCGTAGTAGTAGCCGATGAAATAGACGATGAAATCGCCGAGGAGGACTCCGACGAAGCACGAGGCGAGGGCGAACGGCCACCACATCCGCTCGCTCTTGGAGAGGACAGCGGCCAGGATGATTGGCGCTTCCTCGGGGACTGGAAGCCCCAGGCCGCCAAGCACGAGTAGTAGCGAGATCCCCAGGTAACCGAGTTTTTCGATCAATGCTTCCGTCAATCGCCACTCCCTGCCGCACGTCCTCGCGCGCCTCGCTCAAACCTCCGGAAGAAGTGGTATCATAACGCCTCCAGGTCGTCGAGAGGCGCTGGCAGGCCGGTATCATTCTCGATTCCTCTGGCCAGCGGGTCCAAGCGAGCCCCGTTTGGGATTGGTGGGAGTCCGTCTTGACCGGATTGTCGTTGGCGGATAGCCTCCGCGCAGAGTCCCAAGGAAGGGCTGATGCCGACCTCTCGCCGACGCACCCAACAAGGCCCGGGCGCCCGTTCGACTCAGGGCGTCCTCTGTCGATTGCCGAGCCGTCTTCTCAAGGAGGAGAAGCCCCTGATGTTGTCGAACAACCGCCGGGCCGCCGCCCGCCGCCGCGCCTGGGGGCGTGGTCCGATCATACTCCGCTTCGAACCGCTCGAGGGCCGGCAACTGCTCGCGGCGAATGCCTTACCCGACCTGGTGGGCGCCGCGTTGGATACCTCGGCGCTCACTCTCGACTGGGGCGACAAGTTCCACGCAACCGGGGTGATCAAGAACCAGGGCAATGGCGCTCAGGTCGGGGAGATCCCGGTGGCGATCTACGCCTCGACCAACCCGGTCCTCGGCCCGGGATCGGTCTTGCTCGGGGCGACGAACATCCCCGGCGACCTCGATCCCGGCGAGACCGCAACCTTTGATCAGGCCCTCAGCCTCCCCCCGACCTCGATCCCGGGCTACTCGGGGCAGCCGATCTACATCACCCTGCGGGTTGATCCCCAAAATACGGTCGTCGAAAGCAACGATAACAACAACTTTGCGGTCGGCCAGGGCTTCGACACGGCGAAGCTGACCATCGCCCAGAGGGTGCCTTCGAGCCTGATCGGCTCGTCACTGGGGGTCTATCCCGACCAGACGACCTGGGGCAAGCAGGTCACCGTGACGGCGCAGGTTCGCAACAACGCTGCGGGGGATGCCCCCGCCACCCGGGCTCAGGTCATTCTGACTCCGACGAGCGTGAATCCGGGAAATGGGGCGGACGTGACGGTCGGCTACCTCGATATCCCGGCCGTCCCGGCCTATCAGACGATCAACGTCGTGGGGACGATCACGCTGCCTGCCGCTCCCGTCACGGCCCTGGTGGGGAACACGTCGTTCTACTTGTCGGTGCTTCAGGACGCCGATTACATCACCAACCCGCTCTATCCCCACGTGCCCACCCAGGGGCTCGGGTTCGACGTCACGCAAATTGCGATCACCGGCGGAGCGACCCCAGCCGAGTTGTCCGCGCTTCCCAAGGCCGAACTGGCCGCATCGGGAGTCGTCGCGCCGTCACAGCCGATCGCCTGGGGGCAGAACTTCCAGGTCACGACTACGGTCCAGAACCTGGGGCGGGCCGATGCCGGACCGTTCCACGTCAAATTCATCCTGACGGGGGCCAATGGATCGCTCGATCATGCGATCTACCTGGGAGATGCGGCGATCGAAGGACTGCAGTCCGGCTTTAATCAGCAGATCGTCCAGACGCTCAATCTTCCGAACCGGCTCCCCAACGGGCTCACCCTCGATAGTGTAGGCGTCGGCAAGATTGCGGTCATGATCGACCAAGACTACGCGGTCGACGAGGCCCTGAAGTCGAATAACGTTTCGCTGTCGAATCCGGTGACTTTGCGGGTGTTGGGGACCGATGGCCGGAGCACGGTGCCGACCTCTCCCACGGGCACGAGCCTGGGCCAACCCCAAACCGCGGGAGCGCTCACGCCCACGAAACCACTCACCAAGGCGCAGGCCAGGATGCAGGCGCGTGCTCAGGCTCGGGCTCAGGCGAGAGCCCAGGGCAAGCTCTATCGTCGCCCGGTCCAGCAAGAAAAGAGCCTGGTCGACAAAATCGAACATAACCTCAAAGTCTTCCCAGGCAAAGTCAAGGACTTCGTCAAGGATCTTTTCGACTGACGATACGTCGAAGACATACCGTTTCGCCCATCTTTATCGCGGGAGGCTTCGACCTCCCGCGATGTCTTTTGGGAACATTGGCTTCGCGCGTAACCGTTAGAATCCGAGTAAGTTCTGTCAAACTGCCCAGTTTCGGGCGCGGCGAAAAAAAACTTGAGACAAAATCCAAATTAACTGCGGGATTTATTGAAGAGCGGCAATTCGCTGGCTATGCTTGGCACAGACCGAACGGGTCTTCTGCCATCGAGATGAGCCGCACCGGTCGTTTGACGGGATGGACGCCATCTTGCCTGCTTGCCTCCGAGGAGCACCTCGACGATGTCCAGCGACCGGCTCAACGCCCCCTTCCACGAGACGACGACCGGGACGGGATCGCTCGTGGAGGCGCGTTTCGTTCCTCAGCGCTATGAGCCCAACTACCCCTATCCGCTGCTCGTACTCCTGCACTCCCGAGGGGGGGATGAGCAGCAGATGGTGCGGTCGATGCCGGCGCTGAGTTGGCGAAACTATGTCGGGCTGAGCCTTCGTGGACCTGAGCCGGCTATCAAGCGAGGTCGGGCGGACGGGTTTAGCTGGGGTTCGGAGTTTGCCCGCCCCGATCGCCGGGTTCCCCGACCCTTCTCTGCCCACTCGGAAGCGGACATCGTTCGCCATCGGCTGATCGAAGGAGCCCCTGACGCGATCGATTCGCTCGAGGATGGCCTTTTTTCATCGATCCGTCAGACGCGTCGTGCCTTGCACGTTCACTCCGAACGCATCTTCCTGATGGGTTGTGGGGAAGGGGCGGCCGTCGCTTACCGGATCGCCTTGAGCTACCCCGAACGCTTCGCGGGGGTGGTGGCGATCAACGGCTGGCTTCCCGGTGGATTCCGTCCGTTGGCTCGGCTCAAGGCCTGCCGTGACCTGCGGATCCTGGTGGTCCACGGCGAATGGAACGCCCGGGTTCCGGTTCAGTCCGCCCGCCGCGACGTCCGCGTGCTCCGCGCGGGAGGTCTCCGCGTCGCATTCCAATCCTACCCCTGTGCCCATCGCCTGACGTCGCCGATGCTCTCGGACGTTGATACCTGGCTCATCAACCACTGCACCAACGAAGAGTAAGCCCCATTTCCCCGGGCGGATCGGCTTGGCTCCCTCCCTTCGCCTTGCTCAAACCGATTCCAAGAGGGTGGGCATGGCCCACCTAAAGCTTCGCCGAACTCGTTTTGAGTTGATCAACGATTAACGATGGTTCGGCGGCCAGAATCCGATTTTCCCCGTAGGGTGGGCACGGCCCGCCGTAATTTCTCAATAACCCCGGGTGGTGCATTTGAACAGTGGTGAACTGCGCTCACGTTTACAGCGTCCGGATCGCCTTTTGAGGACCATTGAAGGCATCCGGGGTCCATAAGCAGCCGTCCCTGTTCATCAGTGAACAGATTGTTGCCCGGGGTTATTGAGAAGTTACGGCCCGCCATCTTAACCTCCTTCTGGGCAAGGAGATCGGGATGGTGGGCCGTGCCTGTATTTCGGCAGGGATTCGGTCCTCACCGTGCGATGGTTGTAAGTTGATGATGACTTCATAAAGGGTTCAACGTAGCTTTGCTTTACTTCCTGTTTTCCTCATCCCCTTTCTTGGCGTCGACTTGATACAATTTGCGTCATTCCTATTGATATGGGAGGGACGACCACTCCGTTCTTCCCGATCGGGGGCGTCGAGTTGCCTCTTCGTCGCGTCAAATAATGATCACTCGCTCAGGGGTGATCTCAACAGGGTTGTGCTGGCTTGGTCGTTGTGAGATCAGGTCAGGCCGTGATGTGGAGACACCGGGGATGGGCGAGGGCGGATCGTTTGCCTGTCCGGAGTGTGGTAACGAGCTGACGTTGAAGGGGACCTCGGCTGGCCGGCAGTTGCGTTGCAACTGGTGCGAGACCTGGGTTGAGGTTCCCTTTCTTCCTCGAGCCGTGGTGCGCCGCACGCGTTTTTCACGGGGGCGGCCCAGGTGGGTGGCCTGGACGTGGTGGGGCCTGGCAGCCCTGACCCTGTTGCTGGTGGTGTTCGGGACCCGAGGGATTCTGCGGACGCGGAACCGGCAGCGGATCGAGCGGAACCTGACAGCGCGGATCGCCGATGCGACGGCCGAGGAGCGTGCGGGGCGATTCGAGGCGGCGGTCAAGTCGATCCACGCTGCGCTTGCCGAAGCGGCTCGGCTCGAACCTCAGCAGCGTCCGGCTCGGATGGCGGAACTCGAGGAGCTCAGGGACAGGTTTGTGCGTCGCGCGGCGGTGGCTCAAATCGAGTCGGCGGCCAAGGCCACGCCGGGGGAGGCGATCGCGACCTATAAAGCGTTGCTCGCGCGGACCTGGCGAGAAGGGACGCTCGAAGGCCTTGAGGGAACGCTGCGCGAGAAGCTCGAACGGACCCGTCGGCAGTGGGCCGAGGCCGACTTGGCCGCTGCGAAGCAGGCCGTTGTTGCGGGACTGCCCGACGAGGCGATCGACCTCTGCGAACGCTCGATCAAAACGGCTGAGGAACTCGCTCCTGCCGTTCAGAACCCACTTCAGAATCAGGCGAACGCAATTGTGGCCGCGTTGATCGACCAACGAGGCGTGATTTACGACCAACCCCAGGGTCAATTCACCCTCGGGACGCCCCAATCCTATCGCACCGCGCTGCAACCTGTGCTGGGCCCCGTTCTGCGGCAGCATGGCTATCTGACGGACCGACCTTCCTCGTCCTGGCACTCGCTTTGGACGACGAGGGCACCCTACCACTTCAGTTTCGACGTGGTGGAACGCCAGCACGGGGACTATCTCAACACCAAGAGCCAACTCAGCATCCTGTCGCTCCGGATGATGCTGAGCCGGAACGGTTCGTCGATCTGGCAAGCGGGCCCGCTCCAGGCTCAGACACAACCTTCGATCCCCAGTCTGTCCGCGTTCACAGCGAGTCGGTTTGCGACCGACGAACGTCGGCGAGCCGAGTTCGAGCGAGTGCTTTACGACGATGCCCAGGCCACCCTCATGGCGAAGGTCCAATTCTCGCTACGCAGCTTCCTCGACATCCGCCCCTCCACGCCTTAACGATCCCCGTTCCCAGAGAATCGGGAACGAGGGCGGTCCCCTCCCCCTCTGCTTTTGAATCGAGTTGAGTGGGATGAAAGTGTGGGTAGAGGACGCGTTCACGGTCCCAGGAATCGTGATTTCGGATCAGCTTGCGTGAGGCGAGCCACTCTCCAGACCGTTCCCCTCGAACGTTTTGCGGGTCGACTGCGTTTGCCGTATCTTGCCTCAGGGGGAACGGTTTGCTACGATCGGACGGGTCGTGGACCTCTTCCTCCGGGGCAGGCGGCGTCGCCGCGCGACGCACCAGGAGGGAGTGTTTCCGGGCTTCTCCGACCCACGTTTTTTTTCAGCCTCGCCTTCGGAAGGATACGCCTGCCATGATCGATCCCCGCGTCGCCAGTGGGCTGCGGGATATTCCCCCTTCGGTGATGATTCCGCGTGAGCGGATGCTCGCCAGCTTTCGCAAGACCTTCGCCTCCTTCGGTTATCTGCCGATCGAGACTCCGCATATCGAGCGGATGGAAGTCTTGACGGGCAAGGGAGCCGGATCGGACGAGGTCCTCCGTCAGATCTTCGACGTCACCAACAAGGGGGGGACTCCGGGCGAGCTCGCCTTACGGTTCGACCTGACTGTGCCGTTGGCCCGATTTGTGGCCAAGCACGTCAACGACCTGGGTGTCCCGTTCAAGCGGTATGCGATCGGCTCGGTCTTCCGTGGTGAGCGGCCGGCCAAGGGGCGATTCCGCGAGTTTGTTCAGTGCGACTTCGATACCGTCGGGACCGAAAGCGCACTGGCCGACGCGGAGACGGCCCAGGTGATCCACGACGCCTTGGCGTCGGCCGGGGTCGCCGCGTTCACGATCACGCTGAACAACCGGAAGATCCTCGACGGAATGCTCGACACGCTTGGCCTGGCCGACCGCACCGGCTCGGTGCTCCGCGCCCTCGACAAGCTCGCCAAGATCGGCCGCGAGAAGGTGGTCGACGAGCTGCGGAAGGGCGATGCGGAGTCGACCGAACGAGGCGCCGGTCTCTCGGAAGACCAGGCCAGCCGGGTGCTTGACTTCGTCGAACAAGGGCGGGGCGGGACCGAGGTCCTGACCCAGGCTGAAGCCACCCTGGGGACTCATCCCAGGGCCGCCGACGGGATCAAGAATCTGCGTGAGGTGCTCGGTTTGCTCGAAGCGGCCGGCGTTCCTCCAGAGCGGGTTCGGATCGACCTGGGGTTGGCCCGTGGGCTCGACTATTACACGGGGGTCGTCTTCGAGACGACCGTGAACGGCTGGGAGAAGTTCGGGAGCATCGCCTCGGGGGGCCGGTACGACAATCTCGCCAGCCTGTTCACCGAGCGTCGGCTGCCGGGCGTGGGCGCGTCGATCGGGCTCGACCGGCTCCTGGCTCTGATGGAAGAGGCAGGGTGGCTGAAGGGGGCATTGACCACGGTGCCGATCCTGATCGCGAACTTCCCTGGCGTGGATCCGGCGACCCCGGTTGCGCTTGCGAGTCGCTTGCGGGCCGCGGGCCTGGGGGCCGAAGTCTTTCCCGAGCCGCTTCAGGTCGGCAAGCAGATGGGTTATGGCTCGGCCCGAGGGCACAAGCTCGCGGTGATTGTCGGTCCTGACGAGCAGGCTTCCGAACTCTTCAACCTGCGGAACCTTGCCACCCGCCAAGAGCAGAAGGGTATTCCTCAGGCCGAGCTTGTGACGGCGATCGCTGAGGCATTGAAGGCCATTGAGGGGACGACGTCATGAGCCGCGAACCCTCTGCAACCGCTCCCGCCGCGGAGCGTCCCATCGACACGGTCCGGGGTACGCGCGACTGGCTGCCCAGCGACCACGCCCGGCTTGCCGCTCTGGAGTCCTTGCTGCTCGACCGGTTCGCCCGGGCCGGTTACGAGCCGCTCAAGACCCCTGTCTTGGAATTCACCGAACTCCACGAGCGGAAAAGCGGCGCCGGGATTGTGGCGAAGCTGTTCGAGCTCTCAGGTACAGGTCAGCCTGGCGTCTGTCTTCGTCCCGAACTGACGGCCGGGATCGTTCGCGCCTACACGGCGGCGGCCGAGCCACCCCCCCTCCCCTGGCGGGTCAGCCATTCCGGCCCTGTCTTCCGCTATGAGACCCCACGTCCCGGCCGGCTCCGCGAATTCCAGCAGGTTGGGGTGGAGAGGCTGGGAGACTCGGGACCGCTGGCGGATGGTGAGGTCATCTGGCTGGCCGACTGGGCCCTGGCCCAGGCTGGGGTCGAAGGGGCGACGATCCGCCTTGGGCACGTCGGCCTGATCCTCGAGATGCTCGAGCGGTCGGGTTTGCCGGCCCCTCTGGCCTCGGCCTTGATCGAGATGCTCAGCGAGGCTGCCGCCGACGGACGCGATGTCCGGGCCCTGGAGCGAGGCCTGGAACAACTCTCGGGGTGGCTCCAGACCGCCGAGGCGGTGGAGATTCCCAACGCGGTCGAGCGGGCCGATGACGCCGGTATCGACCGCCTGTTCCGAACCCTCGTCCCGGTGGTCACCGGCCGGCGTTCGGGGCACGAAATCGTTCATCGGCTCCGCCGCAAGTGGGACCTCAGCCACGGCCTGCTCGGAGCCCTGGAGCGGGTCCGGGCGCAGGTCCACGACCTCGCCGAATTGAAGGGCCATCCCGATGTTGTCCTGGCCCGCCTGGCCCGCGACTACGAGTCGAGCGCACCCGAGTCGGTCGCGGCGTTGCGGACCTTGGTCCGGACGTTGAGCGACTACGGTGTCGGACTCGACCGCGTTGAACTCGACCTCGGGTTTGGCCGGGGCATTGGGTTCTATTCGCAGATGATCTTCGAACTCCTCGTGCCCACGCCCGAAGGGACGGTCGAAGTCTGCGGAGGGGGACGGTACGACGGCCTGGCCCGCGTGCTGGGGAGCGACCGCGACGACCGAGGGGTTGGATTTGCCTTCGGTCTGGAGCGGCTGGCGCAAGTCCTCGAGGCTCAGGGACGCACGACCTCGGCGGTCACGCCGTGCGGGTTCCTGGTCCTGGCCGCCACGGCCGAGGCGCACCCAGGCGCGGCCCAACTCGCGACGCGGCTTCGCAACGAGCAAGCCCGCGCGGTCTTGTCGGCCGACTGCGGTCTCGACGAGGCGACCGCCCTGGCGAAGTCGCTCGGCCTGGCCTTGATTGTCGTCGTGACCGGCTCCCTCGACTCGCCGAATGGGATGACCGTACATGACCTGGTGAACTCGACCCAGTCCGCGAGTTCGGTTTCCGATCTCGTCCGTTTGGCCCGCGCCGAGGCCGAGGGCCGCCGCCGATGACCACGCCGACCATCGACCCCATTCGCCTGGCCGTCCCCTCCAAGGGGCACCTGTACGAAGGGGTCGTCGAGATTCTCAAGACCGCTGGCTACAAGGTCCGACGCGCCAGTGATCGCCAGTATGAGGCGACGATCGCGGGCCACCCGCGGTTCCATGTCGTCTTCATGCGGCCGACCGACATCGTGACCCAGGTCGAAGAGGGCCGCTGCCACCTTGGGGTGACCGGCATGGACCTCTTCGCCGAGCGCGCGGCCGAGTCGGCGAAGACCACCGTGGTCGTGCCCGACCTCGGCTACGGCGGCTGCCGGCTGGTTGTCGCCGTCCCCGAGAGCTGGATCGACGTCTCGCACATCATTGATCTTGTGGATTTGACCGCCGAGTTCAAGGCGAGCGGCAAGACGTTTCGAGTCTCGACCAAGTACTCGGCCCTGACCCAAGCCTACTTTCGCAAGTGGGGCATCTATTACTACCAGTTGATCGACTCCGACGGAGCGCTCGAACTGCACCCGAGCCTCGGGATTGCCGACGTGATCGTCGACCTGACCAGTTCGGGCACGACGCTCAAGGACAATCGGCTCCGCGAGATCGAAGGGGGGACCGTCCTCGACTCGGCCTCTTGCCTGATCGGTCATGCTCCCGGCCTGGCCACGCTGGCCGCCGAAGGGGAGACTGGCCCGTTGGCCCTCTTGCTCGACGCGATGGACGGTGTTCGCGCCTCGGACGGTTGGCTCCACCTGGAAGTGGTGGGCAGCCCCGCCGCCCCCGGCCCAGAGACCGCGGCGACGGTGGCCGCCTACCTGCGTCAGCAAGGAGCCCAGCACATCGCTCGCGGCGAGGTCTGGGACGACCAGGACGCCCCAGGCTGGCGCGTCACGGCCCTGGTGGCTGCGAAACGCCTGACCGCCTGCCAGCGCCGGCTCTTCGAGCTTGGTGCGAATCGGGTCGTCGGTCTCCCCACCCGCTTCGTCTTCGACCGCGATGGGCACTCCACCTTCGATAGCCTCAAGGCGCGGCTCCTGGAGCTTGGCGAACGAGTCGGCTGATTGGCAAGGCCGGCTAGGGCCAATCCATCCCCCTTTTTTTTCATTCCCTTGAATCGGACGCGGGCGGGGAGCATCACTCCCTGCCCTTCCCAACTCCATCACCTGCCCCCATTGGTCTCAGCCGTTCGGTTCGACGGCCATCTCTCCGGGCGACGACTTCTGAGTCTCCAGTTTCTTCGCCAGGCTGCGTCCCAGGACCATCGCGGGCACCTCAACCCATTGGTAGAAGTACGTCGCGATCGCGAGGCTCAGCGCGATCGAGAATGGCAGAAGCAGGGCGAGCGAGAACTGCGGCCAGGCGAGGTGTAAGACGGCCAGCAGCACGACGGTATGGAGCAAGTACGTGCTGTAAGAGATCCTTCCCAGGTAGATCGGGAAGGAGCAGCGCAAGACGGCCCCGAGGCGTCGCGATCCGAGCGCGCTGATGATCAGCATCGCTGACCCGACAATGGGAAGATAAGCGTTGATTTGAAAACGATGAAATATTTTCCAGTGAGGAAAAAAGCCAAGATAATTGTAAAGCAATAATGCAATCACAAACCAGAGGACCTGAGCCGCGATCCACATCCGATTGTAGGCGGCGATCAGGTGGTTGCGATGCCGGGCCAAGACCGCACCGACGACAAACGGGAGGACGACGTAGAGCGAATAGGGATAGTCGCCGAGCACGTCATGGCCCACGCGATCCAAGACCAGGCCCGCCACCGAAAGCAGGAATGCGACGCCAATCGACAGTTGCCAGCGAAGTCGCATGACCACGACCATGATGATCGGGAACACGATCGAGATCCGCATCTCGTGGCGCAGCGTCCAGATCACGGGGTCGAAGGCGCTGTTCGGAAAACTGGGTACGAGAAGTAGGTGTTCGGCGACGAGTTGGGGGGTCGCGGGGGTCCTCCAGAACTGGTTGACCCAGTGACTGAGGCCCACGAGTGGGCCGTCCGGCAGGGTTTGCGCGAGGACGATGGCCAACACGATCGCGACGAGATAAGGCAAGTGGATTCGGCAAACACGCTTGGCGAGGTAGGCGGGATAGGGCGCTTGCCGGCCGTTATAGAACGGTAAGGACAGCACAAATCCGCTCAGAACAAAGAACAAGGTCACTGCGGCGGCCCCATCCCAAAGGATCAGGAGGGGGGTCGCTTTGAGACAATTGATCAACATCATCTCAGTCTTGCCCGCTGTGTTTGAAACCATCAGCGGGAGCGTCGATAGGTGATGACAAAAGATGACGATGAGGGCTGCCACACCTCGTAATGAGTCGAGCTCTTCATATCGGCGGGTATGGTCAACATCCATGTTGATTTCTGCAACAGAGCGAGTACATCGTATGTGCGATGTCGTACTCTATCGCGTTGCTCCCGGATCTGCAAGTCCCGGGACGGAGTGCGCGGCTACTCCCGCACCCAGGACCGGGGTGAAATTGTATGCGAAAACGATCGAATGATTGACGCAGACAACCTGTAAGAAATGATTTAGGGCGAGGATGTACTAATTCGTTAGGGATGATTGCCTCGGATTTCGCGGGAGGCAGCACTTTCGGCTGGGATGCGAGAGTCGGGGGGGATGTTTGTGACGGGGGAAGAATGCCGTGCGATTAGCCGATCGCGTCGAGGGGCCATTCGGAAGCGGGTGCGAGCTGTTCTCTTGGTTTCAAATGGGTGAGCCGCTTCTGCATGGTTTTCGAAGGCGTCAACATGCTGCATGCAAAGCTCGAGAAGAACTTGTATCGCTTTCCCAGCAATGTCAGATCACGGTAGGTGAGGATGTTTCGCTCTGTGAAGAGGTCGCGATAGCGCATCCATAGCAGGGCGGCCGCCATGGAGTCCGAACGGCTGTTGTGCGTCGGGGTGAACGCGATTTGATCCGCTTTGCATGCGTCATCGAGGCCACATGCTTTGAGGCCGAGCAAGGGGCGTGAGTGCATCGTGCACAGGTGGGGGATTTCCTGAAAGCGGCCCAGTGCCTCCAGCTCGAACCGGAGAAATCGAAGGTCGAAATAGACGTTGTGGGCCGCAAGCACGCAGTCCGAAAGGGCCCGGCAGAGGTCGGCGGCCACCTCCTTGAATCGGGGGGCATCGGCCACCGCCTGGTCGGTGATGCCGTGAACCTCGGTGGCCGCCATCCGCCGATCGGGGTTGATCAAGGTATCGAACACCAGGCGAGGCCGCGCGCCTGGGTCGACGCGAACGACGGACACCTCAACGACTCGATCGACGCCGGGTGATAACCCGGTCGTCTCAAAGTCGAGGACCGCGATCGGAGTGTCGTTGAGGGCTCGGTGAAGGACACCACTTGAACGAACGGACATAGAAATTCTCGTGCTGGACTCCAACGGCGCGTGGCTTGGGTTCATTCTCTTGCAGCCGTCGCTCCAACGTCAAGTGTGGCGGATCGGCGGGGCAGGAAGCCATCCGGCGATCGGTCCTCGAAATCAAGAGGCGAGCGGGGAACATAAGTTCACTTATTCTCGAGCCCCTCCGTTGTGGAGCATCGAAGCTGGGGAGGTCACTCGCTCCGCCCACCCTTTTGAGGGGCGTTGGCCGCTCGTTTCTGGTGGATCAGGGTCTGGAATCCCGGAAGCTTGCGAAGCGGAGTCAGGTCTGGGTCAGCGGCGGCTGTGGTGGGGGAGAAGCCCGCGTCGAGCGAGCGGCCCAGCAGGGCGAGAGAGTGGTCCGCGAGTTGGGGGTTGGTGGCGGTCTCGGAGAGGATGGCCAGGGCGCAGGCACCGTTGTAGAGGCGATTCGCCGTCGGTGCCTGGACGAGGCGATTGACGTCCTCGATGGCGCTCAGGTGGCCCAGGCGTGCGCGAAGCAGGGCGCGAAGCTGGAGGGCGTCTCCCAGGTTGGGATCGGCCTCGACGGCCTTGTCGACGTAGGCCAAAGCCTGGGGCCGGTCATCTTGCTGGATGAGTCGAGCCATGACGTAGAGGGCGCGGGCGTTGCGAGGGGTGCGTTCGAGGACGCGTTCGAGGTCCTGGCGGCTGCCAGCGGGGTCAGTCTTGAGCCGGATCACGGCGCGCGCGACCCGGAACGCCTGGTTCTCGGGGTCGGAGTCAAGCAGGCGGGCGTACAAACGCTCGGCGTCGTCGCGGCGGCCGAGCCGGGCGAGCACTTCGCCCAGGGCTGACAGTACGTCCGGCTCCTTGCGCCCGAGGTTGATGGCCTGGTTCAAATCGGCCTCCGCGCCCGGCAAGTTGTCGAGTTCGAGATGGGTCAGCGCTCGGTTGACCAGCGCCTCGGTGAATCGGGGGTTGATGCGGAGTGCCTGGTCGTAGACGCTCAAGGCCTCGTCGAACCTCCCGGCGTTGGCCAGCGCTAAACCTTGGTTCATATAAGGCCAAGCGAACTCGGGCTCGAGTGCAGTACAGACGGCGAAGCTGCCGGAGGCTTCGAGGTATCGCCCTTGCTTGAAGCGGCAAAAGCCCAGTCCGAACCAGGCCCAGAAGCGTCGCTTGTCCAGTTCGACCGCGCGGAGTAATGCGGCTTCGGCCTTTTGCCATTCCTCCTTGACCAGAAACGACGTGCCCAGCAGCGCAAAGTCGCGACTGGTCTCTGCCTTGGTTTGCGCCGCGATGGCTCGGTCCTTGCCTGCTCGTTCCGCCAGGCCGAGCGCTGCGAGGTAGCGTGCCCGGTCGCCATACAGGGTCGGTGTGGGACGTGGATCGATTTGCTCCGCGCGGTCGAGCCAGCGGATCGCCCATTCCAGCGCTTCGCGCTGATCGGCTTCGGAGCCGTTTTTGTTCGCCAGGTAAGTTTTGGCCCGGGCTTCAAGCAGGATCAATTCCACCATCTGCTCGCGGAACAGCGTTTGTTCCTTGGGCGTCAGCCAGCGGGTCCATGCCCCTTGCTGGCCCTTGTCCCAGAGTCCCGCTCCTTCGAGCTCGAGGGCCTTTTGAGCGATCTCGATCCCTTTGTCCAGGTGTTCGATCGGCCCGCTGGTGGTGTTCAGGCGAAGCTGGGATTCGCTGAACTCCGATTGGAAGTTGCGGAACTTGAGGTGAGCCGAGACGCCTTGCAAGTTATTGAAGAGGAGCGAAATTATCCCACCCGCGACGCAGAGAAGGAGGACGGCGAGCAAGCCGACCGAGGTCGAGCTGGTCGTGCTCGGGTGGCGGCGGATCCACTTGGCGACTCGTTCGCGAAGGCTTGGCTCGGGTGCGTATTTCAGCGGGAGGTCGTCGAGGAAGCGGCGGAGGTCTTCGCCCAGGTCGCGAGCCCGCGCATGCCGTCGGTTCGGGTCGGGGTCGAGAGACTTGGAGACGATCGAGTCGAGGCTCCAGGGGACTTGCGGGCAGGCGGCACGGAGCGAGGGAACCTGGCGACGCTGGACGATCATCAACTGGATGATCTCGTGGAGCGGCAGTGTGCTGGGCGGTTCCGGGAAGGGAACCTCGCCGGCGATCATCTCGAACAGGATCAGGGTGAGGGCATAGAGGTCCGCCCGCTCGCCGACCGAATCGGGCGAGGTTGATCCGTTGGGGTGGAAGGCGTCCAGGTGCTCGGGAGCCATGAACACCAGGGTGCCGCCGAGCGTCGTCTTGGCGCCGTCCTCGGGACTGCCGCCCAACCTGCGCAGGGTCGCAAGGTTGAAGTCCAGGAGCATCGGTGTGCCGTCGTCCGTGATCAAGATGTTCGAGGGCTTCAGGTCGCGGTGCAGCAACCCCTTCGAATGGGCATGATCGAGTCCTTCAGCCAACCGGGCGACGATCCAGACCGCGGCCTGAATGTGGTTGGCCCCACGGAGGAACTGCCGCGAGGGTTGGTCGATCTCGCGTTCGTCGCGTTCCGGATCTGCGACCAGTGTCGGCCGGCTCCGCCCCGAGATCCGGGTCCAGAGCGATTGGATCGTGCCGAACGAGCGGCCCGTGTCGGTCGTGAGGGAATTCGTCAGGAATGAAGTCGGCGGTGACGGATCCGACCCGGTGCTGGCCTCGGTCGCGAGTCGTGTCGTCGTGTAAGGGGAAATCTGTGCCGAGGAGGGAGCGGGGAGCGATCGAAAGGAGCGAACGGACCGGGTCGATCGGCTCAGACCCGTCGTCGACTGCATGCGTTGACTGACGACGTCGAGCGCGTCCACGAGGCTGCGACCGTTTGCCTGGCCGGCCCGCCTTGCCTCGACGGCCTCGAGCACCTGCGCAAGATTGGCCCCCCCCAGGTAGGGCATGCACATCATCCGAAGACCGGTCTCGGGGTCGTCGTGGACCGAGTGGATCGGGACGATGTGGCTGTGCTGGAGCCGCGCCAGGATCTCCGGTTCGTCTCCCACGGCACGCGAGATCTTCAGGGCCACGAGGCGGTTGCCCAGGCCCTCCTGCCTGGCGAGGTAGACCCGCGCGAACGTCCCCCGGCCCAACTCCCCCATGATCAGGAAGCCCCCCATGCGTTCGCCCGGCTTGGGGAGCACCAGCGGACGCGGAACCTCCGGTTTGACGGATTGCGCCTTGAGCTTGGCGTCGACTCCGCCCCGGCTGGCCGCATCCTCGATTTCTTCGCCGATCGAGAACGCGTCAATGAGTTCGGCGTCGCTCACGGATCCTGGGTTGAAAATCGCCGGGCGTCTCGGCTCCGGGCCGCGAAATGAGTGGTCGAAGATCGACGGTCCGGTGAATCCGCGGAGGGAATCAAACTCGGTCCCCGCTCTGTGCGAATCTTCCGACGGGTTCCAGGCGTCATGGAAGTTCAAGTCATCGGAGGCCCCGAATTTGGGCTTGGAGTCGTCCGCTTGACTCGAGCTGGAGGAGGGGATGTCCATCGATTTCTCTTACCTCGAGCCGGAGGATTCCGGTGTCGAACGCGTTTTTATGATGGAACGGTCGTTTGAAAGAAAGTCGGAACTTCACATCTAGGCTAAGCGAACCTGTGAGTCTAAAATGATTCCGGCGGACGCGGCGTCAAGTGGTTCGGATGCGAACCTCATGCCAGGTGAGTCGTCCGCAACGTTCCTTCCCAACAGCGTCGGACGAGGGAAGCCGTGACGCTGACATCGGCTCGTCGAGTGGACGCATGGAACGGGCTCGTTTTTCAGGCTTCTCCATCGTCCAGGAAATTCATTCTATCTAATAGTCTTATAGACCGAGACGCGAGAATTGTCCAAACCTGATGATCGCCGTCAACGGCGTTCACTTAAGTCCCTGCTTCTCACGTAAATTGATGGTGCCGATTCGCCGCGATGGTGGTTGTGATCTAGGTTCTCATGTGTGGGTGCGCAATCCGGCGGGCATCCACTCGGTCGAAACGCCAATGGATGTACGGGACACGTGCAATGCCCGCGACGCTGACAGGAACCAGGACCAATGACTCGTCTGACGCGACTGAGCTCCGCCAGTTGGCGGCTCGGCTCGGTCACGAGTTTACCGCTCCGCTCGGCCTGTTCGATCCCGGCGTGGGAAACTGGTGTGCGCTCGTGGGGGCTGAGGCTGGGCGGTTTCCCCGCCCCGATCGCGGCTTGCTCGCCACGCTGGTGGCAAATGGCTTCGGGCCAAGTCATGCGGCGGTCTGGCGCTCTGATCGCGAATCCGATCCGCTTTGGCTCGCCATTCCGGTGGCTCGACCCGAGGGGGGCGGCCTGATCGCCCTGGTCGGCTTTGCGAATTCCGCCTCGGCCTCCCCAGGCCAAGGTACGGTCACCTGGGGACCGGTCTGCCCACCGCGGGCGCTGCGGGCCTGGGGGCAGGTTGTGGCCGACCAACTCCACGGCGAAGTGGCCTCGCAGGCGTTCGTGGGGGGAACTGCACGGGCCGAAGGAGGCGAGCGTCAGCTCATCGCCCGTTTGATCCGCCGCCTCAAGATCTCCGATCCACCGGAGCGATTCCAGAACCTGGCGCTGAACGCGTTGCGCGAGGCAATGGGCGTCGAGGCTGTGGCCTGGGTCCCCTGCCATCACCACGAGTCGGTGATGCTCATTGGGGGAGTGGCCGGTTTGAAGGTCAGCGACTGCCAGGGCTTGTTTCCCCGGACAAAGAACGAACTGGTTCACGTCGACAATCAGCCCTCCCGGTTCCCCGCGATCGAGCTCCGCAGAGTGGCCGCGGTTGCCGCCGACAGCCAGGGCCTGACCGGCTGGCTCGTGGCTCTCAACCCGCTCGACGGCCGTCCATTCACCGTGGCCGAGGTTGAGATCCTCCAGCCCGTCGCCTCGTTGATCGCCACCCAGCAAACCAACGCCCGGCTCTATGCCGACCTGAAAGAGTTGCTCTTCGGCATCATTCGCGCCTTGACCTCTGCGATCGACGCCAAGGATCCTTATACCTCGGGCCATTCCGAGCGCGTGGCGCGGATTGCGGTGCGGCTGGCCGAGGAACTCGGCATGACGGCCAACCAACGCAGCGACCTCTATCTGATGGGCCTGCTGCACGACATCGGCAAGATCGGCATCGACGACAGCGTCCTCAAGAAGACCGGACCACTGACGCCCGACGAATATCGCCTGATCCAGTCGCACGTGGAGATCGGGGTCCACATCCTCTCCGACCTCAAAAAGCTGCACCACCTGTTGCCCGGGATCAAGCACCACCACGAGAGCCTTGACGGCAACGGCTATCCCTCACGACTCGCCGGTGATGCGATCCCACTGGAAGCGCGGATCCTTGCCGTGGCCGACTCGTTCGACGCCATGTCGAGCACCCGCCCCTATCGCAAACGACTGACCCCGATGCAGATTGACGAGATCCTCAAAAAGGGCTCGGGCGTTCAGTGGGACCCCAAGGTGATCGACGCGCTGTATGCCTGCCGCGCCGATGTCGAGCACATCCGCCAAAAAGGACTCGGCGAGAGCCTGAAACTCGTTGTCAACGACACCCTCGGCCGCCCTTGAACCGCCGAAAAGGGCGGGCGTGTCGGCGCAGAAGGGGAATCTCAAGCCCCCTGCCCTGGTAACGAGCGAAGCTCGATCAGGCTCGAGCCCCCCCCCGCTTTTCTTGCTTCTCGAATCCCGAGAATCAATCGGATTTTGATTTGTTGCGACTGTTGATGCTGTTGTTGGTTTGAGGTCTGTCCGAGTCCTGGGAGCCTCGAGCCTTCAACGTTAGGCCGCGAAGTTCTGCAGCCTGGTGGGGCCGTCATGCCGCGAGGTTTGGAGCCGATGTAGCTCACCCATCTCGAGCAAACGGTGATGTATAGAACCGATGATTCTTACGGTTTCCGCACCGGGTTGGTTTGCAGTAGCACGGCCGGCCCGGCCGTAATTCCCTCGGGGTAGGCGCGCGTCCGAGGAATGGCCCTGGGCTGAAAGGGATACGGCCGGGCCGGAAATCCATCGCGATTCTCGCCCAGTCGCGGATCGTTGGCTTTTGTGCGTGATTGGCTCCACGTCGACGCACGCCAGCGGTGCCATGACGGCGCGTGGCCGGCACTCCGGCTCGGATCATGGTTGTGACTTTTCATGGCTCCAAGTGCCTTGAGAGGCAAGTAAGATCGGTTCGCTCGTTAGCGATGTGGTCAACTCGACACGAGAATTTCTGTTCGGACCATGGTCCCGGTCTGGTACCCTCCTCTCGACGCTTCAGCCGCAGTCGGACGAGACCAACTTGGTGATCCGGGCCAGTCACCGAAGAATTCGGGCAGGCCGGGTTTCGATGGGAGTCCTCTCAATGTCGCGTGTCCTCTACCGATTTGCTCTCTTGCTGTTCCTATTTCCGGGCCTGGTTCTGGCTCAGGCGAATCGACCGCCCGTTCCGTCGCACCAGGACCCGGTCGTTCAGGGGGTGCAAAAGCATATCAATGCGCTCTGCGAATCACATGATGAGCGCCTGGCGGCCATCCGTGATGAGGCCGGGCTCGTCCGGGAACTGGCCGGAGCCCGATCTCGTTTCCTGAACTTGCTCGACCTCGACCTCGATCGTCCCCGACTCGAACCGAAGGTGACGCAAGTCGAGACCGTGGATGGCGAGGGATACCGGATCGAGAAAATCGTTATCGAGGCCGCCGCGGGGGTCCCCGTCCCCTGCAGCGTGTATGTGCCCAAGTCGGGCGGACTGCGTAAGCCGGCGCTGCTCTGTCCTCACGGCCACAGCGGTCGGGATCGACCCGTCTATCAGAATGCGTACCAGCGGCTCGCCAAGGCCGGTTTCATCGTCCTGGCCAAGGATGGCTGGGGCAAGCAAGAGCGGCGCGGGACCGGCCACGGCGCGGCGGGTGGACAGCTTGCGCTGACGGGCACTGAACTGATGGCCTTGGAACTGTTTGATAACGTCCGCTGTATTGATTATCTGTTGACTCGTCCCGACGTGGACGCCGAGCGGCTGGGCATGGCCGGACTGTCCGGGGGCGGGAGCCAGACGCTTTACATGGGGGCCGTCGAGAATCGGCTGAAGGCCGTCTCTCCAACCTGCGCCGTGACCACGTTCCGCTCTGACCTGGCGGATACGACGATGTGCGTCTGCGAGTTGGCTCATGACGTTCTCACGGTGGGTGATCACGGCCTCTTTCTGGCGATGGCCTATCCTCGTCCGGTGCTGGTGGTCAACGGGACGAATGACGAGATCTTCCCGATCGCCGGGGCTCGTGCCGCCGCGGCTCAGGCGCGGCGGTTGTATGCCGCCGCGGGCCGGCCCGATCGTATCGAGTTTTCCGAATTCGACTCGCCTCACACCTGGAGCGACGCGATGATCGACCTCCAGGTACGTTGGTTTCGCCGCCAGTTTGGGCTGCCGGAGTTGAGCGAGATTCCCCCCGGGAACGGACCACTCGCCGACGATCGCTTGCGCTGCTTTCCCGAGGGTGACTTGCCTGCGGGGTCGCTCTCGCTGACCCAGGTCAATCGATCGCGGATGCGCCGTCCCTCGCGCGAGACGCAGCCCGGGGACCACTCGCCCGCCCAGGTGGCCGAGTTGGTTCGCCGCCGCTGGTCGGGCGAGCCGGCGGTTCCCGAACGCGTCGAGCACCGAGATCTCGGAATCGACCCGGTGCGTAATCACCGTCGCGAACGGCTCTCGTGGGCTTCGGGACTCGGTGGAGGGGTGACCGCGACGATCAGCCGCCCGCAGGACGGAGGTGAGAACGGTCCCGTCATTCTCCGCCTCGATCGAGACCGGTCTGAGCCCGAGCTCGAACGTCTCTACTGGGCCGATCGGTTTCGCTCCTACGCGACCGTGGTCGACCTGTCCTATACCGGTCAAGGTCTCGAGCCGTCCCGGGAGGGTCAGGTGGGCTCGGCGCTGATCACTGCGGGCCGGTCGTTGTTGGCCGAGCGAGTTCGGGACCTGCTGGTGACGCTGACGGTCTTACGGCAACGGGACGTGGTCGGCAAGTCCCGCCCCTTGTTCCTCTACGGTCACGGCTTCGACGGCGTCCTCCTGCTGCTCGCCGCCCCGCTGCTTCCTGACGACGCTTGCTTGATCCTCGATCAGACCCCCGTCACTTATCTGGCAGGAGCCGAGGCCGACTTTTCGACTTCGCGCCTGCTCGCCCCCCCCTACCACTGGACGATCCTTCCGAACCTGGCGCGGGACCAGGACCTGATCGAAGTGATCGGGCAGGCTCGCCCCAGGCGGATCCTCCTCACTCACCCGCTCGACGCGGCCCAGCAGCAGCTTGGCCAGGACGAGCTGTCGGCGTTGCTAGGACGCTCCTCACGGACCGACCACGCGATGGAAACTCTCACCCGCGAACGAACGCGGGCGGAAGTTTTTCACCGGCTCAATGAAGTCATGACGGTCCCTGGACGGTGAAACCGTCTTGAGGGAAGACAGCGGCCCGGCGGATCTTCCGAGGCTCGCACTGAGACTCGGTAGATCCTTGGTTTAGAGTCATTGTATTCACGCATACGTGGATTCCGTGATCGCCGAGGATCTCGTGATCACTCTTTCCGCGGGGCCTTTTTGTTCAACGACCCGCCATAGCGCGAGGAATCACTCTCGTTCCCACAGTCCTCCGTGGGAATGCCGTCCCCGACGCTCCGCGTCGTCTGGCCTTCGAAAGCCGAGGACGCAGAGCGTCCAAGACTTCATTCCCACGGAGGACCGTGGGAACGAGGAGCGAGAGGCTTCCTGGAGCGGTTTTCCTTTGCATTGCGCACAGCAGAGGAAAAAGGGGACTGGCTCCCGGCCCCTGAGCCCTTGAATCTCGCCGAACGCTTTGGAGGCCGGGTGCCTGTCCCCTTTTTTCGTGCGCCAGCCGGTCGGGAACCGCTCTAGCCCGGATTATTCAAACTCGACTCAATAAAGAGGCCTCTGATTTCGTCTAATGTGTTACTACAACGACACATTCGACGCCACCAGAGGCCTCCCTATGAGTTTACACTCTGTTCCGCCGGTGTCATTGGATTTCTTGGCCTCGCGGCCTGTCGAAATCGAAGTCTCTTCCTCACCGCTTTCCAGTGATGCCGGACTGCTGCTCATACGCCAGTTCGACGAGCGAATTCACCTCACGGAACAGTTCGCTGCCGCCCTTCAGGACACTCGAAATCCTTCGCTCGCCCGCCAGTCCATTGCCACGATGGTCCGGCAGCGGATCTTTGGAATCCTCGCCGATTACGAGGACCAGAACGACCACGACACTTTACGCTCCGATCCTCCCGTCTTCAAACTCCTCGCCGGGCGTCTCCCCGACGGCCTTGACCTCGCGAGTCAGCCAACGCTCTCGCGCTTCGAGAACGCGGTCTCGATCGCCGACCTCTGGAGGTTACGGGATGTGATGGTTGACCTCTTCATTCAGTCGTTCGATCGGCCGCCCAACCATCTCACCTTCGACATCGACGCGTTCGACGACCCCGCACATGGCCAGCAACAACTCACTATGTTTCATGGCTACTATGAACAGAATCAGTATTTGCCAATTGCCATAACGTGTGCAGAAAACGATATGGTTCTCCTCGTGGGACTGAGGTATGGCACCTGTGCTGCATTCTTGGGGGCCAACAACGATCTGCGATATCTGGTGGGGCGATTGCGGGCTGTCTGGCCTGACGTGCAGATCCATGTCCGAGGCGACAGTGGCTTTGGCGTTCCCCTAATGTATGACGTCTGCCAGGAATTGCGATTGAGCTATACCTTGGGAATCGGCATGAACTCTCGGCTGCGGGCCATGAGTGACGCTCTCCTGAAGGACGCCCTTCAGCAATACGAAGAGACTGGCCAACCTCAACGGTTGTTCCTTTGCGTCGAGTATCAGGCCGACAGTTGGCTCGCCCCCCAACCGGTCGTGATCAAGGTCGAGGTCCATGCCCAGGGGACCAACCGGCGAGCCGTGGTCACCAACCGCCCTGGCTGTCGCGTTCTCCCACAGGCGATTTATGACGAGTACACCATGCGCGGCGAGAGCGAAAACCGGAACAAAGAACTGAAGACCGAGTTGCTGGCCGACCGTCTGAGCGACCACCGGTTCATGGCGAATTACTTCCGTCTCTACCTGCACACGGCCGCCTTGAATCTGCTGGTGCGACTCCGTCAGGCGGTGGTTCAAACCCTGCCAACGTCGGCCGAGTTGAATCTGCCAGCCGATTTTCCGACAGAAGCGATCGACGAGCCGAATCGCAAGCGGTTCTTTAACAAACGTCGCGAGCGTGATCCGCTGGGAGGTGGTTTCGCCAGCACCTGGCGGACTCGTTTGATCAAGGTTTCGGCGGAAGTGATCACCCGCGCGAGGCGAGTCATTGTGCGACTATCCAGCAGTTGGCCTCACATAGATCACTTTATGGAGGTCAGTCGAGCGGTGAATATGCCCCCTCCCCAACCTTCCCCGGGATAAGCCGGATTGATCCACGTCGGGGAGCGTAAAGGCCGTTTGGAACGCTATGGGGAGGGGGAAGGTACGCCCTCGACTTGCACGATGCGATCCTGAAATTAGGCCAGGTGCGTTCTTGAACACCATATCATCGAATTCAGTCCCGTCAGTTCCCAAAATGGCCCGAAGCCTGACGGGTTTGAATAATCTGGGCTAGCCCTGTCTCGGATCGTTGTCTTTTTCGCCGAGTCAAGAATGACAAGAGGAGGGCGTGAATCTTGATGTATTGGAGTGGCTTGTTTGCGGATGTGTGGTCATGGTGCTGATTCCTCGGTCGCCCCGAGGGAAGCCAATCACGGAAGAACACGAACCTGATACCGGAATGAGGCTTGGAAGCTTCTCTTTCCGAGGTGCTTTGGTTCGTGGTCTTCCGTGGTCAGGCTTTTACTTGATTGGGCTATAGTCGGTCGGGTCGAGGTAGATGGACTCGACTTTCTTGAGAATCTTTCCCGCCTTCTCGCTCTCGTCGCGGGCTTTGTGCCATTCGGGGTCGGCCTGGAACGCCTTCCAAGAGGCTGCGGCGGCTTCGCGGCTGGGGAAGGAGATCAGGTAGACGAGCGTGTCTTCCTTCCCCTTTTCCTTGTCTTGCGGGGTCCAGAAGCCGACGATCTTGATGCCGTGCTTCTTGAACAGGCGATTGGTGTGGTCGCGGAACCGCGCGTTCAAGGCGTTGAGCTTGCCCTCGTTGGTGTAGTACGTCCGCAACTCGAAGACTTTAGTCGCTCCCGAATCGCAGCAATCGTCGCACTCCTCCTCCGCGGCACTCTTCACTGGCTTGTCCTTCTTTGGTTCGGCCGCGAACCCCGAGGTGGCCGTGGCGGCCAGCAGAAGACCCAACATCAAGGCACGAATCATCGAGGCTCTCCCTTCTTGAGGAATGGAAACGCGTCGCTCGGTTATAGCCCGGCGGTCGGTCTGACTCAAGCCCGCGACCGGTTGCCTGGGGCGTCACGTGCGCGGAACCACGCGTTTGCTACGACCTGTCGAAGGGAGGCCTCGTGGTCGATTTTGACGGTTTTCTTCACGGCATTCGTAACTTTCGACGGAACGCCTTCCTGCTCTCACTGTTTCAATTCCTTCAATAATTTCAGAATCTCATCGAGTTTCTGCTCCACCTCGCTGACGCGCTGCTCGAGGGCGGGGGCGGCCTTCGCCTGGTGGGGAGTGGATGGGAGGATGCCTAGGGATCCGGGGGGCAACAACCCCGGCATTCCGGGATTGTCTCGCTGCTGAGCAATGAGTCTCGCCAGTTCTCGCTGCTTTTGCCTCAATTCTCGACTCATCTCCAGGTAATCTTCGCGGGCTCTCAAACTGTTCTTGCGCTCTTCTTTCAGAACCTCCTCCAAGGACTCAGTGGTCGCTCGCCCGCCCGGTCCCTGCATGTTGCCCCCCAATCTGATGCGATAGTGGCGAGTATTGATGGAACTGGAGGACTGTTGGGTAATGACCTGCCTCAGTGTACTCAATTGATTTGTAAGTATCTCGATGTCGAGTTGAAGAGCATCGATGCGATCGATTTTCTCCTCGTCCTTATCGTTCGGGGGATCACTTGCGGGCGGTGCCGTGCGGACCGTCCCAGGCTGGGCGTCCAATTGCTTGGCCTCCGATACCTCGCGATCGGCGGCCTGCTTCTCCTGAGGCTGAGAAGTCGTGGCTTGCCTTGCCAGTACGACGGCGCCCGTTGTCAGGGCGGTGATCGTCGTTACGGTTACAAATAAGTATCGCAATTTTGTAAACAACATGGCGCTGAGCACTCCTTGAGTGAGATCGATGACTCTCGCTGAGAGCAGACCGGCCGCCTCGACTTGCCCTGCCGCGAACTGGGTCGCGGCCTTGACCGTGGCCTCGGCCGTCGCGGCCGGTATCTCGTCGATCACGGAATTGCCACGCCAGGCCACAATCGAGGGCGCGACGCCTCGGCGGATCAACCGCGAACGCAATTTCTCACGGCCGCGGCTCAGCCGGCTCTTGACGGTTCCCACCGCGCAGCCCAACTGGCGTGCGGCTTCCTCTTGTCCCAGGCCCTCCAGGTCGCAGAGAACCACCGCGGCACGGTATTTCGCTGGCAGCCGGCCGATCTCTTCGTCGAGGATGACGGGGAGGTCATTGTCCGGTGTCCGAGGAGCCAAACAGGCGAGGGATTCGACCCCCTCGACCTCGCGTGCCGATCTCCGATCGGCGGCACGTTTCGCCCGGACCGCCACTCGCCGACTGACGCCGTAGAGCCAACGACCGAGCGAGTCTCTCGCCTGGACCGTTTCCGCCTTGCGGACCAGGATCAGAAACGTGGCCTGGAATGCGTCGGCGATGTCATGGGGGTTGTTCAGGGTACGCCGGCAGACTCCCCAAACCATCGAGCCGTGGCGCGCCACCAGGCCGGCGAACGCTGCCTCCGAACCTGGATCGGTCCCCGACTGAAATCGATCCAGAAGCTGCGCGTCCGTCAATCCGTGGATCGTTCCCAGGCTGAAGAGCGTCTGGACGTCGCGGAGAACGGCGGGTGACTCGCTCTTGGCCATGAACCCGATCCTCTTGTACGGTGGGCATGACACCCCAAGACTCTATTTTCACCATGCACGGGTAGGTCGGTTGGTTCCAACTTTTTTCCGAGCCGTACCATAAAAAACACAACGATCCCCGACAGAGCTAGAGAAGCGATGATTCTTGCGGTTTCCGCCCCGGTTTGGTTTGCAGTCGCACGGCCGGCCCGGCCGTAATTTCTTCCGGGTCGGCGTGGGTCTGAGGAATGGCCCTGGGCCGTAGTGGATACGGCCGGGCCGGCCGTACTACGGATTTGACCGGACCGGAAATCCAGCGAGGTTCTCACCCGGTCGCGGATCGTAGAGAGGAAAAGGGCCGGGCCGTTCTTTGGTGTGACGTCCACCTCTGATCGACCCGGCCCCTGGTTCATCATTCCCCCGGGAAGGTTACTTGAACCCCTTCACGGCGGCTCCACCGGGTTCGGCCTGGTTGTACCGATTCTGAAGTCGTTCGATTTGCCGCATCTGGTTCGAGCTATTCTGAATCCTGAGGTTGTCGTCGAGTGACTGCGAGGGGGCGTCGGCTGGCTTCGGACTCGCTTCGAACGCGGCCTTATCGTTCGCCGGCGCGTGCGGAGCTCCGACGTGGGTGGTCCCACGGTAGAAGGCGTATTGCGCGGTGCCGCGCCTTGCGACGGCGGTGACCGAGCCGCGCAAGCCCTCGGCGACGTAGACGCCGCGGAGGTCGGTCTCGCCCGAGACGAACTCTTCGTTCTCGCCGCCGATGACCTTCACCTGGACCTTGGGCACGAAGTCCTTGGTTCGCGCGTCGCGGACCGTCACCCGAACGCGACCGGCCTCCGGCTCTTCGAGCACCTCGACTTCCAGGGGGGTCACCAGAACGATCCCCGAGGCATAAAGCTCATCTCCCCGAACCATGATGAGGTACGCCCCTTCCTTCTCCAAAGGGAGCTCGATCGTCTTGGTTCGGTTCTCATAGTCCTCCCCCTTGCCGAGGGTGACCTTGGTCTCGAGCAGTGGCGTGATCCCGGCGAGGTCGATGCCGGCGATCTGGTCGAGATTGCGCCGGGTGAGGTAGAGACGCATCAGGTCGACCGGGTAGACCTTCACCTCCGCCTCGGCCACGTTGCGATAGTCGAGCGTGACTCCTGGCTTGTTGCTCTTCACGTCCTTGGGATCGGTGGGAGCCACCGCGCGGAGCCCGGCCCGGCCGGCGGCGACCTCGGGGGGCGTGACGGGGCGGACAACCGTCACTTCGGCCAGCTTCAAGTCTTTGCGTGTGAACGACCGGACCGCCCCGGCCGCGTCGGTGAATCGCTCGGCGACCTGCCGGTAATACTCGAGGGCCTTGCCCGGCTGCCGACGCGCGTCGAAGATCTGCCCGAGGATATAAGTCGCCTCCCACTTGTTGGGGCTGGCCTGCTCGACGCCATCGGCGTCTTTGTAGGTCGCCTTGGTGATGGCTTCGGCGACCGCGATCGCCCGGTCGTACCGGCCCAGGTGGAAGTCGCCGAGGGCCTCGCTGTACTGGAAGCTGTCGAGGAACGTGCTCTTGGGATAGAGCTTGGCGAACCGTGCGGAAAGCTTGACGACCGCCTCGTCATCGCCCAACTCCAGGAAGGCGCCCACGAGGGCGAGGCTGGCCTCGTCAGCGAGCGGGCTCTTCGGGGATCGTGCCAGCGAGGCCTGGATCAGGCGGATCGCTTGGAGCAGCAGCTCCGAGCGCGTGACCCCGGCGTCGGCCAACTCCCGCCGGAGCGCGGGGTCGGTCACGGCCTTGCCGGCAAGCTGGGCGAGGACCTGGGAGAGGCCGAAGAAGTCGGCATCGATCGACGCCGAGTCGGGATACTCACGCCAGAGGCCGATCAGGTAGGCGACCCCCTCCAACGTCTTCCCACGCTGGCGAAGAACCTCACCGACCCTCGCGTCTTCCAGGTAACTGGCCTCGGAAACCCCGCGCCAGACGAGATAGGCACGCTCGAACTCACCGATATCGCGGTAGGCCCGACCGATGACCCGCAAGTCGTCGAAGCCGATGACCAGTTCGGGGGCCTTCTCCTTGACGACCTCGAAGTACTGCACGACCTTCCGGGCGTCGTACTCGCGGATGTGGATCAGGAGGAGCATCCGCGCGGCGTCCTTGGCAATGTTGTCTTGCAAGGTGTAGCCGCCGAAGAGTTGACCGAGCGGTTCGGCGGCCTCGGCCAGTCGACCGGCGTCGAACTGCGCCTTGCCGCGTGCGAAGAGCTCGTCGGGCGTCGGCTTGTACGAGTCGGTATTCGCCTCCCCAGGAGCCAGAACCTTGAGGTCGCCGGCCTGCCCCAGATGCGCACGTCCCGGCTCGTAGGCACTCCGGATCGAGGCGGGCAAGGCGCGATAACGCCCCGGCAGATAACCATAGACGTCGTACTGGATTGCCCCCGGCCACTGGTTAGGGGCGAAGTAGAAGGTCAGGACGTCGTCGGTCAGGGTGTATGAGCCGGCCTGCGACTCCACCGACCCGTCGATCAAAGTCGTCCCGGCCGGCAGGTGCTCCTCGACGATCAGGAAGTCGCGCTCCCACTCGGGGACCGCTCCCTTGAGGTTTCGGAAGGCGTCGATGCGGACCCTGGCCTTGCCGCCGACTGCGACCTGGCTCGCCTTGTTCTCGAACTGGGAAGCATCGACGGCCACGCCGAAGCCCATCGGTAGGACCTTGCCGTCGAGTTCCGGCGGGGTGGGCAGGTAGACGCGCTGATTGATGACCGCGGTGCGGCCAGTCCGGTCCTGATCGGGTGCGAGGTCGCGGGTGAAGCCGGTCAGGGTGACGGCGTAGCCGAACGACCCTCGGCCTTCGACGTCGAAGCGGATCCGGTTCTTGTCTCCTGGCTTCAGGGCATCGCGTGGGACCAGGATCGCCTTCCCCTCGGTGGGGCCGACCACATTGAGGCGTGCCACCTCGGTCTCGTTGACCGTCACGACGAGCTGATAGCGATCCTCCGCGCTTGCGGCCCGGCCGTAATAGGCGGCCAGGGCGGCCAGGGCCGGCCCTTGCGCCTTCCGGGGTTGCCAGCCGGTCCCCTGGCGATGGGCCAGGAGCCAGTCGGTCGCCTCGGCGATCACCGGTGCCTGCGGCCTGGCTTGCGCGAAGGCAAGGGCGGCCAGGGCGGTGGCTTCGACCGGTCCCTTGTTGAATGGCAACCGGCTCTCGCCGGCCCAGAAGCTGCGACGGCGATGGCCCGGCTCGGTCGGTTCCGACTTGGCTCGGGTGCCGAGCACGTCGAGGACTTCCCCCGCGATCGTCGCCCGGTCGAGATTCACAAAGGTGAGCGCCAGGTAGGCCAAGGCGGCGTCGGACAGGCCTTGGCGAAGCCGGTTCAAGGCGTTGGCCTGCTCGAACGTCGTGGCCTTGCGCGTGCTCAGGGCATGAAGGAGCAAGGCACGCGTCTCATGATCGGCCGCGCCGAGCTTGGCCAGCTCTTGCGTCAGGTAGGCCGCAGCCTTGGCGAGTGCCCCGGGATCGGTCAGGAGACCGAGCGGTTCGGCCGTCGCCAGGGCCCAGACCACCCGGGACGAGGTGGCCCGGTCGCTCGGGTTGGCGGGCTTGCCGGCGATGATCGGTCCACCCACCCAGGGCCAGCCTCCGTCTTCGCTTTGCGCGGCGATCAGCTCGGCCACGAGACCACGGATTCGCGACGTCAGCCGCTCCGCTTCGGGAGCCTCCGCCGAGCGGATCGCTTTCAAATAACTGAGCGCTTGCGTGGCCGCCAGCAACTCGCCCGCGCGGTCGGCGGTCGTCGAGGGGGGCGGCGGGAAAATGCACGTGTTGATCCGCGTGTTCAGCGGGTAGGCATCCTGCCCCAAGGCGAGCTCGATGAGCATCCGCCGGAGCGTGGGCGAGAGCACGACCAGCATCTCGGACCCTTCATAAGCACGGCCCGGTGGCAGGCCGACAAAGACCGTGGCATCGTCACTCGCGGTGCCCGAGGCCGAGGCGAACGATTGCACGCCCCAAGGCCGGATCGGGACTTCGACCACCAGCTCGTCCTTGCTCGCGCCAAGGGTGGCGGTCAAGGTCAGGCGGACGTTCTCACCGTCGGGGACCTCAAACGGCTCGAAGAGGACTTCGTCAACGCCATCGGCTTTGACCTCGATGGTTTTCGGGAAGACTTCGTCCTTGCCCCCAGCGTAGATCCCGAGCTTCAGGGTGACCTGGCCGACGGCTCCGACGTGATGCAGCCGCGCCAGGAACCGGGGCTTGTCTCCCTGGGTCAGGGTCGCGGGAGCCTTCAAGTCGACGAAGAAGTCTTTGCGAACGGCCAGCTCCGCGGTCGTCTGCCCGACCAGTGTATCGCCTGCGGAGACGCCGCGAGCCGAGAACCGATAACGCGACAGCGCCATCGGAGCGGGGAAGGTGATTTTGGCCTTCCCCTGCTTGTCGGTGACGACGCTCGGGTTCCAGTACGCCGTTTCAACGAACTGCTGGCGAACCTGGACCGTGTTGCGGCGGGCGAGAAGTTTGGGAGTGTCGACGCGTGAGCCGAACCTGCGATCGCTCGCCTGCGCATCGTTGAAGAAGACGCCCCGCTGCTGATCCTGTGCGAGGATCGGATCCCTGTCTTTGCTTTCCATTTCATTCAAGCTTGATAACGGTATGCTCAGATCCGCCGAGAAATTGCCGTTGACTTGAGGTTTTCCTGCAGCGGCATCCATCTCCAGGCCGGGAGCAATGGCCCTTCCCATCCCTCCCATTCCACCCGCCATTCCGGGCATCATGCCGCCCATGTTGGGGCCGTTGACCGCCCCCCCCGCTGAGGGAGAATTGATCCCGAGGGCCTCGACGGGGGCTGCGGCGGGGGCCAAGGCGAACGTCTGGCGTTTGGCCTGTTCCAGGATCTTGGCTTTTCCCGCCTCGTTCGCCAGGCGGGCGGCGTCCCGCTCGGCCTCTTCCACCACAGCCTCGGCGACGGGGGTCGTCGTGGGGGTGTACTTGAAGGTGTTGGTCGAGACCGTTGCGAAGGCGCCGGTGCGTGTCTGGTTGTAGAAGAACTGGCCGATCGGCGGCCGGTTGTCGTTGTAGAGGCGAAGGAGCGACTCATCGACCAGGGCCAGGGCAACTTCGGCCGCGACCGGCCGGCCGAGCTGATCCTCGGTCGTGACCTCGACCTCGATCTCCTCGCCCGGCCCGACGGCCGGCTTGGTCGGCTGGATCTTGACCCGCAGGTCACGCTCGACCCGAACGTCGAGGCGGGCCTCGTCGAAGTGCGTCCCCGACATCCGCGCGGCGGTCAGCGTGAAATTCGGGAACTGGGCCCCGTCGATCGCCCAGGCGACGGCATTGTCGCCGTCCTCAATCCTGACGATCTTGTATTGCAAGATGCGATCGGCCTCCCAGGCCAGCAGTGCGGTGCCAGCTCGGCCTCGACTGTGCAGGTTGACCGTGGCTTCCTCGCCCACTTTGAACGTCTGGCGGTCGGCCAGGATGCGGAGCTTGGTCTCGTCTTTCTTCCCGGAGATCGTCAGCGCCCGATCGGTGACGACCGGGTTGCCGAACCGGTCCACGCCAGCGACCCGGACAATGAATGCCCCGCCTTGATCGTCGTCGACCTTGAGCGTGGTCTCCCCACGCCCAGTCGCGGGGTCCGTTTTCAATTCCTTGCGGAGGACTTCACGCTCAGTGACTCGTCCGGCCAGGGTCACTCGTTTCAATACGGCAATGCTCAGGGTTTCACCCGTAGGCTTCCCTTGCGCATCGATGGTCGTCGTGGTGAGCGGGAACGACTCGCCGTCCAGGTAGACGTCTCGGGCCGTTTTCAAGTCGATCGAGAACGCACGGACCGCGAGCATCACGCGGGCCACCGCCCCGACGCCGTCCTCGGGCAACTGCGCCATGAGCTGGAGCGCCTGCTCTTCGGCGAATCCCTCGGTGGTGAACTCGACGTGGTACTTGCCTTCGCCGTTGGTCGATCCGCGGACCAAGCGGCCGTCGGGGAGCTGCACGGCGATCGGTCGGCCCGCGGCCGGGGCGCCATACTGATAGCGTGCCACGACGTCGGCCTCGATGGTCTCACCCCGGAAGTAGACCGATTTCTTCATGTCAAAAGCGAGGTCGAGCTTCTCGAGCCGGTAGGCTTGCACCTCGAACTGACCGGAGAAGTCGCTGGCTCCCGGCTGGTAGACCCGGACCTGGTATGTCCCCACGGGCGCTCCGCTGTCGAGTGGAAGCTCTTCATGGAACGTGCCGAAGGCGGACAATTTGACCGGACGGGCCACGATCCGCCGACCTCGGCTGTCCGAGACCTCCAGTCGGTACTCGGCTCCCGGCGTGTCGGCGTACTGGCCGTTCACCACTTCACGCACCACGCCGCGGAGGGCCACCTTCTGCCCCGGCCGATAGGCGGGCCGATCGGTATAGAGGTAGGCTCGAGGTGTCAGCCCTTGCGAGACTTTCGGCATCGAGCCGAAGCCCGAGCCGGCGGCGTTGGGGCCGTCCAAGACGAGGAATTTCAGCTCTTCGCCCGCCGGGCGGGGTTTTTCCCAGGTTTTCAGGAGCACGCCGTCGGCCCCCGTCTTGGCCTCGACGACGACTTCCCCGTCGCCGACGATCAGCACCCGCGCTCCGGCTCGACCCTTGCCCGTCGTCACGTCTTGTGCAAAAACTAAGATTTGTTCAGGCGAGATCTTGGTGATTGCCTCGATGTCGCTGCCGATGACGAGCGTCGTCGCTTGCAGCGACTTTTCGTCGGTCACCTTGACCACGTAAATTCCGGGGATTTCGACCTTCTCGAGCTCGAACTCGTTCTCAATCGGCTTGTATTTGGCGTAGCCGGGGACCGGCAGGGTCCACTCGGCGTCGGGCTGGACGAGACTGATGTCGAGCGACTCGACCCCGCCGAGGACCTGCTTCTTGCGGAAGTAAGCTTCGGCGTCGAGCTTGTAGGCGGAGAACGTGAGGGTTTCGAGGTTGCGTGTGCTGACCTTGAGCTTCGCTTTTTCGCCGGAGTGGTACGTGCGGGGCGTGACGATTGTGAGCGCCTTGGCCTCCATCACGCCGACCCGCTCGAGTGCCCGGGTCCGCCACGGTTCGACCGCCACCTTCTTGTAGCGTTCGATGGCCGCTTCGGGGTCCCCCTTCTCGTCCTCGAAGATTGTGGCGATCCGGAACTGGGCGTGGGCCGAGGGCTCGCTCCCCGGGAACTTGCTCAGCAGCGGAGCCCAGGCGGCGATGGCGTCGTCGTACTGTTTTTCCACGACGAAGCTGTCACCGATCTCGTAGAGAAGCTGAGGCACACGCGCATCGAGCGGGTTGCCGGTTGCGAACGCCCTCCAGGCCGTCCGGGCCTCGGCGTAGCGGCCATGGCGCAGATGTTCGGCGGCCGTCAGGAGCTGGGTGTCGAGAATGGCACGCTGGGCGTCGGCCGATTGGGGACCGTCAGGGAACTTGGCGAGATACCCACGCCAGGCGGCGATCGCCTCGTCGAATTTCTCCTGCCCCTGCAAGACCTGGCCGACCTGGTAGGTCGCGGACATCAAGAGCCGCGCCAGGTCGCGTTTCGCCTCATCGGTTTCGGCGCGATAGCCCTCTTCGTTCAGGAAGGCCTTGAGCGCCCCGAGCGCTTCTTGCCCCTTGCCTCGCGCCAGATAGGAAGCTCCGACCTGGTAGGCGGCCTCCACGGCCAACGGGTTGGCCGGATATTCGGTTAGGAATCGCTTGAGCGCGGCGACACCCAGGCTCAGGCTGGCGTCATTGGAAGGATTGGGAACGCCATGTGTCAGGGCGACGCCGTAGAGGGCTCGCGCCCGGAACCCGTCCTCCCCCTTGGAGAGCGGTTTGCCGGAGGCGGCGAGCTCGCGAGCGAGATCGGCCCAGGTCAGACGCGCGGCGAGGACCTGGCCGGCATTGCGCTGGGCTTCGCCCAGGCGATAGCGGGCCTCCACGCGGTCCTGCCCCTTGGGCGCCTCTTTCAGATAGAGCTGCAGGTCCTGGATGGCCCGCGGATGGTTCCCCGCGGCCTGGCTGGCGCGTGCCATGCTGAGGAGAAGTCCGGCGTGGAGCGCCTCGCCCCTGGCCAACCCTCGCGCCTGTACGAGCAAGTCGTAGCGCCGTTGGGATCGGCCGGCGTGACCGGGTCGTCGGGCTTGAGCAGTGAGCGGGCGAAGGCGTGATAGACCTCGGCGAGGCGGTCCTTGCGGTCGCCGGCGAGCAAGGTTTCGGCCTCGGCGCGAGCCAGGGCTTCGGCGGCGTCGGGGTGGCCTGCGGCCAGCTCGGCGGCCGCCAGTTCGGCCCGCAACTTGGCGGCCCACGGCCCTCGAGGCGCGGCCTCGAGCGCGGCGGCAAGGACGCGGCGAGCGGCGTCACCTTGCCCGCCGAGACGCTCGGCGACTCCGCGGATCAGGGTGTAATAAGCCCGTTCTTCGTCGTTCTTGGCCTTCTCGGCGAGCGCTGCGAGTGCCTTGCCGGCGTCGGCGAACTGCCCGTCCTGCATCGCCGCGACCACCTCCGCGGGCAACACGGGGGCGGCCGGTTCCACCGCCGTCCGCGGTGTGATCGGCCGGGCCGTCGCTCCCGGTGGATCCGCGGCGCGAACGCCAGGCTCCAGAACCAAGAACAGCGACAGGAGCACTCCACCGAGCCAGACGAGGCCTTGGCCGTTGCGAGGTGTCACGGCAGGGATCTCCAGTATCGAAAGCTCTGAATCGGAAGTAGTGGATAACCACTTCGGTGACTTGAACGGGCGCGACGTCACTTTAGGTTTGGACGTCCTCCGGGGAAACTCCGTTCCCCGCCCTCATTCTGAATTCTTACAGCGAGGTGATCGGTGCCCCAATGCACGAGATCAGAGCGGAACACCTCTCCCCAATCTCATAAGATTGACGTCCTCGTCCCATTATCCTTAGACGTCTTTCTCTCGAAAAGAAAGGTCCGACTGCGACGTCCGTCGCGGTCGGGTCAGGAATTTTGAGCTGATTTGGTGGTCTGTAAAATGTTTTCAGAGTTGGATTTCTGACGATTTCGGTTGAATTTTCAGTGGGAATTTAAGTTTTTCGTGTCGGGGACCGGCCGGGGGTTTCGTTAAGCTCTGTACGACGAGGTGGTGGATGCTCCATAAATCGGGCACTCCAGTCCACTTTGCGGACGTGATCGACGCCTGACGACTGATCGCCCCACGGTGCCACGGATGCATGCCGCGTTCCAAGGACTGAGCTGGCTCCAGCGTTGGAAGGGGACCCCGGATTTGCGGTCCGAGCGAACCCGGCTGCGCCGGAATCAGACTCGCTTCCGAGTCGAGTCGCTCGAGCCGCGCTGGCTCCTCTCGACGACGGGCACCAGTCTTGCTGAAGTGGAGACGCCGAAGGAAGAGTTCTCCGTCCCTGTCGACTACGGCTCGGCGATGCCGATCCTGGCGACGAACGCGTCGCTCTCGCTGGTCGATGACTGGTCGACGGCTCATCAGGTACCGTTCGCAAGAATCGTGACGGTGCACGGAAGCCTTAGCCCGGGATCAGCCCCCGACTTGCTCGAGATTTACTCCGAGTCGGGCGTCTCCTACTTCGATTTCGTGCTCAAATCGGCCTGGGCCAACCAGCCGATCGCCGAGGGCATTCGCGTTTTCGACGCGAATTTCAAAGAGTACGCGAACTACTCGCCCAACCCCGCGACTTCGTCGTTCACATTCTCGATCCGACTGCGGTCAGAAAAAGCTTCATCTCTCTTTGTGAAAATCACTCCGCCCGCGGAAACGGAACCTGCGTACGCACAGGGCTTCGATTATTTCCCCTATATCTTGGAAGTCACGCGTAATCCGCAGTCTGCGCCTCAGTTGGGTGGCCCGTCAACTTCGCCGGCTGACGAGTCGGACCCTTTTGCGAACTGTCCGTTTCTAGGGTCGCTGAACATCTCACCGTTCCCGCTTGACACGTCGACCGGCCCATTGATCCCGCCTCCCGAACCGAGCAGCCCCGATCCCAATACCCAAAATCAGCCGCCTGTCGTCTCGGGGCCGTTGCCCTACGAGCCGGGCCAGGACGAGTATGCCGGGACGTACTCCCCTCCGGTTCATGTCGGGCCGCTGCCAGTGCGCTCGACCGCTCCTTTGGGTGGGGTACTCGCAGCGCCTGAGACGGTTCCTCCGGTCGATCGGCATGAGGCAGCGCGGGCCGACCTGGCTGAGTTCGACCCGGCTCGGCCGGTGGATGATCTGGACCTCGAAGTTCGACTGCCCGTTCCCGTTGCCGAGCCTGAGGTCGTTCAGGTCGTCACACTGCGGGGGCCCGGTGGACTCCCCCTGCTGGCGACGGCGCTGATCGCCAGCTCGGCCGCTGTCGTCACGACCGATTCCGCGACCTCGGCGGATTCGGGCCAGGCCGAGTCGGTCGAAGCGGCTTCCGCGCCTGGGTTCGTCTCAGCGCCGATTCCGGGCAACTCTCGCTCGGCCGAGTCATCGCCCCTGCAGTCTCCTCCTTCCCGCACGACGACCGAGGCCTCAGGGCGACCGCCGAGTCGATCCCGTCGGTCGTCGGTGGTGCCTGGCCTGACCCTGGCCTTCGCTCTGGTCGTCGGCCTCGTGCTCCCCGACCTCTTCGCATCGCTCCAGTTTCTCGCCCCGTCGCGGCCCATGGTTCGGCTCCGCTTGATCCGCCGTGCCATTCGCGGACAGTGAAATAAAGCGAGCGACTTTGCCGAACCCAGCCACCCCTCGGTGCGAAGCTCAAATCGCCAGAGTCAGCCTCAACGGCGTCGCGATCGGCCTTAACATCAGCGTGGATCCTACAATGTCGGCCTAATAATTCCCGTAGGGTGGGCACGGCCCACCATCTTATCCTCTGCTTTGGCAAGGAGATAGGGATGGTGGGCCGTGCCCACCCAATGGGGAAATCTGATCTTGACCGCCAATCAATCATAAGTCGTAGATAAGTTTATAACGGGTTCGGCGGAGCTTCATTCGACCGCTCGGGGCCCGTTGAGCGGGGGCGAGGCCACGCGGTGCGATTCCCAGGCACGCCTGGTCAGGGCGATGACGCGAGGAATCAGGTTAGGTTGTCCGGGGAGACAACGGACCGAGTTCAGAATCAGCGAAAGCTGGAGGCCAGGCTCGTCACCCGTCCAGACCGAGGCCTGTTCGAGTTCAGTCATCGCCAGGTCCGGCTTCCCGAGCCGGAGATAGGTCCGTGCCCGGCCGAGGTAGGCGCGGGGATCTTCGGGGTCGTCGCGCAGAGCGTTCGTCCACTCGAGGAGTGCCTTCTGGGTTTCTCCCAGGGCGAGGAGTGCCTCGGCTCTGGCCCCACGGAGAGAGGTTCCGGTGCCGAGCCGGATCGCACGGTCGATATCGGCGAGTCCCGCGCGAGGGCTGCCCGACTCGATCCGCGTCCGGCCTCGCAATTCCAGGAGGCGAACGTCGTCCGGTTCGAGGCGCAACCCGCGATCGGCGTCCTCCTGGGCACTTCGGATTGCTCCCAGGCGATGGCGGACCCGGCCTCGGACCAGGAAGACCCGTGGCGAGAGCGGTGCCAGCGCCACGGCAAGACTCGCCTCCTGCTCGGCGGCGGGATCTCGAATGGCCGCCAGGAGCAAGGCGCGGGTGAGTCGAGCCCGGAGCGCCGCCAACCCACCGCTTTCGGCGGCCTCTTCGAGCCTGGCCACTCCTTTTCGGATGTCGGCCGTCAACGACAGACCTCCCAAGGGAAGCCGCGCGAGCTCGTCGGGGCGGTCGATCGGCAGCTCCTCCACCTGGCCCCTTGCGAGCAAGGTCCGCGTCCAGAGTCGCGTATGTCCCGGCGAGGGATTGAGCCGGGCCGCCTCCCTGGCATCGGCCTCGGCCTCCTCAATACGCCCCAGGAGTAGCCGAGCCAGGCCCCGATTGGCGAGATATTGATCGTTGCGCCCGTTGGTCCTTCGCACCAGATCCGAGAAGTCGGACTCGGCCGAGCTTGCTTCTCCCGCCTGGAGCGCCAGGAGAGCGCGACCTTCTTGCGCGGAGAGGTCGTCGGGGTTCGAGGCGACGAGGGCGTTGTAGCTGGCCCGAGCCTGCTCGATGGCGCCGGCGGCGGCGTCGAGGGTCGCCCGGTTCAACCTCGCGGCGCGTCCTGGATTGTCATCGGGGTTAGTCGCGATCAGGCGGTCGTATTCCGCCCGCGCGCCGATCAGGTCTCCCTGACGCTGGCGGACGTACCCGAGCGCCAGACGCGTCAGCCGGAGCTCGATCCCCTCCTCGCGTTCCTTCCGCTCCTTCTGAAGCGCTTCGAACAGAGTCTGGGCTTGTCTCAGGTCGGTCCAGGCCATGGGCAAGGCCCCCTGCTCGCGGTAGTGCTGGCCGCGGCCGAGACGAGCCCAGGGAGAGTCTTCGGCAAGGGCCACGGCCGAGCCGTAATGCCTCAGGGCCTCCTCGGAATACCCGGACAGGCCGGCGAGGTAGGCCAGGTAATAGTGATACCAGTAGTTCTTTTCTTCGTTCCAGGCGGCCCGGCGGAACCAGTCGAGCGCCTGGGTGTGCCTTCCTTCGAGCTCGCGGATGAACCCCCACTGAAAGCAGGTCAGGGGAGAGTCAGCAGCGGCGGGGGAGGCGTCGCGATCCCCCAGGATCGCCGATTCGCCTTGCCGTTCGGCCAGGAGTCCGCGCATCGCTTTCCAGGGCGCTTTGGGCCAAGCGTCCTCGGGCGAGGCGAATGAGAGGACGCGGTCGCAGATCTTGGTCGCGTCGCGGAGCGCCTCTGGGCGACAGGAAGGGTCGCGGGCCGCGGCCGCAACCCATAAGAAGAGGAGCTCGTTGACTTCGCGGAGCAAACGAAACCGCCGGCGCGCATCGAGCAACTTCAGGTCGGGGAGCGTCGTGAAGTCGGGGTTGTCGAGCACATAGAATGGCTTGAGCGTTTCTTGAAGCCTCTGGGACGCCACCTCCAGATCGCCAAGGAAGAGCGTCAGGCGGAACCGCAAGGGCTCGGCGTCCTGGAACAGGGTATCGGCGTTGGCTCGAATGACCCCCGTCTGCTCGGCGAGTCGAGCTTTCTCACGCGATTTCTTGAAGAGGGGTTTGAGGTGCGAGAGACCATCAGACAGCCGGCTCGCCGTATCGAACTGCATGACCGCCGTGCGAAAGTCCTCGTTCTCGAGAGAGATTGCCCCCCCCTGCATCAGGTTCTCGATCTCCATCAGGTGGTGGTCCCGATCGATCCGCACCTTGACGAGGATCGTGACGACAACCGCCAGCGCGATCAGCATCGGCGCGGCCATCGCGAGGGTCCTGCGATTGCGGCGGACCCAGCGCACGGCACGGCTGGGAAGCGGCTCGCGCGCGTATTTCAGGGGGCGATCGTCGGCGACCGCCTGGAGGTCGGCCGCCAGTTCCCCGGCCGTGGCATAGCGGTTGTCCGGCTCGGGGGCGAGACAGCGGCGAACCACGGCTTCGAACGCGGCGGGCACCTCGGGGTGCGTGCTCCGGAGCGAAGGAGCGCCGGCTCGCCGCTCTTCGGCCGCCAGCAGCAGCAGCTCGGCCGCCGAGCGCGCTCGCTTGGGAGTCGTGAACGGCCGCTCGCCCATCAGGCTCTCGTAGAGGAGCACACCCAGGCCGTAAATATCCGAACGGGCGTCGACGTGGCGGCTCGTGCCGTCGGCGAGCGCCTCGAGATGTTCGGGGGCCATGTAGTCGAGGGTGCCGCCGAGCGTGCTGGCCGTGGAGTCGGGATCGTCGGTCACCGTCTCACGCGCGAGATTGAAGTCCAGGAGCATCGGCATGCCGTCGCCCGTGACCAGGACGTTCGAAGGCTTGACGTCGCGATGCAAGACCCCTCGTTCGTGGGCGTGCTCGAGGGCTTCGGCCATCCGCCCGCCCCACCAGGCGATCGCCAGCGCATACGACCGCCGGGCCAGGGCCACCCGGCCGGTTGATCGGCCGGAGGGAGCCTTCTCGGTGCCGAGCCGGTCGAGCGCATCGACCAGCTCCCCTCCCGTGCGTGCGGATTTCACCTCGGGATCGGCCAGGAGTGTCGCCAGCGTGACCCGGCCGAAGTAGGGCATGCAGAGCAAGTGCAGGCCGGTCGCCGGGTCGGTTCGGGTCGAATGCACCGGCACGATATGGGTGTGCTGAAGCCGGGCCAGGGTCTGCGGCTCTCGCGAACCCGACCGCGCGACCTTCAAGGCCACCGGCCGGTCGGCGAGTTGCCGCTCCTCAGCGAGAAAGACACGCGCAAAGGCCCCTCGGCCCAGTTCCTCGACGAGGTGGAAGCCGGCGATCGTCTGCCCTGCCTCGGGGAACGGGATCTCCGGGGCGGAAGGAGCGTGCGCGGTGGTCGTCTGTCCCGAGCCGACCAGGCCGTGAATCTCGAAGACGCGTCGCAAGCGGGCCGCAACCTCGGGAAATCGGTCTTGGTACTCGGCCGGGTCCGGAGTGTCGTGCTCTTCTTCGCGGAGGCAGAACTCCTCATAAATGAGGGCGACCAGGGTCTCGTCCCCGAGGTCGGGGTAGCGGTCGCGATACCACTCCACGGGGATTTTCTCGCCGACCTCCCAGCGCAAGGCGAGGTCGGCCCGGAGCAGGGCGAGCCGGGCACCGGGTCGATCGAGGCTGTCGGGCGGGAGGTAGTCGTCAGGTTCGGGACGCTGGCCTTTGGAGTGGCGCCAGGCGGCTTCGAACCGCCTGGCCACGCGGACGGCGACGGGGGACGAGGCATCCTCCCACGTCCGGCCCGAGGTGGACAGGCTCATCAGCTCCCCTCCAACTCCGATTGCGCCCGCCGACGAAGGTCCTCCAAGACCCGCTGGACGGTCCGCTCACTGATGCCCAGTCGCAGGCCGATATCCTTGCTGGAAAGTCCCTCGGCCTTCAGTTCGACCACGTTGCGCCGATCCTCGGGCACGAGGTCGCGAAGTCGGCTATAGACCTCGCGAGCTTGAGCGACTTCGCTGGGGGAATCGATGTCGGAGGCGAGGTCCTTGGGCCGGCTCCCCTCGACCCAGAGCGGCTCTTCTCGGTGCATATCCTGCTTCCGGCTGGCGGCGCGGCGGTATTCATCGATTACCTTATTCTTCGCAGCACGTGCCAGAAACGCGACAAGATGTCGAGAATCTTCGAACTCGGCCGGTCCGGTCCGCACTCTGCGAAAGAAACTTCCCCAGACGCTCTGGAGAAAATCGAGCGAGTCGAACCGCGACCGGAGCAGCCGCGGCAATTGCCTGCGGACGACGAGCCGGACCTCGGCCTCGTATCGCGTCAAGAGTTCGCGGGCGGCTGACTCATCCCCAGCCTGGATCCGTGCCAGGAATTCGGGGATGTCGCCCTCTTCGCGTTCGCGTTCGCTTCGGATCGGGTCGCCGACCGACATGATCCCTTGGCTCCCTCGTGGAGGCCGCGAACAAGGCGCCGCGGCTCTGCTACTCCTCCCGCGTTAGCCCCCTAACCTAACCTTACCAGGCGCGTCTTGGCAATCGCCTCGCCACATCACGAATGCGAAGCCCCCCTTTTCGGGTTTCCCTATCAAGGGGTCGGGTTGGGGCCATCGAGTCGTCTGAGTGCTGATATAACGATACTGGTCGGTTCCGCCACCGAGTTCGAAAAAGGTCGCCAGTCCCGCGCGGGTCTGCCGCTTTTTGAAATCTTCCGATTGACGAGTACGGCCTCAGTCTGGTAAGGTTTGTAACTCAAATGTCGCTGCCAGAATAAGGGTGACGACAAAAATGAATGCTGGAGAGGTGGCTGAGTGGTCGAAAGCGACGGTTTGCTAAACCGTTAAGGGTGTCAAAGCCCTTCGGGGGTTCGAATCCCCCCCTCTCCGTTTGAAATAATACGGCCTCGCAAGTCCCAGATACTCAAGGGGCTTGCGAGGTTTGTTGTTTCCCAGGACGGCGGTAGTGAAAGGCCGGAGCGGCTGCTCCGGCTGAAGCCGCCGGAATCTCCCCCCCTCCCCTGCCACGCAAGCCGAAGGCGCCGGTTTGGGCATTCCGGTCAAATCGATTCAGGCAATACCCGCGACGTGAACGTAGGCCGGATCGGTTCGGTCACGCTCTCCAAGCGTGGCTCGTCCTACTTGCCGCTTCTCAATCTCGCCTGCAATACGCACTGACAGATCTTTCCGGCTTTTGGCCCGCATGCGATCCCGCCCGCTCCAGCCCAGGTCGCCATTCGATGATCTGATTGTGTGCGTGGGTCATCCCTGGTCATGGGCGGTCGCCCATTCGGGGCGATCCGGCACGAACCGACTTGTTGGAAGCGGTTTCCGTCGCCTCGCTTTTGCGATGCGCCATTGCGGGACGCCCTGCTTTGGAGACGAGGACGTCACCAGAGCAGGGCGCTGAGTGTGCGGAAGTGGGAAGTGCAATGGGAAGTGAAAGAGGGAGTGAAATCTCAGGTCGTCGACGTTGCTTTCGTCCGGCGACCTGAAGCGAGTCGCTTGGTTCGGTTTGTGGAATGGCTCGGTCGTCACAAGGGCGACCAAGGCACCGTCCGTTGGGTGGAATTCCGAGGATCCAGGAATCCCCACTTCGATTATTGTGCGAACGCCTGCCGAGTGGCGGAGGGGAACCAGGCCCGCTGCGGGGTCGCTCCACTCTCCTTGTCCGGCCTCGAGAAAACGCCGCCATAAAGTAGGGCGATGTTCGATGAGGCCCGCTCGCTCAACGGATCGACGATTGCCGTACAGACCCGCTTGCTCCGGAGCAACTCCGGCGAACGCGTGGAATGATCGGCATCAATTCGTCCGTTTGTCTCAAAGCGGGTCAACACGAACAGCCTCCTTTCATGGCCATTGTCAGACACCAGGGAGTATACGCACCCCTTGGGTTAATGTCAAGAAATCCGATCGATATTGTCGGGAATAAGAAGGAACGCGGTAGAATTTGCGTAAGTAATAGGGCTAAAGAGGTGAAGAGTCTAGGGTTAAGGCGATTAAGGCAAGATGAAGGGAGTGGTTTCGAGGCGGCGGGGACGGGTGTGCCGGGACGGATCTGGGAGCGGGTAGGCATGTTTCACGTGAAGGCTCAGGAGCGACCTTCCGGGCGCCTTGCTAGACCTTGATCTCGATTTCTGGGGCGGACTTCTCGTAGCAGGTGACTCGATTTCGCCCTTGCCGTTTCGAGAGATAGAGTGCTTCGTCGGCCATTTTGACGAGTTCCCGGGGATTCGCGGAGCCGGGCCAAGCGGTGGCGACTCCGAAACTGGCTGTCACCGGCCGATTGGCCCAAGGGCCAGCCTCGAGGGCCAGGCGGAGCCGTTCGGCGAGCGTGGCCGCGGCCGAGATGTCAGCCCCGAGAAGCAGGAGGGCAAATTCCTCGCCGCCGAACCGGGCGACCGTGTCGTGCCGTCGTGCGCTGAATTTTAGGACCGCGGCAATGGTTCGGAGCACCTCGTCCCCCGCTTGGTGTCCGTAGGTGTCGTTGTATGATTTGAACTCGTCAACGTCCACCATGACGACCGAGACCGGCTCTCCGTACCGAGACATGAACGAACAGCCCTCTTGGAGCGCCTCGTCGAAGTGGCGTCGGTTCCACAGGCCGGTCAACCCGTCGGTTCTGGCCATCTCCGCGAGTTGCGCATTGGCCCGCTCCAACTCGCGGTTCAACTGTCGTGTCAGGTCGAGTTGTTTCGTCAGTTGCTCCTCGCTCCGTCGTAGCGCCTCCATCGCCTTGGTCCGTTCCTCGAGTAAAACCAGTCTGGCGTTGTGCTCGGCTGCGTGCCCCATCGCCGCGCCAACGAGCCCGGCCATCAGTTGGAGCGTGCGGACATCCCGATCGCTGAACCGCGAGGGCAAGGGAGAGAAGACCTTGAGCACCCCGACCACTCGGCCACCGTGAGCCAGGGGCACAACGATCATCGATCGGAGCCCGATGCGGCGGCACACCTCCTGGTTGACTCGCGGGTCCGTCTGCGTTTCATCGGAGCGGAGCACTTTGCCCGTCCGGATGCAGAATCCGGACAAGCTGGTGGCGATCGAGAGCCTCGTCCCCAGATGGTCCATGGCCGTCCCGCTGCCCGCGTGGTAGACCACCTCATCACCGACCATAAGCCCCACGATGGCCCCGTTCGCATTCGTCAGCGTCTGGGATCGTTCCGCGACCAACGCGACCAACTTTTCGATATCGAGCCCCACCTTGCCGATCTCCGTCTGGACGGCAAGGATCTTTGTGAGATAGGCGACTTCGTCGCCAAGCTCACTCCCCGTTTCTGGTGCCGTACCCGCCGTGGCAACCCCTCCCCGATCAATGAACTTGAGCTCGCCTCGCCTTGGGCCGGTTGTCTGCTCGTGCGTCCCCGCCTCATCCTGAAGTTTCGTATCAAGGTTGTTCAGGCTTTCTGCGGCCCGCAAGCGTTTTTCGCCATTTCGACGCATCGCTTGGCCATTCCTTCCGAGGCGAGACCTGCTTACGTTGTTGAGAAGGCGTGTGTGGCGTAGCAACCATCGAGTCATCCTGAAGATTGATCGACAGCCATGATTGCTACCGATCTCCCAAGCCTTGGTGTGCGAACGGCGACGAATATCAAGTGTTTCGCGATTGCATTATGTAAAAATGCCTAGGCCATCAAAATGAGTGTGTCAAATGAATGCTGCTGCGATAATTGCGAAAATGGTGAAATCTTGCTCCGCTTGACCCTGGCCGCCCGAGATTCGCGCCGACCCATTCGACCGCTGAGGAGTTGAATCCCGCCTATTCCTATCGCCAAGAAGGGAAGTGGAATGAACGAGGCGTTCGCGCATCGCAATGGCTTTGATGGAAAGCCACATGGCTTGATCCCGCATCTCCGGGACGTCGCCGCGGAGGCGAGTAAGAAGGCGAACGCGGCCTGTCCTCAAGACCCTGATTTCGCTTTATTGGCCGCCGCGGCCGGATGGCTTCATGATCTCGGTAAGTTTCGTGGGGAATTTCAAGAGTATCTGTTCGGCAGGCGCCGGGGCGGACTGGAGACCAGGCACTCGGTTTTCGGGGCGGCGGGGGCGTACTTGAGCAAGCTTCCAACGGCGGTCGTCCTGGCGATCCTGGGGCATCATGCGGGGCTGCACGACCTCGGTGCGCTGCAGGGCCAACTCAAGGACCCGGCCCTCAACCCGCTTGGGACGTCGATGGATCTGGTCGCGAGGCTGCAACGAGAATGTCCCGGAGGCACGATCGCCAGCCAACCGCCACTCCGGGAGTATCTCAAGCGGGGCATGAAGGGGCTCTGCGTGGAGTTTGAGGATGAGCTTCGAATTCGGATGCTTTTCTCGTGCCTCGTCGATGCGGATTATCTCGACACCGAAGGTTATATGACGGGCCGCACGCGCGAGCCGATTCCGTTTCAGGCTCGCGTGCTGTTTGAGCGGCTCGACGCCTACGTTCGTCGGTTATCAACCGGCGCCGAGCCGACACCGGTGAACCGAGTTCGGCGTGAGCTGTATGACGCCTGCGTTGCCGCGTCGGCGCGTCCGCCGGGGTGCTTCAGCCTGACCGCTCCCACCGGGTCGGGCAAGACGCTCGCCGCGATGGCGTTCGCTCTGAAACACGCTGAGGAGCACGGCCTGCGGCGGGTGATCGTTGTCTTGCCGTTCCTGGCGATCATCGAGCAAAACGCGCAGGTGTACCGGAATGCGTTGACCGTGGAAGGCGATCCCATCGACCTTGTGCTCGAGCACCATTCGGCTGTTGAGGGAGAGGAAGAGGACAGTGTTGGCGACTCCGGAGCCGAGCACGAGACGCGGGCCCGAGGCCGGGCCAAGCAGGCGACCGAGAACTGGGATGCTCCGGTGATCGTCACGACGGCCGTGCAGTTCCTCGAATCGCTGTTCTCACGCCGGCCGGGGCGCTGTCGAAAGCTTCATAATTTCGCTCAGTCCGTCGTGCTGTTCGACGAAGTTCAGGCTTTACCCTTCTCGTTGCTCGACCCCATTCTTAGCGTCATTCGCGATCTGCGCAGTCATTTCGGCGTCTCGGTTCTCTTGGGGTCGGCCACCCTTCCCAGCTTCGGAGCGTCCAGCAACCTCCCTGCCGGGTTCAGACCCAACGAATGCCGCGAACTGACCGAAGATCCGCAACGGACCTTTGGCATCCTCCGCCGCGCACGGCTCGAACTCCCGTTTCTCCAGGAGGGACGTTGGACCTGGGACTACCTGGCCTCGCAATTGGAGAGTGAACCTCGCGCTTTGGTTGTCGTTAACTTGCGCAAGCATGCACAAGATCTGTACGATTGCCTGAAAAATCAGGGTGTTCAGGGCTTATTTCACCTCTCCAGCACCATGTGCCCAGCGCATCGCGAGGACGTGTTGGGGAGAAAAGAAGATCCCAGGCCAGGGACGATCTACCACGCCCTCCGACAAGGTGGGCCTTGCCTCGTCGTGAGCACTCAGGTCGTTGAGGCCGGCGTCGACCTCGATTTTCCGACCCTGTTTCGCGCGATCGGCCCGCTCGACGCGATCATTCAGGCCGCGGGGCGCTGCGACCGTGAAGGCCTATTGACCCTGTTGGCTGGGACGCCTGGCGGGCGCGTGGTGGTCTTCGAACCGGCTTATGACCCCGTCACTCCACCCGGATTCTATGAGGAAGCGACCAATAAGACCCGTCTGTGGTTAGACAAGTTCGCCGCCAATCCGGATCGCTTATTCGAGGATCCGAAGTTGTTCGCCGACTATCATCGCGAGCTCATCGCCTGGGGTGTTGGTCGTGAAACGGCCCAGGAAATCCAGAACGCCCGCAATGCCGCGAACTTTATCGAAGTGGATCGCCTTTTCAAGATGATCGGCAAGTCCGGACAAGGAGTTGTTGTCTCCTACGGCAACGCCGACGCCCTACTCGAATCCATTCGCCGTCGTGGATATCTCTCGCTCGATGACCGAAGACGGCTTCAACGGTTCGTCGTCAACCTCTACCCCCAGTGGATCACCCACCTCGGCGGCCAACTTCGTCCTGTCTCTGGTTCCGACGAGGGATTGCTTCACTACGAAGGCCCTTACGACAAGGACGCCCTCGGGATTCGCTTGGGAGAACTTCCCGCGGATCAATTCTTGATTTGACGAGAGGTGGGACTCTCGGTCCCGCCAACCTGCCGGGCCGAGAGTCTTCACCCTTTTCAGAAGTGAAATACCGTTTCAATCCGCACCCATTCTCCGCAGGCGAAGTCTCGAGAATGGGTGAATCGATCGCAATGCAACCTTATTGAGAGCCAGCGGTTCTGGCTCGTCAAGTTCATTGTCCGAAACTGCAAACACGCCGGTATATTACTATTGAAAAGGGTTCGGGGAAAACAAAAAAGTCTTGCAACCCTTCGTTGTTTCTGGTTGAGTGAGATTCGGAGTTTGGATCGATAGATCTGAATGGAATTCGTGTGTTGTTGGGGGCGCGGTGTGGGGCGTCGTGGGGTTGTGTCTCAAGGGGAAAAAGATCGGAGAGGATATGAAAAAAAATGCGAGTCCGAGTCTTGTGTCGGTTCGCGTGTGGGGCGACTTCGCGTGTGCGACCAGGCCTGATTTGAAGGCGGAACGCGTCTCGTATCCGCTCTTAACGCCGAGTGCCGCGCGAGGGGTGCTCGAAGCGATTTATTATGAACCACAGATGTTTTATGTCATTCATGAGATCGGAGTGATTAAGCGGGGAAGTTGGTTCTCGTTTCGGCGGAACGAGGTCAAGAAGGTGGTCTCGTTCCGCGACGCGGCCGTGGCGATGGCCGAATCTGGCGACCTGATGCCGATCCGGGCGGGCGGAGGCGCCGCGGATGCCACTCAGCGCGGCATGCTGGCCCTGGCCGACGTCGAGTATTTGATCACCGCCGAGATCCGGCTGACCCATCGAGCGGAACCTCCACGCGATTCGCTGGAGAAATACAACGGGTTGTTCACGCGACGAGCCCAGTCGGGGAAGTGTTACTCGCGTCCTTATCTCGGTTGCCGGGAATTCGACGCCCACTTCGCCTTCGTCCCCGACCCTTCGGAGGTGGCCCTCTGTGCTTCGGAGTGGCCCAAGGAAGATCTCGGATTAATGCTTTACGACGTGTTCGACCCGCGAGATCGGGTGTCGGGCCGCTCGCTGGCCCCGATCCCTGTGTTCTTCCACGCGCAGATCGAGAACGCCCGGCTCGCCTGTCATCCCGATCGCGTCCAGCTTGTGCGACGGGAGGCCTCGCGATGATTCTCCAGGCCCTGTTTCAGCATGCCGTGGAGGCCCGACTGGTCGAAGCGATGGAGGCCAAGGAACGGCTTGTCCATCTCGTGCTGACGATCCGGCCCGACGGGTCGATCGCCGAGGGATCTCCCTGGCAGGTGCTGTACCGCACGATCGCGGATCCCAAGAAGAAAGAGGCCCAGAAAGAGGAGCCGGGGCGGCCGCTCTGGATGCCTGAATTCCCCGGCGTCAACTCGGGGGGCAAGGCGAACTTTCTGGCCGAGGCCTGTGACAAGGTGCTCGGATGCAACGGCAAGACGGGCGAACCGATCGCCGACGACGGCCAAAACGCCTCGAAGGCGTACCTCCATTTCTGGCAGCGCATTGCCGACGCCCACAAGGCGACCGCCGATCCCAGCCTGACCGCCCTCCTCGCCTTCCGCGATCGCTACCTCGCGACGCCCGAGGGGCGAGACGCGTTGAAGAGCATCGCTGATCTCCGCCCCTTCGGTAAGAACGACCTGCCAACCTTTTGCGCAATCACAGCAACACAAGTAATTCCGTTAGACAAGAAGACAATCACATTCAAGGTTGGCGTCACGAGCGGCCCGATGTTCGAGAAGGGCTCTCCGCTCCACGACTACTGGAAAGGGGAATTCAACCGCGAGCGATTCGCCGATGCCCCCGAGTCGTCAGCGAACAACCGGGGAGTTTGCCTGGTCACGGGGCTCGAGAACCAGCAAATTGCGGAGGTCCATCGCACGCTCATCAAAGGGGTCCCCGGCCTACCGCCGATCGGCGGCTACCTGGTCTCGTTCGACACGTCGACTCCTTCGCTCAGTTCCTACGGTTTCGAGCGGGGTTGGAATGCCCCGGTTTCCGAGCAGGCGGCGGCGGCCTACGCTCTCGGCCTCAATGAAATTCTCGCCGACAAGGTCTGTCGGCGCAGGTTTGGCAACGCCGTCCTCTGCTCCTGGATCCCGTCCGAGCCGGAAATCAGCGAGGCGTTCAGCCTCTTGTTCGACACGCCCGCCCAGGATGCCGTCAAAAAGTTTTTTGACGCGTTCGAAGGCCAGGGGAGTTTCCATCATGCGCTTGACACCCGGCAGTTCCGCTCCTTGACGCTCGCCGCGAACGGCGGCCGGATCGTCGTGCGCCGCTGGCTCGACGAGCCGCTCCGCGCGGCGGTCGCCGCGCTGAAGCGCTGGTTTACCGACCTCGATATCGAACCGATCGAAGTCCCGAGAAAAGCCGCCAGCGTTGCGAAAGCTGGTGGGCGCAAGGGGAAGAACCAGGACCAGACCCCGAGTGACGACGTCGAGCCGATCGGCGATTCGGCCGGGACCGGCCCACTTCCGCTCTCGATCTATGCGCTGGCCGCGACCACCGCGCGGGTGGCTTCGGAGGTCCAGTCCACCGTCTACGACGCCCTCTATCGGGCCGCCTTGGAGGAGACCAACCCGGTCTCGTTGCTCCCCTCGCTCTTGCAGCGGCTCCGGATTTCGGCCGCGCAGTCGGGGAACGCGATTCGATTTCAGACGTCCCGCTTCGCCCTGCTCAAGTTGATCCTGAATCGATCGGAGAAACGATCTATGCTCGAACGCCAACCCATGCTCGAACGCCAACTCATTGAGACGAACGACCCGGCTTATAACTGTGGGAGGCTCCTGGCCATCCTGGACGACATTCAGTACGCCGCTCAAGGAGACGTCGGGGCCGATGTCGTGGCGCGGTTTTATGGGAACGCGTCGACCTTCCCTCGCAACGTGTTTCCGCGCCTGCTCCGCCTCGAGAAACACCACCGTTCCAAGCTTGTTAAAAATCAGAAAAAACGACATGTCGGCATTGCATTGGGTCGAAAGCTCGACGACGTCTTTGCTCTCTTTCGGCCGGTGAGCGATGGAGGCCCCCCCGATTTCCCCGGCACGCTCTCGCTTCAGGAGCAAGGCCGCTTCGCCCTCGGCTTTCACCAGCAGAAAGCCAAGGACAACCGTGACCTCAAGGAGTATCTGGCCAGAAAAGCCGCTGGCGATACTTCGCCCGATCTGGACACCACCGACGAATTCTTGGCTGATTCCGCGTCCGAATAATCGTTTCTTTAACTGTGGAGATCACCTGTCATGACCCAGCCGATCGCCCATCGCCACGACATCCTGATCCTTTTCGAAGTCACCAACGGGAACCCGAACGGCGACCCCGACGCCGGCAATCAACCACGCGTCGATGCGCTCTCGAACCGTGGCCTCGTTTCGGACGTCTGCCTGAAACGAAAGGTCAGAAATTATGTCCAGATGTTCGCTCCGGAGCCCAACGGCAAGAACTATAAAATCTTTGTGCAGCAGGGCGCTGTCCTGAATCGAGAGCAAGAGAAGGCGATCGAGGAAACGAAGGGGAAAGTCAAAGGTAAGGAGAAAGGAAAAGATCAGGGCGAGCACGCCCGGCTTGTCAAGGATTGGCTCTGCAATGAGTTCTACGACATCCGTACCTTCGGGGCGGTGGTCTCGACGGGTAACGAGGTCATGAAAGGATCAGCCTACGGCCAGGTCCGTGGCCCGGCGCAGTTCACGTTCGGCCGGTCGTTCGATCCGATCACGTTCCAGGAGGTGACGATCACGCGGTGCGCTGTCACCAAGGAAGAGGATGCCGCCAAGGAACGGACGATGGGCCAGAAATACATCGTGCCGTACGGACTCTACTCGGCCAAGTGCTACGTTTCGCCCGCGTTCGCCGACAATACGGGGTTCGATCAGGACGACTACAACCTCTTAATTGAGGCTCTCACCCACCTGTTTGACCACGACCGGTCGGCCGCCCGGGGCGAAATGGTCGTGCGTGGCCTGTTCGACTTCGAACACGTCGGCACCCAGGCCGGCGCCAACGCCGAGCAGAACCGGCGCGAAGCGCGGCTCGGTTGCGCCCATGCGCACGAGTTGTTCGAGTCCGTCTCGGTCGAGCTTCGCGACAAGGAGAAGCCTCCCCAGAGCTTCGCCGACTACCGCCTCGATCTCGACAAGGGGGAGTGGGACGCCAAGGGACGCTCCAAGCAGTTCCCTGGTGTGGTGCTCCACCGGCACATTGCTCCGCGCACCCCGTGACGTGAGGCGATCCACGTGACCCAATCCGACGACACCGAGGGGGACGACCTCGTCCCCCTCTCGGCCATCAACGCCTACTTGTATTGTGACCGTCGGGCGGCCTTGAGGCACCTTGACGCCCTCTACGTCCACAACGAGCACACCCGGCAAGGGGATATCGGCCACCGACGCGCTGACAAAATGGGGGTCGAGCGGCGCCCCGGCGTGCGCACCGAGCGCGGGCTCTGGATCGTTTCGCAACGGCTCCGGCTCTACGGCCGCGCCGACCTGGTCGAGTTCCACAAGCGATCGAAGCTCACGGGGGACCGCCGCGCCAAGGGGGCGGTCCCCTACCCCGTTGAATACAAGCGCGGGCGGTCCCGCCGCTGGAATAATGATGATGTGCAACTCTGTGCCCAGGCGCTTTGCCTGGAGGAGATGCTCGGCGAGCCCGTGCCTGCGGGAGCCGTCTACCATGCCCTGAGCCGTAAACGACGCGAGGTTCCGTTCAGCGACCTCCTCCGCGCCGAGACCGAGGCGGCCATCGCCGGCTTGCATGCCCTGCTCGCCTCGCACGCCGTCCCCCCGGCCGTGCTCAAACCTCGCTGTCGCGGCTGTTCGCTGCGGGGTCATTGCCTGCCCGAGGCGTTCGCTCATCCCCGTCGGGCCGAAACGCTCGCCCGCGACCTGTTCTCGGCCCATTATTCCGATCCGCAGCCTTGACGCGAAGGGCATTCCGGTCGACCCGGAGGGAAAGGATCAACTTTTGTGGATGTGCAACTGAACACACTCTATGTCTTCACCGCCGGCGCCTATCTTCGTCGTGACCACCTGACGGTCGTCGTCGAGGTTGAGAAGCAGGTACGTCTCTCTTTGCCGATCCATCATCTCGACGCCATCGCCTTGTTCGGGCCGATCCTCGTCAGTCCCGGGCTGGTGGGGCTCTGCCTCGAGTCGGGGGTCGCCCTGTCGTACCTGAGCGATTCGGGGCGGCTGATCGGTCGGGTTGACGCCCCCCGCTCCGGCAACGTGCTGCTCCGACGCGAGCAGTTTCGCCGGTCCGATCGGCCGGAGGCGTGCCTGCCGCTCGCGCGCTCGTTCATCGCGGGCAAGCTCCACAACGCGAGAAATTCGTTGCTGCGGTCAGCCCGAGAGACGGACGATGCCGAGGATGTGGCCGCCTTGAACGCGTCGGCCGCGCGGCTCGGTGAACACGTGGAATCGCTTCCCACGGCCGACTCACTCGACGCGGTCCGCGGCCGTGAAGGCGATTCGGCCCGAAGCTATTTCGCCGCGTTCCCCCGGATGATCCGGAGCCACCGCGATGAACTCGCGATGAGCGGCCGTTCAAGACGACCGCCGCTCGACCCCGTCAATGCGCTTCTGTCGTTCACCTATGCCTTGATGACTCACGACTGCGTCGCGGCGCTGACGGCCGCGGGGCTCGACCCCGACATTGGTTTCCTCCACGTCGATCGCCCTGGTCGTCCGTCGCTCGCTCTCGACCTGGTTGAGGAGTTCCGCACCTTGGTGGCCGATCGCCTGGTTTTGACCTTGCTCAACCGCCGTCAGATCGGCCCCTCCGACTTCGTCCGTCGCGATGGTGGTGCCGTGGAAATGTCGGTCGAGGCGAGAAAGACCTTGGTGCAAGCCTACGTCGCCCGTAAACGCGACGAATTGACGCACCCGCTCCTGGGCACGTCGGTACGCATCGGCCAACTCCCGTTCCTGCAAGCCAAGCTGCTCGCCCGCCATCTCCGCGGCGACTCCGAAGTTTATGTCCCGTGCGTCGTTCGTTAGCGGACCCCGACCGCCTCCCGCCTCGATCCCGGCACCCGTTCATCGAAACGGAAGAGAAGCATGCTTATTGTAGTGACCTACGATGTCGCGACGACAACCCCCGAGGGTCGACGTCGCCTGCGCAAGGTTGCGACCGCCTGCAAGAACTACGGTCAGCGTGTCCAGCAGTCGGTCTTTGAGTGCGTGGTGGGTCCGCAAGAGTGGGTCTTGCTCCGCGACTCTCTGCTGTCACTCATCGACACCCAGCACGACAGCCTTCGCTTCTATCCACTCGACGAGACCGTTCGCAAGCGTATTGAGCATTACGGAACCAAAGAACCTCTCGATTTTGAAGGCCCGTTGATCGTCTGACGTGTTGGCGTCGACCTTCGGCTCCACCTTCCGAATCGCTCTTTGACAATTCGGTTCTTCTCCGTTCTTATTGAAGCCCTCTAACCGAATGATTTTGCTCTCCGCGAACCCATCGCTCCGGCTCAAGCCCCGTGGTTTCGCGATCGTCGAAAGGAGCTGCCTCCCCAATGACTTCCGGCGAGCCTCCCTCTCAAGAACAACGGATTTTGCACCGCTTAAAAAGAGATTCGCGAATTCCGCGATGCAAACTCCGACGTCCTTTGAACTTAAGGGCAGGCCGTCTCCCCCGGCCTCCGCGCCGGGGGCGGATTGAAACGCGACTGATCCTCATGTAGAGGGTCTGGTACTTGTCTCCCCCGGCCTCCGCGCCGGGGGCGGATTGAAACACGTCCAAGGCGGCGAACGATCATCGCCTGGCGTGTCTCCCCCGGCCTCCGCGCCGGGGGCGGATTGAAACTACAGTATCTGCGACTGCGTCACCAGCATGCCGAGCGTCTCCCCCGGCCTCCGCGCCGGGGGCGGATTGAAACTGACCAGGTGCCGATCACTCCGCCGAACCAGGACGGTCTCCCCCGGCCTCCGCGCCGGGGGCGGATTGAAACTGCTCGAGCGGGCCCACGACGAGCTCGCCCAGGTGTCTCCCCCGGCCTCCGCGCCGGGGGCGGATTGAAACCGATTACTTGAGCGGACTCGATTGCGTGCTGATGTCTCCCCCGGCCTCCGCGCCGGGGGCGGATTGAAACACTCGGGATTCTTGGACTCAGGCAGGCGATTCCATGTCTCCCCCGGCCTCCGCGCCGGGGGCGGATTGAAACAGACTCGCGGCGATCGATCGGCTTGAGATCGGGGCGTCTCCCCCGGCCTCCGCGCCGGGGGCGGATTGAAACCTCCCGAAACGGCGAAGTTGCCGGGGCCCGACCAGTAGTCTCCCCCGGCCTCCGCGCCGGGGGCGGATTGAAACAGCCAGTGATGGTCAGCGTGACCAACTCGCCGGCCGTCTCCCCCGGCCTCCGCGCCGGGGGCGGATTGAAACAGAACGGGATTGGCACCAACCCCACCGACTACTTAGTCTCCCCCGGCCTCCGCGCCGGGGGCGGATTGAAACCGCAAGTCTAACACGTTGTTCGGGGGTGCGCGCGGTCTCCCCCGGCCTCCGCGCCGGGGGCGGATTGAAACGGTCTCTTTCCTTGATGTAGGCATCGATCCCACAGTCTCCCCCGGCCTCCGCGCCGGGGGCGGATTGAAACCAACTCATGAAGGAATGGCAACGCAAGCACGGCGTCTCCCCCGGCCTCCGCGCCGGGGGCGGATTGAAACGGATTGTGCAATCAAATCTGAGCGATTTCACTGCGGTCTCCCCCGGCCTCCGCGCCGGGGGCGGATTGAAACGAGTAGGGGAAGGCAACGCGACGTGTGCGGGATGTCTCCCCCGGCCTCCGCGCCGGGGGCGGATTGAAACAACGCCGCTGAGTCTAATTCGCAACGGCGAGGAGCGTCTCCCCCGGCCTCCGCGCCGGGGGCGGATTGAAACATTGTTCCCGCGGCGAAAGCGATCGCACCCGCGGCGAGTCTCCCCCGGCCTCCGCGCCGGGGGCGGATTGAAACCGCGAAAGAGTGGAAGGTGCTCGACATCACCGGAGGTCTCCCCCGGCCTCCGCGCCGGGGGCGGATTGAAACTTCCCAGTCAATCCATTCGTCCGAAAGCATGAGTTGTCTCCCCCGGCCTCCGCGCCGGGGGCGGATTGAAACTCGAACGTCTTCATTTGCATCCCCGCGAGAACCGTGTCTCCCCCGGCCTCCGCGCCGGGGGCGGATTGAAACCGCTTGAGGTTGACGACCATTTGCCCGCCAGCGGCCGTCTCCCCCGGCCTCCGCGCCGGGGGCGGATTGAAACATGAATATCAGCTCTCCCTCGTGAACTGTGACGAGTCTCCCCCGGCCTCCGCGCCGGGGGCGGATTGAAACGGGATCAGCAGGGGAACCGGCGGTGTCTGCTTGCGTCTCCCCCGGCCTCCGCGCCGGGGGCGGATTGAAACACAACTAGAGGGCGAGCGAATGGGCAGAAAGAGTCTCCCCCGGCCTCCGCGCCGGGGGCGGATTGAAACATGCTGCGAATGCAGACGCTCGCTACCTTGGAACTTCGTCTCCCCCGGCCTCCGCGCCGGGGGCGGATTGAAACCGACGATAAGGCGAAGTAACCCGTGGCCCGAATGTCTCCCCCGGCCTCCGCGCCGGGGGCGGATTGAAACTCGCCGAGCTCCTCTTCGGTTGCCGCGAGGAGGGCGTCTCCCCCGGCCTCCGCGCCGGGGGCGGATTGAAACAGGACGCGCAGTCGCTGGAACTCGCGGATCAGGGCTGTCTCCCCCGGCCTCCGCGCCGGGGGCGGATTGAAACCATTGAGCGGATTACCACCTCCCCCGCCAGCGATGTCTCCCCCGGCTTCCGCGCCGGGGGCGGATTGAAACAGCCATGGCCGCCCATGTCGGCGCCGGGAGCGCAAGTCTCCCCCGGCCTCCGCGCCGGGGGCGGATTGAAACCGGTTGCAAGAGGCTGGGGTTCCGATTCCGAAAGGTCTCCCTCGGCCTCCGCGCCGGGGGCGGATTGAAACTTTGGAAGGGCGCCGTGATCGGCGGTGGGGCTGCGGTCTCCCCCGGCCTCCGCGCCGGGGGCGGATTGAAACTCGACGAGAGGCCCAGGTCGCAAAGGCCCGTCGGGTCTCCCCCGGCCTCCGCGCCGGGGGCGGATTGAAACGACAAAGTGCTTTCTTCGCGGCGATCAACGGCGCGGTCTCCCCCGGCCTCCGCGCCGGGGGCGGATTGAAACCACTCCACGAACTGCCCGTGAGTGTGGCTCCCGTCGAGTCTCCCCCGGCCTCCGCGCCGGGGGCGGATTGAAACCGAAGCGCTTCGTTGGCGTTCGGGGGGTCATAGTCGTCTCCCCCGGCCTCCGCGCCGGGGGCGGATTGAAACCATTTAGGCAGGGAGAGTAACGTGGGGCTTCCTTGTCTCCCCCGGCCTCCGCGCCGGGGGCGGATTGAAACCATCCGAATACAGTCATCAGCAATAGTAGCATAGAGTCTCCCCCGGCCTCCGCGCCGGGGGCGGATTGAAACGAACCCTTGTTTATCAAGGCGTCTTCGGTCACCCCGTCTCCCCCGGCCTCCGCGCCGGGGGCGGATTGAAACGCGTCTGGGATCACGGGAAGCGGCGAGGGAAAGACGTCTCCCCCGGCCTCCGCGCCGGGGGCGGATTGAAACTCCGTAGGTCCAGGCGGAATCGGCATCCAGTGGGGTCTCCCCCGGCCTCCGCGCCGGGGGCGGATTGAAACAAAAACTAACTCAGATATTGATGTTTGCGTACTGCTGTCTCCCCCGGCCTCCGCGCCGGGGGCGGATTGAAACTCCTTCCAGCATCCATGTGCGAAACTCGTCTCCGTCTCCCCCGGCCTCCGCGCCGGGGGCGGATTGAAACCGTACAGGTCACGTCACCGACCGCGATGTTCGACAGGTCTCCCCCGGCCTCCGCGCCGGGGGCGGATTGAAACAGTCGTACCTGACACGATAGAGGCTCCCGCCTCCCGTCTCCCCCGGCCTCCGCGCCGGGGGCGGATTGAAACAACCACGGCGGAACCACCAAAGGGGCCAACACCGCGTCTCCCCCGGCCTCCGCGCCGGGGGCGGATTGAAACGTACCACGGACAGATCGTTCACGGCTACCGAGACGTCTCCCCCGGCCTCCGCGCCGGGGGCGGATTGAAACTGACCGAACTTTACGCGGGGACGAACGAGGTTGGCGTCTCCCCCGGCCTCCGCGCCGGGGGCGGATTGAAACAGCCTGTATGCGGCAGCGGAAGTCTGCCCCTGCTGTCTCCCCCGGCCTCCGCGCCGGGGGCGGATTGAAACATCCGAGAAGGCATCGTCGTCTCGCCCGTCGTCGGTCTCCCCCGGCCTCCGCGCCGGGGGCGGATTGAAACTGGCGGAATGAGGTCCCGGACTCTCCCCCGTTGAGTCTCCCCCGGCCTCCGCGCCGGGGGCGGATTGAAACCGTAGCAGGTCCGCGCCCAAAAGCACGTCCAGCATCGGTCTCCCCCGGCCTCCGCGCCGGGGGCGGATTGAAACAGGAGCTACGGTATACCTGGATGACAAGCCATTCGGGTCTCCCCCGGCCTCCGCGCCGGGGGCGGATTGAAACTTGTCCAAGCTGCCGACCGCTTCGTTGAGCTTCGTCTCCCCCGGCCTCCGCGCCGGGGGCGGATTGAAACGAACTGGTGGCTGCGAATCGCAACACCACCGTGATCGTCTCCCCCGGCCTCCGCGCCGGGGGCGGATTGAAACTCTGAACTAAAGTAAATCGGGAAATCAGATTTTTGTCTCCCCCGGCCTCCGCGCCGGGGGCGGATTGAAACCCGATGCACTTGGAAGAGGTGGGCCGAGAGTTTGGTCTCCCCCGGCCTCCGCGCCGGGGGCGGATTGAAACGGTCCCAGCTTGGTTGCAGCCTCGGCCATGTCGGCCGTCTCCCCCGGCCTCCGCGCCGGGGGCGGATTGAAACGACACGCGCATGGAACTGCCACCGCTCTCGGCCGCCGGTCTCCCCCGGCCTCCGCGCCGGGGGCGGATTGAAACCGGGCATTACCGATTCGGTCAAGCTCGGACATCAGTCTCCCCCGGCCTCCGCGCCGGGGGCGGATTGAAACTTTCCAAGCCCAGGTTTACCCGAACCTAGAGCAACGTCTCCCCCGGCCTCCGCGCCGGGGGCGGATTGAAACTTGCTGACGCTCTCGATCGGGGCGGGCTTGGCACGTCTCCCCCGGCCTCCGCGCCGGGGGCGGATTGAAACCTTGGCGATCGTGACTCGGCTCTGAGCAGGCTCGAGTCTCCCCCGGCCTCCGCGCCGGGGGCGGATTGAAACTGGTGATGGATCTGGGCTACTTCCCTGTTTTTTGGGTCTCCCCCGGCCTCCGCGCCGGGGGCGGATTGAAACTGCTTCGGTCCCCCCAGCCACAGCGACGACCGCAAGTCTCCCCCGGCCTCCGCGCCGGGGGCGGATTGAAACAGCAAGGCTTTGGCGTACGATTCGCTGACGCTGGCCCGTCTCCCCCGGCCTCCGCGCCGGGGGCGGATTGAAACAGGGCGTCACCGAGCAAGAGGTATTCAGGGCGCGTCTCCCCCGGCCTCCGCGCCGGGGGCGGATTGAAACTTGAGCCGGTCCAGTTCAGCCTCGACCGCCGCGACGTCTCCCCCGGCCTCCGCGCCGGGGGCGGATTGAAACGAAAACCTGACCTGCGGCGAGTGCGGGCGATGGCGTCTCCCCCGGCCTCCGCGCCGGGGGCGGATTGAAACAGGTCATCCAGGAAAACGTGATCAAGGGCGGGCTGTCTCCCCCGGCCTCCGCGCCGGGGGCGGATTGAAACTGCCCGACGTCGCTCATGACTTGCCGTCGCTCGGTCTCCCCCGGCCTCCGCGCCGGGGGCGGATTGAAACAACTCAAGCAAGACGGCTTTGACACAGTCGGTCATGTCTCCCCCGGCCTCCGCGCCGGGGGCGGATTGAAACACACCACTTTCCCCTGGGTCAACGCGCGGTTCGAGTCTCCCCCGGCCTCCGCGCCGGGGGCGGATTGAAACGTCGCTGGTATGCGAACATTGGTGAGCCCGACGAGGTCTCCCCCGGCCTCCGCGCCGGGGGCGGATTGAAACGTCGCTGGTATGCGAACATTGGTGAGCCCGACGAGGTCTCCCCCGGCCTCCGCGCCGGGGGCGGATTGAAACTTGAATCGAATAGTCGCCGTCATGCAGTGTTCCGCGGTCTCCCCCGGCCTCCGCGCCGGGGGCGGATTGAAACAAATTGCAAAACTCCGAAGGTGAAACTCAACGTCGAGTCTCCCCCGGCCTCCGCGCCGGGGGCGGATTGAAACCAGCGCCTGGCCGCCCGCGTGGGAATCGGCCAAGGCCGTCTCCCCCGGCCTCCGCGCCGGGGGCGGATTGAAACACTATCGCCGGCCTGCGTGACGACCTCGCCACCCTCGTCTCCCCCGGCCTCCGCGCCGGGGGCGGATTGAAACGGGCGATCGCAAGGCTTTCGGCAGCACAGCAGGCCTGTCTCCCCCGGCCTCCGCGCCGGGGGCGGATTGAAACACCACTCCCCCGCCGACGGAGGTCAGTCGATGTCGGTCTCCCCCGGCCTCCGCGCCGGGGGCGGATTGAAACAACTGCCGAAGCCAGAGCCGGTCGGCAAGCCACTCTTCGTCTCCCCCGGCCTCCGCGCCGGGGGCGGATTGAAACAAGCATCTTCGGTCCAAGCCGACTCAGGTTATCGACGTCTCCCCCGGCCTCCGCGCCGGGGGCGGATTGAAACAGAGTATTAATGGTTCGCTCTCGCAGCGTGTGCGGTCTCCCCCGGCCTCCGCGCCGGGGGCGGATTGAAACACTAAACCGACCGTAGCCCAGCACTCGGGAGCCCCGTCTCCCCCGGCCTCCGCGCCGGGGGCGGATTGAAACCTCAGCTGTTCGACTTCGGCGAGGAGGGTGGTGAGTCTCCCCCGGCCTCCGCGCCGGGGGCGGATTGAAACTGGCGAGATTGGTTGCGAGGGCAACTCGATCGCTTTGTCTCCCCCGGCCTCCGCGCCGGGGGCGGATTGAAACCCGTCCAATTGGCTGATCCCGAGTCATTCGATGCGTCTCCCCCGGCCTCCGCGCCGGGGGCGGATTGAAACACCGCCAAAGCCCTGAAGCTGTTCAAGGTAGTGTGTCTCCCCCGGCCTCCGCGCCGGGGGCGGATTGAAACTCCCCGAGACAATTGCGCCCTGGTCGTCCGCGAAGGCCGTCTCCCCCGGCCTCCGCGCCGGGGGCGGATTGAAACGAACTCCTTGGTATAGCTCTCCCGGTCCTCTTCGGTCTCCCCCGGCCTCCGCGCCGGGGGCGGATTGAAACAGCCGCCGGTGATCCTTCGGATCGAGCCCAAGCCGCGTCTCCCCCGGCCTCCGCGCCGGGGGCGGATTGAAACCTTCGCGTCGATCGTGATGAAGTCGCCCATGTCCGCGTCTCCCCCGGCCTCCGCGCCGGGGGCGGATTGAAACCGACTCGCGCCCGGACGGATGGCTAAGACGGCCGGGTCTCCCCCGGCCTCCGCGCCGGGAGCGGATTAAAACGCGCGAATCGAGTTGCGAGCCGCGATTGTTCCGTGTCTCCCCCGGCCTCCGCGCCGGGGGCGGATTGAAACACGAGTCCGGGCGCGAGCGATCGCGAGGCGGAAGAGTCTCCCCCGGCCTCCGCGCCGGGGGCGGATTGAAACTCCGCGAGCTATGGAGCCACCGAGCAAGCCATGCTTGTCTCCCCCGGCCTCCGAGCCGGGGGCGGATTGAAACATGGGCGTTCTGACTCGCGCTTCGATCCTTCAGGGTCTCCCCCGGCCTCCGAGCCGGGGGCGGATTGAAACTTCTTGGTGAAGAGGAAGAATGTTCCGAGGTTCTGTCTCCCCCGGCCTCCGAGCCGGGGGCGGATTGAAACTGGATTATCTCCGGCAAGTCGTGGACGCGGCGGGTCTCCCCCGGCCTCCGCGCCGGGGGCGGATTGAAACATATCCGAGGGCTCCGGCCCACGAGATTTTGTGAGGTCTCCCCGGCCTCCGCGCCGGGGCGGATTGAAACAGTAGTGTAGGATCGTGCCATCGAGGTAGCCGAGGTCTCCCCGGCCTCCGCGCCGGGGCGGATTGAAACTGCATCTTCATCGCGCCGTCGATGCGCGCGCAAGTCTCCCCGGCCTCCGCGCGGGGCGGATTGAAACGTCAGCAAGCGTGACCCCACCCCCTGCATACGGTCTCCCCGGCCTCCGCGCCGGGGGCGGATTGAAACTGCATCTTCATCGCGCCGTCGATGCGCCGCGCAAGTCTCCCCCGGCCTCCGCGCCGGGGGCGGATTGAAACGTCAGCAAGCGTGACCCCAACCCCCCCCGCATACGGTCTCCCCGGCCTCCGCGCCGGGGCGGATTGAAACAAGCTCAAGTCGGCCAAAATCACGGGGCACGGGTCTCCCCCGGCCTCCGCGCCGGGGGCGGATTGAAACTGAATCGCCGCACCCGCGCCCGCGTTGAGCACAAGTCTCCCCCGGCCTCCGCGCCGGGGGCGGATTGAAACATTCGCGAGATGCCAACCGTCCTGGAACGGATCGTCTCCCCCGGCCTCCGCGCCGGGGGCGGATTGAAACCGGCCCAGCGAGACCACGCTCGCCGAGGCATGGAGTCTCCCCCGGCCTCCGCGCCGGGGGCGGATTGAAACTAGTGTCGGAAAGATAAGTGCGTCGTTGTCGTCGAGAGTCTCCCCCGGCCTCCGCGCCGGGGGCGGATTGAAACACTAAGGCATCGGCCTTCACGCTTGCCTCTGAGCGTCTCCCCCGGCCTCCGCGCCGGGGGCGGATTGAAACAGCAGAGCAGCCAGGGCGAAGGTCTTACCCAGCGTGTCTCCCCCGGCCTCCGCGCCGGGGGCGGATTAAAACGGATCGACTGATGAAGCACTCTAGTTGTTATGACGAGTTTCCCCCGTCCTTCGGGCCGGGGGCGGATTGAAACCGAGCGTTTGGAATGGGTGGCTTCCCTCAGGCTGGACTTTCCCGGCCTCCGGGCCGGGGTGGATTGAAACCATTCCTCGAGGACGTCACCGGGCCAACCGTCTGGGGCTCCGTCCGGCCTTCGAGTCGGGGGCGGACTGTCGTTTTGCGGATTGTCGCCAATTCACTGGGAGTCGGAGGGTATCCGTCGGACGACAGGATAATTTGAGATATGCATGTTACTGATAAGCATCTGATAAGTGTGATAGGCGACACTTTGGAATGGGCGCACGGAAGTTGGGGCGATTGGTGCGTTGGTATTCGTGTATCAAGAAATCATCGACAGGCCCGATGCCGATCGAAGTCGCATGGGGCCATCCTTCATCCCGAGAGGTGGTTCAATGCCCGTAGGAAGCGACTGGCTTTAGGGAATGGCTTGGATAAAGAGGCGTGCCTCTGAGGGCGTTTTTGCAAGGCTGGGTCGGATTTGTAGGGGGAAGCCGTGCCCAGGTTGTCAGGGCATTGGTTAGCCGCTGAGGCGCGGGGTGTCCACGTTCTGGTGGCGGCCGAAGAGGAATGCGTCCAGGGAGAGGCGGCCGGGGCCGATCAGGAGCAGGGCCACGGCGATGGAGAGGTAGCCCAGGGCGGGCTCGAGGGAGGGGCCGCCGGGGGGAAGCGCGACGAACGGATGGCCTTGAGGGAGGTGGACCATCACGGTGGCGGTCGCCATGGTGCAGAGGATCAGGAACGAGGCGAGCGGAGTCAGGAGGCCGAGGACCCAGCAGAGGCCGCCGCCGAACTCGGTCACGGCGGCCAGGGCTTGCAAGGGGCCAGGGACCGCGGCGCCTGGGCCCATCCAACTGGTGGCGTGCTGGATCTTGGGCCAGCCGTGCAACATCATGGCGGAACCGGCCACAAGTCGGAGGACAAAAAGTCCCACCGCGGCCGGACCGTCCAGGAATGCAGGAAAGAGCCAGCGCATTTTGACGTCTCCGTCTGTTCGATCACAATCGTGCCGGCGGATCCCCACGACGGTCCGTGTCGCCGTGGGGATCGATCGGATTGAGACGACATCAAAAGTCAGGCCGAGTGAACGGATCGAGCGGTTGCCGGCCTGTCGGATCTCGAAAACAGACCCTTCGCGTTCCAGGGCTCAGGGAGAACGAACGAAGGAGAACGCCGACGCCGCTTTAGAGCTGCCGCATGAAGGCGACCAAGGCCTGCTTTTCCTCCGTGGAAAGCTTGGTTTCCAGGATCAGGTTGAAGCACTCGACCGTGTCTTCGAGCGTGAGCAGTCGACCGTCATGGAAGTAGGGCGGAGACTCCTTGATGCCTCGAAGGGGGAACGTCTTGATTGGTCCCTGCGAGGTGGCGACCAGACCGTTGATGGTTTGCGTCTTGTAGAACCGATCGACCTTCAGGTCATGCATGAGGTTGTCGGTGTAGTACGGCGCAGGGTGGCAGGTGGCGCACATGGCCTTGCCGAAGAAGACGGTTTGGCCCTTCATTTCCAGGGAGTCGGGCCCGAACTTCTTGGGGTTGAGCTTGCCGTCGATCCCCAGGCCGGGGGCCGGTGGGAAGTCGAGCAGCGATTGCACTTCGGACATGAAGTGAACCTGGCTCCCCCGCTCCAGCGGGTTGATCCCCTTGGCCGCCGCCGATACCTGGTCGCCGTCGAAGTAGGCGGCCCGCTGCTCGAACTCGGTGAAGTCTTCGATTGACTTCAGGGCCCGCTGCGAGCCGAAGAGCCGCTGAATGTTGACGCCACGCAGGCTCGGCGTGTCGATCCGGCGGCGGTGCGACTGCGGCCGGATATCGCCCACCAGGTGGGTGGCCGCCGACGTGTGGCCGTTGACGTGGCAATCGAAGCAGGACACGCCCAGCATCCCGATCGGATTCTCGGTCTTGCGGTCACGCGTGGCGTTGAACTGTTGCTGGGGGAATTGCGTGACCAGCAAGCGCAGACCTTCCAGGTCCTTGGCGTTCAGGATGCCTTGAAAGATTTCCTGAAAGTTGTCCACCGTGATGAGTTTGCCCTGAGAGACGTCGCCCAGGTCGGTCCGGGTGGTCAGGAAGAGGGGCGGCGGAAACTCGGGGAGAAAGTGCTCGGGAAGGTCGAAATCGAGGTCGAATCGCTCCAGGCGAGACAGTTGCTTGATCTCCATCTGGGGAAAGAGCATGCCTCCAACGTCGTGCTTCGGGTGGGGCAGAGGCAGGTAGCCCTGGGGAAAGAGGCCTTTGTCGCGGATCTCCTCGGGAGCCATCGCGGCCAGCTTGTCCCAGGTCATCCCCTCCGCCAGCTTGGCCGTCGGGCCGACCTGGATCGGCTTGCCGCGGGTCATGCTCACCTTGCCGTCCGGCCGTGAGGTGAGGTTGTAGCGCGTCTCCAGGAGGGCTTTCTGGCGAGCGATGACCGCCGGCTTGTCGGCCTTGTCCTTGGTGACCACGGCCTGGAACGTTTCCTTGCCGATGAGGACGGGCGCGACCTGGTCGTAGCTCGTCTTGATCGAAGGTTCATCCGCCCGGACCGTGGCCAAGCCCGGCGGAAAGTGCGAAGCCAGGGCCAGCAAGACGAGGGAGGTTGGGGCGAACCGCCACGGCCGCCTGGGGTGAATTCGGGCACGCTTCGAGGGACTTAACACACGTCGGGCGACGTTGGGAGTCACCTCGCCCTGGGCTGATGGCACCGATTTTTGTGTCATGGAAGCCTTCCGTTTTTGGGTGGAACGAAGCGTTTGTGGGTAGCCGGACCTGATTTCACTGTCGGGGGCAATGCTCTGCCTGCAAGTGTGCTCCAACGAACCAGTGCCACCGGTCGGCGCCGCGCGAAACGATCGGTGAGCTGGCGGCGGTCAAACCGGACTCGCGAACCCAGTGCGCAACCAGCCGGTGGCCAGCGCGATCGCGCCGCGGGCGGCGCCCGAGTTCGCCAGGGCATTGAGCATCACGAAGTCATGAATGGTCCCCTGGAAGCGTGCCGCCGTGACTCGCACTCCGGCCGCTCGTAGTTTGTTGGCGTACGCCTCTCCCTCGTCGCGCAGGACGTCGGCCTCGCCGTTGATGATCAGTGCCGGGGGGAGCCCCTGGAGCTGTTCCAGGGTGGCGCGGAGGGGAGACGCCGTGATCTCCTGCCGCTGTTTCGGGTCGGTCGTATATTGGTCCCAGAACCAGATCATCGCCTCCCGGCTCAAGAAATAGCCGGTGGCGAACTGCTTGTAAGACTCGGTATCGAAGGAGGCGTCGGTCACCGGGTAGAAGAGGAGCTGCTGGCTAATGGCCGGACCGCCGCGTGCCTTGGCCATCAGGGTGAGGGCCGCGGTCATGTTCCCCCCCACGCTGTCACCCGCGACCGCCAGCCGCTTCGAGTCCAGGCCGTACTGGGTGGCGTTGGCCGCGACCCACTGGAGCGCGGCGTAGCATTCCTCGATCGCCGTCGGATACCTGGCCTCGGGCGAAAGGCTGTAGTTCACGAACACGACGGCGGCCTCGGCGCCCACCACGAGTTCCCGAACGAGTCGGTCGTGCGTGTGCGCATTGCCGAACACCCAACCGGCCCCGTGGGTGTAGAGGACGATAGGGAGCAGTCCCGAGACGTCCGGTGGGCGAACGATTCGGAGCGAAACCTGCCCGCTGGGGCCGCCCGAGATCGTGAGTTCCTCGACATCGACGGGGAGTTTGGCCACCGGACCCGCTTGCACTTCATCCACGGCCTCGCGGCCCTTCTCAGGGCCGAGGTCGAAGAGAAATGGCGGGTTTGCCGTCGCCTTGGCAAATTCCTCGGCTTCGGGCTCGAGTTGAATTTTCGAGGTCATCGTTGATTCCCATGGTGTTGTAGTGAGCCACCTGCATAACGCATGCCGTCAGTCAGAACATTCTCGTTCTCTGGCCAATCACGCGTGAGCTCACACTTCGGTTCGGTCGCGACGCTCATTCACAACGGAATAAGCGACTCATCGAGCGGTTTTCGTTCGGGTGATGGTGGCCGAACGATTTGGATCCTTCGGGGCCGCGCTCGAGACCTCGCACCCGGGACAGAGAACGGATCCAACCCGTCGCGACCAGTCTCGGGAGTTCCTCACCCGTCCTCGACGATTCCGCGATGCGGGAATCGCGGGTTCTTGGGTGATCACGGTAGCACGATCAAGGGTGGTCGGATGCTTGGTTCGAGTTCAAAAGATCTTTCATCAGGATCTTAATCGCGAACCAAGTGGAAATTTATCGAAATCATCGTGAAATGTGGAAAAAGGAAATGTTGGGAACTTAGGAATGCATTCAGATTATATGCCCTGAAGGAAACAGGCCGGGCCGGCTGTGCGACTGCAAATCAACCGGTGGCGGAAACCGCAAGAATCATCGGATCTTTAGCTCTGTTTCGGGTTGTTGATTGAAAATAGTGTAGATGCTTGTGATTCGAGGATTTGGCGGATGGCATCGTGGGGGTGCGACGTTGGCGGGCCGTTCGCGAAGTTCATGACTTTCGCTTCGGCTCGACAGACGCGGGGCCAATCGCTCGCGAATGAGCATGCCTGACTCTGACGCGATCGGGTGATTGGCCTTTGTTATGGGGATGTTTTGCTGGAAACAATGGTAGGACTTCGGACGCTGGTGACGGAGGAACGGCGGGCCGCCGACCAGGGACGAGCGGTGTCGTCGATGGGGGTGGCCCGCCGTTGGCGGTCCTGGGGGGAGGGACCGAGGGGGGGAGTTTCACTGGACTCGGGTTGCGTTCGGCCCTGTTTCGATGGGGTTCCGGAGACTGCGAGGCGGATCGGGTTCGGGTGCTGAGGAAAAGTCAGGCCGCGCGGGGAAGCGAAGCACGAACCGGGTTCCACGGCCCGGAAGGCTCTCGACTTCGATCGTACCGCCGAATGCAATGCTGATCCGTTTGACCATCGACAGTCCGAGGCCGACGCCGGTCCGGCCCATCTGGCGCGCCTGGGGTGAGCGATAGAACGGATCGAAGACTTTCGTCAGTTCGTCCGCGGCGAGGCCGACTCCCCGATCCTCCACCGAGAGGAGGATCGAGTTCGCGTCGCGCCAGGTCCGGATGAGGATCGGGGAGCCGGGATCGCTGTACTTCAGGGCGTTGTCCAGCAGGTTTTCGAGTAACTGGGCGAGCAGCGACGGGTGCGCCAGGATCGGGAGCGGATCGTTGGGGCCTTCCTCGCGAATGTCGGAGGCACGCGGGTGATCCATCCAGCGGGACATCTGGGCCGGGACCCAGGCCGCGAGGTCGACCACCTCGGTCTTCGGCGATTCCGCGTCGGCCTCCGTCCTCGCCAGGAAGAGCAACGACTCGACGATCTGGCTGAGTCGCAAGGTTTCCTGGTGGACCTGGTCGAGGGTCTGTTCGTATTCCGCCGCGGGCCGGGTCCGGCGCCTGATGACTTCGACCAGGCTGAGCAGGCCCGCCAGTGGGGTCCGCAGTTGGTGCGAGGCGTCGCCTGTGAATCGCTTTTGACGCTCGTACGTTTCGTGGAGGCGAGCCAGCAATTCATTGAAGGCGACGCGGAGATCCTCCAACTCGTCACGGGTGCCGGGGGACGGTAGGAATTCGCCGTGCCCGCCCGCGGTCATCTCGCGAGCGGCCGAGGCCATGGCGCCCAGGGGGGCCAGTGCGTGTCGGCAGAGTTTGCGCCCGAGCAATGCGGCCACTCCCCAGAGGCCCGCGGAGAGGCCGGCCAAGGTCAGGCCGAGGCGGTTCAGGCTGGCCTCGACCGAGCCGGGCGAGAGCCCGGCCGTGATCACCAGGACCGGGTACTCGACGTCGTCCTCGGGCCCATCGTCCTCGGGGTGGCCCCGGCCTTCTTGCAGGAGGTCCTGAAGCAAGAGGCGACGCGCGGCCAGTCGCCATCCTGGGGTCGCGTCGTAGACCGTCCCGTCCGTCGGTTCCGTCGGCCAGGCCTTCGGCTTCCAACCCAAGGGAAAGCGACCGGTGTCGTGCGTGAGGTTTGCCGAGTGGTCGATCGTCTGCCCGCGTTCGTCCTGGACCGACCAGTGCACCTGGTCCACGCCCGGTTCCAGGCCGAGGGTGAGGCGACGCTCGGTCGGCTCCCACTCCAGGCCGTCCGGCTCAACGTCCACGGCGGCCTCCAAAGCCCCCAACGCAGCTTCCAGCCGGTCGTCGAGCTGGCGATGCAAGTGGTGGTCGGCCAGGGCGTAAAGGAAGATCGAGAACCCGAGCAAGGTGATTCCCAGGGCGGCGAGGAAAAAGGCGGAGACCCGCGTGGCCAGGCTCATACTGGCCCTCCTTCCGGCCCGCCAGGCGTGGCACCGAAGACGTAGCCGCGGCCTCTGAGCGTATGGATGAGCCGCTCGCCTTGCGCTTCGAGCTTCCGCCTCAACTCGAAGACGTGGACTTCAAGCGTGTTCGACAGCCCGTCATAGCGCTCGTCCCAGACGTGCTCGTAGATCCGGGTTCGGGAGAGAACTTCGCCGGGATGGCGGAGGAAGAAGGTCAGGAGCGCGTATTCCTTGGCCGTGAGATCGAGGGGATGGCCGGCCCGCTCGACGCGCTGGGTGGCCAGGTCGATCGACACGTCGGCGGCATTCAGGACGGTGCCGGATCGTCCCTCCGCACGGCGAAGCATGGCGCGGAGTCTGGCCAGGAGTTCGTCGAATGAGAAGGGTTTGCATAAATAATCATCGGCGCCTCCATCGAGTCCCATGATTCGGTCGGAGACGGAGTCACGGGCGGTCAGGAATAGGACCGGCGTGTCGCGGTCGCGCTGGCGGAAGCGACGGAGGATCGTCAGGCCATCCTGTCCCGGCAGCCACCAATCGAGGATCACGAGATCCCACTCGCTGTGCTGCAACATCGACCAGGCGACGTCGCCATTCGAGACTCGCTCGGCGACGTATCCTTCCTCGCGCAGACCTCTCACCACGGAGGTTGCGATCAGTTCGTCGTCTTCAACCATCAAGATGCGGATGCCCATGAATCGGTCCCGCCGATCGACTGGAGAAGGAGCCACGATCTCTACATTGTAGACGGTGCCGAGTGTCAGACGCTCACATCCATCGCTCGAAATCAGCATGCGCCGCCACTTCCGACTCGGATGTCGTCAGGCTGAGCCTGGCCAACTCGTCGTCGTCCGCTTGATCGGGCGCTCGGCGATCGAGACTCAGGCTGAACCAGGTCAGGACCTCCTCGCTCGCGTCGTACGGAGACAGCTCCACCGCGTCCGCCGGTGACTCGTCCGTCAGGTCGTCCTCAACACTGGAGCAAGCGCCTAGCTGGGTCAAGGCGTATTTCATGAAGGTCAGGAGCACCATGGGAAAGCCTCTCAGGTCTTGTGAAGTGATAAACGAGTGAGTTGACGCCGGGGCATGATCAGAAGGCCGTCGTTACCGGTGACCTTGGAGGGGGTGAACCTTCGGGCTTGGGGGGCTTCCCTTGCTGAGGCTGAGTCGTTCCTGAGAGTCAGGAGCCGCGTCAGCGATCAGAGCGGCAAGCCACTTGAGTGTGAGATGGATCACCAGCCCGGCAAACAGTCCGAGGCAGATGCCCTGGCAGACGGGGATGAGCAAGACCTGGTATGCGGACGAGTCCATGAGATTTCCTCCCGGGTTGTGACGTGACCTGGCGGCAACAACCCGTCATCACGTCGGCGATCCGAGAGGTAGTCTAGAGGGCGAGGCTAAGCTGACCGTTAATCGGAGATTAAGTCTTCTAAATGTTGCTGTAAGTCTCAGGTGGGTCTGGGTTTCTGGGGTGGGAAATTGATTCGGAACGCTCCGGTTTTCGCGAAAAATAACAACGATCCGCGACTGGGCGAGAATCTCGCGGGATTTCCGGCCCGGTCGAATCCGTAGCACGGCCGGCCCGGCCATATCCCCCACGGCTCAGGGCCATTCCCTAGACTCGCGCCGACCCCGAGGGAATTACGGCCGGGCCGGCCGTGCTACTGCAAACGAAGGGAATTACGGCCGGGCCGGCCGTGCTGCTGCAAACCCACCCGTTGCGGAAACCGCAACAATCATCGGTTCTTTCGCTCTTTCGCGGAGCGTTGGAAAATTAGGAAGGGCCAAGCTTCGGGCAGAGGAGGATGGGCGAATCCCCCCCCCATTGAGTCCCGGCCTGTTCTCGCGGGCTCGCTTTTTTTTTGGGGGGGGGGTAGCGGGAGATGAGTTCTTGGGTCGAGAAGCGGATCAGGCGGTTTGAGCGCCCGGCTTACCGGCCTCGACAATGAAGGATGCTCGTTCCACGGCCGGAGCGCCGGGGCGGGTGATGTCTTCGAATTCGACGAGGTCGGTTCGCCAGAGACCGGGAGTCACGGTGCAGCGAACGTAGCCGCGTTGGGCGTCGAAGAACCGAACGCCCGGGTTCTCGGCCTTCAACGCCTCCAGGCCCTTGGGGGTGCTGGTCCCGTTGCCGCCGCTCGAGATCGAACTGCCGACGAACTCGGTGGCGATCACCGGGGTCTCATGGTTTCGGTCGTCCACGCGGAGGTCGTTGACCCAGTTGGAATGGATGTCTCCGGTAAGCACGATCGGGTTGGGGACTCTGCGCTCGGCGAGGAATTTGACCAGCCGGATCCGCTCCGCGGCATAGCCGGACCATTGGTCCATCGAGTAGAGCGAGTTGGCCTCTCGCTTGCGATTGACCAGAGCCATCATCACTTGCTGGGCCATCACATTCCAGGTTGCGGAGGACGTGAGCAGAGACGCTTGCAACCAGCCCGCCTGCCGCTGCCCGAGCATCGTGCGCTTCGGGTCGAGGGCCTCGTCGTTCAGGTCGGACGACTTGTCGCCGTTTGCCTGGTCGGAGCGGAACTGGCGGGTATCCAGCATGAGCAACTCGGCCAGTCGCCCGAAGGAAGCCTTTCGGTAGAGCCGCATTCGAGGGCCGCGAGGAATCGATGGTCGGCGCAACGGCATCGTCTCGTAGTAGGCCTGGTAGGCGTTCGCCCGCCGGGCCAGCAGGGCGAGGCTGTCGACCCCTTTGATCGCCGAGAATTCCCCTGCGTAGTTGTTGTCGACCTCATGGTCGTCCCAGGTCACCATCCAGGGGCAACGCGCGTGGGCCGCCTGGAGCAGCGGGTCGGACTTGTACTGGGCGTAGCGAATCCGATAGTCGTCGAGCGACTCGATTTCCTTGCCGAGATGCAGGCGGACCCGCCCCGGCTTCCCCTCGTCTTCGTAGATATAATCGCCCAGGTGCAGGATCAGGTCGAGTTCGTCCTTGACCATGTGCTCGTAGGCGGTATAGAGGCCCGTTTCGTAGTGCTGGCAGGAGGCGAAGGCGAACCGGAGCCGATCGGGCTGGGCCGAGGGGGCGGGCATGGTCCGGGTGCGTGCTGGGGGGCTCTCCGCGTCGCCGGCCCGGAACCGATACCAGTACCACCGGTCTGGTTTCAGGCCGCCCGCCTCGACGTGAACCGAGTGCCCGAGTTGCGGGGTCGCCAGCGCGGTTCCGCGGCGGACCACCTTCGTCATGGCCTCATCGTCGGCGATCTCCCACTGCACCTCGATCGCCTCGGCGGGGAGCCCACCTCCCGGAATGAGCGGTTCGGGGGCCAGTCGTGTCCAGAGGACAACCCCCGTACTCGTCGGGTCACCCGACGCGACGCCAAGGCTGAACGGGTTGGCGGCGAACTTGACTTTTTGCATGACGGCCGCCTGCGACCGTTCCGCAAGCCAGGGCAAGGCCGCGAGGGTACTGCTATAGGCGAGGAAGGTTCGCCGGCTGAGGCCCCCCTCGCGGCGGGCGAACTCATGGAGCGCGGTCAGGTCCAGGTCTGACATGAAAGACGATCCTTGGCAACGAGTGACAGAGTGGAATCCACGCAGGATTCCCGGTCGGTTCGAGGCGAACTTCGATCGGGATGAGGCGGGTGGTCTTGGCAGTGAATTCGTCTTCTACCAAGTTGAGGCAAGCCACCGGTTCGAGTCAAGGAGTGCGGCGGCTGGTGGCCCCAGATCCGATCGGATTTCTCGCAAACTTCATCCCCCCCTCACGGCCGTCCGCGACCGAGCGAAAGCACCGAGGATTCTTGCGGTTTCCGCACCGGGTTGGTTTGCTTTCGCACGGCCGGCTTGGCCGTAAATCCTTCGGTTTTCAGTAGCACGGCCGGCCCGGCCGTAATTCCCTCGGGCTCGGCGCGAGCCCTAAGGAATGGCCCTGAGCCGAGGGGATACGGCCGGGCCGTAATTCCATCGAGATTCTCGCCCAGTCGCGGTTTATTGTTATTTTTGGCTTTCCCGGGTTTCCGAGGCAGGCCGCTTCGTGCCCGTGAATTTGACCCAGGAGACCTGGGTGATGAGCTGGTTGAGGGCGGCGAACGAGATAGCCGCGTTCGTGGCAAAGCGGGGAGTGGAGTTGCTTGGGAAGGTGGCCAGGCTGGCGTCGCCGACGAGGAAAACGTTGAAATCCTTCGAGAGGTTCTCGTATCCGGCCGTGGTGCGGCAATAGCACATGTCGGTTGCGTATCCGGTCAGAAGAACATGGCGGACTTTGTTCTTCTTGAGGAAATCGCGGAGCGCAGGGTAGCCGTCTTCGTCGAAGATCACGACATCATTATCTTCTGTGTCGATGTCTTTCGTGATGGGGACCGGTACGTCCCAGAAGTGTGGACCGTTGTAGCGGGGGCTGGCGTCGAGGCCGGGGAACTGGCGGAAGTAGTCGATGACCGGCTTGTCGCTGGAGATCGTCAGCGTTTCGGGAAGCGGTTCTCCCTTGTAAGTCAGGCTGGCGAGTTTTTCCTTCAGCTCTTTCCGGCCCTGCGTTCGTTCCGCGTCGGTGGGCTTGTGCCCAAACGATCGGTACATCTTTTTGCGGATGGGGTCGGAGGGCCCGCGGAGGCTGAACATGACCATGCTGACCTGGCCGCGTACCGACTTGAGGAATGGGTTGACCACCTCACGCGTGTGGCGGGCCGCCAGTTCATTCTTGACCGGGGTGCAGAAGTCGCAGACGCCGTTGGGCTCGGGCGTCTTCCAACCCTGGCCGTCGTCGATACCCCAGGGATGGACCATGATGACGGCCGTGTCGTCAGCGCGGAGCCGATTCGGCATCTCGATGATCCCGCGGCCGTTGTAGGTGAAGCGCCAGGCCCTCACGTTCAGATCGGCGTCCGGGTCGTCGACGAGAACGGGTGCCTCGAAGCGGGTCACTTCCTCGATCGGCGCGATGAACTCGGGGTGGTCGGCCAGGAGCGGCTTCGGGTTCGTCAACGGCATGAGCCGATTCTCGTAGACCCTCGTCCCCTTCTCCTGAGCCCCGGCCTCGGAAACGATGCCCAGCAGCAGCGCGAGGACCGGACCGAACCACCGAAGTGTTGGAACGTTGCCCATCGAAACGAATCTCCCTTCCACACTGAATCACGAGAGGGGCGCGGAGCCCGCATCACTCGAATTCTGATCGTGGTGAGCAGGAGAGGCAAGGCCCTCATCGGGATCGGTCGATTGATGCAAGCCAGGAAGCCAGAAAGCCAGGCACTCAAACTGGAGAAATTGGGTAGCTTCAGTTAACTTGCTACTCGAAGACCGCCAGGGATCGAGAGGAGCCAAGCCAGGAAGCCAGGCACTCAAGCTGCGTCGTCTCCGAGGCCCCGGCGATCATGAACCGAATTCAGGAATGGAAGGCTCTTCCCGTCACTGCACCGCAGCAGCTCGACTTTGCCGAAGCAGCCTTGACGCTTCGGAACGGGCTTGAGCCAGGTACTTGCGACGGAGTGATCCTGGCAGATTGGCGAACCTGACCGTCGAAACCTCCGGCCCCGTGGGATTTCGGTGAGGCGTCAGCCGTTCGACGAGCTTGCCCAGCCTACCCCTTCAGAAGTGCCTGGCCGTTCCTGGCCCTTCATGTCGTATTCAGAAAGGTGTATAAATCTGCTTTTTATCAGGCTTTTTCTCAAAAACATCTGTGGCGACCATAACAAGATTTCCGTTTTGAAATCTGTAGGTCTCTTCGACGTAGTCGAGCAAGATAGCCCTAGACTGCGGATAGATTCTCGGGCTCACTCGAATTGTGGCGATCCATCCACCTTTAGGCAATTGCTCAACATCTTTAATGACGCCAGCCCAACCAGAAACGCGACCCTGAATCTGTTGAAAGTAAGGGTCATGCTGTAACCAGTCAAAATGCAAGGCCCGTTCAGCATAAGACGCGTCAAAGCGTGACAGAAATTCTGCAACACTCGATTGCAGCATTTTAGAGTCTTTGTCTGCCTTAGGGTTCGGCAGAATAATTGTTTCAACGAGGTCGCGTTCCGGAAGAAGGTATTTCGGATTCGGCAAGGGTTGCCCTGGGCGGCGACTCGTTGCAAGCGACCTTGCTGTTGCAGATTTTGTCCGGCTGCTTCGACCTGAATCGCGGCCTTTTGGAGTGGTCTGTGCTCCGACTTCGGTAGCAAAGGAAAGCAGTGCCACTGAAGAAACAATCGCACACCAAGCTTTCTTGTTTGAAAAAGGAGTCATCTTGCCCACCTCTTTAAGTGGAAGTTTGGATAATCAGATTCGTGCGTCTTAATCTATTTAAGTATAACGTGCGTTTAGTCAATTAGGCTGCGCATCATCGGGTAGCATAATCTTGTCCATGTCTAGCCTCCATTCTCCAGGAGAGCCAAGGCCCGTTTTCGTTAACGTATACGTCAAATGCGTCCATGAAGGAAGCCAGGAAACCAGGGACTCAAACTGGAGGAACTGGGTAGCTTCAGTTGGCTCGCTACTCGAAGACCGCCAGGGGGCGAGAGATTCAACGACGATCAGGCTTCCGCTCAAAGCTGGACTGGGGTGCGGGCCGGCTGACTTTTCTCCCTCCTGGGTGGCGTCATCGGATTGGGTCGAGAGATCGTCGCGGAGCGTGGCCGTGACTTCCTGGTCCCGAACGTGGTCGAGCCGAGCGCGGAGCGAAGTGTGCGACGCCATCTCGGGAGTCTCGGCGATACCGGCGGCAACGGGGTTCAGGTCAATGTAAGCGGCGACGGCCAAGAGGGCTTCGTCGTCGAGCACGGCGACGCTGCGAAACCGGCCCTCCCAGAAGGCTCCGGTGTAGCCGTCCTCGCGGTTGGCCCGCCGAGCCAGTGGTTCCTTCAAGCTCTTTATGAACTAGCCCAGGTCTCCCAGCCTGGCGCGGGTCCGGGTGACCCAGGAAGCGTCCGCGGCGCATTGGCGCACCCGTTCCTCGGCGACCGGCAAGGCCTGTCCCAAGAGATCGCGGAGCGGGTGCAAGGTCAGCCAGCGGCGTGCGACCTCCTCATCCGACCACGCTCGAGCTCGGTCGGAACCGAGCCGGAGAAGGAGGTGGAGGTGATTGTCCATGACGGCAAATCCGCCGCAGTGGATGGCAAAGAGTTCGACGAGTTCCCGTAGCCGCGCGATGATCCAGTCCTTGCGGTGGGCGCAGTCGTCGCCGCAGAGTTGGGCGCGTCGGACGCAACGTGAGATGCAGTGATACCACGGTGTGACGGCTTCGTCGACGAGTTGCGAGCGTGGGGTAGACATCGTGGAACCTTCCTCGGTTTCGGCGAATCTACGGAGGATGTGATCGGTTGTCCACAGTAATGTGGAAAATCCACATGTCATGATCTTGTGGATCTACTAGGCCTCCCGTCTTACCGGGGCGGAGGTGCCTGGCCAGGTCTCTCCCCCACTTCAGAAGTGCCTGGCCACTCCTAGCCCCCATCGTGTCTTGACGGATTTGCCGATTCGTAAGAAGGTGAGCGGACCATGGCCTCGGCCATCCCCTCTCACGCTGAGACCGACCCATCATCGGAGATGATGGGCAATTAGGGGCTTGTCGTCGCTGTCCAGTCGGTTCGATCGGACGTCTCTCGATTCCAAGGTGGGGATCTGATGGGAAAGTTGACGAAAGTGGTCTCGGGATTAACGCTTCTCGTCCCTCTGGCAGCAGTGGCGGAGGAGCCTCGGACTTTTCCCCCGCTGAAACCGATCCGGGTCGGGCCCTTCGAACTCCGGGCTTCGACGACGAAACGCGGACTGGCAATGCTGTCCACCGCCCCCTTGCCCCCTCAGGTGTACACAATCCCCGGACGGATCGACTCCTCCGTCGTTGAAACAATGGTCATAAAGGACGATGCTCCCGGCTACCGTGGCACCGTGGTCTATCCAAGAAAGGGCGTGGAAGGGGACGAAGCGAGGGCACAGGATGATTTCGTGTCCCGGTTCCCCAAGTTGGATCCCTGCCCACCGGCCCGAATGTCGCACTTCGACTGGCTGCCACACTACGACGATCATCCAGTCCGTAACGCCGGCTGGATCGCTGTGGTCCATCGTGTCGAGCGGGATCATGACGGCGTCTGGAAGGTCACTGTCCGATTTAGCCCGAATATTTACTCCTGGTCGTTACAGTCGAAAATCTGGGATTACGTCGAGGAGATCTATCGCCTCGAAGGCGATTCCATCCGCCAGATCGCCTCCGATGCGGAGACCCCTAAGCCAAAAGCTCAGGTGTTTCCAGCCATCTTCTGAAGTCGCGCTGTCGGTTCAGTTAGTTAACAGGGCGATTGTACCAATGGTCCTGCGTTTCATGGTGCAATCGCCGTGGGGGTCAGAGGGTAACCGGGAATACTTGTCGTTTGGGCTTCGCGATTTCCGCATCCGAACTCAGGAGCGTGATCGTCCCGCCAGCTACCGAGGAACGGGCTTTAGCCAGGCACTTGCGACGGAGTGATCCTGGCAAATTGGTGAACCTGACCGTCGAAACCTCAGGCCCCGTAGGATTTCGGTGAGGCATCAGCCGTTCGACGAACTTACCCAGCCTACCTCTTCAGAAGTGCCTGGCCACTCCTGGTGCCCCCTTTCTTGCCATCAACACGGATGCAAGAATCGCATGGGGAACACTATTGGAGACATTTGTCGATATTGCCGTTGTCTAGGTGGAATAGGGCACCGCAAAATGTCTCAGGAATAAACTTGTTCAGATTATGCAGGCATAGTGAAAATAGGTTGTGTAAATATGCGTATTGAGTGATGACGTAATTGTAAATATTTTGTTTATGTATAAAGCTGAGTGTCCAGGGGTAGTTATGGCAAAGATGCAAGAAGACCTTGAGTGGAAGAGCCGCTGGGAAGAACGTGGTCTGGCGGTACAGCGGATTTTGGGTGATACGATTCCACCGGGATCGGTTACTTCATTCGCTTGGAAGGAATACGTCCTTCCGGGGGCTTGTGCGATGAGGTTCAGTCCACGGCGTGCGAGCGACGGCTTCCTTTGTATGACGCTTGGCCTTACGCAACCGCTTCACTCAACAGACACAGCGTTTCCGTGGGAATTCTCGGTTAGAACAAACAGCCTTGAAGAATGGCCTTGCGACTTGTTGTACCAGATTCTTACTCAGTGGTTGTGGGAAAAGGGCGACATGGGTTTTGGCTACCATCTTCCCTTCGTGTTTTTTACGGATCGTGGCGGCAAACTCTGGTCTGGTATTTCCGACGATGTTTTCGAGTTGAACGTGGTTGGAACCATCCGTGGGCTTTATTTGTGGACAGATGAGCGTCGTCTGAGTTTCAAAACATCGTCGGGAGATTTCAGATTGTTGGTAGTGGTGGGCGTGACCGAAGATGAAGACCGTCTGGCTCATTCAACTACGCCTGCCCATTTGATGTTGTTTCTACGCTGCATGGGGGTCAGCCAAATCTGTGACCCCTATCGACGTTCGGCGCTGTCCATTCCCGGTGCAACCGACCAATGGCGTCGCATTGAATGCATGTCTCACGACAATGCGTTCGATGAGCTTCAAGGTATGGTTTAATTCTGGTGTTAGACAGAGCGGGCTTGAGCCAGGCGCTTGCGACGGAGTGATCCTGGCAGATTGGCGAACCTGACCGTCGAAACCTCAGGCCCCGTGGGATTTCAGTGAGGCATCAGCCGTTCGCCGAACTTAGCCAGCCTAGCCCTTCAGAAGTGCCTGGCCACTCCTGGCCCTTGCGACGGAGTGATCCTGGCGGATTGACGAACCTGACCGTCGAAACCTCCGGCCCCGTGGGATTTCAGCGAGGCGGTCGAAGGTGCCTGGCCAGTCTCCCCCCCCCGCACCGATCCGGCTGGATGGCCGAGTTGAGATGTGCCCGGTTGGTGGGCATAGACCCATAAGCAATGGCGACGTCTGTCCCATATCTGGGATGCAAAGTGTCAATGTGAGATGCAGTATACAATTTGGGTATCCACACGATTGCGAAAGCTTAACGCATCAGTTTTGCAGGAAAATTCGGCACTCTCCCGTGATGGACTCGGGAGAAATTTTTCGGATTATTCGCCTTGCGTCGTGCTTTTGTATTTGCTGAGATATCCTACATCCGCAATGGATGCCACCTCACGCCAATGGATTGGAGACCGTTTCTGCGAGGGTGCCTCAATGAACGAGACTCCAGGCAGACGCTCACAAATCCGGCCTTTCGATGCGACGATCGCATCATCCATGCCGCGACTGCGTCGCGAGCAAAGCGACGACTGAGACGCGAGCAACTCTTTCTGTACGACCGCCCGGGGCAATCCTGGCTCAGTGGGAAAAATCCCTATCGCCAGTTCTAATCATCGAGTCACGATGCTCGCATAGTGGGCCACCGTCCCCGGTGCGCACCCATCATCCATCATCTTGGTCAGGCTCGTTGCCTCGACCCCGTCCCCGGTCTGCGCAGTCATCCCCAGTATCATATCACGACACCAGGACACCATTCATGGCTCCCAACGTCACGAGTCTGCTCGACGACCATGCAGCATCGTTGCTGAAAATTCAGGAGCAGTTGAAGGCGCAGAACAAAATGCTCGTGATCCGGACCAAACGGGCTCATGATCAACTCAAGTCGGTTATCGAGAAGAATGCCGCCTTGCATAAGTGGGCATCCCGATTGGACGAACTTCTCAGCAAATCGGGACGCTCAGAAACGTCGTTTCGTTACCTTTCATTCATGTTTCTAGCAATGATGATGGGATTTGTTGGGCTGGCCTGCTACCAATACCGCGAGATTCAGGACCAGGCGAACGAGCGAAAGGAGCTCGTTTCCAAAATCGACACGCTGGAACGGAAGATGGTCTCTCAGGTTCAGGGCCAGGCGAACGAGCGAAAGGAGCTCGTTTCCAAAATCGACACGCTGGAACGGACGATGGCCTCTCGGGTCCAGGACCAGGCGAACGAGCGAAAGGAGCTCGTCTCCAAAATCGACATGCTGGAACGGATGATGGTCTCTCGGGTCCAGGACCAGGCAGGCGAGCGAAAGGAGCTCGATTCCAAAATCGACATGCTGGAACGGATGATGGTCTCTCGGGTCCAGGACCAGGCAGGCGAGCGAAAGGAGCTCGATTCCAAAATCGACATGCTGGAACGGATGATGGTCTCTCGGGTCCAGGACCAGGCGAGCGAGCGAAAGGAGCTCGTTTCCAAAATCGACACGCTGGAACAAATCTTGGTGGCACAAGAGTATAAAGACATAGTGAAATCAGCCAATATGCTAGGCACCCAAAATGCTGCAGAACGGTCGGGTCAGAACGTTGAATCAACGGCAATCGTGACGTCGGCTCCAAGCACCATCAGTGCACCTGCGAAGTAGAAACAGCGGTTGCGGCATCCTCCTCATCCTCGGTGATTCATTCGCTCGGAGATTTGCGCACGCGGCCCTGCATGATGTGTACAGGTTGTTCAGCAACTACCGCAATTATGGACAATCAGTTGGCTAGGGCCGGCCCGTCATTTCTCGGACCGCCCTGGCTGGCGGGGTTTTGCTCGCGCGTGCCCGAGCACCAACGACCCCTGTGGCCACGCCCTACGCCCGGCCGGGCATTTCCGTCTGATCCCAGTCGGCCGGGATGCGGGTGCCGATGAGTGCAAATCCCCTGCCCGTCTGATCTGGTAAAGCTTCACATGAAGCTTTGCCAGATCAGCCCCGGCCTGCCTCCCGGCGGAGTGCGGCGAAGATGTCGCGGACGTTGCTGGGGCATTGCGCCACCCGTCGTCTCAGGTGGTCGTCGGTCACGGCGCCCAAGCCGAGCACCAAGGTGGCGTCGGGCTTGGACAGGCCCAGCCCGGTGATCAGCAGTACGGGCTTTAGCCAGGCACTTGCGACGGAGTGATCCTGGCAGATTGGCGAACCTGACCGTCGAAACCTCTGGCCCCGTGGGATTTCAGTGAGGCATCAGCCGTTCGCCAAACTTACCCAGCCTACCCCTTCAGAAGTGCCTGGCCACTCCTGGCCCCCCCCTCGCCCAGCAGCGCACGGCGCCAGGCCCGCCGCTTGTCGGCATGGCTGGGACGATGCTGCTGTGGAACGGGCTTAAGCCAGGCACTTGCGACGGAGTGATTCTGGCAGATTGGCGAACCTGGCCGTCGAAACCTTAGGCCCCGTGGGATTTCGGCGAGGCATCAGCCGTTCGACGAACTTACCCGGCCTACCCCTTAGTTCAAGTTTCGCACTATTCCCGAATGTCAAATACGAACTTGTGGATTCAATAGGGCCCCAAAAAAAACGTCGGCGCCTCTGTCAGTTCTTGGCAAATTGTTTGGGCCTTACACCGAACAATTTGCCCTGACATAGGACGCCGACTCATGGAACTTACACCCTCTTTCCTCCTCTTGCTACAGCAATCTACACCCGTCTTCACCAATCCCTCCTTCCATACCTTCACCTCGATCGCCTCCGGCTGGTTCCTCTCCAATCGCCACCGCTATATCACCGAACTCATCTTCTCCAGCGGGCACATCGGCATCGGTCATTGGTCACGCTTCCATCGCTTCTTCAGCCACGCCGCTTGGAATCTCGATCGCTTCTCGATGTACCTGGCCAAGTTCGTCGTCACCATTCTCGCACCGAACGCCACTCTTTACTGGGCCGTCGACGACACCCTCTGCCGAAAACGCGGTCTCACTCTCTATGGCGCCGGCATGCACTACGACCCACTCATTTCCAGTCGAGCCAAAGCTCTCGTCAGTTGGGGACACGACTGGGTCGTCCTCTGCTTGATCGTCGTCCACCCGTTCTGGGCGCCGACCAAAGTCTTTGCTTTACCCATCGCCATGCGGCTCTACGTCAACCGCCAAGGCTTGACCAAGGGGAAAAAGAACCAGAAAAAGAAAAAAGCCAAGCCCGATCCCAATCATCGCACCCGCCCCGAACTCGCCATGGAATTGATCTCCTTGGCGGCGGGCTGGTTCCCCGACGACGAGATCCTCATCACCGGCGACAGCGCCTATGGGGGCCAGAGCATCCTCGGCCAACTCCCGCCTCGGGTCCATCTCATTAGCCATGTCCATCCCAAGGGGGCACTCTACGAGCCGGCGCCTCCCAAGGGGGAGAAGACCAAAGGGGCACCCCGCAAGAAAGGCAAACGCCTCCCAGGGATGAACGTGTGGGCCGAGGATGCGAATCAACCCTGGACCTCACTCGACTTCGACCAGTTCGGGCTCCATGCCAGCTTGGCGGTTAAGACGATCCAGGCGCTCTACTACAAGGCCGGCAAGAACCGACTTCTCACGATCGTCTTGGTGCGTGACCTGAAAGGGAAACGCCCCGATCAGATGTTCTACTGCACCAAGCTGGATTGGACCGTCCCGCAGATCCTCTCGGCCTACTCATACCGTTGGGCAATCGAATGTACTTTTGAAAATACCAAGCAACTTCTCGGCCTCGAGGATCCCGCCAATCGCCTCCCCAAGGCCATCGAGCGAACCGCGCCGATGGCCTTGCTCCTCTACAGCTTGGTGGTTGTTTGGTTCCACCAAACCGGTCATCGATTTCTTCGCTTTCCGGTCCGGCCCTGGTATCCGAAGAAGCAAGAGGCCTCGTTTGCCGACCTGCTGACGACCTTGAGGCGAGTCAGCTATGAGGAGAAAACCGAGAGAGAGCTTTCCAAACGGTGTGACCTAAAAGCCTGGATTACGCAGCTCACCGAATTTCTCAGCCGCGCAGGCTGAGCCGGCTCCAGCCGGAGATTTCGGCCTTCTCTCGCACTTGATCAAGGGTTCGCTGGGGTCGAATTCGGGCCTCGGGCCGCTCCCGATCCGTCCCTGTTAATGCGAAACTTGAACTTAGAGGTGCCTGGCCACTTCTGGCCCTCAGTTCAAGTCGCCCTGCACGAACTCGATGACCCTTCCAGCCTCGTCCGCCCGCTCGTTGACGATCCGCATGAGTCTCCGGGTATTGCCTTCCCACATAAGTACAAAAAGGTAATTTGTTGAACAATTGTTGAACTGTATTTGTCTTACGCCGTGAGGGACGTCGAACTGATCTTGGAAGCACACGATCTCGGGCCTGGCGGGCACGCCGTTGGTCCCTACCTCGCCAGCCACCTCGGCCGGAACCCCCACGTAATTGACCTGGGCCGCGCCCCTCTGCTGGATCGCTTCCGAAGCTCTGGGGCTGAATACCCATGTGATATAGGTGTAGTTCCTCTCGGTCGTCGGGTTGTTGACGACATTCTGGAGCTTAAGGCGGGTTACCTCTGCGGCGAGGGCCCTTAACCTCGTTGACGCCTGCGCCCCATAATCGGGCTGAAACACGCCGCCAATCACGCGATTCGCCTGCCGAGGTGCGAGTTGAGTCAGGTCCTCATGAAGCCTCCTCAGGTGAATCTCGATCCCACTCGGTCCGGTGAATTCATTAATCATGACCCTCCGGGCCGCTTGCTTGTCTGGCTCTCGCCGATATCGCTCTTTCAGGATTGCAACATGAAGCGTGGCGGCCGCCTGATAAGCTTCTGCGGCGTCGATTCCGCGCCCACGGTATTGCTCCAAGGCCCGCCCAGACAACATCCGGGCGGCTAGCAGCGTATTTGCTGCGTCCGTGGCCCGCGTATTTTCCAAATAGTTTGCAAATTCAGCCCGCGCGCGGGCGAACTCGCTGTTCGTGATGTTGAGGAATTGTAGGTCGATGTTGTTGAATATCACATCGAGCCTCCCCTGGATCTGGGAGCGGAACCGCCGTGTCTCCCGGTCCCGCTCCATCTCGGTCGCGAAGCCCCACACAGCCCTTACAGCCGAAGCGGCGGTCGCGGGATCGATCTGGGCTCGAACCGGCGAGGGGCACAACACGACCAGCAGGACAAGAACGCGTCGAACGTGTAACATGATCCGCTAAGCTCCGTTTGTGTGGCCCACCGCCTAATTTGTTAGACAGAACCAATTCCGTCTAACACTTATCGGATTCTCTACTCTGGACTGACTTGATATGTGTTAAGTGATTAACAGTTAGCATTGCTTATCAAACTGGATTCTATCTCCGCTCGTCGCTGGTCGCCAGAGAATAATGGAACCTCAGAAAAATTGACGCAACGCACGAAATCGCGACTAAAAAATTCAATGATCCGCCAAAGAGCTAAATCTTCGGCGTTTCATGATAACGCCGCTCCAACTCGGCCAGGAGTAACGGCCGTTTCTTCTTGAAGCGGGCCCTTCTTCATGATCGTGCGGCGGTTCCGTGCCTCGGTCTGGCACGGCGGCTCACGAGATGTTCGATAGGGAAGCAGGTCGTCCGCGGTGAACGGCCCGGGATGCGCCGCGTGAGCGCCCAAGGTATGCACCAACGTCGCTCCCTCCAGGACCAACCGAATCCCCGCGTGGCGATGACTGTGAATCCGCCGCTCGTGACTCTTTGGCAAGCGAAACCAACGCTCTGGATCGAGATTGTCCCGAATCGCTTCATGCTTCGCCTCACCGACGAACAAGCCGGCCAGGAAGCTCAGGATCACCGTCGCCATGCCGTGGCGGATCGGGTCCTCGGCCTGTTCGAATTGATCAATCAGGCCCCCGATCTTCTCTTCCCGCTGCGTGACCTCCTCGGTCCCCGGCTCCAGCGTCGCGGCCACCTCCGCGATCAGATCCACGAGGAGAACGGGCTTGAGCCAAGCACTTGCGACGGAGTGATCCTGTCAGCTTGGCGAACCTGGCCGTCGAAACCTCAGGCCCCGTGGGATTTCGGCGAGGCATCAGCCGTTCGACGAACTTACCCAGCCTACCCCTTCAGAAGTGCCTGGCCATTCCTGGTCAGGCCCCTTGAGTCGCGGGCACTCGCGGTGCGTGAACGCCTACGTTGAGGACAACGCCGGGGCAAGCCTACACTCACCGAGGCCATGAGGCATGGCTTCCGGTAGAATCATCTTGCAGAGCCTGGCTTCCTTGGCTGTTTTGGCTTGCCTGGCTGCTCATGGAGATCGGTCGATTGATGATCTCTCATGAAGCTGTCATTAATCGAATGCTTGCATTCAATCGGGCTCGTGATTACGCTTGGCTCTCCAGGAACTTCACGTTTCCTGGTTTCGACCGGGGCCTTTCGCGGTTCCCACAGAACGATCCCAACTCTCACGGACTGTTCCAGCCAGGAGTGCCGGTCATGGCAAGCGATCAGCGGGGCGGTCTCGACCGCGAGGGGGCGTCGTCGCAGGAGCCTGCGAGCGCGTGGGGGGACTCGAACTCGAATGGCTCGGGACAAGTTGAGGGGAGCCCTCCTGGTTCGTTGAACGCAGAGCCGGCGTCGAGGGAACGGGGGGGACGCCTTCGGGGCAGGATTGCGTCCATCGCATTGGTGTTGGTCATCTTTGTGGCCGTGACGGCTTCCTGGGCGTCCTTGGTTCAGGAGCTGAATGGGTTGCTGGCGCTCGTTCCGCAGGTCGGCGGCGCCGCGGCCAAGGAGCAGGCGGCGGTTGCTGCGCCTCAGGACGACCCTTCAGAGCGTTGTGAACTGCAGGTCTTCACCAAACAGCCGGGGGGCGAGACCATCGTCCTGCTGACCGAGCCCGGGAGGCCGCCCCGGTTCCGTCCGGGACATTACGGGCACCATGGCCGGCTCGCTCGTGAGCTTGCGCGGCAGGCTGTGTTGCTCGCCGCGCGCGAGGAACTGAACGTGACGGTCCGCGACGCTTCGATCGGCGACCCTGCGCCGAGCGGTCGGCCGACGGCTGTCATCGAGGTTGCGGTCCTCTGCTCGCGTGAAAAAGTGGCGATCCGGCTCAGCCGTGGGCAGGGAGAAAAACGCGAGGTCCTCTTCGAACGGATGCTCCGCGATAACGAGAGGCTCAACGACTACCTGACACTCGGCAAAAACGCCGAAGCCGCCTCGCGTGACGGACTGCCGGAGGCTCTCGTCAAGGCGGGTGTCAAGAAGAAGCCGGTTCCCAAGAAAGGGGACGTTCGGCTTCCCGCCGCGCTCGAGGATCAACTTTTGAAGATGTCGTTTCTACCGCAATTCGCGGCGATTCGACAGATCCACGAGCTGATTCGGACCGAAGGCGCATCGCCCTGGCGGCTCCACGGCCTGGTTCGCGGCTACGCCAACCTGGGCGTGCTGACGGAGTTTCAGTGGGACGCCGCGGCTCAGGCTTACAAGGCCCGTGCCTTGCTCTACGCCCATCGCGACGTCGCCGCCAGGCCAGGCGCACCGATGGCCCGCTGGATTCGTGCCTATGCCGCGGCGATGGCCGGAACCCACAACCTGGCGTTCATGGAGCTTGAGGCTGCGAACCGTTTTCTCGAGGGCATGGAGGAATCGCTTCGCCCCGCTCCCCCGGACTGGGTCGAGCTGATCGAGGCCTACTGCCACTTCGCCGCCGACAAGCTCGCCAAGCCTCGCGACGGCTCTGTCGCCGAGTTGGGGGCGCTACTCCATCTCATGGCGGTCGAGCACCCCGCGAATACCGACGTGGCCTTCCGCGCCGCTCGCGCCATGATCGTGGCCAATCCCGAATGTTTCCGCGCACATCACGCTTTGTACGAGGTGTGTGGAATCGCGAACCTTCATCGCGCGACAGTGATGACCCCTCTGGTTCTCTCCCAGGTCGTTCCGGGGAAAATACGCGGGTTGCCCGGCTTGCCCGACGCCGTCGGCAAGACGGTGCAGGATGAGGTCGCACTCACGCGGGCGCTTGACGTCGCTGCGGACCCTGCCAGTGATCCGGCGGAACCGTCCTGGGGAGCCCTGGCGCGGATGATCCGCGAAACTCGGTTTGTTTGCACGTTCCGTCGCCTCGACTTCATGGCAAATCAATGGATGGTGCCGGCCGACGAGTACTGGGAGGAAGTCCGGCCGCTCGTGGCCGATCACCGCTTCCGCCCCTATCTCGAGACTTTCGTCCGAACTCCTCAGGACCCCAAGGCGTTTCTCACCTTCGCCGAGACGCTGGACACCACGGACTTCGGCCTGAACACCTCGCCTATGCAATGGAGGATCAAGCAATTCCTCCCCCCGGATTCGATGCCGCCGTTCTATGGGGCTTCGCCGTTCCTCAGCGATTGGAATACTCACGACCTCTCCCTGGCCCTGCTCTACTACCGGGAGTCGCGGGCCGTGGATTACGCCCACAAACTGCTCCTGGTGAATCCGAACTCCCCCTACGCCATGGGGATGCTGGTGGAACATGCCTGGGATGAGGCCGAGAAATCTGTGGAGGCCTGGCGGACGAAGGTCGGCGATCACCCGAGCTTGATCGGTCCCCTGGCCCGCCGCTATGACAACCTGGGACGCACGAAGGAAGCCGCGGCGCTTCTGAAACGCTACATCGAACTCTCGCCCGATCCCTGGGCCTATCGCTTGATGGCGGACCGAGAAAAGACGCAGGGAACCTGGCTCGCTGGAAGGAGATCCTGGATGAGTACCTCGCCAAGGTTGAGGATCATGGCCTCGACCACGCGCAAGTCCGGGTCGAGATCGCCGAGTCGTTGATGGCCGGCGGACTTTACGAGGCGGCTCGACCCTACGCGGATGCCGCGGCCGAGACGTGGGCCGAGTGGGCGATGAGAACCGCGCAGCGATGCGCGGAGGGACAACGGGATTGGGAGGCCGCCGAGAAATGGGCGCAAGCCCGCTCCGAGCGCTATTCGGGCAACTCAGGTTACGACTGGATCGAATTCTGCGTGAGGACCGGCGAAGGCCAGCGGACCGAGGCGAGTGACTTTACCCTCGAGTTGCTCAAACGCTTTGGAGATCGAGACGACGAGGCCGTTGTGATCCCGCGTGTCTCACTGTTGATAGCTCGGGGAGAGGCCGGCAAGACGTTCGACTCCCTTCAGCGTTTGATCAAGGCGGAGGCGGAAAACCCGCCCGGTCATCAACTCGCATTGGTGACGCTGCTCGCCGCGGCCGGGCTGTCGGGCGATCAGAAATTGCTCGACTCCACCGCGGCGCAGTTCCTCGACCAGTACAAAACCACCTCCCCCAAGTTTTCGGGGATCCTGATCAAGCTTCGCGAGGCCATCGCCAAGGGGGATCCCAATGCGCTCGACCAAAAGAGCATCGACACGCTGATCGAGGAAACCGAGGCGGCGGGCCGGATCGGCCCGGCCCTGGTCGTCGCTTCCTACCTCGAGGGAGCCGAGCAGGCCGAGAAGGCAAAACCGTACTGGGAGCAGGCAGCCAGAAAAGGGCAAAGCTTCTCCTGGTGGCTGGTGATCGCCGACGGCCAGTTGCACCCGCGGAAAAAGCCCTGAGTCCCGCCGATCCGATCTGAACCGAGTCCTGCCTACCCCGTTAGTCGATCCCCTGCCCCGCCCTCTGAGTTGGAAACCTCTACCCTCGTCGTTCCGGATCCACTCGCGTAGGAGCGGATCCGGAGCGACGAGGGCGAACCTGCACCCTGGGTTTCCGCCAAACCAGGCGGCACGTCCGGCTTTTTTACGGGAATACCAGGGTTTTTTCTGGAATCGACAGCGGTCTCTGAAAATTAATTCACAATGTCGACTTGGTTAGTCGAATTTGAACTTGACTAAACCGGTCGGGATCATAAGAATCGCACATCAGCTAAGAATGACTGTTTTGGGTCCATCAGGACAAAGGGGTCCTGAGCGATCAGACGGATCATGGTGCTGTGATGAGTCCGGATGCATTTCGGACTGGGGGAGCGATGCGCTCCGCCGGCGAGGTTGTCGACGCTTTTTCGAGCGAAATGGAGTGGAGGCGAGTCCTATGTGCCAAATTGTGAAGTCTTCGTCTTGGCGATTCGTGAAGCACTTTGTCCCGCTCTGTGGCGTTGGGTTGGCGATGCTCGTCACGGGATGTTCGAGCGACGATGGACGTGTGCCGGTGTTTCCGGTCAAGGGGAAGGTGAGCGTCGCGGGAGAGGTCCCGGAGGGTGCGCTTATCGTTTTCTATCCGACGACCGCGGGAGGAGAGACGGAGCTCCGTCCCTCGGCCAAGGTCAAGCCGGATGGTTCGTTCAGCTTGACGACGTATGACGCGGACGACGGCGCACCGTCGGGTGATTACACCGCCACGATCCAGTGGAACAAGATCATCAAGAACGGCAAGGATTTCAAGGCGGGCCCGGACCTGATCCCCAAGAGCTACGCGAGTCGCGAAAGCTCACTCTGGAAGATCAAGGTGGCTGAAGCTCCCAACGAGCTCGAGCCGCTCACCATTACCAAATAACGGCCCTGACTTTTGCCAACAACTCATTCAATCAGGAATATTTCAGAGGATCTCATGATCAAATCAGGTCGCCGTGGATTCACCTTGATCGAACTGCTGGTCGTCATCTCGATCATCGCGGTTCTCATCGCTCTGCTGTTGCCCGCCGTGCAGGCGGCTCGCGAGGCGGCCCGACGTTCGCAGTGTGTCAATAACATGAAGCAGCTCGGCATCGCCCTGCATAACTTTCATGACGTCAACTTGAACCTTCCCTCGAGCGATCGGCCGGGCGGAGCCACCACCCTGCCCCGGATCGCCGGACTGACGATCATGCTCCCTTACTTCGAGCAAAACAACGTTTACAACGCCTATAACCAGTCGCTGAACTGGAGCAATGCCGAGAACACGACGAGCGTTCGGTCCAAGATCAACGTCTTCCTCTGCCCTTCCGCTCAGGGAGGGGAAGTGCTCGACGGCGATCCTCAGCTCCTTTCCGGTGCCCCCTGGGCCGCAAACGTGGCGGCGGTGACTCACTACTCGCCGACGATCGGCATCGATCGGAGACTCGGTACACCGGGCTTGGGCCTGGTCGGCGCGGCCGGCGACACCCTCACCACCGGCCCCTGGACTGGCCTGCTTCCCAAGAACGTCAAGTCACGGCTCGCGGACGTCACCGACGGCCTTTCCAACACGATCGGCCTGGCCGAATCGGCCGGCCGTCCCTACGTGTTTCGCAAAGGGGGCCGGCAAGCCGGGAGCAATCTCCTGACCAACCGCGTGAATGCGGGAGGCTGGTGCCGCCCGGCCAGCGACTTCAGCGTCGACGGCTCGAGTCAGGACGGATCGGTGATCCCGGGCCCTTGCCCGCTGAACTGCACCAACGGCGAAGACATCGGCTCGCAGACCTTCCCCTACACCTATTACGGTTCGGAAGGGTCGGGCGAAGCCTATGGATTCCACCCCGGCGGAGCTAACTTTGTGTTCGGTGACGGCTCGGTCAAGTTCGTCAAAGAGACCGTGAGCATCCGGATCTTTGCCAACCTCGTGACACGAGCGGGCGGTGAGATCATCAGCGCAGATCAGTACTGAGCCCACGTCTCTCCGACCCACGCTTCGACGGCCCGGGACGATTTCGTCCCGGGCTTTTTTTTTGGTTCCGGCCGCGGCCGAAGCAGGCTGGCGGGCTTGTGGCGAAATTCGCGATAATTCGGATTGTGCTGATTGCTGGATTTGTTGTTGGAACCACGGAGGCCGCCTTGTCAGCGCTCGCCGTTTTCTGGGAAGATGCGGGTCTGTGAATCCCCTTGTCCCATCCCAAAGTACCGGCCACGCCTTCCAGAGCCCATGGCGATCACCTTCATCCATGCCGCTGATATCCACCTCGACAGTCCGCTCCGGGGGCTCGAACGCTACGAGCACGCACCCGTCGAGCGGATCCGGGGCGCAACTCGCCGGGCCTTCGAGCGGTTGATTCAGTTGACGGTCGATCGTCAGGTGGACTTCTTGCTGATCGCGGGCGACCTCTACGATGGCGACTGGCGCGATTACAACACGGGGCTCTATCTCGTCGGGCAGCTCAATCGGCTCCGCGAAGCGAACATCCCCGTTTTCATCATCGCAGGCAATCACGACGCCGCGAACAAGATGACCCGGGCATTGCGGCTTCCCGATAACGTGAAAGTCCTCAATCCCGACCGGCCTGAGACGGTGCGGCTGGAGCAGCTCGACGTGGCGATCCACGGCCAGAGCTTTGCTCGGGCCGCGGTGACAGAGAACCTCGCGGCCGCCTACCCCGACCCCGTGCCGGGCTGGGTCAACATTGGCTTGCTCCATACCGGGCTGACCGGCCTGGAGGGGCACGAGCGGTACGCTCCTTGCACCGTGGAAGATCTCCGCGAACGCGCGTACGACTACTGGGCGTTGGGGCATATCCATACGCGAGGATACCCTTGCCTTGACCCCTTGGTCGTCTTTCCCGGCAATACGCAAGGCCGGCATATTCGGGAAACCGGTGAGAAGGGCTGCCTGCTGGCGACCCTGGAGCCTGGCGACGGCGTCGCCCGCACGTTTCACCGGCTCGATGTCGTGCGCTGGGAGCGAGGGCGGGTTGATGCCTCGGATCTTGATACCGAGGCGGATCTCCTGGACAAGGTGTCCGGAGTGTTCGATGAACTGCTCCGGACCGAGACCGACCCCGACCGTTTGCTGGCGGTCCGCGTGGTGATCCATGGGCCTTCCACTCTGCACGACCGGCTCCATGCGGATCCGGAGCGTTACGTGGCCGAGGTTCGCAACCTGGCCCTGGAGCGGGGCGCGGATCGGCTCTGGGTCGAGAAGGTGGAGATCCAGACTCGCCCCACCCGGCTGTTGCCGGTGCTTGACGGGCCGATCGAGGAGCTTCGTGAGGTGTTCGACCTGCTCCGTGCTGATCCCGAGGCCCTGGCCTCGCTGGGTGAGGAACTGACCGAGCTGAGGCGGAAGCTGCCGCCCGACCTCACCGGCGGTCATGACCCCCTGCAACTGAACGATCCCGAGTGGTTGCGGAGCCAGCTTGACGAGGTTCAGCCCTTCTTGCTCGACTTGCTGCTCCGTTCCGATCGCGGAGCGCACTCATGAGGTTCTTGCGACTTCAACTCAAGGCCGTGGGGCCATTTTCGGGGGCGGAGCTAGATCTCTCGGGCGGTCAGCATGGCCTGCACCTGATTTACGGACCGAACGAGGCGGGGAAGACCTCCACGCTCCGAGCCTTGTCGCACCTGCTCTTTGGATTCCCGACCCGGACGGCCGACGGTTTCATCCACCCGTACGACCAGCTTCGGGTCGGTGGGACACTGAGCCATAGCGATGGCGAGGTCCTTGAGATCGTGCGCCGGAAGGGGAATAAGAATACCCTCCGCGACCTGGCTGACGCCGCGACCGTCGCGCCGGAACGGCTCGAACGGTTTCTGGGCGGGGTGGACCAGGAGACTTTTGAAAACCTCTTCGGCATCGATCACGCGCGTTTGAAGCAAGCGGGCGAGGAGATCAAGACCGGCCAGGGGAGGCTCGGTGAGCTCCTCTTCGCCGCTGGAACCGGCCTGGCTGGTCTTGGCCAGGCCAAGCAGCGGCTTCAGGAGCGGCTCGATGCGCTGTTCAAGCCGAGAGGCCAGAACCAGCGGATCAACCAGGCCCTGGCCGAGTATCGCGTGTCACAGGACGAGATCAAGCGGTTCCAGTTGCCCAGCGAGGACTGGCAGCGGCATGACCGCGCCCTGCGCGACGCTCAGGAGCAGGGGAATCGCCTGGTCGAGCAGACCCACGCCGCCCGCCGCGCGCTCAACCGGATGATCCGCGTTCGCGACGCGATCCCGCAGGTCGCCCGGCTCCGCCGCCTCCAGGGCGAATTCGAGCAACTCGGCGATATCGTCCGGCTCCGTGATTCCTTCGGGAGCGAATGCCGAGAGGCGCAAGAGACGCTCCACCTGGTCGTCAGCACCATCGAGCAGACCCGCACCACGGTCGAAGAGCTGGACGCTCGCCTGGCCGAGACCGAACCGCGCCACCGCTTGCTCGATTCGGCCGATGCGATCGAGGCGTTGAAGGAACAGCTTGGCGCGGTGGAAAAAGCGCTCGAGCATCGGCCTCGCCTGGAGAACTGGAGGCTGGAGAACGAGCATCTGGCCCGCGAGATTCTCGGTAAGCTGGGCCGCTCGCGCGACCTTGACGCGGCCGAGGAGCTTCACCTTCGGGCTGACGAACCGCCAATGATCCGGGCGCTTGGCCAGCGGTTCACGGCGCTTCGCGTTCAGCGTGATGAGACTCGAAGCGCGATTGCCAAGCACGAGGAACAGGCCGGCCGGCTCGAGCGTGAGCAGTCTGCCCTGGGGACTCCGCGTGACGTCGCCTCGCTCCGTCGTGCCGTAAGGGCAGCACGAAAGGCCGGCGACCTCGACGCGAGGAACGCCGAGGCCCGAGCCGCGTACGACGGCGCCACGCGGCAGGCAGCGCTTGGACTTCAGCAACTTCCCGGCTGGTCGGGGAGTCTTGACGACCTCGAGCGGCAGGCCGTTCCCGTCGAACCCACGCTCGTTCGCTTCGAGTCGGACTGGCAGGCCGTTGAGCGCGAGCTCCGACTCCTTGACGATCAGGAGAACGCCGAGGCCAAGGCCGTCAAGCAACTCGAGGCCCAGTTGCGAGCGCTGGATCTCCATCAGGACGTGCCGACCGAGGATGATCTTCGCGCGGCTCGGCAGCGTCGTGACGAGGGCTGGCGTTTGGTCCGAGATGCCGGCCCTGCCCCTTCCGCCGATAGCGTGGACGCGGAACGAGGCGCGTTCGTAGCCGAGTTCGCGCCCGGGCGAGCGCTGGCCGACGCGTTCGAGCAAAGCATGCTCCGTGCTGACGCCATGGGCGATCGGCTCCGCCACGAGGCCGAGCGGGTGGCCCGCAAGGCGGAGTGGCTTGCCCAGCTTGACGCTCACCAGGGCACTCGCGAGGGGCGTTCACGAACCCGACGCGATGTCGAGGACCGGCGTGACCGTGTTCGCGCGGATTGGAAAAGGCTGGTCGATGCGCTCGGGGTTTCCGCGGCGGAGCCTGCCGAACTCCGGGCCTGGCTCCGGCAGCGGGCCGAGGTGGTCCATCGGTTGGAGCAGGCCCGCGACGCTCGACTGGCTCGCGAGGACTGCGAAGCTTTACTCGCCGAGCATCGCGCGGCCGTGGAGCGGGCGATGGGGGGCCTGTCTGCCTCCCTGCCTGACCCGCAAGAGGGGCTCGCCGCCTTGCTCGAACAGAGCGAGGAAGTGCTGGAACGCGAAGACCGCGCCAGCCGACGTCGAGAGACCCTGATCAATCAAATTGCCGAGGCCCGCGCCGACCTCGCTCGCGATCAGCTTCGCCTTCAGGCCACCGAGGAGGAGCTTTCAAGCTGGCGGCTCGACTGGTCGGCCAAGATGGCGCGAATTGGCCTCGAGCCCGATGCCGCTCCCGAGCAGGCCGAGATCGTCCTGACCGAGATTCAGAGTTTGTTTGAGGCCCTCAGCAAACGCCGCGAATTTCAGAGCCGGATCCGAGGCATCGACCGCGATGCCGACCAGTTCGCTGCCGCCGTCGCCACGATCCGTGGCCAGGTCGGCCTCGACTTGCAGGAACTTTCCCCGGCGGCGCTGGCTCGAGAACTGGCTCAGCGACTAAGGGAGGAGCGCGACGCCGAGCAGCGGCGGACGACCCTGATCCAGCAACGCGATCGCGAGAGCCAGCGGCTACGCGAGGCCGAGACCGAACAGGTCGCGGTGGTCGCGCGGCTTGATCGGCTCCGTCTCGAAGCAGGCTGTGCGTCGACCGATGAACTTCCGGAAGCGGAGCGTCGCTCGCGCGATCGCGCCCGACTCGAGGATGACCTTCGCGCCTGCGAGGACCAGGTGATCGCGCTTGGCGCGGGGGCCGACCTGGCTCAGTTCTCCTCCGAGGTCGAGCAGGCCGACGCCGACGATCTCGGCCCGGCCATCGCGCAGCGTGAGGCCGATGTCGCCGCGCTCGAGTCGGAGCTCCACGCGGTCAAGGAAACCCTGGGCGCCGAGCGGGTCGAGCTCGCCCGGATGGACGGCGGCGACAGCGCCGCGGAGGCCGCCGAGAAAGCGCAAACGATTACGGCCCGGCTTCAGACCGACGTCATTCTTTACGCCAAACTGAAGCTGGCGGCGGCCGTGCTCAACCGAGGGATCGAGAAGTACCGTGAGAAGAGCCAAGGCCCGGTGCTCGCCCGCGCCAGCCAGCTCTTCGCCGACCTGACCGACGGCTCATTCTCACGCCTTCAGATCGACGACGACGGCGACGGTCGCTCCCTCTTAAAAGGAGTCCGGGCCGACGGTCGCCTGGTTGGTGTCGAAGGGATGAGCGACGGTTCCCACGACCAACTCTACCTTGCGCTTCGGCTGGCCAGTCTCGAGTCCTGGCTCCAGGCGCACGAGCCGATCCCGTTCGTTGTGGACGACATCCTCCTGAACTTCGACGATCGCAGGGCGCTGGCCGCGCTTCGGGCATTGGCTGAGCTATCACGACGAACGCAGGTCCTTTTCTTCACCCATCACGCGCACCTCTTCGACCTGGCCCGCAAGCACCTGGCGGACGACGTCGTTTTTATCCAAACGTTGCCCTCAAGTCAGACGGGCTGAGTCCCACCCTGGCCCGCCCTTTTGCCCTTGGTTTCTGAGGGCTGCTGGTCGGCTTTGGATGAGAGCATTTTTTTTAAAATGCGTCAGCGCTGATGATCTCTCCACCTTTCGTCGTGCTCAAGGCTCGCCAGGTGGACAGGTTGATCGAGTTCTTGATGAACCGGACGGAACCGTCGGCGATCGCTGCGTTGACGCCCCCGGCGGTGTGTCGGCTACGTGCGGCGAACGTGGTCTCCAGGATCTGGTCGGTGGAAAGTCGGATACATGGCGGGTTATTCATGTACGGGTAGCTGCAACCCCCGTTGACTCGATCGGGGGCCGGGCTGTTGGGGGCCAGGTAGGTCTCGAAGGTGGCTCCATCGCCCCACCATGAGAATCCTCGCGAGTCTTTATTGAAGCCGATGACCGTTTCCGACACGAGCATCGTGTTGGAGATTCCGTCCAGAAAACTGCTGAATGCATAGTCGGCCAAGCCGCCCGAAGGGGGTGGGAAGTTGACCGAGGCGATGTCGACGAATGGGCTTCCCATGTCGGAGAACGGGGCTCCGGCGTAGGCGATGGCGCCTGGGTCGGTGGCGTTGGCCCCGATGGGGTAGATCGCAGGCTGCAGGAGCACCGAGGAGCCGAAGTTCGCGACGTAGTTGTGCTGCGTGGCGTAGAACGTGTTCGGTCCCAGGATAAAGGAACGCTCACTTGGGCTTATCATGACATCACTCGGGCAGAGGAGTGAGCCGATCCGGCTGGCGGCCACCGTCACGTTGGCGGCTCCGAAAAACCGGAAGTTGGTGTCGTACGGGCCTCGGCCTTCGGTATTGTTGCCCATGAAGTTGAACGCGTTGAAAATGCCTTGCTGCTCCAGGTGAGGCAGCGTGAAAATGACCCAGGTGCCCCAACTGGTCCCCTTGCGCCCGGGGGGAAGCCGACCGTGGGCGCTCTCATAATTGTGCATGGCCAGGGCCACCTGCTTCAGATTGTTGGTGCACTGGGCGCGTCGAGCCGCCTCGCGAGCCGCCTGCACGGCAGGAAGCAGCAAGGCGATCAATACCGCGATGATTGCGATGACGACCAGAAGTTCGATCAGAGTGAATGCCCGACGTTGATGGATCATGAAAAGAGCATCCTTGGAAAATGGAATCGCCTGTTCCCGATTTCAGTGACCCTTGGGCCTGTCTCATTTGCTGAGGTCGAAGTCGAACTGGTTCGGTCCGTCCTTCGTGACCTCGATCCTCCGCGGCAATCGCTTGGGGGAATTTTTTTTCGGGATCAGGGGATTGGATCGAGAGATCTTGACGGGTTGGTTGGGGATTTCCGCCCCTGTGATCTCATCAATAATGACCTTCTGATCTGATGGAGAAGCGGCCGTTGTTCCTGGTTGAATCTCGACCGCATAGCGTCCTGAGGACAGGCCTTGGGCTGCGGGAAGTTCGTATCGACCTTCCTTGACGGTCGTGCCCGCGCCTTGAATTCCCGACTGAGATTCGGGATGGAACAAGATCGAGCCGTGGCCGAGCGGTTGACCACTCTCACTGACGGTGCCGTGAATGGGAAATCGCCCGTCCTCGCTGGGACCGCTCACTCCGCAGCCCATCAAGTTCAAGAGAATCAGGGCCGTGATCGAGAAAGCTCGAGCCGGCTTCATCGCCGGCTCGGCGCATTCAAAATAAATCGAAGCGATCAAGTGTTTTGCCTGCCACACGGATTCAAAGGGGGATGGAGTGCGCTATGGAGCATCGGACAGTTCGGGGCAAGCGGACGTACCCGCATCGCGACGGCCGGTTGCTCGCCGCTTTCGGGAGAGTTGGGTCTGACGTTCGTCGTCAGGGCGACCCGAAATCGGACGCGCCCGACTGTGGCGGTGGCTCGAATGGATTCAGTGGCCCAGTGGCCGGATTCGAACCAAGGGCCGGTGAGGTTCACCGGAGACGTCGAACGAGCCGAGGATGTCTTCGTGATTTGTCGTCGCCAATGCGAGACAACCAGTATGCAGCCTGTGAGGTGGGGCGAGAGGATGATGAGTCGACATTGGGCGCAGACCTTTCCGCCGGGCCGGGCGTGAGGGATCACTTCGGCCCACCGGCGCACGGCGCGTTGCAGACGGTCTGCGAGCGGCCCGCCCGGATGCTTGTGACCGAAGCATCGGAACAGCATCTCGACGGGCAGGTCTTCTGGCTTACGGCACTTTCTGGCTCCGGACAGCCTTCCCACCTCGCGGCAGTGGCATTGTCAGTCCGGTGCCCGTCCGATTACAGCGGCGGCCCCGCGACGGATTCTCACCGTCTTCCCTATTCTCCCCCACCCCAATTCGGGGCGGCGGCACCTGTCGAGGATTCTTATTAGAACGGAGGGGCGATTTTTTTGTCAAGCAGGACGCCGGCTGGGTCGTACTTTCGGCCGGCCTTTTGCAAAGGAAATCTTTAAATTTGAATAGAACGAAACGAATGGAGGGATCGTGTTCCCAGCCGATCAGCGGATACCTTGGCGAAATATGTGGAAGCAACAGGTTTCCGATGGGATCGTGGTCGCACGATAAAATCGGCCGGCCGAGGGATTTCCTGGAGGCGACTGGACCCTCGACCCGATAGGCTCTATGATTCGTCATCTCGACAGGTTCTATTCGCGAGAGCGAATGGATGAAAAGGGAAGCCGGTGTGAATCCGGCGCAGGGCCGCTGCTGTAATCGGTCAGAGCCTCGGGTGTGATGCCACTTCGACGCGGCCATAGGAGCCGGATCGAGGGAAGGTTGCCCGAGAATCGCTACGAGCCGTAAGCCAGAAGACCTGCCTGTCGTGCGATCGTCTTGGTGCCTCGGACCCAGGCATGCAGGCAGGACATGGTTACAGTCTGCGCACGCGGACAACTCCTGCTCTGTCGGTCCGACCACCCCATCTGCCCGGACCGGCAGGAAGGATTGTAGCCATGGATTCCCCCACCGATCGCGATTGCGCGGGAACCCACTCTCGCTGGCGTTCCCTCGTGACTTGCTCGGCCCCTCGGGCCGCCGCCATCGTCGCGGTCATGGTTTGCCGCCTGCTCGCTGAACTGCTCCCTGAACTGCTCGCCGGCAAGGCCGTCGGTGGTTGCGTCACTCCGCGTTCGCTGGAGGGGCGGCCCCCTTGCGCTGTCGCGGCCCCGCCCTGCTCGGTCCTCACACGATGCTGCGAAGTGGTCAAGGCCCCCGCGTTTGCGCTTCTCGCCGCGGCTCGGGCCGCCCGCCAACGCGTCGTAAGGGTACCTGTCGCTGCTCACGGCATTCGCTGAAACCGTTTCCGGCCGGCACCGTCTCCAGACGGCTCCGGTATCCCAAGTCGGTCGCGGGCCTCAGGTCGATCCCGGTTAGCGGGAGGCGACGAGCCGCGCCCACACTCTCCTCACCAAAGGAATCGGAGCCGTTCATGGCCGTCGATCTTGATTTCATCCCTGTCAACGGGCACGCGCACGGCAACGGCAGTTCCCCCAACGGACCCCTCGATCCGGATGAGGATCCCGGCATGCACGTCCGCAAGCGGAACGGCCGGCTCGAGCCGGTCGACGTCAACAAGATCGTCCGGGCCGTCCGGCGCACGTCGGGCGGACTGCCCGGCGTCGATATCATGCGGATCGCGGTGAAAACCATCGGCGGCCTGTTCGACGGTGCGACCACTCGCGAGCTCGATCAGCTCTCGATCCAGACGGCCGCCTCGCTGATCGCCGAGGAGCCCGAGTACTCGCAGCTCGCCGCCCGCCTGCTCGACTGCTATATCTCCAAAGAGGTGATGAATCAGGATATCCACTCATTCTCGCAGGCGGTTGCGACCGGGCACCGGCTTGGCCTGATCGCGGCGGAGACCGCCCGGCAAGTGGCGGCCGACGCCCGAAAGCTCAACGACGCCGCGGCCGCGAGCCCCCGGGACAAGTTCGAGTATTTCGGGCTACGGACGGTCTACGACCGCTACTTGCTTCGCCATCCGACCACCCGTGATGTGATCGAAACGCCTGCCTATTTTTTCCTCCGCGTGGCTTGCGGCCTTTCCCGGAATGTCGCCGATGCCCTCGACCTCTTCGAGCTCATGGCGTCGCACCGCTACATGCCCAGCTCGCCGACCTTGTTCAACTCGGGAACGCCGCGGCCGCAGATGTCCTCCTGCTATTTGCTCGACTCGCCCGCGGATAGCCTGGAGTCGATCTACGACCGCTACGCGGATATCGCCAAGCTCTCGAAATATGCGGGCGGGATCGGCCTTGCCTACCACCGCATCCGCTCGCGCGGGTCGTATATCCAGGGGACCAACGGACACGGCAACGGCGTCGTCCCCTGGCTCAAGACGATGGACTCGTCGGTGGCGGCGGTCAACCAAGGGGGCCGTCGCAAAGGGGCTTGCTGCGTCTACCTCGAGAGTTGGCACGCCGACATTGAGGAGTTTCTCGAACTCAAGGACAACGCCGGCGACGAGGCCCGCCGGACCTACAACCTCAACCTCGCCAACTGGGTTCCCGACTTGTTCATGCGCAGGGTCGAGGCCGGCTCGACCTGGTCGCTCTTCGACCCGAAGACGGTCCCGCACTTGACCGACCTCTTTGGCGAGGAATTCGACGCCGCCTATGCCGAGGCTGAGGAGCAGGGCCAGGCCGTGAAGCAGGTGGCCGCACGCGACCTGTACGCCCGCATGATGAAGACGTTGGCGGAGACGGGCAACGGCTGGCTGAACTTCAAGGACGCGTGCAACCGGAAGTCGAACCAGACCAAGTGCCCGGGCAACGTCGTTCACTCCTCTAACCTCTGCACCGAGATCGTCGAGGTCACCTCGGCCGGCGAGACGGCGGTCTGCAACCTCGGCTCGATCAACCTCATCCAGCACGTCGGCGACGATGGATTCGACTTCGACGCCCTGGCCGAGACCGTCAGGACGGCCGTGCCGTTCCTGGATGCCGTGGTGGATATCAACTTCTATCCCACTCCCGAGTCGGCTGCCTCGAACCAGCGCTGGCGACCCGTCGGGATCGGGTTGATGGGCCTCCAAGATGTCTTCTTCCATCTCAATCTTCCCTTCGACGCCCCCGAGGCCAGAAGTCTGTCCGTCCGGATCCAGGAAGAGGTGTACTTTCACGCGTTGAGCGTCTCGTGCGAGCTTGCCGAGAAATTCGGGGCGCACCCCGCTTTCGCCGAAACCAGGGCGGCCGACGGCGTTCTGCAAATGGACCTTTGGGGATGGGAAGGGGGACAAGAGGCACGCTGGACCAGACTCCGGGACCGCATCCGCCGTCATGGGCTTCGTAACTCGTTGCTCGTCGCCATCGCCCCCACCGCCACGATCGCTTCGATCGTCGGTTCCTACGAGTGCATCGAGCCTCAAATCTCCAACCTGTTCAAACGCGAGACGCTCTCGGGTGAGTTCCTTCAGGTCAACCGCTACCTCGTCAGAGAACTCAAGGCCCTCGGCCTCTGGACCGAGGAGGTCCGCAACCGGATCAAGCTGGCCGAAGGCTCGATCCAAGGGATCGAAGAGATTCCGGCCGAACTCAGGCGCGTTTATCGCACGGTCTGGGAAGTCCCGATGCGTTCCTTGATCGACATGGCGGCCGATCGCGCCCCCTTCATCGATCAGAGCCAGTCACTCAACCTCTTCATCGAGAGTCCATCGATCGGAAAACTCTCCTCGATGTACATGTACGCCTGGAAGCGAGGCTTGAAGACCACCTATTATCTGCGGTCCAGGCCGGCGACGGGGATCGCCAAGACGACCGTCTCGCTCTCGCCCGGTACGCCCAGTCAGGCCGCCTGCTCGCTCGAAAATCCCGAGTCGTGTGAGTCCTGCCAGTAACACCCTGTGCTGTGCTTTTTTCAAGCAATAAGAGGAATGAACTGATGCTGCTCGATCCCGGCATGGACCTCACACTTCGGCCGATGCGTTACCCCGCCTTCTTCGAGATGTACAAGGCGGCGATCAAAAACACCTGGACGGTCGAGGAGGTGGACTTCTCGACCGACCTGGCCGATCTCGATCGTCGCGTGACCCCCGCCGAGAAGCACCTGATCCAGCGCCTGGTGGCGTTCTTCGCCACGGGTGACTCGATCGTCGGCAACAACCTGGTTTTGAACCTCTATCAGCACATCAATTCGCCCGAAGCGAGGATGTATCTGTCCCGCCAGCTCTATGAGGAGTCGCTCCATGTTCATTTCTACCTGACCCTGCTGGATAACTATCTCCCCGACATGGCCGAGCGTGAGCAGGCGTTCGCCGCGATCGAGAATATCCCGTCGATCAAGGGCAAGGCCGACTTCTGCTTTCGCTGGATCGACTCGATCGAGGGCCTCGACCGGCTCGAAACTCGCGAGCATCGGAGGCAGTTCCTTCTGAATCTGATTTGCTTCGCAGCGTGCATCGAGGGCCTCTTTTTCTTCGCGGCATTCGCCTACGTCTATTTTCTCAGGTCCAAGGGCCTGCTCCACGGCCTGGCGACCGGGACGAACTGGGTCTTTCGCGACGAGAGCGCTCACATCGCCTTCGCCTTCAACGTGATCACGACCGCCCGACGCGAGGAGCCCGACCTGTTCGATGCCGCCCTGGAAGCCGAAGTCGTGGCGATGATGCGCGAAGCCGTCGAATGCGAGACCGCCTTCGCCCGCGACGTCCTCTCCTTCGGCGTGGTGGGCATGAGCCTGCAAGACCTGCGGAAATACCTCGAGTACGTCGCCGACCGCCGTCTCGAGTCCCTCGGTATCCCCGCGATCTACGGCTCGCGGAATCCGCTGGCATTCATGGAGTTGCAGGACGTGCAAGAGCTCGCGAATTTCTTCGAACGGCGAGTGTCAGCCTATCAGGTCGGGGTCACGGGCGACGTTGTGTTTAGTGAAGAATTTTGAATTTGTTGTATTTGTGTGTTGTGGGTGTTGAAGCTCTTGCCAACTCGCCGTGTGTCGAGGCGAGTCGGCAGTGCGCCCTGGTTTCGGATCAATAGAGGCCGAATCACCTGTAACGGAGCGTTCTCTGTGGCTGGGGTCACAGGCCTCGGCGACAACGGCAACGACGTGAGCGACTCGAGGGTAAATCGCTGTCGGCCAACCTCAATGGTGCGATCCCCAGCCGAGGAGCAGGTCGAGGACCCAGCAACCACGATGGTGCGGACCCGGCCCGCGCAGGTGATTCAGAATCGCGGATTCGGTGCATCCGGCCGTTTCCAGAGCGTCCGCCAGGATCGGCAGACGGTCGAATTGCTCCGCTTCGTAAATCGAACGCGCGAGGTTTGGGAGTGCCCCACGATTCCAGGTCAACCACTCGCGGCGGAAGTTGAATACCAGGGCTGATGGCAAGGTGCACCAGGCCTCCTGCTTGTCCTCCCCGATGGGTAACCAAGCGCCATTGATACCAGGCGGCCCGAATAATTCTCCGAACAGGTCGCAGAGGATCTCAGAATGGGCGCGTCGCTCGGCCGTATCGACGACGTGGACAGCCTGCTTGACGACTTCTGCTTGCCAGTTGCTCGTGTTGTATTCGTGCATGTTCTCGTAAATATGAAAGCGGAGGGCTCCACCGGCCCACTCGTCACTGGGCCGCCACGCTTCGGCCTCGTCGCGGGCGAGTTCCGCGTCCGGCGTCCGGGGGTCGCGACAGACTGCGCTCCGGGCGGCTCGAGCCACGAGTGAGCGACGGCAGAATTCGGCGTGCCGGGGAGTCATACAAAAGTTTTCTTCGGCCTCCACGGAGTACTCTGCACGGAAGGTTTCGTCCTGGACCTCCTGGGCGATCGCGCGGGCCTTCTCCATCTCCTCTTTGGTCGCCGCGCCTTCGGCGGAGCGAGCTGCCATTTCCATCGCGTGTCGGCTTCGCTCATCCGTGATCAGGTGTTCGATGCGGCGGCAGCAGGCCACGGCGAACAGCCGCCATTTCCGTTCGGTCCCTTTGCCTCGGAGGAAGTGGAGGATCGGTGCCGGGTCGCCGCATGACTGCCAGTCCGCCTCCGTCGTCAGGCCCTCGCGAACGGCACTGTCACGGCCGAGCAAGGCGTCGAGGACCCAGCAGCCGCGGACATGCGTTCCAGGGGTCCGGCAATGGTTGATGACGCTCCGGTCGTCACATCCCGCCCGCTCGAGCAAATCCGCGAGAGCCGCGAGGTCTTCCTGTTCGTGGCGAATCTTCGCTTCGATTTCTCTGGCCAGTTCCCTCGCGGGACGGCCTTCGTTGGCCAGCCAGGCGGGTGGAAACCGGAACGGCCGAAACGGGGATCCAAAGATGTCCCGGAGCCGATCGCACTGCGCCGTCTCCTCGGCCGTCAAGACGGCGAGCCACTCCGGGCTATCCTCCTCGCCCGCCAAGCTCGCAAGCCCACGGGCCGCGAAGCTCGCCGCAAATTTGGCCGACCCATCGCCACGCGCGTGAAGGGTCGCCGCGGTCATGTAACAGGACGGTCCCCATGGGGCATTTTCCGGATTCGTTTCCGGGAGTTCCGCGACCGTATCCCTGATCTGTTCGAATGCGTCCGCGGTCAGTAACCCCTCTGCGAACTGCTCGGCCGCTTCAACAAGCTCTTGGTGGCGAGGGTCGTTACTCAGAGGCGAGGCACGCCGACAGCAAGCGACGGCGAAGAGTTGGAGTTTTCGTTGGTTCGCTCTCGGCTCGAGAAAGCGGAGCATGTTCCACGGATGGGTGCCGCTGATCCATTCGGATTCATTCATGCCGGGAATCCTCAGCAAACGTTGCCAAGTCGGGACCTTTACGGTGCCTTGGCCCTGCCCCCCCCTTTCGTCAAACACTCGCCCCGATACGCAGGATTATCGCGGGCATGGCCGCAGCGAAGATTTCCACTTCGGGAACGTTCCCTTGGCATTATGCCGATGCCATCTGGGGCGTGAAGTACCTGAGCGCATCCGATATCGGGATGAGCAACGTCCTATTGAGCACGATGAACCCGGCGGATGGGAAGTATGCCCTCTAACCGATCTCGTATTTTTTCGACCAACACCCCGCTCTTCACTTGCTGGAAGTACGTGAGCGCCTCCTCACCCTGAGCCGGATTGCCGCCGGCCTTCGAGCCGGCGGCCGTCAGGTGGTTGGGTTATCCGCCTGCCGCTGGTTGTGCCTTGGCGGGTTGATTGGCCTTCCAGACGCGAACGACGTTCAGGCCGAGGATTTTGCGGATCGTTTCCTCGGAGTGGCCGCGTTGGAGCATTCCCACCGTGAACAGGGGCCAGTTGGTCCAGGCGAGACTCTTGATGCCTTGAGGCGACTCGCGAAAGTCATCCTTGGGCCAGAGGTGTTCCCAGCGGGCCCCGGCCGGGGCCGAGCCGGAACGCTTGGGGAGTTTGGCTCGCTCGGTCCCCTCATTCCGCGAGAAATAGGCCACGTCGGTTCCGATCGCGACGTGGTCGGCGCCGAAGGTCTTGACGGCGTAGTCGATGTGGTCGAGGAACGCGGCGATGTCTCCCGACCCTCCCAGGAAGCGGGGGATGCAGCAGATGCCGATCAGGCCTCCGGTGTCGCAGATGGCGCGGACGACCTCGTCGGGCTTGCCGCGGAAGTGTTTGTAGAGGCCACCGCAGGTCGTATGGCTGGCGACCATCGGCTTGCTCGAAGCCTTGGCGGCTTCAAGGCTGGTGCGCCAGCCCGAGTGGGCCACGTCGACGATCACCCCGAGTCGATTCATCTCGGCGATGGCCGTGTGCCCGAAGTCGCTGAGGCCGCCGTCGTTCGGCTCCCCTGCCCCGTCGCCCAGCGGGTTGCGGCGGTTATAGGTCAGGTGCATCATCTGCACGCCGAGGTCCCGGAAGATCTGGATCATCCGCAACTCATCGCGATCGCTCAACCATTGCTGCGGCAGCGGCACCCCGTTCGTCGTGAAGGCGAGGCAGTGGCGTCCAGCCTGCTTGGCGGCGACCACATCGTCGGGCGAGACGGCTTTGAACAACTCCTTGCGCAAGGTATCCGTAGTGAATGTGAATCGCGCCAGGCGTTTGAGCAGGCGGAGCGGATCGTTCCCTTCCTCGCCGGCGTTCTGGAAGATGCAGGTGACTCCGGAGGACTGAAAAGCCTCGAAAAACTCCCGGCGCTCCCCTTCGTCGGTCGCGTTTCGGGTCATCATCATTTCTTCACGCAGGTCGATCAGCTCGCTGTCTGGCGCATTGGCCTCGATCGCCTTCGCGAACACGTCGCCATCGATCGCGCAGCGGGGCGCGAAGCCGTATGACTCGAACACTAACGCTTCGGTATGCAGCTCCAGGCCGCGTTGCAGTTCCTTTTCGCTCGGCTTGAGGATCGAGAGCGCCACTCGCCTGGCGCTCCGGATCGTCTCGTTCGCGGTGGCAAAGGGACCGGTCTCCACCCCGAGCTCGGCGGCCCGAGCCTGCCGAACGCCCATGCGGCCGGCCAAGGTCGCGGCGGCCGTCGCATGAAGGAACTGTCGTCGACTCTGGCGATCCGAAAGCATTTTCAGGAACCTCCCAAGGACGCAACGTCGCCCCGGAAGGGCGACTGCCATGAGTCAGGGAGGAAACCCTCCCTGAAAAAGCCTGGACATGTTTTAGATTTTCAGGCTCGGAGCGGCAATCGTCAGAGCCAGCCCAGGGCGATCGACGGTCGTCTCAGACACGGGGCTGCAAGTGCACGACGGTCACGGCCTTGCCTCCGGATGCCGGTGCAAGGGCGGGCGGTCAATGGCCGATGTGCGGGCCGTCGGTCTTGTAGGCTCCAGTGCCCCCTTGAGAGCGGCGACCGTGGCTCCAGGAAAGCCAGACGCGGCGAGGAAAGTGGATCCCCTCGTAGTCCCAGCCCCAGGTCCCTTCCTCCACGCGTCGCGAGCAACCGCCGTGGGCGGATCCGCCGCCGACGTAGTATCCGACGTAGCTCGGGCCGTTCGTGGCGTTCGCGTGGTCCGCGATGCGGGTCGGGTGGCCGGCACGATGGTGCGTGTGCTCGATGGAACGCGGGGGACCGGGCGGCGGTGTTCCTTCAGGGCGATGGAAAAAGGAGCCGGCGAAGGCGGACGATGGTCCTGTCAGGACGATCGCCAACAGCAAGGCCAGACAGTTCGCTTGCGGCACGGTCAGTCTCCTCGGTCGATCTTCGGTGGCCCATCCCGACGTCAGATCAAGGCCCTGCTTTTCGCGCGGCTTGCCGGGCTTGCTGATTGAATTTTTGGAGGCGCTGGACGTCTTGGGGCGTCAGTCCCGTCTTGCCGCCGGGAAGGATTGGCTGGGGCACGATCGGGGTCGATGGCGCTTCGCCGATCCCCAGATGCGGATTCCGGTTGAACTTCTGGTAGGGCAGACGCACGCCGCGGACAAAGACCTGATCGGCGCTCAGCACGTCACGCGGGGGCGTGAAGCCCTTCGCGGCCTCGAAGGTCACATCGTCGTCCTGATCGACGCCATCACCGCTGACCCCCAAGCCGCCCGCGAGCGCCCGGGTGCTGTTGCCGGCGACCTCGGTGTAGATCGGAGCGCTGCCGGGGAAGAACACGATGCCGTTCTGGTTGGCGACGTTGAACGGATCACGGAAGTTCGACTGCGGATTGAAGGCGTCGAACCCCTGAACGCTCTGGAACGCGGAGGGGGGGAGCGCCGGGCCGTCGTTGCGAATGCCGACATCGTTGAGGATCGAGAACGGACCCGGGGGATTGCCGTCGATCCCTTCCGGGAAGCGAGGCTCGGAGAGATAACGGAAGGTCCGGTTGGTCATCGCCACCCCGGCGGGCAGGTTGGCGACCTGGTCGATCGGCTGAAGCTCGTTGGGGTCGGCGTAGTAGGCCACATTCCTCGCCTTGGCGACCGCGACATCGATCGAGAAGACGGTGGCGTCGGGCATGCGGAACAGGCCGAGTACCTCGCCCGTCTTGTCGGTCACGGCGAAAACCATGCGGGTCTGACTGTTCAGCGGGAGCCGGATCGCGGCGCGGACGTGTTTCGCTTCGGCGATCCCGCGATTGATCATCGCGGTGACGTCGTCGGCCGTCAGTGTTCCATCGGCGCTGGCGTGGGGCAGAACGAGCCAGCCTTCAGGAACCGGCGACCCGGGCAGCAGTGTGTCCCCGGTCGAGTTCACAGGTTGATTGGTGCCGTTGTTCGGGTCGCCCACCCCAAGCGTGCGGCCGTAATCGACGAGGTTGCGAGGCCCTTGCCGACCGTGTCCGCCGAAGATATCCAACGTGATTCCGACCAGGTCGATCCGTCCGAACGGAAGGTCGAAGCTTTCCCCAGCCGGGAAAGCGGGGAGTCCGAGCTTCTTATTGATCCTGGCGTTGTTGAACGAAACCCCCGCGGGCTTGCTGCCGCCCGCCGCGACGAAGGCGGCGTACTCGGCTTCGAGGGAGCGGTCGGGCCTGGTCGGGTCGAAGAAGCCGGCGTCGTTGAGCGACGAGTTCTCCGCGGTGGCGAAGCCGGTCTGCCCTGGATAGAAGACGCCGATCCCGCCGACGAGAGTGCCGTTCTTATAGAGCGGAATGCCCCCGGGGAGCGTCGCGATTCCGCGAGACTGGGCATCAGGTAAGATCCCGGTGGCGAAACCGTAAGACTCCGGCGCGTTGATCTCCTGCCCCGGCGGAATGAAGTTGGGATCGGCGTTGAACCGGCTCGCCAGGGGGATATCGTCGGGCGTCCCGCGGATGTGGTCAGGGCCCGGGCTGACGATGCTGTCGCGGTTGGTGTGCTCGATCAGAAAGAGGTCGACCTGAGGGGTGTACATGACGCGCGCTGGGAAGTGGCCCTTCTTGCCGATCGGCGCCACGAAGCCAGGCCCACGCAAGGTGGAGTCCGGGTCGGCAATATCGGGGTTCGACTCGATCTCGCGCTGGGTCATCGTCGACTGCGAGATGTGCTGGATTGTCCGCGAGGTCAACGGGGCCTGGCTGTTCGCAAAGAAGGCCCCGGTCCGCGCCTTGGCGATCGCGCCATCGATCCCGAAGACGAGATTCTGAGGGGTGCCGGTGATCGTGGGCGAGACGTCAGCTTCGAGGCGAACGCCGAGGATATTTCCCTCGCGATCGACCACGGCGATGATCCCATCGTTACTGGCCGTGGCTCCCGCGGCGCGCTGGAGCAACGTCGCCACGTCCTGAGTGGACAGGAGGGCCGAAGCCTGGGCCGAGATTGCGCCGGCGCCGCTGGCCAGGAGGGCACGAGTCTCGAGCCCTTCGAGTTCGGGACGCCGAGCCTTTTCTCCACGCCGGGAGACCTCGCGGCCTGGCGTCCGATGGCCTCGGAATTCGAGCCAACGCATTACGTCCATCTCCGGGGCATCCACGGGGAAAAGCCGAGGCGTTCGACGATCAAACCCCTCCGCCCATGTCACGAAAGAACGGCTTGGCTGATGACGCGGCGCTCGTGCCGCGTCGGCAAGCGGCCTGAGCCAAGTCGAAGTCTCCGCGCCGTTCTCTTCTTTTTCGTAGACGAGGGTGATTCACCCGTTCTTTCGGCCATTTCGAGTGGCCGATTTCAATGGCCTTTCGGAAAATGCTGAAAAATCGGCGTAAACGGGCAGCCAGGGCAAGATGTGTTGGTGTGCGAGCCGGCTTGGTTTTATTGGTGTGATCGGCGTAATCCTTAAAATCGAAGCAAGGCTCAAGCTTGGCATGCGTCGGTTCGATATAGACTTGCGACCAAACTGCCTTGGTGCCTCTCTTCTTTGGGATCGCGTTTCTCGAACGTGTTCCGCTTCTCCCTCCCAGATGGATCAGACGCGATCCGCCAAATGGGTTGGAGTAACGTCTTGGCAGGCTGGGTTGCCCTCATCATTATTATTCCCCGGTCAGCGGAGCCGATTGCATGACCCTGGCAGACCTGGCGCGATCCTGGTTTCGCGGTGGGCTCACCGGGCTTATCCTGACCGGGATTTGCGTGGCGTCCGACCGGCCTGGCAACACCGACTCGGTGCCCTCGCCTTCCGAGCCCGTGGCCGCCGCGCTTCCGCCGCGACCCGCCCCGGGCTTGCCGGCCACGCTCGAGTCGAGAGGCGCGGACGCTGGTGTCCTACCCGCCCCGATCGAGGAATCGCCCCGAGGGGATCAGGGGGCTGAGGGGACGGTCGGCGTGCTGCCACGCCCCGCGCCTCGCATGTTGGACCGGCCGATCGATCCCGTGCCTCCTCCTCAGCCCGCGTTGCCTCCCGAAGTCGACGCACCCATCGGACCAACCGCCGTCGATCCCCCGCTCGGCTACACCGGTCCGTCCGGGATCTTGCCGACGGAAGGGCAGCAAGACGCACACTTCGTCCCCGTCGAGGACCGTTGGCGGCTTGGGTTTCCCGAGTGGGATCGCTATGGCAAAGGGCACCCGATCAATGATGACTATCCATTTATGCTGGGGCGATGGTTCGACCCATTCAATCAGAACGTTCTGAAAGGGGATTATCCGATCCTCGGTCAGCACACCTTTCTTGATCTGACCGCGCAGTTGTTCACGTTCCAAGAGTTTCGCCAGGTCCCAACCGCCACGACCCCGTTCGAGAGCACGGCTCGTCCCAACCAACAGAATTTCTTCGGCCGGCCAAATCAGTACTTCACCTCGAACTTCTTCGTGCTCGCGGTCGACCTGAACCATGGCGATGCGGCCTTCAAACCGCTCGACTGGAAGTTACGGGTGATGCCGATCTTCAACCTCAACAACCTGTCGGTTGAGGAACTCGCGGTCGTCAGCCCGAACGTGCTTCAGGGCACATCGAGAACGCGAACTTTCTGGGCGCTTCAGGAAGCTTACTTCGAGACCAAGCTCGCCGACGTGGGGCCGGACTACGACTTCGTCTCGGTTCGAGCGGGCACGCAGCCGTTCAATAACGATTTTCGCGGCTTCCTCTTCTACGACACCAACCGTGCGGTCCGCTTTTTCGGCACCCGCCACTCGAACCGGGACCAGTGGAATCTCGCCTACTTCCGCCAGTGGGAGAAGGACACGAATAGCCAGCTGAACTCGTTTGCCGACCGGCAGCAGAACCTTGTTTTTGCCAACTACTACCGGCAGGATTTCTTGGTCCCCGGCTATACGGCCCAGCTCAGCGCGGTCTACAATAACGATCCACGCACTTTTAAGTTTGACAATAACCGATTCTTGGTGCGTCCCGACCCGGTCGGCGTGGCCCGGCCTCACCAGCTCGACGTGGCTTATTTGGGCTGGGCTGGCGACGGGCACATCGGCCGGTTCAACATCACTCACCAATTCTACTGGGCATTGGGCCGCGATACTCTCAATCCGCTGGCCAACCAGGCGCAGACGATCAATGCGCAGATGTTCGCGATCGAAGGGTCCTACGACCGGGACTGGGCCCGGTTCCGCGCCTCGTTCTTCTGGGCCTCGGGCGATCACGACATCAATAACAGCCACGCCACGGGCTTCGATACGATCCTTGACGGCCCGAACTTCGCGGGCGGTCCGTTCAGTTACTGGAATCGGCAGCAGGTTCCGCTCTTCGGAGTCAACCTGGTTCAGCGCCTCAGCCTGGTGCCGGACCTCCGGTCGAGCAAGTTTCAGGGGCAGTCGAACTTCGTGAACCCTGGTTTGCTTCTGCCGACCCTGGGCGCTGACTTCGACCTCACGCCCAAGCTCAAGATGATCAACAACGTCAACCTCCTCTGGTTCGACCAGACCAACGTTCTCGAGCAATTCCTCTTCCAAGGCAAGATCGACCGGTTCATCGGCACCGACCTGAGCATCGGCTTCGACTACCGCCCGCTCCTGTCCGAGAACGTCAGCATCGTCATGGGCGTCTCGGGCCTGATCCCCGGCCAGGGTTTCCGCGACCTCTACAACAACTCCAACGACCGCGTTCAGCCCCTCGTGGGCAGTTTCCTGTTCGCGAACTTCGTCTATTGATCTGATCGTGGGGGCCGAATCCGAGGGTGCTCGATTCGGTGTTCGCTTTCGCATACTACATGTAAGCGACTGTTTCTCATGAGAAGCGGTTGCGCTTGACCCCATTTGCGGTCGCGGGTATGGTTCCGGCTCGCCCTCGATTGCGCGTCGATCTTTTTTCGCGTCCCGAGGGGCCCTATTCGTTGACACGGAGGTCGGCGACATCATGCCCCCCGCCGCGCATGCGCTACGAGTTCCCCCGGTTTTTGCCCTCGGGTTGGCCGCCGCACTCTTCGCTGGCGTCTGCCTCTCCTCGCTCGGGGGCCCGCCGGATGCCGAGCCTCGGCGCGTCCCTGGCTCGCCTCGTGCGATTGCGCGCGGTGCTGACGTGGTTGCCTACCCCATGCCCCCTGAGCTTCAGGGGATCGACCTGTCGAAGCAGACCGATGCGATGGCGATGGGCAAGAGCGCGGGCTGCCTTCAGTGTCATCACACAGCGCACGACCCCCACGAGCGGGAGACCGTCAAGCTGGGGTGCGTCGATTGCCATGGTGGCGACCCGACGACCGGCGATAAGCACCGGGCCCACATCTTGCCGCGGCAACCAGGAGCCTGGGCGACGTCGGCCAATCCGGTTCGTACCTACACGCTCTTGAATCACGAGTCACCCGACTTCATTCGATTCATCAATCCGGGCGACCTCCGAATTGCCCACATGAGCTGCGGAACGACGAGTTGCCACCCCAAGGAAGTGCTCCAGAACCGGATGAGCATGATGACCCATGGGGCCATGCTCTGGGAGGCCGCGCTCTACAACAACGGCTCGATCCCGTTGAAGCAGGCTCGCTACGGCGAAAGTTACAGCATGAACGGCGTTCCGCAACGGCTACAGACCGTGCCTCCACCCAGCGAGTGGGAGATGCGCGTCAAGGGCGTTGTCCCGTTCCTCGACCCCCTGCCCCATTTCGAGGCGAGCCAGCCCGGAAACGTCCTCCGCATCTTCGAGCGGGGAGGCAGGAACCCGGCCGAGGTCGGCCTGCCCGACCCCTTCGAAGAACCAGGGCGGCCGCGCGCCCGGCTGAGCGCCCGAGGCCTTGGTACAAGGAACCGGACCGACCCCGTCCTGGTCGGCCTGACCAAGACGAGACTCCTGGACCCGACCCTCAACTTCCTCGGGACCAACGACCATCCGGGCGACTATCGTTCGAGCGGTTGCACCGCCTGCCATGTCGTCTATGCCAACGATCGCTCTCCGGTCCACTCGGGCCCCTACGCGGCCGCCGGCAATCTCGGGCTCACGCGGAACCCCGACCCGACGATCCCGAAGAACGAACAAGGGCATCCGATCGAGCATCGGTTCACTTCGGGGATGCCGTCGAGTCAGTGCATCGTCTGCCACGTCCACCCGGGCACGAGCGTCATGAACAGCTACCTGGGGTACACCTGGTGGGACGAGGAGACCGACGGTGAGCTGATGTACCCGAAGCATCAGCACGAGCCGACCGCCGAGGAGTTCACTCAGTCTCAACTCTCCAACCCTGACGAGGCCGCGGCGCGTGGGCTTTGGTCCAACCCTCGATTCCTCGAGCGGGTCGCCGAGCTGAACCCGCAAGCCAAGAAGACCCAGTTCGCCGACTTCCACGGGCACGGTTGGGTCTTCCGCGCGGTCTTCAAGAAGGACCGGAAGGGAAATGCGCTCGACCACGAAGGGCGGCTCGTCGGTGAGCCCACGACCGAGCAACTCATGGCGGCGATCGGCCTGCCGGAAGCTCTCAAAGAGCAGAACCGGGTCCACGAGGGGAGTCAGGCTCCCCCCCCGCCGGTGAACCGCGACGGGCTCCCCGTCCACTTGCTCGACGTGCACCTGGAAAAGGGGATGCACTGCGTCGACTGCCACTTCTCGCAGGACGTTCACGGCAACACCAGGCTCCAGCAAGAAGTGCGGGCGGCCGTCGAGATCCAGTGCATCGACTGCCACGGCTCGTCCGACGAGCGGGCGACCTTGCTGACCTCGGGGCCGGCCGCCTACACGTCCGGCCCGAACGGCCGAGACCTGGCGACCTTGCGGACCCCGTCCGGGAAGCGCCGGTTCGAGCGCCGGGGGGACAAGCTCTACCAGAACTCGATGGTGGAGAAAGACCTGGCGTGGGAGGTGGTTCAGACCGCCGACACAATCAATCCGGCGAGCGACCACTACAACGAGAAGTCGCACCTGGCCAAGACGGTCCGCTTCAACGACGCCGGCCAGATGGAGTGGGGAACACCCCCTGGCCTGAGCAGCCAGAAGTGCGCCCACTCGAACAAGAATATGAGCTGTATTGCCTGCCACTCGTCGTGGAACCCGAGCTGCTTCGGTTGCCATCTGCCTCAGAAGGCGAACAAGAAGATGCCGTCGCTCCACAACGAAGGGGATATTTCGCGAAACTATGTTTCGTATAACTTTCAGACGCTTCGTGATGACGTGTACATGCTCGCTCGCGATGGCGACGTGACCGGCAACAAGATCGGCCCGGCTCGCTCGTCGTGTGCCATTCACGTCGGGTCATACAACGCGAATCGCGAGTCGATCTATGTGCAACAGCAGACGGTCTCGGCCGAAGGACTCAGCGGCGTCGCCTTCAGCTCGAATGTTCCGCACACGGTGCGCGGTGGCCCCACCTTGATCGAAAAGGGGCCGGACAAGGGCCGGCCCGTCTCACCTGAGGCCTATCGCGCGGGGCGTAACGACACGAAGCAGTGCACCGACTGTCATCTGGCGCGTGACAACGACAACAACGCGATCGTAGCGCAGTTGCTGATGCAGGGGACGAACTACGTCAACTTCATCGGCCGGTACTGCTGGGTGGCGGCCGGTGAGCACGGGTTCGAAGGCGTGGTCGTAACCGAGCGCGATGAACCCCAGGCGGTCCTGGGCAGCGCGCTGCACAAGCTGGCCTTCCCCGACTCGTTCCACAAGCATGAGGAGCGCGGAGGGGAGCTCGAGCACGCCCACGAGCACCCGCCGACCGACATCGGCGAAACGGTTTCACTGAAGCGCCGAAAGGCGGAGGTGCTCGACATCCAGGCTCGCGGTGAATACCTCTACGCCGCCTGCGGCGAGAATGGCCTGCGGGTCTTCGACATCTCGTTCATCGATCATAAGGGGTTTTCCGAGCGGATCACGAGCGCTCCGGTCTCACCGATCGGCCAGCGGTTCTTCGTCCGGAGCAAGTACGCCACGGCCGTCGCCGCGCCGGCGACCCCTGCCCCGGACCCGACACGGACCCAACGGCCTGAGAACCGGGAACAGAAGGTGCACCCGATCTATGGGTACATCTTCGTCGCCGACCGTGAGGAAGGCCTGATCACCGTGCCGGCAGGCACGCTTCTGGACGGCAATCCGTCGAACAATTTCCTCGGCCGCGAAGTGACCTTCAACCCCGGCGGATTGCTCCGCGGGGCCAAGAGCTTGACGATTGTGGGGACGTATGCGTACGTTTGCTGTGATGCCGGCCTGGTGGTCGTCTCGCTCGACGATCCCAAGCATCCGCGGGTGACGTCGGTGGTCCAGGCTCCGTTGCTCGCGCACCCGACGTCGGTGCAGGTGCAGTTTCGCTATGCGTTCGTCTGCGACGCACATGGGGTCAAGGTCTTCGACGTGACCGACCTCGCCATCCCTCGGCCGGTCGCGGAGGTCGCGCTCCACGAAGCCCACAAGATCTACGTGGCGAGGACTTATGCGTATGTCGCCGCCGGCAAGCAAGGGCTCGTGATCCTCGACGTCGAGAATCCTGAACGGCCTCGCATTGACCAGGTCTACAACGCCAATGGCTGCATCAACGACCTGCACGACGTGAAGCTCGGGATCACGTACAGCAGCGAGTTCGCCTACCTGGCCGACGGGATCAATGGCCTGCGGGTCGTCCAGTTGAGCTCCCCCGACACGCCGGGCAACATGGGCTTCAGCCCGCGCCCGACCCCCAAGTTGATCGCGACCCACAAGGTCCCCAAAGGGGGCCATGCCCTGGCGGTCTCGGAGGGCCTCGATCGTGACCGGGCCGTGGACGAGAGCGGCAACCAGATCGGCGTCTTCGGCCGGATCGGCGCACGCCCCTTCAGCCTCCTCGAACAACAGCAGCTCTACCTGCGTGGCCAGCAGGTCTGGAAGGTCAGCGACGACCCGCGCGATCCCATGTACCGGTTCGTCGGCCCAAGACCGCCGGGACGCTTAGAGTCTGTCCCAGAAGGTGAATCCCACGGGAGCTTTTGAATGATCTGCTGGGTGCCATGCGGTTCCGTACTCGGAACCCATGCGGGAATGCCTTGGCCTGGCGCGCACGGGTTCCGAGTACGGAACCCGTGGCACCCAAACGGCCTTCAATTTTCGGTTTCCCTGAACTTACGAGACAGACTCTAAGTCCTCGGGCAATCGATGCGTATCCGTCGAGATGTGTTCAATGAAGCCCGCGACGAGTACGGTCAGCAGATTTTGCCGACACTGTCGGCAGAATTGATGCCCCGTTACGGCCGGGGTTTCATTGCCAAGAGCCTTGCACGGTTGGTCCAATTTGCCGAGGTGTTCCCCGAAGAAGTAATTGTCGCGACACTGTCGCGACATTCGTCAACGCGAGCGGCCATGGCATCATCGTCGGCCTAACGATTCCCGTGGGGCGGGCACGGCCCACCATCTTAACTTCTGCTTTAACAAGGAGATAGGGGTGGCGGGTCGTGCCGATCCCACGGGGAAAATCGGATCCTGACTGCGAATCGATCGGAAATCGTTCACAAAGTTATTGCCGTGCATGAAACGGACGGCACAACTGGTTACGGCGGGGCACGGCCCACCAATCCTTGGGTGGTGGGCCCGGTTGCCCTCACTTTTTCGGGGTCGCGCCGGCGGGAATCGAGGGGGTGTAGTGTTTGGCGTCGACCGGGAGGGTCGGGGCGAACGACTCGAAGACGTCGCCCAGGACCCGGTCGGCCAGCATCCCGAGCTGTTTCACGATGATCGGTTCCGCCTCAGGCGCGAGCTGCGTCATGTTTGGCTCGTAGCCCCCTTCCTTGTAGGCCTGGGCCGTGCAGACGTAGTGGATGTTGCCGTTGGCATAGCCCACAACAATCGGCACGGCGCGGTCGGCGATCGCCTTTTCGATCTGGAACCCGTACTCGACGAACGGCTCGCCCGGGATGGTGAGGAAGAGGAACGGACCGACGCGGAGGGCTTGAAACTCGGAGCGAACCGGCTTCTTTTTGCCGGGGAGCTCCACGACCGTCGAGGCGACCTTGATCGGGTAGACCCGGGGACGTTTGGCCATCTCCTCGCGGATCGCGGCGTGGTCGGCCGCGCGGACGACCTCACAGCCGAGGTCGCGGCCGATCCAGCGGATGTCCGCCTCGTCACCGCAGCGATAGGGGAAACCGGGCAGATTGGGGCGGATATTCCCGGCGCAGCCTTGGAGGAAGAGGGTCTGGGTCGGTTCCCCGTAGACCATCTCGACGAATCGCTGTGCCTCGCCCGGAAAGTCCGCGCTCATTTTCGGGTAGCCGCCGGGATGTGGGGCCGAGTACTTATCGCCCCACGTGAAGACGCAAGGGTGGCAGACGGCGTGCATCATCACGGCCATCGGTGCCAGACCGCGGCCATCGTCGAACCGGAGGACCTTGACGCGGCGGTCGTTTGGGCCGTCCGGGTTGAGCCGGACGACGGCCCGGCCGTCGATCACCTTCCGGCGGTTGATGTTGAAATCAATCTCTCCTTCGCCGTAGCCGATCGAGACGGGCCGCATCTCCTTGGCCGCACGTGACGCCGCGGAGGCGACTTTCTCGATGACTTGTTGGCAGTAGGGCGAGTCTTGCGACCATGCCGGCCCGGAATGATTGTGTGAGGTGGCGACGAGGATGTTCTCCTGGGGCGTCCCGGTCGCTTTTGAGACCGAATTCCTGATCTCCCGGACCAGCTCATCCCAGGCGCAGAGAAAGTCGAAGCTGACGATGGCGGCCTTGGTCCGACCGTCATCCAGGAGCAGGACCGCGGCGCGAATCGGATCGCGGACGCCCTGGGTCTCGCGAACGTGGCCCGCCACCTTCGTGTCGGGCGGCGGGGTGACGTCGACCTTGGCCACTCCTGCCCTCAAGTTTGACTCGATCTTGAAGGCTTCAACGGCCGGTTTCTCGGCGATTGTCTGCGCCACCGCCGTGGAGTCCAAGGTCATCGCCGCCAGCATCGAAAACACCGCAAGACAAGATTGTAATGGGATCTTCATGTTGTTGCTTTTCCCGAAGTTGGTGCTCGACTTTCGGTCCGCGCCCCTCCCGCATCAGAACGAGCTGATGACTGCGGTTGAGGCTGAGGATGTCAACTCGAGGTGATCTTGGACCCTCAAGGGCCGCGGATCAACCCCCTGGTGGCTTCACGATGGGTTGCCAGCAGCCGGCTCGGCTCTGTATCGTGAGATAATCGGAAAATGAGAGGCGACGTGGCCCCCGATCTTGCTCCGCCCCAACATTGGACCGCGCGGGCAGGCCGGTCATACCTCGTGAGACAACGCATACGCTGGGGATGTTCCGGGTGGCGTTGTAGGGGTTGCGAGAGGACCGGTTCACCAACAATGATCGACCTCGACGCGTCAGTCCAAGCACCTGCGCGGCTCGCTTCCCTGAGAGAGACCGGGCTTCTCGACAGCCAGCCCGAGCCTTCGTTCGATCGTCTGACGCGACTCGCGTCCCGGTTTCTCAATGCTCCAGTGACCCTGATCTCGCTCGTGGATGAGCACCGGCAATACTTCAAGAGTTGTGTGGGCCTTCCGGAACCGTGGGTTTCGGCTCGAGAGACTCCCCTGTCTCACTCCTTCTGCCGCCACGTCGTCGCTTCGCGTGAGCCATTGCGGATCGCTGACGCCCGAACCCATCGGTTGGTTCGGGACAGCCTGGCGATTGATGAGCTCGGAGTGGTTGCGTACCTGGGCGTCCCCCTGACCACCTCCGACGGCCATGTCCTCGGCTCGTTCTGCGCCATTGACAGCAGGCCGAGGGAGTGGACCGACGACGAGGTCGAGACCTTGAGCGACCTGGCCTGCTCGGTCATGACCGAGATCACGCTTCGCCGTGACGTGGCCGATCGTCGGAACGCCGCGCGGCTGCTCGATCGGTATCGGCTGCTTTCGGAGCATGCGCGAGACATCGTTCTGTTCGTTCGCTCCGACGGTCGCATTGTCGAAGCCAACGACGCGGCCGTAGCAGCCTACGGCTACGATCGTGACACGTTGCTGAGGATGTCGATACTCGAACTTCGCGACTCGAATACGACTTCCCTCGTCCCTGACCAGATGGCTCAGGCCGACGGTCAAGGGCTGACCTTCGAGACCATGCACCGCCGCAAGAATGGGAGCACTTTTCCCGTGGAGGTCAGCTCTCGAGGTGCGGAGATCGCGGGAGAGCGGTTGCTACTGAGCATCATTCGCGATATCAGCGAGCGAAGGCGGGCCGAGGAAGAGCTCCGTCATTTTCGCGATCACCTTTCAGAGACACTCGCTCAGCTCGAAGCTCTCGTCGCGGGTGCCCCGTTCGCACTGGCGCTTCTCGATAGCGACCTGCGGTTCGTCCGCCTGAATGAGGCCATGGCCCGAATCAATGGCGAGCCGACGTCCGCCCACCTGCACCGATCCTATGGCGAGATCACGTCCGCGTCGGCCGCGGTCGACGAATCCGCGTTGCGCGAGGTGATCGAGACCGGGGTTCCCCGGCTCGGCGTCTACCATGAAGGGGAGATGCCGGGGCTCCCCGGCCACGTCGGTCGCTGGTTGAGTAACTGGTATCCGGTTCGTGCCGCCGACGGGCGCGTGCTCGGGGTCGGTATCATGACCGCTGAGATTACCGAACAGATGCGTTCGGAAGAGGCGCTCCGGTATAGTGAACGGCGGTATCGCACGCTGATCGACGGTGTCCTTCAACTGATGTGGGTGAACGAAGCGGACGGCCGGACGATCTTCTTCAATCGGCGCTGGCAAGAGTACTCGGGATACGCCCCCGAGTTGTTGACCGGTCATTCCTGGCGGCACGTGATCCAGGCAGAGGATCTGATCCGGTTGCGTCAGATTCGCGACGCCAGTATCCAGGCTGGCGAGCCCTACGAGTGCGAGTATCGCATCCGGAATCGGGATGGCGAGTTTCGCTGGCACATCGGCCGAGTTGTGCCGATGAAAGATCGCGAAGGCAAGGTGGAGAACTGGTTCGGCGTGGCGACCGATATCCACGATTTAAAGCGAGCGGAGGAGGAACTGCGGGCGGCCCGCGACGCGGCGGAGGCCGGGACGCGGGCGCGGGATCAGTTTTTGGCCGTACTGAGCCATGAACTCCGGACCCCGCTGACCCCGGTGCTGGTCAGCGTGACGGCGATGTTGGAAGACCCGGAGACACCGGAGTCGGTCCGCCCGGCGTTAGAAGTGACCAAACGAAACATTGCCTTGGAGGCCAAGCTGATCGACGACCTGTTGGATATCACCCGAATTACCCATGGCAAGCTGCATCTGGGGCGTCAAGTTGTCGATGCTCATGAGCTGATCCGACGGGCGGTCGAGATCTGCCGCGACGAGGTCGGCAGCGCGGGGATCGCACTCTCCATGCACCTGGTGGCGACCGCTCATCATGTCGACGCCGACCCGGCACGGCTTCAGCAAATCTTCTGGAACCTGATCAAGAACGCGGTCAAATTTACGCGGAAGGGGGGCATGGTCGTCATCAATTCGTATGACGTCGATGGACCGGCCGGCCCGCGATTGGTCGTCGAGGTCCGGGATACCGGAGTCGGTATCGCTCCGGAAGCGCTGCCGAAGATCTTCAACGCCTTCGAACAAGGCGATAAAGAGGTCACGCGGCAATTCGGTGGCTTGGGCCTGGGGCTGGCCATCAGCCGGAACCTGACTGAGGCACATGGTGGCACCCTGACGGCGTCGAGCGGTGGCCGGGGCCAGGGGGCGACCTTCGTGCTCCGGCTTCCCGTGGCGGCCGCGCCTCGACCCGACGCAATGGCCCCTGCCCCGCGAATCGTGACCGCTCGGCCCCCGTCGTCGCTGCACATCCTGCTTGTGGAGGATAATGCCGATACGCTCCGGGTGATGAGCCGACTGCTTCGCCGCCGTGGTTACCAGGTCACCGTGGCCTCCTGCTTCACCCTGGCCATGGATGCGGTGGTGCGAGAAGAGCCGTTCAACCTCGTCGTGAGTGACATCGGCCTGCCGGATGGGAGCGGCCTGGAACTGATGCGGCGAATTCGGGCCAGGCGCGATGTCAAGGGGATCGCCCTGAGCGGCTACGGCATGGAGGATGATGTGCGCAAGAGCCGGGACGCGGGGTTCAGCGTCCATCTCACCAAGCCGGTCGACTTCCCGACGCTCGAGCAGGCGATCCAGGAAATCGCCCGTCTGGAAGCCGAGGAGCCGGTCGAACCATGACACAGTCTCATTCGCATTCTCACTCACAGTCTGGTTCGGAACGGAAGCGGGATCGCCTTCGCGGCGTCACCGAGCAGCCCGCAAGTCATGGCGAAGGGCGCTATCGAGCGTGGATCGGCCGGGGCAAAGGGCGGCAAGTGAACCTTGGGCTCTATCCGGACCGCTGGCTGGCCGCCTTTGCCTACAATGCCGCCGTCGAGGCGGTTCGTGGTGACCTTCGGACCAAGAACGAGATCCCCGAGAAGCATCAGCCGAGCGCCGACCAGGTTCGCCGCATCAACGCTCGGGTCCGGGGCCGTCTCGGTCTGGACCAGCCGATCCCTCACGACGAGGTTCCTCCGTCGGCCGATCAATTGCTGACCTTGCTCGAGATCACGGTGGCCAGTTTCTGGCGAGGACAGGTCGCCACCCATGTCGCCGACCTGGGCCGTGAGCTTCAAGTCGCGGCCCGACGGCTCGCCGAGAGCGCCCGCCTCCTGCTCTGGAGCCATTCCTCGGGGCATCCGACCGCGTGCGAGGCGCTGGCTCTGCTGCTGGGCCGGCGGCTCGATCGAACGTTCCGTCGCGCCGACGTGACTCGCGAGGTTCTCGACGACGACGGAGACGATGAGCTTCGCCTGGCCCGCTGGCTCGTCTATCCCGACGAGCTCCCCGGCGGCGGCGGGTTCCGCGAAACGATCGCCCACCTCTACCTCGCCGACGAAGCGGTCGACTCGAGCCGCTCGTCAACGATCCCCGCGTGGGCCTTGACTCTCGGTGTTGTACCCCCGTTCAGCAGCGAGCGAGTTCGATTCGCCTACAGGGCGCGGTCGAAGACCGTCCACCCTGACGCTGGCGGGGATCACGCGGAATTCGTCCGCCTGCAAGCCGCCTATGAGGATGCTCAAAACTATTGCACGTCGCGGGGACTCTGAGGCCGGTCCGCTCCCGTTCCGGCCACTGGAGTGACAGCACGGAAGAGCGGGAGCGACTTGACCACGCTCTGGTAGACTCCCCATCCCAGGGGAATGGCGACGAAAATCCAGGCCGCGGCCACCTTCAGACTCGTCATTTTCCGTGGGGATTCAGCCATGTTAATTTCTTTCACCCTCGGTCCCGATCCGCCTGGAAATCAAGAGCGGGTGCCGCCTGAATCGAGGCTTCTCTTTCCGTTCAGTTGAGCCGGGCTGTCATTGGATCGCGTCGTTGGAGTTGAAACCGGCCGGCGCGTGCGTGACTCGTCGATCAACCAATCTCAAACTCAAGCAAGCCTGTTAGTTCGTTTTGGAATCGCCTCGGTGATGATGGAGTTCGGCGACTGGGCGAATCAGGAGGTTGCAGATTGCGCCGACCAGGAGGAGGCCGACCATCAGAAACATGGTCAGGTTGTAGGCCTCGGCTCGGGGAACTCCGCGTTCGACCTGATAGGCCGAGAGATAGTTGACCAGTTGCGGGCCGAGGACGGCGGCCATCGACCAGGCGGTGATCAGGCGGCCGTGGATCGCCCCGAGGTGCATCGTGCCGAACAGGTCGCGCAGGTAGGCCGGAATCGTCGCGAAGCCACCGCCATACATCGAGATGAGTGTGGCGGTCGCCAGAACGAAGAGCGTGACGCTTTGGAACCTCTGGGTCATCGGGATGAGGCCGTAGAGGATCGCCCCCAGCAAGAAGAAGAGGGTATAAATCAGTTTCCGTCCCGTCAGGTCGGAGACTGACGACCAGAAGAACCGGCCCGCCATGTTGAAGAGGCTGAGCAGGCCGGCGAAGCCGCCACCGACCGCTTCCGTCGCGCCGAACATGTCCTGGCACATCGGCGAGGCCTGACCGAGGATGCCGATTCCGGCGGTGACGTTCAGGCAGAGCACCGCCCAGAGCAACCAGAACTGCGGCGTTTTCCAGGCCTTGTCCACAGAAACGCTTGCATTTGTGATCAGTTTCTTCGACGTTGGAGACGGAACAAACCCGTCCGGCCGCCAGTTCGCCGCGGGCACGCGGACGGTGATGACGCCGAACATCATGAACGCGAAATAAATCACGCCCATGATGAGGAAGGTTTCTTGGACCCCGACCGACGTGACCGACTTGAATCGGTTCATCAGCTCGACGCCCAGTGGCGCTCCGACGAGTGCCCCGCCGCCGAAGCCCATGATGGCCATGCCGGTCGCCATGCCCGGCCGGTCGGGGAACCACTTCACCAGAGTCGACACCGGCGCGATATAGCCGAGGCCGAGGCCGATCCCTCCGATCACTCCGTAGCCCAGGTAGATCAACCAGATGTTATGCAGGGCCACGCCCAGGCTGGAGAGCCAGAGTCCGCCGCAGAAGCAGCAGGCGCTGGCGAACATCGTTTTCCGAGGCCCCACGCGCTCGACCCACCGACCCAGGACGGCGGCCGAGAGACCGAGCATGATGAGGGCGATCGAGTAGATCCAGCCGACCTGCGGCATGGACCAGTCGTAGCCTTGGATCGATTGCTCGATGCCGATGATGCGGGTCAACGGCTTGCTGAAGACGCTGAAGCCGTAGATCTCGCCGATGCAGAGGTGGACCGAAAGGGCGGCGGGCGGGATCAGCCAGCGGTTGAAGCCGGGCGGGCCGATCGTTCGCTCGCGATCGAGAAAGCGGAAGAAAGCCATCGTTCACCACTCAATGTCACGGCCCGGCCCAGCGATCCGTCGTGCCCGATCAGACGAATCGTGACTCCTAGGGGATATATCAGACGCACCGGTTCCGGGCCACCTCTTGAATCGAAAAGAGCTCGAAGCGAACCGGCCTACTTCAACTGGGCGGCCTGCTGAAAGAGTCGCTTCGAGTCCGGGAAATAGGGCCGCGACGCGGGCAACGGCTCCCACGGGCGGTCCGCAGCGCGGAGGTACTCGCGGCCGACCTGGGCGTGGTGGGCCGCCTGCAACTCGTAAAAGTGCTTCCGCCTGAATGGCGATCGGTTCGCAGGTCTTGCGTTCCAGACCACAGAGGAGGCCGCGAATGACTCAAACGGCGTTGGCGCGATGTTCGGCCCGATAGAATTTCGGGAGGTAGCGTTGGAGGAAGGCGGTCAAGCGGTCCGAACAGCCCTGGACGGCCTCGGGTGTAAGGATCGCGTCGTCCAGGAGCGTTTGAGCTTCGTGATGATCCAGAAGTGACATGAGAGGATCTCCGTTCGGATTTCATCTCCTTATCATGATTCAGGTTAACGAATCTCAGCCGGCCTGAAAAGCCATCGGTTACAGTAGAATTAGGACTAACCTCATCGGGTGGGCTCGCGTCGTCGGCCGCTATCTCCTCGCATGGATGACTGCTAAGCTGGGAGGGCCCTCTTTCCCCAGGGCGGGCTTCGAGTCGCACCGGGCGACGTCGTCGCGACCTTCGGACCTCCTGCCCGTACGGCCCAAGCCGATGAACGACGTCACCCGCATCCTCTCGGCCATCGAGCACGGCGACCCCCGGGCATCCGAGCAGCTCCTCCCCATCGTCTACGGGGAGCTCCGGCAGCTCGCCCAGCAGAGGCTCGCAAGGGAAAAGCCGGGGCAGACCCTCCAGGCCACTGCCCTGGTCCACGAAGCCTATCTCCGCTTGGTCGACGGCCAGGAGACTCAGGGGTGGGATAGACGCGGGCATTTCTTCGCGGCGGCGGCCGAGGCGATGCGTCGCATCCTCGTCGAGAATGCCCGCCGCAAGGCAGCCGAGAGGCACGGCGGCCGGCTGGAGCGACAGGACCCCGATGCCATCGACATCGCGGCCCCGACCCCCTCCGAGGACCTCCTCGCCCTCGACGAGGCCCTGGCGAAGCTCGAAGCCGAGGACCCGGTCAAGGCCCAGATCGTGAAGCTCCGCTACTTCGCCGGCCTGACCGAGGAAGACGCCGCAAATGTGCTCGGGATTTCCCGCACAACCGTCCAACGTCATTGGCGTTACACGAAGGTGTGGCTCCTCAGAAAGCTGGGGGAAACCGCCAGTCCCGAGGAGAATCCCTGAAATCGGAGAGGACCCGTGGAGCTAAGGAGCTGCGGATTTCGCATTGGCCTCTAGAGGGGATTGGTGGCGACCGGGGTGATACCGATGCAGCACGTAGCTCCGAACGTCGAGGAAATCTTCTCCGCGGCCCTGGAGATCCGGGACTCGGAGGCTCGCTCGGCATTCCTCGACAGAGTCTGCGGCGTTCCGGGGCTGCGGCGAGAAGTCGAGCAGCTTCTCGCCCTCGATGCCGGTGCGAACGATTTCCTTGAGGCCCCGGCCTCGATGCCCACGTTGACCTCCGCTTTTGATTCACGCCCGGGGGACTTGGAGCCCGGCACCACCATCGGCCCCTACAAGCTGCTGGAGGCCATCGGCGAGGGGGGCATGGGCACCGTCTACATGGCCGAGCAGGCCGAGCCCGTCCGCCGCCGCGTGGCGTTGAAGGTCATCAAGCCGGGGATGGACTCGAGGCAAGTCGTGGCCCGGTTCGAGGCCGAGCGGCAGGCCCTGGCGATGATGGACCACCCGAACATCGCCAAAGTCTTCGACGGCGGGCTGACCCCCTGGGGCCGCCCCTACTTTGTGATGGAGCTGGTCCGCGGCCTGCCCATCACCGAATACTGCGACGAGCAGCAGCTCCCCATCGCCGAGCGGCTGGACCTGTTCGTGCTCGTCTGCCGGGCGGTGCAGCACGCCCACCAGAAGGGCGTCATCCACCGCGACATCAAGCCCTCCAACGTCCTCGTAACGGTCGTCGACGGCGTGGGGGTGCCGCAGGTCATCGACTTCGGTGTCGCCAAGGCCGCGGTCGGGGCCCTCACCGAGAAGACCCTCTTCACCGGCTTCCACCAGTTCGTGGGCACGCCGCTCTATGTGAGCCCCGAGCAGGCGGAGCTCTCGGGTGTCGACGTGGACACCCGGAGTGACATCTACAGCCTGGGCGTGCTCCTCTACGAACTGTTGACGGGCACGACGCCGTTCGACCCTGAGACGCTGAGGCGGGCCGCGTTCGACGAGATGCGTCGCATCATCCGCGAGGAGGAACCGCAGCGGCCTAGCACTCGACTCGGCTCGCTCGGCGACCAGCTCTCGACCGTCTCGGCCCGGCGGAAGGCCGACCCCAGACGGCTCGGGCCCTCAATCAAGGGCGAGCTCGATTGGGTGGTGATGAAGGCCCTGGAGAAGGACCGCCGCAGGCGATACGAGACGGCCAGCGACTTCGCCGCCGACGTGATGCGGTACCTGACCGACCGGCCGGTGGAGGCATTCCCGCCGTCGAATTGGTATCGCTTCGCGAAGTTCGCCCGGCGAAATCGGGCGGCACTCGCCACCGGAGTCGTCCTCTTCCTTGCGTTGACGGGGGGCGTGGCGGTGAGCTCCTGGCTGGCGGTCCGGGCCATCCGTGCCGAGCGGCGGGCCGAGGCACGCACGACGCAGGCCCGGCGGGCCGTCGATGAGATGTATACCCAGGTCGCCGAGAAGTGGCTCGCCCAGCAACCGAAGCTGACGGCGGTCCAGGCCGAATTCCTGGAGAAGGCCCTCGGGTTCTATGAGGCATTCGCCGCGGAGCAGGGCGATGCCCCCGAGGCCCAATTCGAGGCGGCCCGTGCCCGGCATCGCGTCGGGGTCATCCAATTCGCATTCGGCAAGTTCGACCAGGCCGCGGCAGCATCCCAGCAGGCCGTTGGGCAGCTTGAGGCCCTGGCCGCACGCCACCCCACGCGGCCGGCTTATCGCACCGAACTCGCGGCCGCCTGCTTGAGCCTCGCGACCCAGGAGGTGGAGCTCGACCGATTGGACGAAGCCGAGACGCTCCAGAAGCGGGCCGTCTCGACGCTGGAGGCCGTCGCGGCCGAGGCCCCGAAGGGCCGGGAGAGCCAGGTCCAGCTCGCCCGCAGCCTCGCGGCCCTCGGGGGCCTGTACGAGCGGCGGGGCCGATACCAGGAGGCGGAGCCCCTCCTGCGGCGGGGCCTGGGCCTCTTCGAGCGGCTCGACGCGGAGGGGCCGTTGCCGCACGGGCTCCGCGACCGGCTCCCGAACTGCGAGCTCGAACTGGGCCTTGTCTACAGGAACACGGGCCGACCTGCCGAGGCCGAGCGGTGCTTCCGGCACGCGGCCCAACGCCTGGACAGGTTGTCTGAGGATGGGCTCACCAGCCCCGGCGAGCGGAGCACCCTGGCCGTCATCCTGGCCAACCTCGCCAGCGTCCAATTCGACTCGGGCCGACTGGCCGAGGCCAGTGAGAGCGACGGTCGGGCTGTAGGCGTGCTCGAGGCCTTGGTCGCCGAACACCCCGAGGAGCACTTCAGCCGCGGCCTGCTCCTGACGACTCGCAAGAACCTTCTCATCTCCCTTCTGGCAGTCGAGAGGACCGAAGAGGCCGAACGGGTCGCCCGCCGGGCCGTGGAGGAGGGCGACGCGTTGGTCCGCGAGTACCCGGACGTCCCGCACTATCGCGAGGACCTGGCGAAGCTCCTGGTCTTCGCCGCAGACCTCTACTCGGTCTCGCCGACCGAGCCGTCCCACGACCCCAAGCGGGCCGAGAAGCTCGCCGCCCGGGCCCTCGAGATGAGCTCCGCGAGCGGCGAGAACAGGGGCATGGCCCTCCAGTCGCTGGGATGGGCCAGATACCGCACCGGGGACTGGAAGGGGTGCATCGCATCCCTCGAGAAGCAGTCCGACTATCAGCGGTTGGGCGACTTCATCGCCGCGATGGCATACTGGCAGTTAGGTGATAAGGCCAAGGCCCGCAAGGTCTTCGACCGCCGTGACAGGTGGCATGACGGTTACGCGGAGCGTTTCAAGCGAGAGCCCGAACTCTATCCCACCCCGGCGATGTTCAGCCGGCTCCGCTTCGAGGCGGCGACCCTGATGGGCATCGAAACCCCAGCCATCGTACCGGCCACCAAGTCTCCTTGACCCGCATAGGGTTGCCATCGCATCCCACAGCGGCACCCGTCCCGAGCCCGTGTACGACCCGAGTGAGCCGCGGGCCCCCGCGGCGGTCCGTCCCTTACTTTTTCTTGAAAGAGCTTAGCCATGCGACGATTGCTTCTTGCCTTGCTCCTCGGCCTCGTGGCCGCCCCGTCCTACGCCGGAGACATGTATTACCGCGTGGTGGGCAGCTCGGACATCAGAGCGGTCTCCGACAACGGGGGCAACTCCCGTGTCGTGCTCAGGTCGACGGAGTACAAAGCCGGTAGTCTCTTCGGCATGACCATGACCCGGTACAACCATCCCGGGAGCAACGGCCAAGCGCTCCTGCAGGGCTATTCGCCGCCCGACAGCGTCGACGCCCCGTACGACCTCCAGCTCATCTACCGGGCCCGGGACGCCGTGGTCGTGACGAGGCAGGTCACGCGCCTGGGCGGCAATCAGCCCCGGCCCAGGACCTGGAACTCGCTGGCCCAGGACGACAGCTTCTTCTCGTTCGCGGCGAGCGATGACGCCACGGGCCGCTATCCCGGATTATTCAGACCGAATCCAATAAAGAGGCCTCCGATTGCGTCTAACGTGTTACTACACAAGCACGTTGAACGCCACCAGAGGCCTCACTATGAGTGTACACGCTGTTCCCCCGTTTTCCTTCGATTTCTTGCCCTCGAGACCGATCGAGATCGAAGTCTCCTCTTCGCCTCTTTCCAGTGACGCCGGACTCCTCCCCATTCGTCAGTTCGACCAGACGATTCGACTCACGGAACAGTTCACAGCCGCCCTTCACGACCTCCGAAATCCGTCCCTGACCAGGCAATCCCTCCTCATCATGGTCCGCCAGCGGATCTTTGGAATCCTCGCCGACTACGAGGACCAGAACGACCATGACACCCTACGCTCAGACCCCATCTTCAAACTCCTGGCCGGACGGCTCCCCGACGGGCGGAACCTCGCCAGTCAACCGACCCTCTCTCGGTTCGAGAACGCCGTCTCGATCGCCGACCTCTGGAGGTTGCGCGACCTCCTGGCCGACCTCTTCATCCAGTCGTTCAAGGCGCCGCCCCATCATCTCACCTTCGACATCGACGCCTTCGACGACCCCACCCATGGCCAGCAACAACTGACCATGTTTCATGGATACTATGAACAGCATCAGTATCTCCCGATCGCGATCAGCTGCGCCGAGAACGACATGGTCCTGCTCGTCGGACTACGCCACGGCACCTGCTCCGCCTTTTTGGGGGCCGACAACGACCTCCGGTACTTGGCGAGGCGGTTGCGTGCCGTTTGGCCCGACGTGCAAATCCATGTCCGGGGCGACAGCGGCTTCGGCGTTCCCCTGATGTACGACGTCTGCCAGGAACTGCGACTGAGTTATACCTTTGGCATCGGCATGAACGCTCGCCTCAAGACGATGAGCGACGACCTGCTCAACGAGGCTCTCAAGCAGTACAACGAGACCGGCCAGCCGCAACGGTCATTCCTTCTCGTCGAGTATCAGGCCGACAGCTGGCCCGCGTCCCAGCCGGTCGTGATCAAGGTCGAGGTCCATGCCCAGGGAACCAACCGCCGGGCCGTGGTTACCAATCGCCCCGGTTGCTCCGTGCTTCCCCAGGCGATCTACGACGAGTACACGATGCGGGGCGAGAGCGAGAACCGGAACAAGGAGTTGAAGACCGAGTTGCTGGCCGACCGGCTCAGCGACCATCGGTTCCTAGCGAACTTCTTCCGACTCTACCTGCACACGGCCGCGTTGAACCTGCTGGTGCGACTCCGTCAGACGGTGGTTCAATCCGATCCGACCTCGGCCGAGTTGAAGTTGCCCGCCGATTTTCCCACCGAGGCGATCGACGCTCCCCAGCGGAAGCAATTCTTCAACCGCCGCCGGGAACGTGATCCTCTGGGGGGTGGTTTCGCCGGCACCTGGCGGACGCGGTTGATCAAGGTCGCCGCCGAAGTGATCACGCGAGCCCGACGCGTGATCATCCGCCTGTCGGGCAGTTGGCCATACCTGGAGCAGTATCTCCAGATCAGCCGAGCCGTGAATCCGCCCCCGCGGCCCCTTCCGTCGAGTTCGGGATAGGGCCAAGCCATCGCGGTGTCGGAGAACGCAAAACGGTCCGTAAGAACCTGCTGGGGAGGGGGAGGGTGCGCCTCGAAACACCCCGTCCACGAATGGAATCCCCATCAAAGTCGGGGATGGACCGGATCGGGCCAGGACGTCACGTTCCCGACTCGGGTATGAATAATCCGGGCTATTCCATCTGGCGACTGAACGTGACGGTCGATCAGGCCCTCGCCCCCGATTACGTCCCCCCTTCCACCTACGCTGATCCCCGCCTCCAGCTGGTCCTCGACCAGGGCGACCCCACCGCGCACCACACCTGGAGCCCCGACGGCTCGAGGCTGGCGTATAGGTGCTCCATGGCCCAGCCCGATGGCACGCGGAGGCTCGTCGTTCGGCTGAAGGGCTTGATGGATGGTTCGGACCAGGTGCTCGGGGAGTGGATCTCGGATGTCTCCACCGGCTTCATGTGGGGCCCATCAGGTGACCGGATCGTGGCCGGCAACGGGTTGGGAGATGTCTGGGCCTTCCACGCCGACACTCCCGGCCTGAGGACCTTGCTGGCCCCGGCCCGCACCTACAAGAGCGGGAAGGACACGATCACCGAGGAGGCTCGTTACCCCCGCTTCCGCCCCGACGGCGGAGTCATCGGGATTTCCTACTACAAGAGCGTGACGAACAAATCCGGCACCCCGGTCTACCGATCCCCGGCCATCATGGCACCCACCGGTTGGCCCGCAAAGGCACTGCTGAGTAGCTCGATCGTCAATGAGAGCATCCCGCTGGGTTGGACGCCCTGAGCGAGTAGCGATGGGTCTTGTATTCCGCCATCGCTCTCACCCCTGTCAAGGAACCATAAAGGCCATTCCGGGACGGAGCGGCTAGACTGCGGCTTGGGGCAGAACGCACGCTGCTGAACCAACGCTCATCACCGAGAGTTGGTTTTTGTCCGTTTGCTATCTCTACCCCTTTTTCCGCGGGTGCCGCAAACGGAGGAGCACCTCGCTCCGGTAGCCTTTCCCACGGCGCCACCCCCAGTTTCCCTTTGCCCGAAGGGGCGAGGGGACGAAGGACAAGAGAAGGACAAGAGCAGCCATGCACTTCAGTGGCGAGGTCTGGGAAATCCCGTGAAGATAGGCACTCAATCGCTCACCTCGATCATTTCCCCAGGTTCCCAGCCTTACCCTCTTTAGGTGCATGGCCACCGACCGCCACCCTCGACCCACCGACCCAGGACGGCGGCCGAGAGACCGAGCATGATGAGGGCGATCGAGTAGATCCAGCCGACCTGCGGCATGGACCAGTCGTAGCCTTGGATCGATTGCTCGATGCCGATGATGCGGGTCAACGGCTTGCTGAAGACGCTGAAGCCGTAGATCTCGCCGATGCAGAGGTGGACCGAAAGGGCGGCGGGCGGGATCAGCCAGCGGTTGAAGCCGGGCGGGCCGATCGTTCGCTCGCGATCGAGAAAGCGGAAGAAAGCCATCGTTCACCACTCAATGTCACGGCCCGGCCCAGCGATCCGTCGTGCCCGATCAGACGAATCGTGACTCCTAGGGGATATATCAGACGCACCGGTTCCGGGCCACCTCTTGAATCGAAAAGAGCTCGAAGCGAACCGGCCTACTTCAACTGGGCGGCCTGCTGAAAGAGTCGCTTCGAGTCCGGGAAATAGGGCCGCGACGCGGGCAACGGCTCCCACGGGCGGTCCGCAGCGCGGAGGTACTCGCGGCCGACCTGGGCGTGGTGGGCCGCCTGCAACTCGTAAAAGTGCTGAATCGTCTTCAGGCGAGCCACCTCTTCCTCGGCTGTCATCGGACGGCCGGTGGCCTGGTCCGTCACGCTTTCCGTGGGCGTCGTTGTCACCTTGGCGGCGCTCACGGCATTCTTCCACTTCCTCACCTGGATGCGCACGAAGGCTTCGTCGCGTGCATGGCGATTGGCCATCGTCATACATTGTCGGAACCGTCGCCGCCGCCAGGTTTCCGTCACGAGGCAACACACCACGGCCGCCACTGCGACGAACGCCATGAGTTGCCGCGTGGAGAGCCGAGGGATCTTCATGAACCGCTCCCAGTGACGCAAGTAAAGCAATGCATGAAGATCGAGTTATGACCTCATCGGAAAACGATCGGCTCGGGACAGAATCGCTTCAGCTTGTCGGGATCGAGCTCGATGCCCAGGCCAGGCCGATTCGGGATCGCCAGAAATCCGGCTTCGTCGAGTTGGAACGGCTCCGCGACGATCTCCTCGATGTAGGCTGAGGGAGTCAGATACTCCACGTACCGGGCGACCGGGATCGCCGCGGCGAACTGGAGGTCGGCGGCGAGCCCGACCGCGGTATTCCAGCCGTGGGGAACGACGAGCATGTTGTGGTCGAAGGCCGACCAGGCGATTCGTCGCGACTCGCTGAGACCGCCGTTCTTCGTGCAATCGGGCTGGACGATGTCGAAGGCCCGCCCTTCGATCCAGGGCTGGAACGACTGCCGTCGCGTGAGCACTTCTCCCCCTGCGATCGGGACCGGAGAAACCCGCGTCAGCTCGATATAACCGGCGAGGTCGTCGGGCGGCAGCGGCTCCTCGAACCAGGTGATGCCGAAATGGGCAAGCATGGATGCCGTGTTCCGGGCCCAGTTCGTACCGTGTGGCCAGAACTGTTCGCTCCCCCCGGCATCGACCATCAGCTCGACGCCATCGCCGACCGTTTTTCGCGCGGTGCGGATCAGGAGCTCGTCGAACGCTCGGTCGCGGCGGCCAAACGGTCGCCAGCCCATCTTGATCGCCTTGAAACCACGCTCGACGACGCTTGTGAGGGTTTTGCTGAGCGCCGCGGGCTCGTCGAACAGGATGGAGCCGTAGGGTTTGATCGTCTGTCGATAGTTTCCTCCCAGCAGTCGCGAGACGGGCTGCGAGCAGGCCTTGCCCATGAGATCCCAGAGGGCGAGGTCGATCCCGCTGATCGCATGTTCGACCGCTCCTCCTCGCCCCTGCCAGAAGCTGGCCTGGCGCAGCGTCTCGGAGACCCGCTCGGGCTCGACCGCCGACTCGCCTCGAAGCAAGGGCCAGAGGAGTTCGATCGCCCCGGTCACGAGCGTTCCCGACGTGAAGCAACTCCCATAGCCACTGAGCCCTTCGTCGGTCCGGACGATGAGCAGGGTATGCAAGTTCTCCTGGGGCTCATGCCCCTGCGGCCAGCCGCCGTCGACGGTGGCACCAGTCAGCGGGCAGACTTCAATCGCCACGATCTTCAAGGCATCTCTCCTCGTCGAGATGGCTGATGCCGCCGGTCGGCATCAGCCCTTGGTCGTTCATTCCGATCGATCAATGGCTGCCGGAACTCGCTCTTGGTTCAGGCGAGTTCCCAGCCTTTACGAATGGCTGCCGGAACTCGCTCTTGGTTCAGGCGAGTTCCCAGCCTTTACGATACGACTCGCGGAAAATGGCGTCGGCCTCGGGGATGCCTCGGGCCTTGATCCCGGCCGAGTCCCAATCGATGGTCTTGCCGGTCCGAATCGCGGCGACTCCGAGCAGTGTGATCTCGGTCAGTCGGGCTCCGTAGGAGAAATTCGAGCTGGCGGCCGGTCCCCCTTTGATCGCGTCGAGCCAGTCGCGGTGATGGCCGTTGGAGCGTGCGAGGGTGGGCTTGGGGCGGACGAATCCGGCGTCGAGCGCGGCGGGCAAGAGCTTCGGGGGTTGCCCGGCCCCGCCGCAGAGGACGACTCCCTTGTCACCAATGAACATCACACCACGTCCGGGCAAGACAGTCTCGGGGGGGAGAGCGTCGGGAATCGGGGGCTTGAGGCCACCGTCATACCAGTGAAGCACGACGGGCGGCATCTCGCCACGTGCGCCGAAATGGTAGGTGACCAGTGACCCGTACGGGGCGATGTCGGCGTCCATCGCGCCGGCGTGCGACGACTCGATCCGCAGCGGGTCCTTCAGGTTCAGGGCCCAGGTTGCCGCGTCGAGGTCATGGCAACCGAAGTCTCCCAGCGCACTGCTGCCGAACGCCCAGAAGTCGCGCCAGGCGACCGGCGCGTAGGCTCGGTCAAACGGCCGGGCCTCACGAGGGCCGAGCCAGAGGTCCCATTTCAAGCCGGAGGGGACAGGCGAACCGGCAGGACGGCCCTGAAGCGTCGGGTTCCAGCGACTTGTTCCCACCCAGGCGTGGACGTGCCGCACGGGGCCGATCGCCCCCCCTTGAATCCACTCGACGGTTTCGCGCATCCCATTGGTCGAGTGCCCCTGATTGCCCATCTGCGTGGCGACTTTCGTTTCTTCCGCCACGGCGGCCACGAGCCGCGCTTCCGCGATGTTGTGCGTGAGCGGCTTCTCGCAATAAACATGCTTTCCCGCCCGCATCGATTGCAGCGAGACATAGGCGTGCAGGTGATCGGGCGTGGCGCAGAGCACGGCGTCGATGTCTTTTTCTTTCTCGAGCATCGTCCGGAAGTCTTCGTACTCGGCGCAACGACCCTTGTGCCCTTTGGCTTCGTTGTGGGCGTCGATCTCCGCTCGGATCGGCTCGCGCCCGGCGAAGCCCTTGTAATAGAAGTCTTTCAGGTCCCAATGGGTGGCGGGATCGGCCACCGCCATCAAGTGAGCGTCGGGCAGCTTGAACAGGCCGTGAAGATTGCTCCGCCCCTGCCCACCAGCTCCGATCAAGGCAATGTTCACCTTGTCGCTCGGCGCGACGTGCTTCGGCCCTCCGAGCACATGCGGCGGAACGATCGTGAACCCCGCGGCCACGGCCGCCGAGGCCTTCAGGAAGTCGCGTCGCGTTGGAGTCATCAGTGAATTCCTTCTTTCTTGTTTTAAGTGTGGATGTTGTTGAGCGTCAAGCGGGCGAGTACGGTCACTCTCCGGTCCCGAGCCCGGAGATTTCGTCCGGTTTCTGAGCAAATATTGCGAAGGATAGCCTAACCTGTTCAGGGCTAAGGATTAGTGGCACGCCATAGGCAAAGCTTCGTCGTGCCCGTTTCTCCCGACGTCAACGCGATCGGCCATGGCATCATCGTCGGCCTGACAATTCCCGTAGGGTGGGCACGGCCCACCATCTTAACCTCTGCTTCGGCAAGGAGATAGGGATGGTGGGCCGTGCCCACCCTACGGGAGAAATCGGATTCTAAATATCGATTTATCGTAAATCGTTGATCAATTCATGACGGATTAGGCGAAGCTTTACCGCGATGGCATTGAATCGCGAGGCCGCCGCTCTGGCACACTGTAACAGCCATCCCCTCGGCTTTTCCAGTCTCGGCCTCCTAATCGTCGTCGCCCCGATTTTTTCCCTCGAAGCGGATGACCTCAGGCGTTCCCAGCCGCTTGCCCCGAGCCGTCGGCCAACGGTTCGGTCCCTCTGGCCCTCTCGATTTTCGAGCAAAATCCGTGGGGACCTTCACAAAATCGGACGGAGTCGCCATGCGACTGGGGCGCGGTCCGGGACCGTCGAGCAGACCGGAGGACTCGGCATTCGGTATCATGACAACGGAAGGCAATGGCCAGGAGCCGGACGACGAAGCGGTAGGACGAGCATGCCAAAAATCCTGATCGTCGAGGACGAGGACAAGCTTCGCCGAGCGCTGCAACGCGGTCTGACGGACGAGGGTTATGAGGTCGTGGCGGTGGAAGACGGCGACATCGGCCTGGAATTCGCGACCGAGGAGCCGTTTGATTGCCTTATCCTGGATCTGATGCTTCCCGGACGCGATGGGATCCAGATCCTGAGCGATCTTCGCGCCCGCGGGTTCCCGACTCCGATTTTGATCCTCTCCGCGCGGGGGGCGCTCGAGGATCGGGTCCGCGGGCTCGACTTTGGCGCTGACGATTACCTTGTCAAACCCTTCGCCTGGTCGGAACTCCTCGCGCGGCTTCGCGCGTGCCTTCGCCGCAAGGCGACCGGTGAAGCAACCTTGCTGCGGGCCGGCCGGATCGACCTCGATCGCGTCCATCGCCGATTGATCTGCGGCACTCAACAGGTCGATCTGACCATCCGCGAATGCGAGCTTATGGAATACCTCATCCGTCGAGTCGACCAGGTCGTTAGCCGCGACCAACTCGCCCGAGAGGTCTGGCATGATCCGGGAGCCGTTCAGACGAATATTATTGATGTCTTTATTAACTATGTTCGCAAGAAATTGGATAAGGTGGGTTCACCGGGTGTGATCCAAACCATTCGCGGGGTCGGTTACGTACTTCGGGATTGAATCATGGCTCCAGCGAGCATTCGCATCCGCCTCACGACCTGGTATGGCACCCTACTGATGGTGACCATCGCCGGATTGGGAATCGCGATCTACATCCTCATGGCGCAGTCGCTCTTGAAACGCGTCGATGCCATGCTCGACTTCGAATTCGAGGAGGCGGCGGAGCGGTTGACCGCGGGCCAACCGGCCGAGGGGTTGACCAGTGCGCCCGCCGCTTTCCACGAATCCTACCTCTTGCGCATCCTGGCGTCTGACGGGCGGATCCTGGCCCAGAGCCCCAGCCTGCACGGGAAGGCCATTCCCGTCCCACGCGTGGAGAGCGGCGACCCCCCCACAAGCCATCTCAGCACAAGACTTGGAGCCCTGGGGCCATGCCGGGTGGTGACGGGCAACATCGGTTCGGATGCAGGGCACCGCATCGTCCAGATCGCCACTCCGCTCGACTCGTATGAAGGGGAGCTCAAAGAGTTACGTGTCGTCCTGTGGACGATCTTGCCCGCGGGATTAGTCGTCGCCACGATCGGCGGCTATTGGTTGGCGGGCCGGGTCCTCGCTCCGGTCGGGCGCATGACCGAAGCGGCGCGGCGGATCTCGGCCGCGAACCTCGGCGAACGCATCGAGGTGGCCACCCCGGGCGACGAACTGGGCCGGCTGGCGATCACCCTGAACGCGATGCTGGATCGGATCGACCGGGCGTTCGTCGCGACCCGCCGATTCACGGCCGACGCGGCCCACGAGTTGAAGACTCCGCTGGCGTCGATCCGCGCGGAGGCGGAAGTCTCCTTGCTGTCCCGGCGCTCGCCCGACGATTACGAGGAGACCCTCCGAAGCATCGTCGAGGAGACGGAACGCCTCTCCAGGCTCACCGACCGGCTCCTGCTCCTCTCCTGCGAAGATTCCGGCGCTCGCCTTCCCCGGCAATTGATCTGGCTCGACGAAACCGTGCAGGCGGCCATCCACCATGCCGCCGAAGCGGCGTCGCATGCGCGGATTTCGCTCCGCGTGGAAACACTCACCTGCGTCGAAGTTGAGGGTGATCACGACATGCTTCGCCAGGTGTTCGACAACCTGATCGACAACGCCTTGAAGTACACTCCGGCTGGCGGGGTCGTGACCGTTCGCGGCCGGTGTGACAACGAGCACGCGATCGTCGAGGTCTGCGATACAGGGATCGGCATCCCCGAGGTTGCGCTGTCCCGCGTCTTCGACCGTTTCTACCGCGTCGACGCGTCCCGGAGCCGGCGCACAGGGGGAACGGGCCTGGGGCTGAGCATCGCGAAGGCCGTGGTCGAGCGCCACGGTGGGACCGCCGAGGCGACGAGCATTTTGGGGCAAGGCAGCACGTTCCGGATCCTCTTGCCAAAATTCAGAAGCAATGATAAATAGCAAATAATGGTCTGTTTGTTTTTGGACGCGGAGGTCGACTCTCGCGGCGATGGTCATTGAACGCGGGCGACCGTTAGAAAGAACTAATCAAACTACTCGTCCCCTGGGGCCCTCCGGCGGTTAGTCTTGACCGCCGATGACCCACTTGCCGTGGGGCCGACGTGGAGAAACCGCGCGGTCACGCAGCCTTCACCGGCAAATCGATCGCCTCGATCGATTGGAGGATGAGAACATGCTTTACGATCCCCGCAGGGGCTTTCGCTCGCGTTCGGGCTTCACACTGATCGAGCTGTTGGTGGTGATCGCCATCATCGCCGTGCTGATCGGGCTGCTGCTGCCGGCGGTTCAGGCGGCCCGTGAAGCGGCGCGGCGGGCTCAGTGCACGAACAACCTGAAGCAGGTTGGGCTGGCCTTGCACAACTACCTGTCCACGAACAACACGTTCCCCCCCGTCGTGGTTCTGCCGCGCGACCGGACGACCCAGCCCTGGTCGGGCTTGACTCGTCTGCTGCCGCATCTCGAGCAGTCGAACCTCTATAACGCCGTCAACTGGAACCGGGACTTCGAGTTCACGACGAACGCCACGCTCGCGGCCACGAAAGTCGCGGCGTTCATCTGCCCGAGCGAGGTCAACGACCGGGCACGGCCGACCCCCACCCTGACCTACTACCCGAGTAACTACTGCTTTAATCAGGGGACCTGGTTCGTCTACGATCCCCCCACCGACCAGGTTGGCGACGGAGCCTTCGCGCCCAATCGAGCGTTCGGTCCCGCTGCGATCAGTGACGGCTTGAGCAATACGCTGGGCATGTCCGAGGCGAAGGCGTACCAGCCGAACTACTGGGACAGTAGCAACCCGTCGACGTTGGGCGTCGCCCCGCCTCTCAACCCCGCCGGGCTCGTCCCGTATATTGGCGGCACCTTCGACAGCAACGGGCACACGGAATGGGTCGAGGGCGACGTCCACGAGGTCGGATTCACGACCACGTTCACTCCGAACACACGGGTGACGACGATGGTCGGCGGCCAGCCGACCGACGTCGACCTCATCTCGATGCGCGATGGTGAATCGATCACGCTGCCCACCTACGCCGCCATCACGGCTCGTAGTTTTCACGCAGGCGGCGTGTCGACGATGATGCTGGATGGCTCGGTCCGGTTCTCCAAGAACACGATCAACCTCCAGGTCTGGCGGGGCTTGAGCACGCGGGCTGGCGGCGAGGCGATCAGCGCGGACGCTTTCTGATCGAGGTGACCATGACGATGCAAGGCAAGCGATGGTTGGGGCTGGCCCGCGTCTCCCTGGCCCTGATCGCCCTGTTCGCAGGCGGGTGCGGGCAGACGGGAAGTACGAGCGATGGCGATGCGCAAGCGGTCGCCACCCAGTTCCTCGATGAACTGCGGGCCGGCCGGCTGGAACCCGCCTGGCAAGGCACCTCAGTCGAATTCAAGTCGCTGATGGGGGCCGGGAGCCTGCGGGACTACGTGAAGCGACACCCCGCGCTCAAAGCCAACGCCGAGTACTCCGAGTCCCGGTCGATCGACCGAGGCGGCCCCGCCTTGACCGAATGCCTATTCCACGCAACGACACGCGTTCGCGGTAAATCCGTGCCCGCGACGATCAAAGTCATCCTCGCCTCCGGAGCTGAAGGCTGGAAGGTGGAGCAACTCATCGTCGAATGATGGGCCGTTTGTTGGGAGCCCGGTGGGGGCCGCGCGCACGGTCCGTCCGGCTGCTCCACCGGGCTCTCGCCAGGCGGGCGGCCCTTATGGACCCTCGGCCGCTGGCGAGGGTTCGGAGCGTATTCCCTGCCCATTGACCGCGATCACTTGATATCGGGATTTGATTCCGGCTTTCGCCGCTGGGTCAACGAACCGCATCGCCGGCAGGGGGACTTCGGGCGTGTCGTGATAAGACATGACCTGAAAGAGCGGCCGGCCGAACCGGCCAATCCTTTTCTCCGGCACTCGGCCGATCTCCTGGCCGTCTCGCTGGATGATGAACGCCTCGATTCCGCTTTCCAGGTCGGCCGTGGCGTCCCAGCTGATGGCGGTGCCTCCGTTGGGCGTCTCGGCGCTCTTGAGGTCGAAGGGGGCGGAAGGGGGCGTGGCGTCGCCCACGGTTCCGGTCTTGACGTACTCCATCCAGGCTTTCGCAATGCGCTCGTTGGGCAGCCAGTTGGCCGCTTCCGGATCGTCGCGGTATTCGGCCGCCGGCACGGCCGTGTCGCCCAGGCAGGGGGCGAGCCAGCCCTGAGTCAACTGAAACGGTTTGAGGGTTTTGACCCTTGACCCCTTGTCCGGCAGACGGGCGGCCAGGCAGGCGTCGAAGAACGGGATCGCGAGGTAGCGTGAGTCGCCGCACTCGTGCTTCGTGCGCGGGTCGGGGGCGAAGGCGATGGGCGCACCTTGCTCGCGATAGGCTCTGAACGTGCTGAGCGTGCCGGTCCAGGCGTCGTCGAAGCGTTTGTCGGCGTTTTCCTTGGTCCCCGGGTTGCACATGACGGGGACCTCGTAAACGGCCTTGGGGATCGCTGGTTTCGGGAGGTCGTCTTTCTCCCAGGCCCCGAGGGCCGATCCCGAGCGGAGCCAGACCCCGACGACGCGCTCGGGGTCGGAGATCTGCATCAGGCTGGCCCAGATGGCTCCCCCCGAATGGCCCCACAAGCACCAGGGGACGGTGGCCAGTTCGGCGTGCCCCGACGACTCGGCGAGCTCGTCCAGGGCCTGGAGGAACCGGTCACGCGAACCGAGGCGCGGGTCGCACCAGCGTGGGCATCTCTGATCGTCGGACTGGCGGTACGAAGGGCCCAGCAAGGCGCAGTCCCACTTCTTCGCGAGCGCCTGCCAGTGGAGGTCGTCGGCGGCCGTTCGCCCCCCCAGGGAGGCTCGTCGGCCGCAGCCGTGCTGGTGGATGATCAGGCCGCGCAGGCGTGTCACGCCATCGGGGATCCAGACCCGGTAGGTCACCCCGACGACCAACTCGCCCGGCTTGTCGGAGGGAGGGTATTGGACCTTGAAGACTTGCCCGGCACCGATCGCCGGCCGAGTCCAGGGCATTGTGATCAGCAAGACAAGAAGGATCAGCGATCGATTCTTGATGGCGACCATCGAGCTCTCCAAGCTTTACTCGCCCCGGCCGTTCGCCGCCTTCGCGGCTTGACGACGGTGGATGGGGGGCCGTTCGCTCTCCCCAACCCAGTCAAACACAGTACCTTTGAGGGCGTTTCAGAGGAAGCGAAGGTTGAGCAGGAATCCTCTCGAATGATCAGGCCGGATTGGGAACGGACGGAGTCGACGCTTCCGGGGCGGGACCGATCACCTTGTCGGCAGTTCGGGGCCACCATTCGAGTCGGACGTCATCCCCTTTGACCGTGACGAACGGACAAGGCGCTTGCTCGGTCCAAGTTCCGCTGTTGAGGTAGCGGATGCCGTCCAGTTCGGTCATGCCCGGGAGATGGGTGTGGCCACAGGTCACGTACCGGTATCCCTGGCTTCGAGCATAGTCGATCGCCCCGTCCCGGACCCTCGGGCCGTTGCGCTGGGAACGCTTGGAGATCCGCCGGATCCAACGCGAGGCGCGATGGGGCATCCATTTCTGGATGTAGTAGAAGACTCCACAGGCCAACTCCGTCAGCATGACGTAGTTGGTCACGAAGGTATCGAACTGATCGCCGTGCAGGATCAGAAGCTCGATCTGGTGGTTCCGGTAAACGTACTCGTCGAGGATCTCGACCCCGACGATATGGCTGACGATATCGGCGGGGCCGTCGTGGTTGCCTCGGACCCAAACCAGGCGGAAGTCATCGCGGTCGGAGTTTCGGCGGATGATCTTCAAGCAGGCGAACTGACGCTTGGTGAGTCTCGTGAAGTTCAGGTCATCGAAGATATCACCGTTGATGACGAGTTCGCGCGTTTGATGAACCCCCCACTCCAGGAACTCCTCCAGGAGTTTTGCCTGGCAGACGTTGCTGCCCAGATGCAGGTCGCTGATGACCAGGCAGTCGTAAAGCGGCTCCGCTTTGACCAATTCATCAGACTGAAGCTCACTCATATCCACAGGCCCATACGAATCAGGTGGCCACCCCGGCCCTCTGGGCCGGAACGTCCTCATTCTACCAGGCCGAGGCGGGGAACACCCTCTCGGAATCCACCGGCCTCGGTTTGCCCAACATGGATTTCTCGGCTCGTGATGATGACTGGATTTTCTTGCGAAGATCGCGTGAATGGTTGATTTTCTGGGTTGTCTCATTGGGACGGCAATCGACCCACTCGGGTTCCCAGACGGGGGGCCCTCCCGTTGCGGCTGGTCAATGGGAGGTGGGGGCATCTGGTGGAACAGAGCCAGTCGTCGGCGGTTGCTTCTTTCTCGGGAATCGGACCGTTACAATCGGCCAGTCGCGTCGATGAGCATCAAGTTTCAAGCGAGAAACCGAGGCCCGAGATGTCGAATCGAAGGACGTTCCTCAAGCAAGGCGGAGCCGGGGTCGTCGGGGCCGCGGCACTCGAATGGGCCGGGACGACGTCTGCCGCGGACGTAGACGCGTCCTTGAAGGTCGGGCTCATCGGCTGCGGCGGCCGTGGATTGGGGCTGCTCAAGGATTTTGCCTCGTTGAAAGGGGTCGAGATCGCTTATGTCTGCGATCCCGACCGCCTTCGCGCAGGGGCGGCGAGTGCGGGTGCCAAGCTCGTGGGACAATCCACGCCCAAAGTGGTCGATGACTTCCGGCGCGTGCTCGAAGACAAGGCGGTCGACGCGGTCATCGTGGCGACCCCCGACCACTGGCACGCGCCCGCGGCGATCCTCGCGTGCGACGCGGGAAAGCATGTCTACGTCGAGAAGCCGTGTAGCCACAACTTCCGCGAAGGCCAGTTGCTGGTCGAGGCCGCCAAGCGGAGCGGCCGGGTCGTCCAGCACGGCACGCAGAGCCGGAGCGACGGCTTCGTCACCCACGCGATCAAGCTGTTACACGACGGCCTGATCGGGGACGTCCTGGTCGCCAAGGCGATTAACGTCCAGCGCAGGGCCAACATCGGCCACGCCTCGCCCGGTACCCACCCTCCGAATCTCGACTACGACCTCTGGGTCGGCCCTGCCCCGTTCGTCCCCTATCAGTCGAACCGGAGCCACTATACCTGGCACTGGTGGTACGACTTCGGCACCGGCGACATGGGCAATGACGGCGTCCACGAACTCGATATCGCCCGCTGGGGACTCGGAGTCGACACTCATCCCTCGACGGTCGCCTCGGTCGGGGGCAAGTACGTCTTCGACGATGACCAGCAGTTTCCCGACACCCAGTACGTGCTCTTCGAATACCCAGGAGACGCTAAGCCGGGCCACCGTCGCCAGCTCGTCTTCGAGATGCGGATCTGGTCCGCCTATCAGCCGGAAGGATTTGAAAATGGCAACATTTTCTATGGTACTGACGGCTGGATGATCTTGAGCAAGAACGGGACCATGAAGGTGTTCGACCGGAAAGGCAAGCCCGTGCCGATCGAAACCGCGCCATCGAAGCGGCCCGGTCACCAGCAAGAATTCGTTAACGCCATTCGCGAGGGGCGGCGGCCCACCGCGGAGATCGGCCTTGGGTTCCTCTCGGCGGCGCTCTGCCACCTGGGCAACATCTCGACCCGGGTCGGGCGGACCCTCCACGTCGACCCTGCTTCCGAACAGATCGTCGGCGACGACGAGGCCGCCCGGCTCCTCCGTCGTTCCTATCGCGAAGGCCACTGGGCCACGCCCCGGGGAGTCTGAACGGCTCACGCGGCTTGCGAACCTCATGTCCGGGGGCCGCCGTGTTTTACCCAGAGCCATCTGAAGGATCTTGCCGGCTTGGTGTTTTGAATGCCAGAAGCGTTGTAGGGATTTTTGAATATGCCAGGACGACGATTTGGCCAACCAGGCAGACGCTTTGCAATCGCTGCCTTCGTGCTTGTGATTCACGCCGGATTTCTCGGATGGGCACCCGCTTGGGGAGAGGGGCCAGGGAAGCCCTGGACCGACTTCCGCAACATCCAGACCGGGCGGCCGATCCCTGACGAAGGCTACTGCGACCAGCCCTACGTCGTGCTCACCGACGACGGTCATTGGCTCTGTGTCATGACCACCGGTCAGGGGGTTGAGGGGCAACCAGGGCAGCACGTCGTCTCGGTCCGGAGCGCGGACCGCGGTCAGAACTGGTCAGCGCTCGTCCCGATCGAGCCCGCCGATGGTCCCGAGGCCTCCTGGGCCATGCCGTTGAAGGTCCCCGGCGGTCGCATCTACGTTTTCTATACCTACAACGCCGACAACCTCCGGGTCGTCCCCGGAGGCAATTCGCCCGGCACCAACCGCCGCGTCGACACGCTCGGGAAGTATGTCTACAAATATTCTGATGACCATGGAAAGAGCTGGTCGCCGGAACGGTTCGAGATTCCGATGCGGCGGATGCGGATCGATCGCGAGAACAATGACCTGGGCAAGACCCTCTTATTTTGGGGAGTGGGCAAGCCGATCATTGCTGGCGACGCGGCCTACTTCGGCTTTGCCAAGGTGGGCAAGTGGGGATCGCCAGGGACGATGGTCCTCTCGCAAGGGGCGTTCATGAAGAGTGGAAACATCCTCTCGGAGCGTTCGCCGGCGAAGATCCAGTGGGAGTTGCTGCCCGACGGTGACGAGGGCTTGCGGGCGCCGAAGGGACCGGTGTCCGATGAGGCGAACCCAGTGGCGCTTTCCGATGGGTCGTTGTTCGCGACCTATCGGACGATCGACGGTTATCCGTGTCAGGCCTACAGCAGGGATGGCGGGCACACCTGGACCCCGACCGCCTATGCGACCTACGGGCCGGGAGGTCGGCGAATCAAGCATCCTCGCGCAGCGAATTTCGTGAGGAAGTTCGCCAACGGCAAGTTCCTCTACTGGTTCCACAACCACGGCGGCGAACCGGTTCATGCCGGCCCCTGGGACCCCTACAAGGGCCGCAACCCCGCCTGGGTCCTGGGAGGTGTCGAGAAGGACGGGCTGATCCACTGGTCGGAACCCGAGATCCTGCTCTACGACGACGATCCAGTCACCCGGGTGAGCTATCCGGATTTCATCGAAGACGGCGGCAAGTATTTCGTGACCGAGACCCAGAAAACGGTCGCCCGCGTCCACGAGATCGACCCGACCTTGCTGGAAGGGGTCTGGAATCAAGGCGAACGCAAGCAGGTCGCTCGATTGGGCCTCGCCGTGGACCTCTCGGGTGATCCGATTGCCGCGAAAACCGAGGTCGACGTCCCTCGGCTTCCCGACCTGAGCCAACGCCGCGGATTCTCGGTCGATTTTTGGGTTCGATTCGACGAACTGACCGCGGGACAGACGATTCTCGACACCCGCGACGGCGCTGGGAAGGGCGTTCGGCTGACCATGTCCGAAAGCTCGGCGCTCCGCCTGACCTTGCACGACGGCGGCCGGGAAGCGTCGTGGGAGAGCGACCCGGGCACCGGCCCGGGGACGCTCAAGGTCGGAACCTGGCAGCATGTCGCCGTCGTGGTCGATGGAGGTCCGAAGATCATCACCTTCGTGGTCGATGGCATCCTGAACGATGGAGGCGCCCTGCGCGAATATGGCTGGGGCCGGTTTCCTCAGGAGTTGGGCGACGTCAACGGCGCTGTGCGAGTCGCGCTCGCTCCGAAACTACTGGGCCAACTCCGGGCATTCCGCATCTACGATCGGGCCTTGCGGACTTCGGAGGCCGTGGGCAACAGCCGGGTCCGACCATGAGCGACCAAGCCAACGAGCGTGACGCCGCCTTCTTGGCCACTGGCCTGGATCAGACAACGGTCCCCACCCGGGTTCGCTCCGTGGTTCTGATGCTTGCCGTCTGCCTCGCCGGGATCACGTACCTCGACCGGGTCTGCATCTCGCTGACGGCCCCGTACATGATGCGTGATCTGGGGCTGAGTGAAGTCCAGATGAGCCTGGTTTTCAGCGCCTTTGTGCTCTCGTACGCCATCTTCGAGATCCCGACCGGATGGTGGGGGGACCGCATTGGCCCGCGCCGGGTGCTCACCAGGATCGTGATCTGGTGGTCCGGTTTCACCATCGCGACCGCCGCGGCCTTCAACTATTCTTCGCTCATGGTCATCCGTTTCCTCTTCGGTGCGGGGGAAGCGGGGGCCTGGCCCAACTCGGCCAAGGCGATCTCCCGCTGGTTTCCCACCGCCGAGCGAGGCACGGCGCAAGGGATCTTCTTCATGGGCGCGCACCTTGGCGGCGGGCTGACGCCATTGCTCGTCACGGCGCTCCTGGGAATCATGCCCTGGCGGTCGATCTTCCTCCTCTTCGGCCTGATCGGCTTTGTCTGGGCCGCGGTCTGGTGGTCCTGGTTTCGTGATGAACCGGCCGAGCACTCCGCCGTGAATCAGGCCGAGCGCGACCTCATCATGACCGGACGGGCGGCCGAGGACGAGCATCGTCTCACTGACGTACCGTGGGGGCTCCTGGTCACGAACCGGAGTCTGCTGGCCCTTTGCTTGATGTACTTTACCCAGACCTATGGCTTCTACTACTACATCACCTGGCTCCCGAAGTATCTTCGAGAAGATCGCGGGTTCTCGGGCATGCAACTCGGGTTTTTCGCGGGCCTGCCTCTGCTCCTGAGTGTCCTGGCCGACCTGTTCGGCGGACTGACCACCGACTGGGCCACGCGCCGGTTCGGCCTGCGGATTGGCCGCTGCGCGGTGGGGGGCGGCTCGCTCTGCGTCGCGGGCTTGGCCGTGCTCGCCGGCTCGGGCGTCGCGAATCCCTGGAGGGCCGCGATCCTGATCTCACTGGGGGGGGCGATGGCCAATTTTCTGCTCGGGGCCGCCTGGAGCGTCTGCCTTGATATCTCGGGCAGGCATGCCGGGGTGGTGACCGCCTGCATGAACACGGCGGGCCAGGTCGGCGGCGTGCTCAGCCCGATCGTCGCCGTCTATGCCCCCGGCTGGTTCGCGAGCCGATCCTCACCCCTCTGGATCGTCGCCGGCCTCTATCTCCTCGGCGCTCTCTGCTGGTTCTTCGTCGATCCGCGCCGAAGACTCTTTGACGATCGCAAGCTTTAACGAAGGCGAGCGGGGAGCGTCAGCCCCCTGACTTCGGAGCTCTCTGACGGTGAGCGAATCCTGCGGACCTTCGGGATCTCTCGCGAGGTGGTTATCGGCTTCGCCTGTTTTGAGTTACAATGCCCGCGGTTCGATCCAGACGTCCTCCCCGGCGGTTGGCCTGTTGGCCGAAGGATCGGAGTCTCCGGCGAGTCGTCCCTCGATGAATCGTGCGGCGGAACCATGCACACCTTCCTGTTTCTTACGACGTGCCATGGCTGACCGCCCGGGTTCGCGCGGACGCTTTTTTTTCGGATTTGGCCACTTCATTTGTTTCAGGAATCGCTTGCCATGCGACTTACCGCCTCGCTGAAGCATGCCTTGGCGGCCGCCTCCGCCGTTGCCCTCTGCCTGACCGCAGGCTGGGGGCAGGAGGACGACCTTGCCAAGGAACTTCCCCGAATCCCCGCCCACGAGCCGGCCGATGCGTTGAGCACGTTCAAGCTTCATGCGGGCTTTACGCTTAAGCAGGCGGCTGTTGAACCGGTGGTCCACAGCCCGGTCGCCGTCTGCTACGACGCCGATGGTCGGCTCTACGCCGTCGAGATGCGCGGCTATCCGTTCGCCGAGCCCGTCCCCACCGGGGGAATCAGCCTGCTGGAAGACGCGGACGGCGACGGGACGTTCGAGAAGCGACACGAGTTCCTCAAGGAGCTCTCGTGGCCGACCGGGATCGTGCCTTACGACGGCGGAGTCTTCATCACCTCCGTGCCAGACATTATTTATGCCAAGGACACCGACGGCGACGGCAAGGCCGATATTCGACGGGTTGTGTTCACCGGCTTCGACAACAAGAATGTCCAAGGCCTGGTCAATGGCCTGCTCTGGGGCAACGACGGCTGGATTTATGGCGCCGCGGGGACCAACGGCGGGGACATCGTGAATCCCTCGCAGCCTGGTCTCAAGGCGGTTTCGGTTCGTGGACGCGACTTCCGGTTCAAGCCCGACGGCTCGGCCTTCGAGGCGATCTCCGGCGGCGGGCAGTTCGGCCACGCCGTCGACGACTGGGGCCACCGGTTCGTCTGTAGTAACAGCAACCACATTCGCCAGGTGGTCCTGCCGGCCCGCGACCTCGAGCGGAACCCGGCCCTGACCGCGACGACCGTGACCACCGACATCGCCGTTGAAGGGGGAGCGGGGCCCGTCTTCCGGCTCAGCCCGCCCGAACCGTGGCGCGTGGTGCGAACCCGGCAGCGGGTGGCCGACCCGAAATTCGTCGCCAAGGCTAGCCCCTCGGAGCTGTACGCGGCCGGATTTTTCACCTCGGCCACCGGTGTCACGATTTATCGAGGCTCCGCCTACGCGCCCGAATATCGCAACAACGCATTCGTCGGTGACGTCGGTGGCAACCTCGTGCATCGCAAGATCATCACCAAGAACGGGGCGATCCTTCAGGCCAAGCGCGCTGACGAAGGGGTCGAGTTCCTGGCGTCGACCGACAACTGGTTCCGGCCGGTGAACTTCGCCAACACGCCCTACGGCACGTTGATGATTCTCGACATGTACCGCGAGACCATCGAGCACCCGATCTCGATCCCGGAACCGATCAAGAAGCACCTCGACCTGACCAGCGGGCGCGATCGGGGCCGGCTCTACGAACTTCTTCCCGACGGCTTCAAACGGCGAGCCAAGCCGGCCTTGAACAAGGCGACGACCGCCGAGCTCGTGCAACACCTGGCCGATCCTGACGCCTGGTGGCGCGATACCGCTCAGCGATTGTTGATCGAGCATGGCGACAAGGCCGCCATCGCCCCCTTGAAGGAGCTGGCCCGCACGCGTCCCAACGCCCTGGCCCGCGCACATGCCTTGTGGACCCTCTCGGTCCTGGGCGGACTCGACGACGACCTGATCGTGACGGCCCTGGCCGACGCAGAGCCTGGGGTCCGCGAGCAAGCCGCGAAGCTAGCCGGTCCCCGGGCCAACTCGAACGCCCCGCTTCGGGAGGCCTTGCTCGGCCTGGCCACGGACCCTGATCCGACGGTCCGGTTCCAGGTCGCCCTCTCGCTGGGCGACGTCACCGACCCCGGGGCGGCCAAGGCGTTGGCCTTGATCGCCGTCAAGGATGCTTCGGATCGCTGGACCCGGACGGCCGTGCTCAGCTCGATTGGCGGGCGAACGCTCGCTCTGATCGAGGCGCTGGCGGCCAAGCCGGCCTTCTTTGAATCCAAAGAAGGGCGGGACTGGCTGGGCGAGCTCGCGATGTTGATCGGCACCGAGAATCGGGCCGAGGACGTCCGGGCCTTTCTCGACCAGTTTGCGGGGGGGCAGTCCGACCCTGGGCTGGCTCGTGTGGCGGTCCTTGGACTGGGGCGTGGCCTTCAGCGCTCGGGGGGATCGCTCCGTGACGTCCTGAGCGGCCCGGCCGCCGAAAAGATCGCTCCCCTCTTCGCCAAGGCCGCCCAGGTTGCGGCGGGCGAGGGAGCGCCGGCGGCCCGCGTCGACGCGATCGGGCTGCTGGCACTGGGCTCGGCCGACGATGCCGTGAAGGTCTTGCCCGACCTGCTGGATGCCCGACAACCGGGCACGGTCCAGCTCGCGGCCATCCAGTCGTTGGCAGCGCACCCGGACCCGCGGGTCGGGCCGGCGATCGTCGAACACTGGAAGGCGATGGGCCCCGCCGTGCGTCGAGAGGCCGCCGAGGCCCTCTTCACACGCCGAGAACGGCTCGCCGCCTTGCTCGACGGCATCGAGTCCAAGACGATCTCGGCGGCCGAGCTCGACCCCGCTCGCCGCAAGGGTCTCCTTGCCAACCCGGACCGCGCGATCCGCGCCCGGGCCGAGACGATCCTGGCCAAAGAGGCGCGGCCCGACCGGGGCGCGATCATCACCCAGTATCGCAAGGCCCTGGAATTGACGGGCGAGCCGGCCAACGGAAAGACCGTCTTCACCAAGGTCTGCGCCACCTGCCATCGGGCCGAGGGCGCCGGGGCCCAGGTCGGCCCCGACCTGGCCACCGTCACGGGCCGGTCTCCTGAAGACTTGCTCATCCACATCCTCGACCCCAATCGCGAAGTCGCTCCGAACTATCTCAACTATGTTGTTGTGACGGTGGATGGACGTTCGCTCTCCGGTCTGATCGCCGAGGAGACCGCAGGCGCCGTCACCCTGAAACGGGCCGAAGGGGCTCTGGATGTCGTGACCCGGAAGCAGATCGAGGAGATCGCCTCGACGGGCCTCTCTCTGATGCCCGAAGGGTTGGAGCAGGGACTCGATCCTCAAGCCCTGGCCGACCTGATCTCCTACCTGCGTTCCATCCAGGGGAACAGCGGACCCGCACCGGCGGCCACCCCCGCGAAGTAACCCCTCGGCTGTCCGAGGCAAACCTGATTTGTTGATGACTCCCCCACGTGGCCATTGCCGCCCGCGTGGGGGAATTTTTTTGCATTAGGTTATGTATGGAATAAGCAGATTGTTGTGTCATGCTGTGGTCGACTTGGTAATCCTTGGGGGGGGTGAGACTGTCGCTACGTTGCCGGAGGCTTGTCACCCGTCGGAAGACAGGGAGCTCACGCTCCCGCTCGCCTTCCAGGCGAGCGAAATCCATGGGACCACGATCAGTGTCGTCCTTTGATTGTTGGTTTTCGCTCGGCTTCCAGAGGCGAGCGGGGAGCGTGAGCTCCCTGTCTTTGGGCCTTCGCATGGGATTCCAATACCAGGGTGGGCCGTGCGCACCCTCCAAGAGGGATCGCGTGTGGGCGTCACCTGGCAGGCTCATGGCTTTTCGAGGATTGTTGCCATACACTGGCCGGTCCCCTTGCCTGTGCGAGGGCCGGCGTGCCCGCGAATCCCGAACGTTGGAACCTACCCTCAACGGACTCCGTGAGGGGGGGAGATCCCATGCGAAAGCCAACCGACCTTCACGGACTTCACGTGTCCCTGATGTCAGGCTTCTTACTGGCCCTGCTCGTGGCCCCGTCCTCGGCTCGTGCCGAGACCCATGCGACCGCGGACCGGCCGAACATCGTTTATATCCTGGCCGATGACCTGGGTTATGGCGACGTTCACCGCTTGAACCCCGACTCGAAGATCGCCACACCGAACCTCGACCGCCTGGCCGAGCAAGGGATGACCTTCACCGATGCGCACTCCGGTTCCTCGGTCTGCACACCGACCCGCTATGGCATCCTGACGGGGCGCTATGCGTGGCGATCGCGGCTGAAAAAAGGGGTTCTCGGCGGTTATTCGCCCCCTTTGATCGAGCCGGGCCGATTGACCGTCGCCTCGCTCCTTCAGCAAAAGGGCTATCAGACCGCTTGCGTCGGCAAGTGGCACCTCGGGTTCGACTGGGGGACTTCGCGTGCGCTCCGCTTCGGCGACGACATCGACGCGAAGGAGAAAATGGCCGCGGTCGACTACAAGCTGCCGATTACCCACGGACCCACATCCGTGGGGTTTGACACCTACTATGGCATCAGCGCGTCGCTCGACATGCCGCCCTATCTTTATATCCACGATGACCGCACCGTGGGGTTGCCCACCACCGAGAAGACTTACATTCGGAAAGGTCCTGCGCACGCGGATTTCGAGGCGGTCGGCGTTCTCCCCACGCTCACGGCCAAGGCGGTCGAGTTGATCGACGGGTGGGGGAAGCAGGAGAAGTCGAAGTCCCGGCCATTCTTCCTCTATTTCCCTCTGACAGCTCCGCACACTCCGATCGTCCCCGATGATTCGTTTCGGGGTCGGAGCAAAGTCGGCACCTATGGCGACTTCGTGATGCAAGTCGATGCCACGGTCGGCCGGGTGCTCGATGCGCTCGAACGGAACGCGATGACCGGTTCGACCCTGGTCATCTTCACCAGCGATAATGGGTGCTCCCCCTCGGCCGACTTTCCCGCGCTGGCCAAAGCGGGACATCATCCGAGCGGTCCGCTCCGCGGTCACAAGGCCGATATCTTCGAGGGGGGCCACCGCATCCCGTTCCTCGCCCGCTGGCCCGGCAAGGTGCAAGCCGGATCCACCTGCGACGACACGATCTGCCTGACCGACTTGCTGGCCACCTGCGCCGCGATCGTAGGGTCGACGGTGCTGGCAGATGCAGGCGAGGATAGCGTGAACATCCTCCCCGACCTCCTGGGCACGGCCCAGGAGCCGGTGCGTGAGGCCACCGTCCACCACTCGATCGACGGCTCGTTCGCGGTCCGCCAGGGGCCATGGAAGCTGGCTCTCTGCCCCGACTCCGGGGGTTGGAGCGATCCCCGTCCCGGCCGTCCCGAGGCGAAGCGGCTTCCCCCGGTCCAACTCTTCAACCTCGAACGCGACCTGGGCGAACTCCGGAACCTCCAAGCCGAGCATCCCGAAGTCGTCGAGCGACTGACGAAGCTTCTGGAACGTTACGTGGTCGAGGGACGCAGCACTCCTGGGCCTGCGCGGGAGAACGCCGGATCGGTCCGGATCTCTCGGGATGCAAATCGTTGATTGGCCTTGTATACGTGTGTGGAAATTTGGTGATGAGGAGAAGTACATGATGACGTCGAGAGTCTTATCCCGTCTCATTGGGCTGGCCCTCGCATTAGGGGGTGCCGCCCCTGCTCTCGCCGCCCCTCCGAATGTCGTCATGATCATCGCCGACGATCAAGCGTTCGGCGACTATTCCTTCATGGGCCACCCGCAAATCCGGACCCCGAACCTGGACCGGCTGTCGGCCCAGTCGTTGACGTTTCGACGCGGCTACGTCCCCTCGAGTCTCTGCTCGCCGAGTCTGGCGTCGATTCTGACGGGGCTCTACCCGCACCAGCACAAGGTGACGAGCAACGACCCCCCCTTGCCCGCCGGCAAGGTGGGCGTCGCGGCGATTCGAGACCCCGGCTATCTCGCGGCTCGTCGAGAGATGATTGCGAATTTCGATCGGTCTCCGAGCTTGCCGAAATCGCTGGCGACCAAGAACTATCTGAGCTTTCAGGCCGGCAAATGGTGGGGGGGGAACTACCGCCACGGCGGTTTCACCGAGGGCATGACTCAGGGCGATCCCGATAAAGGGGGCCGGCATGGCGACGAAGGTTTGAAGATCGGCCGGCAAGGGATGACCGAGGTCTTTGAGTTCATCGATAAGGCGAGCGGGCAGAAGGCCCCTTTTTTCCTCTGGTATGCGCCGATGATGCCGCACTCGCCCCACACTCCTCCGGCCCGGTTGCTCGAGAAGTACAAAGGTGCGGCCCCCTCGCTCGAGGTGGCCAAGTATTGGGCGATGTGTGAGTGGTTCGACGAGACCTGCGGGCAACTCCTTGACCACCTCGATAAGAATGGGTTGGCCAAGGACACCATGGTCGTCTTCCTCGCCGACAACGGCTGGATTCAGGATCCGAAGGCCGACCGGTTCGCCCCACGCTCCAAGCAATCGCCCAACGAGGGAGGAATTCGGACCCCCATCCTGATCCGCTGGCCCGGTCACGTCGAGCCGAGCGTGTCGAACCAGCCGGTGCTCTCGATCGACCTCGCCCCGACGATCCTCGCCGCCGCCGGACTTACCCCCGCGCCCGAGATGCAGGGGCTCAACCTGCTCGATCAAGCCAAGGTGGACCAGCGCAAGGCGATCTTCGGCGAGATCTTCACCCACAACGCCGTGGATATCCACGACCCTGCCAGCAGTCTCCGCAATCGCTGGGCCATCGAGGGGGACTGGAAACTCATCCTCCCCGCGCCTCAGAACACCCCCGACACGACCGCGGAACTGTACGACCTCGCGCACGATCCGGGCGAGACAACCAACCTTGCCGCTCAGAATCCAGAGAAAATTGAGCATTTGAAAAAGCTGATCGAAGCGTGGTGGCCCGCCACGACGAACCGGAATTAGGCCGGTTAGATTCGTCCGGAGGGCCGTTGCGGTGGATCCCGCCGGCCCTCCCTCCCCCAAAACGGTTCGGAACCAGGACGAGTCAAGAATTGCTGCTTTGTTAATGGAGTGCTGTGATGCGACGCTCTCACATACTGTCATTGGCCATGTTGCTCGGAATCACGCTTGTTCCGAGACCGGGGCTCGCTGCGTCTGCCGAACGACCGAATATCCTCTGGCTCGTCGCTGAGGACTTTGGACCCCACCTGGGATGCTACGGCACCCAGCAAGTCTGGACCCCGAACATCGACAAGCTGGCCGCCGAAGGAGTTCGCTATACGAGGGCGTATACCACGGCCCCGGTTTGCTCGGTGAGTCGATCCGCGTTCATGACGGGGATGTATCAGACCACCATCGGCGCCCATAATCATCGCTCGCACCGCGACGATGGCTATCGGCTCCCTCCCGGCGTCCGGATCGCCCCCGCCTGGTTCCGCGATGCCGGTTATTTTACCGCCAACGTCCGGACCTTCCCCGCCGGTGCGAACGTGACCGGCTCGGGCAAGACCGACTGGAACTTCACCACCGAGGGAAAGCCGTTTGACTCCGGCCGTTGGGAAGATCTCAAGTCAAATCAACCATTCATCGCGCAAGTAAACTTCAAAGAGACGCACCGCGCGTTCGTCTCTCCACGGCGGGCCGACCCGGCCAAGGTCGTCATCCCCCCCTACTACCCCGACCATCCCGTCACCCGCGAGGATTACGCCAAATACCTCGACGCCGCCACGGAACTCGACGAGAAAGTCGGCCGCATCCTCCAGCAACTCGACGCTGATGGCCTGGCCTCGCGGACGATCGTCGTGTTCACATCCGACCACGGCGAAGCGCACGTCCGGGGCAAGCAGTTCTGCTACGAGGAAGGTCTGCACGTCCCCTTGATCGTCCGCTGGCCGGCTTCCCTCCCCGCCCCCGCTCACTACCGCACCGGCGCGGTGGACGATCGCCTGGTTGCGGCGATCGACCTGCTGCCGACGCTCCTCGACGTGGCCGCCGGCCAGAAGAAACCGGCCGGGATGCAAGGGCAAGTCTTCCTTGGCGATCGGGCCGAGGCAGCTCGCCGCTACGTCTTCGGCGCCCGCGACCGTTGCGATGAGACGGTCTTCCGATTCCGCACGGTTCGGGACGCTCGCTACCGCTACATCCGCAACTTCATGCCCGAGCGTCCGTTCTTGCAAGCGAACGACTACAAGGAGCGGTCCTACCCGGTCTGGAACCTGATCAAGGAACTCGCCGCCCAGGGCAAGTTGACGCCGTCCCAGGCCGTGCTCGCGGCCCCCACCATGCCCCCGGAAGAGTTCTACGACCTCGAGAGCGATCCGCACGAGATCCACAACCTCGTCGACTCCCGCGATCCCGCGAACCAGACCGCGTTGAAGCGACTGCGCGCGGAACTGGAGCATTGGATCGAGGAGTCGAACGACCAGGGCCGAACCCCGGAACCCGCCGCGGTCGCCGCGGCCAAGGGAGCCACCAAGCCCGCAACGAAGGCGAACCGAAAGAAGGCGGCCAAATAAGACGCCGTGACAAGGGCTTGGGGTTGGTGGATTCGGGTGGCCCGGGCAAGCCAGTTGTTCGGGCCGCCCGGGGTAGGCGAAATACCCGGTAACGAGGCGAAAGACCCCAAAAGACGGGCCGATCGGGCCACTTGCTCATATTGTGGGCAGACCTTGATGTCTGGATGATGACTTCCCGACTTGATTTGAGAGGTATAGCGCTAGACGCTCAATTGAAGCGGAATTGCCTCATTTCAGGCAGGTTTGGGGCCTCAAAAACCTAACCAAGTTGACGAAGTAAGTCATGATGGATTTTCCATATTTTTTGAGTTCCGATCTTGTTTTGCCGTGTTTGGTCTCTCTATACTGCGACTCAGATTCAGGCCCGGCGTCGGGTCTCAAGTGTGTACTTTGCAATGGAAGGGACATGGGTAAGATGAACAAGATGATGGAACGAATGGGAATGACGGCTCCGACGACCGGCATGCCTGGCATGGGCGCGGGGATGATGAGCGGCCCCTCGGCGATGCCGACCGGCATGAACATGATGATGATGTCGCGATGCAAGATGGTCTTCGAGAAGTGCCCGGGCGGCATGAAGATCACCTGCACCTGCGACGACAAGATGGCCTGCAGCATGATGCAGAACCTCTGCACGATGCTGGCCGGCGGCATGTGCTCTTGTTGTATGATGATGAACGGCATGATGGTCTGCTGCTGCAACCTCATGATGGGCATGTGCAAGTGCGAGATGACCGAAGACGGCTGCTGCATCACCTGCACCAGCGGTGACAAAGATTGCTGCGCCATGATCCAGGCCTGCTGCGACTGCTGCGCGACCATGATGGACGCCGGTTGCACCTGCTGCGTCATGATGAACGGTATGCCCGTTGGGTGCAGCTGCTAATCGAGATATGCGGTTAATGGGTTGAAAGGGCTGCGTCCATTCTGTGAGGGACCCCTTGGTCTAAGGGACGCACCGATCCGAGGCTCAATACAAAGGGGCGGGGAACTCATAAACGAGTTCCCCGCCCCTTTGTATTTGATGAGTTTCTCTCTCGGCTTGCTCTTGAACACTGGTTTTCAGAGGGGAGGAAACGTGATTGGCCTTGGCTTTCCCTCGCTCATGTCTGAATGGCTTTCAGGTAGCGGTCGGCGGAACGGCGAACGACCGCCTTGCCGCCTGAGGGAATGACCCCTTTGCCACGAACGACGAAGGCGCCATAAATCCGATCGTAGGCGAGCGGTTCGAGGCAGTCGACGACATGGCGGATCGCAGGCGCATTCAAGGGGATGAAGTTGGGGTAGCTGTACATGAAACTGACCTGCTTGGGGTCCATGCAAATTTGCGGCTGGTCGCCCGCCATCAAGGCGCCGAGGCCGCCGGCCCCGGCCGGCCAGTGGAGGACCTGATACCCCTCGAAATGGCCGCCGGTGCGGACCAAGTTTAATAATCCGCCGCGAAGCTTGAGGCTTTCCCCGTTCCAGAACCGGACGCACGGGTCAGGACGCATCACCCAAGGCCGTTCCGCCTCGTGAATGTGCACGGGGGCATTCCCGAAGGCGCGACTCCACTCGACCATCGTCGTGTAGTAGTGAGGATGGGAGATTGCGATCTCGGCGATCCCGCCCAGTTCCTTGATGCGTGCGATCGTCGCGTCGTCAATCAGTGAGACGCAATCCCAGAGGACGTTTCCTTGCGGCGTCTGGATCAGGAAGGCACGCTGGCCGATGCTGAACTTCGGCACGGTGTTGATCGAATAGAGATGCTTTTCTTCTTGTGTGATCGCGTTCTTGTGCGTTGTGCGGATCTGGTCGAGGGTCTTCCACTCCTGGCCGTCTGGGTTTACGTATTGTCGTTCGTCTTCGCAGACGGGGCAGTGCTCGGGAGGGCGGGAAGATTCGGTGAACTGGGAACCGCAGGTTACGCACACGTAAGCAAATGTTTCGGAGATGTCGGCTGCCGTCGCGCCAGCCGGGCGGGTCGAGGCCAGCGTGGTCAGGGCGGCCGCCGTGGCGGAGGTATCCCGCAAAAAGGCTCTTCGCGTCGAGTCCGATCCCATGGCGGTTGTGCCTCGTTGCTTTCCGTGAGTGATGGCCGGAACTGCCGGCGGATTCGTTCCGGTCCGGCCGAGGGGCGTCACGAGCGGCTGTCACTCTCAAGTAGCGGTCGACTGACTCCGCCCCTATTATCGCTCCGGGAAACGGTCAGGCAAGGGGAGAGCAACGCCTGGATGGGTGGGCGCTGCGCTTGCCGGTCGTCCGGTCCCGAGGGAAGGGCGCCGCGGTTTCTTGCGTTCCAGGGACCGGCGGCGTCCTTCCCGAGCGATTCGGGTGGGGACCGTTTACAGGTCGTCAGCCGAGATCACTTCGCCCCCGTCGCGGGTCAGAAGGCTCTGGAAGTTCCGGGGGAGGATCGTGTCTCTGAGGAAGCGGACCGAGCCGTCGGCGAACCCGGCGTTCGTGCCCCCCGGATGATGGCCGAGCAGGCCCTTGGTGGTGAACGGGGTGGGGATTTCCCAGTCGTCCGGTTTGGTCCAGGTCACGGCGGAGTCGTCGTTGGCCTCGATGACCATGATCGTGTTCGAGGTGCCGTCGGTGATCTCCTGGAGCCTGATTCCCGTCTTGCCTGGGAAAATCGTGTCGGCGCCTCGAGGCGTGAGATAGGTCGTCTTGCCCTCGCCCGCGAGTTTCCGACTGCCGCTGGGGCAGGCGAGCATGGGCGGCATCCGCGAGATCAGGGCTTTATTGTTCGCGCTATCCCAGGGTTCGTCGAGCTTGAATTGCTTGTAGAGCGACTGCTGCTCGAGATAGGGCAGGATGTGGACCCGCCAGCTCAGGAGGGGCTTGCCATCCTTGGTTGCGCTGTAGGCGGGCGGGAATGTGTTATAAGCCGCGTGATAGTTGTGCATGGCCAGACCAATCTGCTTCAGGTTGTTGATACACTGGGAGCGGCGGGCCGCCTCGCGTGCCTTGCGGATCGGCACGGCGACCAGGGCGGCCGTTTTCTCGAGGTTGGCATCGAAGCTGATTCGGTCTCCCTGGATCTGAGGCGTGGTGGTCTGGCTGAGCGCCTTGATCAGTTCGGCCAATCCAGGGTCGGCCTGAGCGTTGCGGGCCAGGAGTTTGAATGCGTCCTGGGCGAGGGTCAGAATGGCCTTGGCCGTGTCGGCATCCTCCGCCTGAACAATGATGTGGAGGGCGGGTTTGGGGTCGGCTGCGATGGCGAGCGCCGCCCACCGGAGACCGCGGGAGAGCGTTGTGATTGGAGCGCCGCCGAGTTCGGGGGGGAGGTTCGGCATACTCTCCTCGATCGCCCTGCGCTGGGTGGTGCTCGGGACGAAGGCGATCCGGATCGCGGCTTCACCCCCGGCCAGGGCGAGGGCGATCTCGGGGCGAGCCGTGGGCTTGGCATCGCGAATTCGGGCCAGGGCCTTGGGAGAGCCGGAGACGATCGCGCCGCGGATCGTCTCGCTGGCCGCCCCGCGTCCCAGTCCACCACGCTGAAGGCTGTCCGAGAGAATCTTGGCCACCGCGCGGTCATCGGCTCCGTCGCTCAGTGGCACCACCAGGACCGGCACGCCAGGGACGTCGGCCGGGTCGAGCAGGAGGAACAGGTCCTTGGCGCCCGCCTTCCGCAGGGCTTCGACCCAGTCGCCGGCCGTTTTCGTGATCCGGCTCACATCCTCTTCGTCGGCCAGGGTGCCGACAACGCTCCGGACGAAAGTTTGCACGTTGAGTTTGGCGAGGTCCAGGTGGGCCACCGCCGCCACCTCGTCGCCGAGGAAGGGGGCGACGGCCGCCGCGGCCTTGGCGGCTCCCTCTGCCTGGGACGGCGGCGCTCCGATCGCCAGAAGCACAATCAAGGGGGCTGAAAGCATCATGGGCGGTTCTCCAGCGGGAACGGGACGAGGGGCGATCAGGTTAACGGGCCAGTTTCAACAGGTAATCAATCGTGTAGGAGGGATGGTTCGGGCCTCCGGGGGGGACGGGGGCCGTCAGGGTGGCCGTGTCGCCTTGAACCTTGTAGACGAAGGGATTGCCTGTCGCGGGATCGCGCGGCACGGGAGCGTCGGTGATGTCTTCGAGACTTGCGGGGAACTTGCCCGGGTGAGCGTGAACGTGCAACCGGATGGCTTCAACGCATTCGAGTGCGTCGAACTGGCGATCGAGCCGCAGGGCGGCAAGGCGTGCTGAGTTCAGGGCCGGAGTCAGCATGCGGAACATCGTGAGCAGGGGGTTGGCGAGCTTGTCCTCCTGGGTGAGCACGCTCGCCTGGTCCGCCCGGCCGAACGATTGCCAGTAGGGAAGATTCATCCACTTGTAGGTTTCGTCACGAAGCCTTCGGTATTCCTGGAAACTGTGGATCGCGGCGACCTGGATAATGGGCATCGCCTCGACCGTCGCTTCGGGCCGCCCTTCGGCGATCAGGGCCCGTTTGGCCTCGGGGTAGATCTTGGCGGCCATGGCGGCGATCCCGAGTCGGCGCGCGGAGCCGGACAAATCAGGCAAGGCCGCGTTGGTGCCGGGGATCGGCTCACCTGTCGCGAGGCTGAAGAGCTTGCGTTGCAGCTCATTGGTGAACCGTCGGGCCTCGTCGAGGCTCCAGACTCCCCGATCGAGCTCGTTGAGTTCGGGCACCTCCCTTTCGAGGATGTAGCGTTCCCCTTCCAACGCCTCCCTCAGGTCGATGAACGGCTGGGGGCGGTCGGCCAGGGCCCAGAACAAGCTGGGGGTGCCCGGGGCCTGGATCAGGTCGATGAGGCAGCCGTTCATCAGGGTGTCGATCGCGACGCCGACCAGCGCCTGGATCACGAGCGGTCCCTGGCTGACGTGTCGACCCATGACCAGGCCGATCTGGATCCAACGCATGGCCTCGTCGGTTTTGCCATCCAGGATTTCCAGACGGGCCCGTACCTTCACCAGCCTTGCCAGGGTGCGCATTTCCTGGATCTCGGGGATCAAGAGATTGATGCCTTCCTTGCGCAGGTCGAATTCCCAGTCGCAGGTCGCCCGGATCGCGCCCAGCTCGATCTCGTTCAGGACCCTGCGGTACGGCTCGAGTCCCGTTCTTGCTTCGTCGCGCGGGAACTCGTCGAGCGGGACGTTCCCCCAGCGAGCGATCCGCTCGTCGATCGACTCGGGGCGGGCTCCGGGCTCCGGCTTCTTTGCCAGGGCGGTGTCGTTCCCTCGGATCGTGAGCATCATCTGGAGGGCGCGATGGTAGAAGATCGCGGCGTTGCCCGGCACGAGCGTGTGGCGCTCGGGCACGAGCCGGTACTTCAGGGCCGGCCGGGGCGCGGCGGCCGGCCGCAAGGTGAACACAGTCGGCTGAGGGGCGGGGGGCGACTGGGCCGGGGCCGGGGTCGGGGCGGCCAGCGGTCCCAGGGCCGAGGCCAGGGCAACCAGAGCGAATGTCCGTCTCACGAGGGGGCTCCAGGCTCGAGGGTTTTCAGGAGTTCTTCTTGCCACAGTTGACGCGTGAGCGGGGGCGACGGCTTGAGGGCATCCAGGTTTGCTCGGGTCGATGGTGGGGTGGGAAGGCCGTCGAGTCCGTAGCGGAACACCTGCGAGGTCAGCCGCTCGTAGGCGGTCGACCCGAACGAAGGCGAGGCTCCAAAGCCGCGGATCGTCGCCGGCGCCTGGGCCACGACCGGGTCGGTGGGGGTGTCGCGAGCGACCGGTTCCCGCTCCCGGACGACGATGACCTTCTCGATGATTTGAGGGGTTGGCCGGTTCGCGAGCATGGCCGCTTCACCCAACGCGATCAGCCCGGTGCTGGCGGCGACCGCAATCCAGAGCCCTCGGCCAACCGACGCCTTTCGCATTGAGGCCTGCCCCGCGCGGAACATCAACTGGTCGCGGTCGAGGCGGCTACGTGACGGTGTGAGCGAGCCGAGGGCGTGCTCGATTGCGTTCAACTCGAGATCGACCGCGTGGTGCTGCTCGTGCGACATGGGATCCCCAGGCGTTCACGCAGGGCTGTCAGACCTGCGTGATAGAGGCGGTGGGCCGAACTCGCGGAGATGCCGGCGAGCTCGGCGATCTGTTCAAAGGCCAAGGCCCCCCAGAGATGGGCCACGATGACTTCACGCTGCGCGAGGGGCAACGCCGCGAGCGCCGACTGGGCGAGCTCGGGATCCACGGCGGTCGCACCTCGACCCAACGGATCGGGCTCGAACCAAGCGGGAACCGTGGCCGCGGCCTCGGCCTCATGACGCTTCCGCCGCTGGCTGGCGATTCCGGCGTTGATCGCGCCATTGCGGACCGTTCGGAACAGCCAGGCCTCGAGCGATAGAAGCGGCTTACGCTGGGCAGCCAGCTTCACGAACGCTTCCTGGACGACATCCTCGGGCGTATCGCACCACTGGCGAGCGTAAAGCTCGAGCGGCCCGGCCAACCGATCGATTAAGCGTCCGAGCTGTGCTGAATCCATGCGCTGGGGACTCACCGGCCGCACTGGTCACTCTATGGAGTATGACAACAGTCGGACTGCGGGATCCCAAGTTTTTTTGGAGTCGATTGGTGAATGTCGTGAGGAATTGTTGTAACTGGTTTGACGAAAAGATTTTAGGGGAGATGAGGGGGCGTGGTTTTCCTGTCTTCTTGGCGAGAGAAGTCAAAGATGGTGGGCCGTGCCCACCCTACAAGAGGGAAGGAAAGGCCCGAATTCTCTTGTAGGATGGGCACGGCCCACCAGGGATTCCCCGAGGAGATGAGGGACGGGGAGCCGGTCAGCTCCCCACTCCCCACTCACTCAGATCAAGTCAGGTCGTGGAGCACCCCGTCGCCGCAGAAGTTCGGGTTGCCGAACGTGTCGATCCGGTGTCCCATGCCGTGGGCCAATCCCAGCAGGAGCCGGTTGTGGGGCACCTTCTTGTACTGGAGCGACCGGCCCATCCGGAAGTCGAGGCCGTTGCCGACCAGCACGAACGGGATGTTGTCGAGGGTGTGCGAGTTCCCCTTGCCCAGCTCGTTGGTCCAGACGATGAGCGTGTTATCGAGCAGGCTCCCCTGCCCGCCCGGTTCGGGGGTGTCGGCGAGTCGTTTCGCGAGGTAGGCGAGCTGCTCGCAATACCACTGGTTGATCCGCGTCAGCTTCTCCTGGGCACTGGCGTTGCTGTCCGGCTCGTGCGATAGCTCGTGATGCCCCTCGTCCACCTTCAGCCAGCGCATCTTTGCGCCACCGACCGAGTTGGTGTATTGCAAGGTGGCCACGCGGGCAAAGTCGGAGGCGAAGCTGTTGACCATCAGGTCGATCTGCATCTTGCTGATGCGGGGGATCTCGTCGTTCTCTTCCTTGATCCCTGGTTCGAGCTCGGGGACCGCGTGGCCGAGTTCCTCGTTCTGGCTCGACTTGAGCTCGTTTTCCATCTCGCGAACGAAGGTCTCGTGCTCTTCGAGCAGGTGCCGGTCCTCGGCGCTGACGACCGATCGGACCTTGCCCAGGTCGTCTCCCAACGCGTCGAGGATGCTCTTGAGGCTCTCGCGATCCTTCATCCGGCCGTAGAGCTTGGCGAACATCTGGTAGGGGTCGTCGATCGGCGTGACCGGCTTGTTCGGGCCGCTGTAGACCATTCGGGTCCAGGTGTCCGCGCGGTCCGGCACCATGACGCCGAACTCGAGCGAGCCGAACCGGGTCCGCGAGTCGGGCCCCTTCTGAAGATGATTCTTGATCTCTTGATCGATGGAGATGCCGCTGGACCATCCGGCCGGGGTGTCCGACCCCCCTTGGATATTGCCGGGGAAGAGTTCCGTCCCCGTGAGCAGGCAGCCAATTCCGCGCATGTGGCTGTCGCCGTCGCCGCGGACCTTGTCGCAGACGCCGCGGAGGATCAGAGTCTGCTTGCGGAACGCTTCCAGGGGCGCCAGGCTCTCCTTGAAGGCGAACGACTCTCCGGCTTCGTCGGGCCAGAACGTCGAGGGAACGATGCCGTTCGGGCTGAAGAGAATGACCAGCCGTTGCTTGCGCTTTTGCTGGTTCGCAAAGCCGAGGCTAGGCAAATTCAGGATGAACGGGAGGGATGCCGCGCCAATGCCGAGGTCGCGAATGAACTCGCGTCGAGTCGATCTCTGGGCCACGTCATTGCTCCTGAATAAAGCCGGCGAAACGAATCGAACAAGGATCAGGCAGGAATAGGCTTTGGCGGCACCCGGCCTACGGGGCGAGTGCGCACTCGATGCATCTACGGTTTACTCTCACGCGCGGTCAAGGCGGTGTCAGTCACGATCTTGACTACGAGTTTTCGGATGTTGAAGTCACTTTCGGTGAACGCGGTGCGCAGGTTCTCGAGCTCATGCGATCCGAACGCGCGGACCGGGTGTTTGACGATGTTGTGGAAGACCTGTTCGATGAAGGCGTTGTGGGTCTCCGGGCTGCCTGCCAGGAACGTCGCCAGGTCGCGGGCGCCTGCGAACTTGACGAGTTCCCCGGTCCTTGTCTGATAGGCTCCCGTCGCGTCGATCGACCGGCCGTTTTCCTCGCGACGGAAACGACCGACGGCGTCGAACGGCTCCAGGGTGAAGCCGAGCGGGTTGATCATCGCGTGGCAGGCCTGGCAAGACTCGGGGCTGGTCTGAAGGGCCACCCGTTCGCGAGTGCTCAACTGAGGATGCAGGTCGGGCGAGAGCGGAGGGAAAGCTTCGGGCGGCGGCCGCAACGCCAGGCCGAGGACGCTCCGAGCGATGAACACGCCGCGATGGATCGGCGAGCTCGTCGCCGTGTAGGCGAAGCTCGTCATCAGATACGGATGGGTCAAGATGCCGGCACGCTCGCGAGGTTCCGCCGTGACCTTCTGGAAGGGGGCGTCGGTGGGAAGTTCCGCGCCGTAGAACTGAGCGAGCCGGCCGTTGAGGTAGAGTGAATCGGTGAGCAGGAGCTGGCGGAAGTCGGAGGATTCGCTCCAGACCAGGTCTTCCAGCAGCAGGTCGAGCGAGGTGCGGAGGTCCGACGCCATCGCCTCATCGAACTCGGCGAACCGCTTGGGATCCTTCGCCAGGTCAGGGATCTGTTCGACCTTCAGCCACTGAAAGAAGAAGTCACGGAGCTTCGAGCGGCACCGCAGGTCGGAAACCATGCGTTCTGCCTGGCCGGTCACCTGATCAGGCGTTTTGAGCTGGCCGGATCCGGCGGCTTGGAGGAGTGGCTTGTCCGGGATCGAGTCCCAGAGTCCGAACGAGATTCGGGAGGCCACGTCATAGGCATCCCCCTCTCCCCCGACCTCGTGGTAGAGGAACCGGGGTGACTTGAGGACGAGGAGCACGACCCGCTTGACGGCCGTATCGAAGTCGCGGATGTCCTTGAACTGACGCTCGACATAGAGCTCGCGCTGGTCGTCCGACAGCGGGCGGCGAAACGCACGCTCGGCGAATTGAAGGCTGAACGCGCGGAGGCGAGGCTCTCGGTCCGGGTCGCTCTCTTTGACCCCGGTCAGGTCGCGAAGGTGGGCCACGACGTAGTCGGCCACTTCGATCGCGGCGTCAGTCGTGGCCTGCTCCCACTCCTTGGAGACCGACGACCCACGTTCGTAGCCGATGCTGCGATCATCGGGCGGGAACGGGCTCGCCAGGACGAAGGATTCAGGAAGTAGGTTGGGGGAGAGGTTGTGCGGGGGAATGACCTCGGCGGCCCGATGCGGCAGGGCCCACTCCAGGGAGACCGACGCCGGCGCCTCCTCGGCCTTCTTGTCTTCCTTCTTGACCCCTTGGTTGGCCTTGAAATATTCGAGCCGCAGGGGATAAGCCCGACCGGCCAGCAGGCGGATCGACCCGCGATATTCGGTGTCGCTGCCCGACTTGACATACGCGTCGATCAGCGGCTGCTTGAGGTCGTTGACCCACAACCGGGCGCTGTTCTCGGTCTTGACGATGAATTCATACTCCCCCGTCTCGGGCGCGAGGACCGACCCTTGCCAGCGGATCGCGAATTCCTTGGGCTCGATCTTCTCGGGGTCGGGGCTTGACTTGGCGAAATTGAATCGGACCTCGGGATCGACCCGGCTGATGACCCCGTCCTTGCGGATCTGCTTCGACTTGAAGTAGTCCCCCTGCAAACCGCGCTGCTCTCCCCACTGGCCGGGGGAGCGGAAACTGCCGAGGAGGTCGGTCACCGCATTGCGGTACTGTCGCACGGTGAGGTGGGAGAGCTCGATCCGGGGAGGCTTGGTACGGGCCTGCGCTGCTTTCGAATAGAATGCCTCGTAAATGTAGGCTGCAACCTGCTCGGCATCCTCCCCGACACATGACCCCGGATCGTCCTCGGGCATCGACTTGGCGATGTAGCCGGCGAGCCGGGGCAAGGTCCGATCCCCGATCAGAGGATGCGGATAGTCCTCGGGGGTCCCCTCCCCCTTCGCCCCATGACACGAAGCGCACTGGCGAAGGTAAATCTGTTCTCCGCGGCTCTCTTCGGCTGCCGTGACAACTCGCGGGGTCAGCACCACCAGTGCGAGGATGGTCAGCCAGCCGAGAGCTGTTCTGGCCGCGAGACCTGGGCGACGAAGTGAGACCAAGGGGTGGAGTGGGATCGGCATCGGTAGGCTTTCCATGGCGGAGCCTGGGTCTCCTGGAGCCAAGACGCGGAGCCGGGCGTGTTACCTAAGCGGCAGGACTGACCACCGACCGTTGACAGGATCAACCGGATTCCGGCGGCAGCGAACGCGGAGGACTCATCTGAACCAAAAAAATCAAGGATCGTCGAGCAGTCTGACAGATTCCACTCCTTTGCTTCGACGAGGCGCGCACGCCAGCCGTCGATAGAACAAGTATTCTACTTCACTCGGACCCGCGGAACAAGGTGATGAGTTTCCCTCCGGGAATTTCGGCTCGGGTGACGCCGGCCAAGGAGTTCACGCTCACCTCGAGGGCGAGCGTGGCGAGTTGAGGTGAGCCGCCGATGCCCAATGTGTCAGGGGGATGAGGGGCCGCCATTCGTCGTTGACGGAGCGGAGCCGGAAGCTGCGTTTCGGCTGGGGTTTGTGGCCACGGTGGGCGCCTCACGCTTGGGCTTGGCTTTTCGCGGTAGTTTCTCGTCCTGCATGGCGGTATTGTAAACAAATGCAGCCATGATGATTGAGGCTTGCTTCATGTCGTCGGCCTGGATGCGGTCGAAGACATCCTGGTTCGAGTGGTGGGTTCGGGTCGAGTATTCGACCGGATCCTGGATGAACTGGAAGCCGGGCAGTCCGACACCGTCGAACGAGAGGTGGTCGGTTCCCCCGGTGTTGGCGAGCGAGAGGGTTGTGGCCCCCATGTCTCGGAAGGGCTGGAGCCACTTGCGGAAGATCGGCCGCACGGCCTCGTTCCCCTGGAGGTAGACCCCTCGGATTTTCCCGGTTCCGTTGTCGAGGTTGAAGTAGCCCGAGAACGATTCAAACTCAGGGGTTGGCGTCGAGTCGGCCTCGGACTTCTTGTCCTTGGTTTTCTCCGTCTCAGTCTCCGAGCTCTCCGAGCGACCGAACCCGGCGGGGTCGTCGCCGTTGCTGAAGTGCTTGGAGGCATAGGCCCGCGAGCCCCGGAGCCCCTGCTCTTCGCCGGTCCAGAGCGCGATCCGGACGGTCCTGCGGGGTTGCAAGTGGAGCGCCTTGAGGATTCGAAGGGCCTCCATGGCCACGGAGACGCCGGCCGCGTTGTCGGTGGCGCCGGTGCCGCTGTGCCACGAGTCGAGGTGGCCGCCGAGCATGACGACTTCATGTTTGAGGTCGGTGCCGGGAATTTCGGCGATCGTGTTGTAACCCATCAAGTCGTCATCATGAAATTGGACGGACAGGTCGACGGCCATTTTGAGCGACTCGCCCTGGCCGATCATGCGGATCAAGCGGTTGTAGTGCTCGATGGCGAGGACGATCTGGGGGACGGTCCGAGGGGAGTCTTTGTCCCAGGCGGCGGGTCGCCTGGCTTTGGTGGCGGGCAGGGTCGCGGGGCCGGGAAGACTGGCACTGCTGACGAAGAGGGTGCCGCCGTCCCCGAGCGAGCTGGGCTCGACCACCAGCGCAGCACCTTCGTCGACGAGGAACTGGAGCTTTTTCCGCTCGAACGAAGGGGTTTCGCGGCGGCGTTGTGGACCACGTCCGCTGCTGGGCTCGCCGGCATTGGCCAAGGTGAGCAACTCGCTATCCGTCAGCCGGGTCGCGAGCGGTTCGACTCGGGCGGCGAGGTTGCGCGCCGGCCCGGTCAGCACGATCGCTCCCTTGATCGTTCCCTTGAACCGGGCGAGGTCGGCTTCCGACTTGGCGTCGAGGTAGACGACCGGGGCGTGGAGCGTCCCTTCGAGGCCGGGCGACCATGCCTTGGGGTAGCCGATCAAGGGGATCGAGTGCGGCTCGACGACCTGGGCCGAGAACCGCTGGAGCGACCAGCCGCGCCCGAATGGCCCCCACGACTCGAGGTGCGCGTTCTCCATGCCCCACCCTGAGAGCTTGTCTCGGGTCCACTCGTTCGCTCGCGTCAGCCCCGGCGAGCCGGTGAGCCTGGGGCCGATCACGTCGGTCAGGTAGCCCAAGGTCGCCATGACCTGCGACCGCTTCAGTCCTTCCTCTTTGATCCGCTCGATGGGATCGTTCACGGCTTTGGTCGAGGCTTGCTTCGTCTCGACCGCCTTGATGACCTCCTTGGCCGTCGGCTGGTTCGCGACGGGGGCCGGTTGTTGCGCATGGAGCGAGAACAAGGGCAAGAGACAGGTCACTGGCAGCAGCACGAGGGTTTTGTGGAGCCGGGGCATGGTTGCGGAACTCCGCGAGGATCAGGATGAGGATCAGGATCAGGATGAGATTCGCGAGCGATGGGGCCCAATGGAGGTGGCGCGTGATGTTGTTTGCGGTTCCATCAGTCGCGGGACCTGATCTTAGGCTCGCGTCGAGCGACACTCCAGAGGGTGGCGGACTGGTTTTCGCCGAGAACACCAGGGCAAAGCCTGGTTGCGCGAGCGATCTGGTGGTGAAAGTTCGGTGAACCGATTAGCATCGGCGAACTCGTTACCGATGGCTGTTACAGGATTTCAAACGCAAAAGAAGTTTAAGAGGGAGAGGTCGTGATGAGCCGTAGCGTCGTTCGTTGGATGGTGGCCGCGCTGGTGCTTTGCGCCACGGCTCAGGGACCGCGCAGCGTTTGGGCGGCGGATCGGAAACCGAACATTGTTTTCATCCTGGCCGACGACCTCGGTTACACCGATGTCGCGTGCTACGGAAGTGGCTATTACGAGACTCCGAACATCGACAAGCTGGCCGTTCAAGGCTTGAAGTTCAACTATGGGTACTCGTGCGGGCCCAACTGCCAGCCGACGCGGGCCGCCCTGATGAGCGGCCAGTACGGGCCGCGGACCGGCGTTTATACCGTGGGCTCGATTGATCGGTTCGACTGGAAGAGCCGACCGCTCCGGCCGGTCGACAATGCCCAGGGGCTGCCGTTGGAGAAAGTAACGATCGCCCAGGCGCTCCAGTCGGCAGGGTATGCCACGGCGATGTTCGGTAAGTGGCACCTCGGCCAGCAAGGGGACTATCACCCCAGGCGCAGGGGGTTCAACGAAGCGATCGTCTCGATGGGTAAGCACTTTGACTTTACGACCATCCCCAAGGTCACTTACCCGGCCGGCACCTACCTCGCCGATTTCCTGACCGATCAGGCGGTCGACTTCATCACCCGTCACAAAGACGAACCTTTCTTTCTCTATCTGCCTCACTACGGCGTTCATTCACCTCATCAGGCCAAGAAAGAGCTGGTTAAGAAGTTTGCTGGCAAGCCGGCGGCCGGAGGGCACCACGACCCGACCTACGCCGCGATGATTGCCAGCGTCGACGAGAGCGTGGGCCGAGTGGTCAAGACGCTCGATGATCTCGGGCTCGCCGACAACACGCTGGTCATTTTCTCGAGCGATAACGGGGGTGTCGGAGGCTATGCTCGGGAAGGGATTGGCAAGGCGGGAGCCGTGACCGACAACGCCCCGTTGCGTGGAGGCAAGGGAATGCTCTACGAAGGGGGAATCCGGGTCCCTTATCTCTTTCGCTGGCCCGGCAAGATCCCCGCGGGCACCGTCTGCGACCGCTCCATCAACAGCGTGGATCTCTACCCCACCCTGGTCGAACTGGCCGGAGGAAAGCCGGCAGAGAACTACCCTCTTGATGGAACCAGCTACCTCAGCTTGTTGACCACCGGTGGCCAGGGAAAGTGGGAGCGTGAGAACCTCTACTGGCACTTTCCCGGCTATCTTGGCGCGGGCCGGGAAAGCTGGCGGACTACCCCCGTCGGCGTCATCCAGTCGGGCGACTGGAAGCTCCTGGAGTTCTTCGAGACCGGCAAACTCGAACTCTATAACCCACGAACCGATGTGGGGGAAAAACACGATCTGGCCGCCACGATGCCCGATCGCGTGAAGGAACTTCACGCCAGGATGCTCGCATGGCGTCAGCAAATTCATGCACCCATGCCGACACCGAACAAAAAGTGAGACTCGGGGGGCAATCAAGCAGTTCATGAGGTCGCCGAGTCCCCTCCGTTTCCCAAGAACGGTGCCAAGGGACTCGGGTCCTGAGTCGCGGGGGCATTTCGCGGGGTAAACTATCCCGCGTGTCCGTTCGGAGTGGCAGTGGCAGGGGGGCTCGTTCCGTGAACGAACGGATTGTGGCGGTTAGGGTTGGGGCGATCCGATCTCCAGCTCATGACCTTGGCGGGCCCTTTTTTTAATTTTTTTGCGGATCACTGAATATCCCCGCGACCGCGGGCGTCCAAGACAGGTCGATCGCGACCTCCTCTCGCGTTCCTCCGGCTCTGAAACTTTTCCTTTCATGCCTTGAGCCGGATCCGATCGAGCGCATTGATCCTCTTCTTCTGCCGACTTTCACGACCAATGTCCGGATAATCCCCCCGCGTGCTCAGGTGAGCACCAGAAAGGTTTCTCCCCCATGCGACTCGCTCTCTTTACGCCCGGGCGTTTGGCGGCCCTGGCGGCCGGACTCTGTCTGTCGGTATCAGCGACGCAAAGCGTTGCGGTCGAGCCCGCGGCCAAGGCCGAGGATCAGACGACCTCCCCCGAAACCAAGCCTGTCAGCCTCTTCGAAGCGGTTCGACAGGGGGATGTTTCCGTCAACGCTGAAGGCAGCGGCGATGGCCGTATGACCTTGTCGCTCACGAACAAGACCAAGCGGCCGCTCCGGGTCGTCCTTCCCCCCGGTCTGATCGCCTCAGGGGCCACCGGCCAATTCGGCGGTATGGGTGGCATGGGTGGCGGCGGCATGGGCGGTGGCATGGGAGGCATGGGCGGCGGTGGTATGGGCGGTGGCATGGGGGGCATGGGCGGCGGCATGGGTGGTATGGGCGGCGGCATGGGAGGCATGGGCGGCGGTGGTGGCGGCGGCATGATGGGGGGGGGCGGAACCATGCCGGCCTCCATGGGGATGATGATGTTGGGTCGGCTGATCATGTCCCTTGTCGGCGATAAGGATAGCTGGGACCAGCAGTCGCTGATGGGCGGCATGATGGGCGGTATGGGCGGCGGTGGTATGGGCGGCATGGGTGGTGGCATGGGCGGCATGGGGGGCATGGGCGGTGGCATGGGAGGACGAGGCGGTGGATTCCGCTCGGTTCCTCCGACGGGCCTCCCGTTCGCCGCGCTGAGCCCGAAGCAGACCCGGCATCTTCCCACTCGCCTGGTGAGACTGTCCGACGCGAATGCGGATCAGTCGATGGCGATGCCGGCCAAGGGGGAGAAGCTTCGTCTCGGCGAGATCAGCCAGTTGACCGATGACACCCGTGTGCAGGGGGCGCTGAAGCGACTGGCCGAGGACAAGGCGCCTCAGGCTGTGGCCCAGCTTGTCATGTTGCGCGTGGCCTCTGGCCATGAGTGGGACGCGATCGAGGGGATGTCGAAGTCGTGGTCCAACGCTCATGAGCTGACGCTGGCCCGGAACTTCGTCGATGGCTTGGGGGCGATGCCCGCCGAGGAGACGGGGGTCTTGCAGTACGAGGTCGTTTCCAAGGGGACGGCCGGAGAGTCGGCGGCTCAAGAACTCCGCGACGCGCTCAAGGAGAAAACGCTCCTGGGGCTGAAGGGGGTTTCGGGCGTGCCTTCGGAGCCGAAGGGGCCGGCCGTGGCGTGCAAGGTTCAGGTCAACGGTGACGAGGCCACCGTCCAGGTGGCGACCAGCGACGGCCCGGCTCGTTCATGGGCGGCGGCGGGTAAGTTCACGCTTCCGCTCTCGCGTAAGAAGACGGGTGAGCTCGACGTGGCGGCCGTGGCCGACGGCCTGGCCGAAGGGATCCTCGACCGCATGGTTCGGGCTCAGCTTTCCTCCGGGCCGCGCTCGAAGGGGAAACCGACCTACAAGATCAAGATCGAGAATGCCTCGCCGCTGATCCTGAACGGAATCGCGGTCCTGGGCAAGGAGAACGGCAACGACTCGAAGATCCTCTCGGGGATCAGCATCTCGCCGCAGCGGAGCATGACACTCCCCGCGACGGAGGAGATGGTCAAGTCGCTCGGCCTGAAAAAGGGGATCCGCGTGATCGCGGCCGACCTGAGTGGTCTTTGAGGCTGATGTCTGTTCTCTTGATGTGAATAGAAGTTGAACTGAAAGGCCGCCGGTCCCCGCGAGAATGCGAGGGCCGGCGGCCTTTTTTCTTTGGTGCGATCGTGATCACTTCACTTCGTTCTTCCTGACGGACTTCGCCCGGTTGGCTCTGAGGTCTCGACCGCGGCTTGACGCGTCTGTATACTTTGAGAACCAATCAGTACCCACCCGCGCGTCGCGGCCAGAGAATCTGGCCCGACGAGCTCCCGCCACCTACCCGGGAAGTCTTGCCGCGATGGACTACGAAATCGATTCGGTTCACGCTGAGGTGTCGTTCGCTCCCTCGTTTGTCCATCGGCTCCATTTCACCGACGATGTGCTTGGCGCTGATCAAGGGGTGCTGGCCGACGTGCTCGAGCCGTCCGGCGATCGGCCTGCGCGGGTCCAGTTCTGGCTCGACGAGCACGTGGCGAACGCTCAGCCCGAGTTGCGGCACCAGCTCCGTGCCTTTACCGCCGCGCGTGCTGACCGCATGACGCTGGCCGGCAACGTGCAGATCGTCGAAGGGGGCGAGGCGGTCAAGAACGACATCCACATCCTCGAGCGAATGCTCAAGGTCTTCAACGCCGCCGGGCTGGACCGGCGGAGTTATGTGGTGGTGGTCGGTGGCGGCGCGGTTCTGGACGCGGTTGGCTTCGCCGCCGCGATCGCGCATCGCGGCTTGCGCCTGGTCCGGTTGCCAACCACCACGCTCGCCCAGGGCGATTCGGGGGTGGGGGTCAAGAACGCGGTCAACCTGTTCGGCAAGAAGAACTGGCTCGGCAGTTTTGCGGTCCCCTGGGCCGTCATCAACGACACCTCGCTGCTCGCGACGCTGCCGGACCGCGACTTTGTCTGTGGCTTCTCCGAAGCGGTGAAGGTCTCTCTGCTCAAGGATCCCGCGATGTTCGCGGAGTTGTGCGCGACGGCGCCTCGAATTCGCCAGCGCGACCTCACGGCGGCTCTCCCGGCCATCCGCGCCTCGGCGGAATGGCATCGCCGGCACATCACCCGCGGGGGCGATCCGTTCGAGTCACGAGAGGCGAGGCCGCTCGACTTCGGCCACTGGTCGGCCCACCGGTTAGAGGCGATGACCGACTTTCAGGTGCGACACGGCGAGGCCGTGGCGATCGGTGTGGCGCTCGACGCTGTGTATTCCTCGCTGGCGCTCGGGCTGCCGTCCGAGGTGTCCGACAGGGTACTTCGCTGCCTGACCGACCTGGGCCTGCCCCTGGGGCATCCTGCCCTGCGCGATGGGCAGGCGCTTTTCGAGGGCCTGGAAGAATTCCGCCAGCATTTGGGGGGTCGGCTGACCCTCACAATGCTCCGCGGTGTGGGAGACCCGATCGACGTTCACGAGGTGGATGAATCGCTGATGCGTAAGGCGCTCCGCCGGCTCGAACAACTCGATCCGGCCGCGTGGACTCGCTCGGTCGGTTCGCCGCCCACCACGCACCGCCCGGAAACCACCGAGTCCGCGGCGGGAGAGCCTGGCCTTTCCCTGCATTGACGATGGTTACTCTTGGCCCCAAGGAGCCCTCAGCCGAGGTCTCTTGGCCGCCGGCCACCCGGCTTCGACCGACGCATTCTGAGGGTCTTCGCAATCCTTCTGTGTCGGGCCCTGGTTGACCGCGGCCCTCCTGCGCGATTATGTAGTCACGGGATGACGCGGAACTCGTGGGCGGACGCGGCCTGCCTCGGGAGGATCGCCGGTCAGGCCTGCCGACTTCCGCTCCCCTCCCCTTTGCGCCCGGATTGCTTGGCCGTCGCAGAAGAAAAAAACAACAGGCCGGCGGTGATTGGAGACCCACTAATGACGACAGCAGGCGTGCCAGCGACCCGACTTCCGGTCTGGAGAGCGCTCGAAGCTCATCACCAGCAGGTCCGCGGCCTGCACCTTCGCGAGTTGTTCGCCGACGACCCCGGGCGCGGCGAGCGGCTGTCTCTTGAGGCTGTGGGACTCTATTTCGATTATTCGAAGAACCGGGTCACCGACGAGACCCTGGCCCTCCTGCTCCGGCTGGCCCAGGAAGCCCGGCTCTCGGAACGTCTCGAGGCGATGTTCCAGGGCGAGAAGATCAACGTCACCGAGCAGCGAGCGGTTCTCCACACGGCCCTTCGCGCGCCTCGGGGAGAGTCGATCCTCCTCGACGGCAAGGACGTCGTGCCCGAGGTTCATGCCGTGCTCGACCGCATGGCCGAATTCTCCCAGCGGGTCCGCAGCGGCGCCTGGCGCGGGGCGACGGGGCAGCGGATCAAGAACATCGTGAACATCGGGATCGGCGGTTCGGACCTCGGGCCGGTCATGGCCTACGAGGCGCTCAAGCACTACAGCGATCGCTCGTTGACTCTGAGGTTCGTCTCCAACGTTGATGGGACCGACTTCGCCGAGGCTACCCGGGACCTCGACCCGGCCGAAACGCTCTTCATCGTCGCCTCGAAAACCTTCACGACGCTGGAGACGATGACCAATGCCCAGACGGCCCGCGCCTGGGCGTTGGCCGCGCTCCGTGACGAAGCGGCGATCGCCAAGCACTTCGTCGCGGTCTCCACCAACGCCAAAGCGGTCGAGGCGTTCGGGATCGACACGGCGAACATGTTTGGCTTCTGGGACTGGGTCGGGGGCCGCTACTCGATGGAGTCGGCGATCGGCTTGTCGACGATGATCGCCATCGGTCCCGACAACTTTCGTGCGATGCTCGCCGGCTCTCACGCGATGGATGTGCACTTTCGCACGACTCCATTCGAACGCAATCTGCCCGTCCTGCTCGGCTTGCTCGGGATCTGGTACACCGACTTCTTCGGGGCGGAGACGGTCGCCGTCCTCCCCTATGACCAGTACTTGAAGCGGTTCCCCGCCTATCTCCAGCAGTTGACGATGGAAAGTAACGGCAAGCACGTCACCCTGGAAGGGGCGACGGTGGACTATGCCACCGGCCCCGTCTACTGGGGAGAGCCCGGGACCAACGGCCAGCACTCGTTCTACCAGCTCATTCACCAGGGGACTCGCCTGATCCCGTGCGACCTGATCGGGTTCTGCCAGTCGCTCAACCCCCTGGGCGATCACCACGATATTCTGATGTCCAACGTCTTCGCGCAGGCCGAGGCCCTTGCCTTCGGAAAGACGGCCGAACAGGTCAAGGCCGAAGGGACTTCGGATGGGCTTGTACCGCATCGAACCTTCGAAGGAAACCGGCCCACCAACGTGATCCTGGCCGATCGGCTGACCCCCGAAATTCTGGGGACCTTGGTTGCGCTCTACGAGCACATGGCGTTCACCCAGGGGACGATCTGGAACATCGACTCGTTCGACCAGTGGGGGGTCGAACTCGGCAAGGTGCTGGCCATGCGGATCATTCCGGAGTTGGAGAGCGCGACCGAGCCCGAGCTCGCTCACGACAGCTCGACCAACACGTTGATCCGCCGCTACCGACGGCTCAAGAGGGCTTCGAATTCGCAAACATCCTGACAGCCCGAGACGACGCGAGTCGCGAACCGTACCGAACCGAACCGAAGCCAAAGGAGAGGTCGATGCAGCTCGGAATGATCGGACTGGGCCGGATGGGTTCGAACATGGTCCGCCGGCTCCTTGCCGGCGGCCACCAGTGCGTCGCCTTCGACGTTTTCCCCAACGCCGTGGCCGCGGTCGTCAAGGAAGGGGCGGTGGGAACGGCTTCACTCGCTGAGTTCGTCCAGACGCTGGCCAAGCCCCGGGCGGTCTGGCTGATGGTTCCCGCCGCGGTCGTTGATCAGACGCTCCAGGAGCTTGTGCCGTTGCTGGAAGCGGGAGATCTTGTGATCGACGGCGGCAACTCCTACTACGTCGACGACATCCGGCGCGCCGGTGAGCTGCGTGCCAAGGGCGTGCACTACGTCGATGTGGGCACCAGCGGCGGAGTCTGGGGCCTGGAGCGGGGCTACTGCATGATGATCGGTGGCGAAGCCCCGGTCGTTTCCCACCTCGACCCGATCTTCCAGACGCTGGCTCCTCCAACTGACTCGGCGCCGAGGACCACGGGGCGCGAGGCGTTGGGGGGGACCGCCGAGCATGGTTATCTTCACTGCGGGCCCAGCGGCGCGGGGCATTTCGTCAAGATGGTCCACAACGGGATCGAGTACGGGATCATGGCCGCCTACGCCGAGGGAATGGCGATTCTGAATCATGCGAATATCGGCAAGCAAACGCACGAGATCGATGCCGAGACGACCCCCTTGCGCCATCCTGAGCACTATCAATACGACATCAACGTCCGGGACGTGGCCGAGCTCTGGCGGCGCGGGAGCGTGATCTCCTCGTGGCTCCTCGACCTGACGGCGTCCGCCCTGCTCAGGGACCCTGCCCTCGCGAACTTCTCGGGTCGGGTCTCCGACTCCGGCGAGGGGCGGTGGACCGTCAAGGCCGCGATCGACGAGGCTGTGCCGGCCCCTGTCCTGACCACCGCGCTCTTCGAACGGTTCTACTCGCGGGGCGAGTCCGACTTCGCCGACAAGCTCCTTTCCGCCATGCGATACGAGTTCGGCGGACACGTCGAGAAGCCGGCAGGTTGAGCCTGAACAACCAACGTCAGCCGCTCCCCTTGACCCCCTCGGCCACGGCGATCAGGTAGTACGGCCGCTCGCCGCTCCAGACCGAGCGCGGCCGCACGACGTAGGGACTGACGAGCGCAGCCGCGACGGGGTCGTCCTTCAGAATGACGTCAACGGCCGACTCGCGGATCGCCGGCTCGACTTCGCGCCCCTTGGCGGGACAGAGCCAGGCTGTGAACCGCCAGAAGCCCTTGATACGAAGCCAGGGTGAGCGTTCGGCCGCAAGACTGCGGAAACTCCACCAGCCGCTTGATTCGGGGAACTGGGTAAACAGGCGTACGGACTTGAACCGAGGATGAAGCAGGGCGCCGAACTCGCGTTCGTCGCACTCGACCCGGTGGAACGGGTTATGCGCCCCCTCCGCACTGTACACGGGGCGGTTCGGGGTCGAGACGATCAGGATCCCATCGGGAACGAGCACCCGCGCACATTCGTCGAGGAATGCGGCGGGGTCGTCGACATGCTCGATGGTCTCGAACGAGACGACCAGGTCCATGGAACGGTCCGGCAGCGGGATATCCAGGGCGTCGCCCGTTCTGGTCTCGAGCCCGTATTTTCGATGGGCATGTTCGCAGGCCTCCGCCGAGAGGTCCACCCCGACCACGCTGGCCGCTCCGGCCTTGGCCAGCGCCGCGGCCCCGTAACCCTCGCCGCAAGCGATATCGAGCACCCGCCTCCCCCGCACGAACTTTCGGGCGAATCGGTAGCGTCCGATGTGTTCCCAGAAGGTCCGGCCACTCGCCCGCTCGGGGACCATTCGTTCGCCGGTGTATTCCAGAGCCGAGGGATCGTCGTTCATCGCCCGATCATCTCGATTCGGCCTCGGAGAGACAAGAGAGGAGGTCCGTCAAGGATGCGGGTTCATGGTGGGAAGGAGATCCAGGCCGTTCAATCTCGCGAAGTGATCAGAGTTCGCAAGGCACTCGCCCCGGCGTGTGCGGCCCAGGTCCAGGCCTGGCGTTGGTGGCTGTGGCACCGCCGACCCGTTCCGCTCGGGCCCGAGGAAGGACGTCTGCCCGTACCAGCGGCTGGTCCTGAGCCGGCCCAGTGACGACTTCTGGGAGCTGCTCGAGTCCGATCCAAAGGAGTTGACGCAAAAAGTGTCTTTCGTGGAGGCGAACAGGGCATACGGGCAAAGTCCACAGGGATCGCAATCGCGCATGCATTTTCTGGGGGTGAGTGGATCCGGAACGCTCCGCCCCGTCCGCACGGCCCCACCAGGGATCAGCGCGGGTCACGTAGTCCCGCTTTGCCCGGGAACCAGGGCATGCTAGGATGCTCTCGATTTCTTAAGAGGATTCCCGCCACCGTCTTGCCAGAATGATTCGATTCATGAACGACCCCAACCTCTCCTCCTTCATCTGGTCCGTGGCCGACCTGCTCCGGGGCGACTACAAGCAATCCGAATATGGCAAAGTGATCCTGCCATTCACCGTCCTGCGGCGGCTCGACTGCGTGCTGGAGAAGACCAAGGCCGCCGTGCTGGCCGAGCGGGCTGTCAGGGAAAAGGCCGGGCTGAACCCGGAACCGTTCCTGCTGCGGAAGTCGGGACAGCTCTTCTTCAACACGTCGCCCCTGGACATGAAGAAGCTGATGGGCGATCAGGACCACATCAAGGAAAACCTGTTCGCCTACATGCAGGCGTTTTCACCCGCGGTGCGCGAGATCTTCGAGTCGTTCGATTTTCACACCCAGATCGACCGGCTGGGCAAGGCCGGGCTGCTTTACCTGGTGACCGAGAAATTCGCCGGCATCGACTTGCACCCCGAAATCGTCAGCAATGCCCAGATGGGGGCTGTATTCGAGGAACTGATTCGCAAGTTCGCCGAGCTTTCTAACGAGACCGCGGGAGAGCACTTCACGCCGCGCGAAGTCATCCGGCTGATGGTCAACCTGATTTTCATCGAAGACGGCGACGCGCTGACCCAGCCGGGCGTGGTGCGGACACTGTATGATCCGACCGCGGGAACCGGCGGAATGCTTTCGGTCGGCGGCGAGCATTTGGTCAGCATGAACGAGGGGGCCCGGCTGGCGATGTACGGCCAGGAGTTGAACCCCGAATCCTATGCGATCTGCAAGGCCGACATGCTGATCAAAGGGCAGGATATCGCCAACATCAGCTTCGGCAACACACTGTCGAACGACGGGTTACCGGGCAAGCACTTCGACTACATGCTTTCCAATCCCCCGTTCGGCGTCGAGTGGAAGAAGATCGAGAAGGAGATCCGCAAGGAGGCCGAACAACAGGGCTTCAACGGACGCTTCGGCCCCGGCCTGCCTCGCGTCAGTGACGGGTCGCTGCTGTTCCTGATGCACCTGATATCGAAGATGCGTCCGGCCGTCGATGGCGGCAGCCGGTTCGGCATCGTCCTGAACGGCTCGCCGCTGTTTACCGGCGGTGCCGGCTCGGGCGAGAGTGAAATCCGCCGCTACGTGCTGGAGAACGACCTGGTCGAAGCGATCATCGGCCTGCCCACCGACATGTTTTACAACACGGGCATCAGCACCTATGTCTGGATCGTTAGCAACCGCAAGCCCGAGCACCGCAAAGGCAAGTTGCAATTGATCGACGCCAGCGGCTTCTGGCAGAAGATGCGCAAGAGCCTGGGCAGTAAGCGCAAGGAACTCAGCCCCGAACATATCGACGACATTACACGGCTATTTGGTGACTGCAAGAAAGTCAGCCGGGACGGTGTGCCGATCAGCCGGATCTTCAAGAACACGGAATTTGGCTACCACACGATTACGGTGGAACGACCCCTCCGCGATGAGAAGGGGAAGATCGTGCTCGGCGCCAAGGGCAAGCTGAAGGGCAAACCCCAGCCGGATTCCAGCCTGCGCGACACCGAGAACGTGCCGCTGAGCGAGAAGATCGAAACCTACTTCAAACGCGAAGTGCTGCCGCATGCGCCGGATGCCTGGATCGACCACGAGAAGACGAAAGTCGGTTATGAGATCCCGTTCAATCGGCATTTTTATGTGTTCAAGCCGCCCCGCGACCTGGCCGAGATCGACGCGGAGTTGAAGGGCGTCACGGACCGGATTCTGACGATGATCGGGGGGCTGTCGAAATGAGCTTTCCGAGATATACGAAGTACAAGGAAAGCGGTGTCGAGTGGCTTGGGCAGGTGCCGGAGCATTGGGCGATTGATCGAATCAAGCATTCGACCATCAGTTGCAAGAATGGTATTTGGGGCGAAGAGGCACAGGACAACGACGATGACATTCCATGCGTAAGAGTTGCCGATTTCGACCGCCACAGGCTCCGCGTTGAGCTTTACGAGCCCACGATCCGCAACGTAACTCAGAAGGAACGCGCTGGGCGAGTCCTGAGCCGAGGGGATCTGCTGCTTGAAAAATCTGGCGGTGGCGAGTTACAGCCTGTTGGTTGTGTCGTTCTTACGACGATACACGCCCGGCCGTCTGCTCAAACTTCGTCGCTCGCGTTCAAATTGCGTCCGGCATGAGTTCATCATTCTGGCGCTACTTTCACTCAGCGGCATACGCGGTCCGTCTGAACACTAGGTCAATTAAGCAAACATCAGGAATCCAGAATCTCGATCAACAACAGTACCTCGACGAAGCGGCAGCTTTTCCTCCTCACGACGAGCAAATTTTGATCGCAGAGTTACTCGACCGGGAGACAGCGAAGATTAATGAGTTGGTGACTGAGCAGCGGCGGCTGATTGAACTGTTGAAAGAAAAACGCCAGGCCGTCATCTCCCACGCCGTCACCAATGGCCTGAACCCACACGCCCCCATGAAGCCCTCCGGCATCGAATGGCTCGGCGACGTGCCGGGGCATTGGGGTGTAGGGCAAAGTCGGAGATTGTTCAGGGTTCGCAATGAACCGGCGCATGCGTCGGACAAGCAACTTACCGTATCACAAAAATACGGCGTCCTATTCCAGACGGACTTTGTCCAAATCGAAGGTCGCAGAGTCGTCGAAACACTCAAAGGCACTGACACTTTGAGGCACGTTGAGCCGAACGACTTCATCATCAGTCTGCGAAGTTTTCAGGGAGGGATCGAATGGTCTCGGCTTAGCGGCTCTGCCACTTTTCATTACGTCGTGCTTGTACCAGTGAAGGATATTCACCCGCCGTTTTTTGCGTACCTATTCAAGAGCATTAGCTACATTCACGCGTTGAGAGCGACTACTGACCTGATACGCGATGGGCAGGATCTGCGTTACTCTCATTTTGTTCAGGTTGATTTGCCTCTGATTCCATTGGACGAGCAGGCGGCGATTGCTGCATTCCTTGATTGTGAGACGGTCAAGCTCGACACCCTCACCGCCGAAGCCGAGCGGGCAATTGAATTGTTGCTGGAGCGTCGCACGGCCCTGATCTCTGCCGCCGTCACCGGCAAGATCGACGTGCGGGGCTTGGCGGAAGCGGAGGCGGCCTGAATGAAACCTTACGACCCTCAAGCCCTCCCGCTGACGGGTCTGGACTATGGCCGCTTGATTCGCAAGATCGGCCCCGCCAACGCCGCCCTGGCTCGGTATGACGGGCTCTTGCAAAGCGTGATCAATCCCAGCGTGATGCTGTCGCCGCTGACCAACCGGGAAGCGGTGTTGTCGTCGAAGATCGAAGGGACGCAAGCCACTGTCGATGAAGTTCTCGAATATGAAGCGGGAATGGAATTCGAGGGGGAGAAGGTCGAGGACATTCAGGAAATCGTCAACTATCGCAAGGCCCTGATCCTGGCGACGGAGTCACTTGCCGATCGACCCCTGAGCTTGTCACTGATCCGGTCGATGCACGAAGTCTTGATGGACAGCGTGCGCGGCGAGAACAAGGCGCCGGGAGAATTCCGGGCCGTTCAGAACTGGCTGGGGTTTGAAGGTTGCACGATCGATCAGGCCACGTTTGTGCCCCCGTCGCCGCTGCGTCTGCGCGATCACCTCGAAGCCTTTGAGCGGTATCTTGCGAGCGACGACGTGGACGTGCTGGTGCAAGTCGCCGTGGTGCATGCGCAATTCGAGTTGCTGCACCCGTTCAAGGATGGGAACGGTCGCATCGGCCGGCTGCTGATCCCGCTCTTTTTGTTCCATAAACGTACGCTCGCCAGTCCGATGTTCTATCTCAGCGAATACCTCGAATCCCATCGCGATCTCTACTATGCCCGCTTGCGTGCGATCAGCCAGGACGGAGACTGGACGGCCTGGGTGGAGTTTTTCCTGGACGCCGTGCTTGCGCAGGCCAAGGCCAACACGAACCGGGTCCGAGGGATTCTCGATCTCTACGAAGGGATGAAGAAGCGAATCACGGATCTGACGCGATCCCAGTACGCGTTGAAAATCCTCGATGCCCTGTTCGATCGTCCCATTTTTCAGTCCGGTGACTTCGCGGAACGCTCGGGCATCCCCAAGAACTCGGCGTTCCCGTTTCTCCGCCAGTTACGTGAGGCGGGCATTCTGACCGTCTTGCGCGAACAGAGTGGGCGACGGTCCTCGATCCTGGCCTTCACCGAATTGTTGAACATCGCGGAAGGGCGGCAGGTTTTCTGAGCGTCTTGTGTGTGATCGGGCACACACAAAGCCCGTTGTGTGTGCCCAAACCGGGTTTCACCACACCCCCGTGGCACTATTGACGTGCCACCGACCGTGGTCTATCCGTTGTGTGTGCCCAAACCGGGTTTCACCACACATAACGGACTTTGTGTGTGGTGGAGCACACACAAGACGGCGGTGGTGGCGGGGAGACTCCCTGGCAACTCCGCACGCGGCGTAAGTCGGTGAGCTACAGTTGGTTTTGGCTTCACGTGCGTCCTGAATGGATCAGGCGGCCAGGAGTTGAGAGGGGAAATCTCGGATGGGCCTGCACACGGAAATCCAGCTCGAAACCGAGATCTGCGAACACCTTGCAGCCAACGGTTGGCATTACGCGGCGGGTGACGCGGCGAAATACGACCGGGCGCGGGCCTTGTTCCCCGAGGACGTGCTGGACTGGGTACGGGCGACTCAGCCCAAAGCCGCCGATGCCATTAACAAGAACCACGGCTCGCACGCCGCCGAAACCTTGCTGACCCGGCTGCGCGACCAGATCGACCAGCGCGGCACTCTTGATGTGCTGCGGCACGGCATCGAGATGCTTGGGCTGAGGGAAAAGCTGGCGTTGGCCCAGTTCAAACCCGCGCTGGCGATCAACCCCGACATCCTGGCCCGGTACGCGGCCAACCGCCTGCGGGTCGTGCGGCAGGTGCGGTATTCGCTGCACAACGAGAATTGCATTGACCTGGTGCTGTTCCTGAACGGTCTGCCGGTGGCGACGATCGAACTCAAGACCGACTTCACGCAGACCGTCGGCGACGCGATCGACCAGTATCGCTTCGATCGCCTCCCCAAACCCAAAGGTCAGGTCGCCGAGCCGCTGCTCTCCTTTCCCCGCGGGGCCCTGGTCCATTTCGCCGTCAGCAACCGCGAAGTGTATATGACGACCAGGCTGGACGGGGCAAGTTCCGTCTTCCTGCCGTTCAACCAGGGGGACGACGGAGGGGCGGGCAATCCCGTCAACCCGAACGGCGGGCATCGCACCGCCTACCTCTGGGAGCAAGTCTGGGAGCGGCAAAGCTGGCTCGAAATCCTGGGCCGTTACCTGGTCGCTCAGAAGAATCCGAAGAAGCAGATCGAAAAAATCATCTTCCCCCGGTTCCATCAACTCGACGCGACCCGAAAGCTACAAGCCGCCGTGCTCGACGAAGGGCCAGGGGGCAAATACCTGGTCCAGCATTCCGCCGGCTCGGGCAAGACCAACTCGATCGCATGGTCCGCCCACTTCCTGGCCGACCTGCACGACGCCGGGCACAAGAAGCTGTTTGATTCGGTGCTGGTCGTGTCCGACCGCAACGTGATCGACACGCAGTTGCAGGAAGCGATCTTCGACTTTGAGCGCACGACCGGCGTGGTCGCGACCATCAAAGGGGAGAGCAGCAGCAAGAGCGGCGAACTGGCGGCGGCCCTCTCCGGCACCAAGAAAATCGTGGTCTGCACCATCCAGACGTTTCCCTTCGCCCTGAAAGCCGTGCGCGAGCTCGCGGCGACCGAGGGCAAACACTTCGCGGTGATCGCCGACGAGGCGCACAGCTCGCAGACCGGCGAAGCCGCCGCCAAGCTGAAGGCCGTGCTGACCGCCGAGGAGTTGAAGGAACTCGGCGACGGCGGCGAGGTCAGCACCGAGGACATCCTGGCGGCCCAGATGGCCGCGCGTGCCGACGTGGACGGCATCACCTACGTCGCGTTCACCGCCACGCCCAAGACCAAGACGATCGAGCTGTTCGGCACCCGGCCTGATCCCACTCAGCCGGCCGGCGCGGGAAACCTGCCGGCCCCGTTCCACGTCTACTCGATGCGCCAGGCCATTGAGGAAAAATTCATCCTCGACGTGCTCCAGAACTACACCACCTACAAGCTGGCCTTCAAACTGGCGCACAGCGGCAAAGAGCTTGACGACAAGGAAGTCGAACGCAGCGCGGCGATGAAGGGGATCATGGGCTGGGTGCGGCTGCATCCCTACAACATCGCGCAAAAGGTCCAGGTGGTGGTCGAGCACTTCCGTCAGTACGTCGCGCCGTTGCTCAAGGGGCAAGCCAAGGCGATGGTGGTCGTCAGCAGCCGCCAGGAAGTGGTCCGCTGGAAAATCGCGATCGACAAGTACATCAGGGATCGCGGCTATGGGATCGGCACGCTGGTGGCATTCTCGGGCGAGGTGAAGGACATCGAGTCCGGCCCCGACCCCTTCACGGAAACGAGTCATGCGCTCAATCCGAACCTGCGCGGTCGCGACATCCGCGAAGCCTTCAACACCGACGAGTTTCCGATTCTGCTGGTGGCGAACAAGTTTCAGACGGGGTTCGATCAGCCGCTGCTGTGCGGGATGTACGTCGATAAGCGGCTGGCGGGCATCCAGGCCGTGCAGACCCTTTCACGCCTGAATCGTGCCTATCCCGGCAAGGACACGACCTATGTGTTGGATTTCGTGAACGACGCCGAGGATGTGCTCAACGCGTTCAAGACCTACTATTCGACCGCGGCGCTGGCGAACGTCAGCGACCCGGACCTGGTTTACAACCTGCGCGAGAAGCTCGACGCCGCCGGTCACTACGACGATTTCGAGGTGGAACGCGTCGTTGCCGTGGAACTGAAGCCAAACGCCCGGCAAAGTGAACTAGCTGCCGCCGTCGAGCCTGTTGTGGATCGGCTTCAGAAACGCTACAAGGCGGCCCAGGAGGACCTGAAAAACGCCAAAGAGCGGAAGGATAAACCCGCCATCGAAGCGGCGCGGGGCGAACTGGACGCATTGCTGCTATTCCAGTCCGACATGGCGGCGTTTCAGCGTATCTATACGTTTTTGTCGCAAATCTTCGACTACGGAAACACGGCGATCGAGAAACGCTCGATCTTCTACAAACAGGTGCTCCGCTTGCTCGCGTTTGGCCGCGAACGGGAGGGGATCGACCTTTCCAAAGTGGTGCTGACTCATCACAACCTGAGAAATCAGGGCAAGCGTCCGATGGCGTTGGCCGTCGGTGAAAATCCCAAGCTGGAACCGATCACCGAAGCGGGCGGCGGGAGCGTTCAAGAGAAGCAGAAAGCCCTCTTAAATGAGATCATCCAGCGCGTGAACGACCTGTTTGAAGGCGAGTTAACGGATCAAGACAAACTGGTTTACGTCAACAACGTGATCATGGGGAAATTGCTGGAATCCGAGACGCTCAAGCAGCAGGCGAGCAACAACACCAAGGAGCAATTCGCAAACTCGCCCGATCTGAAATCCGAACTCATGAACGCCATCATCGGCGCTTTGGAAGCGCACACCGCGATGAGCACCCAGGCGTTGGATTCCGAAACCGTTCGCAATGGAATCAAAGACGTGCTGCTCGGCCCGGCTCGGCTCTATGAATCTTTGCGTCAGGAGGCCTTCGGTGAAGTACCCAGGCCTTGAACAGGGGCATGTTGCATTTCGCCGGAAAGGATTAGGCGTCCGGCAGGTAATATCGTACCCCACCCTCCCGCCTTCCGTTCAGGTTAGCGAGCGAGCCGGGTAGAATTCCACCGATCGATCGCCTAAACGACACATCCACAATCGCCCCTGTCATCTCATCGAACTCCATCAATTCTCCCCCTCCGCGTTCTCCGCGTCTCCGCGTGAGTCTTCCCATTGTTACGACGACCTTGGCTTGAGCAATGGTTCACGCGGAGACGCGGAGAACGCGGAGAGGGAAGAGAGGAGTGGTCGTAAACGACACATCCACGAGCGCCCCCTGTCATCTCATCGAACTCCATCAATTCTCTCCCTCCGCGTTCTCCGCGTCTCCGCGTGAGTCTCCCAATTGTCACGACGACCTTGGCTTGAGCAATGGTTCACGCGGAGACGCGGAGACGCGGAAAACGCGGAGAGAGAAGAGAGGAGTCGTTGTTAAGGCGTCCGGCAGGCCAACCCTCACCCTCACCCTCCCGCCTCCCGCTCAGATCAGCGAGCGAGCCGGGTAGAATTCCACCAACCGATCGCCTTACGGTTCGTGTGCCCGCTCCATGGGAATTGTTGGATCAACGATGACGCCACGGCCGATCGCGCTGAAGCAAGGAGAAACGGGTTTCGACTCTGGTGCCTCATTCTATTGAATGGGAAAGCTCGAGGCTGGTATTGGAGACTCGCATGGAATAGACTTATGCTGGATTTGCATTCCTGCCCCTGACCTTCCTGCCCACTCACACCTGTTGTGAGGAGGATGTGGCCTGCCGACCTATCCTCCTGCTGCGACATGAGGTTACGTCATGATGCGAAACGCCGTGATCGGGGCTGCAATCTTCCTTTCGATCGTGCCGGCCACGACCTGGGCGGCTCCGGGCGATGGCGAGATCGAATATAATCGCGACATCCGCCCCATCCTGACCGAGAATTGCTTCGCCTGCCACGGGCCCGATAGCGCCAGTCGCAAGGCTGAACTCCGGTTGGATCAGCGCGACGCGGCGGTCAAGGCCGGCGCCCTCACTCCGGGCGACCTGAATGGAAGCGAACTGATCCAGCGGATCCTTTCGGACGACCGGGATGAGGTGATGCCGCCCCCCGCGACGAAGAAGACGCTGACGGCCGAACAGAAGCAGAAGCTCAAGCGATGGGTCGAGTCAGCGCGGAGTATCAGCCCCACTGGTCCCTGATCGCGCCGACGCGGTCCGAGCCGCCGGCCGTCAAGAACGAGTCGTGGGTCCGTAACCCGATCGATCGCTTCGTTCTGGCCAAGCTGGAAGCGGCGGGCTTGGCCCCCGCGCCTGAGGCTGATCGCAGGACCCTCGCTCGTCGCCTCAGCCTCGATCTCACCGGGCTTCCGCCAAGTCCGGCCATGGTCGAAGCCTACGTCCGCGACCAGGCTCCGGACGCCTACGAGCGGCTTGTCGATAAGCTGATGGGGTCAGCGCACTGGGGCGAGCATCGCGGCCGCTACTGGCTCGACGCCGCCCGCTATGCCGACACGCATGGAATCCACTTCGATAACTATCGCGAAATGTGGACCTATCGCGACTGGGTGATCAAAGCCTTCAACCGCAACCTGCCGTTCGATCGGTTCACGCTCGAGCAGCTTGCCGGCGACTTGCTCCCCAACTCGACGCTCGACCAGCAAGTGGCCTCGGGCTTCAATCGCTGCAACATCACCAGTAATGAAGGGGGATTGATCGACGAGGAATACCTCGTCCTCTACGCCCGCGACCGGACCGAGACGACCTCGCTGGTCTGGCTGGGGATGACGACCGGCTGTGCGGTATGCCATGATCATAAGTTCGATCCCATTAGCCAGAAAGAGTTCTATTCCCTGGCGGCCTTCTTCAATAACACGACCCAGGGAGCCAAGGACGGGAACATCAAGGACACGCCCCCGATCATCGTCGTGCCGCGCCCGGACGACCGACCGCGCTGGGCGGAACTCAAGGCCAAGATCACCGAGACGAAACAGAAGGCTGAGGCTCGCAAGCCGGCGGCCCGCGCGGATTTCGACCAGTGGCTCGCCTCGACCTCGACCGTTGCGATCGCCTCCTTGATCCCGAGCGACGGTCTTCGGCTTCACGCTCTGCTGGCGGAAGGGAGCGGCAACACCCTGTTCATGGCGGTGGATGGTCGTCCGAAGGCGGTGACCGTCCCCTCCGCCGCCTGGGGGCCGGGACACGTCGCGGCGAAGGCGTTCCGGAGCCAGGCGGACGTTGTGGCCCAGGTGCCCGAGGCGGGTGACTTCGACAAGGGGCAGCCGTTCTCCTATGGCGCATGGGTCAAGATTCCCAAGCCGGGTGCGGCGGGTGCGATCATGGCCCGGATGGACGATCAGCATGATTTCCGCGGCTGGGATCTGTGGTTCGAGAAGGGGCGAATCGGCACGCACATCATTCACAAGTGGCCGGGTAACGCCATCAAGGTACTCGCCAAGGCCCAACCCAAAGCCGGTGAGTGGGTTCACCTGCTCGTCAGCTACGACGGCTCCGGCAAGGCCGCGGGGGTCAAGCTCTACCTTGACGGTCTCCACCAAGAGCATGAGGTGTTGGCCGATACCCTGAACGACGGTTCGATCCATACGGACGTTCCGTTCAAACTTGCGCAGCGGCACTCGAGCTCACCACTGGCCGGCCTGATGATCCAGGACGTCCGGATCTACGGTCGGGCGATGCCCCTGGAAGAGGTGGGCCGGCTTGTGACCACCACCCGCGCGGTCTGGCTGGCCGAGAAGTCGACCAAACGGACGAGCGAGGAGAAGGACGAGCTCTACTCGTGGTGGCTCCCCTCCTTCGACCTCGCGTATGGCCAGCTCACCGCGGCCATCGCCGGGTTCGAGCAGGAAGACGCGGCGATCATGGCGCGGGCCACAGTCGCCCACGTGATGAACGAACGCAAAGAAGATGCGATGGCCTACATCCTGTTCCGCGGCGAATACGACAAGCGCCGCGATAAGGTCACGCCCGAGACGCCCGCCGCGCTCCCGCCGATGCCGGCCGACCTGCCGCGCAATCGACTCGGCCTGGCGCAGTGGCTGCTCCGGCCCGAGCACCCGCTCACGGCCCGCGTCAACGTCAACCGGTTCTGGCAGGAGGTTTTCGGGACCGGCCTGGTCCGGACGACGGGGGATTTCGGCGTGACCGGTGAAATCCCGTCACACCCCGAGCTCCTCGACTGGCTCGCCCTCGACTTTCGCGAGGGAGGGTGGGACATCAAGGCCTTCTTCAAGAAGTTGGTCACGTCGGCCGCTTACCGACAGTCGGCGCTCGTTTCCCCCGAGAAGTTGGCCAAGGACCCGTCGAACCGCATGCTTTCGCGTGGTCCGCGGTTCCGGATGGACGCCGAGATGGTTCGCGACTATGCCCTGGCTGCCAGTGGCCTCATGGTCGAGACGCTCGGGGGGCCGAGCGTGAAACCGTATCAGCCCGAAGGGGTCTGGGAAGCCGTGGCGATGATCGGGAGCAACACGCGCGACTACGCTCGTGACGCCGGAGAGAAGCTCTATCGCCGGAGCCTCTACACCTTCTGGAAGCGTGCTGCCCCCCCGGCCTCCATGGATATCTTCAACGCACCGAGCCGCGAGGTCTGCACGGTTCGCCGCGAGCGAACGAACACGCCGCTGCAAGCGCTGGTGACCCTCAACGACCCGCAGTTCATCGAGTCCGCGCGCAACCTGGCTCAACTGGCGATCAAAGGGGGAGGAACGTCGGTCGAGACTCGCGCTGAGTTCATGGCCATGCGGCTGCTGGCCCGCCCGCTCCGCCCCGAGGAAGGGCAAGTGATCCAGAATGCGTTCGAGGAGCTCCTTGCCTATTACCAGGCGAATCCGAAGGACGCGAATGAGCTGATCGCCGTCGGTGAATCGAAGCCTGATCCCGGGCTCGACCCGGCCGCCCTGGCGGCCTGGACCATGACGGCCAACGAGTTGATGAACCTCGACGAAGTCCTCAATAAATAAGGGTCGGGTGGGCCTGGCCCTCCCCTCCCCTCTCGTCTGTCCGTCCGCCTCCCCGACAAGCCCAAGCAGGCAAAGCAAGCAAGCGAGCCAACTCTTTGCGGAGGACCGTGTGATGAGTCTTTTTCAGGAATGGGTTCGCTACGAGACGCGCCGCCAGTTCTTCGGGCGGGGGGCGAACGCGGTCGGCATGGCGGCGCTCGCCTCGCTTGCGGGGCTCGGCCGCGGCCGCGGTGGCGACGCGGGGGCGGCCGCGATCGAGAAGGAAGCCCAGCAGGCCGTACTGACCCACTTCGCGCCCAAGGCGAAGCACGTCATCTATCTCCACATGGTCGGCGGCCCTTCGCAGCTCGACCTCTACGACCACAAGCCGATGATGAAGGCGTGGTACGATAAGGACTTGCCCGAGTCGGTCCGCAAAGGCCAGCGGCTCACGACCATGACCTCGGGGCAAAAACGCTTCCCGATCGCCCCGTCGATGTACAAGTTCGCCCAGCATGGCCAGAGCGGGATGTCGGTCTCCGAACTGCTTCCCTATACGTCGAAAATGGTTGATGATATGTGCTTCATCCGAAGCATGAACACGGAGGCCATCAATCACGAGCCGGCGATCAGCTATATGCAGACGGGGAACCAGATCACCGGCCGCCCTTGCCTGGGGTCGTGGGTCTCGTATGGCCTGGGGTCGCTCAACGACGACTTGCCGACGTTCGTCGTGCTGGTCGCCAAGCCGAGCAATACCGAGCAGGTGCAGGCGATCTCGGCGCGGCTCTGGTCGTCGGGCTACCTCCCGGGAGAGCACGCCGGCGTCTCGTTCCGGAGCGGGGGCGACCCGATCCTGTATATCAACAACCCCCCCGGTGTTCCCACGGCGATCCGTCGCAAGATGCTGGACGGTCTGCGCTCGCTCAATGAGATGACTTATCAGTCGCTGGGTGACCCGGAGACGCATACCCGGATCCAACAATATGAGCTGGCGTTCCGGATGCAGGCGAGCGTCCCAGACCTGACGGCCGTCAGCAACGAGTCGGCGACGACCTACAAGCTCTACGGTGAGGACGCCAAGAAGCCGGGCAGCTTCGCCCATACCGTGCTCCTGGCGCGTCGGATGGTGGAACGCGGCGTGCGGTTCATTCAGGTCTATCACAACAACTGGGACACCCACGGCAATGTGGCGGGCCGCCTGCCCAGCCAGTGTAAGGACGTCGATCAGCCCTGCTGGGGGCTGATCCAGGACCTCAAACAGCGCGGATTGCTCGACGAAACGCTGGTCATCTGGGGGGGCGAGTTCGGCCGGACGATCTACTCGCAAGGGGGCCTGTCGACCTCGAACTACGGGCGCGACCACCATCCTCGCTGTTTCACGATGTGGATGGCCGGCGGTGGCTCGAAACCCGGGATGGTCTACGGCGAGACGGACGACTTCTCCTACAACATCGTCAAAGATCCGGTCCATATCCGCGACTTCCATGCGACCGTGCTCCGCCTGCTCGGCTACGATCACGAGCGTTTCACCTATCGCTATCAAGGTCTCGATCAGAAACTGACCGGCGTCGAACCCGCGCACGTCGTGACCCCGCTCTTGGCCTGATTGCGACCTCGATCGAAACGTATCTGTAAAGTGGTTGATGCGGAATTCTTAATTCCAGGTTGGTGATTCGCTTGGGGTGGGCAGTGCCCACCCCGGTCGCCTTGGGACGCTTCGATGAGGCGATTGGCCGGTGAGCGCGGACAGCGTGCGAGGAGCCTGGCGAGGTCGTTGAAGGGGACAAGCGAATATGAACGCCAAACGAGTGGCCATCCTGTGGCTCAGCTTTGCCGTGGGAGCCGGCTTGAACTGGGGGCGTGCGGCGGAATGGAAGCCGAAGAAAGGGCCGTTAACGACCCGATGGGCCAAGGACGTTCAGCCTGACCGGGTCCATCCCGAGTACCCTCGACCGCAACTGGTTCGTAAGGACTGGCTCAACCTCAACGGTCTCTGGCAGCTCGGCTTTGGCAAGGAGGGGGAGGCACCTCCCGTCGGAGGAAAGGCGCTTAACGAGCAGATTCTCGTGCCCTTTCCCGTCGAGTCGGCCCTTTCGGGGGTCATGAAGCATGCGGATCGGCTCTGGTATCGGCGGAACTTCGAGGTTCCCAAGGCGTGGAACGGCCGGCGCGTGCTCCTCCACTTCGGTGCGGTCGATTGGGAAGCGACAGTGTGGGTCAATGGCAAGGAGTTGGGGACTCACCGGGGAGGTTACGACCCCTTCGATTTCGACGTGACCGACGCCTTGAAACCGGACGGCGACCAGGAGTTGATCGTTCGTGTTTTTGATCCGACGGATCAGGGGACCCAACCGCGAGGCAAGCAGGTCCTCAAACCTGGCGGCATTTACTACACGCCGATCTCCGGGATCTGGCAGACGGTCTGGCTCGAGCCGGTTTCCCCCTCTCGGATCAAGGCGCTTCGGATCGTGCCCGATGTCGACGGCGGCAAGGTGCGGATCACGGTCGTGGGCGCGAGGGACGAGACGGGACTCACGGCCGAGGTCGTTGCCCTCGACGGTGAAAAGTCGGTTTCGACCGCTCGCGGGAGTGTCGGCCAGGCGATCGAGCTTCCCATCGACCAGGCCAAGCTTTGGTCTCCCGAGAGTCCTTTCCTGTACGACTTGCGCGTCGAGTTGAAGCGTGAGGGCCAGGTCATCGACTCGGCCACAAGCTACTTCGGGATGAGGAAGATCGCGCTGGGGCCGGACGAGAAGGGAGTCACTCGACTCCTGGTCAACGGCAAGTTCGTCTTTCAGGTCGGCCCTCTGGACCAGGGGTTCTGGCCCGACGGGCTCTACACGGCTCCGACCGATGAGGCGCTTCGGTACGACATCGAGATCACCAAGAAGCTCGGTTACAACACGACGCGTAAGCATGTCAAAGTCGAACCCGATCGCTGGTATTACTGGTGCGATCGACTTGGCCTGCTTGTCTGGCAGGACATGCCGTCGGGAGACAAGAGCGTAGCGCCCGGCAAGCCGGACCTGGTGCGAACGCCTGAGTCCGCGAAACAGTACGAGGCCGAGCTCAGGGCGATGATCGACGGCTTCTCGAACCATCCGAGCATCATTATGTGGGTGGTCTTCAATGAAGGCTGGGGCCAGTTCGAGACCGCACGGATGACCGCACTGACGAAGTCACTCGACCCCTCGAGACTGGCCAACGGCGCGAGCGGTTGGAACGATCATCCCGGGGTGGGAGACGTCCACGACATTCATGTTTACCCTGGTCCGGCCGCTCCTCCGGTCGAGCCCAAGCGAGCGGCCGTGCTCGGCGAGTTCGGCGGCCTGGGCCTGGGAGTCGATGGTCACACCTGGGCCGAGAAGACCTGGGGCTATCGCGGGGCCGCCAGCAAGGACGACCTGACTCGCAAGTATGAGCGTCTGCTTCAGCGATCCTGGAACCTGAAAGAGACGAGCGGACTGAGCGCGGCGATCTATACCCAGATCACCGACGTCGAAACCGAGGCCAACGGTCTGCTGACCTACGACCGTGAGGTCATCAAGGTGGACGTCGCGCGGGCGGCCGCCGTGAACAACGGGACATTCACGACCGTTCTCGAAGAACGCGAGGTCGTCCCAACGTCACGAGAAACACCACAGGATTGGCGGTACACGTTCGAAGCCCCGGCGCCGGAGTGGTTCCAGCCAGGTTTCGAGGCCTCCGCCTGGAAGCAAGGGCCCGGTGGCTTTGGCACCAAGGGGACCCCGCGTGCGGTGGTCCGCACGAACTGGACATCTCCTGATGTCTGGATTCGTAGGGAGTTCGAGCTCCCTGAAACAACAGATCTGGCAAGCCTCGTCCTGGTCGTGCACCATGACGAAGACCTTGAAGTCTATCTCAACGGTGTACTCGCGACCAAGGCGACCGGGTACGGGACGGATTATGAGGAGATGCCGATCTCAGAGGCGGCTCGGGCAACGCTCCGGCCCGGCAAGAAGAATCTAATCGCAGTGCACTGCCATCAAACCGGTGGCGGCCAGTACATCGACGTCGGCCTTGGCGAATTCAAGAGCCGTCCCCGCTGACCGGATCCGCTCATTCCCTCAAGGGTTTTGGCCGGGCACGCCGTTGTGCGTGAACCCGGCCAAACCAACCTCGCCCCGGGGTGGCTCGCCTCCCCCGTTGGCCCGGACCAGGTCGACTCCGAGACCCGCGGGAGGGATGACCTGGCCAGCCGGGAACGAGTTCCGGTCCTTGGCGATGGTCGCGGAACCCTGGCCGGCCCTTTCGGAGCGAACGCCCAATCGCCGATCGCTCGAACAGCCGCTGCTGAGGACGACAAAGAACGCGACCAGGATCGCCCCGCTCCGGTAACGACTCGCAAGCCTCTCCAGCCGCATCAGTTGCCTCCCTGCGTATGAACCGCTTTGCGGGATCGATAAGTGGTGCATCCGGCAAGTTTTTAAGAGTCTGTCCCAGAAGGTGAATCCCACGGGAGCTTTTGAATGATCTGCTGGGTGCCATGCGGTTCCGTACTCGGAACCCATGCGGGAATGCCTTGGCCTGGCGCGCACGGGTTCCGAGTACGGAACCCGTGGCACCCAAACGGCCTTCAATTTTCGGTTTCCCTGAACTTACGAGACAGACTCTAAGCTCGGGCGGTTCGTGCTCCGTTTTTCCTCAACGTCAACGTACTTGACGGATTCACCAATAAGCGTCCGAGTCATCTGAGGCTGGAACTGGTGGGCACGGCCCACCATCTTCATCTGTGCAATTACCCTCGTCTCGGAAGCGGGGATGACTCCAGTCCCCTTGCTGATTTTGCGGAATTCACCACGTCGAGACTCGCCCTGTTTGTCTGATTTCTCCAGGATGCGCAGTCGCTGATGTCCGTGGCCTCAGGTCAGTGGGGCGTTACGAGGGGCAAGGGGGACATGTCGGGAGTGACGAAGTAGAAGGCGAGGCTGAGGAGTAAGTAGACGGCGACGAGGAGCAGGCCCTCTAACCAGTTAGTCTCACCGTCGAGGGAGATGACGGTCACGGAGAGGGCGACGCCGGCGACTGCGATCAACTCGAGTGGGTTCGAGAAGACGAGGTCCATCGGGTGTCCCATGAAGTACGAGATCAGCACGAGCAAGGGGGCGATCAGGAGCGCCACCTGGATGGTCGCGCCCACGGTAATCTGGAGCGCCACGCCCATCTGGTTCCGGTGCGCGTAGTAGGCCGCCGTGAGATACTCGGCGGCGTTGCCGACGACGGCGAGCACGGTGATACCCAGGAAGAACGTCGTGACGCCCAGGCTGGTGGCCGTCGCCTCGAGAGCGCTGGAAACGAGCTCGGCCTCGATCGTCAGCACGACCGTGCCTCCGAGGAGGATCGCGAGCGCCTTACCGAGTGACCAGTGAGCCTCCTCCGAGCTCTTTTCGGTTGCGAAGATCAATCGGTGGGTGTACAGCGTGAAGATAAGATAGGCGATATAGACCGCGATCAGGACGACGGCTACCCCCAGGCTGAGTTGCAGGTCGCGCTGTTGCCTCAACGCCGGTGCGGTGGTCCCTTGCTCGGCCAGGTCGAAAAAGGCGGGAAGCAGCAAGGCGATCAACGTGAGGATCAGCATGTTCGAGAGCTGCCCCGCGGATTCTCGCTTGAACTTCTGGTGCTCGCGTCCCCAGGTTCCGATCAGGATGGCGATCCCCAGTCCCAGGAGTCCGTTGCCGATGATCGAGCCGGTGATCTGGGCCTTGACGACCTGCTGGTGCCCCTCGGCCAGGACGAACAGGGCGATCACTAACTCGGCCAGGTTGCCGAAGGTCACGCTCAGCAGGCCGCCCACGGCCGGGCCGGCCCGGTGGCCGATTTGCTCGGTGGCCCGCCTGATCCATTCGGCCAGGGGGATGATCGCCAGGACCGCGGTCGCGAAGATCCAAGTGGGCGAGGCATGGACCACGTGAGCGAGGAACAACGAGACGGGGACCAGCAGAAGCGACCACTTGACGAACATCGGACCTCCACTCGCATTTCCCCCGCCCCCCTGCCCCGCGAACGTGAATGTGACAGAGTGGGGCAGGCGAATCGGCGGCAAAACAATGGGACGGGACGAACTCTCCGCGGTGGGACGATGATACCCACGATTCCTCGCACCACGGCACCCCTGGGGTTCCCATTTTTTTTTCGTTGCGATCGACGGTTGGCTTGTCAGAGCAAGTTGCGAGCCCGTGTGAACCCGAGTGGTCCGGCCGAAACTCCCCCTGGCTTCTCCGCGGCGGTATACTCGGCGAGGACGAGCCTGGATCTCATCGGCGATCGCATTCGTTAATGAAAGAAAATTCCGCTCATGGCCTTGAGTTACTCGAGGGAGATTACGATGCAAATGGTGCGGCTCAACCTCAATCGAAGTTGGGGACGAATCCTCGTGCCCGCCCTGCTCCTCCTGACCGCGCTCGGAGCGGCACTCCCCGCGGCGGGAGCCGGGCCGAAGCTCGATTTTCGCCTACGCTCCCGGGTTGAGACCGCGCCGGCGAGCGGCCGGTATCAGGTCGTGGAAAAGGCCGAGGCGTGGGAGCCCACCCAGACTGCAATCATCGTCTGCGACATGTGGGATTTGCACCATTGCCTCAACGCCGTCCGGCGCGCCTCGGAAATGGCGCCCAGGATGGATCAAGTGCTCAAGACGGCACGCGAGCGAGGCGCCCAGATCATCCACGCTCCGAGCGGCTGTATGGACGCCTATCAAGATCATCCGGCCCGTCGCCGGGCGATCGAGACCCCCCGCTCCAAGTCGCTTCCCGCGGAGATCGGCAAGTGGTGCTATCAGATCCCTGCCGAGGAGAAAGGGACCTACCCGATCGACCAGTCGAACGGCGGCGAGGACGACGACCTAACCGAGCATGCGGAATGGGCCGCCAAGCTCAAGGCGATGGGGCGCAACCCCAAGGCCCCTTGGAAGTCGCAGACCGATCTGCTCACGATCGTTCCTGAGACCGACATGATCAGCGACAGCGGGGAGGAGATCTGGAGCATCCTCGAGCAACGGGGAATCAAGAATGTCGTCCTCTTGGGCGTTCATCTAAATATGTGCGTGCTCGGGCGGCCGTTTGGCCTGCGCCAGATGGCCAAGAACGGTCGAAACGTTGTGCTGATGCGCGACATGACCGATACGATGTACGACCCCAATTCCGCGCCGCGCGTCAGCCATTTCACCGGCACCGACCTGATGGTCGAGCACGTGGAGAAATTCGTCTGTCCCACCGTCACCAGCGACCAGCTTCTGGGGGGGACCCCCGCACGATTCCAGGGGGACAAGCGGCCGCATGTCGTTTTTGTGATCGCCGAAGACGAATATAAGACCGAGACAACCCTCCCCGTGTTCGCCTCGTCGCAGCTCGGACGGGACTATCACGTCAGCTATGTCCTGGGCAACCTCGAGGAGCGGAACGACCTTCCCGGGCTCGGGATCCTCGCCGTCGCCGACGCGGCCGTCGTCAGCGTTCGCCGGCGCGTTTTGCCCGACCCTCAGCTTGCCGCGATTCGTGCGTTCGTGACAGGCGGCAAGTCGGTCATCGGGATCCGGACCGCGAGCCACGCCTTCGCAGCCTCCGGCAACAAGGCAGCCCCCGCCGGCCACACGTCATGGGGGACGTTTGACGCCGAGGTCCTTGGCGGCAACTACCACGGCCACCACAAGGCCGGGGAGAAGGTGGTCGTCGAACCAGCCCCCACGGATTCGCCGCACCCCATCTGTCAGGGGGTCGATGTCGCGAAGCTGGTCGGTCACGGCTCGCTCTACAAGGTCAGCCCGATCGCCAAGACCGCGACTCCGCTCCTCAACGGGACCATCCCGGGCCAGCCTTCCGAACCGATCGCCTGGGTGAACGCCCCGGCCACCGGAGGCCGGGTCTTCTACACGTCGCTCGGTCATGTCGACGACTTCGCGGATCCCCAGTTCAATCGTTTACTACGCAACGCTGTTGATTGGGCCTGCGGCCGTGGTGGTCCCTCGGTGGACACGGTTGAGCGGAAAGCGGTGGTCGGCTCACCGGAGAAGTGATCTCGTCTGCCCCGGAAGCCGGTGGCAATCGACCGTTTGTTTGGTTGTGGAAAACGAGGGCGTGCGATTTTCGGGTTGCCACGGGTTCCGTACTCGGTCGGAACCCGTGAGTGACAGGCCGAGGCTTGCATTCACGGGTTGAGTACAACCCGTGGCACCCATTGAAACTTGTTATTCAGGAATTATTGCGGTTGTTCACATGGGTGCCACGGGTTCCGTACTCGGAACCCGTGCGACGTACAACCCGTGGCACCCATTGAAACTTGTTATTCAGGAATTATTGCGGTTGTTCACATGGGTGCCACGGGTTCCGTACTCGGAACCCGTGCGACGTCGGAGTTTGCATCGGCGATGATCTCTGCTTTGGTCTCGTGGTGCCACGATGAATTGGAAGACGGCTCGCCGAGAAAATGCCCCTGGCCATGCCCACGAACTCACGTTCTCTTGCTACAAGCGGCTTCCCCTTTTATCGAGAGATCGTACTTGCCGCTGGCTAGTCGAGTCGATCGACGCAGCAAGGCATCAGGCCCAATTCGATCTTTGGGCCTACGTGATCATGCCGGAACACGCCCATGTTTTAATTCGCCCACGTGAAGCAGACTATGACATCTCCGAGATGCTCTGGAAGATGAAGCAACCAGTGGGTCGAAAAGCCATTGCGTTTCTCAAGCTGAATTCTCGGAAATGGTTGGAGAAACTCACCGTTCATCGAGCCGATGGATCAGTATCCCGACAATTCTGGCAGACGGGCGGAGGATACGACCGAAATATCATCAAAACTGACACGCTGATGAAGGTTGTTGACTATTTTCACCAGAACCCAGTTCGACGGGGCCTGGTCGACCGGACCGAGGAGTGGGAGTGGTCCAGCGCCCGATGGTATGCCGGATGACGACCGGTACCACTCGAGATGGATTCAACTTTGCCTCACAGCTACCAGCCTTGATGCCCCATTTCGATCGATCTCGGTCCGAGTAGGGTCGGTACTCGTTCGTAGACGAGCCCAAACAATCGGATGGGGTTCATCCCCGTCATTGGGCTGATGACGCATTTGCTCGTCGGTCGTGGGAGGTCGCACTTGAGCCGTGAGCTGTAAGCGGTGGGTATCACTCACGGGTTCCGAGTACGGAACCCGTGCCACCCATGCCTGCTCTTGCAATGGGTTTTTCGAAGAGGTGTTGATGGAAGCTTGGGTGGCAGGCGTTCCTTGTTGGAGATATGTGTCGGAACCGTCTCGGCTTACTTCGCTTTGAGCGACTCCAGATAGGCCAGGAGTGAGGCGAGGTCGGCGACTGTCAGGGGATCGGCCAGGCCGGTCGGCATGACCGAGGTTTCCGCCTTACCCCGTTCCTCGATGTCCTTCTTGGGGATCACGGTCACTTCGCCGGCGGCGTTGCGGAGCTCGACTTCGTCGCCGGCTTCGCGAACGACGAAGCCTTCGTATTGCAGCCCAGCGACGGTGGCGAACTTCTGGGTCTCGAAGCCCTGGGCGATCTTGGCGTTGGGCTTGAGGATCGACTCGGTCAACTCGGCCCGGCTGTACCGGGTTCCGATCCCGCCGAGAAAAGGGCCCTTGGGAGGCTCGTCGGCCGCGACGGTGTGGCAGGCAAGGCACCCCTGTTTCTGGAAGAGCTCGGCCCCCAGGGATGGGTCTCCCTTCGCTTTTTCAAGTCCGGCGATGACCTGATCGAACGGAAGCGTCGCAATCGTAGGCGCTGACTTTCCGCCGCGGCGGGTCGCGTGATCGAGATCGAGTCGACGGGAGGCGATGACCGCGGCGTCACGGACGTCCTGGTTGGGATCCTCCAGGTGGTTGCGTACCTGAAGGGCGTACGCTGTGACGCGTCTCTGGCCGATGGCACGCAAGAGGCTGGCGGCCGTCTTGGGCTGGCTCCAGGCCCCGTCGATCGCCTTTCGGACGGCGGCTTTTGCCTCGGACGGTGAACGCGGATTGCGGTCGACCTCCAGGAGGATGGCGTAGGCCAAGGCGCTTCGGGCCGGGTCGGCATCATCAACGAATGCGAGGATTGGCTTGAGGTTCCGGGCGTGCCGTCCTTCGCGGAGAAAGTCTTGCAGGACTCCGTTCAAGGCGCTGTCGCGCGGCTCCAGGCCGGCAACGGTTGCGAACCCAGTGACCGCCGCATCCAGGGCCGCAGGTTGATCGAGATGCCGCACCAGGCCCCGCAAGGCCTTGGTTCGGAGAGCGGGCGTTTCTCGGCCGGCCGCGGCGACGGTTCCGAGGACGCGGATTGCGTCGTCGCTGAGGTTTTGTTGGCCGACGAGGGATTCCACCGTGGCGATATGCAACGTCGGGTCGTCCTTGGCCAGCTTGATGGCCATCGCAGTGGATCCGTCCAGGTCGACCTTGTTCTTGAGCAACTCGATAAGCAGCCAGCGGGCCAGACCCGTATCGGCCTTCCGCAGCGTTTCGGTCAGCGCTCGGCCGATCCGGTCGGTCTCGCTCCAGGCTGTGGCCGTGAAGTAGGGGCCACTCGTGTCGGGCCGGGTTCCCCACCATCGCCCGTCCCAGTCGGCCTCGCGATAATAGAGCCGGCAGAGGGCTTTCAAACAGGCCCGCTGCGTTGTTTCATCGCGGTCCTTGGCCAGTTTTTGAATGAGGCCGTCGACTGTCCTCGCGTCGTGTAGGCTCTGGAGCACGCGCACCGCCCCTGGGATCAGACGCGGCGACGACGGGTCGAGTGCCTTGAGGCAGACTTCAACTGCGTCCAGAGAGACCAGGGCGTTGATGGCCGCATGAACGACGAGTGGGTCGTCGTCCTCGATGCACGGGAGAATCGCCTGGGCCGCCTCACGGTGGTTCAGCCGAGCCAACCCGATGACGGCCTGAAGCCGAACTCGCGGATTGGTGTCGGCCAGCGCGTTCAGGAACGGCTCGGCCGGACTCCCGGCCGCATCGCTCTTCCGGTCGGCGAGGGCGCGGAGGGCGAACTCGCGGACCGGATCGACCTTGGCCAGGCGGATCAGACTTGCTTGTGCCTGGTTTCCTAACAACTGTTTGAGTGCGAAAATCGCCGCGGCGCGAGAAGGGAGCGGGCCGTCCGCCAGGGCCAGGGCCTCGAGCTCGGGAGCGAACGAGGGCTTGGCGCGGCGCACGATCTCGCGCTGGGCGTTCAGGCGGAGTACGTCGCTGGGGGCCGCGAGGTATCGCACGACTTGTTCGTCGCTCGCGGCCTTGAGGTCGGGAAATTTGGGGGGCGAGTGGTCCTTCGGCGAGACGCGGACGACGTAGCCCACGTCGGGCTTGTCGAAGACGAATCCCCCTTCACGCCAGCTCGCGATATAAATGTGCGACTGGCCGTCGATATCCATGTCGGTCGGCCTGGGCAGTTCGACGAACGGCTCTTTACCCGCCTTGAAGCCGGCCCCTTTCGACTCCAACGGGTGGCGTTCAACGACGCTCCGGCCCCATTCGCAGGTGTAGAGCGTATCGCTGAAACCAGGAGGGAGGCCCGGCTCCTGGACGTACAAGGAGCCAGTGGGGGACCCGCCGCCGTAGTCGGCCAGGGGTGGGACGATTTCGTCGGAGAACCGGGTGAACAGCGAGGGGTAACCATATTGACCGGTCTGGATGACCTGGCTGAGCCGGACGTCCCAGCCGCCGCCGTCGTTGGTGTTGTCGCGTGTGAAGACGTTCATCAAGGGATCGATCGCAACGTCATAGATGTTGCGCTGACCTCGGGAGAACTGTTCCAGGCCCGTGCCGTCGGTCCGGACGCGGGCGACACCGCCGCCGTGAAGTTGAAGGGCCGTTCCGTCCTTGCCCACCGCCTTGATGAAGCCGTAGTCGCCTACGGCCACATAGATCCAACCGTCGATGCCCAGGCGGATCCCGTTGGTCGTATGGTCCGCGCCTCGGAACTTCAGGTCGAAGCCGATGCCGTCCACCAGGACTTCGGAACGATCCGCCACGCCGTCGCCATCCTCGTCATGAAACGCGGTGAGCTTGGGCGGGTGGAGCACGTAGAGGGTGCCGCCGTCGACGATCAGACCGCGCGGGCTATCCATTTTTGCGAAGACGTTGAACCGGTCGGCCCTGCCGTCGCCGTCGTCATCAATGCAGCGCACGACGCGGCCTCGATCCGCCTTGGCGTCGAGCGAGCCGTTCTCATCAATCCCAACGAAGACCTCACCCGTCGGCGCGGCGGCCAGGCAGGCGGGGTAGCGGATGTCAGGAGGGGCGGCGAACAAGGTTACCTTGAAGTCAGACGGGGCTTTGATCCCCTCCAAAAGCTTCTTTTCCGTCTTCTGCTTGCTGGACTCTGGCTGCGCACCCGGGCCAGCCGGCTCATCGCCCAGGGCAGTCGTTCCGAGCGGTACGATGATGAGAGAAGTGATCAGATGAAAGCCGAACCGTCGCATCATCGATATGACCCTTGTGTCCCAGAGTCCAGCGGGCCTGCCGCACAGCCTCAGTTCCTCGTTTTTCTTGCTCTTTGAGAGTAGTCGCCGAACCGCTGGAACGCCACCCATCGTCGTGTGGGACGAGCCGTTACGTTCGGCAAACTCAAACTCGATGGGAACCGCGATCTGACCTTGAAGGAAATCGCGATTCTCGGCATCCTCCTGGCGCTGAGGTGCGTGGATCAGCGTTCGCGAGGGATTTGGGATTGCGCCAGGAGGGCGACCGGCATGTACAGGGAGCTGTTCGTTGTCCCCGGGCTGCACATCACGATCTATAGCTTCAGCGTGCTGGTGCTCCTGGCTTGCTTCGCTGCGCTTTACCTGACCTCATGGCGGGCTCGGCGCGAGAAGCTTGACCCGGCGATCGTCTCCGAACTGGCGGTCTGGCTCCTCACCGGTGGGATCATCGGGGCGCGGGTCTTTTTCGTGCTCCAGCATCCGGAGTCGGTCTCGCGATTCACCGACCTCTTCAAAATCTGGCAAGGGGGACTCGTCTACTACGGGTGCCTGATCGGTGGCCTGATCGGTTCGCTCCTCTACTGGGCCCGACATCCCTTTCCGTTCCGCCCGATGGCTGACGCCGTGGCCCCTGCCCTGGCCATTGGGTGCGCGATCGGGCGGGTCGGCTGCCTGCTCAACGGATGCTGCTATGGCGATCCATCGAGCCTCCCCTGGGCGATCCGTTTCCCCGCGCAGTCGCTCCCCTGGGTCCGTCATGTCACCGACGGCCTGATCCCCCCCTACGAATCCCTCTCGCTGGCCGTGCAGCCGACGCAGGTCTATGCGGCCCTGGACGGCGTGCTCATCCTGGCGTTGCTCACCGCGTACTTTCCCCGCCGCCGTCGTGACGGCGAGGTGATGGCCCTGCTCATGGTGACCTACCCGATCACCCGGTTCTTGATCGAAGGGCTTCGGGGCGACGAAGGGGTCTTCTTCGCCGGCTTGACGATGTCGCAGGGAATCAGCGTCATCGTTTTCGTGGCGGGCCTGTTCTCCTGGGCCTACCTGATGCGACTTCCCCTGGGACGGTATGCCGATACCGCGGCTCCGCTTTCTCCGGCGGAGGCCAAGGCGCCCCGGCCTGAACTCGTCGCCTCGTCCCACGGGGCCTGAGTCGCACCCTTGCCGTGAGCTTTGCGCTCGCCTCGGTACTTTCCAAGGCGAGCGCAATGGGTGTCAGATGACCTGAGGGATGGTCTCGGCCCCTTCGACGCCGACCAGTTTCTGGTCGAGGCCGTTATAGAAGTAAGTCAGCTTTTCGGGGTCGAGGCCCATCTGCTGGAGCACGGTGGCGTGGAGGTTTTTCACGTGGAAGCGGTCGGTGACGGCGGCGCCACCGATCTCGTCGGTTTCTCCCACGCTGACTCCCCCCTTGATGCCGCCGCCGGCCATCCACATCGTGAAGCCGTAGGCGTTGTGGTCGCGACCGGTCCCTTCGGCGTACTCGGCGGTTGGCTGTCGGCCGAACTCACCGCCCCAGATGACCAGCGTTTCGTCGAGCAGGCCGCGGCGCTTGAGGTCGATCAGCAGGGCGGCGATCGGCTTGTCGGTCCGACCGGCGTGATGGGTGTGGTTTGTGACGAGGTCGCCGTGGGCATCCCAGTTGCTGTCGTTGTGCGCGCCACCGGCGTAGAGCTGCACGAAGCGAACGCCGCGTTCGACCAGGCGTCGGGCGAGTAAGCAGCGTCTGCCGAAGTCTTTGGTCCGATCGTCGTTCAGGCCGTAGAGTTCCTTGGTCTCTTCGGGCTCCCTGGCGAGATCGACGGCTTCGGGAGCGTGCCGTTGCATCGAGAAGGCCATCTCGTAGCTGGCGATTCGGGCGGCGAGGTTGCTGTTGTCGACCCGGCTGGTCAAGTGGTCGGAGTTGTAGGCGTTGAGGGTGTCGAGCAACTGGCGCTGCATCGCCTCAGAGGTTCCCGAGGGGCGTGCCAGGTCGAGGACCGGCGTTCCGCCCGAGCGGAGGATGGTCCCCTGGTAGCTGGCCGGCATATAGCCGCTCGACCAGTTCTTGGCCCCGCTGATCGGGCCGCCGGTCGGGTCGAGCATGACGACGAACCCGGGGAGGTTCTCGTTCTCGCTGCCGAGGCCGTAGTTCACCCACGACCCCAGGCAAGGACTCCCCGAGAGGATCTTCCCGGTGTTCATCTGGAGCATGGCCGAGCCGTGGATCGGCGAGTCGGCCGTCATCGAGTGAAGGAACGCGATGTCGTCCACGCAGGTGGCCAGGTGCGGGAACAGGTCGCTGACCATCTTGCCGCACTGGCCGTAGGGGCGGAACTTCCACTTCGGCCCGACGACCCGCCCTTCGTTCTTCTTGCCGCCCCGGCCGAACGTTTTGACGGTGATCGTCTTGCCGTCGAGGTCGTAGAGCTTCGGCTTGTAGTCGAACGTATCGACCTGGCTCGGTCCCCCATACATGAACAGGAAAATCACGCTCTTCGCTTTTGCCGGAAGCATGGGGAGCTTGGGCGCCAGCGGATTGGCACTCGCCCTCTTGACGTGCTCGGCGGCCGTGGCCCGCGTCGCCAGGCCCTTGTCACCGGAGAGGAGTCCGGCGAGGGCCAGACCCGTGAAACCGGCTCCTGCTTCCCAGAGAAATTCGCGGCGGGTCCGGCCGCAGAAACTTCCGGGGGGCGTCGATCGGTCCGAAGGCTCGTTCATCGGGCAAATCCCTCGTCTGGGTTCAATCGAGGTAGATGAATTCGTTGAGATTCAAGACCACGAGGCAAAACGATCGGAGCGCCTCGTCGGCATCGGCGTTGTAACGCGAACGGAGCGTCTCGATCAGCTCGACCCCGCGTTTCACGTCCGCCTTCGTGGGGCGGCGGCCCGCGATCAGGCTCAGGGCGAGCTCGGTCTGTTTCGTCGGATCATCGCCGGCCTCGCGGCGAAGCCGCGCGGCCAAAACGCCCGCCTGCTGATTCAAGAAGCTGCTGTTGAGCATCGCCAACGCCTGCGTCGGCTGGGTCGTGCTGAACCGAACCGGCGAGGGCCGATCGGTCTCAGGGACGTCGAAGCTCTCGAGGATCGGCGTGAGCAACGACCGTTTTACGTGGACGTAAATGCTTCGCCGGGCCTGCTCCTCGGGGGTCGAGAGGCCCCAACCCTTGCCTGGTTGCGACTGGCCGGCCATCACTTCGGGCGGGATCTCGGGGTAGACCCCAGGCCCGTACATTTTGAGGTTCAATGCCCCTGTGACGGCGAGGATCGAGTCGCGAATTTCCTCGGCCGACAGCCGCCGCATCTCGAACCGCCAGAACGCGTCGTTGATCGGATCTTTCGCCAACGCCTCGGCATTGGACTTCGAAGACATCCGGTACGCGCTCGAGGTCATGATCGCTCGGTGCAACGGTTTGAGCCGCCAGCCCTGGGCGATGAATTCGGCCGCCAGCCAGTCGAGCAACTCGGGGTGGGTCGGCTTGTCCCCTTGCAGCCCGAAGTTGTTCGAGGAGCGAACGATTCCTCGGCCGAAGTGGTGCTGCCAGATCCGATTGGCCATGACCCGAGGGGAGAGCGGGTTGTCGGCGGCCGCGATCCAGTCGGCCAGGGCGAGTCGGCGGCCCGACGTATTCGCGCCCGGGGGGGGTGTGGAGACGGCCGGCTTCAAACCGCCCAGGACCTCGAGGAAGGCGGGCTCGACCTTGTCCCCCTTGACGTGGGCATTGCCTCGAAGCAGGACGAACGTCTCGGGGGCCTCGGTCCCGGCCTCGGTGACGCAGAGGGCCATCGAGTCGGGGTTCACCGGTTTCTCGAGCTCTTTCAAGGCGAGCTTGGCTTCTTGATAGCGTTTCGCACGCTCGGGGCCGAGGATCCGCTTCGCCTCGCGCTTCATGAGCTGGACGAAGTCGGGAGCCTGCTTCGTTCCGCTTGCGATGGAGAGGAGTCGCCTTCCGAAGTTCGGCCCCGACCAGGCGACGCTCAGGCCGTGGCCTTGCGTCTTCTGGAAATAGTCCAGGCGAATCGGCACGCGTCCCTTGGCGAGTGCGACCGATGCGGTGCGCTCTTTCCCGATGCCGTGGATCCCGTCGTATTCCACGACCAACTTGCCCGCGACCGTCAGGCGGGAACCGTCGTCGGAGTCGAGGTGGAAGGTGTAGAGGCCGTCTTCGGGGACGATCAGAACGCCTTCGAAGACGAAGCCAAACGCCTCGTTGCGGGTCCGGGGGGTGAGGTCGAAGAAGGGGCGGCGCAGGGTGCCTTTCGCTTCCGGCTTGAGGAGGTTGAAGTCAGGGAGGAGGTCCCAGGTGTCGCGATAGAAGCGGTAGTGGAGCTCGTCCATGTCGGCTTGCTGGAAGCTGGCCCCCCCGCCCTGCTCTTGTTCCAGCCGGGTGCGAACCTCGGTTTCCAGTCCGCTGATCTCGTCCTGGATTGCGTTGGCTTGCTGCTTTCGTTCCTTGAGCAGGCGGGCATACGAATTCCGGGCCTCGTCGTCGGCGAAGATCGGCCGTTCGTCGGTGGGACCGCCGTTACGGAAGTGGTTGATGTTGCGGAAGAACGAGAGGAGGCGGTAGTAGTCCTTCTGCGGAATCGGGTCGAGCTTGTGGTCGTGGCAGCGGGCGCAGTCGACGGTGAGGCCGAGGAAGACCTGGCTGGTCGTCGCCACGAGATCGTCGAGACCGTCGTAGAAGGCCGCTTCGCGGTCGGTCGGCTCGTCGTCCCAGATCCCGAGGCGATAGAAGCCAGTGGCGATCAGGGCGTCGGAATCGGCGTCGGGGAGCTCGTCGCCGGCGAGCTGCTCGCGGACGAAGCGGTTGTAGGGGAGGTCGCGATTGAGGGCGCGGACGACGTAGTCGCGGTATCGCCAGGCGTTCGGCTTGGGATTATCACGCTCGTAGCTGTTGGTTTCAGCAAAGCGGACGAGGTCCAGCCAGTGCCGGCTCCACTTCTCGCCGTAGCGAGGGGAGTCGAGCAGTCGATCGATCAGGTCTTCATAGGCGGTGGGCGATGGATCCGCCAGGAAGGTCTCGACTTCCTTGGGCGTCGGTGGGAGCCCGGTCAAGTCGTAGAAGACGCGGCGGATCAGTTCTTCCTTGGAGGCGGCCGGGTTGGGCGCCAGCCCTTTTGCCTCGAGTCCCGCGAGGATGAAGCCGTCGATTGGGTTGGTCATCCAATCGCCATTCTTGACCTTCGGCGCCTCTGGCCGGCGGATCGGTTGAAACGCCCAATGGGCGCGATCCTGATCGCTGATCGTGAAACCCCCTTTGCGGGGGGCGGGGCCGGCGGCGTTGCTTTCCTCGCTCCCGGGCCAGGGAGCACCCATCTTGACCCACTGGGAGAGGTCGGCGATGAGGCGAGCGTCGAGCTTCTTCGAGGGGGGCATTTTGAGGTCAGCGTCGTCGTGGCTGATCGCTGTGAGCAGCAAACTCTCCTCGAGGTTCCCCGGCACGACGGCCGGCCCGGAGTCGCCCCCGGCGAGGACCGCGGCCCGATTGTCGAGTCGAAGGCCCGCCTTCTGCTTGGTTTCGCCGTGGCACTTTGTGCAGTGCTCAACCAGTGCGGGACGGACCCGGGTCTCGAAAAAACGGGCCTGCTCCGGCGTGGGCGGAGACTCTGCTGACAGGCCGGGCATGGCCGAAGCGCCGGTGAGCCAGGCCACCAGGAGCATCGTCCGCAAAGGAAGTCGCGGCATCGGGGCACCGTGGATCAAGGGGAGTTCGGCAGGACGGTCTGGAACCGTAACCAGGAGCGGCAGGACGACCACGGGGGGGCGTCTTTGGGATTGATTTCTGATTTTTGCCCGGGTTTAATCCTTCGGCTCGATCTCCATCCATCATGGCGAATTGTGTCCCGAAATGCCAGCCTGGAGCCTGTGTCGCCATGAGGGGGGCGTCCTGTTTCCTGATTCAAGCTCCGATCCCTTTCATGGCCGGTACCGAGCATTTTTCCCGAGACGGGAACGATCTCGATCATGTTGGTCTTTGAAATCTCTTCTCGCGTTGAAGCCAATGAATCGGACTCGGCCCTTGGCAGCCCAGGAGGTGAGTGACACAATACCGACGTGAGCCAGTTCCCCTGGTCAGTCGCGTCGGCACCACACACAAAAGAAAAATGAGGGAGCACCAGGCGATGTCTCGAACCAGCATTTATGGGTTGATGACGGTCATGTTGCTGGGTGTCTCCGCGGGGATGGCGGTGGCTGATCCCCCCGGGTTGAAGACGTTGGCGATCGGAGCCGAAGCGCCCGACTTCCGGCTGCCGGGGGTGGACGGCAAATCCTACAGCCTGAAGGATTTCGCCGAGGCCAAGGTGCTGGTCGTGGTTTTCACCTGCAACCATTGCCCCACCGCGCAGGCCTACGAAGGCCGGTTGGCGAAACTTTACGACGACTATCGCGACAAGGGGGTCGCGCTCGTGGCGATCTCTCCCAACGACGACAAGGCGGTCCGGCTCGACGAGCTCGGATACACCGACCTGGGAGACTCGTTTGAGGATATGAAGCTTCGCGCCAAGGAGGCAGGCTATCGGTATCCTTACCTTTATGACGGCGAGACCCAAGCAACGGCCAAGGCCTACGGGGTACTTGCGACACCACATGTCTATGTTTTTGACGCAAAGCGAACCCTTCGTTATGTCGGTCGGTTCGATGACTCGGAAGTCAAGACGGTGAAGTCGCACGATACCCGCAACGCGGTCGATGCCTTGCTTGCGGGCACGCCGGTTCCTGTCGAGAAGACCAGGGTCTTCGGCTGTTCGACGAAGTGGTCTGACAAGCGAGAAAGCGCGGTGGAGTCGCTGGCGAAGTGGGACGCGGAACCGGTGACACTCGACTCGATCGACGATGCCGCGGTGGCGAAGCTCGTCAAGAACGAGGGGAAGAGCCTGCTCCTGGTCAATCTCTGGGCGACCTGGTGCGGCCCATGCGTGACCGAGCTGCCCGAGCTGGTCACCATCAACCGGATGTACCGCAAACGCGATTTTCGGCTCGTGACGATTAGTGTGGACGAACCGGAGAAGAAGGACGAAGCCCTGGATGTCTTGCGGAAGAACCACGTTTCGGCCACGAACTATCTGCTCCAGACCAAGGACCGCGACCATTTTGCCGAGGCGCTCGATAAAGAGTGGCCCGGCCCCATCCCCTATACCTTGCTGATCGCGCCGGGGGGCAAGATCATTTATCGCAAGGTCGGTAGCATCGATCCGCTCGAAGTGCGCCGAGCCATCGTCAAGTCGCTCGGTCGGACGTACTGATTCGAGCCGTGGGCGCGCAGGCGATCGGTCGTGTCACCTATTGCAACATGGGCGCCCTCGGGAAACACTATCGCTTATCAAGAGACAGCAGCGAAACGTTTGCCGCTCTTTTGTTTGAGGTGGGATGTGCTCGCACTCCCATCGGCGGAATCCGTTTCGCTGCCATTTGTGTCGTGGACGAGGCTCGTCGGTCGGACCTGCCCTCTGATTCCAGACTTTCGTGCCATTGCCCTTGAAAGGTACGTATGCCAAATCACTCTCATCCCAATCGTCGCCAGTTCATCACCGCCGCCACGGCCACCTTGGCGATCCCCACGATTCTCCCGCGGAATGTCTTTGGGGCGAACGAACGGGTCGTCACAGGGCACATCGGGGTCCGCAACCAGGGGACAGCCAATCTCAAGGGCTTTTTGAACCTGACCTCTCCTGCCGCGATGTGCGACGTCGACACCCGGCATTTGAAGACCGCCGTCGAGACGGTCGAGAAAGCGCACAAGAAGAAGTGCGATGGCTATGACGACTACCGCAAGATCCTCGATCGCAAAGACATCGACGCCGTGGTCATCTCGACCCCCGACCACTGGCACGCGCTGATGGAAATCCATGCCTGTCAGGCCGGTAAGGACGTCTATTGCGAGAAACCGCTTTCGCTGACGATCAGCGAGGGCCGCCAGATGGTCAAGGCCGCGCGTGACAACAAACGCGTGGTTCAGACCGGTTCGCAGCAGCGCTCATCGCCCGGGTTTCGTGAGGTCTGCGAGCTGGTCCGCTCGGGACGGATCGGCACGGTCCAGAAGGTCCTCGTGGGCATCCCCAAGGTCAACTTCGACGGCAAGGCCGTGGCCGATTCGACCCCGCCCCCGTACCTCAACTACGACCGCTGGCTCGGCCCCGCACCGCTTCGCCCGTACAACTCGAAGCACGTGCATTACCTGTTCCGCTTCTTTTGGGACTACTCGGGCGGTCAGATGACCAACTTCGGCGCCCACAACGTCGACATCGCCCAGTGGGGCTTGGGAACCGACGACTCCGGCCCGATCGCGACCGAGGCGACCGCCACCTTCGACCCCGAGCACAAGTTCGAGGTCCCCAATAGCTGCCGGGTCACTCACACCTACGCTAACGGCGTGAGCTTGATCATCGGCCAGGATCAGAAGGATATTCCCGGCGGCACCACGTTCATTGGCACCGACGGGACCCTCTTCGTCGAGCGAGGGAAGAAGTCGGGCACTCCGTCCAAGATTCTCGAGACCCCGCTCTCCGCGGCTGACGTCCACCTTTACGAGAGCAAGAGCCACTACCAGAACTTCCTCGACTGCGTGAAGAGCCGTGAGAAGCCGGTCTGCGACGTCGAGATCGGGCACCGCAGCGCGACGATTTGCCACCTGGGGAACATCGCGATTCGCCTCGGTCGCAAGATCCAGTGGGATCCGGCCGCCGAGCGAATCATTGGTGATGACGAGGCTGCCGCGATGACCTCGCGACCGCATCGCGCGCCCTACACGATCTGAGCCGGACGTCGGCGAACTGACGCTCCCGACGCCATCTCACACAAGCGGACCGGCAGGGCGCATTGAACCGCGTCCTGTCGGTCCGCTTTCTCGTTGACTTCGGTGAATCGAATCTGGGGACGGGTGCTTCCTTTGACACTGTACCAAGGCGGCTGGCCGCTTCCCTGCGACATCTTGTAGAATGGAGATTCGACGAGGCCAAAACTCCCGAAGGAAACAGTCATGACCCTCTTGGAATCACTCAAGAAGTACACAACCGTTGTCGCCGATACTGGGGACATCAATTCGATCGCCAAGTTCAAGCCCCAGGATGCCACGACCAACCCCTCGTTGCTGTTCAACGCGGCGAAGCAGGCTGAGTATGCCCACCTGGTCGAGCAGGCGCTTCAGGACGCCGCCGAGGAAGGGGGCGATCATGCCGCGCAGACCGAAGCGTTCATGGACCACCTGTTTGTAGGGTTCGGCCGCGAGATCCTCAAGATCATTCCCGGTCGGGTCTCGACCGAAGTGGACGCGGGGCTGAGCTTCGATACCGCGGGGACCATTGCCAAGGCCCATCGTCTGATCGCGCTCTACGAGCAAGCCGGCGTCGACCGCAACCGGGTTCTGATCAAGGTCGCCAGCACCTGGGAAGGGATTCGCGCGGCCGAGCAGCTCGAGCGCGAGGGAATTCACTGCAACCTGACCTTGCTCTTCAGCTTCGCCCAGGCGGTCGCCTGCGCTGAGGCCGGCGTGACCCTGATCTCGCCGTTCGTCGGTCGGATCTACGACTGGTACAAGAAGGACCAAGGGGTTGCCGATATTGCCGCCGACCAAGATCCCGGCGTCGAATCCGTGACCCGGATCTATCAGTATTACAAGAAATACGGCTATCAGACCCAGGTCATGGGGGCGAGCTTCCGCAAGGTCGAGCAGATCACCCTGCTGGCTGGGTGCGACCTCCTGACCATCAGCACCGACCTCCTCGCGAAGCTTGGCGAGACCGAAGGCGAGCTGACCCCCCGGCTCTCGCTCGAGTCGGCCAAGGAGAGCAAGGACGCAAAGATTCATCTCGACGAGAAGACCTTCCGCTGGATGCACAACGAAGACCCGATGGCCGTCGAAAAACTGAGCGATGGCATTCGCAAGTTCTACGTCGACGCCCGCAAGCTCGAGAAGTTCGCCCAGTCGATGGTGGCCCAGAAGGTGGGAAGCTAAGCGAGAGAACGGGCCGCCTGCCCGACTTTGGGGATTCCCCAAGGGCGGGCGCCCCTCGTTTCCTAGGTCGACCGGCCGGTGGAATATTCCTGGCCGGTCCCCAGACACCGGTCCATGTCTTCGAATTTCCGGTTGTCAGGTCAGAGAAAATGATGGGAACAGGTCTCTGTCAGGCCTGCGTTTGGTCTGACGGATTCTGTTTTGAGAATGCTTTTGCGGCCTCGGCGTCTTCTCTCGGAAGCCCCGCCGCTTTTCGCCCGCCGTTGAGCTGAACGGCCCGATCGACATTGCCAGGCATGGCCCCGAGATCTGTCCGGACGCCGGCCGTTTCGCCGTCGTTCGCGCCATGGGGCGACACTCCGCCCACATCAAATCACAGCCGAAGCCAGACGCCTGATCAGCCGGTCTTTGATCGACGACTACCTGTCCCCTCTGGTATGAGCCCAAACCGGGTCCTATGCTCACGAGGGACAGCGAACGGCTCGGGTTGGAGTGCCAGCAGGGTGCGAGGCGGGTTCCCTCGTGAATTTTCGGTTCCGAGAACCTGAGTGCGATTCCCGATTGCCGGCGGATCACTTCTGGTTCTCGACGATGCGTTCAAGATCCCATTTTTTCCGTTCCGCGAATCGGACGTGGTGACGTGACTCCGATGACTTCGCGGTGAATCTGACGTTCCGTCGGTCGACTCCCTCTGCCGCGAAGCTCGCCGAGGGGGCTCCAACCTGTCTCAAAGGGTGCGTCGAGTTCGACCTCTGTCGGGTGCTATCAACCTATGCAACCCTATCGTCCGCGGCCCGTCCTTCAGATGAACCGCGTCGCCGTATGCCTTGCGGCGGCCGTCGCCTCGCTGGCCACGGTTGGCTGCCGGAAGCCGACTGTGCAGGCCGTGCCCCCACCGCCGAGGGTCGGCGTCATCAAGTCGTACCGGATGACCGTACCGGTGCTCGCCACCCCCAATGGGACGACCCGCGCACTTCAAGAGGTCACCATCCGGGCCCGTGTCCGCGGTTTTCTCACCGAACTCCACTTTCAAGAGGGCGATTCCGTCAAGAAGGGCCAGCTTCTCTTCGTGATCGATGAGGAGCAATACAAGGTTGCGCTCGAGTCGGCTCAGGCCACTCAGGCCGAAGCCGCGGCGGACCTGAAGAAGGCTGAGGTGTCCAAGGTCCGCGAGGTCGCCGCGGCGCAGCTCGCGTTGAGCCGGGCGCAATTGCTGCTCTCCCAGCTCCAGGAACGACGGGCACGGACGTTACTGGCTCGCAACGCCGGCTCGCGCGAGGAACTGGACAAGGCGGAGGCCGATCGACAGCGGTGGGAGGCCCAGGTCGAGGCTGACGACGCCAACTACCAGCAGGCGAAGGCCGACTACGACGTGGGCATCGCCGCCGCCCAGGCCCGGGGAAAGTCCGCCCAGGCCGCCGTCCGCGACGCCGAGCTCAACCTCGGATACTGTCGGATGTCCGCGCCCATCGACGGCCGGATCGGCGAGGCGAAGATCAAGGTGGGGAACCTCGTTGGCCCGGACTCGACCGGCGGCGGCAGCTTCACCGAACTGGCCACCATCCAGCAACTCGACCCGATGGGCGTCGACATCCAGGTCAGTTCACGCTACCTCGAACGGGCCACGGAGTTGACCAGGAAGGGGCTCACCGTCCGCCTGTTCCGACCGGGACTCCATGGACAGCAGGAGCACTCCGAGAAGGGGGTCTGCTACTTCATCGACAACACGATCGCCCCGACGACGTCCACTTTCCTCTCGAAGGCCAGGGTGGCCAACCCCCAAGGGGCCCTTTTGCCTGGCGAGTACGTCAAGCTGCAACTGGTGGTGGACCAGCTCGAAAACGCCGTGGTCGTTCCCGCCCAGGCGGTGATGGAAACCGAGGCTGGGCCGGTCGTCTACTTTGTGGATGAACAGAGCAAGGTGGCGGTCCAGAGCGTTGAGGCGGCCCAGACCTACGAAGGATTACGGGTCATTTTAGCGGGCCTCGAAGCGGACGTGCCAGTGATCGTCGAGGGGCTACAGCTCATCCGGCCGGGGATGACGGTCCAGGCTCAGCCGGCGGTTCTCCCCCGCTCGTCCCGCGCCCCGTCGGAGGACCTGTCTCCGATCCCGGCGCCCAAGGGTGACGCCGCCAAGGCGGGCGTGAAGGGCCACTCCAGCCGGCCCGTCGTGCAACCGGGCGGGCCGAGGTCTGCCGTGGTGGAAGCCCTGGAATCCAGGCAGGCCGACCGACCACCGGCTCCGGCCGCAGACGCGGGGGATGCCCCGAAGTAGTCGACGAGCCGAGCCCTGGACCCGGAGCCCCCAACCCGAGCGAGCCTGATGCACCCATGGTCAACTTCTTCATCAATCGACCAATCTTCGCCACCGTCCTGAGTCTGCTGATGCTGCTCATCGGCGGGATCTGCGCCTTTCTCCTGCCGGTGGCGCAGTATCCCGAGATCGCTCCTCCCCAGGTCCAGGTCACCACCACCTACACCGGCGCCGATGCGTTGAGCGTCGCCAAGACCGTCACCACGCCGATCGAGCAACAGATCAACGGCACCAAGGGCCAGATCTATTTCAGCTCAGACAGCACCAGCAACGGGATCTCGACCATCATTTGCACGTTCGAGGTCGGCTACGACCAGGACATGGCGGCCGTTGACATTCAGAACCGAGTTCAGACCGCCAGTGCGCAACTGCCGCCCGAGGTCAAGCAGTACGGCGTGACGATCAAGAAGACCTCGACCGACATCGTGTGCATGGTCAACCTCGTCGATAGCTCGGATAAGGGACGATACAAATCCGACTATCTCGACAACTACGGCCAGATCTACGTGGCCGACGTGTTGAAGCGAATCTCGGGCGTCAGCGACGTCACCGTCTTTGGCCGCAGGTACGCCATGCGGATCTGGATCGACCCGAACCGCATGGCCGAGATGCGAATCGCGCCCACGGAGGTGATCCAGGCCGTCCAGCAAGAGAACCTGCAAGCCGCCGCGGGCAAGATCGGCGCCGAGCCGGTGCCCGAGGGGCAGGTGTTCGAGTTTCCGATCACGGTCAAGGGCCGGCTGGAGAAGGCGTCCGAGTTCGAGGAGATCATCGTCCGCCGCCAGGATGACGGCTCGATCGTCCGGGTCAAGGACATCGCCCGCGTCGAGCTCTCCTCGGAGAATTTCGACACGGCCTCCTACCTCGACGGCAAGCCCGCCGGCGGCATGGCCGTTTACCAGTACGCCGATGCGAATGGCCTCGCCATCGTCGAGCAGGTTCGGCACGAGATGGACCGGCTCGCCAAAGATTTTCCGCCGGGGCTCGAACACAAGATTGTTTATGATACGACTAAGTATGTCGAAGAGAATATTAGTGAGGTTGAGCACACGCTCATCGAGGCGTTTGCGCTCGTCATGATCGTGGTCTTTTTCTTTCTTCAGGGTTGGCGAGCCACCTTGATCCCGATGATGGCGATTCCGGTCTCGCTGATCGCCACCTTCGCGGCGATGGCCCTCTTCGGCTTCTCGATCAACACGCTCACCCTGGCCGGGCTGGTGCTTGCCATCGGTCTGGTGGTGGACGACGCGATCATCGTCGTCGAGAACGTTGAGAAGTACCTGGAGCGGGGTCTGCATCCGTTGGAAGCCACGCGCACGGCCATGGCTGAGATCACGGCGCCGATTGTGTCGATCACCTTGGTGCTGGGGGCCGTGTTCATCCCGGTCGCTTTCATGCCGGGGATGACCGGGCGGCTGTACAACCAGTTCGCGATGACGATTGTGTTTTCGTTTATTTTCTCCGCTTTCAACTCGCTGTCGTTCAGCCCGGCGATGTCGAGGCTCTTCCTCAGGCCCAGGCACGGCGAGGCGAAGTTCTTCCTCTTTCGCTGGTTCAACGCCGGCTTGCGCTGGCTGGAAGACTCGTACGACGCGATCCTCGAATTCACCGCCCACCACTGGTGGACGATTGTGCTTCCGTCGCTCGGCCTGCTCACCCTGACCGGCTGGATGCTCATTCAGCGGCCCAAGGCGTTCATCCCGACGGAGGACCAGGGCTACCTGCTGGTCGCGATCCAGACCCCCGATGGCACCAGCAATCAACTGACGGCCCGGGTTGTCCACCGGGTCGCGGCGATCGCTCAGGAACTGCCGGGAGTCGCGCACGTGATTGCGGTCGAGGGCCTCAACATTCTCAACAGTACGAATCAGACCAACGCCGGCATCCTCTTCGTGCCGCTCAAGCCGTGGTCGGAGCGTACGGTGGCGGAGCTGCGGGCGCCCGCCCTGACGCAGGAGCTACAGGGCCGGATCGGGGCCAAGGTCCGCGACGCGGTCGTGCTTGTGATGTCGCCGCCGCCGATCCGCGGCCTCAGCCAGGTTGGCGGCTTCGAGCTGAAGATCGAGGACCGCGCGGGCAAGGGAGTCGAGGCGCTCCAGCAGGTCATCGACCAGTTCCAGGAAGCGGCTCGCAAGCGACCCGAACTGGCCAACGTCTTCTCCACCTTCTCGGCCCGCGTGCCCCAGCTCAAGTTCGACCTCGACCGCACCAAGGCCAGGCGTCTCGACGTGCCAGTGTCCGACGTCTTTGCCACGCTCCAGACCAACCTGGGTGGGTATTACATCAACGACTTCAATCTCTACGGCAAGGTCTGGCGAGTCATGCTACAGGGCGAGGGAACCGCCCGAACCAAGCCCGAGGATATTCAGCGCCTTACCGTCCTCAATCGCCAGGGCGAGAAGGTCCTGCTCAGCTCGCTCGGCGAGACCAGATACGCGCTCGGCCCGATCGATGTGCCCCACTACAACGTCTATGCCGCCGCCAGCATCATCGGGACGCCTGCCGCCGGCTCCAGCTCGGGGCAGGCGATTGCCGCGATTGAGGAGGTCGCCTCGAAAACCTTGCCCGAAGGGTTCGGGTACGAGTGGACCGGGACGACGCTCCAGGAGCAGAAAACCGGCAATCTCTCGATCTCCATCTTTGCCCTGTCGATTGTCTGTGTTTTTCTGATCATGGCGGCCCTCTACGAAAGCTGGGTCCGGCCCATGGTCATCATCCTGACCGTTCCCCTGGCCATGTTTGGCGCCGTCGTCGGGCTCTGGCTCTACGATATGCCCCTGGACGTCTTCGGGCAGATCGGACTGGTCATGCTGATCGGCCTGGAGACCAAGAATGCGATCTTGATCGTCGAGTTCGGCGTCGAGATGCGAGAGAAACGCGGGATGAGCATCATCGATTCGGCCAAGGCGGCCGCCCGGGAGCGGCTCCGGCCGATCTTGATGACCTCGTTTGCATTCATCATGGGTGTCTTACCGATGGTGCGATCCACTGGCGCCGGGGCCTACAGCAGGAACTCGTTGGGGGTGGTGATCGTTTTCGGGATGGCCGTGAGCACCGTGCTGGGGCGGTTCGTCATCCCGGTCTACTACGTCCTGGGCGAGCGGCTCATCGATTTCGTCTCCCGCCTCCGCGGTCTCGAAGCTGCGCCGCGAGAGCCAAGGGTCGGAGATCGGGGCGATGGTCTGCCAGGTCAGCCCGATCTCCGAGCCGACGGGCCTCATCCACTGGGTGAGAGTTAACCTGTCGCCGTTGTCCGGCTCCCGCTCTCGACCGAGCTGGGAAGGCTTATCGGATCCATCTGCAGAGAGATTCAGCAATAACAAGATGGAAATAGATTCTACTTTAGTAAGTAGTCACGAAATCGAAACTGAAGAGGAGGCCTTCCGCAATGAGCACAGCTTACAACCGTTTCCCGATCGCTGAGCTACGACACGATCTCAATGCGCTCCGTCGCAACTGGTTGTGGTTTGTGGTACTGGGGATTGCCTTGATCGTGCTGGGGGGTGTCGCCCTGGCTTCCGTCGTAGTTGCGTCGCTGGCGACAGCCGTGGTAATCGGTGCGTTGATACTGATGGGTGGGGTGGGCGAGACGATCGGTGCGTTCTGGTGCCGGGGCTGGAGCGGTTTCTTCTTTCACCTTCTGTCCGGTGTGCTATCGATCGTTGTCGGCATCCTGTTTCTCAGGTCGCCGATTGGCGCTTTGCTCGCTTTGACACTGCTTCTGGCATGCCTGCTGATCGTGGGCGGCATCTTCAAGGTCATCGTTGCCTTGAGCTTCCGCTTCGCGGCGTGGGGCTGGCCACTGGTGAGCGGGATCATTGATGTGATCCTCGGCGTGATGATCTGGCAGGAGTGGCCGGCCTCGGCCCTCTGGGTGATTGGCCTGTTCATGGGGATCAGCCTGGTCTTTCGCGGGTTCAACTGGATTGGACTTGGCCTCTCGTTGCGCACGCTGCCTCGTGCGGAACTGCCCTGAGTCAAAGGTGGGAGTCGGCTCCGTCATGTCCCGTTGAGTCGGCATGACCTTGGATTGAGCCATGCGGTGGCCGGGTTGAGCGGCGTTCGTGGGGCCTTTCGCGATCGCTCAATCCGACCCGACCCGGCTTTTAGCGTCCGACTTCGGGAGATGCCGAAACTTGAACGCGGCGACTTGCAACGCCTGCGCCGCAATCAGGTACACAACCTGCCACACAATTTCTGGGCTCCGTCGGTTCCAGGGGTCGGCCGGCCGGCGGTCCGCGGGTTCCATCCCCGTCGAGGGATGACTCGCTGATTCCGTCAACGAAACCGGGCGACCATGCCGGCTGAGCATCGTTCGGAGAACGCGAGACTGATGTCATCGAAGCCACTCCCCAAGGTCTACATTGTTGGTGGCGGCTTTGCCGGCCTTGCGGCGGCCAAGGCGTTGGCCGGTGCGCCGGTCGAGTTGACGGTGATCGACCGACGCAACCACCACGTGTTCCAGCCCCTGCTGTATCAGGTGGCCACGGCCTCGCTGTCGCCGGCGGACATCAGTGCTCCGATCCGCGCGACCCTGCGCGGTCAGAAGAACTGTCAGGTTGTGATGGTCGAGGTCCTCGGTGTGGATGTCGCAAACCGGCGCTTACTCATGGAGGGGGGCCACGTCCGGTATGACTACCTCATCCTGGCGGCCGGTGCGACCCACGCCTATTTCGGCCATGACGACTGGGCTACGATCGCGCCGGGCTTGAAGAGCATCGAGGATGCCACCGAGCTCCGCCGGCGGATCCTCCTGGCTTTCGAGTCGGCCGAGTACGAAGGCAGTGCAGAGGCACGCCGTGCGGCGCTGACCTTCGGCATCGTCGGCGCGGGACCGACCGGCGTCGAACTTGCCGGCGCGATCAAGGAGATCGCCGGCAAGACGCTTCCCAAGGACTACAGACATATCGATACACGAACGACCCGCGTAATCGTTTTCCAAGGCGGGGACCGCGTGTTGCCACAGTTCGCGACTGAGCTGAGCGAACGCGCTCAACGCGACCTGGAACGCATGGGCGTTGAGGTGCGTCTGAATTCGCATGTGTCGAATGTCACGCCCGAGGGCGTCTATGTCGGCGACGAATTCACCCCGTTACGAAATGTTTTCTGGGCGGCCGGTGTCAAGGCGAGCCCGCTGGGGCAGTCGCTGGGCGTCCCGCTCGACCGCGCTGGGCGTGTGGTCGTTGGTCCGGACCTGACGATTCCGGGCCACCCGGAAGTCTTCATCACCGGTGATATGGCGGCGGCCAATTCGGCCGACACGGGAAAGTCGATCCCAGGGGTGGCCCAAGGCGGGATCCAGATGGGCGGTTACGCGGGGCAAACGATCGCAAACGAAGTGGCCGGTCGATCCCTGCCTACCGGTCGGCCGGCCTTTTCCTACTGGGACAAGGGGTCGATGGCTGTCATCGGCAAATCAAAGGCCGTTGCCCAGGTCGGCCACTGGAAATTTGGTGGCTTCTTCGCCTGGCTGATGTGGGGCGTCATCCATGTTGCGTTCCTTGTCGGCTTTCGCAATCGTATCCAAGTCTTGATAAGTTGGTTCTGGAACTGGCTACTCAACGCCCGCGACGCTCGCCTCATCACGGGCGACGCCCGCCTCGACATCCAGATTCCCCGGCCGCCTGAGTTTATTCGTGACGATCAATCTTTGACCGTGGAATCGAACGATGCGATGGCCATGGCCGGCGAACCGCGGAACTGAGAAAGAGCGAATGAACCGATGATTCTTGCGGTTTCCGCCACGGGTTGTTTGCAGTAGCACGGCCGGCCCGGCCGTAATTCCCTCGGGGTCGGCGCGCGTCTGAAGAATGGCCCTGGGCCGTGGGGATACGGCCGGGCCGGCCGAGCGACTGGCGACAGTCGGTGGCCATGCACCTAGATTGGGTAAACCAGGAGGCTTGAGCAAGCCACCAAGACTCGCGGACAGGTTTGCAGTTTTGCTAAATTCCTCAGATTTCCCAATTGAAGTGCATGGTCACTGATGGTCGTCCACTTTGGCATTGGTCCGATACAGGTTGCGTCGAAAGGTTTCTATGCGAAGCAAAGTTACAAGGTATGTGATCCTCCTGGTGTTGAGTTGCGGCCCTTTCGCGGTGCGGCACGCCGGCGCGGGGGTCACGGTGTCGGACGTCGTCAATCTGGGCGAGGTGTGCGACGCGCGGACGAGCGAGCAGGGAGCGCACGGCGGGACGCAGAGCCGGGTCTGCCGGACGTCGCACGGGACGTACGCCACTTATTTGGGGAACGACGCGAACGACAAGGCCGTGCTCCACGTCGTCCGCATCCGCGACGGGCACCCCACGCGCCTACTGACGACGCCGACGAGCGTCGCCGGCAGCAACGGCGTACACGTCGTCTGCGACGCCGACGAACAGGTGTACGTCATCGCGGCGGGGAGCAAGTTCATCGACGGCGCCGAGCGGGCGCTGCTGACAGCCTATCACGTCGACCGAAACACCGGCGCGACAACCAAATACTCGGAAACGGTCGCCTTCGGGAAGGGTTCCAGCTACGGCTATAGTTCCGTTTCGATCGACCCTGCTCGGCGGGACGTCCACGTCCTCTACAGCGGCGGCGATGCGCCCGGGTATTTCGCGTGGGTGCGTTTCGACATGGCCGGCAAACGCTGGGCGACGAAAGCGGTCGTCGCCGAACTCGCCTACCGGCATTGCTACAACTACGGTTTTGCCGACGGACGGGGCGGGATGGTCATCCTCTCCGAGCGCGACATCAGAAACGCGACGGCCGGCATCATCCCCTCGGACAAGGGGCGGAAGATCGACGCTGATTATGTCTGGGACGAGTTGCGGCTGTTCTACATCGGTGACGTCGCCAAGCCCGACTACAAAACCGTCGACGTCGAGCCGGCCGTCTACGACAAAGAGGCCGGGCTGTATCCGATCGTCCAGAACAACTGGAAGGGCGACACCTACCTCGACGCGCAGGGTCGCCTGCACGTGCTGTACTTCTCGGACGACAACAACCGCAAGCGGGGCAGTTTCAACCGCCACGCGATCTTCGATGCCGGGGGCAAGTGCATCCGCAATGCGCTTCTGCCGTTCCAGGAGGACAGCGCGATGCGCATGGCGCAGTCCACGGACGGGCGGCATTACATCATCGCCATACCGTACAGCCAGCCCGCCCGCGTGCAGGTCTGGGGTGCGACGGACGCCGAGGGTGCCGGCTACGCGCTGGAAGTCGAGAAGCGGTTAAGCAAACGCATCAAGCCCAGCTACGCCGGGCTGGCCGTCTCCTGTCCCCGCAACGGCTCCCGACAGGACGACCAGATCGACTGCCTGTTCCCCGCCGACAAGGATTACCATCACTTCACCATCCGCCTCAAAAGCGAATGAGCCACGGGTGATAACTTTTGTCCTTTATGGTGCAGTCAGTGGCCATGCACCTAAATTGGGTAACCAGGAGACTTGAACAAGCTGCCAAGACTCGCGGACAGGTTTGTAGTTTTGCTAAATTCCTCAGATTTCCCAATTGAAGTGCATGGCCACTGATGGTCCGTGTCGAGGCCCGGTGTTGAGCCGACAAATAATGCGGCCGAACGCGCCGTGCGTCATGCCGTCTGCTGGCGGAAGACGAGCTATGGCACCGACAGCGAACGGGACAGTCGGTTCGTGGAACGGATCTTAACCGTGGTGGCCAGCTGCCGATCCCAGGGCCGCGACGTGTTGGAATTTCTCACACAAGCCATCACGGCCCACCAGAATGGGTCTCAAAAGCCATCGATCCTGGGCGATGGGGCGTGAACGCTTACAGTTTCTGTACTGGGTACGCCGCTGTTCATCTTTTCGATCTACCCAAGGAAAAAAATCAGGGCCACTGATTCTATGCCATCGCGGCGAGCGTCTCATGCACTGCGAGCGATGGGTTAAATTTCCGCAAACACTTGATATGTAGCATGTTCCGGCTATCGATGCTTCGCCGATCTGCCTGGCGCTCGTTTTATGGGCTGCCGAATGTCGCATTTTGCGTTTTCGACGGCATGGATGCATTATCGGCTGGCTTCGCCCACCCGCCCGTGATAAGATCGAATTGAATCCGAATTAAACTCTCAGGAAAGCCACCCATGAACATTAACCGCGACATCCATTCCCTGACCGACTTCAAGCAACACACACCCGAATTCGTCCAGCAGTTGAAGGAGACGGGCGAACCGCTGGTGCTCACCATCAATGGTAAGGCCGAGCTAGTGGTTCAGGACGCCGCCTCGTATCAGAAATTGCTCGACCTTGCCGAAGAAGCCAAAGTGCTGGAAGGCATCCGGCAGGGTTTGGCGGATTTGAACGCCGGACGCACGCTCAGCCTCGATGACTTCAAGGAGCATGCCCGGACGAAGCACGGAATTCCCGTTTGATGTTTCGGGTCGAAATCACCGCCAAAGCACGCGACGATGCCGATGAGGCCTATGCCTGGATGGTCGAGAATATCTCTCCCGCCAACGCCGAGAAGTGGTATCAGGAGCTTTTCGAGCAGATTGAAACGCTTACGAAGCACCCGGCCCGCTGCCCGGTCGCATCGGAATCCCGCAAGTTTCCCGAAGAAATCCGCGAGCTGATCTACGGCAAGCAAAGGCATAAGCACAAATACCGGATACTTTTCACGATCCGCCAGGATGTCGTGGCCATCCTGCACGTCTACCACTCCGCAAGGAACGAGCTTGAGCCGTGATCGAGCCTTCGGAAATCCTCGACATCGCCCGAATCCTTGACCGTTGGGAAGAGATTATGGCCCGCTGTGAGGCGGGAGAAGCGTTTGTCATCGCGGTTCATGGCGAGCCGAAAGCCAGATTGGAACCGATTGCCGGAGCTGCCACCCCCGACCCGGCAATCGGTTCCCATGTGCCATGAGGGAAGCCGCAGCCATGCTGACAGAATGGAGCCAATCCCCGTCAAGAAGGCCGTTCGGTAATGTATCCCGGCTTCGTCATAACGATTGCGTCGGCGGCTGCTCCGCTTGGAAATCTGCCGCATCCGATGTTCGGGGGACATTTTCACCGAATTTCACCGGCGACGCCTATCCGGCCACAAGGCCTGCCCCTACGGTATTCTCACCGCAAATGAACAGTCGGTAGTCATGCACCTAAATTAGGTAAACCAGGAGGATTGAGCAAGCCGCCAAGACTCGCGGGCAAGTTTACAGTTTTGCTAAATTCCTCAGATTACCCAATTGAGGTGCATGGCCTCTGGTGGTCCTCTGGTGGTCCTCTGGTGGTCCTCTGGTGGTCCTCTGGTGGTCCTCTGGTGGTCCCCTCGTTGACGTCGGGAGAAACGGGTGCGGTGAAGCTCTACTCCGCAATGCCGCCAAGTTCGACCACCTTGGCCACAATGTCGAACGCCGCCCTCGGCCGAGCGAGGCGGTGGACGTTCTGGCGCATGGTGGCCAAACGTGCCGGATCGTCGAGCAGGCGATCGATCTTGTAGGCGAGAGCGGGCAGATTATTGCAGCGCAGGGCGGTCCCCTCCTCAAGGAGGTGGTCGGAGTTCCGCTCTTCTTGACCGGGGATCGGATTGACGACAACAAACACCAGACCGGAGGCCAGGGCTTCCGAGGTCGTCAACCCTCCTGGCTTCCCCACGATCAGGTCGGCCGCGGCCATGAACTCATCCATCTCCGTTGTATAGCCGATGACATGGATCTTGACCTGGGAGTCGAGCGGTCGGTCTCTCGCCAGGGCTTCCAACTCGGCTTTCCGCTCCTCGTTGCGTCCGCAACTTACCACCACCTGCGCGGGGCGTCGCAGTTTCAGAAGCGAGTTCATCAAGGCGTCGATCTTCCCGACGCCGAAGCCACCGGCCGAGATCAGCAGGACCGGCCCCTCGCGTGCCAGCCCGTGCTTGGCCCGCATGGCATCGCGATCACGAGGGCGAGAGAAGGCCGGGTCGATCGGGATCCCCGTGACGCTCAATCGTTCGGGCGGGATGCCCAGCGCCTCGAGGTGAGCGCGGGTCTCGTCGATCGCAACGAAGTAGTGAGACGTCCCGTGACAGATCCATTGAGAATGGATATCGAAGTCTGTCACGACCGTCATGACTCGGGTCGCCAGCCGTCCTCGCTCGTTCAGCCAGGTGATGATCTCGGCGGGAAGGAAGTGAGTGCAGATCGTCACATCGGGCTGCTGCTCCTCCATCATCCGGGCGAATGGCTGGGTGTTGAGTTTGTCGAACGCGAGCTGGATGTGATCGACTTGTCCGGGCTTGTCATGCCAATCATAGAGTAGACCGAGCAGCTCCGGCATCCGGTTGACTGTCTCGATATAGGCTTTGGAGTAGAGCCGGCGGAACAGAGGGTTCGTGTACTCGAGTGTGTCTAGATGCCGGACCGAGCGTGCCGCCCCCGTCTCCAGGAACGCCCGCTCGATCGCCTGCCCGGCTCGCAGGTGCCCCGCGCCCGCCGAGGCCGAGAGGATCAGCACTTTATCCAACACAGGCATTCCTCCACGGCACTCGATGGCGGCACCCTAGACGACCTTCTCAGTCATGATATCGCCGGCGCCACCAGCAGGACAGGCCCAGCGGGAAGGGGGTGAAGGTCGCGGAGAGTGTTGACGACTCGGAGAGGATGGAGAACGTATTGTCCCCAGGCGAATGTGGAGTCGAAACATTTTTCGGGCCTCACCAGATCAATCCTGAGGTCGATCAGGGCGTGGGTCGCCATCATCCTATCGGAGCGGATGACGACTCATCCCCTGGACGTGGGCAATCGGTCCGAGTCCAATGATGTGTTCAGGAGGCTATGGCGAGGTCGATGCTCCACCGGGAAGTCCCGGGCATGGATCCTATCAGGGACGGACCGACCCTGTCCGACTCGCAGAGGTGTGGCCTCCCCCCCCCTGTGGCGACCTGACCGGAGTCGACCAGTTCGATGCACCTCGTCTCGAGGTGGAGAGGATACACGCCATGGCCGTTCAGGTCGCGCGACTCTCGCTCAGGCTCTTCCCCGATCCGACGCGTGTCATTACGCGGCTCTTCTGTCCCGCGGACCCCGACCGGGTCCGGGGCCTTGTCCGACGGGTGCTGGCGATCCCCGAGGAGGAGTCCGAGCGGCTGCTGGAAGGCCTCCGGCGCGACTTCCGCATCCAGCATCCAAACCTGCTCGACCTGTTCGAGGAGCATTATCGAGAGGTGCGCAGACTCGTGCCGGACGACCTCCCGGACCCCTGTGGGGTCCATCGGAGCCTGATCGGCGCCTACTTCACAATGGAGTATGCCCTCGAGTCGGTCGCCCTGTTTAACCCCTCGATCGTCCCAGGCATGGACCAGAGCGGTGTCCCGCCAGGGGGTGTCCGGTTCCTGATAAGCCTGCGTGCCGTCGGCGAGGGCCACGTCTCCTCGATCGTCTTCCGCCGGGGTCTCATCGGCCCGGGCGGCCAGGTCGACATCGATCCGGTGCCATCGGTCAGCCGGCCCCTCAAGGCGATCGAGCCGACCAAACTCCTCAAGGTTGATTTCCGCCGCGAGCTGCAAGCTCTCGGCGCGGAGCACGGCGACGTCGATGCGGTCTTTGACAGCCTCGGCGAGCGGTTCACGACGGACGATCTCAGCCGCGCGATCGCCGCGACCCGCGAGCACCTGGCGCCGACCGGCCTGTTCGAGCGGTCGTGCGAGGCGCTGCTGACCCTGGCCCACTCCAGCTACGACCTACTTCTTCCCGAGGACCTCCTCGAGTCGGAAATCGTCATCTTTCCCCAAGCCGACCACGAGTGGCACGGGATCGAGGACCTGCGGCTCGTCCGGTTCCTCGACGACGACGGCACGACCCGCTACTACGGCACGTACACCGCCTACGACGGGAACCGCGTCTACCCCCAGCTCATGGAGTACCGGGGCGCCCGGATTGTGCGGATCACGATGATCAAGGGCCGCTGCGCCCGCAACAAGGGTATGGCCCTCTTCCCCCGCAAGATCCGCGGCCACTACGCCATGGTCTCCCGCCTGGACAACGAGAACCTCTTCTACATGGAGTCGGACGATGTCCGATACTGGGACGACGCCCGGCCCCTCCAGGTCCCGACATTCCCCTGGGACCTGGTCCAGATCGGCAATTGCGGCTCGCCGATCGAGACCGAGGCGGGCTGGCTTCTGCTGACGCACGGTGTCGGCCCGATGCGCCGGTATTCCATCGGCGCAAGCCTGCTGGACCTCGACGACCCCTCGCGCGTGATCGGCCAGACGCCCGAACCTTTGCTGGTCCCCTCGGTGGACGAGCGTGCGGGCTACGTTCCCAACGTCGTCTACTCGTGCGGTGGGATGATTCACGCCGGACGCCTGATCCTCCCCTACGCCCTCAACGACAGCTCCACCGCCTTCGCCACGATCGAGCTGGACGAGCTGCTCGCCTCGCTCCACCGGCCGTGAGCCACCCGAGTGAGGGGCACTTCCGCTCCGCCTGAAGCAAATCCTCCGGGCACGATCGTCGATGGTCTGCCGGTTCCACTCGGCGACGACGCAGGCGATGTGCCCACGGGGATGTTCTCCGGTTGGAAGCGAATGAGGAACTGTCACCGTTGCAAGGAAGGCGCATCTCGTCCGGCCGCGTCAATCTCTCCTCCGGCGACGTTCACCTTCCTGGAGATCCCCGACGCTGAATGTGCCAGTGAATGTTGGGATTAGTAGAATTGGTGCATGTGAATTATTGTGTGTCTCCCAAGAAGATCGGGTTGTCCGTCTGCCTCGGAGGCCGTAATTCGCGGGAGAAACTCGTTCCCACGCTCTGCGTGGGAATGCCGTTCTGGCCGCTCTGCGGCCCCACCCGCCCGCCGTGGAAGACGACGCGGAGCGTCGCGGACGGCATTCCCACGCAGAGCGTGGGAACGAGATCCCGGTATCCTTGCTACACTATCGATTATTATGGTAATTGTTTTATAATTAGTTGTTTTTGCGAGCAGGGCGATTTTGATTGCATGATTTGTTGGTATGAATTGGTCATTGTGCAAATGCTGTGCTCACTCCGGCCGGTGGCTGGAATGCCTGGCCTTGTTTACTCGCCAATCGGTGATTGACTTCCGATCTGACACGATTCGCGGGGAGCCGATCCGCCTGAGTTCACCGCGCTGTTGATCCCGAGGATGGGACCGGGGACGATGAACACAATGTCTCACAGTCGTTGGGCCGGAGGATCGAAACATGAGCGGTCCGAAGCAAGCAACTCCCGATTATCCCATCCATGAACTGATCGCAAAACGATGGAGCCCCTACGCTTTCGCCGGTCGGGCCGTGTCCGACGAAGACCTCCGCTCGCTGTTTGAGGCGGCGCGCTGGGCGGCCTCCTCGTACAACGAGCAGCCGTGGAGCTATATCGTGGCCACGCAGGCACACCCTGAGGAGTTCGAGCGTTTGCTCTCGTGCCTGGTCGAGGGGAACCAGGCCTGGGCCAAGTCCGTACCCGTCCTCGCCTTGGGCTGCACGAGCTTGAACTTCGCCCTCAACAATAAGCCCAATGCCGCCGCAGTCCACGACCTTGGCCTCGCCAGCGCCACTCTGACCCTGGAGGCGACGGCCCGCGGTCTCTGCGTCCACCAAATGATCGGTATTCTGCCCGAGAGGGCCCGCGAACTTTACCACATCCCGGAGGGCGTGAAGCCGATCACGGGCCTGGCGATCGGCTATGCCTCCGACCCCAATGCGCTTCCGGAAAAGTACAAAGAACGCGACATCACGCCTCGGGTGAGGAAGCCGCTGGCCGAATTCGTCTTCGGTGGTGAGTGGGGATCTGCCTTGGGCCTGGGCAAGTAATTCGCCAGTGGGCGGGCGACGGCAGTCGGCCAGCCCGATCTTCACCGGTCCGACCGCCGGCGATCCGGTGGTTGCCCAGGCACTTGGACTCAAGGCGCTGGGCAACCTCCGGCAACAGCAGGCCCAGGGGCGGGCCGACTTCGATGCCCTTCTCCCCTGCGGGGTCGCTACGGCCGCGATATTATTTCGCTCGCTCTCCTGCTCGGCCGTTTGGCGCGTTGCTCACGGCGAGGTCAGGCGGCCGCCTGTCGATTTCTCCATGCGCCCACGACCAGTTTGCTCAATTCACTCAGCCAGAGCACGGAACTGGCCACCGCGGCAGAATAGAGCCAGTCCCTGCCGCTCAGACTCGTGGTCGAAAAGGTCTGCTGGAGAAAGGGCAGGTAGATCACGCCCACGTGGAGCACGAGCGAGAGGGCAAGCGCGGCCCACAGCCACTGGTTTTCGAAGAACCCATGGAACGCGCTATTCTTATCCGAACGTGCGTTGAACACGTTGAAAAGTTGAAAGAGCATCAAGGTCGTAAACGCCATGGTCTGCCCGTATCGCAGGTCGCCGGAGCCTTCGATCAGGCCACCTGGCAGCGATCCATCGAGCACCAGCAGGGTGCCGATCGCCATGATCGCGCCGATGAAAAAGATCCGTGCCCACATCCGACTCGTGATCGCACCTTCATGACGTGGGCGTGGGGGGCGATCCATCACGTCCGGGTCCGCCGGATCCAGTCCGAGCGCCAGCGCGGGCGGGCCGTCGGTCACCAGGTTGATCCAGAGGATTTGCGTGGCCAGGAGCGGCAGGACCACTCCGTCGGAGTCTCCTTCCAGGCCGATCACTTTCGCCAGGAGCACGCCGAAGAACATCGTCAACACTTCCCCGATATTCGACGACAGCAAGTAGCGCAAGAACTTGCGGATATTCTCGAAGATGCCGCGCCCCTCCTCGACCGCGGCCACGATGGTGGCGAAGTTGTCGTCGGTCAGGACGACGTCGGCGGCCTCTTTGGAGACGTCGGTGCCCGTAATCCCCATCGCTACGCCGATATCGGCCGACTTGAGCGCCGGCGCGTCATTGACGCCGTCGCCGGTCATCGCGACGATTGCGCCGTTCTTCTGCAGGGCCTTCACGATCCGGAGCTTGTGCTTGGGATTGACCCGTGCGTAGACCGAGACTTCGCGGACGGTTCGTTCCAACTCCTCGTCCGGCATCTGTTCCAACTCTGCGCCCGTCACGGCCCGCCCGTCTGTGGAAATGCCGAGCTCGATGGCGATCACACCGGCTGTCTTGGGATGGTCGCCGGTGATCATCATCGGACGGATGCCGGCGGCTCTGGCACGAGCGACGGCCTGTTTCGCCTCCTCACGTGGAGGGTCGATCATGCCGATGAGACCCAGAAAGATCAGATCCTCCTCGACACTTGCCGTCACTTCCTTGTGGTTTTGCGACTCGTCCTCGGACAGGTCGCGGGCGGCGACCCCCAGGGTTCGTAGCGCCTCGCCGGCCAGGTCATCGTTGGCCTGGAGGATCGCCGCGCGACGCTGGTCGGTCAAAGCCGTCGGCTCTTCGCCCACCATCTCCCGCGTACAGCGCGCCAGCAGGACGTCTGGTGCGCCTTTGACAAAAACGACCAGACGCCCTCGGCGATCGGCGTCGTCATGAACCGTGCTCATCAACTTACGTTCGGAAGAGAACGGCACCTCGGCCACTCGTTTCAAGCGGAGCTCGAGTAACTCGGCTTCCAGGCCGGCCTTCCGCGCGGCGACCACGAGGGCCCCTTCTGTCGGGTCGCCCAGGACCGTCCAACGCCCCTCACGCTCCTTGAGCACAGCGTTGTTGGCGCGGTCGGCGATGGTCAGCGCCCGCTCGAATTCCACGCGGAGGGGGCCATCGATCGCCCCGCCCCCTGCACCTTGGATTTCGCCCTTGGGCTCGTATCCCGTCCCGCTGATCCGCACCTGTCCGCTCGCGGTCACCACGGCACGCACAGTCATTTCATTTTTGGTCAGGGTGCCGGTCTTGTCCGAGGCGATCACGGTGGCCGAGCCGAGCGTCTCGACGGCCGCGAGATGCCGCACAATGGCCTTGCGCTTCGCCATCCGCTGCACGCCCAGGGCGAGGACCGCGGTCACGACGGCGGGCAAACCCTCGGGAACGGCCGCGACGGCGAGAGCCACGCCCAGGATCAGGACCTCAAAGTGCTCCGAGAAACCGCGGACGTCTTCGATCAGGATGATGGTCGCGATCATCACGATCGCGATGACGACGACGATGACGCCCAGTCGTTTGCCGACGAGGTTGAGTTCCTTCTGCAACGGCGTGATTTCGTGCGGCGCTTCTTTCAGCATGCCGGCAATGCGACCCATCTCGGTCTGCATTCCCGTCGCCGTGACCACCGCTTGGCCGCGCCCGTAGGTTGCCGCCGTCCCGCTGAAAATCATGTTGTCGCGGTCGCCGATTCCGGCCTCTTCAGCCACCGGTTCCGTCTCCTTGGACACCGGCAGGCTCTCCCCCGTCAGCGCCGCTTCAGCGGTTTGCAACGCGGTGGATTGAATCAGGCGGGCGTCGGCGGGAATGGTATCTCCTTCCTCCACGAGGATGATGTCGCCGGGAACGAGTTCCGCCCCCGGCACGAGCCGTCGCTCGCCGTCGCGGATCACGGTCGCTTCCGCCGCCGACATGGCGCGAAGCGCAGCCACTGCCGCTTCGGCCCGCGATTCCTGCACATATCCGAGGATGGCGTTAAGAAGCACGATCCCAAAAATCGCCAGCGCCTCGTAGGGGAGCGCCGATTTGCGTTCGTAGAGCCACAGTGCGGCCGAGATCGCCGTCGCGATGAGCAGCAGGATGACGAGCACGTCGGTAAACTGCGCGAGGAACTTCCGCCACCCCGGCACCGGCGGTTCCGCGGTCAACTCGTTGCGACCATAATGCTCTAGTCGCGACTGGGCTTCCGACTCGCCCAAGCCGCGTCGCGGATCCGTGCCCAGTGCAGCGAGTATGGTATCGACCGGTAGATGATGCGCTGAGGTTGAAACGTCCTGCGTGGGAATAGCACTCATGAATTGGCATCCTACTTCTTTGCAACCGTGGGCGTTCAAGGTGGTTCGCAGCATCGTCGCTGGATTCAGGGTGCGTGACCGTCATCGGACGCGGGCCTTGGACAGGATTGTACCCATCCGGTTCACCGCATGCCGAGATGCGCATCAAATGAGGTAGCGAGCAAGGCGTTATGGGCAGTGGGCCGCCCATTCGAAACCCTTGAAAAGCGCAAGATGCAATTCGAATGCCGTCCCGACGCGGCCAGGCCAGAAAAATGAACCCGTCTGAGCCTGCTGGCGGGGCGTTGGGCTTCGCCTTGCCAGGCCGGGTCGACGGGTTGGGTTGTCGGGCTCGCGCTGGGGGGTGGTTAGTCCTCAGAAGTCGACCTTGTATTTCTCGACCATCTTACGCCGGAGTTCGGCGATGGAGGTTTCCAGAGCCTGCCATCGCGTGTCGAGGTCAACGCTCATCATCGCGTCCGACTGCTTCTTGATCACAGACTGGTCGTAGGCCCGGCTGTTGGTGGAGTACGTCCCGTAACCGCCGTAGGAGCCGCTCGGGGTCGAGGCCAGGACGTAGGTTTGGTTTTTCGAGTAGGAGTTGATCCCCGACGACATCTCGCGCAAGGTGCGGGCGACCTTGTCACCCCAGTCGAGGAGATCCTTGTCGACGTGGAGGATAGGAAGCTCCTCGATCTGCTTGGCATACCGGTCGTACCAGAGCTTGGTGCTTCGGTAGGTCGGGCGCTCGGTCCCTTTCAAATTTTCGATCAGGTTGGTGACCGATCGGAAGTAGCTTTGCGAGGCGCTAATGGGATCGACCGTGGACCGCGAATCCGAGGTGGATGGTTGGGCCGCCGGCTTCGGGTCGGCCTTGGTTTCGGCCGCGGTTCTTGCCCGGGGAGTAGTCGCGGGTTCGGGCGAGAGTTGGGGCGGGTGGGCCATGCTGAGGACCTTGCGCAAGGACGACTCTGAGAGGCGGCCGGTCATTTCGACGGCGGTCTTCTTGTCGAAGCTCATCGTCCAGGTCTTGATCTCGGGGAGTTCGGCCCCGTATTCCTCCAGGATGTCGAGGATCAGTGACCTGGCGACCTGGCCGGTGTAGTCGATCTCCCGTTCGAAGTCGATCCGCAGGTTCCCTTCGATTCCCTGGTCGACCTTGACGACGAGAAACGCCGATTTCACGCTGGCCAGTCGTGGCGCGAGGAGCGAGGGGTCGGTCTTGGTCTTCTTGATCACGTCGAGCGAGTCGAGCCAAGGCTGAACCATCTTGGCCGAGACCGAATCAGCCAGGTCGAATGCAAGCACGATCTGGGCGCCGGCGTCGGCCCGGAAGATCGCCCGGTCGGCGAACCCGGGCGGGAAATTTCGGGGGTGCCAGAGCGCCGACCGGACCCAGCCGACGAGGGCTTTGCGATCGGTCGGTGACGCAAAACCGAGCAGGTTGTCGGGAAAGTCGAACCAGTAGAATTCACGAGGGGTCCAGGCGACCGGCATGTTTTCGACCGTCTCGACATACCCCCCCTCACGCGCGGCGACGTTCTCCAGCTTGATCGGCACATTCCGGCGGAGTTGGATCAGACCGACCTTCCAACGTTCCTGCATCGTGTGGAAGTCCATGCCGACTGCGACGGCGAACTTGGAAACCTCCGCGGCCAGCCCGAGACCATTCTGGTGGGCCTCAAGCGCCTCTTGACGCCAGCCCTCGCGGCGGCCCATCGGGCTGTTGACGAGGCCGTCGACGTCGACAAGCATCAAGACCTCGGATTGCTCCGGGATCCGTTTGAGCAGGTCGCCGAATTTACGACTATTGCCGGGCTGGGCCCAGGCAGGGCCTGGGGATGCCGCGACCACTAGCAGGATCAACGTCAACAGAACTCGCTGGGGACTCATGAGTCGTGGCTCCTGATCGGTCGGGTCTGGGGGGAATCAATGGGAATGCATGACGTATGCCTTGGATTGAGATAATATCAGTTCAGGAATGTCATGTCCGCAGTCTGTAGCCTCGAAGGGGCAACCGTCAATAGCCAGAGGTACAAGATTTTAGAACGTATTGTTAAATCAGAATGTGTGCAGGCCCGAAGGGGCGACCGTGATTCGCCGAGGCCTGACACAGACGGTCGCCCCTCCGGGGTTGAAAAAGAACGGACTTTGCTTTCAGGACTCTCCGCAAGCGAGTGCCGTGCGACGGCATGGCTTGCCGGAACTTTTGCCATGGACTCGAACGGCGGCGGCCTGTTCCAAGCATCGTCGGCGCGTGGTGTGCGAGCAAGCGGATTCCTTGTTGGCTACGCTGAGAATCCGTCGAAGGGGCCGAGGGGTGTGCTTCTGGACGATTCGAGATCCTGGTCCGACTCCGAAGCGAAGCGGGCTTACCGCTCCTCCGAGCAGCGTGGTTCCCAGGATCGCCCGGTTGGCTGGCAGGCGATCCGGTTCTTTCCTCGCGTCCGGGTCAAGCCCTGCCGATAAGAGAGAGAGGTTGCGTTCGAAGCGAAGTAGGGAAGGGATGGCCCGTGCAAGCGACTTTCCACTCGGCCGACTCTCCGGTGCGCCCCCCTTGGCCGACGGCGGTCGGCTGGTTCGGCGCACTCATGATGGTCATGGGCCTTGCTCAACCGGCAAAGGCCCAGGTCATGTCTCTGGCGAGCCTCAAGGTGATCAATCACCGGCTCGCCGGCCGGGTGGTCGACTACACGCACAACCATGGCCAGGATCGGCGGATCTTCTCTCCAATCCTGGGAATGCCGCGCGATCTTTACCTTTACCTTCCTCCCGGGTATTCGCCGAGCAAGGCCTACCCGATGATCCTCTATCTCCACCTGGCCAACATTGACGAGCACCTCTTCGTCGGGACGGACTACCTCGTTCAGCTCGATCAGATGATCCAGCGCGGGGAGTTTCCGCCGGTCATTGTCGCCTGCCCCGATGGAACCATTGGCGGGGAGAATCGGGTCCGGGGAGCGCACTCGTTTTACGTCAACGGTTGCCAGGGCCGGTTTCAGGATCATCTCGTGCAGGAGGTCCTGCCGTTTCTGTTGCGCTGTTACTCGATCCGGCCGGAGCGAGAGGCCCATGCCGTGTTCGGCCTGTCGGGGGGAGGTTTCGGTGCGCTCAATCTGGCGCTCAAGGATCGCGCCTTCTTCGGAACGGTGGTCACGTTGGCCGGTCCGGCCAACCTCCGCTACACCACTTGCAACCGGGATTCCCTCGCCCCTTTTGACCCTGCGACCTATCGCTGGAACGATCACTACGACCCGAAGCAGATCGTCGGCCGGTTCTATTGCGACCTGAAGCCGGTGCGTGCGGAGAAGTACGTCACCCCTGTCTTCGGCGCAGGGCCGGGCGTCCACGACTGGATCTCTCGCGAGAATCCGGCGGACCTCATTTTCACGACCAACCTCCAGCCGGGGCAGCTCGACATCTATTTAAACTTTCCCGGCGATGATAACTATAACTTCGATGACCAGGCTCGATCGTTTGCCTGGCTCGCCGCCCAGAAGGGGGTTGAGGTCACCCTGGAGGAGGCCCCCAACGGGCATCATAATCTCCCCTACTTTCACGCCAATCACGTCTCGGCCTATCGCTGGCTGAGCCGCCACCTGCTCCCTCCCGTCTCTCTCGTCCCCGCCGGGGGTTGACCGACCCCTATTCCGTTCGCCGTTCGCCCGTTCGGTTCCTCGGGCACCGATTTTTCCGAAGTTGCCGTGGTGACCTTTTCGACGTTGCCGCAAGCCTCACGTTTTCGACGGTCCGTTCTGGTATCCTGAGAACCCGGATTTCGTGAGCTGACATCGATTCGGAGGGTGCCGCGTGCGAGTGTTGATGACGGGCGGCTACGGCTGCATCGGGTCCTGGGTGGCCAAGCAACTGGTGGACCAGGGACAGGAACTCTGGATCTTCGACCTCAAAGAGGATACGCATCGGCTCGATCTGCTCCTCGAACCCGAGCAGAAAGAACGTGTTCACTTTATTTCCGGCGACGTGTCGGATCTGCCCGCGGTGCTCAAGACGATCGAGCAAGTCGGAGCGACCCACCTGCTCCATCTGGCAGGGCTGCAAGCCCCCACGTGCCGGGCTAACCCGATTCTCGGAGCGAAGGTCAACGTGCTGGGGACGCTCTCGATCTTCGAGGCGGCTGTCGCCTTGAAGGGGCAGGTCGAGCGCGTCGTCTATGCGAGCTCGGCCGCGGTACACGGCCCCGCCGATCCCGCTTCCCACGGCCCGCTCGGCGATGAGGTGCGGCTCGCCCCGTCGACTCATTACGGCGCCTACAAGGTCTGCAACGAGCTCAACGCCCGGGTCTACTGGCTCGACCAGGGGATCTCGAGCGTCGGACTCAGGCCCTGGACTGTCTATGGCGTGGGCCGCGATTTCGGGATGACGAGTGAGCCGACCAAGGCGATCAAGTCGGTCGTGATCGGCAAGCCGTTCAAGATCAGCTACGGGGGCCTTCAAGACTTCCAGTACGTCGGTGACGTCGCGGCGACCTTCCTCCGCGCTCTGTCTGCGCCATTCGAGGGAGCCGACGCGTTCAACGTCCGAGGCGCGGTCGTGCCGATGGAGACCTTCCTGACCACCTTGGCGGAGGTTGCCCCGGAGGCCGCCGACCTGGTCTCGCACGGCGACCTTCGGCTTCCGATCGCCCCCGACCTGGACGACTCCCGACTCGACTCTCGGCTCGGCCCGCTCCATCGGACGTCGCTTCGAGACGGGATCGCCGAGACCTACCGGCGTTTCGCGGCCCTCAACGCGCAAGGGCGGCTCGACCTCTCCGACCTGCCATAACGAACCGGTCCGCGCGGCTGGTGCTGCCACTCCTTGGGAATGCGAACCGCCCGCGTTGCCAAGGAGTGACTTGCGGCCTTGGACCTCCGAACAACACGGCGGAGCGAGCCTTGCGATCCGCGGGGATCTGGCGTTGGCACAGTGTAAAGCTTCGCCTAACCCGTTATGAGCTTATCAACGATTTGCGGTTGATCAGCGGCCAGAATCCGATCTTTCCCGTAGGGTGGGCACGGCACACCATTCTTATCTCCTTGCCAAAGAAGAAGTTAAGATGGTGGGCCGTGCCCACCCTACGGGGAAAATCAGGCCGACGAAGATGCCCTGGCCGCTCGCGTTGACGTAGGGCGAAACGGGTTCGACGAAGCTTTACGGATCCGTGTTGGATCGGATAGCGATCAGGGGAGCCGTTTCGTGGAGCGGATCCTGAGCGTGGTCGCGACCTGTCGTCAGCAAGGTCGCAACGTGCTGGACTACCTGACGTCGTGCTTCGAGGCCGAGCCTCGAGGTCATCCGATTCCCTCACTTCTGCCGACCAGCCAGCCGGAAATCAAGGCCGCTTGATTTCACCTCTCCCACCCCGTCCGTGGACGGCGACAAGCATCGGGACTTTCAGAGACGCTGGAGATTACTCCCCAGACGCGTGTACTACTTCGCCGCCATTCCTGGATCCCATCGCTCTCCAGATGTTGGAAGCGATGGCTCGTCCCTGGAATCCGACATGACCGTCCAAGAACGATGAGTGCGCACCCCCGGGATGGGCACTTCCGGCACTCCATGCTCCCTGCTGCACCAACGTATGGTTAGTGCATGTTTTTCCATTGATCGAAATGTTATGGTTGTAAAGTGTAGAGCCTAACTGACCTAAAGCCCATCTCTCCCCCCTAACGGAACCATTTAATTTTGCTGTCGTGGGATTTACAGTACTGCATTGTTTGACGAATTGCTCGAACTCCGAACTGTTCACCAGTGGGGATGGTGTATCGAAAACGGATCGCAAAGGATCTCTCGCCCCTGGGGCAACACCAAGGGGGCATTCCGAGACTGCTGCGGTAAATGAGGTGCCGTCGGGGATGTCCGCGTAGCGAAGCGTTGTACGGCCGAAGGGGCCATTCTGGGGATCCGGGGGACGGACGAAGCCGTAACCGACGTTGAACGCGTAGCTGCACATCCCGTTGTATGGAGGAGAGTCCGACGGGCACAATAGACCGGCTAAGGTGAGATTGGCTACCGTGGTATTGGCTGAGGCATCAGGGGTAAGGCTGAAGTTGACAGCATGGAAAGCCTGTACTTGGTCGAGATGCGGAAGCAAGCGAGCGTGTCCGGAGAATCCGAGGGCACTCGGGAGCGAACCTTGTTGAACCGCGTAGTTCTGTATCGCTAGCCCAATTTGGCGGAGGTTGTTCGAACATTGTGCTCGACGACCCGCCTCGCGTGCCATCTGAACAGCCGGTACAAGCAATCCTATCAATATGGCCATAATAACTAATGTCACCAAGATTTCTATTAAAGTAAACCCATAGCATGAGCTCCTGTTTTTGTGAGACTGTAGCAAGGATACCGGGATCTCGTTCCTACGCTCCGCGTCGTCTTCCCCAGCGGGTGGGGCCGCGGAGCGGCCGGAATGGCATTCCCACGCCGAGCGTGGGAACGAGTTTCGCCCGCGAATTACGGCCTCCGGCGCAGAGAGACGGCCCGGATTCTTTACGACCGACTCGTTGTCATTGTCCATTACTTACCCACCTTGATTTCAATCTCTGGGGACTGGACCCGGGTGATCTTGTGGGGCACTTCCGACTCGCCTTTCTCGTTCTCAACGATGAGAGTCTGGATCCCCTCTGCCCGAATCTTGTAATTGCCTATGCGTGCTGGCACCGAAAGGGTTCCTTCGAGAACCCATGTATTCGGACCATCTTTTTCTTTTATGTTCATTATGCTCGATCCCGAGAGAAGTCCTCCGCTTAGCAGTTGAGCGATGACCGCCTCCGGGACCTTGCCTCCCTGGGGCACTTCAACCCGGATGATGCACTGGATACCTTCATCCTGCTTGCCTTCAACGCCGACCGAATAACGACGCCCCGCCTTGGGTTCTACGATCTTCAGCAGGGGTTTCGGCAGGGTGGAGTGTTCCACCACAATGTCCCCCGACCGGACCACGGTAGCATTTGATAACTGCTGTTGAGCCACGCCGTCACCATCGCTGCACCCCGCAAGAACGCAGGGAGACAACCAGATCGAGGCGCACAAGCGGCCGAGTCTTTAGGCATTTGGGACTTGCTGCCAATCTATCAGTAGAAGTCATAGTTCTAAAAGTCAAAACGCTTCGTGTCCACGAGAATATCTGGGAGCGTGGCCATGTCAATTCAATTCCAATTTCATCCACCGCATTCCGATATCTGCGTCGCCAGACAGCGAACACACAAGCTTTGTCCTTCAAGGATTTCAAGCTCTACGGGGTCTGAGTTGGCTTTTTTGGCCGTTGCCGAAGTTGTTTTTTTGGGGAGGCGATGCCCTGGGGCGGTTCTGATGGGAGGGGATGATTCGAACCCCGGGAACGCCTAATGGAAATATATCGAGAGAATCAGTATTTGTAGTCGTTCATAGTCTGGGATTGAAAGTTGCCGATAACGGCACGATACCTTCAGTATGACCGATCCACTATCCATCCCTCTTCATCGGAGCCAAGTGAAGCAACGAATCGAATCGACGAACAACGCGGCAGAGCGAGCCTTGCGATCCGCGGTGAGCTGGCGCCGGCTCCGTGTAAAGCTTCGCCTAACCCGTTATAATCTTATCAATGATTTGCGATGGGGCAGCAATCAGAATCCGAGTTTTCCGTAGGGCGGGCACGGCCCACCATCCCTATCTCCTTGTCAAAGCAGAATTTAAGATGGTGGGCCGTGCCCACCCTACGGGAATTGTGAGGCCGACGAAGATGCCCTGGCCGCTTGCATTGGCGTAGGGCGAAACGGGTTCGGCGAAGCTTTGCGGATCCGTGTTGGATCGGATAGCGATCAGGGGAAGCGTTTCGTGGAGCGGACCCTGAGCGTGGTCGCGACCTGCCGTCAGCAAGGTCGCAACGTGCTGGACTACTTGACATCGTGCTTCGAGGCCGAGCATCGAGGTCAACCGATTCCCTCACTTCTGCCGATCTGCCAGCCGGAAATCAAAGTCGCCTGATTTTACCTCTCCCACCCTGTGGATGGCTGCTTCTGAAAAGCCAAATATGTGTGCATGGCGTCGTGTTCGTCGGCGGATGGATTTCGTCGCTCTTGACAGTTGAGTCATGTTGACGCTGTACTCATTGCTACTCGACAGGTGCCCCCGCCCGGACTGCCGGCACGGGGGAGAATAGGGAAGACGGTGAGAATCCGTCGCGGGGCCGCCGCTGTAATCGGCCAGGCACTCGGACACCCATGCCACTGCCGCAAGGTGGGAAGGCCGTCCGGGGCCGCGAAGAGCCGTAAGTCAGAAGACCTGCCCGTCGAGTTCTGTTCGGTGCTCCGGCCATGAGCATTCGGGCGGGCCGCCCCGCAGATCGTCTGCCGAGGGGCCACGCGCCGTCAGGGCCGGAGCCGAATCTTACGCCCGACCCGGCGGATAGGTCTGCGTCCATGTTCCCTCGGCTGCCTGCTCGCCCCTCACGGGGTTTCACGCTCATCGAGCTGCTCGTCGTCATCGCGATCATCGCGGTCCTGATTGCCCTCCTGCTCCCCGCCGTTCAATCGGCACGTGAGGCGGCCCGGCGCCTCCAGTGCACCAACAATTTGAAGCAGATCGGGCTGGCAGTCCATAACTACCACGACATCCACGGGGTCATCCCCAAGGGGGGCTACGGTGGTGGCATGGGCGTGCCTGCCCTCTGGAATACGGCGACGGCCCAGTCGCGGAGGATGGCAAGCTGGGGGACGGTGATCCTGCCGCAAATGGAGCAGGCCCCACTCTACAACAGCTTCAATACCGGCTTCTGGTACCTGGAGCCGCCGAACTACACGACCTCGCGAACTCTGCTGTCAACCTTCCTCTGCCCGTCCAACCCGGCCGGTTCGCCCATGAAGCCGAACGGGGACAACATAACGAGTCAGCCGCAATATTGCCGCAACGATTACGCGGGCAACTGGGGCGAGCGTGCCCTGCGCTGCTTCCCGGCCACCAGCTGTCAGAACAACTACTCCGACCAGGGAGATCAGTCAGGAGCCGGTCGGGGGGTGATCATGTTCGGCAGCGAGATCAATGTCAATCTCGTCAGCGTCACCGACGGCAGTACGAATACCATCGTCATTGGTGAAGCTCCGGAGGCGTTGCATGGGCTCTGGGCCGGGCACAAGAATTTCCTCGATCAGAGCGCACCGATCAACGCTCGTTTCGGGCCGTTCAGCTCGACGCCGTGGCAGTCCTGCCAGGTTGTGGCCGGCAGCGCGAGCATCGGCAAGCTTGGCTGTGATTACGGCCAGGAGTTCCACAGCTATCACACCGGTGGGGTTAATTTCCTCTTCCTTGACGGTTCGGTACGCTACCTCAAGGAAAGTATCCAGCCGAAGATCCTGGCAGCCCTCCTCTCGCGAAAGGGGGGCGAGATCCTGAGCGCTGGGGACTTTTGACCGAACCGTAGTTCGCTCGATCGGTCATCGAAGCTCAGGTCATCGGTCGGGTGCCTTCGGTGGGCCTGGCCGGATGCCAATCCATCACAATCGAGCGGACAGATTCACCTTCTCGGCGAGTGCTGATCGGTCGGTCAGGCGAGGACGGCCTGGTCGGTTGACAACGGCATTACAACTCGCCTAAGCTTCTTATTCGAACAGGTGTTGGTGGCCGGTCGCGCGCAGCCTGCCGCGGCCGGCAAACAGGGAATCCGGTGCAAATCCGGAACGGCCCCGCCGCTGTAATCGAGCGTTCACGGGCGACGCACCTCCTATTGCCATTGTCGGGTTGGCCTGAACGGCCGCCCGGTGAGAAGGCTCGTCGCCCCAGTTCGAGAGTCAGAAGACCTACCAGCATCTTTGTGGGCATCGCTTTGCGTGGGACGAGCGTGCCGCAACTGACCTCCTCACTCCCTCGATAGGGTTGTCGCTCAAGGTCGTGCTCGCCGGACTCGGCGCGCGCTACCGTGCTGGAGATCTCGAAAGAGCTTGCTCGTTCGCGCGGTGTCGCGGGACTCATATCCCCGCGCATGCTCGTCGCGACGGGCGAGGCGTTTTCCGGTCGCGCTGGGCTACGCTGCCCGACTTCCACCGAAGGACGCACCGGCCTTCCACTCAAGAATCAGCAGCCAAGGATTACAGCATGACGATATTAGCCAGGGCTCTCCTGCGGGCAGACGGTGTGTGGGGTCGGCGGGCGAAGCGGCATCGGACGACGCGCTTCCGTCCACTCCTCGGTTTGGAGCCTCTCGAAGATCGCCAACTCCTGGCGACCTCTGTCGCGACCTTCGAAAGCTTCGGACTCGCTCCCAACACATACGTCAACAATGCGGGGCCGAGCGGCGAGTTCGTTGATGCCGGCAACGCTTTCAACAACGACTTCAGTCCCGACTTCGGCGGCATCTGGTCGGGCTGGGCGATCTCCAACTCGACGGACACGACGACTTCCGGCTACACCAATCAGTACAGCGCGATCACGGGATCGGGGGCGGATGGGTCGCAGACTTATGGCGTCGCCTTCACCTTCGGCGGCGCGGCGGACCCGTTCCACCCCGCCGGCTCGTTCGTGAATCTGCCGGACGGCGCGACGCCCGTCTCGATCGAAGTCACGAACACGACCTACGCCTATCTTTCGATGCTGAACGGCGACTTCTCCGTGAGTGCGTTTGCCGCCGGCGACTTCTTCCGCCTGACGATCGAGGGCTACACCGGCCCGGATGGTACGGGGACGAAGGTCGGCGAGGTCGACTTCGACCTGGCTAACTTCCTCGGTTCGAATCACTATATTATCAACACCTGGCAGACGGTGGATCTGGCTCCGCTTTCGGGCGCGGGGAGCCTGCAGTTCGGACTCGAGTCATCGCAGAACCACCCGCTTTACGGTATGAACACAGCGGCATTTTTCGCTGCCGATAACCTGACGGTGTCGACCCCCTCCGGGGCGGCCGGCGGCGTCGTCTTCAACGACCTCGACGGCGACGGCACGCAGGATAGTGGTGAGGGGGGGCTTCAGGGCTGGGTTGTCGAGCTTTACAGCGGGGCGACCCTGGTCGCCACCTCCAGCCCCACGGACAGCGCCGGCAACTATTCGCTCCCCGAAGTTGCTCCGGGCACCTACACGCTCCGTCAGGTGCCGCAGGCAGGCTTCAGCCAGACGCTTCCCGTCGCACCGGGTGTGTACAACGTGACGATTACCGACGGGGGAAACCTCACGGGCCTCGACTTCGGCAATGCTCCCCTGACCCTGACGAATCTCGTGGTGACGCCGGCCAATCCGAGCCTTGCCAAGGGCCTCAGCCAGCAGTTCATCGCCACGGGCACCTACTCCGACCAGTCCACGCGCGACCTCACGACACAGGTCGTCTGGGCGTCGAGCACGCAGGCGACCGCAACGATCAACGCGGGAGGCCTGGCCAGTGGCGCGGGGCTCGGCACGTCGACGATCACGGCGACGCTTGGAAGCGTGGTCGGCACGACGGACTTGACGGTGACGGCGCCCGTGGTGGTGTCGATCGCGGTGACGCCTGCGAACCCGAGCCTCGCGAAAGGTCTCAGCCAGCAGTTCACGGCGACGGGTACGTACTCCGACCAGACAACGCAGGACCTGACGGCCCAAGTCATCTGGGCGTCGAGCACGCAGGCGACCGCAACGATTAACGCGGGAGGCCTGGCCAGTGGCGCGGGACTTGGCACGTCGACGATCACGGCGATGTTGGGCGGCGTGAGCGGTTCGTCTGTCCTGACGGTGACGGCCCCGGTGGTGGTATCGATCGCGGTCACGCCGGCAACATCGAGCGTGGCGAAGGGCCTGAGCCAGCAGTTCACGGCGACGGGTACGTACTCCGATCAGACGACGCAGGACCTGACGGGCCAGGTCGCCTGGGCCTCGAGCGAGCAATCGACCGCCACCATCAACGCGGGAGGCCTGGCCAGTGGCGCGGGGCTCGGCACGTCGACAATCACGGCGACGCTTGGAAGTGTGATCGGTACGACGGACTTGACGGTGACGGCTCCGCTGCTGGTATCAATCGCGGTCACGCCGGCAGCCCCGAATGTGGCGAAGGGCCAGAGCCAGCAGTTCACCGCGACGGGCACCTACACCGATCAGACGACGCAGGACCTGACGGCCCAGGTCATCTGGGCGTCGAGCACGCAGTCGACCGCAACGATCAACACGGGAGGCCTGGCCAGTGGCGCGGGGCTCGGCACATCGACGATCACGGCGATGCTGAGCGGTGTGAGCGGTTCGTCCGTCCTGACGGTGACGGCCCCGGTGGTGGTGTCGATCGCCGTCGCTCCGGCAGCCCCGAGCGTGGCGAAGGGCCTGAGCCAGCAGTTCACGGCAACGGGTACGTACTCCGACCTGACGACGCAGGATCTGACGGGTCAGGTTGCCTGGGCGTCGAGTACACAGGCGACCGCGACCATCACCTCCGGAGGCCTGGCCATTGGCGCGGGGCTTGGCACGTCGACAATCACGGCGACGCTTGGAAGCGTGATCGGCACGACGGACTTGACGGTGACGGCTCCCGTGGTGGTGTCGATCGCGGTGGCGTCTGCGAACCCGAGCGTGGCGAAGGGCCTGAGCCAGCAGTTCACGGCGACGGGTACCTACTCCGATCAGACAACGCAGGACGTCACGGCCCAGGTCATCTGGTCGTCGAGCACGCCCTCGACTGCGACCATCGCCTCCGGGGGCCTGGCCATTGGCGCGGGGCTCGGCACGTCGACGATCACGGCGATGCTTGGCGGCGTGAGCGGCTCGTCCGTCCTGACGGTAACGGCCCCAGTGGTGGTATCGATCGCCGTCGCGCCGACAGCTCCGAGCGTGGCGAAGGGCCTGAGCCAGCAGTTCAGGGCAACGGGTACGTACTCCGACCAGACGACGCAGGACCTGACGGGCCAGGTCGCCTGGGCCTCGGGCACACCATCGATTGCCACCATCACCGCGGGAGGCCTCGCTGGTGGGGCGGACTTGGGCACGTCGACGATCACGGCGACGCTTGGCGGTGTGAGCGGCACGTCCGTTCTGACAGTGACGGCAGCCAGGCTGGTCTCGATCGTGGTCGGCCCCCAAGACGTGAGCGTCGAGATGGGCCAGACCAGCCAACTCGCGGCGGTGGGCGTCTACACTGATGGGTCGACGCGTAGCCTGACCGGGCAGGTCGCCTGGGTCTCGGCCAACAACGCGGTCGCCACCATCTCCAACTCGGGCCTGGCGAGCGGCCTGGCGGCGGGCACGGCGACGGTCACTGCCGCCCTGAACGGCGTGAGGGGCACGGCCGCGCTACGGGTGACGCCGACCGCGCCTCCGGTGCCGAACCAGACGTCCCCAGTGACCCTGACCTCGCTGCGCGTCGAGCGGGTCAACCTCGGCGCGACGCCCCGCCTGAGGAATGTCAAGGCCCTCGTCGCCGGGTTCAGCGGCCCTCTCTCCGAGACGGCAGCCCAGAACCTCGCGGCCTATGCGGTTTCCTCGGGCAGACTCATCCGGGCCATCGGGGGCCCGCGGATCGTCTTCGAAGGGAGCGTGACGTTTGCCCGGGCGATCTACGACGCTCCGCGGAACCGGGTGATCCTCATCCCTGCCCGCGCGACGCGGCTACCCCGCATCGAGCGGCTACGGGTCGACGTCTCGCGCTTGACCGACCCGCAGGACCGGCCGATCAACAACGGCCGGAACTTCGAGGCCGTGGCCACACCGCGGGGGCTCCTGGCCTCGCCCGTCGCGAGCCCGGCGGCTCTCTCGGCCGCGGCCGTCGACGCGTACTTCAGCTAAGGGAAGGCCGACCGCCGGGGATGCGGATGCCCGCACCCCGGCGGCTCAACCTTGACCTTGCTCATCACCCAGGACGATCCTCCGGAGGACGGTCGCGTGCCGCGAGCCAGCCCCTGCGTTGGGATCTGCCGGATCGACGAAGCCTCCGGCCTCTGCATCGTCTGTGCCCGGACAAGGTCGGAGATCATATCCCCTCACGTTCAGAGGGGCCGGAAGTCCTGGAAATCGGTGTCGACCTCGACCGGTACGCTGAGACGACGGTTATCGTGTGTCAGGGTAATCCGCGTCGGGACCGAGACCGCTTCTCCCCGTTTCACCGAGGCTCGGATTCGAGCCCCCCGACCATCTGTCGGCATCGAGAGCTGGGTCTCTGCTGGGTCGAGCCCCAGTGCCTTGTAGACATCCATCGGGCACTGATTCAGGAGGTTAAGAATCTGAGTTGCAGAAGCAGGTCTGACCCGTTCGGCAGGTTTGGGCTCTTCCCGGTTGGATGACTTCGGCTGAGCATCCATCGTCCTGGTCTCCTGCTGAAACGGGCCAAGCTCCAAGCTCTCATTCTATCCTATCGCGACAAGGCCGGTTTGGCACGAGCTGCTCTTCTTATCCCGTGACGACACGCAGCGTCAGGCCCGAGGTGGCTTGGAGTTCTCGCAGAACATCGGCGATTGTGTTGGCCAAGGTTTGCCGCTCACTACCAGCAAACAAGAGCCCGGCCAGCTCGTGGCGGTCGTTCAGGATTGCGCTCCCGCTGTCGCCTCGATCACTGAACAGGCCGCCATTGTCCGGCGTCCCCTCGATCACGAGCTGCCCTGAAAAGAAGGCTTGACCCGTGGCATAGGTAAGCATTCCCGTACCGGCCACGCCCACGACATTGCCCTCGGTCGCTCCGGTGGTTCGGCCGACCTTGTGCACCCGAGTGGAACCGACCAGGGTGCCGGTCGCAGTTGTTCGATACGCGTCGGCAACCCCTCGGATGATCCCTCCATAACAGACGCGGTCGACGTCTCCCTGGCCACGACCCGGTTCGTTGATCGTCGCCATCGCTGCATCCACGCGATTGATCGGGGTTTGCGATCCGCTGACGAATTGGAACGGGACCACCGCCCGGACACGCGCGATCTCCGTCCGATTTCGCAGCTTGGCCAGGGTGTTCATGATTTGAAGCTCGTTGGCAGTCAGGTCCAGTGTCCCAGGCTGGACCACCGACTCACCCTCCACCGCGTTGCCCGAGCGGCCGATCACATGGCTGTTGGAGACCAGGTAAAGCTGCTGATGACCGTCACGCACGAAAAAGCCCAGAGTACCCACGCTGAGTTGACCAGGGTACTCGTCGGTCGGATTCGTGATGCCGATCCCGCAACGGAGTTGGTCGAAGTATTTCTGGGTGTCGATTGCCGGCGTCTGCCCTCCGTACTGACCCCGAAATGCCGCCGGGGCCGATAGCGTTTGCCTCGGCGTGAAGTCCGAGCCCGACTCAATCACGTTGAGCTCAATCCTCTCGAGCGCGGGGGCTCCCGCTGCCAGGGCGACGCTCTGATCGAAGGCCACCAAGTCGCGGTTCTTGAGCTGCGCCTTGGTGAGTTTTTCGGGCACGTACGCCGAAATGCAGTAGTCGGTGGCCTTGGAGAGCGGGCCGTGCTCTTTCGTCCCGACTGCAAGAAGCCGGATATTTGAGTTCGGTTGGCTTAGGATCGCCAAGGCATGCTTTTCAAGCGTTTGAATGGCCTCTTTGAATTTCATGGGAACAAATACCTGTTTATGTTAGGAGTGCATGAAAAGAGAAACGGCCGGTCGCTACCGGTTCCGCCCTCACACACACGGATTGTTTCATGACGAAACAGGCGAGGCAACGGTCATCTCTTCAGAAAAGTCAATTGTGTTGAAGTGGATCGGATTGGTTGAACTGTGCTTGTAGATTATGTGTTAAGAGAGGAAGAGTTGGTGTAAGAGATTTGTTTTGTCAATGCCCGCACTTGCCTTCTTCGCTTTCCCGTCGAGTCCGACATCCGGCGTTGATCTGGGAGAGTGTGTTGCTCCGTCCGTCGATAGCGCCAGGCCGAGCGCATCAAACTTTGGTTGCCGAGCGTGGCGGTAGAGTGGGCGGGCGCGGCTTCCTCGGCTCGCTTCGAGCGGCATACGGTGGGGTCGGGGGTCGAAGGCCGCCCAAGTCAGGGGCGAGTCTGGGCTTTCGAAAAAAAAAGAGAGAGAGGAGGCCGTGTTGGCCCCCTCTCTCCGGGGTTGGAACAGATTTGAGTCAAACGCCCAGTTCGGTTACTTCGCAGTCTTGGGCGTAGCAGGTGCACCAGCCGCTTTCTTGGTGGCACCGGCGGGGACGGGGGCCGTCGTGGGCGCGGGGGCTTTGATGAAGAGGTCTTTCGGCATCGGCTTGATGTCGATCTTGGCGGTCTTCCGCTGCGAGACCAGGAGGTCCTTCTGGAGCTCGGAGGCGTAGACGTTCAGGATCAACGGCTTGTTTTGTTCGTAGTCGACCTTGGGCTTTTCCTGACGGTCGGTGACCAGGATCAGGTGGAAGCCGTACGGCGTCTCGACCGGGTCGGACAGTTGCCCCGGCTTGAGGGCGAACGCCGCCTGGCTGAATTCCTCGACGATCCCGCTATTGAGCCCAAAGAACCCGATGTCGCCGCCGCCGTTCTCGGAGTTCGCGGGGTCTTCCGAGTTCTTGTTCGCCGCCTCGGCGAACGTGGTCTTTTTGGACTCGATGTCTTTCTTGAGGCTGATCAGCTTCTGCTTGATCTGTTCTTTCTCTGCGGCCGTGGTCGTGGGCTCCACCCGTTTGAGGATGTGGCTCGCCCGGATCTGGGTCCCACTGAGCAGGTCCTTATGTCCCTCGGCGTACTTCTTGAGCTCGGCGTCCGTTCCCCGAAGCTTGACGTAGTCGATCCAGCGGAGCCGGTTCGCGTACTCGTCGCGAACCTCCTTCATCGACTTGTTACTTTCCACCAAGGCCTGGGCCAGGCTGCTGCCGTCCGCCTTGAGCTGTTTCTCGAGCTGATTGACAGCCTCGGTCACGCGATCCTCGCTGACCTTGATGTTCTGGCGGGTGAGGAATTGGCCGACCAGTTTCATGTTGACCAGCGTCTCGACCGCGTCGCTGTAGATCTGCTCTTCGTTCTCGGGGGGAATCTCGTAGCGGCTCAGGAAGTCGAGTAAGTCGCCTCGGGTGATGTTCTCGCCGTTCACCGTTGCGATAACTTCGGTTAACTTTGCGGGCGACACTCGCGTGGCGGGAGTGGGGGCTGGCGCCGTCTCGATCGCCGCGGGAGGAGATGTCGCAGGGGTGGTTCCCTTCGCAGCGGGGGCTTGTGCGTGGGTGGTGAGGGTCATTGCGAGCACCCCCATCGCGGTCGTGGCGAACCAAACGGGTCGGACAATCGCTCGCATCGAACTCGTCTCCCTACTGTTTCGAAAACGCCCTACTCACGGAGCTCAGACTGCTTGTTGAGCCGTAAACTGGAGCGATTATACGGATTTCGCGAAATGAATGCCGCGCGAATCGCGCGAGAAAATTCGGACTCGCCAATTGCTTCAAACGCGAGTGTCACGGCTCGATCTCCGAGCCCGGAAAGAGAATTTGAAGGTTCTCAGGGAGCGTGATCGGAATTTTCGGAGGGGTGGGGGGAGTGAGAATGAGGGGACCTTCCGGCCAGACCTGGATGATTCGCCAGGTCAGGTAGCTCAATAAGACATAAGTTGCGAGCGTCGACCAGGGCGAGGGGGCCCAGAACTTGAGAGCGGTGCCGAAGGCCTTGTTGACCCGCGCTCCTTTGAGGTCGACGCTGCAGATCTCGTCGAGCAGTAAGTGAGAGAAATAGCCGGTCATCACCGCCACAGCCATGACAATCTGCAGAAACTGATTCTCGGTGGGGTAATAGAGATAGGCGATCGCGCCCCAGATGGCGCAGGTGGGGATGCTGTGGCACATCCCTCGGTGGACCGTCAGGCGGCCCACGATTCTCCGCAGGCCGTGACGCACCATCGCAAAGGCGGCAATAACCGCCCAGAGGTGAAACTCGAAGGCGGGCTCGGGGTTGAAATCCCCCATCTTCTGCCAGACGACCAGGGCGACCAGGACGCCAAGGATTCCGGTGAATCCTTTCATCCCGAACCCGGTCTGGGAGTCAAGGTCGGGCAGGAGCCCGCTGAGCGTGGTCAGAAGCGCCGCGACGGTGCCGTAGAGCCAGTGGACGCCGGCGAACACGTAGGTCGCCCACGCATAGAGGCCCCCGAGCGCCGCCGCGAAGCTGATGTGCTGTCGGTAGTTGCCCAACGGGGTCGAGCGTGGGCTCCACGCCTCCTTGCAAAAGCGTGCTCCCCACACTCACACTCCGTGCGGAGCAGGACGTCACGCCGCCTTGAGCCAGAGTCGAATGCGGCCGAGTTCACCGCTCCACTCCGGACCGGTTCGGCACCGACCGTAGGCATCGTACAGCAGGTCGAGAGTCTCCACCAGATGTCTCAGCCCTTCAATCCGCGCAGGCTTGGCATCTTCTCGCGAGATCCCTTCGGGCTTGGGCAGGCTGGCGCCCGATACGGCGAGGGTTTCGGCTTGCAGGGTCAGCTCGTATTGGAGCCCGTCGCGCACCAGGATCAGGCCCGCCTTGCGCGGCAACTTTCCCGCCTGGATTGCCCGGAACGCCTCGGGGAGCTTGGTCGGTCCTTCGGTGGTCAGGGCGTCGCGGCCGTGCTCGCCGAGCGGGCAGTCCAAGGTCAGCGTTTTGGCCATCATCACGGTCACTTCCGAGTCGTCCCGGAGCGTGATCGTGTCGCCGTCGATCTGCAACGTGTGCCAGAGCCAGATCAGGAACTCGTTGCCCCAGAAGTCGCGGCTCGACGCGTCCGAGTCGGCCCAGGCCACCGTGGAGTAACCCCCCCCCTCGCCCACGAAGCCGACCGGACCGAAGTCCTCAACCGTGCGCTCGAGGCCGTGGACCTCGGCCTGCGAGTACGCCAGGCTCCCCGCCGTGATCGGCTCGAGCGTGCGGTCGAACGTCTCGCGGAACAGGGTTTTCAGCCGTTCGATCGCGGTCAGGCTGGTCATCCCGGCATAAAGAACGTTGGACTGGGCGTCCCAGAGCACCGGGTAGTGAGCCATCCGGCGGAACCGGCCGTCCGCCGCCTCGGCCTCAGCCCGGATGATCGCGGCCTCTTTGGCCTCCTGACGCTGGGCTTTGGTCGGGTAACCGCTCGGGTTAAGTTGAGCCCGGGCATCGGTTTCGATCTTGGTGTAAGCCTTCAGCAGGGTGCCAGGGATCTTATCCGTGTCGATCCGAATCGAGAGGTGAAGGGCGTCGTTCAGGAGGTTCTTGACCGGGTCGAACGTCAGGTCGAGCACATGGTCCCCCCCCGCCCAGCCAATCGTGATGCCGTCGGTGGGATCGGGTCCGCCGTGGCGGCCGAGGGCATGCGCTTGGATTTGCTCGAGGATTTCGTCCCCGAAAGGCAAGGGGCTCGAGCCGCTGACCCGAAATCGCACGTAGGTGATGCGTCCGTTCAAGAACCCCATCGCGAAGATCCTCCTAAGATCGCGCCGTGGCCAAATCAACGCAACGGCCAAACGCCCGGCCATCCGGGACCCCCATTACATCGGCCGGTTCCGACGGGGTACTCAACAGGAAGGTGACTCCTTGAGCGAGACGGGCTGCGGAACGTGCCTAGTACGCAACTCACGTAAAATTGACGTACTGGAGAGGATATTCCGGCCCGTTCTCCTTCAGGTAGGCGATCACCGATTGGAGTTCATCAATCTTTTTGCCCGTAACGCGGACCTTACTATCCATGATCTGGGCCTGCACCTTGATGCCGATCTGCTTGATCTGCTTGACGAGCTTCTTGGCGTCGTCGGTCTCGATGCCCGTATGAAGCGTCAGAATTTCGCGGACCGAGTCGTGAGTCGCTTCCTCGAGCTTCCCTCGCTTGAGTGCATTGACCGCCACCCCGCGCTTGGCCATCTTTTCTTTGAGCACCTGGATCACGGTGTCCAACTGTCCCTTGTGGTCGGCCAGCAGGGTCAAGTTGTTGTCTTTCTTGTTGTACTCGATCGAGGCTCGCGTCCCCTTGAAGTCATAGCGGACCGCGATCTCGTGCTGCGCCTGCACGACCGCGTTGTGCATCTCGGCACTGTTGATTTCGCTGACGATATCGAATGCATGGTTGTCGGCCACGGCTCTCAGCGCTCCTATCGGGGAATGGGCGAGTCGGCGAGGGCAGACCCCGGCGCATCGAACTCGTCCTGTAATATCAGGTTTAGGCCTCCATTATAATCAAAATCCACCCGCCGCGAACGCTGGGAAATCGGCCCGCAATCGACGTTTTGCGGTGTCCCTGCAGCCAAGAGCGCCGACTCAAGCGAACCCGGGCGGGGGACCAGGCCCGGCGCTCACTTTGGGAGACATTGGTAAAATGCAAAGTTTGTGCTGGATGGGAAATATTGGCTATGCTGCATGTCATAAGCATGATGTTGCGTAGCTGTCTTGGAGAGATTCGGATGAACCCAGTCCCGAGGGCTCGTGTCACCGAATCTGAGAATGAGGCGGCCCCCGGGGGCGGTGGCTGGATGGGTTGAGACAAAAGGGAGTTGATAATGCGTTTTGGTCTGCTCTGTTCGGCGCAAGCTGACAACGACAAGTTTGGCCCGGAAACCGGACAGGGGTTTCGGGACTATCTCGATCTCAATGTCGAGGCGGAGACGCTCGGTTACCATTCGAGCTTTTCGGTCGAGCACCATTTCAGTGGCTGGAATCAGGTCTCTGCCCCACTCACGCTGCTCACTTGCCTCGCGATGAGAACAACCAGGTTGCGGCTAGGCACTGCGGTGATGGTGTTGCCATGGCATAACCCCGTCCTGTTGGCCGAGCAGACGGCGACGTTGGATCTGATTTCCAACGGCCGGCTCGATTTCGGCATCGGCAAAGGCTACCGGCACGGTGAATTCAAGGGGTTCGGCATTCCGCGGGAGGAGGCGGAGGCGCGGTTTGAAGAGGCGATCGAGGTCATCATGCGCTCCTGGACCTCGCGCTCGCGTTTCTCCCATCACGGCCGCTACTGGCAATTCGAGGATATCGTGGTCGAGCCGCCGACCGCGCAGCGCCCTCATCCGCCGTTCTGGGTCGCTGCCGCGAGTCCTTCGTCGATCCGCCGCGCCGCAGCCCGCGGGTTCAATCTGATTCTCGATCAATATGCCGGGGCCGACGCGATCGGCGAACGCATCGCGCTCTACCGCTCCGAACGCGAAGCCAGGGGCTTCACATTCGATCCGATGCAGGTGGCGGTGGCGCGCCAACTTTACGTGGCGAAAGACAAGGCCGACAAAGAAGCCGCGCTGGCCCGGCAAGCCGAATACACCCGGCGCACGGTCGCGGTGTCTCGATCGCCTGACGGCAACGCGGGTTCACATGTCCTCGCGTACGCCGACACGGTTGGCGCGACTGAGGCCAACACGCTTTACGGAACGCCGGATGAAATCTGCGACATGCTCACGATCTTGAACGAAGCGGGCGCGGAGTATGTGCTCCTCACGATTCTTGGCGGCAAGGAGCAGTTACGACGTTTCGCACGCGACGTCATGCCGGCATTTTCCTGACCGCCGCGCATGATGAAATGTGAGCATCTTTGTATTAATGTGCATAAATTGTGAATATAACAATTGTCGACAGTCGACGGTAATTGCTATGTCCCCCTCTATATTCTCTGCTTTATTCGTTGTTGCTCTGTTACAGTTGTCAGATTTATCGGCTAAAATAGACCCCGACCAAAAAGCTTCCCGACGCCATCAGGGGTCAGAAATCCAAATGAACAGCCAAGAAGCCCACAGCAGGCGATTCCTCATAAGTGATGCCATTGTCCTCGTGGCCTCCACCGCTCTCCTGTTGTCGACGGGTCGTGCCTTACGCTTGATACTGTTGTCGCTGGATGCGTGGTTCAACCGCTACCCAGAATTGCATCCCTATGAAATCAGGCTAACGATGTGTTCGATTGGCCTCGCCAGCCTGAGCCTCCCCCTCCTGATTTCGATCCTGATTCGTTCTGCTGATAGACTCCGCTTGCGTCGGGGAGTGCCCGGCCTGTTTGTGCATCTGGCGGTGGGGCTGGTCGTAACGGTACGGCTTCTCGGATGGGCAAGCCGGGCAGGTTTCTGGGTCGCTTTTGAGGGCAAGTTGGGCTTCTACGGCCGGGTGTGGGGACAAGACGCCAGGTATTACTTACAGGAGGATTTCAAGGAGGACATCGCCATTGCCGTGCTGGTAACTTGGCTCACGCTGAAAATAGTCGGTCAGTGGAATCCCGAGCGGGCGTGGGATGACCGCCTTGGTAGGCTTGTTGGCGTGCTCTGGGTGATCTTCTACCTCGGGGCCCGCTTGCTCTCAATGATTCCATGATGGATTCGGAGGGAATATTTCAGTGTCAAACTCATGAAATGAATTTGGGATCGTAAAGGGGGACATAATTGTCGGCCACGGCCCTCAACGCTCCTATCGGGGAATGGGCGAGTCGGCGAGGGCAGACCCCGGCGCATCGACCTCGTCCTGTAATTTCAGGTTTAGGCCTCCATTGTCATCAAAATCCACGCGCCGCGAACGCTGGGAAATCGGACCGCAATCGACGTTTTGCGGTGGTGGCATGACGCATGCCCTGGTTGGCCCCGGCCAGCGGTTGAAGACGCCGAGAAATCATCAGAGGACCAAGATGCCGCAGACCGATCCTGAGCCCTCCCGTGTCGCCGACGCTTCTGGCCGGACGAGGGATCACCTGGCAAACGAGCGAACCTTTTTGGCCTGGATCCGCACCTCGCTGGGATTAATCGGGCTCGGTTTCGTGATTGCCCGGATGGGCTTGCTGTTGCGGCAATTAGCCCTGGTCGGCGGCAATCCCCCGGCTCACGTCCCTCACGGTAGTCATGAGTTTATGATTGCGGGTATTGTCTTTCTGGTGCTTGGGACGTTGCAGTCCGCCTGGGCGGGCCGGCTCTATTTTCGGACCCGACGGGCCATCGACGATGGCCGATATGAACCCGACTCAGTGACAGTTACGGCCTTGACGACCGTCATCGTCCTGGGCGGGATGCTCCTGGTCGGGCTTGTCCTCTGGTCGACCTAGCCGGCGATTCACCGTACAACGGTCGCGAGTGAACCGGCGGGTGTGGACTCATGGTCAGGGTTGGGTCACCCTGAGGGTGGCCATCGCCTCAAGCGGTTGGTCGGCATCGTCGTGGCTCAGGAAGACGCGGCAGGTGGCCGTGCCAGGCTCGAGTGCCTTGACTTGGATCCCAAGCACGTTCTCTTGACCTGGTTTCAGCCGAGGGATTGGCGGAAAGTGGATCTCGCCTTCGATGGGCTTACCACTATTGTTCCGCTTGAAGCGAGCAGGCTCTTCGGTCCCCGCTGTCTTCGTCACGGTAACGTTCGCCGAATTTTTCACGCTGATGATGACGTTGCGAGCGTCGTTCGACCCCTTGTTCCGAACGCGCACGGTGAAGGTTGTGAGCTGATTAACGTCGATGACTCGCCTGTCTTCGGTGATCCCGAGGTCGAGATCGGCCAGACCGATGACTTCGGTGAAGGTCGTGTCACTCACGTTCAAACCGGCCTGATCAACGGCCTTCGCGGTGACTTTGTAGAGGCCGGGGTCTCCCAGGCGTACCTCGAACTTGAGCGAGGTCTTTCCGGGCTCGATCTTCAGGGAGGGCCAGGTGAGTCGGCGGGATTGAGGATCGAACTTGGAGCCTGGGGGTAATTTGACGAGTGGGCCAAGACCTGGCAGGATCGCCTCCACTTGCACATTTTGGGCAGGGGCTGTCCCTGAGTTCTCGACGGTCAGGGAATAGGTGGCGATGGTCTTCGGAAAGCGTTGCTTGGGACCGATCAAGGTCACCGCCAGCTTCGGCTCGATGACCGTCAGAGGTCGCGTACTCTTCGCCTCCTCCGCTCCCGGCGCAAACTCGAGAGTGGTTGCTTCGACTTCGGACGATTGATCGCTGGGTTTCCGCTCGACTGCGGGCGCATCGACCCATAGCCATTCTGTCGCTCGATGGCAGGTGTCGCGGATTGCCCGGACGAACGCGTTGCTCTCACGGGGGATGGTGATTTCTTGGGCACCGATGGAAATCAACACGACCTGGTCGTCATCGGCGATTTCCTTCGAGTCGAAGCCTGGGACGAGTCTCATCGGAATTCTGAACGTGCCAGCCGTCGGTCGCGTGCCCAGTTCCAACGAGTCGAAGCCTGGGACGAGTCTCATCGGAATTCTGAACGTGCCAGCCGGCGGTCGCGTGCCCGGTTCCAAACGAACCAGGGCCGGCTCCTCAGCGCGGGGGGGCGGATTCGGCACGGCTGAAGTTCGCTGCTCGGCCGTGGCCCGTTGCGGTAGGACGGTGGTGCCCGCCCCGATGCCAGCGAACAAGACCAGCAGCGAGGCGAACTTCAGCTTCGTCACCAACATGGTCCCGCCGGCTCCTTTGGCAAGGGCGATCGCCGCGGCCGAACCGGTTCCGGCGAGTGTGGCCTCGCCTCCGACCATTCGCATGACCGCTTGAACGGTCCGCCGGCGGAGCGCAAACGGAACTGGCCCCGGGTGGGAAAGAGCGAAAAGGCCGGTGATCGAGAACGAGGTCGATGGGGTCAAGCCGCGCCGAGACAGTCGGTTTCGCAAGGTTTCCCGAGCACGCGCCAGCCGCCCTTGGACGGTCCCCAGGGGCCAGCCGAGCACCCGCGCTGTCTCGTCCTGGCTCAAGCCTTGAAGATGGCAGAGGACCACCGGTGCTCGATATTTCTCGGGCAATCGGCGAAGCTCCTCATCAAGCACGCTCCGGAGGTCCAGCCGCACGAGGTCATTCGTGGTTGACGCGGTCGGCTTGGCCGCGACTCGCTCCTCGAGCCGTCTCCGTCGCGCGGCCTGAGCCTTTGCTCGGATGGCCACGCGAGAGCTGACTCCATAGAGCCAGCGGCCGAGCGAATCATCGACGCGGATCGAACCGGCACGCTGGACCAGAATCAAGAAGGTCGCCTGGAAGGCGTCGTCGGCGTCGTGCGGATCGGCGAGGATGCGGCGGCAGACGCCGAGGACCATCGCTCCGTGACGCTCGACCAAGGCTTCAAACGCAGCCTCGGCCATTGCGCCTCGCCGAGAGTGAAACCGCTCCAGGAGTTGTCCGTCCGTCAGGTTAGAGATGGTCCCCACCTGAAAGAGCGATTGCAATTGACCCACTGCCGAGCCTGATCGAACCTTCGCCATGGTATCGATTCCCTTCGACGATGACGCGTGCCTGTTACCCCTTCATGCACGAACGTGGCTCGATCATTACAAGAATCTCGGAGGATGGGTCAAAGTTTCGGCTCGTCACTTCGAAGTCATTGGCCGGTTGTCGGCGCCAGAGAACGGACAACCTCCCAAAATCGTGTGCCCCGTTTGGCCTGAGGTGGGTTCAAATCCGTCCCTTTTTCGTTGAACAGATTGGTGATCGCGGATGACGGTGCTCGCAAGGTGGCGAAAGGTTGACCCGATGCCACGTCCCAGAGCATAGCGGACGGATCCTCGCCGAACCGGAACGCCACGACCGTTTTGCCATCGCCGGATAGACCCGCCGCGTCGACTCGATCCGCCTCGCCCTTCAGGCGAAGTGTGGTGACGCGCGTGAGACTGACCGCATCCCAGATGGTTATCGCCTTGTGATTCGTATCGATCGACACGAATTGCTTGACTTCGGGAACGGCTGCAAGCCAGTGTGGATGGATTGTCTCGCCGCTCAACTCTTTTCGGAGCTGGCCCTGAAGGCCGTCCCAGACCTTGATCGACTCGTTTGAGGCCGTAATCAAGAGAGAAAGCTCGTCGATAAACATAAGTTCTTTGATTGGGTCGTCATGGCGTAATGGCGGGGCGACCGGATCCTTCTGCCGGTTGCTCCAGAGCTTCACCGTCCCGTCCTGATAGAGGACGGCCTCCCGGCTCTGGAAATTCGGCGATTGCTTCCCTTCGATCAGCGGATACATTTTGCCGATGGTTGCGTGCCGGTAGTCTTTGAATCTTTCCTCGCTGACAAAGGGGAAGTCGTCCTTCGATGCACCTGCCAAGTCGCCTTTCCGCGCGGCGCTGCCAGCCTCCTGAGGGACCGCCACCTCCAACCCCACGCCGGGCTGCAAGGCCCAGCTTGTGGTCAGGCCGACACAAGCGACGGCCAAACTTGCGGCCCCGACTGAGATGATCTTGAGCATCACGGTCGGTGGCCATGCACCTAAATTGGGCAAACCAGGAGGCCTGAGCAAACTACCAAGATTCGCGGACAGTTTTGCGGTTTTGCTAAATTCCTCAGATTTCCCAATTGAAGTGCATGGCCACTGATGGCCCCTCGAGGGTTAGGCTCTCTAGACTGCCAGATTCTCGATCGCGATGGTGCCGAAGTAGCCGACGACGATGGCGGGGGTATCGGCGATCCCCTGCCGAAGCATCACTAGGAGCTGATGCCTCCTTCCGAGGGACGCGGTTCATATCCGTCATATTTGCTCACGTCAGAAAGCCGGCGGGCCCCAAGAATCCGTAGCAGTCGGTATTTCCCTTGCAATTCGCTCGGGACGGGCTAGGGTGATCTCGCTTGCAGTTGACTGCACCCATGCTAGGGGAACCAATGGTCAAGTCGCGTGAACTCCGCCCAGCCCTGTTGACCACAGCACTGTTGGTGGGCGCCGCGTTGCCGCTCTCGTCGGGCTGCAGTAAATCGCAGCCACTGCCGCCGACGCAATTGACCGAGCCTCAGGTCATCAAGAGCACGGACGCTCGCCCGGCGACGACGCCGTCACCGAAAGTGACGATCATCTCTCCGGAACCCGATTCCCACGTCAAGAAAGGGGACCCGATCGCTTGTAAAGTCCGCGTCGAAACGCAGCCACCGGGAAGGCTGCCCGAAGTCGTTAACATCTATTTTCGGCGAGGCAAGAAGGCCGCAGGCGGCGGATTTCCGGCAAAGGTACTACAACAGGACGCGAATTCAGCCACTCTGGCCCTGGAGTTAGCGACCCCAGTAAAGCCCGGCCGGTACTCCCTCGTCGCCGAAGCACTCGAAACATTAGTCACTGAACCTTCAAGACCGAACGAGAAAACGATTTTCGAAAAAAGGCGAACCTATTCCTTGCCGGTCGATTTTAGTGTCGATGATTCAAACTCGGGGAAATGAAACTCTATGTGCAATCAAACCAGGCGACGGAGCGGCATGACACTGATCGAGTGCTTGGTCGTCATTTCTATCATTGCACTGCTGATCGCCCTGCTGATCCCGGCGGTTCAGTACGCTCGCGAGAGCGCGAGAAGGTCGATCTGCATTAACAACTTGAAACAAATCGGCATTGCAATAAATGCTTACTCGGCATCTAACTCCGTGATGCCCTCGAGCAGGGACGGGTTTTCGCCCCAAACAAAACTGCTGCCTTTCATGGAACAAATCCCTCTCTATAACTCTATTAATATGTTTGGACACTATAGTGATTTGATGAGCATTAATATAACTGCTGCGTCGACAACGATCTCGGCGTTCCTGTGCCCATCGGACGGCTTTGGCTCGAAGTACGGCGGCCAATCCAACTACTATGCTAATTTGGGTACCGGGTTCGGTTCGGCCCGGCGCTTACCCAATGGTGCTTTTTCGGATGAGACTAATATTAGTGTCGCCGATTTCGCGGACGGGCTGACCTTCACCGCCGCCATGAGTGAGTTGTTGATCACCGATAACTCACCGAACCTCAGCGGCCAGCGCATAGTCTATAAATCCACATATTTTGCCAATGACTGGATGAAATTTTCATCGGATTGTCAGAGTCTGCAGGCCGGATTTGAACCGAGCGGTTACTTTCGAGGATCGAGCTGGCTGAAGGGTGGTGCCGGAAACACTTATTACAATCATAATTTGCCGCCCAACAACAACTGTTGCACGATGTATAACCTCATGATTGACGCGGCATGGACGTCGAGCAGCGATCACAGCGGGGGGGCCTGCGTCCTCAACGCCGACGGCCATGTGGAGTTTGTTGGTGCGTCGGTCGACATCCATGTCTGGAGGGCCCGTGGGACCAGGAATTCCGGCGACAACTAGTACTGAGATCGCCGCGGAATCACCTGTTTTACGTTGGTGGACGATAACGCGATTGATGTGAATTGCAGTCGGTGGCCATGCACCTAAATTGGGCAAACCAGGAGACTTGAACAAGCTGCCAAGTCTCGCGGACAGTTTTGCGGTTTTGCTAAATTCCTCAGATTTCCCAATTGAAGTGCATGGCCACTGATTACACCCCATCGCCTCATGGTCGTCGCGAAGGATTCCGCGACAGGCGCGTTGCACCATCGGGCCATGACGCTCGACCAGGACTGTGAAGGCCAGTTCGGCCGCATCGCCGCGGCCGGTCGCGAAACGTTCCAGGAGCTGCCCGTCCGTCAGGCCGGTGAGGCTTCCTTCCTCGAACAGCACCTGGAGATAGAGCCGCGATGCCCCGCCGATGTCCTGCGTCACGAGTTCATCCCCTGGCTGATTGGTCGCTTTCTGCCTCTATAAGGCAGCCAGGGGGGCGATTTTATCCCAGATTCTTCGATTTCGAGCCTTACAGCGGCTTACCATCGGGTCGCTCGCGGATCATGGCGACCGCAGAATCACAGTCGGTGGCCATGCACCTAGATTGGGCAAACCAGGAGGCCTGAACAAGCTGCCAAGATTCGCGGACAGTTATGCGGTTTTGCTAAATTCCTCAGATTTCCCAATTGAAGTGCATGGCCACTGATGGCCCCTCGAGGGTTAGGCTCTCTAGACTGCCAGATTCTCGATCGCGATGGTGCCGAAGTAGCCGACGACGATGGCGGGGGTATCGGCGATCCCCTGCCGAAGCATCACTAGGAGCTGATGCCTCCTTCCGAGGGACGCGGTTTATATCCGTCATATTTGCTCACGTCAGAAAGCCGGCGGGCCCCAAGAATCCGTAGCAGTCGGTATTTCCCTTGCAATTCGCTCGGGACGGGCTAGGGTGATCTCGCTTGCAGTTGACTGCACCCATGCTAGGGGAACCAATGGTCAAGTCGCGTGAACTCCGCCCAGCCCTGTTGACCACAGCACTGTTGGTGGGCGCCGCGTTGCCGCTCTCGTCGGGCTGCAGTAAATCGCAGCCACTGCCGCCGACGCAATTGACCGAGCCTCAGGTCATCAAGAGCACGGACGCTCGCCCGGCGACGACGCCGTCACCGAAAGTGACGATCATCTCTCCGGAACCCGATCACCACGTCAAGAAAGGGGACCCGATCGCTTGTAAAGTCCGCGTCGAAACGCAGCCACCGGGGAGGCTGCCCGAAGTCGTTAACATCAATATTCGGCGAGGCAAGAAGGCCGCGGGCGGCGGATTCCCGGCAAAGGTGCTACAACAGGACGCGAATTCAGCCACTCTGGCCCTGGAACTGGCGACCCCAGTAAAGCCCGGCCGGTACTCCCTCGTCGCCGAAGCACTCGAAACATTAATCACTGAACCTTCAAGACCGAACGAGAAAACGAAATACGAAACAAGGCGAACCTATTCCTTGCCGGTCGATTTTAGTGTCGATGATTCAAACTCGGGGAAATGAAACTCTATGTGCAATCGAACCGGGCGACGGAGCGGCATGACACTGATCGAGTGCTTGGTCGTCATTTCGATCATTGCACTGCTTATCGCCCTGCTGATCCCGGCGGTTCAGTACGCTCGCGAGAGCGCGAGAAGGTCAATCTGCATTAACAACTTGAAACAAATCGGCATTGCAATAAATGCTTACTCGGCATCCAACTCCGTGATGCCGTCGAGCTGGGACGGGTTTTCGCCCCAAACAAAACTGCTGCCTTTCATGGAACAAATCCCTCTCTATAACTCTATTAATATGTCGGGAAACCGTAGTGATTTAATGAGCATTAATATAACTGCTGAGTCGACAACGATCTCGGCGTTCCTGTGCCCATCGGACGGCTTTGGCTCGAAGTACGGCGGCCAATCTAACTACTATGCTAATTTGGGTACCGGGTTCGGTTCGGCCCGGCGCTTACCCAATGGTGCTTTTTCGGATGAGACTAATATTAGTGTCGCCGATTTCGCGGACGGGCTGACCTTCACCGCCGCCATGAGTGAGTTGTTGATCACCGATAACTCACCGAACCTCAGCGGCCAGCGCATAGTCTACAAAACCACATATGTTGAAAATGACTGGATGAAATTTTCATCGGATTGTCAGAGTCTGCAGGCCGGATTTGAACCGAGCGGTTACTTTCGAGGATCGAGCTGGCTGAAGGGTGGTGCCGGAAACACTTATTATAATCATAATTTGCCGCCCAGCAGCAACTGTTGCTATTTAACAATGCTCGACGCGGCATGGACGTCGAGCAGCGATCACAGCGGGGGGGTCTGCGTCCTCAACGCCGACGGCCATGTGGAGTTTGTTGGTACGTCGGTCAACATCCATATCTGGAGGGCCCGTGGGACCAGGAATTCCGGCGACAACTAGTACTGAGATCGACGCGAAATCACCTGTTTTACGTTGGTGGACGATTACGCGATTGATGTGAATTGCAGTCGGTGGCCATGCACCTGAATTGGGCAAACCAGGAGACTTGAACAAGCTGCCAAGTCTCGCGGACAGTTTTGCGGTTTTGCTAAATTCCTCAGATTTCCCAATTGAAGTGCATGGCCACTGATTACTGATTACTGATTACTGATTACTGATTACTGATTACTGATTACTGATTACTGATTACTGATTACTGATTACTGATTACTGATTACTGATTACTGATTACTGATTACTGATTACTGATTACTGATTACTGATTACTGATTACTGATTACTGATTACTGATTACTGATTACACCCGGCGCGCCGCTCGGCAGGCGACGCGATGTAGCCAAGGTCCCAGTGAGTCACGGATCCAGAGCGAGCGGCCTTTGCGAATCAGGACGAGGAATGTGGCCTGGAACGCGTCCATCGCCTCATGGTCGTCGCGAAGGATTCCGCGGCAGGCGCGTTGCACCATCGGGCCATGACGCTCGACCAGGACTGTGAAGGCCAGTTCGGCCGCATCGCCGCGGCCGGTCGCGAAACGTTCCAGGAGTTGCCCGTCCGTCAGGCCGGTGAGGCTTCCTTCCTCGAACAGCACCTGGAGATAGAGCCGCGATGCCCCGCCGATGTCCTGCGTCACGAGTTCATCCCCTGGCTGATTGGTCTTTCTGCCTCTATAAGGCAGCCAGGGGGGCGATTTTATTCCAGATTCTTCGATTTCGAGCCTTACAGCGGATTACCATCGGGTCGCTCGTGGATCATGGCGACCGAAACTATTCTGTAGTCGGGGTCTGTGACCCCGGTCTTGGCATTCGCCCCGGGGTCACAGACCCCGGCTACAACGACGTAAGCGACGCGAGGGTAGACCGCTGTAACCCCGCTCTCGAACGTCGTGGGAGGCCTCCTGCACAAGCGGATTGGCTTCGCGGACTTGCGGGAAGTGGCGGGCTCAGGAAACAAACAGGGACCCTGGGGACTCGGTTCTTGGTTCGACCCGAGCGCAGAGCTTTTCCAGGCAATGAGCGGAGGTTCGCGTATTCTCTTCGACCTGGATTGCCAGGCGGATGAGATATCCCATCGCCATGAATTCGAGGCCCGCACCGATCGCGCCCAACGCCCACAGGATCACGATCGGACTCAGGACGTTCAAGACCGATGCAGGTGGAGGAGCGAATGGGGCTCCTCCTCGACCTGGCGTGCCCGTTGGACCTGTCAGGAAAGCGTAGATCCCGTAAACGAGGAAGAATGTGCCGGCGACCAGGAATAGCGCCCCGATCGCCGTACAGATCCCGCCGATGATTCGCAGGACGATGTAACGCTCGCCCGGCTCGTGATCCGAACGAATCTGTGCCATGATCACTCTCCGTTGGTCAGCCACTTCGCGGCCAGCGCCTGGAACAAGGGCTCAACATCGACGTTCCCCCCGCTGATGATGATTCCGACCTTCAGGTCGCGCACCGGCAGCGTTCCGGTCAGGACGGGGGCGACGGCCACCGCACTCGACGGTTCGACGATCATCTTGAACCGCTCCCAGAGGAACCGCATCGTGTCGAGGATTTCCGACTCGGTGGCGGTCACGATCGCATCGACGTGGTGGCGGATCACCGAGAACGGGCGAACGCCGAGTGAGGTGCGGAGGCCGTCGGCAATCGTGCGAGGATCGCCCGAAGACTCGATGGAGCCGGACTCGAGCGAGCGCTTGGCATCGTCGGCCCGCTTCGGTTCGACCCCGATGACCTTCGTCGATGGAGCACGTCCCTTGACCGCCAGCGCCGTTCCCGCGAGCAGTCCGCCGCCGCCGACCGGGCAGAGGATCATGTCGAGCGGTCCGGCCTGGTCGAGCAATTCCCAGGCGACGGTCCCCTGCCCCGCGATCACCTGCCAGTTGTCGAACGGGTGAATCAAGGCGTAGCCATGTTGTTCGATCTCGTGAGCGACGGCCGCCTCGCGCGCGGCCAGCGTTGGCTCGCACGAGACGATTCGCGCTCCGTACCCTTGGGTCGCCGCATGTTTGATCGCGGGTGCGGTGTGGGGCATGACCACGCAGACGGGAATGCCGAGTAATTGACCGGCCAAGGCCAGCGCCTGGGCATGGTTGCCCGACGAGTGGGTCACGACGCCGGCCCCCCGCTTGGAGTCGTCCAGTTGCAAGAGCGCGTTCATGGCCCCACGGAACTTGAACGCGCCGATTCGCTGGAAGTTCTCGCATTTCAGGACGACCGACCCACCACAGCGCTCGTTCAAGGTCCGCGAACTCATGATGGGAGTGATGTGAGCCCATGGCTTGAGCCGCTCGGCCGCTTGCCGGATGTCGTCCATGTCGATCGAGGCGGTGGTCAGGGACAGGTCATTCACGTCGATAGGGCTCCCGGTGGATTGATACGACGGGTCGGGATCAAGGGTCGACCCTCAACCCAAGCTTATCAAAATCCGATCGAGCACCGACAGCAGCAGTCGTGCTCGCCGGCCTGAGGACAGTCCTGGAGGGTTTTGGGTTCCGACCCGAAGTGAATTCTCTCGAAATTTCGGATTGGTCGTCCCGTTCTCTGACACGGCGAGCATTAGCCGAGCAATCGAGGATTCGAGGACACCCATCATCGGTCTCCCGTGTATCGGGCGGATCAAGATAAGTCGACTATGTGGCGATGGTAGAGATGACGGTTATCTCAAGAATGGCTTCTCTTGTCTCCCTGCCGGTTCTGGTTCGTTCCGATGGTGTGGACAACCCAGGGTAAGGACCCTGACCGCAGCTCAACCGTGTGGAACAAGAAGGCAATGTGCTCCCGGCGGAGTCGCCCACGGGGCCGCAGGGCCCTCCCCATCGCCGGTTCGAGTGGCTTTATCTCGATATGGGGACATCCGTTATCGATTCGGAAGTAGGTGGGGAGGGTGAGCTGCCTGTCTTTATCCGGCCCTTGTAAAGAGCCTGTAAAGACAGGGGGCTGACGCCCCCCGCTCGCCTTTTAGGGCGAGCGAAAGGCAGGCGGGGCCCCCAGTCGAGGGACCCACCGAGAGAGGAAGTAACCCCCACTCGGTGATCCCGGCTACTCCGTTAGTAGGCGTGCTTTTCCGTAGTGTCCTCGGTCGCCACTGGGATGGCGGCCGGTGGGGCGGTTTGGCGGATGGTCCGGGCTTCGGACTCGGCCTTGAGCTGGGCAATGGCCTGGGCTAGAGGCATGGCGCCACGGTCGCCGTCGATCCGGTCGCGGTAAGAAACAGTCTCTTGCTCGGCCTCCTTGGCGCCGACGACGAGCATGACCGGGATCTTCTCGAGCTGCGCGTCGCGGATCTTGGCGCCGATCTTCTCGGGACGGAGGTCGATGCTCGTCCGGAGGCCGGCCGCCTGGAGGTCGGCGAGGACGCGCTTGGCGTAGTCGGCGACCTTGTCGGAGATCGGCAGGACGCGGACCTGTTCGGGGGCGAGCCAGAGGGGGAAGGCCCCGGCAAAATGCTCGATCAGGATGCCCATGAACCGCTCCATGCTGCCGAACGGAGCGCGGTGGATCATCACGGGGCGGTGCGGTTGGTTGTCGGGCCCGGTGTACTCGAGGCCGAATCGCTCGGGCAGGACGTAGTCGAGCTGGACGGTGCCGAGCTGCCACTGGCGGCCGATGCAGTCGCGGATGATGAAGTCGGCCTTGGGCCCGTAGAAGGCGGCCTCGCCGGCCGCTTCTTCATAAGGGAGCTGCATCTCATCGAGCACCGAGCGGATATCGTCCTCCGCGCGGCGCCAGGTGTCGCCGGCCGCCCCGGCGTACTTGGGATCCTCGGGGTCGTGCTTCGAGAGCCGGAGCTTGTAGTCGGTCAGGCCGAGGCTGCCGAGGACGTACTGGGTCAGCTCCATCGTGGCCCGGAATTCTTCGCGGACCTGGTCGACGGTGCAGAACAAGTGGGCGTCGTCCTGGGTGAACCCGCGGACCCGGGTCAGGCCCGAGAGCTCGCCCGACTGCTCGTAACGGTAGACGGTGCCGAACTCGGCGAGGCGGACCGGCAGGTCGCGGTAGCTCCTCGGCTGCGCGGCGAAGATCTGGATGTGGTGCGGGCAGTTCATCGGCTTGAGGAGGTATTCCTCGCTCACGCCCAACTGCTCGACGTACTTGATCTTCGAGGCCTTATCGAGTGCGAAGAACGAATCGGTGAAGGCGGGGGCGAGCTGCCCTGCCTCACCCTGCTTGGGCTGCGGCATGGTTTCGGGGATGCCGGCCTTGGCGAGCAAAGCCTTCTGGGTGGGCTCGTCGAGCTCGTCCTTCTCCAGGCCGACGAGCAGGGTCATCGCCGCGTCGTCGAGCAATCGCAGGACCGGGAACTGCGAGTCCTTGTAATAGGGATAGTGGCCGCTCGTCTTGTAGAGTTCGACCTTGCCGATGTGCGGGGTGTAGACCGGCTGATAGCCGCGCTTCATCAGCTCGTCTTTGAGGAAGTTCTCGAGCACGCCCCGGACGACGGCCCCCTTGGGCATCCAGAGGATCAGGCCCGAGCCGACCAGTTGCGAGATCGTGAACAGGTTGAGATCCTTGCCCAACCGGCGGTGATCGCGTTTCTTCGCCTCTTCCACCTGGGCGAGGAAGGCGTCGAGCTCTTTCTTGTCGAAGTAGGCGGTGCCGTAGACCCGCTGGAGCACCGGGCCGTCGGTCCGGCCTTTCCAGTAGGCCCCTGCGATTGACATCAGCTTGAAGGCGCCAACCTTGCCGGCGTGGGGGATGTGGGGCCCGCGGCAGAGGTCGACGAATTCCCCCTGGCGGTAGAAGCTGAGGATGCCGTACTTATACAACTCGTCGTTGATGTGCTCAACCTTGAACGACTGGCCGAGCTCGTCGACGAACTGCCGGGCCTCGTCGACCGGGAGGCTGAACCGCTCGAACGGCTCGGCGGCCTTGAGGATGACGGCCATCTCGGCTTCGATCGCGGGAAAGTCATCCTCGGATAAAGGGCGGCCGGCCAGGACGACGTCATAGTAGAAGCCGGTGGCGGTGGTCGGTCCGAAGGCGAGCTTGGCGCCTGGGAAGAGCCGCATGATGGCGCGTGCCATGATATGTGCGGTCGAGTGCCGGAGGACGTCGAGCGCCTCGCGGTCTTTGGAGGTCAGGAGGCGGAGCTCGATCGGCTGCTCATGGCCGTTCTCGAGCGGGCGATCGAGGTCGACGATCGTGCCGTCGGCCACCGCGGCGACGGCGGCGTCGGCCAGGCGTCGGCCGATTCCTTCGGCGATCTCGCGCGGTCGCACCCCTTCGGGGAATTCCTTCACCGAACCATCCGGAAGCTTGATCTGGACCATGGCCCCACGCCCGGCGCACTGGCCGGCCTTTCCGTTCCCTGAACCAAAGGCGGACGGTCGCCCCCCGACCCACAACGCCGGTTCGGCCCGTCGCGCCGCAAACACGCTCGTTCGCGAGAATCCCCAAGGAGCCGCCGGAAAAAAACGGGTCTCCATCGGCCCCAAGAGGAACGCGCGATCCCCAGCGTAATCCAAGGGCGCGGCTCGTGCCAAGAGTCCCTCCCGGGGTGGGGAACGACCGGCACGCTTATTGCGGCTTGCGGAAATACCCTCTTGACAGTAAAATTGATCGATTGTAGAGCATAAGGTTGCCTCGCGACGGACGAGGGCTTGCCGTGGGGGTGAGCTTCGTGGACGTCCGGGGGTAGTGGTCCCTCTCCTTAAATGCGGGGGGATGGCCGCGCCCCGCCTTTGGTGAGGCTGATCCCATCGTCCTGGGGAGGACGCTATCGACCGGAATCTCAGGGTGAACGAGCAGATCCGCATCTCACCGGTGCGGGTGATCAACGCCGAAGGAGCCATGCTCGGCGTTATGCCGACAGGCAAGGCCATGGAAGCGGCTCGCGAAGCGGGCCAGGACCTGGTGGAGGTCGCTCCCAACGAGCGCCCACCAGTCTGTAAGATCATGGACTTTGGCAAGTTCAAGTATTCGCAGAAGAAACGGGCGTCGAAGCAGAAGCAGCACCAGGTTCAGGTCAAGGAAATCCGGGTTCGCCCCAAGACCGGCGACCACGATATCGAGGTCAAGGTCAAGCGCGCTCGCGAATTCCTTGAACACAAGGACAAGGTGCTGGTCAACGTCCTCTTCCGCGGTCGCGAGCTGGCGCACATCGACGAAGGCCGCAAGGTCATGGACGAAGTGCTGCATGCGCTCGATGACGTGGCGAAAGTCGAGAAGAACCCCTCGATGGAAGGGAAACGGATGACGGCGATCGTCGCCCCGCGCGCCTGATCACCGCGGTCGCCCGCCCCTTGCCTCGCTCCGTCTGCCTCGCTTGCCTCGAAACAACCCTCTCCGTCGCGAAGCTTTGGCGTTGCGATCGGAGAGGGATTTTTTTTTCTGGTTTACCGGTCAATTGGAGTTGGCCGGGGGACCGTCGTCGTGTTATGTTAATCGACTCGGCCGATTTCGCGGACTTCCCGCCGGCCTTCTGCGCGATTTCGCCAGGCGATCGGTTAGGATAGGGTCATTATGCCGAAGCTCAAGACGCACAAGGGAACGAAGAAGCGGTTCACGGTTTCGGCCACCGGCAAGGTCAGCCACAAGCGCTGCGGGTCGTCGCACTTGATGAGCCACAAGAGCGGCAAGCAGGTTCGCCGGCTGCGGAAGAAATCCATCCTGTCGATTTCTGCCGAGGCGCATCGGCTTCGTCGCGCTTTGGATACTCGCGAAAGCTCGCAGCCCGACGCCATCAAGTCGGCCCGGCTCCAGTTCCTTGCCGAACGGAAAGCCGAACGTGCCGCAGCAGCAGCGGCCGCGGCCCCCACGGCCTAATTGCCGCGACGTCTCGACGTCCCGTTTGATCACGACTGATCACGACGATTCACCAGGCCTGAGACGCCCTTTTTAAGCTCGCCGAAAGGCGCTGGGCGTCGTGTTGGAAATTGAGAATCTACGATGCGTGCAACGAAGGGCGCGGCCCGCAATAAGGCGAAGAAGCGACTGTTCAAGGCCGTCGAGGGGTTTGTCGGCGGTCGCCGCCGCCTGCTCCGGACCGCCAAGGAGACGCTGCTCCGAGCCGGCATGTTCGCCTTTCGCGATCGCCGGGCCAAGAAGCGTCATTTTCGCCGTCTGTTTATCACCCGCCTGAGCGCCGCCGCTGAAATGCGCGGGCTCCGCTACAGCCGTCTGATCCATGGCTTGCACCTGGCCAACATCGGCCTCGATCGCAAGAGCCTGTCCGAGCTGGCGATCCTCGATCCCGAGACGTTTGACGTCATCGTCGGTCGGATCCGCCACGAACTCGACCAGCACGACGCCAAGATCCGCGACCGACAGAAGGTCAAAACCGCCTGAGCTCAAGGCTTGGGCGCGGCCTGCTTTCTTTCGGTTTGTGCGAATGAAGCCATCACCGATCTGATGAGGGCCGGATCGGTTCGCGCCCGGTCACGGCCCGATGGAACGAGGCCAATGAGCTCCGCCGACCCAATCTCCCAGGCCCTGGCCGATCTTGATACCCTGGAATCGGCGGGCCTTGCCGCCTTCGGTCAGGCTGAGTCCTCCGAAGGGGTCGAAGAGGCCCGGATCGAGTTCCTGGGTCAGAAGCAAGGCCGGGTCAAGGCCGCTCAGGAGCGGCTCAAAACGCTGGAGCCAGCCGCCAAGCGCGGCTATGGCCAGCGATTCAATGCGGTCAAGCAAGCGCTGGAGGCAGCCTGGGACGGAGCGAAAACTCGTCTCGAGCGGCCTGCGGCCCTTGATGATCGCGGGATCGACCTGACCCTGCCCGGGCATCGGCCCCGGCTGGGCCATCGCCATCCGTTAACCCAGACGGCCGACGAGCTGATCGACCTCTTTGGTCGATTCGGCTTCGCCGTGGCGCGCGGACCTGAGGTGGAAGATGTCCGCCACAACTTCGAAGCGCTCAATATCCCGCCATCCCACCCCGCTCGCGATCCGCTCGATAACTTCTATCTGAGCGAAGGCACGATGCTGCGCAGCCAGACGAGCACCGTCCAGATCCGGGTGATGGAGAACCAGCCCCCGCCGGTCCGCGTGATCGCCATCGGCCGGGTCTATCGGCCCGATACGGTGGATGCGACCCACTCGTTCATGTTTCACCAGATCGAAGGGCTCATGGTCGATCGTGGGGTGACCATGGCCGATCTCAAGACGGTCCTCCGCTTATTTGCACAGAGCTATCTTGGCGAAGATGTGCAGATCCGGTTTCGACCCTCGTTCTTCCCGTTCACGGAACCGAGCGTCGAGGTCGATATGCTCTGGCATGGCGGCGACCGTTGGGTTGAAATGGGAGGTGCGGGATGGTCGATCCCAATGTCTTCCGCGCCGTCGGTTACGACCCGGACGAGGTGACAGGTTTCGCCTTCGGACTGGGCATCGAGCGGCTCTGCATGCGGCGGCACAAGATCGACGATATCCGACTGCTCTACCAGAATGATGTGCGGTTCCTCTCTCAGTTCTGAGTCCACTACGCGGATCAATGACCAGGGGCATGGCGTGGCCGGTCCGGTTTTCCACCGTGGCCGGAGACACATGGGCTCTGCTTGGTCCGTCTCGGGACTCGATCCATCGACGAGGCCCCTTCCCATGGCGACCGACGAGAGCCGAATCATCGTGGCGGTTGGTGCGACGGCTCATACCGTGTGTGTCCATCACCACGACTTCCCCGAGATTCGCTCTGAGGGACAGAATCCGGAAGATGCGGCCACGCACCTGGCCAATCAGTTGACCCGCGCCCTCGACAGCGCCCTGACCCAGTGGCGGCGGGAGGCGATGAGTCAGGCGATCGCCGACGTGCACGCCTTCGTTGTCGCCAAGGGTTCTTAAGCGAATCGAAGCGCGACCGACGCAAGGCAGGAGACGCGATGCCGACGACAACAACCGAGCCGAGCGAGCCGACCCCGAAGCTGGTCCGCGAGCTCGGACTGGTCGACGCCACAATGATCGTCATGGGCTCGATGATCGGGTCGGGCATCTTCATCACCTCGGCCGAGTCGGCCCGCCTGGTTGGTTCCCCCGGCTGGCTGCTGATCGCCTGGGGGCTGGCCGGTCTGATGACGATCACAGGCGCACTCTGCTGTGCCGAACTTGCGGCGATGATGCCCAAGGCGGGGGGGCAGTATGTCTTCCTCCGCGAAGCCTACGGACCTTCGTTGGGGTTCCTCTTCGGCTGGTCCATGTTCCTGGTCGTCCAGACCGGAACGATTGCCGCCGTCGCAGTCGCCTTTGCCAAGTTCCTCGGCGTGCTCATTCCCGCGGTCGCTTCCGACCACTACCTGGTTGCTCCCCGCGTCTGGGGCCACTACGCGATCAGCCTCTCGACTCAGCAACTGGTCGCCATCCTCTTGATCGTGGCTTTGACGGTGACGAACACCCGCGGCCTGAGGGCAGGCAGGCTGATCCAGAACTCGTTCACATTCACCAAGACCATCGCCCTGATCGGCCTGATCGTGGTCGGCCTGAGCCTGGGGCTCAATCCGAAGGCGGCGGCCTGGACCGCTTCATGGTGGAACCCCGCAGCCAACGGTTGGGACCCCGGGAAGGTCCAGACCAGCTTGAACGCGACGGGTGGGCTGGCCCTGGCGATGCTCCTGGGCCGCGCGATGATCGGCCCCTTGTTCTCGCAGTCGGCCTGGAACAACGTCACGTTCACGGGCGGAGAAATCCGCGACCCCGGTCGCAACCTCCCCCGTGCGCTGATGCTTGGCTGTGGGACGGTGATCGCCCTCTACTTGCTGGCCAACATCGCCTACCTCGTCACCCTCCCGCTCGACCAGATCCAGGGGGCTCCGCAGGACCGGGTCGGAACTGCCTTGATGCATGCGGTGTTCGGCCGGCCGGGCACGGTCGCGATGGCGGTTGCCATCTTGATCTCGACGTTCGGCTGCGTGAACGGACTCATCCTGGCCGGGGCCCGGGTCTATTACGCGATGGCTCGTGACGGTCTCTTTTTCGAACGGGTGGGAACGACCAATCGCCAGCACGTGCCGGGCGTTGCGCTGGTGGCTCAGGGCGTCTGGGCCTGCTTGCTCGCCCTGCCAGTCACCGTCACCGCCGATCCGTCGACCCACGAACCGATCTACGGCAACCTGTATAGCCAACTGCTCGAGTACATCATCCCGGTCGATGTCGCGTTCTACATGCTGATGGTCGGGGCCGTCACTGCCCTGAGGCGCAAAGCCCCCGAGGCCGAACGCCCTTACCGCACGCTCGGCTATCCCCTGCCCGCCTTGATCTACCTGGGCTTGGCCGTTCTCGTGGTGCTCGACTTCATCGTGATGACCCCCGAGACGTCGGGCATCGGCGTCCTGATCGTGCTTGCTGGAATCCCAGTCTATTTTCTCTGGTCGCGGGTTGGGCGGAAGGCGGAATAATTCCTTCGAGCGCTCGGGAGGATTCCTCAATGGCCAGCTCATCCCCACTGTACGAGACCTATCGATTCTCCGTCGAAGATTACCATCGGATGGCTGAGGCCGGCATTCTGGTTGAGGATGCTCGCGTCGAACTGATCGAGGGGGAGATCGTTACCAAACGCCCCATCGGCTCGCGTCATCTCGCTTGCGTGGATCGACTCACGGGGCTGCTGGCTCGAGGAGTTGGGTTCAGGGCCATTCTCCGTGTCCAGGGGTCGATTCGATTGGGCGATCGTTCCGAGCCGGAACCCGACCTCGTTCTGCTCCGGCCCCGGCAAGATTATTACGCTGCGATCCCCGCGACGCCCGGCGATGTCCTTACCCTCATTGAGGTAATGGACTCGTCGGCCGGGTACGATCGAGAAATCAAACTCGGGCTCTATGCCCGCGAAGAGGTCGCCGAGGTCTGGCTCGTCGACCTGAACAAGGAGTGGATCGAAGTCCATCGTCGCCCGATCTCGGGTGTTCACACGGAGATCCAGATCCGCCCGCGTGGGGAGAGTGTCTCTCCCGAGGCGTTTCCTGACCTCGTCCTCGCCGTTGACTCCATTTTGGGTTAGGGAAGCCGATGATCGTTAGTTGGAACTGGTTGGCACAATATGTCCGGCTCGACATGCCGGTGGACATTTTGACCGAGCGGCTCGCCCTGACGGGTTTGAACCACGAGTCGACGACCGAGGTCGGCGGCGACCTCGCGATCGACCTGGAGGTGACCAGTAACCGGCCTGACTGCCTGGGCCACCTGGGAGTCGCTCGTGAGGTCTCGGTCCTGTTCGAGCGAACGCTCGCCTCGCTCGATCCCCGGCCGTCGGAGTCTGGGCCGGCCGTCGAGTCGCGAACCGGGGTGGCCGTCGATGATCCTGCCCTCTGCTCCCGGTTCACCGCGCGGGTGATCTCGGGTGTGAAGGTCGGCGAGAGCCCGTGGTGGCTCCGCAAGCGACTCGAGACGATCGGCGTGCGGCCGATCAGCAACATCGTCGACATCACGAACTACGTCATGTTCGAGTGCGGCCAACCGCTCCACGCCTACGACCTGGACCGGCTCGCGGGCCGCAGGCTCGTGGTCCGCCGGGCCCGTAAGGGGGAAACCCTGACGGCGATCAACAACAAGGTTTACGAGCTCGCTCCCGAGATGCTCGTGATCGCCGACGCCGAGCGGCCGGTCGGCCTGGCTGGCGTGATGGGGGGGCTCGACACCGAGATCGGGGCGACGACGGCGAATGTTCTGATCGAGGCCGCCCGATTTGATTCGATGTCGATTCGACGGACCGCCCGAGCGCTCGGACTGCACAGCCCGTCGAGCTATCGCTTTGAGCGCCCGCTCGATCCCGAACGCACGGAATGGGCCAGCCGGCGGTGCGCGGAGTTGATCCTGGAACTGGCCGGAGGAACGCTTCATCCCGGCCTGATCGACGTGGGCGCCCCCCTGCCCGATCGGCCTTCGATCAAGCTGCGGTACGCGCAAATCCCTCGGGTGCTCGGGATCGACGTTCCGCCGCCTCGGGTCCAGGCGATTCTCCAAGACCTCGGGCTCGAGACCCGCGAAGGCACGAGCGACGGGTGCGAGTTCCAGCCGCCGAGCTGGCGGAGCGACCTCGAACGCGAGATCGACCTGATCGAAGAAGTTGCGCGGATCCACGGTTATGAGCATATCCCCGAGAATCGGCTGGTCCCCTTGGCCAGTTCTCCTCGCGGCTTGCGCGAACGGGTCGAGTCCGAGATTCGCGGCGCTCTGACGGCCTGTGGGTTCGACGAGGCGGTCACGTTCAGCCTGGTGTCGGACGAGCTCAGCGAGCCCCTCGACCCCGGCCCCGACTCAGCGCCGATCCGGGTCGACCACTCGAGCCGAAAACGCGAGAACGCCCTGAGGCGGAGCCTTGTCCCGAGCTTGCTGGCCGTCCGCCGTCATAACGAAGCGTACGGCAACCCCGACGCCGAGCTCTTCGAGATCGCCAACGTCTACCGGCCTCGCCCCGGCTCGGTCTTGCCGGTTGAACCGACACGCCTGGCCTTGGTGAGCGGTCGCGACTATCTCGGGCTGAAAGGAGTGGTCGAGGCCCTCCTGACGCGGCTCCATGTCGACCACGAGCTCGAAGTTCGCCCCGCGGCGCTCGCTTACTTTGCGCCGGGTCGAGGAGCCGAGCTGCTTCTGGGAGGGACTCACCTGGGCTATCTCGGCGAGGTGGATTCCACCCGGCTCACCGCGCTCGAACTTCGAGGCGCGAGCTCAGCCGCCGAGTTGGAGCTGGATGTTTTGATGGCCAAGGCCGTTCTGGTTCCGCAGCATCATCCGCTCCCTCCATTCCCGGCGGTGATGCGCGATCTTTCGCTCGTCGTCGCGCGGAGTCTCACCTGGTCGGAGCTCTCGCGAGCAGTTCGAGACGTGGCTGGCCCGAACTTGGAGGCGGTCGACTATCTCGACACCTTCCGCGGTGGGAACCTCGACGACGACCGGCAGAGCCTTCACTTCGGTCTCCGGTTCCGCCATCCTGCGCGAACCTTGACCGGCGAGGAGGTCGAACACGCCATCCAGACGGTCATCGCCGCCTGCGCGGGCCGCTTCGGTGCCACGTTGCGCACGTGATCTTCTTACAGAGAATTGTGAGTCTATGTTCGATAATCGCTGGGATAATTGGTCGGGAGATTTCGCCGAGTCGTTCGCCGCCGAGCAACTCGATTCGCGGGTGCGCGGCTGCGTTTCCGAAATCCTGTCGCATTTCGGTCAGTCTGTCCGGTCGATCGACCGCGACTTTCCCGACGAGGTTTCGGCGGGGACGTTTGCGACCGTACTGACCGAGAAAATGCCTCGGCTGGTGCTTCCGGACGACGCGCGACCGCTCGCCCCTGAGGTGATTGCACAGTTTCTCGAGTATCTCCGAGACACCGGGCGGGTCGGCGAAGGGGCTGATTGGGCCGCCCAGATCCGCGTGATCGCGCGGTCGTACAACGACCGACTCAAGCCGGGCGGAGGAGTCAAAGGGGTGCCGATCCGCAGACCGGCCGAGGTCGCGTCGGCGGGCCGTAACGACCCCTGCCCGTGCGGTTCGGGCAAGAAGTTCAAGAAGTGCTGCATGGGCCGCGCTTGAGATCACCGCCGAGCCGTGACGCCGGGGGCTCGCGATTCTGGAATAGCCGACGAGGCGAGGCACTTCCTCCCGGAAGTGTCTCGCCTCGTCGCATTGTTGAGGTCGCGGGCAGACGAAAAAGAAAGCAGGGAGACAAGGCAGCCGGCCACTGAGTCGGCCCGTCAGGAATCAAGGGGACCACCGAGTCGGGAGCCCGTCCCCTTGATTTTCTTTTCTCCGCAATCCCCAAGACACAGGGCAAACCGCTCTAAGCAGGTGGACATGGTCTTCCATAACATTGAATAATGTGCAAGTCCTGGGTGCCACGGGTTGTACTCAACCCGTGAGCCTAAAACCTGCGCAATCGTTCACGGGTTGAGTACAACCCGTGGCACCCAACGGCCTTTGCATTCCCACGGTCACCCATCAGAAAATCAAAGAAAACCGAGACCAACGGCTTAGAGCGGTTTGCGGATGCGTTGCGCACGGTGGTTGGTCTCAAGACTCAGGAGCACGTGCGGAAACGGGGACTGGCTCCGGAGCGCAGCGGAGGTGCCTGTCCCCCTTTCCGCCGAGGCCGCCCGTGACGGCCCGGAAAATGGGGACAGGCACCCGGCCGCCAGGTCGTCCGGAAAAGCCGAGCATGGAGCGGGCCGGGAGCCAGTCCCCGTTTTCCTCCACCGTGCGCAATGCGATCGTAAACCGCTCTAGATCGTCGGACCGTCGATGGCCCGTCGGCCCATCACGAGCGAGATCACGAACAGCACCAGGAAGAGGACGAAGCAGATCTTGGCGATGTCGGCCGCCATTCCGCCGACGCCGCCGAACCCGAGGACGCCAGCGATCAGTGCGACGATGGCGAAAAGAATTGCCCAGCGTAGCATAGCCGTACCCCCCCGTCGTGGTCGTAGTTGTCCGCTTTTAAAATCGAACACGTGTGAGAATTTGGCCGGAAGTGGACCGGGCGATCGTTCGCCCGGCCCGCGGCCTCACTCAAGGGTTATCGCGAACGCAAGGCCAGCCCCACGATCAGTCCGGCGACCAGGCCAACACCGAAGGCCGTGGCGACGGACTGAGTCGGGTTGTGACGCACGTGGTCCTGCACCGAGTCGAGTCGCTCGCGGGCCACATCGGCGAACTCACCGTAGTGCTCACGGAGCCGGCCCCCCGCCTGCTGGGCGTACTGACTGACGGACTCCGTCGCCTGGGAGACGGCCGACGCTCCTCGCGAGGTCAGTTCGGTGAGATACCGCTCGATGCTCTCACGCCCTTCACCGGTCTTCTGCTGGATCCGGCCCACGAGTTGGTCGATGTTGCCGCCCTGGATTTGCAGGTCATCGTCGGTGAGTTGTCCCCACTTCTCTTTCACGTGCCCACGTAGCTTGTTCCACTGACCCTGAAGTTCCTGTGCGTTGATCGCCATGGTCATGATCCTCCCCCGGATTCCCCGTTTGGCCGGCCACACAGCCGGGCTTCTTGGGAGGTGAGGGAGTGCAACCGCAATGCCAACCCTTCGGAATCACCAGTTTTTGAACTCAAGGATTCGCCAAAAAAAAACGCCCCCCGAACGAAGACGGGGGGCGTAGCAGACAGCGTCGCTGGTTCCGAAATTATTTCGGCGCGTCAGCGGCGGGGGCAGCGGCCGGCGCGTCAGCGGCGGGGGCAGCGGCCGGAGCTTCGCCCGGTGCAGCGGCGGGGGCATCACCCGGGGCAGCGGCGGGGGCATCGACCTTGACCGGTTCGTCAACCTTGGCTTCTTCGCCGCAACCAACCAAGCCGAACGAGGTAACGCCAAGGATCATCGACAGAGCCAGGAAACGCTTCATTGGAGATTTTCCCTTGGGAAGGAGAACTTCAAACGATCGGCGACGAGAGGACCCCCCAATGGGGCCGGGTGACGCCGCGAAGTCTCTTGAGATGATCGCAACCTCTATGGTGGAGGGTCAACCCCTTCTCAAGAGGGATTTCGGAGTTCTCGCTGCGTACGTTACCACCCTGGAGCACGCAGTCAAGTTCCCAGCGGAAACAAAGGAGCGACGGCATGGCCGTTGCACGGGGTATCTCAACGTCAGGTCCCCTGAGTTTTGGACCTCATGATGAACCTTCTGCTAAGGAGTCACGGCAATGCCAAAGGGCAATTCAGAGCGACAAAACGGTGGAGCAGGCCGCGGCGGACCCGAGCGCGGTGGCGAGGATCGTGGTCTCCGCGACCAGGTTCAGGCGGTTGGCCAGCAACTCCATGAAGGGGTTGCCCAGGTTGGCCAGCGGCTTGGCGAGGGCTACGGTTCGGCCCGCGAGGAAGCCACGCGACGTTACCGCCGCGCCGAGGGAATGATGGCCCGAAACCCCGCGCCGTCCGTCTTGATCGGATTCGGAATCGGTTTCGGCTTTGGTCTCGTGCTCACCACCCTGCTCGCGCGACCCCGACACGAGGAAGGCTGGGCTGAGCGTCATCTTCCCGATCGCCTCCGCCACGCTCCCGACTCGCTTGGCAACCTGGCCGACACACTTCGCAATCTGCCCGACGCGATCGCCCGCCACATGCCCAGCTCGTTGAGGACCAGTTGACCGCACGCGCGGCACCGCGTTCAATGGATCGGGATCGCTGATCCGCCCCGAACGCTGGCCCCCGAACCTCGGTTCCGGCCCGTCTTTCGACCCAGATCCCGGTCGAGCGGCGAGCCGGATCGTCATTGCCGTCCCGTCAATTTGGGACGTGCCGAGTTCGCCGGTCCGCCTTGCACCCAAGGCCCCGCGATCTCCGCGGACGCTTCGCCAGAATCTGGTTCCGGCCGGACCGTTCGGCGAAAGATGCGGAGGGTTGTGACGAACTTGTGAGCGAAGGGCGACGTTTTGAGAATCGGTCTTGGGCTGGGGGGTTGGCGGTGATCAAAAACTGGCGGGCGTGGGTCCTCCTGCTCCTCTTGGTTGGTCCGTTCCTGGCTTACATCGGCTTCGGAACGATCTGGTTGTATGAGCGGCGATGGCTCTGGCCCGCCGGGGTGCTCTGGTTGGCCTCGGGGATCGTGTTCGCGATTCTCGCGGCGCGGTGGACGAAAGCTACGAACCTGCTTTTGCCCCCCCTGGATTGGGATGCCCCCCACACCTTCACGGCGTTCGATCGGAAAGCCTGGGAGATCGTTGAGAACGAGGCCGGCCAGGGGGAATTGATCGCGTTGGAGGCCCTCAGCGACATCGACATCTACATCGAGACCTCTCGTCGCCTGGCCCGCAAGCTCGCCGAGCACTATCACCCGCTGGCGGCCGATCCGATTGGGCACGTTCCGATCGTGGAATTTCTGACCGCCATGGAGCTGGCCGCCGACGATCTCAACTGCCTCTGTCGCCAGGTGCCCGGCGGTGATCTGCTCACGGCTGCGCACTGGAAGCAGGCGGTGCAGGTTGCCGGTTACGTTCAAAAAGCCAACGATATCTACTCGTATCTGCTGCCGATCTTCAGTCCGCTTGCGGGCCTGGCACGGCTGGGGACGCAGCAGTGGATGGTCAAACCGGCCTGGAAGAACATGCAGCAAAATCTGCTGCGATGGTTTTACCGGGCGTTCATCAACCGCCTGGGCATGCACCTGATCGAACTCTATAGCGGCCGCCTGGCGATCGGGACGGGCCAGTATCGACGGCTGACCCGGAAGGCGGCCAAGCGGGCCCAGACGAACGACGGCGAACTGGCCACGCTGGTGGTGGCGGTTGCGGGAGCGCGGGGGGCGGGGAAGTCCCGTTTGATCGAGTCGTTGAAGCTGGCGCGAGGGGGAGACCTGTCCCTGGTCAAGGCCAGGCTGGCGGCGGGGGGGCTCGACGATTCCGTTCTCGAACGGCTTCAGACGGCCCAGTTCGTCGAGCTGGCTGGCTACACGACGAATCCGGGGGGAGAATCGGCCCGTGACCGGGCGACCCGCCGCGAGGCCGTGGCGCAAGCTGTGGAGGCCGACCTGATGATTCTCGTCATCGATGGTCGTCGCGACTCCTACGCGGCTGACGTGGCGTTCGCTCAGGCCTGGGATCTCTGGTATGTGGAGCACCCTCGTCTCGAGATCGCCCCCGCCTTGGCGGTCGTCACCATGGTTGACAAGCCCGAATTCGGCGGCGACTGGGCTCCTCCCTATCATTGGGACACCGGCCATCGGAGCCGCGAGACGGCCGTCAGAGCACGCCTCGAGGCCATCCGAGCCGCCCTCCCCCCCACGATCAACGAGGTGGTCGCCGTCGGTCTCCCCGAAAAGTCGGAGTTCGGGATTACGGAGCAGTTGCTGCCCGCGCTCGGCTCACTCTTTCATCGGGCCGAGCGGACTGCCTTGATCCGTCACCTGCATCGCGTCTCGACACGATCCAAGGCGGGTCGGCTCATTTCCCAGGTGGGCCAGCAGGGCCGCTCGCTCTGGGAGAATCTGCGCGCGGCTCGGGCCAAGCGTCAGACCGGTGCCAAGGTGCCGCCGCAAGGTTGAGCAGTGCTCCACTGAGCACTGTTTTGCCGATGTGAGGGAACTGGCGGCGTCAACATCCGGCAAATGCGTCCGATCTTCCCGAAGGGTCAGTCGACGGGTCTTCTTGGCATTGCGGTTGCTTGCTTCTCGGGGTGACCGGTGGGGCGAAGTTTCCGCCGTGGTTCCTCGAAATTGAGTCCGAACGACCCCGACGGGAGCAGGTTGTGGCCACCGCGACCAACGACGCCGACGTGATCCGACATAAAATGGCGCAGATCCGTCACGAGCTCCATGCGGATGTTCGTGATGTCGTGGCCAACGCCGAGGCGGTGGCCGACTGGCGTCGCTACATCGGGATGTATCCTTGGGCCGCCCTGGGCGTGTCGGTCGCCGTGGGCTATCTGATCGTCCCCAAGCGACACAAAGTTGTCGCGGTGCCAGTCGCAATCTCGTCGGACTCGGCCGAGGTTCGCGAGGTCATCGCGAAAGAAAAAGGCAAAGAAGAGGTCAAGGACCCCGTCCGTAAGGGGCTAGTTGCCTCGGCGCTGGGGTTCGTGGCTCCGGTGGCCATTCGGGCGGTTCAAGGATACGCCTTGCAGTATCTGGAGAACTGGATCGTGCAGCAGCACGCAACCGCGGGGGGGGCCGCCCCCGCACCACCGAATCCGTCGGGAATGACCGGTCGCCCCCAGGAGAAGCCCACGTTCTGAGCGTTGCGTCCCGCGAGAGGGACGATTTCGAGTCGAGGACGATTTCGAGTCGAGGAGGTAAATGACGATGATCGACCGCATGCAGGGCCTGGAAGCGAACCTTCGTCCTCAAGCCGAGGAACTCAAGGAGCGGGCGCTCGAGTACGCGGCGACCGCTCGCGAGCGCCTGGCCGAGGGGAGTGGCATGATTAAAGAATACGTCGTCAAAGAACCAGCGCGCGCTTTGGGCATCGCGCTGGGGGTGGGGGTGCTTTTGGGATGGATGATCAAACGAAAGTAAAAAGCAGCTCGACCAACGGCTCGGCCAACGGTTCGGCCGAGAGCATGGTCGGAAGTCTCGCTGGCTTCGGCAACGACGTGGCGACGCTCGCCGAACTGCAGCTCAAGCTCGCCGCACTCGACTTTCAGGAGACGGCGGCCCGGGCCCTCGTTCCTTTGATCGTGGTCGTGGTCGGCCTGGTTCTGATTCTGGGCAGCGTGCCTGTGGCGATCGGGGGTGGCTCACTTCTGATCGCGCAGGCCACGGGAATCTCCATCGGCCTGGCCCTCCTTTTGACCGCCACCGTCATCCTCGGGCTGGCTGCGTTCATCGTGGTCGTTGCCGGCCGCAAGCTGGGAATGTCGCTGGAAGGGTTCCGGCGTTCGCGTGAGGAACTGGTTCGGAACATCTCCTGGATTCGCACGGTACTTGCCTACAGCGGACGCGCCGTTCCGAGAAGCCGCTGGTGAGCCAGGCACCCATGGCGGTGCCGCCGATGGCCGGCCGCGTCGGCTTGCTAATCAATGCACGGTCGCGGCTCGGCGGCGGTGCCGAATCAGCCGTCATCGCCGCACTCGCGCAGCGCGGGCAAACGCTCGACCGCGTGGTCCACATCTCAAGCCCGAGACGTTTGGTCCGCACGGTCGATGCGTTGCTCGATCAAGGGTTTGGTCGCCTGATCGTGGGTGGGGGCGACGGCACGATCAGCACGGTGGCGGCCCGCCTGGCGCTGCGGGAGGTCGACCTGGGGGTCATCCCCCTGGGGACCGCCAATGACTTCGCGCGGACGCTTGGGATCCCGTCAGAGCTCTCTGTGTCTGCCGCAGTGGCCGCGGGGGGCCATGTCCGGCAGATCGACCTGGGACGGGCCAACGACGTCTACTTCGTCAACGTGGCCAGCGTGGGGATGTCGGTGGCGTTGACCGCGGGGCTCTCGCCTCGGCTGAAGCGTTGGCTGGGAGCCTCTGCCTATCTTGTGGCCGGAGCCTTGGCGTTCGTTCGTCATCCCACGTTTCGGGCGAGGCTCGATTCTCCTGGCGGATCTACCGAGGGGAACGTTCATCAAGTCATCGTCGGGAACGGCCGGTTCTTCGGCGGGGGAGTTCTGGTGGCCGATGGAAGCGAGCTTGATGATGGAACCCTCGCCATCTACACGCTGGGCGGGCGCAGTCGCTGGCAGCTCTTGAGGACCGTCGCCCTGCTCCGGTTTCAGGTTCCCCTGCACCGGCCGGGCGACGTCTTCCTGCAAACACCCACGGCGTTGCTTCAGACCCAACCGCAAGGCAAGCGGGTCAACCTCGACGGAGAGCTCCGCACGACGACGCCCGTGACGTTCACCGTCGTGCCGAAGGCGCTCCGGGTGTTGACCCCGCCGCCGTGACGTGACTGAGTGGGTCGCCCCCCCCTACCTCAGGGTTGCTCGACCACCTCGGTTACCGCTTCGCCCACCTCGCGATCGGGAACGTAGGGCGCAATGTCGGCCCAGGAGACGATTCCGAGCAAGCGATCGTCCGGGCCAACGACCAGGAGCCGGCGCACCCGATGATCGCCGAACTGGCTCACCACCGTATCGATGTCCGTCTCGGGCGCGATTGTGAAAACGCCCTGGGTCATGATCTTGCTGACAGGCAAGCGGGGCAGGTTTTCCTCATGTTCGGACAAGGCCAGGGCGACGTCGCGGTCGGTGAGGATGCCAACCGGCTTCCCATCCTCGATCACGGGAACCGCCCCGCAGTCGGCGTCGCGGAATAGGAGAACCGCTTCGAGCACCGTGCTGAAGATCGAACAGGTACGGGGATCAGGCGTCATCACGTCGGCGGCCGTGAGCTTTGCGCGGGAAGGGGCGACCATGTCTACAGACTCCAAGCGTGTTTGGGGCATTTGGCTCGCAATTGAGAAATCCCAGGTGCAAGTCTTGGACCGGTCGCCCACTCATGTCGACTTGAACGGATACTTGTCGATTTCGTACTGGCTGATCTTTCCCGAAACGCTACGTCTCGACAGTCCGCAGAGCTCGGCGCAGCGACCGACGTTGCCCCGGCTCTTCTCGAGCGCTTTGAGAATATACTGCTTCTCGATCTGCTCGGTGGCCTCCTTGAGGTAGTAAGGCAAGGGGTGCTGGAGATCGATCTCATAGCGAGGTTTTTCCTCGTCCGAGATCCCGGTGACTCGTGCGGGGAGCTTGTCCGGATTAATCGTGTCTCCGACGGTCGTGACCGAGGAACGCTCGATGGCGTTCTCGAGTTCCCGAACGTTCCCTGGCCAGCGATAGGCGAGGAGTCGCTCCATGGCGTCGGGCGCCATTTTCTTGGGGGGCTCGTTCGGCCTTGAGTACTTGTTGAGAAAGTGGGTCACGAGCAGCGGGATATCCTCGGGCCGGTCGCGCAAGGGGGGCACGTCGACCTTGATCACGTTGAGGCGGTAGAACAGGTCTTCGCGGAACCGCCCCTCCTTGACCTCCTTCTCGAGGTTCTTGTTGGTTGCCGCCACCACCCGGACATCGACCTCGATGCTCTCGTGCCCGCCGACCCGCTCGAAACGCTTCTCCTGGAGCACGCGCAGCAGTTTGGCTTGCATCGCCTGGGAAATGTCACCGATCTCGTCGAGAAAGATCGTGCCCTTGTCGGCCAACTCGAACCGCCCCTTGCGGCGTGCGTCGGCCGAGGTGAACGACCCTTTCTCGTGGCCAAAGAGTTCGCTTTCGAGCAAATTTTCGGGCAAGGCCGCGCAGTTGATCGCCACCAGGCTGCCTTGCCGCTCCTCGCTGGCGTAGTGCACGGCCTTGGCGATCAACTCTTTGCCGGTCCCGGTCTCCCCTTCGATCAGCACCGTGCTCTTGGTCCCCGCGATGTGCCGGATCAACTCGAAGATCCCGTGCATCGTTGGGTTCTTGCTGATGATGCTGTTGAAGCTGTAGCTCTCTTTGAGCTGTTGGCGGAGCCTGAGCACTTCGTCCTGAAGCGCCCTTTTCTTGAGCGCTCGGTCCATGACGAGCTTCAAGTTATTGGGGTCGATGGGCTTGGTCAGGAAGTCATACGCGCCGAGGCGCATCGCCTCGACCACTCGATCGATCGAGCCGAAGCCGGTCGTCACGATCGTGGTGACCAGGACCCGTCGTTGCGCGACTTCGCGGATCAGGTCCATCCCCCCCATGCCCGGCATCTTCAGATCCGTGATCAGCACGCTGTAATCGGTCTCACCCAGGGCGGTCAACGCCTCCTGGGCACTGGAAACCGTATCGACACTCAATTCGTCCGATTCCAGGAGCTTGCGTAATTGAGTCGTCAGGTAAGGATCATCATCGACTACCAGCAGTTTTCTACGCATGCGATCGTCCTTCTCCCTCACTTCAGGTCTGGCTTCACACTCATCGGGTCGAACGACTTCCGAGCGATGGTCTGCTCGGCGGTGAGCAAATCCGATTCCTTGGTGAATCGGTTTTCCTGACGGAGGTGAAATTTTTCGCAAGAGCCTCATATTGCTTGCAAAGAGGCGAGCGAATCCTTTCCCATCTTAGGTCAGAGGAGGGATGAGCGTCCAGCCACGCTCCTGAAAGGGGGTCGTGCCGAATAAAGAGGTATGAGAGTTGCGGCACTAGATTCAATGGGGCCTTGAGGATGATGATGATTCCCTTCGCGTGAAGGATATCGAGCCGCCAGTCATTGAGAGGAGCCGTCGAGATGATTGACACCTTGAAATCGGAATTCCCCGCGGACATGGCGCGAGCGGCGGACTTCCCAGAGATGGGAACGCTCGAGAACATCGCCAATGATGCCGTGGATTATTTGAAAGATTATGCGCGGGAGCATCCGACCTCGTTGGCCCTCTGGGCGCTCGGGATCGGGTTTGTGCTCGGATGGAAACTCAAGCCGTGGTGAAATCAAAGGGGAGGTCTGGAGCGGACAGCGCTTCCCGTTCCAGGCGACTTGGCTGTCGAATTGGGGCAAGCCTTCCTCGGACGATCCTGGCCCGATCGCGTTCGTCGCTCGGGCTGGACATCCCGGGGGAGTTAATGGATTCCTGATGCTGACGTCACGACGATTCACTGAAAATAAAGGGTAGGATCTCGCATGTTAATGACGGCGCAATCGGGGGGGCACGCGAAAACTAAAAATGGCCTCCAACTCGCTGTGCTCGGGGGCGATCCTTCAAAATGGTCTGAGATTTCCGCGCCATTAGAGGCCCAGGGATACCGTGTTCGGTATTACAATTCGGCGGCTGAGGCGATTGCCGCGTTCCGGGAGCACGAACGTCCCGCGCTGTTGATTGTGGCGACCGATCCGACAGGAACGATCCCGCCCCCCAGCCAGGATCTTTTCGTCGTCGCGCGCGAGCTGAGCCTTCCGACACTCGCGATTCTCGAACCGGACGCCGAGCTCAGGACGACGCTCGATCAAGATCTCGAGCTGTTCGACTGGGTCGCTCGAGCCAGCCTGGCGGTCGAGTTGCCCATCCGCGTGGAAGGGTTGCTCCGCCGTCAAGCACGCAAGCAGGAGAGTGCCCCAACCTCGTCGGCGATGCTTACGGACTCCCGCTTCTTTCCGCTGATCGTCCACGACCTGAGAACCCCGCTCAACGTCGTTGGTCTTTCCTTGCGGATGATCGATCAAGCCTTGCCCCGCGGGAATCCCGACCTCGAGGAAGACTTGCGGTTCGTCGAGGAGAGCTTCAAGCAGATCGAGCGCATGCTCTCGCAACTCAGTGACTACTACCGTCTCTTCGAGCCAGAAACGCCAGCGCAGTCGATGGAGTTCAGTCCCGAGCGGCTCTTGAGCGAGATCGTGGAAACACGTTCCCTGAAAGCGGGCGCCAAGGCCGTCCCCATTCATGTCGAGGTTCGACAGTCGTGTCCGTCGGAGGCGCTTCTGGACCAGAACCGGGCGAAGCAGGCGATTCAGTACGCCCTCGGCAACGCCCTGGCCGCGTCCAAGGTCGAGGGGGTTCACGTCACCCTGCACGGCGGGCCGGATCGCTGGGTCACCGAGTTCAGCGTCAAGCACCCTCCGCCGCCCACGGTCACCTCGGTTGAACTGCGTTCCGATCTGTTCGAGCGGCTCTGCGGGACGGCTGCCGAGCGTCGTGGTATGGACCTGGCGATCGCCGCGAAGATTAGCGAGTCGTTCGGCGGTGCCGCCCGGCTCGAGGTGGACGAAACGCGGGGGAGTACCATCATCCTGGACTGGCCGGTGCGGTCCGAAGCCAAGTGAGGACGCGAGGCAATTCCTGAGCTTGGCATGAGGGTTGCCCCTACTTAAGAACGAGCGGTCCGACCGCCGGAATCAAGGACAGGACAATCGATCATCAACTCAGATCAGAAAGTCAGGACCTCGATGGCTACTGCTTCAACCGTCAATCGCACCTGGATCGCAACGGAGTTTTCCAAGGGGATCGAGGCGGAGCAAGCCCTGTTCGACGAGGCCAAAGCGCGGTCGCAGTCTCCGCCCGACCCGTCGCTGGGGGTGCTCTACCACGAGATTGCCGCGGCCGACGAGCGACATCTGGCGATCGTCGAAACCATCGCTACCCGATACGGATACACGCCCTCCCGGAGTGTCACGGGGGGGATCGGCGAGACCCTCGGCCGTCTCAAGGAGAAGGTCAGCGCGATGGGAAGCTCGGGACATCAGCGAGTCGCCCATGATTTGGTCGCCAAGGCCAATGCGATTCATTGGTGCACAGCCTGGATTCAGGCGTTCCAGAGCCTCGGCGATGCCGAGAGTGCTCGTGAACTGACCGTCGTCTTGACGGAAGACAATGCACATCGTGACGCCCTGCAGGAAGGCCTCAATCGCCTTGTCTTGCAAGGGGCCACCGCCGAGGACACGGCCGCCAGCACGAAGTGAACTTGGGGCGATCGAGACCGTGAATCGAAGCCACAAGAACGGCCCTCGGGGGACTTGGCCCGGGGGCCGCTCGCGTTGTGTGGTTCGGGATCGGGCCCGAGGGCCGTGTGGTCGCCTTCCCCTGCCCTTCCTCCGGCTTGGTCGACGCCCGGCGACGAGCTGGTGGCGAGTCGCTTGCGCCCTTTTTTTTGATGGAACTCTTGCGGCTCACACAACGGATTCGCCGTGAGACATTTTGTCCAGAACGCGGGTGAGGGACGCGAGCGGATTCATGGTGCCAATTTCTGTTGGCATGTAGAGTCAAAGGGAAGTTGAATCACGTTGTCGGACATGGCAAGCGGATGGCAATGCTTGAAGTGAGCCTGCGGATTGCATGACGCCGGCACACTGCGTGCTCTCAGGCAAGACCAGGGCCAATCGTTGAGATTGGGAAGTCACTCCCTTCTCCTGGTAAAAGGAACGATGTAACCATGTTTCTACCGCTTCGCCTCCGCGAGGCGTTGACACTCGGTGGTCTGAGCGTCCGCGAACTCATCGTCAGAACGTGGGGCAAGATCCAGGAGCACGAGATTCTCACCAGAGCCGCGGCCGTCGCTTTTTACGCGATGCTGGCGCTCGTGCCGTTTCTCGGCCTGGTTCTGACTCTGGTGGTCCAACTTCTTCCTGACTTGACGGGACGGACGGGGAACACGGTCGGCGTCGCGAACTTGACCGTGGAGAAGCTGGATTCCACGCTGATGACGATGTTTCCCAAGGAAGCGTATGGAGTGATCAAGGATCAGATCGTGAGAATCCAGGCCGATTCGCATCTCGGTCTGATCTCGTTCGGCTTGGCCGTGACGATCTGGCTGGCTTCGAGTCTGTTCCTCGCCGTGATCGACGCGATGAACCGGATTTACGGGGTGACGGAAACTCGACCGATCTGGAAACTCCGCTTCACGGCCATCATGATGACCTTGATCCAGGCGATTATTCTGGTGGGCTCGTTGCTCGCGATCGTCGCGTGGCCGCAGATTTTGAACTGGATGGGATTGAGCGAGCCCGCAAAAGTAGTTGCCACGATCATTCAGTGGATCGTGGTCTTTCTGATGGTCTCGGTCAGCTTCGCCCTGACCTTCTACGTCGGTCCTGACGCCGAGCAGCACTGGGAGTGGATCACCCCGGGCAGCCTCATCGGAACGATTGTTTTTCTGGTTCAGACGTTTGGATTCCGGGTGTATGTTCAGAATTTCGCGAATTACAACCAGGCCTACGGATCGCTCGGCGGGGTCATGGTCTTGCTCTTCTGGTTCTGGTTGTCGAGCGTGGTTGTCCTTACTGCCGCCGAGCAGAACAAGATTATTGAGAACGCGTCTCCGCTCGGGAAGTCGTTCGGGCAGAAGTTCGACAACCCCACGTCGCCAGATTTCGAGTCGATGAAGCCGGAACGCTCGTCTCGCGAAGGCATTGCGTAGAGGGATGGTGCGGGCGTTCCGGTCATCCCAGGGACGACGCCTGGTCACCTGCCCCCCGATCATTCCTGAGGCCGGTCCTGCTTCTTCCGGGGCCAGTGGATGATCGCGGTGCTGATGACCCAGAGGAAAAGGCCGAGGGCGAGCCCCGTGCTCCACTGGCGCTGATCGAGCCCGGCGAACAGCCGGGGCTCGACCGGTTGCCTGGAGGCAAGCACGAGGCCGACCATGGAGATCAGTTCAATGAGGTAGGCGATGAGCCGAAGGATCAGACCGGTTTGCGGGATCATGCCTACCTCTTTGGCTTCGATGGCTCGCGCCCCACGCTTCAAACGTTGGGCAACTCGTAGCCACGTCTTGGTTCACGGGAGAGCAAGGCGTTGGCTTCTTGGTCGTTCTTAAACGATTCCGTGGCATTGTCCCAGACGAGTTTTCGCCCGAGCTTGAAGGCGATGTTCCCCAGGTGGCAGGTGTTGGTCGAGCGATGGGCGATCTCGATATCGCTGGTGGGACGCTCGCGCGACTTGAGGCAGTCGAGGAAGTTCCTGATGTGGGGGCCTTGGCCATCGACCCCTTTGACCTTTCGCGCTTCGAGATCAATCTTACGGAGCGGGCGGTCCCCCTGCGCCAACTTAATCCCATAAGGCAGAATGATTTTGTCCGGGATGATCTCGAAGCCGGATCGGTCCAGAAGCAGGCTTCCGTCGGTTCCGCAAAAGAGGATCCCGTAGTCATGGCCATTCAGCGGCAGGCCGTTCCCCTTCCGCATCGAGTAGGTCAGGGTGCAGCCCGGGAAGTCATAGACGACCTGCAAGGTGTCGGGCGTGTCACGGTTGTCGTCGGATGTGAGGATCCCGCCGGTCGAGGTGACTGCGTCCGGCCCCTTGGCGTCGAGCGCCCAGAGAACGATGTCGTTGAGGTGGACGCCCCAGTCGCTCATCATCCCGCCGGCGTAGTCGGAGAACCAGCGGAAGAGGAGATGGTACCGGTTCGGGTTGAACGCTCGCTTGGGAGCGGGGCCGAGCCAACGGTCGTAATCGACGTGCGCCGGCGGTTCCGTGTCAGAGGGGCGGCCGATCCCGACTGGGCTGATGTTTTCATAATTCCAGGTTTGCACCCAGAAGACTTTGCCGAGTTTCCCCGAACGCACGGTCTCGACGGCTTCCTGGAAGTGCGATGAGGAGCGCTGCTGCGTGCCGACGGCCATGACCTTGTTCGTCTTCCGGGCGGCTCGAAGCATGGCCTGCCCTTCAGCCACGTTGTGGGCGACCGGTTTCTCGACGTAGACATCCTTCCCGGCGAGCACCGCTTCGATCGCGGGCAGAGCGTGCCAGTGGTCGGGGGTAGCGATGATCACCGCATCGACGTCTTTGCGATCGAGCATCGCGTGATAATCACGCCCAGTGACCGGCTCATTCCCCCGCTTCTTCTTGACATGCTCCGCGCAATTCTGAGCGTGCTTGTCATCCACGTCGGCGACGGCAACAATATCCACTTCGGAATTGGTCAGGAACGTTTCCAGGACCTGCATCCCCCGGCTGCCCGATCCGATGATGCCGAGCCGGATCTTGTCGTTGGCCGCGACCGCCTGCCCACTCGTGCCCAGGAGCGCGGTCGAACCGGCCGTGACCCCCACTGCACCGACGAATCCTCGCCTGGTAATCCGATCAGTCGCCATTCTGGGCTCTCCCTTGTTTGGGCTGTTGGGATCGAGGCGGCGGTGCACCCGGGCCGCAACCACGTCTTCGACCGATGCTAGCGGCCCCGCCCCCCTATCGCCAGGGGGGACCTCGAGTTCCCGCCCTGGGGGGCTCAAACGAGCCCAGCGTGGCGCCCACTTGCGGGTCAGCCGGCAAGAAACGGACAAGATTCCATGCGCAGTGGTGGTTTCGGGGAGTTCTGAGCTTCGGTCCGGCTTGGCCAAAGATCGTGTCAGGAACTGTGGGGGCCTCTTTCTTGCTCTCGTGGAGATTCGTGCTGCCAAGGGGCGAAAAATCGTCACAACGAATCGTACCAATCGATCGAAACCGAGCGTGGTCCGTTAACCGGCCTAGACTTTGCTTGAGGCTGCAACGAATGTGGCCGACCTCTATCAAAAGCGAGTGATTTTTACTTTCGGATGCCGCTTACAGGAGGAGTTCGCACTGCGAGCAGTCGCGCGATGGATTTGCGCCGGATGAAACCTTCAACTCCGCTTCCGAGGTTCCCAAGCAATGACAATGGACGAATCGTCTCCTGATTCCTCGGTTCCTGACGAGTTCGATCCTGTCCTTGCCGAGTTGGCGGCCGAGTTGGCGGACCGAATTCGGGCGGGCGACCCGTTCGACCTGGAGAGCCTTACCGTCCAGCACCCCGAACGTGCCCAACAACTGCGGCAATTACTTCCAACCATCATGATGATGGCCGCGTTGAAGGTTCCTGAAACTACAGTGGAGGGAGACCGCAAGTCCGTTCGCCAGGAAGTCGGCGCCGACGAGACGCCGGGCCGATTGGGGGATTATGAGATCGTCCGTGAGATTGGCCGGGGAGGTATGGGCGTCGTCTACGAAGCCCGTCAGGTGACCTTGGGACGCCGCGTGGCGCTGAAGATCTTACCCTCCGGGATTGCGCTGGATCCGAGACAACTCCAGCGTTTCCAGCTCGAGGCACAGGTGGCCGGTGGGCTCAATCATCCTCATATCGTGCCGATCTATGCGGTCGGTTACGAGCGAGGGACCCATTACTACGTCATGCGGCTCATCAAGGGCAAGTGCCTGGCTGAGGTCATCCTCGGATTGCGGAGGCTCGAGGGGCTCGAAACGAGAGTCGACGCCGAGCCAGCGTCGGACACGATCCAATTCCTCTCCGAAGTCGGCCTTACGAGTGCGCAAGTGGATCCCATCGGCACGACCTCCGATCGACGGAGCGAATCCGATGGGATCGACGAGCGGAATGGTGGAGACACCGCCGACGTTCCTCAGGTAATGGCTCCGCCCAAGCCGGCGGGTCAGGGGGAATCCTCGTCGAGGACGAGCCTGGACTTCATCCAAGACGTGACCCGCCTCATGCTCCAGGCGGCAAAGGCCTTGGCGTATGCGCACGACGAAGGTGTGGTGCACCGTGACATCAAACCTTCCAACCTCATGATCGACGGTGAGGGCGAGCTCTGGATTACAGACTTTGGTCTGGCCCGACTCCTGGGGCACGAGACGTTAACAGGGGCGGGCGACCTGCTTGGGACCCTGCGTTACATGAGCCCGGAGCAGGCAATGGGCCAGCGGGTTCTGGTCGACCACCGCACCGACATCTATTCACTGGGGGCGACCCTCTACGAGTTACTGACTCTCCAGCCGGCGGTTGTCGGTATCGATCGCCAGGAAATGCTCCAGCAGATCATCATGGAGGAGCCCCGCCGACCTCGGCGTTTCAATACAGCGTTGTCGAAAGACATGGAAACGATCGTGCTGAAGGCGATGGCCAAGGATCCGGCTGAGCGATATGCCAACGCCCACAAGCTTGCGGACGACCTTCAACGATTTCTCGAGCACAGGCCGATCCTGGCGAGTCGGCCGTCCCTTTGGGCACGAGCGGCACGGTGGTCTGGTCGACATAAGCGGACGGTCGTACTGTCCTTGGTGGGGCTATTGCTCGCGAGTCTGGGACTGATCGCAAGCAATCTCACTTTACGACGAGAACGCGACCTCGTCCGGCGGCATACGATCACGATCACTCAGCAGCGCGATCAGGTGAGACACCAAGCCGCCGAAGCGCTCCTGGATCGTGGTCTCACATCATGTGAGTTAGGTGACGCGGGATTGGGATTGCTCTTACTGGCCCGCGCACTCGAAACGGCACCCGAGAATTCCCCCTCACTCCAGCGGATCATTCGACTGAATTTGGCGGCCTGGGCTCCCCACGTACCAAGGTTGAGAGCCGTACTCCCGGGCCATGGCAGGGTCTACGCCACGGCTTTTAGCCCTGAAGGGAATCGGGCGTTGACCGGAACTTATGCGGTCACCATGAAGGGAGAATTACATGAAGCTTGGCTCTGGGACTGTAACACCGGCCAGCGGCTGGGTGGTATGGATCGAGCCAGTCGTATTGCCGCAAGCACCGATGGAAAAACGACCATTACGACGGGAGGCGGTGGCAAGACTTACCTCAAGGATCTGCTGAGCGGGAACGAATTGGGAGCCCCAATGCCCGCCCACTCCTGGGTAATGTGGGGAGACGATCGTTCTTCTCCTCGAAGCAATCGGCCGGCGTTCATTCCCGATCGCGAGATTTGGGACAAGTCGATTGGATCCGTCTTCAGCCCTGATGGGGAGAGGTTGCTCGCGAAAGTCTTCGTCGAGATGGGCCTGAATCCTCCGAAAAGTACGACTTATCGGCTCTATGATTCATCGACAGGGAGAGCTGTAGGCCCCACGATCCAGATTGCGGGTCTGACGGACCGGGTGGTCTTCAGCCAGGACGGAAATTCCATTCTTGCGTTAAGCCGTGTTGAGGGTACTTGGGCGATCAGCCTCTGGAATTCAAGAACTGAGCAGCCTTTGGGACCTTCATTTTTTCTCCCGAGCGGACAACCGAAGCCGACGTCCCTGGCCTTGAGCAATCAGGGGCGGGTCCTGTTCGGAACCGAGAAAGGTACGGCCGAGGTGTGGAATGCAGTGAACCGGCAACGCATCGGGTCCAGCATTTCGCATGATGGTGTCGTCCTCTGCGTGAAATTCGGCCCGGATGAAACGACGGTCATGACGGGGAGCAACAAGGGCACCATTCGACGCTGGTACGCCGAGACGGGGCGTTCCATTGGCAGGACCATGACGCTTCAGGGGGAGGTCACTTCAATGGCCTTTGACCCGGACGGGAGAATCGCGCTGGCCGGCACCGGTGATGGTGTGTCGCGACTCTGGGAGATCCCTGAGCTTGTTCTCGGCAGGAAATCTCCCCAGTCGGTTGACCACCGCGAATCGCGATCGATTTATCGCTCCCCCGAGGTCCACGTTTCCTGGTTCGACGATCCAGTGTCGCCGAGTAACATGCCGATTCCGGCCAAAGTGCCCCCCATTGTCCGGGAGAATCGTGGCCTTCCCGATTCGGGATTCGAGCGGATTCTCAAGGCGGAATTCGGACCTTACGGGAACACGACCTTGCTCACCGATCGGGGGCGGGTCCGCTTTAAAGTCGGTGGCGGTCCCCTCCGAGATCCGGAACACCAGTACACGTCGGAGCCGAACACTGCGATCACTTTCAGTCCAGACGGTGAGAGGTTTCTTACCGCGAATGGTGATGGCCTCGGCCGAGTCTGGAATTCACTCACGGGAACTCCCATCGGTCGCGATCTTCATGCGGAGAGCGAGATTGTTGCGGCATCCTTCTCTCACAATTCCGACTCCGTTTTTACGATATGCCGAACCGGAAAGGGACAGCGCTGGGACCTAAAAACGGGAACGGCCATGGGTCCGCCGATCCAGGATGAGCGGCAGGTCGAGGTTGCGGTCTTCAGCCCGGACGGCGGAACGCTCTTGATCGGTGCCAGCGATGGCACGACCAAGCTTTGGGATTTGGCGACCGGACGGTGCATTGGCCCACCACTTGAGACCAGGTCGATCTCTGAGATTTCCCGACCCAGTAAATCAATCTTCAGTTCCGAGGACTCGAAAGCGATTACGAGCGGCATCGGTTTCAGCTCGGACGGCCAATATTACCTGACCGGCTGCCGTGATGAACCGATCCGATTGTGGCGGACCACTGTTCCGCTCCGCGGCAGCATCGAGCAAATCAAACTTTGGACTCAGGTGCTGACCGGCCGAGAGTTGAATGAGATCGATGCCGTTCGGCTGCTCGATGAAGCGAGTTGGAAGCGTTGTCGTGAGCAACTTCAAACGCAAGGTGGAACGCCGACGTTTGAGTCAAATTAAGGCACTTGCGATGCGGATTGTGGTATGAACATGGCGGGGTCCCTCGAAATGCCGATGGGCCTCACTCGGCGTCGGCCACTTTTGATTGCACCAGATTGATCAATCCTTGCTGGTGTGCAGGGACGGATCGCCTTTACTTTGGCTTTTGCCCCGCCATCGTCAGCTTGTGAACCGCGAATTTCGCCAGGTCGACTAGGTTCGCGTTTCTGGTGGCGAGAATCATCGCATTCACGTAACGGTTGAAGCTGCGCTCGGGCTGAATCTGAGCTTCGCGCAGCAGGCGGTCCTGCGATCGTGTTCTCTGTCGAGTTCGCTCGGACACCGGGTTTCGGTTACGATAACCCCAAGGGGCCCGATCACGTTTCGGAGAGCGTCGAAACCGTGATCGGAGCGCACAAACCGCCGGGGAGAGATTCCGGGTCGACCCCTTGGTGGTGGCAACGACCGACCGGTTTGGGCGCAATGAGTTGATATCCCCAAGGTGTGAATGACGAGACGTGAGCATGCTCGGACCTGGCCGGCCCAAGGAATATCAATCTCAGGCGTTCGAAGCGACACTCGATGCTCCGCTCGGGCTGATGGATTACCTCCAGAAAATTTTGACCGCTCGGGTCTACGACGTGGCGATCGAATCGCCGATGGAATTGGCCAAGAAGTTGTCGGCCCGATTGGATAATCAGGTCTGGCTCAAACGCGAAGACAACCAGCCCGTGTTCAGCTTCAAGCTGCGCGGGGCCTACAACAAGATGGTGCATCTCTCGCCCGCGCAACGGGAACGCGGGGTGATCTGCGCCTCGGCGGGCAACCACGCCCAAGGCGTCGCATTGAGCGCTCACCGCCTGGGCTGCCGGGCCACGATCGTCATGCCGGTGACGACTCCGAAATTGAAGATCGACGCCGTCCATGCCCTCCAGGGAGAAGTGGTACTTCACGGGGACAGCTACTCCGACGCCTACCTCCACGCACTCGACTTAAGCAAGTCGCTAGATTTGACGTTCGTGCATCCGTTTGATGATCCGGACGTGATTGCGGGTCAGGGCACGATCGGCATGGAGATCTTGCGCCAGCATCAGCACCCGATTCACGCGGTCTTCGTCGCAATCGGCGGAGGCGGCCTGATCTCCGGTGTCGCCGCCTATATCAAGGCGGTGAGGCCCGAGATCAAGGTCATCGGGGTGCAGATGGCCGACTCCGACGCGATGATCCGCTCGGTCAAGGCTGGCAAACGGATCCAACTGGAGGATGTCGGGCTCTTCTCCGACGGTACGGCCGTGAAACTGGTCGGCGAGGAAACTTTCCGGATCACACGCGCGTTGGTCGATGAATTCGTCGTGGTCGACACCGATGCGGTGTGTGCCGCCATCAAGGATGTGTTCGAGGACACACGCAGCATTCTCGAGCCGGCCGGGGCGCTGGGTATCGCCGCCATGAAGCAATATGTCGCCCGGCACGGTGTCAGCGGCCAAGCCTTGGTGGCGATCACCTGCGGGGCCAACATGAACTTCGACCGGCTCCGCTTTGTTGCGGAGCGTGCCGAGGTCGGCGAAGAACGTGAAGCACTGTTCGCGGTCACGATCCCCGAGAAACGTGGCAGCTTCAAACGCCTTTGCGAGATCATTGGCCCTCGTAGCGTGACGGAGTTCAACTACCGGATCTCCGACGAGAAGCATGCTCACGTTTTCGTCGGTCTCGCCACCACCAACCGCGAAGAATCCGTGGCGATCTCCCGCCGTTTCACCGAGCAAGGTTTTGCCACAGTGGACCTGACCGGTGATGAACTCTCCAAAGAGCATGTGCGGTACATGGTCGGCGGGCGTAGTCAACTGGCCAGTGACGAACGCCTCTATCGCTTCGAGTTTCCCGAACGGCCCGGCGCACTGATGCGATTTCTTTCGAGCATGCACCCCAACTGGAACATCACGCTCTTTCATTACCGCAATCAAGGCGCCGATTACGGTCGGATCTTGATCGGGATGCAGATTCCAAGCGGCGAGCGCACCGCGTTCCAGGAGTTCCTGGATGGCTTGGCGTATCCGTGTGTGGACGAAACCGAGAGCCCTGTTTATCAGTTGTTTCTTCATTAATGGGAACGGTTGCGAGTCCGTTGCCCTCCTCTGAAGGAGAGCAGGCCCAAGGAGGGGCAATTCCAGCCGTCTGGTCGGAGGATTCCGGTCCGCTACACGCGCTGGGGCGTCTCGATCACCTGCTCGTTCTCCTCGGCGCGGCGACGCTCGGCCATTGTCGTCTCACGCCACCATGTCGCGGCGTCCTGGCCGGTCTTCCAGTGCTTGCCCTTGTCGAATCGATTGGCGAACCAGAGGAACCAACGCGGTGCCTCCACCCCGGGCTTGGGGGTGTACGGGATCCGGCTGGTGACGTCCGACAGGGTTTTCAAGAACCCAAAGACGGCGAAGACCGCCTCGGGGTGCGAACTGAACGCCGCGAAGAACATGCCCCCGATGAACGCAAGCTGAATCAGGAGGACACGGCCCATGATCCGATCTGCGCTCTGCTTCAGGTCGGCGAACGGCCAATGACGCAGTCCGAAGAGGTCCAGAACGAAACTTCCCACCTGCGCGGCGATCATCCAGCGCAACCCTTGAAAGACCTGAGTTGGGTCAGGGCTGACCTTGGCCACCATCGTCAGAATCGCGGCGAGAAAGATGCCGTGAACCAGGGTAAACGCCAGGCTCACCGTGAGGAACTCGGCCAGGTAGGTGGGCTGGGGGCTGCTCCTGCCTTTGAGGTTCTTGGTGCTGACCTGGAGCGGGTAGTGGCCGCGTCTTCTCGTCAACCGGCGGTGGATGGCGATCCGCAACCCGATCAGGAGGACGGCGACCAGGTTCTCAGACCAGTAGAGCGTCAGCGCTGTGGCCGGGGTCCATCCGCGGAAGACGACTCCGCCGGCTGGGATGGCATTCAGGAAGATGGAGAGCGCGATCTGGAGGAACGTGATCATCGTTCTGCAATCGCTCCGGCGGACACCGTCAGACTATTGCAATAAGAGATTCTTATGGATGAAATCAATGGCTTTGAAAACTGGGCCATGTGATCCCTCCTGGAACCCAACCACAATTTTGTTGGATTCAAGTCAGAGAGGAATAGTACGTCGGTGCGCTCTGGTTCGTGACCCCATTGACGAAATTGGGGCCTTAACCTCATCAAGGGTTCGACACCAACGAACTCCGCCGGCACCGACACGCTCACCGATCTGAGCGCAAGAAGTCCTGGATTCCGTGAATCGGACTTACGCTTGACCACGCTGGGGCGAGTGCGGAAGAAGTGCCTACTCGAATTGCTCGAGCTTGATCTGTGCGACGTCCACGTCGGCAGAATTCGCCGAACTCCTGTCGGCCGAGCGAGTAGGGCCCGATCCGACAGCGAGGGGAGGCGGTAGGATTGCGATGATGGAACGGAGACGTCCGGGGGGCGGGGCGTCTGCGGTTCCAAGAAAGGTAATCGATGCGGAAGCCGCGCTAGCTCCGGGGTTTTCGCAGCAAGAAGACATCCTGTCTCGGATTGCCGAGGGCCCCTTCGGGCACAAAGTCGACGACCTCGAGATCGGCTGCCAAGGTCGATCGCATGTACGACTCGGGATGGAACGTCGCGCAGTCGTTGCTTCCCTCCCGGCGCGATCCTACCACCACGATCTCACCACGACGGAACCGCTCCTGTTCCTCGGCTGCGAGCTGGGGGAGGTAATGCTCACCATGCGTGGTGATGAACAAGTATCCGCCCGGCCGGAGGATTCGAGAGAGCTCTCGCATCCAGAAGTACTGAAGCGGTTCGTCCAGATGAGTGAAGACCGAGAGGGCGTAGATCAGGTCGAACGACTCGTCCTTGTAGGCGAGGCCGCCCCCCAGTTCGTTGAGTTGGAACTGCACGAACGGCAAGTTCTTCTGGCACCAGGTGATCAGGGTCGGATTGTAGTCGGTGCCGTGAAGGGTCGGACCTTGCAGCTTTTCCCAGTGCCTCAAGACACGCCCGGCGCCGCAGCCGAAGTCGAGAATGGACCCCAGCGACTCCAGGGCCACGCCATTCTTGGCCAGAATGGCGCGGAGGCTCGAGGAGGCTTGCTTGCCGCCGTCCAGGAACCAGGAAACGTCCTCGGAGGCGGCGACCAGATGCATCAAGCGGGCCGGGGGAAGCGGTGGTCCCTGACCCCGGTGCGAGGCTCGGACGGGCAAGCTTCGGACCCGGTCCCTCGCCCTGACCGACCAGTGTTTGACACGATTGACGGCCCGCGTAACCACGCCCGATCGGTCGTTGCGCATCCGTTGCGCCTCCTCCGGAGAAAGCAAGAAGACCAAGCTCACGGCGTTCTAGGTGATTCTCGTGATTTGGTCAACGTGAACTCGTTTCGATCGATCCCGGAATGGTGCGTCCCTCGAGCCGCACCTCTCGGCGATTTCAGGCGTGTTGACGTGCCGATGACTCCGGATTAGGGTGGAGACTTACGGACCGCACGTCCGGGGCCGATCCGGTCCCTTCTCCATCATCCTTCTAACCCGAGGTTCGCCATGATGGTCCGGGGATGGTCGACGGCGCTTTTCGCCCTCTCACTCGTGACTTCCACAATGCCGGCGGCTCGGGCGCAGCAGGTTCCCGAGTCGGCCAAGGTCGAGTCGATTCCGCTCGAGTTGAAATCGCCCGACCGATACCAGATTCCGTCGGTCCTCGAGCCCATTCGACGTGTCACCATCACGGCGCCGAGCGACAGCATATTGCGGAGCCTGGAGTTGCCCGTCGGCACTTCGGTCCGCGATCGGCAGGAGATCGCCCAGCTCGATCGAGCCGAAGCGCTGGCGCGGGTCAAGATCGCGGACGCGAGCGTGAAGGAGATGCAGGCGACGTTGGCCTTGCTGAAGCAGACTCCCAACGCGGCGGTCGCCGAGGCGCAGCTTGAAGCGGCCCAGGCAAGGGCCGAGTTGGCGGCCCTCGACCTGGATCGTTGTACGCTCCGGGCACCGTTTGCCGGTCGACTGCTCGACGTGGCGGTCAGCCCCGGTCAATTTCTGCCCAAGGGGGCGAAGGTCGCCGAGCTGGCCGATGACTCGAGCCTCCGCGTGCTGATTCCGCTCGAGCGGCCGGCCGCGACCGTGGGCTCGAACGTCAAAATCAATGTCGAAGGGCAAGTGGTCGCTGGCAAGGTCCAGGCGTCGCTTCCGCTGCCTGAGTCGCTTGCTCCACTTCGTGAGTTGGCCACGGCCTTCACGGCCGCCTGGGTGATCATCCCCAACGATAAGGGGGAGCTCGAGCCGGGACAGCGGGCCTTGAGCCCGTCGCTGCCAACCTCGCCCCTCGCCACGATCCCGGCAAGGGCGCTGCACCAGCCTGCGAAGGGAGCGTCGGGAGGAGGTTCGCACGTTCAGGTGATCCGCAATGAGTACGTGGCGAACATCCCGGTTCGCGTTCTGGGCACGCCGGGGCCGGAGCGGGTGCAAGTGTCGGGTCTCTTTCGCCCGACGGATGCCCTGGTCGTCTCGTCGTCGGTTCCCTTGATCGCCGGGACCTTGATTCGCTTCAGCGATAGCGCGGCGGCCAACGGTGGGGTTGAGCCAACCAGCCCAGACCCCGCCGAAGGCGGTGAGGTCGCTGGTATCACACCTCCCCGGTCCGGTGCAAGAGTGTCGCCGGGGGCGTCGACCAAGAGCCGAACCACGACTCGCGTCCCACCGGCCACCGCGCCCGCGACTCCCAAGGCAGTTGCGCCTCCCCCCTTCTGAATCAGGAGGTTAGGGGAATTCGTGAACCCTGACGATCCGTCGTGTTGGAACTCCGGCCGACCTAACCTGACCCTGCCACGGGCTGAGGCTCGGCCAGCCGGAGGTTGAGAACCGATTCGGACCTCGTTGCATCCTCAGGGAGTCGGGGTCGATCGTGCGGCCGAGAGCCAGCGGCTGTTGGGGTAGTCCTTCTTGAGCTGCTGCCAGACTTCGTCGGCTCGATCATCGCGTTTGAGGACGCGCCAGAGCTGCGAGATATGAGCCAGGGCGCGAGGATGCTGTTCCTTGTCCTTGGCGTAGAGGATATCGGTGTGAAGGTAGGCATCGAGCGCTTCCTTCGGTTTGCCGGCGGCGCGGAGGCAGTCGCCCAAGGTGTTATAGGCGGCCGACTGGGTCCCGTAGTCTTCGGGGGAGGTCGCATTGATGACCGCACGGAGCTCGGTCTCGGCGGCATCGAACTTCTTCTGTCCCGCCAAACTTTCGGCCCGGGCCAGTTGCGCATCGCGACGGCGGGCCGAGCCCTCGGGGGCGTTCTTGACGAGCTTGTCGTACTCGGCGATCGCCTTATCAAACTCCCCCTTCTTGGCGAAGACCTTGGCGCGAAGGATGGCGGCACGGTCGGCGCTCTGCGGCAGCTTCGCCATGTCCGCGACCAGCTTTTCGACGGCGGCGTAGTCTTCCTTGAGGAGTTGGAGGCGGGCCAGGCTGTCGAGCGCGGCGACGACCTGTCGGCCGTTGGGGTGCGCTTTCACGAAGGCGTTGAGCAGACTGATCGCCTCCGGGGTACGTGCGGCGTCGGCGAGGGCGAGCTCGGCCACGGCATTGGCGTGTTGAAACTGCGCGGCCTGCTGGATGAACGGCTTGCCATCGGCCTCGCCGGCCGCTTTCTTGTAGAGGTCGGCCGCCTCAGCGAGGGCGCCGGCCGCCTCTCGGGATTCGGCCTGCACCATGCTCGGGGGTTGTCCCGTGTAGTTGATCGAGACGATCTCCGCGTTCGGCACGTTCGTCGTGGTCGTTCCCAGCTTGACGACGACCTCCGTCGCCGATTCGGACTGGATGGTCCCTCGGACCCTTCCGCCGGTCGCATTCTTGACGGTGGAGTTGGGCACCAGGATCACATCGTCGGCAAAGGCCGAGACGCCCAGGGCGAGCATCAACGAGCCGGCCGGGAGCAAACGTCGAAATCGCATCGCGCAGGTTCCCTCTGAGAGCGGCAATGGAACGGGATCGATCGCTCTTACTTGATGTTCTTGAGCAGGGAGTCGTACTTTTCTTTCATCTCGGACCCGCCCACCTTGGGAGAGAGCCGCATCACGCTGCCGAGTGTTTGCTTGGCCTTGGTCGGCTGGTTGTCCTTGGCGAGCGCATAGGCGGCGTGATACCAGGCGTCGTAATACTCGGTCGGTCGAGGGCGGCTCGCGCCGAGCCTGAGGGCTAGCTTCTGCCAGTGGGCAAAGGCCGCCTTCCAGGTCCCCTGCTTGGTTTCCGCCTTGTTCTCGAGCAACATTCCTTGCTCGAAGAGGGGATCGCTCGAGCGCGGGAACTCCTTGAGCAACTCCGTGACGAGCTCCTCGGCCGCCGTATAGTCTCCCTGGCCGCGGAGGGCTTCGGCATACCTGATCCGGGTACGGAGCAAGAGGTTGCCTGAGCCTTCCAAGGCGAGAAACGCCTTGTCCTTCCCCATGGTCTCAAGGATTCGCTTGAAGATCTTGCCGGCCTCGCCGGGGTTCTGAATCTTGAGCATTTGCTCGCCGGCCCACTGGAGCGACTCGTAGGTCTGGCCCGACTTCGCGTTGGCCAGGGCCGTGAGGAACTTCAGGTAGTCCGCTTGCCGCTTTGTCAGGCCCGCGCGATCCCCTTTGTCCTTGAGGACCTTCATCTCGGCTTCCAGGAGCTTGCCGAGTCCGAAGTAGAGTTGAGCGAGGTTGGCGCCTCCCCCTTGCTTTTCGAGGACCGCCATGTCGGCCTGCGCCTTCTCGATCTGGCCGGCATTGATGTGGGCCCGTAGCAAGGCGGCCATCAACCGGCTGAACGCAGGGCCCGTGGAACCACCTGCACCGGCAGCCTTGGCGGTCGGTTCGAGCAGGACCAGGGCCTCGGGCGCTTTGCCGGTCTCGAGTTGAATATCCGCGATGTCGCAGATGTTGCCAAGCAAGTCGGGGTCGGCGGGCAGCACGCCGGCGGCTTGCCTTGCCTTCAAGGCGGCGTTCAGCGATTCCAGGGCTTTGGCGGCCTCCGCCTCGGCCTCTTTCGGAGCTCCCGTGCGCTGAAAGATCTTGCTCTGTTCCCAGTGTGAGGCACCCACCTTCGTCTGGGCATCGACCCAGCGTGAGGCCTTGGGCCGGACGGACTGATAGGCCTCGATGGCCTTGGCATACTGTCCGGTCCCGTGGTAGACCTGGCCCAGGGTCATCCGGGCCGTGTCCCCTTCCTCCTTGTCGGGCCAGGTCGCGGCGGCATACTTGGCAATGTCGATGAGTCGATTCAGATCGCTGGTCCGGTCGATCTCGCGATAGGTGTTGTAGGCATCGGCCATCGAGGCCATGGCGATTTCGGTCGCCTTGGGTGCCATGCTAAATCGCGGATAGCGCCGGGCCAGGTGCTCGGTCAGGACGTTTGCCTCGTAGAAACGCTTATTCATGTAGTAGACAAAGGCGAGCTTGTACCGAGCCAGGTTGGCCTTGTCCGGGTCTTTCGCGGGGTCGGCCTTGCGGACGGCGATTTTCAGGGCCTCGGCTGCCCTGTCCCACTCTTGTGACGCGATGGCCTGGTCGGCCTGGCCGTCCAGTTCGTCGTAGCCCATCCGGGAGAGGTTTTCGGCGTTGGCGGCCACCTTTGGCTTGTACTTTTTGAGGATCTCGAGCGCTTCGCCCTTGAAGGGGGAGGAATAACGAACGACCTGGCTCAAGACGTCGACAACGCGGTTGACCGCCAGGCCTTGCTCTTTTTCGGAGACTCCTGGCAACTGCGCCAGAATGTTCTTGGCGAGCTCGAGCTGCACGCCCAAACCTTCGCGGGAGCGGACTTCGTCAGGGGAGTTGTAGCGCTGGAGCCAGCCGGTCGCCAGATCGGCGGCCAGGGCGTATTCTTTCCGCTTGCCGTGCGCGATGATCTTGAAGTAGGCGACGTGCCGTTGCATTCCGCGGAGCTGCGGCGCCTGGTGCTCGAGCAACTCGTTGTAGATGCCGAGGGCGGGGCCGATATCCCCTTTCTCCTCGTAGCATTTGGCCTGGTACATCCGGGCGACCAGGCCGGCGAGCTGAGTGCGATATCGCTTGTAGATTTCTTCAAATTGGGCCATGCCCTTGGTCAGGTACTCCCCACGCTCCGGCGAGCCCGGCGGGTAGGACTGCCCCTGCTCGTAGTCGACGACCGCCTTTTGAAGCTGGGCTTCCATCATCGCGAGATGAGTACGGTCGCGCTCGTCCTTCCGCGGATCGTTGTCAGCAAGGTGCGGGGGAAAGACCTTGAAGGCAGCCGACAGTTTCTCGTCGGCCTTGGTGTAGGAGTCGCGAGCCTGGTCGAACGAGGTACGGGCCTCGACCAGCTTGGCAGCCTTGAGCTTGGGGTCGTCGGTCTCCACTTCCTGGATCATTGCCAGGTGACCGCGCTCGACCAGGAGACGAGCGAGTTGGACCAGCGACTCAGGCGCTAGCGAGTGGTTGGGGTTCTTCTGGGTGAACGTGACGAGCTTGCCTCGTGCGTTATCGAGCAGTTCCTTTTTCAGGCCGAGGTCGCCCGTCCGGGCCGCCTCGTCGATCATCAGCCGCCCTTGCTCGTAGTCGATGGTCGCCTTGAAGTCTTCCGGGGTGCTCGGCGCATTGCGCAGGGTCTCGAGATACTGGTCCGCGAGCTCATAATACCCCCGCTCTCGGAGGCCCTGGAGGTACTTCGGGGCGGTCCTCATGTCCTCCTCGCCCCGGGCTGTCGCATGCCCCATTGCTGTTGCGACGACCAAGGCGGCCCACGTCAGTCCACGGCGCACCATGAGCGACTCCCCCAATCACTGACGACGGACAAAGATCAATAGGGACCGGGAGGGCCGTCCCGTGCCGTCGTCATTCATTGCACGGATGCATCTAAGTCTAATCTACGCCCCGTCGAATGGACCCGTCAAGCGAGCGGATCGGAGTCGTCGATGACAATCGCAAACGGCCTCCCCCTGCCCCGCCACGGGCGATCTCGGCGGCCGAGCCATTATGCGTAGCCGGATCTGCGCCCAGGTATCTTCGAGGCCCTGGAGTCCGTTAGGATAGGCGGGTGAGGCCACCCCCTCAACGGGCGGATCAGGGATCAATGCCGAATCATGTTAATTCTTCTCTTTCTCTGTGTGGTCGCCGGCTTACTCTCGCTCGTGGTGGCCATTCAGTTCTCCGCCACCTTGCGACGGATCACCTGGAATCCTCCCAGGGACGACGGGTCGACTCACGAGGCGAAGGTCTCCGTGGTCATTCCCGCTCGCGATGAGGAGCAGGATATTGCGCAGGCACTTCAGTCGGTCCTGAACCAGGTTGGTGTCGATCTCGAGGTTGTGGTTATCAACGATCACTCCTCGGACCGGACCGGAGCCATTGTGGATTCGCTGGCAGCCACCGACTCGCGGCTGAAGATCCTGCACAACCCGGCGCTCCCACCGGGGTGGTTGGGAAAGTGCAACGCGATGCAGCAGGCCGCCGCGCTGACCTCGGGGGATTATCTCCTTTTTACGGATGCCGATGTGATTCATGACCCGTCGAGCATGGTCACGGCTCTCGCGGAGATGGGACGGAGTCGCCTCGATTTCTTCAGCCTGTTCCCGCGGGTTGACTGTCTCTCGGTCTGGGAGAACGTTCTTGCCCCGGTCTTTGTTGGGGGGATGGTCCAGTACGCCACGACCGGGATCGAAGCGGGAGACTCACGCGATGCGGTCGCCGCCGGCGCTTTCATGATGGTCCGGTCGACGGCCTTCCGTGCCGTCGGTGGCTTCGAGCCGATCCGCAGCGAGATGTTCGACGACGTCAGCCTGGCGCGATTGCTCAAGGCGAGCGGATATCGGATCGGTTTTCGCGCGGCTCCCCAACTCCTTCAGGTCAGGCTGTTCAAGGGAAACCGCCATGCCTTCTGGGGGATGACGAAGAACATCCTCGAGGTCTTGGGCGGTCGGCTCTGGCTGGCCCCGTTTGTGATGCTCTTGCCCGTCTTTGTTTTCTGGACTCCGCTGCTCGCTTTCGCCGTCGGTCTCATCCAGGGAAACCGGCTGCTCGTGGCCGTCGCGGCGTTCACCTATCTGATTCAGTACAGCCTTCTCTGGCTCGGTTGGCGCCTCTTCTCGTTCCATCCGATCAAAGTGTTGCTCTTTCCGTTGGTGGCCGTTGTCGTTGCGTCTTGCCTGATTCGTGCCCTCTACTACCAGACCTTCAAGGGCGCTGTTCGTTGGCGGGGACGAACCGTGCGGGTCCGCGGCCTGCCCCCAACGCAAGTTGAAATAATCAGTAAGTCAACATTAGAAGAATCGTGATTATTTTGGGCTGGGCGATTCCTCGCAACCGCTCAACTCTCAGGCGATGGACCTTCGAGGCACGCATCTCAGGCTGGCTGGAGAGAGGACTCCAGCCAGCCTGCTCGTCTGATGGGGGGTGATTGGGTTGAACTTTTGGTCCGCTCGATGCCTGAGTCTGTGGTCACTCTCGTTTACCTGCCGCGGCCGGCACCGGAATCTTGACGCGGATGTCTTGTGTCACTGTTTTTCCGGGTTCCACTTCGACCGAACCGGAGAAGAGCGCGGGACCGATGCTGGGCATGACGCTTAGTATGTACTTGTTTGCGCCCAACTCGTCGGCCAGGAATCGGCCGTCCTTCTCGTTGGCCAGGATGTTCATCCCTTCGCCATTTCCCCATGAGAGCACCAGTCTCGCTCCCGAGACTGGCTTACCCGACTCGTCGAGGACGGTGCCCGTAATTTTTGATTCTGGCTCCACAAAGACGATGAGTTCCTCCTCGTCGTTCACCCATTCGAGCCTCGTTCGAGAGAAGCCTTTGGCTCTCACGACGACGGTTCCCTTGCCGAAGCCCAGGTGGGGGAATTCAGCCCAGCCTTGGGCATTGGCCCGGGCGGTGACGCTGTCGTCCCAGGAACTGTCGCTGTATCCCCACTGGAAGCCGCCTCGACCCTCGTTCTGGATAATCGTCACCCGAGCCCCCTCGACCAACTTGCCTTTTTCCCCGATCACGCGGACCCGCAGCGTGTGCCCGGGTTCGAGCTTGATCGTCAGATCGTCGGCCGGCTTCAGGCGGCCGAGCGACTGGGCCTCGACGCGATCGACCTCGCCTCCGCCGAAACTCTCCGCGATCACCGTGAGGCGGTGGAGGTTTCCGGCGGTCAGGCCACTGATGGTGAACACGCCGTCGTTGCGGGTGAAAGCCAGGCCCGTGCCACCGTACCCCGCAAAATAACCCCCTACGGGGTCGCCCGGTTTGGAATTTTTGGGAATCCCGACCTGAATCCGGAAGTTTTTGACGGGATTCCCCAGCGGATCAACCACTCGGCCGCGGATCGCTCCCCCGCCGAGCAAGACCACTTCGTTTTTCGACTCGTCCGAAGCCGAGAGGGTTTTTTGGCGGACCGCGCTCCACCCCTCGGCCACGACGTCGCAGCTCACGTTCTCGGGCATCCCTTCCAGGGTGAATTTGCCGTCGCGATCGGTGTTCGCCCCGAGTGTGTCGAGGTAAACGAAGCCGCCCGAGTTGGGCCTGGGGGTACTGATCTGGGGAACGACATGGACTCCCTTGATAGGATTGCCTGCTTCGTCCACGACCCGCCCCCGGATTATGACGCCCCGTTTCAGGTCCACGGTCACCTGGAAATCACCTGTCGCTTCGATCAGCGGGAAGGCGGGGGCGAGCCCCTTCGCCATCACGGAGAGGACATTGGCCGTGTCGGGCACGTGCTCCAATCGGAATGCGCCTTGGGCGTCGGATTTCGTCTCCGGCACGCTGTCGCTGCTGACGAGTAGGCCCCAACGCACCACGGCGTCGGCGACCGGCTTTTGATCGGAGTCGACGATCGTGCCGGATACGGTCCGCCGGTTCAAAGCCTTGGCGACCGTCTTTGTCGTCGGTTCCTTGCGCGGATCGGGCCGAAGCGTAAAGTTGATTTCCGTGGGCGCCGAGGCATCGAGTGCGATCACGTCCTCGCGTTCCTGGTCCTGGTAGCCGGGGGCGCGGGCCGAGAGCCGTCCCGACCGACCGAGCGGCTTGCCATCATAGGAGTACCGACCGTCCTCAGAGCATTTCTCCCACAGGGCCGATCCGGAGAAGATCGAGCCTGAAGTTCTCAGCCCAACACTCGCCCCTGGGATCGGCTTGCCCTCGCCGTCGAGGACTCGCCCGACGACCTTTCCCGCCCTTGGCAGCCGAAGTTCCAGTTCCGCGTCGGGTCGCCCGGTCGTATCGAACAGGATGCGCTTGCGTTCGTAGCCAGGGCAGAGTGGGTATGCCTCGTGGTTGGTCAATTCCAACCCTGGCGCCTCGAATCGCCCCTGGGAATCAACTTCCAACAGGCGGGCATCATTCAAGGCGAATCGCCCCTTGGTGATCGGTTCGCCGGTCTCGGCGTCCAGCAGGCGGCCCTTGAGCCTGGTGGGCGCACCAAGGCGAATGGTCACGGGTGCGGGGGGCTTGTCCTCACCGATCTTTGCAATTGACTCCCAGCCGCCTCGGCCGCCCTCATCGCCGCGGAGTGCAAAAACGAGCCACTCGCCCGGCCCGGCCTCAATGGCGAACGCCCCCTTGTCGTCGGCCGTGGCCTCGTGCGTTTCGCGGGTTTCCATGAAGCTGAGCTTCGCGGCCCAGACCTTGGCCCCGATCGCCGGTTTCCCATCCCCGTCCACGACCGTGCCGCGTACGAGACCGCCCTCCACCTGACCCGGCGGCAAGAGCAACAACGCCCCGAGGCAAACCATGCGCAGCGCCCAGCGGCTTCGATCCCACATCCCAGGACTCCTCATGGGTAAGGGTTCCGATGACAAGTGTCTTTGGTGTTGTTCCTCAGAGTTTCTCATGCCGCCGTGGGATAGGCAACGGGATCGAGCCGATTGGGCGCCGATCTCAAAGGAAGCGTGCTCACTTCCCTTTTTCTCAGGCGCGAGTAGCCATGGACTCTGGCTCAAGACCTTGAATTCCTCCAGTCCACGCCCTTCCCAATATTTTTCAACGATCCGCGACCGCGCGAAAGAGCCGATGATTCGATACGTGTCGCCACGTGATCGGGGTTTCCGCCCGGATCCATCACCCCTGTACCGTTGCCACCGTGGCACAAAAACCAGCCCATGCGAAGGCCCAAAGACAGGAGCTTACGCTCCCCGCTCGCCTTTCAGAGGCGAGTGAACTCCATGGAACCACGATCGGTGCCGTTCCTTAGTCGTTGGTCTTCGCTCGCCTTCCCAAGGCGAGCGGGGAGCGTAAGCACCCTGTCTTCCGAACGACGAAGAGTCCCGGTCACGTGGCGACCGTGTCGAATCATCGGCTCTGTCGCGGATCGTTGATTTTGTTTTGAATGGATTGACAATGGTTTGTGGATGACTGGAAAATTCTGTCGCCCGATGACGGATTCAATGTTACACGTTAGTATGGCGTCAATGCAAAGCGTCTCATCCCGCACACATGCTGTCTAACAGACCGGTATGAAACCAGAACCCGTCGCTATGCTCGAACAGATCGCCATTGCGTGCTTCATTGGCACCTGGATCATCCTTGCGATCGTTGGGTACGTCCTTTTCTATGTCAGCAGGAATGTCGCGTTCAAGAGAAAATGGTTGCCTCGATACGTCGTCCTCGTGGGCATTCTCTTTATAATCTTCTCCGCAACGATTACGGCCTTATCATCCTCCCAGCGTGAAATGTGGTGGATGCTGGTGGCTATGATTCCAGTGATTTCGTTGATTAGCGTTATGGATATAAAAATGACGAAATTTTGTGACAATTGCGGCGCTACCCTGACGCCACAAGTTGGGTTCGCTTCCATGAAATTCTGTCCGAAGTGCGGGGCGGCGTTTGAAATTTCCCCCCGGAGGTGATGGGCTTCGTGTTTTGAATCCACGGCATACTCAGCCTTCATGCCGTGCGTAAGCGATACTTGGCAGGCTTCTTCAGCCAGGTCACGGCAGTAATAGTCGATGGCCGATGCCAGCATTCGTCTTGCTGTCGCGAGGCCGATTGCTCCAGCGGATTCCGTGACAAAATGGCGAGCTTGCCGTCATCCCGCCGCCGCCCTTCGTAAGAAACGATTGCGGAAACCGGAAACCGCGGCCTGAACCCCGGACTGCGCCGATCGTCGTCAAGTTGACCATGAGCCTTCATGTCGAGTCCTGAGGGCCTTTTGTAACGAGCGAGTGATTTGGCGAGGTCAGCGGAATCAAATGGTTGATATTGGAAATATGCGTTAAAAGTGTATGTTGACATAGTCTTTTTGTCTTCACGGCTGTCATTGTAGAAGCATGATCGTTGGATGTCGGGGAGCTTGCCGTCGAGGGTGGCTCGCTTTATAGTCGAGGCCTTCGGTTGGGTTAGGATTGTCGACGAAATCTATGTTGCGAGAGCGATGCCATGCCTCACGCGACCCGTTCGGTATTCGTGTGGCTCGCCTTGATGGTCGTTGGGTGGCCGCAAGCCGCGTCCGCTGGGATGCCGTCAGTCACGCTGGCCGACGTCTCCCGAGCGGTCAGTCGGTTCACCGAGCTGGGACTGACCGGGCTCGCTCGTCAACGGCTCGAAGTCATCTCGTTTTTTGTGGTGGGGCTGTTGGCCAGCACAGGGGTTATCCAGTGGGTCTGGAATGGCCTGCGGAATGACTTTCCAGTCCTCCCCCGGCTCTCGTACGCAAGAGCGCTGGGAATCATCATTCTCTGGGGCCTGCTGTTCGTTTTGGTCCTGACGATGATCTCCGGAGCTCGTGAGCTGATGACGCCGGGGGCTTGGGAGAAGCAGGGGCTAACCTATCGGCTGGTGCCGCCTCCCCCCGTCCCGCCTATCGAGGCCGAGATCAGGGCCCGTCATGAGGCCATTAACCGCCTGGGGGGCCGGCTTGTTGATTATGCGAGGGGACGCGGAGGGGCCTTCCCGGTTCCCGGACATGCCGTGGAGGAGGAGGTGGAGGAACTGCTCTGGAGGTTACCGTCTCCTCCCGGTGGCCGTTATCACTACGTGGGAGGAGTCCTGTTAAATGATGAGTACGTTGTGTCGCCTACGATTCTCGCTTACGAACCCGATACCGTGGGGTCCGACCGACTTGTCCTCATGACGGACGGGACGGTCCTGTGGCTGTCGGCGTCGGAGATCGAGCGAATGCTGACGTCGGAGGAGCCGTGAAACGACGAGTGATCATCATCACCGGGGTCGTCCTCCTCTTCGGCCTCTTGTTTGTCTGGTACGGGAGGCCGACGCTCGAGGTCCTCGGAGTGCTCGCCTTCGGATGGTTGACTTACCCAGCGAGGGGGCTGCCGAGGGTTACGATCGCCTGGGACGGCGTGGCGACCGGCTCCGTCTGCCTGTTCCTTTTCATCATCGGGCTGCACCGGACCCTGAGGTGGTTCGCCGGTGAAGTACAGAAGGCGCGCGGGGCGGGCGTCGAAGCGCCTCGCTTGTGGTCGATCCGGTGGACGGCCGCTTTGGTGACCTTGATCGTGACGATGTTCGTCGCCGGCCTCTCGGCGACCGGAGTCGTGCATCAGGTCGGGTGGCTCATCGCCTCTCGGAACTCGTTTGTCGAGCAGAAAACACGGCTCTGGGACATCTGGGGCACGTCGGTTGATCACCTCAGGTTTATCGGAATGGCGTCAGAGGTACTCGTCATGGATCGGGAACAGGCGAGCTCGGGTGAGTCTCGCCCGAAACGCGAGGTTCGTCAAAGCTGGATGACGGAACTCTTACCCGGTACGAATTTCGTACTCAGCGGTCGCCTCGACGTCGAGCACCCCTGGAATGCGCCTCAGAATTCGGCCCTCTTCAAGGGGGTGGTTCCCCTCTTTCTGAACCCGGACATACGTGTCCATCGTAGCCCCGAAGGTTACGCGTTGAGCCACTACGCCGGGAATGTCCACGTCCTGGACAGGGACCGGGTCTCACAGGGGGCGATGCGGCAGGATGCCGCGCACACGATCCTTGCCGGCGAGGTCGCTGAGGGGTTCAAGCCCTGGGGGGACCCCACGAACTTGAGAGACCCGGGGTTAGGTGTGAACCAGGCCCCCGGCGGGTTTGGTGGCCCGTCGGGGTCAGGAGCAAACTTACTGTTCATGGATGGATCAGTTCAGTTCTTCTCGAACACGACCTCGCCTTTGGTGCTCCGACGACTGAGTCGGTCGAGCTCGGAATAACCAACAGTGGTCGCGCAGCGGCTGTAAGCTCTCGAGATTCCCAGGGGGGCCGTGACCGGCGTCCGAGGCTGGGAGGAGCGTGCACTTAGAGTCTGTCTCGTAAGTTCAGGGAAACCGAAAATTGAAGGCCGTTTGGGTGCCACGGGTTCCGTACACTCGGAACCCGTGCGCGCCAGGCCAAGGCATTCCCGCATGGGTTCCGAGTACGGAACCGCATGGCACCCAGCAGATCATTCAAAAGCTCCCGTGGGATTCACCTTCTGGGACAGACTCTTACCCTCCTGCAGCCACTTGGGCTCGGTGTGAAAGGAGTCAAGCTATAGGCTGGCCAATTCCTCCTTGAGTTTCGCTAAAGCTCGAGGAGGGATCACGCTCGGATCCGGGACCTCGAAGCCCAACCTCGTCGCCCCAGCCGCGTTGAGCAGGTCGTGACCAGGCTGCTAAATTGAGCAGGATGGTCGGTCTGCGAGCCCATCTGGGCTGCGGTCTGACACTCCTCTTCACTGGGCTCCCAGGCCCCCCAGCTGAGGTGCCTGGCTACTCAATCCTGGCCTGAGAACGAGAATGTTCTGATGGAAGACGAGGCTCCCGCCGGAAGAAGCTCATGGGAAAACCTCTCATCGATTTCGGAGGGTCAATCGGGATCGATGCGGACAGGAACCCAGCCTGCCCTGAGACCGTTGGAGACACACCATTCGTAAAATTTCCGAGAGGCGATCAACGGACAATTGAGCGAACTATAAGTGCGATGGTTGCCGAACGGCTCGAAGGCCCGAGCGAGATCGAATGGCCCGAGACCGGCCAGATCGGACGCCCGGTAGTGCAACTCTGGATGCATGTAGCTGCCTTCGCGACGGTGGACACCTGCATCAAAGTCGCCGCCCCGAATCGAACGTCCGGCCGAGTCGGTAAGCGACACCGATGGGGAAAGCGGCGGCAGGATGAAGTCGCTATCAATCTCCCAGTAGGCCACCAGCACGTCACGATCTCGGCTTCGGGACAGGTCGGGGATGACGACGTGGTCGAGCTCCATGTCGAGCGTTGAATCGAATTCGGTAACGCGCGGGACGAAGACTGTCGGGCGGAACAGAACGTGATTCAGCCCACCCAATTCCAAGACCTCCTTAGCGTGAGCGGAGACAAAGCGCCACTGGCTCAAACCGCCGAAAAAATCAAACTCGGTGGCCTGACTCAGCTCAAAGACTAAGATCTCACCGTCGATGTTTCTGTGGATTGCCTTGGTATTGTATGCCTCCTGGGGGAGCGACAATTCTAGGTACTCACAGGACTCCCAATCTGACGGTTCATATTCACGCTCTAATTCAAATCTGTATTCTTTGCCTTTGGCGCGTGGCCTCCAAGTTTCAATCAAAGGTTTCCAGCCGGCGTCATGTAATCGACGCAACACCTCCTGTCCCCTCTCGTCCTCGCTCGAAATGCGAACCCGAAATGCGTGTCCAATCGATCCGCATTGACCCTCCGGGACGAGCCTCACCAGTTCGGCGAACAAGGTCTCGCCCACCTCGTCTCTAAAAAACGTGCCGATCCTTGCGAATTCTCTCATCGCCAAATCTCCAAGGGTGAGTTTCCCAGAAGACCATCGGTCCAACGCTACCCTGGATCGTCTCTGCCGAAGAAAAGTCTCGAGTCGAGAACGTCACTTGAGGGGCGAGCGTAGCCAGGCACCTCAGTGGCGAGGCCTGGACAGTTCAGTAAGAATAGGCGGGCACCTGCGACCTTGATGGGTTTTTCAGGTTGGCCATCCTACTCTACTTTGGGTGCCTGCCTACCGACCATGTCTCAGCCGCGAGTAGCCATGGTCTCTGACTCAAGACCTTGAATTCCTCCAGTCCAGGCCCTTCCCAATATTTTTCAACGATCCGCGACCGCGCGAAAGAGTCTATGAGTCAATACGTATCGATGCGTGAGCGGTGTTTATGTCCGGATCTATCAACCCTGCGCCGTTGCCACCGTGGCACAAGAACCAGCCCATGCGAAGGCCCAAAGACAGGGCGCTTACGCTCCCCGATCGCCTTTCAGAGGCGAGCGAACTCCATGGAACCACGATCGGTGTCGTCCGTTGGTCTTCGCTTGCCTTCCCAAGGCGAGCGGGGAGCGTAAGCGCCCTGTCTTCCGAGCCTCGAAGTTTACGCGTTGAGCCACTACGCCGGGAATGTTCACGTTCTGGACAGGGACCGGGCCTCACTCGTCTGGATTCCCACGGAGGGAAAACGGACTAACAAAATCCGGTCCTGGGCACAGTCAGACAAGCGATATTGAGGAATGTGTAACTACGCCAGCGTTCGTCTGACGTCTTGTCGTTCAAGCGTATTCTTGTCCGTTAAGCTCGTCGTACATCCGCTTCTCGTTTGCCCACACTTCCAGCGGGTCTGCCCCGGCAACCTGGAATTCAGACCCCCACGAGGCAACCCAATGGATGACTTTGCCGGGGACGTCCTGCTTGATCCCCCAATGCGGGCCGCCCCCGCCGTCTCCGAAGAAGAGGCACTGCGATACCAGCCCTTGCGGGAACAGGTCGTCGCCCCGATAGAATAGGTTCATGTCCACGAGACCGGGACCGTGTTCGTCGTGCGCGAACAGCGGGCAGAAGAAGGCGGCACCGGTCGGCCCTTCGAACCCGTCAAAGGCGAGGTACATCGCCCTGAGCACTGGGGGTAACGTCTCCCCCAGTTCCGACTCGGCGCGGCGGATCTCGCTCTCGGAACAGGGCGGGCCGAAGGCGAAGCCAGCGAAGCAAGCACGCACGTCATCGGGCAGGCCCATTTGGCAACCCCCTTCGCATCAGGATGCTCCGAATACTTCCCCGGTCTGCCGGATGTCCGTACCCGCCGCTTTCCGGCTCTCATCCTGCCAACTTGTTAGCGGGAATCCCCTCTGTGGGAATCCAGGCTAGGGGCGATGCGGCGGGCTGCAGCGCACACGATTCTTGCCGGCGAGGTCGCTGAGGGGTTCAAGCCCTGGGGGGACCCCACGAACTTGAGAGACGCGGGGTTAGGGGTGAACCAGGCTCCCGGCGGGTTTGGTGGCCCGTCGGGGGCAGGAGCGAACTTATTGTTTATGGATGGATCCGTCCAGTTCTTCTCGAACACGACCTCGCCCTTGGTGTTCCGACGATTGAGCCGGTCGAGCTCAGAATAACCCACAGTGGTCGCGCAGCGGCTTGCGGTTGTTGCCGGGTCAACTCCGGCCGATGAACTCGGGTCCGGAGAGGATGGCGGACTCGGCCTGATCGGAAGACAGACCACGGCGGAACTGGAAGAGGGTCGTTCGGACTTCGTTTGCCGAAGGGCGACGGCCGAGGTAACTTCCGTACCATCCGACGACGAGTCTGGTTCGTGCCTCGGCTCCCGCGAGCAGTTGGTTGGCCAGGGCGTTGGTGGCGCCGCGCGAAACGTTTCGAATTCCTTGGTTCAGTTCAAATCGCCTGGGAGCACGTCCTAGAAATTCTTGATAGAGCGATTGAACGACCGCTCGAGGGGTGCCTCCGTGGCGAGCCGCGTATTCCTGCGAACTGACCAGGCTGGCACGGAAGCTTTCGCGGGACGTGCCGGCGTTGAGGAGGTTGAGCCCCGCCGTAAACTCGGCGGCGTTCGGCAGCCGGCCCAGGGACGTTTGGTAGGCGGCCACGACTTGCTGAGCGTGTCGCTCGGGTGAGGCGATCAGGGCGGAGGCGAGTTGCTGCGGGGTGACACCCTGAGCCAAGGCCAGGCTCAAGTTCGACAGGGCGACGGGCTCAGGCTCACGACCGAAAATGGCGGTGAACAACTTCCGTGCGTAGGGGGAATCACCGGTCAGGACGGCCGGCCGGCTGACGGCGGAACCAAACGGGTTGATCACCACCGCGCGGAACGACGCACCCAGATCTGCCGCCGTGACAGCCGGGATCGTGAACGATGCGCCGGTGGCTCCCTGGATGTTGGCGCCGTTTCGTTGCCACTGATAGGTCAGCGGGGCCGTGCCCGACGCCTCGACCGAGAAGGTGGCCGACCCGCCCAGAGGAACTGAGATGCCTGCGGGGTCGCGAGTCACGGCAGGAGCCTGGCCCGTCGGCGGCGGCGGTGCGGTGGACTGGATCTTGGCCAGAACGCCACCATTAGCGCCGCTGCCGATCGCGAGGTAGTAGAGGCTCCCCGCGGGGTCGACCCCGAGCGCGACCGGCAAGGCGGGGAGGCCGGTCGCGAACTCGGTCATGACACCCGTGCGGGGGTCGAGTTGATGGATCCAACGGCCGGTCAAATCGGTGAAGAAGTAATCACCCACCGCGCTGGTGGGAAACTGGGTCGTCGCTGGATTGTAGAAAACGCCGTCGGTGATCGCGTTGCCGTTCCCGGGATTCGAACCGTGCTGGTACGCGAAGATCGGAGCGCGGAAGCGAGGGTCGGTGGTTGGCCCCTCAGTCGCCGGCCAGCCGTAATTCGAGCCCGCAATCCCGTGGTCGATTTCCTCCCAGGTGTTCTCCCCCACGTCGTTGATGAACATGGTCCCCGTATCGGCCTGGAATGCAAAGGAGTAGGGATTGCGCAAGCCAATCGCCCAGATTGCTCGGTTCTGGCCGGTCGCGGTGTTATAGAACGGGTTGTCAGTCGGGATCGTGCCGTCTGCGTTGATCCGGAGAACTTTGCCGAGCAGATTGTCGAGCGACTGGGCGTTGGCCCGATTCGCGTTCTCACCGACCCCAATATAGAGTTTTCCATCTGGGCCGAAGTGAATGGCGCCGCCGTTGTGGTTGGTTGCCGTACTCAGAGCATTGATCTCGAGGATCGGCACCTCGCTCCCCGGCACCATGACGTCGCCGTTGGCGGTGAACCGGCTCACCCGGTTGTGTGCGGGGGAACCGGGCACCGTGTAGTAGGCATAGACATATTGGTTGTTGGAGAACTGGGGGTCGAACGCGACCCCAAGCAGGCCGCGCTCGCCGTTGGAGTCCACGTTCAGGCTCAGGAACGGCGTGGCGAGCAACTGGCCGTTCTTGACGACCCGGAGCTGGCCCTCCTGCTGAGCGATGAAGATCCGGCCGTCGGGCGCGAACTCGAACGTTGTTGGTCGGCTCAAGCCGGTCGCGACTGGCGTCTCGACGAATCCATTCAGAAGCGTCGTCAGCAATCTCCGGTCTTCGAGGCCGTCGACGGCCGGGCGGAAAACGGGGCGAGACGCGGTTCGCGTCCTGGTCCGTCCGAGGTCTTTCCACGCCATGAGAGGAAGTCTCCAAGGGCCGTGGAAAGGACATGCGGTCCCTTGCGGCCTATCCAGAGGGGGCGATCAGCCGGTTGTTCGGTTGAACCCTACCTCATGCAAAAGGAATACCCCAGACTGCCGAGTTTGCCAACTTTTTCGAGTCGTCGGATCGGCCGGTATCCAAGAGGCTCAGGGGGCCGTCGGTGGGTGCTCACGGAGATAATTCTCGACCAGGAGCCGCAATCCCCCCTCGACTTCCAGGCCGATTCCCCGCGCCTTGGTGATCACCTCGTCGGGCTTCCAGCCGAGGGCCTTCGCCTGATGGAGCAAGACCAGGGCGGCGGCTCGCGGTCCTTTGCGGCAATGGACCATGACTTTCCCAGAGCCGGTGTCGGTGTGCCGATCGATGAATTCGCAGACGGACTCGACGCCGGCTGCGGTCAGAGGCCCTGCGCCGACACCGTAGTGCAAGTAATCGAGCCCCAGAGCGCGAACTTTTTCCCCTTCGGCCGCTGGGCTCAGCGGTTGCTCCGGCTCGCCCTCGTTCCGAAGATTCACGATCCCCACATATCCCTCAGTTTTCAATCGTGTGAGGTCGGCCTCGCTCGGCTGATCGCCGATCGCGATCGTTGCCGTGATCTGTCGCTTCACGTTCATCTGCGTTCTCTCGCTCCTCTAGGGCTACTCTCGAACGAATGCATGCGGTCGCATGGCCTGCGGCCTGCCCCTAAATTGAGGTTATCGCCCCAGCCACTCCGGAGCCAGAGATCCCACGAGAATCCAACTTGACGACTTGTCGTCTTTTTCTATGATACCTACCGTTCGGTATAGGAAAAAAACTTATGGCGTTATCGAAAGTGAGAGGTTCGAACCTGAAGTCACCAGGGCCGGTCAAGACTGGGGCAAGTGAGGTTGCGCAGCACATTGCACACGTGGCGGCACATCTTTTTGCGACACAGGGGTACGACGCGACCTCGGTGCGGACGATCGTCGAGGCCGCCGGAGTGACGAAGCCGACGCTCTACTACCACTACGGGAGTAAGGAAGGGCTCGCTCAGGCTCTGGTGATCGTCCCGATGTCAAGCCTCAACCAAGACTTGAGGACGATCCTGGAGTCGGTCCCCGATCCGGTGGAAATGCTCGAGCGGACGTTCGAGGCCCATTTTGCCTGGTGTCGTGAGGATCCCGACCGTAGCCGATTTATTTTTGCCTTGTTCTTCGGACCGCTCGCCAACGGGTTGATGGCGGAGATGGAGAAGTTCAAGGGGGGGATGAGCTGTGTGATGACCGAGATCGTTCAACAGGCGGCGGATGCCGGGGTGGTCGACCCTGATCGGGTCGAGGCCTTCGGCACCGCTTGCCGGGGTTTGATCATCATCTCGATCATGGACTTCCTCTACAAGAAGAGGGACCTGGGGCCCGGGCTTGCGGCGCGCCTGGTGGGCGATCTTCTGGGTGGTTTTCGAAAGCCGGGTGGCCCGGCGGGGAGTCATGACAATGGCGGTTAGTCGCTGGTTCTTCACGTTAGGATGGAGCGGCGCGGCACCCCTGGCACTGGCCATGGCCATGGCCGGATGCGGTCACTCCACGGCGGAGCCCAAGGCCAAGGTCGAGACGGCTCCCAAGCCGGTTCCCGTGACGGTCGCCTTGGTGGAACAACGGCCCGTCGAGCGGACAGTCGAAGTGGTCGGGACGCTCAACGGCTGGGAGGACGTCACCGTCGGCAGCAAGAGCCAGGGACGCGTCCTCAAGGTGCATCACGATATGGGCGACCGGGTCAAACCGGGCGAACTGCTCGTGGAACTCGACCCCGTGGACGCCAATCTCGCGGTCCAGCAAGCCCAACGCCAGTTGCAGGCCGAACTGGCCAAGCTCGGCCTGAACGATCTGCCGACGACCCAGTTTGACGTCAACGCGGTTCCTGCCGTCGTTCAGGCGAAAGTGGCGCTCGACCGAGCCAAGCAAAATGTGGCTCGGGAACGGTCGCTGAACCGTCGGGGCGCGGGGGCCCAGCAGGATCTTCAGAATTCGGAGAATGACGAGCAAGGCGCGACGGCCGCCCTGGCCAATGCGGTCCTCACCGCCCAAGCGACTCTGGCCAACTCACGAGCCACCCGCGCGGCGGTGGACGTCGCCATGCAGGCCAAGACCGACACCGAGATCCGCGCCCCGATCCCGTACGCACGCCCGGCCGGTGTGACCGGTGAGATCGAGTACGCCGTGGCGAAACGCTTGGTGGCCGAAGGAGAAATGCTCAAGCAGGGGGATCCCGTCCTGCAACTCGTGGTCGAGAACCCGCTTCGGCTCTGGACCAACGTGCCCGAGCGCCACAGCGCCGAGATCCAGGTTGGGCAGGCGGTCCGCGTCAAGATCGCCTCGCACGCAGGTTCGACCTTCGAAGGGGCCGTTGCGCGAATCAACCCGTCGGTCGATTCGGTCAGCCGGACGTTCCAGGTGGAAGTGTCCGTCCCAAATCCCCGTGGCCTGCTCCGCCCTGGTGGTTTCGCCAAAGCTTCGATCCTGACCGACCGAAGCGCGACGGCGTCGATCGTGCCCATCGAGTCGGTCGTCAAGTATGCAGGGGTCACCAAGCTCTTCGTCGTCGAGGAGGGGAAGGCCCGCTCGATCAACGTCGAGACCGGGCAAGAAGGCCTGGGATGGATTGAGGTTGTCGGCGACTTACCCAAGAGCGCCGAGGTGGTCACCACCGGTCAGACGCAACTGGCCGATGCCACCGCCGTGACGATCCGGAAGCCCGAGGTCGAGGCGACGGCCCCGGCGGTGACCTCGGCGAAGACTCCCGATCCCGATGAATCCAAAAAATGAACTTCAATGAATCTTGGAGCAGGGATGGTTCCGGGCCGCTGGGACCCTCCCCTCAATCGGTCGTCGAGCACACTCAGGCGATCGGTCGAGACCGCGAGGCGGAAGTTTCACCGCGTCGTCACGCCGACTTGACGGTCCATCGTACTTTGGTCCCTGGCCGAGATGCAGGAAGTCTCGGGTTCACCTTCAGGATAAGGTCGTTCCTATGACCCTTTCCGATATCTGCATCAAACGTCCGGTCTTCACCTGGGTTCTGATCGCAGTCCCGGTTGTGCTTGGCCTGGTCTCCTATGGCAGTCTTGGAGTCGACCTCTTTCCCGACGTCGACTTCCCGGTCTGTACGGTCACCACCGTGCTGCCGGGCGCGGGGGTCGAGGAGATGGAGACCTCGGTCACCAAGCCGATTGAAGACATCATCAATACGGTCAGCGGGATCGAGGAATTGCGGTCGACCACCATGGAGGGGGTCTCGACCATCACGGTTCAGTTCGACCTTTCCAAGAACGGCAACGTCGGCACCCAGGAGGTCCGGGACAAGGTCAACACGATCCTGGGCGAACTTCCTGATGGGACCGAGGCGCCGATCATCGACAAGTTCGACACCGGCTCGATGCCCGTGTTGACGATCGCCGTCTCCGGCAAGCGTGACTTCCGCGAGGTGACGGAGATCGCGAGGAAACGAATCAAGGAACGCCTCGAGACGGTCAACGGCGTCGGTGCGGTCACGCTGGTTGGCGGCCGGGTCCGCGCGATGAACGTCGTGGTCGATACTGATAAGCTCGCCGGTTACGGACTCTCTGTCGACGAGGTCCGGCTGGCCCTCACGAGGCAGAACCTCGAGGTGCCCGGCGGCCGCGTGGACCAAGGGCCGCGCGAGCTCGTGCTCCGAACGCTCGGCCGGCTCAATACGGCGGCCGAGTTCAACGGGCTGATTGTCGCGAACCGCAACGGTTACCCGATCCGGGTCCGCGACATCGGCCGCGCGGAGGACTCTTACGAGGAGCCGCGGACCCTGGCTCGGCTCGATGGCTCGAGCGCGGTCAGCCTGGTCGTCCAGAAGCAGTCGGGCAGCAATACCGTGAAGGTCTCGGAAGACGTCAAGTCTCGGCTCGAGACCCTGCGAGAGAGCTTGCCCGCCGACATCGTGACCGAGATCATTCGCGATCAGTCCCGGTTCGTCAAGAAGTCGATTGAAGAAGTGAAGTTCCACTTGCTTCTCGCCGGTGTCCTGGTCTCGGCGACGATCTTGCTTTTCATCCGCGACTGGCGGACGACCGTGATCGCTACGATGGCCATTCCCACGTCGATCATTCCGACGTTTATGTTTATGAGCTACATGGGGTTCACGCTCAATAACATCACGATGCTCGGTTTGATTTTGGCCATCGGGATCGTGATCGACGACGCGGTGGTGGTGCACGAGAATATTTTTCGGCACATGGAAGAAGAGGGAATGGACGCGATGGAGGCGTCGCGGATCGGCACGCGCGAGATTGCGCTGCCGGTGTTGGCGACGAGCCTTTCTTTGATCGTGATCTTCGTACCGATCGCGTTCATGGGGGGGATCATCGGCCGGTTCTTCTCGAGCTTTGGTCTCACCGTCGCGTTCGCGGTGGCGATGAGCCTGTTCGTTTCGTTTACCTTGACGCCGATGCTTTGCAGCCGGTTCCTCAAGCTCGAGCCAAGCGAGGGCGGTCACGCCGGCAGCAAGTCGGGCTTCATCTATCGACTCGTCGATGGCAGTTATGGGATGGTGCTGCGTTGGGCCTTGCGGTTCAAGCCGTTGGTGGTCGTCCTGGCCCTCCTGGTCATCATGAGCACAGTCCCGATCGGTAAGATGATGGGGATGTCGTTGATCCCACGCGACGACCAGAGCGAATATGAGGTCACGATCACGACCCCCGAGGGATACAGCCTGGAGCGGACGAACCGGATCTGCAACGAGTTGGAAGGTCGGCTCCGCAAGCTCCAGGGGACCAAGCACCTGTTCACGACCATCGGCCAGTCGAGCGGTGGGCGGGTGGTCAAAGGTCAGGGGGATGTGACTCGCGCCACGGTTTATGTCAGCATGGAGGACCTTGAGGAACGGGAGTACTCCCAGTTCGCGGTCCAGCAAGAAGCGCGGGATATGCTGTTGGATTACCCCGACCTTCGCGCCAGTGTCAATGACGTCTCGGCGTTCCAGGGGGGCCGTCGCCCGCAAACCTTCCAGGTCAACCTGGCGGGGCCTGACCTGAATCAGCTTTCCAAGTACGCTGATGAGCTGATGAGGAAGCTCAAGGAGAAGCCTGGCCTCGTCGACATCGACACCTCGATCTCGTTGCGGAAGCCCGAGGTTCAGGTGATCGTCGATCGCGAGCGGGCGAGCGACCTCGGGATTCCGGTCGGCACGATCGCCGACACCTTGCGAGTTCTGGTTGGTGGCATGCCGATCTCGAAGTTCCGCGACGGCGACGAACAGTACGACGTCTGGCTCCGGGCCGAGGCGGCCGAACGCTCCTCGTCGGCCAACCTCTACCAGTTGAAGCTCCCATCGGCCACGGCCGGTCTGGTCAACCTCTCGAGCCTCGCGAAGCTGGTCGACGAACGAGGGCCGACCGAGATCGAGCGCTTGACCCGCGAGCGGATCGTCACCGTCCTGGGCAACCCCGAAGGGATCCCCCTGGGCGAGGCCGTCTCCCGCGCCGACCTGATCCTCAAAGAAATGAATATGCCCAAGCAGTACTCCTACATCTTCTCCGGTCAGGCGAAGACGATGGGAGAGACCGGGTACTACTTCATGATCGCGTTCGGGCTCTCGATCCTGTTTATGTATATGATCTTGTCTGCCCAGTTCGAGAGTTGGACCCAGCCGATCTCGATCCTGATGGCGTTGCCGGTGACGGTGCCCTTCGGCCTGCTTTCGCTGGTCCTCTTCCGCACGCCGATGGATATCTATGCGATGTTCGGCCTGTTCATGCTGGTCGGCATCGTCAAGAAGAACGGGATTCTTCAGGTTGATGCCACCAACCAGCTTCGCGACAAGGGCGTCCCCCGACGCGAGGCGATCATCGAGGCCAACCACACCCGACTTCGCCCGATCCTCATGACGACCGTAATGCTCGTGGCCGCGATGGTCCCGATCGCGCTCGGCCAGGGCCCAGGAGCAGGTGCCCGTGCGAGTATGGCCAAGGTGATCATCGGCGGACAGATGCTCTCCCTCGTCCTCGCCCTTCTGGTCACCCCGGTTTTCTACGAGATCATCGATATGTGGGTGAACTTCACCAAGCGGATGGGAATCCGGTTTTCGGTACAGTCCCACCCGGTTCCTCGCCCTCACTCTGGCGAGATCTCCAACGAGCAGCGAGACGCTTCGGAGAAGTACGTCTGACCGAAGTCGCCTTTGCAAGAAGCTGACGGGGGAGTGATCCGCGATGGATCACTCCCCCGTCTTCTTTTTCGTCTGAAGCAAAACACTTCTCGTAGCGAACGCTTCGGATTCCGCCATGGCAACAAACCTGCTGCCGTTCCGCGTCTTCGTCGGCGATTGGGTGATACGTGGAACGTCGTTTCTGCCGGTGGCGCCGATGGTAATCCTCTCTCGCTGAGACTAGGATTAGGGGTTTGCCGTCCCCGGTGCAATCAGTCCTTCGCACTCTCAGCCTCCCGTCGTTTCCGGCGGATGACGCGACCTTCGCCTCTAACCCTCCTCCCTGGACACAACACCCATGGACACCCGCCGCGACTTCATCAAAAAGGCGATGCTGCTCTCCGGAGCGGTCGGCTGGAATGGTTCCCCTTTCGAATCCATCGCCAGGGCGGCGGCGATCGAACCCGCGCCCGGCAGCACGTATGCGGACGCCGAGCATGTGGTGATTCTCATGCAGGAAAATCGCTCGTTCGATCACTGCTTTGGTACGCTCAAGGGCGTGCGTGGTTTCAACGATCCGCGCGCGGTCCGGCTCGCCAATGGCAATCCCGTCTGGCTGCAGAGCAACGCCGCGGGCGAGACGTATGCGCCCTTCCGCTTCGACATCCGCGGCACGAACATCACCTGGCTCGGCTCCACACCGCACTCGCGCTCCGACCAGGTCGATGCGCACAACGGCGGCAAATTCGATCGCTGGATCGACGTGAAGAAAGTCAGCGCCAAGGGCGCCGAGCGCATGCCGATGACCATGGGCTATTACACACGCGAGGATGTGCCGTTCAATTACGCGCTGGCGGATGCCTTCACGGTTTGCGACCAAAACTTTTGCTCCGCGATGACCAGCACGACGCCGAACCGGTTTTACCTTTGGTCCGGGACGGTTCGCGGTGAGCAGAACGGCGACGCGAAGGCCTACATTCGCAACGACGTTCCCTATGGCGAAGCGCACTGGACGACCTTTCCGGAGGTGCTCGAAAAGCACGGCGTCTCCTGGAAGGTTTACCAAAATGAGCTCACCGCCGGCGGGGGATTTTCCGGCGAAGCGCGCTCCTGGCTGTCGAACTTTGGGGACAACCCGTTGGAGGAACTCTCGCAGTTCAACGTGCGCTTTTCCCCGCGCTATGTCGCGGGACTCAAAGCGCAGACTGAGCAATTGCCCGGCGAGATCGAGAAGTTAAAGGCGGTGCTCGCGAGACCGCTGCCGGAGGCTGGCGATACGGCGGAAGCGAAGAAGGCCTTCGACAAGGCGCGACAGACGCTGGACAAGGCGAAGAAGGACATCGCCAAAAAGGAAGATGTGCTCCGCCAGGCGCAGGATGAGTTGAAGAAATGGAGCCGGGAAAACTTCGAGCAGCTCAGCGGCGAAGCGAGGAACCTCTATGAGAAAGCCTTCAGCACGAACGTGGGCGATCCCGACCAGCATCAGCTCACGAGCCTGAGCTACGAAGCAAACGGCAAGAAACGCGAGTTGAAGATTCCGAAGGGCGACATCCTCCACCAGTTCCGCCAGGACGTGAACAGCGGCACGCTTCCCGCCGTGTCGTGGCTCGTGGCTCCGGCGAACTTCAGCGACCATCCTTCGACGCCCTGGTATGGCAGTTGGTATGTCTCCGAGGTCATCGACATCCTGACGAAGAATCCCGAGGTCTGGAAGAAGACCATTTTTATCCTGAACTATGACGAGAACGACGGTTACTTCGATCACATCCCGCCGTTCACGGCGCCTGATCCGGCTAAGCCCGAGACCGGTAAGTGCTCGCCTGGCATCGACACGGGCGTCGAGTTCATCCGCCGCGCGCAGGAGCTGGCGCACGGCGTCGCGGAGAAGGAAGCGCGCGAAGGCCCGACGGGCCTCGGCTACCGCGTACCGATGGTCATCGCGTCGCCCTGGAGCCGCGGCGGACGGGTCTGCTCGCAGGTGTTCGATCACACCTCGGTCTTTCGCTTCGTGCAGGACTGGCTGGGCAAAAAGACCGGGAAGCAGATCACGGAAAACACCATCAGCCTTTGGCGCAAAACGGTGTGCGGTGACCTCACCTCCGCGTTTCGTCCGTTCGATGCGAGCGCTGACCGGAAGCTCGCCACGCTTGAGAAGACGCCGTTCATCAAGGGCATCTATGACGCCAAGTTCCAGCCGCTGCCGAGCAATTACCGGATGCTGACGGCGGATGAAATCGCGAAGACGGTGAACGATCCGCGCACTTCGCCGCATCTGCCGCAGCAGGAACCCGGCGTGAAACCCTCGAACGCGCTACCCTACCAGCTCTACGCCGATGCGCGCTTGAGCGACGACCGCAAGACGCTGTCCGTCGGGCTGGAAGCACGCAATGAAGTCTTCGGCGCACGCTCCGCCGGGTCGCCGTTCAACATTTTCACGCCGGTCAAATACGCCGCCGCTGGCGCGGATGGAAAGCAAGCCGCCTTCGAGCACGTGGGCAGCCGGTCCTACGCCGTCATCGCCGGGGACCGGCTCACCGACTCCTGGCCTGTGGCGTCCTTTGAAAATGGGCTCTATCACCTTCGCGTGTGTGGTCCCAACGGCTTCTACCGCGAGCACCGCGGCAGCGCGAACGATCCGGCGCTGCTCATCGAGTGCGATTACGAGCGCACACCCGCCGATGCGAGCAAACTCACCGGCAACATCGCGCTGCTAGTCAAAACCACGGATGCGCGGAAATCCTACGACGTGATCATCAAGGACCACGCTTATGGTGCCGAGCCGATCCGCCAGACCATCGCCGCGGGAAGCGCGCCGACGAAAATCGTGATCAATCCGTACCGCGGCCAGGGCTGGTATGACTTCAGCCTTCTCGTGCAGGGCTTCGAGGAGTTTGAGAAACGCCTCGCCGGTCGTGTCGAGACGGGTGCCGAAGGAATCACCGACCCATACATGGGGCGGCTGGTTTGAAGGCCAGCAGTCGCACCCATGGATTTGATCAATCTGCGACGGTAAAAGCACATTGTTGGGCATTTGCTTTTCATGCTTGGATGCGTGAAAAGCAATTTGCATTCCATGTCCATCGAAGAGCTATGAGGTAATCCATGACATTTTCTTTGGCTATGCGCCCCTCACTGTTTGGGTTTGTTCTGCTCTCCCTGTTCGCCTCCACAGCGGCTCCCAACTTCGCTCCGGCTGCAGAACCGCCGAACCTCGACACACGCGTCGAGCATGGCTACGCCACGAACAACGGCGTCCGTATCCACTACGCCAGCCTTGGCCAGGGGCCGCTCATCCTGATGATCCACGGATTTCCGGATTATTGGTTTACCTGGCGGCACCAAATGGACGGGCTGGCAAAGGATTACCAGGTCGTGGCGATTGACCAGCGAGGCTACAATCTCAGCGACAAACCCAAAGGTGTGGAGAATTACGACATGCGACTGCTGGTCGAGGACGTCGCAACGGTCGTCCGCCATCTGGGCCGCGATAAGGCAATCATCGTCGGCCACGATTGGGGCGGCGCGGTGGCCTGGGTGCTCGCCATGCAAAAGCCGGAACTGGTCGAAAAACTTGTCATCTTGAACCTGCCGCATCCGCGCGGGTTGAATCGAGAACTGGCGCACAATCCCAAGCAGCAGGAGAACAGCGTCTATGCCCGGCGCTTCCAGCAGGATGGCGCTCATCTGAAGCTCACCGCCGAAGGACTGGCCGCTTGGGTGAAAAATCCCCAAGCCCGCACGAATTACGTCGAAGCATTTCGCCGTTCGGATTTCGAAGCGATGTTGAATTACTACAAACGTAATTATCCCAGGGAGCCGTACACCGAAGACACTTCGCCGGTTGTGAAAGTAAAATGCCCGGTGTTGATGATTCACGGTTTGGATGATTGGGCCTTGTTGCCCGGCGCGTTGAATGGAACCTGGGACTGGATCGAGAAAGATCTGACTCTTGTTACGGTGCCGGGTGCGGGCCATTTCGTGCAGCAGGATGCCGCCGAGCTTGTCACCAAAACGATGAAAATGTGGCTGGCGCGTTAACAGCCGGCGGCACAAGGCCACGATGCACGCACGTCTTGCACCGGCTTCCCCGGCGCGGTTCCAGATGTGAACTCACAGTGCAAGGAAAACTGCTTATGAACAAAACAATCCAATTGCGTCATCGAGATTGGTGCTACCATTGTCGGCTGGTTTGGTAACGTCTTCGCTGTTCAGTTCGATGAAATGCCGATCGCCCTTCCACGGTTTTTCATTCCAAGGGACAGCATCCCACCAAACTCGACCGATCCGGCTTATTCGTCGGAGGGAGCTTTTTGTGTCCTGATACCAATCCCACGCTTCCTTCAGGGTTTTCACGATCTGGGCAATCGAGTCAATTACGTTCGCGATCGCGGCTCTGGTCGTCGGATTGCGTTTCCTGCAAACGCTTTGCGACCAGAAAAATTTCCTCCTCAAATTTTGCCATGCTCGCCGTGATTTAGCCAAGCTGCTCGGCAAGCCCGACGATGATCCCCTCCGGCCCGCGGATGTAGGCGAGCCGGTACGAGTCCCCGTACCGCATCTCGCCGATAAGCTCAGCCCCTCGGGCGACCATGCGCGCAACGAGCGCGTCGATGTCGTCGACGGCGAACATGACGCGGCGGAAGCCCAGCGTGTTGACCGGGGCGTCCACCGGCCCGAACCTGACCGCGTCGGGCGTGTGAAACTTGTCGAGTTCGATGCCCTGTCCATCGGGAGTCCGCATCATCGCGAGGGTGGCCCGGACATCCCCCAGCCCGATCAGGCTCCCGACCGAAGGCCCTTCGACCGTCGTCTCGCCCTCGAGCTTGAGGCCCAGTTCGACGAAGAACGCCTTGGTGGCTTCGAGATCGTCGACAACGATGAGGACGTTGTCCATCCGTTTAACTGACATATGCTTCCCTTCCTCTTTGATCCAGCTCCTAGCTCTTCCTGGCGATCCGGAAATGCACGGCCGCTTCGGAAGCCTCGAAACTGGCCACCTCGTAAAGCGGGAGACGAACGGCAAACTTGCTGACCAGCCCTGGGCCGGCAATCCCACCCGGCACGGACTTGGGGGGAACCGGTGGACTGGTCACGCCGTCGCGGCACTTCGAGCAGGATGTGGACTTTGACTTCGAGCTTCTCCGTTTGGGGCGTGCCGCCTGGGTCGGATCTCCCGACGCGTTGGCGTCGGTCTCCGGGGTCACGGCGGCTTCGACCGTCAGAGTCGCGTCATGGAGATCGAACAGATGGCCTTGCCCTGGGTTGTCGGCAAGGCGTTCGCGGCGGGGGCCGAAGACGTAGCGGCGAAACAGGGCCAGGGTCTCGGCCTGCTCGGCATGCTTCTCCTGCAACTGGCTCTAGTCGGTCGCGGTCGCCTCAAGGATCTGTTGGAGTTCCGTTTTTCGATCAGATCTGGCCCTAGTTTTGCATGTTATATTCTCCAGGTTGCCTGTGGTCCTTCGATTGCGCCAAGAGATTGGATCTACCGATGTCGAGTCTGGAATCTCCTTCCACACAATCGCTCGAAGTCCACGGCGCCAGCCCGGTTCCTGGTCGAGAGTTCCCGCCGACGGTTCGGGTCGAACTCGCGGGGAAGACCGACAAGGGGAAGGTGCGGAGCAAGAACGAAGACCATTTCCTGATCGCGCGGATGGCCAAGTCGATGACGGTCTGCGCGACCAGTCTTCCTGATACCGAAGGGACACGACTCTCGGAGCAGGAAGGTTATTTGATGATCGTCGCCGATGGCATGGGGGGAGCGGCGGCGGGCGAACATGCGAGCGCGGTGGCGGTGCAGAGTGTGGAGCGATATGTCCTTGATACGCTCAAGTGGTTCCTCCACCTCGAGGGGCGGGAAGAGCATGCGCTGTTGACCGAACTCCGGCAGGGGCTGGAGCGTGCCGACCGGGACGTCATCGAGCGTGCCAGCGTCGACCCCAAGCTACACGGGATGGGCACGACCATGACCATCGCCTACAGCGTGGGCAGCGACCTCTACATCGTGCATGCAGGCGACTCGCGGGCCTACCTGTTTCAGGAGGGCGTTCTCGAGCAAGTGACCAGCGACCACACCCTCGTGCAGGTCCTGGTTCAGGGGGGCGCGATTACGCCCGAGGATGCCAAGCGACACCGCAACCGCAACATCGTGACCAACGTCGTCGGTGGGCCTCGCGAAGGGGTTTTCGCCGAGATTCACAAGCTGAAGCTGGCCGACGGTGACGTCCTGCTCCTCTGCTCGGACGGCCTGACCGAGCCCGTCGCGGACGACGCGATCGCGGAGATCCTTGCCGGTAGCGAACATCCCGAGGTGGCCTGTTCGCGCCTGATCGAACGGGCCAACGAACGTGGCGGCCCTGATAACGTGACCGCCGTCGTCGTTCGCTATCAGATCCGTTGAGCGTGAGCGGGTCGGTATCGGCCCGCTCGCTGGCAAAAGTGCCGGCTCATTGGACTCAGGCCGCCTTGCGGAGCCGGTCGAGCTTGTGCCTGACACCGTCCCAGTGCCACTGGATCCGATCGCGGATCAAGGACGGCGGCGCCACCCGATGCGCAAAGAACCAGCCGGCGAGGTTGGGGATGTCGGGGTGCGGTACGATCGTCACGTCGAAGCCGGCCTGCTTCAAGAAGATGTCGAGGTCTTCGTGGATGAAGCGATTGTAGCCGTCGACCTTGGCGTGTTCGGGGATCTTGTGGAAAAAGTGGTCTTCGCCCGGTCCGTTGTTGTAGTTGTCGCTGAAGTTGTGATACTCGCCGATGATGCTGTCGACGAGGTGGATTTTTTTCGAGGTGAAGAGGATCGTGTATTCCGACCCTTCGCAGTCGAGCTTCACCAGACGCACCCGCTTGCGACCGTTTCGGGTCACGTCCATGACGATCTCATCAAACGAGACCGCATCGATCCCTGTTCCGCCCTGGGCGCCGATGACGTGGCCGGCGGCGTTGTTCTGATCCTCGAGGGATGAGAATGTCAGCGATTTGACTGGCTTGTCGGAACGCCAAACCGCCTTGTTCTGGATCAAAACGCGGTCGCCGTAGGAGGCGAGATTTCTCCGGGCGCACTCGAAGTTTTTGCTGAACGCCTCGAACCCGTAGACGTGCTGGGCCCCTCGCTCGAGCGCGGCATTGCAGAAACTGCCAATGTGCGTGCCGATGTCAAGGATGATGTCGTCGGGTCGGAAGGACTCGGGCAGCCGGTATTCGTTGCACACGTTGACTGCGTTGAAGACTTCTTCATCGCACGTGTCGGGCCGAAATGTAAACGAGTGACTCATCAGACCTCCTTGTCTGTCTGAGCGACGATATCGTCCTGGGTATCATGTCGAGATAGGTCGTGCAAACTATAGAGGGTTTGCCAGATTCCCGGAAGGTCAGATTTGTTGCGACGATTGCATTCGCTTTTCTCCTTGCAACCGGATTCTCGGCGGCGTTTCGTCCCACTTGCAGCCCGTTTGGCCGTTTCAATTCGCCAATTCCCCACAAAAGTCGCACCGCGACTTTGATCTTGGTCGTTGGATGGTAAGAGTTTTGCACCGTCTCGGATTTCGAGTGTTTGCCGATTGGCCTGCCAGCGCTTCCAGAGGGACCCCATCGATGCCAATCTCAACCAAGGTCTGGAAAACCCTCGGGGGCGGTCTGGTCGTGGCCCTCCTCGTGCTCGTCGTGGTCCGGACCTGGGTCGTCCCTGCATTGATCGTCCGCGCGATCCAGGGGCAACTCGAGGGCCGGGTCACCATTCGCGATTGGTGGCTGAATGGCCGATCGGCGGGGGTGATCGGTCTCACCGTTCACGAGCCGCACACCACTAACTCGGTCGCGTTCGCCACGGTCGAACGGGTCTCGACCGACCTCTCGCTCTGGCGGTTATTCCGCGGCCACTTTTTTCCAAGCATGATTGCGCTCCAGCGGCCTGTCGTTACGATCCGGGTCGATGACGCCGGGCGTCCTCTGAATTCGCCCACCATGAAAGGGGTGAATGACCCGTCGCTCCGCTTACCCAGGATTTCGATCGATGACGCGCGAGTCGTGTTCCACCGCGCTGGGAGCACGGACGACATGGTGGTTTCCGGAGTCGCCGCCGAGCTCAAGCCGGATCCGAGCGGGCGCACCCTGATCCTTTCCGGACGCACCAACGATCCAACCTGGGGCCAATGGACGGCGTCGGGGGTGATCGCCCCCGTGGATCAATGTGGTGACGTCATCCTGAAAGGGGCCCGGTTCGTGGCGGATCCGAAGTCGTTGGCTCGGGTGCCGTTCATCCCTTCCGAGGTCTGGACCCACGTCGTCCCACGAGGGCCCGTCAATGTGGATGTACGCCTCGACTGGGCCCCGGGCCGAACCCCGGAGTTCCAGGCGAAGACCGAGGTCACCTTGCTCGGTACGTCCGCACGATTTCCCACCTTGGAGCTGGCGGCGGATCACACCACCGGTACGTTGCGGTTCGATGGGGCGCTCGTCCGGGTCGAACGGGTTCAGGGGGAAGCCATCGGAGGTCAGGTTCACGGTGGCGGTACGCTCGATTTTGGTCGCTCTCCCCCCTTGATCGAACTCGCCCTGGAGCTGAAGAAGATCAAGGTCGAGGAAACGCCCAAGCTGTGGCAACTCGATAAGTCGGGCATCACCGGGCTGCTGACGGGGAAGGTCGAGCTGCACGCGGTCCTGAATCCAACGGGAGTCGACCTCTCGGGTTCGACCGGCGAAGCCAACGTGGAGAATGCGAGTATTCAGGGGATCCCCGTCAAATTGCTCCGCCTGGCGATGCGGGCCCAGGGGGCCAACCTGGAGTATGACACCAAGGCGGCCGGTGAAACGCGAGTGGAACGCCTCTTCAGAGGGCTGACTGCGTCCTTCTTCTCGTCTGACTCGATCGCTCCGAGGCTGGCCTGGGGGGCCTTACTCGTCCCGGAACTCGTTGCGTTTCAGGCGCCAACCGATCCCGAGACGCCGGTGGCCAAGGACGAAGAACCGCGCAAGTTCTCAGTGCAATTGCCCAAGACGATTTCGACCCAGCTCGAGCTGGAGGATGTCGATGTGGCCGAACTGATCGCCAAGGCTCAGTTCCTCTCTGCCTTCCCCTTTCCGGTGCCGGTCACCGGGAAGCTGAGCATGAAGGCGAAGGCCACTCTTCCTCTCGGTCATCTGAGCGACATCAAACAGTATCTTTTTGATGGTGATGTGACTCTGAAAGAAGCCTCGGTCTTCCATGTCGACTTTGCGCTGCTGACCGCCCGGCTCGAGTTGGATAACGGGATTCTCGACCTGAAGGAACTTCGTGGCGTTCTGGACGCCCGGCCTGACGGGGGGCCCGACAATCCGCCACGGAATCAGGCGCCGATGGTTCCCGCGGAGGGGCCACTGCCGCCCGGCGGATTTCGAGGCCATCTTCGCGCGGAGATTTCGCCTCCAGGAGCGTTCTCGGCAAAGTTCGAGGGAAATCAGCTCCCCTTGTGCGAGCTTTCCGCCCCCTTACTGCCGCGGCCCACGTCACTCGGCGGCCTTGCCTCGATGAATCTCGAGGCAGCGTGCGATCTGGCCAAGGCGACCGATCCTGCCGCCTGGTCCGTCTCGGGCAAAGTGGAAAGCGTTCAGATCACTTACCGGAGCGCGGCACTCGACCGGGTCGCGCTCCAGTTCCAGTTGAAGGAGGGACGACTCGACCTTCCCAGCCTGACCGCTCAAATGGCCGGCCATCCTTTGAGTGTCAAGGGGACGCTCGACGTGCGGCCACCGCTCGCGTATCAGGCCACGTTGAACGTGGAGGATTGGGATCTGGCCTCGATCCTTACGTGGGTGCCGAACGCGCCTCAGCCGTCGCCGGTCGGTGGCACGCTGAACGCTCACGCCGAGGCGCGGGGGACGTTGTCCCCCTGGACGATCACGACGGATGGAACGGGCCAGATTGCGCGTTTCCAGGCGGGACCAGTGCCGCTCGGCGACGTTCCGTTCCGCTGGATGACCGATCATGCTTCGGTGTTGATCTCAGACGTGGAGGCGCGTCCGTTCGGCGGGCGGCTTTCGGCCGAGGCCACGATTCCGGTGGCGGGGGGTGGGGCGGCCGAGGGGAATGCCACGTTCCGTGAGATCGATACCGCTCGGCTGAGCGCCTCGATTCCCGGGCAAGGGGTCAAACTCACGGGAAAGGCCGAAGGAAGTGTGGCCTTTGTCGTTCCCGCGAACGCGAATGGCATTGAGGCCAAGCTGCGGATTGCCTCCCCCGACCTGACCTTTCAGGGGATCCCGGCTGAGCAGGTCCGTGCCTCGATCCGCACCGAACCGGGCGTCTTGAAATATGAAGTGACTGCCGACAGCCTGGGAGGCAAGCTCAAGGCGATGGGCGATATCCCCCTGACGTCGACGCCGCCAGCGACTCAGGGCAAATCCGCCAACGGTGAGTTCCGCTTTGTCGGGTTCTCACTGGATCAACTCTGGAAAGCGTTCCAGATCGCGGGCCGTCCCTCGCTCCTCTCCGGTCAAGGGGCGATCGACGCCAATACTCGCGCGGTTCTGGAAGGCGCCACGAAGGGACTTTGGTTGCACGGGTTCCTCAACCTCGACGACCTCAAGTGGGATCAAAAAGAGTCGCTCGGCCGGTTGCGCGGAGTGGTCGCGAAGTCGCCGACGGTCTGGCGTGTCGAGCCGCTGAGTGGTGAGTTGATGGGAGGAGTGGCCAATGGCCTTTTCTGGGGAACAACCCCACCCCAGGGAAACGCCGAGGTTGGGTTCAATCTGCGAATCGAACGGGCAGCACTCAAGCGGATGTTGGTCTTTGCTCCCGATCTCGCGAGTCGGATCAGTGGGCTCGGGACGCTCCAGTTCACGGGTAGTTTTGACCAGGAACTCCGCGCGAATGCGAGCCTCTCCGTCGATCAGGCACAATTTGCAGGGCTCCCGATCAGTGAGTTCCAGGCCCCTGTCGTGTTGGCCTTCACTCCGTCGACCGGAACCGGCACGGTCCAGATTCGTCCGAGCTCCGCCCGGGTCGCCGGGGGGCAGGTTCGCGGTGACGGCTCGTTCCGGGTCGGTGCGGATCGCTCGTTTCAGGGGCAGGTCAAGCTCGCCGACATCGACCTTCACACCCTCAACCGGCTTGGATCCGACTCGCACCGACTGGCGACAGGCCGGATCTCGGGCCAGATTTCCCTGGCCGGCCCGGACCTGAACTTGCCCGAACGTTATCGAGGCAGGGTGATTCTTGATCTCGATGACGCCGCGCTCTTCTCAATTCCCATCTTTCGTGAGGTCGAGAAGTTTCTCGGTTCGGCGCGTGGTGGCCTTTTCGAGGACGGCGATCTGGTGGGCACGATCGCGAATCGGCAACTAATCGTCGAGTCGCTCGCGTTGGAAGGACGTCTCGTGCAGTTGCATATCACGGGGACGGTTGGCTTCGACACCCAGTTGAACCTGGAAGTCCTGGTCAACACCAACAAGATCATCCCCGAGACGGGCCTACTCCTGGTCTCCCGAATTCCCGGCCTGAGCGACGTTTTGGGGCGGAGCGAGCAGGCGATTGCCCGGATCGGGACCTATCTTTCCAACCGCCTGTTGAAGCTGCGAGTAACCGGCACGATCGAGCACCCGTCCGTCACCATTGATGCGTCGATCCTCGTGGCCGAGACTGCGGCCACCTTTTTCGCGGGGGTACTCAAGCTACCTCTCGGGTTCTTGAGATAAGCGATCGCCCTGCCCTGTTCCGTCCGACCCCACACGGTCATTTCACCATGCGGCCATGACGCGGGGCTTTGGGATGCCCGAGGGCATTCGTTTTTACGTGCCCTCTCACGGGAAAATCTTGGAGCGGGCCGGGCCCGCGATCTTCCAAGGTCCGGGGAACCTGGACGGCGAGCTGTTTGCCGGCCCAGCCGTCGATGTCACGCGCCGTGACGTTGAGATAATAACGCCGGCCCGCGATGAATTCCTCGGCGCGGCGCGCTTGAAGGTGGAAGGTGACGGAGAAGGTGTACTTTCCACCCCCTTGGTTTTCAAGCTTCATAGGCCCGTAGGGCTCATCGCGGCGGTATTCGTCGGTCACCTGGAAGTTTGCCTTTTTCGGGCCGCCAAGTTCCTGGAAGACCTGCCTGCCGTTGACGACCGAGAACTCATGCAGGGTGCCGGTGAGGGTCACTGGCACATAGCGTTGGTTCGGCGGCCAGAGGGTCGAGGGCACGACCGTGGCGTCGACGCTGAAGTACTGAAGAATCCGGTCTTCCAGCGACGTCAGCTCGGGCGCGGCTCGGCGCCGCGCCTTGGCGCGTGGCGGTCGGCATCCTTGAGGCAACAGGCGGGAGGCGACACGAACCGTCGCTTCCAGGCAATGTCGCAGAGTGGGGTGCATCCTTGCCCCTCTTCTGAAGGCTCTTCCGATCAATACGGTTCGGTTCCCACTGACGTCCCTCGGGCGAAATCCGTTTCGCTCGAGGGAGTGGGATGGAATACGGCCCCGATTCCGTCAGGTCAACGACGCTTGACTGCAGGGTCCGACGGAACATTGTCGACCAGGGTTGGCCGACCTGTGAAGGCCCCGGCACGTCGCGTCTGGATCACCACATCGCGGAACCGTTCCCGAGTCTCGGCCTGGATCTGATTCTGCTTCATCGTGACCTGGCACGCCCAGTTGGGATACATCCCGACCAGCCGCCCCATCAGCGAGACAAACCAACCTGCCTCGCGGACCTGATCTTCGAGGAGCTTCTCGAGCAACGGGCGAATCGTTCGGGCGACGGCTTTCCACCCTTTGGAATCGACCTTGACGTAGGCTTCGACGTCGTGCTGGACCCAGTGCTCGCCGTTGACCTCGCGATAATAGCCCGAGTGCACGATCAGCACAATCCGAGCCTGAAGGTGTGCGGCACCCCGAGGACTCGTGTAGTCGAGGTTGCACAGGAGCACGTGAAGCTTGGGAGAGCGATGGACGAATTCCCAGGACGCTTTCGCCCCGTTGCCGTCGCTCCCTTGATATCGATTCGGGCCGATCTGCTGAAGCTGAACCGGTGACGTGCTCAAGTCTTGCCACAGGGCCAGTGTCAGCGCAGGCTCGTTTAGCAGGCTCAGGTAGATCCGTGGGTTGCACGGAAAGGTTTCGGGTGCGCCCTTGCGATGGAACGTATGGTCGCGGATGACCTCGGACACGTTCTCGCGGAACTCGGGTGCAAGCTGATCGATCGGGACAACCTGCGCAGGGTCCGGCTTCGGGGCGCCGGCCACTGCGGGGCACCCATTCCAGATCCCAGCCGCCAGCGTTGCCAGCGCGATCGTCCAGGTCGCCAGCCCTCGGCGGACCACGGGGGAATTCATGGCAACTCCGTTGAGGCAAAAGCCGCGGAACGCCAGGGGAGCTGTCGGGGTCTCCTCCCCCGTAGCCCTCGCGTTCACCTTGCTTATTGATCGGTCAAATCGCCCTCGTTCCTGATCGAGCTTCCCCGATTGCGGCAATTTTCAGGGTTGTTGGGAGGCAAGGGGTTTTAGGTAGTTTGATTGTCCTGCCACGAAGGCTTGAATAAATGATCTTGTCGGATCGCGGATTCGGACTATGATGCCGCTCCAATGGATTGGGAGGAATACGGTCTTTGCACGGAGGCAACCATGCCAGAGCGACGGCAAACGGGTGTTTGGATTGCGGGCGTTCTGAGCTTGGGGGTTGTGGCAGGGTTGGCGATCGGTGGTTACCGGATGGCGAGTCGCAAACCAGCGGCTCGACCGATCGCGGCGCGGTTCGATGCCAGTACCCCACTATCCGTGCTGACGCCCGCGTTACGGGACGGCAATGCCAAGGCGTTGACGGTTCTCTATGAGCAGGTGTCGGCCAGAAAATCGGGGATCAGTGAGGAAGCGACGCCGGAGTGGCTCGAAACGCTGGCGGCGCTTCGGGCTGGCTATCGGAAGCACGGGGCCTACGGGCGAGCCTTGGTGCTGAACGTGGCCACCAAGATCCTCAATCAGTTCTCGGTCTCGGTCGAGGGAGCCCCGGCCTCGTGGCCCAAGGTGCTACCGCCGGTGCACGACATCCTGGCGTCGGGCCTGACCGATTCCGACCTCAACGTTCGAGTCTCGGCCCTCACCGAAGTGAGCCGGCTGTGGGGCTGGCTGCCCGGCCGGGCGCCCACGCCCGCTGAAGAGAATCTTCTTGCCGACTGGAAACTAGGACTGCACACGCCTGTGGTTCGCTCCTTGGCGGATCGCGCCCCCAAGGTCCGGTTGGCTGCGGTCGCCTGTCTGGGCACGCTGCCGATCAATTCGGCGGCCGCCCCCGCGATCCCTTATCTGGAAGACATGAGCCAGGGAGCCGGCGAGGTTCGCCGCCAGGTGATGATCTCGTTCGCCACGCGACGGGCCCTACTCACCGAGGAAGCGCTTCTGAAGCGGCTGTACGACCCCGAGCCGGGCATTACCCAGACGGCCGAAGCGATTCTCAAGACGCGTGGGTTGAACGATGAGCAGATCAGCCTCGGCAAGATGATCTATCATCCCAAGGCGGCGATGCGGGTCTCGGTGATCCCGTTGCTTCGCGATCGGACCGACATCGACCCGGTCGTCTGGTTCCTCATGCTCACGCGAGACAGCGAAGCCTCGGTCCGCGCCAGTGCGGTCGAAGCCCTGGCCGGCCGGCTCTCTCCGGAGGTGCGCCAGCGGCTCGCCGAGATGGCCTCTTCCGATCAGTCGCCGCATGTTCGCCAGGCCGCCAGCAAGATTGTTCCCCCGGCCGCCGAGAAGACCGTCTCCCTCCCCCCCTTGCCCGGCTCACCGAGCCTGGCCCCCAAGGCGAACTGAGCAAAACAACGCTCGCGCCTCGCGGGATCGGCAGACGAACGATTATCAACGGCGGTGGCCCGATCATTTGGATCGGGCCATCGCCGTTGTTTCGTTTTTCGCGTCGAGCTTGACCGATCCCGTTTTCCCCACTTCGGCACGATCGGCCTTTGCGTCATCCTTGGTCCCAAGATTCTCGCAGGGTGGGCATAAGCGGTTGTTTTAATATGTGGTTGCTTGCTTGTGTATTGTCGTCGATTCTCGTGTTGATCGCTGTCCCGAGGCTCAGGGGCTGTGGCAACTCCTGTTCTGAAGCAATCCGATGACTGGGTGGAGGCGAGTCGAAGTGCGCGCGGCCCAGGCCGTGGCCCCGCGAATCGGAATTGCGCACTGCCGGGCGCCGATCAGAGATTGCGGTGCTAAGTTAAAACAACCGATCAATTGCAAATGAAAAACCAATCTGGTGAATACGATGTCATTGTGGTTGCTTTCTCGGGGTTCGCGACGGATTCGTGGTGGGGCACGTGGAGCTTGCCGCCCGCGGGTCGAGGCATTGGAAGGGCGAATTGTGCTCGCCGCGCTGCCGCTTGTGGTGGTGCCCGGGCAGCCGGGGTCGTTCCCGATCGTCGACAGCCAGGATCCTCTGAACTCGACCGCCGCTGTGACCGAGTTCCTCTACAATGAGGGACAGTCGCCGGACAGTCTGACCTGGGATTTCTCGATCCATGCCAACATCGCAGGCACCCGGGTCGACGTCGACTCGCCCTATGTCCCGTTCATCAAGTCGCTGCTAGCTCACGGCTACACCGAGGGCAAGGACCTGTTCGTCGCCGTCGCCGACTGGCGCCTGGCGGCGGCTCCGACCGACGGAGTGGCGGACGGCCAACTCACCGGTTTGACGACGGCCCAGTTGACGGATAACACGTTCGAGTACGGCGTCGACTATCTCGCCTACGCGATCAGGAAGGCATCCCAGGCCTGGGCCAACGATCATGGCGGAGTGGCGCCGCCGGCTGTGAACGTGATCTCGCACAGTTATGGCTACTTCCTCACCCGCGCCTACCTGGCCAGCCCTGACTACGGCAGTCCTGACCTACCTCCGATCAACGACTTCATCTCGATGGGGGGGGCGAACGAAGGAGTGTCGATCGCCTATAACTGGCTGAACAACAACTACGTCGGACCGGGGAGCGATCCCAACCAAGGAGGGCTTTATCCAATCCTCAACCTGGTCTATCAGGACGTGGCCGCGGGGCTGGCCACGGTCAGTCGGCCGAACCAACCGCCGATCACCGCGGACAGCATCATGAATGCTCAGGGGCAGCCCGATCCCGAGATTTTTGTGCGTCAGTACATCCCGGCGTTCCGGGATATCATGGCCACTTATAAGTTCTTGGACGGCAAGAGCATCAACCGGAATCCGGCGTTTCGGAACAACCTGCTACTGGACGTCAATGGTGGGGACGACCCCAATCAGTTCGCGTCCTTGGTCGGCCACGTGTGGGATGTCTACGGGGCCACAAAGACGACACCGACCACCGTCTCCGCAAAGCTCGGTCGCGGCGGCAAGGTGCTTCCCGTCGGCCAGGACATTTTCGCCAGCCATCCCGTCCGAACCGTGCCGGGCCAAACTTGGTTTCGGAACAACCTCAGGCGGTACCGTGGCGACACCTTGATTCCTCCCCCGTCGGCCGTCTCGACGTTCCGAGGCGACCCGCGGATCACTCTGGTGCCGTTAGGGGTGACGCACAGCGGAATGCTGACCAACCGCCGGGTCCAGAAGCGAATCCGAGGCTTACTGGAAATGGTATGATGGGACAGGTCTGCGGATTTGGATGCAAAGGATGCGTTGTGGGTGTGGATCTTTCGCGGCTACAGGGGAAAAAGCGGTTGATGGTTGTGCGTTGAAAAAGGGAGGTCGCTGGTGTCGGCAAGAATCGCCGATCGGGCGGTGGTGGAGCCCTTTCGGTCCGATCTGCTGTGGATTCTTCGACCGTGGCCGCGACCCCTGGGGACCAGGTCAGTGCCCCAGGATCACGCCCGCCGAATCGTCGGAAAGAGAGTGGGACTTTTGGGCCCGCGCCTGGTCTTCGGGAAGATGACGCGAGCCGAGGTAGAAGAAGAGGCCGCCGAGGAGCATGACCGGAACCACGGAGAGCATTCCCACGATCAGGTTGCTGTCGCGGACCGACTTCGCGCCCAGGCTCGCGAGCATCTGGCCGATCTGTGATGAGGCAATGCTCGGATCCGCGAACAGGTCGGAGACGGTGCCGATCAGGATTGGAGAGCTGATGTCGCCCAGGAGATGGATCAAGAAAATGCTCAGCGCATAACCAGCGGCACGCTGATTCGCGGGGACGACGTTGGCCGTGACGGCGTTGCACGGACCGAGAACCGAGGCCAACATCACCATCGCAACGAACAGCAGGCCGAGTGAGGTGACCAGCTCCGGATCGAGGATCCCAAGCAGGGCGAATGGGGTCGCGATCAAGACGGCGAAGCAGGCCATTAAGAGGTAGGCGCGGCGGGTAAACCTGAGCAGGAAGTCAGCAAACCAGGTCCCACAGGCGATCCCGAGCAGGCCGGCCATTGCGGTCAGACCACCGATCCAGAGCCCGGCTGCCTTGGCTGACATGCCGCGGACCGTCTGGTAGAAGGTTGAACCCCAGGCGGCGTAGCCCCCGCTGGCGAACGTGACGGCCGCCATTCCGGCCGTGTTCCAGAGGAACGTCCGGTTCCGGAACAGGGCCAGGTAGTCGCGAATTGTCGGGCGGTCCGCCTTCCCGGCGTGCGTTCTCCCTTCCGAAGCACCACGCCCAGGATCATGAATCACCAGGCCGAGCAGCGCCACGAGAAGGCCCGGCAGGCCGACAACCCAGAAGGCCGCCCGCCAGTGCCAGGCATCGGCGACCCAGCCCCCGATCCCATACCCAAGCGCTCCGCCGAGCGGCAAGGCCAGGAAGTAGAGTCCCATCACCCGTCCCCGCTCCTTCGGCGGGAACAGGTCGGCCAGTAGCGCGGGGGCGATGACGCCATAGGTTGCCTCGCCGACGCCGAGCAGAGAACGCCAAAAGAACATCTGCTGATAATTTTGCGAGAATGCGGTTCCGACCGTCGCCACGCTCCAAAGCCCGACACCGAGAGCCAGCATCACCCGACGGCTATATCGGTCGCCAAACCAGCCGACCAGCGGCGAAGCAATCGTATAGACGATCATGAACGACGAGTTGAGCAACCCGAGCCGGAAGTCGGTGATCTGCAACGCGTCTTTGATGTGCGTGCCGACCGCGAAGAACGAGTAGCGGTCGATGTAGTTCAGCAGGTTCATGCTGAACAGGACCCAGAGGGCGAATCGCCTTCCACTCAGCGTCGGAACGCGGCCGAATTCTTGATCTGAAGCCACCGCCGGGCCGGACGTGGGAGACTGCATGGTGATGCGGGGGCCTCTCAAGGGACGAGCTCAAGCTTGACACGTTGGTTATACCCGCATCCCCGCCGAGTGGCGAGACCGGATGACCCCGGAGCGAGACCCGGTCTTGCTCGAAATTGCCTTGTAAAAACCAAAGAGGTTGAAGCTTCCTGGATTCCAAGTTCAGATCAACGAACCCGAGGCGCGAGGCGTTCTCGCTTGTCCTCGGTGTCCGGAGTCATCTGAGAAAAAAGAAAGGAAGTTTCAACCGCTTCCCGATCCCTCGCCGAGGTCCGCCCGATCCCGCTGGGTCTGGGAGATCGACAAGAATTCGAGCGTTGGGCGGGAGGCTTGATTATTCGCGGTCACGGTCCGGTGCGGTACGTCCCTTGGCCTCGGCCTCGAGGAAGACAAGCAACTCGGTGCCGGTCGGGACGGTTCCAGGAATCCTCAAGTTGAAGAGGCCGCTCTTGGATTGGAGGATGCCCGGCTGGATCCCCGCCGAGATCAGCAGGGTTTGCTTCAAGGGCCAGCTCTTGACCGTCTGATTCAGCCGCGACTCGGTGACCTCGGGGACATCGATAGTGAGCTCGCTCGGGCCGACCTCGCGCGGGGCGATGACTCGGGTCCGGTGGAAGTTCTTGACCGTATTGGCCGTCAGCTCGATGGCCGCGTCGAGTGCGTCCCCATCGAAGGTGAGCAGTGGGCTGAGCTTGAGCGTGATCCCCTCTTCGAGCTGCTCGGTGCGCGGTTGGTAGCCGAGCCCTGCCGCGCTCTCGCGTTGGAGTCCACCGGTGTAGCCCCGCGGCTCAGAGGTTTTGATCACGAGGGTCTGGCCGTTGACCAGCTCGACCTTTTGATCGGTGAGCAGCTTGAAGCCCTGGTGGATCTGCATCTGGGCCAGGGCGAAGGCGGAATCCTCGGTTTTCAGGGTCCAGACCTGCTGTCCCTGCGGGCCGCTGCCAACGGGCGTCAGCCGGGAGTAGACGGCGTACCGCCAGCGGCTGTCGACGGCCGCGACGAAGCGAATCCGGATCGAGAGGATGTCGTGCTGAGCGTTGGTGAACCGCTCGATGACCTCATCGACCTTCTTGAGGACGTTGGCGTTGTTATAGGCGCGCACCTGAGCGCGGCTGGCGCTCAGGACGGCGATCTTGTCGCCGTGCCATTCCGCCTGGGTTGTCCGGCGGAAGATCCATTCGATGATGGCGTTTTGGGGACTGTTTTGATTGTTGGCCAGGCTGGTGTAGTGGGAAATATCGTAGTTTCGCCACTGCTGACCCGGTTCAGCGGGGAGGTTGGGAGGAACCTCCTCCTCCGCTTCCTCCGCGCTTGCATCCGGATCATTGTCGAGTCGAGCATCGGTGCGCGACCGTCTCAGCGGAGACGGTTCGAGAGCCGTGCCGCGGCCTTTGGATGAAGCGGACGTGGTGCGTCGCTTGGTGGATTGCGCAAGCAGGCCCCGGGGGACGAGGCCTCCCAGAAGCGTCAGGAACATGGCCGAGCGGCGGTCCATGCCAGTGGCCTCCTTGCCGGGCTGGCGTCGGGGCAAGTTCAGTTGAGTAGGATCGGTTCGAGCGTCGTCGATCGAGGCGGATGGAACGCCCAAAAAAAATGGTGGCGTCCCATCCTCTGAGTTGATCGGTTGCGCAGGTCAGGGGACCGGGCAAGTCGAAACTTAGCAAAGGATCGATTTTGGCTCAAGAGCAATCAGCCGTTCGCCGACACGGAGACGTCGCGTCAGAAGAGGACGGTGGCCAGCTTCCGCTGGTAGTCGCCCACGATCTCCGCGTCCCCGAGAAGTTGGAAGATGGCGAGCATGGTCTTGCGGGCCTTCTCCCCGACTCCCTTGCGGTCGCGCTCGACGAGTTCGAGGCAAAGATTCAAACCCTCCTCATACTGACCGGCGGAGGCAAGGGCTTCGGCGAGCGCAAGCTTGAGGGCCAGATCTTTGGGGTTGGCTTCCGCCGCGGCGCGGGCCGCCTCGACCCCTCCCGTCGCCTGTCCTTGACCGCGGAGTGTGAGCTCGGCTTTCACCTTCTCGGCCTCCGGCTCGAGGAATCCTCGACGCTCGAGCGCGGCGATCAGAGCAAGCCCCTCCTCCAGCCGATCTTGAGCGAGCAAGGTTCGGGCCAGCCCGATCTTGATCACCGGTTCATTGGGGAGTAACTCGAGAACACTTCGATATTTGGCCTCGGCGGCCTGACTGTCCGTCGCTTCCAGTTCTTTCGCCTCTTTGACCGCCGCTTCCGCCGGCGTTGGCATCAGTCGATCGAGGAACTCCCGGATTGCGGACTCGGACAAGACGCCTACGAACGAGTCTCTCACACGGCCATCGACCAGGCCGAAGACAGCGGGGATGGAGCGGACGCCGAAGGCGGAGGCGAGCTGGGACACTTCCTCGGTGTTCGCTTTGACCAGGAGGAACTTCCCGTCGTACTCCGCCGCCAGCCGCTCGAGGATCGGTCCCAGCGTGCGGCAAGGTGCGCACCACTCGGCCCAGAAGTCGATCACCACCGGGAGTTCCGACGAACGTGCGATCACGTCCTGCTCGAAAGTCTCGGGGGAGGTATCAATGACGTAAGGCGTATTTGTGCTCATAAAATCCCAGTCTACCAAGTCGGATACGCCCTGAATAAGAGCGAAGCGGCCTTGAATCCCACCAAGAATTCTGGGATCAAGTCACGGGCGTCAATCGCTCAGGCCACGGCCGGGAGGATTGCGCCACTTTGGTCCGGTGGACGACGAGAGTGTTGCGTTCCAGACTTTAAAGGGAATGGGCGCTCACCAAGGGATGATGAGCCGACCCGAACCCGCCGGTCAGAATCCAAGGCGAATCCGCGTTTGCGACCATGGAGTGGAGATGGCCTACAAGGCAGTAGTCATTGTCATCGTGAGCGTGGGTGTTAGCCTCGGAGCGACCTGGGCGCGAGGAGCCGAGCCGACCGAGGCCCTGACGATTCAACTCGTGCACCCCGAGCGACAGCTCGAACGGTTGATCGCCCTGTTCAAGGGGACGCGGGCCCCCCACCCGGCCGCGGCGATGGCGGCCTGGAAGCGGGCGACGCGCGACCTCAAAGTCAAAGGGCTGGCCAAAGCGACCGAAGCCGCGATTGCCGCGCTCAATCCGGGGATGATTCGCGAGCTTCGCAATTTCGACGGCGGGCAGATTGGTCTGGGCCTCGATCCGGTTGACGGACGCCTTCGCTGGTACGTGGTCGCTCCGCGGGACGACGGTGCCCTTTCGGCCCTGACCACCGCGATGGCCCTGACCGACGGCGGTCCCGACTCCCCTTACCTTGACATGAAGGTCGATCGCCTTGGCCAGCCGGGGGCCCCCTTGGCCCTCCGGATTCCGGGCAAGCTGGTGATCGCGAGCTCGCGAGCCGACCTTCCGTCGGCCCGCGACGCGGCCGGTCAGCTCGACAACATCGAAGCTTCCGAAAGTGCGTCCGGCTGGGTCGTCAAATTCAACCCCGAGGCGCTTCCGTTGGCGGGTTCGGTCGTGAGTCGGCAGATTATTGAAGCGGTCCGGGCCAGCGGTTGGCGCAGTCTTGAAGGTCGAGCCGGAATTGAGGGAGAGTCGGTTGAGGTTGCGATGACGGGAGAACTGAAGACGACCCTCGGTGGCCCCATCCTCGAGTCTACCTGGCTCGACTGGATTCCGGCCTCGGAGGTCATCGCGGCCGGAGCCTTCTCCATCGACGCAAGTCCCCAAGCCTGGGACGCACGGTTTGCCTGGGCCGATCGCGTGGAGCGCGCTGCGCCGGGGAAGGAGTCGGTCGCTCCATTGCGGACGCGGCTGAACTTGCTCTCCTTCGGCACGGGGGTGAGACCCGAGGTCGATCTCTTTCCCCAGGTTCGAGGTCTCACGGCCTTTGCGACATCCGATCAGAAAGGGGGCCTCGGCGCGATCGTCGTGGCCTTACACGTCGCCGACGCCCAGATCGCCGAGCGGCTCGCCACTCGCTTTGTTCCTCGCCTCGCGTCGGCCATCGGGCAAACGAAGCTCGAGCCGCGGGCGGAGGGGGGCCTGATCCTGGGCGAGGTCTGGAATCGGCCGATCGTGATGGTTCAACGCGAGTCGACCCTCTTGTTCGGGTGGGGCGAGTCCTCGCTTACAGCGTGCCTCTCCGCGAAGGACGATCCCAGTCGATCGGCCGGTACGACGGTGCGTGCTTTCTGGGGTACCCTTCCCTCGCATCGCCTGGGGGCCGTCTGGCCCGGCCAACTCGGCAACCCACTTCTGGCCGACGCTCCGCCAGTCGCCTGGGTCGGCCGGAACGAGTCCAAGGTCACGCAGGATGTCGTTCGCTGGAACGGACTTCGAGGGGTCGTCCAGCGATTCCTGGAACGCGTGCCACTCGAGCCCTTCATCAATCGTTAGAATCTCTCAGAGTCGGCCGCATTGATCCGGGAAACGAGCAAAAGGCTGGGTGCCACGGGTTCCGTGCTCGGAACCCGTGCGGCACCGACCAACGCGTTTCCACCCTCGGCACGTTCCGATCAGGAATGACGATGAAACCGAAGACTCCGCCTCGCCTGATCGACCTCCATACGGACTGGATCTTGCAGTATGCGCAGGAGACGACCGTCTTCGACCCGGCGCTTTATCCCGGCGTGCTCGGCCGCCTCGGGCAGTCCGACGGTTACTTGCAAGGAACCTGGGTCGCCATCCTCTCCTGCTATCGAAGGGCCGAGGACTGGTCGAGCCAGGCCGATCCGTGGGCGGCCCTCGGCGCCTTGATCGCGCGGATCGAGGCAGAATTTCCAGGCCGCCTCCTGATTGGCCCCGAGGACCTGGCCCGCTGCCTCGATGACCCGGAGGGCCTCTGCTGGGGCCTGATCGGGATTGAGGGATTCGATGCCCTGGTGCGTAGCGAGGAGGATCTCGGTCACTTGCCACGCCTGTTCGAACGTGGGGTCCGGCTCTTCCAACCGGTCTACACGGCGACCAGCGTGCTGGCAGGGTCGTCAGCGCCCGGCGATGATCGCGGGCTCACCGACCTGGGTCGGCTCTTTTTGCAGACTCTGGCCGACCTGGTCATCGAGCCCGGCGGTTCTCGTCCCGTATTCGACCTGGCCCACCTCAACCCCAGGGCCGCCTCCGAGGCGCTCGCCTGGTTCGAGGCCGAGCCAGCCCGGGCGGCCCGGGTGATTCCCGTCTACAGTCATGGAACGTTGTGGCACGAGGCGTACGACAGTCCTCGGGCCATCACGCTCGAGAATCTGACCCGGCTCCGGGCGTTGGGGGGTGTGGTCGGGCTGAGCGTCAGTCCCCCCTTCTTCACGGCGGCCGACCAGATCAAGGCGGCCATCGAGACCACTGCGTCGATCCCGTTCTTGGGCCGGCCCGGCCCCGAGGGGATCGCCATCGGCACCGACTTCCTTGGCGTTGATCAGACGCTTGCCGGGCTCGGCACCGTCGCCGAGGTTGTCGCCTGGCTTGCCGCGTCGTTCGACACCGACACCGCCACCGCGCTGATCCAAGGCAACGCGTGGGAGTTGCTGACCCGCGTCCTGAATCCATCACACCGGGACTGAACCCGCAACTTCCTGCGTGAAGGCCCCTGCCGAAATGGCAGCCGGGTTCGGCCAGGGTGTCTCGATCGGCAGACTAAAGGGTGGTCGGGAAATCGGGCTAGGCGGCGTAACCTATTGGTTGCCAGTGAGTTGCAATGCAATTTTTCTGAAGGCACGTCGCTTGCATACTCCCTGGCATGTCATCTAGCGCCTGCATTCGCCTGTTTCTGCTGGCGGGTGCATCGGTTGCGAGGGTTCTCGGGGTTGCCCGAGGCTTAGGTTGCACTGCAAGGAGACCGGACCGATGAATCTCAAGCCGTTGGGCGATCGCGTGGTGGTCGAGCGAGAAGAAGCGAAGGGGACGACCGCCGGGGGGATCGTGCTGCCCGACACTGCCAAGGACAAGCCGCAGAAGGGGAAGGTCCTCGCCGTGGGAGATGGGCGGATCACCAAGGACGGCAAGCGCCGCGAGCTGCAGGTTAAGGTCGGCGATCAGGTTCTGTTCACGTCCTATGCGGGGGACGAGTTCAAGATTGAAGGGGACCAGAAGGTTCTCCTGATGCGTGAAGACGACATCCTGGCGGTCATTGACTGACGGACCGCGGAAGCACCCACCTCCTAGACCTGTGACCCAATCCAATCGAAATCCTGAGAGGGAGTGACTGATTCATGGCTGCCAAGATGATCGCGTTCGATCAGGACGCCCGTCAGGCGATGCAGCGCGGTGTGGCGAAGCTGGCCCGCGCGGTCAAGGTGACCCTCGGCCCCCGCGGCCGTAACGTCATCATCCAGAAGTCGTTCGGCTCGCCCACGGTCACCAAGGACGGCGTCACCGTCGCCAAAGAGATCGAGCTGGAAGACAAGTATGAAGACATGGGCGCGAAGATGGTGAAGGAGGTTGCCAGCAAGACCTCCGACGTTGCCGGCGACGGCACCACCACCGCGACCGTCATGGCCGAGGCGATCTACAACGAAGGCCTCCGGGCCGTCGTCGCCGGCGTCAACCCGATGCTCATGAAGCGCGGGATGGACAAGGCTGTATCCGACATCGTCGAAGAGCTCCACAAGCTGAGCACCAAGGTCTCCAGCACCAAGGAGACCGAGCAGGTGGCCACCGTGGCGTCGAACTTCGACACCGAGGTCGGCAAGATGATCGCCGAAGCGACCGAGAAGGTCGGCAAAGACGGCGTGATCACGGTCGAAGAGGGCAAGTCGCTCAAGACCGAGGTCGAGTGGGTCGAGGGGATGCAGTTCGACCGGGGTTACCTGAGCCCCTACTTCGTCACCAACCCGACCACGATGGAGGCGGTCCTTGAAGACGCCTACGTCCTGATCTACGAGAAGAAAATCTCGTCGGTCAAGGACCTCGTCCCGGTGCTCGAGAAGGTCGCCCAGACGGGCAAGCCCCTCTTGATCATCGCCGAAGACCTCGAAGGCGAAGCGCTGGCCACCTTGGTCATCAACAAGCTTCGTGGCACCTTCCGGTGCGCGGCTGTGAAAGCCCCCGGTTACGGTGATCGCCGCAAGGCGATGCTCGAAGACATTGCCGTCCTGACCGGTGGCAAGCCGATCTTCGAGGCCCTCGGCCTCGAGCTCGAGAACGTGGCGTTGACCGACCTCGGCCAGGCCAAAAAGGTCCAGGTCGACAAGGACAACACGACGATCATCGAAGGCTCAGGCACGAGCGACGCGATCAAGGGCCGCATCGAAGCGATCCGCCGTGAGATCGCCGAGACCAAGAGCGACTACGATCGTGAGAAGCTCGAAGAGCGACTCGCGAAGCTCGCCGGCGGCGTTGCCAAGATCAACGTCGGTGCGGCGACCGAGAGCGAGATGAAGGAGAAGAAGGCTCGCGTCGAGGACGCCCTTCACGCCACTCGCGCCGCCTTGGAAGAGGGGATCCTCCCCGGTGGCGGAGTCGCCCTGCTTCGCGCTGCCAAGACCGTCAAGTCGAGCGGTCTCAACGCTGACGAAGAGGCCGGCTACCAGATCATCGTCCGCGCCTGCTCGGCTCCGATCCACCAGATCGCCCAGAACGCGGGCCAGGATGGTGGCGTGGTCGTCAGCAAGGTCGCCGAAGGCAAAGGCAACTTTGGCTACGACGCCCTCAAGGACGAGTACACCGACCTGGTCAAGGCCGGCATCATCGACCCGACCAAGGTCACCCGTTCGGCCCTGCAGAACGCCGCGAGCGTCAGCATCCTGCTGTTGACCTCCGACGCGCTCATCGCCGACGCCCCCGAAGACAAGAAGCCCGCGGGCGGCGGTGGCGGCCACGGCGGTTACGACGACATGTATTGAGCCGACTCCTGCCCAAGCAGGGTCGACCATACTGAATGAAATCAAAGGGAGCCGGATTCGTCCGGCTCCCTTTTTTGTTGCTTCCGACAGATTGGGTGACCTGGCCTGGTTCATCATGAGTTTGCATGAACCCCTGATTTAGTCCATGCGAAACCTCGACTGTGGGGTGAGTGAAGGGGCCTCCTTCCTGGCTCTCGCGGTTGAACGCCAGTTGGAAGTTTCAGGCCCAATCGCCTGGGATCGATGCTTCCTGAGAGCCATTTTGGTGGAGCGTTATGGCTTGTGCGAGAATTCCAGCATCTCGCGACTTGGGAACCGGCAACGGTCCTAATTCATACCACCAACGGCACGCGCTCCGATGGGATGATCGGTAGGTTTGAGGTGGGTGGGACGTGTGACAGCGTGTCGATCCGAGCGGCGAGGATTGGATCGAGGGGTAGAGGCGAGTTGTCTGAGAAAGCTCCTGAAGTGATCGCTGAGTTTTAAGGCAGGTTGGTGAAAGCCTAGTCAACGATCTATCGAGGGGCTAAGTCCGCAAAACTGCGGAAGACACAATACTTTTAAGGGCGGAGAGAAATCATGGGACAGGTTTTTAATGATCCAAACGGAGCCTACTCTCTCGAGATTCCTGATCATTGGGAGTATGAAGCGGTTTCGCATAGCATCGCATTCTACAACCCTGAAGGTGCAGGTGCTCTGAACATCTCTTGCCTGCAGTCACCAAAAGGTATTTCGGCGGACCCAGAGAATGTGATCCTAAACTTTGTGCCAAAGCAGGTGCTGGAAAGTGGCAACGTTCATATCGTTCACAAAACATCCCCTAACCAGAGGATGTCTCAAGCCTACACGGAGTACTCAATCGATGGGGACGCTTGGAGGCTTTGGGCGATTGCGAATTCTGATCGAGTGGTGATCGCTTCTTATAATTGCAAAATGGCTTCAAAAGGAGATGAAAACAGAATTGTTGATAAGATTATAAAATCAATTATGGTTTGATCCTGAGTTTAAAGCATAATAAGGTGGCCAGGCACCTAAGCTAAGTAGGCCAGGAGTTTTGGGAAGCCGATCGCGAGTGCGAACCGGGAAGGAGCTCTACGTAAACCGCCCAGACTTCTCCATTGAAGTGCCTGGAGTTGGCTTCATTGCACCCCAATCCCCCGCTTGACATTGACTCCGGATTGGCGTTGCATAAAGCGAGTTACTGTTTCATCCCTCCCCAGCGAACCCCTTTCGACAAATTTGCATTCATCCAATCGTCTCCTTGGCTCGGCCCCGTTTGTTAGGACATAAAGGGCGTTATGTCCTACCAGACCGAACGGAAAGTGCGATCATGGATGCAATGAATGGCTCGGGTAGCAAGATGATCGGGTTGCCGGATCGATATTCCTTCTTCATCGATTTCGACGAAGACCCGATGATTGGCGGACAACAAGCCTTCTACTTCACCGCAGCGAAGCTCCCGGCGGAAAAATTGGTCGGTTGCCGCATCGTCGATTTCTGCTTCGACGAGGAGAGGCGGTTAATCATCACGGTCGAGCAGTCCACCCACTTGGACGATGCTCGGGGAAACGGCCAATGAGCACCGACCTTGTTCCCCAATCCAAAGGCCGTTTGCTGACCGTCCCGGTCATCATCGCCGACGCGGGCGACGGTGCCGCCAAGCGGTTTCCTCGAATTCTTCACCGCCAACATCAACAACCCTAACACGCGGGCCGCCTACGCTCAGGCGGTCGCCCAATTCCTCCGCTGGGGCATAATAAGGTGGCCAGGCACCTAAGCTACATATCGACGAGGAGGAGTTCGCTATCCTGTCGACCGGCCCAGAGTCGTACATGCAGTGCGGCGAGCAGAAGGAGCCGCCCTACGAATACGAGCTTGAGTATCGCGACGGCTTCCAAGACGCCCATTACAGGGCGGTCGACGGCCCGATCACGCTCGACCGGGTGATCTCGGCATTCATCTGGTATCTCCAAGGTGATCTTACGTGGCGGTCGAGGTTTCGTTGAGAGAAGATCGAGTTCCCCTGATGATCGACCTCACGTTGGAGCAAAGGCCGCTCGTGGGCTTCGACCCGGACATTCGAAGTGAAAGAAATTACGAAAAGTGTAGCCTGTTTTAATTATTGGGATGTATTTATGTTGCGGCTATGTAAGGTCAATGATCGTTTCTCGACTACAAGGGTAAAAAGCGGAGGCGTCGATGAAGACCCTGATTTTTGCCGTGTTGGCACAGTTCGCATTCATTGGGATCGCAAACGCTCAGACGAAAGATCTGAGCCCGTCATCTCCAGGAGCTTAAGACGGGAGACTTGGGATATTTTTTGGGGGGGTATTGTGAGGTCGTTGACCACGGCGACTTGCCTAGAACCTGTGCCATGCACAGCTTGGATGCCTTGTGTTATGCAAGATCTTACTGGATCAACACTTTAGTGTGCGTTGGCCTGGGTCAGGCGGTACTCCGCCCTTGGCGGAGCGAGCGTTGACAGGCCGGTCAGCTATCCCCGCGTCAGGGATCGGAGCGGCGTGAAGCGGTCGCGAGAGACGGAACCCGCGCAGAGTCCGGCATCGAAGGGGAGACGCCCAATGACCGTCCCGATAAACTGACGGCTTGCCGATCGATGCGCCAGGATCCGGAGTTCCATGATGAAGTACGGCGTTTGTCTGGCCCTGTTCTTGACTACGGCATGGGTTGCCCAAGCCCAGGAGCCGAAGCGGCCTGAAGGCGCGTCCAAGCGCCCTCGCGGGGGATTCGGCGGCCCGATCGTGCTCAACCCCGACGACAAGCCCGCCTTTGACGACCCCCCGGCCAATTACAAGACGGCCCGCGAGGACATCCCGCACGGCAAGCTGGAGATGGTCGAATACGACTCGAAATCGGTCGGCACGCGACGGAAGATGAACGTGTACACGCCGCCGGGTTACTCGTCCGAGAAGAAGTACCCCGTCCTCTACCTGCTCCACGGGATCGGCGGCGACGAGACGGAGTGGCAGAGGTTCTGCGCTCCCGGAACGATTCTGGACAACCTGATCGCCGACGGCAAGGCGACGCCGATGATCGTCGTCATGCCCAACGGCCGGGCTCAGAAAAATGACCGGCCCGAGCGGAACATCTACGCTGCGGCCCCGGCCTTCGCGGCTTTCGAGCAGGACTTGCTCGTGAGCGTCATCCCCGCCATCGAGTCGCGTTATTCCGTGGCTACTGACCGCGAGCACCGTGGTCTCGCCGGCCTTTCCATGGGTGGCGGCCAGAGCCTGAACTTCGGCCTGAAGCACCTGGACCTTTTCGCGTGGGTCGGCGGCTTCTCCTCGGCCCCCAACACGCTCCCGCCCGCCAAGCTCGTCCCCGACCCCGACGTCGCACGCGGCAAGCTCAAGCTGCTCTGGCTCGCCTGCGGGAACAAGGACGGGCTGATCCGCATCAGCCAGGATCTCCACGCCTATCTCAAGGAGCACGACGTTCCGCACGTCTGGCACGTCGACTCCCACGGCCACGACGCCACCGAGTGGGGGAAGAACTTCTATCTTTTCACGCAGCGGATCTTCAAATAACTCCGAGTGGGCATTAGCTGATGGGCGTGGACTTCTCGCACGGCGATGCGCATTTTGGGCACGGCTCGTTCCGGTCCTCTCCATTGAAGTGCCTGGCGTTGGCATCAATTTATTCGCTATTCGTCCATCCTAATATGATCTTGTGCTCTTCATAACACGTTTCGCAAAGCCACCAGTAATTCGCCCCATTCCGGTGCTCCTCACGCGTCGTGTACCCTGCTCGGTGGAATCCAGGCCCGTCCACGTCGGTGAAAGTCGCCCAGCAGCCAATGCAATGATCGTGGTTCCAATGCCGCTCGCGTTGCGTCCACCACTTCCATTCCCAGCAGACACCCCGCTGGTACTCTGCCATTTCTTCATTCATCGCTTGAGCCGCCCAATGGAAAAGCGGCTGAGTATTAGGCCTGCATGCAATTACACGCGGCTTTGACACGCGTCGGAGTCTAGCAATGGCCTTAACGGGAATAAAGGGGATTATTTCCCGTGAAGCTGTCGGGATGCGATTTGCATGCAGGCTTGTACGTTTCCCTTGTCAATTGCGAAGAATTGAGCTAAGCTTAGCTAAATCAGGAGAACAGCATGGAAATCGCCAACATCCACGAAGCCAAGTCCCAACTCTCCAAGCTGGTCGAGCGCGCCATGAACGGCGAAGAGGTCATCATCGCCAAGGCCGGACAGCCAATGGTCCGTCTGGTACCCATTCGCGCCGATGAATCACCCCGCGTCGGCGGGCAATGGAAAGGCCGCGTCCACATCGCGGACGATTTCGACGCCTTGCCCGAGGACATCGCCGCCGCCTTTGGGATCGAGCCGCAATGACACTGCTCCTCGATACCCACGCCTTCCTCTGGTGGCTCGATGATCCTCAACTCCTTTCGAAAGCCGCCAGGAAGGCGATTGGCGACGGCAAAAACACCGTTTACGTCTCCGCCGCCGTCGTCTGGGAAATCGCCATCAAGCGTGCCTTGGGCAAGCTCGATGCTCCCCAGGACCTGGAGGCGGCCATGACCGCGAATCGGTTCCTCCCGCTACCCATCACCGTGCCACACGCCTTAGCCGTCGAAACACTGCCGGATCACCACCGCGATCCGTTCGACCGCTTGCTGATCGCCCAGGCCCTCCACGAAGGATTCAAATTCGTCAGCCGCGATCGTCATGTCGCTCACTATGGCGTGCCCCACATCATCGCCTGATAGGCTGGTGCAATGCGGTGGCCAGGCACCTAAGCTGAGTAGGCCAGGAGTTTTGGGAAGTCGATCGAGAGTGCGAACCAGGGCGAAGCTCTACGCAAACCTCTCAGTCTTCCCCATTGAAGTGCCTGGCGTTGGCATCAATTTTGAAGTGACTGGTGTTGGCATCAATTCCCCTATTGTTGACTGGCCAGATAGCAAATCCCCTCGGCGGTGCACCGAGGGGAGGTTTCGATCAGAACTGGTCGGCACTGACGACTTCGCCGCCCGCCCGCGTCGAGAGGAAGCTGAAAATCTTCGGATTCACCGATTCCTTGATGAACCGCACCGACCCGTCGGCGAACAGGAAATTGCACCCGCCGGGATGCAGGCTCCAGAAATCATCCGCCCCCGCCCCTTTATAATTCGGCACGTCCACCCACCCTTGATCGGGCGACGGCCCGGTGTGGCCGAGTACCATGACATTGGCCGTTTCGCACGACTTCACCGCCCATTTCGGGTTGGTGCAGACCTGCGAATTGGGAATAACGCCTACCCAGGTCGCATCGGCGGTGTTGCGTGAGCGCTCCCCAGCCATCAGCGTCGTGCTCGTGCCGTCGGTGATGTCGCGAACGCCGTTGCGGCTGTTGCGGTAGAATAGCCCGTTATTCTGGGCCGGGAATTCTTCCACCTCGAGCTGCCCGGCCGAGGCGACATACTGGCTCGGCGACAGATCGGTGACGAGCGTGGTTCCAGCCGCATCCTTGAGGACGACCGGGCCGCTGCCTCCGGTGGAGCTGGGGCAGAGGAACACCGACAGGCTGATCGTGCGGATCGTCAACGAAGCCGGCACGGTGATCGGCAGGCGGAAATTCGCCGCGTTATAGGCGGCCGTTTGCTCCAGATTGTTCAGCAGCATCGCTCCCCAGCCCCAACCGGGGCCGGTTTCGGGACTGTTCGGCTGCGACGTCTGCGTGCCGGTAATATAGCCGGGCGGGAAGACTTCGTGTGTCGCATGGTAGCTGTGCATCGCCAGCCCCATCTGTCTCAGGTTGTTCGAGCACTGCATGCGGCGGGCGGCCTCGCGGGCCGCCTGGACGGCGGGCAAAAGCAAGCCAATGAGCACGGCGATGATCGCGATCACCACCAGCAGTTCAATGAGCGTGAAACCAAGCGAGCGACGACCGGCAAGGGCGGTACGCATGAATAATCTCCTGTTTCAAGTCGGATAGTTCGGGACGCAGAGTATCCGGCCGGCACGCACCGCAGGCGGGCACGCGACGGCGAAACGCCGCTTCCGAACGACTCAAAACAGAAAGATTTGCAACCAGGCGTGGCGGATGTTGGGCGGGGCGGGCGGCCACCAGACCCGTTCTTTTAATCCCTCAGCCTCTTCGGGCGAAATGCTCGGCATTCCCAACGCAGGCGGCAGGATGAACGGATCGGCCACTAGCAAGGCGGCAGCGGCGAAGTCGCCGTGCATCTGGGTCAGGGTGACGACGCCGGAATCATCGCCAACGCCGCCATCGAGCGTTTCGAGGCTGGCCGGCTCGAAGCACCGCGACAACGAACGTGCGAAATCACCCGCCGCCTCCGCCTGCCGAAGTGGGGTGCCGGTGAAAGCCGCGATCAGACTGAGCAGGGCCGCCACACGCCGCATGCGAAACCACCTCCCAACATCCATTCTGGGCAGCGTGTGCAACCCGGTCAAGTTTGGATGTTACCGAGTGAAGCGGTTCGCCTGGGCGGTCCAAGAACGAGTCGCGGATTCGACACGACCACCTGCGTGAGAACTTCGCCTGGCTGAACCGCTTCACCCTGTCGCACTTGAAGCAGCACCCTGGCCACCGAAGTCTCGTCAGGAAACGCCGAGGTTGCGGCTGGAGCCACGACTTCCTGATGCAAGTCTTTGTTGAATCAACAGATGAGATTCTGTTGGCCTGGGTGCTCCCTGGCTTCCCTTGGGCGGCGAAAGCCAGGGAGTCGACGCTCCCTGCTCGTCTTCGGATGACAGGTCACAGGGCACACTTAATTCTCGGAGACATGCTCGGGCGTGATCGGATTCCCATGGGAATCGATGAGTGGGCCGCCGGTGGTGTCGACGTGAAGGCCGTTGGAGAAGTGGATGACCGAGGGCGAGGTCATCCCGCCCGAGAGAATCGCCTGCAAGGCCTGATTCACCGACCAGTCGAGGTTGGTCACCGACTCCTCCGGGACATAGAGCGTGAATCCGGCGGGGGGCATGACGCCGGTCAGGACGCAGACGCAGAGGATGGTCTGGTTGGTCGCGGGGTCTTTCAGGGTATTCGTCACGAAGGCCAAGGCTCGTAGCCCTGGGTGGGGGAACTCGACCAGGACCACCCGTTTCGACGGGCTGCCCTTCATCTGATTGCCCAGCGACTGGGCCACGTTCGTGAGCGCCTTGTAGATCGTGGTGACGATCGGCACATGAAGCAAAACCCAGTGGACCGCGCGCAGCAACGATGAGTGGACGAGCAACCCCAAGACATAGAGGAAGCAGAGGACGGTAACGACCCCGATAAACGGAGCGACCACCCCTTCCCACCAGAATGACGGGGTGGGGGTCTCTCCGGAGAGATAGGTGGTGAGCCTGCCCATCGGGATCAGGACAATCCCCTGGACGGTCGAGTAGAGCCAGTAAACGATCCAGAGCGTCAGCGCAATCGGCAGGGCCAGCAGTAAGCCGCTGAGGATCCGCATCCGGATGGCCTTGACCATCGCCTGCATCGCCCCAATTTCATTGAGGTGGTCGCTCGCAATTTCAGTCGGAGGGGGAACAGGCTCCATAAGTTTCAACTCCGGGAACGGGGCGATTGGCCTGGGGCATCGTCACAAGTTAGTCGCCAGGGCGCCGCTTGACAATCGGGCCTCGCCAACTCGTCGTGTTGACCTGGCGCTCGCCCGTCGGGCATCGAATGGTTACACTGGAGCCAACGTGGCGGTCGCTCGCGTTGTGGCTCGAACCGGGCCCACGGGACCGTGGCGGAAACCGGACCGAGATGTGATGTCAGATCAGACGAAAACGGTCGAGCTGGGGGGCGTGACGCTCCACCTGAGCAATCCCGACACCACCGAGCAGGGCTGGATTGGCCAGGATGCGATCCTCAAGCAACTGCTGGCGTGCTGGCTGGTCGTCGATCCTCGCGACCGGCCGCTCTCGCCTCGCCTGCTCGGCCCCCCTGGGATCGGCAAGACGACGCTGGCAATGGCCGCCGCCCGGCTCCGCGAACAACCGCTCTACATCAACCAATGCACGGCGGACACTCGCCCCGAAGATTTGCTCGTCACCCCTGTGCTTGCCGAGAGCGGCAAGATCGCCTATCACGCTTCCCCCCTGGTCTCGGCGATGCTGACCGGTGGCGTTTGCGTGCTCGACGAGGGGAACCGGATGAACGAGAAGTCGTGGGCGAGTCTGGCGCCCTTGCTCGATCACCGCCGCTACGTCGAGAGCGTTGTGGCCGGGGTGATGATCCCCGCCCACCCCGACTTTCGCGCCTGCGTCACGATGAACGAGGATGAGTCGACCTACGAGGTCCCCGACTACATCCTCTCGCGGCTCCAGCCGACCCTGACCCTGGGGTTCCCGAATCGCGACGATGAGATGGAGATCCTCAAGTATCACCTGCCGTTCGCCCAGGTCGAGCTTCTGGCCCTGACCGTCGAGTTTCTCCAGCAGGCGCACTCCCTGAAGCTCGACTTCTCGCCGCGTGACGGGATCAACCTGCTCCGATACGCCCTGAAGCGGATGGCTCAGGATCTCACGCACCCCTTGGGCCGAGACGAGGCCTGGCGCGAGGCCCTCGTTTGCGTTCTCGGTGAGGAAGCCGCCGACCTCGAAGACCTTGCCCGCCGCAAGCGTCGAGCGATGGGCGGGCAGCACGCGCCCATGGGACTCGGCGACCTCTTCTTCGGACCCGAGGATCCTCTTCATCCGGATGCGGATTCCGATGATGATGACGACGAGGACGAAGAAGACGAGGATTTTTGAGTCTTGTCGAGGGGGGCATGAGCGCCCACCGTGGAATCTCGTTCCGAAGCCGCGATGATTGTGGGAGCGTCCCACTCCGAAAATCCGAGCCAGCGCGCCGACCATGACCCCACCAAGACCCACGTCCGAAGACTTTCTGCGGATCGGCCCGCGCGTCCGCGTGATGCCGATCATCCACGGCTCGGGCGACTTCGCCATCCGGGTTCGCGAGGAGTTGCTCAATCGCCACTACGACTGCGTGGCGGTGCCGTTGCCCCCTTCGTTTCAGGATGACGTCGAGGAAGCCGTCGAGCGGCTCCCCGCCATCTCGGTCGTGGCCCAGCTCGACGCCGACCCCGATGACGCGACCCAAGGCTTCAGCTACGTCCCCATCGACCCCTGTCAGGGAGTGATTGCCGCGCTCCGGGTGGCGATCGGCGAGCGGATCGCGCGGGCCTTCATCGACATGGAGACGCCTCGTTTCGAGGCGAAGACCGGAGACTTCCCCGACCCGTATGCCCTGAAACGAGTCAGCCCCGAAGGCTTCGCGGCGGCCATGCTGCCGGCCATTCCCCCCCCCTCCCCCGGCCAGCACGCCGACCGGATCGCCTGGATGGCCAGCCAGCTTCGCGTTCTGGAAGCGAAGCATCGCTCGATCCTCCTGGTCACCTCCCTGCTCGACTGGCCCTGGATTCGTGATGCCTACGAGCGCGGACTCGAGCCGCCCGACCCCGACCCCTTCTTCTCGCCGATCCAGACGTTCTCCGCCGACCCGGCGACCTTGATCTTCTTGCTCGGTGAACTGCCGTTCCTGACCGGACTCTATGAGCGGGGCCGACGCGAGCTCGAGCCCGACGACAACCTCTCGGTCGATGGCGTCAAGGAGATGGTTCTCCAGGCGCGCGACCGCTTGAAAGTCCAGTTGCCCAAGGTGGCGCAGCGGGTCACGCCCCAGTTGCTCTCGATCTTCTTCCGCTACGTACGCAACCTCTCGCTGATCGAGCGCAGGCTGACCCCCGACCTGTACTCGCTGATCATCGCGGCGAAACAGACGGCCGGCGATGACTTTGCTCTCGCCCTGGCCGAGACGGCCCGGGAGTACCCCTATGCGAAGGGGGTAGGGACGGACGATGCCGGCGGGTTGTTACGGATGGGGATCGACCAGGCGGACGTGCCGGGCTGGGGGACCGCGCGGATGGTCAGCCGGCTGTCGGGTCAGGCCTTGAGCTGGCGGTCGTGCGAGTTGCGGCCCCGCCCTCCGGAACGCGATCGCCAGGCGTGGAAGCAGCGCTGGAACCCGTTTGGCATGTGCTCCTGGCCGCCGGAAGACGATCGGATCGAGAGCTTCCACCGCCACGTCCGCGACCAGGCCAAGGCGATCCTCGGGGCCGACCTCGCCCGGTCGGAGAAGTTCACGTCGAGCGTGATGGACGGGCTCGACATCCGCGAGACGCTGCGGAACTGGCACACCGGCGACCTCTATGTGAAGGTGATTCCGCCGAGCCGGGGGACGATCGAGGTGGTCGTCTTCCTCTTTGATGTACCGGCCGATCCGCAGGTGTATACCAACCGCGCCACCTGGTACGCCGAGCACTCCGAGGAATCGACGCTGGCGTTCTATGCCACCGACCACATGAAGAACATGATCGGCCCCGGGATCGCCCAGGCCGAGTACGGCGGCGCCTTCTTCCTGTTCCCTCCGCGCCCGATCTACGATATCTGGGAAGACCCTCGGCTCAACTTCGCCGACACGCTCGAGGAACGCCTGCTGGCCGCGGCCTTCCTGCACAGCAAGGAACGCCACGTCGCGGTCGTGAGTGCGCGGCCGCCGCTGGCCTCGTGGCGAAGGCTGGCGCGACGCTACAACCGCAAGATCGTCCCGCTTCCCCTCCATCGCTTCGGCGGTCAGCTCATCGAGCAACTCCGCCGGTTCCACGTGCTCAACGGCAAGACCGTACGCTCGTTCGCGGCCGACTTCATCCGCGACTCTTGATCGATCGGCCGCTTCCCACTTGATCAGTGACTCGGACCGCGAGGACCGCCGAGATGACGACGTTGATCCCGCTGCTCGCGCTGTTGGCCTTGGCCGATGACCCGGTCCCGGCGACCGTCCCCTTCGAGGCGCCCAAGTACGGCGTCAAGGCGTCGATCCCCAAAGACTGGCCGATCGCCGCGCGCGAGCAGGAAGACCGGGTCTTCGTTGCCCTGATCCGCCAGGACGATCCCGAGCGTCCGGGGGTGGTGGCCTGCGAACTCGCCCTGGCGCCCGAGAATCTCGACGAGTACCGGACCCGGATCGACGGTAACGCCAAACGAGCGGGGCCGGCCGGCCGCAAGCTCGCGCGCAACGAGGTGGTCAAAGACGCGAAGCCAGAACGGCTCGAGACGATCTGGGAATTTCGACCCCGCTCGGGGGGCCTCTGGCGTGAGCTCAGCGTGCGGATCCTGGCGAACCGGCAAATGTACACATTGACGCTCAATGTGGACGACGCCACCTATGCGACCGCCCGGCCGCTCTTTGATGCGCTGGTCGCCTCGATCGAATTTTCCGCTCCCAACACCGGAGCCGACCTCCTCGACAAGGCGACCAACCGCTGGGTTCAGCGCGAGTTCAAGTTCGCGATCGACCTACCGGAAGCATGGCGGCCGGTGTTGGCTCCCAGCGAAGTGGCCCTCTTCTTCGCCAATGGACCGGCCACCGGCATCTGGTCCGACAATGCCCTCGTTCTGGCTCAGCCGCACGGCCCCCTGGACCTCCAGGCGCTGGTCAAGGAAGTGCCTGATCAACTCCGCAAGGTCGAGCCCAATTGCGAGGTGCTCTCGTGCGAGGTCGTCAAGCAAGGGAAACTCGACGCGCTGGAGACCGTGGTTCGCACCCAGCGCGGCCCGTTCTCGATGACGATTCTCGAACGCCGATTCCGTGGCGGTCGATTCGATTACGAGGTGAAATACACTCTCGAATCCAAACGATTCGATGCCCTCGCTCCCACGCTTCGCAAGAGCCTCGATAGCTTCGGTGAAGTCCCCGGCAGTGTCCCCGCGGCGGCCGACAAGTCGTCTTAAGGCGTTCGGCAGGAATGCCTAACGTGCCGCGAGCTTCTGAAAGTGATTTTGCAACGATTGAAGTGACTCGCTGGCGATGAAGCCGACGCGGTCGTTATCGACCATTGCCGAGCACCAGGCAATCACCTCGGCCGCGGGCAAGTCGCACTTTCTGAGTGCCGCGATAACAACATTCAGACATTCTTGGATGTCGTCGGTCATGAGTCCTTCGTCACTCATTTCGACCTGAGAGCTGCCTTGTTTCATCAATTCCAGTGCGAGCAGCATGGCATGTTGCAACTGACCCGAGCCGATCATGCACTCCAGATTTCGCTTCACCTGGCTGTAGGCTTCGTCGTCGTAGTCGAAGTTGCGGTTGGCGTCTCGCTCGTCGAAGTCGGTCGCGTCCGCGATGTGCTGACGCGTCGCGGCGACCAGAGCGTCGAGGGTCATCGCCACGTCGAATCTGGCAGTGAGCTTCCGGAGGACCCCACGGTCCCCCTGGGCCAGTTCCATCAGGACTTCAACCAGTTCTGCTTTCTTTCGCTTGGTTAGCGCCTGACGTAGTTCGGCCACAGGCTCGGGTTGCTTTTGGGATGGGAGCACTCTGCTGCGCTTGGGTTGGCGACTGGGCATGGTGTCAATTCCGCTCGTTGTTGCCATTGTCGAAAGGGGATGGACTGGCAAGGCACCTCTCGAATCATCAATACTCAGACCAACGCTTTGCGACGGTACCACGGTATTCAGAGTTGGGGGCAGCTTGCAAGCGGTTCGTGCGACGTCGCAACTGGGGGCGGTGATCGAAGGGATTGGCCTCGCTCATCTGGCAGGAGGAGATCATGCTCCTGGGAAGTCCAGAAGAGCGGGGTCCGAGTACGGACCCCAGCCACCCAGAGAGGTTGTGAATTCATTCAACGATCCGCGAAAGCGCTAAGGAATCGATGATTCTTGCGGTTTCCGCAACGGGTTATTCGAAGTGAATGAATCTAAAAGTGGTAAGTTGTTTTGTTGTTAACGATTGATGAGTGATCGGCGGCCAGAATCCGATCTTCCCGTAGATGGGGATGAAAGCCTGTTGCTCCTGCCGCGACACGATCGCGGGGTTTACCCTGGAGGAGTAGAACCCCATCCCACAGAGCGGAGCAACAGGCCATGTCCAAGGTAACCATCTACGTCGGCCTCGACTACCACAAGGCTTCGATTCAAGTGTGCGTCATGGACACCACCGGCAAGATCCTCGCGAATCGGCCCTGCACCAACCAGGCTGAGGCCCTGGTCAAGCTGGTCGCACCCTTCGGTCACGACGTTAGGGCGGCGATCGAGGCCTGCCCCGGCGCCGCCAACCTCACCGACGAACTGGCCACCCGGCACGGCTGGAGCATCAACCTCGCTCACCCCGGCTATGTTGCGCGGATGAAGCAGACTCCTGACAAGACCGATTGGGCCGATGCACGCGTGATCGCCGACTTGGTCCGCGTCGGCTATTTGCCCAAGGTCTGGTTGGCTCCCGAGGACGTCCGCCAACTCCGCGCCCTGACCCGCTATCGTCAGCAGCTAGCCAACCGCCGCCGCGACACCAAGCTTCGCATCACCGCGTTGCTCCGCGACACCCGCGTCGTCGAACCCAAGTCGCGGCGATGGGGCCGTGCCTGGATGGACTGGTTTCAGACCGCCGAGGGACTCGGGAGCGAAGGCCGCTGGATCGCCGATCGCCTGATCGAGGATCTCCGCGACATCGCCGACGCGATCCTCAAAGTGGAACACCGCTTGGCTCAGGTGACTTCCGAGGATCCGGTCGTCAGCCAACTGATCTTGCTCGCCGGAGTCGGGATGGTGACGGCCTGGGCCTTGCGAGCTGAGATCGGCCGATTCGATCGGTTCACCACCGGCAAGCAGATGGCGCGGTACTGCGGGTTGTCGCCTCGCAACGCCTCCAGCGGCCAGCGTCAGGCCGACGCCGGCCTGATCAAGGCGGGCAACGAGCACTTGCGTACCCTGATCATCGAAGCCGCCCATCGTCTGATCCGCTACGATCCCCGCTGGAAGGCGTTGGCCGCGTCGATGCGGCAGGCCGGCAAGCCCGCGTGCGTGGTCGCCGCGGCGGTCGGCAACCGTTGGGTCCGTTGGCTATTCCATCAAGTCGCGGGAGGACCGATCACGCTGAAGCAAGCTGCATGACCTTTCGCGTTTTCATATTGTGATACTTGGTATTGTATGATTCACCGTTGCGTCCCGTGTTGAAGGGGGCGACTCGACCCACCCTTGGGCTTGATGCTCGTCCGTAGATGGGGTCGTCCCCTTCGACCGTCTCGAAACACCCATTGGGGCTAGGCCCTCGGGCTGACGCTCGGATAGAAGAGTGGGACGAGCAGCGGCGAGACATCCAGACGATCAATCGCGGGCGAGTTGAAACCCGCGTGGGCTCCTAGACGAAAGCGAATCGTTTATATTTTGATTTCGAGCAGCTGAAAGCGACGAATCAGTCGAACGCCGGACTCGGCTCCGGCTCGACAGGAGGGGGAGACGAGGAAACTACGTAAACACCAATCAGTTCGACGCCTGTCTTCCCCCCCAATTGTCCTGAGTGGGAGCGAATCCTGGAAAAAAAATGCGACAGACGCCTTGACGAGCGGTGGGCTTTCATAGAAGGGTGGGCACGGTCCACCTTCCTATCTCTTTGCCAAATCAAAGGTTAGGATGGTGGGCCGTGCCCACCCTACGGGAAATGTTAGGTCGACGATGATGCCAAGGCCGATTGCGTTGACGTCGAGAGAAACGGGTTCGGCGAAGCTTACTTGCAGTAGCAATGCCAGCCAGGCCGTAATTGCCTCGGCTTCGGCGTATCCATTGCTTGAAGCCGATTATTCACAGTCTCGGACGGTGAAGTCCAAGTCCCCGGCAGTGTCCCCGCGGCGGCCGACAAGTCCTGAGCCGCTGAACACGAACCGACTTGCTCAGCGTTCTGGGGATTCCGCCGTCGTCGGCTTCGATTCTCGGACCGCGAAGCGCAACGACTGCATGAGCATGAAGAGGACCAGGAGCGGCGGGATCGCATAGGCGATGTAGAGGGTCCAGTTCCAGCCCAGGGCCGGCCCCGCGAGGGCGGCGGGTAAGGCGACCATGATCCCGAGCAGGAGCATGCAGCCGGTCGAGGTCATGACGCTCTTGAAGTTGCCGGCTTCGCTGATTTCCTCGTAGTGGAGGTCGACGGTCCGCCCGCGCCTCAGGCTGCGGGCGGTGGCCTCGGCCAGTTCCATGGCCCGGGTGCCGTCGAGCAGGTTCGGGCGAGCGTCACTCCCTGCCATCGATTGCTCGAGAACTGCCAGGATCGCGACGTGCGGATCCCAAGGCACGAGTTCGGTCACGCTCTGCTCCCCGCCCGAGGTGCGGCGAATCAGGCGTGCCTGTTTTTTGAATGTAGGTTCATATTCCAGGGTGAGCGATCCTTGGTCGCCCGAGACGATCAGCCGCGCCGGTTCGGCCGGGCCGGCCACGATTCGGACCTCGGCGCGGCGTGCCTCGGGGCCGCGAAGCTGGACGACGAGGCTCTGGTCGGGGCGTTGGCCGGGGGGATCGCCGGTGCCGGTCACGGCCTCGACTTCGCCGAGTAGGGACCGGACCAGGTCGACGATTCGCGAGAAGAGGTGGCGGGTGAGATCGCCGTCGCCAGGCTCGGCCGACGATTCGTGGCGGATTCCTCGAAAGGCGCCGAGATCGCCGTCCGCAAGGGCGCGGCGGAGCACCGTGACCCCGGGATGGAGCCGCGCGGGGAGGTCGGGAACCAGGACCGCGCCAGTCTCCGCGCGGCTGAGGGCGACCTGGTAGTAGGCCTCGGAGTCGTCGCCCGGAGGATGGAGGCAGATGGCGGGGAGCCCGACCGCGGCGACCCGGCGGAGCCATTCGACCCGGACTTCGTGGTCGCCCCCCACGAGCACGGCCTCGACTCCTGCCATTGCGAGCGCGTCGTCGAAGTCGCGTGGCCGGGGCACGTCCGTGAGATCGTCGAAGCCGGGGTAGGCGGCCCGGACTTGATGAGCGGCCTCGCGCTCGATGGCCATGGCCCAGGCATGTTCCTCGACGCCATCTCCCAAGATCAGAAAGTTCATCGTTTCGCGTGCATCCGCTGGGAACCTTTGGATCGCCGCCTCGGTCTGATGGTCCCTATCATAGCCAAGGCGTCTCGAGGATGACATGGGCCGAGCCACGCGGGATTGACCGCACTGCTCAGGCGCGGTGATAATGGCTAGGCCCGGACACGGCGGTCACCGTATCGCATGCGAGCTTGTGTCCGAACTGCTATTCGACAGAGGATTTGTGTCGGTGATCACGCTCGAGAACTTCGCCGAGGTCGCCACGCGGTTTCGAGGCGCCTACCTCGCGGTCGGTAATTTCGACGGCGTGCATCGTGGCCACCTGCATCTGCTCCGTCAGCTGCGTGCCAAGGCCGAGGCCGCCGGGGCCGACGCCATCGCCCTGACCTTCGATCCCCACCCTGTTGCCCTCCTCCGGCCCGAGCAAGCGCCGGTCCCACTCGTCTGGACCGAACGCAAGGTCGCGCTTCTGAAAGAAGCAGGGGCTCATGAGGTCGGTGTCTTCAAGACCGGCCCTTGGCTACTGGGGCTGACGGCCCGCGAGTTCTTCGACTGCGTGATTGTCGGCCAGTTCGGGGCGCGAGGGATGGTCGAAGGTCCGAACTTCGCCTTCGGCCGCGATCGAGGCGGAGATGCGGCGCTGCTGGCGAGTTGGTGCGAATCGGCGGGCCTCGACTTTTCGATGGCGGGGTCGACCAAGGTCGACAACCAGCTCGTCTCCTCATCACGAATCCGACGCTGTCTCCACGAAGGGCGTGCCGATGAAGCGGCCCACCTCCTGGGACGTCCCCATCGGATCCGAGGATTCGTGACCCATGGCGCGGGCCGAGGTGCCGGACTCGGGTTTCCGACGGCCAACCTCGATCGCGTCGATACCCTCATCCCCGCCGACGGCGTCTACGCCGCCCTGGCCCACCTCGAAGGCCAGTCGAAAACCTACCCGGTCGCTTGCCATATCGGACCTAACGTCACGTTCGGCGAGCAGATCCGCAAGGTCGAGGCCCACCTCATCGACTTCGATGGCGATCTCTACGGCCAGACCATCGAACTCGACATCCTCCAGCAACTCCGTTCCACTCGCCCGTTCGCCAACCTCGACGAACTGCTCACCCAGATCCGGGCCGACGTCGAGCAGACGCGGCTCATCTGTGGGGCATAGACGGCCCTCGCGACGCATTGACTGAAGGGCGAGCAAGGGAGACCCGTTTTTTCAACGATCCGCGACCGAGCGAAAGCACCGAGGATTCTTGTGATCGGCCGGGCCGGAAATTCATCGCGATTCTCGCTCAGTCGCGGATCGTGGGATGAAATCGAGCTCCTGCAACCGGTGATCGCTAAATCGGTTCGACCAGAGTTCATACTTTGTCGGCAGGATCGATGCGGAGATGAGGCACTGGTCGATCGCATAGAGCGGGCCGACGACTGGCCAGGTGGCCGACCAGCCCTGGCCGGCGACGTCGTACGCATGCGCAAATCCATCCGGCAACGGACAGAGCGAACGCGAGCGGCGAGGGGCGTTGAAGTCGCCCGCGACCAGGTCGGGATGGTGTTGCTTCATCAATGACACCAGACGCCGCAAGTGGGGATCGCGCGCGACGAGGAGGTTGGAAGTGGCGTCGACCGCGAAGATCTTGAGGGGCTGGCCTCCGTCTTCCCAAGTCACGGAGTTGACCTTGAGGTTCTTCTCGTTCACCAACTCGGTTGGGTCGAGCAATTGGCCGGTCGCGATGACCGCCATCGAACCCATCCGAACGGCCACGTGGTAAGGGCCCAATCGCGCGGCGAGCTTCGTCAGGTCGTAGGGGAGCGGGACCTCGGAGAGGACGTAGATTGTAGCTCGGCGCCGCACGAGCTCTTGCTCAACTCCCGCCAGTCCCCAGACGCCATAGGCGATGTTCCAGTGCACCAGTCGAACCGATGGACCGGCGGAAGCCTCGGCGAGCGGTCGGCTCCAATGGTTTTCCACGAAGCCGACCATGAGCGTCGGCGCCAGTGTCATAAGCCCCAGCAAGGTCGAGATCCGGCCGTTTTTCCGGTATCCCAGTACCGATGCCGCCACGAGGCCGACCGCGGCCATCACGGGGGACGGGATGTAAAAGCAGAGACCGGTCAGCCAGAATCGGTCACGCGCGACTTGCCCAACCAGCCAGAGCGACCAGAGAATTGCGAACGAGGCAAAGCCCCACTCGACGCGGCGGACTGAGGGCTTCGACTCCGCCTGCAAGCTGGGATCGTCGGTCACGGATACTCCCCGAACCCATTCGAATCGGTTGGTTGTTCGTGTGGCGCAAGCATCGATAACAAGGAACCGGCCGACTTGTCGCGGCTCATCCGCGGAGCAGGATACGGAGCAGGATCAGGACCATGAGTCCCACGATCCATGCGAGCCGCATGTTCATCGACTGGTTGACGGTCACGAGTCGTTCGATCGAGGCTTGCAGAGCCTTCAAGTCCGTTTCCGCCATGATGCCGGCGTGGGCGGGACCCTCGACCTGCCCTTGCTTCGCCTCACCCGGGGCAGCGGCCAAGTCGGTTTCCACGACCAGGGCCGGCGGCGCGATGGGGACGTCGACCAACCGCCGGCATTTCGGGCATTTGATCGAGAGCCCCGCGTGCTCGTCCTGGACCTTGAACCGCCACTTGCAAATGCAGACAACCTCGATCATGAGCGATTCCGTCGGGGTGAAGTTCCCAGCGCGTGGCCGTTGCGATTCATTGTTGGGCCTTATTCAGGCGAAGACAGGTTGGTCGGCATCGCTGGCAGGTCGAGCGGAGGAGCATCTTCTCCCTTGAGTTCCGCGAGGATGTTGATGGTGCTGCCGAGGATCGTGTGATGTCCCTTGACGATGCCGAAGAGCGTTTCCAGATTCTCTCGATCTTCGAGCACGACCTTCGCCATCGAGCGTGAGGAGTTGATCTCGGCCCGGAGCAACGCGTGCAGGCCGCGGACGACATTCCATAGGGTGCGAACCGTATGCTCGGTGATCGGATAGTCTTCGGGGAGTTCCGGAAGCTCGGGCATCTCGGGGAGTTCGGGGAAATCGAAGGCCATGGCTCTCCCTTTCCTGAGCAGGGATTCGGCAACGAGATCGGCAGGTCCATAGGCTTGCTTGATCGCGTGGGACGTCGTCGACGATGTTAGCACGGGGCGCTGCGGTCAGGTCAATGGCCGGTGCTCATAGTAGTGGCTCAGGGCCCACATGCGTTTGACCTGGCGGGCGACGACGAAACCGGTCACCGCAAGCGCCGCCATGAAGATGTTGGGGTACTGCGCCCGGCTCGCCGCCAGGTTTGGGCTGGGATGCTGCCATTGATCGAGGAAGAGGACCAGGAAGCCAATTTCGGCAAGCACGGTGGTGAACCAGACCAGCCGGGCCCGCGACCAGAGGCCCGAGGCAGCGATCAGGAGCGGGTAGCCGACGAGCAGCGTGCTCTGGAATGCGTCGAGGACTTTGAGCAGGACCGTCACGAGCGTAATATCCGTGGCCGCCCAGATCAGCAGCACCGTCTCCGGCTTGAACCCGCGACGCATAAGCATTTGATAAATGGCGGAGGCGACGGCCCAGAGGGCCAGGGTGGCCATGACCATCAAATGCACCGAGAGGTTCGGTCGCGCAGTGTTGTGGTAGTTGAACTGCGTGAGCGCGGCGATCAGGCCGAGGCCGCCGAGACGGGAGACCAGTTCGGGCTCGCGGCGGGTCCAGCGGCGCAGTCTCTGCCAGGCTCCGTCCCCTTCCACATCCTCACCGCGCAAGAATCGTTCGAGATCGTCCGCGAGCTCGGCCGCCGAGGCGTAGCGGTCGCGAGGGGCCTTCTCCAGGCAACGGAGGCAGATCTTCTCGAGCCCGGAAGGCACGCCGGCCCGAATCTGGCTCGGCGGCGGTGGTTCCCGCTCCAGGACGAGCACCACCGTTTCCATCACCGTCGAGGCGCGGAACGGCGGGCCGTCGGTCAGCAGCTCGTAGAGGATCGCGCCCAGTCCGTACACGTCGGCGGCCGGGGTCAACTCGCGACGCACGCCCGAGGCCTGCTCGGGTGCCATGTACGACGGGGTTCCCATGATCGCCCCCGAGACGGTCAGGTGGCTGTCCTCCTCGACCCGGCGAGCAAGGCCGAAGTCGGTGACGTGCGGCTGATTCCTGGCGTCGAGCAAGATATTGGCCGGCTTCAGGTCGCAATGGAGGAACCCTTGGCGGTGGGCATGGTCCACGGCCCGGGCCACCGTGGCGAGCAGTCGCGCCGCCGCGTGGGGTTCTTCACAGAATCGGGGAATCTGGCGGGCCAGACTGCTCCCTTCGACCAGCCTCATCGTGAAGTAGTGCCGCCCCTGGTGCTCACCGACTTCGTAGATCGGCACGATGTTCGGATGATCGAGGTTGGCCGCCAGCTCGGCCTCCAGGTGGAACCGTTCCATCTCGCTCGGCGAGGCAAACTCCCCCGACAAGATCATCTTGAGCGCGACCAGCCGCTTGAGGCTCTTCTGACGAGCCTTGTAGACGACCCCCATGCCCCCTCGCGCGATCTCCTCGAGCAGTTCATAGTCGCCGAATTCCCCGATCAAAGGCCTCGCGGCCGTCGGGAAGGACCGAGCCGACACCGGGGAGGCGAAGATCGTCGCTTCCTGGTTCAGAGCGGAGTCGTCGTCGGTTCGCACCCGATGCGTGACGGTCGCCCCGCGACGGTCGGTGTTGGCCCGTCCGAAAACCTCGTCGATCACCCGAGTGAAGCTGGGGAACCGCTTGTGATATTCCAAGGCAGTGACGGACTCCCCCCTGCCCTGGCGGAGTTCCAACTCCAAGGGGAGCAGCTCGATCAGCAGGGCCGCTCGCTCGGATTCGGGAATCCGATGGAGTTCGCCTTCCACACTCGGGCAATCGCCGGCCCGCCAGGCGGTCTCGAACCGCTCACAGGCCGCGTGGATGCGGCGGGCCTGGGAGAGGGAGGCGGGACTGGAACCAAGCACCTCGGGACGGTCGCCGGCCGTCATTCGCTCTCCTCCTCTGACCAGATTTTGCGGATCAGGTCGAGCCGGCGTGCCACGGTCCGGCGCGCGCAGCCGAGCCGCTCGGCGATCTCGTCGTTGGTGTAGCCCTCCATCCGATCGAGGGCCACCTGGCGAAGTGAGTCGTCGTCCAGCGCGTCGAGCAAGCGTTGGTACTCCTCGGCGAACATGGCGGCAAATTCCGGCGTCGGCTCAGTACCGGCGAGGAAGTCGAACCCGGCCGCCGCCTCGTGGGCCAGATCGCCCGGCAGCGCTGACTCATCAAGGACCTTGCCCCCTCCTCGCTTCTGACGAGTCCGCCGCTGCACCTGAGCGCACGCCTTGCGGGCCGTGATGACGACGAGCAGTCGCCAGAGGTCATCGCGATCACTGAGGAGGGGAAATCGCCCCTTGGCCGCCCCGTCGCAAAAGCTTTGGAAAGCGCTCAGGGCCGCGTCTTCCTCGTCCTCGATCCCGGGCGGCCGATGTGTGGCACGCAACTTCGCCCGCGCAAGCTGCACGAGCCGCCCAAAATACCGTTCCCAGAGCGGCTGGGCGGCCGCGACGTCCCCCGCCTTCAAGTCGCCGATCCAGTGCGTGACCGATCCCTGCTTTTCCGACGACACCGTAACCTCTGCCGCCCCAGGCCGATGTGATGAGGAATCGGATGATGACGAGGATCCATTGTACCGGACTCGTCTCCGGAAGAACGGTCTTCTTCCATTTTGCCCCGAGCCTGCTCAGACCAACACGGGCAGCGATTCGAGGGTCGAACGGGAAACGAGGAGCCATTCTCAACGGACGTAGCCGTAAGTTTATACGCAAGTCAGGATCTGGGCAGGGTTTCCCGTGGCGGGGGCATCGCCCGCTCTGCGATGGTGTTGAGGACAGGCTTGCCCCCCTGGCTTGGAGCGGTTCACGGAGGAGTCGCCCCAGGCGGAGTCATCGGGAACGTCAATTCCCTGGCTTCGGCTGGCTTCATGCTCGATCGAACCTAATGAGAGTGAGCACAAAATGAGATGCCATTGAGCCAGGCCCTCGGGGAGGACTGGGTGGCGAAACCGGTTTTTCTTGTGCAATCGGCCTGTTCGGACCCTCGTCCTGAACTTTTTCTGAGGAGTCGCGGCACGATCCGTGGCCATTCGAGCAGAGGCTGATTGTCACAATCGTGATCGGCGCTCATATTCGGGCGGCGGATGTTGCAGGGAAGCGAGAGAAACGAAGGTCATCCGTTCCGCCAGAGGGGGCCGCACTTGTTGGACGAGACTGAAAAGGCCGAGCCATCGTTGAACTCAAGGGCGGCGGGGGAACTGGCGTCGATCGCCTACCTGCTCGCAAGCCTGGAGTCGATGCACGCCAGAAATCTGATTTCGGCCGAAGCTTATGCGACGGTCGTCGCGGAAACGGTCGCGCGGCGGACCGAGATCGAGCGGGCCGGTCGGGTTTCGGCGGCAACCGTCGTCGACGCGCCCGTGGAAATCCCGCTGGCGGAAGAAGCCACGTTCGAAGTGGCCGCGGTGGAAGAAACGCTCGAGCCGGTTCAGGCGGCCCTGAAACGGGGCGACGATCGGACGGTCATCGCGCTCTGCGGCCCTTGGCTTGAACGACACCCCGACCACCCTGAAGCCATGGTCTTGCTCGCCTTCTCGTTGCGGCGGGTCGGCCGGCTCGATGAGGCCTTGGGCCTTTATCGCCGATTGAGCCTCCTGCAACCGCAAAATGAGGTCTGGGCGCAGTGGGTTCGGGCTCTTGAGGAGCGTCTGCCGGCGGCCCCGCATGGGCTCTTGCCTGCGAAGGTACGCCTAGAGCCTGAACAAGTGCTCGAGTCTACGAAGGAACGCGTTGAGCCTGAAGATGAACCCGCCCCCGAGCCCGCTCGGCCGACCTTTTCCTGGTCGAGCGTCGCGGGGGAGTTTCTCGAGGAGCACTGGCAGAAGTTGATCCTCTGCCTGGCGGTCCTCTTGATCGTGGTCAGCTCGACGGTGGGAGCACATCTGTTGCTCGGCCCCCGACTCTGGTCGCCGGTCGGCAAGTGTTCGTTGGCGTTGGTTTACACGTTGATGTTCGCCGCGTTTGGCGCGGGCCTGGTGCGCTGGGGGGCCGAGCGCGCGGGGCGGATGATGCTCATGACGACCCTGATCGTCGTCCCGGTCAATTTCATGCTCGCGGGCGAGATGCGGCTCTTGATCGCTCCCAGTCTTTCGCGTTTGGTCGTGCTGGGACTCGACGTCACCGCGCTCTTTTTTGTGACCAGGCTGGTGGCTCGTGCCCTGGCCTGGCGAAGTGGGGCGACCTTTCTTGCCGTGGCCCTCGTGGCCCTGAGCGCCTGCGACGCGGCCACGGCGCAGGGCGTCTCTTATGCGTGGGGCGTCTCCGCGTTCCTCATCCCTCCCTGGCTCTTCCTGGCGAGTGTCTGGTGGCTGAATACGCGGTATCAGGCCGAGAGTGATGAGGAGCATCGTGAGTTTGCTTACTTCTCACTGGGACTGCTGACCTTCGCGTTCCTATCCGGGTTGCTCCGCACCGCCGCCGTCATGAAACCGGGGCTGCACCCGTGCCTGTTCGCCGTGCCGGTGATGCTCACGGCGATCGCGTTCGTTCACACGGCCTATCACCAGGCTCGGTATGAAAAGGATCGGCGGCGAATCCTGCTCATGCGGTTCGGCGGCCTGATTCTCTCCGCCTTGGCCTTTTCCTTGGCTCTGTCCCGGCCTCCTGGCCTTTCGTCGCTCTACAGCGGGAACATCCTGGCGACCGCCCTGCTGGGGCTGGGGCTTTATGGGGCCTCGCTCCGCACTTATCGCCATCCGGCCTATCTCTATTTCGCGTTTGGAGCTCTCTTTCTGGGGTATTTCGGCGCATTCTACTTTGTCGTCGACCTGGTCCATTCGGTCGAGGATCTCGCTCGCCAGGTGTTGGGCTATCGCCAGAAGCTCCCGTTCCCGTTCAAGGCGCTCAACGGCCTGGTGTTCAACAGCCTGCTCGCACTGCTGGCACTTCGGTTCTCGAGGCGCTGGAACGACGAGCGGCTTGCCAGGCACTGCCACTATCTGGGCGTTCCGCTCTCGATCGCCGCATGCGTCCTGAGTGCCTTTGAGCCCAAGGCGGCGGTCCTCTGCATGTCTGGCTACTCGATCCTTTATGCGATCGCGATCCCGCTCTTCGCCGAGCCGAGGGGAGTGTACCTCGCCTGCTCGGCGCTCGCCGGAGCGCTCTTGTTCGGGTCGATGCTCATACCGGGGATCACCTTGGGGACCAGGGCCCTGGGCGCGATCGCACTCGGCTTCACGATGTGGGTGACGGGACGCGTCAGCCAGAGTCGGCGGGTTCCCGTCGCGTATCGCACCCCTTTGATCCACGTGGCCCTGATTCTCGCCGTGGCGGCGATGGTCGCGGCGAGCGTCTCGGTCTTCCCCCCCGCGCCTGCCACGGTCGCGGCTACCTCGACGTTCCTGATCGCCGCCTGCCTGTGTGCCCTCCTCGTCGCCGACTTGCCCTACCTGTTCCTGGTCTATCTCACGATTGCGGGGCTTCTTGGAGCCTCATGGGGATCGCTGAGGCTCGTAACTGGATTTCGGGCCTGGTTCTCCCCTCCGTATGGCGTGGTGACCGCGGCCCTGGCACTGATTTTGATGTCGGGTCTTGAAGGGATGAGGAGGAGGACGTCGATCCGTTCGCGAGTCTTTCTCACAGGATTACCCGACGCCGCGCTGCTTGTCGTCTTCCTCGCCCTGGTGATGGCGGCGGGGGGAGGGCTCAGTCAGACGGTGGCGGCCGCTGCGACGATGGCGATGGGCGGCGTGGCCTGGCTCTGGCTGACCCGGTTTCGCCGCGAGGTGGCTCTCGTCTACCTTGGCATCGGCCTCGTGGTCACTTCGCAACTGGTGCTCGGCTGGGGACGGGTGGCCTGGACCGATCCGGGGATCGGGCTGGGGGCCCTGGCCCTGATTGCCGCGGCGTCGGCGCTGGCCCTCTGGAGGATCGGGTACGTCGTGCGTCGTGAGGGAGGCGACGATTTTTACGCCATCCCGTGCTCGACGATGGCCCTCGGGATGACGGCAGTTGTTTTCATCCTTGCATTCCTCGCGCGATTCGTTTCACGCGACGCTTATCCCGCGAGCGCAGTGGCGTTGCTGGCGAACAGCCTCGTCTTGATTCTCCTCACCGCGACCTGGCGGTCGCCCGGTTTGACCTACGCTTCGGTCGGTTCTTTGGTCTCCGCGACCTACTTGACCCTCTTCAGCGTTGGCCGGTCCGACCCGTCGAAAGCCTATATTCTCGGACTGGTGGCGGTTATCGAGGGCCTTGGGTTCTGGCGGATCGGGTGGCTTGCGTTTCGGTCCGGTCGGTTCGAGAGTATTCGGGTTTATGCCCGGCCGCTCTTTATGTCTTCACTGCTATTGACCGTGCTGGCGATCCCGGCGTCACTCTCGTCGTCGGTGGCGATGTCGTTGATCGCTCTCTCCTTTTTGCTGATGGTCAAGAGCTTCCCCGCGCCGGGCTGGCTTTATGCCGTTCTCGGTTCGCTCTTTTGCGTGCTCAACCTGACGGTGCTCCCTCACCTATCGGGCGAGCAGCAGTTGATGGGCGCCGTGCTCGGGGCATTTGCATTCTGGGGGATCGGAGTCCTCTTGCAGCACGCTGGGCCGACGCTCTGCCGGCGGCTACAACTCCCTCGGTTGGCCTTCGAGTTTCCTTTTTTTAATGTTGCCGTGATTTGTGGATGTGTGGCTGCCACACTCGTCGTCTTGCCGGTGGTTGAGCTCGAACTGCCCTGGTCGGCTCACGCCTGGGTGCCATTGAGTCTCTCGATTTTCTGCCTCTTGATGATCAAGGCATATCACGAATCCGCGTGGATTCACGCGTTTGCGGCGCTTGCCTCGACGGGTTATTTCATGGCCGTGGACCCCCTGATCACGATGCCGGGCGGCTGGTTGTTGGCCGGAATGCTGCTGGCTGTCTTCTGGTTGGTTCTGGGCCGCGACCTCAAGAGGCTCGAGCCCTTGATCTGCCAACGGGTCGGGATCGAGGAGGTCGGCTCCGACTTCGTCGTCGAACTCTGGTCATTCCTCGCCTTCGCGATCGCAGGCAGCCTGCTTGGGGTGTTGGTTGGGCTCGCGACCCTTGCCTGGGTCTTTGTCGGAGATGTCCCTTCCACCATCATGGCGGAGGCAGGATGGAGTCGCGTCGGACCTGCGCTCCTGCTGGCCTGGGTCTACCTCATGGGCCAGGGAGCTCGGTTCGGCGAGAACCGTGTGATTGGGATCTACGCGGTTCTGACGCTCCTCCTCTGGTGGCTCGGAATTTCCCCGGTCCTCGTCACGGAGTCAGGGCGCTTCACCAACCTGATCCCGCTGCTGACCGCCACGCTGGGCCTGGCAATCGTCCTCTTCGACACGAGAGGTGAGGTGGGAGTCAACGTCTCGACGCGTCGGGTCAACCTCGCGGATCGAGCGGGATTCCTCCTCACCCTGATCGCCTGTGCGTTCACTCGGGGAGAGCTCACTTTCACGACGACGATCGGAACTCTCCTGTTGGCGACCCTGACACTGGGCAGCCAGGCGATTCTTCGGCAACGGGTCGCGTCGGCCTTTGTCGGGGGCCTCACCTGGTGCGTCTTTTGCTCGCTCCTGGTGTTTCAGATCGGCCGTCCGCGCTGGATTTCCGGCGAAACTCCGTGGTCGTTCGATTTCGCCCTGGGCACGATCGTGGCGATTCTCGCTCTCTGGGCGCTCGCAAGCCGGTTGCGGATCACCGGCTTTGCGTTGAAGACGGGGGCCGGTGCGCCCCGTGGCCGGGTCATTCTCGCTCTCGAGCAGGTGGCACTGCTCGGATCGTTCTGGGCGGTGGCATCGATCGCGACGCTGACGCTGAGGGTAAGCGCCGCTGATCTTGGCCGCGGCGAGGCGTTGGTAGGGGTTGGGATCCTGATGGTCGCCGCCGGGTTCGACGTGCTGGCGGCCCGCCGCTGGAATGCGGAATGGCTCATCTATGCTGCGCAGGCGACGCTGCTGGGGGCCTACTTCAATTATCGGTACTATTTCCCCGTCTCCGTCGCGACCGATGCGGCGGTGCTCACGCTGCTCGGCTATCTCGACCTGGGACTCTCCGAGGTCATGCAGCGTCTCAGAATGAACCTCTACGCCCGGCCCACCCTGTATGTGTCGCTTGTGCTGCCGCTGATCCCGCCGGCCATGGCGATCCTGGACGGTCGCCTGGATGAACTCAGCTTGTTCCTCCTCTTCACCACGGCGGCCTTTTACGGTGTGGCCTGCTACACGAGGCAGTGGAAGTCGCTCGGCTACGCGGCCGCGGTCCTGCTCAACGCCCTGCTCTGGATCGCCTGGTCTCGGGTTGGCTGGCAGTTGGCCGACCATCCCCAACTCTACTTGATCCCGGTCGGCCTGTCGGCCATCCTGTTCGCCGAGGTGAACCGCCGCGAGTTCGGCAATGACATCGTCAACGCGATCCGAGGGATCGGCCTGACCTTGGTCTATGCCTCACTGGCACTGCCCATCTGGCAGTTTCAAAGCTTCGGCGCCTGGCTCATGCTTCTGCTCCTCTCCCTCGTCGGGATCTTCGTCGGCATCGGCCTCCGGATTCAGACGTTCCTCTGGCTCGGCCTGGTCGGCTTCGTCCTCGATGTCGTCTACCAGGTCGGCCGTGTGAGCGCGGAGAACGCCCTGGCACGCTGGGGCGTGATGCTCTCCCTCGGAATTCTCCTGATCCTCTTCGTCGCGCTCAATGAAAAGAAGCGAATCGTGGCGACGATGAGACAGTTCTACGATCAGGCCAGACAGTGGGAGTGAGCACGCGCAGGGGCGATCGAGCGAGAACGGACCGTGGCCCTTTTCACTCGATCGCTGCCCATGCTCAGGCTCATGCTCAGGAGTGAGGCCAGCCTTAATTGTGGCTGTTTCGAAAGGCCCAGGCGATCTCGCGTTTGATCGCACCTGGGTTGGCCTTCGATGAACTGAGCAGCAAGTGTTTCAGGACGTGGTTCGCGACCGGGAAACAACCATCACTCTTGTTGTAGTGATAATAATAGTTCGGGGTCGTATTCACTTCGATGACGACCCCTCCCGAATCGGCGAGTGGCACGGTTGGGTCGCGTGTAATGATGTCGATGCCGGCAAGCCGGACGTGAAGCGCCTGGGCCGCGCGTGCGCCTGCGTCGATGATCGAGGGGCAGAGCTGTTCGGTCGCGGTCGAGTTGTCGTCGCCGCGATTCTCGTTCACGACGATTTTGAGTGTGACCACCTGCCCGGCGGCGGGGACCGAACGAAGCGAGAGCCCCTGGTTGGCCAGGGTTCGCCGCATGTCGAAATCGATCGTCAGGAGCACCTGGGATACCCCGGATCCTTGTGCGAGCCGTTCGGCGTTGGCCTTATGGACGAGCCCGGTGATCGACGACTGGCCGTCGCCGACGACGCTGGGGAGTTTTCGGACGAATGCGTCGAGCAGGACGCCGTCGAGGTAGAGGAGCCGATAGTTGTCCCCTTGAACCTGCTGCTCGATCATCAACTCATCATCATAGACCGCGGCCACGGCCGCCGCGCGTGCCAGGTGGGATGCGCTCCGGATGCCAGTCGTGATTCCGCGTCCCCCGCCGGTGCCGCTGGCCGGCTTGACCACGCACATGCCGCCGACGGACGCGAGAAAGTCGCCGGCCCGGTCGATCGTCTTGAGCTTGAATCCAAGATGCGGAGGGGTCGGCAGCCCACTCTCATTGAGCAGACGGTACGAGAGCAACTTGTTGAGGGCGATCGCAATCGTCACGGGGTCGTCGATCGAACAGGTATTCTCAATCGTCCGGACGAGAGCGTCGTTGAGAGTGATGTCGGCGATTCCGTACCCAAGCGGGTGGTATGTCGCGCCGAGTTGCTCCGCGGCCTCGCGCCAGATCCGATCGTAAAACGCGTCGAGGTGCTTCCCTGCCCGCTTTCGCCGTGGGTCGCGAAAACGTAGGTACGCCTTCGCCATCGCGAGAAAGTGGAGCGCTTCGAGCGTCGGCCGAGAATACCAGAGACTCTGCATCGTTGAATCCTGTCGATCGAGGGCCGCCATGGACCCGTCCGCGTCGCCGGGTGAAGGATCACTTCGCCGATCGACCGCCCTGGTTATCGAGGACCGTCACGCCGTCCCCGGTCCCTCAATGTCGTTCAATGCACGCATTCGGTTCAAGTGAGGATTCGCGGATGTTGAGCAAAAACGACTATCGGGTCAACAGGTGCGGATATTGGTTGGGTTGTGTGCGGGCGGTAGCCGTTCCCTAACACCTGAATGTCAAACGGGAACGGCGCATTTTCAATGGAGCGTGCCCTGGTCTTCGCTCGAGGCCGTTCCGCGACTCCACGACGCTGGTCCATCCGAGACTTATGGGTGGGGCCGAGGATACGGGTAAGGGGTGGGGTAAGTGGGAGACGAGGGGCCATAATCGGTCCCCGACGAGCCGCCGACAGGACTTCCAAAGGAGTAGCGTTTAGTCGATCGCGCCGGATTATAGCCCGAGATGGACGGGTGCATCAATCGTCCGAAGTTAGTGGGCCGATAGACTTCGTTCGAGAGGGCCCGGCGGTAGCGTTCCACGACAATTTGCTTCTCCTGTTCGATCTTCTCGAGCAGGACCGCTTGCTCGTCCTTGCCGGCCCCTTGCGCTATGGAGAACTCTTTCAGAAACGCTTTATGGTCAGGGAATCGGGACTGGATGAGCTCGAGCCAGCGGCCGACCGTCTGGGGATCGAACTGCTTCTTGCCAAGGTCGTAGATTTGATACCGGAACGTCGAGACCGGTTGATTTCGGTCATACCAGAAGGCGACCTTGTATTCCGACCGCGCCGCCGACTCTCCCGGTTTTGAGACCTGGTTCTGTGCCAGGACAGGCGAGGTCACCAAGGCTTGGGCGAGTAGAAGGCCGACCGTCGTGAATCGCAACATGGCTCTGCCTCCCGTCATTTTTAGGATTTCCACGAGTCCGATTATGTTGATTTTACACGATCAGGAACGCGGGAGGATACGGGCTGCCGCCTCGATTCTTGCAGGAGGGTGATGGATGTTGCGTGATGATTATATTTGTATTTATGCTTATTTGTATCAGAATGGTATTGTGCTAGGTGATCGCGGAAAATGCGGAAATTCATTGAGGAATCGTTCGCTACCGCTCGAAGAACGACGCCTGCTGGAATCGCAGGCCGTCCAGAATCTGCTCCACCCGCGTGTCGGACAGCGTCCCGATCCGATCGCCCAAGCGGGCCTTGTCGACCGAGGAGACCTGCGCCACGACCACGACGCTCTGCTTGGGAAGGTTTGCCTCGCCCGCATCGAGCAGGACATTCCCCGGCTCGCTTGCCCGGTGTAAGTTCGACGTCAATCCGCACACGACCACGGTCGTGATGCGCGAGTGGTTGAAAACGTCGTCCTGAACCACCACTCGGGGATGAGAGTAGTCCGGGGCGGGCATTTGCGCGTCATCCGGCCCTATCCAGAACACGTCGCCGCGGTTAATCCTCGCTGAACGTGTGCCCGTTGGCTCTCCTCTGTTCATTTTTATGTCCGCTCGCTTTTCTTTCCAGCGATCCCCAAGTGGTGCATCCGTCAATCGCGTTGACGTTAAGGAAAAAGTCTCCCGGCCGGCCTGGCCGTGCGACTGGCCCTCCGGAGATTGAGAACTTGCCGGATGTAATATCGAATAATAAATAATGCTTAGGGTGAGAGGGTCACTTCCCGCAGGTCCATGACCGCAGGGCCCGGCTTACTGATCGCGCGGACCTCGAACTGGTAGCGGCCGGAGCGAGGGAGGGTGATCTGACCCAGGGATTGGGGCACAAACTGCTGGAATCCGCCGGTGACCGGGACGTTGAGCTTGAGCCGTTGATCCTCCACCCGGAACTCGACAGCGCTTCCGCCGCTGCCCTCGCCGCAGCCGATCAGGGCCTGAACCGCAAACGTACCAGGCTTCGTGACCTCAAACTCCCAGGACGCCCAGTCGTCGACGCGGACCCAATAGCCCAGGGTATTCTTGTGCGGAAGTGGCTCGAATCGGAGCATCGTACCATGGACCTCGGCTGTGCTTGCCGGGAGCCGGATCGTACCGTTCGAGAGTTGAGCGTTGGGGGCGTAGGCTGGGTTGGGAGTCGGCATCTGGGCATCGACACCCTTCCGCCAAGCCGCGAGCTTCGCCGCCAACTCGACGACTTTCTCCGGCCGTGTTTCGGCGAGGTTGGTCGACTCTCTGAGGTCGCGCCCCAGGTCGAAGAGCTCGCGACGGCCGGTCTGGTAGTCCTCGACGAGCTTCAAGTCTCCGTCTCGGATGGCTCCCCCGGGCCGACCGCCCTGATTACTGTAGTGCGGGTAGTGCCAGAAGAGGGGACGTGAGACAAGTGGCTTCCCCTCGGTCAAGAGCGAAGCGAGGCTCACGCCGTCGCCCGCGATCGGCCCGGAAAGACCGCAGAGGGACTTCACGGTCAAGGGGAGGTCGGCCGCCCACACGGGCGTATCTTCAATCCCGCGTGGCACGCGACCAGCCCAGCGCACGATCAAGGGGACGCGTAAACCGCCTTCATAGAGGTAGCCCTTCCCTTCGCGGAGTGGGGCGTTGTTCGTCGCCGGCGTGTTCGGACCCTCGAGCGTCGCGAGGCCTCCATTGTCACTCGTGAAGATGATGAGCGTGTTGTCGGTCAGCCCGAGCGCCTCGACCTTGGAGACAATCCGGCCGACGCTTTCGTCGAGACTTTCGAGCATCGCCGCATACAACGGGTTTTCCTGACGTCCGTGTGGAGTGCCGTCCCACCGCGGATACTTGGCCACCAGGGTTTCCTTCGCCTTCATCGGAGTGTGGACGGCGTAGTGCGGCATGTAGAGGAAAAAGGGCCGCGCGCGGTTGGCCTCGAGGAACCGCTCGGCCTCGTCGGTGAGGCGGTCCGTGAGCGACTGACCGTCGGGAGCGTCGCCCAGGCCGGGCATGACGCGGCCCTGTCGGCTGAACGGTGCGAAGTAGCTCAGCGGCGAACCTGTGGAGTCGCCGGCGATATTGAGGTCGAACCCCTGGCGCGTGGGCTCGAAGCCTGCGCCGCCCAGGTGCCACTTGCCCACATGGGCCGTGGTGTAGCCGGCCGCGTGGAGTGACTCGGCAAGCGTTTCCTCCTCAAGGGGCAGATCCTGTCGGATCAGCGGCCGCGCGAGCTTCTGGGCGGGAAGGTCGCGTCGGCCGGGGAGCCAATCGGTCAGATGGAGCCGCGCGGGGTGCTTGCCAGTCATCAGCGCGGCCCGAGTGGGCGAGCAGACGGGGCTCGCCGCATAGGCCTGGGTGAACCGGCGTCCCTCCGCGGCGAGCTTGTCGAGGTGCGGACTCCGGTGGAACCGACTCCCGTAACAGCCCAGGTCCGCCCAGCCCAGGTCATCGGCCACGATGAGGATCACGTTGGGACGTTCCTGGCGCGCATGGACAGGGAGTGCCGAGGCAAGCCACAAGCCGAGGATCAGGATTCGTCTCTGCATCGTTTGTACCGCGGGAGAATGGGTGGGCCCTCTTGCCTCTCTGATGATGCCCCAGCCGCTCTCGCGGTTCAAGTGACCGGGTTGCGCTGCGTTACCGCTCCATCCCACCCGGGAGCCGAGACGCCTGCCGAGTCGTCGTATGATTCGGGTAGGGCATCTCGCCAATTAGGTCTGAATCAAGACACGACGTGGATTGCCGTGCCCAGCCGGAGCTCAGATTTCGGATCATTCGGCAGGTTGTCCTGAGGGAGGTTTTACCGACGGAGAGGCATAGGACGAATCCGCAAACCGCGCTCGGCGGCGTTCAAGGCGAAGGTCGCCTTGAACGCCGACAAGCAGGACAAGACAATCGCCGGGTTGGCCCACCCTCACCAGATCCACCCGGTGCAGCCTCAGCCATTGGAAGAAGCAATTCCTGGATGGGCAGGAAGGTTTGCTCGCATCAGTGGCCATGGGCTTCGATTGGGAGATCTGGGGGATTTAGTAAAATCGCAATCATGTCCGCGAGTCTTGGTAGTTTACTCAAGCTTCCTGGTTTACCCTGTCTAGGTGCATGGCCGCCTGCTGCCCTGTTGAGACGGCGTGAGGCAAAGCCGGTTTGAAGTTTGACATCTCTTGTTTGAATTATCTGTGCGTTAGATCGGTAGGCTAAGATTGTCAGAGTTGTGAGTGGAAGCAAAGCGTTTTCACGCGATGCGATTCTCAAAACCTTCCCTCGCGAAGTGTCCGATTACCGTGAAACAGCATGATTTGATTTTCGTTGTTCTCTTGCTTCGGATGTGTTTCGGAGGAGAAGCGATATCGCCCGAGGCGCCGGACTGCCACTCAAATTGCCTGTAAATCGCTGGTTTTTTCTGATGAAAGGTGTGCGGAACAAAGATTCCTTAATGGCATACACTTGCACGACTGCTGCCGTTCTGGTTATTTAGGAACCCGCACTTGAGTCCGTAGCGATCGATGAGGTTGATCGCGACTTGACGGCGAAGCCAATGCCGCGGTGATGATGCCATGGCCTGGTGTCGTTTCTAAAAAGCTTCCGTTGCACTTCCGGCAAATGATGATGCCGGACTTGGGCGGCACGTCGTGATGTGCCGACTTCGTGCAAAAAACGAAAACATTATTTTTTAAATAAATCAGTAAGCGGGTATTAAGCCCCGTCCAGTGCCGTTCTGCGCGTGCCTGGCCGAGGGCAGACCCCTGACTGCACCGAGAGACCTCACTAATATGCCGCGCCGTCGCTTGTCCCCCGCCGAACGCCGTCGTGCCCAAGTCGCCCGCCTTGCTCGATCCCATCGAGCTTTTCTTCCCTCAGTTCAGTCGCTAGAGCAGCGACAACTGCTTGCGTCCACGATTATAGATGACGGGGATGCCGGGTTTGCGATCAACGGGAGCTGGACGCCCTTTGTAAGTGTCGGGCAAAGCTTCGGAGACGACGGGTATTATCGCGCATCGGGCAGCGGTTCGGATAAGGCCACCTGGACCTTCGACGGTCTGGTGCCGGGCCGATATCGGGTCGCGACCACCTGGATGCCCGGCACCAACCGCGCCACCAATGCCCCCTACACCGTCCAGGCCGGGGCAACTACGCTGCAGACAGTGAACATCAACCAGCAACTGGCCCCTAGCGATTTTACCGATACGGGTGCGTCATGGCGGAAGCTGGGAATCTACCCCATATCCGGCAACTCGTTGTCGGTGACCCTAACGAACCAGGCCGATAATTTCGTCTTCGCCGATGCTGTCTCTATCGAACGCGATCCGGGACCGCAGATCCAGGTGCTGGACGGAGCGACTGAACTTGCTGATGAGACGGGCAGCGTCGACTTCGGCACAACCTGGACGGGTCAGCCCCTTGTAAAAACTTTCACGGTCCGGAACCTGGGTACGACCGACCTGCACCTGACCGGGGATATTGATCTTCCGGCTGGTTACAGTTTGATCGCCGACTTCGGCCTCCGCACGCTTGCGCCCGCGGCATCGACCAGCTTTACGGTTGGCTACGATGCGGCGACGGGAGTGGCTTCTGGCCGAGTCAGCTTCGACACGGACGACTCGATTCTGGGCCAGTTTGGCTTCGCGGTCACCGGTGCCTCCACAAGGGGTCGGATCATTGATGATGGGGATGCCGGATTTGCGACGACCGGCAGTTGGGTCAGGTACGTCGACCCCAACTCCGGCTTCGGTGGAGACGTAGAATTTGATTTCGCGCACGCGGGGAATGGGTCCGCGTCAGCGACCTGGACGTTCGGTGGCCTGGCGCCGGGTCAATACCTGGTTGCGACCACCTGGATGCCCGGCACCAACCGTGCCACTAACGCTCCCTACACCGTATCGGCGGGTGTGACAGCACTCGGGACTGTGGCCGTCAATCAACAACTGGCTCCCACCGGTTTCACCGCGTCCGACGCGTCGTGGCGTGAGTTGGGGATCTACACAGTCACCGGCGACTCGCTGTCGGTTCTCATGACCGACCTGGCTGACGGCTATGTCATCGCCGATGCGATCTATGTCGAGCGACTGCAAGGGCCGCGGGTCCAGACCTTGGCCGGATTGGATCACATTTCGGATGAAATAGGTGTAGTTGACTACGGGGTCGCAACGGTCGGGCAGCCCGTCGAGAAAGTGTTTACCGTCCGCAATATGGGGACGGCTGATTTGCACCTGAGCGGTGCGATCGAGGTGCCGACTGGCTACACATTGGTCGCTGATTTCGGCACTCGGACACTGACGCCTGGCGCGGCGACCAACTTCACAATTCGCTACGACGCGGCGGCTGGCGTGGCCTCGGGTCGGGTTGCGTTCGACACCGATGACCCTCTCCACGGTCGGTTTGGCTTCACGGTGGCCGGCGTCGCCACAAGGGGCCGGATCGTTGATAACGGGGATGGCGGGTTCACCACAAGCAGTGGGTGGACACCTACCGTCAGCCCAGGAGAAAGTTTCCGCGGCGATGGCCTCTTTCGGGCCGCGGGTACCGGTTCAGCGACGGCGACCTGGACTTTCGGAAGTCTGAGTCCTGGCCGATACCGGATCGCCACAACCTGGTTGGCTGGTACCAACCGCGCGACTAACACCCCTTACGCGATCTTTGAAGGTTCAACTTCGCTTGGCACCTCATTCGTCAATCAGCAACTGGCTCCAGTTGATTTCACTGATGCTGGTTCGATGTGGCATGAGTTGGGGATCTATACCGTCAGCGGCAACTCGTTGTCGGTTCGCGTAAGCGATTTCGCCAATGGCTATGTGGTTGCAGACGCCGTTTTCATCGAGAGAGTTCAAGGGCCGCAGGTTGAAGTACTTAACGCGACGGTTGCGATTCCTGATGAAACGGGCAGCTTCGATTTCGGTACGACTTGGTCAGGTCAACCCATTGAGAAAACGTTCACAGTTCGAAACACAGGCACGACCGACTTACACCTGACTGGGGCGATTGAGCTTCCTACTGGTTACAGCTTGGTCACCGACTTCGGCAGCCGGACGCTGATGCCCGGCACGTCGACCAACTTCACGATCCGCTACGACGCGGTCGCGGGGATTTCTTCGGGTCAGGTCGCGTTTGACACCGACGATTCGCTCCTCGGCCGCTTCAGTTTTGCTGTCACCGGCTCCTGGAGGGCTTGGGTTGTCGACAACGGAGATGCCGGCTTCGCGACGAGCGGAGTATGGTCAACAAGTCCCAACACGGGTTTCCGTGGCACCAGCCTCTTTCAAGCCAAAAATGCTAGCGGCGATGCCACGGCAACCTGGACCTTTGGCGACCTGGCACCGGGCCTATATCGGCTCGCGACCACCTGGGCGTCCGGTTCTAACCGCGCCACCAACGCCCCCTTCAAAATCCATGAGGGCAGCACGCTGCTTGCGACCGTGCTGGTCAACCAGCGGGAGTCCCCTAACGATTTCACCGAATTGGGGGCAGCCTGGAAGGCGCTGGGTTACTACTCCGTGACCGGCAACTCCTTGTCGGTCCAGCTCACCAACGCGGCCAACGACTACGTCTACGCCGACGCTGTCGCCATTGAGCGGGTTCAAGGGCCGCAGATCGCGGTTCATGTGGGGAGTGTGGAACTTCCCGATGAGACCGGGACCATCGACTTCGGACTTGTTGCGGTTGGTCAGACCGTGCTGAAAACGTTGACGGTCCGGAACCTAGGTACAACCGACTTGCACCTGAACGGATTAATCGAGCTTCCGCCTGGGTTTAGTTTAGTGACCGATTTCGGCACTCGAACCGTGCCGCCCGGTTCGTCTACCAATTTCTCGATCCGCTACGACGCGGCGGCGGGCGCCGCTTCAGGTCAAGTCAGATTTGCCACCGACGATACCCGATTAGATCAGTTTGTCTTCACGGTTGCAGGCGCCGCTACGAGGGGCCAAATTGTCGACAACGGAGATGCTGGTTTTGCTGTAAGCGGAAATTGGACTGCGTTTGCTGAAGGCTTCCTAGGTGACAGCCTTTATCAAGTTTCTGGCGTCGGCATGCCGACAGTAACGGCGACCTGGTCATTTGACAACTTGGCACCAGGTCAGTACCTGCTCGCGACCACTTATCATGCTGCCGCCCATCTTGCGAGTAACGCGCTTTATACGATCCGGGTTGGCCAGACGGACTCAGTTTCGGTGGTTGTCAACCAGCAACAGGTCCCCAGTGATTTCACCGATGCTGGTAGCTCGTGGCGGAAATTGGGTTACTACACGGTCACCGGCGGCAACATAGCTGTCGATTTAGTGAGCCGTGTCAATTATGCGGTCTCAGCTGATGCCGTGTACCTCATACGGGTCGAAGACGGACCGACGATTCTGTCGGCCACGGCTACGTCTCACGATCGGATCCAACTCACCTGGACCGACACTTTCACCAACGAACTGGGTTTCAAGGTCGAACGGTCGGCCGATGGGATGACCGGATGGACGTTGGTGACAACGACTGGCCCCGGGGCGACGAGCTACGTTGATACGGGCTTGCTTGAGAATGCTCGATACTGGTACCGGGTGAGTGCCACCAATGCCGAGAAGGACTCTGCGCCTAGCGTGAAAGTGGGGGAGCTCACGCCACTGGAGGCGCCTGGAAACTTGGTAGCGACTTTCGTTTCTCCGACTCGGATCGACTTGGAATGGTCAAGCGATTTTTCATATTCAACGGGATACTACCAGATTGAGCAGTCGCTCGACGGACAGTCCAATTGGGTGCAACTCGGCTCAGCTGCAGGCAATGCCCGGAGTTTCGTGGTGAATGGGGCATTGGTTGGCGCAACCATTTACCACTTCCGAATCAGGTCTCTTGCCTACTACTCGTCCAGTAAATCCCTCTACTCCAACTTCGATCCGCTGACGACTCCTGCCTTTCCATCACCGCCGATGGGGGCGAGTTTGACGGCGACAACGGAGGGGACGATCACCTTCGGGTGGGCCGACTCCGCCGGTGAGGCCGAGTACCGCATCGAACGCAGCCCCGACGGAAGCAATGGGTGGACGCAAGTTGGTAGGGCCCAGGCTAATGCGACCACATTTACCGACGGGGGACTTTCGGAAAACACGTCATACGTCTACCGGGTATTTGCTACGAACGCAGCGGGAGACTACTCCGTCCCGAGCAACCTTGTTAATGCCAGAACGCTCCTGGCCACACCCACCTCACTCAACCCGGTAGTCTTCTCAGGGTCTCGAATCGACTTGACGTGGATCAACAATTCGTCGGTCGAATCGTACTACGAGATTGAGCAGTCACCAAATGGGATAAATGGCTGGTGGTTAGTTAAATCCGCGCCAGTCAACTCCACTAGCGTTTCGGTGTCAGGGTTTCTCGCTGGCCTAACTAACTACTACTTCCGTGTTCGAGCCCGCTCGCCACTGGGTAACGACTCGGCCTACTCTGCGCCCAAGTCGGTGATGACACCTGCTTTCCCGACCGTCCCCGTTGGCCTGACTGCCACAGCATTGGTTGAGGGGACGATCAACCTGGCCTGGGCCGACTCCGCCGGTGAGGCCGAGTACCGCATCGAACGTAGCCTTAACGGGACCAGTGGCTGGACGCAGGTCGGAACGACCGGAGCGGGCGTCGTTGCCTTTATCGACTCGAGCCTGTCGGAGTATACGCGTTTCTACTACCGTGTGATCGCCTGCAACACCGCGGGCGTCTACTACACCCCAAGCGCGACGGTCAACGCCACGACGCTCCTGACCTCGCCCAACAACGTCACGCCAACGGTCGTCTCGGGTAGCCAAATCAACCTGAACTGGACCCGCCAATCCACCGTTGTATCGAGTTACTTTATCGAGCAATCGCCCGACGGCACGACGGACTGGAAGCAGATCGGCGAGACGGTGGCGAACGTCACAAGCTATTCCGCTAGCGGTCCATTCATCCCTTCGACGACCTACTATTTCCGCGTCCGGGCCTTTATTAAAGATTTCACCTCGACCTACTACTCAACCTATTCGGCGGTTATACCTGCACTTACTTTTGCCTATCCGCTCTCGCCGACGGCTGCGAGGGCCGTCGGGTCGTCGGACAGCAAGATCACGCTGACGTGGGACGACGTGGCGAACGAGACAAGCTACCGTGTCCAGCGTCAGGATAGCGACATTTGGACGACTGTCGGAACCCTCGATGCAAATGAGACGACCTTCCTCGACACGGGACTGCACGAGGCAACTCAATACAATTATCGTATTCTTGCTTCCAACGCGGCCGGCGATGCGGCTCCCTCCGCGGCGCAAGCCGTCACACTTCCCTCCGCCCCGACGAACCTCGTGGCGTCAGCGGTCTCTGGGACGAAGATCGACCTGAGCTGGTTGACCCATTCCACGGTTACCACATACTTTATCGAGCAGTCGACAAACAATGGTGCGACCTGGCAGCCCCTCCGAACGCTCTATGGCGCGGGGTCGAACCAATATACCGCGACCGGGCCGTTCAACGGGTCGTCGGCCTATTCCTTCCGCGTCCGTGCACTCGGTGTCGGCTACTCCACCTACGCGACGAAAACGGTGGTTACCCCGGCCTTCGCCGCCGTGCCTTCGGACGTGCGAGCCACGGTGGCATCCTACTCCACGATCACCGTCTCCTGGGACGACGCGGCGGACGAGTCCAGCTATCGAGTTGAGCGGCGGGTCGGAACCGGTTCCTGGGCCCTCCTGGGCACGACCCTGGCCGGGGTGACGAGCTTCACGGACACAGGCTTATCCGTCGGCTACCGCTATGACTATCGTGTCATCGCCTCGAACACTGAGGGCGATTCGTCGTACAGTGACTCGGCCACCGTGACCATCCTCACGCCCGCCGCCAAAGACGACTCGTACGCGGTGGGGCATGATCAAGCCCTGACAATTGGCGCCGCCATAGGCGTCCTGACGAACGACGTAGACGCCTACGGATATCCTATGTCGGCGGCGATCATCACACAAGCCGGGCACGGAACGGTAACCCTGAACCCGGACGGTTCATTCTCTTACATGCCAGCGTCCGGTTTTTTTGGAACCGATTCTTTCAACTACCGAACGAATAACGGTCAGGTTCTTAGCAATAACGCCAAGGTCACAATCAACGTCTCGTCGCTGTCTGACGGGGTGGGCATGTCGATTCAGCGGGCTGCGGGAACAACTCACGAGGGAACCGTCGCCACCTTCAGCGAGCTCGCCACCAACGTTCCGACCAACTCCTATTCGGCTAAGATCGACTGGGGTGACGGCTCTCCCAGGACCATCGGGACCGTGACAATCAACGCCGGACTGGTGACGGTCTCGGGGAGCCACATCTACGCCAGGGCCGGAACCTATACCGTCACCGTCCCGCTGATTGGGGCCTCCGGTTCTTCCGCCACTGCCACGACCACGGCGGTCATCGCCTCGGCCCCGATTGTCACGGTGCCCGGCTCAACTTTCAGTGTCTCTCCAGAGGCCGACTACCGCGGAGTCCTCGGCCAGTTCTCGGTCGCCAATGCCTTTGGGCAGGCTTCCGACTTCACTGCGATGATCAATTGGGGCGACGGTTCTCCAGCCACCGTCGGGGGCATTTTCGGCTCTTCAGGCCACTATCAGGTCTCGGGTAATCACCGCTATGGTAGTTCCGCCTCCTACACGGTGACCGTCACCATCCAGGACAATATCGGCACCACCGCCACGCTCGTTGCCACCGCCAAGGTTATCAACCCCATTCCCTCGGCTTCGGGTCTCGCCCTCACCGCTCCTGCAAATGGTCCGGTGAGTGCGACGGTCGCCTCTTTCACACTTGCGCCGTCCGCCTCCACCGTCGGTTACTCGGCGATGATCGACTGGGGGGACGGTTGCGTCACCGCCGGGACGATCAGCTCTACCGATGTCCTGGGCTTTTATTCGGTCAACGGCACACATGCGTATCTGACGTCGAACCCGACTGCCATCCTGGTCACGATCAGCGACAGTCAAGGACATTCGGTCGAGGCGGAGAGTCGGATCCAGTTCACTTCCTCCGGCGGCACACGTACCGGCACCGGGACGGGCGGCGTCACGTATTCCATGGTCAACATCGCATCGAGCGCGGGCCTCGCGTTCCACGGACGTGTCGCATCATTTACCGACCCCAACCCGGCGCATGCCGCCGAGAGCTTCAGCTCGACCATCGATTGGGGTGACGGGACGACGTCCGTAGGGACGGTTGTGGACAACGATTCGGGTGGCTTCGACGTTATCGGCAGCCATACTTACAGCTCTGCTAATCCTCGTAGAACCTCGTCGGACGGCATCCAGACCCTCGCTGATACCGGAGACTCGTTGGACGGCGACGATTCCAACGGGGTAACAGTCGGGGTCACCTCACCCAGTGGCGCAGGATTCACGGCGAGCTCTGTCGCCAACACCGGTGATGTCCCCATCGCCCTGAACGTCAAGTCGCTCATCGATACATTCAAGTCACCGTATCCGTCCGACCTTCCGTTCCAAGGTGTCGTAGCCACCTTCAGCAGCGCCAACGTCGAGTACACCGCGTCCGACTTCACCGCGAAGATCAACTGGGGGGATGGGACAGCCGAACAGGCTGGCAAGGTCTCCGGCAACTTCACGCAAGGTTACAAGATTGAGACTCGACACACCTTCGAGAGCTATGGGACCTTCGACGTTGCGATAAGCATCCTAAGCCCCGACGGCGCACGGACCGTTGAGAGCCGACAAATCGAGGTCGTCCCGCCGCCCCCGAACCTGAGCGGCCAGATTATCACCTCTCAGGATAATTGGAGTCCAACTGTAAACGTCGAGTGGACCGGGACGGTTGCGACCATTGACAAGAGTGGGGTGTTCGCGGGCAATCCTCAGTCGCCCAACGACTATCGGGTCACAATCGAATGGGGCGACGGTTCGACAAGCAGCGGCGAGATCGTCCCACATTCCTACATTACGAGTCAACTCAATGTCCAGGGCAGCCACACCTATAGGGAGGTTGGTTCTTATCGTGTCATCGTCACACTCACCGACGCTGCAGGTCACTCCGTTTCGGCACAGTCGATGGCCTTCGTCAGCGGGTTGACATGGCAGCGAGAACAGGAGCCGCAAGCCGGGGTAGATTTCAACGAAGTCGACGGGTATTACACTGCTGCAATCCGCAACGTTCCCTTCCATCAGACGAGATGGTTTAGATACTACGACCAATACAACGATGAATTCTACAAGCAGATTTTTAATCCAATTCAATGGGAGAGTGTCATGGCCACCATTGACTGGGGCGATGGTACCAAGGAAGACTTCCCTACCGCCGATGTATTAAGCATATTGAGATATCCAGAGGGTGCATTTTTTAATTACGGCAGCGGTTTCTCGCACATTTTCACCGAGAAGGGTTCATTTAACGTCAGCTTGAAAGTCTTCGATGCCGATGGGCATAGTGTGACCCTCAATCAGTCAATTGTAGTTTCGGACCCCACGCTCTCCCTTCGCGTCGAAAACGCGAAGCTATACGAGAATGAGTCGTCGGCGATCTGGACCGGGGGTGTGATAGCGTCGTTCACCCAGTCCAACCCGATGCTCATGTCGAGTGACTTCTCGGCCGTGATCGACTGGGGCGATGGAACCGTGGGCACCGGAAAAGTAATCGGCGGCACGAAGGACTATGAAGTCGTCGCGGCCCACACCTACTCCCGGTCCGGCGCGTACTTCGTTCGGGTGATCGTGGCCTCTCGCGATTCGGGTTCATCGGAGGCGACCGGTCGCATGCTCGTCCTGCCCACTGCACCGGCGGAAGAGCTGGCGACTCATCCCGTCCGAGGTGAAGCCCAGGTCGGCGAGGTCTTCTCGGGACCCGTCGCCACTTTCACCAGTATGGACGGTTCCAGTTCTGCCAACGATTTCACTGTCGAAATCTACTGGGGTAATGGTTACGTCTCCGAGGGCCAAGTCGCCGAGTTTAACGGCGTGTTTACAGTTACAGGCGATCATACGTATATTTACACTGGCGACGTTCAAGTTATTGTCAACATCACCAAGCCCGACGGCAAGACGATTGTCGTTTTCAGTTCGATTCGAGTCCACTATCCACCGATCGAGGGCACGACCGCCACGGTTCAGGCCCCGTACGGAATGATTGCGGACAACACTCCTCTCGTGAGCCTGACAGGGCTCCGCCTCTACAGCGCAAACTATTATTACAACATTGACTGGGGCGACGGGACGTATACACCGTTTAATAGCAGATTGGTTTCGATCTATGGCGATAGTGTTATACGGGGAGGTCATACTACAATCAGAACGGCTCCTACGAGATTACTGTGTCCGTCGGGGTTGGAAATTATGAGCTCGGTCAAGCATACATTAGCGGCGCTGCCTCATTCGCCACGTTCAAACTTTCGGTGCAAGTGAGCGGCATCGCCAGCCAGGCCGTCCCAGTTACCACCAACGTCGGGACGAATTTCCGTTCAAGTGGGGCTACCGTTGAGGCAAAGGAGGGCGAAGTCTTTCGCGGCGTCGTCTCGACATTCGTAAACACGCGTCAAGGTGCGACGGAAGGCGAGTTCATGGCCTTGATCTCCTGGGGCGATGGCACCACATCGACTGGACTGGTCCAAGGCGACGGCTACTTCGAGGTCGTTGGCGAACACATCTATGATCGACGCGGAACCTACTCGGTTCTGGTCGCTATCCTGGATACGACATACCTGTCGCTGCCCCTCGGATCCGACTATAATCCCATGCCGCCCGAACTGTTCCTTAAGGATTGGGCCTTCGGACTTGCGGCTCAGTCCATTGAATACAGCTATTTCCGGGACTATTATCAATACTTTGGTTATATCGCGTTTTTGTACGCTAACGCGTGGGGTGGATACGACTTTCCTAGAGCGAATTGGAATGGCGTCGGCAATAATGGAATTCGCTACAATCATGTTGCCTATCTCATTGGTGCGACGAGCACTGTCCAGGTAACGAACCCGGCCATCGAATTCGAGAATGGCAGCAGTTTGTCCGCCACGGCTGGGTCGGAGCTTACCGGGATCATTTTGGCAACGGGTTCGACCGGCAATGAGAAAGCCGGGACGTCGTTCACGGCGATCGTCAACTGGGGCGATGGTACGCAGTCGATCGTTGCCGTCGAGGACGATGCTGAGTTCGACGGCGAATTCAACGTGGCTGGCAACCATACCTATGCGTCCCCCGGGACATACACGGCTACCATCACCCTCTACGATGGGGTCATTGACTATCATACCGCGTGCGTGATCACTGTCGCCGCCGTAGCGTCGTTCGGGAATCCGGCGGTCGCTAACGCCATCGTCGCCACGTCCGAGGACCTCAGCGCCACCGCGGGCGAGCAAATCGACGACGAACTTGTCGCCACCTTTACGGTCGAGAACCCGGCTCACATCGGCGGAACCCATGTAGTGATCATCGATTGGGGCGACCACACTACATCCATAGGCGATGTCAAGAAAGGCAATGGCGACCACGAATACAGGGTTTACGGAAGTCATACTTATGATGTCCCTGGCAAGTATATCATCCACATCTCGATCCAGGACCAGACCGACAGCACGACCGCGAGCGGGATCGTCATTGTCACAGGTGACAGAATCACGGCATCGGGGACGGACGTCTACAACTATCTGAGCAAGGATCATGTCGTTGTTGCTCGGTTTACCGCCGATAACTCCAATGACACTGCGGCCTCCTTTCAGGCCTCGATCCAGATGGGTGATGGAACTCCCTCGATCGTCGGCGAGGTTTACGGCGGTAATGGCGAATTCTACGTCGTACTCCCTGACTGGTCCGCACAGCCGCATAATTATGTTTACAGCAATTTTGTTCTCAACGGTCAAGCGTGGACGACCTTCTTGGCAAGAGGCTACAGCTACGGCCACGGCAACGGCTACGGCAGCTGGGATTCTTACGGTTTTATTTCTGGATATTCCTATTGGAACAGCAAAAATTTAGCATATCGCGACTATAATTGGTTTGATTATTTGAAAAGAAGTGGATATGAGCATATTGACATTGATGGCTATGGCCATGCGAATAAGTCGGCGATGGTCCCGGGCGATCGTGACATTATTGTGACAATCCAAGACGCGGGATCGGTACTTGCAACGGTGAAGAGCAAACTTAAGATCAATGAAGCCACCGTTGGCGCACCGTATTACCCCGTATTTGTCCCCTCTGTTGGCATAGCATCGAGTGCACATAACACAAGATATCTAATTATCGATTGGGGCGATGGCACGTCTACGACATCAGTTCCGCATATCTATACGCGTGAAGGTGTTTATGCTGTCGCGTACAGAGTTCAAGTGTACACTCCGGTCGAGGGCTGGAGAGACTATGGCACCGAGACCCAGCAAGTCCTTGTCACCGATGCGCCGTTGACACCCCTCTTCACAAAAAGCCAACCGATCAACGGTGTCGCTGGCGAGGAATTCGAGGACGTTTCCCTTTTCTCGTTCTACGACAACGACCCCAACGGCAGCGTCGAGGATTTCACTGCCAAGATCAGTTGGGGTGACGGAACAACGAGCGAAGGAACGATTGAGAAGAGTGATCGGGGTACGTTCGACGTCTATGGCACTCATATCTACAAAGCCGGCGGCCACTTCACCATTGCAGTGCTGGTGGAGGACGCCGGGGGTGGCTCGAACACCCATGGGGTTCGTCAAGTCGACATTAGCTTCAATGCCGAGGGCAAAGATTTTGGTGGATATGCCAACGTCGCGACCGGCCAGGTCATCCTCGCCACGATCGACGGGGGCGAAGGTGAGGTTCGTGCCAACCCCACGGCGACAGTCGACTGGGGCGATGGGGAAACCTCGACGGCGACGGTCGTCTACAACGACGAGGACGACGAGTACCAAGTTGTCGGCAATCACACGTATGAGGACCTCGGGGCCTACGTGATCCTGGTCACGATCTCTGAGGGCGGGGTCACCACCACGGTCGACGCCAAGGCCACGATCGCGGATGATTGGTCGATCTCCGGCGGGCAGCGGACGAACCAGCCGGGCGTGGCCCAACTCGTCACTCTCGGCCAGGCCGCGGTCGCCCTCAACACGGGCGGCCTCCGGATCGTGCAGGGTCTTGACTTCGACCTCAGCCCCGGGACCGATGTCGGCGGAAACCCCGCCCTGGTCTACAACTCCGACACCGTCAACGTGCGACCGGTCATCCAGGCCGAGTTCAAGAGCAGCGAGGACGACCCGGTTCCCGGTTCGATCAAGGTCCAGCTCACCTTTAACGGGGTTGTCCAGGATTGGATCACGTACGCGACGACCGACCGCGAGCCCGGCGATACGTACCTACTCTCGGCCCAGGTCGAGGAGGCCGTCGCCCAGAGTGGTATCTATGCCTGGTCACTCCACGTCGTCCTCGACTTCGGCGGCGACCAGCCCGACTACCACGCCGAACTGAAAGGCAACGCGCGGGTTGTCGTCAATGACTCGCCCGCGGTCGACCCGGACCACCCGTTCGAGAGTATCGACTTCCTGGGCGCCGGGTGGGGAATTGCGGGGCTCGATCGTCTGGTCCTCAATGCCAACGCTGAGGGGGACATCCTCTGGGTGACCGGATCGGGCGACAGTGCGATTTTCACTCGCAACGACGACGGCACGTTCACCAGCCCGGCCTTCGACTTCGGCACCCTCAAACGCAATGACGACAGGTCGTACACCTACACGAGCAAGTATCAGACCAAACACGAGTTCGATCGCCTTGGCCTCATGACGGCGCTCGTCGATCGTAACGGGGTCGAGATTACCTACTCCTACACCGACGAGGGGCAACTCGAAACGGTGACCAGCCCCGATGGTGGCGTGACGACGTTCACCTATAACACCGACACCCTGTTGCTCGAGAAGATCGAGGAACCCTGGTCATTGGAGGAGGGTGGCGAGGAGCCGATCGCTCCACGTGTACTCACCTTCACACACACGAATGGCAATTTGACTCTGATCGACGAGCTCGATGGCAGCGAACGCATACTGACCTACGACAGCGAGAGCCGGCTGATCGAGGACAGGTGGGCTGGGCTCAACCTCGACGGATCGGGTGTTTTTGACGCCTTCTATACCTACGACGCTCACAGCGGGTTGCTGACCCAGGTCGATGTGGGCCTGGACAGTGTCTATCAGATCACCGCCATGGCGATGCTCGGGCTCGACGCGCAGTACGAGGCCGGGGGCGGGATCGCTCTCGACGCCTCGCAGGCCGGCGCCACGATCGAGGATAACCTTCTGGAACCGACCACGACGACGTATTTCCTCGACTTTGAAGGCCGCGTTCTCAAGGAAATCGGTCCCGACGAGTCGACCCAGATTTGGGTCCGCGACTCCCACGGGCAAACGACTCGGTACACCAACGGCCGCGATCACACGACAACCTATATTTACGATTACAGCAAGAAGGGCGCGGGAGACCTGAAGAAGATCGTCAACCCAGACAAGACCACGGAGCAATTCCAGTACGATCCCAAGTTCCATCGGGTCACCCTGGAGGTCGACGCTCGGGGTAATCGGACCAAGTATCAGTACGACCAGGAGACGGGTGACCTCCTCAGTGTGACCGACCCACTTTACAACGTCACCCGCTACACCTGGGAGGATGGCCTGCTCCAGACGGTCACCAGCCCCAGGAATAACGTCACCTCGTATACCTATGACGAACTCCGTCGAGTCGCGACCGTCACCGATGCCCTCGGCGGCGCGACGACCTTCACCTACGACGGCAATGGCAACGTCCTGACCACCGAGGATGCGGCGCATCGGGTCGTCACCACGACCTACGACGCCCTGGGCCGTCTGGTTGAACAGGTCAACTTCGATGGCGGGATCACCACCTGGAAGTACAACGTCCTGGGCGAGGTCGTCGAGGTCGTCGACCCTGCCGGGACCACGGTCTCCACTTACGACCCCCGAGGGTTTCTCGAGAGCGTCACGCTTGCCGCGGGGACGAATGCGGCTCAGGCCACCTTCTATCAATATGACGCCATCGGCCGGATGAATCAGGCCACAAACTACCGCGGCAAGATCACCCTGGTCGAGTACGACGACTTGGCCCGCACCAAGACCGTGACCAACCCGCTCGGGGGTCGCACCAAGACGGTCTACGATGCTAACGGCAATGTCATTTCGGTCACGGACGCCAATGAACACCTTACGTCGTACGAATATGACAAGATGGACCGCCTGGCCAAGGAAACGAACCCGCTCCTCGGCGAAACGACGACCGAGTACGACGCTTCCGGCAATGTAACTCACACAATCGATCCGCTGGGTCACCAGAACCATTACGCATATGATTTTGCAAATCAGCTCATTCAGTCCGTCGACGCCATGGGCCAATCTACGTTCTACGCCTACGACGCTGACGGCAACCTTGAGGAGGTGATCGACCCCTTACATCATACGACGACCTACAGTTATGACGCCCTCAACCGCTTGACTCTGATCATCGAGCCGATGGGCACGACGACATCGACTGAGTACAACGCGGCTGGCGACGTCAGCTTGAAGGTCGATGCCAACGGCGGTGAGACAACCTACACCTATGGCTATGTGGATGGCACCGTCGCGATCGTAAGTCCGACCGGAGCCATCACTGCAGAGTACTACGACCAGGCGGGACGACTTGTCATGCTCGTCGACCCGCGTGGCAACTCCACTTCGTATGCCTACGATGCTCTTGGTCGACAGACGAGTTGGACCGATGGACTCGATCATATCTGGACAACGAGGTATGTCGCGAATACGGGCCAGGACCTCAAGATTGTGACTGACCCCCTGCTTCGTAGCACAACCTACGCTTACGATGACCTCGGCCGACTCGTTGCCGTGTCCGATGCGCTTGGGAATACCACGGCGACCTCCTACGACGCAGTGGGTAACGTCGCGAGCACCAGGACGGCCCGTGGCTTCACCACAAACTATAGATATGATGCCAATGACCGGCTTGAGACCGTCACCGATCCGCTTAGCAACACGACAAAGTATTCCTACGATGCGGTTGGCAACATCACCCAGTCCATCGATGCACTCAATCGTGTGACGGTATACGAGTATGACTCGAACAATCGCCTCATCAAGACGACAGACCCCCTCCTAGCCACCTGGGAAACGGTCTACGACCCGAACGGCAACGTCATCAGGGAGTATGATCCCTATCTCAACTTCACCTCCTACGCTTATGACGCGAACGATCGCCTGATCGCGGCGACCGACCCACTCAATCGCACGACGACCTACGGCTACGACGATAACGGCAACCTGATCCGTGAGACGGACCCGCTCAGTCGCTCGACGACTTACGCCTATGATGGGGAGAACCGGCTCCTTGCCACGACCGACCCGCTCGGCTTCACGTCGAGTGTGACCTACGACGCGGCAGGGAATGTGAGGGTGGCCATCGACAAGATGTCGAAGGCGACTGTCTATGAATACGACGAGAACAACCGCAAGATCTCCGTGACCGACTCGCTCCTCCAATCGACCACGTATCACTACGACGCCATCGGTAACCTGACCCGGACGATCAGCCCGCTGAGTTTTGTGACGCTCTATGGCTACGATGAGGCCAACCGCCTGACGGGCGTCACCGACTCGGCCGGCCACACGACCCTGTATCAGCTCGATGCCAACGGCAACGTCATCCAGGCAATTGACTCGGAGGGGAATTCCTCGGCCTCAACTTACGACGCGCTCGACCGTAGCTTGACCTTCGCTCGCCCAGGCGGCATCCCAGAGATGACCTCTTACGACGCTGTTGGCAACATCATTCTAAGTACCGATTCCGCAGGGGCTGCGACGGCCTATGGCTATGATGCCAATAATCGGCAGACCACCATCACGACTCCAGACATGCAGACCACGACGATCGCCTACGACGCCAATGGCCGGGTGATTGGATTCACAGACCCCAACGGCAACGTCAGCACCTTCTGGTATGATGCTGTGGGCCGAAAGACCGAGACGATCGACCCGCTCGGCTATTCCACCACCTACGGGTATGACCTGGCCGACCGGCTCACCAGCCAACTCGACCGTAATGGCCGGTTGGCCGTGTTCGGCTACGACCTGGCCGACCGGCAGACGAGCATGACCTGGTACGACGCCGAAGGCGAATTGGGCGACCAGATCACCCGCACCTACGACGCCGTCGGCCGGCTCCTGACGGCTACCAACCACGCGGGGACGGTCAGTTTCGGCTACGACTTCGTCGGCCGGATTACGGGCCAGACCGACGTCCTGGACTTGACCACGACCTATGGATACGACGAGGAAAACCGCCTCGTGCTGTTCCAGGACGAGTTGGGCGGGACGACAGCCTCCCAGTATGATGAGAACGGCCGTCTCAAGAACCGCACGCTCACGACGGCCGATAGCACCACGGCTCGCGTCGATCTGGCCCGCGACTCGCGCGGCCTTGCGACGACTGTTACCTACTCGGAAGACGCCGGCGGCCTGGCCCCAGTGATCACCCGGAACGCAGCCTTTGACACCCAAGGCCGGATCCAGAGTATCGCGTACCACCTTGCCAACCGGCTTTCGGCCCCCGGCGGCACTACGCTCATCGAGAGCTTGGCGTATAGCTACGACGTCTCCGGACGACTGGCCAGCCAGACCCGGCTGGCCTCGAGCGTCGAAGACGATGGGGTGCTTCTCAGCCCGGGCGAGACGAACAACTCGTACAGCTCCATCCAGGGGACGATCTACACTTCTTCCGGACAACTCCGGTCGGTCACGACGACCACCTTGGGCGTGAGCCACACCACGGTCTACGACTACGACTTCAACGGCAACATCACCCAGGTCACGGTCGACGGTCTGCCGACGACGCTCGAGCCCAACGAGGTTGGCACGAGCAACCAACTACTGGAGGACGGGACGTGGAGCTACGCGTACGACCATGAAGGGAACGTCGTCTCGCGGGCCGGCCTCGACTCGGACGAGGTCTGGTCCTACACCTACGACCATGACAACCGTCTCATCAAGGCCGTACGTCGCGACATAGCCCTTGACCACCTGCTGGATGAGGTCACCTACACCTACGACGCGCTGGGGCGGCTCGTCGATCGCCTTGCGGTCCGATACAGCTATAACGCGGAGACCCCCAGCGAGCCGCCCACCCCGACAGTTGAGGAGACCCGCTACGCGCTCGACGCCTCCGGAAGCGTCTGGGCGGATCTGAGCAGCTCGAACGAGTTGCTGGCCCGCTACCTTCGGGGAGTCGAGGTCGACCAGGTGTTCGCTCGCGAGGATGGTGAGGGGAATGTGCAGTGGTACCTAACCGACCGCCTGGGCTCGATCATCGACCTGGTGGACTCGGAGGGCCATGTCGACCAGCGGTACGGATACACAACTTCCGGTGTGGCCACCCTGGAGAGCTACGGAGACACGCCGTCCTACGCGAATTCCTACCAGTTCACCGGGAAATACTGGGATCCGGTCACAGGGCTGCAATACAACAACGCACGCTGGTACGATCCGTCCACCAGCCGGTGGATGAGCCAGGATCCGCTCGGTTTTGCCGCAGGTGATCCGAACCTTTATCGCTACGTCTTTAACGATCCCATCAACTTGACTGATCCGAGCGGAACGGAAGGGGAAAGGGTCGGTCAAAGAAAAGTGTTGGTCCAAGGGATGAGCAAGCGGCATAACCGCACGCTACCTGCCGGGCCTGATAGACAGGGAGATAACACTCGAGGAATCCAACTTGTTCTGGGTGTCTCAATGGTTACCGGCGGGGCCGCCGGAATCTATTTGACCGCTGGATTTGCCAGTGTGCCGTTTGGACTCGTGCTCGCTAGGGGCATTGATCACATTCAGGCTGCCATTCGAGGTCAGGAGACGGTAGTCTATCAAGGGATACGAGGAGCAGGCTTTTCAGATTCAGCAGGACGTATCGGCGATTTTGTTGCCGACATGCCAGACGTCGCATATGGCGTGGCGAAAGGGGTAGTTAGTGGGGCGAGGCTATTAGCTAGGCCTGGCTCCGGGCTGATACTCGATGGAGGTAAACTTGTTGCTGATGCGATTGAGGGAGGACTCAAGGGGCTAGCGAGAACCCGAGCCAAACCATAGTAGGTGGGACTGGAGCCCTAGCCAGATCTGGGAGCGAGATTGGGCCGGGCGTAGGCGTTTATGGTCCCGAGAAAGCTGCGGGCTCGCTCTTCGAGGAGTTTGGTATTACGCCGGGCCGCAGCTTGAACTTGGACATTCCCTCGGCCCCCGAAAAGCATAGCTACGTCACCTACGTTTTCAGGAACTCCTTCGGCGAGGTTGTTTATGTGGGCCGCACCAGTGGCTCCGGGACACCCAGGCAGGTGATGGCTGATCGCATCAGGAAGGGGCATGACCATTTCGTGGAGGGTTTGACTGCTGAGGTGGTTGACGTACAGGGATCAAAGCTCGCGAGCCAAGGAGCCGAGGAGGTCTTTGTTCAGGGGTTCAGAGAGCGAGGAGCGAAGCTCACGAATATCAACGAACCGTTGAGCTATAAGAATTTGGTACGCACCCAGCGTTCCCTGGAGAAGATTGAGGCGTATATTCAGGATCTGGACCAGAGAGGCTTGAGGTGAAATGGGGGGGGGATGGATATATTTATTTACATGAACGGAAAGTTGCCTTGCGGACTAGATGAACTTGAGGATGCTATCGATTCGGCCCTCGGGGACCGAGGTGAGGTGACGGGAACTGGTACCGGCCAAGTTGGAAGCAACATCGACGTCTTCATTGAAGAAGGAGATCTTTCCAAGGCGCAGGCCCTGCAATTGATACGCCGGATACTTGTCGACTATGGGCTGCCCGCCGCGACCAAGATCGTTGTCGACGGGTGCGAGCACTCACTCGCCTGACTCGTGGACGGTGCCTTCAGCAGGCAATGGTGAGGGGACCATCAGTGACCATGCACTTCAATTGGGAAATCTGAGAAATTTAGCAAAACTGCAAACCTGTCCACGAGTCTTGGTGGCCTGCTCAAACCTCCTGGTTTGCCTATTTTGGTGTATGGCCGTTGACTGTGCTCCTGGCCACCGGTTGTGCTTGTCGAGGAACCCTATGCGCTGATTCGGTTCGATTATTTAAATAGCCGGGGCGTGATTCTCTTCGGCTTGAAAGCCGTTTGTAACGTGCTCGATTACGTGGGCCAATCCGCCGATTGCCTCGTCGTCTTCGCGAGGTCGATGGGCGAAAGTCGGGTGATCGAGCCCTTTCGTGGTCCTCTGCCAGTGCACGACCTCTTCGACCCGGATCAGGATGATGGGGGAGAGGCTGAGTTGAGCCGGATCGTTCGCTTTATCGAGAGACAGGTGAAGGGGGGCGAGTGATTGGGAAATGACATTTGATTGGCGATCGGACACGTGGCAAGTTCCGAATTTCCTGCCGGAAATGACATTCGGTATAACATATTGATTAGTGCTGATTGGGGTTGCGGTCACACTCTCAATGTCTAAAAATGGCCAGGACGATCTCCATGGCAATCAGCAGAATCACGATGATTTCCAGGGTTTCCATGCGGATGACACCGGATTGCTGCACGAGTAAGTCATAGACATCGCCCACGGTGTCGAGCTTGCGGCGGATCGATTGTTGCCACTCGCGCAGGTGGAAGCGGGTGGAGGCGAGGTCGAAGACGCGCGAGAGGTACTGGTCGCCGATGAGTTTGAGGGCATTGTCCGCCCGTTCGAACAGGCTGGTGGCTTCGATTTCAAGCTCGCGGACGTTACGCATCGCTGAGCCATGCATTCGCCAGGAGGGGGGAGCCCACCGCCGTTGGCGACCGGTTCCGATCAGCTTGTAGGCGGCCTCGAGGCGATCGTCGAGGCGGTCGTCGATGTGGCGGAACTCAAGGAGTTGCACATTGGCGAATTCGATGACTTGCAGCGTATCAGCGCAGTCGCGGTCGGCGACGAATCCGGCCGCCCAGTCGAGCGTGACGAGGTCGGTCGGTGTGTACGAGATGTTCAACCGGTTGGCCTCGACAACTTCCGACTTGCTCAGGTGATCAGGTTCGAGCCGGACGAGACCGGCCACCCAGTCGGTATGGCTGGCGATCCAGTCTGCGTTGACGTTTTCGACCTGGAAGACGATGTATTCCTCGCTGAGCTCGCTCACCTCGAGATCGGTGATGGCCGGTCGGAGCCGGTCGATCAACGGGGTGACAACTCGCCGGGCCGCCTCGTTCAAGGGGGTGGGGTCGGCCAGGTCGCCCGCCAGGCTGAGGATCTCGTCAGGCGACATCCGGGCGGGGAACTGCACGGTCAGGGAGAGGGCGCCGAAGTCGAAGACGGACAATTCCGCGCGGGGCGGCTGAATGGTCACCCGACCGCCCGGTAAGACCAGGTCGATCGGGTCGATCGCCACGCGCAACGGGGCGGGTCGGTAGCGAATCGACTCCGGGGTCCGCCTGCGCCGGGTCAGGAGACCGGCCTCGCCCGGCAAGAGAGCACGGGCGGCTTCGAGGTCGATCTCGTAGCCGACATCGAAGGCGAAGGCCAGGTGGATGGTGATGTTCAGCAATTCCATGGAAATTCATGAATGAGATAGAGATGGAGATTTCAATCGGTCGACCCCGAGCTCAGCTCATCGTCCAGGATAAGGCAGCTTCGGGCTTTGACGATCAAATGGACGTCGGAACCAGGGGCGAGGGCCAGCGCGGAGACCGCCGACGCGACCACGCTCACGATCCAAGCGATCGCTCCGGTGTGGACGATGACCTCAGCCTCGGAGCCGTGAGCGACGATTCGGTCGACCGTTCCACCGATGACGTTGCGGGCACTCAGCCCCTCGATTGGCCCCTTGGCTAGCAAAATCTCGTCACCACGAATCTCGACCGCCAGGCAGGTTCCGGGGGGCCGATCGTAAAAGGGGACGACCAGGATCGGGCCGTCGATGAGTTGGAGCCGAGTTTCTCCCCCCCCCTCGGCATGGGATTCGACCCGCGTCCGGAAAATGTTGCGGACCCCTTCGAGTCGGCCCAAGCCGGCTCGGCCCGAGGCGGCCAGCACGTCGAGCGGTGGCCCTCGATCGATGATCTGTCCTTTTGCAAGCAGGAAGAGACGTGACCCCAGGGCGATCGCCTCGGCGGGACTGTGGGTGACGTAGAGGATCGGGATCGGTTCGGCCTGCTGGATCGTCCGAAGTCGTTCAATCAAGGTGTGACGACTTGTCAAGTCGAGGGCCGAGACCGGTTCGTCGCAGAGCAAGAGCCGGGGACGTGGGGCCAGGGCACGCGCAAGGCCGACCCGTTGCCGCTCGCCGCCGGAGAGCGTCGCCGGTCGGCGCTCGAGGAGATGACGCACACCGCAGAAGGCCGCGACCTCTTCCATGCGCGCTTTCGCTCGGAGCCGCGGCTCGCCCTTCAGCCCGAACTGGATGTTGGCTGCGACATCGAGGTGGGGGAACAGGAGATCGTCCTGGAAAATCATCCCGATCCGGCGCTCGCGCAACCGGAGGTCGACCCCCGCTTCATGGTCGTACAGCACGGTGTCGCCAAGTTGGATCCGCCCCCGATCGGGACGCTCCAGGCCGGCGATCAGGCGAAGCAAGGTGGTCTTGCCCGCCCCGGAAGTGCCAAAGATGACGCCGCACTCGCGGTCGATGCCGAGCTCGACGTCGAGTGTCAGGTCGGCATGGATCCGCCGCGTGAGCCGGAGTTCGAGGGCGTCGGTCTCGCTCAACGCTTGCGCTCCGTCGCGGGCAGGGTCCGCTGCACGAGCAGGAGCGATCCGATCGAGATCGCCGACACGCAAAAGGTCAGGCGGGCGGCGCGGGCGGCGTGGGCCGCGTCGGGAATCTGCACGGCGTCGTAGATCGCCAAGGAGGCGGTCTGGGTGAGGCCCGGAATGTCGCCGGCGACCATCAGGGTGGCGCCGAAGTCGCCCAGGGCTCGCGCGAACGCAAGGACGGCCCCGGCCGCCAGCCCGCGCCAGGCCAGTGGCAGCGTGACCGAGGTGAACACGGAAAGCTCGCGCCGGCCGAGCAACCGGGCCGCATCCTCGAGCGCTCGATCGACCCCCTCAAATGCACCGCGGGCAGGGAGTAAGAAGAGCGGGAACGCGGCGATCGCCGAGGCGATCACGGCCCCCGACCAGTGAAAGACGATCGTGACGCCCCAGGTCCGCTCGAGCCAGGCCCCGAACCAGGCGCGACGGCCGAGGAGTTGGAGCAAGTAATAGCCGAGGACCGTGGGAGGCATCACCAGCGGCAAAACGAGGAAGCCCGCGATCAGCCCCTTACCCGGGAATCGGGCACGTGCCAGCACCATCGCGATGGGGACGCCAAACACGACGATCGCGACCGTGGCCAGCGTCGCAACCCGGAGTGAGAGCCAGAGTGGGGCCAACTCGTGAAGGCTCACGGTCTCGTCGGGTGGGCACGGGCCACCACTCCGAATTCCTCTGCCATCAAGGGACTTCCGATGGTGGGCCGTGCCAACCCTACGAGAGGACTGAGAGCCTTGACTTCGGTGGATCCGCTCGCCTTCGAAGCGGCTTCGGGTTCGGCGAGGGCGCTGGCGAACCCCGCGTCTCTGAGGATCGCTTGGCCCTCGTCACCCAGGATAAACTCCGCGAATTTACCGGCATCCTTGGCTCGCTGCGTGCGAGCCACGATGCCCAAGGCCTGGACGATCGGGTCGTAGAGGCTGGGCTCGACCTCGACGACACGGATTTCGGGGACCGTCGCGAGTGCCCGGCCGACCAGGCCGGCCTCGGCGTTTCCCGAGTGGACGTACTGGAACGCCTGGCGAACCGACTCGGCCTGGACGATCTTGGGTTCGAGTTTCGACCAGAGGCCCGACCGCTCCAGCGCTTGCTTTCCGGCTGCCCCGTACGGGGCGGTCGCCGGGTTGGCCAGCGCGATTTTCTTGATCTCGGGCCGCTCCAGGTCCGCGAGACTCGTGATCGACGTTCCCGACTCGCGGTGGACCGCCAGCACGAGCGTTCCGCGCGCGTAAGGGTGGATGGAATCGGCCTGGATGTGCCCACCGGCCGCCAGCCCCTGCACGAAAGCTTGGTTCGCGGCGAGGTAGACGTCGAACGGCGCTCCCGCCTTGATCTGCTCGGCTAGTTGGCCCGACGCGCCGAAAGTCAGCCTGAGCTCGATCTTGGTCTGGGCGGTGAACCGCTTGGCGAGGACCGGAAGCACCGTCTGGAGATCGCTGGCGGCCGCGATCCCGAGAGGGCCGAGGGGGGCCCCCTGCCCTTGCGGGCCGGAAGGCGAATCACAGCTCATGCCGACGAGCGCGACCGCCAGGCCAACGGGCAGCGCCAACCTGGATTTGTGCCGGGGCATGGTGGCATCGTCCTATAATGGGTCATTCTCGTGGCGGTCCAGGCCATTGCAGACTGCATACCGATTGGACGATTATCGTAGGACCCGGATGGTCCCGCCGTCAACTCGCCTGCGATTGCGGTGGGGGGATGGTATCGGTTAAGACGGAATGGTCCCCCAGGGAGGACCGAAGTCGTCTCAGGAGCATAGATTACACGATGAAGACCGAGCAGTTTCTCCGCCACCATGGGATCGACGGTAACCCGTTTAGCGAAGAAGACGCGCAAACCGACACCGTCTTCAAGCGGCGGTGCATGGCGACGATTCACCATCCGGCCTGGGACAAATTCTTCGGCAGTCCGGCCGACCCGTCGACGGCGCTCGTCTTCGGGGAAAAGGGAAGCGGTAAGACAGCGCTTCGGCTTCAAGCGACCGCCGAGATGGAAGCGTACAACCAGCAAAATCCCGACAGCCGCGTCTTCGTCATTTCTTACGACGATTTCAACCCGTACCTCGATCACTTCAAGTCCGCCGTCCGCGCCAAAGACACGACGCAAGCCCTGACGCGCTGGCGGCTGCAGGACCACATGGACGCCATCCTCGCCCAGGGGGTGACCCAACTCGTCGACGCCCTGACGGCGAACCGCGTCGATCTCTCGGCCCTGAGCCTGGATCAGCGCCGGGACCTGCTTCTGCTGGCCGCCTTTTATGACCAGTCGACGGGGGAGCCGATCGAGAGACGCTGGAGCCGACTGCGGCGGCGGTCCGGTTTTCGCCCCTTATGGAGTCGGCGCGACTTGCAGATCGGCTTCGGGACGACCTTGCTGATCATCGGGCTGATCGCCCTCTTTCCCGCGATGCGGAGCATGACGGTCCTGCCCTGGTTGCTGGTCCCGGTCTTGCTGGGCTGGCTCTACTGGGGATGGCGAATCGCCCGCGCGGAATGGTTCGCGAGTGATATCCGCAAGGGCCTCCGCGTGCTCAGCCGCGACCCCGCCGCACTGCGATGGGAACTGCTCTGGTTCAAGCCGAGCGAATTGAGCGGGCAGCCCATGCCCACGGCCGCGGGGACCGGCGGTGAGGAACGCTACGAGCTACTCCGTAAGTTCCAGGGGGTCTTGAAAACGCTCGGTTACTCGGGAATTATCGTCCTGATCGATCGAGTGGACGAACCGCAGCAGATCGAAGGCGACCCGCGCAAGATGCGGGCCCTGATCTGGCCGCTCCTGGATCACAAGTTTCTCCGTCATCCCGGCCTGGGAGTTAAGCTCCTCTTGCCGATCGAGCTGGCCTACTATCTCGAGAAGGAAGACAAGGAGTTCTACGATCGGGCCCGTCCCGACAAACTGAACCTGGTCAAGCCGTTGCGCTGGACTGGTCCCTCCCTCTACGACCTTGCCGGTGATCGCCTTCGCGCCTGTTCAATCGGCTCGGCCACCGGTGCCGAGACCAACGGCGAAGGCCCGAGGCTTCGCCAGTTGATCGACGAGGCGATTAGCGACGACACGCTCAAAGATTCGCTGGGAAACCTGCGGACACCTCGGCAACTCTTCAAGTTTCTCCATCGCCTGGTGCAGGAACATTGCCACCGCCACACCGAGGATGCACCCAAGTGGTCGGTAGATGCTGATACGTTCCGCACGACCTATTCCGCCCATCTTCGCGAACTCGATGCGTTCGACCGCGGTTACGGCCACGGCTGAGTGAGCTAAGGCAGGCAAAAGTATTGCCAAGGGGCCGGATCCCTCGACAACGTTCGAGTGCGATCCGGCCCCTCTTTTTTTTCAACGATCCGCGACTGGGCGAGAATCTCACGGGATTTCCGGTCTGGTCGAATCAGTAGCCCGGCCGGCCCGGCCGTATCCCCCTCGGCCTGGTCGAATCTCGCATCACGAGGCCTGGACTTACGGTGCGGTATCGCGTTGGGGCCGTGAATTCGTGGTGTTTGCGGGGCTTTGTTGTTTCTTCCCACCCCTGGGAATCCAGAGGCTTTCTCCGACTGCGACCCGAGTTGGGGCGGCAGGTCGGCCATGCTCGTCGAGTTCGAAGGGTTCGGGGTCGAACTCAACTTCCAGGTTCTCCTTGACTCGATCCCAGGAGATACCGGTGACTTTGCCGATCAGGCTGTCTTTGCGAAAGACTGGGTCGCCCAGGGCCAGGTCTGGCTGCGCCTGGCCAATTTTCCCGCGTCCGAAATGTCCCGGAGAATCTCCGAGATACTTCGCATCGAAGCTCTCGACAATCACGAAGTTGAATCGATCTGGGTCGGAATCTGGCTGTTGACCCCGGGACGGAACGAGCTGCCAAGCGGCCAGGGCGAGGGTCAACAGGGTGGCCGAGATGACTTTGACTTGGACTCGCATGATTGCCTTTCAAGGGGGACTCACGGGCGACTTCGAGGCCGCGACCACAGCTTCGCGGTCCGTCGCTCTACCCCGCGGGAAGTGACTGACTTGGCCTTGGTCTCGGGCTGCTCAGGTGGGCCGTTTCATGGAAAACAGGTCGGTTGTCCGGGCGTAGTCATCTCCGCCCAACCGGCTGATTGTCCGCAGCTTGCGGGGATCGACACGACCGGACGGGTCGAGCATGCGGTCGTCGACATGAATGATCACGACTTCGCCGATGACCAGGTTCGCGGAGAGCGGGCCGTCGCCGACGGGGATGATTTGGCGGACGACGCATTCCAGATTGACAGGCGCCTCGGCGATTCGGGGGACGCGCACCTTGATCGATGGGAGTAACGACAGGCCCGCCAGCTCAACCTCACTGGTGCCGTGGGGGAGCTCTTTCGAGGAGAGGTTGATCTGCTCGGCCAAGGGCTCGACGGCCGCGTTCAGGACGAATTCACCGGTGGCTTCGACGTTGAGGAGCGAGTCTTTCTTCGAGCCGTCGCGGCGGAGCAACGGGGAAAAGATCACGACGGGCGGGTTGGCGCCGAAGGCATTGAAGAAGCTGAACGGCGCGAGGTTGACCCGCCCCTGCTGGTCGACCGAGGTGACCCAGGCGATCGGTCGAGGTGTGACCACATCAACGAGCATGCGGTACGACTCGAGCACGCCTGCTTTGGAGACATCGATCAGCATTGAGGGCCGCCTTCGTTTATTCCAGCCAACTGTACGGGTACTTGGGGTCGTCCAGCCCGGCGGCCTGCCGTGTCAGGGAGAGTGGTCGGGCCGTGTCAACCATCACGGCGAGCTCATCCGTACGCGTCTGGTCGCGGCTCGCCACGATCGTCCCCGGGTGCGGCCCGTGCGGGATTCCACGCGGGTGCAGGGTCAACGAGCCCTCTTCGACTCCTCGACGGCTGCCGAACCGGCCTCGAACATAATACAGGACCTCGTCGGCCTCCACATTGGAGTGGGCGTACGGCACCTTGATCGCCTCGGGGTGCGTGTCGAGCATTCGAGGCGCGAACGTGCAAACGACGAACCCAGGTGCCTCGAACGTCTGCTGCACCGGGGGGGGCTGGTGGACCGTGCCGGTGATCGGCTCGAAATCGTCGGCGTTGAATGTATAGGGGTAGAGCATGCCGTCCCAGCCGACCAGGTCGAACGGGTGATGCGCCAAGGTATAGCGCGTCAGCCGGCGGCCATCCTTGATCAGGACGGTCGTATCTTCCTCGCGGTCGATGGGGACGGCCAGACGCGGGCCATGCAGGTCGCGCTCGCCGTAGGGGGCGCCCAGGCGAATCTGGCCGTCGGAGCTGACGTATCTCGGTGGGATCATCAGGTAGCCGGCGGACTCGATGACGAGCAGGTCGAGTGGTTCCGCGGGGTCGGATTCCAGCATGTAGGTGGTGCAGCGTGGAATGACCACATAGTCGAACGGCCGGAAGGGAAGCGAGCCAAACATGGTGTGGAGGGTGCCGTTGCCACGGTGCACGAACAGGACCTCGTCCGCGCCGGCGTTCCGGTAGAGCTCGGCTTGCCGGTTGGCCGGTCGGCATCGGGCCAGGGTGACGTCGTCGTTCTCCAGGAGCGGGACTCGTCCCGTGACCGGGTCGCCAGTGGGTTCGATTCCCCACGATTGGAGGTGATGGTGACGTAGGGCGGGCTCCTCAACGATCTCCATCGGCAACGTTCCGGCCGGCTCGACCTTGCGCACCCGGGTCGGGGGCCGGAGGTGATAGACGATACTGTAGGCCCGGCCGAATCCGGCGACTGTGACCACTTCCTCGTAAGCGATCCCTTCGCCGCGGAAGCCCGGTTCGTGTCGGTGTGCGATGTGCCGCTTGCGCGGGACTGAGCCGAGCCGGAGATAGGGAGGCATGGGTTCACCGTCTTCTTTGGATTCGAGGGAACGGGTGAAACGCCGCGCGGAGGTTGTCTTCGAAGGCCTCTCTTCCGAGGTGAGCGAAGTCTCAAGGACACGGGTGTTCGATAACGCGATTGCGAAGCGTCCCGAGCCGCTCCACGGTCAACTCGACCACGTCCCCTGGCTTCAACCAGCCGCCGACGGCCTCGGGAGTCAGTTCCAGGATGCAGCCGGTGCCGACTGTGCCCGAGCCGAGGACATCGCCCGGGCGCAGGGTGGCGTCGCGGCTGGCGTGGGCCAGGAGTTGTGGCCAGGTCCAGAACATCGAGTCGGCGTTCCCGAGCGAGAGCACGCGGTTGTTGACGCTGGCAGTCATCACGAGGTGGAGGCGACCGTCGCGATAACGGTCGGAAAGCTCGTCGAATGTGACGAGGTCGGGGCCGAGTGAGGTGGCGAAGTCTTTCCCCTTGCTCGGTCCCAGGCCAACGCTCATCTCGAGAAGTTGGAGGTCGCGAGCGCTCCAGTCGTTCATGATGGTGAACCCGGCCACGAACTCCATGGCGCGGTCATCGGCGGGGAGGTCGCGGCACTCACTTGCAATCACACAGGCCAGTTCCAGCTCGTAGTCGAGGGCCCGACTGCCTCGCGGGGCGAAGACTTCCGCGTCGTGTGGGATGACGCCGGCGGGGTTGGAGAAATAGAAAACGGGCACCTTGTACCACTCGGGCGCTACGTCGAGACCGCGATGAGACCGGCACGTTTTTACGTGTTGTTCGAAGGCGTAGAAGTCACGGATGCTGGCGACGGGAGGCAACGGGTGTCGCATGGTCAGAGCGTCCCCCGACGTGCCTGGTCACGCTCGATCGCCTCGAACAGGGCCTGGAAATTGCCTTTGCCGAAGCTCCGGGCACCGTGGCGCTGGATGATCTCGAAGAACAAGGTCGGCCGGTCCTCGACCGGCTTGGTGAAGATCTGGAGCAGGTAGCCCTCGTCGTCACGGTCGACGAGAATTCCGAGTTCGGCCAGGACTTGCAGGTCCTCCTCGATCGGGCCGACGCGGGCGGGGAGTGTCTCGTAATAGGTTGGGGGGACCTTGAGGAACGAGACGTCGTTGGCGGCCATCGCCCGCACGCTGGAGACGATGTCGTCGGTCGCCAGGGCGATATGCTGCACCCCTGGGCCGTTGTGAAACGTGAGGTATTCTTCGATCTGGGATCGCCGTCGCCCTCGGGCCGGCTCGTTGATCGGGAACTTGATCCGCCCCTGGCCGTCGGCCACGACCTTCGACATCAAGGCCGAGTACTCGGTGCGGATGTCCTTGTCGTCAAACGAGACCAGCAGACTGAACCCGAGGACGCGCGCGTAGAAATCGACCCACTCCGTCATCTTCCCCTCCTCGACGTTGGCGACGATGTGGTCGATCGCCTTCAGGCCGACGGGGTGGAAGGTGCGGGGGCTGTAACGATCCGGGTCGAGCGGTTCAAACCCCGGGGCGAAAATCCCGTGGTAACGGCTTCGATCCACGAACGTATGGGACGTATCGCCATAGATCCGGATCCTGGCGAACTCGTAGATCCCGTGCCGGTCCTCTAGCCGGGTCGGCGGCGCCATCCCCTCCGCCCCTCGTGCCAGCGCGGTCTCGTAGGCGGCGGGCACGTTATCGACCTCCAGCGCAATCGACTCGACGCCGTCACCGTGAGCGACGAGCCGGGCATTCTCAAAGTGGTCGGAGCGGAGGGACGAGGAGAGCACAAAGGTGATCTCCCCCTGACGGAGCACGTAACTCGCCTGGTCGCGCACGCCGGTCTCCAACCCTGCGTAAGCCACCACATCAAAGCCGAATGCGTTGCGGTAGAAGTAGGCCGACTGGCGTGCGTTGCCGACGAACATTCGGACGTGATCGATACGCTTCAACACGATATCGGACAGCGGCATCGGGGCCTCCGCTCGGGCTATAACGGCGACGGAACGATGGGGTGGATTGCCAAACAACGGCCGGGCCGACTGTCTTGATTGCATGGGCCCGGTCGTTGTAATTCGGAGCGGCAGCCGTTCTTGCGCTCAGTCGACGATGCCCTTCGTCCGGTCCATCTCCAACCCGTCCCAGAAGAGCGAGACGGCCTCGAGTGCTCCGTGCGCTCCCTCAAAGAATCGATCGCGGTCGAACTCGGGAGCGAAGAACACCTCCTCCAACTCCTCCATGACGTGCCCGGCATGTTGGGCCTCAACACGGTTATGCCAGGTGAAGAACGCGAGCCGCAGGGCGGGGATTCGTGTTTGCTTGATGTGCATCAAGCCGTCTTCCAGCTCCTGCCAGAAGCCGGCCGCCGCCCAGTTCTCGACGGCGAAGCTGGCCCCGCAGGATACCTGGCCATCCTCGCTGCCGTAGAGGTGCTGCAACTCGTTGCAGAAATGGAGCGTGTACGGTCGCCCGTGCTTCCGCTGGCCCATCTCGTTGTATGAGAGCCCGATTCCTTGTCCGACGGCCAGCAACCATTCGAAATGCGCGGCGCGGAACCGGAAGGTCCCGCCGTCGACCGTGCCTTCGGTGCTCACCAGTTCGGGGTCCCCCTCTCGATCCTTGTCCGCTTCCTCAACGAGGTTCGCTCGCCTTTCCGGCTGGTCGGGCCGGTGGTAGATCACGCCGAGCTCATTCATAAGGATTTCTTTAGCTGACCGAGCTTGCTGAAGCGTCGGAGCGTGGATGACCCGCAAGAGGGCCGCGACGAGGAATTGATTCGAGAAGACTGAGAATTGTTGAATGAAGTGGCGCAGCTCAGCGTCGGTGGCCTCACCGTGTTGAAACCAGTGAGTATAGGCGTTGGCGGTGATCACTCTGTGGTGGAAGAGATCACGATCGACCCTGTCGAGGAACTCCTTGTAGTTTTCAACCTGACGGGGCGTCAGCTCTCCCCGCTGAAGCCGGCCTTCGATCCGTTCGGAAACGAGCAGATGATCGGCATGTGCGGCGGTAGACATGATGGCCTCCTCGTTCGATGTCCGAGGTGAGGAAGAAGCGAGACCATCATCTATTATACGCTCGACCGGCCCCAGGTCACCGGGGGGATTCCGCGGCATCACCATGGATTCGAGGTTTCGACAGGGAGGTAGCCTTGTGCAGAAATTCACGAACTTGACGCATGTTCCGTTGACTGGTCGAGGGAGTCGGCGGCCTTGCACCGTTCCGGGACGGAGTCGGCCAATCTTCGGATCAGAAGGTTGAGTCTTTGGCTCGCGAAGTGCTGGTTCAGGACTATCGGCACGCGACATCGGGAACCAGTCTCCGGTTCCGGCCCATGGGTCGATCATGTCAGTGACAAGAGGGGGGCCGGGCGTTCGGCCCGCCACCGGGACGGTCTTCGCTGTCGTGTTGCCAGGCAACGACCCCGGATGCGCGGGAGTGGTTGCCGGCGGATTGTCCTCAGGCCGTCCAGCCTACAGGGGTTGCTGGATCCGGTTCGATTGATCTCGACCTCATTCTGAAGGGAGAGAAACGAATGGTACGCCACAAGATGGTCCGTGAGCTGATGTATGGCTGTCTGGTACTCATGCTTTCCGGCATCGCCATGGCGGCTCAACAAGAGAGTGAGTCTGCCAAACGGACAAGTGCGGATCTGGATGAAATCCGCAAGGTCAGCACGCTGCTCGACGCCGACGTCATGAACAAGTTGAACGAGAAGATCGCGGACATTGAAGATCTGGTGTTCGCTCCCGAGGGGACGATCCTGTATGCCATCCTGAGCCAAGGAGGAGTCGCGGGCGTCGGCGCAACCTACTACGCGGTTCCGTGGGACCACTTCACGGTCAAGCACGCCAACGGGAAATGGGCGGTCAACCTGGACACGACCAAGGAGATCCTCGGAAAGGCGCCGAAGTTTGAGGATACGTCCTACAAAGACTTGATGAAGCCCGAATGGGTGGCCAAGGTTCACAGCTACTTCCGGCCACACCCCGACCGGGAGCCGCGGAGCCCCGGGGCCGTTTCGGTGGTGCTTCGCGCCTCGAAGCTCAATGACGCCAAGCTCAAGAACACTCAGAACCAGGATGTCGGCGAGTTGGTGGAATTGTTGCTCGATCGCAACTACCGCGCGGTCTTTGCCATCGTCGGCCGCGGGGGCGTCCTCGGCATCGGGGAGAGTTATGTCCCCGTTCCCTGGTCGAAGCTCCGCCTGATGTACAACAAGGAAACGACCGCGATCACGGCCATAATCGATGCGACCAAAGCCCAACTCGAGCAAGCCCCGCTCGTCAAGGAAGGCAGCTATGCGACCATGCTGGCCCCAGGCTTCGCTGGGCAAGTGGATCGCTATTTCGGTTCCACCCGCACCACCGCTCCCTGAACGGCGGTTGAACCCACTGTTGCTCTTTGGTCCGGGACCAGGCGCATGTTGGTCGGGAACGGAATCTTGGCGGACCGGCTTGAACCGGTCCGCCAAGCTGACAGGGGTTTCGGGCTCTGGTCTTTCGCTCATTCCTGCTGAGCGTTCGATCAGGAATACATGCCAAGTCCACCGGGTAAGTGGATTTGTTGCAGCTCTTTCGGGCTGCAAATTGCGTGCGTTACTTTCCTGACTTGCAATAAGCAACGTAGAACACTTGGATTCCATTTCTCCAATAGAGCTCAGGCCGGGCAGGCTCCGTTCTGCCGGGCCGCCGCCGCGATCTGGAGCAGGTCGGGTAGGACGCGGCCGAGCGAGACCGGTTCGGACGTCTCTCGGCCGAGGGAGAAGTAGAGGGAGCGGAAGTGGGCGAACAAGGCGTTGCAGTGGGCGACGCTGTGAGGGGCGGGCTCGACCGTGATGTAAGGGGAGCAGAGCGCGGATTGGGCTTCGTCGACGGTCTGGAACGTTCCGGCCGCGAGGAAGGCGAAGATGGCCGAGCCGAGGCTGGTGGTGTCGCCGGTGGGTACGAGGATCGGGACATCAAGGGCGTTGGCGTAGATCCGATTGATCACGGAACTCTTGCGCGGGACGCCCCCAGTATTGATCATCCGACGGACGGGGATGCCGTACTCGGCCATCCGCTCGAGGATGATCCGGGTGTGGAAGGCCGTTCCTTCCATGGCGGCGAACAGGTCGTCGGCCGCGGTATGGGCCAGGTTCCAGCCGAAGGTTGCGCCGCGGAGGTGGGGATTGGCCAGGACGTTGCGGTCGCCGTTATCCCAGGTCAGCCGGAGGAGGCCGGTCTGGCCCGATCGGTAGTCGTTGATGGCGCTGGAGAGTTCGCCGAGGCTGGTTCCCGCGCGTCGGGCGATGGCCTCGAAGATATCCCCGCCGGCCGAGAGTCCGGCTTCGATTCCGGTATAAGCCGGATGGATCGAACCGGGGACGACGCCGGCGACGCCTGGGATCAGGTCGGGCCGTTCACTGATCGCCATGACGCAGGTCGATGTGCCGATCACGTTGACGACATCCCCGAGCCGCACCCCGGCACCGATGGCGTCCCAGTGGGCGTCGAGTGCTCCGACCGGGATCGGAATGCCGGGCCGCAAGCCGAGGGTCTTCGCCCAGGCCGGGGTCAGCGTCCCGGCGATGGTGTCGGACCGGGCGTATCGGCCCGCCAACTTACCGCGGACCCCTGCGAGCAACGGGTCGAGGCCGGACAGAAAGTCGTCGCTGGGGAGGCCGCCCAGCGACTCGTTCCACATCCACTTGTGCCCCATCGCGCAGACGCTCCGGGGAACTTCCCGGGGGTCTGTAATACCGCAGAGAACGGCCGTCGCGAGGTCGCAATGCTCCAGGGCCGTGACGAAGCGCGACCGCTGCTCAGGGTGGCTTCGGAGCCAGTGGAGGAGCTTGGCAAAGCCCCACTCGCACGAGTAGGAACCACCGCACCAGTCGATCGCCGCGAGGCCCGCGTCGTGGGCCGCCCGGGTGATCTGGTCGGCCTCGCGCCAGGCGCGATGATCGCACCAGAGATAGTAGTCGTCGAGCGGTTCGAGATTTTCTCCCACCGGTACGATCGTCGAACCCGTCGTATCGATGGCCAGCGCCTCGATCCGACTGCCCTCGATTTCCGCCGAGGAGATGGCCTGTTTCATCGCCGCCACGAGCGCATTCATGTGGTCGGCGTGGCTCTGCGAGGCGTGCTCGGGGTCATCTCCGCGGCGGTGCAGAGGATAAGGCCCGGTTCCTGTGCCGAGCCTTCCCTTGACGCTGTCGAAAATGGAGACACGGACGCTGAGCGTACCGAAGTCGATACCGGCGACGATGCTCACAGTTCCTCCAAGCTCGACAGAGGGGGTTTGGTCGTCTGGTCGGGGAGTGTCAGAAAGAGGGTCAAGACCGCGCTGAGGAGGTAGAGCCCGGCGAAGATCCACATCACGCCCCCCACGCCCAACGTCGGCAGGAAGAGGCCGACGATTGCGGGGCCGACCCAGACGCTCGCACCGGCTCCCAGATTCAGGATCGACATCGCCGCTCCCTTGTTCTCCGGGGCGAGCGAGGGCATCAGGGCTGAGAGCGGCACATATCCGGCCAGGGTTGCTCCGTAGAGAATTCCGGCCAGGACGGTCAACGGGTAGTTCGGCCCGAGGGCATGCGGCGTGTAAAAGAGCAAGAGCGTCGTGATCGCCGAGCCGACTCCGCCGCACAGGGCCACGGTTCGTCGCCAGCCGAACTTATCGCCGATGATCCCGAAGAGCAAGTTCCAGACGATGTTGCTCAGGAAGATGGCGCTGAGCAGGCGGAGCCACTGCCCCTCGCTGAAACCAATCGTCTTGGTGAAGTAGAGCGGCAGGAAGACGAGGAAGCCGAACTGAGGGGCCGTGTTGATGACCCGCACGATGCAGCCGATCGCGGTTTTCGGCTTGCGCCAGGCGATCGAGATGCTGGATAAGAGGGTGCTCAACGGTTTCTCGCCCGGCGGAGCGAGTCGGTGTTTCCCCGTCGGTTCGCGAATTCCGAACGAAGCGATCAGGCCGCCAATCACGACCAGCACCAGCGACGACCAGAGGGTCGCGTAGTGCCCGATGTTCGGGATCATCGCGCTGGCGAAGAGCGAACCGAGGGTCGGCAGCCCCCCCGTGAAGGCAAACCAGAACCAGCCGACGGCCGTGCCCAACCGCTCTCGAGGCGTGGCCGCCGTGATCCAGACGAGGAACCCGAACGCGAACAGGGGATATCCGAATCCACGGAGGCCATAGGTGATCAGGAGAAGAGGGTAGCTCGCCGGAGCGACCCCAAAGACGAGAAAGGCCACCTCGAACACCGCCCAGACAAGCAGCCCGATCCCCATGACCTGCCGAGGTCCCCAGAGGTCGGAGAGCGCACCCGAGAGCCAGGCCGCGACCGCTACGGTGAGGCCGTAGACCGTGAAAATCCAGGCTACCCTATCCTCGGAAAGTCCTCGGCTCACAAGGTAGCTCGAGAGAAACCCCGACTCGACGCCGTCACCGATCATGAAGAGCAAGAGTCCGACATAGCCCCAGACCAAAGGGGGATAAATGCCGATTCGATCGATGAATGAGGTGCGTGCCGCGCGTGCATCTTCAGTGAGCTGCATCCAGGAGTTCTCCCGTGTTATCGCTAGTCGGAGAGGTGACGAACGAAACCTGATCTCGGCTCTGAAGCCTTGCCGCCCCGTTAGCCGGGGGCATGCTCGGCCACAGTCTGATAACGCTTGAGCTCGAGCGCGACCTGTTCCGGATCCCAGCCGAGGAGCTCGGCCATCCAGTGCGCGGCCTGCTCGGCGACCGCTTTCTGATCTGCGTGGTAGAAGTGCCAGGACGTTCGACGCAGCAGGAGGTCGTCAAGATGGACCACCCACTCGTTCCGGCACGACTCCGCGACCACGTCCCGCTGCACCGGAGGGGGGAGCACGCCGCTGTGCGGTCCCGCCGACAACGGCAGCTCGGCCGTCCGGGAGTGTGGCAAGTGCTTGCCGAGGTGGCGTCCCACCTGATCGATCGTCTGCTCGGCCATCAGCCGGTACGTGGTGAGCTTGCCGCCGGCGACGTCGAACCAGCCTGGTTCACCCATCCGGATTTCATGATTCCGTGAGACATCCGAAGGCGCACCTTCTTTCTGATGCCTGGGGGCAACCAGGGGGCGAACCCCGGCCCAGGTGGAGATCACGTCGTCGGGCTTGATTTGGGCCTCGGGGAAGGCGCGGTTCACGACGCCGAGGACGTAGTCGATATCCTCGGCGTTGGTGCGAACCGCGGCCGGATCGCCCTGGTATTCGGTGTCGGTTGTGCCCAGGATGATTCGCTCTCCCCAAGGGATCACGAACAGGATGCGATCTCCCTCGGGGAGGACGACCGCTTCCGAGACGGGGAGTCGCGATTGGTCGATGACCAGGTGAACGCCCTTGGTGAGCCGGAGTCGCACCGTGCTGTGCGGGATCTTGGCCGACCAGGCGCCGGCGGCGTTGACGACCGTCCGGGCCTGGACTTCGACGGCAACACCCTCACGCTGGTCGCGCACCGTGCAGGTCCAGGCCCCGTTTGAAGCCACTCCGGCGACGAACGAGGTGTAGTTCCGCAACGTGGCGCCGGCCGCCTCGGCCGATCGGAGTGTATCGATCACGAGCCTGGCGTCATTGGTGAGGGCGTCGTAGTGCGACGTGCCCCCCTTCAGCCCTTCGCGGCGAAGGCCGGGCAAGTGCTTCAACAATTCAACGGGTCCGTAGGTGCGGGACTTCCCGAGGTTGTTGCCGCCACAGAGCAGGTCGTAGACCTTCACGCCGATGGAGAGCATCCACCGCGGCCACCCTGCCCCTTTCCAGACCGGAAAGAGAAAAGGTAAGGGTTGGCAGAGGTGGGCGGCGATCTTGCTCAGCCGCATCTTCTCGACGCTCGCTTCGCGGACCAGGCCGATCCGGCCTTGAGCCAGATACCGCAAACCGCCGTGCAGCAGTCGCGACGACCGGCTGCTCGTGCCTGACGCGAAGTCGGCCTGCTCGACCAGAAGCGTGCGCAAGCCCCGCATCGCCGCGTCTCGGGCGATGCCCGAGCCGACGATGCCGCCGCCGATGATCAGCACGTCGAAGGGGTCATTCGCCAGCGAGTTGATCGGCTCTTTGCGATTGGTCTCGTTGTCGTTCATTGCCGAGCCCCCACCGTTCGGGCGCGTTCCAGCCGCTCGCCGAGTTCTCCGACGTCGGCGACGATCAGGTCAGGCGGTTGCGGGAGCGCGACAGCGTCTGCTTCCGTCGCCTCGCCACTCAAGACCAGGACCCCCGGCACGGCCGCTCGCCGCGCCATTGCGATGTCCGTATAGATCCGGTCTCCGACCATCGCCACCTCGTCCTTGGCCAGGCCGAACCGGTTGCAGAGATCGAGCAGGATGGACGGATCGGGCTTGCCGAGCACGACCGGCTCTTTTCCCGTGGCCGCCGTCAGACAGGCGCAGAGGGCGCCGCAATCCACGAGGATGGTCGGTTGGTCGGTGGGACAGATCAGGTCGGGATGTGTGGCCAGGAACGGAAGGCCTTCGCCGATCCAGTAGGCGGCGCGGCAGAGTCGCTCATAATCGAGGGTCGTATCAAAGCCGACGATCACGGCCCCGGGGGCGTCCCAGCCCACCGTGAACCCCGCCTCTTCAAACTGCTGGCAGAGCGAGGGCGTGCCGAGCACGGCGATCGACGTCGTCCAGGGCAGTCGCTCGCGCAGGTAGGTGATGGTCGTATCCGCGGGGGTGGCAATCTGGGACTCGCTGGCGTCGATGCCGAGTCCTTGGAGCTTCGTCACGTAGTCCAACTTGCTCCGCGACGTATTGTTGGTGAGGAACGTGTGGCCGATGCCGAGCCTGGAGAGCCGCCCGAGAAACGGGATCGTCACCTCGAAAAGTCGGTCGCCGCGATAGAGGGTGCCGTCCAGGTCCAGCACGATGTGCCGGATTCGGGTCAGGTCAAACGTCATGACGCTTCTCCAAGGCCGAAATGGGCCAGGGCCCCCTTGCGCTAAAGAGGTGCTCGACCGCCGTGTCCATGATGCCGGCGCGTCGCGCGAAATCGAGTACGGTGAACCGTCGCCTGATGTAATACGCCTGCTCGTAGCTGAGCCGAAGACGATCGCGAGGGATCCCGATCTGTTCCGGCTCGTGCGGACAGCCGGCGTCGCGGAGCGCCTCGCGCACCTTCTGGAACGGGGATAAATGGCGAACGAGCTTTGATCGGAGCTCGGGCCATCCGTCGCGCAGCTGCGTGAGCTGGGTGCGGAGTTCATCGACTGTCGGCGTCTTGGCTCGTGTCTCCTGCTTGGCCTTATCCGCCAGTTCGCCAGGACCGAAAACGGCAACGATTCGCCGTTCGACCTGTCGGGGCGACTGCCAGTTCGCGATCGCTTGTTCCACGTCGAGCCGGCCCAGGTCCCTGCGAAGCAGGGCATCGTACAGAGCCAGCGACGCGAGTGTCCCGATCCCGACCTTGAATCCGTGCGAAGGGGCCGCCCCCTTGAAGGTATGGTGCTGCATGTCCCAGAGGTGGCTGAACTGGTGCTCGGCCCCCGAGGCCGGCCGGCTCGTTTGCGCGGCCTGCATTGCGAACCCGCTCATCATGAGGCCGTTGACCAGCCTGCGCAGGCTATCTGGCTCATTGCGTGCGATTCCCGACGGCGAGTCGACCCAGGCGCGGAGCCGGTTCTGAACCGTCGCCCAGACCGACGGTTCGATCGGCTCGACCCCCGCCGCTTCGGCCACGATCCAATCGGCCCCGGCGACTTCCTTGGCCATCAGGTCGGCATAGCCCGATGCGTTCATGCCTCGCGGAGCGCGGGCGATCACGTCCAGGTCGGCGAGCACCCCTTTCGGGGCGGGGCAATCGAACGTCTGCTTCGATCCGTAGTGAGTGATCGAGGCTCCGTAGGCCGTATAACCGTCCATGGAGGCGGCGGTCGCCACCGCCAGGTAGGGTCGGCCCAGCCGGTGCGCGACCAGCTTCGTCAGGTCGTTGATCGTTCCCGAACCCACGGCGACCGGAATGCCCTCAACCCCTTCCAGGGCCTTTTGCAACTCCTTCACGCACGGCGTCTCGGCGTAGACGTGCGGGCCGAAGATAAAGGGTTTGCCAACCGCGTGACCGGCGATCCGAAAACTCTCCTGCACCTCTCGGCCGGCCGCCACGAAGGTCTTTTGGTCCGCCACGATCACGGCCGGTACCGACCCGAACAGCGAGGCGAAGACCTCGGCCGTCTTGTGCCGCACGCCCGCCTCCACCGCGAGATATCGCGTGTCACGGGCGGCCTGCAAGGCCCCTTCCAGGAGCGGCTCTTCTGCTGCGGATAAGCTCATCGAGTTTCCTTAAGCAAGGCGGATGCCCCCCCCTCATCGATGACGAGGGCGTTGAGTAGCCCCCCTTCGATCGCGGCGAGGACCGCTTTGGTGCGATCCGCGCCGGCGACCACACCGACTTTCCGGGGAATCCGCCGCAATTCGTTCAGACCCAAGCTCACGACCCGTTGTTGGAACGGGGTTGCACATTCGTTACCATGTGAATCGAAGAAGCGGCCCAGGACCTCGCCCACCGCGCCTGCCGCTTGCAGGGTCGCGAGATCGGGCGGACCGAGGACGTCCCGCTCCAAGAAAACCGAGTTTGCCAACGTCCCGATTCCGACGAGCGCGAGATCCGCCTGACCGAGCTGGTTCATGACCCCTTGAATCTGCTCGAGTCCGAGGAACCGGCGGCAAGTCTCCGGATCCGGAAGGAGGGCCGGGGTGCTCAAAGTCAGGAAGGTGCCGCCCCAGTGTCGCGCCATGAGCCGGCCCAACTCCACGGCATCATAGAGCCCGGGGCTCGAGTCGATGTTTCCCATCGCCTGGATCAAGGTGAGTTCGTGCCTCGGTTGGGACGGCTTCATCTGTTCCACGAGCGCTTGCATCGTCCGGCCACCGGCCACCGCGACCAGACTTGCTCGCTCAATCCAACCCGCGATGACCGGCGCCGCGAAATACCCGATCAGTTGACGCAGATCCTCGACCCGAAGCCCGTCGACGGTCCGAATCACGATGGCTTCCACACCGAGCCGGCGTTTCAGTTCGTCTTCCAGCCCGCCGTCTCGTGGGTCGTAATCTGGGACCGTGATCCGCACCAAACCCCGCTCGCGGGCCAGCGCGAGCATTCGCGAGACTTTCGATTGTGACACGTTCACGAGCTTCCCAATCTGCGCTTGGGGAAGCCCGTCCAGGAAGTAAAGCCTGGCGGCCAAAATCAATTGCTCGTCGTTGTAGATTGGTGTCGACATTGTGAATAATTATTCTGAATGCGAATTCAGACTGTAACTCGGAGCCATCGCGTGGTCAAGGTAGAGGTTGCGGTGCGAGTTGTGGCTTCAGGGGTGAGCTGAGAACATGGTCAGGCCGTTTCGCTATTACGTGCTGCACAAGCCGTTCGACGTGTTGACCCAGTTCACGGATCAGGAGGGTCGGGCCACGCTCAAGGATTATTTTCCTCATCCGGGGGTTTATCCGGTGGGCCGGCTGGATCGGGACAGTGAGGGCCTGCTTCTCCTCACCGACGATGGGCCGCTGGCGCATCGGCTGACTGACCCGAGATACGAACACCCGAGGACGTATCTGGCTCAGGTTGAGCGGACCCCCGACGATCTGGCCCTGGAACCGTTGCGGCGTGGGTTAGAACTCAAGGACGGGTGGACTCGTCCCGCCGAGGCGGAACTGCTGGCGGAGTCCCCTGCTCTGCCCGAACGCTCGGTGCCGATCCGGTTCCGCAAGAACGTGCCGACCGCCTGGATCCGGCTGGTGCTCCGCGAGGGGCGGAACCGGCAAGTCCGTCGGATGACGGCCGCCATCGGCTATCCCACCCTCCGCCTGGTCCGGGTGGCGATCGGCCCGGTGCTCCTGGGCGACCTCGCCCCCGGCGCCTGGCGCGAGCTCACCCCTCAGGAACACAGCGCCTTGCGCATTCGGGGGGCGATTCGCTAGAGGTTCGACCAAAGATCGGCTAAACTGGAGTACACTGAAATCGGGAGGGGGCTGGCGATTTTTCGGAAAGTGATGCCCTCACCCGTCTTGATAGGGGGGGCACGGCCCACCAACTCTTCTCTTGGAGGGTAGGCTTGAGCCTGCCACCACCTCGTTCGGGACGATAGGCCGAAGCCTAACCTGCGAGGACGATCACGGTAGACCAGTTCGATTCAAGGCCGAGCCCAACGGCTTCGAGGAGGGGAGGCAGGCGATGAACAGCGTGGCCCACATCCCGCGAGCGATCACGCTGGCGGAATTCCTCGCCCTTCCCGAAGAGGAACCGTCGCTTGAGTTCATCAATGGCCGAATCGAGGCCAAGGGGTTTCCCCAAAAGAAGCACGGTGTCATCGAGTTCAAGCTCACCGAGAGTCTCAACCGGTTTGCCGAGCCGTCGTACCTGGGGATGGCGATCCCGGAATTGCGTTGTACGTATGCGGGGTATTCGATCGTGCCTGATGTCGTCTTCCAGCTGGACGCGCACATCGGTACGGATGAGCAGGGCGAGATCCAGAACGAGACCTTCCACCCTCCCGATATTCACGTCGAAATCATTTCCCCTGACCAAACGCCTCGAACGGCGCGGGAGAAACTGACTCATTCCACCTCGAATGGCTGCGCGCTCGGCTGGCTGATTGATCCCGACAAGAAGTGGATCGACGTCTACCGCCCGGGTCAGCCCCCCATGAGTTTGGCTCTTGACGGTGCCCTGGAGGGCGAGCCGGTCCTTCCCGGCTATCGTCTGCCGGTCGCCGAAGTCTTCGGTTGGCTCAAGCGACGGCGGCCGGAACGTCCGACAACGGGAGCCGACCCCGTATGAGCCAGGCCGATGTGCCAATCGCCGAGACCAAGTCGTATCTGCGGCTCTCCTATGACGAGGGAACTCTGCTGATCGAGGGTCTGCCCGAGGGGGAAACTCGCGGCTTGCCTCGCGTCGAGTTCGACCACCGCACCCGGCAACTCCGCGCCGAGGCGATGCACTACCGCGAGATCATGGAGTATTTGATCGGGCAGAAGATCCCCTACGTCGACGATGCGCGCGCCTATGAGAAGACCCCGTGGCCGATCCGGATCACCAAGGAAGCCTTCCCGCACCAGACGGAGGGGGTCAAGGCGTGGTGGGACGGGGGCCGGCTGGGGCGCGGCGTCATCGTGCTCCCGACCGGCACGGGCAAGACACACGTGGCCAACCTCGCCATTGAAATGGCTAAGCGCCCGGCCCTGGTCGTCACGCCGACGATCGACCTGATGAATCAGTGGTATGACGAGCTCACGATGGCCTTCGCCACCGAGGTCGGTCTGCTCGGCGGTGGATACAACGACATCAAGCCGTTGACGGTGACGACCTATGACTCGGCCTACATCAACATGGCACGGATCGGGAACCGGTTCGGCCTGATCGTGTTCGACGAGTGCCACCACCTCCCGGGTCCGACCTATGGGATGGCGGCGATCGCCTCGATGGCTCCCTGGCGGCTTGGGTTGACCGCGACTCCGGAACGCGCGGACAACGCGCACACCCAGCTCGACTACTTGATCGGTCCGATCGTCTATCGCCGCGAGATCACCCAGTTGCGCGGGCAGTACCTGGCCGACTACCGGGTCGAGACCGTGTACGTGAACCTCTCCGACGCCGAGCGGAACGAGTACGAGAGCTGTCGCGAGGTCTATCGGGGGTTCCTCCAGGACAATGGCATCGACATGCGCCGGCCGAACGCCTGGGGCCAGTTCCTGTTCGTGGCGCATCGCTCGAGTGAAGGGCGGCAAGCCTACCTCGCCTACCGCCGCCAGCGCGACCTGGCCCTGGCCGCTCCCGCCAAGCTCGAACTTCTCGGCCGCTTGCTCGACCGCCATAATGGCGACCGAGTGATTATTTTTACGCATGACAATGCAACGGTTTACAAGATCGCCCGGCAGTTTCTGGTCCCGGTCATCACCCACCAGACCAAGACCAAGGAACGCCGCGATATCCTCCTTCAGTTCAACGCGGGCACCTATCCGATCGTGGCGACCTCGCGCGTTCTCAATGAAGGGGTGAACGTTCCCGAGGCGAGCGTGGCGATCATCCTGTCGGGGTCGGGCTCGGTTCGCGAGCACGTTCAGCGTCTTGGGCGTATCCTCCGCAAGTCGGGCGACAAGGAAGCCCTCCTCTACGAAGTCATCAGCCGGGGGACATCCGAAGAATTTACCTCCAATCGTCGCCGTCAGCATAGCGCCTATGGCGGTGACTGACGCTTCCGATCGGTTCCGCAATGCTTGATTGATGTTTTTCGCCGGGTGGGCATGGCGCACCATCCGCTTCAACTTCAACACCTTGGCAGCAGAGGCAGGCGATCCGGATTGGTGGGCCGTGCCCACCCGACGGGGAAACGTTCGACGGGTTCTTAGCGGCGAGGAGAGTCCAAGGGATCATGCTGACCGGTAACCTCGTTCGCGTGAAGGTCACCTCGAAGGGGCGGGTCATGCCGCTCTACCTCAGCCGCGATAATGCGCAGTGGCTGGAGGTTGCCGAGAGCCTGCTCCTGATTTTCCGCGAAGGAGTCGGGACGACCCGTTACGAGATCGAGACCGAGGTCCACGAGCTGGTGGGCGAGGGCCTCGCGACGCTGGCGCATCGCGGCCTGGCGAAGGTGCTCGAGGATCGCGCCGAGTTCGAGGTGGTGGCGGATGTTCCCCCCGAGACCTTGCGTGAGAAGCTTTTTTCGGCGGCGGCCGATTATCGTCGCTCGCTCCGGGCCGCGGGCCATCGGGCTCCGTTCAAGCGTGAATATGTGCTGGAGGTGGTCGGACGGGAGCTTGGCATCGAGCCGGAAAAGGTCGCGGCCGGCCTGTTTGCCGACCTCAAGGACGAGAACCGGATGCTCCGGTTCGACGACCTCGATGCACAGCGGCTGATCGACCGGTATAACGTCGCCCTGGCGCAGGCGATCCTGCTTCGCGCCGTGCTGGTGACCGCCGTGGTCCGCAACGAGAAACCCGCACGCTACCGGCAGCTTTTCCGGCAGCTCAAGTTCCATCGTTTGCTCTACCGTGTCGAAGGGAGCATGACCAGCGGCTATTCGTTCCAGATTGACGGACCGCTCAGCCTCTTCAGCGCGACCAATCGGTATGGCCTCCAGATGGCCAACTTTCTGCCCACGCTGCTGCATTGCTCGGACTTTCGGCTCGATGCCGAACTGCGCTGGGGGCCGAAGCGAGACCCGCGGAGCTTCCACCTTGAGGCGTCCGACGGCCTGATCTCACACCAGGCCGACTCCGGCACCTATGTTCCCGCCGAGATGGGGGCATTCCTGGATCGGATCCGTCAGGTCGCCTCGGCCTGGGAAGTGTCCGAGTCGACCGAACTGATCGAGCTGGGGCGTGAGGGGGTCTGGGTGCCCGACTATCGTTTCGTCCATAAAGCGACCGGCATCGACGTCTTCGTCGAAGTGGTCGGCTTCTGGAAGCGATCGAGCCTGGATCGCCTGCTTCGGCTCTTGCCCCAACACGGTCCGAAACGTTACGTGCTGGCGATCTCCGATCGATTGAAGGTGGATGAGGAATCCATGGAAGGATTGTCGGGCCCGGTCCTCCGGTTCAAGGAGATTCCGAATTCCAACGATCTCTCCGCCCTGCTCGACGGTTTCGTCAAGGACGCTGCGGGACTCGGTTTCTAAGTCACCCGGACAGATGGAATATCGGCGAAACGGTCCGCCGGGGCAATTCTCAAATGGCCGGGCCGGCTGGAAGAAAAGCTTCCTGATCGCCGGGTGGAGCCTTGTTTCCTTGACGAGGCGGGTTGCACGACGCTACAGTCCATTTTTCGTAGGGGTTAGGGAGAATTGCAATGAGCCGCGAAGCGACGCTGAAACGCATTCTCGAGGGTGGGGTCGTCGCCGTGGTTCGCGCCGAGTCGGGCGAGTCGCTGCTTCAGGTGGTTCGCGCCCTGGCCGACGGGGGCGTCACGGCCGCCGAGATCACCTTTACCGTGCCCAACGCACTTGAGGTGATCCGCCAGGTCCGCCAGGAAATCGGCGATGCCATCGTGCTGGGGGCGGGGACGGTCCTCGACACCGAAACGGCCCGGGCCGCGCTTCTGGCCGGGGCGGAATACATCGTCGCGCCGTCACTGAACCTTGACGTCATCCGGCTCTGCCGGCGATACGACAAGGTGGTGATGCCAGGCGCGTTCACCCCGACCGAAGTCGTCGCCGCCTGGGAAGCCGGCGCCGATGTCGTCAAGATTTTTCCGGCCGATGTGGGTGGCCCTCCCTACTTGAAGGCCCTCCGCGGCCCGCTCCCCCAGATCCGGATGATGCCGACCGGCGGAGTCGACCTGGACACGGCTGAGTCGTTCCTCAAGGCCGGGGCCTGCTGTCTGGGAGTCGGAAGCTCGCTGGTCGAGCCCAAGACCGTCGCCCGTGGCGACTTCGATCGGATTCGCGACCTGGCCAGTCAGTACGCGGCGATCGTGCGGCGGTTCCGTGGCTCGGCCTGATTCCGAGTCGCTGACACCGACACCAGAGTTCCCCCCGTCGCGGTCCCTCCTCGCCCGCATTGTGATCGCGACGAAATATGCGCTGGCCTTCCTGACGGTGATTCCCCTGGGGAGGGCTGACGACGAACCGACCGAGGCCGACCTGGCGGCCTCGCGTTTTGCCTACCCGTTCGTCGGCGGTGCGCTCGGGCTCTTCATGGCCGCCCTGAGTGAGACGCTCCGGCATGCCGGAGCCGGGCTGGCCGTCTCCGCCTTCTTGCTCATCGCATTTCTTGCGATTCTCACCGGC